>NZ_JAHBGB010000009.1 GCF_018390555.1 Ancylobacter oerskovii | reverse complement strand
TGATCCAGCAGCCAGGCGTTCAACTCGTCGTAGTTCTTGACCCGCAGGCGCGGGGCGAAGAAGCGCTCGCGCACGAGCCCGACCTGATTCTCGACCTGCCCCTTCTCCCAGCCCGAGGCTGGCGTGCAGGCGACAGGGTCGACCAGATAGTGGCTGCACATCTGCTGGAAGCGGCGGTTATAGGCCCGCTCCTTGCCGACGAAGATCGTCTCCACCGCCGTCTTCATGTTGTCGTAGATGCCGCGCGTGCAGGCGCCCTTGAAGAAGGCGAAGGCCCGGTCATGGGCGTCGAAGACCATCTCCTGGCTCTCGCGCGGATAGGCCCGCACGAACAGCATGCGCGAGTGGCAAAGCCGGACATGCGCCACCTTCACCTGGGTCGTGGCGCCATTGATGACGACGATCTCGTGGCTCCAGTCGAACTGGTAGGCCTCGCCGGGCGCGAAGCTCAAAGGCACGTAGGCGTCGGCTGTGACGGCGGATTGCTCGCGGCGCCAGCCTCGCGCATAGCGACGAACGGCATCGTATCCGCCCTCGTAGCCGAGATCCCGCAGCTCTTCGAAAAGACGGATCAGCGTCAGGCGCTCGCGGGCCGGCTTGCCGTCGTTCGCCATCAGCAGCCGATCCAGCTCAGGGCGCCAGGGGCCGATCTTCGGCTGCGGCTGAACCTTCCGCTCATACTCGAAGGACGTCGCGCCAGAGCGCAGCACCTTCCGAACCGTGTTCCGAGAGACATGCAGCTCGCGGGCGATCTCCTTGATCGTCTTCCCGCGGATCGAAAACTCGCGCCGGATCCGCGCAATCGTATCCACGCCCTTCATCCCCCGCCCGCCCATCCGAAACCAGGACGGGCAGTCTCACCGAAACCGGCTCA
>NZ_JAHBGB010000008.1 GCF_018390555.1 Ancylobacter oerskovii | reverse complement strand
CATGGCGCCAGAGGGAGGGGCGGGCCATTCCATAAAGGCCGCAGCCTTCTTCGCGAGGGAAGCGACATGAGGTTCGCCTTCATCGCGAAGCACCGGAGCATCTGGCCGGTGGCATGGCTATGCGACGTTCTGGACGTCTCGCGGTCGGGCTTGGCTCAATCGCAGCCCAGTGCGCATTCCCGGTACGATGACGTGCTGGCGTCGGCGGTCGACCGGAGCTTCAAGGGACGAGCTAAATTGGAGCGCTGGCTTGCGCCCTTTCTCGATGCTCTGCGACACAAGGTGCGGGCGCGGAGTGCCCGGCCTATGTGGCAGGGCTGATCGGCGGCGGTGATCGCAAGAGCATCCAGCCGATGGCGGCCCGCGACGGTGGTGTCGGCTACGACCAGCTTCATCACTTCATCGCCAGCGGGACCTGGGACGCCGCGCCGCTTGAGAAGGCCTTACTCACTGAGGCCGACAGGATGGTTGGCGGCGCCGAGGCCTGGCTGATCGTCGACGATACGGCGTTGCCGAAGAAGGGCGAGCGCTCGGTCGGCGTCGCGCCGCAATACGCCTCGGCCTTGGGCAAGAACGCCAACTGCCAGACCCTGGTGTCTCTGACCCTGGCGTCCGGTGAAGTTCCGGTCATGGTGGAGTTGCGGCTGTTCCTGCCCGAGAGCTGGACGAGCGATCCCGCGCGACTAGGTGTTCAGTCCCAGGATGTCATGGCTTGGCTGACGGTTGAACAGCTCCGGCCTTTCTGCGCTGATTAGCTTGAGGGCTTCGAGCGGCGTCCTAAACCGAAGCGCCTTGAGCTGCTTGGCGTAGTTGTAAGCCAGCAACCAGTCCCGGACGTGGCGTCTCAGGTCGTCGATTGAGGCGTAGTGGAAGGCGCGGACGGTCGCCTCCTTGATTGTGCGGACCATCCGCTCGGCCTGGCCATTGGTCCAAGGATGATATGGCTTGGTGAGCCTGTGCTCGACGCCGCGCTCGGCGCAGACTCTTCCGAAGACATGGGCGACGGAGCCACTTTCAGCTCTTTTGTCGTGTTGGACGAACTGAACGCCGTTATCGGTCAGCACCGTGTGGATCTTGTAGGGAACGGCCACGAGCAGAGCCTTGAGGAAGCCGGCTGCAACCAGCTTCGTTGCCTTCCGGTAGATCCTGGCGAAGACCAGCTTGGAAGTGCGATCGACGGCCACGAACAGATAGGCTTTGCCGCCCTCGTAGCGCAGTTCGGCAATGTCGATGTGGAAGTAGCCGATCTCATAAGCTTTGAACCGCTTGGGCTTCTCGCGATCGGCCTTCGGCAGGCGCGAGATTCCGTGACGTTGGAGGCAGCGGTGCAGCGACGAGCGCGTCAGATGCGGGATGACGTCCTTCAACGCGACGAACACGTCGTCCAGCGGCAGGCGAGCCTGCACGCGCAGGGCGACGATGGCTGCCTCCTCAATGGCGGAAAGGGTTGAACTGTGCCGCTCCTTCGGGCCCATAGGCTCGTCTTCGACCGTCGGGCGGGATCGCCACTTCCTCACGGTCTTCTCGTTGATCCCGAAGCGGCGCGCGAGCTCCGCGGCCGAAGCTGGCGATCGTTGTAGCTCCGTTCGAACGGCGTGCGTGGTCGTGGCGCTCCCGTGAAGAACCTGGCCCATAGCGCGTCCCTCTCTAACCGAGATAATGATACGCCATCACACTGTGGGACTAAACACCTAGCCCGCGCCGGCGTGCCGGAGGATTTTGGAGGCCATCGGACCAAGCCCGAGATTGCTCTCGCCGAGATCGATCGCGCACGCACGGCCGGCCTGCGCTTCGGCTGCGTACTGGCCGATGCCGGTTATGGCCTCTCCGCGCCATTCCGACAGGGGTTGAGCGCGCGTGGCCTCACCTGGGCCGTCGGCTGGGTGCGCGCCAGAAGGTCTATCCGGTCGACGTGGCCCTCATCTTTCCCGTCGCGGGGGGCGGCCGCCCGCGCAAGAACCACGTGCCCGACGGGAAGTCGGTGTCGGCGGGGAAGACGCTGGCGACGGCGCCCTGGCGCACGCTGAGTTGGAGGCGTGGCACCAAGGGGCCGCTGAAGGCCCGGTTCGCCGCTGTGCGGATCAAGGTGGCCGACGGGCCGCCCCAGAGGATCGGCGACATGGGACAGCAGCATCTGCCGGGAGAAGAGGCCTGGCTGATCGGCGAACATCGCTCGAATGGAGAGCGTAAATATTACCTCTCGAACCTGCCCGCCGACACGGCACTCAAGCGCCTGACCGGCGCCATCAAGGCGCGCTGGATCTGCGAGCCGGCGCACCAGCAGATGAAGGAGGAACTCGGGCTCGATCACTTTGAGGGACGATCATGGACGGGCCTGCATCGGCACGCGCTCATGACCATGATCGCCTACGCCTTCCTTCAATCCCGCCGCCTCAAGCAGGCGAAGCGGGAAAAAAGAAACCAGGCCCGCCACCCCAGCCGACCCTGCCAGCGATCCGCGCGGCCATCATCGCCAGGCTCGAACGGCCACCCCCAACGCGATGTCCGCATTGTCACCGCCGGCTCAGTTCTGACAATCTGACAAAGTAGTGCTAGCAATACATGGCTAGCTTGCTGCGCGACACGGCGGATTTTAGCTGGAGGAGCAGGGCGGGGGTAATGCTGATCTTGCATTCCAGAGTTGCAGTTTTTAACTTTTCAAAAACTCCAACATGTCGTATTCATCCAGTGCCCCGTGCTACTCTCGCCCCAAGCTGAGTGGCGCTCGGTAAGGCCGAGCGCGACCCGAAATGCGCTCGGCCAACCGCCCCAGGTTAATTGGCGGTGTGACTGCGCCCTCGTGTCTCACGCGTCTTCCGATCTATATGGCATCCGCGGCAGCGGCCCGCTTTTGGCGCCATGTGCGGGTTGTTGCCATGCCCGAGCATGACGTTTATCGTATCAAGCTTCCCGAAGCATGTCAGCTAGCGGCCGACTCCTCGCAACCGCTGAATCTACCATTCCACGAGGTTCATACCATCGCACGCCCCAAGATTATCTAGCATATATCGTAGACTGGCCGACTGCGGATGATAGTTTATGCCATAGAACTTTGGTGATTGGACTGGGGAAACTTGATGGCCGAGAGAAACGAGCAGATCCGTCAGAAGGCACATAAGCTTTGGGAGGAGGAGGGGCGCCCAGAGGGACAGGCCGAACGCCACTGGCTTCAGGCTAAGAAGGTCGTGGTGCAAGCTGCCGCAAGACGGCGAGCCAAGAAGATCGCGGCAAACGGAGCCTCCAAATTCGCAGCAGATCCATCGAGAAGCTGACAGAATTCAATGTCTTGGCCATCTCATGGTGATGCTCGGCGCTCGAACTGTCATCAACGCGTCTGATGGTGTTTTCCGTACTATCGAGAGGGATTGCAGAGGCTGTCCAGAGCACTCGTGTTCACCGACTGGCTCGGTCGACCTCCGATCTTGAACGCAGTTAGGTGACGTTACTCCGGAGCAGGCGATAGACAGAGGCCCGGCTAATGGCGAGTTTCTTCGCGATGTCAGTCGGGCCGAGACCGCGAGCTCGGAGACGGGCAATAGCCGCCGGATCGATGGTCGGCTGGCGCCCCCTGTAAGAGCCGTCACTCTTCGCTTTCGCTATGCTATCGACCCGACGCTCGCGGAGGAGTTCCGCCTCGAACTCGTACAATACTTCCAACACGTCGAGGAACATCCTGCCAGTGGGTTTGCTGGTGTCGATGGGCCGTTCGATCGTCTTCAACGAAGCACCCTTCGTGTGCAGTTCGCGCAGAATATCTTGCAGGCTAGTGATAGATGCTGCCAGGATATGGAGCCTAGTGACCATGAGCACATCACCTGCACGGATGAAGTTCAGGATGGTGCGTAGCTCTTTGCGCCCCGCCATCGTCGCGCCGACTCGCTTCTCCTCACGGATAACCTCGCAGCCAGCCTTGTACAGCGTTTCAACCTGAAGCGCCGTGCCCTGTTCAAGCGAACTTGGGCGCACATATCCGATCACAGCCATCACCGGCTTTCCTCGCTGAATGAACCGCCCTGGGCTTGCCGGAGGCCGTTTCGTTTGAGTCACGCCGCCCGTTTCTGCTCGTCGAGCATGGTGTGGTAGCGTTCCTCGGCTTCGACCGGCGGGATGTTGCCGATGGGCTCCAGCAGCCGGCGATGGTTGAACCAATCGACCCAGGTTAGCGTCGCGAACTCGACGGCCTCGAAGGATCGCCGGGGACCCCGCCGATGGATGACCTCGGCCTTATAGAGGCCATTGATCGTCTTGGCGAGAGCGTTGTCGTAGCTGTCATCCACGCTGCCGACGGAGGGCTCGATGCCGGCTTCCGCCTGGCGCTCGCTGTATCGGATGCTCACGTATTGGGCGGATTCAAGCGGTCGTCGCAACGGGTTGCTTTTCGGCTTGCCGTAGCAGCGCGTCAAGCGCCTCAGCCGGCGTCTTCCAGTCCAGGGTTTTCCGCGGCCGAGCATTGAGCGCGGCGGCGATGGCGCCTATCTCATCCCGGCTGTGAGCACTGAGGTCCGTGCCTTTCGGGAAGTACTGGCGCAGCAAGCCATTCGTGTTCTCGTTCATGGCCCGCTGCCAGGGGCTGTGCGGATCGCAGAAGTAGATATCCAGGCCCGCGTCGACTCTCAGCTGAGCGTGCTCCGCCATCTCGGATCCCTGGTCCCAAGTCAGCGATCTCTTGAGCTCGCCAGGCAGACCGACGATCGTCCGGGTGATCGCCTCGCGCACGGCGGTTGCTCCGTGGCCGGCAAGCGGCGGCGCGTTCTTCACTCTTGGCGCCTCGCCGTAGCCGGGCATGCGCGGCAGATACGGCATGGTGAAGCGCGTGATGCGCTCCACCAGCGTACCGATGGCAGAGCGATTAAGGCCGAGGATCAGGTCGCCTTCCCAATGGCCGGGCACTGCGCGGTCAGCTGCCTCCGCCGGCCGCTCGCTGATCATGATTTCAGGCGCGACGAAGCCCCAGCCGCGCCCCCGCGTGCGCGCCCCTGGAACCCGCAGCACCCGCCCGCAGCGCAGGCATGCCGTCAGTTCGCGCCGCAGAGCACCGCGCCCTTGGATGAACAGCGACTGATAGATGGCCTTGTGACTGATGCGCATGGTCGAGTCGTCCGGAAAGTCGATCGGCAGACGCCGTGCGATCTGTTCAGGATTCCAGGCCCGTGCCCATCGTCGCTCTTGCCGCCGTCCATGTCGACGTCCGTTCCATGTAACGCGCGGTCCTGCGAGGGCGCCTCCGTCGACGGTCGTGACCAGGCCGGCCAGACGCTCATGCTCGTAATCGCACAAAGCCTGATTGCCGGCTAGCTTGCTCGGCTTGGGCCGACGCGCCGAACGCTCCGCATGCCATTGCGCCGTGGTCGCGCGATACTGGAAGTCACCGCTGCGGGTCGCTGCGTTGCGTCGCAGCTCGCGCGAGATCGTGGAAGCGGCCCGCCCAAGCCGGCACGCAATCGCCTGCATCGAGTAGCCCTTCACCCGCATGAGCGCGATCTCTTCGCGTTCTCCGAGCGACAGATAGCGGCCAGACAAGGGCTTGGCTGACGGCTTGTAGATCGTTGGAGCCATCCCGCCCGCCTTCCGGAACCAACGCGCGCCCACGGCTTGAGCGACGCCGGCCAAAGCCGCAGCATCCTCGCTTGACGAGCCGGTGGCAATCGCAGCCCAGAACGACACCCGCTCGGCCCGACCGGACGCAGATGGACGCCCGGGCGAGTGCAAAGGCCTCCTTCCCGACCTTCCCGACCGCCGCTTCGACTTCGTCATCGTAACATCCTCCGTGATGTTGCGACGACTGCTTGAATCCGCCTTGTGAGCCGCGATCACTATGGTGCACGAGGCCGCCGCGATGAACAGGGCGGCGCTCATGCAGGGCCTGCTCCAGCGCAAGCGCCTTCAGCTACGCGGCCATGTCCGTCGTCAGCCCAGGCTTGCGGCCGCTGTCGACCCCGGCTTTCTTCACCCACTCGTTCAGCGTCTGCGCCGTGCAGCCGATTTTGCTCGCGATCGACGCGATCGCCGCCCAGCGCGACGGATGCTCGGCTTCGTGATCCAGCACCAGCCGCACCGCCCGGGTGCACACCTCCGGCGAGAACTTGTTCGTCGTCTCGCCTGTCATGGCTCCACCTTCAGGAGTTGGGGCCTCCGGCAAACCCGGGGCGGTTCATAGCAGTGCCTACATCTCTCGCGCGTACTTGTAATACTGCGTGACTATAATTGCTCCCTGGAGGCACCGATAAGACTGACGTGGATCATCTGGCAAACTCCCGCGCGACGAGAACTGGCGCGACATCCCGCGAGACTGTGCTCGCTGCTCAACTGGGAGATGATAGTCCGACCTGCCGGTTGCTCTTGGCGTTTGGCAAGTCAGGAGAGGTGTCGGTATGCGCCATCCACTTTGTCTGGTGCTTGCCACGTGCTATCTGGGGAGCCAACCTTGGCCACTACCCTCGTAGCGTGAGCAATCGCAAATTGCCCGCACCGGCCATCCAAGGCGGACGTGGCGGAACCGGTAGACGCAGCGGACTTAAAATCCGCTTCCTTACGGAGTGCGGGTTCGAGCCCCGCCGTCCGCACCAAGGCCCGCCTATGATGGCATGCAGCTGACCTTATCAACGTCGTGACAGAAGGTTGGGACCGTTGCCTCGCCCGGATTGATATGAAGATATTTTCCATAATCTTTGTTCAGCGACTGATGAATGTCGGTGCAAAGTTAAGATGCCATACCTCGTCGCGAGACGGTGCGGCGTATCGCCGAATCAGCTTTTCACCTGGCGACGGCTTGCCGAA
>NZ_JAHBGB010000007.1 GCF_018390555.1 Ancylobacter oerskovii | reverse complement strand
ACCTCTCCCCAACGGGGAGAGGGAGAGGAAAGAAGAGGTCGGGGAGAGGGAGCGGGGAAGGCAATGCGTCGAGGATGTCAGCCTATCGCGAAGGGCGGCTCCGGCGGATGGGGGCGAGCGAGGTGGGACGCTCGATGATGCGGTCGGCTGGCACGTCTTGGGGGGCGAGGGACGAGGGCGAGGAGCGGGGAGCGAGGGGCGAGCGAGGTGGGACGCTCGATGATGCGGTCGGCTGGCACGTCTTGGGGGGGCGAGGGACGAGGGCGAGGAGCGGGGAGCGAGGGGCGAGCGAGGTGGGACGCTTGATGATGTGGTCGGCCGGCGCGCCGGGGCGAGGGGGCTTGCTTCCCGATAGTGTCGGCCCTCGGCGACCCGCTTCGTGGGCGCCGCCCCCTCGTCGATGGTACCGTTCGGGCCGTTCAAGGCCGTCTGGGCCTGTGTGCCCTTGAAGCCGTGGATCCCCGGTGGCTCGCATCCTCGCGCGGGCACATATCTCCCGGCACATATCTCCGGGCATGCATGTCCCGGCACGTTTCTCCGGGCATGTCCCTCACGACGATAGGAGGCCGGGAATGTGCCTCTCACGATGAGACGTTTTCCGTCGGCCCGACGGCAGGGCCGGCGCGGCGCGGCCTCGGTCGCTGTCACGGCGCTTTCCTCCACTCCCGATTTATGAGTTGCCACCCGGCCGGCGAGGGGCTACCCCGCGCCTCGCCCGAGCCTCGTCCTTCAAGGCTCCCCGCTTTCGAGAAACCGAGCTTCGAGAGACCCATGCAGCGCACCGCCACCGGGCTTCCCTTCGACGATATCCGCAACCTCTTCCTTTCCCTTCCGGCGCCCGACGCCACGGCGGAGGCGGCGGCGCGGGCGCGGCAGGGGCAGCTGGTCAAGCCGCCGGGCGCGCTCGGACGGCTGGAGGACATCGCCGTGAAGATCGCCGGCTGGCAGGGGCGCGAGATCCCGCGCATCGACCGGCCGACCGTGGCGGTGTTCGCCGGCACCCATGGCGTCGCCAGGCGCGGCGTCTCGCCCTACCCGCCGGAAGTGACCAAGCAGATGGTCGCCACCTTCACCGCCGGCAAGGCGGCGGTGAACCAGATCTGCGGCGTGTTCGGCGCCGGGCTGCGCGTCTTCGACCTCGCGCTCGACATCCCCACCCGCGACATCGTCGAGGAGGACGCGCTGACCGAGGCCGAATGCGCCGCCACCATGGCCTTCGGCATGGAGGCGCTGGCCGGCGAGCCGGACCTGCTGTGCCTCGGCGAGATGGGCATCGGCAACACCACGGTGGCGGCCGCCATCTGCCACGGCCTTTATGGCGGCGTCGCCGCCGAATGGGTGGGGCCGGGCACCGGCGCCACCGGGGCGGTGCTGGCCGCCAAGATCGCCGCCGTGGAGCAGGCCGTGGCGCGCTGCCGGGGACATC
This sequence comes from Ancylobacter oerskovii, assembly GCF_018390555.1. GTDB lineage: Bacteria > Pseudomonadota > Alphaproteobacteria > Rhizobiales > Xanthobacteraceae > Ancylobacter > Ancylobacter oerskovii. The sequence goes on along the minus strand of NZ_JAHBGB010000007.1, from coordinate 35,105 downwards.
TCGACGATCCGCTGGAAGTGCTGCGCCGCCTCGGCGGGCGCGAGCTCGCCGCCATGGCCGGCGCCATCCTCGCCGCCCGCATGCAGCGCGTGCCGGTGGTGCTCGACGGCTATGTGGCGACCGCCGCCGCGGCGGTGCTGCACGCGCTCGATCCCTCGGCGCTCGACCATTGCTTCGCCGGCCATGTCTCGGCCGAGCCGGCGCATGGCCGGGTGCTGGAGCGGCTGGGGCTGAAGCCTCTGCTCGACCTCGGCATGCGGCTCGGCGAAGGCTCCGGCGCGGCGCTGTCGATCGGGGTGATCAAGGCGGCCATCGCCTGCCATGGCGGCATGGCGACCTTCGCCGAGGCCGGCGTCGCGGACGCCTGAGGCGGATGCGCTCCCCCGGCGGCCGTTGGCGCGCCCCGCTTCGCCCGAGCGGCGGATTTTCACGGCGCCTGCCCGGCGGCGGCCGGGTGCCGCCCCGGCGCTGGCGCCGCTCGACCTGGGTGGCGGTGCTCATCGCGCTGGCGATGATCGGCCTCGCCTTGATCGCCGAGCGCTTCGTGCCGCCGCTGGACGGCGCGGTGCGGGTGGCGGATGGCGACAGTTTCGAGATCGGCGGCGAGCGGGTGCGGCTCGAGGGCATCGACGCGCCGGAACTGCACCAGAGCTGCGGCCCGCCGGAAGCGCCGTGGCCCTGCGGCGAGCGGGCGAAGCAGGCGATGCAGCGGGCGGTGGCGGACGCCGGCAAGGACGGCGTGAGCTGCCGGCCGGTCGATGGCGACCGCTATGGCCGCTCGGTGTCGATCTGCGAGGCGGGCGGGCGCGACCTCGGCGCGCGGATGGTCGAGGAGGGCTGGGCGGTGGCGACCTCCTTCGCCTATCGCGGCGGCGAGGCGGCGGCGCGGGCCGCCCGGCGCGGCATCTGGGCCGGGCCTTTCGAGATGCCGGCGGATTTTCGCGCCCGGCAGAGATGACAGGCGGCACCGCGGGACCCATCTAGGCGATCATGGATGCCTCGTCTTCTTCCCTCGATCGGGTGCTCGCCGACATCCGCGCCTGTCGCGCCTGCGTGGAGGCGCCGCGCGGCAGGCCGCTGCCGCACGCGCCGCGCCCGGTGCTGCATGTCGGCCCATCGGCGCGGCTGCTCATCGCCTCGCAGGCGCCGGGGACCAGGGTGCATGCTTCCGGGCGCTCCTTCGACGATGCCTCCGGCGACCGGCTGCGCGACTGGCTGGGGCTCGACCGGGCCGGCTTCTACGATGAAGCCCGCGTGGCCATCGCCGCCATGGGCTTCTGCTTTCCCGGCCAGGACGAAAAGGGCGGCGACCTGCCGCCGCGGAGGGAATGTGCCCTGCTGTGGCATGACCGGCTGTTCGCGGCGCGCGAGGCGTTCGAGCTGATCGTGGCGGTGGGCGCGAGCGCGCAGGCCTATCATCTCAGGCGGCTGGGGCTGGGGGAATTCGCCCGGCTGGGGCTCACCGAGCGGGTGACGCGCTGGCGGGAGATCTTCCATGCGCGGGAGACGGAGCGGATCCTGCCGCTGCCGCACCCCTCCTGGCGCAATACCGGCTGGCTGAGGCGCCACCCGTGGTTCGAGGCGGAATTGTTGCCGGTGCTGCGGGCGGAGGTGGCGAAGGCGGTGGGGTGAGCATAAGGCAGGGCGCTTCTGTTCCCTCTCTCTGAGGGGGAGAGGGGGTTCTAAGCTTCCCAGCCGCGTCCCACCTCACCGATCCGCTGCGCGGGCCACCTCTCCCCAATGGGGAGAGGGCAAGAAAGGCGCGCCTTTCGCTTCACCGCGATACCGCGACATGCCGGTTGAGCCGGCGCTCCAGCACGTTCCACACCCGGCGCACGATCTCCACCATGATGAGATACAGCGCCGCCGCCCACAGATAGACCTCCATGTCGTAGGAGCGCGAGAAGGCCAGCCGCGTGACACCCATCAGGTCGTACACCGTGACCACCGAGGCGATGGCGCTCGACTTGATCATCAGCACCACCTCGTTGCCGAGCGGGCGCAGGCCCACCGCATAGGCCTGCGGCAGGAGGATGGTGCGGTAGATCTGGTAGCGGGTGAGGCCGAGCGACTTGCCTCCCTCGCTCTGGCCCACCTGCAGGCTCTGCAGGCCGCCGCGCAGGATCTCCGCCTGATAGGCGGCGGTGTTGAGCGTGAAGGTGAACACCGCGCAGTTGAAGGCGTCGCGGAAGAACCACCACAGGCCGATATCGGTGAAGAACTCGCGGAACTGCCCGGCGCCGTAATAGACGAGGAAGGTCTGCGCCAGCAGCGGGGTGCCGCGGAAGAAATAGGAATAGCCGAAGGCGAGCCGCGACGAGATCTTCCCGCCCTCGACGCGGGCGATGGCCAGCGGCAAAGCGAGGAGGGCGCCGAAGACCATCGACAGGCCCACCAGCTCGATCGTGACCCACACGCCGGAGAGGAAGCGCAGGCCGTAGCGGTCCATCAGGTCGGCATTGAGGCCGATGAAGCCCATCAGCGCCAGGAAGCCCTGGCCGAGGGGGGCGAGGAGCGTGTCCAGCATCATTTCGCTCCCGCCCGCTTGAGGCCGCGGCTGGCGCGCGCCTCGGCGCGGGTCAGCACCAGGCTGGAGAGGATGGAGAAGGCGAGATAGATGAGGCAGGCCACCAGGTAGAAGAAGAAGGGCTGCTTGGTGACGCCCACCGCGATGGCGGTCTGCCGCATCAGGTCGTTGATGGCGATGACCGACACCAGCGAGGTGTCCTTCATCAGCACCATCCAGTTGTTGGACAGGCCGGGCAGGGCGACGCGCCACAGCTGCGGGAACACCACCAGCCGGAAGGCCTGCCATTTCGGCAGGCCGAGCGCGAAGGCCGCCTCCTTCTGCCCGCGCGGCACCGCCTTGAGCGCGGCGTAGAACACCTCGGAGGAGAAGGCGGCGAGCACCAGTCCGAGCGCCGCCACGCCGGCGAGAAACTGGTTCACCTCGACATTCGCCCCCGGCGAGAAATAGCCGGCGATGCGGGTGAGCAGCATCTGCCCGCCATAATAGACGATGAACAGCGTCAGCAGCTCGGGCAGGCCGCGAAACACCGTGGTGAAGATATTGGCCGCCGCCCGGGCCACCGGCGAGGGCGCGTCCTTGCCGAGCGCGACGAGGAGGCCGAGGGCGAGGCCGAAGGGCAGGGTGGTCAGAGCGAGCTCGATGGTGAGCAGCGCGCCGCGGGCGATCTCGTCGCCCCAGCCGCCCGGTCCGAAGGAAAGCAGGGTCAGGAATTCCATCCCGGGAACGGCGCTCCGCTTGCGGCCTGGGCGGCCCTGCCTGCCCGCCCGCGCGCCGGATTCGGCAGGGCGGCACGGGACCCGGGCAGGGGAAAGGTGGATGACGGCACGGATGCGAGGCCGGGGACCGGGTGCCGCGCCGGGCGCACCGGCCCGGAACGGCACCCGCCGGCGGTCAGTAGACGCTGAAGGGGAAGTACTTGGCGTTGATGGTCTTGTAGGTGCCGTCGGCGAGGATCTCGTCGATGGCCTTGTTGAACATCGCCACCAGCTCCGGGTCGTCCTTGCGGATGCCCACCCCGACGCCCTCGCCGAAATATTTCGGATCGGTGTATTCGGCGCCGGTGAACTTGCAGCAGGCGCCGTCCTTGGAGTTCAGCCACTCCAGCAGCACCACCTTGTCGGCGAGGACGGCGTCGAGGCGGCCATTGGCGAGATCGAGATTGGCCTCGTCCTGCTTGCCGTACAGCTTCACCTCGGCGCCGGCCTTGGCGTAGACGTCCTCGAGATAGTTGGAATGGATGGTCGAGCCCTGCGCGCCGAGCACCTTGCCCTTGAGCGCCGCCGGCGAGGTGTCGGTGAGGGGGGAATCCTTGCGCACCGCGAAGGTGGCGGGGGTCTTGTAGTACTTCTTCGAGAAGGCGATCTGCTGCTTGCGCTCCTCGGTGATCGACATGGAGGCGACGATGGCGTCGTACTTGCCCGCCTGCAGCGCCGGGATGATGCCGTCCCAATCCTGGGCGACGAAGGTGCACTCCACCTTCATCTTGGCGCACAGCGCCTTGCCGATGTCGATGTCGAAGCCCTTGAGCTCGTTGTTCTCGACATAGTTGAAGGGCGGATAGGCTCCCTCGGTACCGATGCGGACGGTTTTCCATTCCTTGGCGGAGGCGCCGCTCATCGCGGCCGCGACCATGACGGCGACCGCCGCGAAACGGGTGACGAGGCTCATGCTGTTCCCCTTTGGAAGAGTGCCCTAGGCCGGTGTTTTGTTGTTTCCGGCGCCGCGATGCTGGCATTTTTCCGGGGGCGCGCGCAACTGGGGGTGATGCATTGTTGGTCAATGGTCGAAGCTGGGCGGTAAACGTGCATATCCGCAAGGGCCGGGCCGCCATAAGCGCTCGTGATCGGCCGATGCCGCCGGGCGGGTTGACGCTGGCGGCGCGCTGGTGTCTCACCGTCTGAAGTGTTTCCAGGATAGCAGTCGGGAGTTTCGGCATGGCGGTGAGCGCGGATGAGGTGAAGGCGCGGCTGGCGCAGGTTTCCGCGCCGGACGGACGGCCGATCACCGAGACGGGGGTGCTCTCGGACATCCTGGTTTCCGACGGCAAGGTCTATCTGTCGATCACGGTGGACGCCGCGCAGGCGCAGGCCTGGGAGACGGTGCGCGCGGCGGTGGAGCGCACGGTGCGGGCGACGCCGGGCGTGACCTCGGCGCTGGTGGCGCTGACCGCCGAGCGCAAGGCCGGCTCGGGCCCGGCGCCGGCCGCCGGCACCTCGACGACGCCGGTGCGCGTCTCCGGGCAAGGCGGGCATTCCCAGGGCGGGCATTCCCATGCCGGCCATTCGCATGCCGGCCATTCCCATCCCCCGCAGCCGCCGGCCGACCCGCAGAAGGAGACGCGCGGCCTGCCGGGCGTCGGCGCCATCATCGCGGTGGCCTCCGGCAAGGGCGGGGTGGGCAAGTCGACGCTCGCCGCCAATCTGGCGCTCGGCCTCGTCTCGCTGGGGCTGAAGGTCGGCCTGCTCGACGCCGACATCTACGGCCCCTCGGTGCCGCGCCTGATGGGGCTGAAGGGCAAGCCGGACGTGCAGGGCCGCATGCTGGAGCCGATGAACTCCTGGGGCCTGAAGGTGATGTCGATCGGCTTCCTCGTCGAAGAGGAGACGCCGATGATCTGGCGCGGCCCGATGGTGATGTCGGCGATCAGCCAGATGCTGAAGGAAGTGAACTGGGCGCCGCTCGACGTGCTCGTCGTCGACATGCCGCCCGGCACCGGCGACGCGCAGCTGACCATGGCGCAGCAGGTGCCGCTGGCCGGCGCGGTGATCGTCTCCACCCCGCAGGACCTCGCCCTGATCGACGCGCGGCGCGGCATCGCCATGTTCCAGAAGGTGAACGTGCCGGTGCTCGGCGTGGTCGAGAACATGAGCTATTTCCTGTGCCCGCATTGCGGCACCCGCTCCGACGTGTTCGGCCATGGCGGGGCGCGGCACGAGGCGCAGCGGCTCGGCGTGCCGTTCCTCGGCGAAGTGCCGCTGCAGATGGCGATCCGCGAGACCTCCGATGCCGGCCGGCCGATCGTGGCGACGCAGCCCGACAGCCCGGAGGCGCGAATCTATCGCGACATCGCCGCCGCCGTGCGCGGCGCGCTGGCAGGGGGACGGGCCACGGCGCGGCCGGCGCCGCGCATCGTGGTGGAGAGCTGACGCGCGCCGGGAACGGCGCCGGGCGATTTCATCTTCTGATGGAAGATATGAAGCTATCTCGTTGAGGTAGCTTCAATCCGTCAGCCACGTCGTCACGCGCGGCCCGGCGGTTGCGGCGAGGTGGCGAGCAGGGCGCCGAGCTCGGCCGACGGCATCGCGCTGTCGAGAAAGCCGAAGCGGCCGACCTCCCGCATCTCCCTTGCCGCCCGCACGACGCTGCCATAGGCGAGCCGGGCGAGCGAGGAGCCGATGCTGATGCGCCGCACGCCCGCTTCCGCCAGATCGGCGACGGTGAAGCGCGCGGCGCCGATGCCGATGACGGCGTTGACCGGCCTCGACACCGCCGAGCAGACGGCGCGCACCGCCGCGAGGTCCGGCAGGCCGGGCGCGTAGAGCACGTCGGCGCCGGCGGCCTCATAGGCCTGAAGCCGGGCGATGGTGTCGTCGAGGTCCGGTCGTTCCCACAGGAAATTCTCCGCCCGCGCGGTGAGCACGAAATCGGTGCCCAGCGAAGCGCGGGCCTCGACGGCGGCGGCGATGCGCTCGACGGCCAGAGAGAGATCGTAGATCGGATCGGCCGGGCGGTTGGTGTGGTCCTCGATCGAGCCGCCGGCAAGGCCGGTGGCGGCGGCGAGGCGGATGGTCTCGGCCACCGTCTCCGGCGCATCGCCGAAGCCGTTCTCCAGATCCGCCGAGACCGGCAACGGCGTGGCGGCGACGATGAGCGCGCAATGGGCGAGCACGTCCTCGCGGCTCGTCTCGCCGTCCGCCACCCCATGCGCCAGCGCCATGCCGGCGCTGGTGGTGGCCAGCGCGGGAAAACCGAGCGCGGCCAGCAGGCGCGCGGTGCCGGCATCCCACGGATTGGGGAGGACGAAGGCGCCCGGCCCCTCGTGAAGGGCGCGGAAGGCGGCGGTCTTGTCGGGCATGGCACGCTCCGGGAACGGGGATGACCTTCGGGAAGATGCATCGGAACATATCAGGAACATGTCCGCTTTCCTACCCCCCGCCGGACCGGGCGGCACGCGCGGGAAAACCTCTTCGACAAAAGGCGAAAGCGAGGTGCCGTTGCGCTGGGGCAAGCCGTGGCGTACCAGTAGTGAAAACAAGCAATTCGAGTGCGGAGCCGCGCGCCAATGCGCCCACCGCACCGTGAGGAACCCCAGTAGGAGACACTGCATGAAGCGCCGTCAGTTTTTGGCCGCCGCCGGTTCCGGCGTCGCGGCGACCGCCGCACTCGCCGCCCCCGCCATCGCCCAGTCCGCGCCGGAGATCAAATGGCGCCTGGCGTCCAGCTTCCCGAAGTCGCTCGACACGATCTATGGCGGCGCGGAAGTCATGTCGAAGATGGTCTCGGAGCTGACCGACGGCAAGTTCCAGATCCAGGTCTTCGCCGCCGGCGAGATCGTCCCCGGCCTTCAGGTGCTCGACGCGGTGCAGAACAACACCGTCGAGATGTGCCACACCGTCTCCTACTACTTCGTCGGCAAGGACCCCACCTTCGCGATCGCCGCCTCGGTGCCGTTCGGCCTCAATGCCCGCCAGCAGAACGCCTGGCTGTTCCAGAACGGCGGCAACGAGCTCTTCAACGAATTCTACAAGAAATACAATGTCTACGGCCTGCCTTGCGGCAATACCGGCACCCAGATGGGCGGCTGGTTCTCCAAGGAGATCAAGACCGTCGCCGACATGAACGGCCTCAAGATGCGCATCGGCGGCATCGCCGGGCAGGTGATGGCCAAGCTCGGCGTGGTGCCGCAGCAGATCGCCGGCGGCGACATCTATCCGGCGCTGGAAAAGGGCACCATCGACGGCGCCGAGTGGGTCGGCCCCTATGACGACGAGAAGCTCGGCTTCTACAAGGTGGCGAAGTATTATTACTATCCCGGCTGGTGGGAAGGCGGCCCGACCATCCACGCCTTCGCCAACCTCGCCAAGTTCAACGAGCTGCCGAAAAACTACCAGGCGGCGCTGATCGCCGGCGCCACCTATGCCAACACCATCATGCAGGCACGCTACGACGTGCAGAACCCGCCGGCCATCAAGCGGCTGGTGGCGAACGGCACCCAGCTGCGCCCCTATCCGATGGAGGTCATGGAAGCCTGCCTGAAGGCCACCAACCAGCTCTGGGGCGAGATCTCCGCCAAGAACGCCGACTTCAAGAAGGCGATCGACACCATGCAGGCGTTCCGCAACGAGGAAAACCTGTGGTGGCAGGTGGCGGAGTACACCTTCGACAGCTTCCAGATCCGCACCCGCCCGCGCGGCTGACGGTGAGGCGATCCGACATGCCCGGGGTTCGCTCCGGGCATGTCGCGTTGCCGGCGGGCCGGTGACACGGCGATGCCGGCGGGACGGTCTCGGCGGGTGCGGGAAACGTCGGGCCGTGGAGACCGAACCTGTCGGCGTGCAAGCGCCTCGGGCGTGCATTCACAAGCTCTGATCCACAGCTCTGATCCACCGGCGGTCGATGCGAGCGGCATGGCGGCAAGGACGTTCCTGGTACGCTTGTCGATGCGCGTGGCGATCCGCCCGAGGCGCGCAAGCTTGCGGAAGGAGCGCTCGATCCGTTGTGTCGAGCTTCGGGCGCGGGCGCTCGCCCTGTCAACGTCCGACCTGGACCTCGCAATCCAGGGTGAACTGGCGCTTGATCGCTTCCGGCAGGGTGCCGGGGCCGTAGCTCTTCTTCGCCCGCGCCATGCATTGCTGGAACGGGGTGCCGGTCGGCCGGTGCCCGCCATGCATCGCCGCGCGCAGGGCGTGGATGCCGAAGGCGAGGGCGATGGTGGCGATCAGCGTGGCGAGGGTGCGGCCCACGGTGTCCTCCCTGTTCCCGCAGCCGGCGGGACCGCTTCCCCTATACACCGGCGCGGCGGACGGGGCACGCCGGAGCTGTTCGCCGGCCCGCGCGTCGCCTCTCGGGGCGATCCTCCGATGCCGCGGCGAGAGGTGGCCGGCCGCCATGGCCCGCGACACCGTGGGGGCATGCCGTCGTCGAGGTCTGCCCCCGGGGAGGGAGGCGTCGGTGCGGCGACAGGCGGACGGCTACGGTTGTCTCACCTCGGCGATTGCCCTCCGCCGCCCGCTGTTGCAAGACAGTCCCGACCGTCGTCCCTCCCTCGTGACGATGGTGACGCAGGAAAGGCCCGCTCATGAAACGCCGCGATCTCCTCACCGCCGCCGGTCTCGGCGCGCTGGCGCCCGCCGCCGCCCTCGCCACTCCCGCCCTCGCCCAGACCGCCCCGACCGTGCGCTGGCGCCTGACGGCGAGCGTGCCGAAGGTGCTTGACGCCATCTTCGGCGCCAATGAGCTGGTGGCGAAATATGTGAGCGAGGCCACCGACGGGCGCTTCACCATCCAGCCCTTCGCCGCCGGCGAGATCGTGCCCGGCCTGCAGGCGCTCGACGCGGTGCAGAACGGCACCGTCGAAGTGGCCCAGACGCCGCTCTATTACTACACCGGCAAGGATCCGACCTTCGCCTGCTTCACCACCATGCCGTTCGGGCTCAATGCCCGCCAGCAGAACGCCTGGTTCTACCATGGCGGCGGGCGCCAGCTGCAGGACGAGTTCCTCGCCAGCTACAACCTCGTCGGCTTCCTCGGTGGCAATACCGGCACCCAGATGGGCGGCTGGTTCCGCAAGGAGGTGAAGACGCTGGAGGACTTCAAGGGGCTGAAGTTCCGCATCGGCGGCATTGCCGGGCAGGTGGTGGCCAAGCTCGGCGTGGTGCCGCAGCAGATCGCCCCGGCCGACATCTATCCCTCGCTGGAGAAGGGCACCATCGACGCCTGCGAATGGGTGGGCCCCTATGACGACGAGAAGCTCGGCTTCGTGAAGGTGGCGCCCTATTACTACTATCCCGGCTGGTGGGATGGCGGGCCGACCATGAACGTGGTGGTCAACAAGGCCAAGTGGGACGCGCTGCCCAAGGCCTACCAGGCGATCTTCGAGGCGGCCACCGCCTATGCCAATGCCGACATGCTGGCGAAATACGACGCCTTCAACCCGGCGGCGCTGCGCCGGCTGGTGGCGCAGGGCGCGCAGTTGCGCCCGTTCCCGCCCGAGTTCCTCGACGCCTCCTACAAGGCGACGAACGAGCTCTATGCCGAGATCTCGGCCAAGAACGCCACCTTCAAGAAGGTGCTGGACGCGCTGATCGCCTTCCGCAACGACGAATATCTGTGGTGGCAGGTCGGCGAATATCCCTATGACGGCTATATGATCCGCGCCCGCCAGCGCGGCTGACCACCCCGCCCCAAGAGGGTGGCACGCAGGATTTTGCTCAAGGACAGACGACCATGACCCGTTCCATCGAACGCCGTGCCCTCCTGAAAGGCGCCGGCCTCGCCGGTGCCGCCACCGCGCTGGCCGCGCCGGCGCTCGCCCAGTCCGCGCCGAGCGTGCGCTGGCGCCTGACCACCAGCTATTCCAAGGCGTTGCCGACGCTGTTCGGCGCCAGCGAGCTTCTGGCCAAATATGTGAAGGAGGGCACCGACGGCGCCTTCCAGATCGACGTCTTCGCCCCCGGCGAGATCGTGCCCGGCCTGCAGGCCTTCGACGCGGTGCAGAACGGCACGGTCGAGCTCGCGCAGACCGCGCTCTACTACTACATCGGCAAGGACCCTGCCTTCGCGCCCTTCACCACCATGCCGTTCGGGCTGAATGCCCGCATGCAGACCGCCTGGATGTACCATGGCGGCGGGCAGCAGCTGCAGGACAAGTTCCTGGCGGGCTACGGCGTGGTCGGCTTCGTCGGCGGCAATACCGGCGCGCAGATGGGCGGCTGGTTCCGCAAGGAGATCAAGTCGCTCGACGACATTCGCGGGCTGAAGATGCGCCTGCCGGGCCTCGCTGGCCAGGTGATGGCCAAGCTGGGCCTGGTGCCGCAGAACATCGCCTCCGGCGACATCTATCCGGCGCTGGAGAAGGGCACCATCGACGCCGCCGAATTCGTCGGCCCCTATGACGACGAGAAGCTCGGCTTCGTGCGGGTGGCGCCCTATTACTACTATCCCGGCTGGTGGGAAGGCGGGCCGACCATCCACTTCATCGCCAACGACAAGGCGTGGCAGAAGCTGCCGGCCAGCTACCAGGCGGTGTTCAAGGCGGCGAGCGCCTATGCCAATGCCGACATGCTGGCGAAATACGACGCCGGCAACCCGGCAGCGCTGCGCCGGCTGGTGGCGCAGGGCGCGCAGCTGCGTGCCTTCCCCATCGAGGTGATGGACGCCGCCTACAAGACCAACACCGAGCTGATGACCGAGATCTCCGCCAAGAACGAGGCGTTCAAGGAGATCTACGGCTCCATGCTCGCCTTCCGCAACGAAGGCTATCTGTGGTGGCAGGTCGGCGAATATCCCTATGACGGCTACATGATCCGCGCCCGCCAGCGCGGCTGAGGCCCGCCGGGGCGCCGCGTCACGCGGCGTCCCGCCTCCTGCCGCTTCCGGGGAGGGCGCGCGTCAGGCGGCGCCGCTTTCCTTGGCGGCCGGCTTCACCAGCGCCAGCTTGCGATGATCGTGCATGGTGTAGAGGCCGGCGGCCATGATGAGCGCCATGCCGCCGATGGAGACGAGATCGGGCGTCTGGCCGAACACCACCGCGCTGAGCGTGACCGAGCAGGCCACGGTGGCGTAGCGGAACGGCGCGATGACCGCCGGATCGTTGCCACGGAAGGCGGCGATGGTCAGGATATGGCCGCTGATCAGCGTGATGCCGCCGCCCGCCAGATAGGCGAGGGTGAGGAGATCGAGCGGGCGCCACGCTTCCACCGTGGCGCCGGCGAAGCCCATGGCCATGCCCACCGCCGTGGTGGTGAGCGTGACCACCAGCGTCGGCACATGGGTGCCGATGCGGCCGGTGACGAAATCGCGCAAGGCGATGAGCAGCGCCGAGCCGAGCGGCATCAGCGCCACCATGTCGAAGGCGGTGGTGCCGGGCTTGACGATCAGCAGCACGCCGGAAAAGCCGACGCCGACCGCCAGCCATTGCCGGACGCCGATCCGCGAGCCGAAGAACAGCACTGCCCCGGCCATGGTGGCGAGCGGCGCCACCTGCACGATCGCCGCCGAATCACCCAGCGCCATGGTGGCGAGGGCGGTGATGAACAGCACCGCAGAGCAGGCTTCCAGCGCCCCGCGCAGCAGCACCCGCCGGTCGGCCGCGAAGCGGATGGCGGCGAGATCGCCCTTCCAGCCGAGCATCGCCACCAGCGCCAGCGCCGCCAGCAGCCCGCGCACCGCGATGATCTGCGAGGGCGGGATATGCGCGATCGCCAGCTTGGAGAAGGCGTCGTTGGCGGCGAAGACCGAGGAGCCGGCGATCATCAGCAGGATGCCGCGGCGGATGGCACTGGGACTGGACATGGAACCGGATGAGGGCAGCGAGCGGGCGCGGACGGCGGGAAGCAAGGCGAGGGCGGCGCCCGTCCGGCACCGCCTCCGCCGGAGGCAGGGTCAGCGATCCTCGCAGGCGACGGCGGCTTCCGGCAGGCTGCCGCCGCCATGGCCGGCCGGCGTGCTGTCCATCGTGCCGCCCGTCATGCCGCCCATGCGGGCGACCGGCGCGCCGCGCCGCTCGAGCGCGCGGGAATAGACGCACAGGCCGAGCGCGCCGAGCGCCAGCGCCGCCCCGACCCATGGCAGCGACGCATAGTCGAGGCCGAAGGTGAGCGCCGCGCCGCCGATCCAGGCACCGCCGGCATTGCCGAGGTTGAAGGCGCCCTGGTTCAGCGTCGAGGCGAGATTGGGCGCGCCGACGGCGGCATCCACCACCCGCACCTGGATCGGCGCCACCACGGCGAAGACCAGCACGCCCCAGATGAACACGTTCACCACCGCCGGCAGTTCATGGGCGCTGGTGAACACCAGCGCCACCAGCACCGCCGCGAGGCCGACGAAGATGCCCATCAGCGAGGGCATCAGCTTCCAGTCGGCGAGCTTGCCGCCGAGGATGTTGCCGATGGTGATGCCCACCCCGAACAGCAGCAGCACCACGGTGACGGCGTTCGGGGTGAGGCCGGTGACCTCGCGCAGCAGCGGCGCGATATAGGTGAACACGGTGAACAGGCTGGCCGAGGCCAGCACGCTCATCGCCATGGCGAGCAGCACCTGCGGGCGCTTCAGCACGCCGAATTCGCGCAGGATGTTGCCGCTGCTGTGCGGAATGGCGGAGGGCACCCAGAGGGCGATGGCGGCGACCGCCATGAGGCCGATGACCACCACCGCCCAGAAGGTGGAGCGCCAGCCGGCGAACTGGCCGAGCGCGGTGCCGAGCGGCACGCCCAGCACATTGGCGAGGGTGAGGCCGGCGAACATCAGGGCGATGGCGCTGGCGCGCTGGTTCGGCGGCACCAGGCTGGCGGCCACCACGGCGCCGATGCCGAAGAAGGCACCGTGGCAGAAGGCGGTGACCACGCGCGCCGCCATCAGCATCCAGTAATCCGGGGCGACGGCGCAGAGGAAGTTGCCGAGCACGAACATGCTGGCGAGGCCGATCAGCGTCGCCTTGCGCGGCAGCGCATTGGTGATGATGGCGACGATCGGCGCGCCGATCACCACGCCCATGGCATAGCCGGTGACGAGCAGCCCCGCCGCGGGAATGGTCACGCCGAGATCGGCGGCCACTTCCGGCAGCAGACCCATGATGACGAATTCGGTGGTGCCGATCCCGAAGGAGGCCATGGCCAGGGCCAACAGCGGCAGCTGCATGGTGGACTCGCGCGATGCAATGAAGTGATTCCCGGCCGCTTCCCTAGCAGTCCGGGTCCGTCCCAAAAATGCACATGCTGTTGCAATGCAGCAAGGTAGGCTCACGCGCGGCTGCCATGCAGCTTTCGCGCGGGCGATTAACCGAAGATAAATCGGGACGGATCAGCCGCCGGTCACGCTCATGTGACGGCGCAGCGCCGGCGCCTGGCCGGGGCGGTCGATGACGAAGTCGTGCCCCTTGGGCTTGCGGAAGATGGCGTCGTCGAGCGCGGCGTGAAGCTTCTCGTCGCTCTCCGAGGAGCGCAGCGGCGCGCGCAGGTCGGCGGCGTCTTCCTGGCCGAGGCACATATAGAGCGTGCCGGTGCAGGTGACGCGCACCCGGTTGCAGCCCTCGCAGAAATTATGCGTCAGCGGGGTGATGAAGCCGAGGCGGCCACCGGTCTCGGCGATCGAGACATAGCGGGCCGGGCCACCGGTGCGATAGGCGATGTCGGAGAGCGTCCATTGCTGCTCCAGGCGCGCCCGCACCGTGGAGAGCGGCAGATACTGGTCGAGTCGCTCGGCGCCGGTGTCGCCCAGCGGCATCACCTCGATCAGCGACACGTCCATGCCGCGGCCATGCGCCCATTCGATCAGCGCGGGGATCTCGTCCTCATTGTCGCCGCGCAGGGCGACGGCGTTGAGCTTCACCTTGATGCCGGCTTCCTGCGCGGCGTCGATGCCGGCGAGCACCTTGTTGAGGTCGCCCCAGCGGGTCAGCGCCCGGAACTTCGCCGGGTCGAGCGTGTCGAGCGAGACGTTGATGCGCTTCACCCCGCATGCGGCGAGCTCGGACGCGAAACGCGCGAGCTGCGAACCGTTGGTGGTGAGGGTGAGTTCTTCCAGCGCGCCGGAATCGAGATGGCGGGACAGCGAGCGGAACAGCGTCATCACGTCCCGCCGCACCAGAGGCTCGCCGCCGGTGAGGCGCAGCTTCTTCACGCCGCGCACGACGAAGGCGGAGCACAGGCGGTCCAGCTCCTCCAGCGTCAGCAGCTCCGGCTTCGGCAGGAAGGTCATGTGCTCGGCCATGCAGTACACGCAGCGGAAGTCGCAGCGGTCAGTGACCGAGACGCGCAGATAGGAGACGGCCCGGCCGAAGGTGTCGACCAGCGGCGCGCGCGGGGGCTCCCGCAGGGCGAGGTCGATGCGCTGTTCGCTGGGATGGGCCAAGGCGTCTGCTCCCGAGTGCTTGCCGGGGCTCCCCGAAGGAAACCCGACACATTATCTAGGGGCTCCATCCTGCCATGCCAAGGCGTCCGCCTCTATCGCTTGATCGCTGATATCACTCGATTTTGCTGCATCGCACGTTTCCGGCGCCCCGCCGGTCCGGGGTTGGCGCCGCCCGCGCGCTCGCTTATGTGAAGGCGACACGAGAGAGGAAGCCGACCGTGACCGACGCTTCGCCAACCGCCGCCACACCCTGGCCGACCGAATTGAGGGTCCACAAGGACCACCGCACGCTGACCGTCAGCTTCGACGACGGGACCAGCTTCGCGCTGCCGGCGGAATATCTGCGGGTCGAGAGCCCGTCCGCCGAGGTTCAAGGCCATTCGCCGGCCGACCGCAAGCTGGTCGACGGCAAGCGCGAGGTGCGCATCCAGGAGGTGCTGCCGGTCGGTCACTATGCCGTGCGCATCCTCTTCGACGACGGCCATTCCACCGGCATCTACAGCTGGGAGACGCTGACGACGCTCGGCCGCGAGCAGGACGAGCGCTGGAAGGCCTATCTGCAGCAGCTGGCCGCCAAGAACCTGTCGCGCGACGCCCCGGGCGCGCAGCGCCGGCACTAGGGCAGGCGCCGGGAGGGCTGGGCTGGCTCCTTCGAGGCCCGGCTGGCGCCGGGCACCTCAGGATGAGGCAGGATGAGGGGGCGGGAAGCACTGTCCTCTTCGATGCTTCTCTTCCTCTTCTCCATCGGGAGAGGTGCCCCGCGAGCGGGAAACATCGAGAGACGTGGGGCCCCTCAGGCCATCCCTTTCCTTCGACATCGGACGTATCCGGTGTCGATCCTGCCGAAGGCCGAACCCGGTAGTGGCCGAGTTCGGCGGAGCAGGACGTCAGTTCTGCACCACCACGCGGGTGCCGACATTCACGCGCTCGTAGAGGTCGACCACGTCGTCATTGGTCATGCGGAAGCAGCCGGACGATACCGCCTGGCCGATGGTCTCCGGCTCGTTGGAGCCGTGGATGCGGTACAGGCTGGAGCCGAGATACATGGCGCGGGCGCCGAGCGGGTTGTCGATGCCGCCCGGCATATAGGCGGGCAGGCCCTTGACGCGCTTGCGCATCTGCGGCGGCGGCGTCCAGCCGGGCCATTCGGCCTTGCGGGTGATCGTCTTGTTGCCCGACCAGCGGAAGCCGTCGCGGCCGACGCCGATGCCGTATTTCAGCGCCGTGCCGTTCGACTGCACCAGATAGAGCCGGCGCTCGCCGGTATTGATGATGATGGTGCCGGGCGCGTAGGAACCGGCATAGGAGACGGTCTGGCGAGCGATCGGCGAGCCGCCGCGATAGCCGGACTTGGGACCGACCCCGAAATCGTAAGGTCGCGGGAAAATGCCGAGGAACGGGTTGTCCAAGGCCATGGCGGGCGCCGCCGCCAGCAGGGCCGAACCGGCCAGCAACGCCGCGGCGGCTAATTTCTTCAGTCCCATCGTCTGCCTCATCACTGCTCCACCAGACGGACGCCGTGGCGCCCGCCGTCCCGGCATCGTCATGCGGCGACGCCGGAACTTTGGCAGGATTATGCCGCGCAATCGCAAACGCGAGGTTGACGACCGCGTGACGGGACGGCCGCGGCGCGTCAGATGGTGAAGCCGCGCTTCTTCATCTCGGCGCGCACCCGGCTCTCCACCTCCTGCGCGAACTTGGCGCTCCAGGCCTGGATGCCCTTCAGCCCCTCGTCGAGCAGCTCCTGGCGCTGCTCCACCAGCTTGCGGCCGGTGGGCGAGCGGTAGAAGGCCAGCAGCTCGTTGAGCTCGGCCTCGGAGAACTGCGTCGCATAGGTGCGCGCGAGGATGGCGGTGATCTCCGACTTGCGGGCCTCGAATTCCGGCACCAGCGACTTCGCCACGTCGCGCAGGTCGCGGATCAGGTCGGGATTGGCCTGCACGAAGCTGCCGGCCGCCTGCTCGATGATGGTCGGGATGAGGGAATCGAAGGTCGACGCCTCGCCATTGGCGACCAGGAGCTCGTTGGCGAGCTTCATGCGCTCCGGGCTCGGCTGGGCCGCGGCCGCCGGCGCGGCGGTCTGGGCGAGCGCCGGAGCGGCGGCGAGGGCGCCGAGCGCCAGCGCCGCGGCGGCGATCATCGCGCGCGGTGCGGCGAGCCGGCCCCGGCCGACGGCGCCACGCCCAGAAAACGGAACGTTCATTCGAATCTCCCTGACGTTCATGCTTCGGCGCGGCTGATCGTGGTCGCGCCGGCGGGCCCCGCGAGGATGACGCGGCTCGCCAGATTTATGAAGAGACCATGCTCGACAACGCCCGGCACGTTGGAGAGCTGCGCCGCCAGCGCCGCGGGATCGGGGATCTCGCCATAGGCGGCATCCAGGATGAGATTGCCCTGGTCGGTGACGAAAACATGGCCGTCGGCGCGGCGGCGCAGCGTCAGCACGCCCTGGCAGCCCGCCGCCTTGGCGGCGGCGGCGATGCCGCGACGGACGGCGGCGATGCCGAAATCCACCACCTCGATCGGCAGCGGAAAGGCGCCGAGCGTCTCCACCTTCTTGGAGGCGTCGGCGATGACGATCATCTCGCGGGAGGCCGCCGCCACGATCTTCTCGCGCAGCAGCGCGCCGCCGCCGCCCTTCACCAGCGCCAGGCCGGGGCCGACCTCGTCGGCGCCGTCGACGGTGAGGTCGAGCGCGGGATGCTCGTCCAGCGTGCCGAGCGGCACGCCGAGCTTCTCGGCCAGGGCGCGGGTCTGCTCGGAGGTCGGCACGCCGACCACGTCGAGCCCCTGCGCCACCCGCTCGGCGAGCAGCTCGACGAAATGCTTGGCGGTCGAGCCCGTGCCGAGGCCGAGCTTCATGCCGCCGCGCACGGATTCCAGCGCCAGCGCGGCAGCCTGACGCTTCATGGTTTCGACATCGGACACGAGGGCGCTCCCGGAAAACTGACGCTGCCTAACCCCGAAACGCAGTCGCGACAAGCCCCGGCGCGGCGTATCAGTGCGCCGGGGCGGTGCACACCACCGAGGCTTCCACCCCGCCGCCCTCCTTGGGCATGTCGCGCACATAGCAGATGCTCATGGCCCCGGTCTTCACATTGACGCGGAACACGCCGGTCTCGCCGGAATAGCGGGTGGACACCATATCGTAGGTGCCGGGCTCGCCGGCGCCGGCGCTGGCATCGCGCGGGAAGCAGCGGGTGACGCCGACCACGCTGCCTTCCGGCCGCTCGAACTGGCAGGCCGAGACCTCGCCGGTGCGGGTGTTCACGGAATAGAGCCGGTTGGCCTGCACCGAGGGCGGGGACCCGAACACATAGCCGTCGCCCTCGCCGGACGAACCGGGAGCCGTCGAGGAGGTGCCGGCCGGCGCCGGGGCGGCGGGCGAGGCTGCCTGGGCGAGGGCCACGCCTGCCGTCAGCGCCGCCAGCGGCAGGCCCAGCAACGTGGCGCGCGCGATATGCCGCAGCTCGGCGGCCCGGCGCCGGAGGACGGAAAAGTGCAAGCACGTCATATGTGTTCTCCCGAATGCCTCGCCTGCATAGCACTCCGCCATGCGGCGCGCACCGGCCGCAAGCTGGACAGGGAAAGCGGCCGGATTGTAGGCAGGTGTCGTCCTGCTCCGCGCTTCTCCGCAACATTCAGGAAAACGCCATGTCGACCGCTGCCCGCCCGCCCGTCATCGCCTTCGATCTCGACGGCACGCTCGTCGATACCGCGCCCGACCTGCTGAACACGCTCGACGTCATCCTGCGCGAGGCCGGCGCGCCGGCGCTGCCGCACGAGGAGACGCGGAAGATGATCGGCGCCGGCGCCAAGGCGCTTCTGCTGCGCGGGCTCGACGCCGCCGGCCTGAAGCTGCCGGAAGACAAGGTCGAGCATCTCTATCTGCGCTTCCTCGACCACTATGCCGACCACATCGCCGACGAATCGCGGCCGTTCCCCGGCCTGCTGCCGGCGCTCGACCGGCTGGCGAGCGAGGGCTACGTGCTGGCGGTGTGCACCAACAAGCTGGAATGGCTGTCGCGCCGGCTGCTGGAGCGGCTGGAGATCGCCGACCGCTTCGCGACGATCGCCGGCGGCGACACCTTCCCCGTCCACAAGCCGGACGCCGCGCATCTTCTCGGCACCATCGAGGCCGCCGGCGGCAGCCCGGCGCGGGCGGTGATGGTCGGCGACAGCATCACCGACGTCACCACGGCGAAGAACGCCCGCGTGCCCTCGATTGTGGTGCCGTTCGGCTATACCGAGACGCCGGCCGCCGAGCTCGGCGGCGACGTGCTGATCGCGCATTTCGACCTGCTCCCCGACACGGTGGCGCGGCTGCTCGTGCCCGCGTGAGGCGGTGCCGGGCTGCCCGCTCGGGGCAGGCGGGCGACATCTCCGGCGTGGATGACGCGCTTGCCCGCTTGACACCCGTCGGGTGGAACCAGTAAATCGCGCCACCTCGATGGCGGCGGGCGATTAGCTCAGCGGGAGAGCACTCCCTTCACACGGGAGGGGTCGCAGGTTCAATCCCTGCATCGCCCACCATCGACGTTCTCCCTTATCGACCCTCAGTGGCCCGGCAGCGCGCGGTTCCGCCTCGTGCGGCGGTTTTGCTGCGCGCATCGCCGGCCGTGTCGCGTGCCGTGCCTGTCGGCGCACACCTTTCCCCTCGTTGCTTTCGCCTCCCTCATCGCTTGCGTCGCGGGCGCTGCCGGCGCCGATGCGTCTTCGCGCGCTCCCGGACGGGCCTGCCAGGCCTCGGCCATGTGTTGAGACGCGCCAAGCAATGCAACTATAGATTTATTTGAATATTTTGTTCCCTCAATGAGGGCATTATTCTTTCCTCTCGCAGCGGAATCCACCCTATTGCACCGCAAGCATGGCTTGCGCATCGCAAAAAGATTCCTGATAGTGAGATCTATCCCAGCGTAATGTTAGTGCAGACACTCGTATAACGTAGCGTATTTGCATCGATTGAATCAGGCACGGCCGCGATGCGGCCGGGCGCAGGCTCTGTTTTGCTTGGGGAATCTCGATGAACCTTCTGTTCGTAGGCGGTTCCAATTCCGTCATGAATCCCGGCTATGTCAGCTATACGCTCGACCATCTGCGTGCGGCGGGCCATGAGATTCTCAGTCACAACATCAGCGTCGGCGCCAATAACTGCCTGATCGGGCTCGAGCAGGTGCGGCTGTTCGGGGACCTGTCGAAGATCGACAAGGTCGTCATCGAATTCGCCGTCAACGACTACAAGATGGTGACGCCGCGCAGCCTCCAGACCTGGCAGCGCGGCTATGAGGGGCTCATCCGCTACATCCTCAGCCAGAATCCCCATGTCGAGATCTACAACCTGCTGCTGGCGCCGCGCGACACGCTGGCGCCGCGCATCGCCCGTCTGCGGCAGGGGCTGCAGGCGATCACCCGGCACTATGCGCGCGGGGCTTCGGTGTTCCTGGTCGATTTCGACGCCTATCTGCGCCGGCGCGTCGACAACAATCCGGCGGAGCTGCGCAAGTTCTACGAGGACAGCACGCATTACCGGCGGCCGAAGGGCGCGGCCGTGGTGGCGCGCTATCTGGCGCATGCCCTGATGCGCCAGGTGGTGCCGGTTCCCGCCCGCCTGCCTCCGGCCCTGTGCGCGAACACCTTCGACGCCTCCCGGCTGTACGACCTGTCGGCGATGGACCATGCGGTGGTGCGCGACTTCCGCAATTCGCGCTTCCAGCGGCGCTCCCACCAGCTCATGCCGGGACAGAAGCTGGTGGTGAACCTGCCGGGGCCGCTGATCACGCTTTCCTTCCTCGCCACCTCCAACAGCCAGCCGCTGCTGATCGAGGAAGAGGACGAGGCGCCGGTGTTCATCTACACCGCCCATGCCAGCATGGTGCCGACGCCGCACAAGTTCCTGATCAAGAACTTCGTCTTGGGCGGCCGGCAATGGTCGATTCCCGGCGCGCTGGGGCCGCGAAAGGTGACGCTGACCGCCATCGACAACCAGGAGGTCAGCGAGCCGCTGAAGGCCTTGCTGGCGGACCGGAACAACATGATCCCGCCGAGCGACCAGGGCGGGGCGGTGTATCTCTCCAACCTGCTCTATTTCACGCCCACCGCGGGCGAGGCGACCGCGTTCCGCGACCGGGAGGCGGAGGCCGGCATGGCGATCGCCGCCGAATAGGCGCCGAGCCGTCAGCTCCGCCGCCGCTTCCTTGCCCGCCATTGGCCGTACAGCACGGTCGAGGCGCCAAGGATGGCGGTGAGCTGGGAGGAGAGGGAATCGACGCTCGGCGGCGTGCCGTCGGCGATGTCGAGCCCCAGCGCATAGAGCCCGCCAATCAGCGCCACCAGGGCGCCGAGCGTTATGCGCGCCGCGTACCGGGGTTCGGCGAGGCCGACCTCATCGCCCGGCGCGACGGCAAGCCTCGCGGCCGGCTCGCGTTCCAGTTCGGCAATCACCAGGGTGACGATCTGGGCCGCGGCGTTGCACGGCACCGTATCCTGCGGCGAACGAATGACCGCCTCGACGGCGCCGCGCACGGCGTGAGTCAGGACATCCTGTGAAATGGTCATGACGAACTCCCACGCAAGACCGGTTGGATGGGGAAGGGATCGCCGGCGAAGGCCGCCGCCGGTGCGTCCGCCGGCCGTGGGGGACGCGGTGCGGCGGCGGCCGCGTCGGCTGGCGCGCCGGACCATGCACGCCCCACCTCGCTCACGCCCTCCGCGGTGCCATCCAGCACCGCCGCCAATGCGGCGCGGATGTCGCGGCGGACGGCGCTGGAGGGGTCCGGCGTGCGTGCGGCGGTCAGGCGCGTGAATTCGGTGATCTTGCCGTCATGCGACCACCGCCCATCGAAGAAGAGGGCGCATTCCTTCTGCCGGCGGGGGATCACCGGCGCCGGCCGGTTCCATTCCATGAAGGCCCGGCGGGCCATGGCGTCATCGCCGGCCAGCCACAGGCGCACCCATGAGGCGCGGGCGATCGCGCCGGTATTGTAGTGGAAGGACAATGCCGCCGCGAACTGGCTCCGGGACAAGGGCCGGCCGCGAAAGGCGTCGCCTGTGGCGGGGACGTAGCGTTGCTCCAGAAGCCACACATAGACAGCCAGGCAGCGTTCCAGCGTCTGCGGCCTGTCGATGTAGCGTTCGACGCGATGCCCCGAGGCGCTGGTGATGCCGATGGACCATGTCCACAGGCCCCGGGTGTCCTTGTAGGCCTGTCGCACCAATCCTTCGTGCGAGGCGAGCTCGAGCGCCACCTCGATATCGATGGGGTTCATGTCGGAGCTCCGGTATCGGGAGGAAGGGGCCGCCGGCGGGCGGCCCCGGAAATCGGCCCGAAGGCCGCATCGCCCCGTCCGCCTCGGCCGATTCCGGCGCGCGGCCGGAACCCCTGGACGGTGTCTGGAGCCCGCCGGGAGGAAGGCGTGGCTCCAGAAATGCAAAAGCCGCCCAGCGGGCGGCGGACGGGGCGGGCAAGCGCGTGGCGGTCGGATGTCTCCGGCCGTCAGGCGTTGTTGGTGAAGGAGACCAGATAGAGCAGCCCGCCGCTCATGACGAAGGTCGCCCGATCCTCGGCCGTGTCGAGCGTCAGGTTGCCGGTCATGCGCAGATTGCCGGTGTTGTCGGTGAGCGTGAGGGTGAAGGCGCTCGCATCCCTGGAGAGGACGAGCAACTGCCCGTCGCGCACGCCGCTGATCGTGGTGACGTTGGCGTTGGCGGTGAGACCGGCGGCGGCCCGCACGACGGCGGCGCGGCTGGTCGACACCGCGATGCTGCTGCCCGAGACCGAAACCGGGAAGGCCTGATCGCCGAAATTGTTGCCGAACGCCACGAGCTTGAGCGCGCCGACGTCGGCCTTGATCGCCGGCAGCGTTCCACGCTCGACATTGTCGACCAGTTCGAGGTCCCCGGCGCTCGACCAGCCTCCGGTGGCCGCGGCGTTGAGGCTCAGATGTGCGGTGCCGATGTTTTCGAATTCATTGTCGAGCACGCGGATGTTCTTCACCAGCTCGCCGGCGGCGCCGGCATGAAGCACGGCGATGGTGCCGTTCTTGAGCCGATTGCCGCGGATGACCCAGTTGGAACCGTCGGTCTTGGTGGGGATGTTGCCGGCGATGATCGGGCTGGTCGTGGTCAGGCCGGTGATGTCGCAACCGGAGATCTCGACATTGCTCTGGTGCCTGCCGAAGAACCTGACCGGCTGGCCGCCGACGATGGTGCAGCCGCGCACGACCAGCCTGTCGAAGGACTGGTGGGCGACGAGGCCGGCGTCGGTATCGCCCTGCGCGCGGAAGCTGCAATTGACCAGCTCCACGGTGCCGGACGACGGATCCTCGGTATAGGCCGAAGGGTCGTCATTGCCCGAGATGCCGGTACCCGCGCCGCAATCGAGGTCGACCGCCACCCAGCGGACGTTCTTGCCACGGATCTGCCCGCCTGAAATCTGCCGGCCGATATGGCCCACAAGCTCGACATTGTAGGACTGATGGCCGCCCGGCTGGGTGAAGCAGGCCATGGAATAGCCGCCGGTGATCATGATGTTCTGGGATATGACGGCCTCGCTGAGCGAGGAGGCGTCGTCCGCCCAGCCGGCGACCGAGGCGGCGCCGAGATCGATGGCCCGGCGGCAATATTCGCCGATCGGCGAGACGATCGAGGCGCGGCTGCAGCCGCCGATGCTGCGGCCGTAGAACCACGGGCTCGTCGGGTTGGTGTTGGTGGTGTCGCTGAGCTTGCGCCCCACCGTCTTGGGCGTGTCGAGCGACAGCGAGGCGCAGAGCGTGTAGCCGATGGAGCTGCCGGGGAAATTCTCGACGCCGGTGTGCTCGTCCCGGACATGGGTGAAGAAGCGGATGGCGAGGAAGCTGGTGCCCTGGTCTTCTTCCAGCTCGCCGTGTCCCGGCCCGACGCCGCGCAGGCCGGCGAGCACGAAATGGCCGGCCAGGGCGATCTTCCGCACATTCACCGTGCCACCGGAGATGGGGTAGCCATGCGACAGCGGGGTGGCCGCTGCCATCAGGTCCGGCTGGCTGTTGGGATTGCGGATCTGGATCAGCTCGCCCTTGTACTGCACGCCGAAGCCGGACTCGCCGGAGATGCCGTTGAAATAGTCCCAGGTCGAGGTCACCGCGACCCAGCCGCCGCTGGCGAAGCCGTCATTGTCGACGACGCTGAGCGCGGTGGTGTTCTGGAGGGCCTCGGCCTTGAGGGTGGTCCTGGTGACGCCGTCATAGCCGGGACCGGTCACCGTCAGCCAGGGAAGCGTGGTCACGTAGCTGGAGCCGGAGAGATCGACCACGCCGCTCCCCAGGCCGTCGATCTCGAGGTCCGCGTCCTGCGGGATGCGGATGCGAAGGCCGGGAAGCACGCACACATAGCGGCCGGGCATTTCGACCCGCAGCCGGGTGAGGAGCGGCGCGTTCGGATCCATCAGCGTGTTGATCCGCTTCACCAGCCGCGTCATGGCGTTGTCGTCGTTGGCCTCGGTGCCGCCGGTGTCGTAGCGGCCGCGGAACATGTCGGGGCGCAGCACCCCGTCCAGCGGGACCGGGAGATAGGTCGCGCCCATGAGGATCTGCTGGCCCTGCTCGAGGAACTCCTTCAGTGAGATGTCGTCGAGGCGGCCGTCGAAATAGGTGGAGCCGACGATGCGGATCTGGTTCTCGCCCGGCTGCGCCGTGAAGACGATATTGCCGTCGCCGCTGCCGCTGGTGCCGACGACCCGCGCCTCGCCGCCATGCGGCGAACCGGCGATGTTGGCGTTGCTCACCACATAGGCGGTCCAGCTGCCGGCCTCGCGCCCGGAAATATCGAAGCGCAGCCGGTAGGATTTGAAGGCCTCGAGGGCCAGCGCCTGGGAGGACAGCTTCTTCTCGCCGGAATTCGGCCCGAGATGGTCGGGCGGGGTGCCCTGCCAGGTCCAGCCCGACAGGTACCAGTCGAGCGACGGATCGGTGGCGAAGTTGCCATTGGTGAGGATCTCATCGCCGTCGATCGGCAATGTCGAGCTCTGCAGCGCGAACAGCGTCTCGCCGCCATCGCCGAAGGCGAAGCGACCGCCGATGCGGATGCGGCCCGGCAGCGGGCTGTCGGGCAGTGCGTTACGAGCATCCGCGAGGGTGGGGAAATAGGCGTCCATTTTCAGGTCTCCAAACAAAAAAAGCCGCCTTGCGGCGGCCAGGGGGATTGGGTCATGGGGAATGGGCTGGCATTGGCCGGCCGATGCTTGGCCGGTTCGTCGTCAGGGCGCGGATCGCGCATACGAGGCTGAGATCTCGCCGGAGATGGCGCGAAGGGCTGGCGCTCTCGCGACGGGAGGCGCTTGCGTGTCGCGATGGGAGATTTGAGGGTGTTCGGTCTCGCGAACCCGCCCGTCCAGGCCGGTCAACCGGCACAAAGGCTTGAGGGAAGCAAACTCGACGTCGCGATGAGGGTCAATGTTCTATCGCGACGTGTTCGAGAGATGCGAAGGGTATCGAGTTCCGGCGTGAGGCGTGAGATGTGCAGGAGGATGGAGGGGAAGCAATTATTCCGATTTAGATGTCGGATGTCGAAATAAAAATCCCCGAAAAACAATGTTTTCCGGGGAAGAATTTCTATCATTTCATTTCGCACTCAGAGTATCGCTGGTTAATATTTCTGTCAACTGCCATCATCATCGAAAATTATTTCTTCGGTGCTGGTCTCTACGGAAACCCGCCAGCTGCGCAGGCGGCGGGGGCGGCGCGCGGGGCTTTCGGCGCTCTCCACCGGTCGCGACAGCTTCCAGAGGACCGCCAGTTCCGAAAGCCCCGCTTTCAACGCGACCACGTCGTCGCCCGCTCCCACATCGTGAATGGCTACGCGCCCGACCACCGCGGCGATCCTTGGTCCATCCGCGAGGGCGAGCAGCGCGGCCTTGGCGGACGCATAGCGCCGCTTCAGGGCGTCGTGGCGGGCCTCGCTGTCGTCGGAAGGCGTCCGGCAATCGGCGAAGGCATCGGCGGCGAGCCGGCCGAGGGCCGATGTCATCCCGCCCGGCGCGGAAATGTCCCGACGATATGCCACAGCGAGCCTGCGGTAGTTTTGCCCGGCGGCGAACTCGATCTCCGTGATCTCGCCGGCGAGCACCAGCCGCCCGAGTTCGTTCTCGGCGAGCCGGCTGTGGCGAAGTTCCTTCGGCAGCCGTGCGCGATGCGGCTGGGCCAGTGCCACCGCCATGTTGTCCGCCTCTCGCGTCGCCTGGGCGGCCCTGGAGCGGGAGAGGCGGCCGGAGGCCGTGCGCGGGCGATTGCTCTGCTTGCGGCGAGCCATGGGAAGCTCCTGTTCTCTGCGCTGCCTCGGGGCAACGGGTCCGGTGCGATGTCGGGTTTCGGGCGCCGGCGGCTGTGCCGGTCGTGTGGACGTGCCACGCGCTGTGTCGGATCGCCCGGGAGCGAAGATCCGTGACGGTCAATCGGTCGACGCGTCGCCCGACGGCAGGGAGGCGATGGCGAGGCGTCAGGCATCGCCCCGTTCGGCGGCGCCGACATAGAGGTGCCAGGCGGAGGGAAGGATCACCCTGCGCGCATGCGGCTCACACCAGGAGAGGCCATGCCGCATGACGCGAGCCCCGCAGCATTGGGCGAAACCATCCGTTCCCTCGCCCTCGATCCAGGCGCATTGCAAGGGTGTCCGCGCCAGTATGGAGACCGGCAAGGCCGGCGCGACGCTGTCGTGATCCGCTACAGGCGGGGGCGAGTCGGAAGCCGGCAAATGACCGGAGCGCTCATGCGAGAAGGACGATGTTCGCTCGCTGACGGCGCCCGCCTGCGGAGAAGTCCATTCGATCCCGGCCATGTCGAGCATTTCCTGCTCGTCCAGCCAGGTGTCGATGAGGGGAGGGAAATATACCATATCGCTTGCCTTTCTTCTCGGGACGATGCAAAACGTATCGTAGCATGCGATGCGATTTGTATCTCGATGATACGATTTGCATCGTCGGGTGGGGAGGAGGACGCGATGGACGTCTCGGAGCGGCTGCGGCAGGCGCGGGAGCAGGCGGGATACGCCAGTGCGGCGGAGGCCGCGCGGGCCTTCGGCTGGAACGAGGTGACCTACCGCGCGCACGAGAACGGGGTGCGCGGGCTGAAGCGCGAGGCGATGGACAAATATGCCCGCGCCTTCCGGGTGTCGCCGCTATGGCTCTGGTCGGGCGAGGGCGCGCCGGACAAGCGCAACGTCGTCCAGGTGCTCGGCTATATCGGCGCCGGCGCCGAGGTGTTCACCATCGACGACCTCAGCAAGGGCGACGGTTTGGAGGAGGTGGAGCTCGACTTTCCGGTGCCCTATGGCAGCATCGCGCTGGTGGTGCGCGGCGATAGCCAGTATCCGGTCTTCGAGGATGGCGATCTCATCGGCTACCACGAGCGCAGCGAGGACCCGAACCTGCTGGTCGGCCGCATGTGCATCGTGCGCCTGCTCGACGGGCGGACATTCCTGAAGCGCCTGCGCAAGGGCGCGCAGCCCGGCCTGTTCACGCTGGCAAGCGCCAATGCCCCCGATATCGAAGACGTGCCGGTCGACTGGGCGGCGCGCTATACGTTTCACATTCCGTCCTATGCGTGGCGAAAGCCGCGTTGATACGATTAGTATCGTTTTGCTCGCTCTAATGCAAAACGAATTGCCGATGCCACGGTCGGAAGAGAGTCCGGTCCGGTGGATGGTCGGATTGATCGGCGCCGGCTCTGCGCTAGTCTGGATCGATGTGCAATCTCTACAGCCTGAAGACCAATGCCCGGGCGATCGCCGACCTGGTCGGCGCGCTCGACGACTACGCGATCAACCTGCCGCCGCAACTGGCGATCTTTCCCGACCAGCTGGCGCCCATCGTCCGCGGGCGCGGCGACGGCCGGCGCGAACTGGTCCGCGCGCGCTGGGGCATGCCGCCGCCGGCCTCGTTCGGTGGGCCGCCGGTGACCAATATCCGCAACCTGGCCTCGCCACATTGGCGCGACTGGCTCGGCCCGGCGCATCGCTGCCTGGTGCCGTTCACCTCGTTTTCCGAATATGCCCCGGAGCCCGATCCGGTGACGCGCCGCCGCGACATCGTCTGGTTCGCCCGTGACGAGGGGCGACCGCTCGCCTGCTTCGCCGGGCTGTGGACGCCCTGGCAGGGCACGCGCGGCACCCGCGCCGAGCCGGTGGAGGGGCGGCACGAAGTGTTCGGCTTCCTCACCTGCGCCCCCAACGCGGTGGTGGCCCCCATCCACCCCAAGGCGATGCCGGTGATCCTGACCACCGCCGAGGAGCGCGAGGCCTGGCTGCGCGCGCCATGGGAGGAGGCGAGGGCGTTGCAGCGACCCTTGCCGGATGACGGGCTGGCGATCGTCGCGCGCGGTCCGGCGAAGACGGATCCGCCGGAAGAGGAGGAGCCGCGACCGCCGCGGCCCGCCGCCCAGCTCAGCCTGTTCTGAGCCGAAAGGCCCGACCTGCGAAACGAAAAAGGCCCGGCGTGCAGCCGGGCCTTTTCTTTCCGCGCGCGACGGGCTCAGTCCTCGTCGCCGCCGACCGGCGCCTTGCGGCCGGTGATGAGGTAGAACAGCAGCGGCCCGAACAGCGCGAGGGCGGCCAGCGCATAGAGCGTCAGCGCGATCGGGCTCTGGAACAGCACCACCGGGTCGCCGACGCTGATCGCCAGCGCCCGGCGCAGCTGCTGCTCGGCCAGCGGGCCGAGGATGAGGCCCACCACCACCGGGGCGATGGGGTAGTCGTAGCGGCGCAGCACATAGCCGAGCAGGCCGAAGATCAGCAGCATGCCGAGCTCGACCAGCGACGGGTTGGCGCCGAGCGTGCCCAGCGTCGCGAAGACCAGGATGCCGCCATAGAGCCAGGGCCGCGGAATCGCCAGCAGCCGCACCCACATGCCGACCAGCGGCAGGTTGAGGATGAGCAGCATGACATTGGCGATGAACAGCGAGGCGATGAGGCCCCACACCAGATCCGGGTTGGTGGCGAACAGGAGCGGGCCGGGGTTCATGCCATATTGCTGGAAGCCGGCCAGCATGATCGCCGCCGTCGCCGAGGTCGGCAGGCCGAGGGTGAGGAGGGGCACCAGCACGCCGGCCGCCGCCGCGTTGTTGGCCGCCTCCGGCCCGGCCACGCCCTCGATGGCGCCGTTGCCGAACTCGTCCGGCTTCTTGCACAGCCGCTTTTCCAGCGCATAGGATAGGAAGGTCGGGATCTCCGCTCCGCCGGCCGGCATGGCGCCGATGGGGAAGCCGAGGAAGGTGCCGCGGATCCACGGCCACCAGGAGCGCTTCCAGTCCTCCTTGTTCATGAACACCGAGCCGCGCACCGGCTCGATCACCTCCTCCGCGCGCGAACCGGCGGCGGCGACCGACAGCGTCTCGCCGATGGCGAACAGCGCGACGGCGAGCGTCGTCACCTCGACGCCGTCGAGCAGGTCCGGCACGCCGAAGGAGACGCGCGCCTGCCCGCTCTGCAGGTCGATGCCGACGAGGCCGAGCGAGAGGCCGATGAACAGGCTGGTGAGGCCGCGCGTCACCGAGGAGCCGAACGCCGCCGACACGGTGGTGAAGGCGAGGATCATCAGCGCGAAATAATCCTCCGGGCCGAAGGAGATGGCGATGTCGACCACGGTAGGGGCGATCAAGGCGAGGCCGATGGTGGCGATGGTGCCGGCGACGAAGGAGCCGATGGCGGCGGTGGCGAGCGCCGGCCCGCCGCGCCCGGCGCGGGCCATCTTGTTGCCCTCCAGCGCGGTGACGATGGACGAGCTCTCGCCCGGCGTGTTGAGCAGGATCGAGGCGGTGGAGCCGCCATACATGCCGCCATAATAGATGCCGGCGAACATGATCAGCGAGCCGGCCGGGTCCAGCTTGAAGGTGATGGGCAGCAGCAGCGCCACGGTGAGCGCCGGCCCGATGCCCGGCAGCACGCCGACCGCGGTGCCGAGCATGACGCCGAAGAAGGCGAAGACGAGGTTCATCGGCTGCAAGGCAACCATGAGACCCTGGGCGAGTGCGCCGAACGTATCCATGGGTCAGAACCTCAGATCAGCCGCTCGAGCGGGCCGGCGGGCAGCGACAGTTGCAGGCCCTTGGCGAAGATGACGTAGATCACGAAGCACAGCGCCGCGCCGGCGAGGAAATGCGCCCAGACCGGCCCGCGGCCGAAGCCCTTCGCCGTGGCGGCGAACAGCCAGCCGGTGGCGATGGAGAAGCCGGCGAAGGGCAAGAGCACGATCTGCCCGACGAGACCGGCGAGCACCCAGACGATGGGCCGGACCTCGTCGCGCGGCCTCTCCTCCTCGACGCCCTTCATCGCCTCCACCGCGTTGGCGATGGCGAGCAGGCCGAGGCCGATGGCGATCAGGGTCGGGAAGGCCGCCGGCCCGACGGCCGTGTAGGAGGGGATGGCGGCGAGGCGCCAGGCTTCGCAGCCGATGACGGCCGCCAGCACGGCGAGCGCCAGGGCGATGACGAAGCGGGCCTTGTCCGGCTTCGAGCCGGAAGTAGCGGGAGTCGGGTCGGACATGGGTGCCTCTGGATGTCTCGGAGGGGACCGAACGGACCGGGCGCGGGGGCGCGTGGCGCGCCGGGATGCCAGTGACGTTGGGGACGGTGGCGGCGTCCTCCAAGGAAACGCCCGGACGCTGGGCGCCCGGGCGGCAGGAGCGGAGGAGAAGGGCGGCGCCGGCCGCCGGCCTCACTGGGCGAGGCCGATCTCCTTCAGCACCGTGGTGGTGGCGGCGATGTCGGCGGCGAGCTGCTTGTCGAAGGCTTCGCCGGCGAGATAGGTGTCGGCCCAGCCCTTCTGCTTCAGCATGTCGGTCCAGGCCTTGGACTTCGCCATCTTCTCGACGACCTCGGAGAGCTCCTTCTTCTGCTCCGGGGTGATGCCGGGGGCGGCGGCGACCATGCGCCAGTTCTGGATCTCGACGTCGACGCCGGATTCCTTGAAGGTCGGCACGTCCGGCGCCTCGGGCAGGCGCTTGGCGCTGGACACGCCGAGGATGCGCAGCTTGCCGGCCTTGGCCTGGGCGTCATATTCGGACAGGCTGGAAATGCCGGCCGTGACCTTGCCGCCGAGGATGGAGGCGAGCGATTCGCCGCCGCCGGAGAAGGCGATGTAGTTGAGCTTCTTCGGGTCGCCGCCGATCGCCTTCAGGATCAGGCCGGCAGCGATGTGGTCGGTGCCGCCCGCCGAGCCGCCCGCCCAGGAAACCTTGGAGGGATCGGCCTTCAGCGCCGCGACCAGATCGGCCATCGACTTCAGCGGCGAATTCGCCGGCACGGCGATGGCCTCGAACTCGCCGGTGAGGCGGGCGATCGGCGTCACCTGCGACAGCGTCACCGGCGACTTGTTGGTGATGATGGCGCCCACCATCACATAGCCGCCGACGATCAGCGCATGGGGGTCGCCCTTCGAGGCGTTGACGAACTGCGCGAGGCCGATGGTGCCGCCGGCGCCCGGCACGTTCAGCACCTGCACGTTGGACACCAGCTTGTCGGCCTGCAGCGCCTGCTGCATGGAGCGGGCGGTCTGGTCCCAGCCGCCGCCCGGCGCCGCCGGCGCCATGATCTTGAGTTCCGTCACCTCGGCCTGCGCGCCGACGAACGGCACGAAGCTGGCCAGCGCGGCGGCGACGACGGCCCCGCGGAGCATCTTTGTCATGGGTTTCCTCCAGTGGATGGCGGCATTGTTGCTCGGGATGGCGCCATTGCGTGTCGCCTGCAAGCTAGAGCGCAGCTTGAAACCTGTCGAGTTCCACGAAAGATGGAACGAAATTCTCATGTTGCGTCGCAAAATCGTTAGCTGCATTGCGGAAGGCGGCGTCGACGCGCCGTCGCCGGGACGTTCCTCTATGGCTCGTCGCCGCGATGCAGGCCGGGCTCGCGCGCCGGCCGCGGGCAAACGCAACGGCGCGCGGCAGGGCCCACGCCGGCGAATGGCTGGGCTGCGTCGGCCGCCGGACGGCTTGACGCCGCGCGGGCGCGGGGCGACATGGCGGGATGGACGGTGCAAGGGGCGTCGTCCGCGCGACCAGCCGGGAGGCCACCATGTCCAGCTACGACGTCGATCTGTTCGTGATCGGGGCAGGGTCCGGCGGCACGCGCGCCGCCCGCATCGCCGCCGGCCATGGCGCGAAGGTGAAGGTCGCCGAGGAATATCGCGTCGGCGGCACCTGCGTGATCCGCGGCTGCGTGCCGAAGAAGCTGCTCGTCTATGCCGCGCGCTTCGCCCATGAGTTCGAGGACGCGGCCGGCTTCGGCTGGAGCCTGCAGGGCGCGGATTTCGACTGGCCGACGCTGATCGCCAACAAGGACAAGGAGATCGCGCGGCTGGAAGGCGCCTATCGCGCCAATCTCGGGCGCTCGGGCGTCGAGATCGTGCCGCAGCGCGCCACCGTGGAGGGACCGAACGCGGTGCGCCTCGCCGACGGTACGCGCCTGACCGCGAAATACATACTGATCGCCACCGGCGGCCATCCCAATCTCGGCCCGGCCATACCGGGGCGCGACCTCGCCATCACCTCCAACGAGGCGTTCCATCTGGAGCGCCTGCCGACGAGCATCGTCATCCAGGGCGCCGGCTACATCGCGCTGGAATTCGCCTGCCTGTTCGCCGGCCTCGGCGCGAAGGTGACGATGGTGCATCGCGGCGACCGGTTGCTGCGCGACTTCGACGACGAGGTCGCCGAGCGCCTCGCCGGCGAGATGCGGGCGAGCGGCATCGATATCGTGCTCGGTGCCACCATCGCCGAGATCGCGCCGGAGGGGGAGGGGCGCAGGGTGCACCTGTCCGACGGGCGCGAGATCGTCGCCGACCAGGTGATGCTGGCCATCGGCCGCCAGCCCAACACCGCCGGCCTCGGCCTGGAGACGGCGGGCGTCGCGCTCGGCGACAACGGTGCCGTCAAGGTGGATGCCGGCTCGCGCACCAACGTGCCGTCGATCTATGCGGTGGGCGACGTCACCGACCGCCTGCAGCTGACCCCGGTGGCCATCCGCGAGGGCCATGCCTTCGCCGACACGGTGTTCGGCAACAAGCCGTGGACGGTGGATCATTCGTTGGTGGCGACGGCGGTGTTCACCGAGCCGGAGATCGGCGTGGTCGGCCTCACCGAGGCGCAGGCGCGGGCGAAGGGCTACCGGCTCGACATCTACAAGACCGATTTCCGGCCGATGAAAGCGACGCTGTCCGGGCGCGCCACCCGCGTCTTCATGAAGCTCGTCGTCGACCAGAAGACCGACCGGGTACTCGGCGCGCATCTGATCGGCGAGGCGTCGGCGGAAATGATCCAGATCGTCGGCATCGTGCTCGCCATGGGCGGCACCAAAGCGGATTTCGACCGCACCATCGCCCTGCATCCGAGCGCAGCGGAGGAACTGGTGACGATGCGGACCAAGGATCCGTCGAGCGACGGTCCCGAGCCCCGGCTGCCCGAGCAATCGGCGGAATCGACGCCGGCGATCTGAGGCATCCTTCGAGGCTCGCAGACGCTCGCACCTCAGGATGAGGGTGTGTAGGGGTCGGAACGGTTCTCGGATCGCCGGCACCGCCTCCGCGGGGCCGGGAACAGAGCCGCCGGTAGAGCGCATCCGCGCCCGGACAAGCATCCTTCGAGGCCGGTCTGCGGCCGGGCACCTCGGGATGAGGTGTGCGGGATGGAGTGCCGAAGGCAGGATTTCCGCCTGCATCGCTGCAATCCTGCCGCGGCGCGCATGCTCTGGCGCTTTCCGCGGGCTTGGGTGTATAAGGCCGGCCTTTTCCGCGCGGGAAGGAGACAACAAGCCGCGCGACGCTGCCGATGAGGAGGCAATCATGTCTGAACGCTGGACGCCGGATAGCTGGAGGGCCAAGCCCATTCAGCAGGTGCCGGAATATCCGAGCGCCGAAGCCCTGGCTTCGGTGGAGCGTCAGCTTGCCTCGTTTCCGCCCCTCGTTTTTGCAGGTGAGGCCCGGCGGCTGAAGCGCGAGCTCGCCAAGGTCGCCAAGGGCGAGGCCTTCCTGCTGCAGGGCGGCGACTGCGCCGAGAGCTTCGCCGAGCATTCGGCCGACAACATCCGCGATTTCTTCCGCGTCTTCCTGCAGATGGCGGTGGTGCTGACCTATGCCGGCGCCTCCCCGGTGGTGAAGGTGGGTCGCATCGCCGGCCAGTTCGCCAAGCCGCGTTCGGCGCCGACCGAGACCATCGGCGGGGTGGAGCTGCCGTCCTATCGCGGCGACATCGTCAACGATATCGAGTTCACACCGGAGGCGCGCATCCCCGATCCGCGCCGGCAGCTCGAGGCCTATCGCCAGTCGGCGGCGACGCTGAACCTGTTGCGCGCCTTCGCGACCGGCGGTTACGCCAACCTCGCCAACGCGCATCAGTGGATGCTGGGCTTCATCAAGGACAGCCCGCAGTCCGGCCGCTACCAGGCGCTGGCCGACCGCATCACCGAGGCGCTCGACTTCATGCGCGCCATCGGCATCAACCCGGAAACCCACCCGGAGATGCGGGCGACCGATTTCTTCACCAGCCACGAGGCGCTGCTGCTCGGCTACGAGCAGGCGCTGACCCGCGTGGATTCGACCACCGGCGACTGGTACTCGACCTCCGGCCACATGATCTGGATCGGCGACCGCACCCGCCAGCCGGACCATGCGCATCTGGAATATGCCCGTGGCGTGAAGAACCCGCTCGGCCTGAAATGCGGCCCGTCGCTGAAGCCGGACGATCTCATCCGCCTCATCGACATGCTGAACCCGGAGGACGAGGCCGGCCGGCTGACGCTGATCGCCCGCTTCGGCGCCGACAAGGTGGGCGACCACCTGCCGGAGCTGGTACGCGCGGTGAAGCGCGAGGGCCGCACCGTGGTGTGGTCGTGCGACCCGATGCACGGCAACACCATCAAGGCGGCGTCGGGCTACAAGACGCGGCCCTTCGACCAGATCCTCTCCGAGGTGAAGGACTTCTTCGCCGTCCATGCGGCCGAGGGCACCTATGCCGGCGGCGTGCATCTGGAGATGACCGGCAAGAACGTCACCGAATGCACCGGCGGCGCGCGGGCGATCTCGGATGCGGACCTGAAGGACCGCTACCACACCTATTGCGACCCGCGGCTCAATGCCGAGCAGGCCATCGAGATGGCCTTCCTCGTCGCCGAGTTGCTGAAGCAGGAGAGCGCCGGGCGCGAGCGGCCGGCCTTCGTCGCCGCGGAGTGAGGCAGGGGCTTGCCGGCGCTCATCGAGCCGGCGGCCTTCGCGTCCTCCAGCCAGAATGACGTCATGCCCGGGCTTGTCCCGGGCATGTGCGTTTTCATCCGGGCGCACGGGAAAAATCGTGGATGGCCGGGCCAAGCCCGGCCATGACGGAAAGGCGCTCGGCAGGGAGAGCGGGCGCGCCCCGCTGGGTGCGGCTTATGTCGGAGCGGCTCAGGAACGGGCCTGACCCGGGCATGTGCGTTTTCATCCGGGCGCACGGGAAAAAATCGTGGATGGCCGGGCCAAGCCCGGCCATGACGGAAGGGCGCTCGGCAGGGAGAGCGGG
>NZ_JAHBGB010000006.1 GCF_018390555.1 Ancylobacter oerskovii | reverse complement strand
CGGTAGCGGAAAGGAAGCTGGACGCCTTCCGGGCCGACATCGCCGCCTGGCGCGACATCTCCATTGCCACCGATTTCGACACGCACGCCCGGGATTCGGCACTCGATGCTGGACAGGACGGCCTGAATTGATCGTCGGCAGCGATGTCTAGGTTCAAGAACGGAAATACACTCATGCGCGTGACAACATGTGGAGCTGCGGCCCTTACGGCCGCTATGGTCCGGGACGGTGATGCCCTGCTCGAGCCGCGGCGCTGGACGATGTTCGTGATCCTGCTGGTCGGTGCGTTCCTGCCGCCGCTCGACTTCTTCATCGTCAATGTGGCGCTCCCCTCGATCCGGGGAGAATTGGGCGCCTCCTCGTCGGCCGAGCAGCTCGTCATTTCTTCCTATGCCGCGCTCTATGCCGTGACGCTGACGACCGGTGGGCGGCTCGGCGATCTGTTCGGTCGCGGCCGTGTGTTCTTTCTCGGCCTGATCGGTTTTGCCGCCGCCTCGATGCTGCGGCTTCGCCTGGTCGTCCTGGGTGCTGGTCGCCGGGCGCGCATTGCAGGGCGTAACGGCCGCCGTGATGGCGCCCCAGGCGCTCGCTTCGGTGCAGGCGATTTTCCCGGAGGGGGAGAAGCCGCTCGCCCTCAGCATCTATGGTGCGATCTTCGGTCTGGCCGCGGTGGTCGGGCAAGCATCCGGCGGCGTCCTGATCTCACTAGATCTCATGGGGCTGGGGTGGCGGGCGATCTTCCTGATCAACCTGCCGGTGGCGATGCTCGTCCTGCTGTTCGGCATTCCTCTGCTGAAAGAGACACGCGCGCGCGACGCACACCGGCTGGATCTCGGCGGCATGGCGCTGTCGATGCTGACGCTTGGTGCGCTGCTTGTGCCGCTGATCGAGGGGCGCGAAGCTGGCTGGCCGCTCTGGTCCTGGGTCTTGCTCGTCGGGGCGCCGCTGCTGGCGTGGCTCTTCTGGCGTTATGAGACCCGGCTCGCAGGTGCGGGCGGCGCCCCTCTGCTCGATCCGAGCGCCTTGCGGGTGCCGGGACTGGGCCGCGCGCTGCTGATCGCGCTGTTGTTCTATTCGATCGGCAGCTTTTTCCTGCTGTTCTCGGTCTATCTACAGGGCGCATTACAGGTAACCCCGCTGCAGACCGGCCTTGCCTTCCTGCCGTTTGGGGCCGGCTTCCTGTTCGGACCACTGTCGACGCCATTTTGCCGGCGGCTCTTCGGCGCCTATGTCAATGCGATCGGCATGGGGCTGGAAGTTGTCGGGTTCCTGGGGCTGGCCGGGCTCATTGCGGCGACACTGACCGGCGTGCATCCCGCGCCAATGCCGCTTGCCGCCCTCCTGTTCGTCATCGGTTTTGGGCAAGGGCTCGCGCTGCCGACCCTGATGGCGATGGTGACGGCCGGGTCGCGCCGGACTTTCCGGCATGATCGCCGGGATGGCCAGCTCGACTCTCCAGGTCAGCACCGCGCTTAGCATCGCCGTGATCGGTGGGATCTTCTACGAAGTACTGGGCGCGCGAACCGATCCGGCCGCCATCACTCAGGCGCTCATCGTCGCCGTCCTTTGCATTGCCTTCTGTCTCGCTGGAAGCGCGGCTCTGAGTATCACCCTCGTCCGGCTGGCGCCTCCTCCGCACGACAAGGCAGAGAGGCAGGTTTGACCCCTCCACGGCGCATGCCCAGAGGCGTCTATTGCCAATGACGCGGCTCCATTCGAGTGAAGAGCCGGACGGCTTCTGTTTGCGAGGTCGGCCACGCGGGTTGCCCGATTGCCCCTTCTGGAACTGCGTCCAGACGGGAGGATTCCCATAACCAAGCGGCTTGTCGTCCCAATCAGCACTCATGGGCCGCGCCTCCGGCGTGCGCGGGGGCGGC
This sequence comes from Ancylobacter oerskovii, assembly GCF_018390555.1. Taxonomy (GTDB): domain Bacteria; phylum Pseudomonadota; class Alphaproteobacteria; order Rhizobiales; family Xanthobacteraceae; genus Ancylobacter; species Ancylobacter oerskovii. The sequence continues at coordinate 552,568 of NZ_JAHBGB010000006.1, read as the reverse complement.
GAGCATCCTCTCCTCATGCTCTTCAAAACCAAGGCCGCTGGAACCATGACGTGCTCGCTTGCCCGTCACCCGCTCCCAGCGCCGCACAATGGTGTCGCAGTACAAGGGATCGTACTCGATCAACCGGGCCAGCCGTCCGGTCTTCTCCGCGGCGATCAGGGGCGAGCCCGAGCCGCCAAACCCATCGACGACAATCTCGCCACGTCGTGAACAGTCGCGGATAGCGTCGGCGATCAAGGCGACCGGCTTGACCGTCGGATGCATGGCGAGTTCCTCGCCGCGCGCTTTGCCGGGACTGGTGATCCCCGGATAGTCCCACACATTGGTCCGGTGCCGGCCGGTTCCGCCCAGTCCAAAACTGTTGGTATGCGCAGCATCGCCCTTCTTGAACACGAAGATCAGCTCATGCTTGGAGCGGTAGAAGCTGCCCATGCCGCCATTGGTCTTGTTCCACACGACGAGGTTCTTCAGCTCGGTGAAACAGGCTCGTCCTGCCGTCAGCATCTCGCCCATATGCCGCCAGTCCATGCACACGAAGGCGATGGCGCCATCGCGCATGACGGAAGCGGTGTTGCCGAGCGTGGTGGCGAGGAAGCTCGTGAACTGATCCTCGCTCATCTCGCCGCTGGCGAAGGCGAATTCGCGGTGCCGCACGCTGCCAAGCCCGCAGACATTGCCGTCGATCTTCACGTTGTACGGCGGATCGGTGAAGACGAGATCGGCCCTCTCCTCGCCCATCAACGCGCGGAAAGTGTCTGGATTCTGGGCGTCGCCGCAGATCAGCCGGTGACGTCCCAAATGCCAGATGTCGCCGAGAGCACTGACCGCCGCGCCACCGACGATGGGAACATCGTCCTCCGGGACATCCTTGCCATCCGGCTTGGCCTCGCGCGCCTCATCCAGCACCAGATCGATCTCGGCCAGACTGAAGCCGGTGAGTTCGACTTCGAACTGAAGGTCGATGAGCCCCTGCAACTCGATCGCCAGCAGTTCGCGATCCCAGCCGGCATTGAGGGCGAGCTTGTTGTCGGCCAGCACATAGGCGCGCAGCTCGGCCGTGCTCAGATGGGAGAGCGTCAGCGTCGGGACACTGGATCGTCCGAGCCGCTTGGCGGCCTCGACGCGACCATGGCCGGCGACGATCTCACCAGAATCGCTGATAAACACCGGATTGACGAAGCCGAAGCGCTCGATGCTCGCCGCGATCTGGCGGATCTGCTTCTCCGAATGGGTACGTGCGTTCCGCGCGTAGGGTTTTAGCGAGGCGATGGGGCGCTCGACGAGCGCATGCAGGGCAGACGCCGCGCGGGCAGATGATTTTGACAAAGGGTCTCTCCGAAAAGGTCAGGGGTCATGGCGTGGCGGAACGGCGTCGTGCTCATGACTGATCTCCCATCCAGTCGTAGGCCTTCGGATGTCCGGTTCATCGCTCTCCGCGACTCATACGGACCATTTTAGGTTGCGAGAACAAAACGAGTTCGCGCAACTCCTAAGGGTATGGCGTGCTTACTATCTCGCTACCGGCTACCATGATAGCTTGGATGTCCCTCTTGCGCTCAAGTCACCAAGGGTGGTCGCGGCGCGAATTGGACGAGTCATACGAGTGGAGTGCTCTGAGCCGCCGTCCGCTGCCAAATTCCCTGTTCTACCGAACACAAATTCCCTGTTTTTCGTGGGCGAATTCTCTGTTCATCCGTGCGGGTCGAGCGGACGAGAATAGCTAGAAGCGACGGTATGTTAGGCGCTTAGCGCCCCGCGGCGAGGGCTGTCCGCACCGGAAGTCGCCAGATTTCCGAGAAAACAGGGAAATGCAGGTGGAGAACGGTTCTCGCCACACGGCGGCCTCGCCCACATGCGGCGTGACGATTTTTTCCATTTGCCTCAAGCTAACTGCCGGATAACGGCCGGCGTCGCTTTCGTCCCCGCGGTTCGTCGTGCCCCCGCATCAAGCTCATTGCACAAGTCGGCACCGATGTTACATTTCATGCAACACATGAAACGGAGCCGCGTCGCCGCCTCGCGCTGGTGATCGGTTCGATCGGCTTCGGCCGGGGACAGAATAATGGTCGATGAGACCCATAAACCGGCAGATCTCCGGCCGGCCGCGTGGCCGTGCAGGGAGGAGCCGCCGCAGACGCGCCATCGTTCGCGCCATTGGCATGGCCGGCGCGGCGACGGTGCCGCGGCCGACCGCCCGCAGGGTGATTCCTGCTACGCGGCGCTTGATCTCGGCACCAATAATTGCCGCCTGCTCGTCGCACGCCCGACGGCGGGCGGCTTCCGCGTCGTGGATGCCTTTTCACGAATCGTGCGTCTGGGGGAGGGGCTGATCGGCTCCGGCCGTCTCGGCGAGATGGCGATGAGCCGGGCGATCGAGGCGCTGGGCGTATGTGCCTCGAAGCTGTCGGCGCGGCGCATCGCCGGCCAGCGGCTCATTGCCACCGAGGCCTGCCGCTCGGCGGTCAATGGTGACGCGTTCATCGCCCGGGTCGAGGCGGAGACCGGCCTCCAGCTGGAGATCGTCGATCGCGAGACCGAGGCGCGCCTCGCCGCCGCCGGCTGCACGCCGCTGGTCGACCCCTCGTCCGAAGGGGCGCTGCTGTTCGATATCGGCGGCGGATCGACCGAGGTCGTCTGGCTGGATCGGCTCGAAACGCGCGATGGCGGCCCGCCGGCGGCGGTCATTCGTGCCTGGGTATCGGTGCCGCTCGGCGTCGTCACCGTGGCGGAGCGCCATGGCGGGGTGCTGGTGACGCGCGATGGTTTCGAAGCGATGGTGAACGAGTTTCGCCCGCACCTCGACAGCTTCGTCAGCGCGGTGGGACCGCATGATTGCGGCCGGCTGCATCTGCTCGGCACGTCCGGGACCGTCACCACCATTGCCGGCGTGCATCTCGATCTGCCCCGTTATGACCGCTCCCAGGTCGACGGTGCCTGGCTGGATGCGCCGCAGGTCTGCGGCGTGGTGGATCGCCTTCTCGCCATGCCGTTCTCCGAGCGGGTCGCCAATCCGTGCATCGGCGCGGAGCGGGCGGATCTGGTGCTGGCGGGCTGTGCGATTCTCGAAGCCGTGCGCCGCGCCTTTCCCTGTGACCGTCTTCGCGTCGCGGATCGCGGGCTGCGCGAGGGTATTCTGGTCGAACTGATGCGCGCCGATCGTGTCTGGCGCAGCGGAGCCTATCGATGAATGAGCGGGTACCGGGCAAGGGGCCGGGCGCGGGCCGCGGCGAGGCGCGGCCGCTGAAGGTGCGGCTGAAGAAGGCGCGTTCGCTGTCCTCGTCGTCGCAGAAATGGCTGCAGCGGCAGTTGAACGACCCCTATGTCGCCCGTGCCAAGCGCGAGGGCTGGCGCTCGCGCGCGGCCTTCAAGATCATCGAGATCGACGAGAAGGTGAAGCTGCTGCGCCCCGGCCTGCGGGTGGTCGATCTCGGCGCGGCGCCGGGCGGCTGGAGCCAGGTGGCGGCGAAGGCGGTGAAGGCCGAGGAAGGCCGCGGCAAGGTGGTGGCGATCGATCTTTTGGAGATCGACCCCATTCCGGGCGTCGACTTCGCCCAGCTGGATTTCCTCAAGGACGATGCTCCCGCCACGTTGAAGCAGATGCTGGGCGGCGAGGCCGATCTCGTTTTGTCCGACATGGCCGCCAACACCACCGGGCACCGGGCGACCGACCATCTGCGCATCGTCGGGCTGGTCGAGCTCGCCATCGACTTCGCCCGGCAGGTGCTGGCCCCCGGCGGCGGCTTCGTCGCCAAGGTGTTCCAGGGCGGCACCGAGAACGCGCTGCTCGCCGAGCTCAAGCGCGACTTCGCCACCGTGCGCCATGTGAAGCCGCAGGCGAGCCGGGCAGATTCGGCCGAGCTCTATGTGGTGGCGACCGGCTTTCGCGGGCGCCAGAACAGGGACACCTCCAGCGACGAGGACAGCGAGGGCTGACGCCGCCGCGATCAGGCGGTGCTGCCCATCTCGCCCGGCGCCTCGGTCGGCGCGGCCGGCTTGCTGCCCGGCTTGCGGGCAAGTTCGGCGCCGGCGTCGTCCGGCAGGCGCAGATAGAAGAACACCGAGCAGACGGCGATCAGCGCGACCGCCGTGAAGGCGACGCTGAAGTCCTCGAGCTGGATGGTGCCGTCGCCGCGCCAGCTCCGCATGCCGTCGAGGATCAGCGCCGCTACCGCGACGCCGGTGGAGATCGACACCTGCTGCGCCACGCTGGCGAAGCTGGTGGCGCGGCTCATCGCTTCGTTGGAGATGTCGGCATAGGACAGCGCGTTGGTGCTGGTGAATTGCAGCGAGCGGAAGAAGCCGCCGAACAGCAGCGCGCCGATCAGGACCAGATGCGGCATGTCCGGCCGGAAGAAGGCGGAGACGCCGATGAAGGCCGAGGCGATCACGCAATTGACGATCAGCACGCGGCGGAAGCCGAAGGCGCGGATGATCGGGGCCGCCGTGAGCTTCATCGTCATGGCGCCGGCCGCCGAGGCGAAGGTGATCAGGCCCGAGGCGAAGGGCGTCATGCCGAAGCCCAGCTGCAGCATCAGCGGCAGCAGGAAGGGCAGGGCGCCGATGCCGATGCGGAACAGCGAGGCGCCGACCACGCCGGCGAAGAAGGTCGGTACCTTCAACAGCGTCAGATCGAGGATCGGCCGGTCGGTGTGCCGCGCGTGGCGCACATAGAAGGTCATGGCGACGGCGCCGACGGCGATCACCGACAGCGCGATCCAGGGAGCCACCGCGTGCTGCCCCAGCAGCGCGAAGCCGAAGACGAGGCCGGCGAGGCCGACGCTCGAGAGCAGCATGCCGTGCAGGTCGAACGGGGCCACGTCCTCCTCGCGGATATCCGGGATGAACAGGCTGGCGAGGACCACGCCGACGATGCCGATGGGGATGTTGAGGAAGAAGATCAGGCGCCAGTCGAAGTAGGTGGTGATGAAGCCGCCGATCGGCGGCCCGAGCACCGGGCCGAGCAGGGCCGGGACGGTCAGCCAGGCCAGCGCCGACACGAGTTCGCCCTTGGGGACGGTGCGCAGAATCACCAGCCGCCCGACCGGTACCATCATCGCCCCGCCCATGCCCTGGATGATGCGGTAGATCACGAAATCCGTCAGCGAGGTGGCGAGCCCGCAGAGCAGCGATCCGATGGTGAAGACGACGATGGCGGCGCGGAACACCGTGCGCGAGCCGAAACGATCGGCGAACCAGCCGCTTGCCGGGATGAAGACGGCCAGGCTGAGCAGGTAGGAGGTGAGGGCCAGCTTCAGTGCGATCGGATCTTCATGAAGATCGACGGCGATCGCCGGGAGCGAGGTAGAGATCACCGTCGAATCGAGCTGCTCCATGAACAGGGCGCAGGCGACGATGAGCGGAACGAGACGTTCGGGGCGCACGGGCTGTATCCGTCTTGATCGCCGGATCGGAAGGGCGGCAGGTCTCTATAGCCATATGGCCGGCGCATCGCGAGCGTGTCGCTCCGTCATCTCGCGTCTTCGTCATTGCAATTCGCAAGGGCGGCCAGACGCGGGGCGGCAATGCGTTTCGCACAGAGCGAGACCGCTAGGAATGGCGGCCGGGCCATGGTATGAGCCCTCGCCAACTCGAAGAGAGCGGGCGATCTTGCTGCCCGTGTCGCTTTGACCATTCCATTCATCGGGCACATGCGGGTCGTCCCCGCCTGCCCCAAATCGGGAGTTGGCGATGCCGGTGATCGACGGCCTCGCGCGGGAAGCGCTTACATTCGACGATGTCCTGCTGAAGCCCGGCCTGTCCGATGTGATGCCTGGTCAGGTCAATATCGGCTCGCGGGTCACCCGCACCATCCAGCTCAACCTGCCGATCCTGTCCTCGGCCATGGACACCGTGACCGAGTCGCGCATGGCCATCGCCATGGCGCAGGCCGGCGGCCTCGGCGTCGTCCACCGCAACCTCGATCCCGAGGTGCAGGCCGAGCATGTGCGGCAGGTGAAGAAGTTCGAGAGCGGCATGGTGGTGAATCCCGTTACCATCCACCCCGACCAGACGCTGGCCGACGCGCTGGCGCTGATGAAGCTGCATTCCATCTCCGGCATCCCGGTGGTCGAGCGCGGCCCGAACGGGCGCGGCGGCAAGCTGGTCGGCATCCTCACCAATCGCGACGTGCGCTTCGCCACCCATCCCGACCAGCCGGTCGCCGAGCTGATGACCAAGGACCGGCTCATCACCGTCAATGAGGGTGTCGAGCAGGCGGAAGCCAAGAAGCTGCTGCACCAGTTCCGCATCGAGAAGCTGCTGGTGGTGGACGGCGACTATCGCTGCGTCGGCCTGATCACCGTGAAGGACATCGAGAAGGCGGTCGCCAACCCCAACGCCACCAAGGACGAGCAGGGGCGCCTGCGCGTCGCCGCCGCCACCACGGTGGGCGAGGACGGCTTCCGCCGCACCGAACTGCTGGTCGATGCCGGCGTCGACCTCGTGGTGGTCGACACCGCCCACGGACATTCCCGCAAGGTTCTCGACCAGGTGAGCCGCATCAAGCAGCTTTCCAACAAGGTGCAGATCCTGGCCGGCAACGTCGCCACCGGCGAGGGCGCCCGCGCGCTGATCGATTCCGGGGCGGATGCGGTGAAGGTCGGCATCGGGCCGGGCTCGATCTGCACCACCCGCATCGTTGCCGGCGTCGGCGTGCCGCAGTTCACCGCCATCCTCGGCGCGGTGGAAGAAGCCAGCAAGCTCGACACACCGGTGATCGCCGATGGCGGCATCAAGTTCTCCGGCGATCTCGCCAAGGCGCTGGCCGCCGGCGCCGAATGCGCGATGATCGGCTCGCTGCTCGCCGGCACCGACGAGAGCCCGGGCGAGGTCTATCTGTACCAGGGGCGCTCCTATAAGTCCTATCGCGGCATGGGCTCGGTCGGCGCCATGGCGCGCGGCTCGGCGGACCGCTACTTCCAGGCGGAAGTGAAGGACACGCTGAAGCTGGTGCCGGAAGGCATCGAAGGCCAGGTTCCCTACAAGGGGCCGGCATCCGGCGTGCTGCACCAGCTCGCCGGCGGCCTGCGCGCCGCCATGGGCTATGTCGGCGGCGCCGATCTGGCCGAGTTCCGCGAGAAGGCGCAGTTCGTGCGCATCTCCGGCGCCAGCCTGCGCGAGAGCCATGTCCACGACGTGACCATCACCCGCGAGAGCCCGAACTACCCCTCGCGGACCTGACAAGGATGCCGCCGGGGATCGGGTTCCCGGCGGCACGCTCCCTCCTCGGGGCTTCGGGACCATGACCTACACCACCATCCTGCTGCCGGTCTTCGCGATGGTGCTGCTCACCTTCGCGGTGCTGCTGCGGCTGGGGTGGCTGCGCTTGCAGGCCGTGAAGAGCGGGCAGGTCACCGATCGTGACGGGGCGGCGGCAGGCGAGGAAAAGGTCTGGCCGCTCAAGGTGCGGCAGGCCTCGAACTGCCTGCGCAACCAGTTCGAGGTGCCGGTTCTGTTCTATGTGCTGAGCGGGCTGGTGCTGGTGACGCGCAAGGCGGACTTTCTCTATATCGTCCTCGCCTGGATCTTCGTGGCCAGCCGCTGGATCCATGCCGGCATTCATTGCGGTCCGAATGCCATCGGGCCGCGCTTCTCGCTGTTTTTCATCGGCGTGCTGGCGCTGATGGCGATGTGGCTCCTCTTCGCCCTCTCCATCCTCTTCGCGCCGATCGTGCCGTGATTGTCGGATCGTAACATGACCCCTTCCGCGCGGCTTGCCGCTGCCATCGACATCGTCAATGCCATCGCCGCCGATCGGCGCCCCGCTTCCGAGGTGCTGAAGGAGTGGGGCCGCGGCCATCGCTTCGCCGGCTCCGGCGATCGGGCGGCCATTGCGGCGCTGGTTTATGACGTGGAGCGCCGCAAGGCCTCCGCCGCCTATCTGATGGGCGCGGAGGAGGGGCGGGCGCTGGCGCTGGGCGCTCTGAAGCTCGCGCGCGGGCTCGATGTGGATGCCATTGCCGCGCTGTGCGACGGCTCGCGCTTCGGACCGGCGCCGCTCACCGAGGAGGAGCGCGGCAAGCTGGAGGCCGGCAGCCTCGACGGCGCCCCGGCGCCGGTCGCCGGCGACTATCCCGAATGGCTCGACGCCTCGCTCGCCGCGGTGTTCGGCGAGGCCCGGGCGGCCGAGGGACAGGCGCTCGCCGAGCGGGCGCCGCTCGATTTGCGCATCAATACGCTGAAGGCCGCGCCGGAGAAGGCGACCGAGGCGCTGGCGCACCTCAACCCGGCCACCACCGACTGGTCGCCGCTAACCCTGCGCATCGGCTTCGAGGCGGACGGCAAGGCGCATGCGCTGACCGCCGAGCCAGCCTTCATCAAGGGGCAGGTGGAAATCCAGGACGAGGGCTCGCAGATCGCCGCCATCCTCGCCGCGCCGCCGCGCGGTGGGCAGGTGCTGGACCTGTGCGCCGGCGGCGGCGGCAAGACGCTGGAACTCGCGGCGCTGATGGACAATGCCGGCCAGCTCTACGCCTATGACAGCGACATGCGCCGGCTCGCCCCGATCCATGAGCGGCTGCAGCGCGCCGGGGTGCGCAACGTGCAGGTGCGCACCCCGCGCGGTGCCACCGACGTGCTCGCCGATCTCGAAGCGCGCATGGACCTCGTGCTGGTCGACGCACCCTGTACCGGCACCGGCACCTGGCGCCGCAACCCGGACGCCAAGTGGCGCATGCGCCCCGGCGCCCTCGCCGAGCGGCAGAAGGACCAGGCCGAGGTGCTGGACGCCGCCGTCCGCTTCGTGAAGCCCGGCGGGCGCATCGCCTATGTCACCTGCTCGCTGCTGGACGAGGAGAATGGCGGGCAGGTGCGGGCATTCCTCGCCCGCCACCCTGATTTTGCCGTCGTGCCGCCGGACGACACCGTGCTGGCGCTCGGCGAGCGCGGCATCCGGCTGAAGCAGGCGGCGCTCGCCAGCGCGGAGGGCCTGCTGCTGACTCCGCGGCGCACCGGCACCGACGGCTTCTTCGTCAGCCTGCTCGCCCGCGCGGCGTGACGGCGAACGTGCCTTTTGCAGAAGTGCCTTTGATTGTGGACGTGACACAGGACAGCGATTAGAAGCCCGCCATGACCCAGACCGCTGACACCCCCACCCACGACACCCTGCTCATCATCGACTTCGGCTCGCAGGTCACGCAGCTCATCGCGCGGCGCGTGCGCGAGACCGGCGTCTATTGCGAGATCCATCCCTTCCAGAACGCCGCCGAGGCGTTCGAGCGGCTGAAGCCGAAGGGGGTGATCTTCTCCGGCGGCCCGGATTCGGTGACCCGCGAGGGCAGCCCCCGCGCCCCGCAGGCGGTGTTCGACAGCGGCGTGCCGATCCTCGGCATCTGCTATGGCCAGCAGACCCTCGCCACCCAGCTCGGCGGTGTCGTCGAGGGCGGCCACGCCGCCGAGTTCGGCCGCGCCGATGTCGAGATCAGGGCGGCGAGCCCGCTCTTCGACGGTGTGTGGGAAGTCGGCAAGCGCTACCCGGTGTGGATGAGCCATGGCGACCGGGTGACGCAGCTGCCCGAGGGCTTCAGCGTCATCGCCACCTCGGAGAACGCGCCCTTCGCCATCGCCGCCGATGAGGGCCGGCAGTACTACACCACCATGTTCCATCCCGAGGTGGTGCACACGCCGGATGGCGGCAAGCTGCTCGCCAATTTCGTGCACAACATCGTCGGGCTGAAGTCGGACTGGACGATGAAGGCCTTCCGCGAGGAGGCGATCAAGCGCATCCGCGAGCAGGTGGGCACCGAAAAGGTGATCTGCGGCCTGTCCGGCGGCGTGGACTCCTCCGTCGCGGCGGTGCTGATCCATGAGGCGATCGGCGACCAGCTCACCTGCGTCTTCGTCGACCACGGCCTGTTGCGTCTCGGCGAGGCGCAGAAGGTGGTGACGCTGTTCCGCGACAGCTACAACATCCCGCTGGTGCATGTGGACGCCGAGGAGCTGTTCCTCAAGGCACTCGAGGGCGTCACCGACCCCGAGGTGAAGCGCAAGACCATCGGCAAGCTGTTCATCGACGTGTTCGAGGACGAGGCGAAGAAGATCGGCGGCGCAGCGTTCCTCGCCCAGGGCACGCTCTATCCGGACGTGATCGAGAGCGTGTCGTTCACCGGCGGCCCGTCGGTGACGATCAAGAGCCACCACAATGTCGGCGGCCTTCCCGAGCGGATGAACATGAAGCTCGTCGAGCCGCTCCGCGAGCTGTTCAAGGACGAGGTGCGCGCGCTCGGCCGCGAGCTCGGCCTGCCGGAAGTGTTCGTCGGCCGCCATCCCTTCCCGGGGCCGGGTCTGGCGATCCGCTGCCCGGGCGAGATCACCCGCGAGAAGCTCGACATATTGCGTCTCGCCGACGAGGTGTATCTGGAGGAGATCCGTCGCGCCGGGCTCTATGACGCCATCTGGCAGGCCTTCGCGGTGATCCTGCCGGTGAAGACGGTGGGCGTGATGGGCGACTACCGCACCTATGACTATGTGGTGGGCCTGCGCGCGGTGACCTCGGTGGACGGCATGACGGCGGATTTCTACCCGTTCGACATGGCTTTCCTCGGCCGCGTGGCGACGCGCATCGTCAACGAGGTGAAGGGCGTGAACCGCGTGGTCTACGATGTGACGTCGAAGCCACCCGGGACCATCGAGTGGGAATGAGGGGTAGTGTTGTGGCGTATATAAGCGTAGCGTAGAGTATCTATTTTGGTATCATATTTGCAATTGTCTACGATATATACCGAATATTACTTTGCACTCTAGAGCCGTGACCTATATTCCATAGTGAACTAACGCTGCATTACCTATTCGCTCGGTGGAGGGGCGCCTTGAGGTCGTCCAGATCCACGAGTACCTGCTGAGGTTCGCGATCAAGCGGCATGTTTGCGGTATCATGTGCAGCGTCTGGGGCACCGATTTCGTCCGCGTCCAGGTGGTGGATGTCAACAGCCTCAGCACCGAGCACAAGTTCGGCAAATATCTGCGCGAGGCCTCGGTGCTGCCGATCTATGACGGCGGCAATATGGGCATGCAGCGCCGGCGCGTCCACGGCATCATCGCCCATGAGGACTTCAATGTCCGGGCGATCATGAACGACGAGTTCGTCGCCTCGAGAAGGACATGGAGGAGACCGGCACGGTGGCCGACCCGCTCATGGCCACGCGCAGCCGGATGACCGCCGCCGAGTAGCGCGACCTGTCGAGCCAGCCATATGTTGGCCGGCTCGCCCCTTCGGCACGGCGAACGGCCGTTTCACATGCCGTCATGAGGCGCACCGGCTGACAAGCCGGGGCTGGATCGAGCGGAGGGAGGGGGCGAAGCAGGCCGCCTCCTGTCGAGACCTCACAGGATGAAATCGCTGGCGACCAGGGCCATCGGCTTGAGGTGGATGTCGAAATCGGCCACCGCATCGCCATTGATGTCGCCATAGACCTCGGTGCCGGCACTGGTGGTCGCGGTGCGCAACTCGCCAATGACGCCGTGGAAGCCCGCCGGGCCGATGAAGGTAAAGGCCTGGTTGCCGGAAGCAGCGGTGTTGGCATCGATCCCGGACAGATCGATCTTGTCGGCCTCGGCATGGGAAAAGTCGGCGATATAGTCCCGCAGCGCCGAAGAGGTGCTCATCTCGCTGACGGACTTGAAGACGAAGCGGTCGGCGCCGCTATTGCCATTGAGCCCGTCCCGGCCGATGCCGCCATAGAGGACGTCGTTGCCGAGACCGCCGTTCAGCATGTCGTTGCCCGCATCGCCATAGAGAATGTCGTTGCCTTCCACGCCGGTGAGGACATTGCTGCCGACATCGCCGGACAAGATGTCGCCGAGAACGCTGCCGATCACATTCTCGAAATTGGCGAACGTGTCTCCCTGGGCGTGGCCGCCGCTTGCCGTTTCGATGGCAAGCGATATCGTGACGGCGGCGTTGCTGGCCGAATAGTCCAGCGTGTCACTCCCATCTCCGCCATCGAGGGTATCGTCGCCCGCGCCGCCCGCGACCTCGTCATCGCCCGCGCCGGCGAGGACCGTGTCCGTGCCGCCGCCGGCCTTGATGATATTGGCCGCCGAGGTGCCGGTGATCGTGTCGCTGCCGTTGCCGGCAATCAGGTTTTCGAAATTGGTGAAGCTTTCGCCGAAATTGGTCGCGCCGGTCACCATATCGATCACATAGAGGCCGTTCCAGCTGGTGGTATCGAGCGTATCGACGCCCGTGCCGCCATCAAGGAATTCGTTTATTCCCTGGGTCTCACCAGCATAGATTCTGTCGTTTCCGGCGTCTCCGTAGTAATGACCTTCCCCGCCCGAATAGAGAATGTCATCGCCATTGTCACCATGCACATTCTCCTCGCTGCCGTTACCGCCATAGATCGTGTCGTTGTTGTCGCCGCCGCTGATGGTGTCGATGCCGCTGCCGCCATCAATGAAGTCGTCGCCCGTGCCGCCATTGATGGTGTCGCCGCCGCCCTGGCCGAACAGCGAATCATTGCCGGCACCGCCATTAACGATGTCGCTGCCCATGACCGGGTTCGTCGCGCTGGCCGCGTGGCCAGTCACCGATAGGTTCATCAGGAAAGTGTTGTTTTCGGTAAAGGTCGAGCCGGGCCCGCCGCCGAAGGGCCGGATATTGATGTAATAGATGCCGGCATTGGCCAGAGTGTAGGAAAGATAGGGATCGTAGGACGATATGCTGCCGGCCGTGGACGGGAAGGAACCCAGCCCGCCATCCGTGACCAGGCTGTCGTCCGCCGTGGCGATGATATTGCCCAGACTGTCTTGAAGCTCGATCACCAGATCGCGCGTCACGCCGATCGACGTCTGGCTGCCAAAATCGATGTCGATCGTGATGGTCTGGCCGGCGCCAACCGCAACCCGGTAGAATTCGCTCTGGCCGATCGTCGCCTCGGCGATCACCGTGGTGTGTGGAATGGTACTGTTTCCGATCAGCGGATTTTCGCTGGTCGTCCACGTGCTGGTCAGCGTTTCGAGATTGAAGGCGTTGGCGATGGAACCGTTGAGATAGGAGGCGTTCGGAATCCAGGTGTCGCTGCTATCGGCCATCACCCAGTCGTCACCGCCGTTTCCGTTGATCGTATTGTTGTCGGTGCCGGTCGATCCCTTGAAGCCGATGACGAAATCATCATTGGCCGTCCCGTTCATCGGTTGGCCGGTATAGACATAGCTGATCGCCATGGAGCTGCCCTTTCGTCGCGTGGATGGGCGGTCTCTGAAAAGCGATCAGAAAATACACATTTTTTTGACCCAACGTAAGAGGCGAGTTCCGCGGAAGCCTCTCGTCGCCAAAGGTCTGACGCCATTTTCCGGCGGCCGATCCGTGGCCTCGCTATTCCGGCCGGTGCGACTCTGGCAATCATGGGAGAGTGCGCGAACACCTTTGATGCTCGCAGATCACCTGCCCCTCGACGACGCTCCGGTCGGGACAGACCCGCAAGCTCACCAGGCGGTTGGCGAAGGAGACCGGCATTGGACCAGTCCCCGGCCATGGCGACTTCCGAAGGGACCGGCCAAGATGGGGAAGGCCCGGATCATGCCAGCAATTGCGCCGGCACACCGAGCGCCGGTCCGGCGTCGGCAAGCCGTTGGTCGAGCGTGTGCACTGTGGCGCCATGCTCCGAGGCGACAGCAAGATGCAGCGCGTCTCCCGCACGAAGCCCAAGGGCATGCTGATCGGCAAACCTCGCCGCCGCCCGGAAATGCCCACCCGTCACGGGCAGCACGGTGAAGCTCTCGGCGACCAGCTTGTTGAACATGGCGAGCGCCGCGGCGCGTTGCTCCAGGTTGATCTGTCCGGTCCGCAGCTTGATCGCCATGGCCGACGACATCTCGGTGACGGTCCAGTCGCTGATCAGGAACTGCGCCGGGTCCTGTTCCGCCAGCCAAGTCTGAACGCGCGGCGTCATCGCTTCATTGGAGAGCGCCGCAACGATCAGCGACGTGTCGAGATACAGCATCAGTAGCGATCGCCATCCCGCATCGACCGCACGAGATCGGCAGCACTCTGGGACTGTGGCGGCATCGCTGCCGTCAGCGATTGAAGCAGCGCGGCATCGATCGGCTTGCGTGGCCTTGCCACGGCGGTGAGCCGCGCGACCGGCTTGCCGCGACGGGTAATGTCGATCGAATCGCCTGCCTCGACCCGGTCGACCAGTTCGCTCAGATGGGCTTTGGCGTCCGCCAGATTGATCGCATCCATGTCACGTTCCTGACCATGTAGATAGTCATATAGCGCGTCGAGCTTATGATTTCCAGCATCAGCTCGTTCCGCCTCCTTCCGTCGTGATCCGCGGCCACAGGTCATCCAGATCGCACGTTCGGGAGGCACGCCCTGATCGCTCGCCAGCGTGGTGCTCGCGGGCCTTTCAGGAGATATGGAAATGATACTTCATCAAAAACGCTTTGAGCTCGCAGACGTTCGCAATTGGATCAATGACGGGTCTCCCATCCCGGATTGGGTGCAACTTCAGATGTCGGGTGAGCCTGCATCCAATGGCACGTCCCTGATTGCCACCCCGATTGGCGCTGCGCGGGTGCATCCTGGTGACGTTGTCATAGAGCATCATGGTCAGCTTTGGTCCCGCTCGCCTGGTTGCTTGTCGACGATCATCGATGGGCAACCTCGCTGATCGTCCTCCCCTCATCCGGCGGTGTGCCGGGCATCGGTGAAAGACGACGGCTGCCGCTGCGGGCGAGATGCCCGGGCGGCGATGATGTCCTGTCGGTCGGGGCGTGCGCCCGCGACAGGGAGAGGTCGTCATGTCGAAGGTCTGGTTCGTTACCGGCAGCACGCGGGGGCTGGGGCGCGCCATCGTGGAGGCCGCCCTGGAGAACGGGCATCGCGTCGTGGCCACCGCTCGCGATCCCGCGGGCCTGCGCGATCTCGTGGACATCCACGGGAAAGCCATCCTGCCCGTCCCGCTGGATGTCACCGACGACGGCGCGGCAAAGGCCGCGGTCGCAGCGGCCGTGGCCGCGTTCGGTCGCCTGGACATCGTCGTGAACAATGCCGGCTACGGCAATATCGGATCCGTCGAAGACACCGATCTGGCCGACTTCCGGCAGCAGATCGACACCAACCTGTTCGGGACGATCATCGTCACCAAGGCGGCGATACCCGTCCTTCGTGCCCAGCGTGCCGGCCACATCATCCAGTTTTCCTCGGTGGGAGGCCGGATCGGCGCTCCCGGGCGGGCGGCATATTCGGCGGCGAAATGGGGAGTGGAAGGGTTTTCCGAGGTGCTGGCCCGCGAGATGGCACTGATCGGCGTCGCCGTCACCATTCTGGAGCCGGGGGGATTTCGAACCGACTTCGCCGGCTCGTCCACCACCATCCGGGAGGGGCGCCCCGAATATGACGCGGTGGTCGGCGCGGCCGCGCGCATGCAACGGGATTTCAACGGTCGTCAGCCGGGCGATCCGCGGCGAGCCGCCGCCGCGGTGCTGCAACTCGCCGCCATGGACAGGCCGCCGCTTCGGCTGGCGCTCGGCAGCGATGCCTTCCGCGCCCTCGTCGAGGCCGATCGCGTCCGGCTGGAGGAAGTGCAGCGCTGGCGAGACCTCAGCACGTCCACCGATTTCACTTCGGATTGAGACCCGGTCCAGCATGTGCCGGCCGGATCTGCGGGGTCGCCGAGTGGGTATGCCGACCCCGTCGGCATGCGTTCCGCAGTCGTTTCGGCGGCTTGCGGTGCTTACGGGTTGCAGAGCGGGCAGGGCATTCCGCGGGCGATCTCCGTCGCGCTCAGCCCACATATGAGCGGGCTGACATGCCCGCATCGCCGGCAGCAGAACCGCGCGTCGTGGCCATCGATCGCCGCACCGCCCCCGGTCCGGTAGCGGCAGGCTTCGGGGGCCGGGCGCATCATCACCCGCCGCTTGCGTGGCGAGGTCGCGGGATCAGGCGTCATGTCGCTTGCAGCAGGCTGGGATGGCGATGGTCATCAGGCGAGACACGTCCTGTCGCGGGGGGAAGGGAAATCCGACACGGGGCGCCGCCTTCCCGCATTACTGTCCGCCGGGAGTGCGCACGCCGATCCAGGCGTCGCGCACCTGGTTGTAGTGGATCTTCGGATTGTAGGTCGCGACCTTCAGCTTCAGCCGGGTCGCGCTGAGTTCGCCTACCGAGGACAGCACCGCATAGGAGGCGACCACCCGGTCGCGCTGGGCGGTGACGAGGCTGGCCCGCGCGTCGAACAGCGCGGTCTGGGCGTTCAGCACGTCGAGCGTGGTGCGCTGGCCGACCCGCCATTCCTGGCGCACGCCGCGCAGCGCGATCTCGTTGGCGGCCACCGAGGCCTGCGCCGATTCGATGGCGTCCTTTGCCGCCACCAGCGCACCCCAGTACTGCACGACGTTTGCCCGCACCTGATCGCGGTTCACGTCGACCTCGATGCGCGACTGGCTGAGCAGTTCCTTGCTCTCGCGGATATTGGCGAATTCCGAACCGCCCTGGTAGATCGGCACGGAGAGGTTCAGCGTCGCCGCGGCGCTGGTGCCGCGCGCGACCGGGTCGCCGTCGTCGTAGTAATTATATTGCGAGGCGGCCTCTCCATTGAGCGTGAGGGTCGGCGACAGCGCCGCCTCGGACACCTTCACATTGGCCTGCCCCTGATCCACCGCATATTGCGCGGCCAGAATGGCGGGGTGCCGCGACAGGCCCATGGCCACGGCCGCATCGAGAGATTTCGGCAGCATCGGGTCGATCGGCCGGCCGGGCGCCAGCTTGCTCGCCTTCAGCCTGGTGACCTGGAAAAATACCGCGCCGGCGGTGTTGAGGTTGGCGGTGGCCTCGGCCAGCGTGCTCTGCGCATTGGCGACGCTGGCTTCCGCCTGGGCGACATCGGTGCGGGTGATCTCGCCGACAGCGAAGCGTTCGCGTGCCGACCGCAATTCTTCCTGGAAGGCCGCGAGGTTCTGCTTGCGCAGGTCGACGAGGGCGGAGTTCTGAAGCACGTTCATATAGGCGGTGGCGGCATCCAGCAGCACCGTCTGCTCGGTGTTGCGCAGCAGCTCGCGCTGACCCTTCACCTGGGATTCGGCGCCGCGGACGGAATTGGCGGTTTTCAGCCCGTCATAGATGGTCTGGCTGATGGTGATGCCGATGCTCGAGGGATCCGTCTTGTAGTGGGAGGTGACGGAGCCGTTCCCGGTCCCGGTGTTGTAGCGCCCCTCCACCCATTGCGTGCCGATCGACGCGCTGCCGAATACCTGCGGCCGGTAGCCGCCCAGCGCGATCGGCACATATTCGTCGGTGGCGCGGGTGGCCGCGCGCTGGGAGTTCAATGACGGGTTGGCGTCGTAGGCCGAGACGAGCGCCTGATCGAGCGTTTGCGAGCGAGCGGCGGATGCGGTGGCGGCATAGCCGACAAGGAGCAGAACCACCCAGCAATGCTGCCATCCAGAACCGGAACGCATCATCATCACCTACTGAAAAGTCGGGCCAGACGCATCGCTCCGCAGGGGGTGGGAGCAATGGCCTGGCCCGTGCTGACATGGAGCCGTCACTCCATCCCAGATCCTCAAATGCCCGGGCATACTGACAGCGAATTGAGAAACTTCATAGTACCTTTAATTTTGGCAACGCGGGAGCGGGTCGGTTTTCCAATAGGGGCGCGGGTCTGTCGCCGTCGGGCAGGTCGTCCTTCCCGCCGGGCGGGCGTGGTGATCTGGGGACGCTCGTCGCGCTTGCCTGCCATGTCCCGAATGTGCAGGGTGGATTCGATGATCGAAACGATGTCGCTGATATTGATCGGGTTGCTGTCCGTTCCGCTGGTCGCGCTGGCGGCCGTGCTGCTCTATCTGCTGATCGTCGGCGTGAGCGGCGTCTGGTGGGCGCTCAAGGGCAACGACTGAACGGGCGCGGCCTGCCGATCGGCGGGAAGGGCAGCCCGCCGCAAGCGGCTTCCACCGTCGCGCCTATGGCAGGTACATGCCGCCATTCACATGGATGGTCTGCCCGGTGATGAAATCGCCGGACGGCAATGCCAGTGTGCGGACGATCTCTGCGACGTTGCGCGGCGCGCCTTCATGGCCGACCGGCAAATAGCCGCCGCCGGGAAAGGCACCGCCGGCGCCGGAGGTCCTGGAGCGCGTCCCCCCGATGCGGCCGGGCACCACGATGTTGGCGGTGATGCCCTGCGCGCCGAACTCGATCGCCAGCGCCTTGGTGAAGCCGACCAGCGCCGCCTTGGCGGTGGCCACATGCACGCGGTGGGACACGCCGCTATGCGCGCTCACCCCGCCGATGGTGACGATGCGGCCGAAGCCGTTCTTCAGCATGGCCGGGACCGCGGCCCGGGTGACGAGGAAGGCGCCTTCCACGATGACGGAATAGACGGCGCGGAACGCCGCAAGATCCAGCTCGGTGAACGGTTTCTCGCCGCGTATCGCGGCATTGTTCACCAGGATATCGAGGCGTCCGGTCTCGCCGAGGATGGCGTCGACCAGCCCCTGCGCCTCGGCTTCCACGGTGATGTCGGCGAGGAGCGCGGTGGCCCGTCCGCCCCCGGCGCGGATCTCGGCGGCGACCGCTTCGATCTCCTCGCGCGAGGACCGCGCGTGGACGACGACATGCGCGCCCTCCCGCGCCAGCAGCAGGGCACTTTCGCGGCCGATGCGTCGGGCCGATCCGGTAACCAGTGCGACTTTTCCGGCGAGCGGGCGGCTATCGGCAGAACTCATGTGATGATCCCTGGTATCGGTCAGAGGCGGAAGGAGAGGGTGCCGTCGCGCCGTACCTGCTCGACGAGGTCCAGCTCCCATTGCAGGTAGTCGCGCATGGCCTCCTCGCGCCTGTCGCGGCGCTCGAAGGCCTTGAGGAACACGTCGTCGGGCGCCGAGGCGAGGTATTCCGGCTGGCTCTCCAGCGGGAAGCCGGCCGCCTTCCATGCCGCTGTGCCGCCGGCGAGCGCCTTCACCGGGGTGCCGGTCGCGGCGGCGAGTTCGGCGGCAGCAAGCCGGGCGAACAGGCCGTCGGGCGAGGTCAGCACGCAGAGGGACGCCGGCGGCAGCTTCGCGGCGTCCTCGCCGAGGCGGGCACGGATGGCGAACCACGCGCCGGGAATGTGGCCGGCCCGATAGTCGCGCGTCGAACCGAGGTCGACCACCACGGCCTGCGCGCCTTCGAGCAGCCCGGCGAGGTCGGCCGGCGCGAGTTCCTCGACGCGGGCGGCCGGGAGGCCGAGGAGCGCGTCCGGGGCCTCGCCGGTTTCCACCGCGCCGGTGCCGGCGGCCTCGTCCAGCACGAAGACATGATCGAAGCCCATGCGCACGAGCCAGGCCGCGGTGGTCCGGGCCCGCACGCCATCGGTGTCGGCGAGCACGATGCGCGCGCGGCGGACGGCGATGAACGTGTCCGTCGCCTGCACCAGCTGGCCGCCGGGGGCCGGCAGGAAGCCGGGGCGGTGGCCGGCGCGGTATTCCGCCGGGTCGCGCACGTCGAAGAGGTAGAGGGTGACGGCCTCCCGCTCCGCTTCGAAGCCGGCGAGCGTGGCCGTGTCGATCACCGGGATCCGATAGCGCTCGACGAGCCGCGCCGCCGCCTCGCGCGCCCAGTCCTGCGCCGCCGGCGCCGGCAGCGGCGCCACGGTGCTGGCGCCGCGCTCGACCTCCAGGCCGGCGAGATGCCAGCCCTGCGTGCCGTTCTTCAGCGACACCACCTTGTTGGGCAGCCCGGCATCGATCAGCACCTGCGCCCCGATGATCGAACGGGTGCGGCCGCCGCAATTGACCACCATCAGCGTGTCGTCGCTCGGCACGCTCTCGCGCACCCGCAGCACGAGCTCGCCGCCGGGGCAATCGATGGCGCCGGGAATGGTGATCCAGCTGTACTCGTCGAAGGGGCGGCTATCGAGCAGCACGATGTCCTCGCCGGCCTTGCGGCGGGCCTCGAACTCCTGCGCGTCGATGTGCGGGGTGTTGTAGGTGATTTCGACGAATTCGCCGAAGGCCTTGCTGGGCACATACACCCCGCCGAACAGTTCGAAGCCGGCCGATGCCCAGGCGGACACACCGCCGGCGAGGATCGCGACGTCGCCATAGCCGGCCTGCGCAAGGAGGAGCGCGGCACGCTCGGCGAGCGTCTCGTCGTCGTCGACCAGCACGATGGGAGTGGCGAGGCGCGGCACCAGCGGCGGCACGATTCGCTCCAGGCGCGAGAGCGGCGCGTTCGAGGCGGCGAGAAGGTGGCGCTGGCCGAAAATGCCTTCCTCGCGCACGTCGAGGAGGGCGATTTCGGCCTCCCTTTTCAGGCGGGCATGGAGGGCGGCGGCGTCGAGGCGCGGGAAGGCGCGGGGCATGTCGGGAACCTGCAGGAAAAGCGGCCCTCCCCAGGACGGGAGGGCCGGAACGCGTCACTGGCGGTTGAACACCGCGTCGAACTGCTCGAGGAACTTCTGCGAGGCGTCGCCGCCGATGTCCTGATCCGCGACGATCACCTTGATGTCGGCCAGCTTGGGCAGGCCGGCCGGGGTCTTGGCGTCCGGGTGGGTGGGGATGTAGGAGCCGGCATTGGCCACGATCTCCTGCCCCTCGGCGCTGGTGAGCACCTCGATCAGCAGCTTGGCGGCTTCGGGGTTCGGGCCGCCCTTGAAGATCGACAGGTAGTTCTCGTTGGTGACGACGCCCTCGTCGAGGATATAGGCCTCGATGCTCTGGCCGCGCTCCTTGGCGGTGACGACGTTCTGCGAGGAGATCAGCGGCGACAGATCGCGCTCGCCGGCGACCAGCAGGCGCACCGATTCCGCATTGCCGCGGGTGAACAGGAAGTCCTGCGCCGCAAAGCCCTTGATGGTGTCCCAGGTGATGATGTTGTGCGCGAGCAGCGTCTGGAACCAGGTGAGCTGCGAGGCGGCCGAGCGCGGATCGGAGAAGACGATCTTGCCCTTCCACTTGGGATCGAGGAAGTCGGTGATCTTCTTCGGCAGCACCGACGGATCGGGGAAGACCTTCGGGTTGTAGGCGGCGGAGAGCAGGGTGGCGGCGGTGGCGAGGTAGTTGCCGTCGGCATCCCTGTAGTTGCCGCCGATCTTGTCGAAGTCGCGCACCTTGTAGGGCGTCAGGTAGCCGCGCTTCTTCCAGTCGTCGAGGATGAAGCGCTGGGAGATGAACACCACGTCCGGGTTGGTGCGGCCGGCCGCCTTTTCCGCCTCGATGGTGGGGATGAGGTCGAGCGTCTGCTTCTGGACGATGTTCAGCTTCACATCGGGGAAGTTCTTGCGCCAGAACTCCAGGACCGCCGTGCTCGTCTCCTGCCGGTAGGAAGTATAGAAGACCACCTGGCCTTCCTTCTTCGCCGCCTCGTAGAGGTTGGCGAAGCGCTCGGGCAGCGTGTCCGCGCGTGCAGACGTGAGCGGCGCGGCGAGGCCGGCGGCGAAAGCGAGGGCGGCGGCACCCTTGATGAGGCTGCGCTTGTCGATGAGCATCTCTAATTCTCCGAAACGGGTGATGTCTGTCAGGCGGCGGCCGGCGCATCGGCGGCGTGGCCGATGCTCTCGATCGCCTTGTTGTGCTTGTGGTGGCGCGCCGGGCGCTTCAGGCCGAGATGCTCGCGCAGCGTGCGGCCTTCATAATCGGTGCGGAACAGGCCGCGGCGGCGCAGTTCGGGGATCACCAGCTCGATGAAGTCGGTGAGCCCGCCGGGAAGATAAGGCGGCATGACGTTGAAGCCGTCGGCGCCCTCGTTGAGGAAGCGCTCCTCCATCACGTCGACGATCTGCTCGGGCGTGCCGACCACCTGCCAGTGGCCGCGCGCGCCGGCGACCCGCAGGCCGAGCTGCAGGATCGACAGGCCCTCGCGCTCGGCGAGTTCCAGCAGCAGCGCCTGCCGGCTTTGCGCCGCATTGGTGAGCGGGATGTCCTTCGGCAGCGGTCCGTCGAGCGGCAAATGGCGCAGCGGGATGCCGAGCCGGTGTTCGAGGATCGACAGCGCGACATCCGGGTGGATGAGGTTCTGCAGTTCCTCGAATTTCGCCTTCGCTTCCGCCTCGGTGCGGCCGACCACTGGAAAGATACCCGGCAGGATCTTCACCTCGTCCGGCGCGCGGCCATGGGCGAGGGCGCGCGCCTTCACGTCGCGATAGAAGGCCTGGGCGGCGGCGAGCGTCTGCTGGGCGGTGAACACCACCTCGGCCGACGCGGCGGCGAGTTCCTTGCCGGCCTCGGACGAGCCGGCCTGCACCAGCACCGGCCAGCCCTGCGGCGAGCGGGGAATGTTCAGCGGGCCGCGCACCGCGAAGAATTCGCCGCGATGATCGAGGCTGTAGACCTTCTCGGGATCGAAGAAGACGCCGCTTTCCTTGTCGCGGGAGAAGGCGTCGTCCTCCCAGCTGTCCCACAATCCCTCCGCCACGGCGAGGAATTCGGTGGCGCGGCGGTAGCGCTCGTCATGCGGGGGATGCGTGTCGCGGCCGAAATTATAGGCCTCGCCCTCATTGCCGGAGGTGACGAGGTTCCACCCCGCGCGGCCGCCGCTGATATGGTCGATCGAGGCGAATTTCCGCGCCAGGACATAGGGTTCGTTATAGGTGGTGGAGGCGGTGGCGACGAGGCCGATGCGCTCGGTGACCGCCGCCAGCGCCCCGAGCAGGGTCAGCGGCTCGAACTGCGCGACATAATGGGTGGAGAAGCGGGCGAGCGCCCCCCAATCCTCGCCGCGCGCCCCGGCGCTGTCGGCCAGGAACAGCAGGTCGAATTTCGCCGCCTCGGCCTGCTGCGCGATCTGGGCGTAGTGCCTGAAGTTGATGCCGGCATCGGCCTGCGCCTGCGGGTGGCGCCAGGCGGCGGCATGGTGGCCGGTGGGATAGAGAAAGGCGCCGAGCGCCATATGCTTGCGGGCAGTCATTCACAGGATCCTTGAAGTCGCGTCAGGCGGTGGTCAGCTCGGGGGAACTGGCCCAGGGACGTTCGCTCGCCGCTTCGCGGCCGGCGATCCGGCCGGTGACGAAACACTCCGCGAGGTTGCCGGCGCCGAGATAGAGGAAGCCCCAGATGGATCCGATCTCGCCGGCCTCGTAGAGGCGGGGGATCGGCGTGCCGTGCGGGGTGACGACGCGCTGGCGCGCATCATGCGCCGGGCCGCCCTGGGTGTTGCTGACCACCGGCCACAGCTCGCCGACATAGAAGGGCGGGTTCTTCACCGGGAACAGCGTCCCGGCGGGGCGGTTGTGATCGCCGTCGCGGCCGTCCTCCACCGCGGCGTTCCAGCGCGCGAGGCTTTCGGCGACCGCCGCGGGATCGGCGCCGATGAGCACGGCGAGCTCCTTGACGCTGTCGGCCCGCTTGAGGATGCCGTTGCCGACCTCCTTCAGATTGTCGTCGCTCCACTCATAGGGCTCCACCGTGCGGTCGTTCAGTACGGTCTGGCCGAGCGGGTAGAGCTTGCGCCCCTCCTCGTCGACGACCAGGAAGGCCGGGATGCGCGGGAAACGCTGCGTCTGCGCATCGTACTGGTCGAGCGGACGGTGGCCGGTGTCCTGCAGATAGGGCTGGTATTCGTTCATGAAGCGCCGGCCCTGGCGGTCGAGCACGATCCAGGACAGGCGTACATCCGGCTCCTGCAGCTGCGGCGTCCAGTCCGGCACCTTCTTGACGCGCAGGCCGTAGGGATAGGCCGGGTCTGGGTGGCGGAAGCCGTAGGAACCGTGGAAGTGCCACATGTGCCAGAGGTCGGCGCCGGCCGCCTGCGCCATGCGCAGCCCGTCGCCGGTATTACTGCGCGTGGCCACCGGCAGAACCGGGCGGATCTGCCAGTATTTGCGCTGGATTTCCGGTGCCGCCTCGAAGCCGCCGGAGGCGAGGATGACGCCGCGCCGGGCGGCAATGCGCTTCAACTGGCCGTCCTCACGGATCTCGGCGCCAAGCACGCCGCCATCCGGGCCGAGGATCAGCCGTTCCGCCGCCGTGTTCAGCCGCACCTCGATGCCGCGGGCGCGGACATTGTCGTGCACCAGCTTGAACACGTTCGGCCCGCGCAGCCGTCCGCGCACATGCGGATATTCGGTGCGCGCGTCGAAGCCGGGGATCGACAGCACCTCGACGGTGCCGAAGGCGTCGTGGCCGGGGAAGGGGTAGTTGGCGACGCGCCGGTGCACCTCGATCTGCGCGCCGTTCACCTTGGCGAGGCCGCGGAAATAGGGCTCCAGCTCCGCCATGCCGCCGGCGACGGTGTCGAGCACATCGTCCGGCACATCCGGCCCGACGGTGTGACGCAGATAGGTGCGCGCGCCCTCCGGCTCGACGACGGTGCGGATGCCGCCGCCGGCGCAGATCGAGATGCCGCCGGGATCGGGCTGCTTCTCGATTAGCAGCACGCGAGCGCCGGCATCGTGGGCGGCGATGGCGGAGGCGCCGCCGGCGAAGCCGAAGCCGACGACGAGGACGTCGAACGCTTCGTCGAAGCGTTCGGAGGCGGGGGTGTGCAGGGTCATGGAGATTTCTCCGCTAGCTGACGACGGCCGTCTTCTTGCGGGTGAAGAGGCGGATGAGGCCGAGCATGGTCAGGCTGACCGCGACGATGATCACGGCGAGCGCGGCGGCGAGCTCGACGGCGCCGTCCTCGATGAACTGCAACACCACGGTCGGCATCACCTGGGTGTCCGACTGGGCGAGGATCGCCGACATGGAGAGCTCGCGCAGGCTGAGCGAGAACATCAGCACCCAGGCGATGCCGACCGCGCCGCGCACCAGCGGGAAGGTCACGTCCCGGATCGAGCGCAGCCAGCCGGCGCCGGAGATGCGCGCGGCTTCCTCCAGATCGGTGGAGAGCTGCTGGATGCCGTTCCTCACCAGCACGAAGGCGATTGGCAGCAGCTTGCCGGCATAGGCGATGAGGATCAGCGTCAGCGTGCCGTAGAACAGGTCGACATAGCCCATCAGGATCCCCACCGCATAGGCGATGGAGGGGAAGCCATAGGCGATCATGACGAGGAAGGAGATCACCTCGCGGCCGAAGAAGCGGAAGCGCTCCACCACCCAGCCGAGCACCAGCCCGAGCGTCGCGCAGACCGTGGCGGTGGCCAGCGCCAGCAGCATCGAATGGATGATCGAGGCGCGGGCGACGAAATCCTCGTCGAAGATCAGCCCGTAATGCTTGGTCACGAGGTTATCGAGGCTGATCGGCGCGCCGAAGGAGGAGAGCAGCGACAGCAGCACCAGCGCGCCGACCGGCAGCACGGCGGTGCCGAAGGCGACGAGCAGGCAGAAGCCGCCTGCCAGCCAGCGCCAGCGGCCGAGCGTGGTGATCTGGTCGGCGCTCGCCTTGCCGGTGAGAGTGCGGAAATTCTCGGTGCGGATGGCGTATTTCTGGATCAGCAGGCTGAGCGCGGTGACGATCAGGATCGGCATCGCCACCGCCGCCGCGTAGTTGAACTGCGGCGGAAACTTCAGCAAGTCGTAGATCTTGGTGGTGATGACCGAGAAATTCGCCATGGTGCCGATCGCCGCCGGCGCGCCGAAGGAGGACAGCGCGTCCAGCATGACGAGGATCACCGCGGAGAGGATGGCCGGGCGCACCAGCGGCAGCGTTACCGTCAGCGTGGTGCGCAGCCGGCTGGCGCCGAGCACGCGGGCCGCCTGCTCGTGGCTGGCATCGATATTGTGCAGGGCGGCGCTGACCGCGAAGAACACCAGCGGATAGACGCCGACGATCTCGATGAAGACCAGGCCGCCGAAGCTCATGATGTTGAGCGGCGCGGTGCTGAAACCGAGATATTCCACCGCCAACCTGTTGAGATAGCCCGAGTTCGGGGCGGCGAGGAAGATCCACGAGATCACCGAGATGAAGGTCGGGATCACGAAGGAGATGCCGGCCGACAACGTCACCAGCGCCTTGCCCGGCGCGTCGGTGCGGGCGACGATCCAGGCGAGCGGCACGCCGAGCGCGCAGGCGCCGACGGTCACGAACAGCACAAGCCAGCCGGAATTCACCGTCGCCTGCCACATGCCGCGACGGGCGAAGGCCTTCTCGAAGGTGTCGAAGGTCACGTTGCCATGGGCATCGACGAAGCTGTAGCCGGCGAGCAGCGCCAGCGGATAAGCGATCAATGCCAAGAGGATAGCGATGGAGCCGCCGATGACGAGGAAGCGGACCGGCTGGAGCGTCGACAGCCGCCGCAGCAGCGGCAGGCTGGTCGCGGGGCTGTCGCCGACCAGCCGGTGGGAGGCGGTGATCTCGCTCATGCCACCACCCACGCGCTGCCTGGCCGGACCCAGAGCCGGGCGCGGCCATCGACGAAGGTGCCGCGGCGGCGCGTCTGCACCCGCAGCGGTGTCGTGCCGGCGCGGAACTTCAGCTCATAGCGATTGCCGAGGAAGGATTCCGCGAGGAACGACGCCTCGATTCCGCGTTCCTGATCAGGGGTTTGCGGCTGCTCGAGGCGCAAATCCTCCGGCCGCAGCAGCACGGTGGCGCGGCTGCCCGGGGCCGCGTCGGCAAGCCAGCGCGCGGGCGCCCGGCTCCACAGACGGTCGCCGCCGTCGAGCGCGATGCGGACCTTGCCGGCGCCGCGATCGACGGCATCGACCTCGCCCTCGATCAGGTTGGCGATGCCGATGAAGCTGCCGACGAAGCGGCTGGCCGGGGTGCGATAGACCTCCTCCGGCGTGCCCACCTGCTCGATGCGGCCCTTGTTCATCACCACGATGCGGTCGGCGAGGACGAGGGCCTCGTCCTGGTCGTGGGTGACGTAAAGCGTTGTCAGGCCGATGTTTTTCTGGAGGGCGCGCAGCTCGAAGCGCATCTCCTCGCGCAGGGAGGCATCGAGATTGGAGAGCGGCTCGTCGAGCAGCAGTAGCGACGGCTTGGTCGCCAGCGCGCGGGCGAGGGCGACGCGCTGCTGCTGGCCGCCGGAGAGCTCCGCCGGGTAGCGCTTCGCCAGCGCCGAGAGCTGCACCAGATCCAGCACCTCGGCGACGCCCGCCTCGATTTCCTTCTTCTTTTTCCCAGCAACTTCAAGGCCGTAGCCGACATTCTCGGCGACGGTCCTGTGTGGCCACACGGCGTAGGACTGGAACACCATGCCGAGCTGGCGCTTCTCCGGCGGCAGGGCGAAGGCGGCGGTGGAGGCCACCACGCCGTCGAGATGGATCTCGCCGCCATCCGGCTGCAGGAAGCCGGCGATCATGCGCAGGGTGGTGGTCTTGCCGCAGCCGCTAGGGCCTAGAAGAACCACGCTTTCTCCCGGCGCGACCTTGAGGTCGATGCCGTTCACGGCGGCGGTGTCGCCGAGCCGCTTGCGCAGGTTGCGCAGCTCCAGCCGGGGCCGGTCGGCCGTCTGCGGCGACGGCGGGGCGAAGCGGGGGGCGGGGGACGGCAGGCTCACGTCAGGCTCCGGTCGGTCAGTACGGTGAGGTGTAGGGTCAGTGCGACGGCCGGCCGGTCAGGCCGACCGGGCATAGCGGCTCGCCGGCCGGACGAGGCCGTAATGCTCGCGCAGCGTGCGGCCGGCATATTCGGTGCGGAACAGGCCGCGCCGGCGCAGGATCGGCACCACCTCGTCGACGAAATCCGCGAGCCCGGCCGGCACGGTGGCGGGCATGATGTTGAAGCCGTCGGCGGCGCGCTGCTCGACCCAGAGCTGGATGTGGTCGGCGATGGCGGCCGGGGTGCCGGCCAGCACCTTGTGGCCGCGCCCGCCGGCGAGGCGGCGCAGCAGGCCGCGCAGGGTGGGGCGCTCGCGAGCGACGATGTCGAGGATCACCTGCGAGCGGCTCTGCGCGCCCTGCACGGTGGCCGGGCGGGGGAAGGCCTCGACGGGGATCGGCTCGTCCAGCGGGAAGACGGTGAAGTCGAAGCCGTCGAAGCGCTGCGAGAGGTGCTTGAGGCCGACCGCCGGGATGGTGAGGTCGTTCAGCTCCTCCTCGTTCCGGCGCGCTTCCGCCTCGGTGGAGCCGAGGATGGGGGACAGGCCGGGCAGGATCTTGATGCCGTCCGGGTCGCGGCCGAAGCCGGCGGCGCGGCTTTTCACGTCGGCATAGAAGGCCTGCGCGTCGGCGAGCTCCTGCTGGGCGGTGAAGATCGCCTCGGCATAGCGGGCGGCGAAGGCGCGCCCCTCGTCGGAGGAACCGGCCTGCACCAGCACGGGATGGCCCTGCGGCGGGCGCGGCAGGTCGAGCGGGCCGCGCACCCGGAATGCCTCGCCCTGGTGATCGATGGCGTGGATGCGGTCGGTGTCGGCATAGATGCCGCTCGTCCGGTCGTGGCGGCGGGCATCGTCCTCCCAGCTGTCCCACAGCTTGCGGACCACCTCGACATATTCGGTGGCGCGGCGGTAGCGGTCGGCATGCGAGTTGCGCTGGGCGAGGCCGAAATTGCCGGCCGCCTCCGCCGACCAGGAGGTGACGATGTTCCAGCCGGCGCGGCCGCCGCTGATGTGATCCAGCGAGGCGAACTGGCGGGCGAGGTTGTAGGGCTCGGAATAGGTGGTGGAGGCGGTGGCGATCAGCCCGATCCGCTCGGTGGCGCCGGCCAGCGCGGAGAGCAGGGTCAGCGGCTCCAGCTTGCCCTGCGCCACATGCTTCACGCTGCGCCCGATGGCGAGCTGGTCGGCGAGGAACAGCGAATCGAACCTGCCGCGCTCGGCGATGGCGGCGGTCTCGCGATAATAGGCGATATCGGTGAGGCGCTCGGGCCGGGTGCCCGGATGCAGCCAGGAAGCCTCGTGATGCCCGGTGGTGGGCACGAAGACGTTGAGGTGGATGCGGGACGTGCTGGACATCGAACTGATCGAGGCGTCGCGGCGACGGCTGAACCTGCGGGCATGCACGAGGGTGCCGAGGCGGACGGGCTCCCCTGTTTCGGGTGGCGAGGGATGCGGAACGTGTCCGCGCGGGTTCGGGCCAACATAGGCGCGTTGGATTTTTTGTCTATAGAAAATATATATTATCTCTGGTTGTACCGATGCTTGCGCCGGAAGCCCCGGCAAAAACAGAAGAAAATTCCACGGACGCCGCTTCGCGGAGCGGCCGCATCCTGGCGGTTCGATGCCCGCCTTGCCGACGCTCGTCGCGCCGCCGCGGGCAGGGGCGGGGCCGGGGCGGGGCCGGGATCGGGGGGAGGCGATGCCGATGCCGGATCGTCGCCATGCCCCTATGCCGATCGCTCCATGACGGCCCATTTTCAGAAGCCCCGCCCGATCTCCGCCATGGATCGGCGGCGGGTCCGGGGAGGGGCGGTCGCGGGATCGGATCGGGAAACCATCCATCCCCTTCATCCTCCCTGCGGCGAGTTGCACACGACCGGCTCCGGCCGCTCTCCCCGAGGCCCGTCATCTCAGCACTTTCATCGAGGGCAGGGAGGCAGGAGACGGGCGGCGCGATTGCCCATGCCGCCATCGCCCATGCCGCCATCGCGCGACCGATCGCCTTCGCCACCGGCACTCAATGCCCCGGGGGCACTACCTCGGCCGTGACGACTGTCCTATGCAGGGTGAGGGGACGTGTGGCTGGAAGCGGGGCGTGAACGATGCAGCGATGGGGCGCCATAGAGGGCCTTCGCGGAATTCTGGCACTGTGGGCCGCGTTGAACCACATGATCGCCTATTCCGGCGTGGCCGTGCCCGGCTGGGCCGCGCAATGGCTGGTCAATGGGGCGACCCATGCCGTGCATGTCTTCATGATCATCAGCGGCTTCGTGATCACCCATCTCGTCCTCGGGAAGCGCGAAGCCTACGTCCCCTATCTGTGCCGGCGGTTCCTCCGGCTGTTTCCCGCCTTCGCGGTGTGCGTGGGCCTGGGGTGGGCGAGCTATGGCTGGTTCATCCACGGCCTGGAGACGTTTGCCGGCCCGTCTCTCGTCGCGCTCTATCAAGGGCGAGCCGATGCCGTGGCGGGCGCCCCTGTCGCCTACTTCCTCGCGCAGATGACCATGCTGCACGGCATGTTGCCGAAAGAGGTGCTGCCCTACGCGGACGGGGTTTTCCTCGGAACCGGATGGTCGGTCTCGCTCGAATGGCAGTTCTATCTGGTGGCGCCGTTCGTCGTGGCGGCGCTCGGCACCGTGCGGGGCGCGGTGGCGGTGGTGGCGCTTTGCGTGGTGCTCTGGACCGCGGCGGCGGGCGGGCTCTTCGGCACCTTCGCGCGGGATTCGCTGCTCTTCGCCGCCACCCCCTATTTCCTCGTGGGGATCGGCTCCCGCCTGGCATGGCCCGCCATTCAGGGGAAGGCGGGAGCCGGTGTCGCGCTGGTGCTGCTGGCGGGCGCGCTGGCCATGCTGGCGCCGGCGGCCGTCGCCCTGCTGGTGTGGGCGGTGTTCTTTCCGCTGCTGGTGACGGGCGCGGGGGACGCGGTGCTGTGCCACCCGGCCATGCTGTGGCTGGGGCGGATCTCCTATTCGATCTACCTCCTGCACATCATCGTCATCGGTCTCGTCATGGGACTGGCCGCGAGCCTCGTCCCCTCGATGTCGAGCGGCATGCTGCTGGCCTCGATGCTCGCCTCGCTGCCGGTCATCATCGCCGGTTCGGCGCTGCTGCATCGCTTCGTCGAGGTGCCGGGGATGGCGATGGGGCGTCGCGCGCCGGTGCTCGCCTGATCGGGGAGCCGGCGGTCTCACCGGTTTCCACATGCATGGCGGCGACGGGCGGAACGGTCATGCAGATGTCAGAGGCATCGGCTACCCCGGCAACCTTCCCTTGCGGACCCACGACCCGGCAGTGACCTGATGAACGCCCCGGCCCATCGCCCGCCCGTGCTCGCGCTCGGCACCCTGTTCCGCTCCTGTCGCCGGGCGCTGACGGGCATCGCCCTGTTCAGCTGCGTCATCAATCTGCTGATGCTCACCGGCCCGTTCTTCATGCTGCAGGTCTATGACCGCGTGCTGGCCAGCCGCAGCGTGCCGACCCTGGTGGCGCTGCTGGTCCTCGCCGTGGTGCTCTACGCCTTCCAGGGCGTGCTGGACCTGATCCGCGCCCGCGTGCTGGTGGGGCTGGGGACCCGGCTCGACGCCAATCTGCGCGGCCTCGCCTTCGACCTGATGGCCGGGCTGGCGCTGCGCCGCGGGCGGGAGGGCAACAGCCAGCAGCCGCTGCGCGATCTCGACCAGTTGCGGCAGTTCCTGTCCGGGCAGGGGCCGATCGCCCTATGCGACCTGCCCTGGGTGCCGCTCTATCTCGGGCTGCTGTTCCTGTTCCATCCGCTGCTCGGCCTAGTCGGCCTCGGCGGCATCCTCGTGCTGTGCGGCTTCATGGTGGTGACGGAGGTCGCCACCAAGGCGCCGCAGCGCGAGGTCGCCAAGCGCAGCTCGGCCCGCAACGCGCTCGCCGATTCCTATTCGCGCAACATCGAGACCATCGGCGCGCTCGGCATGGGCGGCACCATGCGGGCGCGCTGGGAGCAGGCGCACGCGGCCTATCTCGCCGACAATCGCCGGGCGACCTATGTGTCCGGCGATCTCGTCGCCACCAGCAAGTCGTTCCGCTTCCTGCTGCAATCGCTGATGCTGGCGGCCGGCGCCTTCCTGGTGATCGACGGCGAGGCCTCCGGCGGCGTGATGATCGCCGCCTCCATCATCTCCTCGCGCGCCCTCGCGCCGGTCGAGCTCGCCATTGCCAACTGGCGCGGCTTCGTCGCCGCCCGCCAGGGCTATGAGCGGCTCTCGGCGCTGGTGCGCGAGCTGCCGCCCAGCGCGACGCCGATGGCGCTGCCGGCGCCGGCGAGCCACCTCGACGTCGAGGCGCTGGCGGTGGCGGCGCCCGGGCAGACCCGGCCGATCATCGCCGGCCTCACATTCTCGGTGCCGGCTGGCAGCGCGGTCGGGGTGATCGGCGCCAGCGGCTCGGGCAAGTCGACCCTGGCCCGCGGGCTGGTCGGCGCGTGGCCGGGCTCCAAGGGAGGCGTGCGGCTCGACGGCGCGACGCTGGAGCAATGGGAGCGCGACGCGCTCGGCAGGCATATCGGCTATCTGCCGCAGGACATCGAATTGTTCGACGGCACGGTGGCGGAGAACATCGCCCGCTTCCGCCCCGATCCCGACCCCGCCGCCATCATCGCCGCCGCCACCCGCGCCGGCGTGCACGACATGATCCTGCGGCTGCCGGCCGGCTACGACACGCGGCTGGGGGAGGGCGGCATCGCCCTGTCCGGCGGCGAGCGCCAGCGCGTGGCGCTGGCCCGGGCGCTCTATGGCGAGCCCTTCCTCATCGTGCTGGACGAGCCCAATTCCAATCTCGACGCCGAGGGCGAGGCGGCGCTGACCCAGGCGATACGCTGGGCGCGCGAGACAAAGCGCGTCGTGGTGGTCATCGCGCATCGCCCGAGCGCGCTCGCCGCCGTCGACCTGGTGCTGATGCTGGCGGAAGGACGCCAGCAGGCCTTCGGGCCGAAGGCGGAGGTGCTGGGGCGCGTGCTCAAGCAGCCGGTGGCGGCATGAGCGCGGCCGGCACGTTTCTCGGGCGGCTGCGCGCCCGCTTCGCCGCCCGCTCGGGCGAGGACGGCATCGAGCGCCATCTCGCGATCGGCGCCGTCACCGTGCTGGTGCTGGTGCTGGGCGGCGGCGGCTGGGCGGCGATGGCGGCGCTCAACGGCGCGGTGGTCGCCGCCGGCACGGTGGTGGTGGAAAGCTCCGGCAAGCGCATCCAGCACCCGGAGGGCGGCGTCGTCGGCACCATCGCGGTGAAGGAAGGCCAGCATGTCGGCGCCGGCGAGAGGCTGCTGCGGCTCGACGACACCGTCACCCTCGCCAATCTCATGGTGGTCGACACCCAGCTGGTCGAATTGTCGGCCCGCCGGGCCCGACTGGAGGCCGAGCGCGACGGCCGCGACGCGGTGAGCCACGCGCCCGACCTCGTCGCCCGGCGCGAGGAGGCGAATGTGGCGCGGGCGATCGACGGCGAGATCAGCCTGTTCACCTCGCGCCGCACGGCGATGGACGGGCAGGTCTCGCAGCTGCGCACCCGCATCGGCCAGCTCGGCGACGAGGTGGAGGGGCTCAACGCCCAGATCGCCGCCAAGAGCGTCGAGATCGGTTTCATCAAGGAAGAGATCGCCGGCACCGACGAGCTCTACAGGAAGGGGCTGGCGCCACTCACCCGCCTGCGGTCGCTGCAGCGCGACAAGGCCCGCATCTCCGGCGAGCGCGGCCAGCTGCAGGCCGACCTCGCGCGGACCCGCGGGCGCATCAGCGAGACCGAGCTGCAGATCCTGCAGCTGGACCAGGACCGCCGCGCCGAGGTCATCGAGCAATTGCGCGAGATCGAAGGCAAATGGGCGGAGCTGCAGGAGCGCCGGATCGCCGCGCAGGACAAGCTGACCCGCGTCGAGCTGCGCGCGCCGGTGGCCGGCATCGTGCACCAGCTCGACGTCCACACCGTCGGCGGCGTCATCTCGCCGGGCCAGACGGTGATGATGATCGTGCCCGGAGGCGACGCGCTGGTGATCGAGGCGAAGATCTCCCCGGCCGATATCGACCAGGTGCTGGTGGGCCAGATCGCCGAGATCCGCCTCGCCGCCTTCAATCAGAAGACCACGCCGGAGATCGAGGGGGTGGTGTCGCGGGTGTCGGCCGACCTGACCAGGGACGAGAAGACGGGGCTGAGCTACTACGTCGCCCAGATCACCCTGCCGCCGGCGCAGACCGAGCGGCTGGGCGGCCTGAAGCTGATACCGGGCATGCCGGCCGAGGTGTTCCTCCAGACCGGCGAGCGCACCGCGCTCAGCTACCTCGTCAAGCCGCTTCGGGACCAGATCGCCCGCGCGATGCGCGAGGAGTGAGCGCCGGCGAGCCGGCGGGGGCGAAGGCCGGCACGAAGGCCTCCTGCGCGCAGGCGAAGAAGTCGTCGATGAGCGGCAGGCGGCGCCGCTCCTCCATGCAGACGACATATTCGTCGATGGTGACGGCGGCGTCGCGGATCGGCACGAAGCGCAGCCGCGTGTCGT
This sequence comes from Ancylobacter oerskovii, assembly GCF_018390555.1. Classification (GTDB taxonomy): domain Bacteria; phylum Pseudomonadota; class Alphaproteobacteria; order Rhizobiales; family Xanthobacteraceae; genus Ancylobacter; species Ancylobacter oerskovii. The sequence goes on along the minus strand of NZ_JAHBGB010000006.1, from coordinate 518,716 downwards.
AGCCGAATTCGAGATCGGCGATGACGCCGAGGCCGAAGCCGGCGGCCACCGCCTCGCGCACGCCCTCGCGCGTCGACACCTCCAGCACCGAGCCGAGGCCGGCGCCGCTCTCGGCGAGATTCTGCTCAAACACCGCGCGGGTGCGCGAGCCGCGCTCGCGCAGCACGAAATTTACCCCCGCGAGATCGCGCATGGCGAGGCTGCCCTGTCCGGCCCAGTGATGCTCCACCGGCACCATCAGGCCCAGCTTCATGCTGGCGAGCGGCTGCACCCTGAGGCGCTCGTCCTTCGGCAGCTCGGCGGTGATGCCGACATCGGCGCGGAACTGCAGCAGTTGCTCGATGACGTTGTCGGAATTGTGCACCTGCAGCGAGAAGACCAGGTTGGGCCGGCGCCGGCGCAGCGCCCGCAGGATCGGCAGCGAATGCACCACGCCGTCGGCGGCGACGCGCAGCTGCCCGCCGTCGATCTTGCGGCTCTTGAGGATGGCGGCCGCCTCGGCCAGGGTGGCGAACAGCCGCGACGTCACCTGATAGAGCCGCGCGCCGTCGTCGGTGAGGGTGACGCCGCGCGGCCCGCGCTCGAACAGCGACAGGCCGGACGCCGCCTCGAGCTGGCGCACCTGATTGGAGAGATTGGACTGGCTGATGGCCGTCTCGCGGGCCGCCTGGGAATAGCCGCCGGCGGCGGCGACATGGTGGAAGGCCCGAAGCTGCGTGATCGACATGTCGCCTCCGATACCGCCGGTCAATGCCCGACCATCGCATGCGGAGCCTGGCTGCCGTCCCCGAGCGCCCGGCTTGCCGCCGTCATGCGAGGACGTCCCTATACCGGCCTTGGGCGGACGCGTTTATGACAGCTTCCCGGCCTGTGGATCGGGGAGGGGGAGGAGGTGCAGCCGGCCCCCTTGCTGGCGGGGCCGGCTGCGGTCGCGGATCAGACGAAGGAGAAGTCGTCGGCGGTGAAGCGGGCCTTGGTCATGTCCTCGACCAGGACGAGATTGTCGCCGCTGTCGTCGAGCTGGATGACCACGCCCTCGGCGGTGTCGAGCATCGCCGCCACCACCTCGTCGAAGCTGGCGAAGTCGAGGCCGCTGAAGGCGATCAGGTCCTCGCCGGCGGTGAAGTCGGTGACGATGTCCGTGCCGGCGCCGGGCTGGAACACGAAGCTGTCGGCGCCGAGGCCGCCGGTGAGCAGGTCGTCGCCGGCACCGCCCTTGAGGGTGTCGTTGCCGATGCCGCCTTCCAGCACGTCGTCGCCTTCGCCGCCCCAGAGCCGATCGTCGCCGAGGCCACCGACGAGCACGTCGGAACCCTCGCCGCCGGCCAGCTGGTCGTTGCCGATGCCGCCCTCGAGAAGGTCGTCGCCGTCGCCGCCCGACAGCCGGTCATTGCCGTTGCCGCCGATCAGCTGGTCGGCGCCCTGGCCGCCCAGCAGATGGTCATTGCCGTTGCCGCCCTCGAGGAGGTCGTCGCCCTCATTGCCGTTGAGGGTGTCGTTGCCCTGGCCGCCGAGCAGATGGTCGTCGCCGGCCTGGCCGAGCAGCGTGTCGTCGCCGGCCTGGCCTTCGAGGAGATCGGCACCGGCGCCGCCGTCGAGGCGGTCGTCGCCGAGCCCGCCGGCCAGCCGGTCGGCCCCCGCGCCGCCCTTGAGCAGGTCGTTGCCCACGCCGCCGTCCAGCAGGTCGTCGCCGTCCTCGCCGAACAGCTTGTCGTCGCCCGCCCCGCCCGACAGCACGTCGTCGCCGCGCCCGCCTTCGAGCCGGTCGTCGCCGCCAAGCCCGCTCAGAGCGTCGTCGCCCGCACCGCCGACGATGTATTCGGCCTCGTCGCTGCCGACCAGCACGTCGTCGCCCGGCGTGCCGGCGATCGGCGCGCCGTCGGAGACGGTGTCCTCGCGATAGTCGAGGTTCTGGATGCGCTCGTCGAGCGCGATCGTGGTATCCGCCTCGTCATAGGCGGTGTCCGGCGTGCCGTGGAACTCGCGCATATAGTCTTCGAAGGCCTGCTGCTCGCCCATGGTGTTGGTGGGCGTATTGGCCGGCAGGGTGAAGTCGAGCGTCGGGTCGACCGGCGCCGAGAGCGTGCCGTCGTCCAGCAGGTAGCGGAAGTTCTCGGCGTTCTGCTTGACCGGGTAGCCGTCGCCGCCATTGGCGGTGAAGCTCAGCGTCACCACGCTGATGACCTCCGGCGCGCCTTCCACCACCACGCCGTCATCGACGATCAGCGCCAGGAAGTTGCCGTTCTCGTCGATCAGCGCGATGTCCTGGATGCGCGAGCCCGGCGTGGTGCCGTCATTGCCCGGCAGGTCCGGGTTGAAGGAGAAGCGCACGCCGCCGATCTGCGGGAAGCCGCCATTGTTCGCCGACAGGCCGGCGCCCCAGTTGAGGATGTTGAGCAGGCCTTCCGGCGTGGTGTCGAACATCATCAGCTTGTTGTCGAAGCGCAGCGCGTTCTCGGTGTCGAGCTCGGACACCGCGCCGGCCGGCTTGTCGGCATCCGGGTTGGCGGCCGGCGGCACCTTGTCGCCGGTGGCCGGCTCCACGGTGCCGATCTGCGAGCGGATGCCGCCGCCATTCTTCAGCGACACGATGAAGGGCTCGTCGCCCACCGCCTCGCGCGCCGCATGGGCGTTGGCGTCGGCGGTGAGGTTGCCGAGATTGGTCTCCTGGTTGCGCACGAAGGTGCGCTCGCCTTCCAGATACACGTCGGTGTAGCCGAAGACGTTGCCGTCCTTCGAGGCGATGACCGCATCGACCGCCTCGGCGACGTCCTGCACCTGGTCGCCCTTGGTGCCCTCGGCGAAGGCGGTCTCTTCCAGGTTCTCGACGGTGGTGCCCCAGGCTTCGGCGACGTTCTCGTCGGTCGAGGCATAGGCGCCGTTGATCGACTGGTTGGCCGTCAGGCTGTCGGCGATGATGTCGCCATTCTCGTCGAAATCGACCACGAGGCGGCCGAGATAGGTGTACTCGCTGTCGGTGTTGACGATCAGCGTCGTCTTGCCTTCGGCGTTCTCGACCGGCAGCGGATAGGTGTCGGCGAAGTTGGCGTCGTGGCCGGGGAAGGCGACGGCCTCGTCGTCGGCATCGCCGAGGCGGGTGTGCGAGCCGGCCGAGAGGATGATGTCGACGCCTTCCAGCAGGGTGGCGAGCTGCTTCTCATTGTCGAGCTGCTGCAGATGCGACTGCAGGATGATCTTGTTGATGCCGCTGGCGATCATCTCGTCGATGATCGGCTGCAGCTGCGCGGCGAGCAGCTCCATGTCGTCGATCTCGGTGGTGCCGTCGCCGGCCTCGCCGGCCTTCGGGAAGCCGTTCACCTCGGTGCCGCTCGGCGAGGAGATGCGCTCGAGGATCTGGGTGGTGGCGCCGAGGATGCCGATCTTCTCGCCGCCTTCGGTCACGGTGACCCACGGCGCGACCTTGCCCTTCACGCTGGAGGCTTCCTGGCCGGCGAGGTCGCCGGCGGTGCCGCCGAGCGAATTGTCGGCGAGGCCCTTCATCGCCGAATCGTTGGCGAAGTCGAGATTGGCGGAGACATAGGCGAAGTCGGCGCCGGTCCACGCGCCGGAGGCACGGATGGCGTCGGCGAACATGCTGGAGCCGAGATCCCATTCATGGTTGCCGATCGCCGACACCTCGACGCCGATGGCGTTGAGCATGGCGATGTCCGGGCGGCCGGCGGCGGTGGCGCCGATGACGGCGTTCAGCGAGGAATCGGCGCCGGCATTGAGGAACGGGCCGGGGATGTAGTTGTCGCCGCCGGAGAGGATCAGCGTGTTGGCATAGGCATCGTCGAAGGCATCGACCAGCGCCGCCAGGTTCGGCGCGGTGTCGCCGGCGAGCAGGCCGGCTTCGCCGTCGGACAGATGCATCAGCTGAAGCGTGTAGGCAGCCATGGGAGGTTCCTCGGTCAGGTCCAGTCCAATGAGAAGGGGATCGTGGTCGGAGACGCGTACCGGCGTCCCGGCATCGAAGATGTTCGGGTCCCGCCCGAAATCGAGGTTGTAGTCGAGCGCATCCGCCTCGTCGGCGTTGACGTGCCACTCGGTGACGCCCGTCACCTGCCCGGCCAGGCTTTCATTGGCGAAGATGTAGTCGAGCGAGCCGGTCTGGCCGTCGAACACGTAGGAATACGGATCGTCGAGGCGCAGTTGCAGGTTCTCGTAGCCGGCGTTCTCGATGATGCCGGTCGATTCTTCCATGAAGTAGGCGTTGAAATCGCCGAGCAGCATGACGTCGCTGTCGTTCGACCCGGTGGGATCGGTGGCCAGCCAGCTGGTCAGCGCTTCGGCCGCCAGCTCGCGCTGGTTCTGCCAGGCGCTCTGTCCGTCCAGCGCGTCGAGGTCGGCGCCGGTCGGCGGCGCGTCGGCGGACACGCTCTTCGACTTGAAGTGGTTGATCGAGGCGGTGAAGTCGTAGCCGGTGGCGATCTCCTCGAAGGTGACGGTCAGCGCGGCGCGGCTGGTGTTGACGCCGTTGAAGACGGCGCCGATCTCGCTCTGCGCCAGCAAGTCGGGGCTCAGGTCGCTGTCGTCGAGCATCTCGATGGTGGTGCCGTAGGCGACGCGCACCTCGGACGGCTTGTAGATGCAGGCCACCGCGATGGCGTCGCCGCCGACGAATTGCTGGCCGGGGTCGATCCACGCATAGGTGCCCTCGCCCAGCTTGGCGTTGAGCTGGTCGCAGAGATATTCCAGCGCATTGCCGTCGGAGCCGGCGAGGAAGTCGTTCTCGATCTCCAGCAGGCCGAGCACGTCGGCGTCCAGCTCGGCGATGACCTCGACCAGCTTCTCGGTCTGGCGGGCGAATTCCTCGGCGCTGCCGGCGCCGCGCGGGTCCATGCCGATCGCGGTGTCGCCCTCGAGCGTGGCGAAGAAGTTGAGCACGTTGAAACTGCCGACCTGCAGCCGCCCGCCGACATCCGCCGGCTCCTCGGGCCGCTCGTTGACGCTCTCGAAGCTGTTGGCGCCGCTCTCGACGGCGCGCACCCGCCAGGTGGAGCCCGAGGAGGAGGAACCGGCCCACTGATGGTCGAGCACGCCGGTCAGCCCGGTCACCGTGTCGCCCATGCGCGGGGCGGTCCCGGTGTCGTAGTCCGGGCCGAAGCCGTCGAGATTGCCGATCGGCTGGTTCTGGGCGTTGAGGCCGTCGTCATAGGTGATGGTGCGGGCGCCGAGCTCCTGCCGGTGCTGCTCGTAGCCCTCGACGCTCGGCAGATTGTCGTGGGTGAACTGCGCTTCGCGCTCGCCGGCGACCAGCTTGATCTCGTTGAAGCGGTCGAGGTTGAACTGCTCGGAGATGGTCAGCGTCTGCGGGATGGTGACCAGCATGCCCTCATAGGCTTCGAGGTCCGGCTGGTAGGCGCCGTTCTGGTTCTGGGTGACGCCGGCGGCCGGCAGGTCCACCACCGCCGCCATGCTGTTCACATCCGCGACCGCGCCGGCCTCGACCAGGGTGACGGCGCCGGCCTCCAGCTGGGTGAAGCCGAAATATTCGTCGACCGTGCCGGTGACGCGCACGCGGTCGCCGATGTCGAGATCGGCGACGTCGCCATAGACGAAGATGCCTTCGGAGGTCAGGACGTTGCCGTCGGAATCGGTGACTTCCTCCTGCAGGTAGAAGCCGCCGAGGTTGCGGCTGTCATCGGCATCGCCGTCCTGGAAATCGCCGACCACGATGGCCTCGACGGTCACGGTCTGCCCGACCAGGCCGCTTTCGGCGCCGCTGCCCTGAATCTGCGAGATCAGGGTGACATCGGGGGCGGCGTCCTGAAGCAGGTCGCTGCGGCCGGAAAGGGTGGGTGTCGCGGTCATCTGGGCGTTTCCCCGAAAGGGCCCGATCCGCGTTGCGTCCGAACAAATCGTCTTCACCCGCAAGACCAGGAAACTGGCGCGGCAGACGAACGCAAAGGAGGACACGTCGGCGCGGCGGAGCGGGCCAATTGAAATGGTGCGCGAACGCTAGGTGAGCTGAGCTACAGAAATGTGACCAACGGTCATGCGCGGAAAATACCGCTATCGTCTTGAATAAATAGCTCTATCAAAAATCCAAATACCTGAACCACACCGGAACGACCAGCGCCTATTCCACCCGATGCGGACTATACGGGAACATATAGGATCTGGACCGCCTGGGATATTGCCGCGGCAGGGCCGGGAGCGCGTCCGGCCGACGGCTTCACAACACCGGGCCGAGCATGGCGATGGCGTTGTTCCACAGCCGCCGCCAGCGGCTATAGGCGTCCACATGCGCCATCGACACCGGCGTCCCGGCATCGAGGAAAAGCTGCTGGCGCGCCCGCACCGCGCGGGTGAAGGCGGCGTCGTGCAGGAGGATGTTGTTCTCGGCGTTCAGCTCGAAGCTGCGGCGGTCGATATTGGCCGAGCCGATCAGCGTCATCTCGCCGTCGAGGGTCAGCGTCTTGGCGTGCAGGAGGCCGCCGACATATTCGCGGATCTCGACTCCCGCCTCCAGCAGGTCACGGTAATAGCTGCGGCTCGCCGCCGCCACGATCCAGGAATCGTTGCGCCGGGGAAACACGATGGTGGTGGCGACCCCGCGCCGCGCGCTCGCGCACAGCGCGGCCTGGATCGGCTCGTCGGGCACGTAATAGGGGGTGGTGATCACCAGTTCCCGCCGCGCCGCGCTCATCATCGCGATGAAGGTCTCCGGCATCGCCGAATAGCGCACGCCGGCCCCGGAGCCGATCACCTGCGCGACGAATCCCGGCCCGGCGGCGGGGAGCGGGTCGGCGAACAGCGCGCCGAGATCCTCGTTGGTCTCGGCCATCCAGCTGCTGGCGAAGAGGTGCTGGTTCTGGCGCACCACCGGCCCCTCGAACCGCGCCATCACATCCACCCAGGGCGCGAAGGCCGGCTTCACCGCGAAGGCGGCGTCGGCGCAGTTCTGGCTGCCGCAATAGGTGACGGCATTGTCGATCACCACGATCTTGCGGTGGTTGCGCATGTCGATCCGGCCCTTCAACGGACGCAGCAGCGGGTTGCCGACCGGCAGCGCCACCGCGAGCCGCACCCCGCTCGCCGCCATGTCGCGCCAATGGGCGGAACGGATCAGGGTCCGCGAGCCGAGATCGTCCGCCATCGCCCGGCAGACCACGCCGCGGGCGGCAGCGCGCTTCAGCGCCTCCACCACCTGCCGGCCGCTCTCGTCGGTCAGCCAGATGTAGAACAGCACATGCACGCTGTGGCGGGCGGCATCGATATCCGCGACCATCGCCGCGATGGCGGCGGCGGAATCCGGCAGCAGTCTCGCCTGGTTGCCGCCGACCGGCAGGTAGTTGTTGACCGAATAGCCGACCCGGAACAGCGGCCCGAAGCGCTCGGGAATTTCCGCCTGCGCCGAGGGGCCGGCGACCGCCTCGGCGGCCGGCAGGGCACCGAACGCCGCGCGCAGCCGCTCGACGCGCTTGCGGCCCAGATTGACCTCGCCGAACAGCACATAGGCCAGCACGCCGATCACCGGCGCCACGGCGATCACCAGCACCCAGGCGAAGCGCGAGGACGGCTCGCGGTGCGGACGCAGCAGCGCCCGCATGATGAAGACCAGCTGGACGCTGGCCTGCGCGAGGAACAGCAGCCAGGCGATAACGGCGGAATCATGCATGGGATGGCACGGTGACTCGAGAGGCGTGGTCGCCCATTAAATCATGCCGGCCGGCAGGGCGGGAGCGCGACGGCGGTGCCCGGCGGCAAGCCCGCATGGATACGGCGTTTCCGCTTCGTCATTGGCAGGGCGAATAGCGGGTATTGCAAGAAGAGATCGAGCAACGGCAAGCTTTTCAGCCAAATGTCACAGCCACGTTGGCGGCTGCCCTTACGACGCGCTCCCAGACCCGGATTTGCCGGGATTGAGATCCTGCTGAATAGGAGCGACGTATGGCTGTCTCGACCTCTGCCGACCTGATCGAAGCCGGCACGGACCAGCTGCTGAGTGTTCCGAACGCCGCGCAGAACCAGCGCCTTCTCGTCGTTCCCGGCGGCACGGGCACCGCGACCAGCTACACGCTCATCTACGATGTCTACGTGCCTTCCGCGACGGCGGGCAGCTGGGTTCCCTTCTTCCAGGGCGACGTGAACAACGGCAACGACGCCGACCTGTTCGGCCGCGTCGAGGGCGACGCCTTCGGCATCGGCATCGGCGGCAACTACCAGGGCGAGGCCAAGCTCGACACCTGGAACCGCATCGCCTTCACCGTCGAGACCAGCGACACCGAAGTCACCATCAAGAAGTACATCAATGGTGAGCTGGTCGGCGAGCAGAGCTCGACCGGCCTCGACCGCTACGCCATCGACAAGGCGGCCGGCTTCCTGATCCTCTCCGACGAGGACGGCGAGACCTCGCCGGTCCATCTGAGCAATTTCGCCTATGCCGAGACGGTGCTCACCGAGGCGCAGATCGCCGCGCTCGGCACCGCCAATGGCGAGGGCATCGTCTCCGCCGCCAATGACAGCTTCCTCGCCGCCAACGGCTCGGAATTCCGCTTCAACGACGGCACGCTGGAGGCCAGCTTCGGCGCGGCGACCCTCACCCCCGTCGAGACCGACGTCGTGGTCGAGACCGCCGAGGACGCCGGCATTCCCGCCGCGCCGGCCGCCGACCAGCTGCTGTCGGTTCCGGCCGGCACGCCCGAGCAGACCATCCGCCTCACCCCCGGCGGCACCGGCACCGCCACCGAGTTCACCCTCGCCTTCGACGTCTACGTGTCCTCCGAGGGCAATAATGGCTGGATCCCGTTCTTCCAGAGCGACGCCACCAATGGCAGCGACAGCGACCTGTTCGGCAAGGTGAGCGGCGACAGCTACGGCATCGGCATCGGCGGCAACTATCAGGGCGAGGCCAAGCTCGACAGCTGGAACCGCATCGCCTTCACCGTCGAGCAGAAGGACGGCGAGGTCCAGATCAGCAAGTACGTCAACGGCGACCTGGTCGGCACCCAGACCAGCACCGACCTCGCCCGCTACACCATCGACAAGGCGGCCGGCTTCCTGGTGTTCACCGACGAGGACGGCGAGACCTCGCCGGTCCACGTTTCCAACATCGCCTATGTAGAGGTGGCGCTGAACGACACCCAGATGAAGGCGATCGGCGGCCCCAGCGCCGACGGCATCGTGCCGGCGATCCTGGAGCCGGACTTCCTCGCCGCCAACGGCACCGAGTTCCGCTTCACCGACGGCACGCTCGACGCCACCCTCGGCACCGGCACGCTCGAGCCCGAGAACGCCGAGCCGACCGTCGAGAGCCCGCTCGAAGCCGGCATCCCGGCCGTGAGCCTCCCGCCGGTGGACGGCGGCGAGGGCGAGCCGATCCAGCTGCGTTCCATCGCCGACATGATGCTCACCCCGGATGCCGACACCGTGGTCATCGATCTCGGCGCGCATTTCACCGCCGAGGGCCTGACCTTCACCCTCACCAACTCCGATGGCGAGGCGGTCGGCGCCCGCCTGATCGACGGCAACAAGCTGGAGATCGACGCCAAGGCGTTCGGCCGTTCCGACGTGCATGTCGAGGCGGTGGACGCCGCCGGCCAGGTCTATACCGACGATTTCCGCGTCCGCGTCGCCAGCGAGAACGCCTACACCATCGCCGTGCTGCCCGACACCCAGGACTATACCTTCCCCGGGCTCGGCCAGCAGACCTTCAACGGCATGACCCAGTGGCTCGCCGACAATGCCGAGACGCTGAACCTGCGCTTCGTCACCAGCGTCGGCGACGTCACCTCCGGCAACACCGCCAGCGAATGGGCGATCGCCAAGGAAGCCTTCGAGAAGCTCAACGGCGTGGTGCCCTATGCCATGCTGCCGGGCAACCATGACCAGGGCGGCGGCGCCAGCGACTATTCCTCCCTGCAGAGCCAGTATTTCGACGTCGCCTACATGCAGGAGCATTCGACGCTCGGCGGCGTCTACGACCAGGAGGCCGGCGAGACCAAGAACGCCTGGTACACCTTCGAAGGCGCCGACGGCACCAAGTGGATCAACCTCTCGCTCGAATTCGGCGCCCGCGACGACGTGCTGCGCTGGGCCGGCGAGGTGCTCGACGCGCATGCCGACTACCGCGCCATCGTCACCACCCACCACTACACCAACATGGGCACAAGGGCGGACAACTACTCCGGCCCGCTGTTCGGCGAGGGCACCGGCAAGGATTACGGCATCGGCGGCAGCGCCGAGAACGCCAATGACGGCGAGGACATGTGGCAGGACCTGATCTACAGCCACACCAACGTGTCCTTCGTGTTCTCCGGCCACGTCTTCGGTGACGGCGCGGAGACCATCGTCAGCTATAACGAGGCCGGCCAGCCGGTCTACCAGATGTTCGTCAACTACCAGAACGGCGTCTCGCTGGAGGCGACCGGCAATGGCGAGGCCGCCGAGGGCGGCAATGGCGGCAACGGCGCCATCCGCCTGATCACCATCGATCCCGACACCGGCAAGGTCTATACCGAGACCTATCTCTCGGCGAAGGACGAGTACGTCACCGGCTCGCGCGGCGACGCGGAGCCCTCGCGCGACGGCAGCGGCGGCGACGGCAGCAGCAGTCCGACCGAGGTGACGCAGCCGGTCTCCTTCGGCACCGAGGCGCTGCCGGACGGCGACAGCGGCGTGATCACCGCCCCGAAATTCGACCCGGCCAACGGCCTGAAGGTCACGCCCGGCTTCGCGCCCTCCGACGGCGACAGCACCTATTCCAGCTACACGCTGGTCTATGACGTGAAGCTGCCGGAGAGCGGCGGCCTGTCGTCGATCTTCCAGAGCGACCTCAACAACATCACAGACGGCGACCTCTGGCTGAACTACCGCGACGGCTATGCGGTGATCGGCACCAACGGCCAGGACGAGGGGCACCTGCCGCTCGGCGAATATATCCGCGTCGCCATCACGCTGGAGCAGGTCGGCGAAGGCGGCTCGACCTACACCATGAACAAATACGTCAATGGCGAATTGCAGGGCACCCAGACCGTCGGCTCGGCCTTCAACATCGGCCCGAACGGCTTCCTGATCTTCGCCGACGACAGCTTCGAGACGGTCGAGTTCTCGCTGTCGTCCTTTGCCTTCGTCGAAGAGGCGCTCAGTGCCGAGGACGTCGCCGCGCTGGGTGGCCCGACCGCCTCAGGCCCGTTCACCTCGCTGCTGCCCGGCGTCAACATGGTGCAGTTCGACTTCACCGACGGCAACCTCACCGCCAATCTCGGCGCGGGCACCCTCTCGCAGCAGATCGGCGACGGCTCCGGCACCCAGCTGACCGGCGAGCTGCGCGAGCATGAGGAAGAGATCGACGCCGATCTCGGCACCCCGGTGGCGCAGTTCCGCGCCGAGGCCGGCGACGGCCAGACCGTCTCGGCCGGCGACGCCGCCACCGCCACGGTCAGCCTCGACGCCTCCGGCTCGGTCGACAAGCTCGGCAAGATCGCCTTCTACGAGTGGCTGAACGCCGATGGCGAGGTGATCGCCACCACCGCCGCGGCCGATGTCGCGCTCGGCGTCGGCGTGCACCAGCTGACGCTGCGCGCCACCGCCGCCGACGGTACCGTCTCCACCGACACGCTGCGCGTCACCGTCACCAATGACGACACGCTGCTGTCGGAGACTTTCGACGACGGCAATGCCGATGGCTGGACGGCGCCCGGCGCCCGCTGGCAGGTCGCCGGCTCGGTGCAGTCGCGCGGCACGGAAGTGGAAGGCATCGCCGCCGCCGAGGGCGCGCTGCGCGCCTATGACAACGCCTCGGGCATCATGGCCTGGGCCGGCGCCGGCAGCGCCGAGTGGAGCGGCTACACCGTCTCCGCCACGCTGACCGCCGAGGACCAGCTCGGCCTCGGTGTCGTCGCCTACTACACCGACGCGCAGAACTACTACCTCTTGTCCTTCGACATCGCCGAGAACGCCCACAAGCTCATCCGCGTGCAGGGCGGCGTCGAGACGGTGCTCGCCAGCGAGGCGGCGACCACCCCGTTCGACCGCGCCTTCGCGGTGGAGCTCGCGGTGGAAGACGGCACGCTCTACGCCACCGTGGACGGCGAGGCGCTGTTCGGCGGCGCCGTCACCGACGACAGCCCGCTCGCGGGCGGCACGGTCGGCGTCTGGTCGGAAGGCCAGCGGCAGGTGTTCTTCGACGACATCCAGGTGCAGAAGGGCACGCTGATCGCCGATGCCGGCAAGGCCATCCGCGTCATCGACACCGATGGCGACGGCAAGGTGGACATCGACCTGTCGGCGCTGTCCAGCAACGGCCTGACCGGCGAGACCACGGTCGGCTGGAGCGAGGACGGCGAAGCGCTCGCCCCCGACGCCGAGGGCACCGTCAGCCTCGGCACCGGCGAGCATCTCATCCGCCTCGATCTCGCCAATGCCGCCGGCAGCTCCAGCGACACCGTGAAGGTGGAGATCGTCGCCGCCGACAAGGTGCTGGTGAACGAGGACTTCTCCGACGGCCTCGCCCAGGGCTTCCGCTTCGTCGACGAGGGCGAGCTCGGCAACGCCGCCAGCTGGTCGGTGGTCGACGGCGTGCTGCAGCAGACCTCCAACCGCTACAGCCGCGAGCTCGGCGGCACCGGCGACACCGCGCCCTCCTCGCAGTGGAGCCTCAACTGGAGCCCGCTCGGCGACGGCATCTACGCGCTGCGCAAGGGCACCTACGCCGTCTATGAGGGCGAGGGCGCCAAGGACTGGGAGAATTACAGCGTCGAGACCAGCTTCACCTCGACCTCGGGTGGTGGCGTCGGCCTGCTGCTGCACTATCAGGACGCCGACAACTACTACAAGTTCGAGCTCGACAACCAGACCGGCCTGCCACAGCTGTTCAGCCTGAAGGACGGCATCGAGCAGACCCTCTGGCAGGGCCCGATGCGCTACGACACCGCCGGCACCAACACGCTGCGCGCCGACATCGTCGACGGCAAGCTGCAGGTCTGGCTGAACGGCACCGCGCTGTTTACCCAGCCGATCGAGATCCACGACACCGAGAAGGGCACCTTCGGCCTCTATAATTGGCGGGCGGGCGAGGGCGTTATCTATGACAACGTCACCGTCATCTCGCTCGATGCCGAGGAGCCGGAGAACGCGGCGCCGGTGGCGGCCGACGACGAAGGCTTCACCACCCGCGCCGGACAGGTGCTGACGCTGGCGGCGGCGCTGCTGCTCGCCAACGACACCGATGCCAATGCCGACGCGCTGCACATCCTGTCGGTCGCCGAGGCGGTAGGCGGCACGGTGAGCCTCGACGCGGCCGGCAATGTGCTGTTCACCCCGGCGGACGGCTTCCAGGGGGCGGCGTCCTTCACCTACACCGTCTCCGACGGCAAGGGCGGCACCTCCACCGCGACGGTGGCGCTCGACGTCACCGCGGGCACGCAGGGCACGCCCGGCGACGACCGCCTCGAAGGCGGGCGCGGCGACGACGTGCTGTCGGGCGGGGCGGGCGACGACAAGCTGTTCGGCGAGGACGGCGACGACCTGCTGGACGGCGGCGTGGGCAACGACCTGCTCAAGGGCGGCGCGGGCGCCGACCGGCTGGCCGGCGGGCTCGGCGACGACCGCCTCGACGGCGGCGCCGGTGCCGATCTCCTCGAAGGCCAGGCCGGCGACGACACGCTGCTCGGCCAGGCCGGCGACGACCATCTGCTCGGCGGCCAGGGCAACGATACCCTCAACGGCAATGAGGGCGACGACCTCCTCGAGGGCGGCAACGGCAACGACCATCTGCTGGGCGGCCAGGGCGCCGACCAGCTGATCGGCGGCAACGGCAATGACCGGCTGTCGGGCGGCGACGGCGACGACCTTCTCGAGGGCGGCATCGGCAACGACCAGCTGGCCGGCGGCGAGGGTTCCGACGTGCTCGTCGGCGGCCTCGGCGACGACCGGCTCTGGGGCGGCGAAGGCGACGACGTGCTGGAAGGCGGCATCGGCAACGACACCCTCAAGGGCGGTGCCGGCGACGACCTGCTCACCGGCGGCCTCGGCGCCGACAGCTTCGTGTTCCAGCCCGGCGCCGGCGCGGACATCGTCACCGACTTCACCGCCGGCGAGGACCTGATCGCCTTCAGCGGCCTCGACTTCGCCAGCTTCGACGAGGTGGTGGCGGCGATGCTCGACACCGCCGAGGGCGTGGTCATCCAGCTCGACGACAGCGGCGACAACCTCGTCCTGGTCGAGGACATGACCAAGGCCCGCTTCACCGCCGACGACTTCTCCTTCGCCTGAAGCCCGGATTGCCGCCGGCTCCGATCGGGCCGGCGGCAATCGAGCGGGAGACCTTCGGCCCGGCCGGACGATTTCCAGCCGTCATCGGGCCGATGGATCCGGGCGAGCGCGTCGCCGCCCCCCCTGGGCGCCGGGGCTTCACGACCGCCCGGTGCCCCGCCGTCTCCACAGAAGGACAAGAAGGTGCACGGCGACCACCGCGCACCAGAGCAGCAGCGCGGCCGCTCCGGTGGGAAGCGTGACCAGCGCGAGCCAGCCGAGGGTGAACAGGGTGACGAGCCATCCTCCCGCCTCCCGGCCGAGAACGGTGCAGGGATGGGCGCCGCTCTCGTCGAGGGTGCAGCCCGCCATCGCCGCGATGGCGGAGGAGAGGGCGACCGCGGCGACCGGGAACAGCGCCCATGACAGGATCGCGGCCAGCGCCAGCCCGTAGAGGACGACGCCGGAGCGGGAGGCCCTGTTCCTTGCAGGCTTGCCCTGCCGCATGTGCCGCCAGCCTCCGTCATCGATGTTCGCCAGGGCGCGGCGGAAGCTGGCCGCGTCGCGATCGCCCTTGCCGATTTCGGCCCTGATCGTCCGTCCCGGAAGCGGCCCGCCGGGGCTCCCGGGCTCCCCGAATGCGTATGTCGGCCGCTATTTGGCGGCCGACAGCGGAAAGGCGACGGTGACATAGCCCGCCGTGCCTTCGAGCCGGTTCACGGCATCGAATTCCCGGTAGACCTTCAGGCGGGCCGAGACGGGTGTCTGGCCCAGCTCGAAATTATAGGCGACGGTGCCGCCCAGCGCCGTGACGCGGCCCTCATAGTCGCCGAGGCGCGCGCCGGGCCCGCTGTCGCCGGTGACCTGGTCGTAATAATAGCCGACCAGCCCGATCGAGAGCTGCTTGGTGAGCATCTTGGTCGCCGCCCACTCGACATGGAACTCCGTGCCGGTGGTGTAGTCGGTGACCTCGTTGGTGCCGTTGAAGGTGAAGCCGGCCGCGGCGGAAAGCTCGATGCCGCTTTCCGGGTTCAGCCACGTCACCGCGGCGGAAATGTCGCCGGCCCAGCGGTTGAACGACAGGTTGGCGAGGGCGCCCTCGCGATAGTCGCCGACCGGAATGTTCAAGAGACCGGTGACGTTCCAGTGCCAGTTGCCGGCGTGCCAGCCGAGCGCCGCCGACGCCACGGGATCGCCGAACACGAAGGCATCGTCGGTCACGCTACGCTCGATCGGCGCGAAGCGGGCCGGCGACAGCAGCACATCCGCCGTCACGTCCGGCCGGCCGAACGGCACGATGACGCCGAGCGCGAGGTTGCCGCCCAGCACCTCCTGCGGCAGCACCCAGCTGCCGGTGACGAAATCCGCCCAGATGGTGGCGTCGACATCGGCGATGATTTGCCCGCCGGTGGGAAAGCGCTTACCGCCGCCGCCGGTGCCGCTGTAGTAATAGACGTCGTTCTGGATGTAGAGGCCGGGCGGGGGAAGGTAGCCGGCCATCGGGCCGCGCCCGCCCAGCAGATAGAAGCCGACGCCGTTCTCGGCGGCCTCCGCCGTGCCGGCGAGCGCCGCGCCGGCCGTGGCGGCGGCCAGCGCAAGATGCAGTCCCCGGAACATGATGCGCCTCCCAGATGAGCCGGCGGGGCATGACCCCCGCCGGAATATGCGCGATTCGTCAGTTCGGCGCCCCTGCGCCGGCCTTGGCGGCATTGGCCTTCACCCGCTCCTCGATGTCGCGCGACACCTGGTCGATGGTGAAGCTGGCGGGAACCTGGCTCGGCGGGTAGTCGATGAAGCTCTGCAGGAACGCGCCGGCCTTCCCGGACATGTAGGCGATCAGATAGGCGTTCTTGGACCGCCAGTCGTCATACTGGTCGGAGACGATGTCCGCCCGCTCATAGGGATCCATGCGCAGGTTGAACAGCTTGGGCACCCGCATGCAGGTGAACGGCTCGGACCACACGCGGAAGCCGCCGGGGGCGCGCATCTCGCAGAACACCGCCTTCCACGGCCCGTTGCGATAGGCGACCATCAGGCCGTCATCGTTGAAATAGGCGAATTCGTTGCGGTTGCCGTGCGGCTGCCGGCCGGTGAGGTAGGGCAGCTGGTTGTAGCCGTCGAGATGCACCTTGAAGGTCTTGCCGCCGATGCTGGTGCCCTGCAGCAGCTTTTCCTTGATGTCCGCCTCGCCGGCGGCGGCGAGCAGCGTCGGGAACCAGTCGAGACCGGAGAACATATCGATCGCCACCGAGCCGGGCTTGATCCTGCCCGGCCAGCGGACCAGCGCCGGCACGCGGAAGGCGCCCTCCCAGTTGGAATCCTTCTCGTTGCGGAACGGCGTGGTCGCGGCGTCCGGCCACGACCACTGGTTGGGGCCGTTGTCGGTCGTGTAGACGACGATGGTGTTGTCGGCGATGCCGAGCTCGTCGAGCTTCTTCAGAAGCTGCCCGACATGGCCGTCATGCTCGATCATGCCATCGGCATAGTCGTTGCCCGGCATGCCGCTCTGCCCCTGCATGGAGGGGCGGATATGGGTGAAGACGTGCATGCGGGTGGCGTTCATCCAGGTGAAGAACGGCTTGCCCGCCTTGACCTGCCGCTCGATGAAGTCCGCGGCGGCGTTGGTCGTCTCGTCGTCGATGGTCTCCATCCGCTTGCTGTCGAGCGGGCCGGTATCCTCGATCTTGCCGTCGGCGGAGCTCTTCAGCACGCCGCGCGGGGCATTGGCCTTCACCCAGGCGGCATCGTCCTTCGGCCAATAGGGCCGCTCCGGCTCCTCCTCGGCGTTCAGATGGTAGAGATTGCCGAAGAACTCGTCGAAGCCGTGATTGGTCGGCAGGTACTCGTCGCGGTCGCCGAGATGGTTCTTGCCGAACTGGCCGGTGGCGTAGCCGAGCGGCTTCAGGGCCTGAGCGATGGTGACGTCGCGCTCCTGCAGGCCGACGCTCGCGCCGGGCACGCCGACCTTGGTCAATCCGGTGCGCTTGGGTGTCTGGCCGGTGATGAAGGAGGAGCGCCCCGCGGTGCAGCTGTTCTCCGCATAATAATCGGTGAACTTCATGCCCTCGGTGGCGAGGCGGTCGATATTCGGCGTCTGGTAGCCCATCAGGCCGAAGGAATAGGCGCTGATATTGGTCTGGCCGACATCGTCGCCGAAGATGACCAGGATGTTGGGTTTCGCCGCCTGCGGCGCGGGTTGCTGGGCGGATCCGACGCCCGCCGCCCCGGTCAGGCCGGCGACGATCAATGCGGCCGAGGCCAGCAAGTCTTTCAGTCTCATCGTTTCCTCCCGGATGCGCCGCGTGCTGCGCCGAAGCCTCGGTGGCCGGCCCTCCGGCACGAGCCTTCCGAACGTGCCGTCAGAACGGCACCACGTAGTTCATTATCGCCTCCTGCCGCAGCACCACCTGGCGGATGATGTGGCTCGGCCTGACGTGATCGGTGTAGATGGCCGCCGTGCCGACGCTGCCGGCCGGCAGCCGGGCGCCGAGCGCCGGATCGTCCAGCCGGACACGGACCAGGAAGGGTGCCGCCTCGATCTGCTTCGGCGCGACGGCGGTGCCGGACACCGCGGCCTGTCCGCTGGCGATGGCCTGCAGGATCGTCTCGACCGAGCCGGTGAAGACCTGACCGGGCAGGTATTTGAACGTCAGCTCCACCTTCTGTCCCGGCTCGACGTAGCGGGCATAGATCTGGGGGATCTCGGCCAGCGTCAGCGTCTCGGAGGTGTCGATGAACGCCATGACCGGCGAGAGCGAGAGGGTGGACACCCGCGCGCCCTTGCGCAGCGCGAGATTGGTGACGAACCCGTCGGCCGGCGCGCGCACGGTGGTCTTGTCGAGGTTCCACCTCGCCCCTTCGAGCTGCGCCCGCAGCTGGTCGACCTCGGACCGGCGCTGCTCGACATTGAACTCCGGCGAGGCCTGCTTCTGCGCCAGCTCCGTCATCTGCCGCAGCCGGGTCTCCGCCAGGGTGAGCTGCGCCTGCAACGCCTCGAGCTGCGCCTCATAGGGCGTGGGATCGATGCGGAACAGCACGTCGCCGGCCTTGAGCGGCACGTTGGGCTGGACGGGAACGTCGATCACCTCGCCGGCGACATCGGGGACGATGGCGACCGATTGCCGGCCAATCACGACGGGACCGGAGGGCGCGCCCCAGCCCATGGGAATGAACAGCCCCACCAGGAGGAGCAGCAGCACGAGAAGCGGCGAGATCTTCCAGAACAGGTTGGCCGGAACCACCTTCAGCCAGATCAGCGCGACGAGGATCGCGATATAGCCGTTCAGCAGGAAGACGATCATGGGGGCGACGTCCGCTTTTCGGCGGGTCTGGCGGGCACGTCGACATAGGCCCAGATGAACGCCAGCGGCCAGAGAACGAAGCCGAAGACCAGCGTGATCCACCCGGCGACCGCCACCGCCTGCGCCCAGGGATGCCCGCGCCGCCGGGCGACATGGCCGGGAGCGGCGCCGAGCAAGACGAAGACGCCGATTGCCGAAGCGATCGCCACGGCAAGGACGAGAATCGCGAAGGCGTCGATGAAGGCCACGAATCTTCTCCCCAGCGGTACGATCATAGGTAATTTTCGTATGAAATAAACCCGCGGGGAATATTACGGGATGGCAGCCTGAACGTCTTGCAAATTCCATGACCTCGGAATGTCCGGCGGTATTTTCGAAGCAAATTCTTTGCGATGTTCCGGCTTTCCCGCTTTTGAACCGTCAGGACTGGCGGAGGTGCCGACGGGAGGAGGCGAGCGAGTCCTTGGGCTGCATTCGCGGCGGCCAGGGATACGCCTTTCGGCTAGGCCGCGCCGAAAGTCACGATCGCCCGCCGAGGTCGCTATCCGAATGTATGTAAATTTTACGTCGAATTTTTAAATAAAATCCGATGGCCCGCACAATAATCCTGTCACCCCTTTTTTATCGTCGATGGGATGCGGGACAAGAAAATGGCGACCTATACGGTAAATTATTGGAATTACGTCACCTATGACGAAAGTACAAACACGCTGACGGTGACCAGCGAGCCGATACCCTGGACGGCGACCTATGACGACCAGGAGCAGGACTCGGTCTTCTGCCCGGGAGAAAAGTTGCTGGTCGACGGCTATCACGAGACCTATCTCGGATATGCGGAATTCGGCATCTTTACCGTCTACAAGGGAACATACGGCATCAACACGCCGACGGCGGCCTATCATCCGGGCGACGTCATCTGCGTCAATACAACGGATCCGTTCGTCGTCTGCTTCCTGCCGGGAACGCTGATCGCCACCCCCACGGGGGAAGCCCGCATCGAAACCTTGCGGGCGGGCGATCTGGTCCTGACCGCCGAAGGCGCCACCAAGCCGGTGCGCTGGCTGGCCCGGCAGACCGTTTCCACCGTTTTCGCCGACCCGCTGCGGGTGCTGCCGATCCGTATCGCCGCGGGGGCGCTCGGGGATGATCTGCCGGCGCGCGATCTCTTCGTGTCGCCCGACCACGCGCTGCTGATCGACGGGATGCTGGTCCAGGCGGGCGCCCTGATCAACGGCACGACGATCATCCGCCAGACTGTCATGCCGCAGACCTTCACCTATTACCATGTCGAGCTCGACGACCACTCGCTGATCCTTGCCGAGGGCGTGCCGGCGGAGAGCTTCGTCGACAATGTCGCGCGCCGCTGGTTCGACAACTGGCAGGAGGCCCCGGAAGCCCCCGTCGCCGAGCTCGACCTGCCGCGGGTGAAGTCGGCGCGCCAATTGCCGGGGCGGATCCGCGCCCGCCTGTCGACGCCCATCGCGGCGTGAACGGAGGCGGCCTGCCGGGCGGCCCGCCGGGCCGTTCGGCGACGCCTCCGGGATTCATATGCGGAGGAGGATTGCGATGTCGGAGCAATCGAGATCCGGCGTGAACATCACGCCCAGAAGGTCCCCGCCCATGCTGCGCAAACGGACGGTGATCATGCGGTTCGACTGCGCGCGCGTGCCGGACATGGCGCGGCGCAGCCCCTTCGGCGGCGGTGCCGACATCCGCTTTCGCTGCCATCAATGCGGCCATGTGAGCGGCCGCGCCTTCGGCCTGACGCCCAGCGCCATCGCGCGCGGCGTGCCCTGTCCGATCTGCAACGGATGAGAGAACGCGCGCCGCCGCGCCGGCTCGACGCGGCGGCGGCTTGCCCGGCCGGCTTCGCCGGGGCGAGGGCCCGCATTGCTAGGGCTGGTTCGCCGCCGCTTCGATGCCGGCGGCCTCGCCGTTGAGGACGGTGTCCTCCGGCTCCTCGGGAAGCGGCAGGCTCACCTTCAACGTATCGCCCGGCTCGACCGGGGTGGTTTCCGTGGCATCGATCTCGGCGATCTCGCCGTCGCTGGTGCGGACGATGACATAGCTCGGCTCGACGCGCAGCGCCCGGCTGCGCTCTATGTAGCGGTGCGGCGCCGAGACTCCGGCCTCATACAGCAATTGCTGCGCCGTCTTCATCTTCTGCAGCGTGTCGTCCAGCTTCGCCTGGGTGGTGCGCAGCTCCGCGGTCAGCTCGTTGGTACGCGTGTTCTTCAGGTCGATCATGGAGATGTCGGCGCGGCTGGCATCCTGCCGGACGCGCAGGAGCTCCGTCTCCAGCCGCAGCTTGTCGCCCTGGATCTGCGCGATGGTGCGCTCCAGCCCGAGCTGCCGCGAGGACACGGCATAGCCTTTCTCGACCAGGCCGGTGATCGCCTGCAATTCCTGGTTCACCAGCGCCATCTGCTTGTCCTGCGCCGCGATCTGGCCTTGCAGCGTCTGGGCTTCCTTCTCGAGGAACGACTTGAGCTGCACGAGGGCGTTGGTCTGCGCCACCAGGGCATCGCGGCGGCCGACGAAGATCTGCCGCTCCTGTCGTATCAGCAGGGCGATGGCCCGGTCCTCGGCCCGCTTGCCGACTTCCGCCGGGAAGGAAATATCCTCCAGGCCGTCGAGCTCGGATTGCAGGCGCCCGAGCCGGGCACGCAGCGCGTCGCGCTCCTGTCCCAGCAGGGCGAGCTCGCCCTGGCCGGCTATGACGTCGCGGCCCAGCCGGAGCAGGCCGGGATCGAGGGGGCGCTGGATGCCGCCGGCGATCGCGATCGCCTGCAGCACCGTGAGCTTCGGGCGATAGGGATAGGGCCCCGGCCGCATCACGTCGCCGGCGGCGTAGAACGGGCGGAACTCGGAGACCTCCACCGCCACGCGCGGGATCTCGGCCAAGCCCATGAGCTGCTGCAGGCCTTCGCCGATCTCGCGCCCGATCTCGGCGGAGGTGCGGCCGCTGGCCTCGACGGAGCCGATGAGGGGGACATCGAGCCGGCCCTCGGGGTTGACGGCGAATTCCCCCGCCATCGGGCTCCACTCGAAGATCTCGTCCCGCGTGGCCCGCCATTCCAGCACCTTGAGCCGGATCTTGTCCTGCGGCCCCAGCCGGTATTCGCCCGTCCCGGCGGCGGCCGGGGGAGTGGTCGGGGGATCGGTCGCCAGCGCGGCGCCGGCGGAGAGGAGAAGCAGCACGGCGGCAAGGCCGGCCGATCGCCACGCGGCGAGACGGGAGAGGTGGCCCGGCATGGGCCGGGAAGGGGGCGTCCGCGACGGCCGCGCCGAGGGTCCGCCTGCAGGATATCGCTTGGCCATCTCACTCAGCTCCCGCATCTCACTTCAATTCCAGGACGTATTCCGGCTCGACCCGCCCGGCGATCAGATGCCGGGCGCCG
The DNA here is from genome assembly GCF_018390555.1 of Ancylobacter oerskovii. Taxonomy (GTDB): domain Bacteria; phylum Pseudomonadota; class Alphaproteobacteria; order Rhizobiales; family Xanthobacteraceae; genus Ancylobacter; species Ancylobacter oerskovii. The sequence goes on along the minus strand of NZ_JAHBGB010000006.1, from coordinate 496,815 downwards.
ATCAGGTTGCCCTTGAGGCGGCCGCGCCGATCGACATGGGGTTCGGGAAACAGGCTCTTGGCCAGGTTGGCGGCGAGGTTGCGGAAAATGAGATCCGCGGCGAAGCCGACCGGCATGGTACCCTTGCGCACCAGATAGACCGGGTTCACCACCTGCGAATAACCCAGCCGCACGCCGTTCACGCGGCCGCTCTTTATCCCCAGGTGAACCCCCAGCAGCGACGCCAGCCGGACCACGCGGCCGTGCCGGCGCATCTGGGCGGTGAAGTCGATGTCTTCCTGCCAGCCGTACAGGGCGAGCTTCTCGTCGAAACGCACCGGGCCGATGACGCCCGCGCGGATCGACATGTTGCATCCATAGGCACCGGGATGATCGACCGGGGGATGATGGGGGGGAGGGGTGCGGGCCGCCTGCCGCAGGATGGCGAGGCCCTCCTCGAGGGAGCAGCCGGTATCGTGCGCGCCGTCGCGCAGCACGTCGCCCATCAGCACGGCAAAGTCGGCATGATGGGTGAAGGCGTGGACGACCTGTTCGAGATAGTCGCCGGCCGGCAGGAAATCGTCGTCGAAGAAGGTGATGACGTCGAAGCGGCCGAGCGCCTGCGCCAGGGCGCGGTTGCGCTGGGCGCACAGGCCGCGGCCGCCGAACACCATCGAGACCGGGTAGCGGCGGGGCGCCTCCTCCTCCTCGACATGGCTCGCATCCGGCGCGGTCACGAAAACATGGTCCGGCAGCCGGCTCTGCTCTTCGAGATGGGCGAGAAGGCGATGCGCCACCGCCTTGCGGCCCAGCGTCGGAATGACCACGGCAAGCTTCATGCGGTGCTCTCGCGATTGGCGCCCGTTCCCGGGCCGGCGACGTGGAGGCTCGGACGTGAAGGCTCAGACATGGAGGCTCCGATGTGGAGGCTCCGATGTCGAAGCCCGCCGGGCAGGATAGGCAGCGCCGCCGCCCGCATGGATGGCGTCAGGCGATGCCGCCGGTATCATTGCGGCGGAGCCTCGCCGCCCAAAGGGGCATCCCCTCTCGAAAGGCGTAGGCCGTGCCCCGCCGCCCGCCGCCGATGCAACGAAATTGCCGGCCCGGCGGCTGACTTCGTCCTTTCGCCGCCGGCGGCCGGATGGAAGGTTCCGGGCGGACGATGCAGGTCATCGGGACTCCCGGACGGATGGACGACCATGAGCGACGCAGCGGTCGACGACACGGTCTCGACATTGGCGCCAGGCCTCGCCGAGGCGACGCAGGCGGCCGGCCCCCGTGCCGTGCCGGCGCGCTCGGGGGGCGGCAGCATCGGCATCGTACACGACTGGTGCCCGTCCTTCCGCGGCGGCGAGCGCGTGCTGGCCGAGCTCTGCAAGATCACTGGCGGCGCCGACGTCTACACGCTGTTCGATTTCCTGCCGGCGGAGGTGAAGGACGAGTTCTTTCCCGACGTGGCCTTCCACACCTCGATCGCCGACCGGCTGCCGCTCGTGCACAAATATTACCGGTCGCTGTTCTTCCTCTGTCCCTTCCTCATCGAGCAGTTCGACCTGACCCGGCACGACGCGGTCGTCACCTCGTCGGCGGCCTTCGCCCGCGGCGTGCTGACCCGGCCCGACCAGCCGCATCTGTGCTACGTGCACAGTCCGGTGCGCTATGCCTGGGACGAGCAGTTCTCCTATTTGAGCGAGGGGCGGCTAGGCTATGGCCCGAAGGGTCTGCTGTTCCGGCACATGCTGCACAATCTGCGGATCTGGGACACCCGCACGGCGCACGGGCCGGACGTGATGCTGGCGAATTCCTGCTATGTGCGGGACCGCATCCGCCGCATCTACGGGCGCGAGGCGCAGGTGGTGCATCCTCCCGTCCCCATCGATCCGTCCGGCAGCGAATACGTGCCGAACAAGGACGATTACTATGTGACCGCGTCGTTTCTGGCGCCGTACAAGCGGACCGACCTGGTGATCCGCGCCTTCAACGAGATGCCGTCGCGGCGCCTGCTGGTGGTCGGCGACGGCCAGCAGGCGCGCTCCCTGCGCTCCCTGGCCACCGGCGCCAATATCGAATTCGCCGGCTACCTGCCGCGTCGCGACTATGTCGCCGCCGTCGGCCGGGCCCGGGCGCTGCTCTTCGCGGGCTGCGAGGATTTCGGCATCGCGATGGCCGAGGCCCAGGCCTACGGCACCCCGGTGATCGCCTTCGGGCGCGGCGGCGCGCGCGACATCGTGCAGCCGCTCGGCTCCGCCTGCGAGCCGACGGGGCTGCTCTTCCACCGGCAGACCGTCGAGGCGGTGCGGGCGGCGGTGGAGCAGTTCGAAAGCCATGAGCGCGAGATATCCCCGGCGGCCTGCTGGCTGAACGCCACCCGCTTCTCGCCGGAGCGCTTCCGGCTCCAGATCGACCAGGCCCTCGGGGAAGCCTTCGAGCGGGCGGGGGCCCTGCGGCGCTGAACGTGCCGCAGGCGGCGAGGCATCAGGCCGGCGCCGTCCGCTCCGCCCGGTGCGGCGAGGGGGCCGGTTGCCCGTCCGGCTCGAGCACGCCGTCCATCGCCGCCATCTCCCGCATATAGACGCGGGCGGATTCGTCCCACGAAAAACAGGCGGCACGGCGCTTTCCGGCGGCGATCAGCCGGGCACGCAGCCCGTTCTCCCGCTTCAGGCGTCCCAGCCGGTCCAGCCAGGCATCGGGATCGGCGGGCGACGCATAGAGCGCGGCGTGCCCGCATACTTCGGGCATGCTCGCCCGGTCCGACGTCACCACCGGGCAGCCGACCGCCATCGCCTCCAGCGGGGGAAGGCCGAAACCCTCGACGAAGGAGGGGAAGGCCAGGCACAGCGATTCCTGCAGCAGCGCGGTGAGCGCCTCGTCCGGCAGTCGCCCGAGCCAATGGACATTGCCCGCCGCGCGCGACAGGCCGTCATGGCGAAGGACGTGCGGATCGACATGGCCGACGATGGCGATGCGCAGGCCCTCGGCCGCCAGCCGGTCGGCGAGGCCGAGCAGCAGGGCCATGTTCTTGTGCGGCGCCGGGCTGCCGACGAGGACGATGGTGTCCGGCCCGGCGACCGCGCGGGTGGCGTCGCTGTGCCGCGCCCGCCACCGCAGCGCGTGCTCATGGCCGTTCGGGGCGACGACGATCCTGGAGGAGGCGCATAATCCGAAATAGGCCAGATCGTCGGCCGAATGGTGCGATACCGTCGCGATCCGCGCCGCCGACCGGCCGAGGAGCGGCACCATGATCCCTTGCAGGAGCCGGAACGGCAGCGAGTAGCTGGCGGGAAACCGGCGGGTGTTCAGGTCGTGGATGCAGACGATCTGCTCGCGGTGGCGGATCGGGCCGCTATTGCCCAGGCTGAGCAGGCCGCCCCGCAATTCCCACGGCAGCGTGAGCTGCTCCCAGAGATGGCCGGAGGCGGCGGGTCCGTGCGCCGGCCCGACATGGCGCAGCCGGATGGCCGACAGCTCCAGCGATGCCGTCGTGCCGGCGGGGACGACCAGCTCGACATCGAGCCCGCGCGCAAGCGGATCGCCCGCGACGATCCGGCGGTCCAGCGCCTGCACGATCTCGCTGGCGTAGCGCTGCACGCCGGTGATCTTCTGGGTCAGGAAGCGGCCATTGATGGCCCAGCGGCGCGAGACGGCCATGTTCGGGGCTCCGGGCCGCCGATGCTTCCCGGCCGGCCTTTCCGGCATTGTGCCGGCGGGCGGCGTGCGCCGGTGCGCAACGAAGGGGCGCGGGCATGGCCGAAGGTGGTACCGGCCGTCTTTCGGCGAGGCCCGCTGCCGCTTTTCGCGGGTCGCCTGGCTGAATGCGCCGGCGGGGCGGATGATCCGAACGGTGAGGATCGTGCCGGCAACGGGGCGCCTGGACCTCGATCCCAAGGCAGCGCAACGGCACGATCCATGTTCCGCCCCGACCGAGATCCGCACGACCGGCCGTTTCGGCCATCCCCCGCCGCCGCGACCCGCCGCTGGACCGTGAACGGCGATTTCACCACCCTCAATCCGACGGGCGTCGCGCGCTATGCGCGCGAGGTGACGCGGGCGCTGGATGCGCTCGTGGCCGAGCGGCATCCGCTGACGCAGGACCTCGCTCTAGAACTCGTGGTGCCGCGCCCGCCCGCGATGCCCTTGCCCCTGCAGGCCATCGCCCTCCGGGTCGTGCCGGAATATTCCCGGCCGAGGCTGCCGCAATTCTGGGTGCAGATGCAGCTGCCGAGGCAGGTAAGCGGCGGCCTGCTCAGCTTCTGCAATCTCGCGCCGGTCGCGGTGCGCCGGCAGGTCGCCTGCATCCACGATTTGCAGACCTTCAACTCGCCGCAGAGCTATTCGCGCGGCTTCCGGCTGGCGCATCGGGTGATCCTGCCGCTGCTCGGCCGGCGCGCCGCCGCCATCACCACCGTCTCCGAGCTGTCGCGCGACGAGCTGGTCCGCCATGGCGTCGCTCCGGCGGAGAAGATCGTCGTCACCTACAACGGCAGCGACCATGCGCTGAACTGGCGGCCGCAACGCTCCCGCCTCGACGTCGCGACGGCCCGGCCCTTCGTGCTGTGCCTGCTGCGCAACCAGGCGCACAAGAACCCGGAGCTGCTGCTGCGTCTCGCCCGCCCGCTGGAGGCGATCGGCGTGGACATGATGGTGATGGGCGAGCTCGATGCCGAGCTGGCGGCGCGTCTTGGCGGCATGGGCGCGCGCAACGTGCATGTCCTCGGCCGGATCAGCGACGACGATTTCGCCGCCGCGCTGTCGCGGGCGCTGTGCTTTCTCTTCCCGTCGCGGATGGAGGGCTTCGGCCTGCCGGCGGTGGAGGCGATGCGGTGGGGATGCCCGGTCATCGCCTCCAGCGCCCCATGCCTGCCCGAGATCTGCGGCGATGCCGCCCTGTTCGCCGATCCCGACGACGATGCCGGCTGGATCGCGGCGATCGGCCAGCTGCTCGCTTCGCCCGAACGGCGCCGGCTTCTGTCCGCGGCCGGCCGCGAGCGCGCCGAGATGTTCAGCTGGCGCCGCATCGCTCTCACCTATCTGACGCTGATGGCCGCTATCGACCGTCCCGGGTGAGCGGGCATCAGGTTCCCTCGGCGCGCGAGCCGCTGGCGGCCGCGCCGCGCGCGCGGATCTCGTTGCGCGCCCGGATGTCTTCGCGCAGCATCCGCCCGGCTCTTCCCGCCATCTCGACGACGAGGTCGATCTCGGCGGCGAGGGCGTGTCCGCTCCAGCGTATGGCGGCGATCCAGGCGATCACCGCGCCGATGCCGATGGCGATGCCCTCGGGAATGGAGAAGGCGAAGTCGAATCCGTTGAGCGCCACCGCCGCCGCCGGGACCGCGCCGCTCGCCGCGGCGGCCACCGCGCTCCGGCGCAGCGCCCTGGCGAGCTCGCCCAGCCTGAACGGCGCATAGAGCCGGATCAGGTAGAGCGACAGGCAGGCCTGGAGGCTCACGGTCGCCACCATGCCGAACGCCAGGCCGGTCAATCCCCATTGGGAGGCGAACAGGGCGAGGCTCACGCTGGTGACGAGCCCGAACAGCGCGGCGATCATCGCATGGCGGATGCCGCCCGCCGCCGCCAGCAGCGGATAGGCGAGGACCGTCGGGAAGCAGGCGAGCAGGCCGAGCGAGATGATCTGCACCAGCGGCACGATGCTGACCCACTGGCCGCCGAGCAGGATCAGCACGGCCGGATGCGCGAGGCACGCCAGCAGGAGCAGCGAGGGCCATTGCACGGCGGTGATGTAGGCCGTCGCCGTGAGATAGGCGCTCGCCAGGCTGCGGCCGGCCCGCGCTTCGTTGGCGAGAGCGGGGAGGGCGACCGGCATGAGCCCGTTGAGCAGGCATTTGTCGGGCAGCTGGCAGACCATGACCGCGCGGCTGAACAGGCCGACGGCGCCGAAATCCATGAGCCGGCCGATGATCAGCGAGGGCGCGAATTCCTGCAGCTTCCAGAACATGCCCGCCGCGCTGGAATAGCCGCCGAACGACAGCACCGCCCGCCATTCGGCGACGCTGGGCCGGAATATGCGCATGTCGCCATGGGACAACACGGCGAGGACCGCGGTCACGGTGGCCCCCGCCAATATGCCCCAGGCGAAGCTCATATAGCTGGCGCCCATCACCGCCAGCGATACCGTCACCAGGGCGATGCTGACGGCACTGGAGATGTTGATGATCGCCACCGCCTTGAACTGCATGTCCCGCCGCAGCAGCGCCAGCGGCGGCGCCGCGAAGGGGCCCATCAGCAGGCCGAAGGCGATGACGTGGAGATAGGCCGTCAGGCCCTCCTTCTCGTAGAAGCCGGCGATGGGCCCCGCCGCCGCCCACAGCGTGGCCGCGACCATGAGCGTCAGCATCAGCATCACGGTGAACGCCGTGCGCGACGCATGGCGGGTGGCCACCCGGGTCTGGACGAGGAAGCCGCTGGTGCCGAAATCCCTCAGGCACTCCGCAAATCCGATGGCGGCCGCGCCGATGACCGAATAGCCGAACTCCTCCGGCGTCAGCAGGCGGGCGAGCGTCGCGACCGTGACGAAGTTCAGCGTAAGGGCGACGTAGCGTTCGGTGACCGAAAAGAGCAGCGCCCGTCGAAGCCCGATCATGAAATCCTCGTTCCCGTCTCGTATGGCTGCGTGGACATCGGCGGCACGCCATGGCGGGCGGCGGATGCTGTCGGGAAAAGGCTAGCATTCCCGGATACAACGCCAGCGCGCATCGACTGCGGCGCCTGCCGTCCGAAGGGCGTAGCGCCGTCTCCTTGGAGACGCGGCATCGCCGGAAGGCTTAGGCCGCGTCACCCATGCGGCCGAGCGGGCCCCGCTGCCGCAGCCGCCGGTTCGCCCAGCCCATGATCGGCATTTCGAACCAGTGATAGGTGAGGCCGGCGAGCGTGACCGTCGCGCACCAGACGACGGCGAACAGAAGCAGTCGCGAGGAGAGGCCGAGACCGGTCTCGGCGGGGATCACGGCAGTGAACAGCACCCACAGCACCAGGGCGTGGTAGAGATAGCCGCCATAGGAGATCCGCCCCACCAGCACCACCGGCGGCCATGCGAGGAGGCGCAATTGCCGCGGCCTCGCCAGCGTCCACATGATGACGCTGATCCAGACGAGATCCAGCACCGAGTAGAGCACGACCTCGCGGCCCTGGCCCCAGAGTATGCCGGAGACGATGTTGCGCAGGATGTCGATGCCTTCGGCGCCCTTCGCGGCGTTGATGAGGGCGTAGGTGGCGACATAGGCCAGCATCGCCATGGCCGCCGCCGCCGAGAAGCGTCGCACCGCTTGCGGGTGCGCCCGCAGCCACGGCTCGTGGCAGGCGACCAGCGCGCCCATCAGGAAGGCGTCGAACTGGGTGAACGAGCTCGCATACACCCCGAAGGCGACGAAGCCCGGATCGGGCGAGATCCCGTAGAGCGCCCCCGACGTCAGGAGGCGGATCAGCGGGCCGGCGACGACCAGCGCGGTGGCGACGGCGAGGAACCGGCGGCGCGGCAGAAACAGGAACAGCAGCGGAAACACCAGATAGAACTGCTCCTCGACGCTGAGCGTCCAGAGCGGCCCGAACGGGCCGTCGGGAGCCGGCCAGAACCGGAAGATCGCCTGCCAGTTGAAGGTGAAGGTCAGGAGAAACGGAATGTTCCTCGTGGTCTCGGTTTGCCCGGCGAGCAGCAGCAGGCTGGAGCCCAGGCAGAGATACAGGAGATAGACCGGGACGATGCGGAAGAAGCGCCGATAGACGAAGGCCAGGTAGCGGCTGCCCCCGGACCCCTTGCCCGCCGCCGGGTCGTCCTGGACGAGCCGGCGCGTGATGACGAAGCCGGAGATGCAGTAGAACAGCCAGACGCCGGTCCAGCCGAACGGGGCGAGGCCGCAATGCTGCGCGATCACCATCGTCATGGCCAGCGCACGCAGGCCGTCGATCTCGTCGAGCCGCCGGTCGGCGGGAAGCGGCACCGCCCGGGCGGAGGTCATGCCGGTTGTCCTTCGGGGTGAGGCCAGGGGGAACGGACGGGCCGCCGGACGGGCGAGGGCCGCGCGTAGCGGTCGAGGTAGTGCCGGCAGCCGAGCACCGTCGCCAGCGAGATGAAGAACAGGACGCCGGGATCGGCGCTGCCGCCGCCGATGGTTGCCGCCAGCAGCAGGGTCAGGGCGGCGGCGCGCACGCCGTCATGGAGCGCGATCACCCGGCGGGCTTGCGAGCCGACGGGCGGGTCGCCCCACGCGCGCCGCCGTCCCGGCCAGGCGATGAGGCCCACCAGCAGGCCGAGCAGCACCGAGCCGATCAGCCCCAGTTGCGACAGCACCGCAATGACCCAGCTCGACGAGCGCGAGCTGCCGAGGCCGATTCCGAGCATGGAGGTGGTGAAGAAGGAATCGAGGCTGCGCTGGTTCCAATAGGCGCGCTCGACGCCGGAAGCCGAGGTCGACTTCTCGAAAATGGTCGCGCGCAGCAGCGTCTCCACCTTGGCGAAGGCCTCGTCGTCGACCAGCAGCATGGCGAGCACGACCGTCGCGGCGACGAGCGCCGCCCCCAGCCAGATCGCGTCGGTGCGCAGCGGGCGCCCGCGCAGCAGGGAGCGGGCCGCGGCCAGCAGGGCGGCGAGCATGAGCACGACGAGGCCGCCATAGGCGGTGCTCGACGTCGACAGCAGCGTCAGCGACAAAAGGAGGATGGTCAGCGCCAAAGCGCTGCGCGACCGCGAGGCCCTCCAATAGGTGAAGGAGAACGCCAGCCCCGCGAGCGCGGCCGCCCCGAAGGCCGATGCCTCCGGGTGAAGGCCGGCCACGCGCCAGAAGCCGGCATGCTCGGTCTCCGTGAGCAGGGCATAGCCCGCCGTGCGCAGCGGAAACAGGACGTCGCCGGCGCCCGCCATCTTGCCCGCGAGGTCGATGGCGCCGCTGGCGGCATTGAGCCCTATCCAGAAGAAGAAACCCTTGCCGATGGCGCGTAGCAGCAGGGCTTCGCCGCTGCCCGGCTCCCGGGAGGAGGGGGAGGCGCCCTTCGCCGGTGCCGCCGCCGATGCCGCCAGCAGCAGGAGGCTGAGGGCGAAGAAGGCACAGCCTCCCAGCACGAAATATCCGCTCTGCGCGATGTTGCCGGACACCGGCGCCAGCGGCACTTCCGACACCAGCCCGTCGACCGGCACGAAGGCTCCGGTCATGCCGGCGAACAGCCGGGGCAGGACGATCGCGGAGCCGGAGGCATAGACCAGCAGCGCCAGCACGATCCAGGCGACGGGACGGAGCCGGAACAGCCGCGCCAGATCGTCCACGAAGCGTCGCCGGGTGAGGACGGACACGATGAGCGCCAGCTCGAAGACCACGTAGATCAGCGGCGTGCCGAGCCCGCCCAGCGAGGCGATGGAGGTGCTGCCGAACGCGACGGAGGCGATCAGGGCGACGATCAGCGACGCCCCCCGCGTTCGCCCGGCAAACAGCAGCGCCAGGCAAATGGCCAGACCTATCAATATTGTCTGCACGATCTACATGACCTTGATTGTATTTTGCGTTTCCGCGATGCGTGTCGCGGGTATATGATAGGTGCAGGTCGAACGCCCGAGCGCGCAACATGACAAGGTTTATGCCGGAGTTATACGTATTTATAATCGGCGTTATTTCCGGGTTCGTTTTTCGCGCCTATTTGTTGGTCGTCTTGAGCGTATTGATTTTGCTGGGTGGATTTCTATTCGGCGTTGCCGATGGGCAGGGGGCCTTGGGAGGGTTCTGGTCCGGCCTGATCCTGATGGCCATCTATCAGCTGGCCTATCTCCTGGGCGCCATCGCCGACGCGCTGCTGCGGCACGACTAGCCGGGTGCCGGAAAGCCGGCTCCCGGCTCAGGAGGTCTGGTGCGACTTCAGCATCGCCGGAACCGTCCGCGCGATGATCTCCAGGTCTTTCAACAGCGACCAGTCGCTCACATAGGCGGCATCGAGGGCGACGCGCTCCGAATAGGCAAGCGTGCTGCGCCCGCTGACCTGCCAGAGGCCGGTCAGGCCCGGCCTGGCCTTGAGGTATTTCTCGGCTTCCGCGCCATAGAGATCGAGCTCGTCGACGACGATCGGGCGCGGGCCGACGCAGCTCATCTCGCCCCTCAGCACATTGAACAGCTGGGGGAGCTCGTCGAGGCTCGACAGGCGCAGCGCCCGGCCCAGCCAAGTGATGCGCGGATCGTTCCTGAGCTTGCGGGTCTGCTTCCATTCCTCCGCGGCATCGGCGTTCTCCGCGAGATGACGCGCGAGCACCTTGTCGCCGTCGGCGACCATGGTGCGGAACTTCAGGCATTCGAAGGCAAGGCCGCCGAAGCCGACGCGGACATGCCTGAAAATGACCGGGCCGCCCATCGTCATCCATATGAGCAGCGCGACCGCCAGCATCGGCAGGGCGAGCACCATAAGGCCGAGGAGGGCGAGGGAGACGTCGATCATCCGCTTCACCCGTCCTCCCGTGCAAGGGCACCCGCCCGCCTGGTCGGCGATCCGGGTGGCAGGCCGTCCGTCGGCGCCGGGCAGGTCGTGTTTTACGAGGGCAAGCGTGTCGAGGTTGATATGCGCGTCCATGATTCGCCAACCCTCCTGGCGAGAGGCGTTTCTTCTCGGATTGTACTGTCATGCAGGGACAATGCTCGACGGGATGTCGAGATGTCATGTCTATTGTTGTTTTTATTTCACGTAGTCAGTGAGTATTTCTTCGTTGTCCGAAGCTTCGATTTTACAATTATTATTTCAGGCGGAATCGGTATTTTCGTAAATAAGCTATTAAGGCGTAGGAGGCGGTGTTCCCATCGATCGGGCATGTCCTTTCGGCGCTGGCGGTGCCGGGCAGGTGCAGGGCGTCGTATCGGAAGGCGTGGGGCCTATCTTCCCTCGCCGGCGATGAAGGCCTGCACCGCCAGGAAGGCCGGCTTGGGCTCCGAGGGTTGCCAGCCGCCGCCCGGCCGCGGCGTGAGGCCGTGGAGGCCCATGAAGGCCTCGTAGCTGGGCGCCCAATAGGGCTCGTCGAACAACTCGTAGATATGGGCGGCCTCGACCTTGTAGGGGCCGCTCAGTTCGTCCAGCCGCTTCATCCAGTTCAGGAGGCCCTGGGTCTGTTCCTCCGCGCCGCGCTCGCTGCCATAGGGCTGGTTGAATTCGGTGACCCAGATCGGCTTGCCGAAGGTGGCGAGATGCTTGAAGGCCGGCTCGGGATCCTCGCCATACATGTGCCAGACGGAGATGTCCCAGCCGATGCCATCCTTGGCGAGCCGGTCGAAAAAGCCGAGATGGCCCCAGCCGGCGGTGCCGATGGCGCGGCGGGCCGACGGATTGCCCGCCCGCACGCCATCGGAGAGTCCGCGCAGCACCGCGGCCACCTTCAGGTAGCGCGGGCCGAAATAATCGAGCGGCCCGACGCCGCCGGCAATGCCCCACTCGCAGGGATATTGCGTGCCGTCGTCGCGCATCTCGCAGGGGCGGATCAGCGCGTAGTTTTCCATCTCGTTGCCGAGTTCCCATACCTCGACCCTGGAGCCGAAGCGCCGCGAGAAGGTCGAGGCGAGGGCGAAGGCCGCCTTGTACAGCTCCGTCGCGTCCTGCTCGTCGAACTTGGTCGGCGGAATGAGCACCGGCAGGATGGCGATGCCGCGCGTGCCGCCGGCCTCGACCAGCGCGGCGAGGCTGTCCATCTGTTCGGTCGAATAGACGTCCACGCGATAGGAGCGCATCCCCAGCTTCCCGACGAGATCCAGCTGCTCGTCGACGGTCACGCCCGAATAGGAAACGATGGGGTGCCCGTTCACGCCCCATTCGATCTTCGCCAGGCCCGGGCCTGCGAAGCCGAGGGAGAGGAAGACGGCCAGCAGCAGCCGATGAATTGAATCGGACGTGTACATACGCGGTCTCCATGCGCGCCGATCATGGAAACACGGTATGCGAGAGCCGGATCGGGGAAGACTATACTTGTGTGCCGTGTTCGGACGAACGCGCCGGAATCCGTCGTCACGCGGCGCGTCAAGACCGTCATTCGGCCATTCGGCCGCCGCCGCGACAGGGGCTAGTCGGGGTTGGCGGCCGGCCAGTCGAGGCTGGAATAGGCCCGCCAGGCATCGGTGATCATCGCCTCCAGCGAGGAGCGCGTCGGGGTCCAGCCGAGTTCGGCGGTGGCGCGGGCGCTTCCCGAGACCAGCTTGGCGGCATCTCCGCGCCGCCGCGGCCCGACCACCACCGGGATCGGGCGATTGGTGAGGCGGCGCGCCCGCTCGATCACCTCGCGCACCGAGAAACCCTGTCCGCTGCCCAGGCAGAAGATGCGGTTGCCGCGCCCGGCTTCCAGCCATTTGAGGCCGAGTAGGTGGGCATCCACCAGATCGCTGACATGGACGAAATCGCGGATGCAGGTGCCGTCCGGGGTCGGGTAGTCCTCGCCGAACACGGTCAGCGTCGGGCGCTCGCCGGAGGCGACCTCGAGGATGATCGGGATCAGGTGGGTTTCGGGATCGTGGAACTCCCCGCACTCGGCCTCGGGATCGGCGCCGGCGACGTTGAAGTAGCGGAAGATCACCGAACGCAGGCCATGCGCATTGCCGAAGTCCCGCAGCATGTCCTCTATGGCCCGCTTCGATGCGCCATAGGCGTTGATCGGGCTTTGCGGCGAATCCTCGTCGAGCAGCACGCCGTCCTGGTCGCCATAGGTGGCGCAGGTCGACGAGAAGATGAAGTCGAGGCATCCGGCGGCGGTGGCGGCCTCGATCAGCGTGAGCGAGGCATTCACATTGTCCCGCCAGTAGCGGCCGGGATCGCGCATCGCCTCGCCGACCTGGCTGAGGGCGGCGAAATGCATCACCGCCTCCGGCCGCCATCGCGCGAACACCTCGTCGAGCCGCGCGCGGTCGCGCAGGTCGCCTCTTTCGAAGGGGCCGTATCTGACGGCCTGCGCCCAGCCGGTGGTCAGGCTGTCGAAGGTTACCGGCCTGTACCCGGCGAGTTGCAGCGCCTTGCAGCAATGCGAGCCGATATATCCTGCGCCACCCGTGACCAGAACATTCTTCGTCATGGAAGATCCGCTGTCTCTAATCGTTAGATCTACGATTTTCTGGATTTAATACGCATATCGACTTGGATTTCTGTCGTTCTGCAATGGAAGGGCAGCGGAGGATCGCGTTCAATCGCGTATTATTGCTATCGAGGTGGAGAGCGGGTGCCGGCGCCTATCCGTCCGAAGCGTCCTTACGCCGTTCGGCCAATCGGGCGATGCCGGGCGCAATATCCGTCCGTGCCGTCCTGCGGCGCGCTTCCGGCGCGAGGGCGCAGCGCCCGATGCGAGGGAAGCGCCTCTTTCCGGCACGGCGGAAGGCTTGCGCGCCGCCACCGCGGAATCGCCGGTAGGGCCCGCATCGCATCCTTTCGCGGCGTGATCCTCTCCGAAAGAGGTAGCCCCTGCGCCGATTTCCGGCAGTGCCACGGCTCGCGGCACAAGGACAATCGGGCATCGGTCGGGGCATGCCATGCATTTGTCGAGGCACGACGCCTTTGCCGGAGGATCCTCTGCCACAGACAGGTTTCCCATGCCTGCATTCAATCGCGACGCCACGGTTCACGGTGCCTTTGCGCGACGTACCTTCGCCGCTCCCTTCGCCATCGCGATAGCCGAGGCCGGCGCCACCCACAGCTATGACGCCCTCGAGCGGCGATCCAACCGGCTGGCACGCTATCTGGAGGCGCGCGGCATCCGGCGCGGCGAGCGCGTCGCGCTGCTGACGCAGCGGTCGGCCGACACCGTCGTCGCCATGCTCGCCATTCTGAAGGTGGGCGCCGCCTTCGTGCCGCTCGATCCGGCCTATCCGCCGGCGCGCCTCGCCGGGATGCTGCACGACGCGGCGCCGGCGCTGGTGATCGGGCGCGCGGCGCTGGCACCGGATATCGCCGAGGCGGCGGTGGATCGCTTCGTCGAGCAGGCGAGCGCTCTCGCGGCGGCGGACGCGTTCCCGGCCGAGGCCCTGCCGGAGCGGGCCGAGGCCGGCGATCCCGCCTATGTGATGTACACGTCCGGCTCCACCGGGCGCCCCAAGGGCGTGGTGGTGCCGCATCGCGCCATCGTGCGGCTGGTCAGCGAGCAGAACTATGCGCGCTTCGCGCCGGACGAGGTGATCCTCCATCTCGCGCCGCTCGCCTTCGACGCCAGCACCTTCGAGATCTGGGGCGCGCTGCTCAACGGCGCCCGGCTCGCCGTGGTGCCGGGCGCCCAGCCTTCGCTGGACGACATCGTGGGAGCGGTCGCCGCCCATGGCGTCACGACCGCCTGGTTCACCGCGGGGCTGTTCCATCTGCTCGTCGACCAGCGGCTCGAAGGGTTGCGGCCGCTGCGCCAGATCCTGACCGGCGGCGACGTGGTGTCGCCCACCCATGTGCGGCGGGCGCGGCAGGCGCTGCCCGGCTGCCGCTTCGTCAACGGCTACGGCCCCACCGAGAACACCACCTTCTCGACCTGCCATCCGATCGAGACCGACGAGGACCGGCCGCTGCCGATCGGCCGGCCGATCGCCCACAGCACGGCGCATGTGCTCGACGAGGAACTGCGGCCGGTCGCCGCCGGCGAGACGGGGCAGCTCTGCGTCGGCGGCGAGGGGCTGGCCATCGGCTATCTCAATGCTCCCGAGCTGACGGCCGGGAAATTCCGCTTCGTGCCGTCGGTCGGCGAGCGCCTCTACCTCACCGGCGATGTCGCACGCTGCCGGCCCGACGGGGTGTACGAGTTCCTCGGCCGCATGGACCAGCAGGTGAAGATCGACGGCAAGCGGATCGAGATCGAGGAGATCGAGACCGCGCTGCGCAACGAGCCCGATGTCGCCGACGTGGCGGTGGTGGCGTGCGGCGACACCGCGGCGGGGAACAAGCGCCTGCTGGCCTTCATGAAGCCGGCGCCGCAGGCCTCGCATGAGGGGCTGGTCCGCACGATGGGCGAGAGGCTGCGCCGCGTGCTGCCCGCCTACATGGTGCCGTCGGGCTTTCATGTCGTCGACGCGCTGCCGCTGACGGCCAACGGCAAGATCGACCGGGCGCAGCTCGCGGCGCTGACCGTTACGGCGCCGCCGGTCGCGGCCTCGCTGGCGCCGGTGGCCGCGCCCGGAACGGGAATAGAGGCGACGGTGGCGCGGATCTGGGGCGAGGTGCTGGGCCTGTCCCATGTGCCGCGCGACGTCAGCTTCTTCGAACTCGGCGGCACCTCGCTGCGGCTGATGAGCCTGCATGCGCGGCTGGGCGGTCTCGGTTGGTCGCCGCTGACGCTGGTCGAACTGTTCGACCATCCGACCGTGGCGAGCCTCGCTGCCCGGCTGGAGGCCGGCTCGGCCTCCGATGCCCGGCTCGATGTCGAGGCGGCGGCGCGCGCCGGCTCGCGGCAGGCCGCGCTGCGGCGCCTGCGCGACACCCGGCTGGGGAGGGCGTCATGAACATGCACAGCTTCGATCCGGCGGCCGAGGACGCCCTGCGCGAACTGCTCGATCTCGGCGCCGTCGCCATCGTCGGCGTCGCCGGGCGGTTTCCCGGCGCCGGCTCGGTCGGGGAGTTCTGGGAGAACCTGCGGCGCGGCGTCGACGGCATCACCCATTTCGCGGCGAACGAGATCGACGACAGCTTCGGCGACGCGGTGCACCGGGACCCGAACTACGTGGCTGCCCGGCCGATCCTGCCGGATATCGACCGGTTCGACGCGCCGTTCTTCGGCATGCATGCGCGGGAGGCGGCGCTGACCGATCCCCAGCATCGCCTGCTGCTGGAGTGCGCCTGGGAGGGGCTCGAGGATGCCGGCCACGATCCGGCGGCCTTTTCCGGCGCCATCGGCGTGTTCGCCGGCTGCTCGCTCAACACCTATTTCCTGCGCCATGTCTGTGCCGACCGGCGGGTGATCGAGGGCTTCACCGACGAGTTCCAGGTGGGACAATATCCGCTGCTGGTCGGCGCGGGCCATGATTTCCTCGCCACCCGCATCGCCTACAAGCTCGGCCTGCACGGGCCCGCCATGACGGTGGCCAGCGCCTGCTCGACCTCGCTGCTGGCGGTGGCGCAGGCGGTGCAGAGCCTGCAGACCTTTCAATGCGACATGGCGCTGGCGGGCGGGGCGTCGATCTCGTTGCCGCAGCAGCGCGGCTACCTGCACCAGGCGGGAGGCATGGTATCGCCGGACGGTCGTTGCCGCCCCTTCGACGCGGCGGCCGGCGGCACGGTGTTCGGCAGCGGCGTCGCGCTGGTGGTGCTGCGGCGGCTGGAGGATGCTCTGGCCGATGGCGACCAGATCTATTCCGTCATTCGCGGCTGCGGCGTGAACAATGACGGCGCCGGCAAGGTGGGCTTCACCTCGCCGAGCCCGGAATGGCAGGCCCGTGCCATCGCTGCCGCGCATCAGCAGGCCGGCATCACCGCCGACACCGTCGGCTATGTGGAGGCACACGGTACCGCCACGCCGCTCGGCGATCCGATCGAGTTTTCCGGCCTCACCAAGGCATTCCGCGCCACCACCGACCGCAGCGGCTACTGCGCCCTCGGCTCGGTCAAGGCGAATGTCGGCCATCTCGATGCCGCCGCCGGCGCGACCGGCCTGATCAAGACGGCGCTGGTGCTGCGCAACGGGGAAATCCCGCCGCTGCTGCATTTCGAGCGGCCCAATCCCGAGATCGACCTCGGCTCCAGCCCGTTCCTCGTCCACCGGGAGGCGACGGCCTGGCCGGCAGGCGACGCGCCGCGACGCACCGGCACCAGCGCCTTCGGCGTCGGCGGCACCAATGTGCATGTGGTGATGGAGGAGGCACCCCGGCCCCGCGCCCGCGCGGATTGCGAAGGGCGGGCCTTCGTGTTCCCGCTCTCGGCGCGCAGCGAGGCGGCGCTGGCACAGGCGAGGGCGGCGCTGGCCGACCATGTCGCGAACAGGCCCGAGCTGCGCCTGGACGACATCGCCCACACGCTGCAGCAGGGCCGGCGCGCCTTCGACCATCGCGCCGCCGTCGTCGCCCGCTCGCGCGAGGAGCTCGCGCAGAAGCTGCGCGGCGAGGCGAATGGCGGCAAGGCCGGCGACACGCGGCCCGTCGTCTTCATGTTCCCCGGGCAGGGATCGCAGAGCTGGAACATGGGCCGGGGCCTCTACGATACCGAGCCGCTGTTCCGCGAGCTGGTCGATCGCGGCGCCGCCTGCGTGCACGAGGTCACCGGCACCGACATCCGCGACCTCTTGTTCGCGGCGGTGGAGCCGGGCGACCCGAACCCGCTCGATGCCACGGTCAATACCCAGCCGGCGCTGTTCCTCATCCAGTATGCGACCGCGCGGCTGCTGATGAGCTGGGGGATCCAGCCCGACGCCATGGTCGGCCACAGCCTCGGCGAGCTGGTGAGCGCGGTGCTCGCCGGCGTCTACAGCTTCGAGGATGCCGCCCGTGCCATCGCCGAGCGTGGCCGGCTCATCTATGCCCAGCCGCCCGGCGTCATGCTCTCTGTACGGCTGGCGGTGGAGGAGCTCGAGCCGCTGCTGCCAGAGGGAGCCGCCATCGCGGCGGCGAACGGCCCGCGGCAGACGGTCGCTTCCGGCCGTGCCGAGGCGATGGACGCGCTGCAGGCGATACTGGAAGGGCAGGGCATCGCCTTCCAGAGGCTCAGGACCAGCCACGCCTTCCATTCGCCGATGATGGAGCCGGTGATGGAGCCGCTGGTCCGGTGGTTCGCCGCCATGCCGGCCCGCGCACCCGAGATCCCCTATGTCTCGTGCGTGACCGGCAGCTGGGTCGACACCACCCGACCGGTCGCCGCGGAATATTGGGGACGCCAGTGCCGCGCGCCGGTGATGTTCGCCCGCGCGCTGGAGACCGTCGCCGGGCTCGGCCAGCCCGTTCTCGTCGAGATCGGGGCTGGCCGCGTGCTGACCACCTTCGCGCGGCAGACGCTCGCCAAGGACGGTTACGCCGCGCTGCTCACCAGCTTCGGTGCCGCCGGCGAGGAAGCCACCACGCTGCGCGAGCTCGTCGCCGCGCTATGGAGCCGTGGCGTGCCGCCGGATTGGGCGGCCGTGACCGGGCCGGGGTGCCGCCGGGTCTCGCTGCCGACCTACCGCTTCCAGCGCGAGCGGCACTGGGTGGAGCCGCCGGCCCCCGCCATCGCCGCGTCGTCGCCGCCGACATCGCAGGAGGCGCCGCCGAGCGCCGTCCCCCAACACATCAACGATCCTCAGGACGGAAACCTCCCCATGGCCGATACCCCCGCGCCGCTTAGTGCCGATACCAGCCGGGCCACCGAGGTGGAGGGCGAGCTGATCGCCGTTCTCGAGGATCTGTCCGGGGAGAAGATCGCCGCCTCGGAACGCCATGCCTCCTTCCTGGAGCTCGGCTTCGACTCGCTGTTCCTCGCCCAGGTGGCGACGCGGGTGCAGCAGACCTTCAAGGTGCCGGTCACGTTCCGGCAATTGCTTGCCGACCTTCCGACCATCGCCGATCTGGCGCGCCATGTTGCGTCCAGTATGCCGGTCCCGACCCCGGCATCCGCGCCAGCCGCGGCGATGGCGGTACCCGCCGCCGCACCGTCAACACCGCTCCCCGCAGCCGATCCCCTGCCGGCTCAGGTAGCCCCGCCCGCGCCACGCGCGTCGGGCATCGGTGCGGCGGCGGGAGCAACCGAGGTGGCCGACCTGTTCCGTCTCCAGCTCGACGCCATGCAGCAGGTGATCAACCAGCAGATCGCCGCGATGCAGGCGGCTGCTCCCGCGAGCGCCGCGACGCCGCTGGCGCCCCCGGTCGTCGCAGCATCGATCGCCGCAGCACCGGTCGCCGCATCCCCGGCGCCCGCCGCGACCCAGCCGGCGCCCCCGGCCCCGGAGGCCGAGGAAGGGCAGCCGATGCGCTTCCAGGTCTATCGCGCGGCGAAGGCGGCGCCGGCGGCGCTGACCAATGCCCAGACGGACTTCATCGCCGACCTGTCGGAGCGCTTCGGCCGGCGCGCCGCCGGCTCCAAGGCCTATACCCAGCAGCATCGCGCGGGGCTGGCCGATCCGCGCGCGGCGGCCGGCTTCCGCGCCGAGTGGAAGGAACTCGTCTTCCCCATCGTCTGCGCGCGCTCCAAGGGCCCGCGCATCTGGGACGTCGACGGCAACGAATATGTCGACCTCGTCAACGGCTATGGGCAGACCGCCTTCGGCCACGCGCCCGACTTCGTGCTGGAGGCGGTCGCCCGGCAGATGGCGGAGGGCTTCGCCATCGGCCCGCAATCGCCGCTCGCCGGCGAGGTCGCCGATCTCGTGCGCGAGCTCACCGGCAATGAGCGCGTGACCTTCTGCAACACCGGCTCGGAAGCGGTGATGGCGGCGATGCGCGTCGCGCGCACCGTCACCGGCCGTAACCGGGTGGTGCTGTTCGCCGGCGGCTATCACGGGCAGTTCGACGAGGTGCTGGTGAAGGGCGGCAGCCTGACCGCGCCGCCGCGCGCGCTGCCCGTGGCGCCGGGCATCCCCACCGGCTCGGTCGGCAACATGGTGGTGCTGCCCTATGCCAATCCCGACAGCGTCTCCTGGATCCGCGCCAATGCCGACTCCATCGCGGCGGTGATCACCGAGCCGGTGCAGAGCCGGCATCCCGGCCTGGTGCCGGTCGATTTCCTGCGCGAGCTGCGCGAGATCACCGAGGCCTCCGGCACCGCCTTCGTGCTCGACGAGGTGGTGACCGGCTTCCGCACCCATCCCGGCGGCATGCAGGCGGTGCTCGGCATCCGCGCCGACATGGCGACCTATGGCAAGGTGGTCGGCGGCGGCCTGCCCATCGGCATACTGGCCGGCTCCGCGCGCTTCATGGATGCGCTCGACGGCGGCCAGTGGCGCTATGGCGACGCCTCGGTCCCGGAGATCGCGCCGACCTTCTTCGCCGGCACCTTCGTGCGCCATCCGCTGGCGCTGGCGGCCGCGCGCGCCGTCCTCCTGCATCTGCGCGAGGCCGGGCCGGCGCTGCAGCAGGGGCTTGCCCAGAAGACCGCCGCGCTGGTCGGGCGGATCAATGCCGATCTGGAACGGCGCGGCATCGCCACCCGGGCGGAAACCTACAGCAGCTGGTTCTACCTGAACTTCCACGAGGAAGACCGCTTCGGCTCGCTGTTCTTCCCCCATGCCCGCTCGATCGGCCTGCACATCCAGGACGGCTTCCCGAAATTCCTCACCACCACGCATGGCGAGGCGGAGATCGCCGAGATCGAGCGCGTCTTCACCGCGAGCCTCGATGCGCTGCAATCGGTCGGCATCCTGCCCGGCAAGGGCCGGCCGGACGACGCCGTACGCCCGGCCGCGGCCGCGCCCGCTGCTCCCGCCGCGCCGGCGCCCGAGCCGCTGCCGGAGCGGATCGCGCCGACCGAGCCGCAGCGCGAGATCTGGCTCGCCGCGCAGGCCGGCGACGCCGCCTCCTGCGCCTTCAATGAATCGGTAAGCCTGCGCTTCGGGGGCGCGCTGGACGCCGATCGCCTCGAACGCGCCCTGCAGGCGGTGGTGGCGCGTCACGATGCCCTGCGCGGCCGCTTTGAGGCGAGCGGCGAGCACTTCATCGTCGACGACGAGCTCGCCGTGCCGCTGCATCGGCTCGACGCCAGCGCCGCCGCGGCTCCCGAGGCCGAGCTGGCGGGGATCCTCGCCGACGACGCGGCGACGCCGTTCGATCTCGTCGCCGGCCCGCTGGTGCGGGCGCAACTGGTGAAGCTGGCGCCGGACGCGCAGGTGCTGGTGCTGACCGCGCATCACATCGTCTGCGACGGCTGGTCGATGAACATCATTCTCGACGAGCTCGCCCGCCACTACACGCATGGCGACAGGCCGGGCGCGCCCGACCTGCCGGCGCCGATGCCGTTCCGGCGCTATGCCGTGCAGCAGGCGGCGCCGAGCGGCGGCCGCGAGGACAACAGGTCCTACTGGCTCCGCCGCTTCGACACGCTGCCGCCGGATGCCGAGCTGCCCTCGGACCGCCCGCGCGCGGCCATGAAGAGCTTCAACGGCGACACCTATCGCACCGCCATCGATGCCGATCTTTACCGTGCCGCCAAGAAGGCCGGCGCCCGGCAGGGAGCGACGCTGTTCACCACCCTCGCCAGCGCGTTCCAGATCGTCATGTGGCGGCTGACCGGCGAGGCGGACCAGGTGGCCGCCATTCCCACTGCCGGCCAGAGCCTCGTGGACGAGGGGCCGCTGGTGGGACACTGCGTCAACTTCCTGCCGTTGCGCACCCTTGTCGGTGGCGCCGTGCCGGCGCGCGAGCTGCTGGCATCGGTGCAGAAGGCGATGCTGGAGCTCAACGAGCACCAGGACTTCACCTTCGGCACGCTGGTGCGCGAGCTGCGCCTGCCCCGCAATCCCTCGCGGCTGCCGCTGACCCAGGTGCAGTTCAACCTGGAGCGGCTGGGCGACGCGCTGAAATTCGGCGAGCTCGAGGCCCGCGTCGTCCCCAACGCCAAGGCCTTCACCAATTTCGACATCTTCCTGAACGTCATCGAGGGGCCGGACGGGCTGCGGCTCGATTGCGACTACAATACCGACCTGTTCGACGAGCCGACCATCGCCCGCTGGCTGTCGCATTTCGAGCAGGTGCTGCGCGCGCTGGTGGAGGATGCGGCACGCCCGGTGCGCGACCTGCCGATCCTCGATGCCGACAGTCTCCATTGGCTTGCCCAGACGCTCAATGCCGGCCGGCGCGACGATATCGACCTGCGGCCGCTGCCGGAGCTGTTCCGGGCACAGGCGGCGCGCACGCCCGATGCCACAGCGGTGCGCTGGCACGAGCGCGCGCTGTCCTATGCCGAGCTCGACCGGGCCTCCGACATGCTGGCCGAACGGCTGCAACGGCTGGTGCGGAAGGCCGGCGGCCGGGTCGGCCTCCTGGTGAAGCGCTCGCCCGACCTCGTGGCCGGCCTGCTCGCCATCATGAAGGCGGGCCATGCCTTCGTGCCGCTCGATCCCGAACATCCCGAGGCACGGCTGCGGCTGATCGCCGACAAGGCCGGGCTCGACGCCCTGCTCAGCGACGATGTCCGGGCGGCGGAACTGGTGCCGGGCCTGCCGTCGATCGACCTGTCGGTCGCGGTGCCGGTGGACGAGGCGGAGATCGGCGCGTTCCCGCCGATCTGGCCGCAGGACAGCGCCTATGTGATCTTCACCTCCGGCTCGACCGGCACGCCCAAGGGCGTGGAGATCAGCCACGAGGCGCTGGCCAACGTGCTGTGGTCCTTCGCCGAGCGTCCCGGCTTCACCGCCGGGCAGACGCTGCTGGCAGTGACCACCGTGTCCTTCGACATCGCCATCCTCGAACTGTTCCTGCCGCTCGTCACCGGCGGCACGGTGCTGATCGCCGACCGCGAGCAGGTGAGGGGAGGCTTCGGCCTGAAGGCGCTGATCGACGCCGAGCGGCCGAGCCATATCCAGGCGACGCCCTCGCTGTGGCGCATGCTGCTGGAGGCCGGCTTCCGGCCCTATGACGGCCTGACCATGCTCTGCGGCGGCGAGCCGCTGCCGCGCGACCTCGCCGAGCAGCTGGCGGGGGGCGACGGGGAGCTCTGGAACGTCTACGGGCCGACCGAGACCACCATCTGGTCCAGCGCCGGCCGGATCGCCCGGGGCGAGGGGGCCATCACCATCGGCGAGCCGGTGCTCAACACGCAGCTGCATGTCGTCGATGCGAGCGGCCAGGTGGCGCCGGTCGGCGTCGCCGGCGAGCTGGTGATCGGCGGCCTGGGCCTCGCCAAGGGCTATTTCGGCGAGCCGGTGCTCACCGCCGCGGCCTTCCGCGCCGGGAGCCCGGCAGGTGGCCTGCCGGCGACCTTCTATCACACCGGCGATCTCGCCCGGCGGCTGCCGGACGGGCGCATCCAGCATCTCGGCCGCCGCGACCTGCAGATCAAGCTGAGAGGCTTCCGCATCGAGCTGGAGGACATCGAGAGCGCCGCCCGCAACTGCCGGGGCGTCGCGGCGGCGGCGGTCGCCCTCGCCGGCGAAGGGGTGAGCGCGCGGCTGGTCGGCTACTATGTCGAGCAGCCGGGCGAGACGGTGCCGGTCGGCGACCTGCAGCAGCATATGAGCCAGTCGGTACCGGACTATATGCGGCCGGCGCTGTGGATGCGGCTCGACGCCCTGCCGCTCACGCCGAATGCCAAGCTCGACCGCAAGGCGCTGCCCAGACCGGAAGCGGGCGGGGCAGCGGAGCGGGCCGTGCTGAAGCCCCGCAACGCCACCGAGCAGACGCTGGCCGAGATCTGGGCCGAGGTGCTGCAGACCGAGGATATCGGCATCGAGGACAATCTCTTCACCCTCGGTGCCGACTCGATCCAGGTGTTCCGCATCGCGGCGCGCATGCTCGGCAAGGGGCTGGGGCTGGAAGCCCGGCACCTGATGCTGCATCCCACCATCGCCGGGCTCGCGGAAGTCGCCGAGGAGATCGCGCGCAGCGGCGTGGTGTCGGCGGCCCCGCCCAAGCTCAGCAGCTTCCGCCGCAACGCCGCGCACGCGGCCCCCGACGTCAGCTGAGGGGGCCGCCGTGGAGACAAAGGCCATGGAACAGGTTGCGGCGATGGCGGCCGGCGGATCGGAACCGCTCCGCTTCCCGTGCTCGTCGTCGCAGCAGCGCTGCTGGTTCATCGATGCGCTCGATCCCGGCAGCGCGGCGCTCAATGTCGCGTTGCGCTGGGAGATCACCGGCATCATCGCCGACGACACGGTCGAGCACGCGTTCAACACCATCGTCGAGCGTCACGAGGTGCTGCGCACGCGGTTCCTCGAAATCGACGGCGAACCCGTGCAGGAAGTGGCGCCGGCGCTTCGGCTGAAACTCTCGGTCGTCGACCTCAGGCATTTGCCGGAAGAGGCCAGGGACGGCGAGGCGCGCAAGCTGGCCGAGCGCGAGGCCCAGACGCCCTTCGACATCCACGAGCTGCCGCTGATCCGCGTCACCCTGCTGCGGCTCGCGGACCAGCGCGCCAGCCTCCTCCTGACCGTGCACCAGATCGTCTTCGACGGTTGGTCGATCCGGGTGATCGCCAACGAGTTCGGCGAGATCGCCGCCGCCTATGATGCCAAGCGGGCGCACCCTCTCCCCGAGCTGCCGCTGCAATATGGCGACTATGCCCGCTGGCAGAGGGAATATCTCGCCGTCGAGGCAGTGAAGCATGAGCGCTATTGGTACGAGCAGCTCGCCCATGCGCCCTATCTGGAGGTGCCCGGCGATTTCGAGAAGCCGGCCCGCCCCTCGCATCACGGCATCATCCTCGCCGAGATGCTGCAGCCGGAAACCGGTGCGCGGATGGAGGAGGCGGCCCGACTGCTCGGCGTGACGCCCTTCGCGCTCGGCTGTGCGGCGACAATTGCACTCATCAAGCGACTGACCGGACGGTCCGACATCATCCTCGGCACCCAGATCGCCGGGCGCGACGAGACCGAGCTGGAGCCGCTGATCGGCGTCTTCATCAACAATCTGGTGCTGCGGGTCGACACCCGCCACGTCCGCAACTTCTCGGAGCTGCTCGCCCGTACCAACGAGACGGTGCGGGACGCGCTGATGCACCAGCAGATGCCGTTCCACCGGCTGGTCGAGCTCCTCAATCCGCCGCGCGACCCGGCCCGCACGCCGCTGATCTCCGTCAACTTCACCATGCTGAAGGAGGTTCTTCAGTACCGTGAATACGGGCGGTTCCGCTTGCAGGGCGTGCCCTCGCTGTCGGCGGGTTCGCTCTACGATCTCAACTTCTTCGTGGTGAAGTGGCGGGATGGCTGGCGCATGGCCATGGAGTACAATCCCGACATCTTCCGCGCCGACACGGCCCGCGCCTTCGTCTCGCTCTGGCGCAGCGCCTTCGAGCGGGCGATCGCCGAGCCGGACTTCGCGCTCGACACGCTGGTGCCGCCGGAACGCGGCGGGCCGGTGACGGCCGCGCCCAAGCCGGCGGACGTCGCGAGCGCTACTCCTTCCCCCGCGACCGCCTCGATCGCCGTCGATGCCGCCATCGAGGCGGCGCTGGCGGAGATCTGGCAGGATCTGCTCCAGACCGGCCCCCTGACGCCGGAGGCCGATTTCTTCGCGCTCGGCGGGCATTCGCTGCTGGCCGTCCGCATGCTGGCGCGGGTGCGCGAGCGGTTCGGCGAGCGGATCGACCCGCTCGTCCTGTTCGAGGCGCCGACGCTGCGCCAGATGGCGAGCCGCCTCGGGACTCGCCTGGTCGGCAACCCCGAACCGCCGGCCGACGAACGGTTGATCGAGCCCTGGAACGTCGTGCCGATCCAGCCGCATGGCAGCGAGACGCCGATCATCGCCATCAACAACACGCTGGCCTATTACAACGTCGCCCGCGCCATCGGCACCGACCGGCCGTTCATCGGCATCCAGCTGTTCGATCCCAATGCGCCGCGCGAGCTGGAGGAGCGGCCGCTGGCCGACGTGGCCCGCGACTATGTGAGGCTGATCCGGGCGGCCCGCCCGGGCGGGCCCTATGTGCTGTTCGGCCTCTGCGTCGCCGGCGCCATCGCCTATGAAGCCGGATGCCAGCTGGAGGCGGAGGGAGAGGCGGTTCCGCTCATCATCCTGGCCGATACGTGGCGACCGGGCTATCTCGCCGAATTGCCGCCACGCCGGCGGGCCGCCTTCCGGCGAGCCTATCGCTGGCACATGCTGAAGCGCCACTATACCCGCCTGTCCGCCGGAGAGACGGAACTGGCCGACGTGCTCGCCAGCTATCCGAAGATCCGCAAGACGGGAATGCTGAAGGCCGCGGCGCGTCTGGGACTGATCGAGGATCGCACCGGCAACCAGGATGACTGGAGCAATCGCTGGTTCCTCCCCACCCTCGAGCGGGCGCGGGATGCCTATCGGCCCGGGCCCTTCGGTGGCCGGGTGGTGCTGCTGCGCAGCGACGAAATGATTACGGACGGGCTGGGCGACGACATGGGCTGGAACACGGTTCTGCCGCTGCCGCCGGAGTCCCATGCCGTACCGGGCTGGCATGCCGAAATGTTCCAGGGAGATGGCGCGCAGGTGATCGCCCGGCATCTGCGGCCTCGGCTCAGGGAGCTCTCGACGCCGCTGCGGCCCTCGCGGCAGGCGGCCGAGTGACCGCCCGGTGGCGGACGCCCTGCATGGCCGCCCGCCCGATCGGCGGCGATCCCGGGCCTGGAGACGAGCTGGAGGGGCGCTGGCGCTCCTCGTGGCCATCGTCGCGGCACTGGTGACGATGGGCGGGGAGGCTCGGCCCCTGGCGACCCGCATCACCACCATGGCCGCGTCTCTCGTCTCCCAGCTGCGCCGGGCCATGACGGCGCCGGAGACCGGGACCGTCCATCGGACGCAGGTTCTCCTCGGGGCGGCGCAGGGCAGGGGGGCCGAACCGATCACCGTCGACATCTGGCATCTCGCCATCGACGCGCATGCGCCCGATGGCGCCTCGCGCACGCCAGCGCTGCTGCTCTACACGCCGGGATCGGGAAAGGCGCGCACCGACAACGCCGCCACGGCGGCGGCGCTCGCCCGCCTCGGCTATGTGGTGATAGCTCTCGACGACATCGAGCGGATGCCCGGATCCGCAGCCGCCGGCGTGACGCCGCTGCTCTTCGACTTCACCTCCGAAGCGGCCTATCACACGACGCTGGTGCATGCGGACGAGAAGGTGCACCGGCAAGCGCTGCGGCTCGTCGAGGTTCTCGACCGGCTAATGGCGCTCCAGCGCACCCCGGACCGGCCTGCCTGGCTCGACGACCTGCCGCTCGATCGTGTCGGGGCGTTCGGATGGTCGTTGGGCGGCTCGACCTCGGCCGAGGCGAGCGTGCTCGATCCCCGCATCGCTGCCGTGGCCAACCTCGATGGCTGGCTGTTCGGGCAGGCGGCGATCGGGGCGGTGAGGGCGCCCTATCTGCTTCTGTTGAGCGACTTCCCCTTCCCGAGCGACGCCGATCTCGACGATCCGGTTGCGGCCCGTCGCTACGAGGCGCGCCTCACCCGCCGCGACCTGACGGAAGAACAGCGGCTGGTGCAACGGCCCGGAAGTCTCGGCATGCGCCTCGCCGGAGCAGTCCACGAGAACCTGTCGGACCTTGCACTCGGAATCGGCTTCTGGCGGAGCTGGACGCGTGTCGACCCCGTCCGCACCAAGGCGTTGATCGATGCCTGCCTCGCGGCGTTCTTCGACCATCATCTGCGCGGGACGCCGCCGGCGGGATGCCTGCTGCGCGACTACCGTGCCGGTGGCGACCAGCGCTTCAATACGATCGCATGGCCGGATCCCGGCGCGGCGAGGGCTCCCATGTAGCCGGCCGCGGGCACGAAGTGGAACAGCTCCCAGAGGGGGACTGTCTCCGGCGTGCCCTTCAGGCGCAACAGGCGACGCTCCGTGCCGGCCTCCGGCGTGATGTCATCCAGATCGGGCGCTTCGGCCAATCCCAGCCCGAGCGCCTTGATGATGGCTTCCTTGCGCGTCCAGTGTCGATAAAAGCTCGCCAGCCACTGATCCTCTTCGCACGCGGCAAGCTCGGCGCGCTCGGCGCGGGAAAAGCTTATCTCCGCGACGGCTTGCTCGACCGGCGCGAGCTTTTCCACGTCGACGCCCAGGGGGATGCCGTCGGCCACCGCAAGCACGCCGAGACCTTCGGAATGGCTCAGATTGAAGCCGAGGCGCTCATGTCCTTTCAGGGCGGGCTTGCCATAGGCATTGCGAGCGAACGACAGGGCTTCCGCTTCCCTTCCGATGGCCTGGCCGAGAATGCCGCGCATGATGCCATGCGCGGCTGTGAAGCGGCTGCGATCCCGCGGGCGCAGAAGGCCTGAGCGCCTCTGCCGCTCGTCATCCGACAGCCAGGTCTCGATGGCCGCCAGTTCCTCTGCCGCACGATCCAGCTCGAAGATCCAGATCGTGATCCGATGGCCCACGTCGCGATCCTTCCATTGATGGGTGTCGGAAGGTCAGTTTGATCGCATCCTCAGGTTGCGTCTCCTGGCAGGATGGAGCAGGTATCCGATATCGTCAGTCTACCCTGGCAATGTGGATGAGGGAGATTGGCGCTTGGCACGCCTTTCGTGGTAGGTCGCCGTTGCGTGGCAATGCATCTGCCGGCACGAGAGATACATGACGCCCCACCAAAAGGAGTTGGCGAGGCCTGGAGCCGGCCGCCTATACCATTTTAGATAATAATAATATCGAGTGAGCACCAATTAAGTGACATATTTTTGTCATATGGGAGTATGATGTATCAAAATTGATATTTTGAAAATATACTCTGAATTTTTACATATAAAATCATAATATATGAAATATAATATCGATATATATAAATATATATTTATTCATGAGAGTATTTTATATCCACATATATATTATGTATATTCAAATATACCATAAGAAAATCAAAAAATCATATGAATATATGTGGCTTGAATTCATTTTATGTCCAATGTCGTAGCGAATGTGCAGCGGCTGTTTCGCGTAATTCTGTCGGATTTTTGGAACGTTCCCACCGGTGGCGCGTCGGCGAGGTTGTCCCCTGACGCTTTTTGGTGCGTATTGAAAGACGGCACGCCGGGATATGGCGAAGTGATCGTTTCGCATTTAGTTGCAATTTCGATATAAGTGCGGATATAAGTACATCCCGGAGTTGCTCCCCTCCCTTGCGGAAGGTTGTGGGAGCTCCCTGTCCACGACGGTCACCTCGGGAGGAGGGGCGTGGACGGTTCCAAAGTGGGCGTGCCTTTCGGTCAAGATCCCAGGACCTTTCAGGGCGGATAGAGGGTAATGCGTATAGTCCACCCGATGACGGTGCTCAGGGATTGGTACGGTCCGTATGGATCGAGTCTCGTGCGCGGTGGGGACATAAAATCATGGAAAAAGGAAGCCATGACGCTTCTTTAGTTAAGATAAATAGATATATCGACATGAGCCCGAAATCCGGCATCGGATACGGGAGCGATGATAAGGCGATGATCGATGGCGGAATTTCGTCGGTTTATCGCGACAGAAGCATTATCGTCCTGATAGAGCCGAGACGACTTCTCGGACAGTGTTTGTCTCTTGCACTCTATTCGGTCGATCAGGCGACGATATTCAAAGTTTATAGCAGCGTATCCGAATGGAAGGCGTCTCCCGATGCGGCATCTACCGCGTTGGTGATCATATCCACTCCCGACCAATCCGAAGAAGCCGGCTCGGGCTTCGACATAAAGAAAGAGCTTGCCGAGCTGAAAGCGTGCAAGCCCGCCATGAAATTTGCGATCCTGTCGGATCGGGAGTCACCCAAGCATGTGCTGAATGCCATGCAGAGCGGGGCTCAGGGCTACATTCCGACAAGTCTCTCGATCGAAGTGATTGCGCAGATTTTGCAGCTCATGAAGTTTGGCGGCACGTTCGTGCCGGCGAACAGCCTGATGACCATGGCCGGCACGCCTTCGGCGAACCTCACGCCGCAAGCCAGCGACAACCCGATCTTTACGTCGCAGCGCCAGCTGATGGTGGCGCGGGCCTTGCGGAAGGGGGCTCCCAACAAGGTCATCGCCTATCAACTGAACATGTGCGAGAGCACCGTAAAGGTGCATGTCAGAAACATAATGAAAAAGTTGAAGGCGAAGAACCGGACGGAAGTTGCCCTCCTGACGACGCAGATGTTCCCCGACGATGGAAATAATTGATCTTGCGTTCAGATTGACATCCTGATCCTTGCCTTTCGAAGCGTGCCGCCGACGTAGTCCTTCGATGCCGGTGGCTGTAGCCGCTTCGTTCGTAAACCGGCCCAGAGTTGAGCCCTGGAAGCGTCCTCCTTTGCAACGGCGAAGGTTTGCGACCGAGGATGGGCGTCGCGCCTTCGGTCCTCCGGTTGACCGGAGCGTGTTGCCGGAGCTGCCGCTGTCTTGCCGCTCCGCGATGGAGTGCCAGGCCCGCAGCCTTTTTTGATGTCGGGACTTGCGGTGCCCGGCATGGCGTCGCGGGGGGCATCGATTGCGTGGTCGAATGACCGCGTTTCCGCCGGAGCACCGGGACGGTGTTCGTGTCAGGCGATGCAATGGCCGGCACTGCCAAGGCCGCGAATTAGCTCAACATCTCCAGCGAGATAGGCTCGAAGCCCTGCTTCCGGTCCGCCCGGGAGGCATGTCGCCCGCGCGCAGGGAGGCATCGCCTCTGCGGTAATCTTATGGACACGCGGCCTAAGCCTTATGCGACGGCGCTGCTCTACGTGCCGCGATGCATAGTCGGTGCATGCACTAACAACAAGCGTAAAGAGCGTTGGGGTAAGGGATGAGTCAGTCTGCACCGCGGAATTCGTCATCCGTCACTCGGCAAATGACCACCGTCAGGGACGCGGCCATCGGCAGGGGGCCATCGACGGTATGCACGGGCCTTCGCCATATCCCTTGCTCTACCTCCGGGAGCTCGCGGTCATGAAAGTCGTCATTCTGGCGGGCGGCAAGGGCATACGCCATGCGGAGGAGACAAGCGTCAGGCCGAAATCCATGGTGGAGATCGGAGGTTGGCCGGTATTGTGGCATATACTTAATCTATATAGCGTGCATGGATTGAATGATTTTATTATTTGTTGCGATCAGAAGAATTCGACCATCAAGGACTTTTTCGCCAATTACGCACTCCGGCGCGCGGATGTTACCTTCGATTTCGCGAACGGCTCCATCGGCTATCATGTCAACGCGATCGAGCCATGGCGCGTGACGCTGGTCGATACGGGCGAGGAGACGATGACCGGGGGGCGTCTCAAGCGCGCGGCCAAATATCTCGACGGGGACACGTTCTGCTGCGCCTATGGCGACAGCCTGTGCGATGTCGATATCGGGCGGCTCATCCGTTTCCACACCGCGAGCAGCACGCTTGCTACGCTGGTTGCCGTCCAGCCGCCGGGCCGCCTGGTGGGCTGCCGGAGCGACGATGCGCGGGCCGGCGATCCCCGGGAAGGGACGTGCAGCGACGACGTCTGGGTCAATGGCGGCTTCTTCGTGCTGCAGCCGGAGGTCCTCTCCTACATCGATGACGATGCGACG
The DNA here is from genome assembly GCF_018390555.1 of Ancylobacter oerskovii. GTDB lineage: Bacteria > Pseudomonadota > Alphaproteobacteria > Rhizobiales > Xanthobacteraceae > Ancylobacter > Ancylobacter oerskovii. The sequence goes on along the minus strand of NZ_JAHBGB010000006.1, from coordinate 465,856 downwards.
GTCTGGGAGCAGGCGCCGATGCAGCGGCTCGGCGAGGAGGGGCAACTCACCGCCTTTCGCCACGCGGGCTTCTGGCACCCGGTGGAGACGCTGCGCGACATTCTCAATCTTCAGGAGATATGGAACAGCGGCAAGGCACCGTGGCGGGTCGAGGCGCTGCGCGCGGCCCAGGGCGCCGCCGCCTCCGAACATGATGCGATGTCATGAGACACGCGCGCCGGCGGCTGTGTGGCCGGACTGCGTGGCGCCTGCGGATCGGCTCCCATTGCCTGACGGGAGCCTTTTCGCCCGAGGCCATTGCTCGATGCACGCGCGAGGGTCGCATCTCGCTGTTTCGATTTCCCGGTGAAGGCGGCCGTCCTATCGGCTCGCCGCCATGATCGGCATGGAGAAACCCACCGGCGCAAGATCGCCCGGACATGGACGAGTTGCGACCGGGATGAAAGCCGCTCGCCGCTCGCCGCTGCCGAGGTGAATGTCGGAGGCAGGGTTTCTTCTTCCCCGAGCCGATGCGCGGAAACGCGCTAGCCATGGCGGCATGGCGCTCCTCCACTGATCCGGCCCGAACGTGGCATCCGATCGCAGGCCATCGCAGCGGCGGGAGGTCGGCCGTGCTGCGGAACGTTCCTGTTCCTTGGGGCGGGGAGGCGCGACATCGCGTCTGCCAGGGCCCGGATGGCGGAGGCGAGGGCTGGGGTGTTATCGGGCGCCGCGGTGGCGGGGCCGTCAGCGCTCGCTCTTGGTGACGACGGCGCCGAGAACCTTGGCCTGCAGCGTCTGCAGCCAATGGATGTCTTCCTCGATCATGCCGCGTGTGGTCTTGCCCGCCTCGACCGCCAGCAGGATGCAGTCGAGGCACAGATACACGGCCATTTCCCCATGCGAGGGCGTCATCGGCGGAAGATCGAAGATCACGACGTCATAGCCGTTCAGCATGCTGCCGATCGTCATCCTCAGGGCCGTGGTGTCGTCCTGGTGGAAAATGGCGGGAAGCGTCGACGTGCATCCGATCGGCAGCACGTCGACCGACAGATCGGGAAGCGTCCTGAGGGCCTGCTCGAGCGAGGCGAGGCCCGCCACGACCTCCATGAGGCCGAGCCGCGGGCTGGCGCCCGCCACGGTGCTCAAGGTCGGATGCTGAGGATTGGCATCGACGATCAGGGTGCGCCGGCCGCTGAGGGCGAACAGGCTGGCAAGATTGCTCGCCAGCATCGACTTGCCCTCGCCCTCGCTATGGGAGGTGACGCCGAAGCTGAACCGCTCGGCAGGACGCATGCAGATTTCTATGCGTTCCCTGATCGCCACGAGGGCGTTGCGGGTATGGACCGTGGATGGCCTGAACGCCGCGGTGAAATAGCCGCTATCGGATCGAAGCGGCCGACGCGTCGTCACCTGGGTAGACGCGGGCGCTCCGCGCGGACGCGATGGGCCGGGGCGGGGGCGTCGCGCCCGCACCGCCAGCACGGGGAAGCTGCCGATGCATTCGATGCCGAGTTCCGAGCGGATCTGGCGCGCCGAACGTATCGTGTTGTCGAGCTGGTGCCGAAGCAGGGCGATGCCGCCCCCTACGAGGCCGCTCACGAGCAGCCCCAATGCCAGGATCATCGTCCCGCGCGGCTGGGTCTTGAAGAAGGGGGCCGTCGCCGATGTCAGCACATGGGCATCGGCGACCGGGAAGGACTGGCGCTGGACGGCTTCCGTGAAGCCCTGGAGAAAGCTCTCATACACACGCTGATAGATCTGTGCCGTGGTCTCCAGTTCCTCCAGCGTGTTGGCGGGGTTCTTCGGCTCGGCTTCGGCTGCCGCATCCGGCGCGCCGCCGGGGCGTCCGTCGCCCGAGCGCACGATCCGATAGTCGCGGCGTGCCTTGAATTCCTGGACGGCACGGGTCGCCGCGCTCATCTGATTGCGCAGTTCGAGAGTCCGCGCCTCGAGCCAGTCTCCGCCGACGCGGGCGGTTTCCGACCGGGCCGCGAGCTGGTAGCGGATATAGGCTTCCGCCGTGGCATTGGCCACCTGCGCCGCGCGGTCCGGGCTCGGGGAACTGAACGTTATGTCGATGGCATAGGACATCCCCGAGCGGCGTACATCGAGATTGCTGGCGAACGACTCCATGATGAAGCGAGATCTGGCGGCCGGGGACATCTCGATCGGCGGAACGGGCCAGACCGGCGCGAGCAGCCGGCGCATGAGCGAAGGTCGCGGCTGGAAATCCTCGGCATCGGCGAGATTGAGATCGGCGATGACGCTCTTCGCGATGCGTTCCGATCGCAGCACCGCAATCTGGCTTTCCACCTGCGCCGTATCCAGCGCGAGAACGGCATTTCCCGTCTGGCCGTTCCACTGCTCCTGCACGCGCGGATCGATGATCACCTGAGCGCGCGCCGTGAATATCGGAGTGGCGACCTTCAGATAAAGCGTGCACGCCGCCAGCGTAATCACCATGGGCAGGGTGATGGTTATCCAGTAGCGTTTGAAGAATGAAACCACATCGGCCAGGTTGAAGTGGTCCTGTGCCGACGTTTCCGTCGGCCATGTCGGCGCGCTGGAAAGCTGGCTTCTCCTGAACGAGGTCGATGAGGAAATGAACATCTGCGGCTCGCAATCGTCGTCGCCCAAGGCAATGCGCCGTGTGCGGGGCGTCGACGCACATGAGCGGTAGAAGTCCACAAAATCTTAATGGAGTTCCGGCGCATCGGGGTTATCCATAAGGATAACTGCAAATATCGTTTTATACTCATGGCTATCGTCGGGTTATAACTTATCCCTTCGCGCAGACGGATGCTTTGTGGCGCTTTCGAAATGGCTCGTTCTCATGCAGGGCGGGTCGGGAGCGCTAAGGTGAGACCGGCAACTCGGTGAACACGCCGTCGGCGGTCAATGTCGGAAGTCGCCAATCGCGCGAGCCCTGGTTCGATCGGGGGGATTGCCGTCATGAGAGCGCCGGTCATCTGGATAACCGGGCAGGACCTGCCGAGATCGAGGACGGAACATCATCGATGCCGAAATGGGAGCGTTTCCTGCGCCGCGCCGCTTATGCATGCCTGTTGATCATCGTCGCTCTTTCCCTGTTGCCGGCGCAGGAGATGTACCGCACCGGCGCGCCCAAGGGTGCCGAGCACTTCGCTGCCTATTGGGGAGCGGGAATCCTGATGGGAGGCGCGTTCTGTCGGCAATGGCGCGAAAGGGCATGGGTGGCCATGGGCCTCGCCGGCTTGGCCGGACTGATGGAGTTGCTGCAGCAATTCTCGCCGGGACGAACGCCGCATCTGAGCGATTTCATCGCAAGTTCCACCGGGGCCGTTCTCGGCGTCGCCATGAGCGTAGCGATCTTGCGCTGTGCATATGCGGCCCGCTCATCCGGGCGCGCCGCGCCGGAGGCGTCCACGGCGCCGGACCGGTAATGAAGGTGAAGCGATAGACCGCAACGCCCCGCCGATCTCGCGATCGCTCGGATGGAGAAGGGAAATATCCAAAAGAGGGTGCGTTGCGCCGTTGAAAATGATCCGGCTTGCACCTTTGGAGACGATCGCAAGCCCTGATGTCAGTTCGAAGCTGTTTCGGGTCCTCCGCACTCCGCTAAGCTGACCCGCAAGTTTCTTGGAAGCCTTTGACTGCCAGGCGCGGGAAAACTGTCATGAATTCACTCAACCACTCGGCTTTTCTTGATCGTTCCTGCGCGGAAAATGCGGAACCTGGACGGCCGCCGGCGATCGTGCCGGTCATCATGTGCGGCGGCGCCGGTACGCGCCTGTGGCCGGTGTCTCGCGATACCATGCCGAAGCAGTTCATTCCGCTGTTCGGGCAGGAATCCACCTTTCAGGCCACGGCGAAACTGGTTTCCGACCCGTCGGTGTTCACGAAACCCATCGTCGTCACCAATGTCGAATACCGCTTCATCGTGGCGGAACAGCTCGGTGCGCTCGGCATCGACGCGCAGATCATCCTCGAGCCCCGTCGGCGCGACTCGTCGGCAGCCGTGGCGATCGCCACCCAGTTCGCCCTGTCGCAGATAGGCCCCTGCGTCGTGGGCGTCTTCGCGGCCGACCATGTCGTGCGGGACGAGGCATCGTTCATCGAAACCTGCCGGCAAGGCGCGGCCCTTGCGGCGCAGGGGCGTATCGTCACGATCGGCATTACCCCGACCCGCCCCGAGACGGGCTTCGGCTATATCCGGGCGGGCGAGGAGGTCGCGGCCGACGCCTATCGCGTGTCGGCCTTCGTCGAGAAGCCCGATGCGGCGCGCGCCGCGCAATATGTGGCCGACGGCTATTTGTGGAACTCGGGAAACTTCATCTTCGATGCGGCGACCATGCGCGCCGAGTTGCGGACGTTCGAACCCTCGCTCTGGGAGGCGGCGGCGACGGCGCTGGCGCAGGCGACGATGGACCTGGATTGCCTGCTGCTCGACGCGGATTCCTTCGGGAAAGCCAAGAAGGTGTCGATCGATTATGCGGTGATGGAGCGGACCGACAAGGCGGCCGTCGTGGCCGGCGGTTTTCAATGGTCGGATGTGGGGGGATGGCCCGCCGTCTGGGAGCTTTCCCCGAAGGACGAAAGCGGAAACGCCGTGGAGGGGAGGGGCTATATCCTCGAGGGCGCCAATAATTTCGTCTCGGCCGATGGCTCTCTCGTCGCGGTGATCGGACTGGACGACATTGCCGTCATCGCCACGCGCGACGCGGTGCTGGTGACGGCGAAGTCCAGGGCCGGCCAGGTCAAGGAGATGGTCGGCCTGATCTCGGCCAGGGGCGATGCGGAAGCGACGACCCATCAGGAAATCCACAGGCCGTGGGGCAAGTATCTCTCCATCGACCGTGGCTCCCGTCACCAGGTCAAGCGGATCACCGTGAAGCCGGGCGGGACGCTGTCCTTGCAGAAACATTATCACCGGGCCGAGCATTGGGTGGTGGTGCGCGGAACCGCCGAAGTCACCCGCAACGAGGAAACCATCCTCGTCCATGAAAATGAAAGCATCTATCTTCCCATCGGATGCGTGCACCGCATGTCCAATCCCGGCAAGATTCCGCTGGAGATCATCGAGGTGCAGGTAGGCTCCTATCTCGGAGAGGACGACATCGTCCGTCTCCAGGATGTGTATCGGCGGGTTTGACGTGAGCAGTTTGAAATTCGGAACCTCCGGCCTGCGAGGCCTCGTAACTGATCTCGTCGGGCTGCCGGCCTACAGCCATGCCCGCGCCTTTTGCGCCATGATCGCCGAGGACCGGACCGGGGGAGATGCCCGGGAGGTTCTCATCGGGCGCGACCTGCGCGCTTCGAGCGCGGAGATTGCGGGGCAATGCGCACAGGCCGCTGCAGATGCCGGCCTCGAACCGGTCGATTGCGGCGAGGTGCCGACGCCGGCGCTCGCCATGGCGGCCCTGGCGAGGGGCGCCGCCGCCATCATGGTGACCGGCAGCCATATTCCCGAAGATCGCAACGGGTTGAAGTTCTACCGTTCGCGCGGGGAGATCGACAAGGCGGACGAGGCGCGTATTCTCGCATGGCATGCTCGTCTCGCTCTTTCCGCCATGCTTGCGACCCTGCCCGCGACGCGCGTCGACGCCAAAGGCATCGATGTGCTCACCGGCTATCGCGAGCGCTACGAGGTCTTCTTCCCGCCGGAGGTGCTCCGCGGGCTCACCATCGGCGTCTATCAGCATTCCACGGTAGGGCGCGATGTCATCGCCGAGGTGCTGGCGGCGCTGGGAGCCGAGGTCGTGCCTCTGGGGCGTGCCGCGCACTTCATTCCGGTGGACACCGAAGCCCTGCGACCGGAAGACGAGGAACTGGCCCGCCTATGGGCGGCGCAAGGGCGCTTCGACGCGCTGGTATCCGCGGATGGCGATGCCGATCGTCCGCTGATCGCCGACGGCACGGGGCGTTTCCTGCGCGGCGATCTCGTGGGGGCGCTGACGGCGGCGTTTCTTGGGGCCGACACCATTGTCACGCCGGTGACGTCCAACTCGGCGCTGGAGCGCTGCGGTCGGTTCGACAAGGTGGTGCGCACCAAAGTGGGGTCGCCCTTCGTCATTGCGGGCATGGCCGAGGCTGAGGCGGAAGGGGCGCGCAGCGTCGTCGGCTTCGAGGCTAATGGCGGCACGCTGCTCGGCTCGACGGTCGAGCGGGACGGGCGCCGGCTGCCGGCGCTGCCGACGCGCGATGCGTTGCTGCCCATAGTGGCGGTCCTCGCAATGGTGGCGCAGTCGGGCGAGCCGCTCGCCGCCCTCGCCATCCGGCAGGATTTCGCCGTCGCCCTGTCGAACCGTTTGCCGAACGTCCGGCAGGAACAGAGCGCCATCCTGATCGCCGCATTGGACGATGAAGCGTCGCAAGCCAGCCGGGCAGCCTTCGCCGGGCATGGAGGAATCGTCGCCCGGGACCGGCGTGACGGCTTGAGGCTGACGCTCGCAGACGACACCACCGTGCATTTCCGTGCTTCCGGCAATGCGCCTGAACTGCGCGTCTATGTGGAGGCGCGCCGCCTCGACGAAGCGGAGGCGCTTCTTCAGGAGGGTTTGGACGTTGCCGACCACTGGATCGAGACCGCGCCGCCCGCCGGACCCGCTTGACGGCTCATCGTCTTTCTTTCGCGGTGCCGCTCACTCTTTCGCGGCGCCGCTCACTTGGGCACGGTCTTGCGCAGCTCGGGAAAATCATAGGCGCGCCAGCCCGGGATATCCGCGACCTCCAGAAATTCCTTGCCGTGTTCGGCGAGGGCGGGACTGCACGCCTCGCCCGCTACCTTGATGACGGTACCGTAGGGATAGGTGGCGTCGATGCCGAGCGCGGAGCCCAGCCGCTGATCGTTGGGAAGCGATTCATCGCTGGAGGGATCCAGCGGCCCGGCCGGAAGGTCGCTCATGATGAAGACGTCTCGCGCCGGCTGCATGCGAAAGGCCGTTGCCCATTCGACCTGGTTGGAATCCTGGACATCGATGTCCGGATCGACCGCGATGACCCGTTTGGGACGCAGGTTGCTGCTCATCACGTCGAGGATCGCCGCCCGGGCTTCGCCGGCGAAGCGCGGCTTCATCGAGAGCACCACGTAGAACTGTGTCCCGCCGGACGGTGGCACCGCGACGCGCTGCACGGTCGGAAAGCGCTGGCGCAGCTGCTGCAGCAGCGAGGCTTCGAACGGCAATTGCTTGAGGATGTGGTTTTCCGTGGGTGGCACGCCCGTCAGGAGCGCCTGGAAGTAGGCCCCGTTGCGATAGGTAATCGCGGTGGGGCGGGCAATGGGCTTCGCCGCGCCCGGGGTATAGTAGCCGGTGTACTCCCCAAGCGGGCCTTCCATCACGGTGGTGCCGAAATCCGCCTCGAACTCGATGACGAGTTCGGCCCTGGCCGGCACCTCGACATCGTTCGTGCGGCACTTCACCAGCTCGACCGGTGCGCCGCGCAGGCCGCCGGCGACCTCGAAGTCGTTGGTGTCGTCGGAGACCTGGATCGGGCAGGTATAGGCGATCAGCGGATCCACGCCGATCACCAGCGACGCACGGAAGGTTTTCTGCCCCTTTTGCAGAGCCTTGGCGATGTTCTTGGCGAACCGATGGTTCGGCAGGGCGAGGAAGGACAGCGTCTTCTTGTCGATCAACTCGAACCGGTAGTGGCCGATATCAGGGACGCCGGTCTCGGGATCCTTGCTCACGACGATGCCCGATGTGATGTAGGGCCCGCCATCGTCGGGGCTGTACTTGCAGATCGGCAGGGCCGACAGGTCGATGTCGTCGCCCAGGACGATGTTCTCGTGCACGGGGGCATTCTCGGTGAGGACCGGCGGAATGCGCCGTGCAAGACCATCGAGAATGTTCTGGACGACGTTGTCCTCGGTGCTCTGGAAGGCGATCAGGGCCTTGGAGCGCGAATTGTATATGCCGCCCACAAGCGGGAAATTGCTGCCATTGTTCTTGAATATGACCGCCGGGCCCTCTATCGCGGCGCTCTTCCTCAGCGCTTTCGCGACTTCCAGTTCCGGGGCGACATGGCGCTCCACCTCTATCAACTCCCCCTGCGCCTGCAGGGCCGCTAGGAAGTCCCGGAAATCCTGATACGCCATGGTAGCCCGTTCCAGTGGAGGGGGTCTCTCATACCATGTTCGGGGCGGTCGGATCGACCGCGATGCGTCGACCCGTTGCCATTCTTGCCGGATGGACAGGCCTCAGAACGCGAGAAGATTGTCGCGCAGATGCTGATGGTCATAGGCTCTGCGCATCAGTCCCCGACGCTGCAATGCCGGCACCAGCCCATCGGTGATGGTGGCGATGGAGCGACGGCTGACATCCGGCAGCACGATGAGGAAGCCGTCGCCGCCGACTTCTTCCATGATTTCTTCCATCTGCGCCGCCGCGCTGTCCGGCGTGCCGATCACGTCGACGCAATAGCCCGAGCCATAATGGGCGACGATCGCCTCGCGCAGCGTCTGCTTGCCGGCGCGGACCAGGAAGGCCTGCAGCGTGGACTGGGTGCCGTTGGTGGTGAGTTCGCCGACCGGCGTGTCGAGGTCGAACTGCGAGAAGTCGATATTGGTGGCCCAGCCGAGCCGGGCGAGCCGCGCGGGGATGTTCTCCGCGGTCTGGATCTTGCGCTGGTCGGCGTGCCAGCGGGCCTGTTCTTCCGTCTCGGCGACGATCGGCGACAGCAGGAACAGCAGCTTGCAGCTATCGGGATCGCGCCCCATCGCCGCCATTTGCGCGCGGACTTCCTCGCGATAGCGCTTCATGCTGGCGACGCCGGTCGGGGCGGCCACGATGGTATCGGCATGCGCGGCGGCGAAGGCCCGGCCGATCGCCGAGCCACCGGCCTGCGCGATGACCGGCCGGCCCTGCGGGCATGGACCGGAATTCAGCGGACCGCGCGAGGAGTAGTAGGTGCCGGCATAGTCGATGGTGTGAACCTTGGCCGGGTCGATCAGCGTGCCATTCTCGTGATCATCGAGGATCGCTCCCGGCTCCCAGGAATCCCACAGCTTCTTGACGATGGTGGCGTATTCCTCGGCGACGACGTAGCGCTGGTCATGGTCCGCCATGCCGGCCAGCCCGAAATTCTGCGCCGCGAGATCGTTGAAGCCGGTGACGAGGTTCCAGCCGGCACGGCCGCCGGAGATCTGGTCGAGCGAGCCGATGATGCGCGCGGTCAGATAGGGGTGATAGGCGAAAGTCGACAGCGTCGGCACGATGCCGAGCCGCCGCGTCGCCGCCGCCAGCAGGGTTGCGACCACCGAGGGCTCCTGGCGCGGCACGCAGATGCCGTTGCGGAGAAAGATATCGCGCGAATTCTGCCAGTTCTCGCCGATGAAGATGGAATCCTCGATCAGCAGGTAGTCGAAGCAGGCGCGCTCGATGGACCGGGCAAGGTCCACGAACAGCTCCGCGCTCATCCATTCGCTGCCGATATTCCCCGTCCACGGCTCGCCCCAGGCCTGCGCGCTCGACCCCTGAAGAAACCAGGCCATGTGGAAGGTGGACGCCATGAAATTCCCCCGCGCTCTCTGCCAGCCCGCGCCGCCGGCGGAACAATCGGGACAGGTTCCGGCTCGCCTGGGCGCTCAATTCCGAGGCCGATGTAAAATCAACGGGATCGATCGGGCCATACCCACGAATCGGTACCCGCGCGCTCAGTCATCGATCGCCATGACCGGGACGCCGACCCCAGCGTGGCGGGCCGCCGCGTAGCGATTGGGCGGACGCCGCAGGCCGAGATTGTCGCGCAAGGTCGCGCCCTCATAGGTCCGGCGGAACAGGCCGCGCCGCTGCAACTCGGGCACGACCTGCGAGGTGAACTCGGTCAGGCTGTCCGGCAGCACCGGGAAGGCCATCATGAACCCGTCGGATGCCCCGGCCTCGACCCAGGCCTGCATCTGGTCGGCGACCTGAACGGCGTCGCCGAAGAAGATCGCCTTGCTGCGATTGTAGCGCTTGCAGACCTCGCGCAGCGTCAGTCCCTGCCGGATCAGCCCGACGATCTCCTCGAAATAGACCTGGTGATGGTTGGACCCCGCGGGGATCCGGCTCGGCGGCACCGGCTCGTCCAAGGGCAGGTCCGACAGGTCGGTTTCGAGATCGGTCTTCAGGTACATGAGGCCGATGTCGATATGTACGGCGTCCTGCCAGGCGGCCCATTTCTCGCGGGCGTGCTGCTCGTTGTCGCCGACCACGATGGAAACGCCCGAGAGGATCTTCAACTCGTCCGGGTGGCGCCCGAACTTCGCCATGCGCCCCTTGAGGTCCCCGTAGAACTGCACGGCCTCGTCGAGCGTCGCGCCCGTTCCGAAGACGACCTCGGCCGTCTCAGCGGCGAATTCCTTGCCGGTTTCGGACGCGCCTGCCTGGAAGATGACCGGGCTGCCCTGCGGAGGGCGGGCCATGTTCAGGCCGCCATGCACCCGGAAGAACTCGCCCTCATGGTCGAGGACGTGAAACTTGCCCGGGTCGAACATGCGCGCATTCGCCTTGTCGTGGATGAAGGCGTCGTCCTCCCAGGTGTCCCAGAGGGCGCGCACCACCTGGAAGAATTCGCGTGCCTTCGCATAGCGCTTGTCGTGCGGCGGCAGTCGGTCGAGGCCGAAATTGCGGGCGGCAAAGTCGTTCGCCGAGGTCACGACGTTCCAGGCGGCACGGCCATGGCTGATGTGATCGAGCGACGCGAACAGGCGCGCCACATTGTAGGGCTCGTAGAAGCTGGTCGAGGCCGTGGCGCCCAGCCCGATATGCGAGGTCGCCCCGGCAATCGCGGTCAGCAGGGTGATGGGCTCCAGCATGTTCATGTACAGCGGCCCGCGCGTCCAGGCGTCGAGGTTCTCGGTGCGCGCCGCCGGCGTGTCGGCCAGGAAGAAGAAATCCAGCTTGCCCTCCTCGGCAAGCCGGGCAATCCGCTGGAAGTATTCGACATCGGTCGGCGCCGTGTCGACCGCGCTCGGCAACAGCCAGGCTGACGAATGATAGCCGTTCGCTTCGAACAGGCCGCCGAGAACCATCTTCTTGCCTGACGACATCCTGCTTCCGTTCCCCGATCAACATCCGCCCGCCGGGCGGATTTCCACATGCGGCGGCGCTCGGCACGACCGCTTCCGAAAGATTGGTCCGCATCGAGGGTTCACGGATCGTGACGTCCCCGCTCCACGGTGCGGCCAACCACCACGGAAGCTAGGCAAGACTCGGTCCAACAGCGCCGTTCCGGTACGAGGCTTCGAGGGCAAACCCGCCACTCCGTCGCCAGGAATGTCTCGCGCAAGGGGACGTACCTAAGTGGGGTTATTGTTCTTCACCGCCCCGGACCGGCGAAATACCCCGGCATGGATTCTGCATCCGCTGGGTGCCTCCACGCCTGCGCAATAACGAGATCAACCAGGGGTTTCGCAGCATGAGCATATCGATCGGAAAGGTCGCCCTCGCGGCCGCCATCCTCGTTTCGGCCCTCTCGGGTGCGCGGGCCACGTGCCTTGACGACATCAAGAAGGCGGGCGTCCTCACCGCCGGCAACGGCCTGCTCGGCACCAAGCCGTTCGTCTGGAAGAACGAGGACGGCACCTATGCCGGCTTCGAATGGGACCTGCTGCAGGAAATCGGCAAGCGCATCGGCGTGCCGAAGCAGGACTATGTGATCACCGAATGGACCTCGCTGATCCCGGGGCTCAAGGTCGGCCGGTGGGACATCATCCTGTCCGGCATGGCGGCGACCCAGGAGCGCATCCAGGGGGCCGGGATCACCTTCTCCAAGCCCTATTTCCTGCTTTACGACTACGTGATCGTGCCGAAGGACTCGCCGATCAATACGATCGACGACCTGAAGGGCAAGACGCTCGCCTCGACGCTCGGCACGATGGACTCGGTGAACGCCCACAATCTCGTCGACCAGGGCAAGGCCGCCAAGGTGCAGGACTTCAACGATTTCGGCGCGCCCTTCCTCGCCCTGCGCAATGGCCAGGTCGATGCGGTGATCATGGATCAGGCGACGCTGCAGGCGCAGATCGAGGCGATGAACGATCTGCGCACGCTCGGCGAGCCGCTGTTCTACCGTTCCAAGCCGGAATGGGCGGAAGCCGAGAGCAAGGCGGATTACATCCTCGGCGGCACGTCGATCGGCGTCCGCAAGGAATGCCCGGAGCTGCTCGCGGCCGTCAACGATGCCCTCACCGCGATGGATGCGGACGGCACCCGCAAGAAGATCCTCGAGAAGTACGGCGCATGGGCTGACTACCAGGCCAAGACGACCAAGTGAGGCGACTGGAGAAGGCCTGGTATGTATGAGTTCTTCTTTGTCCTGATCCCGCGCTACTTTCCCTTCCTGCTCGAGGGCGCGATCGTCACCCTCGAGCTGTCCTTCCTCAGCATGGCCCTCGGGCTCGTGCTGGGGCTGGCGGTAGCGCTGGGACGGCTGAGCGGCCGCAAATGGCTCGAATGGCCATTGGCGGCTTATGTCGAGATCTGGCGCGACGTGCCGCTGATCGTGCAGCTGCTGGTGATCTACTTCACCCTGCCCAGCATCGGCCTGTTCCTGCCCGCCTTCTGGGCCGGCGTGCTGGGTCTCGCGCTGAACCTCGCGGCGTATCTTTCCGAAGTGTTCCGCGCCGCCATTCTGTCGATCGATCCGGGGCAGCGCGCGGCCGGGCTCTCCATCGGCATGTCCGGCTTCATGATCCATCGCCGGATCATCCTGCCGCAGGCCCTGCGCATCGCGGTGCCCACGATCGGCGGCTACTTCATCGCGCTCCTGAAGGATTCGTCGCTGGTGTCGTTCATTTCGGTCAATGAACTTCTGCGTAACGGCACCATCGTCATCTCGAATACGTTCAAGAGCATGGAAGTCTATATGATGGTGGCGATCATCTATTTCGTGATGAGCTTCGTCGCCGCGCGGCTGGTGCAGCATGTCGAGCAGCGGCTGACGCCCCGTCACCTGCGCCGGGGACGCCGTTCCCAGCGCGCTCTCGCGTCCCAGCCCGCGGTGATGCCATGATCCTCCAAACCCAGCCGGAGCCCCTGCTGCAGGTGCGGGCCCTGCACAAATCGTTCGGCGCCCATGACGTGCTGAAGGGCGTCGATCTGACCGTGCGCCCGGGCGAGGTCTCCTTCGTCATCGGTCCGTCGGGCGGCGGCAAGTCGACCCTGATCCGCTGCATCAATTTCCTCGAAACCCCCAGCGCCGGCGAGATCATGTTCGACGGGCGCCATCTGTGCCGGGAGGAGGGGAACGTCTTCCATGTGGCGCCGGAGCGCGAGCTACGCGCCGCGCGCAGCGAAATGCCCATGGTGTTCCAGCACTTCAACCTATTCTCCCACCGCACGGTCATCGAGAACGTTATCGAAGGCCCGGTCATGGTGAAGCGCCGTCGCCGCGACGAAGCGATCGCCGATGCCGAGCGGCTCCTTGCCGAGGTCGGCCTGGCCGACAAGGCCGACCGCTACCCGGACGAGCTCTCGGGCGGCCAGAAGCAGCGCGTCGCCATAGCCCGTGCGCTCGCCATGCAACCGAAGCTCATCCTGTTCGACGAGCCGACCTCCGCGCTCGACCCGGAGCTCGTCGCCGGCATCCTCGATACCATCCGCGCCTTGGCGGAGCGGGGCATGACGCTAGTCGTGGTCAGCCACGAGATGGGCTTTGCCCGGCGCCTCGCCGACGTGGTGCATTTCATCGCCGATGGCGCCATCGTGGAATCGGGACCTCCGCAGCGGATCTTCGACGCTCCCGAAAATCCCCGTCTCGCGGCGTTCATCCGCTCCATCCTGCACTGAGGCCCGATCTGCCCGTGCGCCTCCCGACCGGCGCCGGACGCCTCCTGGGCAGGTTTTCGCTTCATCTGAGAATTTGGGAATGCTCGTCATGTCGCAGCCTTTTCACCTCGGCCTGTTCCTGCAGGGCTCCAGCATCCAGGCGTGGAACACGCCCTGGACGGGACGCATCGCCGAGACCTGGATGAAGCCGGACCTGTTCCTCGACGTCGCCCGGGCGCTGGAACGGGCGTGCTTCGACTACATCCTGCTGGAAGACGGCCCTTATATCGGCGAGAGCTTCGGCGGGTCGCGCGAGATCTATCTGCGTAACGGCATCTCCGTCCCGCGGCAGGACCCGGCCGTGGTGGCCAGCCTCATGACGGCGGTGACAAGCCATATCGGCATCGTGCCGACGCTCTCCACCTACTCCCACCACCCCTTCGTGATCGCCCGGCAGATCGCCACGCTCGACCAGGTCTCCGGCGGGCGGGCCGGCTGGAACATGGTCACCGGCAGCTCCAAATTTGCCTTCGCGAATTACGGGCATGAGGAACTGACCAAGCACGACCTGCGCTACGACATGGCGGACGAATATATCGACTGCGTGGAGCAGCTCTGGAACTCCTGGGATGCCGATGCCATCGTCGCCGACGAGGCCAATGGCATCCTCATCGACCATGAGCGTGTCCGCCAGATCGACTTCAAGGGCAAATATTTCAGCTCGCGTGGCCCGCTCAATTGCGGACCCGCCCCGCAGGGACGGCCGGTGATCGCGCAGGCCGGTGGCTCGCCGCGCGGACGGCAGTTCGCGGCCCAGCATGCCGATACGGTGGTGACGAGCGTCGTCGGTGTCGACGACATGCGAGCCTATCGCGACGACGTGCGCACGCGCCTGGTGGCGGCGGGCCGCAACCCCGACCATTGCAAGATCATGTTCCTGGTCACGCCGATCATCGCCGGCAGCATGGCCGAGGCGCGCCTGATACAGGCGGAGCGGCGGGCGCGAGCCGCCGCCCAGACGGACCTGAAGCTGGCCTTCCTCGGCAAGATCACCAATATCGACTTCACCAAGCTCGACCTCGACCAGCCGGTGGGCAATCTGACCACGGAAGGGCACCAGCAATTGCTGGAAGACTTCATCCGGCAGGCGGGCAACAAGACGTTGCGCGAGGCGATCGCCTCCTTCACCCAGGACGGGGACGCGGTCGAACTGCTCGGCTCGCCGGACGATGTGGCCGAGCAGATGGGCGAGGTGATGCAGGCGGTCGGCGGTGACGGCTTCCTGTTCTCATTGCCGAACCTTCACCGCCGTACCGTTGCCGAGATCGAGGATGGCCTGGTGCCGGCGCTGCAGAAGCGTGGCCTGATGCGGAAGGCTTACGGCCATGCTCATTTCCGCGACAATCTGCTGGAGTTCTAGACGACCCTTCTAATGCGACCGGCTGCGGAGGCAGCGCCGGACCAGCCGCCCGATGCCCGGTGCGGTGCCCCGGATCGATGGTCCCGTTCTTGCTTCGCTCCGGGCATTCCGGCTGTGAGGCTTGCATGATGACGGATCGGAGACGGGGGGATGGGCCGACTTCACCTTTTGCCGTCCAGGGTGACGCGCTGATGCGTTCCCCCGAAATGTTCGGGCGAGTAGTGGACCAGCTGGGAACGCCCGCCTTCCATCTGGCGCTACGGAACGCGCTCTACGAGATCGCCCGCTTCAACAGCTGCGTCATTCTCTCGTTCCGGGACGAGGAAGAGCCAACGGTGCTCGAGCGATGCTCGATCATCAATCCCGACCGCTTCCGCCGCTTCTACGTGAAGCAGGCCTACCGTCTCGATCCCTTCTACCGGGCGGCGCTGGAAAACCGGCCCATCGGGGTCAGCCGCTGCTGCGAATTGTCGGGCTCGGACTTCAACGACAGCGCCTATTTCAAATCCTACTACAAGGATATTCCCTTCATCGACGAGATCGGCCTGCTATGCCCCGTCGAGCGGGGCCATACGGTGCACATCTCGCTCGGGCGCTGCGTCGGCTCAAACCGGTTCGACGGGTCGTTGATCGCGGACCTCAACAGCATGGAGCCGCTGATCGCCGCCCTCGTGCGCCAGCACGCCATGATCGTGTCCCGATGCGGACGCCCGGCCGATCAGCCCGCGGCGGTGCAGCAGGGCCCCGCGGTATCGGCGATCGATCTGTTATGGATGCGCGAGTTCCATGCGACGCAACGCGAGATCGAGGTCGCCTCACATGTGCTGGGCGGATACACCAACCCGTCCATATCCCTGCGGCTCGGCATTTCCCAGCACACGGTGAAGGTGCACCGCAAGCGTCTCTACGGAAAGCTGTCGATCTCGTCCCAGGCCGAGCTTTTCACGATGCACATGCGTCGCTGCCATTACAACTAGGCGGCTTCCGGGCGCGATCAGCGTGCAACCGTGCGGCCGGCCCGCTCTGGAAGGTGGGGCCGGTCGAGCTCGATGAACGGGTTGGATCGGCGCGACCTCGCCTCCGCAGAGTTGACAACGGGCCGGCCTTGTAGGCTGCCGCCACGATGATAAGCCGGCGTGAGCACGAGGTGCGCAGGCCGGTTTTCACATTGCAGGTGGATCACGGCATGGCTGCCTCTCCCACCGGACTAAACGTACGGGCGGGAGACGCGGCGACGATTACCGCCGGTTCAGCGCGGAATCCATGGCGCGGATCACGCGGTCGATCTCCTCGGGCGTGTTGTAGTGCACCGGCCCGATGCGGATGCCGCTGCCCTTTTCGAGAAGGCCGAGGTGACGATTGGGCTCCAGCCCGTAATTGTGGCCGCTCCAGACCTGGATGCCCTCGCTGCTCCAGGACTTCACGATCTCGGCCGAGGAGGCCTCCTCGACATAGACGCTCACCGTCGAGACCCGCCGGCCGAACGCCGCCGGATCGGTGATGCCGAGCACGCGCACCCGGTTGAACGGCTTCAGCCCCTCGATCAGGCGCAGGGTCAGCATGTCGTCGTGCTGCTTCATCACCTTGAAGCCGGAAGCGAGCTTCTCGCGCAGGCTCGCCGTGCCCGGGGCGGCGGCGTCGAAGCGCGACAGGCCGGCGATGTAGTCGATGGCGGCATGCACGCCCGCGAGCTGCTCGCGATTGGTGGTGCCGGTGGTGAAGCGCCACGGCACCTCGTTGGAGGCGGCGCGCACCTTGTAGGCGCGCAGCCGGTCCAGCACCTCGCGCCGGCCCCAGAACACGCCGTAATGCGGCCCGAAGAACTTGTAGGCGGAGCAGACGAGGAAGTCGCAGCCCAGCGCCTGCACGTCGATCAGGCCGTGCGGCGCGTACTGCACCGCGTCGACATAGACCAGCGCGCCGGCCTCGTGGGCGATCCTCGATATGCCGGCGATGTCGTTGATGGTGCCGGTGATGTTGCTGGCGTAGCACACGGCGACCAGCCGGGTGCGCTCGGTCATCAGCGCCTTGAGGTCGGCGAGGTCGAACTCGTAGGTCTCCGGCGAGAAGTCGAGCCAGCGCACCACCAGGCCCTTGTCCTCGGCCAGCATCAGCCAGGGCGCGACATTGGCGTCATGGTCCATGCGCGACAGCACGATCTCGTCGCCTTCCTGCAGCAGCGAGCCGATGCTGCGCGACATGGCGAAGGTCAGCGTCGTCATGTTCTGACCGAAGAACACCTCGCCGGTCTCGGCGGCGTTCAGCAGCGTGGCGGCGGCGCGGTGCGCCTGCGCGACCATCTCGCCGGCCTCGATCGAGGTGTCGAAGGAGCCGCCGAGATTGGCGTTGGTGTGCAGCATGGCCGCCGCCATGCGGTCGACCACCGAGAGCGGCACCTGGGTGCCGGCGGGGTTGTCGAGGAAGGCGACGGACCTGCCGTCGCGCTCACGGGCGAGACCCGGGAACTGGCGCCGGACATCCTGCACATCATAGGCCATGAGCGTTCTCGCATTGAGGAGGGAGCGTCTCCTGAATAGGAACCCCGTCCCGTTTAGTCAAGATACTTTCCTGAAAGGATTTAAGCTTGCCTTCCTTCGGCCCCGTCCTGCGCCGCTGCCCTCAGAAGGTCGGCGGGGTGTTCACCCACAGCACCCGCGCCTCGACCTCGCTGTCGTTGCGATAGCCGTGCGGCAGCGAGGAATCGAAATAGAAGGCGTCGCCTTCGCCGATCTGCCGCTCATATCCGTCGACCACCAGCGTGAAGGCGCCGGCCAGCACATAGCCGAATTCCTGCCCGCCATGGCTGATGAAATCCGGGCTGCCGCCCTTGGCGGGGATGACATGGATGTTGATCTGCAGCAGCTGGTCCGGCCGGTGCGGCACCAGGCGCTCCAGCACGACATTGTTGCCGGCCCGTACATGCCCGGCCTCGAGGCGCGGGCGCTCGCCGGCGCGTACCACCGTCACCGCGGCCTCGCCCTCCGGCGCCTCGGCGAACAGGGCGCTCATATTGGTGTCGAGCGCCTGGACCAGCTTGTGCAGCGTGCCGATGGAGGCCTGCGAGCGGCCGTTCTCCAGCTTGGAGAGGAAGCCTTCCGTCACGCCGACCCTCTGGCCGAGCTCGGCGAGGCTGAGCCCCATCAGCAGCCGCGCATGCTTGAGTTTCGCGCCAATCCTGACATTCGCGTCCGGCGTTTCCATCGTCTTCCCTCAGTGCGGGACCAGCTTCCCCGTTGCGTGGCGCAGCACGGCGCGTGCCAAGACCTCGCAGCCGTCCGCGACCTGCGCGGGATCGGTCCATTCGCTTTCATTGTGGCTGATGCCGCCGCGCGACGGGACGAAGATCATCGCGCTCGGCGCGATGCGGGCGAGGTTGCTCGCATCGTGCATGGCGCCGCTCGGCAGCCGCTGGCTGGCGATGCCGAGGCCGGAGGCCGAGGCCTCGATATTGTCCTGCATCGCCGCGTCGAAACGCACCGGCGCGACATCCATGGCTCGCGTCACCGTGCCCCTCGTGCCCTCGCTGCCGGCGAGCGCCGCCACCGCCTCGACGATCTCCTTCTCGACGCGGTCGAGCAGGTCGACGTCGGAATGGCGCAGGTCGACGCTCATGGTCACCCGGCCGGGCACGGTGTTGATCGAGCCCGGCTCGACGCCGACCCGGCCGAAGGTGATGCGGAAGTCCCTGTCGAGCGCCAGCGCGGCGGCGCGGGCGTCGATCGCGAGCCGGGCCGCCGCCATGAAGGCGTCGCGGCGGTCGGCGGCCGGGGTGGTCCCGGCGTGGCGATCCTCGCCCGCGAGCTCGACCGCCAGCCAGCGCACGCCCTGGATGCCCTCGACGATGCCGATGGTCGCGCCCGCGCCCTCCAGCACCGGTCCCTGCTCGATATGCAGCTCGTAATAGCCGGCGAGGCGCGAGGTCAGCCGCGCCGCGCCGCCATAGCCGATGCGGTGCAACTCGGGATAGAACGGCACGCCGTCCACCCCGGTCACCGCCGCGGTGTCATAGGCGCGGATGGCGCCGACGAAGCCGCCGGACCCGGTGAGGCCGGGCGAGAAGCGCACGCCCTCCTCATTGGTCCAGTTGACCACGGTGACGGCGTGCTCGGTCTCGATGCCGGCCGCGTTCAGCGCCCGCACCACTTCGAGCCCGGCCAGCACGCCGAGCACGCCGTCGAAGCGCCCGCCATGCGGCTGGGTGTCGAGATGGCTGCCGACCAGCACATGGGCGGCGTCCGCGCTCCGCCCGGCGCGGGTGGCGAAGATGTTGCCGAACGGATCGACGCGCACCTCGCAGCCAGCCTCGCGCGCCCAGCGCACGAACAGGTCGCGGGCCTGCCGGTCCTCGTCGGTCAGCGACAGGCGGCAGCAGCCGCCATGCGCCAGCGCGCCGATTTTGGCCATGGCCATCAGGTCGGACCACAGCCGCTCGCCATCGGTCAGGCGCGGCAGATCGGGACGCAGGTTCACAGCGAGATCCATGTCGTCTTGAGGTCGGTGTATTTGTCGAAGGCGTGCAGCGAGAGGTCCCGCCCGCTGCCCGACTGCTTCACGCCGCCGAAGGGCGTGCGCACGTCGACCGCGTCGACGGTGTTGACGCTGACCGAGCCGACATGCAGCGCCCGCGCGACGCGGTGCGCCTGGCTCAGATCGTCGGTCCACACCGAGGCGCCGAGGCCGTAGACGGAATCGTTGGCGAGCCGGATCGCCTCGGCCTCGTCGGCGAAGGTGGAGACGGCCAGCACTGGGCCGAACACCTCCTCGCGGGCGATGCGCGAATTGGGATCGACGTCGGTGAAGATGGTCGGGGCGACGAAGCAGCCGCCGGTCTCGGCCAGCACCCGTTCGCCGCCGCAGGCGAGCGTCGCGCCCTGCCGGCCAATGGCGATGTAGTCGAGCACGCGCTGCGTGTGTTCCTCGGTCACCAGCGCGCCCATGCCGGAGGCGGCGTCGAGCGGGTCGCCGGGGCGGTAGGCGTCGACCTTTTCGAGCAGGCGCGCGGTGAATTCCTCGGCGATGGAGCGGTGCACGAACAGCCGCGAGGTCGCCGAGCACACCTCGCCCTGGTTGAAGAAGATGCCCTGCGCGGCGAAGCCGGCGGCGCGGTCGAGATCCCTGGCCTCGGGGAAGACGAGATTGGCGCTCTTGCCGCCGCATTCCAGCCAGATGCGCTTCATGTTGGACGCGCTGGCATAGGCGAGGAACTTCTTGCCGATCTCGGTGGAGCCGGTAAAGGCCACGCAGTCGATGCCCTCATGCAGGCCGATGGCCTGCCCCGCCTCGTGGCCGAGCCCGGGCAGCACGTTGAACACGCCGTCCGGGATCCCGGCCTCGGCGGCCAGTTCGGCGAGGCGCAGCGCGGTGAGCGGCGACTGCTCGGCCGGCTTGAGGATGACGCTGTTGCCGGCGGCGAGCGCCGGAGCGCATTTCCACGCCGCCATCTTCAGCGGGAAGTTCCACGGCACCACGGCGCCGACCACGCCCACCGGCTCGTGGTCGATCAGCGCGAAGCTGCCGTCGCCGGCGCGCACCACCTCGCCGTTCAGCTTGTCGCAGGCCTCGCCATACCAGCGGAACACCTCCGCCGAGCCCGGGATGTCGAGGGTGGCGGAATCGCGCACGAGCTTGCCCATGTCGAGCGTCTCGAGCAAAGCCAGCTCCTCGGCATGGGCGAGGATGAGGTCGGCGAGGCGGACCAGCACCTTGCGCCGCTCGGCCGGATCGCGGCGCGACCAGGAGCCGGCCTCGAAGCTGCGGCGGGCGACGGCCACGGCGAGATCGACATCGGCGGCGTCGCAGGCGGCGATGTCGGCGATCTTCGTCCCCGTGGCCGGGTTGACGGTCTCGAAGGTCCGCCCGTCGCGCGCCGGCCGGTACTGCCCGTCGATGAAGGCCTGCGAGCGGAGCGGGAGAGCGGCGGCGAGCGCGCGCCAGTCGGACGGCGTCTTCAACATGATCGTGTCCCTTCGAGGCCGGCCGCGCACGGCCGGCGGGGGGCGGCGGCGCGGCTAGATGCCGGCCCGCCGCAGGTGGACGAGCAGCCTCTTTTCGAGGAGGGCGAAGGACAGGCGCAGGATGCCGACGATGGCGAGATAGAGCAGGCCGGCGATCGCGAAGCCCTCATAGGTGAAGTAGTAGATGGTGTTGAAGTTGCGCCCGGCGCCGACGAGGTCGATCACCGTCACCAGGCTGGCGATGGCTGTGGCGTGCAGCAGGAAGATCAGCTCGTTCTCGAAATTCGGCAGCGCGCGGCGGAAGGCGTTGGGCAGCACCACGATGCGCAGCGTCTGGAACGGCGTCATGCCGACCGCGCGCGCGGCCTCCACCTCGCCATGAGGCACCGCCTCGATGGCGCCGCGCAAGATCTGGATGAGATAGGCGCAGGTGCCGAACGTGAAGGCGATCAGGAGGCAGGTCCACGCCTCGCGCAGCCACGGCCACAGCACGCTCGCCCGGATGAAGGCGAACTGGGCGAGGCCGTAATAGAGCAGGTAGACCTGCACGATCAGCGGCGTGCCGCGGAAGACGTAGCTCACCGTCTCGATGATCGGCGTGGCGACCGGCACCCTGCGCGTCACCACCAGCGCCAGCGGCACCGCCAGCACGAAGGAGAAGATCGCCGAGAGCACCAGCAAAAGCAGCGTGTTGCGCAGGCCGGTGAGGAAGAGCGGGAGATGGTCGAAGACGACCTCGAAGGCGTACATCGATCCCTCCTCACACCCGGACGACGCGGGTGCCGCGCGCGAGGCGCTTGCCGAGGCCGCGGAAGGCGAGGTCGGACAGGCCGGTATAGGCGAGGTACAGTGCCATCACGACCAGCATGAAGGTGAAGGGCTCGCGGGTGGAGCGGCCGATCGACAGCGCGGCATAGACCGCATCCTGCAGGCCGATGACGGAGACGAGCGCGCAGGACTTCACCAGCGTCAGCCAGATGTTCCAGTAGCCGGGCAAGGCGAGCCGCATCAGCGGCGGCAGGATGACGACGCGGGCGAGGGTGGCGGCCGGCATGCCGAAGGCGATGCCCGCCTCGATCTCGCCCTGCGGGATGGCGAGATAGGCGCCGCGGAAGGTCTCGGTGAGATAGGCGCCGAAGATGATGCCGATCGACACCACGCCGGCGGTGAACGGGTCGATCTGCACCGGATCGAGCGCCATGGCGTCGGCGGCGGCGTTGATCGCGGTCTGGCCGCCGAAATAGATGAGCAGCATCAGCACCAGCGGCGGCATGCCGCGCACCAGCACGGTGTAGGCCAGCACGATCCCCCTCACCGCCCGTGGCCCGCCGAGGCGTCCCCAGGCCGCGACGAGCCCGATCAGGGTGGCGAGCACCATCGCGCCGAGGCTGAGCGCCACGGTCACCAGCATGCCGCGCAGCACGATGGGCAGGAAGTCGGCGAGCACATTCATCGGGCGGTCAAACCTTGCATCTGATCGGCCTCGCGGACGCCCCGGGGAGGCGGAACGCTCAGGAGCGGGAACGGCCGGCGCGCCGCGAGGGCACGCCGGCGAAGGCATCACTCGTAGATGTCGAAGGTGAAGTACTTGTCGTTGATCGTCTTGTAGGTGCCGTCGGCGCGCATCTCCTTGAACGCCTTGTCCAGCGCCGCCTTCAGCTCGGTGTCGTCCTTGCGCATGGCGACGCCGGCGCCCTCGCCGAGGCAGCCGATATCGCGCACCGGCTCGCCGGCGATGGCGAAGCCCTTGCCGTCCGGGCCCTTGAGGAAGGAGTTGCTGATCGCGACCTGGCCGTTGAAGGCGAGGTCGAGGCGGCCCGAGGTCAGGTCGAGATAGAGCGCGTCCGAGTTCGGATAGACGGTGAGGTTGGCTTTGGGATAGGCCTTCTTCACGTAGCACTCGTAGATGCCGGGCACCGCGCCGACCGTGGCGCCGCCGAGCGCCGGGTCCTTGAAGTCCACCTTCACGTCGGACTTGCCGACGAAGGCGGCGGAGGGGCGGTAATAGGGATCGGTGAACAGGAGCTGCTTCTTGCGCTCCTCGGTGATGCCCATGGAGGAGAAGATGGCGTCGTAGCGGCGGGTCTGCAGGCCGGCGACGATGCCGTCCCAGTCCTGCTGCACGAACTCGCATTTACGCTTCATCTTCGCGCAGGCGGCCATGCCGATCTCGACGTCGAAGCCGGTGATCTTGCCGTCCGAGGTCAGCTGGTTGAACGGCGGGTAGGCCGCCTCGGTCGCGAAGACGATGGTCTTGTCCTGCGCCGCCGCCGGGCCGGCGAAGGCCCCTGCGAGGCCGGACAGGACGACGCCGAGCGCCAGATATTTTTTCATGGTGGTCCCCTGTGGTGATTTGGAGCCGCGTCAGACGGCGGCCCGTGTCAGAAAGGCTTTCAGCCGCTCCGAGCGCGGCTCGCGGAAGAGCTGCGCCGGCGGACCGGATTCCTCGACCTCGCCCTGGTGCAGGAACAGCACCTGCGAGGAGACGTCGCGCGCGAAGGCCATCTCGTGGGTGACCACGATCATGGTGCGCCCTTCCTCGGCGAGGCCGCGAATGACCTTCAGCACCTCGCCGACCAGCTCGGGATCGAGCGCCGAGGTCGGTTCGTCGAACAGCACGGCGGCCGGCTCCATGGCGAGCGCGCGGGCGATCGCGGCGCGCTGCTGCTGGCCGCCGGACATGAAGGCAGGATAAGCGTCGCGCTTCTCGTAGAGGCCGACGCGCTGGAGATAGTGTTCGGCCTTCTCGCGCGCCTCGGCCTTGCTCTTGCCCTGCACATGGACGGGCGCGGCCATGACGTTCTCCAGCACGTTCATGTGCGACCAGAGATTGAAACCCTGGAACACCATGCCGAGCGAGGAGCGGATGCGCCGCACCTGCTTCCTGTCGCCGGCGACCATGCCCTGCGGCGTCTGGTGCAGGTCGATGTCCTCGCCGCAGATGCGCAGGCTGCCGCTGGTCGGCATCTCCAGCAGGTTCAGGCAACGCAGGAAGGTGCTCTTGCCCGAGCCGCTCGAGCCGATGATCGAGATCACGTCGTGGTTGGCGGCCTGAAGCGAGATGCCGCGCAGCACGGCGAGCGGGCCGAAATCCTTGCAGATGCTGTCCGCCGCGATGATCGGCTGTACCGCTCCGTTCCGCGGGCCGCCCATTCCGTCGCTATCCTTGTCCACACTCTGCATTCGCCGCTCCGTTTCGGACAATTCGCATTCGTCTATCCTCTATGTCAAGTTTGTTGACACATAGGATAAAAATATTCACATAAGGCATATCGAGCGCGGGTCCGCCGCACCGATACCTCCAGCCGGGCCGTCTCCATGCGTATCTCGATCGATCATCTGCGCCGCCTCTATGCCGACGTCGCCCGCTGGCACGGCGCCGGCGCGGAGGAGGCGGGGATCTTCGCCGACGGCCTGCTGAAGGCCGATCTGCGCGGCCACCACACGCAGGGCATCGGGCTGCTGCCCTATCTCGACGAGCTGTACGAGGCCGGCGCGCTGCATTTCGCCCGTCCCTTCACCGTCGAGCGCGAGAGCGCCGCCACCGCACTGGTGGACGGGCATGGCGGCTGCGGCCACTTCGTCGGCCACAAGGCGATGGAGATCGCCATCGCCAAGGCGGAAGCCGCCGGGATCGGCTTCGTCACGGTCAAGCGTTCGGGCGATTACGGCATGGCCTCGAACTACGCGCTGCAGGCGCTGGAACGCGGCATGATCGGCCTGTCCATGAGCACCGGCCCGGTGCTGGTCGCCCCTTGGGGCGGGCGGGACGCCTATTTCTGCACCAACCCGCTGGCGCTCGCGGTGCCGAGCGGCAAGGAAGACCCCATCGTGATCGACATGGCGACCAGCGCCGGCTCGATGGGTAAGGTCGTGCTCGCCGCCCGCGACGGCAAGCGCCTCGACGAGAAGGCGGTGGTCGACCAGCACGGCGTCTATACCGACGATCCGCTCCGCGTCATCCTCGACGTGATGGACCGGGAATCGCGCATGTCCGGCGCCCTGCTGCCGGCCGGCCCCAAGGGCTTCGGCATGATGCTGATCGTCGAGCTGCTCTCCGCCCTGCTCAGCGGCGAGCGCGACTGGCAGGGCGAGCGCCCGGCCGATCCCACCGGCCGCGCCGCCTACTACGCCCATAGCTTCATCGCCATCGACGTCGCCCGCTTCCAGGATCCCGCCGCCTTCGCCGCAGCCGCCGACCGGATGATCGCCACGCTGACCGGCGCACGCCCGGCGCAGGGCTTCGAGGCGGTGCGCCTTCCCGGAGGCGGCGCGGCGGCGACCGAGCGCGACTACCGCGCCAACGGCATCCGCCTGCGCGACGAGGAATGGGCGATGGTCGAGGCGACGGCCCGCAAGCGCGGCATCGTCCTTGCCACCGACGCCCATCCGGGCTGAACGCCCGCCAGCCATCACTTGCCGCCCCTCACTTCCGTTCCGAGGCTTCGTTCCATGACCGACAAACCCGATCTCGCCGCCCTGTTCGGCTCCACCGCCTCGACCTTCATGGGGATCGAGGCCTGCGCCGATCTCGAGAGCCTGAAGGCCCCGGTCGCGCTGATCGGCGCGCCCTGCGCCAGCCCCTACAGCGCGGTCGGCGCCTATTGCCGCCATGCGCCGGACGCGCTGCGCGAGGCGACCGTGCCGCTCGCCGCCAATCTCTGGCACCACGACTTCGACCTCGGCGGCCAGGTGTTCCCGAGCCGGGAGCTCGCGGCGGTCGATTGCGGCAACCTGCCCTTCGACGAGGCCGACGGCGCCGGTAATCGCGAGATCATCCGCAACGCCATCCGCACCATCCGTGCGAAGGGCGCGGTGCCGGTGACGCTCGGCGGCGACGATTCCATCCCGATCCCGGTGCTGGAGGCGCTGGGCGACAGCGGCGAGCGCTACACCATCCTTCAGCTCGACGCGCATATCGACTGGCGCGACGAATATATGGGCGAGCGGCAGGGCCTGTCCTCCACCATGCGCCGCGCTTCGGAGATGCCGCATATCGAGCGCATCGTCCAGGTCGGCGCCCGCTCCATCGGCTCGGCGCGCCCGCAGGACTATCGGGACGCGCTCGACTGGGGCGTGAAGTTCATCACCGGCTACGAATTGCACAAGCAGGGCGTCGAGATGGCGCTCAGCCTGATCCCGGAAGGCTCCAACATCATCGTCACCACCGATGCCGACGTGATGGACCCGGCGCTGGTGCCCGGCGTGATCGGCCGCTGTCCCGGCGGGCTGGACTACTACCAGATGGTCGACCTGATCAAAGGCGCGGCCGGGCGCGGGCGCATCGCCGCGATGAACTTCGTCGAGTTCATGCCGGAGCGCGACGTCGGTGGCCTCGGGGCGCTGAACTTCGCCCGCCTCATCACCACCGCGCTCGGCGTGCTGGCGCGGCAGGCGGCGGCGCGCTGACGACGCACGAAAGGCGGCGCCCGCAAGGGGCGCCGCCTGCGCGACCTTAAAGGTGTGGGTCGTCGCCTCAGCCACGGGGCGACAGGTGGATGCCGGCCAGCATGCAGCGCACCGAGCCGCCGGCCATCTCGATGGTCGGTACGTCGAGCGGCAGGATGCTCACAGAGCGTTCCAGCGCCGCGATCTGGTCGGGCCGCAGCGCCCGCGCCGCCCGGGCGGAGAGCGCGAGGATGCGCCCCTGCCGGCCATGCAGCTCGATGGCGTTACCGGCGAAGTCGCCGATCTGCTCATGGCTGAGATCGATCACCGTACGGCCGGTCTCGGCGAGGCGCCCGGCAATTTCGGCGCGGCGGCGCGGCTCGCGCAGCGTGTCGAGCCCGATCAGGCAAAAGTCGGTGCCGATGCACATCAGCACGTTGGTGTGGTAGATCGGCCGCCCGGCCGCGTCCGCCGCGTCGAAGACCACGGGCTCGAAGTTGAAATGCGTGCAGAACCGCTCCAGTGCTACCTCGTTGGTGCGGTTGGAGCGCGCCGCATAGGCTACGCGCTCGATATGGTCGAGCACCATGGCGCCGGTGCCTTCGAGGTAGACGCTGTCCTGCTCGAGGCCGGAGTAGTCGATGATGTCCTGCACGCGGTAGCGCTGCTTGAGCATCTCGATCACGTCATGCCGCCGCTCGCGCCGGCGGCTCGGCGAGAACATCGGATAAAGCGCGACATGCCCGCCGGTATGGGTGGAGAACCAGTTGTTGGGGAACACCGAATCCGGTGTTTCCGTCCCCTCGTCCTCGAACAGATGCACGGTGATGCCGGCATGTTCCAGCGCTGCCGCGACCCCGGTCGCCTCGCGATGGGCGGCGTCGGCGATGGTTTCGCGGGTGCCGGTCAGCGGACAGGTCTGGAAGGCGTTGTCCGCCGCCGTCGCCTCGTTGGGCGTGAAATGGTGCGGGCGGATGATCACCACGCTGCGCGGCGCCTGCACGGACAGCTTCGGCGAAGGGACGGCGTTCAAAGGAATGGAAAGCATCGAGGCAACGTTCATTGGCGCGACATGCGGGGAGGGGGCGGGGGAAGGCGTGGCAGCAGCGGCCATGGTCGTCACGCTTCGAGAGGTGCCAGCGCGTGGTCGGTCGCGCTGATCAGGCCGAACAGGTTGCGCGGGTCCCGCGGCGCGGGGATGAGGTCGATGTCCTGGTAGAAGCCGGTCTCGTCGGCCAGGTCGCGCAGATGGCGCAGTGCCGCGAAATCCTCGATGGCGAAGCCGACTGAATCGAACAGGGTGATCTGCTCGCGCGAGCGCCGGCCGGGCACCTCGCCGGCGATCACCCGCCACAGCTCGGTGACCGGATGGTCGGGCGCCAGCTGCTGGATCTCGCCCTCGACGCGGGTCTGCTCGGGTAGCTCGACGAAGATGTCGGCGCGCATGAGGATCTCGCGCTGCAGCTCGGTCTTGCCCGGGCAGTCGCCGCCCACCGCGTTGATGTGGACGCCGGCCCCGACCATGTTGTCGGAGAGGATGGTGGCGCGGCGCTTGTCGGCGGTCACGGTGGTGATGATGTCGGCGCCCTCGACCGCGGCCTCCGCGCTGCGGGCGACCTCGATGACGAGGTCCCTTCCGTCCATGTTGGCGAGGAACTTGGCGGTCGCCGCCTCGTCGATGTCGAACACCCTGAGACGGTCGATGCCGTTGATGGCGTGGAAGCCGAGTGCCTGGAACTCGGCCTGCGAGCCGAGGCCGATCAGCGCCATCGTCCGCGCCTCGGGCCGCGCGAGATAGCGGGCAGCCAGCGCCGAGGTGGCGGCGGTGCGCAGTGCGGTGGTGACGGTCATCTCCGCCAGCAGCTGCGGATAGCCGGTGGCGACGTCGGCCAGGACGCCGAAGCCGGTCACCGTCTGCAGCCCGGCGAGGGTGTTGGCCGGATGGCCGTTGACATATTTGAAGCCGTAGAGCGTGCCGTCGCTGGTCGGCATCAGCTCGATCACCCCATCGGGCGAATGGCTGGCGATGCGCGGCACCTTGTCGAAGCGCGGCCAGCGGCGGAAATCGTCCTCGATATAGCGGCTGAGGCCGACCAGATAGGGCTCGACGCCGATGGCGCGGACCAGCCGTGTGACGTTCTCGACCCCGATGTAGCGGACCATCGCATGATCTCCCTTCGCGAGCATGAAGCGATGGTAGGACGGGACAGTTTGCGCTCGAAATGGCTAGGGAGTTAATATATGTGAGGATTTTCGCGCACTTCGCTCATTCGGACTGAGCACTTCTGATCATGCATGTCTTCGACGAAACCGACCGCCGCCTGATCGCCGCCCTGCGCGAGGACGGGCGCGCCCCGGTCTCCAAGCTCGCCGCCATTCTCGGCGTCACCCGCGCCACCGTACAGAAGCGGCTCGACCGGCTGATGGAATCCGGCGCCGTGCTCGGCTTCACCGTGCGCTTCCGCCAGGACTACGACAGCTCGGCGATCCGGGCGATCATGCTGATCGAGGTGACCGGGCGCTCCACCACCGCGGTCATCCGGCAGTTGCGCGGCATGCCGGAACTGCACTCCCTGCACACCACCAATGGCAGCTGGGACCTGATCGCCGAGATCCACGCCCCGAGCCTCAGCGACTTCGACCGCGTGCTGCGCGAGGTGCGCACGATCGAGGGCGTGCTCAACAGCGAAACCAGCATTCTGTTGAGTTCCGTTTGAGATGCCCAGCCAGGCCTTGTCAAAAGCCCTATGAAAACAGCCAGCCTTCGCCGATGGGAAATGGGTGTTCTCCTGGAGACGGAGGTCAACATTGGGGGTTGGCACGTCTGTCGCTGGAAGCGACGCTTTTGCCTGATGGCCGGAATGGAGTGGTCTTATTGAGCATGATCGTCCGGGAAGGGAGGACGATCATGCTCAAAGTCGAACCCGTCGCCAGGTAAACCTGACGGTCATGTGCGATGAACTCGAGCTTGATCCGCGCCCGTATGTGAAAAGCTGCGCATCGCCTCCCGCGAGCCGGAGTAATACCCCGGGCTGCGAAGCCTAGTACGTCACGGGCCATGGGAATGGCCAAGGCGTGGAAGCCGAGAAGCAGGAGAGGGCGGCATTCGCCGCCTGAGCGAACACGGTAAATCTGAAGAGTGTGCCGGTGATGAAAAACCTCCGGTTCCAGGGGGCATCTTGCCCCCGTCATCGGCCTGGAGCAGGCCGAGAGGCCGACAATCCATTGTACTGAAACCGGGGCGCTCGATAGGGCGACCCAGGCCGCTCCACGTCGCCTTCCGACCCCTAGTGTTTGCATCAAAGGGAGGCATGGCGGGCCGATCGTTCACCGTAGCTACGCCAAAAGGCGGAGAGCGCTATCAATCCGACGATTGAAAGTTACGCTACGTGATGTCGCGCCGCTTTATTGATTCGTTGACTTCCGATTTTCTACACATATCGTTTGTATAGATAAAAATAATGACTCGAGAATGAAAGATTTATTTTGAGATTAATATGTAAGCTCCGAGGGAGGACGGAACGTGGATCCACCCCTTGTCGTAGATCTGGATGGGACTCTTGTCCGAACGGATCTTCTATTGGAGTCATTTTTCCTTCTCTTGTCTTCGTCTCCCTTGAGGGCTATCGGAGCGATCGCGACGCTGCCGCAGGGGCGGGCGGCATTGAAATCGCAGATCGCGAACCAGGCTGCGCTCGATTTTACGGCGCTGCCGTTCAACGACGATGTGCGGAACTTCGTCGAAGCCGAACATAGGCGAGGTCGGAAGATCTATCTGGCCTCGGCTGCCGACGAGCGATACGCGCGGGCGGTCGCCGACGGCATGGGCATCTTCGATGGCGTGTTCGGTTCGAACGGCACTCTCAACCTGGCCGGTAGCGCCAAGGCGACCTCTCTTTGCGAAGCGTTCGGGGCGGGTGGATTCGACTATATTGGCGATGCGCCGGTGGACGAGGATGTGTGGCGAAAAGCACGCAACGTCTATGTGGCGGACGCTCGACCCTCGCATCTGGCAGAAATACGCACATGGGCGCCGCATGCGCAGGCCATCGGCATGAGGCGCGTGCGGATCGAGGACTATCTGCATGCCATCCGCATCCATCAATGGCTGAAGAATCTTCTGATCTTCGTGCCGGCGATTGCCGCCCACGAATTGGTGGCAGAACTCGGAGCCGTCCTCCTCGCCTTCGTGAGCTTCAGCCTCTGCGCCTCCAGCGTTTATGTTCTCAATGACCTGCTCGATCTCAAGAACGACCGCGCGCACAGTCGAAAGAAGAACCGTCCCTTTGCCGCGGGGCGAATTCCCATCCTTCACGGCGTGCTTCTGTTTCCCCTTCTATTGCTTGGCTCGCTCGTACTGGCACTTTTCCTGCCTCTAGAATTTCTCGAGGCGCTCATTGGTTATTACGCGTTGACATGTGCCTATTCATTTTATCTCAAGAAGAAGTTGCTGATAGACGTCACCGTGCTTGCCTGCCTCTATGGCAGTCGCCTGTGGGCGGGGGCTGCGGCGATCGGAGCGGCGCTGTCGCCATGGCTGATCGCCTTTGCGATCTTCATCTTCTTCTGCCTGGCGCTGGTGAAGCGATGCTCCGAGCTGATCGATCGCCTGCACAAGTCCAAGCAGGACCCCACCGGCCGCGCCTATAGGCTGGGCGATCTGCCGGCATTGCAGTTCATGGCTGCGGCATCCGGCGCCGTATCGCCGCTCGTTCTGGCGCTCTATCTCAACAGCGAGTCGGTCCGCGCGCTCTATACCTATCCAGATCGGCTCTGGATCGTCTGCATCATTCTACTGTTCTGGATCAGTCGGGTGCTGCTCCTGACCCAACGCGGCGAGATGCATGACGACCCGGTGGTGTTCGCCGCCACGGACCGCACCAGCCTCCTCAGCGCCGCGGCGTGCTCCGGCGCCATCGTGATCAGCATCTAGATGACGCCCGCCCAGCGCATCGCCGTGCTCTACGCGCTGTTCGCAGTGCTGGCGATCGGCATCAATCTCGCTGCGCAATGGTGCGTGCTGCGCATGGCGGCGTTGGCGAATGTGGATGGATGGCCGGGATTGCTTCTCGCTTTGGCTTTCGGGACCGCTGTCGGGCTCGTTGCCAAATATGGCCTCGACAAGCGCTACATCTTCCGCGACGTCTCGACGGGCGCGGCCGCCCATGCGCAGAAGTTCCTACTCTATGGCGCGACGGGCCTGTTGACCACCGCGATCTTCTGGGCGGCCGAAATCATCGGGTCCCTGATCGATCCCGAGGGAGCCGGCCTTTATATCGGCGGGGTGCTCGGCCTGATGGTGGGCTATGCCATGAAATACCGGCTCGACAAGGCCGTCGTCTTCGACACACCTCCCCTAGACGCGTCTCACCCGGAGGAGCGCCCGGCATGAAGCTTTCGGGATGGGGACGCTATCCGTGTGTCGAGGTCGTGCCGGAGCAGCCCCGCACCGACACCGAAATCTGCGCGCACCTCGCATGCGCGACCAGCCTCATCGCCCGCGGCAATGGCCGCTCCTATGGCGATGCCGCCCTCAATGAAACCTGCGTGCTCGACATGCGACGCATGAGCCGGCTGGTCGCCTTCGATGAGGGCAGCGGCTTTATGGTCTGCGAGGCGGGCGTATTGCTGTCGGACCTCGTGGCTCTTTTCGTCCCGCGCGGCTGGTTCGTGCCGGTGACGCCCGGCACGCGCTTCGTCACCATCGGCGGCATGGTGGCGGCGGATGTGCACGGCAAGAACCACCACGTCGCCGGTTCATTCGGCGATCATGTCTATTGGCTCGATCTGATGCTGGCCGATGGCGGCGTCATGCGTTGCTCCAGCGAGGAGAATGTCGGGCTTTTCAACGCCACGCTCGGGGGGATGGGGCTGACAGGGGTTATTCTCCGGGTCGCCTTCGCCATGCAGCGGATCGAGACCGACCTAATGGCACAGCGGCTGCTGAAGGCGGCGACCCTCGACGAGGCGATGGATCTTTTCGAGTCGAATGACGCGTCGACCTACTCCGTGGCATGGATCGACTGTCTGGCATCGGGGGGACGGTTGGGGCGGTCGCTGGTTACCCTGGGCGAGCATCTGCCAAGATCCGCCCTGCCGCCCACACGGGAGGGGCGGCCGTTTGCGGATGTTCCGCGGCAAAGACTGGCGCTGCCTGTGTCCAGTCCCGCCTGGGTGATGAACCAACGGTCGGTCGCCGCCTTCAACGCCCTTTATTACGCCCGCGGGCGCCCAGGCGAGCGCATCGTGTCGCTGGTGTCCTATTTCTATCCGCTCGATGCCATCGGGGGGTGGAACCGGCTGTATGGCCGGAACGGCTTCGTGCAATACCAGTTCGTGCTGCCGAAGTCGGCAAGCCGTGAAGGGCTGCGGGCCATACTCGATCGCGTGGCGGCGGCGGGCGCTGGATCGTTCCTGGCGGTACTGAAGCTGTTCGGCACGGTAAGGAGCCGCGCCGGCTCGCTGTCGTTTCCGCGCGAAGGATATACGCTGGCGTTGGACTTTCCCGTCTCGGCCGGCACATTCAAGCTGCTGGAGCAACTCGACGCTATCGTGGCCGCTTTCGGCGGCCGGCTCTATCTCGCCAAGGATGCGCGCAGCGGTGCCGCCATGCTGGCAGGCTATGACCAATTGGACGCCTTTCGCGCTCTGCGCGAGCGCCTGGATCCGGTGCGGCACCTCTCTTCGCTTCTCTCTCGGAGGTTGGGCCTATGAATGCATCCGGCGCCGCACATGGGACGGGAGCGCTCATGCTGGTGGTCGGCGGCACCTCCGATATGGGGCGCGCCATCGCGCACCGCCATGCGGCGGCGGGGGGCGCCTTGATCCTCACCGCGCGCGACACGGCACGCATGGAGCCGGATGCGCAGGACATCCGGCTTCGCTATCGTACGGAGGTGACGGTCGTCGGGTTCGACCTTCTCGCCCTTGAAACTCATGCCGGCCTGCTCGACGGGCTGCCGGCGCTGCCTGACATCGTGGTCTGCGTCGCAGGCCTGCTCGGCGATCACACCGTATCCCGCGGCGATCCGATCGCCGCCAAGCTCGTCATGGAGACCAACTACGTCGCGCCGGCCCTGCTTCTTGGCCTCGTGGCCAACCGGTTTGAGGCCCGCGGCCGAGGGGTGATCGTCGGCATCAGTTCGGTCGCCGGGGAGCGAGGACGGGCGTCGAACTATGTTTACGGATCGGCCAAGGCGGGGTTTACCGCGTTTCTCTCAGGCCTCAGGGCGAGGTTGTCGCGCACATCCGTTCGTGTGGTGACAATCAAGCCCGGCTTCGTCGCCACGCGCATGACGGCGGGCCTCAAGCTGCCGCCCGTCCTGACCGCGCAGCCCGAGGAAGTCGGCGCTGCGGTGGCCGCCGCCATACGAAGGCACAAGGACGTCGTTTATGTCCGCTCGATCTGGCAGCCCATCATGACGATCATTCGGCATATGCCCGAGACAATGTTCAAGAGGATCAAATACTAGCCGGATATTTTGGGGAGCGGGTAATGATGCCGGCCTGGGTTGAAAGAAAGGATTTTTCTGGCCTCCTGCTGACGATTGTCGTTTCGGCGCTGACCTTCCGGGCGCTCTACATGATGCATGGAGACTGGAAGGACCTGGCGGATGCCGCTTACGGCGTCATAACGGGGCGGCCTCATTGGCGTGCATTCCAGAACCGCCTTCTCGGGCCGTACTTGGTGCTTGGAATCAATACGGTCGTTCCGACCTACCGGCAAAGCCTGCTCGTCTTCACCGCGCTCGGGTTGCTGGCACAAAACGCACTGTTCTACATCTTGCTCAGGTCGATCTATCTATCGGTCAGAGCTGCAGTGCTATGCGTATGTTTCTGGTCTTTTATGTTTCTTGTGTTGCAAGATTATTGGATATATACGTGGGATATGATAGATATTTTGATATTTACTATCATTTCGTATATTATTTTGTTTGTTGATAATAAAAGACTTATGATTTTTCTGTATCCAACTGCGATTTTAAATCGTGAAATTGCGTTGTTTGTACCGGTAATTTGTATATTTTATGAAGTGTATAGCATATTTTATTCTAGAAAATATTTAACATCAATAAACAAAAGAGAACATATATTGTATTGTATTACATACATAATATTTATCATATGCGGCTTTATATATATAAAACTATCACGTGATTATTTGTTTCTCGAGAGTTCGTTCGGAGGGGTAGATGGCGGCAATCAATTTATAGGAAATCATGTAAATTTATTTCATAATTTGAAAGAAATTTTCTTTGTTGGCTTCCTCTCAGGAAGCGAAGCGTATGTCGTTACATTGTGGATGGTTGTAATATATTTGTCAATTATATTTATAGAAACTAATAATATTTCCATAAGATTGGCAATTTTATTATTTTACATGATTGTTGTAAATATAATAATATTTGGCCTTCTGAACGAGGCGCGTGTGTATTTTCCTCTCATTTCCCTGGCGATATTTATATACATCGCATGGCAATGCGAGCGGGGGCAGGGCCGGCTTGATCTGTCTCCTGGAAATTGAGCCCCTCATGGCAACGATGACCCGCTGAATTTCTAAATGAAGCAGGCCTGAGATCCGCAAATGGCGCTCCCCCGGTCGCTGGACGTGATGGAATTGTTCTCGACGATCTGGGTGGCATTATTTTATTCGGGCGATGGTCCGAAAAGGCAATGGTCAGCTTGGGAGCCATACTCGACAAGATCAAGCTCGATCCACGCCCAACCTGTGAGACGCTGCGCATCGCTCCCCAGAGCCGAAGAAATACCCCGAGCTGGTAAGGGTTCATAAGCCGCGTGCGGCATGGGAGTGGCCGAAAGGCTCAGAATTCGAGAAGCAGGCGGGCGGCGCTTGCTAGCTGAGTGAACACGGCAAATCCGAAGAGCACAGGGCGGGGGGGATCCTCGCCCTTTCTCGTGGTCAAAATTCACGCGGCGCGGCCGACGGAGGAGTTCTCTGCGCGTGGGGTGGCGGCACGCCACACGGCCGATGTGTGACAAGTCCGGCGGCTCTCTCATCCTTTCAGAACACGGAACCCGTCGGCAGACCGAGCGCGACCGCACCGGCATAGCGTGCCTGAGGGCCGGCCTGGAGCGGATGGAAGCGGGCGCCCTGAATGTCACGGAACCGGCGCTCCAGCCCGTTCTTCCGGTAGAAGGATGCGCCGCCGGTCAACTCCATGGCAAGTTCGACCGCGGCTATGGCATGACGGGCGACCAGTGAGCGGCCGATCATGACCTCGTTGACCGTCTCCGCGGAAGGAGCATTGCGGGCGACCGTGTCGAGCATCCAGCGATGCGCAAGCTGCGCGGCACGCAGTTCCGTGTCCATACGGCCGGCGAGCGTGACATCTGCCTGCGGCTTCGCCCGCGCCGCGTCGATCGCGATGTCGCGGGCACTCTCGGCAATGCCGAGATAGACGGCATAAATCAGGGGAAAGGCTGTGGTAGCGATGATCTGAAACACAGGATGCCACTCGCTCGCCTTGCGCGTGAAGGCGACATGGCCTTCGGGGATGAACAGATCCTCGATCACCACGTCGTTCGAAGCCGTGCCGCGCATGCCGAGCGTGTGCCAGGTGTCTTCGATCCGGACCTCGGGAGCCTTCATCGACGCGCCGAAATGGATCACCGAGCGGCTACCGTCATCGGCCTCGCAGACGGCCCCGGTCATCAGAACATCGCCAGCCTCGGCCCCGGAGGTGAAGACTTTTCGCGCCGTGATGCGGTAGCCGCCCTCTACCTTCTCGGCCTTTCCCGAGCCACCGATCCAGTCCGATCCCCCGGAGGAGAGCAGGATAAGGCGCTCGGCCGCGACCCTCCTCAGCAGCGGTTCTACGGCTGCGACGCCTTGATGGCGCCAGCGCCAGGCCGGAATGGCCACCTGATGTGTGTGCATCGAGAAGGCAAGCGCGGTGGAGCCGCAGGCATGCGCCAGGAGGCGCAGCATCTCAGCGAGATCGGCGATCTCGGCTCCTCCGCCGCCGAGTTCGCGCGGAACTCCCGCTTCGATCAGGCCGGCTTCCTTCAGCAGCGCGTAGTTCTCGCTGACAAAAAGGCCGCTGTGGTCGATCTCGGCTGCGCGTTCCGCGAAAATCGGCGCCAGCCGCCGGGCCGTCTCGACCACGGACGAGCCACCAGTGGCCTCCGCGACATTCTGCATGACAGGCATTTTCAGGATCGTGTTCGTCGACATGGCGACCTCCTTTGGTCCGATGCCGGAGGATCCCGCAGGATGCCGCGCCCCTCTAGTTCAGCAACTGTACCTGTGCGATTTTACGGTAGCCGGTCATCGGCTAGCATGTACCTGAGCGGGGATCTGGTTCGCGGAGGGGCCGGGCATGGATGAGCGTGGCAGTTACGGGCAGTTTTGTCCGGTCGCGATGGCCTCGGAAATCCTGTGCTGCCGCTGGACGACGCTTGTGGTGCGCGAATTACTCTGCGGTAGCACGCGGTTCAACGATCTGAGGCGAGGGGTGCCGAAGATGTCGCCGACCCTCCTGTCAAAGCGGCTGAAGGAACTGGAGCAGGCGGGGGTCGTCACGCTGGCACGCAAAGCGAACGGCAGCGTGGAGTATAGGCTTTCCGAGGCTGGCGAGGAGCTGAGACCCGTGATCATGGGCCTCGGCAACTGGGCTCAACGCTGGATGGAATCGCGGCTGTCGCTGAAGAATCTCGACCCTTCCCTGCTGATGTGGGACATGCGGCGTAGCCTGAAGGTGGACCAGCTGCCGGATCGACGCTGCACGATACAGTTTCTGTACCCCGAACTTCCTGCCGCTCAGAAGAGCTGGTGGCTGGTGGTGGAGGGCGGCGCCGTCGACCTGTGCAATTTCGATCCGGGCCATGAGCTCGACCTGTTGGTGAAGAGCTCGCTCCGCTCGATGACGGCGATCTGGATGGGACTGGCCACTATCAGGAGCGAGACAGACAGCGGGCAGCTCAACATCGAAGGCGATCCGGTTCTCGCTCGCTCGATGCTGCAATGGCTGGGACTCAGTGCCTTCGCCCATCAGCCGCGGCGCGTGCAATAGAGAGCCGGAGAGTTGGATGGCTTGAACTCGCCGATAGGCGCGCGCGATCCTGGTCATTGAGCGACGCGGGCGCCGACTAATTCAGTCCGACACATCCCATTTCATTCAAGCACGCGCCTCTCGACACCCCGGCGCAACCCGAGGCTCGGGGTGCATTTGCGCGCCATCCCGCTGGTGTGTCTAAACTATTGATTTTATTGAAGAAAATGGTGCCCAGGGACGGAGTCGAACCGCCGACACTGCGATTTTCAGTCGCATGCTCTACCAACTGAGCTACCTGGGCGTAGCCGGCACGGGATCAACCGTGCGGAGCGGGGCGGTTTATAGAGTCTCCCTCCCGGCATGTCCATAAGGCTCGACGGAAAAATGACGCTATCCCCAACTCGCCGCCGTCCGCCTCTAACGCCTTGTCCTGCAAGCATTTGCCGCGTCGCGCGGGAAGGGCGGGGGAACCCTCCGTCGCGCTCTTGCGCCTTCCGTGGCGATCGACGGGGGCGGGATCAGCGCTCGTCCGGTGTCCGC
Organism: Ancylobacter oerskovii; assembly: GCF_018390555.1. Classification (GTDB taxonomy): domain Bacteria; phylum Pseudomonadota; class Alphaproteobacteria; order Rhizobiales; family Xanthobacteraceae; genus Ancylobacter; species Ancylobacter oerskovii. The sequence goes on along the minus strand of NZ_JAHBGB010000006.1, from coordinate 427,827 downwards.
GGCACCAGGGGAACCTCGTCGCCATCCTCGTCCTCATCGGTGCTTCCGGGTATGGAATAACCGCCGGACAGCCAGCGATGCAGGTCCACATCGGCGCAGCGGCTGGAGCAGAACGGCCGATAGCGCGCTATTGCCGGCTTGCCGCAGATCGGGCAGGGCTTCGCGGCGGACTTGTCGGTCGTATCGTCGGTCATGCCGGGTTCCCCCAGCGCCCATGTACCGGGAAGCGTTCGCCGGCGAGCAGCGCTACCGTCTCGGCCAGTGGCAGGCCGACGACATTGGTGTAGGAACCAACCAGCTTGACCACGAAGGTGCCGGCCAGGCCCTGTATGGCATAGCCGCCGGCCTTGCCGAGCCATTCGCGCGAGGCGACATAGGCGGTGATTTCCTCGCCCGAGAGACGCTTGAAACGCACCCGCGTCTCCACCAGCCGGGTGCGTATGCCGCCCTTCGGCGTCATCAGCGCCACGCCGGTATAGACGCGATGCGCGCGGCCGGAGAGCAGGTGCAGGCAATCTTCCGCTTCCTCACCCAGTTCGGGCTTGGGCAGGATGCGTCGCCCGACGCCGACGACGGTGTCGGCCGCCAGCAGGAAGGCGCCGTCATACTCCCCGGTCGCGCGGCGGCGGGCATCCGCGGCGTCGAGCTTCTGGCGGGCGAGGCGCACGGCGAGACGGCGCGGCAGCTCGGCACGCTCGGGAGTTTCGTCGATATCGGCCGGCAGCAATGCATCAGGTTCGATGCCGGCCTGGGCGAGCAGCGCCAGTCGACGCGGCGAGGCGGACGCCAGGACCAGGGTAGGACGGGAACTCACGCGAGAACTCCTTGTGCCGCCGGAGAATCCAACGGGCCGATTGGCCGGCACGCTACTGGAAAGCCGCGCGGCTGTGAACGCTTGCCGACCGTCGTCATGGGCGGAAACGCGCGCGGATGCGTGTTTCGAGCTCGTCGCGCACCGCGCGATAGGCGTCGAGGCACTGCTCGCGATTGCCGGTGACGAGCGTCGGGTCGGGCGTCGGCCAGTATTCCACGTCCAGGGCGTTGCTGCGGGTCAGTTCCAGGGCGCGATGATGGGCATCGGGGGAAAGGGTAATGACGAGATCGAAGGCAAGGCCTTCATTTTCCTCGAGTTCTTCGAGCGTCTGCGGCCGGTGCCGGCTGAGGTCGAGGCCGATCTCGTCGATGGCGGCGGCGACGAAGGGGTCGGGTTCGCCCTTCAGCACGCCGGCCGAGCCGACATAGATGGAACGCCCGAACAGATGGCGGGCCAGCGCCGCGGCCATGGGCGAGCGCACGCTGTTCTGGCCGCACATGAACAGCACGGCCTGCGGGCGCGCCTTCCGGGGCGCCGGATCAAGCCGTGGCTGCAGCGCTTCCACCACCGCGCTCAGCCCTTCCAATGCAAGGCGCAGACGAGGGTGAACAGCCGCCGCGCCGTGGTGAAGTCGCAGGCGACCTTGTCCTTCAGCCGCTCGCGCAGCAGCTCGGAGCCCTCGTTGTGGAGACCGCGCCGGCCCATGTCGATCGCCTCGATCTGCGAGGGGCTCGCATGGCGAATGGCGTCGTAATAGCTTTCGCAGACAAGGAAATAATCCTTCACCACCCGCCGCAGCGGGCTGAGCGAGAGGTGGTGCGAAACCACCGGCTCGCCATCCTGCCGCGCGATGTCGAGCACTAGCCGGTTGTCGGCGAGCGAGACGGTGAGGGCGTAGGGACCGGGCTGCGGATCGCCGAGCGGCGCGAAGCTGTTCTCCTCGATGAGATCGTAGATGGCGATGGCGCGCTCATGCTCGATATCGCGATTGGAGCGGCCGATGGAGGCGGGATCGAGCCTCACCGCCACCAGGCGCCGCGTATCGGCATGAGGGTCTTCGCCATCTGCCATGCGAGCAATCTCAAAGGTTTAGGCGGATGGCGACCGAGCGGGCATGGGCGCCGAGCCCTTCCGCCTCGCCGATGGCGATGGCGGCCGGGCCGAGGGCGCGCAACTGCTCGGGTCCGCATTTGAGGATCGAGGTGCGCTTCATGAAATCGAGCACGCCCAGCCCGGAGGAGAAGCGGGCCGAGCGGGCGGTGGGCAGCACATGGTTGGAGCCGCCGACATAATCGCCGATGGCCTCCGGCGTGTGCGCGCCGAGGAAGATCGCGCCGGCATGGCGGATCTGCGCGGCGAGTTCCTCGCAATCCGCGGTGAGGATCTCGAGGTGCTCGGGGGCGATCCGGTCGACCAGAGCGGGCGCCTCCGCCAGTGCGGTGAGGTGGACGATGAGGCCGAATTCGGCCCAGGAGGCCGAGGCGATGTCGCGCCGGGGCAGGGTGGCCAGCTGGCGTTCCACCGCCGCCTCCACCGCGCTGGCCAGAGCCGGGCTGTCGGTGAACAGGATCGATTGCGCCGCGGTATCATGTTCCGCCTGCGCCAGCAGGTCGGCGGCGATCCAATCGGGGTTCTGCTCGCCATCGGCGATCACCAGCACCTCGGAGGGGCCGGCGATCATGTCGATGCCGACCGTGCCGAACACCTGCCGCTTGGCGGCGGCGACATAGGCATTGCCGGGCCCGACGATCTTGGCGACCGGCGCCACGGTCGGCGTGCCATAGGCGAGGGCGGCCACCGCCTGGGCGCCGCCGATACGATAGACCTCGTCGACGCCGGCGAGCCGGGCCGCGGCCAGCACCAGCGGGTTAAGCACCCCGTCCGGCGCCGGCACCACCATGGCGAGGCGACCGACGCCGGCGACCCTGGCCGGCACCGCGTTCATCAGCACCGAGGAGGGGTAGGCGGCGGTGCCGCCCGGCACATAGAGCCCCACCGCATCCACCGGGGTCCAGCGATGGCCGAGCTCGACGCCGAGCGCATCGACATAGCGGCCGCCCGAAGGCAGCTGGCGGGCGTGGTGCGCGCGGATCCGCTCATGGGCGAGGGTGAGGGCTTCCAGCGTCTTCGGGTCGGCGGCGGCCATGGCGGCGTCGATCTCGGCCTCGGTGACGCGGATGCCGGCCTCGGCGAGGTCGATGCGGTCGAAGCGCCTGGAATAGTCGATCAGCGCCGCATCGCCGCGCGCCCGCACCTCGGCGATGATCTCCGCGACGGCGCGGGTGACATCCTCGGACACCTCGCGCTTGGTGCCGAGGAAGGCCGTGAAGCGTTCCGCGAAATCGGGCGAGCTCGTGTCGAGGTGAAGCGGCATGGCGGGGTCCTGCAAGCGGCGGCCGGATGGCCGGTCGGCATGCCGCGGGTCGCGGCGGTCACGGCTCCCCGTATCGCAACCGTGCCGCCGGATGACAAGGGGCAGGACGCGCCGGGCCGCATGCAACCACCCCGGCGGCGTCGGCCGCCCGGAGGGCCCGTCCGAAAGAGATCGAGCTTGAAGGCGAAGGTGCGTGCCGCCCGGCGACGCGGATGGCGGGGTAGGGCCGTGAGGTCACGCCGTCTTGTCGTGGCAGGGCGTGCCCTTGGCGTCCCAGGCGGGGCCGAGATCCTCGACGCCGGCTTCCAGGCAGTCCACCGTCAATTGCAGCTGGCCGCCGCCGGAAAAGGTGAAGGTGACGGTGCCGGAGGGAGAGCTGGTCGGCTCGAAGGTGACGAGCAAAAGGTTCAGCACGTCGCGCTTGCGCTTGAGGTCGATGCCGCGCACCCGCGCGCCCAGTACATGCTCGAAGCGGACGCCCGCCCGCCGCCGCACGCAGCCCGACGGCGCCTTGCCGGCCGGCCCGAGATCGAGCGCCACGTCGCCTTGCGCGCCGACGCCCTCCGCCGCCAGTTCCTTCTGCACCGCGGTTTCCCAATCGAACCGGTTGGCGAGCATGACGAAGCGTCGGTCGCCGGGCTGGAACGCCATGTCGCCGACCGTCACCACCGCATCCTGGAGATGCACCGACAGGACGGCGAGATCCTCGTCGTCGAGCGCAATCAGCTTGAGGCCGCTGCCCATTTCCGTTCTCCGCGTCGCTTACCGCGCACAGATGGAGCGGCAGCCCGCCGGCCGCAAGTGGGGCGGACAAGTGGGATGCCGACGAGCGGAATGCCTGCAAGCGCAGACAGGCAGGCCGGGGATCGGAAGGAGGGCGCCCGGAGAGGCGGCGCCCGCCGCCTCAGCCGGCCAGACGCTCGATTTGCGCGCCGCAGGCGGAGAGCTTCTCCTCCAGCCGCTCGAAGCCGCGGTCGAGATGGTAGACCCGGTGGATCATGCTCTCGCCCTCCGCCGCCAGCGCGCCGATCACCAGCGACACCGAGGCGCGCAGGTCGGTCGCCATCACCGGGGCGCCGGTGAGCCGTTCCACGCCCTCGATGGTGGCGGTATCGCCGTCGAGATGGATGCGGGCGCCGAGCCGGGCCAGCTCCTGCACATGCATGAAGCGATTCTCGAAGATGGTCTCGGTGATCTTCGAGGTGCCGCGGGCGCGGGTGGTCAGCGCCATCAGCTGCGCCTGCAGGTCGGTGGGGAAGCCGGGGAAGGGGGCGGTCGATACCTCCACCGGCGCGATGCCGGCGCCGTTGCGCTTCACGCGCAGGCCTTCATTGGAGACGGTGAGTTCCGCGCCGGCCTCGCGCAGCGTATCGAGGGCGGATTCGAGCGTATCGGCGCGGGCGCCGGACAGCATCACGTCACCGCCGGTCATCGCCACCGCCATCGCATAGGTGCCGGCCTCGATGCGGTCCGGCAGCACCGCGTGGCGGGCGCCCTTGAGGCGTGGCACGCCGACGATGCGGATGATCGGGGAGCCCTGGCCCTCGATGCGCCCGCCCATGGCGTTGATGCAATCGGCGAGGTCGACGATCTCCGGCTCGCGGGCGGCGTTCTCGAGGATGGTCTCGCCATCCGCGAGGCTGGCGGCCATGATCGCGGTGTGGGTGGCGCCGACCGATACTTTCGGGAACACCACGCGCGCGCCCTTCAGCCCCTTCGGGGCGCGGGCGATGACATAGCCGGCGTCGATCTCGATCTCGGCGCCGAGCGCGCGCAGCGCGTCGAGATGGAAGTCCACCGGCCGCGTGCCGATGGCGCAGCCGCCCGGCAGCGACACCCGCGCCTGCCCCATGCGCGCCAGCAGCGGGCCGATGACCCAGAAGCTGGCCCGCATGCGCGAGACGAGATCATAGGGCGCGGTGGTGTCGACGATGACGCGGGCGTCGATTTCCAGCGTCTGCCCGGCATAGGCATCATCGCCCCGCCGCTTGCCGGCCACGGTGATGTCGATGCCGTGATTGCCGAGGATGCGCTGCAGCAGCGCCACGTCGGCGAGGCGCGGCACGTTTTCCAGCACCAGCTTCTCGTCGGTGAGCAGGCCGGCGATCATCAGCGGCAGCGCGGCGTTCTTGGCGCCGGAGATCGGAATCGACCCGTTGAGCGGGTTGCCGCCGACGATGCGGATGCGGTCCATCTATGTCGTGCTCCCTCGCCGGGGCGAGGCGTCGAGGCGCTCGCGGCGGCAGTGGTTCTCATCCGGGGAACCGCGATTCGCGCGGCGCTTCCCCCACATTGATCGCCAGTCCTAGCGCGTGGCGGGCGGCGCGGCAATTCGCCGGCCGGCGGCGTCAGTCCTCGTTCTCGCCGGCGGGGGATTGCGGGGACGGCGCCGCGGCGGGCGAGGGGGTATCGGGGGAAGGTGACGGGGCGTCGGCGGCATCGCGCCCGCGCGCCTGCGCCTTGCGCCGCTTGAGATTCTCGCGCAGCGCGGCGGCGAGGCGCCGGGCGCGCTCCTCGGCTTCGGCATCGTCCTTGCGGCGCATCGGCGACCCTCCCACGGCAATGGCGTCCCTCTCTGGCACCGGCAGGGCGGCGCTGTCCAGCCGAGGGGGGAGCGGGCGGGGGCAGGCTGGAAGTCGGCGCCCGGGTCGCACGGGATGTGGCCGTTCCGCGAATCAGCGCGCGGCAGAAGGTGGGAGGCCGCGCAGGCCCGTGCCGCACCGCAGGGGATCGCGAGTCGCCGCCTCGCCGGACGACACTTCACGGGCGGAGTGCGAAAACCGATGCAACGTGCTGATTTTTCGGGAGGATGGTGCTGCGAGAGAGGATTGAACTCTCGACCTCTCCCTTACCAAGGGAGTGCTCTACCACTGAGCTACCGCAGCTCGCCGGGGAGGTGCTCCCCGAAAGCGGGGCGACCTTTGCCACAGCCGGCCCCGGGGCGCAAGCCCGGTGTAAGGTCATTCACAGCCCGTTCCGGCGGTTCTCGCCGCCTTGCCCGGTTCCGCGGGGGCGTCGGGCGCCTTGCCTCCCCTCCGGGCGTCCTCGCCCGGTGCGGGATGCAAGCCTGTCGACACGCGGAAAATGGCGGGCGCAATATGGCTTCCCGTTTCCGGCAAAGCGGAGCCGGGGAGCGCCGATCCGCAACGGAGGACAGCCCGCCGATGAACGCAACCCGCACGCCTCTGCTGCTGAGCCTCAATGGCGGCTATGTCGATACGCTCGGCTTCCTGTCGCTGCACGGGCTGTTCACCACCCATGTCACCGGGAACTTCGTCACCTTCGGCGCCTCGCTGGCCCACGGCACCTCCGGGGCCGTCGCCAAGCTGCTGGCGCTGCCGGTGTTCTGCGTGATCGTGGTGGCGACCCAGCTGCTGGGTGGCGCGCTGCGGAAGCGGGGGCTGCCGGCCTTCCGGCTGCTGCTCTGCGCCAAGGCGGGGCTGCTGGCCGCGGCGGCGGGCTTCGCCATCCGCTTCGGGCCGTTCCCGGATGGCGACGCCTGGCAGGCGCTGGCGACCGGCATGGTGCTGGTCGCCGCCATGGCGATGCAGAACGCCACCCATCGCCTGCATCTGGCAAGCGCGCCGCCGACGACGGTGATGACCATGACCACCACCCAGATCATGCTCGACGTCGCCTCGCTGCTGCAGCGGGCGCCGGCCGAGACGCGGGGCGAGGCGACGGCGCGGATCCGGCGGATGCTGCCTTCCGTCATCGCCTTCGCGCTGGGCTGCCTGGTCGCCGCCGGGCTGTTCATCGGGCTCGGCGTGTGGGCGTTCCTGCTGCCGCCGCTCTTCGCCATCCTCCCCTTGCTGGCGGGCGATAGCGGCCAATAGGGCAACCCCGTACACGCGCTTGTTGCCGGCCGGCCGCCGGCGCCGTGCTAGCCTGCGGGCGGATGCAACGGAGACGGGGCGGCGCCATGGGCTCGACGGGCGGGGACGGATGCGGATGGCGGCGGCCTTCATGACCAGCGGCCGACTGGGGTTCCTCGTCCGCGTCGCGCCGGTGGTGCTGTGGCTGATGCTGGTCGGCGCGGCGCAGGCGGAGACGCTGCGCCTCGTGGCGTTCGGCGACAGCCTCACCGCCGGCTTCCGCCTGTCGCCGGGCGATGCCTTTCCCGCCCGGCTGCAGGCGGCGCTGCGGGAGCGCGGACACGACGTCGTGGTGAGCAATGCCGGGGTTTCCGGCAATACCGCGACCTCGGGGCTGGAGCGGCTGGAGCGCGCCGTGCCGCGCGGAACCGACGGGGTGATTCTCGAGCTCGGCGCCAATGATGCGCTGCGCGGCCTCGACCTCGCCCTCACCGAGCGGGCGCTCGACACCATCATCACCCGGCTGAAGGCGCGCGGCATTCCCGTGCTGCTGGCCGGCATGTGGGCCCCCTCGCGCAAGGGGCTGATCTACATGTCCGACTTCCACGCCCTCTATCCGCGGCTGGCCCGCAAGCACGGGATTCCGCTCTACCCGTTCTTCCTCTCCGGCGTGGCGGGAAACCCGTCGCTCAACCTGCCGGACCGGATGCATCCCAATGCCGCCGGCGTCGAGGTGATCGTCGCGCGCATCCTGCCGACGGTGGAGAACTGGCTGGCCGGCATTCGCACCGCCGAGGCGGCGAGGCCGGGCGGTGGGTGAAAGGCGGGAAAGCCCGCGCTCGCCGGTGACTTTCCCGGCCGGCGGAGCAGGGATCGGCATTCTGCCGGGCGCGTCGAATCGGGAAGAAACGTCGCCGCCCGCCATCTTGTGCGCCGCCGCCAAAGGCCGGAGGCTGGCGCTTCACCGAACGGGAAGCGCCGGAGGCTGGACATGATGCGTATGACGATCGCGGCACTGGCCGCGCTGGGCGTCCTCGGCGGGGTCGCCCGCGCCGAGGAGCCGCCGCTGTGGAAGATCTACGAGCAGTCGCTGAAGGGCGCCAAATATATCGACCTCACCCATGCCTTCGAGCCGGTGCAGCCGGTGTGGCCGGGCTTCGGCAATGCGGTGTTCAAGCCGGCCGTCGCCGGGCGGGACATCGAGGGCTATGTGAAGAAGGGCGAGGAATTCACCTATGAGAAGCACGGCTTCGTCGCCTCGGCCTATGAGCTGACCACCGACCAGTACGGCACCCAGCTCGACCCGCCCTCGCACTGGAACCCGAAGGGCGCCACCATCTCCGACCTGCCGGCGAGCTTCGCGATCCGCCCGCTGGCGGTGATCGACATCTCCGGCAAGGTGGCGGCCGACGAGGGCTATCACCTGCAGGTCGCCGACATCGAGGCGTGGGAGACCGAGCATGGGCGCATCCCGGAAGGGGCGGTCGTGTTCGTGCGCTCCGACTGGTACAAGAAGTGGGGCGACAGGGAGCGCTTCGGCAAGGCGCCGTTTCCCGGCGTTAGCCTCGCGGCGCTGAAGTTCCTGCATCTGGAGCGCAAGATCCTGTTCCACGGCCATGAGCCGCTGGACACCGACACCACGCCGACGCTGGAAGGCGAGCATTGGCTGATGCACAACAATTTCGCCCAGGCGGAGGGCGTCGCCAATCTCGACAAGGTGCCGGAGAGCGGGGCGCTGGTGACGATCGGCTTCGCCAAGCCGCTCGGCGGCTCGGGCGGCTATGCCCGCTACATCGCCATCGCCCCGGCCGACTGGAAGGAGGGCGTCTCGGTGCTCGACGCGCCCGGCGCGCCGCTGCCGACGCAGGCCGCGCCACTGAAGCGCGACGCCGACGGCGTGTTCCGGCCGACGCCCTGAGGAGCCGCGCATGGCGTGCCGGCCCCGGCCCCAGTCCCGGCGTCGGCGAGCCATGCGCTTCCCTCACACTCCGGTGAGGAGAACTCTCGGCGGTGGATCCTTTGAAATCAGCGTATTAGAGAAATGTTCTCGATCCTCATGTGAGCCTGAACCCATGCCCAACAGCGCCGCCACCGTGCCGACCGCCCATGCCAGCCGCTATCTGCAGCAGCTCTGCAAGCACTGGGCGCACAAGTTCGAGGTCAGCTTCACCCCGGAGGACGGCCGGATCGTGCTGCCGGAAAACACCGTCGCCACGCTGCATGCCGACCCGCTGGCGCTCGGCGTGCGGCTGGAGGCGGTCGACGGCGAGACGCTGGAGCGGATGAAGGGCGTGGTGGCCCGCCATCTCGACCGATTCGCCTTTCGCGAGGCGCCGCTGCCCTTCGACTGGCGCGACGAGGGTTGACCCTCACGCCTTGCGGATGAGGAAGACGAGCTCGGCCTCGCGCCGCTCGCTGGCTTCCATCACGTCGCCGAGCTGGCCGACGAGATGGGGGATGTCGATCACCGCCATCGGATCGGTACAGACCACCTCGAAGCGTTCGCCCGGCGCGGCACGTTGCAGCGCCCGGCGGGTGTGTAGCGCCGGCAGCGGGCATTTCAGGCCCTTCAGGTCGAGGCGTCGGGGCTTGTCGGGCGAGGCGGCAGATTGCATCTAGGTCACTCCCGCTTCCCGCTTAAGGCGGACGGGCGAGGCCGGCAAGCCGCGAGGCACCGGCGGGACGCGACAGAGGAGACGTCGATGCGCGTGATGGGTTTCGCCGGCTGGAGCGGGGCGGGCAAGACAACGCTGCTCGCCCGGCTGATCCCAGTGCTGGTCGGGCGGGGACTGAAGGTCTCCACCATCAAGCATGCGCATCACGCATTCGACGTCGACGTGCCCGGCAAGGATTCGCACACCCACCGCGTGGTGGGGGCGAGCGAGGTGCTGGTCGCCTCCGCGATGCGCTGGGCACTAATGCATGAGCTGCGTGGTGCATCAGAGCCGGAGCTGCCGGAACTCCTCTCCAAGCTGGCGCCGGTCGACCTGGTGCTGGTGGAGGGCTTCAAGCGCGACCGTCACCCGAAGATCGAGATCCACCGGGCGGAAGTCGGCAAGCCGTTCCTGTATCCCGCCGACCCGTTCATCGCGGCCATCGCCTCCGACACGCCGCTGCCGGAGGCGCCGGTGCCGGTGATCGACCTCGACGACGCCGAGGCGGTGGCCGATTTCGTCGAGGCGCATGCGGCGGCGGTGAACCTCGTGGAGTGGCGGACGGGCTGAGAGGCGGCGGCCCGGCGTCGCAGGCGCTGCGGCTCACCGGCTGCCGGCGATCAGTGCCTCGGCGGCGGCCAGGTCTTCCGGCGTATTGACGTTCAGGAACGGATCATAGGGCTCGTCCGGCCAATCGACCGTCACCGCACCGGCGCGGGCGGTGAAGGCGCGCACGCGGCGCTCGCCTTCCGCGACCAGCAGGTGACGCAGCAGCGGGGCGAGGGAGACGTCCCACAGGCCGATCACCGGGTGGTCGCGTCCGCCGGAGGCCGCGATGGCGGCGGCCGCCTCGCCCTTGCCGGCGGCGAGCCGGGTCGCGAGGTCTTCCGGCAGCAGCGGGCAGTCGGCCGGGACGGTGAGGATGTGCCGCGCCCGGGGCGCGCGGGCGACGGCATGCTCCATGCCGGCCAGCAGGCCGGCGAGCGGGCCGGGAAAATCCGGCAGCGGATCCGGCACCACCGGCAGGGCGACGCCGAAGCGCGCCGGATCGCCATTGGCACTGAGGATGACGGCGCCGACCTGCGGCGTCAGGCGCTCGATCGCCCGGTCGAGGAGGCGGCGGCCGGCGACCATGCGCAGCCCCTTGTCGCCGCCGCCCATGCGGCGCGACAGGCCGCCGGCGAGAATCACGCCGAGGATGGCGGCCGGCGGCGCGCTCGTCGTCACGCGGCCGGTCTCGTGAGCAGATAGGCGGAGACGGCGAGCATCACCGCGCCGAGGCCGGCGAGCACCATATGCGGGATGGCGGTGAAGGAGAGCAGGACGAAGCTCGCCGCCATCGATCCGGTGGCGAAGAACTGCGCCCAGCGCGGCACCACGCCCCGTGCGCGCCATGCCACCACCGCCGGGCCGAGCCGGGGATGCGCCAGCAGCCAGGCCTCGAAGCGCGGCGAGGAGCGGGTGAACAGCCAGGCGGCGAGGATGAGGAAGGGCGTGCCGGGCAGCACCGGCACCACGATGCCGGCCACGCCGAGGCCGACGCAGATCCAGGCGAGGATGAACAGCACCCAGCGCAGGGGCGCGGCGGCGAGGGAGGACACGGTGGGTCGGTCGATCATGGGCCGGATATAGGGTGTCGCCGGACTGTGTCGATCCGTGCGGGAAGAGATCCGCACGGGATGGGCGCCGGTTGGCGAGGCCCCACCTTAGGACGGATGCGGGCCTTCCCGGAAGCCCCGGCACGATGCCGGGTGGATGCCGGCCCCGCGAGGCGGTCATGGCCCTAGCCGGCCTCGAGCAGCTTCACCGCGACGTCGCGCTCGAAGATGTGCAGCAGCAGGCGCAAGGCCCGGCCGCGCTCGCCGAGGAGATCCGGGTCGGCGGCGACGACGGCGCGGGCCTCGGCGCGGGCGCGCTCCAGGAGATCGCCATGCACCTCCAGCCGGGCGACGCGGAAGCCGGGCAGGCCGCTCTGGCGGGTGCCGAGCAGGTCGCCCTCGCCGCGCAGTTCCAGATCTTTCTCGGCGAGGAAGAAGCCGTCGTCGGATTCGCGCAGCGCCTCCAGCCGGGCGCGGGCGACCTCGCCGAGCGGGCGGCGATAGACCAAGAGGCAGGTCGAGGCGACGTCGCCGCGCCCGACCCGCCCGCGCAGCTGGTGCAGCTGCGCGAGGCCGAAGCGCTCGGCATGCTCGATGACGATGATGCTGGCTTCGGGCACGTCGACGCCGACCTCCACGACGGTGGTGGCGACGAGGATGCGGGTCTCGCCGCGCGCGAAGGCGGCCATGGCGGCGTCCTTCTCGGCGCCCTTCATCTTGCCGTGCACGAGGCCGACGGCGGCGCCGAAATGCTGGCGCAGATCCTCGAAACGCTCCTGCGCGGCGGCGAGATCGGAGGTTTCGGATTCTTCCACCAGCGGGCAGATCCAGTAGACGCGGCGGCCCTCCTGCAAGGCGTGGCCGAGGCGGGCGATCACCTCGTCGAGCCGGTCCATCGCCACCATGCGGGTGTCGATCGGCTTGCGGCCCTTGGGCTTCTCCCTCAGCTCGGAAGAATCCATGTCGCCGAAATAGGTGAGCACCAGCGTGCGCGGAATCGGCGTGGCGGTCATCACCAGCACGTCCACCGCCTCACCCTTGGCGGCGAGGGCGAGGCGCTGGTGCACGCCGAAGCGGTGCTGCTCGTCGACGATGGCGAGCGCGAGATCGCGGAAGCCGACGCCCTCCTGGAACAGCGCATGGGTGCCGATGACGAGGTCGATCTCGCCCTGCATCAGGGCATCGAGGAGAGCCCCGCGGGCCTTGCCCTTCTCCCGCCCGGTGAGCACGGCGACGCGAATGCCGGCGGCCTCGGCGAGCGGGGCGATGGTCTTGAGGTGCTGGCGGGCGAGGATTTCGGTCGGCGCCATGATCGCCGCCTGATGGCCGGCCTCGATCACCGTGGCGGCGGCGAGCAGCGCTACCACCGTCTTGCCGGAGCCGACATCGCCCTGCAGCAGGCGCAGCATGCGGTTGCCGGAGCCGAGGTCGGCGCGGATGGCCTCGAGCGCCGTCTCCTGCGAAGAGGTGAGCGCGAAGGGCAGGGCCTGGAGGAGTTTCGCCGTCAGCACGCCGGTGCCGGTGACGGGCCGGCCGGTCTTGCGCACGGTGCGGGCGCGCACCAGAGCGAGGGCCAGCTGGCCGGCCAGCAATTCGTCATAGGCGAGGCGGCGCCAGCCGGTGCCGGCGGGCGTGGCATCGGCGGTGTCCTGCGGCTGGTGGATGCCGGCGAGGGCGGCGTGGAATTCCGGCGCACCGGGCAGGGAGCCCCAATCGGGCAGCGGGCCGGTCTTCTGCAGCGCGCCGGCGATGGCGCGGCGGACATGGCCCTGGCCCAGCCCTTCCACCAGCGGATAGACCGGCTCGACGGGCGGCAGCCGGGCGATCCCGGCATCGTCCAGCACCCGGTCGGGATGCACGATCTGCGGCAGGCCGTCATACATCTGTACGGTGCCGGACACCCAGCGGTCCTCGCCGACGGGCAGCATGTGCTCCATGCGCCGGCGGTCGGCGGCGAAGAAGATCAGCGCCAGGTCGCCGGTCTCGTCATGGGCGTAGACGCGATAGGGCGCGCGCGAGCCGGGCGGGGTGGGGACATGGCGGTCGACATGCACGCGCAGCGTGGCGAGGTCGCCGGCGGCGAGCTGGGCGATGGTCGGGCGGGCGCGGCGGTCGAGGGTGGAGGAGGGCAGGTGCAGGAGGAGGTCCAGCACGCGCGCGCCTTCCGGCCGGCCGAGCAGCCGGCCGAACGGACGGGCGAGCTTCGGCCCGATGCCCGACAGGTCGGTGACGGCGGCGAAATAGGGGTTGAGGGCGTCCGGGCGCATGGCGCCGGACTGTGGCGGAAGAGGCGCGGGGGTGCAATCGGACGGGGCGGGCTGTCCCCCGGCTGGAGAGCATGCGGTGCTCCGGTCGTCATGGCCGGGCTTGTCCCGGTCCTCCGCCTCTTCAGGGCCGCCGGAAACGCCGTGCCGGTGGAAGGCGTGGATCCCCGGGCCAAGCCCGGGGATGACGGCGTGTGTGGCTGGTCGCTTCCGCGTGTAGCTTTGCCCACGCTTCCACAAGCGCGCCCTCATCCTGAGGTGTCCGCCGTCAGGTGGGCCTCGAAGGATGGTCCCGCGGGGCGGATGCGCCTCACCGGGCCTCCTTCGAGGCTCGCTGCGCTCGCGCCTCAGGATGAGGGGGTTCTGCTGGGTAGGTGCCTCGGGAGCCGGCTTTTCCCTATCCCCCGCGCCCTGCCGCGCCCCGGGGGCACGCGCGGAGCAACCCGGCCATGAGCGCGGGCCACTTCCCTAATGCCATCCCATTGCCTACCTGACAGGCGGGGCGGGGCGCGCTAAGAGGGCGGCGCCCTTTGGACCTTTCTCGCCGACCGCCGATCGGCCGGCCACAACGAGGCGTATGCGAATGACCGGAACCACGCGCTCGAGCGCGGGGCTCGACCCTCGCCGGCGGCGGCTTCTCTTCCGTGCCTGGCATCGCGGCACGCGCGAGATGGACCTGCTGATGGGCCGCTTCGCCGACGCCCTGCTGCCGGAGATGAGCGAGGAGGAGGTCGACGCCTTCGAGCTGCTGATCGAGATCGAGGACCCGGACATCCTGTACTGGGTCAACTCCGGCAACGCCCCGGCGCCGTTCGACACGCCGATGTTCCAGCGTTTCCGCCGCTTCCATCTCTCCGGGGAAGGCCTTCCCGAAATATGACCAAAGCCCATTCCGCGCTCATCGACCGTCTCGCCCCCGGGCGGACGGTGACCCTCGCCAATGTGCCCGCCGGCATGGAGGGGCTGGTCATCGGCGACCTCGCCCGCGCGCTGGCGGCCAGGGACGAGGCCGCCTGGCCGACGCTCACCGTGATCTGCCGCGACGCCGAGCGCATGGCCGAACTGGAGCGCGCGCTCGCCTTCTTCGCGCCGGAGGTGGAGCGGCTGGCTTTCCCCGGCTGGGACTGCCTGCCCTATGACCGCGCCTCGCCGCATGCCGACATCGTGGCGCGGCGGATGGCGACGCTCGCCCGCCTCGCGCGGGTGAAGGGCCGCGAGGGCGGCTCGGTGGTGCTCACCACCGTGGACGCCGCCTTGCAGCGGGTGCCGCGGCGAAAGCTGGTGGGCACGCAGTCCTTCTCGGCGGCGCCGGGCAATGCGCTGTCGCTCGACGAGGTGACGCAATGGGCGGAGGTGAACGGCTTCATCCGCACCCCCACCGTGCGCGACACCGGCGAATATGCGGTGCGCGGCGGCATCGTCGATCTGTTCCCGCCGGGACTTCCGATGCCGGTGCGGCTCGATTTCTTCGGCGACACGCTGGAATCGATCCGCTCCTTCGATCCCGAGACCCAGCGCACCGCGGCGCAGATGCGCGCCCTCGAACTGGTGCCGATGAGCGAGTTGCAGCTGACCACCGAGACCATGCGGCGCTTCCGCATGGCCTATGTGGCGCAGTTCGGCGCCGCCCAGCGCGGCGACCTGCTCTATGAGGCGGTGAGCGAGGGCCGGCGCTATGCCGGCATGGAGCACTGGCTGCCGCTGTTCCATGACGGGCTCGACACGCTGTTCGACTATACCGGCGACAGCCCGATCGTGATGGAGGCGCAGGGCACTGAAGCGGCTGGCGAGCGGCTGGCGCAGATCCGCGACTATTACGACGCGCGGCGGGAAAGCCAGGATCTGCAGGGCGCGCATCCCGGGCAGGGCATGCTGGGTGGCGGCGCCCCCTACAAGCCGCTGCCGCCGGACCGGCTCTACCTTACCGATGCCGAATGGGCGAAGCGCCGCGAGGAGGCGCCCGCCGTGGCGCTGACCGCCTTCGCCGTGCCGCCGTCGAAGGACGTGATCGACCTCGACGGCCGGCCGGCGCGCTCCTTCGCGCCCGAGCGCGCCGACCCGGAGGGGAACGTCTTCGAGGCGGCGGCGACCTATCTGCGCGAGCTGGCGGGGAAGAAGCGCACGGTCGTCACCGCATGGTCGGAGGGCTCGCTCGACCGCCTCACCACCGTGCTCGGCGACCACGGGCTGAAGGGCACGCAGCGGATCGGCTCGCGCGACGCCGCCGAGAAGCTGCCCAAGGGCGCGCTCGGCGTCTGCGTGCTCGGCATCGAGAGCGGCTTCGAGACCGACGCGCTGGCGGTGATCGGCGAGCAGGACATTCTCGGCGACCGGCTGGTGCGCCCCAAGCGCAAGGCGCGCCGGCCGCAGGACGTGATCTCCGAATTGTCGGCGCTGACCGCCGGCGACCTCGTGGTGCATGTCGACCACGGCATCGGCCGCTTCGTGGGCCTCAAGACCATCGAGGCGATGGGCGCGCCGCACGACTGCCTCGAGATCCACTATGCGGAAGGCTCCAAGCTGTTCCTGCCGGTGGAGAATCTCGAACTGCTGTCGCGCTACGGCTCGGAGGACACCGAGGCGCAGCTCGACCGGCTGGGCGGCGGCGGCTGGCAGGCGCGCAAGGCCAAGATGCGGAGCCGCATCCGCGAGATGGCGGCCGAGCTGATCAAGGTGGCGGCCGAGCGGCAGCTGAAGGAAGCGCCGCGCCTCGTGCCGGCGGAGGGGCTCTATGACGAGTTCCGCGCCCGCTTCCCCTATGAGGAGACCGAGGACCAGGAAGCCTCGATCGAAGCGGTGTTCGACGATCTCGGCTCCGGCCATCCGATGGACCGCCTCGTCTGCGGCGATGTCGGCTTCGGCAAGACCGAAGTGGCGCTGCGCGCGGCCTTTGCGGTGGCGCTCAACGGCAAGCAGGTGGCGGTGGTGGTGCCGACCACGCTGCTGGCGCGTCAGCACTTCAAGACCTTCTCCGAGCGCTTCAAGGGGCTGCCGGTGGTGGTGCGGCAGGCCTCGCGCCTGGTGCCGGGCAAGGAGCTCACCGAGACCAAGAAGGGCCTCGCCGACGGCACCGTCGACATCGTCGTGGGCACGCATGCGTTGCTCGGCAAGACCATCCATTTCAAGGATCTCGGCCTCGTCATCGTTGACGAGGAGCAGCATTTCGGTGTCGGCCACAAGGAGAAGCTGAAGCAACTGCGCGCCGAGGTGCATGTGCTGACGCTCACCGCGACGCCGATCCCGCGCACGCTGCAGCTCGCCATGACCGGGGTGCGCGAGCTCTCCATCATCGCCTCGCCGCCGGTGGACCGGCTGGCGGTGCGCAGCTTCGTGACGCCCTTCGACCCCCTGATCGTGCGCGAGGCGCTGCTGCGCGAGCGCTATCGCGGCGGCCAGAGCTTCTATGTCTGCCCGCGCATCGAGGACCTCGGCGAGGTGAAGGAGTTCCTCGACAAGAACGTGCCGGAGGTGAAGGTCACGGTGGCGCATGGCCAGATGGCGGCGACGCAGCTGGAAGAGATCATGTCCGCCTTCTATGACGGGCAGTTCGACGTGCTGCTCTCCACCACCATCGTCGAATCCGGCCTCGACGTGCCCAATGCCAACACGCTGATCATCCATCGCTCCGACATGTTCGGCCTCGCCCAGCTCTACCAGCTGCGCGGGCGGGTGGGGCGCTCGAAAACGCGGGCCTATGCGATCTTCACCCTGCCGGCCGAGAAGCAGATCACCCAGCAGGCGGAGAAGCGGCTGAAAGTGCTGCAATCGCTGGATACGCTGGGCGCCGGCTTCCAGCTCGCCAGCCACGACCTCGACATACGCGGCGCCGGCAATTTGCTCGGCGACGAGCAGTCCGGCCACATCAAGGAGGTCGGCTACGAGCTCTACCAGGAGATGCTGGAGGAGGCGATCGCGCATCTGAAGGCCGGCATCACCGCGCCGGTGGCGGAGAAGTGGTCGCCGCAGATCTCCATCGGCGCGCCGGTGCTGATCCCGGAGGACTATGTCGCCGACCTGCATGTGCGGCTGAACCTCTATCGCCGCCTCGCCGACCTCGAGACCGAGGAGGAGATCGACCAGGTGGGCACCGAGCTGGTCGACCGCTTCGGCCCGGCGCCGGAGGAGGTGAAGCAGTTCCTCAAGCTGGTGGCGATCAAGGCGATGTGCCGGCGCGCCAATGTCGAGAAGGTCGATGCCGGCCCACGCGGGGCGGTGCTGACCTTCCGCGACAACGAGTTCCCCAATCCGGCGGGGCTGGTGGCCTATCTCGGCAAGCCGAACGTGATCGCCAAGGTGCGCCCGGACCTGAAGGTGGTGTTTTCCGACGACTGGAGCACCGCCAATGCGCGGCTGAAGGGCGTGGGCGCGATCCTGAAGGAACTGGCGAAGATCGCCGACGCCGGCGCGAAGGCGGCGTAGGGCGCGCCGGCTGGGGCGTCTGCCGGTTGGGGGCGGATGGTGCCGGCGCTGTTTCAGGGGTGGGGGAGTTGGGGCGGGCCTGCGTCCTTCGAGGCTCGCTGCGCTCGCGCCTCAGATGAGGTGCGAGGCTGGGGCGGCGTGTCGGGGGGCGAAGGGGGTGTAACGGGCTTGTTCGAGGCGCTGTCTTCCGCTCTCATCCATTGAGAACACCCTCATCCTGAGGTGCGAGCTCAGCGAGCCTCGAAGGATGGTCGCCCTGGAGCGGGAATGAGCGCCTTCGTCTACATGCTGCGCTGCGCCGACGGCTCCTATTACATCGGTTCGACACGCGGGGCGCTGGAAGCGCGCCTGGCCGAACATCAGAGCAGAGCGTTTCCCGGCTACACGTTTCAACGGCGGCCGGTGACGCTCATCTGGTCGGAACATTTCCCGCGGATCGAGGATGCCGTCGCCGCCGAGCGACAGCTGAAGGGCTGGAGCCGTGCGAAGAAGGAGGCACTGGCACGCGGCGACTGGATGTCGGTGCGCGAGGCGGCGCGTCGGCCATCGGTTCGCGGCGGATAGGCGGCCGCCGGGGGCCTGCCCCGGACGAGCATCCTTCGAGGCTCGCTCCGCTCGCGCCTCAGGATGAGGGTGAGCTTGCGGGAAGGTAGCGAAGGGACCGCCTTCGAGGCGCGCTGCGCTCGCCTCGTGACGAGGAGGTGTCCGGGGCGGGGGCCTCAGGCTGTGCCTGTGGGCGGTGCTGCGGGCCGGGCCTATGGATCGGAATCGTAGGCGCCGTCGCCATCGGGCAGGTCGTCGGCGTCCACATCCGCGCCGATGCCCACGCCCACGCCGCCCAGCTCGTTGCCGCCGGCCTGGTTCATGTAGTCCATCGACTTGTCCGAGCCCGGACGGTCAGGCATCGGGCCGGGATCGAGATAGTTCGGGTTATTCAGCGGCGGGATGACGATTTCCTCGCCCATGCTGCGCGGCTGCCCCTGGGGATGAACGGTGATGGACTGCTGGGCCGTTGCCGGGCCTGCAGTAAGTGCCGCTGCGGCAAGGCCGGCGGCAATAAACGCGGCGTAACGCATCTGGTTGAACTCCGAAAGACAGCCAATCTTCGCGCCGCCCGGCCCCTAAGGAGCCGTTTCCGCCGGCTATGTCCAGTGTCCGGGCGTCCCTAGGTTAAGGAAATCCCCGTGTGTGGCCTCCGCGCCCCGTCGCGCGCGGCACACGCGGCCCGTCAGCGCTTGCGCTCGCCCTGCCACCAGGTTTCGGCCAGCGTGCCGCGCAGCGAGAGCGTCGCCGGCCGCTCCACGTCGCGCCAGCGGGCCAGCCATTCGCCCGGCGTATAGAACAGGGGCAGCGAGAAGCGCGCCGAAATCAGCACCCGGTCCAGCGCCCGCACGGCGGTGACGAACGCCTCGCGCGAGCGGGCGGCGAGCAGGGCCTCGATCATCGCGTCCGCCGCCGGGCTCCTGAGCCCCATGAAGTTGCGGGTGCCGGGCGTCTCGGCGGCGTCCGAACCGAAATAGAAGGCCTGCTCGTTGCCCGGCGACAGCGACTGGTCCCAGATATAGGGGACGATGTCGTAGTCGTAATTCGTCTTGCGCGCCTCGAACTGCGCGCCGTCGACCAGGCGGATCGACAGCTCGATGCCGGCACGCTTGAGCATGCGCTGCCAGGACAGCGCCAGGCGTTCCTGGTCGTAGGTGCCGACCAGCACTTCCGGCGCCAGCGGGCGGCCATCGGCGGCGGCGACCAGCCGGCCGCCCTTGAGCACGTAGCCGCCGGCCTCGAAATGCTCCAGCGCCGCCTTCAGCCGGGCGCGGTCGCGGCCGGAGCCGTCCGAGGCGGGCGGCTGCCATGTGCCGTCCATCACCTGCGGCAGCACGGCGTCGGGGAAGGGCGCCAGCAGGGCGCGCTCGGCCGGCTCGGCCGGACGGCCGCGCGACGACAGCTCGGAGCCGTCGAAGAAGCTGCCGTTCCGCTGGTACAGGCCGAAATAGAGATTGGCGTTCGCCCATTCGGCGTCGAACAGATCCATCATGCCGGCCCGGACGCGCACATCGTCGAAGGGCTTGCGGCGCATGTTGAAGATCAGCGCCGAATAGGGCTTGGGCACGCGGGTGGCGATGTCCTCGCGCAGGATGCGCCCGTCGCGCACCGCCGGTATGTCGTAGCCCGAGCTCCAGCGGCCGGGATCGGTCTCGAAGCGGATGTCGGTGAGGCCGCGCTTGAAGGCCTCGAACAGGCCGTTGACCTCGCGGTAATAATCGTAGCGCAGCTCGGCGAAATTATAGAGGCCGCGATTGACCGGCAGGGCGTCGCCCCAATAGTCGGCGCGCCGGCGCAGGATGACGCTTTCGCCGGGCCGCACGGTGGCGACCTCGTAGGGGCCGGTGCCCAGCGGCGCCCTGAAGCTGGTCTGCTCGAAGGTGGCGGTGTCGGTGGCGTGGCGGGCGAGGATCGGCATCAGGCCGAGGATCAGCGGCAATTCGCGGTCGGCGCCGGCGAAGTCGAAGCGCACCAGACGCTCGCCCATAGCCTGTGCGCGGGCGACCTTGGCGTAGTAGCTGCGCATGTTCGGCCGGCCGCGAGCCTTCAGCAGCTCGAAGGAGAAGATCACATCGGCGACGGTGAGCGGGGTGCCGTCGGCGAATCGGGCGCGCTCGTCGAGCTCGAAGGCGACATAGGAGCGGGCGTCGTCGGTCTCGATCGAGCGCGCCAGCAGGGCGTAGACGGTGAAGGCCTCGTCCGGCGAGCGCGCCATCAGGCTCTCGACGATGTTCCAGCGCACGAAGGGCGCCGGCGAGCCGCGCACGATGAAGGGATTGAGGCTGTCGAAGGCGCCGACCGCGCCCTGCACCAGCCGCCCGCCGCGCGGCGCGGCCGGATTGACGCTGGCATAGTGAGAAAAATCAGCCGGATAGAGCGGCGCGCCATGCATGGCGAGGCCGTGACGCGGGGCGGTTTCCGCATTTGGACCGATGGCTGCCACGGTTTCGGCATGCCCGCGGGTCACAATGGCCGGCAGGCAGGCCGCTGTCCAAATTGCGCCGTTTGCGGCGATGAGGCCGTTGCGCAGGACGGCGCGACGGGTGATATCGGTCACGCTTGCTGTTTCCTTGCGACGGATTCGGTCTGGATCGGTCGCGCCACTGATAACAGAATGGACGCCGGCCGCGCCATGAGCCACTGTCTTGCCGCATTTGAACGGGAGACAGCCTCGTCTTCCCAGAGGCGCCAAGGCGTCCGTCGCCGTAGCCCAGCTGCCGTAGCTTCGCCGCGGTTCGCACGACAGGAACTTGATATGATCAGACGCTCGTTTCCCGCGCCGCAGTCGCGCCTCGCGCGCAAGGTCGCCGGCGCCGCCCTGCTGCTGGCGCTCGCCGGTTCCGGCCCGGCCCTCGCCCAGGCGCAGAAGCCGGCGGCCAAGCCTGCCCCGGCGCAGGCCCAGGCGCCCGCGCAGCAGCAGCAGGCTGCCCCGCAGATCCCGGCGATTCCGATCCCGTGGGTGAAGCGCTGCGAGGACAACCAGCAGATCAACAAGAAGGTCTGCAATTACGAGCAGAGCATCATCACCGACACCGGGCAGTTCCTGGTCCGCTTCGGCATCTTCGAGGTGAAGGACGACCCGAAGAAGTTCTTCACCGTCTCCTTCCCGACCGGCGTGCTGCTGCGCCAGGGCTTCCGGGTGGCGCTCGCCAACGAGCAGCCGATCCTCGGCACCTACATCATGTGCGACGAGCGCACCTGCCGCGGCGACCTGCAGGTCGACGACGACTTCATCGCCCGCATGAAGAAGGCGCCCGGCCTGACCATCCAGGCCGCCAATGCGGTCGGCCGTCTCGTCAACTACCCGATCGGCCTCGGCGACTTCGCCAAGGTCTATGACGGCTCCGACACCGACCCGAAGGTGTTCGAGGAGCAGGTCAAGAAGATCCAGGACCAGGTGAAGGCCCGCCAGGAGCAGCTCAAGGCCCAGGCCGACGCGCGCGAGCAGGCCACCAAGCAGGGGCTGGAGAAGCTCGGTGCCGAGAAGCTGAAGGGCGCCCAGCCGGCCCAGTGAGGCCGGCTCTCCCGCCCGCGGGAGCGCGATGCGAACGAAAAGCCCGGCCTCTCGCGAGCGCCGGGCTTTTTCATGATCGGTGACGGTCTTGGCGGCTCCGTCGCGGCGCCCCGGGTCGCTATTGCAGCCGGTCGCTCTTCACCCGCCAGCCGCCGTCGCCGTCGGCCGCGAGCATCTCCTCGACCTGGGGATGGCGCACCGGCTCGCCGGACGTGTCCGGCTCGAGGTTCTGCTCGGAGACATAGGCGACATATTCGGTGTCGGCGTTCTCGGCCAGCAGGTGGTAGAAGGGCTGGTCCTTGGACGGCCGCATATGCTCGGGAATGGATTCCC
Source organism: Ancylobacter oerskovii (assembly GCF_018390555.1). Classification (GTDB taxonomy): domain Bacteria; phylum Pseudomonadota; class Alphaproteobacteria; order Rhizobiales; family Xanthobacteraceae; genus Ancylobacter; species Ancylobacter oerskovii. Next base: position 405,499 of record NZ_JAHBGB010000006.1, on the reverse strand, counting down.
ACCACTCGTCGGTGTTGGCGAACTCCGGGTCCACATCGAACACCACGCCGCGAAACGGGAAGTGGCGGTGGCGCACCACCTGGCCGATGCGGTATTTGGCGATGCGTTCCTTCATATCCATGTCGTTCGCCTTTCCGCGCCGGTGAGCCCTAAGCGCCGGGTGCGATGATGTCAACTTTAGCCGTAGGCGGGTTCGGGAGCAGGATGCTACCTTGGTAGAAGTTCCGCCGCAGATCAGGAAGCAACCGGCGTGCCGCCCCGGCGGCGCGATTGACCGGCCTGCCGCAAGCCGATAGCCAACGGGCATGGCCGACGTCCTCGCGCTTGCGCTTCCCTTCTTCGGCGTGATCTTCCTCGGCCTCGGCTGCGGCAAGATCGCGCGCATTCCCGAAAGCGGCCTCGCCTGGCTCAGCTTCTTCATCATCTATGTGGCGCTGCCGGCGCTGTTCTTCTCGCTGGTGGCGCGCACGCCGTTCCACGAACTGGCCAATGGCCGCTTCATCCTGGTGACCACGCTGTCCTCGGCGACCTGCTTCGCGCTGTCGCTGGCCATCGGGCTGTGGCTGCGGCGCGGCAACCTGCCGGAGGCGACGATCTCGGCGGTGGTCGGCTCCTATTCCAATGTCGGCTATATGGGCCCGGGCCTGACGCTGGGCGCCCTGGGGGCGGCCGCCTCGGTGCCGACCGCGCTGATCTTCGTGTTCGACAGCCTGTTCTTCTTCACCGTCGTGCCGCTGCTGATGGCGCTGGGCGGGCGGGAGAAGCGCTCCATCGGCGCCACGCTCTGGTATGTGGTGCGGCGGGTGGTGACGCATCCCTTCAACGTCGCCACCTTTCTCGGCGTGCTCGCCGCCGCCGTCGAGTTCCATCCGCCGGCGGCGATCGACCGGATGCTGGAGTTCCTGAAGAACGCCGCGGCGCCCTGCGCGCTGTTCACCCTCGGCGTTTCGGTGGCGCTGCGGCCGATGGGCAAGGTGCAGGGCGAGGTGCCGTTCCTCATCGCCATCAAGCTGCTCGTCCATCCGCTGCTGGTGTTCACGGTGCTGATGCTGGTCGGCGGCTTCGCGCCGGTGTGGGTGGCGACCGCGGTGCTGATGGCCGGCCTGCCGCCGGCGCTCAACGCCTTCATCATGGCCAAGCAGTACGAGACCTATGTCGAGGGCGCCTCCGGCGGCGTGCTGATCGGCACCGTGGTGTCGGTGGCCACCGTCACCGCGCTGCTCTATGCGGTGCAGCACGACATGCTGCCGCACGGATTTTGATGGGCAGGAAGCCGCCTCCAGCCCGGAACGGGCGGGCCACAGGTCGAGCGACAGGGAACAAGGAAGGGCAGGCCGGTGTGGGCTTGCCTTGGTTCCCGCCCCAGAGCGACCTCATCCCGAGAGGTGAGCGCAGCGAGCCTCGAAGGAGGACCCTCGAGCGCACCCGCACCCGGATGAGCATCCTTCGAGGCCAAGCCTGCGGCCAGGCACCTCAGGGTCGGGGTGGTTTATTTGTGCTTCTATAAATGGTTATGAGGCGTTCTTCGTGTCGTGCGCGAGCTCGTCTCCCCGCGTGCGCATCAGCGGTGGCACGTCGCGGGTCGGGCCGACGCCCTCGCGCATGACGAGGCGGCGCAGCGTGGCCGAGCGCCCGAGCGCCCAGAGGCCGAGGCCGCGTACGCCCTGTACCGGCAGGAAATCGGTGAGCAGCGAGCGGTTGAACAGGTCCACCGCCAGGCTGCGGCTGCCGACATCCGCCCGGCGGCGGCGTTCATAGGCGGCGGCGACCTCGGCGCCGGCGATGTCCTGCCCGGTGCGGCGGGCTGTGCCGGCGAGCTCGGCGAGGGTGGCGGCGTCGCGTATGCCGAGATTGAGCCCCTGCGCGCCGATGGGCGGGATGATGTGCGCGGCCTCTCCGAGCAGGAAGATGCGGCCGCTCGCGAAGCGCTCGGCGGTGCGGGCGGCGAGCGGGAAGGCGCCGCGCGGGCCGTCGAGCCGCATCTTGCCGAGCAGCGAGTGGGCACGGCGCTCCATCTCGCGGGAGAAGGCGGCCTCGTCCAGCGCCATCAGCGCCTCGGCGTCCTTCGGGGCCACCACGCAGACGAGGCTGACCCGCCCGCCCGGCAGCGGCACCACCGTGAACGGGCCGGTCGGGGTGTGGAATTCGGTGGAGATGTCGCGATGCGGGCGCTCGGCCGACAGCGTGGCGGTGATCGCCACCTGCGGGTAGTCGTGCGAACGCAGGCCGATGCCGGCGGCGGCCCGGCAGGGCGATTGCCGCCCGTCGGCGGCGGCCACCAGCGCGGCGGTGAGGCGGGTGCCGTCGTCGAGTACGAGCGTCGCGGCCTCCGGGCCATCCGACACCGCGGTGACGCTGGCCGTATGGCGGGTGATTCGCGGTTCGGCGGCGACGGCCTGCTCCAGCGCCTGCAGCAGCGTCTCGTTCTCGACATTCCAGGCGAAGCCGGGCAGGCCGAGATCGGCCGCCGCGAAGCTCACCTCCGGCGCGCGCCACAGCCGGCCGGTGTCGTCGACGAGGCGCATCACCCGCAGCGGCGACACCCGGCCGTTCAGGCGGGCCCAGGCGCCGAGCGCATCGAGGGCGCGTACCGAGCCGTCCATCAGCGCGGTGGTGCGGGCATCGCGGCCGCGCGGCGGGCCGACCAGCGCGACGTCGAGCCCCTCCGCGGCCAGAGCGAGGGCGGCGATCAGGCCCGCGGCACCGGCGCCGACCACGGCCACCGGCGAACCTTCGGACGGCTTCGGCGTTGGGTTTTGCGGCGCGGCGGCCGGTCGCGGCTCCATCTGGGGCCTCCATGAATGTTGTGCGGGGCTACAAGGCCGGGCAGGAGTGTGGGATAAGCGAGGGCAACGCGGTCTGTCCATGCGGATTGCTCCAGGCGTGATATATGCGCGACGTCGATGAAGAACATGCCGGCCGGCCCCGCGTCGCGGCCATGGGAGAACCACCAGTGGCGGTGTCCGCTAAACCTTTTGCCGAAAGGCCGACGCGCCAGCAGACGCTGGCCTTCGCCGTCCATATCTTCACCGCCACCGGCGCCGTGCTCGGCCTGCTGGCGCTGATCGCCGCCGTCGAGGGCAACTGGGCGCTGATGTTCGCCTGGCTGGGCGCCGCCCTGTTCGTCGACGGCATCGACGGTTCGATCGCCCGCAAGGTGCGCGTGGTGGAGGTGCTGCCGCGCTGGTCCGGCGAGACGCTCGACCTCGTGGTCGACTACCTCACCTATGTGCTGGTGCCGGCCTTCGCGGTGGCGACCGGCGGGTTGATGCCGACTTGGCTCGCCGTGCCCGCCAGCGCGGCGATCCTGCTCACCAGCGCGCTGTATTTCGCCGACACCAACATGAAGACCGAGGACAAGTATTTCCAGGGCTTCCCGGCGGTGTGGAACCTGGTGGTGTTCTACTTCTTCCTGCTGCCGATGAACGGCTATGTGGTGGCGGCGATCATCGCCTTCCTCTCGGCCGCCACCTTCCTGCCGATCAAGTTCGTGCATCCGTTCCGGGTGGTGCGCGGGCGGATCCTGACCATCGCGCTGATGACGCTGTGGGCGTTGCTGGCGGTGACGGCGGTGGTGGAAAAGCTGGCGCCCCCGGTGTGGGTGGATGTCGGCCTGTGCCTCGTCGGCCTCTATTTCCTGCTGTTCGGGCTGGTGCCGTCGCGGCGCCGGGCCGCCTGATCCCATCCTTCCAGATCCTTTTGCCGGAGTGAGACCCATGGTGTTGGCGGTGCGGGTGCACGAGGTCGGCGGACCCGAGGTGCTGAAGCTGGAGGAGATCGAGCTCGGCGCGCCGGGGCCGGGCCAGGTGCGGCTGCGCCATACCGCCATCGGGCTGAACTTCATCGACACCTATTTCCGTTCCGGCCTCTATCCCGCGGTGGGCGGCACGCCCTTCACCCCCGGCAACGAGGCGGCAGGGGTGATCGAGGCGGTGGGCGAGGGCGTGACCGGCTTCAAGCGCGGCGACCGGGTGGCCTATGGCACCGCCTTCGGCGCCTATTGCGCCGAGCGGATCATGCCGACCGCGACGCTGGTGAAGATCCCCGACGGCGTGGAGGACGAGGTCGCCGCCGCGATGATGCTGAAGGGCATGACCGCGCGCTACCTGCTGCGTCAGACCTACCCGGTGAAGGCCGGCGACGTGGTGCTGGTGCAGGCAGCGGCGGGCGGCGTCGGGCAGATCCTCTGCCAATGGGCGAACCATCTCGGCGCCACGGTGATCGGCACCGCCGGTTCGCCGGAGAAATGCGCCATCGCCAGGGAAGCCGGTGCCGCCTACACCATCGACTACTCGAAGGAGGACTTCGCGGCGCGGGTGAAGGAGATCACCGAAGGCGCGCTGTGCGACGTGGTCTATGACGGCGTCGGCCAGGCGACCTATCCCGCCTCGCTGGACTGCCTGCGCCCGCGCGGCATGTGGGTGAGCTTCGGCAACGCCTCCGGCGCCATCCAGAATTTCTCGCTGCTGCTGCTCTCGCAGAAGGGCTCGCTCTATGCGACGCGCCCGACGCTGTTCACCCATGTCTCGACCCGCGAGGCGCTGGAGGCGAACGCCGCCGACCTTTTCGACGTCGTGCAGAAGGGCGTGGTGAAGATCCCGGTGAACCAGCGCTACAAGCTCGCCGATGTCGCCGAGGCGCATCGCGAGTTGGAGGGCCGCAAGACCACCGGCTCGAGCGTGCTGATTCCCTAGGATAAGGGGCGCCGCAGCAGCCGGGGAAGGCCGCGGCGGCGCGTGGCCGGCGAGAAGGCCGGAAAATACGAAAATGCCGTGAATTACGGCAGGATCCCGGACCGGCCGGCCAGACTTTGGGCTTGCTCTGCTTAACCGGCATGCGATGCTTGTTAAAAGTGCATCGGCGTGGAAACCGGATGAGACATCGCTGCCCGTTCCGACCGGTTCCGCAGGAGCTTTCCGCGGCCGCCTCGGCAAGCCATGACAGCCGCATCGGGGCTCGCCATGACTGACGTCTCCGCGCCCGCTGCCTCATCGTCCCCGGGGGATTCGCCGCCGGCCGTGCTGGAGGCGATCGGGCTGACCAAGCGCTTCGGCGCCCTGCTGGCGAACGATCACGTCAGCCTCGCCATCCGTGCCGGCGAGACACATGCGCTGCTCGGCGAGAACGGCGCCGGCAAGTCGACGCTGGTGAAGATGATGTGCGGCCTCATCCAGGCCGATTCGGGCGAACTGCGCTTCGACGGCACTCCCGTCACCTTCCCCGATCCCGCCGCCTCCCGCGCCCGGGGCGTCGGCGTGGTGTTCCAGCATTTCGCGCTGTTCGATGCGCTGACGGTGGTAGAGAACGTCGCGCTGGGGCTTCCCGCGCATGAGAGCCTGCCGGCGCTGGCGGCGCGCATCGAGGCCTGCGTGCATCGTTACGGGCTGGCGGTCGAGCCGTACCGGCGGGTCGGCCAGCTGTCGGTGGGGGAGCGCCAGCGGGTGGAGATCGTCCGCTGCCTGCTCGGCGACCCGCGGGTGCTGATCCTCGACGAGCCGACCTCGGTGCTCACCCCCGATGAATCCGAGAACCTGTTCCGCACGGTGGATCTGCTCACCGCCGAGGGGCGGGCGGTGCTGTTCATCTCGCACAAGCTCGACGAGGTGCGCCGCCTGTGCCAGCGCGCCACCGTGCTGCGCGGCGGCAAGTTCATCGCCGAGGTCGATCCGCGCCGGGAGAGCGCGGCGAGCCTCGCGCGGCTGATGGTCGGCGCCGAGGTGCCGCGCACGCCCCGCACGGTGACGCACGAACTCGGCGAGCCGCGGCTGCTGGTGAGGAACCTCACCCTCAAGGGCGACGGGTCGCGCGGCTCGGCGCTTCACGACATCGAGCTCGAGATCCGTGCCGGCGAGATCGTCGGCATCGCCGGGGTGGCCGGCAACGGCCAGACGGCGCTGTTCGAGGCGCTGTCCGGCGAGCGGCTCGGCGGCGACCCGGAGGCGATCGTCATCAACCGCGTGCCGGCCGGGGCGCTGGGGCCGACCGAGCGCCGGGCGCTCAAGGCAGGCTTCGTGCCGGAGGAGCGGCTCGGCCACGCCGCGGCGCCGGACATGCGGCTCTCCGACAATGTGCTGCTGACCACCCATGGCGACGGCAGGATCGTCCGCCACGGCATCGTCAGCCAGTCGGCGCTGCATGCGCGCTTCGCCGAGATCGTGAAGCGCTTCGACGTGCGCTTCGGCGGCCGCGACCCCAAGGCACGGCGGCTCTCGGGCGGCAATCTGCAGAAATTCGTCATCGGCCGCGAGGTGCTGCGCGAGCCGGTGCTGCTCGTCGTCGACCAGCCGACCTGGGGCGTCGACGCGGCGGCCGCGGCCTTCATCCGCACCACGCTGCGCAGCCGGGCGGCCGAGGGCTGCGCGGTGCTGGTGATCAGCCAGGACCTCGACGAATTGCTGGAATTCACCGACCGCATCGCGGTGATGAGCGAAGGTCGGCTCACCCGGCCGGTGCCGGTGGAGGAGACCTCGCGCGAGGCGATCGGCCTCGCCATGGGCGGGGCGCTTGCGCCCGCCCCGGAGGATGCCGATGCCGCTTAAGCTCGAACGGCAGGAGAACGTCCCGCTCGCCGGGCTGGTGGCGGCGCCCTTCGTGGCGCTGGCGGTGACGCTCGTCGTCGGTACGGTGATGTTCGCCGTCATGGGCCGCGACCCGGTCGAGGCGTTCCGCATCTATTTCGTCGATCCGCTGAGCGATGCCTACACGCTGCAGGAGCTGGTGGTGAAGGCCGGCCCGCTGCTGCTGATCGGCATCGGCCTCGCCTTCTGCTACCGCGCCAACCGCTGGAACATCGGCGCCGAAGGCCAATATGTCGCCGGGGCGCTGGCCGGTTCCTGGCTGGCGCTGGCGACGCACGGCACCGAGGCCGGGCCGTGGGTGCTGCCGGCGATGCTGGTGCTGGGCGCGCTGGGCGGCGCCGCCTACGGGCTGATTCCCGCGCTGCTGCGGGTGCGCTTCGGCGCCAGCGAGATCCTCACCTCGCTGATGCTGGTCTATGTCGCCCAGCTCGGCCTCGACTATCTGGTGCGCGGCCCGTGGCGCGACCCGGCCGGCTTCAACTTCCCGCAGAGCGTGTCCTTCGATGCGGTGGCGACCATGCCGCTGCTGCTGGGCGAGGGGCGCCTGCATGCCGGCATCGTCATCGGCCTGATCGCCGTGGCCGCCGCGACCTTCGTGCTGGGGCGCACGCTGGTGGGCTTCTCCATCGAGCTCGGCGGCTCGGCGCCGCGCGCGGCGGCCTTCGCCGGCTTCCACGAGAAGCGCGTCACCTATGGCGTCTTCGCCGTTTCCGGGGCGCTGGCGGGGCTTGCCGGCATCATCGAGGTGGCGGGGCCGATCGGCAATCTCCAGCCTTCCATCTCGCCGGGCTACGGCTTCACCGCCATCATCGCCGCCATGCTGGGGCGGCTGCACCCGGTGGGCATCCTCGTCGCCAGCCTGGTGCTGGCGCTCACCTATATCGGCGGCGAGGCGGCGCAGATCTCGCTGCGCATGCCCTTCGACGTCACCCGCGTGTTCCAGGGCACGCTGCTCTTCGCCATATTGGCGGCGGACGTGCTGGTGCGCTACCGCATCCGCCGGGTGGAGGGCACGCGCCATGCTTGATGCGGCGATGGTCGGCGCGGTGCTGGCGAGCGTGGTGGCGGCGGCGTCCACGCTGCTCATCGCCTCGCTCGGCGAACTGGTGGCCGAGCGGGCGGGCACGCTCAATCTCGGCGTCGAGGGCATGATGATCGTCGGCGCGGCGGTCGGCTACGCCACCGGCTATTCCTCGGGCAGCCTCCTTCTCGGCACGCTGGCGGCGGTGCTGGCCGGCACGGCGCTGTCGCTGGTGTTCGCCACGCTGGCGATCTGGCTGGCGGCGAACCAGGTGGCCTCCGGCCTCGCCACCACCATTCTCGGCCTCGGGCTGGCCGGGCTGATCGGCGCTCCCTTCGTCGGCACCCGGCTCGACGCGGCGCCGGAGCTCCAGGTGCCGGGCCTGACCGACCTGCCCCTGCTGGGCGAGGCGCTGTTCGGGCAGAACGCCTTCGTCTACGCCTCGCTGGCGCTGCTGGCGCTGGTGAGCTGGGGGCTGGCCCGCACCCGGGCCGGCCTCGTCATCCGCGCGGTGGGCGAGAGCCATGCCGCCGCCCACGCCCTCGGCCACCCGGTGCGCCGGATCCGCACGCTGGCGGTGATGTTCGGCGGCGCCTGCGCCGGGCTGGCGGGAGCGCATCTGTCGCTCGCCTACACGCCGTTCTGGGCCAGCGACATGACGTCCGGGCGCGGCTGGATCGCCCTGGCGCTGGTGGTATTCTCCGCCTGGAAGCCGCTGTGGCTGCTGGCCGGGGCCTATCTGTTCGGCGCGGTCTCGATCCTGCAGCTGCATGTGCAGGGCTTCGGCTTCGGCATTCCCCCGCAGCTGCTTTCCGCCTTGCCCTATCTGGCGACGGTGGTGGCGCTGGTGCTGATCTCGGCGCTGAAGCGCGGGCAGGGCGCCCCGGCCTCGCTCGGCGTGCCCTTCGTGCCCGACCGCTGAGCGCCGGGACGATCCCCTCCGGCCGCGCAGGCGGCCTCATGTCCCGGCGGCGACGGCCACGCCGGGGCGGACATCCAAGCGGCCGCCACGGACAGGAAGAGCGGAGACGTTCATGCGGAAGATTCTCTCATTGGCGCTGGGCCTCGCCGCCGGTGCGGCGCTGGCCGGCGCCGGCGCGCTGCCGGCTTCCGCCGCCGAGAAGCTGAAGGCGGCGTGGGTCTATGTCGGCCCGGTCGGCGATTTCGGCTACAGCTACCAGCACGACCAGGGCCGCAAGGCGGTGGAGAAGGCGTTCGGCGACAAGGTCGAGACCACCTTCGTCGAGAACGTGCAGGAAGGCCCGGACGCCGAGCGCGTCATCGAGCAGCTGGCCCGCGCCGGCAACAAGCTGATCTTCACCACCTCCTTCGGCTTCATGGAGCCGACGCTGAAGGTCGCCAAGCGCTTCCCCAACGTGCATTTCGAGCACGCCACCGGCTACAAGCGGGCCGCCAACGTCGCGACCTACAACGCCAAGTTCCACGAGGGCCGCTACATCCTCGGCCAGATCGCCGCCAAGATGTCGAAGGCCGGCACCGTCGGCTACATCGCGTCCTTCCCGATCCCGGAAGTGATCTCCGGCATCGATTCCTTCATGCTCGGCGCCCAATCGGTGAAGCCGGACATGAAGGTGAAGATCGTGTGGGTGAATTCCTGGTTCGACCCGGCCAAGGAAGCCGACGCCGCCAAGGCGCTGATCGACCAGGGCGCCGACATCATCGCCCAGCACACCGACAGCCCGGCCGCGATGCAGGCCGCCGAGCAGCGCGGCGTCAAGGCGTTCGGCCAGTCCTCGGACATGATCCAGTTCGGCCCCAAGGCGCAGCTGACCGCCATCGTCGACGACTGGGCGCCCTATTATGTCCAGCGGGTGCAGGAGCAACTCGACGGCAAGTGGAGCTCGACCGATACCTGGGACGGGCTGAAGGAAGGCGTCGTGCACATGGCTGACTACACCAACATGCCCGACGACGTGAAGAGGATGGCCGAGGAGACCGAGGCGGCGATCAAGTCCGGCGCGCTGCACCCCTTCAAGGGCCCGGTCTACAAGCAGGACGGCACGCTGATGGTGAAGGAGGGCGAGGTGATGTCGGACAAGGACATCCTGTCGCTCAACTGGTACGTGAAGGGCATCGACGACAAGGTGCCCGGCCAGTGACGCCCGCGGCCTGAAGCCCGGCGCCGCGTGATCCCCGGGCTCGCCCCCGGGGATTTTCGCCGGCGGGCGGGAGCCGCGCGACAGCGGCAGGCCCGGATACGACACCGGGGAGGGGGCGCCGCGACCCCGGCGGCGCGGCGATTGCCAAAGCCACCTCCATATGCGAAGGCGCCGGGGGATGCCGTGCCGGACCCGACCTGGGGCCCGGGCGGAAACGGGAGCGGCGACGCAGGCATGACGATACCGGTGGACATCGCCGCGACGGGCGCGCGGGCGACGGCGATGCTGGAGGCGCTCGGCGCCGTCTCGCAGGGCGAGGCCGGCCTCACCCGGTTCTTCCTCACCCCGGAACATCGCCGCGCGGCCGATCTGGTGGCCGGCTTCATGCGCGAGGCCGGGCTCGACGTCTCCGAGGATGCGCTGGGCACCGTGCGCGGCCATTGGCATCCGGCCGGCGCGGACGCGCCGCGGCTGTTGATCGGCTCGCATATCGATACCGTCGCCCAGGCCGGCAAATATGACGGCACCATGGGCGTGGTGGCCGGCATATTGGCGCTCGAAGCGGTGATCAAGGCGGGGGTGATCCGTCCCTACGGCATCGACGTGCTGGCCTTCGGCGACGAGGAGGGCACGCGCTTCCCGACCACGCTGTCGTCCTCGGCCGCCGTCGCCGGGCATTTCCTGCCGTCCTGGCTCGGGGCCCGCGACGCCGACGGCATCTCGCTCGAGGCGGCGATCCGCGCCTATGGCAAGGACCCGGCCCACATACCGGCCGCCGCCTACGATCCCGAAAAGACCATCGCCTATATCGAGGCGCATATCGAGCAGGGGCCGGTGCTGGAAGCCGAGGGCCAGCCGCTCGGCATCGTCTCGGGGATCGCCGGCGCCTCGCGGCTGTCGATCACCGTCACCGGCGAAGCCGGGCATGCCGGCACCGTGCCGATGCGCATGCGCCGCGATGCCTTCGCCGGTGCCGCCGAGATGGCGCTGGTCGCCGAGAAGATCGCCCGCGCCGACCGCCACGGCATGGTCGCCACGGTGGGACGGCTGCATGTCGAGCCCGGCTCGGTCAACGTCATCCCGTCGCGGGTGGTCTTCACCCTCGACCTGCGGTCCGGCTCCGACCTCTCGCGGCGCGAGGCGCTGACCGAGTTCGAGCGCGAGGCGCACCGCATCGCCGATGCGCGCGGGCTGGGCGTGGTGATCTCAGCCTTCCACGAGGTCGGCACCGTGCCCTGCTACCGCGACCTGCAGCTGAGGCTGCGCAACGCGGCTGCCGATCTCGGCCACCGCGCGCCCACCCTGCCGTCCGGCGCCGGCCATGACGGGCAGGCGATGTCGCAGCTTTGTCCGATCGGCATGCTGTTCGTGCGCTGTCGCGGCGGCATCAGCCACAATCCCGCGGAATATGCGGCGCCCGAGGATATCGGGCTTGCGGTGGCGGCGCTGGTGCGTTTCATCGAACGCTTCGCACTGCCCCAATTGGCCAGCAGTCCCAATGGAGCCGACCAGTGAGCCAGGACAACCCTGCCGCCGACACCGAGGGGCGCCTCGCCCGCGAGGTGGCGTTCCTCAAGGCGCTGGTCCGCGTGCCGAGCGACAACCCGCCCGGCGACTGCGCGGTGCATGCCGAGGTGACCGGGCAGTTGCTGGAGGAACTCGGCTTCATCGTCGAGCGCCACCCGGTGCCGGAGCCCTTCGTGAAGAGCTACGGCATGAAGTCGGTGGTCAATCTCGTGGTGCGCGAGCGCTTCGGCGAGGCGAAGGGGCCGGTCATCGCGCTCAACGCCCATGGCGACGTGGTGCCGCCCGGCGAGGGCTGGACCTTCGATCCCTATGGCGGGGAGGAGAAAAGCGGCGCGATCTACGGGCGCGGCGCGGCGGTGTCGAAATCGGACTTCGCCACTTACGCCTTCGCGCTGCTCGCCCTGAAGCAGCGTCCCGAGGGACTCGACGGCACGGTCGAGCTGCATCTGACCTATGACGAGGAGGCTGGCGGCTTCGTCGGGCCGAAATGGCTGCTGGGGCAGGGGATCTCGCAGCCCGACTACGCGATCTCCGCCGGCTTCTCCTATGCGGTGGTGGTGGCGCATAACGGCGCGCTGCATCTCGAGATCGTGGTGCGGGGCAAGCAGGCGCATGCCGCCATGCCGGAGACCGGCGCCGACGCGCTGGAGGCCGCCACCGCCATCCTCACCGCCATCTATGGCGAGCGCCGCCGCCTCTACGGCATCGTGAGCGCCACGCCGGGCATCGGCTCGCCGAAGATCACCGTCGGCCTGATCTCCGGCGGCATCAACACCAATGTGGTGCCGGACCGCATCACCCTGCGCGTCGACCGGCGGCTCACGCCGGAGGAGAACGGCGAGGAGGTCGAGGCCGGGCTCACCGCGCTGGTGGAACAGGCGGTGGCCGGCTGGGACGGCATCGACATCGAGTGCCGGCGCATCATTCTCGCCGAGCCGCTGCGCACCTTGCCGGGCACCGAGCGGCTGGTCGACACCATCCAGAAGCACGCGAGCGCGGTGCTGGGCGAGGTGGCGCCGGCGACTGCCGTCCCGCTCTATACCGATGCGCGCCACTACACCGCCGCCGGGGTGCCGACCGTGCTCTACGGCGCCGGGCCGCGCTCCATCCTCGAAGCCAACGCCCATGCCGCCGACGAGCATGTCCGCATCTCCGACCTCGACAAGGCGACGCGGATCGTCGAGGGCGCGCTGCGCGACCTCCTGAAGGCATAGGCGGGCGTGGCGGATAGACGAGACGGCCGATGATGCCGCTGCTGGACCTGTTCATCGACGATTATTTCGCGTGGTTCGTCGCGGCGATCGGCGCCATTCCGCTCGCCACCGGCCTGCTGTGCTACTGGGGGGCGATGCATCCGCGGGTGATCGCGATCTTCGATCCGCGCGACCTGCAGACCTCCTACCTGCCGGCGCTGACGCTGCCTTTCGCGCTGTTCCTCGCCTTCATGGTGAGCGACATCTGGAACCGCGAGACCCGCTACGCCCAGACGGTGCTGCAGGAGGTGCAGAAGCTCGACGCCATGCTGGATACCGCACGGGTCTGCGGCCCGACCTGCGCCAATATCGACGAGGCGGTCAGCGCCTATGCGCGGGCCCTCTCGCACTATGAATGGGACGAGGGCTGGGTCTATCCGCAGCCGGAAGTATCACAGGCCTTCGACACGCTGGTCTCTACCGTGGCGGTCGCCGAGGCGGACAATACGGTGGCGAGCCATGTGCGCAGCGCGCTGCTCGCCGGCCAGACCGAGCTGCGGCGGCTGCGGACCGACCGCTACTTCATCCTGCATGCCGACCTGGCGCCGCATCGCTGGCTGGTGGTGCTGCTGCTCGGCGTGCTGTCGCAGGTCGGGCTGGCGGCGCTGCATGTCGGCCGGCGGCCGCAGCTGCGGCTGGCGCTGGCGACCTTCTCGATCGCCTTCTCGGTGACGCTGGCCTACACGGTCGGGCTCGCCTGGCCGACGGTGGACGAGAGCATCATCCCCTCCGAGGATCTGCGGCGGATCCTGGAATAGGGGGCGGGGTCGACACCGCGCGGTGGCGCAGTCTTGCCCGCCATTCCCCTTGGCGGTCATTCCCTTGTTTCCTGCTCGTCCTCCGGGATCGGCCGGGTGCGCTTGAGCGAGCATCCTTCGAGGCTCGCTGCGCTCGCACCTCAGGATGAGGCCGCTCGAGGTGGATGGGAGACAGGGGCTCGTCCCGGGGCAGTAAGGTAGCGTCGCCGTCTCGCAAGAGCACCCTCATCCTTAAGGTGCCCGGCGTCAGCCGGGCCTCGAAGAATGCTTATGCGGGCGCGCTTGAGCGGGCATCCTTCGAGGCTCGCTGTGCTCGCACCTCAGGATGAGGCCGCTCGAGATGGACGCAGAGACAGATGCTGCGCTCCGGGCGCAGCGGCGGGGAAACTGCCGCCCGCCCTCAGAACCCCACCGCGGTGCCGTGCAGGTCGTAGGCGTCGGCACGCTCGATCTTCACCGTGGCGATCTCGCCGACGCGCAGCGGCCGGCGCGAGGCGACATGCACCACGCCGTCGATCTCCGGCGCATCCGCCTTGGAGCGGCCGACCGCTACCGTGGGGCCGACGGAATCGATGATCACCTGCTGGCGGGTGCCGACCTTCTTCTTCAGCCGGCGGGCGGAGACGCGCTGCTGCACCTCCATGAAGCGGTTCCAGCGCTCCTGCTTCACCTCGTCGGGGATCGCTTCGCCGAGATCGTTGGCCGGGGCGCCCGCCACCGGCTCGTATTTGAAGCAGCCGACGCGGTCGAGCTCCGCCTCTTCCAGGAAGGCGATCAGCTCCTCGAACTCCGCCTCGGTCTCGCCGGGGAAGCCGACGATGAAGGTGGAGCGCAAAGTGAGGTCCGGGCAGGCGGCGCGCCAGGCCTGCACGCGCGCCAGCGTCTTTTCCTGCGCCGCCGGGCGCTTCATGCGCTTCAGCACCGTCGGCGAGGCGTGCTGGAAGGGGATGTCGAGATAGGGAAGGATCACGCCTTCCGCCATCAGCCCGATCACCTCGTCGACATGCGGATAGGGATAGACATAGTGCATGCGCACCCAGGCGCCGAGCGAGCCCAGCTCGCGCGACAGGTCGAGGAAGCGGGCGCGAACCTGCCGGTCCTTCCACTGGCTCTCGGCATATTTCAGGTCGACGCCATAGGCCGAGGTGTCCTGCGAGATGACCAGCAGCTCCTTCACCCCGGCGGCGACCAGCTTTTCGGCCTCGCGCAGCACCTCGCCGGCCGGCCGGCTGACCAGGTCGCCGCGCAGCTTGGGGATGATGCAGAAGGTGCAGCGATTGTTGCAACCCTCTGAAATCTTGAGATAAGCGTAGTGGCGCGGGGTGAGCTTCACCCCCTGCGGCGGCACGAGGTCGATGAAGGGATCGTGGCGAGGGGGCACCGCGGCATGCACCGCCTCGACAACGCTCTCATATTGCTGCGGGCCGGTGACGGCGAGCACGCCGGGATGCACGCCGCGGATCTGCTCGGGCTCGGCGCCCATGCAGCCGGTGACGATGACCTTGCCATTCTCCTTCAGCGCGTCGCCGATGGCGGCGAGGCTCTCGGCCTTGGCGCTGTCGAGAAAGCCGCAGGTGTTGACGATGACGAGGTCGGCACCCTCATGCTTGCGCGAGAGCTCGTAGCCCTCGGCGCGCAGGCGCGTGACGATGCGCTCGGAATCGACGAGCGCCTTGGGGCAGCCCAGCGAGACGAAGGAGATGCGCGGCGCCTCGCCGGCGGGGCTGTGCGGGGCGTCGATCGACGCGAGATCGGCCATGATGTCGGGCTCGGTTTCAAAGCAAGCGCGAGCCGTTAATCGAGGCGCGGTCCGGCGTCAACTCACGAAGATGCCGGGCCGCCGCGCGCAGGGCGCAGGGCGGGCCCGGCGTGAGGTGTCGGACGGTCGGATGAAGCGCCGTCAGGCGGCCTTTTCGGAGCGGCCGAGATCGACCGCCTCGAACAGCTCCACCTCGGGATGGCCGAGATAGAGCGGCTTGTTGCCACCGGCATTCCTGTGGGCGGCGCGGAAGGCCTCAGACTTGGTCCAGGCCTCGAAATCGGCGCGGCTGCCCCAGATGGTATGCGAGGCGTAGAGCGTGTGGTCGTCGCGCTGCGGGCCGCGCAGCAGGTCGAACTTCTTGAAGCCCGGCACGGTGGAGAGGTGGCTGTCGCGCTCGCGCCAGACGCGCTCGAATTCGGCCTCCGAGCCGAGCTGCACCTTGAAGCGGTTCATGGCGATAAACATGGAATGTCCCTCATTCGTCGGATGGGTGATGCCGGACGATAGCGTCCGGCATCGAGAGAAGGAAACCGGCGCGCGGCTCAGAAATGCGCGCGCAGGCTCATCAGCACGGTGCGACCCTCGCCGGTGTTGCCGGTGAAGCCGGTCGGGTTGACCGAGAGCGCGGGGGTGTAGTCCTCGTCGAACAGGTTGGTGGCGTCGACGCGGAAGGTCAGCCTGTCGTTGATCTGGTAGCTGCCGAACAGGTCGAACAGGTTGTAGCTCGGCGAGGGCGTGGAACTGATCGCGGCGCCGGTGAACGTCGGGTTGAAGCCGATCAGCGTCGACTGCGAGTAGAAGGAGTAGCGCCCGCCGATGGTCAGCTTCTCGTCGAGGAAGCGCAGGCCGGCGGTCATCGAGAAGATGTTGTCCGGCAAATACTGGTTGGTGCCGAAGCCCTGGGTCTGCGGCGGCAGGTCGTTGTCGTTGTGGGTGAAGCTCGCCGAGGCGAAGAAGGTGCGGGCGTCGTAGGTCGCTTCCAGCTCGACGCCGCTGACCTGCGAGGTGCCGTCGACATTGCAGAAGAAGGTCTGGGTGGAGCGGCCACCCAGGCAGGTGACGATGTAGTTGGAGATGTCGTTCGAGAAGTAGTCGGCCTTCAGGCGGAACTGGTCGTTGGCGGTGAACAGGCCGTCCTTGCGAATGTTGACGCCGAACTCCCAGCCCTTCGAGATTTCCGGCTGCAGATAGGGGTTGGCGGAATAGGACTGGTTGGCGCCGCCCGGATGCTCGCCGCCGACCATGGTCTCGCTCACCGTCGGCGCGCGCATGGTCTCGGCATAGGTCACATAGGGCTGGAGCCAATCATAGGGGTTGATGGCCAGGGTGAACTTCGGGTCGAAGCGACCGTCGCTCTCGTTCACCTCCCACGGGCCGATCGGCACCGCGCCGCCGGGCAGGTTCTCATAGCCCGAGCCGTCCAGCGTGTAGAAATCGTAGCGCAGGCCGAGGATGAAATCGACGATGTTGTAGCTGAAGGTGGTCTCGGAGAAGACGCCGCCGACGCTGCTCGTGCCCGCCGGATTGACGCCGCCATAATTGGCGGGGTTGACGCTGTTGGAGGCGCTGACGTCGTCGTAGAAATACTCGAACCCGTTGATGGTCGAGACCGCGACCTCGCCCCACATGAAGTTCGAGGTGTTGGAGGTGTCGAAGCCCCAGCCCTGGTCCTCGATGACGCGGCCGCGCGAATTCGAGGTCGTGCGCGGCGTGTTGAGGTAGGTCATCGTCAGGTCGTTGTAATAGGCGTTGAACCGGAAATCGATCAGCTCGCTGTCCGGGTCGTAGTGATACTTCGCCGTGTAGGTGTTGTTGGTGATCTGCTGGTCGGCCGAATTGGCGTAGAAGAAGTTGTTGTAGAACACCGCGCCGAGCTTCAGCGTCGAGTCGTCGGTGAGCTTGATGTCGCTCTTCAACAGGCCCGAAGAAAGGTTCTGCCACGTATAGGGCACCATCTGGCCGGCGCCGTTCTCGTAGTTGGTCGGGCTGGAATTGGCGATGGCGACCGCCACCGAGACGCGGTCGTTCAGCTTGGCGGCGCCGGCGAACATTTCCTGCCAGCCCTGGCCGTTGCTGCCCCAGGTGAGGTTGCCGATCGCGCCCCACTGGTTGCCGGGCTTGATGATGTCGTCGACGCCGAGGGTGCGCATGTCCGCCGCGCCGGCCAGCGCGCCGGCGCCGCCGGCGGTGGAGACCGCGCCGCGGGCGATGTCGACGCCGGCCAGCAGCTGCTCGTCGACGTAGGCGAAGCCCGACGCCTCATGGCCGACGAAGCGGAAGTTCTGCCGCACGCCGTCGATCATCATGTTGACCCGGCCGAAGCCCTGGAAGCCGCGAATATTGATGGCGACGCCGGGATTCGAGGTGCTCTGCTCGGTGAAGGTGCCGGGCACGGTGCGCAGCACGGTGTCGAGGCGGGACGACTGGTTGAGGTTGTTCAGCATGTTGACCGTGCTGACCGCCGAGGGGGTGGAGTAGGGATCGGAGACCAGCCGGCCATCGGCGCCCTGCACCGTCACCGTCGGCAGGGCCTCCGCCTCGGTGGCGGCGGCCGTCGCGCCCGTACCCGACGCGGCGGTTCCCGAAGCGGCGGTGGCCGCCTGTTGCGCCAGCGCCGGCGTCGCGGCCAGCAGCGCGGTCAGCGAGATGCCCAGGAGGGCGGAGCGTCGGGAAAGCGGACGGCGCCGGGCGCCGGCGCGCGGGAAGGTCGCGGCCATGATCATCCTCAATGCGTAAGCCGCGAGGCCGGGGAGCTGCCGGGACCGGCATTTCGACTCCGCCTCGCATCTGCGTCACATTGGGTGATATTTTCATGTAAATATCGGAGTCAACAAAGTTTAGTTACATTTTATAATAATTATAAGATACACAAATGCTGCGATTTTGACCTAATCAATCTTTCGAAAATGAATTGAATCAACGCGATCATTGGTTCACATAAGCGGCAAGATTGAGAGGTGCCGCCATGGTCAATGCGATTTATAATAGTTTAAAACTTGTGTTTCTTCTGGCCGTGTCACTTTTACCACACGATTACGCCCGTGCCGCCGAGCCGGTGCCGACCGAAATCGTCGACGGCGCCGGCCGGCATGTGGCGGTGAAGGACACCAGCCGGGTGGTCGCGATTGGCGGGTCGATCACCGAGATTCTCTATGCGCTCGGGCTTCAGGACCGCATAGTCGCGGTGGACACGACGAGCGTGTTCCCGCCGCAGGCGCTGAAGGACAAGCCGGATGTCGGCTATATGCGCGCGCTCTCCGCCGAGGGCGTGCTGGCGCTCGGCCCCAGCCTGGTGCTGGCGATGGAGGGGTCCGGCCCGCCCGCCACCATCAATGTGCTGCAGCAGGCCTCGGTGCCGTTCCTGCTGGTGCCGGAGGGGCACGATGCCGCCGGCGTCGCCGCCAAGATCCGCTTCGTCGCCCACGCCATGGGGGTGGACGAGAAGGGCGAGGCGCTGGCCAGGGCGGTGGCCGAGGACTTCGCGGCGCTCGAGGCGATGCGGACCCGCATCAAGGAGCCCCGCGGCGCGGTGTTCGTGATGTCGATGGGCGGGGGCTCGCCGATGGTGGGCGGCGCGGGCACCGGTGCCGACGCGGCCTTCAAGCTTGCCGGCGTGACCAATGCGATGGGCGCCATCACCGGCTACAAGCCGGCCTCCGGGGAAGCGGTGCTGGCGGTCGAGCCCTATGCGGTCGTGAAGATGGGGCAGGGCGGCGGCGCGGCGGACGCTCTTCTCCAGCTGCCCGCCTTCGCGACGCCGCCGGCGGCGCGCGACAAGCGGCTCATCCCGGTGGACGGGGCCTATCTGCTTGCCTTTGGACCCCGCACCCCGCAGGCGGCCCGCGATCTCGCCGCGGCGATCTATCCCGAGCTCGACCTGCCGAAACTGCCCGAGCGGGCCTGGACCCGCACGCCGGGGAGCGCACAGTGATGCTCGAGGCGGTCGCGGTGGGAACGGTGCCGGAGCGGACGGCGCGGGAGCGGCGGGCGCGGCTGGGCCTCGCCGCCTGTGCGGCGCTGGCGGCGGCGGCGGCGCTCGCCTCGCTGGCCATCGGGCCGGTGACGATCCCGGTGGAGCATGTGCTCGCCATTCTCTGGCGCGCGATGGGCGGCAGCGTCGTTGCCCCGGAAATCGGGCTGCGCGAGAGCGTGGTGGTGCTGGACATCAGGCTGCCGCGCACGCTGATGGGGCTGATGGTCGGCGCCGCGACGGCGACCGCCGGGGCGGTGATGCAGGGCATTTTCCGCAACCCGCTCGCCGATCCCGGCCTGATCGGCGTATCGAGCGGGGCGGCGCTGGCCGCGGTGTTGTGGATCGTGCTCGGCGCCTCGTTGACGGCGGCGTTGCCGGCTGCCGGTCTGCCGGCGTTCCTCGGCGAATTCGGCCTGCCGGCCGCCGCCTTCGCCGGCGCGCTGCTGGTCACCATGGTGCTGCATGTGGTGGCGACGCGCGAGGGACGCACCTCGGTGGCGACGCTGCTCTTCGCCGGCATCGCCTTCGGGGCGATGGCGGGGGCGGGGACGGGCATATTGGTGTTCATCGCCTCCGACCAGCAATTGCGCGACCTGACCTTCTGGACCATGGGCAGCCTCGGCGGCGCCACCTGGGCCAAGCTGGCGGCGGCGACGCCCTTCGTGCTGGTGCTGCTGGCGCTGGCGCCGCCGCTGGCACGGGCGCTCGATGCGCTGGCGCTGGGCGAGGCGGCCGCCTTCCATGTCGGCGTCGACGTCGAGCGCTCGAAGCGCCTCGCCATCGCCGGCGTCGCCGCCGGTGCGGGGGCCGCGGTGGCGGCGGCAGGTGTGATCGGCTTCGTCGGGCTGGTGGTGCCGCATCTCCTGCGGCTACTCATCGGACCGGGCCATCGCCTGCTGCTGCCGGCCTCGGCGCTGGCCGGCGGCGCGCTGCTGCTCGGCGCCGATCTCGTGGCCCGTACCATCGCCGCGCCGGCGGAACTGCCGCTCGGCATCGTCACCGCCGCCATCGGCGCGCCGTTCTTCCTGTGGCTGCTGCTGCGCCGGCGGGCCGAGCTGTTCGGATGAGAGCCATGATCGACGCACGCGAAGCCTATGAAGCGACGGGCATCGATTATGCCGTCCCCGGCCGGCTGCTGCTCGACGGCGCCGACCTCTCGATACGGCCCGGCCGGGTGACGGCGCTGATCGGCCCCAACGGGGCCGGCAAGTCGACGCTGCTGAAGGTGCTGTCCGGCGAGATGCGGCCGAAGCGGGGGCAGGTGAGGGTGGACGGGCAGGACATCGCGGCGCTGGGGCCGGCCCGGCTCGCCCGCCGGCGGGCGGTGCTGCCACAGGACGTGCAGGTGGCCTTCCCCTTCACCGTCGCCGAGGTGGTGGCGATCGGCCTGCCGCCGGGCGAGCGGGCGCCGGCGCGCATTGCCGGGGCGCTGGCAAAGGTCGATCTCGCCGGATTCCGCGACCGGCCCTATGCGGCGCTGTCCGGCGGCGAGCAGCAACGGGTGCAGATCGCCCGCGCGCTGACCCAGCTCGCGGGCTGCGACGGGCCGGGCTACCTGCTGCTCGACGAGCCGACCTCCAGCCTCGACCTGTCGCACCAGTTGATGGTGGTGGAACTCGCCCGGCAGGTGGCGCGGGCCGGCGGCGGGGTGGCGGCGGTGCTGCACGACCTCAACCTTGCGGCGATGATCGCCGACGAGATCGTGGCGCTGAAGGGCGGCAAGGTGGCCGCGCGCGGCACCCCGGCCGAGGTGCTGACCGATGCGGTGGTTGCCGATCTCTATGGGGTGACGGCGCGGATCGGCATCGCGCCGACGGCGGGGCCGTTCCTGCTGCCGCAGGCGATGGCGCGCGCCTGACACACCGGGAAAGGCGAGCCGCCGGGGGAGGCGAAACCTCCCCCGGCGGGCATGTCGTCCGCCTTGCCGGCCCGCTTACTTCAGCTTGTCGACGTCGATGCCGAAGGTGACGGCGCCGATGTTCTGGTCCTTCTCGGAAATGGCGACGCTGACCTGGGCGATCTTCTTGCCGCCGTCTTCCTCGACCTTGTCGACGAAGATGGCGCCCGGGCCGACCGGATAGGTCTTCTGCCATTTGGCCTCGTCGGCCTGCCACATGTCGGAGGTGTCGTCGGTCTGGCCGACATTGAGGCCATAGCCGTCCATGACGAAGGCTTCGGTGATCACGCCGCCCGAGGCTTCCTTCTTCTTGATCAGGAACTCGGCCAGCTTGTTCTTCATGGTGCTGTCGCGCAGCGCCTGGTCCTTGGCCTTCCACTTGTTGTCGAGTTCGTCGATGTCGGTCTGCATCAGCTTGGCGTGCGCCTTGTTGGAGGCCACCACGGCGGAGATCACCACCGGGTCGCTGAGCCAGGGCTGGATGTTCTTCTTCACATAGGCGGTCGCGGCCGCCGCGTGCGGCAGCTCGTCCTGCGCGAAGGCGGGGGCGAAGCCGAGCAGCATCGTCGCCGCGGCCAGCGCGGCGATTTTCATGCGGGTGGACATTGGCGTTTCCTCTTTGAAGGGACGATCTTGGCGTCGTCCGGCTTCAGCGTAACATGAAGTAAATAGCGAAATATAGAGGAATTTTTGAAGTGAAAAAGCGAATTGACGTTTATATTCGATTGTAAAAATACAAGAATATATTCGAATGGGCGATATTCGTTTCTTGGATATCCGAAATGATGTGGCGCTCCCATGCCCGTCGCTCACGAGAAGGAGGGCGTCCGGCTGCGCATTTGCCGCCGCCTCGATTCACCGCGTGCTTTCTCGGGTAAGGAGACGGCTTGTGCCGGTCGGCGGATCATCCTGCGCCTCGTTCTGGCATTCCAGATTCGATGTATAATGTTCTGTATTTTTCATGCCGATGCAGGCGCAAATCCTCGACATCGCCGCCCGTGCCTCGCGGACGGTGCGATCACCGAATGGTGTCGCGCCGTTGATGCAAATCCGGGTTAAACTCCGCGCAAAGGCGGCGCGTTCATGACGGCTCCGGCGCGCCGCAAAATCATAAGGGCCGTGATCTGGGAGGATCCGCGCGATGAAGCCTTCAATAGCTGAATTCCGACCCGACCCCATTCATGTCCAGATCGGTCGCGAGACCATCGAGATTCGCTCGGTGGCCTGTGCGGTGGATCTCCTGCGGTCGCTGCGCCATGACCGGCTGGGGCGCTATGCCGAGATGCTGCTGACGCAGCTGGAGCAGGCGCGGGAGCCGGCGCAGCAGGCCCATGCCTGGGCCGCCTTCCGTAGCTGGTCGATGGCCTGCGGCCTGCACGGCGGCGAACAGGGCCGCTCGCACGCCGCCTGACCGCTGCCGGCGCCTTCCTCAGCCGATCGCGAGGCGGCGTGCCATCCCGATGGTGCGCCGCAAAATCGCCGTTGGCGAGGCGTCATCTCGTCCGCTATCAAGCGAGGGCAGTTCCTCGGCGGGACGGACGGGAAGACGAATGCGGGGCATGCGCGTGGGAATCGGGCTCATTGGCCGGGCGATAGGGCCGGCCGCCGGTGCGGCGGGAGTGGCGCTGTGCGCGACTCTGCTTCTGGGCGCACCGGTGCGGGCGGAGCCGTTTCCCTCGACCGGGCCGTGGGCCCTCACCCCGGCGCCTGGCGCGCCTTCCCGGCCGCTGCCGCTCCCCCAGCCACCGCTGGTGCTGCTGCTGGATGGTCTCGGCGTCTATGTCGAGAACGACTATGTCGGCGTTTCCGCCTTGTCCCGCCCCTTGCGCCAGCAGGGGTTCCGCACCCGCAGCGACACGCATTTCCTCAACCGGCAGGCCGGTGCGGTGCCGGAGGTGATCATCGGCCATTCGCTCGGCGGTTCGACGGCGCTGAATTTCGCCCGCGACCTGATGCGCCGGGGACATGCCGCGCCTCTGGTGATCACCATCGATGCGGCGCCCGGATCGCCGGCCTGCCCGGTGGCGCGTTGCATCAATATTCACGGCCCCGGCTTCCCGGATGTGCGCGGCGCGCGCAACATCGACGCCTGGGCGGCGGGCGCCCGCTTCGTCAGCCATGCGCAACTGCCGACGCATCCGGCCGTGGAGGCGCTGGTGCTCGATTTGACCGGGGCCTACATGGCGCAATGGTCGTCGGCCCAGGCCGCGCGCGTGCCGGAAGCCGCGACCGGCGGGATGCGACCAAAGGGGGGATAATCGGCGCCGCCTCTTGCATTCGCCGGCCGGTATGGGATGTACGGTCGGGCAGGCGGGAAGGGTGGCCGAGTGGTTTAAGGCAGCGGTCTTGAAAACCGCCGTGGGTGCAAGCCCACCGTGGGTTCGAATCCCACCCCTTCCGCCATTTCAGTCCCAAACTGGGCACGCCTAGAGTCGCCGATTTTCCTCCTGAGACGGCAGCCAGCGTTCTGAGCAGGTCTCCTTTCGATCCGATGATGCGGACTTCCTTCGCTCCGACCTCCACGCGCTGAGCCAAGGCGCGCAAATGATCGCGCCGGTAGCCTCCGCCTTCGATGCGCATGCGCTTGCGAGCGATGTCGGCGAAACGCGCCACCATGGCCGGCGTGACGGCATCTTCGCCTACCGTCGCGAGAGAGGTCTGAGCGCGGGCTATATCGGCATTGGCTTGGTCTCGGATCGCCTTTAATCTATCGATCCGTTCCTTCAGAGCGGGATCGGTGATGTCGGCGACACCTGATTCGATGGCGTCATAGAGCCGGCGTAGTCGCTGATCTGCCTCTGTGGCGCGCTTGTTGAGCTCGGCAATGTGCCCGCGGCGGCGCTCAAGGCGCTCCTGGCGGTTGGTGAGCATTGAAGCGAGGATTTCCTGCAGCCGCTCCGGCTGAAGGAGGCGCTGCTCGATGTGGCTGGCTACAAGGGTGTCGAGCGTCTCCATCGGAATGGCGCGACCCGAGCAGCCGGTTTCTCCCTGCCGCGCTTTGATCGAGCAGGCATAGTAGCGATAGCGTCCGCTCTTACCGGTACGGATGGTCATGGCCCCGCCGCACTGGGCGCAATAGCAGATGCCGGTGAGCAGCGTCGGGCCGCTCACAACGCGCGGCGGGACGATCTTGGGATTGCGTGCCTGAAGCTGCTCCTGCACGGCGTCGAAGACCTTGGTGTCGATCAGCGGCGGCACGGCGACCACCACCACCTCGCTCTCGGGCTTCTTCTGCTTGCTCTTGGAGCGGCTGTTGAACTGATGCTCTCCGACATAGGTGCGGCGAGTCAGCACCCGATGAAGCTGACCGATGCCCCAACGCCCGCCCTCGCGCGTGTAGATCCGGTTACGGTTGAGATGGCTGACGATGGCCTTCACGCCCATCGGACCGGAACGGCCATCACCATTCAGGGCTAGATCGAAGATAAGCCGCACGGTATCGGCGTGGAGCGGATCGATCTCAAGTTTCTTCTTCACCTTGGCGCCGCGCTGCTCGGCCTCGACCACGCGATAGCCGATCGGCGGGCGGGCACCGTTCCAGAAGCCCTGCCGGGCATTCTCCTTCTGCGCTCGCAGGACGTGCTTGGCATTTTCCTTCGACTGGTACTCGTCGAACAGCGCCATGATCTGCCGCATCATGACGTGCATCGGGTCGTCGCCCATCTCCTGGGTGATCGACACCAGCCGCACGCCATTGCGGGCGAGCTTCCTCACATAGAATTCCAGCTCGAAGTGATCGCGAAAGAAACGCGAGAAGCTGTGCACCACTACGACATCGAAAGGCGCTGGCTTCAGCGTGCCCGCCTCGATCATCCGCTGAAATTCGGGCCGGCGGTCATTTGTGGCCGAGGCGCCCGGCTCCACATAGGTCTCGACCAGTTGGTAGCCGCGCGCCTGGCAATGGGCTTCGCCCTGCCGGCGCTGGTCGGGGATCGATACATCGTGCTCGGCTTGCCGGGCTGTGGAGACCCGCAGGTACAAAGCGGCACGGAGCGGAACGGTCATGGCGGAGCCTTTCGTGTCAGGCGGTCATTCCCCTTGGATCAGCTCCTCCAGAATATCCCCGAACCACGCCTCGAAGACAGCGATCTCCGCCTCAGCCACCGGAATGTATTCCGGCCAGTCGTCGGTGACGGTCATGGGAGCGGGAGTTGGGGATGGCCGCCTCCTGCGACAGGGCGGCGGCGCGTCCGCGTAGAAGTAGAGGTTGTCGGGCAAGCGGCCCGGCGAAAATTGATATGTGGGGTATCGAGTGGGTGAATGTGAGCGTCTGGTCATTCCTAAAACTGACGCGACAGCGACGGATGACCAATAGCCGATCTATGACCGGAAATACGCAAAGCTTGCTTGACCCGAAGTGGCTACCTCGGCACGCCCATGCGAACGGCGGTTTTGCGCCCTCATCTTGGTCGTCAAAGCAACAAGGCCGATCTCCCGAAACCGGACATCAAATGGGTTGTGCGTCGTGCCTACAATCGGAACAGTCCGGACGTTACGCTTCCACCTTCAAACGGACTGTCGCGGCCATCGACACGCGGATTGCTGCAACGTGACTGGTCTGGCGATCGAGCAGTTTTCCTCATTCAATGTCAATTCACAGTAATGGACGCGGGCTGCTTCCTCGTGACGGCCTGCGGCGCAGACCTAGCAGGGGTAGAATCTGAGTGCCAATGAGCGCCTAACACGTCAGACTGTGTCGAGAACTGGTCTGGGGGCATAGGGGCGGTGACAGATTTGAGAGGAGCGTTGACCTCGCTTCTGGCGACTCGCGGTCTTGAGCAGCCCGACGGACGGCCTTTGTATGCCTATCGTTTTTCTCGCACCGATATCGAATCTTGCGGTGCCATCGTCCGTCGACATGGATCGTCGGCCCTGCGGGATCGCAGCGGTGCGGCGCTGGTCATTTGCCACATCGCGGAATGGTTTAGACGCGAGCGCGGAGGAGGCCATTGGGACTGGATAAGACCGCTCCGAACACTCGGCCTGGAATATGGCACTTACGCCTCAGTGCAGTATCGCGACGTCGAAGCATTGGTAAGCTTGGGGCTCCGGGTTTGGCGGCGTCCAGAGCCAACGGGAGGCGAGCGCCTCCTGGCGATCGTTCGCGAAGCCGGCTTTCCGGTCGCTTCTGTCCGCGAAGATCCTCGTATCGCGTCATGGCTGAAAAATTCGGTCCTGTGCGCTGAGCGCGGGTTTGCGACGCGCGACGCGGTTGGCGCGGAGGCGTGGCGAGTATCGGAGCGTCTGGCTCAAGCGCTATTCGATCCGGCTGTCGACCTGTGCGACAAGATCGTTGAACTGCGACGGCTGCTCCCGCCGGGCGATGCCGGCGGAGATCCCGTAGAATTTCTCGATGGATGCCGACCAGGCTGGCGCGACGAGTTGCCGTTCGATGTCGAGTGCGATGACATTCGTGGGCTGGTCGAACGGATCGTTCGAACACGAGAGGATGGCAGTGCCGCACTCGATGTGACCCGACGCCTGGTTCTTGCCAGAGATGGGTGGCAGGCGCGCGCCACACTTGGTCTGTCGGGAAATATCGACCTTCGTCGTTTGCCAAACTCGGTCGCCGCGGCGGTTCGCGACGGTCGGCGCCTTCGTGTGTTTCCTTGCTCTCCTTATTGTGACGAAATGGTCGCCGTCGCCGCGATCGAAACGTTCGACCAGGACGACGGACCGATCCATGAATTGAGGGCATTCGTCGCGCGGTTCGACGCCGCTCTCGCGCTAAAGGACGAAGCGCGTCTGCTCGTCCAGGCCGGTACGACGACGATCTCGCAATTCGTTGCCGCTGGCGGCGAAGCGCTTAAGGATCCTGTCGTCGCGCTAGACATCGAGCAACTCGATGAAGAGGGAAGGCCCGTAAGCCTGCGCGTCCTCGGGCCGTCCCCGGTACAGACAACCCGATCGAGGCTCGCCCTCGCTGTCAAACGACAATATTTCGAAGCCGTTTCCTTCTCCGCGGGCTTCGAGGATCTGGGTGCGGTGATCGGATCAGACCGCCGATTGGTCGCGTTCTCCGGAAGGGCGCGCTTTCGCCTGGACGATACTACGTGGTCCTGGCGAACGAGCGCCGAAAGTACGGTCGACGCACGTCTCGTGCTCATAGGAGATCTGCTGCGCGGCGTGCGAGAATCTGTATTCAGGGGCGTGCCGACCTGTTGGATCGAACGCGACGGCCATCTCATGGCGCCACGGCGCACCAACATGCGTTGGCGACCGAAAGGGCGCGGGACATGGCAGTCGATCGAAGATGCTCGTCCATGGGGCAACGTCGATCTGGCGATCATCGAGAACGGCGAATTGCGCCTGACGGTGGGGGCTGCCATCGTTCCACCGGACTTCGAGGTCAGCATCGATCCCGTCCGACGCCAACTTCGGGTCGAGGGCCTCCGAACCCGTCTTCTATCAGCCGGTGCCTCTGGGAATCTGACCGTCGCGTTCGACCGCGACGCGGCTATCGTCACGCTCGGTCCCCCGAGCGGCGTCGCAACGATCGTTCTACGACCGCGCTGGGATGCAGAACTCGCGATTACCGTATCGGACCCGAGCTATGATCTTTGTCTCGTCGATTCATCCGATCGCCCGATGTCCCCGCGCTCGATTCTCTCGCTCGATGCTTTGAAGGGTGTCCGCATCCGCTCAACCAGGGACGTTTCCCTGACCCTGGAACTTCGCGCGATCGACGCCCCGAGGCTGGCCGTGGTTCGGACGATTTCGGGCGAAGTTCCCCTGTCGACATTCGCCGATACGATCCACCAGCTTCTAGGGAGCTCCGAGAGTCTCGACGCGCGTATCGCGGTCGGTGCCATCGGCGCGGGCCAGCAGATCGCGGAGGTGCGTTGGTATGCGGAGGACGTCGATCCGTTCGACGCCCCGCGACCCAATGCTTTTTCGGTGCTCGCAACAACACATGGACTTGAGCTGAAGGCATTCTCCCTAGCACATCCCTCGGCTGGAACGGTTGCCGTGTCCGCACCAGCGAGCCAGGCCACCATGCGGGCGGAACTCTCGAAGGCTCTGCCTGCGGGGCCCTGGCTCGTCTATGGACACCGCCGGAATGGCGCGAGGATACGCCCGCGCATCGTCCCCGCCGCGCCGCGATCTTTCCAAGACGAGCAAACGCTTCTGGAGCGAGCTATCGGTACGGACGCTTCGGCTGCAAGGGCGGTGGCATTTGTCCGGGCTTATGCGCAGGCCGATCAGCTCTCGTCGCTCGATCGGAGAACGATCGTTACCCTCTTGACCGTGGCTCGCCGCGAGGGGCTCCCGATCTCCTCGATAGACGCGATCAAAGCGCTTGACGGCTCTCCCGCGCTTGCAACACTTCTGTTGGCGAGCTGCGATTCGCTCGATGAGCGCGCCGCCCTGCTCGACCTCCAACGCGACCTGCCTTTCCTCTGGTCATCGACCACGATCTCCAATTGGCTGGAGGCTTTCGCAGCCCGCATCGCGGACACGCGACGACGGCTCGCCGATGCGGGAATCGATGATACCATCACCTATCGCAGCATCCTGCTTGCCCTTCGCGAGATCGTTGCCCTCCGCCCCGAACTGGCAGGTCATGCCCGCGCTGTCTTCCTCGTGCTCGTGACGGCGGAAATGGCACGCGCGGGGAGGACGATCGAAAGCAGCGAAGGAAATTTTCTGAAGGTCCCCGTCGGCCATGGCACCCGTTCCGAAATAGATCGCCTGATCGCACGCCACGACGACACGGATATTCCACCGCGCGGTCTGTTGTCGCCGCGCGCTCTGATGGCGCAGCAACGCCACTTCGAACCCTATGACGAGCGATTTGCCGAGACCATCGCGACACCGTTGGCGATAGCCGATCACGCCGCCGGACGGATGGACCTCTCGGTCCAAGAGATTCGACGATGTCGGGATGTCTGGCTGTTCGATCCGGAATATTTCGAGACGATGGTGCCGGTCGGCATCGAGAAGCGACTGCGAGAGGCCACGACGATGGGACAGGGACGGGCATGATCGATCTCGATCGAATGATGACGCGACTGCCAACGCAGGCCGCCGACGCCATCCTCGGCATGCTGCGGCCGAAATCCCGAACATTGGCCCGCCACCTGCGCGGCATCTGGTCCGCGCCGGCTGGCGTGGAGGGCTCACTCATCGCGGAGCCGTTCATCGAAGGCGCCTTTCCCTGGTTGCCCCTGGAGGGGGGGTGGGATGCGCTCGATCCATCGATCCTGCATCCCGGAACGATCGACGTACTGCGTACCGTATCCTTCCCGCCCTATGTCCATCAGGCACGAGCCTGGAAGCTGCTGACATCGGCGGATCCAACCTCCGTTATCGTGTCGAGCGGCACCGGTTCCGGCAAGACGGAGTGCTTCCTGGTTCCCATCCTCGATCGTCTCGTGCGGCTCTCGGATAACGGCAGGCGGCCGATCGACGGTGTGCGCGCGTTGATGCTCTATCCACTGAATGCGCTCATCAGCAGTCAGGAGGAGCGGCTCAGCCGATGGTTCGAGCCGTTCGGCGGAAGCCTGCGCTACTGCCTCTACAACGGGGAGACCCCGGAGGCTGTGCGCGCGGCTTCGCGTACGGAAAAGCCTTGGCGCGTCGGCGACCGCACGGCCCTTCGGGCGTCGCCGCCCCCGGTGCTCGTCACGAACGCCACGATGCTCGAATACATGCTCATCCGTCAGAACGACGCGCCGATCCTCGCCGCCTCGCAAGGGAAGCTTGACTTCATCGTGCTCGACGAGGCCCATTCCTACATGGGAGCGCAGGCGGCGGAGATCGCGCTCCTGCTCAGACGCGTCGCGCTCGCGTTCGGGCGCCAACCGAGCGACATCCGATACGTTGCGACCTCGGCCACGATTGGTGGTGCAAACGCCAAAGCGGACCTACATCGCTTTCTGCAAGATCTATCGGGAGCCCCCGCCGAGGCGATCCACGTCGTCGAAGGTCACCGGGCGCCGCTGCCTTCCGCCCCAACGCGATACGACGCTCGCAGCATCGACTCTGGTGATCTGTCCGGTCTCGCGCCCGAGATCAGTGGCGGAATCCTCGCGGGGTCGAGCCTGTTGCGCGACACGCGCGAGGAGTTGCGCAGCGGTAGGATCTTCTCCTGGCGGGACTGGTCGGAACGCGTGACGAAGCTCGCCGGAGCGCCGGCCGATCCGACCGCGATGCTCGTCGAAGCGGCGCGAGCGAAGGACCCGCACGCGGATCCGGTGATGGCCGAGTCTGGTAGCGACTCCATCCTGCCCAATCGGGTCCATCTCTTTCATAGGACCATCGCCGGTCTTTGGGCGTGCATCGACCCGGAATGCCCTGAGAGCCCATCCCGTCACGAGGGCTCCGATTGGCCGTATGGCGCGATCTTCTCGGATGCACACGAGCATTGCCCGCATTGCTCGTCGATCGTTCTCGAATGGGTTTGCTGCACCCTGTGCGGCGACGGTGCCCTACGTGCTGAGGAATACGACAACGCCTCACGGATTGCGCCTTGGAGCGACGGTAATGACGAGGACGGCTTCGAACAGACACTCGAACGAGAGGATCCTGCGGAGGTGATGGAGGACGAGGAGGAAGAGGCTACCACTGCCGATGCTCCCACGATCGTCTCTCGCCGCTACCTCGGTCTGCCGGTCAAGGCCGGTTCGATGCGATTCGAATTGGACCTCGCCACCGGAATCTTGGACACGACAGCGGAACGGCGGCTCACCTTCGCTGCTAGCCCCGATATCTCGATCTGTCCGACATGCGGCAAGGCCCCAAGTCGCGTCGATCCTAGGA
This sequence comes from Ancylobacter oerskovii, assembly GCF_018390555.1. Lineage (GTDB taxonomy): Bacteria > Pseudomonadota > Alphaproteobacteria > Rhizobiales > Xanthobacteraceae > Ancylobacter > Ancylobacter oerskovii. The sequence continues at coordinate 374,848 of NZ_JAHBGB010000006.1, read as the reverse complement.
GGGGCGCCATGCGTCCCGTCGTTGCCGGCGCCCCCTTCCTTATGGCCCAGATCACGCCAGGGTTTCTGGCGGATCTGTCTCCGGAAACGACCGCGATCGAACCGCTGCCCTTCGACGGCCGACGGCTCATCACGTTCACCGATGCTCGACAGGGGACCGCGCGTCACGCCGCGAACGTCCAGATCGCCTCGGAACGGACCTTCGTGCGTGGTTTCATCTACCAGTTCGCTCAGGAACGGCCGGCGGCCGATCCGGCGAGGATCGGAGAGTTGAACCAGCAGATCGATGGCCTGCGAAAGCATCCGGACAATGCTCTGTTCACGAAGATGGCCCACGACCTTGAGCAGGAGCGCTCTCGGTTGACGGACGGCGGCGCTAAACCGTGGCGTGATCTCGTGCGGCGGTTGGCATCCCACACGACCGTCGACCATTTCCTGCGCGCGCTCTGGACGACCACGAACCGGGATCCGCGGTTCGACGACCCGGAAACCCTTGCGGAATTCCTCCTCTATCGCGAGGCTATGCGGCGACCCGTTCGGGCCAATTCGGCTGAAACGCTCGGCCTGTTTCGCTTCGAGCTACCCGGCATCGATGACGCCACCGTGCCGCTACCAGCCTCGGCCCGTGCGATGGGGCTGACCGAAGCGGATTGGCGGGATCTCCTGCGATTGCTCGTCACCCACTTCCTGAGAACCAACGTCGCGCTCGATTTCGAGCGCTGGTGGTTGAACTGGATCGATCGCCGGCAGAGCCACATCGAGGTCAGACCCTGGGCGCCCGGTGAGAAATCCAGTCGCTACGAAAGGCTCTGGCCCAACCCCTACGGGCCACGATTGACTCGCATCGTGCGGTTGCTCTTCCAGGCCGTTGGTCTCGATCCAGAGGATCGTTCGGACAAGGACAAGGTGGCGGAGGTCCTCGGCGATGCGTGGCGCACGCTCCTGCGCTTCATGACGCAGACCGAAAATGGCTATCGCCTGAAACTTGGAGCCCTCTCCGTAGCAAAAGTCGAAAAGGCATTCTGGTGTCCAACGACGCGCCGCGTCCTCGATACGACATTGCGCGGATTGAGCCCTTATGACGTTGATGGAGTCCATCCGACGGCCACCCCGATCACCATGCCGACATTGCACTATCCCTGGCGCAGGGATCCGGCCGGGCTCGCGGTGGACGAGGACACGTTGGACGGCTGGCTCGCCGACGATCCGATCGTGAGAGAATTGCGGGATGCCGGGCGATGGGGTGATCAGCACGACAGAGCAGCGAAATTCTCGCCCTGGCTTCGCGCCGCCGAGCATTCGGCCCAACAGGCCAGCACGACGCTTCGACGGTATGAGCGTGAGTTCAAGGCCGGACAGATCAACGTTCTCGGCTGCTCAACAACGATGGAAATGGGCGTCGACATCGGCAGCATCGAAGCCGTCCTGAACAGCAACGCGCCGCCAGAGATCGCCAACTATCGGCAGCGCGTCGGTCGGGCAGGGCGACAGCGGCAGCCCATCGCGGTGGGATTGACGCTGTGCAAGGACCGCCCACTTGACCGTATGACGATCGCCAATCCGCTTGACTATCTCTTGCGCCAGGTCAAGACGCCGCGGGTTAGCCTTGAGAGCCCGACGATCGCGACGCGCCACGCGGCCGCCCTGCTGCTAGCCAGATTCCTCGCCGGCTTGGGCGCCGAGCTGCACAAGCTCACCAACGGTACATTCTTCGGACTCTCGAACGATACAATCCCGCACTCAGAGCAGGTACCGGCCATCGCCTTCCTGGCGTGGCTCGACACCGTACCCAGCGACCCCGGGACGAACGAGCAATTGTCCACGCTCCTCGCAGGAACACCGGTCGCGCCGGGTTGGGATCTGATCGAGGTTCTCCGCGGTCGAATCGGCCGCATTTCCGCGGAGATGCACTCCGAATGGGAGGCGCTCGCGGCCGAGGTGCCTGCCACGCCGACCGGGGACGTCGAACTCGCAGCGGTCAACAAGGCTCGCGAGCTCCAGCGTCGGCGCCTCGAACGCGGATATCTGCTCGGCGAGTTAGCGGGACGGGGATTCCTTCCGTCCTACGGATTTCCCACGGATGTCGTCCAATTCGTCACCGAAACCGCTGGCGAGAAGGCGGCGAAGCAGCGTGCGGCCGACGCCGGCGAGGAGGCCCAGGAGCGCAGTTTCGGCCGCGGCTATCCCTCGCGCTCTCGCGAGGTCGGCATATACGAATACGCGCCGGGACGCGGCATCGTGGTGGACGGCGTGGTTCGAGAATCATCCGGCGTGACGCTCAACTGGCAGCGACCGGTCTCGGAAGCCGGCCTGCGCGAGATCCAGAGCCTTCGCACCATGTGGTCCTGTAGGACCTGCGGCGCGCTCGCGTCGAAGCCTTCCGCCGTCGAGGAGACGCCATGTATCGAATGCGGATCGAGCAACCTGGAAGCCAGACGGTATCTCAGTCCGAGCGGCTTCTCCGTCGACGTCCGGTTCAACGTGCACGACGATCCATCGGACGTCGGGAGTAGCAAGGTCGTCGATCCCTGGGTGTCCGCGCGAGAGGCGCCTTGGCGTTCGCTACCCGACCCCGATGTCGGACGGGTTCGGGCGAGCGCCGATGGGACGGTCTTTTGGTTCAATCCCGGCGACTATGGCCATGGTTATGCCTTGTGCCTCCACTGCGGCCGCGCCGAGTCGGAGCCCGAGGCCTCCGGGGGACCGGGACTGTCCCTGCACAGACCGCTGCGAGGCGCACCCACTGCGATCGATCAGGTCACCTGCAGCGGCGCGCCTGAGTTCGCGCCTTATGCCGTGACGCGCAATCTCATGCTCGGCCACGAGATCCGAACCGATCTGTGCGAGATTCAGCTTTACGAGTGTCGATCCAGGGACATCGCACTCACCCTCGCGCTCGCGCTGCGTGAGGCGGTAGCGGATCGCCTCGGTATCGATGCCGACGAAATGGGCTTCGCGGCACCGGCTGCGCCGAACGTTCGCGGCCGCGACAACTTCAGCGCCGTCGTCTTTGATCGGGCGAGTGGTGGCGCCGGTTTCTCGACGACCATTTCGCGCGATCCGGTGGGGCTGTTGCGCGAGGCGGCGGCCCATCTGGACTGCGCGCGCCCAGGACGGTGCGGCGATCCCGACGCCCAACGCGCCTGTCCCGGCTGTGTCCTGGCGCCGGACGCCCAACACGTAGCCGACGCGACGGATCGCGCAGGCGCCGCGGCGCTGCTCGCCGCTACGATCGATCGAATCGCCCTTCCGGATCAGCATAGCCTGTTCGGAGATGCGACGGTGTACGAAGCCGCGCCGCTCGCCGACGCCCTCAACGAACGCATGTCCGCGGATCCGAAGACCGAATTGACCGTCGTCCTTCACGGCAGCCCGCAGGAATGGGATTTCGATGCATGGCCAATGGCGCCGATCGTCGAAAGATGGGGCGCGCGTGGAAGAACCGTAATCGTCTCGGTCGATGCAGACGCCGTGACCGGCGCCGACGCCGTGACCCGGCGGCGCATCGCGCTCTGGATCGAGCGCGCGCGCGCAGTCCTGCGCGGCGTGTCCAGCGCCGAACGTGATCTTCTCTCCGTCACGAGAAGTGGCGATCGTGTGACGGCCTGGCGATCGTTCGACGCCGCAGCCTATCGCATCGCCGCGACCTGGGCGAGCACCTCGGCCGCGCCCGTCGTGCGCGGCCCGGTCGATCCTTCGGAGCAGGACGCCGTTCCTATCGATTCTCGTGCGCTGTTGATCGAGCGCGTGCACGAGACCATTTTCGAAGTGTCACAGGAGATTGACGGACCGGCGACCGATTTCGGGCAGCGGCTCAGACGCGCAATGATGATGCGGAACGATGCCCTGAAGGCCGTCTTCGCGGAGCCCTGTCTCGAACTCACCTACTCGGATCGTTATCTTTTCAGCCCCCTGGTCGCGCGGCTCGTTACCGAGTTTCTCGCCGGATTCGCGAACGTCGATACGATCATCAACGTGGACACGCTGGTCCAACGTCGCGACGGTCGTCGACCGCGAGCTGGTCGTACGGTGAGGGACGATTGGCCCGACGTCGTTGATCGTGACGCGGTCCTCCGCCACATGTTGGCGATGGTCGCGCCGTCGGCCAAGTTGCGTCTGCACCAGCACCTGCCGCACAGGCGCCGGCTCGACTTTCGAACCAGCGGGGGGGCCGGCACAATATTCTTCGATCAAGGAGTCGGCTCATGGACCACCCAGGGGGTGGTCGCCTTCGATCCGCTGGCATCACTACAGATGCAGCTCGCCGCCGTTCAATCACCCTTCGTGGTCGAGAACGGACCCAATGGCACGTTCTTCGCTGTGAGGTTGGATTGATCGCGCGAACGGTTGTGAAACCACGGCATTCGGGCTGGAGCCCGCGGAGCTTGAGAGCCTTGGTTGGCCGTTGCGAAGGGGGCATATCCGCTCGATCGTCGACCGCTCACCCTGATTGCGGATGTCGAAGAACCAAGGCGTCTGCATTAGGCGCTTTGAAATCGCGAACGAAGAAGACATGATCGCGCGGTGCGATACTGGTGGGTCAACCACGCGCAGACGATGCGCCAGGAGATCGCGGGCGGCTATCTCTGGTCGCCCGTGACCGAGGCCAATGGTGCTCGTAGCCGATTCTACGACAACATGCGCGCCGCATCACCAGGCGATATCGTCCTCTCCTACGCGGAGGGACGCGTCGGAGGAATTGGCATCGTCGCGGACTTCGCGATCAGTGCGCCGAAACCCGAGGAATTTGGCAGGATCGGCGCGTATTGGAGCGCGGTCGGATGGCTGTTGCCTGTGCAATGGCTCGACACCGAATTGGCTGTACGACCAAAGGACTTGCTGTCTCGCCTGGCACCATTGCTACCACCCACTCATTCCCCGATCCAACCTCTCAGCGGCAATGGCAACCAGAAAGCGTATCTCGCCGAGGTCGATCGAGGTGTCATCGATCTAATCCTAGAAGCTGCGCGTCTTCCTCACCTCGATCTTCTAGCCGTACCGAGCACCACGAACGCGGATTTCGCGACGACCCTCGACGACCTAGTCGAGCGTAGCATCCTCGATGACGCCTCACTTGACGCCACGGTTCGCGAACAATTGACCCGCGCACGTCGCGGGCAAGGCCTCTTCCGCAAGCGTGTCCTCGAAGTCGAGCCGAGCTGCCGCATCACTGGAGTCGATAAGCCCAGCCTACTGATCCCCAGCCATATCAAGCCATGGCGCGCCTGCGGAACGGCAGCCGAACGGCTCGACGGGTTCAACGGCCTTATGCTGGCCCCGCACGCCGACTTCCTATTCGATCACGGCCTTATTGGATTCGAGGAGGACGGGCACTCCCTGTTCTCATCGCAATTGAAGGACGCAGACGCGGTGAAGCTTGGTCTTCATATGATCCAGCGCCCACCGCCACGTCCGATGAGGGCCGAAAGTCATGATTATATCCGGCCATCGCAGCACGGTTTTCATACCGTGACCCAGAAGTGCGATAGCCTCCTGTGGTATGCGCGATCCGGAAAGCCAACGCATCTGAGCCGCTCTTGAAGCTCAGACGCGCTTCCCCTCGATACGACCGCTGGCCGCCCTCACCGAGGCTTCGATCCGGTCGGCCGCGGCCGCGATCGGTTCGTGCTCCCAGATGCGCATCACCTTCCAACCCGTTTCAATCAATTTGCGGTCGGTGTCTCGATCGCGGGCAATATTGGCCTCGATCTTCTCGCGCCACCACACCGCATTATTTTTCGGCCAAGTGCCGTGCGTCGGGCAACCATGCCAGAAGCATCCATCGAGAAGGACGGCCGTCCGCGCACCCAGGAAAACGATATCGACGGTACGACGCGAGCCTGTCAGTAAGCGCTGATGTAGGCGGAACCGCAGACCTCGGCGGTGCAGCTCGGAACGCAGGGCGCGCTCGCGTGAATTGTCGCGTGCCGTTGTCGCTGCCATCCGTTTAGAGGTCGCCGGTGCGACGGCTTCAAGACGCTTCGGCCGCGTCATGCACTGCAATATGGTGATGGAGATCGAGGCGAAAAGCCTCCTCGTATCGCAAGGTGCTTCGTTCAAGCCGGGAAAGGAAGCCGGACGCAGCCTTGCGGGACAACGGTTTCACAACTCCAGATAGGAATGAGGCGAGGTGCTGCTGTGGGCGGGCGACCGGCCATTCCGACACCGTGGATCGGCCTCGCTGGCCCTCGCATCCCCAACCGGCACTCGGCCAGCGGGTCCCGGTGAGCAAGGGTTCGTCGTCGCTATGATACTCGCCCGCGTGCTGCAGTCGCTCCGCGATCCACGCGGCGAAGGGTACGCTTACGGCATTGCCGACCAAACGCCAGCGTTGGCGAGCCTGCCGAGCATCCTCGCCGCAAACCTCCGTCCATTTTGGATCGAACCCCTGTAGGCGTTCCGCATCCTCGATTGAGGGCACGCCGATCAATCGACGCCTCGGGAACCAGATGGCCGGCGGCGATGGGATGTGCAGTGATGACCCACCTTTGAGCGGAGGTGTCGCATCGATGGCCCATCCAATGCCGGTGTTGCCCTCCGTCCAGTAAAAGCCACACGCATGTACCCCGCGTTTGTCGATCAACGGCGCACGGGCGTCGATTCCGAGCAGGGCCGGCCGTGGATCATTTACGCGAGAGGCGAGGATCACCACCCGCCGGCGTCGCTGCGGCAGGCCGAAGGAGCGCGCATCCACGGTGCGATAGGCCCACATGAAACCCATCGCCTCAAGCTCGGTTGCGATCCGATCGATGGCGCGTCCACCATCGAGGCTGAGCATGAATGGAACGTTCTCAAGAACCAGCCATGCAGGCCCCGGCCTAGCCTTCCGGAGAAGCTCAAGCAGTACGTCGATCAGGCCCGAGTTTGGCCCCGAGATTCCCTTCCTGCGACCAACCTGGCTGAGATCTTGGCAGGGGAATCCCGCGGTCAAGACATCGCAGTCAGGCAGCTTGCCCACAGTGCGAACATCGTCGCTTATCTGCACTTTGGGGAAGCGATTGGCGAGGACCGCACGGGCGCGATCGTCTGCGTCACAGAGCAGGACGCTCCGATGACCGTGTTGATGAAAACCGCATTCGAGCCCCCCGATGCCAGCGAACATGCCGACGACGGTGAAATGCTTCTTAGAAATCGGTCCGGGTGCGGGTGGAGCGCCGGTTAATACGGTGCCCTCCATTTGCGAGTCGAGAGGTTCGCCTAGGATCGATTTCAGGAACATTTCACGAGCTGCTCTCAGAATACAAAATGATGACTCGATTGAGCGTAGCACGATGGCGATTCCACCTCGAGGACAATCGCTCAGCTGACTAGGGGCATCTTGGATCGCGTCTCGGCACTCGACAAGGCCGACGACTAAAGCCTGGCTAGCGGAAGCAGCGTCCTGTCAGCGCCGTAGCGGTCGCGAATGTCCGAGATGGCGCGCGAAATCTACCGCCAGAATTGTGCGACCGAGCGGCAGGTTCCCTCATTTGGGCCACCAAAACCGGACAGGCAGGATACGGCCCCCAAACCGTCATTGGTGATAGCCGCTGCGAACGTGTCCTCCCGGCGTATCCTCCGCGTCCAAAATCCCATCGGAAGTGAGAGGCTGCTCACAACACTCCTTTCGCGATGACCAGCCCCTGCCGGTCTGCCGCGGCTGGGTCAAGGCCGCAGCCGCGTGAGCGGTGGCGCGGAGCGCCAGCCTTGAGGCAGTGGTGGCTGACCGGCACTCTGTTCTGCGCAGAAGATCCCTTCTTGAACTGCTGTTGTGGGCGGGGTGACGCCGATCGGCACTATTCCATCCGGGAGCGACATCAGCTTGGGACCGAGCGTTCACAACCCCAACCCCCTCTGCCGACCGATGCTCCACTCGATCCCGCCATCCCCGCGCATGACGCCTGAGATGTGACGGCCGATCTGCTTGTCGAGAACCGGTTGCCAGGGCACGAGCTGGAAGCCGAGGCCGTCCTCCAGCATAGCGAAGCGCCCGGAGATCAGCTGAAGCTGGCGGGTGACAGTGCCCGAGACATACTCGCCACGGCCAGACGGGCGGTAGGCCAGACCGGTGGACTTGGCGAGGTCGGCAGCAACGCGCTCGACCTCTCGACGCTGGAGACGGTTGATAAGATCGGGCGCCTCGATGCCGCCGCCGGGGCCGCGGGTGGCGAAGCCCATGTCGACCAGCGTGGCTCGGCGCTGTTCGAGAGCGAGGGTGACGTCTCTGCCAAAGGCATTTGGTGAGCGCGGTGTCGGCGCGACGAGCTCCCGGTCGAGCCACGTGGCGCCGTCGGCGCTGATCTGGCGGTCGAGCGAGAGCTGCGAGGCGATCTTGATGCCCGGGCCTTCTCCGGTAAGCGAGCGGTCGTATGCCAGCCCGCGCTCTGGGAGATCCTTCGGAATGGTCCAGTGCTCGGCATGAACGCGCTCGACATGGCCGGCGCGCCGGAGCGCCTCCAGCCGGCGGATATGCGAGCGGATATAGGCCTCGGGGTCCTTGCCCTGTTCGGCGAAGCGGTCGCGGATGCGGGCGAGATGGGTGCCCGGACTGTAGATGCCATCCTGATCTGCGTTCTGCTGGATGTTGAGATCGACAACACGCGGCTGGGTGATCGGCGGCGTCACCTCGACGATCATGCCGCGTTGGAGCTCGTCGAGCCTGCTGGCGTCCGGGAACTCGACATGGTGGACGCGGGCGTCGACGCCATCAATCACGAGATAGCTGGCCTCGCTGAGGCCGTCGCCGGCCAGCCCCTTGCCCAGCACCCGGCCGGTCAGCGTCTGGTCCGGCTCCTGCCCATGGCGACGATACTGGCTGCTGCCACGCTCATCAGCAATGCCATTGTCTTTGAGTGCCTGATGTATGGAGCGCATGACATCGTTCTGCGCTTCGATCTCAATGAGCGTGGCCTGCGTGCGTGACGAGACCATCCACTCTCCGGCAAAATCCTCTCGGGCGAGGCCATAGGCTTCCAGCTTGCGCAGCCGGCCGATGAGCACGTCGCGGTTCTCGCGGATCAGCCGATTGCCGCTGGTGAACAGATCGACAAAGCCCTCGCGCTCCTGCTCCTGGATCAAGAGGCGATCCAGTCGGGTAAGCCGCTCAGCTCCCACCTCGGAGACGAGCTTCTGCTGAAGCTCGATCTCGCTCTGCGGGCCGAGTTCGCGGGTGACGATGTCGCTGGCTCTATGGCGTATGCCATGGGCGATGTAGTCGCCTGCTATGGTGAGAGCGCGTCCTTCATCGGTGACGCCACGCACCAGCACATGGGTGTGGGGATGACCGGTGTTGTGATGATCGACCGCGATCCAGTCGAGCTTCGTCCCGAGATCGCTCTCCATCTGTCCCATGAGCTCTCGGGTGAAGCCTTTGAGGTCGCCGAGCTCCAGCCCATCTTCCGGCGCGACGATGAAGCGGAACTGGTGGCGGTCCTCGCGGCCGCGCTCCAGGAAGGCCTTGCCGTCGACCTCATCCTCGGACGCCGAGTAGCAGCGACCCTTCTGCCGGTCGGGCGTCACGCCATCGCGCTGGAGATAGCGCAGATGAGCGTCGACCGCCTTGGCGGAAGCGCCGACCGTCTTCCTCCCGCCGCGGCCACGGACGACGCCGAGCTTCACCACCCGCGCCTTGACCACCACGCGGCGCGAGCGGTGTCGTCCACCAGCATCGGCCTTCCAGCCACGATCGACACTGGAGAGCGTACCCGCCGCCCGGACCCCGCGACCGCGGGCGTTGTAACGTCCGCCTCCCTTCCGGCCTGACCACCCGCCGGCCTCGCGCACGGCAATCTCGACTTGGCGCCGGAACGGCACCTTCGCAAAGCTACTTCCTCGCGTGCCGCGCTGGCGGATCCGGCCGGGCCGAACCCGGAACTTGTCGCTGTCTTCCTGTGCCATGCCGGCACGATGAGCGGCATCGCCTCAAAGCTTCAAGCGTAGAAAAGGCGGGTTCGCAGAGCAGCGTGCAAAGGCTTGCGATAGCGGGCAAAGGGTGGAGCGCACATTGCACTCCCAACCGACAAACATAATCCTGTTCAGAGCCTTAGCTCAGCCGGCCGCCTCGCCAGCACCTTGCACACTAGCCTCCGCACCTTCCTCCACACTGCAAAAACCAATGTGCAGACATCTAGATAATGTCGCCAGACATTGCGATCGACAGATCGCTTTATCTTGCGCTCAATTCCTTCTTCTTTGTTACGGCCGCACCTAAACGGAGCCGGTGCGCCAAACATACTACGAAGAAGCAGCCGAGCAACGTTGGCGGCAGCCCGAGTCAACCTGTGACGCGCTAGCATCGCCGCAGCTGCTACGGCCGGCCTGTCGCGAGTGATCGTTGATGCCGCGAGTTCGCGGTCAAAGGCCGATTGGGCCGCCGCCGCGCTGCCGTCAAACCTGCGTTAGAGATGCGAATTGGTGCCCGTCACCGTGCAGAAACATCGCAGTGATGCTGCCGCTGAACTACACTAAGCTCGCAACTGCTTGGTGCATTTGATGCAACAATCGCGGCCTTAAGCTGACGCTGATGGCTTGCGGAAGCGTACGCCGGCGCCGCCCCCATTCTCCGGAATAAACTCGATGCCGGCGGCTTCGAATGCACTTCGAATGGTCGCCAACGTGCTGTCGTGCGCGGCGAAGCCACTCTCGATCCGCGTCACCGTGGCGGGAGTTATGCCCGCGTGTTTTGCTAAGTCCCGGACGCCCCATCGAAGTGCCGCCCGCCCCATCCGCACCTGTTCAGCCGTCAACAAATTAGCACCTTGACATAATTTCTGAGCGATTCACACTCGCTCTCCTTCGCTGGAATTTTCGCGAAGCGGCCAAGCAGAGCGCTTGCAACACTCCACTTGGCCTGACCACAACCCTAGCTGCTTGGAGCTCGGATCATGGCTGATTCTGAGATTAGCACGAGTCTGTTCCGGCCATCCCGAAGGGCCGTTCTCTCCACCGTCCTGCTGTCGGTCGGCAGCACCTCCTTCAACAGTTCGGGCGCAGCCGCGCCGCAGGATGACGGCACGACGGATGCCGCCGTCATTGCGTGGAAAGCGTGGCGCGCCGCGCATCGGCGTACGCTCGCCCTGTGTCGGAAGCAGCAGCGTCTGGAGTCCGAACTTGCGCGGACGATCGGCTTTCCGCAGGCGGTTCTTACTGCGGCCGAGTTGCCGGTCCCGGTGCGGGTGACCTCTCTGCGGCAGTTCGACGAGCTTGCGGTCGATGTGCCGTCGCTTCGCACTCGGCCCGCCGAAGTCGCGGAGGCGCTGCGCGCACATCAGCAGCGTTGGGACGACGCGGATCACGCTATTGGCTACTCCGTCGCTCGGCAGCAAGAGGAGGCGGCCTCGGCGGATGAGGAACACCTGATTGCGCAGCTCTTGGCAGCGCAGGCTTCGTCTCTGCGCGGTCTGGCCGCGAAGCTCGACGTGCTGATCGCCATCGGTGCTGATGGCGCCGAGGGGCGGCATTTCCCATGGCCAGAACTGCGGCGCATCCGCCGGGATGTTGCGCGTTTGATGCAGCTGCAGCGTCACGATGCAGTTGGCCTCACTGCTTGAAGCAGTGCTCCCGATGCCAACGCAGGAAGTGCGGATGCGGACGCTCGAACGCCCGTTGCGGGGCAATGGCGCGTCCGCTCCGATTGATGAAGGCGCGCACGCCATCGGGATCGTTGGCGTGCCGGGAGATCAGCACGTCGAGATCGTCCGTCAGACTGATCAGCCCCCGGTCGAACATCCTATCGGTGACAGCACGGACGTCCGCCGTTGCTGCGACCAGGTGCGGCCGCGCGCCGCGTGCCATTACGGGGTCGTTGTGGAACTTGTTCTTATCCTTGAGGCAACTCCGCGACGTAAACCGGATAGGAGGCCTGGGCGTCGGCTGATCGCTGGACATCCAGCTCGATGATCGACAGCGGACGTCCCGGGGACGTGGTCGAGATCAGACGCCCGCCCGGAGCGAAGGCAAATCCTTGCCCGCCGAAGGTCGGGCCGCTCGGGTTCGCCCGTCCCGCCCGGTTGGAGCTGACCACGAAGGCGCCGCTCGCGAGAGCGGCCATCGCCCCGGCGATCTGCCACGATCGTTGGTCGGTGCCCGTTGCGCGGGGCACAGCAATCAGGCTCGCTCCGGCGCGGCCATATGCGCGGGCATGTTCGTTGAACATCAGTTCGGTGCACAGCAGCACCCCGGCCGTAATCCCTCCCATGGAGGTAGGCTCGAAGCCCGAGGAATCCCCGTCATACCACTCGGTCTCGTGCCAGCCGGGCTCGGCGGGGAAATACTGCTTCCTGTGAACGGCACGTACCCGGCCGTGCTCGATGACGATGGCTTCGTTGGCGAGGCTGTCCCCTTCCCGGACGGGGCGCGAGGACACGATGGTCGCAATGCCGAGCCCGAGCAGCGCCTCCACGCCGCGCTGGTGAAGCTCGACGCTGGCCGCGGCGGCGGCGGCATCGAAGACGGGCGCGGATGCGATCCATTTGCCAAAGGGCAGTTCGTTGGTGACCAGCACGTCGGGCCGCGCCTCGTCCAGGTCGCCGGCGATCCGCTCCCACGCCGCGCCCTCCGGAAGCAGCCCGTCCGGCCATTCCACAAACCCGATACGCGTCATTTCCGAGTTCCCATTGCCGGTCGATGAGGAAGCGGCCGGGCAGCCGAGCGGCCCGTCGTTAAGCGAAGGACGTGGCGTGCGACAGGTCCTTCCAGGCCTCGTACTCGGCCCGGCGCGCGTCGAGAGCCGCGGTGATCCCGGCCCAGGCGTCCGCGCCAACAATGAGGCGGCGCGGCATGTCGCCGGTTTCCGCCAGCCGGACGAGAATATCGGCGATGCGATCGGGATCGCCCGGAGCCAGCGTGCCATCCCTGTCGTTCTCCAGAAGGTCGATGATCGCGTGAGCGCTTGCGCGATAGGCCTCGATGGGTGGGCTGCGCAGGTTGCGTTCGACGATACCAGTGCGGATGCCGCCGGGCTCGACGGCCAACACCTTGATGCCGAGCGCCGCAACCTCCTGCGCCAGAGCCTCGGTCAGCCCTTCGACGGCGAACTTGGTGGCGCTGTAATAACCGAGCGAGGGCATAGCGACGACGCCGTTGAAGGACGACACGTTGATGATCGTGCCCGCCGCCCGATGGCGCATGCCCGGAAGGGCGGCACGGATGGTGTGCGCCAGGCCGAACACGTTTGTTTCGAAGAGAGTGCGGATCTTGGTGTCCTCTCCCTCTTCGACGGCGGCGAGATAGCCCAGCGCCGCGTTGTTCACGAGCACGTCGATGCCGTGCCAGCTCTCGGCGGCGGCGACAGCCTCCTCGATCTGATCCGGTACGGTCAGATCCATGGAGAGGGCGAGTACCCGCTCGCCTCCGGCTTCGGCCAGACTTGAGAGACGTGCGCTGTCTCTTGCGGTGGCGGCCACGCGGTGGCCCGCGCGTAGCGCTGCTTTCGCGGTGGCCGCGCCGAGCCCGCTGGAGGCGCCGGTGATGAACCAGGTTTGACGGGACATGACATCTCTTCCTTATGCTTAGCTGCGTCGACTGATCCGCTCTCCGACGGCACGCCTGGACGTTCCCGGAGCGCGGCCTCGAGCGGTGCGCATGTTCACTCGACGATGATTGACTTGGGTTCGAGAAACGACTCCAGGCCGAAAACCCCGAACTCGCGGCCGAGACCTGATTGCTTGACGCCTCCGAATGGGGCCAGTAGATCGGGTCGGATCGTATTCACCAAGACACTTCCGGCGTGTAGACGGTCGGCGAGGCGCAGGGCTCGTTCCCGCTGGCGGGAGAAGACGTAAGCTTGAAGGCCGTAGAGAGAGTCGTTCGCCAGGCTCGCCGCTTCGTCGTCGGTTTCATATGGGATGAGCACCAGGACCGGACCGAAGATCTCTTCGCGCGCGATATCCATTCCATTGTGCACGTCGGCGAAAACGGTCGGCATTGCGAAATAGCCGGAGGTCAGTCCATCAGGCCTGCCTAAGCCCCCGGCGATCAGGTTCGCTCCCTGTTCGAGGCCGCGGCGGATGTAATGCTGGACGCGATCAAATTGCATCCGGTTCGCAAGTGGGCCGATCGTCGTCGCCGGATTACGCGGGTCGCCGACGCAGAGCTGCGCCACGTGTGCCTTTACCCGATCAATGACGTCGGGCATTAGCGCACGGGGTACCAAAATCCTGGCACCGGCGATGCACGCTTGCCCGTTGTTGTTGAACCCGCCATCCAATGCGAGGGGTACCGCGACAGCAAGATCGGCGTCGTCCAGGATGATCGAAGCGGACTTGCCGGACAGCGAGAGACCGACCCGCTTCAGACCACCCGCTGCGGCTCGGGCAACGATCTTGCCGGTGGTCGTCGACCCCGTGAACGAAATTCTGGCCACGTCGGGGTTGACGCTGAACTCATCTCCCACCTCGGCGCCGGTACCGACCACGAGATTGACGACCCCAGGCGGCAGCTCGGCGGCATGAAAGGCCTCGGCCATGATATGGGCCTGGATCGGGCTGAGTTCGCTGGGTTTGATGATCGATGCGCAGGCGGCCGCAAGAGCGGACGCTAGCTTGCTGGCGATCGTACCGGCGGCGCTGTTCCAAGGCGCGATCAGCGCCGAAACTCCGACGGGTTCCATGCGCACGATGGCCCTCCCGGCGGGACGGATGAATTCGTAGTCTTCGAGCGTCCGGGCGGCGTAGGCGAAGGCCTGGGAGGCATACTCACTTACGAAGCGGGCCCGGGCGAGCGGGGCACCGTATTCCTGGATCGTTGCTTCGCGAATATCGTCGCTCCGCGCCAGGACCGTAGCTTCCAGGCGCCTGAGCATCTCGACTCGCTCGGCCTTGGTCGTCGAGGCGAGAGCATCTTGCGCCCGTCGTGCCGCGGCGATGGCGCGCCGGGCATCGTCTCTATCGGCCAAGCGAACGCGGCCGATCAGGGCTTCCGTCGCAGGATTGACGATGTCGGCCACGGTCCCGCTCGTCGGCACGAAGGAGCCGTCAATGTAAGCGGTATCAATCGTGTGCATGCGAGACGCTCCCGCCAGCTCAAAAGACCGAGCGGATGGTGCCGCCGTCGACCCGGAAGATCGCGCCGCTGATGTAGTCGGCGTGCGCGCTTGCAAGGAATGCGACTGCCGCGGCAATTTCGTTGGGTCGACCGAGCCTGCCGACGTCGTTCGGCACCAGGTCGCGCGCGGCGCCTCGCTCGATGTCTTCCCAGCGCTCGCCCCATCCGTGCCGCGGCGCGATCCGTTCCAGCAGTGCTCTGACCGCGGGTACCAGGATTGCGCCCGGGGCAACCACGTTGGAGGTCACGCCGGAATCCTTGAGCTCGCGCGCCAAGGAAACCGCCAGATTGTGTCGGGCGGCGAGCGAGGCACTATAGTCGGGCAGAGACGGCAAGGGCTGTCCCGCTAGCCCGCCTCCGATCTGGATCACGCGACCCCAGCCTCGTTTGCGCATATCGGGGACGAAACGCTGGATCATGCGCACATGTGCGATGACGTTGATTTCGTAGGTGTCCGCCCAGTTCCGCGGGGCCGCCGTGTTCCAATCGAGGTGGTCGTAGAAACCCGCGTTGTTCACCAGGATGTCGACCTCTCCGTGGGCCAACGCCGTCTCGTAAACCGCGTCGGCTCCCTCGTCACTCGTCAGATCGCCCAGTGCGATGTCAGCACGCCCCCCATCATGGGCTATCGTGCTGGCTACCGCCCGGGCGCGGGGCTCGTCGCGTCCGTGGACGATGACCGCCGCACCTTCGGCGGCAAGCATCTTCGCGATTGCCTCCCCGAGGCCGCCGGTCGAGCCGGTCACCAGAGCGCGCTTCCCGTGAAGTTGCAGATCCATGTCATTCTTCCTGTAGTGGAGCCCTTCAGTAGGCAACGGGGGTGGACGTCGCCATCAGAGCGACACGTTGAGGACGACCCGGCCGAGCGTCTCGCCCGCCTCCAGCGCGTCATGCGCGGCCCCCACGCCTTCGAACGGAACGACCCGGTCAACGCGAGGCCGAAGCTCGCCGCGATCAACCATCTCCGCCACCTGCGTGAGGATTGCCGCCGCGCGCAGGCGCCGGGCGTGATCGCGAGCGATCTGCGGCTGGCCGATGTTCACGAAACGGATGTCGAGGTTGTTCCACTCCGCGGCGGCATTGGTCCCCGACGGCCATGCCGAGACGACAGTATTCACCAGCGTCCCGAAGGGCGCCACGTGGTCGAAGCTGCGCGCGAAATTCTCGTGACCGACGAAGTCAAAGACGGTGTCGGCGCCTTCCTTGCCGGTCCATCCGCGGAGGGTGGCGAGCACGTGCTGCGTGCGATAATTGATGGCGAGCTCGGCCCCGAGCGAGCGGACGAACTCCGCCTTGACCTCACTCGAGACCGTCGCCGCGATACGCGCACCCAACGTGCGCAGATACTGGATGGCGATGTGCCCGAGACCGCCGGCGCCACCATGGACCAGGACGAAGTCACCCGGCCGGACGCTGGCCTTGTCGAACACGGCTTCCCATGCGGTCAGCGCGACGGTCGGCAGCGCGGCGGCATCGACGAAGCCGAGGCTCGTGGGCATGCGGGCCGCGTAATGGCCGTTCAGCACCTTGTAGTCGGCATAGCTGCCGAAATTACCGGCATAGCCGCCGTCGACATACCAGACCTTGTCGCCGGGCTTGAGGTGCGTGATGCCCGCGCCGACCGCTTCGACCACGCCGGTGCCATCGATCCCCAGGATCGTGAACGCGCCGGTCGGTCCATCGCCATAGACCGCACCATTCTTGCGGTTCTGCCAGTCGGCGGGATTGATGCCCGCCGCCTTCACGCGAACGAGGATGTCGGTATCGGCTGTGAGGCGCGGCCGCACGATCTCGCGTAGCTCGAGCACCTCGGGCCCTCCGGCGCGCGCCATCACGAGCGCCCGCATCGTAGCGGCGGGAAGTGGGTTTGCCGTCATCGTCGCCTCCTACTTCTCGGTGAATTCGAGGATGGTGCGGCGAAGCTCGAGACGCGCGATGCGCCAACCGTCGGGGCCGCGGCGCCAGAGCTCATGGTAGTGGCCGTAGCCATGCATGCGCGCCGGTCCCACCGAACCCGGACGGAAGATGATCATGTCCTCCATCGACCAGATCGCGGAAATCTCGTTCTCTGAAACCCGATCGATCTCATCGTTGTGCATCTGATGGATGGACTGTCCGCCTTCCAGCCCGTCCCGCGCGGCTTCCACGAAGCTGTCGCGGTCGTCATGGGAGACGATGATGTTTCCCGCCGGGTCGAACATGCGCACCCGCACGTTCGGCTCGAAGAGCGCGGCGAACCCATCCCAGTCCTTGGTGTCGAGGAAGCGGGCGTAGCGTGCCTTGGCGCGCCGAACCTGCTCGATGTCGTCTCTGGTCGCATCCATTGGTGGTCTCCTTCTGCGGCACATATTGCTCCGGTGCGGCGGAACGAATAGATATCGATGAGCCAAAGTTTTTGCTCTATCGTCCAGAACAGGTGCCGGACATGGACCCCTTGACGGAAATTTTCACGCAGATGCGCATCCGCAGGGCGAGCTTCACCCGGCTCGACGCGACAGCGCCCTGGGGCTTCATGTCCAAGGGCGAGCAGGCCGTGAAGTTCGTGCTGGTGGTGCGAGGATCGGGAATCCTCACGGCGGGGAGGAATTCCGATCCCATTCCCCTGCGCAGCGGTGACGTCTTCATCATGCTCGACGACGTGCCTTATCGCCTGTTCGATCATGAAAGTTCGCAGATGATCGACTGCGTCGACGTCGAGAAGCTGCGCGTCGGTCACCGCATCGAGCTCGGCGGGGGTGGTGCGCTCACCACCTTCGTCAGCGGCGCCTTTGAGATCGATGCGCTCGATGCGCAGCCGCTCCTCGACGTCCTGCCGAAACTGCTTCACCTGAAGCTGGACCAGAACCGATCGCTGGCCTTCCAGTCCGTTCTCGAGCTCCTCGCCGCCGAGACGGAGGCGCCCGGGCTCGGCTCGGAGGCCGTCACGAGCCGGTTGTTCGAGCTGTTGTTCGTGCACGCCATCCGCGCTCTCGCATCGCATCCGGAGGGGCCCTCGCATGGCTGGCTGGGGGCGGTCGCCGACCGCAACCTGGCGCACGCGATCAGGGCGATTCATGCGGAGCCGGCGCGTGACTGGACCGTCGAAACTCTGGCGCGACAGGCGGGAATGTCGCGCTCGGCCTTCGCCGCCCGGTTCAAGGCGATCGTCGGTCGGACGCCGCTCGACTACCTGACCCATTGGCGCATCTACCGTGCAACGAGGATGATCCGGAAGCGGGGCGCGGCCCTCGCCGAGGTCTCGCGCAGCGTTGGCTACGAGTCGCTGGCGGCGTTCAATCGCGCCTTCAAGAAGGAGACCGGTCGGACACCGGGTGCCTTCCGGAAGGAAGCGGTACGAGAAGCGGCGTTCACATGAGTGCGCGTAAATAGTCGCGAGGCCGTTGGCGTTCCTGCGGCGCGGTCATCAGCGATCGGTTGCTGACGCATCTGACCCGTATTTGAGAACCTCGACCTTCTCCATGGTCACGAGGCCGCCGTCCATCAGGCCATGCAGCGTCGGGAGAAAAGCCCTGATCTTCGCCTCGGCGTCGACGATCTCGACGATCACCGGCAGGTCCTCGGACAGGCGGAGCAGCTTCATGGTGTGCAGGACGCTCGATCTTCCGAAGCCCATGCCGCCTCGCCATGCGGTTGCCCCGGCGAGCCCCGCCTCGCGCGCCTTGAGCACGATGGCCTCATAGAGCGGTCGATCCTCGGCGCGATCGTCCTCGCCGATGAATATCCGAAGCAGCATGGCTTGCGTCGGCACCTGCATGATTACGTCCCTCACATGCGGTTGAAGCGCATCGCGAGCGTGGCACCCAGCCACACCGCGAGCAGCCAGGTGACGATGGAGACGGAGACATAGGCCGCCGCCAGGTGGACGTCGCCGCTCCGGACGAACATGAGCGTCTCCAGGCTGAAGGTGGAGAACGTCGTGAAGCCTCCGCAGAATCCCGTCATGACGAACTGGCGCAGGCGCGTGGAGGCCATTATGCGCCCGC
Source organism: Ancylobacter oerskovii (assembly GCF_018390555.1). Taxonomy (GTDB): domain Bacteria; phylum Pseudomonadota; class Alphaproteobacteria; order Rhizobiales; family Xanthobacteraceae; genus Ancylobacter; species Ancylobacter oerskovii. The sequence goes on along the minus strand of NZ_JAHBGB010000006.1, from coordinate 355,845 downwards.
CCGGGCCGGTAAGAGCGGCAAAATAGCCGATGACGAAGGAGCCGACGACGTTGACGAACAGCGTGCCGACCGGAAAGGCGTCGCCCAGGGAGGCCACCGCCACGATCGCGACAAGTGCCCGCGCCACCGATCCGAGAACGGCCCCGGCGCTGACCGCCAGATACAGTTCGGCCGTCGCGCCCATGGCAACCGAAGGGACAAGCCTCCACGCAGCCGAGGAATGACCTTGAACTCTCTCCTGCGTCGGAACGCGATCTTTCACGGCGCTCTCCTACGGCAGAACGGACGTCGCGGCGGCGAAGCCGACGGCGATAGCCGAGAGGCATGCGATCAGCGAGATGCCCACATTGGCGCCCGCCCGGGTAAAGTCGCCGTCGCGCGCCAGCATCAGCGTCTGCAGGCTGAACGAGGAGACGGTCGTGTAGCTGCCCATGAACCCGACCGCCGCGAATTCCCATGCTGCGGGGAGGGGCAGCAGCCCCTTCACCGCGGCGGCGGCCGCCAGCGCGCCCATCATGGTCGCGCCGCTGATGTTCACCACGATCGTGCCCCACGGGAACGTCGTGGCGAGGCGACGGTCGATCAGCCCGGAGAGGAAGTAGCGGGACGGTCCGCCGAGTGCACTGCCCAGCGCCACCCAGATGAGATCGGTCACGGCTCCCAGCATCCCCGGCGTCTCCGGCCATTGGCAACATGAATGGTTCTAGCGGCTCCACCGACCAGTTCTTCCCCGAACGCACCGATGATTCGACAAAGGGAATCATTCTTTCTTCGAACGAATCGTTCGTTGCGGGCAGTTTCACGTTCGCTTCGTGACCGATGATCCGTCGCGGTGAAAAGCCATTTGCGAGAAGCCAAGCGACGAACCCGGCGTAGGGAGAGGGAGGGCTTCGAGCAGGTCGTGCAGTCAAAGCGCCGACTCGTTCAACAGCCGAGTTGCAATCGAGTGGCACCGGCAGGCTGACCGCTCGCGACCTCATCGTCTGCGGTCGATGGTTCAAGCCTTGATGAAGGCGAGCAGGTCCGGGTTCAGCACGTCGGCATGGGTGGTGAGCATGCCGTGCGGGAAGCCCGGATAGATCTTCAGCGTGCCGTTCTTCAGCAGCTTGTCCTGCCTCAGCGATGCGGCCTTATAGGGCACCACCTGATCGTCGTCGCCCTGCATCACCAGCACGGGCACGGAGATAGCCTTCAGATCCTCGGTCTGGTCGGTCTCGGAGAAGGCCTTGATGCCCTCGTAATGCGCCTTGGCGCTGCCCATCATTCCCTGGCGCCACCAATTGTCGATCACGCCCTGCGAGATGGTCGCACCAGGGCGATTGAAGCCGTAGAATGGGCCTGAGGCAACGTCGATGTAGAACTGCGCGCGGTTGGCCGCGAGTGCGGCGCGGAAGCCGTCGAACACCTCGATCGGCGTGCCTTCCGGATTCGCGGCGGTCTTTACCATCAGGGGCGGCACCGAGCTGACGAGCACCGCCTTGGCGACGCGGCCCTGCGGCTCGCCGAACTTCGCCACATAACGAGCAACCTGGCCGCCCCCTGTCGAGTGGCCGATGTGAATGGCATTGTGGAGGTCGAGATGCTCCACCACGGCGGCGGCGTCCGCGGCGTAATGGTCCATGTCGTGGCCCTCGCTCACCTGGGCCGAGCGGCCATGGCCGCGGCGGTCGCTGGCGACGACGCGGAAGCCCTTGCCGAGGAAGTACAGCATCTGGGCGTCCCAGTCGTCCGAGCTGAGCGGCCAGCCGTGATGGAAGAAGATCGGCAGGGCGTCCTTCGGGCCCCAATCCTTGTAGAAGATCTCAACGCCGTCCTTGGTGGTGACGTAGCCATTGCGCATGGTTCTGCTCCCTAGGCGACTGCTCAGCAGGTGCCAAGCCATGCGATGACGGGCTCCGATCGGTGGCGCGGCATCGGCTGGGCCGATCTGGCGGACGAGACGATCGACGGAAACTGGCCGCGTCGCCAGTTAAAGATTGTTAAAATTTAGGACGCGGGATTGGACCGATTGCACAGTAAACGACAACAACGGGTCGTCCTGGATGCCTCTGGTCTCGTGTTCCGAAATAGGTCGCAAGAATTAACGAAAATAAACTCGCCAGGAGTCTTCGTAGCTACCACAGTACTCGAGATGTCGGTCGACAAAGCTCATGGACGCCGAACCCATCCGATGCCTTCGGTGACATTGTCGCTCCGTCCGACGACTCGCGTGCGCAGCCTTTCGGGGGCCTTGTGGCCCAATTGGGAAGTGCGTGCACCTCTTTCGCCAGATGACGTGGCTGGAAGAACGTTCTGGCCGCGATCAACCCGGTGACCAACGAGGATGGAACATGTCTACAGAAGGCTCGCCTCTTTCCGACGGTCTTTTCGGTTCCCTGTCAGACCAGACCTTCCGCGCCGAACACGATGATTCAGCGGTGAACCCGGGCCCCACCAACGAGGCTCTCGCCAGGCTCAACCCAAACGCCGATGTTCCGCCGCCAACGGATCACGGCGTCGTCGAGCCATTCTGGTATTCCTTCGACCTGACGCATCGACGCGTTCAGGAAGGCGGGTGGACGCACCAGGTCACTTCCCGCGAACTGCCGGTCTCCACGGAGATCGCCGGGGTCAACATGCGCCTTGCCAAGGGGAGCTTTCGTGAACTCCACTGGCATCTCGCCGATGAGTGGGCGATCATGTTGAGCGGACGGGCTCGCGTGACCATATTCACGCCGGAAGGGGCGATGTTCGTCGATGACGTCGAGTCCGGCGATCTTTGGTTGTTCCCTGCGGGCGCCCCACACTCAATCCAGGCATTGGGAGATGAGGGCTGCGAATTCCTGCTGGTCTTCAATCAGGGCGACTTCTCCGAGGAGAGTACGCTCCTGTTGTCGGACTGGCTGAAACACACGCCCCCGGAAATCCTCGAGAGAAATTGCGGCCTGGACGCCGACGCGATCGCGAAATTGCCGAAGGGCGAGCCGCTCTACATCTTTCGAAGCGATGAACCGGACAAGTCGCTCGACGAAGAGATCGTCGAGGTCGCACGCCATGCTTCCCGGCCGTCGCTTTCCTATACGTTCAAGGCGGGCACGATGAAGCCCACCTATGAGGGCGAAGCCGGAAGCGTGAAGATCATCGACTCCCGCAATTTTCCGGCCTCATCCAAGATCACGGCCGCGATCGTGACGGTAAGGCCCGGCTGCCTTCGGGAGCTCCATTGGCACCCCAACGGCAGCGAATGGCAGTACTGGATCAAGGGCAAGGGCCGCATGACCGTATTCCCCGGTCAGGAAGCCGCCCGCACGATGGATTTCAACGCGAACGACGTTGGTTTCGTTTCGAACATGGCGGGCCACTATATCGAGAATACGGGCGAGGAGGATCTCGTATTCCTCGAGATGTTCGCGGCCCCGGAGTTCCAGCAGATTTCGCTCAACCAGTGGCTCCGCGCATTGCCATCACAGGCCGTACGGTCGCACACCAATCTCAGCGACCAGGACATCAACAGGATTCCCGCTGGGGAGCACCCGCTTTTGCGGTAGAGGCCGGTTCGCGACCTTCCCCAGGATCGCCGGTGACGGCGGCGGCGGCTCCAGCCGCCCCGCCGATCGTCAGCAGGCCGCACGCCTGCACGAGCGCGACGGATGTCGATACGGCGCGTCCTGTCTCACCTCCCGCGTCGCTTGCGAGCCTCAACCGGCAACCACGCGCGCCGCATAGCTCTGATGCCCTTCACGCTGCCGACCGACGGCGAAACGGGGGGCGATCTTCAGGGCGAAGCCGGGTGTTCCGGACAGATGGTGTCGGCCGGATAGCCGTAGGTTGAAGGGCAAAGCTGCCGCCGCCGTCTCCTGACCCGCCTTCATCCCGTCCGGATGCGCTCGCGAAGATAATCGGCAAGAACCACCGCCTCATTGTGATCGACGTCCCGGGCGGCGTAGATCAGCGTGACCCGACCGCTCCGGAGGAGCTGCTCAAGGGGCGCGAGCGCATCCTGGTTCGACCTCAACTCCTCGCGGTACCGTCGCGCGAATTCCTTGAACCGGGCCGGATCGTGGCCGAACCACTCCCGCAGTTCGGTGCTCGGTGCAATGTCCTTCAGCCACAAGGTCAGCTTCAGCTCATCCTTCCGCACGCCTCGGGGCCACAACCTGTCGACGAGGACGCGAGCGCCGTCGTCGGGACGCGCGGGCTCATAGGCACGCTTCATCAGAAGGTCTGGCTCAGATGACGTCATTGCAAGCATCTCCGCAGGTGAAATGATCGGTCCCGACCACACGTTTAGGTATCGTTGGATCAATCAACTTGCCGCAGCATAGGTAATATTTGCGAGGGGTGATTACCAGATCGAATGGCACGATTATTAACAATGCCGCCTAGAGCAGGCCGTCGGGCGAACAGGTCGGGACTGTTGCGTGATGGCGGCGCGCGAGAAGTTTCCGATCAGATGGCGGGAGCATGATACCTCCACTCTGATCTAGCGTGCCGCTAGGGAACTGCGGTAGCATCGGGCTGGTACCACTGTGATAACCCGTAGGTCAGATGCTTGAGGATGGCACAAGCGACCGCGTCCTGACTTTCGGCCCGTTCAAGCTTTCGGTCGCGAAGCGATTGCTGGAGAAGAATGGCTCGCCGGTACGGCTGGGAGCGCGTGCATTCGACATTCTGGTCGCGCTGATCGAGCGCCCCGGCGAGGTAGTCTCCAAGCAAGAATTGGTGTCGCGCGCCTGGCCGAACATCACCGTCGAAGAGGTGGCGTTGCGTGTCCATATCGCCAGCCTGCGCAAGGTGTTGCAGGATGGAAAGGATGGCGCCCGTTACATCATCAACGTGCCGACGCGAGGCTATTCATTCGTGGGCGTCGCCGATGCCGAAAGGCCGACGGAAAGCATCGATCAACGCCAAGGAGGCCGCGAAAATTGGGGCCATCTTCCACGGCCACTGGCGCGCATGGTCGGTCGAGACAACGCGGTACGGGCGGTATCTGAGCACCTGACACGGCATCGTTTCGTCACGATCTTGGGCACCGGGGGCCTGGGGAAGACGACGGTCGCCCTGGCGGTCGTGCAGGAGCAGATCGATCGGTTCGGCGGCGCCGTCCTCTTCCTTGATCTGAGTGCCTACGAAGATTCCAGCTCGCTTATCAACGGGCTCGCGTCACGGCTCGGGCTGATGGTCGATGCCGATGACATGCTTGCCACTGTCATTCGTTCGCTGACGGAGCGACGTATCCTCCTCGTGCTGGACAGTTGTGAACCTCTCGTAGACAGCGTGGCGGCGTTGGCGGAACGGATTTTCCAGGAGGGTCCGCAGGTCAGCATCTTGGCGACAAGCCGGGAACCCTTGCGAGTCGAGGGTGAGTACATCTTTCGCCTTTCGCCACTCGATTGTCCTCCGGACAGGCCTGACGTGGAGCCGATAGCGGCCCTCGGTTACCCGGCCGTGCGCCTCTTCGTCGAGCGAGCGATCGCGAGCGGATACGCGGCCGGGAATGAGGCTGACGCGCTCGCCATCGGCTCGATCTGTCGACGGCTTGACGGACTGCCCCTGGCCATAGAGTTGGCGGCGGGCGGAGTGGGGATCCACGGCATTACAGCGACGGCGTCGTTGCTCGGCGATCGGCTGCCGTTGATTTGGCCGGGGCGGCGTACCGGTCAACAGCGACACCAAACGCTGGGATCCTTGATCGATTGGAGCTACCAGCTCCTCGATGACGCGGAACGGCGGGTCTTCATTCGGCTGTCCCCGTTCGTGGGCCCGTTCAGCCTCGAAGCCGCGATGGCGGTCGTCTCGGACGATCTGCTCGACGAGTCTCTCGTGGGACGAGCGGTGGGTTCTCTGGTCAGCAAGTCGCTCGTCTCAACGGCACCGGGACCGACCGCTCGCTACCGCCTGCTTGATACGACGCGGGCATATGCCGTCGATCGGCTCGGTAGAGGAGCGGATCGCGACGACGTTTGTCGTCGGCATGCTCGATTTTTCCTTTCCCATCTCAGCTCCCTGCGTCCTGGCGCCCCCGGGCTGGATGAATTCTCCGAGGCGCTCGACAACGTGCGAGCCGCGCTGACGTGGAGCATCGATAGACCGGAGGATGCCCACCTTTTCGTCCGTCTCGCTGCCCAGGCATCGTCCTTCCTGCTGGCATCTTCGCGTCTAAGCGAGTGCGAACGATGGTGCAGAGTCGCCCTGCATAAACTGGAGGAGGGCATGCTTGGCTCGGACGTGGAGCTGAAACTCCAGGGCGCCTTGGGGCTCTCGTCCATGTTCGTAGAGGGTCATGGCGAACATGCTCACGCAGCCCTTTCAAGGGCCGCCGAACTCGCTGCGGGCCAAAAACAGCCCCGGGTGCATCTGAGAGCGATCGCCCAGCTACTGATGTACCATATCCGTACGGGGGCATTCCGCGAGATGCTCGCGCTTGCCCAGCAGGCCGAGTCCCTGAGCAACATGAGCGGGAACAGTGACATGTTGCCCGCCGCGCACTGGATGACCGGAATTTCCCACCACTTCATCGGGCACCAGGCGGCCGCTCGCGTACACCTGGAGCGGGCGCTGCAACCCCAACCGTCGGTTTCGCAGGGGGCAACTGACATCGGCTTCGATTATGCCGAGCGGGCCCGTAATGCCCTGGCTCAGGTCCTGTGGTTGCAAGGCTTTCCGGATCAAGCGCTCGCGGTAGCGATGCAAAGCGTGAGCAGCGCGTCGAAGAAGAGCGAGCCGATCACGCATTGCATTTCTCTTTTATGGACGACGTTTATATTCCTTTGGACCGGGGACATCGCGAATGCCTCTTCCTGTCGAAATCAACTGAGCGATCTCGCCAACCGGTATTCCCTCAAGCCCTATGAAGCCGTCATCCAGGGGATAACCGGGGAGATACTGGCAAGACAAGGCGGCGGCGACGCCGGTATCCGCCTTTTGCAGTCGTCGGTGACCTCACTCCTTGCCGATCGCTACGAGCTGTTCGTTCCCATGCTGAGTTGTGCCCTGGCGGAGGCTCTTCTGGCGTGCGGGGATGTGGACGGAGCAAAGGCGACCGTCGATCGAGCGCTTGCAAGGATATCCCAGGGAGGGGGGTCACTCAGTTGGCCTGAGCTGCTGAGGCTTAAGGCGCTCGCCGTCGAAGCAAGCGACAATGAGGCAGCCGAAAGGGAATATGGTCGTGCGATCGCGCTTGCCGAGGAACAAACAGCGCTTTCGTGGGGGCTTCGCTGTGCGACGAGCCTGGCGCGGCTGCTGGTACGACAAGGGAGGCGCGATCACGCCCGCGAGACTCTCGACGCCATCTACGGCCGCTTTCGAGAGGGCTTCGACACGGGTGATCTGAAGTCCGCCCGGCAACTTCTGAACGACCTGGCCAAACCCCGTAATCTTCGACTTCTCTGAGACAGGACTGCGAAAATGGATGGGATGTAGGCATGGCCCTCAAAGTGATTGGCTCGGGCTTCGGTCGGACCGGCACCATGTCGACCAAGATTGCCCTCGAACGTCTCGGATTTGGCCCCTGCCATCACATGGTCGAGGTCCTAAGCAATCCGGGCCAACTTCGCTTCTGGCAGGCCATTGCCGCGGGGCAACACGTCGAATGGGAGGATGTCTACGAGGGCTATGGTTCTCAGGTGGACTGGCCGGGGGCGGCCGTATGGCATGAAGTCCAACAGGCGTTCCCCGGGGCCAAAGTGATACATACTGAACGACCGGCGGAAGAGTGGTGGGAGAGCTACAGCAGGACGATCGGGATGCTCTTCAATGCCCATCCCGTGCCCACGCTACCTGCGCACCTCGTCCCTGTCTTCGACGTGATGAAGGGGTGGTTCGTCACCGAGACTTTCGGGCCGCGCATCGAGCGCGAGAGCGCGATAGAGGCGTATCGCAAGAACAATGAGCGGGTTCGCGAAGTGATCGCTCCGGGGCGCCTGCTCGTGTTCAACCCGGCAGAGGGATGGGAGCCTCTGTGTCGTTTTCTCGAAGTGCCCGTTCCGGATGATGACTTTCCGCGCACGAACACGCGCGACGAGTTCTGGGACCTCGTCGGCGGGCGACCAGAGGAAAGTTGATGCTGTGGGACGCCCTGGTCTTCCTATGTGCTCGACCTAGTTGGCGGAGGAGACGTCGGTCGGAAGCCTAAGGATGAATCGGGCGCCGCCCTCGGAGCCGCCATTCTCCGCACTCATGCTTCCGCCATGCGCTTCGATGATCGATCGGCAAATGGGCAAGCCGATGCCCATCCCGTCGCATTTCGTCGTGAAGAAGCTCTCGAAGAGGCGAGGGAGATGCTCAGGCTTGATGCCGGGGCCGCTGTCATCGAAATGGCAGAGCAGGGCAGCCATTCCGTCCGGTGCGGTGTTTATGGTGATCCTGCGCCTGTCTGCTTCGCCGTCCGCCATTGCCTGGATCGAGTTCATTATCAAATTGACGACGACCTGCTGCAGCTGAACTCGATCGGCGCGTACAGCGAGGTTGTCCGCATTGTTACGATGTATGATCGTAACCCCTCGCGACTGCGCCTCGTGGCGCAGAAAAAGAATGGTCTCCCGCAGAAGGGTGTCGAATGCCAGCACTTCGTGCGGCTGTTCCCGCCGGACCGCCATCGCCCGAATGCGTCCCACGATGTCGGAGGCGCGATGCGCATTCGCAATCACCTGCCGGGTCGACTTCCGCACTTCATCCAGATCCGGCGTGGCATTGTCCAGCCAACGTAGACCGGCCTCTCCATGGGTGGCTATCGCGGCGAGAGGTTGATTGATCTCATGCGCGATGGATGCGGTCAGCTGACCGAGGGTCGACACCCGCGCGGAGTGAGCGTAATCGGCTTGAACCCGCCGCAGACCTTCCTCGGCGCGGATGCGCTGCGAGATGTCGATCAATCCGAGAACGCCGGTGTCCCTGTCCGGCCCTGAGCTAGTGATCGAACTCGTGAAGAGGACATCGATCCTTCTGCCGTCGATAGTCTCGATCTTGGTCTCGTCCTGAAAGCTTGTCTCCATGCGGAAGCACGACACCAAGGACCTCCTGATGGTGTCGGAATTTCCAAGAAGACCGCCCAATGCCGAGCGCCCAATGATGGCGCCTTCATTGGCGCCGCCGAGCAGTCGGATCAGGTTCCCGTTGGCCGCGGTGATGACAAGCGAGCCTTGGCAGAAAGTCAGGAGGTCCGGGTGAGCGTCGAAGTGGGCGTCAAGATCGGTCACTCCACGCGCTCGGAGTTCCGCGAAGAGTATTGCGATCTCGCCCAGGTCGAGTTGTCCCAGCGCGACGGGCATATGATCGAAGAGATGTCGGTATCGGCATTCGCTCGCCTCAAGCGCGGCATATGCCTTCGTTCTCGCGGTCACGTCCATGACCGCGCCGACGAGCTCGCACCGCTCCTGGGCATCACGCGTGCTGTGGGCCACGAGGTGGACGTGCTTCACACTGCCGTCCTCCATCAGGAGCCGATGCTCCAGATCGATTTGGCCGACCTCGGCGACGGCACGCGCCAGCTCACGTCGAACGAACGTGGCGTCATCCGGGTGTGTGCGTTGCAGAATCATCTCGACCGACAGTCGTGACCTCGGTGCGAAGCCGAAAATGCTGTAGAATTCATCGGAACATACGACCTCTCCGGTCGCGAGGTTCCAGACCGCACTGCCGGTGCGACTGAGTTTCTGCGCTTCGGCCAAATAGGCATCGCTGCGGCGCAATGCCTCCTCCGCCCGGCGGCGATCGTCGATGTCGACGTTGGTGCCATACCACCGGATCACCCTGCCGGATGGGTCGCGCAGCGGCTCCGCCCGGGCCAGAAACCAGCGATATTGCCCGTCCGACCGCTTAAGGCGCGACTCACACTCAAAGGCCGTCCCGGTCGCCACGGCATCGCGCCAAGCGGCCACGTGCCTCTCCAAGTCGTCCGGATGAAGCATGTCGACCCAACCCATTCCCAGAGCGGTTGCCGCGTCGACACCGGTGTAGGCAAGCAATCGCTGATTATGGAAATCGTTGTTACCGTCGGGCGACGTGCTCCATACTATGGCGGGAATGGTGTTGATGGCATTCCGCAGTTCCCGTTCGGCCTCGGGTCGCCGGTTGCCGAGGAGATGACGCCTGGCGAATTGATTTGCGAACCAGCCGGAGCTGCCGATCAGGCTCATGAAGCCCAGGAACGCCAGAAGAAGTTCCCATCGGTCGGTCCGGTCATGGAGCTTCGCGATCTCTTCGGATCCGACCGAGGTCAAGAAGAGATAGGCGAAGCTGGCAAATGTGATTGTGATAAAGCACCCTGCAAACAGCGCCTCTGTAAGACGACCAAGCCAGGAGCTCATTGCAGGTAGTCGAATGATATTCGGACCGGCATGCTTCGGAGAGTCCGTCGGCATCCATTTGGCAGTGTTAAGGAGCTTGAAGCGTCCAGCTGCTGCGAGAAGACGTCGAGCCACCTTATCCTCCAAGGCTCCGCTGCATTTTGAGTGGCTCCGGCCTAGGGGCTGGCCGTGATCGGGCAAGCCCCGTCGCCGACGATTCAGCTCCATCGGAAATATGGTCGCGACGAGCGGAAGGTGGCCGTCGATGGCGGCGGCAGCAAGTTTAATTTCGTTAAGTTTCGAGCGGCTTTTGGGCCGCGGCCGTTGCTAGATCAATGGCCGAGAAGGCGGCGCAAAGCGGACATCGCTGAAAGGCGGCGGGGGACAGGTATGGGCCAACGCGCGTCATAGGGGTATAGCGAACACATAGTTCTCTTCTTGGTCGCTCGCGGCCCGCCAACCGCCGCCGATTACCCTCCATGGCGCGACATGGCCACCGCTATCGCCCGATAATCCTGTTCGGAGTGGCGACCTGAACCCGCGCAATATAGGCGGCTGACGACCTCTTCTCAGTCGCCGCGTTCCTCGCCGTATCCGAAAGCCGGCCTTCATCGGCCCTCGCGTTCAAGCTCGCAACGCGTTTCGCTTCCCACGTGCTCAGGCTGGCGGATAGCGCGGCGAGGGGGGCGTCGCGAGCGTAATGAGGTTCCCGTCTGGATCGCGCACCTGCGCCAGCGTCGAATAGTCGCCTTCGATATCGTCGCCCAGCACGATCCCCAGGCGTTGCAGCCTCTGACGCTCGGCCTCCACATCGTCCACGATAAGGAATATCGCGCCTTTGCTGGCGATTTCATCGTCAGCCGAAAGCCCGACCCCGGCCTGGTCGAAAAGCTCCCATTGCACCAGCGTGTCCATCGGCCGGTTGTCCGGTCCGCGACCGAACAATCTGGTGTACCAAGCTTCGGCCGCCGTGAGATCGGAGGTCAGCAAGAACGTGTAGATTTTGTGCGACGGCATCCGGCGTCTCCTTCTCCGGCCAGATCGGACAGGATGTCGCCTTGACCGGCCAGGCTCCCATGACATCCGGCCATGATCTGATGCCCGTTGCCCGTTGAATAACGGCCGGCCCTGCTCTTTGCTCCCTCGACGCTGTCTTTTTCCGCTTTCCGCCAATCCGCGCGATTTGTTCGCAGCTCGATTCAGGAGGGGCGGGGAGGCCGTGGCGTAGCCTCTTCATCGGCCGGCCCCGCCAACGCCGCTTACCGGGCCTTCGACGCGGCTTCCTGCTTTTTCAGCTGGTTGAAGCTCTCGCGCGCGGCGGCGGCCGCCGCTTCGACATGCGCTTCCACGGCCGCCCGCGCGCCTTTCGCATCGCCCTTTTCCAGGCACGCCAGAATGGCCCCCATCTCGGCGAGCGAATGCACCGCCCGGCCCGGACGCGACATGGAGCGGGCGCGAAGGATGCCGATCCGCGCGTTCAGCCCCGCCAGCAATTCGGTGATGATGCCGTTGCCGCATCCCTCGAACATGACGGCGTAGAACTCGGCCGTGGACGAGACCAGCCCCAGCGTATCGCACGGGTCCATCGCCTGCTTGAACCTGGCGAGCGCGGCATGCATGGAATCGAGCTGCGGCCGGGTCGCCTTCAGGGCGAAGAGATGGGCGACTTCGCCCTCCATCAGGCTTCGGACCTGATAGATCTCCTGGGCTTCCTTCCAGTTGATGCTCGCGACGGACGGCCCGCGATTGGGCACGATGGTGATCAGCTTCTCCGCGGCGAGCTGGCTCAGCGCCTCGCGCAGCGAGGGGCGGGACACCCCCATCCGCTTGGCGAGATCCGCCTCCATCAGCCGCTCGCCGGGCAGCAGGTCGCCCCGGATGATGGCCTGCCGCAGGGTGTCTGCCACGAGTTCGCGCACCCCGACGGGGGCGCGCGTCAGCGCGAGGAAATCGGCCGTGTTGTCACTCATCGATCGTTCCGAGCCGTCTGCCGGGGTCCCAAGCTGTCGAACACCAGATAGTTTCCGCGAAACCAGGGCTGCTGGGCCAGCCGCGCCCGCCACGGCGTCGCACGGGCCTTTTCCCGAGCCTCGGAATCGAGAACCTTGCGATCGGCCAGATGATGAAGCGCAAGTCGGTTGTAGCCCTCTGGAATCCCGTCACGGATAGCAAAGCGCCGGGTTCCGATCCAGCGTGGATCTGAGAGCAGCAGGGGCACGTGGTCATCGCAATACCACGCGTCGAACTCCGCGAGACTGTCCTCCGGCACGGTGAAGAAGACGGCATAGAGCACGGGCGCCGCGAGGAAGTCCGCGCCCGGCTGGACAAGCGGCTCGCCCAGGAGCGTGCCGATGTAGCGGGTGAAGCCCGACACCGCGCCCAGCATATGGCGCGTGGTGTCCGAGGGCTCGCCCTTGATGCGCGCATATTCCGGCGTGTTCAGCGCCCCGGCATCGTCGAGCTCGTAGACCGCGAGATAGTTGCGCTGGTCTCCGTCGCGATAGCGCTGCGCGCTGCGGAATCCGGGAGCCTTCATGCGGATCGGGATGTGCTCCTCGTCGTACCAGCTGTTGAACGCCGCCTCTTCGGCAGCGGGAGGCGACATTTCCGAAAACAAGACCGCGTTGCCCGCCAGGTACCCACTCATGTCCGCCTCCGATTGACAGATTGTCTGAACATATGCATCTACTGACAATTATACGACAATGAGGTGGCAGCCAATGGATATTTCGATCCGACGCATCAGCACGGTGATCGATGACAAGCTGGAGGAGGCGGGGCGGCAGGCGGCGCCCGTGCTGCGCAAGGTGGCGGTGATCGCCGTGGTGCAAAATCCCTGCCTGGGCCGATATGTGGAGGATCTGACGCCGCTGATCGATGCCAGCGAGGGCATCGGCGCCCGCATGGCGGAGGTCGCCATGGCGGCGATGGGTCCCCATGGCGTGCAAAGCTACGGCAAGGCGGGCATTGTCGGCCTCGCGGGGGAGCAGGAGCACGCCAATGCGCTGCTCACCACCACCTTCGCGACGCCGTTCCGCAAGGCGATGGGCGGCGGCGCCGCCTGGATCTCGTCGATGACGAAGGTCGCGGCTCCGGGCGCGGCGATCGACGTGCCCATGAACGCGGCGACCGACGTCTATGTCCGCTCCCATTACGACGGCATGAGCCTCACCTTGTCCGGTGCCCCCATGCCGGACGAGATCGCGCTCATCTTCTGCCTCGCCAATCGCGGCAGGCTGAACGCGCGGGTAGGGGGCTTGTCCTATCAGGACTCGCTCGCGACCGTTTCCGCCTGAGGATGGCTGCAGCCGTTGGAGAAGCGCACATGCGCACCGCTATCGTGAATATCGGCCGCATCGTTACGGGAGACTGGACGAACCCGACCGTCGACGGCGACTGCATCGTCTGCGAGGGGCCGGTGATCGCCCATGTGGGAACCGCGGCCGCGTCGGTCCTCGCCGGCTGCGATGTGGTGATCGACGCCGGGGGCACGACCGCCATTCCCGGGCTGATCGACAGCCACGTGCACATCACCTTCGGCGATTATACCCCCCGGCAGCGCACCGTCGGCTTCCTCGAAAGCTACCTGCATGGCGGGGTGACGACGGCGATCAGCGCCTCCGAGGTCCATGTGCCCGGGCGGCCCAAGGACCCGGCAGGGGTGAAGGCGCTGGCGGTGGCCGCGCACAAGTCGTTCGAGAATTATCGGCCCGGCGGCATGCGCGTCCATGCCGGCGCCGTCATCCTCGAGCCCGGCCTGACCCGGGCCGACCTCGCCGAGATCCGGGAGCAGGGGGTGTGGCTCGCCAAGGCCGGCTTCGGGGCGTTTCCCACGCCTTACGGCTATGAGGAAAGCGTCGCCTGGGCGCGGGAACTGGGCATGATCACCCTGGTCCATACCGGCGGCTCGTCGATCCCCGGCTCCTCGGGCATCTGGGCCGATCATCTGCTGCGCCTGAAGCCGGACGTGTCGTTCCACACCAATGGCGGGCCGATCGCCATGCCCGACGCGGACTATCCGCGCCTCGTGCAGGAATCGGACATGGCGCTGCAGGTCTGCACGGCGGGAAATCTGCGCACCACCCTGCTATGCGCCCGGCTGCTCACCGAGGCGGATGCGTTCGCCCGCCTCCTGATCGCGACGGACACACCGACGGGAAGCGGGATCATGCCGCTCGGCATGCTCTACACGATCTCGCATCTGTCGAGCCTCGGCGGCATGGCGCCGGAACTCGCGATCGCCGCCGCCACCGGCAACAATGCGCGCGTCTACCGGCTGAATTCGGGGGTGATCGCGCCGGGGCGCGATGCCGACATCGCCCTCATCGATGCGTGCGCCGGCGGCTCGACGAATGATGCCTGCGCCGCCCTCGCCAATGGCGATGTCGCGGCGGTGGGCGCGGTCATCACCGCCGGCATGCCGCGCTTCGTCGGCCGCTCCCGCAATACCCCGCAGACCATGCGCCCGGTGAGCGTCGCCGAGAACCGGGTGCCGCAGGATTTTTCCGCACCGTCCCATTGAGGCGAAGGCGGGAGGATCCATCCCCTCGTAATGCTTGAAATATAAACAATAAAACTTCCATCGAGATGAAATAATTACCAATATAAAAATACATCCAGAGGGTATTCAGCATGGATATGTCCAGCTCGGAGCGTAGTACCTCTCCGCCGGTTCAGGCCATTTCGTCCGCCGGCTCCCGCCGCTGGATCGTCGCGGCGGTCCTGTTTCTATCCGTCCTCGCCGGCTTCTTCGACCGCATCAGCATCGCCGTCCTTTTCACGAATACCGATTTCCAGGCCGCCATGGGCACCGGGTTCGATCCCACCCGGCTCGGCCTGCTGATGACGGCCTTCGTGATCGCCTACGGCTTCTCGAACGTGTTCCTCAGCACGCTGGTCGACCTTTTCGGCCCGAGCCGCATGCTCTACCTCAGCATCGTGCTGTGGGGCGTGTTCATGGCGCTGATGGGCGGCGTCGGCAGCTTCACGGCCATGATCGTCCTGCGGGCGCTGCTCGGCGTTGCCGAGGGTCCCCAGTTCAGCATCGCCAACTCGCTGGTGGCGCGGTGGTTTCCGCCGCATCTCCGGGCGCGGGGTAACTCGATCTGGACCATCGGCAGCCCGCTCGGCTCGGCCATCGGTTTTCCGCTGACCACCTGGCTCGTCATTTCCTATGGCTGGCGGGAATCGTTCTTCGTGCTGGCGGCGTTCAACATCCTCGCCATCCTCCCGCTCGCGCTCCTGTTCGTCCGCGACAATGCCAAGGGCATGGAGGCGGCGCCGGTGCCGGTGGTTTCGGGGCCGCAGCCCTCCTATCGCGAGAGCGTCCGCCTGTTCGCCTCCGACTGGCGCTTCTGGCTGATCGTCGTGTCCTCCTGCGGCACCCTCATCTATCTGTGGGGGCTGAACAGCTGGCTTCCGAGCTATCTCATCCACCAGCGCCACATCGCCCCCGACAAGGCGGGCCTCTACGCCGCCTTGCCCTTCCTCTCGGTCTTCCTCGGCCAGATCGGCGGCTCCTATCTCTCCGACCGGCTCGGCAAGCGGGCGCTCGTCGCGGGTCTCGGCCTCGCGATGGCGGGCGTCTTCATGTACTTCGTGTCGTTCATGCCGAGCCCGCAGACCACGGCGCTGATGCTCAGCCTGAGCGGCCTCTGCTGGGGCACCGTCACTCCCGTCAGCTACGCCCTGATCCTCGATGTCGTGCCGCGCGGGGCCCTCGCCACCGCCGTCGGCCTGAAGAACGGGCTCAGCAATCTCGCCGGCGCTCTGGCGCCGCTGGTGATGGGCGTGATCGTCTCCAGGACCGGCAGCTTCGATGCGGCATTCCTCGTCCTGGTCGGCTCCTCGATTATCGGCGGCCTGCTGATGCTGCCGCTGATGCGCAAATACTGATCGGGCGCGCCGGCCGGACGTGCCGGCGCCATTCTCCGAAACGTTGAAAGAGAGCAAGTCATGGGACATGAAGCTGACCTGCCGGTGCTCATCGCCGGCGGCGGGCCCGTCGGCATCCTCACGGCTCTCGCCTTGGCGCGGCGCGGCGTTGCCGTGCGCGTGTTCGAGGCCGGCGCGGCGATCAACGCCGCGCCGCGTGCCTCGACGCTGCATCCCGCGTCGCTGGAGATGCTCGCTTCCCTCGGGCTGATGGAGGGGATTGCGGCCCGCGGTCTGCTGGCCCGCACGTTCCAGTTCTGGGACCGCCCGACATCCCGGGTGGTGGCCGAGTTCGACCATGCCGCCCTGTCGGACGACACCGCCTTTCCCTTCGTCATCCAGTGCGAGCAGCACAAGCTCGCGCAGATGGGCCTGGATGCCCTGCGCGCCTTCCCGCATGCGCAGTTCGGCTTCCTCTCCTCGGTGAGCGGCCTCGAACAGCGGGCCGATCGCGTCATCGCCACGGTGGAGACGGAGCAGGGGCCCTCGATTATCGAAGGAAGCTACCTGGTCGGCGCCGATGGCGGACGCTCGACCATTCGCAAGGCGCTGGGCATCGATTTCGAGGGGTACACCTTCCCGGAGCGTTTCCTGGTCCTGACGACACTGGATGACTTCGCCGCCGAGCACGGCGTCGCCTACCGGGCGTATTTCTCCGATCCCGAGCAGTGGACCAACCTCTTCAAGGTGGCCGGCGACGACGGGAAAGGCCGCTGGCGCGCCGTCTTCCCGACCCTGCCGGGCCAGCCCGACGAGGAGGTCATGAATGACGAGGCGGCGGAGCGCCGGCTCCAGAAGCTCTTTCCGAAAGCGGGCCGCTACGAGATCGCGCACAAGAACATCTACAATGTTCACCAGCGCGTGGCGGCCCGCTTCCGTGACGGCCGGGTCTTCCTCGCCGGCGACGCGGCGCATGTGAACAACCCCATTGGCGGCCTCGGCCTCAATTGCGGCATCCACGACGCCATGTACCTCGCCGAGGTGCTCGGCGGCGTGCTGAACGGCGAGTTCCCGCACAGCATTCTCGATCGCTATGACGAGATCCGGCGGCCGATGAACGTGGAATATGTCCAGCAGCAGACCATCGCCAACAAGAAGCGCCTGGAAGAAAAGGATACGGCGACCCGCGAGGCGAATTTCGCGACGCTGAAGGCGACGGCGGCCAACCCGCAATCGCACCGCGCCTTCCTCATGCGCACCTCTCTCCTCGAGAGCGTGCGCAAGCAGCCCGCGCCGCAACCGTGACGTACGGAGCGGGTGGTTTCCGCCGCGGCTGATCCGGCGCGCACGACGTCGCGGGCGCCCTCGACGCGACCTGGCCTACTCCTTCGGGTAATGGCTTCTTCCATCGAATATATTTCATCATCACCTGCCCGAACGTCGGGGACCGGCAGGTGATGACATGGACGCCACGCGAGACCTGTCTCGTGCCGCCGGTTGGAACCTGAAGAGCAGGTTGTTTGCTTGGGGCGGCAATGGTGAAGATGGCAGCCATGCGGGGGCGGGACGGAAGAGCCGGGAGCGTTGCCGTCGCTGGCCGTTCGAGCCCTGTATCGCGGCGGCGGGAAGCGCGGGAGTTGCCTCCGCTCGACATGCTGGCCCGGAACCCTGCGTCCGGCATGCTCCCGGGCGGACCCATGATGTCGAACGGTCTCGGTCCGGCCGTTCCGGGTCGTCCCGCGGCGGTGCGGGGCAGCCTGCTGACGGCGCTTCTGGTGAGCGTCGCCTGGTTCGTCGTTCCGGGCCGGGCGCTGGCGCAGGCGAATTGCGCCGCGTCGGGGTCGGGCAGCGGCTATAGCTGCTCGATCCCTGACGGCAGCTATTCGTCGCCGGTGACGGTCACCGAGCCGGGCGACGCTCCCTCCGGCACGGCGCTCACCGTGAACAATGCCGGCAGCATCGGCATCGGCGTCGGCACCGCCCCGACATCCCCGGCCGGCGTCTATGCGCTGGGCGCGTCGATCGCCGGCGACAATTCGGTCGATAACGGCAACGCCTCCGGCCTGACGGTCGTCAATACGGGTGCGCTTTCGCTCGGGGACGGCGCGTCCGCCTATTATAATTACGACATCTTCGGCATCTGGGCGCAGCAGGCGGCGAGCGGGCTCGGCAATACCACCGCCGCCGCCGCGGTGTTCAACTATGGCGCCATCACCGTCGCGCCCTCGTCGGCCATCCAGGTGGAGGAAGCGTTCGGCATCTGGGTGAGCGACCAGGGCGGGGCGACCTTCGGCAACGCCTACGGCGCCTCGGTCTATAATGACGGCGCGATCACCCTGACCGCCATCGGCCAGCAGGGCGCGGCCGGCATCGACGCCTTCTCCACCGGCGCCTATCAGGGCACCGCCGGCACCGATTCGGGATTCGGAGGCATCGTCTCCGTGGTCAACGCGGCGCCGGTCACCGTCGACTGGACGTGGCAGAATGTCGGCAACAATAGCGGCGTCTTCGGCATCCAGGCGATCTCGACCGGCAGCGGCGGGGCGAACGTCGCCGCGTACACGATTGCAGGCGGCGGCGACGGCATCTGGGCCGGGTCGTCGCAGATCGTCCTGAACGCTGGCGGCGACGTGACGGTCACGGCGAACGGAACTCCCCGGGATGTCGCGGTTCCCGGCCTTTCGATGCTCAACGCCGTCTCCCCCGGCACCCCGTTGCAGGGCGCCGGCCTGTTCGCGGCGACCTTCGGCGGCAATGGCGGGGCGGGCTACGGCAACCAGCAGAACGGCGGCGACGGCGCGGAGGGCGCGCGGGCCGGCATCGAGATCGTCGATGCGAGTGTCACCACCACCGGCAGCGGGCTGCCCGCCCTCGCGCTGCTGGTGCAGGCCGGGAGCGGCGGGTATTCCGGCTGCCAGAACTTCAATGACTGCTCGTTCTGGGAGTTCAACAACTACAGCTACGAAAGCAATGGCGGCGCGGGCGGCGACGTCTACGCCAACGCCGATAGCGGCATCCAGATCGCCGCGCAGACCGTTCCGGTCATCATTTCCACCAATGGCGACAACTCCGCCGGCATTCTGGCGCTGCTGCAGGGTGGCACGGGCGGCAGCGGCGGCGTCATCCCGGCCGCCGGCACCGCCGGCGCGGGCGGAGCGGGCGGCAGCGTCTCCGCCACGCTCGACATCGGCCTCACCGGGGCAGGTCAGTCGGTGGCCGTGGTGACGCAGGGCACCAATTCTCCGGGCATCTCCGCGTCCAGCCTCGGCGCCGACGGCACCGCCGGCGCCGAGGCGGCCGACAGCCTCGACAGCATCACCGCTGGCGCCGGCGGCAATGGCGGCAATGGCGGCGCCGTCAATGTGCAGCTGATGAACGCTTCCGTGACCACGCTGCAGGATCAGTCCGTCGGCATCTATGTTCTCTCGCAAGGCGGCAGCGGGGGAGCCGGCGGCCTGGCCGATGGCGGCTCCATCGAACAGCATGGCGGCGCCGGTGGCGATGGCGGCTCGGCGGGGAACCTGACGGTCACGCTCGATCCCGGCTCGGCCATCACCACCCATGGGCTGTCCTCCTCGGCCATCGTGGCCACCAGCCTCAGCGGCGGCGGCGGCGATGGCGGCGACGCGAGCGGCGCGCATGCGCATGCCGGCACCGGCGGCAGCGGCGGCAATGCCGGCAATGTGACGGTCGACAATGCCGGCACCATCACCACCACCGGCGCGTCGGCACGCGGCATCGTCGCGCAGTCAATGGCCGGGTCGGGCGGTGGCGGCGGCTATTCCTACGGCGTTTTCAAGAGCAGGGGCGGCACCGGCGCGGCGGCCGGCACCACCGGCAGCGTGTCCGTGACCAATAGCGGCAGCATCACCACCTATGGATCGAACGCGCATGGCGCGCTGCTGCAATCCATCGGCGGCGGCGGCGGCGCCGGCGGCCAGGCCGGCGGTTCCTTCGACACCATCGGCGGCAACGCCAGCGACACGCCCCACCAATCCGATGGCGGCAGCGTGCTGTTCACCTCGGACGGCGGCAGCATCGTGACGGACGGCTTCGGGGCCTTCGGCGTGCTCGGCCAGTCGATCGGCGGCGGCGGCGGCGATGGCGGCGGCGCGGCCGGCGGCAATGTCGTCGTCGGCGGCAATGGCGGCGCGGGCGGTACCGGCGGCCCGGTCATCGCCCATCTCAATGCCGGCACCGAGATCCTCACCCTGGACGACGGCTCGGCCGGCGTGGTCATGCAGTCGATCGGCGGCGGCGGCGGCAATGGCGGCAATGCCAGCGCCGACAGCATCTTCCTGACGACCGCGGTCGGTGGCAATGCCGGCGGCGGCGGCGATGGCGGCGCGGTCACCGTCAATGCCTATGACAGCTCCATCACCACCGCCGGCACCAAGGCGCCCGGCATTCTCACGCAATCGATCGGCGGCGGCGGCGGCAATGGCGGCTGGGCCATCGCGCAAACGGCGTCGGCGGGCCTCGGCGTATCCTCGGCGGTGGGCGGTGGCGGTGGAACCGGCGGAGACGCCTCGACCTCGACCGTCACGCTGGCGGGCACCTCGGTGCTGACCGGCCTGCAGATCGCGCTGCTGGGCGAGGGCATCGTGCTGGAGCAGTCACACTGCACGGACACGACCTGCAACATGCTGCCGGTCGACAGCTACGGCGTCGTCGTGCAGAGCATCGGCGGCGGCGGCGGCATGGGTGGTTCCGCGATGGCGCAGTCGCTGGTGCTGGCGATTCCGACGCCGAGCGGCGACCAGGTCGCGCTGTCCGTGAGCCTCGGGGTGGGCGGTTCGGGCGGCGATGGCGGCAATGGCGACACGGCGCAGTTCTTCCAGACGCAGGGCAGCACCATCACCACCTATGGCCAGGGCTCCGGTGGCGCGCTGGTGCAGTCGATCGGCGGCGGCGGCGGCGCGGGCGGCGATTCCTCCGCCAATGCCTCGGCGCTTGGCTACGATACGCCAGGGGATGTCACGTCGCTTGCCATCACCACGGCGATCACCGTCGGCGGCACGGGTGGCAACGGCGGTACGGGCGGCGAGGTGCTGGTGGCGCTCGGCGGCACGCTCGACGGCTCCGGCAATTTCACCGCTGACCCGGCCGGCAGCGCGGCGACCTCCATCACCACCTATGGCGACTATGCCAATGCCATCACGGCGCAGTCGATCGGCGGTGGCGGCGGCAATGCCGGCTTCGGCGCCGGCAACACCCAGTCCTTCGGCACCGGAAGCAGCACCTCGATCACCGCGACGCTGGGCGCGCAGGGCGGCGCGGGCGGCGATGGCGGCCAGGTCTACGCCTTTATCGGTCCCGGCGACGGCATCACCACCTGGGGCTCCGGCTCGGTCGGCCTGCTGGCGCAGTCGATCGGCGGCGGCGGCGGCACCTCGCAGGGCGGTTCGTTCAGCCTGGCGCAAACCATCGGCACCGGCGAAAACAACCCGGTATTGAAGCCGAGCGTGACGGTGAATGTGGGCCTCGGCTCCGACGCCACCGGCGGCAAGGGCGGCAATCTGAACATCGACGTCGCGGCGCCGATCACCACCCATGGCGGCGACGCGGTGGGGGTGCTCGCGCAGTCGCTCGGCGGCGGCGGCGGCCTCGGCGGCTCGGCCGGCTCGGACGGTTCGGCGGACAACCCGATCGTCGCCACCAATGACGGCCTCGCCGAGCGCGAATTCGCCAGCGAGGTGTCCGGCTTCCTGCAAAACGTCTTCCAGGGCGACAATGACGGCAGCAACATTCCCTCCATCGATACCAGCTTCACGCTGTCCATCGGCGGCACGGGCGCGCAGGGCGGCACGGGCGGGAATGTAGGGCTCGTCATATCGGCGCCGATCACCACGTCCGGCGACTGGGCGAGCGGCGTGGTCGCGCAGTCGATCGGCGGCGGCGGCGGCAAGGGCGGCACGGCGGCGGCGGCCGGCACCGGCGGCGTTCCCGAGATCACCATCAATACGGCCGTCGCGCTTGGCGGCAACGGGGGCTCCGGCAACAATGCCGGCGAGGTGGCCATCAACCTGCTGCAGGGCGACGCCGTCATCCAGACCGCCGGCTATGCCGCGAGCGGCATCGTCGCGCAGAGCATCGGCGGCGGCGGCGGCATGGGCGCCGACGGCTCGGACAGCGCGACGGGCATCGTGACGCTCGGCCAGGACGAGGGCGGCAACGCCGGCAGCGGCGGCACCGGCGGCCCGGTGCAGTTCGAATATGGCGATGCCGTCAACGGCTCGACGGTCGCCACCGCCGGCGTCGCGGCCGATGCCATCATCCTGCAATCAATCGGCGGCGGCGGCGGCATCGGCGGCGCCGGCAGCAGCCTGTTCGGCGGCGTGACGCAGCAATCCACCTCTTGGACGCTGACGGCCGGCGGCAATTCGGGGTCGGGCGGCGACGGCGGCACGGTACTGGTGCAGCAGGGCGCGCCGAACGGCATATTGAACGTCTCCACCACCGGCGCCTATTCGATCGGCCTGCTGGCGCAGTCGATCGGCGGCGGCGGCGGCCTGATCAGCGTCCAGCCGACCGCCGAGACCGTGACCGCCAATCTCGGCGGCCAGCTGTCGAGCGGCAATGGCGAGGCGGTCACGATCAATACCAGCAACGTCAATCTCAGCACGCAGGGCGTGGCCGCGCACGGCATCGTCGCGCAATCGGTCGGCGGCGGCGGTGGCTATATCCGCATCAACGACACCAGCACCACCACGGCGGCGCCCTCGCTGACCACGACGTGGGATGCCTCCGATTCGAACAGCCTCAACCAGGGGACGGGAAGCGGCGGCGCCGTGACCGTCACGCAGATCGGCGGCAGCGTCACCGTCACCGGCGCGGGGGCGGTCGGCATCCTCGCCCAGTCGCTCGGCGGCGGCGGCGGCATTCTGGTGAGCGACGGCTCGATCTTCGCCGGCTCGGCGGCAGCGACCTCGGGCATTTGCGTGGATTCCTGCACCGGCGGTGGCGATGTCACCGTCATCGCCAATGGCAATGTCTCGGCCACCGGCACCAACGGCGTCGGTATCTTCGCCCAGAGCCAGGGCGCGCCCGGCTATAACGGGACGGTCGCGGTCACCGCCATCTCGAACGTGACCGGCGGCAGCGGCACCGCCGCCACGGCCTCGCAGTCCGGTGCCGCCGGCATCTGGATCGACGGCGACAATTCCGGCAACGCCGTCACCGTCAATTCCGGCGCCACCGTCTCCACCGTGCTCGGCACCAGCGGGACGGCGATCCTGCAGACGGGAGGCGGCGTCACCACCGTCACCAATTCCGGCACGGTCGACGGCGCCGCCTATCTCAACGGCGGCACGTTCAACAACGTCAATGGCGGCACCCACAACACCGGCGGCGTCAATGACGGCGACGTCGCCAATGACGGCGTGCTGAACATCGGCTTCTCGCACGAGGTTCGCGCCACGCACGTCACCGGCGACTTCACCCAGACCGCGAATGGCCAGCTCGGCGTGACCATCCATTCGCTCGCCGGTTCCGCCGACAAGCTGGAGATCGACGGCTCGGCTTCCATCGCCGGCCTCGTCGTGCCCACCGCGATCAGCCTGCTGCCGGGCACCGTGCCGGTGGTCACCGCCACCGATCTGGTCTCGACGGCGCAGGCGCAGGATTCGCTGCTGTTCGACTGGGATGCGGCGCAGTCCGGCAACACGCTGACGCTGACGCCGCATTCGGATTTCACCCCGGCCGGCGTGTCGCTGAACCGCAGCCAGCTCTCGCTCGCCGATTACTTCACCCGCGCCTGGGACCATGCCGACGCCGCCTTCGCCACGCTGTTCGCCGGCATGTCGACGATCGACACCGCGACGGGATACCGGACGATGCTGAACCAGCTGTCTGGCCAGGACATCCAGGCCCAGTCGCTGGCGCTGGCGAATTCCGCCGGATCGATCCTCGGCGCCTCGATGAGCTGCCCGGTCTTCGTCGGCACCGGCGTGCTGCTCGGCGAGGACAATTGCAGCTGGGCGACCATCTCCGGCCGCTGGACCGATCAGGACACCACCGGCACCGTGCAGGGCTACGAGGTGGACACCACCAGCTACCGCATCGGCGTCCAGCACGAGATCGCCTCCGACTGGTATCTCGGCGGCTCGATCGCCTATGGCGACACCTCGTCCTCGACGGATGACGGCTCCTGGGGCGAGGGCTACACGCTCGACGGCTCGGTGGCGCTGAAGCATGTGAAAGGGCCGTGGTTCGTCGCCGGCTCGCTCGCCATGGCCTATGGCTCCTTCGATTCCTATCGCCAGGTCGGCCTGCCTTTCGCGACGGAGACGCTGGAGAGCGATCCCAGCATCTTCCTCGCGGGCGCCCGCCTGCGCGCCGGCTACGAGGTCACCTTCGACGCCTGGTATATACGCCCCTATGCCGATCTCGATCTGGTCTACACCAACCAGCCCGGCGTCACGGAAGCGGGCAGCTCCATCTATGCGCTCGACGTCGAGGGCAACAGCAAGACCGGCCTCGGGCTGTCCGCCATGGTGGAGGTCGGCGGGCGCATCGATCTCGAATCCGGCATGACGCTGCGCCCCTACGCCACCGTGGGGCTGAGCTATCTGCCGCAGAACACGCGCAGCTTCGAGGCCAGCTTCGTCAACGCCACCGCCGACAACGGCTCCTTCCTCACCTATGTCGAGACGCCCGAGGTGCTCGGACGGGTCGATCTCGGCATGCAGCTCTACCGGGCCGCCGGCTTCGAGATGCGGGTCGGCTATGCGGCCGATTTCGGCGATGCCTATCTCAGCCAGACCGCCAGCGCCCGGCTCGCCTATCGCTTCTGAACGAGCCGCCTGTGACGCGCCGTCACGCCGCCGGTTCATCGTTGCGGTCCGCGCTGCCGAACAGCGTCGCGGCGATGGCGGCAAAGGCGGCCACCGCGCCGAGATGGCGGGTTTCGCGCCGGGCGACGAGGTATTCGTCCGCCCGCGCGGGTGCGCCCTCGATCGCGACCGCATGGAGGCGCGGGTCGCAGCCGAGCTCGCGGCTGAGCACGATGCCGAGGCCGATCTTCGCCGCCACCGCTTCCTTCACCGCCTCCCGGCTGCCGAGCACCAGATACGGCGCGAGTGCGATGGCATGTCGCGCCAGCGCCGCTTCGAACAGCTGTCGCGTCATCGAGCCGGCCTCGCGCAGCACGATGCGCTGCTCCGCCAGCTCGTGCAGCGCCACCGTCCTGCGTCCCCACCAGGAATGCCCCTCGGGCACCATCACCATCACCTGCTGGTCGATCAGCCGCTCGCAGGCGAAATCCGGGTGCGGTGCTTCCAGCGTGGCGATGGCGACATCGACGCGGTTCTGGGCCACGAGGTCGAGCAGGACGCTCGAATTCTCCAGCCTCACATCCAGCCTTATGCCGGGGTGGAGGGTGCCGAACCGCTCCAGGATCGGCATCGCCACATAGGGGGCGCACAGGCCGAGGGCGAGGTAGCCGGCATTGAGCGTCCGGCCTTCCTCCATGCGCGCGTCGATATCGTCGAGCATCAGCGCGACCTGCCTTATGCGGGGCAGCAATTCGCGCGCGTGCGGGGTCAGCTCGATCCCCGCGCCGCTACGCAGGAAAAGCCGCCCGCCGACCGCCTCTTCCAGTGCTTTCACATGCTGGGTGATGGCGGGTTGGCTGACGCCCAGCGCCTGCGCGGCCTCCGAGAAGGTGCGGTGGGTGGCGATGGCGTGGAAGGCACGAAGCTGGGCGAGGTTCATGGAAGACGGGTCTCACGTCATAAGTATTGCTTCATTTAGGCGTCACACATTTTAACGACACTTATATCACGTTCTCGCTTCTCCACGACGCCGGAGGTCCTCATGCTCGTCAATTCGCTGAAAGCCCTCGGGCTTGCCGCTGCCTTCGCCGCGCTCGGCGCGGCGCCCTCGCTCGCCCGCGAAGTGGTGCTCTACAACGCCTCGGACAGCGTCAACACGGCGCTGGTCGCCGCCTTCAGGAAGGCGCACCCGGAAATCGAGGTGAAGTTCGTGTCCGGTTCCACCGGGCCGATCACCGAGCGCGCCATTGCCGAGAAGGGCAAGCCGCAGGCGGATGTGGTCTATCTCGTCAACAACGTCGCGCTGGAGCAGCTCAAGCAGGCCGGCGTGTTCGAGCCCTACGCGCCGAAGGACTCGAAGATCGTCCCGGCCTTCCGCGACCCCGACGATTTCTACAACAAGTACTTCGCCACCACGATGTGCATGGTCGTGAACAAGGAGCGGCTGGCGCAGAAGAAGCTGCCCATGCCGGTGACCTGGGAGGACCTGATCAAGCCGGTCTATGCCAAGGAGATCGCGCTGCCGTCCCCGCTGAAGTCGGGCACGGGCGGCGCCATCCTCACCACCTTCGTCGATGCCTTCGGCTGGCCGTTCGTCGAGAATCTCAACGAGAACGTCTACCAGTATTCCGACGGCGGCTCGGGCGGGGCGGCGCTGGCCGGCGCGGGCGAGGTCGCCATCGGGCTCACCTTCGACACGACCTGCTTCGAGACCAGGTCCTCCGGCAAGCCGGTGGAGATCGTCTATGGCCGCATTACCCCGAACGTGTCGGAAGGCGGCGGCCTGGTCGCCGGCGGGCCGAACCCGGCCGAAGGCAAGGTTTTCCTCGACTTCATGGCGAGCGAGGAAGCGGCGCAGGTTCTCGGCAAGGTGGTCGGCGCCACCGCGGTGCCGGGCCACGGACTGGTAGACCTCTCGCAGATCACGCTGTGGCAGATGCGCCGCCCGGTCGACATCGCCGCCTTCCGGCGCGATTTCGCCAGCCGCATCCTGAAGCAGTGAACGACACGTCCTTCACGCGGTCGCGAGAGCGGCCGGCCCTCGCTCCGGGCCGGCCGCATCTCGCCGTGTGCGGGGTGCGCAAGGCCTATGACCGCGCGGTGGCGGTGGATGCGGTCTCCTTCGAGCTGGCGCGCGGCGAGTTCGTGACGCTGCTCGGCGATTCCGGCTGCGGCAAGACCACCCTGCTGCGCCTCGTCGCCGGCTTTGCCCGTCCCGACAGCGGCACGGTGCTGCGCGACGGCGAGGACGTGACCGGGCTCGCCCCGGCGCGGCGGCGCATGGGCTTCGTGTTCCAGTCCTACGCGCTGTTCCCCACCAAGACGGTGGCGCAGAACATCGGCTTCGCGCTCACCGGCCCGCGGGCGGCGCGCGAACGGCGCATCGAGGAGCTGGCACGGCTGGTCGAGATCGATCCGCTCGTCGGGCGCTACCCGCACGAGCTCTCCGGCGGCCAGCAGCAGCGCGTGGCGCTGGCCCGGGCGCTGGCCTCCGATCCCGAATTCCTGCTGCTGGACGAGCCCATGTCAGCGCTCGATGCGCGCATCCGGGTGAAGCTGCGCGCCGAATTGCGGGCGCTGGTCGACCGGCTCGGCATCACCACGCTCTACGTCACGCACGACCAGGAGGAGGCGCTGGCGCTTTCCGACCGGGTGGCGGTGATGCGGCAAGGGCGCATCGAGCAGATCGGCAGCCCGGCCGATATCTATCACCGCCCGGCCACGCGCTTCGTCGCGACGTTCATCGGCATCTCCAACCTGATCGAGGGACGCGCGGTCGCGGGAGGCGTGGAGGCGGAGGGCGTCACCTGGCCGGTGGCGCTGCCGCCCCGCACGGCACCGGGCGCGCGGCTGACCGCTCTCTTCCGGCCGGAACATCTGGGGCTGGCCGGCGAGGGCGCCGGCATCGCCGGCATCCTGGAGAGCGCGACCTTCCTCGGCGCCACGATGCGGCTCGGCGTAAGGCTGGCCTCGGGGCGCCGCATCATCGTCGACCGTCCCTCGGTGGAGGCGGGCGGGCTGTGGCCGCGCGGTGGCGCGGTGGTGCTGCGGCCCGATCCGCTCCGTGCGGTGATCGTGGCGGACGAGCCGCGATGAGGCCGTCGCTCTGTCAGGTGCCGGCGGCGCTGCTGAGCGCCACGGTCGCGCTGCTGCTGGCGCTGTTCATCGCCTATCCCGTCGGTGCCGTGCTGGTGGAGAGCTTCGTCATCTCCGGCCCGATGCCGCTGGCGCGGCTGAAGGCGGCCACCGTCCGCGCGCTGGAGGCCGTGCCGGCCGGGGAGCGCGCCGCGCTGACGCAGCGCTGGGCGCAGAGCGCGACCGAGGCCGAGACGGTGGAAGCCACCGCCGCCGCCTTCGGGCTGGCCGGGGTGCCGGTGAACTGGGACCGCAAGGCCGCCTATTCGGCCCAAGCGGCGATGATGGCGACGGCGCTTCGCGCGCTGCCGGAGGCGGGGCGGGCGCTGGTCGAGGACAATCTGGCCCTCGCCCACATCATGCTGCACAAGCGCACCGCGCTGGCCTTCAAGGTGCGGGATGCGCTGGGGCCCGAGGCCTTCGACGCCCTGCGCAACGGCACCGACGAGCGCTGGGGACTCGATCATTATCTGAAGGTGTTCGAGGAGCCCTATCTGCGCGGCGCGGCGCTGAACAGCCTGGCGCTGGCGGGGCTGTCGGTGCTGTTCACGGTCACGCTCGCCTTCGCGCTCGCCTATGGCATCCATGCCGGCGCGGTGCCCTGGCCCTCCGCCGCCCGCGCCGTGCTGCTGATGCCGCTCGTGGCGCCGCCCGTGCTGGTCGCCACCGCGACCATCATGCTGTTCGGCCGGCGCGGGCTGATCACCCACACGCTGCTCGACCGGGGGCTCGGCCTCATCAATGCCGACGAGACCAATCTCTACGGCCTGTTCGGGGTCGTGCTGGCGCAGACATTGTCCTTCGTGCCGGCGGCGCTCATCGTCTTCGACAACGGCCTGCGCAAGCAGGACGGCCGGCTGAGCGAGGCTGCCGCCGGGCTCGGCGCCGGGGCGCTGCGCGGCTTCCTGCAGGTGACGCTGCCCATGGCGTGGCCGGCGATCAAGCGCGCCGTGGTGCTGGTGTTCATCATGAGCCTCACCGATTTCGGCAATCCGATGGTACTGGGCCGCGACACGCCAGTGCTGGCGGGCGTCGTCTATGACGAGATCACCGCCTATCGCAATACGCCGCTGGCCGCCGCGCTGTGCATGTGGCTGATCATTCCCTCGCTGGTGCTGTATCTCGCGCTGGAGACGATCGGCCGGCGCAAGTCCTACACGGTCGCGGCCGGGCCCCGTCCCGAACTGCCGGTGCCGCGCTCGGTGCGTGCCGGGCTCACCCTGACCGCGGGCGTGGTCGCGGCGCTGGTCTTCGCCGTGTACGGCACCATGGCGCTCGGCGCGGTGACGCGCGTATGGGGCACCGACTGGAACCTGACGCTGGGCTATTTCACCGGCGCCGGCGTCGATGTCGGCCTGGCGGGCTCCGGCTATGGTTCCTCCGAGCGCGGGCTGGGCCTCGTGTGGGACAGCGTCCGCCTCGCCGCCATTGCGGGGCCGATCGGCGGGCTTTTCGCCGTCGTCATCGCCTATGTGGTGGAGCGCCTGCGCCCGCCCGGCGCCAGCCTCATCATGTTTCTGGCGCTGGTGCCGGCGATCCTGCCCGGCATCATCTTCGGCATCGGCTACATCGTCGCGTTCAACGTGCCGTTCGGTTTCCCCGCACTGTCGCTGACCGGGACCTCCGCCATCCTGGTGATCAACATCCTGTTCTCCAACCTGTTCGTCGGCGTGCTGGCCGCCCGCGCGGCGCTGCAGCGCCTCGACCGCTCAGTCGACGAGGCGGCGGAAAGTCTCGGCGCGGGAATGGTGTCGCGGTTCGTGCGGGTGACGCTGCCGATGCTGCGACCGGCCGTGCTGCTCGGCATGCTCTATGTCTTCATCGACGGATTGACCACGCTGTCCTCGGTCATCTTCCTCGTCTCCGGCACTCACAAGCTGGCCTCGGTGGCGATCTTCAATCACGCGACCTCGGGCGATTATGGCTACGCTGCCGCCAAGAGCCTCGTCCTGCTGGCCTTCGCCCTGGTCGCCATGGCGCTCGCCTGGCTGGTCGAAACCCGCAAGCTGCGCCTGCGGCGCGGCGTGCCCGTGCCTTCCCTGTCTCCCTCGCCGGTGGTGCCATGACGGAAATGGACGATCTCGTCGCGCGTGACGCGGCGGCCTTCTTTCACCAGCACGGCTCCAGCCCCTGCATCGGGGCGCTGCGGGCCGCCCGAGGGATCTGGCTGGAAGACATGGAGGGGCGGCGCTTCATCGATCTGCACGGCAATACCGTGCACCATCTCGGCCATGGCCACCCGGAAGTGGCCGCCGCCCTCAAGCGGCAGCTCGACGAGCTGGCCTTCGCCCCGCGCCGCTTCACCAACGCGCCCGCCCTGTCGCTGGCGGAGGCGCTGCTGGCGCGCTGGCCGGGCCCGCCGGCGCGGGTGCTGTTCGCCACCGGCGGCTCGGATGCCATCGAGATCGCGCTCAAGCTCGCCCGCGTCGCCACCGGCCGGCAGGAGACGATCTCGCTCGAGGGTTCCTATCACGGCCACGGCTTCGGCGCCTTCGGCCTGTCTTCGGCCGCCCTCGATCCGCGCCTCGGTGCTTTCCTGCCGGGGCGCCACCATGTCACGCCCTATTGGGCCGGCGCGCACGGCCCGGCGCGGATGCTGGAGGAGATCGCCGGGCTTCTGGCCACCGGCCGCATCGCGGCGGTGATCGCCGAGCCGATGCGCTCCAGCTGCCATGTCCCGCCGGCCGATCTGTGGCCGCGCGTGCGGGCGCTGTGCGATGCCTACGGCACGCGGCTGGTCTTCGACGAGATACCCTCCGGGCTCGGCAAGACCGGGCGCTTCTTCGCCTTCGAACATTTCGGCGCGACGCCGGACCTGGTGGTGCTTGGCAAGGCGCTGGGCGGCGGTATGGTGCCGATCGCGGCGGTGATCGGCGATGCCCGGCTCAATGTCGCGCCGGAACTGGAGCTCGGCCACTACACTCATGAGAAGAACCCGCTGACCACCCGCGCGGCGGCGACGCTGCTGGAGATCATCGCCCGCGACGATCTGGTCGCCCGCGCCCGCGACGCCGGCGGACGGCTGAGCTCTGGTATTGCCGAGATCGCGGCCCGCGCGCCGGGTGTCTCCGGGGTACGCGGGCTCGGCCTGCTGCTGGCGGTGGAGTTCGATGCGGCGGCCTATGGGCAGGTGCCGGGCCCGGCTTTCGCCGAGCAACTGGTGGCGACCTGCTTCGCGCGGGGCCTTTCCACCACCGCGAAGGGGCCGAACGCCATCGGCCTGTCGCTGCCGCTCACCGTGACCGACGCCGAGATCGCCGAGGTGCTGAGGCGCATCGAGGCGGTCGGCAATCGAGAGCGGCTTCCTCGTGAGGCGAGCAACATCCCGGCGACACCGTAGACGCGGAGTTCGACCTCTTGCGAACTCTCCCGCCAATGGCGGCGGCGGGGCGAGTGGCGCTGCACTCCGTCCTTATCCGCATCCACCGGCGGAACCCGATCATCGTCAGCGGGGCAGGGGCGGGGAGGGCGGCAAAGATCGCGGCGCCGGCATCTGCCCGGTGGCAATCGCCGCGATTGTCCGGTATCGCGGGAACATGTGAGATCACACGGCGGCTCCGCTCGCGGCGATTGCCGGTGCCTCGCGACGACCTGGCGAAGACAGCCCTTTGCCGCGCTCCTCCGGGCACCGATCCCGGAGCGCGGCGATGGCGCGGAGTGCGATGTGGAAACCGCTCTTTATGAACCGGTCAAGCTCTTCCTCGAGGGGTTGGGCTATGCTGTGAAGGGGGAGATCGGGTCCTGCGACCTCGTCGGCATCCGGCCCGACGAGCCCGCCGTGGTGGTCATCGGCGAACTCAAGCTGACCTTCAATCTCGAGCTCATCCTCCAGGGCGTCGATCGCATGAGCATCGCCGACGAGATCTGGCTGGCCGCCCGGCTCTCGGCCACCGGCAAGGGGCGCGAGGGCGATCCCAGATATCGCAATCTCTGCCGGCGCCTCGGCTTCGGATTGCTGGGGGTCTCCTCTTCCGGCCGTGTCGACATCCTCGTCTCACCGACCGCGCCGGTGCCGCGGAAGGATCCGCGCCGGCGCTCGCGGGTGGTGGAGGAGCACAAGCGGCGGCAAGGCGATCCCGTGGCCGGCGGCGGCACGCGCAAGCCGATCATGACCGCGTATCGCCAGCAGGCGCTGGCCTGCGCCGCCGCGATGGCCGCGGCGCCGAAGCGGCCGCGCGATCTCAAGCCATCCTTTCCCGATGCCCAGAAGATCCTGCGCCGCAACGTCTATGGCTGGTTCGAGCGCTCCGAGCGCGGCGTCTACGCGTTGACCGAGGCCGGCCGCGCCGCCCTGGCCAGCTGGCTTCCGACGCCGGTGCCGATCGTCGATGCAGAGGGTGCCGACATCGCGGAATGATCATCGGCAGCGGGGGAGGGTGTCCTCGACGATTGCCGCCTGTGGCCGGGAACGGCGGGGGCGCAGCTGGGCGCCGAGCCGGCTGCATTCCTGAAACCTGCAGGCCACGCGGGTTTCACGCGAGGCGCGACGCTGTTAGTCATGGCGGATGGAACCGTATCTCACCGCGCTCAAATATATCCCGCTGGTGGCAATTGGCCTGCTGCCGATCATGAATCCCCTGAGCACCGTGCCGCTGTTTCTGGCGCTCACCAAGAGGATGTCGGCGCAACACAAGCGGCAACAGGCTCTGCGCGCCTCCCTCTATGCTTTCGCGATACTGGCGGCGTTCCTTTTCCTCGGTCACGGAATCATCGCGCTGTTCGGCATTTCCATGCCGGGAATCCGGGTGGCCGGCGGATTGATCATCCTCGTCCTGGCCTTCCGCATGCTGTTTTCGGGCGAAGGGGAGGCGGCGTCGGTGGATGCCGAGCCGGCGGAGATCAAGCAGGCGGAGATCGATTTCTCGTTCTCGCCGCTGGCCATGCCGAGCCTGGCGGGCCCGGGCTCCATCGCCGTGGTGATGAGCTATGGGTCGCAGGTGCCGGCCGATCACCGCCTGCTCGGCTATGTCGTGGTTCTCGTCGGCGTCTTCCTCTGCACCATGGTCGCGTTCGCGGCGCTCGTCGGGGCCAACTGGCTGGCGAGGTTTCTCGGGGAGCACGGCATTCAGGCGGTGACGAAGATCATGGGCTTCCTGCTGACCTGCGTCGCCGTGCAGTTCATCGCCTCCGGCATTCGGGAATTCGTGGTGTCGTTCTCCTAGGCGTCGAGGCGGATCGCACGGTAGCCCGCCGACCCCGCTTCCGTGCTGGGGCGACGGAATTTACGGAGCAGCCGGAAAATCACCGCAAGTCGACGGTCGACCTTTCTGCAATCCTTCGTCATGCCGGGATGATTTATTGGATGTCCCTTCGCAATCGACTTGGATCCATCCTGCATTACCGTTACGTTCTTCCGGCCGCAGCACGGGGATGGGCCCGAAACCGAGAGGACGACAATGGAACTCACCCTTCCATTCACCTACAGCGTCGATCAGGTAGACGGAACGACCTTCACCGTCACGGCCAATGCCATGGCCGATGCGCTCATAGCGATGGGTATAACTCTAGCCGTGGCCGAAACTATTGAAATTTACGCCGATTTTACAACGAATGACGACATTGTTGCCGTCGGGGACATTCTCGACGCGCCCACTCTCAGCGCAAGTTCTTCTCCCATCAGTCCGGCCATAGTTGCGGCTCTCACTCCCATTTATTCCGGCTCCTACGTCTATCTCGGCGAAGGGCCGGATCCGGGGAGCTATGTGATGCAGCAGGTGGGCGGCACGGGGGAAATATTCCTTTTCGGCGCGTCGTCGCTGAACATCGGCGACGATTTCTCCGTCCAGCCCACCGACATCCTGCTGTGCTTCCTTGCCGGCACCGGCATCGCCACCCCGGCCGGCACGGTAGCGGTGGAATGCCTGTCCATCGGCGAGCTGGTGTCCACCGCGGACGGGCGGGCGGTTCCGGTGAAATGGATCGGCCGCAAGAGCGCCGCGCCGCTGTTCCTGGCGGAGGAGCGCCGGCCGGTGCGGATCGGCGCCGGTGCGCTGGGCGCCGGCCTGCCGGTCCGCGACCTCGACGTGACCGGCGATCATGCGCTGCTGATCGATGGCCTGCTGGTGCAGGCTGGCGCGCTGGTCAACGGCACCACCATCCGGCGCCTATCACCCGACGAGCTCGGCGCGCGGTTCACGGTCTATCACATCGAGACGGAGCGGCATGATCTGGTGCTCGCCGAGGGCGTGCCGGCGGAGACCTTCGTCGACAATGTCAGCCGGCGGCGCTTCGACAATCACGCGGAATATGAAGCCCTCTACGGCGCCGGCAGCTGCGTGCCGGAGCGGGAGCTGCCCCGCGTGAAGTCGGCGCGGCAACTGCCGGCGCGCCTTCGCGAGCGGCTGGCGGGGCGCTCGGCGGCGTAGCGGAAGCCGCGCCACCCGGCCTCCGCCCCGGCGCCGGGCAGGTCGCTCATGGCCGATGTCCCGCGCCCGGCTCCCGCCAATCGGCGGGAAGTGCGAAGATCGTTGCGAAGCCTTGGTCGCCGAGGCGCGTCAGGCGCAGGGCCCGGCTGTCGGGCCGTCGCGCCACCCATCCCCGATCCAGCGCCCTGTCCAACAGCGCCGCGCCGAGCCGGCCGGCGATGTGCGGGCGCCGCTCGCTCCAGTCGAGGCAGGTGCGGCACAGGGGGCGCCGGGACGGCGCCGCCTCGGTGAGGTCGATGCCGAAGTCGCAGAAGAAGCCCTGCCCGCTCTCGGTGACGAGGCCGACGCCGTCCGCGAGGATGAGATGGCCTTGCCGCACCAGGCTGTCGGCGACCGCCAGCGCCAGTCGCCCCGCCATGTGATCGTAGCAGGTCCGTGCCAGCCGCAGCGCCTCGTCCTTCGGGCCGATGGGATGGTGCCGCTTCGGCCCTTCCGCCGCCACCGCCATCAGGGCGTGGATGGCCTGCGCGACCGCCGGGGAGGCGAGCCGATAATAGCGGTGCCGCCCCTGCTTCTCGACCGTGAGCAGCTGCGCCCCGGTCATTCTGGCGAGATGCCCGCTGGTGGTCTGCGCGGTCACGCCGGCATGGTGGGCCAGCTCGCCTGCCGTCAGCGCCTGGCCGCCCATCAGCGCGGCCAGCATGTTCGCCCGTGCCGCATCGCCGATCAGGCTTGCGACCTCCGCTATGGTGTTGCCCGATGCCATGTTCGTCATGGGGAAAGGGTAGCGGCCCGTCGCTCCGCCGTCAGCCGCGAATGCTTCGGTCCCGGCCGAAACGTCCCGCGCCGTCGAGCGGATAGAGAAGGCCCGGGCCATCATCGGAAGGCGGACGAGGCAGGACATGACCGACAAGACGAACATGGCGAGGGAAATGGCGCTGCTGCTGACGCTGTCGACGCTGTGGGGAGCGTCCTACACATTCATCAAGATCGGCGTGGAGACCATTCCTCCCGTCACGCTGATCGCCGCCCGAACGCTGATCGCGGGCGCGCTGCTGACGGCGGTGATTCATGGGCGCGGCCTGCGCCTGCCGCGCGACCGGGCGACATGGCGGCGCTTCCTGATCCAGGCTTGCCTCAACAGCGTCGTGCCCTTCACCCTGATCGCGTGGGCGGAGCAGACGACCGAAGCGGGCCTGGCGGCGATCCTCAATTCCACGACGCCGATCTTCACCTTCCTGCTGACCGGCCTCGTCACCCGGCACGAGCCGGTGACGGGGCGCAAGCTGTTCGGCGTGGCGGCGGGCCTCGCCGGAACCTGCCTCATCATCGGGGTCGAAGCGTTGAACGGGCTCGGGCATGCGCTGTGGGTGCAGCTCGCCGTCGTCGCCGCCACCGTCTGCTATGCCGGCGCGGCGATCTTCGGGAAGAGCTTCAAGGGCCTCGATCCGATGATGCCCGCGGCCGGCTCGCTCATATGCGGCGCGGCCCTGCTGCTGCCGGTGAGCCTGGCGGTCGATCGGCCCTGGACGCTGGCGCCCGCCGCCGGCTCGCTCCTGGCGCTGCTCGCCTTGTCGGTCTTCTCGACGGCGCTTGCCTTCGTGATCTATTTCCGGCTGGTACAGACGCTCGGCTCGGTGGGAACCACGGCGCAAGCCTATCTCAGGGTTCCCATCGGCGTGGGGATCGGCATCGTCTTCCTCGGCGAGACATTGGCCTCGACCGCGTGGATCGGTCTCGGCTGCGTCCTCGCCGGCGTGATCGCCATGACGCTGCCGGGCCGGAAGAGCGTTCGCGAGCCCCTCGACCCCGGCCGGGCGGGTGCGCAGGACTATTCGTGAGGGAATGGTGATCCATATTCGCGAGGCGATCGAGCGCAACATCCGGCGGGTGACCGGCGCGGGGGTGATCGATTTCGACCGGCCGCCGGGCGATCCCGGCCTGTTCGGCCCCGGTTCCGTAGCCTGGAAGGTTCACGCCGATTTCGTGCCGATGATCGTCGGCGGCGTTTCCGCCCTGATGACCCAGATGCTGCACCCCCTCGCCATAGCCGGCGTGTGGGACCATTCGAATTTCAGGGCCGATGTCATGGGGCGGCTGGCGCGGACCGCGCAATTCGTGGCCGGCACGACCTATGCCGCCCGGCCGACCGCCGAGACCCTCGTCGAGCGCGTGCGGCTGCGGCACATGAGCGTGGCAGGTGTCGATGCGGCGGGGAGGGGCTACCGCGCCAGCGATCCCGCCCTGCTGACCTGGATCCACGTCGCCGAGACGTCCGGCTTCCTGTCGGCCCATCGCGCCTTCGTCGATCCCGGAATGCCCGAGGCCGAGCAGGACCGCTATTTCCGCGAGATGGCGATCGTCGCGCGGATGCTGGGCGCGCCGGACGTGCCTGTCACCGCATCGGCGGTGGACGCCTATCTGCGGCAGATGACGCCGCAGCTGCGCTTCGACGCGCGCACGCGAGAGGTGCTGCGGGTGATCTCGTCCGCGCCGACCCCGTCGCCCGCATTGGGCCTGTTTCGCCGTTTCGTGATGGGCGCCGGCGTCGCGCTGATGCCGGATCCCCTGCGTGAGCTGATCCCCGGAAAGGAGCGCCCCGGCTCGTTCGGTGCCTTGACGCTGATGAGAGCGGCGACCCCGGTCGGTCGCTGGGCACTGCGCAACGGTGCCGCATCGAGGGCGCGACGGCGCGTGTCGGCGCACTAGCCGGCCGCCCGGGCGACGCGCCGGACCGGTCGGCCATGGGGATCAGGGCGCCGGCCGTGACACGGCGCGCCGCTCGCCGCCGGCGGGCCGCCGGGCGAGATGGCGCAGCAGCGGCGGCAGCAGCACGATGCACAAAGCGAGGCCGAGCAGCGTGGCGGAGATCGGCGTCGAGACGAGCGCGACCGGATCGCCCTGGCTGATGGCGAGCGCCCGGCGCAGCTGCTGCTCGGCCATCGGCCCGAGAATCAGCCCGATCAGCACCGGCGCCGCCGGGAAGTCGTAGAGCCGCATCGCATAGCCGAGCAGGCCCATCGCGAACATCAGGAGCAGGTCGAACCACGAGGTCGAAAGCCCCCAGACGCCGACCAGGGCGAAGATCACGATGCCGGCATAGAGCTGCGGGCGAGGGATCATCAGTAGCCGCACCCACATGCCGGCGAGCGGCAGGTTGAGCACGATCAGCATGAAATTGCCGATATAGAGCGAGGCGATCAGCCCCCACACCAGTTCGGCATTGTTCACGAACAGCAGCGGACCCGGCTGCAGCCCGTAGCCCTGGAAGGCACTGAGCAGGATGGCCGAGGTCGCCGAGGTCGGCAGGCCGAGGGTGAGTAGCGGCACCAATATGCCGGCCGCCGCCGCATTGTTCGCCGCCTCGGGGCCGGCAACACCCTCGATGGCGCCGGAGCCGAACTCCTCCGGGTGCTTCGAGAGGCGCTTCTCCACCGCATAGGACAGGAAGGTCGGAATCTCCGAGCCGCCGGCCGGCAGCACCCCGATGGGAAAGCCGAGCGCGGTGCCACGCAGCCACGGCTTCCAGGAGCGCTTCCAGTCCTCCCTGGTCATCCAGATGCCGCCGCTCAGCGGGTTGATGCCGCCATCGCGCTCCGGCCCGCGGCTGGCGACATAGATGATCTCGCCCACGGCGAAGAGCGACACCAGCACGATGGTGAAGGGAATGCCGTCGAGCAGGTCGAGGCTGCCGAAGGTCAGGCGCGATTGCCCGGTCTGGGCGTCGATGCCGATCACGCCGAGGCCGAGCCCGACCGCCACCGCGATGGCGCCGCGCAGCGGCGAATTGCCCAGCACCACCGAGATGGTGGTGAAGGACAACACCATCAGCGCGAAATAGTCCTCCGGCCCGAAGATGAAGGCGAGTTCGGAAACCGCCGGCGCCACGAAGGACAGCGCCAGCGTGCCGATGGTGCCGGCGACGAAGGAGCCGATGGCGGCGGTGGCCAGCGCGGCGGCACCGCGCCCGCGCCGGGCCATCTGGTTGCCCTCGAGCGCGGTCATCATCGACCCGCTCTCGCCCGGCGTGTTGAGCAGGATCGAGGTGGTCGAGCCGCCATACATCGCCCCGTAGAGGATGCCGGCGAACATGATGAAGGCGGAGGCCGGCTCCAGCGAGGTCGTCACCGGCATCAAGAGGGCGATGGTCAGCGCCGGCCCTATCCCCGGCAGCACGCCGATGGCGGTGCCGAGCAGGCTGCCGATGAAGGCCATTAGCAGGTTGACCGGCTGGAAGGCGACGCCGAAGCCGTGCAGCAGCAGGTCGAGGGTCGACATGGTCAGCGCTCCGTCAGCCACGGCAGGAACGGGCCGAGATTGACGCCGAGCCAGTTGAAGAAGAACCATGCCACCCCGCCCAGCACCGCGCCGGTCAGGATGTCGACAACTGGCCGTCGCGAGCCGAAGGCACGGGCGATGCCCGCGAACACCACAGCGGCGGTGAGCGGGAAGCCGGCGGCCTGCATCAGCACCAGCGGCGCCGCCAGCGAGGCGATGGCGAGGAGCAGCGGCCCGCGATGAGTTCTGTCCTCATCGTCCACCTCATCATACGCGTCGGCGCCCTCCGTCGAGGTGAAGGCGACGCCCCGCGCGACCTGCACGCCGAGCGCCGTCCCGAGCAGGATGAGGGCGATGCCGATGATTGTCACGAACAGGCCGGGCCCCACGCCCGAATGGGCGTCGGACTGTCCCAGCTGGGTCGCCCCGTAGAGCATGACGGCCCCGAAGCCGATCACTCCTGCGGGCACCCACCAGGGCCGCGGCGCTACGCGATCGTTCATCGCCCTGTCTCCCGCGTCGTCAGTTGACGAGGCCGGCTTCCTTCAGAAGCCCTTGCCAGTTCTTGTTTTCCGACGCGATGAAGGCCGAGAACGCCTCGCCGCCGAGATAGGCATTCTCCATGCCCTGCTTCTCCAGCGCCGCCGCCCATTCCGGCGACTTGGCCATGGTCTCGAACCGGCCGATCCATTCCTTGCGGGCCGCCTCGCTCATGCCGGGCGCCCCGACGACGCCGCGCCAGTTGCTCACGGAAACGTCGAGCCCGGCTTCCTTCAGCGTCGGGATATCCACACCCGGCAGGCGGTTGTCCGACGTCACCGCCACGAGGCGGATGCGCCCGGCCTTCGCCAGCGGATAGAGCTCGGACAGGCCGGAGACCGCCGCCTTGATCTTTCCGCCCACCAGTGCCGGCACGATCTCGCCGCCGCTAAAAGCGATGAAATTCAACTTGTTGGCGGGAATTCCCTGGGTCTTGGCGATCAGCGCCATGGTCAGGTGATCGACGGTGCCGACGCCCGACCCGCCGACCGCGAACGCGCCGGGATCCTTCTTGAGCTCGGCTACGAGATCGGCGGAGGTCTTGATCGGCGAATCCGCAGGCACCGCGACGGCGTTGTATTCGCGTGTCAGCCGCGCCAGCGGCGCCACGTCGTCCATGGTGATGGCCGAGCGGTTGGTCAGGATGCTCGAGAGCATGATCACGCCCATGAACATCAGGCCGTTGTCGTTGCCCTTGTTGTTGCGCACGAAATCGGTGAGCCCGATGATGCCCACGCCGCCGCCCTTGTTGACGAACTGGATGCCGCCGGTGACCAGCTTCTCCTTCTGCAGGGTCTGCATCGTCATGCGCGCCGTGTTGTCCCAGCCCCCGCCGGGAGCGGCAGGAATGGTCACGGTGACCTGCTGCGCCTGCGCCATGCCCGCGCAGCCGACCGCCGCGACGAGGACGGCTCCTCCGATGCCGCGCCGTATGGCGCGTCCGAACGAAGCGAAAGGCGCCGGCGCCTTCCAGCGCGTGGAACGGGTCATGACACTCTCCTGATGAACGTTTCCAGAGGGTGCGAGCTCTTGCTGCGGCTCGCATTATTGTCGACATTTTTAGCCATATTAGGCCAATGTCAAGTTATTCTAAGTTTGTTGTGCCGATTATGTCGACAAAACTGACGCAACAAACCTAGTTCGTGCCGCGTCGCCGACGACGGCCGCCTTCGCTGCCGGGATCCTGCACGCTCGCCACCATCATCTGCCGGGAGGCCTGGATGTGCCGGCGCATCGCCAGTTCCGCCATGTCGGGATCACGGTCGGCCAGCGCGTCCACGATCCGGCCATGCTCGACGAAGGCGCGATAGGCGCGCTCGGGCACCTGGCGCAGGTGCTTGCGGCACAGCCCGATCAGCGTCGCATAGTCCTCGCAGAGGAACTTGATCAGGAATTCGTTGCGGCTGCACTGGGCGATGAAGGTATGGAAGTCGCTGTCCAGCTCGCGGGTCAGGAAGGTGGAAAAGCCGATTTCCTCGGAACGAGCCTTCTGCCGCGCCAGGCTTTCCCGCAATTGCGCCACCTCGGCATCGGTGATCAGCTTGGCCGCCTCGCGGGCGATCATGCCTTCCACCGCCTCGCGCACGACGAAGATCTGCTCCACCTTTGCCGGCGACAGCACCACCACCCGCGCCCCGAGGCGCGGCGCCCGGGTGAGCACGCTGCGCTCCTCCAGGCGGCGGATCGCCTCGCGCAGCGGCGCGCGGCTGATGCCGAAGCGCCGTGCCAGTTCCGGCTCGCTGACCTTGGCGCCGGGCTTCAGCTCGCCGTCGAGTATGACCTGGGTGAGGCGGGCCAGGGCGCTGTCCGCAACCGTCGTGGAATCATCGAGTTCGTCCAGCATGGCATCCTTCCTCGCATGGTGCGGCGGAGCCTGCCGGGGGCTCAGTTCCCTGTCGATACATTTTCCAGGGCCTCCAGCAGCTTGCGCGGCACCAGCACGCTGCCCTGCATCAGCCGGCGGGCGGTCCGGTAGACGACCGCCTCCTCGGCATGCGGCGCGCCGTCCTCACGCAGCCGTGCGGCGACCGGCAGCAGGCCGGACGGATGCGCGACGATCAGGTCCGCGTCGGGATCGGAGGGCAGGCGTGCCAGTTCGGCGGCGATGGTGCCCGGCAGTCGCATGGCGATGGCGAGGCACATGGCTCCCGTCAGTGGCGACGCCTTGTGCGGCTGGCCGGCCGAGATCATGCGCGCCAGAATGTGGAAGGACGACGCGGACAGCACCTTCCCGCTGAGCGTCGGCGTATCGACCGGCGCGGCGAGGATACCAACCTGCGGCAGGTTGCGGATGCGCGTGCGGGCCTCGGCCTCGGTCGCCGCGATGCCCATGGCCACGGCGGCGGCGGCACGGATGGCTTCCAGCCGGGCGAGAAGCCCGGGCCGTGCCTCTATCTCGTCCGGCAGCTCCGTGCCCGTCATGTCGAGCGAGCGGGCGTCCACGAACACCACCGGGTTGGCGGCATCGACCATGGACACGCTCAATGTCCCGAGGCCCTCGACGAGGAGATCGTCCCGCACCCGTCCGGTCGGCAGCAGCCGGCCGGTCGCGGCGCCACCGGGTTCCAGGAAGGAGAGACGAATGGGCGCGCCCCTGCCGGCGACGCCCTGCAGCTCGAAATCGCCATCCACCGCGGCCTGGCCGCCGCTCACCGGAAAGCGCGAGACGATGATCTTGCCGGTATTGGTGTTGTGGATCCGAACGGTCGCGCTGTCGCCGTCGGCCGCAACCAGCCCTTCGTCGAGCGCGAAAGGCCCGATCGCGGAGGAGATGTTGCCGCAATTGCCCTTGTATTGCACCAGCGGGGCGTCGATGGCGACCTGCCCGAACGTGTAGTCGACATCCGCGTCCGGCCGGCTCGACGGGCCGACGATGGCGATCTTGGAGAGCGAGGAGATCGCGCCGCCCAGCCCGTCCAGCTGGCGCCGGTTCGGATCCGGGCTGCCGAGCGCGGCGAGGAAGATCGCGTCGCGGGCCGCCGGATCCGCGGGAAGGTCCGCCGCGTGGAAGATGATCGCCCGGCTGGTGCCCCCGCGCATATAGACGGCAGGCACGGCGATCTGGGGCGTCGGCTCACGCGACATCGGCTTTCCCTTCCTGTGCGCCGTCCTCCAGCAGGCGGCGGAAAACGAAAGGCAGGATGCCTCCGGCGCGCCAGACCTTGAGTTCGTTGGCGGTATCGAGCCGCCCGCGCATCTCGACCGACAACACCGTGCCGTCGGCGCGGGTGATGCGAGCCGTCAATGTCTCGCCGGGCTTCGTCCAGCCCTCGAACCCGTGGAGATCGATGCGCTCGGAGCCGTCGAGACCGAGCGTGGCGCGGGTCACGCCTTCCGGGAACTGGAGAGGCAGAACGCCCATGGCGATGAGGTTCGAGCGGTGGATGCGTTCGAAGCTCTCCGCCATCACCGCCCGCACGCCCAGCAAGCGCGTGCCCTTCGCCGCCCAGTCGCGCGAGGAGCCGCAGCCATATTCACGGCCGGCGATGATCACCAGCGGCACGCCTTCCTCGGCGTAGCGGGTGGCGGCGTCGAAGACGGGAAGAATCTCGCCGGTCGGAACGTGCCGGGTAAAGCCTCCCTCCACGCCGGGCACGATCTCGTTGCGCAGGCGGATATTGGCGAAGGTGCCGCGCACCATCACCTCATGGTTGGCGCGGCGTGAGCCATAGGCGTTGAAGTCGCGCTGCGCCACCTGATGGCTGGACAGCAGCTGCCCCGCCGGCGAGGACGCCGCGATGTCGCCGACCGGCGAGATGTGGTCGGTGGTGATGCTGTCGCCCAGCAGCAGCAACGGCCGGGCGCCTTCGATCACCGACACCGCATCCGTCCGGTCGGTATGGTCGTCGAAATAGGGCGGGCGGCGGATATAGGTGCTGGCCGGCTGCCAGGGGAAGAGCTGGCCGCGCGAGGCTTCCAGCGCATTCCAGACCGCATCCCCGGCGAAGAGGTCGGCATAGTATTTGCGGAACAGCTCCGGCGTTACCGCCTGCGACAGGACGCCGAGGATCTCCTGCGAACTGGGCCAGATGTCCTTCAGGAACACCGGCTGCCCGTCCGTGCCGGTGCCGATGGGGTCGTGCGTGAGATCGATATCGACCGTGCCGGCAAGCGCATAGGCGATGACCAGCGGCGGCGACATCAGGTAGTTCGCCTTGGCGAGAGGGTGGATGCGCGCCTCGAAGTTGCGGTTGCCTGACAGCACCGCGACCGCCACCGCCTGCCGGGCGAGGATCTCCTCTTCGATCTTCGGATCGAGTTGGCCGGAATTGCCGCCGCAGGTCGCGCAGCCATAGCCGGCGACATGAAAGCCGAGGCGGTCGAGATCCGCCTGGA
Organism: Ancylobacter oerskovii; assembly: GCF_018390555.1. Lineage (GTDB taxonomy): Bacteria > Pseudomonadota > Alphaproteobacteria > Rhizobiales > Xanthobacteraceae > Ancylobacter > Ancylobacter oerskovii. The sequence goes on along the minus strand of NZ_JAHBGB010000006.1, from coordinate 312,279 downwards.
GCCCGGTGGCCTCCAGATAGCCGCTGACGACGCGCGAGCCCGGCGTCAGCGAGGTCTTGACCCATGGCTTGGAGGTGAGGCCGTGCTGCACCGCCTTGCGCGCCAGCAGTCCCGCCCCGATCATCACCGCCGGATTGGAGGTGTTGGTGCAGCTGGTGATCGCCGCGAGCACGACCGAGCCATTGTCGATTCCTTCACGAACGCCCGCGGGTTCGGACTTCATCTGCAAGCGGAAATTCTCCGCCACCTGCGGCAGCGCCACCCGGTCCTGCGGGCGCCGCGGGCCCGCCACGCTCGGCTCCACCGTGCCGAGGTCGAACTCGACCACGTGGCTGTATTCGGGCTCGGGCGCCTCGTCGTCGCGCCAGAGCTGCTGCTGCCTCGCATAGGCTTCGACCAGTTGCACCTGCTCGGGCGAGCGGCCGGTCAGCTTAAGATAGTCGATCGTCGCGCGGTCGATGGGGAAGAAGCCGCAGGTCGAGCCGAACTCCGGCGACATGTTGGCGAGGGTCGCGCGGTCGGCGACGCTGAGCCGGCCGGCGGAGGGCCCGTAGAATTCGACGAAGGCATCGACCACGCCGACCGCGCGCAGGCGCTGCGTCAAGGTGAGCACGATGTCGGTCGCCGTCACGCCCTCGCGCACCATGCCGGTCAGCCGCACGCCGACGATGCGCCCGAGCGGCACCACCAGCGGCAGGCCGAGCATGGCGGCCTCGGCCTCGATGCCGCCGACGCCCCAGCCCAGCACGCCGATGCCGTTGACCATCGTGCTGTGACTGTCGGTGCCGACCATCGTGTCGGGATAGGCCAGCACCGTGCCGTCGGCCTGCTGCTGCGTCCGCACCAGCGTGGCGATGTGCTCGATGTTTACCTGGTGCAGGATTCCCTTGCCGGGCGGAACGACGCGGATGCCCTGGAAGGCGGACTGCGCCCATTTCGCGAGCTGGTAGCGCTCGGCGTTGCGACGAAACTCGTGAACGAGATTGAGGCTCATCGCACCGGCATGGCCCGCCTCGTCGACGATCAGCGAATGGTCGATGACGAGGTCCACGGGGATCTGCGGATTGACGTCGCCGGCCTCCCGGCCCCGGGCCACCATGGCGTCGCGCATCGCGGCGAGATCCACGAGGGTCGGAATGCCCGTATAGTCCTGCATCAGCACGCGCGCCGGGTGGAAGGGCACGGGGATGATCTCGTCGGCCGCCGGCGACCAGGCGATCAGGCGGCGAACATCCTCCTCGCCAATGTCGTTGACGCCGACATTCCGCAGCACGTTCTCCAGCAGCACCCTCAGGCAATAGGGGCGTGTCGCCAGAGTGAAGCCGTGCTTTTCCTCGAGCGCGGAAAGCGCATGACAGGCGAACGCTTGGCCATGCGCGTTGAACGTTCGCAGGGCATCCCGATCCGATGTCATGTCCGCCTCTCCCATATGTTCCGTCCTACATACGGCACGCAGATTTTTTGTCGACACTTTTTGCAATTAAGAACGAGAAAATTGATTATATGATAGTTTTTGTCGACATAATTGGTTGAGAGAGGCACCCGGCCAACGGCTCGCTCAAGCCGCTGCCCGCCGCGGCGAGGCGACGTTCTGTTCTTCTGGCGATCGAGACGGGTTTCGGCGGAACACCCGCCTATGCCAGAATTCCGCCGCCCGCATTCGCTGCCGCGGCACTCCGGCGCCCTCGCGCCGGGAGAGGGGAGTTTCCGCATTGACGCTGACCAATCGCGATCTGGTTGAACTCACCGCGTGGCGACGGAAGCTGCACCAGCGGCCGGAAATCTCGAACGAGGAAGCGGAGACCGCGAGGGAAGTGGTGGCGTTCCTTCGGGACACGAATCCCGACCGGGTGCTTACCGGGATGGGCGGTCACGGCGTCGCCATGGTCTATGACAGCGGCCGGCCGGGCCCGACCCTGCTGTTCCGTTCGGAACTGGATGCGCTGCCGATTCACGAACTGTCCGGCGTTCCGCACGCCTCGCTCGTGCCGGGCAAGTCTCATATGTGCGGGCATGACGGCCACACGACCATCCTGGCCGCCCTCGGCCGACTGTTCGGGCGGGCTCGACCCGCGCGCGGCCGCGTCGTCCTGATGTTTCAGCCGGCCGAGGAAAGTGGAGACGGCGCGGCTGGAGTGGTGGGCGACCCGCGCTTTTCCGAGATTGCGCCGGAATTCGCCTTCTCGCTTCACAACCTTCCGGGCGTGCCGCTCGGCGAGGTGAGGCTGAAGGCCGGGACCGTGAACTGCGCCTCGCGGGGGATGCGCATAAGGCTGGGCGGCAAGACCGCCCATTCCTCCATGCCCGAGACCGGTATTTCACCCATGCAGGCGGTCAGCCGGCTGATGCCGGAACTCCCAAGGCTGGGCCAGTTCACTTTCGCCGACGACGGCTTCCGCATGGTGACGGTCACGCACGCCTCCATGGGCGAGGCGGTGTTCGGCGTCGCCCCCGGACATGCCGAGATATGGGCCTGCCTGCGGACCAGGCTCGACGACAACATGTCCGACCTGCGCGCGGCCGCCGAGGCTCTTGTGACCAGGATCGCGGGTGATCATGGTCTCATGCACGAGATCACCTATCACGAGATCTTCGTTGCCAGCGTGAACGCGCCCGAGGCGGTCGAGCCTCTCCGGCTGGCTCTCGATCAAGAGGGTGTCCGGCACAGCGAGGAAGACCTCCCGATGCGGGCTTCGGAGGATTTCGGCCTGTTCGGGCGCGGCGCGAAATCCGCCATGTTCTTTCTCGGCGCCGGCGAGGCGCACCCATCGCTGCACAACCCGGACTATGATTTCCCGGACGACCTGATCCCTATCGGCGCGCGGGTGTTTGCCCGTGTCGCCGCCAATCTGCTGGGCGACGAGCGGGCCAATGGCCACACCGTTCGCGGCGAGTCCTAGCTGCTTCCAGGCCGCTTCCCGGCCGACCGCCGGTGCGGGTGAGGGCAGCGTTTCGACCCTCGGCGAATTGTGCTAGACAGCGGCGTGGAATGGCGAGCAACACAGCGATGGACGGGTGGAAGGCCTCTTGCGGCCGCGGTGTTCGCGCAGGCGGCTGCGGTCGTCTGTAGCCCGTTTCTCGCGGCACCGTCGGTATGGGCCGCGGATGCGCCGAAGCCGGTTGCGCCGGTTCCGGCCGCTTTGGCGGAACCGTTATCCGCATATGTGCCGCAACTGGTCTCGCCCTTCCTCGATGGCGCCATGCCGGTCGTCTTGCTGGCACCGGTCGTTCGGGATTCCTCGGGTCTGGTCGCTTCGTCCTACGCCGGATGGCTGACCGACCCGCCGCATGGGGCGTTGCCTGCCGGAAGGTTCGTGGTCCGGGCGCAGGCCGTCTCCGAGGTCGGGGTCTTCCAGCGGGAGATCGCGGTACCGCCGCCGGCTCATCCATCGGGCGAGGCGGCTCTTTCCGCCGCGATCCCTTCGCCCATCCCCCTGCCGCCCAAGCGCCTCGCCGAAAGGCCCGTAGTCGTCATGGCGTCACTGGTGCCGCTGCCGCCCAAGCGGCTCGCCGCGCCGCTGCCGCGCACCGCGCTGGCCATGGCCCCGCCCGAAGAGGCCATGCCGGAGGAGCCGCCGCTGTCGGGCGACGCCGCCGGCGGCGAGGACGTCAACGCTCCGGCGGAGGACGCCGCCGCGCCCATCGACGACGCGCCTGAGCCTGTCACGGGCCGTCTCTCGTCCGAACGCGCGCCCCCGCGCATCGAGGCGTTGATCGTGCGCTACGCCGAGCGCTTCGATGTTCCCGCGCGGCTGGTACGCCGCGTGGCTTGGCGGGAGAGCAAATTCGACCCGAGCCGGCGCCACGGCCCCTATTGGGGATTGATGCAGATCCGCGTCGACACCGCCCGTGCCCTCGGCTTCCGTGGCGCGCCGAAGGACCTTCTCGACGCCGACACCAACATGGCCTACGCGGCCGCCTATCTCGCCAACGCCTATCGGGTCGCGGGCCGCGACGAGACGCGGGCGGTGATGCTCTATGCCCGGGGCTATTACTACGAGGCCAAGCGCAAGGGCATGCTCGGTTCGCTGATCCGCACCGCAGCGGCCGAGGAATGATCCGCCGCGGATGATTCCGCGCCGATGCGCCGACCATCACACCGCATGTGGGAGCGCGCTAATAGCGCAGGTCGAGCCGGGCACGGCCGTCGGCAAATGAGCGACGTCACCGCTCGAAATGGGTAGAATGTGCCTCGAGTTGCATGGCACTCCCCTGAAGCGCCGCGCATGCACGGCGGCGCAATCCTGATTGGGGAACAAGCAATCCGGCGCGGAGAAGAAACAGCCGATCCGAGATCGGTCGACAACCGCTCGGTCCCCGATAGCAGAGGCAGACATGGCAGGATCGGAGCATCCCAGGATCGTAATCGCCGGCGCCGGCTTCGGCGGGCTGCAGGTGGCGCGTGGGCTCGCCGGGGCGCCGGTCGACGTCACCCTGGTCGACAGGCACAATTACCATTGCTTCCAGCCGTTGCTGTATCAGGTGGCGACGGCGGTGCTGTCGCCGGCGGACATCGCCTGGCCGGTGCGGCACATCTTGTCCCGGCAGGACAACATCACCATGCTGATGGCGCAGGTGGAGGGCGTGGACCGCGCGGCGCGCCTCCTGCTCACCGACCGCGGCACCATCCCCTATGATTTCCTGGTGCTGGCGACCGGGGCCACCCATTCCTATTTCGGCCATGACGATTGGGCCCCTTACGCCCCGGGGCTGAAGGACATCGAGGACGCGACGAATTTGCGCCGCTCCATTCTCGTCGCCTTCGAGCGGGCGGAGGCGACGGACGACGAGGAGATACGCCGCCGGCTGCTCACCTTCGTGATCATCGGCGGCGGCCCGACCGGCGTAGAGCTTGCCGGCGCCATCGCCGAGGTGGCGCGCCATTCGCTCGCGCCCGACTTCAAGAATGTCGACCCGCGCACGGCGCGCATCCTGCTCATCGAGGCCGGCGAACGGCTGCTGCCGGCCTTTCCGCCCGAGCTCTCCACCTATACCCACCAGCGGCTCGAGGCGATGGGCGTCGAGGTGCTGACCGGCCGGGCGGTGGTGGATTGCGGCGCCGATCACGTCACGCTCGCGGGCGGGGAGCGCATCGATGCCTCGACCAAGATCTGGGCGGCGGGCGTGCGCGCCTCGGCGGCGGCGCAATGGCTCGGCGTGGAGATGGACCGCGCCGGGCGCTGCCGGGTCGGCCCGGATCTCGCCGTGCCGGGAGCGCCGGAGATCTTCGTGATCGGCGATACCTCGGCGCCGCCGCCGGAACTCGGACCCATCCCCGGCATCGCCCCGGCGGCCAAGCAGATGGGCGATCATGTGGCATCGGTCATCGCGGCGCGTGTCGCCGGGCGACCGGCGCCGGGCCCGTTCCGCTATCGCCATGCCGGCGATCTCGCCACCATCGGCCGCAACGCCGCGGTGGTGAAGCTGGGCCGGCTGCAGCTGACCGGCTTCCTCGGCTGGGTGTTCTGGGGCCTCGTCCACGTCTATTTTCTTGTCGGGGCCCGCAACCGCTTCGCGGTGGCGATGAACTGGCTGTGGAACTACGTGACGCGCCAGCGGGCGGCACGATTGATCACCGGCGACCTGTCGGGAAGGAGCCCGGCCGGAAGGGGGGAGACGGGTGCCACACCGACGCCGACCTCGCCCCCGTCCGGCAGCTGAGATCCGACGCCGGGCCATTCCGGCGGGCCAGAGGTCATGGCCGTGACGCCACCCTCCGGCCGGCCGGGCCTAGCCCAGGGCTCCGAGCAGCGAGTGCGCCAGGGCACGCCGGGAAAAATGCCGCTCGGCATAGGCGGTTTCGCCGGCCGAGATCTCCATCCACAGCGCATCGTCCTCGAGCAGCCGCACGAGGCTGGCGGCGAGTGCGCCTGCGTCCTCGCGGACATTGACGATATCCTCAAGACCGGGGAGCCCCTCGGTTCCGATGGGCGTCGTCACCAGCGGCACGCCCAGGCTCAGGGCCTCGACCACCTTGCTCTTGATGCCGGCGCCGAAGCGCAGCGGAATGACCGCCGCGCGCGCCGCCCGGTAATGTTGCCACAGTGCCTCGTCGCTCACCCAGCCGGTCACTTCGACACGGTCGCCGGCGAGCGCCTTGACCGCATCCGTCGGGTGCGAACCGACGAGGAGCAGGCGCGCATCGGGGTTCTTCAGCCAGACGAGCGGCATGACATCCCGCACCAGAAACTCGGCCGCATCGATGTTCGGCGCATGGGCGAAGCCTCCGACGAACAGAAGCGTGTGGTTGCGGACCGGCTCGGTCCGGGCTTCGAACGCGTCGAAGCAATAGGGCACGATCGTGTGGGCATTGGTGCCGGGAACCGCCTGCCGGACGAGGCTTGTCTCGATGTTCGAGGGATAGAGAACGGTGTCGACGCGGTGCCAGAGGCTCTTCTCGAGTTCCTCCATGGCTTCGGCATCGTTGAGCAGCCCGGCATCTCCGGTGGATTCGGCCTGCCGCCGCATTCTGAGGAAGTGCAGGTCGTGCCCGTAATAGCTGAGATGGGCATCGCTGTTGCGGATGACGTCGTCGAGAAATTCCGGCGCCACCGACGGGCGGCTCGTCAGCACATGGTCGAGGGCATGGCCGTTCTCGGCGATCCAGTCCTGAAAGCTGCCCGGCCAGCGCGAATCCAGCACCTCGATGCCCATGTCCTGGAGCGGCGGCGTGTAGGTCGGGGAATAGCGACGGTTCTGCGGCCAGAACTTCACGACCCAGTCGTCGGCGCGCAGGCTTTCGAGAATCCTCATGATGGTCCGTGAGCCGGCATCGCGATCGGGCTCGGGCACATAGTGATCGATGACAAGAATGACCCGCCGATGCCGCGCGCGGTCGCGGGCGCGCAGCAGGTCCTGCGGCCCGTCGAAGCCGTCGCGCATCAGCACCTCCTTCCAGCGCTGGTGGAGGCGTTTGCTGTTGGCGAGCTGGTAGGCCTTCACGCCGGTTCCGACATCGGTGCCGTGCGATTTTCCCTCGAAATGAACGACCTCGGACCTCGGTTCATAGACCACGGAGAAGCCGGCTTCGCGGATGCGGAAGGCGAGGTCGGAATCCTCGCAATAGGCGGGCTCATAGGCCTTGTCGAAACCGCCGAGCCGCGCGAAGAGCTCCGCCCGCACCATGATGGCCGCACCGGAAATGTAGTCGGCCTCGCGGCGGTAATTATATTCGGGACGGCGGGGATCGCTTCCGCGTCCGAGGTTCCAGCCGGTTCCATCGCGCCAGATGAGGCCGCCGGCCTCCTGAAGGGTGCCGTCGGGATAGATCAGCTTCGACCCGGTCATTCCCACGGCCGGGTCGGCGTCGAGCAGATCGACCAGCGCGTCGATCGCCCCCGGCTGGAGCTGCGTGTCGTTGTTCAGGAAGAACAGATAGCGCCCCCTGGCCATTCCCGCCGCCGCATTGCAGGTGTGCAGGAAGCCCCTGTTGCTCTCGTTGCGGACGAGCCGCACGCCCTCGAATGCCGTCTCGAGCCGCGCGGCCTCGGGGCCGGGATAGGCATCGTCCATGACGATCACCTCGAAGGCGCCCGTGGGCGGGCAGGCGGCCAGCGCCGCCACGCAGTTGATCGTGTAGTCGACCTGCCCGTAGGTCGGAATGATGATCGACACGATCGGATCGGCTGAACCCGGCACATGGACCGGCAGCGTGACGCCGTCCAGAAGCCGCACCTCGGTGGCCGGCGGCGTGGCTCCGAAGGCCGTCGCGGAGACAGGGCCTTGCGCCTGCGACGGGCCGGGGAGGCCGCAGGCCTCTTCCCATTGCTGACGAAAGCGGAGCGGTTTGCGCTTGGCGGCGGCATGCCGGAGCGAGCGGAGGCTGCGCCCCGGCAATATCGGGCTCAACAGCAGGACGAAGCGTAGCAGGAACCGTTCGAGCCCCTTTCGCAGCGGCCGCAACGGGTTCGAATAGCTGCGCATCAGTTCCTGCGCCAGCCGGTCGCCGGCCGCTCTCATCGCGGCGACGCGCTGCTGGTTGTCCCGGCGCGCCGCCTTCAGCCTCGTCCGGCTCTTTTCCTTCAGCACAGCGATGCGCAGCTGGCTTTCCTGTCGCTCCGCCTCGAGTGCCGTCTCGGAATTCTGTAGCAAGGTCTTGTATTTGCTGAATTCCCGGCTTCGTCTTTCCTGGTGCCGGGCCTGTTCGTCCTGCTTCTCGGCGATATCGAGATTGCGCTCGTGGAAATCGTTCAGCAACGTCTCGGCATCGCCGACGATTTCCTCCAGCCGATGCCGTCGCCGCGCGAAGATCCTGGCGATCTCCGGCAAGGTGCTGGTGCCGGGGTCGGCGGAGAAATGCGCGAGGATGCTTATCAACGCCTCCGGCCGGATCGGAAACGGTGCGACGGCGAGCAGGTCCCAAAGCTCCGGGATGCGCAGGCGGGGGCTGATCGCGTTCGCATAGGTGCGCTCGCCTTCCGCGACATCGGGGCAGAAAACGCAGTCGATGCCGACGGATGCGGCGAAGTCATGCCATTTGAACGGAAGATCGACGCAACCGCTTTCCCAGAAGGCGAACGGCACCTTGTAGGCGACGGCGACGATGGCCGCATGCAGCGAACCGCAGATGACGAAGCGCGCCGAGGTCAGCGCGTCGATGAAGGCCTCGACTTCGGTGATCGAGTTCGGCACGTTCGGACGCAGGATCAGCTCCGCCCCGGAGGCCGTCAGCAGATCGGCATCGGTGCGCTTGTCGTGGAAATGCGGGACGCACAGCGTCCGGCCGGCAAATCGTGTGCTCGTCTTCGGGGAATAGAGGGCAGGGAGCAGCAGCCCGGGATCGCCGATCGGAAAATCCGCCCCGAGGCCGAGCTCGCTCACGGTGAGCGGGCCGCGCACCGCGCGAATGTCGACATCGCCGCGTTCCTTGTCGAGCCCGCCGGGCCGGCGCAATCCGGCTCCCCAAACGGAGAGCGGCTTGCCGTGGGGCAGTTCGGAGTCGGCGATGCGCTCCCTGGCCTGTTTCACGAAATAGTCGTCGAGACAGCTTCCGATGACGCGGATGTCTCCCGGCAGGCGCGGCGTACGCAAGAACAGTTTTCTCATCAGATAAACTGTCAGGAAGTCGCCGAAATTCTGTATCGCTTCGCCTTCCAGCCAGAAGGGGACGGTTTCGCGATAAGAAGCATTATGGTCCTTCAAGCCGTATTCCGCCTTTTTAATCAGCCTGACGCATCGTAAATCGTTGCAGTGGTGGCATCGAGGTCCGCAAATACCACTCGAATTTGGGTCAGAATTTGTCCCGAACCACGTGGAGGGGCGAGGTCGCGCGATCCGGGGAAACGGCCCTCATCTGGTGCCCCGCAGGCGGTCACGGGCCCGATCACTCTCCTCGATCTCCCGCGAGGAAGGTGTCGGCGGCGCCGGCCATGCCGATGCGTCGCGGAAAGCGCGAGGCCGGCGATGATCCGGTCCTCTCTGTCGGGAGCGAAGGGCAGGGGGCAGAGCTTCCTTGACGCCGGCGAGGTTGATCGCTCCGATGACACGAGCCTTTCCCAGATTCCGATGCGGCCGCCAGCGCCGCAGGCCGAGACGAGTATTCCATGCGGCTGCCATCCACCCAAGCCCTGCGCGCGCTCGAGGCCTTCGCCCGGCACGGCACTGTCTGGCAGGCGGCGGCGGAGCTGAACATCACCCGCAGCGCCGTCAGCCATCAGTTGCGCTTCCTGGAACAGGACCTCGGCTTCGCGCTGCTGGAGCGAGCCGGCAAGGGCGTGGCGCTCACGCCGCAGGGCAAGCGCTACGCGGCCGATGTCCGCAGGGCCCTGACGGTGCTCGCCGACGCTGCCGTGCAATATGTCGACAGGGGCGTGCTGAGGGGCGCGCTCACCGTCAGCTCGACACCGGGTTTCGCCTCCTTCTGGCTGTGCTCGCATGTCGCCGAGTTCAAGCGCCTCTATCCCGATGTCAGCCTGCGCATCGTGACGCCGCAGCGGCTCGACGATGTCGAGACGCCGGGGGTCGACGTCTTCATCGCCTATGGCGACGGCGAGTGGCCGCGCCACTCGGTGGAGTTGATCAGCGCCGTCGATTTCATGCCGGTGTGCAGCCCGATCCTGCTCAACCAGCTTGGCGGGCTCACCGAGCCGGTCGACATGTTCCGGGCCGTGCTGCTGCATCTCGACGGGCTGGGCGACTGGCTCAACTGGTTCGCGGCCGCCGGCATCGTGGGGCCGCGCATCGACCGCGGCGTGGTCTTTTCCGACATGAACCTCGTGCTCGCCGCCGCGATCTCCGGGCAGGGCATTGCGATCGGCGACAATTTCGTCTGCCGGCACCTGCTCGACATGGGGCGCCTCGTGCGTCCCTTCGATCTCGCTGTGCGCTCGGCCCGAGCCTATTACTTCGTCACCGAACGCGAGCGCGAGGGCAATCCGGCGATACAGGCCTTCGCCGGCTGGCTCAAATCGCGGGTCGCGCAGACCACGCCGGTGCTGCATCGATAGGCTGCGCCTCAATGTGCACAACAGTGAAACATTGGGGTGAAGGATTTTTTCCGAAAGGAGAAAAAATCTTCATTTGAGGTGAGGAAATCGCGAAGTTAGCATCCCTCTAGTCTGAGGGAGCGCGCATTCGAACGTGACCACGCGGGCGGTCGGGATACAGGCGATCGGGATCGGGAAGTCCTTCGGCCATTTCGAGGCGCTGAGGGACATCTCGCTCGACATCGCGCCCGGCGAGTTCCTGACGTTGCTCGGGCCATCCGGCTCGGGAAAGACCACCTTCCTCATGCTGCTGGCCGGCTTCCAGGCGGCGAGCACCGGCCGGTTGCTCAGCGACGGGATCGACATCACCAACAGCCGCGCCGAGGATCGCTCCTTCGGCATGGTCTTCCAGGGCTATGCGCTGTTTCCCCACAAGAGCGTCGCCCAGAACATCGCCTTCCCGCTGCAGGTGCGCGGCGTGGGGCGCGAGGAGATCGCCCGCCGGGTCGACGCGATCATCGCGCGCGTCGGGCTGGTCGGGCACGAGAAGAAGCGGCCGGCCATGCTGTCCGGTGGCCAGCAGCAGCGCGTGGCGCTGGCCCGCGCTTTGGTGTTCGAGCCTCCGGTACTGCTGCTCGACGAACCGTTCTCGGCGCTCGACAAGCATTTGCGCGGACGGATGCAGGAGGAGGTGGCGCGCCTGCACGGCGAGTTCGGCACCACCTTCGTCTTCGTCACCCACGACCAGAGCGAGGCGCTGTCGCTGTCCTCGCGCATTGCCATCTTCAACAATGGGCGGCTGCTGCAGGCCGGCGCCCCGCGCGACATCTACGAGCGGCCGCAGAGCCGTTTCGTCGCGGAGTTCCTCGGCGAGATCAATCTGCTGCCGGTGGCCGAGGTCGGCCATTGCTCGCTCGGAACCAGCGGCCTGTTCGAGGGCATGCGGCTGCGGGCCCCGCGGCACGAGCATGTCGGCGGCCGCGCCATGCTGGCGGTGCGGCCGGAGCACATGTCGGTCAGCGCGGAACCGCCGTCGGAGGGCAACGGCGTCGCGGCGCGGCTGGCCAATACCACTTATCTCGGCGCGGCCATGCGCCTCGCCTTCGCCACGCGCAGCGGCACGCCGCTGACCGTGACGCTGCCCAGCGAGGTCGCCGGCCGCGTCCTCGCCCGCGGCCCGGACGTGTGGGTCACATGGTCCTTCGACAATGGCTTCCTTCTTCCAGAGCAAAGCTGAAAACAGCAGGAGCACGCCGTGAACGATGCATTCCAGAAAGACTGCCTCGACATCCTCGCGGCCAGGGCGGCCCGGGGCGAAATCAGTCGCCGCCGCTTCGCCCAGCTCGCCGCGCTGGTCTTCGGCGGCGCGCCGCTGCTCATGCGCTCGCCCGAGGCGCTGGCGCAGGTGCGCCAGCTCGTCCTCGTCAATTGGGGCGGCGATGCGCTGAAGGCCTATGACAAGGCCTATGGCCAGCCCTTCGAGAAGGAGACCGGCATCGTCGTCAAGGAGGACGGCACCGGCCCGACCGAGGGCGCCATCGCGGCGCAGTTCAAGAGCGGCAAGCCGACCTGGGACCTCGTCGACGCCGATCCGTTCTCGGCGATCTCGCTGGGCAAGCAGGGCATGATCGAGCCGATCGACTACAAGGTCGTCGACAAGTCGAAGATGCGGCCGGGCTTCGACTGGGAATACGCCGCCTCGACCTATTTCTTCTCCTACGTCATCGCCTATGACGCGCAGAAGTTCGGCGCCAACCCGCCGACCAGCATGGCCGATTTCTTCGACGTGAAGAAATATCCAGGCAAGCGCACCATGTACAAATGGGGCGCCGGCATGTGGGAGGCGGCGCTGCTGGCGGACGGCGTGGCGCCCGACAAGCTGTACCCGCTCGATCTCAAGCGCGCCCATGAGAAGATCGCGGCGCTGAAGCCCGATGTCGCCGCCTATTGGGGCGGCGGCGCCGAGAGCCAGCAGCTCATGCTGGGCGGCGACGCCGCGATGGGGCTGATCTGGTCGACCCGCGCCTCGCTGATCGAGAAGGATTCCGGCGGGCAGGTGAAGTTCACCTGGAACCAGGGCCTGCTCTCGCCCGGCGCGCTGGCGGTGATCAAGAACAATCCCGGCGGCAAGGAGAACGCGATGAAGTTCATCGCCTCGACCTCGGTGCCCGAGCGTCAGCTGGTCATGTTCGAGATGCTCGGTCAGGGGCCGGCCAATCCGGCCACCGATGCGCTCATCCCGGCCGACCAGAAGCGCTACAACCCGGTCGATCCGGCCAATATGAAGAGCCAGGTCGCGCTCGACATGCCCTGGTACGCCGACAATTACGGCGCGGCGCTCGACGAGTTCACCAAGGTGATCTCGGCGTAGCGGCGTGGCGGAGGGTCTCTCTTCCCCGTTGAGGGAGGGCCGTCTTTTTCTCCCTCTCCCCAACGGGGAGAGGGATTAGCAAGGAGCCCTCCCCGGTGGGGAGGCAACAGCAAGTGCCCGCTCCCAGTTCAGGAGCGGGAACACAGCACCGACCACCCGAACCTGTACCCGAACCGGCATGATGATGCGCAATCGCTCGGCACTCTGGCCCGCTCTCGCCCTGACGGCACCTTTGGTGCTGTTCCTGGCGTGCGCCTATGCCCTGCCGTTCCTCGGCGTCGCGCTGTGGAGCGTCACGCTGCCGGAACTCGGTACCGGCCAGTATCAGCGCCTCGTCGGCGATCCGCTGGTGCTTTCGGTGTTCCTGCGCACCTTCCGCATCTGCCTCGTCGTCACCGTCGTCGCGGTCGCCGCCGCCTATGCCATCACCTATGTCTGGGTGCGCGGCTCGCGCCTGCAGCGGCGCATCCTCGAGATCTGCATCTTCGTGCCGTTCTGGATCTCGCTGCTGACCCGTGCCTTCGGCTGGCTGGCGCTGTTGTCCAATCGGGGCCTGTTCAACAGCTGGATGCAGGCGCTCGGCCTCATCGACAGCCCGCTGGCGCTGGTGCGCAACGAGCCGAGCGTGATCGCCGGCATGGTGCATGTGCTCATCCCCTTCGCGGTGCTACCGCTGGCCTCGGCGATGCGCGCGGTGGACGAGCGCGTGCTGCTCGCTGCGCGCGGCATGGGCGCCTCGCGCCTACGCATCTTCTGGTCTGTGTTCCTGCCGCTGACGTTGCCCGGTGTCATCGGCGCGACGCTGATCGTCTTCGTGTTCAGCCTCGGCTTCTTCGTCACCCCGGCCATTCTCGGTGGCGGGCGCTCCATCATGGTGGCGGAACTCGTCTATCTCAGAATGTTCCAGAGCCCGGACTGGGGGCTGGGGGCGGCGATCAGCGTCGCCCTGGTCCTCATCGTCGCGGCGCTGATGGCCCTGCTGTCGCGCTTCGCCGCCCTCGCGCTGACAGGGAGCGGGAAATGAAGATCCAGCGCCCCGGTCCGCTCGCTCTTGCCCTTGCCCTGCTGGTCGGCCTCTTCCTGCTGCTGCCGCTGCTGGCCGTGGTGCCGATCTCCTTCACGCCTGGCCGTATGCTCTCCATGCCGCAGGGCAGCCTCTCGCTCACCCATTACCGGCAGCTGATCGAGGATCCCGACTGGCTGAGTGCCATTGTGCTCAGCACCAAGATCGGCCTCCTCACCAGCCTCGTCTCGACGACGCTCGCCACCAGCTTCGCGCTGGGCATCTGGATGCTGCAGCCGCGCTTCTCGCAGCTGCTGGTCGGCTTCGTGCTGCTGCCGATGATCGTGCCGCCGGTGGTCTCGGCGATGACGCTGTATTTCCTGCTGACCGGCCTGTCGCAGCTCTCGCAGGCCGTCGGCTTCGACAGCGTCGTCGGCGTCACCGTGGCGCATATCGTGATGACCGTGCCCTTCGCGGTGGTGATGGTGCTGGTCGCGCTGGCGCAGGTGGACCGGCGCATCGACCTCGCCGCGCGCGGGCTCGGCGCCACCGTCATGCAGCGCATCGTCCACGTCATCCTGCCCAATATCGGCTTCGGCGTGGCCACCGCCGCCCTGCTGGTCTTCGTCCTGTCCTGGGAAGAGATCGGCGTCACGCTGTTCATCACCAGCGTCGACGCGATCACCCTGCCGCGCCTGATGTGGATGGGGCTGCGCGACAATGTGGACCCGGCGATCGCCGCCATATCCGTGGTGCTCATCGTCGTCACCACGCTGATCCTGCTGCTCCGCATGGCGCTCCAGCGTCGCCCCGAATTCGAGGAGGAATGAGATGGATGAGGTTTTCGGCCGCAAGGACATGATCAGCCCGGTGCGGCTCAAGGAGCTGAGCGTGAAATCGGACGTGTCGGGCTTCGTCCAGCTCGGCAGCCATCTCGGCGCGCTGGCGATCACCGGCGCGGGACTCTGGTATTTCTGGGGCGGCTGGTGGGCGGTGCCGTTCTTCATCGCCCACGGCGTGCTCATCAATTTCCTCTATGCCGGCCAGCACGAGATGAGCCACTCGACGGTCTTCAGGACCAAGAAGCTCAACGAGATCTTCGGCCGGCTGTTCGGCTTCGTGCTGATCTACCCGCGCGACTTCGACCAGATCCAGCACTTCGCCCATCACCGTTACACGCAGGATTGGGAAGGCGACGGCGAGCTGGGCCGCGAGCGCTACTCCATGCTCTCCTACCTGCTGTGGGTGCTCGGCCCGACCTATTGGTACACGCGCATCCGCCGTGTCATCCGCTTCTCGCTGGGCATCGTCAGCGAGACCTACATCCCCGCCGACCAGCACCCCAGGGTGATCCGCGAGGCACGCTGGCACCTCGCCGGCTACGCGCTCATCGCCGCGCTTTCGGTGCTCGCGGGCAGCTGGATCGCGGTGAAGCTCTGGCTGCTGCCGATGCTGGTGATGAAGCCGGTGCACCAGTTGCAGAACACCATCGAGCATCTCGGCCTGCCGCATGTCGACCAGATCAGCGAGAATACCCGCACCACCCGCACCAACGCGATCATGCGGTGGATGTGCTGGAACATGCAGTTCCACACCGCCCACCACGCCTTTCCCGCCGTGCCGTTCCACCGGCTGCCCGACCTGCACCGCACCATCTTCGTCGAGAAGGGGCGCAAGCCGCATTCGATGACCTATCTCGGCTTCCAGCTGGCGGTGATCAAGGCATTCTGGAACGGGCGCACCGAGGCGGATTACCCCGACGACAAGATCTGGATCATGGACGATACCGATCTCGAACCGGTGGCCCCGCGTCCGGGCCGCGTGAAGCAGGCCTGAACCATGTCGCTCAGGATCTACCAATCGCTCTGGGCCACCGAGCTGCGCCGTCCCGGCATCCCGGAACGGCCGGTCGCCGAGCACTTCGAACGGGTGAAGGCAGCCGGCTTCGACGGCATGGCGATCGACCTCGGCGCCATGGACATCGAGGCCGCGCGGGCAACCGTCCCGGAATTCGCCCGCACCGGGCTCGCCGGGCTGCTCACCGCCTTTCCGCGCTCGATCGAGGAACTGCGTCCGGCGCTGCATCTCGCCAAGGACATCGGCTCGCCCTTCGTCATCGTCATCGGCCAGGTGATGCCGCTGTCGGTGGCCGAGATGGTGCCGGTGATCGAGGCATGGATGCGGATCGGCCGCGAGGAGGGCGTGCCGCTTCAGTTCGAGACGCACCGCAACTGCATCACCAACGACATGTTCGCGACGCTGCTGCTGCTCGACGCCATCCCCGACCTGCGGCTCGCCGCCGACCTCTCGCATTATGTCGTCGACCGCGAGATGATGCTGCCGATCAGCGCCGAATATCAGGCTCATGTCGCGCGCTTGCTGGAGCGCTCGGATTCCTTCCAGGGTCGCGTCGCCAATCGCTGCCAGGTGCAGCTGCCGCTGCATTTCCCGCAGCACCGGCCATGGATCGAGGTGTTCCGCGACTGGTGGCGGCGCGGCTTCGCATCCTGGCAGGCGCGCAACCCCGCGGCGGCCGACTGCGTCTTCCTGTGCGAGCTCGGCCCGCGCGACTACGCCATCACCGACGCCAATGGCGAGGAGCTGTCGGATCGGTGGGAGGAGGCGCTGCTGCTGCGCCGCTGGGCACTGGAGGACTGGCAGCAGGCGGCCGCGCTGCGGGTCGCCGATCCCGTCTGAAGAGAGGATACGACTTATGACCGTCACCAGCCTGCGCCCGGACATCTCGCCCGCCGAATGGCAGCAGCGCGTCGAGCTCGCCGCCTGCTACCGTCTGCTCGCGCATTTCAAGATGACCGACCTCATCTACACCCATTGCACGGTGCGGGTGCCGGGCGAGCCGGGGCGGTTCCTCATCAATCCCTACGGCCATCGCTGGGAGGAGATCACCGCCTCCTCGCTGGTGAAGATCGATGTCGACGGCAACAAGGTCGGCGACAGCCCGCACCGGGTGAACCCGGCCGGCTTCACCATCCACAGCGCGGTGCACATGTCCCGCCATGACGCCGCCTGCGTCATCCACACCCATACCCGCGCCGGCATGGCGGTGGCCTCGCTGAAGGAAGGGCTGCTGCCGCTCAACCAGATCGCGCTGCAGTTCTACGGGCGGCTCGGCATCCACGACTATGAGGGCATCGCGCTCGACCTCGACGAGCGCGAGCGCATCATCGCCGACCTCGGCGCCAAATGCGGCCTGCTGCTGCGTAATCACGGCCTGCTCACCGTCGGGCGCACCGTGGCCGAGGCGTTCAACCTGATGTTCTATCTGGAGCGCGCCTGCGAGGTGCAGGTCGCCACCCTGTCCATGGGCCGCGAGGTGGTACTGCCGCCGCCGGAGGTCTGCGAGAGGGTCGGCGCGCAATATGACCAGATGAACTTCGACGACGGCGACCTGCTGCTCGAATGGGCCGCCCATCTGCGCCTGCTGGACGGGATCGATCCTTCCTACCGCCACTGACATCCTGCCGGCTGGCCCCGTGCGGGCCTGGCCGATGCAAACTCGGGAGCGCCGCCATGAACGCCACCACCAAGGCCTCGTTCGACTGGACGCTGCCGGCTCGCGATTATTGCGATCCGGCGCTTTACCAGCGCGAGCGCAAGGAGATCTTCGCCCGCAACTGGATGCTGTTCACCTGGTCGGAGCGGCTAAAGGCGCCGGGCGATTATGTCTCGGGCACCGTGGCCGGTTATCCCGTGTTCGCCATCCGCGACGATGACGGCGTGGTGCGCGCCTTCCACAATGTCTGCCGGCACCGCGGCGCCCAGCTCCTGGAGAAGGAGGAGGGGCATTGCGGCAAGCTCGTCGTCTGTCCCTATCACAGCTGGAGCTACACCCGCTCCGGCCGGCTCAACAAGGCGGTGGATTTCGGCGAGGGCATCTCCTTCGATCCGCAGGCCTGGGGCCTCTACGCGATCGACGCCGAGGAATGGCGGGGCCTGATCTTCCTGCGGCTGGAGCGCGGTGGCGAGAGCCTCGTGGAATGGCTCGGTCCCATCCACGACATGGCCGCCGACTATCCGCTCGACCGGCAGCATTATTTCACGTCGAAGGATCGCGACTGCGCCGTCGACTGGAAGACCTACGGCGAGAACTATCTCGAATGCTACCATTGCCGGACGATGCATCCCGGCCTGTGCGAATCCATGGATATCGACAGCTACCGGATCGACACCTACGCCAAGGAGAAGTTCTTTCATCTCCATGCGCCCAAGCGCGACGGCGGGCTGACGCGCGGCCTGTATTTCTACCGCTTCCCCTTCCTGATGCTGAACCTCTACGACTGGGGCTCGTCGATCGCCACCATCGAGCCGCTGGGCCCGGGGCGCATCCGGCACATCAACTGGTATTTCTTCACCGACATCTCGCCGGAGAAGGCGGAGGAAAACAGCCGCTCGGCGGCATGGTCGGCGCAGATCGTCACCGAGGATCTCGACATCATCACCGGGGTGCAGCGCAACCTCGAGGCCGGCATCTACACGCGCGGCCCGCTGTCGCCGAAATACGAATACGCGGTGAAGTCCTTCCAGGACATGGTGCGCGAGGGCCTGGAGCCGAAGGAGCCTCTACGCGGTGTCGCGGCCGAATAGGCCGCCCGTTCTCCCAGCAGCGATCACCCCAGTCGAGGATCATCCGATGCATGCCGCCGACGTCACCGTGGGCAAGAACTATGACGCCATCATCATAGGCGCCGGACATAACGGCCTCGTCTGCGCGAACTACCTCGCAAAGGCCGGGCAGAAGGTTCTGGTGCTGGAACGGCGCGATGTCGTCGGCGGCGCGGCGGTGACGGAGGAGATCGCGCCCGGCTTCCGCGCCTCGATCTTCTCCTATCTCATGAGCCTGCTGCACCCGCGCATCATCCGCGAACTGGAGCTGAAGAAGCACGGCCTCGAAGTGTTGCCCTGCTCGGACATGGTCTCGCCGCTCGATGGCGAGGATTACATCCTGTTCTCCGACAACGTCGCCAAGTCGCAGGCGAGCTTCGCGCGGTTTTCCAAGCATGATGCGGAGATCTACCCCGAGTTCGACCGCTATCTCAGCGAGGCGGCGAACATCGTGCGCAAGCTGCTCTGGGAGACGCCGGTCGACCCGACCAAGCGCGACTGGCGCACTTTCAAGGACGGCGCCTCGCTGCTGTGGCGCCACCGCAAGATCGGCCGCAAGATGTACCGCATCGTCGATATGCTGACGATGAGCGCCTACGACTTCCTGCGCGAATGGTTCGACGATGAGCGCGTCATGGCGGTGCTGGCCTATTACGCCTCCATCGGCACCTTCGTCGGGCCGAAATCGCCGGGCTCGGCCTATGTCATCATGCACCACATCATGGGCGAGCATGAGGGTGCCGGCGGCTGGGGCTTCATCAAGGGCGGCATGGGCTCCATCACCCAGGCATTGGCCGCCTCGGCACGCGAGAAGGGCGTCGACATCGTCACCGGCGCGCCGATCAAGGAAGTCCGCGTGCAGGGCGGACGTGCGACGTCGGTGCTGACGACGACGGGCGAGACCTATGTGGCGAAGACGATCATTTCCAATGCCAGCGCCAAGATTCTCTATCTCGATCTGGTGGGCGAGCAGCACCTGCCGGAGGAGGTGCTGCGCGAAATCCGCGGCTACCGCACCTTCTCCACCGCCTTCAAGATGAACATCGCCTGCGAGCGCCCGCCGCAATACCGCATACTGGACCGGGTGCGCCGCGAGGGCGGGCTCGGCAATTTCGATTACCCGACCTACATGCACATCGCGCCCGACATCGATTATCTCGAGCGCGCCTATGACGACGCCAAGCATGGCTGGTACTCGTCGCGCCCCTTCATCACCCCGGTGGTGCCGACCATGGTCGACACCACGCTGGCGCCCGAGGGCAAGCATGTGGTCAACCTGTTCGGCGGCCACGCGCCCTACACGCTGAAGGGCGGCGACTGGGCGACCGAGAAGGAGAATTTCCGCAAGACGGTGTTCGACACCATCGAGGACTACGCCCCCGGCTTCCGCGACGACGTCATCGAGGCGCAGCTTCTGGTGGCTCCCGATATCGAGAACATCGTCAACCTGCCGCAGGGCCACATCTTCCACGGCGAATTGTCGACCGACCAGCTGTTCTTCCAGCGGCCGGTCTCCGGCTATGCCGATTACCGCACCCCGGTGAAGGGCCTCTATATTTGCGGCTCCTCCATGCATCCGGGCGGCGGCGTCTCCGGCATTCCCGGCTACAACGCCGCCCGCGAGATCATGCGCGACATCCGCGCCCGCCGGAACTGAACCGGGCGAACGAGCCGGGGCGCTAGCTCGGGCTCACCCCCCGGGTTCGCGTCTGGTGGATCTCGATCAGGCTCGGCCCGTTGCACTGCGCCGCCGCCGCCAGCGCCGGGCCGAGTTCGGCGACGTCGTCGAGACAGGCGGCCGGCACGCCATAGGCGCCGGCGATGGCCGCGAAGTCGGGAGGCGAGGGCTTCACGCCTTCCGGCACGATGCCGCAATCCACCATGTAGGTCTCGATTTCCTGATAGCCGTCATTGTTCCAGACCAGGAAGATCACCGTCGCGCCGGCATCCGCCGCCGAGCCGATCTCGGCCAGCGAGAATTGCAAGCCGCCATCGCCGGTCAGGCACACGACCGGGCGCCCCGGCGCGCCGATAGCCGCCCCGATCGCCGCCGGCGGTCCGTAGCCGAGCGCGCCGTAGCCGGTGGCGGCGTTGAACCAGGAGAGCGGCCTGTTGATGTCGAGATAGAGATTGCCGGCATAGACGGGCTGGGTGGAGTCGCCGACGATGATCGCCTCCGGCAGCGCCTGGTAGATGCGCTCGATCACGCCGATCTCGGTGCGGATCTTCGCCGACAGCCCGTTCCACGCCGCCTCCCGCGCTGATGCCGCCCGCGCGGCGCCGTCGCCGACGCGCGGTGAAACTAGCGGCAGCAGGCCCTCGACCGCCGCCTCCACCGTCGAGAGCACGGCGAGGTCGGCACGCGGCTCGCGCGCCAGTTGCAGCGCGTCGATGTCGACCCGAACGAAGCTCGCCAGCGCCGGGAAGCCGCCATCGGCATACATGTCGTAATCGGTCTGGCCCATCTCGGTGCCGAGGCCGATGACGAGATCGGCCTCGGCAATGAGTGCCCGGGTGGCCGCGAGGCTGGGGCTGGCGGGAACCCGCAGCTTGTGGCCCGCCAGCAGGCCCCTCGCATTGGTGGTGAGAACCACCGGCGCGTCGAGCCGTTCGGCCAGCGTCGTCACCGCCGGACCGGCCGCCACCGCGCCGCCGCCGCACATCAACACGATGCGCCGCGCCCCTTCGCACCGCGCGGCGAGACGCTTCAGCGTCGCCCCATCGGCGCCCGGCCGTGCCGCGAGCGTCGGCCGGGCCACGATCTCGCCGGCCGGCAGCGGCATGACGTCGGTCGGAATCTCGATATGCACCGGCCCCGGCCGGCTCGACCCCATGATGGCGAAGGCCTGCGCGATCACCGCCGGCAGCTCGGCGGGGTCGACCAGCGTATGCGAGGCCAGCGCGAAGCTCCTCATCATCGCCGACTGGTCGGGCAATTCGTGCAGCAGGCCGCGCCCCTGGCCGAGCGAGTTGCGCCGGTTGACGCCGGAGATCACCAGCATCGGCACCGAATCCTGCCGTGCCTGCGCCATGGCGGTGATGGTGTTGGTGAGGCCCGGGCCGGTGATCACCAGCGCCACGCCCGGCTTGCCGGTGACGCGGGCATAGCCGTCGGCCATGAAGCCCGCGCCCTGTTCGTGGCGGGGGGTGATGTGGCGGATGGCGGATCCCGCCAGCCCCCGATAGAGCTCGACCGTGTGGACGCCGGGGATGCCGAACACCACCTCCACGCCGTTGGCTTCCAGAAGATCGATCAGCGCCTCTCCGACCGTTCTCGTCCCGCTGATGCTCGTCCCGCTGATACTCGTCCCGCTCATGCCCGCTTCGCCTTCCTGATGCCCGAACGTGCCGCCAGCGCCGACATCCGCCGGCACGCCTCGTCGATGGCCGCGTCCGGCACGGTGAGGCTGATGCGGATGAAATCGCGTGCGCCGGTGCCGAAGGAGGAGCCGGGCATCACCGCGACCTGCTCCTCGTCCAGCAATGCCTGGGCGAAGGCGGCGCTGCTCATGCCGGTGCCGCTGACGTCGACGAGGATGAACATGCCCGCCTCGGGTGGGAAGGGCACCAGCTCCGGCGATCCGGCCAGCGCCGCGACGATCAGGTCGACGCGCCGCCGGTAGGCCTGGCGCATCCGCGCCGAGGTATCGACCGGGTTGTCGAGCGCGTAGGCGGTCATGTCGGCGATGAAGGGCTGACCGCCGAACAGCATCGTCTCCGATACCGCGAGCAGCCGGCGGGCGAACTCGGTCGGCCCCACCGCCCAGCCGCTGCGGAAGCCCGGCGCGGCGTGCGACTTGGAGATAGAGGAGCAGACGATGGTGCGTTCGGCGAGCCGCGGGTCGTCGAAAGGCGAGGCGAAGCTGCCGGACAGCACCAGGTCCTCATAGACCTCGTCGCAGACGATCCACAGATCGTGCCGCCGGCAGACCTCGCCGATTGCCGCGATCTCCTCCGCCGTCAGCACGGCGCCGGTCGGGTTGTGCGGGGTGTTGAGCAGCAGCACCCGGCATTGCGGCGTCACCGCCCGCTCGAGATCGGCGGCCTGCATGTGGAAGCCGTGCTCCGGGTGCAGCGGCACGGTCAACTGGTCGGCGCCGGTGGCGCGGATGACGCCCTCATAGGTGGCATAGAGCGGGTCGCCGACCAGCACCGCATCGCTCGCCTCGACAAGGCCGAGCATCACCGCGAACAGCGCCGTCTGCGTGCCGGGGAAGCACAGCACGTTGTCGGCGGTCACGCCGGGCTGGCGCCGGGCATATTTCCGCACCAGCGCGTCCAGCACCACCTGCTCGCCGCGACCGTTGGAATAGCGGTGGCGACCGGCGAGCATGGCGCGCGTGGCCTCGGCGATCAGCGATTCGTGCGGCGGCAGGTCCGGCTCGCCGATGGTCAGCTCGATGATGGGCTCGCCGCTTTCCCTACGGCGGCGGGCCTCGACGTGAACCGCCCATTTCTCGGAGCCGAGGCTGGCGAGCCTATCGGTGATGGAGGCGTAGCGCATCGGATTCCTTGTCCTGCTCGGTTGCGACCGGCGGGCCGATCGGATGACCGATCAGTGCGCCGATCGATGAAAAGGCGATCGAGACCAGCTCGCGCTCCTCGAAGAGCTCGTCCGCGAGGCATCCCTCCAGCCAGAGGCCGTCGAGAATGCCGTTGATCGCGATGGCCAGTGCCCGGCACCGGGCCGGATCGGCGGCCTGCCCGCCGGCTGCGAAGAACTCCGCCAGCAGGCCCTCCAGCGTGTGGCGGAAGCTGAGATAGCCCTCGCGGTGGATCGCCGCGAGCGCCGGGTCGACACCGACCCGGCTGATGAACGACGCCCAGAGCGACAGGCTGCGGCTATTGGCGACCGGCTCGGTGAGGTTGATCAGGATGAAGGCGCCGAGGCGCTCCTCCGGCGTACCCGTCACCGCCTTGGCCTTCTCGGTCAGCCGGGCGATCACGGTCCTGTAGGCCTCCTGGAGGATCATCTCCTTCGAATCGAAATAGTGCCGGATCAACCCGGGCGTCACGCCCGCCTTGACCGCGATCTGCCGGACCGTCGCCCCCTGGAGCCCGGCCTCGGAGATGGCCTCCAGCGTCGCCTCGATCAGGTCGTGGCGGCGTTCGGTTTCCGTCCCGCGATGGAAGTTGCGCCGGCTCATGCCGCGCGCCGCAGGCGAGGGCAGGCGAGGCGCGTCGGCCCCGACATTTCCTGAAGCCCGAAGGCGGACATCTCCTGCTCCCCGATTGAAAATGCTGCTTTTTTGACGCTGCATAAAAAAAGCGCGAACGCCGTTGTTATACGCTTGAGTAACTGTCGCATAAAGTGCAACGATGGGCGAGAGGTAAAGCGGCGACGGGGCGGGCCTCGCCGCGGGAATGCGACGTTCCGACAGGCAGGGAAGGCGTGGCATGAGCCGGATTTCTGGATGCCGGGCATCGGGGGCGACGCTCCGATGACGGAACGAGCCGAGGCGATCGCCGTCAGGAACCTGCACAAGCGCTTCGGTGCGCTCGAGGTTCTCAAGGGAATTTCGCTCACGGCCTATGAGGGCGACGTCATCGCCATCATCGGCGGCTCCGGCTCCGGCAAGTCCACCTTCCTGCGCTGCATCAACATGCTGGAAGTGCCGAGCGAGGGATCGGTGGCGATCCGGGGCGAGCCGATCGCGATGCGGGGAGACGGCCATGGCGGCCTCGTCCCCTCGGACCGCCGGCAGGTCGAGCGCCTGCGCTCCCGGCTCGGCATGGTGTTCCAGAGCTTCAACCTGTGGCAGCACATGACGATCATCCAGAACGTCATCGAGGCGCCGATGCAGGTGCTCGGCGTTCCCAGGGCCGAGGCGATCGCGCGGGCCGAGGCATTGCTGCGGCGGGTCGGGCTGTTCGAGAAGCGCGACGCCTATCCGGCCTTCCTCTCCGGCGGGCAGCAGCAGCGGGCGGCGATCGCCCGGGCGCTCGCCATCCAGCCGCACGCCATGCTGTTCGACGAGCCCACCTCCGCGCTGGACCCGGAACTGGTCGGCGAGGTGCTGGGCGTGATCGGCGATCTCGCGCGGGAGAAGCGCACCATGCTCCTCGTGACGCACGAGATGAAGTTCGCGCGCAACGTCGCCAACCACATCGTGTTTCTCGCCCATGGCGTGATCGAGGAGCAGGGACCGCCGGACCAGATCTTCGGCGCTCCCCAATCCGAGCGACTGAAGAAATTCATCCGTTCCAGCCACTGAAAAACTGAAAAGCCAGAGGGGACCGATCATGAAGAATGCACTGACTGCGATGGCGCTCGCCGCGGCCGTCGGCCTTGCCGGCCTCGCGTCCGCCGCCGCCGAGCCGATCAAGGTCGGCTTCGCCGCCGAACCCTACCCGCCCTTCGCCTCGCCCGACGCCGCCGGCAAATGGGAAGGCTGGGAGGTCGATTTCATGAAGGCGGCCTGCGCGCAGGCCAAGCTCGACTGCGTCATCACCCCGGTCGCCTGGGACGGCATCATTCCCGCGCTGACCAGCAAGAAGATCGACATGATCGTCGGCTCCATGTCGATCACGCCGGAGCGCCTCAAGACCATCGACTTCTCCGACAAGTACTACAACACCCCGACCGGGGTGATCGGGCCGAAGAGCGAAAAATTCGACGCGACGCCGGCCGGCCTGAAGGGCAAGACCATCGGCGTGCAGGTCGCCACCATCCACCAGGACTATGCCAACAAGTATTTCGGCAGCGCCGGGGCGACGGTCAAGGAATACCAGACGCAGGACGAGGCCAATAACGACCTGGCGGCCGGCCGCCTCGATGCCGTGCAGGCCGACGCCATCGCGCTCGACGCCTTCCTGAAGTCGGACCAGGGCAAGCAGTGCTGCGAGCTGAAGGGCAACGTCAAGGACGATCCCGAGGTGCTCGGCGCCGGCGTGGGCGTGGGCCTGCGCAAAGGCGACACCGAGCTGAAGAACAAGATGAACGCCGCGATCAAGGCGATCCGTGCCGACGGCACCTACGACGCCTTCTCGAAGAAGTATTTCGACTTCGACATCTACGGCGGCTGATCGCGTGCGAGCCGGGCCGGCGCCGCGCGCCGGCCTTCCTTCCTCGAGGCGAGGCGCAGCCATGGCGGCCGATCCCGCATCCCTGATCGACTGGAGCCTGCTGGCGTTCGATCCGCCCGGCTGGGGCGCGGTGCTGCTGGCCGGCCTGATGAACTCGATCAAGATCGCCATCGGCGGCTATTCGCTCGGCCTGGTGCTGGGCACCGGCGGCGCCTTCGGCAAGCTCTATGGCGGGCCGGTGACGAAGGACCTGCTGGAGGTCTACACCACGGTGGTGCGGGCGGTTCCCGAGCTGGTGCTGATCCTGCTGCTCTACTATGCCGGCACCGATCTTCTGAACCGTCTCGCCGCCGCCGCCGGCTACGGCACCGTCGACATCAGCGGGCTGGCGGCGGGCATCTTCGTCATCGGCGTCGTGCAGGGCGCCTACGCCACCGAGGTGATGCGCGGCGCCATCCGCGCCGTGCCGCCCGGGCAGATCGAGGCGGCCCGCGCCTTCGGCATGCCGCCGCTGCTCATCCTGTGGCGCGTCACCTTTCCGGCCATGCTGCCGCACGCCTTGCCGGGCCTGTCCAATCTCTGGCTGATCGCCACCAAGGATACCGCGCTGCTCGCCGTGGTCGGCTTCAGCGAGCTGACGCTGGTGACGCGGCAGGCGGCGGGCAGCACCAAGGCCTATATGCTGTTCTTCTGCGCCGCCGGCGCGCTCTATCTCGCGCTGACGCTCGTCTCGAACCTCGTCATCCGCCTCATCGAGCTCCGGGCCCGGCGGGGCTGGGTCTCCACGCGATGATGAGCGAGGAGAGCACCATCGAGGCCACGGCGCTCACGCAGCTGCCGAGCGGCCGGGGCTTCTTCAAGCCGCACCGCCTCGTGCTGATGGCGGTCGCCGCCGCCATCCTGTTCTGCGCGATCTGGTTCATGCGGTGGGACTGGCTGCCGGACTATGCCGGCCGCCTCGCCCATGGCGTCGGCGTCACCCTGCTGATGCTGGTCGGCACCTGCCTTCTCGGCTTCCTTCTCGCCGTGCCCATCGGGCTGGTGCAGGTGGCCGGCCCGTGGCCGCTGAAGCTGCTCGCCAAGGGCTTCTGCACCGTCATCCGTGGCACGCCGCTGCTGCTGCAGCTCTGGCTGCTCTATTACGGGCTCGGCTCGCTGTTCCCGCAATTCCCCGCCATACGCCAGTCCTTCCTCTGGCCGCTGCTGCGCGAGGCCTGGCCTTATGGCGTCGCCGCGCTGACCATCTCCTTCGCCGCCTATGAGGGCGAGGTGATGCGCGGGGCCTTCGCCGGCGTGCCGGCCGGCGAACTCGAGGCGGCCCGCGCCTATGGCATGAGCCGGTGGAAGGTGTTCCGGCGCATCTGGCTGCCGCGGGCGGTGCACCGGGCGCTGCCCACGCTCAATGGCGAGACGGTGCTGCAGCTGAAATCGACGCCGCTGGTCGCCACCATCACCGTGATCGACGTCTATGCCGTGGTCTCCAAGATCCGCCAGGTCACCTATCTCACCTATGAGCCGCTGCTGCTGCTGGCGCTGATCTATCTCTGCCTCACAGCCCTGCTGGTGCTGGCGTTCCGCTATTTCGAGAACAAGATTCCAACCCGGAGTGCCTGAGATGAACGTTCGCGCGTTGCTCACCAATGCCGTGCCGGAATTGGTCGCCCTGCGCCAGGACCTGCACGCCCATCCCGAGCTGGGGCTGGAGGAGGTGCGGACCTCGGAGGTGATCGCCCGCGAGCTCGCCGCGCTCGGCTACAGCGTCTCGCGCGGCCTCGCCCGGACCGGCGTGGTCGCCACGCTGTCCAACGGCACCGGCCACCGCGCCGTCGGCATACGCGCCGACATCGATGCGCTGCCGATCCACGAGGAGACCGGCCTTGCCTATGCCAGCCGCACCCCGGGGCTGATGCATGCCTGCGGCCATGACGGTCACACCGCCATGCTGCTCGGCGCCGCCCGCGCCATCGCCGAGCGGCGCCATTTCGACGGCACCGTCCATCTCATCTTCCAGCCCGCCGAGGAAAATGTCGGCGGCGCCCGCATCATGGTGGAGGAGGGGCTGTTCGACCGCTTTCCCTGCGATGCCGTCTTCGCGCTCCACAATGATCCCGGCTTGCCCTTCGGCACCTTCGCCTTCCGGGACGGGCCGATCATGGCGGCGGTGGACGAGTGCCGCATCACCGTGCACGGCGTCGGCGGCCATGGCGCCGAGCCGCAATCGACGGCGGACCCCGTCGTCGCCGGGGCCTCCATCGTCATGGCGCTGCAGACCATCGTCTCCCGCAACATCCACCCGCTCGACCCGACGGTGGTGACGGTGGGGGCCTTCCATGCCGGGTCCGCCAGCAACGTCATTCCCGAGCGCGCCGAGCTGGTCGTCGGCATCCGCTCCTTCGACCCGGCGGTGCGCGACGAGCTGGAGCGCCGCATCTGGCTGGTCGCCGAACGGCAGGCGGAAAGCTACGGCATGAGCGCGCGCGTGGACTATGAGCGCAGCTACGACGCCACCATCAACCACAAGGCGGAGACCGATTTCCTGCGGGATCTCGCGGTGCGCTTCGCCGGCCGCGCTCTCGTGACCGAGATGCCGCGCCCGAGCATGGGAAGCGAGGACTTCGCCTATATGCTGAAGGCGCGTCCGGGCAGCTACTTCTTCCTCGGCGCGCGGCGCTCCGAGGCGGACCGCCCGCTTCACCATCCCGGCTATAATTTCAACGACGACCTGCTGCCGATCGGCGCCGCCTTCTGGACGGAGCTCGTCGAGGCCTATCTCCCGCAGTCGTGAGCCCGGCCCCGCCGGCGCATGCGCCTCTCCCGTACTTTCTATTGCATGCACTAATTGCATTCGATAATGCAGGGTCACTTGCGGGCCATGCCCGCCCGACGCGAGAGCGCTCCACCGATGCCCCGGCGTGCAGCCGCGGCCGGTGAGACGCTGCAGGAGAAGAAGCATGTATCGCGAAGACTTCATGAGCCGCGCCATCGAAATCTCGCGCGAGGCGCTGGAAAAGCCCGGCACGGAACCGTTCGGCTGCGTGATCGTGAAGGACGGCGTGATCGTCGGCGAGGGGCTGAACCACTCGCTCGCCCATTTCGATCCCACCTCCCACGGCGAGGTGGAGGCGATCCGCGACGCCTGCCGGCGGCTGGAATGCGTCGACCTGACGGGCTGCGACCTCTACACCTCCTGCGAGCCCTGCGCGATGTGCGTCGCCACCATGGAAGTGGCCGGTATCTCGACGCTCTATTACGCCGCCTCGATGCGGCAGGCCGGCGTCGCCTTCGCCGCGCTGACCCGGGCCGAGCGCCATCCGATCGACGCCGAGGCGCTGCGCATCGCCGCCGGAGCGCCTGTCGAGGAGCGTGCCATGCCCTCGCGGCAGGCGATGGACGCGGAGGCGGTGGCGATCCTCGAAAGCTGGGCGACGGCGCGCAAGGCTGCGACCGGGCGTGCCGGCTGAAAGATCGCATACGAAACACGAGATGTTCGCATGAAGACCGCCGGCATGAACAATAGGCCGCCACCCGCTACGCCCACCCCGGCCGCCGGTAGGCGAGGGACGTCGGCCGGTGCGGAGACCCCGATGGTCTCCCGCACCGAGGCGGTGCAGGAGGCGCTCCGCCAGGCCATCATCGAGCAGCGCCTCCAGCCCGGCGCCAAGCTCCCGGAGGACGCGATCGGCGATGCCTTCGGCACCAGCCGCACCATCGCCCGCGAAGCGCTCGGCCGCCTCGCGGTCGAGGGACTGGTGGAGCTGAAGCCCAATCGCGGCGCCTATGTCGCCAATCCCAGCCTCGACGAGGGACGCGACGTGTTCGTGGTCCGCCGGGGACTGGAGCGCATCGTCACCGAATGCCTCGCCGGCCGGCTGAAGCCGGACGAGATCGCGAGGTTGCGCGACCATCTCGCCCGCGAGCAGGCGGCCTCGGGCCAAAGCGAGGTGGAATCGATCCGCCTCGCCGGCGAGTTCCATCTGCTGCTCGCCCGGCTGACCGGCAACCAGGTGCTGATCCGCTACGTCACCGAGGTGGTGTCGCGCTGCTCGCTGATCCTCGCCATGTATGGCCGCCCGCATTCCTCCGATTGCGGCGTGAGCGAGCATGGCGAGATCGTCGAGGCGCTGATCGCCGGCAACGCGTCCGGTGCCGCCGATCTGATCGATCGCCACCTCGCCGCCGTCGCCAGCCGCGCGCTGCTTCAGGAAAAGGTCGAGCGCGACATCCGCGATGTGCTGGCGCCCTATGCGGCGCGGATCAAGGGACTTTCGTCATGAGCATGCAGCCGCCGGCGGGAACGGATTCCGTCGCCTTCGATTTTCAGGCCCTCGGCGAGCGCGAGCGCTACAAGCTGATGATCGGCACCATCGTGCCGCGCCCCATCGCGCTCGTCACCACGGTCGACCCGCAGGGGCGGGTCAACGCGGCGCCGTTCAGCTTCTTCAATTGCCTGTCCGCGGATCCGCCGATCCTGGCGCTCGGCGTGGAGAACCATGCCGACATGTCGTTCAAGGACACGGCGCGGAATATCCGGCTGACCGAGGTGTTCACGGTGAACATCGTCTCGCACGCCATCGCCGAGGCGATGCATGTCTGCGCCGTGAACTTCCCGCCGGAGCAGGACGAACTCGCCGCCGCCGGCTTCACCGCCAGGCCCGGCGTGAAGGTCGCCTCGCCCTGGATCGGCGAGGCGCCGGCCGCCTTCGAGTGCCGCCGCCATCTCACGCTGGAGCTCGGCAAATCGCGCCAGATCATCCTCGGCGAGATCCTCTATGCGCATTACCGTGCCGACGTCATCGACGCCGAGCGGCTGCGCATCGATCCGGCGCGGCTCGATGCCATCGCCCGCCTGGGCGGCTCGACCTGCGCCACCATCCGCGACCGCTTCGACATGCCGACGCCGACGCTCGCCCAATGGCAGCAACTGGTGCCGGCCGGGGAGGCGGGCGGCGGCTCCGCGCGGGAGTAGTACACCGTCCCCGGCTCAAAGGCCCCGCAAGGCCAGCGCCACGCGCTGCCGGGCGGCGGCGTCGAGCGGCAGGATCGGTCGCGGCGGCTCCAGCGGGCCGAAGCCCAGCAGATCCGCCATGACATGCATGACGCGGAAGCTGCCGAATTCCTTGAACAGCTTCCAGAGCGGCTGGAAGCCGTCGTCGAGGCGGCGGGCCTCCGCCGTGTCGCCCGCCTGCGCGGCGCGGGCGAGCTTCAGCATCGGCGCGGGCAGCAGCCCCGCCGCCACGCTGTAGAAGGCGTCGGCGCCGGCCAGCAGGGCGTCGGCCACGCCCCAGTCGCCGCTATAGCCGATGGTGAAGCCGTCCGGCACGCGGGCCCGCAGGCGGGCGAGTTCGGCCGGGATGTTTCCATCGGCGGGAAGCGGCATCTTCACCGCCGCGACGGGGGCGATGCCGGCCAGCCGGGCGATCAGTTCCTCGCTGAAGACGAATTTGTCTCCGCGACCTCCACCGTGTGGCGGAACACCTCCTCCTCGGTCAGCGGCGTATAGGACATGGGGGCGAGCAGCAGCCCGTCGGCGCCGGCCTCCTGCGCATCGCGGGCGAGCGCCTTCGCCTCGTCGGTCCTCAGCGCGCCGACGCCGACGATCAGCGGCACCGTGCCGTGGAGGCTTTCCACCGCCGCCCGCACCGCACGCTGCCGTTCGGCGCGCGTCAGATAGGCATAGCCGCCGGTGCTGCCGAGCAGGCCGATGGAATCGACGCCCGCGCCCTCGATACGCCGCAGCAGCGCGGCGAGCGTCTCCACCTGCACGCGGCCTTCCGCGTCCGTCGGGGTGAGCGAAAAGGCCGAAAGGCCGCGGAACAGGCTCAAGATAGTCCTCGCAGGCTGATGATTGATCGGGGCGGCGCAGGCCGTCCCGCCACTCTGACGGCGAGTCGCCGCTTTGTAAAAGCGCGGCGCGCGCCGCTCATGCCCGGGTCGCGCCGAGCACGAAGACCGGCACCTCGCCGGGATAGGGCGAGGCGGCGAACAGATGCTGCCAGCTGCGGAAGGCGGTGAAGCCGGCATCGGCGAGCATCCGCCGCGCCATCTCCTCGGTGAGGCCGTCATGGAGCGGAAGCCGGTCGGCGACATCGGCCGGGTAGGTGGAGCGATAGCGCGGCGCCACCGACCATAGCCCGTCCGACACCACGACAAGGCCGCCGGGCCGCAGCAGGCGATGCGCGAGACGCAGCGCCTCCATCGGCCGTTCCAGCGTCCAGAGCACGTTGCGCAGGGTGACGATGTCGGCGACGGCCTCCTCTGCCGCGATGTCGCGGAGTTGCGCGACCTCGAAGCCGATCTCGACGCCCGCCGCCTCGGCGGCCCGCCGCGCCGCGGCGATCATTTCCGGCGAGGCGTCGAAGGCCCGCACCCGATGGCCGAGTTCGGCGGCGATGACGGCGCAGGCGCCGGTGCCGCAGCCGAGATCGACCACGTCCCGGGGGCGGTCGGCCTGGAAGGCGGCTTCCAGCACCCGCCGCCATAGGTCGCGCTGCGCGACATGCGAGGCGACGCCGTCGAACAGCGGCGCGCGGGCGCTCCAATGCGCGGTCACGGCGGCCTGAAGTTCATCGGATCCGTTGGCGCTGCTCACCGGCTGTCTCCCTGTTGATGATCGACGACATATTCGACGTGGCGGTGTCCGCCGGTGCCCTCGCAGATCCTCACCTCCACCTCGAACACCCGGCGGATCAGCTCCGGCGTCAGAACCTTGGCGGGGGCGCCGCAGGCCACCAGCCGGCCCTCGTGCAGCACGCCGATGCGGTCGCAGAACAGCGAGGCGAGGTTGAGGTCGTGCAGGGCCACGATGCAGGTCAGCCCGAGGCGGCGGATCAGCGCCAGGATCGAGAGCTGGTGGCGGATGTCGAGATGATTGGTCGGCTCGTCGAGGATGAGCTCGCGCGGGTCCTGCGCCAGCGCGCGGGCGATGTGGACGCGCTGGCGCTCGCCGCCCGACAGCGTGTGCCATGGCTGGTGATGGCGCTCGGCCAGCCCCACGCGGGTCAATGCCGCCTCCACCGCCTGCTCGTCCGCCGCGTTCCACGAGGCGAAGGCGGAGCGGTGCGGCGTGCGCCCCAGCCGCACCACGTCGCACACGGTGAGGTGGACATCCGTGGTCGCCTGCTGCTCGACGAAGGCGAGGCGCCGCGCGAGGTCGCGGCGCGGCAGGCCGGCGATGTCGGCGCCGTCGAGCGTCACCACGCCGCTCGCCACCTTGCGCAGCCGGCACAGCAGCCGCAGCAGGCTCGACTTGCCGGATCCGTTCGGCCCGATCAGCCCGAGGATGCGGTTGGGTTCGGCGGCGAGGGTGACGCCGTCGATGATCATGCGGCCATCCGCCTCCCAGCGGACGTCGTGCGCGGCAAGTGTTACGGCATCCGTCATGAGCTCCGCCTCGCGCGATAGAGGATCAGCGCGAAGGCCGGCGCGCCGAACAGGGCGGTGACGATGCCGATGGGCAGGATCTGCTGCGGCACCAGGATGCGCGAGAGGATGTCGGCGAGGATCATGAAGATGCCGCCGATCACCAGGCAGGCCGGCAGCAGCCGCGCATGGCCCGGCCCGACCAGGAAGCGCGCCGCATGCGGGATCACCAGCCCGACGAAGCCGATGGTGCCGACGATGGCGACCATGGTGGCGGTGAGCAGCGCCGTCGTCGCCAGCAGCACCAGCCGCACGCGGGCGACGGCGATGCCGAGCGAGGCGGCGGCGTCCACGCCGAAGGCGAAGGCGTCGAGCGCCTTGGCGTTGATCATGCAGATGAGGAAGCCGATCAGCGCCACCGGCGTCGCCACCCACAGGTCGGGCCAGCGCACGCCGCCGAAATTGCCGAGCAGCCAGAACATCACCCCGCGCGCCTGTTCGGCGCTGGCCAGCGTGGTGACGATGGTGGCGGTCGCGGCATTGAACAGCTGCGAGCCGGCGACGCCGGCGAGGATCACCCGGTCGCTGGAGCCGCCGGCGCCGGCCGCCAGCAGCGCCACCAGCGCCAGCGCCGCCACCGAGCCGAGAAAGGCGCCGCCGGACAGGCCGAGCGTGGCGCCGCCGAAGCCGAGGATCATCACGCAGACCGCGCCGGTGGAGGCGCCGGCCGAGACGCCCAGCAGGTAGGGCTCGGCCAGCGGGTTGCGCAGCAGCGCCTGCAGGATGGCGCCGGAAATGGCGAGCGCGCCGCCGCACAGCGCCGCCATCAGCGCCCGGCTCAGCCGGTAGTCGAAGATCACCCCCTGCTGGATGGCGCCCACCGGCAGATCGAGCCCGAACAGGCCGTTGCCGAGCGCGCGGAGCGCGACCGGCAGCGGGATCGCCATCTCGCCGACCGTCACCGCCAGCGCGACGGCGAGGGTCAGCGCGACGAGCGCGGCGAGGGCGAGCGCGATCCGCGCCGGCCAGTTGGGCGAGACGGCGGCGTGGGTCAATTGACGAGCCCGAAGCCGTCGACCGCCCTGGCGATCGCCTCGATGCCGTCGATGGCGTCCATGCCCGGCCGGGTGGCGCCGACATCCACCACCACGATCCGCTTGTTGCGCACGGCGGAGAGCTGGCTGGCCACCGGGTCGGTGGCGAGGAAATTCAGCTTCGCCTCGACGGAGTCGGCCGGGAAGCGGCGGCGGTCCATCCTCACGATCACCAGCACGTCGGGATCGGCGCCGGCGACGGTCTCCCAGCCCACCAGCGGCCATTCCTCGTTGGTGGTGACGATGTTGCGCGCCCCGAGCTTCGACATCAGATAGGCCGGCACGCCGTTACGGCCCGCCAGGAAGGCGTCGCCCTTGATGTCCTTGCTGGAGAACCACACCGCCATCGAGACGTTCTTGCCCTTCAGCCCGGCGACGGAGCGGATCGCGGCCTCCTCGCGCTGCGTCAGTTCCGCCACCAGCGCCTCGGCGCGGTCGGAGACGTCGAAGATGGCGCCATAGTCGCGGATGTTCCGGTAGAGCAGCTCCATCGAATACATCTGCGTGCGCACCCCGTCGCCGGCGCCGCTATTGTCCTTGCCGACGCAATCGGTGGGCGAGACATAGACCGGCACCTTCACGCCCTCGAAGCGGTCGCGCTTGCCGACGATGCCGTTCGGCCCGATGTGCCACTCATACATCGCGGTCACGAAGTCCGGCTCCTGCGCCACCACCGCCTCGAAGCTGGGGTCGTTGTCGGCGAGCCGCTTCACCTTGGCGTTCACCGCCTCATAGGGCTTGGCGACCGGGCTGAACCACACCGCCGTGCCGACGAGGCGGTCGCCGAGACCGAGCGCGTAGAGGATCTCCGTCTGCGCCTGCCCGAGGCTCACCACCCGCCGGGGCGCGTGGTCGATGACGACGGAGGCGCCGCAATTCTCCAGCGTCAGCGGATAGCGCGTCGGCTCCGCCGCGGCGGAGCCGGCAAGGCCGATCCCGGCCAGGAGGCCGAGCGCCAGCGCCAGGCCGCGCCTGTGACGCGCCGTGGAAGGATCGAGGAATGTCTTGAGCATGTGATTCACCGCTTCCCTTAAGGAAGACGGGAAGCGCAAAGGGAACCGTGCATCGGCGGACCAGCCTGTCCGCGCCCGACCGGCAACCTTCGGAGCACCCCGCCCGAAAGATGGTTGGCGATCAGGGCAGGTCTCCTGGCTCGCGGGTCGACGCTGGCTCTGCCCGGCCTTCCCGAGGCCTTGTGCAATGCGTGCCGCAATGCAGGGCCTCAGTGGACGATGGGCAGAGGGCTCGCCGCTTACAGTTGCGGGGGCAGCCCCGGCTTCGGCGCGAGGCGCCTCACCGGATTCCCTCTTAGCTTCGGATGCGAACACCCGAAGAACCATGATCGCCATCGACGATAGACATGCCCGACGCTTCGTCAAGTCGTCGATCTCGCGACGCATCGCACGGTTCCCGCTGCCGCGCGGCGGGAGCGCCGCGCCTGATCCATGTCTCCTCTATCGTGAATGATATAATGTATCAATATAGCGGCAGCGCTTTTCCACGCCCCGGATCCCGGCCGAATCCCGGCCCGGATCCCGGCCGGGTCAGGCTGCCGGCCACCCCTCCGGCCGGTCCGCGAGGAAGTCGTCGAGACGCCGGTACTGCTCGGGAAAATGCTGC
This sequence comes from Ancylobacter oerskovii, assembly GCF_018390555.1. Lineage (GTDB taxonomy): Bacteria > Pseudomonadota > Alphaproteobacteria > Rhizobiales > Xanthobacteraceae > Ancylobacter > Ancylobacter oerskovii. The sequence continues at coordinate 276,759 of NZ_JAHBGB010000006.1, read as the reverse complement.
GCCACCGCCTGTTCCAGCTGGAGCGAGAGCTCCGGGTCGCGCTTGGAATCGGCGGCGAGGTGGGTGTAGCCATGCGCATTGGCGCGAGCCAGGGCGTCGTCATGGCTGTCGAACAGATGCGCCATGACGACATCGGCGAAGGGCGAGCCGGCCTGTCCCCGGTGATAGGCGAGGCAGGCCGACAGCATCAGCTGCTCGAAGGTCACGAAGTCCTGGTCGCGCCGCGGCCGCCGCGCCCAGACGCTCTGGTTCGCCGGGTGCTCGATGAAGTCGATCGCCCGCTGCGCGTAGTAGCGCATGAAGTCGACCCGGTTGCCGCCGACGATGCCGCAATTCTCGGCCCGCAATTCGCCGCCGAACGGCATGTAGTGCTCGAATTCCTCCGGCATCCAGCCGCCATGCCGGCGAATGTCGTATTCGATGCTTTCCGGCCGGTAATAGGACGCGCCGTAGGGCGAGATCTCCGGGTTCTGCGCGAACACCGCCTGCCGCACCAGCGCCTCCGGCAGCGGTTCCCACAGGAACACGTCATTGTCGATGTGCACATAGGGGCGGTCCTGCTCGATCTGCGCGTAGAGCTTGCCGATCGCCCACCAGTCGGGATCGTGCGCGTCGAGCGCATTGAGTCCGAGGCTGACCGTGCCGAAGCGCAGCCCCAGCGCATCCACCAGCACCGCGGCGGCCGCGTCGTCGGCGACCAGGCAGGTGTCGCCGTAATGCCGGCTGGCGAGCTCGACCGACAGCACCCAGGCCAGCAGATGATGCCGCGGGGTGAGCCAGCCGGCCCGCCGCTGCGCCTTCAGCGGCTTGGTCCAGAGCGACCACACCGCCCTCATCGCTCGATCCGTTCCATGGTGCGGGCGCCGGCCACCAGCCGCCCGAAGCCGATGCCGGGGAAGCCGCCATAGCTGCCATAGCCGGAGCGGTAGCCGTAATAGGCCGAGGTCGGCGGCGTGAGCCAGAACCAGGTTTCGAAATCCGGCTCGGGGGCGGGCAGGGCGGAGACGCTGCTGCGCTCCCGCGTCAGCTCCAGCAGCGAGCGCTTCACCACCAGCCGCGCCAGCAGCCGAGAATTGAGCCCGGCCGGCACCAGCGTCGTCGGCACGTCGCTGCCATAGATCACCTGCAGCCGGGTAAAGCGCGCCGTGCCGGTGCCGGTGGTGAGCAGGCCGACGCGGCTGTCGGGATGGAGCCGCAGCACATTGGGGAAGGCGATATCCGCCCGCTCCGTACGCCCCCCGGCGAACAGGGCGGTGCAGCCGAATTGCAGCCGCCGCCCGGTCTGCTTGATGTCGAGGGTGATGTGGCGTGGATCGGCGAAATTGCCCGGAAGCGTCACGTCGAGCTGGCTGTCGGGAACCACCTGCCCGCCCTTGATCTGGGCATGCGACACCACGAAGGTCGGCGTGGCGCCGCTGAAGCCCACCGGCACCCACACCTCGCGGGCGACGAACAGCGAGAAGTCGTTCGGGGAAAGCCAGTTATAGACCACCCCGACGCCGCCGTTCAGCGAATCCTCGCAGGTCACGCCGATATAGCCGGCGTCCTCCTTGAGCCGGTGCCGGTGCACCGCCATGGTCGGCAGGGCGCCGATCTGCGGCGTGTTGGAGGTTCCCGCCAGCGGCTGCGTCTGCACCACGCTGTTGCCGGCCCCCACCGCCCAGCGGGAGGCCGGCCCGCCATTGTCGAACACCTCGAACTCGCGCTCGAAGCGGACATTGCCGAGCCGCGGCACGTCCTTCTGCACGAGATCGCGGAGGAAGGACACGGTCTGCGCATAGGGCCGCCAGTTCAGCACGCCGTCGCCCGCCAGCGCGATCTCCGCCGGCAGCACCACCGGCTGGTAGGCCACCACGCCGCCGCCACCGGCCGTGGCATAGGGCGCCGGCAGCCGGTAGGGGATCTCGGTGGTGACGTGCAGCGAGCCGTCATTGACGCTGTCGGCGTCGACGCTGTCGTGCAGCAGCACGTTCAGCCCCTCGGCCAGCAGGTTCACCGGGATTTCCTGCCCGGCGCGGATCGGACGGCTGCGGCCATCCGCGTCCACATGCAGCGCCGTGGCAACCCGGATCCGTCCGGCGGCCGGGTTGAACAGCGGCCGCAGGTCGATTGCCTCGCCGGCGGCGATCAGCGCCAGCGGCACGCTGTGGCGGTGCACGCCGCGCGGCGGGGCCTGGTCGAGCACCTCCACCGAGGCGTCGATGCTGCGCGCGGCGAAGGTCCAGTAGTCGCCTGTGCGGAAGCGTCCGCCCGCCTCGGCGAGGCCGAACGCCACGCGGATGCCGCTCTCCAGCGCCACGACGAGGCTGCCCGGCGTCGGGATCGGAATGGCGCCGCCGGCGCCGGCCGCGTCGAGGTCGACCACCACGCCGCCGCCCGCGTCGCGCACGATGCCGGCCTGGTCCCAGCGGCGCAGGCGGGTGCGGCGCGCCTCGAGCGTGTCGCCGTCGACGCCGCTCGGCAGCAGTTCCGCCGGCACCGGCGTGCCGAAGCTGATGCGCCGGCTCTCATGGTCGACATCGGCGATCTTCAGGAGCACGCCGGGCCGGCCGGCGAAGTCGCGACGGTCGTCGGTCAGTTCCACCCATTGGCCGGGATCGAAGCCCAGCACGGCGTCGCGCCCGGTCGAGGCCACGCGCAGCAGGGTGTTGGAGATCACCTCGTCGACCGTGGTCGCCACGGTGCCGTTGTCACGCGACCATTTGAAGGTCGCGACGCCGGGAGGGCCGCCTTCGTGCACCTCCACCCGGTAGAGCTGGTTCTCCAGCCCGCCATAGCCGCCGGCGGTGGCGATGAGGCAGGGATTGGTCGGCTGGACGCCGGGATCGAGCTGCGTGCTCAGCCGGCCGGCGGGCAGGCGCGGCTGTTCCACGCGCTGCCACAGCGCCGTGGCGGCCTGCACGAGGTTGGCGCCCACATTCGCCAGCACCCGCACCTGCCAGACCGTCTGCAGCCGCGTGGTGGTGTCGACGCCGCCCAGCGCCTTCTCCAGCAATCCGGGGTCCTCGATCGCCGTCACCTCGCGCTGCCAGGCGTCGAGATAGACGAGGTGAGGGCCGTTGCCGGCCGGCAGCGGGTCCGGCGCCGGCCAGTAGGGCTGCGCGGCATAGTCGAGCGTATCCGGGCCGAGGGTCTCGCCGAGCACGCCCCGGGTGCTGCGCCCGTCCGCCCCCAGGGAGGAGAGGTCGAAGGCCGGCGGGGTGCTGTCATGGTTCTCCGCCAGCAGGCCGGCGACATAGAGGCGCCCGCGCCCGATGCGGAGGTTCGGCTGCCCGGCGGTCGTGCCGAGGGTGATGCGGAAGCCGTCGAGGGTCTCGCGCGGCACGCCCTGGCGCCCGAGGCTGTCCACGGTCTGGGCGCGCAGGCGGCGCTCGACGATCTCGGCCTGCTCGTTCCAGTCCGAATCGAGGCCGACGCGGCCCTGCTGGAGGCGCACGAGGCTGAAATGCCGCCCTGCGTCGAAGCTGTTCCGACTATAGTCGCCGCTCATGGCATCCCCCCGATGACGTATGGCCCGCCAGCCGTCGTCCCGCTTCAGCTCTCGTAGAACAGCCCGGCCTCGAGGCCGAACCGCAGATATTCCTCGACGCGCACCTTCAGGTTGGTCTCGCGCTGCGATTGGTAGAGGGCGTGGAACGCCCCCATCTCCGCCTCGTCGTCGGCGCCGGTGCGGATCTGCGCCGGGCACCGCGTGGCGAGCTGGCCATAGCCGGGACGGCCGTAGCGCAGCGAGGTGAAGCGCGGCTTCAGCCAGGCGAGCACGCCGGCGCGGATGGCGGCGGCCTGCGCGTCGGAGAGCTCGGCGCCGGTCTCGCGCTGGCGCCGTTCGAGCGCGTCGGCGACTTCCTGGTCCGGCTGGCAGCGATAGCGCCGCGGCGTCGCCGAGGCCGGCGGCACATAGGAAAAGCGCACGCATCCCTGCTGCAGCCGCTCGGCCCGCACCGGCACCGGCGAGGTGTCCGGGCCGGGCTCGGCGATCACCACGGCGTTGCTGACCAGTGCGAACGCCTCGGCGAACATCCCGCCGACCACGGTGGAAGCGGTCAGGGTCAACCTGCCGCCCGGCGTCCCCGCCACCGGCCCGCCATAGGCGAGCCCGGTGGTGGCGGTCGCGTCGACGAGGCTGTCGGCGATGCCGGCCTGCGACAGCGTCGAGACGCGCAGTCCGCCGACGATCGAGCGCTCGATGGAAATGTCGGTGCCGGCGATGTCGGCGATCAGGCTCGCCGCCGCGCCTGCCGGGGTGCCGTCGGCGGCCAGGGTGCGGCCGGGCACCAGCGTGGTGTCGCGGATGACGAGGCGCCGCAGCCCGGTAACGCGGTCATCCGTCAGCACCAGCGCGCCGCCGGCGATCAGCAGCCCGTCGAGCACCAGCGAGGCTTCGGCGGCGGGGTCGTTCACCGTCACCGCGAGGTCGCCGGCGAGCGCCAGCACCGGCCGGCGCTCATTGGCGGCGCGCAGGATCACCGTGCCGCCGGCCGGCACCGTGATCGCCGGCGTCTCGGCATAGGTGCGGTTGTCGGCGATCTCGACCACGCCGCCGGTCGCGGCGACGAGGTCCAGCGCCGCCTGCAGGCTCGCCTGGTCGCCGGGAGCCTCGGAGACGCGAACCACCGTCAGGCCGGCGGCATCGGCGGCCGCGCCGCGCTCATATTGCCCGCCGCCCATCGGCCCGCTGAAGCCGTGATGGAAGCTCACCCGCCATTCGGTGCCGGCCGCCGGCGCGTCGCGCAGCAGCATACGGCCCAGCACCGGGTCGATGGCCACCGGCCGCGACGGGCCGGCGAACGACCAGTCGCCGCCCGGCCGGTCCGACAGGTTGCACACCTCGATATCGTCAGCGGCGAGGGGAGCGAAGGCCTCGCCCGGCGCCGCCCGCGTCTCGATCAGCAGGCTCCGGTTGGCGCCGTAATAGCGCTCCAACCGCCGTTCCGGCTCCCCGGCATCGCGCGCCGCCAGCACCCGGCGGCTGATCGGCGCGGGCACGTTGAGCGGCGTCGCCAGATGGGCGATGCCCGGCTCGGTCTGCGGGTTGGTGAACAGCGGCATGTCGATGCCGAGCGGGTTGAAGCGCAGGCGCCGGGCGTCGAGCCGCGCCGGCACCGCCCGCTCCAGCGGAAAGGCGTCGAGCCGCCAGAGGAACAGCCCGACATTGGGAATGTTGTGCCGCCCGCGCCCACGCGCGATCGAGCGCATGTCGACGCCGTGCGGCAGCCGGTCGAAGGCGGTGCCACGGCGCTCCATTCCCTCCCAGTCCCGCAGATTGGCGGTGAGCGGCGCATGGGGGCGCAGATGGTTGAGATATTGCGTGGCGACGAGCCGCTCGAAGAACTCGACGACATGGGCGCGCCAGCCGGTCACGTCCCGGGCCAGTTCCTCCAGCACGCTCGCCGTGCCCTTGCGGCGGCGATAGGCGATGGTGTTGGCCACCTCCGCCCGCGGGCTCGATACCGTCGGGACCACGCCGTGCAGAGTGCGGTAGCCGATCAGCCCGCCAATATAGGGGGCGACCCAGTCGGCGCAGGTCTCGATGAACTGGTCGTCATAGAGCTGGTCGAGATCCTCCTCGATCACCGCCGCTTCTTCGGCGAGCACGGCGATCAGGTCGCGCAGCGCGCCCTCCTGGTCGGCGTCGCGCAGCCGGTAGATCGCCGGCAGCAGCTCGTAGATGGTGCGGGCGTCGAAACTCATGGCAGCACCTCCAGCCGGTCGAACGGCTCGGCGGCGAGCATGAGCAGCTCGGCGCCGTCCACTCCGCCATCGGGACGCCGCGTCGCGGAGGCGGCCGCCAGCCGGGCGTGGCGCTCGGGCGTGTCGTCGGGGGCGCGCGTCCGGTAGAGGCGATCGACGATGACCGCCTCGACGCCGGGAACCGCGGCGGCGGCGGCGAACACCTCGCTCAGGTGCAGCGGCTGGCCCAGGCGGCGCGCCTCGAAGCCGAAGGTCTCCCGCATCCGGGCGGCGAGCGCCGCCAGCACCGCCTCGCTGCGTCGCTTCGGGTCGACCTTGACCCGCAGCGACAGCCGCACCTCCACGGGCCGGAAGCCGCCGGCATCGAGGGCGACGAAGGGATCTCCGTCGCCGCGCAGCGCCTGCAGCATGTCCTCCACCGCGACAGGCAGGCCATCGGCGCCGGCGACGGTGAGGAAGACGCGGCGCGCCCGGCCGTCCCAGAGCAGCGCCGCCTGTGCCTTGGCGATGCCGGCGAAGCTGCGGGCATGGTCCTCATAGTCGCGCAGCGACACGGTGCGTCCCAGCGTCAGCACGCTGGCGGGCACATTGGAGCGTGCCTCGTCCATCCGCTCCGGGTCCTGCGCCCCCTCGGCGGCCAGCGGGTTGGTCACCGCCTTGACGCCGAGCGGGCGGGAGGCGAGCAGGCTCAGCTGGTTCTCGCGCACCAGCCCTTCCAGCCCGGATCCCTTGCGATAGCTCGCCACCACATTGTCGCGGCCGGTCGGCAGCCGTGCGCCGGCAAGGCCGTCGCCGAACTCGACCAGGGTGCTGCCGTCATCGGCGAGGCGCGTGGCATAGACCCGCTCGCGCGGCCCGTGGCCGTACAGATAGGGCACCTCGTCCCACAGCACGTCGTTGACGCGCACCGCCAGCGTCGATTGCCGTCCTTCGCCCTGCGCGGTGCGCACATGCGTCAGCGGCGGCTGGCGCAGGGTGAAGCGCTGGAAGGTGGCGGCGGCGTCGCCGGCGCCGAGGATATCGCTGGCGCTCTCGCCATGCGTCGCCCGCGCCACATTGGCCAGCACCTCCAGCGAGGTGCGGTCATAGGCATGGGTTAGCGGCTTGCCGAACCGCAGCCGGCTATGCGTCGGGTCTTCCGCCTCCACCGCGTCGAGCGTCACCACCTCGGCGACGAGCGGGTCGTCCTTGCCCGCCGGGAGGAAGGCGAGGGGGCGCGTCATGGCGCCGATATCCACCGTCCCCTCGCGCCCGCCCGGGCTCGCCAGGCTCCAGCGCAGGCTCCCGCCGGCGAGCGCCACCGGAGGCGCCGCCACGGTGAGCGTCTCGCCGGCAGCCACCGCGAAGGTCTCGCCGGGCCGCGCGACATCGGCAAGGGTGAGGCGGTCGTTGAGACGCACCCGTGGCCGCTTGCCGCGCAGGATCAGCCGGCGGCCGGCCGGCAGCCCGTCGGCAAGGGCGTCCAGCACCACCGTCTCGCCCCAGACCGGCTCGACGACCGGCGCATCGGCGAGAGCCAATGGCTCGGCTTGCGCGTGGACCGCCGTCGAGCGGTAATTTTCGGCATCGAAATCGTCGAGCCCGGTGGAGGTGTCGAGGCGCAGCCGGGTGGACTTGCCGCTGACGAGATATTGGGTCCAGCCGCCCTCCGCCGCCGCCTCGACGCGATAGAGGGCCGTGGCATCCGGGCCGGCAAGCACCAGCCAGCTGCCGGGCACGATGCCGGGATAGGCATTGTCGAGACGCAGCGTCGCGTTGCTGATGGCGAACGGCCAGTCGTCGGTCGCCAGCTGGTGGGAAAAGTTCGACTTGAGATGTTCCGGGTGCAGCGCCGAGGGATGCGGGGCGTTATAGGCGAACAGCGCCGCCCGCTGGCGCATCACGAACAGCGACAGCTCGGCATCCGGCCCGAGCGCCGACACCCAGGCGCCGAGGCCGCGATCCAGCGTGACGGCGGTGCGTTCCGCCGCCGCGTCAGTCTCCACGGCGATGATGGTGCGCAGCTCCCAGCTGGTGCGGCTCGCCGCGGATGCCAGATGCCGGTCGGCCAGCAGCACCACGTCGCCGGCGCGCAGCGAGAGGGCCGCCCCCTTCAGGAAGGCGATGCGGTCGCCGCTGCGCAGCCGGTGCCGCACGGTCTGCCGTGCCTTGAGGGCGTTCCACGCCACGCGGCCGGTGATCGCCTCCACCGTCTCGAAGCTCTGGCTGCGCTCGCCGGGGCCGGGAATGCTCTGCACCTTGGAGCCGGCGGGGATGGCGGTCTCCGCCACCGCCTGCTCCGGCGCCCCCGGCGCGGGCTCGAGGGTGAAGGCGAGGTCCACCGAGGCGGCGAGGCCCGGCCGCCGGCGATAGCCGACCAGCCGGGCCAGCTCGGTGATCGAGAGGGTTTCGCCGGCGGTCGGCAGGAAGGCCTCGTTGGCGAGGCGTTCCTGGTAGAAGCTCAGCACGTCGCAGACGGTGGCCCAGCTGTCGATCAGCGCGATGGCGAAGTCGTCGTCGGCGCGGGTGGCGAGCCGCCCGAGCGCCGGAAAGCGCGGCGAGGACAGCAGCGCCAGCATCGCCTGCTTGAATTCGGCATGGGTGCCGGCGCGGTAGGCAATGGCGGGCTGGCCCGGCGGGTTGTGGCGTGTCGCCGGCAGCGCGGCGCCGGTACCGCCGCAGCAGCCGCAATCGTCGGCACCGGCGGGCAGCGTGGCATCGCCGACGATGATGTCGTCGCTCATTTGCCGCCTCCGATGCTGAGGCGCAGCACGCCGCGCTCGGGGAAATTACGGTCGTTGTCGAGCCGGGCGATCTCCAGCCGCCCGAGCTCCAGCCGGCTGTCGTCCAGCGCCCGGCGGCTCGGCTGGCCCTGGCGATGGAACCGCGTCACCTCCACCGAGACGACGCCGGGCACCGCCTGCGCCGCCGCGTGGATGGCGCTGAGATAGATGGGCTGGGCGAAGGTGAGGTTGTCGGGATGGAACAGGCCCCGCCGGCCGTCGCGCAGCGTCCGGCTGCCGAGCGCCTCCAGGAGCGCGGCGCGGATATTGGCGCGGAAATAATCCGGGGCCACCTCCACCTGAAGGTCCAGCTCCAGCGGCACGAAGCGCGGGGAATCGATCTCCACGTCGTAGCCGGCCATGCGGAAGGCCTCCAGCCGGTCGCGCAGGCGGGTCTCGAAGGCTTCCGTCACCGCGGCGCCGCCGATACGGTCCACGGTGACGAAGGCGGTGTGCCAGCTGCCGGTCCAGCGGAAGGTCGCCGCCGCCCGCTGCACGCCCTCCTGCCGCTCGGCGAGCGTGGCGTAGTCCGCCGGGGTGACGGCGCGCTGCAGGGTGCGGAAGGCGAAGGGCGCCTTCTGCCGCGCCTCTTCCAGGCTTTCGGGGTCGGTGCCGCCGCGTGCCGGCAGCGGGTTGGAGGCGCCGGCGACGCGGCCATCGTCGCTCACCACATGCACCAGCGCGCCGGCACCGACATTGCCGGCCCGTCCCTGGCCGATGCGGTAGGTGGCGGTGAAGGCGCTGCCGGGTTGCGGCCGCATGCCGTGGCGGTCGTCGCCGAAGCGCAGCCGCACCTCGCCATCGGCCTCGACCTCGGCCACGAAGTGACGGTCGGCGGGCCCGCTCCCCAGCAGGTCCGGTCGCGCCTCCCAGCGCGGCATCTCCGGGGCGGTGATGTCGGTGAGGGTGATCGCCGGCTGGAACTCGACGGCGGACATCGCCCCGGACGCTGCCGCGGCCGGCATGACTTCGCTAGTACCGTGGGTGAGCGGACGCTCGCCCAGCATCGGGCGGAAGCGTGGCGGCACCGCCTGCCGCAGCGGCGGCGTGCAGCAGCCGGCGGCCCTGCTCACCGTGAAGAGGTGCGGCTGCGGCACGGCGCCGAGCGGCTCGTCCCGGATGGTGAAGCCGTGGTCGGCGAGCACGATATTGCCGCGCGCCATGCTGACATCCGCCACCGCCACCTCGCCGTGATCGGCATCGGTGCGCGAGGAGATGCACAGCGGGAAGGGCAGGGCGTCCTCCTCGTGCCAGCGGATCTCGGTGATGGCCTCACCGGTCACCTCATCGGTCAGCGGCGAGGGCGGGTCGGCCGGGTTCGCTTTCGGCGCGAAGGCGCGCACGGCGGTGAGGCGCACCGCATGCCGCATGGCGGGGTCGGCATCCTCCGCGCGCCCGGTCAGCGGCCCCAGCACCTCCTCGAAGACGAGCACCTTGCCCGGCTCGCCTTCCGCGCTGGCGAGGTTCGGGAAATGCCCGCGCAATGTCGCGCGCACCGCTCCCTTCGGCAGGCGGCAGGCGCTGTCGCTCCAGGTGTAGAAGGGCATGAGGTGGTGGGAGGTGAACAGCCGCAGCGGATGCAGCGTCTCGAACACGGTGGGGCTCTGGCGCAGCGCCAGTTCCAGCGGTGCCAGCCGCCCCGGGACAGGGTTGGAAAGCGGGATGCGCCCGCCGCTGCCGGTGATCTGCGTCAGCAGCATGGAGGCCTGCGGGACGAGGATCGGCAATCCCGGCTGGTCGTCATCGGCATCGGCAGAGACCAGCAATTGCACGAAGGCGCGGGCATTGCTGCCCTCATGCAGGCGATAGTCCACCAGCCGCGCATGACGCCGCACCGAGACGCGCCGCCGCGCCGTGCCGAGATAGGCCTCGGTGGCGACGGCATCCTGCCGGTAGCTCAGATGGTCGGCGACATAGGCGAGCGTCTCCACCAGGGCGACGCCGAGATCGGCGGCACTGCGGTCGCGCCAGTCCGGCATGAGCCGCGACAGCCGGTCGAGCATCAGCCGGCGGAAGCTCGCATAGTCCTTGGCGAGATAATCGATCTCCGGTGCCTCGCCGGGATCGGGCGAGCAATCGTGATCGTCGCGGCAGTCGAAATCGCTCGGGCATTCCACCTTGAACGAGAAGTCGATGCTGGCCAGCGGCGGGTCGAAAGTCGCTGGCGGCAAGGGGTCGGTGCGGGAGCGGACGAAGCGCAGCCGATAGGCGGAGTAGTCGCCGGCGGCATCGGTGCGCACCACGAGCGTGGCCGCGGGTTCCGGCAGGCCGGCGAAGAAGGCCGCGTCTTCCGCGCCGAGGTCGGCCGGCGGGATCGCATTGGCCGGATGCGCCCAGAGCACGCGGATGGCGGTGACGCGCTCGCCGCCCTCGATCACCACATTCTCGGCGCCGAGCCCCGCCGGCGGCGGCCGCAGCAGCCGCACCAAAAGGGTGCGCTGGCGCGGCGTCGCGGCCGGCGCGGCGCGGTCGAGCACCTCGAGGAAATCGATGCCGTTCAGCGTGCTGTCCTGGAACACGCGATCACGGCGGTCCTCGTTGCAGCAGGTGTAGATCATGGCGCCGGCACCTCCCGCACGAAGTCGGCGGCGGCGCGCTGCTGGGTCCGGCGATTGAGATAGGCGATGCGCACGGTGAGCCGGGCGTCTTCGGCCTCGATCTCCACCGCATCGACCACGATGAGGTCGCCGAGCCATTGCTGCAGCGCGCCCTGCACCAGGAACTGCACGGTGGCGGCGAGCTCCTGGCTGTTCGGCGCGAAGACGAGCTGCAGCACGCCGCTGCCGAAATCCGGCCGGTTCACCCGCTCGCCCGGCGCGGTGAACAGCACCTGCTCGATCTGCTGGCGGATATGCTCGTCGTCCCCGGCCTGCGCCGTGCGCGCCCGCCCGTCGAAATGGAAGGGATAGGCGAGGTGCATGGCTAGCTCCCCATCACCCGCGTCTGCATCGCCACCGGCATCAGCGGGGTGCCGGTGGGGGCGCAGACCGATTGGCTGTCCTGCAGCAGCACCGGCTGGCCGAGGGCGGTGACCCGCAGCGCCGCGGTGACGAACTGGCCGGTGACGCACGGCCCGTTGCCGGCCGGTGGCGGCGGCATGGCGCAACCGGCGACGAGATAGGGGCTGGCGATGGTCACCACCGGCTGGCCGCTGACCAGCACCCGCGGCACCGGCGTCGCCGGCTGCGCCTGTCCGCCATGCGAGCACAGCACGGTGGCGCCGACATGCAGGAGAAAGCCAGGCATTCCCGTCTCCTCTCAGATCACCGTGAGCGCGCCGTTGTTGATGGTGACGGACGGCCCCACCATGACGAGGCTCGCCCCCTTGCCGTTCTGGATGTAGATGCCGGTGTCGTTGACGATCAGCGTCGCGCCGGTGGCGCTCTTGATCATGATGCCGCCGGTCGGGCCGGGCACGTCGTTGATGGTGAGCCCGTTCTGCAGCGTGGTCTGCAGGGTGATGCCGGGCACGGCGGGCGGCACCATGCGCGCCAGCACCGGCACCTCGGCGCCGCTGCCCCAATAGCCGCCGACCCAGATCGGATGGTCCGGGTCGCCCTTCTCGAACTCCACCCAGACGCCGGAGCCGATCACCGGCACGGCGAACATGCCCATCTGCATGCCGGCCACCGGCAGGCAGGGCATCGCCCAGCTCGACAGCATGACATTGGAGACGTCGGGCACGATGAGCTGGATGCGGCCCATCATCATCGGGTCGACATTGTTGATGCAGGTGCCGCGATACTTGCCGAGGAAGCGGGTTTCGTCGGTCATGCGGCCACCTGCGGCAATGTGGAGACGACGCCGTTGCGGGCGAGCTCGAAGGATTGCTTGTATTGCCCGCGCGCGATCTCGTGGGTGACGCGGGAGACGTAGTAGAGGCCGTCAAAGGCGAGGCCGGCACCGCGCAGCCCGACCAGCCGCCGCGACTTCAGCACCTGCCCGTAGCGCAGCACGTCGAGGCTGCCGCTGGCGAACACGCAGTCGCTGTGCTGCGAGGCATAGGCGATGCCGCGCATCAGCGCCGCCAGCGGCGAGAGCTGGGTGGTGTCGTTCATCAGCGTGATCTTGGGCGGCAGCGGCGGCACCGCCCCGAGCGGCGGGTTCAGCGGCGTGACATCGGGAATGGGGATCGGGATCGGCGCCTTGCTGAGGGGTTCCTGGATGAACACCACCGGCATCTCCTTGCGCTCCTTGTCGAAGCGGAAGCTCAGTTGCTCGACATTGGTGTGGGCGTCCATGTCGATGCTCAACGCCGGCTGCGGCGGGCCGACGCGGATTTCCGGCCCCCAATAGGCGACGCTGGTGCCCGGTGCCGGCCCCGGCTCGACATAGAAGACATGCCCGCATTGCCGTGCCAGCTGCCTGACGTAGTCGAGGTCCTTGCCCTTCTGCACCGGGATGCGGTCGGTCGGCAGCGGAATGTCCTCGACCACGCTGGGTATGGTCAGCGGCATCAGGCCCAGCCAGGCATATTTGGCGATGATCAGCGCCACGCGGGCGACCGGCGGCATCGCCGGGTAGGGCAGGCCGGAGAAATCGATATAGCCCATGACGGTGCTGAGATCCTTGCCCTGCACCTTCAGCGTCGACGGCCCGCCCCCGGAACCCGGCTCGACCTGGTGATGCGTCATCACCCCGTCGATCAGCACGTTGGGCGTGCCGTTGATCGTCGCCACCACGATCACCCGCACCAGCGGAATGGAGGCGCCGCCGGACACCAGGAACAGCGTGGCGAGCGGCGAGCGGCGGTCGAGCGCGAAGGTGAGGTCGAAGCCGCTCTGGGTGTCTCCCGCGGCGCTCGTCACCTGCACCGAGGTGAGGGCGTCGAGCACCTCGCGCGGCACCGGCACCGGGACCCCGGGACCGATCATCAGCGTGAGATGGATGCCCTGGATCCGCATCGCGTCACTCCCCGAACGGTCCGGGGATGCCCTCGGGCAGCGTGATGCGCAGCCGGCGGCCGAGCGTCTCCACCAGTTCGTCCGGCCGGATGGCACCGTTGGCGTCGCACAACGCCCAGAACCGCTCGGGATCGCCGAGATAGCGGGCGGCGAGGCGGTCGAGCCGGTCCCCCTGCGTGACGCTGTGCTCCTGGAGCAGCGCGAAGCGCTCCGGCGGCGGCACGAGCCGGCGGGCCAGATAGACGGTGACGCTGCCGTCCGGCGCGGTCAGCCGGCGGGTGGGCACATCGTGATAGCGGCTGTTCGGCGGGAAGTCGGTGCTCTTCAGCACGCCGACCTGAAACAGCGCCTGCACCGGGTCGCTCATGGCAAGCCTCCAATGCCGAGCAGGCCGAGGCTGCCGCCGGCGGCCTTCGCCGCCATCTGCTCCTTGGCCTGCAGGTAGCTCATGAACAGGCTGCCGCCGCGATGGGCGAAGCCGAGATCGTCGACGCTCAGCACCCTCATGCCGAGGCTGACCTTGGCGCGGATCGGGTTCAGGGCGGCGTCGAAGGCCTCCTCGGTGACGCTGAACTCGGTGATCCGCACCGGCACGATGCGGTTCTTGCTCCAGATGAACAGGGTGAGCGGGGTCTCCATCGGCGCGATCTCCAGCGTGCCGCTGCCCGCCCGCGCATGGTTGGCCTGGAGCTGGCCGCTGGTCGGGTAGACCATGGTCTCCAGCGCCGCGAGCTGTGGGAACACCCCGAAGGCGGTCGCCACCGGATTGGACTGCGGGAATTCGAGCTGGTCGGTGGCGTCGATCTCGGCGTCGATCTTGATGGTCTCGACGGCGGGCCCTTTCAGCCGCAGCGCTTCCGAGCGCTGGCCGTTCTCGCCGGTACCCTGCACCTGCAGGCTGCGGCTGACGCTTTCGGGATTGTACTGCAGCGTGATGACCCGCTGCACCGCCGCGCCCTCCGTCGCGACCTGCACGATGCCGCCCTTGATCAGCTTCGGCGAATTCGGAAAGGAGGTCATCGCTCCGCTCGTCCTGCATGCTTGCCCGCCGGCAGATGACGGCCCGTGAAGCCGGCCCTGCCGATGAAACCGTATAGGCACGCAGCGACGTCGCCGACGCCGCTGGTAGGCGCTAGGCTGTCCTGTCCGGGTCTTCCGCGACCCTTTCCCAGGGTTCCTCGGCTATGGTGGTGTAGTATTCGATCTCGCGGATCACGATGTAGGTCTTGATCGCCTGCTCCGTCGACATGCCGGACGGCTTGTCGACATTCGCCAGCTTGGCCTCCAGCTCGGCGCGCTTGAAGACCTGGCGGGCGAAGAAGCCATGGGCGCCATAGGTGTCGTCGCCCAGCTTGATGGTGTTCTCGTTGGTGAACGAATTGGGGGTTCCACCGACGCCGCCGGGATTCTGGGCGAGATAGACGTTCGACCACATGACCCGGCTGCCGACCGGCGCCTCCCGCAGCACCGTCTCGACATCGCGGGGCTTCTCGTTCGCATTGACGTCGTAGTCGCCACCCTTCTTCTTCTGCGGCGAACCCTTGTCCAGCTTCACCGGCGCCATCTCCTCGCGCGGGCGCCGCGTGTCGGTATCGAACCCGGAGCGGAGGAAGAACATCCGGGACGACAGCCCGGTCGTCCGGTGCTCCTTCAGCCAGAAGGGCGAGTTTCCGAACTTCAGGTCGAAGCGATAGGGGCCGAGAAGCTTCAGCATCGCGTAGAGATGGTGGATCTGCACCCATTCGGCGCAGTCCACCCGCCAGCCCGGGCTGGCGACCGTGTTCTCCGCCGCTCCCCGGAGCGCCCCGGTGAAGCCGTCCGCCGTCATGTAGTCGAACAGCGCCTTGACCGCTTCCGAGGGGCGCCCGCCGGTCTTCGCCATCAGCGCGCACATCTCGTTGCCGTTCGGGTTGCCCTTTTCCCAATAGGTCTTGTTGAAGGCGTCGCCTTTCGGCATCACGCAATCCGACCCGACGGTCCTGGCCCCGCCGGTCACGAAGCTGCTGAATTCGGTGTCGGACGCCTGGCGCAGATAGAAGTCGTAGGCCCGCTTGGGATCGAAAAGCAGGTAGATCGCGTAGTCGAGCTCCGATCCGCTCATCTCGTCGAGAAGGCGCGTTTCCAGATCCTCGCCGCTGGCGATCTTCTTGTAGGCGTCGCGCAATGGCTGGAGCTTGGTCTGGTCGCGCCCGAACGGCAGCAGGACGGCATAGATCGCCTCCTCGTCGGTGCCCCAGATGGTATCCACAGCGGCCAGCAGGCGTTTCGCGGCTGAGGTCAGGGCGGCTTCCGATCCCGGCGCCCCCGCCTCGATCTGCTGTGCGGCGTCCTTCGTGCCCCGGTTGAGCAATTGCAGGGCGAACTCCAGCTCGCCGCCGCTGAAATCGCCTTCGATGTCCTGGATGAGCAGGTCCGCCGGCAGGTCGTTGACCGCCTTGTTCTCGACCCGCGCAATGTAGTTGCGGTAGACGTCCATGAACTCGGCGATCGCCACGGGATCGCGGTCGAGTTCCTGCAGCGCCTGATAGACCAGCTCCTCGTCGGTGCCGAGCCGATAGATGCCGTCATGGACATGGGCGGCAAGCAGGTCATATTGCCGGTCGGTGCGGGCCTTGCGCGCCACGGCCGGCTTGGCCGGCGCGACACCGCCCTCGGCCCGCGCCGCCCGGCCCTGCTGCACGACATGCGTCAGCTCGTGCGCCATCAGGTGGCGGGCAGCCGTATCGCCCGGCTGGTAGCGGCCTTGTGCGAAGACGATGTTGTGCTCCACCGTATAGGCGAGCGCATTCACCGCATCGGCGGAGGCGGCGGCGCGGCTGTCGGCATGGACGCGCACGCTGCCGAAATCATAGCCGAAGCGCGGCTCGAAGAAGCGGCGCTCGGAAGAGGCGAGCGGCCTGCCGGGCGAGCCGAGCACGTCATGGACGATGGCCGGAGCCGTCGTTCCACCGAGATTGTCGCGCGCCGATGCGTGCCTGCGCCGAAGCTTTTGCTCGTCATCCTCGCGTTCGTCCTCCTCGTGCTCGGCGGCGCAGGCGGCGCACTTCCTCGCAAGCGAAGGCGGCTGGTCCCTGCCGATGGCCCTGTCGGGATCGGCCATGCGCATGACCCGGTCCGCCATGGCGTCGGCTTCCCGTTCCAGCGGCTCGGAAACATCCACGGCGAGCCTGCGCTGCAGCGGCTGGCCGTTGGCCGCGAGGCGGACATGGCTGAAACCGGAGGCTTCCGCCGCCGCCGGGGCCGGGCGTTCCCGGCCACGCTCCGTCCGGGCCGTGGTCGTTCTGCTGGGCTGGGCAATGGCGGGAGCGGCAGCGGGAACCCGAGCGGCGGAAGCCGATGCTTTCATCGTTTCAGCCCTCCCAACACCCGGTCGGCGATCGCCGTGCCGAAACGCTGCGGGCCGGCCGATGCGGGGACCGGCAACACCCCCGCATCCACATGCGCGGCGCCACGGGGAGTGTCGGTTGCCGTTGCCGTCGGCGCGGCGAGCCGGCGCGCCAGCTCGCGCTCGACCGCGCGGCGCAGCGCGGCGGCGTCGGTGGGCGCGATGCCCTCGACCACCAGCCGGTCGATGTGAAGCTCGATGCCGGCCCGCCTCATCGCCACCCTCCGAGCTCGGAACTGGTCAGCGGCTTTTCCAGCTTGGCATATTCCGCCACCGCCGCCTCGCGTATGTGCCCCATCCCGACCGCCTCGCCACGACCCGCGGCAAGGAAGGCGGCGTTCATCGCCACATTGCGGATGTTGCCGCCGGCGAGGGCGAGCTGCGCGAGGCGCGCCGGATCGAGGTCCAGGGTCGGCGTGTCCTGCGGGAAGGCGCGGCGCCAGATCTCGCAGCGCTGGCCGGCATCCGGGAAGGGGAACTGCACCACGAAGCGGATGCGGCGCAGGAAGGCCGGATCGACCGCGCTTTTCTGGTTGGTGGTCAGGACGGCGAGGCCGCGATACGCCTCCATGCGCTGGAGCAGGTAGCTGACCTCGATATTGGCGTAGCGGTCATGGCTGTCCTTCACCTCCGAGCGCTTGCCGAACAGGGCGTCCGCCTCGTCGAACAGCAGCACGGCGCCGCTGTCGTCGGCCGCATCGAAGATGATCCGCAGGTTCTTCTCGGTCTCGCCGATATATTTGCTCACCGTCTGGCTGAGATCGATGCGGTAGAGGTCCAGCCCGAGATCGTTGGCCAGCACCTCGGCCGCCATCGTCTTGCCGGTGCCGCTCGCTCCCGCGAACAGGGCGCTGATGCCGAGCCCGCGCTCGGTCCGGCTGGCGAAGCCCCAGCGTTCATAGACGGTGGCGGCGTGACACACATGCGTGGACATCTGGCGCAGCACCGCCAGCTGCGCCTCCGGCAGCACCAGATCGTCCCAGGAGGCGCGGGCCTCGATGCGCTGGGCGAGGTTGTCGAGGCGACGACGGGCCTGCACCCGGCACGCCGCCCAGAGCCGCGGGCCGAGCGCCTCGCCACCGGCATCGTCTCCCTCCGCCGCCGCGCAGGCGGCCTCGATGCCGGCGCGGTCCAGCCGGAAGCGGTCGATCATCGGCTCGAACCGTCCGTTCAGGGTGCTGGCCAGCGGGCCCAGCGCCCGCATCCACAGCGCCCGCCGCTCGGAGGCGTCGGG
This sequence comes from Ancylobacter oerskovii, assembly GCF_018390555.1. Taxonomy (GTDB): domain Bacteria; phylum Pseudomonadota; class Alphaproteobacteria; order Rhizobiales; family Xanthobacteraceae; genus Ancylobacter; species Ancylobacter oerskovii. The sequence goes on along the minus strand of NZ_JAHBGB010000006.1, from coordinate 258,783 downwards.
CCGGTTCACCTCCAGCCGCCGGCTCGTCCGGCGCGGCAGGGCGAGCGGCTCGCCGCGCGCCAGTATCAGCGGCCCGGACATGTCCTCGGCGAAGGCGACGAGGCCGCGCTCGGCCCTTCCGTCGCGCTCGTCCGCGCCTTCCAGCAGCAGCGCGGCGCCTTCCAGCACCAACCGGCGCTCGCACATCCGCGCAAGGGCGAAACGGTCCCGGGGAGCGGCCGGGAGGTCGCCGGCGTCCAGTCGCAGCAGCGTGAGGCCGATCGCCCGGCAGGCCTCGGCCGCCGCTTGCGCCCGGCCGGCCGGGTCGTCGCCGCACAGCTGGACCGCCGGCCATGACGCATCGCCCGCGCCGGCCCACAGATGCGCGATCTTCTCCGCCGCGGCCGCCTGCGAGGCGGTGAGGACGCCTGCGTCGACCGCGGACAGCAGGCCGTCGAGACGGGGATCGGCGAAGCCCGTGCCGGCGAGATAATGCAGCACCGCCTCGTCCATGCCGAGCGGTGTGGCGGTCAGCGCCTCGCCCGCGCCGGGTTCGATCAGGCTCCACCGGCGCAGCGGGCTCGCCGGGGAGAGCGCGCTCCAATGCGCGCCGGGCAGCACCGCCAGCGCGAGGCCGAAGCTCGGCATTCGTCGGCGCGGATCGGCATGCAGCGTCGCGCAGAGCCCGGCAATGCCGGTGTCGAGTTCCGCGCCCGCGCAGAGCAGCAGCAGGTCCCGCTCGAACGGCGACAGCTGGAAGGCGGCGCACAGATGTCCGAGCGCGGTCTGGGGATCCGCCGCGACGGCCGGCTCTTCAGCGCCGGCGTCGTCGGCGCCCTGGTCGAGATGGCGTTCGAGCCGCCGCCGCACCCGTGCGATCTCGGCCGAGAGATGGTGCTGGTTGCGGTCGGTCCAGCCGGGATCCTGCGGGCGCCTCGGCGCCGCCTTCCCGATGCCTGTCCTCACCGTCGCCGCATCTCTCATGGCCGCATTTCTCATGGCAACATCACCTGCTGGCTCGGGTCGAAGGCCGGCGGGCGGGCGGTCCGGTCGATGAGCAGGCTGTCGATGCCGTCCACGCGCAGGCGAACCGGCAGCGTCTGCCCGGCGGTGAAACCGGTGCCGCGGAAGGTCAGCGTGGTCGCCTGAGGCATCGCAATCGGCTCGGCCGGCAATTCCCGGCTGCCGACGATGAGGAACACCGTCGAGGTCCGGCGGATCGGCGGCCCGCAGGTCACGGTGAAGGTGACGACATCAGCCGCCCGGACCGCCGTCACGGCGAGGAGCAGCGGTGCCAGCAGCAGCGGCAGCACATTGGTGGCCTGCCATTCGCCGCCGGCATCGCGCAGCAGGGCGGTGACCCGGTAGACGCCGACCGGCCAGTTCGCCGGATCGCGCTCCGCGGGAAGCGGCGGCGGGGGAGGCGGAGGGTTCGCCGGCGGCAGCGTGACGGTGATCGCGCCGTCCCCCGCCAGCATCCCCGGCAGCGTCAGCGCCGTGCCGTCCGGCTCGACGGCGAAGCGCACGGAAACCTGCTCGCCCGACAGATGGTGTCCCTCGAGCCGGATCGTCTCGCCGAGCCGGGCGGCGGTTTGCTGCCGGGGCGGCACGATGCCGGTCAGGGTCGGGAGGCTCGGCACCGGCGAGGCCTGCACCGTCACGCCGGCGTCGCGGCCGGTGACGGGATCGGCCGGCCCGCGCGACAGCACCGGCAGCGGCGTCCGCTTGGGGTGCCGGCGCTGGATCAGCACCACCGATACCTCATAGGCGGTGCTGGTGCGGTAATGCGACTGGAACGCCGTCCAGAGCTTCGACATGTCGTCGGTGCCGAGGCTGCGTGGCCGGATCTTGATCAGCTCCAGCTGCTCGGCCAGATCCGATTGCACCAGCGCCTGCAGCGCCACCGCCGCCATGCCTCCGCCCGGCGGATTGGCCAGCACGTCGCGTATGTAGTCGCGGCTGAGCACGGGGGTCTCGTGCAGCAGCTGCATGGCGTGGCCGAGCAAGATCTCGCCCTGGAACTCCTCCGCGGCATAGGCGGTGAGCAGGTAGTGCAGGTCGAGCGCCAGCATCGGATCGACCAGCCGCTCGGCCCGCGCGTCCCGGCTCGGCAGGTCGCGCCCGGTCCAGCCCGCATTGGGCGCGATCTGGTGCAGGAACAGGTTCAGCTGCGTCGCCTCGGTGCCGGTGCCATCGCCGAGGATGCGGTCGGGCGGCATGGCGCTCACGCTGATCGTGCCTCCGACGGCCCCGCCAATGCCGGAGGCGACCAGCCCGGAATGCAGCATGTCCTGCAGCACGCGGGTGACGGCGGCTATGGCGAGGCCGTTGCTCATCGCCGCCCCCGAACGTCGCCTCGCAGATAGTCGTCGAGCGACATCAGGCGGCTGGCCGGCGGTGGTGCCGGCGCGGCGGCCGGGGCCCGCACCTCCACGCGGCCGATGCTCACGCGCACGATGGGAGCCGGTTCCGGCTCCGCCGTCGCCGCGATGGCGGGCGCGCCGGTCTCGCGAGGCGCTGCCGGCAGCGACGCCGCTGCGGAGGTGACGAGGGTAGGGGGCCGGTCGCGACTATCGGGAGGCAGGAGCGATGGCGGGATCGTGCCCGGCTCCCGCCGCGCCTCCTGCGGGAAGATCTCGCCGGGTGGGTCGTCCGGCCGCGCCCGCTCCGGGGCCGGTTCCCGTCGCGGGATGGTTAGCGCGACCGCAACGGCCGGCGGGGAGGCGATCGAGGGTTGGCGCGGCGGCTGGGGCGGAGCGAGGGGGCCGGGCGCGGGCGATCCGTCAGGAACGGGGGCGAAGACGACGGCGTCGCCAACCGCAGGCGTTCCGCCCGGATCGGACGAAGCGATGGGTGAGGGCACGGCCTCCACGCGGGGGGCCGGCTGCGGGACGGGTGCCGGCGGCGAGGCGAGCGGCACGGAAGCGGGCATGGGCGGCGCCGGCGCATCGGCGGCGGCCGTCTCGAACCGCGAGGCATGCCGGGGCAGCACGGTCGGCAAGGTGCCCTGTGCGCGTCGCGCGAGACGGTTGAACAGGTCGCCCATCGGCTAGCCCGCCCATGCCAGATAGCTTTGCCGGCGCGCCGGGCTCATCGCGAGGATGTCATGCTCGGACCAGCCATAGGCCCGCGCGAGCGTGGCCACCTCGCCCACCAGCCGTCGGGCATGATGGCCGATTTCCTGCCAGAGGAAGGCGGGCACGTCGAAGGCGAGCGACCAGCCGCAGCCGCAATCGGCGCAGGTGACGTCGAAGCTGACATCGGTCAGCGGATCGAGCGCCAGTATGGCGTCCGCGGCCGCCCTGCGTACGCTGTCGGGCAACGCCTCGACGGGGACGGGGCCGCCGTCGTCCCCGGTCGCGCACACGCAGGCCGCGAGCAGCACCGCCTCCGCCGACGCGACATCCACGCAGCGCTCCGCGGCCGCTTCGTCCCGGCAGTCGGGCGGGCGCAGGTTCAATAGATAGCCGCCCGTCCGCATCGTCTGCGGCCGCCCGCCCGCCTCGCTGCCGGCGAGAAGCGGCCCGGTATCGAGCGGAAATTCCAGCGCCCCCGCGCAGGCGGGGCACTGCGCAAAGGCGTCGATCCGGCTGCCGAGCGTTGCCGTCCGCACCGCCAGCAGGGCGCGGTCGCGCGCGCCCAGCGGCAGCCGGGCCAACTCGTCGAAGGCGGCGTCGGGCGCGGCGGCGGCCAGCACCAGCAGCGCCCGTTCCCCGGATGGCAGGTCGTGGCCGACTTCCCAGATATGCAGCACGTCGGCACCGGAGAGGCCGCGCCACGCCCCCCGGGCCATCGGGGCGACCATCACTCCGGCTCCGTGAAGGTCGGCTCGCTGGGTTCGGGAATTTCGTAGTCGCGCTCCCAGCCTTCGTTCTCCAGCTTGATCGACTGGATGGCGACGGCGTTGGCATTGGCGTCGAGATCCGGCAATGCCTGATATTCCGACACCCAGCAGCGGAACACCTTGTAGGCGAGCGCGAGCTGACCCGCCTCGTTATAGACCTCGACGATGATGTCCTTGCGGAAATCCTTGAGCGACACCTCCGCGCCGAGCCCGGAGGCGAAGTTCCACACCTTCGAGGCCCATTTCTCGAACTCGGTGTCGTGAGTCACGCCGCGTTCGAGCGAGATGGCGTCGTATTTGGTGCGGCCGGGGGATTTGCGGCCGGTGGACGGGTCGCCGCCCTCGCGATGCTCGACCACTTCGGTGGACCGCTTCAGCGCCCCCACCTTGCTGATGCCCGCGACATAGCGCCCGTCCCATTTCACGCGGAACTTGAAGTTCTTGTACGGGTCGAAGCGTTGTGCGTTGACGCTGAACTGAACCATCGCCGCCCCCTCAGACCTGGATCTGCCCAGCCATCTGCTGGAGCTTGATGATGACGAACTCGGCCGGCTTCAGCGGGGCGAAGCCGACGACGATGTTGACGATGCCGAGATCGATGTCGTTCTGCGTCGTGGTCTCGGCGTCGCATTTCACGAAATAGGCCTCGCGCGGGGATCGCCCCTGGAAGGCGCCCTGGCGGAACAGGTTGTTCATGAAGGCCCCGAGATTGAGCCGGATCTGCGCCCAGAGCGGTTCGTCATTGGGTTCGAACACCACCCATTGCGTGCCGCGATAGAGGCTCTCCTCCAGGAACAGCGCCAGGCGGCGCACCGGCACGTATTTCCACTCCGAGGCGAGCTGGTCGCTGCCGCGCAGGGTGCGGGCCCCCCACACCACCGGTCCGAAGCCCGGCCGGTTGCGCAGGCAGTTGAGGCCGAGCGGATTGAGCACGCCGTTCTCGGCATCGGTCAGCAGATAATCGAGCCCCATCACGCCGCGCAGCACGGCGTCGGTGCCCGCCGGCGCCTTCCAGACCCCGCGCTCGCTGTCGGTGCGGGCGTAGAGGCCGGCGACGGCGCCGCTATTGGCGAAGGATCTGAGGCGGTTGCCGTCGAGCGGGTCGGCCTGCTGGATGCGCGGGAAATAGACCGCGACATTGGGATCGCGCAGGAAGCCGTGGCCGTTCAGCCAGGTACGCGCCTCGTCGAGCGTGTCGACGCTGCGGGGCAGGTCGGCGATGAAGAAGGCCCGCCTCTCCTTCGCATAGTCGAGCGCCGCGGCCAGCAGCGCGTCGTCGGACTGGTCGGGCACGCAGAGTATGTTGAACAGATCGACCTCCTCCAGCGCGAAGAGGCCGGTCTTGGCGCTGCGGCTGCCGGCCAGCTGGGTCGGGGTGCCGGGCGTGCCGTCGTCGCCGGGCACGGCGCCGGTCTGCGCCTGGCCGGCCGGGCCGATGCCCAGCGCATAGCGCGCGACGTTCTCGGCGCCGCCCGCGAGGCCGAGCGTCGCCGCGCTGGTGTTGCCGCCATTATTGGTGACGTTCAGCCGTACCGACGCATTGCTGCCGCCCGGCGCGAGGCGAAGCCTGCCGTCGATCAGCGCCACCCGCGCCTGGTTGAGCTCCGCCCTGGGCGAGGCCGACAGCGCGGCCTGCAGGGCGGAGACCAGGGCCTGCGGCGTCGCCGGTCGACCGGTGGCGCCCCACAATTCCAGCGTATGCGGCCCGTCATTGGCGGCACCGCTGGCGAGCAGCGTCACGTTCATCGAGGCCGGCTGCGGCAGGGTCGACAGGTCGAGCGCCGCGATGCTGGCGCCGACCGTGCCGGTCTGGGCCGGGCGGATCGACGCCGCGGCGTCCGCCTCGCGGCCGCCATTCAGCGTGCCGAGCTTGAGGATCTCCGTCGCGCTGCGTTGTCCGGCCCGGGTGAAGCGCACCGAGGAGCGCTGCCCCTGCCCGTCGGCGGTGCCCGAGGCGGCGACGATGTTGGTCGCCCCGGCGGTGCAGTTGAAGTCGCTGAACGCCGCCACCGTGGGCCGCAGCAGCTTCACCCGATCCCGGATGCGGTCGGCGAGGTTGTCGAGCAGCTCGCCGAGATTGTCCCCGACCAGCCCGCCGCCGGCATCGAACAGGTCGAACTCGTAGGGACCGTCGCCGTCGAGGGTGACGGCGATCCGGCGATGCGCATCGTCCAGGCGGTCGAGGTCGGCTTGCGCCAGGGTGCCGCTGGTGCTGGTGCCGTTGCCGTTGGCGACTGCCGTGGCCGCCGCCGCCGGGCGGCTGGCCCGGATCAGGTCGGAAGCCTCGTTGATCACGTTCACCGCATAGGCCGGCGAGAACTCGTTCATCGACAGGTTGCGGTGGCTCTCCACGCGCGTGGGCACCGGCCCCGCGCCCTGGTCGACGAACTCCACCACCTGCAGGTTGAACAGGCTGGCGGGGTTGGCGGTGTCGTAGTCGACATCGATCCGCAGGCCGTTGCCCCACAACCCCTCGGAGCGGGCCGTCACCGCAAGCGCCGTCACCCCGCCGCCGCCGGCATCGTTCTTCAGCTCGATGGCGGCGCGGGCGGCGCCGTTGGCGACGCGCACCACCCAGGCCTGTCCGCCGCCATTGCGGAAGAAGTTCTGCACCGCGTAGCTCAGCGGCGAGTCGACGTCGAGCCCGCCAAAGGCGCGCTCGTAATCGCTGAAATTGAAGATCTGCACCGCCTTGTTGACGGCGCCGCGGGTGGTGTAGCCGACAAGGGCGGTGACGGAGGTGGCGACGCCGACCAGGGTGCGGACGCCGCTCGGCACTTCCTCGATATAGACGCCCGGATAGCTGACCGAGACCGGCATCGCGACTGCTCCTGGCTCGGGGATCGCGGACCAGCCCGGTCACCCGCAGCAAAGGTGGACGGCAGGCACGGCAAACACCCCCCCGGCCCAAACGGATCGGAGAGGCAACGGCGGAAATTTCCCTAACGGAAGCTCTGGGTCGGCGGGCGTTTCCTCATGGTCGTCACTCCGGGTGATCTTTGTTGCTTGTCTTCTTGATCGGATCGGACGGGTCGAACCCGCGGACGTAGACATGCCCCTCACAGGGCGGCACGGGCCGCCGGCATGTACAGGCAAGGTGAACGCTCAGTATAGGAAAGCCCTGGCAGGCAGAAGACGAGACGTAGGGAAACGGCGCATGAAACGACCCCCCGATTTGCCGACAGCATCGGGGGGCACGAAACGAGCATCATGCCGGCGGCGACATCCGCTCGGGAGCAAAAACGCCGAAAGGCATGCCGGAATTTCGACGAAACGCAACACGAACGGCCAAGGCGCGCTGTCCGATCTTCTTCGGGTAGCGCCAATACCCAAGTCTCCTGCGCAAGGCGTTCGACCCGACGAAGGCAAGCGCGTGTATAGAGACTATCGAAATCTCGCCGATTGCTGGCGCGGCAGATAATGCACGGGGCCTGAACCGGCCGCAAGTGCATTTTCCCATGGAACGGGGCCGGGAAACGCCCGACCTCGCCGCCTTCCATTTGCGGCGACCGGCCTCGTCTCGCGGGGGACCGTCGTCACAGCGCCGGCACGGCCGCCGCCTTGTCCCGCAGCGCGCGGAAGCTGAACGCCTCGACGGGCCAGCGTGTCTCGCCGTCCTGGGCGAGATCGGCGAGGATTTCGCCCACCACGCTGGCGAATTTGTAGCCATGGCCGGAACAGGGCGAGGCCACGACGACGTTCGGCTCGCCGGGAAGCCGGTCCAGCAGGAAGTCTTCGCCCGGCAGCATGGTGTAGCGGCAGGTGGTGCTGGCCCGCCTTTCGCCGGCGGCCAGCGGCAGGCGCCGGGAGATGAAGTCGTCCAGCAGCGCGGTGTCGGCCTCGTTGACGGCGGCGTTCGGCGCATCGGGGTCGCCGATCGGCTCGCGGAAATGCGCGTGCTTGCCGATCTTCACGCCGGCGCCGTCCAGTGCGGGGAAGCCGAAGAACGAGCCGACCGGCCCGGCATCGCGCAGGAAAACCGGCATGGTGCCGAGGGCGGTGGCCGCGGCATCCTTCGGCTCGTACCAGGCGACCACCTGCCGGATCGGCGTCGCCAGCGCCGCCAGTGCCGGCACCAGTTCGGCGATCCAGGGACCCGTCGCCACCACCACCCGCCGGGCCCGGAGAGGCTCAGCGCCGAGCCGCAGGGTCACGCCGGCATCGTCGGGCTCGATGGCGGTGACGCGGGCGGCCATGCGCAGCTCGGCGCCCTCGCGCCGGGCGAGGGCCAGATGCGCCGTCACGGCGGTCTCGGGCCGCACGAAGCCACCCTGCGTCTCGAAGACGGCGATCTCGTCCGGGTCGAGGGCGAAGGCGGGATGGCGCCGCGCCATCGCCTCGGCGTCGAGGATCTCGTGATCGAGCCCGTAGGCGCGGCAGGAGGCGAGGGTGCCGGCGACGATGGGGCTGTCGGGCCGTCCGATCTGCAGCACGCCGGTGATGGTGAGGATGTCGGCGCCGGTCTCGGCCTCCAGCCGGCGCCAGTTCTCATAGGCGCGGCGCAGCAGCGGCACGTAGCTCGGATCCTCGAAATAGCCGAGCCGGATGATGCGGCTATCGCCATGCGAGGAGCTGAGGCCGTGGGCGGGCGAGAAGGCCTCGATCCCGACGACGCGGAGCCCGCGCGCCGCGAGATGGGCGAGGGCGGCGCTCCCCATGGCGCCGAGGCCGATCACCGCGACATCATAGTCGGAGGCGGTCATGCGGGCTCCTTCCGGGTGGTGGATGCGGTGATGGACGGATCGCGGAGGCGTCGAGATTTTTTCACCTCTGCCGTTTCGATCTCGCCAATAAAGATATTGCAACATGGCTTCAGTTGCATAGGATTTGTCTAGATAAAAACGCGTTCTTCCAGAGACCTCGAAGAGGAGCCGTGCCATGCCTGATCGGTCCAAGTGCCTGAGTCAGTGGCGAGAAGGCAGGACGGAGCTGGAGAACGAGGTCATCGATCAATTGCTGACAGGGCGCCTGGACCGCCGGTCCTTCCTGCGCCATGGCAGCCGCGTCGGCCTGTCGCTGGCGCTGATGGGCGGGGTGCTGCAGGGCCTCGGCCTCGCGCCCATCGGCCGCGCCTTTGCGCAGGCCAAGCAGGGCGGCACGATCCGGCTGGCGCAGATAACGCCTTCCGGCGCCATCGAGCCGGTGTCGGTGGCCGACCAGGGCGGGCTGCTGCCGCTCCAGCAGGCCGGCGACTTCCTGGTCATGGACGGGCCGGACCTCGTGCTGCGCCCGATGCTGGCCACCTCCTGGAAGCCGAACGAGGATGGCAGCGTCTGGACCTTCACGCTGCGCGACGGCGTCAAGTTCCACGATGGCCGCGTGATGACCGCCGACGATGTGGTCGCCTCCATCGACCGGCTCGCCGACCCCGCCAACGGCTCGAACGCGCTGTCCGCCTTCAAGGGCGTGCTGTCCAAGGGCGGCACCACCAAGGTGGACGACAAGACGGTGCGCTTCAGCCTCGACGCGCCGAACGGCAATTTTCCCTATTACGTGTCCTCGGACAATTACAACGCCATCATCCTGCCGGCCGATTACAAGGGCGACTTCGAGAAGACCTTCAACGGCACCGGGCCGTTCAGAATGGTCAGCTACACGCCCAAGGTCGGCGCGAGCTTCGTGCGCAACCCCGATTACTGGGCCGGCCCCGCGCTCGCCGAGAAGCTCGAGCTCAGCTTCTATGCCGACCAGCAGCCGCAGGTGCTCGCCCTGCTGGGCGGGCAGGTGGACATGATCCAGCAGGTGGTGGTGCAGGGCTCGCAGAGCCTGTTCGACAATCCGGCGGTGAAGATCCTGCGCCTGAAGTCGAACGCGCATCGCCAGATCCACATGAAGAACACCGGCCCCTTCGCCGACAAGCGCGTGCGCCAGGCCATGGCGTTGACGCTGGACCGGCCGGCCATCGTCAAGGGCCTGTTCCGCGGCATGGCCGATCTCGGCAATGACAGCCCCTTCGCGCCGGTCTTCCCCTCGACCGACACGACCATCCCGCAGCGGGGCAAGGACATCGCCAAGGCCAAGGAGCTCATGGCCGCCGCCGGCATGTCGGGCGGCTTCGATGTGACGCTCACCACCATGCAGCTGCAGGAACTGCCGGCCATCGCCAGCCTCATCCGCAATGCCGCCGCCGAGATCGGCGTCAAGGTGACGCTCAAGCTGGAGGATGTCGGCGCCTATTACGGCGATGCCGTGCCGGGCAAGTCGGATTGGCTGGACAGCCAGTTCGGCATCACCGATTACGGCCATCGCGGCACGCCGAACGTGTTCCTCGCCGCGCCGCTGCTCAGCACCGGCACCTGGAACTCGGCGGAATTCAAGAACCCCGGTTACGACAAGCTGGTCGCCTCCTATATCGCCGCCCTCGATCCGGCGGCGCAGAAGGCGCAGGCCGGCGCCATCCAGAAGCTGCTGCTCGACGAGACGCCGATTATCTTCCCCTATTTCTATGATTACCTGACCGCGACCTCGGCCACTCTCCAGGGCGTCGAGGGCACGGCCATGGGGCAGATGTTCCTTCACAAGGCCGGTTTCGCCTGAGCCGATGAAGGGCGCGCTGGGGCGTTTCTTCCTCAGGCGACTGGCGCTGAGCCTGCTGACCCTCTGGCTGCTCAGCATCGTCGTCTTCCTGGGCTGCCAGGTGCTCCCGGGCGATCCGGCGCGGGCCATTCTCGGCCCGCTGGCGGATCCCCGGGCGGTGGCGGCGCTGAACCAGCAGCTCGGCTCCAACCGGCCGCCGGTCGAGATCTACCTGTCGTGGATCGGCGGCCTGCTCACCGGCGACATGGGCCAGTCCTATGCCTATCGCGCGCCGGTGGCGCCGTTCATCGGCCACGCGCTGGTCAATTCGCTGAAGCTCGCCGCCATGGTGTTCGCCATCGTGGTGCCGATCGGCATCGGCGCCGGCGTGCTGGCGGCGCTCCGGGCCGGCCGGCCGCTCGACCGCATGATCAGCGTGGCCGGCCTGTCGCTGACGGTGATCCCGGAATTCGTCTCCTCCATCGCGCTGATCCTGGTCTTCGCGGTGCTCCTGCGCTGGCTGCCGCTGTCGGCGAGCTGGCCGGCCGGCAGCGGGCCGCTGGTGCAGATCCAGCACCTCATCCTGCCGGCGCTGCCGCTGGTGATCGTGCTGTTCGGCTACATTGCGCGCATGACCCGGGCCGGCATGGTCGAGGCGCTCTCCGCCGACTACACCCGCACCGCGGTGCTCAAGGGGCTGCCCTGGCCCACCGTGCTCGGGCGCCATGTGCTGCGCAACGCGCTGCTGCCCACCATCACCGTCATCGCCGCGCAGATGGGCTATGCCCTCGGCGGGCTGGTGGTGGTGGAAACGCTGTTCCGCTACCAGGGCATAGGCAGCCTGGTGCTCGGCGCCGCCCGCGCCAAGGATTTCGCCATGCTGCAGGCGGGGATCCTCACCGTCGGGGCCTTCTTCATCGCCACCACGCTGGTCGCCGATCTCCTGACGACCCTGCTCGATCCCCGCCTGCGAACCGGAGGGCGCCGATGAGCGAGGGCATGCCGCTGGCGGATCCGGCCGTTCCCATGGCCGCGGCACCCGCAGGCCGGGAGGAGAAGGGGCGCGGCGTCGCCGGCCTGCTGCTGCGCTCGCCGGCCTTTCTGCTCGGCGCGGCGATCCTGCTGTTCTGGACCGCCTGCGCGCTGTTCGCCCCGTCCTTCGTTCCCTATGACCCCTTCGCCGACGATCTCCTGAACACGCTCCAGCCGCCCTCCGCCGAGCACTGGTTCGGCACCGACCAGCTCGGGCGCGACGTGTTCTCCCGGGTGCTGGTGGGGGCGCGCGACATTCTCACCATCGCGCCCCTGGCCACCATCGTCGGCACTGTGGCCGGCACCGCCATCGGCCTGATCACCGGCTATTTCGGCGGCTGGGTGGATGCGGTCATCGGGCGGCTGCTCGAGGTCATGCTGTCGCTGCCGCTGATCATCGTGGCGCTGTTGGTGCTGGTGGCGCTCGGCCCTTCTACCCCCACCGTCGTGGTGGTGGTGGGCCTGGTCTTCGCGCCGCTGGTGGCCCGCACGGTGCGCGCCGCGGTGCTGACCGAGCGCCATCTCGACTATGTGGCGGCGGCGGCGGTGCGCGGCGAGGGCGCCCCCTACATCATGATCGCCGAGATCCTGCCGAACATCCTGCCGCCGATCATCGTCGAGGGCACGGTGCGGCTCGGCTACGCCATCTTCACCATCGCCTCGCTCAGCTTCCTCGGCTTCGGCGTGCAGCCGCCCTCGCCGGACTGGGGGCTCTCCATCGCCGAGAATTACGGTGTCCTTGTCGGCGGCTTCTGGTGGACCGTGGTGTTCGACACCGCCGCCACCGCCTCGCTCATCGTCGGGGTGAACCTCGTCGCCGAATCCCTGCAGAGGGCGCTCGCCGAATGAAACATGCCGAGATTGCGCCGCCGGTCCTCGAGCTCAGGGATGTGAGCGTCTCCTACCGGGTGCGCGGGCGCGCGGTGCCGGTGCTGAACGGTGTCAGCCTGTCGCTCGGCAAGGGCGAGGTCTACGGCCTCGTCGGCGAATCCGGCTCCGGCAAATCCACCGTGGCGCTGGCGGTGCAGCGTGTGCTACCGCCGAACGGCCATGTCTCCGGCGGGCAGGCGCTGGTCAACGGGCGCGACGTCGCCGCGCTGGACCGCGCCGCGCTGCGCCGGATGCGCGCCCGCGACGTCGCGATGGTGTTCCAGGATCCCGGCCGTGCGCTCAATCCCTCGCTGACCATCGGCCGCCAGGTGGCGGAAGTCTTCGAGATCCTGGGCTCGCCCCACGGCGAGGCACTGCGGCGGGCCGAGAGCATGCTGGAGCGCGTGCGCATCTCGGCGCCGGCGCGGGTCATGGAGCGCTATCCGCACCAGCTGTCCGGCGGCATGCAGCAGCGGGTGGTGATCGCCATGGCGCTCGCCAAGGATCCGTCGCTGCTGATCCTCGACGAGCCCACCACCGGCCTCGACGCCACCATCGAGGCGGAGATCCTCGATCTCGTCGATACGCTGCGCCGCGAATTCGGCGCCTCCATCCTGTTCATCAGCCACAATCTCGGCGCCATCGCCGGGCTGTGCGACCGGGTCGGCGTGCTCTATGCCGGGCGTCTGGTGGAGGAGGGGCCGGTACGGTCGCTGTTCCGCGCCCCGCGCCATCCCTATACGGCCGGCCTGCTGCGCTGCCTGCCGCGCCCCGGCCTGCGCAAGGACCTCAGCCCGCTCGACACCATTCCCGGCTTTCCGCCGGCGCCCGGCTCCATCGTCGCGGGCTGCGTGTTCGCGCCGCGCTGCGGGCTGGCGGACGATCTGTGCCGCAGGGTCGATCCGCCTCTGGTGCCGACCGGCGAGGGGCGCCTGAGCCGCTGCCATTACGCGGACCGGGTCGACCGGCTACCGCATGCCGGGGGGCGCCCCGCCGCCTTGCGCAACGCCTCCGGGGAGGTCGATGCGCCGCCGGTGCTCGAACTCGACGGCCTGTCCAAGACCTATGGCGTGGCGCCCTATGCCGTCCACGCGCTGCGCGACGTCTCGCTCCGGCTGATGCCGGGCGAGACGCTCGGCCTCGTCGGCGAATCCGGCAGCGGCAAGAGCACGCTCGCCCATGCGTTGCTCGGCCTTGTCGCGCCCGATGCCGGCAGCCGCATGGCGCTCGACGGCGCCGCGCTGGCCGCGGAGGTGCGCCGCCGCTCGCCGGAGCAGATCAAGACGCTGCAGATCGTGTTCCAGAACCCGGATTCGGCGCTCAACCGCTCGCACACGGTGCGCCGGCTCATCGGCCGGGCGGTGACGCGGCTCGGCGGGCTGGCGGGCGCCTTGCGCGAGGCGCAGGTGACGCGGCTGCTGGAGGCGGTGCGGCTCACCGCCCGGCAACTCGGCGCCCGCCCGCGCCAGCTCTCCGGCGGCATGAAGCAGCGCGTAGCGGTCGCCCGCGCCTTTGCCGGCAATCCTCGCCTCGTGGTCTGCGACGAGCCGACCTCGGCGCTCGACGTCTCCGTGCAGGCGGCGATCCTGAACCTGCTCGCCGACCTGCAGGCGGAGCGCCGCGTCGCCTATCTGCTGATCTCCCACGATCTCGGCGTCGTCCGCTACCTGTCGGACTGGATCGCGGTGCTCTATCTCGGCCGCCTGCTGGAAGTCGGGCCGGCGGCAAACGTGCTCGACGGCCCGCACCATCCCTATACCGAGGCGCTGCTGTCGGCCGCCCCCTCGGTCGCCGGCGAGCGCAGTGGGCGCATCCGCCTCACCGGCGCCATTCCGAGCGGCGTCAATCCGCCGGCCGGCTGCCTGTTCCACACACGCTGCCCGCGACGCATCGGCCCGATCTGCGACACCGAGGAGCCGCCGCTGGTCGCCGATGCGCAGGGGCATGCGATACGCTGCCATCTCCCGCGCGAGAAGCTCGGCCGGGCGCCCGCGCTCGCACCGGCCTGAGCGAGCGGGCTAGGCGCCGATACGCGGGCCGGGATCCGGCAGCCTCGCCCCTTCCTGCCGCGCCCCGAGCACGACCAGTATGGCGGAGCCGCCGATGAGCGTGGCGCCGAGAAGCGCGGGCGCCGCCGGCCATTCGGCATAGAAGACGGCGCCGAACACCAGCGCCCAGACCAGCCGCGACACGTCGAGCGGGATGACGACGGTGGCGCTCGCCCGGCGCATCGCCTCCAGAAAGAACACCTGGCCGAGCACGTTGCACAGGCCGAAGAAGCCGAGCCAGGCGAATTCCGTGGAGGTCGGCCATTGCCAGACCGGCACGGCCAGCACGCCGGCCAGCGTCCCCATGCCCAGCGCCAGAAGCAGCGCGCTCACCGCGCTGCCGTCGCCGCGCGTCTGCAGCTTCGCCACCAGCATGGAGGCGGCGAACAGGAGCGCCGAGCCGAGGGCGGCGGCGGCCCCGAAGCCGACGGCGCCTCTGATGCCGGTATCGAGGCCGAGGCCCGGCCCCACCACCAGCAGCGCCCCGGCAAGGCCGGCGGCGATGGCGACCCATTGCAGCGGGAAGACGCGTTCCCCGAGCACGGCGCGGCTGCCCATCGCCGCGAACAGGATGGCGGTGAAGCCGAGGGCGGTGGCCTCGGCGAGCGGCAGGCTGCGCAGGGCGAGATACCAGGCGAGGATGGCGCCGCCATTGAGCAGGGAGCGCAGCAGGTGCAGCGGCAGCCGCGCCCGGGCCACGCGCGGCCGGCCGGCGGCCATCCACAGCGGCAGCAGCAGGAGGACGCTGAAGACCTCGCGCCAGAACACCAGCACGAAAGGGTGCAGCGTCTGGCTCACGCCGCGTACCGCCGCCTCCATCAGGGCGACGACGGCGCCGGAAGCCAGCATGAAGCCGGCGCCGATGAGGGTGCCGCGCGCCGGCAGGCTCCGCGTCAGCCGGCCGGCCCCGAAATCGTCGCGCCGGGCGGCATCCGGCCTCATGGATCGTGCGGAGCGCGGCCGAGGGGATGTTCCGGCTGGTCGTGCGGGCGCAGGAGAAAGCGACGGAACACGTCGCCATAGCCCCGGTAGAGCAAGCCGCCATTGCCGTCCAGGAACATGTCGCGATGGGCGCGATAATGGTCCGGCAACCGGTACCAGGGCAGGGTCGGGTGCTTGTGATGCACGGCGTGCAGGTTGTTGTTGAGGAAGAGCAGGCCCAGCACCGGCGAATTCTCCACGATGGCGGAACGCCGCGACACCTCGCTCTCCGCCTTGTGTTCGGCGAAGGAGCGTATCATCGACAGCGCCGTGCCGGGATAGAGAAACAGCACGACATAGGCGAGCGGGTTGAAGTCGCAGACGAGGACGAGCCAGAGCAGGATGCCGGCGCAGCCGGCGAGGTGGTGCAGCCAGATGCGCAGCAGCAGCCGGTCGCCGGCCCGTATCGCCCGCGCCTCGGCGAACAGGAACCGTCCTACCGACCAGAAGGGCCCGATCAGCAGCCGTCCGACCAGCCGCGTCTGCGCCTTCACCATCCAGCGGCCGACCACCCCGAGCCGGGCCCAGTCCTCGTCGGTCCAGTAATAGGATTCCGGGTCGTCGAGGGGGTCGGTCAGCCGCTCGTCGCGGTGATGGCACAGATGCAGCATGCGGTAGCGCGGATAGGGCAGCCACAGTGACAGCGGGATCGAGCCCAGCAGCCGGTTCACCACCCGCCAGCGGGTCGGATGGCCGTGAATGATCTCGTGCTGCAGCGAGCTCTGCCAGGCGATGACCCAGGCGCCGCCCGGCACCAGCAGCCAGAGCGGCAGGCTGGCGTGGAAGAATGTCAACGCCGCCCACCCGCCATAGATCGTGACGGCCAGCAGGAGCGTCGGCCATTCGACGGCGGCGCGGCGGAGTGGAAGTGCGCGGACTCGCGGCAGGGATTCGCTGATCGACATAGGTAGGATCATCCGCACCGTCGCCGCCGCGCACAAGGCGGGATAACGAGAAGCGGCGAGGGAATTGTCGCGTAAAATGCCCGTATGTTGATAATGTGCAGCATATGGCGACGAAGGTGCGAGGCGCGCGGTGCGGCGGCAGGTTGTCCAGATTTTCCGGGAGCGTTTGGCGCTGGTGATGCAGCGTTCGCATCTGGCGCCGGCGGCGTTCGCCCGCTCGCTGGGCATCGATCGCTCGACCCTGTCGCAGGTGCTCTCCCCGAGCCATGACCGGCTGCTGCGTGCCGAGACGCTGGCAGTGCTGTCCACCCGCTACGGCGTTTCGGTCGATTGGCTGCTCGGCCTCACCAGCCAGGAGCGGTCGGGCGCCGATGTCGTCGAGCAGGTGCGGGTGGAAGGGCAGGCGGGCTCGCCGACCGACGACCGCTTCCTGCGCTGGTATGCCGAGGCGGAGAATGCCGGCTATCCCATCCGCACCGTGCCGCGCAGCTTCCCGGATTTCCTGAAGCTCGCCGACGTCATCGCCTATGAATATGCCGGCTGGCCGGAGATCGACACCGATGCCAGCGTGCGCTGGGCGCAGGAGCGGCTCGCCAGCATGCGCGCCTCCGACCTGTCGCAGGAGGCCTGCCTGCCGTTGCAGGGCCTGCAGGTCTTCGCGCGCGGCGAGGCGCAGTGGAGCGCGCTGCCGGCCGCGCTGCGCCGCGAGCAGTTGCGGGTGATGAGCGAGACCTGCCGCGCCCTCTATCCGGGCCTGCGGGTGCATCTCTACGATCTGCGGCACACCTATTCGGCGCCGTTCACCGTGTTCGGCCCGCAGCGGGCGATCCTCTATACCGGCGGGCTGTTCTTCGTCTTCACCGCCTCCAAGCATGTGCGGCTGCTCAACCAGCGCTTCGACGACCTCATCCGCGCCGCGGTGGTGCAGCCGGCCGACGTGCCGGACGTCCTCGCCGCTCTCGCGCGGGACGTGGGGTGAGGGGACTCCGATCTTCCTTCCCACATGATCGACCTCATCCCGAGGTGCCCGGCCAGCGGCCGGGCCTCGAAGGAGGCTCATCCGGGTGTATGAGACGAGGCTCCTTCGAGGCTCGCTGCGCTCGCCCCTCGGGATGAGGTGGTTCTCTTAGCCTCAGGTGGTTCTCTTGAGAACAGCGTTCAGGCGGCCGGCTCTGCTGCCCCAAGTTCCGCCAGGTCCAGCTGCCCGGCCGCCCAGCGGCTGGTCTCCTCCGCCGAGCGCTCGCCGGCGATGGCGGCGGCCACCCCGTCGCCGATCAGCGGGCCGAGCTTGAAACCGTGGCCGGAGCAGGCGCTCACCACCCAGGCCTTCGCCCCCCAAGGCCGCACCGCGAAGCGCTCGGAATCGTCGCGGGTGACGGTGTAGAAGCAGATCTTGCGCTCCAGCACCTGGTAGCGGTCGAAGTCGCGATAAGCGAGCCGTGCCGCGCTTTCCAGCCGCTCCACATCCGCCCCGGTGGCGAGGCGGTCGCCATCGGCGTCGCCGGAGCGAGTGAACACATGGTCACCGATCTTCAGCCGGGTGCCGCGGCGCGGCGGCAGCGTGTAGGTGCCGCTCCGAAGCCCCATGTCGATCAGCACCGGCACCTCGCTCCACAGCCGGGCGAGTTCCGGCGGCGGGGCCAGATACATCACCGCCTGCCGCGAGGGCACCACGACATCCGCCAGCAGCGGGGTCAGCTTGTTCACCCAGGCACCGGCGGCGATCACCACATGGTCGGCGCGATGTTCGCGGCCATTGGCCACCACCTTGCCGGCCTCGGGATCGACCTCGCTCACCCGGCTGTCGGCGAAGAACCGCACCCCGCGCGCGCCCAGCGTCACCGTGAGATCGGTGAGGATGCGGATCGGGAACAGCATGCCGCCATCGTCGGTCTCCACCGCGCGGGTCAGGCCGTCCGTCCGCACCATCGGGAAGCGCTGCGCCACCTCGGCGAGCGGGATGTCGCGGAAGCCGGCGCCGAGCCGTGTCAGCGCGCGTATCGTCGGCTCGTGCCAGCTGATCTCCTCGCGCAGGAAATACACCACCTTCGAGCGGGCGAAATGATCGGCGCCGATATCGGCGAACATCCGCTCATACATCGCGAAGGCCTGCGGCATCAGATAGGCGTAGCCCTCCAGCGCCCCATAGGCGTAGCGGGTGATGCGGTGCTCGTCATGCGAGGTCGCGCGCGGGTTCGGGATCGGCCCCTGCTCGAACACCGAAACGTCGAAGCCCCGCCGATTGAGCGCCCAGGCGGTGGAAAGCCCGGCAATGCCGGCGCCGACGACGATGACGGATCCTCGGGCCATTACTGCGCCGCTCCTTCCACGGCGGCTGCCGGCGGCAGCCAGTTGAGCTCGCGCCGCCAGTCCGGCGACAGGGTCGCGAAGCGGGCGAGCGACAATTTCGACAGGTCGCAGAACGAGCAGGCCCCGTCCATCACCAGGTCGCGTATGGCGTGGCCGCTGGCCGGCGACAGGCCGAAGCCGACGCTCGACATGGTGGCGAGGATCACGTTGTCCGGCGAGGTCAGGCGCTCGATCACCGGCCGTCCGTCCGGCGTGTTCTCGATCACCCCGGCCCAGGAGCGGATGACGCGGGCATGCGCCGCGCGAGGCAACAACTCGGCGACCCGCTTGGCGAGGCCGCGCAGCACGCTCCCCGAGGGGCGCGGCGGCGGGCCGTCCAGCGGCGTATCTTCGTACCATTCATGCGGACCGCCGCCATAGGCGAGGTTGCCGCGCAGCGTCTGGCGGCCGTAGAGCCCGTTGCCGTCCACCCCGCCCATCGGCATCAGCGGCAGCGGCTCGGTGACGATCATCTCCGCGCGCGCCGGCGCCATCGGCAGGTGATGGCCCAGCAGGGCGGCGAGCTTGCCGGTCTGCGGGCCGGCGGCGATCACCAGCGCGTCGCAGCCGAAGCGGCCCTGCGCGGTCTCCACCGCGACCACGCGCCCGCCGGCCGTCTCGAAGCCGGTGACAGCGACATGCTGGTGGATCCGGGCGCCATGGTCCTGCGCCGCCCAGGCATAGGCCTGCGAGGTGCGCTGCGGGTTGGCATGGCCGCCGAAGTGAAGATGCACGCCGCAGATCGCGTTGTCGCCGGCGAGCGGCACGCGCTCGCGCACCTGCTTGCCGTCGAGCGCCTCCCACGCGTAGCCGGCGGGAATCCGCATGGCGAGGCCATCGGCGAAATTGGCCTTGCGCTCGTCGACCTGGAACACGAGGCGCTCGCGGCGATATTCGGTGGGGTAGCCGAGCATCTCGTCCATCAGCGGCCACAGCCGCTGTTCCTCATGGAACAGCGGGCTCTGGTAGTGGGTGCAGCCGCCGCCGTTGCGACCGGAGGCCTCGAAGCCGACAATGCCCTTTTCCAGCACCGTCACCTCGACGCCGTCGCGCGCCAGCCACCAGGCGGTGGAGAGCCCGGTGACGCCGCCGCCGACGATCACCACGGAAGAACCCGTCTTCGCCATCTCCCGCCTCCTCAATAGGGCATGCCGGCGCGAAGCTGCTCGTCTTCGCGCTCGGTGCCGATGTCGTCATAGGAGATCCACTGGGTGACGATGCCGAACCAGACGTTCCAGTCCTGCGCCATCCCGGCGGTCTCGTTGCCGTCGGCGAGCACCGAGAGCGGCAGCGGCCGCACCGGCGCCCGGTAGCCGGCGAGGGGAATCGATTGCGCCGGCACCCCGGCGCCGAGCGCCATCATCAGCGCCACCTGCTCGCGGCAGCGCCGCGCCTGGCAGGCGCCCATGCAGGCGCGGGTGAGGCGCTTGATCTGGTCCTGGTCGAGCGGGCCGTCCTCGGCCAGCGTGCCGAGATTGCGCCGGGCGATGGCGTTGGAGCTCCAGCCGAGATAGCGCGGCGGCTGCACGGCGATGAGTTCGCCGCGCGTGACCTCCTCGCAGAGGCAGGCGAGCACGTCCGGCCCGCCGGTGGCGAGCAGCGCCCGCGCCCAGTCGAGCTGGTAGGCGAGGGCATCCGGCCCGGCAGCGGGCGAGACAGGTGCAGAGACCTCCACCGGCCGGCCGAGCGAGGCGAGGGCGCCGCGCGCGGCGACCCGGCCCATCTGCGCGGCATCGCCGCCGAGGCCGGTGCAGTCGCCGGCGGCGAACACCTCGGCGAGCGAGGTCGCCCCGTCCGCGCCGAGCACCGGCACATGCCCGCCGCGCTCCGGCGCCAGGGCGCGCTTGGCACCGAGCACGTCGAACAGTTCGATCACCGGTACAGCCCCGATCGCGAGGCAGACGGTGTCGCAGTCGAGGCTGCGATGGCGCTCCGGCGCCGCGACATTGGCGAGCAGCAGCCCGGTGACGCCGTCCGCCCCGCCTTCGGCGGCCAGCGGCACATGGCCGGTGATGATCTCCACGCCCTGCGCCGCCAGCGCGGCGATCCGGGCGGCCTCGCCGACCGGCTCCACGCGCGCCTCGACGAGCGCCTCCACGTCCAGCCCGCGCGCCAGCGCCAGCTCGGCGGCATCGAGGGCGAGCGCACCGGTGCCGAGTATCGCCAGCCGCCGCCCCGCGAAGGCATCGTAGCGGGTGAGCAGAGCGTGCAGCGCCTGCGCCCCCATCACGCCGGGCTGGTCGGAGCCGGCGAAGGAGAGGTTGAGGTCGCGCGCGCCGGTGGCGAGGATCAGCCGGTCGAAGCCGAGCGTCCAGCTGCGGGTCTCGTCGGCAAGGCCGAGGAGGCCGCAGGGCAGCCCGCGCAATCCCGGCCCGTTGACCCAGGCGCCCCAGGCGGAGGTCGACAGCCGGACGTCGACGCCGATCTCGAAGGCCTCGCCCAGCGCCGGATTGGCTTCCAGCACCTGCTCGACGAGCCGCTCCGGCGTCTGCACCGCCGGGGTGGCGCGGCCGCCGAACTGCAGCGGCACGTCCATGCCGATCAGGCCGGCGGAAACGGGGTTCTCGTCGATCAGCACCACCTGCGCGCCGACCCGGGCCGCCTCGATGGCCGCCGCGCAGCCGGCGGGGCCGGCACCGATCACCACGATCTCGGCGCGCTCGTCGGGCTCGGGTGTCTTGCCGGCGATGGAATGGCGGTCCGGGGCGGGCAGGGTCAGTTTCATGGAATGGCGTCCAGGGCTGAGGCGAGGTCGGCGACGAGATCGTCGGGATGCTCGATGCCGATGGAGATGCGCAGCGTCGAATCGTCCACGCCGACCTGCCGGCGAATCTCCGGCGGCACCGAATAATGGGTGGTGGACGCGGAATGGCAGATCAGGCTCTCGGTGCCGCCGAGGCTCACCGCCATGCGGAACACCTGCAGCCGGTCGAGCAAGGCGAAGGCCTCGCTTTCCCCGCCGCGGATGCGGAAGGAGAAGGTGGAGCCGGCGCCGGCGCATTGCCGGTCGAACACCGCCCGGGCCGGCGTGCCTGCCGCGAGGAAGCCGAGATAGCTCACGCCGGTCACCTTGGGATGATCGCGCAGGAAGGCCGCGACGATGGCGGCATTGGCATTGGCCCGGCGGTTGCGCAGCGGGAAGGTTTCCAGCGAGCGCAGGGCGAGCCAGGAGGTGAACGGGTCGAGATGGCTGCCGAGCAGGGTGCGCAGCCGCCGGAGCGGGCCGACCATCGCCTTGCTGCCGGACACCGCGCCGCCGATCAGGTCGCTGTGGCCGCCGGCATATTTGGTCAGCGAGGTCATGGCGAGATCGGCGCCATGGGTCAGCGGCGCCTGCAGCAGCGAGCCGAGGAAGGTGTTGTCGACCACCACCAGCGGCCGCCGCCCGCCTTGCCTTTCCGCCAGCGCATCGGCGGTGCGGGCGAGCAGGGCGATGTCGGCGAGGCCGTTGGTCGGGTTGGCGGGCGTTTCCGCGAAGATGAGGCCCACCGGGCCATGGCGCGCCGCCGTCTCGGCCGCCGCCGCCACGCTCGCCGGGTCGACGGCGTCGCCTATGGCGACCGGCGTCACGCCGATGCCGGCGATGGGACCGTGCAGCAGCCCATGCGTGCCGCCATAGAGCGGGCTGGTGTGCAGCGCGCTGTCGCCCGGCTTGAGAAAGGCGAGCAGGATGGCCGAGATCGCCGCCATGCCGGAGGCGAAGGCCGCCGCCTCCTCGGCACCTTCCAGCGCGGCGAAGCGCTTCTCCAGCACCGCGAGGTTGGGGTGGTCGAGCCGCGCATAGATGAAGGCGGCGTCGCGGCCCGGCGCGGCGCCGTCGAAATAGTCCCGATGCGCCTGCTTCGCCGCCGCCGCCGAGGGGTAGGCGAAGGTGGAGGTGAGCATCACCGGCGGCTTCACCGCCCCGAACGCCTGCTGCGGGTCGTGGCCGAAGCCGACGGCCAGCGTGTCGGGATGACGGGCGGCGGCCGGCGAGGCCGCGGCCTCGTCGTCGCGGGGCGCGCGGCTCACGCGTGTTCCGCCCGGCTCTCGCCCGCTTCCTTGCCCGCGCCCGCCACGAAGGCCGGGGCCTCGGCGCCGGCGCCGGCGAGCGCCTCGCGCAGCGCGATCGGCCGGCCGTCGACGCCGGTGCGGGCGGCGATGTGGTCGAGCGCCTTGTCGCAGTACCAGTCGATGAAGCGCAGCACGTAGGATTCGTCGCTTTCGCTATAGGGGCCGGGCAGATAGCCGACGGAGTTCACGCCGCGCTGGTTGTTCTCGACAAGGTCGCGGTCCTGGATGTTGGTGACGTTCCACAGCTGGGTCAGGTGCTCGATATCGTAGTCGACGCCCTCCACCGCATCCTGGTGCACCAGCCATTTGCAGGTGACCAGCGTCTCGTTGGTCGCGGTCGGCATGGCGCTGAAATAGACCGTGGTGTCGGCGGTCGAGTGGCAGAAGCTGTGCGGCTCGATCGCCCAGCGCAGCGAGCCGATGTCCGCCTCCTCGCCGGCCACCATCAGCTTCTTGCAGGCGAGGGCGCCGTCGATCGTGAGCGACAGCTGCCCCTCGTTGAGCGGGAAGCGCTCCACCTGCCACCACGGGCCGATGAACGGGCCGCGCGCCAGCCCGGCGGCGGCGATGCGGGCGGCGAAGGCGTCGTGGCGCGGATCGCCCTCGGCGGCGAAATGCCCGCCGGACGCGTCCTCGATGGGGAAGGTCAGGCACAGCTCGGGATGGCCGACGCCGCAGTGATAGCACTCGCGGGCATTCTCCATCACCAGCTTCCAGTTGCCCTTCTCGACCAGCGTGTTCTGGAAGGCCAGCTTGGCCTCTTCCAGCCGGTGCGGGGCGAGCAGCGGCTCCAGCTCCTCGCGGAAGCGGGCGAAGGAGGGCGGCGTCTGCGCGAGGCAGACGAACAGCGCCCCGGCGACGTTCTGCACATGCACCGGCCGCAGCCCGTGCTCGGCCGGATCGAAGCTTTCCGGCATGTGGCGGGCATGCACCAGCGTGCCGTCGAGGTCGTACACCCATTGGTGATAGGGGCAGGTGAGGCGCCCGCGCGCCCCGGCGCCGTCGGCGCAGACCTGCGCGCCGCGATGGCGGCAGGAATTGTGGAAGGCGCGATAGGTGCCGTCGCGGTCGCGCGTCACCACCACCGGCGACTGGCCGACCGTGGTGGCGAGGTAGCCGCGCGGGCGCGGAATCTCGCAGGTGAAGCCCACCAGGATCCAGGATTGGCCGAAGATCGCCTCGAGATCGAAGGCCAGCACGTCCGGGCTGTTGTAGAGCGCCTGCGGCAGCGAATATCCCGGCCGGCGTCCGGTCACGAGCGACCGGATTCTCTCAAGATCGAGCATGGCTGTTCCCCTTTTCCGCGATCTTGGCAGAGCGTCTGGAACCGTTCAAATTACGTTTTTAGATAGCCCTATCGCATGGAGGCAAAGGCGTGCCGCTTCCCCGCACCGACATCGCCGAAGCCCTGCGCTCCTCCGAAGCGGAGGCGCCGGATGGCGGGCGGGTATGGCTGCCGCTCAACGCGCTGCGCGCCTTCGAGGCGGTCGGCCAGCGCCTCAGCTTCACCGGCGCCGCCTCGGCGCTGCACATCTCGCAAAGCGCGCTCAGCCGCCATGTCGGGCGGCTGGAGGAATATCTCGGCTGCCGGCTTCTGGAGCGCCGCGCGCAGGGCATGTCGCTGACCGCCGCCGGTGCCGCGCTGCTGCCGGTGGTGGCCGATTCCTTCGATCGCATCGAGGAAACCCTGAAGTCCCTGCGGCGGGAGCCCGGCCATGGCGGGCGCGTGCTCAAGGTACACATGCCGCCGACCTTCCTGCACATTGCCGGCCTGTCCCTGCTGGCCGAGTTCCGCCGCGCCTTTCCCGGCGTGCCGATCGACGTGTCGAGCAGCAACGGCGTCGGCCTGCCGGCCGGGCGCGGCGTCGATCTAGCCGTGGTGTTCGACCGGCCGCATCTCGGCGACGCCATCCGCGACCCGCTGTGGATGGTCAGCCAGACCCCGGCCTGCTCGCCGGAACTGGCGGCCCGCGCCGAGGGGCTCGACCTCGTCGCCTTTCTGCGCGCCAACGAACTCCTGCATGTGAAGCTGGAGGGCGAGCCCTTCGGCACGCTGTGGGGTACCTATATGCGCCATCGCGGCCTCGACCTCGCGGTCTCGCGCGGCCTCGCCTTCGAGACCGAGGCGCTGGCGGTTCAGTGCGCGGTGGCCGGCGGCGGGGTGACGCTGGTGGATGTCGACATGTTCGCCGCCGAGCTCGCCGGCGGCCGGCTGGTGACGCCCTTCGCCGATGCGACCAGCCCGAGCGGCTTCGGCTATTACCTCGCCGTGCATCCCGACGACATGGCCGATCCCGCGGTCGCCCTCTTCCGCTCCTGGGTGATCCAGCGCTATGCGCAGGTGCCGTCGCCGGCGGCGTGACGCCGCATCCGTGCCCGGCTATTCGGCGGCGCGCGCCGTGGCGGGGGTGCTGGCGCGCATCGCGCCCGGCGCATGGCCGATCACCCGCTTGAACGCCCGGCTGAAGGCGGCCTGCGAGCCGTAGCCGAGCCGGTGCGCGGCATCCTCGATCGGCACCCGGTCGCGGGTGATCCACTGCGCCGCCAGCCGCATGCGCAATTCGGTGAGATAGCGCAGCGGCGTCATGCCGGTCACCGCGAGGAAGCGCTCGGCGAACACCGAGCGCGACGAACCCATTTCCGCGGCGAGGTCGGCGACCGTCCAGTCGCGGCCGGGATCGCGATGCACGGCGGCGATCACCCGGCCGAGGCGCGGGTCGCGCAACGCCGCCGGCCAGCCGGTCGCGGTGCCGCAGCCGCTCTCCACCCAGGCCCGCACGATGAAAGCCGACACCACCTCGGCGAGCCGCGCCAATATGCCGGCGAATCCCGCCCGCTCGCCGCGCGCCTCGCGTTCCATGGCTTCCAGCATGGGCAGCATTTCGGGGTAGCGGCAGAGCAGGGTGGCCACCGACATCACCGGCGGCATCACCGCCACCAGCGGCGTGAGACTGCCGAGCTCGAAGCCCATGCAGCCGCTGAACATCACCACGTCCTTGCTGCGGCAGACGCCGTCGGCGCATTCCCTGATATCGCCGACCGTCCGGCACAGCGGCGCGGCGCAGAAGGCGGCGATCTCCCGGCTCGGCACGTCCGGCTCGGAAACCAGGTCGTGCGCGCCGCCATGCGGCAGCAGCACGGCCGAGCCGGCTTCCAGCTTCAGGTCGGGCTCGCCCGGCCGGCGCAGATACACGGTTCCCTGCGCCACGAAATGAAACTGAGCCCGCTCCTCCGCGCGGCCGAAGCCGAGGCCGAAGGGCGGCGAGATCTGAATGCGCCGGTAGTTCAGCCCGACAAGGCGCATGCCGACCAGAAGTTCGCTCACCACGTCGGCGGGCGCGGGAGCGGGGGACGGCGTCGCAGCATTATCGGACGAACGATCAAGCATATCGGACACGCTGGCATATATCGTCCGGGAAATCCAGCCTAGCTTGCTGCCATGCAACATCACTCCCTTGAAAGGATTCAGGATGAGCGACTCGCTCACGCTTGAAGAAGCAGCCGGCTCGGTCCGTACCAGCGAGCGCCCGGCCTGGGCGGCGGTCGGCGCGATGACGCTCGGCGTGTTCGGGCTGGTGACGGCGGAATTCCTGCCGGCGAGCCTTCTGACGCCGATGGCGGCGGAACTCGGCATCACCGAGGGCGCCGCGGGCCAGGCCGTCACCGCCACCGCCCTGGTGGCGCTGGTGGCCAGCCTGTTCGTCGCCGCGCTCACCCAGCGCATCGACCGCCGGCACCTGCTGATCGGCTTTTCCGTTCTGCTGGTGATCTCCAATCTGTGCGTCGCCTTCGCGCCCAATCTGGCGCTGCTGCTGGCGGGCCGGGTGCTGCTCGGCATCGCCATCGGCGGCTTCTGGGCGATGTCGGCGGCGCTCGCCATGCGGCTGGTGCCGGAGGCGCTGGTGCCGCGGGCGCTGTCGATGATCTTTTCCGGTGTCTCGGCGGCCACCATCTTCGCCGCGCCGGTCGGCAGCTATCTCGGCCATCTCATCGGCTGGCGCGCGGTGTTCCTGCTGGTGGCGGGGCTCGGCGTGCTGACCATCGTCGCGCAGGTCGTCAGCCTGCCGCGCATGGCGCCCAGCGGGGCGGCGGGGCTGCGCACCCTCGGCGAGGTGCTGCGGCGTCCGGGCATCGCGCTCGGCATGCTGGCGGCGATGCTGGCCTTTGCCGGCCATTTCGCCGTCTTCACCTATATCCGCCCCTTCCTCGAAACCGTGACCGGCGTCGGCATCAGCGCGATGTCCGGCATCTTGCTCGGCTTCGGCCTCGCCAATTTCGTCGGCACGCTGCTCGCCGGGCCGCTCATCGAGCGCAGCCTGAAGGTCGCGCTGTTGTCGATGCCGCTGCTGATGGGAGCGCTGGGAATCGGCCTCGTCACCCTGCAGGGCAGCCCGATGGGGCACGCGGCGCTGATCGCGCTCTGGGGTCTGGCCTTCGGCGCGGTGCCGGTCGCCTGGTCCACCTGGCTCACCCGCACCGTGCCCGATCAGGCGGAGACCGCGGGCGGGCTGCTGGTTGCCGCCGTGCAGCTGGCGATCTCGGTGGGCGCCGCCGGCGGGGGCCTCGTCTTCGAAATGGACGGGGCGTCCGGCGTGTTCGCCGTCGCCAGCCTCGTCCTGCTCGTCGCCGCCCTCATCGTGCTGCTGGGGGTGCGCACCCGGCGGGCGCAGACGGCGTGACGCAGCCCGGCTGCCGCCTCTCGCAGGCGGCGGCCGGCGCTTCCCCGGCCGGCGCCACGCTGGCCGGGTATCGTGCGTCGCCTCAGATCGGGGCGGCCAGCAGGGCGCCGTCGGCCCGGGCGAGCACTTCCATGCGCACCCCGTAGATCGCCTCCAGCCGCGGCGGCGTCACGATGTCCGCCGGCGTGCCGCGGGCGATGAGCTGGCCGGCGCGCAGGGCGAGGATCTCGTCGCAGAAGCGGGCCGCCATGTTGATGTCGTGCAGCACCGCGACGACGCTCAGCCGCTTGAGCGCCGAGAGCCGCCGCACCAGCGTCAGCACCTCGAGCTGGTGCGCGATGTCCAGCGCCGAGGTCGGCTCGTCGAGCAGCAGGCACTCGGCATCCTGCGCCACCAGCATGGCCAGCCAGGCGCGCTGGCGTTCGCCGCCGGACAGCGTGTCGACCTGCCGGTCGGCGAGGGTGGTGATGCCGGTCAGCTCGATCGCCTCCTCGACCTTGCGCCGGTCGATGTCGGAAAAGCGGCCCAGCGCGCCGTGCCAGGGATAGCGGCCGAGCGCCACCAGCTCGCGCACCAGCAGCCCGGCGGCGCTCGGCGTCGCCTGCGGCAGATAGGCGAGCTTGCGCGCGAAGCCGCGGTCGCTCCATTCCCCCAGCGCCCGGCCCCCGAAGCGCACCGTGCCGGCGGAAGCCGGCTGCTGGCGAGCGAGGATCTTCAGCAGCGTCGACTTGCCGGAGCCGTTATGGCCGATCAGCCCGATGACGCGCCCGGTCGGCAGCGACAGCGTCAGCGGCTCCAGCAGCACCCGGCCGGGCACGGCGAAGGACACCTCGTCGAGGTCGAACAGCGGCGCGGCGACCTCATCGGCCGCACCGGGCAGCGGCGACATCAGCGGCGGGTTCACGGGGCATCCTTCCTGGGACGAGAACGGGACGGGCAACAGACGAGTCCGCTTACGCCATCGGCTCGGTCATCGTCAAATGCGGTACAGTATAGATCGCCAGGCAGGCCGTGCACGCCGTGTCATTACATTGTAATTCCTCGAAACTGGACTTGCCGTCCAAGTCGTTCGACAGAGGCCTCGTCTCCGGTTTCGCCGGCCGCCGCGCGCCCGCGTCCGTCGCGCCGATTGTGAAGGCGCGGCGGATTCACTAAACCGGACCAAGGCCGTCGCTTTCCACGCGGCGGGCGCACCGGTAGCAAGCTGCGGACGGACGATCTTGGCCGAGCCCCAATCCCACGAGTTCCTGCCCGCCTATGTGCGGCCCGTCCTGGCCGGATTCCGAAAGTTCCGCGGGTTCCTGCACGAGACCGGCTTTCCCGGCCTCGCCGAGCACCCGATCTTCGCGGTGCGCGACGACGCCCCGAACCTGATCGCCAGCTATCTCGCCAGCGGCAGCGAGCGCGGCCTCGCCAGCTGGATCGCCGATCAGGTCGCGGCGGTGCACACCGGCGCCGCCTTCGCCCGTCACGCCGAGGCGCTGCGCGAGAAGGAGCCGGAGCGGCGCATCCCCCGCATGCGCGACGTGCTGCCGCCTTTGCCGGACCTCGCGGTGATGCAGGCCGACGTGCAGCGCGAGCTCGCCGCCGCCCTGCAGCGCATCCCGCACGAGCAGGTCGACGCGCTGCTGCGCCATGTGCTGCGGACCGGGCTGTTCGCCGAGGCCTTCGGCCGGCAGTCGCTGGGCAACTGGCTGGAGGACTTCTTCCACGCGCAGCGCTCGGTGGCGCAGCGCATGCTCGAATGGCTGGACACGCCCGAGGCCGTCGGCCCGGAGCGGCAGATGCTGCTCGACATCGCCGTGCGGCACTATCTGCAGGTCCGCTATTTCGAGCGCGCCTATGATCTGCTCAGCCGTGCGGCGGCGCGGCGGCCGCCGGGGCGGGAGATCGACACCCGCTTCATGGAAGGGCTCTGGTACACCGCCTTCCGCCTCGGCCGCCGCGAGGAGGCACGCGGCTGGCTCCGGGAATGGGCGCGTATCCGGCCGCTGCTGCGCCAGCCGCTGGTCAACCAGGCGGTGCTCGCCGCCTATGACGACAAGGAGGAGGCCTGTCGCATGCTGGAGAAGACCGGCGTGCTGCACGGCCGCTCCACCGTCGCCGGACAGGTGCTCTACGGCGAATACAATCTCGAGCTCGGCCGCACGCATCAGGCGGAGATGACGATCCGCCACGCCATCGACATCCTCCAGACGCCGGAGCAGCCGGCGCCGGTCGACTTTTTCATCACGCTCCACAACGTGCTCAGCGTGAATGGCGGGCAGACGACCATCCTGCGCGAGGTGTTCCGGCGCTACGAGATGGAACTTGCCTGGGAGGAGTTCGGCATCGACACGGTTGCCGATCTGAGCCGCGACGTGGAGGCGCCGCCGGCGCGGGTCGCGGTGGTGATGACCGCCTTCAACGCGCAGGACCACATCGCCCGTGCCATCGAGGGCGTGCTCGGCCAGAGCGTTCCGGGCGTGCGGCTGATCGTGGTGGATGATTGCTCGGGCGACGGCACGGCGGCGATCTGCGCGCCGCTGGCCGAGGCGGGGCGGCTCACCTATCTGCGCACGCCGCGCAATGTCGGCACCTATGCCGCCAAGAATCTCGGCATCGCGGAAGCGCTGCGGGAGGGATGCGACTACGTCGCGCTGTGCGATTCCGACGATTTCTGGCTGCGCACGCATGTGGCGCATCACCTGCGGGCCATGCAGGGGCAGCCGGAGCTCAAATGCACCACCTCGCAATGGCTGCGGATCCGTTCGGACGGCACCATCGAATGCGGGCTGCGTGGCCGCTATATCGAGGAATGTCCGCATTCCACCTTCTTCGCGGCCGATGTCTTCGAAAAGGTCGGCCTGTTCGATTCCGTGCGCTTCGGCGCCGATCGCGAGTTCCAGCAGCGGGTGCGGCTGCATTTCGGCTCCACGGCGCAGTCCGGCATCGGCATGGTGCTGACGCTCGGCCGCCGGCACGGCCTGTCGCTCACCCAGCACGGCGCCGGCGCCATCTCGCAATTCAGCGAATCCCCCATGCGGATCGCCTATTGGAAGGCATGGAACGAGTGGCACGACGTCGAATTGGCGGCCGGTCGCGTGCCCCGGACCGACGGCGCGCCGGAAAATCGGCCCTTCCCGGTGCCGGACGACATGCTGCCCTGAAGCCGTCCGCGCACGCTGCCATTTCGCGACCTCGCGGGCGCTGCAATAACCAATCCGGCGAAGAGCCGGCGGTTGCTGCTCGAAAAAATTCCGAGTTCCCGGCACGTCGCCGCGAATCTCGGCGATATCACGTTTGGCGATTAGTGTGCCGGCCGTGCTGCAATAGTGAAACGCCGACAACCGTTGTTATGAGCCGGAAATAAAACAGTCCTGTAATGGCGATGGTTTTGATGTGAATTTTGCACTGTCTATCGCGACATCCTTCAAGTTCGGAAAAAGATAGGGAATATTAACGAACATTTTGTCCGGGCTCGCTCTCGGGAATTTCGAAATCGTCGGTAAAAAGGTAGGCATATGCGCCCGGAAAACTGGCGCCGGGCGACGCTGGAAACCACTTCCGGGAGGGAGGCTCCTTGCGGGGCTGCGCTAAAGACTTGGAGGTGTGACATATTTGTCATTTCCTCCGGCGCCACGTTGCGGCATTATCCCGGCACAATGAGTTCAGGTGGTCGTTGGCGGTTACGCTGCGTCGCGTGTCGTCAACTACAGATTTCGAGGGTACTGGCCATGAAGAAGATTCTCCTTGCTGCTGTTAGCGTCGCCGCTCTGGCCAGCCCGGCCGTTGCTGCCGATCTGGCCGCCAAGTATCCGGTGAAGGCGGTGGTTGCTCCGGTGCCGGTGTTCACCTGGACCGGCTTCTACATCGGCGGCAACATCGGCTACCTCTGGGCCGACGGCTCGGGTGGCGCGTCCATCGACGGCTACGGCTCGGGCATGTGGGCCGGCAGCGGCAACGGCTTCACCTACGGCGCCCAGGTCGGCTACAACTACCAGGTCGATGCTTGGGTGTTCGGTATCGAGGCCGACATCCAGGGCGTGGCCGGCAGCGGCAGCTACGGCGGCATCGCCGGCTCCACCTGGTACGGCAACAACTGGGACTCCGATTATTTCGGCACCATCCGCGGCCGCGTCGGTTACGCCTGGGATCGCGTCCTGGTGTACGGCACCGCCGGTGCCGCCTACGGCCAGACCTCGGTCAGCGGCAGCATCAATGGCGTCGCCTACGACTCCTCGGCCGACTACTGGACCTGGACCGTGGGTGCCGGCGTCGAGTACGCCTTCGCCGACAACTGGACCGTCAAGGGCGAATACCTCTACCTCGGCGACCCGGACACCAAGCCGCAGCTGCCGGGCGGCTTCGACAACTGGGGCCACATCAACACCAACGTCGTTCGCCTCGGCGTGAACTACAAGTTCTGATCGACCGGCCGGCGCTGCCCGGCCGATCCGATCGGACGGAGGCCCCGAGCCTCCGGGCAATCTTCGATATGGCGGGATCGGCTATGGCTGGTCCCGCCATTTTCGTTTGAGCCGGGCGGACGGAAACAGGGTGCGGGCAGCTTTGCCGGCGTCCTGTTTGAACCGGCCGAAATTCCCCATCCCGTGCGTCGGGCTTCGCTGCGCCGCGCGGGGCGGCAAGCATGGATCATCCGGGCCGTCGTTCCGCCGGCGCGATCGGGACGGGTTCTTGCGGATCTATCGGGAGGCGGCGGATAGCAGCCTCAGCGTGTGCCGGCCGATCATGCGTTCCTCGTCGGTGGGAACCACCAGCAGCGGTACGGCGCTGCCGGGGACCTCGATATGGGCGGCGTCCGCCGCATTCGCTGCCGCGTCGAGGTGCATGCCGAGCCAGGCGAGCCTGTCGACGATCCGCGCCCGCACCGGCGGCGCGTGCTCGCCGATGCCGGCTGTGAAGACGAGGCCATCGA
This sequence comes from Ancylobacter oerskovii, assembly GCF_018390555.1. Lineage (GTDB taxonomy): Bacteria > Pseudomonadota > Alphaproteobacteria > Rhizobiales > Xanthobacteraceae > Ancylobacter > Ancylobacter oerskovii. The sequence continues at coordinate 226,609 of NZ_JAHBGB010000006.1, read as the reverse complement.
TTCCGCCAAGCGTGGTGGCCAGCGCGGCGATCGCCTGCGCCACCTTCAGGCAGAAGAAGTCCACGGCCATGCCCGCTTCCGGCAACGGACTGGCGAGCAGTTCCCGCATGTCGTTGCTGAGGCCGGAGAGCCCGAGCAGCCCGCTTTCATTGTAGAGCAGCCGGCCGACTTCGGCGGCGGAAAGCCCTTTCTGCTCGATCAGGTGCAGCACCACGCCGGGATCGAGGGCGCCGGAGCGCGTGCCCATGGGCAGGCCGTCCAGGGCGGTGAAGCCCATGGTGGATTCGATGCTGCGCCCGTCATCCAGCGCGCAGGCCGAGGCACCCGATCCCAGATGCGCCACCACCACCCGGCCGCGGGCGATCCGCGGCTCGGCATGGCGCAGCGCCGAGGCGACATATTCATAGGACAGGCCGTGAAACCCGTAGCGTCGCACGCCTTCGTCGTGGAAATGGCGGGGCAGGGCGAAGCGCTCGGATAGCTCCGGGTGGCCGCGATGGAAGGCGGTGTCGAAGCAGGCGACCTGCGGCAAGTCCGGCCGGCGCTCGCGCAGCACGCGGATGGGGTCGAGGTTGCTCAATTGATGCAGCGGCGCCAGCGGAATGAAGCCGGTCAGGGTTTGCAGCACCGTGTCGTCGATCAGCACCGGCCCGGCATAGACCGGGCCGCCATGCACCACCCGGTGGCCGACGCCGATCATGCGGTAGTCCTGAAGGCGCGGCAGCAGCCAGTCGCCTATCAGATGCTGCGCCACGGTGGTCGTCGCCACTTGTTCGGCGGCAAAGGACTGGTCGGCAAGGGTCTCGCCGGCGGCGTCCTTCACCTTGAAGCGGGGGCGCCGGCCGATGCCGTCGAGCGCCCCGCCCAGCACCAGGGCGATGTCCTCGCCCTCGACACGGTAGAGCTTGAACTTGATGCTGGAGGAACCGGCATTGATGACGAGCAGGGCAGGGACGGCGGCGGCGGGATCGGTCACGGCGGGCCCCGGTTTGCGATGCGGTGCCTCAGCCTAGCAGCGGTCGCCGAGCCCGGCATCCCGTCCGCGGTCGCATTCTCGTTCCCATCGGCCAATCGCGGCGCCCGTCGTTCCCATCATACACCGCATCGGCCTGAAAAACGGCGAATCGGGCGGCGGATTGGTTCGGATGGCGACGAACCGATGTCGGCGCCATGCCGGAATTGGTTGCCGGATCGCCAGCCTCGATCAGCTCTCCTCGGAGGCCCGCAACTGCTTGTCCAGCAGCTTGCGCTCCACCGTGCGCAGATGGTTGCGCATGAGATTGGCCGCGCCGGCCATGTCGCGATGCTCGATGGCGTCGACGATCGACTCGTGCTCCTTGAAGCTGTGATGGTCCGGCGCCGGCTTCACCGGCAGGGCCCTCAGCCGCCCCCAGGTGACGGCGCGTCGCACGGCGTTGAGCGTATCGAACAGCCCGAGCAGCAGGCCGTTCTGCGTCGCTTCGGCGATGGTACGGTGAAGGCGGGTGTCCCAGCCCTCATATTGCCGCCAGCTGTCCGCCTGCCGCGAGCGGGCGAGGCACAGCCGCATCTCGGCGATGTCGGCCGGTGTGGCGGTAAAGGCGGCCGCGCGGGCGATCTCGGGCTCGATGACGATGCGCGCGCGCATGACCTCCGCCGGATTGGAGCGCCGCGCCAGCGCGGTGATGTCGGCGAAGGTGTCGAGCGGCCGGCTGCCCATGAAGGTGCCCTTGCCGACATGCCGCCAGATCTGCCCCTCCGCTTCCAGCACGTCGAGCGCCTTGCGCAGCTCGGCGCGCGAGACCCCGAGCGCAGCGGACAGTTCGCGCTCAGGTGGCAGCCGTCCTTCTTCCGACAGGTCGCTCTGGGCGAGAAACGCCCGCAGCTGGGTGACGGTGCCCTTTTCGGCGTGGGGATCGGCGTCGGTAAGCATGTCCATGCGTTTCAACCAAATGTGGGATTGGTTCAATCTATGTCGTGGCAGGCGGGTGGGGTCAAGCGGATTTGAACTTGACCCAAAATCGGGTCCAATATAAACCAAAATGAAATTGGTATCCAACCTCGCGGATGATGCTGCGGGTCGATCAAGGGCGGAACCAACCGCCACCATTCATGGGAGACTGGAAATGCTCAAGAATCTCGCGAAAAGGCCCTGGCATTTATCCGGCGCAATGCTCGCCATTGGTTTCGCGGCGGTGCTGGCGGCGCCTGCGGCGGAGGCCAAGGTCCGCGTCGCCTATGGCGACATCGCCAGTGTCGAGAACCTGCATCTGCTTGCCGCTTTCGAGCTCGCCAAGCAGAAGGGCGTCGATATCGAGATGACCTATCTGAAGTCCGAGGACATCGCCGCCCAGGCGGTGGTCAGCGGGCAGGCGGATATCGGGGTCGGTGGGCCCTATGCCCTGATCCAGAAGGTGAAGGTGCCGGTTCGCATCTTCCTCCAGCTTTCCACCCTGCGCTTCTATCCGGCGGTCAATGCCGAGTTCTACAAGACCTGGAAGGACCTCAACGGCCAGGAAGTCGCGGTGCATTCGCGCGGCTCGGGCACCGAGGCCATCATGAAGCTGATGGAGCAGAAGCAGGGGATCAAGTTCTCCAAGATCAGCTACATCCCCGGTTCCGAGGTTCGCACCGGCGCCCTGCTGCAGGGCAATGTGAAGGCCACTATCGTCGATTCCGCCGGTCGCCGCCTCCTGCAGGAAAAGGCGCCGGGCAAATTCGTCATCCTGCCGATGGACGGCGTGAATGCCACCGACGAGGCGCTGTTCGCCCGCCAGGATTATCTCGACAAGAACCAGAAGGACGTCGACATCATCGTCGAGTCGATCCTCACCACCTGGCGCGAGGTAACGAAGAACCCCGCCGTCGTCGCCGAATGGCGGGCTAAGTACAAGCTGCTGCCGGACCTGCCGGCCGATCAGGTGGCGGAGATCACCCCCTATTTCACCGAGCTCGCGGAAGGCAAGGCCTTCCCGCTGAACGGTGGCGGCGCCGCGGCGGCCAAGGATGACTTCGCCTTCTACACCCTCTCGGGCCAGCTGACCGGCGAACCGGCCAGCCTGAAGGTCGAGGAGTTCTGGGCGCTCGAGCCGCTGAACCGCGTGCTCGGCAAGGTCGGCACCAACTGAGGCGGGCGGCATGTCGGCACCCGCACACGCGAATGGCTCCCCGCGAGCCATTCCAGGCGCCGGGGCTTCCTCCTTCTGGGGGAAGCTTCTGGAGCACCGCACGGCCCTCTGGCGGGCCGCCTCCATCGGTCTTTTCTTCCTGGTCTGGGAAATCGCCGGCCGCATCCCGATCAGCTTCGCCTTTCCCACCTTCCTCGAGACGGCGCGCGCCTTCCTGACGATGCTGTTCGATGGCTCCTTCGTCGCCGCCTATGCGGAGACCTTGCAGCCTCTCGTCATCGGCATCGCCATCTCGGCGGTGCTGGGGGTCGGGCTCGGGGTGCTGATGGGCCTGTCGCGCTTTGCCGAATGGCTGGTCGCGCCGGTGTTCATTGTGCTGCAGGCGGCGCCGATGGCGGCGCTCATTCCGCTGATCACCTTCGTTTACGGCATCGGCCTGGTGTCCAAGACGCTGGCGGTGATCATGCTTGCCCTGCCGGTGATCGCCCTCAACGGCTACAAGGCCGTCCGCCACGTCAACCCGTCGCTGGTCGACATGTGCCGCTCCTTCCAGGGCACCTGGTGGCAGCGGATCTTGAAGATCATCCTTCCCGATGCCTCGCCGATCATATTTGCCGGCTTACGACTTGGGCTCGCCGCCGGCTTCATCGGCGTCATCCTGGCCGAGCTGCTGATCACGCCCACCGGCATCGGCGATCTCATCACCTATCATCGTTCGGTGGCCGACTATCCCGAGATGTACGCCGCCGTCGTCTCCATCATTCTCGTCTCGACGCTGACGCTGTCCGCCCTGGAGGCCTTCGAGGTCCGGGTGCTGCGTCCCGAGAAGAAGAAGGGCTGAGCCATGCGCAATATCACCGCCGCGGCGAGCGCCGCCGCGACCACGCCCTCGCCGGAGGCTGCCGTCGAGGTGCGCGGCATCTGCAAGATGTATGCGGACATGGAGGCGCTGCGCTCCATCGACCTCGACTTCCCCGCCGGCAAGCTCACGACGCTGCTCGGCCCCTCGGGCTGCGGCAAGACCACCCTGCTGAAGATCATCGCCGGTCTCATTCCCGCCACCAGCGGCGAGGTGAGGGTGAACGGCGTGCCGGTCACTGGCCCGGGACCGGAGCGCGCCTTCGTGTTCCAGGACTTCGCCCTGATGCCCTGGGCGACGGTGATGCGCAACGTCGCCTTCGGCCTGGAGCTGAAGGGCGTGGGCAAGGACGAGCGGCAGGCGATCGCCCACAAATACATCGCCGAGGTCGGGCTCTCGGGCTTCGAGAACAAGTATCCGCACGAGTTGTCCGGCGGCATGCGCCAGCGCGTCGGCCTCGCCAGGGCCTTTGCGGTGAATGCCGACGTGCTGCTGCTCGACGAGCCGTTCTCGGCCGTGGACGAGCAGAACCGCCGCAAGTTCCAGGAGGATCTCCTTCGCCTCGTCGAGCTGGAGAAGAAGACGTTCATCTTCGTCACCCACTCCATCGAGGAAGCGGTCTACTGCTCGGACCGCATCGTGATCCTGTCGCGCCGTCCCGGCCGGGTGGCGCAGATCATCGAGCCGGAGATCGACCGCACCGCATCCCCCGACGCCATCCGCCGCGACCAGGGCTATCTCGATACGGTCGAGGAGATCTGGCAGGGCCTCAAGCGCTATGTGGACTAGGAGGCGGGCATGACGATCTTCGGTTATCGCGTGCCGATGATGGCCTCGCTGCTGGCGTGGTGCCTCGTCTGGGAAATCGTCGGGCAGCTGGAACTCTCGTTCCTCGTTCCGCCGCTGTCCCACGTCGTGGCCGCCGCCTTCACGCTGGTGCAGACCGGCACCTGGCAGGCGGCGGCGCTGACCACGCTGAACAGCTTCCTGATCGGCATGGCGTTCGCCATCGTCGTCGGCGTGCTGCTGGGCGTGCTGATGGGGCGCTTCCCGGTGGCCGACAACCTGTTCGGCATCTGGGTCAACATCTTCGTGTCGGCCCCCCTCTCGGCACTGGTGCCGGTGCTGATGATCCTGTTCGGCATGGGCGAGACCACGGTGGTGGTCACCGTCTTCCTCTTCGCGGTATGGATCATCGTATTGGACACCCGCGCCGGTATCCAGGCGGTGCCTCGTTCGCTGGAGGAGATGGGCCGCAGCTACGGGGCAGGGGGCCTGCGCCTCTATTCCAAGATCATCCTTCTCGCCGCGCTGCCTGAGATACTGGCGGGCATCCGCCTCGGCATGGTGCGCGGCGTGAAGGGCGTGGTGATCGGGCAATTGCTCGTCTCCATCATCGGCTATGGCGAATTGTTCGAGCTCTACTCGCGCAACTTCGACATGGAGAATTTCTGGGCGCTGACCATCATCCTGTTCGCCGCGGCGATGGGACTGTCGGCGATCATCGAAAACATCGAAAAACGCGTCGAATATTATGCAGGAGTCCGCTGATGAACGCGCCGCTTGACACCACCGCCTATGTCATCGTTCCGCCGGGGATTCCGACCCTCCCGGTGGTCGACAGCGACAAGCTGTTCCCGATCCACCGCATCTATTGCGTCGGGCGCAACTATGCCGAACACGCGATCGAGATGGGCCACGACCCGAATAAGGAGCCGCCGTTCTTCTTCCAGAAGAACCCCGACAACGTCATCACCGGCGGCACCTTCCCCTATCCCGACAAGTCCAAGGACGTGCATTACGAGCTCGAAATGCTGGTCGCCATCGGCAAGGGCGGGGTGAATATCCCGGTCGAGAGCGCGATGGAGCATGTGTGGGGCTATGGCATCGGCCTCGACATGACCCGCCGCGATCTCCAGGGCGAAGCCAAGAAGCTCGGCCGGCCGTGGGAAGTCGGCAAGGCCTTCGAGGCCTCCGCGCCCTGCTCGGCGCTGGTGCCGGCGTCGCAGATCGGCCACCCCACCGATGGCAAGGTCTGGCTGAAGGTGAACGGTGAACTGCGCCAGAACGGCGACCTCAACCAGATGATCTGGAAGGTGCCGGAGATGATCTCCTACCTCTCCGGCCTGTTCGAGCTGCGCCCGGGCGACATCATCATGTCCGGCACGCCGGCGGGCGTCGGGGCCATCGTGCGCGGCGACAAGATGGAAGGCGGCGTCGATGGTGTCGGCACGCTCGACGTGACGGTTGTCTGATCGCTGACTATATCGCCTGCTCTATTCCCCGCCGGCCAGAATGGCCGGCGGGTTTTTTATTGAACCCCATGAGTTGCACCGGCGTGATCTGTGATTGCCGCTAATTCCCATAGAGTCGATAGAAAATATGTTGACCTGACGCCCATCCTACGTTTTTCTAGTCCGAAGCGGCGGTGAGCGCGCGGCCACGAGGATCGGACATGCAGCGGATATGTCGATGTTGACCGTCTTCCGGGTGGCTTGAGTTCCGGCGCCCGGTTTCCCCTGCCTATCCTCCTATCGAGACGGCGATCATGACTCTTGCGAACGTGCCCCAGAAGACCTCCGGCGGCCTCGATGTGCTGTGGTTCCTGCCGACGCATGGCGACGGGCGCTATCTCGGTACCGCGGCCGGCGGGCGGGCGGTCACGCTCGATTATCTGCGGCAGGTGGCGCAGGCGGCCGACAGTCTCGGTTTCTATGGCGTGCTGATCCCCACCGGCAAGAGCTGCGAGGATTCCTGGCTCGTCGCCTCGGCACTGGCGCCGGCGACCAGGCGCCTGCGCTATCTGGTGGCGGTGCGGCCCGGGCTCGCTTCGCCCACCCTCTATGCCCGCATGACCGCGACGCTCGACCGGCTCTCCGAGGGCAGGCTGCTGATCAACATCGTCACCGGCGGCGACCCGGTGGAGAATGCCGCCGACGGCATCTTCCTCAACCATGACGCCCGCTACGAGGTGACGCAGGAATTCCTCGACATTTACCGCCCGCTGCTCGCCGGGGAGAAGGTCAGCTATCAGGGCAAGCATCTCAAGGTGGAGGACGCTTCCGTCCTGTTTCCGCCGGTGCAGCCGGGCGGGCCGAAGCTTTACTTCGGCGGCTCCTCGCCGGCGGCCAGCGCGGTGGCGGCCGAGCATGTCGATGTCTACCTCACCTGGGGCGAGCCGCCGGCGGCGGTGAAGGCGAAGATCGCCGAAGTGCGGCGGCAGGCGGAAGCGCGCGGGCGCAAGGTGCGTTTCGGCATCCGCCTGCATGTGATCGTGCGGGAAACCACGGCCCGGGCATGGGAGGCGGCGGAGGACCTGATCCGTCACCTCGACGATGCAACCATCGCGCAGGCGCAAAGCGTGTTCGCGCGGCTGGATTCCGTCGGGCAGGCGCGCATGAGCGCCCTGCATGGCGGGCGTCGCGACAAGCTGGAGGTCAGCCCGAACCTGTGGGCCGGCGTCGGCCTGGTGCGGGGCGGGGCGGGGACCGCTCTGGTGGGCGACGGGGCGACGGTCGCGGAGCGGATCGAGGAATATGCCGAGCTCGGCATCGAGAGCTTCATCTTCTCCGGCTACCCGCATCTCGAAGAGGCCTACCGCGTCGCCGAGCTGGTGCTGCCGAGGCTGACGCTCAATCACGACATCCAGCGCGCCGCCGCCACGGTCAATACCGGGCCGTTCGGCGAGACCATCGCCAACGACGTCCGCCCGGCCCTTCGGACGGCGCAGTCATGAGCGGGAAGCCGCGCGTTGTCGGCATCGGCCGCGCGCGTGCCCGCGCAGTGCCTCCCGGCTCTGCCCGCCAGGGTGGGGGCCGCTCGTGAGCCGCGACGTCATACGGTCGAGGGAACGATGTAGCGCCGGGCGCTGACGAACCGTCCCGAAGCCATCTGCCATCCATCTGCGCCACCGCGGGACGACGATCCACGCGGAGAGCCGGCCTGCGACCAAAGGAATTTTTCGATGAAACGCTTGTTCCGGGCTGCGGCCCTCTCCCTTGCCATGGTGAGCGCCGCCGTGGGTTCGGCCTCCGCCGAAGGCCTCATCCGCATCTCCGAGCAGTTCGGTACCCTCTACATCCCGTTCCATATCCTGCGCGATCAGAACCTGATCGAGAAGCACGGCAAGGAGCTGGGCATCGACATCAAGGTCGAATGGCTGAAGCTGTCCGGCGGCAATGCGGTGAACGATGCGCTGCTCTCCGGTTCCGTCGACGTCGCCTCGGCAGGCATCGGCCCGTTCTTCACCGTCTGGGACCGCACCAAGGGAGCGGTGAAGATCATCGGCGCCTTTGGCGCGACGCCGAACTATCTGCTGACCAACAAGCCGGACATCAAGAGCCTGAAGGATTTCGGGCCCAATGATCGCATCGCCACCCCGGCGGCCGGGGTGTCGGTCCAGGCGCGCACGCTGCAGATCGCCGCCGAGAAGGAGTTCGGCGCCGGCAATCAGGGCAAGCTCGATTCCATCCAGGTCACGCTGCCGCATCCCGATGCCACGGCGGCGTTGATCTCCGGCTCCACCGAGATCACCGGGCACCTCTCCAACTCGCCCTTCCAGGAGCAGGCGCTGAAGGACCCCAAGGTGCACAAGGTCTGGTCGTCCTACGACGTGCTGGGCGGCCCGTTCACCCCCACCGTCGCCTACACGACGGTGAAGTGGCGCGACGCCAACCCGAAGACCTACGAGGCCTTCTTCCGCGCCTTCAGGGAAGCCACCGAGATCGCCGCGAAGGATCACCGGCTGGCTGCCGACACCTATGTGAAGGTCGAGAAGTCGAAGCTCGATCCGGCCTTCGTCAAGCAGATCATCGACAACCCGGAGGTGCAGTTCACCCTGGTCCCGCAGAAGAGCGAGGTGTTCGCCGATTTCCTCTATCGGACCGGTGCCATCAAGACCCGGCCCGACGGCTGGAAGGCCTATACCTTCCCCGAGCTGCATGACCAGGCCGGGAGCTGACGGATGCTCGCGCCGGTGAGCGAGGTGGCGCGGAGCGGGCAGGCCGCCATTCCGTTGTTCGAGGCGCGCGGCTTGACGCTCGACTATGTCACCGAGCGTGGAACCGTGCGGGCGGTCGATGCCGTCGACTTCACCATCGCCGAAGGCGAGCGGCTGGTGCTGCTCGGCCCTTCCGGTTGCGGCAAGTCGTCGATCCTCAAGGCCGTCGCCGGCTTCCTGGAACCGAGCGCCGGCTCGCTGAGCCTGCGCGGCTCGGCGATCCGTGGGCCCGGGCCGGATCGCCTGGTGGTCTTTCAGGAGTTTGATCAGCTTCTGCCCTGGAAGACCGTGCTCGACAACGTCGCCTTTCCGCTGGTCGCGACACGTCGGATGAAGAAGGCGGAAGCGCGGGAGATCGCCGCCGATGCGCTGCGGCGCGTGGGGCTGGAGCGGGCGCTTGACAGCTACCCGCACACATTGTCGGGCGGCATGAAGCAGCGCGCCGCCATAGCGCGGGCGCTGGCGGCAAGCCCGGACGTGCTGCTGATGGACGAGCCCTTCGCCGCGCTGGATGCCTTGACCCGCTTGCAGATGCAGCGCGACCTCATGGACATCGCCCGGGAAACCGGCCTCACCCTGCTCTTCGTCACCCATGACATCGATGAGGCGGTGCTGATCGGGACCCGGCTCCATCTCCTCAGCGCCCATCCGGGGCGGACCATCACCACCCTCGACGTGTCGGCGTTCGACATGCGTGATCTCGGCACTGCGGCGTTCGAAACGGTGACCCGCAAGGTGCATGCGGCGCTGTTCGGCAAGGCGGGAGGACAATCGTGACCGATATTCCTGTCCTGGACGCCTTGCAGCCTTCCTCGCCGCGACGCTGGCGTGATGCGCTGCGGCGCCTCTCGCGCGCATTGTGGTTCCGGCGCCTCGTCGTGCTAGTGGTGCTGGCCGTGGCGTGGGAGGTCGCCGCTCGCTGGCAGGATAATCCGATCCTGCTGCCGAGCTTTCTGGAGGCTTTCTCCGCGTTTCGGGAGGCGAGCCTGAACGAAGGGCTGCTGACCGCAGCTGCGGCGTCGCTGGCCGTGCTCATCAAGGGCTACGTCGCCGCCATCGCCATCGCCACCCTCATCGTCTCGATCGCTGCCGCCAACGGCTTCGTGCGCGACGCCCTGCAGACGGTGGCGGCGATGCTGAACCCGCTGCCGGCCATCGCGCTGCTGCCGCTGGCGCTCTTGTGGTTCGGCCTTGGCGAGGTCAGCCTTCTCTTCGTGCTCATCAACGCCGTCGTGTGGCCCTTCGCGCTGGCGGCGCTGCAAGGCTTCGAGAGCGTGCCGGAAACCCATCGCCTCGTCGGCCGCAATTACGGGCTCAAGGGCCCCGCCTATGTAAGGCAGATCCTGATTCCCTCGGCGTTGCCGGCGCTGATCTCGGGCATGCGGGTGGGATGGGCGTTCGCCTGGCGCACGCTGATCGCCGCCGAGCTGGTCTTCGGGGTGAGTTCCAGCTCCGGCGGCCTCGGCTGGTTCATCTTCAGGGCGCGCAACGAGCTCTACACCGATCGCGTTTTCGCCGGTCTCGCCACGGTGATCCTGATCGGGCTTCTCGTGGAGGCGGTGGCGTTCCGGGGATTGGAAAGCGCCACCGTGCGCCGCTGGGGCATGCTGCGCTGACGAGGCCGGCCTCTATTCCCGGACGGCGCGCACATTCGTCGGGCGATGGTCCGCCGACGGCTTTCGTGCCGCCTTGCTCTCTCGGCTTTCGCGCAGCGGGAGCGGATGGGACACTTCCTTCATCGCGGGCTTGAGCGGATCGCCGGGCGGGGTAGGGCGGTCGTCGAGCACGGCGTCCACATCGGCGGGGTCGATGACGACCGGGTTCTGGTCGAGACGTCGCGGATCGCGCGTCATGGCAGGCTCCTAGCGCTTGAATGTCCGATCATGCCGGGACGGATGACCGCGAGCAGCCATCCGTCCCGAAGCCCCGGGTCGCCTAGCTGACGGCCCGCATGTTCAGCTTGGACATCGCCACTTTCGAAAGAAGGGCATCGGCCTTCTTCTCCTCCTCCAGCGTGCGCTGGAGAACGCGGGCGCAATCGGTGCGGCCCAGCTGATTGGCCCAGGCGATCAGCGTCCCATAGCGGGTGATCTCGTAATGTTCGACCGCCTGCGCCGCCGCCGCCAGTGCGGCATCGAGCACTTCCTTGTCCTCGACCTCGCCGCTGACCTCTTCCGCCTCGTCGATGATGCCGTCGATGGCCGGGCAGGTGACCGGTTTGGCCTCGACACCATGCAGCTGAAAGACCTCGAGCAGGCGTTTCACATGCCCTTCGGTTTCCTTCAGATGGTTTTCGAAACCAGCCTTCAGCTGCGGATCGGTCGTCTTGTCGATCATCGAAGGCAGGGCCTTCAGGATCCTGTTCTCCGCGTAATAGATGTCGCGAAGGGTATGGACGAAGAGATCGTCCATGGTCTTGATGTCCTTTGAGAAGAATCCCATGGTCGTTCCTCCGGTATCAAGATGATGAAACATCGGATGAGCAAGCACCGCGCATGAAGGCGATGTCCGTTGACTAACGATTCATCATCGGCTGAGTTCCCGGTTTCGGGCTGATCGCATCTTACCTCTGTCGACTATCAGGGGATGGGGGTAATAGAGCGCTCTGCCCGGATCATATCGGTGGCCGCCACCGGCCTGTCCCCCGCTAGCGCGCCGGGATGTGAGGGGGGACGGCTGGAAACCAAGTCTTCACTTTGATGCGCCACAATGCCGCCCGGTTGGAGGGCAACAAGATGGGCGTTGAGATTTCCTCTCATTCCGGCGCGTCGTCAGCTGTTTCCGCCTGCGGATCTTCCATCGGACTGTCATTGGTGTCGCCTCTTCCTCCCGCCCCCATGGCCGCTCCAGGTCTGCGCGTGCCCACCATCCTGCTTTTCGATTCCGGCCTCGGTGGCCTGTCGGTGCTGCGCGAGCTGGCGCGCCAGCGCCCGGATGCCCGTTATGTCTATGCGGCGGACGATGCCGGCTTTCCCTATGGCGCCCTCGATGAGGAGACGCTGATCGCCCGGGTCGTCGCGGTGATGGACGCACTGGTCAACCGACTGGCCCCGGATACGGTGGTGATTTCCTGCAATACGGCCTCCACCTTGGTGCTGCCGGCCCTGCGCGCGCGCTTCCCGATTCCCTTTGTCGGCACGGTTCCGGCGATCAAGCCGGCCTGCGAAGGCTCGCAGACGCGCCTGATCAGCGTGCTCGCCACGCCCGGCACGGTGAAGCGCGACTACACCCGCGCACTGATCCGCGATTTCGCCGGCGCCTGCCGGGTGACGCTGGTGGGCAGTGCCCGGCTGGCCCCGCTCGTGGAAGCAAGCTTTGCCGGCGACGCGGTGGAGGATGCCGACTTCGCCGAGGAGATCGCCCCCGCCTTCGTGAAGGAGGGCGGCACCCGCACCGACACGGTGGTGCTGGCCTGCACCCATTATCCGCTGGTGCGCGACAGGCTGGAGAAGGTCGCGCCCTGGCCGGTCCGCTGGGTGGACCCGGCACCGGCCATCGCGCGCCGTACGGTGTCGCTGATCGGCCCGGCGGTAGGCGATCGCATGCCGGCGCCGTTGCGGTTGTTCTCTACCGGGAACCCGCTCGATGCGACGCTGGTTGGCCGGATCGCCGGAATGCCGGCCCGCAACGGCGAGCTGGTGCCGATGCCCGCCGCGTTCGCCTGAACCGGAGATACGGCGGGAAAGGGTTGCCCGCGGCGCCCTCACCGGCCACCATGCCCCAAAGTTACCATCGCCCGAATCCGGCAAATTGCCCGGAGAAAGCGAAAGAGGGCATGAAAGGTTTCGACGCTATCGTCCTGTCCCGCCGTGCGGCGCTGGCTCTTGCCGGCGCATCGCTGCTGGCCGGCCCGGCCGTTCAGGCGCAATCCGCCAGCCAGTCGTTCGAGGCCTGGCTCCGCGACTTCCGGGCCAAGGCGCGGGCGCGCGGCATTTCGGACGAGGTCTATGACCGGGTGACGCGCGGCCTCAAGCCGGATACCAGCGTCTACGCCAAGGATCGCGCGCAGCCGGAGTTCCGCGAGGAGCTGTGGCAATATCTCAACCGCCGCATTTCCGATTGGCGGCTGATGACCGGGCAGGCGGCTGCGAAGAAGAACGCGGCGCTGCTGAAGCGCCTCAACAAGGATTTCGGCGTCGAACCCGACGTGCTGCTCGGCCTGTGGGGGATGGAGAGCGCCTTTGGCGAGCTCGTCACCGACGAAGACCATATGAAGCCGGTCTTCCCTTCGCTCGCGGCGCTGGCCTGGGGCGAGCCGCGCCGCCGCCGCTATTGGGAAACCGAATTCATCAATGGCCTTGCCGTCGTCCAGCGCGGCTGGGGCACGCCCGACATGATGCTCGGCTCCTGGGCCGGCGCCATGGGCCACACCCAATGGATGCCGGAGGTGTGGCTCAATCTCGGCATCGATTACGATGGAGATGGCCGCGTCTCGCCCTATGAAATCGGTGATGCGCTGGCCGGCAGCTCCCGCTACCTCATCAAGCGCGGCAAGTATCAGGCCGGGCTTCCCTGGGGCTATGAGGTGACAGTGCCGCCGGGCGCCGCTCGCTATGCCGATGCGAAGTCGATCCGCACGGTGGCGGACTGGAGCAAGCTCGGCCTCGCGCCGGCCGGCGGCGGGCGCTTCCCGCATCCGGCGGCGCGCACGCGGCTCTGGGCGCCGGTCGGCATCGAAGGACCCAGCTTCCTGCTGACGCAGAACTTCTACGCGGTCCGTTCCTACAATCCGTCGATGAATTATGCGCTGGCCGTCTGCCATCTCGGCGACCGGGTGCTGGGAGGCGGGGATTTCGTCACCCCATTCCCGGGCGGGGAACGGGCGCTGACGCTGGCCGAGATCCAGGAAGTGCAGAAGCGCCTTACCGCCGCGGGTTTCGATACCGGCGGCGTCGACGGGCGGGTAGGCAACCTCACCATGCGGGCGGTCGCCAATTTCCAGCGCCGCGCCGGCATGGAGCCGGATGGCTATGCCGGGCTCGATGTGCTGGCGGCGCTGAGGAAAGGCCGCTAGCGATCAGGCGGCGGAAGCTTGACCTGCAGCCGCTTTCCGCTTATGCACGCGACCACTCGCGGGGCTGGCAACGGCCCCGTGAGCTGTTTCACGCACCCGTGGCTCCATCCGGCGCGTTCGGCCGGAGCCTGTCGGTCCTGAGGGAACTTCCTGCGGGACAAAGGAGGGGGCGCGATCCAAACCGCAACCTTGCGAAGAGGACCAGCGCATGAGCAAGCGCGTCTCGGCCAAGCACAAGCTTGACCGCCGTATGGGCGAGAATATCTGGGGTCGCCCGAAGAGCCCCGTCAACAAGCGTGAATACGGCCCCGGCCAGCACGGCCAGCGCCGCAAGGGCAAGCTTTCCGACTTCGGCGTGCAGCTGCGCGCCAAGCAGAAGCTGAAGGGCTACTACGCCTCGATCGGCGAGAAGCAGTTCTACGCGATCTATGTGGAAGCCGCGCGCCTGAAGGGCGACACCGGCGCCAACCTGATCGGCCTGCTCGAGCGCCGCCTCGACGCCGTCGTCTATCGCGCCAAGTTCGTTCCCACCGTGTTCGCCGCCCGCCAGTTCGTGAGCCACGGCCACGTGAAGGTGAACGGCCGCCGCGTGAACATCCCGTCCTACCAGGTGAAGGTCGGCGATGTGATCGAGGTGAAGGACGCCTCCAAGCAGATGGCGCTGGTTCTGGAAGCCGCCGCTTCCGGCGAGCGCGACGTGCCGGACTACCTCGAGGTCGATGGCCACAAGCTGACCGCGAAGTTCGCCCGCGTGCCCGAGCTCAACGAGGTGCCCTATCCGGTGGTGATGGAGCCGAACCTCGTCGTCGAATATTATTCGCGCTGAGTTGGGTTCATTCCCAGACGAGAAAGCCGCCCTTCCGGGCGGCTTTTTTGTTTTCTCCCTCTTACCGTCGGGGAGAGGGAAGGTAAGAAGCTTCCATCCCGCACCTCACACCTCGATGGTCGCCGCTCCGCGGCCGGGCTTGATGCGATACTGCCGTCCGGCCCGCACGGGCACGCGGCCGGTGACCTGATCCGGCCCCTTGCCGGCCATCACCTGCCGCACATCGGCGATCACCTCCGGGCGGATGCGGTAATATTGATGGTTGCCGTGGCCGAGCTCGGTTCCGCACACATCGGCGCAGTCGATGCCGTATATCGCCGAATCGAGCCCGTCGAAGGTGCGCGGCCCCCAGGCGCCGAGCCGATCGGGATTGAGCTTGGTGGTATCGCTGATGATCAGCGCGAGGTCGCGGCGCGCATGATAGACGTGGATCGCCTCGGCCAGCTGCGGCAACAGGCCCAGCTTGTTGTTGTGCTCCAGCGCATCGGCATCCTCGTCCGCCGCCATCAGGAAGGCGTTGGTGAAGATCTTCGGCAGCCGGGCACCGCTGTTGAACCCCCGCAGGGCGATCAGCGCGTGGCGCAGCGCCCAGTTGCCCATGCTGTGGGCGACGAGATGCAGCTTCTGCCCGCAGGGCTCGCGCCCCGCGGCTCGGTCTTCCTTGCGCAGCTCCAGCAGAAAGTCGATCAGCCGGCGCAGGCTGCGGCCGATGGCCTTGCCCGAGGCCTCCGCATCGTCGCGGTCGCCGAAATATTTCCATTTGGATTCGGTGCCGGCGCTTTCGCCGAGACCTAACCCGTCGCCATCGTCGGCGGGCCAGGAGAAGGCGAACACCAGCGGTGCCTTGCCGCCGATGCGCCAATTGGCCTCGATCTGCGCCGCGCGCAGCATGCAGGTCTCGAAGCTGGAATTGAAGCCGTGAATATAGGCGATCACCTCGCGGGATTCGCCACGCACCGCCTGCGTCATCGCTTCGAAGACGCCGGTCGAGCCGATTATCTCCGCCGAGGGAAGTGCGCCCGGTGGCGCCGGATGTTCTTCGGCCACCATCACCGAGCGCAGGACGAAGGCGTCGTCCGGCCCCACGCCCGCGGGGCTCCGGTCTACCTCGGCATAGCCGACCCGGTAGAAGGCCGGCCCTTCCTCATTGTAGCGATTGCCGAATGGAACACGGGCACCGGCCACGAGGCGCCGGTTGGTCGCATAGTAGATACGTGCCATAGCATCCCCCCGAGCTTGGCCCGGAGGGAATTACCGCACTCTCTGGTCGTGGACGCAAGCGGCCTGATGCCGGAGCGACCTCTCGTTCGTCTTCAGGCCGAGGCGCGACCCATCACCGGCACGCCCTTCTCCTCAAGCAGGGTCTGGAGCTCGCCGGCCTGGAACATCTCGCGCACGATGTCGCAGCCGCCGATGAACTCGCCCTTCACGAAGATCTGCGGGACGGTCGGCCAGTTGGTGTAGTCCTTGATGCCCTGGCGGATCTCGTCGGAATCGAGGACGTTGATGCCCTTGTAGTCGACGCCGAGGTGATTGAGGATCTGCGCCACCTGGCCGGAGAAGCCGCACATCGGGAACTGCGGCGTACCCTTCATGAAGACGACGACGTCGTTGCTCTTCACCTGATTGTCGATGAAATCCTGGATGCTCATATGGCGCTCACCCGTCTTGGGCTACGGAAGCCCGTGTGTCTGTGCGATGATAAGTGATGACGCGCGACGCGCCATTCAACCCTTCGCCCCTACATATAGATGAAGCCCGGCAGGCTGTCGCCGCCGGGCCTCGCGATCGGCCTGGATTATAAGAGGGCCGTCAGCCCTTCGGCACTTCCGTCTGCAGGGCGAGGGCGTGCAGCACCCCGCCCATCGGGGCACCAATGGCGGCATAGACCATCTGATGCTGCTGCACGCGCGACTTGCCGCGAAAGCTCTCGCTCACCACGGTGGCGTGCCAGTGATTATTGTCGCCGGCAAGATCGCGCATGGTGACCTGCGCATCCGGCAATCCCTGCCGGATCAGCTTCTCGATCTCGGATGCTTCCATAGCCATGGTCGGCTCCCTCACATCATGCCCGCGCCCATATAGATGGGCAGCCAGGATTCGGAACGCTCGCGCAGCGCATCGATGACGATGGGGCGCTCGCCGGGAATGGTCAGTTTGTCACCGCCGGTGGCGCCGAGCTTGGCGACCGGCACGCCGGCGGATTCGGCGCGCTTGATCACCGTCGCCTTCTCGCCGCCGGAAACCGTGACGATATAGCGGGCCTGGTCCTCGCCGAACCAGAAGGCATGCGGCTCCACTTCGGCCGGCGGAGCCAGCAGCGAGGCGCCGATACCCGAGGCCATCGCCATCTCCGCCAGGGCCACCAGCAGCCCGCCGTCGGAGACGTCGTGCACCGCGGTGACGAGGCCTTCGGCGATCAGTTCGCGCACGAAGTCGCCATGCTTGCGCTCGACGGCGAGGTCGACCGGCGGAGGCGCGCCTTCCTCACGGTCGAGGATCTCCGACAGGAAGGTGGATTGGCCAAGCCATCCGGTTGTTTCACCAATAACCAGAATGACTTCGCCGGTTTCCTTAAAGGCGAGTGTCGCCATCTTCTCTATGTCGGCGAGGACGCCGACACCGCCAATGGTCGGGGTCGGCAGGATGCCGCGGCCATTGGTTTCGTTGTAGAGGCTGACATTGCCGGACACGACCGGGAAGTCGAGCGCCGAAGCGGCGGCGCCGATGCCACGCAGGCAACCGACCAACTGGCCCATGATCTCCGGCTTCTCGGGGTTGCCGAAATTCAGGTTGTCGGTCAGCGCCAGCGGCGTGGCGCCGACGGCGGTGATGTTGCGCCACACCTCGGCCACCGCCTGCTTGCCGCCCTCGAACGGGTCGGCCTCGCAATAGCGCGGGGTGACGTCACAGGCCATGGCGAGGCCCTTCGGGCCGTCCTGCACCCGGACAACCGCCGCGTCGCCGCCGGGGCGCTGCACGGTGTTGTTGAGGATCAGATGGTCGTACTGCTCCCAGATCCAGCGCTTGGAGGCGAAGTCCGGCGAGCCGATGAGGCGTTCCAGCGCGCCGGGAATGGTGGCGGTAATTTCCAGCGAGGCCGGGTCGATGCGCTGCTGCTTGGGCGTCTCTACCCAAGGGCGGTCATAGAGCGGCGCCTCGTCGCCCAGTTCCTTGATCGGCAGGTCGGCCTTCACCTCGCCCTTGTGCTTGACGACGAAGCGCAGGTCGTCGGTCGTGCGTCCGACGATGGCGAAGTCGAGCCCCCACTTCCTGAAGATCGCCTCGGCCTCGGCTTCCTTGCCCGGGGCGATCACCATGAGCATGCGCTCCTGGCTTTCGGAAAGCATCATCTCATAGGCGCTCATGCCCGTCTCGCGGCAGGGCAGCTTGTCGAGGTCGAGCTCGATGCCGAGATCGCCCTTGGCACCCATTTCCACGGCCGAGCAGGTGAGGCCGGCGGCGCCCATGTCCTGGATGGCGACGACGCAGCCGGCTTCCATGATCTCCAGGCAGGCCTCGAGCAGCAGCTTCTCGGCGAAGGGGTCGCCGACCTGCACCGTCGGGCGCTTTTCCTCCGCGCCCTCGCCGAACTCGGCCGAGGCCATGCTGGCGCCGTGGATACCGTCGCGGCCGGTCTTGGAGCCGAGATAGACCACCGGCAGGCCGACGCCGGTCGCCTTGGCGTAGAAGATCTTGTCAGCCTCGGCGAGGCCGACCGCCATGGCGTTGACGAGGCAGTTGCCGTCATAGCGGGTGTGGAAGCCGACGAGGCCGCCCACGGTGGGCACGCCGAAGGAGTTGCCATAGCCGCCGATGCCGGCCACGACGCCGGCCACCAGATGCTTGGTGCGCGGATGCGCGGGGTCGCCGAAGCGCAGCGCGTTCAGCGCCGCGATCGGACGGGCGCCCATGGTGAACACGTCGCGCAGAATGCCGCCGACACCCGTCGCCGCGCCCTGATAGGGCTCGATATAGGACGGGTGATTGTGGCTCTCCATCTTGAACACCGCGGCGAGGCCGTCGCCGATGTCGATGACGCCGGCATTCTCGCCCGGTCCCTGGATCACCCAGGGCGCCTTGGTCGGCAGGCCGCGCAGGTGCAGCCGCGACGACTTGTAGGAACAGTGCTCGTTCCACATCGCCGAGAAGATGCCGAGCTCGGTGAAGCTCGGCTCGCGGCCGATCAGCTTCAGGATGCGCTCATACTCGTCGGGCTTCAGGCCGTGTTCGGCGACCAGCTCGGGAGTGATCTTCGGTTCTTTGGCAGGCGTATCGAGGACAGTCATGCGCGGGCCGTCACATTCTGTTTCGCTGGCGGGCATCGTCGGGCGGCGAGGGGAGGGATGGCGCTCACGCCTTCTCCAGCATCCCCTCGATGCTCTCGAACAGGGCACGCCCGTCGGTGGAGCCGATCAGCGGATCGACATGATTTTCGGGATGCGGCATCAGCCCGAGCACGTTGAGCTTCTCGGAGACGATGCCGGCGATGGAATTGGCGGCGCCGTTGAGCACCTGGGTGTCGTCGCGCCGGCCATCGGCCATCACATAGCGGAACGCCACGCGCCCCTCGCCTTCGAGGCGGGCCAGCGTTTCGGCGTCGGCCGTGTAGTTGCCTTCGCCATGGGCGACCGGGAAACGGACGATGGCGCCCTTGCCGTAGCGGCGGGTGAAGGGCGTGTCGTTGCGTTCGACCTTGAGCAGCGCCTCGCGGCAGATGAAGCGCAGGCGCGCATTGCGCACCAGCACGCCGGGCAGCAAACCGCTCTCGCACAGGATCTGGAAGCCGTTGCAAATGCCCAGCACCAGGCCGCCGCGCGCGGCATGGGCGCGTACCGCATCCATGATGGCGGCGCGGGCGGCGATGGCGCCGCAGCGTAGATAGTCGCCATAGGAAAAGCCGCCGGGCAACACCACGAGGTCGGTGCCGGCGGGCAGTTCGGTCTCGGCGTGCCAGACCACGGTGGGCTCGATGCCGGTGACGTGCTTGAGCGCGCGCGCGACGTCGCCCTCGCGGTTCGAGCCGGGAAAAAGGAGAACGGCGGCTTTCATCGGCGCGACCTCACCCGACGAATTCGATGCGGTAGGTTTCGATCACCGTATTGGCGAGCAGCTTCTCGCAGGCTTCCTTCAGCGTGGCCTCGGCCTTCGCCTTGTCGCCGCCGTCGAGCTCGACGTCGAACACCTTGCCCTGGCGGACGCTGGCGACGCCGGGCACGCCCAGAGAACGCAACGCGCCCTCGATGGCCTTGCCCTGCGGGTCGAGCACAGCGGATTTGAGGGTGACGAGGACGCGCGCCTTCATGGAACCACTCTTCAGATCGATCGTCGCCGGGGACGATGCTGGGAAACCGGCGGAAACGGAAACGGGGGCGTTTCAGCCCCCGCCTATCATCGGAATGCGCGCGGCTCAATGCCCCAGCGCAACATGGCTGCCCGGCGCGACGTGCAGCCGCGCCGGCACGGGCTCATTTCTCGGGCTCGGACTTCACCAGCACCGGGCCGGCCGGCTGGGCGCGCTCGCCCTCGGAGATGATGCCGAGGCGGCGGGCGACTTCCGAATAGGCCTCGACGAGGCCACCCATGTCGCGGCGGAAGCGGTCCTTGTCGAGCTTGTCGTTCGACTTGATGTCCCACAGCCGGCAGGAATCCGGGCTGATCTCGTCAGCGACGACGATCCGCATCATGTCGTTTTCCCACAGGCGGCCGCATTCCATCTTGAAATCGACAAGACGGATGCCGACGCCGAGGAACAGGCCGGAGAGGAAGTCGTTGACCCGGATCGCCAGTGCGATGATGTCGTCGATCTCCTGGGTGGTGGCCCAGCCGAACGCCGTGATGTGCTCTTCCGACACCATCGGGTCGTTGAGCTGGTCGTTCTTGTAGTAGAACTCGATGATCGAGCGCGGCAGCTGCGTGCCTTCCTCGATGCCGAGACGAGTCGCCAGGGAGCCGGCGGCGACATTGCGTACCACCACCTCGAGCGGAATGATCTCGACCTCGCGGATGAGCTGCTCGCGCATGTTCAGCCGCTTGATGAAATGGGTCGGGACGCCGATCTCGTTCAGCTTCAGGAATACATATTCCGAGATGCGGTTGTTGAGGACGCCCTTGCCATCGATGACGTCGTGCTTCTTGTTGTTGAAAGCAGTGGCGTCATCCTTGAAGTGCTGAATCAGGGTGCCGGGCTCGGGACCTTCGTAAAGGACCTTCGCCTTACCTTCGTAAATGCGGCGGCGGCGGCTCATGGGGGGGTACCGTCGATTGAGGAAATCCATCGGTGCCGGGGCTCCGGTTCTTGCTGGTCCACGGCTGGGGGCTGACTGTGCTCGCTCTGCGCCGGGCAATGCCGATTCGTATCGCGCTGCACAAGCTCCCGCGCCCGGACACTAGCCGATCAGCGACCGTGATACAACGCAATGCACAGGCGGCCAGCCCGAACGCGCCATTTCACGGCCTCCCGGGAGCGGGGAGCGGCAGATTGACGTAAGGGGTCTTCCAGCGCCCGGGTATCGTTGATTTGGGAGCGGCCGCGCTATAATCAAGCCCGCGAGCCGCATCGCGCAGGCCGCGCATATAACAGGGCAAGGAACACGATGAGCACTTTCGACAAGCGCGAAGATGGGTTCGAGGCGAAATTTGCCCATGAGGAGTCGCTGAAGTTCAAGGCGCACGCCCGTCGCAACCGTGCGCTTGGTCTCTGGGCCGCTCAGAAGCTCGGTCTTTCCGCCGAGGAGGCGACCACCTATGCCCAGTCGCTGATCGAGGCGGATCTGGGCGAGGCCGGCGACGAGGACGTCTATGCCAAGCTGAAGGCGGATTTCGAGGCCAAGGGGCTCGACATCTCCGAGCACCGGATCCGCCGGACCATGGAGGATCTGCTCGCCGAGTCGCTTGAGGCGATCAAGGCCGGCGGCTGATCGCGGCTCGCCTATATCGATCGGGCCGGCAAGCGCTTCCCTCGGGGAGCCTGCCGGCCTTTTCGTTTGCTGCTCGGCTCAGAAGGCGCTCGCCGCCTCGATCGGCAACCATCTTGCCTGCTTTCCGTTGCGGCCAGGCGGAATTGGGGGCATGGGTGGAGCTATGTCGTGTGAGCACGCGTTGCAGGAGGGGGGCGATGCGGATCGCGGGGTTGTTGGCGCTGGGCGGCGCGCTGGTGCTCGCGGGCACCGGCCTCGCCGGCGCGGCGTCGGGTACCATCGTCACGACCGCCGAACTGCGCGCCGGACCGGGGCCGCGTTATGATGTCATCGGCCGGGTGCCGGCCGGAACCCCGGTCGAGACGGGCCCATGTTCCGGCGGCTGGTGCCGGACGCAATATGGCTATGTGAACGCGGCACGGATCGCCCCGGCCGGGAGCCCTTCCGGCCTCCCTTCGCCCGCGGCCTCCTCGTCCGTTCTCGCCCCGGCGGACGGCGCGATACGGAATATGCATCCGGGCCAGACGGAAACCATGAGCGGCACCCGCACCACCATTGGCAGCGCCAATGTGCGCTCCGGGCCGGGAACCGAGTTCGAGATCGTGAAGACCCTGCCGGACGCCACCTCTGTGTCGGTACAGAATTGCGCCAACGCCTGGTGCCGGGTCGATGGCGGCTATGTCAGCCTTTATGTGCTGTCGCGCGGCCAGGCCCGGCTGGTGCTGCCACCGGAAGCGCAGCCCCGCCTTCCCGATCCGACGACGCAGCCCTCCCTTATCCCGGAAACTGCACCGATCGCGGGCGCCGCGCTTCCCTCTGCCAGTCGCGCCTATGCATCCGGCGCCCCGGCTGCGGCGAGCAACGCGACGACCACGGCCAATGCCAATGTCCGCGCCGGGCCCGGCGCGGGATATGAGCGGCTGGGCACCTTGCCGGCAGGCTTTCCAGTCACCGTCGAATCCTGCGCCGATGGCTGGTGCCGAACGCAATATGGCTATGTGAGCGCCCGGCTGGTGGGACGCGCGCCGGCCCTGCGCGGCCGGCAAGGTGCCGGCCGGCCGCCGGCCACCGAACGGACCCCAGTGCTGGGCTATTGGGGCGAACGGCCCAGCTACTGGGGCGGAAGGCCCAGCTATTGGCGCCCGCACCCGGCCTATCCCTTGCCCGCACGCTCCTAGCCTGGGCGATCTTCCCGAGGCATCATCTGCCGGCGGTCGCGGTTTCGTGACGCGCGCCGATGGAAACCACCGGCGTGCGCCGGCGTTGTCGCGGGCAGCTACGTGGCCGGCCGGGCCGGCGAGGGCGGAAACGCGGGTTCCGCCGGCGAAGGAGGATTCCATGCGTATGCGGACGACACTGCTGACCGCCGTCGCCTTGTTGCTGGCCGGCATCGCGACCGCCGAAGCGCGGTCCGCCACCGTCACCAACGATCTCAACGTGCGCAGCGGGCCGGGCACCGGCTATCGCGTCGTCGCCACGCTGCCGGCTGGCGCGCGCGTCAATGTCGCCGGCTGCACCGGCAACAATTGGTGCCAGATCGGCGGGGGCTATGTCAGCGCCAGCTATCTTTCCTTCGGCGGGTCCCGCGTGGCGGTCAGTCCGGGATATTATGACGGCTATTACGACCCGGCGCTGGGTGTCGGGGCCTTTGCGCTCGGCGTGGGCGTCGGCTCCGCCTGGGGTCCCGGCTATTGGGGCGGCCCCTATTACTGGGGCGGTCCCCGCTATCGCTATTGGGGCCCAGGACGCTACTGGGGCGGCCGTCCCGCCTATTGGGGTGGACGTCCCGCCTATTGGCGCGGCGGTCCCGGCTGGCGAGGCCGGCCGGCCTATTGGCGCGGCGGCCCGCGCCCGGGATGGCGCGGCGCTCCGCCTCCGGCATGGCGTGGCGCCGGCCCCGGCTGGCGAGGCGGCTATGGCGGTCCCCGCCCGGTCATGTACCGGCCGCAAATCGGCGGCATGCGCCGGCCGTGAAACAGAACTGGGTCAGATCGATATCCCGATCTGACCCAGCTGTTTAGGGCGACTATCTTATCCGATATGCGAATTCTCAGGCGCGGCCGAACACCCGCCTGAAGATGGTGTCGACATGCTTGAGGTGGTAGCCGAGATCGAATTTCTCGGCGATCTCCTCGGCGGAGAGGTACTTCCGCACGTCGGCGTCATTGGTCAACAGCGTCTGGAACTCGCCCTCGCCGCGCCATACCGGCATGGCGTTGCGCTGCACCAGCCGATAGGCATCCTCGCGCGAGGCGCCCTTCTGGGTCAGCGCCAGCAGGACACGCTGCGAATGCACGAGGCCGCCGAGCCGGTCGAGGTTCTTCTGCATGTTCTGCGGATAGACGATCAGCTTCTCGACGACGCCAGCGAGGCGGTTCAGCGCGAAGTCGAGCGTTACCGTCGCATCCGGGCCGATGCCGCGCTCGACCGAGGAATGCGAGATGTCGCGCTCGTGCCAGAGCGCGACGTTCTCCAGCGCCGGCGTGACCATGCCGCGCACGAGGCGGGCGAGGCCGGTGACGTTCTCGGTCAGTACCGGGTTGCGCTTGTGCGGCATCGCCGAGGAGCCTTTCTGCCCCTCGGAGAAGAACTCCTCCGCCTCCAGCACCTCGGTGCGCTGCAGGTGGCGGATCTCCACCGCGACGCGTTCCATGGAGGAGGCGACGACGCCGAGCGCGGCGAAATAGGCGGCGTGGCGGTCGCGCGGGATCACCTGCGTCGACACCGGCTCGACCTTCAGGCCGAGCTTGGCGGCGACATATTCCTCAACGCGCGGGTCGATCTGCGCGAAGGTGCCGACCGCGCCGGAAATGGCGCAGGTGGCGACCTCCTTGCGCGCCGCCACGAGCCGGGCGCGGTTGCGCTGGAATTCGGCATGCGCTTGCGCCAGCTTGAGGCCGAAGGTGGTCGGCTCGGCGTGGATGCCGTGCGAGCGGCCGATGGTCGGGGTGAGCTTGTGCTCGAAGGCGCGGGCCTCGAGCGCGGCAAGCAGCCGGTCGACGTCCTTGATCAGGATGTCGGCGGCACGCACCAGCTGCACGTTGAGGCAGGTGTCGAGCACGTCGGAGGAGGTCATGCCCTGGTGGACGAAGCGCGCTTCCGGCCCGACGATCTCGGCGAGATGGGTGAGGAAGGCGATGACGTCGTGCTTGGTGACGGCCTCGATCTCGTCGATGCGGGCGACGTCGAAGGTGGCGTCCTTCGCCTTCTCCCAGATCTTCGCCGCCGCTTCCTTTGGCACCACGCCGAGCTCGGCGAGCGCGTCGGTGGCGTGCGCCTCGATCTCGAACCAGATGCGGAAGCGGGTCTGCGGCTCCCAGATGGCGGCCATCTCGGGACGGGTATAGCGCGGGATCACGGGCGTGCTCACAAGTTGCGTGACGGACGCCGCGCATTAGCAGATAGGCGGCCCCGCGACAAATGCAGGCACCGGGAAGCGGCTAGACCAGGGTGCCGATCGCCCGTTCCGCCGCATGGCGGATGCCCGCGATGTTGCCGGCATAGGCCGCGGCGCCGCCCTTGAACACCGCGGAGCCAGCCACCAGCACGTCGCCGCCGGCAGCCGCGCACAAGGGCGCCGTCTCCGCCGTCACCCCGCCGTCGATTTCGATGTGGATGGGGCGCTCGCCGATCATCGCCTTGATCTGACGCACCTTGTCCATCATCGACGGCAGGAAGGCCTGGCCGCCGAAGCCGGGATTGACCGTCATCACCAGCACGAGGTCGACGAGGCCGAGCACATGCTCCACCGCGCTCGCCGGCGTCGCGGGGTTGAGGGCGACGCCCGCCTTCTTGCCGAGCGCGCGGATCGCCTGCAGCGAGCGATGCAGATGCGGGCCGGCCTCGGCATGCACGGTGATGAGATCGGCTCCCGCCTTGGCGAAGGCTTCCAGATAGGGATCGGCCGGTGCGATCATCAGGTGCACGTCGAAGAACTTGGTGGTGAGCGGGCGGATCGCCTTCACGACATCCGGCCCGAAGGAGATGTTCGGCACGAAATGCCCGTCCATGATGTCGATATGTACCCAGTCGGCGCCGGCGGCGTCGATGGCGCGCACCTCCTCGCCGAAGCGGGCGAAGTCGCTTGCGAGGATGGAGGGGGCGACGATGAGCGGATGCGTGGCCATGGCGGTCTCCCTCGCGATCTTCCGGCGGTTTGTCTGACGCCTTGCGGATGCCGGCGCGTAGCACCGGCTCCCCGCCAATGCAATGACGGCGGGCAGGACAAGCCCAAAAGACAAGCCCCAAAAGAAAAGGCCGGGACGAGCCCGGCCTTTCAGGTGGGAACGATCGCCGTGACGGGTGACCGTTCAGGAGGAAGTGGGAGAGGCTATGGCCTGTGCCGCCCGGGAGCCGGCACGGCTGGATCGCATGTGATCACTTCGACCAGGCGTCGACCTTGGCCTTGTTGGCGGCGACCCAGGCCTTGGCGGTGGCGGCCGGATCGGCGCCGGGCTTGTTGTTCTCCACCATCACCGCCTGCTCGTCGGCGAGCGACAGGTTGAAATTGTCGAGGATCTTGTAGGCCTCCGGCGCCTCTTCCTTCAGCTTGGTGGAAACCACCGTGTTCACCGTCTCCTCGCCGCCGAACACAGCCTTGGGATCGGACAGGTACTTCAGGTCCCAGGTGGCGAACATCCAGTGCGGCGTCCAGGTGGTGATGACGATAGGCTCTTTCTTGCCGTAGGCGTCCTTCAGCGCCGCCACCATAGTGGCGTCCGAGCCCTCGACCAGCTTCACCGGCAGGGCGTATTCCTTGATCGCCTTTTCCGACGCCTTCATCAGGCCGGCGCCGGGATCGATGCCGACCACCTTGCCACCGAACTTCGCCGGGTCCTTCTTGATGTCCTCGATGGTGGCGATGTCGACATAGGTCGGCACCGCCCAGCCGATCTTGGCGCCGGTGACGTTGGGGCCGAGATCGACCACCTTGTCCTTCAGCTTGGCGTTATAGGCGGCGTGGGTCGCGGGCAGCCAGGCGGCGACCATGGCGTCGGCCTCGCCGGTCGCCACCGCCTGCCACATGGCGGCGCCGGACAGCGGCACGATCTTGACCTTGTAGCCCTTCTCCTCCAGCGCCGTCTTGACGATGTTGGTCGCGACCACGGCGTCCGACCATTCGACATAGGCGATGGTGAGGTCCTTCTTCTCCGCCTGCGCCGCACCGGCGGCAAGGCCGATGGCGGTGGCGGCCAGTGCAGCCGTCTTCGCGATTTTACCGAGGATGGACATAGGCTTTGCTCCAGTCTGGAAGGGGGATGTTGTGCCCGGAAGTCGTTGTGCCGCTTCCGTTGGTTCAGAGTCTCACGCCTTGTCCCGCCGCATGTGGCGGGCGACGTGCTGGGTGATGCGGTCGAGGATGACGGCCAGCACCACGATGGCGATGCCGGCCTGGAAGCCCTGTCCGGCCTCCAGACGCTGGATGGCCTTCCACACCTCTCCGCCGAGCCCGCCAGCGCCGATCATCGCCGCGATCACCACCATGGAGAGCGCGAGCATGATGGTCTGGTTGATGCCGGCCATGATGGTGGGGATGGCGAGGGGAAGCTGCACCTTGAACAGCTTCTGCCACCGCGAGGAACCGAAGGCATCGGCCGCCTCCACCAGTTCCGGCGGCGTCTGCATGATGCCGAGCGCGGTGAGGCGGATGGTCGGCGGCATGGCGAAGACGATGGTGGCGAAGCAGGCCGAGACAGCGCCGAGGCCGAAAAATGGAATGGCCGGAATGAGATAGACGAAGCTCGGCATGGTCTGCATCATGTCGAGCACCGGTGCGACCACGCGCCAGAACCGCTTGCTCACCGCCGCGCCGATGCCGATGGGTATGCCGATGGCGAGGGCGAACAGCGTCGAGACCAGCACCAGTACCAGCGACTGCATGGTCGCCCGCCACAGGTCGAGGTTCCACAGGAACGCGAAGCCGAGCACGCTGAACAGGGCGATGCGCAGCGTGGTCAGCCGCCAGACCGCCAGGCCGAACGCGACGATCACCAGCCACGGGGGCAGGTCGACCAGAAAGTCGGTGATCGTCTCGATGCCGGTGCCGATCACGGCGCTGAGCGCGCGCGTGACGCCCGAGAAATGCTCGGTCGCCCAGTCCAGCGCGATATCGCACCAGTCGGCGAGGGGGATGCGCGGAATCTCGAAGGCCATCGCGTTCCTCCTCAGTGCAGCGGCTGCGCGCGACGACGGGCGAGCGTCGCCACCAGGTCGGCATTGGCGATCACCCCGCGCAAGGAGCGGTCGGCATCTATGACGGCGATCTCGCCGCGTCCGCCGGCAAGCTTGACGACCGTCTCGTTGAGCGTGGCCGAGGACGACACGCAGGCATCGGTGTCGCTCAGCAGCAGCCGCAGTTCCGTCTCGCCGGCCGCCTTCAGCGTGTCGGCATCGACCGTGCCCTGGAACCGCCCCTCCTGGCACACCACCGTCATGACCGGCTCGCCGCTCTGCACGAGGCTGGCGAGCGCCTCGGCCGCGGTGCTGAACCAGGGCTTGACCGCGGTCGGCGGGCGCATGGCGTCGCCGGCGGTGACGACGCCGAGCACGTCGATATGCTCGACGAAACGCCGCACATAGTCGTCGGCGGGGTTGGCGAGGAAGTCGGCCGCGGTGCCCTGCTGCACCACCCGACCGTCCTTCATCAGCACGATGCGCCCGCCGAGCGCGATGGCCTCGTCGAGATCGTGGCTGACGAAGACGATGGTCTTCTTGAGCCGCTTCTGCAGCGCGACGAGCTCGCCCTGCATGTCGCGGCGGATCAGCGGATCGAGCGCGCTGAAGGCTTCGTCCATGAGCAGCACGTCGGGATTGAGTGCCAGCGCGCGGGCGAGGCCGGCGCGCTGCTGCATGCCGCCGGAGAGCTGCGAGGGAAAGTGCTGGTCCCAGCCCTTCAGGCCCACCGTCTCGAGCGCCGCCATGGCGCGCTCCCGGCGCGCGGAGGCCGGCACACCCTGGACCTCCAGCCCGTATTCGACGTTCTTGACGATGCTGCGGTGGGGGAACAGGGCGAATTGCTGGAACACCATACCGAAGCGGGTGCGGCGGAACTCCATCAGTTCCCGCTCGCCCAGCCGGGTAATGTCGACATCGTCGACGAAGACCGAGCCGGCGGTGGGCTCGATCAGCCGGTTGATGCAGCGCAGGCAGGTAGACTTGCCGGAACCCGACAGGCCCATGACGACGAGGATCTCGCCTTCGGCGATGTCGAAGCTGACATCCTGAAGCCCGACCACGGCGCCGGTCGCCTTGAGGATCTCGGCGCGGCTCTGGCCGGCCTTGAGCAGCGCAAGCGCCGCCTCCGTCCTGTCGGCGAAGATCTTGGTGAGTCCGTTGACCCTGATGCGTGGCCGGCTTTGCGTCATGCACCCCTCATTTTTTCTAATGAGAGTGTCCGGCGCATGGCTGCCATGCTTATTGGACAGATGCG
Organism: Ancylobacter oerskovii; assembly: GCF_018390555.1. Classification (GTDB taxonomy): domain Bacteria; phylum Pseudomonadota; class Alphaproteobacteria; order Rhizobiales; family Xanthobacteraceae; genus Ancylobacter; species Ancylobacter oerskovii. The sequence goes on along the minus strand of NZ_JAHBGB010000006.1, from coordinate 197,455 downwards.
ACAAGGGCGGCAATCAAACACGACAAATCCGTGTCGCAAGCCTCCTGCTATTGCGTCGTCCGCAATAGCGCCCGCCGATGATACCTCCTCAGCGTGCCCAGCGGTCGCGCCAGGCCGGAAGCGCCCCCGGCTGCGGCAGCGCGCTCGCCTCATAGACGCCGCGGGCACAGGCGCGGGCGAGCGCTTCCACCGCCGCGACGCCGAGCCAGGCGAGGTCGCGCACCGGCTCCCCGAGCGGCCTGGTGCCGGTGGCGGCGGCAAATACCGTGTCGCCGTCGAGCGGGGTGTGTACCGGCCAGATGGCCCGGGCCAGCCCGTCCTGCGCCATCACGGCGAGGCGCTTGCACTGGGCCTTGGTCAGCGCGGCATCGGTGGCGACGATGGCGATGGTGGTATTGGCGAGCGTCGCCGCCGCCGGCTCGTCCACCGCCGGCATACCCTTCATCGGCGGGGCGAGGCGTGGGGCGGGCAGGGGGGCCGGCAGGCCGAGACCGCCGAATTCGCCATCGCGCTCGAAGGGCGCCGCCCAGAAATGCGGGCCGTCGCCGACATTCACCGAGCCGACCGCATTCACCGCGACGATGGCGCCCACCACATGGCCGCTTGCGGACACCGCCGAGGCGGAGCCGAGCCCGCCCTTGAGAATGGCCGTCGTGGCGCCGGTGCCGGCGCCGATCGTCCCGAGCGGGAAATCCAGCCCCGCATCGCCGGCGGCGCGGTAGCCGAGATCGCGGTAGGGGGCGAAGCGGCCCCAGTTCTTGTCGCCGCCATTGATCAAGTCGAACAGCACGCAGCCGGGCACGATCGGGATGCGGGCATCGCCGATGGCGAAGCCGATACCCTGCTCGGCGAGGCGGGCCATCACCCCGGCGCAGGCATCGATGCCGAAGGCCGAGCCGCCGCTGAGGGTGAGGGCATGCACGGCATCCACCGTGGTGTCGGGGGCAAGCAGGTCGGTCTCGCGCGTGCCCGGCCCGCCGCCGCGCACATCCACCGAGGCGGTGGTCGGACGGTCGAACACCACCGTGGTCACGCCGGAAGCCAGGGCGAGATCCGTGGCGTTGCCGACCTTCAGCCCGGCCACATCGGTGATCAGGTTGCGCATTCTTCTGCCTCTCCCCATTGCCCTTTGCGGGTCATCACATCCCGGCGATGGCGGAAATCGCCGCATTGCATTCACCGCCCCGGCCGTGCATTGGACGCAGGGCGGTCGCCGCTTGCCGCGGCTGCCGCAGTCAATTCGTTCACGGGTGCCAAGGTCAATGGCCGACGTCACGCTTCCGGCCGCTTTCGTCGCCGGCATCGCCAGCTTCGCCTCCCCCTGCGTGCTGCCGCTGGTGCCGCCCTATCTGTGCTACCTGGCCGGCACCAGTCTCGACCAGATCACCCATAAGGCGCCGACCGGCGCCGCGGCGCGGCGCACGCTGGGAGCGGCGGTGCTGTTCGTCGCCGGCTTCTCGACGGTGTTCGTGGCGCTGGGCGCTGGGGCCTCGGTGGTCGGCGGTTATCTGCGGCTTTATTCGCAGGAGCTGGCCATCGTGGCCGGTGTCGCCATCCTGCTGATGGGCCTGCATTTTCTCGGCGTGCTGCGGCTCGGCTGGCTGACGCAGACGAAGCGTGTGCATGTCGATGCCCCCACCAGCCTTGCCGGCGCCTATGTCATGGGCCTCGCCTTCGCCTTCGGCTGGACGCCCTGCATCGGGCCGGTGCTGGCGGCGATTCTCGCGGTCGCCGCTTCCGAGCAGACGCTCACCCGGGGAGCCGGCCTGCTCGCCGTCTATTCGGCCGGGCTCGGCGTGCCGTTCCTCCTGGTCGCGGCGATGGCGCGGCCGGCGCTCGGCCTGCTCACGCGGGCGCGGCGCTATCTGCCCATGGTGGAAAAGACCATGGGCGCGCTGCTGGTGCTGACCGGCATCGGCTTCCTGTCCGGCTGGATGGCGAGCATCAGCTACTGGATGCTGGAGACCTTCCCGGCTCTCGCCAGCTTCGGCTGAGGTCCCCGTCAGCGCTTGAGCGGCTTGCGCATGCGGATGCAGGCCATGCGCCGGCCGCCGCGCAGCACGCTTTCGCCGCGCCGCACGGCGGTGAAGCCATGGCGCGTGTAGAAGGCTTCGGCGTTGAGCGTCGCGTCCATGATGAGTTCCGACAGCCCGTATTTGCGCGCCCGGATCTCAAGCTCCCGCAGGAGGGCGGCGCCGATGCCGAGGCGGCCATGGTCGGGCACGACATAGATGGCCCGCAATTCGCGGCCGCCGGGCACGAAGGAGCCGAACCCGACGATTACGCCGCCGCGCCCGCGCGCGACGATCGCCTCCTCCTCGCCGCTTTCGATGCGGCGGGCGAGGGCGTCGATATGGTCGGGTCGCAGCGGCAGGGGAGCCCAGGCGTCGATGATGTCGGGATCGTAATAGGCCGCCGCGGTGCCGCGAATGGCCGCGCGATGCACGATGAGCATCGCTTCGGCATCCTCCGGGCGTGCTTTCTCCAGGCGCAGTTTCACTTCCATCGGCGCGTCGACCCTCCCGAGAAAACGAGTGTAGCCGGCGCGGACGTGCTGACAATCTCCGCAGGTGCGCTTCCCGCCTGCCGCCGGGGCCTCGCGAAAAGCAAAACCCGCCGGCTTGCACCGGCGGGTCTCGTTCAGGCCCGATAACGCGCCGTCAGGCGCCGCGCATCAGAGCTCGGTGTAGCCGCCGTCCTTCCAGACATAGACGACATAGTCGAGATTGGTGCGGTCGCCCTTCTTGTCGAAGGTCAGCTTGCCCAGCACCGTGTCGAAGGGCTTGCCGGAGTGGATGTACTCGGCGACCTTCTTGGGGTCGAGCGACTTGGTGGCGTCGACCGCCTGCTGGATCACCTGGCCGGCGGCGTAGGAGTAGAGCACGTAGCCTTCCGGGTCGATGCCCTTCTTCTTGAACTCCTCGACGACCTTGGCGGCGGCGGGGTTCTTGCGCGGATCCGGGCCGAAGGTCATCAGCGTGCCGGCGGCGCCCGGACCGGCGATGGTCCAGAACTCCTTGTCGGTGATGCCGTCACCCGAGAACAGCACGGTCTTCATGCCCTGGTCGCGCATCTGGCGCACCAGCAGGCCGGCTTCGGTGTGCAGGCCGCCATAGTAGAGCACGTCGACATTCGCGGCCTTCAGCTTCGAGACGAGGGCCGAATAGTCCTTCTCGCCCGGGTTGATGCCTTCGTAGACGACTTCCTTGATGCCGGCCTTGTTCATGGCCTTCTGCGTCTCGTCGGCGAGACCCTTGCCGTACGGGGTCTTGTCGTGGACGATCGCGACCTTCTTGTCCTTCAGGTTCTTGACGATGTAGTCCGCGGCCACCGCGCCCTGCTGGTCGTCGCGGCCGCAGGTGCGGAACACGTTGGTGAGGCTGCGCTCGGTCAGCTTCGGGTTGGTCGAGGCCGGGGAGATGGCGACCACGCCGGCTTCGGCATACTGCTCGGAAGCCGGGATCGACACGCCCGAGTTGAAGTGGCCGATCACGAACTTCACGCCGTCGGCGATGAACTTGTTCGCGACGGAGACACCCTGCTCGGGCTTGGAGGCGTCGTCGCCCACCACGATCTCGACCTTCTGGCCGAGCAGACCGCCGGCGGCGTTGACGTCAGCGCCCCACTGCTCGGCGCCGTTCTTCAGCTGCGCCCCGAACGCGGCGTTGGCACCGGTCATCGGACCGCCGACGCCGACTTTCACCTGTGCCGAGGCCGGCAGCGCCATCGCCAGAGTGGCGCTGAGCGCAAGGCCGGCAAACAGAAACTTCTTCATGGAAGGTCTCTCCTGCTTCTGAAAGGGGTGGTTCTTGGTTGTTCGCCGGTCCGTCGGCCAGGCCAGTCGCCCCCAGGGGCAAATGTTGCTCTTTTTCAGGCGCTTGTCGACGGAAGAAGCGAAAGATGTGCACCAGCTTACGCGGCGTCCTCCGGCGGCGTTTCCGAGGTCCCGCGCCGCCAGCCGAACAGGCCGGCCTGGCGGAAAAGCCAGCTGTAGCGCGTCGCCATCTGCGTCGCCCGTTCGGCACGGAAACCGAGCGTCGAGAGCGCCAGCACGAAGGCGGTGTCGGTGATGAAATGCGGCAGGCTGAGCAGCGTGCCCTGGAACAGCGCGAAGTGGAAGAACCGCACCGCGCAGCCGAGCAGCAGCGCATAGATCACCGCCTGCCGATAGCCTCGCCAGGTCGAAGCCACGGCCCGGCCGGACAGCCAGGCGGCGCCGCCGCCGAGGAATACGGTGACGAGGTAGAAATCCGCCCGCGAGGCCTCCACCACCAGCGAGGGGGCGAAGAGGCTGGCCAGCAGGATCGCCGCCGCCACCGCTCCCGGCAGCACGACGGCGAGGCTGTTCGGGGCGCCCTGGGCGATGAGGGTGGGACGCGTGGGTGCCGCCATGTCAGTGCCTCCCGCCTTCGAGATAGGCGGCCCGCACCTCCGGCCGCTCGAGGAGCTCGCGCCCCGCGCCGGACATGGTGACGGCGCCGTTGACCAGCACATAGCCGCGATGGGCGAGCTTCAGCGCATGGAAGGCGTTCTGCTCGACCAGGAACACGGTGAGCCCTTCCGTGCGGTTGAGCTCGCGTATGGCGTCGAAGATCTGCTTGACGATCAGCGGCGCGAGGCCGAGCGAGGGCTCGTCCAGCATCAGCAGGCGCGGGCGGCTCATCAGCGCCCGGCCGATGGCGAGCATCTGCTGCTCGCCGCCCGACAGCGTGCCGCCGCGCTGGCCAATGCGCTCCTTCAGGCGGGGGAACAGCGTGAACACCCGCTCGAGGTCGCCGTCGAAATGCTCGAAATTGTCGATGGAGGCGCCCATCTGCAGGTTTTCGAACACCGTCATGCGCGGGAAGATGCGCCGGCCCTCGGGAGACTGCGCGATCTTCAGATGCGCGATCTCGTGGGTCGGCATCCGCGTAATGTCGCGGCCCTCGTAGAGGATCTGCCCCTCGCGGGCGCGCGGCTGACCGAAGATGGTCATCATCAGCGTGGACTTGCCGGCGCCGTTGGAGCCGATCAGCGTGACGATCTCGCCGCGATGGACGTCCACGTCGACGCCCTTCAGCGCCATGATGTTACCGTAGAAGGTCTTGACGCCGCGAATGGCCAGCATGGGCTCGGAAGCAGTCACGGCAGCGCTCACGATTGCGCCCCCGTGGCTTCGTCGAGCACCGCCTCGACCTCCTCGACCGCGTCCTCGTCCACGCCGAGATAGGCGGCGATGACGCGAGGGTCGTTCTTCACCGCCTCGGGGGTGCCGTCGGAGATCTTGGTGCCGTAGTCGAGGACGACCACATGGTCAGAGATTTCCATCACCACGCTCATGTCGTGTTCGATGAGAAGGATGGACGTGCCGTGCTCGGCGCGGATGGCGCGCAGGAGCTCGTTCAGCTCCAGGCTTTCGCGCGGGTTGAGGCCGGCGGCCGGCTCGTCGAGGCAGAGCAGGATCGGGCCCGAGCACATGGCGCGGGCGATCTCCAGCCGGCGCTGCGCGCCATAGGGCAGGTCGCCCGCCGGATCGTCGGCCCGTTCGGTGAGCCCCACCTTGTCGAGCCAGTACTTGGCCCGCTCGGTGGCCTGGCGCTGCGCCGCGGTGTAGCCGGGCAAGCCGAACAGCCCCTTGAGCGAATAGCCGGATGCGGCCATCAGCGCGTTGTGCTGGGCGACCATCAGGTTTTCCAGCACCGTCATGCCGGTGAACAGCCGGATATTCTGGAAGGTGCGCGCCACCTTGGCCTCGCCGGACACCTTGTAGTCGGGCATCCGCTCCAGCAGGTACACGCCGGCGTCGGGGCCGGCGAGGGCACGCTCGCCGTTCAGCGTCACCGCCGCGAGCTCGGCATCGGTCGGCGCGCGGCCATGGGCGAGCACGAGGCGGCCTTCGCTCGGCTTGTAGAAGCCGGTGATGCAGTTGAACACCGTGGTCTTGCCGGCGCCGTTGGGGCCGATCAGCGCGGTGATGTCGCCGCGCCCGACCTTGAACGACAGGTCGTTGACGGCGATGAGGCCGCCAAAGCGCATGAACAGGTGCTCGACCGAGAGGATCGGGTCCTTGTCCCAGCCGTGCAGGGGGAGAGCCATCTCAGCCATCAGCCGTGCCCTTCCTTCACGAGGCTGCCGGAAACCGCCTTCTTCTCCTTGAGAAAGATCGTCGGATCGCGGGAGGAGACAAGGCCGCGCGGCTTCCAGATCATGATCGCCACCATGGCGAAGCCGAACAGCAGCATGCGGTAGAGGCTGGGATCGAAATCGTTGCCGAACACCTGCTTGAGGAAGCCCAGATTGCGCAGCATCTCCATGCCGCCCATCATCACCGCCGCGGCGACGGCGACGCCGATCTGCGAGCCCATGCCGCCGAGCACCACGATGGCGAGGATCATCGCCGAGATGTCGAAGGTGAAGCTTTCCGGCGAGACGAAGCCGGCGCGCACCGCAAAGAAGCAGCCGGCGAAGCCGCCGAACATCGCGCCGGTGGCGAAGGCCGAGAGCTTCACATTGGTGGTGTTGATGCCGAGCGAGCGACAGGCGATCTCGTCCTCGCGCAGCGCTTCCCAGGCACGCCCCACCGGTAGGCGGCGCAGCCGCACCGTGGTGAAGGCGGTGATCAGCGCCAGGACGAGAATGACGAAGTAGAGGAAGACGATGCGGTGCATCGGGTTGAATTCGAGCCCGAACAGCGCCGCGAAGCCGTCCTCGCTGGCATTGAACGGAATGCCGAAGAACGTCGCGCGCGGGATCGAGGCGATGCCGGCGCCGCCGCCGGTGAAGTCCACCCAGTTGATCAGCACCAGGCGGATGATCTCGCCGAAGGCCAGCGTGACGATGGCGAGGTAATCACCGCGCAGCCGCAGCACCGGGAAGCCGAGGATCATGCCCCACAGGCCGGCGAAGAGGCCGGCGGCGGGCAGGCAGAACCAGAACGCCCAGTTGGCCCAGAACGTCTCGCCGAGTATCGCGGCGAAGAAGTCGTTCACCGGCGTCGAGGTGGCGAGCAGCGCATAGGTGTAGGCGCCGACCGCGTAGAAGGCGACATAGCCGAGGTCGAGCAGGCCGGCGAGGCCGACCACGATGTTGAGACCCCAGCCCAGCATCACATAGGTGAGGATGAGGATGCCGAGATCGAGCAGGTAGCGGCTCTCGTTCAGTCCGCCCATGGCGAAGGCGGCGATCGCCGGGAACAGCACCGCGAAGGCCAGCAGCGCCGGCTTGAAGGCCGGGGCGATGGCGAGCGCGCCGCGGGCGAGCGGCCCGGATCCGGCATTCGCCTTGGGCGCCCGGTTCGGCGACCAGACGGTGAGGTTGAGGATCAGCCGGCCGACGAAGATGATGCCGACCATGATGGCGACGACGAGCGGGCGATAGGCGAGGCCGAGCGCGCCGTCGATGATCACCGTCTGGAAGCCGACCAGCGGGCCGAGCAGGCCGAGGGCGATCAGCCCGGTGAGGAAGGCGTCCTTGAGGGCGCCGGGAAGGATGGACGTGCCGGAGCCTGCGACGGCGCCAGCCGGATGTGCGGTGTCGACGGCCATGCCTGCCTCACACCTTCTCGACTTCCGGCCGGCCGAGCAGGCCCTGCGGCAGGAAGATCAACGTGATGGCAAGGATGGAGAAAGCCGCCACGTCCTTGTATTCGATGGAGAAATAGGCCGACCAGAACACCTCGATGAGCCCGATCAGCAGCCCGCCGAGCACCGCGCCAGGCAGCGAGCCGATGCCGCCGAGCACCGCGGCGGTGAAGGCCTTCACGCCCGGCACGAAGCCGTCGGCGAAGTTCGCCACGCCGTAATACATCAGGTACATGGTGCCGGCGACGGCAGCGAGCGCGGCGCCGATGACGAAGGTCAGCGAGATGGTGTGGTCGACATTGATGCCGAGCAGCGCCGCCATCTTGCGGTCCTGCTCGACGGCGCGCTGCGCCCGGCCGAGCGAGGTCTTCTGCACCAGGTACCAGAAGCCGCCGAGCAGTGCGCTGGTCAGCACCATGATGATGACCTGCTTCCAGGCAAGCGTGACCTGGTAGCCCTCGCGCTCCATGATCACGATCACGTCGGTGACCATCGGCGGCACCGGCTTGTTGCGCGGGCCCTGCGACACCTGCACGAAATTGGCGAGGAAGATCGACATGCCGATCGCCGAGATCATCGGCGCCAGGCGGAACGAGCCGCGCAACGGCCGATAGGCCACGCGCTCGATCGCCCAGTTCATCAGCGACGTGAAGAACATCGCCACCACCAGCACGATGGCCAGCGCCAGGAAGATCGAGGTGATGCCCAGCACCGTCGTCAGCAGAAGGAAGCAGACGAGGGCGATGAAGGTCGACACCATGAACACGTCGCCATGCGCGAAGTTCACCATGCCGATGATGCCGAAGACCATTGTGTAGCCGATGGCGATCAATCCGTAGATCGATCCCAGCGTCAGCCCGTTGATGAGCTGCTGTACGAAAACGTCCATAATCTGTGCCGGCTCCCCTCAGCCGATGTCGCCACCCCATCTCCCGTATGGTTTGCCCATATTGTCATCGTGCCCGGGAGATGGGCTCGCAGAGTCTTAGCCTGCGCCGCGATCCGATACAATTCGATCGAAAGACGAAATGCAAATCATCGAAAGAAGTGATACTTGGGTGCTTAAATACCTCCAATGCCAAAAATCTAATCATTTTCAGGCGATTGGAGGGTGCTAATTCACGTCGAGGCGCCGGTATTAATCGCCTGAAAAATGTCGCTTTCGCGTCACAATCCCCCATTTTTGAATGGCGATGCAATAACGCCCCGCCGCCGCGGCGACGTCGCGGCACCCGTCGCCTCGACCGGGCTACCATCGGCGCTCTCGGCGGCGAGTCGTTTCGGGCGGATCGGGAGCGGGCAGGGAATATCCGCCTGTAGCGCAGGCCCCGGCGGAAGCGGTATCAGACGGCCTGGCCCGCCGCCCAGCCGGACGACCACGCCCACTGGAAATTGTAGCCGCCGAGCCAGCCGGTGACGTCCACCACCTCGCCGACGAAATAGAGGCCGGGCACGCGGCGGGCCTGCATGGCCTTCTGGTCGAGTTCGTCCGTATCGACGCCGCCGAGCGTGACCTCGGCGGTACGGTAGCCTTCCGATCCGGCGGGCTTGAACCGCCATTCATTGACGGCCTGTGCAAGCGGGCGCAGCAGCTTGTCGGGCAGGTCGGCAAGGTTGCGGGCCGGGGCGTGGTCGTCGCCGAGAAGCTGTGCCAGCCGGCGCGGCAACAGGGCTGTCAGCGCGCTCGCCGGCGCCTGCCGGCCATTCTCGGCGCGTGCCGCCTTCAAGGCCGCGAACACGTCGATGCCAGGCGCGAGGTCGACGGCGATCTCCTCGCCCTCGCGCCAATAGGAGGAGATCTGCAGGATTGCCGGGCCCGACAGGCCGCGATGCGTGAACAGCACCGCTTCGTCGAAGTCGGTCTTGCCGTGGGACACCCGCGCGGGCAGGCCGATTCCCGACAGGGGAGCGAGCCGCTCCAGCGACGGAGGATCGAGGGTCAGCGGCACCAGCCCCGGTCGGGTGGTCGTCACCTTGAGGCCGAAACGCGCCGCAACGTCGTAGCCGAAGCCGGTGGCGCCCATCTTGGGGATCGACTTGCCGCCGGTGGCCACGACGAGAGCCGCGCAGGCGATCGGCCCGGAGGACGTCGCGAGCCGGAAAGTACCGTCGTCCCTGTCCGGCAGCGAAACCGAGGTGGCGAGCCGCAGTTCGCCCCCGGCGTCCCGCAACTCCCGCAGCAGCATGTCGACGATCTGCCGCGCCGAGCCGTCGCAGAACAGCTGCCCGAGCGTCTTCTCGTGGAAGGCGATGGCGTGGCGCCGCACCAGGGCAATGAAGTCGTGCGGGGTATAGCGGTTCAGCGCCGAGATGCAGAAGCGGGGATTGGCGGAAAGGAAGCTTTTCGGCGTCGTCTCTATATTGGTGAAATTGCAGCGTCCGCCGCCGGATATGCGGATTTTCTCACCCGGTGCGCGAGCATGATCGAGGACGAGGGTGCGGCGCCCGCGCCTGGCAGCCTCGATGGCGCACATCAGCCCGGCGGCGCCGGCGCCGAGGATGACGACGTCCCAGTACTCCGCGCGTGCGCTCACCGTTCCGCCGCCGGATCGTAGCCATGGATGCCGCCGCAATAGTCGGTGACGCGCCAGCCTTCCGGCGCCGGCTCGATATAGCCGGGGCCGATCGGCACCTTGCCGTGGCCGCCGGGAATGTCGAGCACATAGGTCGGCAAGGCGAGGCCGGAGACGCGCCCGCGCAGCGCCCGCATCAGTTCCTGCCCACGCTCGACGGGCAGGCGGAAATGCACGGTGCCCGGCGCAAGGTCAGGATGGTGCAGGTAATAGGGCTTCACCCGCGCCTCCACGAGAGCCCGGAACAGCGCCGCCAGCGTCTCGGCGTCGTCGTTCACCCCTCGCAGCAGCACGCTCTGGCCGACCAGCGCGATACCGCCATCGGCAAGGCGGGCCAGCGCCGCGTGCACCCCGTCGTCGAGCTCGCTGGCGTGGTTGGCATGCACGGCGACCCAGGTGGTGAGGCCCGGCACCCGCAGCGCCTCGACCAGGGCGCCGGTGACGCGCTCCGGCGCCGCCACCGGCACGCGGGTATGGAAGCGGACGATCTTCACATGCCCGAGGGCGGCGAGGCGCTTCAGCAGCTCCTTGAGCCGGCGCGGCGAGGCCATGAACGGATCGCCTCCGGTCACCACCACTTCCCAGATTTCCGGGTGGCCGGCGATATAGGCGAGGGCGCCGTCAAGGGCCTCCTCGGACAGGCCGGTCTCGGCACCGGGGCCGACCATCTCGCGGCGGAAGCAGAACCGGCAATAGACGGCGCAGACGCCGACCAGCTTCAGCAGCGCGCGGTCGGGATAGCGGTGCACGATGCCCGGCACCGGGCTGTGGGCGTCGTCGCCGATCGGGTCGGCCAGTTCCTGCGGCTGGACATCGAGCTCGCGGGCATCGGGCAGGAACTGCCGGGCAATCGGGTCGTCCGCCGCACCCGGCACCATCTTCGTCGCCAGCGAGGCCGTCACCGCCACCGCATAGCGGGCGCCCACCGCTTCCAGCGCCGGATCGGGCGGCAGCAGGCCCGCCTCGGCGAGCGCGGTGGCGCTCCGCAGCGTGCGCGGCAGGCGGGCGACGGTCGGAAGGGGCGAGGGGGACGGCTTCATGCGCGATCTTGTGACCGTTTCCGGGTTTATCGGCAAGCCGGCTTGTGCTGCATTGCGTTATGGTTCGTCACATATAGGGAGGCGGTCATGGCGGACGGAAAGGCCGGCGCGCCGGGCGCGCGCGAGGACGATGTATTGGAAGCCGCCGCTCGCTGGCGCCGCGAGGGGCGCGGGGTCGCCCTGGCGACGGTGGTGGAGACCTGGGGTTCCGCCCCGCGCCCGGTCGGCAGCCATCTCGTCATCGACGAGGCCGGCAGCTTCCTCGGCTCGGTGTCGGGCGGCTGCGTCGAGGGCGCGGTGGTGGCGGAGGCCGCCGAGGTGATCGCGGCCGGCGTCCCGCGCCTGCTCGAATTCGGCGTTGCCGACGCCACTGCCTGGCAGGTGGGGCTCTCCTGCGGCGGGCGCATCGCCGTCTATGTCGAGAAGCTGACCTGATGGACCTCTCGCTGCTCGAAGAGTTGAATGCCGAACGGGCCGCCCGCCGCGCCGCGGTGGTCGTCACCGAGCTGGGAAGTGGCCGCCAGCGGCTGGTGAAGGCGCAGGGCGTCGCCGGCGATCCGCTGGCCCCGCAGCTCGCCGAGGTGTTGCGCAGCGCGAAGAGCACGCTGCTCACCCTCGGCAATGAGCGCCTGTTCCTCGCCGTCGAGGTGCCGGCGCCGCGCCTCGTCATCACCGGCGCAGTGCATATCGCCCAGGCGCTGGCACCGATGGCGCGGCTCGCCGGGCTCGACGTCGTCATCGTCGATCCACGCACCGCCTTCGCCACCCCCGAGCGCTTCCCCGATGTCGAGATCCACGCCCAATGGCCGGATGTGGTGCTGCCGAAGCTCGGCATCGACGCCTATACCGCGCTGGCCGCGCTGACCCACGATCCCAAGATCGACGACCCGGCGCTCATCGAGGCGCTGGCGCGCGACTGCTTCTATATCGGCGCGCTCGGCTCGCGCCGTACCCATGCCGCGCGGCTCGACCGGCTGGCGGCGAACGGCGTGCCGCGCGAGGCGCTCGCCCGCATCCACGCCCCGATCGGCCTCGACATCGGCGCGGCGAGCCCCGCAGAGATCGCGGTGTCGATCATCGCGGAGATCGTCGGCGAGCTGCGTCGCCGGCCGACGGTAGATGAGGACCAGAGCGGGCGGGCGGCATGAAATTCGCCCGGGTGCCGCTCGACGAGGCCGAAGGGGCGGTGAACGTCCATTCGCTGAAGCTGCCGGGCCTCGACCTGCGCAAGGGCACCCGGCTCGACGCCGCCCTTGTACGTGCGCTCGCCGGCCATGGCCTCGTCGAAATAGTGGTGGCGCGGGCCGAGCCCGGCGACGTCGCCGAGGATGTGGCGGCGGCGCGGGTGGCGGCGGCCGTCGCCGGCGCGGGCGCGCAGCCCGAGGCCGCCTTTACCGGCCGGGCGAATATCCGCGCCCGCTGCGCCGGCCTGGTCCGGGTGGACCGTGCCGGGATCGATGCGCTCAATGCCGTCGACGAGGCGGTGACGCTGGCAACGCTGCCGGAATTCCGGCCGGTTCAGGCCGGCGAGATGATCGCCACGGTGAAGATCATCCCCTTCGCGGTCGCCGGCGCCGTGATGGCGGCGGTGGAGGCGCGCCTCGCCGAATGCCCGCCGCTGGTCGAGGTGGCGCCGTTCCGGCTCTCGCGGGTGGCGGTGATCTCGACATGGTTGCCCGGCCTGCCGGAAAAGGTGATCGCCAAGACCCTGCGTGTCACCGCCGCCCGGCTGGATGGCGCCGGTGCCGCGATCTGTCATGAGGAACGAGTGGCGCATACCGCCGAGGGCGTGCGCCACGGATTCGATCGGGCCCGCGCGGCGGGTGCCGAGCTCGCCATCGTGTTCGGCGCCTCGGCCATCGCCGACCGTCGCGATGTCATTCCCGCCGGCCTGGAAGCGGCAGGCGGCGTCATCGAGCACTTTGGAATGCCGGTCGATCCGGGTAATCTGCTGCTCACCGGCCGGCTCGGCGCCATGCCGGTGCTCGGCGCGCCGGGATGCGCCCGCAGCCCGAAGGAAAACGGCTTCGACTGGGTGCTGCGCCGGCTGCTCGCCGGTATCCCGGTCACGCGGGCCGACATCGTCTCGATGGGGGTAGGAGGCCTTCTGATGGAAATTCCGTCCCGTCCGCAGCCGCGCGAGGGCGCGGCCTCCCATGCCGGCCCCACGGCTGCCATCGTGCTCGCCGCCGGGCGCGGCACCCGCATGCCGGGCGCGCACAAGCTCACCGTGCCGCTCGACGGCGAGCCGATGGTGCGCCGCGTGGCGCTCTCCGCGCTGGCCTCGCAGGCACGGCCGGTGATCGTCGTCACCGGCCACGATGCCGCCCGCGTGCGCGGCGCGCTGGCCGACCTGCCGGTGCATGTCGTGCATAATCCCGGCTATGCCGATGGGCTGTCGAGCTCGATCCGCGTCGGCCTCGGCGCGGTGCCGCCGGAAGCGCCGGCGGTCGCCATATTGCTCGGCGACATGCCGAAGGTCTCGGCCGGGTTGATCGATCGTCTGGTCGCGGCGTTGCAGGGCCACCCCGGTGCCGTCGCCGCGGCGCCGGCGAGCGAGGGACGGCGCGGCAATCCGGTAGTCTGGGCCCGGCGGATGTTCGCGGCCTTGTCGGCGCTCACCGGCGATGTCGGTGCCCGGCATCTTCTCGCCGAGAACACCGAGGCGGTGATCGATGTCGAGGTCGGCGACGATGCCGCCTTCGTCGATGTCGATACGCTGGAGGAGCTCCAGGCGCTGGAACTACACCGCATCGCCGAGACCGCCAGGGTCGATGCCCGTCCGGCGCTGGACGGCATGGAGGCCGAGGACGCGTAGGGAGGTCTTCGTCCCGTTGCCCTTCGCCCCGGACGGCCCCTTTTACCTCTCCCCGGTGGGGAAGGGGGAAGCAGCCCGGCAGCGGAAGCCCTGCATAAAGCGCCGCCCGGTCTGCCCCCTCAGAGCGGCACGTAGTCAGAACGGCGCATAGAAGGACAACGTGCCATAGGCGCCGTCCGGGCTGTCGCTGCTCCAGCGCCAGCCGCCGGCGAGGCGCCATTGCCGGCCGGGCAGGGGATTGGCGATGTAAAGCCCGGCCCCTGCCGTGTTGGAGAACCAGTCGGTATAACCCGTCGCCTCGGTGCCGAGCTCGATATGCTCGTTCAGCCTGCGCCCGAGGCTCGCCCGTGCCGAGGCCGTCTCATCCGCCGTCGAGGCGCCGGCGGCCGCGCTCGCCACCCAGTCGGGTGCCGGGCGATAGAACCATTCCACCACGCCCTTTATGCCGACATGGCTGCCCTGGTCGCGGTTGGACGGGTCGGGGCGGTCCAGCGTGTCCTGGCGGACATTGACGCCGCCATAGATGGCGAGGGCATGCCCACCGGCCAGGAACTGCCAGCCGGCCAGCACTTCGCCTTCCAGCTTGGAAGCGCTGTTCCAGCCGCCCGGCACATCGTCCGTGCGGTAGGAATAGCGCCCGCCGCCGCCCTGCGCCCGCAGGCGGAAGCCTTCCTCCTCCATGAGGCCGAACGGCGACCAGGCGGCGCCGGCCCAGCCATAGGAGGTATCGCGGGCGACATCGACGCCCGAATAGAAATAGGACCGGCCGGCGAAGGGATTCGGGCGCGCCGTCTCCTCGGCGCCGGCAGCCGTGCAGGCCGCATCGGACGCGACGACGACAAGAAGCAGCCGCATAGCCAGACGGTCGAGGCCCGCCATGCCGTTTCGTCCCCAAGGTTGTGGAATTCACCCGCTCAGCCGATACGAGCATCGATCGTCCGGCCCGCCAACGAATCAGCGCGGGTATTCCGTTGCCATGCTCGCATAGGTAGAGCGATGCGGGTCGCAACACGCACCGAAGCCGCCGGGTGGGTCAGAGAGGCGACGCCATCAGATGCGTCACCGGCACCTCGATCTGCTCGCAGACGAGGTTGGCCACGATGAGCCGGTGGCAGTGTTCGGGATGGCGTTCGAAGCAGAGCAGGCAGACCCGCCGCCCCGATTTCACCAGATCGACCAGTTCGCCGAGCTGCTCGCGGGCGGTCGGTGTCTGCATGTGTTCGGCGAAGATGCGTTGCATGGCGCCATGCTGGCCGCTGCGCGCCGCCTGCCTTCCTTCCGCCGGCGTGCCGAGGCCGCGCAGATGCAGGTAGGAGATGCCGCGCTCGGCGACGCCGGCGGCCAGCAGGCTCTTGGAGAAGCCGGCCCGGCGCGAGGCCGCCACCGCCCGCACGTCCACCAGCAGCTCGACGCCCGCCCGCGACAATTCGTCGAGCACCGCCGGGGCGCTCGCCTGCTCGTAGCCGATGGTGAAAAGCGCCGGGGCGGACATGCCGGCCACTGTGGCCGAGCCGCCACCCCTTGTCGATGCCCCTTGCGGGATGGGCGCGAATCTGTGGACTTCTCCGCCGGAGCGCGCTTCCCGCACTCTCCCCGCGCGCGTGGGGTGCTAAGCGTGGCGGCGATAGCGGGAGCATTGACGATTACCGGGACACGAAGCAGGCCATGACCATCGCCATCGAGCTCGGGGCCAGTCCGGCCGGCCAGCCGGTGCGGCTGGATCTGGAGGAACTGCTCTCGACCCGCCTGCTGGTGCAGGGCAATTCCGGGTCCGGCAAGTCGCATCTGCTGCGCCGCCTGCTGGAGCAGAGCGCCGGCCATGTCCAGCAGGCGATCATCGACCCGGAAGGCGACTTCGTCAGCCTCGCCGAGCGCTTCGGCCATGTGGTGATCGACGCCGAGCGCACCCAGAGCGAGATCGGCCGCATCGCCGCGCGCATCCGCCGCCACCGCGCCTCAGTGGTGTTCAACCTCGAAGGCCTCGATGCCGACGCGCAGATGCGCTCGGCCGCCGCCTTCCTGTCCGGCCTGTTCGACATCGAGCGCGACTACTGGTTCCCCATGCTGGTGGTGGTGGACGAGGCGCAGCTCTTCGCCCCGGCCGGCGCGGCGGAAATCTCCGAGGAGGCGCGCCGTGCCTCGCTCTCGGCGATGACCAATCTGATGTGCCGCGGCCGCAAGCGCGGGCTGGCCGGCGTCATCGCCACCCAGCGCCTCGCCAAGCTGGCCAAGAACGTCGCCGCCGAGGCGTCCAACTTCCTGATGGGCCGCACCTTCCTCGATATCGACATGGCCCGCGCGGCCGACCTGCTCGGCATGGAGAAGCGGCAGGCCGAAAGTTTCCGCGACCTCAACACCGGCTCCTTCGTGGCGCTCGGCCCGGCGCTTTCCCGCCGGCCGCTGCCGGTGAAGATCGGCTTCGTCGAGACCGGCACCCGCAACGGCCGCCCCTCTCTCATGCCGCTGCCGGACATGGCGTCGGGCGATCTGCAGGGCCTGATCTTCGAGGATGACGGCCTGGCCCCGCCGGCTCCCGCCGGCCGTCTGGCCGGCCCTTCGGCGGAGGAGGTGCTGGACCAGATCGAGCACGCCACCGCTCCGGTGGCCCCCGAGCCGGACGCCGAGGCCGCCGCCGCCATCGAGGCGGAGCGGGAGGCGCTGGTCGAGGAGATCGTCCTCCAGTTCGTCGCCGATCCCGAGGCGCCGTTCCGTTCGGCGGCGACGCTCTACCCGGATTTTCTCGTCCATTGCCGGGTGCGCCGCGTCGGCTCGCGCATTCCCGATCTCGCCGAGTTCACCCGCCGGCTCGCCATCGCCCGCGCCGGCGTCGCGGGAGCGGGCGGGGAGGGGCGGGACGCCGAATGGCGCCGCGCCGTCGAGCAGGCGGGCAACCTGCCGGAGGAGATGCAGGGCGTGTTCCTGCTCATCGCCCGCGCCGGCATGGAGGGGGCGCCGTCGCCGGCCGACGAGGAACTCGCCCGCGCCTATGGCAGCCGCTCGCCCTCGCGCGGGCGCTGGCTGCTCACCTACATGGAAGAGCGCGGCCACCTCGTCTGCGAGAACGATTTCCGTGGCCGCCGGGTGGTGCGGTTCCCGGCGCTCGGCTGGAAGACCGCGCCGGGCGATCCCAAGGGTGCCTCGGCGACGGCGTGACGGCCGGCGAAATGAGCGGCGGATCTGTGTGCGCTTCGAGACACGCGACGCTCGCACCTCGGCATGACGAGGGTTGTTCCGGCAGCACAATGGCATTCGTCATCCTGAGTGTCTGACCGGTCATTGCCGAAAGAGCGCCGAAGCTCCCTCTCCCCGTCGGGGAGAGGGGTGGGGTGAGGGGTCTTCTTTACTTCCCCATGTCGTCCCCCTCACCGACCCGCTACGCGGGCCACCTCTCCCCACCGGGGAGAGGGAAGGAAAGGTCGGACACTCGGCGTCCCGCCTCCGCCACTCGGGCCGATGCAGTTCCCGCCTCACCCCCCGTAGAGATAGTTCGGCAGCCACAGCGCGATGCCGGGGAAGGCGTAGAGCAGCGCCATGGCGATCACCACGATGACGATGAACGGCATCACCCCGGAGAAGATCTCGTCGATCGACACATGCTTGGGCGCCACGCCCTTGAGGTAGAACGGCGCCATGGCGACCGGCGGCGACAGGAACGAGGTCTGCAGGTTCAGCGCCACCAGCACCCCGAAGAAGATCGGGTCGATGCCGAAATGGTCGAGCAGCGGCAGGAAGATCGGCAGGAAGATCACGATGATCTCCGTCCATTCCAGCGGCCAGCCCAGCACGAAGATGATCACCTGGGTGAGCAGCAGGAAGCCGATCGGCCCGAGGTCCAGCGACATGATGAACTCCTCGACGACCCGCTGGCCGCCGAGCAGCGCGAACACCGCCGAGAACACCGCCGAGCCGACGAACAGCCAGCACACCATCGCCGAGGCGCGGGCGGTGAGGAACACCGAATCCTTCAGCTTGGTGAAATCGAAATTCCGATAGGCGACCGCGAGGATCAACGCCCCCAGCGCACCGATCGCCGCCGCCTCCGAGGGCGTGGCGAGGCCGAGGATGATGCAGCCGAGCACGGCGGTGATCAGCGTCACCAGCGGCAGGAACGAGGTGGCGAGCGCGAACAGGATGGTGCCGATCGGCACGTTGCGTTCCGCCGCCGGCAGCTTGGGCGCCAGCGCCGGATTGATCATGGCGCGGATCACCACATAGGCCATGTAGGCGCCGGCCAGCATCAGCCCGGGAATGAAGGCGGCGGCATAGAGCTTCACCACCGAGACGCCGGCGGTGGCGCCGTAGAGGATCAGCATCACGCTCGGCGGGATCAGGATGCCGAGACAGCCGCCGGCGCACACCACGCCGGCGGCGATGCGGGTGTCGTAGCCGGCGCGCAGCATGGCGGGAAAGGCGAGCAGCCCCATCAGCGTCACCACCGCGCCGACGATGCCGGTGGCGGTCGCGAACAGCGCGCAGGTGGCGAGCGTCGCCACGGCCAGCGAGCCCGGCAGCCAGCCGGCGGCCAGCTGGATCGATTTGAACAACCGGTCGAGGATGTTGGCCCGCTCCACCACATATCCCATGAACAGGAAGAGCGGGATGGAGATGAGCACGTCGTTCGCCATCACCGAATAGGTGCGCTGCACGAACAGGTTGAAGATGCTGTCGCCCTGGGTGAAGTAGCCGAAGCCCACGCCCAGCGCCATCAGCGTGAAGGCGATGGGGAAGCCGAGCATCAGGAAGATCAGGAACAGCACCAGCATCAGGATGCCGAGGGCGGGCTCGGAGAGGAACATCACAGCGCCCCCCGCGTGGTGCCTTCGCGCTCGGCGCGGTTGGCGGCTTCCTCGAGGATGATCTTCTCCATCTCCTCGACATCGTGCAGCCGCTGCGGCCAGTCGCCGTCGCGGATGCAGATGAGGCAGCGCGCCACCTCGACCACGCCCTGCAGCAGCATCAGCACGCCGGTGATCGGGATCAGCGCCTTGAACGGCCAGATCACCGGCCCGTCCGGGCTGAAGGAGGAATGCTCGTTGAGCAAATAGGAGAGCTGGAAATAGCCCCAGCCGGAATAGATCAGCGCCAGGATGCCGGGGAAGTAGAACAGGAAATACAGGACGAGGTCGGTTTTCGCCTGCGTCGCCGGCCGCCAGTTGCGGTAGAGGAAGTCGCCGCGGACATGGCCGTTGCGCGACAGCGTGTAGGCGCCGGCCATCATGAACAGCGCCCCGTAGAGCATCAGGCTGACGTCATAGGCCCAGGTGGTGGGATCGCGCAGCACGTAGCGGCGGAACACCTCGTAGCTGATCGCCAGCGTGAGCAGAACGATGCACCAGGCGAAGGCCTTGCCGATGAAGGCGTTCAGCCGGTCGACGGCGAGAAGGATCGATTGCATGGGAGCCTCGGGGAGGGCGCCGGGGAGGCGGCTCGGGCGGGTTTGGCGTGACGCTCTTGGGTGGCGCGGTTGGGTGACGCTGTTCGGCGAGACGGGGCACTGCGTGGTGGCTCGGGCCGCACTGGTGCCATGACCGTCGGCACGCTGCTGGCACGGCGGGCGGCGGGTGCGCGGCAAAGCCCTCTCCCCACGGGGGAGAAGGGTGGGTGAGGGGGAAGACCGTTCCCGCCTCGGTGAGCGCCCGCGCATCCGGCCGGTTCGATGGGCTCAACCGTTTTCCCGCCGTATCCCCTCACCGATCCGCTTCGCGGGCCCCCTCTCCGGCGAGACCGGATATCCGGTCTCGCCTTGCTGGAATCGAACCCGGCAACAGCCGGGCTCGGCGGTGAGAAGGAAGTGCAAGGAAGATGCGGCTACCGCCATCGCCACCTGCCCAGCGTCCTGGCCGGGCTCGTCCCGGACCTTCACGTCTTGGGCCGGGTGCGCCGGACGTAACGGCGTGGATGGCCGGGACAAGCCCGGCCATGACGGCGCATCGGGTGCGGAAGCTCGGCAACGCAAATCGCCATCCACCCCATCCGACCCGCCGTCACGCCGCGGAGCCGAAGCCCCTGTTGCGGACGGTGCGCCCACCCCACCCGCCTCACGCCGTGGGGAAGAAGTGGTCGTAGGCCATCTTGGAATCCGGCTCATATTCCAGCCGGAAGCCGACGATGCGCTTCGCCCAGGCCTTCTGGCTGTCGACCACCTTCTTGAACACCGGATCGGCGGAGAGGTTGGCGATCACCACGTCCCAGGCCTTCAGCTGCGCCTCCAGTACCGGCTTGGGCGTCGGCAGCACCTTCACGCCGCGCGCCCTGATGGCGGCAAGGTCCTTGGAGTAGCGGTCCTGCGCCTTCCACATCATGGTGGAGGAGGTAGCGTCGGCCGCCGCCTTGATGATCTCCTGCACATCCTTGGGCAGGCCGTCATATTTGGTCTTGTTGAACAGCACCTCGAAGCATTCCAGCGCCTGGTGGTAGCTCTGGATCATGTAGACCTTGGCGACGTCGGGGAAGCCGAGCACCAGATCGGAGGAGGGGTTGTTGAACTCGGCGCCTTCCAGCAGCCCGCGGTCGATGGCGGGCACGATCTCGCCGCCGGGCACGATGGTCACCGCGGCACCCAGTTCCTTGAACAGGTCGGCGCCGAGCCCGACAGTGCGGTACTTCATGCCCTTCATCTGGTCGATGCTGGTGATCTCCGCCTTGAACCAGCCGAGCGGCTGGGTCGGCATCGGCCCGGTCAGCATGCCCACCACGTTGAGCTTCAGCGTGTTCTGGACGAGGTCGTCATAAAGCTCCTGCCCGCCGCCATAGCGGATCCAGCCGAGCAGCTCGTCGGCGTCCCAGCCGAAGGCGGGGGCGGTGCCGAACAGCGAGAAGGCCTTGTTCTTGCCGTACCAATAGGCGGCGACGCCGTGACCGCCGTCGAGGATGCCGGCCGAGACCGCGTCCAGCATCTGGAAGGCCGGTACCACCGCGCCGGCCGGCAGCAGGTCGAGCTCGACCCGCCCGCCGGTCATCGAGTTCACCCGCTTCACGAAGTCGCCGGCGAATTCGTGGAAGATGTCCTTGTTCGGCCAGGTCGACTGGAACTTCAGCTTGATCGGCGCCTGCGCATGTACGGCGGGAGCGGCGACGGCCGCGGCGCCGGCGACGGCGGCCGTGGCGATGAAGCGGCGGCGGGACGGGACGGTGTTCTCACGGGTGTCGGCGTCCTGGCGCGCGCCGACGCTCTTCCCTGACGTCTCGGTCATGGGGCGGTTCCTCCTGTGGCGTTTCCTCCGCGGGCGGTTCCGCCCGCCGGGCGGCGCTTTGCGCGCTCTGGCCCGATGTGCCAGCAGACGATGACGCAGGGGCAAGTGCAAGCATTAATTATGCAATCCGCGCCAAATCGGCTGCTACGAAAGTCGCATTCCATGCCTCCCGCCGCCGGTATTCCGGCGCCTTTGTCATCGGCATGTCATCGGCCGCCGCTTTGAAGGCCGCAGGCGGGCTGCCCCCGCGTCAGATGAGGATCCTCCATGCGCTCGATTTTGATGGCCGGCGTCTGCCTTGCCGTGCTCGCCACCGCTGGCGCCTCGGTGGCGCAGAACGCGCCCGAGAACTTCAATCGCATCGCCACCTTCCATGTGATCGACAACCTGCCGGCCGGCGCCGATGCCGGGAAGAAGACCGTCGCCGAGATCATCACGGCGACCGAGGACGGCAACACGCTGGTCTATACCGACAGCCCCGGCGAGCGCATCGGCCTCGTCGACATCACCGATCCGACGGCGCCCAAGCCCGCCGGCACGGTGGCGCTCGGCGGCGAGCCCACCTCCACCGTGGTGATCGGCAACAAGGCCTATGTCGGCGTCGTCACCTCGGAATCGAAGGACAAGCCCTCCGGCTTCCTCGCGATCGTCGATCTCGCCGGCCGCAAGGTCGAGGCGACCTGCGACCTCGGCGGCCAGCCGGATTCGCTCGCCAAGAGCCCGGACGCGTCCTTCCTCGCCATCGCCATCGAGAACGAGCGCGACGAGGAGAAGAACGACGGCGCCATCCCGCAGCTGCCGGGCGGCAACCTCACCTATTTCCCGGTGCAGGGCGGCGCGGTTGCCTGCGCCGACCGCAAGGTGGTCGACCTGACCGGCCTTTCCGCCGTCGCGCCGGAGGACCCGGAGCCGGAATTCGTCGACATCAATACCCGCAACGAGGCCGTCGTCACGCTGCAGGAGAACAACCACATCGTCATCGTCGACCTGCCCACCGGCAAGGTCGCGGCGAACTTCTCCGCCGGCTCCGTCGACGTTGAAAAGGTCGACGTGAAGAAGGACGGCGTCATCGACCTGTCCGGCAAGATGACCAATGTCCCGCGCGAGCCCGACGCCGTGCAGTGGATCGACGACAACCGCTTCGTCACCGCCGACGAGGGCGACTGGAAGGGCGGCACCCGCAGCTTCACCATCTACGACAAGACCGGCAAGGTGCTCCACGCCTCCGGCACCGCGCCCGAGCACATGGCGGTGCGCCTCGGGCACTATCCCGAGAAGCGCAACAAGAAGGGCATCGAGATGGAGGGCGCGGAGGTCGCGACCTTCGGCGGCGAGAAGCTGATCTTCGCCGGCTCCGAGCGCGCCTCGCTGGTCTTCGTCTATCGCGACAAGGGTGCGGGCGAAGCGCCTGAGCTGCTTCAGGTTCTTCCGGGCGGTGTCGGCCCGGAAGGGCTGCTCGCCATTCCCTCGCGCGGCCTGTTCGTCACCGCCAGCGAGAATGACAACCGCGAAGAGGGCGGCATCGGCTCGGTGGTCACCGTCTACAAGCGCGCGCCCGGCGCGGCGACCTATCCCACCCTCGTCTCCGCCGACGACAAGAACGGCCTGCCGATCTGGTGGGGCGCGCTGTCCGGCTTCGCCGCCGATCCCAAGCAACCCGGCAAGCTCTATGCGGTGACCGACAGCTTCTACGCGCAGGCCCGTATCCTCACCATCGACGCGACCTCGACGCCGGCGAAGATCACCGCCGCGACCGTTGTGACCCGCGACGGACAGCCGGCAAAGGGCCTCGACCTCGAAGGCATCGCCATCCGTCCCGAAGGCGGCTTCTGGCTCGCCTCCGAGGGCAACCCGGAAAAGAAGGAAAACCCGACGCAGAACCTGCTCGTCCGGGCGAATGCCGATGGCTCCATCGCCGAGGAGATCGCCCTGCCGGAGGCGCTCGCCGCCCAGGCGATCCGCTACGGCTTCGAGGGCGTGGCCGTCACCGGCACCGGCGCCGACGAAACCGTGTGGCTTGGCGTGCAGCGCGAGTGGAAGGACGACCCCAAGGGCTTCGTCAAGCTGATCGCCTACAAGCCGGCGGCGAAGAGCTTCGGCTATGTCCATTATCCGCTGGAAAAGTCGGAGAAGGGCTGGGGCGGCATCTCCGAGCTCACCTCCCACAAGGACGGGCTGATCGTGCTGGAGCGCGACAATCTGGTCGGCCCCGCCGCCCGGGTGAAGAAGCTGTATTTCGTGTCGCTCAAGGATGTCGTCCCGGTTCCGGCCGGCACCGAGGCCAAGCCGCCGGTGCTGACGAAGGCCGAGGTGAAGGACCTCCTGCCGCTGCTCGCCGCGCCCAAGGGCTATGTGCTCGACAAGGTGGAGAGCTTCGCGGTCGATGCCGCCGGCAACGGCTTCATCGTCACCGACAATGACGGCATCGACGGCTCCTCCGGCGAGACCCAGTTCATCCCGCTCGGCGCCATCAACTGACGCCGCGCCGGAGCCCGTTCCGATCCGGTGGCGACGCCTGATCGATAAGAACGTGCTTCAGCGCCGCGAACCTACGGGCAGGACAGGCGAGGGCGCTCCGCAAGGGCGCCCTTCGCTTTTGAAGAGGAGCGTCTGCCCATCATGGGCGGGGAGAGCGGTGAGGGGGTGAGCGTCCTCCGGCACTCCGCACGGCCGTCATGCCTGGGCTTGTCCCGGGCATCCACATCTTTGGATGTGCCCGCGGCACGTCGTGGATGGCCGGGACAGGCCCGGCCTGACGACGCGCGGGATGGAGAACGTGGCGGAGAGGGACGCTATCCCGGCCGGGGCACAGCGGAGAACCGGCATCGTTCTCCCACGCAGGCGCGCCTCACGGATCGGCCGGCGGCCGTCCGGGATGTCGACAGATGCGAAAGAGCACTCGCCGAAGGAGCGACAGGCTCCCTCTCCCCGTGGGGGAGAGGGGTGGGGTGAGGGGGCTCGACGCTTCCCGATCGCGAGAGCCCCTCACCGACCCGCTGCGCGGGGCCCCCTCTTCCCAATGGGGAGAGGGAAAGAAAGGGACGGAAGAGGCCCCTGCACGAGCACCACTCCGTCGAAGCCGGATACTCCCGATTTTGACCCTATCGGATCCGAACCCGGCGATAGATACCCGAGTTCGGGCAGGGAGTGGAAAGACGAAGCCGCCACCCCAACCGCCCGCCGCGCAACGCCGGATCGCCGAAATCTCACACCATCGGCCGCCCCCCACCCGGATCACGGCTCGCATGACGCCCGGCGCCGTATCCTCTCCGCCGCCGGGCAGGGCAGGCGACTTCCAACCATCCTCCCACCGTGTTATGACTGACCGGTCAGTCATAACACGGTCCCTCCCATGCCGGACGATCGCGAGCCCACGCCGCCACCCGCTCCATCCCCCCGCGGACCGAGGAAGCGCCCGGATGCCGCCGCCCGCCGCCGCGCCATCCTCGATGCCGCGCTGGAAGTCTTCGCCGAGCATGGCTTCACCGGCGCGCGAATGGAGGATGTCGCCCGCCGCGCCGGCATCGCCAAGGGCACGCTCTATCTCTATTTCAAGGACAAGACCGCGCTGTTCGAGGGGCTGGTGCATGACGCCGCCGACCCGATCCTCGGCCGGCTGGAGCGCGAATTCGCCGGCTTCGAGGGCTCGACCCGCGATTTCCTCGAGCTGCTGTTCCAGCACATCCGCACCGAGGCGATCGCCTCGCCGCGCCGACACATCATCCGGCTGATGCTGGCGGAGGGGGAGCGCTTTCCCGCCATAGCCGATTTCTATTATCGCGAGGTGGTCGCGCGCGGGCTCAACCTGCTGCGGGCGATCAACCAGCGGGCGCTGGCGCGCGGCGAGATCGCGTCCGACGCGGCGCTGCGCTTCCCGCAATTGATCATCGCCCCGGTGCTCGTCGCTGCCGTGTGGGACGGCATGTTCGGCCGGCACGAGCCGCTCGACCTTCCCGGCATGTTCGCCGCCCATGCCGAGCTGGTGCTGCGCGGCCTCGGCTGGAGGGAGGCATGATGCGCCTTTTCGCCATGCTCCCCGCCTGTCTGACGCTGGCGCTCCTGCTCGCCGGCTGCGCGGAAAGCGGCCCGCCGCGCTATCAGGGCTATGCCGAAGCCGAGACGCTGTTCATCGGGCCGGAGGAAGCCGGCCGCGTCATCGCACTGAAGGTTGACGAGGGCGATGTCGTCACCGCCGGCCAGGCGCTGTTCGAGGTCGATCCAGCGCTGCAGCAGGCCGATGTCGACGCCGCGACGGCCAGTCTCGCCCAGGCCCGCTCGCAGCTCGAGGACCTCCGCGCGGCGGCGCAGCGGCCGGAGGAAATCGCGGTGCTCGAGGCGAGCCAGCGCCGGGCGCAGGCCGCGTTCGATCTGTCGCGCATCGAGCTCGACCGCCAGAAGGACCTCTATGCCAAGGCGGTCGGCTCCAAGGCGGCGCTCGACACCGCGCAGGCGACCTTCAATCAGAACCAGGCCGCGCTCGACGAGGTCGACCGGCAGATCGAGGTCGGCCGTATGGGGTCGCGCGACATGCAGATCGCCGCCGCCGAGCGGGCGGTGGATACCGCGCAGGCCAATCTCGTCACCGCCCGGACCCGGCTGGACCGCCGCACGCTCAAGGCCCCCGCCGCCGGTTCGGTGGAGACGGTGTATTTCCGCCCCGGCGAGCTGGCCCCGGTCGGCCGGCCGGTGCTGTCGCTGCTCCCGCCGGAACGCATCCGCATGCGCTTCTTCGTGCCGGAGCCGGACCTCGCCCGCTTCCGCCTCGGTGCGCGCGTCATCATCCATTGCGACGGCTGCGAAGGCAGCGTGCCGGCGACGGTGAGCTACATCGCCACCGAATCCGAATACACGCCGCCGGTGATCTACAGCCTCGACGAGCGTTCCAAGCTGGTGTTCCTCCTGGAGGCCAAGCCCGACGATCCGCTGAAGCTGCGCCCCGGCCAGCCCATCACCGTCGAGCTCGCCCCGTGAGCGAGGCGGCCGAGACGCTCCCCCAAGGATCGCTCCCCGACACGCCCTATGCGATCGAGGTCGAGGGGCTGTCCAAATCCTTCGGCGACCGGGTGGTGGTGCGCGATCTCACCATGCGGGTGCGCAAGGGCCAGATCTACGGCTTCCTCGGCCCCAACGGCTCCGGCAAGACCACCACCATCCGCATGCTCTGCGGCCTGCTCACCCCGGATTCCGGGCGCGGCACCTGCCTCGGCCTGGATATCCTGACGCAGGCGCGCGCCATCCGCCGGCATGTCGGCTACATGACGCAGCGCTTCAGCCTCTATGCCGACCTGTCGGTGCGGGAGAATCTCGAATTCGTCGCCCGCGTCTATGGCGTGCCGGACCCGGTGAAGGCGGCGATGGCGGCGGTGGAGCGGCTCGGCCTCGCCGGCCGCGACAGGCAGCTCGCCGGCTCGCTGTCCGGGGGGTGGAAGCAGCGCCTGGCACTCGGCGCCTGCATCCTGCCCTCGCCGCAGCTGCTCCTGCTCGACGAACCGACCGCCGGCGTCGATCCCAAGGCGCGCCGCGAATTCTGGGCGCAGATCCACGAGCTCGCCGCCGACGGGCTCACCGTGCTGGTCTCCACCCATTACATGGACGAGGCCGAGCGCTGCCACGAGATCGCTTACATCGCCTATGGCGATCTGCTCGCCCAGGGCACGGTGGAAGAGGTGGTCGCCGGCGCCGGCCTCGTCACCTGGAGCGTGTCGGGCGGCGACCCGGCGCCGCTGGCGCGCGAGCTCGCCACGCTGCCCGGCATCGACATGGTAGCGCCGTTCGGGGCGAGCGTGCATGTCGGCGGCCATGACGCCGCGGCGCTGGAGGCCGCCATCGCGCCGTTCCGCGATCGGCCCGGTCTGGTCTGGCGGCGCGACGAGCCGACGCTGGAGGACGTGTTCATCGACCTCATGAACCGGTCCAAGGACAATTTCCGATGAGCGGCGCCGTCGGGGGCTTCCTGCGCCGGGTCGGTGCGATGATGCGCAAGGAGTTCCTGCAGCTGCTGCGCGACCGCGTCTCCTTCGCCACCATGATCTCCATCCCGCTGCTGCAATTGGTGCTGTTCGGCTACGCCATCAACACCACGCCGCGGCATTTGCCGACCGCCGTGCTCGCCTATGAGGACACCTCGCTCACCCGCTCCATTCTCGCCGCCATCGAGAACACCCGATATTTCGAAGTGGTGAGCCACCCAGGAAGCGCTGCCGAGGCGGATCACCAGATGCTGGCGGGGGAGGTGTCCTTCATCGTGGAGATCCCCGTCGGCTTCGAGCGGGCGGTGCGGCGCGGCGAGAGCCCCTCCATGCTGGTCGCCGCCGACGCCACCGATCCCGTCGCCTCCGGCAGCGCCATTGCCGCGCTCAATGCCCTGGTCGACAGCGCGGTGAAGCGCGAGCGCTTCGCAGTGGAAGGCGGGCCGGAGGGCTCCGGGCTGGAGAGCGCCCCGCCGGCCTTCCAGATCGTCACCCATGCACGCTACAACCCGGCGGCGGTGACGCAGCTCAACATCGTGCCCGGCCTGCTCGGCACCATCCTCACCATGACCATGCTGATCTTCACCGCGCTGTCGGTGACGCGCGAGATCGAGCGCGGCACCATGGAGACGCTGCTCGCCATGCCGATCCGGCCGGTGGAGGTGATGCTCGGCAAGATCGCGCCCTATGTGCTGGTGGGGGCGGGGCAGGCGCTGCTGATCGTCGGCGCGGGGCGCTTCCTGTTCGACGTGCCGATGATCGGCTCGGCCTGGCTGCTCACCGCGCTCACCGTGCTGTTCATCGTCGCCAATCTGTCGATCGGCTACACCTTCTCGACGCTGGCGCAGAACCAGCTGCAGGCGGTGCAGATGACCTTCATGTACTTCCTGCCCAACATCCTCCTGTCCGGCTTCATGTTCCCCTTCGCCGGCATGCCGCTCTGGGCGCAATGGCTCGCCGAGACGATGCCGCTGACGCATTATCTGCGCATGGTGCGCGGCATCATGCTCAAGGGTGCCGACAGCGGCGATCTCGCGCAGGATATCCTGGCGATGGGCGCCATCATGCTGGTAGCCATGTTCATCGCCGTGCGGCGGTTCCGGCAGACGCTGGACTGAGGGGCGACAGGGCCGGGCGGATGCTGCCGGCCTGTCACAGCCGGTTCACCTCGCCGGCCTAACGGATGGCGTGACGGGCGGTTTCGGGGGCGCGGGATGGAGCAGGCGGGCGGTTCGGCCAGACGGGTACAGGACTATATCGACGAATCGCCGCTCTGGGCCGACGGCACCCCGGTCGGCTATGCGCCGATGACCGCCATGCAGTGGCGCATCTGGTGGCTGGCCGCCTTCGGCAAGTTCTTCGAGGGGCTGGTGGTGTTCATGACCGCGGTGGCGATGCCGCTCATCGCCATCGAGTTCGACATGAACGCCGCCCAGCACGGCGTGGTGGGTGCCGCCTCGCTCGCCGGCATCCTGGTCGGCGCGCTGGGGCTCGGCGGCCTGTCGGACACCTTCGGCCGCAAATGCATGTTCGTGGCCGAGATGGTCATCTTCATGGTGTTCCTGGTGCTGCTGGCGCTCAGCCCCAGCTATCCCTGGCTCGTGCTGTTCCTGTTCGGCGTCGGCCTGGCCCTCGGCTGCGATTATCCCACCGCGCATCTGATCATCTCGGAAAGCATTCCGAGCTCGGCCCGCGGCCGTCTGGTGCTCGGCGCCTTCGGCTTCCAGGCGCTGGGGGCGCTGGCCGGGAGCGCGGTGGGCTATCTCGTGCTGGCCAACCTGCCGGACATCTCCGCCTGGCGGTGGATGTACGCCACCGCCATCATCCCGGCGGCACTGGTGACGCTGGCGCGCTTCTACGTCACCGAAAGCGCGCCCTGGCTGTTCGCGCATGGACGCGTCGAGGAGGCCGAGCGCGAGACGGCCAGGCTGCTGCGGCGCGAGCCGAGCTATCCGCGCGAGATCCGCCTCTCCCGGCAGGACGCTCCCGGACGGCGCCATGCCGCCGGCGGCTGGGCCGCGCTGTTCACCGCCCGCAACCGGCGCGCCACCATCCTCGCTTCGGTGCCCTGGTTCCTTCAGGATCTCGGCACCTATGGCATCGGGCTGTTCACGCCCACCATATTGGCGGCGGCGCTCGGCCATGCCGCGACGCAGACGCATGACGTCACCGACGTCATCGCCAACCAGATCCTGGCCGCCGAGGGCGCGGCGCTGATCGACCTCCTGCTCATCGCCGGCATCGTGGCCGCGGTGATGCTGGCCGATCGGGTCGGACGCATCCCCCTGCAGGTGATCGGCTTCGTCGGCTGCGCGGTCGGGCTGCTCGTCGCGTCCTTCTCGACGCAATATGCCGATCCCGTGCGCACCCTTCTCATCTTCGCCGGCTTCATGCTGTTCAACTTCATGACCAATCTCGGGCCGAACGCGCAGACCTATCTGCTGGCGGGCGAGGTGTTCCCGACGGCGATACGCGGCAAGGGCGCGGGTCTCGCGGCGGCCTTCGGCAAGGTGGGAGCGGTGCTGACCGCCTTCCTGTTCCCGATCCTGCTCGCCGGGGTGGGGACGACCGCTCTGCTCTACGGCCTCGCCGTCACCTCGGTGCTGGGCGCCGTGGTGACCTGGACGTTCCGCATCGAGACCAAGGGTCTCAATCTCGACCGGGCGCATGAGCACGACAGCGCCGACGCCGACCTCGACGAAGCCGCCGGCATCGGGCGCGAGGCCGCCTGACGGGTCACGGCAGGGACACAAAGAAGAAAGGGGCACGGCTCGCGCCGCGCCCCTTCTTCATGATGTACCGCTGCCCGCCCATGTCGGTCACCGGCGAAACGCCGGCAGGCGATCTGGACCTCGATCGGAAATCCATGCCGCCACCGAAGTCGGGCTTGCCCGGCTTCGGCACGTCGAACCGCGTGGGCGGTTTGGATTTCGTCAGAAATCCATGCCGCCCATGCCGCCCATGCCGCCGCCCGGCATGGCCGGGGCCGCACCGGCCTTCTTGGGCGTCTCGGCGATCATCGCCTCGGTGGTGATCAGCAGCGAGGCCACCGACGACGCGTTCTGGATCGCCGAGCGCAGCACCTTGGCCGGGTCGATGACGCCGGCCTTGTACATGTCGACATATTCGCCGGACTGGGCGTTGAAGCCGTAGGCGTAGGTGTCCTTCTCCAGGATGCGGCCAACGATCAGCGAGCCGTCCTCGCCGGCGTTGGACGCGATCTGGCGAGCCGGATACTGCACCGCCTTGCGGACGATCTCGACGCCGGTCTTCTGGTCGGCATTGGCGGTCTTGACGCCGTCCAGCGCCTTGATGGCGCGCAGCAGGGCGACGCCGCCGCCCGGCAGGATGCCTTCTTCGACGGCCGCGCGGGTCGCGTGCAGCGCGTCGTCGACGCGGTCCTTCTTTTCCTTCACCTCGATCTCGGTCGCGCCGCCGACGCGGATCACCGCGACGCCGCCCGCGAGCTTGGCGAGGCGCTCCTGCAGCTTCTCGCGGTCGTAGTCCGAGGTGGTCTCCTCGATCTGCGCCTTGATCTGCGCCACGCGGCTCTCGATGTCCTTCTTCTTGCCCGAGCCGTCGACGATCGTGGTGTTCTCCTTCTCGATCACCACCTTCTTGGCGCGGCCGAGCATGTCGAGGGTCACGGTGTCGAGCTTGATGCCGAGATCGTCGGAGATCGCGGTGCCGCCGGTCAGGATGGCGATGTCCTGCAGCATGGCCTTGCGACGGTCGCCGAAGCCCGGCGCCTTCACGGCTGCGACCTTCAGGCCGCCGCGCAGCTTGTTGACGACGAGGGTCGCAAGGGCTTCACCCTCGATGTCCTCGGCGATGATCAGCAGCGGCTTGGAGGTCTGCACCACGGCTTCGAGAACCGGCAGCAGCTCCTGCAGGCCCGAGAGCTTCTTCTCGTGAATGAGGATGTAGGGATCCTCGAACTCCACGCGCATCTTCTCGGCATTGGTGATGAAGTAGGGGGAGAGATAGCCGCGGTCGAACTGCATGCCTTCGACGACGTCGAGCTCGGTCTCGGCGGTCTTGGCTTCCTCGACGGTGATGACACCCTCGTTGCCGACCTTCTGCATCGCCTCGGCGAGGAACTTGCCGACCTCGGCGTCGCCATTGGCGGAGATGGTGCCGACCTGGGCGATCTCGTCGTTCGAGGTCACCTTCTTGGCGTTCTTCTTGAGGTCCGCCACGATGGCCTCGACCGCGAGGTCGATGCCGCGCTTCAGGTCCATCGGGTTCATGCCGGCGGCCACGGACTTGGCGCCTTCACGGACGATCGCCTGGGCGAGCACGGTGGCGGTGGTGGTGCCGTCGCCGGCGAGGTCGTTGGACTTCGAGGCCACTTCGCGCACCATCTGGGCGCCCATGTTCTCGAACTTGTCCTCGAGCTCGATCTCCTTGGCGACGGTGACGCCGTCCTTGGTGATGCGCGGGGCGCCGAAGGACTTCTCGATCACGACGTTGCGGCCCTTGGGACCCAGCGTCACCTTCACGGCATTGGCGAGGATGTCGACGCCGCGCAGCATCTTGTCGCGCGCATCGCCGGAGAACTTAACTTCCTTGGCAGACATGTCCTGAAACTCCGAGTGTCGTGTGTGTTTCGCGGTTCGGGAGCCTTGGCCGCGCGGCGCTCGGGGGAGGGCCGGGCTCGGGCTCCGGTCGATCACGCAATCGTCGGGATCACGCGGCCTTCTTGGCCGAGCCGGCGCCCTCGACGATGCCGAGGATGTCGGATTCCTTCATGATGAGGTAGTCGACGCCGTCGAGCTTCACCTCGGTACCGGACCACTTGCCGAACAGCACGCGGTCGCCGGCCTTCACGTCGAGCGGGACCAGCTTGCCGGCGTCGTCGCGGGCGCCGGGGCCGACGGCGACCACTTCGCCCTGGGAGGGCTTTTCCTTGGCGCTGTCGGGAATGATGATCCCGCCGGCGGTCTTCTCTTCCGCGTCGACACGCTTGACCACCACGCGGTCATGCAGGGGACGGAACTTCATCGGTTCTCTCCAGAAAGTCTTGAACGAGCGGTGAATTTGCCGAACGACGCCGGAGGCGGGCCGCGGATGCGGGTCCCGCTCCGGGCATCGTCGGCGACCATCTAGGAGGCTGCCGCTACGCGCGCAAGGGGGCGAGGGCAAAAATCTGGCAGTCACGGAAGGAGAGTGCCAGCCCCTGCGGCGCCCCTCCTGTCAGCACTCTGTCGCATATGCTGACAATGCATTGATATCGAACGCGAAATCCAATTTTTGCTCTTGCCGGGCCCCTATGGGCACGCTCATCATGCCCCGGCATGTTCGCGAAAGGAGGTTCCGCATGGCATCCGATGCTACGCCGGTCTCGGCGGATTTCGTGAAGCAGATGGGCGGCTACGGCCTGACCACCGCCCACATCCTCTACCGCATGCCCGATCATCCCGCGCTGCTGCAGAGCTATCTCTGGCAGCACTATGATCTCTTCCCGCATTTCCCGGAGCTCAAGCGTTTCCTCGACTTCTGGGCCCGCGAGCTGGAGGGGCCCGTGCACTCCGTCACCGTCGCCCATTCGCGCCTGATCAAGCCTGCGGAGCTGCGCTCCGTGGACGGGATTTTCCGCCTCAACTGACCCAGCGGCACCGCCGCGCCGGCGGGCTCGACGGCAAAATGCCCTCTCATTGCCGCTTTCCGCGTGTTAAGAGGTCACCGGAAACAAGGGTGCCCTCGCGGGCGCCTCGGGGTGTTTGAGGCATTTGGTAGGGCTGGTGGATCATCGTTCTCCGCGCACGTCGGAGTTGCTCAGCGCTCTCGCGACGGCCCATTCGGCGGACCGGATCGGCGTCGGCGAGGTCGTCCACGCGCTGCGCAACCGCGCCTTTGGCCTATCGATCCTGCTGCTCGGCCTGCCCAATTGCCTGCCGATGCCGCCGGGCATTCCGGTCATCTGCGGCCTGCTGCTCTGCCTTGTCGGCGTGCAGATGATGATGGGGCGCGACGAGCTGTGGCTGCCGGGCTGGATCGCCCGGCGCACCTTCTCGCGGGCGCTGCTGGAAAAGATCGTCAACGGCGCCCTGCCGTGGGTGCGACGCTTCGAGGGCTATTCGCGCCCCCGCCTGCATTATTTTTCCAACGGCTCGGCGCGTCTGGTGCTGGGCGGGCTGGTGCTGCTGCTCGGCCTGCTGCTGCTGCTGCCGATCCCGATCTTCGGCAATCTGCCGCCGGGAATCGCCGTGTGCATCCTCGGCCTCGGCCTCGTCGAGCGCGACGGCGCCTTCATCTGCGCCGGCATCGTCGCCACCGCCATCAGCGCCGGCGTCATGGGGCTGCTGACCTGGATGCTCTATCAGGGCGCGCTGGCGGTTATCTGACGCCGGCCGCCGTCGCGCCGCGTCGCCGGATCAGCCCGGCGGATCGACCTTCACGCCCTTGGGCCCGACCTCGATCTGCAGCGTGTTCTGGTCGCGCTGATAGGCCTGATAGGCGAACACGCCCGCCACGACCACCAGCACGGCGATGACGGCATAAAGGACCGATCGGTTCATCTCGTCTCCTCAAGGCGGCGCGGCCCCGACTCGGGTCCGCGCATCGGGATCGATGCGGGGCTCGCCGCGCGGCGAGCCCTGAACGAACGCCGATCGGCGCCTCCGGGTTCCACCCGCTACCTCACCGCCTTGCCGCAGCGTCGGCAGCCGGTGCCTCTGCGTGATGTGTCGTCCTGCCGCAGGTGACGCCGCCGCATCCCCGCAATCGAGACGCGCGCCGGCCGTCGTCCGGCATGTCGAAACCCTGCGTCACATCCGGCGCCATATCCCGGCGCGCCCTGTCGTAATGGCCGAGTGCTCAGGATAATACTTAGGTTTCCTCTTCACGATATCAAAGTATGTTTCGCCTCAATCCAAGATATGCTCGCCTACATCCAAGTGAACACTTTGCATTTCGCCTATCAAAAAGTTTAATTTTGTCAGTATTCCTACCGTGGTATTTTGTGTACGGTAGTGAAAAGACGCATATGGATCCGTTTCGACCTGACCGATCGTAATGTTTTACCTTGGGTCACGGTGAATCAGGCAGCCTCAGGGGAACTGCTCGATCCTGTGTGGAGCTTCGTGATCGGGCGGCGCCTGCGGGCGTCTCGTCCCCAAGCGGCCGGAACAAGAGCCGTGAATGTCAGCATTCAGGTCGAGGAAAGAAATCATGCAGGCCACAGTTAAGGCGACGCGCCCGTGGGAGCCCTGGGTTCAGCTCGCTTGCGGCGTTCTGTGCATGGCGATGATCGCCAATCTTCAATATGGCTGGACGCTGTTCGTCGATCCCATCGACGCCAAGCACCAGTGGGGCCGTGCGGCCATCCAGACCGCCTTCACCATCTTCGTGCTCACCGAGACCTGGCTGGTGCCGGTCGAGGCGTGGTTCGTGGATCGCTACGGCCCGCGCATCGTGATCACCTTCGGCGGCTTCATGATCGCCCTGTCGTGGATCACCAATGCCTACGCCTCGTCGCTGGCGATGCTCTATGCCGGCGCCATCTTCGGCGGCATCGGCGCCGGCTCGATCTACGGCACCTGCGTCGGTAACGCGCTGAAGTGGTTCCCCTATCGCCGCGGCCTCGCCGCCGGCGCCACCGCGGCCGGCTTCGGCGCCGGCGCCGCCATCACCGTGGTGCCGATCGCCAACATGATCGCCGCCTCGGGCTATGAGAGCGCGTTCCTGTATTTCGGCATCGGCCAGGGCATCGTCGTCCTCGTGCTGGCGCAGTTCCTCTATCCGCCGCGCAACAAGATCGCGCCGCCGAAGAAGCTGTCGTCGCTGCCGCAGAGCAAGGTCGACTACCAGCCCTCGCAGACCCTCGGCAAGCCGGTGTTCTGGCTGCTCTATCTCATGTTCGTCATGGTGGCCTCGGGTGGCCTGATGGCGGCGGCGCAGATCGGCCCGATCGCCCACGACCTCGGCGTGGCCAACACGCCGGTCTCGATCATGGGCATCTCGGCGGCGGCGCTGACGCTGGCCATCTCGCTCGACCGCATCTTCGACGGCTTCGGCCGTCCGATGTTCGGCTATGTGTCGGACCGCATCGGCCGTGAGAACACCATGTTCATCGCCTTCGGCACCGCCGCGGTGATGCTGCTGATCCTGGTCTTCCACGGCTCGAACCCGCTGGTGTTCGTCATCGCCACCGCCTGCTTCTTCGGCGTGTTCGGCGAGATCTACTCGCTGTTCCCGGCGACCTGCGGCGACACCTTCGGCTCGAAGTTCGCGGCGACCAATGCCGGCATGCTCTACACCGCCAAGGGCACGGCGGCGCTGCTGGTGCCGATCGCCAGCGTCATCGCCGCCGCCTATGGCTGGTACGCGGTGTTCGCCGTCGCCGTCGGCCTCAACGCCGTGGCGGCGCTGCTCGCCCTGTTCGTGCTAAAGCCGCTGCGCGCCCGCTTCATCGCCCAGACCGCCACCGAGGCGGCGGCGAGCCCGGTGCCGGCGGCCAGCAGCCAGCCGGCGCACTGAGCTCCGGCCTCAAAACACGAAGGCGCGCCGTCCCCGGACGGCGCGCCTTTTCATTTGTAGGCGCCTGCGCCGCCGGTCAGCGGGAGGCGAGGGCGGTATAGAGTTCCGGCCGGCGGTCGGCGAGATGGCCGTTGGCGGCCCGCGCCGCCTTGAGCGCCGCCGGGTCGAGATCGGCATAGATCAACCCGTCCTCCTCGCCGGCCAGCACCAGATGCCCGCCATTGGGCTCGCCGACGCAGCTCATGCCGAGATAGGTGAGCTCGCCCTCCGAGCCGACGCGGTTGGCATAGGCGACATAGACGAGGTTCTCGAAGGCCCGCGCCGGCACCACCACATTGGAGACACCGACAAAGGGCTTCATGTTGGCGGTCGGCACCAGGATCAGGTCGGCGCCGGCGAGCGCCAGCGCCCGCGCCGCCTCCGGGAACTCGATGTCGTAGCAGATCAGCAGGCCCATCTTCAGCCCGGCGATCTCGGCGATCGCTCCGAGCCCGTCGCCGGCCGCGAACATGTCGCGGTCCAGCGCGCCGTAGAGATGCGTCTTGCGATAGGTGAGGCGCACCTGCCCGGTACGGTCCACGAGGCGCGCCGCATTGTAGATCGCCCCATCCGGCCCGCGCTCGGGATAGCCATAGGCGAGCGCGATGCCGTGCCGGCGGGCGAGGATGGCGGCATGCCGGGCGGCGGGGCCGTCCGGCGCCTCGGCACGCGCCTGCAGCGCGGCGCGGCCGATATTGTAGCCGGAGAGGAACATCTCCGGCGCCAGCAGCAGGTCGGCACCGGAGGCCGCCGCCTGCTGCGCCGCCGCGCCGAGGCGGTCGAGATTGGCGGCGGGATTGCCGTGCCGGTCTCCCGCCGTCTGCAGCATGGCGAGGCGCATCAGCTTTCCTTCCGTGCCTTGTGGGCCGTCACCGCCATGCAGAAGATCTCGAACAGCACCTGCGCCGCCGCATGGGCGGTGTTGGAGGTGGCGTCATATTGCGGCGCCACCTCGACCACGTCGCCGCCCACCACGTCGAGGCCGTTGAGGCCGCGCAGCAGCTCCAGCACCTCGCGCGAGGTGAGCCCGCCGATCTCCGGCGTGCCGGTGCCGGGCGCGAAGGCCGGGTCGAGGCTGTCGACGTCGAAGGAGACATAGACCGGCCCGTCGCCCAGCACCTGCTTCGCCTTGGCGATGATCGCCGGCACGCCCATGCCGGTGACCTCCTCGGCGTGGATGACGGTCATGCCGCTCTCATAGGAGAACTCCCACAGGAATTCCGCCCCGCCGCGAATGCCGATCTGGATGGTGCGCTCGGGATCGAGCACGCCGTCGAGCACGGCGTTGCGGAACGGCCCGCCATGGTGGAACTTCGCGCCCTCATAGGTGCCCGAGGTGTCGCAATGGGCGTCGATATGCAGCATGCCCACCGGCCGCGTCTCGCCGACCGCCTTCAGGATCGAGCCGGTGATCGAGTGGTCGCCGCCCACCGAGAGCGGGATCACCCCGGCGCCGACCACCTTCTTGTAGAAGGCCTCGATATCCGCGTGGCACTCGTCGAGGCTGAAGCGCGAGCGGAACGGCACGTCGCCGATGTCGGCGGCCTTCACCTCGGCGGCGGGCACCATGCCGAGCACATGCTCATAGGGCCCGACGCGCTCGATGGCACGCACCGCGCGCGGCCCGAGCCGGGCGCCGGCGCGATTCGTCACGCCGAGATCCATCGGCACGCCGATCAGCGCCATGTCGAGGCCGCCGAAATCGGCGAGCTCCTGCACCTCCGGCCGGTAGGGAGCGTCGAGCAGGGTGGCGGCGCCCGCCCAGGGCCAGACCCGCTTCTCGCCGTCCTTGAACTGCAGTTCGGCGACGCGCTTGAAGGTGGGATCGTAGACGACACCGCCGGCGACGCCGGCATATTTCGCCCGCAGCTGCGCGAGCTTGTCCTGGTCCGACATGAGGTCCTCTTCACCAAGGGAAGAGGAAATCTATCCGGCCCGGCGCGGGTCGGGGAGGGGGCGCGACATCTGCGACGCCATTTATCTGTGCAGCGCCGCCCGATGCCCAGCCGGCCGGCATCGCCGCTCTGTTTTCCGCGGGTACGCCGTCCTCCCGAGGTGGTTGTCGGGAAGCGGGCGACGAACCGGCTTTCGCACCTCCAGCCCCCTCATCCTGAGGCGCGAGCGCAGCGAGCCTCGAAGGATGCTCGCTTGAGCGCGCCCGGTAGGGGCGTCTCGGGGCCGGCCCCGCCCCGGCGCCTCGACGTCCAGCCCGTCATTGCCGAAGGAGCGGCGAAGCTCCCTCTCCCCGTCGGGGAGAGGGGTGGGGTGAGGGGCCTTCTTGCGCTCCACAAAATTGTCGCCCCAACGACCCGCCGCGCGGGTTACCTCTCCCCACCGGGGAGAGCAAAGAAAATTGCCGCCCTCCCAGGATGACGCCGCTCTCCGGGGGAAATGTCCGGGAGGGCCCGCCCTCACCCGATGCTCATCAGGCTGGCATTGCCGCCGGCCGCCGCGGTGTTGGTGCTGATCGAGCGTTCCTCCACCAGCAGGTCGAGCGGATAGCCGGCCCCGCGGGCGAGATCGTCCGGGGTAAGGCCGTGCACCAGCACGATCGGCCCCTCGCGGCCGGCCACCTGCTCGTTGAGCGCCCGCAGGGCGTCGCCATCGCCCTCGAACAGCACGGCGTCGAACCGCGCGGCGCCGAGGTCGTCGGTCGCC
This sequence comes from Ancylobacter oerskovii, assembly GCF_018390555.1. Lineage (GTDB taxonomy): Bacteria > Pseudomonadota > Alphaproteobacteria > Rhizobiales > Xanthobacteraceae > Ancylobacter > Ancylobacter oerskovii. The sequence goes on along the minus strand of NZ_JAHBGB010000006.1, from coordinate 159,125 downwards.
GCCACCAGTCGCTTCAGCGCCTGCGGCAACGCCGGCAGGGTGGCGCTGCCGATGAGCACGCGGTTGCCGGTCGCCAGCGCGGAGCAGACCTGCACGGCGAGCCCCGCCTCCGTCTGGGCCAGGCAGAGAACGGTACCGCGCGGGGCGAGCTCATAGGCGTTGCGCTCGCCGACAGGGCCGGCCAGCACGGTCGACGCCGGCAGCCCCGGCGCCGCGAGCACCGCGCCGCACAGCGCCCGCGCCTCGGGATTGGCCACGAAGTCCGTCCACAGCCGCGCCGCCTCGGCCGCTTCCGCCGAGACCTCCGGCAGGCCGGGAGTCGGGCGGGTGGCGAGCAGCCGGCCGAGATAGAGCGGCCCGCCCGCCTTCGGCCCGGTGCCGGAAAGCCCATGCCCGCCGAAGGGCTGCACCCCCACCACCGCGCCGATGATGTTGCGGTTCACATAGAGATTGCCGGCCTCGATGCGGCGGGTCACTTCGGCGATGGTCTCGTCGATGCGGGTATGCAGGCCGAAGGTGAGGCCGTAGCCAGTGGCGTTCACCGCTTCGATCAGCGCGCCGATCTCGTCCCGCTTGTAGCGCAGCACATGCAGCACCGGGCCGAACACCTCGCGCGTCAGCTCGGCGGTGGAGCCGATCTCGATCAGCGTCGGCGGCACGAAGCTGCCATGCGCGCAGTCCTCGGCGAGTGCCAGTTGCTCGACGCGCCGTCCCGCCGCGCGCATGCGCTCGATATGCGCCTCGATGGTCGCCTGCGCTTCCGTGGTGATCACCGGCCCGACATCGGTCGACAGATACACCGGGTTGCCGATGGCGAGCTCGTGCAGCGCGCCCTTGAGCATGCTCAGCGTCCGCTCGGCGATATCCTCCTGCAGGCAGAGGATGCGCAGCGCCGAGCAGCGCTGGCCGGCCGAATCGAAGGCGGAGGCGATGACGTCGGCCACCACCTGCTCGGCGAGCGCGGAAGAATCGACGATCATCGCGTTCTGCCCGCCGGTCTCGGCGATCAGCGGGATCGGCTGGCCGTCGGGGCGCAGCCGTCCGGCGAGCTGGCGCTGGATCAGCCGTGCCACCTCGGTGGAGCCGGTGAACATCACCCCGCGGGTGCGTGCATCGCCCACCAGCGCCGCGCCGACATCCCCGGCGCCCGGCAGCACTTGCAGCGCGCCGGCCGGCACCCCGGCCTCGTGCAGGATCCTCACCGCCGCATGGGCGATCAGCGGCGTCTCCTCGGCGGGCTTGGCCAGCACCGGGTTGCCGGCGGCCAGCGCGGCGGCCACCTGCCCGGTGAAGATGGCGAGCGGGAAGTTCCACGGGCTGATGCACACCACCGGTCCCAGCGGGCGATGGGTGTCGTTGGAGAAAGTGTCGCGCACCTGCGCGCCGTAATAGCGCAGGAAGTCGACCGCCTCGCGCACCTCGCCCACCGCGTTGGGGTAGGACTTGCCGGCCTCGCGCACCACGATGCCGATCAGCTCCGGCATCCGCGCCTCGAAGGCATCGGCGGCGCGGAAGAGACACGCCGCCCGCTCGGCCGGCGTGGTCGCCTGCCAGATCGGCGCCGCCGCCACCGCCAGCTCCATGGCGTGGGCGCACAATTCCGGTGTCGCGTCCTCCACCGTGCCGACCAGGTCGCGCCGGTCGGCCGGGTTGCGGATCTCGCGGACGATGCCTTCGGCAGCCCCGTCACCCAGCAGCGGCACCGCCTTCAGCGCCTGCGCCGAGCCGGCGAGCAGCGCCGCCGCCAAGGAGGCGAGCCGCTGCTCGTTGGAAAGGTCGAGCCCCTGCGAATTCTTCCGCGCGTCGCCGAACAGCTCGGACGGCGCGGCGATCTTCGGATGCGGCGCGCCCACCGGCTCGATGCGGCCGGCCACCTCGGCCGGCGCCTCGACGAGTTCCGCCACCGGCACCTTCTCGTCGGCGATGCGGTTTACGAAGGAGGAGTTGGCGCCGTTCTCCAAGAGCCGGCGCACCAGATAGGCGAGCAGCGTCTCATGGGTGCCGACCGGCGCATAGATGCGGCACGGCCGGTTCAGCCTGTCCTTGCCGACCACTTCCTCATAGAGCGGCTCGCCCATGCCGTGCAGGCACTGGAACTCGTACTGGCCGCCATAATAGTTCGGCCCGGCCAGCTCGTGGATGCTCGCCAGCGTCTGGGCGTTGTGGGTGGCGAATTGCGGGAACACCGCGTCCGCCGCGCCGAGCAGCTTGCGGGCGCAGGCGAGGTACGACACGTCAGTGTGCACCTTGCGGGTATAGACCGGGAAGCCTTCCAGCCCGTCCACCTGCGCGCGCTTGATCTCGCTGTCCCAATAGGCGCCCTTTACCAGCCGGATCATCAGCCGGTGGCCGGAGCGGCGGGCGAGGTCGATCAGATAGTCGATCACATAGGGGCAGCGCTTCTGATAGGCCTGCACCACGAAGCCGATGCCGTTCCAGCCGGCGAGGCTCTCCTCGAAGCACAGCGCCTCCATCAGGTCGAGCGACAGTTCCAGCCGGTCGGCTTCCTCGGCATCGATGTTGAGGCCGATGTCGTAGTGCCGGGCGAGGCGGGCAAGCGAGATCACCCGGGGCAGCAATTCGCCGATCACCCGCTCATATTTGGCGCGGGCATAGCGCGGATGCAGCGCCGACAGCTTGATGGAGATGCCCGGCCCCTCATAGATGCCGCGCCCGGCCGAGGCCTTGCCGATGGCGTGGATCGCCTGCTCATAGTCGGCTAAATACCGCGCGGCGTCCTCCGCCGTGGTCGCCGCCTCGCCGAGCATGTCGTAGGAATAGCGGAAGCCCCTGGCCTCCATGGCGCGGCTGTTCGCCAGCGCTTCCGAGATGGTCTGGCCGGTGACGAACTGCTCGCCCATCATCCGCATGGCCACATCCACGCCCTTGCGGATCAGCGGCTCGCCGCCGCGACCGATCAGCTTGGTCAGCGCCCCGGTCAGCCCCGCCTCGCTATTGGTGGTGGTCAGCTTGCCGGTGAGCACCAGCCCCCAGGTGGCGGCATTGACGAACAGCGACGGCGAATGCCCGACATGCGCCTGCCAGTCGCCATGGCCGATCTTGTCGCGGATCAGCGCGTCGCGGGTGGCGCGGTCGGGAATGCGCAGCAGCGCCTCGGCGAGGCACATCAGCGCCACGCCCTCCTGGCTGGAAAGGGCATATTCGTGGATCAGCCCTTCCACCGCCCCCTGCTGCCCCTTGGCGCGCAAGGCGGCCACCAGCGCGCCCGCACGCTCCCGCGCCGCATCCGCCTTGGCCGCGGGCAGGGTGGCGGCCGGCAGCAGTATGGAAACCGCCTCGGTCTCCGGCATGCGGTAGGCGTTGGTGATGCGGGCGCGCAGCACGCTTTGCGGCTTCACCCCACGGGCGAAGGGCAGGAACGGGCTTTCGCTCTCCAGGTGATGCGCCGCCGCATCGGGATCCGCCGGCTCGGGATCGATCGGTAGACCCTGCTCGATGCGCTCGATGATGCCGACCACCGCCTGCTTCAGCAGCGAATGCGGGGTGCGTCCCTGGCCCTCGGCCGCAGCCTTGAGCCGCGCCCGCAGCTCCTCGTCGATCTTCAGGCCGATGGTGGTGGTGGCCATGGGGAGCTCCGCTTGGTTGGCCCGCAGGAAACGGCATGGGTTGTACCTCTTTTCTCAAAAGGTGCAACCACTCCGTTTCCAGCCCCCACCACCCTCAGGCCCGGCCTTCCTTGGCACCCTCCGCGAGCGCCGCGGGCCTTGCCCGGCGCCCGGACCGCGTCACCAGCCAGATGCCGAGCGCGATCGGCGCGATGCCGAGGAAATCCAGCGGCGGCACCTGTTCGCCCAGCAGCAGCCAGCCGAAGAACAGCCCCAGCGGCGGCATGGCGAAATGCAGGCTGGAGGCGGTGGTGGCACTCGCGCGGGTCAGCAGGTAGAACCACAGCCCGTAGCCGCCGATCGACACCGCGAAGACGAGGATGCCGAGGCCAACCAGGAACCCCTGCGTGACATGCACGTCGGCGAGGCTTTCGGTCGCCGCCGCGAAGGGCAGCAGCACCGCCGCCCCGGTGAGGCACTGCACCGCATTGCCGGTCCACACCCCGCCGCGCGGCTTGAAATATTTGAAGGCCAGCGTGCCGGCGGCCAGCCCGAGCATGCCGATGCCGATCAGCAGCGTGCCGAAGGGGTCCTCGTGGCCGCCGGCGAGGCGCGAGCGCAGCACGATGACGACGCCGACCAGCCCCAGCCCCAGCCCGATCCATTTGGTGAGGTTCAGCCTTTCGCCGAGCAGCGGCCCGGCCAGCAGCGCCACCACCAGCGGGTTGCAGCTGATCAGCACCGCATTGAAGGCCGAGGAGGTGAAGGTCAGCGCCGTCCAGTTCACCCCGAGATAGACGGCGTTGTTGAGCACGCCGCACAGCATCAGCGCCCAGACGTCGCGCCGGCGCATGCTGGCGAGCCGGGCCCGGCCGTCTACCTTCACCGCCAGCGCCATCATGATGCCGCCGGCCAGCGTGAGGCGCAGCACCAGCAGGATCAGCGGCGGGCAGTCCATCAGCGCCATCTTGGCGAAGGCGAAGGCCGAGGACCACAGCAGGCAGAAGGCCAGCACCAGCGCGAAGAGCTGGCGGCCCGACACCGCGCCGGCGCCCTCGGCGGGGCCGGAATCGGGGAGGGCGGCATTGCCGCCTGACAGGGAATTCTGGCTCATCTCGGCCTCTGGGAACGCTCGGTCCGTAAAAGTCGCGCGACCATAGGCGAGGGGGTCGGCATCGGGAAACGAGATGTTCCGATAGGGGCCATTCGGAACGTCGATGGCGATCGCATGGCGCGGCAAGCCCTCCGCGGATGGCACGCCGACAGCGGCAGGCCCGCCCCGAGACGGGCGCCGGCACGCCGCCGTGTCTTTACGCTTTCCTTATGCCGGGCCCGTGCATCCGCAATCGAAACCTGACCCGCCTCGGGAGCAGTCTCCCGCGACCCTGCAACCTTGGGAGCTCTGCCATGGCAGACGTCGTTTTTCTCCTTGTCGGCATCGCCGCGCTGGCCGCGCTCGGCGTCTATGCCCGCCTGCTCGCCCGGCTGTCGTGAGGCCGCCCATCATGATCGAACCGCTACTCGGGCTCGCCGTGGCGTTCGCGCTCGGCGCCTATCTCGTGGTGACGCTGCTGCGTCCCGAACGTTTCTGAACGACGGGAGAGAACAACATGACCCTCGTCGGATGGGCGCAGATCGCCGCCCTGTTCCTCGCCGTGCTCCTCACCGTCAAGCCGCTGGGCCTCTACATGGCCCGCGTCTTCTCCGGCGAGCGCACCTTCATCACACCCGTCCTCGCCCCGGTCGAGAAGGGCTTCTACCGCCTGGCCGGCATTGACGAGACCCGCGAGCAGGGCTGGCTCGCCTACACGCTGGCCATGCTGGCCTTCTCGGTCGCCGGCTTCGTGTCGCTCTACGCGATCATGCGGTTCCAGGATGTGCTGCCGCTGAACCCGCAGGGTTTCCCGGCCGTGCCGCCGGACCTCGCCTTCAACACCGCGGTCAGCTTCCTCACCAACACCAACTGGCAGAACTATGCCGGCGAGGCGACGATGAGCCATCTCACCCAGATGGCCGGCCTCACCGTGCACAACTTCACCTCGGCGGCGACCGGCATCGCGCTGGCCATGGCCGTCACCCGCGCCTTCGCGCGCTCCAAGGTCGCGACGCTCGGCAATTTCTGGGTCGATCTCGTCCGCGCCAATCTCTATGTGCTGCTGCCCTTCGCGGTGGTGACGGCGCTCGCCTTCGTCGCCATGGGGCTGCCGCAGACGCTCGATGCCTCCGTCACCGCCACCACGCTGGAAGGCGCGCAGCAGACCCTCGCGCTCGGCCCGGTGGCGAGCCAGGAGGCGATCAAGCAGATCGGCACCAATGGCGGTGGCTTCTTCAACGTCAATGCCGCGCATCCGTTCGAGAACCCGACGGCGCTGTCCAACCTGCTCAACATCTACGTCATGCTCGCCGTCTCGGCGGCGCTGGCCTACACCTTCGGCCAGATGGTCGGCGACCGCCGGCAGGGCTGGGCGTTCCTCGCCACCATCGCGGTGCTGCTGGTCGCCGGCGTCGGCCTCGCCTATTGGGCGGAGACCTCCGGCAACCCGATCCTGACCTCGCTCGGCCTCGATCCCGCCATGGGCAACATGGAGGGCAAGGAGGTGCGCTTCGGCCAATCCGCCAGCGCCCTCTACGCGGCAGTCACCACCGGCCTGTCGGATGGCGGCGTCAACGCCATGCACGGCTCCTTCACCGCGCTGGGCGGCCTGGTGCCGATGTTCCTCATCCAGCTGGGCGAAGTGCTGCCGGGCGGCACCGGCTCGGGCCTCTACGGGCTCATCGTCTTCGCGCTGCTCTCGGTGTTCGTCGCCGGCCTGATGGTCGGGCGCACGCCGGAATTCCTCGGCAAGAAGATCGAGGGCCGCGAGATGAAATACGCCGTGCTGGCGATTCTCATCCTGCCGGTGGCCATCCTCGGCTTCGCCGCCGTCTCGGCCATGCTGCCGGTCGCGGTCGCCAGCATCGGCACGCCGGGCCCGCACGGCCTGTCGGAGATCCTCTATGCCTTCACCTCAGCGGCCGGCAATAACGGCTCGGCCTTTGGCGGCCTCTCCGGCAACACGCCCTGGTACAACACCACCCTCGGCATCGCCATGCTGCTCGGCCGCTTCGCCTATGTCGTTCCGGTCATGGCGCTGGCCGGCTCCATCGCGGCCAAGGTGAAGGCGCCGGCCTCCGCCGGCACCTTTCCCACCCACACCCCGCTCTTCGTCGGCCTCTTGATCGGCATCATCCTGATCCTGGGCGGCCTGCAATTCTTCCCCGCGCTCGCCCTCGGGCCGATCGCCGAGCATTTCGCCATGCTCGCCGGCCAGACTTTCTGAGGTTCCCGTCATGTCGTCGCAAAAGACGTCCCCCCACGCGCCGGCCGCGCCCGGCCTGTTCGCCCCGGCGATCCTCGGCCCGGCGGTCGTCGCCGCCTTCCGCAAGCTCGATCCGCGCCAGCTCATGCGCAATCCGGTGATCTTCGTCACCGAGGCGGTGGCGGCTCTCGTCACCCTGCTGTTCGTCCGCGACCTCGCCACCAGCGGCGATGCCGGCTTTTCCGGCCAGATCGCCGCCTGGCTGTGGTTCACCGTGCTGTTCGCCACCTTCGCGGAATCGGTGGCGGAAGGGCGGGGCAAGGCACAGGCCGACAGCCTGAAGCGCGCCCGCTCCGAGCTTACCGCGCGGCTGAAGCACGAGGGCAGCCGCATCGAGAAGGTGCCGGCCACCACGCTGAAGATCGGCGATGTCGTCATCGTCGAGGCCGGCGAGCTGATCCCCGCCGATGGCGAGGTGATCGAAGGCGTCGCCTCGGTGAACGAGAGCGCCATCACCGGCGAATCCGCGCCGGTGATCCGCGAGGCCGGCGGCGACCGTTCCGCCGTCACCGGCGGCACCCAGCTTCTGTCCGACCGGCTGGTCATCCGCGTCGCGGTGGCGCCGGGCGGCGGCTTCGTCGACCGCATGATCGCGCTGATCGAGGGCGCCAAGCGGCAGAAGACCCCCAACGAGATCGCCCTGTCGATCCTGCTCTCCGGCCTGACGCTGATCTTCCTCGTCGCCGTGGTGACGCTGTGGGGCCTCGCCGGCTATTCCGGCACGGTTCTTTCGGTGACGGTGCTGGCGGCGCTCTTGGTGACGCTGATCCCCACCACCATTGGTGGCCTGCTCTCGGCCATCGGCATCGCCGGCATGGACCGGCTGGTGCGCTTCAACGTCATCGCCACCTCCGGGCGGGCGGTGGAGGCGGCGGGCGACGTCGACACGTTGCTGCTCGACAAGACCGGCACCATCACCTTCGGCAACCGCATGGCGACCGACTTCCTGCCGGTGCCCGGCATCACCGAGAAGGCGCTCGCAGAAGCCGCGCTGCTCGCCAGCCTCGCCGACGAGACCCCGGAGGGCCGTTCCATCGTCGCGCTGGCGACCGGCGAATACCAAGTGCCGGCGCCGGCCGCGCAGCCGGACGCGGTGATCCCCTTCGCCGCCGAAACCCGGCTGTCGGGCGTCGACCTCGGCACCCGCCGGCTGCGCAAGGGCGCGGTGGATGCGGTGCTGCGCTTCGCCGGCGTCGAGCCGGCCCGCGCGCCGGAAGCCTTCCGCGCCGCGGTGGACCGCATCGCCCGCTCCGGCGGCACGCCGCTCGCGGTGGCCGAGGGCGACCGGCTGCTCGGCGTGGTGCATCTGAAGGACGTGGTGAAGCCCGGCATCAAGGAGCGCTTCGCGCAGATGCGCGCCATGGGTATCCGCACGGTGATGGTGACGGGCGACAACCCGGTCACCGCCGCCGCCATCGCCTCCGAGGCCGGCGTCGACGACTTCCTCGCCCAGGCAACGCCGGAGGACAAGCTCGCCTATATCCGCAAGGAGCAGGAGGGCGGCCGGCTGATCGCCATGTGCGGCGACGGCACCAACGACGCCCCCGCGCTCGCCCAGGCCGATGTCGGCGTCGCCATGCAGACCGGCACCCAGGCCGCGCGTGAGGCCGCCAACATGGTCGACCTCGATTCCTCGCCGACCAAGCTCATCGAGATCGTGGAGATCGGCAAGCAATTGCTGATGACCCGCGGCTCGCTGACCACCTTCTCCATCGCCAACGACGTCGCGAAATATTTCGCGATCATCCCGGCGCTGTTCGTCGCCACCTATCCGGGGCTGGGCGCCCTCAACATCATGGCGCTCGCCTCGCCGCAATCCGCCATCCTCTCGGCGGTGATCTTCAACGCGCTGATCATCATCGCGCTGATCCCGCTGGCGCTGAGGGGCATCACCTACCGCCCGTCCGGTGCGGCGGCGCTGCTGCGGCGCAACCTGCTCGTCTACGGCGTTGGCGGACTGGTCCTGCCCTTCGTCGGCATCAAGGCGGTGGACCTCGTCGTCGCCGCTCTGCATCTGGTGTGATCATGTTGAAGCATCTTCGTCCCGCCATCGTCCTCACCGTACTTCTCACCGGCCTGCTGGGGCTCGCCTATCCGCTCGCCATCACCGGCATTGCCGGCACCGTCTTCCCCGGGCAGGCGGAAGGCAGTCTCCTCACCCGCAACGGTACGGTGGTAGGCTCCGCGCTCATCGGCCAGAACTTCGCCTCCGAGCGCTATTTCTGGCCGCGCCCGTCCGCCACCTCGCCGGATCCCTACAATGCCGGGGCTTCCTCGGGCTCCAATCTCGGCCCGACCGCGGCCAAGCTGAAGGACAGGGTCGCCGCCGATGTCGAGAAGCTGCGTGCCGCCGGCATCGAGGGGGTCATCCCCGCCGATGCCGTCACCGCCTCCGGCTCGGGGCTCGATCCCGACATCTCGCCGGACTACGCCCGCGCCCAGATCGCCCGGGTCGCCAAGGCCCGAGGGCTCTCCGAGGCGGAGGTCGGCACCCTCGTCGAGAGCGTCGCGCAGGGCCGCGAGCTCGGCTTTCTCGGCGAGCCGCGAGTCAATGTGCTAAGGCTGAATCTTGCGCTCGATGCGATGAAGAGCTGACGGGATTCCAAGGAGATGGCGGCAACCGAGCCCCGCGACGAGGGCAGGCCGGACCCGGACGCGCTGCTGGCGACCATGCGCCAGGAGACCCGGGCGGACGGCTCGCGCGCGGATGGCCGGGGCCGCCTCACCATCTTCCTCGGCGCCGCGCCGGGGGTGGGCAAGACCTATGCGATGCTCGCCCGCGCCCGCAAGATGAAGGCCGACATCGTGGTCGGCCTCGCCGAGACCCACGGCCGCACCGAAACCGCCGAGCTGCTCGACGGCCTCGATATCCTGCCGCGCCGGCGCGTGCCCTATAAGGGCCGGGTCATCGAGACCTTCGACCTCGACGCCGCGCTGGCCCGCAAGCCGCGCATCCTCGTCCTCGACGAGCTGGCCTCTTCGAACCCTGAAGGATCGCGCCATCCCAAGCGCTTCCAGGACATCGAGGAATTGCTCGCCGCCGGCATCGACGTCTGGACGGCGCTGAACATCCAGCACCTCGAAAGCCTCGCCGATGTGGTGGCGAACATCACCGGCATCCATGTGCGCGAGCGCGTGCCGGACACCGTGCTGCAGAAGGCCGACGAAGTCATTCTGGTCGATCTGCCACCGGCGGAGCTGATCGAGCGGCTGAAGGACGGCAAGGTCTATCTGCCGGAAAGCGCGCGCCGCGCTTCCGAGCGCTTCTTCCGCTTCGGCAACCTCACCGCCCTGCGCGAACTCGCCCTGCGCCGCACCGCCGACCGCGTCGACGACGACATGGTCGATTATCTCAAGGGCCATGCCATCGAGGGCGCCTGGGCCTCGGCCGAGCGGCTGCTGGTCTGCGTCGGCGCCGACGCCCTGTCGGAGAAGGTGGTGCGCGAGGCCAGCCGGCTTGCCTCCGGGCTCAACGCGTCCTGGACCGTGGTGTCGCTGGAGCGCGCCGACCGCGAGCCGGAGGAGGGCGCCCCGGCACGCATCGACGAATTGCTGCGCCTCGCCGAGCGGCTGGGCGCCGAGACGCGGCGCATCACTGCGAATGATTTCGTCACCGAACTCATCCGGCTGGCGCGGCGCGAGCATGTCACCCAGATCGTCATCGGCGCCGCCGGTCGCCGGCGGCGTCCGCTGGTCTGGCGGAACTCGCTGGCCGACGAGATCGTCGCCCGCGTTCCCGGCATCGCCGTGCATGTCGTCACCGGCGATGCCTCCGAGACACCGGCGGAGCGCCCGCGCCGGCGTGTGCAGCGCCCGCGCGACGTCGCCCGGGCCGGCCTTTACGCGGCGGGCAGCGTCGGCATGGCGGCGCTGATCGGCACCGGCATCGAGCGGGTGATGCACCTGCCGAACGTCTCCCTGCTGTTCCTGATGGCGGTGGTGGTCTCCGCCATCCGCGCGGGCTACGGCGCCGCCTTCATGGCGGCGATCCTGTCCGGCCTCGGTTATAATTTCTTCTTCATCCCGCCGCTCTACACCTTCACCATCGCCTCGCCGCATGAGGTGTTCGCCTTCGTCGTCTTCCTGCTGGCGGCGCTGCTCGCCGGCGGCCTCGCCTCGCGGGTGAGCGAGCAGGCGCGCGCGGCGCGCGCGCGGGCCGCCGCCCTGCAATCGCTCTACGATTTCTCGCGCAAGCTCTCCGGCAATGCCGAGGCGGACGACGTGCTGTGGGCCGCCGTCTCGCAATTGCATGAGAGCTTCAACCGCCCCGCCGTGCTGCTCACCCCGCAGAACGGCACGCTGAGCCTCGCCGCCGTCTGGCCGCCGGATGCCGATCTCGATGTCGGCGACATGAGCGCCGCGCGCTGGGCCTTCGAACATCGCGAGGCGGCCGGCCGCGACACCGGCACGCTGCCGTCCAGCCGCTGGCAGTTCCGGCCGATGACGAGCCCGCATGGCGTGGTCGGCATTCTCGGCCTGCGCTGGGACGGCGAACCCTTCGACGGCGCCGCCGAGCCGATGCTGGCGGCGATCATGGACCAGACCGCCATCGCGCTCGACCGCGCCCGGCTGGCGCAGGAAAGCCTCGCCCAGGCCGCGCGGCTGCAGGGCGACAGCCTGCGCGCCGCGCTGCTCTCCTCCATTTCCCATGACCTGCGCACGCCGCTCGCCACCATCACCGGCGCCGTGACCAGCCTGCGCCAGCTCGGCGACCGCATGGACGCGGCGAGCCGCGACGACCTGCTCGCCACCATCGAGGAGGAGGGCGGGCGGCTGTCGCGCTTCGTCTCCAACCTCTTGGACATGACCCGCATCGAGGCCGGCACGCTGGAGGCGCGACGCGACTGGATCGATGTCGGCGATGTCATCCGCGCCGCGATGGAGCGTTGCGCCCGCTATTTCCCGCAGCTCGCGGTCGAGGTCTCCGTCGCCCCCGACCTGCCGCTGATGCAGGGCGACAGCGTGCTGCTGGGCCAGGTGCTGTTCAACCTCTTGGACAACGCCGCCAAATATGCTGCCGGCGAGCCGGTGAGGATCTTCGCCCGCACGGAAGGCGGCGAGATCGTCATCTCCGTCACCGATGCCGGCAAGGGCATCGCGCCGGGAGACCTCGACAAGGTGTTCGAAAAGTTCTTTCGTCCCGGCACGCCGGACGGACGCCCGCCCGGCACCGGATTGGGCCTTTCGATCGCACGAGGTTTCGTCGACGCCATGGGTGGCAGCATCAGGGCCGAAAGCCCGGCCTCGCGACGCCGCGGCACCCGCATGGTGCTGCGCTTCCCGATCCCGTCCGGCGCGGCGATGACCGGGGAGCCGCCGGCGTGAGCGATCGTATCCTCGTCGTCGACGACGAGCCGCAGATCCAGCGTTTCCTGAAACCCGCGCTCACCGCCGCCGGCTACGATGTCGTCGAGGCGGCCACCGGTGCGGCGGCGCTCAAGGCGGTGGCGACGACGGCGCCCGACGTCGTGATTCTCGATCTCGGCCTGCCGGACATGGACGGCAAGGAGGTCGTCGCCCAGCTGCGCGGCTGGTCGCAGGTGCCGATCATCATTCTCTCGGCCCGCGACCGCGAGACGGAGAAGATCGCCGCCCTCGACCTCGGCGCCGACGATTATGTCGAGAAGCCCTTCGGCATCGGCGAGCTCACCGCCCGCATCCGCGCCGCGCTGCGCCATCGTCTCGCCGCCGAGGCGGAGGCCGATCATGTGGAGGTCGACGGCCTCGTCATCGACACGCTGCGGCGCCTCGTCAGCCGGGACGGCGCGACGGTCAAGCTGACCCCGAAGGAATACGACCTCCTGGTGCTGCTGGCGCGTCACGCGGGCAGGGTGGTCACGCACCGCACGCTGCTCACCTCCATCTGGGGGCCGGCCCATGGCGAGGACCTGCATTATCTGCGGGTCTTCATCGGCCAGCTCAGGGCGAAGATCGAGCGCGACCCGACCCGCCCGGCGATCCTGCGCACCGAGCCGGGGGTCGGCTACCGCTTCATGGCGGAGTGATTGCCGGTAGCTTTGCTCTCTCGCCCTCCCTCTCCCCGTTGGGAAGAGGTGGCCCGCACAAGCGGGGCGGTAAGGGGAGACGACATTGGGACGCGTCGAAGACCCCTCGCCCCAGCCCTCTCCCCGATTGGGAAGGGGGAGGCCAGCCTCAGGCGATCGCGTCGAGCATATCCGCCAGTTCGTCCGGCCGGCTGAAGAACGGGGAGTGGCCGGCGTCGAGCGAATGCACCGTGGCGCCCGGCACCGCCGCCTGCATCTCGCGCTGCACCGGCAGCGGCAGGGCGCAGTCTTCCAGGCATTCGATGTAGTGCCGCTCAAGCTGGCCGTAGCGGGCGGGCGTGATGGTGGAAATGGCCGCGAAGGGAATATGCGGCGTGACGGGAATGAGGTTCGGCAGCGCCACCTCGATCTGGTGCGGCGTGCAGTCGGAATAGAGCGAGCGCACGATCAGATGGCGCTTGGAGAAATCCAGCGCCAGCCCCTCGCGGTTCACGCGCAGCATCCCCTGCGTCTCCAGGATGGCGGGATGCTTGAGGTGGGTCTGCGTCATCACGAAATCGCGGGCGCTCTTGCCGTTCGGCGCCATGAAGCCGCTGAGATAGACCAGGGCCTGCACGCGCTCGGGCATCAGCTCGCCGAGCCAGCTGGCGGTGGCACCGCCGACGCTGTGGCCGACGATGATGGCCTTGCCCTCGATCTCCTCCAGCGCCGAACGGGCGCTGGCGCCATAGGTCGGCAGGTCGGGAATGTGGGAGATCGGCGTCGGATCGAAGCCGTGCCCCGCCATGTCCGGCGTTATCACCGCATGGCCCATGGCCGCGAGCCGGTTCGCCACCTGCACGAAGCAGCCGCCCCAGTGCCATGCGCCGTGAATGAGGATGAAAGTCGCCATCGATTCCTCGCCATTCGATCTGGTATTTTGCGCGCCGTCCTAGCTGCGTCGCGCCATCCCGTCCAGCCGCCCGCAACATTGGCCGCCGGCCTCGGGCCGTCCCGCGAAGCCGCGCATGCCGTCTTTCGCCGCCGGCCGCGCCGGAGTATGTTTTCGCGCCATGGCGCCGGATTGGGCAGCGCCGCCGATCGGGGAGGGCATATGCCGTATCGTCATCTCATCGGGCCGCGCGCTTACGTCTTTGCCGATCTGAAGGAATTGATGGCCAAGGCGACGCCCATCCGTTCCGGCGATATGCTGGCCGGCATCGCCGCCGGCTCGGCGGAGGAGAACGTCGCCGCCCGCATGTGCCTTGCCGAGGTGCCGCTTGCGACCTTCCTCAGCGAGGCGCTGGTGCCCTATGAGATCGACGAGGTGACGCGCCTCATCGTCGACACGCACGACGCCGCCGCCTTCCGGCCGATTTCCCACATGACGGTCGGCGACTTCCGCGACTTCCTGCTCTCCGACGCCGCCTCGCCGCAGGCCTTGGCCGCGCTGGCGCCCGCGATCACGCCGGAAATGGCGGCCGCCGTGTCGAAGATCATGCGCAACCAGGATCTCATCACGGTGGCCCGCAAGTGCCGGGTGGTGACGAAGTTCCGTAACACCATCGGCCTGCCCGGCACCATGGCGGTACGCCTCCAGCCCAACCACCCGACCGACGACCCCGCCGGCATCACCGCCTCCATCCTCGACGGCCTGCTCTATGGCTGCGGCGACGCGGTGATCGGCATCAACCCCGCCTCGGACAGCGTGCCGGTGCTGAGCGAGCTGTTGAAGCTCACCGACGACATCATCGCCCGCTTCGACATCCCGACCCAGGCCTGCGTGCTCACCCATGTCACCACCTCCACCGAGGTGATCAATCGCGGCGTGCCGGTGGATCTAGTCTTCCAGTCGATCGCCGGCACGCAGGCCGCCAACGCCTCCTTCGGCATTGACCTCGCCGTCCTCAAGGAGGGGCGCGAGGCCGCGCTGTCCTTGAAGCGCGGCACGCTCGGCGACAATGTGATGTATTTCGAGACCGGGCAGGGATCCGCGCTCTCCGCCGGCGCCCATCACGGCGTCGACCAGCAGACGCTGGAAGCCCGGGCCTATGCCGTCGCGCGGCCGTTCAAGCCGCTCCTGGTCAACACCGTCGTCGGCTTCATCGGCCCGGAATATCTCTATGACGGCAAGCAGATCATCCGCGCCGGTCTGGAGGACCATTTCTGCGGCAAGCTGATGGGCGTGCCGCTCGGCTGTGACGTCTGCTACACCAACCATGCCGAAGCCGACCAGGACGACATGGACACGCTGATGACGCTGCTCGGCGCGGCGGGCGTCACCTATATCATGGGCATTCCCGGCTCGGACGATGTGATGCTGAACTACCAGTCGACCTCGTTCCACGACCAGCTCTATCTGCGCGACGTGCTCGGCCTGAAGCGGGCGCCGGAATTCGAGGCGTGGCTGCAATCCATGGGTATCACCGGCCCGGACGGCCGCCTCAAGCCGCCGGGCGGGGCCAATGCGCTGCTCGCCTACGCTCCCGGCCTCGCGGCGTGAGGGCAGCAGCATGAGCCGCGACGCCAGGCCTTCCGGCAGTCCTTCCAGCGCCTATGTCATCGAGGATGCCTGGGCGAAGCTCGCCCGCGCCACCCCGGCGCGCATCGCGCTCGGCCGCGCCGGCACCGGCCTGCCGACCCGCGAGGTGCTGCGCTTCACCCTCGCCCATGCGCAAGCGCGCGACGCCGTGCACACCGTCTTCGAGGCGGAGGCGACCGCCGCCGCCATCGCCTCGCTCGGCTTCGAGACGCTGACTGTCGGCTCCGCCGCGCCGTCGCGCGAGGTCTATCTGCGCCGCCCCGATCTCGGGCGGAAGCTTTCGCAGGAAGGCCGCGCCGCCCTCGCGTCCCATGCCGGCAGCGCGCCGGACCTCGCGCTGGTGGTGGCGGACGGGCTGTCCTCCACCGCCATCCACGCGCAGGCGGCCCCGTTTCTCGCCGCGCTCAAGCCGCATCTCGCAAAGGAGGGCTGGCGCACCGGCCCGGTGATCATCGCCAGCCAATCCCGCGTCGCGCTGGGCGACGAGGTCGGCGAGATTCTCGGCGCCAGGGCCGTGGTGGTGCTGATCGGCGAGCGGCCGGGCCTGTCCTCGCCGGACAGCCTCGGCCTCTACCTCACCTTCGCGCCGAAGGTCGGCCGCTCGGATGCCGAGCGCAACTGCATCTCCAATGTGCGCGGCGAGGGACTTTCCCACGACCACGCCGCCTTCAAGCTGGCATGGCTGCTGAGGGAAGCCCTCGCGCGGCGCCTCACCGGCGTCAACCTCAAGGACGAGAGCGACCTGCTGCTGGTCGGCGGCAAGCCGCCGGCGATGGAGATCGGCAGATAGATTCGAATATTACTATTTTTATCAACGCATTGTCTCGTGATTCTTATGTATCACGTCAACGCGATGTCGCCTCCGGGCCGAATTCGCCGAGTATCCAGTCGCGCAGCGTCGCCACTTCCGGCCGTCCCTCCGCGCCCTCAGGATAGACGAAGTCGAAGCGCAACCCCTCGATCAACGGCCCGAAGGGCTGCACCAGCACGCCCGAGCGCAGTTCCGGTGCGACCAGCGCGAGGCTGAGCAGGGCGATGCCCTGTCCCGCCACCGCCGCCTCGATGGTGCTGTTCTCGTCGGTGAAGGTCAGCCCCGCCCCGGTATCGAAGCCGCCGAGGCCGGCCGCCTCGGCCCATGTCCGCCAGTTGGGAAGCTGGATGGTCGGCTTGGCGAACAGCCAGTCGAAATGGATCAGCGTGGCCTGCCGCAGTTCTTCCGGCTGCCGGGGGGCGATGCGGGGGCTGCACACCGGGGCAAAATATTCGGTGATCAGCGGCAGCGAGACCAGCCCGGGACGTTCGCCGCCGCGCCCGGATCGGATCGCCGCATCCGCCTCGCCGGCGATCAGGTCCACCGCCTCGTCGGAAGCGTGCAGGCGAAGATCCCAGCCCGGATAGAGCGAGCGGAACTTCCCGGCGCGCGGCACCAGCAGCCGCGAGGAGAAGGCGAGGGTGGCCGAGAGCGTCGCCTGCCGCCGGCCGGGTCGCGGGCGCGCCTGCGCCACCGCCTCGGCCATGATGTCGAAGGCCCCGCCGAGCCGCGCCGCCAGCGCCCGCCCGGCGACGGTGGGCACCACCTTGCGGGTGCGGCGGATGAACAACGGCGTGCCGAGCTCCTCCTCGAGCTGCCGCACCTGATGGCTGATGGCGGTCGGCGTCACGCCGAGCTCGGCGGCGGCATTCTTGAAGCTCTCGAGCCGGGCCGCCGCCTCGAAGGCGCGCAGCGATCCCAGCGGCGGCAAGCGGCGCATGGCGGCCTCATGAATGAATCTTACTCATGCATCGACTGAGAACTTCGCATTTGTCGGACATGGATGAAAGCCTTATCTCCTTGCCGGCAAGAGACACCTGAACGTGTCTCATCTTTTTTGACAGGAGTGCTCCATGACCGCTTGGCTGTTTCTCGTGCTGGCGGCAGGGTTTGAAATCGTCTTCGCCCTCGCCATGAAGGCCTCGGAGGGCTTTACCCGCCTCGTTCCCAGCCTGCTGACGCTGGTCGCCGGTGGCATCAGCCTGGCGCTGCTGACCTTCGCGATGAAGACCATGCCGGTCAGCCTGGCCTATCCCGCCTGGACGGCGATGGGCACGCTCGGCGCGGTGATCCTGGGTGCCGCCTTCTTCGGCGAACCTCTCGGCCTCGGCAAGCTGCTCGCCACCGCCGCGCTGATCGGCGGCGTCGCCGGGCTGCAGATCAGCAGCTAGTCCCCGGCCCCGAGGCGTGCCCGCTCCGGCGAAGCGCGCCAGCGCGGCATCAACTCGGCCGCCGCCCTTTCGCGGGCGGCGGCGAATGCCGGCAGCGCAGTGTCACCGGTTCCCTCGCCATAGCGCGGGTCGCTGGCGGCAACCACCAGCACCGGCGCGGCGCCGAACTGGTCGGCTGTGACATCGACGATCGAATCGCCCAGCCGAACCCACGCATGCGCATGCCATTGCCGGCCGTCGAAGAACCCGTAGGGACCGATCTCCGGCTGCCCCTCTCCCAAGCGCGGTGTGCCGCTGACCCAGCGGCCCGGCAGGCCCTGTTCGTCGAGAACGCGGAGAAGGAAAAGACTGGAGCGTCCGCAGGTCCAGCGCGAGGGCACCGCCGGCGCCTCGCCCCTTGCGGCATGCCACGCCGGCCAGACCTCCTCGAGGAAACGCCGCACGGCGGTGGCGATCTCCTCGAGCCGCTGCCGACCCTCCCGCGTCAGCCCGGCCATTCATAGATCCAGCGATACCGCTCCAGGACGCCGGCGCCTCCCTTGGCGCGGATGACGAGGTTGCGCGCAAACGCCATGGGGCCGGCAAGATGGTACACCCGGTCCATTCCGCGCGCGGCGGCCTGCACCTGCGCGGTACGCGGCCGGCGCAGCGTCTCGTAGCGATGCAGCGCGGCGGGGATGTCGTCGTCTTCGCGCAGGCAGTCGGCCAGCACCACGGCGTCCTCGATCGCCTGCGCCGCCCCCTGCGCCAGGAAGGGCACCATGGCGTGGGCGGCATCGCCGAGCAGCGTCACCCGCCCGGTGCTCCAGGCATGCAGCGGGTCGAGGTCGAACACCGCCCAGCGCAACCAGGCGCCCGGCGCCGCGAGCAACGCCTGCACCTCGGCGCACCATCCCCGGAAATGCGCGGCGAGTTCGCCTTCCTCGCCCTCATGGCTCCAGCCATGCGCCATGCGCACGTCCGGGGTGATGGCGACGAGGTTCACCGCCCGGCCGCCGCGCACCGGATAGGTGACGAGGTGCGCGCCGGGCCCGAGCCAGAGCCGTGTCGCCATGTCGGCGAGCGGCGCCGGCAGGCGGGCCATCGGCGCCGTCGCCCGCCAGGCGGCGCGGTGGCGGAAGACGGGGAGGGCATGCGGAAACAATTGCCCGCGCACCGCCGAGCGCAGCCCGTCGGCGCCGATGAGCGCCGCCCCGTCGAAGATCTCCGGCGTCTCGCCGCGCCGGATCGCGACGCGCACCCGGCCGTGATCCTCGGAGAATCCCTCGATGGTCGAGCGGAGAATCAGCCGGATGCGCGGCTCGGCGGCCGCGGCCTCGACAAGCACCGCCTGCAGGTCGGCGCGGTGGATGACGAGGAAAGGCGAACCGAAACGCCGCTCCGCGGCCTCGCCCATGGCCGCCTCGGCGAGCAGCCCGCCGCGCCGCGCGTCCATGACCCGCATGAAGGCGGGCTGCACCGCCCGTGCCGCCACCTGATCGAGCACGCCGAGCCGGGCGAGGCAGCGGGTGGCGTTGGCGGCGAGCTGCACGCCGGCTCCCGCTTCCTCCAGCGCCGACGCGCGTTCGAGAATCGTGACCTCGAATCCCGCTCGCGCCAGCGCGAGTGCGGCACTCAGTCCCCCGACACCGGCACCGGCGACGAGGATGTCACGCTCCGACAAGAGGCCTCCTCAGGCCGCCGCGGCCTCGTAGAGGCAGCCGGCCGGCACCGATTCGTCGCCGTGCAGCTTGGCGTCGAACTTGTAGAGGGTGGAGCAGTAGGGGCAGATGATCTCGTCGTCCGAGCCCATGTCGAGGAAGACATGCGGATGGTCGTAGGGCGGCTTGGCGCCGACGCACATGAATTCCTTGGCGCCGACGGTGATGGCCGGCACGCCCGCCGAGTTGTGGAAATGAGGAACGACGTGGCCCGCCATGTCTCTGCCCTGTCCGGTGTGATCCTGAAGTGGCGGCAAGATAGCCGCTGGCGCCTCCCGGCGAAAGAGGCGGCGCGGCGGCGCGCGCCTCGCCCCCAGGATGGCAACGCCGAAACCCGGCTTCCCGCCAGCCGCCCGAGGCCTCGCACCGCGTGCCTGCCCTTGGCTTCGCACTCTTGGCTTCGCCACAATGCACGCGCATGACGCAGCGTGTTCCGCTGGTCCTCCATGATGCGCCGTCCGAACCTCGCCCGCGTCCTCGCCGCCGCCTCGCTCCTGCTCGCCCTCGCCGGCTCGGCCCACTGGCTGCTGCCGCTGGGACGGGAGGCCTTTGCCCTGCTGATGGCGCGGGACGATGCCGCGCGCCTCGCCGATCTGCGCCTCGATGCCGAGCTGACCGCCGGGCGCGCCAACCGCGAGATCGACGAGGCGCTGGCGAATGACGATGCGGAGCTGGCCGCCAGCTTCCTCGAGCTCGCCGATTCCCGCGCCCTGCCGGTTCCGGCCGATCGCCGCGCCCGCGTGCTGGCCGCCGCCTCCGCCGGCACGGTGCGGCAGGCCGCCGCTTTCGGCCGCGGCTTCGTCACCGGCGAGGCGGACGATCTCGCCGGTCTCGCCGGCGCGACGGCCGGCGACCTCACCGTCTGGGGCGATGTCCGCGATCTCGGCCGGCAGGCCGGCCACTATCTGCGCGACGAGCCGATCGACCCGCTGATGACCGGCCTTGCGGGCGCCGGCATTGCGGCGACCGCCGCCACCTATGCCGCCTTCGGCACGCCGCTGACCTTGCGTGCCGGCCTCAGCCTCGCCAAGGGCGCCCGCAGGGTCGGCGCGGTCGGCCTGCGGCTCGGCGACGACCTCGCCGGGCTGCTCCGCTCCGGTCGCCATGCCCGCGCCATCGCCGCCGTCGCCGATATCGGCCGGGCCGGGGAGAAGGCGGGCGTGCGCGCCACGCTGGCGGGCTTGCGCCATGCCGACGACGTGACCGACGTCGCCCGGCTGCGTCGCCTCTCCGAAGCCAAGGGCGGCCAGACGCTGGCGGTATTGAAGACGCTCGGCCGCGGAGCGCTGGTGCTCGGCGAGATCGCGGCCAGGCTCGCCTTCTGGGTCATCGCCGCCGCCGCGAACTTTCTCGGCCTGGTGGCCGGCATCAACAACATGATGGTGGCCTTGTGCCGCCCGCTATGGCGGCGACGCGACGGCCGCCGCCTCCAGCCGGCCTGAGTGCCCGGGACGCATATCGGGCATGCCGATGGTCGTCTTGGCAGGCCCCGGCACCCTCGCTAGCTTGCCGGCTCCCATCGCCGTCCCGCTTCGCCGGAGCCCATTGCTGCCATGCCGACCTTCTCCCATGACGGCCTCGACTTCGCCTATCTCGACGAGGGCGAGGGCGAGCCGATCGTTCTCATCCACGGCTTCGCCTCCACCAAGGAGATCAACTGGGTCGGTCCCGGCTGGGTGTCGACGCTCACCCGCGCCGGGCGTCGCGTCGTCGCCATGGACAATCGCGGCCACGGCGCCTCGGTGAAGCTCTACGATCAGGATGCCTATGATCCCCGGATCATGGCCGGCGACGTGCTGGCGCTGATGAGCCATCTCGGCCTGCCGCGCTTCGATGTCATGGGCTATTCGATGGGCGGGCGCATCGGCGCCTGCCTCGCATTGGCCGCGCCCGAGCGGGTGCGTGCGCTGATCCTCGGCGGCATCGGCATTCATCTGGTCGAGGGAGCCGGCCTGCCGGTCACCGTTGCCGAGGCGCTGCTCGCCGACAGCCTCGACGACGTCACCGATCCCACCGGGCGCACCTTCCGGGCCTTCGCCGAGCAGACCAGGAGCGACCGCCGGGCGCTCGCCGCCTGCATCTATGGCTCGCGCCGCACGCTGACGCGCGAGGAGGTCGGCCGCATCGCGGTGCCGACCCTCATCGCCATAGGCACCCGCGACGCGGTGTCCGGCGCCGCCCGCCCGCTCGCGGCACTGATCCCCGGCGCCGAGGTGGTCGATATTCCCGACCGCGACCACATGCTGGCGGTGGGCGACAAGGTGTTCAAGCAGGCGGCGCTGGAGTTCCTCGCGCGGCATCCGTGAGACGGCGCGAATCCCCGCGGATCGGCGCGGGCGAAGGGCCGGACCCGATAGGCCGCCCGCCGCGACTGTGCTAGAACCATGACAAATTGCGGCGGCCTCGAAGCCGACCGCCTCGCCCCCGGGCGGAAGACAGGACGGAAGCCGATGGTGCAGCTAGTGAACTCCCGCGCGGACCATGCGACGCGCTCCCTCATCGAGAAGGTCGACCCGGTCTGGTCGCGTATCCGCCAGGAGGCGGAGGAGGTCGCGGCCAATGATCCGGCGCTGGCCAGCTTCGTCTATTCCACGGTGCTGCATCACCAGTCGCTGGAGAAGGCGGTGGCGCACCGCATCTCCCAGCGGCTCGACCATGCCGACGTGCCGGCGGAACTGATCCGCCAGGCCTATGACGACGCCTTCTCGGCGGATCCGTCGATCGGCGTCGCCATCCGCGCCGACATCATGGCGGTGTGCGACCGCGACCCGGCGACCGACCGGGCGCTGCAGCCGCTGCTCTACTTCAAGGGCTTCCACGCCATCGAGACCCATCGCCTCGCGCACTGGCTGTGGCACAATGGCCGGCGGGACTTCGCGCTCTATCTGCAGAGCCGCGCCTCCGTCTGCTACCAGGTGGACATCAACCCGGCGGCGCCGTTCGGGCGCGGCATCTTCTTCGACCACGCCACCGGCATCGTAGTGGGCGAGACGGCGGTGATCGAGGACGACGTCTCCATCCTCCAGGGTGTCACCCTCGGCGGCACCGGCAAGGAGCATGGCGACCGCCACCCGAAGATCCGTCGCGGCGTGCTCATCGGCGCCGGCGCCAAGGTGCTGGGCAATATCGACATCGGCTATTGCGCCCGCGTGGCCGCCGGCTCGGTGGTGCTGAAGCCGGTGCCGCCCAAGACCACGGTGGCCGGCGTGCCGGCGCGGATCGTCGGCGAGACCGGCTCCTGCTGCGACCCCTCGCGCAGCATGGACCAGCTGTTCGACCTGCCCTTCCTCGGCGAGTCGATCTGAGCCGGGGAAGTCGCGCCGGCGCGGTTGCGCCGGGCGCCGGGGCATGGCAAGGCTCGGGGACGTGGCTGCGGCCCGACACACCATCGTGGGAGCACGGTTTTGGAAAAGAAGGATCTCGAGCGCGTCCAGACCTATATGCGTCGTCTGTTCAACAACACGCAGATCAAGGTCGTCGCGCGCCCGAAGAAGAAGGATTCGGCCGAGGTCTATATCGGCGACGAGTTCATCGGCGTGATGTTCGAGGACAAGGAAGACGGCGACCTGTCCTATAATTTCCAGATGGCGATCCTCGATACCGACCTCGAGGATTGACCGATGCCGGTCTACGCCCTGGACGGCGTCCAGCCGGACCTGCCCGCTCTCGGGCGGTTCTGGATCGCGCCGGATGCCACCGTCATCGGCAATGTGGGGCTCGCCGACGAGGCGAGCGTGTGGTTCGGCTCCGTCATCCGTGGCGACAATGAGCGGATCTCGATCGGCGCCCGGGTGAACATCCAGGAATTGTGCGTCCTGCACACCGACCCCGGCTTCCCGATGACCATCGGCGAGGACTGCACCATCGGTCACAAGGCGATGCTGCACGGCTGCACGATCGGGGAGAACAGCCTCGTCGGCATGGGCGCCACCATCCTCAACGGCGCCCGCATCGGCCGCAACTGCCTCGTCGGGGCCGGGGCGCTGATCACCGAGGGCAAGGAATTCCCCGACAATTCGCTGATCGTCGGCGCCCCTGCCAAGGCGATCCGCGAGCTCGGCCCGGAATGGCAGGCGCGCATCCACGGCACCGCCGCGCATTACGTGCGCAACTGGCGCCGCTTCGCCGAAGGCCTGAAGCGCGTCGACTGATGGCTGCCCGCGACGCGGGCAAGTCATCGCAAGGGCCTGTTAAACAAAAAACGCTCCCGCCAATCGGTCGGGAGCGTTTCTTTTATGTAAATCCGCCGGAGATCTTCAGGAGCCGTCAACCATCGCGGCACGCGGCCGACACGCGCCGCAAGGGGCAGGAGAGGGGGCCCGCCCCGCCTGCCGGCCTCACCTGGCGCGGCCGACGGTGGCCGGCGCCAGCACGTCGCCGAGCGACACCCAGTGGTTCGGGTTGCCCTGCGCCTGCCGCTTCACGAAGCGATAGCCGGTCTCGTGCCACAGCAGGATCGGCGCTTCCTGGTTGTCGAGGATGAGGTCGCCGCGGTCGGTCACCACGGTGAGCACAGCATGGCCGGCATTCTTCTTGTCGCGCACCACGGTGATCAGCAGCGTCTCCGGCGGCCAGCCGAGCCCGATCAGCTCGCGGCGCTTCACCAGCACATATTCCTCGCAATCGCCGTAGCCGTCTTCCGCAAAGGTCCAGCGCTCGACCTCGCCGTAATGATCGAGATCGGTCATCGGCTGGATGCGGCGGTTGACCTCGTCGTTCACCTGCTTGAGCTGGAGGAATTCCGCCTCGTTGACGACGACGCGGCCGGCCTTGCCGTTGCCGTTGTCGCATTCGCGCGGCAGTTCCTCGCAGAAGCGCGCATAGCCCACCGGGGTCGAGGTCGATCCGCTGACGGCCATGTTGGCGGCGAAGGGCGACAGCATCGCCACCGCCTCGCTCGCCCGCGCCGGCGCCACTATGGCCGGCACCGCCAGAACCGCTACCGCCACCGCGACCAGGGCCCCTGTGAGGCTCTTCATCATCGCGAACTCCATTTCCCTGTCCATGATGAGATCATGCCAGAGAGATTTTGATCTTGGTCTAAGCGAAGCGCGGAATTCGTAATGACTGAGGCGAGGGAATGTTAACGGGTTTTCTATTGCTTGTTAACCATTGGGGCTGGCATTTTATTTACACTCGTCGGGCAGGCGCGGGGCGGGCGGCGCTTGCCGAGTCGGCGCGGGACGCCTATGTGATCGGCGTGCTTGACGCGACCCGACATGCCGATCCCCGGCACCAGCCCATCTTCAACGTGCCGGCGGTGATCGTCGTGCTCGTGGCTTTGCTCGTCGCCATCCAGCTGGTGCGCCAATTGGTCGGCGAGGAGCTCGATGTCGAGATCCTCGCCCTGTTCGCCTTCATTCCCGCCCGCTTCGATGCCACCGTCTTCGCGGATGGCGTGCTGCCGGGCGGCAGCGGGGCGGATGTGTGGACCTTCGTCACCTATGCCTTCCTGCATGCCGATTTCATGCATGTCGGCATCAACGCGCTGTGGCTTCTGGCCTTCGGGTCCCCGGTGGCCCGCCGCTTCGGTGCCGGCCGCTTCCTGGTCTTCTTCCTGTTCACCGCGGCGGCCGGCGCGGGGCTACATCTGCTCACCCATGCCGGCGAGCCGATACCGATGATCGGTGCCTCGGCGGCGGTGTCCGGCTGCATGGCGGCCGCGTTGCGCTTCATGTTCGCCACCGACGGCTACGCGGCCTGGCGCGCGGATACCGCCCAGCATGCGGCGCATATGCCGGCGCCGCCGCTGGGCCGGGTGCTGCGGGACCGGCGGGTGATCAGCTTCGTGGCGGTGTGGTTCGCGATCAACATCGCCTTCGGGCTGGGCGCGCCGAGCGGGATCGCCTCCGGCTCCGTGGCCTGGGAGGCGCATATCGGCGGCTTCCTCGCCGGGCTGTTCGCCTTCCCGCTGTTCGATCCGGTGCGCCGCACCCCCGGCGATCGCCGCTACGCCGACTGAACCGGTACCGCACCACGCGGTCCCGAAGCGCGGCAATCCAACCCTATTGCCGTCCGGCTCATTAGGAACCATCATCTCCCGCTACGGAACGCCCCGACGCCACGGGACGTTTCGACGCTGGCGGACGAGGAAACGATCCGCCCGACAAACCGGGCATCACGCGACGGATGATGCCCGCCGGGAAGGAGGCAAGCATGACCGTGCGGTCCATCTTGGAAGAAAAGGGCTACAATGTTGAAACCATCGGCGCCGGCGCCACGTTGCGCGAGGCGGCCGAGGTGATGGCGCAGAAGCGCATCGGCGCCCTGGTGGTGACCGACCGCGAGCGACGGGTCATCGGCATTCTCTCGGAACGCGACCTTGTCCGGGTGATCGGCCTCGAGGGCCCGGAACGGCTTGATGACGAGGTGGGCGCGGTCATGACCACCAAGGTAGTGACCTGCGATTCCAACGAGACGGTGCCGCAGCTCATGGAGCAGATGACCGCCGGCCGCTTCCGCCACATGCCGGTGGTACAGGCCGGCAAGCTCATCGGCCTCGTCTCGATCGGCGACGTGGTCAAGCATCGCCTGGCGGAATTCGAGCGCGAGAGCTCGGCGATGCGGGAATACATCCTGTCGACGTGAGGCCGATCGCCGCAATCGACAGCGGAGGCGCGCCCTTCGGATCGCGTGGAGCCTGCGGCGCGCCTGCCCCGCGCGGCCCCTGCAAGGCGCCTCAGAAGCGCGGCACGTCGGTCTTGTCCGGCGTGCCGTAGACCTTCTGCGGGTCGAAAAGCTTGCCGCCGTCATTCACGACGAGACGCAGCTCCGGGGTCGGGGTCGCCCCCAGCGGGATGGAGCGGAAGAAGCAGGAGCGATGCCCCGTATGGCAGGCGGCGCCGCTGCCGGCCATCTCGACGCGCATCAGCACCGCGTCCTGGTCGCAGTCGATCCGCAGCTCCACCACCTTCTGCAGGTGGCCGCTTTCCTCGCCCTTCTTCCACAGCTTGCGGCGCGAGCGGCTGTAATAGTGGGCGAAGCCGCTCGCGATGGTCAGCGCCAGCGCCTGCGCGTTCATGTGGGCGAGCATCAGCACCGCGCCGTCGCGCACATCCACCGCGACAGCGGTGATCAGGCCGTCGGCATCGAATTTGGGGCTGAGGCGGTCGCCTTCCTCCACCGCGGCCTTGTCACCGGCGGCGGCGAACCAGTTCGCCGCCTCGCTCACGAGCGCGCGCCGCGGATCAGGTTCATGAAGCGCACCTGCTCCTGCGGGTCGTCGCGGAACACGCCGGTGAACTGCATGGTGACGGTGGAGGCGCCGGGCTTCTGGATGCCGCGCATCGCCATGCACATGTGCTCGGCCTCGACGAGGATGGCGACGCCGCGGGGCTTCAGCGTCTCGTCCAGCGCGGTGATGATCTGCGAGGTCATGTGCTCCTGCGTCTGCAGGCGGCGGGCATACATGTCGACCACGCGGGCGATCTTGGAGAGGCCGACCACCCGCTCCACCGGGAAATAGGCGACATGCGCCTTGCCCATGAACGGCACCATGTGATGTTCGCAGTGCGAATAGAACACGATGTCGCGCACGACGACCATGTCGTCGAAATTGCCGATCTCGCCGAAGGTGCGGTCCAGCACGTTCTCCAGCGGCGTGGCGTAGCCCTTGTAGAGTTCCTCATAGGCGCGCACCACGCGCTTGGGCGTGTCGATCAGCCCCTCGCGCTCCGGGTTGTCGCCGGCCCAGGCGATCAGGGTGCGCACGGCCGCTTCGGCTTCCTCGCGGCTGGGCTTCTGCGGGGCGGGAGCAGGGGAGGCATCGAGGCCTCCTGTTTCGTTCTTGGCACTACGCATCAGGGCATTCAGCACGGCATCCATGACGAACTCCGTTCGACGGCGCATTGGTAACCGGGCGCCGGGGTGTCACCGGTTTAGTCGCCATGCGGGATGAGGAAGGCCGGGAGCGGCCGCCCACCCGATGCGCAGGGGCACGGACGGGACCGGAGCTTCTTCCGCCACGATCCCGCTTTCCTATATAAGGGACACATGCCGCGTCGCAACCAACCATTCTGCGCAAAGCTGCTCCTACGGTCGCCCTCATGATCAACGACGTCTATAATCGCCGCATCCTCGAGCTTGCCGCCGATATACCACGGCTCGGTCGCCTTGCGGCGCCGGATGCCACTGCAACGGCGCATTCCAAGCTTTGCGGTTCCACCGTCACCATCGATCTCGCCATGAAGGACGGGGTCGTCACCGATTTCGCCCATGAGGTGCGGGCCTGCGCCCTCGGCCAGGCGTCGTCCTCGATCATGGCGGACCATGTCGTGGGCGCGACCGCGCAGGAGTTGCGCGCCGTCCGCGAGACGATGCGCCGCATGCTCAAGGAGAACGGCCCGGCGCCGGAAGGGCGCTGGGGCGAGCTCGCGGTGCTGGAGCCGGTGCGCGACTACAAGGCCCGCCACGCCTCGACCCTGCTGACCTTCGACGCGGTGGTCGATGCCATCGACCAGATCGAGGCGCGGCAGGCGACCGAGGCGGCGGAGTAGGGCACCTCACCGCACGGTGAAGAAGGTGAACAGCACCTCGCCCTTGGCGCCGGTGAGGCAGAGGAAGCGGTTCGGCTCGTCCTTGCGGTCGCGCTGGATATAGGCCTCGCCCATGATCACCCCGTTGACCGCCGTCTCGCCGATCTTGCTGTTGGCGGTGGCGATGGTGAGGCCGTCGACGTCGATATAGATGTCGTCGACGGAGGGCGACACCGCCTTGAGCCTCTCCAGCGCCCGCTGCTTGCACGCCGCGACGCGCTGCATATCCGGGTCCACCTCCGGCGACTTCGCCGCCGAAGGGGCCGGCTGGGTCCCGCCGGCCGGCCCGGGGGGCGATGCCGCGGGGGGCGGTGGCGCGGACGGTGCCGGCGAAGCAGGTGGCGGGGTGGCGGGCGCCTGATCCTGGGCGGCGGCGGGCAGCACGCCCGCAAGCGGCACCAGGGCCGTCAGGCCGGCAACGAGGATGAGGCGCAGCGTGGTGGTCATATGAGGCAAGCTCCCGTCTCGACGCTCCCAGGGCCGGTCGATAATGCGCGGAGGCGCCGCCGGTTCCCCGATAGGGGTGCGGGGTGGCGGTCATGAACAGGCGCGTGGATGTCGCGACGGCGCTCCGGCGCCTGCCCCGCAATCTGTTGCGGGTGCCGATTCTCTTCTATCGCTATTCGCTGTCCGCCTTCATGGGTCGACAATGCCGCTATCTGCCGACCTGCTCGGAATTCGCCGATCAGGCCATCTCCCGCCACGGCGCCTGGGCGGGCGGCTGGATGGCGGCGGGGCGCATCTGCCGCTGCCATCCCTGGGGCGGGTCCGGCTTCGAGGCGGTGCCGGTCGAATTGCCGCCGAAAGCCGCGTGGTATATGCCGTGGCGCTACGCGCGGGCGCCAGGCAAATGGTCGAAATGACCCGCCGGGCCTGAGCGATGGCGGGCGACGGCCCGCCGGTCACGTCACGTAGAACAGCCTACCTGCGTGGTTCGCAGGAGTGGGCGGGAGAAAAGACCATGATCCATCTCACCTTCCCCGATGGCGCCGTCCGTGAGTACGCTCCCGGCACCACCGGCGCCGAGGTTGCCGCCTCCATCGCCAAGTCGCTCGCCAAGAAGTCGCTGGCGATGAAGCTGGACGGCGTGCTGAGCGACCTCTCCGATCCCATCGCCGCCGACGCGAAATTCGAGCTCGTCACCCGCGAGAGCCCGGAAGCGCTGGAGCTCATCCGCCACGACGCCGCCCATGTGCTGGCCGAGGCGGTGCAGGCGCTGTGGCCGGGCACGCAGGTCACCATCGGCCCGGTGATCGAGAACGGCTTCTATTACGATTTCTTCCGCAACGAGCCGTTCTCGCCGGAGGATTTCGCCGCCATCGAGAAGAAGATGCGCGAGATCATCGCCCGCGACGCCCCCTTCACCAAGGAGGTGTGGGAGCGCGACGAGGCCAAGCGCGTCTTCGGCGAGAAGGGCGAGGCGTTCAAGGTCGAATTGATCGATGCCATCCCCGCCGACCAGAAGATCAAGATCTACAAGCAGGGCGAGTGGTTCGACCTCTGCCGCGGCCCGCACATGCCGAGCGTGGGCAAGATCGGCAATTCCTTCAAGCTGATGAAGGTGGCCGGCGCCTATTGGCGCGGCGACGCCAAGAACCCGATGCTGACCCGCATCTACGCCACCGCCTGGCGCACCGATGAGGAGCTCAACGCCTATCTCCACCAGTTGGAGGAAGCGGAGAAGCGCGATCACCGCCGCCTCGGCCGCGAGATGGACCTGTTCCACTTCCAGGAGGAGGGGCCGGGCGTCGTGTTCTGGCACCCCAAGGGCTGGAGCCTGTTCCAGAACCTCGTCAGCTACATGCGCCGGCGCCTGAAGGCCGATTACGACGAGGTCAACGCCCCGCAGGTGCTCGACCATTCGCTGTGGGAGACCTCCGGCCATTGGGGCTGGTACAAGGAGAACATGTTCAAGGTGCAGCCCGCCGGCAACACCGAGGACAATGACCGCGTCTACGCGCTGAAGCCGATGAACTGCCCCGGCCATGTGCAGATCTTCAAGCATGGCCTGAAGAGCTACCGCGATCTGCCTATGCGGCTTGCGGAATTCGGCGCCGTGCATCGTTACGAGCCCTCCGGCGCGCTGCACGGGCTTATGCGGGTGCGCGGCTTCACCCAGGACGACGCCCACATCTTCTGCACCGAGGAGCAGATGGCGGCGGAGTGCCTGAAGATCAACGATCTCATCCTCTCGACCTATGCCGATTTCGGCTTCGACGAGATCGTGGTGAAGCTCTCCACCCGCCCCGACAAGCGCGTCGGCTCCGACGAGGTGTGGGATCATGCCGAGGAGGTGATGAGCCGCGTCCTCAAGCAGATCGAGGAGCAGTCGGGCGGCCGCATCAAGACCGGCATCCTGCCGGGCGAAGGCGCCTTCTACGGGCCGAAGTTCGAATACACGCTGCGTGACGCCATCGGCCGGGAATGGCAGTGCGGCACCACCCAGATCGACTTCAACCTGCCGGAGCGGTTCGGTGCCTTCTATGTCGATGCCGATGGCGGCAAGAAGACGCCGGTGATGATCCACCGGGCCATCTGCGGCTCGATGGAACGCTTCACCGGCATCCTGATCGAGCATTTCGCCGGGCATTTCCCGCTGTGGCTGGCGCCGGTGCAGGCGGTGGTGGCGACCATCACCTCCGAGGGCGACGACTATGCCCGGGAGATCGTCGCGCTGGCGAAGAAGCGCGGCCTGCGCGTCGAGCTCGATACCCGCAACGAGAAGATCAACTACAAGGTCCGCGAGCATTCGCTGGCCAAGGTGCCGGCGCTGATCGTGGTCGGGCGCAAGGAGGCGGCCGAGCGCACCGTCTCCATCCGCCGCCTCGGCTCGCCGAACCAGACGGCCGCCGGCCTCGACGAGGCGCTCGACGCACTCACCGCCGAAGCCACCGCGCCGGACGTCCGCGCCGCCGAGTGAGGCGCGCGCGCCGTCGCGACGATCGATCAAGGCCCGGAGCCCGCTCCGGGCCTTTTTCATTGGCTGGGTTCTTCTGTCTGACAACGCGCTTGCCGCCGTCGTCCGGGGCGCGTCTATCGGCCCCCACGCTTGGACCTCGAAGGACGCTCGTCGGGCGCACTGAACGCATCAAGAGGTCCATCCTTCGAGGCTCGCTGCGCTCGCGCCTCAGGATGAGGGGCGCTATGGAGCGGCCATGGATGCCTCGATTTCTCGGCATGGCGGCGCCTTCGACGAAGGCTGCCACCCGGCCGGAGCGCAGCGCAGAGCCGGGATGGCTCGCCGAGTTTCGCGATCCCCGGATCGGCCTTACGACCATCCGGGATGACGACGGAAGCGTTTCACGCAAGAGCACCCTCATCCTGAGGCGCGAGCGCAGCGAGCCTCGAAGGATGGACCTTGCAGAGAGCCGCGGGACGGATCCGACATCCCGGTCATGCCATCGGCCCCCCAATCGCCCAAAGAAAAACGCCGGCCCGCAGGAGACCGGCGTTTCCCTGCCCGCCCGCCGGCCCGATCGTTCCGGCTGCACGATCTCGTCTCTACCGCCCGGCCGAGTTGCGCGCGGCCACCGAGGTGCCGACAGTCACGCCCACCGGCAGCCGCAGGCCGATCTCGGTCCTCTCATCGGCCGGACCGTGCCTTATCTCTGGGTGCGCTCGCTGGAGGCCGCCGGCGCCGCCTATGCCCGCATGGCGGAGGACGTGGTGACGCGCGCCGGCATCCGCGAGGCGTTGGTCGAGCAGGACGGCCAATGGGCGATCCTCGCCGAGACCACGGCGTGACACACGCGGCCCGCCGAGGCGCCGCCCTTCCGCAACGATCCTGAGCGCACCGGCCGCCACCGCCCGCCCCCGCGCCGTCAAAAGCAGAACGCCGGCCCCGCGAGGAGCCGGCGTCCCGATAGTCTCTCTCCGGCGGCCGGGAGGTTCCCGGCGGCCCGGCTCACATTTGCGGGCCGGCCGGGTTGCGCTCGGCCACCGAGGTGCCGACGGTCACGCCGACCGGCAGCGGCTGGGCGGTGCGCCCCGGCAGCAGGGCGAGCGCACGGGTGCGCAGCGCCGTCCAGGTGGCGAACTCGTTGTACTTCGAGCCCTCCAGCCAGCCGATGAAGGCGGCGGCGAGGAAGGGCAGCGCCTGGATCGCCAGCGCCAGGGCGAACAGGTTCACCTCCACCACCGCATGCCAGTTGGTCATGCGCAGGGCGACGGCGCTGAGCATCAGCCCGCCGCCGATCACCGCCTCCGGCAGCGCCGGGAAGGCGCGGGCGGCGCCGGCCAGCCACGAGCCCTTGGCGGTGCGGGCGAAGGCGAGGTCCTTGTAGCGGAAGCCGTCATACACGGCCTTGGCGACGGTGAACTGCACCGCCATCGCCGCGAAGGCCGCGCCCAGCATGCGCAGCGGCGTGGTCGCCACCCGCAGGCGGTAGAGGGCGCAGAAATGCAGCACATAGATGCCGAAGCAGAACACGATCGGCACGGTGAGGATGCGCTGCGGCACGGCGATGCCGAGGCCGAGCACCACCGGCGCCCACAGGAGCGACAGCACCGCCACCAGCGCGCCGATGCTCTCGGCGCCGAGCCAGCTCACCCAGCCGATCGAGAATTCGCGGCGCTGGGCGGCGTTGAGCCGGGTGCCGCCGTTCGGCAGCATGCGGCGCCAGTGCTTCTTGATGATCTGCATGCCGCCATAGGCCCAGCGGTGACGCTGCTTCTTGAACGAGGCGAAGTCGTCCGGCAGCAGGCCCCAGCCGTAGCGGGCATTGGTGTAGTGGCTCTTCCAGCCGCGCTCGACGATGGACAGGCCGAGATCGGTGTCCTCGCAGATGGTGTCGCTGGACCAGTCGCCGGCCTCCACCATGGCGGCGCGACGGATCAGGCACATGGTGCCGTGCACCACGATGGCGTCGTGCTCGTTGCGCTGGACCATGCCGATGTCGAAGAAGCCGGCATATTCGGTGTTCATCGCCTCGTTCAGCAGGGTGCGGTTGGCGTCGCGGTGGTCCTGCGGCGCCTGCACGATGCCCACCGTCGGGTCTTCGAAGGTGGGCACGAGATCGCGCAGCCAGTTCGGCGCCACCACATAGTCGGCGTCGATCACGCCGATGATCTCGGCGTCGGGCGCGGTCTGCTCCATGGCGACGCGCAGCGCGCCGGCCTTGAAGCCTTCCACCTTGGGCAGGTTGATGAACTTGAAGCGCTCGCCGAGCTGCCGGCAATAGGCCTCGATCGGCTCCCAGAAGGCCGGGTCGGGCGTATTGTTGATGATGACGAGGCACTCATAGTTCGGCCAGTCGAGCCGGGCGACGCTGTCGAGCGTCTGCTTCAGCATCTCCGGCGGCTCCTTGTAGGCCGGGATGTGGATCGACACCTTGGGCGTGCGGGCCGGCATCGGCCCGTCGATATTGTTGATCAGCCGGCGCGGGCGGCGGCCGAAGGCGATGGTGGCCAGCTCCTCGACCCGGTACAGCATGACGATGACCAGCGGCACCAGCAGCACGATCGAGACCACGAAGGTGATCTTGTTGCCGCCGATGACATAGTGCGTCAGCCAGTGGTCGGTGACGGTGGCGATCCACGCGCCGACGAGATTGGCCGCGCCGGCCATCACCGCCGCCTGGGTGAAGGTCAGGCGGGCGAAGCGGAACAGCGGCAGCGAGAAGGCGATGCCGAACAGCAGCGCGATGGCGGCGGTGGCGTTGTAGCTCACCGGCGTGATCGTGCCCGAGAGCGGGAACTTCAGGTGCCGGTCGGCATCGAGCATGCCCCAGTACTGGCCGACCGAGCCCTCGAAGCTCTTCCACGGCGCGTCGAAGGCTTCGATGAGGTTGTAGTCGATGCCCTGCGCGTCGGCACGCGCGGCGAAGTCGCGGATCACCTGCGCCTGGATCAGCTCGCCCGGCACCGCGGCGTCGCGGTTGTAGCCGGCGCTCGGCCAGCCGAACTCGGCGATGACGATGCGCTTGCCGGGATAGGCGGCGCGCAGGCGGTTGTAGATGTTGATGGTGCGGTCGACCACCTGGTCGGCGGGCACGCCTTCCCAATAGGGCAGGATATGCGCGGCGATGTAGTCGACGGCCGAAACCAGCTCGGGATGCTCGAGCCAGACGTCCCAGGTCTCGCCGGTGGTGACGGGAACGTTCACCTCGCGCTTCACGCGGCGGATGGTGTCGATCAGCTGCTCGGGGGTGCGCTCGGCGCGCAGGATCGACTCGTTGCCGACCACGATGCCGACGACGTTCGCGTTCTTCTTCGCCGCGTCGACCGCGTTGGCGATCTCGCGGGCGTTGCGGTCCTCGTCCATGTCGAGCCACGCGCCGACAGTGGTCTTCAGCCCTTTTTCCGAGGCGATGCGGGCGACGTTTTCCAGCCCGCCGGTGGAGGCGTAGGTACGCACCGCCTTGGTGTAGGGCGCCACGGCCTCCACGTCGGAGCGGATCTGGGCCTCGGTCGTCGGCTCGCCCTTGTCCGGGTTCGCGTCGCGCCCATAGGGGGCGAAGGACATGCTCGCCAAACGGTCGGGGATCGCCGGGGCTGTCGCCTCCGAACGCATCGCGAGCCACATGAAGGCATGCACGGACGTGACTACCGCAATCGCAGCGGCAGCGACACGAACAGCGGGACGCATGGAACTACCCACCAGCTTTTGAGAGGTAACGGGCGAATATATAATTTAAACTCTACGCTTTTGCAGCATCCGCATGGCTGCATCGCAAAAAAAGCGATTCGTGCCTGCGGCCTGTTTCAAACGCACGGAGGGGAAGATGGTTCCCGTCTGTGGCGACGGCATGTCGAGGCTGGGGCCACGCCATGAAATCATTGGGCTCAAATCATTGCGCGGGCGGCGCCGCGGCCGGGGCCGCCGGGGCGGCGGGCGTGGAATCCGGGTTCACCCAGCAGGCGTGGACGCGCTCGGAAAGCCGCTCCTGCGCCTTGGGATCTATGTTGCCCTGCCGCACGAGGCAGCGGAAGGCGATCTTCAGGTGCTCGGTCGGGCAGCCGAAGCGCTCATAGAGCTCCATGTGGCGCTTGGCGGTGTCGACGTCGTCGCGCCACAGCAGCATGGCGATGCGCCGGCCGCTCCACACGCATTCCGGCAGGCCGGCATTGCCCGGCAGCTTGGCCGCCTCGTTATATTCCTCGATCGACCGGCGCTGGGCTTCCTTGGCCTGCTCTTCCGGCGACTGCTGCTCGGCCGGCTTCTGCTCGGAAGCGCTGTTCTGCGCGAACGCCGGAGCGGTGACGGCGGCCGTAAGGAGGAGGCCGCCGAACAGAGCGGCGGCGAAGGGGCGTACGGAGCACAACATGGAAGAATTCGTCACACGCGAGAGGAAAACCGAACGGGCTCGAAGACACTAGGTGAAGCTGCTGAATTTGTCAGCATCGCGGCGCCCATGCCGCCTCGTTGTGCGTAACTGTGCTCACCGGACGATTAAGACCCGCGCATGGCTCCCCCCATCTTCATCGGGATCGGGGAGAATGGGCGCGCGGACACGGTTTTGCCACCCCGCTGCGGCCCCCTTGCGCTCGCCATGTTGCGCGGCTACCCCAACCGGTGCCGTTTCCTGTCCCGCCGCTGGAGATCTCCCGCATGCGCATCGCCCTCCCGCTCGCCGCCCTCGTCAGCGCGGTGATCGTCGCCGTCTGGGCCTGGCTGGGACAGCCTGTGCCGATGCCGGCCACGCCGCTGGCGGCCGGGGAGAAGATGCCCTGCGTGTCCTATGCGCCGTTCCGTCCCGGCCAGTCGCCCTTCATCGAGGGGCTGGTCATTCCGCCCGAGCAGATCGACGACGATTTCGCCCGGCTGGCGAAGATCACCCATTGCGTGCGCACCTATTCCACCGAGATGGGCCTCGACGTCGTGCCGGCCATGGCGCGCAAGCACGGGCTGAAGGTGCTGCAGGGCATCTGGATCGGCCGCAACGAGGAGAAGAACCGCGTCGAGATCGATGCGGCGGTGAAGGCGGCGCAGGACAATCCCGACGTCATCGACGCCGTCATCGTCGGCAACGAGGTGCTGCTGCGCGGCGAGCAGTCCGCCACCGGCATGGCGGCGCTGATCCGCGAGGTGAAGTCGAAGGTGCCGGTGCCCGTCACCTATGCCGATGTCTGGGAGTTCTGGGAGCGCAATCGCGAGCTCGCGCAATATGTCGACTTCGTCACCGTGCACATTCTGCCGTTCTGGGAGGACCTGCCGGTGTCGGCGGCGAAGTCCGCGGCCCATATCGGCGAGATCCGCGAGCATGTCGGCAAGGTGTTCGAGGGCAAGCAGATCCTGATCGGCGAGACCGGCTGGCCGAGCGAGGGGCGCATGCGCGAGGGCGCGCTGCCGTCCCCCTCCAACCAGGCGATGGTGATCCAGGAGCTGCTGGCGCTCGCCAAGGACAAGGGCTACCGCATCAACGTCATCGAGGCGTTCGACCAGCCGTGGAAGCGCGCCTCCGAGGGCACGGTCGGCGGCCATTGGGGCTTCCTCGATGCCTATAGCCGCGACTTCAAGTTCGGCTGGGGCGAGGCGGTGTCCGATCATCCCGCCTGGCTGCGCCAGGCGCTCCTCGGCGTGCTGCTGGCGCTGGGCGTGTTCGCCGCCGGCGCCTTCGGCGGACGCCTCGCGGGCATGGACGCCCGCCGCTGGCTGGCGGTGTCCGGCATTGCCCTGTTTTCCGGGCTGACCATCGGCCGCGCCTTCGTCTCGGTGCCGGTGGAGAGCCTCGGCGTCGGCGGCTGGATCCGCGGCGGCTCGATTCTCGCCCTTGCGGTCCTGGTCCCGCTCGCCGCCGCCTTCGCGGTCGGCCGGCAGGCGAGGGCGGCGGCGCTCACCCAGGTGCTGGACGGCGAGGTGCGCCGCAGCGCCGCGCCGGTGGAGCGGGTGATGGCGCTGCTGCTCGCCGCCGCCGTGGTGCTGATCGCGCATGTGGCGCTCGGGCTGGTGTTCGACCCGCGCTACAAGGATTTCCAGTTTGCCGGCCTGACGCCCATCGTCATGGCCTTCGCCTTCTATGCCCTGCTGGCGCCGCCCCGCATCACCGCCGAAGCGTCGGCGGCGGAAAAGATCGCCGCCGCCGTGTTCCTCGGCAGCGGCCTCTACATCGTCGTCAACGAGACCCTCGCCAACTGGCAGGGCCTGTGGACCGGCGCGCTGCTGGTGGTGATGGCGCTCAGCCTCTGGCGCCTCGCCACGGCCGCGCAAACGAGATGAGCAGCAGGCCCGCCGCCACGCCGGACAGGTTGTTGTTGTACATCACCAGCCCGGCGCCGGTGGCCATGGCGGCGATCGTGAACATCGGGACGGACGGGCGGATCAGCTGGATCGCCGAGGTCGCCAGCGCCAGGATGCCGAAGGCGGAATAGCCGAACAGCTGGATGACCGCCGCGCGCACGGTGCAGGTGCCGGTCTCGACGCCGAGGCAGGCCAGCCCCACCGCCGATTGCTCCACCAACGCGTAGCGCATGTAGATCGCCCAGCCGAGCGCGAAGCCGCCGAGCACCAGGATGACGTTCCAGGCGCGGGCGCCCGGCATGAAATTGCGCTGGCTCATCGTCGGCTCCTCGTTTCGGCTCGTGCGGGCGCCCTGTGCGGGCGCCCGGTACAGTCGCCCTTGGATGCCACGGCGGCGGCCGCCATTCAACGGCCGGAATTTCCCGGTCTTTCCGGCTGCGGCTTCCCGGCAGCCGCGGCGCTGCGGTACATACGGGCGCCCGCCATTCGGAGAATAAGCGCATGCGCCGCCTGCTCGTCATCGTCCTCGCCGCCGGAGAAGGCACGCGCATGAAGTCGGCTCTGCCGAAGGTCATGCACAAGGTCGCCGGCCGCAGCATGGTCGGCCATGTGCTGGAGACGGCGCGGGCGGCCGGCGCCGCCGAGATCGCGGTGGTCATAGGCCCCGATCATGACCGCGTCGCGGCCGAGGTGGCGCGCGTCGCGCCGGACGCCGGCGTGTTCGTGCAGCGCGAGCGGCTCGGCACCGCCCATGCCGTGCTCGCCGCCCGCGAGGCGATTGCGCGCGGCTATGACGACATCCTCGTCATGTATGGCGACACGCCGCTGGTGCAGCCGCAGACGCTGGAAGCGCTGCGCGCGCCGCTGGCGCAGGGGGCCGCCGTCACCGTGCTCGGCTTCCGTCCCGCCGATCCCGCCGGCTATGGCCGGCTGGTGACGCAGGACGGGCGTCTCGTCGCCATCCGCGAAGAGAAGGACGCCAGCCCGGCGGAAAAGGCCATCGACCTGTGCAATGCCGGCCTGATGGCGCTCGACGGCGCCCTGGCGCTGGAGCTGCTGGCCGGCATCGGCAACGCCAATGCCAAGGGCGAGTACTACCTCACCGATGCGGTGGAGGCGGCCATCGCCCGCGGCCGCACCGCGGCGGTGAGCGAGGCGGAGGCCGGCGAGGTCGCCGGCGTCAACACCCGCGCCCAGCTCGCCGAGGCCGAGGCGGTGCTGCAGCAGCGGCTGCGCCGGGCGGCGATGGAGGGCGGCGCCACGCTCGTCGCGCCGGAAACCGTGTTCTTCAGCGCCGACACCCGCCTCGGCCGCGACGTGGTGGTCGAGCCGAACGTGGTGTTCGGCCCCGGCGTCGCGGTAGCGGACGGCGTCGTCATCCGCGCCTTCAGCCATATCGAGGGCGCGACGCTGGCCGCCGGCGTCTCGGCCGGCCCCTTCGCGCGCCTGCGCCCCGGCGCCGCGCTGGGGGAGGGCGTGCACATCGGCAATTTCGTGGAGATCAAGAACGCCGAGCTCGCCCGGGGGGTGAAGGTCAACCACCTGTCCTATGTCGGCGATTCCACGGTCGGGGAGGGCACCAATATCGGCGCCGGCTCCATCACCTGCAATTATGACGGCTTCAACAAGCACCGCACCACCATCGGCGCCAACGCCTTCATCGGCACCAACAGCCTGATGGTCGCGCCCGTCACCATCGGCGACGGCGCCTATGTCGGCACCGGCTCGGTCATCACCGAGGACGTGCCGGCGGATGCGCTGGCCATCGGCCGCGCCCGGCAGGTCAACAAGCCGGGCCTTGCCGCCCGCCTGCGCGAACGCCTTCAGGCGTTCCGAAAAGCCCCCGCCGAGGGATGAGATACGAATCGTCATCCGAATTGATTTTTGCAGTGCGGTGACACCCGGTTAAACCCGTACCGGTAAGCTTCTGTGCTGGTTCGCGCGAAAGGTCTTCGCCATGTGTGGCATCATTGGCATCGTCGGTACCGCCCCCGTGGCCGATCGGCTCGTCGATTCGCTCAAGCGTCTTGAATATCGCGGCTATGATTCCGCCGGCATCGCCACGCTGGAAGCCGGCCGGCTCAATCGCCGCCGCGCCCAGGGCAAGCTGCGCAACCTGGAGACCGAGCTCGCCCAGGCGCCGCTCGCCGGGCAGATCGGCATCGGGCACACGCGCTGGGCCACCCACGGCAGGCCCAGCGTCGCCAACGCGCACCCGCATGCGACCACGCAGGTGGCGGTGGTGCATAACGGCATCATCGAGAATTATCGCGAGCTGCGCGAGGAGCTGCTGCGCGACGGCGCCAATTTCGAGAGCGAGACCGATACCGAGGTCGTCGCCCACCTCGTCACCCGCGAGCTGCGCAGCGGCGCCGGCCCGGAGGCGGCGGTCGCCGCCTCGCTGCCGCGCCTCAAGGGCGCCTTCGCGCTCGCCTTCATGTTCGATGGCGAGGACGACCTCTTGATCGGCGCCCGCAAGGGCTCGCCGCTCGCCATCGGCTACGGCAAGGGCGAGATGTATCTCGGCTCGGACGCCATCGCGCTCGCCCCCTTCACCGACCAGATCTGCTATCTCGACGACGGCGACTGGGCGGTGCTGCATCGCGGCCGGGCGGAGATCCGCAACGCCGCCAACGACGTGGTGGTGCGCCCCATCCAGCGCTCCTCCGCCACCGCCTTCCTGGTCGAGAAGGGCAATCACCGCCACTTCATGGCCAAGGAGATGCACGAGCAGCCCGAGGTGGTCTCCCACACGCTGGCGCATTATCTCGACCTCGCCGCCGAGACCGTGCTGCTGGAAGCCGACCTGCCGTTCGACTTCACCGGCCTGGAGCGGATCTCCATCGCCGCCTGCGGCACCGCCTATTATGCCGGGCTGATCGCCAAATACTGGTTCGAGCAGATCGCCCGCCTGCCGGTGGAGATCGACGTCGCCTCCGAGTTCCGCTACCGCGAGGCGCCGCTGCCGAAGAACGGCCTCGCCATCGTCATCTCCCAGTCCGGCGAGACCGCCGATACGCTCGCCTCGCTGCGCTATGCGCGACAGGAGGGCCAGAAGGTGATGGCGGTCATCAACGTGCCGACCTCCACCATCGCCCGCGAGAGCGACGCGGTGATGCCGACCCTCGCCGGCCCGGAGATCGGCGTCGCCTCCACCAAGGCGTTCACCTGCCAGCTGGCGACGCTGGCCGCCGTCGCGGTGGCGGCGGGCCGCGCGCGCGGCGTGCTGACGCCGGAGCGCGAGCGCGAGCTGGTGCGGGCGCTGATCGAGGTGCCCCGGTTGATGAACGAGGCGCTGCGGCTCGGCCCGCAGATCGAGGTGCTGGCCCGCTCCTTCGCCAAGTCGCAGGACGTGCTCTATCTCGGCCGCGCCACCTCCTATCCGCTCGCGCTCGAAGGGGCGCTGAAGCTGAAGGAGATTTCCTACATCCACGCGGAAGGCTATGCCGCCGGCGAGCTGAAGCACGGCCCGATCGCGCTGATCGACGAGAAGATGCCGGTGGTGGTCATCGCCCCGCATGACCAGGTGTTCGACAAGACCATGTCGAACATGCAGGAGGTCGCGGCGCGCGGCGGCCGCATCGTGCTGCTCACCGATGCGCGCGGCGCCGCCGAGGCCGGCATCGAGACCGAAGCGACGCTGGTGCTGCCGGAGATGCACCCCTTCGTGACGCCGCTGGTCTACGCGATCCCGATCCAGCTGATCGCCTATCACACGGCGGTGCAGATGGGCACCGACGTCGACCAGCCGCGCAACCTCGCCAAATCCGTCACCGTGGAGTGAGGGATCAGAGGTTCGGCTTCTGCAGCACCACGCGCAGGACGTCGCGCAGGTAGCGGCGCGGATGGCGCCACGGCGAGCGGCGCCCGACGACGAGGAGCGGGTCCGGGATCCGCGGCAGCCCCCCGGCGTCGCGGAGGGCGGCGGCGAGACGCAGCGGATCGTACCCCGCCGCGGCGGCGCCGGCCGTCAGGTCCCGGCGCGGCGCGGGTACGTGCGCCAGCGGATGCACCGAGGCCGGGTCGCGCGCCATCTGCTCGATGAGGGCGCGATAGCGGGCCACCTCGCGCTCCGGCGGCGACGGCTTGGTGGCGAGCTCCAGCGGCAGCATCGCCGCGCAATTGGGCTCCAGCCCTATCAGCCGGGCGCAATGGTTGAGAGTGGTGCGCTTGGCGAGGGATTCGCGGTAGTCGGACACGTCGGTCCGGTTGCCGTACCAGCCATTATGGCCATGCACGCGATAGCGGACGGCATCGGTCGGCAGGTAATATTTTCGGGCGCCGTAGAGGCTGGCGGACAGCACGAGGCAGCCATCGGCGCAGAGCCGCCACATGCGCAGGAACGGCTCGGGGAAGTCGGTGCAGCGCCGCGCCCAGTAGAGCCGCAGCGACAGCGCCGAGGTCGAGGCGCCGTACCAGGTGCCGGTGAGATAGGTCATCACCGCCGTATGGCCGAGATCCTCCTCCTCCGGCGCGAAGGCCTCGACAGCGGTCGACTGGTCGAACTGCCGCAGGTTGGAGAACACGAAATCGACCTCCGGCCGGGCGTCGTAGAGCGCGCCGATCCGGGCGAGATAGTCCGGTTCCCACAGGTCGTCGGCGTCGAGGAAGCACACCACGTCGGCGCTCGCCCGGCCGACGCCGGCGGCGAAGCCGGCCAGCTGGCCGCGATTGGCGGAAAAGACCAGCTCGACGCGCGGATCCTGCCCGTAGGCCCGCGTCAGCCGCATCGCCGAGTCGTCGGTCGAGCCGTCGTCGATCACGATCACCCGCTCCGGCGGGCGGGTCTGCGCCAGCGCGCTGCCGACCGCGTCGAGGACGAAGCGGCCGTAATTGTAGTTGGTGACCACCACCGCGAAGGATGTCGGCACGGAGCGCTCCTTTCATGCCGGCCGGAGCCGCTCCATGAGGGCACGAACCTTCCCGGCGGGGGCAGCCGGTGTCAAGCCGGCGAGGCGCGTCAGCCGCGGCCGCGATAGGGCGGCACGCCCTGGTCCGGCAGCCAGATATCCTTCGGCGGCGCCCCGCTCTGCCAGAACACGTCGATCGGGATGCCGCCGCGCGGGTACCAGTAGCCGCCGATGCGCAGCCAGTGCGGCTTCAGCAGATCGTGAAGCCGGCGCCCCACCGCCACCGTGCAGTCCTCGTGGAAGGCGCCGTGGTTGCGGAAGCTGGCGAGGTAGAGCTTCAGCGACTTCGATTCCACCAGCCACCCGTCCGGCACGTAGTCGATGACCAGATGCGCGAAGTCCGGCTGCCCCGTCACCGGGCAGAGCGAGGTGAATTCCGGGCAGGTGAAGCGGGCGACGTAGAGCGTATCGGCCTGCGGGTTGGGCACGCGGTCGAGCACCGCCTCCTCCGGCGAGGCCGGCCATGCGGTCTGGCGCCCGAGCTGCAGCATGTCGTCGGTCATCTCTGTCTCCTCGCCCCGTCCCCGGCCGCGTTCTTTAGCCGTACCTCTTTCGCATGTCATGGTGAGACGGTAGAAGCGCCGAAGGCACCGCCTGCGACACCGCCCACCATGACGCATTGGGGAAGCGAATGACTGCCATCGTCGACATTATCGGCCGCGAAATTCTGGACAGCCGTGGGAACCCGACCGTCGAGGTCGATGTGATCCTGGAGGACGGCTCCCAGGGCCGCGCGGCGGTGCCGTCCGGCGCCTCGACCGGCGCCCATGAGGCGGTCGAGCTGCGCGACGGCGACAAGTCCCGCTATCTCGGCAAGGGCGTGGAGAAGGCGGTCGACGCCGTCAACGGCGAGATCTTCGACGCCATCGGCGGTATGGACGCCGAGGACCAGGCGGCCCTCGACCAGATCCTGATCGAGCTCGACGGCACGCCGAACAAGGCCCGCCTCGGCGCCAACGCCATCCTCGGCGTGTCGCTGGCGCTGGCCAAGGCCGCCGCCGCCGCCCGCGAGCTGCCGCTCTACCGCTATGTCGGCGGCGTCAACGCCCGCGTGCTCCCCGTGCCGATGATGAACATCGTCAATGGCGGCGCGCATGCCGACAACCCGATCGACTTCCAGGAATTCATGATCCTGCCGGTCGGCGCCGAGAGCTTCGCGGAAGGCCTGCGCACCGGCGCCGAGATCTTCCACACGCTGAAGAAGGCGCTGAAGGATGCCGGCCACAACACCAATGTCGGCGACGAGGGCGGCTTCGCGCCCAACCTGCCGTCGGCCGACGCCGCGCTCGCCTTCGTGGTGAAGGCCATCGAGACCGCCGGCTACAAGCCGGGCGAGGACGTCTATATCGGCCTCGACTGCGCCTCCACCGAATTCTTCAAGAACGGCAAGTACGACTATGAGGGCGAGGGCGTCGTGCGCGACATCGAGACCCAGGTGAAGTACCTCGCCGATCTTGTCGCCCGCTATCCCATCGCCACCATCGAGGACGGCATGGCCGAGGACGATTGGGCGGGCTGGAAGCTGCTCACCGACACCATCGGCTCGAAGGTGCAGCTGGTCGGCGACGACCTGTTCGTCACCAACGTCAAGCGGCTCGAAGCGGGTATCAAGCAGGGCGTCGGCAACTCGATCTTGGTGAAGGTGAACCAGATCGGCTCGCTCACCGAGACGCTCAACGCGGTCGAGATGGCCCACAAGGCCGGCTACACCGCGGTGATGTCGCACCGCTCGGGCGAGACCGAGGATTCGACCATCGCCGATCTCGCGGTCGCCACCAATTGCGGGCAGATCAAGACCGGCTCGCTGGCGCGTTCCGACCGGACCGCCAAGTACAACCAGCTGCTGCGCATCGAGCAGGAACTCGGCCCGCAGGCGATCTATGCCGGCCGTTCGGCGCTGAAGGCGCTCGCCTGATCCCGTTGCCGGGCCTGCCCCGCTCCCGGCGGGGAGGGGCGGGCCCGGCACTTCATCCCGACGCGGCACTGGCCACCACCGGCGCCCCGTGTCTCCCGCATGCGCGCCCCGCACCGACCCCGGGCGCCTACCTCTCCCCGTCGGGGAGAGGGGTAGGGTGAGGGACCTTCGACACTCCAAACCCCTTCGCCCGCGGCATCCCCCTCGACCCCGAGGCACAACCCGGGCGCCTGCCGCTTCACTGCAGATCCTCGACATTTCCCCGCCCGATAAGGCCGTCCCCGGCGACGCACCCGTCCTGCGCCTCCGCCCAGCCGCCGAAACTCCCATCCCCACCAGGATCCGCCACCCCGCAGGCACACCCCGCGCAGACCCGGGCGCCTCCCTCTCCCCGTCGGGGAGAGGGGTGGGGTGAGGGGCCCTCGACGCCCCAAGCCCCTTTCGCTCGCGACATCCCCCCTCCGGCCTCGCCGCCGAACCGGCTCCCGGCTCCCGCCACCGCCCTTGCCGGCGATTTGTCGCTTACGGTTAACGGAGCTGAAACCGGATCCGGCTACGCTCCGCTTCCATGATAGCAAGAACCCGCTGGCGCTCGATTCTCCAAACCATCACGCTGCATCTCGGCGCAGCCTG
Organism: Ancylobacter oerskovii; assembly: GCF_018390555.1. GTDB lineage: Bacteria > Pseudomonadota > Alphaproteobacteria > Rhizobiales > Xanthobacteraceae > Ancylobacter > Ancylobacter oerskovii. The sequence continues at coordinate 114,602 of NZ_JAHBGB010000006.1, read as the reverse complement.
CCTCATCGGCTATTTCGCCTTCCAGGGTTATAACGGCCAGTACGGCCTGGTCGCCCGGCGGCACTTCGAGGAGCAGATGCAGGGGCTGACGCAGGAGCGCGATGTCCTGCGCACCCAGCGCCAGGCCATCGAGGCCAAGGTCCGCCTGCTGTCGCCCGAGCTGGTCGACGCCGACATGCTCGACGAGCAGGCGCGTTCGCTCCTCAATCTCGTCCATCCCAAGGATCTCGTCCTGCTGCGCCCGCGCGCCCACGCGGTTCTGGCGCAATAGACCTCGATCACAGGTTTAATTCGTGCAGGGCGCGAAAAGCGCCCCGCGCGGGTGCATGTCTGGCATACCAATGGGAAAGCGATAGATCGCAATAGCTTAATCTGATTTGAGTTAAATGTCATATTTAACTCGATTTAAGTTGAAAATTGGAAACCCTTGCGCTGGCAACATGTTGTGCGTCGCAGCAATGCATTCTGCGCGTAGCAATGACGGGGGAGTTGCGCTAAGACACTGGCAAAATCCGGTAACGAGCTAGGGATGCGCCTATGGTTGTCGCTGCGAAGAAGTCCCCCGCCCCCAAGGCCGCCGCCAAGAGCGCCGCGCCGAAAGCTCCCGCGAAGCGGTCGGAACGGACCGCCGCAAAGTTGGACTTCTCGAAGGACCAGGAACTCGCCGCCTATCGTCAGATGCTGGAGATCCGGCGTTTCGAGGAGAAGGCCGGCCAGATGTACGGCATGGGCCTCATCGGCGGCTTCTGCCACCTCTATATCGGCCAGGAAGCGGTCGTCGTCGGCATGCAGATGGCGCTGAAGACCGGCGATCAGGTGATCACCGGCTATCGCGACCACGGCCACATGCTGGCCACCGGCATGGACCCCAAGGGCGTCATGGCCGAGCTCACCGGCCGCCGCGGCGGCTATTCCAAGGGCAAGGGCGGCTCGATGCACATGTTCAGCATCGAGAAGGGCTTCTTCGGCGGCCACGGCATCGTCGGCGCCCAGGTGTCGCTCGGCACCGGCCTCGCCTTCGCCGATCACTACCGCGGCAACGGCAATGTCTGCCTGACCTATTTCGGCGACGGCGCCTCCAACCAGGGGCAGGTCTACGAGAGCTTCAACATGGCGGAGCTCTGGAAGCTGCCGGTGGTCTACATCATCGAGAACAACCGGTATGCGATGGGCACCGCGGTGAGCCGCGCCTCCGCCCAGACCGACTTCTCCAAGCGCGGCGCCTCCTTCAACATTCCCGGCGAGCAGGTCGACGGCATGGATGTGCGGGCGGTCAAGGCCGCCGGCGAGCGCGCCGTCGAGTTCGCCCGCTCCGGCAAGGGCCCTTACATCCTCGAAATGCTCACCTATCGCTATCGCGGCCACTCCATGTCCGACCCGGCCAAGTACCGGTCGAAGGAGGAGGTGCAGAAGATGCGCACCGAGCACGACCCGATCGAGCAGGTCCGTGCGCGTCTCCTGGAGAAGGGCTGGGCCAGCGAGGAAGACCTCAAGACCATCGACGCCGAGATCCGCGAGGTGATGAACGCCGCCGCCGATTTCGCCAGCCACGACCCGGAGCCGGATCCCTCCGAGCTCTACACCGACGTCCTCCGCTGATCGCGGAGTAGGGGGCATGCTCGCCTGGCTGTTCTGGGGTTTGTGGGTCGCCGGAGCATCGGCGATCGTCGTGCTGTGGGTGTTTTCCGTCGGCACGGCGTTCCGCATTCTTTCCGGCGTCCGCGCCGGCGGCGGCAGCAACGCGGCTGTCGACTGGATCAAGATGGTCGTGTGGCCCTTCGCCATACGCCACCTCGCCGGGGCGCCGGCGGACCGGGCGGCCAATCTTTCGCAACGCCTCTCGCGGATGCTGGTCGCCCTCTTCGTCGCCTTTCTCGTGGCCACCGCTTCGTTGGCCGTCTACAGCAACCTGACGTTTGCGCTCCCGGCGCAGACGCATCAGTGACGCGCGATCTCGACGCTCGTTCTTTGGGGAACGCCGCCATGCCGACCGAAATTCTCATGCCCGCCCTGTCGCCCACCATGGAGAAGGGCAACCTCTCCAAGTGGATCAAGAAAGAGGGCGATACGGTGAAGTCCGGCGATGTCATCGCCGAGATCGAGACCGACAAGGCCACGATGGAAGTCGAGGCGGTCGATGAGGGCACCCTCGGCAAGATCCTGGTGCCAGAAGGCACCCAGGACGTCGCGGTGAACACGCCGATCGCCCTGATCCTCGCCGAGGGCGAGGATGCCGGCGCCGCCGCCGCGGCACCGACCCCGAAGGCCGCCGAATCCGCGCCACCGGTGGCCGCTGCCCCGGCCGAGCCGGCGCCGGTCGTCACCGCCGCGCCCGCCCCGGCGGCCCCGGCCGTCGTCTCCGCCCCGGCGCCCGAGCCGGAGGTGCCGGAAGGCACCGAGATGGTCAACCAGACCATGCGCGAGGCGCTGCGCGACGCCATGGCCGAGGAGATGCGCCGCGACGGCGACGTCTTCGTCATGGGCGAGGAGGTCGCCGAATATCAGGGCGCCTACAAGATCACTCAAGGGTTGCTGCAGGAATTCGGCGCCAAGCGGGTCATCGATACCCCGATCACCGAGCACGGCTTCGCCGGCGTCGGCGTCGGCGCCGCCATGGCGGGCCTGAAGCCGATCGTCGAGTTCATGACCTTCAACTTCGCCATGCAGGCGATCGACCAGATCATCAACTCCGCCGCCAAGACGCTCTATATGTCCGGCGGCCAGATCCAGTGCTCCATCGTGTTCCGCGGCCCCAACGGCGCCGCCGCCCGCGTCGCCGCGCAGCACAGCCAGGACTACACTGCCTGGTACTCGCACATTCCCGGCCTCAAGGTGGTGGCGCCCTATACCGCCGCCGACGCCAAGGGCCTGCTCAAGGCGGCGATCCGCGATCCCAACCCGGTGATCTTCCTCGAGAACGAGATCCTCTACGGCCACGCCTCGCCGGTGCCGAAGCTCGACGATTTCATCGTCCCGCTCGGCAAGGCGCGCATCGCGCGTCCCGGCAAGGACGTGACGCTGGTGGCGTGGTCGATCGGCATGCAATACGCGCTGAAGGGCGCGGAAGAGCTCGCCAAGCTCGGCATCGACGCCGAGGTGATCGACCTGCGCACCATCCGCCCGATGGACACCGAGACCATCCTCGCCTCGGTCCGCAAGACCGGCCGCCTGGTCACGGTGGAGGAGGGCTGGGGCCAGTCCGGCGTCGGCGCCGAGATCGCCGCCCGCGTCATGGAGCAGGCCTTCGATTATCTCGATGCGCCGGTGCTGCGCGTCTACGGCAAGGACGTCCCGATGCCCTACGCCGCCAATCTCGAGAAGCTCGCGCTGCCGAACGTCCAGGAAGTGGTCGAGGCCGCCCGGGCCGTGACCTATCGCTGAAGCTGCTGAGGACGGAGAGCAGATATGCCGATCGAGATCCTCATGCCGGCCCTGTCTCCCACCATGGAGAAGGGCAACCTCGCCAAGTGGCTCAAGAAGGAAGGCGACAAGGTCGCGCCCGGCGACGTGATCGCCGAGATCGAGACCGACAAGGCCACGATGGAAGTCGAGGCCATCGACGAGGGCACGCTGGCGAAGATCCTGGTGCCGGAAGGCACGGCGGACGTGCCGGTGAACCAGCTCATCGCCGTGCTCGCCACTGACGGCGAGGACGCCAAGGCGGTCGCCGCCGGCGGCGCCTCCGCCCCGACACCGGCCGCAGCGGCTCCGGCGCCCGTCGCCGAAGCGCCGAAGCCGGCCGAACCCGCCGCCGCTCCCGTCGCGGCACCGGCTCCGGCTGCCGCTGCGCCGGCACCGGTCGCTACCGGCGAGCGCGTCTTCGCCTCGCCGCTGGCCCGCCGCCTCGCCAGGGACAAGGGCGTCGACCTGTCGACCGTGAAGGGCTCCGGCCCGCGCGGCCGCATCGTCGCCGCCGACATCGGCACCGCGACGCCCGGCGCCACCAAGCCGGCTGCCGCGGCGCCCGCGGCGCCCGCCGCTGCGACCCCGGCCGCCAAGCCCGCCCCGGCCCCCGGCGCGCTGCTCGATCAGGTCAAGGCCTATTACGAGGCCGGCACCTATGAGGAGATCCCGCTCGACGGCATGCGCCGCGTCATCGCCCAGCGCATGACCGAGGCCCGCCAGACGGTGCCGACCTTCTACCTCACCGTCGATTGCGACGTGGACGAGTTGCTCAAGCTCCGCGAGACCCTGAACAAGGCCGCGCCGGAGAAGGACGGCAAGCCGTCCTACAAGCTCTCGGTCAACGACTTCGTCATCAAGGCCTATGCGCTGGCCTTCCAGCAGGTGCCGGACGCCAACATGGTGTGGGGCGGCGACCGCTACCTCAAGCTGAAGCACTCCGACATCGGCGTCGCGGTGGCGATCGACGGCGGCAAGGGCCTGCTCACCCCGATCATCCGCAAGGCGGAGACCAAGTCCCTGTCGGCGATCTCCAACGAGACCCGCGACCTCGCCATCCGCGCCCGCAACAAGAAGCTGGCGCCGAACGAGTACCAGGGCGGCTCCTCGGCGATCTCCAATCTCGGCATGTTCGGGATCAAGGACTTCACCGCCATCATCAACCCGCCGCACGCCACCATCCTAGCGGTGGGCGCCAGCGAGCAGCGGGCGGTGGTGAAGAAGGGCGAGCTCGCCGTCGCCACGGTGATGACGGTGACGATCTCCTGCGACCACCGCGTCATGGACGGCGCCATGGGCGCGCAGCTTCTCACCGCCTTCAAGGCGCTGATCGAGAAGCCGATGTCGATGCTGGTCTGAGCGACCGCCGATCTCGTCATGGCCGGGGCAGCCGTCCCGGCCTCCACCTTCGCGAGGGGCCTGCCGGCGCGAACCGCCCGCGCGGCCCCGGTGCATGACGGAACAACCCAGATGGCCGCTTCCTACGACCTCCTCATCATCGGCTCCGGCCCCGGCGGCTATGTCGCCGCCATCCGCGCCGCCCAGCTCGGGCTCAAGGTCGGCGTGGTGGAGCGCCAGTACATGGGCGGCATCTGCCCGAACTGGGGCTGCATCCCGGCCAAGGCGCTGCTGCGCTCGGCGGAGATCTTCCACTATATCGAGCACGCCAAGGATTACGGCCTCGTCGCCGAGAAGTTCGGCGTCGACATCGCCGGGGTGGTGAAGCGCTCGCGCGGCATCGCCAGCCAGATGAGCAACGGCGTCGGCTTCCTCCTGAAGAAGAACAAGGTCGAGGTGATCTGGGGCCAGGCCACCCTCACCGCGCCCGGCAAGGTGTCGGTCGCCGCCACCGATGGCGCGCCCAAGGGCGCCCTCGGCGCCGGCGAATACACCGCCAAGAACATCATCGTCGCCACCGGCGCCCGCCCGCGCGCGCTGCCGGGCATCGAGCCGGACAGCAAGCTGATCTGGACCTATTTCGACGCGCTGGCGCCGGCCAGCGTGCCGAAGTCGCTGCTCATCATGGGCTCGGGCGCCATCGGCGTCGAATTCGCCTCCTTCTACAAGGCGATGGGCTCAGACGTGACCATCATCGAGCTGCTCCCGCAGATCCTCCCTGTCGAGGACGAGGAGATCGCCGATCACGCCCGCAAGCGCTTCGAGAAGCAGGGCATCAAGATCCTCACCGGCGCCAAGGTGTCGAAGGTGGTGAAGGGCGCGGACAACGTCAGCGCCACCGTCGAGACCGCCGACGGCAAGACCGTCACCCTGGCGGCGGACCGTCTCATCTCGGCGGTCGGCGTGGTCGGCAATATCGAGAATCTCGGCCTCGAGAAGCTCGGCGTGAAGACCGATCGCGGCTGCGTAGTCATCGATGGCCTGTGCCGCACCAATGTGCCGGGCATCTATGCCATTGGCGACGTCGCCGGCCCGCCCATGCTGGCGCACAAGGCCGAGCATGAAGGCGTGATCTGCGTCGAGGGCATCGCCGGCAAGCACGCCCATCCGATGGACAAGCTGATGATCCCCGGCTGCACCTATTGCATGCCGCAGGTGGCGTCCGTCGGCCTCACCGAGAAGAAGGCCAAGGAAGCCGGCTACGAGGTCAAGGTCGGCCGCTTCCCCTTCATCGGCAATGGCAAGGCGGTGGCGCTGGGCGAGGCGGAAGGTCTCGTCAAGACCATCTTCGACGCCAAGACCGGCCAGTTGCTCGGCGCTCATCTGGTCGGTGCCGAAGTGACCGAGATGATCCAGGGCTTCGTGCTCGCCATGAATCTCGAAACCACCGAGGAAGAGCTGATCAACGCCGTCTTCCCGCACCCGACGGTTTCTGAGACCATGCATGAGAGCGTGCTCGCCGCTTATGGGCGCGCCATCCACATCTGAGGGGGCCTTCGGGGCCGATCGGCAGGGGTAGGAATCGTCCATGGAAAGCTTCGCCGCCGTCGCGAACCAGCCGGGTGTCGGCTGGTTCACCATGATCATCATCGGCCTGCTCGCCGGCTGGATCGCCGAGCGTGTCACCGAGAGCGATCACGGCCTGTTCGCCAACCTGCTGTTCGGCCTGATCGGCGCCTTCGTCGGCAAATATCTCGCCGAGCTGGTCGACATCCCGGTGTTCGGCTTCTTCCGCACCCTGATCGCCGCCACCGTCGGCGCCATCATCGTGCTGTTCATCTGGCGCAAGCTTCGCAGCCGCTGACGGCGCGGCTGTCCTGCGTCCGGCTCGGGTCTCCCCTCCGCAAGGCGGGGTTTCCCGGCCGTCACACAGCGACTAAGTGTGAAGGCGCAACGCGTACGGGCCGAACTCCAACGGAATCGGGCACTGCATGGTCACCGTCCTCAACACTTTGAACCGCGCTCTCGAAAAGCCCCGCCACCCCGAGAAGGTGAACCGGCCCGAGACCCCGGCTCTGAAGAAGCCGGACTGGATCCGCGTGCGCGCGCCCGGCAATCCCGCCTGGCAGGAGACGGCGAACATCGTGCGCGCCGGCGGCCTCGTCACCGTGTGCGAGGAGGCCAGCTGCCCGAATATCGGCGAGTGCTGGCAGAAGAAGCACGCCACCTTCATGATCATGGGCGACACCTGCACGCGCGCCTGTGCCTTCTGCAACGTCCGCACCGGCATGCCCGGCCCGCTCGACCGCGACGAGCCGCAGAAGGTGGCGGACGCGGTGGCCCGCCTCGGCCTCGAACATGTCGTCGTCACCTCGGTGGACCGCGACGACCTCGCCGATGGCGGGGCCGAGCATTTCGCCCGCACCATCCGCGCCATTCGCGCCACCAGCCCCGGCACCACCATCGAGATCCTCACCCCGGATTTCCTGCGCAAGGACGGCGCGCTGGAAGTGGTGGTCGAGGCGAAGCCGGACGTGTTCAACCACAATCTCGAATGCGTGCCCTCGCTCTATCTCAAGGTGCGGCCCGGCGCGCGCTACTTCCATTCGCTGCGGCTGCTGCAGCGGGTGAAGGAGCTCGATCCGTCGATCTTCACCAAGTCCGGCATCATGGTCGGCCTCGGCGAGGTCCGTAACGAGGTGCTGCAGCTGATGGACGATTTCCGCTCGGCGGATATCGATTTCATGACCATCGGCCAGTACCTGCAGCCCACCCGCAAGCATCACCCGGTGATGGCCTTCGTGACGCCGGAGGAGTTCAAGTCCTACGAGACCATCGCCTATGCCAAGGGCTTCCTGATGGTCTCGTCGAGCCCGCTGACCCGCTCCTCGCACCATGCCGGCGAGGATTTCGCCCGGCTGCGCGCGGCGCGGGCGGGCAAGCTCGGCACCGCGGCTCCTGCGCTCTCGCCCGCCTGAGCCATGCCCTCGTTCCGCAGCAAGCGGCAGGTCCGGCACTCGGCCGCCGACATGTTCGATCTCGTCGCCGATGTCGAGCGCTACCCGGAATTCGTGCCGCTCTGCGAGAGCCTGCATGTGCGCCGGAAGGTGGCGAGCGGGGAGGGGATCGACATCCTCGTCGCCGATATGAGCGTCGCCTACAAGCTGTTCCGCGAGAGCTTCACCAGCCGGGTGACGCTCGACAGGCCGCGCCTCACCATCGTGGTGGAATATCTCGACGGCCCGTTCAGCCGGCTGGAGAATCGCTGGACCTTCCGCCAGACCGGCGAGCGGTCCTGCGAGGTCGAGTTCTTCATCGATTACGAGTTCCGCTCGCGCACGCTCGGCATGCTGATGGGGGCGATGTTCGACGCCGCCTTCCGCCGCTTCGCCGAGGCGTTCGAGAAGCGCGCCGATATCGTCTACGGCACATTGGCCTGAGGCCGCTCCCTCGGCCGCGCGGCGGCGGCGGCCGTGGCGTGGAGCGCGTCTAGCCTTCCGCCAGTTCCGCCAGCATATCCAGCGCCGTCATCACCGAACGGGCGCGCACGCCGGTGCGGTCCTCGCCGGCGAACACCTCGCGCCGCACGATCACCCGGCCATCGGCCCGCGCGGCGGCGAAATGTACCAGCCCGACCGGCTTCTGCGGCGAACCGCCGCCCGGCCCGGCGATGCCGGTGACGGAGACGCCGAGCGAGGTGCCGGCCACCTTCAGCAGCCCGGCCACCATCTCCCGCGCCGTCTCCTCGCTCACCGCGCCATGCGCCGCCAGCGTCGCCTCGGAGACGCCGAGCACCGCCACCTTTGCGGCGTTGGAATAGGTGACGAAGGCCCGGTCCACCACGTCGGACGAGCCGGCGATCTCGGTCAGCGCCCCGCTGACCAGCCCGCCGGTGCAGGATTCCGCCGTCGCCACGGTGAGGCCGCGGGCCCGGCACAGCTCCAGCACCCGGCTGGCGAGCGCATCGCGATCGTTCATTCCCCGTCCTCCGTGAAGGGCAGCCGCACCGTGGCGGTGGCGAGCGCGGCGATGCCCTCGCGCCGGCCGGTGAAGCCCAGCCGCTCGCTGGTGGTCGCCTTCACGCTCACCCGCGCCACCGGAAGCCCGGCGATCCCGGCGATCCGCTCGCGCATCGCCTGGCGATGCGGGCCGATCTTCGGCTCCTCGCAGACGATGGTGGCGTCGAGATGCGCCACCCGCCCGCCCTTGGCCGCGACGAGGTCCACCGCGTGGCGCAGGAACTGGTCGGAGGCCGCCCCCTTCCATTCCGGCTTGGAGGGCGGGAAATGGAAGCCGATATCCTCGGCGCCGATGGTACCGAGCAGCGCATCGGTCAGCGCGTGCAGCACCACATCGGCGTCGGAATGGCCGGCCAGCCCGCGCCCGAAGGGAATGGCGATGCCGCCCAGCATCACATGGTCGCCCTCGCCGAAGGCGTGCACGTCATAGCCGGTGGCGCTGCGCACATCGGCGAGGTCGCGAAGTTCCCGCGCAAGAACCCGTTCGGCGCCCACGAAATCCTCCGGCGTCGTCAGTTTGAGATTGGCGGCATCGCCGGTGAAGCTCGCCACCCGATGCCCGGCGGCATCCGCCACCGCGGCGTCGTCGGTGAGGTCGTCGCGCCCGGCGAGCGCGCGATGCGCCTCGCGAATCAGGGCGTAGCGAAAGCTCTGCGGCGTCTGCACGCTGCGCAGCAGGTCCCGGTCGGGGCCGGAGACCACGAAGCCGTCCGCCTCCCAGCGCTTCACCGTGTCGACAAGCCGCAGCACCGGCACCGCCGCCCCATGCCGCGCGGCCGTCTCCAGCGCATCGGCCACCAGCCGCGCCGAGACGAAGGGGCGGGCGGCGTCGTGGATCAGCACCAGCTCGGGCGGATCCTCCGCCAGCGCCTCCAGCCCGGCGCGCACCGAGGCCTGCCGGGTCGCGCCCCCCGTCACCGGTGCCGCGAGGCGGGCGCCGCCGGCACCCGAAAGCCCCTGCGTCGCCGCGGCATAGAGCTCGGCATGGGCAGGGTCGATCACCGTCACCACCCGGCGGATGCCGGGCTGGCCGAGGAAGCGCTCCAGCGTGTGGCGCAGCAGCGGGCGCCCGCCAATGGGGCGGTACTGCTTCGGCAGCCCCTCGCCGGCGCGGGTGCCGCGCCCCGCCGCCACCACCACGACATCCGCCGTCGCGTCCACCGCTTCGTCCCGCGCCCCGCTCACCTGCACGTCGTCCGCCCGCAACTCCGCCTCCACGCGCGGGCAGGGCCCGTCGCCATGCTGCGGCGCACGCGTCCGGGCCTTGCCCCGGCTTCCCGTTTAGCGCAAAAGCGGCACGGCCGTGCAAAAGTTTCGAAGCATCTGGCGGTAGAGGCTTGATGGCGAGCCCCGACTGTCTATTATGTAGGCACCGCCCTCTGGGCTCATTTCGTGTGCACCGAGTGATCACCGCTTGTTCGTTACTGCCTTTCCGAGCGCCAATCTGACCGTCGGCACGCTGACGCTGCCGAATCGCGTCGTGCTGGCGCCGATGGCGGGCATCACCGATGCGCCGTTCCGGCGGATGGCGCATCGCTATGGCGCCGGCCTGGTGATCTCGGAAATGGTCGCCTCGGAAGCGCTCGAATCCGGCCATGCCGAGACGACGCTCCGCGCCGAGGCCGCCGGCGTGCCCGTCCACGCGGTCCAGCTGGCCGGCAACGAACCCGCCTCGATGGCGCGTGCCGCTGCCATGGCCGAGGCCTCCGGCGCGGCGCTGATCGACATCAACATGGGCTGCCCGGCGAAGCGGGTCACCACCGGCCTCGCCGGGGCGGCGCTGCTGCGCGATCTCGACCTCGCCACCGCCATCATCGCGGCGGTGGTCGGCGCCGTCCGGGTGCCGGTGACGCTGAAGACCCGGCTCGGCTGGGACGATAGCGGGCTCATCGCGCCGGAACTCGCCCGCCGCGCGGCGGATATCGGCGTGCGGATGGTCACCATCCACGGTCGCACCCGCTGCCAGTTCTACACCGGCTCGGCCGACTGGACGGCGATCGCGGCCGTCAGCAGCGCCATCGACCTGCCGGTGCTCGCCAATGGCGATCTCGTCTCGGCGGAGCAGGCGCCGTCCATGCTCGCCGATTCGGGCGGGTCCGGGGTGATGATCGGGCGCGGCGCCCAGGGGCGCCCCTGGTTTCCGGCCCAGGTCGCGGCCTATCTCGCCGATGGCCGCGTGCCGGCCGATCCCGGCCTTGCCGAGCAGCGCGACGTGCTCCTCGAACTCTATGAAGACTGGCTGTCGCATTACGGCGTCGAGCTCGGCCGCCGGCAGGCGCGCAAGCACATCGGCTGGGCGCTGGAGGCGGCCGCCGTCACGGCCGGCCGCGCCCCGGATGCGCTGGCCCACTGGCGCAAGCGCATCCTCACCCAGGAGGCGCCCCGCGAGGTTTGCGCCGGCATCCGTGCCGCCTTCGACGAATTGTCATGGAGTGCCGCAGCATGAAGACGCTCAAGACCGATGCCGCGGCCAAGGGAGGGGAGGCCAAGGGAGGGGAGACCAAGGCTCCGGCGCCCCGCAAGCTGGCCGCGAAGGGCGCGTCCCCCGGCCTGGAGGCCGGCAGCCCGGCCATGTCGGAGGCGGTGGTGAACGCGCTGCCGCATCCGGTGTTCACGGTTTCGGACGACGACCACCTGATCGAGGCCAACGTCGCCGCCGAAGCCTTCTTCGAGGCCGGCCACGCCGTCCTCGCCCGGCATCGCCTGCAGGAATTCATTCCGTTCGGCAGCCCGCTGCTGGCGCTGGTCGAGCAGGTCCGCAACTCCGGCGCGGCGGTCAACGAGTATCGCGTCGATCTCGGCACGCCGCGCAATGGCGGCGAGCGCATCGTCGACATCCACGTCGCGCCGCTGCCGGAGGCGCCCGGCCATGTGGTGGTGATGCTGCAGGAGCGCACCATCGCCGACAAGATGGACCGCCAGCTCACCCATCGCGGCGCCGCCCGTTCCGTCACCGCGCTGGCCTCGATGCTGGCGCACGAGATCAAGAACCCACTCTCGGGCATTCGCGGCGCGGCGCAGTTGCTGGAGCTCAACGCCAGCGACGATGACCGCTCGCTCACCCGGCTGATCACCGACGAGGCCGACCGCATCGTCAAGCTGGTCGACCGCATGGAGGTATTCTCCGACGAGCGCCCGATCGAGCGCGAGCCGGTGAACATCCATGCGGTGCTGGAGCATGTGCGCACGCTGGCCTCCACCGGCTTCGCCCGCAACATCCGCTTCGTCGAGGAATACGACCCCTCGCTGCCGCCGGTGCTGGCGAACCGCGACCAGCTCGTGCAGATCTTCCTCAATCTGGTGAAGAACGCCGCGGAAGCCATTGGCGACAGCCCGGATGGCGAGATCATGCTCACCACCGCCTTCCGTCCCGGCGTGCGGCTCACCGTGCCCGGCTCGGCGACGCGGGTGAGCCTGCCGCTGGAATTCTGCGTGCGCGACAACGGTCCCGGCGTGCCGGAGGACCTGATGCAGCATCTGTTCGACCCGTTCGTGACCACCAAGCCCACCGGCACCGGCCTCGGCCTCGCTTTGGTCGCCAAGATCGTCGGCGACCATGGCGGCATCATCGAATGCGACAGCCAGCCGCGCCGCACCACCTTCCGAGTCCTCATGCCCATGTATCGCGGCGCGGCCCGCGGCACTGAGAAGAATTGAGAGCGCCATGCCCACGGGAAGTATTCTGGTCGCCGATGACGACGCCGCCATCCGCACCGTGCTCAATCAGGCGCTGTCACGGGCCGGCTACGAGGTGCGCTCCTGCGGCAATGCCGCCACCCTGTGGCGCTGGGTCAGCCAGGGCGATGGCGATCTCGTCATCACCGATGTGGTGATGCCGGACGAGAACGCGTTCGACCTGCTGCCCCGGATCAAGAAGGTGCGCCCCGATCTGCCGGTGATCGTGATGAGCGCGCAGAACACCTTCATGACCGCCATCCGCGCCTCCGAGCGCGGCGCCTATGAATATCTGCCCAAGCCCTTCGACCTGAAGGAGCTGATCGCCATCGTCGGCCGCGCCCTGTCGGAGCCGAAGAAGCACGATCTGGCGCCCAAGGTCGGCGAGGACGGTGACGCCATCCCGCTGGTCGGCCGCTCGCCGGCGATGCAGGACATCTACCGCGTGCTGGCGCGGCTGATGCAGACCGACCTCACGGTGATGATCGCCGGCGAGAGCGGCACCGGCAAGGAGCTGGTGGCGCGGGCGCTGCACGATTACGGCAAGCGCCGCAACGGCCCCTTCGTCGCCATCAACATGGCGGCCATCCCGCGCGACCTCATCGAGAGCGAGCTGTTCGGCCATGAGAAAGGGGCGTTCACCGGCGCCAATGCCCGCTCGGCCGGCCGCTTCGAGCAGGCCGAGAGCGGCACGCTGTTCCTCGACGAGATCGGCGACATGCCGATGGAGGCGCAGACCCGGCTGCTGCGCGTCCTCCAGCAGGGCGAATACACCACGGTGGGCGGCCGCACGCCGATCAAGACCGACGTGCGCATCGTCGCCGCCACCAACAAGGACCTGCGCATCCTGATCCAACAGGGCCTGTTCCGCGAGGATCTGTTCTTCCGCCTCAACGTGGTGCCGCTCCGGCTGCCGCCGCTGCGCGAGCGCACCGAGGACATCCCGGATCTGGTGCGCCACTTCTTCCTGCAGGCCGAGCGCGAGGGCCTGCCGCGCAAGCAGATCGACATCGCCGCGCTCGACCGGCTGAAGCGCTATCGCTGGCCGGGCAACGTCCGCGAGCTGGAGAACCTGATCCGCCGTCTCGCCGCGCTCTACCCGCAGGAGATCATCACCGCCTCGATCATCGAGGCGGAGCTCGCCACCCCGGTCTCCACCGCGACCCCGGAGGAGGGCGGGCAGGACGAGACGCTGTCCTCCTCGGTCGAGCGGCACCTCAACACCTATTTCGGCGGCTTCGGCGAAAACCTGCCGCCGCCGGGCCTCTATCACCGCATCTTGAAGGACGTGGAGTATCCGCTGCTCTCCGCCGCGCTGGCGGCGACGCGCGGCAACCAGATCAAGGCCGCCGAACTGCTGGGCCTCAACCGCAACACGCTGCGCAAGAAGATCCGCGACCTCGACATCCAGATCATCCGCACGAGTCGCTGAGAGGCCCGCTGACCTTCAAGTGATGTGGATGCCGGCCGATTAAATGCGGCCGGCTCTGGCGCATGTCACATTTTTGCACCAGTGTCGTTTCACTGCATCAGTTGCGCCGGACCGAATCGAACCGTCCGCCGCTGCGGTGAGGCATGACGGATACCGATCGAGCACGAGACACCGAAACCCGCGACACCCCCGATCTCGGGGGCATGGGCTTTCGATTCTCGCTCTGGGGGCTGGCCCCACTGGCCGTTCTGACCGCACTGGTCACCTCACTGGTCAGCTTCATCATCCTGATCGGCATCACCCCGCTGGTGCCGTCGCAGGAGATCGTCGTCGTGGTGCTGTGCATCAACGGCGCGATGTCGCTGATCCTCCTCGGCATCATCGGCCGCGAGGTCTGGCGCATCGTCAAGGCCCGGCGGCGGGGCCGGGCGGCGGCGCGGCTGCATGTGCGCATCGTCGGGCTGTTCGGCATCGTCGCCGTGGTGCCGGCACTACTGGTAGCGCTTCTGGCCAGCATCACGCTAGATCGTGGGCTGGATCGCTGGTTCTCGGTGCGTACCCGCGCCATCGTCGACAACGCGGTATCGGTGGCGCAGACCTATGTGCGCGAGCACGCCTATTCGATCCGCGGCGACGTCATGGGCATGGCGCGCGACCTGCAGCGCATCCGCCCGCTCTGGGACACCGACCGCAGCCGCTTCCGCCAGGCGATGACCGCCCAGGCGGTGGTGCGCGGCCTGCCGGCGGCGATGGTGATCCAGCGCGACCTCGCCGTGGTCGACCGCACCACCATCCGCACCGGCCGCGAATTCGTGGTGCCCTCCAACCTCGCCGTGAAGGACGCGACCGAGGAGCAGCCGCTCATCTACCTGCCGACCGACGCCGATTTCGTCGGCGCGGTCATCCCCTTGAAAGACTTCGGGGATTTGTTCCTCTATGTGGCCCGTCCCATCGATCCGCGCGTCATCAACTATCTCAAGGAGACGCAGGCGGCGGTCGCCGACTACCGCAATCTCGAGCAGCAGCGCATCGGCGTGCAGGTGGCCTTCGCGCTGCTCTATGCGGTGATCTCGCTCACCGTGCTGCTCTGCGCGGTGTGGCTCGGCATCCATTTCGCCAACCGTCTGGTCGCGCCGATCCGCCGGCTGATCGGCGCCGCCGATCTCGTCGCCGCAGGCAATCTCTATGTCGAGGTGCCGGTGCGCCGGGCGGAGGGCGACCTGTCGAGCCTTGCCGAGACCTTCAACAAGATGACGCAGGAACTGCGCACCCAGCAGAACGACCTCGTTCAGGCCCGCGACCAAATCGACACCCGCCGCCGCTTCACGGAAGCCGTGCTGTCGGGCGTCGGCGCCGGCGTCATCGGCGTGGATTCCTCGGGCTCGACCACCATCATCAACCGCCCCGCCGAGAAGATGCTCGGCGTCAGCGAGGAGGACGCGCTCGGCAAGCCGCTCGGCGACATCGTGCCGGAGATCGCGCCGATGCTGACCGAGGCCATGGGCGCAGGGCCGCGCACGGTGCAGGGCAACACCACCCTGTCGCGCAACGGCCGCGACCGGGTGATCGCCGTCCGCTTCACCACCGAGCAGTCGCGCGAGGCCGATCACGGCTGGGTCGTCACGCTGGATGACATCACCGAGCTGGTCGTTGCCCAGCGTTCCTCCGCCTGGGCGGACATCGCCCGCCGCATCGCCCACGAGATCAAGAACCCGCTGACCCCCATCCAGCTCTCGGCGGAGCGCCTGCGCCGGCGCTACGGCAAGGTGATCGGCGAGGACCGCGAGATCTTCGACCAGTGCACCGACACCATCATCCGCCAGGTCGGCGACATCGGCCGCATGGTGGACGAGTTCTCCTCCTTCGCCCGCATGCCCAAGCCGGTGGTCGAGGAGCAGGACGTCGCCGAGACCGTCCGCCAGGTGGTCTTCCTGATGCGGGTCGGCAACCCGGAGATCGACATCCAGTTCGATGCGCCCGAGGGGCCCGTCACCGCCCGGTTCGACCGCCGGCTCATTTCGCAGGCGCTCACCAATATTGTGAAGAACGCCACGGAAGCCCTTGAAGGCATGACGCCTGAAGAGCGAATAACCCCTCCGCGCATCAAGGTAGGTCTCTCCACCGATGAGCGGGTGGTCACCATTGACGTGATCGACAATGGCAGGGGCCTGCCGGTGGAGAACCGGGCGCGCCTGCTCGAACCCTATGTGACGACGCGCGAGAAGGGCACCGGGCTCGGCCTCGCCATCGTCGGCAAGATCATGGAAGAACACGGCGGCGGCATCGAGCTCGCCGACGCGCCTGAAGGCCGCGGCGCCTGGATTCGCCTGCGCTTCTCCCGCGCCGGGAGCGGCCTTCCCAACCTCGTAACCAGTGACAGGACCGCGCCTGCGCAGCAGGCCGGCTGAAGGAGACCCGCCCATGGCGACCGACATTCTGATTGTCGACGACGAGGCCGATATCCGGGGGCTGGTCGCCGGCATTCTGGAAGACGAAGGCTATGGCGCCCGCACCGCCAAGGACAGCGACGAGGCACTCGCCGCCATCGAGGCGCGCCGGCCGCACCTCATCTTCCTCGACATCTGGATCGAGCGTTCCAAGCTCGACGGCCTGCAGCTGCTGGAAGCGATCAAGCGCAACCACCCGGAAGTGCCGGTGGTGATGATCTCCGGCCACGGCACCGTCGAGACCGCGGTGGCGGCGATCAAGCAGGGCGCCTACGACTTCATCGAGAAGCCGTTCAATTCCGATCGGCTGATCCTGGTCGCCAACCGGGCGCTGGAGACGGTGCGGCTCAAGCGCGAGGTACGCGACCTCAAGCAGCGCGCCCCGCTCGCCCAGCACCTGATCGGCAAGTCCTCGGTGATGAACCAGCTGCGCCAGACCATCGAGCGGGTGGCGCCCACCAACAGCCGCATCATGATCGTCGGCCCCTCCGGCTCCGGCAAGGAGCTGACCGCGCGCATGCTGCACGCCGCTTCCGCGCGGGCGGGCGGCCCGTTCGTGGTGATCAACGCCGCCGCCATCACGCCCGAGCGCATGGAGGTCGAGCTGTTCGGCGTCGAGGCGACGGGCGGGCAGGGGCGGCAGGTCGGGGCGCTGGAGGAAGCGCATGGCGGCACGCTGTTCATCGACGAGATCGCCGACATGCCGCGCGAGACCCAGAACCGCATCCTGCGGGTGCTGGTCGACCAGAACTTCATGCGCGTCGGCGGCACCACGCGGGTATCGGTGGATGTGCGGATCATCTCCTCCACGGCGCGCAATCTGGAGAAGGAGATCGCCGAGGGGCGCTTCCGCGAGGACCTCTATCACCGCCTGGGCGTGGTGCCGATCCGCGTCCCGCCGCTGGCCGAACGCCGCGACGACGTGCCGGAACTGGTCGAGTTCTTCCTCGAGCAGATTTCGCACGGCACCGGCCTGCCGCGCCGGCGCATCGCCGACGACGCGCTCGCGGTGCTGCAGTCGCATGACTGGCCGGGCAATGTCCGTCAGCTGCGCAACAATATCGAGCGGCTGCTCATCCTCGCCAGCGGCGAGCCCGACGCCCCGGTGACCGCCGACATGCTGCCGCCGGATGTCGGCTCGCTGGTGCCGAACCTGCCCAACGGCAATGGCGGCGAGCACCTGATGGGCCTGCCGCTGCGCGATGCCCGCGAGGTGTTCGAGCGTGAATATCTGGTGGCGCAGATCAGCCGCTTCGGCGGCAACATCTCGCGCACGGCGGAATTCGTCGGCATGGAACGCTCGGCCTTGCACCGCAAGCTGAAGGCCCTCGGCATCGGCTGAGGGCCCGTGGCGCGGCCGGCGGAATGATATAGTCTCCCGCTTGGGAGTTTGGGGGTAGCGATGAAGGTCGTCATCTGCGGCGCGGGCCAGGTGGGTTTCGGCATCGCCGAGCGTTTGGCGGCCGAACAGAACGACGTGTCGATCATCGACACGTCGCCGCGCCTTATCCAGGCGGTGACCGACACGCTGGACGTGCGCGGCTTTGTCGGCCACGGCTCGCACCCCGACGTGCTGGAGCGTGCCGGGCTGGAAGCGGCGGACATGCTCATCGCCGTGACGCTGCACGACGAGGTGAACATGGTCGCCTGCCAGGTCGGGCACGCCCTGTTCGACGTCCCCACCAAGATCGCCCGCGTGCGCGCCCAGAGCTACCTGCACGGCCACTGGCGCGACCTGTTCTCGCGCGATCACCTGCCCATCGACGTGGTCATCTCCCCGGAGATCGAGGTGGGCGAGATGGTGCTGCGGCGCCTGTCGCTGCCCGGCGCCGTCGATACGGTGAGTTTCGGCGACGGTGCCGCCGTGGTGGTGGGCGTGCGCTGCCTCGACGACTGCCCGGTGCTCGACACCCCGCTGCGCCAGCTCACCGACCTGTTCCCCGATCTGCGGGCGGTGGTGGTGGCGGTGAATCGCAAGGGCAGGGTGTTCGTGCCGCGCAGCGCCGACGCGCTGATCGCCGGCGACCTCGCCTATTTCGTCGCCGGCGCCGACCAGGTGACGCGCGCCCTGTCGATCTTCGGCCATGACGAGCCGCCGGCCCAGCGCGTGGTGATCGGCGGCGGCGGCAATATCGGCCTCTACGTCGCCCGCGAGCTGGAGCGGCGCAATCCCCGGGCGCGGGTGAAGATCATCGAGGACAATGCCGAGCGGGCGGAGACCATCGCCCAGCAATTGTCCAAGACGGTGGTGCTGCGCGGCAGCGCGCTCGACCGGCTGATCCTCGAGGAGGCGGCGGTTGGCGACGCCGACACCATGATCGCCGTCACCAATGACGACCGCGTCAACATCCTGTCCTGCCTGCTGTCGCGCGAGCTCGGCGCCAGCCGCATGCTCTCGCTGCTGAACGACCCGAACTATCCCGGCTTCGCGCGCGGGCTCGGCATCGATGCCTATGTCAATCCGCGGCAGATCACCGTCTCCAAGATCCTGCAATATGTCCGCAAGGGGCGCATCCGCGGCGTGCATTCGCTGCTGGACGGCGCCGGCGAGGTGATCGAGGCCGAGGCGCTGGAAACCTCGCCGCTGGTCGGCAAGCCGCTGCGCAGCCTCGACCTGTTCGACGGCATGCGCATCGGCGCCATCCTGCGGGGAGGGCAGCTGATCCTGCCCCGCGGCGACGTCGTCATCCACGCCCGCGACCGGGTGATCCTGTTCGCGATGGCCGACCGGGTGAAGCGGGTCGAGCAGATGTTCCGGGTCAGCCTGGAATTCTTTTGAGGGCTGCTGCCGATGATCGCGCTCGCCCGCTACGGAGCTGCCGCCGCCTGCGTGATGGCCACCTTCCTGCTCGCCGCGGCGATAGGCGCGCTGCTGCGGCGCGAGGACGGTGCGGCGGCGTTCCTGGCGACGGCGCTCCTCACCGTCTTCGGCGCCGGGGCGGTCTATCTGGGGCTGCGCAACCTCACCGCGCAGCTTGACCGGCTGTCTTCCTTCGCGTTGCTGCTGGTGCTCTGGCTCGGCCTTCCGCTCATCGCGGCCTTTCCCATCGCCGCCACCACGCCGCTCACCTTCGCGCAGGCGTGGTTCGAGGCGATCTCCGCCTTCACCACCACCGGGGGCGGCTCGGTTCACGACATCTCCTCCCTGTCGCGCTCGACGCTGGGATGGCTGCTGACGCTGCAATGGACCGGGGGGCTGCTCACTCTGGTCGGCTTCGTCGCGGTGCTCGGCCCCGCCGGCGTCGGCGGGCTGCCCGATCACGCCGAACGCAGCCACCTGCTGCGGCGGAGCGGCGCCACCTCGGTCTCCGATGCCATGCGGCAGGTGCTGCCCTTCTATCTCGGCGCCACCGCCATCTGCACGGTCATGCTCTACGCGACCGGCGTGGGGGTGTTCGACGCGCTCGGCCTCGCCGGCGCCGCCTTGTCCACCGGCAGCCTCATGCCCGATGCCGACGGCATGGCCGCCTATGGGCCATTCGCGGTGAAGCTGGTGATGATGCTGTTCATGCTGGTCGGAGGCACCAGCATTCTCTGGCATCGCATGATCCTCAGCCGCCGCTTCCGCCTCGCCCTCGGGCAGCAGGAAAATCTCGGCGTCGTGCTGGTGAGCCTTGCCATCGGCATCCTCGCCGCCGCCGGCTGGTATGCGACGCCGGTCGGTGGCCAGTCGCTGGCGCTGGCGCTGGAGGACGGGCTGTTCACCGGCATCGCGCTGGTGACGACCACCGCCATCGAGCCGCATGCCGGCGCCTTCGCGGCGCTGCCGCTCGCCCTGGTGCTGGCGGTGGTCTTCGTCGGCGGCGCCAGCTTCTCCTCGGCGGGCGGCATCAAGATGTACCGCGCCGCCGCCATGGCGGTGCAGGCGTCGCTGGAGCTGGAGCGCCTGGTGCATCCCAACGCCGTGCATCCGCGCCGGCTCGGGCAGCAGAGCATCTCCATGCAGATGATGAAGGCGATCTGGCTGTGCTTCGGCGTCGCCTGCTCGATGGTCGCGATCCTGACGGCGGCGGTCGCGCCGGCCATGCCGAGCTTCGAGGCGGCGCTGGTGGCTGTCGTGGCGGCGATCAGCAATGCCGGCCCGGTCTATTATGCCGACTGGTCGCAGACGGCGGTCTGGCCGGATTGGATCGCCCTGCCGGCCTATGCCCAGATTATACTGGCCCTCGCCATGATTCTCGGACGCCTTGAGATCCTTGTCGTCCTGGGCCTGGCGCATTTCGCCTTGTGGCGGCGGTGACGAGGACGGATCGAGGATTTCATGTCGCGCGTGGCTTATGTGAACGGTCTCTATGTCCCGCACGCCGAGGCCGCCGTGCATGTGGAGGACCGGGGCTACCAGTTCGCCGACGGCGTCTACGAGGTGTGCGAGGTGCGTGGCGGCCGGATGGTCGACGAGCGCCGCCACATGGAGCGGCTGCAGCGTTCCCTGCGCGAGCTGCGGATCGTCATGCCGATGTCGCTGGCGGCGCTGGGCGTGGTGCTGCGCGAGACCATCCGCCGCAACCGCGTGCGCGAGGGCATGGTCTATCTGCAGGTGACGCGCGGCGTCGCCCGGCGCGATCACTATTTCCCGGCGCCGGATACCCCACCGTCGATCGTCGTCACCGCCCGGTCGACCGATGCCGCCAAGGCCGCGGCGGCGGCCGCGAACGGCGCCGCCATCATCACCGTCCCCGACAATCGCTGGGAGCGGGTCGACATCAAGACCGTCGGCCTGCTGCCGAACGTGCTGGCCAAGCAGGCGGCCAAGGAGGCCGGCGCGCGCGAAGCCTGGTTCGTGCGCGACGGCGTGGTCACCGAGGGCGGCTCGACCAATGCCTGGATCGTCACCGCAGCGGGTGCGATCATCACCCGGCCGGCCGATTCGGGCATTTTGCGCGGCATCACCCGCACCGTGCTGTTCGAGGTGGCGAATCGGCTCGGCCTGACGGTGGAGGAACGCGGTTTCACGCTCGAGGAGGCATTTGCCGCGCGAGAAGCATTCATTTCGTCGGCGAGCAACGTGGTCGTCCCCATCGTCACCATAGACGGGAAGACCATTGGCGATGGCAAACCCGGTCCCGTGGCGCGTTCGCTGCGCGATTCTTTCTACAATGTTGCGGAATTTGCCCGCAAATAGCGCAAAAGCTCTTCACAGACGAAGGCATCTTGCGCGATAGGCTTGGTGTGCGATGCTAAAAGAGCACGTCGTGGCTGCCGATCCCCGGACGGGAAAGGCGGCGACGATGGCCGCGCCGGCGCACCACACAAACAACGGATCAAAAAACATGGCCGCGGAACGTACCCAAAATCTTCAGGACACTTTTCTCAACCACGTCCGCAAGAACAAGACGCCGCTCACGATATTCCTCGTCAATGGCGTGAAGCTGCAGGGAGTTGTCACCTGGTTCGACAATTTCTGCGTCCTGCTGCGGCGGGACGGACATTCGCAGCTCGTCTACAAGCATGCGATCTCCACCATCATGCCCGGTCATCCCGTCCAACTTTTCGAGCCTGACGAGACCGGCGAGAAGGGTTGAGCTTGGAAAGCAGGAATCCCCGGCGCTCGCCCGCCGGTTCCGGCGAGAGCCCCGCAACCACCGACGAGCCGACCGGCGACGCCACCCGCGTCGTCGTGCTGGTGCCGCATGTCGCGCGCCGGCCGGGCGAGGAGGGGGAGCGCCGGCGTTCGCCCGAGGCCCGGCTCGACGAAGCCGTCGGCCTTGCTGGCGCCATCGATCTCGATGTCGTCGCGGCTCATGTCATCGGCCTTTCCACCGTGCGGCCGGCCACCTATCTCGGCAGCGGCAAGGTCGAGGAGATCGGCGAGGACGTGAAGGCCCATGAGGCGGGCCTCGTCTTCGTCGATGCGCCGCTCAGCCCGGTGCAGCAGCGCAACCTCGAAAAGGCGTGGTCCGCCAAGGTGATCGACAGGACGGCTCTCATCCTGGAGATCTTCGGCCAGCGCGCCCGCACCAAGGAAGGCGTGCTCCAGGTCGAGCTCGCGCACCTGAACTACCAGAAGAGCCGGCTGGTCCGCTCCTGGACCCATCTGGAGCGCCAGCGCGGCGGCTTCGGCTTTCTCGGCGGTCCCGGCGAGACGCAGATCGAGGCGGACCGGCGCATCATCGGCGAGCGCATCACCAAGATCGAGCGCGAGCTCGAACAGGTGAAGCGCACCCGGGCGCTGCACCGCGCCAGCCGCAAGAAGGTGCCTTACCCGGTCGTCGCCCTGGTCGGCTATACCAATGCCGGCAAATCGACGCTGTTCAACCGGCTCACCGCCGCCAGCGTCATGGCCCAGGACCTGCTCTTCGCCACGCTCGACCCGACGCTGCGGCAAGTGAAGCTCGACACCGGCGACCAGATCATCCTCTCCGACACGGTGGGTTTCATCTCCGACCTGCCGACGCAACTGGTCGCCGCCTTCCGGGCGACGCTGGAGGAGGTCATCGAGGCCGACATCATCCTGCATGTGCGCGACGTCTCGCACGAGGACACCGCGGCGCAGGCGGCCGACGTCGCCGACGTGCTGCGCGGCCTCGGGGTCGACCCGGACGACGATCACCGGCTGATCGAGGTGTGGAACAAGATCGACCGGCTCGACGAGGAGGGGCGCACCCGCACCTTCAATTCGGCGGCGCGGCTCACCGGCGACGCGCATCCCATTCCGGTGTCGGCGCTGACGGGCGAGGGCATGGACGAACTCAAGCTCGCCATCGCCCGCCGGCTGTCGCGCGACCGCGTGACGCTGGCGCTCGATCTCGATCCGGCGGACGGGGAGGGGCTCGGCTGGCTCTATCGCCACAGCGAGGTGCTGGATCGCCGGGCCGCCGACAACGGCACGCTGCATCTGGTGGTGCGGGTGGCGCCGGATCGGGCCGGAAACATCGAGCGCCGCTTCGGCGCCCGCCGCACCGCGTCCCGGCGCGGCGCCGCCTGAGCGACGCCTTCCCAAGATCCGCCCCTTCCGAGACCCTTCCAGATGACCACGTCTCCCTTCGCCGAGCTCGACACGCTGTTCCGCTCGCGCCGCGCCACGATCGGCATCATCGGCCTCGGCTATGTCGGCCTGCCGCTGGCCCTGGTCGCCGCCGAGGCGGGCTTCCCGGTGCGCGGCTTCGACATCAACCCGCGCCGCGTCGAGGCGATCAATGCCGGCGAGCAGGTGATCCGCTACATCGCCGCCGACCGCATGAAGGCGGCCCTGGCGGACGGGCGTTTCCGGGCCACGGAGGATTTCTCCGGCCTCGGTGCCTGCGACGCCATCGTCATCTGCGTGCCGACGCCGCTGACGCGCCAGCGCGAGCCCGATCTCTCCTTCGTCGCCGAGACGACGCGGACCATCGCCGCGACGCTGCGCCCGGGCCAGCTGGTGGTGCTGGAATCCACCACCTGGCCCGGCACCACGGTCGAGCTGGTCAGGCCGATCCTGGAAGAGACCGGGCTCGTCTGCGGTCGCGATTTCTTCCTCGCCTTCTCGCCGGAGCGGGAAGACCCCGGCAATGCCAGCTACTCCACCGCCACCATCCCCAAGGTGGTGGGCGGAGACGGCCCCGAGGCCGGCGCGCTGGCGCAGCTGCTCTACGGGCAGCTGATCAGCAGGGTGGTGCCGGTCTCCTCCACCCAGGTCGCGGAAGCGGTGAAGCTCACGGAGAACATCTTCCGCTCGGTGAACATCGCGCTGGTGAACGAGCTGAAGAGCGTCTACGCCGCCATGGGCATCGACATCTGGGAGGTGATCGAGGCGGCCAGCAGCAAGCCCTTCGGCTTCATGCCCTTCTATCCCGGCCCCGGGCTCGGCGGACACTGCATCCCGATCGACCCGTTCTACCTCACCTGGAAGGCGCGCGAGTTCGACATCGAGACCCGCTTCATCGAGCTCGCCGGCCAGATCAATACCCGCATGCCGTATCTGGTCGTCGACCAGCTCGCCGAGGCGCTCGACCGCAGCTTCGGTCGCGGCCTTGCCGGCGCCCGCATCCTGGTACTCGGTGCGGCCTACAAGAAGAATGTCGACGATGTGCGCGAGAGCCCGGCCCTGAAGCTGATGGAGCTGATCGACGAGCGCGGCGGGCTTTGCGAGTTCCACGACCCGCAGGTGACGGCGCTGCCGCCGACGCGCAGGCACCCGCGCCTCAGCGGCAAGCCGTCGATCCCGCTCGATGCCGCGGCCCTGGCGGGCTTCGACGCCGTGCTGGTGGCGACCGACCATGACGACGTCGATTACGCGCTGGTAGCGGAGCAGGCCCGGCTGGTGGTGGACACCCGCAACGTCTTCGCGCGCCTCGGCCTGGCGCCGCGGCGGCTGGTCAGGGCCTGACGCGGGCCGGCCTCACTTGCCGATCCGGGCGCAGAGGGCGGCGTCGGCCACGTCGGAGCAGGCGGGGCCGCGGCGGAAGTCGTCGTAATAGATGCGCCAGATGTTGCTGTCGCCGCCGCGATAGGGGCCGAACTTGAAATACATGTGCTCGCCGAGCTGCGGCCCCTCATGGCCGATCTTGCCTTCGACGGTGACGATCCACTGGCCGTTGGCGACCACGTCGATCCGCCCGTCGCCCGTGGGCCCCGGCTTCACCATGAACACGTAGTCGACCCAGCCCGAGCCGGCGGCCGGCAGCGGCCCGCGCGGCGTCACCCTTATGTCCGGGGTGCAGCCGGTGAAGCCGGCTTCCTCCGCCCCCATCGCGCCCGGCTCGATGGCGACCAGCGAGCGGAACTGGTTGTATTCGTCGGGCGCCGCCGCCATCGCCTCTCCCGGCTTGCAGCCGTCCGGGCGCTCCGGCGTGCCGATGGGGGCGAACGTGCCGGTATCGGTGTCCACCGTGACGGCGAGGCGGCCTTCCATCAGGCGCAGCGCCAGCAGCGGGCTGTAGTCGCCCATCGCGCCCGGATCGATTTCGCGCTTCCACTGCATCATCACGTAGCGATGGCGCTCGGTGGACACCGGCTGGGCGAGCTGCATCGACAGCCCGTACCAGGTCGGCTGCCCATAGGGCACCAGCACCTCCGGCTTTTCCCAGATCTCCGCGCGCTCGCTGCACAGCTCGTTCTCGGGCTTGCACATCGGGCGCACCGACAGGTCGAGCGCCTGGCGGCCGGCCCGCACCACCTGCGACTGGAACACCACGGTGCCGGCGCTCTGCTCGCGGTTGTGCTTGTAGTAGAGCCCGCCGGCGGGCGCGAAATCCTGGCCCTCGAAACCGTCCGCGAGCGGGGTGGCGGGATCGGCCATTCCCGGCGAGGTCAGCAGGGCGACGAACAGGGCAGCGGTCGGGGCAATGCGCATCTCACCGGGACTCGATTGTCATGCTAGGATCATAAAGCAGTGAGGCCCCCTGCGGGCGAGCGCCTCGCACACCATATGTCGCCACGAGAGTACCCCTGAGAAAAGGCGCCAGGCGCGTTGTCGGTCAATTTTTTTCGTTACGTCTGGATGTACAGCCGGCGTGAGCAGCTCATCGTGCTGTTCTACGTGGCGGCGTCGCTGCCTTTTTACTGGTGGTCGCTCGACGTGCCCAAGCGCATCGTCAACGAGGGCATCCAGGGCAGCGTCTTCGAGAACGGGGTCTCCCAGGCCCGCCTGTTCGCCTACAATCTTTCGCTGCCGGATTATCTCGGCGGCGGCAGCTATGTGATCTCCGACGGGCTGCTGCTGGCCCAGCTGCCCTATCTCTTCGCGCTGAGCCTGGTGTTCCTGGTGCTCACGCTGATCAACGGCTGGTTCAAATACGTCATCAACATCCGCAAGGGCGTGCTCGGCGAGCGCATGCTGCGCCGGTTGCGCTTCGACCTGTTCGGGCTGGTCATGCGCTTCCGCCCGGAGGACATCCGCACGACCAAGCCGGCGGAAGTCACCTCGATGATCAAGGACGAGGTCGAGCCGATCGGCGGCTTTTTCGGCGAGGCGTTCATCACCCCGGCCTTTCTGGGCACCCAGGCGCTCACCGCCATGGCGTTCATCCTCGTCCAGAACATGTGGCTGGGCACGCTCGCCATTGCGCTCATCCTGGTGCAGGGCCTCGTCATCCCGCATCTGCGCCGCGAGCAGATCCGCCTCGGGCGCGAGCGGCAGATCGAATCCCGCATCCTCGCCGGGCGCATCGGCGAGATGATCGAGGCGGCGCCGGCGCTGCATAATTTCGGCGTCACCGGCCATTCCTCGGCCGAGATCGGCCACCGGCTCGGCACGCTGTTCGACATCCGCCTGCGGCTCTATCGCCGCAAATTCGCGGTCAAGTATCTCAACAACCTGCTCGCCCAGCTCACTCCCTTCGTCTTCTACACGCTCGGGGGCTACCTCGCGCTCAAGGGCCAGCTGGACATCGGCCAGCTGGTGGCGGTGATCGCCGCCTATCGCGACCTGCCGACGCCGATCAAGGAACTGATCGACTGGGACCAGCAGCGGGCGGACGTCACCGTCAAATACGAGCAGGTGGTCAGCCAGTTCTCCAAGGACACGCTGCTGCCGAAGGAAACCATCGAGCCGCCGCCGGCGGTGGCGGCCGATGCGCCGATCACCGTGGTCGGGCTGCGGGTGGTCAATGGCCGCGGCCTCGTCCAGCTGGATCGCATGTCGGTGGCCATGGACCGCCCCGGCCGCATCGCCCTCGCCGGCCCGGCGGGGGGAGGGCGCGACGTGCTGGCGAAGGTCATCGGCCGTCAGGTCACCGATTACCAGGGAAGCGTGGCGATCGACGGACGGGAGATCGCCGGCATGTCGGACCGCGAGGCCAGCGCCCTGCTGCTCTACGTGTCGAGCGAGCCCTTCATCATGTCGGGCTCCATTCGCGACAACCTCACCCTGGCGCTGCGCCGCGCCACCCCGCGGCCGGACGAGCGCGCAGAGCTCTCCGCGAAGCAGCGCTACTGGCTGGAGGAGGCGCGCAAGACCGACAATCCGCTGGTGTCGCCCGATGCCGATTGGATCGACTACGCCGCCATCGGCGCCTCCAGCCCGGCGGAGGTGGACGCCGCCGTCAGCAATGCCCTGCGGATCGTGCGCGGCTATGACGAGATCTTCCGGGTCGGCATGTCGAGCCGGCTCGGCGACGACACGCCCCCGGACACCGCCGAGCGCCTGCTGGCGGCACGGCCGGCGATGATCGAGCGCTTCAAGGAGCGGGGCCTCCTGCAATATGTCGAGGCCTTCGAGCCCGACACGTTCAACACCAGCGCCAGCATCGGCGAGAACCTGCTCTACGGCGTCGCGGTCGGGAACCGCTTCAGCCCGGAGAACATGGCCGCCGATCCGTTCATGCGCTCGATCATCGCCGCCGAGGCGCTGACCGCTCCGCTGACCGCGATCGGCATCAAGATGGTGGAGACGGTGGCCGACGTCTTCCAGGACCTCGCCCCGGACAATCCGCTGCGCGAGCGCTATTCCTTCATCGACAATGCCGAGATCGAGGCGGTGTGGCCGGAGGTTCGCTCCGCCTGGAATCGCGGGCAGCGTCGGCATCTGAGCGCGCAGGTCCGCGACAAGCTGATCGGCTACGCGCTGATGTATGTGGAGCCGCGCCATCGCCTCAACCTGATCGACGACCGGCTGGTGGCCCGCATCCTGCGCGCGCGCGCCAGTTTCCGGCAGTTCCTGCCGGCGTCGGATGCCAAGGACGTGGAGTTCTACGACGAGGGGCGGCTGATGCCGGCCGCCTCCATCCGCGACAACCTCATCTTCGGCCGCGTCCGCTATGGCAAGGCGCACATGCGCGACAAGCTTCTCGCCGCCATCGCCGAGGTGCTGAACGAGCACGGGCTGGAAAGCTTCGTGGTCTCCAAGGGCCTCGACCAGGAGGTCGGCCCGGGGGGCCGGCTGATCTCGGTGCAGCAGCGGGTGACGGTGCAGCTGGCCCGCGCCATGCTGCGGCGGCCGGATATCCTCATACTCGACGATGCTCTATCTAGCTTCACGCCGTCGGAAGGCCATATGATCCTTGAGAACATCATGGACGCCATGGAAGGGCGCACCGTCATCGTGACCCAGTCGGGCGAGGATGACCTGTCGTCCTTCGACACAGTGCTTAAATTCGAAGGTGCTAAGTTTACTGGCCTTGAACGGAGAGAGAGCGCTCGGATACCTTCCGATGCGGTGGCGTCGGAGCCTGCGACGGCATCTGCATAGGGGGCCGAGCTCCTCAGGAGGTTGAACATGACCATCGAGGACGAAGTCAGGTCGATGCAGAAATTCCGCATGTTCCATCATGTGGAGGCGTCCAAGCTGAAGCTGCTCGCCATGGTCAGCGACCGGATCACGTTCCAGCCGGGCGAGGTGATCTACGAGCAGGGTGCCGCCTCCGATGCGGTCTACATCGTGCTGGAAGGGCAGTTCACCGTCTCGCTCCGCACGGCGGCGGCGGGGGTGATCAATTTCGCCCAGCACGTGCGCGGCGCCATTCTCGGCGAGGCGGGCGTGCTGTGCGATCAGGACCGCATGGTGACCATCACCGCCGAAACTCCTGTCGTCGCCTTGCGCATCGATCGCGATATCTTCTTGCAGTTGCTGAAAGAATCGCCGCCTTTCAATTTCGCCGTCATGCGCGAGCTGGGACGCCAGATCATGGACCTGAACAATATCTGCGCCCAGTTGGTGCAGCAGCTCCCCGAGGGGGCGGCGGCGGCCGATGCCGGGCGCAACATTTCCGAGCCGCAGCACGCACATTGACCACTTAGATGGCCTCGATCACCACCACCGGCACGCCGGCGCCCGGCAGGATCCAGCAGGATCTTCGCGACCGTCCCTGGGCTTGCCATGCGCGGCTCTGGTCGGGGATCGTACTGTTCACCTTCGTGCTGACGCATCTCGTCAACCATGCGGTCGGCATATTCGGCATCGAGGCGATGGAGGTCGCGCAGCAATGGCGGTGGCTGCTGTGGAAGTCGCTTCCCGGCACCGTCCTGCTCTACGGCTCCTTCGCGACGCATCTGGTCCTCGCCAGCCAGCGCATCCTGCGCCGCCATACCTGGCGGATGCCGCGGGACGAGGCCTGGCAGATCGTGTCGGGCCTCGCCATCCCGCTGCTGGCCGCCGGCCATGTGCTGGAGACCCGGGTCGGCGGCACCTGGTTCGGAGCCGACGAGACCTACCACGCGGTGCTCTCCCGGATGTGGCCGGCGGTCGCCCCGTGGCAGACCATGCTCCTCCTGGTCGCCTGGACGCATGGCGTGGTCGGCATCCACCACTCGCTGCGCTACCAGGGCTGGTACCCGCACTGGCAGGCGACGCTGCGCGTGGTGGCGATCATCATCCCGCTGCTGTCGCTCGCCGGCTTCGTCGCCTCGGGACGCGAGGCGGGGGGAACCTATGTGAATCCCAAGCCGATGACGGCCGAGCAGCGGGCCGGCCTCGACCGGGCGCGGATGATGCTGGACAGCGGTCTCGGCGCCTTCGGCATCGGGCTGGCCGGCCTCATCGGCTTCGCCTATCTGCGCCGGCGGGCGCGGGCGACGGTGACCATCACCTATCGCGGCTACGGCCCCATCCAGGTGCCCCGCGGCGTCTCCGTGCTGGAGGCGAGCCGCATGCACGGCATTCCGCACCCCTCGACTTGCCGCGGGCGCGGGCGCTGCTCGACCTGCCGGGTGCATATACTGGCCGGCGCCAAGGGGCTGCCGGAGACGTCGGGACCGGAGCGGATGCTGCTCGCCCATATCGGCGCGCCCGAGAATGTGCGCCTCGGCTGCCAGCTCCGTCCCAATCACGACATCGGCGTGCGGGTGCTGATGCCGGTGCTCGGCCGCGCGACGGCCGACGTCGACGGCGACGCCAATGAATGGGCGCTGGAGCGCAGCGCCACCGTGCTGTGCCTGGACCTGCGGGCCTTCAGCACGCTGACGCAGAACCGGCTCCCCTATGAGATCGCTGTGCTGATCAATCGCTTTGCCGCCGAGATGACCCAGGCAGTGGAAAGCCATGGCGGTCATGTGGACCTGATGTATGGCGACGGCCTGGTAGCGGTCTTCGACGCCGACGAGCACCATGTCGGTGCCGGCGCCCGGGCGGCGCTGAGCGCGATGCGGGACATGAGCCGGGTGCTCGACCTGCTGAATTCGGAAATGAGGGGTGCTTTGCCCATCCCCATCCGCGCCGGCATCGGCGTCCATACCGGGCCGGTGGTGCTGGCCCGCATCGGCGACGGCCTGCAGAATTCCGTCATGCGCGCCATCGGCACCACCGTCGCCTTCTCGGTGGGCCTGGAGGCGGCGTCGAAGGAGTTCCTGGCGGACTACGTGGTCTCGACCACGACGGCCGAGGCCTCCGGCTACGACTTCACCGACTACAGCGTCCGCGACGTCGTGGTCGACGCGCACAACACGACGGTCCCGGCCTATGCCGTTTCCGATCGCGCGGCGCTGGACAAGATCATGGCGCGCCCTGCTATGCTCAGGGTCCTGAACAAGGCCGGAGTATAGACGCGTGGCGCTCCCGACGCCTTCCGATGTCCTGCGCATCGAGGACCTGCGCATTTCCTTCGAGATGCACGGCCATCTCAACGAGGTGGTGAAGGGCGTGTCACTGCGCGTGCCCGCCGGGCGCACGGTCGCGCTGGTGGGGGAATCCGGCTCCGGCAAGACCGTCATCTCCCAGGCGGTCATGGGGCTGCTGCCGCGCAACGGCCTCATCACCGAAGGCCGCATCCTGTTCAGCGACCCGCTGAAGGACGGCAAGGTCCTCGACATCGCCCAGCTTCCCGCCGACGGCACCAAGATGCGCAAGCTGCGGGGCGGGCGCATCGGCATGATCTTCCAGGAGCCGATGTCCTCGCTGTCGCCGGTGCACACGGTCGGCAGCCAGATCGAGGAGGCGCTGCAGCTCCATCGCCCGCATCCGCGCCGGGAGGCGAGGGCGGTCACCGAGAAGATGCTCGGCCTGGTCGGCTTCCGCGACCCGCCCCGCTCCTATGACCGCTACCCCTTCGAACTGTCCGGCGGCCTGCGCCAGCGCGCCATGCTCGCCATGGCGCTCATCTGCCACCCGGCGCTGCTGATCGCCGACGAGCCCACCACCGCGCTCGACGTCACCATCCAGGCGCAGGTGCTGAAGCTGATGAAGGAGCTCCAGCACGACATCGGCATGGCGATCCTCCTGATCACCCACGACCTCGGCGTCGTCGCCAACATGGCGGACGAGGTGGTGGTGGTCTATCGCGGCGAGGTGATGGAAGCCGGCCCGGTGGACGACATCTTCCGCCGGCCCTCGCATCCCTATCTCAAGGCGCTGCTGAAGGCGTCGCCGGACTTCGACATGAAGGAAGGCGAGCGCCTGGTGGCGCTGCGCGACGTGGCGCCGGTGGCGCCGACCCGGCTCAAGCCCGCCTATGACAACAGCGCGCCGCTGCTGAGCGTGCGCCATCTGCGCAAGACCTACGGCTCCAAGAGCGGCGGCGCGGTGCTGGCGGTCGACGATGTGAGCTTCGACATCGGGCGGGGCGAATGCCTCGGCCTGGTGGGCGAGAGCGGCTCGGGCAAGACCACCGTCGGCAACATGATCATGCGGGCGCGCAAGGCGGATGCCGGCGACGTCGTCTTTCACGGCGAGAAGGGCGCCGTCGACGTGCTGGGGCTGGATTCCCACGCGCTGAAGGCCTTCCGCCCGCACATGCAGATGATCTTCCAGGACCCGGTCAGCTCGCTGTCGCCGCGCATGACGGTGCTCGACATCATCCGCGAGCCGATGATCATCCAGGGCCGGGGCGACATCCGCGCCCAGAAGGAGCGGGCGGTGGAGCTGATGCAGGCGGTGGGCCTCGACCCCCGCTTCCTCAACCGCTACCCGCACAGCTTCTCCGGCGGGCAGCGCCAGCGCATCGGCATCGCCCGCGCCCTGGCGCTCGATCCCGAGCTCATCATCTGCGACGAGCCGGTATCGGCGCTGGATGTCTCCGTGCAGGCGCAGATCCTCAACCTGCTCAAGGATCTGCAGGCCTCGCTCGGCCTCACCTACCTGTTCGTCTCCCACAATCTCGCCGTGGTGCACTACATGGCCGAGCGCATCGCGGTGATGGCGCGCGGGCGCATCGTCGAGATCGGGCCCCGGCAGGAGCTGTTCCGCCATCCGGCGCATCCCTATACCCAGTGCCTGCTGAAGGCGGTGCCGCTGCCGGACCTCGACCGCAAGCTGGACTTCGACATCGCCATGTCCGGCGGCACGGCGTCGGATCCGGCGAGCTGGCCGCGGGAGTTCCGGGGCTCCGAAGGCTCTCCCCTGGGAATGATCGATCTCGGCAACGGCCATAGCGTGCTGGCGGCCGAGAACTGCACCGCCCAAGACATTCGCTGCGCATAGGGGTCGTCATGCGCCGGATCACGTTACTGGCACTCACCCTGCTGCTGGCCGCCGGCCCGGCGCTCGCCGCGCCCGGCGGGCGCTATCCGCCGGAACCGCCGCTGCTGCGCACCGAGGTCGACATCAACCAGATACCGGCCATGGCGGACCGGCTGCCGGATTCGCCCCGGGTGATCGACGTCGCCGGCATGGGCCGCGAGCCGGGGCGCTATGGCGGCACCATGCGCATGCTGATGGGCGACCAGCGCGATATCCGCGCCATCAGCATCTACGGCTACACGCGGCTGGTGGTGTTCGACACCGCCGGCAGGATCGTCCCCGACCTGCTGGAGAAGGTCGATGTGGAGGAGGGCCGCATCTTCACCCTGCATCTGCGCAAGGGGCACAAATGGTCGGATGGCTGGCCCTTTACCAGCGAGGACTTCCGCTACTGGTGGGAGGACATGGCCAATAACGACCGGCTCAGCCCGGGCGGGCCGCCCAATGTCCAGCTTTATGTCGATGGCGAGATCGCCCGGTTCGAGGTCGTCGACGAGACGACGGTGCGCTTCACCTGGAGCAAGCCCAATCCGTCCTTCCTGCCGGCGCTCGCCGGGGCGCAGCCGCTGGAGATCTACGCGCCGGCGCATTATCTGCGCATGTTCCACCAGCGCTATGCCGATCCCATCCGGCTGGGGGCGCTGATCCGGCAGGAGCGGGTGAAGGACTGGGGCGCGCTGCACGACCGCATGGCGCGTTCCTACCGGCCGGAGAACCCGGAACTGCCGATGCTCGGGCCCTGGATCCCGCGCACCAAGCCGCCGGCGGAATTCTTCGTCTTCGACCGCAACCCCTATTTCCACCGTATCGACGAGCGCGGCTGGCAGTTGCCCTATATCGATCGCGTCACCATCGCCATCGGCACCTCCTCGCTCATCCCGGCCAAGGTCGGCGCCGGCGGGTCCGATTTGCAGGCCCGCTATCTGCGCTTCGACAACTACACCTTCCTCAAGGAGGGGGAGCAGCGCGGCAACTACACGGTGCGGCTGTGGGAGCGTGGGGAGGGGGCCTATGTCGCGGTGTTCCCCAATCTCAACGTGCAGGATCCCG
This sequence comes from Ancylobacter oerskovii, assembly GCF_018390555.1. GTDB lineage: Bacteria > Pseudomonadota > Alphaproteobacteria > Rhizobiales > Xanthobacteraceae > Ancylobacter > Ancylobacter oerskovii. The sequence continues at coordinate 80,933 of NZ_JAHBGB010000006.1, read as the reverse complement.
GCTGGCGCGCCGTGCTGCGCGACGTGAACGTCCGGCGGGCGCTGTCCGTCGCCATCAACCGGCGCGACATCAACCAGGTCATCTTCTTCGGCCTCGCCCATGAGGGCGCCAACACCATCATTCCCGGCAGCTCGCTCTACGATTCCAAATACGATACCGCCTGGGCGCAATACGACCCGGCGCTCGCCAACAAGCTGCTCGACGCCGCCGGACTGTCGAAGCGCGACGACGACGGCATCCGCCTGCTGCCGGACGGCCGGCGCGCCGAGATCACCATCCAGACGGCGGGCAACAGCACGGAGGAGACCGACATCCTCGAGCTCGTCGCCTATGATTGGGAGAAGGTCGGCATCAAGCTGTTCGTGCGGGCGACGCAGACCGACCTGCTCCGGCGCAGCGTCAGCTCCGGCAACGCCATGATGTCGGTGTGGCCCGGCATCGACAATGCCATTCCCGGGCCCGACATGGCGCCGGATGGCCTGGCACCGTCGAATTCCATGCAGTTCCAGTGGCCGCAATGGGGCCAGCACGTCGAAACCAGCGGCCAGATGGGCGAGAAGCCCGATCTGCCGGCGGCGCAGGAACTGATCGACCTGCAGAAGCGCTGGCGGCAGTCGGTCACCACGGAGGAGCGGCGCGCCATCTGGCAGCGCATGCTGGAGATCAATGCCGACGAGGTGTTCACCATCGGCATCGTCAATCGCGCCTCGCAGCCGGTCGTCGTCTCCAATCGCCTGAAGAACGTGCCGGAGGTCGGCATCTACAGTTTCGAGCCCGGCGCCTATTTCGGCGTGTACCTGCCCGACACCTTCTGGTTCGACGACGCAAAGGACTAGGCGATGCTGCGCTACATAGCCCGTCGCATCCTGATCATGATCCCGACGCTGCTGATCACCAGCGCGTTGATCTTCACGGTGATGCAGCTGCCGCCCAGCGACTATTTCGAGACCTACGTGGCCGAGATGGCGGCGCAGGGCGAGCATGCCGACATGAGCCGCGTCGAATTCCTCAAGAGGGAATACGGCTTCGACAAGCCGTTGATCGAACGCTATTTCCTCTGGGTCACCGGCTTCGTCCAGGGGGATTTCGGCTACTCGTTCGAATATGAGATGCCGGTCAGCGACGTGGTCGGCGAACGCCTCGCTTTGACCGTGCTGGTGTCGTTCTGCACCATCCTGATGACCTGGATCATCGCCTTCCCGATCGGCATCTATTCGGCGACGCATCAATATAGCTGGGCGGATTACGGGCTCACCTTCATCGGCCTCATCGGTATCGCGGTGCCGCACTTCCTGCTGGCGCTGATCTTCATGTACTTCGCCAATGTGTGGTTCGGCCTGTCCATCGGCGGGCTGATGGACCCGATCTATTTCAACCAGCCGATGAGCTGGGCCAAGGCGCAGTCGATCCTCGCCCATCTGTGGATCCCGGTGCTCATCATCGGCGCCGGCGGCACCGGCAGCATGGTGCGCGCCATCCGCGCCAACCTCCTGGACGAGTTGCAGAAGCAGTATTACGTCACCGCCAAGGCCAAGGGCCTGCCGCCCGGCAAGGCGCTGGTGAAGTACCCGCTGCGCATGTCGCTCAACTTCTTCGTCTCGCATATCGGCGACGTGCTGCCGTCCATCGTCTCCGGCTCGGAGCTCACCGCGGTCGTGCTGTCGTTGCAGACCACCGGCCCGCTGCTGCTGCGCGCGTTGCAGAGCCAGGACATGTATCTGGCCGGCTCGTTCCTGCTGTTCCTGTCCTGCCTCACGGTGATCGGCGTGCTGATCTCCGACATCCTGCTCGGCTTCCTCGATCCGCGCATCCGCCTGCAGGGGGGGCGCACGAAATGAACCAACCGGTTGCCTTGCCGCCCTCCGGCACGCCGCTACCCCACTACGTGGCCGGAGGCGCGTTCGATCCCTACCAGGCCGACAAGCTCACCAAGGCGCAGGAGCGGGTCTACCTCGCCTCGCAGCTGACGCTGATGTGGTGGAAGTTCCGCAAGCACCGGCTGGCGGTCGCCTCGGGCGTCTTCCTGATACTGCTCTATGGCTCGATCCTCATCAGCGAGTTCCTGGCGCCCTATAATTATCAGGTCCGCCACACCGATTTCATCCGCACGCCGCCGCAGAGCGTCCATTTCTTCCATGAGGGGCAGTTCGTCGGGCCGTTCACCTACGGGCTGACCTCGACGCTCGACATGACCAGCCTGAAGCGCAACTACGCGGAGAACACGCAGCAGATCTTCCCGGTCCGCTTCTTCTGCCGCGGCGACGGCTACCGGTTCTGGGGCCTGTTCGAGGGCAATCTCCATCTCGTCTGCCCGGGGGAGGGCGGCACGCTGTTCCTGCTCGGTACCGACAGGCTGGGCCGCGACATGCTCTCGCGCATCATCTACGGCGCGCGCATCTCGCTCACCATCGGGCTCATCGGCATCGCCGTCAGCTTCACGCTGGGCATCGTGATCGGCGGCCTCGCCGGCTATTATGGCGGGCTGTTCGACCTGCTGGTGCAGCGGACCATCGAGGTGGTGCAGTCGCTGCCGACCATCCCGCTGTGGCTGGCGCTCTCCGCCATCATGCCGCCGAGCTGGAGCCCGATCCTGGTCTATTTCGGCATCACCGTGATCCTCGGGCTGATGGACTGGACCGGGCTGGCGCGCGCCGTCCGCTCCAAGCTGCTGTCGCTGCGCGAGGACGATTACGTCGTCGCGGCGCAACTGATGGGGGCGGGCACGCCGCGCGTCGTGTTCCGCCACCTCGTGCCGGGCTTCCTGAGCCATCTCATCGCCTCGGCCACCATCGCCATTCCCAGCATGATCCTCGGCGAGACCGCGCTCAGCTTCCTCGGCCTCGGCCTGCGTCCGCCGATCACCAGCTGGGGGGTGATGCTGAACGAGGCGCAGAACATCAACATCGTCGTGCTCTATCCCTGGCTCATCCTGCCGGTGGTGCCGGTGATCGCGGTGATCCTCGCCTTCAATTTCCTGGGCGACGGGCTGCGCGACGCGGCCGATCCCTATCGATAGGCAAGCCGCACATGACCGGCCTGTCCCGTCTGGAGAAGACGCTGCTTCGCCTGCAGTCACAGCAAGCCTGCCTGGCCTGGGCTTTCGAACGCATCGTACACCGCACCGGCCCGGTCATAGAGCTCGGTCTCGGTCTCGGCCGCACCTTCGACCACCTGCGCAAGCACCTGCCGGGACGCGACATCTACGTCTTCGATCGGGTCAACGGCGCCTATGCGGAATGCCAGCCCGATCCTCGCTTCCTCATCCTCGGGGAAATCGAGGAAACCCTGCCCCGATTGCGGGAGCGCCTTGCCGGCCGGGTGGTGCTCGCGAACTCGGATCTCGGCTCCTTCGACCGGGAATCGAACCGCCGTGTCGCCGGATTGGCCAGCGACCTTCTGCCCCCGTTCATGGCACCGGGCGGCATCGTCATGTCGGATTTACCGTTGAATCTCAAAGATTTCGACGAAGTGCCGGTGCCGGACGGCGCCTCTCCCGACCGCTATTACCTGTATCGGCGCCAGGACTGAGCGGCAGCGGATTCACCGCTCCGCCACCAGTTCGCGGATACTCACGAAGTGCACCACGCCTGACGCCAGCAACCGGTAGACGAGTTCGTCGAGGAAGCGCTCGATCCACCCGTCATGCACCAGATGATGGGTCAGCAGCCCGATCGGCTCCAACATGCCGGGCTCCGCCGCCAGTTCCTGCTCCATCAGCAGGACCAGCCGGTCCAACAATTCCGCCTCGTCGACGAGCCCCCCGCCGCTCCGCCACGCAATCGGATCGAGATGGGTATTGATCTGCAGCAGTTTCGGGACAGCACAATGCTGCTTCCGCCGCTGATAGGTCGACAGCGCGATATAGCCGGCATCGGGCAGGGCGCTCACCAGTTCCGGCGTCACGCGGTTCCACGGCGGCACGAAGACCGGAACGGCTTTGTCGCCGAACAGGTCCGTCACCCGCTCCAAGCCTTGCCGCGCCTGGGTCGCCATGTCGGAGACCGGCCGGTGGGCGCCGAACTCCGCCTTCTTCTCGCCGACGGACGCGTGATTGCCGTGCTTCCAGCCGTGAACCAGCACGTCTACCCGATCGAGCCTTTCGACATGGCGCGCGAGTTCCGACGTCGTGCTTGCCGGTATGGTCGCCAATGCAACGGGAATGTTGCGTGCGACCGCCCGACCGAGCAGGCGGTCCAATGCCGGGCTTGGCGCGACGGCATCGTCGTCGCGCCACCAGAAGCGAAACGTCCGCTGCATTGCCTCGCCGCGCCGCAGAATCGCATCGAGCCGGTCAAGGCCCGTTGAGCGCGCCGCAGCCTGTCCGGCGAACGTATCGATCCACCGCACCGCCCGCGTGGCGCCGTCGCGAGCGATGCCGGACCAGTCCGGGCGAGGCTCCGCCAGCAAGGTGGAAGCGGCGTGCGCCAGGCGATTTCCATCGATCTCCGATGTCGGGATGACCCGGGCAAGGCCACGCCGCTCCAGTTCCACGGCGCGCAGCGTCTGCTCGCGCTCGCCCCCTTCGGCGAAGGGCACCAGCAAGGAGCGAACCCCTGCCGCCGCCAGATCGAGCACCGTGTTGTAGCCGGCTTGGCTGATCGACAACGCCGCCCGGCGCAACAGCAGCGGAAAGTCCGGGCGCGCTCGTTCCACGATCAGATTGGAAGGAGCCGAGGCCACCAGATCGGTGAAATCCGGCTCCGCGACGCCATGGCCGATCAAGAGCCGCCAGCGATGCTCCGGCAATTCGGCCGCGGCCAGCAGGGTAGCGCGGGCCAGTGGCAGGCCCGCAGTCGACCCTCCGCCGGAAACCACGATCTCGTCACACCCGTCCCGTCCATCGTTCTCGATGAATCGATTGTTGTCATGAAGATAGCCAGAATTTCTTACACGTCGGATGAGTGCATCCACCACCGGCCACGATGCCGAAAGCGGGACAACCTCACTGTCGCCATGGAACAGGATTCCATCATAGCTGGCCGCCAGTCGGGCCTGGGCGCGCTCGGCCTTTTCCGGCCGTGAAGGCGGGTTGAGCACATCGCGGATGGAACACAAGATGGCCGGCCGTGGGTGCTGGGCGAGCGCGCATTGCAGGACGGCCTCGAATTCGTCGCTCAGGCTGCGGCGGCCGAATGGATAAAGCTCGGTGATCAGCACCTCCGGCCGGGCTCGTTCGAAAGCCTCGACCAATGCCTCGACACGTCGCGCGCGATAGGCCTCGTCGACTGGCCGGCCATCCGGCATCAGCAATGTGCCGAAATCCGCGCCGACGCAGTGGAGGGGAGGGAGTTGCACCAGTTCGCACCCATCCATCTGAACCGTGAGGTTCGGTCGCCCTCCCGATGCGAGGACCACCCGCCATCCTTCCGCGACCAATGCGCGACCGAGCGCCGCCATCCGCGCCAGATGGCCGACGCCCAGCAAATGAGTCACGACGATGAAAGCCGTGCGGTCGGTCACGATCAAGCTCCGGGCGAGGAGGCCGGCAAGGCGATACCTGCCAAATGGAAGGCCCGGGCAACGCTGTCGGAAGCGGCAGCAAGGTCGCGCTCGGCGGCGATGAAGCGCGACGCAGCCGTCGCCATCGAGGCTCGGCCAGCGGGATCGTCGATGAGAGCACCGATAGCGGTTGCCAGGGCGGCGATGTCTCCCGGTGGCGTGAGCCGGCCGGTAACGTCGTCACATATGACGTCGGGGATACCGCCATAGCCGGCCGCGACGCAAGGCAGGCCGTGTGCCTGGGCCTCCAGGTAAACCGCCCCGAACGCTTCGTTCACGCCCGGCCAGACGAACAGATCGGCATCGGCCAACAGACGACCGAGTGCCGGGCGCTCGACGATGGCTCCGGGGAAACTCACGCGGTTCCCGAAGCTGGCGAAAAGCGCCTCCACGGCCTCACGGGCAGGCCCGTCCCCCACCACGGTGAGGTGCCAGGAACGATCGCCAAGGAGAGACAGCGCGTCCGACAATTGGCGGAAGGAAGCCAGCTTGTCGCCCTCACGCATCATCGCCACGGTGATCAAGCTGGTGATGCCGCGAGGGGCGGGGGCGGGGCGGGGCATGCCGGCCAGAGGCCATTCGCCGAGATCGAGAAAGGGGCGCAGGTCGACGATGCGCTGCTGTGGCGGGCGCATTGCCTCCAGCGCCGCTCTATCGTGACGGGTCGGCGTCAATATGAGGCGGGCATGGTCGATGGCCGCCTCGCTGAGCCTGTGTCCCTCGGCATAGGGACCTGTCGCCCGCTTCGATGCGCGCGAGGCCTCGGCGATGACATAGGGGACTCCGAGGGCAGCGGCGAGGGTAGGGCCGATGAGGTCCGGCGCCTTGTAGTAGACGTGATAGGTGAAGACACAGGCGATCGGCCCGCTGGCTGCCACTGGCGCAGCCAGGATGCGCCGGAGCTCGCCGCGCGCCTCCTCCTGCACATCGCTCCACGCTCCCGGAGACGGCTGCCTGACGAGGGTCCGCAGGCGGGACGCCAGTTCCACCTCATAGCCCAGCCGCCCGAGCAGCTTCAGGAACAGGCGCGCGACCGTGCGCTCGCCCGATGGCACCGGATGATCCGGCGGCTTGAGCGGCGCCAGGAACAGGATCTTCATGGCCGGGGGCGGGACAGCGCCAGCGGCCTCATCAACTCGTCCAGCCGTGCGATACCTGCTTCGAAGGAGAAAGCCGCCCGCAACCGCTCATAGGCGGCCAGCCCCAGGCGCTGCCGCTCCCCGGGAGAGGAAATCAGCGCGGCAAGTGCCGCGGCGAGCTCTTCGGGTGCTTTGGGGGGGACCAGAACGCCATTGACGCCGTTTTCGATGAATTCCGGCACGCCGGCGAAATCGGTGGAAATGGCGGGCAAGGCCTGCGTCGCGGCTTCCATGAGCACGTTGGGCAGACCATCGCGGTCGCCATCGCCGGCCGGCCGGCTGGGCAGCACGAAGAGATCCGCCTGCCGCATGGCCTCGACAACCGCACCCTGTGCCTGGCTGCCGCGCCATTCTATGCGCTCGGCAAGGCCGAGTTCGGCCGCCTGCGCCTTCAGCGCATCGAGAAGCTCGCCACCGCCGATATGAACCAGCCGCCAATGCAGGGCAGGGGGCAGGCGGGCCAGAGCGGCGAGGAGATCGTCGAACCCCTTCTTCTCAACGGCACGGCCAACCGCCAGCAGCCGCACCGGCCGCGCGGCATCGTGCCCGTCCTCTGCGGCGCGGCTGGCGGGCGGTGCCGGAAAGCGGGCCAGGTCGAGACCGTGATAGACCAGCTCAAGCCGGTCGCGGGTACCGGTCTCGGCCACGCGCTGCAGTTCCGACCAACCGTCGCGGGTACAGGTCACGCCCCATTCTGCGGCGGCGATCTTCTCGCGACGCTCCCATTCCGGGGTGGTCCAGATGTCCTTGGCGTGCGCGGAAAACGAAAAGGACCGCCCAGTCAGCAGGGCCGCATAGCGTGTGACCGAGGCCGGCGTGTGCAGGAAATGCACATGCAGATGCTTGATGGCGGGATCGACCTCCCGCGCCAGCACGAGCGCCTGGCCGAGCCGCCGAACGCGGCTCGCGGAGAAGTCGCGCCCGAGGTCGCGCAGAAATACCGGCAGTACCGCCCGCCAATCCAGGCGCCGCAGAGCATGCGCCAAGGCGCGCATCACCCGGCGCGGATCGTCCTGCAGATATTCCGGCAGGTAGAACAGCCGGGCGGCGATCTCTTCGTGCATGGGATGGCGATAGCGATCGGTCGGCCGCCGCAGCGACCAGATGTCGAGGTTGTATCCAGCCCGCTCCAGCGCGAGAAGCTCTTGGGCGATGAAGGTTTCCGACAGGCGCGGATAGCCCTTGAGCACGATGGCCAGGCGAGGGGAGGCGGCATCCCCGTGCGAAATCTGCACCGATGCGGTGCCGCCTTCGCGTAAAGCGACCGTCATGCCTCAGACCCCGATCCCGATGGCGGGCTCACTGTCGTGGTCCGGCTTGCGAATGTGGGGATCCAGATGCTGGATGATTCGGTTCAGCCCATCCAGCAATCCGGGCATGGGCACGCTGGACGGGGAGGGCTGGTCGCACAGGCTCGTCAGCGCCGCCGCCATCTGCAGCGGGTCCCGGGACGACGCGCCATATTCCATCGGATCTTCGAGCATCCGCATCAGGCCGAGATCGGCGGCACGGGCGGCACGGATCGTCTGCTCGAGGCGCGGGCGTGCCCTCGGGACCAGCAATGCCGGCTTGTCGAACGACAGGATCTCGCAGAACGTGTTGTAGCCACCCATGCCGACCACTGCGGCGGCACGATTCATTAGGCGCTCGATCTTCGGGTCGAACACGATGGCATCGACCTTCGCGAGGCGTTCGATCCGCTCCAGGAAATGCCCCCGCTGCGTATTCGACAGGAAGGGCCCGAAGGCGATGACAGCCGGCAGGGGGATATAGGGGTCGGCCTCATAGGCGGAAATGACCCAGTCGATCAGCCCCGCACCATCGGCGCCACCGCCGGTGGTGACCAGGATGAACGGTTCCTTGGTCGCTCGCGGATAGCGCATGGTGGCGAGCCCGCCCGGCACCGAGCGGCGGAGATATCCGGTATAGACCAGACGGGAGCGAAGCTCGGCGGGCAGGGGTATGCCATCTAGCGGACGGTAGAACTGCTCGAGCCCATAGACGAGCACGTCGTCATAATGCTCCGTCAGCGCCCGGATCGCTCCCTTGTCGTGCCATTCGACGCGGATGGCCTCCGGCCCGTCCAGCACGTCGCGGATCCCCACCACGCGCCGCGTGCCCATATGGCCCATCAGCTTGAGCGTCGGCAGCAATTCGCCGCGGAAACCGGCGGGCTCCTTGTCCGCGATGAAGATGTCCGGGCGAAACGCTTCGGCGGTCTGGCGGATCAGCGCTTCGCGAATGGCCGTGACCTGCGGCAGGCCAAGGCGCAGATTGGCGCTCGCATATTCGCCGTCCTCGCTCTTGGCGACACTCGGCACATGGACGAAATCGATGCCAGGTGCGAAGTTGAAGCTGCCGGCGAGGGCGGAGCCGCAAATGATGAGCACCGACAGGTTTTCATGCGCGCCGACCAGAGCGTTGGCGATCGCGCGGGTACGCCGGATGTGGCCCAGCCCATAGGTGTCGTGGCTGTACATCAGAATGCGTGGCGTGGCCTTGCCCGGCCGGCCGGCCTCCGTGATCGCTGGCGCCGGCGTACGAGGAAATTCCATTAACCCATCCAATTGCGAACGTCCGCCAGGCTCGTGCCAGGCAGGGTTTCGCCCTGCGCCGTCTGCCGGGTGGCCAAGGAGGAAATCGTAGGGCCGAGACGTCCATTCTGTCGAGCCGACTTGAACGTGCCTAGCCGAGATTCGATCAAAAGTAGATGCTGGAATGCACGATCTTCCTCTTCCATATGTGACATTCCCACACGCGCCCGAGCAGCAGCGAGGCCCAAGCCATGGGCCAGCGAGCGGCTAGCCCAGCGACTTGGCCTCCTGCCACAACGTTTCCATCTCATCGAGGCTGGCATCTGCGGGACCTCGATCCCCTCGTGCCAGCGTGTCCTCGATATAGGCGAAGCGCCGGGTGAATTTTTCATTGGTGCCGCGCAGGGCCGCCTCGGCATCCACGCCGAGATGGCGCGCCAGATTCGCTACGGCGAACAGAAGATCGCCCACCTCGGTCGCCGCGGCGGCACGATTGTTCGCGGCGATCTCCGCCTCCACCTCCGCGATCTCCTCGCGTATCTTGGCCAGCACCGGCCCCGTATCCGGCCAGTCGAACCCCACCGTTGCAGCCTTCTGCTGCAGCTTCACCGCGCGTGTGAGGGCAGGGGCTCCGACCGGCACGCCAGAGAGCACCCGCCCATCGGCCTCCTCCGCTGGCAGGCCGCGCTGGGCGCGCCGCTCGGCCCGCAGGCGCTTTTCCTCCGCCTTGATGTCCGCCCAGGCCCGGTTGACCGCCGCGACGTCCCGGCCTTGCTCGGCGCCAAAGACATGCGGGTGCCGGCGGATCATCTTGGCGGTGATCGCCGTGACCACATCGCCGAAATCGAACAACCCGTCCTCGCGCGCTATCTGGGCGTGAAACACCACCTGGAGCAGCAGGTCGCCAAGCTCGTCGCACAGATCCTCGGGATCGTGACGTGCAATGGCGTCGGCGACCTCATAGGCCTCCTCGATGGTGTAGGGCGCGATGGAGGCGAAGTCCTGTTCGAGGTCCCAGGGGCAGCCGGTGCCAGGGGTACGCAGCGCCGTCATGATGTCGAGGAGGCGCTGAATGTCGCGGGAGGGCGTCACGATGGCGATGTCTCCTTGGATATTCCGACAAGTCGCAGAAGACATATTATGGAAAATATCTTCATATCAATCTGGGCGAGGCAACGGCCCCAACCTTCTGTCACGACGCCGATAAGGCTAGCTGCATGCCATCATAGGCGGGCACGACCCCAGCCGGCAATTCGGCGGCCAGCCTGCGGTAATCGAGATCGGTATGCAGATTGGTCAGCACCGCGCTCCGCGGCTTCACCCGCTCGATCCACCCCAGCGCCTCGCTTACCGAGAGATGCGTGGGATGCGGCGTGTAGCGCAGCGCATCGATGATCCAGGTGTCGAGCTGCTCGAGATAGGCCAGGCTCTCGGCAGGCAGGTCGTGCAGATCCGGGCAATAGGCGAGGTCGCCGAAGCGGAAGCCATAGGCGAGGATCGAGCCGTGGAACATGCGGAACGCCGTCGCCTCGATCGGTCCGCCCGGCCCGTCGATACGGATGGTGTCGCCGTGGCCGAAGCGGTGCTCGTCCAGGATCGGCGGATAGTCGCTGCCGGGCGGCGACTGGAAGCAATAGCTGAAGCGGTTGTTCAGGATCGCCGACGTCTCGGCGTCGAGAAACACGTTCATCCGCTTGCGGTGCAGGATGGTCAGAGGGCGCAGGTCGTCGATGCCATGAGTGTGGTCGGCATGCTCGTGGGTGAACAGCACGCCGTCGAGCCGGTCCACCTTGGCGTCGATCAATTGCTCACGCAGATCGGGGGAGGTGTCCACCAGCACCCGGGTGACGGGCCCGCCCTCCCCGTCGGAGCGTTCCACCAGCAGCGAGCAGCGCCGGCGCCGGTTGCGCGGCTCGGAGGGATCGCAGGCACCCCAGCCCTGTCCCACCCGCGGCACGCCGCCGGAGGAGCCGCAGCCAAGGATGGTGAACGTCAAGACCATGGCGCTGCCGGCTCGCTCTCAATGGGCGCGGGAGAACAGTCGGAAGAAGTTCTCGGTGGTCAACGCAGCGATGGCCTCGACCCCGAGGTTGCGCGTCTCGCCCAGTATACGCGCCGTCTCGACGACATAAGAAGGCTCGTTGCGCTTTCCGCGCCAGGGATTGGGCGCAAGATAGGGAGCATCCGTCTCGACCAGCAGCCTTTCGGCCGGCAAGGCGGCGGCGATCTCCCGCAGCGGCGCACCGCTCTTGAAGGTCAGAATGCCCGAGAAGGACACGTAGCCACCGATCGCCACGGCCCGGCGCGCAAGTTCGGCCCCGGCCGTAAAACAATGCAACACGAAGGAGAAAGCCCCCTTGGCGTATTCCTCCTCCAGCACCTGGGCGACGTCGGCATCCGCCTCACGGGCATGGATGACCAGCGGCAGCCCGGTTTCGCGCGCCGCCGCGATATGCAGGCGAAAGCCCGCCATCTGATCGTCGCGTGGAGCGGTGTCGTAGTGATAGTCGAGCCCGGCTTCGCCGATAGCCACCACCCTGGGATGATCGGCGGCGGCGAGAAGCTCGGGGAGGGTGACGTCGCGCTCCTCCCCGGCATTGTGCGGATGCGTCCCGACCGAGCAGAATACATCCTCGAAACGCTCGGCGATCGCCCTCACCTCGCCCGAGCGGCGCACCCGGGTGCCGATCGTGACCATCCGGCCGACGCCGGCCGCGCGCGCCCGCGCGACCACCGCGTCGATCTCGGAAGCGAAATCAGGGAAATCGAGATGGCAGTGGCTGTCGACGATCATCAGCCCGCAGACGCCTCAGGCTCGACATAGCGCGGGAATACCGGCGCGGGAGCGGGCAGGAGAGTGCCCGCCGCGAGACGCCCGCCCTCCCCCAGCGCCGCGAAGTCCCGGCGATCGCCGGGAACCGCGAGCAGATCCAGAAGCTTGGCTGCGCTATCGGGAATGAAGGGCTGGGCCAGCACGGCCACCTGGCGGATCACCTCGGCGGTCGTCCACAATACCGTACCGAAGCGTTCCGGCGCGCTCTTGCGCAGTTCCCACGGCGCGGAGGCGGCGAAATAGCGGTTGGCATCCGCCACCACCGTCCAGATCGCCGCCAGAGCATGATGGATCTGCTGCTCGTCCATGGCGTTGCGAGCCGCCGACAGCATGCCGTCGGCGCTGGCCAGCATGGTAGCGTCCTCCGGCGAGAGCATGCCACGCTCGGGCAGCACGCCGTCGAGATTCTTGGCGATCATCGACAGCGAGCGCTGGGCGAGGTTGCCGAGATCGTTGGCGAGATCGGCATTGGTGCGCGCGACGATAGCCTCGTGGCTGTAGGAGCCGTCCTGGCCGAACGGGATCTCGCGCAGCAGGAAATAGCGCAGTTGGTCGACGCCATAGGCCTGGGCGAGGTCGAAGGGGTCGATGACGTTGCCGACCGACTTCGACATCTTCTCCCCGCGATTGTGGATGAAGCCGTGCGCGAACACGCTCTTCGGCACCGGCAGGCCGGCCGACATCAGGAAGGCCGGCCAATAGACCGCGTGGAAGCGGATGATGTCCTTGCCGATGACGTGCAGGTCGGCCGGCCAGAAGCGCTTGAATGGCTCGCTGGAATCGTCCGGGAAGCCGACGCCGGTGATGTAGTTGGTCAGCGCATCGACCCACACATACATCACATGCTCGGCATCATCAGGCACCGGCACGCCCCAGGAGAAGGTGGTGCGGCTGATCGAGAGATCCTGCAGCCCGCCCTTCACGAAGCTCAGCACCTCGTTGCGCCGGCTGTCCGGGCGGATGAAATCCGGGTGCGCCTCGTAGAAGGCGAGCAGCTTCTCCTGATAGGCGGACAGCCGGAAGAAGTAGCTCTTCTCCTCGGTCCACTCCACCGGCGTGCCCTGCGGACCGAGCCGCACGCCGTCGGCGTTCACCGTGGTCTCGTCCTCGGCGTAGTAGGCTTCGTCCCGCACCGAATACCAGCCGGAATAGGCGCTCAGATAGATGTCGCCATTATCCGCCATGCGCCGCCAGATCGCCTGGCTGGCGGCGATATGGTCCGCGTCGGTTGTGCGGATGAAGCGGTCGTAGTCGACCCGCAGCAACTCGTCCATCGCCTTGAAGCGGTTTGAGTTTTTCGTCGCCCAGTCGAACGGCGTCAGCCCCTGCTTTTCCGCCGTCTGCGCCATCTTCAGCCCGTGCTCGTCGGTGCCGGTGAGGAAGAACACATCGTAGCCGTCCAGCTTCTTGAAGCGGGCGATGGCATCGGTGGCGATCTTCTCATAGGCATGGCCGATATGCGGCGCGCCGTTCGGGTAGTCGATGGCCGTGGTGATGTAGAAGGCGGGTTTCACGAGGCGTAATCCTGGCACGATCCTGCGGCAACCGGACCTCGCGGCCTGCCTTCGGCGGTCAGGGTTTCACCGCCTCGTGGAGCGACGCGAAGATGCGGAATACGAACGTCTTGCGATCGAGATTGTAGACATCCGCGTCGATCGCGGCGCGGCGAACCTTCTCCCACACCTCCGGCAGGCGTGCAAGGCGCACGCCGGGGCTTTGCACTCTCCCTGTCGCACGGTCGGAAATCCAGTTTTCAACCGCCGCCACGAAGCTCTCGATGCCGCCTTCGCGGTCGGCCTGCAGCTTGTCGCCGAGGCCGTGCAACGCCCTGGAATCGACATGCGGCAACTGTGCCAGAAGCTCGTTGGTGGCGCGCCGGACCGCTAGGCGGTCCGCGGAGAGGAGCGCGAGGGCCTCGCGCACGCTGCCATCGCTCGCCTCGGCCGCTTCGGCGAAGCGCTCGCGGGCAAGGTCCGGCATGTGGCCGGCAAGATGTTCCAGGGCCGCCATCACCCCATCCTGCGGCAGCGCGCGCAGCGTGAGCGAGCGGCATCGCGAGCGGATGGTCGGGAGCAGCCGGCCGGGGGCATGGCTGACCAGCAGGAACAGCGCGTTGTCCGGCGGCTCTTCCAGCGTCTTCAACAGGGCGTTGGCGCCCTGCGCGTTCATCTCGTCCAGCGTATCGACGACGCATACCCGCCAGCCGCCGGCGGCCGCTGTCGACCCGAAGAAGCTTCGCACCCGGCGCACCACCTCGGCGGGAATGGCGGTCGGCAGCTTGCCGGCGTCGTTGGGTACCCGGCGCAAGACGAGAAGGTCGGGATGCGAAAGCGCGGTCACCTGTCGCGAAACCGGATGATCGGCACCAATCTCCAGCGTACCGACGGGAGCCTTCCCACCGGAAAGAACAAAGCGCGCAAGACGATAGGCAAAGGTGGCCTTCCCGATGCCCTCCGGTCCGCCGATCAGCAGCGCATGCGGCAACCGGCCGGCATCCCAGGCTTCGCGAATGGCCGCCTCGACCTCGTCATGACCGATCAGCCAGTGATTGGCGCGCGGCGTCGGAGCGGCACCGAAGCGATCGGCCTCCAGGGCATTGGCCTCGCTCATAGCGACTTCCTCGCTCGGCTGCGTGCTGCGGGCGGCTTCAATCGCTCGCCGACCACCTGCCGGACATCGGCCGCGACCGCCTCTATGCCGCGACGGCCGTCGATCACGGCGCAGCGCTCCGGTTCCTGGCGCGCAAGCGCGAGAAACGCCTCGCGCAGATGCTGGTGAAAGCCGAGGCCTTCGCTCTCGAAGCGATCTGCACCCGCCCCGGAGCGGGCGGCGGCACGCCCCAGCCCCTCCTCCGCCGGCACGTCGAGGACGAGGGTGAGGTCCGGGCGCGTCTCGCCGACCGTCACCGTCTCGAGCTGCCGCAGCACGCCGATATCCACCTGTCCCAGCGCGCCCTGATAAACCCGCGTGGAGTCGGCGAAGCGATCGCAGATCACCCAGCAGCCGGCGGCCAGGGCGGGACGGATGGTGGCATCCAGATGATCGGCGCGGGCCGCGGCGAACAGGGTCGCTTCCGCAAGCGGCCCCAAAGGCTTGGCGGCACCCGACAGAATGACGTGACGCAGGATTTCCGCTCCCGGCGAGCCACCCGGTTCCCGGGTCGTGACCACTTCCAGCCCCCCCTGGCGCAGGTGCTCGGCGAGCAGGCGCACCTGCGTCGACTTGCCGGCGCCCTCCCCGCCCTCGAAGGTAATGAAGCGCCCCGGCACTGGAGAACGCGCCGTGCGCCGGCGCGGCGCACGCGACTTAAGTGGCTCGGGCATAAGCACTCTTCAGCTTGCTGAAACCTTGCCGGGCAAGGCCGACAACCAGTTCATAGGCCCCATCAAGCGCCCGTCGCCAGAGCGGCCCGCGCACGACATCCTCCGCCGCCACCAGCGGCACCTCGAGCGCCAGCTGGTCGCCCCGCATCACCCGCAGCCGGGCAAGCTCGGTACCCGCCGCTACCGGCGCGTCGATGGGGCCCTCATACAGGATGCGGGCATTGATCCTCTCCGCGCCGTTTCGCGGCACCAGAAGGCGGATCGCGGAGGTGCCGGCCAAGGGGACACCGCCACGTTCTCCGCCATAAAGCGCAGCCTCTCCAACGACTTGTCCCTTATCGAACAACAGCTTGGCCTCGAAGGCGCGGAACCCCCATTCGAACAGCTTACGGGCATCCTCGGCCCGCTCCTTGTCGCTCTTGGCCCCCAGGATCACCAGGATCAGGCGCTGGTCGTTCTGTATCGCCGACCCGACGAGATTGAACCCCGATTCCTTGAGATAGCCGGTCTGGAACCCATCGGCCCCGAGGCTCATGCCCAGCAGAGGGTTGCGATTGCTCTGACGAATCTTGTTCCAGAGGAAATCCGCTTCGGAATAGATCGTGTAAAATTGCGGGAACTGGCGAATGATATGGGTCGCCAACCTCATCATATCCCGAGCCGTCGTCAGTTGCGTCGGATCCGACAGCCCGCTTGCATTTGCGAAGACGGAGTCGGTCAATCCGATTTTCTTCGCCTCCTCGTTCATTTTCTGCGCAAAGGCGAGCTCGTTGCCCGCGATACCTTCCGCGAGAATGATGGTTGCATCGTTGCCGGAGGGAATGATCGCCCCGCGCAGCAGGTCCGACACCTTGATCGACGTGTTGATGCCGGCAAACATGGTGGCGCCGCCGGAGGGCGCACCGCCGTGCCGCCAGGCGTATTCGCTCACCTTATAGCTGGTGTCGAGCGTCAGCCGGCCTTCCGCAAGCTCTTGAAAAACAACGGCTGTCGTCATCATCTTGGCGATGCTGCCGGGCGCGACGCGCGTGTCGGCGCCACGTTCGAAGAGCACGGTACCGCTCTCGTAATCGACCAGAATCGCTTGCGGCGAGGCGATCACCGGCGGCTGGCTCTGCGCCTGGGCAGGGGAGCCGGAGAACGCCGCAACCAGGACGATGAGGTGTACGATGGGGCCGAAACGCAGGCCGAACTGACCGATCCGGCCGAGCCCGGCGGCGACAGACGATGACCGCTTGCCAGACGACATGCTCGACGACCCTCCGCGCATGCCGGAACAGTTACCAGCCGAACCCGGCGGGGGCAATCAGCCCCGCCGTCGGTCGCCGGTGGAAGGCGAACGGATCAGTAGAGACCCTGTCCGGTCGCCGCGCTGCCCTGCGAGGGGGAATAGCTCATCACCGGCTGCGCGCCCACCACCCAGCCCGAGGCGGCCAGCGCCTGCTGCTGGGTCGGCTGCGGCGCCATCTGGGCGACGGCGGCCGGCGCGGTGGCGGGCACCTGCCGGGCCGGAGCCGCCGGCCGGGGAGCCGGAGCGGTGGCCACCGCGGCGGGACGGGCGGGCGCGACCGGCTTGGCCGCCGGCTTCGGCGGCAGCGGCGCGAAGGCGACCTGCTGGGGAGCGGGAGCCGGCGGAGCGACCACGGCCGCCGCCTGCTGCGCCGGACGGGTGCTGACGCGCACCGGATTGACGGAATAGGCGCTCGCGACCCGCGACCCGGCGACCGGGGCCTCGGCGACGTCCTCGGCGCTCGGCTCGCCGAGCTCGAACGGACGGCTCGGCGGCAGCGGCACGTTGGCGGCGGCTACGCGAGTGGCCGGCGTGGCCATGCGGGTCGGCAGGGCGGAGCCGGCCGAGGCCAGCATGGTGGTCGGGACGACCTGCCGCCCATCCTGCCGCAGCGTGGAGGCGAGCTGCATGTCGTCGGACCCCTCGAGCGGGGCACGGCCGACATATTCGACCCGCACGCGGGCGGTGCCGGAGCGCTTGAAGCCGAGCAGGTCGGCGGCGCGCGAGGACACGTCGATGACGCGGTTGCCGTGATAGGGCCCGCGATCATTCACGCGCACCACCATCGAGCGGTTGTTGGAGAGGTTGGTGACCTTCACATAGCTCGGCATCGGCAGCGTCGGATGCGCCGCGGCGATGGAGTGCATGTCGAAGACTTCGCCATTGGCGGTCAGGCGGCCGTGGAAATCGTCGCCATACCAGGAGGCGAGACCCTCGGAGCGATACTTGCTGTTCTCGGAGGGCGTGTAGACGCGGCCGGCGACCGTGTAGGGCTTGCCGACGCGATAGGTGCCGCCACCCTTGGGAACCGGATCACCCGGCTTCACCACGCGCGGGCTGGCCGACACGCCATATTTGGGATCGATCTTGCTGGTGAGCTTGTTCTCACCCGTGCAGTTGGCGACCAGAAGGCCAGCCCCGACAAGAACCGCGACGCGGCAGACCCCCGAGAGGCCCGACGAACCAAACCGCGCTGTTTTTTTGCCGGCACCCCGACCCAGAGCCGCTTCCTGCCCCATGCACCCGACCGTTCCGTTGGCAATCGCCGCGACGCCGATTGAAGGCTGACGTCGAGAATACTGGCGGCTGCAAACCCACATTCGGGACATCGGGCCAGACACCCGATCCCCCACTCCTTATGCCACAGGAGGCTGCCCGAGTGCGGCGAAAATGCGGCGCACATTACAACGTGGTAAACAAACGGTAAGCTGACATTTCGGAAAGCCTTGCATTTTCAAGGCTCCACCTCCGCCGGCGGACAGGCTGGCGGCAAGATTGCGGCGGCATCCTGCCGCCACTCCCCGACATTTCCAACCGGGTTCCGCCATCCGTCCACAGGCGGGAGACGGCAGCCAGCAGGCTCCCCGGGGGGCCCCGAAAAGCAATGAGGCGGAGCGGGACCCCTGCCCCGCTCCGCCTCGATCCATCCTGACCGCTCGCCCGATTCAGGCGACGCCGGGCGACCCGGCCGGCAGCACCACGACGCGCGAACCGACAGGCACGCGGCGATAGAGATCGATGATGTCCTGGTTGAGCAGGCGGATGCAGCCGGAGGACACCATGGTGCCGATCGTATAGGGCTCGGTGGTGCCGTGCAGGCGATAGAGCGTGTCGCGGCCGTCCTTGTACAGATAGAGCGCGCGCGGGCCGAGCGGATTGGTCGGTCCGCCGGGCATGCCGCCGCGATAGGGGCCGTAGCGCTCCGGCTCGCGGGCGATCATGTTGGGGGTCGGCGTCCAGCGCGGCCACTGAGCCTTGCGGGCGATGGTCGCCTCGCCCTGGAAATTGAACCCTTCCTCCTTGCCGACGCCGACGCCGTAGCGGATCGCCCGGCCATTCTCGCGCACCAGATAGAGAAAGCGCCGATTGGGATCGACCACGAGGGTGCCGGCCGGATCGGCGCCCCGGAAGGCTACTTCCTGCCGGAGGAACTGCGGATCGATCTCGGAGATATCAATCGCCGGCACCGGGAAGGGCTCGCCTTCCACCGGGCCATACATCGCCGCCCAGCGCGGATCGACCACGGGGGTGGCGGCAGTCGGGGCCGGCAGGCGGCCCTGCGTCGCGCAACCGGCCAGAAACAGGGGGGCACCGATAAGCGCGGCACGACGGGTAAGCAGCATGATTCTCCACAGCCTCGACTGAACAATGGCGGCAGAAAGCCTCATGACGGAAATCATGTCCATATGGTATGATGTAATTGTGATCATAACTTTGGGATATGGCATTCCCCGGGAGACCCATGGATCTATCCTTGGCCTTGCGTGCCTTCATCCGCACCGTGGAAAAGGGATCGGTGACCGGCGCGGCGCGCGACCTCGACATTTCGCAGCCGGCCGTAACCAAGCACCTGCGCAATCTCGAACGGCATGTGAATGCCCGCCTGCTCGAACGTTCGGCGCGGGCGGTGCGCCCCACCGCTCAGGGACAGGCGCTGTTCGAGGCCTCGCGCCCGGCGCTCGCCTCCATCGATGCCGCCCTCGAAGGGGTGCGGCGCGACAGCGGACGGCTGGAGGGCACGCTGCGCCTGTTCGCGCCCGCCTGCATCGGCGCGCAGTGCCTGCATCCGCTGCTGATCGACTTCCAGCGCGCCCATCCCGGCATTGCCGCCGATCTGGTGCTCGACGGCCGCAATGTCGATCTCGTCTACGAGAATTTCGACCTCGCCCTGCGCTATGGCCGGCCGGAAGGCACGGATGTGGTGGCCCGGCGGGTGGGCACGGTGCGCCGGCTGCTGGTCGCCTCCCCCGGCTATCTCGCCGATGCCGG
The DNA here is from genome assembly GCF_018390555.1 of Ancylobacter oerskovii. GTDB lineage: Bacteria > Pseudomonadota > Alphaproteobacteria > Rhizobiales > Xanthobacteraceae > Ancylobacter > Ancylobacter oerskovii. The sequence continues at coordinate 61,326 of NZ_JAHBGB010000006.1, read as the reverse complement.
CCCGATCGACACGCTGGAGGCACTCGCCACCCGCCCGATGGTGGCGACGGCGGGCGCGCTTTCCGAACGCGACCGGCTGATGCTGGTGAAGGATGGCGAGAGCATCGAGCTGGCGGTGCCACTGCTGCTGCGCACCAATGTCGGGCAGGTGCTGGTGCGCAGCCTCAAGGACGGGCACGGGCCGGGGCCGGTGCAGAAGCTGCTGGTCGCCGACGAGATGGCGCGCGGCGAACTCGTCCGCATCCTGCCGGACTATGAGGTGAAGCCGAGCGAGCTCTATCTCAGCTTCCCCTCGACGCGCTTCCTGCGGCCGGCGGTGCGGGCCTTCGCCGACTTCATCGTGCCCCGCCTCAAGGCGGTGGACGGCATCGACTGAGAAGGCCCGGCGCGCCCTCGCGCTTAGCGGGGGGCGGCGCCCTTCCCTGCCCGCTCCTGCGCCGTGCGGCAGGTGAGCCGGATGCGGCCATCGGCGCCGGCCGTCGCGGCGAGGCCGAGATAATCCGGCACCGTGACGTGCGGCGTCGCGAGCGGGTGGTGATGGGTGTGGGTGATCACCAGCGTCGTGCCGCCCGCCGCCTCCGCCGCGGCGATGCCGGCCGGCGCATCCTCGACGATCAGGCAATCCGCCGCCCGGACGCCGAGCCGCTCGGCGGCGAGCAGATAGCCGTCCGGCGCCGGCTTGCCGCGCGAGATGTCCTCGGCGCAGACCATCTGCACCGGCGGCGGCAGGCCCGCCGCCGCGAGCCGCGCCTCCGCCAGTTCGCGCGTCGCCGAGGTGACGATGGTCCAGCGCCCGGCCGGCAGCGAGGCAAGGAAGGCGACCGCGCCGGGTATCGGCTCGATGCCGCCGACATCCTCGATCTCCGCCCGCGTCACCCAGGCGGCTTCCGCCTCGACGTCTATGCCCGGCAGGTTCGGCGCCTGCCGGCGGATGGTGTCGATGGCCTGCACGCCATGGATGGTCGGCAGGAAGCGCGCCACGTCGAGGCCGTGGCGCAGCGCCCAGCGCGTCCAGACCCGCTCCGCCGCCGCGATGGAGGTGAGCACGGTGCCGTCCATGTCGAAGAGGAAGGCGGCGAAATCCCGGTCGAACAATCAGGACACTCCCCGTGCGGGCCGTCGCGCACGATCAGATGAGGCAGAAGCACCGGGCGGCGCCGGTGCGATGAGATGGTGCGGACGACGGGACTCGAACCCGTAAGCCTTTAAGGGCGCAAGATTTTAAGTCTCGTGCGTCTACCAGTTTCGCCACGTCCGCTCGACAGGCGCCCCGCCGTCCCCTCCGGGCGGGCCGCCCTAGCTGAGGCCGGCGATGAAGCCGGTCTCGTCGACATAGATGTTCTCCGCCGCCGGATGCGAGGGCAGGCCGGGCATGGTCATCACGTCGCCGCACAGCGCGACGACGAAGCCGGCGCCGGCCGACAGCCGGACATCGCGCACCGGCAGCACGAAGCCCGAGGGCGTGCCGCGCAGGCCGGGATCGGCGGAGAAGCTGTACTGGGTCTTGGCCATGCACACCGGCAGGTCGCCATAGCCCATGCCCTCGAAATCGGCCAGCTTCTTCAGCGCGCCGGCGTCGAAGGCCACCGAGCCGGCGCGGTAGATGCGCCGGGCGATGGTCTCGATCTTCTGCACCAGCGGCAGGTCGTCATGATACAGCACCTTGAAGTCGGACGGGCCATCGGCGAGCCGCACCACCGCCTCGGCGAGGCCGACCGCGCCGGCCGAGCCTTCCGCCCAGTGATTGCACAGATGCACCTCGGCGCCGACGGCGGCGCAGGCCTTTTCGATCGCCTCGATCTCAGTCGGGGTGTCGGAGGTGAAGCGGTTGATCGCCACCACCACCGGCAGGCCGTAGGACTTCATGTTCTCGATGTGGCGCACCAGATTGCCGGCGCCGGCGGCGACCGCGGCCGGGTTCGAAGGGCCGAGATCCTTCTGGGCGATACCGCCATGCATCTTCAGCGCCCGCACCGTGGCGACGATCACCACCGCCGAGGGAGCGATCTCGCCCTGCCGGCACTTGATGTCGAGGAACTTCTCCGCGCCGAGATCGGCGCCGAAGCCGGCTTCCGTCACCACATAGTCGGCGAGGCCGAGCGCGGTGCGCGTCGCCACCACCGAGTTGCAGCCATGGGCGATGTTGGCGAACGGTCCGCCATGCACCAGCGCCGGCGTGCCTTCCAGCGTCTGCACCAGATTGGGCTGGAACGCATCGCGCAGCAGCGCCACCATCGAGCCGGTGACCTTGAGCTGGGCGGCGGTGATCGGCTGGCGGGCGCGGGTCTGCGCCACCACCATGCGGCCGAGCCGCTCCTCCAGATCCTCGAAGGAACGGGCGAGGCAGAAGATCGCCATCACCTCGGAGGCGACGGTGATGTCGAAGCCGTCCTCGCGCGGAAAGCCGTTGGGCGGGCCGCCGAGGCCGACCGTGACATGGCGCAGCGCACGATCGTTGAGGTCGACGACGCGGCGCCAGTTGATGCGGCGGGCGTCGATGTCGAGGGCGTTGCCCCAGTAGATGTGGTTGTCGATGGCGGCGGCGAGCAGGTTGTGCGCGGCGCTGATGGCGTGGAAATCGCCGGTGAAATGCAGGTTGATGTCCTGCATCGGGATGATCTGCGCCCGGCCGCCGCCGGTGGCGCCGCCCTTGGAACCGAACACCGGCCCGAGGCTCGGCTCGCGCAGCGCGATGGCGACCTTCTTGCCGATGCGGGCGAGGGCGTCGCCCAGCCCGACGGTGGTGGTGGTCTTCCCCTCGCCGGCCGGGGTCGGATTGATGGCGGTGACGAGGATCAGCTTGCCGTCGGCCTGCGCCTCGGCCGGTCGCACCGCCTCCAGCGCGATCTTGGCCTTGATGTGCCCGTAGCGGAACAGCACCTGCGGATCGAGCCCGAGCCGGGCACCGACCTCCTCGATCGGCTGCGGAGTCACCGAGGCGGCTATCGCCACGTCGCTGTTGGGATCGATCTTGCGCGCGCCGCGATCCATCGCCGTTCCTGCCATTCCCATGTCCGTCACTTTAGGTTCCGCGCCGCCTTAGAGCATGGCGAGGCCGGCTTGCTCAAGGCCGCCGGCGGCGCCCGCTAGGCGGCGCGGGTGCGCTCGCCCAGAATGGCGACGAGGATCATGCCGCCGATGACCGCGATGTGCTCCACCGCGAAGAAGAATTCCATCTGCGCCTGCATGCCTTCCATCGTCCAGAAATGATGGGCGATCGGAATGGTGAGCGCGGTGAAGATGCCGAAGGCGCCGGCCCCGAGCCAGGTCGCGCGGTTGGCGAGGATCAGCACCGAGCCCAGCAGCTGGGTGACGATGGTGGCCACCGCATAGAGCCAGGGCGGGTTGAGCCCGAAATGCGCCATCTCCGCGACCGCGCCGGGAAAATCGACCAGCTTGGAGATGCCGCTGCCGAGGAAGGGCACCACCAGAAGCACGCGCGCGAACAGGAAGGTGGCCGGCGACCTGAGGATCGCGGAAATGAGGGCAGGCGTCATGGAAGGGCCCTGTGGCAAAGGTTGCGGAACACCTCGGAATACCGCAACGGCCGCATGTTTGCGAGGCCCGCGCCGGCTTTATTGACGTCGCGGAAAGCTGCGCGCGGCGCTGACGCCGGCCTTCTCGGAAGCGGCCGTCTCCTCGGCGCCCGCATCCTCGCCCAGACCTTCGCCGAGGCCCTCGCCCTCGTCGCCGCTCTCCGTGGCCTCGCCGGCGGCCGCTCCCTCTTCCGCCTCGGCCCCTTCGGCCTCGCGCGCGGCCTTGGCCTCGGCGATGAACTCGGAGGCGCCCTTCTTGGCCTCGCGCACCGATTCACCCAGCTCGCGGGCATAGCGGTCGAGATCGAGCCGCAGGCCGCCGACCGAGGGACGCTCGGTTTCCGCCGCATAGGCGACCATCCGCAGCGACAGGCCGAGATCGGAGACCAGATCGGACAGGAAGCCGTCGGCGAGATCGTGCTCGTCGGCATAGGCCATCAGCATGTCCCACAGCGCCGCGCGGTGGCTCTCATAGGCCTCGTCGTAACCATCCTCGCCGTCTTCGGGAGGATTTCCATGGAAGTCATTGCCGCTCATTGAAAATCTCCTCTAGGCCACGCCGTCGCGGATGGGAGGCTGGAAGGACAGGCCCATATCCCAGGGAAAGTAGATCCAGGTATCCTGGCTCACTTCGGTGATGAAGGTGTCGATGACATCGCGCCCCAGCGGCTTGGCATAGACGGTGGCGAAATGCGCGTTGGGCAGCATGGCGCGCACCTGCCGCGCCGTCGAGCCGGTGTCGACGAGATCGTCGATGACCAGAAGACCGCGCCCGCCCTCGCCGGCCGCCTCGATGACCGCCTGGGCGATGGGCTTGAGCACCAGGGTTTCGCCCTGATTCTTGTAGTCGTGATAGGAGGCGATGGACACGGTCTCGATCAGCCGCAACCCGAGCTCGCGGGCGACGATCGCCGCCGGCACCAGCCCGCCGCGGGTGATGCAGATCAGCCCCTGGAACGGCCCGAAGCCGTGCAGACGCCAGGCGAGCGCGCGCGCGTCCCGGTGGAACTGGTCCCACGAGACGGGAAACGCCTTCTGCTGACGGTCATCGGACATGGTCGGGCCTCCTTCGGCGGGAACGCATGTTCCCCGGCGCGATCAATAGCCGGTGCCGGGGCGGGGATGAAGGGGGCCACAAGCGGAAACAACAGGATTGCGCGGCGCGGATCGCCGATCCACGCCGGACCGTGGCCAATACCACCCGCCGGCCACCGGGAGAGGGGTGCCGGATGCCCGCGGAGCGGGGCCCTGAGCGCCACTGGCGCACGGGCCGGCGGCGACTGGCGATCTTTATGCGAATACCTCTTCATTCGAGAGGAACGCACTATCCTGCCGCTCCGACGCGTTTCGGAGACCGCTCATGCCCCCCGCCTCCGCCCGCCGTGCCTGCCTGCTCCCGGCCATGCTGGGATGGCTGGCCTTCGCCCCCTCGCCGTCCGCATGGGCCGACCAGGCCTGTTACGACAAGGCGCAGAGCCAGGCGGCCCTCACGGAATGCTCCGTCGCCGATCTCAAGCGGTCGGACGACCAGCTGAACAAGCTCTATCGGGAAATGGCAGCCCGGCTGAAGGGCGATGACGCCACCAAGAAGCTGCTCGTCGACGCCCAGCGCAAATGGGTCGCCTTCCGCGACGCCGAATGCACGCTCTCGACGGCCAGCACGGCCGGCGGCAGCATCAATCCGATGGAGTTCAACATCTGCGCCGGCGCATTGACGGATCGCCGCGTCAAGGACTTCCAGACCTATCTGGACTGCGGCAAGCAGTCCGGCGGCCAGGGTGACGACGGCTGCGCGATCCCGTCCGGCAAATGAGGCGGCGGCGGGCAGGGGCAGCGCCCCGGCCGCCCTACCCTGCCCGCGCCGCCAGCATCGCCTTGACGTCCGCCATGGCAGCGGCGAGCAGCTCCGGCTCGCGCGAGCGCACCACGAGATTGGTGTTCGGCCGGCCAAGTTCGTCGGCAAAGGGATAGGAGCCGATCGACACGCCCGGATGGGCCCTGGCGATCTCGCCGAGCGGGCCGCCGACATCGCCTTCCTTCGCATCCGCCCGCACCGTCTCCGACAGCATGACGCGGCCGGTCTTCAGCTGCGGCGCCACCTCGTCGAGCATCGCCTGCATGATGGTCGGCACGCCCGCCATGACGATGACGTTGCCGATACGGAAGCCCGGCGCCTTCGACACCTTGTTGGGAATCAGCGTCGCGCCGTGCGGAATGCGCGCCATGCGCAGCCGCGCCTCGTTGAGATCGGCCTCGGGGATGCGTTCCAGCAGCATGGCCCGCGCCTCCTGGTTCACCGAGATGTCGACGCCGAACGCCCGCGCCACCGCATCGGCGGTGATGTCGTCATGGGTCGGGCCGATGCCGCCGGTGGTGAACACATAGGTGTAGCGGCGGCGCAGCGCGTCCAGCGCAGCGACGATCTCGTCCTCGATGTCCGGCACCACCCGCACCTCGGCCACGTCGACGCCGATGGCGGTGAGATATTCGGCGATGTAGCCGATGTTCTTGTCCTTGGTGCGCCCGGAGAGGATCTCGTCGCCGATGACCAGAATGCCCGCCGTGATCGCTTCCTGCGTGCTCATCACCCGATTCCCCGCTCCCTGGCGCCCCAGCTTCCGGCGCATTTGCCGCACATGCGCGCAAAGCTCGCTTGAGGCAAGGGCACGACGCCCGCCTTTTGGGCAAAATGAAACCAATCGGCGCAATATCGTCCCGGCGCCTTCGCGGCCTCTTCCGCTGGCACGGCGTTTGTAGCTAACTTGCCGGAGTTGGGGAGTGAAGCTTTCGCGATGACCGTCGCCTTCGACGAAATGACCAATGCGGACGGCTCGATCCGCGCCGCCTATACCGCCCTCGCCCGCTGGCTGAGCAATGTTCCGCCCGAGGTGCTCGACCATCGCCGCAAGGAAGCCGAGTTCATCTTCCGCAAGATCGGCATCACCTTCGCCGTCTATGGCGACAGTGACGCCCAGGAGCGGCTGATCCCCTTCGACATCATCCCGCGCATCCTGACCAGCGGCGAATGGAGCCGGCTGTCCAAGGGGCTGGAGCAGCGCACCAAGGCGCTGAACCTCTACATCAAGGACGTCTACTCCAAGCGCGACATCCTGCGCGCCGGCATCGTGCCGGAGGACCTCGTCTACCAGAACCCGGTGTTCCGCCCGGAGATGAACGGCCAGAAGGTGCCGCACGACCTCTATGTGCACATCGCCGGCATCGACGTGGTGCGCATCGACGCCGACACCTTCTACGTGCTCGAGGACAATGCCCGCACGCCCTCCGGCGTCTCCTACATGCTGGAGAACCGCGAGATCATGCTGCGGCTGTTCCCCGAGCTGTTCGCGGAGAACCGCGTCGCGCCGGTGGAGAACTATGCCGACGAATTGCTGGCGACGCTGAAATCGCTGGCGCCGGCCACCGCCACCAGCGACCCGGTGGTGGTGGTGCTCACCCCCGGCATCTTCAACTCGGCCTATTACGAGCACTCCTTCCTCGCCGACAAGCTGGGCGTGGAACTGGTGGAGGGGCGCGACCTCTTCATCAAGAACGACATCGTCTACATGCGCACCACCGAGGGGCCGAAGCGTGTCGACGTGATCTACCGCCGGCTCGACGACGACTTCATCGACCCCCTCGCCTTCCGCCCCGACAGCGTGCTCGGCGTGCCCGGGCTGATGAGCGCCTACCATGCCGGCAACGTCACGCTGACCAACGCGGTGGGCACCGGCGTCGCCGACGACAAGGCGGTCTACAGCTACATGCCGGAGATCGTCCGCTTCTATCTCGGCGAGGAGCCGATATTGAAGAACGTGCCGACCTGGCGCTGCCGCGAGGCCGACCACCTGAAATACGTGCTCGACAACCTCCACGAGCTGGTGGTGAAGGAGGTGCACGGCTCCGGCGGCTACGGCATGCTCATCGGCCCCCGCGCGGACAAGGCGCAGATCGAACTGTTCCGCGCCAAGCTGAAGCAGGACCCCACCAATTTCATCGCCCAGCCGACGCTGGCGCTGTCCACCTGCCCGACCTTCGTCGAGGAAGGCATCGCGCCGCGCCATGTCGACCTGCGCCCCTTCGTGCTGACCGGAGCGGACAAGGTGCGCATCGTGCCGGGCGGGCTGACGCGGGTGGCGCTGCAGGCCGGCTCGCTGGTGGTGAATTCCAGCCAGGGCGGCGGCACCAAGGACACCTGGGTTCTGGAGGAGAGCTAGAGGCGGCATCAGGCCGCTCATGCAATAGAGCGACCTCATCCTGAGGTGCGAGCGAAGCGAGCCTCGAAGGATGCTCGCTTGAGCGCACCCGGAGGAGCATCCTTCGAGGCCCGGCTAACGCCGGGCACCTCAGGATGAGGTTGCTCTGAGGTGGAGCGCGAGGGCTGGACACGACGACGAGCCCTCTCCGTCACAATCGAATGTCTCCGATTGTGACGTTGCCGATGCCGAACCTGGCAACAGCCGCGTTCGGCGCGGGAGAGGGTTGGGTGAGGGGTTCGACCGGAACGGTAAACGGCGCCCTCCTCACCCCAGCCCTCTCCCCCACGGGGAGAGGGAGCGGCACGAAACCCGAGCGTCGATAGTGTCGACGACGGAAAGAACGAGGGAGCACGCAGATGACCATCGAGACCTGGCTGGCCTTCGTCGCCGCTTCGGCGGTGCTGCTGATCATTCCCGGACCGACCATCCTGCTGGTCGTCTCCTATGCGCTGGGACAGGGGCGCAGGGTCGCCCTGCCGGTGGCGGCCGGCGTGGCGCTGGGCGACTTCACGGCGATGACCCTCTCCATGCTCGGCCTCGGCGCGCTGCTGGCGACCTCAGCCAGCCTGTTCACCGTGCTGAAGTGGATCGGCGCGCTCTACCTGATCTGGCTCGGCATCAAGCTGTGGCGGGCCGGCTCCAGCCCGCTGGTGGCGCCGGCGCAGGGCGACGGCCGCGGCCGGGGCCGCGCGCTGAAGATGCTTGGGCACGCCTGGCTGGTGACGGCGCTCAATCCCAAGAGCCTCACCTTCTTCGTGGCGTTCCTGCCGCAATTCCTCGATCCCGCCCGGCCGATGCTCGGCCAGATGATGGTGTTCGAGACCACCTTCCTGGTGCTGGCGGCGGCGAATGCCTTCACCTATGCGCTGGTGGCCGGCCGGCTGCGCGGCGCCATCGCCAATTCCTCGGTCGTCGTGGCGGTGAACCGCATCGGCGGCTCCCTTCTCATCGGGGCGGGCCTTGCCACGCTCGCCTGGCGCAACGCCAAATAAGACGCGGGTTCCCATGCTGTCACGTACCGCCGACAATCTTTACTGGCTGGCCCGCTACATGGAGCGGGCGGACTGCCTCGCCCGCCTGCTCGACGTGACCCAGCGCCTCGCCCAGCTGCCCGTCGCCTATGGCGGCTCGACCAATGAATGGCGCTCGGCGCTGCTGACCGCCGGCTGCGCCGACGAGTTCCAGCAGCTCTACGGCGAGGACGTCACCGAGCAGAACGTCATCAACTTCCTCGCCTTCGCGCCGGAAAACCCCTCCTCGATCCGCAACTGCTTCGAGATCGCCCGCACCAATGCCCGCTCGGTGCGCACCGCGCTCACCATCGAGATGTGGGAGACCATCAACACCTCCTGGCTGGAGCTGAAACGCTATTCCACCAAGGACATGACCCGCGAGGAGCTCTCCCGCTTCCTGTCCTTCGTGAAGGAGACCTCGCTGCGCTTCGACGGCGCCGCCTACCGCACCATGCTGCGCAACGACGCCTTCTGGTTCTCGCGCGTCGGCATGTATGTGGAGCGGGCCGACAACACCGCCCGTATCCTCGACGTGAAGTATCATGTGCTGCTGCCCGACAGCGAGCACATCGGCGGGCCGCTCGACTATTTCCAGTGGTCCTCGATCCTGCGCTCGGTCTCGGCGCTGACCTCGTTCCACTGGGTCTATCGCGAGAGCGTCAAGCCCTGGCTGGTGGCCGACCTCCTGATCCTCAACGCGCAGATGCCGCGCTCGCTGACCAGCTGCTACCAGAACATCTCGCGTTATCTCGATGACATAGCCGCCTATTATGGACGGCAGGGAACCGCGCAGCGGCTTGCCCGTTCCACCTTCACCCGCCTGTCCAACAGCCGGATGGACGACGTGTTCCAGACCGGGCTGCACGAATATATCGAGACCTTCGTGACCGAGAACAACCGCCTCGGCTCGGTGGTCGCCGAGCAGTACCTGCTGTAGCGGGCGCCGCCCGGCGCGCGTGACGCCCGACGTGCCCGCCGCCTGATGTGCCTGTCGCTGCTGCCTGATTTGCCTGCTGCCTCGTGTGTTCGCCTTTCGCGCCGCCAACGGTGTTTTCCATGCGTATCCATGTCAGCCATGCCACCGTCTATCGCTACGATCCGCCGGCCAACGGCGCCATCCAGATCCTGCGGCTGACCCCGCGCAGCCATGACGGCCAATATGTCGTCGCCTGGCGCATCGACGTCTCCGAGAGCTGCCGGCTGCAGGCGCACGAGGACGCTTTCGGCAACCTCACCCACACCTTCGCCGTCGAGGGCCCGCTGGCCGAACTGCGCGTCACCGTCGAGGGCGAGATCGAGACGCAGGACACTTCCGGCGTGGTGCGCGGCACGGTGGAGCGCTTTCCGCCCAGCCTGTTCCTGCGCGACAGCGAGCTCACTGCCTCCAGCGCCGAGATGCGGCAATTCGCGCAGGAGGAGACCGGCGACGAGCCGGACCTCCTCGCCCGGCTGCACCGGCTGATGGGCGGGCTGGCGCGGGTCATGACCTACGACCCCGATCCGACCGTGGTCTCCACCAAGGCCGCCGAGGCCTTCGGGCTGAAGCGCGGCGTCTGCCAGGACTTCGCGCATGCCTTCATCGGCTGCGCGCGGCATCTCGGCATACCCGCCCGCTATGTCAGCGGCTATCTGGTGGGCGACGGCGCCAGCGCCGAGCAGGGCGCCGGCCACCAGGCGGGGCACGCCTGGGCGGAAGCCCATGTCGAGGGACTCGGCTGGGTCGGCTTCGATGCCGCCAACGATGTGTGCCCGACCGACGCCTATGTCCGCGTCGCGGTGGGGCTGGACTATCTCAGCGCCGCGCCGGTGCGGGGAAACCGCTATGGCGGCGGCGACGAGGTGCTTTCGGTGGCGCTCACCGTCGATCAATCCAGCCGCCAGGTCCAGGGCTGATATTGCCCGCCGTCGAAGCGTCCCGTTATAAGGACGCGCCAGATAACGCGCCGGACGGCGCTGCCCGGGGGACGTGCCTTCCATGACCTATTGCTGCGGAATCCTGGTGCGCGACGGTCTCGTCATGATCGCCGACACCCGCACCAATGCGGGGCTCGACAACATCTCGACCTTCCGCAAGCTGCACGTCTTCGAGGAACCCGGCCGCCATGTGATGGTGCTGTCGACCGCCGGCAACCTCTCCATCTCGCAGGCGGTGATCTCCACCCTGCAGGAAGGGCTCGACAATCCCGAGACCGGCGAGAAGGAGACGCTGGCCGAGGTCTCCAGCATGTTCCGCGCGACGCAGCTGGTGGGCCGTGCCATCCGCCACGTCCACGGCCTCTATGCCGAGGGGCTGAAGGAAGCCGATCTGCGCTTCGACGTCTCGTTCCTGTTCGGGGGCCAGGTGAATGGCGGCCGCCTGCGGCTGTTCATGATCTATGCCGCCGGCAACTTCATCGAATGCACGGCGGACACGCCCTTCCTGCAGATCGGCGAGCACAAATACGGCAAGCCGGTGCTGGATCGTTCCGTCACCTACAACACCGATCTCTACGATGCGCTGAAGCTGGGGCTGATCTCGATGGATTCGACCATGCGGTCCAATCTCGGGGTGGGCATGCCGATCGACATCCTGCTGGCGCGGCGCGATGCCGGCCATTCCGAGCTCAACTATCGCATCGAGCCCGGCGAGCCCTATTTCCACGACCTGCGCGAGCGCTGGTCGGCCGCGCTGCGGGCGGCGCACAACAATATTCCGCGCCCGCCCTATCGCTGAGCGAAAGACGAAGCCCGGCGACAACGGAATGTCGGCCGGGCTTCACCGTGGATGCTGGCGTCTATTCTGCCACCGATCAGGTCAGCAGGTAGAGAAGGATGATAATCGGGATCGGAATTCCGATAAGCCACATAAGAATGGCAGGCATTGCTTGAGCCCTCCCTGAGGTTTCGAGCCGTTCTGCCTTGAATAACCAGCGCCGGACCATTCGGTTCCATGAATCCGGCGTCGAGCAGGGAGTGAAAACCATGAACGCTGCCGCGGACAACCGCGCGAAAGTCGCCCTCGTCACCGGCGCCGGCACCGGCATCGGCAAGGCCGCCGCCCTGGCGCTGGCCGCCGACGGCTGGACGCTGGCCCTAAACGGGCGCCGGCGCGAGCCGCTGGACGCCCTCGCCGCCGAGATCGGGGAGAAGGCGCATGTGCTGCCCGCCGATGTCAGCGACAAGGCGGCGATCGACGTGCTGTTCGCCGAGGTGGCGGCCCGCTTTGGCCGGCTCGACGTGCTGTTCAACAATGCCGGCGGCTGGTCGCCGGGCGCGCCGATCGAGGACATTTCCTTCGAGGATTGGCAGCGGGTGGTGAACATCAACCTCACCGGCGTGTTCCTCTGCACGCAGGCGGCGATCCGGCTGATGAAGGCGCAGCGGCCCAAGGGCGGGCGCATCATCAACAACGGCTCGATCTCGGCCCATGCGCCGCGGCCGCTGACCGCCCCCTACACCGCCACCAAGCACGGGGTGAGCGGCCTCACCAAGCAGGTGGCGCTGGAAGGCCGTGCCCACAACATCGCCTGCGGCCAGATCGACATCGGCAACGCCGATACCGACATGGCGGTGAAGATGAAGTCCGGTATCCTGCAGGCCAACGGCCAGACCATGGTCGAGCCGGTGTTCGACCCCGTCCATGCCGGGCGGGCGGTCGCCTATATGGCCAGCCTGCCGCTCGACGCCAATGTGCTGAGCATGACGGTGATGGCGAGCGCCGCCCCCTTCGTCGGGCGCGGCTGAGGGATCAGCCGCCGCGGCGCAGGCGCGGCGGCTCCTCCATCTCCAGCGAGACCTCGAGCAGCTCGGCCAGCGGATAACCCTCGAAGCGCTTCACCGTCTTGGTCACGACATAGGTGAAATAGACGGAGATCCCGATCTCGCGGGTGAGGAGATCGTCGATGATTTCCTGGTAATGGGTTATGTTGCGCGCTATGATGTGCAGGACATAATCGATGCCGCCGCCGACCGCGTGGCAGGCCAGTATCTCCGGGATTCCCTTCACCACCTGCTCGAAGCGGGCGAAATGCGCGCTGGTATGATGCTGTAGCGTGAGAGTGGTGAAGATCAGCTCGGTCTTGATCAGCCGGCCGAGATCGATCTCGCCGCGATAGCCGCGCACATAGCCGGCCTGCTCCATCTTCTGGAGCCGATCCCAGCAGGAACTGAGCGAGAGGCCGATGGCGGAGGCGAGCTCGACCTTCTTGATACGCCCGTTCTTCTGGAGCAGGGCGAGGATCCGCACATCCACCGCGTCCAGCCTGTCGCCTGCCATGAAAATCCCCTTGGTTGCGTCTCGCGCTGCAATCAACCGTAATTACGTTTCAACCAATCCTTCGGCAGAGCCGGCACGAAATTGCCGTCGCGCCCGGTCATATCGTCGTTGGCGACCATCGCGTTGAGGATCGCCTCCTCCACACTATTCACCAATGCGTCAAAAAACGGATCGATGTCGGAGTCCGGCACGAATTCTGCCTTCAGCCGCCGCCCGCGCGCGCCGGCCGCGGCGTCGCCATTGGCGGTGGAGAAGACCAGGAAGATGTCGCCGGAGGAATGGTAGCCGAGCCCTCCCGTCCAGGCGACGCCGAGCGGCGCGCGGCGAGCCAGGCGCTTGAGCTGGTGCGGCAGGAAGGGGGCATCGGTGGCGATCACCGCGATGATCGAGCCCTTCTCCATGCGCGGCGTGCGCTCGACCATGGCCGGCTCGGCGAGCTCGGCGCCCACGCGCCGGCCGCGAATCATCAGGTTGCGGCGCTGGCCGAAATTCGCCTGCACGAAGGCGCCGACGGTGAAGGTTTCCCCGGCCCATTCCACCCGGCGCGAGGCGGTGCCGGAGCCGCCCTTGAAATTGAAAGCGATCATGCCGGTGCCGCCGCCGACGCTGCCCTCCTCGATCGGCCCGTCCACCGCGCCGTCAATGGCGGCGAAGACATGCTCGGGCTTCACATGGAAGCCGTTGATGTCGTTCAGGAAGCCGTCATAGGTCTCGGCGGCGACCGGCAGACCCCAGGCCTCCTCCATCACCTGCGGAGCGCGGGCGTTCATCCAGGCGAGGGTGGCGTCGCGGGTGACGCCGCAGCTATGGGTGTTGGTGATGGTGATCGGGAAGCTGAAGGCGCCGATCTCCTCGATGATGTGCGAGCCGCTCATCTCGCCATTGCCATTGGCGCTGAACAGGCCGGCAAAAACCGGCGTGGCCAGTTGCTCGCGCGGGCGCGGCAGGATGGCGGTGACGCCGGTGCGCACCGGTCCCCGCCCGGGAACCAGCACCCCCTCCCCCTCGATCAGGGTCGTATAACCGACGCAGACGCCGGGTACGTCGGTGATCGCGTTGCAGCCCCCCGGCGTGCCCTCAAAGGCAATGCCGTAGCGGCGGGTGCGCGGACGACCCGAGGGCGTGAAGTGGTATGAATTCATAGACAACTAGTAGACGAATTCACCACAATATGGAATGCGGTGCAGCATAAGATTGAACGATCCTTGAGATAGGATCGAGCCGTTTCAATCGATAATCGGTTCGAAATAAAATGGAATTCGTTCCTTTCGAGGTATCCACAGCCCGTTCGCTTCCAGCGTGCGAACGTGGTCGGCGACCTGTTCGAGCGTGGCGAACCACACCCCGCCCTTCGCCTGCATGTGCTCGATGAGCGCGCGAATCGCCAGCGCCTGCGCCGGGCGCCCGCTGACCGCCGGGTGCCAGACGGGCACGAAGAGGCCGCCGAACTCCCAGAAGGCGTCGAACTCCTCGCGGAACACCGCAAGTGCCTGCGACGGCGCGGATATCTTCATCAGGTAGTCGAAGGCGCGGGCGGACACATATTGGTTGTAGTCGTCCACCGAGGCGGGCACCGGCAGTTCGACGAGACTGCCCCTGCCATTGTCGAGCCGGATCGGGATGTCGTCGGCGAAGAGCGAGGAATCGTAGGTGAAGCCCTGCTCGATCAGCAGGTCGAAGGTCGCGCGCGACAGGCCGTAATAGGGCGCGCGATAGCCGCGCGGCTTCGCACCGCAAAATCGCTCGATCACCTCGCTGCCGCGCTGCAGCGTGGCGCGCTCCTCATCGACCGTCTGCCTGCTCGGCCATTCGTGGAAATGACCGTGATGGCCAATCTCCGCGCCGGCATTGAGCAGCGATTCAACGGCGGCGGGATAGGTCTCGACCACCCAGCCGGGCACGAAGGCGGTGAGCGGCACGCCGGCGCGGGCGAACAGATCCGCGAGGCGCGGCGTGCCGACGAAGGGATCGTAGCGCATATGCGCCAGCGCCTGCGGCAGATCCAGCGCCCCGGCGCGGTGGGCGGCATGCACGACGCTGTCGGCATCGACATCGAAGCTGAAGGCGACCGCGCAGCGGGCACCGTTCGGCCAGGGCGGCGGGTTGGCGATCATCTCGGCGTCCTCAGCTGGTATGCACGCCTCCGTCGAGGAACAGGGCGTGCAGGTCATGGGTATTCACCTCGCCGACCGGCGCGTCCAGCGCCTCGCGGCCGCGCACCAGCACGCAGACACGGTTGGCCAGCGCCAGCGCCTTGGCGACGTTCTGCTCGACCAGCAGGATCGGGATCGACAGGCGCTTGTGCACGTCGGCGATGGCCTCGAAGACGAGATCGACGGTCGCCGGGGCGAGGTCGCTCGACGGCTCGTCGAGCAGCAGCACGGAAGGCTCGAGCAGCAGCGTCGAGCCGATGGCGAGCATGCGGCGCTCGCCGCCGGAGAGGTTGCCGGCCAGCGCGCGGCGCCGCTCCTTCAGGCGCGGGAACAGCGCGAAGACCTTCTCCACCTCCCGCTCGAAGGTCTTCGGCCGCAGATAGGCGCCCATGCGCAGATTGTCGGCGACGCTCATGTCGCCGAACACGTTGCGGGTCTGCGGCACATAGCCGAGGCCGGCGCTCGCGCGGCCATGCGCCGGCAGATGCGTGACGTCGCGCCCGCCGAGCATGATGGTGCCGGCGCGGACCCTTGTGAGCCCCATGGCGGTCTTCAGCACCGTCGACTTGCCGGAGCCGTTGGCGCCGAGCACGGTGACGATCTCCCCCGCGCGCAGGGTGAGCGACAGGTCGTCCAGCACGGTGATCGGGCCATAGCCGGCGGTGAGCCTGGAAAGGGTCAGGACATCGGTCATCGCGGTCACGCCGGCATGCCGAGATAGGAGCGCACCACCCGCTCGTCGGCGCGGATCTGCGCCGGGGTGCCGGAAGCGATCAGCTCGCCGGCATCCAGCACGAACACCCGGTCGCAGACATTGGCGATCATCTCCATATTGTGCTCGATCAGCAGCACGATGCGTCCTTCCGCCTTCAGCTCGTGCAGCAGCGCCGCCTGCTGCTCGATCAGCACCGGGTTGACGCCGGCCGCCGGCTCGTCGAGCAGCAGCACGGCGGGATCGGCCATCAGCAGCATGCCCATGGTGAGCAGCTTCTGCTGGCCGCCGGAGAGCGAGCCGGCATAGTCGTTGGCCTTGTGGGCGAGGCCGAGGCGCTTCAGCATCGCCTCGGCGCGGCTGGCGATCTCCTTTTCGCAGCGGGCCACCGCGCCGGGGCGCAGGAACAGGTTGAACACGCCCTCCCCCGCCTGGTCGCGCGCGCCGGCCATCATGTTCTGGAACACGGTGAGCTTGTGGGCGAGGCGCGGCACCTGGAAGGTGCGGCCGACGCCCGCCGCCGCCACCTGCTCCGGCCGGCCATAGGCCAGCGGGTGGCCGTTCAGCGTCACCGCGCCGGAATCCGGCACATAGACGCCAGCGACGACGTTCAGCAGCGTCGACTTGCCGGAGCCGTTCGGCCCGATGATGCCGGTGATGCTGGCCGGCGGCGCCTCCAGCGAGACGGCGTTCAGCGCCCTGAAGCCGCCGAAGGACACAGAGACGTCACGGACGCGGAGCATCGCGGACCTCCTTCTTCTCGGGAACGAGGCCCTGCGGGCGGAACAGGAACATCAGCACCAGCACCAGGCCGAACAGCGCCAGCCGGCCATTGGCCAGCACGTCGGCGGGCAGGTCGATCCAGGCGGCGAGAAAGCGCGAGGAGACGCTGAGCAGTTGCACCACCGCCGCGCCGATGACGACGCCGAGCGTGCTGCCGGGACCGCCGAGGATCAGCGCCGTCCACACGATGAAGGTCTCGGTGACGGTGAAGCTCGCCGGCGAGACATAGCCGACGATATGGGCGTAGAGCACGCCCCCCGCCGCGGCCATCGCCCAGGCGATGATCGACACGGTGCGCTGGTAGGCGACCGGGTTGCGGCCGAGCGTGGCCGCCAGCACCTCGTCCTCGCGCAGGATCTTCAGCATGCGGCCGAAGGGCGAATGGGCGATGCGATGGCTGAGCAGCCAGGCGGCGGCCATCAGCGCCAGCGCGGCGCCGAGCGCCAGATGCGGATCGGCGAAGCGCGGCACGGTGAGGCCGTCGGCGCCGCCGAGGCTCGGCGCGTTGAGCGCGGTGAGGCGGAACAATTCGCCGGCGCCGAGCGTGATCAGCGCCCAGTAATCCTGCGACAGCCGGCGCGCCGGCAGCAGCACCAGCAGCGAGACCACCACCGCCGCGACGAGGCCGAGCCCCGCCCCGACCGGCCAGGACAGCCCGGCCTGCGCGGCGAGCGCCGCCGCATAGGCGCCGAGGCCGAAGGGCAGGATCTGGCCGAAATTGACGAGCCCGGTCAGCCCGAACTGGATGTTGAGGCTGAGGCCGAGCACCGACCAGACGGCGATGATGGTGAGGCAGTAGATCGCGAAATCCAGCATCGCCTCACCTCCCCACCAGCGGCGACAGGCGCGGGCGCAGCAGCAGCACCACGACCAGGGCGAGCACGGCGACATAATCGCGGAACTGGGTGGGCACCTGCCAGCTCTCGCCGCCGAGGAGCGCGCCGAAATCGATATAGATCAGCAGGTTCTGCGCGAGGGAGAGGACGAGCGCGCCGATGACGGCCCCGAACACGCTGGACAGGCCGCCAATGGTGACGGCCGCGAAGACCGGCAGGAGGATGATGAGGTCCATGTTCGGCTGCAGGCGGGTCTCAAGAGCGAGCAGCGTGCCGCCTGTCGCGGCGAGCGCGCCGGAGAGGAACCACATCAGCCGCACCAGCCGGTCGCCGGGAATGCCGCGGGTGACCGCGAGATCGGCATTGGAGGCCAGCGCCCGCAGGCCCGAGCCGACGCGGGTGAAATTGAGGAACAGGTGCAGCAGCAGCATCAGCACCGCCGCCACCGCGACGACCAGCGCGTCCAGCGTTGTGAAGACGGCGTCACCGACCAGCACCACCTCATAGGACAGGTCGAAGCTGCGCCCGCCGCCGCCATAGACGATGGCCACCACCGAGCGGATGAACAGCGCGACGCCCCAGGAGACGATCATCTTGCCCTCGGGCGTGATGTCGCGCAGGCGGCTGAACACCAGGAAATCGACGAGGACGGCGATGAGGCCGGTGGCCACCGCGCTCAGCGCCATAGCGGCCGGCAGCGGCAGGCCGGGAATGGCGGCGAAGCTGTAGGTGAGATAGCCGCCGACGACGGCGAACTGGATATGCGCGAAATTGGCGAAGCGCAGGATCGAGTAGCACAGCGACACCCCGACCGCGATCACCGCGATCATGCTGGCATAGACGAGGGAATTGAACAGGACCTGGAGCACGGGCGGCGACGGTTTCCCAAGAGCGGAGACGGCACCGTCCGGCACGCGGCGGGGCGTGCCGGACGGTGCGCGAGGCGTGGCGTCAGTTGCGGGTGGCGGTGGTGGCGAAGTCGCCGGCCTTGTACTCGATGACGTCGATCGGCGGCGAGATGCGCTGGCCGCGCGCATCCCAGACGATCTTGCCGGTGGCACCGTCATAGCTCGACACCACCTCGGGCAGCGCCTTGGCGATGGCGGCGGGCTCGGCGCTGCCGGCCTTCCTGATGGCGGCGGCGATGACCATCAGCGCGTCATAGCCGTAATAGACATGCGCCATCAGGTCGGCGGTGCCGTTGAACTTGGCGCCGTACTTGTCGGCCACCGCCTTGCCGGCCGCCTGCGCATAGCCGCCATTGTCGACGCCGAACAGCTTGCCGTTCAGGAAGTCCTTGTTCTCGATCTCGAGGATCGAGGGATAGGCGGCGTACCACTTCGCGGTGAGGCCGAGCTCGCGCCCGGCCTTCAGCATGGCGCGGGAATCATCGCCATAGCCGGCGGTGATGATGACATCCGGCTTGACCGGCACCACCGGCTGGATGTCGGCGCGATAATCCGGCTGGCCTTCGGTGAAGGCGACCTTCTTCACGATCTTGCCGCCCTTCGCTTCGAAGGCCGCCGCCGCCGCATCGGCGACGCCGAGGCCGAAGGTGGAGTTCGGCACCACGATGGCGGCGGTCTTGGCACCGCTGTCGGCGATCAGCAGGCCCAGTTCCTTGCCGACGATATCGTCGAGCGGCAGGATCGAGAACAGCGTACCGGGATAGTTGCCGAGCTTGGGCGAGGAGGAGGAGGTGTTGACGAGCACCCTGCCCTTCTCCTTGGCGAGCTCCGCCACCGGGATCATCAGGCCCGAGCCGCCGAACATGATGGCCGCCGGCACCTTGTCGACGTTGTAGAGCTTGTTGGCGGCGTTCAGCGCCTCCTGGGCACGGTTCTCCGAATCCTCGACGATCAGCTTGACCGGCCGACCGTCTATGCCGCCGGCGGCATTGATGGCGTCGGCCGCGAGCTCGACGCCGCGGGTCATCTGCACGCTGGTCTTCACCGCCGAGCCGGTGAGGTTGGCGATGACGCCGATCTCAATCGGGTCGGCGGCCAAGGCCGGCCCCTGCACCGCCGCGAGAGCGAGTGCACTGCAAAAGGCCAGGGACAGAAAATTCTTCATTATCGTGCCTCTCTCCGGTCAGGTCGCTTGCGGATTATTCTTTGGCGCGGGGCGGCCGTGGCGTCGCATTCGACGCGGAAAAGCCGACCCTGCGCATGACCCCACCACGTTAATGGCCACGGAGGGAAAGAAAACCCGATGGACCGCCGAGGCTCCGAAGGATTTTCGGCGAAGCGCGCACGGCCCGCCCGGCTTTTCTCCGGGCCTCCGGCGTATCGTTCCCGCCGAAAGCACCTACCGGAGGATTCATGACGCGGCGCAAGATCATCATCGACACCGACCCCGGCCAGGACGACGCCTTCGCGCTGCTCCTCGCGCTCGGCTCGCCCGACGAACTGGAGGTCGTCGGCGTCACCGCCGTGCATGGCAACGTGCCGCTCGCCCGCACCACGGTGAACGCGCAGATGGTGGTCGAACTGGCCGGCCGCGCCGACCTGCCGGTCTATCCCGGCTGCCCGCGCCCGATGGTGAAGCCCGGCTTCACCGCCGAATATGTGCATGGGCCGAGCGGGCTCGACGGCTGCGACCTGCCGCCGCCCGCCGCGCCGCTCGGCGACAGGCACGGCGTCGACTTCATCATCGACACGGTGATGGCGGCGGCGCCCGGAGAGATCACGGTCTGCACGCTCGGGCCGATGACCAATCTCGCCGTGGCGATGATCAAGGAGCCGGCGATCATCCCGCGCCTCGCCGAAGTGGTGTTCATGGGCGGCGGCTTCTTCGAGGGCGGCAACACCACGCCGGCGGCGGAGTTCAACATCTATGTCGATCCGCATGCGGCGCATGTGGTGCTGGCCTCCGGCGCGCCGGTGACGATGGTGCCGATCGATGTCACCTACAAGGCGTTGATGACGCCGGACTGGCTGCGGCGGCTGCGCGCCCTCGGCACCCGCGCCGCGGTGGAAGCCGCCGGCATGGCGGAGTTCTACCAGGACTACGGCAACAAGAAATTCGGCACCGACAGCTACCCGCTGCACGACCCCTGCGTGATCGGCTATCTGCTGCGGCCGGAGCTGTTCAACGGCCGGAAATGCCATGTCGAGGTGGAGATCCACTCGCCGGTCACTTCGGGCATGACGGTGGTCGACTGGTGGAACGTCACCAAGAAGCCGGCCAATTGCCTGGTGCTGCGCGACCTCGACAACCCGCCCTTCTACGAGCTGATGCTGGAGCGCATCGCGCGGCTGCCATAGTCGGCACGCGGGCGAGGTCGAGGCACCACCGATTGCCGGCGGCGAGCCCCCTCACCCCACCCCTCTCCCCGACGGGGAGAGGGAGCTGTCGGGCGGGATCCGCGTCGGGGCGTTCTCACTCCCGGGAATGCGGTGCCTCGCCCACCAGCAATTCGAGGCCGTTGCGCCGGGCGATCTCGACGAGGCGGGGAATATCCGGCACCTCGCCGTCGGGCGGCGGCAGCGTGGCGGTCCCCGGCGGCATCGGCCGGCCGACCTCGCTGAAGAAGCCGTCATGCACCCGGCCGGGCGTATTGAGCACCAGCAGCCGCGCCGGCTCGGTTCCGACATTGCGGAAGGCATGCGGCGCTCCCGGCGGCACCTTCACGAAACTGCCGACACCGGCCGGAACCATGGCGCCGTCGATCATGAATTCGAAGCGGCCGTCGAGGACATAGAAGGCCTCGTCGTCGCCGGGATGGCGGTTCGGCGGCGCGCCGGCCCCCGGCGCCACCAGCGCCTCGGCGAGGCAATAGGCGCCGCCGGTCTGGCTGCTGCGCTGCAGGAAGCGCACGAGAGCGCCGAAGAGATAATAGGTGTCGGTCGATGTATCCGGCATGGCGAATATTCCCCCCGGGGCCCGTAAGCCCGGCCCCTAAACATAATAGGGCGGGACGAACCGGCCGGCACGGGGAACATCGGCACAAGGCGGGCCGCCCGCTCAGGGGTGGCGGCGCAGGCCGGAGGCGAAGTTGAGCACCGAACGGGCGAGCCGCTCGCGATCGTCGAGCGTCTCCATCAGCGTGCGGGTGGCCACCGCCGGCACGCCGAGGCCGGTGGCATCCGCCGCGTCGGCGTCGTCGAGGATGAAGCCGTCGAGCAGATCGCCGTAATGCTCGGCGATGGCGCGGCTGGATACCGGCAGGCCGAGCTCCTCCATGATCTTGGCGGTCGGCCCCTTCACCGCCCGCCCGCCGACGATGGGCGACACCGCCACGACCGGGGCCGGCGAGGCCTTCAGCGCCTCCCTCAGCCCGGGGATCGCCAGCAACGGGTCAACCGACAGATAGGGGTTGGACGGGCAGATGACGATGGCGGCCAACGCGCCGTCGCCGAGCAGCGCCAGCACGTCCTCCTGCACCTTCGCCGCCTCGGCGCCGGCGAAGGTGATGCCGGTGACGCGCGGCCGGCAGTGATGTTCGACGAAATAGTTCTGGAAGGCGAGCCGTCCCTCCTCGGTGTCCACCAGGGTGCGCACCGGATCGTCGCTCATCGGCAGCAGCCGGGCATGCAGGCCGAGCCGGCCGGCCATCGCGCTCGTCACCTGCGAGAGCGTCTCGCCCGCCGCCAGCCGCCGGGTGCGCAGCACATGGGTGGCGAGATCGTGGTCGCCGAGCTGGAACCAGGTCTCGCCGCCGAGCCGGCCGAGGGCTTCCATGAAATGCCAGGTCTCCCCGGCGAGCCCCCAGCCGCGCTCGGTGTCGTTCAGGCCGGCCAGCGTATAGGCCACGGTGTCGATGTCCGGCGACACATGCAGGCCGAGATGGCTGAAATCGTCGCCGGTATTGACGGCGACGGTGAGACGGCCCGGCGCCAGCGTGCGGTAGAGGCCCAGCGCCAGCTTGGCACCGCCGATGCCGCCGCACAGCGCCAGGACCTGCTCCCGCGAATTCTCGTCGAGTATCGCCATCATTTCCCCGTCAGGGCTTGATCACCAGTTCGCGTGGAAAATCCGTCAGCACCTCCGGCCCGCCGGCGCCGGTGATACGGAACGTCTCGCTGAGCTCATAGCCCCAATCATCCATCCACATGCCGAGGATCATGTGGAAGCACATGTTTTCCTCCAGCACGGCATGCTCGCCCTCCCGCAGGCTCAGCGTACGCTCGCCCCAGTCGGGCGGATAGTTGAGACCGATGGAATAGCCGATGCGCGAGGGCTTCTCATAGCCGGCCCGCGCGATGACGCGGTTCCAGGCGCCCGCCACCTCATGCGCGGTCGCGCCGGCGCGGGCGGTATCCAGCGCCACCTCCATGCCCTCAGCGACCACCTTCACCACCTCGAGCAACTTCGCCGGCGGCGTGCCCATATAGAGCGTGCGGGCGAGCGCCGCGTGGTAGCGGGCGTGGCACCCGCCGAGTTCGAGATAGGCGACCTCGCCGTGGCTGTAGCGCTCGCCGGACCAGGTGAGGTGCGGCGCGGCGGTCTTGGCGCCATGCGGCACATTGGCGAGCGCGGCGGGATAGTCGCCCCAGAAGCCGGCGGCGCCGCGGAACTGCGCGGCGGTGATCTCGGCGACGGCATCGCATTCGCGCACCCCCGGCGCCACCGCCTGCATGCCGACCTGCATCGCATGGGAGACGATGGCCGCGGCGCCGCGGATGAGCGCCACCTCGGCCTCGGACTTCACCAGCCGGACCCAGGCGACCATGAGCTCGGCATCGACGAGGCGCGCGGCCGGCAGCGCCTTGCCGAGCTCGATATAGGCGCGGGCGGTGAAATAGAACGCATCGAGGTCGACGCCGATGACGGACCGCTGCCAGCCGAGATCGGCGATCACCCCCGCGAGGAACTGCGCCGGATGCAGCGCCGGGGAATCGACATGGGTCTCGGGATAGGCGCGGATGGAATCGGCGGCGAGGAAGGCGGTGAGACGGGCGCCGGGCGCATCCATCGCCCGTCCCACCCAGAGCGGCTCCTCGCGATCGAGGCCGACCACGACGTACTGGTGCACGTAGAAGGACCAGCCGTCATAGCCGGTGAGATAGTTCATGCCCGCCGGATCGGCGCAGACGAGCACGTCGAGGCCGCGCGCGCGCATCCGCGCCTTCACCCGGGCGAGGCGGGCGAGATATTCCTCGCGCGGGAAGACGGGCATGGGCGGGGTCCTCAATAGTCGATACCGTCTTTGACGGCGCCACATTCATATCCGAGCCCCCTCATCCTGAGGTGCCCGGCCTCAGCCGGGCCTCGAAGGATGGTGGTCCGGGTGCGCCATGGCGAGCATCCTTCGAGGCTCGCTTACGCTCGCACCTCAGGATAAGGGCGTCCCACGGGGCGGCGCATAGAAGGACTGCACCATGGGTCGGCCGCTCTGCCACGTGACAGGCGGCGGCCGGAACCTTCCTCAGAACAGATGCGGCAGCGCGGCGCGGAAGTCGCGGATCGCCTCGATATGCGCCTGCGGGTCGTGCAGGCCACCGATGTCGGCCTTGTTCCAGCGCTTCTCTTCCTCCACCCAGCGTTCCGGCATGGTGTTGACGGTGATGTGGGTGGCACCGATGGCGCGCCAGGCCTCCACCTCCTCCTTCAGCTCCGCCGGGGTGCGGTCGATGATGGTCATCGTCGCCTCGATGCCGATGGCATCCGGGTCGCGGCCATTGGCCCGCGCCCGCGCCTTCATCTCCTCGATGCCGCGCCGGCCGGTGTCGTCGGCCTGGAAGTTGGGCAGCCAGCCGTCGCCGAGCTTCGCGACCCGGCGGATCGCCGCCTCCGACACGCCGCCGATCCAGATCGGGATCGGCCGCTGCACCGGCAGCGGATTGATGCCGCCATCCTCGATGCGGTGATACTTGCCCTCATAGGTGATCAGATCGGCGCACCAGAGCTTACGCAGAACATCAATCTGTTCGTCCATCCGCTTGCCGCGATTGCCGAATTCCTCGCCGCACGCCTCGAACTCCTCCGGCTTCACGCCGACGCCGACGCCGAGCCGCAGCCGCCCGCCGGACAAGAGGTCCACCTCCGCCGCCTGCTTGGCGACGAGCGCGGTGCCGCGCATCGGCAGCACCAGCACGCCGGTGACGAAATCGATCTTCGTCGTCACCGCCGCCAGATAGCCGAACAGCACGAACAGCTCGTGGAACATGTCCTCGGCATCGTGCACATAGGTCCAGCCGGGGCGGCTGGCCTTGTTGAGGCCGATGATCTGGTCGAAGGCGGTGAGGTGCGTGTAGCCGAGCTCCTCGGATATGACGGCGAAATCCTTGATGGTCTTCGGATCGGTGCCGATCTCGAATTGCGGGAACAGGGCGCCGATCTTCATGAGGCCTCCAGGCAATGGGCGGGCGGGAACCAACCCGCCCCGTCGATGTGTTTAGAACGCGGAACGCCCCGGCAAAAGCCGGTGCTCACAGCGTGGCGGCGACGGCTTCCACCGCCTGCTTCGTCGCCCCCACCACGATGTCGGCCTCGGCGCGGGTGAGGCAGAGCGGCGGCGCGAAGCCGATGATGTCGCCCTGCGGCATGGCGCGGGCGATGACGCCGCGCTCCAGCATCGCCGCCGCGACGCGCACGCTCACCTTGTTCGGCGGGTCGAAGAACACCCGGTCGTCCTTGTCCCGCACCAGCTCGACGGCGGCCAGCAGGCCCTCGCCGCGCACCTCGCCGACCAGCGGGTGATCGGCGAGCGCATCGGCGAGCGCGTCGCGGAAATAGGGGCCGACGTCGCGGACATTGGCGAGCAGGTCCAGCTCGTCGATCAGCTTGAGGTTGGCGACGCCGGCGGCGGCACAGAGCGGGTGCGAGGAATAGGTCCAGCCATGGCCGATGGGGCCGAACGTGTCCGACCCCTCGACCAGGATCTTCCATACCTTCTCCGACACGATGACGCCCGAGAGCGGCGCATAGGCGGAGGTGAGGCCCTTGGCGATGGTGATGAGGTCCGGCTCCAGCCCGTAGAAATCCGAGCCGAACATGGTGCCGAGCCGGCCGAAGCCGGTGATGACCTCGTCCACCACCAAGAGGATGTCGTATTTCTTCAGCACCGCCTGGATCTTCGGCCAGTAGCCGGCCGGCGGCGGCACGATGCCGCCGGTGCCCAGCAGCGGCTCGCCGACGAAGGCGGCCACCGTTTCCGGCCCCTCGGCGAGGATCATCTCCTCCAGCCGGGCGGCGCAGAAATCGGAAAACTGCTCCTCGCTGAGGCTGCGGTCGGCGCGGCGGAAATAATACGGCGCCTCGGTGTGCAGGATGTTGCCCATCGGCAGGTCGAACAGATTGTGGAAGCCGGCCAGCCCGGTGAGGCTGCCGGTCATCAGGCCGGAGCCGTGATAGCCGCGCCAGCGCGAGATGATCTTCTTCTTTTCCGGCCGGCCGAGCACGTTGTTGATGTAGCGGATGAGCTTGATGTTGGTCTCGTTGGCGTCCGAGCCGGACAGGCCGAAGAACACCCGGCTCATGCCCTTGGGGGCGCGGTCGATCACCATCTTGGCGAGCTCGATCGAGGGCTCGGAGCCGTGGCCGGCATAGGCGTGATAATAGGCGAGCTGGTGCGCCTGATCGGCGATGGCGTCGGCGATGGATTTCCGGCCATAGCCGACATTCACGCAATAAAGTCCGCCGAAGGCATCGAGGCTGCGGCGACCGTCGCGATCGACGATGTAGACCCCCTCGCCGCCGGTGACGATGCGGTTCGGCGTCTCGCCGCGCGCATGCTGGGCCATGTGGGTGGAGGGATGGAAGAAGTGATCCCGGTCCCAGGCGTGGAGCTGGTTCTCGGTGGGGCCGGGATGATCGAGCATGCTATTCTCCGTCACGCGGGCGGGGCGCCTTCATGGCCCCCTCGCCACCCTTTGCACCCATCTTAGGGGCCGGCGGAGCGAGACAGTCGCGGCCAGCCGATGCATCTGCCGGCGACATTTCGGACGAGTGGCGAGATTCTCCGGCCTTTTTTCGGCGGCGGCGCCGGTTGCCCGTGGGTGAACGGGCCGCCGCGCGCCGATCACCCACGGGGCGCGAGGCTGCGGCAGCCGCATCGGCAAGGTGATGGCCGCCCCAATGGCGGAGCTGGGCCCGGGCGATCATGTCGGAGGATGAGCGGCACGACGCCGCGCGGCCGACAAGCGCGCGAAGCGGCCGAAATTGCCGCACCCGCCTCGCTGCGCCATGCGGGCCCCCCCGCATGACCCGGCTATTTCCAAGGGGATGGATGGCGACCCCGCCTGGGCTCGAACCAGGGACCTGCCGCTTAGAAGGCGGCTGCTCTATCCAGCTGAGCTACGGGGCCTCCGGCAAAGGCGCTGGAAACGCGGGCGCTGGAAACACGGGCGCCGCCAGCACGGGCGCCGCCACGTTCGGCCGCGCCCGAAGACACCGGCCGGTCCGGCGTCAATGCGTCCACTGACCGACGCGACGGAAGCTGAAATTGTCGGAATAGGCGATGCGGCGGCGGGCCGGCTCCTTCGGCTCCTGCAGCTGGTAGGCGATGCCGTGCCGCTCGGCATAGGCAACCGCCTCTTCCTTGCTGTCGAAGCGCAGGCGCAGCTGGCTCTTCATGTCGCCGGAGCTGGTATAGCCCATCAGCGGCTCCACCAAGCGGGGCTGCTCGGGCTCGTAGTCCAGCACCCACAGCTTCGTCTTGGCGGTGCCCGACTGCATCGCATTCCGGCTCGGCTTGTAGATGCGTGCGACCATCGACCCTGCGCTCCCAAATCCCCGCGACACCGAGGTCCGCGGCCCGGCTTTCTCCAGCAGGCATGACGGCGAAGCACGGCGCGCGTCCGGTCTGGTCGGGGCAGCAGGATTCGAACCTGCGACCTGAAGTACCCAAAACTTCCGCGCTACCGGGCTGCGCTATACCCCGCCGACCGAAACCCGTTGTGTTCCAACGTTTTTAGACATCAGGCGACCTGATGCCTGAAACACCAAATGGCATAGAGAGGCACCCAATGGCAAGAGACGGAACCGAAAGTCCCAACAAAGTCCCAACGGGCCGTTCCGGGTCCGTTCGCGTGATCCCCTCCCCCTTCAATGGCAGCGATCTGGTGGAGATGCCCCATGCCGAATGAGTTCGCGAGGCCGGGGTACGTCTTCGTCTGCGCTGCGTGCGGGAAGACGTCGCCCAATCTCTATGGCAAAGGCGTGCGGAACGGCTGGGATGAGAGCTGCATGCTGAATGCGGTGCTCTGCATTGAAGAGAAGGTTGACGGCGTGTGGGTGCCCGCTGTCGATCCGCAAGCCGCCAAGGAGACCCCGCATGACCACGGCTGAGCAGACGATGATCGAACGGGTGGCGAGGGCGATTGCCGGCGCGAACATGGAGGACTTCGACGAAACGCCGAACCTCCACATGGAGCTTGCCCGCGCTGCCGTCGAAGCGCTGCGCGAAGTCGATGATGGCTTCTTCAAGCGCGTCACCGACCTCGTTCGCGACGGCCGATATGAGGTTTTCGGCGAATCCTATCCGGTCTTCAGAAACTTCATGCGTGGGGCGGTAGACGCCATCCTCAACGAGGAGACAGGGACGTGAGCATGCAAGAGCTGCCGCCGCTCAAGACCCTGAACGGGAAGTTCTGCGCCTACTGTCACGTCTGCTGGCTGCCGATCTATCGGTTCTGGGTCGACCGTGAATCGCCAGAACATGACGTGTGTTCGGAGGGGGCGCACCACACCGCGCAGACCTGCCCCGCATCAGCTGGGCAAGCCGGCCTCACCGCTTGGATCAAGAAACTCAGAGACGCGGGAGAGATTAAATGACCCCCACCCCCGACATCACCCGCCTTCGCTGGTGCGCCTGGCCTGTTCGCGCTAGAATACAGGGCCGCCTTCGCTCTCTGCTGGAGGTTGCCGCTGGACCTGCGGTCTCTGAAGGGGATGGGTTATCGCCCATCCCCGCCGAGGCCCGTCTTAGGGAGGCGGTATGACCTCCCACCAGTCACACGATGTGGTTCGCCTTCGTGCCCTCCTTGAGAGGTGCGAGGCTGCGGAAGGGCCGGATCGCGAGTTGGATCAGGAGGCCTTCGGCCTACTTGGCGACCCGCCCATCAGCGATGGCATGCGCGACCTCTACAGGGCGCCAACCTACACCGCCAGCATCGACGCCGCCCACGCCTTGGTCGCGAAGGTGTTCCCCAACTGGTGGATCACCGCCGGTCTATGCTCCCTGACCGGCCACGCCAGCATCGGACCCGACTACAACGGGCCGGCCGGCGAGAGGCTGAAGCGCGAATTCCCTGTCGAGAAATTCGACGGCGGCTTTGATGCGGATCTAGCCCCCGGCGATGGCCGTCACCGCACCTGCTACGCGATCCTGTCCTGCATCCTTCAGGCCCTCATAGTCCGCGAGGAGCAGCGCGCCGGTGAGGAGAAGGAGGTGG
Source organism: Ancylobacter oerskovii (assembly GCF_018390555.1). GTDB lineage: Bacteria > Pseudomonadota > Alphaproteobacteria > Rhizobiales > Xanthobacteraceae > Ancylobacter > Ancylobacter oerskovii. The sequence continues at coordinate 32,443 of NZ_JAHBGB010000006.1, read as the reverse complement.
CATCATGATCTCGCACGTTCCAATAGGCAGCGCAGATGATCTGCGGGCGTGCGCGATCATTGCACGGCGAGAAGGCGATATGGACGCGGCCGAGCGGTTCTTGGCCGGTGCCGCACGCATCGAGGAGCTAGAGCGCCATTCGGCCCTGAGAGCGATGGACATCGTAACGCTTGGCCATCAGGCCGGCCGCTACGCTGCCGCCCTCCGCGCCATCATCGAGCGCACGAACGATAGCATCGGCAGCACAGCGAAGGACATCCGCCGCCTCGCGGCTGAGGCTCTGGGAGAGGGATGATGGAACGAAGGGCATCGCCTATTCGCGATGAAGATATCCTCGACATCGCCATGGAGCACTTTTGGGGTGCGGAGGGCGGCAACAAGGAGGGCGTTGCGGCTGTGCTGGCTTTTGCAAAGCCGATCTATCTCGATCAGGCGATGGAATATGCCATCGCGCTCGTAAAGAGCTTCGACGTGGCGGGGTGGAACTACGAGGCCGGCCATGACGCAGAGAGCCTGCGCCGGGCCATCCTGAAGGCATTAGTGGACAGAACGGAGACCGGTCCTGAGGGGGCTCCGTCCGAATTGACAGACCATCACGACGGCGATGTTGGCCATGAGGAAAGGTACCTCTGCAACCTGCTTCGCGACGACCGCCTGATGGTGGAAGACATATCGCGGGCGATGAACCGAATTCGGTATCGGTCTATTCTTCATGGGAGAACCATGTGATTGACATCGACAAGATCCGCAGCCCCGAGGCCATCGTCTGTCATCGGCAGATCAATAGCGAATGCGGCGGAGCGACCGTCTTCTGCGTCGTTTTTGCCGATGGCTTCATCGTCGAATGCGGGTCGGATGGCTACGCTGAGCGCCGGGCCAAGACGCTTGCCGCCGCGGTGAACAATCATGGCCCGGATCGCTTCGATTTCAGGGCGCCCCGCACCCCCGAGCCTCGCAGAGGAGGCGAAGGATGAGTGAGAGGCCTTGCCGCTTCTGCGGACGCGCCTTCCTCATAGGCGGGGGCTGCATGAACACCCGCGACATGGAGGACAGCAAGAGCAGGGTCTGCTTCGCCGCGCTGATCGCACATGGCGGCGGCGAGTATTCGGCGAATCAGGCCATCGCCGCCGGCATCGAGGCGTGTGTTCGACGTGACACCCCCGCCGGCCGCGCCGCTCTGGAGGACGCACGCAATGCAGAGTGAGGGGGATAGCGTCCAGCTTCCTAAGGACGAGTTGTTCGAGATGCTTGATATCGCTGACGAGATAGTGCGGTTCTGTTCGTGCAACATGCCGGCCGAGCAATATTACCGCACCGCCAATGCTATCTGGGTCATCGCCCATCGCGCCGCGAAGAATCACGAGACGGCCGACGAACTCAAGGCAGCCATGCTCGAAAGGCGTGCCGGCCGCGCCGCTCTCGGGGAGAAGGAGGGGTAGTAGACACCGCTCTCCGTCACCGTAAGATCTGGCCGGGCAACTGGGGATGAAGCCGTGTCTGGATTCAGTGCCGTCGTACGGTGGGGCGGTCGCGTGGTGCGTCGCAATCCGCTGCCGACGGCCTTTGGTGTCGCGGGACTTCTCTTCGCGCTATCCATCGGCAATATGGGTCTAACTGCCCACGGTAGTGGCTACCCCATTTGGACAGCCCTATTTTTCCCCTTCATCGGGTGTTTTGTCGGGCATTACGTGTCTCTTCTCCTGCGACGCCGATGAGTGCCCGAGATCTCGACGCCGACACAGAGCCGTGATTAGCTCCCGGCACCTGAAGAGGAGACGGTTCGATGAAATCGCTCATCACTCTCGCCGTTCTGGTTGCCTTCGCCGGGCCTGCTCTCGCCGATAGCTGCGTCGCGAATGCTGACGCCAAGAAGCTCGCAGGCGCTGCCAGGACTAGCTTCCTCGGGAAGTGCGAGCGCGACGCTCAGACGGCGTGCGACGCTCGGGCCGCGACCAAGAAGCTGGCCGGGGCGGCCAAGACCAGCTTCACGACCAAGTGCGTCAAGGATAGCGTCGGCGCGGCTCCGTGATGCAGTGGGCGTATTGGGCCGGGATTGGATTTGGACTGGCCTATTCGGCGGCAGTGATCTTATGGATTCGCCACCGCTTGCGCCACGCGCAGGCTGACGACTAGTCGCCATGTGCAACCTGTACAGCCATAAATCCAATCTCTCCGCCATCGCCGATCTTGTCGGGACGCTCCGAAATGGCGTCGGCAACCTCGCGCCGCAGCCGGGCATCTATCCCGACTATCCGGCGCCGATTGTACGGGCCGGTGCTGACAGCGAGCGTGAGCTGGTGAATGCCCGTTGGGGCATGCCGACGTCGCAGGTCGTCCATATGGAGGCCACCAAGAAGCGCGCCGCCAAGCTGGAGGCGAAAGGCCAGGTGGTCGACTTCAAGGCGCTCCTGCGCGCCGAGCCCGACAAGGGCGTGACGAACATCCGCAACACCTCAAGCCGGCACTGGCAGCGCTGGCTCGGCGTGGAGCATCGGTGCCTCGTGCCGTTCACCTCGTTCAGCGAGCCGCCCGAGGGCGCTCGCGGCCCGGACACATGGTCATGGTTCGCCCTGTCGCCTGACGAGCCGCTGGCGTTCTTCGCCGGGCTGTGGACCACATGGACCGGCGTGCGGAAGATCAAAGAGGGAGAGGTGACGGCCGACCTCTACGGATTCCTGACGACCGAGCCTAATGCCGTAGTCGGCTCGGTCCACACCAAGGCGATGCCGGTAATCCTGACGACGGCAGAGGAGCGCGAGGTTTGGCTGCGCGCTCCATGGGACGAGGCGAAGGCGCTTCAGCGACCCTTGCCCGATGAGGCCGTCGTGATCGTGGAGCGACCTGTCGAGGAGGGTGCATCATCGTTGCCGGCACAGCCCTCTCTCCTATGAAGATCACTCTAGGCCCTGGAATCCGGGAGGCCGTTCGTAAGGCGCCTTTTGGATAGCTGCCGTTAGCTGCATGTCCATCATGATGATCGCATAGTTGAGGAAGTCGCAGCCGATATAGACGTTCGTCCCGATCGGCACCTCGCCCGCCCACTGCCGCACCAAGTGGTGAAACTGCCGGAGGTCTTTTTGCATCTGTTCGGCGCCTGCCAAGGTGCGCTTTGATCTCTGCACCATCTGTTAGCCCTCCTGTCCTTCCTGACGAATTCGCCGGGATGGTCGTCCTCGGATATAGCCCCAGCTCGCTTCCTGGCGGGCTTCCTCGAGTTCCACCTCCATGAATTGGCCGGCGATCAGCAGCGCTCGGACAGCCTCACGCGCGTCACCGCCACAAGTCGAAATGGCCTCGTCGATATCGGCATCCGTGATGACAATAGGTTCGCGTTCGGCGGGCGCTCGCTCGCTCGGCATGGTCGGCTCCATCGGTTGATGAGCAGATTGATTCCACGAGAACGAAAAGAGAACAAGCCCGATCCTGGTAGGGGGTGGCGCGAGAGGCGGGAATCGCCCATGAAGCGGGCCATGGACCCCTACGCATTTGTTCAGAGCCGCGTGATCAAGGACGGCGATAAATGGGCCATGGCGCCCGAAAACCCACCCGAGGACATGCGGACATGGACGGGCTGGTCCGCCTTCATCCCGGCTCCGGTCGACATCGTGAAGAAGAAGGGCGACGCCGTCAGGATCGCCTTCCGGGCCGACTATATCCCGGTGGAGGACGGCACCGTCATCCTGGCGGGCTATAACGACCTTGAGAAGATCGTGACGGCGCTGCGGGGTTAGCGAGAGCCGGCATCAGCGCCTCGGTCTCGCACAAGTCGATTGGCGCAAAGTCCTGCACTTGGGCGATTGAATGGCGCGATGCCGCGCCATTTGCCGTCGAATGGGAAAACCTCGCCCGCCCCCCAAAAGAGGCCGGGCGCGGAAAATACCATCGTCACATACTACGCCCGTATCACCTCAACAGTGTACGCCTCTAAGGTTATGGTCCCGTCAATTGACGCCAATGTCCCTGTCAACGTGACTTGGCGAATCGTATTCGTACTTACATTCCTCTCCAAAACTCCCGAATAAGACGGTCCGAACGCCACGAGTCCTGCGGGTGCAGTCACTTGATGGTAATCCGTGTCTTTTTCTCTATTATAGATCTGCACCTGCAATCTAGACGACACTGTCGTTGTTGCCGAAATATTACTATAATATTCCGGCCCAAATCTGACCTTCATTGTTTTTACATTGGCGCTGCTGTCATGACTCCACAGGGACGTTACCCTTATGCTGTCGTTCGGGCGCAAAGAATTTGCCGGTATATTTACAGAGGCGAGCACCGTCTGAGCCGTCGTGCCCGTCAAAGTGATAGGGACCGAACTTTGCCCGGCAATAAAGTTACCGCTCACATTGTCCTTTTCCGCCTTTGCCAACAGAATAAGGCTTGCACCATGAGCCACAAAAAGGGCGGTATCGTTTAAGTTGTTAAGAACAACGTCAGCCGAAGAGATGAGATTTCCTCCCTCCGCTGCAAGAGTGAGAGGGCTCGATCCGCTATCCAGAAGGACCTGCACGAGCTGGCCATCTTTAGCGCCAACGATCGACGTCACCGTCGTGGCTGCACTAAGCTTTGCCCTCACCCGTATCGTCGGCCCCAAGAGAAGGTCAGGCAGCTGGATGGTGCCCGATGATGGCTCCACAACAACCGCACCCGTCCCCCATTGGTTGTCAGTCGCATTGAGAACAAGGCCGGATGCATCTATGGGGACGGAAAGTAACGATCCGACAACGCGATTATTTTGAAAGCGAAGCGAGCCGTCCGAAGCCCAATCCCCACCCAGAGGGTCAAGCTTAACGTAACTGGATGAAATTCCTTCAAAGGTGTTGCCGGATACGTCGATATTCTTTACGATCTCGACTGCGCCCTCATGCAGCATTCCATACGATCCTCCGGCCAGCCTATTATTTCGGATCGTAATATTAGATCCGTCAAACTTGATAGGATACTGAAGCCAAATAACCGGCTGGCCTCCTGTCCCCTGTAGGTCGCAATCAACGATCCTCACGTTCGACTGATGCTTGCCAGTCAGCCACACCGGGTTACTTGCATCCCGTACTTTGACGTTCTGCATGCTCAGCGACTCGAACCCGACGCGGCTACGAATGCCGCCGCCATAAAGTTCGATATTGTTCAGCGAAATGTTTCCGGCGATGGGATCCTCTGAGTAGCTTGCCGGATTGGCAGGGACCACCCCGCCAATGCCGATACCTCCGGATGACACCATGACAAGGTCTGATATGTGGTAGTGTTTGCCACGGATCGTGAGCCCGTCCACATCGTGAGCGCGATGGCCGATCAGCGAGAATTCATGGCATTCATGTCCCGAGGGTGCCGTCTCGCATCTCTTTGAAATTCCGCCGGTGACGACGACCTGTTGGGTGATGACCCCCTCAGAGCTGTTGGCAGCATCGATGAAAGAACCTTGGAAATTCATAAACCCGCAATCGAGAGCGCGCCGGCAATATTCACCATTGATATTGGATGCGGTTGTGGGCCCCGCTCCCTGAAGCTGGAGGCCATAGAAGCGCTGACTGATCTTTGTCGGCGTAACGTTTGACGGATCGCCAAGACGCGAGCCAAGCGTAGTGGCATCCGAAATCGTTCCGAAGCCATAGAAACTTAGATTGATAGATGAGCCTTTGAAATTTTCACACCTGGTACTGTGAATTTTCATATGCTCGAAATAAGACGCCGAGATGAAGCCGATTGCCGCCGTTTCGGTTTCTTTATTACCTTCCGATTTTCCGTCGCCAGGACCGGTGGCCGAAATGCCTTTGATCGCGCAGGTGCCGCCGAGATCCACTACTCGGACGTTGACTGGGTTCGCCACCGGATCCGCTGCAAGATCGTAGGAAAGAATGGTGCCAGTGGCGAACGTCACTTTGTTGCCTTCGACCTTCCACACCTGCATCTTCTCGCCGCGAAACGCCACCGCGTAACCCGACACACCGGGAACACCGATGTAGTACTGATGCGTGGATGTGATGGCGACCCAGTCACCCGGCTGGATACCCGTCGCACTATTGACCATGATCGAGGTGGCCCCCTCGATCACTGGAGCAATCACATAAGTCTTTGTGTTTCCCGTGTAGCCTGGTCCGCGCAAAATAAGCCACGGTACCGCTTCAGTAATAGTTCCACTACGGAGGTCAATATGACCGCTATCTTCGCCATCTATGGTAATTGATGCGCCTTTTGGCAGCGTTAACGTCTGTCGCGGCGTTCTGCAACGATAGCGCCCCCGCAATTTAATTGTTATGTCCCCACCGATAGCCTGAGCTCGCAAGAACATCCGCGTGAAGGCATCGTCATCATATCCCGCGCCTGTCGTATCTAGCCTGAACATCTCCGGACGTAAGTATCCCCCAACACCATCTCTCGACTCCAGAGGCATCGGCAAATACGCATATCCGAATATTTGAACATATCCCTGATCAAGCATGTTAAGGCAGGTAAAATTATCCCACCACCCAATAAATCCGGTGTGCTCACCTCCCACTTCGAATATCCATGTGCCCGTGATCGATGGAACGATTTCCACGGTCTTTGGGCCGGAGCCTGCATTTGCAACAAGGACAATATCACTCGAGCTGTATCCGTTCGGATAGACCCGCGCCGCGTATGTCGAGCTATCTCTCGTGCAATTCCAACTCAGTCTGTAGCGGCGCCCGGCTATCAGCTCCAACGTTGTCGTCGCCTTGCTTGAATTAAGGCCATTTAATCGATTAGAGCTCACTGTGACACCGGCGCCCAACGTCCACCCTGCGGACGAATTTGAGCTAAATGTCCCGTTAGCAAATAAGGTGCTTCCGAATGGTGGGAAAGAATCCATCGTGAGCGGATCGCCTTCGGCATCCTTTTGTAGTGCATAGATCGCCTCCCCTCCGACACCGACACCTGGAGCGTCGTAGTCAAGGACATGCACGTAATCTGGTAGGGGGGTCGGCGCGCCGGCACTCTGAGCCTCAACCAAAGTTGGGAAAAATGCGGTCGTCATGATGACTCCATCGTTGCGTAGAACACCAATGAGCCGCTCCCGGAACGGCAAAGGAAGTGTAGTAGTTGAAAATGTCGGACGCTATTGTGAACGATTAAATCGCTTGGGCTCCAGTGAGCCGTGCGATGGCACTTCTCCCTTGCTGAACGTGGGGAGTGCGAGCGGTGACCACACAATGCAAAAAGCCCGCCCGTCTTCGGAGAGGACTGGCGGGGCCACGATCGCGCTACGGCGAGACGCCTGACGATTTGGAATAGGTCTCAACGGCATCGATCATGCAAATCGGGCAGACCCTCTGAACCTCGACTGCTTGAGCTTGGCAATGTCGACACCGCCCTCCCTGCCGGACACAACCCGCAAACGCCGGGTGATGATGCGAGCTTCGCCCCTTGTCGGGAGCAGCGACCCGGCATCCGGCTCGATCGCACGCGTGGCTTGGGCCGAGTTCAAATGCACACGATGCGGGCTGCGTGCCAAAATAAAAGGCAAGCTCACCTTCTCTGAGATCGCCCGCGGCATCCCCTGCAAGAAGTGCAACAAGCGTGACGCAGCGAGCTAGGCCAAGATGCCCGCCTCTTCGGCCGCGGCGACAAAAGCCATGCGGAACGCATCGACCGGAACATGGCCTGCGAGCGCGTCGAGAGCGACCTGCCGCGCGCCGCGATGCAAGGGCGTCTCGGCGAACTCCTCCGGCCATCGCTCCAGCAGGAAGCGAGCCGCGCCCTCGACATCTCCAAGGGTGCGTTTCGTGCTGTGCGTCTCCCACACGGAGACCGGATCCATGGGCGTGTACATGGCGGGATGATGCGCGAGCTCGCACAAGGTGCCATGGCGGTACAAAGGCGACGCCTTCATCGAACCGGCTTCGCAGAGAATGATAACACGCCGGACGACCTGGGGTGATCGTCCGGCTTCAGTCCACAACCTACTATTTGGCAACCCACCCCGTATTTCCGGTGCCACTTTCCTTGACATAGAGGGTCGTGCCTGCCCCACCGTCGGTGCGGGTATACAGCGAGCCGGGGGACGCGACGATCGCTCCTTCGGGACTGCCGCTGCCTCCGGTAATGACAACTGCCGCACTAGCAGTGACATGATAACGGGTGCGGGCCCCGGCGGTCGTTATGCTTCCGACCTGGCCATTGGCATTGTAGAACCCATAGTGAGATTGGGCGGTAGTTGCGCTATCCCTACTGCTTAAAAGAATGCTGGCCGTTCCAAATTCTTTGCCGTTCGACGCGCCTGTGTTGGAAAAGGTCCCATAATTTCCATCTAGAGGGGATGGATTGGCTGCGTTGAAAACAATACCAGATCCATTTATCTGGTTTGGCGTGCCAGTTTCTATGTAATCCGATATATCATCTACGCCAACGCCGTTCGCGTCTACAATGGCACCGAAACTAATCTGAATAGGTTTGTTTGCCGAATTTTCTAAATGTCCATTTCTGATGCTGACATAGGACCTCTGAGCCTGTAGAGCACGACCCTGTGCATTCGTGAGAGTTATGCCAGCGGCATTCACCACTGATCCGGTATCAACCTGCAGTCCGAATGTCTTGGCATTGTCGCAATTGACCCCTTCGAAGCTGCCGACCGATCGATGCACGGCCACTCCCATGGCGCCGCTATTCCTGGCTGTGGCTCCGTTGAAATACCCGGTGCTGGTGCGACTGAGAAATATCGATGCGTCTGCGGGAGTTTCGTGAGAGCAGCAATCATCAAAATTGGCGGTCGATGCCATGATCGTCGAGCCAACCCGGGCCCGAATGCCCTCGGCTCCGGCGTTAGTAAATATCCCTTGATCGCACCAAATTCTAGAATTTACGCTGAATAAATTATTGTAATATGAGTTTTTAATTCCACTGCTTGGAGTAAAATTTATCGATGAGTTGGTGCCGACAAACACGCCGACATCAGCATCGCTACGAAATCCCATATCCACGACTGTCTCAACGTTCAAACCGCGTGCGTTGAGCATAAATATCAGAGCACCGTCCCGCTCATCCATCGCCTCTCCGTACCGCGTGTCATTTGGTATGGCGACGAAACTCGGTGCCAGCTCAACGATGGCATCTTCGCTCCCAATGACAAAGCTGCTGTAGTCTCCATCGAGAAGTTTCAGCCCGTGCGTGAGCGCATGGCCGCTTTCGATCAGCAAGAGGATGCGGTTACCCTGCTGAACGGGAGCGTTCTTGAGGTCGTCGATAGCCGCCTGGAGCGTCGCATAGTCGGTTGGGATGCGAACCGTCATATCGGTCCGGTCGTCGAGAGCTGCACCAACTGCCGCAGCGAGATAGCTAAGGTCAGGCATTTGTCCTCCTCGCGCCGATGCGCTTCAATCCACAGCGCAGATTGAAGCACGCGGCTTTCGTCCGGTCATGACCATTGCACCTCCTGCCACCTGATCGCTGGCAGCAAGGAGCGCGCGGGCGAGCGCCGCAGATCCTCCACCGATCCGATGATGTCGTTGTGTCCGCGTGTCAGAAGGATGCGCCCGGTCGCGAGATCGAGCACAGCCCAATCCGCGCCAGGCACACGAAGGATGCAAGCCTCAGGGGGAAGCGGCACCGACCCGCCCCCGCATCACCAAATCCTCAAGCTCCCGCTGGCGGCTTTCCAGCCGCAGGATGACGTCACGCGCCGAATAGGTGTCGGCGGAGCTCCGCTTCACCTCGTCGATCTGCCGCTGAAGGCTGGCGTTCTCAGAGGCCTGTGCATCCCACTGGATCTTGTGGACCTCGAACGGCACCATCTTCGCCACGATGGCTTCGACAGCCTTCTCCTGCCCCTGGCGGGTTTCCTTCGCCCTCTCGGTGGCGACGACGAAGGTCTCCTGATTGAGCTTGGAGGAGATCTGCGTTTGGAGGATCGCCCAGACGAAGCCGACGGCGGCGAGGATGATCGGGATGATGATTGCGTAAATCTGGAACTTCGGCTCGCTCCGCTTCTCGATCAATGCATTCTGTGCGTTGATCTGCTGCTCGAACCGCGCCCCCTGAGCGGCCATCGCCTGCTCGAACTTGGTGTACTGCGTGCCGATCTGGCGGGTGAGTTCAGCGAACCCATCCCGCATGGTCGACTGCACATCGGCAAGCCCGCGCTCATTGGCGCGCAGGCGGGTGTCAAGAACATCGAAGGACTGCCGGCTGTCTTGGTCCATTGCCGCCCCCCTTTCCGAGTTGGGCATCACAGGCACCTCATGCGCAGCGGGTGAGACGTCGTCAGGAGCCCAGCGGCTTCTTGGCGGCCCAGCGGCCATAGAGCGCCAGGGCCGCGCCGATGACCGGGCCGAGGGCGACGATAAGGTCGATCACCTTGCCCTGCATCTCGGCCGGGAAGGCCCAGCCGAACAGCCCGAGAATGCCGGCGAGCGCCGCGAGGATGGCGCCCAACGTCACGCGGCTCTGGTACCAGGGCTCATTGTTCGTCTGGTTGACGACCACGGCGGCGGTCTCCTTCGCCACCTCCTTTGCGATGACAGAGGCCTCGGTGCCGCCGAGGCCGGAAGCCGTCTGTGCGACAGCACGATGCGTCGCGGCGGCGATGGCAGGCGTCAAGGTGGCCAGCACGGCGTTCGCCGTGGCCTTCGTGGTCGTGCTCATGATGATCTCCAATGAAAAAGGCCCCGCTTACAGCGGGGCCTTTTGGTCAAGAAGTATGTGAGGCGCCTCAGGCGGCAAGCTTCTCGATGTTGCCAGAAAAGCGCTTCCAATCGCGCGAGGTATCCACTGCGGATCTCCGCTTCTCTGAAAGCGTATAAATCCAAGGCTTCGCCCACTGATACAGGAATTCATCGGGATGCTCCCGATCCTTCCGCAGCAGCTGATACTCGTCGGCTCCGGTGGCGATAGCGTCGTTCATGCGCGCTGCCAAAACTTCTTTGTTACTGCGCACATGGACCGTAAACGGATCGATATCTTGTGTCAGCGCAGAAGCCCTGTATGCCTTAAAAAGCATCTTGGCCACAGCCAATGGGCCTACGCGATCAATGCCGGACCAGATCATCATGAGGATGAACTGGCTGCGTGTGTTATCCCACACCCACATCAGACCTTCAGGCCGCAATCCAAGTTCTTTTAACTGGGAAAAATACTGCCTCCCGGCGTCGTATAATTTCTGAGGTAGTTGCGGACTATCCATTCGCCAACACCTCCATCAGAGAACACCGCGTCAAACAAGCCTTGGACAACAGCCACGGGCATACGTCCATCAACATAAGCATGATCCCTGCGCCATTCCAGCGCAACCATCCAAGCGGGGGCCACTTCATCCATTGGACCTATTTGCACGCCCAACAGTTTGGCGAGGGCGCCGAGGTCATGGACATACAATTCACGCCTCTCTCGCCGGTCCGGGAAGCGATTCAATCGCTCCTTTGCCATGATGGATGCCTTGAGCAGACATTCACAGGCAAAACCCGCATGGGCCCACGCAGCATTGCGCGTCATTGGTTCGCTCATGGCCATCTCTGCCATGCGTCTCGCCACCCGTGCTAGCTCCAGCCAGCCATCAATCGTGTCCGCCGTCTGGAATTCCACGCCATCCCCCGACTTGTGGGGATGGTGTCATTACCTCCGAGATTCTCCAAGAAGAGGATGACCATTCAGGCAGCGAGACTGATCGGCCGGGCATCGGTGGACCGGGCCTTGGGAAGCGAAACGCTGTAGGGCGTGACGAACTGGTCCGCCTCGCCGGTGCGGCGGGAGATGATCTCCGCCGGTTTGCGCCACATGAGGATGGCGGCGCGGATCCGGGCCGAGCTCTCGCCGGCATTGATGCGCTTGACGAACGTCGCGCCCGCAAAGCCGCCGGTGCCAATGTTGTAGCAAACCGAGGCCAGCGCATCGAATTGGTGATGGGCGAGCGGCACCTTGATGGCGGCGCGCACCGCGTCCTCGTACTGGGTGAGGTCGCGGGCAAAGATGGCGTCCGCCTCGGCCGCGGTGATCGTGAGCCCCTGATAGGGGATCGGCGCGCCGGCGGCGGCGGTATGGCCGATGCCGATGGTCCAGATGCCCTTGGTGTCCCGATAAGCCGTCAGCTTGCGCGCCTCGCGGCTGATGAGCACGGCAAGGCCGATCGCGCTCATGCTCTGGCGCACCGGCGCCGGCGTGGCATCGGCCGTCCGCGCCTCGATGGCCGCCATCAGCGCCGCCTCGGTCTTGGGCCCGGCGACGCCGTCGGGGTACAGCCCCGCCGCCCGCTGAAACGCGACGGTCGCGGCCCGCGTCTTCAGGCCCATAACGCCATCGATCGGCCCCGGCGCATAGCCAAGCGCCGTGAGCCGCGTTTGCAGCTCCCGTGTGTTCATTCTTTCATCTCCGCTGATCGGAAAACCGTCATCGAGCCGGTGATGGGCTCGGTTAGGCTGTCGGACAAACACGCTGGTGTGGAGAAAACTATGAGCGGGCGCGAAGAGCGGGCATGGCAACGGGAAGAGCAGGTGCGCATAAGAGCCCATAGTCTTTGGGAAAAGGAGGGGCGCCCAGATGGCCAAGCTGAGCGCCACTGGTTTCAGGCCAAGGAATTGGTAGAAAAGGCCATCGTCAGGAGACGCGCGAGGGCTGCTGAGCAGCAAGCCGCTGCCGTTGCGGGCAACCCGAAGGGCGACGCACGAGGTTGAAGAGCGCCGGCGCTACAGAGCGCGGGTTCGAGACCCCCGCCGTCCGCACCAAAGGAGCGATCGAATGGACCTCGCCCGACTGCTGATGCGTATGGCCATGTGGGCGCGCCGCCCGCCATCGCGACGCCACCTTCAGGTCATGATCGTGGTCGCAGCGGTTACCCTGTTCTGTGTGGCATTCCAGCACTTCTTCGGTTGGCCCGACTGGCTGACCGCACACAGAGCGCTGCGCCAGCCGCGGCTCTAGGCCGACCGGCGAGCGGCGTATAGACTCGACAGAAGTGTAGGAATTGGACCTAATGTTTCTCCCTTAACATTGGCGCCTTAGGCAATGAAGCCGGCGGGAGCGTTGATAGTGGCAATATTGACCTATGAGAATTTTCAACAATTGAGAGACGTTCTCGTAGAGCTGCACGACAAGAGCGACTATGAACTTTGCATAGTCGGGACTGCAATTCTTGATGAGCACCTAGGAGAGTACATAAAGAAAAAGTACCCAAACGCAAATCAGGATGCAATTAAGGCAATGCTTGGCGATAACGGCGTATTGAGTCGAAATGCTAACAAAATAAATTTTGCCAGCTTTACCGGAATAATTCATCAAGAAATTATTGTAAATTTAAAAATCGTGTCAAACGTAAGAAATAAATTTTCTCATAGAATTCGCACCTCATTTGATGATCCAGACATTTCAGGTCGAATCAATAAGCTAACCATCGTGACTGTAGATGATTTGAAAAAGCTAAATATATTCAAGTTCGATAAGGATTTTTACCAATATGAAGGACAGCCAAATCTCAGTGTTGTTGATTCGCATGGATTCGGCGTTGCGGACTTTCATCTACCAAATATTGCAACCAATCGTGGTCGATACCTCTCCGCAATAATTCTCTTATTCACCTCCCTGATTTGCTAATTGACTAGCGCTCAGCATAGCTTGGTACATCTCTATCAATGCTTTTTCTCCCGGCGATATCGGACCGCAATACTCATTCGGCTCGAACGGGTCCGCAAGCAACATATCGTGTTCTAGTGTTTCGCCCCCAATCGAGCGCATCTGATCACTTATGGAAAGATCGGTGAGGTCGCCAACGCGCCGCATCAGAGAGAATAGCTCGCCAGCAACATGACGAGGATCGTAGCCGCCGAGGAAGCTAATTGTCCTATAGCGGTCCATGGCGGCTTCAATCATATCAGCCGTTTGCTGAGGCGAAACGCCTAGCATCACCTGCACAACGACGTCATCAATATCCATGCCAACACCATACAACAAAAAGCCGCCCAGCGGGCGGCGGGTGGACGGCTATGCGGGTTGGCGCTCAGGCAAGTGAGGGGATATCCAACCCCACTTTAGCCCGGAAGTCGGCGAGCAGCGCGGCCTCATCGGCGTCCTCAAGCCAGCTGTCGGACCACACCGCCGCCGCAAGATCGAGCCGGGCGCCGGTGGTGACGGCCTCTGTGGTGGAACCGAACGCCATGGGCGTTGCGATAGGGTCGTAGAACCGGCCACCCGGGAAGGTGATCTGCGTCGCATAGTTTGCCAGCATGGCCTTCGCCGCCGCGTTGCGGTCGCGCAATTTGAGCGTGAAGATCTCCCAGACATTGGTCGTGTAAGGGATCGTGTCGATGCTGGAGCGAGAGAACGACCCACCCGCCAGCTGCGTCTGGATGGAGAACGTCAGCACGCCCGGCGTCGTGAGCTGCCGGAAATGCACGCCGGTGTTGCCCGCGCTGCCGGCCGCCGTCGTGCCGGCAGCGTAATTGCAGAACACGCGTGACGGGCTGGCGATGGATTCCCCGGCATCCGGCAGACGAGCTGCGATCATGACGGTGAACGCCCCGTCGGTCGGGCGGTTGGTGTTGAGATAGCTGGCGCCACGAAGGAAGCGGGTGAAGGTCGTGTCGTAGACCGGTACGCCGACCACGGTCGCGTCCTCGACGCCGGTCACCATGTTCCGCTGCACCGTCGCCTTGGTATTGCGCGTCCAGTTGGCATAGATCAGCTCCTCGTGCTGATCCCCGAAATACATATCCTCGGGATTATCACGCGGCGCCCCGGCCTCCGGGGTGAAGATGTCGGGCATGTCAGAACCTCTTGAACGCGTTGAACATGAAGGGCATGGCCCAGCGATGATGCTGGTAGGAGAGCCCGGTGGCGGTTTCGCCGGGGAAGTCGTCGCGGATCAGGCCGCGCGCCTTCGTGTTGCCGTTGAGGGTCACGTCGGTCTGCCAGTTGGCGTAGCCCAGCAGAAAGTCCTGCTGGTTCACGGCCCGGCCGAGAGTGACGTAGATCGACTGGTTGGGGCTGGCGGTGAAGCCGCTCGATCCGACCGTCACAGAGGTGACGGGAATATCCGCCGCGTAGGCATCCGTGGCGTCGCGGCAGAAAATCCCCTTCGAGGTTTCAATGCCGGTGGCGGTTACCGGGCCGGTGCCGTCGTCCAGCACCAGCTGGCGCGCGGAATCCATGGAGAAGTTGATGCGGCACTGAGTGGCCGAGAGCCACTCGAGGCTGTCCGCCACCACCGGGATGAATTTGGCGCCGAGCAGACCACGGTTCACCGCATCGGCGTCGGCCAGGCCGAGCGTCATGTAGCCCTCGTTGACAGGGTGCTCGCCACCGCCCCGGTGCGGATAGCCGGGGCCCGCGAGCAGGATGCGGCCCGGACTGCGGCGGCAGGCCTCGATATGGGCCGCGTCCATCGGCGCCAGCCGGTTCCAGCCATATGCGCGGTCGGCACCGCGGAGCACCAGTGCCACCTCATCCGACTGCCCGAGGATGCGGCGCGCGGCCTCCTCGATCATGAACTGCCAGCGCATATCGCGCTGCACCCGCTCCTCGATGTGCGGAACGCCGTCACTCTGCCCCTGCGAGGAAATCACGGCGCCGAGAACGAAGCGCTTGCCGCGCGCCTCGGCCGCCGCCTTGCAGTTCCGAAGAGCGTTTTCGAAGTGGCCGAAGAACGTCGAGCCCTTCATGAACACCCGCCAGGGCTGGCCAACATCCGCCACCGACAGGCACACCATCTGGCGCTTGAAGCCGAAGGCCGTCTGCATGTAGGTCAGGACGCTGTTCGAAAACATCGAACAGGGGCTCTCGGACGAGGCCAGCGGGACGTCCGGTAGCTGCTGCTCATAGAGGTCGACGAAGCTGCTGAAGGCGTTGCCGTCGACGTGCAGGCCGATGTTCGGCATCAGCGCATAGCCCGGCTGAATCGGCGTGCCGTGAATGACGGTTTCCGCTCCGCCCGGAGCCGCCGAGTTGTTGCGGAACTTCTCGTAACTCTGGCCGAAATAAATGAAGCCCATGATCACGTCGTCGGACCAGACGCGGCTCATGACATCGTTGTCGCGCCAGTGGCCATACGCCGTGGGATAGGTCGTCAGCGTCGGCGTGGGGGTCGATCCGCCACCGAGCGGCCAGCGGAACCCGTACTTGTCGAAGACCCGAAGCCCCTTGCCCGGACGCACCTTCCAAAGCTTGGGCTGGCTGAGGTAGTTCGCACCGATTTTCGCGATGGGGAAGCCCATCTTGTCGCGCACACCGAGAAGCGGCGGCGGCGTCTGCTTGATCGGGATGTTGTCGGCAATCTCGACAACGCCCGCGACATCCGCCGCGAGCCCTGCCACCTCGCCGCTGAGCGCCGCCACGGCGCCTTCACGGGCGGCCGTCTCGGCAGCGAGCGCGGTGGTGTCGGCTTTGCCGGCAACCGAGCCTTCCACGGAGGTGACGCGCGTGAGGATCCCGGCGATGTCCGCGCCGCCGACGATCTTGTCGGTGACGTCCTCGATCCGTCCAATGACGGCGAGGTCGGTCTCCTGCCCGTTTCCGTAGATCCGGACATAGGGGACGATGTACCGCGACGTCGGCGGGATGGTGTAGGCGAGCGTCCCGGGTGCCCCCGGCTTGCCGATCAGGAAGGTGAGCGCGATGACGCCTCCCGCCACCGTGGGCGACAGCACGTCGCCGAGGCGCGCGTTGCTTACATGAACCTTACCGGCGGAGAGGTTCTGGATGCGCGTTTCGACGCCATGGCCGACGGGATCGGTCGGATCGGTCGACCGCGCCAGCACATAGGTGACGGCATAGGTGCGACCTTCCTCCACCGCGAAGTCCGTCCGCAGGCCGACGTCGAGGTAGCCCGGCCCTGGCGGCACGTCCTCGCCGCGAATGCGCAGCGAGGCGCCCATGTCAGCATTGTTCACGGAGAGGCCTACCGTACCGAGAGGGCGCTCCTTCGCCGGCCCGGTCAGGGTCGAGGACCAGCTGAAATCCTCGTCACCCGGCCGGGCATAGCGGGCCGTGACGCCGCGCACCTCGAGCGTGGCCACCTTATCGGCCTGGACATTCGCACCCACGACGAGTTCGTCGACTTTGTCAGTCACGACATCGCCATTCGCGACCGGTGACGGCAGCGGATCAATAGCCATATTGTCCTCGGATGAGCGTCAGATGGTTTCGATCAGGGAGAGCGTCGGGTCGGCGAAGAAGCCGAGGTCGAGGTCAATGTCGCCGGAGGTGACATCCTCGATGACGCACAGGCACTGGAGGTTGAAGAAGTCGACGTTGGTGCCGGCGGCGAGGTCCTGCCGCAACGGAGGCTGGATGTTGACGGTCCAGAGATCCGGCCCGGCTGCCGGCTGCCCGATCCAAGGCGCCGAGCCATCCCATGGGGCGGAGCCGTTCCAGGCGGCTGTGCCGCCGGGCGTGTGAAAAACGACCTTGGTGATCCGGTGCAGCCGGTGGCCGATCGAGAAGGCAATGCCAGGCTGAAGGATCAAGCCAAAGGTCGAGATGCTGACCGTGGTTGCCCGGAGATCAGCCGCGGCCGTGAGGCTCGCGGAAGGCTCCGCTACCGTGCCGGTGGTCGGAGGCCCATAGGCGTCGAACACCTTGGCGAGGATGGCCTCTCCGGCGCGTAGGCGCGTCAGCATTGCCCTATAGGCGAGAGCCTGTGCTCGGTTGCGGATGGCGTAGGTCTGGGAATGCCGCCAGAAGCCGACATCATCCTGCACGCGCTGCTCGCGGCCGTCCGCTACCCGGCCGCCCGAGGAGACCAGCCCCTTCAGTTCATAGAAGCTGTTGCGCGGGGTGAGGTGCGGGCTCCATTCGTCGATGTCGATCATGATCAGGCCTCGACCGCGACGGGGTTGTCGGCTGCCGGCACCAGGTCGCTGAGGAGGTCGGAACCGTTGGCGGCGGCCGCCCAGAAATACCAATCGTCTTCCGCGAGGCCGTTGATGACGGTGCTCCAGCTGTCGCCGGGGTTGATGATGTTGATGGTCTTGTCCGGCAGGCCTCCCGGAGGCGTCGCCGTTGTGTTCGAAAAGATCTTGATCTGCTTCACGTTCGGCGAGTTCGGTGCCACGCCAGAAACCCGCACCTGCCCCGGCCCGATGGCCTCCGCCGCGATGTCGACGGGGTCGTCGGTCGGCACGGCGTCGGCGACGGCAACATGGTTTTCCGTGACCGCCCAATCGCTGAACTTGCCGGCCGACGTCACCCACCGCACCCGCAGGTCATACGCCTGCCCGTCGTTCAGGGTCTCGGACACCGCCTTGGTCGGCGCAGTGGCGCCACCGGGCTTCACGACCGTGATGTCCGTCCATGCATCCTCGCTGGAGGACGTGATCTGCGCCCGGGCATCAAGGCCGAGCCGCGTATCGGGATCCCATGTGAGTTCGAGGATCGGCGCCAGCGATCCCGTCGAGAGCGTCCGGCTCTTCGGCGTGACGACGAGGTTCGCCGGCGGGTTCAGGGTGGTCGGCGATGCCTTGGTCGGGATCGTCGGCGCGGTGCCCTCATGCAGCGCCGGGTTCCAGCCGTTGTAGGCTTCCTCCGGGTCGAAGGCCGCCACCTGCAGTGTGACGGTGTTCGTCGTAAAATCGAACTCCGGCGCGGCCGTGATCTCGAACGTCCGGTCGAGATTGAACATGGTGCCCTTGATACGGATGAACCGCTCGTCGAAGGCGTTCAGTCCGTCGAGGTCGCTCCTGATCCAGCCTTGGAACGGCGCGTTCTTCCGCAGCCAGGCGAGCCGGGCGAGGTAGCGCGCATGGGCGTGATCCTCGACCTCATAGGCCTCGATCGGCGGGTGGCTCTTGATCTGGCCCGACGCCGAAATGTCGTCTTCATCGCGCCACGGATCGCAGGTCGCCTCGGCGTAGTCGGCCGCCGAGTTCGAGTACTTGACGACGACCTCGTTCACTTCGTCGCCCAGCGCCGGCACCGGCTTGAGCTCGTAGGCGATGATGTGATCGTCGGTGAGCGTATAGGTTGGGGTGACGGCGGCGCCGGCGTCGATCGCGATGGTGCCATCGGAGAGCAGGGAGAGCCGGCCGTCCATGGCCACGAGGAACCGCGCCACCACCGGACCGGGCTCGCCGGGCAGGTCGTAGGAGAGCCCGCCGGCATATTTCTGGATGGTGCTGCCATCCTTCTTCGGAAAGGCGCTGTCGCAGATGTTCGCCGCGGTGATCAGCCGAGGAACGTTGATGTATTCCCATGGGATCTGGCGGCCGTCCGGGCTGGTGAGGAAGTCGGCCAGCTGCAGGGCGATGTTGCGGGTCCAGGCGCGCGTGTCGGTGCGGGGGTCGTAGCAGAGCGAGTACCGGGCGATGTTGGTGAGCGCCGGAATGCCCTGCGGGTAGACGTCGCTTTGCTTCTCGCTCTCGACGGCATTGCATCGCAGATAGGACATGGCGATGCCGCGGCCGCGATGGTCGTTCGTCCAGAGCGACGGCGCCGTCGAGACCAGTCCGCCAAAGGCCGTCTGATCATCGGTGCCCTTCCGCACCTCCAGCGTAATCGACCCGTCGGGATAGGGCTCGGTGTTGATCCCGCCGCCGTCGCTTCCTCCGGTGAATGTTACCTCGCGGTCGTGCAGGAAGAACCGTTCGAAGCCGTCGATTTCCCCCTCGTTGTGCGCCAGCACGATGTGCAGCGCGTCGTCGATCGTCTCGCCCATCAGCATGGCGCCGCCCACCTTCCGGCGGCCGTAGTGCTTCCAGCGCGGCGGGACGTCCTGCTTGACGATCTGGGTGATGTCTACCGGCTTCGCGGTCGGCTGGTCCGCCAGCGCCGACGCCAGATAGCTGGCGCCATAGGCGATGCCGATCTGCAAGCCGGTCGAGACGATCGTGCCGAGCGCGGTCAGGCCGGTCGCGGCCGTCCCGAAGCCCGCGCCCAGCGACAGGACGAACGGGGTGACGATCGGATCGGCCTTTGCAGGGCGTGGGGGAGCCATCACCAACGCGAGCGCGGTGGTGGCAAGCAGGATGGCGCGACGCATCAGATCTTCCAGGCTGCGACGATGTGGATCGGCGTGAACAGCACGAGCCCGGCGAGGCTCTTTGTGGCCCATTTGCCATCCGGCGCGCGGATGGCACCGAGATGCTTGCGATCGACCCGGACGACGCCGAAGTCGCCGGGTCTTGGGTCGGAGGTGCGCTCGGCGCCGACATCGAGGGCGAGCCGGCGAACGATGCGCGCGACGCCGCCCTCACGCGCGAGCAGCGCATCCTTCTCGGCGGCGGTGCTATAGGTGCCGCGCCATCCGGCCGCCGGATCGACGCCATGATTGGCGCGCCACCAGTCGGCGATCAGCAGGCAGCAGTCCTCGGTGCCCCAGGCGAACTCCCGCCGGGCGTGGTCGATCAGAAATGAGCGGAGCATGAAAAGACCCGTCTCGACTCCGGCACGCGCCCTGCTACCGTTCTCGAAACGGGGGCAGCAACAATGTCGAACCAGATTTCACCGCAGCGGCTTAGAGAGGTTCGCGATCAGATTCTTCGATACGTGTACGAGCACGGGGCAGGTCATCCCTCTTGGGATGTTGAGACTTACAAGATTAAAACAGCCATCGGCGCGACGGCCGACGAGTTCGAGCGCGCGACCATGCTGATCTATGAGCAAGGCTTAATGGGCGGCGGCCAGATAGGATCGATCGGCCTCAATCAGCGCGGCCAGATGGAAGCGGAACGTCTAGGGGTCGCGGTACCTATGCGTGACCCTGACCTTTCCGGCCTCACGATCCATGCCAATTATAGTGTCGTTCAGGTCGCTGGCGCGAACAGTAGTCAAAATGCTGCGCTACAGGTGGGGATCACCGACCTTGCAAGGATCTTGTCGGAGATCGAAGTCATCCTGCCGAGCCTGCCGTTGACCAAGGAGGAGCGCGCGGAAGCAACCGACCTCACATCGACGTTAAAGAGTGGCGCCAACACCCTAAAAGGTGGCGCCTTGCGCGCTATCGGAGGTGCGCTAAGCAGCATCCTGACAGGTGCCGGCAGCGGCCTGGGCAAGACTCTTGCCGAGGCTATCGGAATCGCATTCCGCTGAGGCCGGCATGTCGGACCACATGCCGATCCAGTACGCTGCAAAGGTGGCATCGTCGGTTTTTGCGAAGCGCTCGATCAGATCGGCATATGCCTTTGCCATCTCGTGCAGATGAGGCCGCATATTATTGTCGCCTGTGCAGGCGAGCGCCGCCGCCATGCCGAGGGCTCGGGAAAGTCTGCGATCATCCATCATCTCGTCCTCCCTATCGGCCGGGGATCGTCAGCGTCTTGTCGGTCATGCCCATGACCCGTTCGCAGGCGCGGTCGCCCGGGAAGCGCCGCTGCTGGTCGGGATCGGTCCAGTAGGACTGGCGCGGCGAGAAGCGGTTCACCAGCACGCTCTCGCCCTGCAGCGTGATGGTGCAGGTCTTTATGCCATCCGACCGGTCCTCGGCGACGATGAAGGTGGACATCTGGCCCCACCACGTCACCCGCGGCAGGCCCTTCGGCTGCCAGTTGTCATCGAAGGCCTGCAACATGATGAAGGCCATCCGGCGCCGATAGTTCTCCTCGCTGCCCGTCACCTTGTCGACGAACTCCTGCGTCACGCCGGAGAGGGTGAAGGTCTGTTCCGGCGCGCTGTCGTTCACCAGCGCCGTCAACTGCCCGAGCCCTATGACATCGCCGGTGCCCTTCCACTCCTGGCCATCGAGGGTACGGAGCGGAGCGAAGCCGGACCAGTAGCGCGACGGGCCGGGGATCCAGTCGAAACGGTAGAGCCGACCGACCCGCGCCTGGCGCTTGGCGGCTTCTTCGGCGATCTCTGGCGTCAGCATCAGCGCGCCCCGAACCGCTTGTTGGCGCCCTTGAGCCGCTGCGCCAGCACACGACCGTCGCGCATCCGCCCGTCATAGGCGGCGATGCCTTGATTGATCCCCGCCGCGACCATGCGCTGGATCTCGTCGTTGCCGGTGGCGCCGCGCACATCGATCACGATCTGGTCGGGGCCCGACTTCGCCATAACCGGCATCGGAACAGCGACCGGGCCGCCGCCATAGCCGCCGGACGCGAAGCTCCGGCCGCGCTTGGCCACCCGGTGCATGGCATCCAGATTGGACACGCCGATCGCATTCACCGCTTCCTCGCTGAAGACGTATTCCTTGCGGTGGACGATGCCGGCCGGCTCATATTTGCCGCCGAACCCGGTGAACCCGCCCTCGTCAAAGCCGAAGATCTTGCCGGCGAAGCCGAGGATGCCGGTCAGCAGCCCGCCGAGGCCGGCACCACCTCCGCCCGCCGCCGCAGCAACGCCGCCAGCGCCGGCGCCAAGCTGGCCCAGCCCGCCCGCCACCTGCGAGGCGGCGTCGGTGAGGCCGGTGCCGAACTTCGACGTGCTGGTGGTGGCGTCGGTGATCGCGGTGCGGAAGCTGACGACTTCCGACGCGGGGAATGCCGCCGTGGTGACGCCGTTCGACTGGTTGCCGCCCGACACCAGCACGTTGCTGCCGCTGAAGCCGTTGAAGAACCCGACATGCCCGGAGGCACCGGCCACTTGTGGCTTCAGGTTCACGATGTCGCCGAGCGCCGGGGTCGTGGTCGCCTTGCCCCACGACTGGAACGACGAGGCGAGGTTGGACCCGGTGCCACCGAGCCCAGACTGCGCCAGCACGGCGTTCGCATAGGCCGCGCACCACGCCTGCTTGGTCGGGTCCAGCTGTGCGGTGCCCGACGCCGAAAGGATGCTGCTGATCGCAGCAGTGTCGCGGCGCTCGTTCAGACCCTCGTACGACTTCGACAGCGACAGCACGCTGGCCATGCTGTCGCCGCCAGCCACCCGATCGGAGCCGATGCCCGGCAGCTTGGAGAGCGTGTCGCCCTTCGCGTTGTCGTTCCCGGCCTTGCCGAGGAGAGTGCCGAGACCTCCGGCGTCGGCAAATGTCACCCATAGTGGGTTGGCTGAACTCGATCCGCGGGGGCCCGAACGGCCAAGTCCGGGCGCGAGGCTCGGGAAGGCACTCGAGATCAAGCTGTTGATCCCGTTGTCTATCGCATTGCCCGCGTAGTTGCTGAAGACCGACGAAACCTGCTGAAGCAGAGCTTGCCCGACGTTACCTCCCTGTGTGAACGCTTCGACGATCTGGCTACCCGTCCCGCGCCACATGTCCTGCATTTCCTCGACCTTGGCGTTGAGCCGGATCTGCTGCGCAATGGCCTGGTTATAAGCGCCGGTGATTTCGCCGTTGGTGTCGAGCAGCCCAGCCGACCGCATCGTGCCGTACACCCGCTGCTCCACACCGCTGCGGCCGAATTGCTGGCGGTCGAAGAGCAGATCCTGGGTCAGCCTCGTCTGATTGATGGCCTCCTGCAATTCCCCCCACGCTTCCGCCTCGGCCTTGATCCTGCGGATCCGCTCGTCCGAGACGGTGGAGCGGCCGAACTGCTCTGCCTCTCGGCGCGCATCTGCCATCTGCTCGTAGGCATAGCGCATCGTCTCCGCCTCGCGGGCGGACTGGCTGAGCGATTGCAGATCGAGCCGCGCGCCTTCGAAACGATCGCGCGTGGCGCGGTCCCGCTCTTGGGCGAGATCGCGTTCGCGCTGAGCGGCCTCAGCCTGAACTCGCGCGCCCGCCTGCTGGATCTGCAACTCGCGCTCGGCAGAGCCGACGTTCTGGCCCGCGAGACCGAGACGAACGCGATCCATCTCTATCTGAGCGCGCTGCTCGGTCGTCTTCGCCTGGATCGCCCGGAGTTCGAGCTCGTGTTCGCGGCGCGTGCGCTCGATCGGCGAAAGCAGCGTCGACTGAGCCTGCCGGTTGGCGTCCATCGCCTCGCCATAGGCGCTTTCCAGCGTGCCGAGACGCGCTCGATACTGTCCCTGGCTGATCTGCCCGCTGCTGAGATCGGCGCCCAGCCGGGCACGGCCATTGACGAAGGCCTGTTCGATATCACCAGCCTGCGTGCGGAGGTCGAACGCCTCCTTCAGCCGCGGCACCATGCCGATGATCCGGCCCAACCCCTGCTCGAACGTCGACAGCTTGTTTCCGCCGAACTGGTCGGTGAAGTCCCGAACCGCCTGCGTCGCGCTCGGCAACATCGACTGCAGCCGGGCGCCCTGCGCCGTAAGGTCGGTGATCTCCTCATACATCTTGCGCAGGCGATCATCGCCGGGATTGGCGAGGTAGATGCCCGCCACCGCGTCCCGCAGCTTAAGGAAGTCCGGCGTGCCGGCCTCGGCCGACTTCTGGAACTCCTCGATTTCCTTGCGCGCGGCATTGAACCGGTAGTTCACCGCGAAGACGTTCACCCCGTATTCGTCGATCGTCTGGCCGAGCGTTCCAATCGCATCGCGGCTGCTCGCGGCGAGAGAGGCACGCGTCGACTGAAGCGACAACGTTGCGTCGGCACGCAACGAAAGCCGCGACTGCTTTTCATATTCTTCGAGCCCGCTGGCGGCCTCACCATAGGCATCCTTCAGGGCCCGGATCGACTTCTCATGCCGAGAGACGGATTCATCCGCGCTCTCGAACCCTCGGCGAGCCTGATTGGAGTAGTAGCCAACCGCGCCGATGGCCCCCGCCACCGCAGCCGTCACGCCGATGGCGATGCCAGTGGGCGACGTCAGGAAGCCGAGGATTTCGGAGCCGATGCCCGCGAGCGTCCCGCCGATACCACGCTCGCCCTGCTGCAGGACCTGGAAGACCTGCCCCGCCTGCGTGCCGAGGATCTGCAGAGCACCGGCGCCGGACATCGCCATGGTGGCCACGTCGTTGATCTGGAACGACAGGTTCGTCCACATGTGGCTGGACAACCCGGTGTCGCTGATCGTCTTGAGGCTCCGCGCGGTGTGATCGAAGCGATCCCGCGCCAGACTGGTCGCCACGGCGAGTTCGTTCGTCGAGATCAGGCCGGCGTCGGCAAGGACGTTGTAGCGGGCAACCTCTGCATTCATCCGATCGAACGCCGCTCCCAGCGGGTCGATCTGCCCCCGCAAGGCCACCGCCTGAGCCGCGAGTGCTTCCTGCTCCCTGGCCACCTCCTCAAAGACTGCGGCTGAAGCCGAGGCGGAATTGCGCGACCGGTCATAGCCGAACAGGTCCGCATACCCGCGCTGGGTCGACGATGCGAGCTGCGACGCTCGCGCCGCCTCGATCTCGTCCTGGCGACGCATCGCCTCCTCCAGAGCGGAGAAGGTGGCGCCGTTCTGCGCGGCTGTACGACCGCCGATCCTGAAGTTGTCGTTCAGGGCCTGCTGGAAGGCACGGCCGGCAGCCTCACCCTGCTGACGGGCAATGTCGTCGAGACGGGCGAATTCCTGCTCGAAGGCCGATGCGCTCTCCCGCGCCGCGTCTCGCACCGTGTCGCGGATGCCGAGCAGGCTATTCAGGCCGGACTGGTCAACATTGAGCCGGATCGAGCCCTCGATACCCGCACGTTCCAGATCATTGCGGATGCGGCCCCATTCGCTCTGGAAGCGGTCGAGCGTGATGACGTTCTGTCCGAATGCACGCTCAGCCAGCGAAAGGTCGCGGTTGAGCTTCTGATAAGCGCGTGCGGTGCCATCCACGGACGCCTCGTGGCGAGCCCAGGCGCGCTGGGCGCTCTCCTGCTTGCGCGCGCTGGTCTCG
This sequence comes from Ancylobacter oerskovii, assembly GCF_018390555.1. GTDB lineage: Bacteria > Pseudomonadota > Alphaproteobacteria > Rhizobiales > Xanthobacteraceae > Ancylobacter > Ancylobacter oerskovii. Next base: position 6,921 of record NZ_JAHBGB010000006.1, on the reverse strand, counting down.
CTTGCGGTGCCAACGCCCTCTTGCGCCTGCTTGACGCGATCGAGGGCGGCGGTGAGGGTATCGAGCCCTTCGCTCCGACCTCGAACGGTCAGTTCACGGATGGCGGAGAGTGCAACCATGGGAGCATCCAATGCGCTTCGGACTTGTAGCGATGATGTTGGCGTTCGGAGCGGTGTTGGGCGCCAATGAGAGCGCGCAGGCTCAGATGCCGCCGTTGGTCACAGTCGACAATGCTCTCGTCTGCAGCACATACCGAGCTGTGCCTCAGGCTTATCAGGCCCGCGACAAGGGGGACTCGGCATGGCTAAAAGACTTGGACTGCACAACTGTGAAGGGCGGCCTTAAGGTGACCGTCCTCGACACTTATTCCGGCTTGTATGTCTGGCAAATGCGCGTTCACTTGCCGGAGGGCCGCGGAGCGACCGTGGTGGCCCGCCCGTGCGAGCTAAGGGTTGAAGGACAGCCGGCGCCACTGGACTGCCTTCACAACGGCAAGTTCAGCGCGCCGCCTCCCTCTGCCGTCCGGTAAGAATACTCCCGATGGTCAGGGTCTTGCGGCAGCCTTGATTCTCTCCGCCTCGATCTTGATCCACTCGTCATCCATGGCGCGCACCAGCGTCACCAGTCGGTCGAGTTGATCGGCGCCGAGCACACCGTGGCGCTCGGCCCACTTCTCGATCGCCATGAAAGGGATACGACCGATGGCGCCGGCCATCATCGGCCGATCGTCGCGAAGATCGAAGAAGGCGCCCCAGGCGAACAGAAGCTCGCCGGGCAAGTCCGGCTGGGTTGCCAGCGCCTCGGGGAAAGCGATCTGCCCCTGCTCCCAAGCGTCGAGCAGAAACTCGACCCGGTGGCCCCATTCGACAAACCACCGGAGCGCCTCGGCTAGTTTCCCGCGTCGGCCTTGTTGCTGTCCGCGGTTTCGCCGGCAACCTGCTGCGCGGCGTAGCGCACCGCAAACACGAAGTCGCGCATCTCGGGATCCGCGAGGACCTGCTCCGCGAACTCCATGCTGAAGGCGACGGGCGCCCCGTCGTCGTCGGTGAGGCCTTCCCAGTCGAGTAGGATCGTTTCGGCATAGAGCTGTGCCGTCAGCTTGCGCTGCGCGTCCGGCGTCAGACGGTTGTTCGGCCGCTCGGCGCGCGGGATCGCCTGCACGAGCTCGTCATACCGGCGATTAAAGTCGCTGTTACCAATGCCGCGAACCTTGAGCCGGAGGTCGCCCATTTCGGGGATATCGCCGACCCACTTGCCCGCCTCGATCGCCTTGGTATTCACCTTGATAGCGCTAAGCTTCACTTCTCGTCTCCGTCCTTGGCCGCCTTGGCGGGGGCCGTCTTGGTGGGGATTTCCTTCGCGAGGCCCTTCTCGACCAGCAGGTCGGCATAGTCCTCGGCGACGTTCTCGACGCCCGGCGAGAAGGCGCGCTTCTTGCCGTTCGGGTAGCCGGTGAACCCGGCCAGGATCTGGATTTCGCGCATCACGCCACCGCTCGTTCGATCTTGAGCGAGCCGCCGGTGGTGCCATCCAGCACGGCACGGAACGGCAGGGTCAGCATCACGTCGCTCGTGTTGTTGCGCTGCGTCCGCTCGCCGGACTGGAAGATGATCTTCGGCAGGGTGAAGGTGTACTTCTGGTCCGCGACCGTTCCGATGGTGAAAGCCAGCGCCCCGCCGCCGTGGTCGAGTACCTTCTGGTACAGGGCATTCGACGCGAAATAGGCCTCGATCGTGCCGGTCACGTCGATGACGCCGAAGCCGAATTCCTCGGTATAGAGCGATCCGACGACGGGCCGGGTTCGGAGGTTGTTGGCCACCTGGATCTGCACGCGGCGGACCGCGACGTTGGGAACGTCGGCGACGTTCAGCGCCGCGATGCTGCCGGAGGCGGTCTCGACCTTGTTGGCGTTCGGATCGGTATATGTCGCGCCGGCGAGCGCGGCGGTACCGAGCGTCTCTTTCTGTCCCATGAAGGAGACAGAACCAGTCACGGCGGCGCGGGCCTGTACGTCGAGCGACAGCTGACTAACCATCACGCCCGTGAACCGGCTGAAGCTGTCGGTGGGGCCGAGCTCGAGGGTTTCCTCATAGGTGAACGACTTCGGCGTGATGCCGTTGACCAGCACGTCGGTGTTCCACGAGCTGAACAGGGCCGCCGCCAGCAGGTCATCCTGCGAGCCGTAGGAGAACTCGAAATTGTTGTCCCCGGCGACGTCGACGCCGCGCAGGAACTCGTCGGTGACATTCCGATCCCGACGGATTTCCTCCGAGGTGCCGGTGGTCTTGTTCGAGCGGATGCCGGCGCCGGTCATGCGCAGCACCTGGAAGGTCGGGTTGGCCGGCGTGGTGCCGAACACGGTCTCCGGCACGAGCGCAATGCGGGTGCCGCTGCCATTTGCGAGGGGCATGGGAAATCTCCAGCGATGTCAGGGGGAGCGGCGATCAGCCGAGGTAGTCGAACCAGTAGGGGACGGCGACCGACACGACGTAATAGCCGCCGTTGTCGTTCTCATCGTCGACGGCAGGCGAGGACGGTGCCCACGTCTGAACCCCGTCGAACTGCTTGAGCCGGAACAGGGCGGAGAAGGTGTCCGCCCATGTGGACGCTACCGAGAGGCCGCTTCCGCTCTCAACATGGAAGACGGCACGGATCACGCCCTCGTCACGAAGCCAGTTTTGCCCCGGCGCGCCGATGCTCACCTGCTGCGCGTTCGTGACCGGGTACTGGATTTCGAGGTAGCCTGAGCCGTCGGCTGGCGGCTGGGTAGTGGTGTTCGCCTCCCACACCGGGCACAGCGTCCAATAGACGGCGAGCCGATCGTTCACCGCGTCAATTACAGGCTTCTGCGCCATCAGCGGCCTCCGGTCCTGATGATGATGGCCGGCTGGCGGGTGAGCCAGTCCTGAAACGCCTTACGCGACCGCTTCAGATATGGCCGCCGCGGTTCCATCTTGGTGGTGGCAGCCCAAGCCGAAACGGCACCGCCGACGAGCGAGCGCCAAGTAAACCCGATCCGCACCACATTGCCGAACCGTTGCGCCGCAAGCACCGCCACCGCCTCGTAGACGCCGTGCGGCGCCTGCTGCGACAGGCCCTTTTCGATCTTGCGCGCGTAGGGCTGGCTGTTGATGAACACATAGACCTCAGCTGCCGGGATCGGCTCGCCCGGCGTCACCTCGACGCCATCAGCCAGCAGAACATGGCTTGCCGCATAGGTCCCGCGCAGCACCGGGGAGTGCTTCACGAGCTGTTCGCCGATCCATGTCAATGCGTCGTCGACCAGATCAAAAACGAACACCACGCTGCCGTCGGGCTTAACATCCGCGACCGGCCGTCCTTCGGCGCCGTCGACATAGGTCGTGTGCGCCGGCAGATAGCCGAGCGCGGCGGTGTTCATTTGCTGCGCCTCAGCAAGCTGCTCATTGGCGAAGGCCGCCAGCGCCTGACTCTGTGCCTCCGGCGAAAGGTCTGCCGCTATGATCGCCCGGGTGTCTCGGTCGATCGGCTCGATGCGGGTGCGAACAGCCATTCACATGCTCTCAAAAGAAAAGGCCCCGCTTTCGCGAGGCCCACGCGTGTTCGCTTCGAGGGCGTCTAAGTCGGCGGCTGTGGAAGTCGGCCAGCCGGATCAATGGGCTTGACCGAGAACGGCCGGCGTTCGCTAAATTGCCAAAGCACGATGTTGAAGTCGGTCGGCAGAGCCCCATTCGCGAAGCTTGGCACCAAAATCCCCGGTGCGTGATACGAGCGAAACCGGGCCGCGACGGCCCATGATGGCGGGTATCCACCGTTTGTCTCGATCAGTTCCCAGGCACACGCCAAATCCTCCAGCGCGACTCCTTGCGCTGCACGCCCGTCTTCATCTCGAAGGTCGACGAGGCCGTCGCAGTCCACCTCATACGAGCAGATGGTCACTGGAAGGAAAACCAGTCCTTGATTGGTTTCCCTCATCGCGCCTTCCCAGGTGCTTGCCAAATAGAAAGCGGACACCCCAACTTCGTTGAAGCGCCCGCCATGGATTCTAGCGCCCTCCGCGGACAGCGGTTCATGCGCATATTGCGGATTCATGGAGCGAAAGCAGGTGGCGACGAGCCTCAAGCAAAACCGCCGAGCAAGATGCGGTCAACAAACTTGCGAACGGCGCTCGCCTTGCCCTCATTTACCAGAGCTTCCGGCGTCCGATAACCGAACGACGGAATGGGGTTGCTCCTGTACCAACGCACGGCCTCGTCATGACCACCAGCGAACTGCTTCACCAAAGCCACGATGTCGTCGCCCTCGGTTTGGCGCGCCACTTCGTTGGTCGTACGAGGCTGCAGGACAGCCTCATCAAGATGCAGAACCTCAACACCGGACTTGGCGACGCAGGCTCCTTTCTGAAAGGCAATCCTCCGCCTGCGCTGTCGAAACCGATGGACCTGCACCACGGCGACGTTTTCGCCCTTCGGGTCAACAAGGTGAAACCGGCCAGAGATCGGCGCTGCCACCTTCGCGTGGTGCTTAGCAAATCGCGCTCGCGATTTGGTCACTGCAACGCGAACGGACCGCTTGCCCTTCGCCGCAGGATTATCCAGCACATCATCGCGCCAAGTCATGACGTCCCTCACAATCTGGACAGACCATAAACGGGATGTTCGACGTTCCGCAACCGCTCCTAGTTGCCGATCTATCCCTGATTCTCCGCCCGAATTCCTCAATTTTCCGTCGCCACCCTTCGCTCATGTATGGTGGAAAGTTGCGGAGGAAATAGGGAAAGCGGTCGGGGCGCTATCACGATGCCGCGCCCCGACGAAGAGGGCGACTCTCACGCCGCCCTCCCCGCTACCTGCCTCAGGCCGAAGCCCCTGCCCCGTTGTCGATGGCGAGCACCGGCCGCGCGCGGATGGGGCGGCGTTCCAAAACCCTGCCCAGAATGTGCAACGGCCAGTCCTTCCCTCCACCGGTGCTCCCGACCCCACGCCGCGGATGCGGAGTTATGCCGGCGTAGAGCCGCGGTGTGATCTGGCTCACAGTGAACTGGCCGTCCGACCGCATGACGAGATAGTCCGTCTTGGCCGCCGGCTCGTAGACGCTGGTGTCGATGACGACGACCTCGCCGTTCAGGATGACGACGCCTCGCCCTTCGGCAACAAGGTCGCCTTCCACCTCTTCATAAGGCACCGCGGCATGCCGGCCCGACAGAGCCAAAGCCCCCTGCCCCTTCCGCTCGGCGATCTTCATCTCGACCGCGGCCTTGCCGCCGTTCTTCAGGTAGGCCTCCGACCGGTCCGGGTCGAACAGGCGATAGTAGGTCAGACCGCTGTGGCCATTGCCCTCGACGCGACAGCCCGCCTGTTCCAGCCGGTTGCCGAACCACTTGGCGAGATTCTTCGGCACGTCGGTGAAGCCGGCGGAGGCGAGGATTTCGCCGGCCGACTTGCCATGCCGGATGATGACGCCGGGGACAGAGGGCTGCACTAGGGCGACGAGGGCGCGAACCTCCTGGGCGATGACAGTGAGCGCCTTCGATTGCTCCTCCTGCACCTTCCCCTGCTCCGTCACCTTGTGCGCCAGCATGCGGGAGATGCCGTCGTCGCGACGGATCATTTCGAGCACGTCGGGTGCCAGCGCCGCCAGCTTCTCCACCGCAAAGTAGCGGTCGATCATCTCGCCCTGCACTTCCCACGCGCGGTCGTCAGTGAGGGGCTTCACCAGCTTGAGATAGCCCCGGCGCGTCAGGAGGGTGCCGACTGGTGCTTTGACGCCGAAGGGCCAAGGCATGTCGGTAGGCCAAACCTTCCGAGATAGCGTAAAGAAATCGGTGTCTCCGACGAAACGTTCGCGGTTGCGCGCGAACGCATCCTTCGCGGTCCCATCCGGCCGCTGGTGGATCATATCCACCATGGCGAAGGTCACGACAGGCTCACCCTTATAGAGCACCTGCTGAACGTCAGTGCCGGCGATGGAAATCGTCGCGGCCTTGCTATATTCCTTGCCGGTCATTCTCGATGCCTCATACATCGGGGTTGATTAGGACGCCGCCCTGGCAGGCGACGGACGAGAAACGGCGACGGAGCGTTTGGTTTACGAGGCCTGTGCTCCGTCGCCGCCCTGAGCGGACGCGAACGCCTGCTCTAAGATCAGCACGATCTCTGAATTGATGGAGCGGCGGTTGGCGAAGGCCGCTGCGCGTACCCTCTCCCTTAGCGCCGGCGGCATCCGCAGACCGAAGGGCGGCTGCGCTGAAGACCGGGTAGACTTCATTAGGGTGCCCATTTTGACTCACAGCGTTAACTTCACTGTGTAGCTATGGCTACATTGTGTAACGATTGCCGTCAATGACTTCTTGGCTACAAAGTGTCGTCATGAGCGCCAAGAAGCCTAAAGACGAGAAAATCGGCAACATCGCACCATTTGGGCTGCGGATGATGCCTGACCTACGTGAGCGTATTGAAGCAGCCGCACGCGAGAACGGCCGCTCCATGAACGCCGAGATTGTCGCTCGTCTTGAAGCTTCATTCGAAGCTGAGGAAGTGGACGAACAATCCCGCTACGAAGCAGACTTTGAACGCTATGCGGAACGCATCGCACAAGACGCGGCGGCGAAGGCGGCGGCACAATCTCTGCAACTCGTCCTAGAACTTGGCGAGGTGTCTCATGACCGTCGCCACCTGAGATTCAAACCGGATGCGGTTACTCGCCTGCTTCGATATCTTCAGGGTGAACTCGATATCGCTGACGTCGGCAAACCAAACGAAGACACAGGCTCCGTGCAGGCTGCGCCAGCAGGAAAAAAATAGGCTCCCGCGCCCTGACTCGACTCTCTCACTAGGTAAGCTACCATCCGGTCAGTCTGGAGAGACGCCGATGACCGATGACCTGAGACCCTTTTCTCCTCCGGCTTAGGAGAGAGTCCTTGGGTTGATTTTTGGCCTCATG
>NZ_JAHBGB010000005.1 GCF_018390555.1 Ancylobacter oerskovii | reverse complement strand
GGTGGCGATGATCGGCCTCGCCTCGCCCGGCACCGCGCTGGCGCAGGATGCCCTGCCGCGCCCGGCGGGGATCGCGCCCGGCGATGTGACCGAAGGCGCGCGGCTCGTGGCCGACCGGCAGAAGAGCCTGTGCGTGCTCTGCCATTCCGGCCCGTTCCCGAATCCGCATCTGCAAGGCAACCTCGCCCCCGACCTGTCCGGCATCGGCGCGCGCCTGTCGGAGAGCGAGATCCGGCTGAGGGTCACCGACATGAAGCGCCTCAACCCGGACAGTCTGATGCCGACCTATGCGGCGTCAAAAGCCGGCGAGCGGGTCGCGACGGCATGGCGCGGACGGCCCATGTTGGCGGAGCAGGAGATCGAGCACATCGTCGCCTATCTCGCGAGCCTGAAGCCATGAGCGTGGCGAAGCACAAGTTCCGCGTCGGACGGCGCGGGCTGATCCTTGTGGGCGGTGCCGGACTGCTGGTGCTCGCTTTGCCGCCGGCCCGCGCGCTCACCCGCCCCTCGCTGCAGGAAGCCGTGAACGGCTTCACCGGCGGCACGCCGGTCGAGACCGGGAAGGTGAAGCTCGACGTGCCGCCGCTGGTCGAGAACGGCAACGCGGTCGGCGTCACCGTCACGGTCGAGAGCCCGATGACTGCCGGCGACCATGTGCGCCGCATCGCCTTGTTCAACGAGAAGAACCCGCAGGCGGACGTGGCGGTGTTCACCCTCGGGTCCCGCGCCGGCCGCGCGCGCATCGCCACCCGCATCCGGCTCGCCACCTCGCAGACGCTGATCGCCGTCGCCGAGCTGAGCGATGGAAGCTACTGGTCGAGCTCGGCCAATGTCATCGTCACGCTTGCCGCGTGCATCGAGGATCTGTCATGAGCCGCACCCTCGTCAGCGTGCCGAAGACCGCCAGGGCGGGCGAGGTCATCGACATCCGCGCCATGATCGCCCACCCGATGGAGACCGGCTACCGCATGGGGCCGAATGGCCAGGCGATCCCGCGCAAGATCATCCGGCATTTCGCCTGCGACTATGACGGCGAGGAGGTGTTCTCCGCCGAGTTCCATCCAGCGATGTCGGCCAATCCCTTCGTCGCCTTCAGCACCGTTGCCACGAAGACCGGCACGCTCACCTTCCGCTGGACCGACGACGACGGCAAGGTCGAGACGGCGAGCGCCGAGATCGCGGTGAGCTGATGCGGTTCCCGCTCGCGTTTGCGGCCGCCCAGCTCTGCGCCGGCATAGCTGTGGCGCAGGAAATTCCTCCGAGCGAGCGCCGCTCCGGCACCAACTTCATGTCGGCCGAAACGCAGGCGATCCAGGCCGACGACGGCTCCAACCCCGGCATGCTCTGGGTGCTGCAGGGCGGGAGCCTATGGGACGAGCCGGCGGGTGCCTCGCGCCGCTCCTGCGCCTCCTGCCATGGCGAGGCCGCGACGTCCATGCGCGGCGTCGCCGCGCGCTATCCGGCCTTCGACGCGGCGAGCGGAGCGTCCATCGACCTCGCCGGGAAGATCGACCAGTGCCGCATGACCCGCCAGCACGCGACGAGCCTGCCGCGCGAGAGCGAGGAACTGCTCGGCCTTACCGCCTATGTCGGCCACCAATCGCGTGGAATGCCCATCGCCCCGCCGGACGATGCCCGGCTCGACGCGGCGCGTGCCGAGGGCAAGCGCCTGTTCCAGACGCGGATGGGCCAGCTCGATCTTTCCTGCTCGTCCTGCCATGACGCCAACTGGCGCGGGCGGCTGGGCGGCAGCGCCGTCACCCAGGCGCATCCGACCGGTTACCCGATCTATCGTCTCGAATGGCAGACGATCGGCTCGCTGCAGCGGCGCATGCGCGGCTGCATGGTCGGCGTGCGCGCCGAGCCTTTCGCCTATGGCTCGGCGGAATTCGTCGCGCTGGAACTCTATCTCGCTGAGCGCGCGGCCGGACTTGCGATCGAGACGCCTGCCGTCCGCCCCTAGGTGCTTCGGGTGGACGGCGGACGCGGGACAAGCGGCGTGTGTCATGTGTCCGGTCTTCTCGTGAAGCTTGGGGCCTCGATCATAGCGAGATCGCCTCGGCGAAGCCCGATCCGTGCACTTGCTGCCTTTCGTCGAGGATCTGCTCGAGCCCCGGATGGGACTGGCGTGCCCCATAGAGCGGGCCGCCAAGCTTCCGCGGGAAGCCGTAGTCCTGATCGGAAGAAGGCGCCCCGGCGGACTATAAGATTCGTGACAACGGCCTTGGCCTGCCCCCTGGAAAGTGGTCCTGCGTGAGGCAGGCTTCTCAGCGTTCGGACAATGGCGCGATGGCGCAGAAGAGGCACAGGCCTGAAGAGATTGTCGCGAAGCTCTTGCAGGTCGATTGGTGTCGCAGGGGCGGCCGGTTGCCGAGGCGAGAGGGGGGTGCTCTGCATAGGCGGCGGACATATCACGCATTGATCCAGACGCGGACGGCGGCGAGCTTGAGTGCGGCAAGGAAGTTGTCCGGGCGTCCGGCGTAGCGCGTGGCGAGGCCACGCATCTGCTCGGCGGGGCGGCACGTTGGCGAAGGTGCCGCGCTCCGCCGTCTCGGCACGGAAGGCGTCGGTGTCGTTGGCCTTGTCGGCGAGAGGAGTGCCGCCCGGTGCAGGCCGGGCCAGCAGTTCCCGGCGCATCGCCGGCCCGCACGGCGGCGAGCAGGAGGTGGGTCGGCCATCCTCCAGCGTCGACCAGAGTGTGGATCTTGGTGATCAGCCTGCCCGGGAACGTCGCATGCAACGATCGTCATCGCCCCCTTTTGATGGCGGCGCCTTGCTGGTCCGTCCGCCAGCGAACGAAACGGTGGTGGAGGGTTGTGCGTGGACCATCGCGCTCCGGAAGGTCCCGCCACGGCGCACCCCGTGCGGAACCGCCAGAGAATTCGTTGATGACCCGGCGGTCCGCCACACGAGCGATGCTTCGCGGCCGGTTCGGCAACAACGGGGCGATGATTGCCCATTCCTCATCGGTCAATTCGTGGCGGCACATCGCTCTCTCCTCTATCGGGAGAGGGTGAAACACGCCGCCAACCGGCCGGCAAATTTAGGGGGCCACGGCCTGGACCGACCTATGCCGTGCGTACTTCCCGGCTGCCATAGGTGGCGTAGAGGCGCTTCTGATTGATCGCGTCCCGCTTCGGGGCAACGCCGAACATGCGCGAGTATTCCCGGCTGAACTGCGACGCGCTTTCATAGCCGACCCGATAGGCCGCCTCCGCCACGCTTGCGGCATCCGCCACCATAAGCCGTCGTGCTTCGAGCAGCCGCAACTCCTTCTGGAATTGAAGCGGCGACATCGAGGTCAGCGCCTTGAAATGCTGATGAAACGAGGAGGGGCTCATGCGGGCGACCTCTGCCATCTGCTCGACACGCAGGGTTTTGGCGAAGCTGTCGCGCAGGAAATAGATGGCTTTGACCACCCGGGTGACATGCGAGTCCGGCAGAGCCAGATGATAGAGTTCGCCACCATGCGGGCCGCTCAGCAGCCAGTAGCAGATCTCCCGCATCACCGAGGGGTAGAGAATCGGCACCGCCTTCGGCGTGTCGGCCATCCGGACAAGCCGTGCGACGCAATCGGCCAGGGGTTCGTCGACCTGCCCCACAAAAACGCACGGACCATCGGTGGACGTTGCGCGACGCGGCGTTTCCAACTGCTCGAGCACATCGCGCATCATCGCGACGTCGAGATCGATCGTCAGGCCGATGAAAGGCTCGTTCGGGCTCGCTTTGACGATCCGTCCGCTGGCCGGCAGTTCCACGCTGACGACGAGGCATTCCATTTCCCCGTAGTCGAGAACGTCTTCGCCAAAGAGGATCTGCTTCGCGCCCTGGAGGACGACGCAAAGCGATGGGCGGTAGACACGCCGCATCGGCATCTGTTCCTGGAAGGAGCTGATGATGTTGACCCCCTCCATGCAGGTCGGAAACAGTCCCTCCCCGCCGCCCTGGGCGTCGATATAGGCCGTCACCGCCGAAAGAAGAGGCGAGGGCATGTTGCTCTCCGTCTGGCGGGGCCAGGGCAAGAGGCGCCCCTCGTCGGCTACCGCAGCGTCATTCGTAGGAATAGGCAGATTAGTTGAGGTTTCAGGCATTCTGGTCATCGAGCACTCCTTCTAGCTTAACGGCGCAACCAAAGCTAGGAGCATGTCTGAAAATGACAGAAATTGCCGCGAGATCAATAGATGTAGCGAGAGCGAGATCTCATCATATTGATGATACACGTGGCGATTATGTGTATGGATGGCGTTTATTCGCCACAATTTTTGCACTTTTCCTCGTAAGTGCGCTCTCTCAGGTCGACCGCATTCTGCCGTTCATCATGGCGGAAAAGATCAAGGCAGATTTATCTCTCAGCGATGCCCAGGTCGGCCTGATCACCGGCATTGCCTTTGCGGTATGCTATTCGCTGCTGTCGCTGCCGCTCGCGCGAGCCGCCGACCGCGGATCACCCAGATTTGTGCTCGTTTTGTGCATCCTGGGCTGGAGCGCGATGACCGCGCTGGGCGGGATCGCGGCGAGCTTCCTGTTCCTAGCCTTCACACGCTTCGGCGTCGCATTCGGCGAAGCGGGTGCGATGCCGGCCGGACATGCCATTATCGCCCGGAAAATCCGGCCCGACCGGCGTGGTCTGGCCATCGGCCTGTTCGGCATGGGCATTCCGCTGGGGACCATGGTCGGATTTGCCGCGGGTGGCGCCATCAGTGATGCGATGGGCTGGCGCACCGTGCTGTTCGGCGCTGGCGCGATCGGCCTGCTGATCGGCCTGCTGACGCTGCTTCTCGTGGGCCCGACACCGCCGCAACAACGGACGGCGGCGACTACCGGCTCCTTTTTTCGGGCGAGCCTGCAGCTACTCTCCTCGCAAGCCTTCCGCTGGCTCTTCATCGGCGCGGTGATCGCCAGTTTCGCTGCCGGTCCGTTCTACGCTTTCGCGGCTCCTTTTCTCATCCGCACCCATGGCTTCACCGCCAGTGAAGCGGGGTTGGCCTTCGGCCTCTTGCAGGGGGTGATGGGGGTCGTCGGCACGGTGCTCGGCGGACGGCTTTTCGATTCAGCGGTGCGCTCCCGCACCGGATACGTCCTGGGGCTTCCTGGAGTTCTGTTTCTCGTCGCCGGTATGGCAGCCGTTGCTGCCTTGTTCACCCCGGTCGGATGGATGTCGGTCCTGCTGATGGTGCCCACCATGCTCTCCTTCTCCTTCATGCTGCCCTATGGCTTCGGAGCCGCCCATCTTGTTTCCGGCAAAGGCAGAGAGGCGATGGCGACCAGCCTCATCATGATCGGATCGGGGCTCCTCGGTCCGGCAATCGGGCCTCTGATCGTCGGCATGATCAGTGATGCCGCAACCGCAGCGGACATTCCCAATGGTCTGAGCATCGGGCTTTTGACCGTGCCGGCAGCCTGCCTGCTCACAGGAATGGCGCTGCTAATCGCAAACCGACGTATCGCCCTTTGGCTTCGGTCGAATTGAACGTCCCTTCGGGCGACGCAGTTCGAATTCGGATCAGCAAACCACCGCCCCCATCTCCACTGATCCGATAAGAGCGTCCTGTTGTTCCCCGAAATGACGCCCATGACGACCGCCGAATGCGCGGCGCTGGCCGCAGCCGTGTTGCAGCCTCTCCAGACGGTTTCCTTCCAGAGGCGACGAAAGGATTCCCAATGCGAAAGAGTTGGACCACTCAGGACATGCCGTCCCAGAACGGCAGGACAATCGTCGTCACCGGCACCGGTGGTCTCGGCTTCCACGATGCTCTTGCGCTCGCGCGAGCAGGCGGCGACGTCATCATCGCCGGGCGCAACCCTCGGAAGGGAAGCGAGGCCGTCGCCCGCATCAGACAGTCGGTGAGACAGGCGAGCGTAAGCTTCGAGCCCGTTGATCTCGCAGATCTGACCTCGGTCGCCGCATTCGGTCAGCGGATGCGCGAGAGTCGGAAGCGGATCGACACCCTGATCAATAATGCCGCCGTCATGACGCCGCCGCGGCGTCAGACGACGGCGGACGGCTTCGAGCTTCAGTTCGGGACCAACTATCTCGGCCATTTCGCGCTGACTGCGCACCTGCTGCCCTTGCTCAGGCGGGGGCAGGATCCTCGTGTGGTCACCCTGTCCAGTGTCGCCGCGCGCCGGAACGCCGCCATCGACTTCGATGATCTTCAGGCCGAAAAGGCCTATCAGCCGATGCCTGTCTACGCGCAATCAAAGCTCGCCTGCCTGATGTTCGCGCTCGAACTTCAGCGCAGAAGCGACGGAGCCGGTTGGGGGCTGACGAGCATTGCGGCCCATCCCGGGATTTCGCGAACCGACCTTCTGCACAATGCCCCGGGGCGATACAGCACCCAGGGACTTTTGCGGTCGATCCTGTGGTTTCTGTTTCAGCCGGCGGCGCAGGGAGCACTGCCCACATTGTTCGCGGCAACGTCACCTGAGGCTCGCGGCGGCCGGTACTACGGTCCCGACAGGCTTTCGGAGACGCGCGGCAATCCGAGCGAGGCGGTAATTCCCGCCGCCGCATTGGAGTTGCATGTCGCCCGCCGGCTTTGGGACGTCTCGGAAAAGCTGGCGAAAGTTGATTTCGTCGCCGCGGCGGCAACACCTCTCCACACCCATCCGAGTGGATCTAACCTTGTTGCGGAGGTCTGAGGGATGGATCCTCTCGCAAGTCTCGTCGACTGGATCGCTCTTTACGGAATGCTCGGTCTGTTTGCAGCCGGACTGGCGGAGCGCGTCATCCCGGCCTTGCCGTCCCACGCGATGCTGGTCGCCATCGGCATGGCTGCGGTCGAAGGCCACTGGTCGCTCCCGGCCGCCTTCATCTTGACGACCTGCGGAAGCGTGTTCGCCAGTCTGGCGTTGTTCCTCGTCGTCCGGGCCGTCGGGCAGAATGTATCCGGCATGCTCTTGTACGGAACCGGGCGGCTTGTGGGTCTGCCATCGACGCGCATCGACCGGATGCTCATTTCCTTTCGAGCGCGTGACCGGAGTCTGTCCCTGATTGCGCAGGTCATCCCGACAGTCCGGTTCGTTGCGCCGCTGGCAGCTGCGCTTCTTCGCCTGGATGCGTGGCGCTTTGCTACCGGCACGCTGGTGGGCATCGCCGTATGGAATGGGGTGCTCCTCACCGCGGGCTACGCGGCCGCGCAGTCGATTCCCGACCTCAATGCATCAGCCTTGGCCATCAAGTTCCTGCTCCTCTTTCTGGCGGTTGAGACGCTGTCCGTGTTGGTCTGGCGCCTGCTTGGGCGAACCAGTTGGTGCCGGACTTCCTCGGAGGATCAAGCATGCTGAACAAGTCGTCGGAGACCCTCCAGTTCTTCCGCGCCTGGCTATCCGAACCGCTCAGGGTTGCGGCCGTTGCGCCATCCGGGCGAGCTCTGACAGCTTTGATCCTATCGGAGGTTTCTGCGGAGACCGGGCCGATCCTCGAACTCGGTCCCGGAACGGGGGTGTTCACCCGCGCGCTGCTGGCACGCGGGGTTGCCGAGGAGGACCTTACGCTCATCGAATTCGGTTCGGCGTTCGCCGCAAAGCTGAACGCCGATTTCCCGCGTGCGAAGACGTTGTGCATGGATGCGGCGCGATTGCGCGACGTCGAGCTCTTCGGTGACAGCCCAGCAGGGGCTGTCATCAGCGGCCTACCGCTTTTGTCGATGTCGCCGCGAACGGTCTATGCGATCCTGGAAGGCGCCTTCACGCATCTTCGCGCTAACGGTGCGTTCTATCAGTTCACCTATGGCCCGCGCTGTCCGGTATCGCGTCCGTTGCTCGACCGGTTGGGCCTCAAGGCCACCTATTTGGGCGGCACCTTCGCAAACGTGCCTCCGGCCGCTGTCTACCGCATTCAGCGTCGCAAGACGCCGCGTATTGCCGGTATTGGGACACGTAGGGCGGCCGCGGACATCCCTGATACGATAAGTCCGTCGCTGCCGTGAGGATCAGGCCTTTGCCTGTATCTCATGATCAATGGCGGCCGTGATCTGGTCCCAGCCGGCCAGGGCGAGATCCGCGACGGCCGCGAGTTCGGCGCGATCCGCTCCGTCACGGGCGCGGATCGCCATGCCGCTTTGTACGGTCTGCACAAACCTCGCCAGCTTGGTCGTGTCTGCCGTGATCTGGAGGTCACCGTCGCTTTTCGCCTTGTCGAAGCGGGCCTTGAGGAGATCGAAGCCACCTGCGCGTGTCGCTCGCATGAAATCGCCAAGTTCGGAATGCCCTTCGCTGCCCACGATCGCGAGCGTCGCCATGCAACCATGCGGCAGGTCGCAGTCTCCACCCGTCATGGCCGTTGCGGAATCCTGGAGAAATGCCAGAGCCGCCTCCCGCGCGGTCGCGGCCTTCCGGAAACGAGTCCAGACCAATCCCTCATAAGTCGTGCAATAATACCGAAGCGATTCCAAGTAGAGCGCATCCTTCGAGCCGAAGGCCGCATAGAGGCTCTTTGTGCCGATTCCCATGGCATCCGTCAGATCGGCGATCGATGTCGCCTCGTAACCCCTGATCCAGAACAGCCTGGTCGCGGCTGCGAGGGCGGCCACGCGATCAAATTCCCGCGGCCGACCGCGCGTGCGGGGAGCCGACGTTGGACAAGCTGGAGATGTCGGAGCTTTATTTTGCATCGATCACTGCATAAATTAGTTGACGGCGTTTTGCAATGGATCTACCGCTTTATGCATCGATCGCTGCATAAAAGGAGATGCTCATGGAATTGCTTGGAAAGCGCGCCCTGGTGAACGGTGGCTCACGGGGAATAGGGGCCGCGATCGCGATTGCGCTCGCCGAAAATGGGGCCGATGTCGCCTTTACCTATCAGCGCTCTGCTGATCGGGCCGCGACGGTGGTCGGTTCGATCGAGGAGAAAGGCCGGCGCGGGCTTGCCATCCATGCTGACAGCGCCGACCCGGAAGCCATTCGCCGCGCCGTCACCGAGACGGTCGATACCCTTGGAGGGCTCGACATTCTGGTGAACAGCGCGGGCATCGGAACGGCTGGGATGACAACGGATCTGGCATTGGCCGACTTACAAGCCATGCTTGATGTCAACGTTCGCGCGCCAGTCCTTTTCGCCCAGGCGGCGATCCCGCACCTAACGTCGGGCGGGCGCATCATCTCCATTGGCTCCGCGCTCGCCGAACGTGTCCCTTTCCCGGGGGTCACGGCCTACGCCATGTCGAAGTCGGCCCTCTTGTCGTTTACGCGGGGCCTTTCGCGTGAACTCGGCCCTCACGGCATTACCGTGAATCTGGTTCTGCCTGGATCAACCGACACGGAAATGAATCCGGCTAATGGCGAGAATGCCGACTATCAGCGGAGCCTCACCTCGCTCGGCCGATTCGGGGAGCCCCGTGAGGTCGCCAACGCCGTGACGTTTCTTGTCGGTCCCGCGGCTAGCCTGATTACCGGCGCGGTTCTCAACGTGGACGCCGGCTTCAATGCCTGACGTCAGCCCTGCCGCCATGGGCGAGTTGCCGGGGGACGCTGCGGTGAGGCGGGCGTAGGCTTGGCGACTGGACCCCTTTGCTTGCAGTCACACCACGAAGTCGAAACGGCCGAACCGTCCGTCATCGGTTTGCTTTATGTCGAGGAGGAGTGTCTCGTGAAAGAGTCGATCTCCGACATTTCGCGGCTCTCCGGGAAAGTAGAGCTGGGTTGTGAGGATGCGGCCGCCCGGACGTTGGACCTTGAAATGGAAGTGACGCGTTCGGCCGGTGACCTGAGACCCTTTTCTCCTCCGGCTTAGGAGAGAGTCCTTGGGTTGATTTTTGGCCTCATG
>NZ_JAHBGB010000046.1 GCF_018390555.1 Ancylobacter oerskovii | reverse complement strand
ATGTCCGCGTCGCTCGGCTGCGGGTTGGTCGGCAGCAGGCTGGCGGCGGCCATGATCATGCCGGCTTGGCAGTAGCCGCATTGGGGCACATCGAGCGCCAGCCAGGCCTTCTGCACCGCATGCGAGCCATCGGGCGAGAGTCCTTCGATGGTGACGATCTTCTGGCTTTCCTCGATGGAGGAGACCGGCATGACGCAGGAGCGCGTCGCCACGCCGTCTATGTGCACGGTGCAGGCACCGCATTGGGCGATGCCGCAGCCGAACTTGGTGCCGGTCATGTCAAGCTGCTCGCGCAGGACCCACAGGAGTGGCGTGTCGGGCTCGGCCTCGAACTCCTCGACGCGGCCGTTGACGGTCAATCGAGCCATGACTTGAACCTCCCTTTGAATCCGGTGCGACGGGATCGCAGGCTAGGTTCGCGCTGTCGCAGAACCATGCCCTCCGCAAAGGAAGATGTCGCGAGACGGCTCAGAAGTCGGCTCCTGACAAGAATTGATACAGTTTAAAACTGAGTGCCCGCGACCTCTCGGCGACCGGAGGCCGGCAAGAAGAAGCCGCAGCGGCGGCGCGCTTGCGTAGCCACCCCCGAAGTAGGTTGATCATGGAAGATCCCGAACCGGGCGGGAGACGTCAACAGAGGGCGGGATCGGTCTGCTAACCGTTGGCCCGTGCCTTGACGGTCAGGATGACGTCGTGCCGTTCATCGCCATCTGTCGATCAGCGAACGACAAGCCAGCCGTCCGGGCTTGTTGCAGCCGGTCGATGCAAAGCCCGGCCCGAGGGTCAGGACGCCGGACGGGTGAGCAGTTGCCGTTTGTACGGCTGCTCCCTAGTTCGCCACAAGCCGCGTCGCGGCCTGTGCGCTGCTTTGCGGGGAAGCCGGCTTGGGCATGCGGCCATATTGCCGCGGCGAGCAACCCATCACCCGCTTGAACGCCGTGCTGAATGCGCTATCGGATTCGTACCCGATCGCAGGCGCGATGACGGAGACCGGATCGCCGGACGTTTCCAGCCGATCGCAGGCAAGCAGCATCCGCCAGCGGCTGAGATACTCCATCGGCGTTTCGCCGGCCGCCTCCCTGAAGCGCAGCGCGAAGGTCGATCGGGACATCCCGGCCACCTCGCCAAGCTCCTGCAACGTCCAGCGACGGGCGGGATCGGAGTGGATGGCGGCGATCGCCTTGGCGAGTTGCTTGTCCGCCAGGGCGAAGAACCACCCCACGCCGTCGCCGGATCCTTCCATTAGATGAGCGCGTAGCGCCTGAACCAACATCATGTGGGCGAGATGCTGGGCAATCAGATGACCGCCTGGCTCGCCCTCGCGCAATTCCTGCATCATCCGTTCGACCGACCAGCGCAGTGCCGCCTGGTCCGATGCTTTACGCAGGTGAACGACCGGCGGGAGCATCGCCAGCAGCATTCCGGCATGACCTCCGCTCACGCCGAACCGGCTTCCGACCATGAAGAGGTCGCCGCCGCCATTGATAAAGACCTCGCCGCCGCGCCGCGCGGCAGGGAAGATGTCCGAGGCCGCCACGGGCGGCAGGTCGAGATCGCTGGCCAGACGAAAGGGCTGGCCGCTCGGCAGCACGAAGCTGTCGCCCTCCTCAAGAGCCAGCGGCTCGGCGACACCCTCGACCTGTAGCCAGCACGAGCCCGATACGACCGCATAGCATTTGATGAGCTGGCTCTGGTCGCCGAACTGCACCGACCATTCTCCGCCGGCGTGGAAGCCCGAGGAAATATAGCTTTGCGGTCGAAGCAACGAGAGAACTTGCGAGAGTGGATCCATTGAGAACCGGACCTTTGCGAAGATCTTGATAAGGATGCGGCATCGGTCGCCCGATCTGCAAACGGTCGCGTATCGATCTCGACGCCGCCGCTCTCCCGGACCTTGAGCCGGGAGAGCGGCGGCAATGTTCACGGGCAGCCGGCTCAGCCGAGGACGGCGGGCTTGAGCGTGCCCTCGCACCACTGGCGAAAGTCGGTCGGCGTCGCATGTTCCGGCATCCGCGGCACGACGAGGTCGAGGCCCTTGTCCTTGGCCCGGGCCATGTCCGTCATTCCCTGCGCCATCGCCTCGGACATGCCGAACTGCATGGAGCGCGCCCTATAGGCGTCGAAGCCGATCTGCTGGTAGGCGACCGCCTTGCCGAGCACATCGGAGATGGTGCGGGCCATGTCATTGAACGAGATGTCCGCGGGACCGAGAACCGGCACCTCGCTCTGGCCCGTCCAGCTGTCATCGAGCAGCCAGCGTGCCGCGACGGAGGCGATGTCTTGCGTGGCGACGCTCGGAAGTTTGAGATCGCCAGAGATCGGCAGGAAGAACCTGCCCCGATCCCTGATCGCGGTCGCCTGGCGGGCGATATTGTCCATGAAGGACGGCATGGCGAGGCCGCGGAACGCCACGCCCGTCCCGGTGATCAGGTCGTCCATGGCCAGCGAGCCGGTGACGAAACCCGCCCTGTCGGCGAGGGGCGAACCCCGCCCGAGCGCGGTGATCGCAACCACGCGCTTGACGCCCTGCTCTCTGAGAGCTGCCGCCGCTGGACGCGTGAAATCGACAAAGGCCGCCGCGACGGAGACGGCTTGGGGATCCGGAGGCACAAGCCAGAACACGGTGTCGACGCCCGCGAATGCCTTGCGCACAACGCCGGCGTCGCCGTGCGAGCCCTGGATGATCTCGACCTTGGTCCGCACCTCTGCGGCCAGCCGCGACGGATCGCGCGTAACCACTCGGACCAGAGCGCCCGAATGCAGAAGGTTCCGGACGACCTGACGGCCGATATGGCCGGTCGGCGCCGTGACAACGATCATGCTCGACTCCGATAGTGATCCGGCGGCGGCCGGTCCCGCGGGCCGGCCGGCGGAGGCGCTGCCGTCACCCTTCTTGTTCGGGACGAAGCTAGGGCATCGCCCGAGGACGATCCATGCTGGATGATCCACGATATCTTCGCAGTCGTCCGGAACTCGTTTGCCCGTCCCCTGCGGACGCCCTGTGGTCGCCAACCACGCGCCGATACGCCGTCCGACCTCGACATCGAGGAAGGAGTTTGCCGGAGGGCGGCATGAAGACGATCTAGGCTTCCAGCGCCGCCTTCACGCGTTCCGCAGTGAACGGATAGTGTCGAAGCCGCACACCTCCGGTCAGTCGCGCGACCGCGTTGGCGATGGCCGGTCCGGTGGGCGGAAGGCCCGCCTGGCCGATGCCGCCGACAGGGCTTTCCGGCGTCGGTACCACCGCCACCTCGATCTCCGGCGCCTCGGACATGCGGATCAACCGGTACGTATCGAAATTCGATTCCTGGACCTCGCCATCGACGACATTGATCTGTTCGAACAGCGCATGGCCGGTACCGTTGGTGATGCCGGTCATCATCATGGCCTCGATATGGAGGGGCTGGATCGCCACGCCCGGATCGATCGCGCACCACACCTTGTGCACCCGGATGGCGCCTGTGTCGCGGTCGAGCGAAACCTCGGCGACCTGAGCGCAATGTGAGCCGAACGCGTCGGAGTAGGCGACGCCGAGCCCTCGCCCCTCGCGCGCGCGCTCCCACTCGGCCATGCGAGCGACGGTCTCGATGACGTGCCGGGCGCGGGGTTGGTCCTTGAGAAGTTCCAGCCGGAACGCGACGGGATCGGCGCCCTTGGCGGCGGCGATCTCGTCGACCACGCATTCGATCGCGAACCTCGTATAGCCGACACCGACCGCGAACCAGAATCCGATGGCGAGCCCGCGATCCTGGCGTAGATATTCGATCTGATGGGCAGGGACGGCATAGTTGAACTTCGCACCTTCGGTCACGACGTCATCGTGACCGCCCGCCTGCTCGAAAACCGGCGGCAGCGTCCGGGCAAAGATCGAGTCGGCGACGATGCGATGCCGCCAGCCGACGATGTTCCCCTCCGCATCGAGCCCCACCTTTACGTGTTGCGCCTCGAGCGGGCGGAACTTGTCGTGCCGGACGTCGTCCTCGCGGCTCCAGATGACCTTGACGGGCCGTCCCTCCACCGCCTTGGCCAGCCACACCGCGTCGATGATGAAGTCGGCCTCGGCCTTGCGGCCGAAGCCGCCGCCGAGAAGGGTGGTGTTGACCTTCACCTTGTCGGGCGTCGTGCCCGCCACCTCGGCCGCGAAGCCCTGCGTGCCGGTCGGCCCCTGCGTCGGCGCCCAGATCTCGACCCTGTCGCCGGTCACGCGCGCGGTGGCGTTCATCGGCTCCATCGTCGCATGGGCGACATGGTCGCTCAGATAGTCGACTTCGATCACCGTCGCCGCGCCGGCGATCGCGGCCTCGGCGTCGCCATCGGCATGGGCGGAGACCCCCCGTTTCCCGCTGTCGCGGCCGATGGCGCGGTACTCATCCAGCAGCCGCCCGCTGGTATAGGTGCGGACGCGCGATGTCGTGCTCCAGGTGACGTTGAGCAGATCCTTCGCGCGCTTCGTCGCTTCGACCGTTTCGCCGATGATGCCCACGCCATAGGGCAACGGGACGACATGGGTGACCCCCGGCACCTTGCGCGCTTCGTCGGCGTCGATGGCGTCCGGCCGCTCGTCCTGGACCGGTGGCCGCAAAACCGCCCCGTAGAGCATGCCGGGAAGCTGCACGTCGATCCCGAAGACAGCGGTCCCGTTGACCTTGGACGGCACGTCGACGCGGGGAATCGCCCGGCTGCCGATATAGCGCCACCTGCCGCGCGGCTTCAGATCGGCCTCGGTCGCCTGCGGCAGCGGATCCGGAACGACGGCCTTGGCGGCGATCTCGCCATAATCGAGGGACTCGCCTGAGGATTGGTGCACGACCTTGCTGGGCTCGGTCGTCAACTCCCTCACCGGCACGCTCAGCATGCCGGCAGCGACCGCCATGAGCATCAGGCGGGTCTGAGCCCCGGTCAGGCGAAGCAGCGAATGATAGCCGCGCGTCGATTCGCTGCCGCCGGTGAGCTGAATCCCGTAGAAGCCGGGATTGCCATAGGTCTCGGCGTCGGAGGGCGCCTGCACCACGCGCACGCGGCTCCAATCGGCATCCAGCTCCTCGGCAACGAGCAGCGGCAGCGTCGTCGTGATGCCCTGCCCCATCTCGACGGCCGGCGCGATGATGCTGATGGTACCGTCGGCCGCTATCGTGACCCACGCATTGGGGCGGAACTCGCCTAGGGCGACGGGCGCCGTCGCCGCGCCGCGGGCAAGATCAGCCTGGCTGCCGAACGCGACGGCGATGCCGAGGCCGCCCGCCGTGACGAGGAAGCTGCGCCGCGACAGCGCGCGGCTCTGGAACTGCGGGGTGCGGTCCATGCTCAGCCCTCGCGCGCGGCGCGCTGAATGGCGCCGATGATGCGGACATAGGTTCCACAGCGGCAGATGTTGCCGTCCATGTGCGCGACGATCTCGTCACGGGTGGGGGCGGGCGTGCGCTGGAGAAGCGCCGCCGCCTGCATGATCTGCCCGGATTGGCAGTAACCGCATTGCGGTACCTGCTCGGCAATCCAGGCCTTCTGCAGGGGATGGCTGGCATCGGGCGACAGGCCCTCGATGGTCGTCACCCGCCGCCCCGCGACGTCCTCCAGGAAAGTCTGACAGGAGCGTGTCGGCTCGCCATCAATGTGGACCGTGCAGGCCCCGCATTGGGTAATTCCGCAGCCGAACTTGGTGCCGGTGAGCTTCAGATGTTCCCGGATCACCCAGAGAAGCGGCGTATCGGGCTGGGCGGCGACATCGACCGCACGCCCGTTGATGGTAAAGGCTGTCATGGGTGCTGCTCCTGACTTCTAGCGCGCCGATCGATCCTGCAGACACTGGATGATCGCCGCGCGCTGGGCCGCATTGGGGATGGCGACGGTCATCCGTGTGCCGCGAACCATGCGGCCCGGCGCCGTGAGAAAAGTATCGAGGGATCGGGCATCCCAGACGACGCCGGAAGAGCGCATCGCATCCGAGTAGGTGGCGTCGTCGACGCGGCCGGCGGTTCGTCCGACAACGCCCGAGAGGTGCGGAGCCGCCTTGTTCTGGCCGACCTCCATGCTGTGCAGGCCGCACAGCGCTGCTGGAACAGGCGAGCTTCTTCGGCCTCCTGGATGTGGGAGGCGAGAAGACTAACACGGACGCGATCAAGAATATTACAAGAATATCTCTCGAAATCTCGTGCAGCGACTTGCCTGAACGGGTCGTTGTGGAATGAAGCGTGGGCCAGATCACGATATCGCTCCATAGTTCAGCGATAAGATAGCGTGACCGTGGAAACGCTCCATGCGGCAAAATCCGCGATATCTTTCCAATCGTCCGAAAATGGCGGTTCGTGCCGGGACAATGGCGGATCTGGGCGGTGCGTTACGCGCGCCTCGACTCGCGGCATTGCTTTGCCAACGCGTCAGCGCACACCCGCATCAGGGCAGGAAGGAAGGGCCTCCCCTCGACCGTCAGATGAGGTAAGACATATTGCCCGACATCACTCAGCGCGAAATCCAGCAACGCCGCCACGCCCTCCACGGTCGAAGGTCTTCGATCCGAGAGGAAACGTTGCGATTCGACAAAGAGCATGTCGGCTATCCTGTCGGCATCGCGCTGTTGGTCGCCGACCGACAACAGTCCGCCGGCGCGTTCGACCGCGGCACGATGATCATCGGCTTTGCGGGTGACGGTCAGAATGTGGCCGAGTACCGGATCCGGTCCTGCCATGACATTCATGGGATGCTGCCTTTTCCGTGGGGCACGCGCTCACGCCGCGTGAGGGGGCGCTTATCGGCGGTCCGAGGCCGCGATCCGCACAGGCTTCGAGTCCCGAGGGAGGATCTCCAGGCCCTCAAGGAGCGGGCGAGCGACCGTGAGAAAGCTCTGCGCCGAGACCCTGAGCATGCGAAAATTGTCGTCCCGCGATTCGACCCGCTTTCCGTCTTTCAGCAGCCGCTCGCCGATGCTGTCGAGGAAGCTCCAGGCATCATTTGCCAGGGCATCGGCATCAGGGCAGCCGTCCCGGACGGCTCGAACGAACAGCTGCGCCATATGGGGCATGTTGATGCCGCCGCCGGTCACCGGCGACACCATATGATGCAGGTCCATGCTGACCAGCGCGCGTTGAAGAATATGGTCGTTCAACGCCTTGCAACGCTGGCGCTCCTTCTCCGAAGGTTGCTGTGCGGGCGCGGCGAGACCTGCCCCGACCAGCACCATCAGCACCTCGATGAGTTCCTGAGGTTTCCATCCCCGCAGCTTTGGATGCCGCACCAGCTCGTCGATCCGTTTCGGCGGAATCCATCGTCGGACAGAAGCGCGGTGACCGGGGCATATTTGTCCGCCGGCAATTCGGCCTCTCCCCGGCTGCACGGTATCTTCGTCGGGATATCCTCGGGCGGTCTCACCAGCACGAAGGTTTGCGCCTGCCAGGCGTCCCGGTGCTCGCTTCCCAAAAGCCTGCGCGCGCCCTTGACGAAGACGTCGCATCGGAAACGCCGGTTCATCAGATAATCGCGTGCCGTCTCCCGCATGATCGGGTGGCCAATCCGCAAAACCAGCGCTCTTCCCTTGGCGCTGAGCTGGAGAGCGTCGATGTCGTCGAGCAGACGGGCCGAACCGACAAATGTTAGTTTGGCCTCGTCAAGACTGCGGGCAATGTCGGAAAACTGTTCCAAATGCCAATCCGCATTCAGATATTCGTGGGCGATATAGTTGGGGGTTTGAGACGTCAGCTTTTCAAGATGATGGCCAAGTATCGGATTCTCCTTGAGCGACACGCCTTGTCCAAAACCGAGCTCAAGATAAGTCGGCTCCTCGGGCAGTTGCGGCTCTACTCCCCGCCCGAGGCAGACCAGACGAAGCAGGCTCGGGCTCATCTCCGGATAATATCCGTATGAATAATTCAGGTCGGTGAAGTAGCCGTACGACCAGGACATCGATGGTCTCCCGGGCATGTTCTGGGTCTGAGCCAGTGCCCTGTGTTGCCGGATTGTCGAAGGGGCCGCCGCCGCTCCTGGTCTCGCGGCGGGCTGCCGGAGCTACCGGTTCTGGGGCGCCATGAGGCGGTGCGGCGATCTGCAGCGACGCTCATCTCCGTCGCTGATCATCCTCGGAGGCCGGAGCTTGGCGGTTCTCACGTTCCGACGATCTTGTCTGATGAAGGGAGCAAGAAAAGCAGATACAGCCTGAAGAGCTATCCTGCCAAGATTAACGAGACAGGCGGGACAATGGAGATGACCGATCTGAGCATCTCATTTGCCCTTCCTAGGGCAAATCGATGCGGGGTGCCCGTCTCCGCCATTTCCGGGATACCCTCGACGCTCCATATTTTCCTTCTCAGGAAGAAATTTTACCTTCATTGCATCCGCATGGCCTTACGTCATCATGTTGCAAAGCTATGCGCCAGCTACGCAATGACAAATGCCAAAAAGCGCAAAAAACCTGCCGGATCCTCCAGATGATCACGGTGCCGCGCTTGGCCTTGCAGAAAAGGCGCTGACGGTTGCGTGCGGGCATTGCTCCTTTGGACCGCGACGCGGAACGCGGCCTGTAGATCCGCCGTTGCGGCACCCTTCTGCGGGAGCGGATGATGTTGGCAGCGCGGCATGCAGGCATGGCTGCGCGAGTTCAAATATCGAAGCGCGGGAAGTGCTTCCATTACTCGTAGCGGAAGTGGTCGCATCCGCTCGTCGCTCGGCCCGGTTCGCCCCGGCGGCTCTCGCTGCCTGCTCGCCGCAGAGGTGGCCTTGTTCGCTATTCTCCGACCGGCGTGAGCACGCCACACCCCGATGGCGGGTCATGCAGCGCCTGAAGAGGCCGCCCGATTTTGCGGCCGGTCGCGTCGACGTCGCAGCGCAAATCGAACCCAACACGTTCCCCATGAGACACACCCATGAAGGAGGCATTCGAGTTCCTCTGGGCATGCCCCGCGTGTCGCGCGGCCGCCCCGTCGGAGCGGGCCCGATCGAGCTTGGTCTCGGCGCCGGCGTTTTCACACGCGCCCTGCTCGCCCGCGCCATGCGGCAGGAACATCCGGGCGAGCATGGCCTCGGTCATGGCGCGCAGTTCGTCCAGAGTCGACTGCATCTTCTCGCGCGTCTCGGCGTCGGAGATGAATTCGGCGCGCAGCCGCAATGTGGTGATCGGCGTCCGCGGATCATGGCCGATGGCCGCGAGCATGCGGGTGACCGTGTGATAGCGCCGAGCACGGTCAGTTGCAGTGACAGTAGCCAGTCCGAGCTGGCTGACGTGAACTGCGGCTGGAGCGAGAAAGAACAGCAGAGCCTTGGGGTTAAGACCGCTGATATAGAACCCGCAAAGCATCCATCCCTCCGCGCCATTTAGGATCGAAATCAGCTTCGTGGCGGACGTCTGAGACCCGTAACCCATTAAATGACGGCTTTCGGGCGCGACCAACGGCTCGGCAAACGACCGGGTTGGCGGCGCATGGCTGACGTTCGCAGCGGCGTGTCTGGAGGGCTGCTTTGGGTCAAAACCAGAATTTGCTCAATCCTCGAAAGGCGGTCTCGCGAAAGGAGACCGCGTATCTGACAAACGTGGGGTGTTCCTCATTACAGCCGGTACCGTTCGGATCAGGACGATTTGCACTCGCTGCCCAAAGCGGTGCATGAGCACCGCGTCAGGGAGAGCGCAGGTCGTCCCTACCTTGATAGTTCCGGCGCAGACGCCTAGATTCACGTAGTGTCGTCACCCGCGGCGTCGATGCTCGATACCGCAGTCCTCGGCAGGAAGAGCGGGCACGGCGCCATCGGATTGACCAGCACCATTCCCTCGACATGGAACACCGTCCGAACGACCTCGGCGGTTATGACATCGGCCGGTGGCCCCATGCTGGTGATCTCGCCATCGCTCAGCAGGGCCAGCTTGTCAGCGAACTGCCCAGCCTGATTGATGTCGTGTAGCACGGCGAGAATGGTCTTGCCGCGCTCGTCGACCAGCCGGCGCAGCAGCGCGAGCAGCTCCAGCTGGTGGGCCATGTCGAGATAGGTGGTGGGCTCGTCCAGCAGCAATATGTCGGCGGATTGCGCCAGCGTCATCGCCAGCCAGGCGCGCTGCCGCTGCCCGCCCGAGAGCGCCGCGAGCGGACGCTCCGCCAGCGCCACCATATGCGTCAGCTCCAGCGCCTCGGTGCAGGCCGCCCGGTCGGCCGCCGACCAGGGAGCAAGAGCGCGGCGATGCGGGTAACGACCCTGTTCCACCAGATCGCGCACCGTGATGTCGTCCGGCGCACGCGGTATCTGAGGCAGAAAACTCAGTCGCCGTGCCATCTGCTTGCGTGAGAGCTGCGCGATCGGCTGCCCCTCCAGACTGATCGCACCGGACTTGGGGGCAAGCAGCCCCGCAAGAGCACGCAACAGGGTGGATTTGCCACAGCCATTCGGGCCGAGCAGGGCGGTAAACTGGCCGCGCTCAATGTCGATCGACAGGCGGTTCACGATGTCCCGGCCGTGATAGCCGATGGTAACGTCGTGCGCGTGCAGCAGCACCGGAGATGTCGGTTCAGTCATTCCTTCGCCCCCACAGCAGGAGCCCGATGAACGGCACGCCGATCAAGGGCGTCAGAAGTCCTGCGGGCAATTGCACGAGCCGTCCGACCAGATCGGCACCAGCCAGCAGGAGCGCCCCGCAGAGTGCGGCCGCCGGCAGCCGGATCGCGTGGCGGGAGGACAGGCCGCGCACCAGCTGCGGCGCCAGCAGGCCGACAAAGCCGATCGGCCCTGCCGCCGCCACCGACGCCCCGGCGAGCAGGGTGCACAAGGCGATCAGCACGGCGCGCATCGCCTGCAGCGGCAGGCCGAGCGCACCGCCCACATCGTCGTCGAAGGCGGACAGATCGAGATCGCGGGCGAGGCAGCACGTGATGGCAAAAGCCGGAAGCGACCACACGGCCAGCCATCGGAGCTTCGTCCAATCGGCGTTGTAGATGCTGCCCGCCATCCAGGCAATCGCCCGCTGCACATCGCGGATGTCGCCGAAGACCGTGAGCAGCGAGGTCAACGCGCCCGTCGCTGCACCAATGCCGATGCCGACCAGTATCAGCCGGATCGACGAGGTGCCGCCTCGCCATGCCAGCGCATAGATCGCGGTGGCAGCGAGCGCCGCCCCGGCAAAACCGGCGAGCGGCATGAGATGTCCGACCGCTCCCTCCACGCCGATCACCAGCAGCGCGACGCCGAGGCTCGCCCCGCTGTTGATGCCGAGCAGTCCGGGTTCTGCGAGCGGATTGCGCATCACCGCCTGGGTGATGGCACCGGCCACGCCGAGGCAGGCGCCCACCAGCAGCGCGGTCGCGACGCGCGGCGCACGTACCGTGCCGAGGATCGTCGCGGCGATCGGGTCGCCGTGCAGCGCCGCGAGAATGTCCTGCGGCGCAAGCCCTCGATCGCCCCAGCTCAGCGACAGCGCCGCGACAATCAACACCAGAAGAACGAGAAGCACCAAACCGCGGTTCATCGCATCATCCCGCTGCGCCGGCGCGCCAGTGCGATGAACACCGGGGAGCCGATCAGCGCCATGGTGATGCCGACCGGCAGGTTGATGCCGGCGAGCGCGCGGATGCCGGTATCGGCAACAAGGACCAGCAGCGCGCCGAGGGGGGCGCTGTAGGCCATGATCCATCGGTAGTCGGCGCCCACCAGAAGCCGGGCGGCATGGGGAACGACGAGGCCGACGAAGCCGACCGGACCGGCAAGTGCCACGGCGGAACCCGCCAGCATCATCACCAGCAATCCCGCGAGCAGCCGCCACCGCACCACGTTCTGCCCGACCGTGCTGGCGAGGTCGGCGCCAAGACTCAGCGTCATGATCGGGCGCGCGGCGGCAAGAGCGCAGGCCAGCCCGGCAAGACCGTAGGGCGCGAGTTCCGCCACGGTCGACAGCGATCGCCCTGTGAGGCTGCCGGCCGCCCACAGTCTCAGATTGTCCAGCGTACCCTGGTTCAGCAGTAGCAGGCTGGTGGTGAACGAGGTCAGGAAGGCGGTCAGTACCGCGCCGGCCAGAGCAAGTTTCAGTGGCGTCGCTCCGCCGCGGCCGATCGAACCCAGCGCATAGACGCAGAGCCCTGCGACACCCGCTCCGCCGAACGCGAACCAGACCAGACTGCTGCTGGCGTCGATACCGGTGAAGGCGAGAGCCAGCACGACAGCGAAGGCGGCGCCGGCATTGATGCCGAGGAGGCCCGGGGAGGCCAGCGGATTGGCGGTTACTGCCTGCATGATGGCGCCGGCAACGGCCAGCTGTGCGCCGACCAGAAGTGCGGCCAGCATCCGGGGCAGGCGTACGTCCAGCAGCAAGATATGCTCGCGCGAGCCGTCCGGCCGCATCAGGGCGTCGAGCCACACGCCGGGGGCGATCTGCGAATTGCCTACCGTCAGGGCCCACAGTGCCATCGGCGGCACCAGGGCAACGAGCAGCACGAGGCCGAGCGCCCGTCGATTCTTGCGGTGGCGCGGCGGGACGGCGTCAGGGTTTGGCAATGATCAGGCGCTCGATGTCGTCCAGCACGCGATGGGCGGAGGTCGTTCCGCTAAACTCCATCCAGGTGCCGGCATCCACCCGGTAGACGCGTCCGGCCCTTACCGCCGGAAGCATGCGCCAGAGTGGATTGCCGGTGACTTCCTCGTGCCGGCCATTGGTATCCGAGTTGTTCGCGCCTCCGACGATGTAGAGCAGCATGTTGCCCTGAAGGTTGTCGAGCTCCTCCCAATCGGGCCGCTTCAGCGTGGCGTTGCCTTGCGCGGTCTCATAGTCGGTTCGGCGCACGCCGACATCGCGCAGCACCGAGAACGGGCCATAGGCGTCCGGCGCATCGAGATTGACCTGGAAATCCCAGGAGGTGATCCGCACCACGGAGACGCGCTGGTCGGGGATGCGGGATTTGAGCGCCGCCACGCGGGCGTCATAGGCGGCAAGCAATTCCGCAGCCTTCTGCTCGCGGCCGGTGGCTTGTGCCAGCCGCGACAGATAGGTCTTCCAGTTCCCCGCCGAGATGAGCAGCGTCGGCGCCAGTTGCGAGAGCAACGGATAGGCGCTGTCGGTCAGGGAACTGCCGATGATGAGGTCGGGCTTGAGCGCGACCAGCCGCTCGATGCTCGGCTCGAAATAGCTGCCGAGATCGGCGACGCCACGGCGCACTGCCTCATCGCGAAGAATCCGGTCGCTCATCAGTCTGAGAGGCGCCCCGACGATCGGCAGGTCAAGCTCCAGCCCCATGCCGAGGCTGAAGGTCGGGTCCACTACCACGATGCGTGCGGGATCCTTGGGCACGCAGACCGGCGTATGCAGCACGCCGGGCTCGTCAATCAGCCGGCCGTCGCAGCCGCCCTGCGCTTGGGCCGGAGCGACGGAGAGGACGAGCACGGTACAGCAAGCAACGAGAGCGGCCCGTAATGTCATGAAGAGAGGTCTTTCGGGTGTGC
Organism: Ancylobacter oerskovii; assembly: GCF_018390555.1. Lineage (GTDB taxonomy): Bacteria > Pseudomonadota > Alphaproteobacteria > Rhizobiales > Xanthobacteraceae > Ancylobacter > Ancylobacter oerskovii. The sequence continues at coordinate 73,881 of NZ_JAHBGB010000046.1, read as the reverse complement.
GGCATCGGCGGAGTCCGTGTCGTCGAGCGCGGGCAGGCCGAGGCGTCGGCGCATCTGCGCCTCGATGCGGTGACGGCGCTCGTGCGGAGTAACCAGCACGCAGGTCGAGCAGTAGGAGCCGCCCGGCGCGGTGTAGAACCGGCAGCAGCCGCCGCGCGCGCGGAAGCTGCGACGGGCGATGATGCGGCGCGAGCTCGCCTCGTCGCGGATGACGATCTCAAAGAAGTGCAGCTGCCGGTTGGCGAGGGGCGAGCCGGGCGCCTTCAGTATGGCGAGTGCCTCGGTCTGCGCGTCCTCCTCGCATCCGAACTGCCGGCCGGCTTCCAGGAAACGTGCGGCGACGGAATCCGAGACGAGGCGCCACATCGCCTGCCAGGGCAGACCGGTGCGCCCTCGCAGACGATGGATCAGAGGCTCCATATGGGCCTCCAGCCCCTCGCGCAGCTGGCTCCGTAACCCCTCCCGATCGACGGGACGGCAGCTTGGGCTACGGCGCGGATTGCCTGCCCGGTCGATGACACAGCGCGGGTAGAGCAGCCGCAGCCGCACCTTCGGCCTGCTCTCGGCCGGCAGTTCGAAGGCCAGCGCGCAGTTCTCCGGTACGAACGCCGATACCAGACCGTGCGATAGATAAGGCGAGGCGGCGGCGATGCCGAGCACGCCAGCGTATTCGGAGATGAAGTAAGCCGCCGCGCCCTTGGCGTCGAGGCCGGGCGTGCCTGCCTGCTGGCGTGCCAGCATGGCGGCAAGGAACCGGTCGTCAGCGAACAGCGACGGGACGGGCGTGAAGCCGGGCGCCATGGGCCCGATCTCCATCTCTGGCAAGGGCCAGTGCTGCGCCATGACGCCAAAAGCGGCGCGAAGCTCTCGCGCCGCCACGGTTGTGTTTTCGCGGCCGTCCGTCGGTGCGCTCACGACCATGACTTTGTCACTGAGACGCTCAGAACGTCGCCCTCGCACGCACGCCGATCATGCGTCCGTCGCCGAGGGTTGCCGAGGATGAGCTGCCGCTCATCGAGATGCCCGTTACATATTCCTCGTCGAGTATGTTCTTCGCGAACAGCGTCATCGACCAGTTCTTCGCCTCGTAGCCGATCGCGGCATTGACGATGGTGAAGGCCGAGACCTCTTCCTCCGCCGTGTTGGCAACGTCGGCGGTGGAATAGTAGCTATCGGTATAGGCGAGATCCGCGGATACGAAGAACCCCGAGGCATGGCGATAGATGCCACCGATATTGAAGGTTACCGACGGTGCTTCGGGGAACTCGCCTCCGACCTCGATGCCCACCGCCGGAACTGCGCTATCGAACTCGGTCTTGAGCAGACCTACCGAAGCGAAGGCGGTGAATTCCTGCGTCACCAGCGCGCGAAGCTCGATTTCGCCGCCATAAGCGTGGGCCTTGCCCACATTGGCAGTGATGGTTTGCGGATAGCCAAGGATGGGGTCGTCGACGTCGGTCTGCAGGTCGCTGTACTTGTAGTAGAAGCCGTTGGCGTTGATCTCCAGCCGGTCGTCCAGCCACTTGGAGCGATAGGCCACCTCATAGGACCACAAGGTCTCAGGCTCGACATCGTAGACGTTGCCGCTGCCGTCTATGGCCGAGAATCCGGCGCGGAAGCCTTCGCTTACCGTAAAGGCCACCGTCTGGCTGGGATCGATCGCGTAGGCGACACCGATCTTGGGCAGCGCCACGAGGTAGCCGACGTCGGCGTCGTAACTGGTGGCTTCATAGGCCGGTATCCCTGTCATGATCGTTTCGATCAGGTTGAGGGTTCGGCCGTCTGCTGCGTTCTCCACGGTCTCGTAGCCGAGACGGCCACCGAAAAGCACAGACCAGCGATCGTTCAGCGCGTAGCGCAGATCGGCATAGGCTGCATAGGATGTGATCAGATTGCTGCCTTCCAGCTCCTGGTAGAGGATCGGATCGACGATGCCGAAGTCGGGCGCGGCGAGGCAGATTTCGGAGTCCGGCTTGTTGCTGAATCGGCCATAGTTGAACCCGATCACGCCGCTCAGCGGGCGGACGCCCTCTTCGAATTCAAGGCGGAGATCCTCGGTGAAATCCTGCCCTGCGCGCAGCTCGTCGCGCAGATACAATGTCGAGCCCGGCAGGCTGGAGATGTCGGCATCGGTTTCGATATAGGCTGTGACCGAGCGCAGCTTGATCCCGTCCGCGAGCCGCTGCGACACGTTGGCGATCACCGTCGTGACATCGGTATACCGCAGTTCCGCTGCCGAGACGTCACTGTCGAAGCGGCGGTCGAAGAAGTTCGGGCCTGACGCCACCGGATAGCCGGGCTTGTCGGAATTGTAGCTGACGGTGATCAGCGCCTCAAAGCCATCGAGTTGTTCCGGCGTGATCAGCACCTTGGCGCGCAGGCTGGAGAACTCGTCATTGTCCAGCGGCTCGTTCAGGGGTTCCGCGAAGGTAATCCCGCGATCACCTTCGAGATACTCACCGGCGACGCGGAAGGCCAGCTGGTTATCCGCCAGCGGACCGGACAGCATGAAGGCGCCACTGCCCTGATAGCCGGAATCTGACGAGTCCAGATAATTGAACTCGGCCGCACCCTCCCAGTGCCAGGTCGGGTCGTTGGTGTTGACGACCACCGCGCCGCCCATGGCGTTGCGGCCCTGCAAGGTCGATTGCGGCCCACGGAACACCTCGACATTGGCAACGTCCCAGGTGCCGCGATTGCCGCGCTGAATACCTTCGCCATTCTGCGAGGCACCATCGACGATCACGGCGATGGTGGGAGAGGAATTGGTCGGCGAGGTGAGGCCCTGGGACGACAGACCACGAATGACGATGCCGCTGCTGCCGCGATTGGAGCCGGATACACGGGTATTGGCGAGCTTGTTCAGCGCACCACTGAGATCCTCGATGGCATAGTCGAAGAACTGCTCTCCAGTGACGACGCCGACGCTCGAATAGACATTAGCGAGGTCTCGGGTCAGCTTTTCGCCCGATACGCTGATCGTGTCGAGCTCGATCATATCCTGCGCGGTCACAGGACCGGCCCCCACAGTCGAGGACGGCGCCTCGATGGTGACCGAGCGCGGCGAGGTGAAACGCCAGTTCAAGCCGGTGCCCGTGAGCAGCTCGGCAAGGGCCTGTTCGTTGGTGCGCGCGCCGTGCACGCCGGGTGAGCGCAGGCCCTGCGCGATTGAGCTGTCATAGACGATCTGCACCCCACTGGCTGCGCCGAAGGCCGCGAGCGCACCGGACACCGGGCCGGCGGGGATGGCATAGACGGCGGCCTGCGTCGCCGCAGCCTGGGTCTGCGCAGTGCCGGGGCTGGGAGCCGCAACGCCCGCCAGGACGATCAGCGCACAGCCGGCGAGCAATCGTTGGCGGTGGCTGACGTGCCGGCATCGGTTCGCGCGTGCGGTCAGGCTGTTTGCGGTCATAGTCCAGTGATCCCCATCGTCTTAAAGCCCGGGGACGCGTCAAGGCAGCCCCGTTAAGTCAAGACGACGGCGCGCGCGGAATCCGAATCCCGCACGGCGAAAAATTTTCAGATCAGGATCACGATGTTTCCAGGCAGACGCGTCTCGCTGAGCGCGAGCGAGGTGACGAGGTTGTCCACGATCTCGTCCGGGCGCTGGAGGTGGAAAACGCCGTCCACCCGCCGAGCCCCTAGGCCGGGTCGCGCCAGCACGACGCGGCCGCGGCGATGACGGTTGATGTCGTCGACGACCTCGGACAGCGGACGGTTCTCGAACACCAGAAGCCCGCGCCGCCACGCGCCGGCCATGGTCGGGTTCATCGGCTCCGCCACTGCCGGGTGGTCGGGCGTGAGGATGATCCGCTCGCCGGCATCGAGCCGGGCCACGGTGGTCCCTGAAATGGACAGGCTGCCACGGGTGCATTCGACGCGGATTGGGCCTGAGCCGGCGGTCAGGGTAAAATCGGCATCGTCGGCGGAAATCACGCAGGGGCCTGCGGTGACACGGAAGGGGTGGGCTCCGGCCGCGATGTCGAAAGCGGCGGCTCCGTTCACCAGCTTGGCCGTGCGCGCATCCTGCGTAAGGTCGACGTCGAGCGCCGTGGCGCCGTCGAGATAGACCATGGACCCGTCCGGCAGGGCGAACCTAGCCTGCTGGCCGACGCCGGTCGCATAGTCCGAATTGATCTGGTCGAGGCCGGGGAGGAGCCCGAGCGAGACCCCAGCCCACCCGGCGGCGAGCGCCGTGCCCGCCCCCGCGAGCATGAGCCGGCGCGTCAATGCCGGCCGGCGGGGCTTCGCACACGCGGGAAGTCCGGCATGACGCCATGCCTGGCTGGCGAGACGAAACGCCTCCTCATGCGCCCGGCTGCGTCCGCGCCAGGCCTGGAGCTGCTGGGCATCCTCGACCGTCGCTTCGCCGGAGGTGAGGCGCGTCACCCAGCCAATGGCCTCGCGCTGCACATCATCGAGTTCCCTCCGGCCGCCATTCGTGCCGCCCACCTTGTCTCCAATAGATTCCATCGCGCCCAATAACTGCAAGTCGAAGCGGAACTTGCCGCTCTGTATAGGCGATATCGGTGAGACCGGGGAGACCACGGGTGCGGCGCCTAGTCCAGCAGGCACCGGGCGCAGGACTCGAGCGCCTTGCTGATTTCGATCTCGACCGTTCGTGTGGAGATGCCGTACCTCTTGGCAAGCTCGCGGTGCGGCACACCATCCAGCCGCGAGGCCAGAACGATATCTCGTCTTCTTTGCGGCAGTTCCGCGAGGGCGGTCAGCACGCGGTCCACACAGTCCCGAGCGATGAGCCGGGCTTCAGGGTCAGCGCCCGGATCCGGCACATCGAGCAGGTCGTCGATCTCCGCCTCGGTCAGCCTGCGACGGAGATGGCTGCGGTTGACGTCGGCAATGAGATTGACCGAAATCCGGCGCAGATACGCGGATGGATTGGCCAGCGCGGCCACGTCAGTCGCTGCAAGGCGCAGGAAGGTTTCCTGCGTCAGCTCTTCCGCCATGGCAGAGGAGCCGGTGGCGCGACGGAAGAAGCCAAGCACCGACGAGCGCTCGGAGACGAAAAGTACTCGCAACCGATCCTTGCTTGGCATCTGAAATCTGCGCACCTCATCCTATTAGGAGTTCGATTTGAGGCCAATCAAATTGGAAATCAATGTTGCGACCCGTACATTATAATATCTCTTGATTTTGTTTAGATTCGATCAAAAGTTCACTCGTTCGAATAGATGATTAGCACGCTGCATATTTTTGTCTTTCTGTGAGCAACTGTCGGTCCCGCCTCGCGATCCAGGAAATGGTGTCGCATCAAGCTGGGCATACAAGCCCGGAGAGCTCCCGAAACCGGATGTTCCGAAAGTCGCCTAAGGGTCACTGTCGGCGAGACGCGGGACCAGGAGAATGGATGGCTTAAGATCACCATGTGGCAGACGCCCGCTGCGCTTGATGTGCTTCTGGATGTGCATATATTGTGCGTAACATCATAGAGGTGCCGTCATGACCCAGGCTCAGATTGCTCACACCGCCATGGTTTCCGGCTTCGTCGACAGCCTTCAGGAGCCTCGCACGCCCTATATCTCGCCAAAGCGCCTGTCCAAGGCTCTTGGGGTCAATGTCGCCAACCTGGCCCAGCTCACCGGCGTTCATCGCAACACCTTGCGCAACCCCTCTTCCAAGCGGCTGCAGGGACGGATGCGGGAGATGGTGAAGGTAATCTCGGCAGCCACCGAGCTTACCGGAGACATCGACAAGGCCATCTATTGGTACCGCAACGAGCCGATCGCCGATTATGGACACCGCACGGCGGCTGAGCTCGTGGCCGATGGCCAGGTAGAGGCGGTGCTGGCCTTCATCCGCGATCTCGAGAACGGAGCGCGCGGGTGAGGATTGCCCGCCTCGGTCCGGACGAGATATTCCATCGCTATCTGACACCTAAGTGGGCGTTCCTGCCGACCAGCGGCGCGGGTGCCGCGATAGATGGTGGCCGGTTCAACCGGCCCGGCGTCGAGGCGCTTTATCTCTCCCGCGCGCCGCAGACGGCCCTTGAAGAATACCGGCAAGGTGCCAGCATCACGCCCCCGGCAACCCTTGCCGCCTACACGGTGACGCTCGGCGAGGTCGTGGACCTGTCCCAGGGTTACGATCCGAGCGTCTGGGATGAGACCTGGAAGGACTGGGCTTGTGCGTGGCGCCGCATTGCCCGCATCGACGGAAAAGTCCCGCCATCCTGGAAGCTCGCTGATCGCGTGATCACCGCCGGGCTTCGCGGCATCCTGTTTCCGTCGCTTCGCCATGCCGGCGGCACAAATCTGGTGATCTTTCCCGCCAATCTGCTCGCTGACGAAACGGTCATGGTCCACGATCCCGATCATCGGCTGCCGAAAGACCAATCCTCGTGGTCGTAGGCTTCTTCGGGAAATAGCAAGAGCGCTCAGCTCTCCTCATCGGCCTCAACTTCTTCCCCAAGTTCCTCGTCGTCCGGCTCCCCTGCCCCGAGTCCAAGCGGAATATCCCCCGCGAGCAGTCTGTCCTTGCTGAGCAGGCCGGCGTCCTCGAGCGCGTCCATGTCCGGCAGGTCGCGCAGCGTATCGAAGCCGAAATGCGCCAGGAACTCCCTGGTCGTCACATAGGTGTAGGGCGCCCCCGGCTGCGGCGCGCGCGGCCCGGCAGCGATGAAGCCGAGCCGGCGCAGGTGACCGATGGTGTCGCGGCTGATCTCCCGGCCGAAGAACTGGCTGAGCTCGCCGCGGGTGATCGGCTGGAAGTAGCCGATACACAGCAGCACCAGAGCCTCGGATTGCGACAGCGGCTTGGTCTCGGTGGTGCCGCGCCCGGTCGCCACCTGGATCGCCTCTGCAAAGCTCTTCCGGGTGCGATGCTGCCAGCCACCGGCGACCGCCACCAGCTCATAGGGCCGGCCGCGCAACTCGGCGCGGATGTCGTCGATGAGGTGATCGAGGCTGCAGTCGCGGCCGACCACCTTTGCCAGCACCTCGCGGGTGACCGGCTCGGGCGAGGCGAAGATCACCGCCTCCACCCGGCCCATCCATTCGCGCCAACGCAGCTCCGGCGGCAGCGCGCTGAGCTCGGCATCGAAGCTCACCGGGGTTTTGGTGCGCCGGGCCATCCTCACAGCCCATAAAGCTTGAAGCTGGCGCGGCCGGTGAGCTCGCGCACTGCCCCCAGCGCCTCAAGGCGTTCGAACAGCCGCCGCGCGCCCCAGCGCGACAGTTTTGCCGTGGCCAGCGTGCCCGGCACCGCATCGTCCTCGAGCAGCCGGGCGATCGCCTCCCCGGCCCCCTTGGCGCGCAGTTTTGGGGCGACCGCCTGCAGCCGGGCGGCCCCCGGCGCGATCTCGGCGGCACAACGCAAGGCCCGCGCCGCCCCCTGTGCCACGCCGAGGCACACCGCGGCCTCGAAGCCATCATCTGCGGGGCGCAGCCGCCCTCCCCGACCGGTGCCGCGGAAGGCGGCGCCGTAGGCCTCGGCCATCAGCAGCGGCACCGGCAGCGGCCACCGCAGCCGCAGCGCCAAGACCTGGTCGGCCAGCCACCAGCCGAGCAGCCCGGCGCTCGGCGCCGCCGTGTCTATGGCGCGCAGCACCGCCCCGGCAACGAGCGGCGCCGGACGCCCCTCGCCGACCAGCCGGTCGATCTCTTCCGGAAGAGCGGCCAACTCCGGACTCCAGCCCAGGTCAAGCAGGCCGCAGGTCGATTGCAGGACTGTCGCATCAATCGTCGCGGAGCGCTCGGCGAGCCTCCGCCAGGCGGTCAGTAGCCGGCCGGCAGGACCGGGATCGCTACCAGCGGGGCGCAGCACCCAGGCGTCGCGCAAGGCGGCTTCGTCCTCCGCACGCCCAGTCTGGCGCGCCGCGGCGGCGGCGCAGCTGAGTGCCAGCCGCGCGCGCCAGGCGCCGGTCCAGGGCGGGCTCGATCGCACCAGATTGTCGAGGGAAGTCAACGCGGCGCCGGCGATGAAGGCTGCCTCCACCGGATCTGTGATCGGGCCGCGCGGCACCGCCCAGCTGGACACCACTGGCACAGGCGGGGTCGCTGCAGATGCGGGAATCATCGCGAGGTCCATGCGTGGAGCCTAGCCGCTGTGTGCGCTTTAAGCTAATATTATTCGCGTTAACCGCACGCCTAGTCGCCAAATGAATACATCCGATAATGTTGCATTATCGGATGTTATGTACCTTTATATAAGAGATGGCGATTTTCGGCGCCTTGGAGGCTGCCAACGGCCATCGGCCGGGCCCAGGGCCGCGAGAATCGCGTTCCGCGGGTGTCGTTAAAATTGCTCAGCACATTGATCTGAGGTAGAATACCGATAAAGAGGAACCTGGAACCCGTGCCATGGCACTGAGCATCAAAGATCCCGAAACCGAGAGGCTCGCCCGCGCCCTCGCCGCCCGCACCGGCGAGACCATCACCGTCGCGACCCGCCGGGCGATCGAGGAACGCCTCAAGCGGACAGGAGCGCTCGCGCGCAGAGCCGCCTTCCTCGAGGACATGGAGGCGATGCAGCGGCGTTTGGGCGCCCTACCAATCCTCGATGATCGCAGTCCCGAGGAGATAGTTGGCTACGACGAAAACGGTCTGCCCGGCTGATGGTGATCGACACCTCCGCAATCGCTGCCATCTTCTTCAGCGAGCCGGATGCCCCGAGCTATCGGGACCGGATCGCCGACGACCCGGTCCGGCTCCTCTCCGCTGCGACGTTTGTTGAAGCCGCGATGGTGATCGAGGGACGCTTTGGCGAGGCTGGCGGCGCCGAACTCGATCTGTGGCTGCACAAGGCCGAGGTCGAGATTGTCGCGGTGACGAACGAACATGCCGACCAGGCTCGCCGCGCCTGGCGGCGCTATGGCAAGGGCCGGCACCCGGCGGGCCTGAACTACGGCGACTGCTTTTCCTACGCCTTGGCCGTGCTCTCCGGCGAGCCGCTGTTGTTCAAGGGCGACGATTTCGCCAAGACCGATATCCGGGCGGCCTGATGACGACCGGGATTTCCCCAAGCGTCGACGCTTCCGATGATAGGCCGCCGACATTTCCGGAAACCCCGTCCGTGACACACGGCGTGCCCTCCCCTGCCCCGCAGAACACGGTGCCATCCCATCTCGAGCGTCTCGCCGACCGGGCCCGCGACTATGTCGAAGCGGCGAGCTCGGCCAACACCCGTAAGGCTTATGTTTCCGATTGGAAGCATTTTTCCAGTTGGTGCCGTCGCCAAGGGCTGGAGCTCCTGCCCCCCTCCCCCCAGGTTGTCGGCCTCTACATCACCGCCTGTGCCTCTGGCGCGGCCATCCCCGGCGGCAAGCCGAACGCGGTCTCGACCATCGAGCGCCGCCTATCGGCGATCACCTGGAACTACACCCAGCGCGGCACGCCGCTCGATCGCAGTGACCGCCATATTGCCACCGTGCTGGCCGGAATCCGCAACACCCACGCCTCCCCTCCCCGGCAGAAAGAGGCTGTTCTTCCCGAGGACCTCATCGCCATGCTGGAGACGCTCGCCCGCGGCTCGCTGCGCGGCCTGCGCGACCGCGCCATGCTGCTGCTCGGCTTCGCCGGTGGCTTGCGTCGTTCAGAGATTGTCGGGCTCGATGTCGGGCGCGACCAGACGCAGGACGGGCGCGGCTGGGCCGAGATCCTCGACAAGGGACTGGTGGTGACTCTGCGGGGCAAGACCGGCTGGCGCGAGGTGGAGATCGGCCGCGGCTCCTCGGATGCCACCTGCCCCGTGGTGGCGCTCGAGACCTGGCTCAAGCTGGCGCGGATCGGCCACGGCCCGATGTTCCGCCGCGTCACCGGCCGGGGCAAGGACGTCGGTCCCGACCGGCTTAACGACCGCGAGGTCGCCCGTCTCGTCAAGCGGACCGCGCTCGCCGCAGGGGTGCGCGGTGACCTGACCGAAGGCGAGCGGGAGGAAAAATTCGCCGGGCACTCACTACGCGCCGGCCTTGCTTCTTCGGCGGAAGTCGACGAGCGCCACGTCCAGAAACAGCTCGGCCATGCATCCGCCGAGATGACACGGCGCTACCAGCGACGGCGCGACAGATTCCGCGTCAATCTCACCAAAGCTGCGGGGCTGTAGGCGGCAGGACCTCCTCGACGCAGGACGTGGTGAGAACTCTCGCCGTGATGGGACGGCTGTTCGCCGCGTCCTGCTTCTCGCTCGAACTTGAACGTCTCGGCCGTGCCATCGAGGAAGGTCCAGCGCGAGATTCTTAGCTTCCCATCGCCTTCATTCAGTCGGCTGCCGTCCGTTTCCGCCGCCCCGGAGATGGTCTGTTGGTCCCTATGCCTCGAACAGGCGCCTGTCCCAAAAGACTGGCTGGTGCAGACTCACCTCAACCATCCTGAACTCCGAATGGCCCGGATTGACGAGGATGTTGCTGTCGAGGCGCGCGACCACGCTCGGCACCAGCAGGATTGCGCTGCGCCTTTCCAGGCACCAGCGTTCGCCGAACGCCTTGCTGGCCGTTGCCGGCATGTTGTCCCAGCCGGGAAGCGCCGGTGGCGAAAATATCTCGTAAGAAAGGCCCCGTGGCAGGGTGAGCTCCACGTAGTGCTGGTTCGGCGGCAAGCGCCCGCTGCCATGCATCAGTTTTTCCAGCAAGGCGGTCGAATAGTGCTGGCTGGTGTAGATCAGCGGGCTACCGGGCGTGTTCCACCGTCCCGGAGCAAGGGTTGAGCCGGTCGCGTCGAAGATCGGATAGGCGCCATTGGGATTCCCGATCCGGTAGCTCGACAGCGTGCGATCGAGAAGCTGTACCGTCACGCAGCGCTGCCGTACTTCAGGCGGCCGAGAATATCGAGAACCAGCTCGGCCCCGATCTCGCTCTGGATGACCACATCGATCGGGCGCTTGTCCTCGAGCATCGAATGAGAGCGGAAGAGGAAGTTCCGGGCCTCGATCTCGCTTTGCCACACATCCAACGCCAGGCTCCAGGCCCGCGCCAGACGCGCAAGACGCGTACCCTCGTCCGAAGACAGGCGGTGAGCGGCCTTGCGCCGCTCATAGGTTGCCTTCGGCACGAGCCGGTATTTGAAGTGAGCATCGCCCGGCGCCAGAAGCTGGGAGACACGCTCGAGCGCGTCGATGGGCAAGCCATCCTCGATCCGGGCAATGAGCCCGAACGGCGAGCGCGCCCCCGCTTCCTTCGCCGGAAGCCCGAGCACATCCGCCACATTCGTGAATGCAAGCATCATGGCCTCCGTGTCATATGAGGTGATACATAGACCCACATGAGGCGATGCGCAAGTATCGGAGTTCCCACCGACACTCCCTCCCCTGACGAGACCCTGTTGATATACGGCATGCTCATAAACAGCGGTGCACCACATCCCATGAGTCCACCAGTCATCACCGTTCCCTGGACCTCTTCAGGTTTTTCAGCAGTGCCTCCGAGGCTTGGAGGCGACCATCGCCTTCAACCGCACTGTCGGATCGCCGCTGACCCAGGTCATCCGATGCCTTCTGCGCATCGAGCTTGGCCCGCAGCAATGCCATAATCATTGGCCAGGTCGAGAATTTCCCGTTCTTGGCCCGATCCGTCAGGCTACGCAGATAGCCACCCGGCGACCCGATCTGGTCGGCGCGCTGGTAGATCGCCGCCAGCGTGATTGCCGCGTGCTGCTCGCCCAATGCCTCCCGCGCTTCCAGCCAGGCGCTTGAACTGATCCCCAGCATCGGCCGAGCAAGCTCCGTCGCGGCCAGGAAGTCCCGCCAATGACGGATTTCACCTCCCTGCGCCAAGTCGCGCACCCCGGGGCAGGCGTCCAGCACGATCCCTAGGGGCAATTCCCGCTTCGGCAAGCTCTGCACGTTGTCGGTTTCCGCGGCAGTGCCGCCCGCTTCTTCCTTTTTTCGAAGGCTGTATTCAGATTCAGTATGAAGGTCTGGATTTGAATTCTGTATGTGGCGCCCAGAATGGGACTCATTGGCGTCCGGATTCTGCGTTTTCGTGAAAGTTTCCAGTGCCTCCCGGATATCCGCATAAAGAACGGAGAGATCCGCGCTGATCGCCTCCACCAGCTGACGCGGGGCTGAGCGGGGGAGGCGGGTGATGATCGCCTGATAGTCGAGCAGGATCTTCCCCCAATTGCCCGGCACCCCCTCCTCGATGCCCGTATCGATCAGCTTGACGATATCCCGCCGTAGCAGCGTGAGGCTCTCCTTCGCCACACGGAAGGCCTTCCTCTCCGCATGAACTGCCTCAGCCAGGTCATGGAGTTCCTGCGCCCGCGCGACCAGCGGCGAGAGGTCGAAGCCATAGGCCTGTTCGACCTCCCCGCCCCGGCTCTTGCGCGCGAAACGCTTGCCGTTCGGGCTGTCGCGCCGGATCACCAGCCCGCACTCGACCAGCACGGCGATGTGCCGGCGCAGCGTCGTCGCCGGCATGCCGTTCGCTCGCGCCGCTAGCTGCTCGTTGGACGGCCATACGATCAGTTCGGCGTCGCCTGACAACGTCGTCTCCGGGTGAAACGTCAGCAGGGCGTTGAGGATCGCCAAGGAGCGATCCGTGGCGCCAAGGAGTTCCCTCGCCTCGCGGATGTCCTGGAACACCTGCCATTTATGCGCGACGGCATCTGGCTTCACCGCCTTCGCCGCCATCTGGCTTGAAATCTGGCCAAGCGTCATCGGCCGCCGCCCAAAGGGCGTCGTCGAAACATGCGTCTGCATCGTCCTTCACCTATCGCTAGGCAAAAGAAATCCAGCCTCCAAAACAGCATGCGTCGGCACGCTGGTTGGCCTTGACACTGATTCGCGGAAGTGGGATTCTCTCAGTCGCCAAACTGTAAAGAGAAGGGCTTCCGGAACTCCGTTTCGGGGGCCTTTTTCTTTTGCGGGTTAGCCTCCATCTTCCTGTGAACCGAGATCCTGCCGAAAGGCCTCGTAGAGACGGTCAAGGTTCTCCGACAGGTACTCACCGAACGCGCGAGCGTCAGAGCTTTTAGCCTTGAGCGCCAGCGTGAACCGCTTACCTTGGACCGCCATGTCTGCGGTCAGTGAGCTATCCGAAGACGCCCAGCTTTTCTTCTCCGTATCGGATTGCGGGCGCTTGCGGACAGGTGCCGTCTTCAGACGGCGGACAAGCAGCTCGAATCGATGATCGACCGACATGTCCAGCATCGCCACCTCGCGGAGAATTTCGTCCGCCCGTGCGTGGTTTGCCGGATTGTCGAGCAGAAGCTTCAGCTCGTACCAGCGATCTCGGCCGATGCCCTTGGCCTGACCGACAGCGTCCAAAACCTTGGCCGGCAAGTTCGCGACCGACAGCATCTTCGACAGTGTCGTACGGTCGACGGACAGTGCACTCATGATGGTCGCATTGTCGTCGTCGTAGTGCAGGCGAGCAAGCTCCGCAGCGAACAGGGCACGCTCGATAAATGGCACGTTTGCGCGCGCGGAATTTTCCTGGCCCAAAGCGACAACGTGATCGCGGTCGTGCATCTCCTTGACAATGGCTCGGACCTTCCGATCCAAGGCCTGCGCGACGCGTAGGCGGCGATGGCCGAAGACGACCATGTAACGCCCCATCGCCTTGGGATGCGGTCGGACGAGAATAGGGGAGCTCTGACCATTGTCCCGAATAGCCGAGAGGAGTTCGTTAAACTCGTTCTCGTCATCGGTGCGACGGTCTCGGATGAACGACGCATCGATCAGGTCCGGCTCCATCTCGACGACGGTCTCGCCTTCCGCGAGCTTGTCGGCTTTGGCGGCCATTTCGTCGATAGAGTTGAGGAGTGACCGCGAAGCACCTTTCGCCGCATAGTCCAGCACGGCACGGTCCAACGTCGGTCCTGCGGCTGAAAGATTGGCCAACGGATTTCTACGAGCCATGGCGCGCACCTCTCAGATGAACTAGCTGTTTGAAAAACAATCTGTTTTTGGCGATTTTTACGGCGGTCAACATCACAGCCGCCCCCAGGCTTTGTGGATCAGGGCCTGAATCTCGAAATTGACGGCGTCGAGGGCTTCAATCGCACGATCATACGTATCGCGGTTGAAGTTCGCCCGCTCGACCTCGTAGAGCGTTTGCTTGGTCAAGCCGGCGTCAGAAATGGCCGTGGACTTCACCATCGGGTGCTTCAGGATCTCCTCGGTCAGCATCGACTGCATGAAGCCGAGCATCTGGACCTGCGGGACATCCGTCGCCTCGTAGCGGGTGATTAGATAGCGAAGCCAGTCGATCTTGACCGGCGCACCCTTCTCTCGGATGGTCCGCACGAAGTTTCCGAGCATGAGAAGGAACTGGCTCATCGACATCAGGTCGAGCATCTGCGGATGAACGGTAATGAGCACGGACGTCGAAGCGGTCAGCGCCGTCAGGGTCAGGAAGCCGAGCTGGGGAGGGCAGTCTATGACGACGACATCGAAGCGATCATCGACCTCCTCAAGCGCGCGACCGAGACGCGTGAAGAACCGCTTGCCCTCACTTGACGTCTGCATGAACAGCGGTGTGTCGTACTCGTACTCCTGAAGCTCCAAATTCGCTGGAATAATTTCGAGAAGCGGAAAATTCGTCGGCGCGATCACGTCGGCAATCGGCTTACGCTTCTCGTCATAGCGAATCGCGTCATAGAGCGACGGATTCCGGTCGAGCTCAGGCTGAAACCCGTGCAACGCAGATAGTGAAGCCTGCGGGTCTAGATCAATCGCCAACACACGATGGCCGGTCAGCGCGAGGTGCTGAGCGAGATGGGCGGCGGTAGTCGTCTTCCCGGAACCACCCTTAAAATTCACCACCGCGACAACTTGGAGCTTCTCGCCCCGCTTGCGGTAGGGGACATACTTCTTAGCGTCAGAGCGACCGTTCTTATCGAGATAGTGTCGCAGCTCGATCATCTGCTCCGCGGTGTAGAAGCGTCGGCCGCCCCCCGCGATAAGAGGCTCAGGACCCTTGCCTTCAAGGTGAAGCCGTTTGAGGTTATTGGGAGTGACGCCGAGATAGTGAGCCACCTCCGCCATCGGAAAGCGACGAAGTGTCTTCTTTGCATCCGGCGGGAACTTCTCCAGCCGCAGTTGGTCGAGCTTGCGCGAGATCTCAGCACCCTGCGCAAGGATCTTCTCATCGAATTCGAATGATGGAAGCGAACCCATCCGTGGCGCCTCGATTCATGAAATAGCGCTAGCAGCGCCAAAAATACAAATTTAGCGCCAGTATGTGCGATTCCCTTACGGTGGCAAGGAGATAAGGGTTAATGAAAAATTAATCCAAATCCCAGAGGCGTGCGCATTGTTCGCGGCCAATCGCGATTCATGCCTGCTTTCAAAAGGTTGCCCTCATGGGAGCTTCACCGATCCCTGTTTGTTCACCCCGTTTATCCTCAGGCTGATGGCCGGGTCAGACCACACTTCGACGCGTCTTCGAGACAAGACCGCCAAGCCCGACTCGCGACTCATCCCAAGCCGCGCCCCGTTTATTCTACACTCCAGCGAATCCGCCACGCGTGGTGACTTCCGACCGTCCCCTATGAGGTTGGAGGTTCCATCCAATGTGGCTGCATGCAGTTCGCAAAGCTTCAAGTTCCACCGATCAACAGCTCGTCGACAAGCATCACCAGCTCCGCGCGCGCGTCTTCGCCGGCCGCCTCGGCTGGTCCGTCGACGTCCGCGACGATCGCGAGACGGACGAGTACGATGCCTTCGATCCCACCTACATCCTCGCTTTGGCGGATGCCGCCACTGTCGCAGGCTGCGCAAGACTGTTGCCGGCAACTGGTCCCACCATGCTGGAACGGACCTTTCCGCAGTTGCTGGCAACCGGGCGTCTTAATGCTCAGGCCGGGATGGTCGAGAGCTCGCGCTTTTGTGTCGACACTGGGCTCGGCGAGGGCAGGGGAGCGGGAGCGCTTCATGAGGCGACGCTCACCATGTTCGCCGGCATCATCGAATGGTCGATGGCGAACGGCTACAGTGAGATCGTCACCGCGACGGATCTGCGCTTCGAGCGGATTCTGAAGCGCGCGGGCTGGCCGATGCAAAGGCTGGGGGAACCGCGTCAGATTGGGAACACCGTAGCGATCGCAGGGCTACTGCCCGCGGACCTTTCGAGTTTCGAGCGCCTGCGTCCTGTGGCATATCGATCGTTGATCACGCCCGCTCACCACCTCGCGGCGTGAGGACGGAGCCGTGACCCACCTCCGCTCCCATCCTCGGCTCATCCGCAAGCTGCAGGAGGCCCTGGGCGATCGCCTCTGCATTGCTCTCGACGATCCGACCGTCGTCGAGATCATGCTCAATCCAGATGGACGGCTCTTCATCGAGCGCCTCGGCCACGGGATCGCTCCGGCCGGCGAGATGGCGGCCGCCACCGCGGAAATCGTCATCGGCAGCGTCGCCCACGCCCTCCAGTCCGAAGCCGATGACGAGCGGCCCATTATTTCCGGAGAGCTCCCGATCGGCGGTCATCGCTTCGAAGGTGTGCTGCCGCCGGTTGTAGCCGCCCCGAGCTTTACCATCCGCCGGCGAGCTTCGCGGCTGATCCCGCTCGACGAATATGTGTCGTCGAATGTGATGACCGAGATGCAGGCGCAAGTTATCCGCAGCGCCATTTCTGCCCGGCTCAACATCGTGATCTCGGGAGGAACGGGGTCCGGCAAGACAACGCTGGCGAACGCCGTCATCGCTGAGATCGTCCGGACCGCCCCGGAGGATCGCATCGTGATCCTCGAGGACACTTCCGAGATCCAATGCGCCGCGGAGAATGTGGTGCCGCTGCACACCGGCGATACCGTCGACATGGCGCGCCTGCTCAAGAGCACGATGCGCCTGCGCCCCGACCGGATCGTGGTTGGAGAGGTTCGCGACGGGGCCGCGCTCACATTGCTCAAGGCATGGAACACAGGCCACCCGGGCGGAGTCACCACGATCCACTCTAATTCCGCGATGTCGGCACTTCGCCGTCTCGAGCAACTCACGGCCGAGGCGAGCCCGCAGCCGATGCGCGAAGTGATCGGCGAGGCTGTCGATCTCATCGTCTCCATCGAGCGTATGCCCAACGGGCGACGGGTACGGGACGTCGTCCAAGTCGAGCGCTTCGCCGGCGACCAATACGAAACCGAAGTCCAATCTCAGATCGAGGACACCCGAAATGTCGCGTAATGGCCGAATTCTCCTGACCGGCGCGCTGCTAATGGCCGCTCTGGGTGTCCAATTGGCGCCTGCGTTCGCGGCCGGCGGCGGCGGGCTGCCGTGGGAAGGTCCGCTGCAGCAGATCCAGCAGTCGATAACCGGCCCAGTTGCCGGCTTTATTGCCCTCGCCGCCGTGGCGGTCGCTGGAGGCATGCTGATCTTCGGCGGCGAGCTGAACGACTTCGCACGCCGTCTGATGTATGTCGTGCTCGTCGCCGGCATCCTGCTCGGCGCGACCCAGATTGTCGCCCTCTTCGGCTCGACCGGGGCGTCGATCGGTGACGCTGCGCCGGCCAACGGCGTCACCCTTCGCGCAGGGGAGGGGGCAAATGGCTGAGCCTCTCTCCAGTCTCGCCCACTCCCGCATTCATCGGGCGCTCTCGCGCCCGAACCTCCTGATGGGTGCCGACCGGGAGCTTGTCCTCCTCACGGGCCTTGCCAGCGCGATCCTCATCTTCGTCGTGCTGACGTGGTACGCGGCTGCGCTCGGCGCCGCCATCTGGCTGGTCGCGGTCACGGCGCTGCGGATGATGGCCAAAGCCGACCCGCTGATGCGGCAGGTCTACGTCCGCCACATCGCCTATCGGCCCACCTACCGGGCGACATCAACGCCCTGGCGGCGCTTCTGAGGAGCCGTCATGGTCGCGTTACGCCGCTTCCGCCACTCCGGTCCGTCCTTCGCCGACCTCGTACCTTATGCGGGCCTCGTGGCGAATGGCGTGATCCTGCTCAAGGACGGCAGCCTCATGGTCGGCTGGTACTTTGCCGGGCCGGACAGCGAGAGCTCCACCGACGCCGAGCGCAATGACGTTTCCCGCCAGATCAACGCGATCCTGGCGCGGCTCGGAACAGGCTGGATGATCCAGGTCGAGGCCGTTCGCGTTCCCACCACGGACTATCCGGTCGATGCCGTTTGTCACTTCCCCGATCCGGTGACGCGAGCGATCGACGCGGAACGTCGCGCCCATTTCGAGCGGGAGAGGGGGCATTATGAGAGCCGCCACGCACTCATTCTCACCTATCGGCCGCTCGAGCCTCGCCGGTCGGGCCTGACACGCTATGTCTATTCAGACACGCAGAGCCGATCCGCCTCATATGCCGATACCGCACTCGATACGTTCGAGACCGCGATCCGCGAAATCGAGCAGTATTTTGCGAACGTCGTCTCACTGCGCCGGATGGCGACGCGGGAGGTCGAGGAGCGCGGCGGCCATCGCCTTGCCCGCTATGACGAACTCTTCCAGTTCATCCGCTTCTGCATAACTGGCGAGAACCACCCCATCCGCCTTCCGGATGTCCCGATGTATCTCGACTGGCTGGCGACCGCCGAGCTCCGTCATGGTGTCACGCCGACTGTCGAAAACCGCTTCCTCGGCGTGGTCGCAATCGATGGCCTACCGGCCGAAAGCTGGCCTGGTATCCTCAACGTCCTCGATCTCATGCCGCTCACCTATCGCTGGTCGAGCCGATTCATCTTCCTGGACGCCGAGGAGGCAAGGACGCGCCTCGAACGCACGCGGAAGAGATGGCAGCAGAAGGTGCGGCCTTTCTTCGATCAGTTGTTCCAGACCCGAAGCAGGTCGGTGGACCAGGACGCTCTCTCCATGGTGGCCGAGACCGAGGACGCTATTGCCGAAGCCTCCTCGCGAAGCGTTGCTTACGGCTACTACACGCCGGTCATCGCGCTGTTCGATGAGAACGAGACGCGGCTTCGCGAGAACTGCGAGGCCGTCCGCCGGCTGATCCAGGCCGAAGGCTTCGGTGCTCGAATAGAGACGATGAATGCCACTGACGCGTATCTCGGTAGCCTGCCTGGAAATTGGTATGCGAACATCCGCGAACCCCTGATCAACACCCGCAACCTCGCCGACCTCATCCCTCTCAACTCGGTCTGGTCGGGGAGCCCGACGGCGCCGTGCCCGTTCTATCCTCCTGGCGCGCCGCCCCTCATGCTGGTGGCGAGCGGATCGACTCCGTTTCGCCTGAACCTTCATGTCGACGACGTCGGACATACGCTGGTGTTTGGGCCGACCGGCTCGGGCAAGTCGACGCTGCTGGCCCTGATCGCCGCGCAATTCCGGCGCTACGAAGGCGCCCAAGTCTTCGCCTTCGACAAGGGCCGCTCCATGTTGCCACTGACACTCGCCGTCGGCGGCGATCACTACGAGATCGGCGGTGAAACTGACGGGCAGGGGAGGGCGCTCGCCTTCTGCCCGCTCGAGGAACTCGCAACCGACGCCGACCGCGCCTTCGCGTCGGATTGGATCGAGATGCTGGTCGCGCTGCAGGGCGTCACGGTGACGCCGGATCATCGCAACGCGATCGCCCGACAGATCGGCCTTCTGGCGGAGGCGCGCGGACGCTCGCTCTCCGACTTCGTCTCCGGCGTGCAGATGCGCGAGATCAAGGACGCGCTGCGCCACTACACGGTCGACGGCCCGATGGGACAACTCCTCGATGCCGAGGCCGACGGTCTCGCCCTCGGCACCTTCCAGTGCTTCGAGGTGGAGGAACTGATGAACATGGGCGAGCGCAATCTCGTACCCGTGCTCACCTATCTGTTCCGGCGCATCGAGAAGCGGCTCACCGGCAGCCCGAGCCTCATCATCATCGACGAGGCCTGGCTGATGCTGGGACACCCGACGTTCCGGAGCAAGATCCGTGAATGGCTGAAGGTGCTGCGCAAGGCGAATTGCGCGGTCCTGCTCGCGACGCAGTCGATCTCGGACGCCGAGCGATCGGGCATCGTCGATGTATTGAAGGAGAGTTGCCCGACCAAGATCTGCCTTCCGAACGGCGCTGCGCGTGAGCCCGGCACACGGGAATTCTATGAACGCATCGGCTTCAACAGCCGGCAGATCGAGATCGTCGCCACCGCCTTGCCGAAGCGAGAATACTACGTCGCGTCTCCCGTCGGCCGACGCCTGTTCGACATGGCGCTGGGTCCGGTCGCGCTGGCCTTCGCCGGAGCCTCCGGCAAGGAAGACCTGAAGCAGATCCGCACCCTCCATTCGGAACACGGGACCGCCTGGCCCCGCTACTGGCTCGAGCAAAGGGGGATCGCTCATG
This sequence comes from Ancylobacter oerskovii, assembly GCF_018390555.1. Lineage (GTDB taxonomy): Bacteria > Pseudomonadota > Alphaproteobacteria > Rhizobiales > Xanthobacteraceae > Ancylobacter > Ancylobacter oerskovii. The sequence continues at coordinate 53,706 of NZ_JAHBGB010000046.1, read as the reverse complement.
CCGCGCATCTTCTCCCGAACGTCTGATCCGCGCCGAACGGCGGTCGCCGTGCTCATCGCCGCCGTCGAAGCGATGATGCTGATCCCGAGCGCCCACGCCGGCGGCGGCGGCATCACGGGAGGCGCCACCGAGTGGACCCAAATCGCCAACAATGGCGAGCTCATCAGCCTGGTCGGCAATTCGGCCGAGCAGATAAACAACCAGGTCACCCAGATCACGCAGCTCGCCGAGCAGATCCAGAACCAGCTGAAGATCTACGCGAACATGCTTCAGAACACGGCGCAGCTACCCAATCATGTCTGGGGCCAGGTCGAAAGCGACCTCAACCGCCTGCAGGGCATCGTCTCGCAGGGGCAGGGCATCGCGTTCTCGATGGGGAATGCCGACGACATCCTGAAGCAGCGATTCCAGAGCTTCTCGACCTTCAAGAGCAATCTGCCGAGCGGGGCGTCGTTCTCCTCAACCTATGAAGGCTGGTCGAACACCAACCGCGACACCATAGCCGGCACGCTGAAGGCGGCGAACCTCACCGCCGAGCAGTTTCAGAGCGAGGAATCCACCATGTCCTCGCTGCGCTCCATGTCCGAGAGCGCGGACGGCCAGATGAAGGCCCTGCAGATCGGTCATGAGATCGCCGCGCAGGAAGTCGCGCAGCTCCAGAAGCTCCGCGGCCTCGTCTCGCAGCAGGTGACGATGATGGCCACCTGGTATCAGTCCGAGCAGGCCCGGAAGGACCTCGCCCAGGCGAGGCGGGAACAGTTCTTCAACGCGCCGACCAACGACATTCGTGGCGGCCAGACGATGGAGCCACGCTGGTGAGCCCGCGGACACTTCTCATCGTTGGCGGCCTCTTTGTCGGCGCCGGCTCAGCAGTCGCGATCTGGATCGTCTATCAGCCAGGACCTCCGCGGGAAGCGGGCGCGGCGGCGCCGGCATCGTCGACTCCATCGGACGTCGAGCGTCGCGAGCGCGCCGAGAAGGTCCTCGGCGGCAATCCGAACCTCGATGTGCGCGGCGGACAGGAGATGCGTCCCCGATGGTAGCTGCCCGCGCCTCCCGCACAGCAGGCCTTGCCTTCGTCGCCGCCGTCATGGTGCTGATCGCAGCCACCCCGGCTCTTGCGCAGCAGGGCTCCGTGCTGACCACGCTCGAGAATTCCGTCGTGACGGCCGCCAGGGACTGGGAAACGACGGTGATGGACGCGGCCCGCTCGCTGTTCTGGATTCTTGCCGGGATCGAGATCGGCATCGCCGCGGTATGGCTCGCACTCCAGGCCGCCTCGCTGGACAGCTGGTTCGCCGAACTGGTGCGGCGGATCATGTTCATCGGGTTCTTTGCCTTCGTGCTCGATCGGGGACCAGGCCTCGCGAAAGCGGTCGTCGACAGCCTGTTCCAGATCGGCGCCGGCGGGGGATCCGCGTCGCCGGCGAATATCTTCGATGCGGGAATCCGCGTCGCCTCCAAGATGTCGGAACAGGCGAAGTTCGGCCTCTTCGAGGACAACGCGCTGGCGATCGCCGCCGTCTTTGCCATGGTCGTCGTGGTCATTGCCTTCAGCCTCGTCGCGGCGATCTTCGTCTCCGTCATGGTGGAGATGTATGTGGGACTTCTCGCCGGCATGATCATGCTCGGTCTCGGCGGCTCCTCCTTTACGAAGGATTTCGCCGTTCGCTACCTCGTCTACGCCTTCAGCGTCGGCATGAAGCTGATGGCCCTGGCGATGATCGCGCGCATTGGCTCGGACGTCTTGCTCGGGCTCGCGGAGGCGCCGACAGCAACCTCCGACCAGTTCATCACCACACTCGCGATTGCCGGCATCTCCGTCGTGGTCTTCATCATCGCCGTCTACGTGCCCAACATCCTCCAAGGCGTCGTTCAAGGCGTCTCCGTCACCGGCGGCATGGAAGCTGTCCGCCACGGGGGGCAGGCCGCGAACTTCGCTCTTGCGACAACGGTCGGCGGCTCGTCGCTGGCCTGGGGCGCGGCCAGGGCTGGCGCGGCCAGCTATTCGGACGCCCGAGCACAGGGCTCCTCCATGGCCGGAGCTGCGCTCAAGGGAATGGCAAGCGGCGTGGGTGCTGCTGGCGGTGCGGTTGCCGCCGCCGCGCGCGATCAGGCGATGGATGCCCGCGGCACCTTCGGAACCTCCACCTTGGGCCTCGCCAACGCGAAGCTCGACGAGGCCCGCAAGCAAGCAGCCGGAAACAAGGGAGTGCAGAGGTGACGCAAGGTTCTCATCCGTCTGGAGAGGAGGGGAGGCGGCATGGCCTCACATAGTGCCCCCGACAATCCCTACATCGCGGCCCGGCAGGAATGGAACGAGCGCTATGGCTCCTATGTCCGCGCGGCTGCGGCCTGGCGCCTGGTTGGCGTCACCAGCATGGCGATGGCGCTGGTGAGCACCTCCTACGCCCTGCTTCAAAGCACGCAGGTCAAGCTCGTCCCATACATTGTAGAGGTCGACAAGCTCGGCACCGCGGCCAGCGCCGGCGCGCCGCAACAAATCGAATATGCCGACCCGCGCGTGGTGCGCGCGACCCTCGGCGTTTTCATCTCGAATTTCCGATCGGTGACGCCCGATGCCGTGGTGCAAAAGGGATACATCGACCGCACCTACGCCATGCTGCGGACGTCGGACCCCGCGACCGAGAAGATCAATGGCTGGTTCCGCTCGAGCTCGCCGTTCGAGAAGGCGAAGACCGCGACCATCGCCATCGAAGTCAACAACATCGTCGCCCTCTCCCCTCAGTCGTGGCAGATCGACTGGACCGAGTTCGAGCGCGACCGCAAAGGCAAGGAGACGGCGGTTCGCCGTTTCCGTGGCATCGCCACCGTCACGCTCACCCCGCCCCAAGACGAGGCCACCATCCGCCTCAATCCCATAGGTCTGTATCTGCGCGACTTCGACTGGACCGCGCAGCTCTGAAAGGCACCGCCCCGCACATGAGAGATTCGATCCGGCGGTCTCGGGCCGCGCTCGTCGCCGTGGCACTTCTCGCCTTCAACCCATACCTTTCTCTCGATGCCCTTGCCCAGGCAATGAACAGCAACGAAGCCAGGGGCGTCGGCATTTCCGGCAAATGGCGCGGAAGCCAGGGGCTCGTGACCCGCGGTCCGGATGGCAAGGTCATCTTTCTCTTTGGCGAGGTCCAACCCTCGGTGGTCTGCTCGCCACTTCAGGTCTGCGATATCGAACTCCAAGCTGGCGAGGTGGTCCGCGACGTCCTGGTCGGCGACACAGTACGCTGGAAGGTTGAGCCCGCCACCTCGGGTGCGGCCGGCGGCCAGGCAATCCACCTTATCGTTAAGCCTTCCGAGCCCGGCCTGATCACATCCATGGTGATCACGACCTCACGCCGCACCTATCACATCCAGCTCAAGTCCCATGCGACCCAGTACATGGCCCGCGTCGGCTTCGCATACCCCGAGGACGTCACGGCTACGCTCGCCGACATGAATGCCCGTCTCGAGGCGAACACCATCCCTGGAGCCGGCGTCCCGGCCGAGCAGCTGAACTTCAGCTATTCGGTCTCGGGGAACGCCAGCTGGCGCCCGACACGGGTCTATTCGGATGGTGCAAAGACCTACATCCAGTTCCCGAGCTCCGTTTCCGCGCAGGATGCCCCGGTACTTTTCGTCACTTCCGGCGGCCAGAACAGGATCGTCAACTACCGCATGCGCAACGACATGATGGTGGTCGACTACGCCATCGATCGCGCCGTGCTGGTGTCCGGAATTGGCTGGCAGCAGGCCAAGATCACGATTCAGCGGGGAGGGTAGGGACGATGCCCGTCCGCCATCTCCGCATCTGCCTTCCTGCCGCACTGTTGGCGCTTGCACTTGCGGGGTGTCAGAGCCTCAACTCCGGGGGCCTTGCCCTCAGCACGGCACCTGCCGAGATCTCTGGCTCCGCCGCCAGCGCCATCGCCGGCGACATGGTCAGCCGCCTTTCCGAACAGATCGGCCCGGGCAAGGTCACGGTCGCGTTGAAGCTCGACAGTTCGCCTTTCGGCCAGGCGCTCGAGGCTTCACTACAGGCTTGGGGCTATGCCGTTGTCACCGACCAGGCGACGGATGACAAGACCAAGCTCGTCGCCCTCGCATATTCAGTTGAGCCCTACGAGGGGCAGGTGCTGGTGCGTCTCTCCACCAGCAGTTTCGAGATCGGTCGCGCTTACAGCGTGACCGTAGCCGGAGCCGTGCCGGCAAGTCCCTTGTCGGTCATGCAGCGCGGTTAGGGGATAGGCTATGGTCCAATCGCTGAAGCTTGGTGGCGCACCCAATGACGACGACCCTGGCATCCGGCGCATTAACCGGCTGCCGATCGCCATCGTCATCGTGCTGTTTCTCGCATTCCTCGCCGTCATCTTCTATGGATTGACCTCCCGAGGCCTCTACATCCGCGGCGGCACCGGCCTCGACCAGACCTCCGGCGCTCCCGCCTCGACCTATGCTGATCAGCTCAAGCGCGGCGTGAGTGACGGGATCATAGGCGAGCCCGCTCCGGCACAGCCCTTCCAGCCGCAGCCGGTCGTCGAGACCAAGGGCCCCAGCGTATCGAATCCCTTCTCGCCGCAGTCCAGTCCGGCCGCGCCACAAAAGGCACCGGCGCTGGAGCCGGAAGAAGTGTGGCGCGCTCGCCTCGAGCGCGAGCAAGAAGAGCAATATTGGCGCGAGTATCAGCGCCAGCAGATGGCGCGCATTCAGGCAGGTGAAGCTGCCTACGATGCTCCGCTTGCACTCGATCGCGGCAAGCTGGAGGCGAGGACGGGAACGACGGGACCATCGGCAGCCCCCGCGCGCGGTGTCACGCGCTCGGCACCGGCTGCCGACCTCTATGGAGCAGCAGTTGCGGCCGGCCTCGCCGAGCAGAATAGGGATCCGAATGGTCAGACCCAGAAGGAGGCCTTTCTCAACACCGACCTCAAGGAGGCCGGCTACCTCCCGAACCGCGTTGTGCCCCAACAGTCGCTTTACGAGCTCAAGCGTGGCTCGGTCATTCCGGCCACGCTTATCACCGGGATAAATTCCGATCTTCCGGGCCGCATCACGGCGCAGGTGTCACAGAACGTCTATGATTCCGCGACCGGACATCGATTGCTGATTCCGCAAGGTGCGAAGCTCTTCGGCCGCTATGACAGCAAGGTGTCGTTCGGCCAATCGCGTGTCCTTGTCGTCTGGACCGACATCGTCTTCCCGAACGGCTCGACCCTGCAAATTGGCGGAATGGCCGGCACCGACGCCGAGGGCTATGGCGGTTTCAAGGATAAGGTCGACAACAAATATCTGCAGACCTTCGGGTCGGCGATCCTCATCGCCCTCATCGGAACAGGGATCGATCTTGCGATCCCGCAGAACCAGAACAATTTCAGCAACGACATGACCCCCGAGGACGCCGCGCGGATCAATTTCGCCGAAACCTTCGGCCGGGCAGCCGAACAAACCATCAACAAGAACCTGGACGTCCAGCCGACGCTCGAGATTCGGCCTGGGTACCGGTTCAACGTTCTGGTCGATCAGGACGTAATCTTCCCAGGAGCCTATCAGGGTTGAACAGCCTCGGTGCCGATCGAAGTCGCTTACTCCCTGCGCGTGGGCATCACCTGGCGCAGCCGTGCAGCCGCTACCCGACCGATGCTGATCGGATCAGGTACGCCCCGCAACATCAGCCTGACATTGTCGCGCGAACGCGTTTCGACACGCTGCAAACGGTCGATATTGACCATGATGGAGCGGCCAAGGCGTATGAAGGGCGGCACCGGCAGCATCGCTTCGAATTGTCCAAGCGAGCCCAACACGAGCAGGGCGGGCTGGCCGGACAGGATGAACCGGCTGAAATCCCCCTCGGCGATCACCGCCGCGACCTCCGTCGGTGCGGCAAGAATAACCCGTCCGGATGATCGCAATTCAAGCCGCGTCTCTGCGCCCTCCTCACGACGCGACAGAAGGTGCAGTACCCGCTCTATGGCCGTGTCGAGCCGATCAGGCTGCACCGGCTTCAGAAGGTAATCGACCGCCTGAACCCCGAAGGCATCGACCGCATACTCGGCATATGCGGTGACGAACACCACCTTCGGCGCGTTCTCCAGCTCCGCCAGCAGATCAAAACCATCGCCACCATTGAGTCGGATGTCGAGGAAGATCAGGTTCGGCCGAAGGCGTCCCACCAGATCCAGCGTCTCGGCAACACTTTCGCTTTCACCGACGATCTCGATCTGCGGGCGGACTGCCAGGAGCCGGCGCATGGCGCGACGCGCGAGCGGTTCGTCATCGGCGATCACGACACGGAGCATGGCTCACCCTCCAGTCGCAATAGAGCCGACACACGCGCACCACCTTCATCTTCCATCTGACGGAGAACAAACTGGTGGCGACCGGGATAGTGCACGTCGAGACGTCGGCGGATGTTCTCAAGGCCAAGTCCATGACCGGGTCGAGCCTTGACGGTCGATACCAGATGACCGGTGTTTTCGATCTCGATCCTCAAGCCCTCGCCATCCAGGCTGACCCGGATCGACACCTCCAGCTTCACGGCCCGATCGCCATGCTCGAAGGCATTCTCGACCAGCGGCTGGAACAGCAGATTGGCTACAGGCCAATCCGCGGCGGCCGGATCGACCGAAAGGTGAACACGTACGCGGTCTGCGAACCGCGCCTGCTGGAGGCGTAGATAGGCGCCCAGCCCCTCGATTTCGGAACGCACGGACATCACCGGCGTGCGCAGTCCCGCCAGCACATGCCGTAAATAGGTGGTGAGGTCCACGATCATCGCCACGGCGCGGTCGGGACTGTCATGCGTCTCTTCGGCAATGCCATTCAGGGCATTGATCAGGAAATGCGGATCGAGCTGAAGCTGAAGTTCATGGATCTCGGCGTGCAAGGCTTCCATCTGGCTCTGCGCCGCCCGCTGCTGCTCCCGCTGCCGGCCCGCTTCCGTCACCATCCAGAAATACAGGACGCTCCAGGCCAGAAAGGCCATCGAGTAATGCCCGGCTGGAATGACAAATTCCTCCAGCTGATACGCGCCGAGCATATTCCAGCCCATCGCGACCCGGATCGCTGTCATCGTCGTCACGATGGCGATGCCAGCGACGACACACAAACCGACCGTGACCGCAATCTTGAAGAGCGTAAGCCGTGTGTCAACGAAGATCCGATCGTAAATCCGCCCCAAGCCGGCCGCGAGCAGGGTGGCCGCGGGATAGGTACCTGCCGTCAGCACCAGCGCGGCGATTACACTCTCAAAAGTCAGAAGACGGTCGACGATATCAATGACCGCCAGCAGCCCCCAGCCAACCCATAGCACCCGCCACGGAATGGGCCGGCAATCGGACAAAGCCGCTTTGACAGATCGTGATGCGGAGGGCACGAGTGAACTCCAGCAGATAGACAAGCCCGGCTGTTGACCCTGCATGGCAGGATACCCTGCACAGGCGCCATGAAGAGTTCAACGCGACCGATGCCGATGTCCGCCCGATGCTCGAGATGACCTGCCGCGATCATCGAGTTTTCCGCCCTTTTCATCGATTGCTGCGCCGCCGCAGGCTGATCTGCAGCGGAGGCGATGCCATCTCATCTGTCCACTCGCGCTTTGAGATGACACCATCGCAGGAGAACCGGGGTTGGACGCCGCGCTTCAATCACTCATCGACGCCATCGACGTCGCTCAGGACGAACGCTCCATTGCAAATATATTGCGAGGCTACGCGCAGACTTGCGGCTTCGAGCGTTTCGCCTATCTCCAGACGGCGGCCGCCGGCATCACGACCTACAACAACTATCCCAGGGAGTGGCAGAGTCTTTATCTGGAGCGGGGATACTCAGAAATCGACCCGGTCGTAACCACGGCGCGTCGGCATATGGGCATGTTCTCCTGGTCGGCGGAAGAGTCCTCCGGACGATTCCGCCCCAAGGCGCAGAGGCAGTTCTATTCCGAGGCGGTCGACCATGGCATCCGAGCAGGTCTATCTGTGCCCGTGCCCGGAACTTTCGGCACTATGCTGATGCTGACATTGGCAACGTCTCACGCACGGGTCAGCCCCTCCATGTTCAGCGATGCCCAAAGGGCGGCTCACGCCACCCTCGCTGTGCATTACCGCCTGAAGGCACTCGCCGAAACCCCGCTTGCCGCACCGCCCTTTTCGCTGACTCCCAAAGAACTCCTTTGCCTCAAATGGGCATCGAAAGGGAAATACATGCCGGAGATCGCCACCTTGATCGATGTCCAGCACCGGACCGTGCAGCACTATCTCGACAATGCGCGGGCGAAGCTCAACGCTACCAATCTCACCCATGCCGTCGCGATCGCCCTCGAGCGGGGCCTTATCAGCCCAGACTGAATGCCCTGGCGAGTTCTATGGAAAATCGACCGCATCATCATCCTTGCCATTTTTGCCAACCGCCTATCCTCATCGCATGGGCACGATGAACATCTCCCTGCCCGACGCCCTTAAAGGCTTCGTCGACCGACAGGTCGCACGACGGGGATTTGCAACCAGCAGCGAGTATGTCCGCGAACTGATCCGCGGGGATCAGGACCGGGAAAAGCTCCGCGGCCTCCTCCTGGAAGAGCCTCTTCTCCAGCGACTGCGCCCGTCGACGAGAGCTATTTCAGCGACCTGCGCGCACAGATCGATCGCTTTTCTTCCAAGTGAGCACGAAGCCGGTTATCCCGCGCGAACGGGCGAGTCAGGATGTCCGGGACATCGTCGATCACGATCTGCGGGAGACCGGCCCGGACGTGGCCCATGGCCTGATCGATGAACTCGAGCAGGCCTACCGTTTGATGGTGCAACATCCCGGTGCCAGCTCGCCGCGCCATGCCTTCGAGTTGCAGATCGCCAATCTGCGGCACCTGTGCCTCAGGCGGCATCCCTACCTGATCTTCTATGTCGAGCGGCCCGACCACATCGATGTCTGGCGCCTGCTGCATGGGCACGCGCGACATTCCGGCCTGGCCGGCCGGGTCGGGGCCCGAAGAACCGGCCTCGTAGCCGTTCTGCAGGCATGTCACGGCTTGCCGACATCGATACCCAACAGATCGACCCGCGTCCCGGCCATGTTCGGATCATCCTGCTCCCGTCTTTTCGCACGCTCGGAAGCCTGCATGTCCGGGCTGTCCCCAGCTCGCTCGCCGGAGCCCATTAGCAGCTCTTGCGATGCAACCGAGCCCGGATCGGGCGCGCTGAACACGCCGATGCCCTCGAAGGTACCAGTCCGCCAGGCGAGAATGGCATCCTCAACCGCCTCCTCGCGGGACGCGCCGTACCATTTGACGACGATCCGATAGACCTTGCCAAACAGTGCCGTGCCGATGCGGATATTCGCGCAGGGATCGACCAGATCCGGCTTCAATTCCTCAGAAGAGGCGATATCGAGACCTACCGGCATCTGGGTGATCCCGACGCGCACGACATGGCGGCCGACATGCCGACGGATGAGTTCCATCGCCGCCTCCGTGGTCGTCGGCCGGGGGACGAGGATGACACGGTCACCGGCGCGGATCGTCACCGTAAGCGGATCCGACGATCCGCCCTGCGCTATAAACCTCTCGACGATCGCCGGCTTCAGAGCGGGGTCGGCGCAGTGCTTAATCAGGGCGGCGTCGACCATCCTGTTCTCCTTGTCCGTTACATGTTGACAGAAATGACCAGCGGCCGATCGAACAGCCTCGCCCAGGCTTGAAGGCTAACTCGCTGAACACTAGGGATGGACGAATTTCCAGCCCACCAGGCATTGCTGATCCCAACGAGGAGATCGGGCTGATAGAGCATCGACTCCAGCACCGGCCACAGGACGAGCTGTTCGTAACAGATCAACGGCGCCAGCCGGTTTCCGCCAAACTCGACGGTCGGGTTCGCGAAGAAATGTGCGCGTGCTCCGCCGGTTTCACCAGTGATCCACCTCCAGGGCTGCCACATCGCAACCGGTACTGGCATGCGCGCGCGATAGATGACATTGCGGCCCTCGGTGGTGATCCCCACCATGATGCTGTCATAGCCGCCGTGATCGACCCTCATGGCCCCGGCAATCACCATCAGATCGCGGCCTTCGAGCATATCCCGCCAGAGATGCTCCACTGTCGGCGTCCAGATGCCGATTGCATTCTCCGGCAGCACGACCACATGTGCCTTTGCGACGCCGACAGCCTGAAGCACCAATCGGATCAGCTCCCGATGCTGCTCGATCGACGCATCGCGACCAAGACGTGCGCCCTTCGTCATCTCGATACCGGTCCAGGCGGGAGGTGCGACCGGCGGCTCCCAATGCGCCGCGGACCATAGCCAAGCGCTGGCGAGAAGAATGCCGACCAGACACCACCACGCCATGGTCAGCATGGCGAGGCTGATCATGGTCGCCGCCAGACCCCACCATCCACATCCAGGAAAGAGTACACCGGCGGCCGTTGCGGGTTGCGCCCAGCCCACGATCCCGAATGGCGGCACAGCCATCAGCCCGGTGGCCAGCAGGAAGCGAAGGGCCCTCTTCATTCCCGGATGCGGTGTCCAGAGAGCCGTCTGAACCAACACAAAGGAGAGCGAGGCGCCGAGCCAGAGCAGGACCCCCAGCCACAGATCGGAGGTAAAGAAGGTGGCGATGCCCTGCGGCAGGCCTCGCGACGCCGCGAGGAAATACCCCATCGACACCGCCGCCGCCGTGACGCGGTTCGGCGCCCATGCCCAGAGCGCCGGGAACAACATGGCGCACGGAAGGGTGAGTGCGTGGCCGCTCCAGCCCACCCAGCCGATGGCGATGGCCGCGGCGACGAGCAGGGCAGGGCGCCAGCGATCAGGGATGGAGGGTGAAGATCGGCCGCGCCAGACCGAGAAGGCCGGCGTCGGGGAGCGGCCCGAAATAGCGGGAGTCATAGGAACCTGCGAAGGGAGAGTGAACGAAGATCTGGCTGGTGGGAACGATGCCGCCGGTCCAGGGGATGAGCGGACGTCCGGCGCCGTCGCGAGCGATCAGTTCGGAGCGGGGCAGGGCATCGCCATCGATCACGATGCTGGCGCCGACGTCGATGCGGCTGCCGGCGAGCGCTGCGACGGTCTTGATGAGCGGGGCCGCATCGCCAGGGCATGATCCCCAGCGGAAGTACCCGCGCTCACGGCCGAACACCGAGATCGGTCCTGGCGGTGGACACACAAAAACAAGATCCCCGACCGCGACAGGACGATCGAGCGGCACGATGCGCCACAGCCCGATCGGCTCGCTCGGCGTGAGGTTGATGCGCCATCTGCCGAGCCAGCCCGGAACGGCGATCGCCACCGTCACGACCACGCCGCCGACCAGAATCGTAAGTGCACGGCGCCGCGTTTCGCCGCGCCTCCTTCCGGTCGACTTCCGGGCATCAGCACACGCACCGACCATCATTTGAGCGGCAATCCCTGCCGCTGCGACTGGCGCATCGCCTCGGTCTGCTTCAACCCCTCGACGGTGCGCTGCTGGGCGGCGAGCTGCTGCGCCGTGCGCATCGTCGGCCAGGCCGATTTCAGCTCATCGCGTTGGCCGGCATTCATGCCGGCGGCGAGTCTCTCGAAGGTGGGCCCCTCCGGGGTCTTCGCGCCGTTGGCAAGCATGGTCCGCTCGCCGAACCGCTCGTTGACGGCCCGGGCGAACCCCTCGAGCTCGGCCTTCACCATCTTGTCCTCAAGGGAGAAGGCGAGTGCGGTCGGCAGATCGTTGCGATCGATCGCCTCACGCACACGCTCGAGCACATTCTTCGCTGCTGGCGACAGCGCCGGAATGTCGACCGCGACTTTCATGCGCGCCGCGCGTTCTTCCGTCTCGTGCTTATGCTCGGCCTCGGCGCGCAGCCGCAGATAGCGATCGAGGTCACGGGCGAGCGCCGGCACGTTGAGGTTCGCGCGTTCGCGATCCTCCCGGTCGGCACGACCGGCGAGAAGGCCGGTCTTACCCTTCAGCGCCCCAAAGCTCTCGGGCCTCTCGGCAATCGTCGACAGGGTGGACTTGGCCGTGTCGGCGTTCCTGATCATGCCGTCGACGTCGACCTTGCGGAACGCCGCCTCCGGCTCGGCGAAGACGAAGCGGAAGCGGGTCGAGACTTCCTCCCACTGCTTCTTCAGGCCGGGATCGGTGGAGAGCCTGTCCTCGACTGCCTGATCGATGGATTTGGCGAATGCGGAGATGCCCGCGACCATCGGTCCAACCTCCTTCTGCGTTTCCGGGACGGTGTGTTTCGGGGTCGCGCCGAGGCCGAGCCTCAAACCGAGGGCCAGAAGCCGCGTACCGAGATCGGCGAGCTTGTTCTTCTGCCTGATGGTCCAGCGGAGCTGGTCGGCGACGAGCGTGCGGGCGACGCGGACGAGATGCAGGCCGCGCGCTTCAGTGAAGCGCAGGGCGGCGCGATAGGATCCGGAGCGCTCATAGTCGAGCGTGGTTTCCTTGCCCCGATGCTGCGACAGGATCTTCGTCAGGCCACCGGCCTTCCGGAAGGAAAGCGCTCCATAGTAGAGACCGGCATCCTCGCGATGGCGTGTCAGCGCCACATAGGAAAGGTGACGGTCGAGCGAGAGCGTAGCGAGCACCTTCACACGGTCGACCGTCGCACCCTGCGACTTATGAATCGTCGTCGAATAGCCATGGTCGACATGGGCGTAGAAGCGCTGGTCGACGTCGACATGGCGACGATATTCACCCTCGCCGACTACGGCTTTGAACCCGCCCGGCCGCGCCTCGACGACATGAGCGATCATGCCGTTCTTCACGCCGAGCGCCGCGTCGTTCTTCAGGAACACGATCTGGTCGCCGGCGGCGAAACGGCGGGGGCCGTCTTCGGTGCGGAAGGCATGACCTTCCTCGATTAGGCCGCGCTCGATCAGCTTGCCCCGCGCCATGTCGTTGAGCGCGCGCACGTCCCGCCGGAGATGGGCGAGGATCAGCGTCGACTTCGCCGGATCAAAGTCGCGGTTCCAGTCCTCGATGAGCGCTGCAACGGCATCGGTCTTGAGTTTTCGGGGCTGGAGCTTGCCGTTCGCCTCATAGCTCTTCAGCGCCGCGGCGACATTACCACGCGCGAGATCGAGCGAGGCATCGCGCATCCATCGTTCGCGTTGACGGTAGATGGTCTCGAGCTCGGCATACCCCGTGCGTTCGACGATGGCGCGGAACGCAGCACCCGCCTCGATCGGCTGGAGTTGATCGGGATCGCCGACGAGGACCAGCTTGGCACCGGCTTTCACCACCATCTCGACGAACAGCGCCATCTGCCGGGATGACACCATGCCGGCCTCGTCGAGCACGAACACGGTCTTATCGTTGAGGGTATCGCGGCCCTTCGACCAGGCGAGCTCCCATGACGCCAGCGTGCGCGAGGCGATCCCCGCCTCCTTCTCGAGGCCCTCCGCCGCCTTGCCAGCAAGCGCGGCACCGACGACGCGATAGCCGGCCGCTTCCCACGCCTCCCGCGCGGCCTTCATCATCGTGGTCTTGCCGGCGCCGGCGCGCCCGACGACAGCGGCCAGCCGTCCGTCGCCGGCGACATGCGCGATCGCCACGCGCTGCTCTTCCGAGAGCCGGGCATGACGCTGGAACACCGTATCGAGCACGATCTCGCGAACACCATGCGAGGACCGCGCGGCGAGCCAGATCGCGCGATGGGCCATTTCGGCTTCGAGCGTGATCAGCTCACGCGTCGTATATTTGGCGGGCTCGCGGACACCGCTCGCGAAGCCGATGTACTCGCCTTCCAGACGAAGCACTTCAGGACTCTGCATGATCCGCGCGAGGAGCTGCTGGAACGTGCCGGCATCGTCGACATAGCGATGCAGCACCTTGGCGATGTCGCGCTCGGTGAAGACGCTCATCTCGCGCGTGACGAGGTCGAGCACGATCTCGGGCCGGCGCAGGATGCGCTCCCGGTTCTCCGCCCGTCTCTCCTCATGGAGCGCGACACGTTCCAGCCGGGGCGACCACCCGGCCGCTCCTTCCTTCCGGTCGATCGCCTTCGCCGCCACGCCGATATGCGTGGTCGGCACAAGGTCGATACCGCGCTCGGCGTAGGACCGGCCATCGACGCGGATGTCGAGGCCGGCAAGCGCCAGATGCTTGTTCTGGAGATCGAGCCAACCCTCGCGCTGCTCGAGGAACTCGGTCTTCTCGCCAGACCAGAGCCGATAAACGATCTTGCCGGCGTCATTGCGCAAGGGCTGCCCGTACTCGCCGATCACCGCAACCTTCTTCGACCCGAAGCCAGCTTCGCTCAGAGGCCTCAAGGTGGTCATCAGGTGGATGTGCGGATTGCCCGGTTCGTCGTGGAACACCCAATCCGCGACCTGCCCGCGGGCGAGTAGCTGCGTCTCGACGAATTCGCGCACCAGGCCGATGTTCTGGTTCACGGACAGCTCAACCGGCAGCGCGATGATGAACTCCCTGGCGAGCTGAGCGTCGGAACGCTTTTCGAAGGCCTCGACCGCGTTCCAGAATGCCTCGGCCGCCCCCGCGACCGAGCGATTGGCGATCAGCGCCCGCGCCCATTCCGGCGCGCCGGCCGGCAGCAGGAACTCCTCATGCCGCAGTCCGCGCTTGGCGGAATAGTCAACAATCCGCCCTTCGGCCTCGTGCTCCATCCGCGCGCAATGACGATACGCCGCCGACAGAACGGCGCTGCGGCCGGAGCCGCGCGAGATGAGCTGGGGCGTGAAATGCGTGATGGCCAAGGCGGCAGAGGCTCCCGGAAGACTTTGAGGCAGGCGTGCTCATCGGGAGAGGTGGCCCGGCCCCGCTAGATCGGCGGGCCGGCGGCCGGGGGGTGAAGCAGGGCGTCGCGACAGCGACGTATTACTGCGCCCTTGGACCATTCCTTCGGAACGGCCGGGATGATCTCAGGCGGCATCGGCTCCGCCGACTGTAGAATAAACGGGGGTGCACTTTGCGCGACACCGCCCGATCTTCAGGCCTCGACACGTCGCGTCCAGCCCTGAAGGAGGCTCAACCGGAAATGAAAAAGCCGTCGTCGAAGATCCGCGAGGAAATCGTTCAGCTCCAGGCCCAGCTCAGGCTCGCCGAAACACGGGAAGCCGAGCGGATCGGGCGTGTGGCCCTGAAGGCAGGTCTCGGCGAGATCGACATTGACGAAAGCCAGCTGCAGGCCGCGTTCGAGGAGATGGCCGGCCGGTTGCGCGGGACGGGAGAGAAGGCGACCGGAAGGAAGAGTGCAGCAGGAGGCGACACCAGCGCTTCGGCCACGAAGATCGCGGCTGGCCAAGCTGCGGATGGCACTGGAGAGGTATGAGCGCATGCGTCAGGCGTCATCAAATGAGGCTCGGAAAAAGGACACGCGCGAGAAGATCGAGCTCGGTGGCCTGATCGCCAAGGCCGGACTGCGCTACGAGAAGCGTGCCGTCCTGCTCGGCGCGCTGATCGAACTCGGCCAGAGGCTGAAGGCCGACGATGCCGAGCGGGTGCGCCTTGCGGCGATCGGCGCGAAGGCGTTCGGTCATGACCGCTAATAGGTTCCTGCTTGGCATTGCGCCGATCACGTTGATAATCGGTGTGCTGATCGGCCTGTCGGGCTTCGAGCACGCGGCCGCCAGCCTCGCCAAAACGGAGGTGCAGCGCCTGACGTTCGGGCGGGCCGGGCTCGCGCTGCCCTATATTGCGGCCGCCACGGTCGGTGTCATCTTCCTCTTCGCCGCCGCTGGCGCCGCCAACATCCGCACAGCCGGATGGGGTGTGGTCTCGGGATGCGCGGCGGCGATCATCATCGCCGTGCTGCGCGCGACGTCGCGGTCGCCAGCGCTCGCTCAAGTCGATCCGGCCTACCTGATCGGCGCCGGTGCGTCTCTGATCGTCGGATGCTTCGCCCTGCGCGTCGCCGTGAAAGGCAACGCCGCCTTCGCCACGCCAGTGCCAAAGCGCGTGCGCGGAAAGCGCGCCCTCCACGGTGACGCTGACTGGATGACCATGGCCGAGGCCGGCAAGTTCTTTTCTGACGGCGGCGGTATCGTCATCGGTGAGCGCTACCGTGTCGACCGAGACAGCGCAGCGGCCGCGGCGTTTCGCGCGACTAATCCGCAGAGCTGGGGAGCAGGCGGGCGTTCGCCGCTGCTCTGCTTCGACGCCTCCTTCGGCTCGTCGCACGGCATCGTCTTCGCCGGTTCCGGCGGCTACAAGACGACCTCGGTGACGATCCCCACCGCGCTGAAATGGGGCGGCGCGCTCGTCGTGCTCGACCCCTCGAACGAGGTCGCGCCCATGGTGATCGATCATCGCCGCGCGGCCGGGCGAACCGTCCATATCCTCGACCCGCAGGCGCCGGAGACCGGCTTCAACGCGCTCGACTGGATCGGACGCTTCGGCGGCACGAAGGAGGAGGATATTGCGGCCGTCGCCTCCTGGATCATGAGCGACAGCAGCGGCGCGCACGGCGTGCGCGACGACTTCTTCCGCGCCTCGGCCTTGCAGCTCCTGACCGCGCTCATCGCCGATGTCTGCCTGTCAGGCCATACGGCGGAAGAAGATCAGACGCTGCGCCAGGTGCGCGCCAATCTCTCCGAGCCGGAGCCGAAGCTGAGGTCGCGTTTGCAGGAAATCTACGACGGTTCGGGGTCGCCATTCGTGAGGGAGAACGTCGCCGTCTTCGTCAACATGACGCCGGAGACATTCTCGGGCGTCTATGCCAACGCCGTCAAGGAGACCCACTGGCTGAGCTACCCGAGCTATGCCGCGCTCGTATCCGGTAGTTCCTTCGTCACCGACGATCTCGCCGGGGGCGAGACGGATGTCTGCATCAATCTCGACCTGAAGACGCTGGAGACCCATGCCGGCCTCGCCCGCGTCATCATCGGCGCCTTCATGAACGCGATCTACAACCGGAACGGCGAGATGACGGGGAGGGCGCTGTTCCTGCTCGACGAGGTGGCGCGCCTCGGCTTCATGCGGATCCTCGAGACCGCCCGCGACGCCGGCCGCAAATACGGCATCACCCTCATCCTGCTATTCCAGTCCATCGGCCAGATGCGCGAGACCTGGGGCGGACGCGATGCCGCGAGCAAATGGTTCGAGTCGGCGAGCTGGATCAGCTTCGCCGCCGTCAACGATCCCGAGACCGCCGACTACATCTCCCGCCGCTGCGGCGCGACCACGGTCGAGATCGACCAGGTCAGCCGCTCCTCGCAATCCTCCGGCTCCTCGCGCACGCGATCGAAGCAGCTCGCGGCGCGTCCGCTGATCCAGTCGCACGAGGTGCTGCGCATGCGCGCCGACGAGCAGATCGTCTTCACCGCCGGCAACGCGCCGCTGCGCTGCGGCCGCGCCATCTGGTTCCGGCGCGCGGACATGAAGGCCTGCGTGAAGGCGAACAGGTTCCAGCCGGAGAAAGGCCGAGCGGCGTGAGCGTGATACTGACCGGACCACACAAACCTTCACGGAAATGAATCGATGAGCCCGGATCGATTCATAAGTGTCGTTGGACGCCGAATCCCGCCGATGGGATTCTGGCGCCATGCTCGCCCAGCCCTATCAGCTCTATGTCGAACGCCGGGATGCCTCCCGGAACATGGCCCGCTTCTACGCCATGTCGATCGAGCAGACCCTGTTCGGACAGATATGCCTCATCCGGCGCTGGGGACGCATCGGCGCATATGGGCAGACCATGCAGCACTCCTTCGACCGGGAGGACGAGGCCGTGCGGCTCTTCCTCGATCTGCTGCGGCAGAAGCGCAATCGTGGCTATCGGCCAAGGGAAAAGGGAGACGCCGAGCGTGGCTCATAAGCCGTCGTTCGACGCGCGCTATTCCTGAGGAAGCGCATATCTCAGAATGTGGAGTTCCTCGTCATCATCCCCCGGGCACTCACCTCAAGGACCTGGTTGACGAGATCGCCGTCGGCGCGCAATTCCTCGAGCGCAGTCTCGAACAGTTCGACCTGAAGGTCGAGATCCATGCCGACCGGCCCGTTGAGGCAGATCAGGCCAGCATGAATCGCGACATCGGCGTATTGCCCCTTGCTGCCGGGCTTGTCCCTGGGACCACGAAAATCGACGGAGTTCTTGGTCACGAAGGTCCAGTCTCCATCGACGATGATGGATTTCAGTTCCCAGTCCTTGCGCCCCGCGAGCCTCATCCAGACGATGTGGCTGGTCTCGCCGTACCCCTCCCGTTTTGCGATCTTGGCCAGTTCCGGGCTGAGGCACTCGTCGATCAGGAATTTCATCGCGCGGCCCTGCGTCGCGACACACGACGATCCGTGACGATCACGGATCCTTCGGGAAGCGATACAGGCGTGCGCGGCCGGCCCCGCTGGGGATTTGCCTCTGCGTAAAGAGCCGAGAGCCTGATCTCGCGCTCGCCAAGACTAGGATAGGCCTCGCGAACCCGCTCCATGGACGCACCTGCCGCAAGAGCAGCCGCGACGTCATGAACCGGAACGCGCGTGCCCTCGACAACGGGTGTACCGTCCAGGATCGCCGGATCGGACACGACCATCGCGCGCGCGGCGATGAGATCGCCAAGGCGCTCGCCCGTGCGGCGCACGAAGGGCGCGAGATCGATCGTCAGGAAATCATGACGAACGGTCCAGTCCCCGAGCAGATTGCTCGCCCAGGTCTCCCACTCCACCGCGAGGATCCGTGCTTCCGACTCACGGATCGCCTGTATCCTCTCCTCGGAGGTCAGGCGCCGGGCGCTATCGAAATAGAAGGCAATCAGTGTGCAGGCGGCGGCATGCACGCGCCGGCCATTGTCGAGCGAGATGAAATCCTTCGATAGGATATGCTCGTCGATAGCGCGATTGACGTCACGCAACTCGACCGCCGCAACGACGGCGGCCTCAGCCGGTCGCAGCAGCTCCGCTAACGCTGCCATGAAGGCCTCCTGGGATAATGTTTCCGATCAATCGGAAGATATATGGCGAGACTGCGGATTTCAAGGCACCGCTCAATGGCGAAGGATCGCCCGCGAAGATGCCGGCCCCGCCTCGTCGGCGGGGCCGGCTCGGGGTCAGTCCCGATTGGGGCGGGACCAGATCAGCGAGAGCCCTTCCTCATCTTCGACCTCGACCAGGGTGGCGTAGATCGGAGCCGGGAAGCTCGGATCGTCCAGCTTGACCGAGAGGTAGTCGCGGCCGCTCTGCTCGGAGTGCTTCTGCCACGCCGCGCCCAGCTCAACCGACCCGCTGGCGAAGATGCGGAAGTGCGGACCCTTGTCGGAGGGGTTCTCGATCCGCTCGAAGCGGGCCTTGACGTTGAGGGTGAGGGTCTTGATCGAGCCGGTGAAGCCGTTCGAGGTGGAGGTGAAGGTGCCGATGGTCGCCATGGTGCTTGTCCTTTTCCAGATTTTCGGGCCGCGCCCTCCGCGGCCTCGATGGCTGTCGACAAGACCGGAGACGATCGGACCGCACCCACCGGGGTCCCTGGCGCGCCAGCGCGACGGGGTGGTTCTTGGGGGCCGGAACGAAGTGAAGGACGGCATCTGGCGATTTTGTTAGTCGGTGAGGAATGGCGGTACCCGCAGGGTCCGCCAGGGGTCAGAAAGTCGCCTGACGCCGTTGCGGAAGGACGATCGAGGCGAAGTCGGTCTCCGGTCAGACATGCCCCATCGAGCCCGCAGGAGGGTCGGCCGTTCAAAGGAAAGAAAGGACGGGCCGTGGCTGAACCAGGACCTTGGCGTTCTCATCCTCGCCACCGCGCGGAAGATCGATCAGGCCGCGACGCCCCACCGCATTCGGGGACCGGCGGGTTCTGACAAATACCCCTCCAGGCAGGCGCATCACGAACCATCGTCACGGCTAAATGAGAATGGACGCCTGCGCCGGACAGCACGCCTATCGCGGCGGCTCCTTCTCCAACGAGGCTCGCGCGGATGGTGCCCGTCAGCCGACATCCGAGCCGACATTTCCCCGTCGAGGCCCGTGGTGAGAACCAACGCACGCCTGGCGCCCTGCCGCGAGCCACTTTCCAGGGGCGAAAACGTCAGCCCTCGGGCAATGTCTCCGGCCATCGCTGCGCGCCATGCAGGACGCGAAGGATACGGACCCTCGTTTCCGTTGCGACATAGGGCGTGCCGGGGATCACCCGTTCGCGCGTCCCGTCGATCCGTCCGGGACGGCCGCTTTCGGGAAAATCGCGCAGGCGACGCGCCGCACTCGCGATCCGCTCATCGACAGAAACCGCAGCGGAAGGGTTATCCGCCTCGATATGAGAGAATATGCCGTCGCGATCGGAGAGTGCCCAGGCGGACCAAACGAGCTTCACGATTGGACATTGCCGGCGCGGCGCCGTGCCGCCGCCCGGCGAGCCGAGAAATACACCTCGGCCTCATCGTCGGAAATATCGGGCCGGGTGTCGTTCAGCGCTTCCATCACCTTGGTCCGAAACCAGGCATCATACGCCTCGCTGTTCGCCACCAGTTCCAGCGGAAGCGCGCCCTCATTAGCGGTCCGGGTGAGCAGGATGCGCACGGCATCGGACACCGTCAGGCCCATGCTCTCGAGCACGGCAGACGCGCGATCCCGGATGTCGGCATCGATGCGGGTTTGAACGAGAGCGTTTGCGACCATCTGCGCCTCCTCTGCCGGCTAAATGTAATGCGATTGAATGACGATTGCCAGCCTTCTCCTGGCCATGCGCATGCGCCGGCGAACACGATGATCGGCCGTCAGAATGGCGGCCATCCGGATCGGGGAGGGCGCGATGCCCGCCCCGACGATATGCGCCGCCTGATGCCTCAGGCGACCCTGCGCTCTTCGGAAACAGCCGGCTGGAGGCTGTGCAGGAAGGCGACAGCGCGCTGCGCATGCGCGGCGGCCGAGAAGATCGCTCGCTTGTCCTGGGCCAGCACCTTGAGCCAGGAATCGAGATAGCTGGCATGATCCGGCCTCGGCTCGAGCTCCGGCACGATGCCGAGATCGGCGCAGAGGAAGCAGCTCCCGAGTTCCGCGATGAGTTCCTCGCGGGCGCGTTCGCTCCTGTCCTTGCCATAGCGGCTGAGATCGCGGTTCACGCGATGCGGCGCCGCGGTCCAGTGGGTGGCCTCGTGGCTGAGGACCGCGACGAAGCTCGCCGCGTCCCGGAAGGTCTGGAACGGCGGCATCTGGATGTGATTGCTGCCGGGAGAATAGAAGGCGCGATCGCCGCCATGCCGGATCACCGCGCCGGTATTAGCGAAGAAGTGGTCTGCCTCCTCGATCCGCTCGATCGGATCGAGGACAAGCTCGGCCTTCGCATGGTAGCGCTCCGGCAGCCCGTCGATCTGCGCGACGTTGAAGGCGGTATAGGCCTTTAGGAAGGGAATTTCCCGCTCGACCTCGCCGCCATTCCCATCGGCCTCGGCCTTGGTGAAGCGGCTGGCGAAGACCACCATGGTGCCGGCCTCACCCTTGCGTACCGTGCCGCCGAGCTCGATCGCCTGCTTGAACGTCATCCAGACCGGCGAGACGTAGCCGCGCGCCATGGCCTCGGACCACAGCAGCAGCACGTTCATGCCGGAATAGGGTAGACCATTGTGCCGTAGCGGCCGCGTCACCGGGCCGATGGCATTCGTGGAACGCCAGGGTTGCATCCAGGGCCGCACGCCCTTCTCCAGATCCGCCACAATCCTGTCTGTGATTCGCGCATAGATGTCGACGCGCGGCTTCTCTTCTTTCCTGCTCATATCCTGAACCTCCGTCCCGGAGGTCGCGCCGATCGCGACCCCGTCACGGTGGTCCTGAAGCCGGGCCAATCAGGAGGGGTGCGCACCCCGCAGGGACTGGAGCGGAAGCGGAAGACGGCGCAGCCGTTGCGCAGGCCGCCGGGCCCGGCAGGACCACAGGCCGGGACGGGGCGCGATAGGTGCGGAGCGATGCCATGGCATTGCTACCCCCACGCCATGCCGATCACCGCAGAGCGACCGAACCGACGACGAACCGGAGAGCGGAAAGCGGACGCGATCGATCAGGGTACGGTTTCGATATCCGTCTGCCGGAACTCGTCGGCCGTTGCGAGGATCGGGACGCGATAGTATTTGGCACAGGCGTAATGCAGACAGTCGCCGAGGTTGAGACCATGCCGACCGGCACGATATCGATGCGCCGCATGAAGCGAGAGCGCTGTCGCCCGTTTCGCCGGCGGCAGATCGCGGATCTCGATGCCCCGCTCTTCCAGGAACTCCAGCACCAAAGGCTCGAGCGCCTCGACCGTGAGGTTGAATTTGTCAGGCCGCGCCAGAGCGAGGACGGCCTCCAGCACCGCGAGAGGCGATGTGATCCGCTTCTTCGCCGTGGCGAGCGCCTGGGAGACGCGCTCCGCCTCCGGCTCATCCGTGAGGACGGCAATGATCGCGCAGGCGTCGACGAACATCAGCCCTCGTCCCACATCGCGTCGAACGCTTCACGCGGCAAGGGTTCCCTTGCCTTGTCATTCATGGCGATGCCATGCTTCTCGCGCAGTCGCGCGGCTGTCTGACGGGGCGTTTCGCTGTTGCGCCGCCGCTCGATCGCCTCTTTCATGGCGATAACGATGGCGTCGGTGATGCTGACGCCGGCTATCTTCGCGAACCTTCGCGTCAGCTCGTCTGCCTGCGGATTATTGACATTGATCGGCATGATCGCGCCCGTGTAGATATTTTCTGATCTTGATGTAGATAGCACAGTCTACATTTGAGAAACAGAACCATTGAATGAGAAGGGCGGGACCGGAGTCCCGCCCGAGGCGGCTCAGCCGAGAGCCGCCATCTGGAGTTCGGCCGCCTTGCTGTCGACGCTGTGGCCGGGATTCTCGACCTGCCGCTCGAAGGGCTTCCAGGCCTCGCCGACGACCAGCTCGTAGGCGGCAACCGCGCCCTCGGCGGCCATCCTGAGCGCATGGGCCTGAAGACCCATGTCGGCCGCGAACTCGCGCTTGCGCTGGGCGCCGCTGTCGAAACCGACCGGACCGTCGCGATCCTCGTCGCGCATGTCGTTGGCCGCCTTGGCGGTGGCATCGCGTGCTTCGGTGACAGCCCGGCTGTAGAACTGCCCGGCACCATGGGCCGAGCCGACATAGGCGCCGATGATGCGCTGCAGGTGGATCTGCATCGCCCGCTCCCCGAGCCCTTCCTTCAGCCCGTCGGCGGTCTCGACGATCAGGCGCTCATGCTGGTCGCGGATGCCGTCGCTGTCGAGGATCGGAAGTCCGAAGCTCTCGGAGATCAGGGTCATCTGCGTGGCATCGGGGCAGGCGAGGCGGACCATCTCAAGAGTGGTGCCCTTGCG
Organism: Ancylobacter oerskovii; assembly: GCF_018390555.1. Lineage (GTDB taxonomy): Bacteria > Pseudomonadota > Alphaproteobacteria > Rhizobiales > Xanthobacteraceae > Ancylobacter > Ancylobacter oerskovii. Next base: position 30,516 of record NZ_JAHBGB010000046.1, on the reverse strand, counting down.
AAGGGGAACAACGCGGGCGGTGTGACGGGAGGACGGGGCGGTCCTGGCCATGATGTATTCCTTTCCAGTTTCATCTCCCGAGGTCTGTCCGCCGCTTGCCGGCGTCCCCTCGGGTGCGGTCGAAAGGAACCGGCGGCCGCCGGGCGGTTCAGGGTCCGGCCCTTGCCAGGCGAGCGGACAGGGTCCGCGGACCAGCAGGGCGTCAGCCCTCGCGCAGGACGCGGGCCCGGTCTGTCGAGATCGGCGAGGGCCGGCCGCCACGCGGCGCGGCACGCGGCCTTGAAGCGCCCGGCAGACGGTTCAGACCGCAGCAAACCCGAGGTGATGCCGGTGAGCGGGGTTGAGAGGAACAAGGCAACCGGGAAGGAGAAGGCCAGCGACGCCCGACGACCTCCGTCTCCCCTCGACTGTCGCTCCCCGAAACGGCCCGCGGGAGAAGGTCCCGCTCCGACCCGTGCGATCAGGCGGCCCGCGGCAGGACGAGACCATGACGCACGCGAAGAACGGCGATCGCCTGATCCTGATGAGCCAGCTTCCGGGAAAGGGCGTCGACCTCGGGCTGGCGCTCGGCGGTCAGCGCGGCGAGATGCGAACGGTAGCGCTCAAGGAACGCGTTGGGATCGGGCGGCTTGCCATGCCGGTAGCCCGTGCGCTTCGGCTGGAGCCGTGGGATCAGCGCCGTCATCCGTCGGATGATCTGCCGGTCGATCAGGCCGAGCTGGTGCTGGGTCTGCCGGCGCGCCTCCTCCATGCGCGCGAGCTGGACGCGGACCTCGGATGGAAGGGTCATGTCGCGGAGCTCCCCTGCCAGCCGATGAAGCTCGACGGGCCGTCATAGACAACGTGACGGTCGGGATCGATGACGAAGCCGAAGCGGCCGAGCTTGTATTCATCCGACGGAACAAGGAAGCGCCGCTCCTCCGTTCACGGTCCACGATGCCCGCCCGGCGCGGCGACGCATTCGACGAACCCCGGCTGCTGCTCCGACGTAATCGCCGAGACCACGATCCAGTCGCCGGCGTGCCCGGCCTCGAAGGCGCGGCGGTCCTTCTCATGGGACTCGCCCGGAGCGAGGATCGTGCCGGTGATCGCCTCCCAGGCCTCAAACCAGTTGTCCTTGATCGTCCGCCCGGCGCAGCTCCGCGCGAAACCGGTGAACAGATGCGGGAAGGTGAGCGCCACGATCGCCCAGGCGCAGTCCTCCTCGTAGAAACCACCTTCACGCGCAGCATGGCATGCACCTGACGGTTCCGCTCCGCCGAGAGCTTGAAGCCGCCATGGCCGGCGGTCGAATGGCATTCGACACCCTCGGCATAGACGGTGGCACCCTGCGACGTGCCCCATGGCGTGTGGACGCGAGAGGAGATCTTGCGCCGTCCGAGCGCCTGACGTTCGCGTTGATGCTCGGCATGCTCCAGCACCCGGGCGCGGAACGCCGCCTCGTCGGTGAGTTCCCCGGAGTGGCCGTAGAAATCATCGCGCCGCCATTCGGCCAGAGGTCGGCGAATATGCTAGCCACCGGCGAGGTAATGCCGACCGTCACGACCGGGCAGCATCGCGAAAGCGTTGTCACCGACGCGCGCGACAGGGAAACCATCGCCGGAGATGCCGAAGACAGCCTCCAGGCACGCGGAGGCCGACCGGGAAGAGCTTTCGGGGGATGGTCATACCGCTCTCCCTTCGACGATATCGGCGCCAATTTCATCTTCCGTCACCTCCTCGAGCACGGCGCCGGGATAACCGTGCCGTGACAGCCATTCCTCCGCCGCGGCGCGATGTGGCGCGAGATGGACGAGCTCGGCATCGTCACCGGCGCGGTCGAACACCCGCACTGAACCGATCCCTGGACGCTCGACGATGGTGAAGCTGAGCGCGGATTCCAGCGAGAAGGTCCGATGGACACGGAGGGCGACGACGCCACCGGCACCGTAATCCGCCTCGTGCAAGGTATAAGGTGGCCGAGAGCGAGAGATTCCCGATCGCGCGACCGCCGCCCTTGCTGATCAGCCGCCCACGGCTGTTGCTGCTTTGCCAGGCCGCGAGCTTCTTCCGGTGCCGAGCCAGTGGGCGCGGCACGCCGTCGGACCAGGCGACGAGAGAGCCGATGGGAGCATGGTCATAGATGATGTGCGCGGACATGAGGTCCTCCTTGTGCGCGGGCGTGAAAACACGACCGCCGCCGGGATGACCGACGCCGGCGAGGAGCATTCGGAAAGAAGGGGAGGGGGAGCCGCTATTCGGCGGCTTCGCGGAAGCCCTCGGGGATGTCGGCGTCCTCGAAGCCGTCCTCATCCGCATCGAAGTCATGCGCCGGCTCGATAGGCTGGTCGCCGTCGAGCTCGTCCTGATCGGACGGCGTGCCGTCATCCTCGTCATCGATGGCGCTGTTTTTCGTTAGCCATTGGCTCAGCGCAGCGGCGTCCGGCGCGAACAGCGCCGTCGGATAGACGAAGCGCTCTTCCTTGAAATGCTCCACGAGCGCGGCGCGCGTATCCTTGACCCTGGCGCGGGGAGCCACGGATGTGTTCGCGCAAGCGCGCTCGAGGGCAGCGCGCGACAGGCAGGACAGGAACTCGTCCGTGCCCATATTCGGCAAGAAACCGTCGGCTCCGATGGCGTTGCCGGCGATCCGGGCCACGATCCCGCTATCGCTGCGGTTCTCCCGTGCCGACAAGGCATCGATCAATGCGGAGCGGGCCGCAATGCGCGGCCTGTCCCTATCGGGGGCAAGCTAGCCCTCCTCGTCGACGAGGCTGACGACATGGCGCTCCATCCGGGCATAGCCATAGATGTCGTCGGATGCTCCCGACTGGATCGAGACGTTGCGCCCGGCCAGTGCCAGCACCAGCAACGCCATCAACGTGTCGTCCTCGATGGGCGCGCGCGACAGCGCCTCATGGAGCGCATCGGTGCGCAGGTCACCGATCATCTCGATGCCCTTGCGCATCACCTCCGGGCGTGGCTTCGCCAGCGTCCCGACTTCGTCAGCGCCGGAGGTGGCCGTACCCTTCGGTTTCTTCTCCACGGGTATGCGGTAGTGCACGCTCTGCACCTTGCCCTCGCGGTCGAGATACAACGCGGTGCAGTCGCCCTTGCCCGGCTTGCCATGGATCCGCTCTGCTTTCTTCGGCAGTTCGGGCTGGCCCCAGCTATTGGCCTCGGTGATGATGCCCTTCTTCGGCAGATGGTTCGTCATCCACTCCTGCTGGGCGCCGAGGAACGCCTCGACCTGCGTGGTGTAGCGCGAGTCCTCATCGGCCGGCGCGAACAGGTCCTCGGTCCATTCGATGCCGTAGGCACGGGCGAGATCGTCGCCGAAGGAGGCATCGCGCGCATACATGCGCTTCTTCGTGAGCCCGTTGGCGATGCTCCACCACGATGCCTGCGGATCGCCCTTCTTGGGCTTGTGCGCCTTCCAGACCTCGCGCTGCTCCTCGAGCGAGGCCGCCGCGATGGTGCGCAGCTGCTGCTCATTCGGCATGTCGCCCTTGGCCATCTGATCCAGCATCGCCGGCAGCACATTGGCCAGCAGCCGGAGCTTGCTGATCTGACGCACCGGCAGGGCCAGAGCGACCGCGATCGCCTCCTCGGTCCAGCCGAGCGCGACCAGACGCTCGATGGCGCGCCACTGATCGACCGGGTTCAGCGGCTCGCGGGCGATGTTCTCCACCATGGAGCGCATGGCGCCATTGTCGTTGGCGGCGTCGACCACCAGCACCTCGATCTCCTCAAGGCCCGCCTTGATCGCCTGCTTCACCCGGCGATGGCCGGAATCGATGATGTAACCATTCCCGCCGCCGCTCTCCGGCGCGATCACCGGCGGCTGCACGATGCCGACCGCCTTGATGGTCGCCAGCAGCAGGGCGTCGGCCTGCGGCGTGGATCTGGTCAGGCGCGTGCGATCGGGATTCTCCTTCAGCGCGCGCGGGTCCACCTTCAAGATCTGCATGGGAATGCTCCTTGCCGGGCTATGGACACGAGGCATCACCCCGGTCCTGTTCCGTCTTCTTCCCGAAGACATCCCCCGGGCCGCGGAGCGGACGGACCGGTGCAACTGCGGGCGAGCATCCCTGCCCGGCCGGCCAAGCGGGGCTTCCAGCCCTGCGCGGGACGGCGGGCCGGGAGCGCGAGAGGACGCGGTTGAGCGACAGCGTCACCGGCACGGCCGATCCGCGAGGAGGTTTTTTGTCTCTTCTCCCCCCAACCATTCTGCTGTTTCGTCACTTTCCCGGGGCGAGGTGACCGATTACATCCTCGATCCAGGCCCGCGTCTGCGCGAGGACGTCGCTAGATAATTCGGCATCTTCGATGGATTGGGCGAGGATGGCGGTGCCGACCACAGCCGACCAGCTTCCGATCGCGACGCGCCGCTGCTCCGCTTCACTGCCCGAGGGCAGGGCCGCGCGTCGATCCTGCCGATCTGCAGGCGAAGGCCTCAGCCACCGCTGCGCACGCCTCGAAGCTCTGGTGGCGGGCGGCGGCCGCCATGGCCGCAGTCGGGCAGCCCGTGTCGGGATTGTCACGGTGCCGAACCGAGAGATAATCGCCGAGGAAGCGCTCGAGATCGAACGGTCCGGACGGGCTCGCCTTCAGCGCATGGATGCGGCGCGCGTGATACTGGAGGATGGCCGCCATCCGATGGGTGTCGTGGCGCGCGATACCGACTTTGCCGATCGCGACCGGATGCGCCGCGCCTTCCTGCACAGCTTCGGCCAGCCACCCGCCAGCCTGAAACGGGCCTCCGGCTGATGGAGGAAAGCGATCCATAATGACTGTATGCCCGGCGCCGTTATGTCCCGAAATACCGCTTAACTGACATTTGAGACGTCGACCCGAGACTGCATAGTGTCCTCATCAAGATCGCAGCGTAGGCGCGACGAAAAGAACAATCCCATGCGGATGACGGGCAACACCATCTTCATCACCGGCGGCACTTCGGGCATCGGCCGCGCGCTCGCCGAACAGTTCCACGCCCTTGGCAACACAGTCATCGTCGCTGGGCGGCGCAAGGCGCTGCTGGACGAGGTCGCAACCGCGAATCCGGGAATCGAGGGCGTGACGCTCGACATTTCGGATGCGGCCGACATCGACCGCGTCGCGGCGGAACTGATGCGCGACTACCCGGCCCTGAACGTGCTGATCAATAATGCCGGTATCATGCCGTTCGATGACCCTTCCGCGACGATCGACGACGCAGTGTCGCGCCGGATTCTTGACACGAACCTGCTCGGGCCGATCCGGCTAACCTCGGCGTTGATCGACCATCTGAAAGCGCAGCCGCGCGCGACGATCATTCACAACACCTCGGTTCTGGCCTATGTGCCGATCGCCACCAATGCGGTCTATTCGGCTTCAAAAGCGGCTCTGCATTCCTATGCGCTGTCGCAGCGCTTCATGTTGAAGGGCACCGGCGTCACGGTGCAGGAAATAGCACCGCCGTGGGTCGATACCGATCTCATTAAGAAGAGCGGTGATCCGCGCGCCATGCCGCTTGATACCTTCATTGCCGAGACGATGAAGGGACTCGCGACCGAGGAACCGGAGGTTTTCATCGAGGCGATCCGCGCGCTGCGCGACAATCCGGGCCTCAGCGAACACGCGCTGGTCGACGGCTTCAACGCCGAAATCGCGGTGAATCCAATTCCCGCCTGATCCTGCGACAGGCGGAGCCCGCCGTGGCTCCGCCTCACCGGGGAGACTCGAACCATGACTGCATCGCTCGACGAAACGTCTCGCGGCGCCCTCGTTCCGGCCGCCTTCCTCGCTCTCGAACTTTCGCCATTGGCACCGAGGGCTTCATGATCGCGCCCCTTCTGCCAGTCATGGCCGAGGATTTCCGCATGGCAGTGCCAACCGTCGCGCTGCTGGTGGTGTTGTTTACGCTGGTCCTGGCTCTGTCCTCGCCGCTAACCACGGTCGCCAGCGGACGATTGCCGCGGCGACAGGTGCTGCTGGCGGCCATGTCGTTCTTCGCCATCGGCAATCTGACGGCCGCCCTTTCATCCTCCTTCGCGGTGCTGATGGGCGCGCGGGTGCTGATGGCGATCGGCGCGGGTCTCTACGTCCCGGTCGCCAACGGCCTTGCCGGGGTAATCGTCCCGGCGCAGTGCTCATCACCCGCCTGCTGCATTCGATGAAGCGCGATGGCCTCCGAAAAGGCATGGTCACGCTGTGCATCGGCGGCGGACAGGGCATCGCCCTTGCTCTGGAAGCGCTCTGACGAAGCGAACCCGCTCATGATCGACGCAACGATCGAGACCGCCGCGCCCGCCCAAGGGGTCGACGGGCGCACTCGGAGGCTGCTCGAAGCCCCCATCCTGCCTCTGTTGGTGGCGCTTGCCTGGCCAAATGTCCTGATCATGCTGGCGCAGGCGTCGACCGGCCTCATCGAGACCTGGTGGGTGGCCAAGCTCGGCACCGACGCGCTGGCCGCAATGGCGCTGGTCTACCCCGCCTTCATGCTGATGACGGCGATCTCGGCCGGCGCGGTGGGCGGCGGCATCTCCTCCGCCATCGCCCGTGCGCTGGGACGAAGCGACCGCGAGCGGGCGGATGCCCTGGTGCTGCATGCCCTCGTCGTCTGCCTGCTGTTTGGGTTCGGCTTCGCGGCGATCTTCCTGCTGTTCGGCGAGACGATCTACCGGTTCTTGGGCGGAAAGGGAGCCGAACTCGACGGTGCGCTCACCTATTCCAACATCCTGTTCTCCGGCATCATCTTCGTTTGGCTGATGAACGGGCTTGCCAGCATCATCCGCGGCACCGGCAACATGTTCTTCCCCGCCGCGGCGATCTGCGTCGGCGTGGTATGCCTCGTTCCGCTATCGCCCGTATTGATCTTCGGCCTTGGACCGCTGCCGGCATTGGGGATCGCCGGTGGTGCGTTGGCGTTGATCCTCTATTTCGCCGCGCTCAGCCTTGTCATGGCGTGGCATATCGCCTCCGGGCGCAATCCCGTCCGCATTCGCTGGACGGGATTGAGGCGCGCGCCTTTCGCCGACATATTGCGCGTGGGCGCGTTGTCGGCCTTCAACGGCCTGCAGACGAACATTGTCATCGCAGGCGCGACCGCGCTGGTGGCGACGGCCGGGCCGGACGCAGTCGCCGGATTCGGTACCGGCGTGCGGCTGGAATATCTGCTGATCCCGCTAGTGTTTGGCATCGGCGCGCCGGTCGTCGCTATGGTGGGCACCAATCACGGCGCCGGCCGTCACCACAGGGCGCTAAGGATCGCGTTGACGGGAGCCGCCCTGTCGTTCGGCGTGGCCGAGGCGGTCGGCTTGGCGGCTGCGGCATTCCCCCACGCCTGGCTGACGCTGTTCAGCGCCGAGCCGGGCATGGTCGAGGTCGGCAGCCTGTATCTGCGGATCGTCGGGCCGTTCTACGGCTTCTTCGGCCTCGGTATGGCGCTCTACTTCGCCTCGCAGGGCTTCGGGCGGATGTGCTGGTCCGTGACGAGCGGGGTGATGCGGGTCGTCGTAGCCCTGGGCGGCGGCTATCTGGCGCTGCCGCTGACGGGCTCGCTCGCGGCCCTGTTCGGCGCGCTGGCGCTCGGCCTCGTCACCTACGGCCTGACAATTGTCATCGCGCTGCGTCGTGGCGCGTGGCTCAAATGAAAGAGGCGGACCGAAAGCCGGCCCGCCTCCGAGACCGATCCGGCGAGCGCCGGCCAGTCTCGTTTGCCTTACGCCGCAAGCCGGGCGTTGAGCACTCGCAGCTGGGTGAAATCCTCCATACCTTCGATGCCGTTCTGTAGGCCAATGCCGGACTGCTTGGCGCCGCCGAACGGCACGTCGAGCGGAAGGGAAAAGTGCTGGTTCACCCAGATCGTGCCGGTCTCGATGCGGCCGGCGATGGCGATGCCACGGCGGACGTCGCCGGTCCAGATGGTGCCGCCGAGTCCATATTCGGTATCGTTCGCCCGCGCGATGGCATCGTCGAGATCGTCATAGACCTGCACCGGCAGCAGCGGGCCGAACTGCTCCTCGCGCACCAGCCGCGCGTTGTCGGGAAGGCCGGTCACGATGGCGGGGCGGATGAAATAGCCTTGTCCGGTGGGCTCGCCGCCGGTGAGGAAGGTGCCGCCTTCCGCGTGCGCCGATGCGATGAAATCCAGCACCTTCTCGTACTGCGTGCGGTTCTGCAGCGGCCCCATGGTGGTGGCGGGATCCAGGCCGTCGCCGAGGACCGCCGCCACCGCATGTCTTGCGAGGGCGCCGGCCACCGCATCGAACAGACGGCGCGGAGCATAGACGCGCTTGGCGGCGTAGCAGACCTGACCGGCATTGATCATGGCGGATGCAAAGATGCGCTCAGCCGCCCATTCGGGGTCGGCGTCGTCGAGCACGATCGCCGCATCATTGCCACCGAGCTCAAGTGTGAATCGCTTGAGCGTGCCAGCCGCCGCGCCGAGCACCTTCTTGCCGGTGGGCGTCGAGCCGGTGAAGCTGACATGCGCGACATCGGGATGGCTTGTGAGCAGCGGGCCGAGATCGTTCGCATCGACCAGCGTCTGCACCACGCCGGGCGGGAAAATATCCGCAGCCAGTTCCCCCAGCATCAGGGTGCTGAGCGGGGTCGAGGGAGCGGGTTTGACGATGACGGTATTGCCGGTGATCAGCGCCGGGCCGAACTTGAAGGCGAGCAGCGTGAGGGGCCGGTTCCACGGCATGATGGCGACGACGACGCCCTGCGGGTAGCGCTGCTCGACGATCAGTTCCTGCGCATTCTCGCGCACCACGCGATCCTCAAGCTTCTGGCCGGCGAAGTAACGGATCGCTGCCGCGGCCCGCTCGACCTCGACGCGACAGTCGGCGATCGGGCCGCCGCGCTCGCGGGTGAGGGTCTCGGCGATGCGGTCGCGATTGGCCGTCATGGCGTCGGCCATGCGCTCCAGATAGGGGCGGCGCCCTTCATAGCCGACTGTTGCCCAGTCCTTGAGGGCGCGCTTGGCGGCGGCGACAGCCTGTTCGGCTTGCGCTGCATCCGCGCGGGGCGACTGGGCGAAGACGCTGGCGCGGACGGGGTCGATGACGTCGAGGGTCAGCGCGCCGTCGACGAGACGGCCGTCGATGAGAAGACGATGGGACATGGGACGCCTCATTTCAGGATCGGGCAAAGGCCGTCAGGGCCTTGGCGAGGGCGGCAGGGTTCTCCTCGGCCAGCCAAGGGCCGGCTCGGGGAATTACGGCGATGTCAACGGTCTCAGCCACCTCAAGCATCATCGGACCGATGCGCGTCGCATATCTGCCGGCCGCTCCGGCCAGGGCCAGTACCGGCATGTGGAGCTTTCCCTGTTGGGCCTGCGCCGCGCGGTTGTCGGCAATGTCCTGCGCAAAGCTGCGATAGAGCGCGAAGCCCGCGCGCATGGCTCCCGGCTGCGAGAAAGAGCGGACATAGGTATTGAACGTTTCAAGGTCGATCGCCGAAGGATCGAATGCCATGTCGTGGTAGTAACGCTCAAGGTAGAGCGCCTCGCGTTCGAGCGTCAGCGCCTCGGGAATGTCGGGTGCCTGTTGTCCGTTCGGGGAAACGGCGGGCGAATGCGTAGGCAACCATCGCACCGATGTCGTGCCCGGCGACCGTGACCGGACCGTCTACGCCAGCTGCATCGAGGACCGCGGCGCAGTCGGCGGCGAGTGTACGCTTGTCATACTTCCGGCAGGACGGGCGGAACCGTCGGCGCCGCGGAGGTCCGGCATCACCAGTCGCATGCCTACCTCGACAAGCAAGGGAACGAGCTTTCGCCAGGCGATGGAGAACTCGGGATAGCCGTGGATCAGCAGCACAGTCGAAGCGGGGGCGCGCCAGCCGTCGCATAGTGGATGCGAACACCATCCACGTCGACGGAGGCGGAGGTGGTCATCGGATTGCTCATGCTGTCAGCTCCCGCGGGCGTTCGAGCGCTTTGCGACGACGTAGCCGGCGGAGACGTCTTCGGCGGCGTTCGCCTCGGCCTGGAGCAACAGTTCGCGAGCAGTGGCGACGAGCACCAGCCATGCGCCGGCCAGCAGAGCGACATCCTTCACCACCAGCCGCCCGGCTCCCGAGAGATAGGGAAATCCGTGCTGCGCATCGCCGAGCGCCGGCACCCATGCCTCAGGCGTGGTCACGAGGAAGGAGAGCGTCACGAAGGGCGTGCCGAAGGCAAGAAACGCTCCGACAAGGCCTATCTTCCGGTTCCACAGCCCGATCAACGTCATGGTGCCGATGATCAGCTCGACCGTGCCGAGGCCGCGCGAGAAGCCATAGGTGTTGTTCGACACCTGCCAGGCGCGCCTGGCCGGGTCGAGCTCGCCCTCGCGGGTGAGGTGTTCCTTGTAGTCCTTCGGATCGTTGTAGAAGAACGACATGAACGGGCTGTTGGCCACGAAGGGCGTGATGCTGTCGGCCTCGTAGGGCACGAATTTCAGCGCCCCGATCCAGAGAAAGATGATCGCGATGGCGATCTTCATTCCGGCGATGCCGATGCGGAATGAAAGCGGCGCGGCTACAAGGGCGAGCGTCCGGCGATAGAGCTGATCCATGTCCGCCTCTCAAACTTCGCCAGCCGCCGCGAAGGCGTCGAGCGTGCGGGTGGAATAAACCAGCGCCGCGCCAGCATTGAGGGCGATGGCGACGCCGAGCGCCTCGCCGACTTCCTCGCGCGTCGCGCCGAGCTTGACCGCCTGCTCGCTATGGACCGTGATGCAGCCATCGCAGCGCAGCGTCACGGCGCAGGCCAGCGCGATCAGCTCGCGGATCTTGGCGCCGAGGTGGTCTGCCTTCCCGCCAGCGGCGCCGAGTTGCACATAGCCGCGCACGGTGTCCCCGCTGAGCTTTCCCATGTCTCTGACGCCGGCTAGCACCTGCTGCCGGTACTGGTTCCAGTCCATCATGTGCATGGTGACAGCTCTCCGTTGTTCATGAGCAGAACTATCGGCGGCAAGCAAAAGTACAAAAGGACATAAAAGTCCGATTTAAGGACATATCGTGCGATAACGAAAAGACCCATCCCAAGCGCATGCCGTCCATACCGTTGAAATCAACGGGCTTTCATCAGCGAATTGACAGATATATCCGGCTGTGTCGCAAAAGAACGACAATGCGTCCGTCGTTCAGGGCCGTCTCGGTATGGCCGAAATTACGTATTTATGCCGTTCGCGACATAGGGCGGGCACGCCATTGTCCTCGCATCGCAACGCAGCCGACGCGTCACGCCGACGCAGGCCTTCTTCGAGGGCCACATGGGTCGACACCGACCTGATCAAGAAGTGCGGCGATCCGCGGGCTATGCCGCTCAACGCTTTCATCGTCGCGGCGATGAAGGGTCTCGAAACCGAGGCGGAAGAAGTGTTCGTCGAGGAGATCCCCGCCCTGCGCGACAATCCCGGCAGCGGCGAACACGCGCTGGTCAACACCTTCAACGAAGATCTGGTGGCGAGCCCGATCCCGGTCTGGCCGTGCAGCGGCTCATCGAAACGGGGGGCGCGCCGGCCGCGCCTCCCGTTGCTCTCCGAAGGGATCAGTTCGCTTCGGCCAGCCGGCGCACCGTCTCGTCGGTGCTCCACACGCCGTTCGCCATGAAGCGGTAGTTGATGAGCACGGCGAGGTAGCCGTCGCCATCCGGCAGCTTGGGCGCCGCCACGGCATCGCGCACCACGGCGACCTCGTAGCCAGCCTCCAACAGGTCTCGCCGGTGCGATTCCACGCACATGTTCGCCAGCATACCCGCGAGGATCACCTGGTTGACGCCCCGTTTCCCTAGCTGGAGCTTCAGGTCGTTAGCCTGCGGGCCGTAGAGCTTGTGCGGCGAGCAGATGATGGTCTCGCCCTCCACGATATAGGGCTTGAACTCCTCCATGAAGTCCGTCCCCGAGGCGCGGAAACCTTCCACCGTGTAGGGTCCCTTGCGGTCGAAGACGCCACTGTCGTGCCGAAACTTCTCAAGCGGCGCCTGCCAGCGCCAATGGTGATCCCAGCAGTAATGGTAGTGGGGAGACACGGCCACGACGATGCCGGCCTTCTTGGCGGCGGCGAACAGCTCGACGTGGTTCGGCACGAGGTTGTTCTCGGTGACGCTTTCCCCGACCGCCGGGCACGCCTTGCCATGCGGGCTCATGACGTCGACCTGCGGGTCGATCACGGCAGTGCCGGATTCTCGACATCGGCATAGAGCCGGCGGAGCGGGGTGAAGAGCTGGGCTTAATCCCAGGAGTTCCGTGTGGGGTGAACGGGGATCAGGGAGCCGGGGCAGGGTCGTCGAGCGTGACCATGCCGCGCCCCTCGGCGGAAAGCGCCGCGCGCACCGAGGGCCTCTCACCTACGGTCCGGAGCAAGGCCGAAAGGCGTGGCAGCACGTCGATGTCGATGCCGTAGAAGCGCGTCCAGCTGGCGATGACGAAGAGGTAGGCATCGGCCGCGGTAAAGGTCTCGCCGGTGAGAAACGGCCCTGACAATCCCTGTTCGACAAAGGCGAGCCGGCCGTTGATGCGGGCGAGCACCAGTTCGCGCATCGGGGCGTCGATTTTCCAGTTGAGTGGGATGAAACTCTTGTGCAGCTCTGCCGCGACAAAGCTCTGCCACTCCATGACCCGGTAGCGGGCGAAGGTGCCGGCGGATGGCATCAGGTCATGCCGTCCAGCAGCATCACAGACATATTGGGCGATGACCAGATTTTCGGTGAGCCGTTCTCCCCCGGGAAGTTCCAACAGTGGAACCATCCCCCGCGGCGCGACCGCCCGGTAGTCCGAGCCGTCAGCGCGCCGCTTGGCGGTGACGTTTATGACCTCAAGCTCGAAGGGCTCGCCGATTTCGCGCAGCAGAATGTGCACGGATAGAGAGCTTGCGCCGGGATGGACAAAGAGCTTCATGATGACCACGCTTCGATATGAGGATCCCGCCCGCGACACATCGAGGGTGGTGGAACAAGCCTCAGGCCTTCACGAAGGCCAGGCAGATCCGAGTTGATGACGTCGGCATGGGTGGTGAGCGTGCCGTGCGGATAGCCCTTGTAGATCTTGAGCGTTCCATGCTTGAGCAGGTTGGCCGACTTCACGCCCGCATCCTCATAGGGGACGACTTGGTCGTCATCACCATGGAGGACGAGGGTCGGCACGGTGATCGCCAAGGTCCCCGGTCTGGTCGGTCTCCGAGAAAGCCTTGATGCCGTCGTAGTGAGCCTTAGCCGATCCCATCATCCCTGGCGCCACCAGTTCTGGATTGTGCCGGGGATCGATTTCACGCCCTCGCGGTTGAAGCCGTAGAACGGGCCCGATGGCACATCGACGAAGAACTGCGCGCGGTTGGCAGCGAGCGCGGCGCGGAAGCCGTCGAACACGTCGATCGGCGTGCCCTCCGGGTTCTTTTCGCTCTTCACTATGATCGGCGGCACGGCGGAGACCACCACCGCCTTGGCGACGCGCCCCTGCGGCTGACCGTATTTGGCAACGTAGCGGGCGACCTCGCCGCCGCCGGTCGAGTGGCCAATGTGCACCGCGTTCTTCAGGTCGAGATGCTCGGCACTGCCGAGGCGTCGGCAGCATAGTGATCTCGCGGGATATCAGGTCGTCGAGATTGAGGTGGCCCTGGAGATAAAGGTCTGCGAACATCGGCACGTCGCGGCGGATGTTACTCGATCCCATGAAGACGCCGCGTATCACTACCTGCCGGACGATCAGGTCGAGGCCCTGAACCGCCATCTCGACGCCGGGCCGATGCAGGCCGATGAGATAGGCCGCGCCCCCGGTACGGACCATCCGGATGGCCTGCTCGGAGGTTGGAACGAGCCCGTTCACCTCGAAAGCGTGGTTCACCCCGCCACCGGACAGCTCATGGACCCGTGCCACCGCATCATTGTCCTTGGCGGGGATGAAATGCGTGGCACCAAACTTCTTCGCCATGGCCTCCTTTTCGGCGGCGAGATCGATCGCGATGATCTGCCGCGCACCGGCGAGGCGCGCGCCGGCAATCGCGTTGAGGCCGACGCCACCCACGCCAATGATCGCAACCGTATCGCCGCGGCGCATCTGGGCGGTGTTGATCACCGCGCCGGCGCCCGTGATGACGCTACAGCCCAGCAGCGAAGCCTGCGGAAATGGCAGTTCCGAGGGAACCAGCACCAGCTGGTTCTCATGCACCAGCGTACGCTCGGCAAAGCCTGCCGTGCCCCACCCGGTGGTGACCGGTGCGCCGTTACGCGGAAGACGGGGCATGTCGTCCGCCGAGCGCAGGGTTTCCTGCGGATTGTCGCACTGGAACGTGCGGGCGGTGCGGCACGGGTTGCAATGGCCGCACGACTGGGTCAGCGAGCCGACCACATGATCGCCAATGGAAAAGTCGCGCACCTCCGGCCCGATCGCCCGTACGATGCCCGCGACCTCATGGCCGAGAACGGCGGGTAACGGCGTTCCAAAGTTCGCCTCGGCCAGGTGAAGATCGGAGTGGCACAAACCGCAGGCTTTCACCTCGACGAGCACCTCCCGACCGCGCGGAGTGTCGATCTCGATTTCCTCATCTGGAAGGTGCCGTTGAAATCATTGAGGACGGCCGCTTTCATGGGAACTCCTGTATTGCCACGCGAGATTGCAGGATTGGTAGCAGTGCGCGCCTCATGTCCGACAGGACATAGATGCGGTCATTCCCGCCATGCCGCTAGCGAAAGGCCCGGAGCGCCACCAACTGCACCGGCGCATGCGTGATCAGGAGGGAACATGAAGATCGGTCTGGTCGTGTGCCCGGACTTTCAGCTCATCGGGCTGGCCGCCATCGCGACGTTAGAGGTGGCCAACAAGCGCGCGGGCGAAACCCTCTATGAGCTCGATGTGCTGTCGGAGGAGGGCGGGCTGATCATGTCGTCTTCGGGCATGCAGGCGCTGACGAAACGCTCGAGGACGTCTACGACACCCTGATCGTCGGAGCGGGCTTGGAGATACCGACCGCTTCACCGGGTCTCATCAGGCTGCTCCGCTCTTCCGCAGAGAATGACCGGCGGGTCGCATCCGTCTGCCTGGGCGCCTTCGTGCTGGGCGATGCCGGGCTCTTGAGTGGCCGGCGCGCCACCACGCATTGGCGTTACGCGAAAATTCCACAGGAGCGTTTCCCAAGTTGTCGGGTCGACATGGACAAGATCTTCGTCGAGGATGGCACGGTCTGGACTTCGGCTGGCATGACGGCGGGCATCGACCTCGTCATCGGTATGATCGAGCGCAATCACGGAGGCGAGCTTGCACGCATGGTTGCAAAAGGCATGGTCATGGATCATCGCCGCTCGAGCGGACAATCCCAGCACTCCGCACTCCTCGACCTGAACGCACGCGAGGACAGGGTGCAACATGCCCTGAAGCATGCCGGTGCAAATCTCAAAACAAAGTTGAGCATTGAAGAGCTGGCGGGCGCGGCGAACCTTAGCCCCCGCCAGTTCACGCGGCTGTTTCGTGCCGAAACGGGCGCGACACCAGCCAAGGCCGTCGAGATGTTACGCGTAGAGGCGGCGAAACTGCTGCTGGAGCAGTCCCGCCTGCCGATCGAGGAGATCGCCCGCGAGGTCGGCTTCGAGAATCGGGAGCGGATGAGGCTCGCCTTCATGCGCATGCGCGGCGAGGTTCCCCCGATCGGTTCGTGGCGATGCCGGACCGCTCGCGACTCTTTAGCGGCGATGTTCAGGAAAGCGCGATGTTGGAGAGGTCGATCGATACGACCAGCGGCTCAAGGCTGAAGCCGCCATCCGGTTGCCGGGCATAGATCTGCCGCCGGGTCGGGAATTTGATGCCCAAGACCTCGACGTAGTCACTGACGAAATGGGCGCCGGGCGTGTTGCCGGCGATCTCGACATTGTAGTCGTGGCGCTTCAGCAGGCCCTCGCCGTCGAAATAGAGTGTCTGCAACGTGCTGTGCGTCGCGATGTTCGCGGGAAAGCGCACCGCGAGACGGCGCCAGTCGCCCGCGTCGGTCGGCCAAGGCTCCAGCTCTTCGGTATCCATGCCCGGCCAGGCCAGCACGAATGGCTTAGTGAGATAGGTCCACATCGCGCAGCCGGCGAAATAGGCCAGTTGCAGCTCCGTCCACGGCGTCTGGGGTACGTGGCCGGCAAAGCTTTGTCGCGGCTCGAGAAGCTCTTCCAAGACTGCACCGTCTCCGTTTTCGATCGCAAGGCGGCCGGGCCCGAATCGTGAGCGACGCCCTCCGGAGCCGAAGGGCGAATGGGTCGCCCATTGCTTTTTCAGGCCGGCGGTAACGCTGGTGCGCTCCAGCGTCTGCGGATGCCCCTTCAGGCCCCACAACGCACCGCCCTGATAGAGGTCTGCCGAGACCTCCTCGAACTGTAGCCAGAGCGGCAGCCCCCCATGGACCTCGATGACAAAATCTCTCAGACGAGACATTGTGGGCTCCAGCTGAATCAGCGATCCGTTTCCCGACGCTAAGGGATCGTGCAAAGCAGCCGAATGCCATAGTTGCCTTGTTTCGAGCCATGTCGACGTCACCCAAGCGCTTCTCCGGCCCCTCTAGGTGAGATTTCTGATCGGGTTGTTCAAGAAACGACCTGAGTGTGCATTATTCGATTGAGTCTACGATGGCTCGCCTAGTGATTGTACAATTCGATCTGCCTCAGAAATTCATATGCCCGAAATATTCGTGTAAAATTATCCTGTACTTATCATACGTCCGAGCTGAACGACGATTTAGCCTATGATCGTCCATTCATTTCGGACATCGCTATTGGCTTATGATTTCGTCGCTCACGGTCCAGCTATCGATTGACTGTGGCTTTCCGCAAGCTGTTCGACGCTTATCCAACTCGTTCGACGAGTACGCACGTGGAAGAGAACCCAACTCCTTGCGCTGAAAAGATCGCGCCTACCTCGTATCTCTCCCGCGGAATACTGGCCGGGTTCGCCGTGATCTCCACGGGCATAGCTGGCGCGTGAGGTCATCAAGAATGGCTTGCGCGTCGGCCGCTTCGAGGCGGTGGACGAGGTCGTGATACGCGCGCGAGGCGGCTGTCTTGGGGAGATCCACGAACATCCTGACGCAAATCGGCCCGATCGCGCTGGTCGGGCCGGCGGCGAAGAATGCGATCCTCATGGTCGAATTCGCCCGGAAGGCGCAGGAGGCCGGCAAGAGCGCGGTGGAATCCGCGGTCGAGGCCTGCCGGTTGCGACTGCGCCCCATCCTGATGACCGCCTTCGCCTTATCTTCGGCGTCCTGCCGCTGATGATCACGACGGGGCCCGACGCCGGGATGCGTCAGGCGCTGGGCACAGTGGTGTTCTTCGGCATGCTGGGTGTCACCTTCTTCGGCCTCTTCCTCACCCAGGTCTTCTTCGTGAACCCGCGCCTCCTCCAGGAGCGTTCGTCCCAAATCGCCTTGTATTTGTCCTGCGGCAGGAATCGGCGGCGCTTTAGAGTTATTCGGATGAATTTATCCCCGGGATTATGCCGATGAGCGCCATCTCCGTGAATGGCAGGACCTACGAGATCAATGCGGCGCCTGATACGCCGCTGCTCTGGGTACTGCGTGACGAACTCGGGCTGACGGGCACGAAGTTCGGTTGTGGCGTTGCGCAATGTGGCGTCTGCACGGTCCATGTCGACGGGATCGCGGTGCGCTCGTGCCAGATACCCGTGGGCACGGTCGGCCAGCGGGTGATCACCACCATCGAGGGGATCGGGGAGACAAGCGCCGGAGCCAGAATCCAGAAGGCGTGGCTCGATCTCGAAGTGGTCCAGTGCGGCTATTGCCAGCCCGGACAGATCATGTCCGCCGCCGCATTGCTGACGGCAAATCCCGATCCCGACGACGGCGCGATCGACGCCGCCATGTCCGGCAATCTCTGCCGCTGCGGGACCTATGTACGCATTCGCCAGGGAATCAAGCATGCCGCGCGATCCTGAAGTCCTTGAGCCCGGCACACTCTCGCGCCGCGCAGTTCTGCGCGGTGGGGCGGCGGTGCTGGGCGGGCTATTCATTGGCATCGAGCTGCCCGCCGGGCGGGCGCGGGCCGACGAGCTGCAGGCCGCAGGTGCGGCGCTGAACGCCTTCGTCCATATTCCCGTGCAGGGCCGGGTGTCACTTATCATGCCGGCGGTCGAGATGGGCCAGGGCGTCTACACCTCGCAGGCTATGTGCATGGCCGAGGAACTCGACGTCGGGCTGGACCAGATCGAGGCAATCCACGCCCCGGCGGACCGCGAGCATTACGGCCACCCGATCTTCTACGTGCAGGCCACGGGTGGCTCCACCACCACCATGGCGTGGACGGAGCCGCTGCGCAAAGCCGGCGCCACGGCCCGCGCCATGCTGGTGGCCGCAGCGGCGGCGGAATGGAACGTGCCCGCTTCCGATCTCGTGACGACGCGCGGCGTCATCACCCATCCCGGCAGCGGGCGGAGCCTGCGCTATGGTGACGTCACGGACCGCGCCGCGCAGATGGTGCCGCCCGCCGATGTGCCGCTCAAATCGCCGGAGCAGTTCCAGCTGATCGGCACCCGCGCCCGGCGCATCGACACGCCCGACAAAGTGGTCGGTAAGACCGTCTACGGCATCGACGTGAGGCTGCCCGGCATGAAATTCGCCGCGTTGACGGCCTCACCGGTACTCGGCGGCAAGGTCAGCCATGTCGACGAGGCGCCGGCGCTCGCCATGCCCGGCGTGCGGCAGGTAGTGGTGCTGGAGGACATCGTCGCGGTCGTCGCCGATAATACCTGGATCGCCGAGCAGGGCCTGCGTGCGCTCGACATCACCTGGTCGCCCGGTGCCAATGCCACGCTCGATCAGGCGCAGCTTTGGGCGGATACCGAAAAGGCCTCCACCGGGCCGGGCGTGACGGTTCGCAAGGAAGGCGATGCGACGGGCAAGTTCACAGCCGGCACGCCGATCGAGGCGACTTATGAACTTCCCTTCCTCGCCCACACCTCGCTGGAGACTCAAAACTGCACCGTCCATGTGCATGACGGCGTCTGCGAGATCTGGGTCGGGACGCAAGTGCCCGGTTATGCGCAGGCCGGCGCGGCGCAGGTGCTCGGCCTCCCGCCCGAAAAGGTGACGGTCCACAACCACCTGATCGGCGGCGGCTTCGGCGGGCGGCTGGAGGCCGCGCCGATCGTCACCGCCACCCGCATCGCGCAGAAGGTGGCGGGGCCGGTCAAAGTGATCTGGTCGCGCGAGCAGGACATCCGGCAGGACATGTTCCGACCGCTCTATCACAACCGGCTGAAGGCCCGCGTCGAGAACGGCCGCGTCACCGCCTGGCATCACCGGGTGACGGGCCCGTCCATCCTCGCGCGCTGGCTGCCGCCGGCCTTCAAGGACGGTATCGACAGCGACGCCATCGACGGCGCGGCCGAGCCGCCCTATGCACTCGGCGACATGCTGGTCGAGTATGTCCGCCACGAGAACGGCGTGCCGTTCTCCTTCTGGCGCGGCGTCGGGCCGAACAGCACGGTGTTCTCCGTCGAGAGCTTCCTCGACCTGATCGCGCACAGGACCGCCGCCGATCCGGTGGCGCTCCGCCGCGTGCTGCTGGGAAAGAACCCGCGCGCCCGCGCGGTGCTGGACGCCGCCGCCGCGAAAGCCGGCTGGGGGACGCCGCTCGCAGCCTCCCCCTTCGGCGCGCGCAGGGGGCGTGGCGTGGCGCTGATGCATGCCTTCGGCAGCCTGCTGGCCTGCGTTGCCGAGGTGGCAGTGACGGATGGCGGCGATGTGCGCGTCAACAGGGTCGTGGTGGCGACGGATGTCGGGCGGGTCATCAATCCCGACACGGTGGTGGCGCAGGTGCAAGGCGGTGTCGTCTTCGGCATCGCGACGGTTCTGCACAACCGCATCACCTTCGCGGGCGGGCGCGTCGAGCAAACCAACTTCAACGATTATCGCCTGCTGCGCATCAACGAAATGCCCACCATTGAGGTGGAACTGCTGGCGAGCACGGAAAAATCCGGCGGCATCGGCGAGCCTGGCACCGTCGTCGTCCAGCCGGCCGTCGCCAATGCGGTGTTCGCGGCGACCGGCGTGCAGCTCACGCGCATGCCGCTCGACGCCTCGCTCATCGCCAGATCGGTCTGACCCATGAAGCGCAAAGTCGTTCTCTGCCTTGCCGCGCTGGCGGTCATTGTCGGTGCCGCCGCGCTCGGCGTCACCGGCTGGATGGTGTTCCAGCCCGGCCCCTATGCCTTCGCGACGGGGAAGCCGGTCCCACTTTCCGCTTATCAGGGACCCGCGCCGACTGGCGTGCCGGTGGAACTCGCGGGCGCGGACCCGGCCATGCGCGGCGCCTATGTCGCCGCCATGGCGGATTGCCAGGCGTGCCACACCGCGCCCGGCGGCAAGCCCTTCGCCGGAGGGCGTGCCTTCGTGCTTCCCTTCGGCACGATCTACACGCCGAACCTGACGCCCGATCCCGAAACCGGGATCGGCAACTGGACCGATGCGCAGTTCCTGAACGCCGTGCATCGCGGCGTCGCGCCGGACGGCTCGCATTACTACCCGGCCTTCCCCTATCCCTCCTACACCATGCTGAGCGACGAGGACGTGCTGGCGATCAAGGCACATCTGTTCTCCCTCCTGCCGGTGAAGCAGGCCAACCGGCCGAACACGTTCGGCTTCCCCTATAATCAACGCTGGCTGATGGCGATCTGGTCGGCGCTTTTCAATCCGGACGAGCGCTTCCGCCCGGTGCCCGAGCAATCGCCGGAGTGGAACCGGGGTGCCTATCTCGTCGAGGCGGCCGGCCATTGTGGCGAGTGCCACACTCCGCGCAACCTCATGCAGGCGCTCGACCAGCGCGCCAAGTTCGGCGGTGCCACCGCCGAGGGCTGGACCGCCTACAACATCTCCGCCGACAAGGTGAGCGGTATCGGCGACTGGTCGGCGGAAGAACTCGCCGCCTATCTTTCGACCGGGCATGCGCACGGCCGGGGCGTCGCTTCCGGCCCGATGGGCGAGGCGGTGGAACTCAGCCTGTCGCAGCTGACGAAGGCGGACATCGGCGCCATCGTCACCTATCTGAAGAGCGTTCCCGCCGTGAAGGGCGATCTCCCCGCACTGGCCGGCCCCGCACCGGCAACGCCGCAGCTGGCGGGGCTCGACAATCCGGTCGGCAAGCGCATTTTCGAAGGCAATTGCGCGAGCTGCCACGCCTGGACCGGTGCCGGCGCGGCCCGCGAGGAGGCACAGCTCACCGGCGTGCGCGCCGTCAATGATCCCGGCGGCGCCAATGTAGCGCTGATGGTCCTGCACGGATCGGGGGCCCCGACGCCCCACCGGCCCCACATGCCGGGCTTCGGCAATGCGTATTCGAACGACGAGATCGCCGCCGTGACCAACTATGTCACTGCCCGCTTCGGAGCTCGGTCCTCGACGCTGACCGCCGCCGACATCGCGGCGCTGCGTGAGGCGAACTGACACAGCCGACACGGCACCCGGAGCCCATTGCCATGAGTGAGAGAGAGCGCCGGCTCCCCGTCATCCCTGCCTCCTTCTTCGGCACGGTGCTGGGGCTCGTCGGCTGGGGCAACAGCTGGCGCGCGGCGCATGACACATGGGGCCTGCCGGCCGCCATCGGCGAGATCCTGATGCTGGCGGGCGTGCTCGTCTGGGCGGTGCTCATCATCCTGTTCGCCGCCAGATGGCTGTCCGTCCGCAGCGACGCACTCGCGGAGGCCGCGCACCCGGTGCAGTGCTGCTTCATCGGCCTCGTGGGTGTCGCGACGATGCTGGCAGGAATTGCGGCGCCCCCCTATTCGACGCCGTTCGCCGTAGCGCTGTTCGCGCCGGGCGCGGCGTTCACCCTGTTCTTCGCGCTGTGGCGGACCGGCGTCCTGTGGCAAGGCGCGCGCGATCCGGCGGCGACGACACCAGTGCTCTATCTGCCGACGGTCGCCGGCTCCTATGTGACGGCCATCGGCTGCGCGACGCTTGGATTTCCCGAATGGGGACGGCTCGTCCTCGGCGCCGGCATATTGAGCTGGTTCGCCATCGAATCCGTGCTGTTGCACCGCCTCTACACCGCGCCGGAAATGCCGCCTCCTTTGCGGCCGGTGCTCCGCATCCAGCTCGCCCCGCCGACCGTCGGCGCCGCCGCCTATCTCAGCGTGACGAGCGGACCGCCCGATCTCATCGCCTACGGGCTCATCGGCTACGGCCTGCTGCAACTGCTACTGCTCGCCCGGCTCGGGCGCTGGATCTTCGTCGCCGACTTCTCCGCTTCCGCCTGGGCGTTCACCTTCGGCCTCACCGCCCTGGCCACGGCGATGGTCCGGCTGGTCGGCCGCGGCGATGCCGGTCCGGTCTCGGTTCTCGCGCCCGCCGTCTTCGTATTGGTCTCGACCGCGATGAGCGCGATCATCCTGCGGACGATATGGCTGCTTGTGGTGGGCCGGCTTCTGCCGGCGCCGGTACCGGCCGCTGCGCGCGCATGAGGCCTCGGAAAACGATGACCGACACCACGCAGAGTCCTATCCTCGTCCGCCCAGCGGAAACGGTAGCGACCGAGCTTCGCGCCTCGCCGCCGCGCTGCCTGCTGGTCGTCGCCCATCCGCGCCTTGATCGGAGCACCGTCAATGCCCGCCTCGTCGACGCGGCCGCCGGGCTGGCGGGCGTGGAGGTGCACGATCTCTACGACGCCTATCCCGACTACCAGATCGACGTCGCCGCCGAGCAGGAGAGATTGCGGCAGCACGACGTGATCGGGCTGCAATTCCCGCTGTTCTGGTACTCGGTGCCCGCGCTGCTGAAGGAATGGCTCGACCTCGTATGGCTGCACGGCTTCGCCTATGGCGGGCGGGCGCCGAGCCTTGCCGGCAAGGTGCTATTCTGCACCGCCTCTACCGGCGGTGATGCGCACAGCTACCGCGAGGACGGCCGGAACGGGCATTCGATGGACGAGTTCCTGCGGCCGCTGGAGCGCACCGCCGTGCTCTGCCGCATGCGCTGGGCCGAGCCTTACCTGCTCCACGACGCGCCACGCCTGCAGGGTGAAAAGCTGGAACACGCCGCAGGGGACTATGTCCGCTATCTCGACGCGTTGATGCGGGAGGCCGCCCGGTGAACATGGACGACATTTTGGGCCGGACCTTCGTCTATCTGCTTGCGGGGGTCATCGCCGTTCCACTGGCGAAGCGGCTGGGGCTCGGCTCGGTTCTCGGCTACATCATCGCCGGTGCCCTGATCGGCCCCGGCGTGCTGTCGCTCACCGGCGACGTCGCCGAAGTCGGCCATGTCGCCGAGTTCGGCATCGTCATCCTGCTGTTCCTCATCGGCATGGAGGTTCGCCCGGCGCTGCTCTGGCAGATGAAGGGGCTGATCTTCGGGCTGGGCGCGGCGCAGATGCTCGCGGTCGCGGTCGTCGTCACGCCGGTCGCGATGATGCTCGGCCTCTCCTTCCCCGTTGCGCTGACGCTCTCGCTCATCCTGGCGATGAGCTCGACCGCGCTGGTCATGGCAACGCTGGAGGAGAAGGGGCAGCGCTCCGGCAGCATCGGCCGCGCCTGTTTCGGCATACTTCTGTTTCAGGATCTCTCGATCATCCCGCTGTTCCTGGTCGTGCCGCTGCTGGCGGCGGACATCACGACGGCGGCGGGAGATGGCGGCATCGCGGGCTGGCTGCTCGGCGGCGAGGCGCTGGCGGCCGTCGTGCTGGTGGTTCTGGCCGCCCGGTTCGCCGTCCGGCCGCTGTTCCGCTTCATCGCCGCCACCCATTCGCGCGAGGTTTTCACCGCGGCCGCGCTCATGCTGGTGGTCGGGGTCGCGGCTGTGATGACATTGGTGGGGCTGTCGCCGGCTCTGGGCGCTTTCATCGCCGGCGTCGTGCTCAGCGAGACCGAGTTCCGGCAGGAGATCGAAAGCGACATCGATCCGTTTCGCGGGCTGCTACTGGGCCTGTTCTTCATCACAGTGGGCGCCGGCCTCGATCTCGATTTGCTGCGGCGCGAACCCCTCGCCGTGATCGCACTCGCCCTCGGCCTGATGCTGGCGAAGACGCTCGCCATGTATGCGGCATCCCGCGCCTTTCGCTTCCGTCCGCTCGAAGCGATCTCGCTCGCCGTCATGCTGGCGCAGGGTGGAGAGTTCATCTTCGTCTTCATCGGATTTGCGGGGCAGTACGCGCTGCTGCCCGAACATCTGTCCCGCCTGCTACCCGCCACTGTTGCCATCTCGATGCTGTTGTCGCCGCTGGCGATGCTGCTGCTGGACCGCGTTATCCGACATCGCACTTCCACCGTGCCGCAGGCGGCGCCGGACACGCAATTCGAGGATCGCGTCGACGTCATCGTGGCCGGCTTCGGCCGGTTCGGGCAGATCGCGGGTCGGCTATTGCAGGCCAATGGCCAGCGTATCTCGATCATGGATGCGAGCCTGACGCAGATCGAGATCCTGCGGCGCTTCGGTCAGCGGGTGAATTTCGGAGACGCGACGAGGCTCGACCTGCTCCGGGCGGCCGGCGCGGAAACGGCGAAGGTACTGATCGTCGCTATCGACGACCGCGAGCAGATCACCCAGCTGGTAGAGACCGCGCGCGTGGCGTTCCCGCATCTCGTCATCCTGTCGCGCGCCTGGGACCGGCGCCACGCCTATGAGCTGCTGCGGCACGGCGCAGACCATGTCGAGAGCGAAACCTATGAGTCGAGCCTTGCCATCGGCATGGAGACCCTCATTCGACTCGGCTTCCGCGCCCACAGGGCGCACCGTTCGGCGGCGCTGTTCCGTATGCATGATCGCGCGCTCTTCGGAAGGAACCAGCCGTCGAGCCCGGACGAGACGGGTTTTCTGCAAGCCTCGAAGGCCGCCGCCACGACGCTGGCGCAATTGCTGGCCGCCGATCTCGAGCAGGAGCGTTCCCATCGCGGGCAGGACGAAGATTGGGGAACGCAGGGGCTCTATGGCGAGCTGTCCGGCGAGACGACTGCCAGTCCTGGCGAGTGAACGATCCCATGTGCCGGCAGCGGCGGCGGGCGGCGGCGATCACGCCTGCCGGTAGCCGCCCCCGAGCCAGGCCGAGATTGCATGCATGTAGCCCGCCGCATCGTCCTCCCACACGAAATGCCCGGCATCGAGGACAGTGTGAAGCGAGCGCGGAAGGTGGCGCACCAGAAACGCGCCATTCTCCGGCGGCACGATCGGATCGTCCTTGCCGGAGATCACCAGCACCGGCGTGCGGATTGCCGGCAGCAGGGACTTCAGGCGCGGCAAGTCGCGGGGATAGGCGCGAACATAGTCGGCCGCCTCGATCCAGCGCCGGCCCTGCGACGACAGGCGAAAATCCTCCATGGCTTCCGCCGGCGGGGTTTGCCGCGTCAAGCGGGTGATCGTGCCGACCACCTGCGCGCCCCCTTCCGGCTCGCCATACTCTCCCTCACGGGCCTCGATCACGCCACGCAATCCTTTGCCGACGAGTTCCATGTCGGCGCCACCGCTGCCGATGACGAGGCTCTCGAACAGGCTAGGCCGGGTCGCGGCGGCGAACAACATGGCGGAGGTTCCCACATCCGGGCCGATGGCGTGGCATCGCTCGATGCCGAGCGCCGCCGCCAGCCGCGTCACAAACCCGCCCATGGGCTCCGGCGCCATCAGCTCCGCGCGGCGATCGGACCGTCCGAAGCCCGGCAGATCGACGGCGACGACAGGACCGAGCGCCGTCAATGCCGGCCAGATGGCGTGGAAGGCGTAGATGCTCTGTGGCCAAGGTGCCGTGATCAGGATCGGCAGGCCGTCTCCTTCACTTCGCGAGATCCGAATCTGGAGCCCATCAACGGTGAGGAACTCTGGCGAGCCAGCCGGAAAGATAGTCGTATTCATGGGATGAATCCCGTTCCAGATGGTCAATCGCTGGCCGCAGCGTCGAGCGCCGCGAACTCGTCATCCGTAAGCCGGATCGATGCGCCCAGGACGTTCTCTTCCAGATGCGCCACCTTGCCCGTTCCGGGGATCGGCAGGATCACCGGGCTCCTTTTGAGCAGCCAGGCGATGGCGATCTGGCCCGGCGTGGCTTCATGGCGGGCCGCCACGCGGTCGAGGATCGTGCCGCGCTCCGCCAGCCTGCCAGAGGCGAGCGGAAACCACGGAATGAAGCCGATACCCCGCCGCTCGCAGTATTCCAGAACCGCTTCGCTGCTTCTGTCCGCGAGGTTGTAGCGGTTCTGGACCGTCGCCACCGGGAAGTACTGCCCAGCAGCCTCGATCTCCTCGATCGTCACTTCGCTCAGACCCGCATGTCGGACCACCCCGCCGTCGATCAGCGAACGGATGGCGGCGAATTGTTCTCCACGCGGCACGGCGGGATCGATCCGATGCAGCTGCCAGAGATCTATGCGCTCGACACCAAGCCGCTCCCGGCTTGCATGGGCCTGTCGCACCAGATAGTCGGGATCGCCCCGCGTGTCCCACCTGCCCGGTCCAGACCGCGTCAGTCCGGCCTTTGTTGCCACCCGCAGCTGCCCATAGGGATGAAGCGCTTCCCGGATCAGCTCTTCCGAGACGGAAGGGCCATAGGAATCGGCGGTGTCGATGAAGTCGATGCCGATCTCCGGTAATCTCTTCAGCGTCGCAAGGGCTTGCGCGCGGTCGGCGGACGGGCCCCAGACGCCGTCGCCGGTGATGCGCATCCCGCCAAAGCCCAGGCGTGTCACCGGCATATCGCCGCCGATGGTGAATGTTCCTGCTGTCGAGGCATCAAGTGTTGTCATGTGAAAACCCGATGGTTACCTGGCAGAAAGCCTAGATGGGGATCTGCGCACCCGGAACGTCGAAGAAACGACCATTCCAGACAAAGAGGGACGTGTCGTAGGAACTCGCTTGCGCCAGACGCGCAGGGCACCATTCTGCGGCTTGCCCGAAATGCACGCCGACATGGCTCGATCCGCCGCTCGGACACTGGACATTCATGGCCTGAAATCCACATATCGCGCATAAGCAGCCAAGAGGACGTCCGCATGAGGCATGTCGGCTTCATCATGGAAGACGGTTTCCAGGTCATGGGCCTGGCGGCACTTTCAGCTTTCGAGTTCGCCAATCTGGCACTGGGCCAACAGGCTTATGCGCTGTCCGTCATGTCGGAAACCGGCGGCGCCATCGTCTCGACGCTCGGCGTCAGGATCGAGACCGAGCCGCTCGGCGAATTTCCCGATACGCTGTTGGTGCTTGGCGAATTGAGGCCGCGCCCGCTCACCCCCGCGCTTCGCGATTATGTCGCTGCGGCAGGGCAGCATTCCCGCCGCGTCGCCGGCGTGTGCACCGGGGCGTTCGTCCTCGCGGAGGCCGGCCTGCTGGACGGCAAGGCCGCGACCACCCACTGGGCCCACGCCAGGATCCTGCAGAGCCGGTTTCCCTCAATCCGGGTCGAAGAGGACCGCATCTTCGTCCAGGACGGCAATATCTGGACCTCCGCGGGCATGAGTTCGGCGATCGACCTTGCCCTTGCGCTGATCGAGGATGACCACGACGCCGCGCTCGCCCGCTCGATCGCCCGCAGGCTCGTCGTCTATCACCGCCGGCCGGGTGGCCAGTCGCAGTTCTCGGCGCTGCTCGAACTCGAGCCTCGATCCGATCGCATCAAACGGGCGTTGATCTATGCCAAGGAACATTTGCGCAACCCACTGACGATCGATGAGCTTGCGGATGCGGCAAGCCTGAGCCCCCGCCAGTTCACCCGCGTCTTCCGCGAGGAGACCGGGCAATCTCCGGCGAAGACCGTGGAGCGGCTACGTCTTGAGGCAGCGAAGGTGATGCTGGAAGAAGGACGGCATTCGATGGATACCGTCGCGCGCGATACCGGCTTCGTTGATCGCGACCGGATGCGGCGGGCCTTCCTGCGCTTCTTCGGCCACCCCCCGCAGACGGTTCGACGTAACCTCCGCCTGACCGAGGGAAAGGGCACGACCCCGGAAGTCACCTCCACGGGGGAGCTGGCGAATTGACCTGAAAATGGCGAAGCCGGGCGCGCCACTTCATTCCCGAAGCGAGGTCATTCTCGACGCAATGTCCTGAATTGCTCTTTCCTTGACATGGCAGGCTGTGGGCCGCCGACGGTTCCCGAGACGATCGCCGGCCACGCGGCCGTCGCGGCGGCGTTCGTTCAGGCCTTGAAGTTCACTCAGGTCGATATGCTCGGCTGGTCTCTTGGCGGAGTCGTCGCCCGGCAATTCGCGCACGATTTTCCGCACCTGGTGCGCCGGCTCATCGTGGCGGGATCGAGCTCGGGTGCGCTGAACGAAGGACCGCAACAGCATCCGCGTGTTCCACAGGTCATGACGAAGCCGGAAAATGACGAGCACGACTTCCTCTTTCTCTTCTATCCGGAAACCGCGAGCGCCGTCGCCGCCGGCCGTGCCTCCCTCGCGCGGCTGGCCGCCGTGCCAGCACGTGGGCCCAAAGTCAGCGCCTTGAGCTTCATGAGGCAGATCACGGCCATATCGAGCTGGCCCGGCGTGCAGAGCACGGTGCGCTTTCCCTGCAGGCACAGCGGCCAGCGCTCGCCGGCATAGCCGCGACAACCGTCATGGGTGGCGCTCCAAATGTCCTCGAACCTATCCTCTTGCGTCATTGCCCGCACCGGCCAGGATTCCCGCTCGACGATCGCGGCGCGCATGCGATCGGGCGAACTCCTGTCGGCAAGGTCGCAATAGCCATGGCAGTGCCGGATGCGCCCGTCGATCGACAGCTCGAAGAAGACGCTGGTGATCGAGCCGGTGAGGAACTCGCGCGGGGCGAACATGTCGCCACCCATCCACAGCGGCGGCAGGATCTCGAACATATGGTCGTGCTCGGCACGGCCGATCTCGAACCATTCGCCGCGATAGAGCGCGCCATCATCATCGCCCTGCCAGCGGTTCGGGCGCTGCGCATGGCGGTCGAACATCCGGAACATCTGCCGACGGTCGGCGACGCCCTGATACACCTTGCGGATGGGAGGAATGGAGAGGGTCATGCGCAGGCTCCTTCGGCCTCGTCCGGGCCGGAGCGCGACTCCCCTCACGGGATCACCATCCTCTCTTCAGCCCTTCCTGACTCCACCTCCACCGCCGCCTCACCGTCCGGGCGGGTCAAGGGCCGGCGTCAGCCGGGCGAAGCGTCACCCTTGACGCGGCCGGCGGGCATGCGGCAGGCCTCGTCTCTCCTCCTTCCGTATCCGCTCCTCTTTCATTTTCGCCTTCAGGACCTCGTTCCAGTCCTCGGCTGGCGGCCTCAGCCGGAGCCAGTCGCAACCCACCTCCTCGGCGATCGCGCACAGGCGCATGGCGAAGGTCTCGCCCTGGGCATTGGCATCGGTCGCGGCGACGAGTTGCGCACCGGGACGCACCGCCAGTGCCCGCACCGCCGCCTCCGTCACCGGCGACCAGCCGCCGCCCGTGCTGAGATAGAGGCTGCCGTCTCTCAGCCCCTCGAGAGCGGCAAGGCTTATGGCGTCGATCGCCGCCTCGGTGACGCAGAGGCGCGTACCCTCGAGCACGCCCATCCGGAACAGCACCTTCGACCCTCCGGTCGAGAAGCCGCGCCATTCCGGACCACGCTCCTCCCAGCCGGTCACCATGCCGACATCGTCGACATGCGCGGCCCACAGGCTGCCACGCGGGCCTTCGCGCAGCCGGTCCTGTCGGATAGCGGCGCGGATGATCGCATCCGGGAGGAACCGCTCATCGCCCAGATAGCGCCAGGTCGCCGAGCCCGGCCAGGGCGCGCGACGGGCGCGCCAGCGTTCGAAAAGAGAAGCGACCGGCTCCTGTTCCCGTGCTGCCCGTGTCCATGCCGGCTCGAGCGGCGTGAAGCCGACGAGTTCGGCTGCGGATGCCAACACCTCGGCAAAGCTGCCGCCGTCGAGATGGCGAATCAACGAGAACACGTCGCCCTTGGCATCCGACAGGGGATCGAACCAGCCCTTGCCCTCATGGATCACGATGATGATGTCGTCGCCGCGCCGGTACTTCACTGCGCGGCGTGTGCTCTCCTTCACATCGACCGCGAAGCCCGCCTTCTCCAGCACAGCGGCGCAGGTGACGCGCTCCTTCAGATACTCAACCTCGCTCGTCTCCATCCCGTTCTCCCCGGACAATCTCCGTCCGACCTTTCCTGCATCTTCCTTCCCGCGCATCTCGCGGGACCGCTCCCACCAGGCGCGAAGAGCCAAGCCCGCAAGGGCGCGGGCCGGCAACCGGAGAATTCATCAGCCTTGTCGCGCCCGGCCCGGCCAGCGGCGCAGCCTCCCTAGCGGGTGCCGGCTCGCAAGCGGCACCCGGCACGGCGGAAAAGCCGGTTCAATGAACTGGCCGCCCACCCAAGAACGGATCGTACTCGAAAAGCACGGTGACATCGTCGCCGTCGAGCTCGTCGGCCGGCAGGACACCGTATTCGCCGTCGACCTCGAACAGGGAGACCGGGACCATCAGGGTGCGGGCGAGCTGGAGAGCGGCGTTCTGGGCGAGGGGAAGGTCGTTCGACATCGTGAAGGCTGCATCGGGGAGCGGGGCAGTTCCCGCTCGATGGCTCCCCCAAACACGCCTCCATCGCGACGACGCACGATGGCAGCTCGGAAGCGAACGCCACAAGGCGCTCTCG
>NZ_JAHBGB010000045.1 GCF_018390555.1 Ancylobacter oerskovii | reverse complement strand
AAGGGGGTCAAAGTTGGACGCCGATCCCCCGCCTCACGGGGTCAAACTTGCACGCCGAAACACACAATCGGGCACAAATCGCGAGAGCGGTCGCTCTTAAACTGGCCCGGTTACTTCTCCCCAATGCGCAATTCACTGGAGAAATTATCCAGTACCTGCGACAGCCTGCCGCATCTCCGCAATCCCCTCAGGGAGCGGAACGGTCTCCCGCGCATCCGCCTTAGCGGTCTCCCTCGCGGCCTCGTTGAGGAGGTAGCCGCCGGTGTCCTCAATGGCGACCACGACTTCCCCGGCGAGCCAGTCGCGGAACTCCTTGGCGGAGGGCTTGGTGGACGCCATGAGGAGCTGATGGACGCCGGCACGGGTGAGGAAGGTGGCGGAACCGAACCGGGCCGGACCACCCGAGCTATCCGCTAGGGTGGTTCCAAGTAGCTGTATTTTGTCAGCTTCCGGGACTCCAGCATGTTTCAAGAGCGGGTGAGCGCCACCCTTCCCAATTTTGTACCCCGCCGCTCGGAGGACATCCACGGCCATCATCACCATTCCCCGCTCAGGGTGGTTCACGTCGCGAATTTCGGTGCCCTTGAAGGGGACGGTGATGAGGGAGATGGAGGCCATGGCCGCTTCAGGGGCACACTCACCTCCCCCTATAAGAGTCATAAGCCGAGGCCCCCCACGTCCGGCATGGCGTCCACCGTCCCCTCGCCCACAGTCGCCCTGTCGGCGCCCTGAAGGACATATCCGCCGGTCTTCCTGATGGTCGGCAGGACTTCCTTCGTTACCCAGTCCTGAAAGGCCCGAGCTTGGGGTTTGTCGCTGCGCATGATGAGCTTGTAGAGGCCGCTCTCGGATATGAGCGCGTTCGGTCGGCCGCCCTGAGGGCCTCCCACAACTCTCCCACGGCGAACCTCATCTTGACTGAGGTTGGTCAGATGGCGGGTAGCGCCTCCATTGAGGGTAAGATCAAGGGCACGGAACGTCAGTCGCCACGAACCACGGGTTCCCCTCAAGGGGCACCACGCGGATTGTGAAGGTGGTCGTAGCGTTGCCGGAGCGGGTATCCTCTTCAGGGCGCTGGTGAAACGCCCAGTTGAGCATCTTGCCACTCTTTCAGCGTTTGTCCGGTAGGAAGTTTCCAAGCAGTGCGTCCATTGGCGTTGCGATTAGATATTACCGCCGCCGCAGCGCTTGCACTCGGAAAAGAAACATCTTCCGCGAACTTCAAAAATTCAACGTCGCTATCTGGAACAATTCGACCGTCTTTAATTAACTGCTGTCGCAATAGACCATATGAATTTACCGCAAAATCGCTTTTTGCTGTCGCTCGCGAGCCCGCCAATACCGTAAATTCACCATCAAACTCAACTGCGCGAGCCTGATATCCATGTTTAGCGCTAGATAATACCAATTCAATCTGCTTCGAAGGTATCGTAGCGATGCTGGCGCCAGATGGAGCGGAGGCTGGCTTTGCGTGAGGACGCAGAAAATCAAACCCAATGACGGGCAGAACAACTTGAACTTGTGATATGAAGAATTCCATATCAGCTATATCACTTTCCGGAAGCGACTTCGGGCCCGGCTCATTGCCGTTAGCCAAGTTCGCACGATCTGCCTGCTTAGTAAGATCGATTAACCTATTCTCTAAATAGCGGGCATGCGCTTTTGTGAGATTCATATCTTTAGACGTCACGAGACAAGCACGAGTCCAAAAATCCTTTGAAGCATCTCTCGCATGGGATTTTATTCGGTCGACTACGCTATCTCCTTCTCCAATATAGACTCTTGATTTGGTTGGCTGATCTGGGTCATCACCAACCAGAAAATATACACCAGTCCTAGAGGCCTCATCCCGCAGAAGAGCATCGCCTAAACGCGACCGTGGGGACACCAGAACATGACCAGTCCAGTTCATAATTTCTGCGGTGAGGATACCGGTTGGGGTCCCTTCAACAAGATAGAGCCGAACACTGCGGCCTTGAACCGTCATTTACCCCTCACGTCAGTTCGAGTCGTAGTAGCATGATTGGCGCCCCTTCTTACAGCAAGCCTCAATCCCGCTTCCGGTATTGTTCGGCCCACGCTATGGCCGCCGCAGCGGGGTCCGTGAAGTTCGGCAGAGCGGGGGCCTGAGGGGCCTTGAGGGCCGCCTCCATGCGGTTGAACTCTTCGATGTAGCGGACCTTGAAGGCCAGTGCGGTTTTCCCGGTGAAGCCCATGGCGAGGAGCGTGAAGCCGTCGCGGGTCATCTCGTAGGCGGGAAGCGTCCGGCCGGTGCTGTCGAGATATTCACTCAACCGGAAATTCGGCTCAGTGCTCGGAGCCTCAGCCAGTAAGGCTTTGATGCTGTCGAGCACATGACCGTGCCTCTTCCCGAAGAACGCCGCAACGTCCCGGCTGGAGGCGTAAACGGTTCCGTCACGGGTGTAGACGGTGGGCGTGGAGGTGAGCGCAATGGCGCGGCCGGGAGGTCTATGCGGTGAGGCGCCGAAGGGCGTACAGAAAAAGCCCCATAGATAAAAAGAATAGAGCAACGGCAAGCCAATTCAGGGCATTCGCAACGAACTCCCATCTCTTTGAGGCTGACGTTTGCCGAACGTACGGATAATCGAAATGGAAAGTCCGGCTTCCTAGAGCCTCTCCATAAAAACGATTAACTAGATAGGCCAGACCAGACGAAAGGACGGCACTGGCCGCACCATATGCAAACCAGTGCAGCGCGCCGACAATTGATTTAACTAGCTCTGATGCACCCGGCGCTTCGGCTTCCTTGTCGATGACATTCGCGAGGAACGCCAGTAGGGCCAAGCAAGCCCCTCCATTGAGAACGAGAAGGGCCTTCAATGCGACGTTCGCCGACTCGGTTGCAGCTTGATACTGGGCTTCACGCCGAACGTCTGAGCTGTCGAAGGCGCGCTTGGCCCACTCGTGCGGATCAGTCATCCCCCCTCACTCCCCCTCCAGAACCCCGCCAGCGTGACGCATAAACGCCTCTGCGTCGGCTTTCTCCCCGAAGCATATCAGCACCTCCCGAACACCGTTCCGGGTCCTAGATGCCGACCTCTTGGCGCTGGAGGCATAGTACTGAGACCCCCACAGCAAATCCCGCGCATGCTCCTCAGGGAACACGACGTGGAACGGGTGCGTCCGTAGTATGGCCGTCGAGGTAATCTCACCCTTCCGGCGCATCGCCCCGCCCCTTCGTTTTCCGCGATGGACGGCCCCTCACGTACCCCCAGCTCGCCTCCTGACGGGCCTCATCAAGCGCCACCTCAAGGAACCTCTGTCCGATCAAGAGGGCGCGTATGGCGTCCCTAGGGTCCCCTCCGCACATCTGGAGAACTTCATCAATGTCCGCTTCGGCAACCGTGAAGGGGTCGCTGAGGCCGGCTTCTGTTGGCACTTCTGGAAGTAGCTGGGCGTTCGGCTGCATGGCCTTTGTCTCCTCGGTCACATAATCGAGCATGAGAACGAACAGAGAACAACCGTACTCGGGTGCGTGGTGGATAAATGCGAAACGAGGAGGTCTTGCCGAAACGGCGCCCGCTCCTAAATCTCTCGCGCCGCAAATGGCTAGTCAGAGGTTTGGAGATGTCGTCTCGCTTCATCCGCTTTGATCCCGACACCACGCACCTCCTTGATAGGTGCATGAACAGGGCACAGGAAATCGCCACCAACCTGGGACCTCAGGAGGACACTACCGACACACGGACGCGCTTAGCGATGGCCCTGATTGAGGCAGCAGCGCAGGGCGAGAGGGACGAGGAGGAACTGGTAGAGTTCGCTCTTAGGGCCTTGCCAGCTTACCGCGAGCGCCGGACAGCAGGCCCTAAGGCGTCTGGCGACCTTAAATTGGATAGGAAAGCCGTCTACCCAGCTGAGATTTTGCACCCTTGGACAACGTGAGTCGTTTCAGCGTGAAGGATCAGGCCGAATTGGGGTCCAATGCTGGGGTTCATCTGGGGTCCATGTCCAATTTTCCGTCATCGAATATTGAATAAATTCAACGACTTACGGACATGAAAAATAACTGGCGCGCCCTAGGGGAGTCGAACCCCTCTCTCCACCGTGAAAGGGTGGCGTCCTAACCGATAGACGAAGGGCGCGCAGGCGGGCACCTTATAGGGGGGCGGAAGGCATCGCACAAGTCGTCTTGCACCCGCCCATCCACAGCTTTGCCCTTTCGCCTCCGCCGACGTACCAGCCTCGAGGGAATGCAAGGCTGAGCGGGAACGTTCGGTCGTCGGATGGCGCGGCGCGCACCGGCGGCGCAGGCCCGATCTCGGCCGTGCCAAGGCGCCAGCAGGCGCGTCGCGATGGCCGCGCGACTGGGCGGCTGGGCGGCCGCACGACTGGGCGGCGCCATGCCATCCAGCCCGGCGCGTTCCACACCCTCGAAAGCGTCCTCAATATCCGCGACCGCCGATGCAGTTCACCACATGGTCCAGGCGGCAAGGAAGCCGCCGACCGCCACCACCATCACGACCAGCAGGCCGTTCATCAGCACCAACCTGATCAGGGCGCGCTTGGCTTCGGCATCGTCAGCCATGATCAGGATCCCTCGTCGACGGCACCCCCGCCGACCTCGCCGCACACTACAGGCGACGAACGGGAGGCTCTACGGCACGAGTCGTCGCAGTACCGGTATCGAAAGAAGAGAGAGCTGAGGCGTTTCGTCGCCTGTTGCGGGGCCTATTGCGGGGCCACTTGCGGGCTTGCCGCCGTCGCGACACCGCGGGGCACCACATGCACGACGCGGTAGCCGCGTTCCTTCATCGCCCGGAGCAGCGCCGGCACCATCCTGGCGGTCTGCAGGCGGGTATCGTGAAACAGCACGATGCCCCTCCCCACATGCGCCATGCGCGTCAGCACGAGGTCCAGCTCGGCCTCCGGCGTCATCGGCTCCCAATCGCTGGCCCACAGATCGGCCCCGAACACACCCAGCTTCCGGTTGGTCGCATAGGCCAACAGCTGCGGCGACGAGCCGAAGCCGGGGAAGCGGAAGAAGGGAAAATGCGGCGATGCCGAAGAACTGCCGGTGGCGGCCCGATCGACGCTGACGATGCCGCGCTCGATATCCCGCACCGCCTTGTCATAGGGCAGATCGGCCAGCGTCATCGGATGGGTCTGGCTGTGATAGCCGACGCCATGCCCTTCCGCCAGGATGCGCTTCACCAAGGCCGGGCTCTCGGCGGCGCGCGTGCCCACCAGGAAGAAGGTCGCCCTCACGCAGCCGGCGGCCAGCGCCTTCAGCACCATGGGCGTGGTGCCGGCGGAGGGGCCGTCGTCGAAGGTGAGCACGAATTCGCCCTCGGCGAGATCCAGCGTCTGCGGAAAATGCTTGGTGCCCACCTCGAGCCCCGCGGGGTCCACCTCCAGCACCCGTGCCGTGCCCGGTCCGGCCGAACAATCGGCAGCGGCAAGGGACGGCACGGAAAACCCCGACAGCGTCGCCGCCAAGGCCAGTAGACCAGTCAGAAATCGCATGATGGCACCGGAACGCGCAGAATGCGGATTTCCTACTCCAGCCTCACCCGCTCCGCCAGTGCCCTGCACCGGGCCGGAAGGAGTGCTGTGGAAGCCACTATCTACATACCCGCTCCCGGCTCGGCGCACCGACACGAATCATCCCGCTCGCCGAGTGCGAAGGCCCTGCCTGCCGAGGCGCCAAAAAAAGTGAAAGCTTCGGCCGCCCGCAATGCCGACCGAAGCTTTCCTCACGCGTCTACAAATGTCTAAACGATCACTGTCGGCCTGAAGAAGGCCTAGTATTGATGGGTAGACGGCTAGCGGTTAGCCAGCCGCCCCTATGCTTAAATGAAACACGGCCTATCGCACCGCATTGCAGCATAACTTTCAAGTCCGAAAATTAGGCAGGCCTTACTCAAAAATCGGCAACCTCTACAGAATCCCGACGCACCCCATTACGTTACGTCGGATTAAGTCTCGGGCGCGTCGACAATGGGGTCATATTGCGACGCGTCAAATCCCAGTACGCTCCAGCTCTGCTGCATGTGCGGGGGAAGCGGTGCCGACACGTCGATCAGCCGCTCCTCCCGCGGATGCGGAATCACCAGCCTCCGCGCCAGCAGGTGCAGACGGTTCTGCAATCCACCGGGCAGCGGCCAGTTCTCGATATCGAAATACTTCGGGTCTCCGACAATTGGATGACCGATATGCGCAGCATGGGCACGCAATTGGTGCGTCCGCCCGGTGACCGGCTTCAGCGACAGCCAGGCCAGCTTCTGTGCCGCCTGGTCGACGACGGCATAATAGGACACCGCATGGCTGGCCTCGTCGTCGCCGTGGCGGGCGACGCGCATGCGCTCGGCGGCTTCGTCCTTGGCGAGATAGGTCGAGATCCGCCCCTGGCGGGGCTTGGGCACGCCGGGCACCAGCGCCCAATAGACCTTGCGGGCCGAGCGGGACCGGAACGTCTTGGCCAGCGTCGCCGCCGCAAGCCGGCTCTTGGCGATGAGCAGGATGCCGGAAGTGTCCTTGTCGATGCGGTGCACGAGGCGCGGCTTCTGCCCGTCCTCGGCGCGCAGCGATTCCATCAGCCCGTCCACATGGCGATAGGTGCCGGAACCGCCCTGCACGGCGAGGCCATAGGGCTTGTTCAGCACCATCACATCGCGATCCTCGTAGAGGGTGATGGATTTGAGGAAGACGGCGTCCTTGTCGTCGGCCACGGCGCGCCTGACCGCCGGCGCCGCCAGTGCGCCCTGCCCTTCCGAGGCGCGGGGTCGGGGGGGCGGCGTCTCCCCGCGCGCGACGGCCTCCTGAATCTCCAGATAATCGGCGGCGGAAGGCTGCGGCTTCTCCTCCAGCGGCGGAATGCGCACGCTCTGGCCGGCGGCAAGCCGCGTATTGCTCTTCGCCCGCCCGCCGTCGACGCGCACCTGCCCGCTGCGCAGCAGCTTCTGCAGATGGCCGAAGGACAGGTCGGGGAAATGCGTCTTGAACCAGCGGTCCAGCCGCATGTCTTCTTCGTCGCGGGCGACGGTGCGTATCTCGACGGCCATGATGATGTCTCCTTGGCCAAGGAGATAGCCGAGCCAGGCCCGTGCGTCACGCAAATGCGCGTATCAGCGCCAGGCCGGCGAACACCGCCAGCAGCGACAGGCCGACCGAACCGCCGACATAGGCGAGCGCCGCGAGGGGCTCCCCACGCTCGACCAGCAGCGCCGTGTCGAGCGAAAAGGCGGAAAAGGTGGTGAAGCCACCGAGAATGCCGGTCACCGCGAACAGGCGCATCTGCTGCGACCAGGGGTCGCCGGCGCGGAACGCCAGCCAGCCGGCGATCACCCCGATCAGCAGCGAGCCCACGACATTGATCGCCATGGTACCGCCGGGAAAGCCGTCGCCGATCAGCCGCGGCGCGCCCACATTCACCGCGTGGCGCAGCATGCCGCCACATCCGGCACCGACGAACACCAGCAGCCAATTCATCGCCTCATCCCTCGCCCTGTCCGCTATCGGCCGCGCCGCTCGGCGCGCAGCTTCGCCCAATATTCCAGCCGCTTCTTCACCTCCCGCTCGAAGCCGCGCTCATTCGGCTGGTAGAGATCGGAACGGCGGTCATCGGCCAGTTCGTCGGGAAAATAGGTCTGGCCGGAATAGGCGTCCGGGAAGTCGTGGTCGTACTGGTAGCCCTGGTGGTAGCCGAGCTCCTTCATCAGCTTGGTCGGCGCATTGAGAATATGCTTGGGCGGCTGCAGCGAGCCCGTCTTCTGCGCCAAAGCGAGCGCCGAATTGAACGCCGAATAGGCAGCGTTGGATTTCGGGGCGGTGGCGACATAGGCGATGGCCTGCGCCAGGAAGAGCCGCCCCTCCGGCCAGCCCACCCGATCGAAGGCGGTCCAGGCCGCCACCACCTGCGGCATGGCCTGCGGATCGGCCATGCCGACATCCTCGGAGGCGGCGCAGCACAGCCGGCGGAATATGGTGCCGGGATCCTCGCCGCCGGTGAGCATCCGCGCCGCCCAATACATGGCCGCGTTCACGTCGGAGCCGCGCAGGCTCTTATGGAAGCAGCTGAGAAGATTGTAGTGCTCGTCCTGGCCCTTGTCGTAGATCGGCGCCCGCTTCTGCATGGTCGCGGCGAGGCCGGCGACATCGAGATCCGCCGGCGGCGACAGGCGGAAAAGCTCCTCCACCATGCCGAGCAGATAGCGCCCGTCGCCATCCGCCATGCCGACGAGCGCGGCGCGCGCTTCCGGCTCCAGCGGCAGGCGACGCGCCTCCAGCTCCTCGGCACGGGCGAGCAGGCCCTCCATCGCCGCGGCATCGAGCGGCTTGAACACCAGCACCCGCGCACGGGAGAGCAGCGCCGCATTCAGCTCGAAGGACGGGTTCTCGGTGGTCGCGCCGATCAGCGTGATGGTGCCGTCTTCCATCACCGGCAGGAAGCTGTCCTGCTGCGCGCGGTTGAAACGATGGATCTCGTCCACGAACAGCAGCGTCCCGGTGCCCACCGCGCGCCGACCGCGCGCGGCCTCGAACACCTTCTTCAGCTCGCCGACGCCGGAGAAGATCGCCGACACCTGCTCGAAATGCAGGTCGGTCTGGCGCGCCAGCAATCGCGCCACCGTGGTCTTGCCGGTGCCCGGCGGGCCCCAGAAGACCAGCGAGCCGATCGACCGGCTCTCGGCCATGCGGGTCAATATCCCCTCGGGACCGGTCAGGTGCTCCTGCCCGACCACCTCGTCGAGCCGGCGCGGCCGCAAGCGGTCCGCAAGCGGCCGAGGGGCCCCCGCATCCATCCCGGCTTGCGCGAACAGATCGGCCATGGCGCGCTCAGCCCGGCAGCATGGCGGAGATCTTGCGCCCGCCGCGCTGGACCGTGATGCGCCAGATGCGCGACGGGGTCTGCGTCGCCCGCGACAGATCGGCGGTCCGCCCGATGGAGAGGCCGTTGACCTCCAGCACGACGTCGCCGACCCGCAGGCTGCTGCGATCGGCCGGCGACCCGTCCTCGATGGAAGTCACCACCACCCCCTGGTCGACATCCACGGTACGCATCTCCTCCGCCACGGCCGGCGACAGATTGACCACGGTGGCGCCGGTGAGCGGCGAGCGGCCACCGATCAGGATCTCCTCGCGCGGCGACGTTTCCGGCGCCGGTTCGAGCGGCAGGTCGAGCGTGAGCTCCCTCCCCTGGCGCGCCACCGCGACGGCTACCGTGCCCCCCAGCGGCCGCGTGGCGAAGCGGTAGCCGAAGGCATCGGGATCGTCGACCTCCTGGCCGGCAATGGCGGTGATCAGGTCTCCGACCCGCATCCCCCCCTTCTCGGCCGGGCTTCCCGGCGTCACGCTCTGCACCAGCGAGCCCACCGGGCGGGCGAGGTCGAGCCCCTCGGCGATGTCCGGCGTCACCCGCTGCAGCTTGGCGCCCAGCCAGGGACGGCGGACCGACCGCCCGCCGTCCAGCGCCGATTGCAGCACCACGCGCACCATGTCGGCGGGAATGGCGAAGCCGATGCCCTGCGAGCCGCCCGAGCGCGAGAAGATCGCCGTGTTGATGCCGACCACCCGGCCGGCGACGTCGACCAGCGCGCCGCCGGAATTGCCGGGATTGATGGCGGCATCGGTCTGGATGAAGAACTGGTAGTCGGTGATGCCGATCTGGGTGCGGGCCAGGGCCGAGACGATGCCCTGCGTCACCGTCTGCCCGACACCGAACGGATTGCCGATGGCGAGGACGATGTCGCCCACCTCAAGGTCGTCGGAGCTGCCGAGCTCGGCAAAGGCGAACTTGCCCTTCCCGCCCTTCAGCTTCAGCACGGCGAGATCGGTGCGGGGATCGCGCAGCAGGATGTCGGCATCGAACTCCCGCTTGTCGGCGAGGGCCACGCGAACCTCGTCGGCTCCCTCGATCACATGGTTGTTGGTGATGACGAGGCCGCTCGCATCCACCACGACGCCGGAGCCGAGCGCCCGCTGCATCCGCTCGCTCGGCCCGCCGAAGCCGGGGCCGCCCGGGCCGCCGGGTCCGTTCGGCGCCCCGAAGAAGCGCCGGAAGAACGGATCGTCGAACAGCGGATTGCTCTGCCGTGCCTGCACCGTGCGCAGGGCATAGACATTGACGATGGCCGGCGCCGTGCGCGCCACCACCGGCGAGAAGCTCAGGGAAATCTCGGCGCGAGAGGTCGGCACCCGTGGCGTCTGCGCCGCCGCCGGCTGGAGCATGACGATGAGGGAGAGGACCGCGAGGGAGAGAGCTGTGCGTTGCATGGCGGAAATATAAGCGCCGGCCCATGGCGGAGAAAGGGCAGCCCCGTCGGCGACGAGGAAACGGGACGCGAATCGACGAGCGCCAGAACGACGAAGGGCGACCCTGGGGCCGCCCTTCGCTTCCTGCATTTCAAACGACCGGGAGCCGATCAGGCCGCGGCGGTCTCTTCCGACTTCGAAGCCTCGAAACGGGCCAGATCGGCGGCGCCCTTGGCGCTCTCGTCGCGATCGACCAGCTCGATCACCGCGATGGCGGCCGAATCACCGTGGCGGAAGCCCGCCTTGATGATGCGGGTGTAGCCGCCGTTGCGCTCCTTGTAGCGCGGGCCGACGACGTCGAAGAGCTTGCGCACGACGGCGACGTCGCGGATCTCGGCGATCGCCTGGCGGCGCGCATGCAGGCCGCCGCGCTTGCCGAGGGTGATCAGCTTCTCGACCACCGGGCGAAGATCCTTCGCCTTGGGCAGGGTGGTGACGATCTGCTCATGGGTGATGAGCGCCTGGGCCAGGTTGGCGAACATGGCCTTGCGGTGCTCCGCGGTCCGGTTGAACCGGCGATATGCCTTGCCGTGGTTCATGGCGAATTTCCTAAAATGCGACGGCTTTCGAGCCGGGATGGGTGGAGCGGCTCGAACGCCGCGCTAATGCTCAGTAGTGATCTTCGAACCGCTTGGCGAGATCCTCGATGTTCTCCGGCGGCCAGCCCGGCACTTCCATGCCGAGATGCAGGCCCATGCTGGCGAGCACTTCCTTGATCTCGTTCAGCGACTTGCGGCCGAAGTTCGGGGTACGGAGCATCTCCGCCTCGGTCTTCTGGATCAGGTCGCCGATATAGACGATGTTGTCGTTCTTCAGGCAGTTGGCCGAACGCACAGACAGCTCGAGCTCGTCGACCTTCTTGAGGAGCGCCGGGTTGAAGGGCAGCTCCTGCATCGCCGGGCTTTCGGCCTCGCGCTTGGGCTCCTCGAAGTTCACGAAGATCTCGAGCTGGTCCTGCAGGATTCGCGCGGCATAGGCCAGCGCATCTTCCGGGCCGATCGAGCCGTTGGTCTCGATGGTCATGGTCAGCTTGTCATAGTCGAGAATCTGGCCCTCACGGGT
The DNA here is from genome assembly GCF_018390555.1 of Ancylobacter oerskovii. Classification (GTDB taxonomy): domain Bacteria; phylum Pseudomonadota; class Alphaproteobacteria; order Rhizobiales; family Xanthobacteraceae; genus Ancylobacter; species Ancylobacter oerskovii. Next base: position 13,476 of record NZ_JAHBGB010000045.1, on the reverse strand, counting down.
GTTCTCGACCTTGTAGGAGACCTTCTTCACCGGGGAGTACAGGCTGTCGACCGGGATCAGGCCGATCGGCGCGTCCTCGGGGCGGTTGCGGTCGGCGGCAACATAGCCCTTGCCGGTGTCGACCGTGAACTCCATGCGGATCTCGGCGCCGTCGTCGAGGGTGCAGAGCACCAGCTCGGGGTTCAGCACCTGCACGTCGCCGACCGTCTGGATGTCGCCGGCGGTGACGATGCCCGGGCCCTGCTTCTTCACCACCATGCGCTTCGGGCCGTCGCCGGCCATCTTGATGGCGATGTCCTTGATGTTCAGCACGATGTCGGTCACGTCCTCGCGGACGCCCGGGATCGACGAGAACTCATGCAGCACGCCGTCGATATGGACCGAGGTCACCGCCGCGCCCTGCAGCGAGGACAGGAGGATACGGCGCAGCGCATTGCCGAGCGTCTGGCCGAAGCCACGCTCCAGCGGCTCCGCGACCACGGTCGCGAAGCGCTTCGCATCGCCCCCGGCGGAGACTTCGAGCTTTTCGGGCTTGATGAGCTCTTGCCAGTTCTTCTGAATCACTTGCGTCACCCTTGCTCTCGACGGAGCCGCGGGCACCCTGCCCTGCGGCCGCCGCTCCCGCCCGGAGGCCGGAGAGAATGCCAAACGCAGCGGAGCCGGCGGCGATCAACGCCGCCGGTCGGCGAATGCGTCAGACGCGCCGGCGCTTGCGCGGACGGCAACCATTGTGCGGGATCGGGGTGACGTCACGGATCGACGTCACCATGAAGCCCGCCGCCTGGAAGGCGCGCAGCGCGGATTCACGGCCCGAACCGGGACCCGACACCTCGACCTCGAGGGTGCGCATGCCATGCTCGGAAGCCTTGCGGGCGCAATCCTCGGCCGCGACCTGCGCCGCATAGGGCGTGGACTTGCGGGAGCCCTTGAAGCCCATGGCGCCGGCCGACGACCAGGCAATGGTGTTGCCCTGCGCATCGGTGATGGTGATCATGGTGTTGTTGAACGAGGCATTCACATGCGCCACGCCGGAGGCGATGTTCTTGCGCTCGCGACGCTTAATGCGGGTAGTATCCTTGGCCATCGACTTCTCGATCCTTCAGACGCGCCCGTAGTGCCAGGCGCTCGGGACAACAGACAAACAGGCGAAACCCACGGCGCCGCCGCGGGCACGAAAGAAGCGGGCCCGAAGGCCCGCTCCGACTCACTTCTTCTTGCCGGCGATCGGCTTGGCCGGGCCCTTGCGGGTGCGGGCATTGGTGTGGGTGCGCTGACCGCGCACCGGCAGGCCGCGACGATGGCGCAGGCCGCGATAGCAGCCGAGGTCCATCAGGCGCTTGATGTTCATCGCGACTTCGCGGCGCAGATCGCCTTCCACGATATAGTCGCGATCGATGGCCTCGCGGATCTGCAGCACTTCCTGGTCGGTCAGCTGATTGACGCGACGATCCAGCGGAATGCCGACCTTCTCGACGATATCGGCGGCGTTCTTCGCACCGATGCCGTGAATGTACTGAAGCGCGATGATGACGCGCTTGTTGGTCGGAATGTTTACGCCTGCGATACGGGCCACTTGCCGTCTCCATGTGAACCGGCGAACCGGATTGAATGAACTCGCGTCCGGTGGAGGCCGGCCCATGCGAGTACACAGACAAGGCGCCGCCCGACATCGCGGACGATGTCGAAGGACGACGCCTGCTTAAGTGAAGCGCGGCTCATAGTGCGATTCCAGCGGAGAGTCAAGCTCTGCCGCCGAAACCCGCGCCGAACCGCCTACACGGTTTCGAGAACCTCGGCGATCGCCTGCTCGACCTCGTCGATCGGCCGCATGCCGTCCACGCTGACCAGAAGCCCGCGCTCCGCATAATAGGGAGCGACGACCGCGGTATCGCGATTGAAGGCCTCGAGCCGGGTCTTGAAGATCTCCGGGTCGTCGTCCTTGCGCACCGGCTCGCCGCGCTCGCGCGCTTCCTTGGCCCGCTGCAGGATGCGGCCGACCAGCTTTTCCTGGTCGACCTTGAACTCGATCACCGCGTCGAGCTTCTGGCCCTTGCGGGACAGCAGCGTATCGAGCGCCTCCGCCTGCGGCACCGTGCGCGGAAAGCCGTCGAGGATGAACCCCTTGGCGGCATCCGGCTGGTCGATGCGATCGGAGATGATGCCGATCACGATCTCGTCGGACACCAGCTGACCGGCATCCATCACTTCCTTGGCCTTGAGGCCCACCGGCGTACCGTTCCGCACGGCTTCGCGCAGCATGTCGCCGGTGGAGAGCTGCACGATGCCGTGCCGCTGCACCAGACGTTGTGCCTGAGTTCCCTTGCCCGCTCCAGGCGGACCAAGAAGAATCAGTCTCATCGACGCTTCCCCCTGAGCTTGGCCTTCTTGACCAGCCCCTCATATTGATGCGCCAGCAAGTGCCCCTGCACCTGGGCTACCGTATCCATCGTCACGCTCACCACGATGAGCAGCGATGTACCGCCGAAATAGAACGGCACGGCAGCATAGGAGATCAGGATCTCGGGGAACAGGCAGACGATCGCTAGGTAAGCCGCACCGATGACGGTGATGCGAGTCAGCACATAGTCGATGTACTCGGCGGTACGCTCGCCGGGCCGGATGCCCGGGATGAAGCCGCCGTGCTTCTTCAGATTGTCCGCGGTCTCGGTCGGATTGAACACGATGGCGGTGTAGAAGAAGCAGAAGAACACGATCAGCAGCACATAGAGCAGCATGAACAGCGGCTGGCCGTGGCCGATCAGCGTCGTCACCGTGGTCAGCCACGACGGCCCCTGCCCCTGCATGAAGCTGGCCACCGTGGTCGGGATCAGCAGCAGCGAGGAGGCGAAGATCGGCGGGATGACGCCCGAGGAGTTCAGCTTCAGCGGCAGGTGCGAGGACTGGCCCTCATACACCTTGTTGCCGACCTGACGCTTCGGATACTGGATCAGCAGCCGGCGCTGGGCGCGCTCCACGAACACGATGAACATGATGACGGCGACCGCCATCAGGATCACCGCGATGATCAGGCCGGTGGAGATCGCGCCCTGACGGCCGAGTTCCAGCGTGTTGGCGATCGCCGAAGGCAGCTCCGCCACGATGCCGGCGAAGATGATCAGCGAGATGCCGTTGCCGATGCCGCGCGAGGTGATCTGTTCGCCCAGCCACATCAGGAACATGGTGCCGCCGGTCAGCGTGATCACCGTCGAGATGCGGAAGAACCAGCCGGGATCCGAGACCACGGCGCCCGAGCCTTCGAGGCCGACGGCGATGCCGTAGGACTGGAACACCGCGAGCACCACCGTGAGGTAGCGCGTGTACTGGTTGATGGTCTTGCGGCCGGACTCGCCTTCCTTCTTCAGCGCTTCCAGCGTCGGCGAGACGGTGGTGAGCAGCTGGATGATGATGGAGGCGGAGATATACGGCATGATGTTCAGGGCGAAGATGGCCATGCGCGAGACGGCGCCGCCCGAGAACATGTTGAAGAGGCCGATGATGCCCTGCTGCGCCGTGCGGAACACATCCGCCAGCGCATCGGGATTGATTCCCGGCATCGGGATATAGGTGCCCAGCCGATACACGAGAAGCGCACCCAGTGTGAACCAGATGCGCTTCTTCAGTTCTTCGGCTTTTGCCAGAGCACCGAAATTGAGGTTAGCCGCGAGTTGTTCCGCTGCGGACGCCATGGTGGCTGCGCTCCTCGCCTGTGCCCTGTATCAATTCGGAAGGCCTGACTTAAGCGTCAGGCCACCGTTTCGCCAGAGGTCTCCGGCGCCGCCGGCAGCGTCACGGTGCCGCCGGTCTTCTCGACCGCCGCGATCGCCGACTTGGTGGCATGCGCCACGTCCAGCGAAATCTTCGCGGTCAGCTCGCCCGAGCCCAGCACGCGCACGCCGGCCTTGGCGCGGCGCAGCACACCGGCAGCCACGAGGGCCGCCTCGGTGACGGGCTGCTTGGCATCCAGCTTGCCGGCATCGATCGCCGCCTGGATGCGGCCGAGGGTGACCTCGTTCCAATCCAGCGCGAAGATGTTGTTGAAGCCGCGCTTGGGCAGACGGCGATGCAGGGGCATCTGACCGCCTTCGAAGCCCTTGATCGCGACGCCGGTGCGCGAGGTCTGACCCTTCACGCCACGGCCGCCGGTCTTGCCCTTGCCCGAACCGATGCCGCGGCCGACGCGCATGCGCTTCTTGCGCGCGCCTTCGTTGTCCGAGATCCCGTTAAGGTTGCTCATCGCCTGTCTCCTCTGCCCGCCGTCACGCTTCGACGACGCGAACGAGGTGGCGGACCTTCTGGATCATGCCACGCACGGCCGGGGTGTCCTCGAGCGTCGAGCGACGCCCGATCTTGTTCAGTCCGAGACCGACGAGCGTCGCCCGCTGCTCGACAGGCCGGCGGATCGGGGAACCGACCTGCTCGACCGTGACCGTCTTGGTGTTGTTCGCCATGATACGCTCCAATCCTTGCCCGAAGCGCGTCAGTCGGTCGCTTCGGCGTCGTCGATGCGACGGCGCGACTGAAGCTGCGACACCTTGAGGCTGCGGCGAGCCGCAACCAGGCGCGGGCTGTCCTGGTTCTTCAGCGCATCGAACGTCGCCCGAACCATGTTGTAGGGGTTCGACGAGCCGAACGACTTCGCCACCACGTCCTGCATGCCCAGCGTCTCGAAGACGGCGCGCATCGGGCCGCCGGCGATGATGCCGGTACCGGCCGGGGCGGCGCGCAGCACCACCTTGCCGGCGCCATGGTGACCATGCACGTCATGGTGCAGGGTACGACCTTCGCGCAGCGGCACGCGGATCAGCGCGCGCTTGGCGGCATCGGTGGCCTTGCGGATCGCTTCCGGCACTTCGCGGGCCTTGCCGTGGCCGAAGCCGACGCGACCCTTCTGGTCGCCCACGACGACCAGAGCGGCGAAGCCGAAGCGACGGCCGCCCTTCACAACCTTCGCGACACGGTTGATGTGGACCAGCTTGTCCACGAACGTGTTGTCGCGATCCTCGCGTTCACGCTCACGTTCACGAGCCATGATCTTATCCTCGTCGTTCTGCGGGAGATCCCGCTCGTGATTAGAAGTTGAGACCGCCTTCGCGGGCGGCCTCGGCGAGCGCCTTGACGCGGCCGTGATAGATGAAGGCGCCGCGGTCGAAGACCACGTCCTTCACGCCGGCCGCGACGGCACGTTCCGCCACGAGCTTGCCGATCGCCGCAGCCGCCGCGACATCCGCGCCGGTCTTGAGGCTGCCCCGCAGATCCTTCTCGAGCGTCGAGGCGGCGGCGACGGTGACGCCGCGCGCATCGTCGATGATCTGCGCATAGATGTGCTTCGACGAGCGATGCACCGAAAGGCGCGGCCGCCCGTTCGCCGCCGCGCGAAGTTCGCGGCGGACACGCGCCTTGCGGCGCTCGGTAGCGTCCTGATACTTGGCCATGGTTGCGATCCGTTACTTCTTCTTGCCTTCCTTGCGGAAGATGAATTCGCCGGCGTACTTCACGCCCTTGCCCTTATAGGGCTCGGGGCCGCGATACTCGCGGATCTCGGCGGCGACCTGTCCGACCTTCTGGCGGTCGATGCCGGTGACGACGATTTCCGTCGGCTTCGGCGTGACGATCTGGATGCCTTCCGGGATCGCGTAGATCACGTCGTGGCTGTAGCCCAGCGAGAGGTTCAGGTTCTTGCCCTGCACCGCCGCCTTGTAGCCGACGCCGTTGATCTCGAGCTTCTTCTCGAAGCCCTTGGTGACGCCTTCGACCAGGTTGGACACCAGGGTGCGGGACAGACCCCACATCGCCTTGTGCCGGTTGGTCTCGCCGCGCGGCGCGAAGGAAATCACGTTACCGTCGAGGCTGGCGCCGATCTCGTCGACGATCTTGACCTCGAGGGCGCCCTTGGGACCCTTCACCTTGACGGTCTGGCCGTCAATGTTGGCGGTGACGCCGGCCGGGACAGTGATGGTAGCTTTGCCGATCTTGGACATGTGCTCTCTCTCCTTCCCGATCAGAAGACCGTGAAGAGGACCTCGCCGCCCACGTTCTTGTCGCGGGCTTCGTGGTCCGCCATCACGCCCTGGGGCGTGGAGACGACAGCGACGCCAAGACCGTTGGCGACGCGCGGAAGGGTCTTGACCGACGAGTAGACGCGACGGCCCGGCTTGGAGACGCGGGCGATCTCGCGGATCACCGGCTCGCCGTCATAGTACTTCAGCTCGATCTCGAACTCGGTGCGGCCATTGACCGGCTCCGAGGCGGAATAACCGCGGATGAAGCCTTCGGCCGCGAGGACTTCGAGCACCGAGGCGCGCAGGCGCGAACCGGGGGTCGAGATCTTTTCCTTGCGGCGCATCTGCGCGTTGCGGATGCGGGTGATCAGATCGCCAATCGGATCAGACGTGGACATGGATCGGCCCTCCTCACCAGCTCGACTTGACGAGACCGGGCACCTGGCCCTGCGAGCCGAGCTCGCGGAGCGCGATACGGCTCATCTTCAGCTTGCGATAGAACGCGCGCGGACGCCCCGTCACTTCGCACCGGTTACGGATGCGGGTCTTGGACGAGTTGCGCGGCATCTCGGCCAGCTTGAGGACCGCGGCGAAGCGCTCCTCGATCGGCAGTTCCTTGTTCTGGACAAGGGCCTTGAGACGCGCGCGCTTCGCGGCGGCATTCTTCACCAGCGTGCGGCGGTGTTCGTTCTTCTCGACGGCGCTTTTCTTCGCCATATGCTTTGCTCCTAGCTCTCCGCGTTTGGGGTTCTACCCCCACGGCCGGAAGGGGATGCTTACTGCCGGAACGGGAAGTTGAAGGCCTTCAGAAGCGCGCGCGCCTCTTCGTCCGTCTTCGCCGTCGTGCAGACGATGATGTCCATGCCCCACATCTGATCAACCTTGTCGTAGTTGATCTCGGGGAACACGATGTGCTCCTTGATGCCCATGGCATAGTTGCCGCGGCCATCGAAGCTCTTCGGGTTCAGGCCGCGGAAGTCACGCACGCGCGGCAGCGCGATGGTGACCAGGCGGTCGACGAACTCGTACATGCGGACCTTGCGAAGGGTGACCTTCGCGCCGACCGGCTGGTTCTCGCGCAGCTTGAAGTTCGAGATCGCCTTGCGGGCGCGCGTCACCACCGGCTTCTGGCCGGCGATCTGCGCGAGGTCCGCCGCGGCGGTCTGGACCTTCTTGGTGTCGGCAGTGGCTTCGCCCACGCCCATGTTGATGACGATCTTCTCGATCGTCGGCACTTCCATGGGGTTCTTGTAGCCGAACTGCTCGATCATCTGCTTGCGGACGACGTCCTCGTAAAAGGACTTCAGCCGCGGGGTGTAGCTAGCCTCAGCCATCGATCTTCTCCCCCGAGCGCTTGGCGACGCGCACCTTGGTGCCGTCGGCCTGCACAAGGAAGCCGACGCGGGTCGGCTTGCCGTCCTTCGGATCGGCGATCGCGATGTTCGACAGGTCGATCGGGGCCTCCTTGGAGATGATCCCGCCTTCCTGGTTCGCGCTCTGCCGCTGGTGGCGCTTCACGAGGTTCACGCCGCGAACCTTCGCGGTGTTCTCCTTCGGCAGCACCTCGATGACCTCGCCCGAGCGACCCTTGTCGCGACCGGCGAGGACGACGACCTTGTCGCCCTTCTTGATCTTCGCCGCCATCACAGCACCTCCGGCGCCAGCGAGATGATCTTCATGTGGTTCTTCGCGCGGAGCTCGCGCGGAACCGGCCCGAAGATACGCGTGCCGACCGGCTCCTTGTTGTTGTTGATCAGCACGGCCGCATTGCGGTCGAAGCGGATCACCGTGCCGTCGACGCGACGGATGTCCTTGGCGGTGCGGACAACAACCGCCTTCATCACGTCGCCCTTCTTCACGCGGCCGCGCGGAATGGCTTCCTTCACCGACACCACGATGATGTCGCCGACATGGGCGTATTTCCGCTTCGAACCGCCAAGCACCTTGATGCACATAACGCGACGCGCACCGGAATTGTCCGCCACGTCGAGATTGGTCTGCATCTGGATCATGACGCACCTATTTCTCGCAAATCTGCGCCCTGCGATGCCGCCGGCGCACCCTCAACCCCGTTTCCGGGAAGCTCATTCCAGAAGTCAGACTTCCGCCCGCTTCTCGCCCTGGACCACAACCCAGTTCTTCAGCTTGGACAGAGGACGGCTCTCCTCGATCCAGACGGTGTCGCCTTCCTTCCACGCATTCGCCTCGTCATGGGCGTGATACTTCTTGGAACGGCGGACGGTCTTCTTCAGCAGCGGATGCGTGAAACGACGCTCGACACGGACCACGACGGTCTTGTCCTGCTTGTCGCTCACCACGACGCCCTGCAGCAAACGCTTCGGCATCGTTATCTCCTCACTTCGCCTGGGCCGCGGTCGCGGCCTTCTGCGCCTGGATCGTCTTGATCCGCGCGATATCGCGACGGATCTGACGCACGCGCGCGGTGTTCTCCAGCTGACCGGTCGCCTTCTGGAAGCGCAGGTTGAACTGCTCCTTCTTCAGGTTCAGCAGCTCGTCGCCGAGCTCGTCGACGGTCTTGGTCCGAATGTCGGAAGCCTTGGTCATGATGTCCTCCGTCACTCCGCAATGCGTTCGACGAAACGGGTCTTGATCGGCAACTTGGCGGCAGCGAGCCGCAGCGCCTCGCGGGCAATGTCCTGGCTCACACCGTCGATCTCGAACATGATGCGGCCCGGCTTGATCTTGGCGGCCCAGTAATCCGGGGCGCCCTTACCCTTACCCATGCGGACTTCGGTCGGCTTCGACGACACCGGCACGTCCGGGAACACCCGGATCCACACGCGGCCCGCACGCTTCATGTGACGGGTCAGCGCGCGGCGCGCGGCTTCGATCTGCCGGGCGGTGACCCGCTCCGGCTCCAACGCCTTCAGCCCGAACTGGCCGAAGTTGAGGTCAGTCCCGCCCTTCGCGACGCCGTGAATACGGCCCTTGAACTGCTTGCGGAACTTCGTGCGCTTTGGTTGCAGCATGTCGCGCCTCTTAATTCCTTATCCGTCAAAACTCACGCCGCGTCGCGGCGCGAGGGACGACCACCCGACGGCTCGTTGTCCGAAAGACGCTTGTCCTGCGCCATCGGATCGTGCTCGAGGATTTCGCCCTTGAAGATCCAGACCTTCACACCACAGGTGCCGTAGGTCGTGAAGGCGGTCGCAGTACCGTAATCTACGTCGGCGCGCAAGGTGTGAAGCGGCACGCGCCCCTCACGATACCACTCCAGACGTGCGATTTCCGCGCCACCGAGGCGGCCGGAGCAGTTGATGCGGATGCCTTCGGCCCCGAGACGCATCGCCGACTGCACCGCGCGCTTCATCGCGCGGCGGAAAGCCACGCGGCGCTCGAGCTGCTGGGCGATCGATTCGGCCACCAGGCGCGCGTCGATTTCGGGCTTCCGAATCTCGACGATGTTGATGAAGACTTCCGAGTTGGTCATCTCGGAGACCTTCTTGCGCAGCTTGTCGATGTCGGCGCCCTTCTTGCCGATCACCACGCCCGGACGCGCCGAGTGGATGGTGACGCGGCACTTCTTGTGCGGGCGCTCGATCACGATCTTGGAGACGGCCGCCTGCTTCAGCAGCTTCAGCAGCATCTCGCGGATCTTGATGTCTTCGTGCAGCAGCTGGCCGTATTCGCCCTTGCCGGCGAACCAGCGCGAATCCCAGGTGCGGTTGATGCCGAGCCGCAGCCCGACCGGGTTGACCTTCTGACCCATCAGGCCTTCTCCTCGACTTCACGCACCACGATGGTGATATGCGAGAACGGCTTCTCGATGCGGCTCGCGCGACCGCGGGCGCGGGCGGCGAAGCGCTTCATCACGAGACCCTTGCCGACATGAGCTTCGGCGACGATGAGATCGTCGACGTCGAGCTCATGGTTGTTCTCGGCATTCGCGATCGCCGATTCCAGGCACTTCTTGACGTCGCCGGCGATCCGCTTGCGGGAGAACTGCAGGTCGGCGAGCGCGGTCGCGACCTTCTTCCCGCGGATCAGACCCGCGACGAGGTTGAGCTTCTGGGGGCTGACGCGAAGATTGCGTGCAACCGCCTTGGCTTCCGTATCCGCGAGCGTGCGCGGACGAGCTGCCTTTCCCATGACCCCTGCCTCTACTTGCGCTTGGCTTTCTTGTCCGCCGCGTGCCCGTAATAGGTACGGGTCGGGGCGAACTCGCCGAACTTGTGGCCGACCATGTCCTCGTTCACCGAGACCGGGACATGCTTGTTGCCGTTATAGACGCCGAAGGTGATCCCCACGAACTGGGGCAGGATCGTGGAGCGACGGCTCCAGATCTTGACCACCTCGTGGCGCCCCGAGGCGCGCACGGCTTCCGCCTTCTTGAGGAGGTAGCCGTCGACGAACGGACCTTTCCAGACCGATCGAGACATAATTCAGATTCCCTCGCTCACTTCTTGCGGGCGTGACGGCTCGACACGATGAACTTCGTGGTCGACTTGTTCTTCCGGGTCTTCTTGCCCTTGGTGGGGAAGCCCCAGGGGGTGACCGGGTGACGGCCGCCCGAGGTGCGGCCTTCGCCGCCGCCATGCGGGTGGTCGACCGGGTTCATGGTCACACCACGGTTATGCGGCATGCGGCCCAGCCAGCGCTTGCGGCCGGCCTTGCCGAGGTTGGTGTTCATGTGGTCCGGGTTGGAAACCGCACCCACCGTGCCGCAGCACTCGCCGTGAATCAGACGCTGCTCACCCGAGTTCAGGCGGATGATCACGTAGCCGTTGTCGCGGCCGACGATCTGCGCGTAGGAACCGGCGGAGCGGGCGATCTGGCCGCCCTTGCCGATCTTCATCTCGACATTGTGCACGATCGTGCCGACCGGCAGGTTGCCGAGCGGCGCGGTGTTGCCGGGCTTCACGTCGACGTTCTTCGCGGCGATCACCTGGTCGCCCACGGCGAGACGCTGCGGAGCCAGGATGTAGGAGAGCTCGCCGTCCTCATACTTGATGAGGGCGATGAACGCGGTGCGGTTCGGATCGTACTCGATCCGCTCGACCACGGCCGGCACATCGCGCTTGGCGCGCTTGAAGTCGACCAGGCGATAGGACTGCTTGTGGCCGCCGCCGCGGAAGCGGACGGTCACACGACCGGTGTTGTTGCGGCCGCCAGCTTCCGTCTTGCCTTCGGTCAGCGTCTTGACCGGCTTGCCCTTGTAGAGGCCCGAGCGGTCGACGATGACGAGCTGACGGAGGCTCGGCGTTACCGGCTTGAAGGTTTTGAGCGCCATGTCTCTGATCCCTTGTCCCGGCTCACAGACCCGTCGTGATGTCGATGGTGTGGCCCTCGGCGAGGGTCACAACCGCCTTCTTCACGTCGGACTGCACGCCCTTGCGGCCCTTGAAGAACTTCGTCTTCCCCTTGCGGACCAGCGTGTTGACGCTCTCGACCTTCACGTCGAAGAGCTTCTCGACCGCCTCCTTGATCTGCGGCTTGGTAGCCGTCAGAGCAACCTTGAAGACGACCTTGTTGTGCTCGGACGCAGCCGTGGCCTTCTCGGTGATCACCGGGGACACGATCACGTCGTAATGGCGCGGATCGAGGCTCATTTGAAGCGCGCCTCCAGGGCATCGACAGCCGCCTTCGTCAGCACCAGGGTCTGGCGACGCAGGATGTCGTAGACGTTGATGCCCTGGACGGGCAGCACGTCGAGGTGGACGATGTTGCGCGAGGCGAGGCCGAAGTTCGGATCCACCTCGGCGCCGGAAATCACCAGCGCGTTGGACAGGCCGAGCGACGCCAGACGATCCTTGAGCAGCTTGGTCTTCGGCTCGGCCAGCGTGGCGTCGTCGAGGACGATGATCTGCTGTTCCTTCGCCTTGACCGACAGCGCGTGCTTCAGCGCCAGCGCCCGCACCTTCTTGGGAAGGTCGGAGGCATGGCTGCGCTGCACCGGGCCGAACGCCTTGGCGCCGCCGCGGAACTGCGGAGCGGAAGCCGCGCCGTGGCGAGCGCCGCCGGTGCCCTTCTGCTTGTACATCTTCCGCTTGGTGCGGTTGACGTCCGCGCGGGAGAGCGTCTGGTGCGTGCCCGCCTGACGGCGCGCCAGCTGCCACACCACCATGCGGTGGAGGATGTCCTGGCGGGGCTCGAGACCGAAGATCTCGTCCGACAGCGTCACGGAGCCGGCATCGGCCCCTTCAAGAGTTTTGACGGCGAGTTCCATCACACGGTCTCCTCGGTCGCAGCCTCGGCCGCGGGAGCGACGTCGGCGGCAGGAGCGTCGGTCTCGACCTCGCCCGGCAGCCGGAACTTGCCCGGCTTCGGCGCGTCGGCCGGCAGGGCCTTCTTCACCGCGTCGGCGACGATGATCCAGCCACCCTTGGTGCCGGGAACCGCGCCTTCGACGGCGATCAGGCCGCGCTCCACATCCGTGAGCACCACCTTGAGATTCTGGGTGGTCACGGTCTCGACGCCCATGTGACCGGGCATCTTCTTGTTCTTGAAGGTCTTGCCCGGGTCCTGACGGCCGCCGGTCGAACCGATCGAACGGTGCGAGACCGACACGCCGTGCGTGGCGCGCAGACCGCCGAAGTTGTGACGCTTCATACCGCCGGCAAAACCCTTACCGGTGGAGGTGCCCGTCACGTCGACGAACTGGCCGACCACGAAATGGTCCACCGTGAGCTCGGCCCCGACCGGGATGAGCCCGTCTTCCTCGACGCGGAACTCCGCGAGCTTGCGCTTGGGCTCGACCTTCGCCACGGCGAAGTGCCCGCGCATGGCGCGCGTCGTGTTCTGCGGCTTGGCCCGGCCGACGCCGAGCTGAACCGCGACATATCCGTTCTTGTCGATCGTCCGGTGGGCAACCACCTGGCAATTATCGACTTTCAGCACAGTGACCGGAACGTGTTCACCGGCATCGTTGAAGATGCGGGTCATTCCGACCTTCTGGGCGATGACGCCTGACCGCATGGCCGTGTCCCCTCGCCTTTCTCAGAGCTTGATCTCGACGTCGACACCCGCGGCGAGGTCGAGCTTCATCAGCGCGTCCACGGTCTGGGGGGTCGGGTCGACAATGTCCAGCAGACGCTTATGCGTCCGCATCTCGAACTGTTCACGCGACTTCTTGTCGACGTGAGGCGAGCGGTTGACCGTGAACCTCTCGATCCGCGTCGGCAGCGGAATGGGTCCGCGGACCTGGGCGCCGGTGCGCTTCGCCGTGTTGACGATCTCGCGCGTCGAGGCGTCCAGGATGCGATGATCGAACGCCTTCAGGCGGATCCGAATGTTCTGGCCGTTCATTTGACTTCAAGGCTCCCAGAGGGCTCGCCAATAGGGCTCTATTACGAGCTCCACGAAAAAGGGGCGCCGGGCGAACCGACGCCCCTCGGGATTTGCTTCCTACTTCACTCGATGATGGCGGCGACGACGCCGGCACCGACGGTGCGCCCGCCTTCACGGATGGCGAAGCGCAGCTTCTCTTCCATCGCGATCGGCACGATCAGCTGCACGT
>NZ_JAHBGB010000044.1 GCF_018390555.1 Ancylobacter oerskovii | reverse complement strand
GCGGCTGCCGCGCGCGGAGGTCGGGAGGACCGCCGACGCGGGCGGAGCGGACGTTGCCGCTTCGGGAGCCAGCGGCCGCTCAGACGCGAACGGTGTCGCGACGGACGCGGATGGCGCGGGATCGCTGCTGCCGCGCACGGAGGCCGGGAGGACCGCCGATGCGGGCGGAGCGGACGTTGCCGCTGCGGGAGTCAGCGACCGCTCAGACGCGAACAGTGTCGCGACGGACGCGGATGGCGCGGGATCGCGGCTGCCGCGCGCGGAGGTCGGGAGGACCGCCGACGCGGGCGGAGCGGACGTTGCCGCTGCGGGATCAGGGGGCTGGCTAGGCGGGGTAAGGGCAGACACGAACGGTGTCGCGGCGGAGGTTGGCGGCGGCAGATCGCTGCTGTCGCGCGAGGAAGCCGGGACTGCCTCAGCCACGAGCGGAACCGACATCGCCACTTCGGCGGCCAGCTGGGCCAACGGGATCCGGGCAGGCCCGGATGAGCCGGCCGGCGAATCCGGCGTCGGTCCAGCGTTTCCCCAAGGCTCGCCCGCAGCACCGGAAGATGGGATGCGTTTCGCTTGCAGTCCGGCGTCGATCGAAGTTCCGGGATCGGCCGGGCGCGCCAGTGGCGGCCCGGCATCACCCCTGGACGCACCCGAAGCCGCCGGCACGGCGACGGCCTCGGTCGGGATGGTCGCAACCTCCGGCGGAGCGGCACGCGCGGGGGCGAGTGCATCTGGCGCCGCCGGCCGGGATACGTCCGGCCCGCCTTGCTCCTGTTGAGGCGGAAGCTCGATGCCGGCGGGCATGACGAACGTCGGCAACAGAAGCGAAGGACCCGCGTTCCCTCCCTCTCCCGCATGCGGGACCGCGCCGGATTCGGCTGCGCCGCGCATCGCCGGAAGGCTCCCGGCGCCGCTCGCGCCGTCCTTCGTCGATCGTACCGGGCCGGCAGGCGACGCCTCCTGCGCAAACGGCAGGGGCGAACCCGGCAAGGGCGAACCCGGCGAGGGCGCCTTCCCGGCTGTCGCGGCGGGGCTTGCCGGCACGGATGCGCCTCGCGACAGCGCGGCCGGCTCCCTCCCCTGGCCGCGTCTCCCTTCGGCCGACAGCCATTGCTCGGCGGCAAAGCGCTCGGCGAGACCCTTTGTGCGATCGCCCATCAGCGACAATTGCCCGTCCGGCCCCCGCACCGCCACCGTCCGCGCCTGCGCATCGACCAGCACGTCGGGGGTACGGGCGGCGAGGATCGGCCAGCCGGCGGCACCCGCCAGGACGAGCGCCACCAGCGCGAGGCGCGTGCGCAGCAGGCAGGCGGCGAGAAAGGCGAAGGTGATCAGGGCGAGGCTGGCCAGCGGCATGGCGCGCACGCCGCCATCGGCGCCGGGCATCGCCGCCACCCAGCGGGCAACGCCGTTCATGGCGTCGATGCCCCAGCCCATCAGGCGGAAAGGCGGCCCTTCCCAGCCGAACGGCATCGCCAGCGTGCCGAGCAGCCCCATCGGCATGATGACGAAGCTGACCAGCGGCGTGGCGGCGAGATTGGCGAAGAGGCTCAGCGGCGCGAGGCGCTGGAAGTGATAGGCGGCATAGGGCGCGGTGGCGAGGCCGGCAGCCAGCGAGGTCAGCGCCAGCGCCACCAGCCAGCGCGCCGGCATCGACGCGTACCAGGGCAGGCGCCCGGCGCCGGCGGCGATGAGGTGGCGCCCGCCCCGCTCATAGGCGACGACGAGCGCCAGCGTCGCGGCGAAGGACATCTGCGCGCCGGGATCGAGGATCGCCCACGGCGTCAGGGCCAACACGAGGAGCGCGGCGAGGGCCAGCGTGTGCAGGGTGAGCGCCGGGCGGCCGAGCATCACGCCCGCGAGCACCAGCACGGTCATCACATAGGAGCGCTGCGTCGCCACCTCGGCGCCGGACAGCAGCAGGTAATAGGTGGCGGCGGCGAGCGCCGGCACGGCCGCCCAGGCCTTGATCGGCCGGGTGAGCGCCAGCCCCGGCCACAGCGCCAGCAGCGCGCGGGCAAAGAAGAACACCGTCGTCGCCACCAGCGCCATGTGCAGGCCGGAAATGGAGAGGACATGCGCGAGGCCGGAGATGCGCATCGCCTCTTCCAGCGGCTCGGGCACCTGCCCGCGTATGCCGGTGACCAGCGCCACGGCGACGCCGCCGGCCTCGCCCGGCAGCACGGCGCGGATGCGCGCCGCCATCGCCTGCCGGCTCGCCTCCAGCCAGGCGGCGAAGGCCAGCGACCGATCCGGCGGCCCCGGCGCCGGCGTCTCCCGCCATTTGCCGACCGCATAGCCGGTGGCGCCGATGCCCTCGAACCACGCCGCCCGTCCGAAATCGAAGCCGCCGGGATAGGCGGGACCGGGCGGCGCGGCGAGATCGGCGCGCAGGCTCACATGCGCCCCGACCGGCGGCGGCTTCGCGGCGGCGAGCGCGATGCGCACCCGTTCCGGCACAAGCTGCGGCGCCCGCTCCAGCGACGTCACCCTGACGACGATGCGGCTGCCGCGCGGACGCAGTTCCGCCTGCTCCACGAAACCGTTCACGGTGACGCCGGAAAGCGGGGCGGCCAGCACCGGATGGGCGATGCGCTGCACCTGCAGGCTGGCGACGGTGAAGCCGGCCGCGAGCGTCGCCGCCAGCGCCAGCGCGTAGAAGGCGAAGGGCCGCGCCCGCGCCGCCAAGGCAAGGGCCAACAGCACCGCGAAGGCCAGCGGGCCGGCATAGGGCGACGGCTCGCCGCCGGCGCCGAGATAGAGCGCCACGCCGATGGCGAAGCCGACCGGCAGGAACAGCGTGCCGCGCCGGTCCTCGACCTCTTCGGCCAGCAACGCGCCGAGAGCGGCGGCAAGCCGCGCCGGCAGCCGCCAAGGCCCGCCGCCGGCCAGCGGCGCGGGAGCCACCACCGGCACGGCCGGGACGAGACCGTCCGCCGGCGCGGCCAGTGCCCGCGCCGCGCCCCGCCCGTCGGCCCGCGTCCTCGCGCCCGCTTCCGGCCCGCCCGCCATGTCCCCGCATCCCCCGCGCCGCCGGCTATCGCCGCACAGCGGGTTTTCCCCTCTCGCGCTCCTATGGTACACGCACGCATCCCGACCGCTACCGCCCGCGACACGCCGGGCGCCGACACGGAAAGCCGATGTCCGACACCGTCATCACCCGCTTCGCCCCCTCCCCGACCGGCTTCCTGCACATTGGCGGCGCCCGTACCGCGCTGTTCAACTGGCTCTATGCGCATGCCAAGGGCGGCAAGATGCTGCTGCGCATCGAGGACACCGACCGCCAGCGCTCCACGCCGGAAGCCATCGACGCGATCATCGACGGGCTGAGCTGGCTCGGCATCGACTGGTCCGGCGATGTCATCTACCAGTTCGCCCGCGCCGAGCGGCACCGCGAGGCGGTGGAACAGATGATCGCCGCCGGCCATGCCTATCCCTGCTACGCCACCGCGGCAGAGCTGGAGGAGATGCGCGAGACCGCCCGCAAGGAAGGCCGCGCCCCGCGCTATGACGGGCGCTGGCGCGACCGCGCCCCCTCCGAGGCGCCGGAAGGCCGCAAGCCGGCCATCCGCCTGAAGGCCCCGACCGAGGGCGAGACGGTCATCGACGATCTGGTGCAGGGCCGCGTGGTGTTCCAGAACAAGGAACTCGACGACCTCGTGCTGCTGCGCTCCGACGGCACGCCGACCTACATGCTCTCGGTGGTGGTCGACGATCACGACATGGGCGTCACCCACATCATCCGCGGTGACGACCACCTCACCAACGCCGCCCGCCAGACGCAGATCTACCGCGCGCTCGGCTGGAACGTGCCGACCATGGCGCATATCCCGCTGATCCATGGGCCGGACGGGGCCAAGCTCTCCAAGCGCCACGGCGCGCTCGGCGTCGACGCCTACCGCGCCATGGGCTACCTGCCGGCAGCGCTGCGCAATTATCTCGTGCGCCTCGGCTGGAGCCATGGCGACCAGGAGATCTTCTCCACGCAGGAGATGATCGAGCATTTCGACCTCGACCGGGTCGGCCGCTCGCCGGCGCGCTTCGACTTCGCCAAGCTGGAGAACATCAACGGCCACTACATGCGGGCGACCCCGGATGACGAGCTGCTGGCCGCCATCGACGCCCTGCTGCCGCATCTGCCGGACGGCGCCGCCATCGCCGCCGCCCTCACCCCCGAGCGGCGCGCCCAGCTCATCGCCGCTATGCCCGGGCTGAAGGAGCGCGCCAAGACGCTGATCGAGCTGATCGACAGTGCCGGCTACATCGTCAAGCAGCGCCCGCTCGACATGGAAGACAAGGCCAGGGCGCTGCTCACCGACGACGCCCGCGCCCTGCTCGCCGCCGCCCACGAGGCGCTGGCGGCGACCGGCGATTGGACCGCCGCCAGCACCGAGGCGGCCGTGCGCGGCGTCGCCGAGGCCCGGGGCGTCAAGCTCGGCGCCCTCGCCCAGCCGCTGCGCGCCGCCGTGACCGGCCGCACCACCTCGCCCGGCATCTTCGACGTGCTGGCGGTGCTGGGACGCGACGAGTCGCTGGCGCGTATCGCCGACCAGGCGCCCGCCGCGCGGGCCGCCTGAGGGGGTGTACGACGAAGTGTTGATGCAGGTGCGAAATCATCGGAACGCCCTGCCGTTACTGGATTTTGATGTTATCGGACTACCGTGTCCGCTGCGCTTGCGAGCACGGTTCGAAACCGTTACGACTTTACGCGTCCAGCCCCCGGGGAGCATAGAAGGCCCCTCGGAAACGGCTGCCGCACAACAAGGCGAGAACCTCCGCCGACGCGCTCCGCTTCGTTCGGTCCATTGACTCCAGGGAGACCCGCATGGACGCCATCAACGGCACTTCCGCGAACACGGCCACACTCAGTATCGGCGACAAGAGCTGGGAACTCCCGATTCTGAACGGCACGATCGGGCCGCAGGTCGTGGACATCGGCAAGCTCTACGGCCAGACCGGGATGTTCACCTACGACCCGGGCTTCACCTCCACCGCCAGCTGCGAAAGCCAGATCACCTATATCGACGGCGACGAGGGCGTCCTTCTCTACCGCGGCTACCCGATCGAGCAGCTCGCCGAGGACGGCGACTTCCTGGAAACCTGCTACCTGCTGCTCTATGGCGAGCTGCCGACCGCCGCCCAGAAGGCGGATTTCGACTACCGCGTCACGCGCCACACCATGGTGCACGAGCAGATGAGCCGGTTCTTCCACGGCTTCCGCCGCGACGCCCACCCGATGGCGGTGCTGGTGGCCTCGGTCGGCGCGCTCTCGGCCTTCTATCACGACAGCACCGACATCGCCGACCCGCAGCAGCGCATGATCGCCTCGATCCGCATGATCGCGAAGATCCCGACACTGGCGGCCATGGCCTATAAATACCATATCGGCCAGCCCTTCGTTTACCCGAAGAACGACCTCGACTACGCCTCGAACTTCCTGCGCATGTGCTTCTCGGTGCCCTGCGAGGAGTACAAGGTGAACCCGGTGCTCTCGCGCGCCATCGACCGCATCTTCATCCTGCACGCCGACCACGAGCAGAACGCCTCGACCTCCACCGTGCGCCTCGCCGGCTCCTCCGGCGCCAACCCCTTCGCCTGTATCGCCGCCGGCATCGCCTGCCTGTGGGGACCCGCCCATGGCGGCGCCAACGAGGCGGCGCTGAAGATGCTCGGCGAGATCGGCTCCGTGGACCGCATCCCGGAATTCATCAACCGCGCCAAGGACAAGAACGACCCGTTCCGCCTGATGGGCTTTGGTCATCGCGTGTACAAGAACTACGATCCGCGCGCCAAGATCATGCAGAAGACCTGCCATGAGGTGCTCGGCGAGCTCGGCATCAAGGACGATCCGCTGCTCGACATCGCGGTGGAACTGGAGCGCATCGCGCTGCAGGACGAGTATTTCGTCGAGCGCAAGCTCTACCCGAACATCGACTTCTATTCGGGCATCACGCTCCGCGCCCTCGGCTTCCCCACCTCCATGTTCACCGTGCTGTTCGCCCTCGCCCGCACCGTGGGCTGGATCGGCCAGTGGAAGGAGATGATCGAGGATCCGGGCCAGCGCATCGGCCGCCCGCGCCAGCTCTACACCGGCGCCACCCGCCGCGACTACGTGCCGATCGCCCGCCGCAAGTGAGACGGCCGGCGGCGGATGGCGGCCCATGCGCCGCCATCATCTCCGTCCCGCGCTCGGCTTCGCGACATGATGCCCGCCTCCGGTCCCGGATGGCGGGCATTTCGTTTCCGGCAGCCTTTTCCCGGCCGCAGGTCGCGGCGGGAGGCACGCCTCCCGGCAGGCCGATGCAGGGAGGCGATGGGAAAGACCCGTGCCGAAGAGAGCCCCCGCCCCCACGCCGATGGCGGCGGGCGGGAATCAGGGCGACGAGACGACCCGCTGCGCCACCTCGAGCACCGCGCGGGCGGCCCGACGGCTGGGTGTCTCGCCATCCACCCCCATCAGGGCGCCGACCCTGGCGAAGGCGGCAAGCTGCGCCTCCCGCTCCGGCCCGCCCTCGATCAGCCTGGCAAGCGCCGCCGTCATCGCCGGCGGATCGATGTACCATTGCAGATATTCCGGCACCGCCCGCTCGCCGATGATGAGATTGGGCAGGATCACCGAGGTGATGCCGAGCAGGTGATGGGCGACCCGCGCCTCCAGCCAGTGGACGCGATAGGTGGCGATGGTGGGAATGCCGGCCAGCGCCAGTTCCAGCGTCACCGTGCCGGAGGCGGCGAAGGCGGCGCGGGCGACGCGGAAGGCCGCGTATTTCTCGGCCTCGTCGACGACGATGCGCGGCTTCACCGTCCAGCCGGCCACCATCGCCTCCACCTCGGCCCGCCGGCGCGGCAAGGTCGGCAGCACCATCTCGACATGAGGCATCTGCGCGGCGAGCCGGGCCAGCACGTCGCCGAACAGCGGCCCGAGCCGCTGCAGCTCCGAACGGCGGCTGCCCGGCAGCACCAGCAGGACCGGCGGCGGGGCCTCGCGCCGGGCCGCCTCCCGCGCATCCGGGCGCAACTCGTCGAGCATGCCGAGCAGCGGATGGCCGACATAGGTGGTCGGCGGGCCGTCGAGCCGCGCCATCACCTCCGGCTCGAAGGGCAGCACGGCAAGCACGCGGTCGATATCCGGCTTCATCGCCCGCGCCCGCCCCTGCCGCCACACCCACACGGTGGGCGCGACATATTTGACGATCGGCAGATCCGGCAGCCGCGCCCGCACCTTGTGGGCGACGCGATGGGTGAAGTCCGGCGCGTCGATCAGCACCAGCACGTCGGGCCGCGCCCGCACCACCGCATCGGCTGCCTCGCGCATGCGCCTGAGGATACGCGGCAAGCCGGCGAGCACCTGCCCGACGCCGATGGCGGTGATGTCGTCCATCGGGAACAGCGAGGCGAGCCCCTCGGCCTCCATGCGCGGACCGCCTATGCCGGTGAAGGCCACGGCGCCGCCGGTGAGCGCCGCGAGCTCGCGCATCAGGCCGGCGCCCAGCATGTCGCCCGAATCCTCCCCGGCGATGAGGAAGACCGAAAGCGGACGTGCCGGCGCCTGTCTCATGTCGCGCTCCCCGCCTCGTTCTCCGGCGCGAAGCCATAGACGAACATTCCCGCCGCATCGGCAGCACGGATCATCGCCTCGAGGTCGGTGGCGATCACGCCGCCGGCCTCGACGGCAATGCCGGCGAGCCCGGCCCGCGCGGCCCCCTCCACCGTGGCGAGGCCGAGCGACGGCAGGTCGAAGCGACGATCCTGCGCGACCTTGGGAACCTTGACCAGCACGCCGGCCGGCGCCCGGGCGCGGATGCGTCCGTTCGCCCTGAGCTCGGCGCAGCGGCGCAGCATCAGGTCGGTTCCCTCCGCCGCCTCGACGGCCACGACGTGCCGATTGATCACCACCACGCCCTGGCCGATATCGAGCGGCCCCATCACCGCCAGGGCATGGCGGCCGGTGAGCACGTCGTCGAGCTGGTCGCGCCCGGGCGCCACCTGGCCGAGCCGGCCGGCCGGCACCAATATTTCCGGGGCGACCTCATGGGCGCCGAGCAGCCGGAAGCCTTCGTCCTCGAACGCCTCCCCGACGCCGGTGAGCAGATGATTGTCGCCGCCGCGCAGCATGCGGAAGATGCGCGGCAGCTGCCGGACCATCGCCCAGTCGAACGTCACGTCGCGCAGCCGCGGACGCAGCACATAGCCGATGAACACCACGTCGCGGCAGCCGCGCCGGCGCATTTCCGCGCAGAGCTTGCCGAACTGGCCGAGGGCGATCCAGCTGTGCGGCCAGGCCTCGACGGCGGGATCGGCAAGGCCGCGCAGGGCGAAGAGATGCACGCGCCGCCCCGCTCTTGTGGCCGCCTCGGCGACCACCAGCGGAAAGGCACCGCCGCCGCAGATGATGGCGAGCGGCTCGCCGCCCGCCACGGCAGCGGGCGCCGCGGCGGCGGAGCCGGACGCCTCAGGCGGCGTCGGGCTCGGCGCCATGGTCGTCGGCATCGGCGGGAACGGTGAGGCGGCGCTTGCCGGCGGTGCGGACGAACTCGACGATCCGCATGACATTGGCGTTCTCGCCGAAGCGCTCGGCCACGCGGTCGGTGCGCTGGGCAAGCGTGCCGGCGCCGTAGAACAGCTCGCGATAGGCGCTCTGCAATTCGCGGCG
Organism: Ancylobacter oerskovii; assembly: GCF_018390555.1. GTDB lineage: Bacteria > Pseudomonadota > Alphaproteobacteria > Rhizobiales > Xanthobacteraceae > Ancylobacter > Ancylobacter oerskovii. Next base: position 841,254 of record NZ_JAHBGB010000044.1, on the reverse strand, counting down.
CTGCTGCAGCGACAGGCCGCGGCGCTTCAGCCCGGTATAATTGAGCGAGCGCAGCCCCGGATGGCCTTCCATCATCAGGCCGAAGGGGATGATGTCGAAATGCACGCCGCACATGCCGCCGATCATCGCGCCGTCGCCGATGCGGGTGAACTGGTGCACCGCGGCGAGCCCGCCGATAAACACGTTGTCGCCCACCGTGACATGGCCGGCCAGCGTCGCGTTGTTGGCGAACACCGCCCGCTCGCCGATCACGCAGTCATGCGCGATGTGACTACCGACCATGAAGAAGCCGTCGGCGCCGACCCGCGTCTCCATGTGACCGCCGGCCGTGCCGATGTTCATCGTCACATGCTCGCGGATGATGCAGCGCTCGCCGATGACCAGCCGGCACGGCTCGCCCTTGTAGTGCACCGATTGCGGCGGCTGGCCGAGCGAGGCGAAGGGATAGACCGTCGTCCCGGCGCCGATCCGCGTGTGCCCGGCCACGACCACATGCGAAACCAGGCGAACCCCGTCGCCCAGATCGACATCGGCGCCCACGGTGCAGAACGGGCCGATCTCGACATTCTCGCCCAGCACCGCGCCGTCTTCCACCAGCGCGGTCGGGTGGATGCGCGCGCCCCCGCTCACTTGCCACCGTCCTGGGCGATCATCGCGCCGACCTCGGCCTCGGCGACCAGCTGGCCGTCGACCTTCGCCTCGCCGCGGAACCACCACATGTTGCGGCGCTTGGTCATCTGCGTCATGTGGTACTCCAGCACATCGCCCGGAACCACCGGCCGGCGGAACTTCGCCTTGTCGATGGTCATGAAATAGACGAGCGAGGGCTTGCCGCCCGCCGCGCGCTCGAACAGGCAGATGGCGCCGGCGGTCTGCGCCATGCCTTCGAGGATCAGCACCCCCGGCATCACCGGGTTGTCCGGGAAATGTCCCTGGAAATGCGGCTCGTTGGCGGAGACGTTCTTGATGCCGATCGCCCGCTTGTCGCCCTCGATGCCGACGATCCGGTCGACCATCAGGAAGGGATAGCGGTGCGGCAGCGCGGCGAGGATCTTCTGGATGTCCGCCACGCCGAGGCTGGTTTCGGCCTGTTCGCTCATGAGTTCTTCTGTCCTTGGTCGGCGTCGCGCCCCCCGCGGTCGCCGCGGGCGAGGCGCTGGATCGCCATTACTTCCCGGAACCAGTCCCGCATCGGCTGAGCCGGCGAGCCGCCCCATTCCACGCCGGGCGGCACGTCGTCCTTCACGTTGCTGGTGGCCGCGATCTTCGCCCCGTCGCCGATGCGGACATGGCCGATCACCCCGACCTGCCCGCCCAGCACCACGAAATCGCCCAGCGTGGCGCTGCCGGCGATGCCGGTCTGCGAGACGATGACACAATGACGCCCGATCACCACGTTGTGGGCGATCTGCACCAGATTGTCGATCTTGGTGCCCTCGCCGATCACCGTGTCGCGCAGGCCGCCACGATCGATGGTGGTGGAGGCGCCGATCTCGACGTCGTTCTGCACGATCACCCGGCCGATCTGCGGCACCTTGGCGTGACCGCCGGCGCCGCCGACATAGCCGAAGCCGTCCTGGCCGATGCGCACGCCCGGATGCAGGATCACCCGGTCGCCGAGCAACGCATGCAGCACGCTGGCGCCGGCGCCGATGGTGCAGTCGCGGCCGATGCGCACCCCCGGGCCGATCACCGCACCGGCGGCAATGATGGTGCCCGCGCCGACCTCGGCGCCGGGCCCGATCACCGCGCCGGGATCGATGGTGACGTCGCCTTCGAGCCGCGCCTGCGGATGCACGATGGCCCCGGCGGCGACGCCCGGCTGGCCGAAGACCGAGGACGGCCGCAGCGAGGACGGATAGAGGGCGCGGGCGATGGCGACGAAGGCCGCATGCGGGCGCTTCACCACCACCGGCACCACGCCGGCCGGCACATGATCGAGGAAGCGCTCTCCCAGCAGGCAGAAGCCGGCGCGGGTGGCGCGCAGGGCCGGCACGAACCGGCTGCCGTCCATATAGCTGACGTCGCCCGGCCCGGCATCCTCCAGCGAGGCGACGCCGATTACCTGCCGGGCGCCTTGGGCGGGATCGACGAGGCGGCCGCCCACCAGCGCGCAGAGCTCGTCGAGCGGAAAGCTCCGCGCCGGGCGGTGGAAGATGGGATCAGCCATTGAATGCATCGTGCCGGACATGCCCGTCGCCCAATGAACCGACGGCCCGGGCGAGCCGGGCCGTCGTATTCCGCCAGTGATGTGGCCGCCAATGATCGGGCGCAAGTCTCAGAAACGGGTACCGCCGCTGAAGCGGAACGCCTGTTCCTGGTCGTAGTCTTCCTTCGAGAGCACCCAGGCATAGTCGAAGCGCAGCGGGCCGAAGGGCGACTTCCAGATCAGGCTGACGCCGACCGAGGAGCGGATCGAGTCGCTGTCGGCGACGCAGACATTGGCGTAGCCCTTGGTCTTCGAACCCTCGATCGCGCTGCAATCCACCAGGTTGTTTTCCCAGCCGGCGATGTTCTCGAAGGTGGTGCCGCCCTGATAGTCCCAGAGCGAACCGGCATCGGCGAAGAGCGCGCCCCTCATGCCGACATCCTTCGGCAGGAAGGAAAGCGGGAACTGCAGTTCCGCCGTCGTGCCCCAGTAGAGCGTGCCGCCCAGCGCATCGGGGTCGGAACCGTCGAGGCCGGAGGCCAGGTCGCGCGGGCCGATACCGTTGGACTCGAAGCCGCGAACCAGATCCGGGCCCTTGAAGAAGTTGTCGAGGATACGCAGGTCCTCGCCACCCCAGGAGGTCACGTTACCCGCCTGGCCGCGCAGCATCAGTACCACGTCGCCGAACACCGGCATGTACCAGCGCGCATCGAAGGTCGAGCGGATGTAGTTCACATCGCCGCCGACGCCGGCCAGATCCTGCTTGAACTCAAGCAGATAACCGTTTGTCGGATCGATGTTGTTGTCCAGCATGTTGTAGCTGAGCGTGTAGCCGATCGCCGAGGTGATGTAGGCCTGGTTGTTGACCTCGAGCAGCGCCCAGGACGGCTGGCCGTAATCGGCGATGGTGTCCTCGTCGATCGAGATTTCCTTCTGCGACAGCGTATAGCGCAGGCCGAGGGTCAGCTCGTCGGTGAGCGGCAGGCCGACGCGCAGCGTGCCACCACCCGTGGTGGTGTTGTACGGGCTGTAGCTGGTGGCCTGCGTCTCGCGCCAGGACAGGTCGAAGCCGGCCGCAACGCGGTAGTCGAGGAAATAGGGCTCGGTGAAGCTGAAATCGACGCCCTGGACGTTCTCGCCAAGCGAGCCGGCAAGACGCACGAACTGGCCGCGCCCGAGGAAGTTCTTCTCCGAAACCGCCACTTCGCCGATGAAGCCGTCCGTGGTGGAGTAGCCGCCGGAGATCGAGAATTCGCCGGTGGGCTGGTCCTCGACCTGCACGACCAGGATCACGCGGTCCGGCGCCGAGCCGGGCTCGTTGGTGACCTTCACATCCTTGAAGAAGCCGAGATTGCGCAGGCGACGCTCGGCGCGGTCAACCAGCACGCGGTTATAGGCGTCGCCCTCGGCGAGATCGAACTCGCGGCGGATGACCCAGTCGCGGGTGCGGGTGTTGCCGCGGATCTCGATGCGCTCGATATAGACGCGCGGCCCCTCTTCCACCGCGAAGACCAGCGAGATGGTGCGGGCCTCGGGATTGCGGTCGCCGCGCGGACGAACCTGCGCGAAGGCATAGCCGCTCTTCGACACCTCGATGGTGGCGTTCTCGACCGACTTCTCGACCAGCTCGGCGTTGTACACCTGCCCCTTGGCCACGCGCAGCGCGGAACGGATGCGGGCCGGGTCGACGTCCTTGATGTTGGACACGACGTCCACGGTGCCGACGCGGTACTGCTGCCCCTCGTCCAGCACATAGGTGATGACAAAGCCTTCCTTCTTGCGATCGAGGTCGGCGGTCACCGACACGATGCGAAAGTCGGCATAGCCGTTCTTCAGATAGAAGCGGCGCAGCAGCTCCTGGTCGGAATTGATGCGATCGACGTCGTAGACGTCGGTATTCTTCAGCCAGGACAGCCAGTTGGTCTCGGTGGTGGTCAGCTCGTCCTTGAGCTTCCAGTCCGAATACGCCTTGTTGCCGACGAACTTGATCTCGGCGACGCCCAGCTTCTCGCCCTCGGTGATCTCGAAGACGAGGTCGACGCGGCCCTGGCCGCGATCGATGGTCTTGGGCTCGACGCGCACGTCGTAGCGGCCGGCGCGGTGATAGAGCTCGATGATGCGCTGGGTATCGGCCTGCACGGTGGTGCGGGAGAACGGCGCACGCGCCTTGGACTGCACCTCGCCGGCGAGCTGCTCGTCCTTGATCTTCTTGTTGCCCTCGAAGGCAACGCGATTGACCACCTCGTTCTCCTCGACGCTCACCACCAGGCGGCCGCCGCGATTCGAGACGCGCACATCGGAGAACAGGCCGGTGGCGTAGAGCGCCTTCAGGCCCTCGTCGATCTTGGCCGGGGTGAGCGGCGGCGTACCGAAATAGGAGCGCACCGTCTCGGCGTCGACGCGGCGATTACCTTCGACGATGATGGAATTCGCCGTCTGCGCAACGGCGCCGACAGGCGCAACAATGGATCCGGCGACCCCCGCCACGGCCATCAGGGCGACGACGCCCAGGACCGAAGCCATCTTACTCACGAACCGGACACTTACAGCCATTTGGTGCGCAACCTATATCGTTGTTCTGAAGCCGGCACTGCTCACGCAAGCGCAAACAGGCGCGATCTTTCACCCAGCGCTCCGCTTGTACAGGCTTTTGGCAGGCCTGCAAACCGAAGCCCCTGTCGCCCGATTGCCTTTTCCCGACGCCGTGGCACGTCGGCAACGCTCAGGCGGACGGGCGTCAAGATTTTGAAATATTGAGAATATCGTTCCACGTTGCGAACAGCATCAGCATCAGGACCAAGGCAAGACCGATGCGGAACCCGACCTCCTGCGCCCGATCGCTGAGCGGACGGCCGCGCAGCGCCTCGATGGCGTAGAACATCAGGTGTCCGCCATCCAGCAAGGGTACGGGAAAGAGGTTAAGAAGACCGATCGAAACCGACAGCACCGCCGCCAGTTGCAGCAGCGCGCCGATACCGAAGGTCGCCACCTGCCCCGACACCTGGGCGATCCGAATCGGCCCGCCGAGCTGATCGGCGGATTCGCGCCCGGTGATCACCCCGCCGAGATAGGAGAAGGTGCGGTCGACGATGAACCACACCTCCTTGCCGGCGAGGCCGACGGCCTCCACGGGCCCGAATCGCTGGGTCGTCACCTCGCCCGCCCCGGTGGAGCGCGAAATGCCGAGCACGCCGATGCGGTGCACATTGCCGAAGGTATCGGTGATCTCGCGGCGGTCCGGCGTCGCGCTGAGCGTGCGGCGCTCGCCGCCGCGATCGATCTCCACGCTGAGCGGCACGTCGGCGCTGGCGCTGACGATGCGCTGCATGTCGCCGAAGGATTCGATCGGCGTGCCGTCGATGGACAGGATCAGGTCATGCGGCTGGAAGCCGGCCTTCTCGGCGGCGCTGCCGGCCTGGATGGAATCGACGCGCGGCGTCGTCACCTGCCGGCCCACCGTCATGAACAGGGCGGAAAAGATGACGATGGCGAGGATGAAATTGGCGATCGGCCCGGCCGCGACGATCGCCGCGCGCGCCCCGACCGACTTGTGGAAGAAGCTGACCTTCTTCTCCGCCTCGCTCATCTGCGACAGCCCGTCGCGATCGGGGGCGGAGGCGGCGTTGTCGTCGCCGAGGAACTTCACATAGCCGCCGAGGGGGATAGCCGACAGCTTCCAGCGCGTGCCGTGGCGGTCGTTGAAGCCGACGATCTCCGGCCCGAAGCCGATGGAGAAGGCGACGACCCGGACGCCGCAGCGCCGCGCCACCCAGAAATGGCCGAGCTCGTGGAAGAACACCACGATCGTCAGCACGAAGAGGAAGGGGATGAGATAGCCGAGCAGCCATTCGGCGCCGCCACCCATCGACGAGAGCATACTCATTTCGCTTTCCTCATCTGCACGACGACCGCGGGCCGGAACCGGCCCGCAAGGGACGCTGCCATCATCATGTCGCTGCCAAGTTTGGCAGAGAAACGGCAGCCCGCCACATTTGCCGCGCGGCGTGCCGCATTCACCAGACCAGCAGGCCGGCGGCCGGCGCCGCGGGATGCCGCAGCACGCCGATCAGCCCGGCGAGCAGCGCCGCCGCCACCAGCCCGTCCAGCCGGTCCATCAGCCCGCCATGGCCGGGAATGAGATGGCCGGAATCCTTCACTCCGAAGCGCCGCTTCATCGCCGATTCGAACAGGTCGCCGGCCTGGCAGCAGATACTGGCGGCAAAGGCCGCCGGGGCGGCGAAGAAGGCGGAATCGACGCCGGCGAGCCGCACGGTCAGCATGCCCGCCGCCACCGCGAACACCACGCCGCCGATGGAGCCCGACCAGGTCTTGTTGGGACTCACCCGCGGCCACAGCTTCGGCCCGCCGATCAGCCTCCCGCAGAAATAGGCGGCGACATCGGTGGTCCATACCACGGCCAGCAGCCAGACTACCGCGACGAGCCCCAGCGCGGAATCGAGCCGCAGCAGGGTCAACGAGCAGGCCAGGGCGCCGGCGTAGAACACGCCGACCAGCGCCCAGAACCGCAGCGACAGCGCGCCCCGCACCATGAGCGCCGCCGCCAGCGCCCCGGCCGGCAGCGCGAGAATCAGCTGCGGCGGACCGGCCACCAGCGCGAACAGCGCGCAGGCGATGCCGCCGCCGCCCAGGCCGAGAACCACCGGCAGGCGCGGCAGCCGCACCATCTTCGCCCATTCCCACAGCAGCATCAGGCTGGCGAGGAAGCACAGAAGGACGAAAGGCCGCCCTCCCCACGCCGCCGCGGCAATGACCATCGGCCCCAGCACCAGCGCCGAGCCCAGACGAGGCAGGAAATCCGCACCGATGTTCAAGTCACGAGCGCCCCGCCGCATCGAGGCCGCCGAACCGGCGCTCGCGGCCGGCGAATTCCTGCAGCGCCCGCTCGAACCAGCCGCGATCGAAATCCGGCCACAGCACCGGCAGGAAGACCAGCTCGGCATAAGCCGCCTGCCAGAGCAGGAAGTTGGACAGCCGCTGCTCGCCGCTGGTGCGGATGACGAGGTCGAGCGGCGGCAGGCCGGCGGTGTCGAGCGCACCGGCGAGCCGCGCCGGGGTGATCTCCTCCGGCGACAGGCGCCCCGCCGCGACCTCGCGCGCCAGGGCGCGGGCGGCACGGGCGATCTCGTTCTGCGAGCCGTAATTGAAGGCGACCGCCAGCGTGAGCCCGGTATTGCCGCCGGTCAGTGCCTCGGTCTCGCGCAGCATCGCCTGGATCTCGCCGTCGCGCGGATGCCCCTCGCCGAGGATGCGCACCCGCACGTTGCGGGCGTGAAGGTCCTGCAGATCCTTGCGGATGAACAGCTTCAACAGCCCCATCAGCTCGTCGACCTCGCCCTCGGGGCGGGTCCAGTTCTCGCTGGAGAAGCTGAAGACGGTCAGCGCCTCGACACCGAGGTCGATGGCGGCGGCAATGGTGCGCCGGACCGCCTCGACGCCGCGACGATGCCCCTCGAAGCGCGGCAGGCCGTGCGAGGTCGCCCAGCGGCCATTGCCATCCATGATGATGGCGACGTGCCGCGGCGCACGGCCGGCGGGCACGCCGGCCACCGGCTGCCCTCCCCCTTCCGATACGTCGTCTGACGCCTCGAACTTCGCGATCTTCAAGGAGGCCTCCGCGCCGCCGGGCCCGTGCTCAAACCGCCAGGATTTCCTTTTCCTTGGTCGACAGCACCTGATCGATCTCGGCGATCGACTGGTCGGTCGCCTTCTGCACCTGATCGGACATGCGGGTCTGCTCGTCGGCGCTGATGTCGCCGTCCTTCTCCGCCTTCTTCAGGCTGTCCATGCCGTCGCGGCGCACATGGCGCACCGAGACGCGCGCGGCCTCGGCATATTTGTGGGCGACCTTCACCAGTTCCTGGCGGCGATCCTGGGTCAGCTCGGGGATGCGGACGCGGATCACCTGCCCCTCGGTCTGCGGATTGAGGCCGAGATTGGAATCGCGGATCGCCTTCTCCACCGCCGACACCATGCCGCGGTCCCACACCTGCACCGAGAGCAGGCGCGGCTCCGGCACGTTCACCGAGGCGCACTGGTTCAGCGGCATGTGCGAGCCATAGGCATCCACCTGGATCGGCTCCAGCAGGCTCGCCGAGGCGCGCCCGGTGCGCAGGCCGCTCAGTTCCTGCTTCAGGACGCCGATGGCCCCCTGCATGCGGCGCTTCAGATCGGCAATATCGGTCGGACCAGTGCTCATAGCGAACCCTCTTCTTGCTGCGCCGGGCCCGAACGACGCGGCCCGCATGGCGGCACCAGCGCCGCAAACGGCCGGGACCCGGCTATATCAGATGGTTTGCCGCGCGAGGCAAGCGCGCAGACGCCTTATTCCATACCGCATTGCGGCATGACATGCCGCCTAGGGCGCCACCGTGGTGGAACGCCCCCGGCCGCGCACCGCATCCTCGATGGCGCCGGGCTGGCGGATGGAGAACACGATGATCGGCAGCTTCGCCTCGCGCGCCAGCGCGAAAGCGGCGGCGTCCATCACCTTGAGATCCTTGGCGAGCGCCTCGTCATGGGTCAGCCGCTCATAGCGGGTGGCGGACGGGTCGCGCTTGGGATCGGCGGTATAGACGCCGTCGACGGTGGTCGCCTTCATCACCGCGTCGCATTCGAGCTCGGCGGCGCGCAGCACGGCGCCGGTATCGGTGGTGAAATACGGATTGCCGGTGCCGCCGGCCAGCACCACGATGCGCCCGCGCGACAAATGCCGCGAGGCGGTCTGGCGGGCATAGGGCTCGCAGATGGTCGGCATCGGGATGGCGGAAAGCGTGCGGGCGGGCGATCCCGCCTCCTCGATCGCCTTCTCCAGCGCCAGGGCGTTCATCACCGTGGCGAGCATGCCCATGTGATCGGCGGTGGCGCGGTCGAGGCCGCGGCCGGCGACACTGGCGCCGCGCAGGATGTTGCCGCCGCCCACCACCACGGCCACCTCGGCGCCCGCCTCGCGGGCATCGGCGAGATCGCGGGCGATGCCCTCGATGGTCGGCCAGTGGAGGCCGAACGCCTCGCTGCCCATCAGCGCCTCACCGGACACCTTCACCAGCACGCGCCGGTAGGACACTTCCTGCGCTTCGCCCGCTTCGGACATGAGGCACCTTCCATGCTTCGCGCGGCGCCGACACGCCCCGCCCCATACTAAAACACGCCGGGCGCCTCGTGGCGGCCCGGCGTGGTCTTATCAACAAACGCGTGCTGCGTCTCAGGCGCCGGCGGCGGCGGCGACCTCGGCGGCGAAGTCGCTCTCCTGCTTCTCCACGCCCTCGCCGAGGGCGAAGCGCACGAAGCCGGCGATCTTGACCGGCGCGCCGACCTTGCCCTCGCTCTCCTTCACCGCCTGGGCGACGGTCTTGGAGGGCTCGTGGATGAAGGCCTGCTCGACCAGGGTGACTTCCTTGTAGAAAGTCTTCAGGCCGCTCTCGACGATCTTCTCGACCACGTTGTCCGGCTTGCCGGAGGCCTTGGCCTTCTCGGCCAGCACGCCGCGCTCGCGGGCGACGACATCGGCGTCGATGCCGGCGGCGTCGAGCGCCTGCGGGTTGGCGGCGGCGACATGCATGGCGATCTGGCGGCCGAGGGCGGCCAGCTCATCGGCCTTGCCGGTCGATTCCAGCGCGACCAGCACGCCGATCTTGCCGAGACCCTCGCCCACCGAGCCGTGGATGTAGCTGGCGACGACGCCGGCATTCACCGAGAGCTCCTTGGCGCGGCGCAGGTTCATGTGCTCGCCGATGGTGGCGACGGCGCTGGAGATCGCCTCGCTGACGGTGCCGCCGGCCGGATAGGCCGCCGCGCCGATGGCCGCGACGTCGTCGCCGGCGGCGAGCGCCACCTGGGCGATGTTGCGCACCAGCGCCTGGAACTGCTCGTTGCGGGCGACGAAGTCGGTCTCGGAATTCACCTCGACCACCACGCCCTTGGTGCCGTCCAGCGCGAGGCCGATCAGGCCTTCGGCGGCGACACGGCCGGCCTTCTTGGCGGCCTTGGCAAGACCCTTCTTGCGCAGCCAGTCGATGGCGGCCTCGATGTCGCCCTCGACCTCGCCCAGCGCGTTCTTGCAATCCATCATGCCGGCGCCGGTCTTCTCGCGCAGCTCCTTCACCATGCCCGCGGTGATGTTGGCCATATCCCGTTCCTCATTCCAATCGACACGAATCGCAGGTGTCACCAGCGACGTATCATTCGTGCATGTGTCATTTGACGACACGGCCGGCCGGAGGGTTCCGGGCCGGCCGCGACTTCACGATCCGAGCGGCAGCCCATGGCCGCCGCGAGCCTTACGCCCCGGTCACTCGACCTCGGCGGTCAGCTCCTTGGCCTGGGCGACCCAGCCATCCACGCGACCCGGCAGGCCGACTTCCTCGCCGAGGCGATGGGCGTCGGCGGCGTCGAGGCCGGCGATCTGCGAGAAGTGGAAGATGCCGAGATCGGTCAGCTTCTTCTCGATGGCCGGGGAAACGCCGGTCAGCTTCTTCAGGTCGTCGGCCGGGCCGCGCGGGCCGGACAGCGGCTCGAAGGACGACCAGGCGGCCTCCGCCGGCAGGTCCTCGATCATCGGCACTTCGGCGGCGCCGATGTCGACACCGAAATCGCCCTGGGCGCGGCCGATGCCGTCGATGGCGGCACGGGCGATCAGGTCGCAATAGAGGTTGATGGCGCGGCCGGCGTCGTCATTGCCCGGAACCGGATAGGAGATGCCGTCCGGGTCGCAATTGGTGTCGAGGATCGCCGCCACCGGGATGCCCAGGCGACGCGCCTCGGCGACCGCCAGGTCTTCCTTGTTGGTGTCGATCACGAACAGCAGGTCCGGCAGGCCACCCATGTCGCGGATGCCGCCCAGCGCGCGATCGAGCTTTTCCTTCTCGCGCTGGAGCGTCAGGCGCTCCTTCTTGGTGTAGCCGACGCCCTCGCCGGCGGCGAGCAGCTCTTCGAGCTTCTTCAGCCGGGCGATGGAGTGCGAGATGGTCTTCCAGTTGGTCAGCATGCCGCCGAGCCAACGGGAGTTCACATAATACTGCGCCGAACGCTTGGCGGCATCGGCGACGGCATCGGCCGCCTGGCGCTTGGTGCCGACGAACAGCACGCGGCCGCCACGGGCCACGGTGTCGGACACCGCCTGCAGCGCGCGGGCCAGCGAGGGCACCGTCTGGGCGAGGTCGATGATGTGGATGTTGTTGCGGGTGCCGAAGATGAACGGAGCCATCTTCGGGTTCCAGCGGTGGGACTGATGCCCAAAGTGCACACCAGCTTCAAGCAGCTGGCGCATGGTGAAATCGGGGAGTGCCATCGTCGTCTCTCTTCCGGTTAGCCTCCGCGGACATGGCCGTGCCGGGAATTCGGCATCGGCACCGGAGCGGCGAAGGGCCTCGACCATGGGAAGAGAGCCCGGCCGCGAAGTCCGCGTGCGGGATGGCGGCGCATATACGCGAGGTGGCGGTGTTAAGCAAGAGTGGCGGGATGCGGCGCGCGCTCCGCGGACGATGCGGCAGAAGGACGAACCGGCCTGCGGACATGCGGTGCGCCGGGCTGCATCCTCGCGACCGGGCCGGGGATTGTGCTTGCTCGGAGGGTGCGCGAGGGGCGGCGCGGCCAGCATGCGCCGTCTCGCGGCACGCGGGGGCGCCGGCGAACCGGGACGCGGGTAGAACGGGGCACAAACAAAACGGGACGCGGGCAGGCCGAACGCGGGCGGGCAGAGCGCAGGCGGGCAGAGCGCAGGCAGGCCGAACGCGGGCTCGTGGAAGCGCACCCGAACGAGCCTCCTTCGAGGCCCGGCCTGCGGCCGGGCACCTCAGGATGAGGGGGCTCGAGGGCATCGAACGAGGGGGCTCGGGTAATATTCGGTACCGCGCGCCCTCCCATCCACGGAATCGACGCTCTTCCCGGTCCGGCGGCTCCTGTCCTCCCGGATCGCGGAGCGGTGGTGATCAGGGCGGGAGGAGGCCTCTTGACTGCGCACTTCGTTGCCAAGGCCCACGAAAAAGCCGGCGGAGGCTCCGCGCCGCCGCAGGGCTCAGTGCATCTCCACCGCCACCACGCCGGGCACCGCCTTGATGGCGCCGGCGATCTGCGGCGACAGCCCGAAGCGGCCCGGCAGCTTCACCTCCACCTCGGTCTCGCCGCTCTCGCCCAGCAGCAGGACGAAGGCCACCTCGCCATCGCCGCGCCCGCCGCCGAGCGAGCCGAGCCGCGACGCCACGCTTTCCAGCGGATCGGGCGAGCGCAGGAAGATGCGCAGCGCCTTCTGCATCTTGGAGGCGGCCTCGTCGAGCGGCTCGCAGGTCTGGATGCGCGCCCGCACGTCCTCGCCCTGCAATTCGGCGGCGACGTGCAGGAGCAGCGCCCGTCCCGGCTCGAGGAGGTCGCGGAACTGGTTGAGCGATTCGGAGAACAGCACCGCCTCGAACTGACCCGAGGGATCGGACAGGCCGACAATGCCCATCTTGTTGCCGGTCTTGGTGCGGCGCTCCTGCTTGCTCACCACGGTGGCGGCAAGCCGCCCGGCACTGGCGCCGGCGCGCACCGAGCGGGCGAAATCGCTCCAGCGCTGCACCCGGAAGCGCTCCAGCGCCTTGCCATATTCGTCGAGCGGATGGCCGGTGAGGAAGAAGCCGATGGCGTCGTATTCCTTCTGCAGCTTCTCCGCCGGCAGCCACGCCTCGACATTCGGTATGCGCAGATCCGCCGACATGGCGGGCCCGCCGAACATGTTGCCCTGGCCGAGCGCCGCCTCGGCGCCGGCCGCCGCCGCATGGCCGAGCACCGCCTCGATGGCGGCCGCCGCACGGGCACGGTTCGGCTCCAGCGCGTCGAAGGCGCCGGCGTTCACCAGGCTCTCCATGGTGCGCTTGTTCAGCGCCTTGGCGTTGATGCGGGCGGCGAAGTCGGCGAGGTCGCGGAACGGCTTGTCCCCACGCGCCTCGACGATGGCGTCCACCGCCTGCAGGCCGACGCCCTTGATGGCGGCGAGCGCATAGAGGATGCGCCCGTCCTTCACCGCGAATTCCCGGCCCGAATGGTTCACCGAGGGCGGCACCACCTCGATGCCGAGCCGCTGCGCGTCCTGGCGGAATTCCGCCAGCTTGTCGGTGTTGCCCATGTCGAGCGTCATCGAGGCGGCGAGGAACTCGGTGGCGTAGTTCGCCTTCAGGAAGGCGGTCTGGTACGACACCAGCGCATAGGCGGCCGCGTGGCTCTTGTTGAAGCCGTAATCGGCGAACTTGGCGAGCAGGTCGAAGATCTCCGACGCCTTGGCCTTGGGCACGCCGCGCTCCACGGCTCCCTCGACGAAGCGCTCGCGCTGCTTGTCCATCTCGGCGCGGATCTTCTTGCCCATGGCGCGGCGCAGCAGGTCGGCCTCGCCGAGCGAATAGCCCGACAGGGTCTGGGCGATCTGCATCACCTGTTCCTGGTAGATGATGACGCCGTAGGTCTCCTTGAGGCTGCCCTCCAGCGCGGGATGGGCATAGACCGCCTGCTCCTGCCCGTTCTTCACCGCGCAATAGACGGGGATGTTGGCCATGGGGCCGGGGCGATAGAGCGCCACCAGCGCGATGATGTCCTCCAGCCGGTCCGGCTTCATGTCGACGAGGGCGCGCCGCATGCCGGCGCTTTCCACCTGGAACACGCCCACCGTCTCGCCGCGGGTGAGCATGGCGTAGCTCTTCTTGTCGTCGAGCGGGATGGTGCCGAGATCGAGCGCGATGCCGCGCTGGGCGATCAGCCGCACCGCCGTCTGCAGCACGGTGAGCGTCTTCAGGCCGAGGAAGTCGAACTTCACCAGCCCGGCCTGCTCGACCCACTTCATGTTGTACTGCGTCACCGGCATGTCGGAACGCGGGTCTCGATAGAGCGGCACCAGCCTGGCCAGCGGCCGGTCGCCGATCACGATGCCGGCGGCGTGGGTGGAGGCGTGGCGGTTCAGCCCCTCGAGCCGGGTGGCGATATCGAAGGCCCGCTTCACCACCGGATTGGCCTCGGCTTCGGCCTGCAGGCGCGGCTCGTCATTGATCGCCTGCTTCAGCGAGATGGGATTGGCCGGGTTCTGCGGGACGAGCTTGCACAGCTTGTCGACCTGGCCGTAGGGCATCTCCAGCACCCGGCCGACGTCGCGCAGCACGCCGCGCGCCTGCAGCGTACCGAAGGTGATGATCTGCGCCACCTGGTTGCGGCCATAGCGCTGCTGCACATAGCGGATCACCTCGTCGCGGCGCTCCTGGCAAAAGTCGATGTCGAAGTCCGGCATCGACACGCGCTCGGGATTGAGGAAGCGCTCGAACAGCAGGCCGAAGCGCAGCGGATCGAGGTCGGTGATGGTCAGCGAATAGGCGACCAGCGAACCGGCGCCCGAGCCGCGCCCCGGTCCCACCGGGATGCCGTGCGCCTTCGCCCATTTGATGAAGTCCGACACGATGAGGAAGTAGCCGGGGAACTTCATCTTCTCGATGATGGAGAGCTCGAAGGCGAGCCGGTCCTCATAGTCCTTCTCGGTCAGCCCCGGCGCCGGGCCGTGCACCTTCAGGCGCGCGGCGAGCCCCTCCTCCGCCTGCACGCGCAGCTCCTCCGCCTCGTCGCGCTCCATGGTGAAGCGCGGCAGGATCGGCTTCACCGTGCGCGGGCGATAGGCGCAGCGCTGCGCGACCTCGATGGTGTTGGCGAGCGCCTCCGGCAGATCGGCGAACAGCTCCATCATCTCCGCGCGGGTGCGGAAGCGGTGCTGCGGGGTGAGCTGGCGGCGCCCGTCCTCGGCGACGAGGCGTCCCTCGGCGATGCAGATCAGCGCATCATGCGCCTCGTAGTCGTCCTGCGCGGCGAAGAACGGTTCGTTGGCGGCGACCAGCGGCAGCTCAAGCCGGTAGGCGAGCTCGATGAGGGCCCGCTCGACGCGCCGCTCCTCGCTGATGCCGTGCCGCTGGATCTCGACATAGAGCCGATCGCCGAACAGTTCCTTCAACGCCTCCAGCCGCTGGGCCGCGACATCGGCGGCGCCGAGCGCCAAGGCCCGGTCGATCGGCCCGGCCGGCCCGCCGGTGAGCGCGATGAGCCCGGCATGGTGCGGCGCCAGCCACTCGGCCTTGATATGAGGGGCGCCGTCATCGGCCGTATCGAGATAGGAGCGCGACACCAGCTCCATCAGATGGCCCCAGCCGGTCTCGTCGGCGGCCAGCAGGACGATGCGCGGGCGCTGGGCATGGGCGGGCCCTCTGCCCGCCTGGTCGCCGAAATCGATGGCGAGCGAGCAGCCGACGATCGGCTGGATGCCGGCACCGGCCATCTTCTCGGAGAATTCCAGCGCGCCGAACAGATTGCCGGTGTCGGTCAGCGCGATGGCCGGCTGGCGGTCCTTCTTGGCGAGGTCGGCGAGCTTGCCGACCGGCAGCGCCCCTTCCAGCAGGGAATAGGAAGAATGAAGGTGGAGATGGACGTATCCGACATCCGCCTCGGCCATGATCTTCCTCCCTGTCGCGACTCACTCGCGTCCATGGTGCGGATCAAGGCGGCCAGCGTCCACTCGCGACGGCGCGAGCGCCGCAACTGTCCCCGCCATCCTCAGACGCCGGTGAACACGCCGGCCCAGATGCCGATCATGGCGACGAACAGGCCGATGGAGGAAAGCGCGGCGAGCTCCTGAAACAGGATGCGGATCATGACGTTCTCCCTTGCGACTGGCGACTTGGAACATAAAGAGAACATCGGGGATAAAAGCCGTCAGGTCAAGTTTTGTTCTCTCTCCGTTCCTGTCGTTGGTTGCGAAAGGGATAACGCGACCTGTCGAATCGTCGGCAAACCCAGCGTCGGCAGATGTCAGGAAAGGCGCGGCGGCCAGTCGAGATCGAGCCGCACGGAATGGCCGCGCGCGGCCTCGCGATGGGCGACGATCACCGCGTCGCAGCGTGCCGGCTTGCCGCCCATCGCCGCCATGAAGCTTCGCACTTCGCGGCGGGCGATCTCGCCGACCGTCGCCCCTTCCACCACCACATGGATGCGCACATCGCGCGCCTTCGAGGTCTCCGGCACCAGTTCGGCGACGCAGTCATAACCGGAGGCCGTGGCGGCAAGCTCGGAGAAGCGACCGATCTTCGCCCGGTGGGTGTCGGTGGGATGGATCACGTAGTGGTAGCCGCCATCGCCGGCCAGCTGTCGCTCGGCGACCGGCCGTACATGGCGTATGCCGAACAGGCGCAACGCGGCGATCAGCAGCACCGCGGCGAGCACGGCGACGGACAGCATCGTCAGATGATCAAGCCACAGGACATCCATCCGGTGAGCTCCTCAGCGCATCCGAGGTCCCTCCCGAAATTATTGCGGCGGACTGTCGGCGCGGCAAGGAAAATGATCAGACGATCAGGCCAGCTCGACGACGGCCCCGTCCTGCAGCGTCACCCGCCGATGCATGCGCGCGGCGAGATCGAGATTGTGGGTGGCGATCACCGCCGCCAGTCCGGTGGCGTCCACGAGCTGCTGCAGTGCGTGGAAGACGTGATCGGCGGTGTGCGGATCGAGGTTGCCGGTCGGCTCGTCGGCCAGCAGCACCCGCGGCGCATTGGCCACCGCGCGGGCGATGGCGACGCGCTGCTGCTCGCCGCCGGAAAGCTCGCCGGGCCGGTGGTCCAGCCGCTTGCCGAGGCCGAGATAGCCGAGCAGTTCCTTGCCGCGCGCCGCCGCCTCGCGCTTGGCGAGGCCGCGGATCATCTGCGGCAGCATCACGTTTTCCAGCGCCGAGAATTCCGGCAGCAAATGGTGGAACTGATAGACGAAGCCGATATCGGTGCGGCGGATGCGGGTGCGCTCGGCGTCGGGCAGGCCGGCCGTGGCCTGCTCGCCGAGATAGACCTCGCCGGCGTCCTGGTGCTCGAGCAGCCCGGCAATGTGCAGGAGCGTCGACTTGCCGGTGCCGGACGGGGCGACGAGCGCCACCGACTGCCCCTCCATCACCACGAAATCGGCACCGCGGAGAATCTCCAGCGTGCCCTCGCCCTGCACATAGCGGCGTTCGATGCCCTGAAGGCGCAATGCGGCAGCCATTCCCGCCTCACTCGTAGCGCAGCGCTTCCACCGGATCGAGGCGCGCGGCGCGCCAGGACGGGTAGAGCGGAGCGAGGAAGGAAAGGATCAACGCCATGATGACCACCGAGGCGGTCTCGCCGGCATTCATCTCCGCCGGCAGGCGCGACAGGTAATAGAGTTCCGGCGAGAACAGCTCGGTGGCGGTCAGCCAGGAGATGAACTGGCGGATTTCCTCGACGTTCAGGCAGACGACGAGGCCGAGCAGGAAGCCGGCCAGGGTGCCGACGACGCCGATCGCCGCGCCGGTGACGAGGAAGATGCGCATGATCGCCCCGCGCGAGGCGCCCATGGTGCGCAATATGCCGATGTCGCGGCCCTTGTCCTTCACCAGCATGTTGAGACCGGAGACGATGTTGAACGCCGCCACCACCACGATAAGGGTGAGGATGAGGAACATCACGTTCCGCTCCACCTGCAGCGCGTTGAAGAAGGTGGCGTTTCGCTGTCGCCAGTCGACGATGTAGACCGGCCGCTGCGCCGCCTGCTGCACGGCCGCCCGGTATTTCTCCATGGCGTCGGCATTGTCGGTGTAGACCTCGATGGCGGTGACGTCGCCATCCTTGTTGAAATAGGCCTGCGCCTCCGGCAACGGCATGAAGACGAAGGCGCCGTCATATTCCGACATGCCGATCTCGAACACCGCCGCGATGCGATAGGCCTTGATGCGCGGGCTCGTGCCCATCGGCGTCACCGCCCCGCGCGGCGAGACGAGGGTCATGTTGTCCCCCGCATGCAAAGCGAGCTGATCGGCGAGCCGCTTGCCGATGGCGATGCCCTCGCCCTGGTCGAAGCCCTCCAGCGTGCCCTCACGGATATTGGCGCCGATGGAGGGCAGCGCGCGGAGATTCGTCTCCGAGATGCCGCGCACCAGCACGCCCGAAGCGTTGAAGGCCGAGGAGGCCAGCGCCTGCCCCTCGATCAGCGGCACCGCGAGCTTGATCCCCGGCACGCCGGCGATGCGCTTGGCGACTTCGTCGTAATCGGTCAGCGGGCTGTCGATCGGCTGCACCAGCAGGTGGCCGTTGAGGCCGAGAATCTTCGACAGCAGCTCGGTGCGGAAGCCGTTCATCACCGCCATGACGATGATCAGCGTCGCCACCCCCAGCATGATGCCGAGGAAGGAGAAGCCGGCGATGACCGAGATGAAGCCCTCCTTGCGGCGGGCGCGCAGATAACGCAGCGACAGCATCCATTCGAAGGCGCTGAACGGGCGCGTGCCGGAAGGCTCCGCTCCCGTCTCCGGGGCGGCGGCAGCCTTCCGCGCCTTCTGCATGGGAGCCTTGGCCGGGGTTGCTTTCCTGCCCCCCCGGCCCATCAGGCTGCCGATCGCATCCTTGAACGCCATCTCGCCTCCGCCGCTCCCCGCGCTCAGCCGAGCACGCGGGCGAGCGCGGCCTCGAGGGACAGGTTCTCGCGCGCGCCATCGGCGCGCCGCTTCAGTTCCACCGTGCCGGCGGCGAGGCCCTTCGGCCCGACGATGATCTGCCACGGCACGCCGATGAGGTCGGCGGTGGCGAATTTCGAGCCCGGCCGCTCCTCGGTGTCGTCATAGAGCACGTCGACGCCCCTGGCGGTGAGCGTCGCGTAGAGCTGCTCGCAGGCGGCGTCGGTCGCCGCGTCGCCGACCTTGAGGTTGAGGATGCCCACCTGGAACGGCGCGATGGCGTCCGGCCAGATGATGCCGTTCTCATCATGCGAGGCTTCGATGATCGCCGCCACGAGGCGCGAGGGGCCGATGCCGTAGGAACCCATATGCACCGGGCGCTCGACGCCGTCCGGTCCCGTGACCCTGGCGCCCATCGGCTCGGAATATTTGGTGCCGAAATAGAAGATGTGGCCCACCTCGATGCCGCGGGCCGAGAGGCGCTTGCCCTCCTCGACCGCCTCGAAGGCGGCGACGTCGTGCTTTTCCTCGGTGGCGGCGTAGAGGCTGGTCCACTGGTCCACCGCGCCCTGCAGCGCCGCCGGGTCGCGGAAATCGATATCGGCGGCCGGGGGCGGCATGTCGAGATAGTCGGCGTGGCAGAACACCTCGCTCTCGCCGGTGGAGGCGAGGATGATGAATTCGTGGCTGTGGTTGCCGCCGATCGGGCCGGTATCGGCCACCATCGGGATCGCCGTCAGCCCCAGCCGGGCGAAGGTGCGCAGATAGGCGACGAACATACGGTTATAGGCGATGACCGCATTGTCGAAGTCGAGATCGATCGAATAGGCGTCCTTCATCAGGAATTCGCGCGAGCGCATGACGCCGAAGCGCGGGCGCACCTCGTCGCGGAACTTCCACTGGATGTGGTAGAGGTTCAGCGGCAGGTCCTTGTAGGACTTCACATAGGCCCGGACGATCTCGGTGAGCATCTCCTCATTGGTCGGCCCGTAGAGCATATCGCGCTCGTGCCGATCCTTGATGCGCAGCATCTCCTTGCCATAGTCGTCATAGCGGCCGCTCTCGCGCCAGAGATCGGCCGACTGGATGGTCGGCATCATGATCTCGATGGCGCCGGAGCGGTTCTGCTCTTCGCGGATGACGGCGCAGATCTTGTCCAGCACCTTCTTGCCGAGCGGCAGCCAGGCGTAGATGCCGGCGCTCTCCTGCCGGATCATGCCGGCGCGCAGCATCAGCCGGTGCGAAACGATTTCGGCTTCCTTCGGCACTTCGCGCAGGATGGGAAGGAAGTAGCGGGACAGGCGCATCGGACGGGACTTTCGATTCGACCGGCGCGGATGGCCGGAAAGACGGTGCCGAGTGAAACCGGATCGGCATCGAAAAGACAAGCCCTCGCCCGCCCCTCCCCCGCCCTCGCCGCCTGTGACGACGGCAATTTGAACGGCTGTCACACGCCCGCTGCACTTTTGACGATTGCGCTGCACAAACGATCTATTGCGGCGCAAGGATGACAAGCGGCTTCATTCCGGCTTATGTTGCTGGCCTCAAGAAAGGGGTCCGCCCGTCCACGCTCAAGCGCGGCGTCCGGCCCGGGTCTCGGGAGGAATGATCGGCAAGAAAGCCCCCTGGCAGATCACCGATAACGGGACAGAACCAGGCGCGGGCGGCCATTAGAAAGAGAAGGCGGGATCTTCGGATCCCGCCTCTTTTTTTGCCGGTCTCAATGAATTGCCGCAGGACACCGGATCCGACGCAACTCAGGCGAAACACCGTCATGGTCGGGCTTGTCCCAGGCATGACAGCCCTCTCACATGAGGCCGGCAGGGGCTCGGTCTCCAGAGCGACGTCATGGCCGGGCTTGTCCCGGCCATCCACGTCTTTGGTCGGGCGCGCCAGCGGGAAGTCGTGGATGCCCGGGTTAAGCCCGGGCATGACGGCGTTTACGTAGTATGCTTCCGGCAGCTGCTCATGACCGGGTGGTCACCGCGCGCCTTCCCCCCATCCGTTCAATAGGTCTTGAACGGCATCGGGAACATGTCGAGCGTCAGCCGGTGGGTCTCCAGCAGGAAGGCGAACAGGCCGACGATGACGGCGGCGATGAGAGAGGTGGCGATCGCCTTGCGCAGCAGCAGCGGGCGCTGCGGCGCGCCCGGCTCGGTGCCGTCCCGTACCGCGCCGTCCTCGTGCTGCGAGCGCACGCCGAAGGGCAGCGTCATGAAGATCACCGTCCACCAGACGAGGAAATAGATGGCGATATAGGTGCCGATGCCGAACATGGCTCAGGCCTGCTCCAGTTCGACGAGGGTGCCGTTGAAATCCTTCGGGTGCAGGAACAGCACCGGCTTGCCATGCGCGCCGGGCCGCGGCTCGCCCGAGCCCAGCACCCGCGCGCCCGCCGCCTTCAGGCTGTCCCGCGCCGCGAGGATGTCGTCGACCTCGTAGCAGAGATGATGGATGCCGCCATCCGGGTTGCGCGCGAGGAACTTGCCGATCGGCGAATCCGCGCCCAGCGCGCCGAGCAGCTCGATCTTGGTGTTCGGCAGGTCGATGAAGACCGTCGTCACCCCGTGCTCGGGCTGATCGACCGGCTCCGACACCGTGGCCCCCAGGGTGTCGCGATAGAGCGCGCTCGCCGCGGCGAGGTCCGGCACCGCGATGGCGACGTGATTGAGACGGCCGATCATGACAGCATCTCCCGCCGGCAAGACGCGCCGGCTCTAGCCGCCGGCGCGCTCCTTCATACCGTGATCACCAGCACATGGCAGAGCGGCTTCTTGCCCCAGGCGGCGTTCACCTGCGAGCGCACGGCGCGGGTCAGCGATTCCGCCACCGCGTCCGGGTCGCGCCGGCGGGCCTTGGGCAGGCCGTCGAGGCAATCGAGCACCGCGTCCTCCACCACCTCGTCGAGCGGCTTGCCGCCGATGCCGGTCTGCGGGATGCCGGTGAGGTCGATCATCGGATCGCCCACCACCTCGCCCTTGGCGGTCATCGCCACCGCCACCGAGATCAAGCCGGCGAAGGACAGGCGCCGGCGCTCGGCGATGGCCGGGTCGGCATCGCCCACCAGCACCAGGCCGTCCTTGTGCAGCCGGCCGACAGGAATCTCCTCGATCACCTCGGCGTCGTGGCTCGGATCCTCGCCGATGAGCCGCACCATGTCGCCGTCGACGATGCGCACCACCTGCTGCGCGCCCATGCGGCGGGCGAGCTCGGCATGCTCGGACAGGTGCAGCGGCTCGCCATGCACCGGCACCGAGATGCGCGGGCGCAGCCACTGATACATCTGCTCCAGCTCGCCGCGGCGCGGATGGCCGGAGACGTGCACCAGCGCGTCGCGATCCGTCGTCACCTTCACGCCCTGCAGCACCAGCGCGTTGATGATGCGGTTCACCTCCCGCTCATTGCCGGGAATGGTGCGCGAGGAGAAGATCACATGGTCGCCGGCCGACAGCGCGATCTCGGGATGGTCGTCAGAGGCGATGCGGGACATCGCCGCGCGCGGCTCGCCCTGGCTGCCGGTGAGGATCGCCACCACCTTGTCGCGCGGCAGGAAGCCATAGGCATCCACCGAGCGGAACGGCGGCAGGCCGTTGAGCAGCCCCTGCTCCCGCGCCACGGTGATCACCCGCTCCATGGCGCGGCCGACCAGCACCACCTCGCGCCCCACCGAATGCGCCGCTTCCGCCACCGAGCGAATGCGCGCGACATTCGAGGCGAAGGTGGTCACCGCCACGCGGTTGGGCGAGGCGCGCATGATGTCGGCCAGCACCACGCCGACATCGGCCTCCGAGGGAGAGATGCCGTCGCGGATGGCATTGGTGGAATCGCAGATCACCGCCCGCACGCCCTCGTCGCCCAGCGCCTTGAAGCGGGCGGGATCGGTGACGTTGCCGACCACCGGGGTCGGGTCGATCTTCCAGTCGCCGGTATGGACGACGAGGCCCAGCGGGGTGCGGATGGCCAGCGCGTGGCTGTCGGGAATCGAATGGGCGACCGGCACGAATTCGACGTCGAACGGGCCGATCTGTTCGCGCCCTCCGGTGGGCACCACCCGGAACGGGATCTTCGGCGCGCCCGGCTCGCCGAGCCGGCGGGCCTCCGCCAGCGCCGCGGTGAACGGAGTGGTGTAGACGGGGCAATCGAGGCGCGGCCACAGGTCGACTAGCGCCCCGACATGGTCCTCATGGCCGTGGGTCAGCACCAGCCCGACGATGCGCTCGCGCTCGGCATCGAGGAAGCCGACATCCGGCATGATGATGTCGACGCCCGGCACGTCGGGCCCGGCGAAGGAAATGCCGAGGTCCACCACCAGCCATTGCCGCTTGTGGCGCGGACCGAACCCGTAGAGCCCGAGATTCATGCCGATCTCGCCGACACCTCCCAGTGCGGCGAAGACCAGTTCGTCCGACGACTTGACCACTCAACTCCCTTTCATCGCCCGTCTATGCCCGATGCCCCGCCGAGGACGGGAACACGTCACCGGCGCGGATCGTCTCGCGTACGCCGTCCGGGCGACGCAGAACCAGCGCGCCGGAGAAATCCAGCGCCTCGAATATGCCTTCCGTCTCGCGCCCCTGCAGCCGCACCGTCACCCCGCGCCCGAGGCCGATCGCGCAGCGCAGCCAGGCCTCCCGCGTGCGCGTGAAGCCTTCGCCGCGCTCCCACTGCGCCAGACGATCCCGCATGGCGGCGTCCAGCGCCACCAGCAGGGATTCGGGCGCGGTCGGAAAGCCGCTACCCGTCAGGCTCGTCGTCGGATAGGGCGTGTCCTCGGGGCTGCGGGCGCAGTTGACGCCGAAGCCGATCACCGTGGCGCCGCGCCCATCCGCCAGCACCGCGCCTTCCAGCAGGATGCCGGCGAGCTTCCCGCCGTCGATCAGCACGTCGTTCGGCCATTTCACGCCGATACGCAAGGGATCGATGCCGGTAACCGCCCTTACCGCGTCATAAAGCGCCAGCGCGGCCACGAAGCAAAGCTCCGGCTGGCGGTCGGGCGACGCCGGGTCCACCAGCAGCAGCGAGGCGTAGAGATTGCCCGGCCGCGAGTCCCAGGGGCGCCCGCGCCGGCCGCGACCCGCGGTCTGGCGCGTGGCCACGAACCAGCAGGGCGCCAGAACGGAACCGGCGCTGGCACCGGTTGCCCGGGCCAGCGCCTCCTGGTTCGTGGACCCGATCTCGTCGAAGCGGATGATCGGTGTGGCGGCTCTGTCTGCGGCCATTCTCAGAAGAGCGCCCTCGCCGCCACTCCCGCTGCCGCCAGCAGCGGTGCCGGATAGACGAAGAGCAGCAGCGTGAACAGGCCGGAGACCGCCAGCACCGCCTTGAGTTCCACCGGCATCGGCTCGAAGGGAGTCGCCGGCTCGTCGAAATACATCACCTTGACGATGCGCAGATAATAGAAGGCGCCCACCACGCTCGCCAGCACGCCGACCACCGCGAGGGTGTAGAGCCCGGCCTGGATCGCCGCCAGGAAGACATAGTACTTGGCGAGGAAGCCGGCGAGCGGCGGGATGCCGGCCAGCGAGAACATCAGCGCCGCCAGCATGAAGGCCTTCACCGGGCTGGTGCGGGCGAGGCCGGCGAGGTCCTCGTAGTTCTCCACCATGCCGTCCTTGCGGCGCATGGACAGGATGCAGGCGAAGGTGCCGAGCGTCATCGCCATGTAGATGGTCATGTAGACCAGCACGCCGCGCACGCCTTCCTCGGTGCCGGCGGCGAGGCCGACCAGCGCATAGCCCATATGGCCGATCGAGGAATAGGCCATCAGGCGCTTGAGGTTCTTCTGGCCGATGGCGGCGAAGGCGCCGAGCACCATCGAGGCCAGCGAGATGAAGACGACGATCTGCTGCCACTGATGGGTGACGTTGGGCAGCGCCTCCATGGAGAAGCGCACGAACACCGCGATGGCCGCCACCTTCGGCGCCGCGCCGAAGAAGGCGGTGACCGGGGTGGGCGCGCCTTCATAGACGTCCGGCGTCCACATGTGGAACGGCACCGCCGACACCTTGAAGGCGAGGCCGGCGAACATGAACACGATGCCGAAGATCAGGCCGAGCGTCGGCTCATGGGCGGCCTCGGCGATCCGGGCGAAGTTCACCGAGCCGGTGAAGCCGTAGATCAGCGAGGCGCCGTAGAGCAGCATGCCGGAGGACAGCGCGCCGAGCACGAAATACTTCAGGCCCGCCTCGGTGGAGCGCACCGAATCCCGGTTGTTGGCAGCGATGACGTAGAGCGACAGGCTCATCAGCTCGAGGCCCATATAGAGGGCGATGAGGTCCCCGGCCGAGATCAGCATCATCATGCCGAGCGTCGAGAGCAGGATGAGCACCGCGAATTCGAAACGGCTCTGCTTCTCGACCTTCAGCCAGTCCACCGACATGGCGAGCGCGCCGCCGGAGCCGAGCAGGGTCAGCACCTTGAGGAAACGGCCATAGGCATCGACCTGGAACGAGCCGCCGAACAGCACCGCCGGCTCCGACGGGCCGAGCAGCACCAGCACCAGGGCGGCGAACAGCACCGCCAGGGCGAGGCCGTTCACCGTATCCACCGACTTCGCACCGACGATGGCGCCGTAGAGCACCAGGAACAGCGCGGCCACGGCCAGCAGGATCTCGGGAAGCGCGGGGCCGAGCGCGGCGAGGGAGAAGGTCATCGGGCAGGCTCCGCAAGCATCATGGGTCTATTCAAGGCAGCCCCCTCAGTGCAGGGCCAGGGCGGCGGCCTTGGCGGCGCCGGCAGCCAGGTCGGCGCGGGCCACGATCGCCTGCACGGCGACGTTGCACGCCTCCAGGATCGGTCCCGGCCAGACGCCGAACAGGATGGTGAAGAACAGCAGCGGCACCAGCGAGGCCAGTTCCCGACGGTTCACGTCGAGGATGTCCTTCAGACTCTCCTTCTCCAGCGGCCCGAAGATCACGCGCCGGTAGAGCCAGAGCGCATAGGCCGCCGAGAAGATGACGCCGGTGGCGGCGAAGAAGGCCACCCAGCTGTTGCGGCCGAACGCCGCCAGCATGGTCAGGAACTCGCCGATGAAGCCGGAGGTGCCGGGCAGGCCGACATTGGCCATGGTGAACACCATGAAGAAGGTCGCATAGACCGGCATGCGGTGCACGAGGCCGCCATAGGCGGCGATCTCGCGGGTGTGCATGCGGTCATAGACCACGCCGACGCACAGGAACAGCGCGCCCGAGACGAAGCCGTGGCTCACCATCTGGAACACCGCGCCCTGGATGCCCTCCTGGGTCATGGTGAAGATGCCCATGGTCACGAAGCCCATATGCGCCACCGAGGAGTAGGCGATGAGCTTCTTGATGTCCTCCTGCATCAGCGCCACCAGCGAGGTGTAGATGATGGCGACGACGGAGAGCGTGTAGACCAGCGGCGCGAAATAGAGCGACGCGTCCGGGAACATCGGCAGGCTGAAGCGCAGGAAGCCGTAGCCGCCCATCTTCAAGAGGATGCCGGCCAGGATGACCGAACCGGCGGTCGGCGCCTCCACATGGGCGTCCGGCAGCCAGGTATGCACCGGCCACATCGGCATCTTCACCGCGAAGGAGGCGAAGAAGGCTAGCCACAGCCAGATCTGCATGCCTGGCGGAAAGGCGTGGGTGAGCAGCACGCGGATGTCGGTGGTGCCGGCCTGCCAGTACATCGCCATGATGGCAAGCATCATCAGCACCGAACCGGCGAGCGTGTAGAGGAAGAACTTGAAGGTGGCGTAGATGCGCCGCTTGCCGCCCCAGATGCCGATGATGAGGAACATCGGGATCAGGCCGCCTTCGAAGAAGATGTAGAACTGCAGCAGGTCCAGCGCCGAGAAGGTGCCGATCATCAGCGTCTCGAGCACCAGGAAGCAGATCATGTACTCCTTGACGCGGGAGTGGATCGATTCCCAGCTCGCCAGGATGCACATCGGCATCAGCAGCGTGGTGAGCACCACGAACGGCATGGAGATGCCGTCGATGCCCATGCGGTAGGCGGCGATGTCGCCCAGCCAGGCGCGGTTTTCCTGGAACTGGAAGTCGGTGTTCGCCGGATCGAAGCCGAACAGCAGCAGCAGCGAGATCAGGAAGGTGACGAGGGTCGCCCACAGCGCCACCCAGCGGGCGTTGCGCTGCGCCACCTCGTCGTCGCCGCGGATCATCAGCACGATCAGCAGCGCGCCGACGACCGGGAGGAAGGTGACGACCGAAAGAATGGGCCAGTCGTACATCAGTGCGCCCCCCCGAACATGAACCAGGTGATCAGGGCGGCAACGCCGACCAGCATCACGAACGCGTAGTGGTAGAGATAGCCGGTCTGCAGCCGCACGACGCGGTTGGTGACGTCGATCACCCGGGCGGAGACGCCGTTCGGGCCCCAGCCGTCGATGACGCGCCCGTCACCCTGCTTCCACAGGAACCGGCCGAGCCACATGGTCGGACGCACGAACAGGAAGTCGTAGATCTCGTCGAAGTACCACTTGTTGAGCAGGAAGCGGTACAGCACGTCGTTGCGCCGGGCGAGCCCCTTCGGCACCGCCGGATTGACGATGTACATCCAGTAGGCGACCACGAAACCGAGCACCATCATCACCGTCGGCGACCACTTGGCCCAGGCCGGGATGTGGTGGATCTCCTCCAGGATCTTGTTGTCCGGCCCCATGAAGATGGCCTCGCGGAAGAAGTGCTCCACGTCGTGCCCGACGAAGTACGGGTAGAGGATCATGCCGGCGAAGAGCGCGCCGATGGAGAGCACCCCGAGCGGGATCAGCATGGTCAGCGGCGATTCATGCGCATGCTCGTAGTGGTGATGATCGTGCGGATGACCGTGGAAGGTCATGAACATCTGCCGCCAGGTGTAGAACGAGGTCAGCGCCGCCGCCGCCACCGTCATCACGAAGGCATAGGTGTGGAACGGGCTGTGGCTCATGAACGCGGTCTCGATGATCGCGTCCTTGGAGAAATAGCCGGCGGTGAACGGGAAGCCGGTCAGGGCGAGGCCGCCGATCAGCATGGTGGCGTAGGTGAACGGGATCTTCCGCCACAGGCCGCCCATGTGCCGCATGTCCTGCTCGTGATGCATCGCATGGATGACCGAGCCGGCGGCGAGGAACAGCAGCGCCTTGAAGAAGCCGTGCGTCAGCAGGTGGAACACGCCGACCGAATAGGCGCCGGCGCCGAGCGCGGTGAACATGTAGCCGAGCTGCGAGCAGGTTGAGTAGGCGATGACGCGCTTGATGTCGTTCTGCACGCAGCCGACTGTCGCCGCGAAGATCGCGGTGGAGGCGCCGAAGAACATCACCACGTTGAGAGCGGTTTGCGACAGCTCGAACAGCGGCGACAGGCGGGCGACCATGAACACGCCGGCCGTCACCATGGTGGCGGCATGGATGAGCGCCGACACCGGGGTCGGGCCCTCCATCGCGTCCGGCAGCCAGGTGTGCAGGCCGAGCTGCGCCGACTTGCCCATGGCGCCGACGAACAGCAGCAGGCAGATGATGGTCGGGGCGTGCCAGTCGATGCCGATGAAGTGGATGGTCTTGTCCATCAGCGACGGCGCGGCCGCGAAGACCTGCTCGAAGCCGATCGAGCCGGTCATCATGAACACGGCGAAGATGCCGAGCGCGAAGCCGAAGTCGCCGACGCGGTTGACGATGAAGGCCTTCATCGCCGCCGCGCAGGCCGACGGCTTGTCGTACCAGAAGCCGATCAGCAGGTAGGAGGCGAGACCCACGCCCTCCCAGCCGAAGAACAGCTGGACGAGGTTGTCCGCCGTCACCAGCATCAGCATGGCGAAGGTGAACAGCGACAGATAGGCGAAGAAGCGCGGCCGGCTCGGATCCTCGTGCATGTACCCGATGGAGTACAGGTGCACGAGCGAGGACACGGTGGTGACGAGGATGAGCATCACCGCGGTGAGCGTGTCGACGCGCAGCGCCCACTTCACGTCGAGACCGCCGGAGGCGATCCAGGTGAAGATCTCCGAGGTGCCGCCGCCGTGGCCGAAGGCGGTCTCGAAAAACACGATCCACGCGAACAGCGCCGAGATGAACAGCAGGCCGGTGGTGATGAGCTCGGAGGCGCGTGCGCCGATGGCGCGGCCGAACAGCCCCGCGATCAGGAAGCCCGCGAGCGGGAGGAAGACGATCGCCTGATACATGCCCGGGTCTCCCTCAACCCTTCATCGTGTTGATGTCTTCGACGGCGATCGAACCGCGATTGCGGAAGAACACCACGAGGATGGCGAGGCCGATGGCCGCCTCGGCGGCGGCCACGGTGAGCACGAACAGCGCGAAGATCTGCCCGGTGATGTTGCCGAGGAATACCGAGAAGGCGACGAAATTGATGTTCACCGCCAGCAGGATGAGCTCGACCGACATCAGGATGACGATGACGTTCTTCCGGTTGAGGAAGATGCCGAGCGTCCCCAGCGTGAACAGGATCGCTGCCACGGTCAGGTAGTGTGAGAGACCGATGACCATGGCTCAGAGCCCCTTGCCCGACGGCACCTTGACGACGTCCATCGCCATTTGCTTGGTGCGCGCGTTCTGCACCGGAATGCTCTGGCGCTTGACGTTCGGCTTGTGGCGCAGGGTCAGCACGATGGCACCGATCATCGCCACCAGCAGGATCATCGCCGCCGCCTGGAAGAAATACACATAGTCGGTGTAGAGCACCCGGCCGATCTGCACCGCGTTGGTGACGTCGGACGGCGCCGCCGCCACCGCGCCGGTCACGCCCTGGCCGAAGGTCCAGGAGCCGAACACCAGCACCAGCTCGGCGAGGAAGACCAGCCCGATCAGCACGCCGACCGGCAGGTACTGCAGGAAGCCCTGGCGCAGCTCGACGAAGTCGACGTCGAGCATCATCACCACGAACAGGAACAGCACCGCCACGGCGCCGACATAGACGACCACCAGCAGCATGGCGAGGTATTCGGCGCCGATCAGGATGAACAGCCCCGCCGCGTTGACGAAGGCGAGGATCAGGAACAGCACCGAATGCACCGGATTGCGCGAGGCGATGACCATGAAGGCCGAGGCCACCGCCACACCGGCGAAGAGATAGAAGAACAGCGCGGCAAGGCTCATGCCCGGCACTCCCCCTTGGATCCGGCTGCGCGCCCGGCGGCCGCGTTAGCGCCTATTCCCGTCACGTTCATTACCCCGTCTTCCCTGCCGCTCAGCGATACGGCGCGTCGAGCGCCATGTTGCGAGCGATCTCGCGTTCCCAGCGGTCGCCGTTCGCGAGCAGCTTGGCCTTGTCGTAGTAGAGTTCCTCGCGCGTCTCGGTGGCGAACTCGAAGTTCGGCCCCTCGACGATGGCATCCACCGGGCAGGCTTCCTGGCAGAAGCCGCAATAGATGCACTTCACCATGTCGATGTCGTAACGCGTGGTGCGGCGCGTGCCGTCGTTGCGGCGCGGGCCGGCCTCGATGGTGATGGCCTGCGCCGGGCAGATCGCCTCGCACAGCTTGCAGGCGATGCAGCGCTCTTCCCCGTTCGGGTAGCGGCGCAGCGCGTGCTCGCCGCGGAAGCGCGGCGACACCGGCCCCTTCTCGAAGGGATAGTTCAGCGTCGCCTTCGGCTTGAAGAAGTAACGCATCGCCAGGAAGAACGCCGAGACGAACTCGGTGAGCAGCAGCTGGCGCGCCGCCAGGTCCAATCTCATGTCGCTCTCCTCAATCGGCCATCGCCGCGGCAAGGCCGAAGCCCACCAGCGGCATCGAAACGGCGAAGACGCGGATCACCGTCTTCCACCAGGAAATCACGCCTTCGAGCTGATCCTTGCTCAGCTTGCGGCCCTCGCGGGACCCGCGGATCGACGTCTCCATCAGCCGCGGCAGGACGAACCATTCCGCGGCACCGATGGCGAGGCCCACCAGCGCCCCCATCCAGGCAACGGCGGAGGCCTCGAACATCCCCGCCATGGCTATGTCGTTCATCTCAGCCTCCGGCACCCGGCGCGAGCCCGGTGAAGTGCAGCACCGACGCCACCACGACCACCATCACCAGCGAGATCGGCAGGAACACCTTCCAGCCCAGGCGCATCAGCTGGTCGTAGCGGTAGCGCGGCACCATGGCCTTCACCATGGCGAACATGAAGAAGACGAGCAGGACCTTGAGCAGGAACCACACGATCCCCGGCACCCAGGTGAAGGGTGCGATCGGGAAGGGAGGCAGCCAGCCGCCCATGAACAGGATCGCGGTCAGCGCGCACATGGTCATGATCGCCACGTACTCACCCAGCATGAACATCATGTAGGGCGTCGAACCGTATTCCACCATGAAGCCGGCCACGAGCTCGGATTCCGCCTCGCCGAGATCGAAGGGCGGGCGGTTGGTCTCGGCCAGCGCCGAGATGAAGAAGATCACGAACATCGGGAACAGCGGCAGCCAGTACCACTGGAACATGCCGAGCGGGCCGTTCTGCGCCTCGACGATGGCCGACAGGTTCAGCGAGCCGGCGCACATCAGCACCGTGACGATGACGAAGCCGATCGACACCTCGTAGGACACCATCTGCGCCGCCGCGCGCAGCGCCGACAGGAAGGGGTACTTCGAGTTCGAGGCCCAGCCGGCCATGATCACGCCGTAGATGCCGAGCGAGGAGATGGCGAAGATGTAGAGCACGCCGACATTGATGTCGGCGACCATCCAGCCGTCGCTGATCGGGATCACCGCCCAGGCGGCCAGCGCCAGCAGACAGGTGACGAAGGGCGCCAGCAGGAACAGGCCCTTGTTGGACCCGTCCGGCACCACCGGCTCCTTCAGCACGAACTTGATCAGGTCGGCGAAGGACTGGAACAGGCCGAAGGGGCCGACGACGTTCGGGCCGCGCCGCAGCTGCACCGCCGCCCAGATCTTGCGGTCGGCGAGCAGCACATAGGCGACGATGATCAGGAGGCCGACCAGGAGCCCGAGGCTCTGGGCGACGATGATCAGGACGTGGATGAGGGTGTCGAACCAGGTGGTGGTCACGGTCTCGGTCATGCTCCCCTCCCCTTACTCGGCCGCCGCCGCGAGGCGGCTCTGGGCGAGCGCGGAGCATTCCGCCATCACGGCGGAGGCGCGGGCGATCGGATTGGTGAGATAGAACTCGGTCACGGCCGCGTGGAACGGCGCGCTCGCCGTCTCCCCGCCCTTCGCCGCGAGATCGATCACCGCCTGCGGATCGGCCGCCTCGACATGGTCGATGCGGGCGAGGTGCGGATGGGCGGCATAGAGCGCGGCGCGCAGCTGGCCGAGGCTGTCGAAGGGCAGCTTCTTGCCGAGCACGTCGGAGAGCGCCCGCAGGATCGCCCATTCCTCGCGCGCCTCGCCCGGCGGGAACGCCGCGCGGTTGGCGATCTGCGTCCGCCCCTCGGTGTTCACATAGGTGCCGGACTTTTCGGTATAGGCGGCACCCGGCAGGATGACGTCGGCGCGATGCGCGCCACGGTCGCCATGGGTGCCGACATAGACCACGAAGGCGCCCGGGGCGATGTCGATCTCATCGGCGCCGAGCGCGAAGATCACGTCGGCCCCGCCGGAATTGGTCATGGCGACGGCATCGAGGCCGCCCTCGCCCGGCACGGCGCCGACATCGAGCGCCCCCACGCGGGAGGCCGCGGTGTGCAGCACCGAGAAGCCGTTCCAGCCTTCCTTCACCGCCCCGACCGACACGGCGAGCCGCGCCGCCAGAGCCAGCACCGCCGCGCCGTCCGGCCGCGCCAGCGCGCCCTGGCCGACCAGGATCAGCGGGTGCTTGGCGTTCTTCAGCGTCTCCGCGAAGGTGCCGCTGCCGACGAGATCGGTCAGCGTATCCGGGCCGGCGCCGAGATAGTCATAGCTGTAGGTCAGGTCGACGGCGTCGCCGATCAGCCCGATGGGGAAGTTGCCGGCCAGCCAGCGCTTGCGGATGCGGGCATTGAGCACGCTCGCCTCGAGGCGCGGATTGGCGCCGACGATCAGCAGCGCGTCTGCCTGCTCGATGCCGGCGATGCTGGCGTTGAACAGGTAGGAAGCGCGGCCGAGCGAGGGATCGAGCTTCGCGCCGTCCTGGCGGGCGTCGATATTGGCCGAGCCGAGCGCCGCGAGCAGCTGCTTCAGCGCGAACACTTCCTCCACCGAGGAAAGATCGCCGACGAGGCCGCCGATGCGGTTGCCGGACACGCCCTTCACCTTGGCGGCGATGGCGGCGAAGGCCTCCGGCCAGCTGGCGGGACGCAGCTTGCCGCCGACGCGCACATAGGGGCGATCGAGGCGCTGGGTCTTCAGGCCGTCCCAGATGTAGCGGGTCTTGTCGGAGATCCACTCCTCGTTCACGTCCTCGTTGAGACGCGGCAGGACGCGCATCACCTCGCGGCCGCGGGTGTCGACGCGGATGTTGGAGCCGACCGCGTCCATCACGTCGATGGATTCGGTCTTCACCAATTCCCACGGACGGGCGTGGTAGGCATAAGGGCGCTGGGTCAGCGCACCGACCGGGCAGAGGTCGACGACATTGCCCTGCAATTCGGAGGAGAGTGCCGCCTCGAGATAGGTGGTGATCTCCATGTCCTCGCCGCGGCCGATGGCGCCGAGCTCGGCGACGCCGGCCACCTCGGTGGTGAAGCGGACGCAGCGCGTGCACTGGATGCAGCGCGTCATCGAGGTCTTCACCAGCGGGCCGATATACTTGTCCTCGACCGCCCGCTTGTTTTCCGCGTAGCGGGAGGTGTCCACGCCATAGGCCATGGCCTGGTCCTGCAGGTCGCACTCGCCGCCCTGGTCGCAGATCGGGCAATCCAGCGGGTGGTTGATGAGCAGGAACTCCATCACCCCTTCGCGGGCCTTCTTGACCATGGGCGACTTGGTCAGCACCACCGGCGGCTCGCCGTTCGGGCCGGGGCGCAGGTCGCGCACGCTCATGGCGCAGCTCGCCTGCGGCTTGGGCGGACCACCCTTCACCTCAACGAGGCACATGCGGCAATTGCCGGCGATGGACAGGCGCTCGTGGAAGCAGAAGCGCGGAATCTCGGCACCCGCCGCCTCGCACGCCTGAAGCAGCGTGTATTCGGCGGGGACCTCGACCTCGATGTCGTCGACGATGAGCTTGGCCATGATGCTCTCTTACTCCGCCGCCACCGGCACCGGGTCGGAATGCGGGTTCGCCGAATACTGGTCGATCCGCTTCTCGATCTCGGGACGGAAATGCCGGATCAGGCCCTGCACCGGCCACGCGGCGGCATCGCCGAGCGCGCAGATGGTGTGACCCTCGATCTGGGTGGTCACCTGCAACAGCAGGTCGATCTCGCGCTTCTGGGCACGCCCTTCAGCCATGCGGTCCATCACCCGCCACATCCAGCCGGTGCCCTCGCGGCAGGGCGTGCACTGGCCGCAGCTCTCGTGCCGGAAGAAATAGGAGATGCGGGCGATGGCGCGGATGATGTCGGTCTGCTTGTCCATCACCAGCACGCCGGCGGTGCCGAAAGAGGACTTCACGGCACGGCAGCCGTCGAAGTCCATGATCAGCTCCTCGCAATCCGCCGCCGGGATCACCGGGCAGGACGCGCCGCCGGGAATGATGGCGAGCAGGTTGTCCCAGCCGCCGCGCACCCCGCCGCCGTGCTTCTCGATCAATTCCTTGAACGGGATGCTCATCGCCTCTTCGACGATGCAGGGCGTGTTCACATGGCCGGAGATGCCGAACAGCTTGGTGCCGACATTGTTCGCCCGGCCGATGCCGGAGAACCAGGCCGGGCCGCGGCGCAGGATGGTCGGCGCCACCGCGATGGATTCGACGTTGTTCACCGTGGTCGGGCAGCCATAGAGGCCGACATTGGCCGGGAAAGGCGGCTTCAGGCGCGGCTGGCCCTTCTTGCCTTCCAGGCTCTCGATGAGCGCGGTTTCCTCGCCGCAGATATAGGCGCCGGCGCCATGGTGGACGACGATGTCGAAGTCCCAGCCATGCACGTTGTCCTTGCCGATCAGCCGGGCCTCATAGGCCTGGTCGACCGCCGCCTGCAGGCGCTCGCGCTCGAGGATGAACTCGCCGCGCACATAGATGTAGGCGGCATGCGCGCCCATGGCGAAGCCGGCGATCAGGCAGCCCTCGACGAGATGATGCGGATCGTGGCGCAGGATCTCGCGGTCCTTGCAGGTGCCGGGCTCGGATTCGTCGGCGTTCACCACCAGATAATGCGGGCGCCCGTCCGACTGCTTGGGCATGAACGACCACTTCAGGCCGGTGGGGAAGCCCGCTCCGCCACGACCGCGCAGGCCGGAGGCCTTCATCTGGTCGATGATCCAGTCGCGGCCGGCGTCGATGATGGTCTTGGTGCCGTCCCAGGAGCCGCGCTTCAGCGCGCCGGGAAGACCCCAGTCCTGGTAGCCGTAGATATTGGTGAAGATGCGATCCTTGTCGGCCAGCATGGTTCGCTCCTCAGTTACCCTTCTCGCCGGCCGGGGGCGGCGCCACGGGCTTGGACGGCTTCTCGCTGTCGGCATTGCCGGCGGCCTTCACCGCCTCGGCGGCCGGCGGCTTGGCCGGGGCCGGATCGGACTTCGGCGGCGCGGACGGAGCCGCGGCGGCGGCCGGCTCGGCGGGCTTGGGCTGGGCGGCGGCTGCCTCGCGGGCGGCGATCGCCTCGCGCGCCGCCGCAAGCCCGGCTCCCTTGCCGACCATCGAGCCGTCATAGAGTTCCGGCGAGGTCAGCACGCGAAGACCGGTGACCGGCTCGGAGCTCTTGCGACCGTTCTGCGGACCGACGGCCGGCTTCTCGCCGCGCGCGAAGGCATCGATGATGCCCTCGAGGATTTCCGGGGTGAGGTCCTCGAACACCTCGTCCACCACCTGCACCATCGGCGCGTTCACGCAGGCGCCGGCGCATTCCACCTCTTCCCAGGACAGCGTGCCGCTCTCGTTGAGATGGAAGGGCTCGGGATGGATTTTCTTCTTGCAGACCTTCATCAGGTCGCCGGCGCCCTTCAGCATGCAGGGCGTGGTGCCGCAGACCTGGATATGCGCCTTCTTGCCGACGGGAAGCAGCTGGAACTGCGTATAGAAGGTGGCGATCTCATAGACGCGGATCGGCGGCATGCCGAGCATCTCGCCGACATAGCGCATCGCCGGTTCCGACACCCAGCCCTCCGCCTGCTCCTGCGCGCGCATGAGCAGCGGGATCACCGCGCTGGCCTGCCGGCCAGCCGGATATTTGGCGATGGTCTTTTCCGCCCAAGCCAGATTCTCCGCCGTGAAGGCGAAGCTCTCGGGCTGCAATTCCTTGGGCGCAAGCCTACGGACCGACATGCCGTACCCTTCCGATCGAACCCCTGAGCCCGCGGCTCAGCGGTCCACTTCCCCGAACACGATATCCAGCGATCCGAGGATCGCCGAGACGTCCGCCAGCATGTAGCCGCGGCACATGAAATCCATCGATTGAAGATGGGCGAAGCCCGGCGCGCGGATCTTGCAGCGATAGGGCTTGTTGGTGCCGTCCGACACCAGATAGACGCCGAATTCGCCCTTGGGCGCTTCCACCGCGGCGTAGACCTCGCCGGCCGGCACATGGAAGCCTTCGGTGTAGAGCTTGAAGTGATGGATGAGCGCTTCCATCGAGCGCTTCATCTCGCCGCGCTTGGGCGGGACGATCTTGTTGTCCACCGCCGAGACCGGGCCCGGCTCCTTGAGAAGACGCTCGCAGCACTGGCGCATGATGTAGGCCGACTGCCGCATCTCCTCCATGCGAATACAGTAGCGATCGTAATTGTCGCAGTTCTTGCCGATCGGAATGTCGAATTCCAGCTCGTCATAGCACTCGTAGGGCAGCGCCTTGCGCAGGTCCCACGCGGCGCCGGAACCGCGCACCATCACGCCGGAGAAGCCCCAGGCGAAGGCGTCCTCGAGGCTGACGATGCCGATGTCGACATTGCGCTGCTTGAAGATGCGGTTGTCGGTCAGCAGGCCCTCGAGGTCGTCGCAGACCTTCAGGAACGGGTCGATCCAGGCGAGGATGTCCTCGACCAGCTGGCGCGGCAGGTCCTGGTGGACGCCGCCGGCGCGGAAATAGGCGGCGTGCATCCGGCTTCCCGAGGCGCGCTCGTAGAACACCATCAGCTTCTCGCGCTCCTCGAAGCCCCACAACGGCGGGGTGAGCGCGCCGACGTCCATCGCCTGCGTCGTCACGTTGAGCATGTGCGACAGGATGCGGCCGATCTCGGAATAGAGCACGCGGATGAGCTGGCCGCGCTTGGGCACTTCCACCCCGAGCAGGCGCTCGATGGTGAGGCAGAAGGCGTGCTCCTGGTTCATCGGCGCGACATAGTCGAGCCGGTCGAAATAGGGCACCGCCTGGGCGTAGGTCTTGGTCTCGATCAGCTTCTCGGTGCCGCGATGCAGGAGGCCGATATGCGGATCGACGCGTTCCACGACCTCGCCGTCGAGCTCCAGCACCAGGCGCAGCACGCCGTGCGCCGCCGGATGCTGCGGGCCGAAATTGATCTGGAAATTGCGGACGTTGGGATCGGTCGTCGTGGCGGATGCGGTGCCGACAGCAGCGTTCATGGTCGTCTTACTCCGCCTCAACCGGCTTTGGGGGCAGAAGCCTTCTCGTCGCCCGGGAGCACATAGTCAGGCCCCTCCCACGGCGACAGGAAGTCGAAGTTGCGGAACTCCTGCGCGAGCTTCACCGGCTCGTAGACCACGCGCTTGCGCTCGTCGTCGTAACGGACCTCGACGAAGCCGGTGGTCGGGAAATCCTTGCGCAGCGGATAGCCGTCGAAGCCGTAGTCGGTGAGCAGGCGCCGCAGCTCCGGGTGGCCGGAGAACAGGATGCCGTACATGTCGTAGGCCTCGCGCTCGAACCACAGCGCGCCGGCGAACACCGCGGTCGCCGAAGGTACCGGGGTGGTCTCGTCTGTCTCGGCCTTCACCCGGATACGGGCATTCAGCGTCGGCGACAGCAGGTGGTAGACCACGTCGAAACGCTTCTCGCGCTTCGGCCAGTCGACGCCGCAAATGTCGATGAAGCTGACGAACCGGCAGGACGGGTCGTCGCGCAGGAAGGTCAGCACCTTCACCACCTCGGCGCCCGGCACCGTCACGGTGAGCTCGCCATAGGCGACGACGATCTCGTCGATCGCATCCGGCAGCGCCTCGGCGATATGCGCCCCCAGCTCTCTCAGCGTCTCGTCCATAGTGTACCCGTCTAGCCCGCTCTGTCGCGCCCGGCGTCGGTCGTTCGGCCTTGGCCGTCGTTCAGCGTTCGATGGTGCCCGTGCGGCGAATCTTCTTCTGCAGCAGCAGCACGCCGTACAGCAGCGCCTCCGCCGTCGGCGGACAGCCCGGAATGTAGATATCGACCGGCACGATCCGGTCGCAGCCGCGCACCACCGAATAGGAATAGTGATAGTAGCCGCCGCCATTGGCGCAGCTGCCCATGGAGATGACGTAGCGCGGCTCCGGCATCTGGTCGTAGACCTTGCGCAGGGCCGGGGCCATCTTGTTGGTCAGCGTGCCGGCGACGATCATCACGTCCGACTGGCGCGGCGAGGCGCGGGGCGCGAAACCGAAGCGCTCCACGTCGTAGCGCGGCATCGAGACCTGCATCATCTCCACCGCGCAGCAGGCGAGACCGAAGGTCATCCACATCAGCGAGCCGGTGCGGGCCCAGTTGATGAGCTCGTCGGTGGCGGTGACGAGGAAGCCCTTGTCGGCCAGCTCGTTGTTCACCTCGACGAAGAACGGATCGGTCGCGCCGACGGGCTTGCCGGTGTTCGGGTCGATGATCCCCTTGGCCGCCGGAGCGACGAGGGGCGTATGCGCGGCGCTCAATCCCATTCGAGCGCTCCCTTCTTCCATTCGTAGACAAAGCCGATCGTCAGCACGGCGAGGAAAATCATCATCGACCAGAAGCCGAAATGCCCCAGTTCGCCGAAGGTGATGGCCCAGGGGAACAGGAAGGCGACCTCGAGATCGAAGATGATGAAGAGGATCGACACCAGGTAGAAGCGGACGTCGAACTTCATGCGCGCGTCGTCGAACGCATTGAAGCCACATTCATAGGCCGACATCTTCTCCGGGTCGGGACGGGAGAAGGCGACCAGGAACGGGGCCACCAGCAGGGCGATGCCGATGACGGCCGATACCCCGATGAATATGACGACCGGCAGATAATCCTGAAGCAGGCTGCTCATGAGCCGCATCCTCCCCGGGCGTGGGCGCCGTCCGGCGCGCAACCTCAGTTGCGAAATATTCAAAGCACAGGGCAGCCTTATCTCACCGCCCCAGAGAGGGCAAGGGCGTCTATGAGCCTTGCACCGCCTCTGGCATACAAAATTCACAGGCGACCCAACGTTCCCAACAGGTTACGCCGCATTGCGGCATCCTGTTGGTGCATTAGGACAATATCGCGACATTAGACTTTCGTCTCGCGTCACGTATTGATGATCGAAACGCTCCGTCAACGAAGGCCGCCGGCACGGCCCACGGCACCCGCGCACCTCCCCCGAGTCACCCCTTCGGCCAGTGGCGGTTCCCGGCATAATGGTCCAGAAACGACGGGCCGCGCCCTCCGCTGCGGCGCGCAGGTGGACGCATGACGGACGATCGATCGGGCCCGGATCTCTACGACTACATCATCGTCGGCGCCGGTTCGGCCGGCTGCGTGCTCGCCAACCGGCTCTCCGCCGATCCGAAGAACCGGGTGCTGCTGCTCGAGGCCGGCGGGCGCGACAACTGGATCTGGTTCCACATCCCGGTCGGCTACCTGTTCGCCATCGGCAATCCGCGCGCCGACTGGATGTTCCGCACCGAGGC
The DNA here is from genome assembly GCF_018390555.1 of Ancylobacter oerskovii. Classification (GTDB taxonomy): domain Bacteria; phylum Pseudomonadota; class Alphaproteobacteria; order Rhizobiales; family Xanthobacteraceae; genus Ancylobacter; species Ancylobacter oerskovii. The sequence goes on along the minus strand of NZ_JAHBGB010000044.1, from coordinate 801,875 downwards.
CGAGCCGGGCCTGAACGGGCGCGCCCTCGCCTATCCGCGCGGCAAGGTGATCGGCGGCTGCTCCGCCATCAACGCCATGATCTACATGCGCGGCCAGGCCGGCGACTATGACGGCTGGCGCCAGCTGGGGCTTTCCGGCTGGGGCTGGGACGACGTGCTGCCGATCTTCAAGAGCCACGAGGACCATTATCGCGGCGCCAGCGCCTTCCACGGCGCCGGTGGGGAATGGCGGGTGGAGTTCCCGCGCCTCACCTGGCCGCTGCTGGACAAGGTGCGCGAGGCCGCGGCGCAGGACGGCATCCCACCCATCGACGACTACAACACCGGCGACAATGAAGGTTCGGCCTATTTCCAGGTGAACCAGAAGCGCGGCCTGCGCTGGAGCGCCGCCCGGGGCTTTCTCAAGCCGGTGCTGAACCGGCCGAATCTCACCTTGCGCACCGGATGCCTCACCGAGCGGGTGATTCTCGATGGCCACCGCGCCGTCGGCATCGCCTACCGGCAGGATGGCGTCTCTCGCACCGCCCGCGCCCGCGGCGAGGTCATTCTCTCGGCCGGCGCCATCGGCTCGCCGCAGATCCTGATGCTGTCGGGCATCGGCCCCGGCGCCGACCTCGCCCGCCACGGCATCGATGTCCGGCACGACCGGCCGGGCATCGGCGCCAACCTCCAGGACCATCTGCAATTGCGGCTGATCTACAAGGTGCATGGCGCCGGCACGCTGAACGAACGCACTCACTCGCTGTTCGGCAAGGCGTCGATGGCGCTCGACTACGCGCTGTTCCGGCGCGGGCCGCTCACCATGGCGCCCTCGCAACTCGGCCTGTTCACCCGCTCGCGGCCGGAAAAGGAGCGCGCCGACATCGAGTTCCACGTTCAGCCGCTGTCGCTCGGCACGTTCGGCGAGAAGCTGCACCCCTTCCCCGCCTTCACCATGAGCGTGTGCAACCTACGCCCGTCGAGCCGCGGCGACGTGCGCCTCGTGAGCCCCGATCCGGCGGCGGCGCCGGCGATTCGCCCGAACTATCTTGCGACGGATGACGATCGGCAGGTGGCCGCCGACAGCCTGCGCGTCGCCCGCCGCATCGTCGCGCGGCCGGCGCTGGCATCGCTTCGCCCGGAGGAATTCCTGCCCGGCCCCTCGGTCGGCGACGACGAGGCCAGCCTCATCCGCGCCGCCGGCGAGATCGGCACCACCATCTTCCATCCGGTCGGCACCGCGAAGATGGGCCTGCCGAGCGACCCCATGGCGGTGGTCGACGAGCGGCTGCGGGTGTTCGGCATCGAGGGCCTGCGCGTGGTCGACGCCTCGGTGATGCCGACCATCGTGTCCGGCAACACCGCCTCCCCCACCATGATGATCGCCGAGAAGGCGGCGGCGATGATCCGCGCCGATGGGCGGTAGGATCCCGGCAGGATAGAAGGGCGGTCATCACCTGCGTCCTTCGAGGCCCGGCTAGGCCGGGCACCTCAGGATGAGGAGGCTTAGAGACAGCTTCACCTCATGCCGAGGAGGCTCAGGGACAGTCTCACCTCAGGATGGGGAGGCTGGGGACAGTTTCACCTCATGCTGAGGTACGAGCGCAGCGAGCCTCGAAGCACGCAGGCGCCGGCAACCGGAAAGCCCGTCAGCCCGCCGGCGCCCCTCTCACGGCGCCTTCAGCACCGCCGCGCAGGCCGGCGGCAGCTGGGCCAGCGTCACCGGCGGCACCGGCTTCGGCGGCACCTTGGGCGGCTTGGGATGCAGCACGCCGTCGGAGAACCACCAGTCGAGCTTGTCGCAGCCATCGCCCGGCACCACCGCGTCCTGCGGACGGCAATCGGGGCTCGAGGCCGGGCAGGAGATGCGCACATGCATGTGGTAGTCGTGCCCCCAATAGGGACGCACCTTCTGCAGCCAGGAGCGATCCCCGCGCGCATCGCGGCACAGCGCCTTCTTGATCGCCGCATTCACCAGCACCCGCTCGACGCGCTCGTCCAGGGCGGCGGCGCGGATGATCGCCACATGCGCCGGCGTCCACACCTTGCCGTCGACGTCGAGCCGGTCCGGCCGCACGATCATCGTCGCCGACACGTCCTCGCGCTCCTGCGCGGAGAAGACCTTCTTCGGCATCGGCGTCAGCCAGATATCGGCGTCGAGGCCGATCTGGTGCGAGGCGTGGCCGGTGGCCATCGGCCCTCCCCGCGGCTGCGCCATGTCGCCGACGAGCAGGCCTGACCAGCCGACCTTGGGGACCTGGGCCGCGAGCCGTTCGAGGAAGGCGACGAGGTCGGGATGCCCCCAATTGCGGTTGCGCGACAGCCGCATCGCCTGCCAGGTCGGACCGGTGACCGGCAGCGCCTGCCCGCCCGCGAGGCAGCCGCGCGAGTAGAAGCCGATGGCGCGCGGCGCCAGCCCATCGGCCGGACCCTTCACCGCACCGAACAGCTGCTTGGCCGGCGTGGCCCCCGCGGCGGCGGGCCTGGCGGCCGGTGGTGGCACCTCTTCCTGCGCATGCGACGCGCCGGCCAGCACCAGCCCGGCGAGCACGAGAACCGAGAGAAGACGGCGCATCCCGGCCTCCCCTCTCAGCTCATCGCCTGCGACATCACCACGAAGTCCTTACCCGACCGCGTCTCGTCATCCGCCGGCAGGTCGGTGACGAACAGCGTCGAGCCCGGCACCAGCAGCTGCGCGAGTTGCTGGTTGGCCTGCGGCGCCACCGTGATGCGGTCGATGGCGTTCGCCGCCTTGCCGGCCCCCGCACCATTGCCCTCGAAGCCGATGGCGGTCCAGGCCACCTCGCCATTCACCTTCTTCAGCACATAGACGACATTGCCCAGAGGGGTGCCGGGATCGCGGATGGTCACCGGCGCCGTCAGCGCCACCGCACCGTCCTTCAGCACGGTCAGCCGCTTGTCGGCCCCGCTCACCACCATGGAAACCGCGTTCTCCGCCGCCATCTGCGCAGCGGCCGCGACCGCCGCCGGGCTGTCGTCCTTCGGCGCTTCGGTCTTGATCGCGGTGGTGGCGTCCGCCGGCAGCACCAGGCCGGGATGCAGCACGTCCGCCGGCTGGGAATGCGCGTCGGCGATGATCACCGGCGTGCCGAAATGGGTGATGCCGAACAGCAGCTTGGAGAACGCCATCGGCAGATGCACGCAGCCATGCGAGGACGGATAGCCCGGCAGGCCGCCGGCATGCAGCGCCACGCCGGACCAGGTCAGCCGCTCGGCATAGGGCATCGGCGCGTCGTCATAGAGCGAGGAATGGTGGTCGACATCCTTCTGCAGGATGGTGAACACTCCCACCGGCGTCTCGTGGCCGGCACGACCGGTCGAACAGGTGGAGACGCCGATGCGCACACCGTTGCGATAGACGTAGCAGCGCTGGTCCGGCAGCGAGACGATGATGGCGACGAAGCCCTCGGGCGCTCGCTCGGGATGCCACACATATTGGCCGGGCTTCAGCTCGGCGACGGGCGTGACATCGCTCACCGCCGCGTCGCCGGGATCGGCCTGTGCCCGCGACGTGCCGCTGCCAATCGGCAGCAGCGCGGCCGCACCCGCAAGCGCCAGCACATGCCGCCGGTGAAGTAATACGTGCCGCCAGCCATCCCGCATCAGCGAATCTCCCCTCGCGTCGCGGCGAGGATAGCGGTTGGCCCTCGTCGAGGCGAATGACGGATTGTCGAGATCGATCCGTTCCGCCGCCCCATCCTCGCGGTGGCCGAACGAAAAGCGGCCCGCCTCGGGGGACGAGGCGGGCCGCAGGTGCGGCAAAGGATCGGGTTCCTCAGCCGTTGATATAGGGACGGTGCAGCTTGATCTCGGGGTTCAGCCGCACGCCGAAGCCCGGCTTGTCGAGCGCGCTCGCCTTCATGCGGCCGTTCACCGGCACCGGCTCGTCGAGCAGCAATGGCGTGAACATCGGTACCACCTGGTCCGGCACCGGATGCATCATCAGGAACTCGGCGAAGGGCGAATTCTGCCGGGTGATGACGAAGTGGTAGCTGTAGACCGACGAGCCGTGCGGCACGACCAGCGCCGAATGGGCGTCGGCCAGCGCCGAGATCTTGATCAGCTCGGTGACGCCGCCGCACCAGCCGACATCCGGCTGGATGATGTCGCAGCAGCCCATCTCCAGCAGCAGCTTGAAGCCCCAGCGGGTCGCCTCATGCTCGCCGGTGGTGACCAGCATGCCCTTCGGCACGTTCTTGCGCAGCTCGGCATAGCCCCAATAGTCGTCCGGCGACAGCGCCTCCTCGATCCACTTCAGGCCGTACTCGTGAGCCTTGTGGGCGAGCTTGGTCGCGTAGTTGAGGTCGAGGCTCATCCAGCAGTCATACATCAGCCAGAAGTCGTCGCCGCAGCGCGAGCGCATCTCGGCGAGCAGCTCGATGTTCTTCTTCAGGCCCTCCTCGCCCTCGGCCGGCACATGGTGCAGCGGCAGCTTGCCGCCGATGAAGCCCATCTGCTTGGCAAGGTCCGGCCGAGCGCCGGTGGCGTAGAACTGCAATTCGTCGCGCACCGGGCCGCCGAGCAGCGCGTGGACGGGCTCCTTGCGCACCTTGGCGAGCAGGTCCCACAGCGCGAGGTCGACGCCGGAGATGGTGTTCAGCACCACGCCCTTGCGGCCGTAATACTGGGTGGCGAAATACATCTGGTCCCAGATCTTCTCGATCTCGGTGACCTGACGGCCGATCAGGAAGCGGGACAGGTGCTTCTCGACGATGAAGGCGCCGATCTCGCCGGCGGTGGTCACCGCGAAGCCCACCGTGCCGTCGGAGGCCTCGATCTCCACCACCAGCGTGCCCAGCACGTTGATGCCGAAGCTCTGGCGGCTCTGGCGGTACTCAGGGTACTTGCCCATCGGCGTGCCGATGTGGTCGTCGATCCAGTGGCCGCCGGCCTGGTCATGATAGTCGGCGCCGCCGCCGCGGACGGTGAAGGCCCGGACGGCCTTGATGGTCGGCATGGACATGATGTGTCGAGCTCCCAGTAGAAGGAAGCCGCGGCCGCCTCAGCGACGGCCGCGGTCGTCGATATGTGGCGTTCAGCGACTGGTCGCCGCCGCGCCCGAGCGGGCCTCGCGGCCCACCCCGATGGCGGCCAGCGCGAAGACGAGGATGGCGCCGATCAGCGTCGTGCCGGCCAGCAGGTAGAGGCCAGCCGAGCCGGATTCGAAGGTGGCTTCGGCCCAGTTCTTCACGTTCGGCGCCACGAAGCCGCCGAGCGAACCGAGCGAGTTGATCAGCGCGATGCCGCCGGCCGCCGCGACGCCGCCGAGATAGCCGGTCGGCAGGGTCCAGAAGATCGGCTGCACCGAGATGAAGCCGGCCGCCGCGAAGCACAGCGCGATCATCGACAGCAGCGGCGAGCCCGAGGCCACCGAGGCGGCGATGCCGGCGGCGCAGACGACGAGGATGCCGCCGGCGAACAGGCGACGCTCGCCGGTCTGGTCGGACAGCTTCGGCAGATAGTAGGTGGCGAGCATGGCGCACACCCACGGAATGGCGGTGACGATGCCGACCATCAGGCCAACCTTGGTGCCCAGCAACCCGGCGACCTGGGTCGGCAGGTAGAACACCACGCCGTACACGCTCATCTGGATGATGAAGTAGATCAGCGAGAAATAGAGCACGCGGCCGTTCTTCAGCGCGGCGAGCGTGCCGCGCGGGCCGTGCGACTGCTTCACCGTGTCCTCGGCATTGAGGGCATCCTGCAGGACGGTCTTCTCGGCCGGGGTCAGCCACTTGGCGTCGGCCGGCTTGTTGTCGAGGTAGAAATACGCCCAGACGCCGACGATGGAGGCGAGCAGGCCTTCCACCATGAACATCCACTGCCAGCCATGCAGGCCGCCAATGCCCTGGAACTCCAACAGCAGGCCGGACAGCGGCGAGCCGAAGATGAAGGCGAGCGGGGCGCCGAAATAGAACAGGCCCATGGCCCGGCCGCGCGCGAAGGACGGGAACCAGTAGGTGAGATACAGGATCACGCCGGGGAAGAAGCCGGCCTCGGCGATGCCGAGCAGCACGCGCAGGATGTAGAAGGTGGTCTCGTTATGGGCGAACATCATCGCCGCCGAGATCAGGCCCCAGGTCACCATGATGCGGGCCATCCAGATCTTGGCGCCGACGCGGTGCATGATCAGGTTGGAGGGCACCTCGAACAGGGCGTAGCCCAGGAAGAAGATCGAGGCGCCGAAGGCGAAGGCCGCGTTGGAGATGCCGGTATCGGCCTGGAAGGCCGCCTTGGCGAAGCCCACATTGGCGCGGTCGAGGAAGGCCAGGATGTACATCAGCAGCAGGAACGGCAGCAGCCGCTTGGTGACCTTGCTGATGGTCGAAAGTAGAGCCGGTGTCTGCGCGACCATGCGGGCGCCCTCCCTTGTTGGCTGGACATGTGCCGCCCGCGCGTCCGGGATCGGCCCGGCGGTGGCGATCTTGTTGATTGTTGGAGAAGCCGCCGGTCGCCCGGCGCCGCCTCAGTAGACGGCGCGGCCGCCGGAGATGTCGAACACGGCGCCGGTGGAGAAGGCGCAATCCTCGGAGGACAGCCACGAGATCAGCGCCGCCGCCTCGTCGACCGCCAGGAAGCGGTTCATCGGGATCTTCGACAGCATGAAGTCGATGTGCTCCTGCTTCATCTGGTTGAAGATCTCGGTCTTCGCCGCCGCCGGGGTGATGGCGTTGACGAGGATGTTCGAGGTGGCCAGTTCCTTGCCGAGCGACTTGGTCAGCCCGATCAGCCCGGCCTTCGACGCCGAATAGTGCGAGGCGTTCGGGTTGCCTTCCTTGCCGGCGATGGAGGCGACGTTGACGATGCGCCCCCAGCCGTTCTTGATCAGGTGCGGCACCACCGCCTTGCAGGTCAGGAACGGCCCGACGAGGTTGACGTCGATCACCCGGCGCCAGGTCTCGGTGTCGAGTTCCCACAGCTTGCCGTTGCCGCCGGTGATGCCGGCATTGTTGACGAGGATGTCGATCTTGCCATGCGCCGCCGCCGTCGCCTCGGTGGCGGCGGTGACGGAAGCCTCGTCGGTCAGTTCGACGACATGGGTAGACACCTTGCCGAGCGTGCCCAGCGCAGCGGCCGCCTCGTCGAGGCGGGCGGCGTCGATGTCCCACAGCGCGACGGAGGCGCCGGAGGCGAGCATGCGCTCGGCGGTGGCGTAGCCGATGCCGCGGGCGCCGCCGGTGATGATGGCCACGCGGCCGGTGAGGTCGAGCTTGTTCATCGGGCTAATTCCTCACGCCGCCGGAACGGTGGTCTGCTGCTGCTCGCCGAGGCCGGAAATGGCGAGGCGCATGGTCTGGCCGGCCTTGAGATAGACCGGCGGCTTCTGGCCGAGGCCGACACCCGGCGGGGTGCCGGTGGAGATGATGTCGCCCGGCTGCAGGCTCATGAACTGGCTGCAATAGGAGACGATGGTCGGCACGTCGAAGATCATCGTGCGGGTCGAGCCGTTCTGGTAGCGCTTGCCGTCGACCTCCAGCCACATGTCGAGCACGTGCGGGTCGGTGATCTCGTCGGTAGTGACCAGCCACGGGCCGATCGGGCCGAAGGTGTCGCAGCCCTTGCCCTTGTCCCACTGGCCGCCGCGCTCGAGCTGGAAGTGGCGCTCGGAGACGTCGTTGATCACGCAATAGCCGGCGATGTGGTCGTAGGCGTCTTCCTTCGACACGTATTTGGCGGTCTTGCCGATGACGATGCCGAGCTCGACCTCCCAGTCGGTCTTTTCCGAACCGCGGGGGATCTCGACGTCGTCATTGGGGCCGACGATGCAGCTGGTGGTCTTCATGAACAGCACCGGCTCGTCGGGGATCGCCATGCCGGATTCGGCGGCGTGGTCGGTGTAGTTGAGGCCGACGCAGATGAACTTGCCGACCTGCCCGACGCAGGCGCCGATGCGGGGATTGCCCTCGACGGCCGGCAGGCTCGACAAATCGAGCGCGGCGATCTTGGCGAGGCCTTCCGGCAGCAGCGTCGCGCCGCCGATATCGGGCACGATGCCGGAGAGGTCGCGCAGCACGCCCTGCGCGTCGAGGATGGCGGGACGCTCCGCCCCCGGTTCACCGTAACGGACCAGCTTCATCGCGAACGCTCCTTCCCTGAGTTTCGCCAGCCTTGAGGCTGGAGGACTTTCTTGGGCCGGATTCCGTAGCGACTGGCTCGATAACGGGATAATGAAATGTTCGACTTGATCAATTCCATCCGGTTATCGACAGATGGCATCCACCTCCTTCACCGCTCTCGCCACCCGGCTGCGCTTCCGGCATTTGCGGCTCATCGATCTCCTGGCGCGCGGCGGCAATCTCCACCGCGTCGCCGCCGAGATGAACATGACGCAGCCCGCGGCCTCGAAGATCCTGCAGGACGCGGAGACGCTGCTCGGGGTGCGGCTGTTCGAGCGCACGCCGCGCGCGATGCTGCCCACGGAGATCGGCGCCTTCGTCGCCGGCTATGCCGCCCGCACCCTGCGGGAGGCCGGCAGCTTCGCCGACGGGCTGGACAATCTGAAGGCCGGCGGCTTCGGCGCGCTGTCCATCGGCGCCATCATGGCGACGACGCCCGGCCTGCTGCCCAAGGCGATCGCCGAACTGAAGCGCCGGCGTCCGCTGATGACCATCCAGCTGCTCGCCGCCACCAGCGACATCCTGCTCGACGCGCTGGAACGCAACGAGATCTCCATGGCGCTGGGTCGCTTTACCGATCCGAGCAACGCGCTGGCCTTCGACCTGGAGCCGCTCGCCCACGAGGAACTGTGGATCTTTGTCTCCGCCCAACATCCCCTGGCGGGAGTGAAGCGGCTGACCCTGGCCGAAACCGCTCATATGCCGTGGGTCTTGCAGCAGAAGACCAGCCCGATGCGGGGGTTGATCGATCAATCCTTCGTGGAGGCGGGGGTGGGCGTGCTGAACAATCTGGTGGAGACCACCTCGATCTTCGCCACCCTGCATCTGGTGCGCGAGGCCGGCATGATCGCCTGCCTGCCGAAATCGATCCTGATGGAAGGCGTCGGGCGCGATACCTTCAAGCGCCTGCCCATCGAGTTGCCGAACCAGCTCGGTCCGCTGGGGATCATCACCCGCCGCGGCGAGACGCCCTCCGCCAATGTCGCCGATTTCATCGACGTCCTGCACGAGATCGTCGCGCGGGAGCAGCCGCAACTTCTCGCCGGTCTCTGAGTGCGGCTCGAAGCCCGCCAGCCCCGAATGGCGGCGATCAGCCGCGCAGACGCTTATACTCGGCAACCCGGGCGGCGAGATCAGGGGGATCCCTCTCCGCCTTCGTGTCCAACACGTTGCCCTGGATCTCGCGGGCGACGACCGGCCAGAGCCGGTCGACCACGCCGTCGAGCAGGCCTGCCGCCACGCGGGGCCGCAGATCCGCCATGCACAAGGCTCTCGCTCTGACTTCGATGTTGGTGGTCATTCAGAGAGGCTAGCACGGATCGGAGGGGACAAATCCTCGAAAGTGCGCACAAGAAAGGGAGCACGGGGCAACCGGCGATCGCCGGCTCGCGGCACAGGAAAACGCCGTTGCCGGAATGCGCGACCAAGGCCTTGATCGGACCCGACAATAGTCGGCGCCACCGGGATGTTCCCGCCGGCCGTGCCGTGATGATCGCTGGAGAATTTATTTGAATGGCGGGAGTGACGGGGCTCGAACCCGCGACCTCCGGCGTGACAGGCCGGCGCTCTAACCAACTGAGCTACACCCCCAACGACCGGGTCACTGTGTGGACCGCCCGTCGAGTGCGGCGGGTGTTAAGGCAGCGGCGGCGGGGTGTCAAGCGCCCTCGTCGTCCGGTGCGCGCGGGGCCTGTGGACAGTGTCTTCAGCCGGGCAGTTGCGGCCGCCTCGCGGCCAGCAGCGCGTCCACCAGCGCCATGGCGGCAATCAGCAGCGGCACCGACAGGAAGGTGCCCACGGGGCCCCACAGCCATGTCCACAGTGCCATGGAGAGGAATACCGCGAAAGGATTGAGCGCCACGCGCCGGCCGACGATCAGCGGCGTCAGGAACTGGCCTTCGATCGAGGTGATCACCACGAACAGCGCCGCCGGCAACAGGCCCTCGACCAGATTCGGAAAGCTGACGATGCCGACCATGGCGAGGACGAGCGTCATCGCCGCCGGCCCGACATAGGGAATGTAGTTCAGCACCGCCGCGAGCACGGCCCACATGATCGGGGTCGGCAGCCCCAGGCTCCACGTCAGGAGACCGGTGGCCACGCCGAGCCCGACATTGATGAAGGTCGCGGTGACGAGATAGGTGCCGAGCCGCGTCTCGATCTCGCGGAAGACCTTGAGCGCCGTCAGTCGTCCCGCACGCGGGCCGATCGCCTGCACCACCTTGCGCTTGATCTGGATCCGCCCGGCAAGGAAGAACAGCAGCGAGCCCACGAACAGGATCAGCGCCCCGAGCGCCGGCGTCACCATCCCGATCGCGCTCTCCAGCATGCGGGAATCGGAAATGGTGACAGCCACCGGCGGTTCGGTGGCCCGACCGATCGATTCGAGCGCCTCGACGAAGGACAGCATCCGCTGCACCGCCGGGCGCAGGGTCGCGAAGCGCTCGCGCAATATCTCGCCGATCTCGGGCGCCCGCTCGATCCAGCTGGCGAGCGGACCCGCCAGCACCGTGGTCGCCCCGTAGAAGGCCGCGACCATGGCGATCACGATCAGCACTGCCGCCACCGGCGACGGAATACCCCTCCGGGCCAGCGCCTCGATGAAAGGACCGATGACGCTGCCGATGATCACCGCCGCGACGATGGGGATGAGTACCGCGCGTGCCACCACCAGCACCCCGGCGAGCGCCAGTGCCGCCAGCGTGATCGCGGCGAGTTGCGACAGGCGCAGCCAGAGGAGATCGGCCTGCCCGCTCCGCGCCCCACGCAAGCCACCGCGCACCGGATGGCCCATCTGGTCGGTCGCCTGTCCCGCCGCCTCGCCGATCACGCCCCGCTGGATGTTCACCGTGTCGCCCGCCTCTCCACGCACCTTCGCCGCGCCGTCAACGCGCGGCCGCGAGGCGGGTTCCGGGAGCTCGGTGTCCCCGGCCGATGGGCCGCATGAGGTGGCCGACCGGATAGGGGCACCGCGCCCACCCTTCCCGAAATCCCGCTCGATGCCGCCCGTGTCGCATTCGCCAACAGCGTCCGGCACTTGAGCTGCTTCCGGCGATGGCGTTCCATAGGGTCACGCATGCGCCACAGCCGGAGCCCCCTTGCGATGCTATCTCCCTCGCCGATCGTTCCCGTGGTTCTGGCCGGCGGCAGCGGCACGCGGCTGTGGCCGGTCTCGCGCGACAGCCTTCCCAAGCAGTTCCAGGTGCTCACAGGCTCCCAAACGCTCTACCAGCAGACGCTGCAGCGCGTATCCGACCGCTCGCTGTTCGCCCCTCCCCTCGTGCTCACCCATGAGGATTTCCGCTTCTTCGCCCGCCGCCAGGCCGCCGAGATCGGCATGGAGGTGACGGTGGCGCTGGAGCCCGTGCGTCGCGATTCCGGCCCGGCACTGATCGCGGCCGCCCTGATCGCCCGCAAGCTGCATGGGGAGGGCTGCCTGGTGCTGGCGCTCGCCGCCGATCATGTGGTGCGCGACGCGCCGCTGTTCCTCGATGCCTGTCGCGCCGGCGCGGCGGCAGCGGCGGCGGGGCAGATCGTCACCTTCGGCATCACCCCCACCGAGGCGTCCACCGCCTATGGCTATATCCGCCCCGGCGGCGAGCCCGGCCCGGGCGGTGCCCGCCCCGTCGCCGCCTTCGTCGAGAAGCCCGATCTCGCCACCGCCGCCCGCTACCTGGCGGAGGGCTATCTGTGGAACTCCGGCAATTTCTGCTTCCCCGCCGGCCTGCTGGTGGAGGAAGCCGCCCGCTTCGAGCCGGCAATGGTCGAGGCGGTTCGCGAGGCGGTGGAGACCGCCTTCGAGGATCTCGGCTTCATCAAGCTGGACCCCGGCGCCTTCGCCGCGGCGCCGGCCAAGTCCATCGACTACGCGGTGATGGAGCACACGCGATGCGCCGCCGTCGTCGAGGCGCGCTTCCGCTGGTCGGATGTCGGCTCGTGGAACGCATTGCACGAGCTCGCCGAAGGCGACGCGGCCGGCAATGTCGCGCATGGGCCGGTGGCGCTGCTCGACAGCCGCAATTCGTACTTCCATTCGGATGGACCGCTGGTCGCCGGCATCGGGCTCGACGCCGTCTCGGTCATCGCCACCGAGGATGCGGTGCTGGTGATGCCGGTCGATCGCGCGCAGGACGTCAAGGCGCTGGTCGGCAAGCTGAAAAGCGAACGGCACAACGCCGCCACCGAGCATGTGAAGGTGCATCGCCCCTGGGGCAGCTACCAGAGCATTTGCCGCGGCGAAGGCTTCCACGTGAAGAAGATCGTCGTCGAGCCCGGCGGGCGGCTATCGCTGCAGAAGCACCATCACCGCGCCGAGCACTGGGTCGTGGTGAAGGGCACCGCCGAGGTGACGCTGGACGGCCGGGTGTTCGAGGTGCGCGAGAACGAGTCCACCTATCTGCCGCTCGGCGGCGTCCACCGGCTGGCCAATCCCGGCCGCATCCCGCTGGAGCTCATCGAGGTGCAGACCGGCTCCTATCTCGGCGAGGACGACATCGTCCGCCTCGAGGATGCCTATAATCGCGGCTGAGCCGGCATCCGCCGGCCGGTCTGCGTCAGCCGCGGAACGCCTTGCCGCCGGATGCCTTCCCGAATGAGCGGGCCGCTCCCCACAGGCGCCACATCCGCCGCAGCGGCGAGAGCGCCGGCACCCGCACGAAGGGATCATGCGCCCGCCCCATGCGGGCGAGGTCGCCCGGCACCAGCGCCAGCGGCAGGAACACCGGATAATTCGCCGGATCGACCCCGCCGAGCGCCGCCATGGCCTGTTCATAGTGCCGCCGCGCCAAGTTGCGCAGATCGGCCAGCGCCGCGATGAGGCCCGGCGTCGGCGTGCCCGACACCGCCGCCTCGCGCCCCACGCCGTGCGCCTTCAGCAGGTCGAGCGGCACATAGCACTGTCCGCGCCGCGCATGGTGGGGAAAGGCGCGCAGCAGCCCCGTCACCGCATAGGCGACCCCGGCATGGCCGGCGGCATCGGCGAGCGCCCGCTCCCCTCCCGGTCCCGGCGCGGCGCCGGTCAGGATCAGCGTGCCCAGCCGGATCAACGCCGACGACGTCTCCCCGGCATAGCCTTCGAGATCGTTCACGCTCGGCATCGGGTCGTCATAGAGATCGAAGATGCGCGCATCGATCAGCGCGAAGAAGGTCTGCCGCGGCAGGCTGTGCCGGTTGATCGCGTCGATCAGCGCCGCGGCGACCGGATTGGCCTTCACGTCGCCGCGCGCGTCGCCGATCAGCGCGTCGCTCCACCATTGCAGCCGGACTTCCCCGGCCAGCGGATTGGTGATCGCTTCCCGCACGCGCGACACCTCGACATTGAAGGCGTGCAGCGCCATCAGCGCCCCGCGCGTGGTCTCCGGCGCGTAGAGGCTGGCGATATAGCGGTCGCGATCGAAATCGCGCACCAGCTGCGTGCAATAGGCGATGTTGGTATCCGGCGCTTCCACCCGCCCGGCCCTCAGCGCAACGCCAACAGGGCGGCCGCCACCGGCCGGCCCTCGGCCAGCAGGACATTGTAGGTGGAGGCCGCCGCCCGGGTGGGCATGGCGTCGATGCCGATGCCGACGTCGCGCAGCCGCCAGCGCAGCGCGTCCGGCACCGCCCAGGGCTCGACACCGGTGCCGATGATCAGCATGTCGATATCCGCGCTCTCGGCCAGCACGGGCGCCAGCGCGGCCGCGTCGATCCCGGCCACCCCGTCGATCCGCCAGGCATGGATGCCGCTCGGCAAGGCGAGGATCGACCCTTCCGACGCCATGCCGGCAAAGTGGAAGAAGCCGGCACCGTAGCCGTCGATCGGCACCTGGCGCGGCAGATGAGCGTCGGACGTGGCCATTCTCAGCTCCGCGTCGGAGCGCCCCAGCGGCGCTCCGGCCTCACGTCAGATCAGGGGCGAGCCGGCTTTCCCGTCGCGGGCTTGCCTTCCGCCTTGGCGGTCTTCGCCTCGGCATCCTTCTCCGCCATGGTGCGGGTGGTGACGCCGAGATAGATCAGCAGCGGCGAGGCGATGAAGATCGAGGTGTAGGTGCCGACCAGCACCACGCCGAACATCATCGTCACCGAGAAGGAATGGATCGCCCGCCCGCCGAACAGCACCAGCGACAGCAGCGCCAGGGTGACGGTGACATGGGTGATCACCGAACGCGACAGTGTCGAGTTGATGGAGGCGTTCAGCAACTCGTCGATCGGCATCTTCTTGTAGCGCCGCAGCATCTCGCGGATGCGGTCGTAGATGACGATGGTGTCGTTCAGCGAATAGCCGAGAATGGTCAGCAGCGCCGCCACGCTGGTCAGGTCGAAGTCGATCCTGAAGATCGCCATGAACCCGATGGTCAGCACGATGTCGTGGAAGTTGGCGATCGAGGCGCCGAGCGCGAACTGCCACTCGAAGCGGAACCACAGATAGACGAGGATGCAGAACACCGCGGCGATCAGGCCGACGATGCCGTAGCTGAGCAATTCCTGCGACACGCGCGGGCCGACTACCTCGACGCGGCGATATTCCACCGCGTCGCCGAGCGCGGTGCGCACCTTGCCCACCACCGCCTGCTGGGCCTGTTCGCCGCCCGGCTGCTGGGCGACGCGGATCAGCACCTCGCCGTCGCTGCCGATCTCCTGGATCTGCACCTCGCCGAGCTCGAGCGATTCGAGCTTGGAGCGCACATCGGCAATGTTCAGCGTGTTGTTGGGGTAGCGCACCTCGAGCAGCGTGCCACCCTTGAAGTCGATGCCGAAATTCAGCCCGACGGTCATGAAGGCGACGAGCGCCACGATCGACAGCAGCGCCGAGATCGGGAAGCTGATGCGCCGGAAGCGCATGAAGTCGAATTTGGTGTCGTCCGGGACGATGCGGAGCAGACGCATGGGAAACGCTCGCCTTTCTCAGATCGGCACGCGCTGGGGGCGCTTCCAGCGCACCCAGACAGCCGCCATCAGGCGGGTCAGCGTGAAGGCGGTGAACACGGTGGTGACGATGCCGATGCCGAAGGTGATGGCGAAGCCGCGCACCGGGCCGGAACCGACATAGAACAGCACCGCCGCCGCGATGAAGGTGGTGATGTTCGAATCGAGGATGGTCGCCAGCGCGCGCGAGAAGCCGGCATCGATGGCGGAGATCGCCGAGCGGCCCGCCCGCGCCTCCTCGCGGATGCGCTCATAGATCAGCACGTTGGAATCGACCGCGATGCCGACGGTGAGCACCACGCCGGCGATGCCGGGCAGCGTCAGCGTGGCCCCCAGCATGGCGAGAATGCCGAAGATCATGCCGACGTTCACCGCCACCGCGACCACCGCGATGACGCCGAACAGGCCGTAGGTGGCGATCATGAACAGCGCGACCAGCACCGCGCCGACGATGGAGGCGACGAGGCCGGCCTGGATCGAATCGGCGCCGAGGCCGGGGCCGACCGTGCGCTCCTCCACCACCTGCAGCGGCACCGGCAGCGCGCCGGCACGCAGGAGGATGGCGAGGTCGTTGGCCTGCTGCACGCTGAAATTGCCGCTGATCTGGCCGGAACCGCCGAGGATCGGCTCGCGGATCACCGGCGCGGAGATCACATGGTTGTCGAGGATGATGGCGAAGGGCCGGCCGACATTGGCCTGCGTCGCCTCGGCGAAGCGCCGCGCGCCGTTGGTGTTGAAGCGGAAGGTCACCACCGGCTCGCGCGTCTGCGGGTCGAAGCTCGGCTGCGCGTCGGTCAGGTCCTCGCCGGCCACCAGCACCCGCTGCTCGATGACATAGGGCTGCGGCGGGTTGTCCTGCGAATAGAGGATATCGGTACCGGCCGGCGGACGGCCCTGCAGCGCCTGCTGCGCATTCACCGAGGTATCGACGAGACGGAAGGTCAGCTGGGCGGTCTGGCCGAGCAGCGCCTTCAGCCGCGAGGGATCCTGCAGGCCCGGCACCTGCACCTGGATGCGGTCGGCGCCCTGGCGCTGGATCGACGGCTCGGTGGTGCCGAGCTGGTCGATACGCTTGCGGATGATCTCGATGGATTGCGACACCGCCTGGATGGTGCGCGCCTGCAGGCCGGCGGCCGAGGGCGCGATGCGGATGGTGTCGCCGCTCAGCGACACGTCGGTGTCGAGCTGGCCGCCGCCCGCCATCACCCCGCCGATCGGCTGGGCGAGCTCGCGCAGCTTGGCGAGCGCCGCATCGCCGTCATTGGCCTCGCGCACCCGCACGATCACCGCGTCGCCCTGGATGGCCACGTTGCTGAAGCCGATCTTGGCATCGCGCAGCAGCCGGCGGGAATCGTCGCGCAGCTGGGTGAGCCGCATCTGGCGCACGTCGTTCTGCTGCACCTCGAGCACGATGTAGGAGCCGCCCTGCAGATCGAGACCGAGCACGATCTTGCGTTGCAGGAAGCCGGGCAGCTTCTCGAAAGCGGTCGGCGACAACAGGCTGGGCACTACCATGAGGCAGATGATCGCGGAGAGAACCACGATCGCCAGCGCTTTCCATCTGGAGAAATAGAGCATGTCGTTCTTTCCGGCCGCCCGCCTTCAGGCGCGCCGCTGAAGCCCCTTCCGGCCGGACCGAGGCGCCCGGCCGTCTGAAAGCGCTCCCGATCCTGAGGCCGGGAGCATGTTCCCATCGCAAAAATCTTTCAACTTTTGCGGAACGGGGCGCCTCAGGAGGCGCCGTCCTCCTTGGCCGGCTCGCCCTTGGCGCGCACTTCCGAGATCATGCCGCGCAGCTGGCGGATCTTCACGCCCTCGCCGACCTGCAGCTCGATCTCGTTGTCGTCGACGACACGGGCGACCTTGCCGACGAGACCGCCGGAGGTGACCACCGTGTCGCCACGGCGGATGCCCTTCACCAGTTCCTGGTGGGCCTTCACCTTCTTCTGCTGCGGACGCAGGATCAGGAAATACATGATCACGAAGATCAGAACGAAAGGCAGCAGCGACATCAGCATGTCGGTACCGCCCGGGCCGGCGGCCTGCGCATAGGCGGGCGTGATCAGCATAGGGGTTCCTTGTCCGTCGAAAAGTTGGCGGGCAACAGGCCCGGCGAAGCGGCGCGGACTATACTGACGCGCCTGCCGAATGCAAACGCCGTCAGCGCGCCGCAGGGTCACGTCTGCGAAAGGAGTAACCGGCGTTACGGTTGCGCTTGTGTCGCCGGCCGCGGGTGGCTATTCCGGCTCCGCAAGGAGCCCCATCATGACCCACACCTCGGACGATCTCGGAGCGGTTCTCGCGCGCATCGCCGATGCGCTCGACCGCCTCGCCCCGCCGGCCGCCACGGCCGTGGATTTCACCGTCGCGGACGCCTATGTCTGGCACGCTGAGGGACATCGGCTGGAGCCGGTGCCGCGCGTCAGCCGGGTGGCGATGGAGCTTCTGAAGGGCATCGACCGCACGCGCGACCAGCTGGTGGACAACACCAATCGCTTCGCCCGCGGCCTGCCCGCCAACAACGCGCTGCTGTGGGGCGCGCGCGGCATGGGCAAGAGCTCGCTGGTCAAGGCCGCCCATGCCGAGGTCAATGCCGCCCTCGCCGCCGACGGCCTGCCGCCGTTGAAGCTGATCGAGATCCACCGCGAGGACATCGAGACGCTGCCGGCCCTGATGAGCCTGATGCGGCCCGCGCCGTTCCATTTCATCGTGTTCTGCGACGACCTGTCCTTCGACCATGACGATACCTCCTACAAGTCGCTCAAGGCGGTGCTTGAGGGCGGCATCGAGGGCCGGCCGGAGAACGTCATTTTCTACGCCACCTCCAACCGCCGGCACCTGCTGCCGCGCGACATGATGGAGAATGAGCGTTCCACCGCCATCAATCCCGGCGAGGCGGTGGAGGAGAAGGTCTCGCTGTCGGACCGCTTCGGCCTCTGGCTCGGCTTCCACAAATGTTCGCAGGACGACTATCTGGCGATGGTCAACGGCTATGCCGCCCGCTTCGAGCTGCCCATCGACGAGGAGACGCTGCGCCGCGAGTCGCTGGAATGGTCGACCACGCGCGGCGCCCGTTCCGGCCGCACGGCCTGGCAATATGTGCAGGACCTCGCCGGCCGCCTCGGCGTCGCGCTGACCGAGCGCTGACCGGCAAAACAAAACCGCGCCCGGCCTTGCGGCGGGGCGCGGTCTGAAGGTCGCCGGGATCGGAAGGGCCGGCGAAACTCAGAGACCGGCGAGATACTGCGACGGATCCATCGCCTGCGATCCCTTGCGGATCTCGAAATGCACCTGCGGCGAGGAGACGTTTCCGGTCTGGCCGGCCTTGGCGATCACCTGGCCGCGCTTCACCGTATCGCCCTTCTTCACGTCGAGCGCGCTGTTGTGGGCATAGGCGGTGACCCAGCCGTCGGCATGCTTCACCAACACCAGGTTGCCATAGCCCTTCAGCTCGCTGCCGGCATAGGCGACGACGCCGTCCTCGGCGGCCTTCACCGAGGTGCCTTCCGGCACCGAGACGTTGATGCCCTCATTGGTCTGCCCGCCGGGCTTCGGCCCGTAGCCGGAAATGATGCGCCCGCGCACCGGCCAGCGGAACTGCACGCCGCTCGCGGTGCGGGTTTCCTCGACCGGCTCGGAAGGCTTCACGGCGGCGATGGTCTGCGCCTTGGGCTCGGCCGGCGCGGCGAGCGGCGCCGCCGCGACGGCGGCCGGGGCCGGCTTGGCCGAATTGGCGGGAGCGAGAGGCTTGGCGGCCGGTGCCGCCGCGACGGCCGTGGATGCAGCGGCCGGAGCGGTCGCGACGGGTGTCGTCGCCACCGGCATGGTGGTCGCCGGCTTGGCAGCGGCGACCGGAGCCGGCGCCACGGCCGGCTTGGCGGCGACCGCCGCGCTGGCGCCGGGGATCACCACGCTCTGACCGATGCGCACCTGGGAATTGGTGTCGAGGCCGTTAGCCGCCGCGATCTGCGAGACCGGCACATTGTAGCGGCGCGACAGCGAGTTCAGCGTCTCGCCGGAGGCGACCACATGCGCGGCGCCGGCAGCGGCCATCGACGGCTTCGCGGCGGCGGCCGGCGCGTGCAGCACGGGCGCGGCGGCGACGGGTGCCGGCTGGCGCACCGGGGCGGCGGCCTGCGGCGCCGCATAGGTGCCGTAGAGGGGCTGCTGGGCCGGCGTCACCGCGGCGAGCTGCTGCGGCTGGCCGTAGCCCTGCGGCTGCGCCTGCGGGGCGCCATAGGTTTGCGGGCGACCATAGGCCGGCGCCGCCGCATAATTCGGCTGCGGCGCGCCGTAGGACGTCGAGGCGACCGGCTGCGGCGCGCCATAGGAGGGAGCCCCCATCGGCGCGGACTGGACCTGGCCGGTCGGCGCCGAGGCGATCGATCCGGTATAGGCCGGCGCCGACTGTGCGGCGAACGGGCTCTGGTTGGGATTCTGGAAGCGACCGACATCGGAGCTGCACGCCGCCGCGGTACCGCCGAGCAGCGCGACAACCGACAATCGCAAGAAGGACCGGGAGCCCGACACCGACCAAGATTCACGCATCAAAGACCCGCGCATCGCACCCATCACCCGCACGCCAAACATGGGGACGATTAAAGGCTCGTATAGGTAAACATCGGCTTAAGTCCGCCAGCGCCGTGGCCCACGAAACGGCAAAAGCGTGGCGGAATCGCTACAGAATCTCGGCCACGCCCGGCAACAGCGGCACGAAGCGCACCCGCCCGAGCTCACGCCGTTCCAGCCCGGCCGGGGTGGAGACGATCTTCATCAGTACTTGTGTACCGTCCAACTCGCCCACCGGCGCCACCAGCACGCCGCCATGGTTGAGCTGGGCAAGCAGCGCGGGCGGCACCTCGCGCACCGCAACCGTGACGAGAATGCGATCATAGGGCGATGTGGCGAGATAGCCGTGCTGGCCGTCCGCCACCACCACGTCGACATTGGAGAGCTCCAGCGCCTTGAGGCGGGCCCGCGCCTCCTGCGCCAGCGTATGGAAGCGCTCCAGCGTGATCACCCGTCCCGCCAGATGGGCGAGCACCGCCGCCTGGTAGCCGCTGCCGGTGCCGATCTCCAGCACGCGATGCGCCGCCGCCGGCGCCAGCGCCTCGGTCATCCGCGCCACCAGCGAGGGCTGGCTGATGCTCTGGCCGCACTCGATCGGCAGCGCCTGGTCGCTCCAGGAGAGGTGGCGGAACGCCGGCGCGATGAACATCTCGCGTGGCACCTGCTCCATGGCCCGCAGCAGCTCGCGGTCGCGAAACCCGCGCTGGCGCAGCGACAGCAGCAGCGCCGCCCGTGCCGTGGCATCCGTTCCGTCCGCATCCACCGCCATCGCCGCCGCCCCTCGCTCGCCCGGAAGATCAGCCGTGGAACACTTGCGCCAACAGGGTCATCATCGGCTCGTCGGTCATGTCCAGCCGCAGCGGCGTCACCGAGATGCAGCCCTGGTCGAGCGCATGCAGGTCGGAGCCGTTCACGGTTTCGAAGACGCGCCGTTCGAAGGCGATCCAGAAATAGGGGTTGCCGCGTCCGTCGGCGCGCTCGTCGATGCGCAGCAGTTCCTGGTTGCGCTTGCCCTGCGCCGTCACCCGCACGCCGGCCACCTCTTCCGGCGGCCGGTTGGGGAAGTTGACGTTGATGAGCAGGCCCGGCGGGATCCCCTCCTCCAGCAGCTTGCGGATCACCTGCGGCCCGTGATGCTCGGCCGCCGCATAGGAGGGGGCGTGGCGCGTCGCCAGCCCATAGGCCTGCGACAGCGCGATGGAGGGAATGCCGAGCACCGTGCCTTCCATGGCGCCCGCCACCGTGCCGGAATAGCCGACATCCTCGGCGACGTTCTGGCCGCGATTGACGCCGGAGAGCACCAGGTCGGGCTTGCCGTCCTTCAGGATGTGCCGCACCGCCATGATCACGCAATCGGTCGGCGTGCCCTTCACCGCGAAGCGCTTCTCCTCCACCTGCCGCAGCCGCAGCGGATCGGAGAGCGACAGCGAATGCGACACGCCGGACTGGTCGAATTCCGGCGCCACCACCCACACATCGTCGGAGAGGGCGCGGGCGATCCGCGCGCAGGCGTCGAGCCCGGGTGCGTGGATGCCGTCGTCATTGGTCACGAGAATGCGCATGGCCTGTCCATTCGTCGTCGCGGCGGGAAACGGGCGGCCGACGGAATCGGCCTCCCCTTCCCCGATATCACCTGACGGCAGGCTCCGCGATGACGCGGAGCCCACAATCGGCGGCGCTCAGTTCGCCGCGATGCGGGTGCGCCCGCCCATATAGGGCACCAGCGCGTCCGGCACCGTCACCGAGCCGTCCTCGTTCTGGTAGGTCTCGAGGATCGCCACCATGGCGCGCCCCACCGCGACGCCCGAGCCGTTGAGCGTGTGGACGAAGCGCGGGCCCTTGCTGTCCTTCGGCCGGTAGCGGGCGTTCATCCGCCGCGCCTGGAAGTCGGAGCAGGTCGAGACCGAGGAGATCTCGCGATAGGCGTTCTGGCCCGGCAGCCACACCTCGATGTCGAAGGTGCGCGCCGAGGCGAAGCCCATGTCGCCGGTGCACAGCGTGACGACGCGGTGATGCAGGCCCAGCTGTTTCAACACCGCCTGCGCGCAGGCGAGCATGCGCTCCTGCTCCTCCAGCGATTTCTCAGGCGCGGTGATCGCCACCATCTCGACCTTGCTGAACTGGTGCTGGCGGATCATGCCGCGCGTATCGCGCCCCGCCGCCCCGGCCTCGGCGCGGAAGCAGTTGGTGAGCGCGGTGAAGCGCAGCGGCAGCTCGTCCTCGGAAAGGATCGACTGCGCGACGAGGTTGGTCAGCGGCACCTCGGCGGTGGGGATGAGCCACATGTCCTCGCCGGCGCGGAACTGATCCTCGCGGAACTTCGGCAGCTGCGCGGTGCCGAACATCGCCTCGTCCTTGACGAGCACCGGCGGCGCCACCTCGGTATAGCCGTGCTGCTCGGTGTGGGCGTCGATGAAGAACTGCCCGATGGCGCGTTCCAGCCGCGCCAGCTGGCTCTTCAGCACCACGAAGCGGGCGCCGGACAGCTTGGCCGCCGCCTCGAAGTCCATCCAGCCCAGCGCCTCGCCGATCTCGAAATGCTGCTTCGGCGTGAACCCGTAGGCGCGGATCGCCGGCATGGGAAGCGCCGAGCCCTCGATCTCCGCATGCGGCGCGGCATCGAACGGCACGTTGTCGTGCTCGTCCTTGCCGAACGGCACCTCGGCGAGCGGCGCGTTGGGGATGGCGGCGAGGGTGTCGTTCAGCTCGGCCTCGGCCGCCTTCACGTCCTCCTCGATCGCCGGGATCTCGGTCTTGAAGCCGTTCACCTCCGCCATCAGCGCCTCGGCGCGGGCATTGTCGCCGGCCTTCTTGGCGGCGCCGATCTCCTTGGAGGCGGCGTTGCGGCGGGCCTGCAGTTCTTCCAGCTTCACGATGCCGGCGCGGCGACGCTCGTCGAGCGACAGCAGCGAGGACACCAGAGACCGCGCCTCGGTCTCCGGCGTGCCGCGCCGTACCAATGCGTCGATGAGCCCCTCGGGCTCCTCGCGGATCCACTTGATGTCGTGCATGGAAGTCTCGCTCTCGCGTCTGACGGTCTCCGGCCCGTGCCGGACGCCCTCGACCTACTCCAATGCAGTGGAGCGCGACAAGCCTGACGGGCCGAAAACGTCGCCGCGACCCGGCGCCGGGATCAGGCGGCGTTCTCCCGCGCCGCCTCCGCCGCCGCCCGCCGCTTTTCGACGACACGCACCAGAAAGACCGAGACCTCGTAGAGAAGCAGGGTTGGGATGGCGAGCGAGAACTGGCTCACCACGTCCGGCGGCGTCAGCACCGCGGCGATGATGAAGGCGCCGACGATGGCGTAGCGGCGGAACTTCTTCAGCTGGTCGGAGGTCACCACCCCGATCTGCGCCAGCAGGGTGAGGATCACCGGCAGCTGGAAGCAGATGCCGAAGGCGAAGATCAGCGTCATGATCAGCGACAGATATTCGCTCACCTGCGGCAACAGCGAGATTTCCGGCGAGTCCGGCCCGGCCAGCTGCTGCATGGAGATGAAGTAGGTCATCGCCAGCGGCATGGCGACGAAATAGACGAAGGCCGCCCCGATGACGAAGCAGATCGGCGTGGCGATCAGATAGGGCAGGAACGCGCCGCGCTCATGCTTGTAGAGGCCCGGCGCCACGAACATGTAGACCTGCGCCGCCACCACCGGGAAGGAGATGAACGCCGCCCCGAACATGCCGAGCTTGATCTGGGTGAACAGGAACTCCTGCGGCGCCGTATAGATCAGCTTGACGTTCTGCGAGCCGCCGGCGGCGAACTCATAGGGCCAGAGCAGGATGTTGTAGATCGCCTTGCCCAGCATGAAGCAGGCGAAGAAGGCGATGAAGAAGGCGATCAGCGATTTGATCAGCCGCGCCCGCAGCTCGATCAGGTGCTCGATCAGCGGAGCCTTGGAGGCGTCGATATCGTCCTGGCTCATGCTTAGGCGCCCTTCGCCTTGGAGGCGTCTTCGCCGGCCGGCGGCGCGGATGCGGCGGTCTTGGTCGCGGAGGTCTTGATCTCGGAGGTCTTGCCGTCAGGTGTCGCCGGCGGATGGTCGAGGTCGGCCACCGCCTCGGCGATCTCGGTCTCGGAGCCAGGTGCGGCGGGCCCGGTGTCCGTCGCCGCCGAGGGACGGTCGAGATCGGCGACCGCCGCCGAAATCTCCGGTTCCGAAATCTCCGGCGTCGCCGCGAGCTTGTCGGGGGAAGACACGGCCGGCGGCGCGGTCTCGCTCGCCGCCGCGATCGGCGCCGGCTCCGTCCCGGCGATGGCATCGGCGGCGCCGCGCACCTCGGCCTCGATGCTCTCGAAGGCGTTCGGCTCCAGCTCGCTCGGCTCCAATGCCGCCACCGGGGTGGCTGCCGGATCGGTGGGCACCGGCAGGTCCTTGCGCTCCACCGGCGTCGCCGCGTCCTTCAGCTGCTGCTCGATGTCGTGCAGCGGATTGGTGGGGATCGAGGCGGCGACGCTGTCGCGCACGCTGGAGATGCTGTTCTGCGTGTCGTCGGCGAAGCCGGACAGCGTCTTCTTCACATCCGCGAGATCGGCCTCGCGCAGCGCTTCCTGGAAGGTGCCCTGGAACTCGCCGGCCATGCGGCGCAGCTTGCCCACCATGCGTCCGACATTGCGGATCACGCCGGGCAATTCCTTGGGGCCGATCACGACCAGCGCCACGACGCCGATCACCAGCATTTCGGACCAGCCGATATCAAACATGAAGATGACGGGGCAGCGCGTCGGCTGCCCTCCCCGATCCGATGAGGTGCGATCCACGGGCCCGGCGCCCGTGGCCTGTCCGCCGACGACCTTCCGCCAGCGCCTGTTCGCGCCGGAAAGCCGTCAAAGCCGCCTTGCGCCGGCGAAACGCGCCGGCGGGAAGCAGCTTGGCTTCCCGCTTGGCAGGGAAGCCGCAGGCGTCGTCAGCCGACCTTGCTGCGCTCGGCCTCGACATTGTTCTGGTGGTCGAGCGAGCGCACCGGCTCGGCCGGCTTGGCCGCCGTCTCGTCATCGTCGGCCATGCCCTTCTTGAATGCCTTGATGCCCTTGGCGGCATCGCCCATCAGCTCGGACAGCTTGCCGCGGCCGAAGAGGAGCAGCACGACAACCAGCACGATGATCCAATGCCAGATGCTCAACGAACCCATATCAGAAACTCCCTGGACCGAAACGCCTGCCCCAAGCGGCTGGAACTCCTGGCGCGCGCGTCGCAACTGAGGCCGGACACTAGAGCATCGCGCGGAAAAGTGGGAACAGCTTTTTCGCGCAGTCCCTGCCCGCGTGATGGGCATCGGTCGCGTCGCACCCTGCCGACCCTCTGCACAGGTGATCTAAGGTCCGGTGGCGGCGAAAACAAGAACTTCGGCGATATCGATGTGAACGCCGACATTCTGGCCGGCACCGAGACCGGCGGTGCCGCGCCGCCGCACGATCAGCGGCCGGTCGATTCCGGCCACCACCACTTCATAAAGGTCGAGCTCGCCCAGGAAGCGGTGCTCGACCACGCGCCCGGCGGCGCCCGAGCCCGGCGCCCGCAGCTCGACCCCCTGCGGGCGGATCGCCGCGACCGCCGGCGTGCCCTCGCCGAGCCCCGGCGCCGCAAAGCTGCCGAGCGGGGTTTCGAGCCGCCCGCCGGCGACCCTTCCAGCCACCTCGTTGATCTCGCAGAAGAAACGCGCCGCCGGCAGGTCGATCGGCTCGCGGTACAGCGCCACCGGCGTGCCAAGCTGCACGATTCGCCCCGCCCGCATCAGCGCGATGCGGTCGCCCATGCGCATCGCCTCCTCGGGGTCATGAGTGACGATGACACAGGTCGCGCCGGCATCGCGCACCACGTCCAGCGTCTCGGCGCGCACGCTGCCGCGTAGCCGGCTGTCGAGCCCGGAGAACGGCTCGTCCATCAGGAGGATTCCCGGCCGGGTCACAAGTGCGCGCGCAAGCGCCACGCGCTGCTGCTCGCCGCCGGACAGCGCATGCGGATAGTCCCCGGCATAGCGGCCGAGCCGCATGCGCTCCAGCGCCCGCCGGGCTTCGGCGAGCGCCTCGGCCCTGGGCAGCGCCTTCAGGCCGAACGCCACATTGTCGAGATTGGTGAGATGGGGAAACAGCGCATAGTCCTGAAAGACGAGGCCGATGTGCCGCTTCTCCGGCGGCACGAACTGGTCCGGCCCCGCCACCACCCGCCTGTCGAGCAGGATGCGCCCGGCGCTCGGGCGCTCGATGCCGGCGATGAGGCGCAGAAGCGTGGTCTTGCCGCAGCCGGAGGGGCCGAGCAGGCACACGATCTCCCCCGGCTCGATCACGAGATCGATCCCCTTGGCGGCGGCGGTGGTGCCATAGCTGTGATGCACGCCTTCGAGGATCAGCCGGCTCGCCAGCGAGATCGGGGTGCGGGTCGGCACGTCGTCCATGCGTTGCTTGATCCCTGTGCGGGCCGGAAAGCCGGCCTCAACCCTCGTCTTCGCCTTCCCGCACCTCGTCCATTTCCTCCGGCTCGGGCGCGAGGCCGAAGTCGAGTTCCGGCTCCAGCGGATCCTCGTCGTCCGCCAGCGCCATCTCGTCGCTCGGCAGCGGCACGGTTAATCCGGCCGTGACGCGCGCGTCAACGAAGCCGGCCCCCTTGAGCTCCTCCAGCCCCGGCAGGTCCTGGATCGACTCCAGCCCGAAATGGACGAGAAAGCTTTCCGCGGTGCCATAGGTTACGGGCCGGCCGGGACTGCGCCGACGGCCGCGCATGCGGATCCAGCCGGATTCGAGCAGCACGTCGAGCGTGCCCTTGCTGGTGGAGACGCCGCGGATCTCCTCGATCTCCGCCCGCGTCACCGGCTGGTGATAGGCGATGATCGCCAGCGTCTCCAGCGCCGCGCGCGACAGCTTGCGCGGCTCGGGCTTGTCGCGGGCCAGCAGGAAGCCGAGATCGGGGGCGGTACGCAATGTCCATTTGCCCGCCACGCGCACCAGGTTGACGCCGCGGCCGGCATAATCGGCGGATAGTTGCGCCATCAGCGGCCGCAGATCGACGCCTTCCGGCAGACGGGCCGCCAGCGTCGCCTCGTCGAGCGGCTCGCCGGCGGCGAACAGCATGGCCTCGAGCAGGCGCAGATGGACATCGCGCTCCGGCACCCCGTTGTCCCCGCTCAACGCGACGGCCCCCGCTCACCGTCGGCGTCGCGGCGACGGACATAGATCGGCGCGAAGGCCTCGCTCTGCTGGAGATCGATCACCCCCTCGCGCACCATCTCGAGGCTGGCAGAGAAGCTGGAGGCCAGCATGGTCGCCCGCATCTTCGGATCGGCGAACCAGTCGATCAGCAGCCCGTCGAGGCGCGACCACTCGCCGGCGGGATCGAGCCGCCCGATCATCCGCTCCAGGCGCTCGCGCGCCTCGGCGAGCGGGATGACGTTGCGCGGGGCGAAGCGCACCTGCGAGAGCGCGACCTTCTGCCGTTGCGCGCCATAGGCCGCCAGCAGGTCGTAGAGGGTGGCCTCATAGACCGGCCGCGCCGCGCCGGTCAGAGGTTCCGGCGCGCCCCGCGCGAAGACGTCGTGGCCGATGCGGTCGCGGGTGGCGAGATGCGCGGCGGCCGCGCGGATCCGCTCCAGGCGCTGCAGCCGCGCCGCGAGGTCCTGCGCCAGATCGGCGGCGCTCGGCCCCTCCGCCTTGGGCGGCTCGGGCAGCAGCAGGCGTGATTTCAGGAACGCCAGCCAGGCCGCCATGACCAGATAGTCCGCCGCCAGTTCCAGCCGCACCCGGCGCGCCTCCTCGACGAAGCGCAGATACTGCTCGGCCAGCTCCAGGATGGAGATGCGGGACAGGTCCACCTTCTGGGTGCGGGCGAGCGCCAGCAGCAGGTCGAGCGGCCCCTCGAAGCCATCGACATCGACGACGAGCGCGCCCTCGCCCGGGATGCGGGCGTCGTCCGCCTCGAAGGCAAGAGGGGTATGTTCCATGGTGATCGTCGGCGTCGGAGATCGGGGGCGGCGTTCAGGACGCCGTGATCATACCCGAAAACGTCGCGGAATCCTCAATCCCGGCCACCCGTGCGGCGGGGCTCCATTCCAGCGCCGCCGCGCAGCGCCGTGCCGCCTCCCCGGCCAGCAACGGCGTATGCGCCGCCACCTCGGCCATCTCCTCCATGCGGCCATTGCAATGGAGCGCCAGGTCGCAGCCGGCGGCAAAGGAGGCCGCCGCCCGCTCGCCCAGCGAGCCGGACAGCGCGCCCATCGAGAGATCGTCGCTCATCAGGGCGCCGTCGAAGCCGATATGGCCGCGAATGATCTCGTCGATCACCTCTCGCGAGGTGGTGGCCGGCGCCGTCGCGTCGATCGCGGTGTAGACCACATGCGCGGTCATGCCGAGAGGCAGGTCCCTCAGCGGCCGGAACGCCGCGAAATCGGTCGCCTCCAGCTCCGCGCGCGAGGTCTCCACCACCGGCAGGCTTTCATGGCTGTCGGCACGGGCGCGGCCATGGCCCGGAATGTGTTTGAGCACCGGCAGAACGCCCCGCGCGCCCATGCCCTCGGCCACCGCGCGGGCAAGCCGCGCCACCTGCGCCGGCTCGGCGCCATAGGCGCGATCGCCGATGATGCCGTGGCCCTCCGGCAGCCGCAGATCGGCGCAGGGCACGCAATCGACGGTGATGCCGAGCGCTACGAGATCGCCCGCCATCACCCGTGCGTTCTCCCTGGCGGCCGTTTCCGCGGAGAAATCCCCGGCCTCGGCCATGGCGGCGAAGCGGCCAGCGGGCGGATAGGCCGGCCAGTGCGGCGGGCCGAGCCGCTGCACGCGCCCGCCCTCCTGGTCGATCAGCACCGGCGCATCGTGGCGGCCGACCACGGCGCGGAAATCGGCGACCAGCGCCCTCACCTGCTCCGGCGTCTCGACATTGCGACGAAACAGGATCAGTCCCCACGGCGCCGCCTCCGCGAAGAAGCGGCGCTCGTCCGGGGTGAGCGCAAGACCGGCGCAGCCGGCGATGAAGGCACGGGGGGCGGTCATGTCAGAGGTCCGGCGTCAGAGGCGCGAGACGAAGCAATTACCGCCCTGCGACTTCAACTGCTCGCACAGGTTCACCGCATCGGCGCGGTTGGTGAAGGCTCCGATCTGGGCGCGATAGGTGGTACCGCCGGTGGAGGAAATGTCGCCGCGCCGCACCGAGGCTGGCTTGCCGCCGAGCAGGCTCGGATAGCGCGTCAGCGCGCTGCGCAGCATGGCCTGCGCATCCGCCTCGCTCGGCACCGAGCCGATCTGCACCACATAGGCGCCGCTGGCGGTCGGCACGGAGTTGGCCGCGGCGTTCAGCGTCTGCGTCACATTCGCCGCCGGCGCGGGAGCCGCCTGCGACGGCGCGGTGGCGACCCGGGTGGGTGGGGCCGGCACGTTCGGCACGATGGACGGCGTGGCGGCGAGCGGCGCCGGATTGGTCGAGACCGGCGAGGCCGTGCCGGGGCTCAGGGCCACCGCGGCCGATGCGGTCGGCTGCGGCGATTGGGGCGTGGTGGCGACGGCCGCCGCCGGCGTCGGCGCGGGATCGCCTTCGACGATGCTGCCGTCGGCGCGCACGGTGAGGGTGCGCACCCGCTTCGGCTCGGTGCCGGACGGCGCGGTGGCGACCGGCGTCCGGGAACTCGGCGCCGGGGCGATCACCCGCGGCTGCGGCTGCGCCGCCTGCGAGACGTCGACCGGCTGCTCCTCGCTGGACACCACCTTCTCGCTGCCGGTCGAGCCGGTACCGCCGACGCGGTCATAGATCAGCTTCTGGCCATCGCTGGTGGTTTCCGCCGTCTGGGTCGGCGCCGGCACCACCTTGTTGGGCGCCTGCTCGGCGCGGATCACCGGAGGCTGGCCACCGGCAATGGTCGAGGTGCCGCCGCTGCGAAGGAACGCATAGGCGCCGGCACCGCCGACCACAAGAACCGCCAGCGCGGCGCCGGCCATCAGGAGGCGCCGCCGGTTGCGACGCGGCGCGGCGGCCTCGTGGCCGAAATCCTCGTCGGCCTCAGCCCCATAGGCCTCGTCGTCGCCGGAAGTGCGGCCATAGTCGTAGACGTCGTCCTCGCGATCGAGGCCGAGATCGAAGGTCGTGTCGCGATCGGCGGGCGCCTGGTTGGCGCGGCTCATCCAGCTCGGCGGCGGAGCGGCCGGCTGCTCGAAGGCCGGCTCGGCCCGCGCGGGCGCTCGCGGGGCCGGGGCCGGCTCGACGGGAGGGCGTCGATCCACCACCGGCGCGCGCACAGGAGCTGCGGGCGGGGCAACCGGCGCGCGGGGCGCGGGCGACGGGGCCGCGGCAGCCGCAGAGACGGGCGCCGCCGGCCGCGGCGGCATGGCGGGACGCGCCTCGCGTGCATAGGGCTCGCCCGGATGCGGCGGACGCTGACCGGGCTCGACGGAAGGACGCTCGGCGCGCGGGGCGGGAGCGGGAGCGGGAGCGGCGGCACGCTGCGCCGATTCGGTATAGACCTCCGCCGCGAGCGCGGCGAAGGAGCCCGCCGCCGGACGCGGCGCGGCAGCCGGGGACGGCGCGCGCGGCGCCTGCGGAGCCGGCTGGGGCTGCGACGGACGCGGCGAAGCCACCGGCGCCTGCGGCCGGGGCGGCGGTGCCGCCGGACGCTGGGGCTGCCGGGGAACCTCGCGCATCAACGCCGCGAACTCGTCCTCCTGCGCCATCATGCGCGCGAGTTCGGCAAGCGGATCGGCGGCGTTGGACCGTCCCTCGGCCGGGCGCGGGGCGTGACCCGGATCGCTCTGCCGATAACGTGAAGTGCCGTCGTTGACCATGTTGACCGGACCTGTTGGCTGCGTGCGAACACCCGCCGGCAGGACCGGAGGCGCACTTTAGGAGGAGCGGAGCGAGACCTTACGCAACGCGCTCACCGCATTTCTTCGGGAGCATCGACTCCGAGGATCGCGAGTCCCGAAGCGATGATCAGCGCAACCGCGTGAACGAGTGCCAGCCGCGCATAAGTCGACTTTCGATCATCTTCGATAATGAAGCGTAAATGTGGCGCGTCTTTGCCGCGATTCCACTGTGCATGCAGGGCGCTGGCGAGATCGTAGAGGTAGAACGCGACCCGGTGCGGCTCGCGCGCGGAGGCCGCCTGCTCGATCAGCCGGGGATAGCCGGCGATCAGCCGGGCAAGCGCGATCTCGCCCTCGTCGTCGAGCCGCGACAGCTCCGCCGAGGCGAAGGCGGCCGGGTCGGCGGGCAGATCGGCGAAGGCGTCGCGGGCGTTGCGCAGGATGGAGCGCGCCCGGGCATGGGCGTACTGCACGTAGAACACCGGGTTGTCGCGGCTCTGCTCCATCACCTTGGCGAGGTCGAAGTCGAGCACCGCATCATTCTTGCGGTGGATCATCATGAAGCGCACCGCGTCGCGACCGACTTCATCCACTACTTCACGCAACGTCACGAAGGTGCCGGCGCGCTTCGACATCTTCACCGGCTCGCCATTGCGCAGCAGGCGTACCAGCTGGCAGATCTCGACGTCGAGCCCCCCCTCCCCGCCGGTGGCGGCCTTCACCGCCGCCTGCATGCGCTTGATGTAGCCGCCGTGATCGGCGCCCCACACGTCGATCATCTGCTTGAAGCCGCGATCGAACTTGTCCTTGTGGTAGGCGATGTCGGCGGCGAAGTAGGTATAGGCGCCGTCGGACTTCACCAGCGGCCGGTCGACGTCGTCGCCATATTCGGTGGCGCGGAACAGCGTCTGCTCGCGGTCCTCCCAGTCCTCCACCGGCGCCCCCTTGGGCGGCGGCAGGCTGCCGTCATAGACGAGGTCGCGGGCGCGCAGGTCTTCCAGCAGTCGGTCGATGGTCGAGGCGTTGCCGCCGTTCCGCGCATGCAGCGTCCGCTCGGAGAAGAACACGTCGTGGCGGATGTTCAGCGCCGCGAGGTCGTCGCGGATCATCGCCATCATCTCGTCGATGGCAACCTTGCGCACCGACGGCAGCCATTCCTCCTCGCTCTTGTCGAGCAGCGTCCGGCCATATTTCACCACGAGGTCGCGCCCGACCGGCACCAGATAGTCGCCGGGATAGAAGCCCTCGGGAATGGTGATCTCTTCGCCCAGCGCCTCGCGGTAGCGCAGATAGGCCGAGCGGGCGAGCACGTCGACCTGCACGCCGGCATCGTTGATGTAATATTCGCGCGTCACCGCCCAGCCGGCGAAGGCGAGCAGGTTGGCGAGCGCATCGCCGAACACCGCGCCGCGGCAATGGCCGACATGCATCGGCCCCGTGGGATTGGCCGAGACATATTCGACATTCATCGCCTGCGCGCCGCCCATGCCGGAACGGCCGAAATCGGCGCCCTGGATCAGCACCGCCTCGATCACCCGCGGCCAGAAGGCCGGGGCGAGCGCGATGTTGATGAAGCCGGGCCCGGCGACGTCGACCCGCTCGACATCATCGATCGCCCGCAATTTCTCGGCCAGCTTCTCGGCGAGATCGCGCGGCTTCAGGCCGGCATCCTTCGAGAGCACCATCGCGGCATTGGTGGCGAGATCGCCATGGCTGGCATCGCGCGGCGGCTCCACCACCACGCGTCGCGCGTCGATGCCTCCCGGCAGCACACCTTCCGCCGCCAGCGCTTCCAGCGCGGCGCGGACATGATCGGCGAAGAGGGCATAGAGGTTCATGGCGGAAAGCTCCGAAACGGCCGGCCCGAAGGGGCGCGAGCCGGCTAGCGCGTTTCGGGGGGCGAGTCAAAAGACTTGGCGTGCCGCGTGCCGCACGTCCACCGAGCCCTCCTTGGCTTTCCCTCTCCCTGTGAGGGAGAGGTTGCCCGCGCAGCGGGTCGGTGAGGGGGGACGACATTGGGGGATCAGTAAGCCCCCTCACCCCATCCCTCTCCCCCGCGGGGAGAGGGCCGCCTCGCCTCGCAACGTCCCGAAGCGGCCACGCCTGGAACAGCCGCGTATGTTTGGCGAGCGCATAGCGGTCGGTCTGGCCGGCTTGGCCGGGTCAAGCCCGGCCATGACGTCGTGTGGGATGGAGGCGACGTCCATGGCCTCGCCGTCATCCCGGACGACCGAAAGGCCGATCCGGGATCGCATGGGAAGCAGAGAGCAATCCCGGCTCTCCGGCTTCGCCTGCGGCCGGGATGACGGATGCCGGCGAGGCGCTCCACCGGCCTCCCTACGCAATCCCGCCAAAGCACCCACATCCTGAGGTGCGTGCGAGCGCACCCGGACGAGCCTCCTTCGAGGCCCGACCTGCGGCCGGGCACCTCAGGATGAGGGCGCCCGGAGCAGGCTCGGAGCGGATGAGACCAGCCCCTCACAAATTCCCGACGTCGAACAGCCGCGCATGCTCGGCGAGCGCGTAGCGGTCGGTCTGGCCGGCGATGAAGTCGGCAATGCGCCGCGCCCGGCCGGCCTCGTCACGCGCCTCCATGCCGGCGCGCCATTCCACCGGCAGGGTGAACGTATCGGCCATGTAGGCGCCGAACAGTTCACGCACCATCCGCCCGGCCGCCTCCATCTCCGACATCACCCGCGGGTGCCGGTACATGCGGGGAAACAGGAAGTCCTTGATCGCCCGCTCGCCCTGCGCCCGCTCGGCGGAGAAGCCGACCAGCGCCCGCCCCAGCCGGCGCACCGCGTCGGCATCCTCCGGTCCAAGCTCGGCGGCCCGCCGCCGGGTCTCGCCCACCACGTCCTCGATCAGCAGGGTGATCATCCGCCGGCCGATCTCGTGCACCATGCGCGAACCGGACAGCCCCGGCCAATCCGCCTCGATGCCGGCGATCACCGCGCCCACCAGCGGCAGCGCCCGCAATTCCTCCACCCTGAACATGCCGGCGCGCAGCCCGTCGTCGAGGTCGTGCACGTCATAGGCGATGTCGTCGGCGATGGCGGCGACCTGCGCCTCGGCGGAGGGCCAGCTCCACAGCCACAGATCCTGCTTCTCGCCATATACGGCGATGGCATGCGCCAGTGGCCCCTTGCCCTCGCCGGCCAGCGGCCCGTTATGCTTGACGATGCCTTCCAGCGTCTCCCAGCTTAGGTTCAGCCCGTCGAAGCCGGGATAGCGGTTCTCCAGCCGCGTCACCACGCGCAGCGACTGGGCGTTGTGATCGAAGCCGCCATAGGCGGCCATGCAGGCGTCGAGCACCCGCTCGCCGGCATGGGCGAAGGGCGGATGGCCGAGATCGTGAGCCAGCGCCAGCGCCTCGGCGAGGTCCTCGTCCAGCCCCAGCGCGCGGGCGATGGAGCGCGCCACCTGCACCACCTCCAGCGTGTGGGTGAGCCGGGTGCGGTAGTGGTCGCCCTCGTGATAGGTGAAGACCTGCGTCTTGTAGGCCAGCCGCCGGAAGGCGCTGGAATGGATGATGCGGTCGGCGTCGCGGCGGAAGGCGCTGCGCGCGCGGCTTTCGGGCTCGGCGACCAGGCGGCCGCGGCTTTCCTCGGCCCGGGCGGCCCATGGGGCGCGTGGCTCGGCGGCGGCGAGCGCCATGCGCGGGTCTCCTCTGCGCGTTCGCCCCTTTGACTCGGCGGCGTCAGCACTTAACTATCAAGCCAGTCACATTCAACATCCGAAGGCCGCCCGATGGCTGACGCCTCCCTCGCCCCCTCTGCCGACAACGTCGCGGTCACGTCCAGCGCCGCCCGTCGCATCGCCGAGATCCTGGCCACCGAACCGCCCGCCAGCATGCTGCGCGTCAGCGTGGAGGGCGGTGGCTGCTCCGGCTTCCAGTACAAATTCGACATCACCCGCGAGAAGGCCGAGGACGACCTCGTCATCGAGCGGGACGGCGCCACCGTCGTCGTCGATCCGGTCTCGCTGGAATACATGTCCGGCTCGCAGCTCGATTTCGTCGACGACCTGATCGGCGCCTCGTTCAAGATCAGCAATCCGCACGCCACCGCCTCCTGCGGCTGCGGCACCAGCTTCGCGCTCTGATGTCGCCTGACGGGACGCGGCGCATCGGCGTGCTCTGCGCGCTGGAGCAGGAGGTCGCCTATCTCCTCGACAATCTCGAACATGCCGAGACCTTCGACACCGCCGGCATGGCCTTCCATGCCGGCCGGCTCGACGGCGAGGCGGTGGTGCTGGCCAAGGCCGGCATGGGCAAGGTCAATGCCGCCATCGCCACCACGCTGCTGATCGAGCGTTTCGGCGCGCGGGCGGTGATGTTCTCCGGCGTCGCCGGCGGGCTCGACCCGGCCCTGTCGGTCGGCGACATCGTCATCGCCGACCATGTGATCCAGCACGACCACGGCTATGAGGGGCCCGGCGGCTTCGTCGCCTACCAGCACGGGCACCAGCCCTATTTCAATCCGTTCGACGGCCTCGGCATCGCGCTGGATCCCGCCCTTGCGGCGCGGATCGCGGCGGCGCTGGCCGATGTCGAGCTCGCGCCCCTCGCCGCCGCGGGCGACGGTGCGCCGGCGCCGCGCCTGCATTTCGGCCGGGTGCTCACCGGCGACCAGTTCATCAACAACGAACAGGTGCGCGAGGCGCTGTTCCGCGACTTCGCTGCCAAGGCGGTGGAGATGGAGGGCGCCGCCATGGCGCAGGCCTGCGCCGCCTTCGGCGTGCCCTGGGTGGTGATCCGCGCCCTCTCCGACCTCGCCGGCCACTCCTCGCATTTCGACGTGCACCGCTTCCTCGACGAGGTGGCGCGTTCCGGCGCCCTCATCGTGCGCCGGCTGCTGCCGGTGGTATGAGGAGCAAACGGATCATCGCCGGCCGGCGACCAGGCGCTCCGCCACCGTGCCGCCCAAGGCCGGCAGCACGCCGAACAGCAGCAGCTGCGCCATGCCGGTGATGCCGAGGACGGCGGACAGGGCGAAGGCGACAAGAAGCCCCAGCACCACGCCCGCAATATAGGGTCCGTATCCGCCCATCCGCACCGCTCCTTTCCCGAGGCCGTCTGCGACGTCATAGGGCCGCAGCATGCGCCGCCGACGCCGGATCCACCACCCCACGCCTTCCAGCCGTTGCCGCACCGGCGTCGACGCGAAACAGGACGCGCAGGGAATGATCCCCCTCATCCTTACGCTTTCCTGAGGTCGCCGCCCCGTCTTCGCCATCGAAAGCTGACGCAGCGTCGCCCACATTGAGGGCACGGTCGATCCCGGCCGATGGAGCCTTCCATGTTCATCGCCACCCTGCGCTCCGTGCTGGCGCACCTGTTCCACCGCCTTGACCGGCAGCTGACCGATGGCTGCTACCAGCACGGCCGCTACTGCACCAGCGACGCCAAGATCCGCCATCCCGCCCGCCCGCGCCGGTGACGGCGCCGATTGCACCGATGGCGCCGAGCCGGCATGCTGCGCCCGATTCAAGACCCGAGGCAAAGCGGACATCTCGCCCATGCGCATCGCCACCTGGAACGTCAATTCCGTCCGGCTGCGGCTCGACAACACGCTGACCTGGCTCAAGGAGCGCCAGCCCGATCTCGTCTGCCTGCAGGAGATCAAGTGCCAGGACGACCAGTTCCCGCGCGAGGTCTTCGAGAGTGCCGGCTACAATGTCGCCGTGCACGGGCAGAAGGGCTTCAACGGCGTCGCCGTGCTGTCCCGCCTGCCCTTCGACGAGGTGAAGGCCGGCCTTCCCGGCGACGAGGCCGATGTGCAGTCGCGCTTCATCGAGGTGGTGGTGTCGCGCCCCGGCGGCGGCGTGGTGCGGGTGTGCGGCATCTATTTGCCCAACGGCAACCCGCCGGACACCGAGAAATACCCCTACAAGCTCGCCTGGATGGCGCGGCTGAAGGCGCATATCGCCGAACGCCTCGCCCTGGAGGAGCCGCTGATCGTGGCCGGCGACTACAACGTCATCCCCGAGCCGGAGGATGCCGCCCATCCCGAGGCATGGGTGCGCGACGCGCTGTTCCTGCCCCGCACCCGCGCCGCCTTCCGCGCCATCGAGAATCTCGGCCTTACCGATGCGCTGCGGGCGTCGAGCGACGCGGCCGGGCTCTACACCTTCTGGGACTATCAGGCCGGGGCGTGGCAGAAGAACAACGGCATCCGCATCGATCACCTGCTGCTCTCCCCGCAGGCGGCCGACCTCCTCAAGGGCGTTGGTATCGACAAGCATGTGCGCAGCTGGGAGAAGCCGTCCGATCATGTGCCGGTCTGGGCGGATCTCGACATCGCGGCGTGAGGACGGCCGATCCGAGCTACCGGGCACCACCTCATCCTGAGGTGCGAGCGAAGCGAGCCTCGAAGGATGCTTGCCCTGGCGTGCCCGGACAACCATCCTTCGAGGCTTGGCGTACCGCCGGGCACCTCAGGGATGAGGATGCTCCATGGATTTCGACCAGGCTGGCAACCGCCGAAGTCCATCGCCGCCCGCCTCGAAAGGCGGCACCTGGATCCGCGGCCGAAGCCTTAGCGCCTACAAGCGCCTACCGCTCGACCTTCATATATTGCTCGAGATAGACCAGCGCCATGGAGCGCTCGTCCGGCGTCGCATTGGCAAAGGCGTCGTCATAGAGATCGACCACCCATTTGTCGCTCGGCCCGGCCGCGGCGTCGCGGGCGAGCGTCAGCCACATCAGGCCGCGCGCCGCCTGGCGGGGAATGCCGTCGTCGCCCTTGAACAGCAGCCCGCCCAGCGCCGCCTGCGCCTGGTACTGGCCCTTGTGGGCGGCAAGCCCCAGCCAGCGGGCGGCGAAGCGCAGGTCGCGATTGACGCCGACGCCATCGATATAGAGGCGCGCCAGATGGTACTGCGCTTCGGAATCGCCGAAATAGGACGCGGCATAGGCGAACATGTCGCGCGCCCGGTTGGGATCGCGCCGCACCTTACTGTTGGGAATCCCGATCAGGTAGTAATTGCCCAGCGCCACGAAGGCATCGGCGACGAAACGCGCCTGCGGCGTCGACGGGTTGTCGTCCGCATGCATGTTGGCGATCTGGGTGAAATACTCGAACGCCTTGATGTCGTTGCGCTCGACCCCTTCCCCCTCGGCATACATGCGCCCGAGCTTCCACTGGGCACCGGCATGGCCCTGGTCGGCGGCATAGCGCAGGGAATCGATGCCCTTCTCGGTCTCGCCGGAGCGCAGCGCCTGGGTGCCGAAGCGCACGGCTTCGTCGAGGGGACGCGGAGTGGAGATGCCCCCATTGCCGGAATCGGTGGTGCCGTCGAAGGCAAACGCCTGCGACCACACCGCCGGCAGCGGCATCAGCACCGTCGCAGCG
This sequence comes from Ancylobacter oerskovii, assembly GCF_018390555.1. Lineage (GTDB taxonomy): Bacteria > Pseudomonadota > Alphaproteobacteria > Rhizobiales > Xanthobacteraceae > Ancylobacter > Ancylobacter oerskovii. The sequence goes on along the minus strand of NZ_JAHBGB010000044.1, from coordinate 764,149 downwards.
ACGGCTATGAGGGCCAGACGGTCAGATATCCGCATAGCACGATGTCTCAGCTGCGCCGCCGGGATGCGTCACCGCGCCCTGACGGGCGGGCCCCACGGCCTGCGCGAACTTCCAGATGGCCCCCGAGCCGAAAGACGACGGACGCGGCTGCCACTCGCGACGGCGCGCGGCCAGTTCCTCGTCCGAAAGCGCGACGTCGAGGCGGCCCTCGATCGCGTCGATGGTGATGAGGTCGCCGTCGCGCAGAAGCCCGATCGGCCCGCCCACCGCCGCTTCCGGGCCGACATGGCCGATGCAGAAGCCGCGGGTGGCGCCGGAGAAGCGGCCATCGGTGATCAGGGCCACCTTGTCGCCCATGCCCTGGCCGTACAGCGCCGCGGTGGTCGCCAGCATCTCGCGCATGCCCGGGCCGCCCTTCGGACCTTCGTAACGGATCACCAGCACCTCGCCTTCCTTGTAGGCGCGGTTGGTGACGGCCTCGAAACAGGCCTCCTCATTGTCGAAGCAGCGGGCGGGGCCGGAGAAGATCTGGTTCTTCAGGCCGGCCACCTTCACGATGGCGCCGTCCGGGGCGAGATTGCCGGCAAGCCCAACCACGCCGCCGGTGACGGTGATCGGGTCGTTGGCCGGGCGCACCACGTCCTGGTTCGGGTTCCACTTCACCGAGGCGAGGTTCTCGGCGATGGTGCGGCCGGTCACGGTGAGGCAGTCGCCATGCAGATAGCCATGATCGAGCAGCGTCTTCATCAGCAGCGGGATGCCGCCGACTTCGAACATGTCCTTGGCGACATAGCGCCCGCCCGGCTTCAGGTCGGCGATATAGGGCGTGCGCTTGAAGATCTCGGCGACGTCGAACAGGTCGAACGCGATGCCGCATTCATGCGCGATGGCCGGCAAATGCAGGCCGGCATTGGTCGAGCCGCCGGAGGCCGCCACCACGGTGGCCGCGTTCTCCAGCGCCTTGCGGGTGACGATGTCGCGCGGGCGGATGTTGCGGGCGATCAGATCCATGATCTGCTCGCCCGCGGTCATGCAGAACCGGTCGCGGATCTCGTAGGGGGCCGGGGCGCCGGCCGAATAGGGCAGCGCGAGGCCGATCGCCTCGGAGACGGTCGCCATGGTGTTGGCGGTGAACTGGGCGCCGCAGGCGCCGGCGGAGGGGCAGGCCACCTGCTCGATCTCGTCGAGATCCTCGTCGGACATCAGGCCGACCGAGTGCTTGCCCACCGCCTCGAACATGTCCTGCACGGTCACCGGCTGGCCGCGGAACGAGCCGGGCAGGATCGAGCCGCCATAGATGAAGATCGACGGCACGTTGAGCCGCACCATGGCCATCATCATGCCCGGCAGCGACTTGTCGCAGCCGGCGAGGCCGACCAGCGCATCATAGGAATGGCCGCGCATGGTGAGCTCGACCGAGTCGGCGATCACCTCGCGCGAGGCCAGCGAGGCCTTCATGCCCTCATGGCCCATGGCGATGCCGTCGGTGACGGTGATGGTGCAGAACTCGCGCGGGGTGCCGTTGGCCGCCGCGACGCCCTTCTTCACCGCCTGCGCCTGGCGCATCAGCGAGATGTTGCACGGCGCCGCCTCGTTCCAGCAGGAGGCCACGCCGACCAGCGGCTGGTGGATCTGCTCGCGGGTGAGGCCCATCGCATAGAGATAGGAACGGTGCGGCGCGCGCGCCGGCCCTTCCGTCACATGACGGCTGGGCAGGTTCCTTTTATCGATGAGCGTCTTGGCGTCCATTTCTAAAGTGCTTTCCCGGTAGAGGCGGAATTCTTTGAACCCGCATCCTAGGCACGACTATCCACTGTCTTCGGGTCGGATTTCGTGCCGGTTTGTGGCGGCTTCGCGGCGCCCTGGGTGCCGGGCCCGGTTAGGGTGGCGAATGCGTGACACTGTTGCACATGTGTCACGATCGGCGGTAGCGCCAAACGGCGGTACCGCGTGCCATCTCGCGCTTAGGCTTAAGGCTTTACTGCTACCTCTTTTGCCGCCTCGCCCCGGGCCCGGCGTCCTTCAGGCGCGCGTCATCACCACGTCACGCGCTGTGCGGAAGGGAGGTGGCGGTGTAGGCTTCAACGACGCGGCGGAGACCGCGGTCAGGAGGACGAAAATGTCGAGCGGCAATATCGTGGATCGCCTGCGCGCGATGGCGGCGGATCTCGACGGGTTTCCCCGCGACAAGGTGGAGGACGAGCTCTCCGAGGCGGCCGATGTGATCGAAAGGCTGCGGAGCGAGCTCGACAAATATCTGCCGCCGGTCGAGGCGCCGACGGCCTCTTCGACCTCCGCCCGGGACGACGCCCTCCCGGTGCCGCCCACCGCTGTCGGCTCCACCTCCTGAGGGCGCCGGCCGGCACGCCCGCCCGCCGGCGCGGCGGAACCGATCTGCCGCCGCGATGACATGCAGCCCGGGCCTTGCCCGGGCATCCATGTCCTCGCCATGCCCCGGCCAGGGGGCGGCCTTCCCGCCGTGCCCCCCACCCGCCCGCAGAGCGGAATGTCGAGTGGAACCGCGGCCCGGAGAGCCCCCTCAGCCCGCCTTGCCGAGGCGGCCGAGCGCGTCGCGGATCTTGGCCGCGCGGGCCTGGGCGGCGTCGCGACGCTCGCGCTGCTCCTCGATCACCTCTTCCTTGGCGCGGGAGATGAAGTCCGGGTTGCCGAGCTTCTTCTCGATCTTGTCGAGCTCGTCCTGCGTCTTGGCGAGCTCCTTGCCGAGCCGCGCCACCTCGGCGTCCATGTCGATGATGCCGGCCAGCGGCAGCGCCGCCGCCTCGTCGCGCACCACCACCTGCACCGCACCGGGCGGGGCAATGTCGGCGAAGGTCACGCCGGAGAGGCGGGCGAGGCGCGTCAGCGCGTCCATCCACACCTCGGCCCGGGTCTGGGTGAGGCTGGAGGCGTCCACCAGCACCAGCGGGATCTGCGCGCCGGCCGGCACGTTCATCTCCGCCCGCACCGAGCGGATCTCGGTGACGAGGTCGAGCAGCCAGCCGATCTCCTCGGCCGCCTGCGGCGCCTTCAGGCCGGAGAGCTTCGACCAGGGGGTCAGCGCCAGCATGGCCGGCCGCCGCAGCCCTTCGCCGGCGGTGAGCTTCCACAGCTCCTCGGTGAGGAACGGCATGAAGGGATGCAGCAGCTTCAGGATCTCGTCGAGCACGAAGGCGGTGGTCGCCCGCGTCTCCGCCTGCCAGGGATTGTCGGCGTTCATGAACACCGGCTTGGCCAGCTCCAGATACCAGTCGCAGAAGATGTTCCACACGAAGCGATAGGCCGCGCCCGCCGCATCGTTGAAGCGGTAGGCCTCGATGGCGGCGGTGATCTCCTCGTTCGCCTGCTGCAGTTCGCCGAGGATCCAGCGGTTCACCGCCAGTTCCACCTGCTTCGGCTCATAGGTCGACACCCGCGTGCAGCCGTTCATCTCGGCGAAGCGGGCGGCGTTCCACAGCTTGGTCGCGAAGTTGCGGTAGCCCTCGACACGCGAGGTCGCGAGCTTGATGTCGCGCCCCTGCGCCGCCATGGCGGCGAGCGTGAAGCGCAGCGCGTCGGCGCCATATTCCTCGATCAGCGACAAGGGGTCGATGACGTTGCCCTTGGACTTCGACATCTTGGCGCCCTTCTCGTCGCGGACGAGGGCGTGGATGTAGACGTCCTTGAACGGGATGACGCCGTCCATGAAATGCAGGCCCATCATCATCATCCGGGCGACCCAGAAGAAGATGATGTCGAAGCCGGTGATCAGCACCGAGGTCGGGTAGAAGCGCTCGAGCTCCCTTGTCCGGTCCGGCCAGCCGAGCGTCGAGAACGGCCACAGCGCCGAAGAGAACCAGGTGTCCAGCACGTCCTCGTCGCGGGTGATGAGGCCGCCCGCCTTCTCGGGATGCTTGGCGTAATCCTGCGCCTCGGCGTCGGTGATGATGCCGGCCTGCACGCAATGGGCGAGCGCCGCGGCGATCGCCGCCTCCTCGGTCTCCTCGACGAAGACGGTGCCGTCCGGCCCGTACCAGGCCGGGATCTGGTGGCCCCACCACAGCTGGCGCGAGATGCACCAGGGCTGGATGTTCTCCAGCCATTCGAAATAGGTTTTCTCCCAGTTCTTCGGGATGAAGCTGGTGCGCCCGTCGCGCACCGCCTTCAGCGCCGGCTGGGCCAGCGTGTGGGCGTCGACATACCACTGGTCGGTGAGCCAGGGCTCGATGACGACGTTGGAGCGGTCGCCATGCGGCACCATGTGGGTGTGCGGCTCGATCCTGTCGAGCAGCCCGCGCTCCTCCATCAGCGCGACGATGGCCTTGCGCGCCGCCTCGCGACTCTGGCCGCCCAGCGCCAGCACCGCGTCGAGATCGGCGCCCTCGGTAGCGCCCTCGAGGAACTCGGCATTGCCCGACAGCGCGAGCCGCGCCTCGGCGTCGAGCACGTTGATCATCGGCACGCCGGCGCGCTTGCCGACCTCGAAGTCGTTGAAGTCGTGCGCCGGGGTGATCTTCACCGCGCCGGTGCCCTTGGTCGGGTCGGAATAGGCGTCGGCGACGATGGGGATCAGCCGGCCGACCAGCGGCAGGCGCACCTTGGCGCCGGCGGCGACGAGGCCGAGATAGCGGGTGTCCTCGGGATGCACCGCCACCGCGGTGTCGCCGAGCATGGTCTCCGGGCGGGTGGTGGCGACCACGATATAGTCGCGGGTCTCATACCCGGTCGGCCTGCCTTCCTCGTCGAAGGCGATCGGGTGCTCATAGGTGACGCCATCGGCGAGCGGATAGCGGAAGTGCCAGAGATGACCCTTCACCTCGGTCTGCACCACCTCGAGGTCGGAGATGGCGGACTGGAACTTCGGGTCCCAGTTGACGAGGCGCTTGTCCTTGTAGATCAGCCCTTCCTTGTAGAGCCGCACGAACACCTTGAGGACCGCGCGCGACAGCCCCTCGTCCATGGTGAAGCGCTCGCGCGACCAGTCGCAGGAGGCGCCCAGCCGCTTCAGCTGGTTGATGATGGTGCCGCCGGATTCTTCCTTCCACGCCCAGACACGCTCGACGAAGGCCGCGCGTCCCATGTCGCGGCGGCCCGGCTGCTGGCGCTCGGCGAGCTGGCGCTCGACCACCATCTGGGTGGCGATGCCGGCATGGTCGGTGCCGACCTGCCACAGCACGTCCTTGCCGCGCATGCGCTCGAAGCGGGCGAGCACGTCCTGCAGCGTGTTGTTCAGCGCATGCCCCATATGGAGCGAGCCGGTGACGTTGGGCGGCGGGATGACGATGCAATAGGGCTCGGCGTTTACCCGCTCGGGACGGCCGGCCTTGAAGGCATCGGCCTCGACCCATGCCTGATAGATGCGGCCTTCGACGGCGGCGGGATCGAACCTGTTGTCGAGCATGTCGGCTCCGGGGCACCACGGGAAACGGGTGCGACAGAAAGCGGAGCGGGGCGCTCAAGTCAACATTCAGTTGACGATCCGGCCTGCCCCAACGGCTCCGGCACAACCGGGGCCGGGATCGACAAGCCTCCCGATGGCATGCCGGCGTCGGCGGGTCGAGACCGGGCGAGCCGGCGGCCCGCCCGTTCGCTCACTGGCCGTGGCGCGCCACGCGCTCGATCTCGGCGCGCACCAGCCGCTCCACCAGCTCGGGCAGGTTCTCGTCGAGCCAGCTCCTCAGCATCGGGCGCAGAGCGTCGGTGACAACGTCCTCCATCGAGCGGGTGTTGGAGGCGACGGTACGGGCCAGCGCCCCGAAGGAGGACGCCACCGATTCGCCGGCAGCGCCGGACACCAGCCGGTTCGGCCGGCCCTCCGCCTCGGCGCGCGCCAGCAGCGAGCGGGTCTCGCCGCGCGGGGCCTCGGCGTCTTCGGAGGTGCGGCGTTCGGCGAGCGTGGAATTGAGACGCGACGAAACCACGGCGGGCTTGGCTTGCACCTGCATATCGGCAGTCTCCGGGAAGGCTTTGGGAGCGAGGGATTCGACGGAACGGGTAACGGCGGCCATGACCTGTGCATGCAAACTGCCGGCCAGGCCATCGAGTTCCGCATGGACGGCGCGCTCGATGGGCGTCGCCTCCGTCCGTGCGGCGGCGGCGGCGGTCGGCGGCAAGGGATGCGGGCGCGGCGCCGTGGCATCGGCGATCTCGGCCTCGTGCTGCGGGACGGCCACGGCCGCCACGGCGACGGCGGGCTCGGCCGCGAGCTCCTCCGGCTCGCCGGCAACGGTCTCGGCCGACGGCTCCGCCGAAGACGCGACATCCTCGCCGACCGGAGCGACCTCAACCAGTTCGACGAGGCCGGCGGACTGTGCCGCTTCGCCCTCGCCGGCGACATCGTCGGAGATGATCCGCCTGATCGAGGCTAGAATCTCCTCCATGGATGGCTCGTTCGCCCTCGCACTCACCGACATGCGCTGCATCCGACCTCTGAAACGCTTACTCACACACCATGCGGGTCATTGCCCCGCCGAATCATACATTAACACTTTGTAAACATGCCACTAGCTCCAATGTCGCGCCATCGAGGCCCGTGAGCTTGTGGATGACCGACCGCAAGGGACGTCCCGCCGCGCCCATTATTGACCCAGCGTCAGCCACCGACGCAATGCCTGCAATCAGCCCGCGCCCGCGACTTGCGCATGATGCCTGCAGCCGGGCGGATCCTGTATCCCGAGCGATGTTCCCCCCCACCCGCACCGGCCCGAACGAAAATGCCCGGCACGAGGCCGGGCATCTTCTCGATCGAGGAAGGCGGCCGGGCGCTACTGCCCGCCCGGGGTCCGCACGCCGATCCAGGCGTCGCGCACCTGGTTGTAGTGGATCTTCGGATTGTAGGTCGCGACCTTCAGCGACAGCTTGGTGGAGTTGAGTTCGCCCACCGAGGACAGCACCGCATAGGAGGCAACCACGCGGTCGCGCTGGGCGATGACCAGGCTGGCCCGCGCGTTGAACAGCGCCGTCTGGGCGTTCAGCACGTCGAGCGTGGTGCGCTGGCCGACGCGCCATTCCTCGCGCACGCCGCGCAGCGCGATCTCGTTGGCGGCCACCGAGGCCTGCGCCGATTCGATGGCGTCCTTTGCCGCCACCAGGGCGCCCCAGTACTGCACCACATTCGCCCGCACCTGGTCGCGGTTCACGTCGACCTCGATGCGCGACTGGCTGAGCAGTTCCTTGGTCTGGCGGATGGTCGCGAACTCCGAGCCGCCCTGATAGATCGGCACGGTGAGATTCAGGCTCGCGGTAGCGGAGGTCGCCCGCTCGATCGTGGTGGACGAATTGTAGTTCGACCCCGCCGTGCCCTGCAGGCTCAGCTGCGGCGACAGGGCCGATTCGGCCACCTTCACATTCGACATCGAGGCGTCGACCGCGAATTCGGCCGCCTTCACCGCCGGATGGCGACCGAGGCCCATCTGGATCGCCGTGTCGACATTCTTCGGCAGCATCGGGTCGATCGGGCGGCCGGGCGAAAGCTTGTTCGCCTTCAGCCCGGTCACCTGGAAGAACACCGCCTGCGAGGTGGTCAGGTTGGACTGCGCCTGCGAGAGCAGGCTCTGGGCGTTGGCGACGCTCGCCTCGGCCTGGGCGACGTCGGTGCGGGTGATCTCGCCGACGGCGAAGCGGTCGCGGGCCGCCCGCAATTCTTCCTGCAGGGCCGCGAGGTTCTGCTTCTGCAGCTCCACCAGCGCCGAGTTCTGCAGCACGTTCATATAGGCGGTCACGCCGTCGAGCAGTACCAGCTGCTCGGTATTGCGCAGCAGCTCGCGCTGGCCCCTCACCTGCGATTCGGCGCCGCGCACCGAATTGGCGGTGCGCAGGCCGTCATAGATGGTCTGGCTGATGGTGACGCCGAATCCCGAGGGAAACAGCGTGTTGTTGCTGACCGTCGGCACGCCGGTGAGGCGAGCCGTCGCCGCGCCGATTCGCGTCTCGGTCCATTCGGCGCCGATCGAGGCGGTGCCGAACACCTGCGGACGGTAGCCGCCCAGCGCGATCGGCACATATTCGTCGGTGGCGCGGGTGGCCGCACGCTGCGAATTCAACGTCGGGTTGCTGTTGTAAGCGGAAACCAGCGCCTGATCGAGCGTCTGGGCGGCGGCCGGAAGCGATGTCCCAATCACGAAAACGGTGATCGCAGACGCGACCAGCCTGCCCCCGGTAGCATCAAGCCACATGCTCAAACCCCTGCAACGCGATCAAAACGGAAGCGACTACCATCGGCCGCTTCTCATCTATGTATGACGGACTGTCAGAATAGGAGGACGAAGAGGAGCTGTGAACTGCAAGTAGGAGAACGGAAACCAATTTGCGGGGAGCGCGGCAGATCAGCCACAGCCCCCGCGCAAAGCCTTAGAATACAAAGCCCGGCGCCGCCTCGAACCCCGGCAGGGTGGGCACGGCGGCATCGAAGACCACGCGCGATCCGATGCCCCCGGCGGTGTTGGTGAACACCGTGGCGCGGCCGGCGCGGCCCCGTCCGATCACCGCAACGAGTCGCCCGCCCGGCTTGAGCTGCGAAAGCAGCGCCTGCGGCGCCTCGTCGACCGATCCGTTGAGCAGAATCGCGTCATAGGGCGCCTCGGCCGGCCAGCCGGCGGTGAGCGGCCCCTTCACATAGGCGGCGTTGAGCAGGCCGAGCTCGGTGAGCACGCCGGCCCCCTTGTCGGCCAGCTCGCCATCTTCCTCGAGCGCCACCACCTGGCCAGCGAGCCGCGCCAGCACGGCGGTCGAGTAGCCGGTGGAAGCCCCGACATCGAGCACCAGATCGCCTTCGCCGATTTCGGCCGCCTGCAGCAGCTTGGCCAGCACCATCGGCTCCATCAGGTAGCGGCCGGGGGCCCCCTCCTTCACCAGCAGATCGTCGTCGATATAGGCGAAGTTGCGCAGCCCGGCCGGGACGAAGCGCTCGCGCGGCGTCTCCAGCATGGCGGCGACGATCTTCAGATCGGTCACGTCGTTCGCCCGCACCTGCGCGTCGACCATGGCACGGCGCATCTCAGCGAAATCGATCATTCTGGGCAATCCCGACTACGTTCCCGGAAAACGCCGCGGAGAGCGCTGCGGCAAGGCTTCCCTGCCCTGCTCCCTGCCCTTCGCGGCTTGCCATGAGTAGTGCGACGCACGCCGGCTTGGCAAGCATTCTTCCACCCATGTCGCTGCATCCCGGCCCGTTCCGCCCGCACGGCTTCCACCTGCCCGCCTGCCGTGTGCCCGCGCGCGCCCAAGCTATACTCCTGCGCGGCCCTTGCGCGGCGGCGCACGGGACCGGGGACGAAAGGGCGCTCCTCCGTTGCCGTTCGCAAGAGGCTCTGTTATGAGGCGCCTCGGCTGCAAGACGGCGGCGCTCTCCGGGGCGCTTCCTCGCCTGCGGCCACGTGGCGGAGTGGTTACGCAGCGGACTGCAAATCCGCGTACGGGGGTTCGATTCCCTCCGTGGCCTCCAACAGCGCACGCGCCGCCGAGATGCCCGGATCGGGTGCCGGCGGCGCGTGTTGCGCCCGCAACAGGGGACGGCGGGTCGACCGCCCGCACCGCTCCATCGTTTGACAATGCTGGTCGATCGTCGTTGATGAAGCCCGTCGCTGAAGCTGCCGCCGGCGGCCAGCGGCTGCGGCGCCCGTGCCTTTTTCCGGCGCACGGCGCCCGCCTTAGAGGAACTGCCTGATGGTGCCATCGAAACTGGCCAATGCGTTTCGCAACATGATCAGCCCGGAGACGCGGGACACCGTCAAGCGGCTGTTCCTGTCCGACGGGCGGCGGCACTGGAAGGGCTATGCGCTGTCCTTCGTGTTCATGGGCATCATGGCCGGCACGACCTCGGGGCTCGCCTACATCATGGGCGACGTGATCAACAAGATCTTCGTCCAGCAGAATTCCGCCGCCGTCTGGATCATGTCCGGCATCGTGCTGGCGCTCAGCGTCATCAAGGGCTTCGCCACCTACGGGCAGGCGGTGACGCTGGCCCGCGTCGGCAACCGCATCGTCGCCGACAACCAGAAGCGGGTGCTCGACCGCCTGCTGGTGCAGGACCTGCGCTTCTTCGCCCAGACCCAGACCGCCGAACTGATGATGCGGTTCAATGCCGGCGCCGAGGGCGCGCGCAACGTCCTGAACCTCATCATCACCAGCCTCGGCCGCGACCTCCTGTCGGTGATCGGCCTCACCGCCGTGATGATCATCCAGGATCCGTTCATGGCGGTGATCGGGCTGATCGTGATGCCGATCGCGGTGGGCGGCGTGCGCAGCCTGATCCGCAAGGTGCAGAAGATCTTCACCCGCGAGTTCCACTCGGCCATCCAGATCATGGGCCAGTCGCTGGAGGCCTTCCAGGGCATCCGCACCATCAAGTCCTTCAATCTGGAGCCCAACGTCCAGTTCCGGCTGAACGACCGCATCGACGCCTTGGAGAAGGCGTCGAACCGCATGGTGCGCGCGCAGTCGCAGTCCGGTCCGCTGATGGAGGCGCTGGGCGGCGTCGCCGTCGGCCTCGTCATCATGTATGCCGGCTACAGCGTGCTGCATGGCGGCCGCACGCCGGGCGAGTTCTTCTCGGTGATCACCGCGCTGCTGCTCAGCTACGAGCCGGCCAAGCGGCTGGCCCGGCTGAACATCGACCTGACCGGCCACCTCCTCGCCGCGCGCATGCTGTTCCAGATCCTCGACCTGAAGCCGACCGAGCAGGACCCGCCCGGCACCCCCGACCTCGAACTGGCCCCCAAGGGCGGCCGCATCGAGTTCAACGACGTCTATTTCGGCTATCGCCCCGAGGAGCCGGTGCTCAAGGGCCTCAGCTTCGTCGCCGAGGCCGGCAAGACCACGGCGCTGGTCGGCCTGTCCGGCGGCGGCAAGAGCACGGTGATGAACCTCATCGAGCGCTTCTACGACATCTCGTCGGGCACCATCGCGATCGACGGGCAGAAGATCGAGCAGGTGACGCGCCGCTCGGTGCGCGATCAGGTGGCCTTCGTCAGCCAGGACGTGTTCCTGTTCTCCGGCACCGTCTATGAGAACATCCTCGCCGGCCGGCTCGACGCCACCAGCGAGGAGGTCGTCGAGGCGGCGCGCGCCGCCCATGCGCACGACTTCATCTCCGGCTTCGCCAACGGCTACGACACCGCCGTCGGCGAGCATGGCGCCCAGCTCTCGGGCGGCCAGCGCCAGCGCATCGCCATCGCCCGCGCCTTCCTCAAGAACGCGCCGATCCTGCTGCTCGACGAGGCCACCGCCGCGCTGGATTCCGAATCCGAGGCGGAGGTGCAGAAGGCGCTGCGCTCGCTGCAGATGCACCGTACCACGCTGGTCATCGCCCATCGCCTGCAGACCGTCGTCAACGCGGACCGCATCTGCGTCATCGAGGAGGGACAGGTGGTGGAGAGCGGGCGACACGATGAATTGATTGCACGCCGGGGCCGCTATTTCGGCTTTCACCAGTTGCAGTTCACCGGCCAGCAGGAGCGCCTCAGCGCCTGAAGATATCCACATGCCCGCCGGATGCGACTTCACAAACGCATCCGGCGTTGCTATAGGGGCGCCCGTGACGGCGACGTGGTCGCCTCTTTTCCCTGATAGCTCAGTTGGTAGAGCGTTCGACTGTTAATCGAATGGTCGCAGGTTCGAGTCCTGCTCAGGGAGCCACTCATTTCAGCCAAGGCGTTGATTTCAAAAGAAAATCCGCTTTGGCCAACCAAGTGCCCCCAACACCGCTCCTAATTCAGTGACCACCCTTGAAGCCGCAAATTGCGCGACTCGGGTGATTCCCCTGCCCTCTTGGCTCCAGCTATGAGTCGAACCCGCCGAGAGAGAGCGCCCCGCCCTCACTTCCGCTCAGCCAGCTTCCGCCAGACCTTGGATTCGGCGAAATCGCGGATCAGGTCGCCGAGCTCCGGCTCATCGACGAGCAAGGCAGCGCCTTCTGCCTGGAACCAGCGCTGAACCCGCTCGTGTCGTTCCGGCCAATCGGCTAGCTGGCGCGTCACCGCTAACGGAAACACCTCAACCTTGATCAGTGCGAAGTGCTGGTCGAGCCGCTTCCAGTAGCGATATTCGCCGAACGGCTTGCGGCCGATCTCACCGATCACACCCGCCTCCTGCCGTGCCTCCACCTGTGCGGACTTCCAGTCCTTGTGGTTCTTGATCGGCCAGCCCTTTGGGATAACCGCGCGGTGTGTCTCGCGGGAGGTGAGCAGCAGGATCTCCAACTGCCCTTCCGGCGACACCCGAAACGGCAGCGCAGCGATCTGCTCCAGCGTACGGCCACTGGCGGCCAGTTTCGTGAGCTTCTTTTTCTTCTTCGCCATGGGGCGATGTTACCGGACTTGAGCCGGGCCGCGAGCTTCGGCGGCAGGCGTCCACAGGCGCCCCGCCGCACCTTTCAGCGCGACGGGGCTGGGCTGTCAGCCCGTGCGGGAAGAGATGAATTCCCTCAAGAAGCTTTCGGCGGAATCGGGATATCGGCCGAAGCCAACCGTCCGGCACATCTCGTTCCATTGCTCGATATCAGGCAGATCGTCATAGAGCTCAGCAGCTGCGAGGATTACCTCGTCCGGCACGTCCTTGGCAGAACTGGCAAGGCGACGAAAGGCTTCAGCGGCTGTGGCGTTTCGGTCGTCATTGGGAAACTCGATCGCCTTCTGCTCGCGCCACTCCGCCTGCTCAATGAACAACTCTTCCAGTGTGGACTGATCCATCACACTTCTCCTCTTCGCGCCGCGCAGGCGCATTGCTTCGCTGAGTCGGTCCGCGGAACTGCGGACAGACCCACCCGTTGCCCCGCCAGGGGGCGCTGCCGTCAGTGATGAAGGCGCGCTATATGGGTTGCGATGCGCGCGATGGCCCTACGATGCCGGAGCAGTCGCGGGCGACGAGGGCTGAGCCTCGATCCAAAGAATGCCCGTGTGCCCTATGGTCGTCAAGGTAACCCGTACGCGTGCCGCCACCATTGGCGCACATAGTCCCGCCGCACCTCGCAGCGCGGCGGGGCGTGAGCGGTCAGCAGCTCATCGCGGCATCCGACTCGAGCCTTTCCTTAAGGCGGTCGACCATCTCCTGTCCGACGATTGCGACGCGGCTCAACGCATTGGCCTGATACGCCTCTAGGTCGGATGCCATCATGTTGATCGCTTCCAGAAGAGCCCGGAGTTCGTCCAGCCCGTCGATAGTGTTGGACAGGGACGCTGATGCTACGGGTTTGGGGCTATGCATGTTCATCGCGCCACCTCCACCAGCTGGCCGTTGACCACCTCGGCATAGCGCACCGGAATGTCGCCACGAGAGCGGCGAGGCCGGAACGTGATTCTCGGGAAGCTGGTGGCCTGCTGGGGCCGGCCTGTCATATCTGCCAGTTGATGCAGGGCCGACTCGCTGGCTGTCCGCCGCTCAACGCGTGTGTCTTCCATCTGCTGACTGAACCACCTCTCATCGCGCCGAAGGTGAAGGGCATCCGGGTCAGCTATGCCCGTGTCCTCATCCTCAGCATCATGCGGCTCGTCATTGATGTCGCCGCCGCCATCGTCGTCAGGCTCGGCGGTCCCGGATGGGTCTAGCGTGCACCACGCCAAGGCGTCGTCCTGATTGACGCCCAACGTCCAGCCGAACTCATGCTCGGCGTCTGCGTCGCCCTCAAGGGCGTCCAGCACCTCTATGGCGCGGTCGATGATGAGGATCAGGTCGCGCCTTGTCGTGGCGCGGTCGGCAATCGGGGCTTGCCCGTAGTCGGGATCGATTAGCATGGGGATTGGCTCACTGGTTCGGCCTCTCACAGCCGTGCCGGCGGTCGGAACCGGCATCCGGGGGGTGAGAACTCGCCAGTGAGACGAGTCGGACGCTTTTACCTTTTCAGGCTGGACAGAACGGCCGCCCCCGGACAATATGATCCGGTTCGGAGCCGAGCCGCCAAGCTCGTCCGTTGCTCTGCCGTTACCGGCAGCATGCATTTCGACCGCCGCCCAACGCTGCCAGGCGTCAGGGCAATTCCTGCCAGGGAATATGCGGTCTATCACTGGTCCAGGTTCTCACACCCACGGACACGTTGCCCCCGTTTCCGCGAATCTGCAAGCGTCCCCTCGCGGGGGACTACGACTTGCGGCTGCCCCTCGGGTGGCACGGTGGGACATTGTCCCTTTCAGCGATGCGCGCTGCTCGCCTTGCGTCTAGCTTTCGTCTGGCTTCCGCCATCGGGTCAGTGGTCTCTCCACCTGCGCGACGTCCGTCCAGCCAAGCGTCGATCGCCACTAGGTCATAGTGGCCTGTCACCGAGCATGCCTGCGGAAAGCCGGCACGGAATAGAGCTTCCCGCTTCAGATTGAACTCGGCAATCGTCAGATGCAGCCGCCGGGCCGCCTTGGTCGGCGGGACCAGCCGCGGCTCAACAACGAAGCGGATCTGGTTGGGTGTGGGGTGGCTCATCGTCTTCTCCCTTGATGATGGGAGCGTCATAGACACTTATGCCGCGCCCACACCATGCGCCGTATTGTTCCTGTTACGTTCCCATGCTTTCATGGCCGCATCAGGAGCGCCCACATGACATCTGCAGACGACAACATCCGCCTGGTTTTTGTGTCCCGCAAGACAGCGGCGGCATTGCTGGAAATCAGCCCAGACACGTTCGACCAGTGGGTGCGCTCCGGTTTCATCCCGCCTGCTGCGGTGAACCGTGGGCAGATCATTCGCTGGCATTGGCCGACCGTTGAGGCGAAGCTGGCAGAGCGCCCCAGCAACGTGGAGTCTGATCCATTCAAGCTCCCCGACGGGCCGTATGTGCGCAAGCCTAAGCCGAGGAAGCCTCGCGCCCCGCGCGCGCTGGTCGAACCGATCTAGTTGCCGCCATGACAGCAGCCCTAGGCACGATCTACACCCTTGAGGAAGCCGCCGACCGGCTGCGGACTACACCGCGGATGGTTGCCCGGCTCGCACGGCGGTATGGCAGGTGCGCTCGAATAGGCCGTGAATATCGCTTCAGTGAAGGTGACTTGGCCGCCCTGTGGGATGCGATACGCTTGCCCGCCAAGGAGCCTTGGGCGCACCACGCTACGAAGCAGCAGGTGGAACAGGCGTACGCCGACATAGCCGCCCACGCGAAGAAGGCGCGGGACGCCCGATTGGCCGCTCGTCAGGCCCTTCGTAATAGGACCACCCCATGACCCCCAATGAACGCATCGAACAGCTCGAGGCCAAGGTCCAGCAGGCCTACCAGGTCATCGGCCGCCTGCTGTCGGGACCGGACGGCGAGTGTCCGGACTTCGATCTGCCGGAGGGCCAGCGCGCGTTGGATTATTTCGCGCACGAGGACTACGACGACGACTTCCTGCCGTTCGTGCATCCGCGGCGGGCGGGGAAGTGAGGCCGCCGCGGGAAGAATTCCTTTGGGGGGAATTGATGTCCTGGTTCTCACGCCTATTTGGTCGCGCGGCGCCCGCTCAATCGATTGGCGAGCGCAACGCATCTGTCAAAGCCGTGACGATCGACGCCAGCGGACCAGAATTCTTCGATGCGTTTCCGAGCCGCGAAGATATCGACCGACGCCTGCGCCAATCTGGACTGTTCAAGCCAGAAGCCTCGGATTGGATTATCGATGCCGCATTCAAAGCCATTGGCGGGAGGGCGGAGGGCTCGATCACCGCAATCACGCGGGCTGGGCGCTTACTGGCGAAAGATGAACTGAAAGAAATCGGCTATCGATCCAACGCCAAGATTGGTCGCGGCTTTGTCGATGCGCTTGCCGTTAGCGATGTCCGCTTTGCCATTGAAGAAATGCAGAGGCAGCTAAGGGTGGCCGCGTGTCGCGCCAACCTACTGCACAACCTTCGTCGCGCAGAAGAGGCTGTTGGGATCAAGCGCGTTATTTTCCGCTGTGGGGTGCCGGATGCCGCTTCGAAAATCGAACGAGAGTTCGAGGGGAAGACCATGCTAACATCAAAGGCGCGAGAACTTATTATCAACCACGATGAGCAGCTGACATATACATGGTTCGAGCCGATTATTGAATTTTAACGCCAAGAGATAGGCGGGGACCACTTGCGGGGGTAGGATGGGCAGCCAAATGATCCACCGCCGACTACGGGCTAAAACGCGACGAGCAGATGGGTCATGGAAAAACGCACGATATCCCAGGATTTTGTGAATCTATCCGTGAGACACAACGGCCTCTTTTTGCCGGGCCATAGCTTACAGAGGGCGCTCTCTCGGTATTGTGTCTGTCTAGCGGTTTGGACAGGATCGGACGAGTATCCCGTCTATCTGCCAGGATCTGCCACGCTTCTGAGATATAAGGACCGCTATTTCCTCATATGTACGCGACATCAACTTACGGAGGAAGATTTTGAGAGTGTTTGCATCATGCTTCCGAACGGCAAGCAATCGCGATGCATTACCTCCGGTGGAGCAATCTGGTGGTCCGCGGAAATCAATGACGGCGATCATAATCAAATCGTGATTTTCGATTTTACAGGCCCGTGCATAGAACTGTCTGACCTCCGAGCTCTGTTCTTGGATTTTCGACATCAACACCCGGACGTGCCCGCCGATAACGTCGTCGCTCTCCTCGCCTATGGGTATCCTACGAAGGGAAGGAACTACGATGCCGACGCTAGGCATATCGAGTTAGGTCAGTGCTTCGTGCTTTGCCGCTTCATCGGAGGCGGTTCTGACGATGCGGTGCACGTGATCGCTCCGCTGAAGCCGTTGAGCTTCGACCCGGACGGTATGAGCGGCGGCGCCGCTTTCTGTCTGCTACACGATACGGAAGGCTTTTCCATTCACTTGGCTGGCGTCATCGTTAGAGGGGGTCAACATCGCTTACGCCTAATCAAGGCGGGCGCGGTCCAGATGGTGCTCGAAGAGTTCATTCGAAGCCGGCCGCTCTAGCAGCATACGGTCGAAGCACGGGAAACCTAGACCGCGACGCGGTCAAGTGTCCGGCCGACTCCCGCGCAAGTCTCGGCACTCCTGAACGCGGCCTATCCTCGCCGTGCACATCATGCCGCCCCCTTTCCAGCCGGTTGCAGGCGTGGCAGGGTGCTACCAGTGAGGTGTGGAGGTTGGGAATGCCCGAGGCACTAAAAGCTGGCGTCCAGTACGGCGATTGGGATGGAACTGTTGCTGCCGATAACGGTGATCAGGGAGGAATCCATGATCATCTCCGGGAGAAGGGCCTCCTCCGTGACGATGAGGCGCTTCTCGCCATAAGATTTCATAGTGGTAGCACTGACGGCATACCGTGGGTGGACGCACTTGTACTGCGCGCCGCGGGCTTTGACGGCGCCAAGCAAATTCTTCAGCAAACAGACACACCTACTCTTTATCAGCGCAAATTCGAGCCTACACTCCAAGAATTCTTTAGTTTATTCAAAAGATTTAATATTGTCTTGACCATAAGTGGACAAAATCTAAGCGGTCGAGAATTCGATATTGTTCAAGAAGACTAACTGGAGAACATGGAGACGCCTCTATGACAAACGAAGAGCTTGAAAAAGAAATAAGCCTGCTTCGTCAGGCAGTGTATAGCTTACTGCACTATGTTATGAGCACCAACAAGCAGTTCGAACATCTCGTCAAGAATGCCGACACGGCGCTTGGGCAAATGACTACACCCTTGCCCAATAAGAGAGAAGACAAGTTGTAAGAGTGCTTCCCGGAGTTGCGCCAGGGGCCGTGGTGGTGGCTCCTGGCTGGGTCGCCTATTCGGTTTCTTGCTTGCCGCCGTCCGTGAGCAGGTGCTTGAACGGGCCGCATTAGCATGATGCCCCACCTACACCAGGCCATGCCGGCGCAACATGGCTTCCAATTCGTCCGTAGCCATCGCTATGGCTGCGGCATCGCCGCTACCGGCGGCCCGCATAAGCTGCTCGATGGTTCGGTCAATCTCATCGTCGGAGAAGCCGCGGTCGTTCAGGCAGGCGATAGCGGCGAGCACCGTGCCAATTGTGCGGGGAGGACTGGTGTTGAGCACGATGGGCCGCGTGAGCGGCTGATCTATCAAGGATTGCATCGCACATCTCCGTCGCCGTCATCAAGGCTAAGACGCGTCGGCGGTGCAATGCAACCAATTTGGGGGACTATGATCGGAGGCGTAGCGGAGGCAGGAAGTGCAATTCCATCCCGTTATGGGTGATCTCGGTGACATCGACGTTGTGGCTGCTGCCATCTTCGAGGGTTAGAACGGCCCGGCCGAGCCGAGCACCCATAACAGGTTTACCCTCGGAAGAGACGTGCCCCCTTACGATCACTTCGCGGAGCGCAGGTATGCTCTCCCGTAGCATCACAGAGAGCTCGTAATGGGCGGTGGTGGCGCTTGCTCCCAGAATCCGGAGCCAGCCCTCTCCCTTAAACGACCTTAACAGCTCCATCCGCGTCACCTGAGAGAAGACCTCACCACGACAAAACGCCGTCGACGGCGGAAGGTTCCGCATCGCAACAGCGGGTTTTCGCCAATGCGAAAGCTTCACTCGCACTTGAATTCGCGCACCTTCTCGTCAGCGACGATCCGCCGCCGCAAGACGTTCCGGGCGGGGGTCTGTCCGGCAGTCTTATAACGCAGGCGCTCACTGACCGTTCCCCTCATCGAACGCAAGAGCCCGGTCAGCAGTTGGAACAGCTGTGGGCATGGCCGGGTTAGCAGAGCAAAGTCACTCCCGCCAAGCGAGGTGAGACCGATGCTTGCAAATCATTCGCCCCCGCCACGAGGTTCCGGGAAGGCGGCAGTACTGATCTTGGGAATCGTCGCGCTGATGATGGTGACGATCTTCGTCGGGTTTAACCTCTATCATGCAGACACGCTTCACGAGCAGCAGTCTGGCCAGGTAGAACCTACAGATGCCCCCAAGGGGCCCAAAGATCTCCAGACGCCGCCGGTTCAGCCGAGATAGAGCAGGTGCGTCGAGCGTGGCCTTGCTTATCTACTTCCGCATGAACTTGTCGGGCGCCTCGGGCCAGTAGGCCTTGCCATCCTTCGGTGCGCCCCAAGGATCCCCATGCTCGCGCGTATGCGGCGGTTCGTCTCCGCGAGCAACGCTAATCCGGGTGGCACGCCGCGCAGCGCGATGCGCCGCGACCTTGAACCACTTGTCGCTGTCCTTGGTGGTGATCCCCATGATTGGGGTCTTGCGCCGGCTGTCAGACATGTCCGCCTCCTAAGAGGGCGCTTATATCACGGTTCGTCTGCCGCTTCTGCGCGGGCCGCTGCCGAACGCATCCGGGGGCGGATGCAGCTTGCCGCCGAGAGCATTATTGAAGTTGGGCGGGAGCTGTCCGAGCAAAAGGAGGCTCTCGGGCACAGCAATTTCATGCAATGGGTGGATGCAGAATTTGAAATGAGCCAGGCGTCGGCCAACCGGTTCATGCAAGTAGCCGAACGATTTGGTTCAAATTCATCACGTGTGATAAATTTACTTCCAAGCGCCCTCTACGCCCTTGCCGCCCCGTCGACACCCGAACCCGTCCGCGAAGCGGTGCTGGAGCGGGCCGAAGCTGGTGAGAGGGAAGATTTTTCTACATCACGTCAACGTTTCGGTACGATATCTATGTGCGTGATAGACTACGCCATGGAAAACAACCTTGAAGCCCGCGCTCGGGCAATATGTGAAGCCGATCTGAGACTTGGGTCGGCAATCTCTGAATCCGCAATGGCGTCGGCTGTTGATCGATATTGGCGGGTCGTCGCGCGCGAGATATTGCACGGCGACGGTGACCATAGCGACATCAGCCATCGAGATGCTGACAACGTCGATGCAATCGCCTACCGAGCGCTCCGTACGCGCTACGACTTCCCTGGCAATTTGAACGGATAAGGGTGTTAGTCGGATATGTTCGCCGTCCGGGCCTGACGCGAAGCCTTTGCCATGAGGCTGGATAGGCCAGGTCCGCAGCTGCTGACGATAGCACTGGTTCGGCAATGCGACGTTAAATGTGCGCCCGTCAGTTGATGCAACCCATGGAGGGCTATCTATGTCCGTCTCCGAAGTTGCTGTCCCTCGTCAGCTGACCAAGGCGGGCTATCGTCTGCGCAAGGCGCTCGCCCCCCCCCTTTGGAGCCGTCACTATGGCGAGGGCTACGTGGCGACGGTCGATCGCGATGTGGCTGTGTTTGGCACCACGGCGGCGATGCCCACCCCGCCAGTGGCGCAGGACAAAGCCGAAAGGTGAACTGCCTACTCCTTTTGACCATCCCATCGATGCTGCGAAAGTGCTACTACTTTTGGGGGCGCGTTGAAAATGCGCCTACCACTCGTTGTAGCCAGATACAGTTTTGCCTGCGGATCTCGACTGTCAAGCGGATATGCCGCTAGCGATTCTGTACACAGATGGTGATATTTTTCATATGGATACTGAAGATGTAGCTGAATATTCAGCGTCGCCCGCCGAGCCGCAATCGGCCGCTCATGCGTCAGGACACAATGATCGAGGCACGCAATCGTATCCGACAAGGAGTAACGAGGCTCTAATTCGCCGCGACTTCATCGTCCTGATTGAGCCTCGCGTATTACATGCGCAGAGCATGGTCAGATCTCTTCGAATGACTGATAAGAGTTGTGATTTTGATACTTATTTAGATTTTCGTGAGTGGATGGCGTTGGGCGATAGTGAAAATACCTCGTTGATTCTGCTGTCGCTACCACGCGCCTTTGGAAATAAAATTGGCGTGGAGAAACTTCGATCCGACGTCGGGCAGCTACAGCTACACCATCCGTCAATCAGTTTTGCGGTTTTATGCGATGATGAGACAGCGAAGAGCGTGGTCGATGTCATGCAGACAGGCGCCAAGGGATACCTTCCAACCAATTTATCTCTCCGACTTATGATACAAATTCTCCATTTACTAATGGCGGGCGGAACTTACATACCTAGCTCCAGCTTTCTAGATGGCTCGCCTAATTCTTTTGAGGGGTCTGATCATCCAATTGAGCTACGAGATGCCTTTGGGTCCCACAAGCAAATGATGGTAGCCCGAGCCTTGCGCAGTGGCGCTCCCAACAAGATCATCGCCTACCAGCTCAATATGTGTGAAAGCACTGTTAAGGTGCATGTTCGTAACATCATGAAGAAATTCAACGCAAAAAACCGCACTGAAGTGGCGTTGTTGGCCGCGAAAATGTTTCCCGTGGAAAGCCAATAACCTCGCGAAATTTCTTCGTATTTCTTAGAATTAGCTATTGTCGCAGAATGGGGATAAAATTGGATATCGCCAGCATAAGCATAAGCACGTTGGCGGCTGAAAGAAGACGGATCGTCATCCGCGCGCTTTCGCTCGACCCAGCCGGAGAGCAGGCGCATGATTATGAAAGCAATCGATCCGAGACAGGTGCTGCACGATTTGAACGGTTGTGCGACGACGGCGTGGAAGTGGCCGCCGCGGAACGGTCAAGCGCGCACTGTCAGACGTCAGGAGTACAACTCTCTGCAAAAAGCGCTTAAGGCGATTTGTAAGAATAATTCTGGCCGTGATTTCCAGATTGTTGTGCACGCGGACTCAGAACATGAGTTCGAGCCTGAACACGTTGAAATGCTCTGTAATTATTTCCGTCGATCGAAATCCACTGAAACTTGAGCTCGATCGAAATTGAACACCGCAAGAATGAAGGGCGTGCCGACCTATCGTGCCAAAAGCCGCCACCCCTACGGCCTCAACCTCGCCTCGACATCGACGATGTAGCGCCCTTGAAAACCGTGTGCGTGACCGTCTCGATGACGAACTCAACGCCGTCGAGCTCGGGGCGCTTCTGCAAGCCGCCCCTTGACGCCGGTTGCAGTCGTGGAAGGATGCTACCGTTGAGGTTGGAGGGCCTAGCGTGGGCGACATCACGAAGGTGCACATCGGGCGCTTCGCGGCGAACAGGGTAGACAACACGGCGTCAGTTGGCGTCAGCATCCTGCGAGGTCAAAATATGACCGAGCTGGAGCTTTCGCTACCCACTCGTCCGTCAAATCCCAAGGAATGGCAGGCTCTCGCCCTGGAAGCTCTGCAGAAAGAGCTAGGAATTCCGGCAACAGAGTTAGCGTCAATCGCAACTTGGCCGAAGGATTGGCCTCCGACGGGTAGTCCATCCTAAAACGATTTATTCCCGTTTATTAGTCCTGTCACAGCCGCGTAACACCCCAGAACCCGCGCTGTTCTGATCACGATTCCAACCCACCGCTCCTTGGCGGACGCTCATACGGCACCGCATCGATCGCAGCTGTCAGCTGCATATCCATTAACAGCAGTGCGTGGTTCAGCACGTCGCAGCCGAGATAGGGCCGTCGTGCCGATCGGCACTTGCGCCGCCCATTGGCAGACCGAGCGGCGGAACTCCGCACCTCTTTCCGCATCGCTCAGCTTGGACTGGATGCAGCCCTCGCTGCGTGCGCTTTACCATCACTGCGCCTGCCGATGTAGAGATGGCCGACCGCGCACATACCCCCAGGACGCTTCCTTACGGGCTTCCTCGAGAGCCATGCCCAGTAGCTCTCCGGCGACTAATAGGGCCTTGATGGCCGCGCGCGCATCGCCGTCGCAGGTCGCGATGGCCTCGTCGACGTCGGCCTCGGTGATGGGCTTTGGGTGCTCTTGTTCGGTCATGTCCGCCTCCTGTTCTCTATTTCACCATGAGAACAAAAAGAGAACAATCCCGATCAGGGTAGGGGCCGGAACAGGCCGGCGAGCCTGTGCGTTGTTATCCCGTCCAATGGAGGGATTAGCCATGCCAATCATGGACCAGCTTCACACCGCGCAAGCCGCCACCATCCCGATGGTTCGTGTTCGTGACGGGTCGGTGGTTTTTGACATCGACACGCTTGACGAGGCATTGGCCTTTGCGACGGCTCACCCCTACCCTCGGGGCGACTACGACGAGATGATCCACCAGCTTGAGAGTGCGGCGGATCCTGAGGAGTTGATCGAGGCAGGACACGCTTTCCAATGGTGGGCGGAGGCCAACAATGTGGCCGCGGGCCCCGTGCGCTGCTGAGGGGACGCCTACAACCCAAGCCGCCCCGGCAGCCCCCTTGCACGGGCTCGGGCACCACGCCTGCCGCGACGCTCTCGGGGGAGAAGGAGGGGTAGTCACTCCTCCTCTGGCTGTCTCAGCTTCGGCAGCACCTTGATGTCGGTATCGACCCATCTGCGGTGATCGTCGCTGTCCTTGATCGGATAGGGGCCGCTTGGGCCAAGCGCCTTGCACTCCCGACACTTGAGCCAAAGCCTGACGCCATGACCGCCGTGGATATTGCCTCAATTTATCCGGATGTATTTCTTCTGCAAGAATCACCGGCCACCCGACACCGCATGACCGTTGCATTAAGATTCTCAGTGACGAACGCGAATAATATTCTCTATCATTTGGATAACGGATACTCAGTTTAGGAGATGTGGCTTGGATCAACCAGTTTCGGCGCCAGCGACCGAAGCCGCACAGCCCGGCGATGCCGGCGACACCTCGGACAATCGCCTGAAATTGAAAGATTATGTGACCATATTTTTCTCAACATGCGCCTTGATCTTGTCGATAGTTGGATTTTGGATACAAAATTTTCATACAAAATCTGTTCTTTCAGTCTCTTATACTTCCAGCAAATCCGATTACGGCAAACCTGGATATACATTTGCATTTTTGAATGAAGGAAATCGGCCCATATTGCTACGCAATATATTGTATTATAGAACCGAAGCGAATAAAATAGATGCAGATTTTATTAAAGTTCAGATTAGTAAATTGAAATTTGATATGAGAGACGTATCTTTTTTGGACGCCTTATCTAGGAAATCAGCCACCTTAACGACCTGCAATGACCGACATATTGGTGGTTTTTCGGCCGCAATATCTTTAGATAAAGTCTTCACTAGCACAAAAAACGATCAATTCTTGGGTGCACAAACCGTAAAGCCGGGTGAATTTCTGATATTGAACGATATTAGGTTCCGAGCGATGGATGTGTTGTTTCAGAGGAACGATGATCACGTTAACGGCCCGTTCTTTGTTTCATGTTTTGGATTTTTTTATACAAAGGCAGACGGTTCAATCGGAGAGAGAATAATTCCAGCCGGAATTTTATTTCGAATGCCCGGGATAAGTTCTGAACAGTTCCATTTCGTAGACAGTATTTCTTTTGGGAACGTGCCGAGGGTGGTCGCCCCTTAAAATCGGCTCGCCTGGCGAAGGCGGTCCGCAGTTCCGCTACCGACCCGATTATTTCGTATGCCTCGTCGTTAGCGCGGCAGCGCCCGAAGCAGAGGCGCAAACCAGTCCCAAACGTAGGTCGCCACGATGCCGATGGCGCCGCCCGTATAGACCACGGTGCGCCATCCGCCGCGCAATGCGAGCCAGCCGCCCTTGGCTTGGGTCAGAAGCTGCTTGATTTCCGCGACGTCGTTCTTCACGGACTTGATTTCGTCGCGCACTTCCCTGAATTCGTTCCGCACCTCGACGCGGGATTCCTCATGCTGTCGGGTGAGGTGTCGAACTTCTGCTTCCACGACAGCCAGTCTTTCGAGCTCGGTAAAGGTCATCGGCGCACCCCCTTGGCCAGGAGCGCCCCGGCGTCGCCAAGGATGATCGCGGGGATGAGGACCATCGCCATGCCGTTGATGTGCTCGGGCACGTCGACCACGACCAGATTCAGTCCGAACCACGGGTTGATGATCTGGATGAGATAGATCGCCGACCACCACAGCCCGTATGGCACGACGATCAGCAGCCGGCCGAGCCGTACGGCGGACCAGCGGTCGCCCGCTTCGGCAAGCGCAATGTCCCGCGCCGCTTCCAACTTGGCGATCGTCTGGTCGGCCTCGAGCTTGGCGGCGTCATTGGCGGCCCGCAGCTTGGCCGTGTAGGCGTCGGTGAGCGCCGACGTGATCTTGGTCAGCGTGCCGCCGGTTAGCCAACCGAGGATGGTGGCGATCATGTCCGCCATCCGAAGCGGCGAGCGAGCCAGTAGGCGCCCTCCACCACAGCAGCGAGCACCACACCCGCGGCGGCGGCGACATCGGGATCGTTGGCGATCATGTCCGCGAACTCCTGCGGCATGAAGCCCTTGAACACCAGATAGCCGGCGATGTAGCGCAGGAGAATGCGTAGGAACGGGCCGTTCATGCGGCGATCCTCTTGAATAGGGCCAGCAGCGCGGCAAGCCAGCCGCGGGGCGCAGGAGCGTTGTCATTGGCAGGGGCTGGCGCTGCCGTGGGGGCCGGGGCGGCGGGCTTGTCGCCAAGAGCGGCAGCGATTGCCGCTCGGGCGTCGATGCGCTTGCCGCTACCCCAGTCCGGCGTCATCTTGGCCGTCACACGGATGTATTCGGTGACGCGCCCGTCATTGGACCACTTGCCATCGAAGAACAGATCCCGCTCGGCCATGCGGCGAGCGGTGATCTCCTTCGGCGTGCACCAGTTCATGATGGCCTTGCGAGCGCCGGCAACGTCACCCGCCACCCACTCCTTCACCCAGTCGGCGCGGCCGATGGCTCCGGTGTTGTAGTGAAAAGAGAGCGCTGCCGCGAACTGTGCCTTGGTAAGGCTTCGCCCCTTGAACGCCGAGCGAACGGCGGGCGCGTATTTCGCCTCGAGCAGCCACACATAGACCGCCAGGCAATGCTCAAGCGTCTGCGGCTTGCCGATATAGCGGTCGACCTTGTGGCCGCTGGCGTTGGTGACGCCGATCGACCATGTCAGGACTCCGACACTGTCCTTGTAAGCCTGTCGGACCAGCCCCTCATGCGAGGCGAGCTCGAGCGCCACGTCGGCGTCGACGATGTTCATGTCGGTACTCCAAGAATCAAAATGCCGCCCGGAGGCGGCGGACGGGGCGGCTGTGGGAGGCGTTCAACCGGAAACGAGAATGCGCTGCCATCCGGTGAGAGAACCCGGCGCCGCCTCGACGGCGTAGCCGGTCAGATCCTCGCTCACGTCATGGAATGCTGGCTTCTCCCAGTCGTCAGGCGGCCCGGCCTGTGCCTGCACCTGATAGGTGAAGTCGTCATCATCAGCCGAGAACACCATGACGCGCTCAAGGAAGGACAGCCCGGTATCGACGATCTCATTCGAGACCAGCTCGAAATCCGGGTCTTCGTCGGCGGCGATGGCCTGAAGCTGGGCTGGGCTGAAGCTGCGCAGGACGTTCTTCATGTCTTTCTTCCCGATCAGGCGAAATAGCTGTGATCGATGGCACCCGAGGTGTCACCGAGATTGTAGCCGGTCTGGTTCGGATGCAGGCCGTCGCCGGTGTACTTGAACGCCGTGCCGTCCACCTTCCACTTGCCGGAGTTGAGGCTGCTTTCGAAAGCGGAGGCCGTGTCGAAGACATGATACAGCGGGTGCCCCGCCTGTCCGGCGATGATGGCGCCGACGGTGCCGGCATCGACGGGAACCCCGCCCAGGATCGGCGCCCCGGCGCGCAGCCAGTCATTCACCGCGACGCGGACCGCTTCACCGGCCTTCACGGTTTGGTTGGCGAGCGTGGCCCAGCTATCCGTCGAGGTGGTGTTCGGCCCGATGGTGGTTTGGAACAGCCGTCCATCGGGCCGCTTGAAGGTTGCCGCTCGGTTCCACAACGTCAGCATGTTGACGCGCATCGCCGTCAGCGTGGCGCCGTTGGAGATGGAGTTGACGCCCCATTCCATGATGCCGTTCTTGACGTAGGCAAGTTGCGACATGCGGAAGTTGGTGTTTCCGCCCTGAATGCAGGTTTCCAGATCGTCACCAGCGACGCCGCCGTTGATGTGGGCGCGCCGATTCGAGACGGCCCGGCCGATCAATCCCCAGCCGTCGCCCGCTGCGGCGGTATCCGCCAGAGGAGTGGTGAAGCTGTCTCCGGTGCCATCGACGATGGAATCGCCGAGACTACAGACGCCGCCGTGGGTGGTGCGCGAGATGATGCGCTGCGGCCAGGTGTTGGACGAGCGCGAGGCCGGGTCCGAGCCGATCTGCTCGGTTCGGTCGGCGACGCGCGTGGTGGACGCCGTGCTGCCCTCACCGATGGCGGTGTTCATCGCCATGTTCTTGCAGAGATAGCCGGCCGACATATACTCGGCGGCGCAGATCCAGAACTCCGCGCCAGCCGGGATGTTGATCTCCAGGAAGTCGGAACAGGCCTCGCTGGCCATGTCGACGCGGCCCTGCCGGCGCTTGCTGAAGGTCAGGAGCGTCTTGACGCCCGCCGGATATTCGATGGAGACCGAAACAGATTTCGGGCTCTGCGCGCCGCCTTCCTTCTTGTCGACCGCGCGATTGTTGAACCAGCCGGATAGCACAACGGCGATTTCGGTGACGGCCACCAACGCCTTGTGGTGCGATTTCCAGTAGACGGAGATACCGTCTGTGGCCTGCTGCGAGGATATGCGGCAGTTGCTGGCGATCTGGCCGTAATACTCGCCGCCGCCGCGCAGCGGATAGCTGGCATGGTTCGCCGGCAGGCCGCCAGTCCGCACCAGTTCCTCATTGAACAGACGGGTCGCCAGCTTGGGGCTGGTGACGCCGCCAGCGCGCTCGATATCGGCTTCGCTCAGCATCACTGGCGCTCCCACTTGGAGACAGCGGACATGTTCCCGTTCGCGTCGCGAGTGATCGTCTGCACCCAGGACGTGGTGCCGTCGCTGATCGTCTGCGTCAGCATGTTGCCGCTGGCGTCGCGCGTCACTGCCGTCACCGCGCAGTCGTCCGGGTACATCAGCGCGCCGGTGCTGTCCTTCACGGCGTTGCGCGCGGCGGACGGCATCGGGTTGGTGGCGGTGTAGGGGGTTCCGGTCGGATCGCTCGGAAGCGACTTCGGGAGGTGGAGGTCCGCGCCGAGGTCCTTGGTGGCGAGGTTCCTCGCATAGCCGTCGAAATCAACGGACTTGATGTAGTCGGGCATTGTCAGCTCCAGAAAAAGAAGGGCGTGAGGACCAGATTTCGGCGCTTTGAGAAGT
Source organism: Ancylobacter oerskovii (assembly GCF_018390555.1). GTDB lineage: Bacteria > Pseudomonadota > Alphaproteobacteria > Rhizobiales > Xanthobacteraceae > Ancylobacter > Ancylobacter oerskovii. The sequence goes on along the minus strand of NZ_JAHBGB010000044.1, from coordinate 736,306 downwards.
CAGGACGGCGGGGGGAATAGCGGTCGACCTCGGACTGGGCCTCCGCGAGAACGGCCTCGGCCTCCGGCGTCAGATCGCCGGGCGGCCCGTCCTTGCCCTGGATGCCGGGCACCTCCAGCATCACAGGACCAAGGCGCTCGAACTCACCGGCCGCGCCGATGTAGAGCGTGCCGCCGCCGAGCTTTTCGGTGGTGGTTCCGATCGAGCGGAATACGTCGACCAGCGTCCGCTTGCCGGCCGGAAGCTGCCAGGCCAGATCCTCGTCATAGACCCACCTCACGCCGTTCGGCAGCGCGAGCGTCAGGGTGCCGTCTTCCGTCGACAGGGTGACCGGCGTCGAGCCGTCGAGCGGGGTCAGCAGGATCGTCACCGAGGAGCCCGTCAGGTCGACATTCGGAAAGACGATCTCGAACGGCGGGCCATTGGCGCCGCGATAGATCTTCAGGACGAATTCAGTCGCGGGGATCATGGTCGCTCCAATAGAAAAAGCCGCCTTGCGGCGGCTCGAACGGGGCGGGCATCAGGTCGTTTCAGGCGCCGGGCCACGCCCACGCGTCGATGTCGGCAGGATCGGTCACGGTGCCGGCCACGATGCCTGCCAGCACGTCGCGCTCAGCGGCAAAGCAGGCTTGCACGTGAGCCGCGACCGCATTCGCGATGGTGGTGACGGCGGCGGCATCGAGTGTCACGAAGCCATCCGCCGCCTTGAACTGCACCGTGGCCGAGGGGTTCGCCTGCACATAGACGAAGGCGCCGGTGATCAGGCCCTGGCTTTCTCGGTCGGTGGCGATGCTGGCGCCGTTGACGACGATGCCGGCCGTCTCGATCGCCCAGCGCTTGGCGGCGGCATAGGTCGCAAGGTCGATGTCGGGTGGCAATGGCTGGACAAGTATGGGCCGCCCGTTTCCGTCGGCGCGAACCATCCGCCCATCCGCCTGCCCGGCGATCAGCGCCTCGTGCTCGGCCTGCGTCACCAGCGCGACGTCGCCGGGCATGACCTTGTGAATGTCGGAGCGATAAAAGCCACCGGTCTCGGCGCTGTAGTAAATGCGGATGTCCGACATCACTTCCCCCATGCGCGCCAATTGACGCCGATATTCGTGTTCTTGGCCGCGATGTCGCCCGGATCGCCAAAGACGATGTAATGGGGGACGTAGATGATGATCGTGGTCAGGCTTCCGGGCGCCGGCCCGGCACCCGTCGGGTAGGCGCCGCTGCCCGCATCGCAGGTGATCACACCTTGGAACTGCGAAGGAAAGGCAATGGGCAGGGTCACGTTTACCTGCGTCGTGGTGCCGTTCAGCGCGACCGTTCCCCACTGTTCGATCTGACCATCAGGATAGCGTCGCCATCCAGATCCAGACGTGGGAACGACGGCATCGGCGAGCTGCAATTCGTCATCGGGCGTCATCCCGACGCGCTCGATGACGCTGACGATCTCGTCGATCGGCCACTGGAAGGCGTCAGCGCCGGGAATTGACCCCTCGACCCCGATGCTGGGATTGGCATTGATCCACAGGCGCTCAGGGTCGCTGAGGTTGCCGTTGAATGGCGGGATGTACTTCATTCGATCCTCACGAGTAGGAGAAGTGCAGCACCCCGTGCGCCGGCTGAAGAGGCCGGATGGTGCATTCGAGGTCAGTGGCGAGGGCGATGCGGGCGAAGGGATCGACGCCGCAGCGGCCAAGGCCGGCGCGGAACCACGTGACCCGGTAGCCGGTGACGATGATCCACCAGTGATGCGCGATCGACGGCGGGCCGAGCGGGTCGGATCCGCCGCACTGCGACAGGCCGCACATGAAGGGTGTGATCTCGACGATCGACACCTCGTAGCCGAGCTGCGCCGCGATCCCGAGGAAGTAGGCGCGCGATTGTCCGCCGGTGGACGTCAGGCGCTGCACCAGCGCATTCCGGCGATCCTCGATGCCGAGCGGTTCGGCGACGCAGGGATCGGGCAGACCGGCCGCCGCCTCCCATTCCTCCAGCAGGCGAAAGGTCGTGTCGGGGTGCGCCTCGATAGTGACGAGATTCCACGCCTCGGCATCCAACCGACCCCAGATCTCGGCCTGTCCTCGGCTGAACATCTGGAGCGGCGAGCCGGTTTCCCGCGGCCAGGCGTCGCCGGGCGGCAGGACCGCCAGCATCACGCCGCCATAGTCCTCCCCGGTGTGCTGGATCGGGGTGTCAGACATAGGTGATCGTCCCGAGCACGCCCATCTCGCCGGGCAGGCATGTCACGTTCGACGCGGTAAGATCGTGCGAATCCTCGCCGGCAGCGGCCGACACCGCTTCGGCGATCCACGAGCGCGAGATCGTCACGCCCGGCGCGGCACGGCGGCGAAGCATCTGCCGCACCGACGCAGCGATGGCGGACCGAATGGCGGAGGTGTCCGGCGTCAGGTTGGCGATGGTGAAATCGACCGGCTTCTCGACCGGCGCCAGCACGAACAAGCGCTTGGCCGCGACCGGCCGCAGCGGATCGATATGGGCAAATACGAGGTCGCAATCGTCGGTGGTCGGGATGCCGTTCGGAGGGCGCAGATCGTCCATCACAAAGCGGACGGTGACCGTGCCTTCCCCCATCTCCTGCGCCGCCCAGGCGCGAGTAACGCCAGTCACCTCGCGCGCCCAGGCGATGTAATCGCGGACGGCGCCACCCTGCGGCGGCTTGCGGATGCGCTCCAGCAGCCGGTCACGGTAGCTCTCGGTTCCCTCGGTGTCGGCGCCTCCCGCCCAGTCGGCGGGGATGGCAGCCAGCGCGTTGACGCCGGGGATGGCCGACAGGAAGGTGGCCGTGCCACCGGCCATCAGGTTGCCCTGCGGTCCCGGCTCGGTGCACCGCGCCGCTATCGTCGTGCCACCCGGCGACGCGGTGGCCGCGGCCAACGTCTCGATGCGTATATTGCCGACGTTCAGTTCGGTCCCCGCGTCGACCGGCGTGCCGGCGGTACCGGTGATGACGATCTCACCCTCGGCAAAGGTCGCGGCCTGTTTTGGACCGATCCAAATGCGGCCATGACGATCCAGCCAGAAGACGGCGGTGTCCGGCAACATCTCGCGCGCCAGCGTCTCAAGGTAGCGATAGGCGCCGTCGGCGAGCCCGGAATTCGCGTCGGCCAGCACACGCATGTTGCTGTTGGGAACGGTCGCGTCGGCGCCGGGGAAGTGCGCGGCAATATCGTCACGCACCTGCCGGCGGATATCCGGCAGGACAGGCAGATTGAGCGGCATGGAGGATCAATCCCAGAGTGTGCGGAAGCGCAGGGCGACCAACTGTTCCGGCCCGCGATAGGCGGTCACGGTGACTTCGATCACCCCGATCTCGGCGCGTACGGCCGATACGTCGAGGCGAGTGCCGATCTTCTCGTCGAGGAACCAGGCGAGGCCGGTGCGCACATAATCCTCGGCGCGCAACCGGACGGCTTCCGTCCACTTCTCGCGGCGGAGCAGCCAGAGTTTGGACCCGATCGGCGGTGCCCCCCAGATGTCGGCCGCCTGCCAGTCCGCCCACCATCCCCGCCGGTCGTCGTCGGTCGGATCGGGCAGCACGTCGTTTTCGTCAGCGAGGGCATCCGTCATCAGCGAGATGACGAAGGCCGTCTCCAGATCCCGGCCGGTGTCGAGTACCGAGCCGTTGAGCAGCCATTCGGCGTGCAGGGTGTCGGGGTTCCACAGGGTGCGAATGTCGGACATCAGACCACCGGCCCCCCGGTGTTGCCGATGCCAGGTTCGACGTCGGAATGGATATGCTGCTTCAGCGATACCCCGTCGGCGATGACGTCGCCGGTGACGACGACGTTGCCGCCCTGGCAGTCGATGGTCAGGTCGCCCGCCGACACGATGGCGATGCCGTCGCGTCCGAGCAGCAGCTTCTGCCCCTGATCGTCATAGAGCGCGACCTCGCCGCCTTGCAGGCCCTTCAGCCGGTAGCGACGATCTCCCACGGCGATGACCACCGCGTGCGAGCGCTTGCCCGTCGGGAACGCCACCAGCGCCTCGGCGCCCTCATGTGGCGCCGCTGTGATGCCATAGGGCTCCCAGTGTTCCACGCCGGATTTGTTCTCGTCGGCCAGCAGGCGGATATCCACCTCCTGCATCTTCCGGCCGCTGTTGGTGCGGGAGATAACGCCACGCGCCATGGTCTGCGAGGCGCGGCGGCGGGTGTCATTCCTCTCAGTTATCATCGCCAACCCTCACAACGCCGTCCCAAGAAAAGCCGCCCCCCTTTGCTCCCTTCGCCCTCTTCTTCTTGCCCTTCCCCTTTCCGCCTGACTTCTTGTTCAGGGCGGAATGCGGGACAAGACGCAGCACGGCGACGGTTCCGCCGTTCTGGCCTTGCCGGAAGGTGACCTCGCGCAACGCCAGGGGGCGGTCGACATAGAGTTTGGGGCTGGCAAGATGGATCGTCTCACCCGGCGTCCAGAGCTTGCCGGGCGCGCGGAACCACCCGAGCACGGTGACATCGGCTGTCAGTTCCGCTCCCTCTCTAACCGCGGCCTCCCAGTCGAGGCGGTCGCGAAGCTCGCGGGTGGTCAGCGGCTCCTCGGGCGCCAGGAGCAGGGGGCGGTAACGTGGGACAGCGCTGTCCGTCCGCGTCTCGGTGATCTCGGAAACCACCTCGCCCCAGGCATCATCCGATCCGCGACGCTGTGACTTGCCCACGTACTTCGAGAAGCGTTTTTCCGATCCGAGAGAGGCCTGCGCCGCGAGGATGTTCTCGCCCTCGACCAGCCAGGCTACCGGGTCGGTCTCCTCTGCCTCGTCGATGACAAGGTTTCCCTCTTCATCGTCGTGCAGCATCACGCCGCGCGCGTCGCACAGATCGGTCAGAGCGCGGACGACGGTCGCGCCGGGATCGATCGAGATATCCTCGAACGGCTCGCCCACGTCCGCCTTGGCCGTCACCCTCACCCCGACCGTGCCAGCCAGGTTGTTGGCGATGGCATCGAGCTTGTAGCCCTTGAAGTTGCCTCCCGGCACAATGGCGCTGCAATCGACCGCATCTGCCGTCTTCGATCTGCCGGCCACCCGGACCGCGCTGCGCGACGCGTCATAGGACGGTTCGACGCGGTCCACGAACCCGGTGATGACCTTCACGCCGCCGAGTTGCACGGTGCAGGCGTCAAAGGGCTTGATTGGCCAGGTCGGCAGCGCGGCCGGTGCAGCTTCCGTGTCCACGACCTCGAGCATGAACCCGGACGAGGCGGCGTCGAAAGCGCGGCGGACCTCGACTGTCTTCCACCCCTCGAACGCCTGCGCGCCGATGGAGAGCCGTGCACGAAGGTTCGTCATGCGGAAAGCGCCTTGAATTCACGTGGCATGAAGCCGGGATGCACGGCGCCGGCATAGGTCGCTACTTCTGCGGCCCGTGAGGCATCCTGCCAAAGCCGGTGCGCGGCGACCACGGCCGGCAGTGTCCCCGCCAGCTTGACGGTCCGCAACGCCGGCAGTGGACGGCCACGCTCCACCAGATCCCGCACCGTCGCAGCAAAGGAGATGCGCAGGGCGGCGAGAAGGTCCGCGTCCCGAGCCGTGGCGGCAATGTCGATTTCCGCGTCGAATCGCGCCGCGATGTCGGCCCGATAGGCGTCGGCTTCGTCGCGGGACGCGAAGTCCATCGAGGCCAGCGCCTTCGCATATTCCAGCAGCCAGATCCGACGGATGAAGTCGACGACGGCGCGATATTCCGGCCCGTCCGAAACCTTCGGCAGGACCGATCCCGCGCTGGCGAACGCCGAAGCGCGGGCCACGGTCGCTTCTCGCTGCTGCTGTGCCAAGTCCCGTTCGGTGGTGGCGCCCTCGGCGCGGGTGGCGTCTGGCAGTTGCAGTGTGTCCGCCAGGCCTTCAGCGATAGTCGGAATGGCTGCGGCCGCCACAAGCACCGGCGCCGGGTTCGAGCGCAGATCCCCGATTGCCAGCCGCATGTGAGCATGGGAGAGCGGATCGACCGGTAACACGTGAAGCGCCGATACCGCGTCACAATGCTCGATCACCGCCTCGTTGGCGATGCGCTGCGCCTCCGGTCCCATGTCGTCGACGGCGGCGGTGAACAGGTCGACGATTGCCGCCGCGACCGCCACCACGGCATTGATGGCCGCGACGCTGGTGACGATGAAGCCGAGCAGACCCGGCGCGTCACCCTTCTCGACAAACGCCATATCGAGCATGACCATCCGGCCATGGTCGACGCTCTCGGTGTTCGTGATGCCGAGGCATTCCACAAGCACTGGCGCCGCGGACGGCAGCGTGAGCAGGCCGGCGCCGTCCACCTCGCAGGCCAGCGCCAGCGCCTCGGCGCGAAGCGCGGCATCCCGTCCGAGCATGAAGGCGCGGAAGGCATAGCGGCGAGCCAGCCGCCCGAAGCTCTCCGCATAGGGGGTGTCGCGCTTCGGGAACTCGTGGACCTCGACGCGCTTCCCGCGCGCCGGGGCCACCTCCAGCACGTGGAAGCGCACCCCCCTGAAAGTTGCCGGCAGGTATGCCATCAGCCAGCCCCCCGATAGCCCATGTCGAGATCCCAATCACCGAACAGTCCGCCGTCGGTGCGCACGTCGGCCTTGGTGCCGGGCGGCGCGTTCTGGAACTTGACGTTCACGGTCGCGGTGCCGCGCTGTGCCGCCGCGTACTGCGGCCGCGTGGTGATCAGCTCCGGCGTCTGGTAGCGCTCGCCGTTCAGCGAGCCATAGCGCCCTCGATACTGCGACGGCGGGCCAACCGGGGGCGGACCACCGGGCGGCGTAGCGGGCGCGCCACCGTCGCCCGGATTGGCCGGCTGACCGCGCGAGCCGTTCGGCGCCGGGTTCTGAACCGACGGCAACGAGAAGGTGAGCGTCGCCCAGAGGGACTTGATGCGCTCGATGACACGCAGGAACGGCCCATAGAGATTGGTGTCGAGCCAACCGCCAAGCCAGGACAGCGCAGCCTCCAGACGTCCACGCAGGTCCGTTCCGAACGTCTCGTCGATGACGCTGAGAAGCCCGCGGACGAGGGCCTTCAGCGCGTCGAAGTTGCCGCCCCAGATGTCCTTGATGGCCCCGAAGATGTCCCCCTGGAACAGCTTGCCGAACCCGGACCAGATTCGTTCGACCCCGGCGGAGAATTCGTCCCAGTTCTTGAGCGCGCCTGCGATGGCCAGGAGGCCGAGGATCACAGGCCATCCACCGGCGGCAACAAGCGCACCACCCGCAGACGTGATCGCGAACCCCACCCGGCCGACCGCCACAGCAAGTTGCACCAACGGCGCCACGAGCGGAGCGGCGATCAACGCCGCAAGTCCACCGAACACAAATTTCCAATTCGCCCCGGCTGTGGTCACGAGGTCGTCAATGCGTTTGAACCCTCGTTCCGTCTGGGCAATGGCGTCCTGTAGATCGAAGCCGGCGAAGGCATCGCGGAGGCCGATCACCGCCTGTTCGAGCTTCAACCCAACCCAGTCCCGATTAACCTCCAACCACTTGGTGAAGTCCTGGATCATGGGCTCCAAGACGGGCTGGAGCTTGGAGCCAATCGATATTCCCAGCCCTTGCCCGGCGATCGATAGTTCCTCTAGGCTGTCTTTCAGAGATTTGGCCCGCTTTACGTCCCCTTCAGGGATGATGATCCCGAGTTGCCGAGCCTTCGCTGCAAGCTCTTCCAAGCCCTGCCTGCCATCCGAAAGCATCGGGACCAGTTGCGCACCGCTCTCCCCGAACAGGGCCAGTGCCATGCGGGCGCGCATCGCCGGATCCTTGTTCTTCTCGAAAGCCTGCGCCAATTGCGGAAGGATCGTTTCCAGCGGCTTGATATGACCTTTTGCGTCCTTCACCGAGACGCCGAGCTTGCGGAACAGCGCGGCGGCGTCCTTGGCCTTGCCCCTGCTCACATCTGCCATGGTCTTCTGGAGCTGCCCGAGGCCGCGATCGAGCACTGCCGACGTCGTGCCGCTGGCGGACGCCGCGTAGCGCCATTCCTGAAGGGCCACGACAGATGTTCCGAGACGGACAGCCATATCGGACGCTTCGGCACCGGTCGTCGCGAAGGACTTTGCGGCGGTGTAGGCAGCGGTGGCGACCGTTCCGAAGTAGGCGGCGGCACTGACCGCCGCCAGCGCAGCAAGAGAGCCGACGGCGGCGAAGTTCCATGCCACTGACTGCAGGCCATGACCGACACCGCCGAGTGACCGACCGACGCCCTGAAACGCGACGCTGACACCGCCAACATCGGCAGCGACCTTCTTGAGGCTTGGGTTACGACTGATACCGGCCATGGCAGCGCCGATTTTGGCGAGCGTCGGCGATACGCGGTCTGTGATTTCGGCTACGCCGCGGATGTCGAGAGGCTGAGTCATGGCTGTGGACCGTCAGCTTTTTCCGTTGCTATGGTTCAGCAAACCGGAGAGAGGCCATGAAAATGCGATGAGCGTCGCCGCTGCAGCAGTGCTTCTCTCGGGCGCTATTTTCGGCACCGAGTTGTCAGCCAATCAAACCGCCTTCATCGCGGCTGTAGATGCTGGCCGCACAGCATATGCGGCGGGAAAAATGACTTCCAAAAAGCTTCGGCTTGCCCCGCCCGTGCAAAGGCATTTTGAATGACATTCAGGCCGCGCCATAAGCCGTTGACCGAGTAATGGCAATGCTCTTCTGGTTCGCTTTAGGGGGCGGGATCATCTTCACCACCATCGTTACGGCGATGCTACGGCACGTCCTCTTGAGGCGCGCGCTGCTCATTGACCATGCCGAGGAGCACTCTCCCCCGCTTGTGCCCTCCATGCCCATGGAGGAAGAAACGGACCTTGCCATATTCCTCGACGAGTCCGAGAGGCTTCAATCTCCTCCGGCACATACACCTCGCTGTAGCGCCGGAACGCCATGGCGTGCCCCTGCTCCACCATCCACTGACCGACGTCAGTCCCGCCTACGGCGCAGGTGGCGATGATCCGCTTGTAGCGGTCACGGCCAGTCGGCTCGCATGAGGCGGTCGCCCGGCCGATCAAGTCTGCGAGGGCAAAGGCCGCTACCTGTCCGCATCGGTAGGAAGCACCATCAGCACGCCGGCACGTCTGGCGGCTTTCTGGGGCGTCGATCCCATTGAGGCGAATGCGCTCGCCGTGGATTTCCAGCGTGTCGCCGTCGATGACCGTCGCTTGACCGCTCAGCGGTTCGGCCGCCGCCGAGGTTCCGAGAAGAATGAGCAGGGCCAGCGCCTTAAGCATCCCCCTGCTTATCACTAAACCGCGACGCCATCGCATGGTCGGCCAGCATCTCGGGCACGGTCTTGGACAGGAACACATCGGGTAGCGTGTTCCAGAACCGCGCCAGATCACAGGCGACCATTTCGATGTCGACGTCTACGACGGGGTGAAAAAAGGGGCGATGGCCGCCGCCATCGGGAGCCAGTCGCCGGGCGGGATCTTGTTCACCGCGAGAGGAGAAAGAGGCGGCGTCGCCAGCAGAGCCGCATATTTTCCGACGCGGTCCATGTGGAAGTCGATCTGCGTGCCGTCGGCGCTCATCACCATGGGGATGTTGAGCCGGCGGATTTCCTCGCCGGTCGGCGGCCGGAACACCACGCTGGTGATCTGATCGCCAAAGCTCTCGACCGGCTTGCTGAAGGTGAAGGGCATGCCTTCGTCAACGTTGCTCATGCTGCTCTCCTCACGCGTTCGGCATCAGTTCGTCGCCGGACAGGCCTTCGAAGCGAAAGGCCACCTGGCCGTCGGCCGGCTGTGCGGTGGCATCCGAGGCGTACCAGGCATTGCGGATGACGATGACGCGGCCGTCCGGCCCCTCGACCGTCACCGTCTCGTCGGTGACGGCGTGCAGATTTTCGATCGAGACGTCGGGCGTGGTGCTGATCTGCCCCGACACATAGGGCACCTTCGGCGTTTCCTTGTAGCCGTGAACGCCGTCGAGGCCGGCGACGCCCTCTCGGGTCGACGAGGTCACGTCGTACTCCAACTCCTTGATCGGGTACTGGCGCGAGCCCACCCGCATATAGGAGACCCCTGCAATTCGCTTTCCCATGGATGCCTCCTATCAGGCCGCGGCTTCGGTCGGGTACTGGAGGCGGAACTGCGCCAGCACCGCGAACACGACCAACTGGTTGACGAGATCCGGCGGGAACAGAACGTTCACCCGGTTCGGATCGGTGCCGTCGCGTTCGACGATCAGTGCTTCCTTGAACGCCTTGGCGTTCTCGACCAACCCGCGGTCTTCAAGGTCGCGATACTGGGCCACCAGCCGGGCACGGATCGTATTCGGGGTGACGATCGCCTGGCCGGGGCCAAAGCGCGTGCCGTCATTCGCCAGCTTGTGGCGGGGATACTCCGAGGTCACGATGGCGCGCAGCTCGCGCAGCACCCGCGTCAGCGTGGCGCGGGTCTCGATGCGGCGATAGGCGCGATCCTCGACGCCATAGCTGTTGTACTTGTAAGTCGTCACCGACGCCTCGACGGCGATCTGATCATCATTCGTCACCGAATGCGTCCAGCCGCCCTGAAGCGCCAGAGCGGCCCGCTCGCCCTTGGTGAAGCGGCTGGGCGCCGGTGCCGGCAACGCGCCGGTGAGCAGTAGGGTCTGGAGCGGCCGGGCCGGGTCGGCGTTCAGCGCCTGGGCAGCCGCCGCGGCGTTGAGCGCAGAGATCTCCCACACCGGCGTCGGCGTCGCCACCTCGAGCATGTCCACCGAGATGGCCGGATCGTTGCGGGTGGCAAGGAAGGTCAGCAGGTCGGCATAGCTGCCGCGCATCGCCGAGAAGCCCCAGCCATAGAGCTGGCGGTCATAGGCCCAGCGCGCCTTGATCAGGTCGCGGAAGGCGTCGAGGGAGGCGCTATCGGTGAACGGGAACGCCTGATGGTCGAACTCCTGATCGCCGAGGTTGGCGATGCCGGTGTCGAGGGTCGGCGCGCCGGTGCCGGAGGCCATGGCGGTGATGGTGAGCGCCAGGCTGGCCGGCAGCGCCTCCCCGCCCTGCGTCCCGCGATAGGAGTGCTCGATGCGGATATCGTTGCCGGTGAGGCCCTTCCACTTCGCGGTCAGAGTGACCGTCGAGGTTGAGGCTACCCCGGTGACCGGCAGCGTGGTCTTGGCGGCGATGGCCGCGGCGATCTTCGTTGCCACCTGCGCGGTGGTGTCGCTCGCCGTCACCAGCACCGGGACGGACTGCCCGGCGATGTAGAGCGGGATGGTGCCGGCAGCCGTCGGCGCGGCAGTCACCGCGATCGTGCCGCTGGCAGCCACGCCGGCCGCCGGCTCGGCCAGCGGCAGCACCCATACCTCGCCGGTGGTGTTGCGACGGCGGAAGGCGGAGAGCATCAGCGCGGCCATGGAGCCGGCGCCGAAAAGCGCCGCGCCCTGGGCATCGCTGCCGACGGGCACCGGCACGTTCACCGCGGCAGAGCCGCCGGCAAGCTTGATGCCCCAGAGCAGCGCGCGATCGGAGATGATGACGCCGCCCGCCTTGGACGGGTCGACTTCAGCCCAGAAGAGAGGGAGCGGCCAATTGCTCGGCACCTCGTTGAAGGAAACGGCCATCGCTCATCACTCCTTGGCTTTGGCGGGCTTGGACGGATCGGCCGGCGGATCGGTCTCGACCACGCTGCCATCGCCGGAATCGGGAAGGCGCCGCATGAGGAACTGGTCATGCGGCCACCAGTCGCCGGTCGCGGGCAGGGTCTGCATGGTGTCGGGATGCACGACGACGAGGCCCGGCTGAGCGGGTTTCACGAACAGGGATTTCATGGGGGCGTCCTCAGTCTCGGGGGTAGTCGGTGCCGAATGTCGGCTGCGTGTCGTCGGGTAGCTTCCCGCGCAGGGCGTCGAACTGGTGCGGGCTGGAGGCGCCGAAATCTTCGCGCCAACGGCACGTCATGGTGATACCGGCATCGCCGATCAGAGCCTCGCCGCCCGGCGTCGTCGAAAGGACGGTGTCGATCTCTCCCACGGCTTCCAGCTCGGACAGCCAGGCCGCATCATTCATCAGCGTGGCGACGGCGATTTCTGCCTGATCCAGCAGGCGCGCCTCAAGATCTTCAGGTGTCCGCGCGACGTGGCGAAGCACGATCACGATCGTTCCGTCACAGACGTAGCCGGGCGGGCCGATGTTCGCCGAGCCCTCGGAACGCCGCTGCACCCGCTGCGCGCTCACTATGACCGCCGGCAGATCCGTGGCCTCCGTCGGGAGCACGGCGGCGCGGGTCACGTCACTGCGGCGCTTCAGCGCCGTATTGCCCGCGAGGCAATCGGCTGTCCGGTCCCGCAGCGCCTTGAGTTCACTCATCTTCGAACCCCGTCAGCCGATGCAGGAACACCGTGGCGCCGCCCTGGCCGTCCGACTTGACGTCGCTCACCCCGAACCAGTCGAGGATTTCGGGGCCGCTGATGGCGATCTGATCGCCCTTGATCGGTTGGCGGGGCCATTCGGAAAGGCGGATCCCGAGCTGCGGCGAGGTGGTGACGTGGGAGGTGCCGCTTTCGTCCAGCACCTCCACCGCCTTGTTGTCGAAGATCCCGCGCGCCGTGTAGTCGGTGCCGTTCTTCGGCCGCACCTGCACCGGGCGGGCGAACACGCCCATGCAGGTGCGCAGCACGACGCCCGAGAAGTCGATCATCAGACGGTCGGCAGCAGCTTGACGGGCACGGTGGTCGCGTCGGAAGCCAGCGCCGCCGAGGCCCAGCAGCGGCCGATCAGGGTATTGCCCGACGCGGTCGTGGTGACGTTGCTGTTGGCCGCGCTCCAATAGACCTTGACGCCGGGATTGATGGCGCCGGTGGCCTTCGGAAGGTCGTACACGAGATCTACAGAGAGGATCAGTGTCTCGCCGGCCTTGCAGGTGTTGAAGGCGACGCCGACAGTATCGCCGACGATGACAAGCGAGCCGGCGGTGGTATCTGCGGCGGCGGTGACCTTCAGGGTCTTGCCGTCCTGAACAAGGTTCTTCATCGGACTGTCTCCGGTTGGAAAGGGAAAGGGCGACCCGAAGGCCGCCCAAGGGGATGCAGCCCGATCAGGCGACCGGGATTTTGCGCAAGCCGCGGTAGCCCCACGCCTTCACGCCGAAGTCGGAACGGACCTTGAATTCGACGCCGTCGATCTTCCAGCCGTCCTGCTGCTCCAGCAGCGGGGACTCGTTGCCGTCGAGGTACATGACCTCGACAGTGTCGAAGGCGTTCGGATCCGCGGCGAGATAGGTGGCCAGGGTTCCGCTGGAGAGATCCAGTTCGGCATCCGCGATCGGCACCACTTCGCCAGCTACCTTGCTTGGGACGCTCGGATTGGCTTGCCCCAGCTCGGTCGCAGACAGGAAGATCTGGCGCACCGCAGCATAGTGCTCCATCGGAGTCAGCACGTACTTCGGCGAGATGCCGAGCGTTACGTCACCTTCCTTCTGCTTGCGCATCGCCGCAAGCGACTTGGCGTAGACGTCGGAGGTGACGCCGACATTGCCGGCACCGGCGGCGAGGTTGCCGTGGGTGGCATGGAAGAGTGCCACGCTGTCGGCCATCGCCGGGTTCGTGTTCAGTACGCCATAGACCAGCTTGTTGATGGTGCGCCGGGCCGCGGCACCCATCTTCATGGGCGTACGGGTGAAGACACCCATGTCGTCGTTGATGATGGCCTGTCGGCTGATCTTGAACAGCTTGCCATAGGTGCCGATCGCCCCGGTCTCGCCGCGCTCGCCGAAGCTAGCGTACTGGTACTCCTCACCCTCCTCGACCTTCGAGAGGATAGGGAAGAAGCCGGTGTCTGCACGCGTGGTCAGCTTGAAGTCTCCGAGCGAACCCTTGGCAGTCCAAAGCTGATAGGTGGTCTCAGCTTCGGTATAGCCTTTGAGCATGGCCTTGTTCGCCACGTTGCTCAGCACCAGCGGGAAGTCGGAGGTACCGTGCATGGCCGTGGGGGCGGCGGTGAAGGCCGCACCGACCATCGCGAGCACATCGTGGCTGGCCGGCTTGACGCCAGCGTGCTGGAGGCTGGCGCGTGCCAGCTCGGTGAGCTTGTAGGAGGTGAACTCATTCGCCTCGCCGCCGGCCAGGCCAGCCTTGCCGAGTAGCGCCTTTTCCATGCCGATGCGGAAGCGGTCGCGGGCGTCGCCGGTCACCGCCGCCTGATGCGGGCGAGATTCGGGACCGTTCTTGTCCTGCGCATTGCAGATCTCGGTAAGGATCAGGTCGGCCGCGTGCTCGGGCGTCTTGGCCTGGGCAACGATGGCCTCCGCTTGTTCAATGGTCAGGTTGGCAGCACGGCAGCGCGCCAGCACCTGCACCGCGAGCGGGCGGGTATCGGCCGCCGGCACGGGCGGGACGGGCGCCGGAGCCGGTGCGGGCGTGGTGGAGACGGGAGCGGGGGCCGGCTGGGCGGCCGCGTTCGGCATGGTCATGGTGACCTCCTGTTGAGCGGCGGCTGCCGCGGGGTGGTTCTTCGGGAAAGGTTTGGAAAAAGGCGCGAGGGTTTCAGGCGCCCGCGAATAGATCGCGTAATTCCACGTCGAGGCGTCGGTGGACTCGGCGTCATCGGTGCTGGTGGCGAAGCCTTTGGCCACGGCTTCCTCGCCGGTGAACCACGTCTCGGCTTCCATCATCTGCGCCGTCTCGGCACGCGCCAGGCCGGTGGACTTGGCGTAGAGGTTCGCCATCTGCACGTCGATCTTGTCGAGCAGGTTGGCGGACTTCTGCAGATCCCTCTTCTGCCCCCATGCGATGGTCGAAGCATTGTGGATCATCAGCAGCGCGCCAGTGCGCATGATGCGCTCGGCGCCGGCCATGGCGATCACCGAGGCGGCAGAAGCGGCCACGGCATCGACCACGATGGTCACCTTGCCGTCATAGCCCTTGAAGGCGTTGTAGATGGCGATGCCCTCCCAGGCGACGCCACCACCGCTGTTGATGCGTGCGGTGACGTCGGCACCGTCGAGCCCGGCGAGCGTGTGAATGACGTCGGCCGCAGTGAAGCCAGCGTCATCCCAGATCGAGCCGCCGACAGGCCCATAGAGGACCATCTCGCCGTCAACGAGCAGGTTTTTGGGCATTCTCATTTCCTGTCTGCTGGGCGGCGCCGGCCTTCAAGGACCGGCGGCCGTCGCTGTCGAAGGCGAGCTTCATGCTGTCCGCGCGCTCATTGTCAGCGGCGTTCTCGGCATCGATCGCTTCAGGGTCGTATCCGAGCTTGCGCACCTCGGTGGACCGGCTGGAAAGGCCGGAACGGATGGCGTCGCGGATGGCGGGAATCTCGTCGACCGGCGAGATCATCTCCCGCCGCGGTGGCGTCCAAGACCAATCCAGCCCCTCGGACGAGCCGAGCCGGACAGCCACCGCCTCCATTGTCCAGCGCTGCACCGGACGGCACAGGCTGGGGATCATCATGTGGTTCTGCCAGGCGGCGACGTTGCGCTGAAATTCAAGCCAGCCCATGCGGCCGGAGCTGAAATTCACGTCGGCATAGTTGCCGTACAGGCCCTCATAGGTCAGGCCGAGGCCGGCGGCGATCTCCTGCCCGATGGCCCGCATATAGGGGCCATAGTCCCCAACCTGCGGCGGGGTGCCGAAGGTGACCTCCTCGCCCTGGCGGAGATATTCGACAATTCCCGGCCCAAGCGCGGTCAGGCGGTCGTCACCATCGACGTCCTCCAGATCATCCGGGTCCTGCTCTTCGTCGCCTCCTTTCACGAAGGCGGCGTAGCAGGCCGCGATCTTGAAGCGCATCAGATGCGCGTCGGAGGCGTCCGCCTGATCCCGCATGCGCATGATCACCGGCGCGAACCAGCTGGCGCCGCGCATCTGGCCGGCACGATCCTGCCGGTAGACGTGCGCGACTTCCGACGCCGGGATGCGGCGCGACTGCGGCAGCGTGTAGCGCGACCAGGCGCCGGGGTGCTCGTCGAACAGGTGATAAGCCACCCGACGGCCAAGCAGATCGAACTCGATGCCTTGAACAGCGAAGCCGGTCCCGATCGGTCCGTCGATGCTGGTGTCGAGGTGGTCGATCTCCAGCACCTGCAACTGGAAGGGCAGCGGCAGGCGGTCCTCAGGACGGCGCCAACGGCGACGCACCAATACCTCACCATCCACGGCGACGGCCGCGACGATCCCCGCCTCTATGCCGTAGAGATCCGTTCGGCCGTTGGCGTCGATGTTCGGCGTATCCAGATGCTCGATCAACAGCGGGTCGACCCGCTTGACGAAGCCGTCCCGCCCCCTGATCGCGGGCACGATGCCGGTGCCCACCACGTTGTTGGCGATCATCTGCTGCGCCCGCGCCGCGATCGGCACGTTGCGCACCATGTCGCGCGCTACGTTGCGGAGGACGACGCCAGCCTTCCCGATCTCGGCGTCGGCAGACGTGCCAACGGCACGCCAACCGGCAGAGCGGCGGGATTTGGTGGCACCGTCGAAAGCGGCGCGCACCTGCCGACTGAACGCCACGCGCGCAGGGTTACGCTCGCGCCGGGCTTGCCCGCCACGCCACCAATCAAACCATGCCATGCGATCAGGTCCCGCTGCTGTATACGGCGTAGCGGCGGCGACGGCGCGGGCGACCCGCGGCCTGCGCCTCCAGATCGGCCAGCACGTCGCGCATTTCCTTCAGGCTACGGTATTCCACCGTCTTGCCGTCATAGGTCACACGCTGCGCGCCCAAGGCTATGGCCTCGCGCAGAGCTTCGACCCGCTCGCTCACCGTGCTAGCCATTCCGAATTCCTGCCTATCCAGCCGCTCGAGCGGCGAGGTCGTTTCCTGCGCTTCACTGCCGACACCGGCGTATCGTCGCTGATCTCTTCAACCACCGCGTCCGGCTCGCCCTCGTCATCGCTGGCAACTGGCGCGCTGGCCGCCGGTCGACGCCGGGGGCCGAGTTTCACGGACGTCGACAGGCGCGCTGCCAACGCGAGAACGAAGGTGTCTAAAGCCTCGTTACGTTTGCCCTTCGGCAGGTCCCACACCCGATAGGGGCGGCCCTGCTTGTAGCGGGTCACCACCTGCTCGGCGGTGAGCTGTGCGAAATACTCGGCGTCGAATCCATCAGCCGCCGGAAAATGCACATAGCCGGGCCGGCGCTGCTCCTCGCCCTGAAGCTGGATCTTCAGCCGGCCGTAGATCGAATCCTTCGCCGTATCGACGCCGATCCCAAAGAACGGCATCGAATGTGTCTTCGATCTTGTGCCGCGCTTCGGCCAGACCGGACGCGGCCCGGCGATGCCTTTGGTGGCGTAGACCGCCTGGCGCCGATATCGCTTCGCGTAGCCCAGTACCTCGGCCGTGTGGTGACCGCCCATGTCGATGCAGCAGGCCTTCACCCGCAACGTTCGGCCGGTGTCGGTCACCAGCAATTCGCGTCGGAAGGCGGTCAGCTTGTTCCAGACATCCTGTTGCGACGGGTCACCGAGGATCACTTCGTACCGGCACGGCCAGCTTTCTTCGCCTTCGCCCCACGCGAGCCATTGCAGTTCGAGCCGGTCGCCCTGCGTGTCGACGCCCATCGTGATCAGTTGGACATCGTCCGGTAGGCTGTCGTGATCGAATGTCTCCAGCCGCTGCATGAAGGCATCGGGGTCGATTGTCTCGCCCTGCTCCGCCCAGCTTTCGCCCAAGACGGTGTTGATGAACGGCTGAAGCAGTTCAGGCAGTCCGCGGCACTCGACAAACTCACGCACCAGGCCAGGCAGACCGTCCTCCAGCAGCTTCGAATACAGCGCGTTGAACCGGAAGCCGGCGACACCGGAGAACGGCTTTGTTGCCTCCCACTTGCGATTGTCGATCGCAGTGAGGCGGTCCTCTTCCGTCCACGACTCGCCACAGGCTTCGCACTGGTAGTGCGCGGTATCGGGCAGGTGTTCACCCGTCTCGGTCTTGTCCCACTTCACCTGCTCCCAGCGGAGCGATTGATACGCGTCGCACAGCGGGCACGCGACGTAGCAGATGCGCATGTCGGACCGCTCATATTCCCGCTCGATGCGAGAGAATCCCTTTCGCGTCGGCGTCGATCCGCCAAGCGTCTTGCGGTTCCAGAACGTCGCCTGGCGCTTGCGTGCCAGCTTTATCGGGTCGCCTTCCGTCCCCGCCGACACCGGGTAGCGGTCAACCTCGTCATAGATCACCACCCGCTTGGGTCGGGATGCGAGGCCTGCCGGCGCGTTGGCGCCGACCATGTCGATCTGTCCGCCAGGGAACGCCTTGTGCAGGATCGAATTACCGGAGTTCCGCGACTTCGGGTCGGCGATCAGGCCGCGCAGCGCCGGAGTGTCGCGGACCATCGGGGCCAGGCGGTCTTTCGACCAAGCCTCGGCCATCTCGACCGTCGGCTGCACCACGAGGATGCTGGTCGGGTCCTGATGCACAAAATAGCCGGCGGCGTTGTTTACCACCTCTGTCCAGCCGAACTGCGAGGGCTTTAGCACCCACGCCTCTTTCACGGCCGGATCGGTGATCGCCTCCATGATGTCGCCCAGGATAGGCTGGCGTTCAGTTCGCCACTTGCCGGGCCGAGCCGACGTTTCGCGCGACAAGCGCCGATATTCATCCGCCCATTCTTTGAGGCCGAGCTTCGGAGGAGGCCGAAGTGCGGCCAGCGCCTCGGAGACGATCTGCCGGAGGCCGGCATGGTCACGAACCCGGATCGCTGCCGTCGTCATCCCGTTCGACATCGACATCAGCCCCGGACAGGGCCTCCAGTGCTTCCTGCACCCGGTCCCGCAAAATGCTCTCGATCTGGGCCGTGGTCTTCTTCCCGCCCAGCAGCGGCGCGGTGTCCGCCGGCATCGCCAGCAGCACGCGCTTTATCTCGTTGCAGATCTGCTCCCACGTCGAGCCGACATCGGCCGCGGGGATCAGTTCGCCGCGGGTAACGGCGTTCTCCATCGCCTTGGCGTCCGCCTGCTCTTTTGCCAGCCGCGCCCGCTCGCTCTCCAGCGACAGAGCACTTTCCGGGTTGAGCATCCGGCCTGCCGCCTGGGCGCGCAGGTGCTGGATATAGGCCACGGTGCAGGCGTGGAGATCGTACCGGCCACGAGCCTCGGGCTGGAAAATCCCTTTCCCAACCATCTGCGAGACGGCGCCCTGCGAGAGGTCAATGCGCTCAGCCAGATCAGTCTGCGTGCCCCAGAATTCACCGTCGGCCATCGGCGCGCCTATCCAATAGAGCCATACGATAGAAAATTATTATTACCCCTTAGGAAATTCTTGGCGCTAGGGCGAGCCCATGCCTCCGAAACACCCATACCCACCCCCGGCCCGGAAGGACCCGACGAAAGAAAGTTGCGCGCGGCGGGCATGAGCGGTCATTTTCTTACCCGATCGATAGGCTTTCTCTATCGCAATTTTATTTCCTGACTGGCAGCGCCACGGTCACATTCTGTCGTAACGCAACTTTATTGCGTCTGCATATCGTATACCACGAATGGGCTATGTGGCTTCCGCCTTACCCCGGCCCCTTGGTCCCCTCGTGCATGGCGAAGCGGGCCATGACGTGCATCACCGCCTCGGTCACCTTGTCGGGCAGGGTGGAGCGCACAGTGGCTTCGAAGATGGCGGGGAAGTCGTAGCGCACGATGTACTTCATGCTCGGGCTGTAGAGCGCCAGGAGCCGGATCGTCGTGTTCTCGTTCGTGCGGCGCCAGATGCCGGCGGGCCGGTTCTTGCCCTTGGGCTTGCCGCTAAACACGCGACGCCTATCGCCCATCAGCGCTTTGAGGGCGCCGCGCCCGACGTTGCCATAGGAATTCCGTTTGATGAACGGGGTGGCCAGCACCTTGGCACCAACCGGCGAGCGGGTACCGCCAGCGACGTTGATGCCCAGGTATGCCGCCTGTCGGTCCTTGATGAACACTTCGAACCGGAGCTGCCCTTTGTTCGCCGGGGTGAAGCCGACGCCCTGCTGCGTGAACGGCGTTGGGCGATCGAGTGAAGTTGAGAGCGCCTTCTTCTCGGCCTCGACCGTCTCCCGCATCGTCCATGTCATGGCGGTGGCGAGTGCATAGGGAATTTGTTTGGATGTGGCGCCGAGGGCACGAGCCTTCCTATCCCACTCCTTGAGGTCGAAGCGGACTTGCATCAGAACATCCCTAGCACGTCACGCCAGATCCACACATGGCCAAGCTTGCCGGAATTGGCAAATATATTTCAGGACAATTGGGCGATCACAGCATTCTCGCTTGCAGATCATGTTGGGCGGCTGCGATAACTCACGCCTAAGAACTATTATTCAACTCTAGAAAAGGGAGGGAGATAATTGGATTTCTACGATAAATTCGGAACAGCAGCCGTATACGCCAAAGCTAACTACTTGATTACCTGGGAGGGCAAGCCCGTGGCACTGATCTCGCGCAATGCTCTATTCTCAATGCGCGGAACTCATATCGGCTTCATCAGCAGCGGATGGATTAGGGATAGGCACGGTGATGCGATTGCATGTGCCCCGACCCGGCGCGGGGTCGGCCCGATGACGCCAATTCGCGCTGTGCCCCCGGCGAAGGCGATTGCAGCTACGCCGCCGACGCCGGAGTTCTTGCCGGACGCACCAGAAATGCCGAAACCGAGATCGTCATGGTCTGCAATTTCAATCGCTGACTTCTTCGAGGATAGACCCGCGCGAGGCGGCCGCCTCAATTCAATTCTCCCTTGGCCCGCAGGAGGTCCACGGCCCGCCTAATCGCCAGCCGTTTCGTTCCCCATCAGCGCCCTCGCCGCTCGCTCTTGGCGATATTCGGTGCCAGCAATGGCACGTTGCCCGCGTTGGTACATTGGGATAACGCAGACCGATGATCGTGAAACTGAAAACTCTTCGCACCCGGCTGCTCACCGCCCAGCGCGAACTCATCACCATCGCAGCGAATGCCGACACCATTCCGGCCGACAACGTGATGCGGAAGATTGCCGATCTCGAAGTGACGATCGGCGCCATCGAAACCATGATCGAAGAAAACGAGAAGTGAACACCGAGGAGCAACCCGCGCCCGGACCCGCGCCATACCGCAGCATGGGGATCCGGGCGCAGTCACCGCAGCGGAGGAGTCGCCGCAGGTGAAACGGAGACGATGCTTCCAGCGCCCCAGCCTTGCGGCTCGCCTGGGTATCGGTGCATCGTCTTTGGGGTATCGGGACAGTCCGCATGTGGGTGCCGAGTATTCGTACCGGCCCTGCGAGCGCCCCGAATCTGCAAGCCCGCGGTCTCGCCGCGGGCGCAACTTTGACTTCTATTTGAAGTATAGCACCGCTGACGTACTTGACGTACGTCAGGCCGCTTGGCGTCTCGTGATGACGCCATAGAAAATTGCAAGTTCGTGCAACCCGAGGTCCAGCCGCTCAGCCGCCTGCGCTTCAGCCCGTGCACCGGCACTGTAGCGACCAACAGCCGCTCCGGCCTCTGCCAGCGTCCGGCCCTCAATCACCACGGCGTCGATCACAGGTGAAAACCTGTCGCCCATTGCCCTGCGCGCAGCTCTGTAGCGCTCCAGCGCCCGCGTCGCCGCCTCGCTCCCGAATAGCCCGCCGGCTGCCGTGCCTGCGCCGGATCCACCATCGACCTGTTCCCGGCCATAGTCGATGGCGCCGAGAGGCGCCAGGCCGGCGCTGTGGTGATCCTGACGGTAGCGCAGGCCAGCGGCGTACAGAGACTCGTTCAAATCTGGATTGCGATCAAGCTGGCCGCGCTTCCACATCCGTTCGAACCCCTCGACCAAACGGCGTGCGCCGGGCGCGGCGTTGTCGTTCTCGGCGCTCGCGGCGCGCACATCACCGAATGCGGGCATGGTGATCCCCTTCACCACGACAACCGGACGCTTCGCTGCTCCCCACCAACACCGCGCGACGTCTTCGATACCTGCCGCGAGCGGTGCCAGGTTGTCGAGATCGGCCACGGGCTGCCTGCAGGCCAAGGCGTGGCATACAGCCACGCGACGGGTCTTGCTGCGGACTGCCATGACGGTCTCGTCGACCTTGGCGGCGATCTCCCGGCGGGGCTGCGTCACGCGGCTCCACCTACCGTCCTTATCGCGCCAATCGTAGCGTCCGGGGTCCCGAAGCGTCGCCGATCCGACAGTGAACATCTTGTTCAGAATGTCGGCCGCGTCCCGACCTGTGTCGTCGATGCTGCCCTCATGATGCAGTCGGGTAATGAGCCGGGCGGGCTCGATTGCCACTTCTCCGGTCTTGTCGAGGGCGTCGTTCATGGCATCCGTCGGGTCATAGGAGATGGCATCTTCGGCGAGGCTGTCGAGGCTGATCATGTCGGGAGCGGACTTGCTCATGCGGCAATCCCGACGGCGCGAGCTGCGGCAATGCCATCCCCGCGGGCGGCCTCAGCTGCGGCAGGCGTTGAGTGCAGCGAGCAGTCGAAATCGCCGGTCTCGGATGTCGGCCAGACGGCCGCCCAGCGGGGATAGCCGTGAAGGCTGAAGCCCTCGAGTACAGCACCATCGTCGGGAAGCTGGCCATCCTCAATGGTGGAGTACTCCGGCAGAGTGCGACCAAACCGCAGGTCGTATTCGATGACGTCGGACAATTCGTGGCGCGAGAATGCGCCTTCGGCCCTCGGATGAGTGATGCGCACATGCGCCTCCATGACCTGGTTGATGACGGTGTGCGGCTTTGAGGTGATGTCCTAGATGTAGTGCTCTTGGGTGTGTGGCGCTACTGGGGATGGCACGCGAGGCGGGGCGTGACGCACAGGACGTCGCCGATCCCAGATTGGTCAGGCGGCCTTGCTCAATGTGCGTCATTGGCGTACATTGAGGATTGACACCTGTACGTCATTGGCGTATAGATGGGACATGAAGATTGTTCGCACCAGCGCATTCGATCGCAGTGTGGCCAAGGCAGGCGCGAGCAGGGCCGAGGTTGATGCGCTTGAATTGGCGCTGGCCGCCAACCCCGATGCCGGCGACGTTATCCCCGGCATGCACGGTGCCCGCAAGGTGCGCTTTGCGATGCGAGGAAAGGGCAAGCGTGGCGGTGGCCGATGCATTTATGTGGTGATGCGATCTGACGACATGGTGTTCCTGCTTTTGGCCTATGCGAAAGCGGATCAGGAAGACATGACCCAGGCCCAGCGCCAGCGCGTTGCGGCCCTGATGGAGGCGATCAATGAGTAAGCTTGGCGACGATCTGATAGAATCCCTGGAAGAGGTGCTGGCCTACAAGCGCGGGGAGATCGCGCTGCCCACACGTACCGTGAGTCCCCTTCCCCCTGCGCGGATCAAGGCCATTCGCAAGCGTGTGGCCAAGAGCCCGAAGGAATTCGAGCGCCGCTTTCATGTTCCTGCCCGCACCATGGAGGGATGGGAGCAGGGCCGTCGCCAGCCAGACCCGGCTGCGGTAGCCTTGCTTCGGGTGATCGAGAAGAACCCCGACGCCGTCGAGGCCGCGCTGGCCGATTGATTGTGGCGGACGGTCAAGCCGCCATCTGCAGATCGTTGTCATTGGCCACCCTACCTGCCGCCAGCCATTCCTCGACGGTGGCCTCTACGAGGTCGGCGCACTCGTCTTCGCTGGTGGCGTGGGGAATCTGGGTCGATGGGCCGCGACGTCGACGGCGTGGCGGCCGAGACGTTTGTCCGCACGATCGCCCGGCGGGTCGATGAGGCCATGGACCGCTGCTAGCCGCAAAAAAGAAGCCGCCGGCGGAGACCGGCGGCTTCCAGAGATCGCAATCCCCGGCAGGACACCGGAGACTTGAAGGTAGCAGCCGTGCGGCACGGCGGGAAGCGATAGCTGCCAGTGCGATGTTGATGGAGCCATGTTCGCCATGTTCGCGCAGGGATACCCTCACGCGAAAACCACCCTCGCGGGACACCCCCCTGCTGTTTATGACCATACCTTATATATAATATATTGATATATATAGATATTTTACAATAAAGCCATGTTCGAAGGCATGTCCAAAGGTATGTCGAAGGCATGTCCGAGGTGGAGAAAACAGACATGCCTTCGCTGCACGAGGCATGTCCATCTTCCGAAAACGGACATGCCTTCGAACATGGCTTGAGTACGCCTATGTGAGCGGTTCGGCGCCCTCAGGGGTGTGCTCGCGCGCCCAATACCGCACTAGGGTCTGCCCGCTCTCGGACGTCACCCTGCCGAAGATGACCTCGCGGGCCTCGCGCAGTTGGTCGAGCACGTCGTCCAGACGCCTCCCGTCAATGGCACCGCGCAACCGGACCAGCAACCTCCCTTTGGTTAGCCCCTTAACGTCGGCGCGCTCAATAATGCTTCGCACCCTAAGGTATTCCGCCGCCCGGTCGTTGTCTGCGATGTTAGCATGCGCACCCCGGACGATGGTGTTGAACGATGCCTCAGCTACTGCGTTGGCCCATTCCTGGATCTCGGGGGTGATCACCGGTTCCTTTGGGTCACATCCTACGGCGACGATCAACGCCAAGCGTGCGGCGTTCTCGCCGACGCGGTTCAGGATCGGCCGGTATTGCGGATCCAGGGTCGTCCGCATGGCACGCATCCGGTCGTCGAACGCCTCGAAAAGGTCCTCCACCCCTGGCGCAAATTTGACCGTCACCATCGGCCATGGCTTAGCCTCAGGATTGGCAGATAGGGCGTGCCAAGGTCCCGCCCCGAGATGGCCAACACTGCCACCGAGAAGCGCAGACACCTTCGCCGATAGTTCAGCGGGGATATTATCCAGTGAGCCCTCAGGCCGCCGCACCTTCACCGGCTCGCCATCGCCTGCGTCGATCATCACCAAGCGCCCAAGGAGTCCCTCCGAGATATTGCCGGACGAAAGCGCAGCCCAGAAGGTACTTGGCGTCGACACACCGTGGATCGTCAAGCAGGGTTGGATGATCCGCTTAATATTGCCGCTGGCTTTCTCGGCGCCGCCCCAGCTTCCGGAAGGTGCACCGGTCAACTCCATCAACGCAGTGGCGATTTCTTCGCGATGCGGCGCGACATTCCGGCCCGCATGGAGCGAGAGGAACTTGCCAAATTCGTCGATCACGGCGATGCACGATGGCGACTTCCGCAGGCGCCCGGCAAGGCCCGGCAACGAGCGGAGTTTATCAGCGAAGATGTGCTCGCTGACCCGTGCGCCGTCGGGCGTGGAGTCGGCCAGTGCTTCGGCCGCGCGTATGGTGATGTCCTTTCCGAAACCCGACTCTGCCAGCGCCACGACGTAAAGGTTACTCCGAAGACCCGTCGGCCCCTTGTAGCGACGGCCGATCAGCCCGGCCGTGAACGCCAGCGCCGAGGCAAGCGCGAGGTGCGGCGACGGGAAACGGGCGCAGGAGGCGATCCAGCGAGCGAACTCGCCGACGGCGCCGGGCGGATAGCAAAGTTCGAGCGGCAAGCCGACGGCGGCCGCCGTCGGGATAGGCCGCGCAGCGTCTTCGTCATCGTCATCGGGCTCATTGTCATTGGCGGCCCTGCCGCGCAGCTTCTCGATCATCGCCGCGCCTATCTCTCGCGCACGAAGATGGGGCTGCCCGAACCGCCCCCAAAGCCGGGTGAAGTCCTGCCGGGCGTAATCCTCAGAGCGGTAGCGGCTCAGCCAATCGCCGGACGCCGACAGGAACAGTCCCGCAGCCACCTCGGCGGGGTGGCCGTCGAAGGCGAGCTTCTCGACGACGCGCGCGGCATGGGCAGACCTGTCGCCGACGTCGTTGGCGGCCAGCAGGCGCGCTGCTTCCGGCGTCACCTCGACCCCGTCGACGTCCGGTAGGTCGCCGAGCTCGACGGGGTCGGCCTCGGCGCGCGGCGCACTGGCGGACACAGCGAGGGCGAGTGCCGTCGGATCGGTGAAGGTCCCGTCCCACGGCTCGACGGCGGTGACCGCCGCCGGCTCCGGGTTGCGCCCGCGGGCCAGCTTCGCCGGGCCGGGCCAGTTCAGGGTGCCCGGCACTCGCCAGACATGCGCGATGTCGCCTGTGCCATGGTCTGAGCCAGTGGTGGCTTTCAAGCCCCGCGCGATCGCCTTGGCTACGTCCGGCGCAATGGGGCGGTCGAATATCCACATGGGCTGCCGGTTGCCGGGTGAGGTCTCCAGCACGAGGTTCGGCGGCAGAGGGTACGAACCGGTGTCGCGGCCTGTGTCGGCATCGATGTCGGCGACCAGGCCAAGCACGGCGACGACATCGTCGCCGCCGCCACGGTGGCCGCGCGCAAGGGTGCGGCGCATGACCTGAAGGCCGCAATAGACGTTCGCTCCCGCGGTGCCGCTATGTGCCTCGATAGCGGCCACCATGCCTTCGACGTCGCCAACGGCGTGATGCGTGATGATGCCGCCGTCGCGCTCCAGCGCCGCGTTGAACACCGACACCACCAACACGCCGTCGACGCCGTGGGCGAGGCGCTGGAGCATTTCCACATGGCTGCGGACGGGGTTGGGTGATGAGTCAGGCTGCGGTGCGGCGGTCACGGTCATGGCCAACTTTCGACATAGCGAGCGATGAAATTTCGGCGGCGATTTCTGCAGGGATGGCGACGACCCGCGCGCCATCGACATTCGGGGACCACACCCGTAGGCCGCCGTCCGCGGCTCTACGAAGTGTGAGGCGAAGAAGCCGGACGCCGCAGGGCAGCTCGAGATCGAAGGTCGCGAGATTCCGGCTCCCCTGCTGGCCGGGATGAATGTTTTCTATTCTCACCGGATCACCGCCCCCAAATGGGTGCGGCTGCGACAGCTTGGCAGTCGAGGAGTGGCGCTCGCTGTGCTGACCTCCAGGCCCCCGCAAACAGATCCTCGCCATCACCCGCGCCGCGGTCCCCATCATGGTAGCCGGTTATGCGGTTCCTGAAGCTGCCTAGGCTGTGGCAGAATCCGATACCTCCGCCGCTATGCGGGAGAGCATCTCCCCAACAATAGTAGTCGCCCGAGCATTCCCCGAGCGCGCCAAGCGCGAGGCCCCAGTACTCGGAATGAACGAGACCAATGCCGAGCAGCAGGATGTCGCTGCGGCCGCCAGCGTCGCGGACCGAGCGGCTGGCCAGCAGGCGGGCTTTCGGGGTCGGCTGAAGCTCCTGTTCGACGCCGACGAGCACCGTGCCGGCACCACGCAGCGCAAACGTCGGTGCCCATCCCCTCGGGCCGCTCGGCTTGTATTCGTACGACCAACTGAGATTGTCGAAAAACGCCGCCCATATTGCATCGATACGAGAGTCGTAGAGGGCGCCAAGGTAGTATACCGGGCTGTTGCTGCCAGAATGCATCAGGATCTCCTCACGAAGACAAAAACTGATCGTCCGCCGCCGCGACGGTGCGGGACGAGTCATGGGCGCGATGGCGATGCCCGCGCGGGCGGGCGGTTGCTGTGCGGCAGGTACGGTTAGGCGGCCGCCCGTTGGTCACGAGCGGCGATGCGGGCGTCAATCCAGGCGAGAACTTCGGCGCGGACGAACGCGACTCTTTTCTCCCCCAGAGGAACCGCAGCGGGGAAACGACCGGACGTGCGATATTTGTTGATCATCGTCCGTGACATGCTTGTCATGCGGCACGTGTCGTTCAGCGAGATGAGCGGAAAATTATCGTTGTCCGGCATGGAGCACTCCTGCAGCCGGTGGATCGACGGGTTTTCTTGGCCCCTGAGAGCTTCTTGTCTTTATTGAAACTCTGCCACACTGGGTCGGCACCGTCCGCAAGTCGCCAGCGCGAACTCGGGCGCAACGCACAGGACGTTAGAGGCCGGCGCAGAAATCGGCCCACGCGGACATCAGCAGGCGGCGCTTTTCGAGAGCATCTCCCCGCCGATACGCTCGCTCGACCTGGTCACCCACCGCGTGCGCCAATGCGCTCTCTGCGACCTCGCGCTGGAATTCGGTTTCCTCCGAGACCCAGTCGCGGAACGCGCTTCTCATGCCGTGCACGGTGAAGCCGTCCCCGCCGCTCGTCGCCAAAGCTTTCGTCAGCGCTGGGTCAGACATCGGCTTGCGGACGGACTGGCCGGGAAACACCAAGTCCGACAACGCCCTCGCTTTCTGGCCCTCCAATAACTCAACGGCGCGGTCCGACAGCGGCACCCGGTGCTCGCGGCCGGCCTTCATTCTGGCGGCGGGAATCGTCCAAACCTTCGAGCCGAGATCTATCTCCGCCCACAATGCGCCCCTCGCCTCTCCAGAGCGCGCGGCCGTCAGGATCGCAAATTCGAGGCACCGCGCAGCCGTGCCGTTCGCCTTGCGAAGCTGCGTCATGAACGCCGGCAGATCAGGATACGGCATCGCCGCATGGTTCTTCTTCTGCAGCGGATCGCGGCGCGGCAGGATCTGATCCAGATGGCCTTTCCATTCCGCTGGATTCGGACCGTCGCGCAGGCCGCGAGCACGGGCATGGTCAAGGATCAGTTTCACCCGCTCGCGGGTCTTCTGAGCGGTCTCCGGCATGGCGGTCCAGATAGGCCGGAGGATCCGCACGACGTCATCGGTGGACACCTCTCCCACCGGGATGCGCCGCAGCCCCTTGGCATAGACCTCGGCCACCCGGCGCCATCCCGCCTGAGTCACCCTGCCCCGCCATTGGCTTTTCATGGACTCGATATATTCATCGGCAACCGTGCCGAAAGTCACGACAGGCACCCTCGCCTGCCGCTCAGTCATTTCCTTGAACGGGTCGCCGCCAGCACCGAGAATTTCGCGGATCTCATCCGCCTTCCGGCGAGCGGCGGCGAGCGAGACCTGGCCGACGCCGCCGCCGAAACTACCAAGACCCATCTCGCGCCGCCGGCCGTGCCGGACAAAAATGAACACCCAGGCCCAAGTCGCACCGGACTTCCCGCGATGCAGCCATAGGCCATCGCCATCGCGAAGTTTCGGCTTGTCGGCATGTTTAATCGCCAAGGCAGTAAGTAAATTCCGAGCCATTTCCGCTCCGAACGAAAATCCTAATCCATGTCGGTTACTATCAAAGTCAGTAGTGTCAGAGGTGGCGCCGCCAACTCGCAATATAGCTAGGAATCTGCGCGGCACCTGTCAAGAAAATCAGTAAAAACAATACCTTGTCTCATGCTCAGGGAGCCACCCCCCATCCGGGGCGGCTCAACCTCCCAAATCGCTTCCCCACCCGCCGAGATTGCTGGATAAATTCATTTCCAGCCTCCGCGCGCTGTCCCCAGCCGGGGCAGCCACAGCCCCCATCCCCGCGAATTTGTCGGCCTTGTTGTTGATCCCGGCAATCAGCCGGGACGGCGAACATGGCCTTGTCAGATGCGGCATGCCGGACGGCCAGAGGCCGGGAAGGCGAGTACAAACTTTCCGACGGTGGTGGCCTCTATCTCTTCGTGAAGCCTAACGGCGCCCAGGGCTGGCAGCAGGCCCACAGGTTCGGCCGTAGCCACCTTGCAGCAACTGCGGGACACCACCCGTGGCGGGATAAGTTCGTCCGTGTTTCCCGCGACCGTATCGGCGGAGAAACCGGTGAGCGAAAACACTCTGAACTTCGCGCTACGCCGCCTGGATATAAGGGCGGAGGTAATGACCGCCCACGGCTTTCGGGCAGCGTTTGCCACGCCCGCCGACGAGAGCCCGACGCTGGCATCCCGATGCGATCGAGCGGCAGCTCGCCCATGCTGAGGGCAACAAACATGCGCCGGGGCTTCCCCCTCAATTTGCAACACGACAAGCGTCTGCAACGACGACGGTGGCCGTCGACCGGTCGGCACCTCGGCGGACGGTGACGGAGGCGCCGGCAAGGGACGAATTGTTCTCGCCCAGCGAGAAACAAAATCTCAAAATGCGAGAACTCGTCTGGACAACGATAGAACGCCACCTATCCTCCCATTCAAATAACAATGACCAATAGGGAGGAGGCACGTGGCGTCTCCTGCAAAGAAAACGGCGCCGGAGGCGACACATTCATCACTGTCCAAAGCTCTCAGCCTGATGAAGGTGATCGCGGAGCGCGGACGCAACGGAATGACGTTAAGCGCGGCAGCGAAGAGAGCCGAAATACATATCGCGACGGCGCACCGTCTTCTCGTTGCACTCGTCGAAGAAGATTTCCTGAACTTCGATCCCTACACGAAACTCTATCATCTCGGCCTGATGCCTTATGAGATCGTCGCCCGTGCCGGCACCGATCTCGAATTCGTTTCCTTGCGCAAGAAGTTGCGTCCCTATCTGGAACGGGCCCAGGCGGAAGCCGGCGGCATCGTCAGCCTTTCGGTGGTGTCCCGCAGCGAGGCGCTGTGCGTCGACGTCGTGGAGGGACATTCCGACATAAGGCTGAACACCCTGACCGTGGGCTCACGGCGTCCGCTCGGCGCCGGTGCGGCGAGCCTGGCGCTTCTCGCCGCCCAGGACGCGGCCGAACGGGAGGCGACGATCGCCCGCGAGGCGGAGCGCTATCTGAAATATGGCAGCCTTACCGCCGATCTCGTGCGCACCGCCTGCGAAGGGCTTCGGTCCGATGGCTACGTGTTCAACGAGGCATGGATCATCCCGGATATCGGGGCCCTTGGCATACCGCTGTTCTCGACGGCTCCCGGCGCGGTCTGCGCGGTGTCGCTCACCAACACGATCTCACGCCTTAGCCCCGACCGACGGCGGGAGATCGCCGTCGTGCTGTCCCGGGCAGCTCAGGCGGCCGGCTTCAAAACCATGGATATTCCCTGATGTACCCCATTGATCTTTTCTATCGGCAGGCGGCGCGCACGCCAGACCGGATCGCGGTGGAGTTCGGCGAGGAGCGTTGCACCTATGCGCAGCTGCTCGCCCGATCGAGCGCGCTGGCCGCCGGACTTCAGGCGCAGGATCCGACGCCGGGCTCGCGGATCGGCATCTGCTGCTACAATCACCTGGAACATCTGATCGCCTGGCTTGCCATCCTCGCGGCGGGCAAGGTGTGGGTGCCGCTTTATCCGCGGAACAAGTCAGCGGAGATCGGCGGGAGCATTTCCTTCACCGAGATGTCGATCGTCATCGCCGATGCGGCCGCCGTGCCGCTGGTTGAAGGCGCCGGCGCCCGGATTCTCATTGCCGACGCCAAGGGCGGCGCCGGCACGACGGGCGGTCTTGCTCGCGCCCATGAAGGCGGCAGGCCGCGCTTTCATCCCCTGCCGCTCGATGCGACCCAAGCGATCAAGTTTACCGGCGGCTCAACGGGCAAGCCGAAGGGCGTGATGCAGCCTTATCGCTCGTGGAACACCAACATCATCACCCAGATCCTTGCCTGGGACCTGAAGCCCGGCGACCGGTTGCTGGCGGTGGCGCCGATCACGCATGGCACGTCGACCTATATCCTGCCGACGCTCGCCACCGGCGGCACGCTGGTGCTGATGGACCAGCCCCGCCCCGAGGAGGTGCTGCACGCACTGTCGCAGGAGCGCATCGCGACCACATTCCTGCCCCCGACCGTCATCTACATGATGATGCAGCTGCCGGAAGCGCGCCGGGGCACCTATGATCACCTGCGCAACCTTGTCTACGGGTCGGGGCCGATGCGCGCCGATGCCATCGCCGAAGCCCAGTCGATCTTCGGCCCCCGCATCTGTTCCACCTATGGGCAAACCGAGGCGCCGCAGATCGCCACCATGATCTCGGCCGAGCAACTGGCCATGCCGGAACTCCGCGCTTCCGTCGGCCGAGAGACCGTCCTCACCCGCGTCGCGATCATGGATGAGGAGGGGAAGCTCCTGCCTGACGGCGAACTTGGTGAAATCGTCATCCGTGGCGACCTGCTGATGACCGGCTACTGGCGCCAGCCGGAAAAGACCGAGCAGACCATCGTCGACGGCTGGCTGCACACGGGCGACATCGGGCAGTTCGACGACAGCGGCTTCCTCTATCTCAAGGGGCGCTCCAAGGACCTCATCATTACCGGCGGCTTCAACGTCTATCCGGTCGATGTCGAGCCGGTGATCGCCGAACATCATGCCGTGTCCGACTGCGCGGTTTTCGGCGTCCCCGACGAGAAGTGGGGCGAGGCGGTCCATGCGGCGGTCGAGATCCGCGAAGGGGCGTCGTTCGACGCGCAGGACATCATCCGCTTCGTCAAGGACAGGCTCGGCTCGGTGAAGGCACCGAAATCCGTCGCCGTCTACGACCGTCTGCCGCGCAACAGTTACGGAAAGCTCCAGAAGCAGGCGCTGGTGGACGACTACATCGCCCGCGCGGCCCGCGAAGATAAAGAGGTGCACTCATGAGTTCCGGGACTTCGACCACGGGCACCGGTCGCGCGCCGGCAACGACGCCGACGCCCACGACCGCGCTTAGCCACCATACGCTCGACGCGGTCTACTACCGGGGCCGAAGCGTCGTGGACGACATCCTGAAGCCGGGCGCCAAGCCGGATTTCGTGCGCGAGGCGATGTTCCACATCTTCGGTCGCGCGTTCAGCGAAGACGAACTGACGGTTGTGAACGCCATTCTCATCACCATGATGGAACACGGATTCACGCCCAGCGCCATTTCCACCCGCTCGATCTACATGAGCGCACCGGAAAATCTGCAGGGCGCGGTCGCTGCCGGCCTGATGGCGGTCGGCAGCCAGTTCGTCGGCACCGTCGAGAACAATGCGCGGCTGCTGGCTCGCATCGTCTCCACGCCGGCCGACGGGCAGCGTGCGGCCGCCGAGGCGATCGTCGATGACTACAGGGCCCGCAAGGCGCCTTTGCCCGGCTTCGGGCATCATCTCCATCGCCCGGATGACCCGCGTGCCGCATGCCTGCTGCAGATCGGTGCGGGACACGGGCTCGACGGCGCCTATGTGAAGGCCTTGCGCCTGCTCTCGGCGGTGATCGACGAAAAGGCCCGCCGTCACATCACCATCAATGCCACCGGTGCGGTTTCGGCTCTGCTGGGCGAGATGAGCATTCCGGTCGATCTGATGCGCGGTTTCTCGGTTTTCGGCCGGACGCCGGGCCTCATCGCGCATATCGCCGAGGAGCGTGAGCGCCCGAGTGCCCGCTTCATCTGGGAACTCGTCGACAACACCATTCCCTACGAGGCCTGAGCCGTGGGCGATTACGCATTGCTTACCGGCGGGGCCCGCAATATCGGCGCCGCGATTGCCCGGCGCCTGACGCAAGACGGGTTCCGCGTCATCGTGGTTGATGCCGCGGAGCCGGAGCACGATCAGTTCGAGAGCTTCGTCAGGGCCGACTTGCGCGATCCGGGCACGGCGCGTCACGGCTTGGCCAGGGCTGTGGCGGGACGCGCGGTGACGCGCCTGGTGAACAATGCGGGCATCGTCGAGCCGGCGAGCCTGGAGGACACCAGCACGGAGAGCCTCGATGCCGTGGTTGCGGTCAATCTGAAGGCGCCGCTCCTGTGCATGCAGACGGTGCTGCCGGCGATGAAAGCGGCCGGGTGCGGGCGCGTCGTCAATATTTCCAGCCGGGCGGCGCTCGGCAAGGAACTGCGATCGGCCTATTCCGCGACCAAGGCGGGCCTGCACGGCATGACGCGCACCTGGGCGCTGGAACTTGGCCGCATCGGTATCACCGTGAATGCCGTCGGCCCCGGGCCCATCCGCACCAGCCTCTTCGATGCGGTGAACCCGGCGGATTCTCCGCGCACGAAAGCGATAGTGGATGCCATCCCCGTGGGGCGGCTCGGCACCTGCGAAGACGTGGCGGAGGCGGTCGGTTTCCTCGTCTCCGATCGCGCCGGCTTCATCACGGGGCAGGTTCTTTATGTCTGCGGAGGAATGACCATAGGCGCTGCGTGAGCCTGCCGACCGGCAGGCAGCGCGAAGCGTCCGACAGAACATCGAAAAATAACAACGACGCCGGATTCAAAGGGAGGAACAGCATGCTTCGCTTCGTACGACACGCCATCATGGCGGCACTGGTGGCGGGCGTCGGGATCGGGATGAGTTGCGCCCACGCCGACAACTGGCCATCGCGCAACGTCTCCATCATCGTGCCTTATTCGGCCGGCGGGGCGACAGACATTCTCGCGCGCAAGATCGCCGAAGGGCTGACCAACGAACTGGGCCGGACGGTGATCGTCGACAACCGTGCCGGAGCCGGCGGCATTCTCGGCACGACGCTCGCGGCCAACGCGAAGCCGGACGGCTATACGCTGTTCTTCGGACAGGTCTCGTCCCACGGCATCGTCCCCAACCTGGCCGCCTCGCTGAAATATGACCCGGTAAAGAGCTTCGAGCCGATCATCTTCATCGCGTCCATTCCCAACATCCTGGTGGTCAACAAGGACCTGCCGGTCAATTCGGTCGACGAGCTGATCGCCTATGCCAAGGCGAACCCCGACAAGCTCAATTACGCCTCCTCGGGCATCGGCGCCTCGACCCATCTTTCGGGCGAGATGTTCAAGTCGCAGGCGGGGATCAGCATGACCCACATTCCCTTCCCGGGAAGCGCGCAGGCCATCACCTCGGTGATGGGAGGGCAGACGCAGATCATGTTCGACAACATGCCCTCTGCCTATCAGCATGTGCTCAGCGGCGGCCTGAAGGCGCTCGCCGTCACGACCAAAAACCGCTCGCCCGCCGCCCCCGACATTCCCACCGTCGCCGAAGCCGCGACGAAGGCGGATCTCTCGAAATTCGAGGCGACCTCCTGGTTCGGGCTGTTCGCTCCCGCTGGCACGCCGGCGGAGGTGATCACGCGTGTGAACACCTCGGTGAACGACCTCCTCAAGAAGCCGGAAATCATCAAGTTCATCAACGATGGTGGCGGCGTGACGGAGGGCGGCACGCCGGAGGAACTGGCCAAGCATGTGACGGCAGAGCTGGCGAAGTGGAAAGTCGTGATCAACGACGCGGGCATTCCCAAGCAGTAGCGCTCAGCCGCGGCGGCGGGGCAAATGTCGCCGGCTCCCCATCTCCTGCGTGGAAGTCTCATCATGCCTCCATCCAGAAGCGGATCCTGCCCGCAGGACATCATCGCGGGCATCTTCTTCCTCGTTATCGGCCTTGCCGGTATGTGGAACAGTTTCTCCTATCCGATTGGCACCGCCCTCCAGATGGGGCCGGGCTACTTCCCGGCGCTGGTGTTCGGCCTTCTCGCCGCGCTCGGCCTCGCCATTCTCGTCAAAGGGCTCCTCGCCGCCGGGCCGGGAATCCAGGGTTGGGCATGGCGGCCGACACTGCTGGTGCTCGGCGGGTTGGTTCTCTTCGCCGTCCTCGCCCCGGTGCTCGGCTTCGTGCTGTCCTGCATGCTGCTCACGACCGTCGCGACGCTGGCCGTTCCCGAAATGCCGTGGCGCACCCGTCTCGGGCTCGCGGCCGCGCTCACCGGCTTCTGCTGGCTGATCTTCATCGCCGGCCTCGGCGTTCTCATTCCCTCGTGGCCGGAGCTGCTGCCATAATGGACCTGTTCGGCAATATCGCCATGGGGCTCGGGGTCGCCGTCCAGCCCATCAATATCGGCTTCTGCTTCATCGGCGCGCTGCTGGGAACCGTCATCGGCGTGCTGCCCGGCGTCGGGCCCACCGCGACGATGGCGCTGCTGCTGCCGCTGACCTTCGGCCTGCCCACCGAAGCCTCCATCATCATGCTGGCCGGCATCTATTACGGCGCCCAATATGGCGGTTCGACCACGGCCATTCTCCTGAACCTGCCGGGCGAGACCTCGAGCGTCGTCACCACGCTGGACGGCCATCAGATGGCCAGGCAGGGACGGGCGGGAGCGGCGCTGGCGATCGCGGCGATCGGCTCGCTTGTCGGCGGGAGCGTGGCCACGCTGGTGCTGGCTGCCTTTGGTCCGCTGCTGACCCGCGCCGCCTTGTCCTTCAGCGCGCCGGACTATTTCGCGCTGATCCTGTTCGGATTGCTGGTCTCCATCATCCTCGCCCATGGCTCGCTCCTCAAATCGGTGACCATGGTGGTGGCGGGCATCGCGCTCGGCACCATAGGCGTCGACATCAATACCGGCCAGTTCCGCATGACCTTCGGCACGATGGAACTGGCGGAAGGCATCAACTTCGTGCCGCTCGCAATGGGCCTGTTCGGCATCGCGGATATCCTGCGCAACCTCGAGAACCGCGGCTCCGGCATGGGCACGGTGAGCGTCATCTCCAGCCTGTGGCCGAGCCGGGACGACATCCGCCGTTCCTGGCCCGCCATACTGCGCGGCACCGGGCTCGGCAGCCTGCTCGGCGTGCTGCCGGGTGGAGGGGCGACGCTGGCGTCCTTCGCCTCCTACAGCCTCGAAAAGAAGGTGGCGGCCGATCCCGCCCGCTTCGGCAAGGGCGCCATTGAGGGCGTCGCCGGTCCTGAGACGGCCAACAACGCGGCCGCCCAGACCTCCTTCGTGCCGCTGCTGACCCTCGGCCTGCCGACCAATGCGGTCATGGCACTGCTGGTCGGCGCCTTCATCATCCAGGGCGTCCAGCCCGGCCCGATGATGCTGAAGCAGCAGCCGGGGCTGTTCTGGGGGCTGATCGCCTCCATGTGGATCGGCAACCTCATGCTGGTCGTCATCAACCTGCCGCTCATCGGCCTGTGGGTGAAGCTGCTGCGGGTCCGCTACGAGTTTCTGTTCCCCGCGGTGCTGCTGTTCTGTGCCATCGGCGCCTACAGCCTCCATAATTCCGGCTTCGACATACTGGTCATGGCGGTGTTCGGCGCGGTGGGCTACCTGCTCATCAAGCTTGGCTGCGAGCCGACGCCGCTGCTGCTCGGCTTCGTCCTGGGACCCATGCTGGAGGAGAACCTCCGCCGCTCCCTGATGCTGTCGCGCGGCAGCCTGATGACCTTCATCGAACATCCGATCAGCCTGACCATCCTCATCGCGTTCGCCCTGACTTTGGTGACGGTCGTGCGGCCGTCGATGCGGCGCAAGCGCGACATCGCCTTTGCCGAGGAGGAAACATGAGTGCCGATATCGATGGACGACGGCCCTCCCCTCCCGCCGAACTGTCCGGCCGGGTCGCCGTCGTGCTGGGCGGGGGCTCGATTGGTCCGGGCTGGGGCATCGGCAAGGCCGTCTCGGTGCTCTTCGCGCGGGCGGGAGCACGGATCGTGGTCGGCGACCGGGAGCTCCGCTCCGCAGAGGAAACATGCGAGATCATCCTCGCCGAGGGCGGGGAGGCCCGTGCGATCGGGCTCGACGTGACCGACGACACCGCGCTGACCGGCGCCCTGCAGCAGGTTCTGGATCAGCACGGCCGCATCGACGTGCTCTATTTCAATGTCGGCATCGGCAAGGCCGGCCCATCGATCGCCACTTCGCCGGCCGACTGGCGCCGGATCTGCGACGCCAACCTCACGGCGCTGCACGTCGCGACGACCAGCGTGCTGCCGGCCATGCAGGCCGCGCGACGGGGCGTGATCCTCGCCACATCGTCCATCGCCGGCATACGGGATGTCGGGTATCCGCATCTCGCCTATGGCAGCACCAAGGCGGCGATGATCCAGTATCTGCGGCTGCTGGCCGTGGAATACGCCCCCTATGGGATTCGGGCGAACACGATCATCCCCGGCCTGATAGACACACCGCGCATCGAGAAGACGGTGGCCAACGCTTACGGCTCCGCCAGCCTTGCCGAGATGAAGGAATTGCGGGCCTCCCAATGCCCGCTCGGGCGCATGGGCACGGCATTCGACGTGGCGGAGGCGGCGCTGTTCCTCGCCTCCGACCGGGCCGCCTACATCACCGGTACGGAACTGCGGATCGACGCGGGCCTCGCGGCGACGACCCGTCAACCGGGCGGAACATGACGTCTTCAGGCCTGCGTCGGCCACGACACCGGCGGCGCCAGCGCGCCGGACGCCTCGACGATCCGCGCGTGCGGCAGACGCCTCTGCGGATCCTCCCCGTCGCCCGTGGCGCATGAAATCGATTGCGTGGAGGTAGTTGAATTCGGCGGTGACGCCGAGCGGGTCATGGTCTCGATCCAGGGGCCAGCATCGCACCGCTGAGACAAGAGAGACATTTGTCGCCGCGCGTTCGGGAAATATAACAGGGGTTGAATCCCGGCGCGGGAGGGCGGCGCGGCGCGCCGGCTGGTCTTTCCGCGCGGGCGAAGGCTTCACCCTTCCCGCCATAGCGGAGCTTTCCGGCGCATGAACATCCGCTTTCTGGAGACCTTTCTCTGGGTGGCCCGGCTGCGCAGCTTCTCCAGCGCCGCCGACAAGCTCTGCACCACCCAGGCTGCCGTCTCCAATCGCATCGCGACGCTGGAGCGCGACCTCGGCGTGCGCCTGTTCGAGCGGGACCTGCGCAATGTCAGCCTCACTCCGGCCGGGGAGCGGGCGCTTGCGCAGGCGGAGACCATCGTCCAGCTGGCAGCCGATCTGCGGTTAGGGATCGGCGATCCCCACCGGCTTCGCGGCCGCGTGTCCATCGGCGTCATCGACACCATCGTCTATGCTTGGCTGCCGCAACTCATGGAGCAGGGTTATGCCGCCCATCCCGACGTCGACCTCGACCTCACGGTGGACACGAGCCTGGCGGTGGCGCGCCTGCTGATGGATCGGCAGGTAGATCTGGCGCTCATCGCTGGCCCCGTGCTCGCTCCCGGGTACCGCAACATCGAGCTGTGCAGTTATGAGTGCATCTGGGCGGCGGCGCCGCGCCTCGGCCTACACGGCCGCCGGCTGACACTGGAGGACCTTACCGCCTATCCGGTCTTCGCCTTCTCGCGCGGCTCGCAGCCGCACCAGAACGTGCTGAAGCTGATCGAGGCGGCTGGCCTGGACCCACACGCGGTGCGCATCCTCAATTCCAACTCCCTCGCCACCATCACCCGCCTCGTGCGCGACGGCATGGGGGTCGCGGTGTTTCCCGAAGTGGTGATGCGTGAGATGCGCGAGCGCGGCGAACTCGTGCAGCTCGACGTCGAGGCGCGGTTGCCGCGGCTGCACCTGCACGCGGTCTATCGCGAGGAGCCCGGCAGCACGCTGCCGCAGCTGATCGCCCGCATGGCCGCCGAGATCGCCGCCGGCGAGGACAAGCCACCCGGTGCTGCACCGCACAGGGAATAGGCAGCATCCGCATATGCCGCTCTCATAAGCGTTGCTTGTCGGCGCGGACAAGAATTTCGCGTTTGTCGGGGCGCCGG
Source organism: Ancylobacter oerskovii (assembly GCF_018390555.1). Taxonomy (GTDB): domain Bacteria; phylum Pseudomonadota; class Alphaproteobacteria; order Rhizobiales; family Xanthobacteraceae; genus Ancylobacter; species Ancylobacter oerskovii. Next base: position 697,438 of record NZ_JAHBGB010000044.1, on the reverse strand, counting down.
CGGTCTGGTCACATCGACCGGACCGCTGAAGGAGGACCCGGCGTGAAGGTTTCGTTGATCCAGATGAATTCACAGGGCGACAAGGCGGCGAACCTCGCCACCGCCGCCAATCTCATCGAGGAGGCGGTCGCCGCCGAGCGTCCCGACCTCGTGGTACTGCCGGAATATTACGCCTTTCTCGGCGACACGCCGGCTCAGATGCAGGATTCCGCCGAGAGCTTTCCCGATGGCGCGTCCTACCAGCTGATGAAGGGCCTGGCCCGGAAGCTGAAGGTGGCGATCCACGCCGGCAGCGTCGCCGAGAAGGACGGCAATTCCTTCTACAACACCACCCTCGTCTTCGGCCCGGACGGCGAGGAGCTGGCACGCTACCGCAAGATCCACCTGTTCGACGTGGAGATAACCGGCGGCACCATCTATCGCGAGAGCGACACGGTCTCGCGCGGCGAAGAGGTCGTCACCTACCAGCTGGGCGACACCACCGTCGGTTGCGCCATCTGTTACGACATCCGCTTCCCCGAATTGTTCCGCAAGCTGCGCGACAAGGGGGCCGACGTCATCGTGCTCCCCGCCGCCTTCACCCTGATGACCGGCAAGGACCATTGGGAGGTGCTGGCCCGCGCCCGCGCCATCGAGACCCAGACCTGGTTTCTTGCCGTCGGCCAGACCGGCTCGCATGCCGGCGGCGCCAAATGGTGCTGGGGTCATTCCATGGTGATCGACCCCTGGGGCCATATCGCCGCCCAGTGTTCGGACGGCGTCGGTTTCACCTCCGGCCGGCTCGACTTCGCCTATAGCGCGAAGGCCCGCACCAATGTGCCGGTCGCCAATCACCACGTCCTCGGCTGAGGGAAGCGTATCCATGTTCATCGTCAATCCCATGCCCGCCCAGATCGCCCCCGAACTCGTCGCCGAGCTCGAGAAATGCGAGGTCGCCACCATCGGGCATGTGCTGCATTCCGGCTTCGTCGATCGCGGGATCGGCGCCGTTCTGCCCGGCAAGCGCGTGGCCGGCACCGCGGTGACGCTGCGCATCCCCCATGCCGATTCCACCCTGCTGCACTACCTCACCGCCTATGTGCGCCCCGGCGACGTCGTGGTGATCGAGCGCTGCGAGGATTCCCGTCATGCCTGCTGGGGCGGGGTCATCACCAACGCCATGAAGCAGGCCGGCGTGAAGGCCGGCGTCATCGACGGCCCGGCCACCGACTTCTCCGAGATCGTGCGCGTCGACATGCCGGTGTGGTGCCGCGGCCCCTCGCCGATCACCACCAAGCTGCTCGGCCTCGAAGGCGCGATGAACGTGCCGGTGAATGTCGGCGGTCAGACCGTCGAGCCGGGCGACGCCGTGCTGTGCGACGAGAGCGGCGTGGTGGTGCTGAAGCCCGACCAGGCGCCCGCCATCGCCGCTCGCGCCCTCCAGATGCAGGAGACCGAGATAAAGCTCCTCGCCCGTCTCGCCGCCGGCGAGAAGCTGCCCGACATCACCGGCGCCCGCGCCCTCGTGGAGGCCAAGCTGGTGGAGGCCCGGCTCGCCACCGCCTGAGGCTCGCGCATTCGCCATATCATCGTGAAACGAGGCCGGGCCACCGGCCCGCCAACCTTTCCAGAGGGGATTCATGACGACATCCGTGAAGCTCGCCGCCGCCATCCTCGCCCTCGGCCTGCTGACCCAAGGCGTCCGGGCGCAATCCTCCATCACCGTCATGGGCTATTCCGGCCTGTTCCAGGAGCGCTACACCAAGGCCGTTGTCGAGCCCTTCATGCGGGCGCATCCCGACATCCAGGTGACGTATTTCCCCTTGCCGTCCTCCGCCGCCATGCTCGGCAATCTGCGTGCCCAGAAGGCGGCGCCGCAGGCCGACGTGGTGATCATGGACGTCTCCGTCTCCAAGGCCGGCACCGACGAGAAGCTGTTCGACAAAATCGACGAAAGCAACGCGCCGAACGTCAGGGATCTCTATCCCGCCGCCCGCATCCCGGACGTCGCCGGCGTCGGTGTTACCTTCGACAATCTCGTCATGCTCTACAATGCCGAGGCGGTGAAGGAGCCGCCGGCATCGTGGATGGCGATGGCCGACAAGGCCAATGAGGGCAAGGTGGTCATCCCCGGCATTCCCGACATCCAGGGCGTGTCGCTGGTCATCATCCTCAACAAGGCCAATGGCGGCACGGATTATCTGAAGGACGTGAGCAAGGGCATCGCGGCCATGACCGAGATCGCCCCCAATGTGCAGACCTGGGAACCCAAGCCCGAGGTCTATGTGCCGATCGTCACCGGCCAGGCCGTTCTCGGCGCCGGCTGGAACGCGCGCGCCCAGGTCAACAACCAGACCTCCGGCGGCAAGCTGAAGGCCGCCATCCCACAGGAAGGCACGGTGTTCCAGATCAACACCATCAATCTCGTCGCCAATGGCCCCGGCGGCGAGGCGGCGAAGACCTTCGTGAACTACGCGCTGAGCCCGGAGGCGCAGAAGGCTTTCACCGAGAGCATGTTCTACGCGCCCACCAATACCAAGGCGCAGATCTCGCCGGAGGCGCTGGACCGCACGGCGGTGAAGTTCATGGACAAGGTGATCCCCGTGGACTGGATCGCGCTCGCCAAGGTGCGTGAATCCATCGGCGAGCAGTGGCGCCGCCGCGTGTTGCCCGCGAGCCGTTGAGGACCATCGCATGATGAGCATCCGCCCCGACGAGATCCAGGGTCTGAAGCAGGCGGAGGGCTTCCTCTCCCTGCGCGGCCTCACCCGCCGCTATGGCAACTTCAATGCCGTGGACGACCTCAATCTCGACGTGGCCAAAGGCGAGCTCGTCGCCTTCCTCGGCCCTTCCGGCTGCGGCAAGACCACGTCGCTGCGCATGATCGCCGGCCTCGCGCCCTCCACCTCCGGCCATATCGTGGTGGATGGGCACGACATTACCGGCGTGCCGCCCTATCGGCGCGACATGGGGCTGGTGTTCCAGTCCTATGCGCTCTTCCCGCATATGGACGTGGCGCGGAACATCGCCTTCGGCCTGGAGATGCGCAAGGTCGGCAAGGCGGAAGCGCAGGAGCGGGTGCGCGAGGCCATCGCCCTGGTGCGCCTTTCCGGCAAGGAGCAGCATCGCCCCGCCCAGCTGTCCGGCGGCCAGCAGCAGCGCGTGGCGCTCGCCCGCGCCCTCGTGGTGCGTCCTTCCATCCTGCTTCTCGACGAGCCGCTGTCCAATCTCGATGCCAAGCTGCGCGAGGAGATGCGCAACGAAATTCGCGACATCCAGAAGCGGCTCGGTATCACCGCCATCTTCGTCACCCACGATCAGATGGAAGCGCTCACCATCTGCGACAAGGTCGCGGTGATGAACCATGGCCGCCTCGAGCAGCTCGGCACCCCGCTCGACATCTACGAGCATCCCAGCACCGCCTTCGTGGCCGGCTTCGTCGGCCGCATCAACCGCCTCGCCGGAACCGCCTCGGGCGGTCTCGCCGAGGTCGCAGGGGTGCAGGTCGCCGCACCGGGCTTCGATGGCCGGGTAGAGGTGATGGTGCGGCCGCACCGCGTCTCGCTTTCGGCGTACGCTCCGCCGGCCGGGGACGACCGCTACGCGCTCGCCGGCACGGTGGCCCGGGCCACCTTTGCCGGCGACATCCTCGAATATGAGGTCGAGGCGGGCGGTGTCCTGATGAAGTCGGAAGCCGCGACACGCGGCGGCGAGGGCGTGCTCGCCCCCGGCACTCCGGTCATCCTGTCCTGGCACCGCCGGGACACCTTCGTCTACGCCGCGTCGTGAGCGCTCTCTCATGAACACCCTCGCCCTCCCCGCCCGCGAAGCTCGCGGCATGAGCCCGGCGGCGGTCGCCATGTGGCTGCTGCTGCCGATCGCCCTCGTCAACGCCGTCGGCTTCCTGTGGCCGGTGGTCAACCTGCTGCGCATGTCCCTCAACGAATCGGAGGCGACCGGCGCGCTGATCGACACCGTCTCGCTCGCCACCTGGCGGAACGTGCTCACCGACAGCTTCACCCTGGAGCTGATCGGCAACAGCATCGGCGTCAGCCTGTTCATTACCCTGCTGACGCTCGTGGCCTCCTACCCGATCGCGATCTACCTGCACCGCTCCAGCGGATTGTGGCGCACCGTCCTGCTGGTGCTGGTCATCGCGCCGCTGCTCACCTCGGCGGTGGTGCGCACCTATGGCTGGATCGCCATCCTCTCCAATCAGGGGCTGGTCGCCAACCTGCTGGCCGCGTTCGGCCTCGCCCCGCCCCGGCTGATGTTCAACCTCACCGGGGTGGTCATCGGGCTCACCGAGATCCTCATGCCCTACATGATCCTCGCTTTGCTCTCCGGCTTCGGGCGGCTCGACCCGCGCTACGAGGAGGCGGCGCTGACGCTCGGGGCGACGCCCTTGAAAACCTTCTGGCGCGTGGTGCTGCCGCTCACCGCTCCGGGCATGGCGCTCGGCTGTCTGCTCTGCTTCGTGCTCGCCATCTCTTCCTTCGTGACGCCGAAACTGCTCGGTGGAGGCCGGGTGTTCCTGCTGGCCACCGAGATCTACGACCAGGCCATCGTGACGCTGAACTGGCCGGTCGCCGCGACGCTGTCGATGATCGTGCTGGTCCTGTTCGGCGCCGCCCTGGCCCTTTACACACGCGCGCTGCGGCGCATCGCCTGACGGAGGCCAGACATGGACGAACGCCCGATCTCCCCGGTGCTGAAGGCCGCCGCCGGCCTGATGTTCCTGTTCCTGCTGGCGCCGCTCATCATCGTCATTCCCATTTCGCTGAGCGGCGACACCTATATGGCGTTCCCCCCATCGAGCTGGAGCCTGCGCTGGTACGGTGCCATCTTCTCGGACACCCGGATGACGGCCGCCTTCTCGGTAAGTCTCATCCTGGCACTGGTGGTAACGGCGCTATCGCTGCTGATCGGCCTGCCGGCCGCCTATGCGCTCGTAAGGCTGCGCCCGCTGGGCGCGGAGGTGTTGGGCAGCCTGTTCACCGCGCCGCTGCTGCTGCCGACCATCGTGCTCGGCCTCGCCATCTTGCTGGTGTTCGCCCCGCTCGGCCTGCTCGGCACCTTCCAGGGCCTGGTGGCGGCGCATCTCATTGTCACTCTGCCCTATGCGATCCGCGTGTTGTCGACGGCACTCGCCACCTTGCCGATCCCGGTGGAGGAAGCCGCGGCGACGCTCGGCGCGCCGCCCCTCACGGTGTTCTTCCGTGTCACCCTGCCGATGATGCGCTCGGGCATGGTATCCACGGCGGCGCTGTGTTTCCTCGTCTCCTTCGACGAGGTGGTGCTGTCGCTGTTCATGACCGGGCCGCGCCTGTCGACCCTGCCGGTCGCTATGTACCGGCATGTGGAGCAGCAGGCGGACCCGCTCGTCGCCGCCATCTCGGTACTATTGGTGGTGCTGACTCTGGCAGTGGTGATCGTGGTCGACCGTACCGCCGGGCTGGCGAAGACCTTCGTTCGGTAAACGGTTGCGCCAGGTGAGGCCCACCCGAACGGGGCGCAGCGCCCCTTCTCCAGAGGCTTCTCAGCACATGACCGGCACCGAGGGCGCCATGTCCTTCAGCCTTGGATTCCGGCCCGCGGGAAGAATGAACATCAACCAATTTTCGATCGACGTCGCAAGATAGCGGCCATGCGGTCACGTTGCATTTCTGCCTCCCTGCGGCTCCATTGTCTTCTGGGAGCCCGGAAAGCCGGGGCCATTGCAGGCGCGGTCGGCTCGTTTGCAGATCCGTCGTTTCCGGCGCCAACCCACTCGGTGTGGGGGCGAGCGGCGTCACCCACGGGTAACGTGCCTCTAACGCGCGATGCCTTGCCGGTCGACTTCGCCGTTTCTGTCGTGAAGCCAACGGAAAATTTATCCGTCGCGACCTCGCGCCCCCGCGCAGCGGCAGCCCAACCATCCCCCCTTTGGGGGTCCGTATGTTTCCAGATGCGCTGACGGAAGCCGATGCTTCCGTCCTTCTGGAATGAGAAGCCGCAACACTGCGACCTCCCTGTTTCCGCAGCCTTCAGCGCAGCGACGCCGAACAGCCTCGTAACCGGCCTCTCCTATCCGGCGGCGCTTCCCGACAGTCCACCCTCACCGATGGCTTGGATGCGGCTCTACGCCTTCATGACCCCCACGTTCGACAGCCCTGCATCTCGACGAGCCCCCTCGCGCGACCGGTTGGCTCAGTAGCGACCAGTGCGGGGCTCAGACGCGAGGGTTGCCGATATTATCTATATGTTTTATTGGCTATAGAAGATATTTTGAGGATCGTTTCCTGCCCAAGGCTCGCATTTGGCGGCGGCTGCGCCTCGCGGTTCGCGCGTCTTCCCGGCGATGGAGAGCGTGCAGGACCGGGCCGACCGCATCGCCCCCCCGCGCGGAGCCGCTCGCCCCTCTCCGTCCTCACCCTCGGCCTCACCAAGGAGCCTGCCCATGCCGCTCGTGATCGGCGCTCATCCGCAGAACCCCTCCCTGTCGATCCTTGCGCGCCGCAAGGCCGCGCGGGCCCGGCTCGCCGCCCGCGATTTGTCCTTCTTCGTCTTTGGCGCCGGCTCGCAGACCATTCCGTTGCTGAAGGCCGGGGTCATTCAGCTTGCCGGCACGGGCGCCACCCCGCCGATCCTGGCCAAGGCGGAAGGCTTTTCGACCGCCGTGTTCGCAATAGGCCAGCCGCGTCCCGAACGCGGCGGCCTGCTGGTACGCGAAGACGCCGGAATAGGCTCGCTCGCGGATCTGCGCGGGCGGGGCGTCGGGCTGATGCCGATCTCGTGGCATACCCAGTTCCTCGCCGCCGAACTCGAGGCGGCCGGGCTGGACTGGCGCGAGGTGAAGGCGGCCGAGATCATCCCGGCCACCGCCAGGGATGCCTTTGTCGAAGGCCATCTCGATGCCATCGTCGCCACCGACCCGCTCTATTCGCAGATCGCGGCGCAGGTGCCGGTGCGCATTCTCGCGGCGCCGGGCGCGCATTTCTCGAACCGCACCGTGTTCTGGGCGCCGGTGGAGATCCTGCGGCGCCATCCCGATGCCGTGCGCGTTCTGCTCGACGAGCTGATCGCGTCCGATGCCGCCACCGCGGCGGATCCCGAGGCCGCCGCGGCCCTGCTCGACGGCGTCAACGGGAACTCGGCGAAGCAGTGGCTGCCGGCGCTGGCGAACCGGCCATGGGGCGTGTTCCCGCCCGGTGCCGAGTTTCTCGCGGAGCAGCAGGGGCATGCCGACCTGTTCGCGCGTTTCGGCCTCATTGCACACCCCATCGACGTTGCCGACACGGTCGATGATTCGCATTTCGCCGCGCTCGCCTGAGCCGGTCCAACGACAAAAAGGCCAGAAAAATGGAAGTGTTGTGGTACCTCACCGGCCCGGACGGGCGCTATCCCTGGCGCAAGGATGGCGCTCGCCCGCTCAACTACGCCTATTTCCAGCAGATCGCCCGCGCCGTGGACCATCTCGGTTTCACGGGCGCCCTGCTCGCCACCGGCTCGCACGACGCCTGGATCCAGGGCGCGGCGCTCATCCCTTATACCGAGCATTTCCAGCATCTTATCGCAGCTCATCCACCGCTGCTCTCGCCGGTGCTGCTGGCGAAGATGATCACCACCTTCGACCAGTTTTCCAACGGTCGGCTGCGGGTGAACATCGTCAATGGCGATGCCAGGCTGATGGCGCAGTTCGGCACCCATCTCAGCCATGACGACCGCTATGCCTATACGGACGAGTTCCTCACCGTGCTGCGCGGCCTGTTGCGCGGCGAAACGGTGACGTTCAAGGGCCGGTTCATCCATGTGGTGGATGCCGGCCTGCCGCTGCCTCCCACCCAGGCGCATGTGCCGCTCTGGTTCGGCGGCTCCTCGCCGGCCGCCCACGAGGTCGCCGCCAAGCATATCGACACCTATCTGTCCTGGGGCGAGACCCCGGAGCAGGCACAGGCCAAGATAAGGGAAGTCCGCGCGCTCGCGGCCAGGCACGGACGCGCGGATGCGATCCGCTTCGGCATCCGGCTCTATGTGATCGTGCGCGAGACGGAGAAGGCCGCCTGGGCGGCGGCGCAGGATCTCTACGACCATATGGACGAGGCGGCCGTCGCCGGCGCCCAGGCCTATGTGGCGGGCATCGATTCGGTGGGCCAGCAGCGCATGTCCGCGCTCCATGGCGGACGCAAGCCGAAGGATCTGCGGGAATTGGAGATCGCGCCCAATCTGTGGTCCGGCATCGGCCTCGTGCGGCATGGGCCGGGCACGGCGCTGGTCGGCAGCCCGCAGCAGGTCGTGCAGCGCCTGCAGGATTATCGCGACGCCGGCATCGAGGTGCTGATCGCCTCGGGCATGCCGTTGCTGGAAGAAGCGTATCGCTTCGCCGAACTGGTGCTGCCGCACCTACCCGTCCAGCGGAACGCGCCCGACGGCGTGACGTCCGCCTTCACCAAGGACCGCGATGCCGCCTGGCGTGCCAGCGCCTGAGAAGGGAACGCATGCGGAAGGGGAGACGGCGCGCTCTCCTTCCGCACCGGCTCACCTGTCCGAAAGCGGCTCTTCCTTGAGCCGATAGCGGAAATCGCAATGGTCCGCGCCCTCCATGATGGTCTGGGTGCGCTCCATCTCGATGCGGGGATCGATGCCCTTGCAGAACACCGCATCGCGCTGGCACGACAGCAGGTGGCCGATCTCGGCAAGGCCGAGTTCACGGTACATCTCGGCATAGCGGCAGCGATGCACGTTGTAGTCGAGCGCGGTCGGAGACTGCTCGGTGACCTCGATTTCCAGCGCCCCGTTCATCGTCCACAAATGCAGCGTCGAATAGAAGCCGTCGATGCCCGAATGCTCACCGAGCTCGGTGCGAAACGCGGCGGCCTGCCGGATCGAATTCTCCCGTACCGCCTTTCCGATCACGGCCTTGGCTTCATCCTTGCCGAAGCGAGCGACGAGTTCGTCATAGATCGGCTTGATGATCTCCGCCTCGATGCGTCGCTTCTCGAGAATGGAAACAGTCGTCATCAGATCCGCACCTCACGCTGCATGGTTCGCTCCCTGCGCCCGCCCCGAACGGAGGGCAGCTTCGGCCTTCAGCCTCGTGCGGTCCACCTTGTTGGTCTGGGCGAGCGGAATCTCCGGCACCGCGAAGATGTGCCGGGGATGCAGATAGGGATCGGCCTGCGCGACAAACCACTCCTTCACCTCGCTCTCCTGCAAGGCGACCCCGCCGCGGGTGACGACGAAGGCCGCCGGCACCTCATGCTTGAGACTGTCGGGCACGGGAACCACGATCGCCTGCTCGATGGCCGGATGCTGCTCCAGCACGCGCTCGATCTCCGCCGGATAGATATTGTGGCCTGCCGAAATGAACATGTCGTCGACGCGCCCGACGAAATAGTGAAACCCCTCGGCATCCTGCCGGATGATGTCGCGGCTGTTGTACCACCCGTCCTGCAGGACGGCGGCACTGACCTCCGGCCGATTGAGATAGCCGGCCATCGTCGCCGGGGTGCGCATGAACAGCGTGCCTTCCCCCTCCCCCTCGACGAGCGTGCCGTCCGCCGCCACGAGGCGCAGATTTTCCTGGAACAAGGGGTAGCCGCAGGAGAGCGCCGGTGTCGGGCGTCCATCGGGATGGCGGCCATAGACGGTCGGGCCGGCCTCGGTGGTGCCGTAGAAATTGGCGATCTCGGCACCGGGGAAAAGGCGGCGGGCCTCGGCGATCAGATTGTCGCCATAGGGCGCCGATCCGATGAACAGGAAGCGCACCCGCGCGAACGCCGAGGGCACCTCGTCGCCGAGATGCCGGGCCAGCATCGCGATCATGGTCGGCACCCCGGAGACCCAGTCGCAGCGGAACGTGTCGACCGCGCGTGCAAAGCCCGCCGGGGTGAAGCCGGGAAGCACGACGAGGCTGCCGCCGGCCCGGAAGGTGCGCTTCACGTTGAACAGCGCATTCATGTGGAACAGCGGCGCGGCGACCAGCACCCGGTAGGAACCCGGATCGGACACCAGCTTCGCCCCCTCCTCGACGGCCCAGTACTGTCCGTGGTGGGAAAGGGGAACTCCCTTGGGCGTGCCGGTGGAACCGGAGGTGTAGAGGATCTGCGCGATGTCGTCCTCCGCCACCGGCGCCGGATCGAGCTCGCCCTCGTCCTGCAACGCCTCCCAGGCTTCGCTGCCGATCAGCACCGCGCCGGGTCGGCGGCCATGCCGCTCGGCGTCGTCGGTGAAGATCATGTCGATGGCCGCGTCGCGCAGGAGGAAGTCCACCGCCTCGTCGCCCGCCCGCCAGTTGAACGGCACGACCACCCCGCCCGCGCGCATGACGGCGAAATAGATCACGACATAGTCCGCGCTGTTGCGCGCCAGCACCGCGACCCGGAAGCCCCGCTCCCCCAGCCGGGCGCGCAGGCCGCGGCCGAGTGCATTCACCCGCCTGTTCAGCTCTCCATAGCTGAAGCTCCGCACGCCGGCGTCGGTGGCCTCGATGAGTGCCACATCCCCGGCCTTCCCGCCGAACAGGACGTCAGAGAGGTTGTGAGCCATTGATATCATTCCCGATTTTCTAATTTTGGCAGGACGTGCAGAGCGCCGGGGGGCAACATGCTGCAACGCAACCAGACTTCCATTGACACGATAGCCAGAGGACAAATAATGTCTACATATTAAATAGATTATGGAGTTTCCAATGACGTTCCGCCGCGCAACCGCCGGCTTGCTCCTTGCGCTCGGCCTGGCCGTTCCCGGCGTTGCCGCGCAGGCGGCCGAGCCGATCCGGGTCGGCTTCTTCGCCCCGCTGACGGGCAATCTGGCCAATTTCGGCGAGCGCTTCCGCGATTCGGTGCAGCTGTTCGAGGAGCAGACCAACGCGGCAGGCGGCATCGACGGCCGCAAGCTCGAGGTCATCTACGAGGACGATCGCAATTCGCCCAAGGAGGCGGCGAGCATCGCGCAGAAATTCGCGAACACGCCGGATCTGGTTCTCGCCATCGGCTCGTTCACCACCACCGCCGCCCTGGCGGCGGCGCCGATCCTCACCGAGGCCAAGATCCCGCAGATCAGCCCCTCCTCCTCGCACCCAGACTTCCCGAAGTTCAGCCCCTACCAGTTCCGCCAGAACATCCGGCAGGACAAGCTGGCCCCGCTTCACGCCGAGCTGGTGCTGGAGAAGCTGAAGGGCAAGAAGATCGCGATTCCCTACTTCCAGGACGACTGGGGCCAGGTGACCGCCACCCTCACCAAGGCGGCGATCGAGGCCAGGGGCGGCGAGGTCGTGCTCATCGAGCCGATCGCCCCCAATGCCCGCGACTTCCGCCCGCTGGTCTCCAAGATCAAGGCGCTCAACCCGGACGTGATCTTCCTGCCGGTGCACTACCAGGAAGCCTCGGCTTTCGTGCAGCAGCTGCGCCAGGCCGGCGTGACCATTCCGGTCGGCGCCCCCGATCCGCTGAGCAATCCGAAGTTCCTCGAACTGGCCGGCAAGGATGCCGAGGGCGTGCTGCTCTACACCACCTTCTTCCCGGACGATCCGAAGGTGAAGAACTACGTCGATGCCTACAAGGAGAAGTATGGCCGGCTGCCGGACCAGTATTCCGCACTCGCCTATGATTCGATCGCGGTCGGCGTGAACGCCATCCGCGCCGTCATCAAGTCCGGCAAGCCGCTGACCGGCGAGAATGTGCGCGACGCCATCGCCAACGCGCCGGCCTATGAGGGCGTCACCGGCGTCACCAAATATGACGACGAGCGCGAGGTGAACAAGAAGAGCACCTACATCATCGTCAAGGACGGCAAATACGTCCTCTATTGACCGCCGCCGACACGCGAACGCCGCCCTTCCGGCAGGGAGGGTGGCGTTCTTGCGTTTCCCGAGCCTTCTCCTCCGCGTTTTTCCAAGGCTACCCCTCCCATGGAGCTGTTTCTCAGCCAGATCCTGAACGGTCTGGCGATCGGCCAGGTCTACGCGCTGATCGCCCTCGGCTTCAGCCTGGTCTTCGGCGTGGCGAACATCATCAACTTCGCGCAGGGCGCGCTGTTCATGCTGGGCGCCTTCATCGCCTATTCCGCCATTGCCTGGTTCGAGCTGCCCCTGGTGGCGGCGGCGGCCGTCTCGGTGGTGATCGTCGCCATTCTCGGCCTGCTGCTGGAACGTATCGCGCTGCGCCCGCTGATCGGGGCGCCCTATATCGCGCCCTTCCTGTCCACCCTGGCGATAAGCACCATCATCGACCAATCGGCGGAGATCATCTGGTCGCCCGAAAGCCAGCCCTTCCCGGCGGCACTGTCGAACACGACCTTCTTCATCGGCAATGCCTACATCACGCTGACCGATCTGGTGATCTTCGCGTTCGGCGCCGCCGCGACGGTGGCGCTCACCCTGTTCATCTCCTTCACCTGGACCGGCCGGGCGCTGCGCGCCACCGCGCAGGATTCGGCCGCGGCCGCGCAGCTCGGCATCCGCACCGAGGCGATGCGCCAGATCGCCTTCGGCCTCGCCGGGGCGCTGGGCGCGCTGAGCGGCATCCTCGTCGCGCTCTATTTCCAGAGCGTCTTCCCGCAGATGGGCATCCCCTTCGGCCTCAAGGGCTTCGCGGCGGCGCTGCTCGGCGGCCTTGCCAGCATTCCCGGCGCGGTGGTCGGCGGCCTGTTGCTGGGCATCGGCGAGACGCTGGCGAGCGCCTATGTCGGCGACAGCTACCGCGACGCCATCGCCTTCACCCTGCTGCTGCTGATGCTGCTGGTGAAGCCGAACGGCCTCCTCGGCAGCAAGCGGCTCGACGCGCTGGGCGGAGCCGGCGCGGCGGCGGGCGCCATGCCGACCACCAGCCTGCTCGCCTCCTCCTCCAGCCAGCAGACCGCGATCCGCGCCGTCTACCTGCCGGCATGGGGCTTCCTCGTCGTCGGGATCGCCTTCGCCACCGTGCCGCTGGTGCTGACCAGCACCTATGTGCTGCAGGCGCTGATCTACGGCTTCATCTTCGCGTTGCTGGCGGTGAGCACCAGCCTCGTCTCCGGCTCGGTCGGCATCCTCTCCATCGGCCATGCCGCCTTCTTCGGCGTCGGGGCCTATGCGGTCGGCATATTGGCCCGCCCCTATGGCCTCTCCGCCGATGCGACGCTGCTCGTCGCGATCGCCCTGACCGCCCTGGTCGCGGTCGTCGCCGCGATCCCGCTGCTCAGGCTCACCGGCCACACCGCCGCGCTCGGCACGCTCGCCATCGGCCAGATCGGCTTCCTGGTGTTTCTCAACTGGGTGTCGGTGACGCGCGGCCCGATGGGCATCCTCAACATTCCCCATCCGGTGCTGGAAATCCTGGGCGGGGCGCGCTTCGCCACCACGGCGCAGAAATACTGGCTGGTACTGGGCTTCGTGGTGATCGGCCTCGTCATCGCCGAACGCTATGTCTCCTCGCCCATCGGGCGGGTATGGCGGGCCATCCGCGAGGATAGGCTGGCGGCGCAGGCATCGGGCCTGCCGGTGAAACGCTACATCCTGCTGGCCTTCGCCATTTCCGGCGCGCTTGCCGGGCTCGCGGGCGGCTTGTTCGCCTATGTGCAGCAGGTAGTGAGCCCCGAGAGCTTCACCGTGGAAACCTCCATCCTCGTCCTCACCATGGCGGTGCTCGGCGGGCTGGGCAATTTCACCGGCGCGGCGGTCAGCGGCTTCGCCCTCGCCATCCTGCCCGAGTTCCTGCGCGGCTTCGCGGAGTGGCGGATGATCATCTACGGGTTGCTCCTGCTGGCCGCGTTGCGCGTGCGCCCTCAGGGCCTGCTGGGAGCGCGCTGACATGGCCGTGCAAGGCATCGTGGTCGAAAACGTCTCGCGCGTGTTCGGCGGCCTCAAGGCCGTCGACGGCGTGAGCCTGACGCTGGCGCGCGGCGAGACCGTCGCCATCGTCGGTCCCAATGGCGCCGGCAAGTCGACGCTGGTCCAGCTCATCAGCGGCGTGGACCGGGCCGACAGCGGCAGCATCCATGTGGACGGCGTGCGCACCGACCGTCTGTCGTCGGACAGGATCGCCCGTCTCGGCGTCGGGCGCAGCTTCCAGACGTCCCGGGTCTTCCCGGCGCTGACCGTCTGGGACAGCGTGCTGGTCGGCGTGCAGCCCGGCCTGATCGAGCGGCCGTCGGGCCGGCTGATCGACCCGGTTACCGAGAGCCTGGGCGCGCTGCTCGGCCTGGGATTCTGGCGGCGGCGCGTCAAGGCGCAGGAGGCCGCCGCCGAGGCGGCGCTCAAGCTGTTCGGCGACCGGCTATGGCCGCGGCGCGACCAGCCGGCGCTCAGCCTCTCCTACGCCAATCGGCGCCGGCTGGAGATCGCCCGGCTGCTGGCGGCGGAACCCCGCTATCTGCTGCTCGACGAACCCAGCGCCGGCATGAACCCGACCGAGACCGAGGAACTCACCCATCTCATCCTCGACCTGCGGCGCACGCATCCGCAGACGGGCATATTGGTGATCGAACACAAGCTCTCCATGGTCCGGCGCATCGCCGACCGGGTCGTTGTGCTCAACCAGGGACGGGTCCTCATCGAGGACAAGCCGGACCATGCCCTCGATCATCCCGAAGTCGTCGAAGCCTATCTCGGCAAGCCCCGGACAGGCGCCAGCTTCCAGGACGCGCATCATGGCTGACATCGCCCCCCGCATCGTCATCGATGCCATCGACGTCCATTATGGCGCGGTACAGGCGCTCTTCGGCCTGAGCCTGACCGTTGGCGACGGCGAGGTGGTGTCCGTGCTCGGCGGCAACGCCTCCGGCAAGTCGACCACCATCAAGTCGGTACTGGGTCTCGTGCGCCCCACCAAAGGAACGATCACTCTCGACGGCCTGCGCGTGGACGGCCAGCGGCCGGATGCCATAATCGGCCGCGGCGTCGCCAGCGTGCCGGAGGGCCGGCGCGTCTTCCCGGACATGTCGGTCTACGAGAACCTCCTGCTCGGTGCCTATCCGAGGCGTCGCGAGGCCAAGGATCTCGCCGGGGATCTCGAGCGCGTCTATGAGGCGTTTCCACGCCTGAAGGAGCGGCGCGCGCAGCTGGCCGGCACCATGTCGGGCGGCGAGCAGCAGATGCTGGCGCTGGCCCGCGCCTGGCTGCGCCGCCCCAGCCTCGTCTGCATCGACGAGCCCTCCATGGGTCTCTCGCCGCGCTTCGTCGATCAGGTCTACGAGGTGCTCCATGGCTGGAAGGCCCAGGGGATCACCATCCTGCTCGTCGAGCAGAACGCCCGCATGGCACTCGAACTGGCGGACCGGGCCTATGTGCTCCAGCACGGCCGGGTGGCGGTCTCCGGCACCGCGCGGGAACTCGCCTCCGACCCGCAGGTGCGCAAGGCCTATCTCGGCGCCGCCTGAGCGGCCCGATGCCCCCATCGACCGCGGGGGGCGGCTCCCGCGGATCTCGCCGTCATCTTGAAGGGCCGCATCAGAGCCCGAACTGGGAAGCCTCACTCATGAAAGCCATCATCTTCGAAGAACACGGACCGATCGCGAACCTGAAGCTCGCGGACGTGCCGGTCCCGGTACCGCTCTCCGGCCAGGCGCTGGTGCGGGTCCGCTCCGTGGGGCTGAACGGCTTCGACCCGATGATCCTCGCCAAAATTCCCGGCATCAACACGCCGCTGCCGATGATTCCGGGCGGCGACATCTCCGGCGAAGTCGCGGCCTACGGGCCGGATACCGCCATCGAGGGCATTCCCGTCGGCACGCGCGTGCTGGTCGACCCGCTGGTCGGCACCACCGGCGTGTTCGGCGAGACGGTGCGCGGGGGGGCCTGCGAATATGTGGCGGTCCCCGCGATCAACCTCGTGCCGCTGCCGGATGCGGTTTCCTTCGAGGATGCCGCCGCCCTGCCCATCGCCTACGGCACCGCCTACCGCATGATCCGCGAGCGCGGAAAGGTCCAGGCCGGCGAGAAGGTGCTGGTGCTGGGCGCCACCGGCGGCGTCGGGGTGTGCAGCGTGCAGCTCGCCAAGCTCGCGGGCGCCGAGGTCGCCGCCGCCACCTCCTCCGCCGCCAAGGCCGAGCAGCTTCGCGCGATCGGCGTCGACCATGTGATCAACACCTCCGAGACCGACTTCGTGAAGGCGACGCAGGCGCTGTGGGGCAAGCCGCGCGTCTTCGACGAGGGCGGCGGGGCCGACGTGGTGGTGAATTTCGTCGGCGGCGACGATTGGCCCCGCGCCCTGCGCTGCGTGAAGCGCGGCGGGCGCGTGCTCACCTGCGGCGCCACCAATGGCTACGATCCGAAGACGGACATCCGCTTCATCTGGTCGTTCGAGATTTCCATCGTCGGTTCCAATTGCTGGCGGCGAAGCGACCTGACGGACCTGCTGGACCTCGTGGCGAGCGGGCGTCTCAAGCCGCAAATATCCTCGCTCCGCCCGCTGGACGAGTTGCCGCTTTCCTTCCAGGAGCTGAGCGATCGCAAGGTGTTCGGCAAGGCCGTGCTGCGCGTGGCCTGAGCGATTTTTCTCCCCGCCCTCTCCCAGCGCGCCAAGGATTTCCAATGCCCGACATCTCCCCCGAGCAGCTGCTCGACGAGGCTATCGCAACCTCGCCCTTCATCTCCTTCTCCGGCTTGAAGATCGTCTCGGTCGACGCTGCGGCGGGCGAAGTGGTCGTCACCATGCCGGCCCGCCCGGAATTCATGCGCGCCAGCGGCGACGACATGTTCCATGGCGGCCCCATCGCCGCGCTGATCGACACGGCCGGCGACTTCGCGATCGCCATCGGCGTCGGCGGGGTGGTCCCGACCATCAATTTCCGTGTCGACTATCTGCGGCCCGCGCGCGGCGGCGAGCTCAGGGCGGTGGCGAAGGTCCGCAAGGCCGGACGCACCGTTGGGCTGGCCGACGTCGATGTCTACGACGCGTCCGGCAAGCTGTGCGCCGTCGGGCGCGGCTGCTACAGCGGCGCCAGGGGCTGAGCCTGCCGAGGGAGGCGTCCATGCCGGCCGACCTGCTCGCGGGTATCCGCGTCGTCGAGATCGGGCAGTATATCCCCGCTCCCTTTGCGGGGCTGGCGCTGGCCGATCTCGGGGCGGAGGTGGTGAAGATCGAGCCGCCGTCCGGCGACCCGATGCGGCGGTTCGGCGAGACGCGAGCCGGCGGCGTCTCGGCCGCCTACACCGCCCTGAACGGCGGCAAGCGGATCATCCGGCCGGATCTGAAGACGCCGGCGGTGCAGCAGCAGGTTCGCGCCCTCGTGGCCGCTGCCGATGTGCTGCTGGAATCGTTCCGCCCCGGCGTGCTGGACCGTCTCGGACTCGGACGGCAGGCCCTGGCGGAGGCGAATCCGCGCCTCGTCCACTGCGCACTCTCCGGCTTCGGCCAGAACGGCCCGTTGTCGCGCAAGGCGGCCCATGACCTCAACTACATGGCGGCCGGCGGCGGCCTCGCCGGCTCGGGCACGACCGAGCGGCCGGTCATTACCCGCCCGCCCGTCTCGGACTATGCCGGCGGCCAGCAGGCCGCGCTCTCCATCGCGGCGGCGCTGTTTCGCCGCGAGCGGACGGGACGCGGGGCCTATATCGACATCGCCATGGCCGACGTCGTGCTTTCCTGGCAGGCTGCCGACCTCGCGGAATCGGCCTCGCCGATCGCGCCCGCCCGCGGCGCCGATCTGATCGGGGGAGGAGCGGCGGGCTACAACATCTATCGCGCCGCCTGCGGCGGCTTCGTCACGCTGGCGGCCCTCGAGGCCAGGTTCTGGCAGGTCTTCTGCCACGCCGTCCGCCGCGCCGACCTCATCGACCGGCAGGCCGATCCCCTGCCGCAGACCGCCCTCATCGCCGAACTCGCCGCGCTCTTCGCAAAGCACACGGCGCTTGAGTGGGAAGACCGGCTCGGCGCGCTGGACTGCTGCTTTCAACGCGTGCTCACCCCCGCCGAAGCGTTGCTTTTCCCGCAGTTTCTCGCCCGCGAGATCCTCGACGGGCCCGACGGGGACATGCCGGGCGTCCGCTATCCCGCCTGGATCGACGGCGCTCCCGCGCGCTCCCGGCGCGAGCCGTGGCGGGACGCCGATCTCGGCCAGGTGCTGTCGGGCTGGAGCTAGGCCGCCCCTCAGCCGCGCGCTTGCCGGAGCGGCGCCGGCAGCGTTTCCCAGGCCCGGATCAGCTCGCCCACGGTCGCCACCTGCATTTTCCGCATGGCGTTGCTCCGGTGGAGCTTCACGGTGACGACGCTGATGCCGAACTCGTGGGCGATCTGCTTGTTGAGGCGCCCGCGAACCACTTCCACAAGGACGGCCCGCTCGCGTGGCGTCAGCAGTTCCAGCCGCTCGGCATTGCGCCGGGCGACCTCCGCCGTCGCCCGCTGCAGCCGGTCGCGCTCCAGCGCGACGGTGATGGCATCGAGAAGCACCTGGTCGCGGACCGGCTTGGTCAGAAAGTCCACCGCCCCCGCCTTCATGGCCTGAACCGTCATCGGAATATCCCCGTGCCCGGTCAGGAAGATGATCGGCTTGGCATTGCCGCTGGCGGCCAGGCGATGCTGCAGGTCGAGGCCGCTCGCACCGGGCAGGCGCACGTCGAGGATGAGGCAGCCCGGGACGTCGGGATCCCAGGAGGCGAGCAGTTCCTGCGTGGAGGCGAAGCCGATCGGGTTCAGCCCGATCGACGAGATCAGTTCGCTCAGGCCTTCGCGGATCGCCGCATCGTCATCCACGATCAGGACGACAGGCCGTTCCACGTCGGCAGGCTCCGGCAACCCTCGGGCGTGGCGCGGCGATGGCTGCAACATGCTCACCCCTCCCAGTTCAGGCCGGTGAAGGCCTTCTCCACCGCGGCCAGCAGCAGCCGGCCGTCGATCGGCTTGCGGAACAGGACGGTCGCCGCGGCGGCGTTGCCGGGCCGATCGGCGATTTCGTGGCGGCCCGTCACCAGGAAGACGGGAAGGTGCGGACAGGTCCGGCCGATGGCGTCGCGAAGCTGGAAGCCGTCCATTTCGGGCATGCCGATATCGGTGATCAGGCAGTCGAGATCGGAAAGCCCTGCCGCCAGGAGAGCCTTCGGCGAGGAGAAGGTCCGCACGGCATAGCCCGCGGACTCCAGGAGGTTCTCCAGGGATTCCAGCAGCCGGCTGTCGTCGTCGACCACCGCGATGATACGCTTGGGACTACTCACGCTTCCCTCTCTCCGCGACGCGAATGGGTGACCGGGATGCTCAGCCGCTCGGCGATCCGCACCAGGTCGGCGAGCGAGGCGGCTCCCATCTTTCGCAGCACGTTTCTCCTGTGCACCTGGAACGTCACCTCGCTGAGCCCCAGCGCGGCGGCGGCCTGCTTGTTCAGCAATCCGCTCACGATGAGCGGCAGAACCTCGCGCTCGCGCGGCGTCAGCGTCCCGTACCGCGCTTCGAGGCGCTCGAACTCGGCGCGCTCGGCGCGAAGCCGCCTGTCTTCAGCGAACGCAGCCGCGATGGCGGCCATCAGCGCCTCCTCGCCGAACGGCTTGGTCAGGAAATCCACGGCCCCGCGCTTGATCGCCCGCACCGACGAGGGAATGTCGCCATGGCCGGTGATGAACACGATCGGCGGGTGGTCCGTGCCGGCAAGCTGCGCCTGCAGGTCGAGCCCGTTGATGTCGGGTAGCTCGACGTCGAGGAGCAGGCAGGCCGGCGCCTCCGGCTTGCCCGCGCGCGCATAGTCCCCTGCCGAGGCATAGGCAACCACGCGCATGCCATGGGCCTCCACAAGCTCGCTGAGGGCTTCGCGCGCACTCGGATCGTCGTCCACGATCAGCACGATGGGCGTCTCCGGCGTCATGAGGGCTCGATCGCCTGGATCGGCAGGGTAAAGGCGAAGGTCGCGCCGCCGGCGTCGTTCCGTTCGACCCACAACCGCCCGCCGTGGGATTCGATGATCGAGCGGCAGATCGCCAGGCCCATCCCCATGCCGGTCTGCTTGGTGGTGAAGAAGGCGTCGAACACCTTCTCGGGATGCAGGATGCCGGGTCCGTTGTCGCTGACCTCGACCCGCACGACCTCGCCGTCGCGAAGCGCGCGCACCCTGAGGCGAGGCTCGGAGGTGTGTCCCTCCATCGCCTCGATCGCATTGCGCATGAGGTTGGCCAGCACCTGCTGGACCTGGACGACGTCGAACGGAATGTCCGGCAGCTCGGCGGCGACGTCCGCCTCGACGCCGACCCGCGTCTGCGACGTCCTGTCGGCGAGCAGCCGCCCGACATCGGCGATGACCTCCCCGATCGGCGCCCGGTCCCGGGGCACTACCGCCTGCTTGAACAGCGCCCGGATGCGGCTGACGAAATCCGCGGCGGCATTGGCGTCGCGGATGATGCGCTCGACGGTGATCTGGGCCCGGTCCAGATTGGGCGGGTCGGCGGTCAGCCAGCGCTGGCAGGCCTGCGAGTTCCAGACCACCGCCGCCAGCGGCTGGTTCACCTCATGGGCGATCGAGGCCGAAAGCTCGGCGAGGCTCGCCGCCTGGCTCGCCCGTGCAAGCCGCTCCTGCGCCAGCCGGAGATCCTCCTGCGCCCGCACCTCGGCATCGATATCGAGGCAGATCACGTTCCACTGGATGATGGCGCCGTCGGCGTCGCGCATGGGCGCCGCGCGGGTCTCGACCCAGCGATATTCGCCGTCATGGCGGCGCAGGCGGTGGCGGCGCGCATAAGGCTTGCCGGTCATCAGGCAGTGGGCATAGTGCTTCTTCACGGCCGCGAGGTCGTCGGGGTGGACGCCGGCATCCAGCGTCTGCTTCAGGCGCGATCCGCCCGTCTTGTGCAGTTCCTCCAGCTCGTAGCCCAGGAACTCGCGGAGCTGCTGGCTGCGATACACCGGCTCGCCATTGGGCGCCGCGCAGTCGATCATCGCCGGCAGCGTTTCCACGAGTTGCCAGAGCAGCCGCTCCCTTTCGCGCAAGGCCGCCAGCGCCTGCATCTCCTCCTCGATATCGATCGAGGCGATGTACCACTGGACGATCTCGCCATCGGCGTCGCGCAAGGCCTGGGCGCGGGCTTCTATCCATCGATAGACGCCGTCGACGCAGCGGCGGCGGAACCGGTTCACGAAAGGCTCGCCGGTCGCAAAGCCGGCTGATGCCTTGCGGAACATGGTCGGGAAGTCTTCCGGGTGGGCGACGTCCCGCGCCAGGGCCTCGAAATCCCGGATGTGGCCCGGCGATCCCACCGTGTCGAGGTAGCGCCGGCTGGCATAGGTGAGGTTGCCCGCGCGATCGAAGCTCAGAATATTGACGGGCACCGCATCGATCATCTGCTCCAGCTGCTGCTTGCTGCGCCGCAGCACCTCTTCGGCCAGAACCTGATCGTCGATGTCGTGGCAGAGGCCGTACCACTGGGTGATGCGCCCATCCTCCTCCCGCATCGCCTCGGCGCTCGCCTCCATCCAGCGATAGACGCCATCGGCCCGGCGCATGCGCCATTTCATGAACAGGCGCTCGCCGCTGGCCAGAGAGCGCTCGAACGCCTCCATGACATTGTCGCGGTCATCCGGGTGGATGATGGCGTCGGTGATGGCGGCAAGGCGGCTCTTGTCCGGCCTGTCCGCCCCCGACACGTCGAGCCCCAGGAAATCGACGAGCCGCTTGTTGAAGAACACCGGCAGGCCATCGGCGTTGATCCGCCAGAGATAGCTCGGCACCATGTCCACGAGCTGGGACAGTTCGCGCTCCCGCTCGCGCACGGCGGCTTCCGTACGCTTGCGCTCGGTCAGGTCGAGAATATAGGCGACGCCCTGCCGGGACTGCCCGTCGAAGCAGGCCGCGCCGATGAGGACCGGCACGCGGCTGCCGTCCTTCCTGAAATATTCCTTCTCGCGGGCCTGCATCTTCCCCGTCGCCGCGAGCTCGTCCGCCTCCTCGCGGGCATGCACCGCCTGCCATTCCGCGGGCGTCATGTCCAACCAGCGGATCCCGGCCTTCACGTCCTCCCGGTCGTACTGGACCATGCGGAGAAACGCGTCGTTGGCCTCGATGAGCGTGCCGTCGAGATCCCAGATGACGATGCCGATAATGTCGGAATCGACCAGGCGCCGGATCCTGGCCTCGCGCTCCGCAATGTCGCCGTAGAGGCGCATCTGGTCGTCTATGTCGTGACTGAGGCCGAACCACTGCACCACGCGCCCGCGGTCGTCCCGCAGGGGCTCGGCCCGCCCCGACATCCACCGGTAGTCGCCATCGGCGCGGCGCAGCCGGTAGTGCATGGCGAAGGCCTCGCCGGTGGCGAGGCTGTGGTGAAGCGTCTCCTGGAACTGCGGCGCGTCGTCCGGGTGGAGCGTCTCCTCCAGCGCCTGCAGCCGGCTCGCGCCCGGCCTGTCGGTGTCGGCGATCTCCATGCCGAGGAAATCGATCATCCGCCGGTTGAAGAAGATCGGCTCCCCGTCCGGCTTCAGCCGCCAGATCTGGCTCGGAACCATGTCCACGAGCTGCGAAAGCTCCCGCTCCCGGCCGCGAAGATCCTCCTGCGCGCGCATCAATTCTTCGATGTCGATCAGCACGCCGTACCATTGGAGGATGTTTCCGTTGGCGTTGCGCAGGGCCTGGGCGCGGCCCTCCATCCAGCGGAAGACGCCGTCGTGGCGGCGCACGCGGTATTTGCGCATGAACGGATCGCCCGTCCGCACGCAGCGCGCCAGCTCCCGGTGAATTTCCGCACTGTCCTCGGGATGCACGAGCAGGGCCGCCGCATGCGCCAGGCGGTTCGTCTCCGGCGTGTCGAGATCCTCGACGCTGACGCCCAGCCAGCGAACCAGTTGCTCGCTGTAATAGGATGGCTGGCCGTCGGGCGAGAGGCACCAGGTGAGGCTCGGCACGGTGTCGACGAGCTGGCGGAGTTGCCGTTCGCTCTCGTTCAGGGCTTCGCGCGCGGCGATGCGATCATGGACGTCGACACATACGCCGTACCACCGGATGATCGCGCCGGTTTCGCTGCGCATGGGTTCGGCGCGCCCCTCGGTCCAGCGGAAGATGCCGTCGGCACGACGCTGCCGGTATGTCATCTGGAACGTGTCGCCGGTCTCGAACGCATGGCCGAGCGCCTTCTCCACCGCCGGCATGTCCTCGGGATGGATATCGGCAAGCGAGCGCGAACCGTCCGATCCGATGAGGTCCTCCAGTTCCACTCCGACCGCATCCGCCAGCCGCTTGTTGATGTAGGACGGCTCGCCCTCCGGCGTGACGCACCAGATCATCGCGGGCACGGCGTCGACGAGGCGCTTGAGCTCCTGCTCGCGCAGCCGGAGCGCCTCTTCCGCCCGGGCCTGGTCGTCGATGTCGTGGCACACGCCGTACCATTGCTGGATGTCGCCCGCCTCGTTGCGCAGCGGCTCGGCCCGACTCGACATCCAGCGATAGGCGCCGTCCGCGCGGCGCAGCCGGTAGCGCAGCGCGAACGGTTCGCCGGTAGCCAGGCTGCGGCCGAGCGCATCGCGGAAGGCGGGCGCGTCGTCGGGGTGGACGAAGCCGATCAGGGTCTCCAGCCCGCCGGGCATGCCGCCCGCGGCGTCCAGCCCGAGATATTCCGCCATCCGCCGGTTGAAGAACGCCGGCTTGCCGTCCGGCGCGAGGCGCCACACATGGGTGGGCACCATGTCGACGAGCTGCGAGAGTTCCCGCTCGCGCTCCGTCAGGGCGTCGTCGTTCACGGCGTTGATTGCGATGGACGACATCGCCACGTCCTCCTGTGGGGAGCCACGTTCGCCGGGCCCGCGACCTTGGCGCAGACTAGCATTCCTCCCGTCCAGGGGGCTCATTCGCCATGAGGATAGGGCCGCGCAGCGCCGCGGGCACCCTATGGAAATCCATCGGTTGCCTTGCGGAAGGCGGCCTGCGCGGCCGCGGCGGCGGGACAGCGATGCCCGCCGCCCGTCGAGGCAGGCGTCTACAGGCCGAAGCCGCCATCGACGCCGATGATCTGGCCGGTGATCCAATCGGCCGAGGGATCGGCGAGCGCCACCACCCAGCGGGCGACATCCTCCGGCACGCCGCGCCGTCCCAGCGGGATCATCTCGACCTCCCGGGCCTTGATGGCCGCCACCTCCTCGTCCGAGAACCCCATGCGCTCGCGCAGGAAATCGGTCTCCACCGGCCCGGAGGCCACGGCATTCACGCGAATTCCGTCCGGCGCGAGTTCGAGCGCCCAGCTGCGGGTGAGTTGCTCGAGGGCCGCCTTGCTGGCGCAATAGGCCGAGAAGCCCGGCACCGGCTTGCGGGCCAGCGTGCTCGACAGGTTGACGATGGTGCCGCGCGTGCGGCGCAGATGCGGCAGCGCCGCCTTGGCCAGCAGCGACGGGCCGAACACGTTGGTGCTGAAGATCGCCTCCAGGCTTTCCGCCGACATCTGCGCCAGCGCCGCCGGCTGGCCGGCCCCGGCATTGTTCACCACGATGTCGAGGCGCCCCCAATGTCGCAACGCCTCCGCGACCGTGGCCTCGATCGCCTCGGGGCGGGCGGCGTCCGCCACCACGCCCTGGATCGCGGGATGAGCCTGCGCCGCGGTCGCGACGGCCTCGGGCCGCCGGCCCGTGATCAGAACGCGGGCACCGCGTTCGGCCAGTTGCCGGGCCACGGCGTGGCCGATGCCGGCTCCGCCTCCGGTGACGATGGCAACGCGGCCTTCGAATGTCGTCATGATAACCTCCATCCATGGGTCATCGACATGTGAGCCGCGCGGATACTTTCCTCAATTGATGCGGAACTGGTCCAATCTTTCACGATCTGCAATGATCGACGGATGGATCGGCTGCGCGCCTATCAGGTCTTCGTCGCGGTCGTCGCGCGCAACGGCTTCGGCCGCGCAGCGGCGGAGCTCGGCATTTCGCCCGCCAATGTCAGCCGGCACGTCCAGCAGCTCGAAGCCTCGCTCGGCGCCCGATTGCTGGAGCGCAGCTCGCGTCGGCTGGCACTGACGGACGCCGGCCGCAACGTCTATGAGCGGGCGCGGCGGGTTCTCGACGACATCGCCGAGCTCGAGACGAGTTTCGCCGATCCCGACAGCGCGGCGCGGGGACGCCTGCGGGTCAACGCGCCCCTGACGTTCGGGCTCGTCTGGCTCGCCCCGCTCCTGCCGGAATTCGCCGGGCGTCACCCCGCCATCGACCTCGACATCCGCTACAGCGACCGGGTGGTCGAGATGACCGAGGAAGCGTTCGACGTGGCGCTGCGCATCTCGCCGGCAGGGCCGGAAAGCCATGTGTCCCGGCGGGTGGCCAGCACGCGCATGCGGCTTTGCGCGGCTCCCTCCTTGCTCGCCCGGATAGGGAATGTCGGCGACGTCGACACGCTGCTGTCCCTCCCCCGCATCGGCTACCAGTTCTCCGACACCGGAAATGTCTGGTCGCTCCTCGCGCCCGACGGATTCCGGCGGGAGATCGACACTCCCTGTGCCGTCACCTGCGCCAGCGGCCTCGGCATGAAAGCCGCCATGCAGCGCGGCGAGGGCGTCGCCCTGCTGCCGGACTTCCTCATCCATCGCGAACTCGCCTCGGGCGAGATCGTCTCCTTGCTTCCTGCTTATCGAAACGAGGCGATGGACATCCGCATCGTCTATGCCGGGCGCCGTCACCTTGCACGGCCGGTGCGGCTCTTCATCGATTTCGTCGCCGAGAGCTTCCGCCGGCCGCCCTGGGATGCGCCGGGGCGATAAGCCGGCTGACGATACGGGGAAGCCAGGGCGGCAGGGCTTGGGGGCACGGCCGCGCCTCTCGCCCGTCATCGTTTCACTTCGCCGGCTATCCGCCGGCGGTTCGATAGGGATGACGCGACCTATACCCCGGTATGACCCGCCCTCGTCCTCGACCCAATCGACCGCGAACCCGCCCCCCAATAGCGTCGTCCATGCCGCGCATAGGCGGCGGTCAACAGGAGGCGAATATGAGCCTGGACAACACCTCGCAACTCGAGAGACGGCCCCCTGACGAGCTGGTTCCGTCGCGCTATGCGGTACAGGTCGGCGACATCGAAGTGCTGGTCATCAGCGATGGCGTGCTGCCACTCCCGACCAAGATGCTCGGGCACAATGCGGATTCCGCCGTGCGGGCCGCCTGGCTGAAGGACATGTTCCTGCCACAGGACGCGTTCGACTGGTCGCTGAACGTGGTTCTGGTGCACAGCGGCGGCCAGACCATCCTCATCGACGCCGGGCTCGGGCTGGACCCGGACCTGAACCTGCCGCGGGCGGGGCAGTTGGTGAAGCGGCTGGCGTCCGCCGGCATCGATCTCGCCTCGGTGACCGACATCGTGCTCACCCACATGCACATGGATCACATCGGCGGGCTTCTCGTCGAGGGCGTGAAGGAACAGCTGCGCCCGGACCTGCGGATCCATGTGGCCGCCGCCGAGGTCACGTTCTGGGAGGCGCCCGATTTCACTCACGTCAACATGCCTCCGGGCTTCCCGGATGCCCTCCGTTCGGCCGCCACGCGCTTCGCAAGCGAGTACCGCAGCCAGCTTCGGCTGTTCGACGAGGAGCACGAGGTCGCTCCCGGCGTCGTCGTCCGTCGCACCGGCGGCCATACCCCCGGCCACAGCGTGGTCCGTCTCGCCTCCGGCGAAGACCGGCTGACTTTTGCCGGCGATGCCGTGTTCACGGTCGGCTTCGACCACCCGGACTGGCACAACGGCTTCGAGCACGATCCCGAGGAGGCGGCCCGCGTACGCGTGCGTCTGCTCACGGAGCTGGCGGCGACCGGCGAACAGCTGGTAGCCACTCACCTGCCGTTCCCGTCCGTCGGCCGCGTGGCGGTCGCCGGCGACGCCTTCCGCTGGGTGCCGGCCTTCTGGGACTACTGACCGACCGCCCCGCCCAAGCCCAAGCCCAAGCCGAGGCCGAAGCCCAAGCCGAAGCCGAACATCGGCTTGAATGCGCGGCGTCGGCGGGTCCAGGCGCCTTGCCGGTGCGCCGAGGTCGCGCACCGGAACGGGTGCCAGGCTCCGCCGACAAGGCATCGGCCTCGATAAGCCGGCAAGGCCGGCTCCTGTCCTTCCCCTGCCTGTTCACCGCGCCGCGCGACCCGCGGCTGCGACAAGGAGACCTTTGCCATGAAGATCGTCGTCATCGGCGGAACCGGCCTCATCGGTTCCAAGACCGTGGCCCGCCTGCGCAAGCGCGGCCACGACGTCCTCGCCGCCTCGCCCAATTCCGGCGTCGATACCGTGACCGGCGAAGGCGTCGCCGAGGCGCTCGCCGGCGCCGAGGTGGTGCTGGACCTTGCCAATTCGCCGTCCTTCGAGGATCAGGCGGTGCTCGATTTCTTCGGCACCTCGGGCCGTAACCTGCTGGCGGCGGGCAAGGCGGCGGGCGTGCGCCACCATATCGCCCTGTCGGTCATCGGCACCGAGCGACTGCAGGAAAGCGGCTATTTCCGCGGCAAGCTGCTGCAGGAGAAGCTGATCCGCGTCTCCGGCCTGCCCTTCACCATCGTGCACTCCACCCAGTTCCTCGAATTCCTGCCCGGCATCGCCAAGTCGGCGACCAGCGGCGACGCGGTCCGCCTGTCGCCGGCCTTTGTGCAGCCGATCGCCTCCGACGACGTCGCCGACGCGATGACCGACGTCGCTCTTTCGGCGCCGGCCAATGGCATCGTCGAGATCTCCGGCCCCGAGCGCTTCGCGTTGAGCGAGCTGGTCCGGCGATATCTGCGCGCCATCGGCGACGCCCGCGCGGTCGAGGTCGATCCCGAAGCCCGTTATTTCGGCGCCCGGCTGGACGAGACGTCCCTCGTCTCGGATGCTGGCCCTCGGCTCGGCTCCATCACCTTCGAGCAATGGATGAGCGCGCAGCGCTCGGCCGCCTGACCGGCCGCGCCGCCCATCCCGCGACATCCCAGGAGGATCCCATGTTCCGCACGCTTGGTGCCGCTTTCATTCTCGCCCTGTCCCTCGCCAGCGCCCATGCGCATGGCCCCGATGGCCTGAAGGACACCGACAAGGCGTCCAAGGTCACGCTGGTCTATGAGCACGAGCTGCCCAACGTGCCGGGCAAGAGCATGAAGGCGGTGCTGGTCGAATACGGCCCGGGCGGCTTCTCGGCCGCCCATACCCATCCGAACTCGGCCTTCATCTACGCGACCATCCTGGAGGGCGCCATCCGCAGCCAGGTGAATGACGGCCCGGTGGTGACCTATCACGCCGGCCAGAGCTTCTCGGAACTGCCGGGCGACCGCCACGGCGTCAGCGAGAACGCCAGCACGAGCGAACCGGCCAAGCTCCTCGCCGTGTTCGTCGTCGACACCGCCGAGAAGGAGCTGACCTTCCCGCTGAAGAAATAGCGCCCGTCGCCCACCGGCCGGCCCGTGCCGCGGGTGGGCGTCCAGCTTGGGAGAACGTCCGATGACGGGGGTGCAAGTGACGGGGATGCAAGTGACGGGGGTGCAGGCCTTGTCGCCGCTCGCGCTGATCAACCTGTTCGGCATTGCGGGGATCGTCGTCTGGCACGCGATACCCCGCCGGCAGGCGACCATGCGGCTGGTCGTCCAGCTCGGCTTCTTCGCCGTCATGACCGGCGTCCTGCTGCGCGACGGCGTCGTGCCCTACCGGATGGAAGGGTACGGCGCCTTCCAGTCCACCGACCTCACCTTGATCCTCGCCAAGATGCTGTGGTGGATCCACCTCGCCTGGGCGGTCATCGGCTTCGTCCGGCTGTATCTGGTGATCGAGGGACATCCCCGGCAGGCCCGGCTGCTGCAGGATATTTTCGTCGCCGTGATCTATCTCGGCGTGGCGCTGGCGATCCTGTCCTTCGTGTTCGGCATGAACGTATCCGCGCTGGTGGCGACATCGGGCGTGGTGGCGATCACGGTGGGCCTCGCCCTGCAGAACACGCTGGGAGACGTGTTTTCCGGCATCGCCCTCACTCTGGGCCGGCCCTACCGCCTCGGCGATCTCGTGGTTCTCGCCGACGGCACCGAGGGCCGCATCGTCGAGACCGACTGGCGCTCGACCCATGTCCAGACGCCCGCCAACAATGTCGTCGTGCTGCCCAACAGCGTGCTGGCGAAGATGACGATCACCAATCTCGGGCGGCCCGACGGCTCGCATATGCAGAGCGTCACCCTGCGCATCGCCCCCACCCACGCGCCGTCGAAGGTGAAGGAGGTGATGCGCGACGCGCTGGCCGGCTGCGGCGTGATCATGCGCGATCCCGCGCCGCTGGTGGCGCTCAGGAGCATCGACGCCGCGGCGATCGAACTCGAGCTGCGCTATTGGGTGGCGACGCCGGCCGATCGCGTCCCGGCGCGCAACGAAGTGCTCGACGTCGTCTATCGCCACGGCAAGGCGGCGGGCCTGCTGCTCGCCTAGCCGGGCGATGCCTCCTTGCCCGTGCCCGCCGTCCTCGCGGCGGGCAGCTTGTCGTCTCCGGCCTCCCGCTCGGCGAAGAGGCGTGTGACCTCGGCGATGTTCTCCGTGCCCCACACGCACAGCGGCACCAGCGCCTCGGCCAGGCCGCGGCCCAGAGGGGTGAGGCCGTAATCGACCCGCGGCGGCACCTCCCGGTAATCGGTCCGCTTCACCAGGCCGTCCGCCTCCAGCTCCTTGAGCTGCTGGATCAGCATCTTGTCGCTGACGTCGCGCACCGCCCGGCGCAGCTCGCCGTAGCGGATGGGGCCGCGCTGGGCGAGGAAATACAGGATCAGCGGCTTCCACTTGCCCGCGATGACCCGCAGCGTCGCATCGAGCCCGCAGGTGAAGCCGGGCAATGTCGGGGTACAGCTCGGGAGCGGCGACGGGACGGGGTTCGGATGGTCTGACGACATTTTTCCAGTACTTACCAAAAGGTGCATACTTGTCGATAAGTATGTGCCCAGCCAGCTTAGTGCAACCTCAATCAAGGAGCACATCATGAGCAGGCTACATGGCAAGACGGCGGTCGTGACCGGCGGGGGAACCGGCATCGGCCTCGGTGCCGCCAGACGGTTCATCGAGGAAGGCGCGTTCGTCTACATCTTCGGACGGCGGCAGGACGCCCTCGACGCCGCCCTGGCCCAGCTCGGGCCGCAGGCGCGCGCGGTGCAGGGATCGGTGACAGACTTGGCCGATCTCGACCGGCTGTACCGGACGGTGAAGGAGGAACGCGGCGGCCTCGACATCGTGTTCGCCAATGCCGGGACCGGAGCTTTCGCGCCGCTCGGCGAGATCACGCCCGAGCATTACGACCAGATCTTCGACGTCAATGTGAAGGGGCTGCTGTTCACCGTGCAGAAGGCGCTGCCGCTGATGACGGCCGGCGGGTCGATCATCCTCACCGGCTCCAGCACGGGGGTGATGGGAACGCCGCAGTTCAGCGTCTACAGCGCCACCAAGGCGGCGATCCGCAATCTGGCGCGCAGCTGGGCGCTGGACCTGCGGGGAACGGGCATCCGCGTCAACGTGCTGTCGCCGGGACCGATCCGAACCGAGCTGGCGATCGAGATCGTGGGCGAGGACACACTGGACGCCCTCGGCGCCACGACGCCGATCGGGCGCATGGGCGACGCGTCGGAGACCGGGGCGGCCGCGGCGTTCCTGGCCTCGGCGGACAGCAGCTTCATGACCGGCGGCGAGATGTTCGTCGATGGAGGCCTGGCGCAGGTCTGAGGCGCCAGGCGCGAGGGCTTCGAGCATTGCCTCGAAGCCCTCGCTGCGTTTCGGCGGGCGGCGGCGTCAGCTGATCGCCACGTCACGACCCGCAGGGCGGTACGGAAAAGGGGCGCCGCAGCGCCCCTTCGGAAAGCCGACGAAACCGCCGCCGTCAGTGCTCCTGCACCGACACGGTGGCGGTGAGGCCGGCGACCAGCTGCACATTCTCCGGCATCTCGTCGAGCGCGATGCGCACCGGCACGCGCTGGGCGAGGCGCACCCAGCTGAAGGTCGGGTTGATGTTGGCGAGCAGGCCAGTGCCGACCGTGCGCTCGCGGTCCTCGATGCCGGTGGCGATGCTCTCCACATGGCCGCGCAGCGGCGCCGCCTGCCCCATCAGCCGGATCGTCACCGGCGCGCCGACGCGGATGCGGGCGAGCTTGGTCTCCTCGAAATAGCCTTCGATCCGCAGCGAGTCGGTATCGACCAGCGCCACCTTGGCGGTGCCGGCGGTCACGTAGTCGCCGGGCCGCAGGCTGAGATTGGAGATGGTGCCGTTCACCGGCGCCTTTACCTCGGTGCGATCGAGATTGAGCTTGGCGAGGTCGCGATCCGCCTGGGCCTGGCGGAGGGACGCACCGGCCTCGGCCTCGGACATCCGCATCTGCTCGGTCTTCTGCTCGGAGACGACGTCCTTCAGCTCCTCATAGCGCTCGCGGTCGCGCACCGCCTGGTCGAGCGTCGCCTTGCGGCCGTCGACCACCGCCTCCGCCTGCGCCAGCGCGATGGCGAAGCGGGCGCGGTCGATGCGGAACAGCACGTCGCCCTTCTTGACGCTCTGGTTGTCCTGCACCAGCACCTCGCTGACGAAGCCGGAGACGTCCGGCGCCACGCCGACCACATCGGCGCGCACCTTGGCGTCGCGCGTCCAGGGATCGTCCATGTAGTGCGCCCACAGCTCGCGGCCGGCCGCGACCGCGGCGAGCACGAGGAGAAGCGTGACGGTAACGCGGATGGCGCCGCGAAACGAGATATTCATGACAGCCACCATTGGGACATCAGGGACATGCCCTGCAAGAGAACGATGTAGAGGGCGACGTCGAACAGCCCGCGATGCCACACCAGCGCATAGACGCCGAGAAAGGCGAGCACCCGCCGCACGACGAGGCTGACCAGCAGCGTCGCCACCATCAGCGCCAGCAGGTTGGGGATATAGACGCCGTAAATGTCGATTTCACCGGCCATGGGTCACTCCGCCGCCAGCAGCATCGGCTGGTCGGGATGTTTGGGCGCGAAGCCGCCCGCCGGGCCCGGCGCATCCGGGAACAGCGCCCGCCGCAGGCCCACCAGCGCATCGATGGTGCGCCGGGCCACCCCGCCCTCCTGGCAGGCGATCAGGCGGAGGGCGTTGTCGAGGGTGGCGCACAGCTCGTCGGAAGGCGCCACGAAGCCCCGCCGCGCCATGCGCTCGCGATACAGCCCGGCGACGCCGGCCAGCACCGCATCGACCGCCGCCCGCTCGCCCTCGGCGAACTCGCGGCGCGTCTTCTGCAGCTCGACGATGTTGAAGCCGACGCGCACCTCCGCGAAGCCGTCCACCTTGGCCAGCTCGCGGTCGTCGACCACGGCGATCCTCGGCACCAGCTGGCCGAGCCGGTCGAGCATGCGACCCGCCAGCCGCTCATGGTCGTCGCGATGATGCCCGGAAGCGGTCTCGGCGAGATCCTTCCAGCCCGCCAGCACCAGCCGGCGGGCGGCCATCTCGGCGCCGAAGGGGCGCGTCGCGATGGTCCAGGCGAAGGCGAAGGTCAGGCCGACGACCGCCGCCAGCCCCTCATTGGCGAAGGTGGCGAAATCGACGTTGTAACGGTTCTGCATCGCCACGAAGGAAGCGGTGTTCACCGCCATCAGCACGCCCAGCATGTTGAATTGCGGGCGCGGGATGATCAGCCCGAGCAGCAGGAAGGGCGGCGCGAACACCAGCACCAGCATCTCGAAATCGTGCACCATCGGCAGGATGGCGAACTGGTACACGCCCGCGATGACGACGCTGACGCCGGTCAGGACCGCCATGGTGCGGATGAACGGCGCCGGCCGGTCCATGGCCGCGAAGAAGGAGCAGGCGACGGCGGCCATCATCACCGCGCCGGAGCCGTTGGACCAGCCGCTGAGGATCCAGAAGCCGCTGAGCACCAGCGTGGCGAGCACGCAGGAGCCGGCGGAGAACAGCATGAGCCCGAAATCATAGTACCGCGCCCGGCTCACCACCCGGCGGTGACGGAAGCGCGGCCGCCAGGGCCCGGCATGCTGGCCGCGCTCGATATCCGCCTTCAGGCTGAGGCAATCGCTCCACAGGGAGACGACCTCGCCGAGCCGGTCGAGCGCGCTCGCCTGCATCAGCCCGCTCCAGTCGACGGCGCCCTCGGGCCGCAGCGCGGTCATGGCGGCGATCAGTTCGTCCGCCGCGCCGGGGTCGGCACGGCGGCCCTCGCCGAACCACTCGGCGACGCGCTGCAGCAGCGCCGCCAGCTCGGCCGGCAGTTCGCCCGCCTCCGCCTTCAGCGCGTGCAGCCGGTCGGCGAGCGAGGAGAGCAGCGGCAGCAGCATGAGCAGCCGGCCGCGCAGCTCGCGGGCATGGGGCACCACGTCGCGCGTCGCCGCGTCGTAGGAGAGCTGGCTGATGATCAGGTCGAGCCCGCCAATGTCGGCGGCCAGCTTCTGGCGGCGCAGCGGCGTCGCCGGCAGGGCGCCCTCCCCGTGCAGGATCTCGCCGGCCCAGGAGGCGGCGTCGTCGAGCCAGCCGGTGATGCGCGCCGACAGCGCCGTGCCGACGCTGGTGGGAAACACCACCGCGCCGACGACGGTGGCGCAGGTGATGCCGATGATGATCTCCTCGCTGCGCGCCAGCGCGACGTCGAAGATCTCCTCCGGCGTGCCGATCACCGGCAGCGCGATCAGCGGCAGGCTGTAGCCGGCAAGCATGAACACATAGCTGCGCGGCGTGCGGTCGAGCATGGAGATGTAGAGCAGCGTCCCGGTCCACAGCGCCACCACCAGGGTGAGCAGCTCCGGGGCGTTGATGAAGACCGGCACGAAGAACACCGCCGCCGCCGCGCCGATCAGCGTGCCGAGGGCGCGGTACAGCCCCTTGGAGCTGGTCGCGCCGGCGAGCGGGTTGGCGACGATATAGACCGCCGCCATCGCCCAGTAGGGACGCGGCAGGTCGAAGGCGAGCGCGATGTACAGCGCCAGCATGGAGGCGAGGAAGGCTTTCCCGGAGAAGAGCCAGTCCCGCCAGGACGGCAGAGTCACGACGCCCCCTCCTCCGTCGCGCGGACGGGTACCTCGTCAAAGGCCTTGAGCACCCGCAGCGCCGCCTCGAGATCGGCGGGATCGATGCCGGCGAGCACCTGCCCGCGCACATCCACCAGCACCTCCTCGATGCGGGCGGCAAGACGCTCGCCGGCCTCGGTCAGCCAGATCGTCTTGGCGCGCCGGTCGGTGGGGTCGTCGCGCCGCTCGATGAGATCGGAGGCGGCCAGCTGGTCCAGCAGCCGCACCAGCGAGGGGCCCTCGATGCCGACATAGGCGGCCAGCGTCACCTGCCGCACGCCGCCGCCCAGCCGGCCCGTCCACAGGAGCGGGGCGGCGCAGGCCTCGGAAATGCCGAGCGACACCAGCTCGCGCTCGGCGATGCGGCGCCATTGGCGCCCCGCCTGCAGCAGCTGGGCGGTGAGCGACCGCCGGAGGTTGATTGTTTCATTCATAACCAATTAATAGGATGCGAATAATATTTTTGCAAATGAAATATGCAGCAAACCCCAGGCGCGGGCGCCTCAAGACCCGGCCTGCCGGAACGCGGCGCCCGTAGCCTCGGATGGATTTTCATGGGGTGGACAAACGCCGATGCGCCCCGGCGCATCACGGCGGGGCGCATCATGGTCATGCCTGTCGGCGCCGGGCGAACCCCGGCCGGTAACGCCCGCGAAGAAGCGCGGGAAGGCGGCTAGCCGCCCGTCTTCATATGGGCGGCGAAGGCCTCGGCATAATCGGGATGCCAGCGCGACAGCGCCGGACGGTTCTCGACGATATCGCCCATCGCCCAGCGCATGCGCTTGAGATCCACCTCGCGCGTCACCTCATTGTCGGGGCAGAGAATATAGAAATCGCCCTTGCCCATGCCGTCGATCAGGAAGTCGGCCACCTGCTCGGAGGTCCAGGCGCCCGCGGGCTGCTCGCTCACCCCCTTTGCGCGGGTGAAGCCGGTGAAGGTGAAGCCGGGGATCAGCAGATGCGCACCGACCCGCCCCTCCGTCTGCGTGACGAGGTCGTGGGAGACGGATTCCGCCAGCGCTTTCAGCGCCGCCTTCGAGACATTGTAGGCGGTGTCGCCGGGCGGCAGCGTGATCCCCTGCTTGGAGCCGGTCATCACCACCGCGCCGGGAAGCGACGAGGCCACCATGTCCGGCACGAAGACCTGCAGGCTGTGGAACACGCCCCAGAAATTGACCTCCAGCGTCCGGCGCCACACGGCCTCCTCGGCCGCGAGCCCGCCGCCGCCTTCGCGCCCGGCATTGCACATCAGCACCGTCACCGGGCCCATGCGGTCCGCCTGCGCCTTCGCCGCCTCGATCTGCGCGCGGTCGCTCACATCGGCCGGGGCGTCCACCACCGTGACGCCTTCCGCCTTGAGCGCCTCCACCGCCTCGACGAGCGCCGGCCCGGGAAGATCGATGATCAGCACCGCCATGCCCGCGGCGCCGAAGCGACGGGCGGCGGCCAGTCCGATGCCACTGGCGCCGCCGGTGACGACCGCGACGCGGCCGGGTGCGATGGCCGGATGTGTCATGTTGCTTCCCTCGGTTCGCTCATCTCGGTGCGCTCATGGCCCGGCCTCATCCTACAGCGCGCGGCCGCCACCTCAACGCACGCGCCCTCATCGCCGCGTTGAGCCGGGCTCAACCGTCGCCTGCCCGCGGCGCATCGAAAAATACGATCATCAACATTGCCAATATTTATTCTGATGCGCTAAAGTCACCCAAGAGATGACAGGTTGAAGCGACCGAATAACGACATCTGATACATAGTTTTATCCGATGCTTTAAATAGAATTGCATAATTTTATCTGATTAAATAGTCATCTCGATTATCGATCCTTGCATCTATCGTGAGCATCCGTAGAGTTTCGGATGTCTTCTACGAGCGGATCCTGCGTCTGGCACGATAGATGCAAAAAGATCCGCCATCTTTCTCTAGGGCAAGGAATGCGGATCATGTTCACTCTCTCGCCGCTGAAGCGGCTGGCGGCCGTCGCTGTCGCCGCGTCGGTGCTCGGCGCCGCCGGGCTGGCCTCCTCCCCGGCCCTCTCCCAGACCAAGCTGCGGCTGGCGGTGGAGACCAATGCCGGCGATCCGCTGAACATCATGCTCGCCAATTTCCGCGACGCGCTCGTCAAGTCGGCCGGCCCGGAGGTCGCCATCGAGTTCTTCGAGGGCGGCGCGCTCGGCGACGAGACGGCGCTGATGGAACTGATCCGCGCCGGCGAGGTGCAGGTGGTGCCGATGGGCTCCGACGTCGTCACCCTCGACAAGGGCTTCTCGGTGCTCGACACGCCGTTCCTGTTCGCCGACAAGGCAAGCGCCCGCGCCGCCTTCGACGGCACCTTCGGCGAGTTGCTCGGCGCCTCGCTGCGCCAGAAGGCCGGGCTCGAGGTGCTGGCCTTCGGCGAGCTCGGCTTCCGCACCATCTCGACCACCAACAAGCAGATCAACGTCCCCGCCGACCTCAAGGGCCTGAAGATCCGCACCCCGGGCAGCCCCACCCGCATCCTCGCCTTCAAGGCGCTGGGCGCCGCCCCCACGCCGATGCCGCTCGGCGAGGTCTACATGGCGCTGAAGCAGGGTGCGCTGGACGGGCAGGAGAACCCGCTCTCGGTGATCAAGGACTTCTCCTTCTTCGAGGTGCAGAAGTTCATCGCGCTCACCAACCACGTCTACACGCCGATCACCCTCGCCATGAACGGCGCCGCCTTCGACGCGCTCTCCCCCGAGCTCAAGGCCAAGGTGAAGGAAGCCGCCAAGGCTGGCGCCGCCGCCACCCGCAAGGTCTCCGACGACAGCGACGCGCGCCTGGTCGACGAGTTCAAGTCCAAGGGCGTGACGGTGACGACGCCGGACCTCGCCGCCTTCCGCACCGCCGCCGAGCCGGTGAAGGGCGAGATCGCCAAGGTGGTCGGCCCGGATTTCATGGCCAAGCTCGAAGCCAGCCTGAAGTGAGCTCGATCGACATGACCGCCATCACCGGTGAGGAAGCCCGCAAGGGCTTCCGTTACGACGGCTACGCTACACTGGGCCGCCTCGGCCTCATCTACATCGCCTCCAGCATCGTCATGGACGCCGAATGGGCGGCCATGGCGGCGCCGGGGCTGTCCATCCATACCACCCGCGTGCGCCTGCCCAAGGTGACGCTGGAAGGCATCGACCAGATGATGAACGCGCCGGAGCTGGAGCAGTCCGCCCGGCTGGTCGGCTCGGCGCCGATCGACGTGCTGTGCTTCGGTGGCACCAGTGCCTCCTTCGTCTACGGCACCGCCTATGACAAGGCGCTGATCGGCCGCATGGAAGGCTGGGCGCCCGGCGTGAAGGCCACCACCGCCTCCACCGCCTCGCTCGCCGCCCTCAAGGAGGTGAAGGCCGGCCCGGTGGCGCTGGCGACCCCTTACGTCGACGCCATCCACCAGCGCGCCATCAACTTCCTGGAATCGAACGGCCACAAGGTGCTCAACAGCGGCAATCTCGGCATCGACGAGGATTGGGCGCTGGCCGAGGTGCCGCTGGAAAAGGTGTTCGACCATGTGGTCGCCTGCGACCACCCGGACGCCACGGCGATCTTCATCTCCTGCACCAATTTCCGCTCCGCCGGCGTCATCGAGGCACTGGAGACCGCGCTCGGCAAGCCGGTGATCTCCGCCGTGCAGGCCTCGTTCTGGCATTGCCTGGAGGTGGCCGGCATCGACGGCGCCCGGCCGGGCTATGGCCGGCTCTTCGACCGTCGCCTCGCCGCCGCCGAGGGAGGGCCCGCATCATGACCTTCAAGCTCATGGAGGCCCGCCCCTTGCCGTCGGGCGTCCCCGGCCGCGTCTCCCTCGTCGGCGCCGCCTCCTGGCTGCTGGAGACCGCCGGCGTGGTGCTGATGGCGGCGCTGAGCCTTCTGGTGCTCGCCAACGCCACCGGCCGCTACTTCCTCAACCATCCGCTGCCCTGGACCGAGGAGGCCGTCTCGATCCTGCTGGTCTGGATCGCCGCGGTCGGCGTGGTGCTGGCGGCGGGACGCGGCGCGCTGGTGGGCTGCGAGATCGTCACCAGCCGGCTGAACGCGCGCAATGCCCGCACGCTGGCGCGGGCGATCAGCTTCGTCAGCGCGCTCCTGATGCTCGCCGTCGCCTGGTTCTCCTGGCGCTACATGAACGTGTTCGGCCGCGACGTCACCCCGATGCTCGACATCCCGAAGTCCTGGATCTCGGGCGGACTGCTCGCCGCCGCGCTCGGCATGGCCGCCGCCTTCCTCTTCCGCACCGTGGTGCCGCACGAGCCGGTGCATATCGAAGACATCGCCGCGGAGATCGCCGCGCATCCCGCCCATGAGGTGAAGCTATGATGCTCGCTCTCGCCGGCGGCTCGCTCGCCGCCCTCTGCGTGCTGGTGGTGATCGGCTTCCCGATCATCGTGGCGCTGGTCGCCGCGGTGTTCATCTTCCTGTCGATCAGCGGCGGCTGGACGCTCGCCTTGCCGCAGCAGACGCTCACCGGCGTCGCCGACTACATCCTCGTCACCCTGCCGCTGTTCATCCTCGCCGGCGGCATCATGAACAATGGCGGCATCGCCAAGCGGTTGTTCGACTTCGCGGTGGCGCTGGTCGGGTGGATGCGCGGCGGCCTCGCCCATGTCGACGTGCTCACCTCCATCCTGTTCGGC
This sequence comes from Ancylobacter oerskovii, assembly GCF_018390555.1. Taxonomy (GTDB): domain Bacteria; phylum Pseudomonadota; class Alphaproteobacteria; order Rhizobiales; family Xanthobacteraceae; genus Ancylobacter; species Ancylobacter oerskovii. The sequence continues at coordinate 658,973 of NZ_JAHBGB010000044.1, read as the reverse complement.
GGCATGATCGGCACCTCGGTGGCCGACCTCGCTGGCACCGGCTCCGTCACCATCCCGCACCTCAAGAAGCACGGCTATCCCGGCCCCTTCGCGGCGGCGGTGACGGCGACCTCCTCGGGCATCGGCGTGCTGATCCCGCCCTCCTCGCCGATGATCCTCTATTCGGCGGTGACCGGCACCTCGCTGGGCGCGCTGTTCCTCGCCGGCGTGGTGCCGGGCCTGCTGATGGGCGGCATGATGATGGGCGTCATCTCCTGGCTCGCCCGCCGCAAGGGCTGGGGCACCGCCGGGCCGTTCATGCCCGCCGAGGTGTGGCGCACCGGCAAGCGCGCCATCCTGCCGCTCGGCCTTCCCGCCTTCATCCTCATCAGCCTGATCTCCGGCGTGTGCACGCCGAGCGAGGCCGGCGCCTTCGCCCTCGCCTATGCGTTCATCCTGTCGAAGTTCGTCTACCGCTCGATCTCTTGGGCCGAACTGCGCAAGGTGACGGTGGACGGGGTGATCATGACCGGCGAGGTCCTGATCGTCGTCGGCTTCTCCACCGCGCTCGGCTGGGCCTTGTCGCAGGCCAAGGTGCCGATGGTGCTGGCGGACGGGCTGCAGACGCTGTTCCCCTTCGAGGGCCAGACGCCGAAACTGCTCGTCCTGCTGCTGCTCGCCCTGATCGCCGGCATGGTGCTGGACCCGCTGATCCCGATGATCATGCCGGTGCTGCTGCCCTCGCTCGTCGCCATGCAGGTCGACCTCGTGCATTTCGGGGTGCTGATCGTGGTGACGGTGGTGATCGGCCAGATCACCCCGCCGGTCGCCATCGCGATACTGGTGTCGGCCAAGATCGCCCGGGAGGACGTGGTGCATGTGTTCCGCGCCAACATGCCGTTCTTCTGGGGCATGGTGGCCTTCCTCATCCTGCTCACCGCCGTGCCCTGGCTCTCCACCGGCCTGCCCTCGCTGATGGCGGAGTGACGACAGCGGCGGCGGCCCGACGGTCGCCGCCGGCCCCTGCCTGCCCTCGCCCGCTCGTCGCCGGGGCAAATGTAACAATCCGTGGCGCCCGCGCCGCGACGCGACAGCTGACGACAAAATCGATGCTGCGCCGCGGAAACTGCGCGACAATTGCCCGCTAGCGTCCCTCCAGGTTTCAACCAAGGGACAGCCATGCGCCTTCCGGGCACCCGCACCCCCCTCGCTCCCGCCGTGACATTGGCCGCCGGCCTGTCGGTGGCGGCGGCCGTCGCCGCCTTCCATCTCGTCTTCGACATACCCACAGGCCGGCCTGCCGGCCTGCCCGCCGAGACCCGCCTGCAGGCCGCCACCCCGCTGCCGCCCGCGGGCGCCATGCCGCGCGACTGCACCGCCCCCGGCGCGACGCCCGGCCAGGCCAGCCCATGCCGCTGACGGCCCCTGGCGGCGTCCCCGCTCCCGCCCGAGAAACGGAGTTTCCCATGCCCGACCACCCCGAACGACTTTCCGCCGGCTGGCGCGACATCGGCGCCGGCTTCTTCCTTGCCGGCACCATCCTGCTCGGCATGGTGGCCTTCGGCGATGCCGGCACCGATGTCGACCCCCACCTGCTGCGCGCCGCCGCCCCGCCGGTCGCCGACGAATGGCTGTCCGATGACGAGGCGACGGGTCCCGGCGCCCCGCGCGTCTATCGGGTCGTGTCGCCGGACGCCGGCTACCGGCATTATTGCCAGAACGGCACACCCACCCTTGTCGGCGCGCCGCCGAGCGATTATCCGCGTTCCTAGGCCGGCGGCGGCGCGGCCCGGTGCCCCCGGCCATGGAAACGCCATGCGGCGAGGGAATTGTCGCAATCCATCGCGCGCGCGGCACCGGCGACAATCTGCGACAATTTTTTCGGTCGGCCCGCGGTTTCTGCCTATATTGGAAGCGGCAAAGGGCCAGCTCATGGAAGCGACACCGCACATTGCCGTGGTCGACGACAATCGCGACATTCGCGATCTGGTCGGCAAATATCTGCAGAAGCACGATTACCGCGTCAGCCTCGCCGAGAACGCGGCGGCGCTCCGGCGCCTGGTCGAGCGCAACGCCATCGACCTCGTGGTGCTCGACCTCATGATGCCCGGCGAGGACGGCCTGTCGCTCTGCCGCTTCCTGCGCGAGACCACCCAGTTGCCAGTGATCATGCTCACCGCCATGGCGGAGGAGACCGACCGCATCGTCGGCCTCGAGCTCGGCGCCGACGATTATCTCACCAAGCCCTTCAATCCGCGCGAGCTGCTGGCGCGCATCAAGGCGGTGCTGCGGCGCGTGCAGAGCCTGCCGCCGCAGCGCGCCCAGATCCAGGCGAAGGAGGTGCGCTTCGACCGCTGGCTGCTCAATGTCGGCCGCCGCGAGCTCGTCGACCAGGACGGCATGACCGTTCCGCTCAGCACCGCCGAATTCCGCCTGCTCAGCGTGTTCCTCGATCATGCCGGGCTGGTCCTCAGCCGCGACCAGTTGCTCGACCTCGTGGTCGGGCGCAATGCCGAGCCGTTCGACCGGGCCATCGACAACCGCGTCAGCCGCCTGCGCAAGAAGATAGAGAGCGATCCCCGCGCGCCGGCGCTCATCAAGACCCATTGGGGCGGCGGCTACAGCTTCTCCGCCGAGGTGGTGTCGCGATGATCCGCCTGTGGAACCGCAGCCTTACCGCCCGCTTCGTCGCCATCATGCTGCTGGCGCTCGCCTTCTCGCAGGGCGTGAGCTTCCTTCTGTCGCTGGACGAGCGCGGCCAGGCCCTCGGCCACGCCGCCAAGACCGAGTTCCTCAGCCGCGCGGCGTCGGTCGCCCAGCTGCTGGAATCCACGCCGCCGGCGCAGCGGCAGGAGATCCTGCGCGCCAGCGGCACCAGCTATTCCCGCTTCTGGGTGACGCCCGGCTTCCCCGCCGATGCGGCGGCGTGGCGGGAGGATGCCAGGAGCCGGCTGGCGCAACCGCTGCCCACCGTCGCCAGCCTCGCCGCGTCCGGCGGGACGCCGGACGATGCCGCGCCGCCGGCCCGTGCGGAAGCGGAGATGGCGGCGTCCACCCCCGACCTGCCCCCATGGGTGGAGATGCCGGCCTCCGCCTGGCCGTTGTCGCGCCCGGCGAAATTCCTGCATCTCGACGATGCCAACGGCATGGGCCTGACCGTCCGGCTCAATGACGGTTCCTGGCTGTGCAGCGCCTTCGGCAAGAAGATCGTCAACAGCCTCTGGAGTTCGCAGTCGCTGCTGTCGCTCGGCGTCACCGCTTTGGTGCTGTCGATCAGCGCCGCCTTCATCGCCCGCTGGATGACCCGGCCGATGCGCCGGCTGGCGGTGGCCGCCGAGGCGCTAGGACGCGGGGAGAGCGTCGAGCCGCTGCCGGAAAGGGGGCCGGAGGACATCCGGCAGGCGGCGGTGGCGTTCAATCGGATGCAGGCGCGCCTGCAGCGCTTCGTCGAGGACCGCACGCGCATGCTGGCGGCGATCGGCCACGATCTGCGCACCCCGATCACCTCGCTCCGGCTGCGCACCGAGTTCGTCGCCGACGACGAGACCCGCGAGAAGATGCTGGCGACCCTCGACGAGCTGCGCGCCATGACCGAGGCGACGCTGGCCTTCTCGCGCGAGCAGGCGGCGGAGGAGCCGACGCGGCATGTCGATCTCACCGCGCTGGTCGAGAGCCTGTGCGACGATCTCGTCGAGCTCGGCCATGAGGTGGACGTCGCCGAGGCGCCGAGGATCGGCTATCGCTGCCGCGCCGACGCGCTGCGCCGGGCAGTGCGCAATCTGGTTGAAAACGCGGTGCGCTATGGCGAGCGGGCTCGCGTGGCCGTGCATTCCCGGCCGGCAGCCATCGAGATCGTCGTGGAGGATGACGGGCCCGGCATTCCCGCCGAGACGATGGAGCGGGTGTTCGCCCCCTTCTTCCGGCTGGAGGATTCCCGCAACCGCGAAACCGGCGGCATCGGGCTCGGCCTGTCGATCGCCCGCAACGTCGTGCGCCACCATGGCGGCGACGTCACACTCGTCAACACCGGTGCCGGGCTGCGGGCGGTGATCAGCCTGCCGCACGCCTCCCCTTCCGGCGGGCTCGACGGGGGCGAGGGCAAGGCCGGCGCCCGCTTCGCGGCCTGGCGCGGTCAGGGCTCGCCGCGCCCGAAGCCGGCGGCCGTCTGAGCCCGCGCCGTCGGAGCGACGGCACGGCCGGCATCTTCGTTACCGGATCTTCCTGGTCGGCGTCCATGAACCGCCCCCGGCCCGGCCTCGATATTTCGGGGCCGGGCGCGCCGGCGCCTGCGCGCTCCGGCGACAGGGCCGCCTGATTGATTTTGTCGCACCCCTCCTCAGACACGTTAAGCTTTTATCGGTCGAAAAATATTTTCATCCGATCGGTCAGAGTCGCTGACATGTTTTCGGAAGAACGTTGACTTCATTTGGCGACAGGAAAAATCGGACCGATCCGTCCGCGCATGGGCCACTCGAGGCCCTTCATGTCGAAAAAATGGCCGCATTTCGACACTCCGTCCGGCCAGATTCCACCTCTCCGAAAAAACACATATGACCCTTCTCATTGATTTTGCATAATTTATCCCAGAACTGGTTTTTTAATACCAATCGGGCGCCCAATGCCCTCCGATTGACTCCCCTAACGGAATCCGCAAGAATTTCGGAAAGAGAGTCATCTCTCGCATTTATTTCGAATATTAAGATACCCGCGAAGTTGGCGAGCGTATTTGGTATGCCAGTCAGCTTTTCGAGCGATCAATTAAAGTCGACCGAATAAAGGCCGTTGTCGTCTTCATTTTTTTATGCATCATAAGTAATTACATAACTGGTACGAGTATTAAGCGCGCACTTGATCAGTACGCGGTCGGGTATTCGTTGCCATTTATCAGAGAAACAGAGCTTTTATTCCACAGCATGGGGCAGGGAAGATGGCGCTTCTTGATGCAAACCTTTTTGACTCGAGCGTAACTTACGACTCGACCAATCTGCCGCCTGGCGAAACCAACGTCGTTACCATCACCGCGCTCGGCAGCAACACGCTGACGCTGGATGGCGTCGACACGACGGTCGATTACGGTCTGGTCGGTGCGCAGGCGGTCTCGAATGTGACCATCGCCGCCATCGGCGGCTCGAACGTGGTGGTCAACAACCCCGACGTGGCGGTCGCCGTCGGGACGAACTTCATCTATTCGGTCGGCGGCACGTCGTCGATGGAAGTCAACGGCAGCAACGTCCTCAATCTGCCGGTCGGCGTGACGCAGAGCGTCGCCTTCGACAACAGCGGCGCCGGCACCTTCATCTATGACTCCGGCACTCTGCTGGGTCTCTCGCCGACGTCCACGACGATCAGCGTCACCGGCTTCGCCACCGGCGACACGCTGGGTTACCAGAACGCCACCTTCAATGCGTTCTCGTACAATGCCGGCACCAGCGTCGGCACCATCACCTTCAACGAGCCCGGCCTGCTCGGCTCCACCGTCACCCAGACCTTCAACCTGCAGGGCCTGAGCGCTTCGGACGCCGCCGCGATCCAGGCGGCCATCACTGCCGGCACCTTCGTGGACGCCGACGGCAATGTCGTCATGCCGGTCTGCTTCGTCCGCGGCACCCTGATCGAGACCCCGGAAGGTCCGGTGGCGATCGAGACGCTCAAGATCGGCGACAAGGTGATCGGCCGCTCCGGCGTCCGCGAGGTGAAGTGGATCGGCTGGCGTGACTATGGCCGCGCCTATCTGCGCACCAACGAGCAGAAGCGGGCCGTCGCCCCGGTGCGTGTCCGCGCCGGCGCCTTCGCCGACAACGTGCCCTCGCGCGATCTGCTGGTCTCGCCCTGGCACCACCTCTTCGTCAGCGGCAAGCTGGTGCGTGCCAACGACCTCGTCAACGGCATGACCATCGTGCAGGAGCTGAACACTCCCACGGTCTCCTACTGGCACATCGAGCTCGACCAGTTCGACGTGGTGCGTGCCCACGGCATGTTCTCGGAAGCCTGGGCCGATGGCGGCAACCGCGACTTCTTCCAGAATGTCGACGTCACCGCCCTGCGCCCCGAGGACCGCAAGCGTCGCAAGGCCGATCGTCCCGGCTTCGAGGCGCTGCGCGACGAGAAGCGCATCAGCGTGATCCGCGAGAAGGTTGCGGCGCGCGCCCGCAAGCTGGCCGCGACCGAGGCGACGGTGGAAAGCACCACCGTCGCCGCCTGACGACCGAGACGGGAAGCGGGGCCCGGGCCGGAACAACCGGTCCGGGCCCCATTCTCGTTGAGCCTTGCGGAACCGTTGCGCGGCCTCAGCCCCCGCGCCGGCGGCGAATGTTCCCCGGTCGTCCACGAAGGACCTCCCGCACGAAGGGCCTTGCGGACCAGAAGGCCCCGCGCACAGGCCTCCCACAGGGGAGCTCCGCGCCTCCAGCGCCCCGCGCGCGAAAACCTCCCGCACGATAAGCCTCGCGCTGCCCTTGCAGCCCCCGCGCTCCCCCTTCCTCGCCTCCCGCGTGCCGTATAGGGTGAGCGAGGATTCCACGGGGAGACCACGAGCATGCGGCATATCGCGGTGACCGGCTCGAGCCGATCCAACCCCTATATGGACCTGCTCCTCTCCTGCTGCCCGCCGTCGGTGACCGTCTCCCGGATCAGCAACAAGAAGATCGCCCAGATCAACGAGGCCCCCATCCCGGAGGTGGTGCTGATCAACTGGGAGGAGCAGATCTTCAGCGGCGTGGATTCCGCCTTCCAGGCCCGGTCCGTCGCCACCCGCTACATTCGCGACCTGCGCAAATACGCGCAATCGGGCGGCCGCATCGTCTGGATGGTGCACAACGCCCACCCCCATAGCGATCTCTTCACCCATCACCTGGAGATGATGCGGAAGAAGATCATGCAGGCGGCGAGCGCCATCCTGCACCAGAACATCGAATCCCTGCGCTATGTCGACACGCTGGATGCCGGGATCGACCCGGAGCGGCACTATTTTCTCCCGCACCCGTCCTATCTGAAGGCCTATGAGCTTCGGCCGTCCTTCGAGGCCGCGCGCAACGCCGTGCTGATCTTCGGGCGCATCCTGCCGTACAAGAATCTCGAATGGTTCGTGCGGTTCCACGAGCTCCACATCCCGAAGACGCCGCTCGTCATCGCCGGCCAGTCCGACGACGAGAAATATGTCGACTACCTGCGGAAATCCGTGGCGCAGAACAAGAGGATCACCCTGGTCGCGGATCGCATCGAGGATGCCGACCTGCCGCTTTATTTCGACCGGGCGAAGTGCATCCTGCTGACCGACCACGACACCATCAATTCCGGCGTCGCGCATGTGGCGCTGCAGGGCGGCGCCGTCATCGTGGCTCCCGACACCGCCTATTACCGCGAGGTGATCCCGCCGGCGGGGCATCGCTTCTTCTACCAGCCCAACAGCTTCATGAGCCTGAAGAAGGCGGTCAGGAACGCCTTCAAGCTGGAGCCGGAGCCGCACCGGCAGCTGGTCGGCTCCTATATGCGCCGCGCCGCCTACATCAACAGCGACCGCATCAGCTCCGCGCTGTTCGGGATCTTCGAAGGGCTGGCGGGAAAGCCAGCCCCCGGGGAGAGCGACCCGGAGCAGGAGCCGCAGCAGGAACAGCCGGAGGAGCACATCGCCTCCTAGCCTGCCGGTCGCCGCGCGCGGCCCGCGCGGCCGGATATAGGCAAGCGCGGCCCCCCGCACCTCGGCGGCGTGGCCTCATGCATCCTCAAGGAGGTTCGCCGCCGACAGAACGGCTCCGACCGGACCCAGCCTCCCGCGAGCTCGCCCCCGGGGCGGCGCGCGGCGTGGCACCGACGCCGGCTTCCCGGTCGATCCGCCCTCTTCCGCCCCGCCCGGCACCTCGCCCCCGCGCGCGCACCCGTCGCGCGCCCGGGCCGGCTCCCGCCGAGGGCTTCGCCCTCGCCGCCCCGCGGGCGGCCCGCGCTCACAGGCGGTAGAGGATCTGGTCGGTCCAGAAGCGCTCCAGCCGCTGCAGCGCCTTGTTGATCACCTGGAAATCCTGCGAGCCGATGCCGCCGATCTGCTCGATGGTGGCGACATGCTTGGCATAGAGCGAGCCGACGATGTCGCGCACCTCCTCGCCCTTGGGCGTCAGGCTGATGCGCACCGCCCGCCGGTCGACCCGCGAGCGCTGGTGGTCGAGATAGCCGGTCTCCACCAGCTTCTTCAGATTGTAGGAGACGTTGGCGCCGAGATAATAGCCGCGGGTGCGCAGTTCCCCGGCGGTGAGCTCGGAATCGCCGATGTTGAACAGCAGCAGCGCCTGCACCGGGTTGACGTCCGAGCGCCCGCGCCGGTCGAACTCGTCCTTCACCACGTCCAGCAGGCGGCGGTGCAGCCGCTCCACCAGCGTCAGCGCCTCCTGGTAGAGCGGCGTGATCGCGTCCTGCGGTACTTCGTCGGGTACGGGCTTCAGCGCCCGTGCTGCGCTTCTCATGTTCGACACCCCGGCTCGACCTGTTGGGGGGTTGCGCCCCGCGCGGATGTCTCCGCGTGAGGCCCCTCCCTCTGTGTCGTTCCATATTCCGGGGGGCGTCTGAAAGTCCGTTTAAGCGGAAGGATGAATCGAATCCAAACGCCCATGCCTTACAAAGGGTTAAGCCCTGCGGTTCCCTTGCTTTTCCGGCGCCTCGCCCTCAGCGCTCGGCCTCGCGGCCGGCCTTGTAGGTGAGCCAGGCATAGATCGCCACCAGCACCGTCTCGAAGGCGGCGACGATGAACAGCCGGCCCACGCCCTCCGGCGCCGAGGCGTTGATCAGGATCTGCACCATGGCGGTCACCAGCCACAGCACCACGCCCCAGGCGGCGCCCAGCCACAGGCCCACCGCGGCCACGGGATTCATGATCGCCGCCCAGATCACCGCCGATTGCGCGGCCAGCGACAGCATCTCGAAGCGGCTGGTCTCGCCGTCCCACACGCCGCAGATCAGCGTCCAGCTATAGATGGTCTTGACGAGCAGCAGCCCGGCCAGCCCGCGCAGATAGAGCAGCACCCGCCGCTGCCAGGGCGGCATCGCGGCGCCGGCGGGTCCGAGGGTGGCGTCGATCGGATCGTAAAGTGTGCTCATTCTGCCTCAATAGCCGAAAATCGCGTCACGTCAGCAGCAAATCGTCCGGCAGGGGCTCGTCGAACATCGCCGCGATGGCGGCGGGGTCCACCTCGTCGAGCCGCGCGGGCTGCCAGCGCGGGCTCTGGTCCTTGTCCACCAGCACCGCCCGCACGCCCTCATAGAAGTCGTGCTGGGCGAGCACCCGCGTCACCAGCCGGAATTCCAGCGTCAGGCAGCCGGCAAGGTCGTGGGCCAGCCCGTGCTGCATCTGCTGGAAGGCGATATGCACGCTGGTCGGCGAGGCGCGACGGATCGTCTCCGCCTGCTTGGCGGCGAAGGCGCCCTCCGCGCCTTCCAGCGTCGCGGCATGGTCGAGCGCCGCCATCACCGCCGCCACGCTGCCGCCGGCGAACACCCGGTCGATGGTGGGAAACAGCGGGCCGAGCGGCGGCGGCGGCGGCACCGCGGCGAAGCGCGCCAGCGTCGGCTCGACCTCGTGTCCCCCAGCGAATGCCGCGACGAGATCGGGCCAGCGTTCCGCCGGCACATGATGGGTATAGAGCCCCAGCGCCATGGCGTCGGCCATGCCGATGCGGGCGCCGGTCATGGCGAGCCAGGTGCCGCTCCAGCCCGGCAGGCGCGGCAACACATAGGTGCCGCCGACATCCGGGAACAGGCCGATCGCCACTTCCGGCATGGCGAAGCCCAGCCCCTCGCCGGCGACGCGATAGCGCGCATGGCCGGAAATGCCGAAGCCGCCGCCGAAGCACAGCCCGTCCACCAGCGCCACGAAAGGTTTCGGATAGCGCGAGATCAGATGGTTGAGCGGGTATTCGTCGCGCCAGAAGCTGCGGGCCTCCTCGGTGCGCCCGGCGCGGCCGAGATCGTGCATCGCCCGCACGTCGCCGCCGACGCAGAAGGCCCGCTCCTGCGCCGAGCGCAGCACGATCACCGCCACCGCCGGATCCTCGGCCCAGGCATCCAGCGTCGCGCGCATCGCCCTCACCATTTCGTGATCGAGGGCGTTCAGCGCCTTCGGGCGGTCCAGCGTGATGATTCCGGCGCTTCCCGAGGTCTCGAAGCGAATGCCGATGGGCTCGACTGTCATTCATGCTCTCCAGGCCGGCCGGCCCCGCATCCGGGCCGCGTCATCATGACCTGCGACATATTTCGCGCGAATGCGCAATCGTTCGGGCGAATAGGTCGCTTCGACGCTTTTATGACGTTATAAGTGTTCGAAACTGGCTTCGAAGAGTGCGACATGCCCATTCCTTTCGCCCGCCCGCGCCCGGTGAACCTCGACCCGATGGGCCGCCCCGACGCTGCCACCCGCCTCGACCTGACGCATCGCCCCCGCCGCAACCGCAAGGCCGACTGGACGCGCCGGCTGACGCGCGAAAACACGCTGACCGTCGCCGACCTCATCTGGCCGATCTTCGTCATGGACGGCTCCGACGCCCGCACCCCGGTTTCCTCCATGCCCGGCGTCGAGCGGCTCTCGGTCGACCAGGCGGTGCGCGAGGCCGAGCGGGCGGCCGGGCTCGGCATCCCCGCGCTGGCGCTGTTTCCCTATACCGACCCGGAGCTGCGCACCGTCGACGGGCGCGAGGCGCTGAACCGCGACAACCTCGTCTGCCGCACGCTGCGGGCCATCAAGGACGCGGTGCCGGAGATCGGCCTCATCACCGATGTGGCGCTGGATCCCTATACCAGCCACGGCCATGACGGCCTCTTGTCGCCGGATGGGCGCATCCTCAACGACGAGACCATCGCGGTGCTCATCGAGCAGTCGCTGGTGCAGGCCGAGGCCGGCGCCGACGTCATCGCGCCCTCGGACATGATGGACGGCCGGGTCGGCGCCATCCGCCGCGCGCTGGACGCCGAGGGCCACCTCGACGCGCAAATTCTCGCCTATAGCGCGAAATACGCCTCGGCCTTCTACGGCCCGTTCCGCGACGCGGTGGGTTCCACCGGCTGCCTCAAGGGCGACAAGCGCACCTATCAGATGGACCCCGCCAACGGCACCGAAGCGCTGCGCGAGGCCGCCCTCGACATCGAGGAAGGCGCGGACATGCTGATGGTGAAGCCGGGCCTGCCCTATCTCGACATCGTCTGGCGGCTGAAGGACACGTTCGGCCTGCCGACCTTCGCCTATCAGGTGTCCGGCGAATACGCGATGATCGAGGCGGCGGCCCGCAATGGCTGGCTCGACGGCGAGAGGGCGATGATGGAGAGCCTGATGGCCTTCAAGCGCGCCGGCGCCGACGGCGTGCTCACCTATTTCGCCCCCCGCGTCGCCGAGAAGCTCGCCCGCGAGGCCTGATCCGCGCCGGGCCGGCGGCGGCTGCACTGATCGCCGGTCCATGCGCCTCATCATACACCTCACCGTACTCTGTCTCGGCCTGCTTCTGGCGGGTTGCGGCTCGGTGATCGATGCCGATCAGGCGCGCATCTGCCGCGACGTCGCCCCCGCCTTGCATGACGAAGGCGCCATCATCGAAGAGGTGTCTCTCGTGCCGGTGCCGGGGGCCGATGCGCTGCGGCTCGCCTATCGGGTGCGCCTCGGCGCACGCGCGCTACCCCATTGGATTGTCTGCCGTTTTGCCGGACAGACCGGCGCCGCCCGCGCCACGCTGACGGGTGTGGACACCGACGCCGGCCCGCTAAGCGACGTAAAATTCTACATGATCAAGCGCTGGTGGCTGGCCGAGCCGCCGGCTCGCGCCCTCCCGCCCGCCTGGCTGGCGCTGTCCGCGAGGCAGGCCTATTGGCTGCAGCAGGCGATGAACGGCACCACCCTCGCCGGCATTTACGGCCTGGTCGCCACCGGCTTCGCCCTCGTCCATGGCCTGTTCGGCCGCATCAATCTCGCCTTCGGCGAGATCGCGGTCGCCGGCGGCGTCTACATGCTCATCGCCATCGGCACGGCCGGCATGGCGGGACGGTTGGGGCCGGGCGATCTCACGCTCGCGCTGGCTGTCGGAATTATTGCCTCCATGTCAATAAGTTGGCTCGTCGGCCGCTATGTCGTCCTGCCATTGACGGCCGCCTCCCGCTCGCCGCAAACCGTGCTGATCGGCACCATAGCCGTCGCCATCGTGCTGGCGGAGGCGGCCCGCATCACCGCCCCCTCGCGCCTGAACTGGCTGCCGCCGCTGCTCAACGTCCCCTTCCCGCTCGCCGGCGAGGGGGAAGGCTTCGTGGCGACGGTCACCGCGGCGCAGATGCTGGCGGCCGGCTTGAGCCTCGTCGGCGCGTCCATCCTGCTCGGGATGATGGCCTTCACCCGCTTCGGCCGCGCCTGGCGCGCCTATGCGGACGACCCGCTGATGGCGACGCTCCTCGGCGTGCGCGCCCCCGCCTTGCGCAGCGGCACCTTCCTGATCGCTGGTGCCGCCGCCGGGCTCGCCGGCACGGTCAGCGTGATCGCCTATGGCACGGTCCAGCCAGGGGAAGGGCTGACCATCACGCTCAAAGCCTTGATTTCGGCCATCATCGGGGGCATTGGCTCTGTGCCGGGCGCCTTTCTCGGCGCCGTCATCGTCGCCGGCGTCGAAATCGTGTGGTCGGCGGCCTTCGACATCGTCTATCGCGATCTCGTCATCTACGCCCTTCTGGCCGCTTTCCTGGTATTGCGGCCCGGCGGGCTTCTCAACAATGCGGCCCCGCGGCCGCGCGAATTCTGAGTGGTTTCATGACCCTTCCCGTATCTCCCGCCGATATCGCCGCAGCCCGCCATGTGCTGACCGGCGCGGTGCTGCGCACGCCTACGCTGCCGGCGCCGCGCCTGTCGGCGATTACGGGCGCCCATGTCTTCGTCAAATATGAAAACCTGCAGGTCACCGCGAGCTTCAAGGAACGCGGGGCGCTGGTGAAGCTCGCCAGCCTCAGCGCCGAAGAACGTGCCCACGGCGTGGTCGCCATGTCGGCCGGCAACCACGCGCAGGCGGTCGCCTATCACGCCGCCCGTCTCGGCATCCGCGCCACCATCGTGATGCCGAAGCACACGCCCATCGTGAAGGTGGCGGCGACCGAGGCGCATGGCGCCCGCGTGGTGCTGCATGGCGAGACGGTCGCGGATGCCAGCATCGAGGCCGACCGCATCGCGCGCGATGAGAACCTCGTCTGGGTCCATCCCTATGACGACCGCCACGTCATTGCCGGCCAGGGCTCCATCGCCGCCGAGATGCTGGAAGATGCTCCCGACCTCGATGTCCTGCTGGTGCCGATCGGCGGCGGCGGCCTGATTTCCGGCATGGCGGTGGCGGCGCGTCACCTGCGTCCCGACATCGAGCTGGTGGGCGTGGAAACCACGCTCTACCCGGCGATGTGGAACGCCCTGCACCAGCAGAGCCTGCCCTGCGAGGGCACGACGCTGGCCGAGGGCATCGCGGTGAAGAATGTCGGCGTGCTCACCCGCGAGATCGTCTCGGCGCTGGTGTCCGACGTGGTGCTGGTGGACGAGCCGACCTTCGAGCGGGCGGTGAACCTGTTCCTCACCCAGCAGAAGACGCTGGCGGAAGGCGCCGGTGCCGGCGGCCTCGCCGCGCTGCTCGCCGAACCGGAGCGCTATCGCGGCCGCAATGTCGGCCTGGTGGTGTCGGGCGGCAATATCGATCCGCGCACCGTGGCCTCGATCATGCTGCGCGAGTTGGAGCGCGAGGAGCGCATCGTCTCCTTCCGCTTCTCCATGCTCGACCGGCCCGGCGAGCTCGGCATCATATCGACCCTGCTCGGCAGTCTCGGCGCGAACATTCTGGAGGTGGAGCACAAGCGCCACTTCCTCGATGTGCACGCCAAGGGCGCCCGGCTCGACGTGACGGTCGAGACCCGCGACCGCGCCCATGCCGACAACGTCCACCGCTCCCTGCTGGCCGAAGGCATGGACGTGGTGCGCATCGACTGGCAGTCAGGGAACTGATCCGGTCGCGATACGGCCTTGCCGGCGGAGCGGCCGAGGGCCATCTGTGAAGGGATGCAGCGGGAGACCTCCATGTCTGATCCCTTCGCGTTTGGCGGCTCGGCCGAGCCGAGGCCCTACGCTTACGACCCCGTGGCCGAGCCGGAATATTTCCGCGGGGTCCTCTGGCGGCGTTTCGTCGCCTTTCTGATCGATGCCTTCATCATCTGCGTGCCGGTCGGCCTCGCCGCGCTGGTGATCTTCGTCTCCGGCTTCGTCACCTTCGGGCTCGGCTGGCTGCTGTTCGGGCTGCTGAGCCCGGGCTTCGCCATCTGGGCCCTGGTCTATAGCGCGCTCACGCTCGGTGGCCGCGATTCGGCGACCATCGGCATGCGCGTGATGGAGATCGAGATGCGGCTCTGGTACGGCCCGCCGATGTACACGCTGCTCGCCGTGCTGAGCGTGGTGCTGTTCTGGGTGTCGTTCAGCGTCCTGACGCCGCTGGTGGTGATCGTCGGACTTTTCAACAGCCGCAAGCGTCTGCTGCACGACCTGCTGCTCGGCACCGTGGTCACGAACACCGAGGCGCGTGCGAACGCCCTGCGCCGGCGGTGACACTTTCGCGCGATACGCATTTCTACCTTTGACGCCGCGGCCGGCTCGCGCAATCCTCTCCACAGTCGAACATCGAAACTGCCGTGACGGAACATCCTCGCGATACGCCACAATTCTATCTGACGGCTCCCTCGCCATGCCCCTATCTGCCGGGGCGCGAGGAACGCAAGGTGTTTACCCATCTCGTCGGAGAGCGGGCGACGCAGCTCAACGACGTGCTGACGCATGGCGGATTCCGGCGCAGCCAGTCCATCGCCTATCGCCCGGCCTGCGAGCATTGCCGCGCCTGCGTCTCCGTGCGCATCGTCGTCGACGATTTCGCCCCGTCACGCCGCTTTCGCCGGGTGATGAAGGGCAATGCCGATCTCGTCGGCGACATGCGGGCCGCCGTGCCGACCGCCGAGCAATATTCGCTGTTCCGTGCCTATCTCGACAGCCGCCACGGCGATGGCGGCATGGCGGACATGACCGTGCTCGACTATGCGATGATGATCGAGGACAGCCATGTGCGCACGCGGCTGGTGGAATATCGCCGCCGCGGACCCGATACCGCCATCCACGGGCGCGGACAGGGCGCCCTCTATGCGGTGGCGCTCACCGACGTCCTGGCCGACGGACTGTCCATGGTCTACTCGTTCTACGAGCCGGACGAGGCGCCGCGTTCCATCGGCACCTACGTCATCCTCGACCACGTCGCCAAGGCCAAGGCAATGGGCCTGCCCTATGTCTATCTGGGCTACTGGGTCGATGGCTCCGCCAAGATGGGCTACAAGAGCCAGTTCCTGCCGCAGGAACGCCTCACCGCCCATGGCTGGGAACGGATCGAGAGCACCGAATAGGCGGACATCCGCGCGTGACCGCCGGCCGTCACGAGACGACCGGCATGTCGACAAACCCGGCTCAGAAGCGGTTATTGCGCGGGAACCCCTTGGGCGGCAGGCGACCGGCACTCGCCCGCTCGCCACGCCATTCCGTCAGGTCGTTCACCGTCCAGGTGCGGCCGGAACTGTCGAGCCAGGTAAGGCCGTCGGCGAGCGTGAACACCTTCAGGTCGGACATCTGGCCGTCCTTGTAGCGCTGCAGCCGCACGCCGCGTCCGCGCGCCATCTCCGGGATCTGCGACAGCGGGAAAACGAGCAGCTTGCGGTTCTCGCCGATCACCGCGACGCTGTCACCGGCCGCCACCACCAGCTTGCAGGCATCCTGCGCGTCGGCGGCGAGCACCTGCTTGCCCTTGCGGGTATTGGCGACGCAATCGTCCTCGGAGACGACAAAGCCCCTGCCCTCCCTGGCCGCCACCAGAAGCTTGCGCCCGCCCTGATGGACGATGACGTCGACGATGTCGGCTTCCTGCTCGAGATCGATCGTCAGGCGCAGCGGCTCGCCATGCCCCCGTCCGCCGGGCAGCTTGGAGGCATCCAGCGTGTAGAAGCGGCCATTGGTGGCGAAGACCAGCAATTTCGAAGTGGTCTCGGCGAAGAAGCTGAGCTTCAGCTCGTCATCGCCCTTGAAAGCCAGCGAGCCGAGATCCGCGACATGGCCCTTCAGCGCCCGGATCCAGCCCTTCTGCGACACCACCACGGTGATCGGCTCGCGCTCCACCAGCGCCTCGATCACCGCATCGGCGCCATGCGCCGCCGCCTCGCCGAAGCCGGTTCGCCGACGGCCGATCTCTGTCTCCGGCCCGAACATCTTGCGCGTCTCGCCGATCTGCCAGGCGACGGTCTTCCATTGCCGCGCCTCGGAGCCGAGCAGCTTCTCGATGCCGTCCTTCTCCTTGGTGAGCGCGTCATGCTCCTTGCGGATCTCGAATTCCTCAAGCTTGCGCAAGGACCGCAGCCGCATGTTGAGGATCGCTTCGGCCTGCACGTCGGTGAGCTCGAAGCGCGCCATCAGCGCCGGCTTGGGCTCGTCCTCCTCGCGGATGATGCGGATCACCTCGTCGAGGTTGAGATAGGCGATCAGGTAGCCGCCCAGCACCTCCAGGCGATGCTCGATCTCGGCGAGGCGATGGCGCGAGCGGCGCAGCAGCACCTCGCGCCGGTGATCCAGCCACTCGCGCAACGCCTCGGCGAGGCTCACCACCTTCGGCACCAGCCCGCCGACCAGCACGTTCATGTTGAGCGGGAAACGCGTCTCCAGTTCGGTGAGCTTGAACAGGCTCTCCATCAGCAGTTCGGCATCGACATTGCGCGCCCGCGGCTCCAGCACGAGGCGCACATCCTCGGCGGATTCGTCGCGCACATCGGCGAGCAGCGGCAGCTTCTTCTCGTTCAGCAGGTCGGCGATCTTCTCGACCAGCCGCGACTTGGCGACGCCATAGGGAATTTCGGTGACGACGACCACATAGGTGCCGCGCCCGGTTTCCTCCTTGTGCCAGCGCGCGCGCAGGCGGAAGCCCCCGCGGCCGGTGGCATAGGCATCCGCCATCGAGGCCGGGGATTCGATCACCACGCCGCCGGTGGGGAAGTCCGGCCCCTTCACGAATTGCAGGAGATCGTCGGTGGTCGCCTGCGGATGCTCGATCAGGTGCAGGCACGCGTCGAACAGCTCGGCGGCATTGTGCGGCGGGATGGAGGTCGCCATGCCCACCGCGATGCCGGTCGAGCCATTGGCCAGCAAATTCGGGAACCCGCCCGGCAGCACCACCGGCTCCTCGGCGGTGCCGTCGTAATTCGGGCGGAAGGAGACCGCGTCCTCGTCGATGCCGTCGAGGATGAGGCGCGCCACCTCGGTCATCCGCGCTTCGGTGTAGCGTTCGGCAGCGGCGTTGTCGCCGTCGATATTGCCGAAATTGCCCTGGCCGTCGACCAGCGGGTAGCGCTGCGAAAAATCCTGCGCCAGCCGCACCATGGCATCGTAGATCGCCATGTTGCCGTGCGGGTGGAACGAGCCCATCACGTCGCCGACGATCTTGGCGCTCTTGCGGAAGCCACCGCCCGGATCGAGCCGCAGGAGCCGCATGCCGTAGAGGATGCGGCGATGCACGGGCTTCAGCCCGTCGCGCGCATCCGGCAGCGCCCGATGCATGATGGTCGACAGCGCATAGGCGAGATAGCGCTCCTCGAGCGCGGCCTTCAGGCCGACAGGCTCGATGGTGCCGTCATCGGTCGGAATCGGTCCCTCTCCCATGATCTCTCGCTACCGCGAATGCGCGACAAGAACAAGACGCGAACACATGCCGCGCCCCTCTATCCAGAAGCTTGTTGGCAAAAGCCTGCCGCCAGGCGCCTACCGGCCGGGGCCGACGTCTCGCAGCACGGCCTGCAGGAACGCCGCCCGCGTGCCCGGCATTTCGCTTCCGCGCGGGTCGAACACCCGCCGCGCCAGGAAATGGCCGGTCAGCTCGAAGGCGGCGCGCAGATCCGCCGGCAATGGCGGCTCCGCCACCTCGCCGACGAGAAAATAGGGAAGCTCGAAGAGCTGAGCCCGCCACGGCTCGCCGGCGTCGCGGCTCACCGCGCGGCCGGATTTCGGCGAGACATAGAGCAGGTCGTTGCGCCCGCCGGTGGCGGCGCAGCTGTCGAGTTCCAGCCCGAAGCCGAGCTCGGCAAGCATGGCGAGCTCGAAGCGGGCCAGCATCATCCCGGCCAGCGACGGCTCGTCGAGATGCTCGACGATGGTCTCCAGCGTCGCATAGAGATCGGGATGAGGATCGCGCTCCGGCAGCAGCCGGATCAGGCTGCCGAGATGGCTGACGGCGAAGGTGGAATGCGCCTGTCGCATCAGCCGTTCCGCGCGGGCCTGCGTCACCTCCAGGGTGAAGGCGCCGAGCTGCTCGTCGAGACGCGCCCGCCAGGCCACATGCACGCTGTTGCCCGGCTGCAGGGCCGGCGCCTGCCGGCGCGACCCGCCGCCGCGCACCAGCCCGAGATGGCGCCCATGCCCGGCGGTGAGCAGCTCGACGATGGCATTGGCCTCGCCGTGGCGGCGAAGTCCCAGGATGATGCCCTCGTCGGTCCATTCCATCGCGGCGTCCCGCCCGGCTGCGGCCGCTCAGTCCGCGTCGGGGAATTCCAGCCCCATCTCGCGATAGCGCTCGGGATCATCCGACCAGTTCTCGCGCACCTTCACGAACAGGAACAGATGCACCGGCGCCTCGACGATCTCGGTCAGCTCCTTGCGCGCTGCCATGGAGATCGCCTTGATGGTGTCGCCGCCCTTGCCGAGCACGATCTTCCGCTGGCTCTCCCGCTCGACGAAGATGGTCTGCTCGATGCGCACCGAGCCGTCCTTGCGCTCCTGCCAGCTATCGGTCTCCACCGTCGAGCGGTAGGGCAGTTCCTCGTGCAGGCGGAGAAACAGCTTCTCGCGGGTGATCTCGGCGGCCAGCATGCGCATCGGCGCATCGGAGATCTGGTCCTCGGGATAGAGCCACGGCCCTTCCGGCAGCACCTCGGTCAACCATTGGCGCAATTGCACGAGCCCGTCGCCTTCAAGCGCCGAGATCATGAATACCCGGTCGAGGGTTATATGCTCGGCCACCTTGGCGGCGAGCTCGAGCAGGCTGTCGCGCTTCACGAGATCGATCTTGTTCAGGATCACCGCGCGGGGGCGCTTCACCTGGGCGAGGCCGCGCATGATGGCCTCCACCTCCTCGGTGATGCCCACGCGCGCGTCGATGAGCAAGGCGACCGCATCCGCATCGCCCGCCCCGCCCCAGGCGGAGCGCACCATCGCCTTCTCCAGCCGCCGCTTGGGGGCGAAGATGCCGGGCGTATCGACCAGCACGATCTGCGTCGTGCCCTCGATGGCGATGCCGCGCACCAGACTGCGGGTGGTCTGCACCTTGTGCGAGACGATCGACACCTTGGTGCCGACCAGCGCATTGGTGAGCGTCGATTTGCCGGCATTCGGCGCACCGATCAGGGCGACGAAGCCGCAGCGCGTGGCGGCTTCGGAAGAGGCGCCGGTATCGGCGTCGGTGTCATTCATGACGAAACTCGTTCGAGAAAGGCGGCCGCGGCGGCCTTCTGGGCACCCTGCTTGGAAGAACCGATCCCCTCGGCCATCTCCCATCCGGGGACTTCGACCGCGATGCGGAATTGCGGATTATGATCCGGCCCGTCGCGCTCGACCAGACGATAATGCGGCGGCGGCAGCCCACGCGCCTGCGCCCATTCCTGCAGCGCCGTCTTGGGATCGCGCCCTGCCCCGCCGTGCCGCTGCAAGCGCGGCCGCCAGAAGCGCTCCACCAGCTTTTCGGCCGCCGGAAAGCCGGCATCGAGATAGACCGCCGCCAGCACCGCCTCGGCGATATCGGCGAGAATGGCGGGCCGGTGTCGGCCGCCGGTGCGCTCCTCGCCGGCACCGAGCCGCACGAAGGAGGCGATTCCCATCTCGGCGGCGACCTGGGCGCAGGCCTCCTCGCAGACGAGATCGGAAAGCCGGCGCGACAGCTCCCCTTCCTCAGCATCGGGATAGGCACGATAGAGCATGTCGGAGACCACGAGCCCGAGCACATGGTCGCCGAGGAATTCCAGCCGCTGATAGGACTTCACCCGCGCCCGGCTGCCCTGCAGCCCGGTGACGGCGCTGATATGCGTCAGCGCCAGCGTAAGATAGGACGGGTCTGCGAAGACATGGCCGAGCGATTGCTCGAGGGCCGCGAGGTCGACGGGTTCGTCACCGCCCCGGGAGGACCGGCTCATCGCACGAACGAGAACAGGCGGTCCCAGCGTACCGTCCAGGGCCACTTCCACACCTGCCAGGCCGCCTCGCCCTCCTTGACCGAGAAGAAGATCACCTGGGCGCGGCCGATCAGATTTTCATAGGGCACGTAGCCGACCTGGCTGAGCACGCGGGAGTCGGTGGAATTGTCGCGGTTGTCGCCCATCATGAAATAATGGCCGGGCGGCACCTGGTAGACCGGCGTGTTGTCGTAGAAGCCGTTGTCGACGAGATCCAGCGTGTAATAGCTGACGCCGTTGGGAAGCGTCTCGATCCAGCGCTTCACCCGCTGAACCCGGCCGCCGCCCTCGTCGTCCATCCAGTAACCCGCGTCCTCGCGCTTCACCGGCTGGCCGTTGATGTGCAGCACGCCGCCGATCATCTGGATCTGGTCGCCCGGCAGGCCGATGACGCGCTTGATGTAATCGGTGGTCTCGTCGCGCGGCAGCTTGAACACCACGACGTCGCCCCGGTTCGGCGTCGAGCCGAGGATGCGCCCGTCGAACAGCGGCGGCGAAAAGGGCAGCGAGAAGCGGCTATAGCCGTAGCTGAACTTCGACACGAAGAGATAATCGCCGACCAGCAGCGTTTCCTTCATCGAGCCGGAAGGAATGTTGAATGGCTGGAACAGGAAGGTGCGGATGATGAGGGCAATGAGGAAGGCCTGCAGGATGACCTTGGCGGTCTCGCCCAGGCCGCCTTCCTTCTTCTTAGGTTCGGTTGTCGCGCTCATCGTGCTTTCCGCTTAGCCGTCCCGCTCTTCGCCGGCACGGCGCCACCCGCCAAGGCACGTCTGCCTCAAGGCCGTGGCTCCCTATAACCGCTCGAAACGCCTGCGGCAACGCGCGCACTTCACGATCGGTGGAGGTTACGCTCCGGGAGCGGCAGCCGCCTTCGGCACCGCGCTGATGATCACGAAGGCCTGGGCGAGCGGGCCGTCATCGGTGATGGTGAGGTCGATCCTCGCCTCGAAGCCCGGCGGGGTGATCGCGTCGAGCCGTGCCCGGGCGCCGCCGGTCAGCTGCATGGTCGGGCGGCCGGACGGCAGGTTGACCACCCCCATGTCCCGCCAGAACACGCCCTGCGCGAGACCGGTGCCGAGCGCCTTGGCACAAGCCTCCTTGGCGGCGAAGCGCTTGGCGTAGCTTTCCGCACGCCGTGCCCGCCGCTCCGACTTCGCCCGCTCGACCGGCGTGAACACACGCTCGATGAAGCGCTCGCCGTGGCGCTCCAGCACTTCGGCGACCCGCCTTGCGTCGGTGATGTCGGAGCCGATGCCGAGGATCATGCCAGCCTCATCACGCCGCGGCGCCGAGGCGCAGATGCGCCCGCCCGCGCGCCATCGCCGCGCGCATGCGCCGGATCGCCGTCTCCAGCCCCTCGAAGATCGCTTCGCCGATCAGGAAATGGCCGATGTTCAGTTCGCGGACATGGCCGTTGGCGGCCATGATCTCCGCCGTCGCATAGTCGAGCCCATGACCGGCATGCACTTCCAGCCCGAGCGTCACGGCCTGGTCGGCCGCCCGCATCAGCCGGTCCAATTCGGCAGCGGCATCCTCCTGCCGGCCGGCGACGCGATAATCGCACCAGGCGCCGGTATGCAGTTCGATCACCGCCGCGCCGATATCGGCCGCGCGCACGATCTGGTCCTCGTCCGGGGCGACGAACAGCGAAACCCGGATGCCGGCCGCCGCCAGCCGCTCGACACGGTGCGCGAGGTCGATGCCACCGGCGAGGACGTCGAGCCCTCCCTCGGTGGTACGCTCCTCGCGCCGCTCGGGCACCAGGCAGCAGGCATGAGGCTTCAGCTCGGTGGCGATGGCGACCATCTCATGGGTCGCGGCCATCTCGAAATTGAGCGGGAGGACCAGCGTCTCCTTGAGGCGCCGCATGTCCTCGTCGCGGATGTGGCGACGGTCCTCGCGTAGATGCGCGGTGATGCCGTCGGCACCGGCCGCCGCCGCCAGCGCCGCCGCCCGCAGCGGATCGGGCAAGGCCCCGCCCCGCGCATTGCGGATGGTCGCGACGTGATCGATGTTCACGCCGAGACGGATCGGCGGCACCACGACAGGCGAAGCGGCACTCATGCCTTGGCTCCCTGTATGCCGCGGCTGCCCGGCTTCACGGCCGGCAGGGCGGCGAGCTCCGGCGGCAGCTTGTCGGGCTCGTAATTCGGGATGTCGAGGCTCGCCAGGGCGACGAACGGTACGCCGAGATCAGCCTTGCCGCCCGAACGGTCGATCAGGCAGGCGGCACCGACGATTCTGCCCGGATGGTGGGCGATGGAGGCGAGGCACTCGCGCGACGACAGGCCGGTGGTGACGATGTCCTCCACCATCAGCACCCGCGCGCCCTCGGGAATGGAGAAGCCGCGGCGCAGCACGAACTGCCCGTCCTCCCGCTCGACGAAGATCGCCTTGGCGCCGAGATGGCGGGCGGTCTCATATCCCGGAATGATGCCGCCCATGGCGGGGGAGACCACGTAGTCGATCGGGCCGAAGGCCGCGCGCGCCTTCTCGGCCAGCGCCCGGCACAGTCGCTCGGTGCGCGCCGGATCCATGAAGATGAACATCTTCTGCAGGAAGACGGGGCTGCGCAGCCCGGAGGACAGGATGAAATGCCCCTCGAGCAGGGCGCCGGCGGCGCGGAACTCGGCAAGGACCTCGTCGTGAGTCATGACGGCAAACCGATCGGGCAATGAATGGACCGGCGGGTGATAGCCCATCCGCCGGTCCGCGTCACCTCATGGGCGTGGGCACCCGCACGCGCGCGTCACGCGGCGACGGAATCTCCGGCGATCATCTCGTCGGTCCACACCTCGAAGCTCGTCAACTGGTGCGGGCCGAAGGTGCAGACGATCGGCACGTCGGTGGCATCACGCCCACGCGCCATCACGATGCGTCCGATGCGCGGCACGTTGTGGCGGGCATCGAAGCTGTACCAGCGGCCATCGAGATAGGCCTCGAACCAGGCACTGAAATCCATCGGCGCCGGATCGCGCGGAATGCCGATATCGCCCAGATAGCCGGTGCAGTAGCGGGCGGGAATGTTCATCGCGCGGGACAGGGCGATGGCGAGATGGGCGAAGTCGCGGCACACGCCCCGCTTTTCCTTCAGTACCCCGGCAGCCGAGCGGGTGCAGTCGGCATGCGCATAGCCGAAGGCGACATACTCGTGGACGAAATCGCAGATCGCCTGCACCCGCGCCCAGCCTTCGGGGACGGAACCGAAGCGCGACCACGCTTCGCCGGCGAGAAGATCGGTCTCGCAATAGCGGCTGCCGAGCAGAAACGGCATGACCTCCTCTGGCAACTGGTCCAGCGCCGATTGCCGCGCGGCGACGTTCACCACATCCGGCACGCCCGCATCGTGGATGACGCCGTGATGCTCGATCTCGGTGCGCCCCACCGGCAGCACGAGGCGCCGACGGACATTGCCGAACATGTCGAGCGACATCGAGCCCGAAAGCAGGCGCTGCCCGCCGCGCAGGAACACCGGCGATTGCACGATGATGTCGTGATGACGCGAACTGTGCACGTCTATGGCGAAAGTGGCCGGTGTCGGATTGGCACAATCCAGCGCCATCCGAAATCCATATCGGATACGCATGCTTCGATCCTGTCTGGGAGGTGAGGCGCGGAGGCCCTCAGCGGGGGATGCGGCCGCTCCGGGAGCGGACCCGTACGGAGACGAGTGCCGCCCGTCCGACGAGTTCGTCGACGCGTCCCATTGCCTGCAAGGCACCGTCGCCCAAGGTACGGCCGCTGAGCTGCTTGAGGAAGCCGGCGAGGATCCGCATCGCGCTGTGAACGATCTCGACCATCATCGCCTCCTCCCTCATACGGCCGCTACGGCCTGTTCGAGGCGACAACGCGATGGAGGCCGGCGGGTTCCGGCAGGCGGCGTCAGCCGTTCACACGCTCGACGCTCGATACCACCGGCCGCGAGCGCAGGTCGGAGATGATGCCGTTGAGGTGGCGCAGGTCGTAGACGCCGATATCGATCACCATGCGGGTGAAATCCGGCGAACGCGAGGACATGTGCAGGTTCTCGATATTGCCGTCGCGCTCACCGATCACCTGCGCGATCTGCCCCAGCGAGCCCGGCTCGTTGGTCGCCACCACCACGATCTGCACCGGGAAGCGCTGCGGATCGTCCTCGTCGACGTCCCAGCGCACGTCGAGCCAGCGCTCCGGCTCCTCCTCGAAATCCTGCAGTGCCGGCGACTGGATCGGGTAGATGGTGATCCCCTCTCCCGGCGTCATGATGCCGACGATGCGGTCGCCCGGCACCGCGCCGCCATTCGGCGCGAAGCGCACCGGCAATTCGCGGTTGATGCCGCGGATCGGGATGGCGATCTTCGGGTCGGGAACGCTTTCCACGCCGGGGATCTTGAACTTGAGGCTCTGGCCGCCGTCGAGCTCGAACCAGCCCTCCCCCTTCGGCGCCAGCTTCTCCTCCGGCCGCGGCCCCGGCCATTCGGGATAGAGCGCCTTGACGACATCGTCGGCCTTCATCTCGCCGAGCCCGACGGCGGCGTAAACCTCCTCCGGCGTCGTGCGGGCGAGGCGGCCCACCGACCCCGCGAGCTTTTCGTCCGAGAACGCCTTGCCGGCGCGCGCCATCGCCCGCTCGACCATGCGGCGGCCAAGCCCGGCATATTGCGCACGCACCGCGACACGGGTGGCGCGCCGGATCGCCGCGCGCGCCTTGCCGGTGACGACGATGGATTCCCACGCCGCCGGCGGGGTGGCGCTCGGCGAGGTGATGATCTCCACCTCGTCGCCATTGTGCAGGCGGGAGACCAGGGGCGAGACCTTGCCGTTGATCTTGGCGCCGACCGCCATGTTGCCGACGCCGGTATGCACCGCATAGGCGAAATCGATCGGGGTTGCCCCGCGCGGCAGCGCGATCAGCCGGCCCTTGGGCGTGAAGCAGAATACCTGGTCATGGAACAGCTCGAGCTTGGTGTGCTCGAGGAACTCCTCCGGGCTCGACCCTTCGGCGAGGAGCTCGATGGTACGCCGCAGCCAGGCATAGGCATTGGAGTCGCGGGTCAGCAGATCCTCGCCCGCCGCGGCGACCGGCTCGCCGTCCTTGTAGACGGCATGCGCGGCGATGCCGTATTCGGCGATCTCGTGCATCTGCCTCGTGCGGATCTGCAGCTCGACGCGCTGGCGCCCCGGCCCGACCACCGTGGTGTGGATCGACCGGTAGTCGTTCTGCTTCGGCGTCGAGATGTAGTCCTTGAAACGGCCCGGCACCACGCGCCATTTGGTGTGCACCACGCCGAGCGCGGCGTAGCATTCCTGCACCGTGCTCACGATGAGGCGGAAGCCATAAATGTCGGAAAGCTGCTCGAAGGCGACCGACTTCTGCTCCATCTTGCGCCAGATCGAATAGGGCCGCTTCTCGCGCCCCTTCACCGTCGCGTCGAGGCCCTTCTGGTTCAGCGCCTCGGTCAGTTCCCGCTCGATCGCCGCGACCAGTTCGCCATTATGCTCCTTCAGGGCGTTCAGCCGGCCCAGGATGGATTCATAGGCCTCGGGCGAGAGCTGGCGAAAGGCGAGGTCTTCCAGCTCCTCGCGCATGTCCTGCATGCCCATGCGGCCGGCGAGCGGGGCGTAGATGTCCAGCGTTTCCTGGGCGACGCGGTTGCGCTTTTCCTCCGGCACCCATTTCAGGGTGCGCATGTTGTGCAGCCGGTCGGCAAGCTTGACCAGCAGCACGCGCACGTCGTCGGCGATGGCCAGCAGCAGCTTGCGCAGGTTCTCCGCCTGCTTGGCCTGCTTGGAGACGAGGTCCAGCTTCTTGATCTTGGTCAGGCCCTCGACCAGGGCGCCGATCTGCGGGCCGAACCACTTGTCGATCTCGTCGCGGGTGGCGTCGGTATCCTCGATCGTGTCGTGCAGCAGCGCCGCCACGATGGTGGCGTCGTCGAGCTTGAGATCCGTGAGGATAGCCGCGACTTCGAGCGGGTGCGAGAAATAGGGGTCGCCGGAGGCGCGCTTCTGCGTGCCGTGCGCACGCATGGCATAGACATAGGCGCGATCGAGCAGCGCCTCGTCGGTATTGGGATTATACCGGCGCACGCGCTCGACGAGCTCGTACTGCCGCATCATGACAGGGATCTCGCGAGGGGAACGACCCGTCCGTTCCTGACGGCTAGATATGTCCGCCGGCGAGGCCAACGCAAGCACCGCGGCGGAAATTCCGCCGTAAAAGCAGCAGCCCGGCACGAGGCCGGGCTGCAGGAAATCATCGCGAGGCGGTCGGGAGAAGGGCTTCAGCCTTCCTCGTCGTCGCTCGGCTCCGGCGGCACCAGCCCCTGCAGGCCGGCCAGCAGTTCCTCTTCCGTCATGCGGTCGAGCATGACGTCGGCATCGTCCGCGCCGCTCTCGCCGGTGCCCGACGCGATCATCGGCACCGTCTCGGGTTCCGGCTCGTCGACCTCGGTGAACTTCTGCAGCGAATGGATCAGGTCTTCCTTCAGATCTTCCGGCGAGATGGTCTCGTCGGCGATCTCGCGAAGGGCGACGACCGGGTTCTTGTCGTTGTCGCGATCGACGGTGATCGGCGAACCCGAGGCGATCATGCGCGCGCGATGGCCGGCCAGAAGAACGAGTTCGAAGCGATTGTCGACCTTGTCGATGCAATCCTCGACGGTGACGCGAGCCATGCTCCGGCACTCCTGTGGGTTAATTCGGAAAGCGCTGCCTTAACGCATGCCCGCCGGGAGGGCAAGCGACCCTCGGGGCGGATCGATCACATTCATAACTTTGAACGCCGCCCGGCATCAATTTCACCGCGCACAGGAGAAAATTTGCGCTATGAATCGTTTAGGGGCGGAAAGTCAGTTTCGTCAAGCGGGAGGCGGAACTTCATTTGAACGTATTGATTAGGTAATGCCGTAATGGTTCAACCCATGGAAAAGATTGCCTTATTTATTGACGGCGCCAATCTTTATTCAGCAACGAAGTCTCTTGGATTTGATATCGACTACAAGAGGCTTCTCAAGGAGTTTCAGAGTCGCGGATATGTATTGAGGGCCTTTTACTACACGACCCTCGTGGAGGATAACGAGTATTCATCCATCCGCCCGCTTCTGGATTGGCTGGATTACAACGGTTATTCGGTTGTAACAAAACCGGCCCGGGAGTTCACGGACAGCCAGGGTCGGCGGCGCGTGCGCGGCAACATGGACATCGAATTGGCGGTCAATGCGATGGAACTCGCCGCCCATGTCGATCACATCGTGT
Source organism: Ancylobacter oerskovii (assembly GCF_018390555.1). Classification (GTDB taxonomy): domain Bacteria; phylum Pseudomonadota; class Alphaproteobacteria; order Rhizobiales; family Xanthobacteraceae; genus Ancylobacter; species Ancylobacter oerskovii. Next base: position 631,484 of record NZ_JAHBGB010000044.1, on the reverse strand, counting down.
TGTTCTCCGGCGATGGCGATTTCCGCTCATTGGTGGAAGCGGTGCAGCGCAAGGGCGTGCGGGTGAGCGTGGTGTCCAGCGTCAACACCCAGCCGCCGATGATCGCCGACGAGCTGCGCCGGCAGGCCGACGCCTTCATCGACCTCGTCGATCTCCAGGCCCGCATCGGACGCGATCCGAACGAGCGCACCGGCCGCATGAGCGAGCCTCCGCGCTTCATGGAACGGCGTGGCCCGACGCCCGGCGTGGGCGGCGACGAGGAGCTCGCCAACCGGTGAGCGTGCACGACATGGCGACCGCGCCGGTTGCGGAGCCGGCGCGGGACTGCCCCATCTGCCCTCGTCTCGTGGCGTTTCGCCAGCATTGGCGGGCCGCCGAGCCCGGCTGGCACAACGCGCCCGTGCCTTCCTTCGGGCCGGTGGACGGCCGCCTGCTGATCGTCGGCCTCGCGCCCGGACTGCGCGGCGCCAACCGTACTGGCCGTCCCTTCACCGGCGACTATGCCGGCGAGCTGCTCTACGACACGCTGATCCGCTTCGGCTTCGCGACCGGAAAGTTCGAGGCGCGGCCGGATGACACGCTGCGGCTGAAAGACGCGCGCCTTACCAATGCCGTCCGCTGCGTGCCGCCGGAGAACAAGCCGACCACCGAGGAAATGCGCCATTGCCGCCCCTTCCTCGCCGCCACCATCGCCCAGTTGCCGAACCTCGGCGCCATCGTGGCGCTGGGCAAGATCGCCCATGACCAGGTGCTGGCCGCCCATGGCGAGAAGCTGTCGCACCACAAATTCGCGCATGGCGCCGTGCACCGCCTCGGCGATGTGGTGCTGTTCGACAGCTATCACTGCTCCCGCTACAACACGAATACCGGCGTGCTGACGCCGGAAATGTTCCGCAGCGTCTTCGCCGCCGTGCGGGCGCATATCGACACGCTCGGCTGATCAGGACGCGACCGGCGCCCACAGTACGTCCTCGATGCGGCGCGCCCCGGTCGCCAGCAGCACCAGCCGGTCGAGGCCGAGCGCAATGCCGGATGCCTCGGGCATCCGCGCCAGGGCGGCAAGGAAGTCCTCGTCGATCGGATAGCGCTCACCGTAGAGCCGCTGCTTCTCGTCCATCCAGCCGGAAAAGCGGCGGCGCTGCTCATCGGCGTCGGTGAGCTCGCCAAAGGCATTGGCGAGCTCGACGCCGCAGACATAAAGCTCGAAACGCTCCGCCACGCGCGGATCGCCCGGCTTCGGCCGGGCAAGCGCCGCTTCGCTGATCGGGTATTCGCACAGGATGGTCGGCCGGCCGAGGCCGAGGAAGGGCTCGATCTTCTCCACCATGACGCGGGTGAAGACATCTGCCCAGACATCGTCGCCCGCCACGCGGATGCCCGCCTGACGCGCCGCCTGCCACAGCGCGTCGCGATCGGTCGCCCCCGTCGCGTCCAGCGTCGCGAGAAGATCGATGCCGGCGAAGCGCGCAAAGGCCTCGGCAACCGTCAGCCGCTCGGGCGCGAGGCGGATATCGACGCCGTGCGGCCCGAAGCGGAAGACATCGATGCCCGCCGCTGCCGCGGCCGCCTGCAGCAACGCCGCGCAGTCGGCCATGAGCACCTCATAACTCTCCCGCGCCCGGTACCATTCCAGCATGGTGAATTCGGGGTGATGCAGCGCGGTGCGCTCGCCGTTGCGGAACACGCGGGCGAAGGTGAACAGCCTCTCCTCGCCGGCGGCAAGCAGCTTCTTGGCGGTGAATTCCGGTGATGTGTGGAGATAGCGCGGGCTTGCCGTTCCGTCCGGCGCCACGAGCTGGGTGGCGAAGGCGTGGAGATGCGTCTCGTTGCCGGGGGAAACCTGCAGGATCGGCGTTTCCACCTCGACGAAGTCCCGCGCGGCGAAGAAATCGCGCAGCGCGGCCAGTATGCGCTGGCGCCCGATCAGGAACGGCCGGCGATCGGCATGAACGTCCGGCGACCACCAGGGCGATGGATCGATATCGGGCATTGGCAGCCTCCGTCGGTCACGCGGGGGAAGGACATCAACCCCAATGCGGCCGCATTGGGGTTGGCGACGGGCGGTCGCGCTTGTATAGGAACCGCCCGAAGGAATCCCGGTCTGCGCCCGTTCATCCCGTGCGGCGCACCCAACAGCCAGAGGACCGCATGGTCAAGGTCATCGCCAGCACGCTGCGCAAGGGCAACGTGGTCGACATCGACGGCAGGCTCTATGTCGTGCTTACCGCCGATAACATCCACCCCGGCAAGGGCACGCCGGTGACCCAGCTCGACATGCGCCGCATCTCCGACGGCGTGAAGATCTCCGAGCGCTACCGCACCACCGAGCAGGTGGAGCGCGCCCATGTCGAGGACCGTCCCTTCACCTTCCTCTATTCGGACGGCGAAGGCTTCCACTTCATGAACCCGGAAAACTACGACCAGGTCGCGGTCTCGCCGGACGTGATCGGCGACCAGTCCGCCTATCTGCAGGAGAGCATGCAGGTCATGCTCAAGGTGCACGAGGGCAACGCCATCGCCATCGAACTGCCGCAGCGCGTCACCCTCGAAGTGGTCGACACCGAGCCGGTGGTGAAGGGGCAGACCGCCTCCTCGTCCTACAAGCCGGCGGTGCTGTCCAATGGCGTGCGCTCGGCGGTTCCCCCGCATGTCGGCGTCGGCACCCGCATCGTGGTGATGACCGCCGATGGCTCCTATGTCGAGCGCGCCAAGGACTGAGCGAGCTCCCGCCGCGACGGAATGAAAAAGGCCCGGGTTTCGCCCGGGCCTTTTGCTTTTGCTGGGTACCGACGTCCTGCGAGGCTCAGCCCCGGTCGCGCATCAGCCGCTGCTTGTCGCGCGCCCAGTCCTTCTCCTTGGCCGCCTCGCGCTTGTCATGCGCCTTGCGGCCGCGGGCAATGGCGATCTCGACCTTGGCCCGGCCCTGCTCGTTGAAATAGATGCGCAGCGGCACCACCGTCATGCCCTCGCGCTCCACCGCCTGCCACAATTTGGCGATCTCGCGCCCGTGCAGCAGCAGCTTGCGCGGCCGGCGTGGCTCGTGGTTGAAGCGGTTGGCTTGGAGGTATTCCGGGATGAACGTGTTGTAGATGATCGCCTCGCCGGATTTCGCCGAGACATAGCTTTCCGCCACGGTGGCCTTGCCGCCGCGCAGGCTCTTCACCTCGGTGCCGGTCAGGGCGATGCCGGCCTCGAAGACCTCGCCGATCTCGTAGTCGAAACGGGCGCGGCGATTCTCGGCCACCACCTTGCGGGGAACGGTTTTCTTCTTATCGGCCATCTTGCTCAGCTCCGTGCCGGAGCTTCGAAAGCTCCGGCCGGTATCAGTTGATCAGTCCCGCATGCACCATGGCCGAGCGGACGATCTCCTTCGTCTTGTCGCTCACCGGCACCATCGGGAGGCGCGCCTCGTCGGCGATCTTGCCGAGCACGCTCAGCGCATATTTGGTGGGGCTCGGATTGGTTTCAACGAACAGTGCCTGGAACAGCGGGAACAGCCGGTCCTGCAGCGTCAGCGCCGCGCGGAAATCGCCGGCGAGGCAGGCATTCTGCAGCTGCGAGCACAGCTTCGGCGCCACGTTGGAAGCGACGGAGATGCAGCCGTCGCCGCCATGGGCCATGAAAGCGAGGGCGGTGGCGTCCTCGCCGGACAGCTGGTTGAAGGACGGACCCATGGCCTGGCGCTGCTGGCTGACCCGGGCGAGATTGGCGGTGGCATCCTTCACGCCGACGATGTTCGGCAGTTCGAACAACCGGGCCATGGTCTCCACCGACATGTCGACCACGGACCGGCCGGGAATGTTGTAGATGATGATCGGCAGGCCGATGGCGTCGTTGATCGCCTTGTAGTGCTGGTACAGGCCTTCCTGGCTCGGCTTGTTGTAATAGGGCGTGACCACGAGCACCGCATCCGCCCCCGCCTTTTCGGCGTGGCGGGCGAGATCGATCGCCTCGATCGTGTTGTTGGAACCGGCGCCGGCGATCACCGGCACCCGGCCCGCCGCCTGGGCGACCGTCCATTCCACCACGCGCTTGTGCTCGTCATGGGTCACGGTCGGGCTTTCGCCGGTGGTCCCGACGGGGACGAGGCCGTGCGTGCCTTCCTCGATCTGCCAGTCGACCAAGCCGCGCAGCGCTTTCTCGTCGAGCGCGCCATCGCGGAACGGCGTCACGAGAGCCGTAAAGGAACCACGAAAGGGCGACGTGTGAGGCATGGCGCGCTCCTGGAATTTTCTGTCATTGGCGCCCGGCGCAGCACCTGCACCGGCAAAGGGGCTTTCAGATATCGCGTCGGCGGCTGCGGCGAAAGGGGTGTTGTGGCCTCCGACGCCGATCTTCCTTGGCAAAGCCGCCGCTTTGCGGCACGCTGCCATGGTTTCGCCGGTTAAGCGGGCGACAAGACCCTGCGTTGACGCAGATCACAAGATGCGTGATCGACCAGTGGTTAGCACTTCGTCAACGAGATCGCGAGACAACTGAAACGGACGCGGACCGGATCCGGGCTCGTGTGCGCCGCGTGGGGCGGTGTCTGTTTTTGGGGAGTGCGTGAACCGATGAGCCTCGAACCGCGTCGCCGCTGCGGCGTCGTCCTGTCCGTCGCGGCCAGCCTCCTGCTCGCGGCCACCGCTCCCTTCGTGCCGGCTCACGGTGCCACGCCCACCCCGCCGCAGAAGCCGAAGGCAGGGGCCAAGGCCGATAGCGCCAAGACCGCAACCGCCCCCAAGCCGCCGGCCAAGCCCGCCAAGGGCGGCACGGCAGCGTCCAAGGATGCCAAAACGGCCGCCAAGCCTGCGCCCAAGCCGACGGCGAAGCCAGCCGCCACGGCAACGGCGAAGAAGCCGCAGATCGCCGTGCCCGCCAATGCAAGCTCCTATGCTGCGGCATCGGCCACCGCCGGCGCGTCGTCCTTCCTTTCGCCGAGCTTCGCCGGCACGCCCGGTTTCTCGCCCGATCTCCGGCAGGCGATTGCCCTGGTCGAGAGCGGCAATGCCGCCGATGCGCTGGCCATGGCGGAGCGCATGCGCGATCCCGGGGCGCAGGCGCTGGTGCGCTGGCTGGCCCTGCGCGTGACCGCCCGTGGCGTCGGTTTCGACCAGGCTGTGGCGATCCTGCGCGCTCATCCGACCTTGCCCACCCCGATCGTGCTGCGGCGGCGGCTCGAATATCTGCTCTATGCGGAGAACAAGGACCCGGCGACCATCACGGCGTTCTTCGCCGAGCAGCGCCCCTACTCCGGCGAGGGCAAGATCGCGCTCGCCCGCGCGCTGTTCGCCGCCGGCGACCAGGCCAACGGCTCGGCCTGGCTGCGCGACGCCTGGCGCAACGATTCCCTGTCGTCGGACACCGAATCCACCGTCATGGTCGAGTTCGGTGGCGTGCTGACCCGCGCCGACCACAAATACCGCGCCGACAAGATGCTCTATAACGAGGACGCCGAGCGCGGCCTGCGCGCCGCCCAGCGCGCCGGCGCCGACGTGACGGCCCTCGCCCGAGCCCGCGTCGCACTGTTCAACAAGTCGGCGGGCGATCCCGCCAAGCTGCTGGCCAGCGTGCCGGCCTCGCTGCGCTCCGATCCCGCCTATCTCTACACCCTCGCCAAGATCCAGCGCCGCGCCGGCGACGATGCCGCCGCCGCCCGCACGCTCTCCTCGGCGCCGAGGGACCCGAAGCTGCTGATCGATACCGACGAATGGTGGATCGAGCGACGGCTCGTCTCGCGCGAGCTGCTCGATGCCGGCGACGCCCGCACCGCCTACAAGATCGCCGCCGAGACGGTGACGCCGGAAAACGAGCACTACATCGCCGACGCCCAGTTCACCGCCGGCTGGATCGCCCTGCGCTTCCTCGGCGATGCGCGCACGGCGCAGCAGCAATTCGCCCGCATTCCGCAGGATCAGACGCATCCGGCCACCCTGGCCCGCGGCTTCTACTGGCAAGGCCGGGCCTGGGAAGCGCTCGGCAGCACCGCCAATGCCCGCGCCCAATACGAGGTCGCGTCCAATTACAACTCGGCCTATTACGGCCAGCTGGCGCGGGCCCGCCTCGGCCGGCCGGATTTCTCGGTCCGCGCCGCGCCGGCCCCCAGCGCCGCCCAGCGCGTCGCCTTCGCCCGCGACGAGGGCGTGCAGATCTTCAAGCTGCTGCAAAAGCTCGACAAGACCGCGCTCACCGTGGCGCTTGCCCACGATCTCGCCGAGCGGCTGCCCGATCCCGCCTCCGTCGGCATGCTGGCCGAAGTCGCACGCGCCGACGGCGATGCCCGCACCATGACGGTCATCGGCAAGGTCGCCCTGAGCCGGGGCATGCCGCTGGAAGCCGAAGCCTTCCCCACCATCGGCGTGCCGCGCTACCAGCCGATCACCCAGGATGTGGACCGGGCTCTAGTCTTCGCCATCACCCGCCAGGAAAGCATGTTCAACGCTTCCGCGGTGTCGAGCGCCGGTGCCGCCGGCCTGATGCAGGTGATGCCCGCCACCGGCCGGACCATCGCCAACCGCACCGGCGCCCGGCTCGATCCGGCACAGCTGCGCTCCAATCCCACCGTCAACGTGCAGTTCGGGGCCGCCGAACTGCGTGCGCTGCTCGACAACTACCAAAACAATTACGTGCTGACCTTCGCCGGCTACAACGCCGGACGCGGCAATGTCGCGAAATGGATCGCCCAGTATGGCGACCCGCGCGACCCCAGCGTCGACCCCATCGACTGGGTCGAGCGCATCCCCTTCTCCGAAACCCGCAACTATGTGCAGCGGGTGATGGAGAATGCCCAGGTCTACAAGGCCCGTTTCGGCACCCGCGGCAGCCTGCAGATCGAAGCGGACCTGCGCGGCGCCCGCACGGACTGAGCCCGCTCAGCTGCGCCGCAGCGTGCGGCGCAGCCAGCAGCCGGCGGCACAGCCGACGACATAGACGGCGAACAACAGCAGCGCGACATCGACGGCGAACGCGGTCACGGCTTGGCTCCCAGCTCGGCCGGCGACGTTTCGTCGGCTACCGCGCGCCGACGCGGGGAGCACCCGCAGAACCAGCCGGTCAGCAGCCCGATCACCGCGGCGCCGAGGAGATAGGGCCAGAGTTCAAAGGCCAGAAAGATCATCGGCCGTCACCTCACGATGAGCAGGATGCCGCCATCCGCCCCCGGGCGGGCGGTCGACTGGGCGGCCAGCGTGCCGAAGGGCCCGACCCACAGACGTTCGGGGGCGATGCCGGCGGCGGCGAGATAGTCGATCACCGTGCGCGCCCGCGACGCCGCCTGATCGGGATCGATATCGGCATGGGCGACGCTGATCTCGATGGCGACATCGGGACAGCCCGCCGCCACGGAAGCCACGCGATCCAGAAGGCCGTAGCTCACCGGATCCAGCCGGGCGCTGCCTTGCGCGAACACGATGCTGCCGCGCTCCAGCAGCACGGCGACGGCTTGCCGGCACGCCTCGCGGTCCAGCATGTCGCGGCGCGTCAGGACATCGAGGCCAAGATCGACCGAGAAGCCGGCCGGCAGATCCCGCTTCAGGCTCTCCCCTATCGACGTGACGGCGGCGCTGTGGAAGGCGGTCCCGGTCAGCCGGAGCCGGCGGTCGTCGAGGCGCACCTCGCCGGCATCGAGGCGGGACAGCTCGCGCAGCGCCAGCCGGGCGGCAGCATCGAAACCGTCCGGCGCCCCCTGCGCCAGCGCCGAGACGTCGTTCACCGTTAGACCGGGAAAGTAGTGTTTGACGGCGTCGGTAATCTGGGCGTGCGCCTGCGGCGTCGGGTAGAAGCCGGAGATGGTGAGCCCCTCCCCGTCCCGGCGTATGCCGAACACATAGGGCGCCACCACCGGCGGGCGGACGTCGCTTTGCAGGGAGAAGCCCTTCGGGGCCGTTTCCAGCGCCCCGCTCACCGCCAGATAGGCGGCAGAATCCACCGCCTCGCCGGAGATGGTGAGCGTCGTGGCGAGGCCGCGCACCGAGCCCGCCCGCAATCGCGCCAGTTGCGCGATGCCGAAGGCGGTAGCGCTCGCCCACGCTTCCGCCGGGGGGCCACCGGCCGCGATGCGCATCTCGTCGCTGACCGGCAGGCCGGGGAAACCGGCGCGCACGGCATCGAGTGCCAGCTTCTTGGCCGCCTCGGAAGGCGCAAAGCCGGTGAGCCGCAGCCCGCCCGCCCCGTTCAGCACGCCCCAGATGAAGGGGGAGACCGTCGGCGGCTCCACCGCGAAGCGGGTGAGCGTATAGCCTTCGGGCAGGTTGCGCCGGGCACCGGCCAGCGCGTCATAGGACGCGAAATCCGGTGCCGTGCCCTCGATGGAGATCGTCGTGCCGGACAGCGACACCTTGCCGTCCGGCAGCCGCCCGAGCTGGTCCAGCGCGAAGGCCACCGCCTTCAGCCAGCCCTGCGTTGGCGGCGAGCCGTCGGCAAGGCGCAACTGGTCGGAGATCGCCGCCCCCGGAACCGCGCTGCGCACCAGGTCCAGCAAGGCGCGACGCGCATCGCCGAGCGGTATGTAGCCGGAGAGTTTCACCCCGTCCTGCTCGCGCTCGGCCGACCAGACGAAAGGCGCCACCGCCGGCGGCAGCACCGCGAAGCGGGCGAGGTCGAAATCCGCCGGCAATTCGCTGCGCACCGTCACTTCCAGCGCGTCATAGGTGGCGAAATCCGGCGCCCGCCCCTCGATGGAGAAGGAATTGTCGGCGATGGTCACTCGGCCGGACGGCATCTTCGCCAGCTGATTGATGCCGAAGATCACCACGCCGGCAAAGTCGCCGGCCGGCACGCCGCGCGCCCGGGTCAGTTCCTTCTCGCCGGTGACAATCACGCCGGGCGCCATCTGCGCGGCCGCCTCGGCGATGCGCTTTCGCGCCCAGCGCGAAGGCACGTAACCGGATAGATGCAGCTTGGAGCCGTCGCGCACCACCGAAAAGGTAAAGGGCCGGCGCTCCGGCAGCAGGGTGGTGCGATCCTCGAGGCTGCGCACGCCGGACAGCGCGGCGAGCTCGGTGCGAACCTTGACCCGGGCCTCCTCGGACAGCGCCTCGCCCTCGAGCTTCGCGTCACGGCCGTCGAAGCTCGCATGCGCCCAGGATTCGCCGATATTGACCAGCAGCGCCTCGGCCCGCCGCGTCAGGTCCTCCTCGGTCGGCACGCGCGCAAAGAACACTGCCGCCGCGATCAGCAGCGCCAGAGCGGGCAAGCCCTTCCACCAGGCGAGCCAGCGACACCTCACATTACGTCTCCCGATCCGCGCGGCCGCCCCCAACGCTTCCCGCACGGCACGAGTTCATCACAGTTCATCGACATCAGGAAGCGGCAACCCCGCGGCAACCGCTTCGCGCCGGCACGCTGATAGCCCTCATGCCCATTCGCCCTGCCGCATCACCGGCTCGGCCGAGCCGTCGGCCTTCAGGCCGTCGACGTCGATCTCCCCGGAGCCGATCATCCAGTCGATGTGGATGAGGCTGGAATTGGCTCCGCGCGCCGCCAGTTCCTCCGGCGACAGGTCGGCGCCGTTGATGAAGCACTTGGAATAGGACTGGCCCAAGGCGATGTGGCTGGCGGCGTTCTCGTCATAGAGCGTGTTGAAGAACAGCAGCCCGCTCCTGGAGATCGGCGAGGAATGCGGCACCAGCGCCACCTCCCCGAGCCGCCGCGAGCCCTCGTCGGTGTCGAGCACCTTGGAGAGCACGTCGAGGCCGGTGGCGGCCTGCGCCTCGACGATCCGCCCTTCCTCGAAGCGCACCCGGATGTCCTTGATCAGCGTGCCCTGATAGGCGAGCGGCTTGGTGCTCGCCACATGGCCGCTGACGCGCAGCTTGTGCGGGGTGGTGAAGACTTCCTCGGTGGGAATGTTGGCGTTGCAGACGATGCCGTTCTTGGCGACCGAGGCGCCACCGGCCCATTCGTGATCGTCGGCGAGCCCGACCGTGAGATCGGTGCCGGGACCGCGGAAGCGCAACGCCGCGTAGCGCCGGGAATTCAGCAGCGTGGTGCGGGCGTTGAGCTCGGCATTGTGAGCGTCCCATGCCGCGACGGGGTCCGGCGTATCGACCCGCGAGGCGGCGAAGATGGCGTGCCAGAGCTTGGCGACCGCGATGTCCTCCGGGTCGTCCGGGAACATCGCCCGCGCCCAGGCGGGGGAGGCATAGGAGACGATGGTCCAGTTGATGTCGAAGCCGGCGATCAGCGACAGCGCCGGCATATAGGCCCTGGAACGGGCCCGGTTGGCGCGCGAAACCTTTTCGGGATCCTCGTTCGCCAGCAGCGAGGGGTTCTCGCCGGCGATGGCGAGACGGGCGGCATTGCCCTTGAAGGCGTTCGCCATTCCCTCGTAGAGCCAGCCGGAAGCGGTGTCGAAGCTGGAATCCGCCGCGTTGCGGAAGCGCATCAGCGTCGCCTCCTCGTCGGAGAACAGCGTCGTCACCAGGCTCGCGCCGGCCCGGTAGGCGTGCTCGGTGATCCGGCGCACCAGCGGCAACGCGTCGAGCGAGGCGGTGATGACCAGCTCCTGCCCCGGCTTCAGGCCGAGGCCGACCTCGACCGCCACCCGTCCCAGCCGGTCGAGCCGCTCTTCATGCGAAAGAGCCTCGGGAACGCCTGCATGCCTCGTCATCATGGTCTCCGAATTGCCGCGGCCCTGTCATCGCCGGGCAGGCCGGCATGAAGGAACCTGCGGCGTCCTGCGTCAAGACCGCCATCCGGGGAGGTCCGGTCGAGCATGCGCGTCGGTACGGCGCGAATCCAGCCCTCGCCTTGCCTCACCGGCCGGTCAGCCAGTCGATTATCGGCCCGGCCGCCAGCGCGGCGGCAAGACTCGCCGCCAGCGCCGCCAGTACCATCATACGGGTATGGTGGTGAATCGCCCGGTGACGCGCCTCGTCGCGCCGCCGGCCTGCCGCGGCGGACAACGCCGCCACCGCCTCGGCGATGGCGTCCTGCGGCGCGGCATGCACCTTCTGGTCGCCGCGGACGATCATCAGGTTTTCCGGCCGGGCGAAATCCTCGATGAGATGGCCCTCCGCATCGCGGCCCGCCCCGTGCCGCGGATCCGCGGCGATCCGCTGCACAAGGTCGCGGGAATCGCTCGACCACAGGAACACCGGCAGCCCCAATGCCTCGGCATAGCCGATCTCGAAAGCGGTTCCCGGATCCATGTGGACGCCGCGGAAGGGGCTGATGTCGGCGACCAGCGCATCGGCGCGACCGATCAGTCCGATGCAATGGGCGCGAATCTCGTCGGCGTCCGCCACCTCGCCTTCCTGCAGCGGATAGAGGCCGAGGGCGCCGAGATCACGGCAGATTGCCTTCAGCCGCTCGCCTTCCGCCAGCGCGTCGGGGCGGAAAACCTCGGGCCCGGCAAGGTAGAGGCTCGGCTGCCACAGATCGCTCATATCGCCCCTCCCACGCTCGCCGCAGACGATTTCCGTCCGTCCTACACGCCGGCCTCCTGCCCGACAATCGCCTCGCCGTCATGCCCTAGCAGGTTCCCTGGCGGTAGAAATGCTTACCCCGCACCGCCAATTCGGCTAAATGCAAGGGAAGCCGACGCAAGGTCGGCCGGCCTTCGACCAGGCCGCTCCGCTCACGGGAGACTGGAGAATGACAGACAAGCGCGAGCCCTCCTTCGAAAACGGCACGACGCCGCCCGAGGCGGGAAGCCCCGCAGCAACCCAACCGCCGCCAGCCCCCGCGCCGCGCCCGGCACCGGCACCGGCCAAGACCGGCCGCACGCCGCCGGAAGATCCGGTGGCGTTCCAGCGCTGGATCGAGATCGAAAAGCTGAAGATCGAGCTGAAGCGCCTCGAACTGGAATCGCAGCACCTGCATCACGCCGCCGCCGAACCGCCGTCGAACATGCTGGCCTATGTCACGCTGGCGCTGGTCGCGGCAGTCGCCGGGCTGCTGATCTACATGCTGACCATGCTGGTGCCGCTGCGGGAGGAAGTCGGGCGGCTGCGCACGGCGCAGATCGAGTCTCCCGCCGATCTGGCGGCGGCAACGCCGGCGGCTCCGTCCGGGACGGCACCGGTGCCCGCCTCTCCCCCGCCCGAACCCTCGGCCGCGCAGTCTCCCTCGCCGCAGGCCGCGGCCCCGCAGGCGACGGACCCGGCCCTGCAGCCGCCGGCATCCGACACGCCGGCGCCGGCGCCCTCCGACAGCGCGGCCACCGAGCCCGCGCCGCCGCCGGCCGTCACCTATACGGTGCGGATCTTCGCCACCGCCTCGGCTGACAAGGCGAAGCTGGAGCGCTTCGCCAATGTCGCCAAGGCGGCGGGCTTCAATGTCGACGTCTCGTCGACGGAGGTGTTCCAGCCGCTGCGCAACGCGCTGTCCTACCACCCCTCGGTGGCGGACGCGGCCGGGCGCCTCGCCAAGGCGCTGCAGGCGAAATATCCCGGCATCAACCTTGATTCGAAACCGTCGCCCTCGATCACCGACATCGCCAAGAACGTGTTGATTCTCAACGTGATGGACGATGCCGTGAATTGAGCGGCCTCACGGCTTGAAGCGCTTCTTCAACGCTTCCGAGCCGCGCGCCAGCAAGCCGGTGTCGGACCCGACGGCCGTGAAAAGGCAGCCGGCCTCGATGTAGCGCTTCGCCAGCGCCTCGTCGCCGGTGAGGATGCCCGCCCGGTTGCCGGCGCCGCCGATGCGACCGATCAGTTGGACGATCAGATCGACGACGGCCTGATTTCCCTGATCGCCGAGATAGCCGATCGCCGAGGAGAGATCGCCGGGACCGATGAACACCCCGTCCACCCCCGGCACCGCGGCGATGGCCTCCAGATTCTCCATGCCGAGCTTCGATTCGATCTGCACGAGCACGCAGATCTCCTCATGGGCACGGGCGTAATAGTCCTTCACCCGGCCGAAGCGGGACGCCCGCGAGGCGCTGGCGAAGCCGCGGATGCCCTCCGGCGGATAACGGGTGGCCGCCACGGCCGCGGCGGCCTGCTCGGGCGTATCCACCATCGGCAGGAGGAAGCTCTGCACGCCGGCATCGAGGAAGCGCTTGATCCAGATCGGGTCGTTCACCGGCGGGCGCACGATGGGCTGCACCCGGTTCTCCATGCAGGCCTGCAGCTGGCACAGCACCATGGGCAGCTCGTTGGGCGAGTGCTCGGTATCGATGAGCAGCCAGTCATAGCCGGAGCCGGCGAGGATCTCGACGCTCATATGGCTGGCGAGGCTGCACCACAGGCCGATCTGTTGTTCACCGGCATAGAGGCCGCGCTTGAAATGGTTGGCGGGCAGTTCCACGGAAGAAATCCTTCTCAATAGATCGAGGGTTCGCCGACGGGGGCGCCGAACGAGGTTTCCAGGAAGTCGAAGTCGCAGCCTTCATGCGCCTGCTTGATGTGGCGCGAGAACATCCAGCCATAGCCGCGCTCGTAATGCGGCGGCGGCGGCACGAGGGCGGCGCGGCGGGCGGCGAGTTCCGCCTCGTCCACCTGCATGTCGATGCGCCGGTTGGGCACGTCGACGCTGACGAGATCGCCGGTGCGCAGCAAGGCGAGCGGGCCGCCGACATAGCTCTCCGGCGCCACATGCAGGATGCAGGCGCCGTAGCTGGTGCCGCTCATGCGCGAATCCGAAATCCGCAGCATGTCGCGCACGCCCTGCTTGATCAGCTTCCTGGGGATCGGCAGCATGCCCCATTCCGGCATGCCCGGCCCGCCGAGCGGACCGGCATTGCGCAGCACCAGCACATGGTCCGGCGTGACGTCGAGATCCTCGTCGTCGATGGCGGCCTTCATGCTTGGATAGTCGTCGAACACCAGCGCCGGGCCAGTATGCACCCGCAGATGCGGCGCGCAGGCGCTCGGCTTGATGACGCAGCCATCGGGCGCGAGGTTGCCGCGCAGCACGGCGAGCGCCCCCTCGGCATAGATCGGGTTCTCCACCGTGCGGATGACGTCGTCATTATAGACCGTCGCCCCGGCGATGTTCTCGCCGACGGTGCGGCCGGTGACGGTGAGCGCATCGAGATGCAGGTGGCCGGTGAGCCGTCCCATCAGCGCCGGCAGGCCGCCGGCAAAGTAGAAATCCTCCATCAGATAGGCGTCGCCGCTCGGCCGGACATTGGCGATCACCGGCACGAGGCGGCTCGCCTTGTCGAAATCGTCGAGGCCGATATCGACCCCGGCGCGGCGCGCCTGCGCGATGAGATGGATGATGGCGTTGGTGGAGCAGCCCATCGCCATCGCCACGGTGATGGCGTTCTCATAGGCCTTGCGGGTCTGGATGCGGTCCGGCGTCAGGTCCTCCCACACCATCTCGACGATGCGCCGGCCGCAGGCGGCGGCCATGCGGTTGTGCCCGGCATCGGCCGCCGGCACCGAGGAGGCGCCGGACAGCGTCATGCCGATCGCCTCGGCGATGGCGGTCATGGTGGAGGCGGTGCCCATGGTCATGCAATGGCCGAAGGAGCGGGCGATGCCGCCCTCGATCTCGCCCCACGCCGTCTCGTCGATATTGCCGGCGCGGCGCTCGTCCCAGAATTTCCAGGCATCCGAGCCGGAGCCGAGGGTCTTGCCCTTCCAGTTGCCGCGCAGCATCGGCCCGGCCGGCAGGTAGATCGCCGGCACCCCGGCGCTGGTGGCGCCCATCAGCAGGGCCGGGGTAGACTTGTCGCAGCCGCCCATCAGCACCGCGCCGTCGATGGGATGGGCGCGGATGCCTTCCTCCACCTCCATGGCGAGGAAATTGCGGTAGAGCATGGAGGTGGGCTTGAGGAAGGTCTCGGAAGCCGAATGCACCGGCAGCTCCAGCGGGAAGCCGCCGGCCTGCAGCACGCCGCGCTTCACGTCCTCCACCCGGTCCTTGAAATGGCCGTGGCAGGGATTGAAGTCCGACCATGTGTTGATGATGCCGATCACCGGCTTCCCCACCCAATCCTCCGGCGCATAGCCCATCTGCCGCAGCCGCGAGCGATGGCCGAAGCTGCGCAGATCGTCATGGGCAAAGTAGCGGGCGCTGCGCAGCTGGTCGGGAGTCTTGGCGGGATGGTTCTTGGGATGCGCGTTCATGAGGCACCTGTCGGGCGGAGGAATATCGAGAGCGCGAACCGGGCGGGAGTTCCGTCAGCGGCCCGCCATGGCCGTCTGGACGGTACCCCCGGTCGAAGGCGTGGAGGCCCGGGCCGGGCCCGGGGATGACGGAGCATGAGCGGGCCCGGCGTGCGGCACGGCAGGAAGGAGCACCGCGGACCGACAACATTCCCCTGTCTCTTCGTCATCCCGAGAGTCTGGCCCGTCATTGCCGAAAGAGCGGCAAAGCTCCCTCTCCCCGGCGGGGAGAGGGATGGGATGAGGGGTCTTCGACGCTTCCCAATGGTGTCTCCCCTCACCGAGCCCGCTTCGCGGGCCACCTCCCCATCGAAACCGGATGTATCCGGTTTCGACCTTGCCGGAACCGAACTCGGCAACAGCCGAGTTCGGTCGGGGAGAGGATAGGAAAGGCCGGCACTCTCAAGACGACGGCGCTCCATGAGCCGGCCTCCCGGCCCACGCCCCCGCCTCACTGCGTGACGATGTTGCCCGCCTTCACCACCTGGCGCCAGCGCTCCTCCTCCGCCTTCTGGAAGGCGGCGAATTCCTCCGGCGTGTTGGCGACCACCTCGAAGCCCATCTCGTTGAACTTCGCCTTCACGTCCGGCGCGGCGAGGCCGGCGGCGAACGCCTTCACCACCTTCGCCTTCACGTCGGCGGGAAGCCCCTTGGGCGCGGCGGCGGCCTGCCAGGAATAGACCTCGAGCCCGTCGACGCCGGCTTCCTTCATGGTCGGCACGTCCGGCAGCACCGGGTTGCGGGCGGCGGCGGTGACGCCCAGCACCTTCAGCTTGCCGGCCTTGATGTGGTTGGCGACGGCGCCAAGATTCTGGAACGACACGTCGGCATGGCCGGCGATGAGGTCGCCGATGGCCGGGCCGCCGCCCTTGTAGGGCACATGGATGCCGGACGTGCCGGTCTTCTGCCAGAACAGCGCCGCGGTGAGATGATCGGAGGATCCTACGCCGGAGGAGGCGAAGGTCACCTTGTCCGGGTTCTTCTTCAGGTAGTCGACCAGCTCCTTCACCGAATTGGCCGGGAAGGAAGGCGTCGCCACCAGCACGTTGGGCGTGCGCACCGCCACGGTGACGAGGTCGAAATCGGTCTTCGGATCGTAGCCGAGCGCCGGGTTGAGCGCCGAATTGATGGCGAAGACGCCGATGGAGCCGACCAGCAGCGTGTAGCCGTCGGCCGGCGAATTCTTCACATGCTGGGCGCCGGTAGCGCCGTTGGCGCCGGGCCGATTGTCGATCACCACCGACTGGCCGAGCGTCTCCGGCATCTTCGCGGCGACGAGGCGGGCGGTGGAATCCGAGGCGCCGCCGGGCGGGAACGGCACCACGACGGTGACCGGCCGGTCGGGATATGCCATGGCCGCGCCGGTGAACGGGCCGGCGGCAAAGGCGGCCAGCACCGCCAGCGAGGCGAGCGCGGCGCGGCGGGTCGGCGCGCGGGAAAGGTCGATGCGGGACATGTTTCCTCCTGTTCGTCCGTCAGGACCGGTGGAGGCGGACCGTTGGCGCGGCCTCGTGCCTCCCCTCCAACGCCCGTCTGTGCGGGCTGGGCTCCTCGAGCATGAATGCACTAAAGCGCTAATGCATCAGTGAAGTCAAGCCGAGACTGGTGTAGGATGCCGTCATGAACGTGACCGCGATTCCACGCCCCCCACGCGATCCGCACCGCCATGCGGCGCCGCAGGTGTTCGATTATCTGCGCGAACGGATCGTCAATCTGCAGCTGCCGCCCGGCACGGTGATCTCGCGTGCCGAGCTGCAGCAGCTGTTCGGCTTCTCCTCGACGCCGGTGCGCGACGCGCTGCTGCGGCTGCAGGAAGAATCTCTCGTCGAGATCTTCCCGCAGCATGCCACGGTGGTGAGCCCGATCGACCTGAAGCTCGCCCGGCAGGCGCAGTTCCTGCGCCGCTCCATCGAGCAGGAGGCGGTGCGGATGCTGGCCGCGCTGCCGGCGGCGGAGCGCCGTCCGGTGGCCGAGCGGCTGGAGACCGCCATCGACATCCAGGCCACCCTGCTCGGCCGGGGCGACCTCGAGGCGTTCCATGTCGCCGACCGCGACTTCCACCGGCTGTTCTTCGAGGCGGTGGGCGTGCCCGACCTGTGGGTGCTGGCGCGGCGCCATTCCGGCCATATCGACCGCATCCGCCGGCTGCATCTGCCGATTCCCGGCAAGGCCGAGCAGGTGATCGCCGATCACCGCGCCATCGCCGCCGGCATCGCCGCCGGCGAGGCGGCGCAGGCAGGGGCGGCGCTGCGCAACCATCTGTCGAAGTCGCTGGCCTTCACGCCGGACCTGCGCGCCCGCTGGCCCGCCTATTTCCGCGATTGAGGCGCCGGCCGCGCGCGGCGATGCCTTCCGGTCCTCGCGGGCGACGCCTATATGCGGGACAGGCCATCCTCTGAGCGACAGCGGGAGCAGGCGGATGTCGGAACGGATGCGCGAGGCGCCGGCGCAAGCGGAAGCCGGCGCGGTGCTGGTTCGCCAGCTCGGAGAAGGCGCCAGCTACTGGCAGCCCATGCCGGCCAACGGTCATGTCGAGGTGATCTTCGCCCCGGACGAGGTGGCGATGGAGCATCCGCTCGGCTTCGGTACCCAGACGGTGCCGCCCGGCGGGCATGTGCGCGAGCACGCCCATGACCGCAGCGAGGAAATCATCTTCGTGCTGCACGGGCGCGGGCGCGCGGTGATCGACGGGGCGGAGCACCCGATGCGGCCGGGATCGGCCCTCTTCCTCGGCCGCCACCGCCGGCACATGTTCGTCAATGAGGGCGACGAGAATCTCGTCTTCACCTGGACGATCGTGCCGAACGGGCTGGAGGCGTTCTTCCGGCGGATCGGCCGTCCGCGCCGGCCGGGCGCACAGGCGCCCGCACCGTTCGCGCGACCGGCGGACGTGCTCGACATCGAGCGCGAGACCGCCTTCGCGCCGCCGCCGGAGAACCCGCGGCAGCCTTGATCGTCGCCATGCGCCAAGCGCAGGCCTGAAGCACCGATAAACGGTACTCAGATAGCAGTGACGAGACGCAGGCGACGCTGCAGCGCTTCCTGAGGAACGTTCTCGGCGGCCTGCAGAGCGAGGCTGTGGATGTCGGCGCGGCTGAGGCCGAGCTCGGCGAGCTCGCGGTCGCTATAGGCTTCAAGCTCACGCTGGGTCTGGCGATACTGGCGGCGGCGCGCAAAGGCCGTCCGCAAGGCGATGCCGATCTGGTCGATCTGCATGACGATGTTCTCCTCTTGGATCTTGCTGCACAGCAACAAGGACCAGGGAAACATAGTGTGCGACGCAGCATCCAAGAAGCGTGAATCCCGCGCGCCAGCAATGCGCCCTGCGCAGAACGGCGAGCGGGAATATTTACCTTCCGATGCAATGATGCCCGCCACTCCCGTCGCCGGCATTCGCGAGCACGCGCCTATGCACGCACATGCCGATGCGGAGAGGCGCGTTCGGAGAGGCGCGCTCGGAGATGGCCGATGGCGCGCGGATTGGCTAGAAGGCGCGGATGATCGATCTCGCCGCCTATGCCGGGCTCTTCCTCGCCGCGCTCGTCGCCGCAACCATCCTGCCGATGCAATCCGAGGCGGTGCTCGCCGGCCTGCTGGTCGCCGGCAAGCAGCCGGCGGCGCTGCTGATCGCCGTCGCCAGCGCCGGCAACGTGCTCGGCTCGGTGGTCAACTGGTGGCTCGGCCGATTCATCGAGCACTATGCCGACCGGCGCTGGTTCCCCGCCTCGCCGGCGCAACTCGCGCGCGCCCAGAACTGGTACCGGCGCTACGGCAAATGGTCGTTGCTGCTGAGCTGGGCGCCGGTGATCGGCGATCCCCTCACCCTGGTGGCCGGGGTGATGCGCGAGCCTTTCCCGGTGTTCCTGCTGCTGGTCACCCTCGCCAAGGTCGGCCGCTATCTCGTGCTGGCGGCGCTCATCCTGAACGTGGCGTGAGGGAAGCGGGACCGCCGCTAGGCGTGCGGCTCGACGGCGATGCCGTTCGATTCCGCCCACCAGCGGAAGGCGTTGCCGGCCTCGATCACGTCCTCCGGGTCGGTGGCGATCTGCAGGCGGCGGATCAGGCCGTCATAATCGCCGCGCGGATGCGGGTTGGCCTGCGCGAAGGACAGCGCCTCGTCGAGCGTCAGTATGTCGAACTCCGCCGATCCCGCCCGCACCCGGACGGCGGGAATGGTGGCCGGCGTTTCGAGCGAATGATCGGCGATGGACATCGGGAAGCCTCCTCGTCGGGGCCGCCGCGGGCGGTCGGCGTCGCGCGGCCGTGGGAGTCAACGCGCATCCGGCGCCGGCGTTCCCGCGCCGGCGTCACCAATGATAGGCTAGGGTCGCCAGAACGCTGCGGCCGGTGCCGACGAAGCACTGATAGGCCGAAGCGCAGGCGGACACATAGTATTTGTCGGCGAGGTTCTGCGCGGTGAGCGAGGCCCGCCAGCCATCCCCTGCCCCCGGCGTGCCGCCGAAATCGTAATGCAGGGCGGCGTCGAACAGCACCCGGTCCGGCACCACCATCGCCGCCGTGTTGGTCTGGTCGCCGTAGCTCTCCCCGACATAGCGCGCGCCGCCGCCCAGCGTCAGGCCGGCCAGCACGCCGGTGTTCCAGGTGTAGTCGAGCCAGGCCGAGGCGGCGTTGCGCGGCACGCCCACCGGCACCTTGCCCTGGACGCCGGCGACGTTGCTCTGGGTGACCACCGCGTCCGTGTAGCTGTAGGCGACCGTGAGGTTGAGGCCGGCGAGCACCTCGGCCTTGCCGGAGAATTCGAAGCCGTGGGATTCGACCTCGCCGGTCTGGGTCTGGCAGGTGCTGCTGCTGCACAGAGTGACGGCGGTGTTGGTGCTGGTGTGCTGGGTGTCGGTGGTCAGCACGTTCTGCTGGGTCAGTTCGTAATAGGAGGCGGTGAACAGCCCGTTGAAGGTGGTGGGCTGGTACTTCACGCCGGCCTCGAACTGCCGCGCCGTGGTCGGCTCGAACGGAACGCCGCCATGGCCGGTGCCCATCACCGGATCGAAGGAGGTGGCGTAGCTCACATAGGGAGCGATGCCGTTGTCGAACTGGTAGAGCAGCCCGCCGCGATAGGTGAAGGCGGTGTCGTCGCCCGAATAGCTCACCTTGTTGCCGTTCGACAGCGTCTCGGTGGTGGTGTCGCTGTCGAGATAGTCCTCGCGGATACCGAGCAGCGCGTGCCAGTTGCCGATGGTGATCTGGTCCTGCACATAGCCGCCGAGCTGGGTGCGGTCGGCCGACTGGCTGGTCGTCAGCTTGGGCGAGGCGATGCTGGTCCAGGCCGGCGACAGGTAGTTCACATACACCGTGCTGCCGCTGCCATAGGTGGCGTCGGCGTCGTAGCGCTGCAGGTCGACGCCGAACAGCATCGTGTGGTCCAGCGCGCCGGTGGAGAATGTCGCCTGCGCCTGGTTGTCGAGGGTCAGGCCTTCCAGCGATTCGATGTAGCGCGAGGGCGAAAAGCCCATGCACAGATAGGAATGGCCCTGGCAATTGGCCGCCGAAGCCCACACGCTCGACGTCGCCACCGCGGAGAGCGCCTTGAAATCGGTATCCAGCCACATGTAGCGGAAGTTCTGGCGCAGGGTCCACACCGTGTCGACATCGTGCTCGATGCGGTAGCTCAGGCTGGTCTGCGTGCGGTCGAAGCCGGAATAGGGGCTCTCATTGGGCGAGAAATTGCGCGGGATCTGCCCGTTGGGGTTGGCCTGCAACGTGCCGAGCGCCGGCAGCCAGGTGGAGTAGTAGCTCTCCGGGTCGCGCTCATAGGTCGCCTGCAGCTCGACGCGGGTGTTCTCGGTGGGCTTGAAGGCCACCATCGGCGCCACGAGGATGCGCTCGCCTTCCGAGCCGTTGACCTCGCTGTCGCTCAGCCGCCCCAGCGCGATGAGGCGGTAGAGCGCCGAGCCGTCCGGCAGCAGCTTGCCGTTCAGGTCGAGGCCGAGCTCGGCCTCGCCATAGCTGCCGACGCCGGCGAGGATCTCGTTGCGCGCGTTCGGGTCCGGCCATTTGCTGACGAGGTCGATGCTGCCGCCCGGATTGGTCTGGCCGTAGATGGTGGACATCGGGCCGCGGACGATATTGATGCTCTCGAGCAGATAGGGATCGATGCTGGGCACCGCATAGTTCAATCCCTTGAACAGGCGCATGCCGTCCCAGAACTGCACGTAGTTGGCATTGCCGCCGAAGCCGCCGAAGCCGCGCATGATGATGCTGTCGTAACGGTTGCCCGGGCGGGCATCCGAGATGACTCCGGCCTCGTAGCGCAGCGCTTCCTGCACGGTCTGCGATCCCTGCACCTCGATCTGCGTGTCGGTGACCACCGAGATGGAGATCGGCGTCGTCTCGATGGCGGAATCCGTCTTGGTGCCGGCGGTGGTGCGCCGCGCGACATAGCCCTTGGTGTCGTCCTTCTCGTCGGCGCCGGTCACCTGGACGGTATCGAGCGAGATCGAGGCCTCGCCCTGCGATTGCGCCAGCGCGGGAGACGCCGCCGGCATGAGCATCAGCGACAGGGCAAGCCAGGAGGCTCGGCACATCAAATGCGCCTGCATTCCACACATCCTCGGGAGTTGACGTAACGTAAATAAAAATGGCAGATCGCTTTAATTCGCAGCCATTTTTCATGAAATTTCAGAAACGCATTATTATAACGATGCCGTGAGTGTCAATAAAATCGCAAAGATTGGAATTATTACACATTAAATAAGCGAATAATTGTCGCGAATACGCTTCCATCCTCTACACGAAATTGGAAACTTGCCTGAGTGACGAGTTTCAATACTGAAGATCGTAGCGGAAGCTGCCGATCGCCCGGCGCGGCGGCGGCATCGGATCACACCAACCGGCGCGTGCACGCGGTCAAGCGCGATGGCGGACAGGCGGAGGCCCGGCCTCGCGATGCGACCAAGAATCGCCATCGCCGGGCCTCGCCGCCTCGACTATTGGATCCCCGCCGATACCGAGGAGGAACGTCGATGCGCATGATTCTGATCGCACTCGCCCTGGCCGCGACCGCCGGCACGGCGCTGGCCCAGGAGGGCGACCTCGCGAAATACTGCAAGTCCGACATCGAGCGCCTGTGCACCGGCGTGCAGCCCGGCGGCGGACGCCTGTTGAAGTGCCTCAAGGCGCACGGCAAGGAGATGTCGGTGGGCTGCGCGCAGGCCCTGCAGAAGATGAAGGGCTAGCCTCTCACCGCGGCACCGGCCCCTCGGCCGCGGAAGGCGGCCGGCAGCGCAAGCTCCCCCCGGAGACGCGCCCCTGCCGGCCGCCGCCTCTCGCTCGCGGCCGCCCGCCGGCGACAATCGCGCATCGGCGGCGGAAGCATGGCGCCCTCAGGCGTCCGGCACGTCCGGCACACGGGCCGGCAAGGTGTCGCCGCCGCTCCCGAGCGGACGCTGCATCAGCACCGTGTCCACCCAGCGGCCGAACTTGAAGCCCACCGCTTTCAGCGTGCCGACGGTCTCGAAGCCATATCGCCGATGCAGGGCGATCGATCCCTCGTTGCCGCTATTGCCGATTACCGCCAGCATCTGGCGCCAGGGCCCGGCCTCGCAGCGCCGGATCAGCTCGTCCAGCAGGGCGCTGCCGATGCCGCGCCCGGCCTGTCCCTCCGCGACATAGACCGAATCCTCGATCGTGTGCCGATAGGCGGCGCGCGGCCGATAGGCGGTGGCGTAGCAATAGCCGACCACCCTGCCCTCGCGTTCCGCCACCAGATAGGGCAAGCCGGCGGCCCTCACCGCCTCCCGCCGGGCGATGAGATCGGCGACCGAGGGCGGAACCGTCTCGAAGCTGGCGAGGCCGTGCAGGACATGGTGCGCATAGATGGCCTGCACCGCCTCCATGTCGTCGCGGCCAGCCTCGCGAATGGATAGGGGATGGGCGCTCATCGCGTCGTCGCCGCCTCCTCGACCGGACAGCACCGTCACGCCGTCGCCCGGAAGCGATAGGGCGCGACCTCCATCAGCGGCGCCGGGTCCCATTCCGCCATGAAGCGGTCGGGACGCACCTCCTCGAAGAGCCGCATGCCCTCGGCCAGCGACGGGGCGAAGGGCAAGGTGAAGCCGACCCCGCTGGCGAAGTCCTGCCATTTGAACGGGACATCCAGATATTTCCCGCTCCAGAAGGCGAACGGTACGCCATAGGCCAGCGCGACCACCGCCGCATGCATGGCGTTCGCCATGACGAAGCGCGCGGAGGCGATGGCGTCGATGAACGCCTCGCAGGCCGCGACCGTGTTGGGAATGGCCGGGCTCATGATCACCGAATCCATGTCGGTGCCGAGCGTTTCCACCGTCACCTTGGGATGATGCACATGGGGAACCCAGAGCACCTTTCCCGCCGTCTCGGGGTTCACCGCCGGTGTGTAGAACTTCGGCAGCAGCAGCGCGGTGTCGCCGAGCGGCGTGTTCCTCGGCAGGTCCAGCGCCAGCCGCGAATGCTCCCCGCGTATGCCGAGGAAGATTGCCCGGCGCTCGGCGAGCGGCGGCAGGGGCTTGGCGTCGCGCTTGCCGCAGCCCCAGAACACCGCCCGGCCCGGCCCGGCATCCTCATGCGGCCCCCTGGCGCTGGTCTTGGCGATCTGGCGGTCGGAAATGACGCTGCCCACGAGATGCACCGTGCCGGTGCGGAACAGGCACGGCCCTTCGAACATGCGCGCCTGGTACAGCAAGGTCAGCGCATCGCCGAAATTGCCGAGCGTTTCCTTCGCGCGCCAATGAAAGATGGAAATATTCATAATTTCTCAATAAAATCGAACAAGCTGGACGACAGCCAGCCGGCATTACTCATGATGCCCCCTGCATCGTCAATCGCCGGGCCCCCCACGACGGCCTGACGCGGGAAAACCCGGCCGGACGGACGACCACCGTTCGAAACGGGATGGCGGCGGGAGCGATGGGCGCGGGAGCATCCGCACCGGGGACATTCGGAAGCGGCTTCGGGACTTTTCGCTCTCACAAGGGTCTTTTCGGGATTTCCGTTCCCTTTGCGACCCCGCAACCCCTTTCCGGGGAAGTCAGATTTTGTGTAAAATCAAGACCTTAATGGTCGGAGCGAGAGGATTTGAACCTCCGACCCCTAGTCCCCCAGACTAGTGCGCTAACCGGGCTGCGCTACGCTCCGACGCCGTGAGGCGCTGTCTCTCTAGCGATTTGATCCCGGCGATGCAAGCGGGGCCGGCCCCTCATTGGGGGATATATCCCCCGCCGCCTGCTCCCGCGGCGGCGTTTCCGGCCCCACTTCGCGCTCCACCGAGGCGCTGAGGCGCTGGAACAGGCCGAGTGACACCAGCGCCACGCAGCCGATCACCACCAGCAGCGCCGGATAGACCACCTCCGCCACCTCCTCGCGGGCGGTCTCGAACAGCAGGACCAGCGCCTCGAGGAAAAGCGCGATGATGATGGTGGAGAGGAACTTGGTCAGGCCGCGCCGCGCATCGGCGGCGGTGCGCTTCTCGCGATTGGCCGGCACTTCCTCCTCGAAGAAATATTTGGCGACGTCGAACAGCGCGATGGCGACGATGAGATAGCCGACGATGTTGAGCAGCGCCTCATGCACCAGCGTGTCGCCCCCCAATCCCTCGCGCAGGGCGGTATAGGGGGCGTAGACCAGCAGCACCGCCGCCACCGCCATCAGGGCGCAGGCGGCAATGGCGAACACGACGCGGATGAGGAAACTCATGGGGACGGGCTCCGTTGACCCAAGGCGAACTAGGACGCGGCGACCGGCCGTCAAGCACCTGCGCCTCAACGCCTGCCCTCGCCCCGTCGCGGATCGTGTATAGTCGCCGCACCCATCGACCGGAGATCCGCCATGGCCCATGAACACGCGAGCGCCGAGCTCGTCCGCGATCCCGACTTCGCGCCGCCGCCGGCGCTGGAGCCGATGATCGAGCGGCTCGCCGGCCGCCGCTCGGCGCCGCTGCGCAGCCTCGGCGGGCCGGCGCCGACGCCGGAGGAGCTCGATCGCCTGTTCGAGCTGGCGCTGCGGGTGCCCGACCATGGCCGGCTGACGCCCTGGCGCTTCATCGTCATCGAGGGCGAGGCACGGGCCGTCCTCGGCAGCCGGCTCGACGCGCTCTATGCGCGGCAGAACCCCGAGCTGCCGCCGTCCAAGGTCGATATGTGGACGCTGTACCTGATGCGCGCGCCGCTGACCGTGGTGCTGGTGAGCCGGCCGGACCCGGCCGCCAAGGTGCCGGAATGGAACCAGGAGCTCTCCGCCGGCGCCGCCGGCATGGCGCTGACCGTGGCGGCGAGCGCGCTCGGCCTCGCCACGCAATGGCTGCTGAAATGGCCGGGGCGCGACCCGCAGGCGGCGGCGCTCCTCGGCCTCGGGGCCGGCGAGAAGGTCGCCGGCTTCATCCATATCGGCCGGCCGACGGTCGCCAGTCCCGACCGGCCGCGCCCGGACGCCGCCGCCGTGGTGACGCGCTGGCGGCCGGCGGACTAGAAAGGCCCGCCCCGGCTCTTCCCGTCCCCCGAGCTATCTCATCCTGTTCGGAGATCGCATCGACAGGATAGAAACGCCTGCTCTTCCCGTCCCCCGAGCCACCTCATCCTGAGGTGCCGGGCGGAGCCCGGCCTCGAAGGATGGTCATCCAGCTGCGCTGAGCATCCTTCGAGGCTCGCCGTCGCTCGCACCTCGGGATAAGGGCGTTCCATGTCGGGGATGCATGGAAGCGCCCCGCCTCACTCTCCCACGTCGAAGGACACGCCCTGCGCCAGCGGCAGCGCGCGGGAGAAATTGATGGTGTTGGTGGCCCGCCGCATATAGGCCTTCCAGGCGTCGGAGCCGGCCTCGCGGCCGCCGCCCGTCTCCTTCTCGCCGCCGAAGGCGCCGCCGATCTCGGCGCCCGAGGGGCCGATATTCACATTGGCGATGCCGCAGTCCGAGCCTTCCGCCGACAGGAAGGTCTCCGCCTCGCGCAGGTCGTTGGTGAAGATCGAGGAGGAGAGCCCCTGCGGCACGCCGTTCTGCAGCGCGATCGCCTCGTCGAGGCCGCCGACGCGCAGCACATAGAGAATCGGCGCGAAGGTCTCGTGCTTCACCACCTCGGCCTGCTCGTCGATCTCCACCAGCGCCGGGCGGACATAATAGGCCTCCGGCGCGCCCGGCACCGCCACGCGCTCGCCGCCATGTACGGTGGCACCGGCGGCGCGGGCCTGTTCCAGCGCCGTCTGCATGCCCTCGAACGCCGCCTTGTCGATCAGCGGGCCGATCAGCGTGCCGTCCGCGCGCGGGTCGCCGATGGTGACGGAGGCGTAGGCCTTGGCGAGGCGCGGCACCAGTTCCTCATAGACGCCCTCATTGACGATCAGGCGGCGCAGCGTGGTGCAGCGCTGGCCGGCGGTGCCCATGGCGGCGAAGGCGATGCCGCGCAGGGAAAGGTCGAGATCGGCCGAGGGGCAGACGATGGCGGCGTTGTTGCCGCCGAGTTCCAGGATGGAGCGGCCGAAGCGCTTGGCCACCCGCTCGCCGACGATGCGGCCCATGCGGGTGGAGCCGGTCGCCGAGATCACCGGCACGCGGGGATCGTCGACCAGCGACGAGCCGATCTCGCCGCCGCCCACCAGCACCTGCGACAGGCCCTCCGGCGCATCGCCGAAGGCGGCGGCGGCGCGCTCGAACAGCGCCTGCACGGCGAGCGCGGTGAGCGGGGTCTTTTCGGACGGCTTCCAGATGAGGCTGTCGCCGCAGACCAGCGCCAGCGCCGCGTTCCACGACCATACCGCGACCGGGAAGTTAAAGGCGGTGATGATGCCGACCGGGCCGACCGGGTGCCAGGTCTCCATCATGCGGTGGCCGGGCCGCTCGGAGGCGATGGTGAGGCCGTAAAGCTGCCGCGACAGGCCGACCGCGAAATCGCAGATGTCGATCATCTCCTGCACCTCGCCGAGGCCCTCGGAGACGATCTTGCCGGCTTCCAGCGTGACGAGGCGGCCGAGCGCCGCCTTGTGGGCGCGCAATTCCTCGCCGAGCAGGCGCACCAGCTCGCCGCGGCGCGGCGCCGGCACCGTGCGCCAGGCGTGGAAGGCGGCCACCGAGCGCGCGACCGCCGCGCCGACATCGGCGGCCGTCGCCTCCGCGACATGCGCCACCACCTCGCCGGTGACGGGCGAGCGCACGGCGCGCCCGCCATCCTGCCAGAGCGCCGGCTCGACGCCGAGCGCGCCGAGCAGTTCCCCGACGTCGCCGGCGACCGGACCGAGGGCTGCGTTGATCTTCGCCGTCATGATGATGCTCCTCGCCTGCGCGGCCGGATCCGGCACGCCCGAACTGTTGCCGCGTCAATAGCACCGCTCGGCGCCACAAATCCATGCGGCCTGCGAAGGGGGCCGCCTCCCCGGCCCGCGACGCGCCCGGACGGGCCCTCCGGCCGCGGGGCCGTGCGGCGTATCGGCTCCTTCCCAAGGGGCATGACCGTGGGAGAAGCCGTTTGCCCGACAGCGAAAAAACCGCCGGTTTCTCTTTGCGGCAGGATAAGAATTCGCGCCAAGGATGTCTTGAATCTCTTCTGCGTATAACCCACATCACCGCTGCGATCAGTCTCGACAACAGGTCGCGAAGACTGTCACAATCAGCCTGTCGGCTCGCGAATTATGCATGGGGTATTCCATGGACAGATTCGCGAAATCACATTCCTGACATGAAATAGCTGTTCTGCAGCCACACTCCTTTTCCATCCGAATCCCGTGGATGCAACAGGAGAAGGACAGAGGTATTGACGGCTTGGGGAATGGGACGGATCGCGGGAGCGACGCTCGCCGCCGCGGTCATCTTCGCCGCCAGCGGCAATGCTGCTTCAGCAAACTCGGCAATCTCGAAAAAAACGGCCGCCTCCAGCGGGATGGCGTCCTATTACGGCTATGGCGGACGCACCGCCAATGGTGAGCGGCACAATGCCCGCGCCCTCACCGCCGCGCATCGCTCCTTGCCCTTCGGGACCAAGGTGCGGGTGACCAACACGGCCAATGGCCGGTCGGTCGTCGTGCGCATCAACGATCGCGGCCCCTTCATCCGCGGTCGCATCATCGACGTCTCGACCGCCGCCGCGGAGAGCCTCGGCTTCCGTCAGCGCGGGGTCGCGAAGGTCGATCTCGCCGTGGTCGACTGACGGCTCTGGAGTGAACGCCACGCCGGGACGAAGGTTCCTGAGGCCGCGCGGAACGCGCGCTCAGCTCTCGCCCCGGCGGGCTTCCAGCAGCAGGCGGTAGCATTCCTGCAGGTCGACCAGCGCCGCCCGCAACTGGGCCAGCTGCTCTTCCGAAAGCCCGTCCTCCGGTCCCTGCACGGGACGGAAGGCGGTCAGGCGCGCCGGCGGCTCGTCCTCGTCGAAGGGCGGCGCGGCGAAGGGTTCCCCCGCATGGCGGGGCGCGGACGCGGGATGCCCCGGTTCGCCGCCGACGCCGCGGAACGGGAACACCGGCCCGTCCGGTTCCGGCGCCCCGGCCGGCGGATCGAAATCCTCCGCATCCTCCGGCGGGTCGAAGCGCGGCTCGACGTGACGCGGCTCGGAATGGCGCGATTCGGCACGCTGCGGCTCCATATCCGGCAGCAGCGGCATATCGAGGAAGTTCGGTTCGTCCTCGGGGTCGCGCCGCCGCGCCGGCCGGCGCGGTGCCGGCTCGCTCTCGCGCTCCGGCGCCGCCGCGCCGCCGCGGCGCCCCGGCAGCAGCCCGAAGAAGCCGCCCAGCGCGGAGGTCCGCCCTTCCGGCGCCGGCCTCGCGTCGCCGTCTTCGGCGGCACCCTCGCCCATCGCCTCGCGCAGCAAGGCCTGCACGTAGCGCGGCCCCTCCTCCTTGAGGATGCGCTGGACACCGCGAATGGTGTAGCCTTCCCCGTAGAGCAGATGACGGATGCCGCGCAGCAGCTCGACGTCGTCCGGCCGGTAGTAGCGACGACCGCCGCCGCGCTTCAGCGGGCGGATCTGCGGAAACTTGGTTTCCCAGAAACGCAGCACGTGCTGCGGCAGATCGAGCTCTTCGGCGACCTCGCTGATGGTGCGGAAGGCGTCCGGGCTCTTCTCCACGGCGAAGCTTTCCTCCCTGCGGCTCACGACACGGCCCGCCTCACTCTTCGGTGGCGTCGAGGCCGTTGATCTGCTGCTTCAGGATGTTGGACGGCTTGAAGACCATGACCCGGCGCGGGGCGATCGGCACCTCCTCGCCGGTCTTCGGGTTGCGGCCGATGCGCTCGCCCTTCTGCCGCACCACGAAGGAGCCGAAGGAGGACAGCTTCACCGTCTCGCCCTTCGCCACGCAATCGGCGATCTCGCTGAGCACGGTCTCCACCAGCGCGGCGGATTCGGTCCGCGACAGCCCTACACGCTGGTACACCGCCTCGCAAAGATCCGCGCGCGTGATCGTCCGCCCTGCCATTGACCCGTCTCCGCCTTCTTCGTGTTGTGGCGATGCCTTGCGTCAACCTAGGCGCCGTCGCCCGCACAGGTCAACGGGGACGCGCATCCGGCGAAGCTCGAGGCGCCCGCCCTACCAGCGGACCAGCGCCGAGGCCCAGGTGAAGCCGCCGCCCATCGCTTCCAGCAGCACAATATCGCCGGCCTTGATCCGCCCGTCGCCGACCGCGGTGGCGAGCGCCAGCGGGATCGAGGCGGCCGAGGTGTTGCCGTGCCGGTCGACGGTCAGTACCACCTTTTCCGGCGCGATGCCGAGCTTCACCGCGCTGGCGTCGATGATGCGGCGATTGGCCTGGTGCGGCACGAACCAGTCGATGGTCGAGGAATCGAGTCCGGTGGCGTTGTAGGCATCGGTGATCACGTCGGTGATCATGCCCACCGCGTGGCGGAACACCTCGCGGCCTTCCATGCGCAGGAAGCCGGTGGTCTTGGTGGAGGACACGCCGCCATCGACATAGAGCTTGTTCTTGTGCCGGCCGTCCGAGCGCAGATGGCTGGTGAGCACGCCGCGCTCGTCGGGCGCGCCGGTGGTCGGCACCGCCTCCAGCACCAGCGCGCCGGCGCCGTCGCCGAACAGCACGCAGGTGGTGCGGTCCGACCAGTCGAGGATGCGCGAGAAGGTCTCGGCGCCGATCACCAGCGCCCGGCGGAAGCTGCCGGCCTTGAGGAAATTGTCGGCGGTCGCCAGCGCGTAGACGAAGCCCGAGCACACCGCCTGCACGTCGAAGGCGGCGCCGTGGGTGATGCCGAGCCCGGCCTGCACCGTCACCGCCGAGGCGGGGAAGGTGTTGTCCGGCGTCGAGGTGGCGAGCACGATGAGGTCGATGTCCTCCGGCTTCAGCCCGGCATTGTCGAGCGCCGCCCGCGCCGCGCGGATGGCGAGGTCGCTCGTCACCTCGTCGTCGGCGGCGATATGCCGCTCCCGGATGCCGGTGCGCTGGACGATCCATTCGTCGGAAGTGTCGACCATCTGGGCGAGGTCGGCATTGGAGAGGGTACGGGCCGGCAGATAGGCGCCGACGCCGCGCACCACTGAAGTCAAGCTGCTCACGATGAAACCTGCAATTCTGACGACGCCGCCCCGTCGGCGGAGCCGTCCCCATCCGGCGAGGTGCCCGCGCGCGGCCGCCCCTTGATGCCCGCCTCGATGCGCGACAGCAAGGCGTAGCGCACCATGTCGTAGCCGATGTCGATCGCCGAGGCGAAGCCCTCGGCATCGGTGCCGCCGTGGCTCTTGATCACCACGCCGTTGAGCCCGAGGAACACGCCGCCATTGGACTTGCGCGGGTCGAGCTTCTCCCGCAGCAGCGCGAAAGCGCCGCGGGCGAACAGATAGCCGATCTTCGCCATCAGGCTGGAGCGCATCACCCCGCGCAGCAGCTCGGCGAACTGCTTGGCGGTGCCCTCGGCGGTCTTGAGCGCGATGTTGCCGGAGAAGCCCTCCGTCACCACCACGTCGACCACGCCGCGGCCGATGTCGTTGCCCTCGACGAAGCCGCGATAGTCGAGCCCGGGATGCTCGGCGGCCTTCAGCGTCGCCCCGGCCTCCTTGACCTCCTCGACGCCCTTGATCTCCTCGACCCCGACATTGAGCAGGCCGACCTTGGGCTTCTCGATGTCGAAGACGATGCGCGCCATCGCCGCGCCCATCACCGCCATGTCGACGAGATGCTGCGCGGTGGCGCCGATCGAGGCGCCGACGTCGAGCACCACGCTCTCGCCGCGCAGCGTCGGCCACAGGCAGGCGATGGCGGGACGGGAGATGCCCTCCATGGTCTTGAGATTGACCTTGGCCATCGCCATCAGCGCGCCGGTATTGCCGGCCGAGACCGCGCAATCGGCCTCGTGGAGGCGCACCGCGTCGATCGCCTTCCACATGGAGGACACCTTGCGGCCGCGCCGCAGCGCCTGGCTCGGCTTGTCCTCCATGGTGACGACGACGTCGGTATGGACGATCGAGCTCGCCTCGGCGAGCTTGGGATGCCGGGCGAGGATGGCGCGGATCTTCGTCTCGTCGCCGAACAGCAGGAAACGGATGTCCGGGTGCCGCGTCAGCGCGAGGGCGGCGCCGGGAAGCACGACGTCGGCGCCGTGGTCTCCTCCCATGACGTCGAGCGCGATTCGAACGGGCGATGACATGAAGCGCTACTGATCTCGTTCATTCGGGGCCGGCGGCTCGCCGCCGGGACATGAGGGCATGCCCCAGTTGCGGGCGCGTGACAATAGCGGCTCGCCGCCGCGGAGCAACTTTCCGGTCAGTCGCCGCCGCCGCCCTCGGACTTCTTCAGCCGCGCGAGCGCCGCGAAGGGCGAGGCTTCCTCCGCTCCCGGCGCGTCCGGCGTCTCGAACGCCACCCCGGGCTTGCGCGGATAGGGATCGAGCCCCAGCGCCAGGAATTCCGCCACCACCGCGCCGACGTCGATAACGCCGTCGACGATCGGATCGGGGATGTCCTGCTCGCTTACCTCGATCTCCTGGCCGGGCCGGATCTCCGGCAGCTTGTCGGCCGGGGCGAAGCTCAACTCGATGTCCTCGCTCACCGGCGCATCGAAATCCTCGAGCGTGACCACGCAGTTCTGCCGCACCACGGCGTCGAGATGGCCCTCCACCCGCACGCCGCCGCGCTGGGGCATCAGCGTCACCGTGGCGGTGAGCTTGGGAATGCCGGCAATGCCGAAATCCTTGGCCAGCGCCGCGCGCGTCGCCGCGTCGGGCGCGAGTTTCACGGTCATGCCGTCATCGGGGATGGTGGCGACGAGGACGGGATGGGTCAGGGGAGCCGCATCGCTCATGAGGGTGTGTTCTCCACGAAGGGGGACGCGCCGGCCGCCGGCAGGGGCAGCTCGCCGCGCGCAAGGGTCTCGAACGGCGTCGCCGTGAGCGCCGCCGCCAGCTGGCGCAGCCGCACCGCCAGCGCCCCGGCCTCGGCGCGGCGCTCCGGCGAGGAGGCGTAGACGTTGCGCAGCAGCGCCTCGACGAGCTCGGCCTCCGGCCCGCCGAGCGCCGCATCATAGACGCCGACGCGGCCATAGAAAGCCGAAGCGACGTTCTTCATCTTCTTCGGCACCGTCAGGTCGCCGACGCCCATCTCGCGCAGATTGGCGTCCATGTCCCTGCAGAAGGCGTCGAACACCCGCTGGCCCAGCTCCTTGCCCGCCTCGCCCTCGTCCTTGAGGCGGTGGAACAGCAGGAAGGCGTGCAGCAGGATCATCTCGAAGCGGCCGGCGATGCTGTCGGCGACGCCATACTCCGTGTAATAGGCGGGATCGCGCGAGGACGCCACGATCGCGCCATAGAGCCGCTGGATTGTCTCGCGTCCGTCGTCCCGGCGGAAGAATCGCAGGATCATGGCGGGCCTCTGCCTTGTCGCCGCCGCGCATGGCGCCGTATCGCGGCGGGTTAGCGCGGGAGGGGGCCGCTGGCAAGCCTGCCGGCACGCCCGAACGGGGATTTCCCGTTGCCTCCCGGCGGCAGCCTGTGCTTTTTGCGCGGGACGACGTGCGGCAACGGCACAGGAGTGGGATGAATGGCAGTGCGGTTTGAGACACGGCAGGCGGATGAGCGGACCCGGCGCTCCGGGCACCGGCGCACACGCATGGCCGGCCTCGGCGGAGCCGCGCTGATCTGCACCGGCCTCGCCGGCTGCGCCGACATGCCGGTGGCGACCTCCAGCATGGGCCTCGCCCGCACCCCCTCGAACTTCGTCACCGAGCAGCAGCGCGGCTATGTCGCCGCCCCCGGCGCGCTCGACCAGATCCCGGTCGGCTCCAGCCAGGAGCAGGTGCTGCTGGTGCTCGGCACCCCGTCCACGGTCGCCACGGTGGACGGCGAGGTATTCTACTACATCTCGCAGAAGACCAAGAAGGTCATGTTCATGCGCCCCGAGGTGATCGAGCAGCGGGTGCTGGCGATCTATTTCGATCCCAAGGACAAGCGCGTCACTCGCATCGCCGATTACGGGCTGAAGGACGGCAAGGTGTTCGACTTCGTCTCGCGCACCACCCCGACCGGCGGCGCCGAGCTGTCGGTGCTCGGCCAGATCTTCACCTCCGCCCTCGGCGGCCCCAGCAACGACTGAGGCCCGCCCTTCCCGCGCGGGCCGCGGCTTCGGCGGGAAACCGCCGGCGCGGCCGCTCGCCGGGAGGCCGCGGCGGCAGCCCGCCGCCGGGGAACGGCCCGCCTCAGCCGAAGCGCGCCGGCGCGAACGGCGCCGGATCCACTGACGGCGTCTCGCCGCTCATCATCTCGGCGAGCAGCCGCCCGGTGATCGGGCCGAGCGTGAAGCCGAGATGCTGGTGGCCGATGGCGAGCCACAGGCCCTTCACCGCCTCCCCGCCCCGCCCGGTCGCCGGGCCGATCGCCGGCAGCATGTCCGGGAAGGCCGGGCGGCAGCCCATCCACGGCTCGGCCTCCACCCGCTCGCCGAGCGGGAACAGCTTGCGCGCCACCGCCTCGGTGCGCTCCAGCTGCACCGGTGTCTTGCGGGCGTCGCGGCGGGCGAACTCCACCCCGGTGGTCAGGCGGATGCCGAGCTCCATCGGGGTGATGACGTAGCCGCCCTCCTCGTCCAGCACCGGCCGCGACAGCTTCGCCCCGCCCTCGCCGCGATAATGCATGTGGTAGCCGCGCTTCACCGCCAACGGCAGCCGCACGCCGAAGGGGCGCAACACGTCGTCCGCCCAGGGCCCCAGCGCCACCACCACCTCGCGCGCCTCGACCAGGCCGGCGGCGGTCGACATCGCCCAGCCCGTGCCGAGCCGCACCAGGCCGCGCGCGTCGCCGGTCCCGATCTCGCCGCCCAGCGCCGCGAAATGCCGCGCATAGGCCTGGGTGACGCCGCCGGGGCTGGAGACCGAATGCGGATCGCTCCAGATCACCGCGGCGGCGAAATCCGGCCGCAGGTCCGGCTCCAGCGCCAGCGCCTCGTCGACCGTCAGCTCGCGCATGGACAGCCCGTATTGCCGCGCCAGCGGGAATTCCTTGCGCTCATTGTCCAGCCCTTCCGGCGAACGATAGAGCTTCAGCCAGCCGCCCTCGCGGAAATAATGCTCCGCACCGCTCAGCGCCGCGAGCCGCGCATGCTCGTCGAGGCTGTGGCGCAGCAGCGTCTCCATGGTGCGGGCATAGGCGAGGACGCGGGCGGGCGCCGAGGCCTTCCAATAGGCGTACATCCAGGGCAGCAGGCCGGGCAGCGCGTCCCAGTGGTAATTCGCCGCCGGGTTGCGGCCGAGCGCCACCTCCGCCAGCGCCTTCAGGTCGCGCGGGAAGGCCACCGGATAGATCGAGGAGCGCTCGACGAGGCCGGCATTGCCGTAGGAGGTCTCCTCCCCCGGCCCGCGCCGGTCGACCAGCGCCACCGAGCGCCCGCGCAGCCTGAAATTGAGCGCTACGCTGGTACCGACGATGCCGGCGCCGAGCACGAGCGTATCGACTTTCATGGGATGCACCATCCGCCGGCCGGCACGCGCCGGTCCGGTCCTGACCGGGAAAAGGGCCGGCGCCGCCGCTCCGTCGGGCGGCGGCGCCGGTTGCGACAGGCCTCAGTAGATGTCGAAGGGGAAGTACTTGGCGTTGATCTTCTTGTAGGTGCCGTCGGCGACGATCTCCTTGATCGCCGCGTTGATCTTCTCGCGCAGCTCATTGTCCTCCTTGCGCACGGCGATGCCGGTGCCCTGCGGATTGACGTCCTTCAGGTCCGGGCCGACGAACTTGCAGCACTTGCCGTCATTGCTCTTCTCCAGCCATTCGTAGAGCACGAACTTGTCGGCGAGGATGGCGTCGAGCCGGCCGGCGGCGAGGTCGGCATTGGCCTCGTCCTGGGTCGGATAGAGCTTGATCTCCGAACCCTTGTACTTCTCCTCGAGATAGACGGCGGCGGTGGTCGCCGACTGGGTGCCCAGCGTCTTGCCCTTCAGTGCCTCGGGCGAGATGTCGGTGATCTTGGTGTCCTTCGGGGCGATGAAATCGCCGGGCGTCTGGTAGTAGGGGACGGTGAAGGCCACCTTCTCCTTGCGCTCGTCGGTAATCGACATCGAGGCGACGATGGCGTCGAACTTCTTGGCCAGCAGCGCCGGGATGATGCCGTCCCAATCCTGGGCGACGAAGGTGCATTCCACCTTCATCTTCTCGCACAGCGCCTTGGCGATATCGATGTCGAAGCCGACCAGCTGGCCGGAGGAATCGGTGGAGTTGAAGGGCGGGTAGGCGCCCTCGGTGCCGATGCGCACCGTCTTGATCTCCGCCTGCGCGGTGGCGGCGGTCAGGGCCAGCACGGCGGCGGCGGCGAATAGTTTGGCGATCTTCATTGGAAAGCCCCTCTGCACGGCGGGCCGGAAGACCCGCCTGCCGGGCAAGCTAGGGCGCGGCGATGTCACGGGCAATCGGCGGAAAGGCCGAGACGGGAGCTACCCTCAGAAATGGCTGAAGCTGCGGCGCGCCAACCTCATCTCGGCACCGTCCGCGCCGAGCACCGACAGCCCGCTCCCGGCATGCGTCGAGCCGATCACCGCCAGCCCGAAGCCGGCGGCGGTCGCCACCATGCTCAGGGCGTCGATCCGGTCGTGCGGCACCGTGGCGAGGATCTCGTAATCGTCGCCGCCGGTCAGCGCCGTCTCCAGCAGTGCCGGCTCGGCGGCCACCGCGGCGCGGGCGGCGGCGCTCAGCGGCACCGCGGCGGCGCGGATCTCGCCCGCCACGCCCGATACCGCCAGCAGCTTGGCGGCATCGCCGATCAGGCCGTCGGAAACGTCCATCGCCGCGCTGGCATGCTCGCGTAGCGCCCCGGCCAGAGCGAGGCGCGGGCGCGGATGCAGATAGCGGTCCGCAAGGAAGGCCCGGCCGTCCGCGTTGAGCGCCCGGAAGCCGGCCCGCCCCGCATCGAGCCGCAGGGCGAGGCCGAGTGCGCCGTCGCCTATGGTGCCGGTGGCCACGATCGCCTGTCCCTCGCGGGCGCCGGAGCGCCGCACCATTCCCCCCGCCGGCACGGCGCCGAGCGCGGTGATCGACACGGTGAACGGCCCCGGGGTCCGCACCGTGTCGCCGCCGAGCAGCGGCGCCCCGAAGGCGCGCGCATCCTCGCCGATCCCGCGCGCGAAGGCGTCGAGCGCGGCGTCGTCCATGCCGGGCGGAATGGCGAAGGCCAGCAGCACGCCGAGCGGGCGGGCGCCCTTGGCGGCAAGATCGGACAGGTTCACCCGCATCGCCTTGCGGGCGATGCTGTCCGGCGGATCCTCGGGGAAAAAATGCACGCCGGCGACCAGCGCGTCCTTGGTGAGGATGAGGTCGTGCCCCGGCGGCGGGGCGAGGAAGGCGGCGTCGTCGGTGAGGCCGAGCGCGCCGGGATGGGTGGCGATCCGCCCGAACAGGCGGGCGATCAGCTTGTCCTCGCCGGAAGCCTTCGCCCCCTCGGAAGCCTTCACCCCGGAAGTCTTCGCCTCCTCGGAAATCTTCGTCCCGGAAGTCTTCGCCCCGCCGGAGCCGCCGCCCTTCCGCCCGTCCGCCATGATCGCCTCAGTTGCCGAACTCGCCCGCGCGCATCTCGCGCGCCAGTCCATCCAACACCGCATTGACCATTCCGGTTTCCTCGCGGTCGAGGAAAGCGGCGGCGACGTTCACATATTCCGCCACCACGACGCGGGCGGGAATGTCCGGCCGGCCGTGCAGCTCGTAGGCGCCGGCGCGCAGCACGGCGCGCAGCACCGTCTCGATGCGCTTCAGCGGCCAGCCCTTCACCAGCGCGGCGTCGAGCATCGGGTCGATCACCCGCTGCTCGCGCACCACCCCGCCGACGACGTCGCGGAACAGGGTGAGGTCGGCGCTGGCGATCTCGTCGCCCTCGATCTCCTGGCCGATCCAGTGGCTCTCGAACTGGGCGAGGATCTCCGGCAGCGGCGTCTGCGCGAGGTCCATCTGGTAGAGCGCCTGCACGGCGTTGAGCCGCGCCGCGCTCTTGCGCAGCGGCTTGTGGTTCACCGGCTTCTGGCCGGCGGAATTCGCGTCGCTCATGACCGCCTCACCAGGACCGGCGCTTCAGGCGCAGCAGGGAGAGCGCCGCCTCGACCGCGCCGCCGCCCTTGTTGCCGTCGGAGACACGGGCGCGCACCCAGGCCTGCTCGTCGGTCTCCACCGTCAGGATGCCGTTGCCGAGCGGCAGCTTGCGGGCGACGGCGAGGTCCATCAGCGCCCGCGAGGATTCCCCGGCGACGATCTCGAAATGATAGGTCTCGCCGCGCACCACGCAGCCGAGCGCCACCGCGGCGTCGAACGGCTTGCCGGCCGTCTCGGCGTCGTCGAGGGCGATGGCGATGGCGGTCGGCACCTCCAGCGCGCCGGGCACGGTGATGACCTCGCAGGTCGCACCGACCGCCTCGACGGCGGCGCGGGCGCCGGCCAGCAATTCATCGTTGAGGTCGTCGTAGAAACGGCCTTCGACGATCAGGATGCGAGCGCCGTCGAGACGCTCGGCCGCCTCGGCGGCGCGGCGGGGGGTCGCCATGGAAAGAAACCTCGTATTCGCGAACGAAGCGACGACGTACGCCGCTCCGCCGGACTGCGCAAGCCACGTCAGCGCAACTCCGCTCCCGCATGGGCGCAGCCCTGCCCCGCGTCAGCGGAACTCGGCGAGCCGCGCCGCGTAGCGGGCCATCATGTCGACCTCGATATTGACCCGATCGCCCGGCTGCACCGTCCCCCAGGTGGTGTGGGAGAGCGTGTGGGGGATCAGCAGGCAGGAGAAGCGCTCGCCCTCCACCGTGTTCACCGTGAGCGAGGTGCCGTCCAGCGTCACCGAGCCCTTGGTGGCGATGAAGGGCGCCAGCGCGCGCGGCGCCACGAAGGTGAAGCGCGTGGTCTCGCCCAGATCCTCGCGCGCCGCCACCTCGGCCTGGCCGTCGACATGGCCCTGCACGACATGGCCGCCGAGCTCGTCGCCGATCTTCAGCGCCCGTTCGAGATTGATCCGCGCGCCCTCCGACCAGTCGGCGACGGTGGTGAGCGCCAGCGTCTCCGGTGCCGCCTCCACCGAGAAGGCGTCCGGCTGCGTCTCCACCACGGTCAGGCACACGCCGGCACAGGCGATGGAGGCGCCGAGATCGATGGTCGCGGTGTCGTAGGCGGTGGCGATGGTGAGCCGGCGCACGTCGTTGCGGCGCTCGATGCGCACCACCTCGCCGATGTCGGTGACGATCCCCGTGAACATGTTCTAGCGTCGCCTCAATATGCGCAGCCGGTCCGGTCCGTGCCGCTCGGTTTCCACCGTGGTGAGATAGGTATCGAAAGCCGCCAGCGGCAGCCCCTCCAGCGCCTCGAGGCCATTGCGCCCGAGCAAGGTCGGCGCCTCGAACAGGCTGGCCTCGTCGACGAGATCGGCCTTGAGGAAGGCGGCCGACAGCCTCGGTCCCGCCTCCACCATCGCCCGGGTGATCCCCCGCGCCGCCATGAGCCGCAGCGCCGCCGCGAGATCGAGCGTGCCGTCCGGCGTCCAGCCGACCCGCATCACCTCGACGCCGACAGCCACCAGCGCCCGCTCGGCCTCGGCGGGCGCGTGCTCCCCGGCGATCGCCCATACGGGGGCGATGTCGAGATTGCCCAGCATCCGCGCGCCGACCGGCAGCCGCAGATGGGTGTCGAGCACCACCCGCACCGGCGAGCGCTCCGCCAGGCCCGGCAGCCGGCAGGTGAGGTCGGGGTCGTCGGCCAGCACCGTGCCGATGCCGGTGAGCACCGCGTCATGGGTGGCGCGCAGCATGTGCACCCGCGCCCGCGCCGCCTCGCCGGTGATGGCGGCGGGCCGGCGGCCCTCCAGCCCGGCCTTGCCGTCGGCGGAGACGGCGAGCTTCAGCATCACATGCGGCCGCCCGCGCACGATGCGGCTGATATGGCCGGCATGGGCGATCAGCGCCTCCGCCGCGCCCGGCCCGACCGTCACCTCGATGCCCGCCTCGCGCAGGATCGAGAAGCCGCGCCCGGCCACCCGCTCGTCGGGATCGCCGATCGCCGCCACCACCCGGGCGATGCCGGCGGCGCGGACGGCGTCGACGCAGGGCGGCGTGCGGCCATGATGCGAGCATGGCTCCAGCGTCACATAGAGCGTCGCCCCCCGCGCCGCCTCGCCGGCCTGGGCGAGCGCCAGCGGCTCGGCATGCGGGCGCCCGCCGGGGGCGGTGGCACCATGGCCGAGGATGAGCGGATTGTCGCCGTGGTCGAAGCGGGCCACCACCGCGCCCACCGCCGGGTTCGGCCAGGTCTGGCCGAGATGCCGCCGGCCCATCGCCAGCGCCGAGGCCATCAGCGCCGCGTCCAGCCGCTCCATGCCCGTCGTCTCCGCCGCCCCGGCGCCGGGGAGCGGATCGGCCGCCGCCGCGGCGGCGTCAGTCCTTGTCGGGATCGGCATCGATATCGGCCGGGAGACTGGTCGGCACGCCGCCGACCACGCCCTCGCGGGTCTGCAATTCGCCGATCAGCGCGTGGAAGTCCTTGGCCTCGCGGAAATTGCGGTACACCGAGGCGAAGCGCACATAGGCCACGTCGTCGAGCTGCTTCAGGCTCTCCATGACGAGCTCGCCGATCGCCTCCGAGGTGATCTCGCTCTCGCCCTGGCTTTCCAGCCGGCGCACCAGGCCGGAGACGAGGCGCTCCACCCGCTCCGGGTCCACCGGGCGCTTGCGCAGCGCCACCTCGATGGAACGTGCCAGCTTGTCGCGGTCGAACGGCACGCGGCGGCCGGAGCGCTTCAGCACGGTGAGCTCCCGCAGCTGCACCCGCTCGAAGGTGGTGAAGCGGCCGCCGCAATCCGGGCAGATGCGGCGGCGGCGAATGGCGGCGCTGTCCTCGGTGGGACGGGAGTCCTTCACCTGGGTGTCGAGGCTCCCGCAATAGGGACAGCGCATGGCGTTTCCTTTTTAGAGCCGGCCTCAGCCGTAGATCGGGAAGCGGGCCAGCAGGCCCTTCACCTTCTCGCGCACCGTCGCCTCGGTGAGGCTGTCCTCGTCGGTGCCCTTCTGCGACAGCACGTCGAGCACCTCGGCGATCATGTCGCCGATCTCGCGGAACTCCGCGACGCCGAAGCCGCGCGTGGTGCCCGCCGGGGTGCCGAGGCGCACGCCCGAGGTCACGAACGGCTTTTCGGGATCGAAGGGGATGCCGTTCTTGTTGGTGGTGATGTGGGCGCGCCCGAGCGCGATCTCCGACACCTTGCCGGTGAGCTTCTTCGGCCGCAGGTCGACCAGCATCAGATGCGTGTCGGTGCCGCCGGAGACGATCTCGAAGCCGTGGCCCTTCAGGTTCTCGGCCAGCGCCTTGGCGTTGTCGACGACGTTCTGCGCATAGACCTTGAACGAGGGCTGCAGCGCCTCGCCGAAGGCCACCGCCTTGGCGGCGATGACATGCATCAGCGGGCCGCCCTGGATGCCCGGGAAGATCGCCGAGTTGATCTTCTTGGCGATGTCCTCGTCATTGGTGAGGATCATGCCGCCGCGCGGGCCGCGCAGGGTCTTGTGGGTGGTGGTGGTCACCACATGCGCGTGCGGCACCGGCGAGGGGTGCACGCCGCCCGCCACCAGGCCGGCGAAATGCGCCATGTCCACCATGAGGTAGGCGCCGACCGAATCGGCGATCTCGCGCATCTTCGCGAAGTCGATATGGCGCGGATAGGCCGAGCCGCCGGCGACGATCAGCTTCGGCTTGTGCTCCTCGGCGAGCTTGGCCACCTCGGCATAATCGATGCGCTGGTCGTCCGGGCGCACGCCATAGGGCACCGCCTTGAACCACTTGCCGGACATGTTCACCGGCGAGCCGTGGGTGAGGTGGCCGCCGGCGGCGAGGTTGAGGCCGAGATAGGTGTCGCCCGGCTGCAGCAGCGCGAAGAACACGCCCTGGTTCGCCTGGCTGCCGGAATTGGGCTGCACATTGGCGAAGGCGGCGCCGAACAGCTTCTTGGCGCGGTCGATGGCGAGGTTCTCGGCGACATCGACATACTGGCAGCCGCCGTAATAGCGCCGGCCCGGATAGCCCTCGGCATATTTGTTGGTCAGCACCGAGCCCTGGGCCTCCAGCACGGCGCGGGAGACGATGTTCTCCGAGGCGATCAGCTCGATCTCGTCGCGCTGGCGACCGAGTTCGGCCGAGATCGCGGCGGCGAGCTCGGGATCGGTCTCGGCGAGGCCCGCCGAGAAGAAGGCATGGCTGGCGGCTTGGGCGGGCGACGACATCAGGAGGCCTCCGTGGCTCCGGGCGCGGCGGTCTGGCCGGAGAAGCATGCCCCGCGCGCCCGTGCGAACATGGCGGGTCGCTTAGCACAGCACCAGCGGCGTTTCAAAGCGAGACCGCGCCGGCGGGCATTGGCGAAGCGACCATCGGCGGAGGGCACGGGCGGAGCGCCCGCCCTGCCTCACCTATCATGCCTCACGTATGCAGCACCCGCACCCGCGCGCCCTCGAGCGCCACGCAGCTCAGCCGGCCGGTCTTGAAGGCGCCGGTATCGACATCGATGCGGTTGGCGCGGATGTCGACCCGCGCCACCGGCGTGTGCCCATGCACCACCCGCTTGCCGAAATCGGCGGTGGAATCGAGGAAGGCGCGGCGGATCCAGATCAGGTCGTGCTCGGTCTGCCGGTCCAGCGCGACGCCGGGCCGCACCCCGGCATGGCAGAAGAAATAGTCGCCGAAGCTGGCGCTGGTGCCAAGCGTGCGCAGGAATTCCATGTGCTCGGCCGGAAGCGCCGCCTCGAGCGCCCGCCGCAACCCGGCTTCGTCGTCGGACCCGCCATATGCCCGCGCCTTGATGCCATAGGAGGCGAGCACCGCATCGCCGCCATTGGCGAGCCAACGCTCCAGTGGGCCGGTGCCGTCGAGCCCCGCCAGCATCAGCGCCTCGTGATTGCCCGCGAGGCAGATGGCCCCGCGCTCGGCCTTCAGCTGGATGAGCCGCTCGATCACCCCGCGGCTGTCCGGCCCGCGGTCGATATGATCGCCGAGGAAGACGAAACGCGTCTCGGCATGGCCGCGCGAATCGCGCTCGACCGCCGCCAGCAGCTTGTCGAGCAGGTCGAGCCGGCCGTGAATGTCGCCGAACGCATAGACCCGCAGCCCCTCGGGGATGCGGTGAGGCGATGGTGCCGCGTCGGATCCCAATCCTCGCTCCCCTCAGGCCGCCCCGACCAGTTCCAGCAGCCGCGCCGCGGCGCGGAAGTCGCGCCAGCGCGCCTGCCGGCGCAACTCGGCCTCGTGGTCGGTGCCCCAGGCCTGTTCCTGCACTTCCTCGTCGATATGCGCGGCGCGCCAGGCCTCGTCCGCGGTCAGCCGTCCGTGCAGCACCGCCAGGGAGATCAGCGCCGAACCGCTCAGCACGGTCATCAGGTTGAGCGCGGCGAGCCGCAGCGGCTCGTCCGGCAGGCTCGCCCGGATCGCGTCGAGCGCCTCCGGCGGCTGGGCGACCGGCATCACCCCTTCCGCGAGCCGGAAACGGGCGTCGAGCCGCTCCTGCGCGAAGGCGAGCACCGGGTCCCAGAGTTCCGCCTGCAGCGCCACCAGCCGCGCCGGTCCCTCGGCGCGGTAGCACACCAGGTCGGAGCCGGCATAGCGCACCACTTCCGCCCCCACCTCCTCCTTCGCCGCCACCACGCCGTCCAGCGCCGAGTTGACGAGACGGGTGAGCGGCATGGAGAGCGGGTCGAGGGTCTCGCCTTGCGCCGCCCATTCGGCGGCGACCTCGCGTGCCAGCGCCTCGCTCGCCAGCGCGAGCGGGTTGCGGCCGGGCGTGCGCACCGGGCGGCCGTCGAGCTGCACCTGGAAGCCGGCCGGCCCCGCCGCGGTGCCCACCTCCTTGTAGAAGCGCTTGATCGGCGCGGCGGCGTTGCCGAGGCTCATCGCACCGCCTCCGCGGTGGGCTCCGACGCCAGCAGGCGCCAGAGATCGTCGAGCCCGCGCGCCAGCTCGTCGGCGCTGTTGACCAGCAGGTGCGCCCCGCCCTCCTCCAGCATCTCCGGCGCGTGATAGCCCCAGGTGACGCCGATGGCGCCCACCCCGGCGGCGCGCGCCATGATCATGTCGAAGCTGGTGTCGCCGATCAGCACCGTGTCGCGCGCCGAGGCGCCCACCGCCGCCATCGCCTGCTGCACCATGGCCGGATGCGGCTTGGACGGCGCGTCGTCGGCCGTCTGGATGGTGACGAAGCGGCCTTCCATGCCGTGATGCTTGAGCACCGAGGCGACGCCGCGCTGCGACTTGCCGGTGGCCATGCCGATCAGCACGTCGTCGCGCCGGTGCAGCGTCTCGACGAGGTCGCGCATGCCGGGGAACATCGGCTCGGTGAAATTGCCCTCGTCGCGCAGATCGTGGAACGCCGCGCGGTAGAAGCCGGCCAGTTCCTCGGCCGGAAATTCCGGCGCGTGGTTGCCGAGCGTGCGCATCGCCTCCACCAGCGACAGCCCGACAATGCCGAGGATCGCCTCGCGCGAGGGGCGCTCGATGCCGGCGCGGGCGAAGGCGCGGGTCATGGCGGAGACGATGACATGCTGGCTGT
Organism: Ancylobacter oerskovii; assembly: GCF_018390555.1. Taxonomy (GTDB): domain Bacteria; phylum Pseudomonadota; class Alphaproteobacteria; order Rhizobiales; family Xanthobacteraceae; genus Ancylobacter; species Ancylobacter oerskovii. The sequence goes on along the minus strand of NZ_JAHBGB010000044.1, from coordinate 587,494 downwards.
CGACCAGCGTTCCGTCGCAATCGAAGAGGACGAGTTTCACGTTCTTCCCACCCGGCCTCCGGCCGGCTCCGGCCGGTCGCGATCGTCTGCGACGGCTGCTGACGAATTGAAGGAAGGCCGGCGGCTTGCGGCCGGCGGCCTTGCCGATGCAGGGGCGCCGGTGGTGGGCGGTGACGGGCTCGAACCGCCGACCCTCTCGGTGTAAACGAGATGCTCTACCAACTGAGCTAACCGCCCTCGCCGACCCGCGGCCCTGCCGCTGCGTGCCCGGACGTCGTCCCGCCGCCGCGAGACCGCGGCCGGTGACGGCGCCCGCCGGTTCCGACCGGCTGATGGCGAGATAATCGGAATCGACCGCCGCGTAAACGGCCTTGCCGCATATTCCGGCCGGAGCGGCCGGAAACCCGTCGGCACGCCGCCCGGGAAAAGAGATGGGGTGTTGATCGAGGGAGGCGGCCATCGGCCGCTGGGCCAGTCGGCGCCGAAGCTGTGCGGCCCGTTCGGCCGCGAGAACCGGCGGCGGCCCGGTGGATCGTCGGCGAAGCCAGTCGGCGACGCCGCCCTTCCGTCCCGGAGCATTCCGCCCCGGCGGCCCCGTTTTCCACCCGGATCATCCGGCTGGAGCAGCCCCTCCAAGGGGCGGACCGGCCCCCCACCGGTCGAGCCGGCCGAGGCCGGCTGCGGCAGGGCGCGCCCACTTGCGTGGCCCGCGCGCCCCGATCCGCGCGTCCGGCCGGATCAGCCGTTGACGGTTTCCTTCAGGCCCTTGCCGGGCGTGAACTTCGGCGCCTTGGAAGCCTCGATCTTCACCGGGTTGCCGGTGCGCGGGTTGCGGCCCTCGCGGGCGGCGCGGGTAACGACGGAGAAGCTGCCGAAACCGATCAGCTTCACTTCCTCGCCGGCCTTCAGCGAAGCGGCAATGGCATCGAAGGTCGCGTCGACCGCGGCGGCGGCGGCCGCCTTCGTCAGCTTGGCCTGCTCGGCCACGGCGGCGACGAGTTCGTTCTTCGTGGTCATGAGACCGTTCCTTCCCTTGATTGCACAAGAATCGTCAGTGGGGTGCACGGACGACGGGCGCGTACCTTTCCCTAAATTGCGGCGATTGCAAGCATGATCGCCCCCAGAACCCGCATGAATAAACGGTTTTATGCACATTGAGGTATCTGGATAGGTCAAAGGTGAGATGTTTGGTACGCCTCCAATTTGAGCGTGGCGGCGGAAGCGCCCGGGTGTCCCGGTCCGGCGCCGGCCGAGGCGGCCGGCGGCAGATACGAAAACGGCCCCGGAATGTCTCCGGGGCCGTCCTCTCTTCAGGCAGGCAAACGCTTAGTGGGCGGCGACGCCGCCGCCTTCCTCGCGTGCGATCACCGGCTCGACCGGCGCGGGGGCATCGACAGGCTTCTCTTCCCACACGATCGGTTCGAGCTGGCGGATCAGCGCGTGGCGGAGCACTTCGTCCATCCGCGACACCGGCACGATCTCCAGCGCGTTCTTCACATTGTCCGGGATATCAGCCAGGTCCTTGGCGTTCTCCTCGGGGATGAGCACCTTCTTGATGCCCGCGCGCAGCGCCGCGAGCAGCTTCTCCTTGAGGCCGCCGATCGGCAGCACCCGGCCGCGCAGCGTGATCTCGCCGGTCATGGCGATGTCGCGGCGGATCGGGATGCCGGTCAGCACCGAGGTCAGCACGGTCGCCATGGCGACGCCGGCCGAGGGGCCGTCCTTCGGGGTCGCCCCTTCGGGAACGTGAACATGGATGTCCCGGCGCTCGAACAGCGGCGGTTCGATGCCGAAATCGACGGCCCGCGAGCGGACATAGGACGCCGCCGCCGAGATCGATTCCTTCATCACGTCGCGCAGGTTGCCCGTGACCGTCATCTTGCCCTTGCCGGGCATCATGACGCCTTCGATGGTCAGGATCTCGCCGCCGACTTCCGTCCAGGCAAGACCCGTCACCACGCCGACCTGGTCCTCGAGCTCGGCCTCGCCGTAGCGGAACTTCGGCGGCCCGAGATACTCCTCCAGCTGCGCGACGGTGATCTTCACGCTCTTCTTCTTGGTGAGCATGAGGTCCTTCACCACCTTGCGCGCGAGGTTGGAGATCTCGCGCTCGAGGTTGCGCACGCCCGCTTCCCGCGTGTAGCGGCGGATCAGGGTGAGCAGCGCCTCGTCGTCGATCGACCATTCCTCGGGCTTCAGGCCGTGCTTGGTCAGCGCCTGGGCGATCAGGTGCTTCTTGGCGATCTCGGCCTTCTCGTCCTCGGTGTAGCCGGCGATGCGGATCACTTCCATGCGGTCCAGCAGGGCCGGCGGAATGTTCAGCGTGTTCGCCGTCGTCACGAACATCACGTTCGACAGGTCGTAATCGACCTCCAGGTAATGGTCGTTGAAGGTCGAGTTCTGCGCGGGGTCGAGCACCTCGAGCAGCGCCGCCGAGGGATCGCCGCGGAAGTCGGCGCCCATCTTGTCGATCTCGTCCAGCAGGATCAGCGGGTTGGCCTTCTTGGCCTTGCGCATCGACTGGATGATCTTGCCCGGCATGGAGCCGATATAGGTGCGCCGGTGGCCGCGGATCTCGGCCTCGTCACGCACGCCGCCGAGCGACATGCGCACGAATTCGCGACCCGTCGCCTTGGCGATCGACTTGCCGAGCGAGGTCTTGCCGACGCCGGGCGGGCCGACGAGGCACAGGATCGGGCCGGTCAGCTTGTTCTGACGGCTCTGCACCGCGAGATATTCGAGGATGCGCTCCTTCACCTTGTCGAGGCCGTAATGCTCGGCGTCGAGCAGGCCCTGCGCGAAAGGCAGGTCCTTCTTGACCTTGGAGCGGTTGCCCCACGGGATCGACAGCAGCCAGTCGAGATAGTTGCGCACCACGGTGGCTTCCGCCGACATCGGCGACATCTGCCGGAGCTTCTTCAGCTCGTGCGTCGCCTTCTCGCGGGCCTCCTTGGAGAGCTTGATGGTCTTGATGCGCTCTTCCAGCTCGGCGAGCTCGTCGCGGCCTTCCTCGCCGTCGCCCAGCTCCTTCTGGATCGCCTTCATCTGCTCGTTGAGATAGTACTCGCGCTGGGTCTTCTCCATCTGGCGCTTGACGCGCGTGCGGATGCGCTTCTCGACCTGCAGGACCGAGATCTCGCTCTCCATCAGCGAGAGCACCTTCTCCAGCCGGGCGGGGACCTTGAGGATCTCCAGCACCGCCTGCTTCTCGGGAATCTTCACCGCGAGATGCGAGGCGACGGTGTCGGCCAGCTTCGAGTGGTCCTCGATCTGGGTGACGACGCCGACGACTTCCGGCGAGACCTTCTTGTTGAGCTTCACATAGCTCTCGAATTCGGCCAGCACCGAGCGGCCGAGCGCTTCCGCCTCGATCTTGTTGCCCGCGTCCTCCTCCAGCGCCACCGCCTCGGCCTCGTAGAGGTCGCTGCGGTCGGTGTAGTGGCTGACCTTGGCGCGCGAAATGCCTTCGACCAGCACCTTCACGGTGCCGTCGGGCAGCTTCAGTAGCTGCAGCACGGAAGCGAGCGTGCCGATCTTGTAGATGGCGTCGGTGGCGGGATCGTCGTCGGACGCGTTCTCCTGCGTGGCGAGCAGGATGAACGTGTCGTTGCGCATGACCTCTTCCAGCGCGCGGATCGACTTCTCGCGGCCGACGAAGAGGGGCACGATCATGTGCGGAAAGACGACGATGTCGCGCAACGGCAGGACCGGGAAGGTCTGCGGAACGCCGGGCGTGAGCGCGGTGCGAGGCTTCTGGCTCGTCATGGCTCTTTCCTTTCTGTTGCCGGCCGGCCGCCGGAGCTTTGCGCAGGACCCTGAAGGCAACCGCCCCGAAGGCATCCGCGCAGCTGTCCGTGGGACCGTGCCGCAATGCGGCCGGAACGCGAGCGAAAATCTCTCTGCGATGGCGGGAGGTTAGACCGCTTGGAGCAGGTCGATCCGATCGACGACCGGGTGTTGAAGCTCAGATGGAGATGCCGTCCCTCGCCGTCAAGGGCGGCCTGCGCCCCGCGGGAAGCCGCCGCCGCGCCCGGCGCGGCAGCGCGGGTCCGGCGCCTCCGGGAAGCCCCGGCCGGACGCGCGCGCCCGGCCGTATGCGTCTGTGGCGCCCCGTCAGGCACTCGCGCCCGCATCGCCGGCGGCACGGTCCGCATAGATGTAGAGCGGACGCGCGTTCTGCTCGACGACCTCCTTGGAGATCACCACCTCTTCCACGCCTTCGAGGCCCGGCAGGTCGAACATGGTGTCGAGCAGGATGCCCTCCATGATCGAGCGCAGGCCGCGGGCGCCGGTCTTGCGCTCGATGGCCTTGCGGGCGATGGCGCCCAGCGCCTCCTCATGGATGGTGAGCTCGACATTCTCCATCTCGAACAGCCGCTGGTACTGCTTCACCAGCGCGTTCTTCGGCTCGGCGAGGATCTTCTTCAGCGCCGCCTCGTCGAGGTCCTCGAGCGTGGCGATCACCGGCAGGCGGCCGATGAATTCCGGGATCAGCCCGTACTTCAGCAGGTCCTCCGGCTCGACCTCGCGGAACACCTCGCCCGGCTTGCGGTCCTCGGGAGCGGAAACCACCGCGCCGAAGCCGATCGAGGTGCCCTTGCCGCGCGAGGAGATGATCTTGTCCAGCCCGGCGAAGGCGCCGCCGCAGATGAACAGGATGTTCGTCGTGTCGACCTGCAGGAACTCCTGCTGCGGATGCTTGCGCCCGCCCTGCGGCGGCACGGAGGCGACCGTGCCTTCCATGATCTTCAGCAGCGCCTGCTGCACGCCCTCGCCCGAGACATCGCGGGTGATGGACGGGTTGTCCGACTTGCGGCTGATCTTGTCGATCTCGTCGATATAGACGATGCCGCGCTGCGCCCGCTCGACATTGTAGTCGGCCGACTGCAGCAGCTTGAGGATGATGTTCTCGACATCCTCGCCGACATAGCCCGCCTCGGTCAGCGTCGTCGCGTCCGCCATGGTGAAGGGCACGTCGAGGATGCGGGCGAGCGTCTGCGCGAGCAGCGTCTTGCCCGAGCCGGTCGGCCCGATCAGCATGATGTTGGACTTGGCGAGCTCGACATCGCCATGCTTGGTGGCGTGGTTGAGCCGCTTGTAATGGTTGTGCACCGCCACGGAGAGCACGCGCTTGGCGTGGAACTGGCCGATGACGTAGTCGTCAAGGACCTTGCAGATCTCCTTGGGGGTGGGAATCCCGTCGCGGGACTTCACCAGCGAGGACTTGTTCTCCTCGCGGATGATGTCCATGCACAGCTCGACGCATTCATCGCAGATGAACACGGTGGGTCCCGCAATCAGCTTGCGGACCTCGTGCTGGCTTTTGCCGCAGAACGAGCAGTAGAGGGTGTTCTTGCTGTCGCTGCCGCCAACCTTGCTCATGCGTCTCTCCGTCCGCTCGGCGGACCGGGGATGCCCGGCCTCGCCTCAGTCTCGCAGGCCGCCGCGGGCCTCCAAGAGGGAGAAACGCGACGGCATCAGGGCCGTCTGTCAGGAAGTGACCCGAGGGTCTGATCCGCCGGCAAGCCGACCACGCCAAGCCGATAGTCTAGCCAAGCATGGGTTAACCGAACCGATCAAGCAGGCAATCGTGCCGTCCCCGCTTTCGCGCGGGCCGAACGCCGCCTGTCTTCGCCTCGTCACACCTCCCGATCAACAATCACGCACGCTGCCGCATCACGCAAACCGTCGTCATGCATGTCACCCATGCAAGCGCGATGCCGCCCCGTGTGCAAGTGCCGGTTTCCCGGACAGCCCGCTCTTCCTCTCATATAGGAAGCCGCCGTTGCCCGGAAAACACGATCTCGTACGATATTTGGCGATGATGGTCAGGCCTTGGCGGGTGCGTCGTCGGGACGCTTGTCGATCACCTTGTCGATGATCCCGAACGCCTTGGCCGCATCGGAGGTCATGAAGTTGTCGCGCTCCAGCGCGTCCTCGACCTTCTTGAGCTCCTGCCCGGTATGGTGGACATAGATCTCGTTGAGGCGCCGCTTGAGGCTCTCGACCTCGCGGGCATGGATCAGGATGTCCGTCACCTGGCCCTGATAGCCACCGGAAGGCTGGTGCACCATGATTCGCGCGTTGGGCAGCGCGAAGCGCATGTCCTTCTCGCCGGCGGCGAGCAGCAGCGAGCCCATCGAGGCCGCCTGGCCGATGCACAGCGTCGACACCGCCGGCTTGATGAACTGCATGGTGTCGTAGATGGCGAGCCCCGACGTCACCACCCCGCCCGGCGAGTTGATGTACATCGAGATTTCCTTCTTGGGATTCTCGGCTTCCAGGAACAGCAGCTGCGCCACCATCAGCGTCGACATGCCGTCCTCGACCGGCCCGGTCAGGAAGATGATGCGCTCCTTCAGGAGGCGCGAATAGATGTCGTAGGAGCGCTCGCCCCGGTTGGTCTGCTCGACCACCATCGGGACGAGGTAGTTCATGTAGGTATCGATCGGATCACGCATCGTCTCTTCCTCGGCGGCGGGCGGAAGGCTGCCCGCGAATCCCTCTCGTGGCCCACAATAGTGGGAAAGCGCGTCCCGACCAGCCCGAAGCTCGCGCCCTCGACAGCCGCGTGCGCGGCACCGTCTCGAAGGCGGCGTCCCGGGGCCCGCGGGACGCTGAACGGTGGAAGGCCATGGCCTTCCTCATCCGAGCCTGGCGGCCCGGACGGTCCATGCCCACCCGAAACCGGAGGGGCCGGACGTCTCCAATGTCGGCATTGTCCGCGCCTTGCGCAAGGGAGCGAACGACAGGAGCGGACGACGGGAGCGGCGACGGACCCGGCCGCGAGGACCGGAACCCGGGACGACGCGGCGGCGAGCCCGCCCGCGCGCCCCGCCCGCGCTCCGTCCACGAGGTGCCGCCATGTCGGCCACGACGCCACGCCATGTCGGGCCGCATCAAGCCGACCGCGGCACGACGGGACCACACCATGCTGGTGCGGCCACGACGGACCGCTCCCTATCGGGCCGGATCAAACCGACCCCGCCATGACGGAACCTCGCCACGCCGGTGCGGGCACGACGGACCGCCCTCTATCGGGCCGTATCAAGCCGACCGCGCCATCACGCCGGTGCGGCCATCCATCGCGGCTGCCGGCGCCTGAAACGCAAAAGGAGCCGCCTCTGCGAAGCGGCCCCTGCGCAATCCACACCCGCCCGGAGGCGATGCTGGCGCTTTCCCCGACAGGGAGCAAGGCCCCTGCCCAGCAGGAAAGGGAGCACCCCGAGCTTCCCCTCCCCCAAGTGAGAGGAAGGCCCAAACTGTCCTTCTCCCCCGAAACGGAAGACCGCCCCCTGAACTTCCCTCCCCCATGGGGGAGAGGTGGCCCGCGAAGCGGGTCGGTGGAGGGGGGGGACGACATCGGGAGGCCGGGAAGGCCCCTCACCCCAGCCCTCTCCCCGTCGGGGAGAGGGAGCACGTCGCGACACTTGCCGCCCGACCGCCCGCCCTCATCCCGAGGTATGAGCGCAGCGAGCCTCGAAGGAGGCTGGGCGAAGCGCGCCCGGACGCCCCTCCTTCGAGGCCCGGCCTGCAGCCGGGCACCTCAGGATGAGGTGGCTCCAGGGTTTGCCCCAAGGTGGCTTCAAGGTGGCGTGCCCCCGAGATGGGCGTCAGATGCCCCCCGAGACGGACCTCAGGCGCGCGCCCCCGAAAAGGCCGCGCCGGATGCGCGGCCCGCCGGATGGCTCAGGCGGCCTTCTCGGCCTCGTCGTCGGCATAGAGCTCCTCGCGGGTGACCGGCTTCTCGGTCACATTGGCGAGCTCCAGCAGGAAGTCGACGACCTTCTCCTCGAAGATCGGCGCGCGCAGGGTGGCGAGCGCCTGGGCGTTCTTGCGGTAGAACTCCCACACCTGCTGCTCCTGGCCGGGGAACTGGCGGGCGCGCTCGACGACGGCGCGGGTCACCTCGTCGTCGGAGACCTGGATGTTGTTCTTCTCGCCGATCTCGGCGAGCACCAGACCGAGGCGCACGCGGCGCTTGGCGATCTTGTCGTAGTCGGCGCGGGCTTCCTCCTCGGTGGTGCCCTCGTCGGCGAAGCTCTTCTTCTGCTGTTCCATCTCCTGGGTGACGGAACCCCAGATGCCTTCGAATTCCTGCTCGGCCAGGGTCGGCGGCACGTCGAACTGGTGCAGGCCGTCCAGCGCGTCGAGCAGGCGACGCTTCACCTTGGCGCGGCTGGCGGCGGCGTGCTCCTGCACGATGCGGCTCTTCACCGTCTCCTTCAGCGCCTCGAGGCTGTCCATGCCGAGGGTCTTGGCGAACTCGTCGTCGAGCTTCAGCTCGCCGGGCGCCTCGATCTTCTTGGCGGTGGTCTCGAACTCGGCATCCTTGCCGGCGAGATGCGCGGCCTGGTACTCGGCCGGGAAGGCCACCTTCACGGTGCGGGTCTCGTCGGCCTTGATGCCGGTGAGCTGGTCCTCGAAGCCGGGGATGAAGCTGCCCGAGCCGATCACCAGCGGCACGTCCTCGGCGGAGCCGCCCTCGAACGCCTCGCCGTCGATCTTGCCGACGAAGGAGATGGTGACGCGGTCGCCCTTCTCGGCGGCGCCTTCCTTGTCGGAGAACGGCCGGTTGGCCTCGGCGATGCGGTTCACCGCCTCGTCGACTTCCTCGTCGGTCACGGCGAGGACCGGCTTCTCCAGCGAGATCGACTTGAAGTCGCCGAGCTCGATCTTCGGCAGCACCTCGAGGCCGACGGTGTAGGAGAGGTCGGCCTTGCCGTCGATGACCTCCTGCACCACCGCCTGGTCCTGCGGCAGCTCGACCTTGGGCTGCAGCGCCAGCTTGAAGCCGTTGTCCTCGACGATCTTGGAGTTGGCCTCGTTCACCGCCTGGTCGATCACCTCGGCCAGCACGGACTTGCCGTACATGCGCTTGAGATGGGCGACCGGCACCTTGCCCGGCCGGAAGCCGTTGAGGCGGACCTTGTCCTTCATCTCGTCGAGGCGGGCATTCGCCTTGGCGTCCAGTTCGCTGGCCGGCAGCACCACGCGATATTCGCGCTTGAGACCTTCGGCGAGGAGTTCGGTGACCTGCATTGTCGTTCGGCCTTCGTCGTGAGCGCCGCGTCGCGGCGTGTCTGATAGCGTCGATTGCGAGAGCGGCGCCGCACGGAACGGCCTCTGCCCTCGACGATGGGGTTCGGACTCGGCGGCAACGGAGGGGCAAACCCTGGTGCGGGCGGAGGGGCTCGAACCCCCACGACTTTCGTCACTGGAACCTAAATCCAGCGCGTCTACCAGTTCCGCCACGCCCGCTTTACGCGCCGCCGCTCCGGTCCTCGGCATACGCCATCGACCAAGGCACACGGACGCGCGCACCCGAATAGGTGCCGCCAGCCGGGTGCGGGCTTATAGCACGGACCTGCCCCGGCGCCAGAGCAAAATACATGTGAGGATCGGGCCACGGAGGCGACCGGCGAAAGGCCGGAGGGCCGGCCTCCCGCACACGGGACCGCGGGCGCCGAGGGCCGCCGTCCCTTCGCGGACCTGCGAATCGCGCGCCCCATCCCGATGGTCTTGGCTACTGGCCCCGCCCCGGGGCCTGACCGTCATTCCCGCTCGCATCGAGGCGAGGCGGCGCACGCAGCGGGTCTCGCCTTCGGCAAGCCCCGGGGAGCCGTCCCGGTTCGAAGCGGCGCTGCGGCCGGGATGATGACGGTTCGGTGGAGAATGATCATCCGGCGACGAGCGTCCGGGCCGGGCGGGACGGGGTTGGGCGGGACGGGACGGAGGGGACGGGACGGGACGGGACGGGACGGACGGGACGGACGGGACGGAGGGGACGGGACGGGACGGACGGGACGGGACGGACGGGACGGGACGGACGGGACGGAGGGGACGGGACGGACGGGACGGGACGGGACGGAGGGGACGGGACGGACGGGACGGAGGGGACGGGACGGACGGGACGGGACGGACGGGACAGGCGGGACGGGACAGGCGGGACGGGACAGGCGGGACGGGACAGGCGGGACGGGACAGGCGGGACGGGACAGGCGGGACGGGACAGGCGGGACGGGCTGGGCTGGGCCAAGCCAGGCCGCCCCCCCACCCGCACGACGTCATGGCCGGACTTGTTCCGGCTATCCACGCCTTCGGCTCCGCCGGGCGCACCGGCCCGAAACGTGAATGCCCAAACCCCACCCGGGCATGACGGCGTTTCTGCGATCGAGGTCAGCGCTCAGGAGACCGAACCGCATTCCCGCCCCGCTCCCCTGCCGAAAGCACGCCCTCTCACGCCCCCCAGCCACCCCCCTCATGCTGAGGCGTGAGCGCAGCGAGCCTCGAAGCACGCAGCCCCTCCCCCGCCAGCGACGTCTTCGCTCCCGCACGGCGCGTCCGGTCCAAGGCGTGGATGCCCGGGCCCCGCCCGGGCATGACGGCGTTTCTGCGATCGAGGTCAGCGCTCAGGAGACCGGACCGCATTCCCGCGGCCCCCCCTGCCGAAAGCCCCCCCCACCTCATGCCCCTCATGCCGAGGTGCGAGCGCAGCGAGCCTCGAAGCACGCAGCCCCTCCCCCGCCAGCGCTCACCCCGCGAACCCCAGCTGCGGAAACAGCCGCCGATAGACCGGCCTGAGCGCCTCGACGAGGTCGTCGGCGACCAGACCCGGCCCCGCCTCCCTTCCCGCCTCGCCATGCAGCCACACCGCCGCGCTCGCCGCCTCGAATCCCGGCATGCCCTGCGCCAGCAGCCCCCCGATCATCCCCGCCAGCACGTCGCCGGCGCCGGCGGTGGCGATGTAGGGCGGCGCGTTGGCGGCCACGCAGGCCCGCCCGTCCGGGCTCGCCACCACCGTGTCCGGCCCCTTGATCAGCAGCACCGCGCCGAGCAGCGCCGCCCCGGCCCGCGCCCGCTCCAGTTTCGACGGCGCCTCCAGCACCGAAGCCTCGCCGGCGAACAGGCGGGCGAATTCGCCGTCATGCGGCGTGACCACCGCCGCCGGTGCCGCCGCCAGCGCCCGCGCCAGCCCCTTCGCGTCGCCGGCGAAGGAGCTGATCAGGTCGGCGTCGACCACCAGCCGCCGCTCGGCCGCCGCCGCCAGCTTGGCCCGCGTCTGCGGCCCCACCCCGGCGCCGGGGCCCAGCACCACCGTGCCGAGCCGGGCATCGGCGAGCAGCTGCGCCAGTTCCTCGGCATCGTCGATCGGCCGCACCATCACCGCGGAGAGATTCGCGGCGTGGATGGCCAGCGCGTCCGGCGGGCACGCCACCGTCACCAGTCCCGCCCCGGCCCGCAGCGCCGCCTTCGCCGCCAGCCGCGTCGCCCCGGTGGCGGAAGCCGGGCCGGAGACCGCCACCAGATGCCCGCGCGAATATTTGTGCCCGTCCACGCGCGGCAGCGGAAAATGCGTCGCCCAGAGCGAGGGGACATTGGCGAAGGCCCGGGGACGGATCTCCTCCAGCACCTCCCGGCCGATCCCGATATCGGCCACCTCCACGGCTCCCGCATGCAGCCGCCCGGGCATCAGCACATGTCCCGGCTTCGGTCGGAAGAAGGTGACGCTCGCGCTCGCCCGGATGGCGGCGCCGCGCACCGCGCCGGTCGCCCCGTCTATGCCCGAGGGCAGGTCGACCGCCAGCACCGGCACGCCGGCCGCGTTCACCCGCCCGACGAGGGCGCGGACCTCTGGGTCGAGGTCGCGGGCGAGGCCGGCGCCGAACAGCGCGTCGACGATCAGATCGGCCGCGCCGACATCGACATCGGCCGCATCGTCCACCTCACCGGTCCACAGGGCGGCCATGGCGGCGGCATCGCCGCGCAGCCGCGAGGGCGAGCCGAGCAGCGCCAGCCTCACGCGGTAGCCCTGCCCCGCCAGCCGCCGCGCCGCCACGAAGCCGTCGCCGCCATTATTGCCCGGCCCGCACAGCACCAGCACCTGGCCGCCCGGTAGGCATCGCCGCGCCGCCGCCTGCGCCACCGCCGCGCCGGCCCGCTCCATGAGCACGGTGCCGGGAGTGCCGCCGGCGATGGTCGCGGCGTCCGCCCGCCCCATCTCGGCGGGAGTCAGCAGCTCGATTCCTGGCCCTTCCGGCAGCGGCGCGCGCAAGGCTGTGGACATCTCTCGCCTTCTCCTTCGCCCCCTCAAGCGGCAAAGCGGCATGTTTTGCCCAATTTAAACGCAGGACCGGCCGCCATACCGCGCCGAAAGCAGCCTATTTATTGATCGTATCGCACAAGAAATAATCAGCCGGGAAAGACCATCCGCCGCGGGCGGGATCATCGGCCGCCAAACAAGCTGATATCATGCGACTTACAGCGCTGCTATCGTGCTTGGCATGGGTTCTGCTTTGACGCGGGTGGCTCGGTCGCGGCTGACGGGCGGGCCAGGGAGACGAGATCAGATGAAGAAGATTGAGGCCATCATCAAACCCTTCAAGCTCGACGAGGTGAAGGAGGCGCTGCAGGAAGTCGGCCTGCAGGGCATCACCGTCACCGAGGCCAAGGGTTTTGGCCGTCAGAAAGGGCACACGGAACTCTACCGTGGCGCCGAGTACGTGGTAGACTTCCTGCCCAAGGTGAAGATCGAGGTCGTCGTAGGCGACGAGATGGTGGAGACGGCGATCGATGCCATCCGGCGCGCGGCCCAGACCGGCCGCATCGGCGATGGCAAGATTTTCGTTTCCAACATCGAGGAGGCGATCCGCATCCGCACCGGGGAGTCCGGCGTCGACGCCATCTGACGGGCGTTGCCGGGCTCCATTCTACGCCCGGCAAACCCCGCTGCCGATCAAAGGCAGTGCAATCAGAGGCAAGATACTATGACGACGGCCAAGGACGTCCTGAAGCTCATCAAGGACAACGACGTAAAATACGTCGACTTGCGCTTCACCGACCCGCGCGGCAAGTGGCAGCACGTCACCTTCGACATCTCGATGGTGGACGAGGATTTCTTCGCCGAGGGGCAGGCGTTCGACGGTTCGTCCATCGCCGGCTGGAAGGCGATCAACGAATCCGACATGCACCTGCAGCCGGACCTCGATTCGGTCAGCATCGACCCGTTCTTCGCCGAGACGACCCTCGTCGTCGTCTGCGACGTGCTGGAGCCGACCACCGGCGAGCCCTATGGCCGCGACCCGCGCGGCATCGCCAAGAAGGCCGAGGCCTATCTGAAGAGCACCGGCATCGGCGACACCGTCTATGTCGGTCCCGAGGCCGAGTTCTTCATCTTCGACGACGTCCGCTTCATGGCCGACCCGTACAACACCGGCTTCAAGCTCGATTCGAGCGAGCTGCCGACCAATGGCGACACGGAATATGAAGGCGGCAATCTCGGCCACCGCGTGCGCACCAAGGGCGGCTACTTCCCGGTTCCCCCGGTGGACAGCGCGCAGGACATGCGCGGCGAGATGCTGGCGGCGATGGCCCGCATGGGCGCCAAGGTCGAGAAGCACCATCACGAGGTGGCTTCCGCCCAGCACGAGCTGGGGCTGAAGTTCAACACCCTGGTGACGATGGCCGACCACCTGCAGGTCTACAAGTACTGCATCCACCAGGTCGCCAACGTCTACGGCAAGACCGCCACCTTCATGCCCAAGCCCGTCTATGGCGACAACGGCTCCGGCATGCATGTGCACCAGTCGATCTGGAAGGACGGCAAGCCGCAGTTCGCCGGCAACAAATATGCCGACCTCAGCCAGGAATGCCTGTGGTACATCGGCGGCATCATCAAGCACGCCAAGGCGCTGAACGCCTTCACCAACCCGCTGACCAACTCCTACAAGCGTCTGGTCCCGGGCTATGAGGCCCCGGTGCTGCTCGCCTATTCGGCGCGCAACCGCTCGGCGTCCTGCCGCATCCCCTACACCACCTCGCCGAAGGCGAAGCGCGTCGAGACCCGCTTCCCGGACCCCGGCGCGAACCCCTACCTCGCCTTCGCCGCGCTGCTGATGGCCGGCCTCGACGGCATCCAGAACAAGATCGATCCCGGCCCGGCGATGGACAAGGATCTCTACGATCTGCCCCCGCGCGAGCTGAAGAAGATCCCGACCGTCTGCGGCTCGCTGCGCGAGGCGCTGGTGTCGCTCGACAAGGACCGCGAGTTCCTCAAGAAGGGCGGCGTGTTCGAGGACGACTTCATCAACGCCTATATCGAGCTGAAGATGACCGAGGTGATGCGCTTCGAAATGACGCCGCACCCGGTCGAGTTCGAGATGTACTATTCGGTGTGATCCGGCCGGGGCGGGTTTTCCCCGCCCCGTCTTCTCACCGCGGACAAGACGGAAAGGGCGCCGACGGCGCCCTTTTTCATCAGGCATTCCGGCCGTCCGGCCCGGGCGAGCGGCGGACGCCGCCTCAGGGGGCCGCCGCCTTCAATCCCGGGTCGGGCCGTTCCGCCGCCCCCTCGCCGACGCCATGGACCACCACGCGGTCGCGCCCGCCCCGCTTGGCGGCGTAGAGCGCCGCATCCGCCTGCTCCTGCAGCGCTGCCAGGGCCGCCTCCGGGGCGAGCGGCGGCAGGAAACCGGCGGCGACGCCGATGCTGGCCGAAGGCCGCGCCTCGTGCATCGGCAGTCCCTCGCCGGACCGGCGGAAGCCGAGGCGGATGCGCTCGGCGATCTCGCGGGCCGCCGCCTCCCCCGCGCCGGGCAGCACGATGCCGAATTCCTCGCCGCCGAGACGCGCCACGATGTCGGCACCGCGCAGATTGTCGCGCAGCACATCCGCGAAAAGCCGCAGCACGTCGTCGCCGGCGGCATGGCCATAGACGTCGTTGATGCTCTTGAAGCGGTCGAGGTCCAGCGCCAGCACCGCCATCGGCCCGCCGCCGGCGACGACCTCGCGGATACGGGACTGGAATCCCCGCCGGTTGAGCAGCCCGGTCAGATCGTCGACCAGCGCCGCCTCCTCGAAATGACGTTCCCGCCTCTCGCGCACCAGGCCGATGAGGCAGAACGCCATCAGCAGTTGGAAGGCGACGAGTTCGAAGGCATAGACGATGAGGCCCGGATCCCGCAGGACGCTGCCTTCGATATTCACGGTGATGAAGCCGACCAGCAGCAGCGCCGGCCGGGCGACCATGGCGCCGAGATGCAGCGCCAGCAGCCCGATCACCAGCCAGCGCGACACCAGCCCGTCGGCGCGGCGGCGATAGATCTCGCGGATGCTGAGCAGCACCAGCACGGTGGTGAAGACGAGCATCACCCACATGCGCGGCACCGCGTCGTCGCGGAAGCCGGGAAGCTGGCAGGACAGGATCCAGGCGCCGATCAGCGCCAGCGGCAGCCAGATCACCGGGCGGCGGCGGTCGAAGGCGCGGAAGCCGTTCCAGGCCGTTGCCCAGGCGAGCAGCAGCGCGGTATTGGCCAGCTCGATGGAGGCGAAGGCCGGCACCACGCCGCGCGCCGCCAGGCCGGCGAGGCCCATGGTGGTGAGGACGAAGGCCGTGCCCCAATAGGCGAGCGCGTTCTCGCCCGGCCACATCACCCAGGACAGCAGCAGCACGCCCGCGATCAGCAGCGTCGAAAAGGTCGTGAAGGACCAGATCGTCAACGGGTCGTAGAACATGCGCGCGGCACCGGGCGGGGCGTGTCCCCGCCCCTTCGAGATAGCCGAACGGCGCGCCGCTGCCTAGCGACACCGCCGGGGAACGCGACATGAAGCCTGGCGCGACATGCAGCCTGGCGCGACATGAAGCCTCGCCAGCAAAAAGGGCAGGCCGCGAGGCCTGCCCTTCGATAGACGACGGTGGCCGGAGCCGCCGGTCAGCGCTTCGAGAACTGGAAGCTGCGGCGGGCCTTGGCGCGGCCGTACTTCTTGCGCTCGACGACGCGCGAATCGCGGGTCAGGAAGCCGCCCTTCTTCAGCGGGCCGCGCAGCTCGGGCTCGTAATAGGTGAGCGCGCGCGAGATGCCGTGGCGCAGCGCGCCGGCCTGGCCGGAGAGGCCGCCGCCGGAGACGGTGCAGACCACGTCGTACTGGCCGGTGCGGGCCGCGGCGGTGAAGGGCTGCTGGATGATCAGCCGCAGCACCGGACGCGCGAAATACACCTCGAGCTCGCGGTCGTTGACGACGATCTTGCCGGTGCCGGGACGAACCCACACGCGGGCGACCGCGTCCTTGCGCTTGCCGGTGGCATAGGCGCGGCCGAACTTGTCGAGCTTCTGGACGTGCTTGGGCGCCTCGGGAGCCTGGGCCTTCAGGGCGTCGAGCGCGTCGAGGGACTGGAGAACCTCGGCCATGATCAGTTCCTCACATTCTTGCGGTTCAGCGCGGCGACGTCGAGCGCCTCCGGCTGCTGGGCCTCATGCGGATGAGCCGGGCCCTTGTAGACGCGCAGGTTGCCCATCAGCTTGCGGCCGAGCGGACCGCGGGCGAGCATGCGCTCCACCGCCTTCTCCACCACGCGCTCCGGGAAGCGGCCGTCGAGCAGGAACTTCGCGGTCCGCTCCTTGATGCCGCCGGGGAAGCCGGTGTGGTGGTAGTAAACCTTGTCGTTGCGCTTGTTGCCGGTCAGCGCCACCTTCTCGGCGTTGATGACGACGACATTGTCGCCGCAATCGACGTGCGGGGTGTAGATGGCCTTGTGCTTGCCCTTCAGGCGCATGGCGATGATGGTCGCGAGACGGCCGACCACGAGGTCGGTCGCGTCGATCACCACCCACTTCTTCTCAATGTCGGCAGGCTTTGCCGAGAACGTCTTCATGGGATTGATCCAATATGCGTAAGGGTGCCGCCTTGAGGCCGCACTTCACTTGGGCGCGGCTTGTAACCGAGCGGCCCACGCGCGTCAATCGCATGACGTCGATATTATCGAAGCAAAATCAACAGCTTGCAAAATAGGTATAAAAATACCTTGCCGTAAGGCCCTCAAATCCCTCGTGGCGGAATGGAATAGGTGGTCACCGCATGGGCGCAGAGCTCCCGTCCCCCCGGCTCCCGCTCCCCCGGCTCCCCCTCCTCCTCGCCCTCTCCCATCAGCGCCACCTCGCACACGGCGAGGCGCTTGCCCAGCTTCATCAGCCTGGCTTCGGCGAGCATCGGCCCCGGCGCCGGGCGGCGCAGGAAGTTGATGGAGAAATTGGTGGTCACCGCCAGCGGCACCGGGCCGATGGCGGCGAGGATCACCGCATAGGCGGCGATGTCGGCCAGCCCCATCATCGTCGGGCCCGACACGGTGGCGCCCGGGCGCAGATGCTCGTCGCCGGCCAGCAGCCGCAGCGTGACCTTCTCCCCATCCACGCCGGCGATCTCGTGCGCCCGGCCGGGGCCGAAGGCCTGGGGGAACTCGGCGACGAGATAGGCCTGCAGCGCGTCCGCCGCCATGCCGTCGCCCGGCCGCGGGCTCGCCTCGACGCCGATCCTGCGCTCTGCCACCTCACCCATTCCGTCCTCCCGGCATTCCATCGTCCGCGATATTATCGCTGGCGTGCGGGCTCTGTCAGCCCGGCGACACCAGCATAGATTTCATGCCTGCCATCACCATATGCGATCGATCTGCCCCATGGAGCCCGCCCCATGAATCACGCTGTGAATCACGATTCCTATTCCGACGCCTATATCGCCGAGCAGCTGGGCCGCGTGCGCACGGTGGCCGTGGTCGGCGCCAGCCCCAATCCGGCGCGCCCCAGCCATGGCGTCGCCCGCTATCTCGCCTTGCAGGGCTTCCGGGTGTTCGCGATCAATCCCGGCCAGGCCGGCCGCGACATTGCCGGCCTGCCGACCTATGCCCGCCTCGCCGACGTGCCGGAGCCGATCGACATGGTCGACGTGTTCCGGGCCCCGGAATATCTGCCGAAGGTGGTGGAGGAAGCGCTGGCGCTCGTCCCCCTGCCGAAGCTGATCTGGTCGCAGCTCGGCGTGCGCGACGATGCCGCGGCGCGGCGCGCCGAGGAAGCCGGGGTCGCCGTCATCATGGATCGCTGCCCCGCCATCGAGATGCCGCGCCTGCGCCTCGGCGGGCCGCATTGAGCGGTTCCCCGGACAAGCCGCGCCCAGCGCAGCGCCGATCCGGGGTCCAAAGGAGTAATCGGCGAAGCCAGCGATCTCCTTATACCGAATTCCGTAAGCATACCCGACGACGGCAGTCCGCTCCCTCTCCCCGTCGGGGAGAGGGGTGGGGTGAGGGGCCTTCTTCGCTTCCCAGTGGTGTCCCCTCACCGACCCGCTTCGCGGGCCACCTCTCTGTCGAAACCGGATATATCCGGTTTCGATCTTGCCGGAACCGAACTCGGCAACAGCCGAGTTCGGCGGGGAGAGGGAAGCAGGGGGGCAGACTTCCAAGAAGCGCCTGCGGCGGCGTCTCCCCTCACGTTCCGGCTCGGCGCTCCGGCTGCGCCTCCGCCCGGCCGGAAAACAAGCGAACCGCTCGTCCCGAACGATCCACCACTCCGCAATTCACAACAGAATTTTGTTCTGAAAAATTCTATACGCCATAGTTGCGTTTTTTAGGCGCCGGGCGTGAACTGTCGCCCGGCGGCGGTGGTGCCGCCATGGAGGATGTCCAATGAGCGAGCAGACCCGCGACGCGGCGCAGACGCCCGGCTTCGCCACCCTCGCCGTGCATGCCGGCGCGGCGCCGGATCCGGCCACCAAGGCACGCGCCACGCCGATCTACCAGACGACGTCCTTCGTCTTCGACGATGTCGACCATGCCGCCTCGCTGTTCGGGCTGAAGGCGTTCGGCAACATCTATACCCGCATCGGCAACCCGACCAACGCGGTGCTGGAGGAGCGCGTCGCCGCGCTCGAGGGCGGCACCGCCGCGCTGGCGGTGGCCTCCGGCCACGCCGCGCAGCTGCTCACCTTCCAGACCCTATTGTCGCCCGGCGACGAATTCGTCGCCGCCAACAAGCTCTATGGCGGCTCGATCAACCAGTTCAACCACGCCTTCAAGAGCTTCGGCTGGAACGTGGTGTGGGCGGATCTCGACGACATCGCCTCGTTCGAGCGCGCCATTTCGCCCAAGACCAAGGCGATCTTCGTCGAATCGATCGCCAATCCGGGCGGTATCGTCACCGACATCGCCGCCATATCGAAGATCGCCAGGCGCGCCGGCGTGCCGCTGATCGTCGACAACACGCTCGCCACCCCCTACCTCATCCGGCCCTTCGAGCACGGCGCCGACATCGTCATCCACTCCGCCACCAAGTTCCTCGGCGGCCACGGCAACTCCATCGGCGGGCTGATCGTCGACGGCGGCTCCTTCAACTGGCTGCGCGAGGGGCGCTACCCCTTCCTGTCGCAGCCGCGGCCGGAATATGAAGGCGTCGTCATCGGCGAGACCTTCGGCAACTTCGCCTTCGCCATCGCCGCCCGCGTGCTCGGCCTGCGCGACCTCGGCCCGGCGCTGTCGCCCTTCAATGCCTTCCTCATCCTCACCGGCATCGAGACGCTGCCGCTGCGCCTCCAGCGCCACAGCGACAATGCGCTCGCCGTCGCCAAATTCCTCGCCGAGCACCCCAAGGTGGAATGGGTCAGCTATCCCGGCCTGCCCGGCGACCGCTACTACAACCTCGCCCAGCGCTACACGCCGAAGGGCGCCGGCGCGGTGTTCACCTTCGGGCTCAAGGGCGGCTACGAGGCGGGCGTGGCGCTGGTGTCGAACGTCAAGCTGTTCTCCCACCTCGCCAATATCGGCGATACCCGTTCGCTGATCATCCACCCCGCCTCCACCACCCATCGCCAGCTTTCCGAGGCGCAGAAGGTGGCGGCCGGCGCCGGGCCGGACGTGGTGCGGCTGTCGGTCGGCATCGAGGACGCCGCCGACATCATCGCCGACCTCGATCAGGCGCTCGCCGTGGCTTGAGTGCGGTGCAACAAAGGCGCCCGGCGCAATTATGAATGAATTATGGGCGTCGCATGCGCCGGCCGCATGGCTGGGATGCCACATACATTCTACTGGACGGGCATTCTGTCGAATATATAGGCAGCGAAATGATTACGGAGCGTGCAGCCAACCCCGGTAGCCGCTCCGCTTTCGCAACCTGATGGAGACTAGAATGCTGCACTGGGGCTTTATCGCCAAGCAGATCCGCCGTTGGCAGGCCTATCGCCGGACCGTTACCGAGCTCTCCCAGCTCGACGACCGCACCCTCGCCGACATCAACGTGTCGCGCTCGGAAATCTTCCGCGTGGCGCGTCAGGCGGCCGCTGCGGCCTGATGGCGGTTCAACCCGCCTGCGGATCCTCTGAGAACGCGGACTGAGCGGCCCCGGCCTTCCGGGGCCGTTTTCGTTTGTGGGCCCCGCGCGCGGGCGGCGCCTGTCTCCCGGCGCGATATCGCTCTGAGCGATAATCCTGCGCCGGATCGCGATCCGTGCTAAGGGGCCGCCCGGAAAAGCGGACCCTACCCAGCATGAACGTGAAGACTCCTTCTCCCGTCCATATCGTCGGCGGCGGCCTCGCCGGCTCGGAAGCCGCCTGGCAGCTCGCCCGTCGCGGCGTGCCGGTGGTGCTGCACGAAATGCGGCCCACCCGCGGCACCGATGCCCATAAGGGCGACGGCCTCGCCGAGCTGGTCTGCTCCAATTCCTTCCGCTCCGACGACGCCACCTCCAATGCGGTGGGCGTGCTGCATGCCGAGATGCGCCGGCTCGGCTCGCTGATCATGGCCAGCGCCGACAGCCACCAGATTCCCGCCGGCGGCGCATTGGCGGTCGACCGCGACGGCTTCTCGCAGGCGGTCACCGACGCCATCACTTCCCACCCGCTGATCACGCTGGAACGCGGCGAGATCGCCGGCCTGCCGCCGGCCGAGTGGGACAGCGTCATTCTCGCCACCGGCCCGCTCACCTCGCCGCCGCTGGCCGAGGCCATTCGCGAGCGCTCGGGCGAGACCTCGCTGGCCTTCTTCGACGCCATCGCCCCGATCGTGCATTTCGATTCCATCGACATGGACGTCGCCTGGTTCCAGTCGCGCTACGACAAGCCGGGCCCGGGCGGCACCGGCGCCGACTACATCAACTGCCCGATGGACAAGGCGCAGTACGACGCCTTCGTCGCCGCGCTCATCGCCTCCGACACCGTGCCGTTCCGCGAATTCGAGGCCAACACTCCCTATTTCGACGGCTGCCTGCCGATCGAGGTGATGGTCGCCCGCGGGCCGGAGACGCTGCGCCACGGCCCGATGAAGCCGGTCGGCCTCACCAATCCGCGCGATCCGCTGGTGAAGTCGCACGCCATCGTCCAGCTCAGGCAGGACAATGCGCTGGGCACGCTGTTCAACATGGTCGGCTTCCAGACCAAGGCCCGCCATGCCGAGCAAGTGCGCATCTTCCGCATGATTCCCGGGCTGGAAAACGCCGAATTCGCCCGCCTCGGCGGGTTGCACCGCAACACCTATCTGAACTCGCCGCGCGTGCTCGATGGCACGCTGCGCCTCAAGGCCGAGCCGCGCCTGCGTTTTGCCGGGCAGATCACCGGCTGCGAAGGCTATGTCGAGAGCGCCGCCATGGGACTGATCGCCGGCCTGTTCACCGCCGCCGAGCGGCTGGGTGTCGCCCTGCCGCCGCCGCCGGCCACCACCGCCCATGGCGCGCTGCTCGCCCACATCACCGGCGGCCACATCGAAACCGTGGAACCCGGCCCGCGCTCCTTCCAGCCGATGAACGTCAATTTCGGCCTGTTCCCGCCGCTCGCCGCCAATCCGACCCGCGATGCCGAGGGCAACCGCCTGCGCGGCACCCAGAAGACCGTCGCCAAGAAGCAGGAAATGGCCCGCCGCGCCCTCGCCGATATCGACCAATGGGCGCGCAACGCCGTGCCCGGCGATGGCGAGGTGTCCGCGTGACCCGCCGCTTCACCGATCCACCGATGCCGACCGCCCGCACCTCGGGCGGCCGCTTCGAGCTCGACACCGTGCTCAAGCGCGACATCTTCTCCACCATCGAGCGCGGCATCTGGCATGACGCGCAGGGCGCCCACCCCGCCGTGCGCCGGCACTATGCCGGGGTGAAATGGTGGGTGAAGCCGCTCGCCCGGCATTTCGCCCGCCGCGAGGCCCGCGCGCTGCGCCGGGCCAATGGCAGCGGCCACACCGTGCCGGTGTTCGCGCTGGAGGAAGGCTGGCTGGTGCGCGGCTTCGTCGATGGCCTGCCCTTGCAGATCGCCCGCCCGGTCGGCAACGCCCAGTGGTTCGCCGCCGCCCGCGAAGGGCTGCGCGCCATCCACCGGCGCGGCATCGCCCATAACGACCTCGCCAAGCCGCAGAACTGGCTCTATGCCGCCGATGGCGGCGCGGTGCTGATGGATTTCCAGCTCGCCGTCTGCTTCTCCAGGCGCTCGAAGCTGTTCCGCATCGCGGCCTATGAGGACATCCGCCACCTGCTGAAGCACAAGCGCAGCTTCTGCCCGGAGGCGTTGACGGCGCGCGAGAAGAAGATTCTGTCCCGCAAGAGCCTGATCAACCGGGTGTGGATGGCCAGCGGCAAGAAGGTCTACAACTTCGTCACCCGCAAGCTGCTGAACTACCATGACACCGAGGGCCGCGGCCCCCGCGCGATGGAGGAAGGCCCGCGCCTCGCCGCCGCCCTCGCCAGCGCCCCCGGCGTACGCGACGCGCATATCTGCGACTTCCCGACCCCCGGCGGCAGTTTCGGCCTCTATGCCTTCGTCGAGGCCGGGCCGGACGTCACCGAGCCGGCGCTGCGGGCCCGGCTGGCGAGTGCCCTGCCCGGCCATGCGCCGCCCGAGCACATCCAGCTGGTGGCCGAACTGCCCCGCGACGCCGATGGCGAGGTGCGCGACGACCTCCTGCGCCTCGTCGCGCTGAACCAGCTCGACCAGATGGACCAGCTGCCGCGCACGCCCGCGCAGCAGGCCGCTCTCGACGCCATCATCCGCGAGCGCAAGAACCTCAGCGACCGGGTGCGGCGGGGGATTTGAGCGGCTGTAGGCGCGTTCCGCCCGACGCTCCTTTTTTTCTTTTCCTCTCCCCACCCCAACTCGGCTGTTGCCGAGTTGGGATTCGACAGGGTCGAAGCCGGAAGCATCCGGCTTCGACGGAGAGATGGCCCCGCGCAGCGGGGTCGGTGAGGGGCGACGACGCTGGAAAGCATCGAGCCCCCTCACCCCAACCCTCCCCCACGGGGAGAGGGAGCAGCCCACCTCCCGCAACCCGCTCTCCCCGCCACCACCTCCCGCAACCCGCTGCCGTGGCCGCCGCCTCTAGCGCGCCGGCGCCGGCTCCGGCGGCAAGCCCCCCGCCCCCTTCCGCAACTCCCTCACGAACGCATCGATCAGCGGCCGCTCGCCCTTCAGCCGGCGCGTCGCGACGAAATGCGCCGATTCGAAGCCGTAGCTCTCCGGCCGGATCACCCGCATCTGCCCGCGCGCCACCCAGTCCTCGCCGATATGGCGCGGCAGGTAGCCGATGAAATGGCCGGACAGGATCAGCATCACCTGCGCCTCCATCTGCACGATCGAGGCGCTCGCACGCGGATGGTTCACCCGGTACAGGTCGTCGAAATGCCGATAGGCGCGCACGCTGAACAGCGCCGCCTCGATCTCCGCCTGGCCGATCTCGCGTGCCGGCCGCGCGAACAGCCTGTGGCCGCGCCCGCAATACAGCGCCTGCGGCTCGCGGTGCAGCGGAATGTAGGAAATGCCCGGCACCTTCTGCGAGAAGGCGCCGATCACCACGTCGCGCTCGCCGTCGAGCAGCGCCTGCTCCAGCTCGTGCGGCGTGCCGAGCACGAGATCGACGAACACCTCCGCCGCATAGTCCATGTAGCGGGAGAGCGCCGTCTGCAGGCCGAGATGCGGGTTGGTCACCACCCCGTCGAGAATGCCGATGCGCAGCCGCCCCACCAGCCGGTGCCGGTCCTGGCCGATGCGGGCGTGGAAACCCTCTATGTCGTCGAACAGCCGCCGCGCCGCCGCCAGCGTCGAGTCCCCGAAGGGGGTAAGGCGGAAGCCCGCGCGTCCGCGCTCGCAGAGCTGGCCACCGAGCTTGCGCTCCAGCGCCGCCAGATGGGTGGAGAGCGTCGATTGCGACAGGTTGAGCGCGATCTGCGCCTCGTGAAACCCGCCCTCCTCGGCCAGCACCACGAACACCCTGAGCAGCCGCAGGTCGATATTGTCGAGACGGCGCATGGCAGGCTCCGGGCGTTACATCGATGATTGTCGATACAAACTTCCATTAAAAGAGATTTTTGCGAATGTGAATCTGAGCGAGCATCGGTCGGCTTCTGGGGGAAGACGCATGACCGATATCGGCCTCGCCGGCCTTGCCGGCCGCACCGTGCTCGTCACCGGCTCCAGCCGCGGCATCGGGCTCGGCATCGCCCGCGGCTTCGCCGCCGCCGGGGCGCGGCTGCACATGCTGGCCGACGACGAGGCGATCTTCGAGGCCGCCGAGCGGCTCGGCGCCACCGGGCACCGGGCCGACATCACCCATGCCGGCGACATGGCGGCGCTGGCCGCGCAGCTCCCTCGCCTCGACGTGCTCATCAACAATGCCGGCCTCGAGCTGATCACCCCGCTCGACGATGCCGGCGAGGCGAACGAGGCCGCCTTCCGCCGCGTCGTCGAGATCAACGTGGTGGGGACGTTCCTGGTGACCCGCGCCTTGCTGCCGGGCATGGGCGCCGGCGGGCGCATCGTCAACACCGCCTCGATCTGGTCGCGCGGCTCGGAAGCGCTGTTCGGCGCCTATGTCGCCTCCAAGCATGCGGTGATCGGCCTCACCAAGACCTGGGCCCGGGAACTCGGCCCGCGCGGCATCACCGTCAACGCCGTCTGCCCCGGCTGGGTGCGCACAGAAGCCTCGCTGAGGTCCCTCCATCGCATGGCTGAGGCCCGCGGCGTTGCACCGGACGACCTCCTCAGCACGATCGTTTCGGCGCAGATTCTCCCCGGTCTCATGGAGCCGGACGACATGGCCGGCGCCTATCTGTTCCTGGCGTCCGACCTCGCGGCCAACGTCACCGGCCAGAGCCTCGGCGTCGATCGCGGAGAATTCCCATGGTAGCGCCCCACAAGGATTTGCGCGTCGTCATCACCGGCGCGGCAAGCGGCATCGGCCTCGCCAGCGCCAACGCGCTGGCGGATGCCGGCGCCCGGGTGGTGGGCCTCGACCTGCACCCGCCGGAAGTGGCGAACTGGCCGACCATCCTCACCAATGTCGCCGACGAGGCCGCCGTCGCCGGCAGCATGGAGGCCGCCGCCGCCCATCTCGGGGGCGGCTTCGACGTGGTGGTGAACTGCGCTGGCATCTGCCTCGAAACGCCGCTCATGAGCTTCGATGTCGCCGCCTTCGACCGCATGGCCAGCGTCAACATCCGCGGCCCCATACTGGTCGCGCGCGAGGCGCTGAAATATTTTGCCGGCGAAGGACCTATCAGGGGCCGCATCGTCAACATCGCCTCGGAGCTGGCCTATCTCGGCCGGGCCGGCTTTTCCGGCTATGCCGGCACCAAGGGCGCCGTCCTCGCCCTCACCCGCTCCTGGGCCCGCGAGCTCGCCCCGCATATCCAGGTCAACGCCATCGCTCCGGGCCCTGTCGACACCCCGCTGCTCGATTTCGACAATCTCAGCGACGAGCTCAAGCGGCTGGAGACCGGCAACCCGTTCGGCCGCGTCGGCCGGCCGGAGGAAGTGGCACAGGCGGTGCTGTTCCTCTCCAGCCGGGCGACGGGCTTCATCACCGGGCAATGCCTCAGCATAGACGGCGGCGCGGCCATGCACTGACCTCGGCAGATCACGCCTGCCTTTCCCTTTCCCCGCGGGGAAAGGGAGCCTCGCATCTCTACGCAACATCAGCTCGGACACAGAGGAAGATCATGGTCGACAGCGTGCGTCTCGACGAACTGAGCTGGCCGGAATTCGCGGCGAAGGTCGCGGCCGGTGCCCCGGTCTTTCTGCCGCTCGGCTCCACCGAGCAGCACGGCCCGCATCTGCCGCTGGGGGTCGACGTGGTGCTGCCCACCGGCGTGTGCGAGCGGGTGGCGAAGGCGGTCGGCGGCCTCGTCGCCCCCACCGTCAATTACGGCTGCAAGTCGATGCCGCGCTCGGGCGGTGGCGAGCAGTTCCCCGGCACGCTCAGCCTCGACGCCAACACCTTCGCGCTGGTGCTGCGCGACATCATCCGCAATCTCGGCCGCCAGGGCGTGCGCCGGCTGGTCATCGTCAACGGCCATTACGAGAATCTCTGGCCGTCGGTGGAAGGCCTCGACCTCGCCTTGCGCGAACTGAGGCGCGACGGCATCGACGACATGCAGGTGATGCGCCTCGAATATTGGGACTTCGCCACCCGCCCGACGCTGGACAAGCTGTTCCCGGACGGTTTTCCCGGCATCGAGCTCGAACATGCGAGCCTGCTCGAGACCTCGCTGATGCTGCTGTTCCGGCCCGAACTCGTCGAGATGGACAAGGTGCCGACCGACGGCCCCGCCACCTTCCCCACCTATGACCGCTTCCCGATCCCCACCGATTTCGGCCTGCCGCCCTCCGGCGTGCTGGCGGTCGCGGTCGGCTCGACGCCCGAGAAGGGCGAATTGCTGATGGCGGACTACCTCACGCACATCTCCGCCGCCATAACCAGGGAGTTCGGGCTCTGAGCCCGGCCGAGGTCTGATCATGACAGGACGTTTCGAGCCGCTCGATTCCGGCGCCGTGCCCCGCTATGCTGGTATCCCCACCTTCATGCGCCTGCCGCAGGCCGAGCCGGCCGAGGTCGACATCGCCCTGCTCGGCATCGCCTATGACGGCGGCGCCACCAACCGCGTCGGCACCCGCCACGGGCCGCGCGAGATCCGCAACCAGTCGAGCCTGACGCGCCGCGTGCATCACGTCACCGGCCTGTCGCCCTATGACCGCGCCCGCGTCGCCGATTGCGGCGACGTGCCGGTCGATCCGATGGACCTGATGCGCACGCTCGACCTCATCTCCGCGCATTATGCCGGGGTGAAGACGGCCGGCGCCCTGCCGCTCACCGTCGGCGGCGATCATCTCGTCTCGCTGCCGATCCTGCGCGGGCTGGCTTCCGACGGGCCGGTCGGGCTCATCCAGTTCGACGCCCATTCCGACACCTATGACAGCTTCTTCGGCAATAGCCGCTACAATCACGGCACGCCGTTCCGCCGTGCCATCGAGGAAGGGCTGGTCGATCCGAAGCGCTTCGTGCAGATCGGCCTGCGCGGTGCCATCTCCGACGCCGGCAATTACGACTTCGCCAAATCCGCCGGCGTGCGGATCATCTTCATCGAGGAGTTCGTCGAGCGCGGCGTCGCCGACGTCATGGCCGAGGCCCGCGCGATCGTCGGCGACCTCCCCACCTACCTCACCTTCGACATCGACTGCATCGACCCCTCGCAGGCCTCCGGCACCGGCACCCCGGAGATCGGCGGCTTCACCACCCGCGAGGCGCAGCAACTGGTGCGCAAGCTGGAGGGGCTGAACCTCATCGGCGCCGATCTCGTCGAGGTCGCTCCGCCGCTCGATCCCTCCGGCCTCACCGCGCTGACCGGAGCCACCATCCTGTTCGAGCTGCTCTGCGTACTCGCCGGCGTCGTCGATGCGAAAGGAGCCGAGTGATGGCCCACGGTTATGAAAGCGGCCGGCTCGACCTGCCCTTCGTCGGCATCTGCACCTTCGGCAAGTATCCGCTGGAACTCGACTGGTCGAAGATCGACGCCGACGTCGCCATCCTCGGCGCGCCCTTCGATCTCGGCACCCAGTGGCGCACCGGCACCCGCACCGGGCCGCGCGCCATCCGCGAGGCCTCGACGCTGTTCTCCTTCGGCCATGCCGGCGCCTATGACCACGAGGACGACGTCACCTATCTCGCCGCCGAGACGACGCGCATCGTCGACATCGGCGACGCCGACATCGTCCACACCGACACCATCCAGAGCCACGCCAATATCGAGGCCGGGGTGCGCGCCATATTGAAGGCCGGCGCGCTGCCGGTGGTGCTGGGCGGCGATCATTCGATCAACATCCCCTGCATCAACGCCTTCTCGGAGCAGGAACCGATCCACATCGTGCAGTTCGACGCCCATCTCGACTTCGTCGACGAGCGGCACGGCGTGCGCTTCGGCCACGGCAACCCGCTGCGCCGCGCCGCCGAGAAGGACTATGTGACCGGCCTCACCCAGCTCGGCATCCGCAATGTCTCCTCCACCGCCCGCGAGGGCTACGAGGCGGCGCGCGCCATGGGTTCGGACATCCTCAGCGTGCGGCAGATCCGCAAGCTCGGCACCGAGGCGGTGCTGGCCCGCATTCCCGCCGGCAAGCGCTACTACGTCACCATCGACATCGATGGCTTCGACCCGTCCATCGCGCCGGGCACGGGCACGCCGAGCCATGGCGGCTTCTCCTATTACGAGGTGCTGGAGCTGCTCGACGGCCTGACCAGGCGCGGCACGGTGGTCGGCGTCGATCTCGTCGAGGTCGCCCGCGAATATGATCCCGGCGGCATCACCGGCATCCTGGCGGCGCAGGTGCTGCTCAACTTCATCGGCCGCATCCTGCACCACCGCGCCGCCTGATCGCCGCGCGGTACGTTCCTGCCTCTTGAACTCGGCGCCGGGCGCCCGATTTCCTAGCGATCGAAGCCGCACGGGGGGTGGCCTCCCGTGCCCCGGCGGTGCCATGATGCGCCGGCCGGGTTCGTGAACGAGAGAGAGGCGACATGCATCCCCACAGCACCAGCAACGACGTTCCCTCCAACGCCAAGAAGGTGGCCATCGATCTGCTCAACGGCAATGTCGCGGCCTCCATCGACCTTGCCCTTGCCACCAAGCAGGCGCACTGGAACCTCAAGGGCCCGCAATTCATCGCCGTGCACGAGATGCTGGACGGCTTCCGCACCCAGCTCGACGGCCACGTCGACACCATGGCCGAGCGGGTGGTCCAGCTCGGCGGCACCGCGCTCGGCACCACCCAGACGGTGGTCAAGGCGACGTCGCTGGAGCCCTATCCCACCGATATCTACAAGGTGAAGGCGCATCTCGAAGCGCTGATCGAGCGCTACGCCAAGGTGGCGAACACCGTGCGCAAGTCGATCGACGAGGCCGACGAGGCCGGCGATCCGACCACCGCCGACATCTTCACCGCCGCCTCGCGCGATCTCGACAAGGCGCTGTGGTTCCTCGAAGCGCATCTCCAGGAACCCGCCTGACCCCTCCCGTCCCGGCCGTGGCCCGCGGGTGCCGCGGCCGGGACGCGACCACGATCGGACGTTTTACTGTCGTACCCGATGGAAAAAGATTTCGTGCCGCCACCCGGCCGCAACCTGTGGCATAAGGAAAGGCAACGGTTTCACGGCCATTTCCGGGTCGGGCAGGCTCCCTGCGTAAGCTAACCTTATGAGCTGCGCGCATATTTGTCTTTTTCAATCCAGCATTTAGGATCCAACCGTTGAAGAATCGGTGCAGCGCCTTACGGGTGTGCTGGAAAACAGCTGTATTGCGCCGGAAAGAGGGGGTGGCATCACATGGCTCGTAACGCGGCGTCGTCCGGCAAAGCGCCGGAGCACGATTTCGATCGCGACTTCACGACGCCGGACTCGCAGGGTTCCCAGGATGCGGCGACCGATTCGGTCATCACTCATCTTGAAATCGCGCGCTTGATCGAGCGGGCGCACCGGCGCTTCCTCGACCTGCTGCGCATGGAGCTGACCCGGCTGTCCACCGACGACATCAGCCCGTCGCAGGTGATGCTGCTGTTCACCATCGGCGCGGACGAGCTCTCGGTGCGCGACCTGCTGGAACGCGGCCACTATCTCGGCTCCAACGCCTCCTACAATCTCAAGCAGCTGGTGGATGCGGGCTATGTGAACCGCACCGCCTCGCAGCGCGACCGGCGCTCGGCCCGGTTGAAGCTGACGCCCAAGGCGGTGGAACTGTGCGACCGCATTCGCGCGCTCCACGATTCGGTGCACCGGCAGAACGTCAAGGACGACGCCGATGCCCGCGACCTCGTCACCGCCTATAATGTGCTGCGGCGGCTCGAAATGTTGTGGACAGGCTCGCTGCGCTATGGCGAGGGCGCCTGAGCCGGCGCCTCCTGGCCATCGGCCGAACGAAAAGGGCGCCACGCGGCGCCCTTTTGCTTTTCCCGGTGTCCGCCCCTTCCGCCCTCTTCCCTTTGGGGAGAGGTGGCCCGCGCAGCGGGTCGGTGAAGGGAGACAATTGGGAAGCCCAGAGCCCCCTCACCCGCCACTCTCCGTCAACATCGGACGTATCCGATGTTGACCTTGCCGAAGGCCGAACTCGGCAACAGCCGAGTTCGGCGCGGGGAGAGGGAGCCTCGCGGCTCTTTCGGGAATGACGAGGCGGCCCCCTCGGTCAGGTGATCACGTCCGGCGCCTTGCGCCCGGTGCGTCCCTCGATATCCGGCAGGCTGCGCGAAATCGCGATCAGGTCGGCCAGCGCGCCCTGCGTCTCCAGCGCATGCCTGGAGGCGTCCGGCTCGAAGCGCTCGATATAGACGCGCAACGTCGCCCCGGCGGTGCCGGTGCCCGACAGGCGGTAGACGATGCGCGAGCCATCTGTGAAGAACACCCGCACGCCCTGCTTCGTCGTCACCGAGCCGTCGACCGGGTCGTGATAGGCGAAGTCGTCGGCCTTCTCCACCGTCAGCCCGCCGATCATCTGCCCCGCCAGCCCGTCGAGCCGGCCGCGCAGATCGGCCATCAGCGCGTCGGCGGCGGCGCTGTCGACCTCCTCATAGTCGTGGCGGGTATAGTAGTTGCGCCCGTAGGTCGCCCAATGCTCGCCGACGATCTGCGCGACGCTCTGCTTGCGCACGGCGAGGATGTTCAGCCACATCAGCACCGCCCACAGGCCGTCCTTCTCGCGCACATGGTTGGAGCCGGTGCCGGCGCTCTCCTCGCCGCAGACGGTGGCAAGGCCGGCATCGAGCAGGTTGCCGAAGAACTTCCACCCGGTGGGCGTTTCATAGCTCTTGATGCCGAGCTTTTCCGCCACCCGGTCGGCCGCCCCGGAGGTCGGCATGGAGCGGGCGATGCCGGCGATCCCCGCCTTGTAACCCGGCGCCAGATGCGCGTTGGCGGCGATCAGCGCCAGCGAGTCGGAAGGGGTGACGAAGAGCCCGCGGCCGATGATCAGGTTGCGGTCGCCGTCGCCGTCCGAGGCCGCGCCGAGGTCCGGCGCCTTGTCGGACATCAAGAGGTCGTACAGCTCCTTGGCATGGACGAGGTTGGGATCGGGGTGATGGCCGCCGAAATCCGGCAGCGGCTCGCCATGCACCACCGTGCCCGCCGCCGCGCCGAGCTCGCCTTCCAGGATCGCCTTGGCATAGGGACCCGTCACCGCGCTCATGGCGTCGAAGCGCATGGTGAAGCCGCCGGCGAACAGGTCGCGAATGGCGCCGAAGTCGAACAGCGAGCCCATCAGCTCGGCATAGTCCTCCACGGGATCGATGACATCGACCACCATGTCCTCGACCCGGGTGATGCCGGGCGTGTCGAGGTCGACATCCTCGGCGTCGGAGATCCTGTATTCGCCGATGGTCTTCGAGCGCGCGAAGATCGCGTCGGTCACATGCTCCGGCGCCGGGCCGCCATTGCCGACATTGTACTTGATGCCGAAATCGCCGTCCGGTCCGCCGGGATTGTGGCTGGCCGAGAGGATGATGCCGCCGAAGGCCTCATGCTTGCGGATGACGCAGGAGGTGGCGGGGGTGGAGAGGATGCCGCCCCGGCCGACCATCACCCGGCCGAAACCGGCGGCGGCGGCCATCTTGATCACCTTCTGGATGGTCTCGCGGTTGAAGTAGCGCCCGTCGCCCCCGACGACCAGCGTCTCCCCCTCGAAGCCCTCCAGGCTGTCGAAGACCGACTGGACGAAGTTCTCGACATAATGCGGCTGCTGGAACACCGGCACTTTCTTGCGCAGGCCGGAGGTCCCCGGCTTCTGCCCGTCAAACGGCGTGGTCGCGACGGTGCGGATCATGTTACCCCCAAGGAAACGCTGTTCAGGCAATGATGGAAGACTATCGGCGCCGCTTATTTCGCGGCAACCGCCTGCGCGGTGAGGTGGGCGAGCAGCCCGGCCGAGGAACCGCTGAGCGAGGGCGGCGCGACACCACTCTCCACCGCCGGCAGCAGCGTGTCGGCGAGTTCCTTGCCGAGCTCGACGCCCCATTGGTCGAAGGAGTTGATGTCCCAGATCGCCCCTTCGACGAACACCCGGTGCTCGTAGAGGGCGATGATGCGCCCGAGCGCATAGGGGTCGAGAATGCCATAGGCGATGCTCACCGAGGGACGCGAGCCGGGGAACACCCGGTGCGGCGCCAGCCGGTCGGCTTCCTCGGCGCCGACGCCCTTGGCGAGCAGCTGGTCGCGCGCCTCTTCCAGCGTGCGCCCGCGCATCAGCGCCTCGGACTGGGCAAGGCAGTTCGCCATCAGCATGGCGTGGTGACGCTCGAGGCCCGGCTCATGGCCGCGCGCGGCGATGAGGAACTCCACCGGCACCGGGCTGGTGCCCTGGTGGATCAGCTGGAAGAAGGCATGCTGGCCATTGGTGCCCGGCTCGCCCCACACCACCGGCCCGGTGTCGTGGGAAACCGGCTTGCCCTCGCGGGTGACGCGCTTGCCGTTGCTCTCCATGTCGAGCTGCTGGAGATAGGCCGGCAGCCGGGCGAGGTGCTGGTCGTAGGGGATCACGGCGCGGGTGGCGTAGCCGCAGATGTCGCGGTGCCAGATGCCGGTGAGCGCCAGCAGCACCGGCAGGTTCTCCTCCAGCGGCGCGGTGGCGAAGTGCGCATCGAGATCCGTGGCCCCGTCGAGGAAGGAGCGGAACGCCTCCGTCCCGATGGCGATCATCAGGGGCAGGCCGACCGCCGACCAGATCGAGTAGCGCCCGCCGACCCAGTCCCAGAAGCCGAAGATGCGGTCGGAGGCGATGCCGAACGCCGCCACCTTGTCGAGCGCGGTGGAGACGGCGGCGAAATGCGAGCCGACCGCCTTCTCCCCCAGCGCTCCGGCGAGCCAGGCGCGGGCGGAGCGCGCATTCGCCATGGTCTCCTGGGTGGTGAAGGTCTTGGAGGCGACGATGAACAGCGTCGTCTTCGGGTCCAGCGACTTCAGCGTGTCGTAGAGATGCGCGCCGTCGACATTGGAGACGAAATGCAGGCGCGGACCGTCGTGATAGGGAGCCAGCGCCAGCGTCGCCATGGCCGGTCCTAGGTCGGAGCCGCCAATGCCGATATTGACGACGTCGGTAAACCGCTCGCCACCCTCACCGGTCACCGTACCGGCCCGTACGCCCTCGGCGAAAACGCCCATGGCCGCGAGCACGCCGGCGACCTCGGGCATGACGTCCTGCCCGTCGACCAGCACCACTTCGCCCGCCCGCCGGCGCAGCGCCGTGTGCAGCACCGCGCGCTTCTCGGTGAGGTTGATCGGCACACCCGACAGCATGGCGTCGCGCTTGGCCTCGACCCCCGCCGCGCGGGCGAGGTCGAGCAGCAGCGCGCGGGTGGTCTCGGTCAGCGATGTCTTTGAATAATCGAGGAGAAGGTCGTCGAGACGCAGGGAAAAGCGGTTGAAGCGTTCGGGATCGGCGGCAAACAGTCCGGGAAGCGTTGCGCCCGCCTCCCGGGCACGATGTTCGGCAAGCGTATCGAAAATCCGGTCGACGTCGGCGCTCATGAAAATCTCCGGCTCTGGCAATGCGGCGCAGCCTACGATGTCGGGGCGAGGCTGTCCTTTACCGCTTCAATCAACTGCTTCAACGTAAATGGCTTCGGCAAAAAGCCGAAATCCGCGCCCTCGGGCAGGTTCTTGGCGAAGGCCTCCTCGGCATAACCCGACATGAATATGACTTTTATGTCGGGATAGGAGACCTGCAATTCCCTGAGCAGGCTCGGCCCGTCCATTTCCGGCATCACGACGTCGGACAGCACGAGCTGCACCGCCTTGCCGTGCTCCTCCATCACCTCCAGCGCCTCGATGCCCGAGCCCGCCTCCAGCACCTGGTAGCCGCGCGAGGCGAGCGCGCGGGCGGCGAAGGCGCGGACCGCCTCCTCGTCCTCGACCAGCAGCAGCGTGCCGCGACCGGTGAGATCCGCCGGCCTGGCGGGGGCTTCCGGCTCGGCGGCCTTGGCGGGCGCCTCCTCCACCTCGGGGATATGGCGCGGCAGGAACACCCGGAACACCGTGCCCCGGCCCGGCGCGCTCTCCAGATCGATGGTGCCGCCGGTCTGCTTGACGATGCCGTACACCGTCGACAGGCCGAGGCCCGTGCCCTTGCCCACTTCCTTGGTGGAAAAGAAGGGCTCGAAGATCTTGTCGATGATCTCGGCCGGGATGCCGGTGCCGGTGTCGGCCACCTCGACCAGCACATGGTCGGCGTCCGGCAGCCCGGCACGGGCATAGTGCGCCGCCTGCGCCGCCGTCACATTGGCGGTGCGGATGCTGAGGGTGCCGCCATCCGGCATGGCGTCGCGGGCGTTCACCGCCAGGTTGACGATCACCTGCTCGAACTGGTTGAGGTCGGCCTTCACCGGCCACAGACCGCGCCCTTCCCTCACCTCCAGCTTCACCTGCTCGCCGAGCAGGCGGCGCAGCAGCATGGAGAGGTCGCTCATCACGTCGCCGAGGTTGAGCACCTGCGGACGCAGGGTCTGACGGCGGGAGAAGGCGAGCAGCTGGCGCACCAGCCCGGCCGCGCGGTTGGCGTTCTGCTTGATCTGCATCACGTCCTGGAAGGACGGGTCGGTCGGCCGCGCATTGGCGAGCAGCAGGTCGGAATAGCCGATGATGGCGGTGAGCACGTTGTTGAAGTCGTGCGCCACCCCGCCGGCGAGCTGGCCGACCGCCTGCATCTTCTGGCTCTGCGCGAATTGCGCTTCCAGCGTGCGCTGCTCGGTGGTCTCGATGGCGTAGACGATGGCCGCCTCCGCCTCCTCGCCGCCATCCTCCACCGGCGCCAGATAGAGCCGGGCGGAACGCCCGCCGTCGCCGGCGAAGGCGACATCCACCGGGCCGGGCGGCGCGTGGCCGGTGAGCGCCTGCTCCAGCGCCGCGACCAGCGCCGGACGGGAAGCATCGGTGGCCGCCTCGACCAGCCGCCGCTCCTGCCCGCTATCGGCCCCGACGAACTGGCGGGCGAACATGGCGTTGGCGCGGACGATCCGGCCCTTGCGATCGATGGTGGCGATCGGGATGGGGGAATTGTGGAAGAAGCGGGCGAAGCGCACCTCCGCCGCCCGCAGCGGATCCGCCTCGTTGTCCGCGCGCGAACGGTTGACCACCAGCGTGCGCGAGGCGCCCGGCGTGCCGTCGGCGGCGAAGGAGAC
Source organism: Ancylobacter oerskovii (assembly GCF_018390555.1). Taxonomy (GTDB): domain Bacteria; phylum Pseudomonadota; class Alphaproteobacteria; order Rhizobiales; family Xanthobacteraceae; genus Ancylobacter; species Ancylobacter oerskovii. The sequence goes on along the minus strand of NZ_JAHBGB010000044.1, from coordinate 552,280 downwards.
CCGATGCCACATGCGCACCGGCAGGCGCTGGCCGTTCTTGCGCTTGAGATCGAGGTCGAACACCTCGGTGCGCACCCCGCCGGGCATGGGCGTCATGCCGGTGAGCAGCGCGGCGGAGGGACCGGGCACGATGTCGGCGACGGTCAGCCCGCCCGGACCGAACTCGGCGAGATCGTAGCCGAGCCAGTCCACCAGCGTGGCGTTGATGTAGTGGATCGCGCCGCCGGCCGCCGAGAAGAAGCCCGCCGGCGCGTGATCGAGATAGTCGATGACGTGCTGCAGCTCGAGGAAGGCGGTTTCCTGCCGCTCCCGCTCGCGGGTGAGATCGTTCACCGTCCAGATCACCGCGCGCCCCGGTGCCGGGCGGGCACCGAGCTTCAGCCAGCGGACCGGCGCGCCCGGCAGGCCGGCGATCCGCACTTCCTCGGAGACGGCCCGCCCGTCGCGCACGCCCTGCGCCAGCCGGTAGACCGCCTCGGAGGCATCGGGATCGGCGGTGAACAGCCGTTCCACCGGGCGGGCGTCGTCGAGGGAGGTGGCACCGGTGATGGCGAGATAGCTCGCATTGGCATGCAGCACCCGGCCGAGCGCATCGACGATGCTCATGCCTTCCGGCGCGCCGTCGACGATACGGCGGGCCAGCTCGTCCGACGGGTCCGGCATGCCGAAGCGCAGCAGCCCGGCGGCATAGGCGAACAGTGCGAACACCCCGATCACCGCCAGCGTGCTCAGCAGGCCGACGATCCAGGGATCGGCATTTTCGCGGCCGAGCAGCAGCAGCGACACCACCGCGCCGACGAGCGCCAACGCCACCGCCAGCACCAGCCTTATGCTGCCGCCGATTTCGCGGCGGTCGGGAGAGTGATCGTCGGGTCCGCTGTCCGCCATGTCCATGCCAGAAGCCGTCCGGCAATCCACCAGTCGCCGCGAGCGGGGCCGGCCGATGCCCAAGAAGGCGAGTCACTGATTCCCTTTGGTGCCCGAGCCAGCCCGCAGGGGCAAGGATGATTTTGGCTATGCACCGGATTGCCCCGGTTGGGGCGCATATCCGCGATAGACAGAAGCAGCGGCGGCCCGGCGCCGTTCGGGAGCGAGGGTTGCCGCAGCGCCGGTTCCGCTCCAAAAAGGACGCGAGTGATGCCGTCGGCGGCCGCCAGCCGGCTCCGTGGCACCAGGGAGACACGCTTTATGTTCGACACGCTCTTCGCCAATGGCGGCCTGACCGCCACCGGCGTGCTGGCCGCCATCGGGATCGGCCTCATCCTCCTCGTCGTGCTGGTGATCCGGCTCGGCCGCCGGGGCCGTCGCCATCACGGCGGCGCCGGTGGCCACCGGCTGGCGGTGCTCGACCAGGTGCCGATCGACGAGACGCGCCGGCTGGTGCTCATCCAGCGCGACGACGTCCAGCATCTCGTCATTCTCGGCGGCGGCAGCGACTTTCTCGTCGAGGCCGGCATCGGGCGGGCCCCGGCACGGCAGGCCGTGCCGGCGGAGCCCATTGCCGAGCGTGCCCCGGCCGTCGCGAAGGCCACGCCGCGTGCGGCCGCCCCGGTGCGCGATGCCGCTCCCGCCCCGGCGCCTGCGGCGGCTCCCGCGGCGCCGGCCGTGCCTGTCACCCCGGCGACGATCGTGCCGAAGCCGGTAGCCGCCGCACCGGCCGTCGCCGCGGCTGCGGTTGCGCCCCCGCCCCCGCCGCCCCGCTCCGCGGAACCGCCGGCAGCGCCGGTGCCGGTCTTCGACGCCACGGAAACCGAGGCTGAAACGGCTCCCGCCGCCGATGCGCGCCCGACATCCCCTTCCCTCGCCGAGGAGCCGCGCACGCCCGGAACCGGCCGCGTCGCGGTGAAGCTCGACCCGCATTTCGCCGGCATGGTCGACCAGCTGGAGGCGACGCTGCGCCGTCCGGCGGCGCCGGAACCGGCCGCCCGCCCGGCACCGCCCGTCGGGCCGGCCGAGCCGGCGGCCGAGGTCGCGCGCACCCAGGCCCCGCCGGTGCAGCCGGCGCAGCGGCCAAGCGTGGTCGATGCGGATTTCGAGAACGAGATGGCGAACCTGCTCGGCCGCACGCGCCGGCCGCAGGACGGCCAATAAGGCAAAGGCCAATAAAAAAGGGAGCGGCCCCCTGTCGGCGGACCGCTCCCCATTGATGCCCCGAATCGCTTCGGGAAAGTCGATCAGTCGTCGCGGTAGACGCGCTCGCGGCGCTCGTGGCGCTCCTGCGCTTCGATGGACAGGGTGGCGATGGGCCGCGCTTCCAGACGCTTGAGCGAGATCGGATCCCCGGTTTCCTCGCAATAGCCGTAGCTGCCATCGTCGATGCGTTCCAGCGCGGCGTCGATCTTGGCGATCAGCTTGCGCTGACGGTCACGGGCCCGCAATTCGATGGCGCGGTCCGTCTCGGAAGAGGCCCGGTCGGCGATGTCCGGGTGATTCTGGTTTTCGTCCTGGAGATGCTGAAGGGTTTCCCTCGCCTCGCGCAGGATGTCGTCCTTCCACTGCAGCAGCTTGTGGCGGAAATACTCCCGCTGCCGCTCATTCATGAAAGGCTCGTCCTCGCGGGGGCGATATTCCTCGTCGATAACTACCGACATCGGCCTTCGTCCTCGTGTTGCAGGGTGTGCCCCATTCGGGCGCAGCTTATAGCGTTCCAAACGGCACCGTACAACCGTCCACATTGTCATCCACATGACACGAAATGACGGATTTTTCAGCAGCTTGCGCGGAAATTGCAGGCAGGCCCCGCCGGGACGCGCCGCATCCCCGGCCTGGCGCGCCGAACGGCGCCACGGCGTCAGCCCAACGAAAAACCCCGCCCGAAAGCGCTCGGACGGGGTCGGGGCCTGCCGGAAGACGCCCCTCGGGACGCCGGTGTCACTGGAAGCCGAGGAAGAAGGTGTAGGAGAGCGACACGCCGGCCTGGAACTGGTTGCGGTCGCCGTTTTGCACCACCAGCGGGCTGTCGGCGGCATCGCCGGTCAGATACTCGTATTCGGCGAAGATCGAGCCGGTCCAGTTCGGGTTGAAGCGCTTCATGACCTGACCGCCGACGCCCACCGAGTAGATGCCGCCGCCGGCCTGGTAGGGAGCGAGGTCGTTGCCGAGCGCGACCGCATTGGCCGACTGTTCGTCGGTGATGCCGAAATAGGTGTCGACGAAGCCCGAGCTCGCCAGCTTCATGCGCGGGCCGCCGGAGATGGTCAGGCCGCCCCAGTAATCGGCGAAATGAATGGCGTCGAGCGCGAAGTCCGCCACCACGCCCTCATAGCCGCCGAAGCCGTAGCGCACTTCCGAGCGGAAGCGCAGCCAGTCGAGCGGGTAGAACTGCAGGTAGCCGCCGAGCTCGAAGGCATAGTCGACGTCGCCCAGGCCGCGCAGGTTCGGCGAATCACCCTGGTCGCGCTTCCAGACCATGTTGGCCACCGGGCCGAGCTCGAAGGTCCCGACATTGAACAGCGCGATGCTGGGGCTGTCGTTGAAGCTGCTGAAGCGGCTCAGCTCGTTGGCGCGGTCGATGCTGATGATCGGCATGAAGCCGAACTCATAGTCGCCGGAGCCGTAATATTCAGGCTGCGCAGTGAGATAGCCACCGAGCGTCAGCGTCCACTGCCGGTCGTTGGGCGTCTCGGTCTGGATGGTGACGGGCGGCACGGCCGACATATCGGCCGCCTGCGCCAGCGCCGAAAACCCCAGCAGGCCCGCCGCGACTGCCAGTCCCGTCACACCGATCGACCGCATGTACTCAACCCCATCCCCGCGTTGCCATTCGTTCATAGCCGAGCGCGGCGGAACTTTGGTTGCGGAAAAGTCACTTAACGGAAGTCGTTTGCGACAATAGCGTGTCGGCAGGGCAATCGGCCATACCCTACCTATATAGGGCCCTGTGTCCTCTCCTGGTCCGGGTTCCCGCCATGTTGCGTCTGATGCTGTTCCGCCACACCAAATCCGACTGGCCCGCCGGCGTGGCGGATCGCGAGCGCCCGCTCGCGGCAAGGGGTCGCAAGGCGGCTCCGATCATGGGCAACTACATGGTCAGCACCGGGCTCACCCCGTCGCAGGTTCTGGTGTCGCCGGCACGGCGCACGCTGGAAACCTGGGCGGCGGCCAGCGATTCCTGGGCCTCGCCGCCGCCCACCACCTATGAGGAGGCGATCTATGAGGCGGCCTCCGAAATGCTGCTCGACGTCATCCGCCGCCGCGGCACCGATAGCCCGCTGATGCTGGTCGGCCACAATCCCGGCCTCGAATCGCTCACCGCGCGGCTGGTGGTGTCGGCCGAGCGGGTGCGGCTGCCGGTGAAGTTTCCGACCGGCGGCCTCGCCGTCATCGATCTGCCCGGGGAAAGCTGGGCCGCGGTCAGTCCCGGCACCGGCACGCTGGAGCGCTTCGTCACCCCGCGCGGCGTCGAGGAGGATTGACGCGGTGGCGTCCTGGTACGAATCGCTGGTGGAGGAAGCCCGGCTCGCCGCCGTCACCCTGCTCGACCGTGCCGAGGAGCTGGCCAACCCGACGCTGCGCCTCGGCATCACCGGGCTGTCGCGCGCCGGCAAGACGGTGTTCACCACCGCCCTGGTCCATGCGCTGATGCGCGGCGAGCGGATGCCGGTGTTCCGCGCCATGCAGGAGGGGCGGATCGCCCGCGCCACGCTCGAGCCGCAGCCGGACGACGCCGTCCCCCGCTTCGATTATGAGGGGCACCTCGCCACGCTGGTGGACGAGCGCCGCTGGCCGGAATCCACCCGCCGCATCAGCGAGTTGCGCCTCGTCATCGATTATGCGCCCACCCGCGGCGGCCGCCGCAGCCTCACCCTCGACATCGTCGACTATCCCGGCGAATGGCTGCTGGATCTGCCGCTGCTGGGGCAGTCCTATGCCGACTTCGCCGCCCACAGCCTCGCCCTCGCCCGCGCTCCGGCCCGCACGGCGCTCGCCGCGCCCTTTCTCGCGGCACTCGCCGCCACCTCGCCCGACGCCCCGGCGGAGGAGGCGCAGGCCCGCGAGCTCGCGGCGCTGTTCACCGATTATCTCGCCGCCTGCCGCGCCGAGGCCGTCTCGATGAGCCTGCTGCCGCCCGGCCGCTTCCTGATGCCCGGCGACCTCGAAGGCTCGCCGGCCCTCACCTTCGCGCCGCTCGACCTGTCCCCGGGGTCGGAGCCGCCGCCCGGCTCGCTGCATGCCATGATGCAGCGGCGTTACGAGGCCTATAAGGAGCGCGTCGTCCGCCCCTTCTTCCGCGACCATTTCGCCCGGCTCGACCGTCAGATCGTGCTGATCGACGTGCTCGCCGCGCTCAATGCCGGCCCGGCGGCGCTGGCCGATCTCGAAGCCGCGCTCGACGGCATCCTCGCCGCCTTCCGAACGGGACGGGATTCCTGGCTCACGAGCCTGTTCCGCCACCGCATCGACAAGGCGCTGTTCGCCGCCACCAAGGCGGACCACCTTCACCACGCCATGCATGACCGGCTGGAGGCGATCCTGCGCCGTCTCGTCGAGCGGGCGCTCGCCCGCGCCGAAGGCACCGGCGCCGAGATCGACGTGGTGGCGCTCGCCGCCGTGCGCGCCACCCGCGAGGCCAGCGTCAAGCGCGGCCGCGCCACCCTGCCCGCCATCATCGGCGTGCCGGAAGCCGGCCAGCACGGCGCCGATGCCTTTGACGGCCTTGCCGAGGCCGCCGTCTTCCCCGGCGACCTGCCGGACAATCCCGCCGCGCTGTTCGATCCCGCCCTCGGCTTTCGCGGCCTGTCGGATGCCGAGGGCGGCGATTTCCGCTTCCTGCGCTTCCGTCCGCCACTGGTGGCGCGCAATGCGCAGGGACAAGCCCTCTCGCTGCCGCATATCCGGCTCGACCGGGCTCTCGATTTCCTGCTCGGCGATCGGCTGAGGTGACCATGAGCGACAAGACCTCGGCGGGCGCGCACCGCCGCCCGCAAGCCTTCCGTCTCGACGACCCGGACGTCGTGGTCGCCAAGGACGGCCGCGGCGCCCCGCGCGGCGCCATCGTCGTCACTCCCAGCCTCGCCATGGCCGAGCCGGAGGAAACGCCGCCGCTGCCGGCCCCGCCTCCCTCCGCCTCGCGCTGGTCGACGCTGTTCTGGACCGGGCTCGGCGGCCTCGTCTCGCTGGGACTCGGCCTCGCGGTGTCGAAGCTCATCGAGGACCTGTTCGCCCGTGCCGACTGGCTCGGCTATACCGGCCTCGCCTTCGCGGCCCTGTTCGTCGCCGGCGCCCTCGCCCTACTCGGGCGCGAAGTGTTCGGGCTGCTGCGCCTGCGCACCCTCAACGCGCTGCGCGAGCAGGCGGCGGAGGCGATCGCCAGGGATGACCGCAAGCAGGCGGAAGCCGTCACGCATGAGCTGTTGGCCATCACCAAGGCCTCGCCGCGCCTGTTCCGCGCCCGCACCGAGCTCGCGGGGCATCTCGACGCCATCATCGACGGCGCCGATCTGGTCCGCCTCGCCGAGCGGCACTTGATGGCGCCGCTCGATGCCGAGGCGACCCGCCTGGTCTCGGATGCCGCCAAGCGCGTCTCCGTCGTCACCGCCGTCTCGCCGCGGGCGGCGGTGGATCTCATCTTCGTGCTGCTCACCGCCGTCGGCCTCGTGCGCCGGCTCGCCTTGCTCTATGGCGGGCGCCCGGGCGCGCTCGGCATGTTCCGGCTGTTCCGGCAGGTCGTCGCCCATCTCGCCGTGACCGGCGGCATGGCGGCGGGCGACTCCATCCTGCAGCAGCTGGTCGGGCACGGCATCGCCGCCAAGCTTTCCGCCCGGCTCGGCGAAGGAGTGGTGAACGGACTGCTCACCGCCCGGCTCGGCCTCGCCGCCATCGAAGTGACCCGCCCGCTGCCCTTCGCCGCCCTGCCGGCGCCGGCGCTGTCGGACGTCGCCTCCGGGCTCATCTCGCGCAAAGAGGCAGATAAAACCGAATAGAAACAATATACAAAGTTATTTTTCTAAACTGAATTATGAGCATTCGCCCAATCAAGGACTCAACCGCCTTACGGCAGCATCTCCCGTCAGAAAGCGTTTCCGCATCAGCGGGATAGGCGAGCCGCCGGATTCAATTTCCCGAAACGGCGACCGTCCTCCATATGGCAGGGCGGGCTGACTTCCGCCCGCGCCCCATCGCACCGTCGTGCGTCTTCAGCGTCACGGCCGATGAATCGATTTCTGCACGATGGCAGGCAAGCCGTTGTCGGGGCTCGTCTCCTGCCCGCCGCCGGCTCCGCCGCCATCGCGCGCCCCGACCGGGGTCGGGCGGCGCTGCCCCCGAGGATGGGCATGGCGGCGAAAGGCCGGGCCTCAGCCCTGCTGGGCCGGCGTGCGCACCACGAGGCCATCCAGCGCGTCGGTCACCTTGATCTGGCAGGACAGGCGCGAATTGGGCTGCACGTCGGAGGCGAAATCGAGCATGTCCTCCTCCATCGGCCCCGGCTCGCCGACAGCGGCGACCCAGGCCTCGTCGATATAGACGTGGCAGGTCGCGCAGGCGCAGGCGCCGCCGCATTCGGCGTCGATGCCCGGAACGCCGTTGCGGATCGCCGCCTCCATCACCGTGGAGTTGACGGGCGCATCCACCGCCCGTTCGGTGCCGGCGGCGTCGATAAAGGTGATCTTCGGCATGGCTGACCGTTCGTGGAAAAAGAACAAATTCAGGCTAGAGTGCCTTGATAAACGCGCCCGGCGGCGAAAGCCAGCCATCGGCCCCTTCGTCCTCCGTAGGGACCGGACGCGACGCAGCGCTTTGAAAACAAGGCGTTAACAGGCATGGTGAACAGCCCGTTAACGATAACCTCAATCAGCTGATTAACCCCAGTTCCATTTTCTTATCCCACAAGCGTAGGATACGGGTGCGGTGAACTGACGTCCCGACAAGGTTTTCCGGCATTTGCCGCTCCGGCGCACGCGCATGCCGGAAACCTGAAGGGACGGCGGGGGCCCGCATACCCCGGCACGGCGGCGCGAGCCGTTCGGAGTTGCGTAAGGACCGGAGGCGACAGCCTATGTCGACGAGCACGAAGAAGGTGCATCAGGATCCCGCCGAAGCGGCGCTTTCGGCGATCGAGGAGGCCCTGAGCCTTGACCTCGCCGAGGAAGAGGCACGCACCAGGCCGGCGGACGACCCGCATGCGGCATCCGAGGGATCGGATCCGTCGCAGCCGGAGATCGCCCACGCCTCCGATGCGGCGACGGACGATCATGTCGATCTGGCACTGACCCGCGATATCGAAGGCCCGCACCTCGAGGACCGTCCGGGAGACGAATTCGACGAAGCGTTCGATTTCGACGCCGACCGCGCGCTCACGCGCGACGTCGAACTCGGCGATTTCGACACCTCGCTGACCGAGCCGGACGACGAGCCGGTGGCCAGCCGCCTCGGCCCGCCGCCGATCCTCGACATTCCCCGTCCCGAATTCGCCGAGGCCGCGCCCGTCCCGCCTCTCGCCGGCCGGGCAGAGGCGCCCGTCGCCGCCGGCCCCCGGGCGGCCAATGACGATCGCCAGTCCATCGGCCAGTTGCTGGCGGCGCTGCAGCGCCGGCCTTCGGCGGCGCCCTATTATCTCGCCGCCGGCGCCTCCGCGGCGTGGATCGCGGCGGGCGGCTTCCTCGCTGCCACCGCCTTGCGCGGCACCGGGCTCGACATTTCCCAGATGCTGACTTCGCCCGCCGCGCTTGCGGTCGCGGGCGGCCTCATCATCCCGCCCGCCTTCTTCTTCTCGCTGGCGGCGATGTCCCGCCGCATGCAGGAGATGCGCATCGTCGCCCAATCCATGGCGCAGGTCGCCATGCGCCTCGCCGAGCCGGCGGCCGCCCCGGTCGCCGCCCCCGAGCCGGCGCCCGCGCGCCTCACCTCCGCCGTGCCGGCCCTCGACGAGGAGCTCCAGCGCAATCTCAACCGCGCCGGCGAGCTGGAAACGCTGGTGCGCTCGGAAATCGCCGAGCTCGAGCGCGCCCATGAGGTGAACGAGACCCGCATGCGCCAGCTCGTCGAGCGGCTGCAGGGCGAGCGCGAGATGGTCCTCTCGCATGCCGAACATGTGCGCGAGGCGATCGCCGCCGCGCATTTCTCGTTCACCCACGAGGTGGACGGCGTGCGCGAGCGCATCAACGCCACCGTCTCCGAAGCCGCCGATCGCGTCACCGCCACGCTGTCGGACAAGGGCGAGCACATCACCCTCGCCCTCGGCCGCGTCGGCGACACCATCATCGACGCGCTGTCCGACAAGGGCGGCGACCTGATCACCCGGCTGCAATCCACCGGCGCCGACGTGAACGGCAACCTGTCCAACGCCAGCGACAAGCTGATCACCACCCTTTCGGCCCAGACCGAGGAGATCAGCACCCGCCTGTCCGGGATCACCGGAGAGCTCGCCACCTCGCTGGCGAGCCGCACCGACGAGATCGGCGACCGGCTGATGCGCACCGCCAGCGAGCTCGCCGACGTGGTGACCAGCCGCACCGACGAGATGGGCGCCAAGCTCACCGCCACCACGCTGAACCTCACCGAGACGCTGGCCACCCGCTCCAACGACATCACCGACGCCCTGGTCGGCACCGGCACCCGCCTCGCCGACGAGATCGCGGTCCGCGCCAGCGAGGTCAACCAGACCTTGAAGAGCACCGGCGACTCGCTGGTGCTCGACCTGTCGGTGCGCGGCGGCGAAGTGGTGCGCAAGCTGGAAGAGACCGGCGCCCGCGTCGCCGATACCATTACCGTGCGCGGCGACGACCTCGCCGAGCGCATCGCCGACACCAGCAACCGCATCTACGACACCATTGCGGGACGCGGCAGCGACCTGGAGCGCCTGCTCGGCGAGACCGGCGAGCGCGTCGTCCACCAGATCACCCTCGCCAGCGCCGGGGTGCATGATACGCTGGCGGCCTCCGCCGAGCAGTTCGGGCAGGACCTCGCCGAGCGCAGCGACGCGATGCGCCTGCAGCTCTCGTCGGTCGGCACCGATGTCGGCGAAACCATCGCCCAGCGCAGCGAGGAGGCCGACCGGCAGCTTCGCGAGAATGTCGAGGCGGTCATCTCCACCCTCGTCACGCGCAGCGACGCGGTGCGCGAACTGCTCACCACCCGCATCAAGTCGATCGAGGAGACCCTCTCGGTCCGCGGCAACGAGCTCGCCGACCGCATCGGCTCCGACACCGCCCTTCTCGGCCGTCAGATCACCGATGGCCTGCGCGATTTCGACACCGTGCTGCAGACCCACGGCTCCGACATCGTCGAACGCATCACCGAGCGCGTCGAGACCATCTCCCGCGCCATGGACGTCAACCTCGCCGGCTTCGACGACCAGGTCACCGCCAAGACCGAGCAGGTCACCGCCGCGCTCGACCAGCGCCTCGCCAATATGGAAGGCGTGCTCGACCGCGGCCTCGAGGGCCTGAACGAGACGCTGTCCGGCCGCACCGTCGAATTCGCCAAGACGCTTCAGGACGGCGCGCAGCTCGCCACCGAGGCGATGGACAAGTCGCTGGGCACGCTCGACGGCTTCTTCACCGACCGCGCCCGCCAGGTCACGGAATCGCTGACCGAGCGCATGGAGCAGGCCACCCGCGCCCTCACCGAGGGCGCGCAATCGGCGAACGACGCCATGAGCCAGTCGCTGGCGACGCTGGACGGCTTCTTCGAGGACCGCGCGCGCGGCGTCACCGACGAGATCGGCGAGCGCATCGCGCTGGCCGACCGCACGCTCGCCGACCGCTCCCGAGAGATCGCGGAAGCCCTCGACGTCCGCGTCAACCGCTTCGAGGAGACCATCGTCGGGCGGCTGGAAAGCGTCGCCGCCTCGGTCGAGGTGCGGGGCGCCGCCATGGCGGACCTGCTCGGCCAGCGCATCGGCGCCGTCGCCGGCCAGCTGCGCGGCGAGGCCACCGACATCGAGCAGAACCTCACCTCGCTCATCGACAATGTCAGCCGCACCCTGGCGGACCGCGCCGGCGACGTCGCCTCGCTGTTCGACACCCGGACCGAGGAGATCGGCCGCCTGCTCGACGAGCGCGGCAACGGCCTGCTCGCGGCGCTGGAGGACCGCAGCGTCGGCATCACCAGCGAGATCGGCCGCACCTCGACCGAGATGCTCGCCGCCATCGACGACCACCGCGACACGCTGGTGCAGGCGCTCGACCGCACCCGCACCGGCGCGGTGGAAGACATTCTGCGCGCCAGCGAGGAGCTGCTGAACACGCTGGAATCGCGTTCCGGCGTCATCGTCTCCTCCTTCGAGGCCACCACCAGCGAGCGCTCCGAGCAGCTCCTGCGCGTCGGCGACGAGGTGCTCAGCGCGGTGGAAGCCCGCACGGCCGGCATTCTCGACGCCTTCCAGCGTTCGACCGCCGGGGCGGCCGGCGACATGGCGCGGGTCGGCGACGACCTGATTTCCAACCTGCGCAACCAGAGCGGCGACCTCGTCATCGCCCTGCAGCAGGCCGGCGGCCAGCTGACGGAAGAGCTGGCCCGCAACTCCGCCACCCTGGTCGGCGACCTCGACGGTCGCAGCGCCCAGCTGGTCGAGGTGCTGCGTCAGTCGAGCGATGTCACCTCCGCCGAATTCCTGCGCCTGACCGAGCAGTTCGTGCGCGAGCTGGACGAGCGCGGCGGCACCATCGTCGACACCGCCCGCCAGACCGCCGAATTCGCCGCCGCCGAGCTCGCCCGCGTCAGCGAGGAGTTCGCGGTCTCGCTCGACGGCCGTGGCGAAGCCATGGTCGGCGCCGCCCGCCAGACGGCGGAAGCCGCCACGGTCGAGCTGGCCCGCGTCAGCGAAGAGTTCGTTGCCTCCCTCGACGGCCGCGGCGAAGCCATGGTCGGCGCCGCCCGCCAGACGGCGGAAGCCGCCACGGTCGAGCTGGCCCGCGTCAGCGAGGAATTCGTCGCCGCGCTCGACGGGCGTGGCGAGGCCATGGTCCAGGTGGCCCGCGAGACGGCGGAAGCCGCGGCGGTCGAGCTGGCCCGGCTCAGCGACGAGCTGGTGCAGTCGCTCGATGGGCGCAGCGAGGCCATCGTCGATGCCGCCCGCCAGACCACCGAATATGCCGCCACCGAGTTGGCCCGCGTCAGCGAGGCCTTCCTCGGCTCGATCGACGGGCGCGGCGAGGCCATCGTCGGCGCCGCCCGCCAGACCACCGAATATGCCGCCGCCGAGCTGGCCCGCATCGGCGAGGAGCTGACCGGCACCCTCGACGGCCGCGGCAACGCCATCGTCGACGCCGCCCGCCAGGCCGCCGACTTCGCCTCCTCCGAGCTGGTGCGCATCGGCGAGGAACTGGCCGGCACCCTCGACGGGCGTGGCAACGCCATCGTCGATGCCGCCCGCCAGACCGCGGAAACCGCCGCCGCCGAACTGGCCCGCATCAGCGAGCAGCTGGTCAGCGACCTCGACGGTCGCGGCGGCGCCATCGTCGACGCCGCGCGCCAGACTGCCGACTTCGCCTCTTCCGAGCTCGCCCGCCTCGGCGACGAGATCGCGACCACCCTCGAGGGACGCGGGACCGGCATTGTCGAGGCGATCGCCGAGAGCGGCCGCACCGCGGTGGCGGAGATCGCCGCCACCAACGAGGCGCTGCGCGGCGACGTGGTCAGCCTTCTGGAGCGGCTCGGCGACGTCAACGTCCAGCTGCAGGACGTGCTTGCCGGCTCCACCGCCAATCTCGGGGAGATCGAGACCTCCATCTCCACGCGACTGGAGAGCTTTCGCGCCACCGTCGCCAGTCTGGAGGAGACGAGCCAGCTCGCCTCCGGCCGCATGGACGAGCAGATCGGCGAATTGCGGGCCGTCTCGACCAACGTGCTGCAGGACGTCTCCACCCTCACCCGCTCCTTCAGCGAGCAGGCCGGCCTCATCGGCGACGTCGCCACCGCCCTCGGCTCCGCGCATGAGACGCTGGACGAGACGCTCGGCGGCCGCCACGAGGCGCTGCTCACCCTGGCCGATACGCTCAAGACGCGGGCCGGCGAGATCGACGGCACGCTCGCCGACTATGCCCGCGCGCTCGACGACACCTTCGCCCGCGCCGAAAGCCGGGCGGCGGAGCTGGCGCGCAGCATCGTCGAAAGCGCCGGCTCCTCCGCCGACGCGGTCGTGTCCCAGCAGGAGAAGCTGCGCCAGACCGTCGAGGCCGAGCGCGAGCGGACCGTCGCCGATCTTCACCGCAGCTACGAGCAGGCGGTGAGCGAGGTCAGCGCGCTCATGGCCAAGGCGCATGAGAACTTCAACGGCACCGCCGACGAGCTGCGCCGGTCCGCCAGCGAGATCCAGGGCCTGCTGGAGAACACCCGCGACGAGCTGAAGCGCGGCATTCTCGTGCTGCCGGAGGAAACGGAGGCAAGCGCCGCGACGCTGCGCCGTACCGTGAGCGACCAGATCAAGGCGCTGGCGGAGCTCAACGACATCGTGGCCCGCCATGGCCGGGCGCTCGATATCGATACCGGCGCCCGTGGCCGCCAGGCCTCCGCGCCGGCTCCGGCCCCCGTTCGGGCCGCGGAGCCCGCACGCCGCGTCGAGGCGCCCCGTGCCGAGACGCCGCGTCCGGCCGCTCCGGCCCGCCCGGCCGTGCCGCCGCGCTACGAACCGGCCCCGCGCCCCGCGCCGGCGGCCACCCGGCCGCAGGCTTCGGCCGCCCAGCCGGCCCGCCAGCCCGCGCCGGCGCAGCCGGCGGCGCGCCCCGTTGCTGCGGATGCCCAGAATGGCTGGCTGTCCGAGCTTCTGGCCCGCGCCGACACCGAGGCGGCCCCCCCGGCCCCGCGGACCTCGGGTTCCGCCCGGTCGGGCGAAGCCCGGCCGGCGGCCAATGAGCGTCCGGTGCAGCACACCATCGAATCGCTCGACTCGCTTTCGGTCGACATCGCCCGGATGATCGACCACGAGGCGGCGGTGGAGCTGTGGGAGCGCTACAAGCGTGGCGAGCGCAACGTGTTCACCCGCCGGCTCTACACCATGCAGGGCCAGCAGACCTTCGAGGAGATCCGGCGCAAATATCGCCGCGACCTCGAATTCCGCGACACGGTGGATCGCTACATCCTGGAGTTCGAGCGCCTGCTCGAGCAGATCTCGCGCGACGAGCGCGGCCAGGCGCTGACCAACACCTACCTCACCTCGGATACCGGCAAGGTCTACACCCTGCTCGCCCACGCGGCCGGCCGCTTCGACTGAGCGACCGACGGTATCACCGACAACGGAACGGGCGCCCTCGCGGCGCCCGTTTCCTTTCGAGGAGCTGCCCCGCTTCCTCAAAGGCAGGTCGCCGGCTCCGGGACGCCTTGCCCCTGCGCCTGCCCTTGCCCTTGCCCTTGCCTTGCCCTTGCCCTTGCCTTGCCCTTGCCTTGCCCTTGCCCTTGCCCTTGCCCCTGCCCCTGTCCCTGTCCCTGTCCCTGTCCCTGTCCCTGTCCTTGCCTTTGCCCTTGCCTTTGCCTTCGCGGCCGTGCCCGCGGCCCGGACAAGCTCCGGCGAGCGCCGCCGTGATGGGCACCGCATCCCGGCTTCCGGTTCCCGCGAACACGGTCGCGCAACCTTGCGCGACCGTGTTCGCGAGTGCGCCCCAGCCGTCCGAAGCGTGCGACACGCCTCCTCCGGATTCCACCGCGCTGAATAGCTGTCCGTGACAGGGTTTGCGATGAAGGATCCCCGCCGCATGCCATGGGCAGCCGGGTCGCGCTGTCGGATGAGCGAGGACGAGTGTCCGCAGCTAAAACCCGCCAGTGGCAGTCCCAGCGCAGCCGATACGGATCGCGCCCCACAGCGACGCCACCGGGAAAAAGTAAACCGGCCGCTCCGGCGGGCATCCGCGCCTTGCAGCGGCGCGCCGCGATAGCCAGCCATCGACTGTCGGCCGGCGCACCGGATCATTTACCCGAAGGCGCCGGGTACCCGGCTTGCGGACAGCGTCGAGGAATCACCCCGCCCAGCGGGCGGCAGATCGAGAGATCGCGCCCGACGCGTCGCCCGGATCGTCGTTATGGGCCATCACCGCCGGGATCGACATCATCGCGGCATTCCAGCGGGAGAGCGTCGAACAGCCGACCCGGGCGGAACCTCCGCCCGGTACCGCGTCCCCCCGGGCGCGGCTCGCTCAGCGTCGGCCGGAGGCCCAGCTCACCAGCTCGATCAGCGCCTGGTCGGAGGCCTCGTCCAGCGCCCGCGTCGCTTCCGGCCCGCTGGTGCCGGACGCCGCCGCCCGGCCGGTGAACACCCGCGCGGCGACGATGCGGCCGCTGCTCCCGGCGACGATGCGGGCCGAAATCTCCACCACCGCCTCGATGCCGTCATGGGTGCGCAGCCCGAAGGAGCGAATATCGGTCAGCAGCTGGTAGTCGGCCGTCACGCCGTCGCCGGCGCGCGTCACCGAGCGACCGCCCCCTGCGTTCTCGAAGGTCTCGATCAGCCGCGCCTGGAACAGCGCCGGCAGCCGGTCGCTCCACTGGGCGTCGCCGAGATAGGTGATCTGCCCGGGACGCGGCTCGACGACGATCTGCTGGGTGTCGAGCACCTGCAGGGCGGCCGGCGTGCTCACCGCCAGCACGCCCGGCATGGCGCGGGGCGCGCTGAAGCCGGTCGGCGCCGAAAGATCGAAGGTCGGGATAGGCTTGCTGCCGAGCAGGGACGCGCAGCCGCCCAGCGCCAGCGACACGGCGAACACCGCCGCGGCGGCGCGCAACCGCCGGCGCCGTCCATTCAGAATTCCCACGCGCAGGCCCCCGCCCGTTATCGATTCACGCCCAGCCATCATCACCGCCCAGTGTAGCTGGGAACCGAGGACCCGCCAAAGATGAACTGGCGGGGATTACGCTCGAGATTGCGGAAAACCCGCTCGATCTCGGCCAGCGTGCGGCGTCCGTCGGCGGCCAGCGCCTCGTATTGCCGCAGGCCCGGGCCGGTGAACTGGTTCAGGTTCTTCGTCAGCTCGGCGGTACGCACGTCGAGATTCGCCGCCAGCTTGCGCACTTCGGCGGCGGCGGCGGTGATCTCGTTGAACATGCCCTGCCCTTCCTTGCCGGAGGTCAGCCCGTTCACATTGTCGAGGATGCTGTCGACCTTGTCCGACATGGTGCCGAGCCGGGCGGTGAAGGCATTGATGTCGTTCACCGTGGTGCGCACCTTCTCCGGGTCCACCGCCTGCACCGTCTTGTCGAGATTGGCCGCCAGCTGGTCGATCCGCCGCGCCGCCGCGCCGACATCGGTGATCAGGCCGTTGATGTTCTCGGCATTGTTGCCGAGCACGGCGGTGAACTTGTCGACATTGTCGATCACCGAGCCGATCTTGCCCTCGTTGGCGCGCAGGAGATCGTCCACCCGGCGCACCACGTCGTCGACGCGGCCCATGATCTGCTTGGCGCCCTGCACGAGGTCCTGCACCGCGCCGCTATCGGCCTGGATGCGCGGCAGCTGGCCTTCCGCCGGCGGCTGCAACGGCTCGGCGCCGGCAAGGCCGCCGACGAGCCCCACCGAGGCGAGGCCGGTCAGCACCTGGGCGTTCAGCTCGGCGCGCGTATCGGCCTTCACCGGGGTCGAGGGCTGCACGGCGATGGTCGCCACCACCTTGCGCGGGTCCTGGGCATCCAGCCGCAAGCCCGTCACCTCGCCGACCGGGATGCCGTTGAAGGTGACGCCGGAACCCGTCTGCAGCCCGCTCACCGGGCCGTTGAACACCACGTCGTAGAGCGCGCGGGGGCCCCGCGAGGCGGAACCGTTGAACCACCACACGAAGCCGAAGCCCGCCGCGACCACGAGGAGAGTGAACAGACCGATGATCGTATAGTTGGCACGCGTTTCCATCGTCCGGTCTACCGTCCTTCGTCGTGGCCAGCCTGAACGCCGATGCCGGCCGCCCGCGCCCGCTTGCCGTGGAAATAGGCATGTACCCAGGGATGGTCGGATTTCAGCATCGTCTCGATCGGTCCCACCGCGATCACCTTGCCGTCGGCGAGGGCCGCGATTCGGTCGCAGACGCTGTGCAGGCTGTCGAGATCGTGCGTTACCATGAATACGGTCAGCCCCAAAGTCTGCTGCAGCGTGGCGATCAGGTCGTCGAATTCGCCGGCGCCGATCGGGTCGAGGCCTGAGGTGGGCTCGTCGAGGAACAGGATTTCCGGGTCCAGCGCCAGCGCGCGGGCCAGCGCCACGCGCTTGATCATGCCGCCCGACAGCTCCGAGGGCATCTTCTCGGCGACGTCCGGCTGCAGGCCCACCATCTCGATCTTGGCGATGGCAACCTCGTCCATCAGCCGCTGCGACATGGTGAGGAACTCGCGCATCGGAAACTGGATGTTCTGCTTCACCGTGAGCGAGGAGAACAGCGCGCCCTGCTGGAACAGCACGCCCCAGCGCTGCTCGATCTTGCGCCGCTCCTCGAAGTTCAGCGTGTCGAGGTCCTCGCCGAACACCTCCACCTTGCCGGACACCTTCGGCACCAGGCCGAGAATGGTGCGGGTCAGCACCGACTTGCCGCCACCCGAGGCGCCGACGAAGCCGAGGATCTCGCCGCGCCGCACGTCGAGCGACAGCCCCTTGAGGATCTTGCGCTGGCCGAAGGCCACCACGACGTCGCGCACCTTGATGATGGCGTCGTCGACAGGCTCGGCGGGAGACAGCGGGCGTTCGGTGTCGAGCTGCATCGCCGGCCCTCACATGTCGATCGCGGCGAAGAACATGGCGAACAGCCCGTCCACCACGATCACCAGGAAGATCGCCTTCACCACCGAGGCGGTGGTGTGCGAGCCGAGCGATTCCGAGGAGCCGCCCACCCGCATGCCCTCCATGCAGGCGATCAGCCCGATGATGGCGGCCATGAACGGCGCCTTGATCATCCCCACCTCGAAGGTGGTCAGCGAGATGGCGGCACGCAGCCGGTTGATGAAGATCTCCGGCGAGATGCTGCCATAGAGCCACGCCACCAGGCCGCCGCCGAACAGCGCGCACATGGAGCCGATGAAGGTGAGCAGCGGCACGGCGATGATCAATGCCACCAGCCGCGGCAGCACCAGCACCTCGTTGGGATCGAAGCCCATGACGCGCAGCGCGTCGACCTCCTCGCGCATCTTCATCGCGCCAAGCTCGGCGGTGAAGGCGCTGCCCGAGCGGCCGGCCACCATGATGGAGACGATCAGCACGCCGAGCTCGCGCAGGGTGAGGATGCCGACCATGTCGACCACATAGGTGGTCGCGCCGAAGCGGCGGAAATGGAAGATGCCCTGCTGGGCGATGATGCAGCCGATCAGGAAGGTCATCAGCGCGATGATCGGCACCGCGCGCAGGCCGGTACGGTCGAGATGGTACACCATCGACGTCCAGCGGAAGGTCAGCGGCCGCACCAGCACCCGCAGGAACGCCACCGTCACCGAGCCGACGAAGGAAAGGAACAGCAGCGCGTCCTCGCTGGTCTCCACCACCTTGCGGCCGGTGACGTCGAGACCGCCGATGAGCGGGTTGAGATGGCGGCGCGAGGGCGGCACCTCGTGGCAGCCCTGGGTGATCTCGTTCAGCAGCGGCTGGAAACGCCGCTCGAGGCCGACGACGCCGACCTTTGCCCCGCTGTCGCCGAGGCTGCGCACCAGCCGGTCGACCATCACCGCGCCGACGGTGTCGAGGCTGCGCACGCCGGAGAGATCGATCCGCACGGAGCCGGCGTCGTTGGCTTCGGCCAGCACCGCTTCCACCGCCCCCTCGAGGGCGGCACTCTGGGTCGCGACCCAGCGGCCATTTCCGACCACCACCAGCTCACGCCCGTTGCGGGCGGTGGCGACGAGCGGTGCTTCAGCGGCTCCCAAATCCGGCTCCCCTCATCCCCGCGCGACCCCGATCAATTGGCGTTCGGGAATCGGATTCCTCACCGCAGATTCCCCGTAACCTCTTATCCACGCAAAGGTCGGACTGTCGAGGGCGCCCCGGTCCGGGGGTCGAAATTGATGGTATCATGATAGCCACGACCCCTCGTCCGCCGCCCACTGTGCTTTCCCTGTGACGCCCTGGCGCCACATTTACCGGCAGACTGTTCCCCTCCCGCGCCGAGTCGCGCTTCTCGCCTCGTTGGTCCATGCCCCAGCTCCTCGTCCATGCCGAACGCTTTCCCATAAACGGCCGCTTCACCATCGCCCGCAGCTCCAAGACCGAGGCGGCCGTCGTGGTGGCGGAACTGCGCGACGGCGTGCATGTCGGCCGCGGCGAATGCGTGCCCTATGCACGCTATGGCGAGAGCGTCGAGGCGACGGTCGCGGCGCTGAAAGCGCTGGCCGGCGACGTCGCCGGCGGGCTCGACCGCACCGCGCTGCAGGAACGCCTGCCGCCCGGCGCCGCCCGCAACGCGCTCGATTGCGCCTTCTGGGATCTGGCGGCCAAGCAGAGCGGCCGGCGCGTCTTCGAGCTCGCCGGCCTGCCGGCGCCGCAGCGCGTCGTCACCGCCTACACGATCAGCCTCGATACGCCGGCGGCGATGGCCGAGGCCGCCCGCGCCGCCGCCCGGCCGCTGCTCAAGCTCAAGCTCGGCGCCGCCGGCGATGTCGAGCGGCTCGCCGCGATCCGCGCCGCGGTGCCGGACAGCGAACTGATCGTCGATGCCAATGAAGGCTGGCGCGCCGAGGAGCTGCCGGCCTATTTCGCGGCCTGCGCCGGCGCCGGCGTCACCCTGATCGAGCAGCCCCTGCCGGCCGGTGCCGATGCCGCGCTCGCCGACATCGCCCGCCCCGTCCCCATCTGCGCCGACGAGAGCGTCCACGGCCGCGACAGCCTCGCCGGCCTGGTCGGCCGCTACGATGCCGTCAACGTCAAGCTCGACAAGACCGGCGGCCTCACCGAGGCCCTCGCTCTGGCGCGGGAGGCCCGCGACGCCGGGCTCGACGTCATGGTGGGCTGCATGGTGGCGACCTCGCTCGCCATGGCCCCGGCGCTCCTGGTCGCCGGCCTCGCCCGCATCGTCGATCTCGACGGCCCGCTGCTGCTGGCCCGCGACCGCGAGCCGGCGCTGCGCTACGAGGGCAGCCTCGTCTATCCGCCCGAGCCTGGGCTCTGGGGCTGAACGACAGCGCTCCTCAGTTTTCCCGCGCCTGCAGCCGATGGGCGAGAAATGCGAGCACCGCCCCGGCTCCCCCCACCCCCGCCGCCAGGAAGAAGGTAGCGGCACCCGCTCTTTCCCAGAGCGGCCCGGCGATGAGCGTGGTCAGGGCCACGCCAATGGTCCCGCCCCAGGTCGCCAGCGCCTGCAGGCTGGCGCCCCGCCCGGCGGGCGCATGGCGCGCCACCAGTTCCACCGTGCCGAGATAGGTGCAGGCGAAGGTGCCGGCATGCAGCATCTGCAGCGGCACCAGCAGGAATGACGGCGGATCGAAGCCCATGGCGGCGAAGCGGACCACGCCGCTCACCCCGCCCAGCGCGATCAGCCGCGCCGGCCCCAGCCGCGCGGTCAGGCGGGTGCCGAAGCGGAACAGCGCCGCCTCCGCCATCACCCCCACCGCCCAGAGCGTGCCGATGATGCCGCCGCTCAGCCCTTGCGACTGCCAGTGCAGCGAGGAGAAGGCGTAGAGCACGCCATGCGCGCCCTGCACCATCGCCGCCGCGCCGAGGCCGACCAGCAACGCCGCCGGCAGGCGGCCGCCGACGGTCTCGCGGCCGCCGGCCGGCGTCGCGGCCTCCTCCAGCGGCAGCGCCAGCAGCGCGCAGGCGAGGCATCCCGCCACGATCAGCCAGATGACGCCGTCGCCGGGAAAGGCGCCGAGCATCAATCCTCCCGTGACATTGCCGCCGATGAAGCTGACCGAGCCCCACAGCCGTGTGCGGCCGTAATCGAGCCCGATCGCCCGGCGCCGCGCCACCGTATAGGCGTCGAGCACCGGCAGGGTCGGCTGCCAGAACACCGAGGCGAGGCCGAGCGCCGCCAGGAGCGTCCACGGCCCCGGCGCCGCCAGCACCGCGACGAAGCACAGGGCCGAGGCGAGCGAATAGAGGATCACCGTCAGCCGCGGCCGGCCGGTGCGATCGGCGATGAGGCCGCCGAGCGGCTGGGTGCACAGCCGCGCCAGCAGCGGCACCGAGAGCGCCACGGCGATGAAGGCGGCGTCGTAGCCGCGCCCCGCCAGCCACACCGGCAGGAACGGCAGGTAGATGCCGACGCCGAAGAACAGGCCGACATAGACGCTGGCGATGATATGGCGCTGGGCGATCATGGCAGACACGACGCGGAACGGGAGGGCCGCGCCGAAACGGGCGATTCGCGCGGCGCTGCTGCTGCGATAGCACCGCTTGCGAGGGCTGCGAATGGCCGCCGCGACAGGCTAGCCGCCGCGATCGCCCCACCAGGCGTGGAAGTGATGCACCGGCCCGTGGCCGCGCCCGATCGTCAGCTGGTCGGCGGCGCCGATGGCCCGCGTCAGATAGGCCTTCGCCGCCTCGACCGCCGGCCGCACCGCCAAGCCGCGCGCCAGCCCGGCGGCGATGGCGGAGGAGAGCGTGCAGCCGGTGCCGTGGGTGTTGCGGGTGGCGAGACGCGGCGCCGACAGCTCCATGAACCCTTGCTCGTCGAGCAGCACGTCGACGCTGTCCGGGCCGTCGCCATGGCCGCCCTTGACCAGCACCGCGCGGGCACCGAGCGCCCGCAGCCGCTCGGCCTGGCGGCGGGCGCCGTCGAGATCGGCGGCCGGCGCCTCGTCGAGCAGCGCCGCCGCTTCCGGCAGGTTGGGGGTGATCAGCAGCGCGCGCGGCAGCAGCTGCCGACGCAGGCTGTCGATGGCTTCCGGCACCAGCAGCCGGTCGCCGGAGGCGGCGATCATCACCGGGTCCAGCACCACCTTGTCGAGGCGGTGCCGGTCGAGCCCGGCGGCGACCGCCTCGATCACCTCGGGCCGCGACAGCATGCCGATCTTCACCGCATCCACCGCGAGGTCGGAGAACACCGCGTCCATCTGCGCGGCGATGAAGGCCGGCGGCACGTCGTGGATGCCGGTCACGCCGAGCGTGTTCTGAGCGGTGAGCGCGGTGATGACGCTGGCGCCGTAGACGCCCAGCGCCGAGAAGGTCTTGAGATCGGCCTGGATGCCGGCGCCGCCGCCGGAATCCGATCCGGCGATCGTCACCGCGATGGCGGTGCGGGGGGTGTCGGCGTGGCTCGTCTGCTGGCTCGTCTGCTCGCTCATCGGCGCCTCCTGGCCGGCAAAGGCCGGGCGCGTCCGTGGCGGGACGCGGGCGTCCCGTTGCGCGCGACCCGTTTCCTCCGCCGGCATGACCCGGATCAGGTTCGTGGGTTGGCACCGGAAGGATCCGGCGTCGCCTCTCAGCCCCGCAAGTCGCCTGCGGGACACCCCAACGCGATCGTCGCCAATGAGTTAAGCGATGCGACCGCCCGGCGCAAGGCGGTGCATCGCCGGCGTGCCGGGGGTTGCGCCGGCCGTGCCCTTCTGGTCCTGTGGCGGGGTGCGTTCAGGCTACCGGAATCCCGCCATGGTCCCCTTCTTCATGCAGATCAAATGTCACCTCGGCCGCTCCTACGAGGTGGCGAACGCCATCGCCGACGCCGAGATCGCCTCGGAAATCTATTCCACGGCGGGGGATTTCGACCTGCTGGTGAAGTTCTACGTGCCGGCGGAGACCGACATCGGCCATTTCGTGAACCAGAAGGTGCAGACCATCTCCGGCATCCAGGACACTCGCACCATCATCACCTTCAAGGCGTTCTGATACCGGTCGGTGTGCCGAAAACCCTTCCGTTCGCCGGGCCGCCGGGCGGCCCGCGGGAAGTTCTTCAGTTCGCCGGGCCGCCGGGCGGCCCGGCGGCGGCGTCCTCCTCGCGCGCGCCGCCGCCATGGCGCTCGCGCAGGATGACGAACAGCCCGGCACCGATGACGATCAGCCCGCCGGTCAGCACCATGAGCGGCGGCACCTCGCCGAACAGCAGAAAGCCGAGCAGCAGCGACCACAGCATCGCCGAATAGTTGAACGGCGCCACCACCGAGGCCGGCGCGAAGCGATAGCTCTCGGTCAGCAGGATCTGCCCCACCCCGCCGAGCAGGCCGATGGTGAGCAGCAGCGCCGCGTCGCCCCAGCCCGGCAGCACCCATCCCCAGGCGGCCGTGGCGAGGCCGGCGACCGCCGCCAGCGACTGGAAATAGAACACGATCGCCGCCGTGGTCTCGGTGGCGGTCAGGCGCCGCACCTGCACCATGGCGCCGGCGGTGCAGAAGGCGCCGACCAGCGCGCAGGTGGCGCCGATGGCGCTTTCGCGCGTATGGAAACCGCCGCTCATATGCGGCCACAGCATCACCACCACGCCGCCGAGGCCCACCGCCACCGCCGCCCAGCGATAGAGCTGCACGCGCTCGCCCAGCATCGCCGCCGCCAGCGCCACGGTGATCAGCGGCGCGGTGAAGCCGATGGCGGTGGCGTCGGCGAGCGGCAGGAAGGCGAGCGCCGAGAAGGACAGGCTCATGGCGATCACGCCGATGATGCCGCGCAGCACATGCCCGAGCGGGTTGGCGGTGCGCACCGCCGCGCTGATCTCGTTGCGCAGGGTCAGCAGCGCCAGCAGCGGGAACAGCGCGAAGAACGAGCGCGCGAACACCACCTCGCCGGTCGGAATGCGTTCCGAGACGATGCGGACCATGGCGGCCATGATGGTGAAGACGAAGGTCGCGCCGATCTGCAGCGCGATCCCCTTGAGCGCGTTCATGCGCGCCATGGAGCATGACTCCCGCCCGGCGGCAAGATGATCTTCCGCAGGGCGGGAATGCGTTCAGGGAAAGGGGTTTCCGCCCGCCAGCGCAATGCCGCCGAACACGATTGCCGCCGCCACCGCGAGGCAGGCCAGCGCGGCGAGGATCGACCCCGGCGTCGCCGCCGCGCGGTCGGCATAGGCGGCGGCCGGCTTGCGGCCGGTCACCATCGCCTTGACCAGATTGTCGCCGCCGAACAGCGAATAGGCGATGTTGGCCACGACATGCAGGCCGATCAGCCCCAGCAGGACCGGATAGATCCGCTGGTGCAGCATCGAGCCGAGCGACACCGCCTCCGAGCTCGCCGCCGCCACCATCGGCCCTTCGACGATGATGTCGTCGGTGGTGTAGAGCCCGGCCACGGCCTGGGCGCCCACCGCCGCCAGCAGGGCGATGGTCATCCACCCGCCCAGCGGGTTGTGGCCGAGATAGGCGACCTTGCGGCCGGTGACGAGCCCGCGAAGATAGCCCATCGCCGCCACCGGCCCGCGCAGGAAGCCGGCAAAGCGCGCCGTGCTGCCGCCCACCAGCCCCCAGAGCAGGCGGAACACCAGCACGGTGAGGATGGCGAGGCCGTTCCACATGTGCCAGACGAGGCCGACATCGCCGTAATACTTGCTGGCGAAGGCGAGCCCGACCAGCGCCGCCAGCGTCCATTTCGCCAGCCGCGTCGGCAGGTCCCAGGCCAGCACCGTCGCCGGCCCGGCCTGCGAGGCCAGCCCGGCCGAGGCCGGCGCGCGGGAGATGTCGGCCTGGCTCATCTCAGCTCTTGGCCCGGAAGGTCTGGTGGCAGGTGCCGCAGGTTCGGATCACGTCGGGAATATTGGCCTTGAAGCTCGCTTCGTCGGTGATCGCCGCCCGGGCGGCGGTGGCGTCGGCGCCAAACTTGACGAACAGCGCGTTGAACTCGGCGTTCTTCGTCCACACCGCCGGCAGCGCCTCGGTCTTGCCGCCGTCCGATCCGGCGGGGAAAAGCGCGGGCAAGGCCGCGGCATTCTTCGCATAGCTGTCGAGGGCCGCCTGCACGGCGGCGAGGTCGAAAGGCTGGCTGCCCTTCAGCATGGCGCCGACCGGACGTGTCACCTGGCCCCACTCCTTCATCAGCTTCTCGCGCTCGGCAACGGGATCCTGCGCGAGGACACTGGTGGCGGCAATGGCGGAAACCACGGCGGCGACGGCAAAAGCCGCCTTACGGCTCATCATGAATGCGCTCCTTGCAAAACCGGACGACAGCCCTTCCGGCGCGCAGCAGATTAGTGCGGCTCCAATCTGCTGCAATGCAATAGGCGGTATATCGCGCGCTCGTGATCACGCATCGGCAGGCGGGCGTGGGAGGCTGCCGGCCAGGGCGCGACGGGTTTTCGCCAGCGGCGATTTATCCGATGCCTGGGAATTCTGACGTAGCGTAATATCGTACGGTTTCTCCGAACGTCGATCGATGGAAGTGGCATCATGTCCCTACGCACCGTTCTCCTCCACGCCGCGCCCGACAGCGGGTTCAATGACCGGCTCGCCTATGCGGTCGCCCTGTCGAAGCAGGCCGGCGCCCGGCTGGTGGCGCTCTACACGCTCTATCCCGCCGGGGTACCGCGCGTCGGGCGCGCCTTGTCGATCTATGTGAACGAGCTGAAGCGCGAAGCGCGCGAGAAGGAAGCCGAGGTCCGCTCCCGCTTCGATGCCGCCGTCGCGGCCGCCGCCCTCCCCGCCGATTGGAGCGTGGTCGATGGCGAGGTGACGTCCGAACTGCGCCAGGCCGCCGATTTCGCCGATGTCATCGTGGTCAGCGAAACCGTCTCCGGCACCAGTGACGACGCGCTGGCGGCGATCCTGCCGGAGCATCTGGCGCTGACCTCGACGGCGCCGGTGGTGGTCGTGCCCACCGGCAAGAAGGTCCCCGCGCATATCGGCCGGGTGGCGGTGGCCTGGAAACCCTCGCGCGAGGCCGGCCATGCCGTCCGCCTCGCCCTGCCGCTGCTCAAGGCCGCCGATCAGGTGCTGGTGCTCACCGTAGGCGAGAACGGCGCCGCGCCGTCGGAGAGCGGGGCGCGCCTCACCGGCTTCCTCAAGACCCACGGCGTCAATGCCGAGCACCGGCACGCCGAAGGCGACCCCACCAAGGTCATCACCGCCGAGGCCGAAGCCTACAAGGCCGATCTCCTGGTGATGGGCGCCTATAGCCGCCCGCGGCTCACCGAGCTGGTGCTCGGCGGCGTCACCGCCTCGCTGATCGCCAATCCGCCGCTGCCGCTGCTCTGCGCGCATTGAGGCGGGAGCGGGCGGCTCACGCTCCGGCCGGGCGGCCTGCGCCGCCCGGCCGGGTCCGTCATCCTTCGAAGGGCACCACCTTCTGGCGCTGCTCGCCCAGCTTCTCGATGCCGAGCGTCATCACGTCGCCCGGCTTGAGATAGAGCGGCGGCTTCATGCCGAGCCCGACGCCGGGCGGCGTGCCGGTGATGATCACGTCGCCGACATCCAGCACCATGAACTGGCTGATATAGGACACCAGGAAGTCGACGCCGAAGATCATGGTGGCGGTCGAGCCGCGCTGGCGCCGCTCCCCGTTCACGTCGCACCACATGGCGAGCTTGCCGACGTCGCCCACCTCGTCCGGCGTGGCGAGGAAGGGGCCAAGCGGCCCGAAGGTCTCGCAGCTCTTGCCCTTGATCCACTGGCCGCCGCGCTCGATCTGGAAGGCGCGCTCGGACACGTCGTTGGCGAGGCAGAAGCCGGCAATATGTGCCCGGGCGTCCTTCTCCTCGACATAGCGAGTGCGCGCGCCGATCACGATGCCGAGCTCCACCTCCCAGTCGAGCTTGGTCGAGCCCTTGGGCTGGATCACGTCGTCATTGGGCCCGACGATGCAGTTCGGCGCCTTGGAGAACAGCACCGGCTCGTCGGGTATCGCCATGCCGGATTCCTCGGCATGGTCGGCATAATTGAGCCCGACCGCGATGAAGTGTCCGGGCCGGGCCACGCAGGGGCCGAGCCGCACGCCCGGCGCCGCCGCCGGCAGCGAGGCCGGCTCGATCGCCTTGAGCCGCGCGAGGCCTTCCGGCGTCAACGCCGCGCCGCCGATGTCCTCCACCACGCCGGAGAGGTCGCGCACCACGTCGTTGGCATCCAGCAGGCCGGGCTTCTCCCGTCCGGGAGCGCCGAAGCGCACCAGTCTCATGTCGTCATCCTCATCTTGATCGGAATGGCCGGGATCATCGTCCGCCCGGCGGCGCGAGGCAAGCCGGCGCCGCCCGCGCGTCGATTCCGGGTTGCGGAGCCCCGGCGGCGGCACTAGCTCTAGCCGCGCCGTGCTCGTGCCGGCGGCGTTCAAGTGGTGATCATGAGCCTGCCGATCCTGTCCCTCATCCTGTTCGGCCTCGCGGGGGGCATCACGCCGGGGCCGAACAACATGATCTCCGCCGGCACCGGCGCCGCCTTCGGCTTCCGCCGCACCCTGCCGCAGATCTTCGGGGTCGCCGTCGGCTTCGCGATCATGGTGGTGGCGGTCGGGCTCGGGCTCGGCGGCCTGTTCGTTGCCGTGCCGCAACTGCACTGGATCCTGAAGCTGGTCGGCGGCGCCTATCTGCTGTTCCTTGCCTGGAAGATCGCCAGCGCCGCCGGCGGCGTGGGCGCCGCCGCGATGGAGAGGCCGCCCACCTTCCTGCAATCGGCGCTGTTCCAGTGGGTGAATCCCAAAGCCTGGGCCTTCGCGCTCAGCGTGATCCCCGCCTTCACCACGCCGGGCGGCGAGCTGCTCGCCGAAGTGCTGCTCATCGCCGCGGTGCTCGGCCTGCTCAGCCTTCCCTGCCTCGCGGTATGGGCGGGCTTCGGCGTGCTGATCGGCCGCCTGCTCTCGACGCCGCGCCAGCACCGCATCCTCAACATCGTCATGGGCGGGCTGGTGGCGCTCAGCGTGGTCACGCTGTTCCTTTGAGATCGCGACCATCGCCTCTGTGACAACGGGATTTCACGACGGGGCGCGTGTCATAAAATCGTGACCCGAGTCGGGCTATCTGCCGTCATGACCCTATGGAAGCGCCCGCTCTGGCTTGCGGTGGCGCAATGACGGGGGAGGCCCTTCGCGGTGAACGACGCACCCGACGCCCGGCGCTACCGCACCATCTTCCTGTCGGACGTCCATCTCGGCACCAAGGGCTGCCAGGCGGACATGCTGCTGGATTTCCTGCGCTGGCACGACGCTGACACCATCTATCTGGTCGGCGACATCGTCGATGGCTGGCGGCTGCGCTCGGGCTGGTACTGGCCGCAGGCGCATAACGACGTGGTGCAGAAGCTGCTGCGCAAGGGCCGCAAGGGCGCGCGCATGGTCTATCTGCCGGGCAATCACGACGAGTTCCTGCGCGACTATTACGGCAGCCATTTCGGCGGCATCGAGGTGGTGGAGACCGCCATCCACGAATCCGCCGACGGCAAGCGCTTCCTGGTCATCCATGGCGACGTGTTCGACGTGGTGGTGCGCCACGCCAAATGGCTCGCCTTCCTGGGCGACGGCGCCTACACCGCCGCGCTCGGCGTCAACACCTATCTCAACTGGTGCCGCCGCAAGCTCGGCTTCCCCTACTGGTCGCTCAGCCAGTGGGCCAAGCTGAAGGTGAAGAACGCGGTGAACTTCATCGGCCGCTTCGAGGAAGCGGTGGCGAACGAGGCGCGCCGGCACAAGGTGGACGGCGTCATCTGCGGCCACATCCACCACGCCGTCATGCATGACCGCTTCGGCGTCGACTATCTGAACTGCGGCGACTGGGTGGAAAGCTGCACCGCCATCGTCGAGCATCCCGACGGGCGCTTCGAGATGATCGACTGGGCGCGCCGTTCGCGCGAAGGTGTCGAGCTGCCGGTCGCGCTGCCCGCCCCGAAAGTCGCCGCCTGATGCACATTCTCATCGCCACCGATGCCTGGGCCCCGCAGGTCAACGGCGTGGTCCGCTCGCTGGAGCACACCGCCCGCGAGGCCGCGTCCCTCGGCGCCCGCATTTCCTTCCTGACGCCGCAGGATTTCCGCACCGTCCCGATGCCGACCTATCCCGAGGTGCGGCTGGCGCTGGCCACCCGCGCCATGGTGGCGCGGCGGATGGACGATATCGGCGCCGATTTCGTGCACATCGCCACCGAGGGGCCGATCGGCGTGCTGGCGCGCCGCGTCTGCCTGGCGCGCGGGCGGGTGTTCACCACCAGCTACCACACCCGCTTCCCGGAATATCTCGCCGCCCGCGCCCCGGTGCCGCGGGCGCTGTCCTATGCCTGGCTGCGGCGCTTCCACAATGCCGGCGCCGGCATCATGGTCGCCACGCCGACCATCGAGACCGAGCTGAAGAAACGCGGCTTCCTGCGGCTGCTGCCCTGGTCGCGCGGCGTCGATTCCGAGCTGTTCCGCCCGCGCGACGAGGCCGAGCGCGCCGCCGACCGGCTCGTCGACCCGCTGCTCGACCTGCCGCGACCGATCTTCCTCTATGTCGGCCGGGTGGCGGTGGAGAAGAACATCGGCGCCTTCCTCGATCTCGACCTGCCCGGCAGCAAGCTGGTGGTCGGCGACGGACCGGCGCGTGCGGAACTGCAGGCGAAGCACCCGGAAGCCCGCTTCCTCGGCCTGCGCGAAGGCGAGGCGCTCGCCCGCGCCTATGCCGCGGCCGACGTCTTCGTCTTCCCCAGCCTCACCGATACCTTCGGGATCGTGCTGCTGGAGGCGCTGGCGAGCGGCCTGCCGGTGGCGGCCTTCCCGGTCGCCGGCCCGCTCGATGTCATCGGCTCGGCCCCGGCCGGCGCGCCGGTCGGCGTGCTCGACAACGATCTGCGCCGCGCGGCGCTGGCCGCGCTGGAGATCGGCCGGGACGCCCCGCGCGCCTTCGCGCTGCGCCACGATTGGCGTGCCTGCACCCGGCAATTCCTGGACAATGTCGAGCAGGCGCAAACCGCGGCCGAGCGCACCCGGGCGCTGGCGGGGTGATCGGCGGGTTTCCCGCCCCGGATCTCGCTTCCCGAGACCCGCACGGAGGTCTCAGTCCCCAAGGAACGCCCTCATCCTGAGGTACCCGCCGTCAGGCGAGCCTCGAAGGATGCTCGCCCGGATGCGCTTCAGCGAACATCCTTCGAGGCCCGCTATCGCTCGCACCTCAGGATGAGGTGGCTCTGGAGATCGGCCATCGCGAGCGACGGCGCTCCGTTGGCACCTCCCCGCGCCTCAGGCCGGCTCCGCCGCCGCGAAATCGAGGCAGCGCTGGAACATGCCGGCATCGACATTGCCGCCGGACAGCACCACCGCCGCCACCTTGCCCGCGAGATCCACCTTGCCGGCCAGCACCGCCGCCAGCGCCACCGCGCCGCCCGGCTCGACCACCAGCTTCAGCTCCTCGAAGGCGAAGGCCACCGCCCGCATCACCTCCTCGTCGGTGGCGGAGACGCCCTCGCCGACCAGGTGCGAGGAAATCTGGAACGTCAGCCGCCCCGGCGTCGGCGCCAGCAGCGCGTCGCAGATCGAGCCGGACACCCGGTTGTTGCGCTCGCGGCCGCCGGCGCGGAAGGAGCGTGCATGGTCGTCGAAGCCCGCCGGCTCGGCGGTCAGCACCCGCGCCTCGGGGAACATCTCCTTCACCGCCAGCGCGATGCCGGACACCAGCCCGCCGCCGGAGGCATTGGAGATCACCACGTCCGGCGCGAGGTCGCGCCCGGAGAGGTCGCGCACGATTTCCAGTCCCACCGTGCCCTGCCCGGCGATGATGTGGAAATCGTCGTAAGGCGGCACGAACACCGCGCCGCGCTCGGCGGCGATGGCATTGGCGATGGCGTCGCGATCCTCGGTCTCGCGGTCATATTCCACCACCTCGGCGCCGAAGGCGATGGTGCGCGCCTTCTTCATCGCCGGCGCGTCCTTGGGCATCACGATCACCGAGGGCATGCCCATCAGGGTGGCCGCCGCCGCCACGCCCTGCGCGTGGTTGCCGGAGGAGCAGGCGACCACGCCCCCGGTCTTCTGGCTCTCCGGCAGGCGGGAGATGCGGTTACAGGCGCCGCGGAACTTGAACGAGCCGGTGCGCTGCAACGGCTCGGCCTTGAGGAACACCCGCCCGCCGGTCAGCGCGTCGAGGCGCGCCGAATGCAGAAGGGGGGTGCGCACCGCCACGCCGTGCAGGCGATCGGCGGCGGAGACGACATCGTCGAAATTGGGGAGGAGCGGCTCGGTCATGCCGGCAACTTAGCGCCGGCGGAGCGATTCCGCACCGCCCTTGTCGCGGTGCGCTCGCGTGGGCACAACATTGTTCGCCCCGCGGCCCCGGTTGCGGCCGCGCTTGCGCCGGCACGGCGCGGCACCGTAAAATTCGCGTCCATCGACGAAGGAGACAGCATGTCCGGCCGCACGCGCAGCTTGGATCGTGGCGGCATGGAAGCCGGCGCCCTGGCCATCACCGGGCAGCTCGGCCGCACCATCCAGCGGCTGCGCAAGACCTACAACCTGTCGCTGTCCGAGCTCTCCGAGCAGTCGGGCGTGGCCAAGTCGATCATCAGCCAGATCGAGCGCAACGAGACCAACCCGACGCTGGCCACGGTGTGGCGGCTGTCGCAGGCGCTGGACGTCTCCATCGAGCGCTTCCTCGCCGCCACCGACGACGAGCCCTTCGTCGAGCACCTCACCCGCGCCGACACGCCGATCCTGGTCTCGGAGGACGGCAAGTGCCGCCTCACCATCACCGGCTGGATCAAGACGGTGGAATGGCTGCAATGGTTCGACTTCGTCGCCGAGCCCGGCGGCGAGCTGGTGTCGGATGGCCACCAGCGCGGCTCCATCGAATGCCTGTCGGTGCTGTCCGGCGAGCTGGAAGTGGAATGCGCCGACATCAACGAAGTCGCCCGCGCCGGCGAGACGCTGCGCTATCGCTGCGACCGCCGCCACGTCATCCGCAACACCGGCACCGAGCCAGCGCACGCCACCATGGTGTGCCTGCTGAAGGCCGCCGTGCTGGACTGAACCCTGCGGCGCGCCACACCGGGCGCGGAACGAAAGAAGGCCCCGCGGCCATCGGCAGCGGGGCCTTTTCTGTTGGCGAGGGCGAGCGGCCTAGTGGGCGCCGCCCGCCGCGGCCCTCTCCGCTTCCTTGCGGGCGCGCCGCTTCTCGCCGAAGCTCGCGAGCCAGCGGCACACCACATAGAAGGTCGGGGTGAACAGCAGGCCGAAGAAGGTCACGCCGATCATGCCGGAGAACACCGCCGTGCCCAGCGCCTGGCGCAGCTCGGCGCCGGCGCCGGTGGCGATCACCAGCGGCACCACGCCGAGGATGAAGGCCAGCGAGGTCATGATGATCGGCCGAAGGCGCAGCTGCGCCGCCTGGATCGCCGCCTCGAAGCGGGTCGAGCCCCGGTCCTCCAGCTGCTTGGCGAACTCGACGATCAGGATCGCGTTCTTCGCCGCGAGGCCGATCAGCACGATGAAGCCCACCTGGCTGAGGATGTTGTTGTCCTGGCCGCGTATGAGGATGCCCGTCACCGCCGCGATCAGACACATCGGCACGATGAGGATGACCGCAAGGGGCAGGGTCAGGCTCTCATATTGCGCCGCCAGCACCAGGAAGACGAACACCACGCCGAGCCCGAAGGCGAAGATCGCCGTGTTGCCAGCCCTCACCTGCTGGAAGGCCAGCGTCGTCCATTCATAGGAGAAGCCGTCCGGCAGCGTCTCGGCCGCGATCTGCTGCATCAGCTGGATCGCCTGGCCCTGGGAGATGCCGGCGACGTCGCCGTCGAGCTCGGCCGCTGGATACAGGTTGTAGCGCGGCACGCGGTAGGGGCCGGAAATGTCCCGCACCGTGGCGAAGGAGCCGAACGGCACCGTCTCGCCGTCGGCGTTCTTCACCCGCAGCTTCAGCAGGTCGTCCGGCGTCAGGCGATAGGGCGCGTCGGCCTGCGCCTGCACGCGGTAGGTACGGCCGAACAGGTTGAAGTCGTTGACATAGGTCGAGCCGATATAGGTCTGCAGCGTCGAGAAGGCGTCGGCCATGTTGATGCCGAGCAGCTGCGCCTTGGTGCGGTCGATGTCGAGGAACAGCTGCGGCGTCGAGGTCTCGAACAGCGAGTAGACCTGCTTGAGCCCCGGCGTCTGGTTGGCCCGGCCCATCATGGCGTAGACCGCGCCCTGCAGCGCCTCATAGCCACGCCCACCGCGATCCTCGATCATCATCCGGTAGCCGCCGGCATTGCCGATGCCGTTCACCGGCGGCGGCTGCACGACGATCATGAACGCCTCCTCGATGGAGGCGAGCTTGCCGAACAGCGCGCCCTGGATCGCGCTCGCCGATTGCTCGGGATGCTTGGCGCGCTCGTCGGCCGGGCCGAGGATGACGAACATGGCGCCGGCGTTCGGCGCATTGGTGAAGGTGGCGCCGGAGAAGCCGACGATGTTCACCACATGGGCGACGCCGGGGGTGGAGAGCACCTTCTGCGCCGCCAGCGTCATCACCTCGTTGGTGCGGGTGAGCGAGGCGCCGCCCGGCAGCTGCGAGGCGACGATCAGGTAGCCGCGGTCCTGCGCCGGGATGAAGCCCTGCGGGGTGGAGCGGAACATCTGCAGGCCGCCGGCGAGGATGACGGCATAGACGATCAGCACCAGCACCGCGAAGCGCACCAGCCGGCCGGTCAGCCAGGCATAGCCGTGCGACAGGCCGTTGAAGCCCTTGTTGAAGTAGTGGAAGAAGCCGGTGATCGGCCGGGCGTACCAGGCCGGCTTGTAGTCGGGATCGTGCGACTTCAGGAGCAGCGCGCACATCGCCGGCGACAGCGTCAGCGACACCAGCAGCGAGATCAGCGTCGAGCCGGCGATGGTCAGCGCGAACTGGCGGTAGAACTCGCCGGAGATGCCGGTGATGAAGGCCGAGGGGATGAACACCGAGGCCAGCACCAGCGAGATGGCGACCAGCGCGCCGCCCACTTCGTCCATGGTCTTGTAGGCGGCATCGCGCGGGGAGAGTCCCGTCGAGATGTTGTGCTCGACGCTCTCCACCACCACGATGGCGTCGTCCACCACGATGCCGATCGCCAACACCAGGCCGAACAGCGACAGGTTGTTCAGCGAGAAGCCGAACAGGCTCATGATGAAGAAGGT
The DNA here is from genome assembly GCF_018390555.1 of Ancylobacter oerskovii. Lineage (GTDB taxonomy): Bacteria > Pseudomonadota > Alphaproteobacteria > Rhizobiales > Xanthobacteraceae > Ancylobacter > Ancylobacter oerskovii. Next base: position 518,491 of record NZ_JAHBGB010000044.1, on the reverse strand, counting down.
GCCGATCAGCGACACGGGAATCGCGAGGATCGGGATGATCGCCGCCCGCCAGGATTGCAGGAACAGCACCACCACGATCACCACCAGGATGATCGCCTCGAAGATGGTGTGCTCCACCGCCTTCACCGATTCGGCGATGAACTGCGTCGGGTTGTAGGCCGTCGAATAGGCGAGGCCGGCCGGGAAGCTCCTGGCGATGTTCTGGATTTCGCGCTCGATCGCCTGGCCGGTGGCCAGCGCGTTGGAGCCCGGCAGCTGGAAGATGCCGAGCGCCACCGAGGGCTTGGAATCGAAGTAGGAGATCGAGGAATTGTCCTGCCCCTCGATGTCGATGCGCGCGACGTCGCGCAGCCGCACCACGGCGTCGCCGGTCTGGCGCACCACGATGTTGCCGAACTCCTCCGGCGTCGACAGGCGGCCGAGCGTGCGCACCGCCACCTGGAAGGCGAGCTGGTTCTCCACCGGCGGCGCGTTCAGCACGCCGGACGCCACCTGCACGTTCTGCGCCTGCAGCGCGGCGGTGATGTCGGTGGGCGCGAGGTTCAGCGCCTGCATCTTCTGCGGGTCGAGCCAGACCTGCATCGCATAGTCGCGCGAGCCGAACACGGTGATCGAGCCGACGCCCGGCACGCGCTGCAGCTGGTCCTTGATCTGCAGGTTGGCGTAGTTGGAGATGAACAGGCTGTCGCGGGAATCGTCCGGCGAGAACAGGCTCACCACCATCAGGATGTCCGGCGAGGACTTCGCCACCGTCACGCCGATCTGCTGCACTTCCTGCGGCAGGCGCGGCGTCGCGGTGGAGACGCGATTCTGCACCTGCACCTGCGCGATGTCGAGGTCGGTGCCGATGTCGAACGTCACCGCGATGGAGAAGCGGCCGTCGGCGGTGGAGTTGGAGGAGATGTAGAGCATCCCCTCCACGCCGTTGATCTGCTGTTCGATCGGCGAGACCACGGTGTCGGCCACCGTCTCGGCCGAGGCGCCGGGAAACTGCCCGGTGACGTTCACCACCGGCGGGGCGATGTCGGGATATTGCGCGACCGGCAGCGAGATATACGCCACCGCGCCGAGGATCATCACCACGATGGAGACCACCGAGGCGAAGATCGGGCGATCGATGAAGAAGTGCGAGAATTTCATGTCCGAGGCTCCCGCGCTCAGTTGGCGGGCTTGGCGGCGGCGCCCTCGCCCGCCGGGGCGGCGGCCGGCTTGGCCTCTTCCGGCTTGCCGATCACCTTCGCGCCGGGACGGATGCGCACCAGCCCGTTGACCACCACGAGGTCATCCTTGCCGAGGCCCGAGGTGATGACGCGCAGCCCGTCCTCCTGACGGCCGAGGGTGACGTATTTGATCTGCGGCACCTGCGGCTCGCCGCCCGGCTGCATCACATAGACGAATTTGCGGGTCTGCTCGGTGCCGATGGCGACGTCCGGCACCAGCACCGCATCGTGCGGCGCGGCCGCCGGCACGCGCACGCGGCCGAACATGCCGGGCGTGAAAGCGCCGTCGGGATTGGCGAACACCGCGCGGCCGCGAATGGTGCCGGTGGTCTCGCTGATGCGGTTGTCGACGAAGTTCAGCGTGCCCTGGTGCGGGAAGCCCTTCTCGTCGATCAGCGCCAGATAGACGGTGATCGGCTTGTTGTCGGCGCCCATCTGCTTGGCGAGGCGCTGGTAGCGCAGATAGGAGGCCTCGTCATAGGTGAACTCGAAGTAGATCGGGTCCAGCGAGACGATGGTGGCGAGCAGCGTATTGGTATTGGTGCCGCCGGAGCCGCCGGTGACGAGGTTGCCGACCGAGGCCTTGCGGTCGCCGATGCGGCCGGTGACGGGCGAATGCAGCTGGGTAAAGTCGAGGTCGAGCTGCGCGGCGTCGACCGCCGCCTGCGCCGCCATTGCCGAGGCGCGGGCCGAGCGCTCGGTCTGCAGGCGCTGGTCGTAGGTCTGCTTGGAGATCGCGGTCGAGGTCTTGTCCTCGATCAGGGTCTGGGCGCGCTGCAGGTCCGAGGCGGCGAAGTCGACATCCGCCTGCGCCTTCTGCAGGTTGGCCTTGGCCTGGTCGAGCGCCACCTGGAACGGCCGCTTGTCGATGCTGAACAAGAGGTCGCCCTTCTTCACCAGCTGGCCGTCGGTGAAGTTGATGCTGTCCAGATAGCCGGAGACGCGCGCATAGACATTGACGAGGTCCACGGCGGTGAAGCGCCCGACATACTCGTCATAATCGGTGATCTGCTTCACCTGCGGCTTGGCGACCGTCACCGGCGCCGCCTGCGGCGCGGCGGCCTGCTGCTGCTTCTGGTCCGAGCAGGCGGCGAGCCCGAGCCCGGCCAGGACGAGAACGGGCGCCAAACGGCGAAGCGGAAGAAACGTCATGAGTTCAACTCCGGGACCAGCATCTCCGACGCCTTTTCAAAGCGCGTCGGGCCGCTCGACGGGGGCCGCCATCCCTCGTCGACCGGCATTGTCGTTAGGGTGGGTAACACAGTTTTGCTGCACTGCGTAAGCAATAAAATTCATACGATCGTGTGATCGATCAGGGGCGCAGCAAGGCCTTGAGCCGGCGCGGACCCACCAATATCGCCATCAGGAAAACATAGGCGCCGCCGCCTGCCGCGACGCACAAAGCGAGCTTCGCCTCGTCATGCAGGCCGGGCAGCGCGTCGATCAGCGGCTCGCCGAACCGCACGGCGGCGAACAGCGCCGCGGCGACGCCCAGCCCGATGAGGGCGAGGCGCGGCAGCAGGGCGAGCAGCGCCGCATCGCCGCACCCATAGCCGCGGCGCAGCGCGAAGCCGATCAGCAAAGCGAGGCTGATCCAGCCGCCGACCGAGGTGGCGAAGGCGAGGCCCACCTGCGCGAAATCGTCCATCAGCCACACCTTCAGCGCGATGTTCACCACCGCGGCGCCCAGCGTGGCGATCACCGGCGTGCGGGTATCGCCGCGGGCGTAGAAGGGCGACATGAAGGCGCGCATCACCACGAAGGGGATGAGCCCGATGGCATAGGCCGCCAGCGTCTGCGCCGCCGCCCGCGCCGCCTCGCCGGTGAAGGCGCCGCGCAGGAACAGCCCGCGCATGATCTCCTCCGGCACGATGAGGCAGGCGGCGAGGAAGGGCAGCACCAATAGCAGGATGAGCTCCAGCGCCCGCGCCTGGGCATGACGGGCGCCGGCCTCGTCACCGGCGGCGACGCGGCGCGACATCTCCGGCAGCAGCACGATGCCGGCAGCGATGCCGATCACCCCCACCGGCAACTGGTAGATGCGCTCGGCATAGAACAGCGCCGCGACCGATCCCTGCGGCAGGAAGGAAGCGACGATGGTGTCGGCGAAGATGGCGAGCTGCAGCCCGGCCGAGCCGAGGATCGCCGGCCCGAGCGCGATGAGAAAGCGCCGGGTCTCGGGATCGAGCCGCGGCAGCGCGAAGCGCGGGCCCAGCCCGTGCCGCTCGGCGTCGAACACCAGCAGCCCCACCTGCAGGAAGCCGGAGATCAGCACGCCCCAGGCGGCGGCGTCGCCGGCGGTCGGGAACCAGCCGGCGACGCTCAGCGTGCCGACCATGGCGACGTTCAGCAGGATCGAGGCCGCCGCCGCCGCCCAGAAGCGCTCATTGGCGTTGAGCACGCCGCCGACCAGCGTCACCACCGCGATGAGCCCGAGATAGGGAAAGGTGATGCGGGTATAGTCGACGGTCAGCGCGAAGCGCTCCGGGTCGTCGGCGAGGCCCGGCGCCAGCGTCGCCACCACCAGCGGCGTCGCCAGCAGGGCGAAGGCCAGCAGCGCGAGCTGCACCACCACCACGCCCGAGAGCACGCCATCGGCGAAGCGCGCCGCCTTGGCGGTCCCCTCCTGCGTCTTCACCCGCGCATAGGCGGGGATGAAGGCGGTGTTGAAGGCCCCTTCGGCGAAGATGGCGCGGAAATGGTTGGGCAGGCGGAAGGCAAGGTAGAAGGCGTCGGCCACCGGCCCGGCGCCGAGCACCGCCGCCATCATGATGTCGCGCAGGAAGCCGGTGAGCCGGGACAGCAGCGTCCAGCCGCCGACCGAGAAGATGGAACGAATCATGGAAGGCCCGGCTGCGGTGAGGTCGCGCGGACCCTAACGGAGCCCGCCCTCCCCCGCCAGCGGGTCGGGAAAGGCGACGTCCTCGTAGAGCTCGGCCATGGTGAGTTCGGTGCCGATGGCGGAAAGGTCGATCGCCCCGTCGAGGCCGTCGAACTGCGCGAGCTCCCAGGAGCTGCCCGCCGCGCGCCACCAAAGCAGGGCGCGCGGCAAATCCGGCTCGACCAGCAGGATATAGGCGAGCGACGGCAGCGCCTTGTACTCCTCCAGCTTGCGCACGAGGTCGGTCTGGCGCGTGGAGGGCGACAGCACTTCGACGACGAGGCGGGGAGCGGTGGCTTCGAAGGCGGTATCGGCGCGCGTACCGCAATCGACCTGCGCGTCAGGGCGCCGAATATTGCCCGACATGGTGGCCACCGCGATATCGGCGGTATGCGCGTGGCAGGGGGAGCCACGCAACTTGCGACGCAGCGTCGCCAGAATATTCAGCGTGATCGTATCGTGACGCTGGCTCGCCCCGGTCATCGCCTTGAGCGGAAAACCGTCCACCAGTTCATAGCGGACGCCCTCCTCGCCGGGCCAGCGGAAGAACTCTTCGGGCGTCATGCGCTTCAGCCCGGGTGGTGCCATGGAGCGGCTCCTTCCAGAACCGGACCATCGTACGAAAACGTGCGAGGATTGACGACTCGGTTGTGCGAACAATCGCTCCCGGCAGGGAACGAAGCCTGAAACCCGCGCAGCCCGTCCATGGGCAAGCCGTCATGGCCGGGCTTGGCCCGGCCATCCACGCGGTCCCGCCTGGTGCGCCGGGCCCTACCCAAGACGTGGATGCCCGGAACGGGTCCGGGCATGACGTCGCTCGATTCCGAAACGGATGTGAGGCCGGCGCCCCGCCCTACTTCCCCAGCGCCCGGCGCACGGCGGCGATCACCCGGTCCTGCGAGGCCTCGTCGAGATAGGCGTGGATCGGCAGGCTGATCACCTCGCCCGCCAGCGCCTCGCTCACCGGAAGGCCGTTGCCGGCGGCGGGATAGTGCGCATAGGCCGGCTGCCGGTGCATCGGGATGCGGTAATACACCGCCGTCGGCACGCCTTCCTTCTGCAGCGCCGCGGCGAGCCCGTCGCGCACCCCGTGCGGCAGGCGGATCGTGTACTGCGCCCACACCGAGGTCGCGCGCGGATCGACCACCGGCACGGTGCACACATCGGCCAGCGCCTCGTTGTAGCGCTTGGCGGCGCGGTCGCGGGCGGCGATCTCGTCCTCGAAGATGGCGAGCTTTTCCAGAAGGATCGCCGCCTGGATGGTGTCGAGGCGGCCGGTCATGCCGATGCGGACGTTCTCGTATTTGTCGACGCCCTGCCCGTGCTCGCGCACGCTCTTCAGCACCGGCACCAGATCGTCGTCATCGGTGAACACCGCGCCGCCGTCGCCGAAGCAGCCCAGCGGCTTGGCCGGGAAGAAGCTGGTGGCGGAGGCATCGCCGAAGGAGCCGGTGCGCTGGCCGTTCCAGGTGGCGCCGAAGCCCTGCGCGGTGTCGCACAGCACCTTCAGCCCATGCGCCCTGGCGATGGCGAGGATCGCGTCCATGTCGGCCGGCTGGCCGAACAGGTCGACCGGGATCACCACGCGGGGGTTCAGCCCCTGCCGCTCGGCGACCGCGATGGCGGCCTCGAGGCTCGCCGGGTCCATGTTGAAGGTGTCGGGCAGCACGTCGACGAACACCGGCGTCGCCCCCACCCACGGCACCACCTCGGCGGTGGCGCAGAAGGTGAAGGCCGGGCAGAACACCGCATCGCCGGCCTTCACGCCCCAGGCCATCAGCAGCATCGCCAGCGCATCGGTGCCGCTGGAGCAGGAGATCGCATGCTTCGCGCCGGCGAATGCCGCCAGCTGCTTCTCCAGCTCGATGACCTCCGGGCCGTTGACGAAGCGGCAATGGTCGAGCACGCGCTTCACCGCCTCGTCGACGCGGGTGCCGAGCCGGGCACGCTGCGAGGCGACGTCGATGAAGGGAAGCGGCGCGGCGTTGGCGTTCACATGGTCGTTCATGTCGGTCTCTCGGACTAGACGGCGGCGCGGGCGCGCGCGGTCGAAACGGAAGCCGGGCGCGCGGCCTCGGGGCCTTCCAGGCAGCGAATGGCGGTGGCGATGCTGGCGACGCCGTCCTCGCCGGTCACCGGCGGGGCCGCCTCCCCGCGCACCGCGGCGAGGAAGCGCGACAGCTCGACGCGCAAGGGCTCGGCATAGGCGACGGGCAGATGGCGCATGGAGTAGCTGCCATCGGGCTTGTAGTCGAAGCACTCGGTCACCTGCCGGGTGAGCAGGTCGCCGATGACGTATTTCTTGCGGGTGGCGACATGCACCGTGCGCGCCTTGAACGGCGTCAGCCAGTTGGTGTTGATGTGCGCCAGCACGCCGTTGGCGGTGCGGAACTGCAGGAGCGCGATGTCCTCGCGCTCGGCCACCGCCGCCTTCACCTGCGGCTGGATTTCGGCGATCTCCGAGCCGGTGAAATGGCAGATCAGGTCGATGTCGTGCACGGCGAGGTCGATCACCACGCCGACATTCGACATGCGCGGCGGGAACGGCCCGACGCGGGTGATGCCGATGGAGAGGATCTCCTCGCCGTCGATGGCCTTCTTCACCGCCTCGACCGCCGGGTTGAAGCGCTCGACATGGCCGACCATCAGCGCGACGCCGCGGGCCCTGGCGGCGGCGACGATGGCCTCGCCCTCGGCGACGCTGGGAGCGATCGGCTTCTCCACCAGCACATGCGCGCCGGCGCCGATGGCGGCCAGCGCCACGTCGTGATGCAGATGCGTGGGAGCGGCGACCACCACCGCGTCGACGCCGAGCGCGGTGAGCGCCTCGACATCGGCGACCGCGGCGCAGCCGAGCAGCCCGGCGACCTTGCCGGCCTGGGCGGCATCGGGATCGGCGATGCCCACCAGTTCGGCACCGGGCAGGTCGGCCAGCACGCGGGCATGGTTCGCACCCATGACCCCGACGCCCACCACCCCGACGCGGACCGGGCGAGGCGCCTCTTTCAGGCTGTTCGACATGCGACGATTCCTTGACTGCCAGCGTGACCAGCGCCGTCTAACATGCGCGCGGCAGGCTGGCGAGGCGCCGGCCCGCCGGAAGGCCCGGACGGCGCTTCACTAATTGATTCAGCTTGTTACCGCGAAGGCCGGCCTATTCGGTCGTGGAGGCGTCCGCCTCCTTGGGCGCGCCGGCGCTGACGAAGCTCTTGTAGACGAAGCCGCGCTTGCCGTCGGCGACGACCTCGCACCAGCTGCTGCACGACACCAGTTCGACCTGCTGGCCGCTCTTCAGCGTCTGCATCGCCGCGGCGCCCTTGTTCGGCCCGGTGCGCATGGTGACGGGCGAGCGGATGGTCGCCGCGCCGGTCGGGTCGGCGCCGGTCGTCGCGTCGGCCGTCTCGCCATCCGCCTCGACCTGCGCGGCGGGCGCCGCCGCCGTCTGCACGGCGGCCGGCTTGGCGGCGGGCGCGGGCTTGGGAGCGGCGGGGCTGGGGGCGGCGGAGAGCGTCGCCGCGGCGGCGTAGCGCGGCGCCGGCGGCGGCAGCGGCGCCTGGCGCGGCATGTGGGTTTCCGGTGCGGCGGCGAGCGGGGACGGGTCCGTCGCGGCGAAGGCGGTCAGCCCCGGCACGGCCGGACCCGGCTCGGCCGTCTCCGGCGCCAGCAGCGTGCGGGCGGAAATGGTCGGCAATACCGGCGGCGGCGAGGAGATCGGTTCCGGGGCGGCAAGGCGCGCGGCAGCCGCTGCGGCCGGCTCGACCACCGCGACCCGGGCCGGCTCGGCGGCGGGTGTGGCGAGCGCCGGTGCCGGCGCCGTGGGCGCCACCGCGGCGATGGCGGCGTTGCCGATCACTTCCGGCGCCACATGCGCCTCCTCGCGACCGACGACGGATTGCAGCGCGATCGCCGCGCCCCCGAGCGCCGCGATGCAGACCGCCAGCACGCCCAGGCGCCGCCAGGTGAAGGCCTCGCCGGAGGCCGCGCGGCGCCGGCGCGGCGCCGGCGCGCTCTCGGCGCGGCTGGAGGCGCCGAACATCCGCCGGCGCGCGGCCTGGCTGTCGGCCGTCGTCTCGGAGGCTCCGGCGGAAGCGCCCGCACCCGCCTCGGAATCCTCGGCCCCTCGGCGCGACGGCAGGATGTTGCGGGCATCGCTCAGGGCGGAAAGCTTGCTGCGGAGCTCGGCGAATCCCAGGGGAGCGGGACGGGCGGCGGCCGCCGGGGCGGAAGCGGCGGGCGATGCGGCCGCCGAGCGCAGCGGGCGGATCAGTGGCTGGCCCGGCGTCCGGCCTTGTGCCGGCGCCGCTCCGGCAGCGGGAGCCCGCTCGGCGGCGGGCTGCTGCGGCCCCTCGCCCCTGGTGTCCTCCAGCGAGCTGATCATGGCGCGGTAGTCGCGTACGAGCGAAGCGGAAAGCTCCGAGGCGGATCGTCCTTGCGGGTTGGTCGTCATGGCGACTTCAACCTTTCAGTCGGCGCAGGACGAGAAGAACGGAAGCCTGGGACGGGCAACGGCGAGGGGAATGGGAAAGATCTTCATCACTACGGCCAATTGCGGCCATTGCGCCCGTCCGCCCGAACCCGCGGTCAAACCCGTTCATCATGCGTTACGCCCAACTCTTTCCAACGGAGCCCCCAAGGCTCCGCACTGATTCGTCCACCCTGCATCGATTCGTCAGCCCGCCGCACACTACCGACAGAAGGTATCTTGATGCAAGAAAGACACACGCCTGAATTTTCACCATGCCGATCGATTGCGGCAACTCTTGGCCAAGCTTTCTGTGCGCGTTCGCGTTTACGGTCCTCGAATACCGCTTCCGTGCGGTTATCCTCAGCTTCGCCTCATACCAGAATTTCGCGCTCGGCCTGCGCCGCGACGCCGAACACCCGCTTGTAGCGGGCGATTTCCCCGGCCGGCCCCATCGCCTTGGTCGGGTTGTCGGAAAGCTTCACGGTGGGGCGCCCGTCGGCGGAAATCACCTTGCAGACGATGGAGATCGGGTCGAGCCCGCCATCGGCGACGAAGCCGCGGAAATCGTTGGTGAGCAGCGTTCCCCAGCCGAAGCCGAGCTTCATCCGGCCATGGAAATGCCGGTGGATGCGCTCGATGTCGTCGACGTCCAGCGCGTCGGAGAAGATGGCGAGCTTCTCCTTCGGGTCCTGGCCGCGGGAGCGCCACCAGGCGATGGCCTCCTCGCCGCCGGCGATCGGTTCCTTGCTGTCGATTCGGATGCCGGTCCACTTGTCCACCCAATCCGGGGCATGGGCGAGGAAGCCGGTGGTGCCGAACGTGTCGGGCAGGAGAATGCGCAGATTGCCGTCATAATCCTGCTGCCAGTCGAGCAGCACCCGGTAGGGCGCCTCGGCGAGCTGCTCGTCGGTATCGGCGAGCGCGGCATAGACCATCGGCAGCTCATGGGCGTTGGTGCCGGTCGCCTCCACCTCCCGCCGGAGCGCGATCAGGCAGTTGGAGGTGCCGAGGAAGCTGTCGCCGAGCCCCTCGATCATCGCCTGCACGCACCAGTCCTGCCACAGGAAGCCGTGGCGGCGCCGGGTGCCGAAATCGGCGACGTTCACCCCGTCCAGCGCGCGCAGCCGCTCCACCTTCTCCCACACCCGCGTCATGGCGCGGGCATAGAGCACCTGCAGCTCGAAGCGCCCCATGCCGCGCAGCACCGCCCGCGAGCGCAGCTCGTTGACGATGGCGAGCGCCGGGATCTCCCACATGGTGGTCTCGATCCACGGCCCCTCGAAGGTGAGCTCGAACTGCCCGTCGCGCTTTTCCAGGTGATAGGGCGGGAAGCGGAAGCCCTCGAGCCAGGCGATGAAGTCCGGCGAGAACATCTGGCGCTTGCCGTAGAACATGTTGCCGCGCAGCCAGGTCGATTCCCCGCGCGTCAGGCTCAGCGTGCGCACATGGTCGAGCTGCTCGCGCAATTCGCTCTCGTCGATGAAGTCGGCGAGGCGCACGCGGCTGGTGCGGTTGATGATGCCGAAGGTGACGCGGGTCTGGAAATGGCGGCGATAGATCGTCTGCGCCATCAACAGCTTGTAGAAATCCGTGTCGAGCACGGAACGGACGATCGGATCGATCTTCCAGGTGTGATTATAGACGCGCGATGCGATGTCGATCATGAGCCCCGCCCAACTCCGGCGCGCCTCTTCTAGACCAGATTGCGCGCAGACCGAAATAACCCGGACGGGGGCAATCGGCTCAAGCCGTTGAACTTGGAGCCTTTCCAATCACTTTCGGGCAACCGCCGCCGCGCGGGTCAGTCCAGCACCTCGACATGGCCGCCGCCGGCCGGCGCGCGCGGCGGCGCCTTCATCATGAGGAGCAGCAGCGCGGTCGGCAGCGTCACCAGCATCATCAGCTTGAAGTCGTCGACATAGGCGATGGCGGTGGCCTGGCGGGTGATCTCGGCGTTCATCGCCGCCAGCGAGGACGGGTTGGCGATGTTCCAGAACTGGTAGGCGCCGCCGCTCTGCACCATCGGGTTGAACGGGGTGACGTGCTCGGCGATCTGCGCATGCATGATCTGGGTGTTCTGCGCCAGCAGGAACGAGGTGATCGACACGCCGATGGCGCTGCCGACATTGCGCACCAGGCTGAACAGCGCCGTGCCGTCGGTGCGCAGCTCCGGGGCCAGCGTCGCGAAGGCGACGACGGTGAGCGGGGTGAACACGAAGCCGAGCCCCGCTCCCTGGGCGATGCTGTTGAGGATCATCGAGCGGGTGTCGATGTCCGGCGTCCAGCCGGTCATGTCCCACAGGCTCCAGGCGATCATCGCCAGGCCGGCCAGCATGACGAGCCGCGGCTCCAGCCGCGACACCAGCCGGCCGGCGATCATCATGGCGAGCATGGTGCCGAAGCCGCGCGGCGCCATCAACAGGCCGGCGGTCTGCACGGGATAGCCGCCGAGCCGCTGCAGATAGGGCGCCAGCAGCGCCGAGGTGGCGAGCAGCACCATGCCGATGGCGAACATGATGACGAGGCCGGCGGCGAAGTTGCGGTCGCGGAACAGGCGCGGGCTGAGGAACGGCTTGTCGTGGGTGAGCATGTGCACGGCGAACAGATACAGGCCGAGCGCCGCCAGCACCGCCTCCGCGACGATCTCGGTCGAGCCGAACCAGTCGAGCTGCTCGCCGCGGTCGAGCATCATCTGCAGCGCGCCGATCCCCAGCGCCAGCACGCCGAAGCCGGTCCAGTCGAAGCGCAGCCCGTCATTGCGGCCCTCGTCCTTCATGAAGACGATGAGGCCGGCGATGGCGAGCAGGCCGAAGGGCAGGTTCACATAGAACACCCAGCGCCAGTTATAGGCGTCGGTCAGCCAGCCGCCGAGCGTCGGCCCGAGGATGGGGCCGAGCATCACGCCCATGCCCCAGATCGCCATCGCCTGGCCGCGCTGGTGCAGCGGGTAGATGTCCATCATCGTCGCCTGCGACAGCGGCACCAGCGCCGCGCCGAACACGCCCTGCGCCAGGCGGAACACCACCATCTGGGTGAGCGACTGCGCCACCCCGCACAGCATGGAGGCGACGGTGAAGCCGATCAGGCTGGCCAGGAACACGTTCTTGCGGCCGAAGCGGGCCGACAGCCAGCCGACCGGCGCCGTCATGATGGCGGCGGCGACGATGTAGGAGGTCAGCACCCAGGTGATCTGGTCGGCGGTGGCGGAGAGCGAGCCCTGCATATAGGGCAGCGCCACGTTGGCGATGGTGGAATCCAGTGCCTGCATCAGCGTCGCCAGCATGGCGCAGACGGTGATGATGGCGCGGGTGGCGCCCTCGGGGCGCGCGGCGGCGGCGGACATGTTCGCGGGCCTCGTGGCCGGCCATCGGGCCGGAGAAACGATGAGACGGGCGGGGTCACAGACCTGCGGGACCGGGCCCCACCCGTCTCCACCGGCTGCCCTGGGGGGCGGAGGCAGCCGATCGGAAAATCCTAAAGGACGTCGCTCAGGCGACGCGCATGCCCGGTATCGATCTCGACATAGGCGCTCATGCCGGCGCGCAGCACCGGGTCGTCGGCCTGGTGCTTGACCAGGATCCGCACCGGCACGCGCTGCACCACCTTCACCCAGTTGCCGCTGGCGTTCTGCGCCGGCAGCACCGAGAACTCGGCGCCGCTGGCCGGGGCGATGCTGTCCACCACGCCGCTCCAGCTGTGGCCGGGATAGGCGTCGATGCCCACCTCCACCGTGTCGCCGGCCTTCAGATAGGTGAGGTCGGTCTCCTTGATGTTGGCCTCGACCCACATCTCGTCGTCGGCGATCAGCCCGACCGCGCCCTGGTTGGTGAGCGCCGCGGTGGCCGCGACGAGGTAGAGGCCGGGCTGGAGGTTGTCGACCTCGGTCACGATGCCGGCGAACGGCGCCTTCACCACCGCATGGTCGAGCTGGCGCTGCGCCTCGTCGAGGCTCGCCTTGGCCTGCAGGTAGAGCGGGTGCTGCTCGACGTCGAAATCGGGCTTGCCGCCCAGCTTGGCGAGCAGCACCGCCGCCTGCTGCTTGCTGGAATCGAGCTTGGCGCGGTCGGTGTCGAGCGTGAAGCGCGCCTGGTCGTAGGCGGCGCGGGAGACGGCGGCGGCGTCCTTCACCAGCACCGCGTAGCGGTCGAAGATCGCCTGGTCGTTCTGCACCGTGGCATTGGCGGCGGCGATGTCACTCGCCATGCGCTGGTAGTCCACCTTCATCGATTCCAGCGTCAGCCGCGTCTGGTCGAGATTGGCCCGGGCGTTGCGCACCGCGATCTCGTATTGCCGCGGATCGACCCGGAACAGCACGTCGCCGGCGGCGACATGCTGGCCCTGCCTGACGTCGACATCGGTGACGATCCCCGACACGTCGGTGGAGACCATCAGCTTGCCGGCCCGGACATAGGCATCGTCGGTGGAAACGTAGCGTCCGCCGGTCAGCCACACATAGAAGGCGCCGAGCGCCACCACGGCGATGCCGCCGAGCATCAGCGGCATCCGCAGGCGGGCGCGGCGCCGGGCCCTGGGCGCGGCCTCCGGCCTCGCGGGCGCGGCGGCCAGCTCGGCGGACGCCGTCGCGGCGGCCGGCGCCTCGGCGTCGAGGGCGGAAGGGTCCTTGGTGCGGTCAAGCATGGAGGTGTCTCACGCGGCGGTATCCGGCGCGCAGCCCGTGCGGGCGTCGCCGATCAGGTTCGCTTTCATCAGGCCGAGCGTCGCTTCGAGGCCGGCGAGCGCTTCCGGCGGCACATTGGTCCCGACGACCAGCGCCACCATCTCGCGGCGGGCGCGGGCGATCTCCTCGAGGATCGGCGCTGCCGCCGGCAGCAGGTGCAGGCGCCACACCCGCCGGTCCTGCGGGTCGTGCCGGCGCTCCACGAAGCCCCGCGCCTGCAGCCGGTCGACCAGGCGGGCGACGGTGATCGGCTCCACCTCGATCAGCTGGGCGAGTTCGTTCTGGGTCAGGCCCGGCGAGCGGTCCAGCTTCACCAGGATCACCCACTGGGCCCGCGTCATGTCATGGGTGCGCGCCCGCTGGTCGAACTTGATGCGCATGAGATGCGCCAGCTCGTGAAGCAGCGACAGGAAATCGACGTCGGGTTGGCATGTCATGTATCACCTACGCGGCATAACATAACGCACGTTATGATCACCTACAATAATATACGCTAGGTTATGCTACCAAAGCAGTAGACCGCTACCCGCTCCGCATGTCTGGTGCAGTGCACACCGGTATCTATCTGTGCTGGGAAGCTCCCCATTCGAGGACCATTCCAGATGACTGCCTCGCTTTTCGACCCCTATCGCCTCGGCGACATCACCCTGGCGAACCGCATCGTCATGGCGCCGCTCACCCGCAACCGCGCGGTGGCGGGCAACGTGCCCAACCCCTTGTCCGTCAAGTATTACGCCCAGCGCGCCAGCGCCGGGCTCATCGTCACCGAGGCCACCCAGGTCTCCGACACCGCCCAGGGCTACCAGGACACGCCCGGCCTCCACACCCCGGCGCAGGTCGAGGGCTGGAAGCCGATCACCGAGGCGGTACACGCCAGGGGCGGCCGCATCTTCGTGCAACTCTGGCATGTCGGGCGGGTGTCGCACCGCTCGCTGCAGCCCGGCGGCGCCGCCCCGCTCGCCCCCTCGGCGATCCGCGCGGAAACCAAGACCTTCGTGAACAACCAGTTCACCGAGGTCGACGCGCCCCGCGCGCTGGAGACCCATGAGGCCGCCGGCGTCGTCGACGACTTCCGCAAGGCGGCCGCCAACGCCATCGCCGCCGGCTTCGACGGTGTCGAGATCCACGGCGCCAATGGCTATCTCATCGACCAGTTCCTGCGCGACGGCGCCAACCAGCGCACCGATCAGTATGGCGGCTCGATCGAGAACCGCACCCGCTTCCTCAAGGAAGTGACGGAAGCGATCATCGGCGAGATCGGCGCCGGGCGCACCGGCATCCGCATCTCCCCGGTCACCCCGGCCAACGGCCTCACCGACAGCGACCCCGCCGCCCTGTTCGCCCATGTGGTGGATGTGCTGGAAAAGCTCGCCCCGGTCTATGTGCACCTGATCGAGGGCGCCACCGGCGGCCCGCGCGACATCGTGCCCGGCTTCGATTTCGAGGCGCTGCACAAGCGGTTCAGCGGCACCTGGATGGTGAACAACGGCTACGACAAGGCGCTGGCCGAGCAGGTCGTCGCCTCCGGCAAGGCGGACCTCGTCGCCTTCGGCAAGCCGTTCATCTCCTCGCCCGATGCGGTGGAGCGGCTGAAGCGCGACCTGCCCTTCAACGAACTCGACCGCGACCATCTCTATGGCGGCGGCGAGAAGGGCTACACCGATTATCCGACGCTGGAAGCCGCCGGCGCCTGACACCCGGCAGAACGAAAGGGCCGCCCCTCGGGGCGGCCCTTTTTTCGTGAGCTGGCGCTTCGCGCGCAGGCCGTCAGGCCACGATCTTTTCCGACGGGGCGCCCGGCACCGCCCCCTCCTCCGTCTCCCCGTCTTGCGCCTCCCCGGCAGGGACAATCGCCTCCGCCGGCGGCGCCTCGGCGGCCGGCATCTCCGGCTGATAGCTGCGCACCGCCACGTCGACCGTCATGCCGAGATAGTCGCCCACCAGCCCGGTGAAGCCGCCGGCCACCGGCACCGCCTGGCTGGGATCGCGCGTCACCGCTACCCGGATCAGGTTGTCGGCGGCGATCAGGCCGTTGGTGGGGTCGAACTCGATCCAGCCGGCGCCCGGCAGGTAGATGTCCGCCCAGGCATGGGTGGCGCCGCCGCCGACGATGCCGGCATTGGCACCGTCGAGCGCCGGGTCGTAGAGATAGCCGGTGACGAAGCGGGCGCCGAAGCCCAGCGCGCGCACCGCCTCGATCAGCAGCAGCGCGAAATCGCGGCAGGAGCCCGAGCCGAGCCGCAGCGTCTCCAGCGGCGGCTGGGTGCCCTGCTCGTGCCGCACCTGGTAGGCGAAGCCGGTATGGATGCCGGCATTGATGTCGGCGAGCAGCGCCAGGGTGTCGGTCGGCCGGCTGGCGATGAAGCCCTTGGCCCAGGCCTCCAGCTCGCCATTCGGATCGGGATAGTGGCATTCGAGCATGCGCCCGAGATCGGTGCGGTCGTCGGTGGAATAGACGAAGGGGTAGCTCGCCGCCCCCTCGTCCACCTCGAAGACCGGCGAGCCGAGGCCATAGCGCTCGATGGTCAGCAGGCTCTCGATCTTCAGCTCGTTGGACGGCTCGATGAAGTCCACCACCGCGACCGAGTTGCCGAACACGTCGTGCATCCAGCGGATATTGCCGTGCGGCCACAGCGTCAATTCGGCCCCCACCAGCCGCAGGTCGTGGCTGTCGCGCGGGCGCAGCATCAGCCGGTGCGGCTGGAACACCACGGGATTGGCATAGGCGTAGTGCGTGACATGGCGCACGGTAAGCGTTTGCATGAAGACGGTTCCTTGCGGATCGGCGCTCAGCGTGACAGCAAACGGCCGACGAGAAAACCGGCGATCCCGACCGCCACCAGCGCGTTGAACGAATATTTGCGCTCCGGCAGCCCGGCGTTCCGCTCCGGCAGGGACGGCTCGAGCCCGACATCGTCGGGCAGCGGCACGTCCGGCAGCGCCGAGACGATGTCCTGCGTCGTCCGCGGCGCCCGGGCGGCCATCGCGGCGCGGGGGCGCACGCTTGCCGTACCGGCGGCCATGTTCGAGGTGTCGCGCTTGGCCATCTCCACTCTCCTGTTCCGAAGGGGACCCGACGGCACAACGCGCGGCGCCGATTTTGGTTCGCGCCTCAGCGGCGCCCGGAGATGAACGCTACCACCTCGGTCGGCCCCTGGGCGTGGACGATCTCGATGCGCCGCCCGCCGCAAATGTCGCAGCGCAGCCGCGCCGGTGGCGCGCCGTCCGCGTCGGGCAGCGCGTCCAGCTGCTCGCTGCGTCCGAGGATGGAGCGTCGCCCGCAGCGCAGGCAGCGGGCGCAGAGGATGCTGGTGGCGTGAATGGCGGCGAACTCCTGAAACGCGGACAATGGGCCGGTGAATCGGCTATGTCGACACCCGACCGCATTCCGCACCGGTCAGGCGAGCGAGGGAAGGAAAGCCCATGTCCGACGAGATGCTGCGCGCCCTGCGCGACGAGCTCGGCGAAGCCGGCGTGCTGACGGATCCCGAGCGGCTCGTCCCCTATGTGGTGGATCAGCGCGATCTTGTGAAGGGCAGCACCCCGGCGGTGCTGCGACCGGCCTCCACCCCGCAGGTGATGGCGATCATGCGCCTCGCCGCCCGCCACCGCGTCGGCATCGTGCCGCAAGCCGGCAATACCAGCTATTGCGCCGGCGCCACGCCGGACGCCTCCGGCCGGCAATTCGTGCTCAGCCTGGAGCGCCTCGACAAGGTGCGCTCGGTCGATCCGCTCGACGCCGCGCTGTCGGTGGATGCCGGCGTCATCCTCAAGCACGCGCAGGAGGCGGCCGAGGCGGCGGGCCTCTATCTGCCGCTCAGCCTCGGCTCGGAGGGGAGCTGCCGCATCGGCGGCGTCATCGGCACCAATGCCGGCGGCCTGTCCGTGCTGCGTTACGGCATGACCCGCGACCTCATCCTCGGCCTGGAGGTGGTGCTGCCGGACGGCACGCTGGTGTCGGACATGAGGCGGCTGCGCAAGAACAACACCGGCTACGACATAAGGCAGAACTTCATCGGGGCGGAGGGCACCCTCGGCGTCGTCACCGGCGCGGTGCTCAAGCTGATCCCCGCCCCCACCCGCCGCGCCACCGCCTGGGTCGAGCTGGCGCCCGGCGTGCCGCTGCCGGAGATGCTGGCGCTGGTCCGCCGCGAGACCAGCGAGCTCGTCTCCTCCTTCGAGTTCATCACCGCCCGCTCGCTCGCCTTGGTGCGCGCGCCCGGCGGCCGGCTGAAGAGCGGCAGCGGCGGTGTCATCCTGGTCGAGCTCTCCTCCTCCTCCCGTCACCTGCCGGTCGAGGCGGTGCTGGAAGGCGCGATGGGCGAGCTGGTCGAGCAGGGCTGGGCGGAGGACATCATCATCGCCCAGACCGAAGCCCAGCGCGCGGATATGTGGCAGATCCGCGAGACCATCCCCGAGGGCGAGAAGCGGGCCGGCGGCTCGGTGAAGCACGACATCTCGGTGCCGCTCAGTCGCACCGTCGACTTCCTGGCGCAGGGCGGCGCCGCCGTCGCCGCCTATGATCCGCGCCTCGAACTCTCCGTCTACGGCCATGTCGGCGACGGCAATCTCCACTACAACATATTGGTGCCGCCGGGCGAGGAGCGCCTCGCCTTCACCGCCCGCATCGGGCGCGAACTGGCGCCGCAGCTCTACGACATCGCGGCGGGCATGGACGGCACCTTCAGCGCCGAGCACGGGGTGGGACGGCTGAAGCGCGAGCTGCTGCAGCATTATGCCGATCCCGGCCGCTACCGGGTGCTGCGCGGCATCAAGGGGCTGTTCGACCCGCAGGGGATCATGAACCCCGGCGCCATGGTCGACCCGTCCGACGGCCTGCCGTCCTAGCCGGCGGCGCCGTCAGCCCCGCTCCGGGCGCGGGCGCGGAGTGCTCGGCACCCCGTCCAGCGTGCCGTCCCCGGCGGGGCGGTCGTCCATGGGCGGCCGTGCCTGCCGCTGCCGGCCCGGCCGTTCGCGCCGGGGCCGCATCAGCCCGAAATCCACCAGAAGCTGCGCCAGCCAGCGCATCGGCCACCTCCTCGTTTTCGACCATGCCGGCCGTGGCCGGCTCCAGGGAAGAACGCCCGGTGCGAGGCGGCGTTCCCCGGTTCAGCTCCTGGGCTCCTCGCCCGCTTCTTTCTCGCCCGCCGGTGGCGGCCGGCCGGAGGCGGGCCCCCGGCCTTCCAGCAGCCGCTCGAGCGGCCGCACCAGCTCCAGCAGCACCAGCGTGATGACCAGGGCCATCACGATGAGGTGCCATGAGGCCAGCGCGCAGGCGATGCCCAGCGCCGCAGTGACCCATACCGCCGCCGCCGTGGTCAGGCCGTGCACCTCCAGGTCGCGATGATTGCGCAGCACCACCCCCGCCCCGACGAAGCCGATGCCGGTGAGCACGCCCTGGATGATGCCCTGGACCACGCGGCTGGTGGCGTCGGCATGTCCCTCGATGCCCGCGACGCCCATGGCGGTCAGCGAGACCAGCGCGGCGCCGAGGCTGACGAGGCCGAGCGTGCGCATGCCGGTCGGCTTGCCCCGCAAATCGCGGTTCAGCCCGACGAGCATGCCGCAGGCGACCGCCGCGAGCAGCCGCATCATCGCCTCCAAATCCGCTGGCGCCAGCAGGTCCATCTCGAAGCTCCGGCCGTGGTGATCCTCTTGCGGGACCCCGCGAGCCGCCGCGAGCCGCCTCGTCCCGCCTCACAACGCCCGACCGGGCCCGAGGGTTCGAGGCAGGCGCGCCAGGGCGGCACGACGCCGTCGAAAGCCTGCCCAGGCGGCCTCGGCTCCTGCCGATTTTACCTTGGAACAGGCTCCATCCTGATCGGTTGGTTCGACAGGGGGGCGAAATCCGACAGGAGAATTCGATATGGCGAACACGCAACATCGTGGCGGTTCCGGCAATTTTGCCGAGGATCGTGAACGCGCCAGCGAAGCCGGCCGCAAGGGCGGTGAACACTCCCACGGCGGCCAGCAGCACGCCCAGTCGGGCGGCGAGCCGCGCCAGCAGGGTGGCCAGCACGGCAACCCCGGCAATTTCGCCAATGACAAGGAACGGGCGCGTGAGGCCGGCCACAAGGGCGGCCAGCGCTAGTCGCCTTGACGAGGCCTGACACGAGCGGCGGCCGTCCCGATCTGCGGATCGGGGCGGCCGCATTCATGCGAGGCCGGGGCCGCCCGGCCGGCTGCCAAAGCTTCGTGACGAGAGGGAACCCGGATGGAGCCCGGCCGGTTGATCCGGCAGTTCGTTTGCCGCTGCGAGGAAGGAAACCGCGCATGGGTTCTCTCGAAGGATTGCCGCTCTCGAACCGTCCCGTCGCCCGGCCGACCGGTGCCGCGGTCGCGCTGGTAGCCGAGCCGGGCGACATGCTCGGCCATCGCCATCAGGCGGTGGAGGCGCTGGCGCGCCGCATCGCCAGCCTGCGCGGCAGCCCCATCCTCACGCTGTCCGAGGGTGGCATGGCGCAGCTGCGCGTCTACGCCGTTCCGGTCGAGACCCTGGTGGGCGGGGAATTCGCGGCGCGGCTCGGCATCGAGAGCGAGCGCGATTTCTTCGGCGGCCTGGTGCCTTATGCCGTGCAGGCCGGCAAGGCGATCACCCACCCCCTGCCCGACGACGACGCCACGCGGCCGGAAGGCTGGTCGAACGCTTTCGGCCTCGCCGTCCGCGAGGTGGTGCCCGCCGGCTTTTCCGCCTTCGACATCGATGCCGCCCGCCGTGCCGCCGGCCTCCTGCTGCCGCGCGGCCCGCTGCGGGTGAAGCCCGGCTGGTCGGATGGCGGCCGCGAACAGGCGATCGTCGCCGATGCCGTGGCCTGCGAGGCCGCCCTCGCGGCACTGGAGCGGGATCTGCTGGCCGAGCAGGGAGTGGTGCTGGAGGAGGATCTGTCGGACGCCGTCACCTTCAGCATCGGCCGGGTGCGTATCGACGACACCATCCTGTCCTATGTCGGGCAGCAGAGCACGACCCGGGACAATGCCGGCGTCGCGGCCTATGGCGGCTCGACGCTCACCGTGGTGCCCGGCGATCTTGAGGCGCTGCTCGCCCTCGAGCTCGACGCCACGGCGCGCCGCGCCGTGGAATGCGCGCTCGTCTATGACGGCGCGGCGATGCAGCATTTCCCGGGCCTGATCGCCTCCCGGCGCAATTACGACGTCATCGCCGGCCGCGACGCGCGCGGCAAGCCGCGCATCGGCGTGCTCGAGCAATCCTGGCGCATCGGCGGGGCCTCGGGGGCGGAGATCGCCGCCTTCGAGGCCTTCCACGACGAGCCCGACCTCGTCGCCGTGCGCACCTCCTGCACCGAGCGCTACGGCGCCATCGGCCGGCGCGCCGGCGACCTGCCGGACGACAGCTTCGTCTACTACCAGGGCGACGATCCCGTGGTCGGCCCGCTGCTCAAATACGCCACCATCGAGGCCCGCTACCGTGCATCATGAGAAGATCTGCATCGCCGTCGATGGCGAACACATCGACGGCACCTTTGCCGTGCCGCGCACCGGGGTGCCCGGCGTGCTGTTCCTGC
This sequence comes from Ancylobacter oerskovii, assembly GCF_018390555.1. Classification (GTDB taxonomy): domain Bacteria; phylum Pseudomonadota; class Alphaproteobacteria; order Rhizobiales; family Xanthobacteraceae; genus Ancylobacter; species Ancylobacter oerskovii. Next base: position 497,724 of record NZ_JAHBGB010000044.1, on the reverse strand, counting down.
ATGGCTGGACCGGCAGCCAGCAGGGCGACCTCAAGCGCGCCAAGGCCATCGCCGAGCTCGGCTGCGTCTGCCTGACCTTCGACCTGCGCGGCCATGCCGCCACCGAGGCGATGCGCATGAGCGTCACCCCGCGGCAGAACCTGCACGATGCGGTGGCCGCCTATGACGCGCTCGCCGGCCATCCCCTCGTCGACCGGAAATCGATGGCGGTGATCGGCTCCAGCTATGGCGCCTATCTCGCCACCATCCTCTCCTCGTTCCGCCCGGTCCGCTGGCTGTCGCTGCGGGTGCCCGCCCTCTATCGCGACGAGCATTGGGCGCTGGCCAAGGGGCAGCTCGACCGGCTCGACCTCACCACCTACCGCAACTCGCAGGTGGGGCCGGACGACAACCGCGCGCTCGCCGCCTGCTCCCGCTTCGAGGGCGACGTGCTGGCGATCGAATCCGAGCATGACGACCTCGTCCCCCACACCACGGTCGCCAATTACGTCGCCGCCTTCCGCAACGCCCGGTCGCTCACCTACCGGGTGATCGAGGGCGCCGACCACGCGCTCTCCGAGAAGGAATTCCGCGAGGCCTATTCGACCCTGCTGCTCGGCTGGTTCCGGGAAATGGTGCTGGGCGCGCGCGGTTCGTCGTGAATCGGCCCGATCGGCCTACGGGGCCGGCATATCGTTCCCATCCTCCACCTCATCGTACCGGCCGCCGCCCAGCGGCCCGGCCAGCTGGCGCACCGCGACGAGGTCGGCGACGAAGGCGGCATGGGCCTCCTGCTTCGCCGCCTCGTCGGGTATCCGCAGCAAATAGGAGGGGTGCACGGTGAGGTAGCCCCGCCACGGCCCGAAGGCGAGCGGCCCCCGCTCGCGCGTCACCGCCACCCGCCGTCCCGCCAGCGCCTGCCCGGCGGTGGCGCCGAGCGCGACCACCAGGCGCGGTTCCACCAGTTCGAGCTCCCGCTCCAGCCACCAGCGCTCATGCGACACCTCGCCGGCCGTCGGCTTGCGGTGCAGCCGGCGCTTGCCGCGTTCCAGAAAATTGAAGCGCTTCACGGCGTTAGTCACATAGATGCGGCGCCGGTCGATGCCCGCCTCGCCGAGCGCGCGATCGAAAAGGCGGCCGGCCGGGCCGACAAAAGGGCGCCCCTGGCGGTCTTCCTCGTCGCCGGGCTGCTCGCCCACAAAGGCGACAGAGGCGGGGGCCGGCCCCTCGCCCGCCACCACCCGGCCGATGCCGGGGCCGGGCGACAGCGCCGCCCGCAGGGCCTCGTTCAGGTCGCCGAGCGACGCGAAATCCCGCCCCACCCGCCCCCGTTCGGACGTCACGCCACCCTCCGCCGATCATGGCGGCCTTCCCGGATTTCCTCGACGATCTTGGCGACGAAGGCCTTGAGATCGGCCGGCGAACGGCTGGTGACGATGCCCTGATCGGCCGCAACCTCGCGGTCGACCCACCTCCCCCCCGCATTCCTCACATCGGTGCGGATCGAGGCGTAGGACGTCACGGTGCGCCCGCGCACGGCATCCGCCTCTACTAGAACCCACGGCCCGTGGCAGATCGCGGCCACGACCTTGCCGCTGTCGAGGAAACTCCTGACGATCTTCATCGCGTTCGCGTCCACCCGCAGCAGATCCGGGTTGATCTGCCCGCCGGGGATGACCAGTGCGTCGTAATCCTGTGGCCGCACCGCCGTCAGCGACAGATCGACCTCCACCGTATCGGCCCAGTCCTTTCCCTTCCAGCCGCGGATCGGTTGTCCGTCGGGGCTTGCCACCTCGACGCGCGCGCCGGCGGCACGCAGGTCGTCGCGCGGAACCGTCAGTTCCGATTGCTCGAAGCCGTTCGCGGAGATGATGAGGATGCGGGCATCGTGAATGTCCGGCATGGAACGCTCCCTTGTTCGCTCCCCCTCAAGCCGAACGTCGGGCGCAGGGCGTGGTTCCCGCCCCTCACGCCGCCGACCGGCCGGAATCTCCCTGCCAGTCCACGTGCAGGAGTTCCATCAGGGTCCTGGCGTTCGCGGGCGCATGGCGCTTGTCGGTATTGTCGAAGAACAGGAAGACATCGCGCGGTTGGTGAGGCGCCCCAGCCTTGCCCGCGAATTCACCGTCCGGCATCTCGCGGCCACGCGACCATGCCGCGACGCGCTCGGCCCAGCGCCGCAGATCCTTGCCGTCATAGCCGGAACGATAAAGCTCGGTAGAGCCATGCAGGCGGCAATAGACGAAGTCGGAGGTGAGATCCATCAGCCTCGGCCACTTCACCGTATCCGCGCAAACCAGCGCCACTCCATGCCGCCGCAACAGCGCGATGAATGCCGGATCGCGGAAGCTGTCATGGCGGATTTCCACCGCGTGCCGCAACGGGCGGTGAGCATCGGTCCGCGCCCAGTCCCTCCCCTCGAGGCGGGCATCGTGGCGCCGGGCAAGCGTGGCCGCCGCCTCGGTGTCCTTCGGCAGCAGCGCCAGAAACGCCTCCATCCGTTCCCGATCGAAGGCGAAGCTCGGCGGCAATTGCCAGAGCAGCGGCCCGAGCTTCCGCCCGAGCCTCAAGACGCCGGAGGCGAGGAAATTGGCGAGCGGCACCTCGGCCTCCCTCAGTCTGAGGGTATGGGTGATGTAGCGCGAGCCCTTCACCGTGAAGACGAAATCCTCCGGCGTCTCGTCCGCCCAGCGCGCAAAGACATCCGGTTTCTGCAAGCCATAGAAGGTGCCGTTGATCTCCAGCGCCGGAAACTGCCCGGCCGCATAGGCGAGCTCCTTTTTCTGCACCAACCCCTGCGGGTAGAAATGGCCGCGCCAGGGAGCATAGGTCCAGCCGGAAACGCCGATGCGGATAGCGCCCGGCCCGTCATGGTGTCGCGTGCGGGAAGATCGGGTCATCGCCTGCCCTCGTCACTCGTCCTTGGGGCGAGAACCGACGGCGCCGGGGCGAGTTCCCTCGCATGGGAACCATCGGCATCGCAGACGGTTGGCCGTTGGATTCCGCCCTTCAAGGATCAGGAGGCCTGACCATGCTGGACAATCGTCCCGAGCCGCCCTTTCCCGAACAGCGTCAGCCCATGCCGGGCCGTACCGAAGCGATGAAGCCACGTCCCGACCATGGGGAATGGACCTATCGCGGTTCCGGTCGCCTCCTCGGCAAGAAGGCGATCATCACCGGCGCGGATAGCGGCATCGGCCGCGCCGTCGCCATCGCCTATGCCCGCGAGGGGGCGGATGTGCTGATCTCCTATCTGGAGGAAGACGAGGACGCCGCCGAAACCGCCGAATTGGTGCGCGGTGCCGGGCGCAAGGCCGTGCTTCTTCCCGGCGACATCCAGTATGCCGCGCATTGCCGCCACATCGTGGAGGAAGCCATGGCGCAGTTGGGCGGCATCGACATCCTCGTCAATAACGCTGCGCACCAGGCGACCTTCGCGGAAATCGGCGATATCAGCGACGAGGAATGGGAGCTGACGTTCCGGGTCAACATCCATGCGATGTTCTACATCAGCAAGGCGGCGGTGCCTCACATGAAGCCGGGCAGTGCCATCATCAACACCGCCTCGATCAATTCCGACAAGCCGAATCCGTCGCTGCTCGCCTATGCGACCACCAAGGGGGCGATCCAGAATTTCACCGCCGGTCTGGCGCAGATGCTCGCGGAGAAGGGCATCCGCGCCAATGCGGTGGCGCCCGGCCCGATCTGGACGCCGCTGATTCCCTCCACCATGTCGGCTGAGAAGGTGGCGCATTTCGGCGAACAGGTGCCGATGAAGCGGCCCGGCCAGCCGGCCGAGCTGGCCACGGCCTATGTCATGCTGGCGGACCCGCTGTCGAGCTACGTCTCCGGCGCCACCATCGCCGTCACCGGCGGAGCGCCCATGCTCTAGCGGCGCGGCGGGCCCGGCGGGGACGGAGAAAGATCGTCGAATCGCACCAGCGATATCGCCGCATCCAATCCTGATGAGATTTGGCGCTCGGCAACGAACCGGTCGGAAAGATCCACTCTTGAAGAGTGGTGGGCGCACAAGGGCTCGAACCTTGGACCCGCTGATTAAGAGTCAGCTGCTCTACCAACTGAGCTATGCGCCCGACCGGGTTGCTTCGGCGAGGACATTTCCCTCGCGAGCGGCGGTCGTGTACCAAAGCTGCCCGGGCCTGTCTATGGGCCCGGGCAATTTTTTCACTCCTTAAATGCTTCTTCGCGCTTCTTGCGCACCGAAGGCAGCAGCACCACCGCCAACGCCAGCACCGCAATGCCAAGCATTACCGCCGAAAGCGGGCGGGTGACGAACACGCTCGGATCGCCGCGGGAAATCAGCATGGCGCGGCGGAGATATTCCTCCAGCATCGGCCCGATGATGAAGCCCAGAAGCAACGGCGCCGGCTCGCATTCCAGCTTCACGAGCAGGTAGCCAACCACGCCGAACAGCGCCATCGCATAGACGTCGTAGACGTTGTTGTTCACGCTGTAGACGCCGATGCAGCAGAAGCCGATGATCAGCGGGAACAGGATGTGGTACGGCACCGTCAGCAGCCGCACCCAGATGCCGATCAGCGGCAGGTTCAGCACCACCAGCATGAAATTGCCGATCCACATGGAGGCGATGATGCCCCAGAACAGATTCGGCTGCTCGTTCACCACATTGGGGCCCGGCACGATGCCCTGGATGATCAGCGCGCCGATCATCAGCGCCATCACCGGGTTGGACGGGATACCGAGCGTCAGCATGGGGATGAACGAGGTCTGCGCGCCGGCATTGTTGGCGCTTTCCGGCCCGGCGACTCCCTCGATGGCTCCCTTGCCGAACTGCCGCGGATCCTTCGAGACCCGCTTCTCGATCGAATAGGAGGCGAAGGAGGACAGCATGGCGCCCCCGCCCGGCAGGATGCCGAGGAAGGAGCCCAGCACCGTCCCGCGCAGCACCGGAGCGATGATGCGCTTGATGTCGTCCCTGGACAGCATGAGGCCCTGCACCTTCTGCACCATGACGGTGCGGGTGTGCTCGTCCTCGAGGTTGCGGATGATCTCGACCAGGCCGAACAGGCCCATGGCGAGCGCCACGAACTCGATGCCGTCAGCCAGTTCCACGATATCGAAGGTGAAGCGCGGCGTGCCGGTATAGACGTCCTGACCGGACAGGCCGAGCAGGATACCCAGCACCACCATCGCCAGCGCCTTGATCACCGAGCCCGACGCCAGCGAGACCGACGCCACAAGCCCTAGAACCATCAGCGAAAAATATTCCGGCGGGCCGAATTTCAGCGCGATGTCGGCCAGCGGCGGGGCGAAGACGGCGAGCAGGAAGGTGGCGACCGAGCCGGCGAAGAAGGAGCCGAGCGCCGCGGTGGCCAGCGCCGCCCCCGCGCGCCCTTGCCGTGCCATCTGGTAGCCATCGATGGCGGTGACCACCGAGGAGCTCTCGCCCGGCAGGTTGATCAGGATGGCGGTGGTCGAGCCGCCATATTGCGCGCCGTAATAGATGCCGGCGAGCATGATCAGCGCCGAGACCGGCGGCAGGCCGAAGGTGATCGGCAGCAGCATGGCGATGGTCGGCACCGGGCCGAGGCCGGGCAGCACGCCGATCAGCGTGCCCAGCAGCACGCCGATGAAGCAGTAGAACAGGTTCTGGAAGGTGAAGGCGACCGAGAAGCCCAGCGCCAGATGATCGAAGATTTCCATAGACTTAACTCTCCGATCAATAGCCGCCGAGCCAGGGGCCGAGCATGGGGAGCGGCAGGCCGAGGCCCTTGATGAACACCGCCCAGGCGAAGGCGACCATGATGATCGCCATGAGCGCGCCGCCCGGAAGCGAGAAGCGCCGGCTCGCGGCCGAGGAGATGAAGACCGCGAGGCCCATTGCCGGGCCGAGCCCCAGCGGAGCCACGGCAAGCCCGAATACCACCACCGAGAGGGTCACGAGCAGGATGCCCCGCCACGGCACGGCGATCCGCTGCGCTTCGTCGTCGGCTTCCGCGTCACCGCCGAAGGCGAGGCCGGTGAGAAGTACGATGAGGCCAAGTGCGGCCAGAATGCCGCACAGGACCAGCGGGAAGTAGCCCGGCCCCATTCGGATCGCCCGACCGATCGGCAGATCGGAGCCGAGCCATGCGAACCAGGCGGCCAGGGCAATGAGCAGGAGGCCGGTGCCGACGTCCTTCGGGCTTCGGATAAAGCGACCCATGCGAACCTCGCGATGAGAAGAGGCTGCACCCGTCCGGCCACCTACCCCAGGGGAAGGAGGTCGAACGGGAACGGCGTTTCAGGAAAGAGGCGGATCAGTCGGCGAAGACGCCGGCCTGCTCGATGACGGGCTTCCACTTCGCCACTTCCGAGGCGACGAAGGCCTTGTGCACCTCCGGCGTGGCGCGCTCCTGCGACACCGGCTCGGTACCGAGATCGGCGAAGCGGGCGATGACCTTGGGATCCTGCAGCGCCTGCTTCAGCGCCGCATTGAGCTTGGCGACGACCGCCGGCGGCGTGCCCTTCGGGGCGTACATGCCGTGCCACACCGCGATCTCGAAGTCCTTCACCCCGCCTTCCTGCATGGTGGGGACATCGGGCAGCGCCTTCAGGCGCTCCTTGGTGGTCACGGCATAGGCCTTCACCTTGCCCGCCTTGATCTGGCCGGTGGTGTTGGTGGTCTGGTCGCACATCAGGTCGATCTGCCCGCCGACGAGGTCGTTCATCGCCGGGCCGGTGCCTTGGTAGGGCACGGTGGTCATCTGGGTGCCCAGCGCCGACATGAACAGCATGCCGCACAGATGCGACGCCGAGCCGACACCGGCATTGCCGTAGATCACCTTGTCCTTGTTCTGCTTCACATAGGCGACGAGGGCGGCGACGTCCTTGGGCTCCAGCGAGGCCTTGGCGATCATCGTCATCGGCACGTCGGTGACGAGGCCGACCTCCTCGAAATCGGTGAGCACGTTGTAGGGCAGCTTGCGGTAGAGCGTCGCCGAGGTCGCCTGGCCGATATGGTGCAGCAGCACGGTGTAGCCGTCCGGCGTCGCCTTCGCGACCTGCCCGGCGCCGCGGGTGCCGCCGGCGCCGCCGACATTCTCCACCACGATCTGCTGGCCGAGGGTGCGCGACATGGATTCGGCGATGAGGCGGGCAACGGTATCGGTGGGCCCACCGGCCGCGAACGGCACGATCATCGAGATGGCGCGGGTGGGATAATCCTGCGCCTTCGCGCCGGCGAGCGGCATCAGACCCAGGGCGAGAGCCGCAACACCCGCGGCGACGGTCTTCCATTTCATCGTGGCGTTCCTCCAGAAACGGTTATTGGGTGCGTTTTTATGGTCGGCGCCGTCCCTGCCCGGCAACGCCTTTTTCGGTTGCGGCTAGGCCATCATCCGACCGCCTCATCGTCAAGCCGGCTTTTGGCCTATTCTCAACATGTTTGCGCCACTGATGCATTAGAACACCAATTGCGACCAAAGGGCATCCCCCAAAGCCGCCGGCTAGGAAGTCGGGCGGGTTCGCCCCATATTCCCCTCATGATTCAGGAGCCGCCTCCCCTCGTCGTCTCGATCGACCATACCGATCCCTGGCACGCCGCCCGGCGGCTGGCGGCCGCGTTCGACGGGCTGGCCTTTCTCGACAGCGCCATGGGCCATCCGCAGCTGGGGCGGTGGTCCTTCGTGGCGGCGGACCCGTTCGGCCGCTTTCGCGTCGAGGGCGGCACCGCCTTCTGGAACGGCAAAGCCGAGGACGGCCCGCCCATCAAGGCGCTGCGCCGCCGGCTCGCGCGTCATGCGCAGGCTGCCCTGCCCTGCGACGCCCCCTTCCAGGGCGGCGCCATCGGCACCTTCGCCTATGAGGCCGGCCGGCTGTTCGACCGTTTCCCGACACCGCATCCCGAGCCGGGCGAAGGACCGGAGATCGACCTCGGCTTCTACGACGTGGTGCTGGCCTTCGACGGCGCCACCCGACGGGCCTATCTGATCTCCACCGGCTGGCCGGAAGCCGAGCCGCAGGCGCGGCTGGCCCGCGCCCGCGAGCGCATGGCGCAGATGAGCGCCGCGCTCGCCGCGCCACTGCCGGCGCTCGACACCGCCTTGCCGCCCGCCGCCTGGACATCGAATTTCGACGCCGGGCGCTACGAGGCCGCGGTGGCGCAGGTGATCGCCTATATCCGCGCCGGCGACATCTTCCAGGCCAACTTCACCCAGCAGTTCCGCGCCGCCATCGGCCCGGTCGACCCGCTCGCCGTCCACGAGCGGCTGCGCAACGCCAATCCCGCCACCTTCGCGGCGCTGATCCTCAGCGAGGGCCGCGCCGTCGCCTCCTCCTCGCCGGAGCGCTTCCTCACCCTGCGCGGGAGGGAGGTCGAGACCCGGCCGATCAAGGGCACGCTGCCGCGCTCGGTGGAGCCGACGCTCGACGCCTTTCGCGGCCGCGAACTGGTCGCCAGCGAGAAGGACCGCGCCGAGAACGTGATGATCGTCGACCTGCTGCGCAACGATCTCTCGCGGGTGTGCCGGCCGGGCACGGTGCGGGTGCCGCGGCTGTGCGGGCTGGAGACCTATGCCAATGTGCATCATCTGGTCTCGGTGGTGACGGGCACGCTGAAGGAGGGACGGGACGGGCTCGACCTGATCGCCGCCTCCTTTCCCGGCGGCTCGATCACTGGCGCGCCGAAGATCCGCGCCATGGAGATCATCCGCGAGCTGGAAGGCCGCCCGCGCGGGGTCTATTGCGGCGCGATCGGCTATCTCGGCTTCGACGGCACGGTGGACCTCAACATCGCCATCCGCACCGTGACGCTGGAGAAGGGCGAGGCCCATTTCGGGGTCGGCGGCGGCATCACCCTGCTCTCCGACCCGGCGGCGGAATATCGCGAGAGCCTGACCAAGGCCGAGCGCATCTTCCGTGCCTTCCGGCCGGCGGAGCGATGAGGCGGGAGCGATGACATGATCGTCCTTATCGACAATTACGACAGCTTCGCCTTCAACGTGGCGCGCTATCTCGTCGAGCTCGGCGCCGAGGTGGAGGTGCTGCGCAACGACGCGGTGGACGCCGCGACGCTGGCTGCCCGCGCCGATATCGAGGCGCTGGTGATCTCGCCCGGCCCCTGCGCCCCCAACGAGGCGGGCGTCTCGCTGGAAGCGATCCGGCAGCTCTCCGGGCGCGTGCCGATCCTCGGCATCTGCCTCGGCCACCAGTGCATCGCCCAGGCGCTGGGCGGGCGGGTTCTCGGCGCGAGGGAGCCGATGCATGGGCGGCCCTCGGCCATCACCCATCGCGGCAGCGACGTGTTCGCCGGCCTGCCCTCGCCCTTCGCGGCCGGGCGCTACCATTCGCTGGCGGTGGAGCTCGACCCCGCCGGACCGCTGGAGGCGACGGCCTGGAGCGCGGATGGCGAGATCATGGGTCTCGCGCATCGCAACCACCCCACCTACGGCGTGCAGTTCCACCCGGAATCGGTGCTGACCGAGCATGGCTACACGCTGATCGGCAATTTCCTGCGGCTGGCGGGGATGGCGGCCATCGATCCGGCGCGGCTTGCCGGGCTTTCCGCCACCGGGAGCCGCGAGGAGGAGAACCCCGGCGATGGCCGGCCTTCCGCCGCCTCGCTCTATTGGGGCGTGGGCCGCGGCGAGGAGCGCCGCGCGTGACCGCGACCGTCAGCGTCGAGGATCGCGGCTTCACCCTCGGCGACGGGGTGTTCGACACCGCGCTCGCCCTCGGCGGCGTGGTCTTCGCCCGCGAACGCCATGTCGCGCGGCTGCTCGCCGCCTGCGCCGGGATCGGCATCGCCGTGCCGCGCGAACGCGTCGAGGCGGCGATCGACGCGGCGCTGTCCCCGGCTCCGGCCGTCCTCCGCACCACGGTGACGCGGGGCATCGCGGCGCGCGGCCTCTGGCCCGCCAGCGTCGGCGAACCCACGGTGGTCGTGACGACGGCACAGTGGAACCCGGCGCTGCTCGGCCAGCCGGCGCGGCTCGTCACCGCGCGCGGGCGTCGCAACGAATTCTCGCCAGCCGCCAACCTCAAGGCCATCGGCTATCTCGACGCAATCCTCGCCGCCCGCGAGGCGACGCTGGCGGGAGCGGATGACGCGCTGCTGCTCAACACGCAGGGACGCGTGGCCTGCACCACCATCGCCAATGTTTTCGCGGTGATCGGCGGCCGGCTGGTGACGCCGCCTCTCGCCGAGGGCTGCCTGCCCGGCATCATGCGGGGGCTGGTGCGCGACATCGCCCCGACGCTCGGGCTGGCGCTGGAGGAGCGCCCGCTCGCTGCCGGCGAGCTCCACGCCGCCACGGCAGTGTTCCTCACCAACAGCGTCCGCTTCCTCCGCCCGGCGACGGTGCTCGACGGCCGCGCGCTGGGCACCGCCTCCGACGTGGCGGAGGCACTGATGCGGCAGCTTCGACGGCGTGTCGTCGCCGAATGCGGCGTGGAGCTCAACTTCGGCGATCAGTGAACCGCCGGCAGGTTGAGGGCCGTCCATTCCTGGCGCGGGATCGCCTCGCCGACCTTGAAGGCGAAGCCCACCACCTCGCGCAGGCCGGCGTCGAGGTCGCAGGAGAACGACACCTCGTACCATTTCCGGCCGCTGCGGAAGGCGCCGCCGCCGGCGACGAGGCTGTTGCCGTGCTGGCGGGTATCGGCGCGGGCATAGTCCACCAGCCGGTCGGGCTGGTAGGCCGGTTGCCACGCATGGATCTGCTCCATCGCTTCCAGGTCGCAGAGCTGGGCGACGCGCTCCTCATCCGCCAGCGTGGCGAGGGCCCGGCGGGTCGCCCGGCCGCGCGGATCGGCGAGCAGCCGCGCGGACAGCATGCGGGCGGGCCGGATCATGTCGTCCGGCCGCGCCGCCGTCGCCGGCGGATGGACGGCGGGCGAGGCGGAAGGGGTTGCGTCGGCCGCCGCCTCCGGGACGGATGGCGCCGGATCGGCGGGCTGCGCGACAGCGGGCGGCGGGGCGCCGCTGCGCAGGCCGTCGAAATCGCGGGCGCTGATGATCTCGGTCTCCACCGCCGGCCCCTCGCCCGGCGCCGGCGGCGGCGCAGTGCCGATGCGCACGGCCGGGGCGAGGACCGCGAGATGCAGCAGCAGCGCGCCGGCAAGCCACGCCGCGCCGATCCCTCGCCGTGACGGGGCGGCGGGCGGGACAGGCGCATCCAGCGCGCCCAGCTCGACGCACGGGGCAGCGATCATGCGGACGGCGCCATGCTGCGGATCTCCGGTCAGGCGCTCAGCCATTCCCGACCCGGCCGGCAGCATTATGGCGGCGGAGCGGCGGCGCACGACCGGAAGGCGCGCCGCGCGGCAAGCACACAGGGCAGATCGGGGAAATCATCGCGCAGCGATCCGCATTTCCGACCCATTTTACGCCTAGCAACCCCAGAGGAACGGCACAAATTCTACATGAGACCAGATCAATACGCAGCCATGATTTCGACATTATCCTTGTAATGGAAATATTGCCTCCACAAGAAACGTCAGAATCATTTTCTCATCTGAAACTTTTCTGACCGGACGACGTTGGTTTTGACTTCGCGTCCGTCAATACGAGGTGCGCTCATGCTTCGTCTCACCCGCCCGCTGCTCGCCATGGGCCTGACCGCGAGCCTGCTCGCCACCGTCGCCACGCTGCCCGCCGTCGCCCAGAGCGGTCCGATACGGCTGGCGCAGGCCGGCCCGCCGCAGGGTGGTGCCACGCTCGACGTGAACGTGTTCTATGATCGGCTCGGCGAGCACGGCTCCTGGGTCGAGCACCCCGACTACCAGTATGTCTTCATCCCCTCCAATGTCAGCCCCGGCTGGCGCCCCTATCAGGAAGGGCGCTGGGTGTGGACGGACGCCTATGGCTGGTACTGGGAATCCTACGAGCCCTTTGGCTGGGCGACCTATCACTATGGCCGCTGGGGCTACGACCCCGCCTATGGCTGGTTCTGGGTGCCCGGCGATACCTGGGCCCCGGCCTGGGTGACCTGGCGCCGCGGCGGCGGGCGCACCGGCTGGGCGCCGATCGCCCCGGACCGTCCCGGCTACGCCGTGGGACGGCCCGTCGCCTATGCGCCGCCGGTGGCGGAGAGCTGGGTCTTCGTCGAGGATCGCTACATGGGCGAGGAGGACCTGTCCCCCTATGTCGCGCCCATCCCCGCCATCGGCACCTATCTGAACGCGGCGCCGGACTATTACGAGCCGAGCTGGGGCGACGGTTATTACGTGAATCGCGGCTTCGGCGCCGATGTCTATGGCCCGCCGATCCGCGAGCGCATCGTCTCGCGCGAGGTGGTCTATGTCGACCAGCAGGACGAGCTGTTCTACAGCGCCGGTACGCTGGCGATCTTCGCGCCCTTCATCGCCTTCGGCGACCGCTACGCGCCGCCGCCGCGCTATGAGCGCCGGGTCGCGCCCGATCAGCGTGCCCTGATCCGGCAATATGTCCGCGAGGACCGCGACGATCGCCGGCAGCCCGGCCTGTTCGCCCCCTCGGCGGCACTGCTGGGGGCGCTGGAGCCCGAGCAGCGGCGCGAACTGCGCGAACGCCGCTTCGGCGACCCGGACGGCTATCGCCGCGATCTCGACCGGATCGAGCGCGAGCGCGGCGACCGCATCCGCGAATTGCGGCGCGAAGCCGATTCGCGCGCCGACGCCGTGGAGCGCGAACGGCGCCAGACGGTGGAGCAGCGCCGCCAGCAGGTCGAGCGCATCCGCAGCGAGCAGCGCGCGCGGGCGGAACGGGTCAATGCCCGCCCGGATGGTGCCCCGGGCCAGCGGCCGGGGATGGCCCCCGGTGTCCGCCCGGATGCGCGGCCCGACATGCCACCCGCGCCGCGGCCCGGCATGCCGCCGGCCGGCCCCGACGCCACCCGGAGCCCTCGCCCGGGTCCTGGCCCGGGTCCTGGCCCGGGCCAGCCCGCTCCGCGGCCGGACGACGCACAGCGTCCGCAAGCGGAGCCGCCGCGCCCGCAGATCGATCGGCAACGGCAGCAAGAGATCGAACAGCGTCGCCAGCAGGGCAACCAGCAGCGACTGCAGGCCGAGCCCCCGCGCCCCCAGATCGACCAGCAGCGGCAGCAGGAGATCGAACAGCGCCGCCAGCAGGGCAACCAGCAACGTCCGCAGGCGGAACCGCCGCGCCCGCAGATCGACCAGCAGCGGCAGCAGGAGATCGAACGACGCCGGCAGCAGGGTGATCAGCAGCGCCAGCAGATGGAGCAGCGCCGCCAGCAGGGCGATCAACAGCGCCAGCAGATGGAGCAGCGCCGCCAGCAGGGTGATCAGCAGCGCCAGCAGATGGAGCAGCGTCGCCAGCAGGGCGACCAGCAGCGACTGCAGATGGAGCAGCGCCGCCAGCAAGGCGATCAGCAGCGCCAGCAGATGGAACAACGTCGCCAGCAGGGCGACCAGCAGCGCCAGCAGATGGAGCAGCGCCGCCAGCAAGGCGATCAGCAGCGCCAGCAGATGGAGCAGCGCCGGCAACAGATGGAGCAGCGCCGGCAGCAGGCCGACCAGCCGCGGCCCCAGCAGGAACAGCGGCGCGGTCCGCCGCCGCAGCAGGGAGGCGGCGGTGGCGACGGCGGCGGCAAGCCCCGTCCGCGGCCCCCGCAGCCCGACCAGCAGTAGCGGGAACGCGCCTCGTCCATCGCAACAAAAAACCCCGGCCCTCGAGGGCCGGGGTTTTCCTTATCCAACAGACGGCAGGCTCATTCGGCCGCCGGGCTGGCCTGTGCGTTCAGGCTCTGGCGCTTCGCCTGCAGCTTGTTGAGCGCAATGATGTAGGCCTGCGCCGACGCCACCAGCGTATCCGGGTCGGAGCCGCGACCGGTGACCGCCTTGTCGCCGTCCTCCAGCCGTACCGAGACCTCCGCCTGCGCGTCGGTGCCCTCGGTGACGGCATGCACCTGATAGAGCGCCAGCTTGGCGACATGCGGCACGATGGCCTTGATGCAGTTGAACACCGCATCCACCGGGCCGTTCCCTTCTTCCTCGACGGTGAAGCGGCTGCCCTCGACTTCCATCTTCATGGTGGCCCGCTGCGGGCCGTGGCTGCCGGCGATGACCGACAGCGACACCAGCCTCATGCGGTCATGCGCCACCGCGATGCCCTGATCGACCAGCGCCTCGATGTCCTCGTCATAGACGACCTTCTTGCGGTCGGCCAAATCCTTGAAGCGGGTGAAGGCGTCGTTGAGCGCGTTCTCGCCCAGTTCGTAGCCCAGCGCCTTCAGCTTGTCGCGGAAGGCGGCGCGGCCGGAATGCTTGCCCATCACCAGCGAGGTCTTGGTCACGCCGACGCTCTCCGGCGTCATGATCTCGTAGGTGGTGGTGTTCTTGAGCATGCCGTCCTGATGGATGCCGCTCTCATGGGCGAAGGCGTTCCGGCCGACGATCGCCTTGTTGTACTGCACCGGGAACGAGGTCACGGCGGAAACCATCTTGGAGGCACGCGTGAGCATGCCGACCTCGATGCCGGTCGCGAAGGGCAGCACGTCGCCGCGGGTGCGGATCGCCATCACCACCTCTTCCAGCGCCGCATTGCCCGCGCGCTCGCCGAGGCCGTTGATGGTGCACTCGATCTGTCGCGCGCCGCCGGCCAGCGCCGCCAGCGAATTGGCGACCGCCAGGCCCAGATCGTCATGGCAATGGGCGGAGAACACGATGCGCTCGGCGTTCGCGACCCGATCCTGGATGTGGGCGCGCACCTGCCGGAACATCGCCTCATATTCCGACGGGGTGGCGTAACCCACCGTGTCCGGCAGGTTGATGGTGGTGGCGCCGGCCTTGATCGCCGTCTCGACGCAGCGCGCCAGATAGTCGATCGGGGTGCGGGTGGCGTCCATCGCCGACCATTCCACATCCTCGACGAGGTTTCGCGCCTGCGCCACCGTGGCGGCGATGATGTCGATCACCTGATCCTGCGTCTTGCGCATCTGGTGCTCCAGATGGATCGGCGAGGTGGAGACGAAGGTGTGGATGCGCGGGCGCTGCGCATGGCGCACCGCCTCGCCGGCGCGGGCGATGTCGGCGGGAATGGCCCGGGCGAGACCGGCGATCACCGCGCAGCGGGTGCGGCGGGCAATCTCGGCGACGCTCTCGAAATCGCCATTGGAGGCGATGGGGAAGCCGGCCTCGATGATGTCGACGCCCATCTCGTCGAGCAGCTCGGCGACCTCCAGCTTCTCCTCGAAGGTCATCGAGGCGCCGGGGCACTGCTCGCCATCGCGCAGGGTGGTGTCGAAGATGACGACGCGGTCGTGCTGGCGATCATGAGCGTTATCGGTGGACATTGGCGTCTTTCCTTCTGTCACGCAGCCGGTGCCCTGACTGGGGGCTTCCATCGGCACGGATCTGGATGTCTGAAGCGGGTTCGGGCGTCATCCCCTGAGCGCCCAGGCACGCAGCCCGGCCGGCCCTCAGGGGCGGCTAAGAAGAAGCAGGCCGGACAGAAGGAGAGCGTTCCCCGCAGACCGCTCGGCGGCCGGGGTCGCGGAAATGCAGCGGGCGGACGATATCGTCACGGCTCGGCTCTCGCGAGGTTGCTCTGAACGTCGTCATAATGGAAACAGGCCGGGCCTGGCAAGCCCCGTTCGCCCACCTTGCACGGGCGGCGGTTCTCCACCCTGCGCGGGCGATAGTTCTCCCCCCTGCGCGGGCGGCGTGCCTAGCCGGCGGCCGGCACGCGCCTCGATGCATGGAGTTCGCGCAGCGCCGCGACCAGCACGTCGCGGTCATAGGGCTTGGTGAGCACGCGGATATGCGCGCTGCCCGGCGGGATCATCGAGCGGTCGCCATAGCCGGTGACGAAGACGAAGGGAACGCCGCGGCGCTCCAGTTCCTCCGCCACCGGGGCCGAGGTGCCCGAGCCGAGATTGACGTCGAGCACCGCGACGTCGGGCGTCATCTCCTGCAGCCGGCGCAACGCATCGGCGGCCGAGGCGGCGGTGGTGATCCTCTCGATGCCGGCCTCGTTCATCATGGACTCGACATCCATCGCGATGATCATCTGGTCCTCGACCAGCAGCACGGAGGCCTCGGCGAGCGAGACCGGCGCCTCCTCCTCCGCGGCCGGGCGGCCGGCCCATTCCTCGTCACCCGCGGAACCGGCGGCAATGTGCCGGCCCGGCAGCTTCAGCCGCGCGACGAATCCGCCCGGCTCGTAGCGCATCTCGCTCTCTCCCCCGAGATCGTAGGGGATGCTGCGCTCGATCAGCGCGGTGCCGAAGCCGCTGCGTCCCGGCCGCGCGACCGGCGGGCCGCCGCGCTCGCGCCAGAAGATCTCGCAATCGCCGGCGGCGTCCACGCTCCAGCGCACCTCGACCTGGCCGCCCGGACGCGACAGCGCGCCGTATTTCGCGGCATTGGTGGCGAGCTCGTGCAGCACCAGCGCCATGACCGAGAAGGCACGGGCATCGAGCCGCACCACCGGCCCGCCGAGGCTGGCGCGGGCGGACGCGCCCTCATAGGGCGAGAGCTCGGCCCGCAGCAGGTCGGCAAGCGCGCCGCCGCCGGCGCCCCGCACCACCTGGTCATGCGCCAGGGCCAGCGACTGGATGCGCCCGCGCAGCGAGGCGACGTAATCCTCGACGCTGCGCCCGTCCTGCGCCGAATGCTCGACCAGCGACTTGATCACCGCGAGGATGTTCTTCACCCGGTGGTTCAGTTCCTCGTTGAGCAGGCGCTGGCGGGTGTCGGCCTTCTCGCGCTCCTCCGCCATCAGCTCGTTGTGGCGCAGCACGATCTCGACCAGGGCCGAGCGCGCCGCCTCGGCGATCTCGCGGTCGGCGTCGGTCCACGGGCTGGCGCGGCGGCGCACCGTCTCCTTCCAGATCGCGAAGCTCTTGCGCGGGGTGAGGCGGTCGCCATGCGGGCCGGTCTCGTAGATCTTCTCCGGCCGGCCGGCCCAGGCCAGCGTCTGCACGATCTCGCGGCGGAAGAACAGCAGGTAGTCGCGCGGCAGCTGCGACAGCGGCAGGGCCAGCACGCCGGCGGCCGATTCCCAGAAGGCCTCGGCCGGCGGCCAGACCTCGACCAGCGAATCGGTCGACCACACCCGCCCCTGCGCCTGCGTGCCGATGAAGGCGGCGAGCTCGGGCAAGGCGGAGGCCGGCGGAGTGGCGCCCTGCGCGGTCCAGCGGCCGCCGAGCCACAGGCCGACGCCGTCGCAGGGCATCAGCCCGGCGAATTCCTCGATATTGCCGCGCAGCAGCTCGCCGACATCGGTGTGATGCGAGGCGAGGCGCAGGAAGCGGTCGAGCGCGCCGCGGGCGGCGGTGGCCACCTCCAGCGTGCGCTTCTGCCGGAGCGCATGCAAATGCAGGGCGAAGAACGCCCCGAACATCTCCGCCGCCGCCCGCTGCGCCATGGGCAGCGCACGCGGCGAATAATGATGGCAGGCGATCAGCCCCCAGAGCACGCCGTCCACCATCACCGAGATCGACATGGAGGCCGCTACCCCCATATTGCGCAGATATTCCAGATGGATGGGCGAGACCGAGCGCAGATGCGCGTGCGACAGGTCGAGCGGCCGGCCATGGTCGTCGAGCTCCGGCACCAGGCTGCAACGCTCGCCGCCGGCATCGCCGATGACGCGGATGATGTTGCGCGTGTAGAGCTCGCGGGCCTGCTGGGGAATGTCGCTGGCCGGGAACCACTGGCCGAGGAAGCTTTCCAGCTCCGGCAGCCTGTCCTCGCCGACCACCTGGCCGGCACCGTCCTGGGCGAAGCGATAGACCATCACCCGGTCGTAGCCGAGCGCCTCGCGCACCACGCGCGGCGCCTCGGCCAGCAGGTCGTCGACCGAGATCTCGCGGGCGATGCGGGCGATCATGGTGCGCGCGATATCGAGCGCCGGCCCGTGCGCGTCGCTATGGCGCTCGAACTCGACGATGCCGGCGCCGCCGGCACGGTGCACCGCGACGTCGAAGCGCGCGCCGGAGGCGGTGGCGACGCCGAAGGCGAGGCGCGGCGGCATTCCCTCGCGGGTATCGGCCAGAATGGTCGCAATCCGGCCGGCCGCGTCCTCGCCGACCAGATCGGCGAGGCGGCGCCCCTGCATCGCCTCGCCGGACGCCAGGAAGGCCGGCGCGTTGGACGACCATCGCAGCAGCCGGCCGTCCTCCAGGGCGCTGACCACCAGGCAGCCGTGAGGCTGGGTGCTGCCGGGGATGTGGATCGGCTCTCGGTCGCAATTGGAGAGGTCGACGACCTCAGCCGACGGCATCGAGCGGCCTTTCGAACGCCGCCCCGGCGGCGGCGAAGGTGGCGAGCGCAGCGCTGACCGTGCGTCCCATGTCGAAGGGCTCGGCTGATTCGAGCAGGGCGAGGAAAGCCGGCCAACTCTCGCGATCCCCCGCCTGCGCGGCGAGATGGCGGGCGCCGAAGCGGCCATCGAAGCCGATCTCCGCCGCCCGGCGATGCAGCACGCGCGCGCCGAGGCCGGAACCTTCCAGCACGTAGAGCACGCCGAGCAGATCCGCCGGCGTCATCTCGATGGCCGGCAGGGTCGAGGACGGGGGATCGAGATCGAGATCCTCGAGGTCGGCGAGCAGGAGCGGCGCGAGCGGCCGCGGCCGCCAGTCGCCGAAGCCCGCCGGCCACGTCACACCTGCCAGCCCCACCTCCACGGCCCGGCGGAAGACATATTGGCCCTTGAGATAGCCGGCATAATCGCCCGCGCTGTCGAAGCCGCCGATGCTGGCGTCGAGTTCGGCATGGGCTTGCTGGGTGAGGGAACGCAGGAGATGGCGGCGGGAATCGTGAGACATCAGGAGACACAGATCAGGGCCGCCGGAACCGTCCGACGTCGAATAACCCGTAAAACGACTTAATCGCCGAACTGTTCCCTGGCTATCGGCTAATTTTCCGCCCGCGCCAGCGCCCGCTCGTCATCGGTGATGAAGTCGCGGATCACCGGCACCGCGTCGCGCTCATTCGCCAAGAGCAGTTGGTAGACCATGTTCGAGCCGTGCAGGAAGCCGAGCTCGACGGCGACCAGATAGAACTCCCACATGCGGGCGAAGCGCTCGCCCATCATCGCCACCACCTCAGGCCGCTTGGCCTCGAAGTTCAGCCGCCAGTGGCGGATGGTCCAGTAATAGTGCAGGCGCAGCATCTCGCAGTCGCCCACCCACATGCCGGTGCGCTCCAGCGAGGCGAACACCTCGGACATCGCCGGCACATAGCCGCCGGGGAAGATGTATTTGCGGATGAAGGGCGCGGTGGAGCCGGGCGGCGACATGCGGCCGATGGCGTGGATCATCGCCCAGCCGCCGGGCACCAGCAGGCGCTTGATGGTGTTGAAATAGTCGTCGAAATGATTGACGCCGACATGCTCCATCATGCCGACCGACACCACCCGGTCGAAGGTGCCGGTGAGCTCGCGATAGTCGCGTTCGAAGAAGGTGATGCGGTCGAGCACGCCGGCCTCGGCGGCGCGCCGCTTCGATTCGGCCAGCTGCTCGGTGGCGACGTTGATGGCGGTGACATGCGCGCCGAGCTTCGCCAGATAGATGGCGAGCGCCCCCCAGCCGGAGCCGATCTCGGCCACCCGCATGCCCGGCTCCAGCTTCAGCTTGGCGGCGATGTGGCGGAGCTTGGCCTGCTGCGCCTCCTCCAGCGAGGCGTCGGGAGTGGGGAAATAGGCGCAGGAATAGATCATCTGGCTGTCGAGCCACAGCCGGTAGAAATCCGGCGGATTGTCGTAGTGGCTCTGGGCGTTCTTCGCGGCCTTGCCGAGCGCGTTGGCCTGATGCCAGCGCTTGAGCGACCGCCAGGAGCGGCGCAGCGCCTGCTGCACGGGGTGCGAGGCGAGGCCCTTGCGATTGATCGAGAACAGATAGAGGAAATCGTAGACGGTCGAGCCGTTCTCGAAGGTGAGCCGGCCGTCCATATAGGCCTCGGCCATCACCAGTTCGGGATTGAGGAACAGCTCGCGGTCGAGCTTGCCGTCGTGCAGCCGCATGGTGACGCTCGGGCCATCCTTGCCCGAGCCGAAGCTGTGCGAGGTTCCCTTCTCGTCGATGACGACGAGCCGACCCTTGTCGACGAAACGCTTGAGAAGATGCGGGAGGAGGAACATACGCGCGGCAACCCGGAGCGGAGGACAGTCGCGGCATCGGGCATGGCAGGGGCCGCTCTGTCAAGCGAGCCGGTTCGGGCGAAGGCCGGCATCGCGCGAGCCGCCCGGGTGCGAGGCGGGATCGGCGGGCTAGCCCGCCGCCTCGCGCACCGCCAGCGCCTTCTGCTGGCTCTCGGCGCGCAGGAGCTTGCGCACCGCCGGGCTCGCCACGATCTGCGCCTTGTCGAAGAAGGCTTCGTGGTTGGCCTCGATGTCGTCGAGCAGGTAGCGGTAGTTCACCATCAGCCCGGCCGCCTGCTTCAACCCCTTGGCGGAGAGGTCGCCGAAGGGGTCGATGCGCTCCAGCCGGGCGCCGTTGCCGAGATGGAAGCGCGCCACCGGATCGAGCGGACGCCCCTTCGGCGAGCGTGCGATCAGGAAATAATGCGCGGCGAGCGCCGACAGCACCGGACGGAGCGCCGCCTGCCGCGCCGTGTCCTCCGCCAGTCCCGGCGCATCGAGCGCCGCCAGCGCCGCCCGGTCCTCGTCGGTGAGCACGGCGGAAGCCGGCGAGGCGCGCTCCGCTTCCAGCCAGGCCCGGAAGGTGGGCACCGGCGACAGGGTGACGAAGGTCTTGAGATTGGGCAGCTCGCGGGAAATCTCCTCCACCACCTGCTTGATGAGGAAATTGCCGAAGCTCACCCCGCCCAGGCCGATCTGGGTGTTGGAGATGGAATAGAACACCGCCACGCTGGCCCTGGCGGGATCGAGATGGGCGCGCTTCTCGGCCAGCACCGGCGCGATGGCCTCCGGGATGTCCTTCATCAGCGCCACCTCGACGAAGATCAGCGGCTCGTCGACCAGGGTGGGATGGAAGAAGGCGTAGCAGCGCCGGTCCGGCGAATCGACACGGGCGCGCAGATCGTTCCAGTCGCGGATCTCGTGCACCGCCTCGTAGCGGATGATCTTTTCCAGAACATTGGCGGGCGTCGACCAGTCGATCCGGCGCAGCACGAGAAACCCCCGATTGAACCAGGACGCGAAGAGATGGGTGAAGTCGCGATCGACCTCGGCAAGATCGCGGCGGCGCGGCAGGCTGGCAAGAAGGTCGGCCCGCATGCCGACCAGGCGCGCCGTCGCCCCGGGAGCGAGGTTCAGCCGGCGGATCAGCTCCTGCCGGCGCGGCTCGCTCGCCTGGTGCAGCTCGCTGGCCGTCGCCGCCGACGGCTTGGCGGCATAGGCGGCGGTCGCCTTATCGAGCCGCGCCATGTCCGGGCCGAACGTGCCGGCCAGCGCCTCGAAGAAGGCGATGCGCTCGCCGCTCTTGAGCGCGCCATAGGCCAGCAGGATCTCCTGGGCCAGCGCCACGCCCGAGGCCTCGCCACGCCCCGACAGCAATCGCTCGCACAGGGCGACCAGGCTCGCGGCCTTGATCGCGCCGGCCGGGCGGCGCTCGCGCCCGAGGTCGAGCAGCGCCCGCCCGCGCTCGGCAATCGTGCCGAGCAGATCACCGAAGAAGCTTGCCGTGTCGCTCATGGCTCCCCCGCCGCTCGCCCGCGCCGCCCGGATGGCGACGAGGCGCCCCTGCCTCGACGCCATGAGACGCCCTCGCCGCCACGGGCGCAAGACGCCTTTCGACCGGGTGCATCACGAGCCCGTCACGAGGTCGACCAGCAATTTCGCGTTGAGCGCGATGATCAGCGCCGCCGCCAATGCCGCCAGAACGGTCTGCCAGCGCGGCGCGACCAGCGCGCCCATCTTGCGGCGGTCCGCGGTGAACAGCACCAGCGGCACGATGGCGAAGGGCAGCTGCAGGCTGAGGATCACCTGGCTGAAGATGAGCAGCGCGCCGGCCCCCTGCTCGCCATAGGCGATGGTGACCAACGCCGCCGGCACGATGGCGATCACCCGGGTGATCAGCCGGCGGAGCCAGGGCTGGAGGCGCAGGCGCAGGAAGCCCTCCATCACCGCCTGCCCGGCGATGGTAGCCGTCACCGTCGAGTTCAGGCCGCAGCACAGCAGCGCGACGGCGAACAGCGTCGGGGCGAGCGCGCTGCCGAGCAGCGGGTTGAGCAGTTCGTGCGCCTTGCCGAGATCGGCCACCTCCCCCGCCCCGCCGGCATGGAAGGCGGAGGCGGCGAGGATGAGGATGGAGGCGTTGATGGTCAGGGCGAACATCAGCGCGAAGGTGGAATCGAAGGTGGCGAGCCGGATGGCGACGCGCTTGCCTTCGAGCGTGCCGTCGTGCCGGCGCGTCTGCACGATGGCGGAGTGCAAATAGAGATTGTGCGGCATCACCGTGGCGCCGAGGATGCCGAGCGCCAGATAGAGCATGTCGGGATTGCGCAGGATCTCGGTGGTCGGCGCGAAGCCGCGGATCACCGCGCCCCAATCGGGATCGGCGAGGGCGATCTGCACGCCGAAGCACAGGGTGATGATCGCCAGCATGCCGACCACCATGGCCTCCACCCATCGGAAGCCGAGGCGCTGCAGCCACAGGATGAGGAACACGTCGAGCGCGGTGACGACGACGCCGATCTCCAGCGGCAGGCCGAACAGCAGATTGAGGCCGATGGCGGTGCCGATCACCTCCGCGAGGTCGGTGGCGCAGATCGCCGCCTCGGCGAGGAGCCACAGCACGAAGGCCACCGGGCGGGGAAAGGCGTCGCGGCAGGCCTGGGCGAGGTCGCGTCCCGAGGCGATGCCGAGCCGCGAGCACAGGGCCTGCAGCAGGATGGCGATCATGTTGGAGAGGAGCGCGACGGTGAGCAGCGCATAGCCGAATTTGGAGCCGCCGGCGAGCGAGGTCGCCCAGTTGCCCGGATCCATATAGCCGGTGGCGACCAGGAAGCCCGGGCCGAGAAAGGCGAAGATCCGGCGCAGCCCGGCCTGCTTCGGCACGCTTATCGAGCCATGCACCTCCGACAGGGCGGGATCTCCCCGCTCCAGCCGCCATCCGCCCGAAGACACGTCGTCCAGCACGATCTCATCCGCTTCTGCAAATCAATCGCAACAAAGATGAGAGCGGTTCGCAACTCTGTCAATGCGCGGACGGCGCGGCGCCGTGCGAACACGATTGCGCCAGCGGCGGTGCCGGCTCTGGATTTGCCGCCGCTTCCCGCACATTGTGCGCCCATGTTGCGCGCCACCCGCTTCGTCCGCCTCGGCCTTCTCTTCTTCGGCCTGCCGCTCGCCGCCCATGCGCTGGTGACATGGCAGAACACCGACCTCTCGCTCGGCTGGCGTTCGGCCGACTGGTCGAGCACCGGCACCCTGCCCGCCGCCGCCCAGATGCCCGAGGCGATGCTGCGCGTCTACTGCGCGCCGGTCGGCGGCTGGCGCAGCATCTTCGCGGTGCATTGCTGGGTGGTGTACAAGCAGGCCGGCGCGCCCGCCTATGAGCGCTACGACGTCATGGGCTATTCCGGCGAGCCGATCCGCCACAACCGCTTCCCGCCGGACGGCAGATGGTTCGGCAACACCCCGGAACTGGTGGCCGAGACGACGGGGCCGGCGGCCGCGGCGATGATCCCGAAGGTGGAGGCGGCGATCGCCCGCTATCCCCATGGGGATGCCGGCGACTACGTGATCTGGCCGGGGCCGAACTCCAACACCTTCATCGCCTATGTGATGCGGCAGGTGCCGGAACTGCAGGCTGCCCTTCCCTCCACCGCCATCGGCAAGGACTATCCGGTCGAAGGGCGCTGGCTGGACTGGGCGCCGTCGCGCACCGGCGTGACGATCAGCCTCGGCGGCTATGCCGGGGCGACGCTGGCCTGGGTGGAGGGCGTGGAGATCAACGTGCTGGGCGCGGTGGCCGGCCTCGACCTGCGCCAGCCGGGGATCAAGCTGCCGGGCTTCGGGCGCATCGGGCTCTAGGGAAGCGATCATCGGCCGGGCACGGGGCCGCAGGCCGGAAGACGGGCGCCGGCAGCTCCGGCGCCCGCAGAAGGGTCACGCGACCTTCTTCACCGTCTTGGCAATCTCGGCGACCTCGGCGTCATACTTGCCGGCGAGCGCGGCGAAGGCATCGGCGCCTTCCGACAACGCATGCTTCAGATCCTCCGCCCAGGTGATGTGGCGCAGGGTGAAGGTCGAGTTGGCCGAGGAACCGTACTTCGTCGACAGGCGGACGCTCACCTTGAAGGGGATCGGTTCGGAAGCGAGGTAGCGGGTGGTCGGATGCTCCTTCACGAAGGCGGCGAAGGCCTCGGCGACGTCCTTGTACTTGTCGGCGTCGATGAGACCCGTCACCTGCTTCAGGAAGGGGGGCAGCGCGGAATGGGGGGCGGACATGGGTGTTTCCCTTTGCGAACGTCTTTGCATCCTCGCGGATGCTGGTCTGCGGCATCTGGTATACAGCACACCGGCCAAGTTCCAAAGCGTCGGATTTCCCGATTGCCGCCTTGCCCCCGCCGCGAATGAAAAACGATCATCCGCCGCCGAGCCCTCGAGGACATTCATGCCTCCCGCCCCCGGATGCGACGAGAACGACTGGTCCGCCTGGTCGCCGCGGCAGCTGGCCCGGCGACTGGCGGGAGTGACCGCGCCCTGGTGCATTGCCGGCGGCTGGGCGCTCGATCTGTGGCATGGCGCTCAGACCCGCACGCATGAGGATATCGAGTTCACCGTGCTGGCCGAAGACCTGCCGGCATTCCGGCAGGCGCTCGCCGGCATGGAGTTCCACACCGCCCATGCCGGGGTGCTGGCTCCCCTGCCCGGCGCTATGGAGCCGCCGGCGCATGTGGCGCAGATCTGGTGCCGCGATGTCGAGGCCGGCTGCTGGCGGGCGGACATGATGATCGAGCGCGGGACGCCGGCGACCTGGGTCTACAAGCGCGATCCGGCCATCACCTGCGCCCGCGACGAGGCCGTGGGCCGGACGCCCGACGGCCTTCCCTATCTGAAGCCGGCCATCGTGCTGCTGTTCAAGGCCAGGCACCGGCGACCGAAGGACGAGGCCGACTTCGCCAGCGCCGTGCCGCGCCTGTCGGTGGAGGAGCGCCGCCGGCTGAAAGCATGGCTCGCCCGCGCCCATCCCGGCCATGACTGGGGCGCGGCGCTCTGAAGGCGGCAGCCTCGCAAAAGCAAAGGGGCGCGTTGCCGCGCCCCTGAGCGAAAACATCATGCCCCGACGGTTCGCCGGGACGACCTCAGCCGAGATGGAACTTGGCGAGGTTGCGGTGCTCGGCCTCGATCCAGCGCACCGTGCCGGTGGCCGAGCGCATCACCACCGTGTGGGTGGTGACGATGTCGCCGCGGTACTTGACGCCCTTGAGCAGGTTGCCGGTGGTGACGCCGGTGGCCGCGAACAGGCAGTCGCCATGCACCATGTCGTGGACGGTGTAGATCTTCTTCGGGTCGGAGACGCCCATCTTCTTGGCGCGCTCGCGCTTCTCCTCGGTGTCGAGGATGAGGCGGGTGTACATCTCGCCGCCGATGCAGCGCAGCGCCGCCGCCGCCAGCACGCCTTCCGGGGCGCCGCCGGTGCCGAGATAGATGTCGACGCCGGTCTCTTCCGGGTCGGAGGTGTGGATGACGCCGGCGACGTCGCCGTCGGTGATCAGCTGCACCGAGGCGCCGGTGGCGCGCACCGCCTCGATGATCGCCGCATGGCGCGGACGGTCGAGGATCAGCGCGTTGATCTCGTGCGGCTTCACGCCCTTGGCCTTGGCCAGCGAGTGGATATTGTCGGCCGGCGAGGCGTCGATATCGATCGTGCCCTTGGGGTAGCCCGGCCCGATGGCGATCTTGTCCATGTAGACATCGGGCGCATAGAGCATGGTGCCGCCCTCGGCCATCGCCATCACCGCGATGGAGCCGGGCATGTTCTTGGCGCAGAGCGTGGTGCCCTCGAGCGGATCGACGGCGATGTCCACCGCCGGGCCCTTGCCGGTGCCGAGCTCCTCGCCGATGAACAGCATCGGCGCCTCGTCGCGCTCGCCCTCGCCGATGACGATGCGGCCGGCGATCGGCAGGCGGTTCAGCTCGCGCCGCATGGCATCGACCGCCGCCTTGTCGGCGGCCTTCTCGTCGCCGCGCCCGCGCAGGCTCGCCGAGGCGACCGCCGCGCGCTCGGTGACGCGCACCAGCTCCAGCGTGAGAATACGCTCCAGCAACTGATCGGGTTTGACCGTGATTTCCGCCATCGTCCCAGCCCTCAATCCTTCTCGATACGAATAACCTGCGGCGGCGACGTGATCACGCCATCGGCCTCGATGGCATCGATCGCGCGGCGCACCGCCTCTTCCGTCGTCGCATAGGTGATCAGCACCACGGGCGCGGGCCCGCCGGCGCTGTCCGCCTTGTCGCCGCCATGCGGGCGGCCGCGCCGGTGCTGCATGATGGATTCGAGCGAGATATTGCGCTCGGCCATGTGGCGGGCGATCGCCGCCGCCGTTCCCGGACGGTCGACCGCCGCGAGGCGGATATAGTAGCCGCCCTCGTGCCGCTGGATGGCGGGCTTGCCGGCCGGGCGCAGCCTTGCCGCCGGCCAGCCGAAGGGGCGGTTGTCCCGCGCGGCGGCGAGATCGCACAGATCGCCCACCACCGCCGAGGCGGTGGCATCGCCGCCGGCGCCGGGGCCGACCAGGGTGAGCGCCACCGCGTCGCCATCCACCGCCACCGCATTGGTGACGCCGGAGACCTGGGCGATCGGCCAGTGCTTGGGCACCATGGTCGGGTGCACGCGCAGCTCGACCTCATCGCCGGCGCGGGCGGCGACGCCGAGCAGCTTCACCCGGTAGCCGAGCTCGTCGGCCGCATCGAGGTCGGCCAGGGTGATCGAGCGGATGCCCTCGACATGGATGGCGTCGGGATCGGGCTGCACGCCGAAGGCGAGCGTCGCCAGCAGCGCCAGCTTGTGGGCGGTGTCGAAGCCGTCGACGTCGAAGGTCGGATCGGCCTCGGCATAGCCAAGCTGCTGCGCCTCGGCGAGGCAGGTCTCGAAGGAGAGCCCCTCCTCCCGCATCTTGGTGAGGATGTAGTTGCAGGTGCCGTTGAGGATGCCGGAGACGCGCGCCATGCGGTTGCCGAGCAGGGCCTCGCGCAGCGTCTTGACGATGGGGATGCCGCCGGCGACCGCCGCCTCGAAATGGATGCCCGCGCCCTTCTCCTCCGCCAGCTTGGCGAGCTCGACGCCGTGATGGGCGAGCAGCGCCTTGTTGGCGGTGACGACCGGCTTGCCGGCCGCCAGCGCGGCGGCCACCGCCTCGCGGGCGGCGCCGTCCGCCCCGCCGATCAGCTCGACGAAGACGTCGATGCCGGGGTCGCGGGCCAGCTCGACCGGGCCTTCCGCCCAGCGGACCGAGGAAAGATCGCAATCGCGCTTGCGCGAACGGTCACGCGCGCTGACCGCCACGACCTCCACCGCGCGCCCGCAACGGGCGGCGATCTCGTCGTTGCGACGGGCAAGCATGCGCATGACGCCAGCTCCGACCGTACCCAGGCCGGCGATGCCAATTTTAAGCGGCGGCGCCATCAAACAATCCGAACTTCAAAAACAACAGGACGGCGCCGGCCCGCAATAAACGGGCACTCAACGCGCCGCAGCGAGCGGCACGACGTTGTGCAATGTTTCCGCGCCCGTTTCAAGGAAGCGGCGGACATTGCGCGCCGCCTGACGGATGCGCTGTTCGTTCTCCACAAGCGCGATGCGCACATATTCGTCGCCGTGCTCGCCGAAGCCGACGCCCGGCGCCACCGCCACGTCCGCCTTCTCGATCAGCAGCTTGGAGAATTCCAGGCTGCCGAGGTGGCGGAACTTCTCGGGGATCGGCGCCCAGGCGAACATCGACGCCGACGGCGAGGGAATCTCCCAGCCGGCCTTGCCGAAGCTGTCCACCAGCGCGTCGCGGCGCTTGCGGTAGACCGAGCGCATCTCGGCGATGCAGTCCTGCGGGCCGTTCAGCGCCGCGGTGGCGGCGACCTGGATCGGCGTGTAGGCGCCGTAATCGAGATAGGACTTCACGCGGGCGAGCGCGGCGATGAGCCGCTCGTTGCCGACCGCGAAGCCCATGCGCCAGCCGGCCATGGAGAAGGTCTTCGACATGGAGGTGAACTCCACCGTCACGTCCATGGCGCCCGGCACCTGCAGCACCGAGGGCGGCGGGTCGCCGTCGAAATAGACCTCGGAATAGGCGAGGTCGGACAGCACGATGAGATCGTGCTTCTTCGCGAAGGCGACGACGTCGCGGTAGAAATCGAGATCGGCGACGCAGGCGGTCGGGTTCGACGGATAGCAGAGCACCAGCGCCAGCGGCGAGGGAATGGAATGCGCCACCGCCCGCTCCAGCGCGCGGAAGAATTCCGGGCCCGGCTCGCAGGGCACCGAGCGGATCGCCGCCCCGGCCATCAGGAAGCCGAAGGCGTGGATCGGATAGGAGGGGTTCGGCACCAGGATCACGTCGCCGGGGGCGGTGATCGCCTGCGCCATGTTGGCGAAGCCTTCCTTGGAGCCGAGCGTGGCGACCACCTGGGTGTCGGGGTTCACCTTCACGCCGAAGCGGCGCTCATAATAGGCCGCCTGCGCGCGGCGCAGGCCGGGAATGCCCTTGGAGGCGGAATAGCGGTCGGTGCGGGGCTTGCCGATGGTCTCCTTGAGCTTCTCCGCCACATGCGCGGGAGCGTCGAGATCCGGGTTGCCCATGCCGAGATCCACGATGTCGGCGCCACCGTTGCGGGCGGCGGCCTTCACGCGGTTGACCTGCTCGAACACATAAGGCGGCAGCCGGCGGATGCGGTGGAAGTCGGTCATCGGTCTCAAGCTCCAGGCCGGCCGTTTTCCTCATCCGGCGCGGCATAACGGGCGTTTCTACCATGTTCGCCACGCCCACTACAGGAGGCATGACAAGCGATGGTGGCACAAGCGTGGTGAATCAATCGGCAACGGGGCTCTGGCGGCCCCATCTCACGACGGCTTTCACTGGCCGACGTTCATGTCGTTGCCCTGGTTGATCTGCTGCTCCATCTCGCTGGCGCGATTGCGGGCCATGTTCTCGAGGCTCGACTGCGTCTGCGACTGGGCCTGGGCGTCCATCACCGGGCGGGTGCCGATCTGCGCCGGGGTGCCGAAATTCGGATAGGGCAGCTTCTGGTCGGGCACGCTGGTCTTCGGCAGGTTGGCGCCGCATGCGGACAAAGCGAGGCCAAGTGCCGCGCAGGCCAGAAGGCGCGCCGTCGCGAGCGGTGGGAACGAAATGGCGATACGGCGCGTCATGACCCGAGTTTCCCGAACTGTCATCGACTCCGCGCTAGGCTCTCGCTCGAACCGGGCGTCGCGTCTATGATGCCTCCACCTATGAACGCACGCACCCGCGGGGACAAGCGGTGAGTAACCGAAACGCCGACCGTTCCACCAGCCGGCGACGCGCCAATGCGCGCGACGGCGCCGGCGAGACCGCCACGGACACCACGACCACCCTGCCGCCGCCGGCTTCCGCCCCGGCGAAAACCTCCGAGAAGCGCCCCGGCAAGGCCGCCGGCCAGCCGGAGACGGCCGGCAAAGCCAAGCGGGCGCCGGCACCGGCAAAGCGCGCGGCCAAGGCCGCCGCGGCCGAATCGCCGAGCAAGCCGGCCGGCAAATCCGCGCCCCAAACCTCGCCCGCCAAGGCGCCGCCCGCCAAGATCCCGCCCGCCAAAGCGCCGCCCGCCAAGATCTCGCCTGCCAAGGCGCCCTCCCCCGCCGCGGCCTCCCGCAAGGCCGCCTCCGCGAAGGGTGCGGCGAAAGCGCCGACCGTGCGCGGCACCGCCGCCAGGGCCGCCGTGGAGCCCCCGGCCGCTCCCGCCGCCCTGCCCCGGCCGCGTCGGGTCTCGCAGACGAGGCCGGCCTCCAGCCCGGCGCGCCTCGCCCGCCCGCCGAGGAGCGCCGCCGTCGAAGCGCCGGCCGCGACGCAACACGCCGTCGCGCCCTCTCCCGCCCCGGTCGTCGCCCCGCCGGCGAAGGAGCCCCCCGAGGCGTCCGCGCCGCGCCCGGTCGACTTCGAGGCCTTCGCCGGCAATCTCGCCCGGCTGGTCGAGGAAGGCGGCAAGGCGATGGCCGCCTATCTGCGCCCGCGCGAGGAAGGCCGGGTAAAGGACGACATCGCCGAGGAGGTCGCCGACGTCATGAAGACGCTCGGCCATGTCGCCGAATACTGGCTGACCGACCCCAAGCGCACCGTCGACGTGCAGTCGCGGCTGATCGGCGGCTATCTCTCGCTGTGGTCCTCGACGCTGAAGCGGCTGGCCGGCGAGAAAGTGGAGCCCGTCGCCCAGCCGCCGGCGCGCGACGGCCGTTTCGTCGACCCGGAATGGAGCAGCAACCCGTTCTTCGACGCGCTGAAGCAGACCTATCTGCTCACCGCCAGCTGGGCGGAAAAGCTGGTCGAGGACGCCGAGATCGACAAGCACACCAAGCACAAGGCGGAGTTCTACGTGCGGCAGATCGCCAGCGCGGTGTCGCCGTCCAACTTCGTCTTCACCAATCCCGAACTGCTGCGCGCCACCTTCGCCTCGAATGGCGAGAATCTGGTGCGCGGCATGAAGATGCTGGCCGAGGACATCGAGGCCGGCGACGGCGAATTGAAGATCCGCCAGACCGACAATTCGAAGTTCAAGGTTGGCGGCAACCTTGCGGTCACGCCCGGCAAGGTGGTCTTCCAGAACGAGTTGATGCAGCTCATCCAGTACAGCCCCGCCACCGAGACCGTGCTGAAGACGCCGGTGGTGATCGTGCCGCCCTGGATCAACAAGTTCTACGTGCTCGACCTCAATCCCGAGAAATCCTTCGTCCGCTGGGCGGTGGAGCAGGGACTGACGGTGTTCATCGTCTCCTGGGTGAACCCCTCCCCGGCGCTCGCCGACAAGGGCTTCGAGGACTACATGCATTCCGGCGTGCTCTCGGCGATCGAGGTCGCCAAGCAGGCCGCCAATGTCGAGCAGGTGCATGCGGTCGGCTATTGCGTCGGCGGCACCATGCTCGCCATGACGCTGGCCTGGCTGGCCGCCGCCGGCCGGGATGTCGGCATCCGCTCGGCCACCTATTTCACCACCCAGGTCGACTTCGCCCAGGCCGGCGACCTGAAGGTGTTCATCGACGAGGAGCAGGTGTCGGTGCTGGAGCGGCGCATGCTGGAATCCGGCATCATGGACGGCCGGGTGATGGCCAACGCCTTCAACATGCTGCGCGCCAACGACCTGATCTGGCCCTATGTGGTGAACAACTACCTGAAGGGGCAGGCGCCGTTCCCCTTCGACATATTGTACTGGAACTCGGATTCCACGCGGCTGCCGCGGGCGAACCATTCCTTCTATCTGCGCAATTGCTACCTCGACAACAAGTTCGCCCGGGGCGCGCTCTCGCTGGCCGGGCACAGGCTGGACCTCGGCAAGGTGACGGTCCCGACCTACAGCCTGGCGACGCGCGAGGACCATATCGCCCCGGCGGTGTCGGTGTTCAACGGCCTCCAGCTGTTCGGCGCGCCGGTCCGCTTCGTGCTGGCCGGCTCCGGCCACATCGCCGGGGTGATCAACCCGCCGGCACGCGCCAAGTACCAGTACTGGACCGGCGACGCCCCCGCCGGCAGCCTCGAGGAATGGATCGCCGCCGCCGACATGCATCCCGGCTCCTGGTGGCCGGACTGGCTCGCCTGGCTGGAAGCGCAGGACAGCGAGCGGGCGCCGGCACGCGAACCGGGCGGCGGCGTCCTCGATCCGATCGAGGACGCGCCGGGCAGCTATGTGAAGGTGAAGTCTTGAGGCGAGCGGGCCGCGTCCGCCTGGCCGGCGCGACGGTCCTGCTGCTGGCGGGGTTGTGGCCCGCATCCGCCGGTGCCGCGAGCTTCGACTGCGGCAAGGCGCGGACACCGGACGAGCGCGCGGTCTGCGCCGACCCCACCCTCTCAACGCTCGACAGCGAGATGGGCGCGCTGTGGTTCAGCTACAGCCGCTTTCAGCTGCTGATGGGCGCGAGCGGCGCCCGGCGCGACGATGCCCGCGCCTTCCTGGCGGCGCGGGCGGCCTGCGGCGCCGACGCCGCCTGCCTCGCCCCGCTCTACCGCCAGCGCAACGCCGCGCTGAAGCAGCAGATCGCCGCCGCCATCACCAACCTAACCCGGCAGGCCAATGCCGATCCGGCCCCCGCCGGCACGCCGCCGATGCCGCAACCGGTGATGGACACGGTCGGCGCCTTTTTCGCCCAGTGCCGGGACCTCGGCGGCGAGTTGCAGGGCAATGCCCTGCCGCAGGCCATGAGCGCCGATCTCGACCGCGACGGCCGGCCGGACTATGTGCTCGACGCGCAGAACCTGCGCTGCGACGGCGCCGCCACCGCCTTCTGCGCCAATGACGGCTGCGACGTCGCGGTGAACCTGTCAAGCGCCGGCTATGCGCCGCTCAGGCTGCGCGGCAGCCGCCCGACGCTGGTGCAGGGCACCGAACAGGCCAGCCTCGATCTCTGGGTCGACCGCAGCCAGTGCCGCGACGCCGCTCCCGGCGCCGCCTGCTGGGGCAGCTGGCGCTGGAACGGCACCGCCCTGAAGCCGGCCTATGCCGTACGCGCGCCCTGAGCCGCGCCCTCAGGCGAGGAAATCGACCTTGCCGCTGGCGAGATCGTAGACGCTGCCGACGACGCGGACCTTCTTCGCGGCGACCGCCTGCGCCACCACCGGGCTGGCGGCGGCGATACGCGCCGTCACGTCCTCCACATTGGCCCTGACGGCATCCGCGACCAGATAATGCCCGTCATGGCGGGACCGCAGCACGGCGGGAAGGATCGGCTGCACCAGATCGTCGATCGAGCCGGGGAAATGGGTGCCTTCGGTCGCCATCTGGATCGCCGCCTGCACGGCGCCGCACTGGCTGTGCCCCATCACCAGCACCAGCGGCGCGCCGAGCACCGAGACGCCATATTCGATGGAGCCGATGGCGGAGGCATCCACCGTGTTGCCGGCGACGCGGATGATGAACAGCTCGCCGAGGCCGGTATTGAACACGAGCTCCGGCGGCGTGCGCGAATCCGAACAGCCGATGACGACCGCGAAGGGTGCCTGCCCGACGGCGAGCGGCGAGATGTGCGCCGTGCCGCCCGCCGGGGTGCAGGCGCCGCCCGCGACGAAGGCGGCATTGCCCTCCTTCAGCTTCGCCAGCGCCGCATCGGCGGACAGTTCCGTCCTGGCGACCCCGGAGGCTGCAAGGACGGGCGAGGAGCCGAAACCCACCGCCGCGGCGGCGCAGCCGCAGGCCAGGGTGCCGAACAGGTTCCGACGCGACAGGACGGGCGAAAAGCTCATGGCGGTCTCCTCACACTACGGGTAGCGCGAGGAGCATATACAATATGCCAGGCCCACAAGCGGGACATGACGGCGCACCTCGAGCGCGCCGCCGCCCTCCGCCGCGGCTCAGGGGAACAGCGCCAGCTGCTCCAGCCCCAGCGTCTCGGGATAGCCGAGCACCAGGTTCATGTTCTGCACCGCCTGACCGGACGCGCCCTTGACGAGGTTGTCGGTGGTGGAGATCAGAATGACACGGCCCGGCTGGCGGTCGGCGACGACCCCCATGACTATCATATTCGAGCCCTTCACGAAGCGGGTCTGCGGCACCTGGCCGAGCGGCAGCACCTGCACGAAGGGCTCGGAGGCGTAGAACTCCGCCAGCACGCGATGGACGTCCGCGGCGGCGACGCCGTCACCGGTCTTCGCGTAGATGGTGGCATAGATGCCGCGGCTCATCGGGATGAGATGCGGGGTGAAGCTCGGCACGATCGCTCGGCCGGCGGCCTTGGAATATTCCTGGTCGAGCTCGGCCATGTGGCGGTGATGGCCGACGCCATAGGCGTGCATGCCGTCGGTCACCTCAGTGAAGAGCAGCGATTCCTTGGCGGAACGGCCGGCGCCGGTGACGCCGCTCTTGGCATCGACGACCAGCCCTTCCGGCTCGATGGCGCCGGCCTCGATCAGCGGCACCACCGGCAGGATGGCGGTGGTGGTGTAGCAGCCGGGATTGGCGATCAGCCGCGCCTTGCGGATGTCGTCGCGATAGAGCTCGACGAGGCCGTAGACCGCCTCCTGCTGCAGCTCCAGCGCCTGGTGCGCGTGGCCGTACCACTGCTCATAGGCGCCGGGATCGCGCAGCCGGAAATCCGCCGACAGGTCGACCATCTTGATGTGCGGCGCCGTCTCGAACACCCGCTTGATCACCTGCTGCGTGGTGCCGTGCGGCAGGGCGCAGAAGGCGAGGTCGACATGGCCCCACGCCACCTCGTCGATGGTGACGAGCTTGGGCAGAGCGAGCTTGCCGAACTGCGGGAACACGTCGGCCATGGACTGGCCGGCCTTGCGGTCGGCGGTGAGGGCGACGATCTCGACGCGCGGATGGCGGGCCAGCAGTCGCACCAGCTCCGAGCCGGTGTAGCCCGAGGCCCCGAGGATCGCGATCCGCGCC
The DNA here is from genome assembly GCF_018390555.1 of Ancylobacter oerskovii. Lineage (GTDB taxonomy): Bacteria > Pseudomonadota > Alphaproteobacteria > Rhizobiales > Xanthobacteraceae > Ancylobacter > Ancylobacter oerskovii. The sequence goes on along the minus strand of NZ_JAHBGB010000044.1, from coordinate 463,301 downwards.
TTTGTCTCCGTCATCGTCCGTCTCCCGGAAGAGGGTGCAAGCATTTGGTAAGCACATGTCGGCCAGCATGGGCCGAGTTCGCGCGTCTACACCGGTTGCACGACGAACGGAAGACGCGCGCACCCGAAGGGCAGCCCGGAAGCTGCCGCATTTGCGCAGGGCTGCTGCGCGCAAAAAGCCGGGAACGAAGGGACGGGCATCGCTCTTGCCGTCCCGCCGCCCGGAACGGGCCCGAAGGAAGCCGCCCATGATGCATCCCCTCGCCTTCATCTCGCTGGGTCTCGACATGACCCGCCTCGGCCTCGACGCGCAGGTGGTGATCGCCGAGCGCATGCGGCGGCTGGCGCGCGGCGACGTCGCCGCCGCCATCGAGGCCGCCCGCATGGTGACCGAAAAGACGCTGGCGCTCGGCGAGGTGAACGCCCGCCTCGCCAGCGCGGCGGCCTCGGGCACGCTCGACAAGGTGGGGCCGGAAATCGTGAGGTTCTACCGCCGCAAGGTGCGGGCAAACCGCCGCCGGCTCGGCAAGTGACCGTGCGCGACGCCGCGCGGCCGACGCCTCGCCCGACGTTTCGTTCACGGAACGTTCACGCCTGTGACTCACACTGGCATATTATGGTGTAATGGAATCATCGATCGATAGCCGCCAGCGAAAGTCCTGCCCGCCCCATGTCGGACCCCAACCTGTTTGACCTTCCGCCCCAGGCGCCGCGCCCTGCCGCCGCGAAGCCGCCGCGGGCCGCGGCCGCGGCCGTCCAGCCGGCCGGTGCGGAGAATGCCTATACCGCCGCCCATATCGAGGTGCTGGAAGGGCTGGAGCCGGTACGGCGCCGGCCGGGCATGTATATTGGCGGCACCGACGAGAAGGCGCTGCACCACCTCTTCGCCGAGGTGATCGACAATTCGATGGACGAGGCGGTGGCCGGCCATGCCAGCTTCATCGATGTCGAGCTCACCGCCGACGGCTTCCTGACCGTCACCGACAATGGCCGCGGCATCCCGATCGAGAACCACCCGAAATTTCCCGGCAAGTCGGCGCTGGAGGTGATCCTCACCACGCTGCACGCCGGCGGCAAGTTCGACAGCAAGGTCTACGAGACCTCCGGCGGCCTGCACGGCGTCGGTGTCTCGGTGGTGAACGCGCTGTCCGACCTGCTCGAGGTGGAGGTGGCGCGCGGGCAGGTGCTCTACCGCCAGACCTATTCGCGCGGCGTGCCGCAGGGCCCGCTCGTCGAGATCGGCCGGGTGCAGAACCGGCGCGGCACCCGGGTGCGCTTCCATCCCGACCCGACGATCTTCGGCGCCGATGCGCGCTTCAAGCCGGCCCGGGTCTTCAAGATGGCCCGCTCCAAGGCCTATCTGTTCGGCGGCGTCGAGATCCGCTGGAACTGCGACGCCGCGCTCGTCGCCGGGACCGACATCCCGCCGGAGGCCACCTTCCGGTTTCCGGGCGGCCTCAAGGACTATCTCGCCGCCGACATCGCCGGCCACACGCTGGTGCACCCGGAGATCTTCTCCGGCAAGACCTCCAAGCCCGGCGGCCATGGCTCCGCGGAATGGGCGGTGGCCTGGCTCGGCGACGCCGACGGCGCGGTCTCCTCCTATTGCAACACCATCCCCACCGCCGAGGGCGGCACCCATGAGGCGGGGTTCCGCTCCGCCTTGCTGAGGGGCCTGCGCGACCATGCCGAGCGCACCGGCAACGCCAAGCGGGCGAGCTCGGTGACTTCCGACGACATCATGTCCGGCTGCGCGGCGATGCTGTCGGTGTTCGTGCGCGAGCCGGAATTCCAGGGCCAGACCAAGGAGAAGCTCGCCACCGCCGAAGCCTCCCGCATCGTCGAGCAGGCGATCCGCGATCCCTTCGACCATTGGCTGGGCGGCAACCCGGTGCAGGCCAACCGGCTGCTGGACTGGGTGATCGAGCGGGCCGAGGAGCGCCTGCGCCGCCGGCAGGAGAAGGAAGTCTCCCGCAAGAGCGCGGTGCGCAAGCTGCGCCTGCCCGGCAAGCTCGCCGACTGCTCCAACAATTCGGCGGCCGGCTCGGAACTGTTCATCGTCGAGGGCGATTCGGCCGGCGGCTCGGCCAAGCAGGCGCGCGAGCGCCAGACCCAGGCCGTTCTTCCCTTGCGGGGCAAGATCCTCAACGTCGCCAGCGCCGGGCGCGACAAGCTCGCGCAGAACCAGCAACTCGCCGACCTGATCCAGGCGCTGGGGTGCGGCACCGGTACGCATTATCGCGAGGAAGACCTGCGCTATGAGCGGGTCATCATCATGACCGACGCCGATGTCGACGGCGCCCACATCGCCTCGCTGCTGGTCACCTTCTTCTTCCGCCAGATGCCGAAGATGATCGAGGGCGGCCATCTCTTCCTCGCGGTGCCGCCGCTCTACCGCATCACGCAGGGCGCCAAGACGCTCTATGCCCGCGACGAGGCGCATCGCGACGAACTGCTGAAGAAGGAGTTTTCCGGCCGCGGCAAGGTGGAGATCGGCCGCTTCAAGGGCCTCGGCGAGATGATGCCGGCACAGCTCAAGGAAACCACCATGAGCCGCAAGACTCGCACGCTGCTGCGCGTCACCGTCGAGGATGCCGAGCGTGCCGACACAGCTGACGTCATCGAGCGGCTGATGGGCAACAAGCCGGAGAGCCGCTTCGCCTTCATCTCCGAGCGGGCCGCCTTCGCCAGCGAGGAACTGCTGGACATCTGAGGCGCCTCACGGAGGAGGCCCGCAGCGCCGCCCCGGGGACATCCGGGCTTTCGGTTGCCCGCCCACCGGGGGGAGACGATGTCCGCCGCTTCCGCTCCCGTCTCCGCTCGGCAAGAGCCGCCGCGGGAGACCAATTCCGCGGGAGGCCAGCTGCCGCGGGAGGCTCACCGGCGCTCGAAGGCGAGCCGCGCCGCGAGGCCGAGGAACACCACGCCGGTGGCACGCTGGAACCAGCGTGCGAAGCCGGCACGGCCGGACAGCCAGCGGCCCACCGCGCCGGCAAAACCGCCGACGATCCCGTTCACCACCATGCCGCCCAGATTGAGGATGGCGCCGAGGATGAGGAACTGCGCGAAGGGCGAGCCGCGCGCGGGATCGACGAATTGCGGCAGGAAGGCCAGGACGAAGACCACGATCTTCGGGTTAGTGAGGTTCACCACCACCGCCTGCCGGAACGCGGCGCCCGCGCTGCCGCGCCGCGCACTCTCGGCGCCGGTCAGCGGGCCGGTCGCGGTGAAGGCCTTGAAGGCGAGGTAGACGAGATAGGCCACGCCGCCCCAGCGTATCGCCTCGAAGGCGGCGGGATGGGCGGCGAGCAGCGCCGCCAGCCCCAGCGCCGCGGCGAGCGTATGGATGAAGCCGCCCACCGTGATGCCGAGGCTCGCCGCCAGCCCGGCGCCCGGCCCGGATTTCATGCCCTGCCCGAGGCAGAACAGCATGTCGTTGCCCGGCGTCAGGTTCAGCATCAGCGCCGCCGGGGCGAAGACGAGGAGCGTCTCGGGGGGAATCAGCATGGGCGTGGCCTTCTAGTCGCTTTCCGGCGCCGTCTCGACGGCGACGATCTCCATGGTGCCCGCCGGCAGGTCCATCTCGTCGCCGATCCATTTTCCCATCAGCGCCCGCGCCACCGGCGACACCCAGGCGATGCGCCCTTCCCGCGGCTCGGCCTCGTCCTCGCCGACGATGCGGAAGCGACGGCGCGTGCCGGCCTCGTCCTCCAGCGTCACCGCCATGCCGAAGGTGATCGCCTCGCCCTGCGCCGGCGGCTCCGCCGGCTCGGCGCTTGCCCGCCTTGCGCTCCAGTAGCGCAACTCGCGCGAGGCCTGCGCGGCGGCATCGCGGTCGCCGCTCGACGCCGCCGTGGCCAGCGCCTCGCGATGGCGGGCGATCTCCCGCTCGATCAGCGCCAGTCCCCGCCGGGTGACGAGGTTGCGGTTGGGGCTCACGGGACGGTCGGGCAGCACCTCGGCGCCGCCGTCCTCCTTGACGAAGGCGCGGCTCATGGCGCCCTCCGCCCGGCGCCGCCTCGGCGCCCGGAGGCGGCTGGAAGGGCGATATTCGGAGCTTTGCGGCGGGTTGGCATCGGGCATCTCCGGCAGGCCGGCGGCGAAACGGCGGCCCGTATAGAAGCGCGCCTATCACACAAATGCACGTTTTGTCGCGCCAAACCCTTGAGGAACCTGAAAAGCGTTGACTTCGGAAGCATTATGCCTATGTTGCGCTGCATCGTCTGACCCAATCCGACCGATGCGCTCCGCGCGATGACGATGCAGCCCGTCCCCGGTTACGGCTCGGGGGAAGCCAGGGTGAGCGGTGCGCTGCCGCAGAATTGACCCTCGATGCCTTTCAACGAACTGGGCCTGAGCGACAAGGTGCTCTCGGCCGTCGCCGATACGGGTTACACGGAGCCGACGCCGATCCAGGCGCAGGCCATTCCCCATGTACTGGCCCGCCGCGATGTGCTGGGCCTCGCCCAGACCGGCACCGGCAAGACCGCCGCCTTCACCCTGCCGATGCTGACGCTGCTGGAGCAGGGCCGCGCCCGGGCCCGCATGCCGCGCACGCTGATCCTCGAGCCGACGCGCGAACTCGCCGCGCAGGTGGAAGAGAACTTCACGCGCTACGGCAAGAACCACAAGCTGAACGTCGCGCTGCTGATCGGCGGCGTCTCCTTCGGCGACCAGGACGCCAAGCTGCTGCGCGGCGTCGACGTGCTGATCGCCACGCCGGGACGGCTGCTGGATCACGTCGAGCGCGGGCGGCTGCTGCTGTCCGGCATCGAGATCCTCGTCATCGACGAAGCCGACCGCATGCTGGACATGGGCTTCATCCCGGACATCGAGCGGGTCTGCAAGCTGGTGCCGTTCACCCGGCAGACGCTGTTCTTCTCCGCCACCATGCCGCCGGAAATCCAGCGGCTGGTCGCGCAGTTCCTCTCCAATCCGGTGCAGGTGGAAGCGTCCCGCCCCTCCTCCACCGCCTCGACCATCACCCAGCTTCTGGTGGCGAGCGGCAAGGAGGACTACGAGAAGCGCGACACGCTGCGCCGGCTCATCGACGGCGCCGAGAACCTGCAGAACGGCATCATCTTCTGCAACCGCAAGCGCGACGTCGCGGTGGTGCACAAGTCGCTGCAGAAGCACGGCTACAAGGCGGTGTGCCTGCATGGCGACATGGACCAGCGCTCGCGCATGCAGGCGCTCGACCAGTTCCGCACCGGCGAGGCCAACCTGCTGGTCGCCTCCGACGTCGCCGCGCGCGGCCTCGACATTCCCGCCGTGAGCCATGTCTTCAACTACGACACGCCCCACCACGCGGAAGACTACGTCCACCGCATCGGCCGCACCGGCCGCGCCGGCCGCTCGGGTGCCGCCTTCACCATCGTCACCCATGCCGACGAGAAGTCGCTCGCCGCGATCGAGAAGCTGATCGGCCGCTCGATCGACTGGCAGGGCGAGAAGCTCGGCGAGGCGCCGCCGCGCGAGAAGCGCTCGGCCTCGGGACGCGGCGAACGTGGCGGCCGTGACGGCGAACGCCGTGGCGAGGAACGCGGCGAGCGTCGCGGCGCCCGCCCGGCCCGCCGCCGCGACGGTGCCGCTCCCGCTCCCGAAGCCGCCGAGGAGGCGCCCGCGCCGGTCGCCGCCCGTCCGGCACCGCGGAAATCCGCCGAACGCGCGCCCGAGCCCAAGGCCCCGGCCCGCGCCCCGGTGACTCCGACCTCGGTGCGTCGCGGCGAGGACCGCCGCCCGTCCTATCAGGACGAGCCGGCCGATACCTCGCACCTGCCGGCCTTCCTGCTGCGCCCGGTGCGCATCAAGGCGAGCTGACGCCGCGCTTCAGGTGGCGGCCGCAGCCGCCATCTGCCTGCCGCGCAGATGCCTGGTCAGCGCGGCCTTGACGGAGCCCTCGTCGCCGCTCGCGGTCCAGGCCGAGACGGTGATCTCCACCCGGTCGAGCAGCAGCTTCGACACCGCCGCCGAGGGACCGGGGCTGGCCAGCACCCGCGCATCGTTCTTCAGATAGTCGACCGCCTCCGCCATCGTCGCCTCGGCATCGGCCGTGCCCGGCAGCTCCAGCGTGAGGGCGAGCTGGCGCTGGCCGTACACCGAATTGTTGACGATGTTCGAGCCCCACACCTTGGCGTTGGGAATCAGCACCTGAACATTGGTGCCGGAAGCCAGTTCGGTGGTGAACAGCGACAGGCCCTTCACCGTGCCGGCGACGCCCGCCACCTCGACGCTGTCGCCGAGCTTGAACGGACGGAACAACAGCAGCATCACCCCCGCCGCCAGGTTCGACAGCGTGCCCTGCAGGGCAAGGCCGATGGCCAGCGAGGTCGCGCCCAGCACGGCGATGATGCTGGTGGTCTGGATGCCGAAGCGCTGCAGCACCGCCACCCCGACGAAGACCAGCACGGTGTAGCGGGCGATACTGCCGAGAAAGCCGGCGACGGTGAGGTCGATCCGGCGGGTGGCGCCGAGCGCGCGCAGCACCATGCGTTCCACGAAGGTCGCGAGCCACCAGCCGACGACGATCAATCCGATGGCGTAGAGGATATTCAGCCCGTAAAGGACGAACAGGTTGCCGAGGCTTTCAAGATCCAGGCGGTCGAGCTCCATGCCGTTCTCCCCACTGTTGCGACAGGGGTAACGGGCGGCGGCGCCAAAGGTTCACCGCCGGGCAGGCTCATTCTCGGCTGGTTCACGCGGCCGGAGCGGAACGGCGTGCCGCCCGCGGGCGCTTCGCTGGCGCCCGGCGCGCCACCGCGAGGGCGGCGCGCGCGATCCCGGCCAGGTCCTCGGCATCGTCCAGCGCCGCTTCCGGCGCCGACCAGTAGCCGAGTTCCACCCGCCGGCCGCGACGATCATAGGCGAAGGGCGCGGATCCCCGTGCCGCGAGGCGCGCGGCGAGGGCCTCATCCGCCTTGAAGTAGAGAATGCCGTCGATGACGATGGCCATCATCAGCCCGTCGGCGAACACGCCCAGGCCGCTGAACATGCGCTTGAGGCGCACCGGGCCGAAGGAGGCCAGCAGTTCCTCGATCGTCTCGGCGTCCACCGCCGCGCCTCAGGCGCCGGCGCCGGCGGCCTCCGGCCGGACCGGGGTGATGGCGACGGATTCGCCGCAGCCGCAGGCCGAGGTCTGGTTCGGGTTGTTGAACACGAACTGCGCCGACATCTTGTCGACCTTGTAGTCCATCTCGGTGCCGAGCAGGTACAGGATCGCCTTGGGATCGATGATCACGCGCGCGCCCTTGTCCTCGATCACCTCGTCGAAGCGGCCGGCCTCGTCGGCGAACTCCATGGTGTATTCCATGCCGGCGCAGCCGCCATTCTTGATGCCGACGCGCAAACCGGCGCCCGATTTGTCGCTGCGCTCCATGAGCGCGCGCACGCGGGCGGCGGCGGCTTCGGTGAGCCGCATGACGGGGGGGCGGGAACGGACTTCGGCCATGACATCGTCTCCAACTCGACGCCGGTTCAAGGCCGGCGGATCGGCATAGTGAAAATGGGATATCGGGCGCCGACAGGCAAGCCCGTCCACCCGCACGCCGGCCATGACCGAGGCGCGCGCCTCAGTAGTTCGGCCACAGGCCCGGCGTTGCCAGTTCGACGAGATGCCCGTCCGGGTCGCGAAAATAGAGGCTGACGCCGCCCTTCTTCCAGTCGACGCGGCCTTCCAGAGCCACGCCCGCCCGCTCCAGATGCGCGATCCAGGCCGCCAGCGCCGTCTCGGGGATCGCCAGCGCGAAATGCAGCGGGCCATGACCGTCATGCGGCGGGATCACCCCGCCCGGCACCTCGACCGGCTCGCGCGTATAGCCACGGCGAAACAGCAGCAGCACGCTCGCCGGACCGGCCTCATAGGCGCAGAAGCGATCATCCGCCACCATCGGCTTCAGCCCGAGCACACCCTCGTAGAAAGCGCGCGCCCGGCCGATGTCGTCGACATAGAGGCCGGTCTCCAGCACCCCGGAGAGCGGCGGCGGCGTGATGGTCGTGGCCGCCTCGGCCGGCATGGCGTCACTCCTGTCCGGCGCTCACCACAGATTGAGGGCGAGCCGCGCCTCTTCCGACATCCGGCCCTGGTCCCAGGGCGGGTCGAAGGTGAGATTGACATTGACGCCGGAGACGCCGCCGACGCTCGCCACCGCACCTTCCACCATGCCGGGAAGCTCGGCGGCGGAGGGGCAGTTCGGGGTGGTCAGCGTCATCTCCACCGCCACCTGGCGGTCGTCGGTGATGTCGACCTTGTAGATCAGGCCGAGCTCGTAGATGTCGACCGGGATCTCGGGATCGTAGACCGTCTTCAGCGCCGCGACGATGTCGTCGGTCAGCCGGTCCAGCTCTTCCTGCGGGATCGTCGATTCGATGGCCGGCATGTTCGGCGCGTCGGTGGATGCAGTGTCGCTCATGCGAACAGGTCCTGAGCCTTGATGAGGGCGTCGGCCAGACGGTCGACTTCCTCATGGGTGTTATAGAGCGCGAACGACGCCCGGCACGTCGCCGTCACACCATATCGCCCCAGAAGCGGCATTGCGCAATGGGTGCCCGCGCGCACGGCGACGCCAGCGCGGTCGATGATGGTGGCGATGTCGTGCGGGTGCGCGCCCTTCACGTCGAAGGCGAAGATCGCCCCCTTGCCCGGCGCGTCGCCATAGATCTGCACCGAGTTGATCGCCGACAGCCGCTGCTTGGCATAGGCGCCGAGCGAGGCCTCATGCGCGGCGATGCGCTCGCGGCCGAGGCTTTCCATGTAGACCAGCGCCTCGCCGAGGCCGATGGCCTGCACGATGGGCGGGGTGCCGGCCTCGAAGCGGTGCGGCGGCTCGCCATAGGTGACGCCGGCCTCGGTGACGGTGCGGATCATCTCGCCGCCACCCTCATAGGGAGGCAGCTTTTCCAGCAGCGCCCGCTTGCCGTAGAGCACGCCGATGCCGGTCGGCCCGTAGAGCTTGTGGCCGGTGACGCCGTAGAAATCGACGTCGAGATCCTGCACGTCGACCGGCATGTGCACCGCCGCCTGCGCGCCGTCGACCACCACCACCGCGCCGGCCTCATGGGCGAGGCGGGCAATCTCCTTGATCGGCGTCACCGTGCCCAGCACGTTCGACATGTGGGTGACGGCGACGATCCTCGTACGCTCGGTGAGGAGACCCTTGAACGCCTCGAGGTCGAAGGCGCCGTCTTCCGTGACCGGCACCCACTTGATCACCGCGCCCTTGCGCTCACGCAGATAGTTCCACGGCACGATGTTCGAGTGGTGCTCCATGATGGAGAGCACGATCTCGTCGCCTTCGCGGATCGACTGACCGAGCGAGGAAGCGACGAGGTTGATGGCACCGGTGACGGAGCGGGTGAAGATCACCTCCTCCAGCGTCGGCGCGTTGAGGAAGGCGCGGCAGCGCTCGCGCGCCTGCTCATAGGCCTCGGTCATCGCATTGGCGAGATAGTGCAGGCCGCGATGGACGTTGGAATATTCGTTCTCATAGGCGTAGCGCATGCGGTCCAGCACCTGGACCGGCTTCTGCGCCGAGGCCGCATTGTCGAGATAGGTCAGCGGCTTGCCATAGACCTGCTTGGACAGGATCGGGAAATCCTGCCGCACGCGCTCGACGTCATAGGTGCCGTTGGCGACGGCGGGGTGGAGGGTGGTCATCGGCTTAACCCGTTTCTACGGCGCTTTCATACCACACGCCGTCATGCCCGGGCCCGACCCGGGCATCCACGCCTTCCGGCGCGGAGGAAAGACGTGGATGGCCGGGCATAGGCGCCGGAAGGCGCCGTCTCTTGCAAGACGCCGAGGCGAACCTCGGCTTTGCCCGGCCATGACGAATCGGAGCAGCGCACAGCCAGCGCGGGATCAGGCCCGCGCCTTTAGCCACGCCTCGGCGCGCGCGACCAGCGCGTCGCGCAGCTCGTCATTGGCAACCGTCTCGATGGCCTCGCCGACGAAGGCCTGCACCAGCAGGCTCTGCGCTTCCTTCAGCGGGATGCCGCGGGCGCGCAGGTAGAACAGGAGGTCGTCGTCGATCGCGCCGCAGGTGGCACCATGGCCGCAGGCGACATCGTCGGCGAAGATCTCCAGCTCCGGCTTGTTGTCCATCTCGGCATCGTCGCCGAGCAGCAGCGCACGGCTCATCATGCGGCCGTCGGTCTTCTGGGCCGGCTGCCGCACCACGATCTTGCCCTGGAACACGCCGCGCGACGAATCGTCGAGCACATGCTTGAACAGTTCGCGGCTCTCGCAGCCCGTGGTCCGATGATCGACGAACAGCGTCGAATCCGCGTGCTGGCGATCCTTCAGCAGGATCGCGCCGTTGAACGCCACCGCGCTGTCGGCGCCGTCGAGCCGCGCATAGAGCGAGGTGCGAGCCACCGCGGCGCCGGACGCGAAGCCGAAGGCGTTCAGCTTCACGCCCTTGCCGACCTCGAACAGCAGCGTCGACAGGTGGAGCGCGGAAGCGCCGTCCTCCTGCATGCGCACCACGTCGAGGCTCGCCTCGTCGGCAACCACGAACTCGGTGGCGCTGTTCACCTGATAGGCGACGCCTTCCGGTCCCTCGAAGCTCTCGGCATAGGTGAGGCCGGCGCCTTCGCCGAGCACCACGAGGTTGCGCGCGAAGCTCGCCGCCGCCTTGCCCGAGAACACATGCGCGACATGCACCGGCCGCTCGATCACCGCGCCGGCGGCCACCGCGATCACCACGCCGTCGGCGGCGAGCGCGGTGTTCAGCGCCAGCGCCGCGTCATAGCGGCCGGGCTCCAGCGTGCCGAGGCGGGCGACCAGATCGCCGCCGGCGGCCAGCGCCGTGCCGAGCGGGGCGATGCTGAGCCCCGGCTCCAGATCGGCAAGGTCGGACAGCTCCGGCACCAGCGCGCCATTGGCGACGACGAGGCGGCGCGCGCCGGTGTCGATCAAGAGCCGCGCATGCGCCTCCACCTGCGCCGACTGCGCCGGCGAGGAGATCGGCAGCGCCTCGCGCATCAGCGTGCGCAGATCGGTGTACTTCCACTCCTCCACCCGGCGGTGGGGAAGCCCGTTGTCGTTGAAGGCCTGCGCGGCGGCCTCGCGCAGCGCACGCACGCGCGCATCGCCGGTCAAGGGCAGGTTCTTGAGCTCACCCGACAGGCCCTGCTCGGCCGGGGTGCGCATCGGACGGATTTCGGCGTTCATCTCGATCCCCTCACGCCGCGTCCTGCTGGTACTCGGCATAGCCATTGGCCTCGAGTTCCAGCGCCAGCTCCTTGCCGCCCGAGCGCACGATGCGGCCCTTGTGCATGACATGCACGAAGTCCGGCACGATGTGGTTCAGGAGGCGCTGGTAGTGGGTGATGACGATCATGCCGCGCTCGGGCGAACGCAGCGCGTTGACGCCCTCGGAGACGATCTTCAGCGCGTCGATGTCGAGGCCGGAATCGGTCTCGTCGAGAATGGCGATCTTCGGCTCCAGCACGGCCATCTGCAGGATCTCGGCGCGCTTCTTCTCGCCGCCGGAGAAGCCGACATTGACGCCGCGCTTCAGCATGTCCTGGCTGATGCCGAGGCCGGCCGCCTTGTCCTTCACCAGGCGCAGGAAATCCGGGGTGGAGATTTCCTCCTCGCCGCGCTTCTTGCGCTGGGCGTTCAGGGCCGAGCGCAGGAAGGTCATGGTGGCGACGCCGGGCACCTCGATCGGGTACTGGAAGGCGAGGAACACGCCCTTGGCGGCGCGCTCGTCGATTGCCATCTCCAGGAGGTCCTCGCCGTCGAGCGTCACCGAACCCTCGGTGACTTCATAGTCTTCCTTGCCGGCGAGGATGTAGGACAGCGTCGACTTGCCCGAACCGTTCGGGCCCATGATGGCGTGGACCTCGCCGGGATTCACCTTCAGCGACAGGCCCTTGAGGATTTCCTTGCCGTCCTCGCCCTCGATCTTGGCGTGGAGGTTGTCGATATCGAGCATGGCCATTTCATTCGTTCCATTGTCTGGAACCCGATCCGTGGATGGCGGGACCACGTCCGGCCATGACGAATGCAAGGGTTCTGAATAACCGAGGGGCGTCATGCCCGGGCGCGGCCCGGGCATCCACGTCTTGCCGGGCGCTCAGCCCACCGAGCCTTCGAGGCTCACCGAGATCAGTTTCTGCGCCTCGACCGCGAACTCCATGGGGAGCTGCTGCAGCACGTCCTTGACGAAGCCGTTGACGATCAGCGCCGTCGCCTCCTCGGGATCGAGGCCGCGCTGCTGGCAGTAGAACAGCTGGTCCTCGGAGATCTTCGAGGTGGTCGCCTCGTGCTCGAAATGCGCCGTCGCGTTCTTGCTCTCGATATAGGGCACGGTGTGCGCGCCGCACTGGTCGCCGATCAGCAGCGAGTCGCAGTTCGTGAAGTTGCGCGCGCCCGTCGCCTTGCGGTGCGCCGAGACGAGGCCGCGATAGGTGTTGTCCGAGCGGCCGGCGGCGATGCCCTTGGAGATGATGCGGCTCGACGTGTTCTTGCCGAGATGGATCATCTTGGTGCCGCTATCGACCTGCTGGCGGCCGTTGGAGATGGCGATCGAGTAGAACTCGCCCTGGCTCTCGTCGCCGCGCAGGATGCAGCTCGGATATTTCCAGGTGATCGCCGAGCCGGTCTCCACCTGCGTCCAGGAGATCTTGGAGCGGTCGCCGCGGCAGTCGCCCCGCTTGGTGACGAAGTTGAAGATGCCGCCCTTGCCCTCGCTGTCGCCCGGGTACCAGTTCTGGACGGTGGAGTACTTGATCTCGGCATCGGCCAGCGCCACCAGCTCGACCACGGCGGCGTGCAGCTGGTTCTCGTCGCGCATCGGCGCGGTGCAGCCTTCGAGGTAGCTCACATAGGAGCCCTCGTCGGCGATGATCAGCGTGCGCTCGAACTGGCCGGTGTTGCGCTCGTTGATGCGGAAATAGGTCGAGAGCTCCATCGGGCAACGCACGCCCTTCGGCACGTAGACGAAGGAGCCGTCCGAGAACACCGCCGAATTGAGCGTGGCGAAGAAGTTGTCGGTCACCGGCACCACCGAGCCGAGATACTTCCGCACCAGCTCGGGATGCTCGCGCACCGCCTCGGAGATCGGCATGAAGATCACGCCGGCCTTGGCGAGCTCTTCCTTGAAGGTGGTCGCCACCGAGACGCTGTCGAACACCGCGTCGACCGCGACCCGAGCCTTGCCGCTCCCCTCGCCGCCGGTGCTCTCGATGCCGAGCAGCGCGTCGCGCTCACGCAGCGGGATGCCGAGCTTCTCGTAAGTCGCCAGGATCTCCGGGTCGATCTCGTCGATCGACTTCGCCGCCTTCTGCTTCGGCGCGGAATAGTAATAGAGCTCCTGATAGGGGATCGGCGGATAGTCGACCCGCGCCCATTTCGGCTCCTGCATGGTCTGCCAGCGGCGGAACGCATCGAGCCGCCACTCCAGCAGCCATTCCGGCTCGCCCTTCTTGGCCGAGATGAAGCGGACGGTATCCTCGTCCAGTCCCTTCGGCGCCTTCTCCGATTCGATATCGGTGAAGAACCCGTATTTGTACTGATCGACGTCGATGGAGCGGACCTGCTCCACTGTCTCCTGTACGGCCGGCATCGTCTCATCTCCTCTCCCACGCGGGGTCAAGGCCCGCGGGTGCAGGTCAACACGTCACGTCTCGTCATTTCGAGCGGCCCCCTGCGGCACCGCCGAAACCTTCCCGGCCGCGGCGACAACCGCGGCCCTGCCTCATGCCGCCCTTGTGCGGCGCGAAAGACCCGGAACCACCCGGCGGAACACGCCGAGCGCCCGGTCGACATCCTCTTCCCGGCTCGACCAGCCGAAGGACAGCCGGAACGCCGAACGGGCGATGCGCTCGGGCACGCCCATGGCGGCGAGCACATGCGACGGCCCGATCTTGCCCGACGAACAGGCGGCTCCCGCGCTCGCCGACAGACCGGCGAGATCGAGCGCGATCACCGCCGTCTCGGCCGGCACGCCCGGCAGGGCGAAGCACGAGGTGTTGGGCAGGCGATCGACATCGCCCACCAGCAGCACCAGTTCCGGGAACTCGCACCTTAGAGCGTCTTCAAGCCGTTCGCGCAAGCCGCCAATACGAATGATTTCACTCTCGAGCGCCAGCCGGGCGCTGTGGGCCGCGGCGCCGAAGGCCGCGATGGCCGGGGCGTTCTCGCTGCCGGCACGCCGGCCGCGCTCCTGCCCGCCGCCGGCGAACACCGGCGCGGGGCGCAGATCCGGGTCGGCGAGCACCAGCGCCCCCGCTCCCGGCGCGCCGCCGATCTTGTGGGCGGACACCGAGACGGCGTCGACGCCGAGCTCGGCGAGATCGACGCGGATGCGCCCCGCCGCCTGCACCGCGTCGCTGTGAACGAGGCCGCCCTGGGCATGGACACGGCGCGCCGCCTCCGCCACCGGCTGGATCACCCCGGTCTCGTTATTGGCGAGCATCAGCGACAGCAGCACCCGGCGCCCGGCTTCCGCATGGGCGGCGAGCGCCTCGTCGAGCGCCTCGAGGCGCAGCCGGCCGCGCGCGTCCACCGGCAGGATCTCCACCTTGTCGGCCGCGAAGCGATGGCCGCGCAGCACCGCCGCATGCTCCACCGCGCTGATCAGGAGGACGTCGCAGGCAAGCGGCTCGCCGGCGCGCTGATAATCCGGGGTCAGCGCCAGCGCATCGGCCTCGGTGCCGCCGGAGGTGAACACCACGCCCTGCGCCTCGCCACCCACCAGGGCCGCCACGGCGCCCCGCGCCTCCTCGATGCGCGCCCGCGTCCCCCGCCCCTCGCCATGGATGGCGGAGGCATTGCCGGTGGCGAGCAACGCCGTGGCCAACGCCTCCGCCGCCTCCGGTCGCACCGGGGCGGTGGCATTGTGGTCGAGATAGATGCGTTCGGTCATCGCGGTCCGGTTCGGTTATTCAGTGCCTGCCGCCTATATAGTAAGATCCGGCCGCTTTCGCTGCGGCCACCGTTGATTTGCTTGCAAACCAAGCCCATCTCATTCATAGCTTCCGCTCCGCACAATCCGCGGGCGGCGCCGACGACGGTTGCGAGACAACCTCCTGCAACCATACGTAGTAATTTAGAATTATTCTAATAATTTAGGGATAACACCCTATGTCGTCAAGGCGCTCGCGGTATTATGTACACCCGCAGGAAAATTGAAACGGCGGCCCCGCGTCCGGGCTGCCTCTCTGCGCAGGACGGCCACGCCGTCCGCATCTAGGATCACACGCTTCATGCCCGAGGTCATCTTCACCGGCGAGAAAGGGCGTCTGGAAGGGCGGTACCAGCCGGCCAAGCAGCGCCACGCGCCGATCGCCATCATCCTGCACCCGCACCCGCAGTTCGGCGGCACGATGAACAACCCGGTCGTCTACAACCTCTACTACCAGTTCGTGAACCGCGGGTTCTCGACGCTGCGGTTCAACTTCCGGGGTGTCGGACGCAGCCAGGGCGCCTTCGACCACGGCCAGGGCGAGCTCGCCGATGCCGCCGCCGCGCTCGACTGGGCGCAGTCGATCAACCCGGATGCGCGCGCCTGCTGGATCGCCGGCTTCTCCTTCGGCGCCTGGATCGGCATGCAGTTGCTGATGCGCCGCCCGGAGGTGGAAGGCTTCATCTCGGTGGCCGCCCCTGCCAATCTCTACGACTTCTCCTTCCTCGCCCCCTGCCCCTCCTCCGGCCTGTTCGTGCATGGCGACAAGGACGCGGTGGTGCCGTTCTCGGCGGTGAACACGCTGGTGGAGAAGCTGAAGACGCAGAAGGGCATCGTCATCGAGCAGCAGACCGTGCCCGGCGCCAACCACTTCTTCGACAACCGCACCGAAGAGCTGACCGAGCTGATCGGCGGCTATCTCGACCGGCGCCTGCCGGACACCCGCAAGAGCGAGACCGCCGCCTGAGCGGCACCGCCCGGCGCGTGACAGCAAAAAGCCCGGCATGAGCCGGGCTTTTTCTTTTCCAGGGTGCGGCCTCCAGTCCGGTGGAGGCTGACGGACGGCTCAGTTGAGCACGAGGCGATCCGGGTTGGTCACCGTCACGCCATCACCGCGACGGGCGATCTCGACGACGCTGGCGGTCGCGCCCTCGGGACCGGGTACCGAGAAGCTGACGGCCTGTTCCGGCTGCAGCGTCGCGGCGACGCGGACCGGCGCACCGCCGGCGACGCTCAGCGTGGCGACGACGTGATAGCCGTCCTGCTGCGGCGTGTAGTAGGCGACGCCGTGCACATAGCCGATATTGATGGTCTGCGCCGTCGCGGCCCGCACGCTGCCCTTCTCGGCGGCGAAGCCGGGGGCGATGAAGGCGACGGCGAGAAGCCCGCCCGCCAAGGCGAGGGGCAGAATGTCACGGGAGAAGCTGCGCATCTCGATTGCTCCAAGTTCTGTCCAGGCGTGTTGATCAGAAGCTGCCTGCCTGGCGAGCCGGACTTCCGGGAGCCCTCAAGATACGCATTCTGTTGTGCGGCGCATCATACGTTTGCGCATCGCACCATTGCGTTTAAGGAATACTTCGCACGAACTCTGGAACATTAATTTTTTTTGAACGTTCGCTTCAGCTTTGCTTCAGCCGCCTATCGCCTCGCGCCGGACCGTCATTGCAGCGGTATCGAGACGCCCCCGGTCATCGGCGTCGGCACGCCGGTGGTGGTCGGAAAGCTGAGCGGCAGCCCCTTCAGCGCGCGCACCGCCAGGAAGGCGAAGGCCTGGGCCTCCATCGCGTCGGATGACAGGCCGACCGCCTCCGCCGGCGTCACCGGCACGCCGAGCCGGCCGGCGAGCATGGCGAGCAGCGTCGGATTATGGGCCCCGCCGCCGGCCGCCACCACCGCGCGCGGGCGCTGCGGCAGCAAAGGCAGCGCCGCCGCCACCGTCGCGGCGCTGAGGGCGGTGAGCGTCGCCGCGCCATCCTCGATGCTTTTCGACGCAAGGCCCGCATGCTCCGCCACGAACGCCTTGAAATCGTTGCGGTCGAGCGATTTCGGCGGCTGCTGCGCGAAGAAGGGATGCGCCAGCAGCCGCGCCAGCGCCGCCTCGTCGATACGCCCCGCCGCCGCGCAGGCGCCCTCGGCATCCACCGGCCGGCCGGTGCGCTCCTTCATGAAGTCGTCGATCAGCGCATTGGCCGGGCCGGTGTCGAAGGCGACGGGATCCGCCCCGCCGTCGACATAGGTGACGTTGGCGACCCCGCCGAGATTGAGGAACAGCACCGGCAATGGCAGGTCGAGCCCCTTCGCCAGCGCCGCGTGATAGACCGGCACCAGCGGCGCCCCCTGCCCGCCCGCCGCGACGTCGGCGGCGCGCAGGTCGTAGACGAGCGTGGCGCCCGGCCCCAGCCCCGCCGCCCGCAGCGCCCGCGCCAACCCCGCGCCATCGCCGATCTGCACGGTGAGCGCGATCTCCGGCCGGTGCAGCACCGTCTGGCCGTGGAAGCCGACCACCCGCGCCTGCGCCGCCGCCGGATGCGCCGCGACGAAGCACGCCACCGCCTCGCCATGGCGCGCCGTGAGCATCGCCTCGGCTTGGGCGAGCGCCCCCGGCCGGGCGGTGCGGTCGGTGAGCGGCGCCGCCTCCTCGATGGCCCGCACCAGCAGCGCCCGGTCGTCCGGCGCATAGGGATAGGTGGCATGCGGCCCGAAAGCGGCCACGCGCTCGCCATCGGTCTCGATCAGCGCCACGTCGACGCCGTCGAGCGAGGTGCCGCTCATCAGGCCGATCGCCGCCACGGTTTCCATCTGGTCCTCCCGGCGTGCATGTGCCGCCCGAAGCTGCTACATGACGCGCCCGATCCTTACCACCGCATTGACGCCGGCAGGCCCGACATGACGACGTTCCGTTCCGATTTCCTGCGCACCCTTTCCGAGCGCGGCTTCATCCACCAGATCTCGGACCCCGAAGGGCTCGACCGGCTCTTCGCCACGGAAACCGTCAGCGCCTATATCGGCTTCGACCCGACGGCACCCAGCCTGCACGCCGGCGGCCTCATCCAGATCATGATGCTGCACTGGCTGCAGGCGACCGGCCACCGGCCCGTCTCGCTGATGGGCGGCGGCACCGGCATGGTGGGCGACCCCTCCTTCAAGGAGGAGGCGCGCAAGCTGATGACGGTGGAGACCATTGCCGAGAACATCGCCTCCATCAAGCGGGTGTTCTCCAGCTATCTCACCTATGGCGACGCCCCCACCGACGCGCTGATGGCCAACAACGCCGAGTGGCTGACCTCGCTCAACTATCTCGAATTCCTGCGCGACGTCGGCCGGCATTTCTCGGTCAACCGCATGCTGTCCTTCGACAGCGTGAAGATGCGCCTCGACCGCGAGCAGTCGCTGTCCTTCCTCGAATTCAACTACATGATCCTGCAGGCCTACGACTTCGTGGAGCTGTCGAAGCGCTACGGCGTGCGCCTGCAGATGGGCGGCTCCGACCAGTGGGGCAACATCGTCAACGGCATCGACCTCGGCCACCGCATGGACACGCCGCAGCTCTACGCGCTGACCTCGCCGCTGCTCACCACGGCCTCCGGTGCCAAGATGGGCAAGTCGCTCTCCGGCGCCGTGTGGCTGAACGCCGACATGCTCGGCCCCTACGAGTTCTGGCAGTACTGGCGCAACACCGAGGATGCCGACGTCTCGCGCTTCCTCAAGCTCTACACCACCCTGCCCATGGACGAGATCGCCCGGCTCGCTGCGCTCGGCGGCGCCGAGATCAACGAGGTGAAGAAGATCCTCGCCACCGAGGTCACCGCCATGCTGCACGGTCGTGCGGCGGCGGAAGCCGCGGCCGAGACCGCGCGCAAGACCTTCGAGGAAGGCGGGGTGGCCGCCGACCTGCCGACCGTCGAGGTGCCGGCGGCCGAGCTCGAGGCCGGCATCGGCGTGCTCAGCGTCTTCGCGGAGAAGACCGGCCTCGTCGCCTCCAACGGCGAGGCGCGCCGGCAGATCAGGAGCGGCGGCCTGAAGGTGAACGACGCCACCGTCACCGACGACAAGGCGGTAGTGAGCGCCCGCGACCTCAGCGCCGAAGGGGTGGTGAAGCTCTCCTTCGGCAAGAAGAAGCACGTTCTGCTCAAGCCGGTGTGAGCCGCCTGCCGACGGCGGCGCCCCCCTGCCCTTCTCGCCGGAAATCCACCCGTCACACCGTCATGGCCGGGCTTGGCCCGACCCTCCACGCCTTGGACCGGGTGCGCCGGAGGCCGTCGTGGAATGCCCGGGCCAATCCCGGGCCCGACGCCGGGATTCGCGAAAATCCAGGTGACATCAAGCCGCCGGGGTGACGGCCGGCAAGCTCCTATCGCGTCGGCACCACCGCCGGCGGCGTCGGGTCCGGCGCCTGCCGGTATTCGAAGATCTTGCGCAGGAAGCCCGGAGCCACGGCGGAGATCGGATTCACCCGCAGCGTCGGCCCGCTCAACGGCCCGACGATCTCGTAGGTCACGCCCACCAGCCCCTCATTCGGGCCGCCGCCGAGGAAGAAGCCGAGCACCGGCAGCCGCGAGAACAGGTTGTTCAGCCCATAGGCCGGCACATAGGTGCCCTGGATCGAGATGCGGTCGCGCGCATAGTCGAGCGAGCCGTCGAAGGTCGAGCCGACCGCCGGGCCCCACACCACGCCGTCGCGGATGGACAATTGCTCGGCCGAGCGGGTGAACGTCACCTGCAGTTTCTTGAAGGTGATCGCCGCGCCGGGTTGCGGACGCCCGTTGGCGACGGTGGCCGGCGCTGCGGCGATCAGCCGGTCGAGCCCCGCCTCGCCGCGCACTACGAAATCCCGCATGTTGATGATGCCGTTCTGCGGCGCGCCGTCGCCCCCCGGCGGGTCGATGTCGAGCCACAGGTCGCCGCCATAGATGCGCGAATAGAAATTGATGAAGCGCAGCAGGGCGCCGGCATCGGTCGTCGCCACCCGCATCACCTTGGCGCCGCCGGCCCCGTTCATGATCTGCCCGGTCACACCGCCGTCGCGGCCGACCAGCGCCCCCAGCGAGAAGCTGCGCAGCGCGCCGTCGCGCCGCGACAGCTTCAGCACCGCTTCCCGCATCGTCTCGCCATTATTGCCGACCACGACGTCGAGATTGACGTCGAGATCGATGTCGACCGGCTTGGCCTGGCCGGCGCTGCCGGCGATCGGCGCCTCCAGCAGGTCCTTGAGGAAGGCGCGGGCCTCGATCACCTCGCCACGCACGGTGATCTTCATGACGCCGCCGGTCTGGTCGACCTTCACGCTCGCCTTGTCGCCATCGGAAAGCTGGAAGATCGGCAGGTCGGCGCTCACCGGCACGCCCTTGGCGTCCAGCGCCACCGAGCCGCGAATGTTCACCCCAGCGCCGGAGACGACGAGATTTTCCAGCCTGATGCCGTCCTCGCTCTTGTTGAGCTTGGCGGTCAGGCGCGCCGGCTTGCCCGCCGGCTTCGACCAGCCCGGCACCAGCTCGGCAAGCCGCGCCTTGGTGAGATCGACATCGACGTCGGCGCTCACCCTGCCATTCGCGGCGGTGGTGCCGTTCAGCTTCACCGTCACCGTGCCGCCAAGGCCGGCGAGGTCGAGATTGAGCTTGTCGCGTGCGCTCTGGTCCAGCGTCGCCGCCATGGTGAAGGAGGCGTCCCCCTTGGCCGGCAGCGTGTAGTCGAAGCTCACCGGCGCCCCGCCGAGCTTGCCGTCGCCGCGGAACACGCTGGCCTGCGGCGTCACGAAGGCGCGCACGGCGGCATCCTCGAGATCATGGCCGAGCACCATCTTGTCCGCCGAGAAATCGCTCAGCGTGGCCTCGAAGGC
Source organism: Ancylobacter oerskovii (assembly GCF_018390555.1). Classification (GTDB taxonomy): domain Bacteria; phylum Pseudomonadota; class Alphaproteobacteria; order Rhizobiales; family Xanthobacteraceae; genus Ancylobacter; species Ancylobacter oerskovii. The sequence goes on along the minus strand of NZ_JAHBGB010000044.1, from coordinate 442,554 downwards.
GAAGTCGACATCGGCGGGCTTGATCTCTTCCGACAGGCGGATGCTCACCTGTGCCACGCCTTGGAAATCGCCGGACACCGTCGCCGCGTCGAGCGGCGAGGCCGCCGCGTGGCTACGCAGCGACGGCAGGCTGGCGATCTCGGCCATGCCGGCGACCGGCCCGTTGACGGCGACGCGAATCTTCGCCGTCGGCGGATCCTGCGCGGTGTCGGGAATGTCGAACACGCTGTCCGAGATGGTGAGCTTGCGCCCGGCCGGTGTCTGCAACCCGCCCTTGGAGGCCTCCACATGGGCGGTACGGCCGGTGACGTGCACGCCGACATCGGCGCCGGTGATCGCCGCCAGTTCCGGCAGCACCCGGAAGGAGCCGTTGCCGGCGACGATGTCGATGCGCAGCGCCTCGTCCGGCAGCGGGATATCGGGATTGCCGATCGCCGACAGCGGCGCCCTCAGCGCGATCTCGGCACGGCTGACGTCGCCGGCGACCACATTGTCATAGACCCAGCCCCGCACATCGGGCGCCGCCAGCACCGGCCAGATGCGCTTCAGCGTCGTCGCCGAGGTCGGCGTGGTCGAGACGTTGAGCGTCAGCGCCGGATCCGGCCCGCCGAGATCCAATCCGCCGACGACGGTGATCTCGCCCTGCGGGCTCGAAACCTTGGCATGGTCGATGCCGAGGCTCTTCGCCTTGGGATCGAAATGCAGGTCGAGGGCGATGTTCGGGGCGACGAAGGGCGGCTCCTTCTCGGAATAGCGCCCGCCGCCACCGAGCGTGCCCTGCGCGCGGGTGGCGTGCAGCGTCCAGATCCCGTCCGCGGTCGTCGGCAGGTTGAGATCGGCGGCGATCTCCAGATCGAGCGGGCCGGCATGGATCGAGAGCGGCTTGATCGCTACCGTGCGGCTGTGCGGATCGAAGCCGAAATCGAGCGACACCTCGTCGATGATCATCCGGCCGAGTTCGTCCTTGCCCAGCTGAAGTTCGCCGGCGCCGACCAGCAGCCGGCCGGCGGAGCCGATGAGATCGCCCTTGGCGTCGATCTGCGCATGGATCTCGCCGGACAGCGGCGAGGTGGCGACCAGGTCCGCCTCGGCCATGCCGGCGGCGATCATCAGGTCGCGCGGCGCCAGGTCGCGAATGGCGACGCCGATGTCGCGGCGCCCGTCCGCCAGCGGCGCGATGGTCGCCTGCGCCGACCAGGGCCCGTCCGCCCCGCCGGCGCGCAGGTCGAAAGTGAGGCCGCCGGCCGTGGGACGGGCCAGGCTGATGTCGATCTTGTCGAATACCCAGCTGCGCCCGCTCACCTCGCTGCGCAGCGTCAGCGTGCCGTCCTTCAGCCCGATGTCGGAAAGCTCGCCGCCGTCGAGGCCGCCGCGGTCGAGACCGTCGGCGAGCGCCGCGAGGCTGGCGAGGCGGATGGGACCGAGCGACGGCGGCGCCTCGCCCGATGTCGCCGCGTTCGCGGCCGGCGCCTCCCCCGGGCCGGTCAGGGAGACGCCGGTGGCCGGCGCGGCATCGCCGGGCACGGGAGCCGCCGGCGCGGGGGCGGCCGCGGGGGCAGGCGCGCGGATCGGCTTGGCGTTCTCGCCGGTGGAAACCGCCAGCCCGCCATCGGCCGTCATCCAGACCTGCAGCTTCACGCCGATGAGGTCGATCCGCTTCGGCCCGGCCATCCATGGGAACAGACGGTCCTGCATGGTGATTTCCGCCTGCGGGGCGGAAGCGATCACGCTCCCCGTCTCGTCGCGCACCACGATGTCGTTGACGCGCAGCGCCATGCCGCCGGTCACGGCGCCGTTGGAGACGATCTCGCCGATCTCGACGCTGCGGCCGGCCCCGAGGCGCTCCGCCAGGGCCCGCTCGACATAGGGACGGGCGATGTTCACCGTCACCAGCCCGGTGGAGAACAGCACGTAGATCGTCAGCACGGCGGCGATGGCAAGACCGAACACGCCGCCGCAGGACCAGCCGCAAACGCGCACCCACCGACGACCGCGACGCGGCGCCTCGCAGGCGCGCACTATCCGCCGCAGACGCGGGCGCTTCCCCGGCCCGGCACGCCCGCCGGCTCTGCGCATCGTCCTGTCGATCATCTACCGTCCGAATCTCTGCATGTGGATGATAGCGCCTGTGCGGGGTCTATCGCGATATCCTGTCTGTTTCTTGTCCGTTGGCGAAACTATGACGGGATGAGCGGCCGGTAGGCGGCCACGGCCGGCGGCATCGCCGCAAAAGCCGACGAAAGGAAGGCAGATGACCACCATTGCCGCCGGGGAACCGGCACCCGACTTCGAACTGCCCGGCGACGACGGCAAGCCGGTCCGCCTTGCGGATTTCCGCGGCCGGAAGCTGGTGCTGTATTTCTATCCTAAGGCCAGCACCCCGGGCTGCGCCCTGGAGGCGCACGACTTCAACCGCCTGCTGCCGGATTTCGAGAAGGCCGGCACGGCGGTGCTCGGCGTCTCCGCCGATCCCGCCAAGGCGCTGGTGAAGTTTCGCAGCAAGGAGTGCCTGGCCTTCCCGCTCGCCACCGACGAGGCGCACGACATGCTCGCCGCCTATGGCGTCTGGGGCGAGAAGAGCTTGTATGGCAAGACGTTCATGGGCATCACCCGCGCCACCGTGCTGATCGACGACGAGGGGCGGATCGCCCGCATCTGGCCGAAGGTGAAGGTCGCCGGCCATGCCGAGGACGTGCTGGAGGCGGCACGGGCGCTGTGACGGGTCGCCCCGTTTGGCCGTCATCCCGGCGCGGGTCGACGCCGCCGGGCCGGGATCGCTCCCGGCCTCCCATGCCCCCGGATCGGCCTCCTGCCGTCCGGGATGACGGCGGATGGCCGGGCATGTCGTCGCGCAGCTTCCGCACCCGCCGTCATGCCCGGGCTGGTCCCGGCCATGACGCCGTTCAGGCGGAGACGGAATGCGGCGATCGTCGAAGCGGTCCCTTCAGCCCCGCCGGGCGAGAAGCTCCCTCACTCCACGTCGTCGACGCTCGCCGGGCCGCCGCCATAGGCGCGCTGGGCCAGCGCGGCCTCCATGAACGGGTCGAGGTCGCCGTCCAGCACCTCCTGCGGCGTGCCGGTGGAGACGCCGGTGCGCAGGTCCTTCACCAGCTGGTAGGGCTGCAGCACATAGGAGCGGATCTGGTGGCCCCAGCCGATATCGGTCTTGGCGGCCTGGTCGGCGGCGGCCTGCGCCTCGCGCTTCTTCAGCTCCATCTCGTAGAGCTTGGCGCGCAGCATGTCCCACGCGGTAGCGCGGTTCTTGTGCTGCGAGCGGTCGCCCTGGCTCACCACCGCGATGCCGGTGGGGATGTGCGTGAGGCGCACCGCCGATTCCGTCTTGTTGACGTGCTGGCCGCCGGCGCCGCCCGAACGCATGGTGTCGACGCGCACGTCGGCTTCCTTGATGTCGACGACGATGCGGTCGTCGATCACCGGATAGACGTCGATCGAGGCGAAGGAGGTCTGGCGGCGGGCGTTGGAATCGAAGGGCGAGATGCGCACGAGGCGGTGCACGCCGGCCTCGGTCTTCAGCCAGCCATAGGCGTTGTGGCCCTTGACCAGGATGGTCGCCGACTTCAGCCCCGCCGCTTCGCCGGGTGAGTCCTCGATCAGCTCCACCTTGAAGCCGCGCCGCTCCGCCCAGCGCGTGTACATGCGCAGCAGCATCTCCGCCCAGTCCTGGCTGTCGGTGCCGCCGGCACCGGCATGGACCTCGAGATAGCTGTCATTGGCGTCCGCCTCGCCGGAGAGCAGGGCTTCCAGCTGCCGGCGCGCCACCTCGGCCTTGAGGCGCTGGAGGGCCGCGGCGGCCTCGTCGACGATGGACGTGTCGCCCTCGGCCTCGCCCAGCTCGATCAGCTCGACATTGTCGGCGAGCTCGCGGTTGATGCGCTCGATGGCGCCGAGCCCGTCCTCCAGCGTGCCGCGCTCCTGCATCAGCTTCTGCGCGCGCTCGGGATCGTTCCACAGGTTGGGATCCTCGGCGAGGGCGTTCAGCTCGGCGAGACGGGCTTTGGAACGGTCGAAATCGATGTGCTGCCGCAGGAGACCGGCGGCTTCGCGGATTTCGTCGACGCTCGCGGCGAGCTCGGCGCGCATGATGGACACTCTCGAACCGGGTTGGAAGGCGGCGGAAAATAGAGAGCTTGGCCCGCCCTGTAAACCGGCCTCGGCCTTTCCCGCGCGCCCTCCCCGTCAATCGACGCTGCGGCGCGCCACCGCCAGCAGCGCGCGCGGGATCGGCCGCGCAGGCTCGGAGCGCAGCACCAGCGACGTCGTCACCTCGCCGAAGCGGCCGATGGCGTCGACGATGACGGCCAGATATTCCGGCGCCGGCACGATCGCCTTCAGCACGAAGCAGTCATTGCCGGTGACGCGATGCACCTCCACCACATAGGGCAGGTCGTCGAAGGCATCGAGGCAGGCGCGGATATGCTCGTGCGCCGTCTTGAGCCGGATGATGGCGGTCATCCGCAAGCCCACCGCCGCCAGGTCGATGCGCGCGCCATAGCCGGCGATGACGCCGCGTTCCTCCAGCCGCTTCACCCGCTCGGACACCGCCGGCTGCGAAAGCCCGATGCGCCGGCCGAGCTCGGAGAGCGGCAGCCTTCCGTCCTCCTGCAGGGCCTCGAGAATATCCAGGTCGCGGTCGTCGAGCCCGGTCACCGCCGGGCGGAAACCGGGAATGCGCGCACCGGGAAAATCGCGCCTTGAATCCATAAGCAGAACTCCATTTTCGCCGATGGATCAGCATGGCACTCGCCGGCGTCCTTTGTCATCGTGCCGGGGTCGCCAACATCCTCGCGTTCGGAACGCGCGGACCGTCCGCAACCCGGAGCCCTCCATGCGCCTCATCGGCATGCTCGATTCGCCCTATGTCCGGCGCGTCGCGATTTCCCTGAAGTTCCTGCGCCTTCCCTTCCGCCACGAGCCGGTCTCGGTGTTCCGGCATTTCGACGCCTTCGCGGCGATCAATCCGGTGGTGAAGGCGCCGACGCTCGTCACCGACGAGGGCGTCGTGCTGATGGACTCGACGCTCATCCTCGCCCATGCCGAGCGGCTCGCCGATCCGGCCCTGACGCTGGAGCCGGACGGGCTGGCCGACCATGCCCGCGCCCAGCGCCTCGCCGGCCTGGCGCTGGCGGCCTGCGAGAAGGCTGTGCAGATCGTCTATGAACACGAGCTGCGGCCCGCGGAGAAGCGCCACGAGCCGTGGCTGGCGCGGGTGCGTGGCCAGTTGCGCGCCGCCTATGCGCTGCTGGAAGCGGAGATCGATCCCGGCCGGGACTGGCTGATCGGCGAGCGGCCGATGCAGGCCGACATCACCGCCGCGGTCGCGCTCGGCTTCACCCGCCACCTGGTGCCGGACGCCATCGACGATGCCGACATCCCGGCGCTGGCGGCATTGGCGGCACGCGCCGAGCGGCTGCCGGAATTCACCGGCACGCCGATAGAGTGAGGCGGCGGGCGCCGCCTCAGTAGAGGCCGCCGGTGCCGCTGTTGCCGACCGCCCGGTCGGCGTCGGGGGAGACGGTGGTCGGGTAGCTCCCCGCGGAAGCCCCGACCACCGAATAGGTGTCCGGGGGGGCGGTGCCGGGCTTGAACGCCTCGAGGATGGACTTCTCGCCCGGGCCGGCGCGCAGGCCGCTCTTCGGGTTGATGCGGATCAGCTTCATGCCGGGCGGCACCCGGAACGGCACCGCCGGCCGGTCGGCCAGCGCCACCTGCATGAAGTCACGCACCACCGGCGCCGAGATCAGGCCGCCGGTCGAGCCCTTGCCCATCGGCTTGGGGGTGTCGAAGCCGAGATACACCGCCACCACCATGTCCGGGGTGAAGCCGACGAACCAGGCGTCCTTCTCCTCGTTGGTGGTGCCGCTCTTGCCCGCCACCGGCTTGCCCAGCACCTTCAGCGCCGTGCCGGTGCCGCGCTGGACCACGCCTTCCATCATCGAGACCATCTGGTAGGCGGTCATCGGGTCGAGCACCTGCTCGCGGCGGTCGACCAGCGTCGGCTCGGGCTGGTCCTGCCACTGGGTAGCGTCGCAGCCGCGGCATTCCCGCTCGTCATGCTTGTAGATGGTCTTGCCGTAGCGGTCCTGGACGCGGTCGATCAGCGTCGGCTTGATGCGGCGGCCGCCATTGGCGAACATCGAATAGCCGCCCGCCATCCGCATCACCGTGGTCTCGCCGGCGCCGAGCGACATCGACAGCACCGGCAGGAGGTTGTCATAGATGCCGAAGCGCTTGGCATAGTCGGCGATCACCGGCATGCCGAGATCGTTGGCGAGCCGCACCGTCATCACGTTGCGCGACTGCTCCAGGCCGAAACGCAGCGTCTGCGGGCCGTAGAACTTGCCGGAATAGTTCTCCGGCCGCCACGTCGCCTGCCCGGCCTGGTTGAGCTCGAACGGCGCGTCCAGCACGATGCTCGACGGCGTATAGCCATTGTCGATCGCCGAGGCGTAGACGAACGGCTTGAACGACGAGCCGGGCTGGCGCTGCGCCTGGGTGGCGCGGTTGAACTGGCTCTCGTCGAAGGAGAAGCCGCCGGCCATGGCCAGCACGCGGCCCGTCCACGGGTCCATGGCCAGCAGCGCGCCCTCGATGCGCGGCTGCTGGCGCAGGCGCCACTGATCCGGCTTGCCGTCCACCGGCTCGACATAGACGACGTCGCCGACCTTGAGCACGGCGTTGACGCCCTTGCGGCCGCGCAGCGCCCACTTCACCCCGTCGGCGGTGATCAGGCCGACCTCGCGCTGGTCGGGCAGCTGGCCGGAGCGGTCGCGCTGCGGCTGCAGGCCGATGCGGGCCGAATCGGCGCCGGCTTCCAGCACCACGGCGAGGCGCCAGGGAATGTCGGTGAAGGCGCGCACGTCGGCAAGCCGCGCGCCCCAGTCGCCGGAGGTCTCGATGCCGGTGATGGCGCCGCGATAGCCGCGCTGCTCGTCATAGCGGGTCAGGCCGTCGAGCAGCGCCTTCTTCGCCACCTGCTGCAGCTTGGGATTGAGCGTGGTGCGCACCGAGAGGCCGCCGCCATAGAGCTTGTCCTCGCCATAGCGCTCGAAGATCTCGCGACGCACCTCCTCGGCGAAATATTCCGCCGAGAAGATGTGCGCGCCGGTCGGGCGCACGGTGACCGCGAGGTCGGTCGCCTTGGCCTTGTCGGCCTGCTCCTGGGTGATGTAGCCGTTCTCGGCCATGCGGTCGATCACCCAGTTGCGGCGTTCGACGGCAGCGTCGTGGCGGCGGAACGGGTGGTAGTTGTTCGGCCCCTTCGGCAGCGCGGCGAGATAGGCCGCCTCGGCGATGTTGAGCTCGTTCACCGACTTGTCGAAATAGAGCAGCGAGGCGGCGGCGACGCCATAGGAGCCGATGCCGAGATAGATCTCGTTGAGATAGAGCTCGAGGATCTTGTCCTTGGAATAGGCGCGCTCCATGCGCAGGGCGAGCAGCGCCTCCTTCACCTTGCGGTCGAGCGAGACCTCGTTGGTGAGCAGGAAGTTCTTCGCCACCTGCTGGGTGATGGTCGAGGCGCCCTGCGGCCGGCGGCCGGAGCCGTAATTCTGCGCGAAGGCATAGGCGGCGCGGCCGATGCCGGTGATGTCGATGCCGCCATGCGAATAGAAGTTCTTGTCCTCGGCGGAGATGAAGGCTTCCTTCACCAGGTCAGGGATGTTCTGGATCGGCAGATAGAGCCGGCGCTCCTTGGCGTATTCGGCCAGCAGCGAGCCGTCGGCCGCGTGGATGCGCGTCATCACCGGCGGCTCGTAGTTCTGCAGCTGGGTGTAGTCGGGAAGGTCCTGCGAGTACTTCCAGACGAAATAGGCGGCCACGGCTCCGCCCACCACGAACAGGATGGTGCCGATCGCGAACAGGAACCCAAGGAACCGCAACAACAGCCGCATTCGGCCATGACCCCGCATGCTTGTGCGCCCGCCACGACGCGCGGCGAGCAGGCGCAATGAACCGACGTCGCCTCCACGCACCCTGTGCGCAGCAACTATGGCCTAATCGCGGCGGGTGCCGCTCGGGCACCGGCAACGGCCTCGTCCAACCCGCCCGGCAGCGCCGCCGATTTGCCGTCCGTCGGCTTCTGGGCGGTGAAGTAGGCCTCGATGGCCGTCGTCATCGCGTCGGTGACCTTAGACTGCCAATCCTCCGATGTCATGAGTTCGAGGTCCTTGCGGCTGGAAAGGTAGCCGAGCTCGAACAGCACGGAGGGCACGTCCGGGGCCTTCAGCACCCGGAATCCCGCCGATTTCAGCGGCGACTTGTGCATACGGGCGGTGGATTCGACATGGTTCGCCAGCGTGCGGGCAAAGGCGGCGGAGAAGTTGCGCGTCTCGCGCTGGGCGAGGTCGAACAGGATGCCGGCGACGTCGGCCGGCTCCTCGGAGAGGTCGAGGCCGGCGATCATGTCGGACTTGTTTTCCGAATCGGCGAGCCGCTGCGCCTCGGAATCGGAAGCGCGGTCGGAAAGCGTGTAGATGGTGGCGCCGCGGACGTCGCCGTCGCGGGCGGACAGCGAATCGGCGTGCAGCGAGATGAACAGCCGCGCCTTGGCCTCGCGGGCGATCTCCACCCGCTCGCCGAGCGCGACATAGGTGTCGTCGTCGCGGGTCATCACCGGGCGATAGCGGCCGGTCTTCTCCAGCCGGTCGCGCAGCATCAGGCCGATCTTCAGCGTGAGGTCCTTCTCGACGATGCCGAAGGCGGCGTTGCCGGCGCCGGGATCGATGCCGCCATGGCCGGGATCGATGGCGATCACCGGGCGCACGTCGCCCGGAGCCGCCGGCGCCGGCCGCTCGGCGGCGTTCTCCGGCAGGCTGCGCACCGGCGCGGCCACCGTCTTGAGGAAGGTGGCGCGGTCCACCTTGACGAGATCGACGACGAGCCGCGCCGGCTGCCCATCCATCGGGTCGAGCACGAAGGCCTTGTCGATCTTCACCGGATCGGCGACGTCCATGACGATGCGCCCCTTGCGCGGGGCGAACAGGCCGAAGCGATAGGCGGTGACGAGCCCCCGCCCCTCCTGGCCGGAGGCCGCCGGCAGCGAGAACACCACGTCCGGCACGTCGATGACGACGCGATAGGGGTCGGCGAGGGTAAAAGCGCCGAGCCCGACCGTACGCGACAGATCGACCACCAGGCGCGTGCGCTCGCCGTCGCCGGCCAGCCGGGCGTCGGTCGCCACCGCGGGAGCGGGGGCCTCCGCGGGCGCATCCTCGGCGATGGCCGGCGGGACCGAAGCCACCAGTCCGATCGCCAGGAGCAGCGCCGCAAGGAGCCTTGCTCCGAAACCTCTCGATCGCCTGCGCGTCGTCAGCGTCGTCTCTCCGAAACGTCGGGCCCCTCCCGCTATCTAACGGAATAGGAGCGCCGGGTTAACCGGTCGTTGACCGTCAGGGTTCCCGTCCCCGCCGCAGCGTGGCCGCCGCGCAACGCTCAAGCGTCGCGCGGCTTGCCAAATCGGCACCCATGCCGCTATTAAGGGCAGGCATATGGTTCGCCTGCAGGACGTCGGATTTTCCGGCTTTCGCGATCCGATGGCGCGGGCGGTCCAGCGATGGAGAGCCCCAGCATCCCGCCACGATCAGGTCCTTTACGGGCCAGCTCCAGTCAAGGGCGCGTGAGGATGCTAGAGAGCGGCCCTCGCGGACCGCGCGCCGCGGACACGCTTCAGCCGTCGACGTGTCGAGGCCGCGGAGCGCCGTTCGCCGGCGCCGGCTCGCTCGAGTCCCCCGCGCCTCTTCCTCGCCATGTGCCGCCGGCCGGGTCGTTCGCGACCGCGGCCACCTGTTCGGTCGAGGAATGGACGACACCAGAGTGATGACGCGTCAGCCGGCATGGGCGGATCGGGCACCGAGCGGGATTTCCCGCCCGGCACGCGGTCGCCGGATGTCGGCGCCGGCTCGCTCGCGCCCCGCATGCGAGGCCGCTCGTCCCCCTGGCCCGTTATCGCCCCCCGCTTACAGGCACGCTTTTCGCCGTCCGGCTGCGCTCGCGCCGCCGACGCCCGCGTGCCCCCATATGAGAGTTCAATGGCCAACAAGATGCTCATCGACGCCACCCACCCGGAGGAGACCCGGGTCGTGGTGGTGCGCGGCAGCCGAGTCGAGGAATTCGACTTCGAGGCCGCCAACCGCAAGCCGCTGCGCGGCAACATCTATCTCGCCAAGGTCACGCGGGTAGAACCGTCGCTGCAGGCCGCCTTCATCGAGTATGGCGGCAATCGGCACGGCTTCCTCGCCTTCAGCGAGATCCATCCCGACTACTACCAGATCCCGGTCGCCGACCGGCAGGCCCTGCTGGCCGAGGAAGAGCGCCAGCAGCGCAAGGAAGCCGAGGAAGAGAGCGAGGAGCGCCCCCGCGGCCGCGGCCGCCGGGGCCGCGACGACAGGTCGAGCGCCAAGCGCGCCGCCGGCGACGAGACGGTGAGCGAGGACGCTCCCGCCGAGGGCACTGACGCCGATGCCGACGACAGCGCCAAGGAAGCCTCGTCCCGCCCGTCCCGCCGCCCGCGCCGTCCTTCCGCCGATGACGAGCCGACCGGCGAGGTCGAGGAGATCGCCGGCGAGGAAGAGGTCGTCGACGAGGTCGGTTCCGACGACGCCCTCGAGGAGGTGCCGGAGCGGGCGCCGCAGCGCCGGGCCAAGACCTACAAGATCCAGGAAGTGATCAAGCGCCGGCAGGTGATGCTGGTGCAGGTCGTGAAGGAGGAGCGCGGCAACAAGGGCGCGGCGCTCACCACCTATCTGTCGCTCGCCGGCCGCTATTCGGTGCTGATGCCGAACACCGCCCGCGGCGGCGGCATCTCCCGCAAGATCACCTCGGCCGAGGACCGCAAGCGGCTGAAGGAGGTCGCCTCCGACCTCGACGTGCCGGAGGGGATGGGCATCATCCTGCGCACGGCCGGCGCCAGCCGCACCAAGACCGAGATCAAGCGCGACTTCGAGTACCTGCTGCGCCTGTGGGAGAACGTGCGCGAGCTCACCCTCGCCTCCACCGCCCCGGCGCTGGTCTACGAAGAGGGATCGCTGATCAAGCGCTCGATCCGCGACCTCTACAACAAGGACATCGACGAGGTCCTGGTCTCCGGCGACGAGGGGTATCGCGAGGCCAAGGACTTCATGCGCATGCTCATGCCGAGCCATGCCAAGAACGTGAAGCCCTATCGCGAGCAGCAGCCGGTCTTCGCCCGCTTCGGGGTGGAGAGCCAGCTCGACGCGATGTTCCTGCCGCAGGTGCAGCTCCGGTCCGGCGGCTATCTCGTCATCAACCCGACCGAGGCGCTGGTCTCGATCGACGTGAACTCGGGCCGCTCGACGCGCGAGCACAATATCGAGGACACGGCGCTAAAGACCAACCTCGAAGCGGCAGAGGAAGTCGCCCGCCAGCTGCGTCTGCGCGACCTCGCCGGGCTGATCGTCATCGATTTCATCGACATGGACGAGAAGCGCAACAACCGGGCGGTGGAGCGCAAGCTCAAGGAATGCCTGAAGAACGACCGCGCCCGCATCCAGCTCGGCCGCATCTCGCATTTCGGCCTGATGGAGATGAGCCGCCAGCGCATCCGCACCGGCGTGCTGGAAAGCTCCACCGAGGTCTGCCCGCATTGCGGCGGCACCGGCCATGTGCGCGCCTCCTCCTCCGTGGCGCTGCAGCTGCTGCGCGCGGCCGAGGACCTGCTGCTCAAGTCGAACACGCATAACCTCGTCATCCGCACCCGTGCGGAGAACGCCCTCTATGTGCTCAACCACAAGCGCGCGCATCTGCACGAGCTCGAGGCGCGCTTCGGGGTGATGATCACCATCTCCGCCGATCCGACGCTCACCGGCCTCACTCCCTTCGCCATCGACAAGGGCGACGCGGTGCTCAACCCGATCCCCCTGCCCCGCCCGGCCGAGCCCGTGGTGGAGATCGAGGAGGAGGTCGTGGTCGCCGAGGAGGAGGACGAGGAAGAAGAGGCCGCCGTGGCCGAGAGCGCCGCTCCCGCCCAGGCGGCCGCCGGCGAGCAGGCGGCGCAGGGCGACGGCAATCGCCGTCGCCGCCGTCGTCGTCGTCGCCGTCGCGGTGGTGGTGGCGCCAATGGCGAGAATGGCGAGAACGGCGGCTCGAACGATGCGGCGCTGAGCGGCGTCGAGTTCGAGACCGACGAGGAAGGCGACGAAGCCGGCGACGAGGAATGGTCGGTCGGCGGCGCGTCGGCGGAAGCGCCGGTGATCGCCGCCGCCCCGATCGAGGGCGAGCCGGCGGCGGAAGCCGTTGCCGAAGCCGAAACCGCCGCCGAAGCGACCGGCATCGTCGTCGAGGCCGCGGCCACCGAGGCGCCGGCGGCCGACAGCCCGGCGGCCGAGGCCGAGGCACCCGCGGCCGAGGCGGCGCCGAAGTCCCGTTCGCGCAGCCGTCGCGCCGCGACCGGCACCGGCAGCACCGGCACCCGCCGCTCGCGCTCCAGCAAGGCTGCTGCGGCGGCGGAGACGGTCGAGGCGGAAGCCGCCGCTCCGGCCACGGAAGCCCCCGCGGTCGAAAGCCCGGTAGCCGAGACCCCTGCTGCCGAGGCCCCTGCCGCTGACGCGGCGGTCGCTGCCGAGCCCGAGGCGCCCAAGCCGCGCCGCCGTCGCTCGACGGTCCGCGAGCGCGCCCCGGTCGCGGGCGAAGCGGCGCCGGAAGCTGCCGCCCGGCCGGCTGCGGAGGATGCCGCTCCGGCTCCCGTCGCGGCAGCGCCGGCCGAAGCCCCGGCGGAGGCCGGCACCGCGCCGACGCCCGCCCCGGAAGCGCCGGCAGATGACCGCCCGCGCCGCACCGGCTGGTGGCAGCGCAAGCTGTTCGGTGAGTGAGCCGTCCCGCCTCTGAAACGCGAAACCCCGGTCCATCATCTGGACCGGGGTTTTTCATGTGGGGGCAAAGGCTCCCGGCACCTCCGCCGGCGCGGGGCGAGGTCGGCACGGCGGCAAGGTCGCCCCATCGCGAGGCCGGCCGCCGGAAAGCCGCGGGAGGCCCGGACCGCCGCCCCGTTTATCCCCGCCGCAGGAAGTGGCCGATCCGCTCCACCGCCAGCGCCATCTCGTCGAGCGCACCGGCATAGGAGAAGCGCAGATAATGGTGGCCGCGATGCGGGTCGAAATCGACCCCCGGCGTCGCCGCCACGCCCGCCTCGTCGAGCAGCCGCCGGGCGAAGGCGGCGGAATCGTCGGTGAAGCGCGAGACATCGGCATAGAGGTAGAAGGCGCCGTCCACCGGCAGGAATTCCGGCAGGCCGACCTTGGGCAGCTCGCCGGTCAGCAGCAGCCGGTTCGCCTCGTAGCCATGCTTGACGGCCTCCATCTCGGCGGCGCCGTCGAACGCCGCCTCGGCGGCGACCTGCGAAAGCGTCGGCACCGAGATCATCAGGTTCTGCTGCAGCCGCTCCACCGCCCGCACCAGCGGTGCCGGCATCACCATCCAGCCGACCCGCCAGCCGGTCATGCAGAAATATTTCGAGAAGGAATGGATGACGGTGGCATTGGGGGAGATCCCCGCCGCGGTGGCGGCGGGGAAAGCGTAGTCGAGCCCGTGATAGATCTCGTCGGAGATGAAGCGGATGCCCTCCGCCTCGGCGGTGGCGATCAGCTCGGCCAGCGCTTCCGGCCGCATCATGGTGCCGGTCGGATTGGCCGGGCTCGCCACCAGCACGCCCTTGAGCGGCGCCTGCCGGTGCGCCGCGATCAGCGCCTCCGGGGTGATCACCCAGCGCGAGGCGGCATCGGTCTCGATCAGCACCGGCTCGCAGCCGAGCGCGGTGAGGATGTGGCGATAGGGCGGATAGCCGGGATTGGCGATCGCCACCCGGTCGCCGGGCTCGAACAAGGCGAGGAAGGCGAGCAGGAAGCCCGCGGAGGAGCCCGTCGTCACCACCACCCGCGCCGGATCGAGATCGACGCCGTAGGCCTCGCCGTAATGGCGGGCGATCCGGGCGCGCAGCGCCGGCAGCCCCAGCGCGGTGGTGTAGCCGATCCGGCCCTCGTCGAGCGCCCGCCGCGCCGCCGCGCGGGCGGTGAGCGGCGCCGGCGCCGCCGGCTGGCCGACCTCCATATGCACCACATGCCCTCCGGCCGCCTCGATCTGCGCCGCCCGCTCCATCACGTCCATGACGATGAAGGGGGCGATGTCGCTGCGCCGCGAGGGGGCGGCGAGCAGCGAGGCCGCGGCGTCGAGGAGGGACGGGGACGGAAAGGAGGCGGTCATGGGCAGGGACTCGGGCTGCCGCCGCATCGGTGCCGCAATCTGCGGTTCGTGTGCGACGTTACGTTCAAACGAAGATGATGCATACCGCTCTTGACCCCGGACCGGAGAGCAGGTCAGGTCGCGGCACCCGCATGCAGTCGATGGATGATGCTTCTGACCAGCCTTGACAACCCCCCGCTTCGGCGGAGCCAGGCGAAACACCGGCCTGCCGGCGCCGGCCGCCACGCCATGCGGGCGGCGACCCTGCTGCTGCTGGCCGGGGCCCTCGCCACGCCGCCGGCGCTCGCGCCCTTCGCCTTCGCTCCCCTCGCCGGCGCGCAGGAAAGCGGCCGACGCAACCCGACCGTCATCCGCGACGCCGAGATCGAGAACCTGCTGCGCGACTATATGCGCCCGATCTGGAAGGCCGCCGGGCTGACGCAGCAGAATCTCAGGGTCGTCATCATCTCCGATCCGTCCTTCAACGCCTTCGTGATGGACGGCAAGCGCATCTTCGTGAACACCGGCGCGCTGGCCAGCAGCGAGACGCCGAACGAGATCATCGGCGTGCTGGCGCACGAGACCGGGCACATCGCCGGCGGCCACCTCGCCCGCATGCGCCAGGAGATGGAGAACGCCCAGACCATGGCGATCATCGGCACGCTGCTCGCCGCCGGCGGCGTGGCGGCCGGTGCGGCCGGCGGCGCCAATATGGGCGGTGCCGCGGCGGCCCTCGCCGGCCCGCAGGAGATCGCCCGCCGCTCGGTGCTCTCCTATGCCCGCGCCCAGGAGCAGGCGGCGGACCGCTCGGCGATCAGCTACCTGGCCGCGACCAAGCAGTCGCCGGTCGGCATGCTGAAGACCTTCGAGCGCATGCAGAACGATCAGATCTTCATCAGCCAGCGCGTCGATCCCTATGTGCTGAGCCATCCCATGGCCCGCGAGCGTGTGGCCGCGCTGGAAGACCTGGTCGCCAAGAGCCCCTACAGGGACATCAAGGATTCGCCGGAGCTTCAGGCCCGCCACGAGATGATGCGCGCCAAGCTGGTCGGCTTCTCGATGCCTCCCGATGCGGTCGCGCGCCGCTATCCGCCGTCCAACACCTCACTGCCGGCCCGCTATGCCCGGGCGATCTCCGCCTATCGCTATGGCGCCGTGCCGGACGCCATCCGCCAGATCGACGCGCTGATCGCCGTCCAGCCGAACAACCCCTATTTCCACGAGCTGAAGGGCCAGGCGCTGCTGGAGGCCGGCCGCCCGCGCGAGGCGATCGCGCCGCTGCGCCGCGCGGAGCAGCTCTCCGGCGGCGCGCCGCTCATCCGCACCCTGCTCGGCCAGGCGCTGGTCGCCGCCAACGACAAGTCTTCGGTCGACGACGCGGTGCGCGAGCTCACCTTCGGGGTCCAGCGCGAGCCGGAATCCGCCGCCGCCTGGCGCTTCCTCGCCCAGGCCTATGGCCAGAAGGGCGACCTGCCCAATGCCGACCTAGCCTCCGCCCAGTCGGCGCTGCTCTCCGGCGACGTGCAGCTCGCCCGCGAGCTCGCCGCCCGCGCGCGCCAGACCTTTGCCTATGGCTCGCCGGGCTGGCTGAAGGCGGACGACATCGTCAACGTCAAGCCGCCGAAGAAGAAGCCCGGACGGCCGACGCCATGACCCTTCCTTCCTTTTATCGCGCGCGCTGCGCCGCCCATCTGGAGACCGCCATGTCGCCGATCCTTCCCTTCCGCCGTGTCGGGCGCCGCCTGGTCGCGGCGAGCCTCGCGGCGTCTCTGGCGCTCGGCATCGGCGCCGCGCCGGCCTTCGCGCTCGACGACGTCCAGCGCAAGGAGTTCGAGAGCGTCATCCGCGACTACCTGCTGAAGAACCCGGAAGTCATCCAGGAGGCGATCGGCGAGCTGCAGAAGCGCCAGGCCGCCGCTGCCGACGAGCAGCGCAAGCAGGCGATCGCCAAGCTGAAGCCGCAGATCTTCGATTCCCCGCATGGCGTGGTGGTGGGCAACCCCAAGGGCGACGTCACGCTGGTGGAGTTCTTCGATTACAATTGCGGCTACTGCAAGCGCTCGCTGCCGGACCTCGTGCAGCTGATCGAGAGCGACCCCAAGCTCAAGGTGGTGCTCAAGGAATTCCCGGTGCTCGGCCCGGGCTCGGTCGAGGCGGCGCAGGTGGCGGTGGGCGTGAAGCTGGTCGCGCCGGAGAAGTACCTCGCCTTCCACAAGGCGCTGCTCGGCGGCCGCGGCCAGGCCAACAAGGCCCGCGCGCTGGAAGCCGCCGCGGAGGCGGGCATCGACCGTGCGGCGGTCGAGAAGGCGATGACGCGCCCGGAGGTCAACGCCGCGTTGCAGGAGAGCATGCAGATCGCCGACGCGCTCGGCATCGACGGCACGCCGAGCTATGTGGCGGGCGATGCGGTGATCGTCGGCGCGGTCGGCCACGACCAGCTGAAGGGCACCATCGACGCCGTGCGCAGCTGCGGCAAGGCGGCCTGCTGATCCGCTCCGCAACCGCGCCTTCACGGCGGCCCGCCGGCGGGCGGGCGCGCTTTCCCGCAATTACGCGTGGGCAAGCCGGCCGCGGGGCCGCGCTGAAGCCTTTGGGGGCTTGGCCTCGGCCAAGCCTTTGCCTATAAACCCGCGGTCGTGCCGGCTTCCGCCGGCTTGGCCGTCAATCGGGACACCATGACCGACAGCATCCAATCCGGCACCATCCACGTCGTCAACGGGCCGAACCTCAACCTGCTCGGCACGCGCGAGCCGGCCATCTATGGCCGGACCACGCTCGCCGACATCGAAGCGATGTGCCGCGCGGCCTGCGAGCGCCATGGAATCTCCCTCGTCTTCGGGCAGTCCAACCATGAAGGCGAGATGGTCGAGATGATCCACCGCGCGAGCGGCTCGCTCGGGGTGGTGCTGAATGCGGCGGCCTACACCCACACATCGGTCGCGCTCGCCGACGCCATCAAGGCGGTCGGCGTCACCGCGATCGAGGTGCATCTGTCAAATGTCTTTGCCCGCGAGGCCTTCCGCCACCACTCCTATATTTCGTCGGTCGCCCGCGGGGTGATCTGCGGCTTCGGGGCGCAAGGCTACCGTTTCGCGATCGATGCGCTGGCCGAAAGCCGCGCGACCACGGCCGCGTGAGTTGAGGGAGGCGGGCAAGGACCGTCACGGGATCATGATGAAAACCACCAAACCCGCCATCGACCCCGCGCTGGTGCGCGAGATCGCCAATCTCCTGTCCGAGAGCGACCTCACCGAGATCGAGGTGCAGCACGAGGACCTGCGCATCCGCGTCGCCCGCGCCGCGCCGGTGGTCTATGCCGCCCCGGCGCCGGGCTATGCCGCGCCGGCCGCTCCTGCCCCGGCGCCGGTGGCTGCCGCCCCGGCGGCGAGCGCGGCGCCCGCATCCGCGGATCCGGCCAAGCACCCGGGCGTCGTGCCCTCGCCGATGGTCGGCACCGCCTATCTCGCCCCCGAGCCCGGCGCCCGCGCCTTCATCGACATCGGCACGGTGGTGAAGGAGGGCCAGACCCTGCTCATCGTCGAGGCGATGAAGACGATGAACGCCATTCCCGCGCCGCGCGCCGGCACCGTCACCCAGATACTGGTGAACAATGGTCAGCCCGTCGAATATGGCGAGCCGCTCGTGATCATCGAGTGAGGAAGCCGATGTTCGGCAAGATCCTGATCGCCAATCGCGGCGAGATCGCTCTCCGGGTGCTGCGCGCCTGCAAGGAGCTCGGCATCGCCACCGTCGCGGTGCACTCCACCGCCGACGCCGACGCCATGCACGTCAAGCTCGCCGACGAAAGCGTGTGCATCGGCCCGCCGGCCGCCAAGGACAGCTATCTCAACATCCCCGCGCTGCTCGCCGCCTGCGAGATCACCGGCGCCGAGGCGGTGCATCCGGGCTACGGCTTCCTCGCCGAGAACGCCCGCTTCGCCGAGATCCTCATCGATCACGGCGTGAAGTTCATCGGGCCCAAGCCCGAGCACATCCGCATCATGGGCGACAAGATCGAGGCCAAGAAGACCGCCAAGGCGCTCGGCATCCCCTGCGTGCCCGGCTCGGAAGGCGGGGTCTCCACCGACGAGGAGGCCGCCCGCGTCGCCGCCGACATCGGCTTCCCGGTGCTGATCAAGGCCGCCGCCGGCGGTGGCGGACGCGGCATGAAGGTCGCCCGCTCGCCGGAGGAGCTCTCCTCGGCGCTGTCGACCGCCCGCTCCGAGGCCCGCGCCGCCTTTGGCGACGACGCGGTCTATATCGAGAAATATCTCGGCACTCCCCGCCACATCGAGATCCAGGTGCTCGGCGACGGCCAGGGCAACGCCATCCATCTCGGCGAACGTGACTGCTCGCTGCAGCGCCGCCACCAGAAGGTGCTGGAGGAGGCCCCCTCCCCGATCATCACCCCGCAGCAGCGGGAGCGGATCGGCGAGACCGTCGCCAAGGCCATGCGCGATATGAAGTATCTCGGCGCCGGCACCGTCGAGTTCCTGTACGAGAACGGCGAGTTCTACTTCATCGAGATGAACACCCGCATCCAGGTGGAGCATCCGGTGACCGAGGCCATCACCGGCTTCGACCTGATCCGCGAGCAGATCCGCGTCGCCACCGGCGAGACGCTCGGCTACACGCAGGACGATGTGAAGATCGAAGGCCATGCCATCGAGTGCCGCATCAATGCCGAGCACCCGCGCACCTTCCGCCCCTCGCCGGGCAAGATCCAGTACTGGCACGTCCCCGGCGGCCTGGGGGTGCGCATCGATTCGGCGGTGTATCAGGGCTATTCCATCCCGCCCTATTACGACAGCCTCGCCGGCAAGATGATCGTCCACGGCGCCAACCGCGAGGAATGCCTGATGCGCCTCAAGCGGGCGCTGGACGAGTTCGTGGTCGAGGGCATCGAGACCACGCTGCCGCTGTTCCGCGAGCTGGTGGTCAACGACGACATCAAGCGCGGCGCCTACGACATCCACTGGCTCGAAGCCTTCCTCGCCGAAGGCGAGCCGGCCAGCTGACCGCTTCCGAAGGCGCCGCAGGGCGCCTTCGCCTATTTGGGCCGCGGCATCGCGCCCCCGCCCGCACGACGTCAGGCCCGGGCGCGTCCCGGGCATCCACCCGGGCGTGTCGGGCGGAACCGAAGGCGTGGATGCCCGGAACGGAGCCGGTCATGACGGTCCGCACGCAGCAATGGCCTCGAAACGCCCGCCGCGCACAATGTGACAAGGCCGCGCCTTCACAGCCTCGTCGCATTGGCTCATGCTGCGCCCATGTCGCGCCCCCACGAGCCACAACAGGTCGAGATCACGCCGGAAGTGCTGCTCAAGGCCTATGCCTGCGGCATCTTCCCCATGGCCGAGAGCGCGGATGATCCCGGCCTCTACTGGATCGAACCCGACAAGCGCGGCATCATCCCGCTCGACAGCTTCGTGATCCCCGAGCGCCTCGCCCGCACCGTCCGCTCGGACCGTTTCGAGATCCGCATCGACCACGATTTCGAGGCGGTGATGCAGGGTTGCGCGGCCCCGGCGGCGGACCGCCCCTCGACCTGGATCAACGCCCGCATCCACAGGCTCTATAGCGAGCTGCACGCGCGCGGCTTCTGCCACTCGGTCGAGGCCTGGCAGGACGGGGAGCTGGTCGGCGGGCTCTATGGCGTCCGGCTCGGCCGGGCCTTCTTCGGGGAGAGCATGTTCCACCGCGCCCGCGACGCCTCCAAGGTGGCGTTGGTGCATCTGGTGGCGCGGCTGCGGCGCGGCGGCTTCACCCTGCTCGACACCCAGTTCGTCACCGATCACCTGCGCCGCTTCGGCGCCGTGGAGGTGACGCGCCAGCGCTATGCGGTGCTGCTGGCGCGGGCGCTCGAGGGCGAAGGCGATTTCTACTGCTGGGGGCCCGGCGAGGCGATCACCGGCGCCGACTGCTTGCAGTCGATCAGCCAGGCGTCATAGATCGGGTGCTCGATGCCGTGCAGGCCGGGGCTGGACGCGAACATCCAGCCGCCGAACAGCGGCTTGATCTCGCCGTCGAGCGAGATCTCCTGCACCTCGACGAAGCCGGTGGTGTTCTGCTTCTCGTTTTCCGGCCGCGTGTAGCAGGCGCGCGGGGTGATGCGCAGCGCGCCGAACTGCACCGTCTCGCCCACCGCCGCGTCGAAGGTGATGATGCGGCCGGTGATCTTGTCGAGGCCGGAGAACACCGCGGTCTTGTTGGCGATCTTCTGCTCCGGCGGCTGCACCACCTCGATGTCGCCCTGCGGGCCGACGGTGGCGCTGCCCGGCACTTCCGGCGGCGGCGCCGCCGGGGCGCGCGGCTCGTCGGCGCGGGGATCCTGGCCGCGCGGCGCCTCGCCGCCCACGGGCGGCTCCATGATCGAGGGAACGCCCGCCCCGCCCGGAGGCGGCGAATCGGGGTTCTCCACCGGGCCGCCGGTCGGCGGCGCCAGCGGGGCCGATTCCACCCCGCCCTGCCAGCCCTGCTGGGCGGCAGCCGGCACGCCCGACAGCAGCGAGCACGCGAAGGCACAGGTGCCGGCGGCGGCGAGAAGCCGGCCGAGCCGAAGGCGTCGAAGCGCGGCGATCGATCCCGAAGTCATGATGCAGCCTCTGTCGGTGCCGTCCGCAGCGCGGCCGGCCTCCCGGCACATGGCGAGGCAATGCGGCGATGTAGGGGCGCCGCGCTCACAAGGGCGCGCGCGGCCCCGACGTCCGGGCCGCTCACTCGGGCGTCCAGGCCCGGTAGTCGCCGGTCACCGCCGGGCGGTGGCCGAAGCCCAGGGTGGAGCCGGCCGGGCGATAGGCGTTGGCGGTGCCGGTCGGGTTCGCCCGGTGCGGCTTCTCCCACTCATACGCCTTGTAGGCTTCCTTGCTCGGCGGCACGTCGGAGCGCTGGTGCATCCAGGCGTGCCAGCCCGGCGGGATGGCGGTCGCCTCGGCATAGCCGTTGAAGATCACCCAGCGCCGCTCGAAACCCAGCGCCGGGTCGATGGCGCCGCCCTTGGTGCGGTAATATTTGTTGCCGAACTGATCCTCGCCGACGAACTCGCCGTGCCGCCAGGTGTGGAAGCGGGTCCCGATGGTGTTGCCGTTCCACCAGGTGAAGAGTTCGGTGACGAAGGTCGAGAGGTTCACGGGCTGCGTCCCTTGGGCCGAAAACGGGGCCGAAAGCTAAATCGGCGGGAACATGCCACCCGCGCCGCCGCCTGTCCAGACAAGGAGCGGCACGGCGGCGCTCAGGCCGCCCCGCCGCGGCCTTCTGTGGCAAAATAGCCGAGCGCGGCGAGCAGGACGACGATGCCCGCCACCGATACCGCGCTCCAGCCGCCGAGCACATAAAGCGGGCTGGCCACCGCCGAGCCGAGCGCGCCGCCCAGGAAGAACATGGCGATGAACAGGGCGTTCAGCCGCGCCCGGATCGCCGGATCCAGCATGAACAGCGCCCGCTGGCCGAAGACGAGATTGGCCGCCACCGCGAGATCGAGCACCACCGCGCCGAGCGCCAGCAGCATTACCGAGCCCTGCGCCACGCCGATGGCGGCGAGCGCGAATCCGAGGACGGCGCTGGCGAGCGACAGCCCGGTGCCCAGCCGCGAATGGCCGCGATCGGCCAGCCGTCCGGCCAGCGAGGAGCCGAACACGCCGGCCGCCCCGGCAAGGGCGAACAGCGCGATGCCCCGCTGGTCGAGCCCGAAGGCGGGCCCGGCGAGCTCCAGCGGCACCGCGGTCCAGAACAGGATGAAGCTGCCGAACATCGGCATCTGGTAGGCGATGCGCCGGCGCAGCACCGGCTGGGTGCGCAGCAGCGTCGGAAAGGAGCGCAGCAGCGCCCACAGGCTGAGGCCGCCCTGCGGCCGCCGTTGCGGCAGCATCAGGCGCAGGCCGCCCGCCAGCGCCAGCATCAGCACCGCCGAGACGAGGAACACCGCCCGCCAGCCGAACCAGTGGGCGACGAGGCTCGCCACCGGCCGCGCCAGCATGATGCCGGTCATCAGCCCGGCGACGACATTGCCGACCCTGCGTCCGCGCTCCTGCGGCGTGGCCAGATGCGAGGCGAACGGCACCGCCACCTGCGCCACCACCGAGCCGAATCCGTAGACCACCGCCGCGCCGGCGAAGACCGGCGCCGATGGCGCGCCGGCCGCCAGCGTCAACCCGGCGCCGGCACAGAGCAGCACCAGGCCGAGCAGCCGTCGATTCTCGATCGCATCGCCCAGCGGCACCACCAGCAGCAGGCCGGCGATGTAGCCGATCTGGCCGAGGGTGACGATCAGGCTCGCCGCGCTCTCGTCGAGCCCGATATCGGCGGCGATCGGCGCGATCAGCGGCTGCGCGTAATAGAGATTCGCCGCCCCGGCGCCCGCCGCAAGGGCGAGAAGGAAAAAGGTCAGCTCGCTGGCGGTCCCATGGGACCGCTCATCCGCTCCGTTCATCGGCCATCTCCGGTAAGCGGGCCGTTGTGCGGTGCGGGAGCGCGTCTGTCCACCGGCGCAAATGCAAAGCCGGCATGCAAAGGCCGGCATGCATCGGCCGGCATGCATCGGCCGGCATGCATCGGCCGGCATGCATCGGCCGGCATGCATCGGCCGCGGCGGCCATAACCGCCCCGGGCCGACGCACGCCCGTCACGAGGGCGCACTAAAATATCCTCCGGGAGACTGTCCCCACTTTTCTCGTTGTTCCGGTGCCGCGCATTTATGCGGCCTGGCGGCTGGACTCGGATCACGAATCCGCGCTCGATAAGGGCTCGGGGTGGAACGCAAGGCCACCCGCCCCTATCTACGAGATGTAGAGGTTCTGTTTACCGACCCCCTATATCTTGACCTCACACGCCGATTCATACAGGTTGATCTCACTTCCGGCGGTTTGGCGTTCGTGTCGGTCCGGCAGTGATTTCAGCCCAGTCATCGCGTTCTTCCGGCGGCATCGCCGGAGCGTTTTTGCGTGCGGGTTCAGCAGGAAACGGAAACGGCAGGCGCCTCGGGCGGTTGTTTCCAGACGAGACAGGGGTGGCTTGGACGGAGAGCCAAGCCGTATCGAACAAGGCGCGGACGACAGGATCGCGCCTCTGAGCGAGTTGGGGACGAAGATCATGCGCATCGAGCGCCGCTATACCAAGGCCGGCCGGTCACCCTATGCGGACATCGCATTCCGCAACGTCACGAGCGAAATCCGCAACCCGGATGGCTCCATCGTCTTCCGCCTGGAAGGGATCGAGGTGCCCGAGCACTTCTCCCAGGTGGCGAGCGACATCCTCGCGCAGAAATATTTCCGCAAGGCCGGCGTGCCGGCGCGGCTGAAGCGCCTCGAGGAGGAGACCGTCCCCTCCTTCCTGTGGCGCGGCGCCGCCGACGACAAGGCGCTCGCCGCCCTGCCGGAGAAGGAACGCTTCGTCGGCGAGACCCGGGCGACGCAGGTCTTCGACCGCCTCGCCGGCACCTGGACCTATTGGGGCTGGAAGGGCGGCTACTTCGATTCGGAGGAGGATGCGCAGGCCTTCTTCGACGAGCACCGCTACATGCTCGCCATGCAGATGGCGGCGCCGAACTCGCCGCAATGGTTCAACACCGGCCTGCACTGGGCCTATGGCATCGACGGCCCCGGCCAGGGGCATTTCTATGTCGACTACGCCACCGGCAAGCTGACCCGCTCCAAGTCCTCCTACGAGCATCCCCAGCCGCATGCCTGCTTCATCCAGTCGGTGGGCGACGACCTCGTGAACGAGGGCGGCATCATGGATCTGTGGGTTCGTGAGGCGCGCCTGTTCAAATATGGCTCGGGCACCGGCTCCAACTTCTCCGCCCTGCGCGGCGAGGGCGAGCGCCTGTCCGGCGGCGGCCGCTCCTCCGGCCTGATGAGCTTCCTGAAGATCGGCGACCGCGCGGCCGGCGCCATCAAGTCGGGCGGCACCACCCGCCGCGCCGCCAAGATGGTGGTTGTCGACGCCGACCACCCGGATATCGAGACCTATATCGACTGGAAGGTGAAGGAGGAGCAGAAGGTCGCGGCCCTCGTCGCCGGCTCCAAGCTCGTCGCCAGGCACATGAAGGCCGTCATGAAGGCCTGCGTGAACTGCGAGGGCGAGGGCGACGACTGCTACGACCCGGAGAAGAACCCCGCCCTGAAGCGCGAGATCCGCGCCGCCAAGAAGGCGCAGGTGCCGGAGAACTACATCCGCCGCGTCATCCAGTTCGCCCAGCAGGGCTACACCGACATCGATTTCCCGATCTACGACACCGACTGGGATTCCGAGGCCTACCTCACGGTGGCCGGCCAGAACTCCAACAATTCGGTGCGCGTCGACGACGCCTTCCTGAACGCGGTCCAGGCGGATGCCGACTGGAACCTCGTCGGCCGCACCACCGGCAAGATCACCAGGACGCTGAAGGCCCGCGAGCTGTGGGAGAAGATCGGTCACGCCGCCTGGGCCTGCGCCGATCCCGGCATCCAGTTCCACACCACCATCAATGACTGGCACACCAGCCCGGCCGGCGGCCCGATCCGCGCGTCGAACCCGTGCTCGGAATACATGTTCCTCGACGACACGGCGTGCAACCTCGCCTCGCTGAACCTCCTGCAGTTCCGCAAGGCGGACGGTTCGTTCGACGTCGAGAGCTACGAGCATGCCTGCCGCCTGTGGACGGTGGTGCTGGAAATCTCCATCCTGATGGCGCAGTTCCCCTCCAAGGAGATCGCCAAGCTCTCCTACGAGTACCGCACCCTCGGCCTCGGCTACGCCAATATCGGCGGCCTCCTGATGACTTCCGGCATCCCCTATGATTCGGCGGAAGGCCGCGCCTATTGCGGCGCGCTGACCGCGATCATGACCGGCGTGTCCTATGCCACCTCGGCCGAGATGGCGAAGGAGCTCGGCCCGTTCCCGAACTACGCGCCGAATGCCGAGCAGATGCTGCGGGTCATCCGCAACCATCGCCGCGCCGCCTATGGCGAGGCCGCCGGCTATGAGGCGCTCGCCACCAGCCCGGTGCCGCTCGACCACGCCTCCTGCCCCGATCCGATCCTGATCGAGCGCGCCAAGGCGACCTGGGACGAGGCTCTCGCCCTCGGCGCCGAGCACGGCTACCGCAATGCCCAGACCACGCTGCTGGCGCCCACCGGCACCATCGGCCTCGTCATGGATTGCGACACCACCGGCATCGAGCCCGACTTCGCGCTGGTGAAGTTCAAGAAGCTGGCCGGCGGCGGCTACTTCAAGATCATCAACCGTGCGGTGCCGGAGGCGCTGCGCACCCTCGGCTATGCCGAGAGCCAGATCGCCGAGATCGAGGCCTATGCGGTCGGCCACGGCTCGATCGCCCAGGCTCCGGCGATCAACCATTCGACGCTGCGCGCCAAGGGCTTCGACGACGCCACGCTGGCGAAGATCGACGCCGGCGTGAAGTCGGCCTTCGACATCAAGTTCGTCTTCAACCGCTGGACGCTGGGCGACGAGACGCTGGCGAAGCTCGGCGTCTCCGCCGAGAAGCTCGCCGATCCCGCCTTCGACCTGCTGGCCCATCTCGGCTTCTCGCGGAAGGACGTCGAGGCCGCCAACATCCATGTCTGCGGTGCCATGACGCTGGAAGGCGCGCCCTTCCTGAAGGTCGAGCACTACCCGGTGTTCGACTGCGCCAATCCCTGCGGGCGCATCGGCAAGCGGTTCCTCTCGGTGGAGAGCCACATCCGCATGATGGCGGCGGCGCAGCCCTTCCTGTCGGGTGCGATCTCCAAGACCATCAACATGCCGAACGACGCCACCGTCGAGGACTGCAAGGAGGCCTACCTGCTCTCCTGGCGCCTGGCGCTGAAGGCCAATGCGCTCTACCGCGACGGCTCCAAGCTGTCGCAGCCGCTGAACTCCCAGCTCGTCGCCGATGACGACGAGGAAGAGGATGCGGTCGAGGCGCTGATCGAGAAGCCCGCCGCCGCCCGCACCACCCAGATCGTCGAGAAGGTGGTGGAGAAGATCGTCGAGCGCATCGTCGCCGTGCATGAGCGCGAGAAGATGCCGGACCGCCGCAAGGGCTACACCCAGAAGGCGGTGGTCGGCGGCCACAAGGTCTACCTGCGCACCGGCGAATATGATGACGGCCGCCTCGGCGAGATCTTCATCGACATGCACAAGGAAGGCGCGGCGCTGCGCTCCTTCATCAACAACTTCGCCATCTCGGTGTCGCTGGGCCTGCAATACGGCGTGCCGCTGGAGGAGTATGTCGACGCCTTCACCTTCACCCGCTTCGAGCCCGCCGGCCCGGTGCAGGGCAACGACACCATCAAATATGCCACCTCGATCCTCGACTACATCTTCCGCGAGCTGGCGGTGTCCTATCTCGGTCGCAACGATCTCGGCCATGTCGACCTGTCCGAGTCGAACTTCGACGCGCTCGGCAAGGGCGTGGACGAGGGCAAGGCGAGCTCCGCGGCAACCCCTGCCTCGCGCATGGTCTCCAAGGGCCTGACGCGCGGCCGCTCGGTGGGCCTGATGGTGGTGCCCTCCTCGGCGGTGGCCGGCGAGACCCGCGCGGCGGGGGCGGCGAACGTCACCAGCCTGCGCGGCGGCCTCACCCAGGGAGCCACCGCGCTGAAGCCGGAGGCCGACGCCGAGGTGGAAGAGGAAATCGCCGGCGAGACCGACGCCCTTCCCTGGTCGGCCCCGGCGGCCGCCCCGGCGAGCGCCCAGCCGACCAAGGCGGAAGCCCGCGCCATCGCCCGCGCCAAGGGCTATGAGGGCGAGGCCTGCCCGGAGTGCCAGAACTTCACCATGGTGCGCAACGGCACCTGCCTGAAGTGCGAGACCTGCGGCTCGACCACCGGCTGCTCGTGAGCGTGGCCGTCCGGCGGGAAGGCTGACGCCGCCCGCCCTGCCGACATCTTCCTGCGAAAGGCCGGATCCGCGGATCCGGCCTTTTTCTTTGGCGCTTCCGAGCGAACGGCCTGCCCCGCACTCCAGCCTATGACGTCGCGCTCGGGAGGGCAGCACCGGAACGGGGACGGCATGCTGCCGGCGGACGGCCTCCCCGGCTCTCTCCTCGACATCCCCTTCCCCCTCGTCCACCCTGCCGGTTCCTCGCCTTCCCCCCGACAGGAGATCCCCGATGTCCGATGTCCCCGATTCAGCGGCCCGCCGCTACGCCGGCGCCTGCCATTGCGGCGCGGTGCAGTTCGAGTGCAGCCTCGATCTTTCCGGCGCCATCGCCTGCAATTGCTCGATCTGCTCGGCCAAGGGGCTGGTCCTCGCCTTCGCGCCCGCGGACGCCTTCAGGATCCTCGCCGGCGAGGAACGGCTGAACGAATACCGCTTCAACCGCCATGTCATCGGCCACATGTTCTGCGACACCTGCGGCGTCGAGCCCTTCGCCAAGGGCCAGATGCCGGACGGCACGCCGATGGCGGCGGTGAATCTGCGGGTGCTCAAGGAGGTCGATGTCGCCGGGCTCTCCCCCACCCCCTATGACGGGCGCTCGGCCTGATCCGCGGCCCGGCCGCCTCTCCTTTTCACCCCTCGCGGAACCCGCCGGCGGACGGAGCGCGATCCCGCGCCGCCAGCCGGAGAGCCTCATGGTCGATATCCCCACCCTCCTCACCCCACGCCTGCGGCTGCGCGCCTATCGCCTCGACGACTTCGAGGCCTATGCCGCCATGTGGAGCGAGCCCGCCGTCATCCGCTTCATCGGCGGCATGCCGTTGCCGCGCGAGGCCGCCTGGAGCCGCTTCCTGCGGCAGATCGGGCTCTGGCACCATCTCGGCTTCGGCTTCTTCGCCATCGAGGATCGCGCCAGCGGCGCCTTCATCGGCGAGGCCGGCTTCCACGATCTCAAGCGGGCCATCACCCCGTCGATCGAGGGCACGATGGAAGCCGGCTGGGCGCTGGTCGGCGCCGCCCAGGGCAAGGGCCTGGCGCAGGAGGCCATGACGGCGGCGCTCGATTGGGCCGCCGCGCATGGCACCGGCGAGCGCGTCACCTGCATGATCCACCCGGATCACCGCGCCTCGCTGCATGTCGCCGGCAAACTCGGCTTCGTGCCCTTCGGGCATGGCGCCTATCAGGGCCATCCGATGACGCTGCTGGAACGCCCGCGCCGTCCCGCCCACGACGAGCGGCACGCCTAATAATTAGCCGGCTATATCTTTCACCACAAAGATGGCCGCCGCCAGCCCTCTTCGCATCCTGCCAGGACGGGCTCTTGCGCCGGCTTCGCAGGCAAGCCGGAGAGGGAAGCCGGAGAGTTGGCGGCACCCTCGATCAGTGCGTCGGCAGATAGCCGAAGCTGCCGCCGACCACCGCCACGAAGGCCAGAAGGAGCAGCACGAGACGGACGGTCCCGGTGTTGGTGTTGTCGCCCGGAATGCCCTGGAAGTTACGGTGCGGCCGATCATGGCTCATCGGTCTCTCCCTTGCGGAAGCCTCCAAGCACCTTGGGCGGGCGCGCCGCAATCGGTATTTCGGGAGCCTCGCGACGGCGCCGGAAGCCGGCCTCGACGGCCCACGAAAAAGCCGCCCTCCCCGGCCGGGAAAGGCGGCTTCTCCGTTCTGGTCGAGCGGGCGGAAACCGCCCGCGCGGGATCAGCTCACGCGCAGGTTGACGGCCGAGGTCTTGCCCGAGCGCTGGTCGGTCTGCAGCTCGAACGAGATCTTCTCGCCATCGCGCAGGCCCTGGAGGCCCGAGCGCTGCACGGCGCTGATGTGGACGAACACGTCCTTGCCGCCGCTGTCGGGCTGGATGAAACCATAGCCCTTCTGATCATTGAACCACTTAACGGTGCCGGTCTGGGTCGACATAGAGGGTAGTCTCTCGCCTAAGGTTGCAGTGTGCGGCCAAGGCCGCATTTCGAATTTGGAAGAAAATCTGAACGTGCACCGGCAACGCAGGTGAAACGACCCAGTAGTCCGCCCAAAGTCGCGGGAGAGACTAGACGGAATGACCGGCAATGCAAGGGTCTCGGCGTCGCGCCAACGAGAAATGCGCGCAGACGAAAGAAAACCGCCGTCCGGCAGTGCGGACGGCGGCAATCTATCTGCGGAAGCCCGCTCCGGCCGGCTAATCCGGCCGGGGCGAACTCAAGGAATCAAAGCGGGCGCAGGTTGACCGCGGAAGTCTTGCCCGAGCGCTGGTCGGTCTGCAGCTCGAAGGCAATCTTGTCGCCATCGCGCAGGCCCTGCAGGCCCGAGCGCTGCACGGCGCTGATGTGAACGAACACGTCCTTGCCGCCGCTGTCGGGCTGGATGAAACCATAGCCCTTCGTTTCATTGAACCACTTAACGGTGCCGGTATCAGCCATCGATAAAACCTTCGGAAGACCACGTTATTGCTTGCACACCGGTGCTTGGCGGCAACCGTGCGCTTCGCCGCGCTTAGACAAACCGGCAGGCCGCGCCGGGAACGCCGTGCGGTCTTTCGGCCAAACGAGACTGCGCACAGGATCGTCACGATTGTGGCTTTTGCACGGCACTATCCGCCGCAATCAGGCCACAAATCGCCACATCTCAGCGGCAATTGTGCCGATGTACCCGCACCACCCTGCCGTTCGACTGCTGCAGATAGCAGTTGCCCCCGCGCCAAAAATAAAACTCGCGGTAACGGTTGCGATTGCGGTCGGCCTGGCTGCCGATCACCGCGCCGGTGCCGGCGCCGATCGCACCGCCCACCAGCGCACCGGTGCCGCGCCCGGTCACGGCGCCGCCGATCACCGCGCCGGTGACGCCGCCGATGATGGCGCCGGTGGCGGTGCTGTTCTGCGCCTGTGCCGGGACATGCGAAAAGCCCGCGAGGCCCGCCATGGCGAGCCAGGCGAGCGCGAGGGAACTGCGGAGCCGCATCTGCCTGTCTTTCTCTTCTCTGCCGGGGTGCCCGCCGGCGCCCCGCGATCCGGGCCGGCGGAGGACATGCGCCCTCCGCCCGGCCGTGCCGTCGCGTGGGCTCAGCCCTGGGCCTCGGCCACCGCCACCGCCGTCATGTTGACGATGCCGCGCGCCGTCACCGAGGGGGTGAGGATGTGCACCGGCTTGGCGGTGCCCAGGAGGATCGGCCCCACCGGCAGCGCGTCGCCGAACACCTTCACCATCTGGTAGGCGATGTTGGCGGCGTCGAGATTCGGCATGACGAGGATGTTGGCCACGCCCTGCAGCTTGCTGCCCGGCAGCACGCGCTCGCGGATCTCCGGCACGATGGCGCTGTCGCCTTCCATCTCGCCGTCGACCATCAGCTCCGGCGCCTGCTGGTGCAGCAGCACGGTAGCGAGCCGCATCTTCTGGGCGCTGGCATCGTCGCGCGAACCGAAGTCGGAATGCGACACCATGGCGATGCGCGGCTCGATGCCGAAGCGCTTCACATGGCCGGCGGCCTGCACGGCCATCTCGACCAGGTCCTCGGCGCTGGGGTCGGTCGACACCTGCGTATCGCAGATGAAGAACGCCCCCTTCGGCGTCACCAGCATGGAGAGCGCCGAGACGTCGCGCACCCCGGGCGCCAGGCCGATGATGGTGCGGATGTGGCGGAGATGGCGGATGAACCGGCCCTCGACGCCGCACAGCATGGTGTCGGCGTCGCCGCGCATCACCGCGATGGCGGCGATCACCGTCGGGGTGGTGCGCACCAGCGTGCGGGCGATCTCCGGGGTGACGCCGCGGCGGCCGGCCAGCTCGACATAGGTCTGCACATAGTCGCGGTAGCGCGGATCGTCTTCCGGGTTGATCAGGTCGAAGTCGCGGCCCGGCCGGATGGAGAGGCCGAAGCGCGCGAGGCGGGTGTCGATCACCGCCGGGCGGCCGATCAGGATCGGCCGGGCGATGCCCTCCTCCACCACCACCTGGGCGGCACGCAGGATGCGCTCGTCCTCGCCCTCGGCATAGATCACCCGTTTGGGCGCCTGCTTGGCGGCGGCGAACATCGGCTTCATCACGAGGCCGGAGCGGAAGACGAAGCGGTCGAGCTGCTCGTCATAGGCTTCGAAATCGGCGATCGGCCGCTTGGCGACGCCGCTCTCCATCGCCGCCTTCGCCACCGCCGGCGCGACGCGCTGGATCAGGCGCGGGTCGAAGGGCGAGGGAATGAGCGAGGTGGCGCCGAACACCGGCGTCTCGCCGCCATAGGCGCGGGCCACCACGTCGGAGGGCGTCTCGCGGGCCAGCTCGGCGATGGCGTTCACCGCCGCGATCTTCATCTCCTCGTTGATGGTGGTCGCCGCCACGTCGAGCGCACCGCGGAAGATGAAGGGGAAGCACAGGACGTTGTTGACCTGGTTCGGGAAATCCGAGCGGCCGGTGCAGATCATCGCGTCGGGCCGCGCGTCGCGCGCGAGGTCCGGCATGATTTCCGGGGTCGGGTTGGCGAGCGCCATGATCAGCGGCCGCTCGGCCATGTTCTTCAGCATCTCCGGCTTCAGCACGCCGCCGGCGGAGAGGCCGATGAAGATGTCGGCGCCGACGATCACCTCGGCCAGCGTCCGCGCCTCGGTCTTCTGCGCGAAGGCCCCCTTATAGGGGTCCATCAGCTTCTCGCGGCCCTCATAGACCACGCCCTCGATGTCGGTGACGAAGATGTTCTCGCGCTTCGCCCCCATCGAGACCAGGAGGTTCAGCGTGGCGATCGCCGCCGCGCCGGCGCCGGAGGTGACGATCTTCACCTCCTCGATCTTCTTGTCGCCGATGAACAGCGCGTTGACCACCGCCGCGGCGACGATGATCGCCGTGCCGTGCTGGTCGTCGTGGAACACCGGGATGTTCATCTTCTCGCGCAGCCGCGCCTCGATCTCGAAGCACTCCGGCGCCTTGATGTCCTCGAGGTTGATGCCGCCGAAGGTCGGCTCCAGCGCCGCCACCACGCTCACCACATGGTCGATCTCGAGGGCATTGATCTCGATGTCGAACACGTCGATGCCGGCGAACTTCTTGAACAGGACCGCCTTGCCCTCCATCACCGGCTTGGAGGCTTCCGGGCCGATATTGCCGAGGCCGAGCACCGCCGTGCCGTTGGAGACCACCGCGACGAGGTTCTGCTTGGTGGTCAGCTCGGCGGCGAGCTCCTTGTCCGCCGCGATCGCCTCGCACACCGCGGCGACGCCGGGCGTGTAGGCCAGGGCGAGGTCGCGCTGGTTGGCGAGCGGCTTGGTCGCCTGGATTTCGAGCTTACCCGGACGCGGGAGCCGGTGATAGACCAGCGCACCCGAGCGCAGGTCGTCGGAGATATAAGAAGCCATTTGAACGTTTCCTTCCCGGAAATTCTGGGCGGAGAATAGGCATTTCATGCTGCGGTACAACGACTTTCCGAATTTGTAATGCTGGTCTTTCGGCGGTTGTTTATGGTTGGACGGGAATTGGCGGCGGGCAACCGGCCGTCGCGGAAAATCGGGTTCGGGCACGGCTTCATGCGCAAGACCTTCCTTGTCGCCCTCGCGGCGCTTCTGCTGGCGGGCGGCGCCGGCTATTTCGGGCTGATCTTCTACGCCGATCACGAGGCGCGGCGGCAGCTCGATGCCCTCGTCGCCTCGCTGGAGGCCGACGGCATCACCGCTCGCCACGGCGCGGTGGCGTTCGATCTGTTCGACCGCCGTCTCGAGGTGAAGGACCTCTCGGTCGAGGCGCCCGGCCAGGGCAAGGTGCGAATCGCCGCCCTCACCGCGCGCGGGCTGGACCAGCCGGCGGCCGACCGCGTCGCCGCCAGCGAGGTGGAAATCCGCGAGCTGGAGGCGGAAGGCCCGCTGCCGCTCTCGCCCGGCGTCGAAGGCCGGTTCACGGCGCCGCTGATATCGGTCGCCGATTTCGTCGGGCCGACGCAGGTCGCGGCCGCGGCCAACCAGCCCTGGCCGCTGGCGCTTGCCGTCGTCGAGGCGACGCGCATCGGGCGGATCGATATCCCCGCCTCCACCTCCACCACCGCCAGCGGACAGGGCGAGACCCGGATCGAGACCGACGCCACCTACGGGCCGACGACGCTGGAGCGTCTCGACGCCGGCAAGATCGCCCGGCTCAGCGTCGAATCGACCGTGCTGCAGATCGGCGGCTCGCCGGCCGTGGCGGCCAAGGGCGAGATGGGGCCGCTGGTGGCCGAGGCCGTCGATCTGGTGCCGGCGCTGGTCCTGCTCGATCCGGAGCGCCGCCCGCGCGAGACCGCGTTCCGCACGCTTTACGGCGCGGTGCGCGCGGAGAATTATCGCTTCACCGCCGATAACGGCACCGCCCAGCATTGGGCGAAGATGGAAATTCGCGACATCGCGCTGCAGCCGTCCGGCGTGCCGGCCGAGCAGCTGATCGAGACCGGCACCCGCCTGCGGCTGCTGGCGGCCGAGGGCAAGGAGCCCGAGCCCCACGAGGTCGCCGCCCTGCTCACCGGCCTCGCCGGCACCTATGAGGCGCTGCGCTTCGGCGGCGGCGTCTTCGAGGGCCTGGAAAGCAAGGAGCCGGACGGCTCCACCCTCGGCGTCAAGGCCATCAGGCTCGGGCGGCTGGAGAACGGGCGCCTCGATCTCCTCGCCATGGAGGACATGTCGGGCACGATGCCGGATGGCGGCACGCTGGCCCTGCAGCGGCTGGCCCTTGGCGGCCTGCGGCCGGGCACGGCGCTGCGCGTCGGCGCGCAGGCGGTGATCAGCCAGGACGTGGCGAGCGATCCGGCCAGCCTCGTCGCGCTGATCGCCACCCTCGCCAGCCTCGATATATCCGGCGCGCAGGTGACGCTGCCCGGCACGAAGGAGCCGACGCGGCTCGACACGCTGTCGCTGTCCTGGGACGCCGCCGAAGGGGCGGTGCCGAGCCGCCTCGCCTTCAAGCTGCGCGGCTCGGGCCCCACCGCCGGCCTGCCGGAAGGCAGCCCGCTGGCGCTGCTGGTGCCCGACGACGTGTCGCGCGCCAGCCTGTCGCTCGACCTCGCCGCCCGCTGGAACCCCGGCGACAAGACCGTGCTGGTCGATCCGGTCTATGCGGAGATGTCGGATTCCTTCGCGCTGCACGGCAAGGCGCGGCTCGGCCATGTCGAGGCCGCCGCCTTCTCGCCGGATGCTGCGACGGCGCTCGGCGCGGCGATGGTCGCCAATGTCGACATGGTGCAGCTCACGCTCACCGATTCCGGCCTCTACGACCGCAAGCTCGCCGAGGCGGCCCGCGAGCAGGGCGTGTCGCCGCAGATGCTGCGCCAGCTCTTCGCCGGCTTCGCGGAAATGCTGCTCGGCCCCGTCGCCGGCGACCGGCCGGATCTCGATCCGGCGGTGCAGGCGCTGGTCGGCTTCCTGCAGAAGCCGATGGGCACGCTGTCGCTGCGCCTCACGCCGCGCACGCCGCCGCTGCCGCTGCTTACCGCCGTCGAGGCGCTGCGCGACGACCCGACCAGCCTCATCGACCGGGTGAACATCCAGGTGGTGAATACGCCGTAGAAGGCGCGGCCTCGCGCCGGAACGCTCGCCCTCCCTCGCCCCCGGCCGAGCAGCGGGGGGAGCGGCGACCAAAAAATAAAAGCCGCGTCCCCTGCGGGACGCGGCTTTATGCCGTGGCGCGGGGGTCGGTCGCCCGCCCTCACTTCTCCGGCGCGTTGACGCGGATATGCAGCTCGCGCAGCTGCTTGGGCGTCGCCGCCGAGGGCGCGCCCATCAGTATGTCCTGCGCCTGCTGGTTCATCGGGAAGATCGAGATCTCGCGCAGGTTCGACACCCCGCAGAGCAGCATGACGATGCGGTCGACGCCCGCCGCCATGCCGCCATGCGGCGGCGCGCCATACTGGAAGGCGCGGTACATGCCGCCGAAGCGCTCCTGCACCGTCGCCTCGTCATAGCCGGCGATCTCGAACGCCTTCACCATCGTCTCGGGGCGGTGGTTGCGGATGCCGCCGGAGGCGATCTCGTAGCCGTTGCAGGCGATGTCGTACTGGAACGCCTTGATGGTCAGCGGATCCTGGTTCTTCAGCGCGTCGAGCCCGCCCTGCGGCATGGAGAACGGGTTGTGCGAGAAGTCGACCTTCTTCTCGTCCTCGCTCCACTCGTAGAACGGGAAGTCGACGATCCAGGCCAGCTCGAAGCGGTCGAAATCGACCAGCTTCAGCTCCTCGCCCACCTTGGTACGCGCCGCGCCGGCGAACTTGACGAATTTTTCCGGGTTGCCGGCGACGAAGAAGGCGGCATCGCCGGCACCGAGGCCGAGCTGCTGGCGGATCGCCTCGGTGCGCTCCGGGCCGATATTGTTGGCGAGCGGGCCGGCGCCCTCATTGTTCTCGCGCCACATGATGTAGCCGAGCCCCGGCTGGCCCTCGCCCTGCGCCCAGCTGTTCATGCGGTCGCAGAAGGCTCTGCTGCCGCCGGTCGGGCCGGGGATCGCCCAGACCTCGTTCTTCGGGTCTTCGAGCATGCGCGCGAACACCTTGAAGCCGGAACCGCGGAAATGCTCGGAGACCTCGCTCATTTCCAGCGGGTTGCGCAGGTCCGGCTTGTCGGTGCCGTATTTGCGCATCGACACCGCATAGGGAATGCGCGGCCACTCCTTGGTGACCGGCTTGCCCTCGGCGAACTGCTCGAACACCCCGGTGATCACCGGCTCGACGGCGGCGAACACGTCCTCCTGCTCGACGAAGCTCATCTCCAGGTCGAGCTGGTAGAACTCGCCCGGCAGGCGGTCGGCGCGCGGGTCCTCGTCGCGGAAGCAGGGGGCGATCTGGAAGTAGCGGTCGAAGCCGCTCATCATGATCAGCTGCTTGTATTGCTGCGGCGCCTGCGGCAGCGCGTAGAAGGTGCCGGGATGGATGCGGCTCGGCACCAGGAAGTCGCGCGCACCCTCCGGCGAGGAGGCGGTCAGGATCGGGGTCTGGAACTCGAAGAAGCCCTGCCCCTTCATGCGGGTGCGCATGGCGTCGATGATGGCGCCGCGCGTCATGATGTTCTTGTGCAGCTTCTCGCGGCGCAGGTCGAGGAAGCGGTAACGCAGCCGCGTCTCCTCCGGGTACTCGATGTCGCCGAACACCGGCAGCGGCAGCTCGGCGGCGGGGCCGAGCACCTCGATCTCGGTGGCATAGAGCTCGACCTCGCCGGTCGGCAGCTCGGCATTGGTGGTGCCTTCGGGGCGGTTGCGCACCCGGCCGTCGACGCGGATCACCCATTCGGCGCGCACCGCCTCGGCCAGCTTGAAGGCCGGGCTGTCGGGATCGACCACCACCTGGGTCAGGCCGTAATGGTCGCGCAGGTCGATGAACAGCACGCCGCCATGGTCGCGGATGCGATGGCACCAGCCGGAGAGCCGCGCAGTGGAGCCGACATCGCTTGAGCGAAGGGCCCCGCAGGTGTGCGAGCGATAGCGATGCATGGCGTAACCTCAAACCGGAACGGCGGACGAACGACGACGCCCGGCGGCGCCGGTCTCCGGCACCCCCGCGGGCGGGCGGAGGGGTGCATGCGGGCGCGCGGTTTGTCAATGTCCAAGACGGCATCGCGCCCAAGACGGGATCGCGCCCAAGACGGGATCGCCGCCCGGGCAAGGCCGGAGATGGCCGGCGCGTGCCGGTCCCTCGCCCCGCTCACTCCGGCGGGGCCGTCGAGGTCCATTTGGCGGCGGAGATCTGCGGCGAGCGGCTGAATTCGCCGACCAGCCGCTCCACCCGCGCATCCTCCTCGCGGCTGCTGAACACCATCGCCTCGACCTCGACGTCGCCGGACCCCTCGATCAGATGGCTTTCCAGCGCCTGCAGGCGAAGCTCATGCGTCTGGATGGCGGCGAGCAGGCGCGTGCGGATATCCGCCTCGTCGCGCGACGCGCAGGTGAGCTCGATGACGTAGAAGCGCTCGACCTTCGGCTCGGGCGCCAGCCGCTCCATCATCACGCTCAGCCGCGGCAGCGCGACATTGATGAGCACCACCAGCGCCGCGGTCTCCGCCGCCTCGAGGGCGAAGCCGTAGCCGGCGAGCGCCCCCACCGCCCCGGTCGCCCAGACGGTGGCCGCGCTCGACAGCCCGCGCACGCTCAGGCCGTCGCGCATGATGAGGCCGGCGCCGAGGAAGCCGATGCCGGTCACCACCTGCCCGCCGAGGCGGACATCGGTGGCATCGCCGATCAGCAGGGCGATCGAGGTGAAGGCGGCGGCGCCGAGCGCCACCAGCGCATGGGTGGTGAGGCCGACGAAGCGCTGGCGGAACTGGCGCTCCAGCCCGATCACCATGCCGAGCAGCGCCGCCACCAGCAGGTTGGGCGCGATCGACAGCGCGGGATAGCTGGTGGCGAGCGACGTCATGCAGCCCTTCCTCGCTTACCCCCGCCCGCGCGTTCCGGCGTATCGGCGGCCGGGCTCGCGCGCCGGCCGCCGGCGCGATCACGGCAGGTAGGTCAGCGTCATCTCGGCGACGCCCAGCGCCAGCGAGGCGCCGATATTGCCCTCGACCGAAATCGGGTTGAGTGCGATCGACTTGTCGGTACCCACCAGCGCATTGGCGCCGACGCCGACGCCCAGCGCCACGTCGGCGGAGACGCCGGCATATTTGCCGGCGAGCGCGGCCGGGGTCACCTTCTTGGTCAGCGAGGCCACGCCCCAGGTCATCATGCCCGCCCCGGTGACGCCGAGGTCGAGGCCGACGCGGCTGATCACGCCCTTGTAGTTGACGTCCGGGCCGTTCACCGGCTTGAAGGTGCAGCTCAGCTCCTGCTTCGACGACACGATCATGCTGATCGAGGAACCGACGCTGCACACCAGCACGCCGGCATCCACGCGCTCCTTCGCCGAGGCCGGGGCGCTGGCGGCAGCCGCCGCGAAGGCGAGAACGAGAAGCGTCTTCTTCATGATCGGGGTTTCCTGTTGGAGCCGGCCGGCCGGCGGGCGCTGATGCCGGCGGACCCTAGCGCAGGATGGTTAACGCTTTCGCAAGGTCATGCCGAATTCGCGGTCGTTTCCGGCGGTTTCTTCCGCTATGAAATTGCCACTATGGACATGATCACGACCACCGATTCCCTCGCCGCCGCGTGCGAACGCCTTTCCCGGCATCCCTTCGTCACCGTCGACACCGAGTTCCTGCGCGAGAGCACCTTCTGGCCGAAGCTCTGCGTGGTGCAGCTCGCCTCCACCGAGGAGGCGGTGGTGGTCGACGCCATCGCCGAGGGAATCGACCTCGCGCCGCTGTTCGATCTGATGGCGAACGAGCAGGTTCTGAAGGTGTTCCACGCCGGGCGGCAGGACATCGAGATCGTCTGGCATCTCGCCGGCATCATCCCGCATCCGGTGTTCGACACCCAGGTGGCGGCGATGGTGCTCGGCCATGGCGACAGCATCTCCTACGACCAGCTGGTGCAGCGCCTCACCGGCGCGGTGCTCGACAAGTCGCTGCGCTTCACCGACTGGTCGCGCCGCCCGCTCTCGGCGGCGCAGATCACCTATGCCGAGGCCGACGTCACCCATCTGCGCGACGTCTACCGCAAGCTCGACGCCGATCTCGCCAAGCGTGGCCGCAGCGAGTGGGTGACGGAGGAGATGGCGGTGCTCACCTCGCCCGACACCTATCGCCAGGAGCCGGAGCGGGCCTGGGAGCGGCTGCGCTCGCGGGTGCGCAAGCCGAAGGACCTCGCGGTGCTGATGGAAGTCGCCGCCTGGCGCGAGCGCGAGGCGCAGTCGCGCGACATTCCCCGCTCGCGCATCCTCAAGGACGAGGTGCTCGGCGAGATCGCCGCCCAGCACCCGACCACGCCGGAGCGCCTTGCCGGCCTGCGCTCGATCCCGAAGGGCTTCGAGCGCTCGCGCACCGGCGAGCAGATCCTGGAAGCGGTGCGCGCCGGCCTGGAGCGCGACCCGAAGACGCTGCCGATGATCGAGCGCGAGCGCCCGCTCTCCAACGGCGCCTCGGCGACGGTGGAACTGCTGAAGGTGCTGCTGCGCATGACCTCCGAGCAGCACGGCGTCGCCGCCAAGGTGATCGCCACCGTGGACGATCTCGAGCGCATCGCCGCCGATCACGAGCCGGAAGTGCCCGCGCTCGCCGGCTGGCGGCGCGAGCTGTTCGGCGAGAAGGCACTCGCCCTGAAGGAGGGCCGCCTCGCCCTCGCCATGCAGCGCGGCCGGGTGATCGCGCTGGATCGATAGCACCCCGCTTGCCGCCCGTCCGGGCCTAGCGGGGCAGCCCGCAGGCCTTGCGGATGGCGATCTGCACCGGCGACGGCGGCTGCGCGGGATCGAACGGCCCCTTCGGCAGCAAGGGCGGCTGCGCCAGGAAGCGCGGCGCATGGCCGCGATGCGGCTGCGCCGCGTGCACCAGGAACGGATGGCAGAGATAGACCGTGCCTGCCTCCCCGGTCGCCAGTGCCTCGGGTAGGGCCGCCGTCTGCGCGAAATCGTCCGCCGCCAGTTCCGCCAGCGTCATCCCCTCCTCGCCATGCGGCAGCAGGCGTCGGGCGATGGCGGCGTGCGAGCCGATGCGGAGGCGGGTCGGTGCATCGTCCGGCCCGACATCGGAGAACAGGAACAGCATCAGCAGCGCCCGCCCCCGGCTCCTGACATTGACGCGCCACTGCATGAAGTCCGGGTTCCCGGTGCCGAAGCTCGCATCGACATGCCAGCCGGCATCGCCGGGATCGTCCGGCGAGGGAAAGCGGATCGGGAAGGTGCCGAGCCCGGCGGGAGCGATCCAGCGCCCCTCTCCCGCCAGTGCGTCATAGGCGGCATGCAGGCGCGGCGTGTTCGCCGCCTCGACGAAGGGCCGGCCGCTCTGGAAACCGAGCCGAACCACCGGTTGCGTCCAGCCGGCCGGCGCGTGCGGGGAGAGGCCCATGGCGCTCCCGATGGCGCTCCACAGTGCTTCGCGCCCCTCGCGGGCGAGCGCGCGGCTGAACGCGCCGTCCAGCCGCAGGAACCCCTTGTCGATGAAAGGCTCGATCCAGGCCGTCTCCAGGCCCGGTGCGGGAATGTTTGACATGTCGATGCGTCCCGTTCGGCGGCCGCAGGGCGGCGCCGTTGATACCTGTCGGTTCATGCCGCGCGCAGCGCGGCGGTCCGGTCAGGCAAGCGGGAAGAAAGAGGACATGATCATCATGCCGCAAGGCTAGGCCGGGAGCGGCCGGCCGGCAAGCCTGCCGCCCGGCGCCTGCCCGCCACGCACCGGCAATCCCTACGTCACCACCACCGGTTCGCGGCCGATCAGCCGGGCCAGCGAGCGCAGGCGGCTGAGCACGCGCTCGCCGGCGAGCGGCGCGAGATTGCCCTCGAGATGCAGCACCAGCCGGCCCTTGTCGACCGTCATCGGCGCCACCGGCAGCGTGCCCGGCATGGCGGCGGAGAGGATGTAGCCCACCCGCATCGCCGCGCCGAGGATGCGCGCCCGGTCCAGCAGCCGGGTCGAGACCAGCTCGCGGATGCGCGGCGACAGGTCCTCGTCGACCAGCCCCATGTGCCGGTAGTAGATCGCCAGCGCCAGGAAGGCGCGGCCGGGATGGTCGAGGCCGATGAAGGAGGCGTGGGCGATCAGGTTGAGGCTCTGCTCGCCGCGATAATCGGGATGCGCCCGCCAGCCGATATCGGCGAGCAGGCAGGCAGCGTGGCGCAGCCGCCTCTCCTCCTGGCTCTCCTCGATGCCGGAGCTCGCCATGAAGCGGTCGGTCCAGGCGAACAGCTCCTCGCCATGCAGCGGCGAGCGCGAGCGCAGCTCGTTGAGTTCGGCCGAGGCGGCGATCAGCGGGTCGATCTTGCGCTCGCGCTCGGACAGCGCCTCGAACAGCAGGCCCTCGCGCACGCCCTGCGCCGAGATGTACACATTCGCCGGCTTGCCGATGCGCAGGATGTGCTCCAGCACCACGGCACCATAGGCCAGCAGCGGCCGGCGCACGTCCGACACCGTCTCGATGCGCGACAGCGTGTCGATCGGCACCCGGCGCAGCAGGCGCACATATTCCAGCGCTTCCTTGGCCGGCATGATGTAGCCGTGCATCACATGCAGCGGGTAGCCGCGCTGGAACATGTGCAGCCGCGCCAGCGCGCGCCAGGTGCCGCCCACCGCGTAGAAGGTGCGCCCCTTCAGGTGCTCCAGCCGGGTTTCCTTGGCGAGCGCATCCTTGACGATCTTGTCGGCCTTCTTCAGCGAGCGGCCGGAGCGCTCCTGCAAGGCGAGGCCGCCGAGCTGGAAGGTCACGCCGGCGCCGATATGCTGGCCGTGCACGTCGGCAAGCTCCAGCGAGCCGCCGCCGAGATCGCCGACCACGCCATTGGCGTGATGCACGCCGGAGATGATGCCGAGCGCGGAGAGCTGCGCCTCGCGCTTGCCGGAGAGCAGCTCCACCTCGGTGCGGCAGATCTCGGTGCAGGCGGCGATGAACTCGCCGCCGTTCTCGGCGTCGCGCGCGGCGGCGGTGGCGATCACCCGCACGCTGCCCACGCCCATGCGGTCGCACAGGGCGCGGAAGCGGGTGAGCGCGGCGAGCGCCTTGGCCACCGCGTCGGCGTTCAGCCGGCCGGTGGTCGCCACCTCGCGGCCGAGCGCGCAGGAGGCCTTCTCGTTGAAGATCGGCGTCGGCGAGCGCGCCAGCC
Source organism: Ancylobacter oerskovii (assembly GCF_018390555.1). Taxonomy (GTDB): domain Bacteria; phylum Pseudomonadota; class Alphaproteobacteria; order Rhizobiales; family Xanthobacteraceae; genus Ancylobacter; species Ancylobacter oerskovii. The sequence continues at coordinate 400,883 of NZ_JAHBGB010000044.1, read as the reverse complement.
TCTCATAGACGACGAGGCGTACGGAATTGGAGCCGATGTCGATCACCGCGACCGGCGTGCCTTGGACGAGGCCGCTATGGGCCTCGTGGGTCTCATTTGTCATGCTGTCACGTATTGCGGCCGCGGCGACGCACGAGGTTGCGCGGCGAGGATTCCTTGAGCGACTTGCCCCGACCCGAGAGGCTCGGGTTGGTCATGAAGTACTGCTGCGCGTTGAAGGGCTCGATCCCCTCTTCCACCACTATGCGTTGCGAGGAGCCGTCCGGCAAGATGCGCCAGCTCTGCTGGTTGTCCTCGAAATTGGCGACCATGATCTGGTCGAGGATCTGCATGTGCACCGTCGGATTGGTGATCGGGCACAGCGATTCCACGCGCCGGTCGAGGTTGCGCGGCATCAGGTCGGCGGAGGAGATGTAGACCGCCGCCTCGGCATGCGGCAGGCCGTGGCCGTTGCCGAAGCAGTAGATGCGCGGGTGCTCGAGGAAGCGCCCGACGATCGACTTCACCCTTATGTTGTCGGAGAAGCCGGGCACGCCGGGGCGCAGGCAGCAGATGCCGCGCACCACGATGTCCACCGCGACGCCGGCCTGGCTCGCCCGGTAGAGCGCGTCGATGACGGTGGGGTCCACCAGCGCGTTCATCTTCAGCCAGATCGCCGCCGGCTTGCCGGCCTTGGCGAAGCCGATCTCGGCGTCGATATGGTCGAGGATGCGCGACTTCAGCGTCAGCGGCGACACCGACATCGCCTCCAGCTCGGCGGGCTCGGCATAGCCGGTGATGAAATTGAAGATCCGCGCCACGTCGCGGCCGATCACCGGGTCGGCGGTGAAGAAGGACAGATCCGTGTAGATGCGCGCGGTGATCGGGTGGTAGTTGCCGGTGCCGACATGGCAGTAGCTGGCCAGCGCCCCGCCCTCGCGCCGCACGACGAGCGAGAGTTTCGCGTGGGTCTTCAGCTCCAGGAAGCCGAACACCACCTGCACGCCGGCGCGTTCCAGGTCGCGCGCCCAGCGTATGTTCGCCTCCTCGTCGAAGCGCGCCTTCAGCTCCACCAGCGCGGTGACCGACTTGCCGGCCTCCGCCGCCTCGGCCAGCGCCTTGACGATCGGGCTGTCGGAGGAGGTGCGGTACAGCGTCTGCTTGATGGCGACCACGTTCGGGTCGCGCGCCGCCTGCCGCAGGAACTGCACCACCACGTCGAAGGATTCGTAGGGGTGGTGGACCACGAGGTCCTTCTCGCGGATCGCCGCGAAGCAGTCGCCGGCATGGTCGCGGATGCGCTCGGGGAAGCGCGGGTTGTAGGGCTTGAACTTGAGGTCGGGCCGGTCGATGCCGACCAGCTGGCTGAACTCGTTCAGCGCCAGCACGCCCTCGACGAGGAAGATCTCGTCCTCGGCGACGCCGAGCTCGCGGGCGACGAAGCTGCGCAGCTCCTCCGGCATGGAGGCGTCGATCTCCATGCGGATCACCTGCCCGAGGCGGCGGCGCTTCAGCGCGGTCTCGAACAGGTGCATCAGGTCCTCGGCCTCTTCCTCCACTTCGAGGTCGCTGTCGCGGATGACGCGGAAGCCGCCATGACCCTTCACCTGGTAGCCGGGGAACAGGCGGCCGATGAACAGGCCGATCATCTGCTCCAGCGTGATGAAGCGGGCCGCCCCGCCCTCGCCGTCCGGCAGGCGGATGAAGCGGTCGATCTTGGCCGGCACGCGGATCAGCGCGTTCATCCGGCGCCCGTCATGGATGCGCGCCAGCTGCAGGGCCAGCGAGAAGCCGAGATTGGGGATGAAGGGGAAGGGATGCGCCGGGTCGATGGCGAGCGGGGTCAGCACGGGAAAGACGCGGCTGAGGAAGAACTCGTCGAGCACCGCCCGGTCGCCCTTCTCCACCCCGGCGCCGTCCACCAGCACGATGCCGGCATCGACCAGCTCGCCGCGCAGCTCGCGCCAGCGCGTCTGCTGGTCGTGGGCCAGCTCGGCGACCGCGGCGGCGATCAGCGGCAATTGCTCGCCCGGGGTGAGCCCGTCCGGGCTCTTGCCGGTGAAGCCCTCGCGCAGTTGCTCCTTCAGCCCGGCCACCCGCACCATGAAGAACTCGTCGAGATTATTCGCCGAGATCGACAGGAAGCGCAGCTGCTCGAGGACCGGATGCGCGCGGTTGGAGGCTTCCTCCAGCACGCGGCGGTTGAACTGCAGCCAGGAGAGCTCGCGGTTGATGAAGCGGTCCGGCGAGGTCATCAGGTCGTCCTCGAGCGGCCGCTGGACAGCGGCCGGCACGGGTGCATTCGCTTCGGTCGTCGCCATTTCGGTCTCCATCACGGCTGTCGGCTCGGTCTTTCGGGCGCTGCGCCGGGCAGGCTTGGGCACTTTGTTTCGGCGGGAAAATCGCTGCGCCGCGTGACGGTTGGATGACATAGAACGCTTCACCTACGGTCAATCCCCTTCATCGGCCGTATCCCGGTGGTCCCCGGCAGCGCGGCCGTCATCTTCCGCGTCCGGTTCGGCGCGCGCCCGCAGCAATTCGGCGGCGAGCGCCCGGGTCAGTGGCCGCTTGCGCGCCAGCGCCTCGCGGTCGAGCTCGGCGATCAGCGCGCCGATGGCGGCGTAGGACCGCTCGACGCGCGCCATCAGGTAGCCGATCAGCGCCTCGTCGGGGGTGATCTGCCGGTCGGCGAACAGCTTCACCGCCACCGCCGCCAGCAGCGCGTCGTCCGGCGCGCCCAGCCGCACCGCCGGCATCGCCCGCAGCCGCGAGGCGAGGTCGCGGGTGGCCAGCGTCCCGGCGAGCACCGCCGGCAGCTGGCGGGAGGTGACGAGCAGATGCGCCTGCTGCTCGCCCACCAGGTTGAGCAGGTGGAACAGCGCCGCCTCGTCGAGGCCCCCTTCGCCGAGATCTTCCAGCACCAGCGCCCCCGCCGCCAGCGCCTCGGGCACCGTCTCGCGCCGCAGCGCCGCCGCCGGCACGATGCGGGCGCCGCTCGCCTCGGCGAACAGCGCGGCGAGATGCGACTTGCCGGCCCCCGCCGGGCCGGTGATCGCCACCGCCCGCGCCGGCCAGTGCGGCCAGCCGTCGATCAGCGCCAGCGCCGGCTCGTTGGCCGGGCCGACGAGGAAGTCGGCGCGGCTGCGGTTTTCCATCGGCGGCAGGTCCAGCGGCAGCTGGCGGGCGGGCACGTCACGCACGGGCATGGCTTCAGCGGACCTCGGGGCCGGCATCGGGCTCGCCCTCTTCCTCGCCGGTGTAGAGCGGGCTGTCGAGATATTGGCGGATGGCGAAGCGCACCAGCACCCCCACCGCCGCGGCCAGCGGCACGGCGAGCAACAGGCCGAGGAAGCCGAGCAGGTAGCCAAAGGCCAGCAGGGCGAACATCAGCCACACCGGGTGCAGGCCGACGCTGTCGCCCACCAGCTTGGGCGAGAGGATGTAGCCCTCGATGAACTGGCCGAAGACGAAGATGCCGATGACGAGGCCGATCATCGTGTAGTCCGGGAAGAACTGCACGATGGCGACGCCGCCGGCCAGCAGCAGCCCGGTGAGCGAGCCGACATAGGGGATGAAGGTGATGATGCCGGAGACGAGGCCGATGACGAAGCCGAAGTTCAGCCCGGCCAGCGTCAGGCTCATCGCGTAGAAGGCGCCGAGGATCAGGCACACCAGCGATTGCCCGCGCACGAAGCCGGCGATGGCGCGGTCCATATCGCGGGCGATCTCACGGATCTTGTCGCGATTCTTCACCGGCAGCCAGGAATCCACCTTGGCCACCATGTCGTTCCAGTCGTTTAGCAGATAGAAGGCGACGACCGGGGTGATCACTACCAGCGAGAACAGCGAGATCAGTGCCTGCCCGCCGGTCCAGATCGATTGCACGAAGCCGAGAATATAGGAGGCGCCCTGCGTCACCAGCTGGCTCAGGCTCTGCTGGATGTTGGGCAGCCGGTCGCCTATCGCCGCTTTCAGCCAGCGCGCGCCCTCCCCGGTCGCCATGTTCTGCAGCTTGACGATGTATTCCGGCAGCCGCTCCAGGAAGGCGGAGAACTGGGCGCCGAAGATCGGCACCACCAGCAGCAGCAGGAGGATGCCGACCAGCAGCGTCAGCGCGATCGTGACCAGCGACGCCACCAGCCGGTTGACGCCGAGGCGCTCCAGATGCGTCGTCACCGGGTTGAGGAAATAGGCCAGCGCCAGGCCGGCGACGAAGGGCAGCAGCACGCCCGAGAGCAGCCAGCAGATCAGCACGATGGCCGTCAGGAAGCTCAGCCAGAACGTCACCTGCTTGTGCCACATCATGCGGTTCGACCGATCCTTGTGTTCGCGCCGCGCTTTCGCGCCCCCGTCACCGGCATTGATACAGGAAAATCATGGCGGCGCGATCGCGTCTCCCCGCAATTCAGCGGGCGAGGTGCCGGCTCCACTCGAAAAGATAGGCGAGCGCGGACAGGGCGGTAAGGCCGGCCACCAGCACCAGGCCCACCTGATAGGCATGGCCGATCGGGATGTCGAAGCCCCGCGCGCCCAGCATCAGCGCCGCGAAGCCGATCTGCGCCGCGGTGTTGAGCTTGGAGACGATCAGCGGCCGGATCGTCACCGGCTTCTCCATCGCGAAGGCGGCCGCCACCGCGCCGACGATCAGCACGTCGCGCACCACCACGGCGAGCGCCAGCCAGCCGGGCACCTGGCCCGCCAGCGCCAGCGCCACATAGATCGATACCAGCAGCGCCTTGTCCGCCACCGGGTCGAGATAGGCACCGAGCTCGCTCTGCATGTCGAAATGCCGGGCGATGAAGCCGTCCACGGCGTCGGAGATGCCGGCGGCGAGGAAGATCCAGAAGGCGAGCGCGATGCGGCCGTCGGCAATGGCCCACACCACCGCCGGCACGGCGAACAGACGCAGGACGGTGATGGTATTGGGAAGGTTCACGTCGGGCGGGGCTCCTCTCTGCCCGACATAGTGTCGGCCATCGGGCTTGCCAAGGCGAGCGGGAGCCCGGCCGTCCCACACGGCCCTCGTTGCGGCCATCGTTGCCCCTCCCCATGCGGCGCCCATGAGGACGCCGCGCCGGCGCCCCGCCCCCCGCCGGCCAGGCTTCGGAAGGCCCCCCGGGCCGGCCGACCCGAGGCGGGTGCCGCCTGCATGACGCCGCCTGCGTGACGCCGCCGCTCCGGCATGGCACAAGGCTCCTCCTGCCTTCTGCCGTGGTGCCCGCCATGCCCGCCGCCTCGTCCGATCCGTCGTCTCCCGCCCTGCGCGCCTCCGTCGTCACCTCCGCCATCGTCGCGGCGCTGGTCGGCTTCGGCGGCACGCTCGCCCTCATTGTCGCCGCCGCCCAGGCGGTGGGGTCGAGCCCGGATCAGATCTCCTCGGCGGTGATCGGCCTGTGCCTGTCGATGGCGGCGACCTCCGCCTTCCTCGGCTGGCGCTACCGCATGCCGATCATCACCGCCTGGTCGACGCCGGGCGCGGCGCTGATCGCCGGCTCGCACGGCCTCACGCCGCACACCGCGGTCGGCGCCTTCCTCCTCGTCGCCGGGCTCATCCTCGTCACCGCGGCGGTGAAGCCGCTCGGCGCGCTGGTGCAGCGGCTGCCGGTCGCCATCGCCGCCGCCATGCTGGCCGGCGTGCTGTTCCGCTTCTGCGCCGCCGTGTTCACCTCCGCCCAGGCCGACCCGCTGCTGGTGCTGCCGCTCATCGCGATGTTCCTCGTCGCCCGGCGCATCAGCCCCTTCGGCGCGGTGCTGGCGATCCTGGCGCTGGGCATCGCGCTGGCCTTCTTCCTCGGCCGCGTCGGGCCGCTGCCGGACGCCGTCCCGGCGCCGGTGCTGACGTTCATCTGGCCGGCATTCGATGCGCAGGCGCTGATCGGCGTCGGCGTGCCGCTCTACATCGTCACCATGGCCTCGCAGAACCTGCCCGGCCTCGCGGTGCTGCAGGCCGCCGGCTACCGGCCGCCCACCCCGCCGATCCTGGCCGTCACCGGGCTGTCCTCGCTGGTCACCGCCTTCTTCGGCTCGCTCACCTCCAACCTCGCCGCCATCACCGCCTCGATCTGCACCGGGCCGGACACCCATCCCGATCCGGGCAAGCGCTGGCTGGCCAGCCCGTTCTACGCGCTGTCCTATCTGGTGCTCGCCGCCGGCGGCGCCTCGCTGGTGGCGCTGATCGCCGCGCTGCCGGCCGGCCTCATCGCCGCCTTCGCCGGCCTCGCCTTGCTCGGGCCGCTGGTGAACGCGCTCGGCACCGCCATGGCCGACGGCACGCGCCGCTTTCCGGCGGTGCTGACGCTGGCGGTGACCGCTTCCGGCGTGTCGATGCTCGGCATCGGCTCGGCCTTCTGGGGGCTGGCCGCCGGCCTCGCCGCGCTCGGCATCGACCGCGCCGGGCGGCACTGAACCGCCCCCATACTTGCCCCCCGCCCGATTAGCGGCTAATCCGCGAGCTTTCGTGAGAGGGCGCAACATGAGCGGCAACGGCCAGGGTCTCAGCTATCGCGACGCGGGCGTCGACATCGATGCCGGCAACCGGCTCGTCGACCTCATCAAGCCGCTGGTGAAGGCCACCCGCCGCCCCGGCGCCGATGCCGATATCGGCGGCTTCGGCGGCGTGTTCGATCCCAGGGCCGCCGGCTTCAAGGATCCCCTGATCGTCGCCACCACCGACGGCGTCGGCACCAAGCTGAAGATCGCCATCGAAACCGGCCGCCACGACACCATCGGCGTCGACCTCGTCGCCATGTGCGTCAACGACCTGGTGGTGCAGGGCGCCGAGCCCTTGTTCTTCCTCGACTATTTCGCCACCGGCAAGCTCGCCCCCGAGGTCGGGGCGAAGATCGTCGCCGGCATCGCCAAGGGCTGCACCGAATCCGGCTGCGCGCTGATCGGCGGCGAGACCGCCGAAATGCCCGGCATGTATGCCGAGGGCGACTACGACCTCGCCGGCTTCTCGGTCGGCGCGGTGGAGCGCGGCGAGCTGCTGCCGCGCCCGGACATCGCGCCCGGCGACGTGCTGCTCGGCCTCGCCTCCTCCGGCGTGCATTCCAACGGCTATTCTCTGGTGCGCCGCATCGTCGAATTATCCGGCCTCTCCTGGGATGCCCCGGCGCCCTTCCACGCCGGCCAGTCGCTCGGCGAGGCGCTGCTCACCCCCACCCGGCTCTATGTGAAGCCGGCGCTGTCGGTGATCCGCGAGACCGGCAAGGTGAAGGCGCTCGCCCACATCACCGGCGGCGGGCTCACCGAGAACCTGCCGCGCGTGCTGCCCAAGGGCACCATCGGGCGCATCGACCTCGACGGCCTGCCGGTGCCGCCGGTGTTCCGCTGGCTGGCGCAGACCGGCGGCGTCGCAGCGGAGGAGATGCTGCGCGCCTTCAATTGCGGCATCGGCATGGTGGTGGTCTGCGCCTGCGAGCATGCCGAGACGGTGGCCGACGCCTTAGCCGACCAGGGCGAGGAGGTGATCCATCTCGGCGCCATCGAGCCCGGCGAGGGCGCGGCGCATGTCGTCTATGACGGCGCGCTCGATCTGGCCTGCCCGCTGTGAGCCTTGCCGCCGTGAGCCGCCCCCGCATCGCCGTGCTGATCTCCGGGCGCGGCTCCAACATGATGTCGCTGATCGAGGCGGCCGCCGCCCCCGGCTTTCCCGGCGAGATCGCCTGCGTGATCTCCAACCGGCCGGAGGCGCATGGCCTCGCCCGCGCGCAGGCGGCGGGCATCCCGGCCCGCGCCATCGATCACACCGCGTTCCGCGATCCTTCCGGCAAGCCCGACCGCGCCGCCTTCGACGCCGTCCTCGACGCCACGCTCGAAGCCGAGCAGATCGATCTCGTCTGCCTCGCCGGCTTCATGCGCCTGCTCACCCCCGGCTTCACCCGCAAATGGCAGGGGCGGATGATCAACATCCATCCGGCGCTGCTGCCGAGCTTCAAGGGCCTGCACACCCATGAGCGGGCGCTGGCCGAGGGGGTGAAGATCCACGGCTGCACCGTGCATTTCGTCACGCCGGAGATGGATGTCGGCCCGATCATCATGCAGGCCGCCGTGCCGGTGCTGGAGGGCGACACGCCGGAGGCGCTCGGCGCCCGCGTGCTGGCGCAGGAGCACGTCATCTACCCGGCGGCGCTGCGCCTCGTCTGCGAGGGCCGCGCCCGCATCGAGGACAATGTGGTGCGCGTCGACGAGTTCGAGTTGGCCGGTCACGCCCTCGTGGTGCCGCCGCCCGCCGGCTGACCGGCCTTCGGGCCTGACCGAAGGAGCCCCCTCATACTGAGGTGCCCGGCCATCGGCCGGGCCTCGAAGGAGGCTCGTCCGGGTGCGCTTTACCGGACACCCTTCAAGGCTCGCCGCGGCCGCATCTCAGGCTCCGACACGCAATAGGTCCGGCACGCAGTTCCCCCTCCCTTGTCGGGGAGAGGCCGCCCGCAAAGCGGGTCGGTGAGCGGGAAAGACCGTGGACTAAAAACGTCCCCTCAGAGAACGGGGGCCTTCGACACGCTGTCGGCAATTCTGGGTCAGACATTCGAGACGAGAGGCGCCCTTGACCTCAAGCAGGCCCCGACGCACGCAGCCCCTCCGCCGCCCGGCATCCCGGAAAAGCGCCCTTCACCCCACCCGGGCAACCCGCACCCGGTTGTCGTGCAGCGCCGCGCCGCCCACCGGCGCCACCGGATCGGCGCCGGTCAGCGTGTTGATGCCGCGCCCGCCGACATGTCGCCCGTTCGGCCAGATCGATTCCGCCACCACCACGCCGCGCCGCAGCCCGTCGAACGGCACCGCATGCAGCCGCACCGCGCCGCGGGCGCTGGCGACCTCCACCATGTCGTCCTCCGCCACGCCGAGCGCGGCGGCGTCTTCCGGGTGGATCAGCAGCGTCGGCCGCTTCTCGCGGGCGAGCGAGCCGGGCGTCTCGGTGAAGGTGGAGTTCAGGAAGCTGCGCGCCGGTGCCGTGACCAGCCGGAACGGATAGGCCTCCGTCGCCTCCTCGATCACCGCCCAATGGTCGGGAAAGGACGGCATGTCGGCCACCGGGCCGAACTTGCCGGGGGATTTGAACGGCACCTTCGCCCAGTCCGGCTTCAGCCGGAACTTGCCGTCCGGCCAGTTGAAGCCCTTGAGGAAATGCGCCGTCTCGAAATCCGGCTGCACGTCGAGGAAGTGCTTTTCCTCCAGCTCCTCGAAGCTGCCGCGCCCGGTGGCCTGCAGGGTCCAGTCGACGATCTCGCGGGCGGTCATGTCGAAGCCGCGATGCCGCGCCCCCAGCCGCTCGGCCAGCGCGCAGATCACCTCGTGGTTGGAGCGGCACTCACCCGGCGGCTCCACCAGCTTGGGGCCGAGGGTGACATACTGGTTGCCGCCGCCCTGGTAGACATCGTCATGCTCGGTGAACATGGTCGCCGGCAGCACGATGTCCGCCATCGCCGCCGTCTCGGTCATGAACTGCTCGTGCACGACGACGAACAGATCCTCGCGGGCGAAGCCGGCGCGTACCTTCTGCTGGTCGGGGGCGATGGTCACCGGGTTGGTGTTCTGGATGAGCAGGGCAGCGACCTTCGGCCCGCCGGCCAGCGCCTCCTCCTCGCCGCAGAGGATGGCCCCGATGCGCGACTGGTCGAGCTCGCGCGGCTTTCTGGCCTCACCGGACGAATTGGCCGCATTGTACGCCGCACCGGACAGCAGGTCGGTGCCCTCGATCAGGCTTTTGTTCCAGCCGAAGATCGCCGAATTGGAGTGGAAGGCGCCGCCGCCCTCATGCTGCCAGGCGCCGGTGACGGTGGGAATGCACGTCACCGCATGCATGTTCACCGCCCCGTTGCGGGAGCGGGTGAAGCCGTAGCCGGCGCGGATGAAGGTTCGGGGCGTCCGGCCGATCAAGCGAGCGAAATCAATGATTTCCTCGGCGGACAATCCGGTGATCGCGCTTGCCCATTCCGGCGTCCTGCCGGCGAGATGCGCCTCGAAATCCTCGGCATCGCGGGCATATCGGGCGAGATAGGCCCGGTCGGCGAAGCCTTCCGCGAACAGTACATGCATGATCGCGCAGGCGAGCGCCCCGTCGGTGCCGGGGCGGATCATCAAGGGGATATCCGCCTGCTCCATGGTCGGGGAGCGGTACACATCCACCACCGCGATCGGCGCGCCGCGTTCCTTGCGCGCCCTAACCGCATGAGTCATCACGTTAATCTGGGTCGAGACCGGATTGGTGCCCCAGATGATGTTGAGGTCGGCCCGCGCCATCTCGCGCGGATCCGGCCCCGACAACCTCCCCGCCCCGGCCATGAATCCCGACCAGGCCGGATTGACGCAGATGCTTGAAAAGAAACGCGAATATCCCTTGGCGTGCGTCAGCCGGTTGATGCCGTCGCGCATGACGAGGCCCATCGTGCCGGCATAATAATAGGGCCACACCGCCTCGGGGCCATGCGCCGCCTCGGCTTCGCGGAATTTTTCGGCAACGATATCAAGCGCTTCGTCCCAGGAAATCGGCTCGAAGGCGCCAGATCCCTTCGGCCCCGCGCGTCGCAGCGGCTGGGTCAGCCGGTCCGGGTGATGCGCCCGCTCGGCATAGCGCGCCACCTTGGCGCAGATCACCCCGGCGGTGAAGCTGTTTCCCCGCGAACCGCGCACACGGCCTATCCTGTTGCCGGATATCTCGATTTCCAGCGAGCAGGTCGAGGGGCAGTCGTGCGGGCAGGCCGAATGGCCGATGCGGGCGGAAGAGATCTCGGCGGCGGACGTATGCTGATTCATGAAAAAGCGCTCCGCCACCATCGTAGCGGAGCGCTCCTCTCATTGGAACGTCATCGATCGGCTAGTGCGAGCCGGAAACCGCGGCGTCGGAACGCCGCCCCTTCACGATCCAGCCGAAGGCCACCACGAAGGCCGCCCCGATCGCCGCCGCCAGATAATGCGGCAGGGCGGCGGGCTTCAGGCCGACCGGATCCTCGGGATCCGCAATGGTTTCAACCATTTGCGGCGCCATGCTCTGCATGGTTTCCAGCACCACCTTGTCGCTCACCAGCATCTCGCCGGCGATCCAGCCGAGCAGCGCCGCGCCGAACCAGATCAGGACCGGGAAGCGCGAGATCAGCTTCAGGATCAGCTGCGAACCGAAGATGATCAGCGGGATGGTGAGCAGCAGGCCGAAGATGAACAGCTCGGCATGGCCGCGCGCCGCCGCGGCGATCGCCACCACATTGTCAAGGCTCATCACCGCGTCCGCGATGGCGATGGTGCGCACCGCCTTCCACAGGCTGTCGGCGCTCTCGACATGATGGCCGTCGCCGCCTTCGTCGAGCACCAGCTTGATGGCGATCCAGAACAGCAGCAGCGCGCCCACCACCTTCAGCAGCGGCACGCCGAGCAGGTAGGAGACCGCAAGCGCAAAGACGATGCGCAGTCCGACCGCCGCTGCCGCGCCGAGCAGGATACCCCATTTGCGCTGTTTCTCCGGCAGCGACCGGCAGGCCAGCGCAATGACGACGGCATTGTCGCCGGACAGCAGCAGATCGATCCAGATGATCTGCAGCAGCGAGACCCAGAATATGGGACTAGAAAAATCCATCGCGTCCTCTCTTGTCGTATCCGTGAGCGGGACGATTTCACCTCTTCTGGCCGGCAGTCCTGGCATACGGAATTATTTGTGCCAGATTCCTCTGCCTGAACGGGAGGCGCCCGCAGCCTGTTCAGCTGCGGGCGCCGGCCGGAGGGAAATCGCAGCCCGTGTCAGTGCGTTACGTCGTGCCGCGCCGAGCCGGCAGCCACGCGGCGCGCCATGAACCAGCCGATGAGCAATACCAGCGCCGCCCCAAGAGCCGCCGCCGGGTATTCGAAGCTGTGCACGAAGGCCTCGCCCAGATATTCGGCGATCTTGATGTCGGACACGAACATTTCGCCGGCCACCCAGCCGAGCAGCGCCGCACCGGCCCAGACCAGCGCCGGGAAGCGCGACAGCAGCGACATGATCAGCGCCGCACCGGCCACGATCATCGGAATGGAGATCAGCAGGCCGATGGTGATCAGCACCCAGTTGCCGTCGGCGACCGCGGCGATGGCGACGACGTTGTCGAGGCTCATCACCAGATCGGCCACCGCGATGGTGCCGACCGCGCGCCACAGACTGTCATGCGCCTGCACGCCGCCCTCGCCGTCCTCGCCTTCCGGCACCACCAAGTCGACGGCAATATACATCAGCGCCAGCGAGCCGACGATGCGCAGCCAGGGCAGCCCGAGCAGCACCGCGATGATCGCCGTGAAGACGATACGCATGCCGACAGCCACGCCGGCACCGAGAATCATGCCCCAGCGGCGCATATTGTCCGGGAGCGACCGGCAGGCCATGGCGATGACGACGGCGTTGTCGCCCGACAGCAGCACGTTGATCCAGATGATCTTGACCAGCGCGAGCCAGAACAGCGGCTCAAAATAGTCCATGATGATTTCCCTCACCGCTCGTCCGCCCGCGGACGAGACACGATTATGGTTTTCCCTCGGCGTTGGCGCGCCGTGCTACGGTGAGGCAAGAGGAGGTGGCTCCGGCGGGCCCACTCCCGGGCGCTCTTGGCGCGCCATAACGGCATCCCCGCTGCGGGCCACTTCTCCTGTGGCCGGACCCCCGCAGCGCCCATTCGGGAAACATACATAATAATCCATGGAGGGGCCAACCCCATGGAGGCAAATTTCCTGACCTAAATGATGCTGCGCGCGCAACAAGACTTCGCGCCCGCAAAAGAAACGCCCCGCCCGGAGGACCGGACGGGGCGTGACGTTCGACGATAGAAGCAGCCGAGACGGCGTGCGCTCAGCCGACGATCTCGTTGCCAGCGAAGAACTGGGCGATCTCGATCGCCGCATTCTCCAGGCTGTCCGAGCCGTGAGCGGAATTCTCGCCGACGGAAAGCGCGAAGTCCTTGCGGATCGTGCCCTCGGCGGCATTGGCGGGATTGGTGGCGCCCATCACTTCGCGATACTTGGCGACGGCGTTCTCGCCCTCCAGCACCTGCACGACGATCGGCTCGGAGATCATGAACTCCACGAGCTCGCCGAAGAAGGGACGCTCCTTGTGGACGGCATAGAACGTTTCGGCCTGGGCCTTGGTCAGCTGGATGCGCTTCTGCGCGACGATGCGCAGGCCAGCTTTCTCGATGTAGCTGTTGACCGCGCCGGTCAGATTGCGGCGGGTCGCATCGGGCTTGATGATCGAAAAGGTGCGCTCGAGCGCCATGACGTTCTTTCCTCAGGAGTGGGGGAAGCGATTTCGCAGCGGCTTATAGCGATGGCCGGCTGTCGGGACAAGATGATGACGAAGCCACAGGGAACCCGAAATTTCCTTCGATCACGACTTGCTGATCGACCCTTGGAACTTTGTCGCGCATCCACACGTTAATGGCACGTTAACGCTGACAACGGGCCAAGAGACTGGTTTTCCCGAGCGGCGTTCGAGGTCGAAAGACGATGGCGCAGTGAATTGAGTAGATCGGATCGCATTCACCAAGATTAAATGCCGGCGGCATCGTCGTTCGCCGGAAGGCGGAGGCGTGCATCATGACGAAGGCATTTGTCGTTGGAGCGATCGCGGCCCTCATGGCGTTGACCGCCGTCTTCGTGGGCGGGGCCTCCGCCACCGGATATTTCAAGCGTCCGGCGGTCGTCAGCACGGTCGAGCTACCGCTCGATCCGGTCGCCGGTGACTGCGTCGTGCAGACGCGCTGGGTCAGCGATGCCGGTCAGATGCGACAGGTCGAGCGCGCCGTCTGCTATTGAAGGTTTTAAGGTTAGGCTCGCGGCATCCCACTCCCCCAAGCCCCACGCGAGCCCATAGCGCCCCGGCTTCTCCCCCAAGAAGCCGGGGCATTTTTTTGCGTCCCGCGCTCCCGCCGGAAATGAACGCCAGCCAACGGCATGTTCAGCTCCGGTTCCACCGGCTCGCTTTAAACGTGAAGGCTGCCGGTTGACATGATGGCCGGCAAAAGCGTGATCCGTTTCGCCGACCCCGGTTTCACGCGGTTTCGCCCCGGCTCGCCTTGCGAGCCGGGGCTTTACTTTGCGCGGCCGATCGACCGTACCCGGCTCAATCCTCCAGCAGCTTGGCGCGGAACAGCAGCCCCGCCAGCAGGCCTCCGATCGGCGGGATCACGATGAACAGCCAGAGCTGTTCGATCGCCTTGCCGCCGACGAAAAGCGCCGGGCCGATGCTGCGCGCAGGATTGACCGACACGCCGGTGACAGGAATGAACACGATGTGGATCAGCACCAGCGTCAGGCCGATCGCAAGGCCCGCGACCGGCGTTGCCCCGGCCTTGCTGGTGGCGCCGAGGATCACGACAAGGAAGACGAAGGTGCCGATCAGCTCGGCGAGGATGGCCGAGCTGAGTCCATATCCGCCGCCATATCCCTCGCCCCAGCCATTCTGACCGAGACCGGCCGTGGCGAGATCATGCCCGCCGATCTTCCCGGAGACGATCAGGTAGAGCAGCGCGGCACCGACGATGCCGCCCAGGACCTGGGAGATGATGTAGGCGATGAGATCGCCGGTCGGCAGACGCCCGGCGGCCCACACGCCCACGCTTACGGCGGGATTGATGTGACAGCCGGAGATCGGCCCGATGCCATAGGCCATCGTCGCCACCGACAGGCCGAAGGCAAAGGCCACCGCAAGGAACCAGACAGGAGAAACCGCGGCGAAACCGGTTACCGCAACGGAGCCGCAGCCGAAAAGCACAAGAACGGCGGTGCCGATGAATTCAGCAAGATACCTTTTCATGATCAGTGCCCCGGGTCGGAAGATGCGATGTACCCACCGACTCTTCCCAATTACCCCCCGGGACAAGCACATTCCTTGCGGCTCATCCCGTCAAGCTGAATAATCGTTGAGCACTTGCGAGTATTTATCAAACGGATTCGAACCAATGGTCGCGCATCGCTATTCCAGCCTGGCCCATTACAATGCGTGGGCCAACCATCGGGTCTATGAAGCTGCCGCACGTCTCTCTCCGGCCCAGTACATGCAGGATCGCGGCGCCTTCTTCGGATCCGTTCACGGGACACTGAATCACATGCTGGTGGCGGATCGCATCTGGATGCGACGCTTCACCGGCAATGGCGAGGCAGCTTGGAGTCTCGACACCATCCTGTTTCAGGAATTCGATGCACTGCGCCCGGCCCGCACCGCCGAGGACGCCCGCATCATCGACTTTGTCGCCGCGCTCGACGACGCGGCCCTGACCTCGACGATCAGCTACCGCAACAGTTCCGGCGCCGCATTCACGCAGCCGCTCGATGCGGCGCTCGACCACTTCTTCAATCACCAGACCCATCATCGCGGGCAGGTGCACGCCTTGCTGAGTGCGTTCCTCGGCAATGCCGATACGCCGTCGCTGGATCTGATCCGCTTTCAGCGCGAAAATGCAGTCGACGCCCCGTTCCGTGCATCGATGACCTGAGACGCTCTTGCTCCGGCTCGCGCGGCAAGGCAAAAGGCGCGGGTGATCACGCTCGACGACATATCGCTGCGCCTCGCCGGCCGCCTGCTGATCGACCACGCCTCCGTCGCCATACCGGAAGGGGCGCGGGTGGGGTTGGTCGGCCGCAACGGCACCGGCAAGACGACGCTGTTCCGCGCCATCACCGGCGAGCTGTCGCTGGAAGGCGGGCAGATCCGCATCCCCAATGGCGCGCGTATCGGGCAGGTGGCGCAGGAAGCGCCCGCCGGCCCGGAGAAGCTGATCGATGTGGTGCTTGCCGCCGACATCGAGCGGGCGCAACTCATCGCCGAAAGCGCCACGGCGACCGACCCCACCCGCATCGCCGAGATCGAGACCCGGCTCGTCGATATCGACGCGCATGCGGCCCCGGCTCGCGCCGCGCGGATCCTGGCGGGTCTCGGTTTCGACGACGCCGCGCAGCAACGCCCCTGCTCGGAGTTCTCCGGCGGCTGGCGGATGCGCGTCGCACTCGCCGCCATCCTGTTCGCGGAACCCGACCTGCTGCTGCTCGACGAGCCGACCAACTATCTCGACCTCGAGGGCACGCTCTGGCTGCAGGACTATCTGGCCCATTATCCGCGCACCGTATTGATCGTCAGCCATGATCGCGAGTTGCTGAACGAGTCGGTCGCCTTCATCCTGCATCTCGATCAGGGCAAGCTGCAGCTATGGCGGGGTGGCTACGATTCCTTCGAGCGGCAGCGCGCTGAAAAGCTGCTACTGAACCAGAAGTTGCGGGTCAAGCAGGAAGCCAAGCGCCGGCATATGGAGGCCTTCGTCGAGCGCTTCCGCGCGAAGGCGACCAAGGCACGGCAGGCGCAGTCACGCCTCAAGGCGCTGGCGCGAATGGAACCCATCGCCGAGGAGGCCGGAGAGACGGCCGCCGCCATCTCGATCCGCCATCCCGAGCGCATTCCCTCCCCGCCGATCCTGACGCTGGACGGCGTGTCGGCCGGCTATGAACCCGGCAAGCCGGTGCTGCGCAACCTGACGCTGCGCATCGACCATGACGACCGCATCGCCCTGCTCGGCCCCAACGGCAACGGCAAGTCCACCTTCGCCAAGCTGATTTCCGGGCGGCTCGACCCCATGTCCGGCCGCGTGGTGCAGGCGGCAGGCCTCGACATCGCCTATCTGGCGCAGCATCAGCTCGACGAGCTGGTCGCGGATGAGAGCGCCTATCACCATGTACGCCGGCTGATGCCGGAGGCGCCGGAAGCCAAGGTGCGTTCGCGCGCCGCGGAACTCGGCTTTTCCGGCCCGGCGGCGAACACCCCGGTCTCTTCGCTCTCCGGCGGCGAGAAGGCGCGTCTCCTGCTCGGCCTTGCCGCCTTCCATGGGCCGCATCTGCTGATTCTCGACGAGCCGACCAACCATCTCGACATCGCCGCCCGGCAAGCCTTGATCGAAGCGATCAACGACTATCCCGGCGCGGTGATCCTGGTCAGCCATGATCGCTCGCTGCTCGATGCCTGCGCCGAACGGCTTTGGCTGGTCGCCGACCGGACCGTGGTTCCCTATGAAGGCGATCTCGACGAATATCGCAAACTCGTGCTGCGCCGTTCGGATCGCAAGGACGAGCGACCGGCGGCCAAGCCCGATACCGCCCGCCAGATCGCGGCGCGCCGACGTGCCGAAGCGGCGCCGCTGCGCAAGAAACTGAAGGACGTCGAAGCCCGGATGACGCGATTGGAGCGGCAGATTCGCGAGCTCGACGAACAGCTTGCCGACGCCACTCTCTATGCCGGGAATCCGCAGAAGGCGGCCGATCTGGCACGGCAGCGCAGCGAACAGAGCGGCAAGCTCAGCGTGGAAGAAGAAAGCTGGATCGCGCTTTCTTCCGAAATCGACGCGCTGGAGACCGCCGGCGACTGAACCGGCGCGCGGGCGGCCTGCAGAAGGATGCCCGCTCTTTCTCCCGGACCGTTAGTTAACCAGCCGCATCGGAACTCCGGTCCCCGAGGACGCATCGACAGTCCCGCAGGCGCGGGCGGGCTTCAGGCCCTCGCTTGGGTATCGAGAGAGCCGAACGGAAGACTGTCGTCTTCGGGGATAGGGGAAACGGCTTCCCCAGGCGAAGGCACCGGCGCTTCACATCCAGATCAGCTGTCGACAGCTTCACAGCACGGCCGACACCGCAGGATAGTCACCCGCAAAAAAAGAAACCCCGGCACAAGGCCGGGGTTTCCAAGCACTCGATCCAGAAAGGATCAGAAGGTGCGACGCACCGACAGGATGACCTGCTGGTTGTCCGAGCTGTCGATCAGCGAACCGTAGTCGTTGTAGACCGGGTTGTCGTAGCTGGTCTGGGCGTAGGTGTACTGGGCGACGAAGAGGAGGTTCTTCACCGGGCTCCAGTTCAGGCTGCCGCCGAGGGTCCAGAGGCTGAAGTCGGAGTAGCCGAGATAGGTGTAGGCGGTGTCCGGAACGCTGTTCTGGCCGTAGTTGCCGTACAGCACGCCGAAGACCTGGGGCGTGAAGAAGTGGGTGAGTTCCGCCGCGATCGTCCAGGCATCGCCGGACTCGAGGGTGTTGTTCACCGGGTTGTAGTAGAGGTCCTGAGCCAGCTGGCCAGAAACGGTCGAGAAGCCACCGTTGATACCGGTGTAGCCGACCGCGCCGCTGCCGTAGGTGCCTTCGATGTACAGCGTGTCGCCTTCGCCGAGGGTCGGCAGGTTGAACTTCACGCCGCCGAGGACAGCCCAACCAACCGAGTCATTGGTGGAGATGCCGAAGGGGTCGTAGTAGCTGTCGTCGAGCTGGCGGATGGCGCCGGCGATCTGGAAGCCGCCCCACTCGCCTTCGTAGTTGATGTTGCCGATCAGCGCCGGGATGTCGGGCTGAGCGATCTCGCCGATGCTGTCGCCGTTCGAACGCGAAGAGTCGTCTTCGATCGAGATCGTGGCCGTGAAGCCGCCGCCGAAGTCGGCGGTGTAGGCAGCCGCGGTCACGTTGGTGTCGGCGGTCAGAGCGACCGAGTCGAAGCCCCACACGTTGTTGTCGGCGTAGTAGTCGAAGAACGACTGCACCTTACCGAAGGTGAAACCAGCGAACTGGATGTAGCCCTTGTCGAGGGTGATCGCGGTGGAGTCGCCGCCGTCACCGTAGACGTTGCCGAGGCCGTCGCCGTAGGTGGCGCGCAGGTCGATGAACGAACGCAGGGTGCCGTACTCGGTCTGCGTGCGGGCATCCAGACGGATCGTGCCGCGGGTACGGAAGTACGAGGACTGGAAGTCCGCGTTGTTCAGGTAGTCATAGTCCTGGTAGTAATAGTCGGCCTGCACGAAGCCGCCGACCTTCAGGCAGGTGTCGGTGCCGGGAATGTAGTAGAAGCCCGCGCCGTAGGTCGAGCAGATCTTCACATATTCCGCAGCCTTCGCCTTCACAGGCAGATCGGCCGCCGCAGCAGTCCCGACCATCGCAAGCCCGGCGACCGAGCCGAGCAGGATATTCTTCATGACCGTCTTCACTTCATTCTCCCCCAAATTGGATCAATGTTGGGTTTTCGATTGTCAGGACCCACCGCACGCGAAGCACGGCATCCGCGGATGATATTGTTTGAATCGGTTTCGGGGCGCAAAGCCAAAGTGCCGGAATTGGGCGACGAAAGGGCATTCCGCGGGCAGGTGTTGCGCCTCAGACACAATTTCAGGGAGGCAACGGAGTAGGAGCCCCTCGAAGGGACAAAATCGGAAAGCTTTTCTAAATCAAAGGGTAAGCTTAACCGATCATTAATGGCGCCATAACGCCATCCACAGGCTGCCAGCGGCCATGCCGGCAAGGCGCCGTAATCGGCGTCGAGCGATCCCGCCTTATTTGCGTGACCAGCGCCCCTGCGAATCCTGCTGCCAATAGGCGACCTCGTGCCCGGCGGCCCGCGCCGCCCGCCAGCTGTCCCGGGCGCGATAGATCCGCGCCGGATCGCCATCGTCGAACATGTGGATCACGCGCACATAAGCCGAGGCATCGTCGAGCACGGCGTCCTCGACGAGGAAGCGGACCTGCGCCCCGTTGGGATTGTCGTCGCGATCGGTCAGCAGCACCGGCTGGCGATGCGGATCGGGCTGCCGGTCGGTGCCGTGCGGCAGGAAGGACGCCTCGTCATAGGTCCACAAATGCTGATCCAGCGCGTCGACCCGCTCCGGCGAGGAGGCCTGCACCACGCAGCGCCACCCCCGCTCGAGGCATTTTTCGAGCAGTTGCGGCAGAGCCGCCTCGAGCGGGCGCTCCTTGAGGTGATAGAAGAAGACCTCCGTCACGACGCCCGCTCCACGGCCTCACTCTTCGTACTGGCGCGCCACCAGCTGGTCGAGCAGCCGCACCCCCCAGCCGGCAGCCCAGCTGCGATTGATCTCGCTCTGCGGCGACGACATGCCCGTGCCGGCGATGTCGAGATGTGCCCACGGCACCGTGCCGACGAAGCGCTGGAGGAACTGCGCGGCGGTGATCGACCCGCCGAAGCGCCCGCCGGTGTTCTTCATGTCGGCGAATTTCGAATCGATCAGCTTGTCGTATTCGGGCGAGAGCGGCATGCGCCACACCTTCTCTCCCGTCTCCTGGCCCGCCTCGTGGAGGCTGGCGGCAAGCGCGTCGTCATTGGAGAACAGGCCGGCATTCTCGGTGCCGAGCGCCACCATGATGGCACCGGTGAGCGTGGCGAGGTCCACCATGAAGCGCGGCTTGAAGCGCTCCTTCGCGTACCAGAGCACATCGCCGAGCACGAGCCGGCCCTCGGCATCGGTGTTGATGATCTCGATGGTCTGGCCGGACATCGAGGTGACGATGTCGCCCGGGCGCTGCGCCTTGCCGTCCGGCATGTTCTCCACCAGGCCGATGACGCCGACGGCATTCACCTTGGCCTTGCGACGCGCGAGCGCATGCATCAGCCCGACCACGCAGGCGGCGCCGGCCATGTCGCCCTTCATGTCCTCCATGCCGGCCGCCGGCTTGATGGAGATGCCGCCGGTGTCGAACACCACCCCCTTGCCGATGAAGGCGACCGGCGCGCTGTCGCTCTTGCCGCCGTTCCAGCGCATGACGACGACCTGGCTCTCCTCGTCTGAACCCTGCCCGACGCCGAGCAGCGCGCGCATGCCGAGCTTCTTGAGATCCTTCTCGCCCATCACCTCGACGTCGACTCCCACCTTGGCGAGGTCTCCGGCGCGACGGGCGAACTCGGTCGGCGTCAGCACGTTGGCGGGCTCGTTCACGAGGTCCCGGGCGATGGCCACGCCCTCGCCGATCCCCTCGCGCTTCTTCCAGGCCCGCTTGGCCGCGGCGTCGTCCTTTACATAGAGCGTGACGCGCAGCTTGCCGGCGGCGTCCTCCGACTTCTTCTTCGTCTTGTAGAGATCGAAGGAATAGGCACGCAGCCTCAAGCCCAGCGCCACTTCCGCGGCCGCCTGGGGGGTGACGTCCACGCCCGGAAGATCGATGAGGATGCCGACCTCGCCTGCGGATTCCGGCAGCCGCCCCATGATGGAGCCGCCGAGCTTCAGCCAATCGAGCGGCTGCAGGTCGGCCGCCTTGCCGGCCCCGACGACGAGAAGGCGCGGCACGGCAAGCCCGGCGGGGGCCAGCAGATCGAGGACCGCTCCGCTCTTGCCGTCGAAGCGATCGGCGGCGCCGGCGCGTTCGAGAAGATCGCCGGCGGGGGCCACCAGCGCCTCGGCCGCGGCGGACAGGCTCGCCCGCCCTCCCGCCGCGCCCGAAGCCGCCAGCAGCACGCTGGTGCCTTCGAGGTTTGCAGGAAACTTGGCAAAGCTGATCTTCACGCTGTCGGCCATAATCGGGCACCTTTGTACTGGCAGGTTCGAGCCGTCGGCCTGTTTAGACCATTCGCGGCGCGGCGACGAGTGGCGTGATCGACCGGAGTTAACAGCCCCGATGCGGCGGGATTTGCACCGGGCGACGAGCCCGCTTATTCATCGTGGCGATGAAGGCCGCATACGCGTTGCGCGGCGGTCGCGGGGGACGTTTCGGAACGCATGATGAGGAACGCCCGTTGATGACCCGCCTTGATCGCTATGTGTTCCGTTCGGCGGGTCTGGCGTTCGTCGGCACGCTGGCCGTGCTCGCCGGCATGATCTGGATCACCCAGGCGCTGCGCGAGCTCGACATCATGACGACCCAGGGCCAGACCATCCTGGCCTTCGTCTTCATCACCAGCCTCGCCTTGCCGGCACTGGTGCTCGCGCTGGCACCGGCCGCGCTGTTCCTTGCCGTGGCCCACACGCTTTTCCGCATGAACAGCGATTCGGAAATCGTCGTCGCCAGCGCCGCCGGCATCTCCACCGTCCGCTTCCTGCGCCCGCTGGTGATCCTCGCGGTCCTGGTCGCCGCGCTGTGCACCGCCCTTTCGATGGAGCTGGTGCCGGCGGCGCTGCGCCAGTTCCGATATGAGATCACGCGCGTGCGCGCGGACGTGGTGGCCTTCATCGCCCAGCCCGGACGCTTCACCACCTTGGCGCCCGGCATGGTGTTCAACGTGCGCGAGCGCAACACCACCGGCGTCCTGGGCGGCATCTTCATCAACGACGCCCGGAACCCGGAAGAGATCAGCACCTATCTCGCCGATCGCGGCCAGATCGTCGACACCGAGAAGGGCACCTTCCTCATCCTCGAGGACGGCGCTATCCACCGCCGCACGCCCGGCAAGCAGGACAGCAACGTCGTCGAGTTCCAGCGCTACGCCTTCGATCTGTCGCCCTTTACCGCCGGTAGCGACAACCCCGTCTATCGCGCGCCGGAGCGCAGCTTCCGCGAACTGCTCCACCCGGCGGCCGACGACCCGGCCTTCAAGACGGATCCGGGACGCTTCACCGAGGAAATCCACCGGCGATTGTCGCTGCCGCTCTATGTGCTCGCCTTCTTTGGCATCGCGGTCGCCGCGCTCGCCGAGCCGCGCACCACGCGGGAAGGACGCGGACTCGCCCTTGCGGCGACGGCGCCGTTCGTCATCACGCTGCAGGTGCTCAGCTTCGGCCTCATCCAGCAGGTACGCAACAATGCCGGCCTGGTGCCGTTCGTCTATCTCGTGCCGATTCTCGTCATCGCCGGTTCGGTGCTGTCGCTCAGCGGCCGCTTCAAGCCGCGGATGCCGGAGGCGATTCGCCGCCGGCTCGATACCCTCGCCCAGCGCGTCGTGCGCGAGACGGTGAACTGACCGCATGTGTGTCACTCGGACGATCGGAGCGATGCGGTGATCGGACGCACGCTCGGACTCTATTTTGCGCGCCGCTTCCTGAGCTCGGTGCTCGGCATCTTCTTCGGCTGCGTGTTCCTCATCATGCTCATCGACTTCCTCGAGATGTCGCGGCGCGTGGGCGAGAGGGACATCGACACGCTGACCCTGTTCCTCCTCACCATCTACCGGGCGCCGTTCTTCACCGAGCAGTTGCTGCCCTTCGCCGTGCTGTTCGGCGCCATCGGCACCTTCCTCACCCTGTCGCGGCGTCTGGAGCTGGTGGTGGCACGCGCCGCCGGGATTTCGGCGTGGCAGTTCATCTCGCCGGCAGCCATCTGCGCGATCGTGCTCGGGATCCTCTCGACCACGCTCTACAACCCGATCTCGGCGGAGTTCAAGGAGCGGGCGAATCGCATCGAAGCGGAGATCTTCAACCGCCAGACCGGCCTGTTCGCCTCGACCAACAGCGGCTTCTGGATTCGCCAGCAGAGCGTCGACGGGCAGGCCATCATCGAGGCCGCCGCCCAGACCGGAGGCGGACGCCAATTATCCGGCGTTAACGTCTTCTTGTTTGGTTCCGATGGAAAGCTGATCGAACGGATCGAGGCGCGCAACGCCGTCCTGGAAGCGGGGGCCTGGCGTCTCAACGAGGCGCGGGTGCTCACCCCCACGATAGGCATTCAGAACTACGAAACCTACATGGTCGCAACCAATCTCACCCCCGATCAGGTGCAGGAGACGCTGCAGAGCGAGACCGTCTCGTTCTGGGATCTGCCGCAGGCCATCGAGGCCGCGACGCGCGTCGGTTTCGGCGCCGAACGCTATCGGTTGCAATATCAAAGCCTGCTGGCACGGCCGGCTCTCCTGCTGGCGATGGTCCTCATCGCCGCCTCCGTCAGCCTGCGCGTCTTCCGTTTCGGCGGCATCGGCCAGACGATTCTCGGTGGCGTGGCCGCGGGCTTTCTGCTTTATGTAGCGACCAAGCTCGCCGAGGATCTCGGTGAGGTTGGGATCGTGCATCCCATTATCGCAGCGTGGTTTCCAGCAGTCGTTGGGGCATTGATGGGGGTTCTCATCCTGCTTCACCGGGAGGACGGATGAAGGTCGGCCGCGTACCAGCCGGCTACATTGGCGAGGTCACCCCGGTGTCCGACGGACATCGCAGGCGCCGCGCCGGTTGGCTGTTCTCAACGATCTTGTGCAGTGCGCTGGGCGTCCTCGTTCCGGCGGGCGGAGCCTTGGCCCAGCAGCCGGCCACGCCCAGCTCGGCCGCGGCGGGCGAGTTGCTCACCCAGCGCCAGACCGATCCCAACGCCAAGATGCTGGTGACGGCGGACGAGCTCGTCTACGACTACAACCGCAACGAGGTCATCGCCGACGGCAACGTCCAGATCTATTACGACGGCGCCGTGCTGGAAGCGAAGCGCGTCGTCTACGACCGCGCCAACAACCGCCTGAAGGCGGAGGGCGGCGTTCGGCTGAAGGACAAGGACGGCAAGATCATCGCCGCCGACAATCTCAACCTGTCGGAAAACTTCGCCGATGGCTTCGTCAACTCGCTGCGCATCGACACGCCGGACAACCTGCATTTCGCGGCGGCCCGCGCCGACCGCGAGGGCGGTGACACCACGGTTCTGACCAGCGGCGCCTACACGCCCTGCGAACCGTGCAAGACGGACACCACCAAGCCGCCGCTGTGGCAGATCAAGGCGGCGCGCATCATTCACAAGGAGAAGGAGCAGACCATCTATTTCCAGAACGCCAGCCTGGAATTCCTTGGCGTTCCGATAGCATGGGTGCCCTATATGGAAGCGCCGGACCCGACCGTTAAGCGCAAGTCCGGCTTCCTGATGCCGCAATTCATCAACTCGTCGGAGATCGGCTTCGGCGGGACCATCCCCTATTTCTGGAACATCGCGCCCAATATGGACGTGACGTTCTCGCCGCTGATCGTCTCCAAGCAGGGCGTCGTGCTCGATGCCGAGTTCCGTCATCGGCTCGAAACCGGCACCTACAGCGTGCGTGGCGCCTGGATCAACCAGCAGGACAAGGACGCCTTCCTCGACACGCCCGGCTATCGCGACGATCGCGGCTTCGTGGAAACGCATGGCCGCTTCAACATCAACCAGAACTGGTACTGGGGCTGGGATGGCTGGCTGACCTCGGACAAGACGTTCCTCGAGGACTACAAGTTCATCGAGGACAACGTGAAGGAGGTCACCTCCCAGATCTACCTCGTGGGTCAGGGCGACCGGTCCTATTTCGACATGAGGGCCATGTATTTCCAGGGCCTCACGGAATATGACGTCCAGGACCAGCAGCCGGTCGTCGGGGTGCTGGACTACAGCAAGACCCTCGGCCAGTCGGTGTTCGGCGGCGAGTTCAGCTACGACATCAACTTCACCACCCTCACCCGGGATGAAGCGGACCTGCGCGCCACCTCCGCCGCGTTTGCCATGCCGCAATACTCCCAGGGCGCAACCAATGCGTGCGACCTCTCCGCGATCAGCGCCGATCCGGCGCAGCAGCGGCAGGACTGCCTGATGCGCGGCATGGCCGGCACCTATACCCGCCTGTCGGGCGTGGCCAACTGGCGCCGCACCTTCATCGACGACGCCGGCCAGATATGGACGCCCTTCCTCAACGCCCAGGTGGACGTCGCCTCGGTGCAGGCCGAGGAGCAGGACTATCCCTGGCTCGCGAACAACGACCAGTCGCTCGTCCGCGCCATGCCCGCCGTCGGCTTCGAATACCGCTACCCCTTCATGTCGGTGGAGAAGTGGGGCACCCAGACCATCGAGCCGATCGCGCAGGTGGTGGTGCGGCCGAACGAGACCGATATCGGCAAGTTCCCGAACGAAGACGCCCAGAGCCTGATCTTCGACGACACCAATCTGTTCGAGATCAACAAATATTCGGGCTATGACCGGGTCGAAGGCGGCTCGCGCGTCAATTACGGCATTCAGTACAACGCCTTCATCAACGGCGTGGGTCAGGTGAACGCCCTCATCGGCCAGTCCTACCAGTTTGCCGGCCAGAACTCCTACGCCATCTACGACATGGCCAATACCGGCGCGCAATCGGGCCTCGATGACGACCTGTCCGACTATGTGGCGCGCCTCTATTACGCGCCGACGCAGAATTTTGCGCTGATCAACCGTTTCCGCTTCGACGAATCGGACTGGTCGGTCGAGCGGTATGAGGTCGAGGGCCGCGCCACCATCGACAAGCTGACGGTCGGTGCCATCTACGGCCTTTATGCCGCGCAGCCCCTGCTCGGCTATTACGAGCAGCGCGAAGGCGTCCTCGGCACCGGCACCTACAAGATCGACCAGAACTGGAGCCTGCAGGCCGCCGCCCGCTACAATTTCCAGGTCGACGAGATCGACTACACGCTGTTCGGCATCAGCTACATGGATGAGTGTTTCGGCATCACCCTGAGCTACAAGTCGGACTATACCGAGAGCGGCAACCGCGAGCGCGTCGACACCGTGCTGCTGACCCTCACCCTGCGCACGCTCGGAACGGTCGGCTTCTCCACCGGCGTCGGCGATTCCTCGTCCGAATGACAGCCTGGCTGACGGCGTCGCATTGACGCCACAACCAGCGCCCAAGAACAATCGTGAACGCGGCCCGGGCCGCAGGAGAGAAGGAGAAGGGGTCGCGTTATGCCTATGACGGGTTATCGCAAGCAGGCATGGCGTGGCCGTCCGACCCCTGCATTCTTCTCCCTTGGGAAGATGTGCCGCGCGGCTCTCCTGTGCGCCGGCATGGCGTTGCCCTTGCTTGTGGGCGCCGGTGCGGCGCAAGCCCAGCAGATCCTCGTCATGGTGCAGGGCGATCCCATCACCAGTTTCGACGTCAACCAGCGCATCAAGCTCGTCCAGCTCACAGAGCGCCGTTCGCTGAACAACAAGCAGGCGCTCGAGGAACTCATCGATGAGCGGTTGAAGATTTTCACCGCCAATCGCTACGGCATCTCCATCGATGACGCGGAAGTGAACAAGATGTTCGCCAATATGGCGAGCCGTTCGGGCCGCACATCCGATCAGCTGTCGCAGGCGCTGGCGCAGTCCGGCATCGATTCACGCATTCTCAAGCAGAAGATGCGGGCGGACTATGTCTGGAACAACTATGTGCGCGGCCGCTTCTCGTCGGCGACGACGGTGCGCGATTCCGACATCTTCGCCGCGCTGAGCGCCAAGGGGGCCGACGTCAACCAGGCCCAGCGCACCACCGAATACACCGTGCGCCAGATCGTCCTGGTGGTCTCCCGCACCGCACCGCCGGCACTGCGTTCGCAGCGCATGGCCGAGGCCAATGCGCTACGCAAGTCGTTTTCCGGCTGCGATGCCGGCGTGGCCGCCGCACGCCAGTTGCGCGAGACCGTGGTGCGCGATCCGGTGATCCGCACCAGCGCCGACATGTCCCAGGCGCTGCGCAAGATCATGGACGAGACGCCAGTCGGCCAGACGACGCCGCCGGAAGTGACGCAGGCCGGCATCGAAATGGTCGCGATCTGCAACCGCCGCGAGGTCGTCGGCGAGAGCGCCCAGAAGCGCGAGATGCGGAATGAATTGCAGAACAAGCAATTCGATTCCCAGTCGGCGCGCCTGCTGGCCGAGGCGCGCAAGAACGCCATGATCCAGTATCGCTGACGCGGCTTCGATGGACGCCCTCTCCACCCCGCTCGCTTTGTCGCTGGGCGAACCGGCGGGAATCGGGCCGGACATCGTCCTCACCGCCTGGCTGCAACGCGAAGAGCGGCACCTGCCGCCTTTCTTCGTCACCGGCGACCCTGCTTGTCTTATCGCGCGCGCGCGGCATCTCGGCCTTGCGGTGACCGTCGCGGAAGTCGCGCCGGAAACCGCCTCCGCCGCCTTTCCGGCAGCCCTGCCGGTCGTTCCGACGGGTCCGGCCGCCACCGCCGCTCCCGGCCGGCCGGACGCGTCGAGCGGACCCGCAGCCCAGGCGGCGATCGATGCCGCTGTCAGTCTGGTTCGCGAGGGACGGGCGCGCGCGGTGGTCACCAACCCGATCGCCAAATCCGTGCTTTATGCCAATGGTTTCCCGTTTCCGGGCCACACCGAATATCTGGCGCATCTGTGCGGAACACCCGCCCCGCGACCGGTGATGATGATCTGGTCACCCGAGCTCGCCGTGATCCCCGCCACCATTCACGTGCCCCTCGCCGAGGTTCCCCGCCTCCTCACCGTCGAACTGCTCGTCGAGACCGGGCGCATCGCCGCCGCCGACCTGACGCGGCGCTTCGGCCTTGCCGCTCCGCGCCTCGCGGTCTGCGGGCTCAATCCGCATGCGGGAGAGGACGGTACCATCGGCCGCGAGGACGAAGACGTCACCCGGCCGGCCGTCGAGGCGCTGCGCGCCCTCGGCATCGATGCGCGCGGCCCTCTGCCCGCCGATACGCTGTTCCACCCCGCCGCGCGCCGCACCTATGATGTCGTCATCGGCGCCTATCACGACCAGGTGCTGGCACCGATCAAGACGCTGGCCTTCGATACCGGCGTCAATGTCACGCTGGGGCTGCCCTTCGTGCGGACCTCCCCCGACCATGGCACCGCCTTCGACATTGCCGGCACCGGCCGCGCCAACCCGTCGAGCCTGATCGAAGCGCTGCATCTCGCCGATCGCCTCGCCGGCGCCGATGTCGTGGAAGCCGCGGCATGAGCGCCATTGACGGTCTGCCGCCGCTACGCGACGTCATCCGCACGCACGGGCTCTCGGCCCTGAAATCGCTCGGCCAGAACTTCCTGCTCGATCTCAACCTCACCTCTCGGGTCGCCCGCACCGCCGGTGCTCTGGAAGACATGACCGTGTTCGAGGTGGGCCCCGGCCCCGGCGGCTTGACGCGTGCACTGCTGGCTCTCGGCGCGAAGCGCGTCGTGGCGGTGGAGCGGGACAATCGCTGCATAGCGGCGCTGGGCGAGGTCGCCGCACATTATCCGGGCCGGCTGGAGATCATCGAGGGCGACGCCCTCGCCACCGATTTCGCGCCGCTGGCGGCGGGAGGGCGCGCCTGCATCGTCGCCAACCTGCCCTACAATATCGGTACGCCGTTGCTCGTCGGCTGGCTGTCGGCGGAACCCTGGCCGCCCTTCTATGAAAGCCTGACGCTGATGTTCCAGCGCGAGGTCGCCGAGCGCATCGTCGCCCAGCCGGGTACCGATCACTATGGCCGGCTTGCCGTGCTCACCGGCTGGCGGGCACAGGCCCGGATCGCCTTCGACGTCGCGCCCTCCGCCTTTGTGCCTCCGCCCAAGGTGACGTCCTCGGTGGTGCACATCGTGCCGCGGCCGGCTCCCCTGCCCTGCGACCGCCGGGCACTGGAGCGCGTCACCGAAGCCGCGTTCGGCCAGCGGCGCAAGATGCTGCGCCAGAGCCTGAAAAGCCTCGGCGTGGACGCGCTTGCCCTGCTGGAAGCCGCCGGCATCGAGCCGACCGAACGCGCAGAGCAGGTGCCGGTGGAGGGCTTCGTCGCGCTCGCCAACGCCTTCCTCGCGCAGCGCTCTGCTGCCGGCAAGGGTCAGTCGGTGAGCCCGGCGAGTTCCTGATCCAGCCGCTCGATGATCGGCGTCAGGCCGATCTGGCGCTCGCGGCGCAGCCGCTCGGCCGCGAGGATGCTGCGCAGGGAGGTGAAGGTCCTGTCGAGATCCTGATTCACCAGCACATAGTCATATTCGGTCCAGTGGGCGATTTCGGTGCGGGCATTCTTCAGCCGCTTCTCGATCACCCCGGAGGCATCTTCCGCACGGCGCTCCAGGCGCTGCTTCAGCTCGGTGGCGGAAGGCGGCAGGATGAACACGCCCACGATATCGGAACGCATCTTCTCATAGAGCTGCAAGGTGCCCTGATAGTCGATATCGAACAGAACGTCGCGGCCGGCAGTCAGCGCCGCCTCCACCGGCTCGCGCGGCGTGCCGTAGAAATTGCCATGGACCTCCGCCGATTCGAGCAGGTCGTCGGCTTCCCGCAGCCGCTCGAAGCGCTCGCGCGACACAAAATGATAGTGGACGCCCTCCACCTCGCTCGGCCGGCGCTCGCGCGTCGTGACCGACACCGAGAGATGGATCTCCGGGTGCTTCTCGAGCAGCAGCCGCGCCAAGGTCGATTTGCCGGCCCCGGACGGAGAGGACAGCACCAGCATCAGCCCGCGACGGGCAATGGAAATTTCGGTTCGGGCCGGGATCATGCGCGTCACTCGATATTCTGGACCTGTTCGCGGAACTGTTCGACGATCCCCTTCAACTCCAGCCCGATCGCGGTCAACGACACGTCATTGGCCTTCGAGCACAGGGTATTGGTCTCGCGATTGAATTCCTGGGCGAGGAAATCGAGACGCCGCCCCACCGCCCCCCCCTCCGCCAGCATGGCACGAGCCGCCGCCACATGGGCAACCAGCCGGTCGAGTTCCTCGCGCACATCCACCTTGCTGGCAAGGAGGAGTGCCTCCTGATGCAGCCGGTCCGGTTCGAAGGTCTTGCCGCCGGCATTGGTCAGCACGGCGATCTGCTCGGCGAGCTTGGCACGGATCGCTTCCGGCTGGCGCGCCGGATTGGCCTCCGCCATCGCCGTGAGCCGCTCGATGCCGTCGAGCCGCTCCTTGAGAACGACACCGAGCGCCGCGCCCTCGCTGGCACGCATGGCGATGAGCGCCTCGAGCGCCGCCTCGAAGCCGGCGATCACCGCCGTCTCCACCGCCTTGCGCTCTTCCGGCGTGTCCTCGGCCTCGGCGATCTCCATCACGCCCTTGAGGGAGAGAAGGCTTTCCAACTGCACCGGCGGCGCGTCCATCTCGCGGGCGATCCGCGACACCGTCGCGGCCACCGCGCGGAGCACGTCCTCGTTAACCCGCACACTGACGGCCGAATCGCCGCGCGTCATGGTCAGATTGGCGTTGATGTTGCCGCGCGACAGGCGCGACGCGGCGATCGCCTTCAGCGACGCTTCGAGGACGTCCCAGCCCGCCGGGAGGCGCAGGCGCAGGTCGAGCCCCTTCCCATTGACCGATTTGAGTTCCCACGCCCAGTTCCAGGCACCCGAGAGGCCCTGCGTACGTGAAAAACCCGTCATGCTGGCCAGCGCCATGAACTCACTCCCCGCCCGAACCCTTCGGGAGGGCGGGACCATAGCCAGCGACGACGCGGCTCTCAAGCCGTCGTATGCTCAATCCGCCGGCGGTGCGCCGGTATTGCCGGACACGCCAGCCGCGGCGGGCTGCTGCCGCTCGATCTGGCGCCACTTCGCCACGTTGCGGTTGTGCTGGTCCAGCGTCTCCGCGAAGACGTGGCCGCCCGTACCGTCGGCGACGAAATAGAGGTCCTTGGTCTTGGCAGGATTGGCGGTCGCCTCCAGCGAGGCCCGGCCGGGATTGCCGATCGGGCCGGGCGGCAGGCCGGCAATGGCGTAGGTGTTGAAGGGCGTGGGCGTGGCGATGTCGGCGCGGGTGATCGGCCGCTCCAGGCGTCCCTTGCCCCGCACCAGGCCGTAGATGATCGTCGGATCGGATTGCAGCCGCATCTTCTTGTCGAGGCGATTCACGAAGACCGCGGCGACACGGGAGCGCTCGTCCGGCTCTCCCGTCTCCTTCTCGACGATGGAGGCGAGGATGACCAGTTCCTCCGGGGTCTTCACCGGAATCGACGGATCGCGCTTCTGCCAGATTTCCTGCAGCACCGCCTGCTGGGAACGCGCCATGCGCCGCAAGATGTCTTCACGCGAGGTGCCGCGGGTGACCTTGTAGGTCTCCGGCAGCAGGCTGCCCTCGCGCGGCGTCTGCCGCACCGTTCCCGAAAGCACCTCGAATTCGGCCAGCCGTTGCACGATCTGGTCGCTGGTGAGCCCCTCGGGAATGGTGAGGTTGTATTCGATGACCTTGCCGGAAACGAGGGTGTCGAGCACGTCCCGCGAGGAAGCCCCCGCCGCGAAGGCGTACTCCCCGGCCTTCAGCTTTCCCGAGGACCGGGTACCGACCGCCGCGGCGACGAACACCCATTTGTCGTTGATGATGCCCTTGGAAGCCAGCAGGTCGGCAATGTCCATCAGCCCGTAGTCGCCGGGAATGATGAGCGTGGTGTCCGCCGCCAGGGGGCCGGGCGCGATATAGCGGGACTTGCCGATCCAGAACGCGCTGCCGCCAAGCACGATGGCCACCACAAGCAGCGTGAAGACGGCGCTGCCCGCGACCACGAGCGGGTGGTTCGCCCGGTCCGAAGCCCGACGACCGGGCTTGGCCGGCTTAGCCGGGCGCGGCGGCGGCGTGGACGACATGGCGGATGCAGGCGACTGAGGCGGCGCCTCGGCGGGGGTGGATCCGGGGGCCGGCGAGTTCTCGTCAGTCATCGGGGCCTCGCAGAAAGCCTGAACGCGCGGATCGCAAACCCGCCGGACGGCATATGCCACATCCGCCATCTTCCCCTTGGGGAGAGATCGCTGCGTCCGCAGGGCCGCGCAACGCAGGAGGCAGACTACCTCCAAATATGGCGAAAGCGGGAAGTCGGCTCGCGACTTCCCCAAAGGTCAGCCGAAGCGGCAGCCTAGTGCGTGAAGCGCTTGAACACCAGCGAGGCGTTGGTCCCGCCGAAGCCGAAGGAATTCGACAGCGCATAGTCGACCGGGCGCTCGCGCGGCGTGTGCGGCACGAGATCGATCGGCGTCTCCATCGACGGGTTGTCGAGGTTGATGGTCGCCGGGACGATCTGGTCGCGGATGGCAAGCAGCGAGAAGATCGCCTCCACCGCGCCGGCCGCACCGAGCAGATGCCCGATCGACGACTTGGTCGAGGACATGGAGATGGTCGCCGCCGCGTTGCCCACCAGACGCTGCACCGCGCCGAGCTCGATCTCGTCCGCCATGGTCGAGGTGCCGTGCGCGTTGATGTAGTCGATCTCGGAAGCGGAAATGCCGGCGCGCTTCAGCGCCGCACCCATGCAGCGATAGGCACCGTCGCCATCCTCGGAGGGAGCGGTGATGTGGAAGGCATCGCCGGACATGCCGTAGCCGACGATTTCGCCGTAGATCTTGGCGCCACGCGCCAGCGCATGTTCCAGCGCCTCGACCACGACGACGCCGGCACCCTCGCCCATCACGAAGCCGTCGCGATCCTTGTCATAGGGACGCGACGCCTTCTCGGGCGTATCGTTGTAGCTCGTCGAGAGCGCGCGGCAGGCGGCGAAGCCCGCGAGGCCGATTCGGCTGATCGGCGATTCGGTTCCGCCGGCCACCATCACGTCGGCATCGCCGAGTGCGACCAGACGCGCCGCATCGCCAATGGCGTGGGCGCCGGTCGAACAGGCAGTGACCACCGCGTGATTCGGCCCCTTGAGCCCGTGGGCGATCGACACATAGCCGCCCGCGAGATTGATCAGGCGACCCGGAATGAAGAAGGGAGAGACCCGGCGCGGACCGCGCTCCTGCAGCAGGAGGCTGGTGTCGGCGATCCCCTGGAGGCCGCCGATGCCGGAGCCGATCAGCACGCCCGAGGAGATCTGCTCCTCATAGGTCGACGGGTGCCAGTCGGCATCGTCGAGCGCCTGCGTGGCGGCGGCCATGGCATAGATGATGAAGTCGTCGACCTTGCGCTGCTCCTTCGGCTCCATCCACTCGTCGGGATTGAAGCTGCCATTGGAGCCATCGCCGCGCGGAACCTGACAGGCGATCTTGCAGGGCAAGTCATCAACCTGGAAGCTCTCGACGACGCGCGCGCCGCTCTTGCCTGCCAGGATGTTCTTCCAGCTGGTATCGACCCCGCAACCAAGCGGCGTCACCATGCCGAGGCCGGTAACGACGACACGCCTCATTCAATTTCTCCGAAATCAGGAGCACGGCGTGCCACGACGACCTCTCCCCGAGGGGAAGCCAGCCGTCGCGGCCGCACTGCGCCGCCCTCAGGCGGCGTTCTTCTCAAGGAACTTGATCGCATCGCCGACCGTCAGGATGGTCTCGGCGGCGTCGTCGGGAATCTCGCAATTGAAGGCCTCTTCAAAGGCCATCACCAGCTCGACCGTGTCGAGGCTGTCCGCGCCGAGATCGTCGATGAAGCTGGCATTCTCAGTCACCTTCTCGGGCTCCACGCCCAGGTGCTCGGCGACGATCTTCTTCACGCGCTCGGCAATATCGCTCATCGGTTCACCCTCGTCCGTATCAGGAGGTTGCTACGTTGTTTCCATCTAGGCCGCATCCAAGGGTTTCGGATGTCGGCCCGTTATCTGCCCCGATTAGAGGATGTCGCGGACGACTCGCTTGCTGCGCACGGCGTCCGCCCCCCTGTGAGCCGAGGCGGTCGTTAGCACACTTCATCCGGCAAAACCAGCACCCGCGAGGGCACGGGAATCCCCGGATTCAGCGGCTTTGATCAGATCATGGCCATGCCGCCGTTCACATGCAGCGTCTGCCCCGTCACGTAGCCCGCTTCGTCGGAAGCGAGATAGACGGCGGCGGCGGCAATGTCATCGGGCGTGCCGAGTCGAGCGGCCGGAACCGCGGACAGGATCGCATCGCGCTGCTTTTCGTTCAGCACGTCGGTCATCGGCGTGGCGATGAAGCCGGGCGCGATGCAGTTCACCGTCACCCCGCGCGCCGCCACTTCCTTGGCGAGCGCCTTGGACATGCCGATCATGCCGGCCTTGGCCGCGGCATAGTTGCCCTGGCCGGCATTGCCGGTGACGCCGACGATCGAGGTGATGCCGATGATGCGGCCGGAACGGCGACGCATCATGTTGCGGGCGGCCGCGCGCATCAGCCGGAAGCCGGCGGTGAGGTTCACCGCGATCACCGTGTCCCAGGCTTCGTCGGTGATGCGCACGAACAGCGCATCGCGGGTGATGCCGGCATTGTTGACGAGAATGTCGAGATTGCCGCCGAACGCTTCCTCGGCCTGCGGCACCAGCTTTTCCACCTCTTCCGAGGAGGCGAGGTTGCAGGGCAGCACGATCGTGCGCTCGCCGAGCTCGCCGGCAAGTGCATCCAGCGCCTCGCGGCGGGTGCCGGAAATGGCGACCGTGGCGCCGCGCGCATGCAGGCCCTTGGCGATGGCGCCGCCGATGCCGCCCGTGGCACCGGTGACGAGAGCGGTCTTGCCGGTCAGGTCGAACATGGAAAACTCCTGCTGCTCAGACGGAAGCGGAGGGGGCGGCAAAGCTCGCCACGTCCTCGGCGGTACCGACATTGGCCGAGGCCACCTGCCGGGCGATACGCTTGGTGAGACCCGACAACAC
Organism: Ancylobacter oerskovii; assembly: GCF_018390555.1. Lineage (GTDB taxonomy): Bacteria > Pseudomonadota > Alphaproteobacteria > Rhizobiales > Xanthobacteraceae > Ancylobacter > Ancylobacter oerskovii. Next base: position 365,997 of record NZ_JAHBGB010000044.1, on the reverse strand, counting down.
CTTGCCGGCCCCGACCTCGACGAGGCGATCCACGCCCTGCTCGGCCATGAAGGCCACCGATTCGCGCCAGCGCACCGTGCCGGTGACCTGGCGGACCAGAAGCTCCCGGATCTCGGTCGGATCGGTCACCGGAGCGGCGGTCACATTGGCGACCACCGGCACTTTCGGCGCCGCGACGGCGACCGAGGCCAGCGCCTCGCGCATCGCCTCCGCGGCGGAGGTGATCAACCGGCAATGGAAGGGGGCGGAGACCGAAAGCAGGATGGCGCGCGCCGCACCTTCCCGCTTGGCGATCTCGACGGCCCGCTCGATCGCGGCCACGTCGCCGGAGACGACGACCTGCCCCGGGGCATTGTCGTTGGCGATGTCGCAGACCTGGCCCTGCGCCGCCTCCGTGGCGACCGCGACCACCTTGTCGTAGTCGAGGCCGAGGATCGCCGCCATGGCGCCGGTGCCCACGGGGGTGGCGGCCTGCATGGCGGTGCCGCGCAGGCGCAGCAGGCGGGCGGCATCGGCGATCGAGAAGGCCCCGGCCGCGGCGAGCGCCGAATATTCACCGAGCGAATGGCCGGCCACGAAGGCGGCATCGCGGGCGAGGTCCAGGCCGGCTTCGGCTTCCAGAACGCGGATGGCGGCCAGCGAGGTCGCCATCAGGGCCGGCTGGGCGTTGGCGGTGAGGGTCAGCGTCTCGATCGGGCCGTCCCACAGCACCGCCGACAGCTTTTCCCCGAGCGCCTCGTCCACTTGCGCAAAGACGTCGCGGGCACTGGCGAAGTTGTCGGCGAGCGACTTGCCCATGCCCACGACCTGGCTGCCCTGCCCGGGAAAAACGAAAGCTGTGCTCATGCAGATGTTGTCCGCAGGTTAACGAATTTAAGCGCGGGCAGGAACACCGGCCTGCCCGCGCTGTCAAGCGTGGCCCCACCGAAAGCGGCGAGAAGTCGCCTCCAGCCCACAGGCGCCGCGATCGCCGGCGACGACGACGGCGTCGCCAGATGCCCCCTCGCCTGCGGCCCGGCAATCTTGATTTCCCGGCGTTTTCGCGTATAAGCGCGCGCACTGTCGGTCCCGGCCGGGGGCTGAACGGACGGTTGCGCTCGTCGCAACGTTGGAAATCCAGGTGATTTCCGCGCGTCCCGTGTCCCCGCCTTCGAGATTGTTCGAGCCTTTCCGAGGCTCGAAGGGCTCGGCGCCGGGACGATAGCCGCAATAGTGCGGACATAAAAAGGAAAGGCACGAGACATGGCTCTTTACGAGCATGTGTTCCTCGCGCGCCAGGATGTGACGGCGCAGCAGGTCGAGGAACTGACCGCCCGCTTCAAGGGCGTGATCGAGGCGAATGGCGGTTCGGTCTCCAAGACCGAATATTGGGGCGTGAAGACGCTCACCTACCGCATCCGCAAGAACCGCAAGGCGCATTTCTCCCTGCTCAACATCGACGCCCCGGCTCCGGCCGTTGCGGAGATGGAGCGCCAGATGCGCATCGACGAGGACGTCCTGCGCTTCCTGACCATCCGGGTCGAGGAGCTCGAGGAAGGCCAGTCGGTGATGCTGCAGAAGCGCGACCGCGACGAACGTGGCGAGCGCGGTGATCGCGGCTTCGGTGATCGCGGCTTCGGCGGCGGCGGCCGCGGCTTCGGTGGCGGCCGGGACGATCGTCCCCCGCGCCGTGACCGTGAGGAAGCCAACGCCAATGTGGAGAGTGAATGATGGCCTTCGGTAGCACCGGTTCCGCCGGCGGCGGCGCGCGCCGTCCGTTCTTCCGTCGTCGCAAGACCTGCCCGTTCTCCGGCGCCAATGCGCCGAAGATCGACTACAAGGACGTGCGTCTGCTGCAGCGCTACATTTCCGAGCGCGGCAAGATCGTTCCGTCCCGCATCACGGCGGTTTCCGCCAAGAAGCAGCGCGAGCTCGCGGCCGCCATCAAGCGCGCCCGCTTCCTCGGCCTACTGCCCTTCGTGATCCGCTGATCGCGTGACTTTCAGCCTCCGGCAGCCATGCCGGAGGCGTCGTCCTGAAGATGCTTTCCGACCGATCCGCGGGACGTCCCGTCGGGTCCATAGTTGAGGCGGGCCCTTGATCCGCTTCTAACCGCCCAAGGAGCGGGACAGCTCGTCGATGATGATGATCTGGCTCATAGCGTTCGGCGCCGGTGCGGCGTCCGCCCTGATGGTCGCCGCGGTCGCGACCGGCAGCGCCTTGGCCGTGCCGCTGTTCTACCTTGCCCCGCTCCCCGTGCTGATCGCCGGCCTCGGCTGGTCGCATCTCGCGGCCCTGGTCGCCGCCTCCACCGCAGCGGTGCTCACCGGCCTCTTCTTCGGCCTCGAGCTGACCCTTGCCTATGTCGCCGGTGTGGGCCTGCCGGCCTATGTGATGGCCTATCTGGCGCTGATGGCCCGCCAGGAAGCGCCCGACGCCCCGCTCGAATGGTTCCCTCCCGGCCGCCTCGTGCTGGCGGCGGCGGTGCTCGGCAGCCTGGCGGTGGCCTCGCTCATCCCGCTGATCGCCGGCGATTTCGCCGAGTACGAAGCGGCGCTGCGCAGCCTTTTCCAGGCCATGCTCACCGAGCGTGCCGGGGAAGCCGGCCCCGACGCCGAGCGACTCGCCGACCTTCTGGTCGCCGTCATGCCGCCGGCCGCGGCGGTGGTCACCATGGCGACCCAGCTCGTCAATCTCTGGCTGGCCGCCCATGTCGCCCGGATGTCGGGACGGCTGATCAGGCCCTGGCCGGATCTCTCGGCAATCGTGTTGCCGCGCACGGCCGCCATTCTGCTCGTCGGAACCTTCCTCGGCGCCGCGATCACCTCCGGCTTCATCGGCCTGCTGGTGGAACTGCTGGCCGCGACGCTGCTGCTGGCCTTTGGCCTGCTCGGCCTGGCGGTGGTGCACGCGGTCACGCGCGGCGCGCCGGGCCGCAGCCTCGTCATCGGCACGGTCTGGCTGGCGGCGCTCGCTCTCGGCTGGCCCTTCGCGGCGCTCGCCCTGCTCGGCCTCGCCGAAACCCTGTTCGGCGTGCGCGCCCGTTTCCCCCGCGGCCGTGGCCGCGGCGGGCCGCCCGCCGCGAACGACATGTGAAACCTCTCGAAATCGAATGCACTGAAGGAGAACGAAGATGGAAGTGATTCTGCTGGAACGCGTGGCCAAGCTCGGCCAGATGGGTGAAATCGTCCGCGTGAAGGACGGCTTCGCTCGCAATTTCCTGCTGCCGGAAGGCAAGGCCCTGCGCGCCACCAAGGACAACAAGGCTCGCTTCGAGACCATGAAGGCCCAGCTCGAGGTCCGCAATCTCGAGCTCAAGAACGAGGCGGCCAAGGTCGGCGAGAAGCTCGACGGCACCGAGGTGGTGCTGGTCCGTCAGGCCGGCGAGACCGGCCAGCTCTACGGCTCGGTGTCGACCCGCGACCTCGCGGAGGCCCTGACCGCCGCCGGCTTCACCGTCGCCCGCTCGCAGCTGATCCTCAACCATCCGATCAAGACCATCGGCCTCCACACCGTGCCGGTCACCCTGCACCCGGAAGTCGAAGTGTCGATCAAGGCCAATGTCGCCCGCAGCGCCGACGAGGCTGCCCGCCAGTCGCGCGGCGAAGACCTGTCGGTCATCCGCGACGAGGATGACGAGGACGAGGAAATCGCCGAAGTGGTCGAGTCGGCCGAGACCGAAGAAGCCGAGCAGGCCTGAACTAACCCTGCGTAAGTAACCTTACGTCATAGGCCAAACTGCCTAGCCCGGTCGTTCGCGACCGGGCTTTTTTGCGTTCTGATCGGAAAATCGAAGTGTTGCGAGGGTGGCGATGTTGTGATGCAATGAAAAGCATCAAATGGAGACATGCCCTGCGATTGGGCAAGCGGTCTCACCACAGGGACCGCTGGTACCGTGGAGCCGGCCGATGGAACGGTTGCTCAGGAGCGCGCTCGCGCGCGTCGTCCGCCGTGGTTCGCTTACTGTCGTCTTTGCATCTGGCAAGAAAGTCATCTTCGGCGATGGGAGCGGCGAGCCGCTCGCCATGCGCTTCACCTCCCCTGCCTGGGAGAAGCAGGTCGCCCTCGATCCCGAACTCAAGTTCGGCGAGGCCTATATGGAAGGCGGGCTTGTCGTCGACCGGGGCGACATCGCCCAGATCCTGGCACTGCTGATGTCCCAGGTCGGCCTGCAGGTACCCAGCCCTCCGGCCAAGCTGTTGATGAAGCTGCGCTTCCTGTTCCGGCGGCTCGCGCAGTTCAATCCGCGCGATCGCTCCCAGAAGAATGTGGCGCATCACTACGATCTCGACGGACGCCTCTACTCGCTGTTCCTCGACGCCGACCGGCAATATTCCTGCGCCTATTTCGAACGGCCGGGACAGACCCTCGACGATGCCCAGCTCGCCAAGAAGCGGCACATCGCCGCCAAGCTGCTCTTCAACCGCCCGGACCTCGCCACGCTCGACATCGGCTGCGGATGGGGCGGAATGGCGCTCTACCTGGCGGAGAATGCCGGCGCCCGCGTCACCGGCGTCACCCTTTCGCAGGAGCAACTGGGCGTCGCCAAGTGCCGCGCCGAGGAGCGCCACCTGGCGGATCGCGCCGAGTTTCGCCTGCAGGATTACCGCGATGTTCCCGGCCCCTTCGACCGCATCGTCTCGGTCGGCATGTTCGAGCATGTGGGCGTCGGCCATTACGACGAGTACTTCACGAAGATAGCGTCGCTGCTGAAGGATGACGGCGTGGCGCTGATCCACTCGATCGGCCGCTCCGAGGGGCCTGGCATCACCAATCCGTGGATCGCCAAATACATCTTCCCCGGCGGCTACATCCCGGCGCTTTCGGAGGTGCTGCCGGCGATCGAGCGCGCCGGGCTCTACGTCGCCGATGTGGAGATTCTGCGCCTGCACTACGCCGAGACGCTGAAGGCCTGGCGCGAACGTTTCCTCGCCCATCGCGAGGAGGTCGAGCGCATCTATGACGAGCGCTTCGTCCGCATGTTCGAATTCTACCTCGCCTCCTCGGAAATGGCGTTCCGCCACCAGGGAATGGAGATTTTCCAGGTTCAGCTCGCCAAGCGCGAAGGCGTGGTGCCGATGACCCGCGCCTATATCGCGGAAGCCGAGGCGGGCCTGAAGGCGGCGGAGAAAAGGAATCGACCGGGACTTCGACTGGCGGGTGAATAGACGGGGACGACCGCGTCCCCGTTATCCCCGCATTTACGTCTGGGTCGGCACACGAGCGGCATGCCCGAGCTCCCCAGCGCAGTTTGGGGGCGATGTCGGGTTAAGGATACGTTAACCTTCCTCCGCTCGTCAGCAGTACCCGGAACCGTCATGCTCGATTCCCCCGCGCGCCCCACACCCGCGCCCGAACCGCATTACCGCACGGCTCCCCACAATATCGAGGCGGAGCAGGCGCTTCTCGGCGCCATCCTCGTGAACAACGAAGCCTTCTATCGCGTCTCCGATTTCCTGCAGTCGCGGCATTTCTTCGATCCGGTGCATGTCGCCGTCTACGAGACTTCCAGCGCCCTGATTCGCGCCGGTAAGGTCGCGACCCCGGTGACGCTGAAGACCTTCCTGCCGGCAGAGCTCGACATTGGCGGCCTCACGGCGCCGCAATATCTCGCCCGCCTCGCCGCCGAGGCCACCACCATCATCAACGCCGAGGATTACGGGCGCACCATTTACGACCTCGCGGTGCGGCGCGACCTCATCGCCATCGGCGAGGAGGTGGTGAACGAAGCCTTTGACGCACCTATCGATTCGACGCCGCAGCAGCAGATCGAGGAGGCGGAGAAACGCCTTTACGAGCTGGCCGAGACCGGACGCTACGACGGTGGTTTCCTGCGCTTCAACGATGCGCTGAAGGAAGCCGTCGACATGGCGAGCCGCGCCTTCCAGCGCGATGGCCACCTGTCGGGCACCGCCTCGGGTCTCGACGATCTCGACCAGATGATGGGCGGGCTGCAGCCCTCCGACCTCATCATCCTCGCCGGCCGCCCGGCGATGGGAAAGACCTCGCTCGCCACCAACATCGCCTTCAACGTCGCCGCCGCCTACCAATCCGAGACGCTGCCGGACGGCTCCATCCGTGCGAAGGACGGCGGGGTGGTCGGCTTCTTCTCGCTGGAAATGTCGGCCGAGCAGTTGGCCACCCGAATTCTCGCCGAGCAGGCCGAGATCGCCTCCTACAAGATCCGCCGCGGCGACATCTCCGAGCACGAGTTCGACAAGCTCGCCAGCTGTGCCCAGATGATGCAGACGATCCCGCTCTATATCGACGACACCGGCGGCATTTCCATCGCGCAATTGCGCGCCCGCGCCCGCCGATTGAAGCGACAGCGCGGCCTCGACTTCATGGTGGTGGACTATCTGCAGTTGCTGACCGGCTCCTCCAAGAGCTCCTCTCAAAATCGCGTGCAGGAAATCACCGAGATCACCACCGGCCTGAAGGCGCTCGCCAAAGAACTCGGCGTGCCGATCATGGCATTGTCCCAGTTGTCGCGCCAGGTCGAAGCGCGCGACGACAAGCGGCCGCAACTGTCGGATCTTCGCGAATCCGGCTCGATCGAGCAGGACGCCGACGTGGTGATGTTCGTTTTCCGTGAGGAATACTATCTGAAGAGCAAGGAGCCCAAGGAAGGCACCGAGGAGTGGTTCAAGTGGGACCAGGAGATGAAGGCGGCCCAGGGCATCGCCGAGGTGATCATCGGCAAGCAGCGTCACGGCCCCACCGGCACTGTGAAGGTCGCCTTCGAGGCGCAATATACCCGCTTCTCCACGCTTGCCCGCTCCGACCACCTGCCGTCGCATGAGTGAGGCGTGCCATGACTGATTCTTCCGTGCCGCTGGCGGAGGCCGGCGGTCGCCTCCTCATCGATCTGCAAGCGATTTCAGATAATTACGCGCAACTTGCCGCCCGTGTCGCGCCGGCGGCCTGTGCGGCGGTGCTCAAGGGCGACGCCTATGGCACCGGGCTGGAGCCGGCGGCGACGGCACTGTGGAACGCCGGCGCCCGCAGCTTCTTCGTCGCGCTGCTCGCCGAGGCGAAGCGCCTGCGCGACCTCCTCCCCCAAGCGGAGGTGTTCGTGCTCAACGGGCTCTTCGCCGGGACCGAACAGGTGTACGATCAGTACGATCTGAGGCCGGTTCTGTGCAGTCAGGACGACGTCGCCCGCTGGCAGGATTATTGCGCCGGGATCGGACGTCCCCTCCCCGCGGCGCTGCATGTGGATACCGGCATGAATCGCCTCGGCCTCTCGGCGACGGAGGCCATCCATCTCGCCGAGGGGCGGGACGAGTTCCGCTTCCCCCTGGCGCTGGTGATGAGCCACCTCGCCTGTGCCGACGAGCCGGATCACCCCCTCACCGCCCGCCAGCTGGAAGATTTCCGCGCGGTGGCGGCGCTGTTTCCCGGCGTGCGCGCCTCGCTGGCCAATTCGGCCGGGGCGCTCGGCGACAAATCCCTGCATTTCGACATGGTGCGCCCCGGAATTGCGCTCTATGGCGGGCGCTCGCGCAGGGATACGCCGCCGCTGCGCCCGGTGGTGCGTCTCGAACTCAGGATCGTTCAGGTCCGCGAGGTGCATGAGGGCGAAACCATCGGCTATGGCGCGGCGCAGACGGCACGGCGCCCCTCGCGCATCGCCGTGCTCGCCGCCGGCTATGCCGACGGCATTTTCCGCCTCGCCGGCGCCTCCGACGGGCAGCCAGGCGCCGAGGTGGTGATCGCCGGCCGGCGCTGCCCCCTCGCCGGGCGCGTCTCCATGGACCTGATGACGGTCGACGTCACCGATCTGCCGGAAGAGGCGGTGCGCCCCGGCGACTTCGCGACGCTCATCGGCGAAGGCATCGGCGTGGACGAACTCGCCGGCCATGCCCGGACCATCGGCTATGAGGTGCTGACCGCGCTCGGCCGCCGCTTCCACCGCAGGTGGGTGTAGGCACCCTCACGCCGCGACGCGGATGGCGAGCCGGGCGCGCAGCCCCGGCGGCAGCTGGCGCGCGGATTTCACCCGCGGCAGGGCGATCTCGCCGGTCGCGCCCCGCTCCTCGCCGAACAGCGTCACGTATTCGGCATGATTGTCGAAGCGGGCGCGGGCGGCATTGTCGACGAAACTTTCCGCCGGGACGCCCTCGGCGAGCACCAGCGCATGGTCGTCGAGCTCGATATGGTAATAGGTAAAGGTCTCGGCCGCCGGCACATGGCGGATGACCGTGGTGCCGTTGACGAGCGCGGCGGCCTGCACCAGCAGGCCCTCGAGGAAGAGCGCATGGTCGGGCGAGAGATATAGGTCGCGGACCGGTAAATTCTCGCCGAGCGCACCGGCGCCGATGCGGATCGGATGGGCGGCCAGCGGATCGGCAAAAAGGGTGGCGCACCGCTTGCGGCCGATCCAGCGCACCGGCCGGACCTCTCCGGCAACGGTCAGTACCATGTCGCCAATGGCAAGATCCTCCACCGACCGCTCGCCCTCGGGAGTGGCAATGAAGGTGCCGGCGAGGAAGCAGGGCGTGAAATCCTGGGCGACGATCGCCAGATTCCCAAGCGAATTAAACGATGTGAATGAATAATAACTATAACGTTGATCGCCAAGATCTATCAGAACACCATCTACATTCCCGTCGGAATCAAGATGATATCCCTCAAATGTGCCGGAATTATATATACCTCCGGTTATATTTACCGCTTCGCCAACTTCAAAAACACCATCGTCCGCTCCTGTCGTCGAAATGGCTCCAGAATATCTGACATCAGAAGCATATTCTGAGTAAGTTCCATCGGCATTTTGTATGATAAAAATACTAGCTTGCGCGTAATTTATGGTGGGCATGCTCAGATCCCTCGATGCGTTGACAGTCGATGCAAACCTGGAGCGCCACCGGCCGGCAAAAGCCCGTGTCAGCGCCACCATCTATCCCTACGATATCTCCAGACCCTGCAATAATGCCATTCTGTTACAACTCCGCGTCCTGGAAAAACCGGCACGCCGATCGTCCCGGACCGGCAACGTCTTGCGGGCCTGCGGGCGTATCTGACGTTTCCGCTGCCGGCAGCTTCCCTCCAGACACCTCCCGCCAACCGGCCGCCGGGATGTGCCGGCCGATCCCGTCGAGACATCCGCGCCTTGCATCCGGCGGCGGGCATGCGACATAGGGAGCATCCTCCCCGCCGACAGGATTCCGCCGCCCATGGCCAAGAAGACCGCCTCCTTCATCTGCCAGGCCTGCGGCGCCGTGCATTCCCGCTGGCAGGGCAAGTGCGATGCCTGCGGCGCCTGGAACTCGATCGCCGAGGAATCGCCCGCCGCCGTCGCCCTGCCGGCGGCCCACCGTTCCGGCCGCAAGGGACGGCCGATCGAGCTGCAGTCGCTGGCCGGCTCCAATGAAAGCCCGCCACGCACGCAGACCCGCATCGAGGAATTCGACCGCGTCACCGGCGGCGGCATCGTGCCCGGCTCGGTGCTGCTGATCGGCGGCGATCCCGGCATCGGCAAGTCGACGCTGCTGATCCAGGTCTCGGCGACGCTGGCCCGCGCCGGCCATCGCGTCATCTATGTCTCCGGTGAGGAGGCGGTGGAGCAGGTGCGGCTGCGCGCCGAGCGGCTCGGCCTCGCCAACGCACCGGTGGAACTCGCCGCAGAGACCAATGTCGAGGACATCGCCGCCACGCTGTCGCAAGGGCGCACCCCGGTGCTGGTGGTGATCGATTCCATCCAGACCATGTGGACCGACAGCGCCGAATCGGCGCCCGGCACGGTGACGCAGGTGCGCTCCTCGGCGCAGATCCTCATCCGCTACGCCAAGCAGGCGGGAGCGGCGGTGATCCTGGTCGGCCATGTCACCAAGGACGGGCAGATCGCCGGCCCGCGCGTGGTGGAGCACATGGTCGACGCCGTGCTCTCCTTCGAGGGCGACGGCGCCCACCAGTTCCGCATCCTGCGCGCGCAGAAGAACCGCTTCGGCCCCACCGACGAGATCGGCGTGTTCGAGATGACCGGGCTGGGGCTGTCCGAGGTGCCGAATCCCTCCGAGCTGTTCCTCTCCAACCGCGACCGCGGCGCGCCGGGTACGGCTGTCTATGCCGGCATGGAGGGCACGCGCCCGGTGCTGGTGGAGATCCAGGCGCTGGTGGTGCCCACCAGCCTCGGCACGCCGCGCCGCGCGGTGGTGGGCTGGGATCCCTCGCGGCTCTCCATGGTGCTGGCGGTGCTGGAGGCGCGCTGCGGCATCAAGCTCGGCGGCCATGACGTGCATCTCAACGTCGCGGGCGGCTTCCGCATCTCCGAGCCGGCCGCCGACCTCGCGGTGGCGGCGGCGCTGGTCTCCTCGCTTTCCGGGGCGGTGCTGCCGGGCGACAATGTGTATTTCGGCGAGATCAGTCTCACCGGGGCCGCACGGCCGGTGCCGCACGGGCCGGCGCGACTGAAGGAGGCCGCCAAGCTCGGCTTCGCCCGCGCCGTGGTGCCGGACGCCAAGGCCAAGGAGCGCGGCGGCAAGGAGCGCGACGGCGGCGCCCCGCCGATCCCGCTCGACGTCATCGGCTCGCTCGCCGATCTCGTCGCCGGCATCGCCGCGCGGGGACCACGGCGCGCCACGCGGGCGGTGGAGGAGGCGTAAGGGACGTCTTTTGCCTTTCATTGGGAAGGGTACGTTTGCCTTCCTCATTGGGAAGGGTACGGCGGAGGACGTGCTGCGGCTCCCTCCGTCCGAGGGTAAGGGGTCTTCCTTACTTCCCCATGTTGTCCCCCCTCACCGACCCGCTTCGCGGGCCACCTCTCCCCAACGGGGAGAGGGAAAGAAAGAAGGGGGCGCATTCGCAAGGGCAGGCGGGCGTGCTCGCCACCTCCTCGAGGCATTGGAGCGTGCCCGATCCGCCGGATGGAGGCGGCTCCCTCTCCCCGTCGGGGAGAGGGATGGGGTGAGGGGTCTTCTTGGCCTCCCCATGCCGCCCCCCTCACCGACCCGCTACGCGGGCCACCTCTCCGTCGAAACCGGATATTTCCGGTTTCGACCTTGCCGGAACCGAACTCGGCAGCAGCCGAGTTCGGGCGGGGAGAGGGAGGGGCATGGGCCTTCGCCCCCTCGCCGCCGCGCAATCAGCGGGACAGGCGACACGCAACGCCGCAACGGGGATGACGTGCGCGGCGGCTCGCGCTATACCTCGCGCGCCTGCGCGGCGCCGACCTTGCAGATTCGCCCCCGCGGTCTTGCCTGCGGGCCATCGCTTTGATCACGGTGTGCTAGATTTGACGCTGCTCGACATCATCCTTCTCGCCGTGATGGTGATCTCCGGCCTGCTGGCCATGGTGCGCGGCCTCGTCCGCGAGGTGTTCGCCATCGCATCCTGGATCATCGCGGCGGTGGTGACCCTGTACGGCTATCCGCACGTCCTGCCCTATGCCAAGCAGCACATCAGCAACGACACTTTCGCCATGGCGGCGACGGTGGGCGGGCTGTTCCTCGTCACGCTGCTGATCGTCTCGATCATCACCGTGCGCATCTCCGACGCGATCCTCGACAGCCGCATCGGCGCGCTCGACCGCACGCTGGGCTTCCTGTTCGGCCTCGCACGCGGATTCCTTATAATGGTGGTCGCCTTCCTGTTCTTCAACTGGCTGGTCCAGAACGAGCAGGGGCAGCCCGACTGGATTCGCAACGCGCATTCGCGGGTGGTCTTGCAAAGTGCGGGCGACTGGCTCATTTCCGTGTTGCCGGAAGATCCCGAGAAGCTGATACGCGACATTCGCAGCCCGAAGGACGCCGAACCGACCGAACCTCCCCCGGAGCCTGTAGCCCCGGGACCGGCCGCTCCTCCGGCACAGTGAATTCGCTCGCAGCGCCGGAACGGGATCGTTTCCGGCGCTGCGGCGTTCGGATCTAGAGGCTGGAGCCCTTTGCGATCGGCTGCGCTGCCGATCAACATAAAGTGCTCCATCGAACACGCGAGAGCGTGCGCAGCCGGGACTGCGTGAAGCGGAGCAAGGTCACATGACCCACAGGACCCTTGAGACTTCGGCCATCGACCTCGCGGGGAATGGACGAGCAGCTTCGCGTGAGTCGGGGACCGACTTGTTCGATCCCTATGGCGACACGCTGCGCGAGGAATGCGGCGTGTTCGGCGTGTTCGGCCACCCCGACGCCGCCGCCATCACCGCGCTCGGCCTGCACGCCCTGCAGCATCGCGGCCAGGAAGCGGCGGGCATCGTCACCTATGACGGCACGCGCTTCCACTCGGAACGCCGGCTCGGCCTCGTGGGCGACGCCTTCTCCGACGGCGAGGCGATCAAGCGCCTGCCCGGCCACATCGCGGTCGGCCATGTGCGCTATTCGACCACCGGCGAGACCATCCTGCGCAACGTGCAGCCGCTGTTCGCCGAGCTCGACGGCGGCGGCTTCGCCATCGCCCATAACGGCAACCTCACCAACGGCCTGACGCTGCGCCGCCAGATCATCCGCGACGGCGCCATCTGCCAGTCCACCTCCGACACCGAGGTGATGCTGCACCTCGTCGCCCGCTCCAAGCGGCCGCGCTTCACCGAGCGCTTCGTCGACGCACTGAAGGCGATCGAGGGCGCCTACGCCTTTGTCGGCCTCACCAACAAGAAGCTGGTCGGCGCCCGCGACCCGCTCGGCATCCGTCCGCTGGTGCTCGGCGAGCTCGACGGCCACCCGATCCTCACCTCCGAGACCTGCGCCCTCGACATAATCGGTGCGCGTTTCGTGCGGGACGTCGAGCCGGGCGAGGTGATCGTGTTCTCCTCCGACAAGGTGGAGACGCTGCGTCCCTTCCCCGCCGTGGCGCCGCGCCCCTGTATCTTCGAGTACATCTATTTCGCCCGGCCGGATTCGGTGGTGGGCGGGCGCTCGGTCTACCAGGTGCGCAAGAATATGGGCTTCCAGCTGGCCGCCGAGGCGCCGGCCGAAGCCGACCTCGTGGTGCCCGTTCCCGATTCCGGCGTGCCGGCGGCGATCGGCTATTCGCAGGCGTCCGGCCTGCCCTACGAGCTCGGCATCATCCGCAACCACTATGTCGGGCGCACCTTCATCCAGCCGACCCAATCGGTGCGCGACCAGGGCGTGCGCATGAAGCACTCGGCCAACCGCTCGGTGGTCGAGGGCAAGCGCATCGTGCTGATCGACGACAGCCTCGTGCGCGGCACCACCTCGGTGAAGATCGTCCGCATGATGCGCGAGGCCGGGGCGCGCGAGGTGCATTTCCGCATCTCCTCGCCGCCGATCACCCACCCGGACTATTACGGCATCGACACGCCGGACCGCGACAAGCTGCTGGCCGCCACCCACGACCTCGAGGGCATGCGCCGCTATATCGGCGCCGACAGCCTCGCCTTCCTGTCCATCGACGGCATCTACCGCGCCATGGGCTATGAGGGCCGCAACAACGCGCAGCCGCAGTTCACCGACCACTGCTTCACCGGCGAATACCCGACGCCGCTGACCGACCGCACCGGCGAGGTGCCCTCGCGCCAGCTGTCGCTGCTCGCCGAGGCCAGCTGAACCGGGGTCGGGGATCGGGTATAGATTGCCTTGAAGGGGTGAGCCTCTTTGGCGTTCCTCTCCCCGCGGGGGAGAGGAAGCCTCTTCACCTTCAGCGGTTGCCAAACGGATCGGGAGAAACGGACATGGTCGAACTCAACCAGTGGCACCGCGGCCGGCTGATCGACCATATCCAGCTCGTCGTCGCCGACTATGAGGCCTGCAAGCGCTTCTACAAGGCGGTGCTGACGGTAATCGGCGTGCCCGTCGTCGAGGGCGAGGGCTATTTCTACGCCGACGAGCTGTTCGTCTCGCCCGGCCAGCCGACCACCGGGCGCGCGCACCTCGCCTTCCAGGCGGCCGACCGCGAGACGGTGGAGCGCTTCTACGAGGCGGCGCTCGCCAATGGCGGGCGCGACAATGGCGCCCCGGGCCCGCGCGACTACCACCCGGGCTATTATGCCGCCTTCGTGCTCGACCCCGAGGGCAATAACATCGAAGCCGTCACCCACGGCCCGGCCAAGCGCTCGGCACCCTCCGTGGTGCTGACCGACGACAGCCACTGAACTCCCGCAGAAACCACCCGAGGAACGCCGGATGACCGACACGCCTGCGAGCGACACTCCCGCGCGGCCGCTGGAGGGCCGGCTCGCCCTCGTCACCGGCGCCACCCGCGGCATCGGCCGCGCCACCGCTCTCGCCCTCGCCGAAGCCGGCGCGCATGTGATCGCCACCGGCCGCACCCAGGGCGCGCTGGAGGAGCTCGACGACGCCATCGCCGCGACCGGCTCCACCGCGACGCTGGTGCCGCTCGACATTCTCGACTTCGCCGGCATCGATCGGCTCGGCGGCGCGCTCTATGAGCGCTTCGGCAAGCTCGACATATTGGTCGGCAATGCCGGCGTGCTCGGGCCGATGACGCCGCTCGCCCAGATCGATCCGAAGGATTTCGAGGGCCCGCTCAACGTGAACCTCACCGCCAACTGGCGACTGATCCGCTCCATGGACCCGCTGCTGCGGCTGTCCGATGCCGGGCGGGCGGTGTTCGTCTCCTCCGGCGCCGCGCACAAGGCCCGCGCCTTTTGGGGCCCCTATGCGGTGACCAAGGCCGGGCTGGAGGTGCTCGCCCGCACCTGGGCGGCGGAGACCGCCAATGTCTCGGCGCTGAAGGTGAACCTGATCAATCCCGGGCCGATCCGCACCCGCATGCGCGCCCGGGCCTTTCCGAGCGAGGATGCCAGCACCCTGCCGGCGCCGGAAGAAGTGGCGCAGGCGATCCTCGCCCTCTGCCTGCCGAGCTTTGCCGAGACCGGCCGGCTCTACGACTTCCCCAGCCGCGCCTTCAAGGAATTCCCGGTTCCGGCGTGACGGCTCGGCGGGGTGCGGCGCGGCGGGTGAAGATCGCCACCGCCAGCACCACGCCGACCAGTTGCAGCAGCGTGCCGATGGCCTCCGCCGAGGTCGGCAGGCGCTGCTCATAGGCGAGGCCGTAGCCGAGGCCGAACACCGTCTCGGCGACGATGAGCTGGGCCGACAGCGCCAGCGGCAGCTGCCGCGACGCCACCATCCAGCAATACGTGCCGAACCACGACACCACGCCGCCCATCACCAGCAGCCAGATGAGGAAACGCGTTGCGTCGTCGGGGACCGTCGGCAGCGTGGGCGCCCGCAGCACCACCGGCAGCAGCAGCGCAGCCGCCGTGCCGGCGCCGAGACCCTGCAGCCCGGTCCAGCGCAGCGCCGAGGGCGCGCCGTCGGCGCGCATGACCACCGCATTGACCAGCCCGTAGATCACCCAGGCCGCGAGCGCCGCCACCGACAGGCCGATGCCCGCCAACATGTCGAGCGCGTCATCCGGCGGCGCCTCACCGAGCCCGGCGGCGTTCACCACCGCCAGCCCGGCGGCGATGAGGCCGAGCGGCGCCAGCAGCCGGTGCCAGCGCACGGCCGACTCGCGCAGATTGCCGATCACCGCGAGGACGACCGGCGCGGTGCCGGCGATCAGCGGCGGCACCACCGGCCCGGCGAGCAGCACGGCGTGGGAGATGGTGAGGAAATAGCCGAAATAGCCGAGGGCGCCGAGCGCGAAGCCGGTGAGCCGCTGCCGGGGCGTGAGGCCGACCGGCCGGAAGCGCGCATCCAGCATCAGCACCAGGCAGATGATGCCGAACAGGAGATAGCGCCCGACCGACAGCTCCAGCACGGTGAAGGGCACCACCGCCCGCGGCGCCACGAAGGAAAGACCCCACAGCGCGCCGGTGGCGAGGCCCGCGAGGATGCCGATGAACATGTCGGGATTCCGTTTTGGGAGAGGGCGAGCATGCCACTCCCCGAGGCCGATTCGAATGGAGAAACGCAGCCTTTTCGCCGAAGATGCTTCAGGATCGAAGGAGAAAGGCCGATGCCGCCTCGGAACGGAAAAGCGGCGCTCGACGCCACCGATGCCCGCCTGCTTGCCGCGCTCGACCGCGACGCGCGGCTGGCGGTCAGCGAGCTGGCGCGGCTGGTCGGCATGTCCGCCCCGGCCGTGGCCGAGCGGATGCGGCGGCTGGAAGCGACCGGCGTGCTGAAGGGCTTTTGCGCCGAGATTGACCCGCGGGCGCTCGGCTATGCGATCAGCGCCATGGTGCGCATCCGGCCCCTGCCCGGCAAGCTGCACCTGGTCGAGCAGCTGATCGACGCCTGCCCGAACATCGTCGAATGCCACAAGATCACCGGCGACGACCCGTTCCTCGCCCGCATGGTGGTCCGCGACGTCGAGGAGATGGACAGCGTGCTGGAGGCGCTGGCCGATCACGCGACCACCTCGACGGCGGTGATCAAGTCGCAGGCGGTGCGAAGGCGGCTGCCGCCGCTGGAATGAGATTCGGCCCTGCGGATGGGGAGGCCGACGAAGGCCTTTTTCCGTTGGGGCATGTCCTTCCTCACGGGAGGGCCGGCATGCGCAGCGGGTCGGTGAGGGGCTCTAGCGATTGGGGAGCGTGGAGCCCCCTTACCCCACCCCTCTCCCCCTCGGGGAGAGGGAGCCTGTCGCTTCGGCGGCCTGTGGAGCGGGCCCGCGCGGAGGGCGCGGGAGAGCCATTCCTGCTGCGGACGGCCCCTCAGTCCTTCTCGGCGTAGGGGTTGTCCTTCTCGCGCAGCGTGAGGCGGATCGGCACGCCGGGCAAATCGAAGGTGGCCCGCAGCCCGTTCACCAGATAGCGGATATAGCTCTCCGGCAACGCGTCGGCGCGCGAGCAGAACAGCACGAAGCTCGGCGGCCGGCTCTTGGGTTGGGTGATGTAGCGCAGCTTGATGCGCCGGCCCGAGACCGCCGGCGGCGGATGGTCGGTCGTCGTCTCGATCAGCCAGCGGTTGAGCGGGTTGGTGGCGACGCGGCGGTTCCACACCTCGTGCGCCTCGCTGATCGCCCGCACCAGCCGGTCGAGCCCGTCGCCGGTGAGGCCGGAGACCATCACCACCGGCATGCCGCGCGCCTGCGGCAGCCAGTGATCGGCCTCCTCGCGCATCTTCTTGGCGATGCCGGCCTGGTCGCGGACAAGATCGCTCTTGGAAATCGCCAGCACCAGCGCCCGCCCCTCGCGCACCACCAGATCGGCGATGCGCAGGTCCTGCTCCTCGAAGGGATGGGTGGCGTCCATCATCACCACCACCACCTCGGCGAAGCGGGCGGCGCGCAGGCCATCGGCGACGGAGAGCTTTTCCAGCTTGTCCTCGACGCGGGCGCGCTTGCGCATGCCCGCCGTGTCGAACAGCTTCAGCCGCACGCCGGCGCGCTCGACGTCGACGGCGATGGAATCGCGGGTGATGCCGGCCTCCGGGCCGGTGAGCAGCCGGTCCTCGCCGAGCAGGGCGTTGATCAGCGTCGACTTGCCGGCATTGGGGCGGCCGAGAACCGCGACGCGGATGCGGCGATTGCCTTCCTCCGCCTCGGCGTCCTCGTCCTCGGTCTCCTCCTCGTCCGGCCAGCACTGCATCAGCGCCCGCACCAGCTCGCCCATGCCCTCGCCATGCTCGGCGGAGAGCTCCACCGGGTCGCCGAGGCCGAGCGAATAGGCGTCGAGCGCGCCGGCCAGCGCGTCCTTCCCCTCGCTCTTGTTGGCGACCAGGATGGTGTGCTTGCCCGAACGGCGGGCCAGCTCGGCGAAGGCGCGGTCGGACGGGGTGAGGCCGGCGCGGGCGTCGATGAGGAACAGCAGCACGTCGGCGTCGTCGATCGCCGCCTCGGTCTGGGCGCGCATGCGGCCCTCGAGGCTCTCGGCCTTGGCCTCTTCGAGGCCGGCGGTGTCGATGACGCGGAATTCGAGATGGCCGAGGCGCGCGTCGCCCTCGCGCCGGTCGCGGGTCACGCCGGGGCGGTCGTCGACCAGCGCGAGGCGCTTGCCGACGAGGCGGTTGAACAGCGTCGACTTGCCCACATTCGGGCGGCCGACGATGGCGACGGTCATGGTCATGGCGTGGCGCCCCCGCGCCGGTGGTTACTGGGCCGGCGTGGTGCCCGACGAGCCGGCGGCCGACGGGCTGGCGCTCGAGGCGGAATAGTCATAGCCGGAATTGGCCGGCTGCGGTGGCGCGGCGTTGTAGTCGACGCCGGGCACGCCTTCCGGGAATACCGACGTCCGGGCGCCCGGCAGCTTCTTCTCCTTCTCCTGGAAGGGATTCAGCTTGTCGAAATCCATCGATCCGCAGCCGGCGGTGGCGAAGGCCAGAGACAGCGCCGCGAGCGCCAGAGCCGCGCGGCGCACGGCGCGCCGGTTGTCACGCTTCAGGGACGGCATGCCGGTGTCTCCTTGTTACTGCACGGCCGGAGCCGCCGGCGCGGCGGCAGGCGCCGTCGCCGCGGGAGCCGGCGCCGTTTCGGCGGGAGGAGCGCTCGCGCTGGCGAGCTTCTGCATGAGATCGGCGCGCTGGCGCAGGCCCGGCGCCGCCTGCCCGTCCGAGAGGATCGCCTCGAAGGTCTTGGCGGCCGCGGCGTAGTCGCCGGCCTTGTACTGGGAAAGGCCGATCGCCTCCCGCGCCGAATTGCGGAACGGCCCCGTGGCCTCGCTCAGCGGCTGCATGCGGGCGGTGACGTCCGCCAGCGGCGCCGTGTCCACCAGCAGGAAGCCGGCGCGCAGCCGGGCGAGGTCGCGCATCAGCGGGCTGATCCTGCCGTCGGCGGCGATGGCGTCATAGGCGGCCACCGCGGCGGCGCGGTCGGTGGGCGCCAGCGCGGAGGCGGCGCGGAAGCGCGCCAGCGTGGCGTAGCCGGCGGTGCCGCTCCTCTCCAGCTCGGCGAAGGCGCCTTCCGCCTCGCCGCTCTTGCCCTCGGCGGCGAGCTTCAGCGCCGCCTCGAAGCGCGCGCTGGATTCCTGCTGCTGCTGCAGGTTCCACCATTCGATGCCGCGCCAGACCGCGACGCCGGCGACGATGAGCAGCGCCACGGCGATGAGCAGCCAGCCATAGCGCTTCCACAGGCGGGCGAACCGCTCGCGACGAAGGTCCTCGTCGATTTCGTGGAAGATGTCAGCCATGTCGCGATCCGTGGGAAAACTGTTCGGGATGTGCCGGCGCCGCACGCGAAGCGGCGGCAGTCCGGCACCTTGAGGAGGCCGCGTAAACTAGCGATGCGGCTTCAGCAAGGCAAATGCCGCCCTGACGCCGCGCGCCGGCCCGCCGGTCACACTTTCTTGGGGGCGTAGACGTGCTCAGCGGCGGGGAAGGAGCGCGCGCGCACCTCGCTGGCATAGGCCTCCACCGCGGCGCCGATGGCCGGGCCGATCTCGGCGAACTTCTTGACGAAGCGCGGCACCCGGTCCGAGAGGCCGAGCATGTCCTCCAGCACCAGGATCTGGCCGTCGCAGGCGGAGGAGCCGCCGATGCCGATGGTGGGCGGCGCCACCTCGGCGGTGATCTGGCGGGCCAGCGGCTCGGAGATCGCCTCCAGCACGATGGCGAAGGCGCCGGCATCGGCGATGGAGCGGGCATCGTCGAGGATGAGCGCCGCGCTCGCCTCGTCGCGGCCCAGCGCCTTGAAGGAGCCGAGCGTGTTGATCGCCTGCGGGGTGAGGCCGACATGGCCCATCACCGGCACGCCGCGATCGGCGAGGAAGCGCACGGTCTCGGCCATGCGGCGACCGCCCTCCAGCTTGATCGCGCCGGCGCCGGTCTCCTTTAGCACCCGCGAGGCGGTGGCGAAGGCCTGCTGCGGCGACCCCTCATAGGAGCCGAAGGGCAGGTCGACGACCACCAGCGCCCGCGACGAGCCGCGCATCACCGCCTGCCCCTGCAGGATCATCATCTCCACCGTGACCGGCACCGTGGTCTCCATGCCGTGCATCACCATGCCCAGCGAATCGCCCACCAGCATGAAGTCGACATGCGGGTCGATCAGCCGGGCGGTGTGGGCGTGGTAGGAGGTGAGCGAGACGATGGGCTCGCCGCCCTTGCGGGCGCGGATGTCGGGAGCGGTGAGACGACGGGCGGCGGACTGGACGGACATCGGGCACTTCCTCGTTTCGGCCGGTTCTTCTAGGTCCGGCATCGACTTAGGTCGGGATGACGGGCACGCCGACCACATAGGGGTGGAACCAGAAGGCGAGCGCCGCATAAAGCACGAGGCCGACCAGCACCGCAACGACGTCGCCGCCCCATCCCCGCGGGGCAACCGGCAGCGGCACGCCGCGCCGCTTCACCGCGATGCGGTCATAGACCGCCCAGGCGAGGATGACCCCGGCCAGGGTGACGGTGGCGGCGTCGCCATTGGCGAGCAGATGCGCCAGCGCCCAGACCTTCACCCCCACCAGCATCGGATGCTTGAGCCACGCCCGGACATGGCTCGGCACCAGATAGGCGCCGATGGCGATGGTGGAGACGAGCATGAGGGCGAGCGCCAGATGCCGCAGGCCGACGGGCGGCTCCCAGAGCTGCGCCGGCCCCGCCGCGCGCCAGCCGCCATAGCCATAGGCGATCATCAGCACCGCGACGATGGAAACCAGCGAATACAGCGCCCTGTAGGGCCCGAGCCCGAGCCGCGCCACCGCCCCGGCCCGCGCCTCGCGGAAGGTGGTGAACACATGAGCGGCGAGAAACAGCACCAGCCCGGCCAGCATCAGCAGCATGTCGCGATCCCCTCTTCAGCGAAGCGGCGCCACGCTAGAGCAAGCCGGCCCAAAATTGAACGAGTCCAAGGTGGAACATTCCATCGAAAGCCGGGACGCAACGGCCGGATCGCCTCCACCCCGCCATGGAAGGAAATGCGCGCCCGCGCCGGCCCGTTTTTCCGCCGCTTCCGCATCACCGGGCGCTCGCCGACCATTTTGCAGAAAACGGCGTCGTCTCGATAAAAATACGGACCCTTCTCGCAGGAAATCCCGCGGGGCCAAACAGCAACGCCGGCATCGAGCGCCTACTACATTGCGCGATTTTCATCGCTCGTCGCTCATGCGAGGCAGGGGAGATCGCTGGACAAGGCGAAGACATCCGTCCAAACTCCGCCGCACATCCCCCTGATCCTGGTTTGCGCTGATTATTGTAATGGTGCCTTCCCGTCCCGAACCTTCGGCAGCCCTGCGCAGGCCCCCGACAGCCGCCCCATCGCTCCCCATGCCCCTCCGCCTCGAAAAGCGTCCGCCCCCTCCGGCCGGACCGACACCGCCCCGTCGCGGATGCGGCCCCGATCCGAAACAGCTGCCGCGGGTGACGCGATGAGTTCAGAGCCCACCGATCGCTTCAGCAAGGCCAAGGCGCTGATCGCCGCCGGCCAGCCCGGCAAGGCGGAGCCCCTGCTGCGCCAGATCCTGAAATCCTCCCCCGGCAAGCCCACGCCGCTGATGATGCTCGCCGAGCTGCGGCGCAAGGCCGGCGACCGCGAGGAGGCCACGACGCTGTTCCGGCGGCTGTGGGCGGACGGTTCCGGCCCTTCCAAGGCCGGCCTCAGCCTCGCCCGGCTGCTGATCGCCGCCAAGGCGCAGGAAGAGGCGGAGACCGTGCTGCGGCAGGTGCTGGAGGCGGTGCCCGACCAGCTGGAGGCCCGCTTGCTGCTCGTCGACCTGCGTCGCCGGCAGCGCGACCAGCAGGACGCGGAGGCCCTGCTGCAGCAGGGCTGGTCGTTGCGCCCCGGCGAGGCCCGGCTCGGCCTGCCGCTCGTCGAGATCCTCATGGCGCGCAGGGCGCTGCCGGAGGCCGAGGCGGTGCTGCGGCCGCTGCTGGACGCCCCCCCCGACGATCTCGACATTCTCCTCCAGCTCGCCGAGCTCCGGCGGCGGCAGGGCGACACGGCGGAAGCCGAGAGCCTGCTGCGGCAGGGCAGGACGCGGCATCCCTCCAACGCCGCCCCGGTGCTCGAACTGAGCCATCTGTTCGCCCGCACCGGCAAGGCCGACGAGGCCGAGGCGGTGCTGGTCGAGGCGCTGGAGGCCTCGCCCGAGCATCCCGGCCTGCTGGTCGCCCTCGGCCGGCGGCAATCCGCCACCCATCGCGATGCGGAGGCGATGCAGACCTTCGAGCGCGCCATCGCGACCCCGGACTCGCCGACCGATGCCTGGCTCGGGCTGGCCAACGCCGCGGGCCGGCTGGTCTCCACCCGGCTGGCGCTGGAGAAGCTGGCGCAGGCGCTGGCGGCGAAGAACGACGACCCGGCGGTGCATTTCGCGCTCGCCAACCACCTGCTGCATATCGGCTGCCTGCCGGAGGCGGAGATGGTGGCTTCCGCCGCCATCGCCCGCTTTCCTGGCGACACCGACCTGAGGACGCTCGCCTTCCGGCTCGAGCTCGCCACCGGCCGGCACGAGGACGCCCTGGCGAGCCTGGCGCGCCTGCCCGACAAGACCCGCAAGGACCACCGGCTGAGGACCCGGCTCCGGGCCAGCCTGCTGAAGGGGCAATGGCGGGTCGACGAGGCGCGCGATCTCTACCGCACCGGCAAGCTGCCGGAGATGGCCGCCCCCGAATATCGCCTGCTCGCCGACATCCACCTGATGGCGCTCGATGTCGTCGAGGCGCGGAACTGCCTGCGGGAGGTCAACCGCCGCACGCCGCAGCGCCGCTCGATGAACGTGTCGCAGGGGCTGGCGGGAGAGATCCTCAACGATTTCTGGACCGACACCGAGGCGCTTGCCGCCGGCCAGGCCGCGCGCCGCCAGGACACGCTCGGCAACTGGGTCGCCACCGTCAACGCGCATCGCCACCATACCGGCTGCGCCGTCGGCTTCATGATCCATCTGCGCCAGAGCGGCCGGTTCGACGCCAAGCCCGTCGCACCCGACCTCGCCGCCATTCCCCGCCACATCCACCAGTTCTGGGACACGCCCGAAATCCCCGACGACGTGATGACGCTGATGGGCAGCTGGCGGGCGCACAATCCCGGCTGGAGCTACACGCTGCACTCCCTCGATTCGACGCGGGAATGGCTGCGGCAGGTCTCCGATACCGACCTGCTGCGCGCCTTTCGGCGGATGCCCACCATCGCCGGCAAGGTCGATCTCCTGCGGCTGGCGGTGCTGTTCGCCGAGGGCGGCGTCTATGCCGATGCCGACGACCGCTGCCTCGGCTCCCTCGACGCCGTGCTGGCGGGGCGCGGCCTCGTCCTGCGGCAGGAGCACTACGGCTCCATCGGCAACAATTTCATCGCCGTGCGGCCGGGTCATCCCGTCATCGGGCGGGCGCTGGAGGAAGCGGTGGAAGCGGTGCTGCGCGGCGACCGCGAATCCATCTGGCTGTCGACCGGCCCCGGCCTGATGACCCGGATCCTCGCCACCTATCTCGTCGACGATCCGACGCGGATCGACACGCTCGGCGGCGAAGTGCTGGTGCTCGACCAGCCCAAGATCACCGGCTTCTGCGTCTCCGGCTGCCGTGTCACCTACAAGCACACCGACCGCAACTGGCAGGCGCGCGAGTTCCAGAAGCTGCCGAACATCGTGCGCACCCCCGCCGCGATGCCGGCGGGCGCGCCGGGACGCCCCGCGGAAGCGGAGCCGGGCGGGCGCGACGGACCGACCGCGCAGGCGCTGCCGTAAGGGTGTTGCCGCGAGGGTGCTTCCCTCCGCAAACCATAAGTAGCGATCGCCCTCCCGCTGCACGCGCCGCCATGGCAGAATGCCTCCGGTCGGCTCCGTCGGGGGAGGCGGGACAGATGAAACCGGTGCTCGCCGCGCTGCTGGGCGCCCTGCTGCTGCAGGGGGCAGCGGCGGCGCTCGCCCCGCCCGCCCGGGCCGGCGCCGTGCTGGCCCGCATCGACATCGGCGCCCAGCGCATGGACGTATGGGTGGATGGCGCGCTGCAGTTCAGCTGGCCGGTCTCGACCGCCCGCAAGGGATACCTGACGCCGACCGGCAGCTTCCGCCCGCAACGGCTGCACCGGCGCTATTTCTCCCGCAAATACGACAACGCGCCGATGCCGCACGCGGTGTTCTTCCATCGCGGCTGGGCGATCCACGGCACCGGCGACCTGCGTCGGCTCGGCCGCCCCGCCTCGCATGGCTGCGTGCGCCTCGCGCCCGCCAATGCCGCGACCTTCTACCGGCTGGTCGGCACCCACGGGCGGGCGGACACCCGCATCGTCATCTCCCGCTGAGAGGCGGGCTCAGGCGGCCTTCTTCTTCACGTCCTTGATGTCGGTGAAGACGATGCCCGGCCAGCGATCGCCGGTATAGCCGACCATGAAGGCCGACGGGGCGAGGAACACCGGGTCGCCGTCGAGGTCCTCCGCCATGGAGGAGCGGTTGGCGGTGGCGAAATCGTCGAGCTTCCTGGTCTCTTCGCACGACACCCAGCGCGCCAGCTGGAATTCCGACATGTCGAAGCCGACCTCGAGGCCGTATTCGGCGTCGAGCCGGTTCTTCAGCACGTCGAGCTGCAGCGGGCCGACCACGCCGACCAGCGCCGGCGAGCCGTCATTGGGACGGAACACCTGCACCACGCCTTCCTCGGCCATTTCCTGCAGCGCCTGCTTCAGCTTCTTGGCCTTCATGGCGTCGGGCAGCTTCACCCGGCGCAGGATTTCCGGCGCGAAGCTGGGAACGCCGACGAAGTTGAGCTCCTCGCCCTCGGTCAGCGTATCGCCGATGCGCAGATTGCCGTGGTTGGGGATGCCCACCACGTCGCCGGCATAGGCCTCCTCGGCCAGCTGGCGGTCCTGCGCGAAGAAGAATTGCGGCGTGGCAAGGCTCATCGGCTTGCCGGTGCGCACCAGCTTCGCCTTCATGCCGCGCGTCAGCTTGCCCGAGCACAGCCGCGCGAAGGCGATGCGGTCGCGGTGGTTCGGATCCATGTTCGCCTGGATCTTGAACACGAAGGCCGACATGCGCGGCTCCTCGGCCTCGACCCGGCGCTTGTCGGCCTCCTGCGCGCGCGGCGGCGGGGCATATTTGCCGAGACCTTCCAGAAGGTCGCCGACGCCGAAATTGCGCAGCGCCGAGCCGAAATAGACCGGCGTCAGATGGCCTTCGAGGAAGCTGTCGAGCTCGAACGGGTTGCAGCCCTCGCGCACCAGACCGAGTTCCTCGGCGAGCGCCTCTTCGTCGAGCGATTTGTTGAGCGCCGCGATGGCGCCCATGCTCATCTCGCGCAGAGGGCCGGTCTTGCCCTCGTCGCCGTCGAGCAGCCGCATGCCGCCGGTGGCGATGTCCATGGTGCCGACGAAATCGCGCCCGCGCCCGACCGGCCAGGTCATCGGCGTGGTGTCGAGCGCCAGCGTCTTCTCGATCTCGTCGAGAATCTCGAACGGGTCGCGGCTCTCGCGGTCCATCTTGTTGATGAAGGTGATGATCGGGATGTCGCGCAGCCGGCAGACCTCGAGCAGCTTGCGCGTGCGCGCCTCGATGCCCTTGGCGGCGTCGATCACCATCACCGCCGCGTCGACGGCGGTCAGCGTGCGGTAGGTGTCCTCCGAGAAGTCCTCGTGGCCCGGCGTGTCCAGAAGGTTGAACACATGCCCGTTGAACTCGAAGGTCATCACCGAGGTGGCGACCGAGATGCCGCGCTCGCGCTCGATCGCCATCCAGTCCGAGCGGGTCGAGCGGCGGTCCTTCTTGGCGCGCACCTGGCCGGCGAGCTGGATCGCGCCGCCGAACAGCAGCAGCTTCTCGGTCAGCGTGGTCTTGCCGGCGTCCGGGTGCGAGATGATCGCAAAGGTGCGCCGGCGCGCGACTTCGAGCGCGATGGGCGAGGCGGCGGAATTGGAGAGCGCGTTGGATGGAACGTTCATGGCCGCCGATGTGGCAGGGATGGCGCGGCTTATCAAGAGGCGGCGCGCCTCGCCGGCCCGTTCATCGGCCTTCCGGGCCTTCTCCGGCGCCGCGAATGCCTTCCGACGGCACGCCCGACGCGCTATTCCTTCCGCCGGACGGGGTTGCCCCCTGCCCCCCTTGGAGGACGCCGCCATGTACGGATTGATCGGCCGGATGATCGCCGCCCCGGGCAAGCGCGAGGAATTGCTCGGCATCCTGCTCGCCGAGATCGCGCCGATGCCGGGCTGCCGCAGCTATGTCGTCGCCCGCGATCCCTCGCATGCGGATGCGCTCTGGATCACCGAGGCCTGGACCGACAAGGAAAGCCACGCCGCCTCGCTCGCCCTTCCCTCGGTGCAGGCGACCATCGCCCGGGCGCAGCCGCTGATCGCCGGCTTCGACAACCGCCACGAGACCGAGCCGCTGGGCGGCATCGGGGTATAGGGCGGCGGCGCCCGTCTTCGAGGCGGCCGGCGCGGCGGTTGTGGGGGGACGACATGGGGAGGCACAAGAAGGCCCCTCACCCTACCCCTCTCCCCGACGGGGAGAGGGAAAAAGAGCCGCCCGAGCCCCGGCCTCGTCTCGTCTCGTCTCGTCTCGTCTCGTTTCGTTTCGTTTCGTTTCGTCTCGTCTCATCGGGAAAGATGCCGCCTCACCTCATCGGCAAGAGGAGCCCCCCTCTTTCTTTTCCTCTCCCCGTTGGGGAGAGGTGGCCCGCGCAGCGGGTCGGTGAGGGGTGACGGCATTGGGAAGCCAAGAAGGCCCCTCACCCTACCCCTCTCTCCAACGGGAAGAGGGAAAAGAGCCGCCCGAGACCGAGCCTCGTCGCATCTCGGTTCGTCTCGTCTCATCGGGAAAGATGCCGCCTCACCTCATCGGCAAGAGGAGCCCCCTCTTTCTTTTCCTCTCCCCGTTGGGGAGAGGTGGCCCGCGCAGCGGGTCGGTGAGGGGGAACGACATCGGGAAGCCAAGAAGGCCCCTCACCCTACCCCTCTCCCCCACGGGGAGAGGGAAAAGAGCAGCCTGAGCCCCGGCCTCGTCTCGTCTCACCGGGAAAGATGCCCGCCCACCTCATCGGCAAGAAGACCCTCACCCCCTCCCTCTCCCCCAGGGGCAGAAGGAGCCTCCCGCACGGGGAGCGGCGTGCGTGTGGGAAGAACGGCCGGCGCTACTTCCCGAACTGCGCGGCGTAGATTTCCGGCTTGAAGCCGACGATCACCCTGTCGCCGATCTCCAGCACCGGGCGCTTGATCATCGAGGGCTGGGCCAGCATCAGCTCCATCGCCTTCAGCTCGTCGATGCCCTGCTTCTCGGCATCGGGCAGCTGGCGGAAGGTGGTGCCGGCGCGGTTGAGCAGCACCTCCCAGCCCACCTGCTTCATCCAGCCGCCGAGCCGCTCGCGGTCGACGCCACCGGTCTTGTAGTCGTGGAAGCCATAGGCGACGCCATGCGCATCGAGCCAGGCGCGCGCCTTCTTCATCGTGTCGCAGTTCTTGATGCCGTAGATGGTCGCGGCCATGGGAGTTCTCCGTCGCTGACGACGCTCATCTAGCGCGCCGCGGCCAGCCTCGCCACCGCCCGCCGTGCCATCACCGCCACCAGCTGCGCCCGATAGGCGCCGGAACCGTGGATGTCGGCGATCATCTCCTCCGCCTCCGGCCGGAGGCCGTCGAGGGCGGCGGGGGAAAAACCGGCCGCCAGCGCCGCTTCGGCCGCCCCCCAGCGGAACACGCCGCCCTGGCTGGCGCCGGTGACGGCGACACGGATCCCACCCTCCCCGCGCCGCACGAAGACGCCGGCCATGGCATAGCGCGAGGCCGGATTGGGAAACTTCTCGTAGGTCGCCTCACCGCCGAGCGGGAAGCGCACGGCGGTGACGATCTCGCCCGGCTGCAGCGCGGTCTCGAACAGGCCGGTGAAGAAGTCGCCGGCCGGCAGCTCGCGGCGGTCGGTGACGATGACGGCGTCCAGCGCGAGGCAGGCGGCGGGATAGTCGGCGGAGGGGTCGTTATTGGCCACCGAGCCTCCCAGCGTGCCGCGGTTGCGCACCGCCGGATCGCCGATCAACCCGGCCAGCGCCGCCAGCGCCGGCAGATGCGTGGCGACGATCGGCGAGGTCGCCACCTCGACATGGCGGACCATGGCGCCGATGACGAGCAGGTCCTGCACCACGGTGATGCCCCTCAGCGCCGGGATGCCGCCGAGGTCGACCAGATCGGACGGGCTGGCAAGGCGCTGCTTGAGCGTCGGGATCAGCGTCTGGCCGCCGGCGAGCGGCTTCGCCTCCTCGGAAGCGGCGAGCGCGGCCTGCGCCTCGATGAGAGTGGCGGGGCGGTGATAGGCGAAGGCGAACATGGCCCGCTCCTCACTCGGCCGCGACGGCGGCCGGCGCCGGGCCGGCCATGGCCGACGCCCCGGCCTGGATGGCCTTCACGATGTTGTGGTAGCCGGTGCAGCGGCAGAGATTGCCCTCGAGCTCGGCGCGCACCGTCTGCGCATCGAGTTCCGTCCCGAGCCGGCGCACCATGTCGATGCCGGCGACGATCATGCCCGGCGTGCAGAAGCCGCATTGCAGCCCGTGATGCTCGCGGAAGGCCGCCTGCATCGGGTGCAGCGCCTCGCCCTGCGCCAGCCCCTCTATGGTGACGACGCCGGCGCCCTCGGCCTGCACCGCCAGCACGGCGCAGGCCTTCACCGCTTCGCCGTCGAGCAGCACGTTGCAGGCGCCGCACTGGCTGGTGTCGCAGCCGACATGGGTGCCGGTGAGCCGCAATTCGTCGCGGAGGAGCTGGACGAGCAGGGTCCGCTCGTCGACGGCGACCGACACCGGCGCGCCATTGATGGTCAAAGTCAGGTCTCGCATCGAACCTCTCCCGGCTTTAAGGCGACGCGTCGAACGGGCAACGCTGGCGGATAGGAAAGACGGCTGGGCACGAAGAGGCTGGGACGGCCCGCCGCTCCCCCGGCGGGCGCGCGCTCAGGCCTCGCCGGCGACGGGTTCGGCCGCCGCTTGCGGCGCGACCACCGTGGCGAAGGCGGTGAAGAACTCGCCGACCAGCTTCTTCACCGTGCCGTCGATCAGCCGGGCGCCGAGCTGGGCGATCTTGCCGCCGACCTTGGCCTCGGTCTGATAGGTCAGCACCGTCTCCTCCCCCTCCTCGTCGAGGCGGACCAGCGAGGAGCCCTTGGCGAAGCCGGCCACCCCGCCCTGCCCCTCGCCGACGATGCGGCAGGACGCCGGCGGGTCGAGCTCGGTCAGCGTCACATTGCCGGCGAAGCTCACCTTCATCGGCCCGATCTTCAGCACCATGCGGGCGGTGAACTCGGTCGGCGAGACCCGCACCACCTCCTCGCAGCCCGGCGTGCAGCGGCGCAGCACCTCGGGATCGTTGAGCGCCGCCCAGACGACGGCGCGGGGGGCGTTGATGCGGTGCGAGCCGGAAAATTCCATGAAGCCACCTGAAGCAAGGATGCCGGCCGGACGGCCGGAACGAAGGCAAGCGCGCCGGGCGGCGACGCGCGGAAGGGACTGACGGGCCGGCGCGGCCGGACCGGCTCCCCGGCGAGCAACGACCATGCCATGCGTGCAACGGCGCCGTCCATCGCCATTCCCCCGCCGCCGGCGGCCGGGAAGTGCCGCCGCGAGAGGCACGCGCCGCATAAAATTAGCGCATGCTTAAGTTACTTACAGATTGAGGAATTGATGCATATTGGTATGGTCACATAGCACACCATACCATCGGGCGGGACACGCATCCCTTCAGGCCCCGGTGGCTCCGCGCATGAACGGCCCTTCGAGCAGGGCGGCTTCCCGCCCAAGAGACCGCCTCTGGAGACACCGCCTCCAGAGACATAAGCCTCCAGAGCACAGGAACAGGCACATGTTCGAACGAGACCTCCGCCGCCGCGCCGCTTCCACCCCGCGCCGAACCGGCCTGCTGGCCGCCGCGCTGCTCGCCGCGCTCGCCGGCACCGCCGCCGCCCCGGCGCTGGCACAGGAGACGATCAAGATCGGCGCGCCGCTGGCGCTCACCGGTGGCCTCGCCGACGAGGGTCACAAGCAGGACCTCGTCTGGAAGATGTGGGTGGAGAAGGTGAACGCCGCCGGCGGCCTCGCGGTCGGCGACAAGAAGATGAAGGTCGAGCTGATCGAGTACGACTACCAGTCGGAGGGCCAGCGGGCCTCGCAGCTGGCCGAGAAGCTGATCAACGACGACAAGGTGCAGTTCCTGTTCGCCCCGTTCGGCTCCGGCCACACCAAGATCGTCGGCGGCGTCGGCGAGCGCTACCAGGTGCCGACCATCGCCTGCGTCGCCTCCTCGGAGAGCGTGTTCGACCAGAGCCTGAAGCACCTGTTCGGCACCCTCTCCCCCAATGGCGGCATGACCACCGCCATGGTGAAGATGTTCAAGGAGAAGTTCCCGGACACCAAGACCATCGCCGTGCTCGGCCGCGACGACGTGTTCCCCAAATCGATGGCCGAGGGCATCGCCAAGGCGGCGGAGGCGCAGGGCCTGACGGTCGCCTATAAGGAGCTCTATCCGGTCGGCACCATGGACCATGCCGCCGCGCTGTCCTCCATCAAGGCGGCGAAGCCGGACTGGATCTACGTGTCCGGCTACACCCAGGACCTGATCCTCGCCCGCAAGCAGATGCAGGACCTCGGCGTCACCGCGCCGATCGTCACCATGGTGACGGGCCCGTCCTACAAGGAGTTCACCGAGGGCCTCGGCAAGCTGGCCGACGGCATCACCTCGTCGAGCTGGTGGCACCACGCCACCAACTACACCGGCCAGGGCGTGTGGCCGACCACGGCGGATTTCTACAAGGACTTCCAGGCCAAGACCAAGGGCGCCGACCCGGACTATGTGCACGGCTCCTGCGCCGCCGCCGGCGAGGTGATCGCCGAGGCGCTGAAGCGCACCGGCTCGCTCGACAAGGCCAAGCTGCGCGACGCCATCGCCTCGACCGACATCCAGACCTTCTACGGCCCGATCAAGTTCGGCCCCACCGGCATGAACCTGCCGCGCGAGCTGCCGATCATCCAGGTGCAGGACGAGACCATCAAGGTGCTGGCCCCGGCGGACATCAAGAACGCCGAGCTCATCGCCATGCCGAAGTGAAGGGCTCCTTTTCCCTCTCCCCGTGGGGAGAGGGTTAGGGTGAGGGGGATCGACGCTTCAAGCTTCCCAATGGCGTCGCCCCTCACCGACCCGCTTCGCGGGCCACCTCTCCCCGACGGGGAGAGGATAAGGAAAGGCGACCGCGCACCCTTCAACGCGCATTACTTCGGCCCCGAGCCTCATCGGAAACCCCATGGCCATCTATTCACAGATCCTCGCCAACGGGCTGATGCTGGGCGCGCTCTATGCCTGCCTCGCGGTCGGCTTCTCGCTGGTGTGGGGCGTGCTGAACGTCATCAACATGCTCCACGGCTCCTTCATCATCCTCGGCGGCTACCTCACCTGGTTCGCCTGGCACGGCTGGGGCATCCACCCCATCGTCATGCTGCCGGTGGTCGGTGCCCTCCTGTTCGCGCTGGGCTTCGCGCTGCAGAAGCTGGTCATCAACCGCGTGGTGAGCGCCCCGGTGCTGACCACGCTGACGCTGACCTTCGGCCTCGACATGATCCTCTACAACGTCATGACCTATTGGTTCACGGCGACGCCGCGGCGCGTGCAGCTCGACCTCGGCGCGGTGAGCCTCGGGCCGGTGACGCTGCCGGTCGACCGGCTGGTGGGCACGGCGCTGGCCCTTGTGCTGACGCTGGCGCTCTACGCGGTGATGCGCGGCTCCAATATCGGCCGCGCCATCGTCGCGGTGCGCATGGACCGCTCCGCCGCCGAGCTGATGGGCATCCGCACCGAGCGCATCTACGCCATCACCTTCGGCATCGGCGCGCTGATGGCCGGCGTGGCCGGCGTCGTCTTCGCCTCGGTATTCCCGATCACCACCAACGTCACCGGCACCTATCTCGGCAAGGCCTTCGTGGTCTGCGTCGTCGGCGGCCTCGGCTCGGTGCCGGGCGCGCTGGTCGGCGGGCTGGTGCTCGGCCTCGTGGAAAGCCTCGCCGGCCACTGGTTCGGCCCGCAGCAGGCGATCACCGCCGGCTTCGTGCTGATGCTGGCGATCCTGCTCACCCGTCCCACCGGCCTCGTCGGCGTCAGGGGGTATGAATGAGATCCGGTCCCCTCGCCTATGCGCTCCTCGCCGTCGGCATTCTCGTGCTGGCCTCGACGCCGCTCTATGCCGACAATTACGTGGTGCGCACCGCCGCCATCGTCGCCATGTACGGCGCCCTCGCCACCTCGTGGAACTTCATCGGCGGCTTCACCGGCTATCCCTCCTTCTCCACCGCCGCTTTCTTCGGGCTCGGCTGCTATGTCGGCGCCATCTGCCAGCGCGCCGGCGTGCCGATGGTGCTGGCCTGGCTGATCGCCACCCTCATGGTCGGCGCCTTCGCGGCGCTGCTCGGGGCGATCATCCTGCGGCTGAAGGGACATTACTTCGCCATCGGCTCCATCGCCGTGGTGGAAGTGTGCCGGCTCATCGTCTCCTCCTGGTCGAGCCTCACCGGCGGCGGCGACGGGCTCAACCTGCCGCTGCTCACCTGGGGGCCCGAACAGGTGATGCGCTTCTTCCTGTTCGTGATGCTCGCCATCCTGATCCTGAGCCTGATCGCCACCGCGCTGGTGGATCGCTCCCGGCTCGGCTTCGGGCTGCGCTGCATCCACCAGAACGAGGACGCCGCCGCCATGGTCGGCATCGACACCACCCGCTACAAGGTGGCGGCCTACACGCTGTCGGCGGTGTTCTGCGCCGCGGCGGGCGCCGCCTACGCCTCCTGGACTGGCTATATCGACCCGACCGAATCCTTCCAGATCCTGATGACGGTGAAGGTGCCGGTGATGGCGATGCTCGGCGGAGCGGGCACGCTGGCCGGGCCGTTCCTCGGCGCCGCCGCCTTCGTGCTGCTCGAGGAAGTGTTCTGGGCGAACTTCCTCGACTGGAACCGCGCCATCCTCGGCGTCGTCATCGTGCTGCTGGTGTTCTTCCTGCCGGGCGGGCTGCTGAGCCTCGCGCGCAAGAGAAGCGCGGGAGGCCCGGCATGACGGAGCCCATCCTCAAGCTCGAAGGCGTCTGCAAGAACTTCGGCGGGCTGAAGGCGCTGACCGATGTGAGCTTCGCACTCGCTCCCGGCGAGGTGGTGGGGCTGATCGGCCCGAACGGCGCCGGCAAGACCACGCTGGTCAACGTCGTCACCGGCAAGCTGCCGGCCTCCACCGGCAGGATCCTGTTCGAGGGCAAGGACGTGGCGGCGCAGAAGCCCCACGAGGCGGCGCGGCGCGGGCTCGCCCGTACCTTCCAGATCGTGCAGCCCTTCCCGCAGATGACGGTGATCGAGAACGTCACCGCCGGCGCGCTGTTCGGCGGCGGCGCGGCCTCGGTGGGCGACGCCCGCGACATGGCGCGGAAGAGCCTCGACTTCGTCGGCCTCGCCCCGCTGGCCGACCGGCCGGCGGCGCAGCTGGCGCTGGCTGCCCGCAAGCGGCTGGAGCTGGCCAAGAGCCTCGCCATGCAGCCCAAGGTGCTGATGCTCGACGAGGTGAATGCCGGGCTCAACTCCTCCGAGATCGACGGCGCGCTGGCGCTGATCCGCAAGATCGCCGAGAGCGGCGTCACCGTGCTGATCATCGAGCATTTGATGAAGGTGGTGCTGTCGTTGTCGAAACGGCTTCTCGTGCTGCATCACGGCCAGATGATCGCCGACGGGCCGGCAAAGGAGATCGTCGCCGACGAGCGGGTGATCGAGGCCTATCTCGGCCAGAAATACGCGGCGCGGTTGAAGGAGCTTCATCATGCCTGAACCGCGGCTCGACCCCCTGCTCGAACTCGCCGGCGTCACCTCCGGCTACGGCCAGATTCAGGTGCTGTGGGGCATGGATCTGGCGGTACACAGCGGCGAGGTGGTGGCGCTGGTCGGCTCCAACGGCGCCGGCAAGTCGACGCTGCTGCGGACGATCTCCGGGCAACTGGCCCCTCGCGAAGGCACCATTCGCTTCGACGGCCGCGCGATCGGCGGGGCGAAGCCGGATGCGGTGCTCACCGCCGGCATCGCCCATGTGCCGGAGGGGCGCCGGCTGTTCCGCGGTCTCACCGTGCGCGACAACCTGCTGCTCGGCGCCTATCTGCGCACCGACAAGGACGACATCGCCCGCGACCTCGCATGGGTGTTCGAGCTGTTCCCGATCCTCGCCGAGCGCCAGCGGCAGGACGCCACCACGCTCTCGGGCGGCGAACAGCAGATGTGCGCGGTGGGGCGCGGGATCATGTCGCGGCCCAAGCTCCTGATGATCGACGAGCTCTCGCTCGGCCTGTCGCCGCGCATGGTCGAGCATCTGGGCGAGGCGCTCATCCAGCTGAACAAGGCCGGCCAGACCATCCTGCTGGTCGAGCAGGACGTGATGACCGCGTTCGAGCTCTCCCATCGCGCCTACATCATGGAGAACGGCCGGGTGACGCGGGCGGGCGCCTCCACCGAGCTGATGGCCGACCCGACCGTGAGCGAGGCTTACCTGTCGATATGATATGCGTGATACAAAAGAAGAATTTGCCAAATTGATACTATCATTAGTATCATGGGAATAAGGCGCGCGGCGCCGACCCCGAACAGGTCGAGAGAATGAATCCCTTCGAGCTTCCGTCCGCCGTCGTCGATCCCGGCATCTATGCCCGCACCGTGGCGCATCTGCGCGAGCGCGGCATCGTGCTGCCACGCTTCGCCGAGCTTGCCGCCCCCGAGACCATCCCGGCCGCCACCCGCGCCGCCGCCTCGGCAGCCGACAAGGACGCGCCCGATGCGCGGAACCTGTTCGGCGTGCACTGGTACAACAACGCCCGCGACCTCGGCGGGCTCGCCGTGCCCGATTTCATCGAGCTGCCGAGCTCGGTCACCGGCGTGCCCGCCCGCATCGTGGTGATGCTGGGCCGGCACTTCCCGATGATCCACGCCCATAAGGTGCTGGCGGCCTATGCCTGCCTCGCACCACGCCTCGCCTCCGGTGCCTTCGACCCGACGCATCACCGCGCGGTGTGGCCCTCGACCGGCAATTACTGCCGCGGCGGCGTCGCCATCTCGCGCATCCTCGGCTGCCGCGGCGTCGCGGTGCTGCCGGGCGGCATGAGCGCCGAGCGCTTCGAATGGCTGGGCCAGTGGGTCACCGACCCCGCCGACATCGTGCGCACGCCGGGCACCGAGTCGAACGTCAAGGAGATCTACGACGCCTGCGCCGAGATGGCGAAGGATCCCGGCAACTTCATCCTCAACCAGTTCTCCGAGTTCCCCAACTATCTCGGCCACTACGCCGTGACCGGCGCGGCGGCGGCGAAGCTGTTCGAGGGGCTGAACGCGTCCGGCAGGCTGAACCTCGCCGCCTTCGTCGCCGGCACCGGCTCCGCCGGCACGCTCGGCGCCGGTGACAGGCTGAAGGAAGAGTTCGGCGCCCGCATCGTCGCGATGGAGCCGGTGGAATGCCCGACGCTGCTCTATAACGGCTTTGGCGAGCACAACATCCAGGGCATCGGCGACAAGCATGTGCCGCTGATCCACAACGTCACCAACACCGACATCGTCGCCGGCGTGTCCGATGCCGCCACCGACGACCTCGCGCTGCTGTTCGGCTCGCCGGAGGGCCGCGCCTATCTGGCGACGCGTCGCGGGCTGGATGAGGCGACCATCAAGGGGCTGGCGGGGCTGGGCCTTTCGGGCATCGGCAACGTGCTGGCGGCGATCAAGACCGCGCGCAAGCTCGACCTCTCGCAGGACGACGTCATCCTCACCGTCGCCACCGACGGCGCCGAGCTCTATCCGAGCGAGCTTGCCGGCCATCTCGCCCGCAAGGGCGGCCGGTTCGACCAGATCGACGCGGCGGAAGCCTTCGGCCAGCATTTGCTCGGCGGCGATGCCGACCATGTGGAAGAGCTCGACCATCGCGCCCGCCAGCGCGTGTTCAACCTCGGCTATTACACCTGGGTCGAGCAGCAGGGCGTCTCGGTGGAGGATTTCGACCGCCGCCGCCACCAGTCGTTCTGGAAGGGGCTGCGCGAGCATCTGGCCGGCTTCGACGAACTGATCGCCCGCCTGAACCGCGATGTCGGCATCGCCGAAGCCGCGTGAGGAGGGCGAGCGCGTGACCCAATCCTATCTCGACCTGCGACAGAAGACCCGCGAGCGCGACCGCAGCCTGCGCGACAAGGTGATGTCGCTGGAGGAAGCCGCGAAGCTGGTGCCGGACGGCGCCTCGGTGGCGCTGGGCGGTTGTACCGCCTCGCGTACCCCGATGGCGATGCTTTGGGCGCTGATCCGCGCCCGCAAGACCGGCCTCACCGTCTCCCGCTCGATCATGTCGACCGAGGGCGACCTGCTCTACGCCTCCGGCCTGTCCCGGCACATCATCACCTCATGGTTCAGCCAAGGCATCGTGTGGGGCGTGTCGAAGGTGATGCGCGCCTATACGGAATCCCATCGCGCCACCTTCGAGGAATGGAGCCACATGGCGATGGGCCTGCGCTACCGCGCCGGCGCCATGGGCGTGCCGTTCATGCCGATGCGCTCGATGATGGGCTCGGGCGTGGTCGACCGCGCGCCGGGTGCCAGGACCATGGAATGCCCGTTCACCGGCGAGACGCTGCTGCTGGTGCCGGCGCTGAACCCCGACGTGGCGCTGATCCATGTCCAGCGCTGTGACGCCTACGGCAATGCCCAGCTCGACGGATTGTCCTTCATGGACATCGACATCGCCATGGCGGCGAACAGGGTGATCCTGACCACCGAGCGCATCGTCTCCAACGACCAGATCCGCCGGCATCCCGACCAGACCAAGATCGGCTTCTTCACCGTCGACGCGGTGGTGGAAGTGCCGTTCGGCTCGGCGCCGCACGAATGCTACGGCCTCTACGAGCCGTTCTATTCGCATATGGACCTCTATGCGCAGATGACCGCCAAGGACCCGGACAAGGGCGCGGCGGAGTATCTCGAGCGCTTCCATTACGAGCCGAAGGACTGGGCGGATTATCTCAGCCGCATCGGCATGGCCGAATTGCTCGACGCCCAGCGTCGCGGGAGTGGCATCTATGACGACTGAACCCGTGCGCACGGCCCCGCCGCTGGCGGCGGTGCCCGCCTATACCGCCTCCGAGCTACTGGCGGTGATGAGCGCCCGCCTGCTGAAGGACGGCCAGACGGTGTTCGCCGGCGTCGGCATTCCGCTGCTCGCCGCCATCCTCGCCCAGAAGACCCACGCGCCCGGCCTCACCATCCTGTTCGAGGGCGGGGTGATCGGACCCTTCGTCGAGGCCGGCAAGCTGCCGCCCTCCACCAATGAGCAGCGCTGCACGAGGCGCGCCAACATGCTGGTGTCGATCACCGAGGTGCTGTTGATGCTGCAGCGCGGCTATGTCGATGTCGGCTTCATGGGCGGCGCGCAGATCGACCGCTTCGGCAACCTCAACTCCTCCTTCATCGGCGACGCCGACAACCCGAAGATCCGCCTGCCCGGCACCGGCGGCGGCAACGACATCGCCTCGCTGGCCGACATGATCGTCGCCATGAAGCACGAGAAGCGCCGCTTCGTGGAGAAGGTGGACTTCATCACCTCGCCGGGCTTCGTCGACGGCAGCGACAGCCGCGCCCGGGCCGGCCTGCCGGCGGGCGGCATGTTCCGGGTGGTGACCGATCTCGGCATCATGGGCTTCGACGAGGCGACCAAGGCGATGACGGTGGTGGCGCTGCATCCCGGCGTCACCCCGCAGGCGATCAAGGACAATACCGGCTTCGAGCTGCCGGTGCCGGCCGACGTCGCCGTCACCGAAGTGCCCGGCGATGTCGAGCTCGCCATCCTGCGCGAGCTCGATCCCGCGCGGCTCTACACGGCGTAAGCTTCCCTTCCCGTCGGGAGAAGGGACCGCCCCTCCTCCCAACGGGGAGGGGCTGCGTTCTGCTCCCTCTCCCCGCGGGGAGAGGGCCGGGGTGAGGGGTCTTCTTTCGCTCCGCAATCGTGCTCCCCCTCACCCGGCCGCTTTCGCGGCCGACCTCTCCCCAACGGGGAGAGGTGAGAAGAAGAAAGTCGTCCCCATGCCCGCTCCCGTCTCCTTCGGCATCGCCATGCGCAACTTCACCCGCTTCCCCGAACTGCCGGACGCGCCGGCGCTGGTGGATTACGGGGTACGGATGGAGGAACTCGGCTTCGAGTCGCTCTGGGTATGGGACCACATCCTGCTCGGCACCGACCCGCATTTCCCGATCATCGATTCGCTGACCCTGCTCACCGCCGTGGCGGCGCGCACCAAGACCATCAAGATCGGCACCGGCGTGCTGGTGCTGCCGCTGCGCAATCCCGTCGTGCTGGCCAAGCAGCTCGCCTCGATGGACCTGATCTCGAATGGCCGCCTGATGCTCGGCGCGGCGGTGGGCTGGTACAAGCGCGAGTTCGACGCCATCGGCATCGCCCATGACAAGCGCGGCAAGATCATGGACCGCAACCTCGACATCATCAAAAGGCTGTGGACCGAGGACGGCGTCACCGGCGAATGGGACGAGCTGAACCTGCGCAACGCGGTGATGTTCCCCAAGCCGGTACAGAAGCCGCACCCGCCGATCCTGATCGGCGGCTATGTCGATGCGGTGCTCAAGCGCGTCGCCAAGCGCGGCGACGGCTGGCTCACCTATTTCTACACGCCGGAAGGCTATAACGAGGCCTGGGCGAAGATCTCCGCCTTCGCCGAGGAGGAAGGCCGCGACCCGGCCTCGCTCTACAGCCTCAACCAGCTGCCGATCTATGTCGGCCCGCGCGAGGTCGGCCTGCCGAAGATGAACGAGTGGCTGAACGCGGAATGGGATCTGTCCAAGGGCTCGCTCTCCACCTTCGACAGCGCCATCGTCGGCACGCCCGCCGAATGCGCCGA
The DNA here is from genome assembly GCF_018390555.1 of Ancylobacter oerskovii. Classification (GTDB taxonomy): domain Bacteria; phylum Pseudomonadota; class Alphaproteobacteria; order Rhizobiales; family Xanthobacteraceae; genus Ancylobacter; species Ancylobacter oerskovii. The sequence continues at coordinate 327,362 of NZ_JAHBGB010000044.1, read as the reverse complement.
GCAGATCGCCCGCCATATCGAGACCGGCGTGAAGAAGATCGTCTTCGTGCCCTGGCGCTACGAGAAGGAGCAGATCGACCTGCTCGCCCACGAGGTGCTGCCGCTGCTGCGCAAGTGAGCCAGCGAATGATCCGGGGCGGAGCCCATCCGCCGGGCTCCGCGGCACGCCTGCAGAAGAGCAACGGCCCGCCCCGCGCGAAGGGGCGGGTCGTTTTGTTTCATCGGTCAGACAGTGCCTTGCCGGCCGCACGGCGTAGGGACCTGTTTCGGATCATCCCGCCGGTGTCTCTGCGGCCGCGCGTGCCCCGGGTGCGGCCGACGACCCATTGCCCGATGCAAGCAACCGGAAAGCATGTCCACCATTTTGGACCGGCCGCTGCGGAAGACCGGCCGCTTTCTCTCGACTCCCGGGGTTGCGCTGCTACGGTGCCGCGCCGGGATGTCGCTTAGCCTCAGGAGAACACGCGTGAAACTGCCTTCGATCGCCGTGCTGGCGCTGGTCAGCATCACCGCCGCCGCATGCGTGACCACGACGCAGAACAAGGAAAACATGCTGTCGGCCGCCGGCTTCCAGATGCGCCTCGCCAATACGCCGGAGAAAGTGGCGTCGCTGAAGAGCCTGCCGCCGCACAAATTCACCATCCAGAGCCAGAACGGCCAGCCGGTGTTCCTCTATGCCGACCCGACGGTGTGCGGCTGCCTCTATGTCGGCACGCAGGAAAACTTCCAGAACTACCAGCAGATGGCGTTCCAGCAGCGCATGGTCAACGAGCAGCAGATGACCGCCATGATGAACCAGCAGACCGCCTTCGACTACAGCCCCTGGGGCGACGGCCCGTGGGGGCCGATGATGCCGATCGACTGATCGGCCCGCAGGACGGCCGGCGGCGGCTCAGCCCCGCCGCGCCGCGAGACTGGCTTTCAGGCTCCCCACCCTGGCGAACTTGCCCGCCGCCGGCTCGACGCGCGGGGTCAGCGCGTTGGCGGCATAGGAGCGCTGCTTCTGCCGCGACGGCGCGTCGTCATAAGTGGTGGTGCGCTGGCGGGCGAGGCGGCCGGCGGCGCGCACCGCCGCCTCCATGCGGTCGGGCGGGAATTCCTGCCCGTGCATGCCGCCGGCGGCGCGGCTGATCGATTCGTCCATCAGCGTGCCGCCGATGTCGTTGGCGCCCGAGCGCAGCGCCGCGACGATGCCGCCCTCGCCGAGCTTCACCCAGCTGGCCTGCACGTTGGGGATCACCGGATGCAAGGCGAGCCGCCCCACCGCGTGCATCAGCAGCGCCTCGCGCCGCGACGGCCCCTGCCGCGTGCCGCCCTTGAGGTAGAGCGGCGCCTCCATGTGCAGGAAAGGCAGCGGCACGAATTCGGTGATGCCGCCGGTCTCCTCCTGCAGATGCCGCAGGCGGATGAGATGCCGCGCCCAGTGGCGGTAATGGTCGACATGGCCGAACATGATGGTGGAGGTGGTCTTCAGCCCGACGCGATGGGCGGCGCCGACCGTTTCCAGCCACTCGGCGGTGTTCAGCTTGTCCGGGCAGATGATCGCCCGAACTTCGTCGTCGAGGATCTCCGCCGCCGTGCCGGGCAGCGTGCCGAGGCCGGCTTCTTTCAGCGCGACGAGGAAGTCCGGCACCGACAGGCCGAGCGTCGCCGCGCCGTGCCGCACCTCGAGCGAAGAGAAGGCGTGGACATGCATGTCCGGCACCGCCTGCTTCACCGCGCGGACGATGGAGAGATAGGTCTCGCCGGAGAAATCCGGGTGGATGCCGCCCTGCATGCACACTTCGGTGGCGCCGCGCTCCCACGCCTCCACCGCCCGGCGCTGGATCTCGCCGAGGTCGAGCTCATAGGGCTTGCCGCGCAGATGCTCGTTGTGCCGCCCCTTTGAGAAGGCGCAGAAGCCGCAGCGATAGGAGCAGACATTGGTGTAGTTGATGTTGCGGGTGACGACATAGGAGACGGTGTCGCCCACCGCCTCGCGCCGCAGCGCATCCGCCGCCTCCGCCACGCGCTGCGCCTCGTGGCCGCGGGCTTCGAACAGGCGGACGATCTCGGCTTCCTCCAGCCCGCGCCCGGCGAACGCCCGGTCGAAGAGGGCGTCGAGATCCCTCCCCTCGCCCGCGATCGAAGGACGAGCAATCACGGGATTTGCGGGCCATTCGACGACGGTGCTGTCGAAGCTCTCGCCCTCACCGACGCGCCAGCCGCTCTCATGGGCGAGGCCACCGGCATCGGCGCGGCGCAGCACGAAGGGCGTCACCGCCGTGTCGAGCCAGCGCGGCGCGTCGAACAGATAGGCCGGGTAAACGGCGAGCCGGGGGCTGAGCACCTTGCCGGCCTTGGCGGTGGCATTGGCGAGCGCGGCCAGCGCCGGCCACGGCGCCTCCGGGTTCACATGATCAGGCGTCACCGGCGACACGCCGCCCCAATCATTGATGCCGGCGGCGATCAGCGGGCCCAGTTCGTCGGCGCGCAAATTCGGCGGGGCCTGGATGGAAATGGACGGCCCGAGAATCAGCCGCGCCAGCGCGATGGTCCACAAATGCTCGTCGAGGCTCGGCTCCGGCGCGTTCACCATGCGGGTGCCGGGCTTGGCGCGAAAGTTCTGGATGATGACTTCCTGCACATGGCCGTGGCGGGCATGGCTGTCGCGAATGGAGAGCAGCGCCTCCACCCGCTCGGCCCGCGTCTCGCCGATGCCGATCAAGAGGCCGGTGGTGAACGGCACCTGCGCCTCGCCGGCCGCCTCCAGCGTTGCCAGTCGGGCGGCGGGCAGCTTGTCCGGCGAGCCAAAATGCGGGCCGCCGCGCGCCGAGAGCCGCTCGGCGGTGGTCTCGATCATCATGCCCTGCGAGGCGGATGCCTTGCGCAGCCCGCGCAGATCTTCAACCGTCAGCACGCCGGCATTGAGATGCGGCAGCAGGCCGGTCTCGCGCAACACCAGCTCCGCCATCGCCGCGAGATAGTCGACCGTGCTCGCATAGCCGAGCGCCGCCAGTTCCTCGCGGGCGACCCTGTAGCGTAGCTCCGGCTTGTCGCCGAGGGTGAACAGCGCCTCGTCGCAGCCGACGCGGGCGCCGGCGCGGGCGATCTCCAACACCTCTTCCGGGGTGAGGAAGGCGCGCTGCCCCCGGCGCGGCGGATGCGCGAAGGTGCAGTAGTGGCAGACGTCGCGGCACAGCTGGGTGAGCGGGATGAACACCTTGCGCGAGACGGTGACCACGCCGCCGAAGCCGGCGTCGCGCACCGAGGCGGCCGCGCGCATCAGCCCGGCGGTGTCGCCCTCTCCCGCCAGCGCCAAAGCGGCGTCGCGGTCGAGGCCGCCCGTCCCCAGCACCCGCCGGGCAAGATCGTCCCACCGCGCCGCCGCGTCGTCCATTCCCATCAGCCTTCCATCACTTCCGGCAGGGTGAGCAGCTCGATTCCCGCCGCCTTCAGCGCATCGCGCACCGCGCCCGCCACGACGATGGCGGTCGGCTCGTCACCATGTACGCAGAGCGAGTCGAATTTCGTCGGCATTTTCTTGCCATTCACCGAAATGATTTCGCCATCCTGCACCATGCGCACCGTGCGCTCGGCGGCCACCTGCGGGTCCTTGATCACCGCGCGCGGATCGGTACGGGTCAGCAGGTTGCCCTCGTCGTCATAGAGCCGGTCGATGAAGGCCTCGCGGGAAAGCTTCAGGTCCAGCGCCAGCGCCGCCTTCTCCATCTCGGAATTCGACAGCGCGAGATAATAGAGGCTGGGATCGACCGTCTTGATCGCCCGGCCGATGGCGAGCGCATAGTCCTTGTCGATGGCCGCCATGTTGTTGAGCGCGCCGTGCGGCTTCACATGCGTGACCTTCACGCCGGCATAGGCGGCCATGCCGGCCAGCGCACCGAGCTGGTAGGCGACGAGATATTCGAGATCATTGGCGTTCATGCGGATCTGCCGGCGGCCGAAGCCCCAGATGTCGTTGAAGCCGGGATGCGCGCCGATGGAGACGCCGTTCTCCTTGGCCTTCAGGCACACGTCGCGCATCACCGTGGCGTCGCCGGCATGCAGGCCGCAGGCGACGTTGACGCTCTGCACGATCTTGAGGATCGCGGCATCGTTGCCGATGTCATAATGGCCGTAGCCTTCGCCCATGTCGGCATTGATGTTGATGCGGGTTGCCAAAGACGCCTCCTGAATCGATGAACCCGAAGGGAAAGCCTCACCCCTCGACAGCTGACTTATTAAGGCATTAAATTATCATGCCTTTCAAGCTGAAACATCCTAACATTAGGATGATTGACGCACAGCAATATCCTTCCTGACACGCCCAGCATCGGAGTGCCATGGTGGCGACCTTTTCGCCGGACGGGAACCGTCTCGACCGCCTCGCCCGCTTTCTCTGCGTCGGCGACACCGCCTTCGCCATCGAGTTCGGCACCGGCATCGATCCGGTGCTGAATGCGCGGGTGCATCGCGCCGCCGCGCTGATCCGCGAGGCGGCGATGGCGGGGGTGGTGGAGACGGTGCCGAGCTTCCGCTCGCTGCTGGTGCATTACGACCCGCTTGCCACCAGCGCCGCCGCTCTCCGGGAGGCCATGGGCGAGATCGACCTCGGCGAGGCGGTGGTGAGCGCACCGGAGCGGGTATGGGTGATCCCCGCCCTCTATGGCGGCGAGGCCGGTCCCGACCTCGAGGAGGTGGCCAGCGCCACCGGCCTGTCGCCGGAGGAGGTGGTCTCCCGCCATGCCGGTACGCTGTTCCGCGTCTATGTGCAGGGCTTCCTGCCCGGCTTCGCCTATCTCGGCGTGCTGCCGCCGGAGCTGGAGCTGCCGCGCCTCGCCACGCCGCGCGTGCGGGTGCCGCCGGGCTCGGTCGCCATCGCCCAGCGCATGAGCGGCATCTATCCGGTGGAATCGCCGGGCGGCTGGCGGCTGATCGGCAACACGCCGCTGCGCCTCTTCGACGCCGGCTGGACACCGCCGACGCTGTTCGCGCCGGGCGACGGCGTGCGCTTCCGGCCTGTCGACGCCGGGGAGCACGCCGCCATCCGCGCCGCGGTCGCGCGTGGCGACTATGCACCCGAGCAGGAGGCCGGCCGATGAGCGCCCTCCTCGTCACCCAGCCCGGCCCGCAGACCACGGTGCAGGATCTCGGCCGCACCGGCGCACAGGCCTATGGCGTGCCGGTGTGCGGCGCGCTCGATCCGGTCGCGCTGCGCCTCGCCAATGCGCTGGTCGGCAACGATCCCGGCGCCGCCGCGCTCGAATGCCGCCTGATCGGCCCCGCCTTCACCGTCGAGGAGGCTCCGGTGCGGATCGCGCTCGCCGGTGCCGAGGCCGCCATCGACGTCACCCGCGGGGACGAGACGCGCAGCTATCCCGCCTGGCGCGCCATCGACGTGCCGGCCGGCGCCGGCGTGCGCATCGGCCCGCTGCGCGGCAGCGGCACGGCGGTGCTGGCGGTGACGGGCGGCGTGGAGGTCCCCGCGGTTCTCAACTCCCGCGCGACCGACCTCAAGGGCGGCTTCGGCGGGCTGGACGGCCGGGCGCTGAAGGCGGGCGACCGGCTGCCGATCGGCGCCGGCACACTGGGGAGCCCCTGCCTCGAACTGCCGCATCCGCCCGCGCTCGGCTTCGACGGCGCGCTACGGGTGGTATTGGGTCCGCAGGACGACGCCTTCACCGAGGCCGGCCTCGCGACGTTCCTCGGCAGCGCCTATCGCGTCTCGCGCGAGGCGGACCGCATGGGCATCCGCCTCGAAGGTGCGCCGCTCGCTTTCCGCACCTCCGCCGACATCACCTCCGACGGCATCACCACCGGCGCCATCCAGGTGCCGGGGTCGGGGCTTCCCATCGTGCTGCTGGCGGACCACCAGACGGTCGGCGGCTACGCCAAGATCGCCACCGTGATCTCCGCCGACCTGCCGCATGCCGGCCGGCTGCTGCCGGGCGCGGAGATCCGCTTCCAGGCCGTGGGCATCGCCGAGGCGGAAGCTGCCCGCCGGGCGCTGGAACGCGAGATCCTCGGCCTCATCGCGTCGATGACGCCGGTGCGGGCGGCGGCCGAGATCGACCTTGCGGCGCTCTATTCGGCCAATCTCATCTCCGGGGCGGTCTCGGCGTGCGATCTCGACTAGCGAGGCGGGCGCATAAGTTTATGTGATACTGAAGATAAGATCATTCGTTGATTCTGCCGCTGGTTGAAGCGGCCGCGATGGGTACGACACGAGCCGATGCTGAAGGACAACACGGCCGCGCTGGCCAATCCCGACTACCGCCGCAGCCCGGTGCCCCGCTATCTGCAGATCGCCGGCGTCATCCGCCGCCGCATCGAGGACGGCGTCTGGGGACCGAACGAGAAGATCTCGACGTTGCAGGAGCTGGAGGCCGAGTTCCAGGTGGCCCGCGTCACCGTCCGCCAGGCGGTGGAGGTGCTGCAGGGCGAGGGACTGGTGCGCCGCATCCAGGGCAAGGGCACCTTCGTCTCCGGCGCGGTGGAAGAGAAGCGCTGGCTGACGCTCGACCTGAAATGGCACTCCATCGCCGGCATCATCGGGGCAAACGTGCCGCGCTTCGTGCCGGGAGCCACCCCCGCGGCACCGCCGCAGATCCGCCCCGAGGACGGCACGCCGGCCGCGCATTATCGCTATCTGGAGAGCGTGCAGTCGCGGCGCGGCCAGCCCTATTCCTTCGCGCGGGTGCATTTCGACGACGCCGTCTACCGGATGGCGCCCGCCCGCTTCGACCGCGAGCCGACCGTCAGCGTCATCGCCACGCTGGATGGCCTGAAGGTGGCGAAGGCCCGCCAATCCTTCATCGTCGGCACGGTCGAGCCGCGCGTCGCCAATCTGCTCGCCATCGGCATCGGCTTCCCGACGGTGGAGGCGCATCTCGTCGTCACCGACGACGCCGATACGGTGATCTATGTCGCCGACATCATCTATCGCGGCGATTGCGTGCAGCTGGACGTCGACCTGCTGCGGTGAAGCGCGGGGCTGGCGCGCCCAGGCAAGCATCCTTCGAGGCCCAGTTCCACCTGGCGCACCCGGACCAAGGCGTGGATGCCCGGACCAAGCCCGGGCATGACGACGTCGGAAGCGGCTGCCTCGGTCGGCTGACCGCTTGTTCCGCTCACCCGCGCCCGAACAGCCGGGCCAGCCAGCCCTTCACCACGCTCCATGCCAGCGCGCCGGCGTCGAGCGAGGCGTTCGCCGCCACCGGCGCCTCGCCCTTGAGGTGAGCCGCGAGATTGGCGGCGAAGCTCTGCGTCAGCCGTGCCGCGAGATCGCGGGCAATGGCGCCGCGGCTCATCTGCGCCAGCGGGCCCTGCATCACATAGGCGACCTCGACGGTCACCCGCGTGGCCTCCCGAGGAGCCTCCCCTGCCTCGTCGAGCCGATAGGCGAGCCGGGCACGCAGCTGCGTGGCGCTGCGGCTATCGACGCCGCGCCCGTCGATGACGCCGGACCAGCTGGCCGGATCGGCCACGATGCGCCCGGTGCCGCCGAACGCCGCCTGCATCGGCCCGAGCTTCACCACCATCTCGGCGGCAAGGCTGCGCCCGTCGCTCGGCGCGGTGAGCCGCGCACCGGGCAGGCAGGCGATCACCTGCTCCGGCGACTGGAACAATGCCCAGACGGTTGCGCGCGGCGCCGGCACCTCGAAGCTCTCGCCGAGCTCGACCGGATTGTGCAGCGGCTCGTCGTCGGGCGTGGCGTCCGGCGACAATTCCGCCGGCAAGGCGATGGCCGATGCCGGCGGGTCTACCGGCGTCCGGCCGGCCGGCGACAGCGGCAGGCTGAGCGGCGAGGCATAGGACGGCGGCGTCAGCACCGTGCCGCGCGTCACCACCGCCGCCTCGCGTCCGGCGGCCACCTTCCTGATCGCGCGGATGATGCCGACATAGCCGGTGCAGCGGCACAGATTGCCCGCCAGCTCGTGGCGGATGACGTCGTCGTCCGCCTGCGGCCGGCGCAGCACGATGTCGCGCGCCATCACCAGCATGCCGGGCGTGCAGAAGCCGCATTGCAGGCCGTGCTCGTCCATGAAGGCCTCACGCAGCTCGCCGGCCACCGCGTCGTCGGCCAGCCCCTCGACGGTGGTGATGCGGGCGCCGTCGAGCATCGCGGGAAAGGCGATGCAGGAGCGCGCGGGCGCGCCGTCGATCAGCACGGTGCAGGCGCCGCACACGCCGTGCTCGCAGCCGAGATGGGTGGCAGTGAGCAGCATCTCCTCGCGCAGGAAATCGGCGAGGTGCTGGCGCGGCTCGACACGCGCCTCGATCGGGCGGCCATTCACTTCGAGGGTGATCGGGATCATGCGGGCAGGCTTTCGGAATTCAGCGCTTCAATAGCCTGGGAGATGACCTTCCGATGCAGGCGCAGCGTCGACGGATCGGCGGCAAGGCCGGCGCTCGCGAGACGTTCATCGAGAAGGCGCGGATCGGCGAGGACGCCCTTCGCCTCGGTGACGACAATGTGCCGCCCCTCGGTGGCGCCGATGACGAGGCGGTGCACGCCGCGAACGTCGTCCGCCAGCACCGCGCACATCGCCTCGGCGAACTCGCCGACCTTGCGGCAGGACTTGCGGTAGCCGAAACGCGCCCCCGCCGAGCAGCGCGGCACGAAGACACCGGTGACGATCTCGCCATCCTCCAGCGCGGTGGAGAAGGCGCCGAGCAGGAAATCCTCCAGCGCCAGCTCGCGGGTGCCGGACGGGCCGGCCAGCGCCACGCGGGCGCCGAGTGCGGTCAGCGTGGTCGGCCAGTCGGCGGCGGGATCGGCGTGGACGAGGCTGCCGCCGACCGTGCCGCGATTGCGGACCGCGCGATAGGCGATGCCGTGGGCGATGCGGGCGAGGAAGCCCGGCGTCGGATCCGGCACCACGCCGTCCTCGAATTCGGCATGGGTGATGGCGGCGCCGTAGAGCACGCCGTCGGCGCGCTCCTCGACGCGGCGCAGCCCGGGGATCTTCGCGACGTCGACCAGCGTCGAGGGCCGGGCGAGACGCAGGTTCAGCATCGGCCCCAGGCTCTGGCCGCCGGCCACCGGCTTGGCGGCCCCATCTTCGACCAGCGCCGCCACCGCCTCGGCGACCGTGGCCGGACGCCGATAATCGAAACGCGCGGCCTTCACGAAACCGCCCCTTCGCGCGCGGCGGCCACCGCCGCCCGCACCCGGCGCGGCGTCATCGGCGACATGGAGAGCTCGACACCCAGCCCCTTCAGCGCGTCGTTGATGGCGTTGCCCAGCGCCGCCGGCGGGGCGATGGCGCCGCCCTCGCCGATGCCCTTCTGGCCGAAGCGGGTGTTGGGCGAGGGCGTCTGGATATGGTCGATGCGCACGGCCGGCATCTCGCCGGCGCCGGGCAGCAGATAGTCGGCGAGCGTCGAGGCCAGGGGCTGGCCGTGCTCGTCATAGGTCATCTCCTCGTAAAGCGCGGTGCCGATGCCCTGCGCGGTGCCGCCATAGATCTGGCCGTCCACCACCATCGGGTTGAGCAGCACGCCGCCATCCTCGACGATGACGTAATCGAGGATCTCCACCTCGCCGGTCTCCGGCTCCACCGCCACCACCGCGGCATGGCTGGCATAGGAGAAGGTGCCGGTGTCCACCGTCGGCCTGTAGCCGGCGACGAGATCGAGGCCGTCCGGGTGGATATCGGCCGGCAGATTCTGCGGCGCGAGGTACCAGGTCTTCGCCACCTCGGCGAAACTGACGGAGCCGGCCGGCCCCACCACCTCAGCGTCGCGGATCGCCACGGCCTCCTCGGGCGCCTGCAGCAGATGCGCGCCGATACGCTTGATGCGCTCGCCGAGCCGCTCGCAGGCGCTGGCGACCGCGCCGCCCGACATCACCGCCGAACGCGAGCCCCAGGTACCGGTGGAATAGGGCGTCATCGCCGTATCGCCATGCACGACGTTCACCTGCGCGGGGTCGATGCCCAGCACTTCGCAGGCGACCTGCGCCATGGTGGTCTCCATGGACTGGCCGTGGCTCTGGGCGCCGATGCGCACTTCCAGCGTGCCGTCCGGGGTCAGGCGGGCGCCGCAGCTCTCGATGCCCGGCACCATCGGGATGCCCCAGCCGTGATAGACTGAGGTGCCGTGCGCGCCCTGCTCGCAATAGGTGGCGTAGCCGAGGCCGACGAGACGACCATCCGCCTCGCCCGCCTGCTGGCGCGCCCGCACCGCCTCATGGCCGATCATCTCCCGCGCCCGGCGCAGGCTCTCGGGATAGTCGCCCATGTCGAAATCCTTGCCGGTGATCGAGGTGAACGGCATCTGCTCGGGGCGGACGAGGTTGCGCATCCGCACGTCACAGGGGTCGAGCCCGGCTTCGCGGGCGACCGCGTCGATCATCAGCTCCATCGCCGTGCACACGCCGGTACGGGCGACGCCGCGATAGGGCACGATGGGCGGCTTGTTGGAGCACACCGACGTGGTGCGGCATCGATAAGCCGGCAAATTATAAGGTCCCGGCAGGTTCGACACCACCTGCGCGCCTTCGAGGCAGGCGGAGAACGGATAGACCGAATAGGCGCCGGCATCGACATGCGCCACCGCGTCGAGCCCGAGCAGCGTGCCGTCCGTGTCCGCATAGGCGGTCATCACATAATGATGCTCGCGGCAATTGGCGGCGGCGATCAGGTGCTCGCGGCGATCCTCCAGCCATTTCACCGGCCGGTCGAGCCTCAAGGCCGCCCAGGCGCAGCACACCTCCTCCGGTTGCAGCAGCCCCTTCCAGCCGAAGCCGCCGCCGACATCCGGCGCCACCACCCGGATCTGCCGAGTGTCGAGGCCGAGGCATTCGGCGAGGCCGGAGCGCACGATGTGGGGCATCTGCGTCGAGGTCCACAGCGCCAGCTGCTCGACATGCCGCTCATAGACGGCGATGCAGCCCTTGCCCTCCAGCGGCGACATGCATTGCCGGCTGGTGCGCACCTTGCGCGTCACCTTGATCGGCGCGCCCGCGAGCGTTCCTGCATCGAAATGCCTGTCGGTCTGCGAGACGAGGAACACATTGTCCGGCCACTCGTCATGCACCAGTGCCGCATCGGGCTCCACCGCGCGCAGCATGTCGTGATTGGCCGGCAGTTCCTCATAGTCGACGCCGATCTCTTCGATCAGGTCCTCCGCCTCGGCGCGGGTGTCGGCCAGCACCATCACCACCGGTTCGCCGGCGAAGCGCACCTTGCCGCTGGCCAGCGGCGGCTGGGCGGAGACGCGGAAGCCCGGCAGGCCGGTTCGGGCGAGGATGTCCTTCACGCCGACCATGTCGGCATGGGTGAAGGCCCGGCCCTTCAGATGCGCGGGGATGTGGATGGCCCGGATGCGGGCATGGGCGAAGGGCGAACGCAGGAAGGCGGCTTCGAGCTGGCCGGGGAAACGCATGTCGCCGATGAAACGCCCGCGCCCGGCCAGCAGCCGCGCATCCTCCTTGCGGCGGATGGAGGCGCCGACGCCCCGGCCTTTGCGCGACTCGTGGCTCGTTTCCTGCATGATCACGACCGACGATCCCCTGGCGGCAGTACCCATCACAAGGCACTATCCTATTCGATTATCGAGCTTATCAAACTATATGTGCTGATCTTTACACAAACAGTATCATTGGCAAGAGCGCAGAGCGGTTCTAAGCTGGGCCAACGGGTTCGAAGGGGAGCGTGTGATGAAATTCGGTGTGGGCCAGCCGTTCCGGCGCGTCGAGGATCAGCGCTTCATCACCGGCACCGGCCGCTACACCGACGACATCCATCATGACGGCGAGACCCATGGCTTCGTGGTGCGTTCCCCGGTCGCCCATGGCCTCCTGAACGGTGTCGACGCCGAGGCAGCGCGGGAGATGCCCGGCGTGCTCGCCATCTATACCGGCGCCGATCTCGCGGCCGACGGCATCGGCACCCTGCCGGCCGTCATCGTGCTCGACCATGTCGAGGGCGGCCGCATGCCCACCCCCCCCTATCACCCGCTGGCGCGGGAGAAGGTGACCTATCTCGGCCAGCCCGTCGCCTTCGTGGTCGCCGAAACCGCGCTGCAGGCACAGGAAGCCGCCGAGGCGGTGGTGCTGGACATCGAGGACCTGCCGGCGGTCGTCGATCCCGTCGCCGCCTTCGCCGAGGGCGCGCCGCAATTGCACCCGGAGGCGCCGGGGAATCTCGCGCTGCATTGGGCCCATGGCGATGTGACGGCGACGGAAGCGGCGCTCGCCGCCTCGCACCGCGTCGTCGAGATCGAGGTGGTGAACAACCGCATCGTCGTCGCCTCCATGGAGCCGCGCAACGCCATCGGCCTTCATGACGCCGAAACCGGCGACTTCACGCTGGTGACGGGTTCGCAGGGCAGCCACATGATCCGCGGCTGGCTGTTCGAGCAATTGTTCGGCGAGCCGGCGACCAAGCTGCGCGTCATCACCCCGGATGTCGGCGGCGGCTTCGGCATGAAGGCGATCCCCTATCCCGAGCAGGGGCTGGTGCTCTATGCCGCCCGCAAGCTCGGCCGCCCCGTGCGCTGGCAGTCGAGCCGCACCGAGGCCTTCCTCTCCGACACGCAGGGCCGCGACAATCTCTCGCGCGCCCGGCTCGGCCTCGACGCCGACAATCGCTTCACCGCGCTGCTGGTGGAGACCATGGTGCCCTGCGGCGGTGCGCTCTCGGCCTTCGGCGTCTATTGCCCGACGCTGTCCGGCCCGCCCATGGCGCCGGGCGTCTACCGCATTCCCATCGTCGCCACCGATGTGCGCGTCGCCTTCACCAACACCGCGCCGATGGACGCCTATCGCGGCGCCGGCCGACCGGAAGCCGCCTATCTCATCGAGCGCATCGTCGACAAGGCGGCCCGGGAACTGGGGCTGGCGCCGGAGGCGCTTCGCGCGCTCAACATGATCGCCCCCGAGGACATGCCGCACAGGACCGGAGCCGACGTCACCTATGATTCCGGCGACTTCGCCGCGGCGATGCGTGCGGGGATGGAGGCCGCCGACTGGGCCGGCTTCCCCGCCCGCCGGGCGCAGGCGGACGGGCTGATGCGCGGCATCGGCCTCGGTTACTACATCGAGCGCACCGGCGTGCCGGGCAAGGAAGGCGCGGTGGTGGAAATCTCCGCCGGGGGGGCGGTGACGGTGCATGTCGGCACCCAGTCCACCGGCCAGGGCCACGAGACCACCTATGTGCAGATGACCGCCGAAGCACTGGGTATCGATGTCGAGCGCATCACCGTGAAGACCGGCGATACCGACCAGCCGCTGCCCTCGGCCGGCGGCACGGTGGCGTCGCGCTCCATGGTGCATGGCGGCGGCGCGCTGCGGCTCGCCAATGGCGATCTCATCGGCAAGGCCCGGGCGGAGGCGGCGAAGCTGCTCGATGCCGTCCCGGACGAAATCGCCTTCGAGGACGGCGCCTTCCATGTGCCCGGCAGCAACCGGCATGTCGGCCTCCTGGAGGTGGCCGCGAAGGCGGGCGGCCTCACCGGCGTCGGCGATTTCGAGCAGATGATCGGCACCTTCCCTAACGGGGCGCATATTTGCGAGGTGGCTGTCGATCCCGAAACCGGCGCGATCAAGGTCGAGCGCTACACGGTGGTCGACGATTTCGGCCGCACGCTCAACCCGCTGGTACTGGCCGGACAGGTGCATGGCGGCATCGCGCAGGGCATCGGCCAGGCGATGCTGGAACATGTGGTCTACGACCCCGACAGCGGCCAGCTGCTGTCGGGGTCGTTCATGGATTATGCCCTGCCGCGCGCGGAGGACCTGCCCTTCTTCGAGGTTTCGACGCAGAACGTGCCCTGCACGACGAACCCGCTCGGCATCAAGGGCGCCGGCGAGGCCGGCGCGATCGGCGCGCCGCCGGCCTTCGTCAATGCGGTCATCGACGCGCTCGCGCCGTTCGGCATTACCGAACTCGACATGCCGCTCACCCCGTTCCGGGTGTGGGAGGCGATCGAAGCCGCCAAGGCGGGAACGAGCGCGGCGGCGTGAGGCCGGCGACGGCATCGGCCATCTCGTCGTCGACGGCCTCCTGTGCACCGGCATCCCGTCATCCCCGGGCTTGATCCGGGGGATCCACGCCCCGGCTGGGCGCGACGGCACCGGGAAGACGTGGATGGCCGGGACGAGCCCGGCCATGACGGATTGAAAGACACTCCTCGTCCGATGGAGGGCGCGCCATGTAACTGCGGCCTCTCATCGGCGAGCCGCGCGCCTCCACCCGGCGCGCCCTACTCCCTCTCCCCGTGGGGGAGAGGGGTGGGGTGAGGGGTCTTCCTGGCTTCCCAATCGCCCTCCCCCTCACCCGCCGCGTGTGGGAGGCGATCGAGACGGCAAGGCGGGAACGAGCGCGGCAGCGTGAGGCCGGCGACGGCATCGGCCATCTCGTCGTCGACGGCCTCCTGTGCACCGGCATCCCGTCATCCCCGGGCTTGATCCGGGGGATCCACGCTCCGGCTGGGCGCGACGGCACCGGGAAGACGTGGATGGCCGGGACGAGCCCGGCCATGACGGATTGAAAGACACTCCTCGTCCGACGATGGGCGCGCCATGTAACTGCGGCCTCTCATCGGCGAGCCGCGCGCCTCCACCCGGCGCGCCCTACTCCCTCTCCCCGTGGGGGAGAGGGGTGGGGTGAGGGGTCTTCCTGGCTTCCCGATCTCGTCCCTCCTCACCCGCCGCTGCGCGGCGACCTCTCCCCCTCGGGGAGAGGTGAAAGCTACGGCACCGCCGGTAGCGTGCCCTCGACCGGCCGCCAGCCGCCCTCCCCGCGCGCGAAAAGCGGGCAGCCATAGGCCGCCCTCACCCGCGCCGCCGGCAGCACCTCGGCGACCGTCTCGACCCAGCGATTGGTCTGCTTCATCGCCACCGCCATGCCGGCGATGTGCGCCCCTGCCCGCGACAGCAGCCGGCAGGCGGCCACCGCCGTGGCGCCGGAGGAGATGGCGTCGTCGACCAGCAACACCCGCCGCCCCTCGACCAGCGGCAGCAGATTGGGGTCGAGCCGCAGCCGCTTGCCCGCCTCCGGCGTGGTGATAGAGCTCACCGGCTCGGACAGCTCGTCGCGGTACCAGAACTTGCGGGAATAGCCGAGCGGCACGTAGCGTTCCTGTCCCAGCCGCTCGGCCACCAGCGCGGCGAAGGATAGGCCGAGCGTCGGCAGGCCGACCACCATCTCGGTATCGAGATCGCGGGCGGCCGCCGCCATCGCCTCCGCCAGCGCCGCGACCACCGCATGCGCCGCCTGATTGGCGATCAGCGAGGCCACCGCATGCGCCCCGTCCGGCAGCGCGCGCAAGGGCAGCACCAGCACCCGACCATCGGCGAGACGCACGGGATAGCCGAAGCGATAGGGCGCCGTCGCCGAGAAGCGCGGCGGGATGTCCGGCGTCAGTTCCTGCCAGTAGTCGGTCGTCGGCTCGGTGAAGAAGTCCTCGCCCTCATGCGACATCGAAGCGGTCCTCAACCATCTGGGCACCGTCATGCCCGGGCTCGGCCCGGGCATCCACGCCTTGGACCGGATGTGCCGACGGCACGGCAGACATGGATGGCCGGGACACACCCGGCCATGACGGTGTACTCATGGAACGCCTGCCCTGTAACCCGGCTCTCCGAGGCCCATCCTTCGAGGCTCGCTGACGCTCGCACCTCAGGATGAGGGTGTACGTTTTTACAGGGGGAGGGTTTTCCCGCGTTCCTCATGCTGAGGTGCGAACGTAGCGAGCCTCGAAGCACGCAGGCGCCTGCCGTTCAGGATGAGAGTGAACCCGGCGGTAGCGAAGGAACAACCCCGCCGCCCCCTCCTCATGCTGAGGTGCGAGCGCAGCGGGCCTCGAAGCACGCAGGCGCCTGCCCTCGTCCCCGCACAGGCGCCCGCCCCTCCCGGACCAACAGGCGCTAAAGCTCCCCCGCCGCCATCCGCTCGGCCATGAAGTCGGCCTGGCGGATCGCCAGCGCCACGATGGTCAGGGTCGGGTTGCAGGCGCCGCCGGTGGCGAAGGTCGAGCCGTCGGCAATGAACAGGTTCGGCACCTCCCACGCCCGGCCATGGCCGTCGAGCACGCCGTCCTCGGCCTTGGCCGCCATGCGGTTGGAACCGAGATTGTGGCTCGCCGGATAGGAGGGTGCCTCGATGGAGCGCTTCGCCCCCGCCGCCGCGTGGATGGCGGAGAGCGTCTTGTAGCCGTGCACGCGCAGCTTCAGATCGTTGGGGTGGTCGTCATAGTGGATGTTGGCGACGGGCACGCCGAAGGCGTCGAGCTCGTCGGTGAGCGTGATGCGGTTGCCGGGCTGCGGCATATCTTCGCCCGACATGAAGATGCCGGCCATGTTGCGGTACTGCTCGATCACCGACACGAAGTCGCGGCCCCACCAGCCGGGCTCCAGGAAGGCGGCGGTGGTCGGCAGGCCCATCGAGTTCATCTCGATGTAATAGCCGCCGGCGAAGCCGCGCGCGGGGTCATGGCGCACATAGTCGTCGATCATGCCGGCCATGATCTCGCCCCGGTGCATGTGGACCGGCTTGTCGAAGATCGACCACACGGTCTGGATGATGTGGCGCAGATAGTGCCGGCCGACATGGCCCCAGCCATTGGCGAGGCCGTCGGGGAAGCGTGCGCTCTTCGAATGCAGCAGCAGCCGCGAGGTCTCGACGCAATTGCCGGCCAACACCACCGCCCGCGCCTTCTGGCGATGCGTCACGCCGGCGGCGTCGACATAGACGACCGCCGAGGCCTTGCCGGCCTCGTCATGCTCGACCTGCACCACGCGCGACTGCGGGCGCAGTTCCAGCTTGCCGGTGGCTAGCGCGCGGGGGATCTCGACATTCAGCGTCGACCAGCGAGAGCCGGTCTTGTCGCCGGTGATGGTGAAGCCGTCCTGGATGGTGGCCGGGCGGCCGTCATAGGGAATGGAGTTGATGGCGTGCCGGCCGGTGGAGACATTCAGCCCCAGCGCCTTGGCGCCGGCATGCATCACCTTGAAGTTGTTGTTCGCCGGCAGGCCCGGCAGGCCGTTGGTACGCGTCACTCCCATCTTGGCCTCGGCGAGGTCGTAATAGGGGTTCAGTTCGTCGAGGGTGATCGGCCAGTCGATCAGGCTGGCGCCGGCAATGTCGCCATAGACGGTCTTGGCCCTGAGCTCGTCCTCAATGAAGCGGTAGCAGCAGGCCGACCAGTGGGTGGTGGTGCCGCCCACCACCTGGCAGCTCCAGCTCGGCGAGAAGGGATGGTCCTTGGCGGCGCGCCAGGTGCCGGACGCCGTGCGCTTGTCGAGCCAGGACAGCATCTCGTAGCCGCCCCACTCGTCATTCACGAAATCGTCCGGGGTCAGGTGCTTGCCGGCCTCCAGCAGCACCACCTCGACGCCGCGCTTGGCCAGCTCATGCGCCAGCGTGCCGCCGCCGGCGCCGGAACCGACGATCACCACGACGCCGGCATCATCCAGATCATAGCTTGTCATCATGCGTACCTGTGTGCGGTGAGCCGTCAGATGCCGGGAGGCGGTTCGGGCAGCCAGTCGAGGTCGTTGAAGCCGCGGTCGACATAGCCGCCCAGTTGCACGGCGGCGCCCTCGTAGCCGAAGGCCTGCCACACCTCGAGATCGTCATAGAGAAACCGGACGGTGGAGCGCTGCACCAGCCGAAAGGCCGGCGTCGCCTCGATGCCCTTGAGCGTGTTGACGCGGTAGCTTTCGGACAGCTCGCGGAACGGCACCGGCATGGCGCCGTCGACCAGATCGACGAATTCGGCGAAGCCCTGCGCCACCGCCGGCATCCTGGCCGCCAGCGCATCGAAGGCGACGACCGTGCGGCGATAGACCCGCTCCGGCAGGGTCTGGTGCGGATAGAGCGTGTGCGCCGCCGCCACCAGCGTCTCGGCGACGTGGGCGTCGAACACCTTCAGCACGCCCACCCATTCCGGGCCCTCCGGCAGGTCGACGGGCGGCGGCAGCTTGGGGTCCTTGTAGGCCGTGATTGCGGTCTCGTTCATCGGCACGGCCCCTCAGTTCGCCGGCAACTGCTCGCCCGGCGGCAGCCAGGCGTTGATGGCGGCGGCGTTCTTGATCAGATCGGCGGCATGGGTGGCGCGCGAACGCTCCTCGGCGATCAGCAGGCGCTCGCGGGTCGGCTGGAAATGCGGGATGACGTGGCGGGCGAACAATTCGTAATGGCGCAGCGTCGCCTCGCGGTTCGCCCAGTCATGCGCCAGCATCAGGAAGCAGCCGAAATCCCCGGCGCGCGCGGCTAGGCGCTTGAGGAAAGCCACCGCGTCGTCCGGGGTGCCGATGACGCCGATGCCGGTCTCGTTCATCCAGGCGATGCGTTCCTCGAAGGTGTCGCCCACCGCGGTGATCGAGGGCATGGCGATGGTCTTCTGGGTGTATTCGCAGAAGGCGTCGAAGCCGTGCCGCATGTCGGCCACCGCCTGCTCGCGGGTCTCAGCGACATGCACGTTGACGACGAGGCGCCAGCGCGAGGGGTCCGGCACATGGCCGTGCTTCACGGCCTCTTCCGCATAGACGTCCCAGTGCAGCGGCGGCGCCGGCATCCCCTCCTTCGGCGAGATCACACCGGTGGAGAGCAGCCCCAGCCCGTGCTTGCCGGCGATGCGCGGCCCGGCCTCCGAGCGGGTGGCGGCGACGCAGACATCGAACACCGGGTCGCTATAGGGCGCCACCTGGCAGAAGGCGTTGTTGAGCTCGTAGCGCTCGGTCTTCGCGCTCACCGGGTCGAGCGAGGTGAGCAGCTTCATCAGCACGCCGAGATCATGGTCGAGCGCCGGGCGCAGCTGGCGCGGATCGAGCCCGAACATCGAGGCGTCGCTCGGCAGCCCGCCCGGCCCGAAGCCGGCCATGAAGCGTCCGCGCAGCAAATGATCCATCAGGATCATCCGGTCGGCGACATGATAAGGGTTGTGATAGGGCAACGGCACGATGCCGGTGCCGAGCTTGATGGTCTTGGTCAGCGCCCCGACATGGGCGAGAAACACCATCGGGTCGGCGATGATCTCGCTGCCGGCGGAATGATGCTCACCGACCCACGCCTCGTCATAGCCGAGCGCGTCGATCCACTGGATCGTCTCCATGTTGCGCTGGAGCGAGGTGGTGATGTTCTGCGTCGGCGGCGAGTTCCACGGCGGCATGAAGATGCCGAAGCGCGTCTTTCCCATCGTTGTCGTCCCCTCAGCGGCGCGCGGGAAGAAAGCGCTTGGGCAGCACGCAATGGATGCCCTTGTTGCCGTCCACCGTCTGGGTGACGCGCAGATCGGCGCAAAGCGAGCACAGCGTGTAGGCGTCCTGCGCCGACAGGCCGGAATGCTCGGAGATCAGCACGATCATGTCGCGCAGCGCTTCCTTCACCGCGTCGTCGAGGTCGACGTCGAAGCCCATGGTGATCCACTCGTCCGGCTTCTCCGCGCGCGGCGTGGTCAGCTTCATGTCCTTGCGGACATGGAACTCGAAGGTGCCGGTCAGCGCCGTCTCGATGGCGGTCAGGCACACCTCGCCGTCGCCCTGCCGTCCATGGCCGTCGCCGACCGAGAACAGCGCACCCGGCGCGAACACCGGGAAATAGCTGGTGGTGCCGACGCCCAGTTCCTTGTTGTCCATGTTGCCGCCGAACACCCGCGGCTCGGTGGAGGACAGCCGGCCCCAGCCGGGCGCCGGCGCCACGCCGAAATTGCCGAAGAACGGGTCGAGCGGCAGTTCCTGCCCCCACGGCATCCGCGCCACGCCCTTCGCGCCGTCGACCGGAAAGTGAATGCGCCGCAGGCTCGGGAAATCCTCCGGCAGCGTGCCGAGGAACGGCATCTGGATGTTCCAGCCCCAATCCGCGCGGAAGGCGATGTCGAGGAGACGGACTTCCAGCACGTCGCCCGGCTCGGCGCCCTCGACGAAGATCGGCCCGGTCAGCATGTGCGGGCCGGGCCCGCGGAAGGTCGCGGCGAACACCTCCGCCTGCCCCGGCACCGGAGTGAAGCCGGTGGCGGCGAAGTCCGGCATGTCCTCCGGCTCGCCGGACAGCGTGTCGATCACCACCCGGTCGCCGGACCTGATGGTCAGCGCCGGCTTCAGTTTCGCGTCCCACTGCCCCCAGTTCACGGTGCCCGGCTGCGCCGGCAGGTAATGCTCCGCCATCTCGTTCTCCTCAGCCCTTGACGGCGCCGAGCGTCAGCCCGCGCACGATGTGTCGTTGCAGCACGAACACCACGGCGAGCACGGGGAGCAGCGCCGTCATGCCGACGACCGCCATCTCGCCCCAGCGCACGCCCTGGCTGGTGATCAGTTTGGGAATGGAGACCGGCAGCGTCGTCACCGACTTGCCGCCGAGCATGAAGGCGAACAGGAACTCGTTCCACGCGAAGATGAAGCACAGCACGCTGGTGGCGACGATGCCGTTGCGCAGCAGCGGGAACACCACCCGGCGGAAGATCTGCGGCTTCGACCAGCCCTCCAGCGCCGCCGCCTCTTCCAGCTCCACCGGCAGGTCACGGCAGAAGGAGCGCAGCACCCAGACATAGAAGGACAGGTTGAAGGTCATGTAGGCCAGCGTCAGCCCGAGGAAGCTGTCGAGCAGCCCGACCTTTGCGTAGATCAGGTAGAACGGGATGACGAGGCACACCGGCGGCGCCATGCGCGAGCCGAGGATGAACAGGAACAGATCGTCCTTGCCCTTCATCTCGAAGCGCGCGAACGCATAGGCGGCCGGGGTGCCGATGATTACGACGAGCGCCGTCGACACCGTGCACAGTACGAAGGAGGTGAGCAGGCTCCAGTGGAAGCCCTGCTCGATCACATAGGAGAAGTGGTCGAGCGTCGGCACGAACAGCCACTGCGTCGGGCGCGCGAACATCGCCTCGTTGGGCTTCACCATCATCGACGCCATCCAGAAGATCGGGAACAGCATGATGGCGGCGTAGACGATGACCAACGTGGTCCAGAACAGGCCGCGATTGCTCTCGCGATTGACGGCTTCGGCCATGATCAGTTCCTCGAATTCCACGGCATCGTTTCAGGATCGTCATGGCCGGGCTTGGCCCGGCCATCCACGTCTTGGTGCCGCGCGACAGCGGCGACCCAGGCGTGGATCCCCGGGCCAAGCCCGGGGATGACGTCGCTCATGCGGACAGGTGTGCGTCGCAGGGTCATGGAGCCGACTCAGAAGGCGTTCAGGCGCTTCTTGGCGACCTGGTAGAAGAGCGAGCAGAAGGCGAAGAAGGCGATCCACACCAGCACCGCCAGTGCCGAGGCTTCGCCGATGTTCCAGAACTCGAAGGTCATCTTGTTGGCGAGGATGGAGGGGGTCTCGGTCGAGGTGCCCGGCCCGCCATTGGTGAGGATGTAGATGGTGTCGAACACCTTGAAGGCGTCGATGAAGCGCAGGAGGCCGATCACCGCCAAGAGCGGCGTCATCATCGGCAGGGTGATGTGGAAGAACATCTGCACCGGATTGGCCCCGTCCACCGCCGCGGCGCGGTAGGGCCCGAGCGGCAGCGCCTGCAGGCCGGCGAAGAAGGCCAGCATCATGAACGGCGTCCACTGCCAGATGTCGACGAAGATCAGTGCGTAGAGCGCCAGCTCCGGCGAGGCGAAGATCGAGGTCTCGCCGAGAATGTTGAAGCGCTCCAGCACGTTGTAGGAGAAGAACCCCCACGAGCCGGCGAGCATGATCTTCCACAGGAGGCCGACGACGATCGGCGCCATCATGGTCGGCATGAACAGGAGCGGGATAAGGATCGAGCGGCCGCGCACATTCTGGTTCAGCACCAGCGCGCCGATCAGGCCGAGCATGAACTCGATCGGCACCGCGATGAACACGAAGGTCGTGGCGACGCCGATGGAGTTCCAGAAGCGCTCGTCGGTGAGCAGCGTCATGTAGTTGTCGAAGCCGACGAAGTCGCGCACCCGGCCGAACTTCGCCTCGTGGAAGCTGAGATAGATGGCGTAGATGAACGGTGCCAGCGACACCACCACCAGGGTGATCATCGAGGGGGCGATGAGCAGGTAGGGATACCAGGCCCGCTCGCGCATCCCCGCGCCCTGAAGGCCGGCCGCCGTGATCGTGTCGCTCGCGCTCGCCATCTCGTTGTCCTCTCCCTGCGTGGGGAGCAGCGCTCCCATCTTTCCTCCCAATGAGGAGGCCGTCGATAGGTCCGGCCGATGCCGCGAAAGCCCGCCACCGGTAGTTCGACCCCATCCGTCCTTCCGGGATGGGAGCGCCGGAACCCGGGCGGGCACCGTGGTTGCACCGCATCCCGAGATGCGGGCGCCGGAGCCCCGCCCGGGTACCTTCGTTGCGCCTCATCCGCGCACCCTCACCCTGAGGTGCGAGCGATAGCGAGCCTCGAAGGAGGCTCGGTGAAGCCCACCCGGGCGACCATCCTTCGAGGCCCGGCTGACGCCGGGCACCTCAGGATGAGGACGCTCCAAGGGGTGAAGGCCCAAGGATCCAAGGCACGAGAGCCCAAGACACCGGGGCTCAAGACCCACCCTCGCCCCCGCCCGAAGCGCGCCCTTATTCCCTCTCCCCCACGGGGAGAGGGAGCATCCCTTTCTTTCAACGCCGCCCAGCGCCGCGAACCGGGAAAAGCCGCGCCGCTCGCCGCGTTCAGAGACGGACCGCCCCTAGCGCTCTACAGCGTGCAGCTCTTGCCGCCGCAGAGCTTCTCCAGGATGGCCTGGCCTTCCTTGGCGCCCTGCTCGGGGGTCAGCTTGCCGAGGCCGACCTGCTGGGCGATGCCGCTCATGGCGTCGAACATCTCGGGGTACTTCTCCATCTTGGGGCGGGCCACCGCGACGTCGAGCGAGGACTTCATCGCCGCGAACAGCGTCGGGTTGGTGCTGCCGGTGATCGCCGGGGCCGCCCAGGAACTCTCGCGGATCGGCACGCCGCCCTGGCCCATCTCGATCAGCTTGTCCTGCTGCCTCTTGTCGGCCAGCCACTGCAGGAACAGGAAGGTCGCCTCGGGATGCTGCGAGGCGGCGCTGATCACCGTCACCGACGGCTCGGCGTCTGCGTGGCGGTGCGCCTCGTTGCCGGCCTTGGCCGGGATCGGGGCGTAGACGAACTTGCCGGCGTAGGGAGAGACGCCGGGCTTGTCGATGCCGAGCACGAAGTCCGACCAGGCCAGCGACTGCGCGGCGATGCCGTTGCCCATCACGGTGGGCACGTCGACCAGCGAATATTCGGCGATGCCGGGCGGGGCATAGGTCCACAATTCCCGCCACATCTTCAGCGCCGCCACCGTCTGCGGGCTGTCGAACACCGGCTTGCCGCTGTCGTCCAGCAGGTTGCCGCCATAGTTCTGGATGAAGTTCACCCACAGGTTGGAGAAGGTCGAGCCGCCCTTGATGCCTTCCAGCACGATGCCGTAGAAATCGCCGCTCAGCGGCTGGCCGGCCAGCTTCTCGCCCTTCTTGCGGGTGAAGAACTGCGCAATGTCGCGCATCTGCTCGATGGTCTTGGCCGGGGCGAGATCGTAGCCGTACTTCGCCTTGAACGCCGCCTGCTCTTCCGGGTTGTTCAGGAGGTCGGCCCGCGCCCAGTAGACGTGGTTGTAGTTCCAGTTGATGAAGCCGTACTGCTTGCCGTCGCTGAAGGCGGTGGTCTTGTAGGGCGCCTGGATGAAGTCGGCGGCGTTGAGGCCGGGATCCGACAGCTTCGGGTCGGCGACGAACTTGTCGAGCGGCAGGATCACGCCGGCCGACAGCATCGGGCCGAGCTGGGCGCCGTGCAGCATGATGGCGTCGTAGTGGCCGCGGCCGGACAGCATGTCGGCCTGGCCCTTGTTGATCACCTCGAAATGGTTGAGCAGCTCCCACTCGACCTTGATGCCGGTCTCCTTCTCGAAGTCCGGCACGATCTTGGAGAGCGTCTCCTGCAGCGGCGTGATCTCGTCGAGCACGCGGATGGTGGTGCCTTTGTAGGGCGCTGCCGCCTTCGCATAGAAGCCGGCATCCTGCGCCAGCGCCGGCGGCGCGGAGGAGATCACCATCGGCACCGTGAGCGCCGTGGTTGCCGCCAAGGCGGCGGCGAAACACCAGATCTTACGCTTCATCGCTCTTTCCCTCTGTTTTGCCGTTAGCGGCTTATGTCTGCAGTCGTCAGTCGCCGGACAGCGCCCGACCGGTGGCGCCGTCGAAGAGCACCATCCCCTCGCCGGGAAAGGTGAGGCCGATGTTCCGGCCGATGCCGCCATCGGCACCCAGTGCCCCGGCGCTCTCCATCGAGGTCTTCACCTTGGCGAGCAAAGCGCCGAGATCGATGGTAAGGATGGCGTGCTTGCCGAAGGGCTCGTTGGAATAGATCTCCGCCGGCGTCGCCTCCGGCGCGTCCGCCGGCGCGAAGCCGATGGCGTCGGGGCGCACGCCCAGCGTTACCGCGGCACCGCCGGCACGCTCGGCCGCCCGCGCCAGCGGCCCGGTCAGCGTCAGCTTCAGCGCCCGCCGCGCGAAGACGATGGCGCCGTTCTCGCGGGTCAGTTCGCCGTCGATAAGGTTCATCGGCGGGTCGCCGATCAGCTTCGCCACCCGCGCGCTGGCCGGGCGCAGCCAGATGTCCTCCGGCGTGCCGATCTGCTCCAGGCGGCCATTCTCGATCACCGCCACCCGGTCGCCGACCGAGAGCGCCTCCATGCCGTCCGGCGTCGCCCAGATCGTCGGCACCGGCTCCTGCGCCAGCCGGCGGCGGATCTCGCCGCGCAGCTTGTGACGCAGCTTGGCGTCGAGATGGCTGATCGGTTCGTCGAGCAGGTAGAGCGCGGGCGACTGCACCAGCAGCCGGGCGAGCGCCACGCGCTGCTTCTGCCCGCCGGACAGCGCACCGGGCAGGCGTGCGTGCAGGTGGCGGATTTCCAGCAGCTCCAGCACCTCGTCGACGCGCGTCTCCGCCTCGGCGGCCGGAAGCCGCCCGCCCGGCGCCTGCAAGGGCGAGAGCGCATTGCCGCGCACGGTGAGATGCGGGTAGAGCGCGTAGCTCTCGAACATCAGCGCCACCTTGCGCTCGCCCGCCGGCACCCCGGCCATGGAGCGGCCGCCCAGTTCGACCGAGCCGGCATCGGGCCGCTCCAGCCCGGCGAGGATGCGGCAGAAGGTGGTCTTGCCGGCGCCGGAGGGGCCGGTGAGCGCCAGAAGCTCTCCCGGCTTCACCTCGAGGCCGATCTCGGCCAGCACCTTGTGCTGGAAGCTCTTGGAAATGCCGCGCGCGATCAGCCCGGCCGAATGGGACATGCGCAGCGACGGGGTGGCGAGCGGAGCGTTCACGGCGCCACCTCCAGGTTCTTCTCGCTCACGGCATCGAAGACCAGCAGCCGGTCGACATCGAGGCCGAGCGACACCCGGTCGCCCGCCCGCCACGCCGACGGCCCGGCGATCTCCGCCACCAGCGTGCCGCCGGCACCGGAACCGGCACCGAGCGCCACGGTGAACACGTCGGCATCGCCGCGCGGCTCACGATAGGTGATGACGCCCTTCGCATCCCCGGCCCGATCCGGCGGCCGCAGCGTCACATGCTCGGGACGGATGCCGGCGACGATGGCGCCGTCCGGCAGCCTCGCCCGCCGCGCGGTGCCCAGCGTCACCTCCCAGCCCTCGCCGACGATGCGGTTGCCGGCCCAGCCGGCCTTCATCAGGTTCATCGGCGGCTCGCCGATGAAATTGGCGACGAACAGATTGGCCGGGCGCTCATAGAGATCCTGCGGCGCGCCTACCTGCTGCAGCACGCCGTGATTCATCACCGCCACCCGGTCGGCCATGGCGATGGCCTCGGTCTGGTCGTGGGTGACGAGGATGGACGTCACCTGCCGCAGCTTCTGCAACCGCTTGATCTCGGCGCGCAGCTGCACCTTCTGGTCGGCGTCGAGATGGGAGAGCGGCTCGTCGAACAGGATCACTTCCGGGTCGCGCACCAGTGCCCGGCCGATCGACACACGCTGCATGGCACCGCCGGAGAGGCCGCGCACCTTCTGGTCGGCCATCTGCCTCAGGCCCAGAAGCTGCAGCACCTCGCCGATGCGCTCGGAAGCCGGCTGGCCGGCGACGCCGCGCACCTTCAGCGGGAAGCCGACATTCTCCCACACCGTCATGTTCGGGTAGAGCGCGTAATCCTCGAACACCATGGCGATGTTGCGCTCGCCCGGCGCGAGCCGCGACACCGGCTTGTCGCCGAAGAAGATCTCGCCCTCGGTCACGCTCTCGATGCCGGCGGCCATCTTCAGCGTCGTCGACTTGCCGCAGCCCGAGGGCCCCAGCAAGGCGAGCATCTCACCGGCGGCGCAGGCGAGGTTGAGCTCCTTGACGGCATCAACCTCCCCGTAACGCTTGAAGACCTGCTCGAAGGCAATGGACGACATCCGGCACTCCAACTGGCTATGCCGATGAACAATCCAAGTTCTGTGCCAAAGTGTGCTGGTGTATAGACACTCTAGCCGATAGGGCCCTCGCGCCTCGTTCCGCCATTGAACATCTGCTTAAAAAAGCAGCCGGAAGGCACCCCGTGCTACCAGAATGGGCGCCGCCGGCGGCGCCTAGCCGCCCACCCGCCGCGCCACGTCATCGAGCAGCCCGGCGAGCGCGGCGGGGGCCGAGAAGAACGGCGAATGGTCGCCGTCGAGGGTGAACACCTCTTCGCACGGCGTTTCGGCGGTCATGGCGCGCTGATAGGCCAGCGACACCGCCCGGTCGGCCGTGCCCTCGACATAGAAGCGCCGCACCCGGTCGAAGCCGGCCACGCTCAGCTCCAGCCGGTCGGTGTAGACTTTCATCCGCTGCGGGGTCAGCCGCCCGGCGGCCCAGGCGGCGTCCGCCGGCGCACATGTGTTGTAGAACACTTCGGGAGCGGAGGCCGCGGGGAAGGTCGCGGTCTGCCCATCCGCCGCCACCTGCATGTTCTTCAGCACCAGATCCTCGACCCCGAGCCCGGCATGCGCATCGAGGAAGCTGACGAGGCTGGCACCATGGGTCAGCAGCAGGCCGTTCACATAGACGCATCCCGCCAGCCGATGGGCGCGGCGCTCGCTGGCCTGCGCGCTGACGATGCCGCCCATGGAATGGCCCACCAGCACCACGTCGTCCGGCATCTGGTCGATCGCCCAGGTGACGCGCGTCACATAGCTGTCGAGATCGGCGGTCTCCGGCGGCGCGTCATCCTCGCCGCTCGCCGGCAGATCCGGCGCCAGCACCGCGTGACCGCGCGCCTCCAGCAGCGGCACCAGCCTCTGCCAGCACCAGGCGCCATGAAACGATCCGTGTACGAGAACGAAATTCGCCATGGCGCCCTCCCGAGCGCGTCTATGCCCAGCCGGGCGGGAAGGCGCCGGCGGCGAGCGCCGCGCGCGTATGCGAGCGACCCGGCAGCGCGCGCAGCCGCGCCAGGTCGTCCGGCGCATCGACATCGAAGCCGATGCCGGGCAGCGCCCCGGCCTCATGCACGATCGTGGCCATGTCCGCCGCCCGCGCCGCCGCGCGGTGCGCCGCGAGGCTCCCCGGCCCGAAGCAAAAGCGCACGGCGTCCGCCGGCGTCGCCAGCAGCGCGTTGGTGCCCTGCCCGTCATGGGCGGCGACGAGGCTGACGGCGCGACCGGCGGGATGCGCGCCGATGAGCCGCGCCACCTCCGCCGCCGCCAGTCCCGGCACATCGCCGGGAATCGCCAGCAGGCCGGCGGCGCCGCGATGCACGAGGTGCCGCGCCGCCCGTTCCAGCGCCGTGTTGAGTCCGGCGGCCTCGGCCTCGGCGAGCCGCTCGGCCCCGAAATCGCGCGCCAGCTCCTCGACCTCGGGTTCGGCCGAGACGATCAGCGTTCCCGCCAGTCCGCCGACCGATCCCAGCGCCGCCAGCACGTCCTCCAGCATCGCCCGGGCGAGGCGGGCGCGCGCCTCGGCGCCCAGCGCCGGCGCCAATCGCTGCTTGGCGAGCCCGAACGGCTTCACCGGCACCACCGCCCAGATTCCCGCCGACGCCGTGCGGCTCACCGGAACAAATCCTCCTCCGGCGCGCGGATCAGCGCCGCCGCGGGATTATCGGCGGCCGTCCATGCCAGTCCCCGCACCAGCACCACCGGCGTGGCCTCCGTCGCCTGCCCCATCACCAGCGAGGCCGCGGCGGCGATCTCGTCGGCATAGGCGATCATGGTGGCGCGCAGCGTGCGGCCGTAGAGGTCCGTCTCGCCGCGACGATCGATCATCGACGGAAGGCCGGCGGCCCCGATGGCGATGCCGGTGGTGCCACGCCGCCAGGGCCGGCCGAAGCTGTCATTGATGACGACCGCCGGCGCCACGCCGGTCCGCCGCTCGATCTCGCCCCGCAGCCGCGCGGCGCTGGTGTCCGGGTCGAGCGGCAGCAGCAGCGCCACCTCGCCGTCCCCGTGCCGGACATTGGACTGGTCGATGCCGGCATTGGCCATGGTCAGCCCCAGCCGGTGCTCGACGATCAGCACGTCCGGCCGCGTGCGCACCACCCGCACGCTCTCGGAGAGGATCAGCTCGACGAGACGGGGATCCTTGCGCACCTCGCCGGCCAGCGCCCGCGCCCGCTCGGACGGCACCACCTCCGCGAGGCGGACGAGCCGGCCCTCGGCCTTGGACACCACCTTCTGCGCCAGCACCACCACGTCCTGCGGCGCCAGTTCCAGCCCCAGCCGCGCCACCCCGTCCAGCACGAAGCCGGCGAGGTCGTCGCCGGCTTCCACCATCGGGAAGCCCGGCAGCGCCAGGAGTTCGAGGCGGGCCGACATCGTCACCGCTCAGCCGAAGCGGGCACGCAGGCGCGGCAGCACCTGCTCGGCATAGAGCGCGAGGAAGCGCGGCTGGTCCTCGCCCGGGGCGTGGAACACCAGATGGTCGAAGCCCAGAGCCACATAGGCGGCGATCTTCTCGACATGCTCCTCCGGGTCGGTGGAGACGATCCAGCGCGAGGCCGCCCGCTCGACCGGCAGCGCATCGGCCAGCTTCTCCATCTCCAGCGGATCCTCCACCGAATGCTTCTCCTCCGGCGAGAGCGCCAGCGCCGCCCAATGGCGGGTGTCAGCCATGGCCCGCGCCCGGTCGGTATCGAAGGAGACCTTCATCTCGATCATGCGCTCATAGGGACGGCCCGGCTGCTCCGAGGCTTCCAGCCCCGCCGCGACATTGGGCAGCAGCGTCTCGGTGTAGAGCTCCCATTTCTTGCCGGAGGTGCAGATGAAGCCATCGCCCGCCCGGCCGGCGAACTTCGCCACCTGCGGCCCGGCGCCGGCGATGTAGATCGGCACCGGCGTTTCGGGACGGTCATAGATGGTGGCGTTCTCGGTGCGATAGAACTCCCCTTCGAAGCTGACGCGCTCCTCGGTCCACAGCGTGCGGATGAGGCGCACCGCCTCGCGCAGCCGGGCGAAGCGCTCCTTCAGTTCCGGCCAGGGCGCGCCGGTGGCCGGCACCTCGTTGAGCCCCTCGCCCGAGCCGACGCCGAGGATCACTCGCCCGGGAAACAGCTGGCCGAGCGTGCCGAAGGCCTGCGCCACCATAGAGGGGTGATGGCGGAAGGTCGGGGTGAGCACGCTGGTGCCCATCGCGATCCGCGAGGTCGCCGAGCCGAGCGCACCGAGGAAGGGAAAGGCGGCCGGCGCGTGCCCGCCCGTATGGCGCCAGGGCTGGAAATGATCGCTGATGAAGACGGAATCGAATCCGCTGCGCTCCGCGAGCACCGAGAAATCGACCAGCCGGCGCGCGTCGAACTGCTCCGCCGAGGCCTTGTAGCCAAGCTTCAGCACCTTACCATTCCCCCTGGACCGGCAATATGAATGTTACTATTGTCCAGCACATTATCCTGAATAAACATGCAATCACAATAGGCTGAATTTTCCGCAATTCGACAGGGCGGAAACGCCGCGGCGCCGGAATCGCAATGGCCTTGTCGCCGGCGGGGCAAGGCTTTATCCGGCACGGGGCAGCTTTTGGCGAGCGGGACATGAACGGGCGCAGCACGCAGATCCTTCTCGGCATCATTGCCGCCATCCTCATCGGCGCGGCGGCCTATCTCGCCGCCTCGATCGTGGCGCCGGTGGCCTTCGCGCTGTTCTTCATCGCGCTGGTCTGGCCGCTGCAACAGGCCCTGGCACGGCGCCTGCCGCAGCTCGCGGCGCTGTTCATCAGCCTCGCGGTGAGCCTCGTCGTCATCTTCGCGCTCACCTCGATGACGGTGTGGGGCTTCGGCCGCGCCGCGCAATGGCTGGTCGCCAACGCCAACCGCTTCCAGACGCTCTATCTGTCCGGCGCCGAATGGCTGGAAGGCCATGGCCTCTACGCGGCCGGCACCTTCATGGAGACCTTCAACGTCTCCTGGCTGATCCGCTTCTTCCAGGGCGTCGCCGCCCGGCTCAACGGCATGCTCGGCTTCGCGGTGGTGACCTTCATCTTCGTGCTGCTCGGCCTGCTGGAGGTCGATGTCGTCCGGCGCAAGCTCGCGGCCGGCGAGGCGGGCGATGGCGGGCGCATCCTGCTCGCCGCCGGTGCCGACATCGCCGGCAAGTTCCGCCGCTACATGGCGGTGCGCACGGCGATGAGCGTCGCCACCGGCTTCGCGGTCTGGGCCTTCGCCGCTCTGGCCGGGCTCGATCTCGCCTTCGCCTGGGGGGTGATCGCCTTCGCCCTCAACTACATCCCGTTCATCGGCCCGCTGGTGGCGACGCTCCTGCCGACCCTGTTCGCCATCGCCCAGTTCGAGAGCTGGCAGATGGCGGTGGCGGTGTTCGCCGGCATGAACGTCATCCAGTTCGTCCTCGGCTCCTATGTCGAGCCGCGCATCGCCGGCAAGGCGCTCGCCATGTCGCCCTTCCTGGTGCTGCTGGCGGTGTTCTTCTTCGCCTTCCTGTGGGGGCTGGCCGGCGCCTTCATCGGCGTGCCGCTCGCCATCGCCGCGCTCACCTTCTGCGCGCACACGACCTCCGCCCGCTGGGTGGCCCGGCTGCTCTCCGGCCGCGCCCCAGACGCCTGACGCCGCCCGACATCGAAGGAAAGGCCCCCGCATGGCCGCTCGCCGCCTCAAGCGCCTCGCCCTCTGGCTGCTCGTCACGCTCGCCCTGATGCTGGCGACCTTCCTCGCCACCCGCATCTGGTTCGCGCAGTCGGGCGCGCCGCTGGAGCCCTGGCACACCTATGCGCCGCGCGAACTCAGCGTCGCCGAGATGGACCGCACCGACTGGACGGGCTTCCTCGCCGCCGAGAACCGCGCCTTCGACGAGGTGTGGGAAAACGTCGTGCAGACCTTGCCGGCCGACCAGCGCATCCCGTCCAATCGCTATTTCTCCGGCAGCGTCGTCTACCCGCCGCGCCTCACCCGCGACTTCAACCGTTCCTACGAGATCGTGCCGGCCGGCGAGGCGAAAGGCGCGGTGGTGCTTCTGCACGGCCTCACCGATTCGCCCTACAGCCTGCGCCACATCGCCCGGCTCTACGCCGAGGCCGGCTGGGCGGTCGTCGCCATCCGCATGCCCGGCCACGGCACGGTACCGGCCGGCCTCGCCGAGGCGGAATGGCAGGACTGGCTCGCCGCCACGCGGCTGGCGGTACGCGAGGCCCATCGCCTCGCCCCCACCCGGCCGCTGCATCTGGTCGGCTTCTCCAATGGCGGCGCGCTCGCCCTGAAATACGCCCTCGACGCGCTGGACGATCCCGCCATGGCGCGGCCGGACCGGCTGATCCTGCTCTCGCCGATGATCGGCATCACCCGCTTCGCGCGCTTTGCCGGCCTCGCCGGCCTGCCCGCCTTCCTGCCGACCTTCGCCAAGGCGGCGTGGCTCTCCATCCTGCCGGAGTTCAACCCGTTCAAGTACAACTCGTTTCCGGTGAACGGCGCCCGCCAGTCCTACCTGCTCACCGCGGCGCTGCAGGACTCCATCGCCCGCCGGGCGCGGGCCGGCGGGCTGAAGGACCTGCCGCCGGCGCTCACCTTCCAGTCGGCGCTGGACTTCACCGTCTCCACCCGCGCCGTGGTCACCGCCTTCTACGGGCTGCTGCCGGACAACGGCAGCGAACTGGTGCTGTTCGACCTCAACCGCAACACCAAGCTCGGCCCGCTGCTGCGCGGCTGGACCTCGGCCGCCGCGCTCGGCCGCAACGTGCCACCGGCCCCGCGCAATTTCGCGCTGTCCATGATCACCAATCTCGATCCCGACAGCCCCGAGGTGCTGGAGCGGCGCACCCCGGCGGGCGCCACCGAAAGCCGCGAGCGCGCGCTCGGCCTGCTCTACCCGCCCGACGTGTTCTCGCTGTCCCACGTCGCCCTGCCCTTCCCGGACAGCGACAATCTCTACGGCTCGCAGCCGGACGGCACCGAGGATTTCGGCCTGCATCTCGGGGCGATGGCGGTCCGGGGCGAACGGGGGGCGCTGATCATCAGCGTCGATGCGCTGACCCGCATGTCGTCCAACCCGTTCTTCCCCTACATCGCCGGCCGGGTTGGCGACGTCATAGCCGCCCCGCGCCACTGAGGCCCAAATGAAACGGCCGCGTCCCTCGCGAGGCGCGGCCGCTCGAAAAGCCGGAGGGCGACGCTCAGTTGGCGGTCGCCGCGCCGATCACCGCGCCGGTGCCGGCGCCGATCGCCCCGCCCACCAGGGCGCCGGTGCCGCCGCCGGCAATGCCGCCGATGATGGCGCCGGTGCCGCCGCCGATCAGCGCGCCGCCGGTGGCGCGCTTTTCGGTGGTGGTGCAGGCGGCGAGCGAAAGCGCGACGAGAGAGATGGCGGCAACGCGGATCATGGAAGGTCCCCCAGGATGAATCGATAGCACCTTCATACCGCCGGCGGATTCCGCCAACAATAGGCGCGCTCCCGAAGTGCCGCGCGCCATCGCGACGCGGGCCTCCCGCAGCGGCACCTCGTGGCCGGCGCGCCGCGGCTAGGTGGCGGCCGGCTTGTCGCGCATCGTCGCCACATAGAGCGCCGGCAGGAAGATCAGCGTCAGCAGCGTGGCGACCAGGAGGCCGCCCATGATCGCGAACGCCATCGGGCCCCAGAACACCGTCGGCGCGATGGGGATCATGCCGAGCACGGTGGAGACGGCGGTGAGCATGATCGGCCGGAAACGGGCGCTGGAGGCGTCGAGCACCGCCTCGCGCACGCTCTTGCCGCCCGCCCGCTCGGCCTCGATCTGACCGATCAGGATCACCGCGTTCTTGATGATCATGCCGATGAGCGCCAGCACGCCGAGAATGGCGACGAAGCCGAGCGGCCGCTGCGACAGCAACAGCGCCGCCACCACGCCGATCAGCCCCAGCGGCGCTACCGACAGCACGATAAACATCAGCGAGAAGCGCCGCAGCTGGAACATCAGCACGGTGAGCATGATGAACAGCATCAGCGGCACCACCGCCACCACCGAGGCCTGCGACTTGGCGCTCTCCTCCACCGTGCCGCCGGTCTCGATGCGGTAGCCCCGCGGCAGCTCGGCGTTCAGCGCCGCGATCTTGGGGGCGAGCGCGCGCACCGCCTCGTCCGGCAGCGTGCCCGGCGCGACATCGGCCTGCACGGTGAGGCTGGGCACGCGGTCGCGTCGCCACACCAGCGGATAGGACTGGGCATAGTCGAAGCTGGCGAATTGCGACAGCGGCACGGTGCGCCCGCCGGGGATCGGCACCTGCAGGGTGCGCAGGCTGTCGAGCGACAGGCGCTGCTCGTCGGTGGCCCGCAGCACGACGTTGACGAGATAGATATCGTCGCGCAGCTGCGTCACCGGCGCGCCGGAAATCACCGTGTTGAGCACGCCAGCAATGGTCTCGGTCGACAGGCCGAGCCGGCGGGCCTCGTCCTGGTCGACCTTGATCCGCACCTCGCGTGCCGGTTCGATCCAGTCATAGTTCACCTGCGTCGCGCCGGGCTCGGCGGCCACCACCTGCGCGAGCTTGAAGGCGATGTCGCGCACCTCAGCCAGATCCGGGCCGAGCACGCGATACTGCACCGGCCAGCCGACCGGCGGGCCCAGCTCCAGCGGCGAGACGCGGCTCACCACGCCCGGGAACTCCTCGGCCAGCAGCGTCTCCAGCCGCGCCTGCAACCGGATGCGCGCCGGCGTGTCCTTCGCCACCACCACCGCCTGGCCGAAGAAATCGTTCGGCAGCTGGGCATTGAGCGGCAGATAGAAGCGGATGGCGCCCTGGCCGACATAGCCGCTCCAGCGCGCCACGTCGGGATCGTCCTTCAGCGCCGCGTCGAGCCGTTCCATGGCGGCCTCGGTGGCGTGGATCGAGGCGTTCTGCTGCAGGGTCATGTCGACCAGCAGCTCCGGCCGGTCGGAGGACGGGAAGAACTGGCTGGGGATCAGCGGCAGCAGCAGCACCGCGACGACGAACAGCGCCACCGTGACGCCCACCGTCACCCAGCGCCACGCGAGCGCCGTCGAGAGGAAGCCGCGATAAAGGCGCATGACCCGCCCCGGTTCCGGTACTCCTCCCTGGCTCGCGGCGGCGTTCTTCGGCGGCCGGAGCAGCACGAGGCCGATCAGCGGCGCGAACAGCACCGCCACCAGCCACGACACGATGAGCGCGATCGACACCACCGCGAACAGCGAGAAGGTGTACTCGCCGGCCGAGGAGGCCGCGAAGCCGATCGGCACGAAGCCGGCGATGGTCACCAGCGTGCCGGCCAGCATGGCGAAGGCATAGGTCTTGAAGGCATAGGTCGCGGCCACCGCCGGCTTCTCGCCGAGCGCCAGCCGGTTGATGGTGGCGTCGGTGGTGGTCATGGCGTCGTCGACCATGAGCGCCAGCGCGATGATCAGCGCGCCGAGCGAGATACGCTGCATGTCGATGCCGGTCAGCTCCATGACGGTGAACACCGCCGCCAGCGTCAGCGGGATCGACAGCGCCACCACGAGGCCCGGGCGCACGCCGAGCGCGATGAAGCTCACCACCAGGATGATGGCGATGGCCTGCCACAGCGATTCCATGAACTCGCCGATGGCGTGCTCCACCGTCACCGCCTGGTCGGCCACCAGGGTGACGCCGATGCCGATCGGCAGGTCGGCGGTGATCTCGGTGATGGCCGCCTTGATGTTGCTGCCGAGCCGCAGGATGTCGCCGCCCTCGCGCATGGCGATGGCGAGGCCGATCGCCGGCTCGCCATTGACGCGGAACATCGGCTGCGGCGGATCGGCGGTGCCGCGCCGCACGGTGGCGATGTCGGCGAGGCGAAGCATCCGCCCGTCGACGGCGAAGTTGATGTTCTCGATGTCGCGCTCGCTGTCGAAGGCGCCGGAAACCTGCAGCGCCAGCGTTTCGTCGCCGGTCTGGATGGTGCCGGCCGGCTGCACCACGTTCTGGCTGCGCAGGGCCGCGATCAGCGCCTGCCGGTTGATGCCGAGACTGGCGAGCTCCTCCATCGAGAATTCGACGAAGATGCGCTCGTCCTGGGCGCCGAGGATCTCGATCTTGGAGACATCCGGCACCTGCAGCAGCTTCGAGCGCACCTCCTCGACATAGTCGCGCAGCTCGCGATGGCTGAAGCCGTCGGCGGTGAAGCCGTAGATCAGCCCGAACGTGTCGCCGAACTCGTCGTTGAAGCCCGGCCCGACCACTCCCTGCGGCAGGGTGTGGCGCATGTCGGCGATACTCTTGCGCACATGGTACCAGACATCCGGCACCTCGGCGGCCGTGGTGGCGCCGTCGAGATTGACGAAGATGGTGGCGACGCCCGGCCGCGTATAGGAGCGCAGGCTGTCGAGATGCGGCGTCTCCTGCAGCGTGCGTTCGAGCCGCTCGGTCACCTGCTTCAGCATGTCCTGCGTGGAGGCGCCGGGCCAGGCGGCCTGCACCACCATGGTCTTGATGACGAAGGAAGGGTCTTCGGCCCGGCCGAGCCGGAAATAGGAACCGAGGCCGGCGACGATCACCACCAGCATGAAGAAGATGACCAGCGAGCGTTCGCGGATCGCCCATTCCGACAGGTTGAAGCGCATCAGGAACCCGAGGCCTCCGAAGCGGACGCCGCCGCTGCGCCGAGCAGCCGCACCTTCTGGCCGGGATGCAGGGCCTGCACCCCGGCGGTGACGACGACGTCGCCCACCGCGAGGCCGGAGGCGACGATCACCGTCGCCGGATTGAACCGCGCCACCTCGACATTGCGAAGCGCCACCGTGGCGGTGGACGGATCGACCACCCACACCGCCGGCCGGCCATTGGTGGCGGTCAGCGCCGAGGCCGGCACCTCCATGCCTACGCCGCTCTCGATCTCGACCCGGCCGGTCACGGCGGAGCCGAGCCGCATCGCCTCGGGCGGGTTGTCGAGCCCCACCCGCACCCGGAAGGTACGGGTCACCGGATCGGCCTGCGGCGCCACCTCGCGCACGCGGCCCACCGCCGTCACCGCGGCATCGTCGGCAAGCGCGACGGCGATCGCGGGATCGGCCGGCACCTGCCGCAGCACCTGCGCGGAGACGTCGAACACCGCGTCGCGACCGCCCTGCCGGGCGAGCTGGACGATCATCTGCCCGGCCTGCACCACCTCGCCGGGCTCGGCGCCGCGCGCGGTGACGACGCCCGGCGCGTCGGCCTTCAATTCGGTGTAGCCGACATTGTCCTCGGCGGTCTTCAGCTGCGCCTGCGCGTCGTCGAGCTGCGCCTGCGCGGCGAGGCGGCCCTGCCGCGCCTCGTCATAGATGGCGCGGGTGGTGAACCCGCTCTGGAGCAGCCGCTCCTGCCGGTCGTAATGGTTGGAGGCCTGCACCAGCCGGCCTTCCGCGGCCGTCACCGCCGCCTGCGCCGAGCGCAGCGTGTTGAGCGCGTTCTGCGGATCGAGGCGGGCCACCACCTGCCCGGCCTTCAGCTGGTCGCCGACATTCACCAGCCGCTCGATCATCCGCCCGCCGATACGGAAGGCGAGCGAGGCCTCGTCCTGCGCCTGGACGGTGCCGGAGATCGAGACCGACTGGCTCGCCGGCGCCTCCTCGACGGTGGTCACCCGGACCGGCCGCACCGGCGGCGGCGCATCCGCCTCCTCCTGCGAACAGCCGGCCGCCAGCAGCGCCATGGCGAGCGCGAGGCCGAGGCCGGAGCAGGAGCGGTTGCCGGAAATGCGCTTCAGCATGACGATCACGTCCTCCTTGAGCGTGCCGGCCAGGACGGCTCTTTGCGGCAAGCCGGCACCGGCGGATGGTGCACGCTTTTGCAGCCAAGGCATATCCCCGGAACGTTCGATGACGGGATTGTCCCGCGATCCGTCGTTCACGCCATCGCGACAGGGACGCCCGCCGCGCGCATTCCTCGCGGCAGAAGCCGGGCTCCGCCGGCCGCCCATGCGGCCCCGGACCAGGAGCCACGCGCGGCCGCAGAGCGGTACGCGCCGCGCCTTGGCCGCGGCCGGCTTGGTGCCCTGAAGCCACTATCGTCGTGATTCCATAAGCCCGACGGCAGGCCGATACCTCCGGTGCTTGAGGCAGCCTGCCGCTTTCGCTATCGATGCCGCTACGGAGTGGCAGGCGGGTCGACGATCGGCCGGCGAACGGGGCAGCGTAAGAGTATGCAGGTCGAAGCGCCGAGAACTGCGCAGCGCCTGGCAGGCGCCACAGCCCGGCTTCTGGCCGTTGCGCTTGCCGGCCTGGTGATCGCCAGCTGTGCCAGCCGGCCGACCGGCGTGCTGGCACCGGTCGCGGAAACCGCGCCGGACGCCACCCAGGTCGACATGCTCGTCGCCACCACCCGCGCCCCGTCCGACGACCCCGGCATCCTGTTCACCGGCGAGCGCGGGCGGCAGGTGCTCCTCTCGTCCTTCGTCGTGTCGATCCCGCCCGACCAGAACCGCCAGATCGGCGAGGTGCAATGGCCGCGCCGGCTGCCGCCCAACCCGCAGACCGATTTCGCCACCCTCGAAGCCAAGCCGCTCGACGGCCTCAGCTCGTCGCGTCGCTGGTTGCACGAGCACCTCACCCCCAGCCGGCGGGTGCTGATCTTCGTGCATGGCTTCAACAACCGCTTCGAGGACGCGGTCTACCGCTTCGCGCAGATCTCCCATGATTCCAAGGCCGACGCGACGCCGGTCCTGTTCACCTGGCCCTCGCGCGCCCGGGTATTCGACTACCTGTTCGATCGCGAAAGCACCATCTATTCGCGCGATGCCTTCGAGGAGACGGTGTGGGAAGTCGCCACCGACCCGGAGGTGAAGGACGTCACCATCATGGCGCACTCCATGGGAGCCTGGCTCGCCATGGAGGGCCTGCGGCAGATGTCGATCCGCCGCGGCAGGCTGCCGCCCAAGATCACCGACGTGATCCTCGCCTCGCCGGATGTCGATGTCGACGTCTTCGCCTCGCAATGGCGCGCGCTGAACCACCCGACCGCGCGTTTCACGGTGTTCACCTCGCAGGACGACCGCGCGCTGCAGGTGTCGCGGCGCATCGCCGGCAGCGTCGACCGGCTCGGCCAGATCAATCCGAGCGACTATTACGCCGAGCTCCAGAAGGCCGGCATCACCGTGGTCGACCTGACGGCACTGCGCTCCGGCGACATGCTCAACCACGGCCGCTTCGCCGAATCCCCGGAAGTGGTGCGGCTGATCGGCACCCGCCTCGTCGCCGGGCAGACGGTGACGGATTCGCAGATGAGCCTGGGCGATCGCATCGGCACCGTCGCCATGGGCGTCGGGCAGACGGTGGGCAGCGCGGCCAGCGTCGCCATCAGCGCCCCGATCGCCATCTTCGACCCGGCGACGCGCCACACCTATGAGGCGCAGGTGAACCAGTTCGGCCAGGTGATCAAGAACACCGCCGGCAACCCCGCCAGGCAATAGCCCGCTCGAACGGGCCGGGCACCCGCGGCGCCCGGCCGGTCCTTCTCAACGGAGCGGTCGGTTCACCAGCTGCGCACCCAGCGACCCGGCTCATAGACCCAGGCGCCGCGCCGCAGCACCCAACGCGGGCCGACATAGGTGAAGCCGCGCCGGTTCGGCTCCCAATAGCCGGGCTGCCACACCCAGCCCGGGCCGCGGCGCCAGTTCCAGTGGCCCGGTACCCAGGTATAGCCGCGACGCGGAGGCGGCCGCCGCTCGCGGCGCGGCGGCGGCGGTGGCGCCATGGGACGCGCCTGCGCCTCGGCCTCGCTCGACGTACCCAGCGCGGCGAGCGGCGCCACCGCGACAGCCGAAAGCAGGCCGGCGAGAAGTGAACGGCGGCTGATCATCTTTCCATCCTTCTGGTTGGGCCCGCGAAAGCGGAAAGCCGCGTCAGCGGGCCAGGAAGCCGATCATCGCAGCATTCGCGATATCGATGAAGAAGGCGGAAACGAGCGGCAGGATGATGAAGGCCCGCGTCGCCGGCCCGTGCGTCTTGGTCACCGCCGTCATGTTGGCGATGGCGGTCGGGGTGGCGCCGAGGCTGATCCCGGTGAAGCCGGCCGAGATCACCGCCGCCTCGTAGTTCTTCCCCATGGCCGGGAACACCACGAAGATGATGTAGGCCACCGCCGCCGCCGTCTGGATCGCGAGCACGATCACCAGAGCGAGGCCCAGCCCGCCCAGCGTCCAGAGTTGCATGCTCATCAGCGACATCGCCAGGAACACGTTCAGCGACAGGTCGGAGACCAGCGCCAGCGCCCGCGAGCGCGTCGGCCAGACGATGCGGGGCAGCAGGCGCGGCACGGTATTGGTGAGCACGATGCCGACGAGCAGGCAGATGACGAACAGCGGCAGCTTGATCGGCACCTCCTGCATCAGTTCCTCGACACCGAAGCCGATGAGGATGGCGACGTTCATCACCAGGATGGTGCGCAGCAGGCTCACATGGCTGACATCGTCGCGGCCGGGTTCCTCCAGCTTCTGCGGCAGGCCGACCACCGCCTCCTCCGAGCGGGGGCCTTCCAGCCGGTAGCGGCCGAGCAGGTATTTGGCGATCGGGCCGCCGGCGAGGCTCGCCACCACCAAGCCGAGCGTCGCCACCGCGATGCCGACCTCCATCGCATTGGCGAGGCCGAAGCGCTGGGCGATCAGCGGCGCCCAGGCGATGGTGGTGCCGTGCCCGCCGATCAGCGACGCCGAGCCGAGGAACACCGCGATGCCGTCGGGCAGGCCCAGCAGGGCGACGCTGCCGGCGGCGATGAGATTCTGGATGACGAGATACACCAGCGTCAGCGCCAGCAGCACGATCAGCGGCCGCCCGCCGGAAACGAGGTCCGACAGCCGCGCATTGAGCCCGATGCCGGTGAAGAAATAGAGCAAGAGCATGTCGCGCGCTTCGAGCGCGAAGGTGATCTCGATGCCGAGGACGCGATAGACGAGCAGCGTCGCCAGCGCCGTCAGCAGCCCGCCTGTCACCGCCTCGGGAATGTTGAAGCGCCGCAGCGGCTCGACGGCGCGGTTGATGCCCGCACCGGCGAAGAACACCAGGATCGAGATGGTGAAGGAGAGCAGGCCGGAAATCTGGATCGTCGACATCGGTCCTCGCGCATGCAGCCGGCGGCGTCCGCCGCGTCAGAATGATCCCGCCGCCGATCCCAGGGCGATCACCGCGACGAGGGCCAGGACGGCGCCGACGATGCCGACCATGACGATGTCGAGATAGCTCTCGCGGTGAGTTGTGCCGCAGACCGCCAGCAATGTCACCACCGCGCCGTTATGCGGCAGGCTGTCCAGCGTGCCGGAACCGATCACCGCCACCCGGTGCATCAGCGCCGGGTCCAGCCCGGTCTGCCCGGCGATCTGCATGAAGGTCGGCCCCAGCGCGTCGAGCGCGATGGTGAGGCCGCCCGAGGCCGAGCCGGTGAGCGCGGCGAGGATGTTGGTCGCCACCGCCAGCGACACCAGCGGCCCGCCCTCGATGGACAGCACCCATTCGCGCACCAGCTCGAAGGCCGGCAGCGCCGCCACCACCGCGCCAAAGCCGACAAGGCTCGCCACCGAGAACACCGGCAGCACCGACGCGTTGGCGCCGGCGTCGATGGTGGCCCGCAGGCCCGGCAGCCGCCGCCAGCTGAGGGCGAGCGCGGTCAGGATGGCCGCGGTCAGCGCCACCGCCACCGACCACACGCCGCCGACCGCCGCCAGCGAGGTCGCCCCCCAGCGTTCCTCGGCGAGGTAGGAGGTGTCGAGATGGGGCAGCACCGCCATCGACATCAGGAGATTGACCAGCACCACGACGACCAGCGGCAGCGCCGCCAGCACGATGGGCGGGTTCGCATAGGCATGCACGCCGTTGTGGATCTCCGCCGGGTCGAACTCGCGCGCGGTGGTGGCGCGCTCGCGTACCAGCGGGTCCTCGGCCGCGGCATCGACGGGCGCCGGCTCGTCGGCGCCGAAGCCCTCGCCGGCCGCCCGCGCCTTCGCCTCGGCGCGCCGCAGCCACCACAGGCCGAAGCCGAGCATGATCGCCGATGCGAGGATGCCGAGCCCGGGCGCCGCGAAGGGCGTGGTGCCGAAGAACGGCATGGGGATGGCGTTCTGGATCGAGGGCGTGCCGGGCAGCGCCGACATGGTGAAGGTGGAGGTGCCGAGCGCGATCGCCGCCGGCATCAGCCGGCGCGGCACGCCCGCGGCACGGAACAGCGCGAGGCCCATCGGCGCCAGCACGAAGAAGGCGACGAACAGGCTCACCCCGCCATAGGTGACGAAGGCGCCGGCCAGCACCACCGCCAGCACCGCCCGCTCGGCGCCCAGCTTCTCGGTCATGAACTGGGCGATGGCGGTGACCGAGCCACTGTCGTCCATGATCTTGCCGAACAGCGCTCCGAGCAGGAACAGCGGGAAGAACTGCGCCACGAAGCGCGCGGCGCTGCCCATGAAGGTCTGCGTCCAGTGCGCCAGCAGCGGCTCGCCGGCGAAGGCGGCGGCGATCAGCGCCGCGATCGGCGCCAGCAGCAGCACCGTCCAGCCGCGGAAGGCGAGCGCGATGAGCAGGCCGAGGCCGGCGAGGATTCCGATCAGTCCCACGGTCTCGCCCATCGCTCACACCCCTTCCAGCAATTGATCGATGTCCAGCGTCGAGCGCTTGCCGATGTCGTCACCGCAGGCATCGAGGAAGGCCTGTGCCGCGGCGCGCCCCTCGTCGCGCAGCATGGCGAGGAATTCCCAT
This sequence comes from Ancylobacter oerskovii, assembly GCF_018390555.1. Lineage (GTDB taxonomy): Bacteria > Pseudomonadota > Alphaproteobacteria > Rhizobiales > Xanthobacteraceae > Ancylobacter > Ancylobacter oerskovii. The sequence goes on along the minus strand of NZ_JAHBGB010000044.1, from coordinate 285,385 downwards.
TCCGCGTTGAGCTTGGAGGAATAGCCGAGCGAGCCCATCACCGGATTGCGCACCATGTGGATGCGCATCCTCGCCCAGAGCGCGCCCTCGCTGTCGCCGGGATCGGCAACCTTGCGCATCATCGCCATCATGCGCAGCTCCTTGATGAGCACGGCGTTGAACGACACCTCGTTCAGCCGGCTGAGAATGTCGCGGGCATTGTTCGGGATGCCCTCGCGCTCCACCGGGTTGATCGGGATGAGGATGGTGTCGTCGGAGGCGAGATCGCGCACGAGCGGCGTCATGGTCGGATTGCCGGAATAGCCGCCGTCCCAATAGGCCTCGCCATCGATCTCCACCGCCTGGAACAGCGTCGGCAGGCACGCGGAAGCCAGCAGCACTTCCGGGGTGATCTCGCCGTTGCGGAACACCCGGCCACGGCCGGTGCGCACGCTGGTGGCGGTGATGAACAGCTTGATCGGCGAGGATTTGATCAGCTCGAAATCGATGAGTTCCTCGAGAATGCCGCGCAGCGGATTATTGCCGCCGGGATTGAGGTCGTAGGGCGAGATCAGCCGCGACATCAGGTCCATGGCGAGGAACATCGGCGAGGTGTCCATCGTCCAGCGGCCGAGCAGCCGATCCATCGGGCCGCGCTGGAAGGGGCTGAACCGCGCCGCCTTCGAGACCTCGCCCCAGAAATTGGCCAGCGCCTCGCGGGCCCCCTCGGCACCGCCCCGCGCATAGCCATAGCTGAGGACGGCCGCGTTCATCGCACCGGCGGAGGTGCCGGAAATGCCGTCAATGGTCAGCCAGCGCTCTTCCAGCAGCCGGTCCAGCACGCCCCAGGTGAAGGCGCCGTGCGAACCGCCGCCCTGAAGCGCGAAGTCGACGAGAACGGGCGCCCGCGCCGTGTCGCCGGTTGCCGAGCCTGTCGATCCCGTCCCGGTCATGTCGCGCCCCTTCCGCTGCAGAGGCCGACACGGCCCCATAGCCAACCATAGTCGCCCGTCGGCGACGGCAAAATGATCCGCCGTCGATTCTGCGGCATCGCAGCAAAATTATCGCATCGCGGGGGAACATCGACCGGAAACGCCGCGTTAGCCCCAGGCTAACGTGGAGGGGATGCATGCTGGCGGTACGGCGTCTGGCGGACGAAATCGAAAGCACGCTCTATTGGGCGCCCGACTGGCTGATCAGCCTCATCTTCTTCGCCATCGCCATCGTGCTGGGCATCCTCGCCCACCGCATCGCCTTCCGGGTCATCACCCGCCTGGTGCGGGACATGGACCTGTTCTGGCGCTCCCTGGTCTCGCGCACGGAAGGGCCGACACGCCTCGCCGCCATCGTCCTCATGCTCGGCATCGCGGCGCCGGTGGCGCCGCTGTCGCTTCAGGGCTCGCTCTGGGTCCGGCACATCCTGCTGCTCTGCTCCATCGCGCTGGTGGCGTGGCTCGCCCATACCACGCTGCACATCTGGGTCACGGTCTATCTGCGGCGCTTCAAGCTCGACGCCGAGGACAATCTCCTCGCCCGCAAGCACGTCACCCAGACGCGCATCCTGCGCCGGGTGGCGGCGTCGATGATCTTCACCGTCGCGCTGTCCGCCGCGCTGATGACCTTCGAGAGCGTGCAGCAATACGGCGTGTCGCTGCTCGCTTCCGCCGGCGCCGCCGGCCTGGTGATCGGCCTCGCGCTGCAGCCCTTCCTCAAGAACCTCATCGCCGGCATCCAGCTCGCCGTCACCCAGCCGATCCGCATCGACGACGCGCTGCTGGTCGAGGGCGAATGGGGCAATGTGGAGGAGATCACCTCCACCTATGTGGTGATCCGCATCTGGGACTGGCGTCGCCTGATCCTGCCGCTCAGCTACTTCATCGAGCAGCCCTTCCAGAACTGGACGCGCGAGGGCTCGGCGCTGATCGGCACGGTGATGATCTATCTCGACTACAGTGTGCCGGTGGACGCGGTGCGGGCCAGGGTGGAGGAGATCGTGCGCGCCTCCCCGCTCTGGGATCGCAAGGTGGTCAACGTCCAGGTCACCGATTTCAAGGAAACCGTGATGGAGCTGCGCATCCTGGTCAGCGCCGGAACATCGGGCCGCACCTTCGACATACGTTGCGAGGTGCGCGAGAAGCTGATCGCCTTCCTGCAGGCGAACTATCCCGCCGCGCTGCCACGCCTGCGGGCGGAGATCGCCGGGCCGCCGCCGCTCGCCGCCGGCTCCGCGCCGGCGGGCGCCCTCGCCTCCTGAGGCGCGTCCGGGCGCGCGGAGCATTTCCCTTTTGCCGTTCCCGTTCTATCTCCGCAGACGGGAACGGGAGATCCGCATGTTCAGCCTCGACGAACTGGAAGACGCCAGCCGGCGCGTGCATGCGGCCTTTGCGCCGACGCCGGCCTATGCCTGGCCGCTGCTCGCGGAACGCACCGGCGTCGAGCTGTGGGTCAAGCATGAGAACCTCACGCCCACCGGCGCCTTCAAGGTGCGCGGCGGCCTCATCCATGTCGAGCGGCTGGCGCGGGAAAATCTGGCGCCGAACGGCCTGATCTCCGCGACGCGCGGCAATCACGGCCAGTCGCTCGCCTTCGCCGGCCGTCGCTTCGGCGTGCCCGTGACCATCGTGGTGCCGGAGGGCAACAGCCCCGAGAAGAACGCCGCCATGCGCGCGCTCGGCGCCCGCCTCGTCGAGCATGGCGTCGATTTCGACGCCGCGCGGGTGGAGGCGATGCGGCTCGCCGAACGCGACGGGCTGCTTTTCGCACCGTCCTTCCATCGCGACCTGGTGCTCGGCGTCGCCAGCTGGGCGTTGGAGCTGTTCCGGCTCGCCCCCAGGCTCGACGCCCTCTATGTGCCGATCGGCCTCGGCTCCTCCATCTGCGGCGCCATCCGCGTGCGCGACCTGCTCGGCCTCGACACCGAGATCATCGGCGTGCAGAGCGCCGGCGCGCCGGCCTATGCGCGCTCGCTCGCCGCGGGCCGGCCGGTGGAGATCGAGCGGGCCGACACCTTCGCGGACGGCCTCGCCGTGCGCATTCCCGATCCGGCGGCGCTCGCCATCATCGCGGCGGGAGTCTCGCGCATCGTCACCGTCACCGACGAGGAGGTCGCCGCCGCCATCCGCGCCTACTGGACCGACACCCACCAATTGGCGGAAGGCGCGGGCGCCGCCCCGCTCGCCGCCTTGATGCAGGAGCGCGCGATCATGGCCGGCCGTCGCGTCGGCCTGCCGCTCAGCGGCGGCAATATCGACCTCGCCCTGTTCCGCGACCGCGTGCTCGCCGGCGCATGAGGCCTCAGGAGGCCGCCAGCTCCCGGCGGCCGCGCCCGAACAGGCCGAGCACCAGCGCACAGCCCAGCACCACCGTCGCCGCGCCGGCGATCTGCGGCAGCGAGAGCGGCTCGCCCAGCAGCCCGGCCCCGACGGCCACGGCAACCAGCGTGACCGCGAACTCGACGCTCACCGCCCGCGTGGCGCCGAGACGCCCGACCAGCCAGAAATACAGGAGATAGGTCAACCCGCTCATCAGTGCGCCGGCGACGAACAGGAACAGGTAGTCGAGCGGCAGCGGCGTGCCGGGCACGGGGACGAGGGCGAAGAGCGGCAGCAGCATGGCGCCACCGGTGAGGAACGAGCCGATCGTCACCTCCCACGCCCCGACATCCCGCAGCCGGTGGCCGACATAGTTCGAGCCGTAGGCGGCAAAGAAGGCGGAGGCGAGCGAGCAGAGGCAGCCGATGACGAACGAGGTCGTCAGCGGCACCACCGGAAAGCCCACCAGCAGCAGCACGCCGGCGAAGCCGAGAGCCAGGCCCGCCTTGCGCGACGCGCTCAGCCGCTCGATGCCGGAAAGCTGGGCGATGAGCATGGAGAATAGCGGGATGGTCGCGACCAGGATCGCCGACATCGCGGTGCCGATCATCGGCATGGCGTAGTTGAGGCCGGCGAGCTGCAGGGCGACGCTCGTCGCCCCCACCACGGCAAGCCGCGTCCAGCCGACCGAGAAATCGAGCCGCCGGCCGGTCAGCACGGCGACGAGGAGCAGCGTGCCCGCCGCCACGAAGGCCCGCAGCGTCACCGCGCCGACCCAGCCGAAGGCGTGGACCACGCGCAGCACCACCACGAAGGACAGGCCCCAGATCACCGCGAGGGCGACATAGGCGATCAGATCCTTCGGATTCATGATGGCGGCTCGCAGGCGCTGGGACAGGTCGCGCAGGGGCGCGCCGGCCGCAGGCGCTAGTGCCTCGCCTTGCGGCTGTCAACCGCCGGTTCAGCGCATCCTGACACCGTGGCCCTGCTCGCCGGGCGGCAGCAGCACCACCCCGGCCTCCTGCAAGGTGCGGATGAGCAGCGTTTCGGTACCGCGATGCAGCATATGGCGATGCCGTTCGAAGTCGCGCACCGTCGAACGCGAAACCCCGGCACGCACCGCCAGACGTTCCTGCGTCCAGTCGAGCAGGCCGCGTGCGGCGCGGCATTGTTCAGGCGACAGATCCATCGTTTCCGCCTTGCCTATGACGGCGCAAATCAACCATAATGGACGAAATCGCGCAAGATCGAGGATGTCCCGGCCGGGCGAGGAGGCGGCGAAACCATGTCTAACGGCCAGCTTCTCCTCCTCGCGCTGCTGCTGCCATTCGCGGGGAGTGCGCTCGCCGCCTTCCTTCCCACCCATGCCCGCAACGTGGCGGCCTTCATGGCCGGCGCGATCGCCGTCGTCGGCGTCATCCTCATCGTCGTCATGTATGGCGCGGCGGCGCACGACCAGCCGGTGCGGCTGGTCCTCGAATGGCTGCCCATGCTGGGCCTCAACGTCAGCCTGCGGCTCGACGGGCTCTCCTGGCTGTTCGCGCTGCTGGTGTTCGGCATCGGCGCGCTGGTGGTGCTCTATGCCCGCTACTACATGTCGGCCGAGGACCCGGTCCCGCGCTTCTTCTCGTTCCTCCTCGCCTTCATGGGCGCGATGCTCGGCGTGGTGCTGTCGGGCAATCTCGTCCAGCTCGTCTTCTTCTGGGAGCTGACCAGCCTCTTTTCCTTCCTGCTGATCGGCTACTGGCATCACACCGCCCCCGCGCGCGACGGCGCGCGCATGGCGCTCACCATCACCGGCGCCGGCGGCCTGTGCCTGCTGGTCGGCGTGCTGCTGATCGGCCGCATCGTCGGCAGCTACGAGCTCGACCAGGTGCTGGAGGCCGGCGGGCTCATCCGCTCGAGCCCGCTCTACGTGCCGGTGGTGGTGCTGGTGCTGCTCGGCGCCTTCACCAAGAGCGCGCAGTTCCCCTTCCATTTCTGGCTGCCGCACGCCATGGCGGCGCCGACCCCGGTCTCCGCCTATCTGCATTCGGCGACCATGGTGAAGGCCGGTATCTTCCTGATGACCCGGCTGTGGCCGGTGCTGGCCGGCACCGACACCTGGTTCTACCTCGTCGTCCCGGCGGGGCTGATCACCCTGCTGCTCGGCGCCTATGCGGCGATCTTCCAGCAGGACCTCAAGGGCCTGCTCGCCTATTCCACCATCAGCCATCTCGGGCTGATCACCCTGCTGCTCGGCCTCGGCAGCCCGCTCTCGGCGGTGGCCGCGATCTTCCACACCGTGAACCACGCAATCTTCAAGGCGTCGCTGTTCATGGCCGCCGGCATCATCGACCACGAGACCGGCACGCGCGACATCCGGCGCCTGTCGGGCCTGTTCCGCTACATGCCCATCACCGGCACGCTTGCCATGGTGGCGGCGGCCGCGATGGCCGGCACGCCGCTGCTCAACGGCTTCCTCTCCAAGGAGATGTTCTTCGCCGAGGCGGTGGAGAACCATACCGGCTCGCTGCTCGACGACAGCCTGCCCTATTGGGCGACGCTAGCCGGCATCTTCAGCGTCACCTATTCGCTGCGCTTCATCATCGGCGTGTTCTTCGGGCCGCCGCCCACCGACCTGCCGCGCACCCCGCACGAGCCGCCGCACTGGATGCGCTTCCCCATCGAGCTGCTGGTGCTCATCTGCCTGCTGATCGGCATCGTGCCGAGCTTCACCGTCGGCCCGCTGCTCGCCAATGCCGCCCGCGCCGTCATCGGCCCGGACCTGCCCTATTACAGCCTCGCCATCTGGCACGGGCTCACCTGGGCTCTGGTGATGAGCATCATCGCCATGTTCGGTGGCGTGCTGCTGTTCCTGGGGCTGAGATCCTATCTCGACAGCGGCGTCGAGGGGCCGCCGTTGGTGCGCGAGCTCAAGGGCCAGCGCATCTTCGAGCGCATCCTCGTCGTGATCTCCTGGCAGATGGCGCGTGCGCTCGAGCGGGCCTTCGGCAGCCGGCGCCTGCAGCCGCAGCTGCGCATCGTGGTGGGGGTGGCGCTGATCGCCGCCATCTCGCCGCTCTGGCTGCGCGGCATGGTCTCCGAGGGCACCCTGGCGCTGACCGATCTCGACCCGGGCTTCGCCCTGCTCTGGGCGGTCGGCTCCGGCTGCGCCATCGCCGCCGCCTGGCAGGCGAAGTTCCACCGCTTCGCCGCCCTGGTGCTGCTCGGCGGCGCCGGCCTCGTCAGCTCCATCACCTTCGCCTGGTTGTCGGCGCCGGACCTCGCCCTCACCCAGCTGCTGGTCGAGATCGTCACCACGGTGCTGCTGCTGCTCGGCCTGCGCTGGCTGCCCAAGCGCATCGAGGAACCCTATCCCACCAGCCCGCCGCCCTCGGTGCTGCTGCGGCGCTATACCGACCTCGCCATCGCCATCGCGGTCGGCGTCGGCCTCGCGGTGATCTCCTATGCGGTGATGACGCGCCCGCTCGGCGAGAGCGTCTCGCGCTACTTCGTCGAGCGCGCCTATGTCGGCGGCGGCGGCACCAATGTCGTCAACGTCATCCTGGTCGATTTCCGCGGCTTCGACACGCTGGGCGAGGTGGTGGTGCTCTGCCTCGTCGGCCTTACCGTCTACGCGCTGCTGCGCCGCTTCCGGCCGGCGCCGGAAAGCATCGAGGCCCCCGAGCAGCAGCGGCTGCAGGACGAGTTCGACGAGGCCGCGCCCGACCGCTCCCCCGGCGACACGGTGGCGGACTATCTGCGCATCCCGCGTCTCGTCATGCAGTGGCTGTTCCCGGTCATCGCCACCTTCGCGGTCTACCTGTTCATGCGCGGCCACGACCTGCCGGGCGGCGGCTTCGCGGCCGGCATCACCCTCTCCATCGCCTTCATCGTGCAGTACATGGCCGCCGGCACCCGCTGGGTGGAGGATCATCTGCGCGTGCTGCCGCTGCGCTGGATGGGCCTCGGCCTGCTCACCGCCTCGGCGACCGGCGTCGGCTCATGGTGGTTCGGCTACCCGTTCCTCACCACCCATGCGCGCTATCTCGACTGGCCGATCGTCGGCAAGTTCCCGGTGGCGAGCGCGCTGATGTTCGATCTCGGCATCTTCGCGGTGGTGGTGGGCGCCACCGTGCTCATGCTGGTGGCGCTGGCGCACCAGTCGCTGCGCAGCACGCGGCCCCGCCGCACGGCGGAAGGGGAATAGAATGGAAATCGTGCTCGCCATCGGCATCGGCGTCTTTGCCGGCTCGGGCGTCTGGCTGCTGCTGCGCCCGCGCACCTACCAGGTCATCATCGGCCTGTCGCTGGTCTCCTATGCGGTGAACCTGTTCATCTTCAGCATGGGCCGGCTGAAGGTCGGCGCGCCGCCGATCCTGCCCGGTCCCGGGGTCGGCGACCCGGCGACTATGGCCGATCCCACGCCCCAGGCGCTGGTGCTCACCGCCATCGTCATCGGCTTCGCCATGACCGCGCTGTTCCTGGTGCTGCTGCTGGCGGCGCGCGGGCTCACCGGCACCGACCACGTCAACGGGCGGGAGGACTGATGGTACGATCGCTCGCCGCGCATCTCGTCATCGCGCCGATCCTGCTGCCGCTGGCGGTGGGCGCCGCCATGCTGCTGTTCGACGAGCGGCGGCGCCAGCTCAAGATGACGCTGAGCCTGCTCACCGCGACGACGCTGTTCGGCATCGCGCTCACCCTTCTGATCCAGGCCGCGACCATCGACACCGACGGCGACGCCACCATCATCGCCTATCCGCTCGGCAACTGGCCGGCGCCGTTCGGCATCGTGCTGGTGGCGGACCGGCTGTCGGCGCTGATGCTGCTGCTCACCTCGGTGCTGGGCCTGTCGAGCCTGCTCTATGCCCTCGCCCGCTGGCACAAGGCCGGGCCGCGCTTCCACACGCTGTTCCTCTTGCTGCTCGCCGGCCTCAACGGCGCCTTCCTCACCGGCGACCTGTTCAATCTCTTCGTGTTCTTCGAGGTGCTGCTCGCCGCCTCCTACGGGCTGGTGCTGCACGGTTCGGGCACCGCGCGGGTGAAGGCCGGGCTGCACTACATCCCGGTGAACCTCGTCGCCTCCTCGCTGTTCCTCATCGGCGTCGCCATCATCTACGGCGTTACCGGCACGCTGAACATGGCCGATCTCGCGCGGCTGGTCCCGTCGCTGAACATCGACGAGCGGGCGCTGTTCGAGACCGGCGCGGCGATCCTCGGCGTCGCCTTCCTCATCAAGGCCGGCATGTGGCCGCTGTGCTTCTGGCTGCCGACCACCTATGCCGCCGCCTGCGCGCCGATCGCCGCCATGTTCGCCATCATGACCAAGGTCGGCCTCTATGTGATCCTGCGGCTGTTCCTGCTCTGCTTCGGCGGCGAGGCGGGCAACTCCGCCGGCTTCGGTGCCGACTGGCTGTATTATGGCGGCATGGCCACCATCGCCTTCGGCGGCATCGGCGTACTCGCCTCGCAATCGATGCTGCGCCTGGCCGGCTACAGCGTGCTGGTGTCGTCCGGCACCATCCTGGCCGCCATCGGCACCACCAACAACGCGGTCATCTCCGGCGCCTTGTTCTATCTCGTCACCTCCACCCTCTCCATCTCGGCCTTCTTCCTGCTGATCGAGTTGATCGAGCGCGGCCGCGATGCCGGCGCCGACGTGCTCGCCGTGACCATGGAGGCCTATGGCGACGGCGAGAGCGACGAGGAGGAGGACGACGACGAAGGCGAGGTCGGCGTGGCGATCCCGGCGACGATCGCCCTGCTCGGCGGCGCCTTCGTCGCCTGCACCGCCCTGCTCGCCGGCCTGCCGCCGCTGTCCGGCTTCATCGGCAAGGTGGCGATGCTGTCGGCGCTGGTCAACGAAGCCGGGTCGATCTCCTTCTCGCACTGGCTGCTGATCGCGCTGATGATGCTCACCGGCTTCGCGACGCTGATCGCCATGACGCGCACCGGCATCCGCACCCTGTGGGTGCCCGGCGAAGGGGCCATTCCGCGGGTGCGTGCCGTCGAGGCGGCGCCCCTCGGCGCGCTGCTGGCGCTCTGCGTTCTGCTCACCGTGTTCGGCGGCCCGGCGATGCGCTACATGGATGCCACCGCGCAGATGCTCTACTGGCCGCAGGAATATGCCCGCGACATACTCGGCATCGCGCCCGCCGGCACGGTGCCGCTGCGGCCCACCTCCGGCACGGGAGGCAAGCCATGAACCGCCCCTCCGGCCTGCTGCGACGGATCATCCCCTTCCCGCTGCTGTTCCTGGCGCTCCTCGCCATGTGGCTGCTGCTGCAGCAGTCGCTGGCGCCGGGGCATATCGTGCTCGGCAGCCTCGTGGCCCTCGGCGCGACATGGGTGATGGTGGCCCTAGATCCCGAGCCGACGCGGCTCAGGCGACCGGCGGCGATGGCCCAGCTGGCGCTGCGGGTGCTGGTCGACGTGTTCCGCTCCAATCTCGCGGTCGGCACCATCATCCTGCGCGGCGGGCGGCGCAGCGACCATGCCGGCTTCATGACGGTCCGGCTCGATCTGCGCAACGAATACGGCCTCGCGGTGCTGGCGATCATCCTCACCTGCACGCCGGGCACGCTGTGGGTCAATCACGACCCGGCTCGCGGCACGCTGCTGCTGCATGTGCTCGACCTCGTCGACGAGCAGAGCTGGACCGACCTCATCAAGCTCCGCTACGAGCGCCTCTTGATGGAGATCTTCGAATGACCGAACCGCTCGAAGTCCTCATCCTCGGCTGGTCGCTGACGCTGGCGCAGGTGCTGGTGGGCCTCGCCATGGCCTGCGCGGTCTACCGCATCCTCATCGGCCCGCGCGCGCAGGACCGCATCCTCGGCCTGGACACCCTCTATGTGAACGCCATGCTGCTGCTGCTCACCATCGGCATCCGCTCCGGCACCACGCTTTATTTCGAGGCGGCGCTGGCCATCGGGCTGCTCGGCTTTTCCGGCACGGTGGCGCTCGCCAAATTCCTCATGCGCGGCGAGGTGATCGAATGAGCACCGCTCCCCATCTGCCGCTATGGGCGGCCTTGCTGGTCGCCGCGCTGGTGGTCGCTGGCGCCGCCATCACCTTGGTCGGCTCCATCGGCCTGGTGCGGCTGAACAATTTCTACGCCCGCGTCCACGCGCCGACTTTGGGCGCCACGCTCGGCGTCGGCGGCGTGCTGGTCGGCTCGATGATCTGCTTCAGCGTGCTGCAGAGCCGGCCGCTGCTGCATGAGGTGCTGATCGCCGTCTTCGTCACAATCACCACCCCGGTGACGCTGATGCTGCTTGCCCGCGCCGCCCTGCATCGCGATCGCGTCGAGGGGAATCCCGAAGTGCCGCAAAGCGATCTCGCCTCGCTGGAGCGCCGCGACGGCTGAGCCTCAATGGGTGCTGAGCAGCCGGCGATAGAGCGTCGAGCGATTGATGCCCAGCGCTCGCGCCGCCTTGGACACATTGCCGCCATGGGCATCGAGCGCCCGGCGCATCGCCGCGAGCTCGATCGCGTCGAGATCGGCCGGCTCGGAGGAGGCCACGGCCGGCGCCCCGTCATCGGACGCGCCTCGCGAAGCCCCCACCTCCTCGGGCAACAGGTCCGGGCCGACCGGCTGGCCCGGCTCGGCAAGCGCCGCCAGCATCCTGAGCACGCCGACCAATTGGCGGAAATTGCCCGGCCATTCATAGGCCGCCAGCCGCTCCTCGCAGCCGGCGGTGAGGGCGAGCCGGTCGTCCCCGGCGACCCGGCGCCAGAGCTCGCGTACCGTCGCGAGGCGGTCCGGCAGGTCGCGCACCGCCGGCAGCTCGATCGTGTAATGGGCGATGCGGAAATAGAGATCGGAACGGAACGCCCCGCTCTCCACCAGCGCCTTCAGATGGCGGTGGGTGGCGCAGACCAGCGCGAAATCGACGCTCACCGGCCGGCCGGCACCCAGCGGCAGCACCTCGCGGTCCTGCAGCACCCGCAGGAGCCGGGATTGCAGGGCCAGCGGCATGTCGCCGATCTCGTCCAGGAACAGCACGCCGCCATCCGCCTCGCGCAGCAGGCCCTTGCGGCCGTGGCGGCGGGCGCCGGTGAAGGCGCCCTCCTCATAGCCGAACAGCTCGGCCTCGATCAGCGTCTCGGGAATGGCCGCGCAATTGACCGCCACGAAGGGGCCGGCGGCCCGGGGGCCGCGCCGATGGACCTCGCGTGCCGCCATCTCCTTGCCGGTGCCCGTCTCGCCCTGGATCAGCACCGGCACGCCGGCATCGGTCATCTTCACCGCCCGCGACAGTGCCCGCTCGTCCTCCTCGCGCAGCAGCAGCTCGCCGAATTGCGGCAAACGGCCCGGAGAATTGGACGGCGCGCGACGCAGGGCGACGCCCCCCGCCACACGGCGGGACGGCGCCTCCGCGCCATCGAGACGGCCGAACAGCACTCGCCCTCCCGTAACCTCGATGCGGGCGATGCCCGCCTCCTGCGGCAGCCGCGCGACGAGTTCTTCCACCCGCCGGCTGCCGAGCGCCGACCAGTCGATGCCGAACAGCCCCAGCCCGTGGCGGTTGGCCGCCACCAGCCGTTCGCCGTCGAACACCAGCACGCCCTCGCGCGCGGTGCCGAGCAGGGCCCGGTCGGCGCCGAGCCGCAGCACCTGCAGCTCGGCGAAGCCGTCGTCGAAGAAGCGATGCTCGATCTGCTCGGCGGCGAGCCGCACCAGCCCGAGCGCGTGGCGATGATCCACCGCCGCCGGCCCCGAAAGGTCGAGCACGCCCAGCGCATGCCCGAACGGGTCCATGATCGGCGCCGCCGAGCAGCTCAATATCCCATGCGGGTCGAGATAATGCTCGCCGCCATGCACGGCGATGGGACGCCCCTCGAGCAGCGCGGTGCCCACGGCATTGGTGCCGGTCGCCGTCTCGCTCCAGTCCACCCCCGGGTGCAGCGCCACCTGCGCCGCGCGCGAGGCGAAGGCGGCATGGCCCCGCGATTCCAGGATGAGGCCGGAGGCATCGGTGAGGACGACGACGCAGCCGGTCTGCATCGCCTCGGCATAGAGGCTCTCGATCTCCGGCCGGCTCAGGCGCCGCAGCCGCTCGTTGCGCTCGCTCGCCTGGCGCAGCTCGCCCGCGGTGAGCGGCACCAGCGAGGGCAGCACCTGGTTGTCGAGGCCGCGATCGGCGCAGCGCCGCCACGAGCGCAGGATGGGCTCGGCGACCAGCGATTGCGGCGGCCGCCCCTCGTTGAAGAACTGCCGGCGGGCGGCGGAAACCGCCCTCGACACCGTGTCGGCTCGCATACGCTCCTCCCGGAGTGTCGCATTCTGCAACACATGTTCTTAGTTATTGTCGTTCTCTCCCACAGTTGTGGCAAAGTTCCGGCCGGCGGTCCACACCCTTTGTTTTGAAACGAAAGTGAACTGATTTCTTAATCCAGCACTTTCAATATTTTGCCGTATCGCATCAACGATTTTTTGCGCCGCAAGAAAACTCTGGCACAGGCGGTGCAAACCCAGGGGCACCCAACTCGGGAGGATCCCAGAATGAACAAGCCTGAAATCGCCATCACCCGCCAGTCGCCCTTCAAGGCGAAATACGGCAACTACATCGGCGGCCAGTGGGTCGAGCCGGTGAACGGCCGCTATTTCGACAACACCTCGCCGATCACCGGCGGCAAGATCTGCGAGATTCCCCGCTCCGACAAGGACGACATCGAGCTCGCCCTCGACGCCGCGCACAAGGCCAAGGACGCCTGGGGCAAGACCTCCGCCGCCGAGCGGGCCCGCATCCTCAACCTGATCGCCGACCGCATGGAGGAAAAACTCGACACCATCGCGCTCGCCGAGACCTGGGACAACGGCAAGCCGATCCGCGAGACCACCGCGGCCGACATCCCGCTCGCCATCGATCATTTCCGCTATTTCGCCGCCTGCGTGCGTGCGCAGGAAGGCGCGCTCTCCGAGATCGACCACGACACCGTCGCCTATCACTATCACGAGCCGCTCGGCGTGGTCGGCCAGATCATCCCGTGGAACTTCCCGATCCTCATGGCGGTGTGGAAGCTCGCCCCGGCGCTGGCCGCCGGCAATTGCGTGGTGCTGAAGCCGGCCGAACAGACCCCCGCCAGCATCCTCTTGCTGCTGGAGCTGGTCGGCGACCTGCTGCCGCCCGGCGTGCTCAACGTCGTCAACGGCTTCGGCCTCGAGGCCGGCAAGCCGCTCGCCTCCAACCCGCGCATCGCCAAGATCGCCTTCACCGGCGAGACCACGACGGGCCGGCTGATCATGCAGTATGCCAGCCAGAACCTGATCCCGGTGACGCTGGAGCTCGGCGGCAAGTCGCCCAACATCTTCCACAAGGACGTCACCGCCGAGGACGACGACTTCTTCGACAAGGCGATCGAAGGCTTCGTGATGTTCGCGCTGAACCAGGGCGAGGTCTGCACCTGTCCGTCGCGCGCGCTGATCCACGAGGCCATCTATGACCGCTTCATGGAGCGGGCGCTGAAGCGCGTCGAGGCCATCGTGCAGGGCTCGCCGCTCGATCCCTCGACGATGATCGGCGCGCAGGCCTCCTCCGAGCAGCTGGAGAAGATCCTCTCCTATATCGACATCGGCAAGCAGGAGGGCGCGCAGGTGCTCACCGGCGGCGGGCGCAACGAGCTCGGCGGCGACCTGGCCGGCGGCTATTACGTGAAGCCGACCGTGTTCAAGGGCCACAACAAGATGCGCATCTTCCAGGAGGAGATCTTCGGCCCGGTGGTGTCGGTGACCACCTTCAAGGACGAGGACGAGGCGCTCTCCATCGCCAACGACACGCTCTACGGCCTCGGCGCCGGCGTGTGGACCCGCGACGGCAACCGCGCCTATCGCTTCGGCCGCGCCATCCAGGCCGGCCGCGTGTGGACCAACTGCTACCATGCCTATCCGGCCCATGCGGCCTTCGGCGGCTACAAGCAGTCCGGCATCGGTCGCGAGACCCACAAGATGATGCTCGACCACTACCAGCAGACCAAGAACCTGCTGGTCAGCTACTCGCCGAAGAAGCTGGGCTTCTTCTGAGCCGATCCGGCTCCGGTCGGGCGCCGCGCGCGCCCGGCCACCTTCCCGGCACGTCCCCACATGGGGAAAGACCAGGGATCGGCGGGGTGGACGGGGCTCCTCCCGCCGCAGCGATGGTGGCCGGCGCAGCGGGGCGCCCGCCCGAACAGGGAGACAAATTGGATGGCAAAGACGATGAAGGCGGCGGTGGTCCGTGCGTTCGGCAAGCCCCTCGTCATCGAGGACGTGGCGGTTCCAGAGCCCGGCCCGGGCGAGATCCAGGTCCGCATCCAGGCATCGGGCGTGTGCCACACCGATCTCCACGCCGCCGAGGGCGACTGGCCGGTGAAGCCGAACCCGCCCTTCATTCCCGGCCATGAGGGCGTCGGTTACGTCTCCGGCGTCGGCGCCGGGGTCAAGCACGTCAAGGAGGGCGACCGCGTCGGCGTCCCCTGGCTCTACACCGCCTGCGGCCACTGCGCCCACTGCCTCGGCGGCTGGGAGACCCTGTGCGAGGAGCAGAAGAACACCGGCTATTCGGTGAATGGCGGCTTCGCCGATTATGTGATCGCCGACCCCAACTATGTCGGCCACCTGCCGAAGAATGTCGGCTTCGTCGACATCGCCCCGGTGCTGTGCGCCGGCGTCACCGTCTATAAGGGCCTGAAGATGACCGACACCAAGCCCGGCGACTGGGTGGTGATCTCCGGCGTCGGCGGGCTCGGCCACATGGCGGTGCAGTACGCCAAGGCGATGGGCCTCAACGTCGCGGCGGTCGACGTCGCCGAGGACAAGCTCGATCTGGCCCGCAAGCTCGGCGCCGCCGTCACCGTCAACGTGCTGGAGCAGGATCCGGTCGCGGTGCTGAAGAAGCAGATCGGCGGCGCCCATGGCGTGCTGGTGACAGCGGTCTCGCCCAAGGCCTTCAGCCAGGCGCTCGGCATGATGCGCCGAGGCGGCACGCTGGTGGCGAACGGGCTGCCGCCCGGCGCCTTCGACCTGCCGATCTTCGATATGGTGCTGAACGGCACCACGGTGCGCGGCTCCATCGTCGGCACCCGTCTCGACCTGCAGGAATCGCTCGATTTCGCCGCCGAGGGCAAGGTGAAGGCGACGGTGGAGCGCGGCAGGCTCGAGGACATCAACGATATCTTCGCGCGCATGCATGCCGGCAAGATCGACGGCCGCATCGTGCTGGACATCGCCGCCTGAGCCACCGGGAGGCCGGACGGCATGCGGCTGCCCGGCTTCACGCGGCGACGGGCCGACCTGGCGCGCGTTTGCCGCGCGCTTGCCGGCGGACCGTTCGGGCCCCATCTTCGGAATGCCGACAGCCGCGCCACACCGGCCGAACGAGCGCGGCGACGAAACGGGAGGAGACCATGACCGACACCCTCGCCGCCGATCCGCTCACCCCCGCCGACACGGTTTCCCGCGTCCTCGCCACCGAGGCGGCGCTGGCGCTCATCGCCGAACTGCAGGGCGAATACGGCCCGGTGCTGTTCCACCAGTCCGGCGGCTGCTGCGACGGCTCCTCGCCCATGTGCTACCCGCAGGGCGACTACATCGTCGGCGACGAGGACGTCCGGCTCGGCGCCATCGGGGGTGCGCCCTTCTATATGAGCCCGTCGCAATTCGACTATTGGCAGCACACCCAGCTGATCATCGACGTCGTGCCCGGGCGCGGCGGCATGTTCAGCCTGGAGAACGGCCGGGGCGTGCGCTTCCTCACCCGCTCGCGCCTGTTCACCGATGCCGACCTCGACCGTCTCGCCCCCATCGGGCGCGGCGCCGCCGGCTAGCCCCGTCTCCCCCGCTAGCGCGGGGTCAGCGCGGTGACGGCGAGCGCCGTCGCCGCCGCCCGGTTCTCGACGCCGATCTTGGCGTAGATCTGCTCCAGATGCTTGTTCACCGTGCGCGGCGACAGGCCGAGGATCTCGCCGATGTCGCGGTTCGCCTTGCCGCGCGCCAGCCACATCAGCACTTCCGCCTCGCGCAAGGTGAGGTTCAGCCGGGCTTTCAGCACCTGCTCGGGCGCCAGTCCCTCGTCCTCGACGATGCGCAGGAGCAGTTCGTCCGGCCCGATCTGCCCGACATAGGAGAGTCGCAGCCGCCGCGCGGAGCCGTCGACCGGCAGGTCGATCGCCTCGCGGGCCGTGCCCGACGCCGTCTCGCCGCGGCGGCCGGCGAGCCAGTCGCGCACCGCCTCCGGCAGCAGGAAGGCGTCGCCCGGCGCGGAAACGGTGATGGCGGCGAGCAGCGCGGTCGCCTGCGGCGTGCTCCACAGCACCCGCCCCTGCGCCGTCGAGGACAGCAGGAAGCGGCCGGCCGCGTCGAGCGCCGCCCGCGCGCTGTGTGTTTGCCGGGCATTGGCGAGATGCACGCGGATGCGGGCGATCAGTTCGTAAGGCGAGATCGGCTTCGTCACATAGTCGACGCCGCCCGCCTCCAGCCCTTTCACGATCTGCTCGGTTTCCGACAGGCCGGTCATGAAGATCACCGGCACATGCGCGGTGGCCTTGTTGCCCTTCAGCCGGCGGCAGGTCTCGAAGCCGTCCATGCCCGGCATCAGCGCGTCCATCAGGATGACGTCCGGGGTGATACGCTCCACCAGGGCGAGCGCGTTGGCGCCCTCCACCGCCACCAGCACCGTGGCGCCGGCGGCTTCCAGCGCGTCGGTCAGGAGGCTGAGGGTTTCCGGCGAATCGTCCACCACCAGGACGATGTCGCGGCGCTCCACGCTATGCATCATCGCTGCGCAACGCCTCCAATACGGCCATGTATCGCTTGAGATCGAAGGTGTCGACGAGGTCGCGCATATGCGAGACGAAGGCGCCGCTCTCCGGCGAGGCGGCCTCGATCTCGGAGAGCTTGGCCTGGATGCCGCGCACATAGCCGATCTCGCCGAGCTTCATGAGATCCTCGATATGCGCGCCCGCCGGCGGCCGCAGCACCGGCACCGACGCCGGAACCGGCGACGCGCCCTGCCCCTCGACGATCCAGTCGAGCTCCAGCAGCTTTTCCAGCTTTTCCAGCAGCGCCGCGAGCTGCACGGGCTTGGCCATCTGGTCGTCGTGATGGCGGGCGTCGAGCCCCTCGCCGATGATCTCGCCGGCATTGGCGGAGATCATCAGGATGCGTAGCCGCGCGAAGCCCTCGTCGCGCAGCTGCCGCGCCACTTCCCAGCCGTTCAGCCCGGGCATGGAGATGTCGAGCAGCACCAGGTCCGGCGCCCATTGCCGCACCATGTCCAGCGCCGCCACGCCGTCGGCGGCGGCGAGTACGGTGAAGCCGAGCGGCACCAGCACCTCGTGCATCAGGTCGCGATGCGCGTCGTCGTCGTCGGCCACCAGCACGGTGCGCCGCCGCCCGGCATAGCCGGCGATCCGGCGATGCGGCGGGGCGGCGTTGCGGCTCGGCCGCGCGACTTCCGAGAGCATCACCTTCACCCGGAAGACGCTGCCGGCGCCCGGCGTGGAGGTCAGCGAGATCTCCCCGCCCATGATCTCGGTGAGCAGCTTGGTGATGGTCAACCCGAGGCCGATGCCGGCGGTGGAATAGGTGCCGGCCCGCTCGCCGCGCTCGAACGGCTCGAAGATGCGCCGGTGATCGGCCGCGGGAATGCCGATGCCGGTATCCTCGACCTCGAACTCCGCGACCTGGCTGCGATAGGCGACGCGCAGCGCCACCCGCCCCGAATGGGTGAACTTGATGGCGTTGGAGAGCAGGTTGATGAGGATCTGCCGCAGCCGCTTCTCGTCGGTATAGACCACCGCCGGCAGCCGCTCGGGCCCGACATAGACGAAATCGATGCCCTTGGCCGTCGCCTGCAGCCGGAACATGTCGACCAGCTGGTCGAGGAACTCGCCGATGCGCACCTCGTCGCGGGCGAGATGCAGCCGCCCGGCCTCGATCTTCGAAATGTCGAGCAGCCCGTCGATGAGGCCGGACAGGTGCTCGGCCGAGCGCCGCATCACCCGGATCGAGTCGCGCCGGTGCGGCGGGATGGCGGCGTCGCGCTCCAAGAGCTGGGCATAGCCGAGAATGGCGTTGAGCGGCGTGCGCAGCTCATGGCTGATGCCGACCACGTAGCGGCTCTTGGCGAGGTTGGCGGCCTCCGCGACTTCCTTCGCCTTCTGCAGCTTGGCGTCGGTGCGCTTGTGCGCCTCGATCTCGCGCATCAGCAGCGCGGTCTGGCGGTTGCTCTCTTCCTGGGCGACGCGCCGGCTCTCCTGCGCCAGCACGAACAGCCAGGCGGCGACGCCGGCGATGATCAGCAGGATGAAATAGAGGGTGAACAGCATGCCCCCGATCGCGTCCCGCTCGGCGGGCGGCGACAGCGCGGCCTGGACATAGATCACCCCCAGAATGGCGCCGATCACCACCGCCAGCAGCGACAGCACGCCGATATAATGGCCGAGCCGGGAGTTGATCCGCGCCACCGCCCACACCGGCAGGGCCGCCCGCAGCATGGCGAGGATCTGGTCGGGAAAGCGCGCCTCCTGCTTGCAGCGGTCGTGGCAGCGCGCGTCGAGCGAGCAGCACAGCGAGCAGATCGGCCCGGCATAGACCGGGCAATGCGCCATGTCCTCCGGCTCGAACTTGTGCTCGCAGATGCAGCACCGCAGCGTGGTGCGGCCTTCCCACCGCTTCGTGGTCTGGCGGGCGAGATAGTAGCGCCCGCCGGTTCCCCAGGCGACGGCGCAGGCGGTGGCGAAGGAAACCACCAGCGCCACGAAGGGCGCGAAGGCCTGCAGCGCCGCGCCGAACAGCCCGGCGAAGGCCAGCACCGCGACGCCGGTGCCCGCCATCACCGCCGCCACCCCGACCGGGTTGATATCGTAAAGATGCGCCCGCTTGAATTCGATGCCCGGCGGGCTCCAGCCCATCGGCTTGTTCACCACGAGGTCGGCCACCAGCGCCGCCACCCAGGCCACCGCCACGATGGCGTAGAGGCCGAGGATCTGCTCCAGCACCTTGTAGATGCCGAGCGCCATCAGCATCAGCGCGATGGTGACATTGAACACCAGCCACACCACCCGGCCGGGATGGCTGTGGGTCAGCCGCGAGAAGAAGTTCGACCAGGCGATCGAGCCGGCATAGGAGTTCGTCACGTTGATCTTGAGCTGGGCGAGGATGACGAACAGCCCGGTGGCGACGAGCGCCGCCTGCGGCGGCAGGCCCACCTCGAAGGCGACGAGATACATCTGCGTCGGCTCGGCGGCGTGCAGGAAGGGCACGCCATGAGTGAGCGCGAAATAGGCGAGGAAGGACCCCGCCAGCATCTTCAGCCCGCCGACGACGATCCACCCCGGCCCGGCCGACAGCAGCGCGAGCCACCACGCCGTATTGCGGGCGGCGGCACTGCGTCCCGGCGCACGGCGCGGCAGGAAGCGCAGGAAATCCACCTGCTCGCCGATCTGCGCCACCAGCGCGAACACCACGGTGGCGGCGCTGCCGAACAGCAGCGGATCGAACGAGCCGTCGGGCGCGCCGAGCCGGCCGGCATAGCGCGTCCACTCCTCCAGCGCGTTCCCGCCGGCCTGCAGCACGAAGACCAGCGGCACGATGTTGAGCAGCACCCAGGCGGGCTGGGTCCACAGCTGGAAGCGGCTGATGAAGGTGATGCCGTGCGTCACCAGCGGAATCACCACCAGCGCGCTGACGAAATAGCCGACCATCAGCGGCACGCCGAAGCACATCTCCAGTGCCAGCGCCATGATCGCCGCCTCGATGGCGAAGAACAGATAGGTGAAGGAGGCGTAGATCAGCGAGGTGACGGTCGAGCCGATATAGCCGAAGCCGGCGCCGCGGGTCAGCAGGTCGATGTCGACGCCGTATTTCGCCGCGTAGTAGCAGATGGGCAGGCCGGTGGCGAAGATCAGCGCGCAGACGACGAGGATGGCGGCGACGGCGTTGTGGAAGCCATAGGCAAGCGTCACCGCGCCGCCGATCGCCTCCAGGGCAAGGAAGGACACCGCCCCGAGCGCGGTGTTCGCCACCCGCAGCGCCGACCAGCGCCGGGCGCTCTTGGCGGTGAAGCGCAGCGCATAGTCCTCCAGCGTCTCGTTGACGACCCACTGGTTGTAGCGGCGTCGCACGCGCACGATCTTCTGCTCGGCCGCCATGGTGTCCTGCCTCGCCGCCTCGACGCCCGCCATTCCTCCCCTGTTCCTCCCACGCCCTGTTCTGCCGCCGGCCACGTCCGGGCCGGTCGCACGCCAGCAAAAAACGCACCATGCGCCCCGGCTCCCGAACGCGACGGCCGTCGCGCTCCCGGCGCAGGACGTCTCGCCGGAACCAACAATCGAACCGGCGACACCCCGAACCGGACACCGGGCTCTTCCGCTGCCCGGAAAGTAGAAAACCCTTCAACCCGCGTGCACCTTCGCTCGCGCGCGTAGAAATCAGGCCCGCCGACCGGCGGAACCTGCCTTTCCAGGCGCGCAGACATGGTGAGGGGCGGGCCGGCGAATCCCTATACGTCAATTGACGTATTGCTGCGGCGCGGTCTCCCCCGCCACCATCATGACAATACAAGCACAGCGACAAGCTTGTTTAGCCACGCCAAACCCGTGGAGGGGATTTGCATGTCCACGCATCAGGACGGATCTGATAAGTTTTCTGCGACGCGCCGCCGGCTTCTGAAAGGTCTCGCCGCGCTCCCCGCGGCACCTCTTCTTTCATCCACCGCGCTGTTTCCTTCCCGCGCCTTCGCCCAGGCGCCGGCGACCTCCGCCGTCAACACGACGGGACTTGCAGTAACCGATACCGACGTCACCGTCGGCATCCTGCATTCCGTCACCGGCACCATGGCGATCTCCGAGACCGGCTCGGTGCAGGCGGAGAAGCTCGCCATCGACCAGATCAACGCCATGGGCGGCGTGCTCGGCCGCAAGATCAAGTTCGTGCAGGAGGACGGCGCCTCCGATTGGCCGAACTTCGCCGAGAAGGCCAAGAAGCTGCTGGTCAACGACAAATGCGCCGCGGTGTTCGGCTGTTGGACCTCAGCCTCCCGCAAGGCGGTGCTGCCGGTGTTCGAGCAGTATAACGGCATGCTCTACTACCCGACCTTCTATGAAGGTCTCGAGCAGTCGAAGAACGTCATCTATACCGGCCAGGAGGCCACCCAGCAGATCATCGCCGGGCTCGACTGGGTGCAGAGGGAGAAGGGAGCCAAGAGCTTCTATCTGCTCGGCTCCGACTATATCTGGCCGCGCACCTCCAACAAGATCGCCCGCAAGCACATCGAAAACTTCATGAAGGGCAGCAAGGTGGTGGGCGAGGAATATTTCCCGCTCGGCCATACCCAGTTCAACTCGGTGATCAACAAGATCAAGCTGACCAAGCCGGACGTGATCTACGCCATCATCGTCGGCGGCTCCAACGTCGCCTTCTACAAGCAGCTCAAGGCCGCCGGCATCGACCTGTCCAAGCAGACGCTGCTGACCATCTCCGTCACCGAGGACGAGATCGACGGCATCGGCGGCGACAACATCGCCGGCGCCTATAGCTGCATGAAGTACTTCCAGTCGCTCGACAATCCCAACAACAAGGACTTCGTCGCCGCCTTCAAGAAGATGTGGGGCGAGAAGACCGTCATCGGCGACGTCACCCAGGCCGCCTATCTCGGCCCGTGGCTGTGGAAGCTCACCGTGGAGAAGGCCGGCAGCTTCGACATCGACAAGATCGCCGAGGCCTCCGCCGGCATCGAGTTCCCCAAGGCGCCGGAAGGCTACGTCAAGATCCACCCCAACCACCATCTGTGGTCGAAGACCCGCGTCGGCCAGGCGCAGCTCGACGGCCAGTTCAAGGTGGTGTTCGAGACCCCCGATCTCATCGAGCCCAACCCGTTCCCCAAGGGCTATCAGTGATCGCCCGCCGCTGATCCCGGAGAGGGCTCGCCCTCTCCGGCCGCTTTCGGTCGACGAAGCCGCGCCGCTCGGGCGCCTGCCGGGGGATTCCCGATGTTTTCCGATTATTCGCTGGCCGAGCTCAGCTCCATCTTCCTGATGCAGGGTTTCGCCGGCCTGATCCTGTTCTCGGTCTTCGTGCTGATGGCGCTCGGCCTCGCCATCATCTTCGGCCAGATGGGCGTGATCAACATGGCGCATGGCGAGTTCATGATCCTCGGCGCCTATGTTACCTACTTCACCTCGCAATTCTTCCTGAACCACCTGCCGTCGCTGTTCGGGATCTACTTCTTCGTCGCGATGATCCTCGCCTTCCTCGCCTCCGGCGCGCTGGGCATGGCGACGGAATGGCTGATGATCCGCCATCTCTACAAGCGCCCGCTCGACACGCTGCTCGCCACCTGGGGCCTCAGCCTGATCCTGCAGCAGGTCTACCGCTCGGTGTTCGGCCCGCGCGAGGTCGGCGTCGAGCTGCCGGGCTGGATGATGGGCTCGCTCCCCGTCACCGATGTCGTCGAGGTGCAGATCAACGGCCTGTTCGTCATGGGGCTGACCATCGCCATCACCGTCGCGGTGGCGCTGCTGATGTACCGGTCGAGCTGGGGCAAGCAGGTGCGCGCCGTGGTGCAGAACCGCGTCATGGCCGGTGCGGTCGGCATCAACACCGAGAAGGTCGACCGCTACACCTTCGGCCTCGGCTGCGGCATCGCCGGTGTCGCCGGCTCGGCCTTCACCATGATCGGCTCCACCGGCCCGACCTCCGGCCAGCTCTACATCGTCGACACCTTCCTCGTCGTGGTGTTCGGCGGCGCGCAGAGCCTGCTCGGCACCATCGCCTCCGCCTTCACCATCTCGCAGGCCCAGTCGACGCTGGAATTCTTCCTCTCCGGCTCGATGGCCAAGGTCCTCACGCTGATCGGCGTGGTCGTCATCCTGATGCTGCGGCCGCAGGGCCTGTTCGTCATCAAGGTCCGTCGTTGAGGAGGCGCCCGTGACCACACAAGCCCCGACATCCGGCCGCAGCTTCTTCCTGCGCCCGCAGGACATGATCGGCATCGCCCTCCTCGCGCTGCTGTTGCTGGTGGTGCTGCCGCTGGCGCTGGACAATTTCCGCCTGCAATTCGTCGGCAAATACCTCACCTACGCCTTCGTGGCGCTCGGCCTGGTGCTGTGCTGGGGCTATGCCGGCATCCTCTCGCTCGGCCAGGGCGTGTTCTTCGGCCTCGGCGGCTACTGCATGGCGATGTATCTCAAGCTCGAAGCCTCGAGCGTCGAGAACACCAGGATCCAGTCGACGCCCGGCATTCCCGATTTCATGGACTGGAACCAGATCACCGCCCTGCCCTGGTTCTGGGAGCCGTTCCGCCATTTCGGCTTCACCACGCTGGCGGTGGTCGCGGTGCCCGCCCTGTTCGCGCTGATCCTCGGCTTCGCGCTGTTCAAGCGGCGGGTGGGCGGCGTCTATTTCGCCATCATCACCCAGGCGCTCGCCGCCATCATGACCATCCTGATCGTCGGCCAGCAGGGCTATACCGGCGGCATCAACGGCATCACCGACCTGCGCACGCTGCACGGCTGGGATATCCGCACCGACGGCGCCAAGACGGTCCTCTATTTCGTCTGCGTCGGGCTGCTGCTCGCCTGCATCCTGCTCGCCTATTACGTGAAGTCCTCCAAGCTCGGCCGCCTCCTCGTCGCCATGCGCGACAAGGAAGACCGCGTGCGCTTCTCCGGCTACGACGTCTCCAGCTTCAAGGTGTTCGTCTTCTGCCTGTCGGCGGCTCTCTCGGGCATAGGCGGGGCGATGTTCACCCTGCAGGTCGGCTTCATGTCGCCCTCCTTCGTCGGCATCGTGCCGTCCATCGAGATGGTGATCTACACCGCGGTCGGCGGGCGCCTGTCCATCCTCGGCGCCATCTACGGCACGCTGCTGGTGAATTGGGCGAAGACCTCCTTCTCCGAAAGCTTCCCGGAGCTGTGGCTGCTCGGCCTCGGCGGACTGTTCATCGCCGTGGTGCTCGCCTTTCCGAACGGCATTGCCGGCCTCTGGCAGGTCCATGTCGCCCCGCGCCTCGGCCCGCTGTTCGGCGGTCCGGCCCGGCGCGCCGCGTCCCCGGCGGTGGCCGAGCCCCTCCCCGTCGCCACGCCCGCCGTCGCCGAATAGGAGCCGCAACCATGAATGCCAATGTCATCACCGATGCGATGAACAAGGACTTCGTGCTGGCGGTGGAGGGGCTCACCGTCTCCTTCGACGGCTTCAAGGCGGTCAACGACCTGTCCTTCTATGTCGACGAGAACGAGATCCGGGTGATCATCGGCCCCAACGGCGCCGGCAAGACCACGGTGCTCGACCTCATCTGCGGCCGCACCAAGGCGACCGCCGGCTCGATCCGCTTCAAGGACCGCGAGCTGACCCGGATGAAGGAGCACGAGATCGTCCGCGCCGGCGTCGGCCGCAAGTTCCAGAATCCGTCGATCTACGAGGACCTCACCGTCTTCGAGAACCTCGAAATCTCCTACCCGAAGGGGCGCACCGTCATGGGCGCCCTCACCTTCCGCCGCGACGGCCCGGTGAAGGAGCGGGTGCAGGAGGTGGCCGAGACCATCTTCCTCGCCGACCAGCTCGACCAGCGCGCCGAATATCTCTCGCACGGCCAGAAACAGTGGCTGGAGATCGGCATGCTGCTGATCCAGGACCCGGAACTCCTGATGCTCGACGAGCCGGTGGCCGGCATGAGCGTCTCCGAGCGCAAGAAGACCGCCGAGTTGCTCAACCGCATCATCAAGGACCGCTCGGTGATCGTCATCGAGCACGACATGAAGTTCGTCGAGGACATCGCCCACAAGGTCACGGTGCTGCACCAGGGCAGGATCCTGTCGGAAGGCCCGATGGCCAAGGTCCAGGCGGACCCCAAGGTCGTCGAAGTCTATCTCGGCCATTGAGGGAGGCTCACCATGCTCGACATCGCCGACCTCCACGTCTCCTACGGCCAGAGCGAGGTGCTGCACGGCATCGACGTCAAGGTGGCGCCGAACGAGATCGTCGCCATCATGGGCCGCAACGGCATGGGCAAGACCACGCTCATGAAGTCGCTCATGGGCATCGTGCCCACGAAAAGCGGCTCGGTCACGCTGGGCGCCACCGACATCACCAGGCTCAAGAGCTATGAGCGCGTCGCCAACGGCATCGCCTATGTGCCGCAGGGCCGCATGATCTTCTCCACCATGACGGTGCAGGAGAACATCGAGACCGGGCTGATCCCGCGCGGCGAGATCAAGGTGCCGCCGGACCTCTACGAGCTGTTCCCGGTGCTCTTGGAGATGAAGGGCCGCCGCGGCGGCAACCTTTCCGGCGGCCAGCAGCAGCAGCTCGCCATCGCCCGCGCGCTCGCCACCCAGCCGAAGGTGCTGCTGCTCGACGAGCCGACCGAAGGCATCCAGCCCTCGATCATCCGCGAGATGGCGCGTACGCTGAAGCGCATCCGCGACGAGCGCGGACTGTCCATCGTGGTGTCGGAGCAGGTGCTGTCCTTTGCCCTCGACATCGCCGACAGGGTGCTGGTGATCGAGAATGGCGAGATCGTCCACGAGGACAGGCGCGCCGACGTCGACGAGGCGAAGGTCGCGCGCTTCCTTTCCGTCTGAGGCCGGGCACCGGCCGGTCGGCCGGCATCCCAATTTCCAAACCATCCGCATGCAGTCCAAGGGGAACGGAGTTCGCCATGCCTGAAACACTGATCTCGGTCGATCTGTCGAAGCCGGCCACGGAGAACGAATATCTGCACAATCGCTGGCACCCGGACATTCCGATCGCCACCTGGGTCGAGCCGGGCGCCGACTTCCTGGTCGAGACGGTGGACTGGACCGGCGGCGCCATCGCCAACAACGATTCCGCCGACGACATCCGCGACGTCGACCTGTCGACGGTGCACTATCTCTCCGGCCCCATCGGCGTGAAGGGCGCCAAGCCGGGCGACCTGCTCGTCGTCGACATCCTCGACGCCGGCACGCTGAAGGGCCATGAATGGGGCTTCAACGGCTTCTTCTCGAAGAAGAACGGCGGTGGCTTCCTCACCGACCACTTCCCGCTCGCGCAGAAGTCGATCTGGCACTATGAGGGCATGTTCACCCGCTCGCGCCACGTGCCGGGCGTCGGCTTCGCCGGCCTCATCCATCCCGGCCTCATCGGCACCCTGCCCTCGCAGAAGCTGCTCGACACCTGGAACGCCCGCGAGCAGGCGCTGATCGACACCAACCCGACCCGCGTACCGCCGCTCGCCAACCCGCCGGCGCCGAAGACCGCGCATCTCGGCAAGCTCGGCAAGGGCGACGCCTGGGATAAGGTGGCGGCCGAGGGCGCCCGCACCGTGCCGCCGCGCGAGCATGGCGGCAATTGCGACATCAAGGACCTGTCGCGCGGCTCGAAGATCTACTTCCCGGTCTATGTCGACGGCGCCGGCCTCTCCATGGGCGACATGCACTTCTCCCAGGGCGACGGCGAGATCACCTTCTGCGGCGCCATCGAGATGTTCGGCGCCTGGCTGCACATCAAGGTCGACCTGATCAAGGACGGCATGGCGCTGTACGGCATCAAGAACCCGATCTTCAAGCCGTCGCCGATCACCCCGAACTACAAGGACTACCTGATCTTCGAAGGCATCTCGGTCGACGAGAGCGGCACCCAGCACTATCTCGACGCCAATGTCGCCTACCGGCAGGCCTGCCTCAACGCCATCGAGTACCTGAAGAAGTTTGGCTATTCCGGCGCGCAGGCGCACTCCATCCTCGGCGTCGCGCCGGTGCAGGGCCATCTCTCGGGCGTGGTCGACATCCCCAATTCCTGCGCCACGCTGTGGCTGCCGACCGAGATCTTCGACTTCGACATCAAGCCCTCTTCGGCCGGCCCGACCAAGTTCATCGACGGCTCGGTCGACATGCCGATCTCGCCGGACCTCTGACCCCCTTTTGGTCCGGTCGACGGGACGGTGGCGACACCGTCCCGCCTCCATCGAGGAAACGCCCTAACGGAACCGCTCAAGGAACCGGCACATGCCCGTCTACGAATATCTTTGCGACGACTGCGGCGACTTCACCGCCCTGCGCCCGATGAGCGAATACCAGTCCCCGCAGCCCTGCCCGGATTGCGGCGTCATGGCCCCGCGCGTGCTGCTCACCGCCCCGCACTTCACCTCGATGTCGCGGGCGAGCCTCAGCGCCCATGCGGGCAACGAGCAGGCCCGCCACGCGCCGATGAGCGTCGACGGCTACCGGGAAAAGCAGGAGCGGGCGAAACACGCCGCCGGCTGCTCCTGCTGCTCCGGCGGCATGAAGAGCCGGTCGAAGAAGAACCGCACCGCCACCTCGGCGAACGGCGCCAAGAGCTTCCCCTCAGCGCGCCCGTGGATGATCAGCCACTAGAGCGGCGCGGCGGCATTCCCTTCGTCATGGCCGGGCCGGGCCCGGCCATCTGCGCTTTTCAACTCCAGGCACTCTCGTCATGGATCCCCGGGCCAGGCCCGGGGATGACGCACCCAGGAGGCGCTCACTCGCCGATCACCGCCCCTTCGCGGCGGGGGTCGGCGGCGCCGGTCAGCCCGTCCGGGCCGATCAGCACCGCCTGCACGCCCGAGGTCATCGGCGCCGTCTTCACCTTGTAGCCGAGCTCGGCGAGCTTCGGCGCCAGCGCCTCGGCCGGCGTGCCCTGCTCGACCTCCACCTCGTTGAAGCGCGCCAGCACGTTCGGCGCGGCGATGGCGGCGGGCAGGTCCATGCCCCAGTCGAGATGGGCGATCAGCGTCTTCGTCACATAGCCGATGATCTGGCTGCCGCCCGGCGAGCCCAGCGCCAGCAGCGGCTTGCCGTCCTTCATCACGATGGTCGGCGCCATGGAGGAGCGCGGCCGCTTGCCGGGCTCGACCCGGTTGGCGATCGGCACGCCGTCCTTCTGGGAACGGAAGGAGAAGTCGGTCAGCTCGTTATTGAGCAGGAAGCCGCGCACCATCAGCCGCGAGCCGAAGCCCGCCTCGATGCTGGAGGTCATGGAGGCGACGTTGCCGTCGCGGTCGACGATGGTGATCTGCGTCGTCGAGGGCAGCTCGATCGATTCATCGTCGGCCCGCTTCGGCGCCAGCATGGCGTGATTCCAGGTCGGGGTGCCCGGCGCCACTTCCGGCAGCGCGTCGTCGCCGCGCAGCAGCTCGGCGCGGCTCTTCAGGTAGTCCGGCGCCAGCAGCCCCTTGGTCGGCATCGGCACATAGTCCTGGTCGGCCATGTAGCGGTCGCGGTCGGCGAAGGCGAGCCGCGAGGCATCGGCGATCAGCCGCCAGGATTCCGGCGAGGACGCCCCCAGCGACTTGAGGTCGTAGGAATTCAGCATACCTAGGATCTGCCCGACCGTGAGCGCTCCCGAGCTCGGCGGGCCCATGCCGCAAATGTCGAGCCCGCGATAGTCGCCGCACACCGGCGCCCGCTCCTTCACCCGGTAGGCGCGCAGATCCTCCAGCGTCAGCGCACCGGGATTGCCCTGCGCCCCGCGCACCGTGCGCACGATGTCGCGGGCGATGGGGCCGCGATAGAAGGCGGCGGAGCCGTAGCGCGCCAGCTGGCGCAGCGTGTCGCCATAGGCCGGGTTCTTCAGCGTCGTCCCCGCCGCCAGCGGCGCGCCCTTGTCGTCGAAGAAATAGGCGGCCGTCTCCGGGTTGGCCTTCAGCGTCTTCTCGTCCTCGGCGATCAGCTTGGAGAGACGCGGCGAAACCGGGAAGCCGTCCTCGGCAAGGCGCACCGCCGGGCGGAACAGATGCGCCCAGGCGGTATGGCCGTAGCGCCGATGCGCGAAATCGAGCAGGCGCGGCAGGCCGGGCGTGCCGACCGAGCGGCCGCCGACCACCGCCGACATGAAGGTCAGCGGTTCGCCCTTGGCGTTCTGGAACAGCGTCGGCGTCGCCGCGCGGGGCGCCGTCTCGCGGCCGTCGAAGGTGGTGAGCTTGCCGCTCGCCGCGTCCCAATAGACCAGGAAGCCGCCGCCGCCGAGGCCGGAGGATTGCGGCTCCACCAGGCCGAGCACCGCCTGCGCCGCCACCAGCGCGTCGATGGCGTTGCCGCCATTGCGCAGCGCCGCCGCCCCGGCGCGGGTGGCGAGCGGATTGGCGGTCGCCACCATCCAGTGCTTCGAGGTGGCCGACTTCGCCTCGGCGGCGATCGCGCTCGGCGCTTCCGGCGCCTGCGTGTCGGAAGCCTGCTGGCTGAGGGCGGGCGTCGCCATCACGGAAGCCGCCAGCATCCACGCCAGGGGCGTCTTCAAGGCGTTGCTCAAGGCACTGCGCATCGTCACCTCCTGCATCGAACCGCTCACCGAACATGTCACACCGCAACCGGATGTGAACAGTCGTGCCGCAAGGGAGGATGACGTCGCCGCGAATCGCGCTAAGCTCACAACGTCGTCAACAATCGAAAGGAGGTGATCCAGTGTCTGATCGTCTTGATCCGCGGTCGTCCGTATCCGTGACCTGGACACTTGCCTCTAGCGAGGTCCGTGCCGCGTGACGCGACACTAAGCACCGTCCAACAGACGGTTTACCGGGCCGGACCGCGGTCTGACATGGGAAGGGCTGTCCTGACGGGCAGCCCTTCTTTCTTCCAGCACCTTCCCCAGCGGCACCGAATACCTTGGCCAGATCCACCATCATCTATGTCGACGCCGACGCCTGTCCGGTAAAGGACGAGACCTACCGCGTGGCCGAGCGCCACCGGCTGAAGGTGTTCGTGGTGGCGAACAGCTTCGTCAACGTGCCGCGCACCGACTGGATCGAGCGGGTGATCGTCCCGGCCGGTCCCGATATCGCCGATGACTGGATCGTCGAGCGGGTGGAGCCCGGCGATGTGGTCGTCACCGCCGACGTGCCGCTCGCCGCCCGGGTGGTGGCGAAGGGGGCGGAGGCATTGGCGCCCGGCGGCAAGGCCTTCACCGCCTCCTCCATCGGCCTGCAGCTCGCCACCCGCAACCTGATGCAGGATCTGCGCGAGACCGGCGCGATCACCGGCGGTCCCCGTCCCTTCTCGCCGCGCGACCGCTCGGAATTCCTGCAGGCGCTGGAAAGAACCGTCTCCCGCCTGAAACGAATGGGCCATCACGCGGGTTAAGGGCATTGATGTCCCACCGGGAGGAACGCCGCATGCTCCAGGCCTGTCTCAACGGTTCGCGCGACAAGGGCTTCCACGCCGATACGCCCTTCACCCCCGCCGAGCTCGCCTTTCAGGCGGAAGCGGTGGTGGCGGCCGGCGCGAGCGAGCTGCACCTGCATCCTCGCGACACGAACGGCCTCGAGACCCTCGATCCCGCCGCGGTCGCCGCCGCGCTGGCCGCGATCCGCGCCCGGGTGCCCGGCGTGCCGGTCGGCCTGTCGACCCATGCCGACATTCCTCCCGGCGGCCGCGGCCGGCTGGAGGCCGTCGCCGCCTGGACCGAGCGGCCGGACTACGTGTCGGTGAACCTCGTGGAGGAAGACGCGCCGGAAATGATCGCCCTCGCGCTCGCTCGCGGCATCGGCGTCGAGGCCGGCCTGTGGTCGGTCGCGGATGCCGAGCGCTTCGTGAAGCTGCCCGAGGCGCCGAAATGCCTGCGCATCCTCATCGAGATCAACGAGCAGGACGAGGCGGAGGCACTGGCCGCCGCGGCCGCGATCCGCACCGTCCTCGCCCGTGCCAGCCTGGACGTGCCGGTCCTGCAGCACGGCTATGAGGCCAGCGTCTGGCCGCTCTACCGCGACGCGCTGTTGCGCGGCCTCGACAGCCGCATCGGGCTGGAGGACGGCAGGCACCTGCCCGGCGGCGACATCGCCGGCGGCAATGCCGAGCTCATCAGGACGGCCTTCCAGATGGCCCGCGTGCCGCCGAACATCCCGCCGGAAGCCAAGCCCGCCGCCGGCCTGTGAAGGCCCCGTCGCGCAAGGGCCTGGCGCCGGGGAGCCCGCTCCCCAACCGCGCCGTGCATCGGCCCCGCCCATTGGGGCGATGCCCACCCTCACCTCGTCGGGAAAGATGCCCTTCTTTCTTTCCCTCTCCCCGTTGGGGAGAGGTGGCCCGCGCAGCGGGTCGGTGAGGGGCTCTAGCGATTGGAGAGCTAGGAAGACCCCTCACCCCGACCCTCTCCTCAATGGGGAGAGGGAGAAAAAAGCGCACCGTGCATCCACCCCTCCCCATTGGGACGATACCCACCCTCACTCATCGGGAAGAGCCCCTTCTTTCCTTCCCTCTCCCCGTCGGGGAGAGGTGGCCCGCGCAGCGGGTCGGTGAGGGGCCCTAGACATCGGGAAGCCAGGAAGCCCCCTCACCCCACCCCTCTCCGTCAAACTCGGCTGTTGCCGAGTTTGACCTTCGGAGAGATCGAACTCGGCAACAGCCGAGTCCGATGCGGGGAGAGGGAGAAAAAGCGCGCCGTGTCTCCCCCAGCAGGGACGACGCCCGCCCACCCCCACTCATCAGCAAGCCGACGCCCCCTCACCCCGAATTGCGCAGCCCGGCGGAGATGCCGTTGATCGTCAGCTGGATGCCCTGCAGCACCTTCTCGTCGGTGTCGTTGGCGCGGTACTTCCTCAGCAGCTCGACCTGCACATGGTTGAGCGGGTCGATATAGGGGAAGCGCGCGCGGATCGAGCGGTCGAGCAGCGGGTTGGAGCCCAGCAGCGTCGATTGCTCGGAAATCGCCAGCAAGGCGTCGATCGCCGCCTGGTGCTCGGTGCGGATGCGCCCGAAGATGCTTTCGCGCAGTTCGATGTCCTCCACCAGCTTCGCATAGCGCGAGGCGATGGCGATCGAGCTCTTCGACAGCACCATGTCCATGTTGGACAATTGCGTGCGGAAGAACGGCCATTCGCGATACATCTCGCGCAAGAGCGTCAGCCCGTCGGGGTTCTTGGCCAGCCAGTCGCGTATGGCGGTGCCGAAGCCGTACCAGCCCGGCAGCATCAGCCGGCACTGCGCCCAGGAGAACACCCACGGGATCGCGCGCAGGTCCTCGATCCGCCGCGTCTTCTTGCGCGAGGCCGGGCGCGAGCCGATGTTCAGCGTCGCGATCTCGTTGATGACGGTGGATTCCCAGAAATAATCCTCGAAGCGCGGGGTCTCGTAGACGAGCCCGCGATAGGCGCGGAACGCCGCGTCGGACAACGCCTCCATCACGGTGAGGTATTCCTCGCGCGGCGCCTTGGCGTCGCCGGAGAGCAGCGTCGCCTCCAGCGTGGCGGCCGCGAGGATCTCCAGATTGCCGCGCCCGACCTGCGGGTTCGAGTACTTGGACGAGATGATCTCGCCCTGCTCGGTGATGCGGATCAGCCCCTGCACCGCCCCGCCCGGCTGGGCGAGGATGGCGTCGTAGCTCGGCCCGCCGCCGCGGCCGACCGAGCCGCCACGGCCGTGGAACAGCCGCAGCCGCACGCCATGGCGCTTGAACACCTCGATCAGCTCGATCTCGGCCTTGTAGAGCTCCCAGCCGGAGGTGACGAAGCCGCCATCCTTGTTGCTGTCGGAATAGCCGAGCATCACCTCCTGCATGCCGCCGCGGCTGTCGACCAGCTTGCGGTATTCCGGCAGGCGGAACATCTGCTCCATCACCTTGGCGGAGTTGCGCAGGTCCTCGATGGTCTCGAACAACGGCACGATGTTCACCGCCGCGGCGCCCGCCGGGTCGACGAGGCCGACCTCCTTGAGCAGCAGGGCGAGCTCCAGCATGTCGGAGACGCCCTCGGCCTTGGAGATGATGCAGGTCTGGATCGCCTCCGGGCCGTAGATCCTGTGGATGCGCGCGCAGGTGCGCAGCATGTCCATCTCGCCCACCGTCTCGTCGGAATAGGCGGCGAAGGGCGAGGTGAGCGGGCGCGCCGTGGTCAGCTCGCGCAGCAGCAGGGCGACGCGCGTGCCCTCGGGCAGGCTCTTGTAGCCGGTGCCCGGCGCGGCCACCTCGAACAGCTCGGCGACGCAGCGCTCGTGCACGTCGGAATTCTGGCGGGAATCGAGGATGGCGAGGTGGAAGCCGAAGCAGTCCACCGCCCGGCGCAGCTCGCGCAGCTTGCCGCGGGCGATGGCGCCGGACTTGTGGGTCTTCAGCGAGCGATCGATGATGTCGAGGTCGGCCCGCAATTCCGCCGCGGAAGCATAGGGGCGCACGCTCGGCTTCTCGGCGATGCCCGCCAGGTCGGCAACCTCCAGGCTGAAGGCCGTCGCCTTGAGCCGGCCGATGATGGTGGTGACGGCGAGGCGGTACGGCTCGTTGCGCCGGTGCGGCGAGAGGTCGGGCGAGGAATCCACCAGCGCCAGCAATTCGTCCGACACCGCCACGCGGATGGTGCTGATCGACAATTCGCCGCCGAGCTCGTCCAGCTCCTGGAGATAGAAGCGCACCGCCTGGGCGCCCTGCAGGCGCAGGGTCTCGCGCGTCACCTCGGCGGTGACGAAGGGGTTGCCGTCGCGGTCGCCGCCGATCCAGCTGCCCATGCGCAGGAAGGAGCCGACCTCCGGCGCCTCCGCCCCCGCGCCCTCGATGTCGGCGAGTCGATCCTCCAATGCCGCATAAACCCGCGGCAATTGCCGCAGGAATGTGTAGTCGTAATAGGCGAGGCCGTTGGCCACCTCGTCCAGCACCGTCAGCTTGGTCTTGCGCAGCAGGTTGGTCTGCCACAGCGTCAGCACCCGCCGGCGCAGCTCGTCGTCGATGAGCGCCGCCTCCTCGGGCGTCGGCTCGCTGCGCTCGCGTTCGGCGAGCAATTCGGCAATGCGCATCTCGTGCGTCATGGTGCTGCGCCGGCGCACCTCGGTCGGGTGCGCGGTCAGCACCGGGCTCGCCAGCGCGGTATCGAAGAACTTGCGCAGGCTCTCCGTCGGGATGCCCTCGCCCATCGCCCGCTCGATGGCATTGGCCAGCGAGGCCGGGCGCGGGCCGTGCCCGGCCGCCGCCAGCGCCCGGGCGCGGCGGATCACATGCTGGTCCTCGGCGATGTTGGCGAGGTGGGAGAAATAGCTGAAGGCACGGACGATGGAGATGGTCTGGTCGGGGTCGAGCCCGAGCAGGATCTCCTCCAGCTCCCGGCGCGCGCCCTCGTCCTCCTCGCGATGGAAGCGGGTGGAGACCCGGCGGATGGTTTCCACCAGGTCGAAGGTCGGCTCGCCTTCCTGGTCGCGCAGCGTGTCGCCGAGCACGCGCCCCAGCATGCGGATGTCGTCGCGCAGCGTCTGGTCGATCCCGGCATCGACGTCGGGTTCGGAATCCGGTTGGGCGAGGGTGAGGGCAAAAGACATGGCTTGTTCGCTCCGGTGGTCGACGCAACTTAGCAATTAGCATGCCGGGGTGTGGCCATTTGGCCTCAGCCTATCCAAATCCACATCTGGACCGTGCCTGCCGTTGAGTTACCTGTACTTCGCCCAGAACCTGCCGCGATTCTGAACGAAACAGCGGCTGTTATGAACGGACCGATCAGTCCTCATTCAGGATTGCGGATCTATAAAGGTGCCGTGCCTAGCGTTGAGAGACGACGCATCGCCTAACCGCGTATCGCGTATCAGGAAGGATTGAGTTATGTCCGCCGTCAGGAATCGCGCCGAGGAACGAGTTCCCGCCGCGCTCCGCCAGCCCGCCGCACTGAAGACGGTGCCCCGCGCTGTCGAGACCCCCACCGAGAAGCAGGCCCCTCACGTAGCCCCCGCGCCGGTCGGCTCCATCGCCGCCATCGAGACGCGGCTCGGCTTCTGAGCCTCGGCCTCCTCCCGCAGGCTTGATCGCCCCGGGAGGTGACAAACGGTCATGGCCTCCCCATATGCTGACGCAGCGTCACATTGTGACTCCCGTGTCAGTTCCGAGAGAGGCCATGCGCATCAAGTCCCTGTTTCGTCTGCCTGACCTGGCCACCGTCGCGCGTGTCGGCGCGGCGGCCGTCATCGTGGCCGGCAGTCTGATCGCCGTCGTTCCCGACGCCGACGCCCGTGCGGGCGGCGGTCGCAGCATGGGGAGCCGCGGTGCGCGCACCTGGTCCGCTCCCGCGCCGACCCCGACCTCTCCCTCCGCCCAGACCATGCAGCGCTCGGCGACCCAGCCCGGCGCCACCACCACCAATCCGGCCGCCACGGCCGGCACGGCGGCGGCGGCTCGGCAGGGCGGCTTCTTCAATCGTCCCGGCTTCATGGGCGGGCTGATGGGCGGCCTGCTCGGCGCCGGCCTGTTCGGCCTGTTGATGGGCGGCGGCTTCTTCTCCGGCCTCGGCAGCCTCGCCGGCATTCTCGGCCTGCTGCTGCAGATCGCGCTGATCTTCATCGTCGTCCGGCTGGTCATGGGCTGGCTCGCCTCGCGCAACCGCCCGGCGACCGCGCAGGGCCCGCAGCCCGGCGCCCCGCTGGCGCGCGACATGTTCGGCGGTGGCTCGGCTCCCGGCTCGAACGGCGCGGCGGCCGGCCGCTCCGGCTTCGCCAGCCGTCCCCGCGGCCGGCCGCTGCAGCTTCAGGGCGCCGATTTCGATGCCTTCGAGCGCAGGCTCGGCGAGGTGCAGGACGCCTATTCCCGCGACGACCGCGCCGCTCTGTCGCAGCTGATGACGCCGGAAATGGCTGATTATGTCGGCGAGGAACTCGACGGCTACGCCCAGGACGGCCTGCAGAATCGCCTCAGCGACGTGAAGCTGCTGCAGGGCGACCTCTCCGAGGCCTGGAGCGAGGACGGCCGCGACTACGCCACCGTCGCCATGCGCTACCAGCTGAAGGACACGCTGATCGAGCGCGCCACCGGCCGCCTGGTGCAGGGCGACCCGGACCGCCTCGAATCGGTGGTGGAGTTCTGGACCTTCACCCGCCCCGCCGGCGGCGGCGAGTGGACGGTGACCGCCATCCAGCAGGGCGGCTGATCCCCCGCCATTCGGGGGTGCCCCAGGTGGGCGTCCCGCCATGCATGAAAGCCTCCATGGCCGGTCGCCATGGAGGCTTTTTTCATGCCCGGCTGAGCGGCGACCTGTGCTGCGGCATTCACCCGTCCGGGCACCGGGACCAGCCGACCATCCGGCGAAGCCGCGCCGGTCTTGCCACCCGCCCCTCTAGTCACCCGCCCCCAAGAGCCCCCTCATCCTGAGTCCCCCAAAGAGCCCCCATCCTGAGGTCCTCGAGAGCCCCCTCATCCTGAGTCCCTCAAGAACTCCCTCATCCTGAGGTGCCCGGCCGCAGGCCGGGCCTCGAAGGATGCCCGCCAGGGCGCGCGTTACCGAGCCCCCTCCGAGGCTCTCTGCGCTCGCAGCCTGAGGATGCATTGTGAGGGGCGGCGGCCCGCTCGCCTGCGCATCCCCTGCGGGCGCCTCAGTAGCGCATGAGCGGGTCCTCGCCGAAGCGGTTCGGCCCTTCGGTGCCCTTCACCATGAACCAGAAGAACAGCACCAGCGCCCCGATGCCGGTGAGCCCGATCAGCACCCACCAACCGGTGCGGTTCATGTCGTGAAAGCGGCGCACCGCCACCGCGATGCAGGGCAGGATCAGCGCGATACCGACGATCGTGGTCAGTGGCGTGAAGACGTGGACGTCGCCGGTGGCGATGAAGGAGAAGGCGCCGAACAAAGCGAGGTCGGCGAAGCTCAGCACCCAGTTCAGCAGGATGGTGAACAGCACCCACCACCAATATTCCGAGCGCGGCGCCCGCCCCTCGAAGGTGGCGTATTTGCCGAGCACGCTCGCGATCGCCTGCGTGAAGCCCATGGAAACCTCCCTGCCCCGAGCCGGCCCTCCCGCGGCCTCGCGCTGCGGCAAGCGGCTCGCACCTCATTAAGCGGAAGCCGCCTCGCCGTGCCAAGCATCGCTCGCGCGCAGGTTCGCCGCCTGCCGGCGGCGCTCACCGCTTCGGCGCGCGGCGCCCGCCCTTGCGATAGCCCTTGGTCATCGGGTCCGGCCGTTCCGGCCGCGTCCACCCTTCCGGCCCCAGCGGCTCGGCACGGTCGGTGCCCGGCCCCATATCGTCGAGCGACGGCCGCACCACCCGCGAGCGCGGCGCCGCCTCGCCGGCATCGTAGGTCGCCTGCGCCTCGTCGGCCCGCGCCTGATGGCCGGAGGAGACGTGGCCGGGCGAGGACCGCGGCCCGCTTTTGCCGCCCGATCGACCGCTCCCCGCCTTCTTCTCCGGCAGATTGGCCGAACGGCCATATTTGCGCTCGCCGCGATAGCCGCCGGTGCGGTCGTCGATGGCGTCCTGCCGCGCCAGCGGATCGTCGGAAATCGCCAGCTCGGTGGCCTGCAGCCGCTTGATCTCGTCGCGCAGCCGCGCCGCCTGCTCGAAATCGAGATCGGCCGCCGCCGCGCGCATGCGCTTCTCGAGATCGGCGAGCACCGCCGCGAGGTTGTTGCCATAGGCCGCCGGCGCCTCTGCAAGGCCGGTATCGACCGTCACATGGTCGCGCTCATAGACGCTGTTGAGGATGTCGCCGATCGCCTTGCGCACGCTCTCGGGGGTAATGCCGTGCTCGGTGTTCCAGGCGATCTGCTTGGTGCGGCGGCGCTCGGTCTCCGCCATCGCCCGCTCCATCGAGCCGGTCACGCCGTCGGCATAGAGGATCACCCGCCCGTCGACGTTTCGCGCCGCGCGGCCGATGGTCTGCACCAGCGAGGTCTCCGAGCGTAGGAAGCCTTCCTTGTCGGCATCGAGGATGGCCACCAGCCCGCATTCCGGGATGTCGAGGCCCTCGCGCAGCAGGTTGATGCCGATCAGCACGTCGAAGGTGCCGAGCCGCAGGTCGCGCAGGATCTCGATGCGCTCGATGGTGTCGATGTCCGAATGCATGTAGCGCACCCGGATGCCGTTCTCGTGCAGATATTCGGTCAGATCCTCGGCCATGCGCTTGGTGAGCGTCGTCACCAGCGTGCGATAGCCCTTGGCCGCCACCTGCCGCACCTCGCCGAGCAAATCGTCCACCTGGGTGCGCGCCGGGCGCACCTCCACCGGCGGGTCGACGAGGCCGGTCGGGCGGATCACCTGCTCCACGAACACGCCGCCGGTGCGCTCCATCTCCCAGGCGCCGGGCGTCGCGGAGACGTGCACCGTCTGCGGCCGCATCGCCTCCCACTCCTCGAAGCGCAGCGGCCTGTTGTCCATGCAGCTCGGCAGGCGGAAGCCGTATTCCGCCAGCGTCGCCTTGCGGCGGAAGTCGCCGCGATACATGGCGCCGATCTGCGGGATGGTCACATGGCTCTCGTCGCAGAAGATCAGCGCATTGTCGGGCACATATTCGAACAGCGTCGGCGGCGGCTCGCCGGGGCGGCGGCCGGTGAGCCAGCGCGAATAGTTCTCGATGCCGGCGCAGGAGCCGGTCGCTTCCATCATTTCGAGGTCGAAGGTGCAGCGCTGCTCCAGCCGCTGCGCTTCGAGATAGCGGCCCATGGCGTTGAGCTCGTCGAGCCGCATCTTCAGCTCGGCCTTGATGCCGGAGATCGCCTGGATCAGCGTCGGGCGCGGCGTCACGTAATGCGAATTGGCATAGACCTTGACGAATTTCAGGTCCTGCGACTTCTGCCCGGTGAGCGGGTCGAATTCCTGGATGCTCTCCACCTCGTCGCCGAACAGCGAGACGCGCCAAGCCCGGTCCTCGTAATGCGCCGGGAAGATCTCGATGACGTCGCCGCGCACCCGGAAGGTGCCGCGGCCGAAGTCGCCCTGGATGCGCTTGTATTGCAGCGCCACCAGGTCGGCGAGGATGCCGCGCTGGTCGATGCGGTCGCCCACCTCGATCTTGAAGGTCATCGAGGCGTAGGTCTCGACCGAGCCGATACCGTAGATGCAGGACACCGAGGCGACGATGATGACGTCGTCGCGCTCCAGAAGCGCGCGGGTCGCCGAGTGGCGCATGCGGTCGATCTGCTCGTTGATCGACGATTCCTTCTCGATGAAGGTGTCGGTGCGCGGCACATAGGCCTCGGGCTGGTAGTAGTCGTAGTAGGAGACGAAGTACTCCACCGCATTGTCGGGGAAGAAGCTCTTGAACTCGCCATAGAGCTGCGCCGCCAGCGTCTTGTTCGGGGCGAGCACCAGCGCCGGGCGCTGCACGCGCTCGATGACGTTGGCCATGGTGAAGGTCTTGCCCGAGCCGGTGACGCCGAGCAGCACCTGGTCGCGTTCCCCCTGCGACGCGGCGGCGACCAGTTCGTCGATGGCCTGCGGCTGGTCGCCGCTGGGCGTGTAGTCGGACTTGATGACGAATTTGACGCCGCCTTCCGACTTTTCCGGCCGCGCCGGCCGGTGCGGCATCCACACCTGCCCGTCGACCTCCGGGCGACCACCCTCGATCAGCGCCGACAGCGCGGCGACGGTGGCGGAGGCGCCCGAGGTCGGCGCCACGCCGAGCTTCTCGGCGAGGACGGGATCGAGCGTAGCGGGTTGCGCAGGTTCGAAGGCGCGCTGGGAGCGCTCTCCGAATCCGCCGGGACGTGCAGCTTTGGCCATGGGCGGGAATATGGGGCTTCGCCTCCGCCATGGAAAGGGCTTCGCCGGCCGCCGCTCAGAAGAACGGATAGGGACCGGGAAAGCGGCCGATCGGCAGGTAATGCGTGACGAGGCCGGCCGGCGTCCACCGGTGCAGCAGCATCGCCGGCGGCTCGACGAAGGAGGCCGGCTCGGCATCCGGCCGCAGCCGCAGCGCGATGGCGGTGGTGGTGCTCGGCGCCGTCACCAGCAGGGTGCCGCCGAAGCGCGCCTGCATGAAGCGGTGGATGTGCCCGCACAGCACCCGCTCGACCTGCGGATGACGCGCGAGGACGGCGGCGAGCCTCTCCCCTCCCCGGCAATTATAGTCGTCGATATAGGGAATCCCGCCCAGGATCGGCGGCTGGTGCATCATCACCAGCGTCGGCCGGTCCGGCTCGGCCGCCAGAGCGGAGTCCAGCCAGGAACTGGCCTCATCATACACCTCACCGTAATGCTCGCCGGGCACGGTGACGTCCAGTCCGACGACCCGCACCGGCCCGTGATCGCCGACCGCAAAATGCAGTGGCCCGGTCTTCGGCAGGTGGGAATGCCCCGCGAAGCAGGCCCGGAACGCCTCCCGCTCGTCATGATTGCCGGGAATGACCAGCAGCGGCAGCCCGATGCCGGCCAGCATCTCCACCGCCACGGCATATTCCTCCGCCATGCCTTCATCCACCACGTCGCCGGTCAGCAGCACCAGATCCGGGCGGGGATCGAGGCGGGCGAGGTGGTCGAGGGCCGCCGCGAACATGGCGTTGGAATCGACAAGGCCTTGATAGAGATGGCCTTTCGGCCGCAGATGCGGGTCGGAGAGATGAACGATGAGCATGGAGCGATCCGAGGGGCGGGAGGCGCCATACGAGCATTCCGCCCCGCGTGCCGCAACGTGCCGCCCTGCGGCTTCATCCCCCGGCAATCGCGCTTCCCGGTATCGCTCGATGGCGGCGGCAAGCGCGAGGTGAGCTGGAAACACCGCATATCGCACAAACATCGTGCAGACAGGCGAGGTGAGGCAGGAAGACAGAAATCAATAAACACATTTTAAATCAAATACATAACTGATAAATCGCCTATGATTTAGGCATGGCATGCTTGATGCATACATTTCAGCATACAACGAACCCGGCGCGCCCGAACGCCGATCCGCGGAGATGCCGATGCCCGTCCTCGCTGCCGAACCGACGCCGCTTCCCTTCGACCCCGCCCGCACGGCGCTGGTCATCATCGACATGCAGCGCGATTTCCTCGAGCCCGGCGGGTTCGGCGAGACGCTGGGCAACGACGTCTCGCTGCTGCAAGCCGCTGTGGAACCTTGCAGAAACGCGCTGGAAGCGGCCCGCGCCGCCGGCATGCTGGTCATCCACACCCGTGAGGGCCATCGCCCCGACATGGCCGACGCCCCGCCCGCCAAGGTGGAACGCGGCGAGCCCACCGCCCGCATCGGCTGCGCCGGACCGATGGGCCGCATCCTCATCCGCGGCGAGCCCGGCCACGACATCATCGCCGCCCTCTATCCCACCGAGGGCGAGCCGGTACTCGACAAGCCCGGCAAGGGCGCCTTCTACCAGACCGACCTGGAGCTCATGCTGAAGAATCGCGGCATCGACACGCTGCTGGTCTGCGGCGTCACCACCGAGGTCTGCGTCCACACCACCATTCGCGAGGGCAACGACCGCGGCTATCGCTGCGTTGCGCTATCCGATTGCTGCGCCTCGTATTTCCCGGAATTCCATCGCGTCGGCCTCGACATGATCAAGGCTCAGGGCGGCATTTTCGGCTGGGTGTCGGACAGCGCCGCCTTCCTCGCCGCGCTCGGCAGGACGAGCGCAGAAGCCTCTCCTGCGGCCGCCTGAGCGGCCTGCATCCCCGCGCCGGCCCGGCCGGCCCGTTTGCCTGCGCATGCGCCTCCCCATCATTCCCCATCGAGGAGTCCCGAGCATGTCTGCGCCTTCGATGTCTCCGCTTTCACCCATGCGTACCGGCATGCGGCCGATCCTGTGGACCCGGGGCGACTGGAACGCCCTGTTCGGCTTCGGCACCAACATCCTCGT
The DNA here is from genome assembly GCF_018390555.1 of Ancylobacter oerskovii. Lineage (GTDB taxonomy): Bacteria > Pseudomonadota > Alphaproteobacteria > Rhizobiales > Xanthobacteraceae > Ancylobacter > Ancylobacter oerskovii. Next base: position 243,674 of record NZ_JAHBGB010000044.1, on the reverse strand, counting down.
CAACATGCTGGTGCTGACCGGCCTGCTGCAATTCGTGCTGAAGATGCCGGCCGAACTGGTATTCGGCCGCATCCTGCCGGCGGTCGGGCTGATGATGTTCCTGTCCACCGCCTATTACGCCTGGCTCGGCTACCAGCTGGCGAAGAAGACCGGCCGCGACGACGTCTGCGCCCTGCCCTCCGGCATCTCGGTGCCGCACATGTTCGTCGTCGTCTTCGTGATCATGCTGCCGATCGGCGCCTCCACCGGCGATCCGGTGAAGGGCTGGGAAGCCGGCCTCGTCTGGGTGTTCTTCCAGAGCTTCATCCTGATGATCGGCGGCTTTGTCGCGCCCTATATCCGCCGCATCACCCCCCGCGCGGCGCTGCTCGGCACCCTCGCCGGCGTGTCGGTGGCCTTCATCTCCATGCGCCCGGCCTTCGAAATCTTCATGACGCCGGCGATCGGGCTCACCTGCTTCGCCGTCATCCTGGTCAGCTGGCTCGGCGGGGTGAAATACCCGAAGGGCATTCCCGCCGGCCTCGTCGCCATCGCGATCGGCATGGTCATCGCCTGGGGGTCGAACCTGTTCGGCCTGAACTATGGCGGCATGAGCCTCGACAAGCTCACGACCTCCTTCGCCAATTTCGGCTTCTCGGTGCCGCTGCCGGCCTTCGGCCATGTCTTCTCCGGCTTCGAATATCTCGGCGTCATCCTCGTCACGGCCATCCCGTTCGGCATCTATGATCTCGTCGAGGCGATGGACAATGTGGAGAGCGCCGAGGCGGCCGGCGACCACTATCCCACCACCCGCGTGCTCACCGCCGACGGCATCGTCAGCCTGATCGGCTGCCTGATGGGCAACCCGTTCATCAACGCCGTCTATATCGGCCATCCCGGCTGGAAATCGATGGGCGGGCGCATCGGCTATTCCGCCGCCACCGGGCTGATGGTGATCATCCTGTCCTGGTTCGGCATCATCGCCGTGCTGCTCGCGCTGGTGCCGGTCGTCGCCATCTCGCCGATCCTGCTCTACATCGGCATGCTGATCGGCGCGCAGGCGTTCCAGACCACGCCGGCCCGCCACGCCCCGGCGGTGATCCTGGCGCTGACACCGCACCTCGCCGCCTGGGCCAAGCTGCTCATCGACAATGCGCTGGGCCTCGCCGGCACCTCCGCCCATGCCATCGGCATGGACAAGCTCGGCACGGTCGGCGTGCTCTATCACGGGCTGGAGGTCATGGGCGGCGGCGCCATCCTGGTCGGGCTGGTGCTCGGTGCCATCGGCGTCTTCGTCATCGATCGCAAGTTCACCCATGCGGCCGCCTTCGCCCTCGCCGGCGCCGTGCTCACCTTCTTCGGCTTCATGCATGGCGAGACGGTGGGCATCGCCGTCACCCCCGGGGTTTCGCTCGCCTATGTGATGGTGGCGGGCTTCCTGCTGGCCTGCGCCCGTTACGCCGAGGTCGAGGCGCGGCCGCCGGCGGCGATCGAGGCAGAGCCGGCACCGGCCGAATAGATCGGTTCCCGCCCCGCACCGGCGGCGGGGGGCGGATAGCCGCCGGCTCCGGGAACGGGACGCGTCGGGCGTGCGATTTCGGTCGCGCGCCCGACGTTTTTGCCTTGGCCGTCATGAATCATACCGTAAAGTCCTCAACCGGGGGGCAAAGTGGACGCCGATGCATCGGCGGCGCGCCTTGTCGATTGAGGAGGACATAGCCGTGTCGATCTTGAAAAAAGGCCTTGCCGGCACTCCGGTCAAAATCCTGCAGGAAAAGCTGGGCGTGCCCGCGGACGGCCAATTCGGCCCCAAAACCGAGGAGGCGCTGAAGGCCTATCAGAAGGAGCACGGGCTGGCGGCGGACGGCATCGCCGGGCCGGACACCTTTGCCGCGCTCGGGCTCTACGAGCTCGTTCTCCTGAAGGTCGGCACCTCCGGCGAGACGGTCAAGAAGCTGCAGACGGCGCTCGGCCTCGACGCCGACGGCAAGTTCGGCGCCGGCACGCAGAAGGCGGTCAAGGACTATCAGGCCAATAACGGCCTCGACGCCGACGGCTTCGTCGGACCGGCGACCCTCGCCAAGCTCGGCCTGTTCGCCCAGATCACCCCGGAGGTGGTCTCCAAGTCGCAGATCTCGCCGCAGGACGCCGCGCCGACGGAAGCTTCCGCCGCCGGGGAGGCTCCGGCCAAGAGCATCTGGGCGACCATCAAGGGCTTCTTCAGCTAGAATCGGGAGGCCGCGCCCGTTTGGGGGCGCGGCCTCTCCCATATTGGATCCACCATGGCGTTCTTCCTGCCTTTTGATCTCGCCGCTCTCGGCGCTCCCGAGGAAACCGCGCCGCTGCCGGAACGGCTCGTCGCCGGAACGCCGATTCACCGCACCTGGAATTTCGAAACCCTGCCCGATGGCGCCTTGTTCGCCGGCGTGTGGGAATCGACGCCCGGCGCCTGGCGGGTCGAGTACGAGGAATGGGAATTCTGCTCCTTCCTCGAAGGCGTCTCGGTCCTGCACGAGGACGGCAAGGCGCCGGTACGCCTCGCGGCCGGCGACTCATTCGTGCTGCGCCCCGGCTTCAAGGGCGTGTGGGAAGTGCTGGAGACCACCCGCAAGCTCTATGTGATACGCTTGATCTGAGCCACGACGCGCGCTTCGCGCCGGAATGGGAGGGTGCCCTTATGTTGCATGCCCGCATTCCTCATGCCCGCCTTTGTCACGTTCCCCGTGCTCATGCCTTTCCGCACGCGACCCGCAGCGTCCGGCACGGTGCCGCGACGATCGCCCTGCTGCTGGCCGCCGGCGGCAGCGCCGCGGCCGATTGCAAATGCCGCGCCGGCGGGCGCGACTATGAGCATGGCGAGCGCATCTGCCTCTCCGGCACGGCCGGCCCGCGCACCGCCGTGTGCGGCATGGACCAGAACGTGGCGAGCTGGATCTTCATCGACGAGCCCTGCGCCGTCTCCGCGCGCCCGTCGTCGCTGCACATCGCCGCGAATCGGACGCCCCTGCGTTGAGCGACCGGCCTTGCGATCCGGTGCGGTAGATTTTTGCCCGATGTGTTGCACCCCCGTCCTTGACCGGTGTCGGGACGGGATGCATCGTCGCGCCAACACATCGGGGAGAGTTTGCATGTTCAAGGATCGGAGCCGGCAGGCCGGCGGCACGGCCCGTCGCGTGATTTCCGCCGTGCTCGGCGCCGGCCTCCTGCTGGCCTCGTCGGCCGGCGGCCAGGCGGCAAGCTTCCTCGAGAAGAACTTCTGGCTCTCCGGCCCCAACTACAGCGGCAACGTGCCGGCCTGCGACACGCCCGAGGCGCTCGCGCGCATCCAGAAGCATTTCGCGGAGACGCAGAGCACCTATTGGGACTCCAAGGCGACCATCGACGGCTTCGACCATGTCCAGGAAGTCGCCTTCCGCCCCTGGGGACCGGAATATCAGCCGCGCCGCTATTGCGCGGCCGACGCCGTCGTCTCCGGTGCGCCGGCGACGGCCGGCCATGTCTATGCCGGCGGCCAGTATGCCGGCGGCAAGGTCGGTGCGGTGAAGGCGGTGCCCGCGGGCGCCAGCCGTCACAAGGTCTATTACTCGATCATCGAGGATGGCGGCTTCATCGGCTTTTCCTGGGGCGTCGAATGGTGCGTTCAGGGCTTCGACCGCTCCTGGACCTATGCGCCGAACTGCCGGATGGCCCTGCCGTGAGCCTGGGTGACGCGGCGCGGTTCGTCCGCGCCGCCCTCGCCCGGTCTGCCTTCGCTCGGCTTGTCCTCGCCTTCGTCGCGCTCGCAGCGTCCGGCCTGGCCGGCGGCGCGACGCCGGCGGCGGCACAGACGGCCGGGACGCCCGGCCGGTTCGATCACTATGTGCTCTCGCTTTCCTGGTCGCCCACCTATTGCGAGAGCGCCGGCAACAGGGCGGATCCCGCCCAGTGCCGGAGCGCCCGCCCCTTCGCCTTCGTGGTGCACGGGCTGTGGCCGCAGAACGCCGTCGGCTGGCCGGAAGACTGCCAGAAGCCGGCGCCTTTCGTGCCGGAGCCGGTGGTTCGCTCCATGCTCGACCTCATGCCGAGCCGTCGCCTGATCATCCATGAATGGCGCAAGCACGGCACCTGCGCCGGCCTCGACCCCACCGCCTATTTCGACCTGGTGCGCAAGGCCCGCGCGGCGGTGACCATTCCCACGGAATATCGCCAGCTCGACACATACAAGATGGTGTCGCCCGACGAGGTCGAGGCGTCTTTCCTCGACGCCAATCCCGGCCTCGACGCCGGCATGATCGCCGTGACCTGCGATTCCCGCCGCCTGCACGAGGTACGCATCTGCCTCGACAAGTCGCTCGGCTTCACCTCCTGCGCCGACGTGGACAAGCGCGCCTGCCGCACGCCCCGCGTCGTGATGCCGCCGATGCGCGGTGGCTGAGCCCGTTCGATGAACTATCGCCACGCCTTCCACGCCGGCAATTTCGCCGATGTCGTCAAGCATGTCGTGCTGACGCGCATTCTCGCCTATCTCGGCCAGAAGGATGCCGCCTTCCGCGTGCTCGACACCCATGCCGGCGCCGGTCTCTACGATCTGTCCGGCGACGAGGCGCAACGCACCGGCGAGTGGGAACGCGGCGTCGGGGCGGTGTTGCGGGCCAGCTTCAGGCCGGAGATCGACGCGCTGCTGGCGCCCTGGCGGCAGGTCCTCGACGCCTGCAATCCCGGCCTCGACGCCGACCCGGCCGGCATGCGCCACTATCCCGGCTCGCCGCTCTTCGCCCTCGCCCTGACCCGGCCGCAGGACCGGCTGCTGTTTTGCGAGACGGAGCCCGGTGTCAGGGCCGCCCTGTCCGAGGTCGCCCAGGATCACCGCGCCAAGGTGCTGCCGACGGATGGCTGGCAGGCGCTCACCGCCTATCTGCCGCCCAGGGAGCGGCGCGGCCTGGTGCTGGTGGATCCCCCCTTTGAGGAAGCCGGCGAGTTCCACCGCCTCGCCTCCACTCTCGCCGAGGCGCATGCGCGCTGGGCAACCGGCATTTATGCGCTGTGGTACCCGATCAAGGACGTGCGCGCGGTCGATGCCTTTCAGCGCGAGATCGCCCGCGCCGGCATTCCCAAGACCCTGCGCATCGAGTTCGACACCCGCGCCGTGCGCCAGGCCGGCGTGCTCTCCGGCTGCGGGCTGATCGTGGTCAATCCTCCCTTCACGCTCGCCGACGAGATCCGCGCCGTGCTTGCCGCCCTGGCGCCGGTGATGGCGAGCGATGGCGTCGGCCGCTCCCGCGTCGGCTGGCTGATACCCGAGCGCTGAGCTGGCGCGGCGCCCGCGCCGCATCGGCTTTTTGCGCCCCTCCCGCATTCGCGGCATCGGTCTTGCTTCAACGTCTGGGTTCATAAGACCCGGCGGCAGGCGAACGGCGCCGGCGGAGGCAAGGAGCAGGCGCAATGGCAATGACGGGAACCGTCAAGTTCTTCAACACGGAAAAGGGTTACGGCTTCATCCGGCCGGACGACGGCGGGCGCGACGTCTTCGTGCATGTCTCGGCGGTCACCCGGTCTGGCCTGGGCGCCCTCGCCGAGGGACAGCGGATCAGTTTCGAGGTCGAGCCGGACAAGCGTGGCAAGGGCCCCAAGGCCATCGACCTCCAGCCCGCCGACTGATAGCTCTTCATCGAAGCGACGGCATGGCGCCGCCGCCGCATGCCACGACGCCCGTCCGCGCCGTAGGGGACGGGTCGGCGGTGCCGCATGCGCCTGAAGATCTGAAATCCGCGATGATCCTCCGTTCGTCAAAACCCTCCCCGTTCGGCCGCAAGGTCAAGATCGGCGCCGTTCTGTGCGGCATCCATCTCGACATCGAATGGGCGGACACCACCGATCCGACGGATTCCGTGCGCCAGCAGAATCCGCTCGGCAAGATCCCCGTGCTGCTGTCGGACGGCGCGCCGGTCTATGATTCGCCGGTCATTCTCGAATATCTCGACATGCAGGCAGGCGGCGGCATCATCCTTCCCGCGGCCGGTCCGGCGCGCATCGCCGCTTTGATCGGCCAGGCCCTGGCCGATGGCCTCATGGATGCGGCGCTGCTGCAGGTCTACGAGGTCCGTTACCGTCCCGAGGCCCAGCGCACCCCGGCCTGGGTCGACAATCAGGCCGGCAAGGTCGCGCGGGCCCTCAAGTCGCTGGAAGCCAACCCGCCGGCCAAGGGGGCGACCGCCACCGGCATCGACGTGGCGGAGATCGCCACCGCTTGCGCGCTCGGCTATCTCGACCTGCGCTTCGACGGCAGCTGGCGCGCCGATCATCCCGCGCTCGTCGATTGGCTGGACGCCTTCGCCGAACGGGTGCCCGCTTTCGAGGCAACCCGCGCCTGAGCGCGAAGCGCCGCGGCAGGCGGCCAGAAAGCAAGCGGCCATGAAAAAGGCCCCGGAGTTGCCTCCGGGGCCTTTAGCGTACCGAGAGATCGGCGCCCGGAGGCGCCGGTCAGGCTCAGAACTTGTAGTTCACGCCGACGCGGGCGACGTTGAGGTCGAGACCCGCCTTGGCGCCGAGATTGTTGTAATAGTCGTCGCCGAGATCGACATACAGATACTCGGCCTTGACCGTCCAGTTCGGCAGGAAGGCGTATTCCACGCCGGCGCCGATGGTCCAGCCGGTCTGGGTCGAGCTCTCGTTCCAGTCCAGCACCTGGTCGTTGATCTTGCTCTTGCCATAGGCGAAACCGCCGGTGACGTAGGGCAGCACGGTGTCGAAGGCGTAGCCGACACGGGCGCGCACGGTGCCGAAGTAGTCGAGCTTCGACTCATAGCCGTAGGCGGTGTCCTTGATGCCGGTGCCCTGCAGGTCGGCCTCGACGCCGATCACGACGTTGTTGCCGAGCTGATAGTTGAAGCCGACCTGGCCGCCGCCGAGCCAGCCATCCGGGTCGAGGCCGAGGGTCTCGGCATAGCCATTGCCGCTGCCCCAGCCATAGCCGGCATTGGCACCGAGATAGAAGCCGGTCCAGGAGAAGACCGGCACGGGGGCGACGACCGGAGCCTTTGTCGGGTAGGGCTGCGCGATATCGGCAGCGAAGGCCGGGGCCGCGACCATGAGGGCGGCGAGCGCAACGCCCGAGGCAAGGATCTTCTTCATAATGTACTCTCCGAGCAAAACTGCTGAACACAATGCAGTTGAGGATGAGATAGAAGCGCAGCTTGTCAGGTCGAGGGCCGGAATGCGGCGAAAACCGAAACAGCGCCGCCCCAGCTTGCTCCCGCATCGCCGACGAACACCTCGCGAGGCGTTGCGAATACGGAATCGCGGGAGGTAACGCGCCGATCGCGACTGCGGCGCGGGCTGCAACATTTCCGCCACGATCACTCATCGATTGATTTGCAGCGTCGCAGAAATGCAACAGATTGCCCGTGCGGCCGGCAGCAAACGCAAAGGCGGCCCCGAACCGGGGCCGCCTTCCTTCGTGACGGGATGCCGGACGTCCGGCGGGCGTCAGAACTTGTAGTTCACGCCCAGGCGCAGGATGTTGGCGGTGGTGCCGACATCGATCGGCCCGCCCACGGTCTCGTAGGACTCGGAGCCGAGGTCGAGATAGAGATACTCGGCCTTGACGCTCCAGTTCGGCGAGAAGGCATATTCGCCGCCGGCGCCGATGGTCCAGCCGGTGTTGGTCTGCTTGTTCGACAGGCCCCCGATCTCGTAATTGCCGCGCGCATAGGCGAAGCCGCCGGTGCCGTAGATCAGGAACTGGTCGACCGCCCAGCCGAGGCGGGCGCGCACCGTGCCGAAATAATCGAGCGAGAAGGTCGGGCTCTCGATATTGGTGGCCTGGATGTCGGTCTCGACGCCGACCACCAGCGGGCTGCCGGCGAACTGCCAGTTATAGCCGGCCTGGATGCCGCCGAGGAAACCGTTGGTGTCGTCGGAGAAATCCGCTTCGCCCCAGCCATAGCCGGCGTTGGCGCCCAGATAGAAACCGGTCCAGGTGAACACGGGGGCCGGCGGAGCATAGGCGGCCGGGGCCGGGTAGCTGAGATCGGCGGCGGAGGCCGGCACGGCGATCGCCGCCGCGAGGGCCAGGCCCGCGAGAACTGCTTTCATAATCGTCTCCCAATCATCCAGGCAGCGTGCGCCCGGGTTCAATTCGATAGGGTCGACGGTCACATAAGATTATGAGCAAATTCTTATGGCATTTCGTAACCTGATATTATCATTAACGATACGTATACAAGTCGCGCGAAGCATAAGATCTCGAAAATCGGCCCGTCCGGCGCGCGAATTATATCGCATTTCGTTTTTCATGGTTAAGGATATGTTAATCTTGCGTCGATGGAACGAACAGATCGGCGCTTTTCGAATTGGACAGTCCTTTCGCTCCGGTTCATGAAGAGATATGACCTTGTCCGCTCCGCAATCACCTGCCGCCGCTCGTCCGCTCGCGCTCGTCACCGGCGCCGCGGTGCGCATCGGCCGCGCCATTTCTCTCGCCCTCGCCTCGGCGGGTTACGATCTCATCGTCCACACCCGCCATCCCGGGCCCGCCGCCTCGTCGATCGGCGGCGAGATCGAGGCGCGCGGCGCCCGCGCCCATCTCGTCCATGCCGAGCTCTCCGATGCCGCGGCCGTGGCGGCCCTGCTGCCGGCCTGCGCCCGCTTCGGCGTCGTCCGCCTTCTGGTGAACAACGCCTCGGAATTCCATCCCGACGCGGCCGGTTCGCTGTCGCCGGAGCTGTGGAACCGGCATTTCGCCGTCAACCTGCGCGCACCGGTCTTTCTCGCCGAAGCCTTCGCGGCGCAGCTGCCGGCCGGCGAGACCGGCGCGGTGGTCAACCTCATCGACCAGCGGGTCCTGAAGCCGACGCCGCACTATCTCTCCTACAGCCTGACCAAGCAGGGCCTGTGGGCGGCGACCCGCCTGCTCGCCCAGAGCCTCGCCCCGCGGGTCCGCGTCAACGCGGTTTCCCCGGGGCCGACCTTCGCGAACAGCCGCCAGAGCCTCGAGGATTTCGCACGGCAGAGCGCATCGGTGCCGCTCGGCCGCGGGCCGCAGCCGGAAGAGGTCGCCGCGGCGGTGCTGTTCCTCGCCCGGGCGGAGAGCGTCACCGGCCAGATGCTGACGGTCGACGGCGGCCAGCACATGGCCTGGCAAACGCCGGACACCGAAGTGCCCGACTAGGGGGTCCCGCGGCTATCTGCGCCGGTCGCTGAGGGTGAACCAGCCGACGCTCGTCATCACCAGCACCGCGCCGGCGAGCTCGAGCGGACTTGCCGTCTCGCCCAGCACGAAGAAGGCGAGCGCCATCGTCGCCACCGGGCTCACCGTCGAGATCATCGAATTGGCCTGCGCCGAGATGCGCTTCAGCGCCGCGTTCATCAGGAAGGTCGGCACCACCGTCGCGCCGATGGCGATCAGCACCGACAGCATCAGCACCCGCGGGGACACCAGGAGCCCCGCCAGCGGGCGCATCACGGCGAACTGGCCGATCGCCATCACCGAGGCCGAGATCATCGCCACGCAGGTGAACAGGGCCGAGCCTATGCTGTTCAGGAGCTTGCGCGCCATCAGCTGGTAGAGCGCGAAGCTGACCGCCGCCATGCCCACGAACATCGCGCCGCGCGCCACATCGGTGCCGACCGTCGCCAGTCCCTCCATGAAGATCAGCGCCAGGCCGCCATAGGCGATGAGGAAGGTCCACAAGGCCTTGAGCCGGATCGGCTGGCCGAACAGCAGCGCGCCGAACAGCACCACGAACAGCGGATAGGTGAACAGGATCAGCCGCTCGAAGGAGGCGGAGATATATTGCAGCCCGAGGAAATCGACATAGCTGGAGAACCAGTAGCCGAGCGCACCCACCCCGGCGGACTGGATCAGGATCCTGAGACCCGGCATGGTCTCGCCGCGCAGGCGCATGGTCCTCAGCGCAAGGCCGCCGATGACGAGGTAGAAGGGCAGCGAGAAGGCCATGCGCAGCGCCAGCAACGTCTCGGGATCGACACCCTCGCCATAGGCGAGCTTGATGATGATGCCCTTGGAGGCGAACAGGATCGCTCCCGCCGCACCATAGATATAGCCGGTGAGCGGGACGGCGGGTTTCGCGGAGATGTCGGAGACGGAGGTCATGGCCTCTCCCCTTACCCCGATTTCTCCGCCGCCACAGCCACGAAATTGCGCATGGCAGTCCCGCGACAGCCGCTTTCTTGCGCGGCGCGATGGAGCTCTCTCCCTCTCCCCGGCGGGGAGAGGGCCGGGGTGAGGAGGCTCCCTGGCTTTCCGATGTCGTGGCCCCTCACCGACCCGCTGCGCGGGCCACCTCCCCCCAGCGGGGAGAAGACAGGGAGGTGGCTCATCGAATGCTCGCACGATCCCGGATCCGCCTGCCGGATCCGCCTGTCGGCCCTCCGGGACACCGGCAATGTTTTCCGCCAGAACCACCTCATCCTGAGGTGCGAGCGCAGCGAGCCTCGAAGGAGGCTCGGTGACGCGCCCCCGGGCGAGCATCCTTCGAGGCCCGGCCGGCGGCCGGACACCTCAGGATGAGGGCGATCTGTGGTCGGCGGGATCAACAGGCGTGAGTTCGCCGCCCTCCCCCTGTTCGCGGCGGGTGCGAATCCATATTTTAGGCTCGCATGATCGCTCGCCCCCACCATAACGCGCCCGAGCCGGAGATCGACGACGCCGAGATGGCCGAGATCGACGACGAGGCGCTCCTTGTCCTCGACGAGCCCGACGAAGCCACCCCCGCCGCCGGCTCGCTCGCCTCCGGCCGCGCCGCCATCCTGCGCGCGGTGAAGCACGCTCCGAACGGCGCCGGCGTCTACCGCATGCTCGATGCCGAGGGCGCGGTGCTCTATGTCGGCAAGGCGAAGAGCATCAGGAAGCGCATCATCGCCTATACGCGGCCGACCGGGCTGACCAACCGCATCTTCCGCATGGTGTCGGCCACCGCCGAGATGGAGTTCATCTCCACCGGCACCGAGACCGAGGCGCTGCTGCTCGAGGCCAACCTCATCAAGCAGCTGCGCCCGCGCTTCAACGTGCTGCTGCGCGACGACAAGTCGTTCCCCTATATCCTCATCACCCGCGACCATGTCTCGCCGCAGATCGCCAAGCATCGCGGCGCCCGCTCCAGGCCCGGCGACTATTACGGCCCCTTCGCCTCGGTCTGGGCGGTGAACCGCACCATCAACGCGCTGCAGAAGGCGTTCCTGGTCCGCTCCTGCTCGGACAGCTATTACGAGGCGCGCACCCGTCCCTGCCTGCTGTTCCAGATCAAGCGCTGCGCCGGCCCCTGCACCGGCGAGGTCAGCCACACCGACTATGCCGAATATGTCCGCGAGGCACGCGACTTCCTGTCCGGCAAGAGCCGCACGGTGAAGGAGCAGCTGGCCCACGAAATGGAGCAGGCCTCGGAGGATCTGGAGTTCGAGCGCGCCGCCGCGTTGCGCGACCGCCTCGCCGCGCTCTCCGCCGTGCAGGGCTCGCAGGGCATCAACCCTCGTTCGGTGGAAGAGGCCGACGTGTTCGCCATCCACCAGGAGGGCGGCGCCACCTGCGTGCAGGTGTTCTTCTTCCGCACCGGGCAGAACTGGGGCAACCACGCGCTCTATCCGCGCGCCGACCGCACGCTGGAGCCGGGCGAGGTGCTCGGCGCCTTCCTGGCGCAGTTCTACGAGGACAAGCCGGCGCCGCGCCTCATATTGCTCAGCCATGCGGCGGAGGAGAGCGGCCTGCTCGCCGAGGCGCTCAGCGAGCGCAGCGGCCACAAGGTGGAGATCGCCGTACCCCAGCGCGGCGAGAAGCGCGAGCTGGTCGAGCACGCCATGCAGAACGCCCGCGAGGCGCTCGGCCGCAAGCTCGCCGAGAGCGCCAGCCAGGCGCGGCTGCTCGACGAGCTGGCCCGCGCCTTCGCCCTGCCGGCCTCGCCGCGCCGCATCGAGGTCTATGACAACTCGCACATCATGGGTTCGAACGCGGTGGGCGGCATGATCGTCGCCGGCCCGGAAGGCTTCGCCAAGAGCCAGTACCGCAAGTTCAACATCAAGAACGCCGAGCTCACGCCGGGCGACGATTACGGCATGATGCGCGAGGTGCTGCAGCGCCGCTTCTCCCGCCTGCTGCGCGAAGCCCCGCGGGCCGGCGACGGCCCACCTCGCGCCGACGAGAAGGAAGGAACGCCGCTGGTCGCTCCCCTTTCTGCACCTCTCCCCGAGGGGGAGAGGTCGACGGCGCAGCCGTCGGGTGAGGGGGAAGCGACGCTCCCCATCGCCGACGCGCATTCCCCCTCACCCCACCCCTCTCCGTCAAAATTAGATGCATCCGATTTTGACCTATCTCGAGATCAAACCCGGCAACAGCCGGGTTTGATGCGGGGAGAGGGGAAAGCTGTCGCGCCGGCCGGCATCGCCGCCGACGACGAAGCCCCCGAACCGCTGCGCCTGACGCCTGAGGGCTGGCCGGACCTGGTGCTGATCGATGGCGGCGCCGGACAGCTCAAGGCGGCGCGGGAAACCCTCGCCGAGCTCGGCATCACCGACGTGCCCCTTGTCGGTGTCGCCAAGGGCCCCGACCGCGACGCCGGCCGCGAGACCTTCTTCGTCCCCGGCCGCGAGCCCTTCCGGCTGGAGGCGCGCGACCCGGTGCTCTATTTCGTCCAGCGCCTGCGCGACGAGGCGCATCGCTTCGCCATCGGCTCGCACCGCGCCCGCCGTTCCAAGGACATCGCCCAGGGCGGGCTGCAGGAGATCCCGGGCATCGGCCCGACCCGCAAGCGGGCGCTGCTGCGCCATTTCGGCACGCTGAAGGCCATCGAGCGCGCCTCGCTGTCGGATCTCGAGGCGGTGCCGGGGGTGAATGCCGCCACCGCGCGGGCGGTCTACGACTTTTTCCACGCCGGTCCACGCTGAAGCCGGGGGGCGAGCGACGCATGGCCGTTACTTTGCCGTGAAATGCCCGCAGTAGATTGACGTGGCCCCCCAGGGTGGTTACGTCCCAGTCGAGGAACCGGACAGAGCAATGGTCGACGTCGCGCCCGCCCGGAATACGGTGACTGAACCCGCACAGGCCGCCTCTGTGCGCGGCAAGCGTGCGCATACCTACGCGCTCCCCAACCTGCTCACCTATGCGCGCTGCGTGGCGGTGCCGCTGCTGGTCGGCTGTCTGTTCTGGGCGGATATCCTCGCCGGCGGGCTGTGGCTGCGCTGGGCGGCGCTCGGCATCTATGTCGCCGCCGCCATCACCGATTTCTTCGACGGCTATCTCGCCCGCATCTGGTCGCAGCAATCGGCGATCGGGCGCATGCTCGATCCCATCGCCGACAAGCTGCTGGTCGCCGCCTCGCTGTTGATGATGGCATCGGACGGCACCATCCGCGGCTGGTCGCTATGGGCGGCGGCGGTCATCCTGTGCCGCGAGATCCTGGTCTCCGGCCTGCGCGAATTCCTCGCCGAACTGCGGGTCAGCGTCCCCGTCACCCGCCTCGCCAAGTGGAAGACCGCGACGCAGCTGGTCGCGGTCGGCGTGCTGCTGGCGGGCCCCGCGGCCGATGCGCTGCTGCCCGGCACCACGCTGGCCGGCATCCTGCTCTTGTGGATCGCGGCGCTGCTCACACTTTATACCGGGTGGGACTATTTCCGGGCCGGCGCCCGGCACCTGCTCGAGGAAGAGGCGTGAAGATCGTTTATTTCGCCTGGGTGCGCGAGCGCATCGGGCATGAGGCCGAGGAGGTCGAGACGCCGCAGGGCGTCCGCACCGTGGCGGAACTTGCCGCCTTCCTCGCCGCGCGTGGCGAGGGCTATGCCGAGGCGTTCAAGGACCCCAAGGTGGTGCGTGCGGCCATTGATCGCCGCCATGCGCGCCCCGACGCGCCGATCGCCGGCGCCCGCGAGATCGCCTTCTTCCCGCCGATGACGGGAGGCTGACGTCGTGACGGATGACGGCCGTTTCACCATCCGCATCCAGAGCGAGGATTTCGACACCGCCGCCGAGATCGCCGCCTTGTCGGCCGGTCGCACCGACATCGGCGCGGTCGTCACCTTTTCCGGCCTGTGCCGCGCCGACGACGCGTCCGGCGAAGGGTGCCTCGTCGCCCTGACGCTGGAGCATTATCCCGGCATGGCGGAGGAGGAAATCGGCCGCCTCGTCGAGGAAGCCCGCGCGCGCTGGCCGCTCCTCGGCGCCACGGTGATCCACCGCCACGGCCGCCTGGTGCCGGGCGAGAACATCGTGCTGGTGGTCACCGCCTCGCCGCATCGCGGCGCCGCCTTCGAGGCCGCCGAGTTTCTCATGGACTGGCTGAAGACCAGCGCCCCATTCTGGAAGCTGGAAGAACGCGAGACGGTGAAAAACTGGGTTGCCGCCAAGGAGGCGGACGACGCCGCGGCGGAGCGGTGGCGCTGACCCGCCTTACCGGTCCCTACGCGTCCGAGCCCTCGACACGGAGCCGTGCAAACGCCGAGCCCTCCGCCCGGCGGGCGAGCAGATGCCGCTTCAGCCCCTCGGGATAGAGCGCCGGCCCGCCGGCGATGTCGAGTTCGGCCAGATCGTACCAGTGCGCCACCACCGGGCTGCCGTCGTCCTCGTGGAAGACGATGCGATCCTGCCCGGCGAAGGCGTCCGCGGCGAAATCCACCTCATAGGCGAACACCACCTCATGCCCGGTCGCGCCCTGATGGGTGTAGATGTTCTCCAGCACCGCCGGACCGTCGATCACCTCGATCGCGACGCCCAGTTCCTCGCGGAATTCGCGCATGAGGGCGGCTTCGCAGCGTTCGCCGAACTCGACCCCGCCGCCCAGCGGCCGCACGCCCTTGAGGCGGCCGAGATCGTCCCGCACCTCGGCGGCGAGCAGCCGGCCGTTCCGCCAGTGCAGGCCGATGGCGAGAACGCGAATATGGGAAACCGGGCGCCAGATGCTCATGCCGCCCGGCTAGGCCAATCCGCCGCGCGCGGCAAGCCCCCGATGCATAGCAAGTCCCCGACGCCGGGAGGCCGACGCACGCCGAGCCCTACCGGTGCCCGGACCGGGTGCGCAAAACGAAAATGCCGGCCCGAAGGCCGGCATTTCATTCATGTGCGAAGAGCGTCGGCCGCTTACGCCGCCGCCTTCTTCTTCGGCTGCACCTCGACGTTGTAATCCTCGAACAGCGTCTTGGTCACCGGGCCGGGCTGGAAATGCGTGCCGGCGATCTCCGACACCGGCGTCACCTCGGCGGCGGTACCGGTGATGAAGCACTCGTCGAAGCTGGACAGCTCCTCCGGCATGATCGCCCGCTCGTTCACCTCGATGCCGCGGCGCTTGGCGAGCGCGATCACCGTCTGGCGGGTGATGCCGTTGAGGAACGCATCCGCCTCCGGCGTGTGGATCACCCCATCCTTCACGAAGAAGATGTTGGCGCCGGTGCATTCGGCGACACGGCCGCGCCAGTCCAGCATCAGCGCGTCGGCATAGCCCTCGCGCTCGGCAGCGTGCTTGGAGATGGTGCAGATCATGTAGAGGCCGGCCGCCTTCGAGGTCGAGGGCGCGGTCAGCGGATCGGGACGGCGATACTTCGCCATGCCGATGCGGATGCCCTTCAGCCGCTCCGCCGGATCGAAATAGCTCGGCCATTCCCACGCCGCGATGGCGAGGTGGATCTGGTTGTTCTGGGCGGAGACGCCCATCATGTCCGAGCCGCGCCACGCCACCGGGCGCAGATAGGCGTCGACCAGATTCTGCTTCACCAGGATCTCGCGGCAGGCGGCGTTGATCTCCGCCTCGCTGTAGGGAATCTCGAAATCGAGCAGGCGCGCGCTCTCCTTCAGGCGGACGGTGTGCTCGTCCAGCTTGAAGATCTCGCCGCCATAGGCGCGCTCGCCCTCGAATACACAGCTGCCGTAATGCAGGCCGTGCGTCAGAACATGGACCTTGGCATCCGACCACGGCACCAAGGCGCCGTCGTACCAGATCCAGCCACTGCGTTTGTCGAAGGGTTCGCTTGCCATGGTACTGTCTCCCGAACGGGGCCCGCCGCCCGCCATGATCCGGCGGCAGCGCCCATCTTGTCCTTAAAGCATGTCCTACCCGGTCGCGTGCGTGTTTTCAGCGCATATTTTGCTTCGCAGGCCAAGTACATCTATCGTGATCGCCGTCGAAGGAACTGCCATCCGGCACCGCCGACGCGCTGGCTGACGCGAAGGTCGCGCGGGGCAACCCGAACGATCCTTTCGTCAAACAGGGCTTCTTGGTAACGATCATAACGAAAAAAGTCAACATGGCTGACATAAATGTCTCTCGACCGCCCCACGCCAATGCGGCGGATGCCGATGCCGCCGCCGCGGGCGATGCCGCGCCGGCCAACCAGACCGACCTGATCGAGCTGCTGTTCTTCGCCTATCGCAACTTCGTCAGCGACCCGGACAAGGTGCTGCAGGGGTACGGTTTCGGGCGCGCGCATCACCGGGTCCTCCACTTCGTCAACCGCCACCCGGGCATGCGGGTGACGGACCTGCTCGACATATTGCGCATCACCAAGCAGAGCCTCGGACGGGTGCTGCGCGAGCTGGTCGACGGCGGCTTCGTCGACAGCCGCGCCGGCTCCTCCGACCGCCGCCAGCGCCTGCTCCACCTCACGCCCAAGGGCGCGGCACTGGCGCGCGACTTTGTGGCCATCCAGTCGCAGCGCATCGAGCGGGCGCTCGCTGCCTGCGCGCCGGGCACGCGGGAGGATGTGCGCCGCTTTCTTGTCGCCATGATCGATGCCGAAGATCAGGCCGGGGTGGAGAAGCTCATCGCCCGCGCCGACCAGGCCATGGCGCCGGGCAGCGCGCGCGCCGGCAAGGCGCCCGCCCGCCCGCGCTAGGGCGTGTTCCGCGAAGGTCGAAAGGCCTTCGCAAAGGGAACATGCTCCAGCCCATTGAATCGAAAGCGCTTTCCGATCGGGCGATTCCGCCTGGCCGCAAGGCGATCGAGGAGACACCGATGCTCGACGCTGCCAGTTCCGGCCCCGCCTCGACCGCCCGCCCGCGCATGGCGACGCCGGCCGACGACGCCGTCCATTTGCTGATCGTCGACGACGACCGCCGGATCCGCGACCTCCTCTCGCGCTTCCTGTCGGAGCAGGGCTATCGGGTGACGACGGCGGAATCGGCCGACGACGCGCGCGGACGGCTCGCCGGCCTCACCTTCGACCTGCTCATCCTCGACGTGATGATGCCCGGCATGAACGGGCTGGAGCTCGCCCGGCTGGTGCGCACCGAATCCGGCGTGCCGATCCTCATGCTCACCGCCCGCTCGGAGACCGAGGACCGCATCAAGGGGCTGGAGATCGGCGCCGACGACTATCTCGCCAAGCCCTTCGAGCCGCGCGAGCTGCTGCTGCGCATCAACAACATCCTGAAGCGCGCGGCGGTCCCGCCGGCCCAGGTCATCGAATCCGTGCGGTTCGGGCCGTTCGTGTTCCATCTGGAGCGCGGCGAGCTCCAGCGCGAGGGCGAACTCGTCCGCCTTACCGACCGCGAGCGCGACATGCTGCGCGTGCTCGGCGAGCGGCCGGGCGAGACGGTGCCGCGCCAGGCGCTGGTCGCCCCCGGCATTTCCGCCGGCGACCGGGCGGTCGACGTGCAGGTCAACCGCCTGCGCCGCAAGATCGAGCGCGATCCGGCCAACCCGGCCTATCTGCAGACCGTGCGCGGCGTCGGCTACCGGCTGGTCGTGGCGCCTTGAGCCTGCTCGACGATCAGCGGCTCGGCGCCGCCCGGCACTTCCTGCGCGATCTCGGCACGCGCCTGCGGGAGAACAATGCCCGCCTCGCCGCCGCGGTGGGCCGGGTCATGCCGAAGGGGGCCCACACCGCCTGGGGCGCCCTGTGCGACGCCAATGCCCGCCTGCGCGAGAACAATGCCCGCTTCGGCTCCTGGTTCAACCGGGTGATGCCGAAGGGGCTCTACGCCCGCTCGCTGATCATCATCGTCACGCCGATGGTGATCCTGCAATCGGTGCTGGCCTTCGTGTTCATGGAACGCCACTACAACACCGTCACCCGCCGGCTCTCCGCCGCGGTGTCGCAGGACATCACCGCGCTCGCCGACCTCGCCGTCGCCTTTCCCAGCCAGGAGGGACGCGAGCGGGTGCGGCAGATCGCCCAGTCGGCCATGGGCCTGTCGGTCGACTTCCTGCCCGACGAGCACCTGCCGCCGCCGGGGCCCAAGCCCTTCTTCTCCATCCTCGATTCCAACTTCACCGGCGAGCTCGGCAAGCGGCTGCGCCGGCCGTTCTGGACCGATACCGTCGGCAATTCCAACCTGATCGAGGTGCGGATCCAGTTCGACGACATGGTGATGCGCATCTTCGCCCGCCGCAGTCAGGCCTATCTCTCGAACTCCCACATCTTCCTGGTCTGGATGGTCGGCACCTCGCTGGTGCTGCTCACCGTCGCCATCCTGTTCCTGCGCAACCAGATCAAGCCGATCGAGGCGCTGGCCGACGCCGCCATCGCCTTCGGCAAGGGGCGCGACGTCACCGGCTTCCGGCCGCGCGGGGCGCGCGAGGTGCGCGGCGCGGCGCTCGCCTTCATCGAGATGAAGCGGCGCATCGAGCGGCAGATCGAGCAGCGCACCACCATGCTGGCGGGCGTGTCGCACGACATGCGCACCATCCTCACCCGCTTCAAGCTGGAACTCGCCTTCATGGACGAGCGCGAGACCGAGGCGCTGCGCAAGGATGTCGACGAGTTGCAGAGCATGCTGGAGGCCTATCTCGCCTTCGCCCGCGACGACATGGGCGAGCCGCCGGCGCTCACCGACATCGCCCGGCTGATCGAGGAGGCCCGGGTGGCCGGCGAGCGCCACGGGGCCACCGTCACCGCGTCCTTCTCCGGCGATCCGATGGTGACGCTGCGGCCGGACGCCTTCCGCCGCTGCCTCGCCAATCTGGTGGCGAATGGTTGGCGCTATGCCGGCCGCATCGACATCAACGGCACCCGCGCCGAGCGCTGGCTGATCGTCACGGTGGACGACGACGGCCCCGGCATTCCGCCCGAACGGCGCGAGGAGGTGTTCCGGCCGTTCTTCCGCCTCGACGAGGCGCGCAATCAGGACGAAGGCGGCTCGGGGCTGGGGCTGACCATCGCCCGCGACGCGGCGCGCGCCCATGGAGGCGATGTCACGCTGGGCGACAGCCCGCTCGGCGGGCTGAGGGCGACCATCCGCATCCCGGTGTGAATGGGCGAAGCTTTGGACATGCCGCCGCCCCGAACCTCACCCTCGTCCCCGGGCGTGACCCGGGGATCCGACCCATACATCGGAACAAGTCGGGACAGCCGGATGCCCGGGGTCCAGCCCCGGAATGAAGCAAGCCGAGACCGGCGCCCCCCGCCTCAGAACAGCCGCGCCCCGTTCGGCACCTCGCGGTCGGGAGCGAACAGCACCACGGCGCCGTCCTCGTCCGGGAAGCCGAGGGTCAGCACCTCCGACATCACGGGCCCGATCTGCCGCGGCGGGAAGTTCACCACCGCCGCCACCTGCCGGCCGATGAGGTCCTCCGGCGCATAGTGCACGGTGATCTGCGCCGTGGACTTCTTCACCCCGACATGGGCGCCGAAGTCGATCACCAGCTTCAGCGCCGGCTTGCGCGCCTCCGGGAAGGGCTCGGCCTGGATGATCGTGCCGACGCGGATGTCGACCTTCAGGAAGTCGCCGATATCGATGGTCGCGGCGGGTGCAAGGCTCATGGGATCCTCCTCGTCTTCGCGTCCGCCGGCTCAGCCCGCCAGCTCGCGCGAGCGGCGCGCGGCGGCGGCGACCGCCTCGGTCAGCAGCGGGCCGAACCCCTTCGTCTCGTCCATCAGCACCGACAGCGCCGCCGCCGTGGTGCCGTTCGGCGAGGTGACGTTGCGCCGAAGCTGCGCCGGGTCGATGCCGGAGCGGACGATCAGCTCGCCGGCGCCGGCGACGGTGGCGCGGGCGAGCCGGTCGGCCATGTCGACCGGCAGCCCGGCCTTGGCACCGGCCTCCGCCAGCGCCTCGGCGAGCAGGAACACATAGGCCGGGCCCGAGCCCGACACCGCCGTGGCGACGTCGATCAGGTCCTCGCTCTCCACCCATTCGCAGCCGCCGGTGGCCTTGAGCAGCGCATCGGCGATGCGCATCTGCTCCGGCGAGACCGCCCGGTTCGGCACCGCCACCGTGACGCCACGCCCGATCGCCGCCGGGGTGTTGGGGATCGAGCGCACCACCGCCGTGCCCGGCGCGAAATGCTCCTCGAGAAAGGCGAGCGTGCGGCCGGCCATCACCGAGACCACCAGCGTGCCCGGCCCGGCGAGCGGCGCCACCTTGGCAAGCACGTCGGGGGCCACCTGCGGCTTCACCGCCACCAGCATCACCGATGGCGGCCCGCCATTGAGCGGATTGAGCGCCACGCCGCGCGCTTCCAGCATCGCCGCCACTTCCGGCGGCGGACCCGGATCGACGACGGCGATCCGGGCGGGCTCCAGCCCGAGGCCGATCCAGCCTTCGAGCATGGCACCGCCCATCTTGCCGGCCCCCACCAGCAGGACACGGCCGGGAATATCGGAAAGAAGAGCCATGGTGTCGCCTCGCGCCTCTGCGCCGCCTGAGCGGTATCGGGCAAGGGATTAGCGGATTCGCCCGATCAATGCTGCCCCGGCGGCACCGGTGTCCACCGCATCTCCGGCAGCGAACGCCGCCGGCGCCTCGCTACGCTTCGCCGATGGTCTCGAACAGGGTGGCGTCCATCGCCTCGCGCGCCGACTTGCCGGCCCAGACCACGAACTGGAAGGCCGGGAAATAGCGCTCCACCGCCTCCACCGCGACTTCCATCAGCACTTCGCACTGGCGATCGGTCGCCTCGGCACCGGCGAGCAGCAGGGCATGGCGGAACATGATCACGCCCTCCTTCGACCACAGGTCGAAATGGCCGACCCACATCTGCTCGTTGATCAGCGACAGCAGCCGCAGCACCTCGTTCTTGCGCTTCTCCGGCACCTTCAGGTCGAAGGCGCAGGCGATGTGCAGCGCTTCCACCTCGTCCATCCACTGGAAGGAGACGTGGCAATCGGTCCACCGCCCCTCCACCGAAATGGTGATCTCATCCTCGGCCGAGCGTTCGAACGACCATTCGTTGAGCGCGGCCATGCGTTCGACGAGATCGAGGGGATTGATCCGGGTGTCGGCTTCGAAATCGGTATAGGTCATGCTCGACCTCGCGAGGCTGGGACGCGGGAGGGGGTCGAACGCACACAACGCGGGCAGCAGGCCGGCAACTCCTTCGTTCTCCGAACGAATCACCGTGATCCGACTATATCGCGCTGAATCCGTACCTCGCTACGACCGTTCGTGGGTGATCGCCTCTCGACAATCAATAGATTGAAGGTGTCAGGGATTCGCGGGATGCCGCAAGCCTCGCGGCCCGGCGTCCACAGCCCCCCTCATTCGGCCGCGTCGGGCGTGGCGAGCCGGGCTTCCAGCGCCGTGATCCGCGCCTTCAGCTCCTCGTTCTCCTCGCGGGCGGCGGCGGCGAGATCCTTCACCGTGTCGAACTCCTCGCGCGTCACCACGTCGAGCTCGCGCAGGATACGCTCGGCCTGAGCGCGCATCACCGTCTCGGCCTCGCGCCGCACGCCGGTGGCGACGCCGGCGGCATCGTTCATCAGGCGCGCAAAATCGTCGAAGATGCGGCTCGTGGTCTGGGTCATGTCTACTCTCTCCCGGCGTGACGCCTCGGCTTGAACAATGGGGCGCAAGTCCCCGCACCGCAAGGGCGCGACGCCGCCCGCACCCATATTCCACACGCCGGGGGCGGCGGTTTGCCGGCCGCAGCGACCCATCTCGGCCTTGATCCTGTCACGCGAGGGAGGCAAGACCGTGACGGCGCCGAATGCCGCGCGAGTCGTGCCGCGGCCGGGCGCGCCGTCGTCGGCCCCGCAGCCCGGATCCTTCATGCTGATCGCTTCGCCGCTTCTCGCCCTGCCCTTCCCGGCCATCGATCCGGTGCTGGTCCAGCTCGGCCCCTTCGCCGTCCGCTGGTACGCCCTCGCCTATGTCGCCGGCCTGCTCATCGGCTGGTGGCTGGCGAAGAAGCTCTGCGCCACGCCGGCGCTCTGGGGCGGCAAGGCAGCCATCGCGCCGGAAGAGTTCGACGATGCCGTGGTGTGGGTCGCCTTTGGCGTCATCCTCGGCGGGCGCATCGGCTATGTGCTGTTCTACAACCTGCCCTATTATGCCGATCACCCGATGGAAGCGCTCACCGTCTGGCATGGCGGCATGTCCTTCCACGGCGGCTTCCTCGGCTCCATCCTCGCCATGGCGCTGTTCTGCCGCCGCCGCGGCCTGCCCTTGATGTCGATGCTGGACATCGCCGCCGCGGTGGTGCCGATCGGCCTGTTCCTCGGCCGCCTCGCCAATTTCATCAATGGCGAATTGTGGGGCCGCGTCACCGATGTGCCCTGGGCATTCGTGTTCCCCACCGGCGGCCCGCTGCCGCGCCATCCCAGCCAGCTCTACGAGGCGGCGCTGGAAGGCATCGCCATCTTCGTCATCCTGCAGATCGCCATCCACGGCTTCCGGGCGTTGGCCCGCCCCGGCATCGTCGGCGGCCTGTTCGTCATGCTCTACGGCATCTCGCGCATCATCGTGGAATTCGTGCGCGAGCCGGATGCGCAGCTCGGCTATCTCTATGGCGGCTGGCTGACCATGGGCATGGTGCTGTCGGTGCCGATGGTGCTGTTCGGCGCCTGGCTCGCCTGGCATTCGGCCCGCCGCCCGCCGCTCGACCAGCGCGCCCGCGCATGAGCGGGACGCCCACGCCGCTCGCCTCCGCTCTCGCCGCCCGGATCGCGGCCGACGGCCCGCTCACCGTGGCGGATTTCATGGCCGAGTGCCTGTTCCACCCCCGCCACGGCTACTATTCCACCCGCGAACCCTTCGGCCGCGCCGGCGATTTCGTCACCGCGCCGGAGATCAGCCAGATGTTCGGCGAGCTGCTCGGCCTGTGGGCGGCCGATGCCTGGATGCGCCTCGGCGCGCCCTCCCCCTTCGTATTCGCCGAGCTCGGGCCCGGCCGCGGCACGCTGATGGCCGATGCCCTGCGCGCCGCCCGCGTCGTTCCCGGCTTTCTCGACGCCGCCCGCCTCGTGCTGGTCGAGGCCTCGCC
The DNA here is from genome assembly GCF_018390555.1 of Ancylobacter oerskovii. GTDB lineage: Bacteria > Pseudomonadota > Alphaproteobacteria > Rhizobiales > Xanthobacteraceae > Ancylobacter > Ancylobacter oerskovii. The sequence goes on along the minus strand of NZ_JAHBGB010000044.1, from coordinate 220,578 downwards.
GCGCCTGCGGGATGTCCAGCGCGCCGCCCTCGCCGGCCATCGCATCGAATGGGCCGATCGGGTGGAGGACCTGCCCGCCGGCCCGCTCATCCTTCTCGCCAACGAATTCATCGACGCCCTGCCGGTCCGCCAGTTCGTCCGCACGCCGGAGGGCATCGCCGAGCGCATGGTCGGGCTCGACGCCGAAGGCGCGCTCGCTTTCGGGCTGCGTCCCGGCGCCCGCCTCGACGCCGCCGACGAGCACCGGCTGCTCGCCACCCCGGCGGGGGCGCTGCTCGAAATCTGCCCGCTCGGCCGGAGCGTCGCCGCCCATGTCGGGGCGCGCCTTCCCCGCGACGGCGGCGCGGCGCTGTTCGTCGATTACGGGCACGCCGGCGGCTTCGGCGACACGCTGCAGGCGTTGCGTGCGCACGCCTATGACGACCCGCTCGCCCATCCCGGCGAGGCCGACCTCACCGCGCATGTCGATTTCGCCGCTCTCGCCGCCGCCGCCCGCGCCAACGGGGGCCGCGCCTTCGGGCCCGTCGGCCAGGGCGAGTTGCTGGGCCGGCTCGGCCTCGAGGCCCGCGCCGGTCGGCTGAAGCGCGATGCCTCGCCGGAGGCCGCCGCGGCCATCGATGCCGCCGCGCTCCGCCTCGCCGGCACGCACGAGCAGGGCATGGGCACCCTCTTCAAGGCGCTCGCGCTGGTGCATCCTCATCTCGGCGCCCCGGCGGGATTCGCGCCGGAAGACGAATTCGGAGGTTCCGCATGAAGGTCGAATCCCCCGCGCTCAAGGCGCTGCCCGGCATCCGCCACGCCTTCTTCACCCGCGAGGGCGGCGTGTCGGAGGGCATCTATGCCGGTCTCAACGGCGGCACCGGCTCCAGCGACGTGCCGGGCAACGTCGTCGAGAACCGCGCCCGCATGGCCGCCGCGCTCGACGTGCCGCCGACGCACTTCCTCACCTGCTGGCAGGTCCATTCGCCGGACTGCCTCCTCGCCCGCGCCCCCTGGGGCGAGCGCCCCAAGGCCGACGCGCTCGCCACCGATACGCCCGGCATCGCCATCAGCGTCTCGATCGCCGATTGCGGCCCGGTGCTGTTCGCCGATGCCGAGGCGGGCGTCGTCGGTGCCGCCCACGCCGGCTGGAAGGGCGCGGTCGGCGGCGTGCTCGACAGCACCGTCGCGCGCATGGAGGAACTCGGCGCCCGCCGCGAGCGCATCGTCGCCGCCATCGGCCCGCTGATCCGCCAGCCGAGCTACGAGGTGGGCCCGGACTTCGTCGCCAACGTCACCGCGCTCGACGCCGGCAATGATCGTTTCCTGGCGCCGTCCGAACGGCCGGGCCACGCGATGTTCGACCTGCCCGGCTACATCGCCGCCCGCCTGGCCCGCCTCGGGGTCGGCACCGTCGAGGACCTCGGCCTCGACACCTATGCCGACGAGGCCCGCTTCTATTCCTATCGTCGCGCCACCCATCGCGGCGAGCCCGATTACGGCCGGCTGATCGCCGCCATCACCCTGGTGCCTTGAGCCATGAGCCTGCATTTCACCACCCGGGAATTCGAGCGCCGCAAGAACCGCCTGCTGGCGGAGATGGCGGAGCGCCAACTCGACGGCCTGCTGATGTTCCAGCAGGAATCGATGTACTGGCTCACCGGCTACGACACGTTCGGCTTCTGCTTCTTCCAGTCGCTGTGGCTGGGCGCCGATGGCCGTTTCGCCCTGCTCACCCGTTCGGCGGACCTCAGGCAGGCGCAGCACACCTCGCTGATCGAGGACATCCGCATCTGGCGCGATTCCGCGCATTCCACGCCGCAGCAGCAATTGCGCGACATGGTGGCCGATCTCGGCGGCACCCATGCCCGCATCGGCGTCGAATATGACAGCTACGGCCTCACCGCCGCCAATGGCCGCAAGCTCGACGCCGCTTTCGAGGGCTTCGCCGCCCTCTCCGATGCCTCCGGCCTCGTCGATTATCTCCGGGCGGTGAAGTCGGAGGAGGAAATCTTCTACGTCCGCAAGGCCGGCCAGCTGGCGCTCGACGCCCGGCAGGCGGCCATCGACCTCATCGCCCCCGGCGTCGACGAGGGCGAGGTGCTCGCCGCCATGCAGGGCGCCATCTTCAAGGGCGGCGGCGACTACCCCGGCAACGAGTTCATCATCGGCTCCGCCCGCGACGCCCTGCTCTGCCGCTACAAGTCCGGCCGCCGCCGCCTCGGCGCGCGCGACCAGATCACGCTGGAATGGGCCGGCGCCTATCGCCACTACCATGCGGCGATGATGGAGACCGTCGTCATCGGCGAGCCCTATGATCGCCATACCGACCTGTTCGACGCCGCGAAGCGGGCGCTCGAGGCCTGCGCCCGCCACATCGTCCCCGGCCGCACCGCCGGCGAGGTGTTCGCCGCCCATAGCGAGGTGATGGACGGCCACGGCCTGGCCGATCACCGGCTCGCCGCCTGCGGCTATTCGCTCGGCGCCAAGTTCACCCCGTCCTGGATGGACCCGCCGATGTTCTACGAGGCCAATCCCTGGGTGCTGGAGCCGGGGATGGTGATGTTCGCCCACATGATCCTGATGGACAGCGAGACCGAAACCGCCATGTGCCTCGGCCGGACCTATCTCGTCACCGTTAACGGTAACGAGCCGTTAACGGGTGCCCCTCTGGATTTCATCGTTAATTCCCGTTAACGATTTGCCCCGGATGTGCCGGCGACGGCGCGGCCGCGCCGAATCGCTCCGGCACGGACACGCGCAGCGACCGGCCCGCAAGGGGACGGCGCTTGATGATGGAACAGCTCGACCGGCGACTTCGCCGGTTCGCACCCGCCGCGGCAGCCACCGTCATCGCCCTCGGGCTGGCGGCCTGCCAGACCGGCGGCGCCAACAAGCCGGTGGCCAGTGCCGCGGGGTCGGCCGTGCAGGCTTCCTCCTCTCCCTCGTCCTCCTCCCGCACGCTCGCCTCGCGCTCCGCCGCGCCCCGCGCCCTTGCCTTTGAATCCATCGACGGCCCGCCGGAGCCGGTGTTCGACAAGCTCGTCACCAGCCTGTCCGCCGAGGCCGGCACCCAGCGCATCCCGGTCGCCTCCCGCGACAGCAACGCGCCCTATCGCGTGCGCGGCTATCTCGTCGCCGTCGTCGAGAACGGCAAGGGCAGCGTCGACTGGGCATGGGACGTCTACGACCAGGATCGCGAGCGGGTGCTGCGCGTCTCCGGCGCCGAGCCGGCCGGCACCGGGGCCGATGTCTGGGCCAATGTCGATCAGGCCATGCTCGACCGCATCGCCGCCCAGAGCCTCACGGAAATCTCCACCCGCCTCGCGCAGAACCCGACGGCGCCGCGCAAGCCGGCCAGCACGGACGATCCGGCGCCCGAGCCCGCCGTGGCCGAGGATCCCTACGAGCCGGTGCGCACCGATGACGGCCCGCCGGTCGCCGATGCCGGCGGCGAGGCGCCGGTGGACGGGACCACCTCGACGCTTGCCCTCACCGCAAGTCACTGACCGCAAGTCACTGGCCGCAAGTCACTGGCCGCAAGTCACTGGCCGCAAGTCACTGGCCGCAAGTCACTGGCCACCCGCCCGATCGCGCCGCCTGCCCCGCATCCGCGGCGTTGCCGCCCCGACACCCGGTGTCCGGCTCGCGCAAATCCTGCGTTGGTGTGGCTTTACAGGGCTGGCCGGCCCGCCTATCAGGACCTCGCGACGGTCGTGCGACGGCCGCGAGGAAGGCGCGATGACCTCGCGCAGTGAATCTACGGCTTGGAGCGCGTGCCGGAATGTCCAGCAATAACGGGTCGATCAAACTGGTCGCGGGCAACAGCAACCGCCCCCTCGCCGAGGCGATCGGCGCCTATCTCGCCACGCCGCTGAGCAAGGCGGTGGTGCGGCGCTTCGCCGATATGGAGATCTTCGTCGAGATCCAGGAGAATGTCCGCGGCAAGGATGTCTTCGTCCTGCAGTCGACCTCCTTCCCGACCAACGACCATCTGATGGAGCTGCTCATCATCATCGATGCGCTGCGCCGCTCCTCCGCCCGCCGCATCACCGCCGTGCTGCCCTATTTCGGCTATGCGCGGCAGGACCGCCGCTCCTCCGGCCGCACGCCGATCTCCGCCAAGCTGGTGGCCAACCTGATCACCCATGCCGGCGCCGACCGCGTGCTCACCGTCGACCTGCACGCCGGGCAGATCCAGGGCTTCTTCGACATACCGACCGACAACCTGTTCGCCGCCCCGGTGATGGTGCAGGACGTGAAGTCGCGCTTCGACCTCAACGACATCACCGTGGTGTCGCCGGACGTCGGCGGCGTGGTGCGCGCCCGCGCGCTCGCCAAGCGCATCGACGCCCAGCTCGCCATCGTCGACAAGCGCCGCGAGCGCCCCGGCGAGAGCGAGGTGATGAACGTCATCGGCGACGTGCGCGGCAAGCGCTGCATCCTGGTCGACGACATCATCGATTCCGGCGGCACGCTGGTGAACGCCGCCGACGCGCTGCTGGAGCGCGGCGCCACCGAGGTGCACGCCTATATCAGCCATGGCGTGCTCTCCGGCGGCGCGGTGGCCCGCGTCACCGCCTCCAATCTCAAGGAACTGGTGATCACCGATTCGATCCAGCCCACCGAGGCGGTGCGGGTGGCGCGCAACATCCGCGTCATTTCCATCGCCAGCCTGCTGGCCGAGGCGATCGGGCGCACTGCGCACGAGGAAAGCGTCTCCAGCCTGTTCAACTGAGGCGCTGTTTCGCCGGAACGGCCTTCCCTCACCGCAGCGCACGCGTTTGTGTGCGCTGCGCCATGCTCATTCCACTTTTCGGCCGCATAGACTCGGGCTCGTCGAATCCAACGGGACGACCCGATGCAACGCACCCACTTGCGTGGCCACAGGCCGGTTCGCCTGTCCCTCCTGCTCTGTGCGGCCGGCACGGCGCTGACGCCGGCCATGGCCCTCGCCCAGTCCATGGGCGGGCCGCTGCCCTATGACCCGGTCGATCCATGGGCCGGCGTCACCGTCATCGTCACGCCCGCCGACCCGCGGGAGGCCCCGGAAGCGGCCGCCGCGCCGGCGCTCCCCCCGCCGCGCCCGGCCGACATACCCGAGCCCGCCCCGCCGCGGATCGCCGACACCCCGGTCGAGGAATGGACGCCGCCTTCGCTCTATGAGAGCCTCGATCTCGGCCTCGGCGGCACGCCGGAGCTGGCGAGCGAGAAGCCGGCGCCCAACGCGCAGCTGCCGGAACGCAAGTCCGTCGCGGCGCCGAAGGGGTCCCGGCTGCCCACCAGCGTCCAGTTCGTCGAGCGCGGTCCGGTCAGCGTCGGCGTCTCCACCAGCATGTCGGCCACCGCCCCGGTCTCCTCGCTGCTCAACCGGCAGGCCGGCAGCGGCAATGGCGAGGTGAAGGGCCGCGTCGGCTATTCCATGGACAATCTCTCGCTCTACGGCACCAGCCAGCTGGGCGCCTCGGCCTCCACCGGCACGCCCTCCGTCTATGACGGCTATACCGTCGGCAGCAGCTACAGCGTGCCGCTGGACAGCCTCGGCACGGGCGACAAGCTCGGCGCCACCGTCGAGATGGACAGTTCCTCCACCGTCAACACCGGCGTGGAATGGCGCGCGCCGATGGGCACCTATGAGCGCTTCATCTCGGTCCAGCGTTCGGCGCCGGTGGATTCGAACGCCAGCGGCGTGGTGAAGGCCGGCGTGCTGGGCAAGTTCTAGCCGCCCGGCGGCGCGCGATGGCGGCGGGCGTTGAGGCAAGCATTGCCGCAGAAGGCTTTTGCTGCTATTGAGCCGCTCGCTGCAGCCATTCCGCACCCCTGGAGGCCCGCTGCGGCACCACCAGACCCAGCCTGAAGGGACCGGGCCGCGCGAGCGGCCCTCTCCTTTTGCAAACAAGGAATTCAAGCATGTCCGCCATCAAGGAACTGAAGGCGCAGGCCCGCGCGAAGAGCGGCAAGGGGGCCGCCCGTGCCGAGCGTCGCGCCGGCCGCGTGCCCGCCGTGATCTATGGCGACGGGAAGGCCCCCGTCGGCATCACCCTCGACCATGTCGAGATCAACAAGATCATCTATGCCGGCCACTTCCTGACCACCCTGTTCAACATCGACGTCGACGGCGAGACGCACCGCGTCATCCCGCGCGACTACCAGCTCGATGTGGTGAAGGATTTCCCGCTGCACATCGACTTCCTGCGGGTCGCCATCGGCGCCACCCTGACCGTCGACGTGCCGGTGCATTTCCTCGGTGCCGACACCGGCGCCGCCTTCAAGCAGGGCGCGACGCTCAACATCGTCGCCCATAGCGTGTCGCTGAACGCTCCGGCCGACGCCATTCCCGACGCGATCGAGGTTGACGTCTCCGGCGCCGCCTTCGGCGACTCGGTCCACCTGTCGAAGGTGAAGCTGCCGGCGGGCGTCACCTGGGCCGGCCATGGCGACGATACGCTGGCCACCATCGTGGCGCCGTCGGGCCTCAAGGAAGCCGAGGCCGACGAAGCCGCCGCGGCGGCTGCCGAGGCCGCCAAGGCCTGATCGGCCGACGCGACCCGCTACGTTCCCGCGCGATCAGGGCGCGGCGGATGAAATCTGGAGCCGGAAGCCCGCTTCCGGCTCCTTCTCGTTTCAGGGACCGCTGCGGTCAGCGCCACGGGGCCAGGGATGTTCCTCTTCGCCGGGCTCGGAAATCCCGGGCCGAAATATGCCGGCAACCGGCACAATATCGGCTTCATGGTGGTGGACGCCATCGCCCGCCGCCATCGTTTCTCGCCCTGGCGCCGCCGCTTCCAGGGCGCCGCCTGCGAGGGCGAGATCGCCGGCGAGAAGGTGCTGGCGCTGCTGCCCGAGACCTTCATGAACGAGAGCGGCCGCGCCGTCGCCGAGGCGCAGCGCTTCTACAAGATCGAGCTGAAGCACATCTTCGTCTTCCATGACGAGCTCGATTTGCCGCCCGCCAAGGTGCGGGCCAAGTTCGGCGGCGGCAATGCCGGCCATAACGGCCTGCGCTCCGTCACCGCCCATTGCGGCAATGATTACGGCCGGGTACGGCTCGGCATCGGCCATCCCGGCGACAGGAACCTCGTCATGCCCTTCGTGCTGGGCGATTTCGCCAAGGCCGAGCGCAACTGGGTGGAAGCGGTGGAGGATGGCTGCGCCGATTGTGCCGGGCTGCTGGTCGCCGGCCGGGTCGACGAGTTCCAGAGCCGGCTGCATCTCTTCCTGGAGGCACAGGGCTTCGGCACGGTCAAGCTGGCCGGCGAGGCCGCGAAATAGCCCCGGCGGGGGCCACGGCGCTTGCGCTCCCGCGCGCGCTTGCCTAACCACGTCGGCGACACATCGGACATTTCAAGAGCATCGCACCATGGGCTTCAAATGCGGCATCGTCGGCCTGCCGAACGTCGGCAAGTCGACCCTCTTCAACGCGCTGACGCAGACGGCGGCGGCGCAGGCGGCCAACTATCCGTTCTGCACCATCGAGCCGAATGTCGGCGACGTGGCGGTGCCGGACCCGCGGCTCGACACGCTGGCGGAAATCGCCGGCTCGGGGCAGATCATCCCCACCCGCCTCACCTTCGTCGATATTGCCGGCCTGGTGCGCGGCGCGTCGAAGGGCGAGGGCCTCGGCAACCAGTTCCTCGCCAATATCCGCGAATGCGACGCCATCGCCCATGTGGTGCGCTGCTTCGAGGATGGCGACATCACCCATGTCGACGGCAAGATCGCGCCGCTCAACGACATCGACACCATCGAGACCGAGCTGATGCTGGCCGATCTCGAGAGTCTCGAGAAGCGCGCCCCGGCGCTGGAGAAGAAGGCCAAGGGCGGCGACAAGGAATCCAAGGAACTGTTCGACCTGATCAGCCGCGCCCTCGTCCTGCTGCGCGAGGGCAAGCCGGCCCGCCTGGTCGACGTCAAGCCGGAGGAGCAGAAGGCCTTCCGCATGCTCGGCCTGCTGTCCTCGAAGCCCGTGCTCTATGTCTGCAATGTCGAGGAAGCCTCGGCGAAGGAGGGCAACGCGCTCTCCGCGCAGGTGTTCGAGCAGGCGGCGAAGGAAGGCGCCAAGGCGGTCGTCGTCTCCGCCAAGATCGAGAGCGAGATCGCCGTGCTGCCGCCCGAGGAGCAGAAGGAATATCTCGAGGCCATCGACCTCGACGAGCCCGGCCTCAACCGCGTCATCCGCGCCGGCTACGAGCTGCTGCAGCTCGTCACCTATTTCACCGTCGGTCCGAAGGAAGCGCGCGCCTGGACCATCACCGCCGGCACCAAGGCGCCGGGGGCGGCGGGCGTCATCCATACCGATTTCGAGAAGGGCTTCATCCGCGCCGAGACCATCGCCTATGACGACTACGTCAAGGGCAAGGGCGAGGCCGGCGCCCGCGACGCCGGCCGGCTGCGGCTCGAAGGCAAGGAATATGTCGTCGCCGATGGCGACGTGCTGCATTTCCGCTTCGCCAACTGACCCGGCCAAGGCCGGAACAACGAGCGGCCGTGGCGCCCCGCGCCCGGCCTCCCCGCCTCCAGCGGGGACGCCCAGGGGGCAAGGCCGCTCCCGTCGAGCGCCCCCGTTCCGCCCACTGCTGGTGTGGCCGATGACAACACCGCTCCCTCGGGGCGTCCCGCTCGCCGGCCGCGCCTGTCGCCACCGGGCCCAGCGAGCTGGCGAGGTGCCCCCGGGACCCGCCGGCCACGGAATCGCCGAGACGTGCGCCTCGGCCCTTTCCCCGGCCACCTCGAGTTCAAAACCCCACGCCCGGGCGGCCGAACGCGCCTGCCCGCCTCGTGCCCGCGGTCGACAACCGCCTCGCGAAAGGCCGGAAGCCTGAGGCGGATCGCCGTCGTCGCGGCGAATGGCTTGACCTCGACGCGCCCCTCGCCTGTCATAAAGGCTGGAGTCGGGGACGGAGCGGGGGCGCCTATGCTCTTCTGGGAGGACTTCCACGAGGGCCATGTCGCGGTGAGCGGGCGCTATGTGGTCGGCCGCGAGGAAATCGTCGCCTTCGCGCGCAAATACGATCCCAACCCGCTGCATCTCGATGACGCCGCCGCCGGCGCCAGCGCGGTGGGCGGGCTCTGCGCCTCCGGCTGGCACATCTGCGCCATCGCCATGCGGCTGCTGGTGGACGGGGTGCTCGCCAATGCCGATTGCCTCGGCTCGCCGGGCGTCGACGAGGCGCGCTTCCTGGCCCCGGTGCGGCCCGGCACGGTGCTGAGCCTGCGCCGCCACATATTGGAGACCCGCTCCTCGAAGAGCCGGCCGGACATGGGCATCGTCAAGATGCGGCTCGAATTGCTGGACGCCGGGAACCGGCCGGTGTGCGAGCTCACCGGCGCCTTCATGCTCGGCCGGCGCAATCCCGGCTTCCGGCCGGCCTGAGGAGGGCGTCATGGACTTCTTCGAGGATGTCGTGGTCGGCACCGTCACCCCGCTCGGCTCGCACAGCTTCTTCGCCGAGGAGATCACCGCCTTCGCCCGCAGCTTCGATCCGCAGCCCTTCCATCTCGACGCCGCGGTCGGCGCGCGCATGCATTTCGGCGGGCTCGCCGCCTCCGGCTGGCACACCGCGGCGGTCGCCGCCCGCCTGCGGGCGCAGGCCATCGCCCGCCATCATGCCGAGTTGCACCGGCAGGGCCGCCCGGTGCCGCGCATCGGCCCCTCCCCGGGCTTCAAGAACCTCAAATGGCTGCGCCCGGTGCTGGCCGGCGATACCGTCACCTTCGCCAGCGAGGTGATCGCGAAGAAGCCGAGCGCCAGCCGCCCGGAATGGGGCCTCGTCTTCACCCACGAGACCGGCACCGATCAGTTCGGCCGCCCGGTCTTCGCGCTCGACGACTGCGTCTTCGTCGAGCGGGAGGAAAGCTGAGCGGCGGCGAAAGCCGTCTAGGCGACCTGCGTGGGGATGCCGGCTCTCAGCCGCGCCCGCTCGGCCAGCCGGCGGGCCAGCGCCGGCGGCAGCTGGCGAGACGACTTCACGCGCGGCAGATCGATTTCCCGCATCGCGCCATTCGGTTCCCTCGCCGGCGCCTCCTGCCAATTGTCGAAGCGGCGACGGCTGACATTGTCGACGAAGCTCTCCGCCGGCACGCCCTCGGCGAGGATGAGGGCGTGGTCGTCCAGCTCCACATGGTAGTAGACGAAGCTTTCCGGCACGTCCGCGCGACGGGTGATGGTGACGTCGTTCACCAGCGCCCCGGCCTGCACCAGCAGGCCGTCCAGCCACAGCGCATGGTCGGCGGAAAGATGAAGGTCGCGCGCCGGCACCCCCTCGCCCAGCGCGCCCGCCTCTATGCGCACCGGCAGCACCCGCAGGGGATCGGTGAAGCGCGTGGAGACGGTCTGCCGCCCGAGCCAGCGCACCGGCCGCGCCGCGCCGCCGACGGTCCGCACGAGGTCACCCGCCTTCAGCCTCTCCACCGGCACCGCGCCTTCCGGCGTGGCGATCAGGGTGCCGGCGAGGAAGCAGGCCGGCGAATCCACGGCGCTGAAGGGCGTCTCGTCGCTCGGCTCGTAGGTGCGGTTGGTCACCCAGTAATAGGAACCGTTGCCGTCCTGCACCGCGATGCCGCCGTCGATCGTGCCGAGATAGGTAACGGGCGGGATCATCCCGGCCGGCGCGGGCTCGATGACGAGGGTTTCCGAGACCGAGAAGACACCGTCATCGGTCCCCTCCGTCACCGTGACGTTGCTGCCCAGCTGCGGCAGTCCATCGCCGGGGACGGTGCCGCCGGCGCCACCCGCCTGATAGAGGTAGCTGTAGGTCGCCGTCGCCATGCCCCATCCCCCGCTCGCCCGGCCAGCCGCGATCGTATGGCCATCTCGCGGAACAAGCTACCTGCCGACATGTGACGCCCCGTTGAAGCCCGGCCACCTCCGAAGAGGGCGCCGGAGCGAGGGCTGCCGGCCGGATCGTGGCGGGCATGGCGAAAGCCGGCGGACACCGCTGGCACCAAAAGCAAAGGGCCCCGCGAGGGGCCCTTGCCATAGCCGTCGCGACACCGCCCGGCAGGGCGGCGGCGTCAGTGGTCGTGGACCGCCTTCCACACCTTCTTCTTGGTGAAGTAGAGCAGGCCGGCGAAGACGATCAGGAAGATCATCACCTGGAAGCCCAGCCGCTTGCGGGCCTCCAGATGCGGCTCGGCCACCCACATCATGAAGGCGGTCACGTCGCGCGAATACTGGTCCACCGTCTGCGGCGTGCCGTCGGTATAGGTCACCTGGTCGGCGGAGATCGGCGGCGGCATCTTGATGAAGTGGCCAGGGAAATAGGTGTTGTAATGCCCGCCTTCCGGCACCTGCACGCCTTCCGGCGGATCGACATAGCCGTTCAGCAGCGCGTGGATGTAGTCGGGACCCTGCTCCTGATACTGGGTGAAGATGTCGATCAGGAAGCCGGGGAAGCCCACCTCATAGGTGCGCGCCTTGGCCAGCGTCGAGAAGTCCGGCGGGAAAGCGCCGCCGTTCGAAGCGCGGGCCGCCTGCTCGTTCGGGAAGGGCGAGGGCCAGCGGTCGGACAGCCGTGCCGGGCGCTCGAACATGTCGCCGGCGTCGTTGGGGCCGTCCTGCACCTTGTACTCTTCCGCCACCACCTTGGCCTGCTCTTCGCTGAAGTGCGGGCCGCCCGGCTGGGCGAGGTTGCGGAAGGCGAGCAGATGCGCCGAGTGGCAGGAGGAGCAGACTTCCTTGAACACCTGGAAGCCGCGCTGCAACTGCGCCTGGTCGAACTTGCCGAACGGGCCGGCGAAGCTCCAGTGTTCGCGGTGCGGCTTGGTGCCGCCATGTTCCTGGGCCGTCGCCGGGGCGAGGCCGCCGGCGAGCAGGAGGGCACCGGCCAGGGCGCCGCCGATCAGGCCGCGCCGCAGCGGGAGGGTGGAGAGCGAGGACATCAGCTTGTTCATCGTTCGATTCCCCGCTCAGCCCTTGGTCTGCGGCGCGTTGACGCCGACGGATGCGGGGGCGCCCCCCTTCTTGCCCAGCACCGCCTCGGTGATCGAGGCCGGCACCGCCTTCGGCTTCTCGAACAGGCCGAGCAGCGGCAGGATGATCAGGAAGTGGGCGAAGTACCAGAAGGTCAGGATGCGGCCGGCGACGATGTAGCCGCCCTCGGCCGGCTTGGAGCCCAGCCAGCCGAGCCCGATGCACACCGCCACCCAGATCCAGAAGAACTGCTTGAACAGCGGGCGGTAGACGCCCGAGCGCACCTTCGAGGTGTCCAGCCACGGCACGAAGAACAGCACGATGATGGCGCTGAACATGGTCAGCACGCCGCCGAGCTTCGAGGGGATGGCGCGCAGCATCGCGTAGAACGGCAGGTAGTACCATTCCGGCACGATGTGGGCGGGCGTCACCAGCGGGTTGGCCGGGATGTAGTTGTCGGCGTGGCCGAGATAGTTCGGGATGTAGAACAGGAACCAGGCGAAGAAGATCAGGAAGCACACCATGCCGAACGCGTCCTTGATGGTCGCGTAGGGGGTGAAGGGCACGGTGTCCTTCGGGGTCTTCGGCTCGACGCCGGTCGGGTTGTTCTGGCCGACGACATGCAGCGCCCAGATGTGCAGCACGACGACGCCGGCGATCATGAAGGGCAGCAGGTAGTGCAGCGAGAAGAAGCGGTTGAGCGTCGGGTTGTCGACCGCGAAGCCGCCCCACAGCCACTCGACGATGGTCGGGCCGACCACCGGGAAGGCCGAGAACAGGTTGGTGATGACGGTGGCGCCCCAGAAGCTCATCTGGCCCCACGGCAGCACGTAGCCCATGAAGGCGGTGGCCATCATCAGGAGGTAGATGATGCAGCCGAGGATCCACAGCACCTCGCGCGGCGCCTTGTAGGACCCGTAATACAGGCCGCGGAACATGTGGATGTACACCGCGATGAAGAACATCGAGGCGCCGTTCGCATGGATGTAGCGCAGCAGCCAGCCATAGGAGACGTCGCGCATGATGTGCTCGACCGAATCGAAGGCCAGCGTCACATGCGGCGTGTAGTGCATCACCAGCACCACGCCCGACAGGATCTGGCAGGCCAGCATCAGCGACAGGATGCCGCCGAAGGTCCACCAGTAGTTCAGGTTGCGCGGCGTGGGGTAGGCGACGAAGGAGGAATGGATCAGCCCGACCAGGGGCAGCCGACTCTCGAACCACTTCAGGGCCGGGTTCTTCGGCTCGAACGTTGCGTGTCCGCTCATCTGTCTCTTTCCCGGATGCTCGGCTCAGCCGATGGAGATCTTCGTGTCGGACACGAAATTGTAAGGCGGGATCCAGAGGTTCTCCGGCGCCGGACCGCGGCGGACGCGGCCCGCGCTGTCATATTCCGAGCCGTGGCAGGGGCAGAACCAGCCGTCATACTCGCCCATATGACCGATCGGGACACAGCCGAGATGGGTGCAGATGCCGATGACCACGAGCCACTTCTCGCGCCCCTCGCCCACCGCCGCGCGGTTGGCGTCGGTGGCGGGGGAATCGGGCGTCGCGAGGTTCGGATTGCGGGCGATCGGGTCCAGCAGCGCGGAGACCGGCACCGCCTTGGCTTCCTCGATGTCCTTCGCGGAGCGGTTCCACACGAAGACCGGCTTGCCCCGCCACTTCACGGTGACGATCTGGCCTTCCTGGATCTGGCCGAGGTCGACCTCGGTCGAGGAAAGCGCCAGCACCGAGGCGTCCGGCTGCAATTGCGAGATGAAGGGCCACACCAGGGCGGCGGCCCCGACCGCGCCCATGGCGCCGGTCGCGATATAGAGGAAGTCGCGGCGCGTGGTTTCCGCCGTTCCGGTTGATGCCACGAGTGTTTCCTTTCCCCTCACGCCCATCGAACGATGCACGAGGCGGCTCGCTACCCGAGCGGCGCGCCGCCGAAATGCCTGGCTGCCGACATGTCAACCGGCCACCCGCCCCTCGGCATGACGCAACGCCGATGCGGCCGGCCGCGCGGTCGGCTTACCTTCGACTGCCTCTAATTGCACCCTCCCGGCGCCTTGTCCAGATGACGGCAGTGCGGCAGTCCGCCCCGCCCCCCTGGCTTGCAAGACGCGCCGCCGCCATGATGTCGCCGCAATCCCGCCGTTTCCGGCGACCTTCGGTCAGCCCGACGCCCGGAACCGCCGCCATGCCGATCCGCCTCGCCCTCTACCAGCCGGATATCGCGCCGAATGCCGGCACGCTGGCGCGGCTCTGCGCCTGCCTGGCGCTCGAGCTGCACATCGTCGAGCCGGCCGGCTTTCCGGTGGGCGATGCCGGGTTCCGCCGCGCCGGCATGGATTATCTCGACCGTGCCGCGATCCGCCGGCATGCGAGCTTCGCGGCATTCGAGGCCTGGCGGGCGCAGGAGGGCGCGCGCCTCATCCTCGCCACCACGCGCGCGGCGGCCTCCTATGTCGATTTCCGATTCGCGGCGGGCGACGTGCTGCTGCTGGGGCGCGAGAGCGCCGGCGTGCCGGAGGCGGCGCATGCGGCGGCCGACGCCCGCCTGCTCATCCCGTTGGCCGCGGGCGCGCGCTCGCTCAATGTGGCGCTGGCGGGGGCGATGATCGCCGGCGAAGCGCTGCGCCAGCTCGGGGCGTTCCCGGCGGCCGGCACGGCGGCGTGAGGCTCACTCCGCCGCGATGTCCTTCTGCGGGGCATTTTTCGGCGCCGCGTCTTCCTCGACATCGATGAAGCCGCCGGACTGGCGCTGCCACAGCCGCGCATAGAGCCCGCCGCGCTCGATCAGCTCGGCATGGGTGCCCATCTCGACGATGCGGCCATGGTCCATCACCACCAGCCGGTCCATCCGCGCGATGGTGGAGAGCCGATGGGCGATGGCGATCACCGTCTTGCCCTGCATCAGCGCGTCGAGATTGGTCTGGATCGCCGCCTCGATCTCCGAATCGAGCGCCGAGGTCGCCTCGTCCAGCACCAGGATCGGCGCGTCCTTCAGCAGCACCCGCGCAATGGCGATGCGCTGGCGCTGGCCGCCCGACAGCTTCACCCCGCGCTCGCCGACATGCGCGTCGAGCCCCCGGCGCCCCTGCGGGTCGACGAGGTCCTGGACGAACTCCGCCGCATGCGCCCGCCGCGCCGCCAGCCAGATCGCCTCCTCGTCCGCCTCGGGATGGCCGTAGCGGATGTTGTCGCGCACCGAGCGGTGCATCAGCGAGGTGTCCTGCGTGACCACGCCGACACGGCCGCGCAGGCTCTCCTGCGTCACGCCGGCAATGTCCTGCCCGTCGATCAGGATGCGCCCGCCCTCGAGGTCGTAGAAGCGCAGCAGCAGGTTCATCAGCGTCGACTTGCCCGCCCCCGAGGGGCCGACGAGGCCGATGCGCTCGCCCGGCTTCACCGCCAGGTCAAGCTTCTCGATCACCCCGGAGCCCTTGCCGTAGTGGAAGCTGATGTCGTCGAAGCGGATCTCGCCGCGCGGCACCGCCAGCGCCGGCGCCGCCGGCCTGTCGATCACCGTGTGCGGCCGGGCGATGGTGAGGATCGCCTCCTGCACCGTGCCGACATTCTCGAACACGCCCGTCACCACCCACATGATCCAGCCGGACATGTTGGTGATGCGGATGGCGAGGCCGGTGGAGAGCGCGATGGCGCCGAGATTGATCGCCCCCGTCGACCACAGCCACACGCCGAGCGCGCCGACCGAGCCGAGCATCACGCTGTTCAGCCAGCTGACGCTCATCGCCATGCCGGTGATCTGCCGCTGCTGGGCGAGGAAGGCGTCGTTGTGGAGCTGCGTCGCCTCGCGGACATAGGCGTCCTCGCGGTCGGCATGAGCGAACAGCTTCACCGTCATGATGTTGGTGTAGCTGTCGACGATGCGTCCGGTCAGCGCGGAGTTGGTCTCCGACATCGCCTTGGACAGCGCCCGCACCCGCGGGATAAAGTAGGACAGCGCGAGGACATACAGCGCGATCCAGCCGACGATCGGCACCGCCAGCCGCCAGTCGGCCTCGGCGAACAGGATCACCGCGCTGATGGCGTAGACCGAGACGTACCAGAGCGCATCGATCACCTCGACCACCGAGCCGCGCACCGCCGGCCCGGCCTGCAGCACGCGGGTGGCGATACGGCCGGCGAAGTCGCTCTGGAAATAGGCGAGGCTCTGGCGCACTACCCAGCGATAGGATTGCCAGCGGATCAGGCTGGAGAAATTGGCGTTGATCGACTGCCGCACCAGGAAATCGTGCAGCGCCTGCGTCGCCGGCCGGGCGATCACCACCACGAAGGCCATCCACAGCAGCAGCCCGCCATGGTCGGCGAAGATCGCCCCCGGCGAGGAGGATTGCAGCAGGTCGACGATCTGCCCGACATAGCGGAACAGCGACACCTCGACGATGGCGACGAGGAAGGCCGCCGCCAGCGCGGCGACGAAGATCGGCCCGCCCTGCTGCACGAAATGCCAGTAGAACGCCCACAGCCCCTCGGGAGGGCGGGCCGGCGGCATGGGGCGGAAGGGGTCGAGGCGGTTCTCGAACCAGACAAGCAGACGCGTCAGCATGAGCAGCCTTTTCCGCCTTTCCTGCGGCGGGAGTATGTCGGGGCGGAACGGATGTGAACCAATAGGGAACAGACACGAGTCGCGCCCCCGATGCCAGCATGGATTTCCGCCGGCCCCGGTCTGCGGCCCGGCGACGCGGCCCTCGCCCTTTCGCGCGGGGGCGGAAAGGTTCTAGAAGCGTCGGTGCAGAAAGGAAGCCCGCCGATGTCCGACCAGAATATCGCCGACGCCGCCCGCAACGCGCCCGGCACGCCGCTCGATCCGGCAGGCGTCGAGCCGCTCAAGGCCGCCGCCCGCTCATGGTTCGAGGAACTGCGCGACCGCATCTGCGCCGCCTTCGAGGCCCTGGAGGACGAGGCGCCGGCCGCGCTCTATCCCGGCGCCCCCGGCCGATTCGAGCGCACGCCCTGGAACCGGGCCGACCACACCGGCGCGCCGGGCAGCGGCGGGGTGATGTCGGTGATGCGCGGCCGCCTGTTCGAGAAGGTCGGCGTGCACTGCTCCACCGTGTTCGGCGAGTTCGCCCCGGAATTCCGCAAGCAGATCCCCGGCGCCGAGGCCGATCCGCGCTTCCACGCCACCGGCATCTCGCTGATCGCCCACATGGCAAACCCGCATGTGCCGGCGGTGCACATGAACACCCGCCTCGTCGTCACCTCGCGGGCATGGTTCGGCGGCGGCGCCGACCTCACCCCGGTGCTGGAACGGCGGCGCTCGCAGGAGGATCCCGATGCGATCGCCTTCCACGCGGCGATGCAGGCCGCCTGCGACGCCCATGCGGTGGCCGACCATGGCCGGCTGAAGGCGTGGTGCGACGAGTATTTCTGGCTGCCGCACCGCAAGGAGCCGCGCGGCATCGGCGGCATCTTCTACGACTGGCTGGATACGGGCGATCGCGACGCCGACTTCGCCTTCACCCGCGATGTCGGGCTGGCCTTCCTCGACATCTATCCGAAGCTGGTACGCGCCAACTTCGCCACGCCGTGGAACGAGGCCGAGCGCGAGGAGCAGCTCATCCGCCGCGGCCGCTATGTCGAGTTCAACCTGCTGTATGACCGCGGCACGGTGTTCGGCCTGAAGACCGGCGGCAATGTGGAATCGATCCTCTCCTCCATGCCGCCCGTGGTGAAATGGCCCTAGGGGGCCGGCCGACGGGGGGCGACGCGGCCGGCCGGCGGCGCGCCTTCCTTCGGGCTTGTCAGGGGGTGGCGCCCTCGAATGCCGGCCGCGACGGGCCGATCCTGAACCGGGGTGCCACGGGCGGGTGTACCGCGTCGGCGGCAGCGGGCGGCGCCTCGACCTGAGCCACCGCCTCGGCAGGCGTGACGGCCTCGGCGGGCGCCGCGGCTTCGACAGATGCGACAGCTTCGGCGGGCACAGCGGCTTCGGCCGGGGGCACCGCCTCGGCGGCCGCGGCGGCGGGCGCCACCTGCCGGTACAGTACCCGCATCGAGGCGAGGTTGATGAAGGGGAAATCCTTCTTCAGCTCGATCGACGCCTCCAGCATCGGCAGGTCCACCGGCGGCGGGCCGCGGCGGCGCTTGATGGTGTCGTTGGAGCCGTGGCGCGTCCGCAGCCAGAGCGGCCGCTCGGACGAGATGAGGTGCACCGGGAAGCGCTTGTCCACCGTCATGTGGTTGCCGAGCTGGAAGGCGCTCAGATAGCGCTCCGCCGACGACACCACGCCGAGCCCCAGCGCGAGGAAGGGCAGCTCGCTCTTCTGCAGCTGCACCACCTCCTCCGCCGCCGGCGCAATCGTCCAGCCATTGACCGGGGAGATCACCGTGCCGTCGGGCAGGTTGTCGGCATGGGCGCCGATCATCTCGATATAGGAGGGCGGTAGGGCATCGTCGTCGTCGAAGCGGTAGGAGAACAGCCGCCCCCCGGCCGCCAGCTCGACCGATACCCGCTTGGGTGCCATCTTGAAGCTGTGCCCCTCCTTTATCTGCACGATGCGGATATTGGGATAGGGCGCGATCATCTCCCGCAGCCGCTTCTGGCAGAAGCTCGGCAGGTCGGCATTGATGATGACGAGGGCATGGGAACGGGGATGCCGGGTGAGCGCCGCATAGGTCGGCAACGCATAGCGGCGGAAGATCTCCAGCCGCAGCATCAGCCGGTCCTTGTCGAACACCCGCAGCTTGGCTTCCTCGAGGGTGAGGTGCCGCGTTGATTCGAACCAGGTCAGCGAATCCGGCGTGACCAGGCTGAATCGCGTCAGTCCGACGAATGTGATCGACATTCCCTAGCGACCGCTCCTCGTGCCCGAGGGGAAGCTAGGTCGGGCATCTCCCAAGGTCAAGGAAAGATGCCCATGCGGAAGAGTTCGGCGCGCATCGCCGCCGCCCGGCGGCGCCCGGCGGCGCCCGGATCGGGCGCGGAAGGCCGCCCGCGCGCCCTTCCCCCGGCGGCGCGGGCGCTAGCGGATCTCGAAGCTCACCAGCCGCCCGCCGCCCTCGCGCAGCCCGTCGAACAGCAGTACCGCCCGCAGCGCGCCGCCCTCGTGCTTCAGCGGCAGCAGCGCCTCCGGCTTGGCCTCGCCGCCGAAGGCCGGCAGGTTGGCCACCAGCGCAGCGCCGTCGCCGGGCAGCGTGCGGTAGACCGCATAGTCGCCATAGACCACGCCCCGGCCGGCCGGCGGATCGAGCTGCGGACCGGCGAGAATGAGCAGGCCGGACCCGAAGGCGACGAGATCGCGCACGCCGCGCGGCGCCCCCAGCGTGTCCTTGCCGAGATCGTAGGTGATCAGCTCCGGCTTGCCCGGCGCGCCGCCGAACAGCGAGCCGAGCGGCACCGCCACCACCGCCGCGCGCCCTTCCACCGTCGGGGCCCTGAGCCCGGCCAGCAGCCGGCCCTCGCGCACCGCCACGCCCTCTATGTTCAGCCCGTGCTCGGCCAGCTTGCCGTCGAAGGCGCCGGCCAGCTGCGACACGGCGCGCAGGAAGGCCGGCAGGTCGGTGGAGACCTCGATCGCCGGCCGCGGCCCCCTTATGTCGCCGCTGCGGCTCACCGAGCCCGGCACGAAGCGGATGCGGAACACCCGCCACGTCGCCTTCGCCCGGGCATTGGCCACCGCCGGGTCGCTTTCGCGGCGCGGCCGGCCATGCGAGCCGATCACGTAGAAGGCGCCGTCCGCATAGGCGACGCCCTCGGCGTCGAGCGACAGCGGCTCGCCGGCATGGCGGTCGGAGATCAGCGGGATGAAGGCACCGGCGACGCCCTCATTGCGCCGGGCCATGACGATCTGCACGCCCTGCGCCTCGTCGTCGGCGATCACGCATAATCGCGGCAGGGCGTTGCCGTCCTCGCAGGCGATGCCGCTGATGTCGCGCGCGGTCTTGAAATCGAGCTTCTTGCTGCCGCCGGATTCGAGCTTGCCGAACAGCCGCCCCTCGATGGGCCAGTCCGCCTCGTCGGCCGCCGAGGGTGCGATGCCGGCCACCAGGAGCGGCACCGCCAGCAGACCGAACCGCAAAGCCCGCACCCAAGCGGCAACCATGGCATCACCCGAAACGACGCAAGGGTGTCATTGAACCACCCTTCCCGCGTCGCGGCCAGAGGCGCGCGGGCTCAGGCCGGCGGCATCTCGCTCATGTGAAACACCTCCCAGATGTGACCGTCGGGGTCCTCGAAGCCGTGCGAGTACATGAAGCCCAGATCCTGCGGCGGACGCGGCACCGCGCCGCCGGCGGCGCGCGCCTTGGCCACCAGCGCATCCACCGCCTCCCGGTCGTCCACCGCCAACGCCACCAGCGCCTCGTTGGCCTTGCTGGTGTCGGCGATCTCCTTGTGGGTGAAACTCTTGAAATACGGCTCGACCAGCAGCATGGCGTAGAAATTCTCGCCGATGATCATGCAGGTGGCGTTCTCGTCGGTGAACTGCAGGTTGAAGCTGAAACCGAGCGCGGTGAAGAAATCCACCGAGCGTTTCAGGTCCTTCACCGGCAGGTTGACGAAGATCTGCCGGGCGACATGCAGGCCCTCATCGGCCATGAGCGCTCTCCTTCCCCTGGGTAGGATCGCACTATGGCATGGCCCGTCCTTCAGCGGTCGTCGGCGAGTACCGTCGCGACGAGTTCGTCCAGCACGCCGGGGTCCTGCGGGAAGCCGGCCTCGATCCACGCCTCCTCCGCCCGCTTCATCGCCGCGCCCAGCGCCGGGCCGGGCGTCAGCCCGCGGGCGAGGAAGTCCGCCGCCTTCAGCGGAAAGGCCGGGATCGGCCAGTCCCGCGCAATGTCGATCAGCGCCCGCCAGCCCTCGTCGTCCACCGCGGCGCCGGAACGGGCGAAGGCGATCAGCGCCCGGTCGGTGAAGCGCTCGCGCCCCATGCGGTAGAGAAACGCCTTCTGCCCCTTCTCGCATAGGCCCGGCGTCGGCGCCGGGCCGGCCAGCGCCACGAGCCGCGCCGCCTCGGCACGCGACAGCCGCAGCCGCTCGGCCAGCGCTTCCGCCTCCGCCTCCTCGCGCACGGCGAGCGCGCCGAGCCGGCGCAGCGCGTCCGGGGCGAGCCCGAGCGCCGCCTCGATCGCGGCCAGCCGCGCAAAGGCCGCGACATCGCCCGGCCGCCCGAGCACCGGCTCCAGCAGCCCGGCGGCGTCCATCTCGACGAGGGTGTCCGCCGCGCGGGGCGCCACCAGCAGCTTCAGCACCTCCGCCCGCACCCGCTCGCGCGACAGCCGGGCGAGGCCCTCCCGGCCCCGCACCGCCGCCGCCAGCGCCTCGGCATCGACCGGGCCGTGGCCATAGCCGGCATGGAAGCGGAACAGCCGGAGTATGCGCAGGTAATCCTCGGCGATGCGGGTGTCGGCGTCGCCGATGAAGCGCACCCGCCCGGCGCGGGCATCGGCCTCGCCGCCGGTGAGGTCCACCAGCTCGCCGCCGCGCGTCAGGTAGAGCGCGTTCATGGTGAAGTCGCGCCGCGCGGCGTCGCGCCGCCAGTCGCGGCCGAACGCCACCTGCGCCCGCCGCCCGTCGGTCGCCACGTCCTCGCGCAGCGTCGTCACCTCATAGGGCCGGCCCTCGGCGATCACCGTCACCGTGCCGTGTTCGATGCCGGTCGGCACCGGCTTGAAGCCGGCCGCCTTCGCCCGCCGCGTCACTTCCTGCGGCGGGGCGGTGGTGGCGATGTCGACGTCGCCGCGCGTGCCGCGTCCCACCAGCCAGTCGCGCACCGCGCCGCCGACGATGCGCGCCTCCTCGCCCTCGCCGTCGAGCACGTCGAGCAGGCGGGAAAGGCCGGGATGCCCGGCGATGAGCGGGTGTTCCGCGCGGGTCATTCGATATGGCCGGGCGTCAGCCTGCCGCCGTCCCAGGTCGGGGGCACGTAGCGCCCGGTGGTCGGCCCGCGCGTCCCGGCCTCGAAGACGAACAGGCTCGCCGCCACCAGCGCCACCCCGATGAACAGGCAGGCGGCGAGCGCGCGCGTCGACCAGCCGGACAGCGCCGCATCCACCCGCCGGCCGAAGCGCAGATACAGCGCGAACAGCACGAAGGGCGTGAGGAACAGCAGGATATTGGTGATCGCGATCCGCAGCATCAGCCATACACCCGTTCATAGAGGCTGCGCAGTATGCCCGCCGTGATGCCCCAGATGCGCCGCTTGTCATAGGTCATGGCGTGGAAGGTGCGCATGAACCCCAGCCATTCGCGGCTTTCCTGCTGGTGGTTTCCCGGGCTCATCAGGAAGTCGAGCGGCACCTCGAAGGCCTCGTCGACCTCGCCGGGATTGAGCGTCAGGCCGAAATCCGGCGCCACCAGCGCGACCACCGGCACGATCCGGTAGCCGGTGCGGGCGAGATAGCTGTCGAGATAGCCGAGCGGCGATACCAGCCTGCGGTCGAGCCCCACCTCCTCCTCCGCCTCGCGCAGCGCGGCGTGCAGCGGGTCGGGGTCGGTCGGGTCGACCTTGCCGCCGGGAAAGGCGATCTGGCCGGCATGGCTCGGCAGATGCGAGGAGCGCAGGGTCAGCAGGACCGTCGGGTCGGGGCGCGCCACCACGGGAATCAGCACCGCCGCCGCCCGCACATTCTCCACCAGCTCGCGGAATTCCGGCGTCAGTTCGTGGTCGCCGCGCACCGGCACCCCGTCGAGGTCGGGGGCGCGCAGCAGCCGCGCATTGGCGCGGGCGACGAAGTCCTCCACCCGCGGCGAGGCGGCCAGCAAGGCATCGGAAACGGCAGGCAGCGGCACGGCGGCGGTCATTCTCTCTCTTCCGTCTCTTCGGCGGCGGCGATCGGGAAGAACGCCCCGGAGGAAGCGACGCCGAACAGCCGTCGCCCTTCGGCCTCGCGCACCTCGCCGCGCTCGACGAGCTCGAGGAACACCGGCCGCGTCAGCCGCGCCCACAGGCCGCGTCGCACATATATATAGGGGCGCACCGCGCCGTCCGCCTGTGCGTCGAAGCGCAGCGGATGCGCCGCGTCGCAGATCACCCAGTCGTCGAGATTGGTGCGGAAGGCAAGGCCGGGCTCGCCGCGCGCCGGCCCGTCCGGCATGGCTTCCTCCGCCCGCATCTCCACCGCCAGGAACGGCGCGTCCTCCACCGTGATGCCGAGCTTCTCCACCGGCGTCACCAGCACATGGCGCTCGCCCTCGCGCCGCATCACCGAGGCGAACAGCCTCACCAGCGCCGGCCGGCCGATCGGCCGGCCCTCATGATGCCAGCCGCCCTCGCGGTCGATGCGGATGTCGATGTCGCCACAATCCGGCGGGTCCCAGCGCTCCAGCGGCGGCCCGCCCGCGCCCTTCGCCGCGGCGATCGACCTCATGAAATCGTCAAATCGCCCGGAAGTGTCTGAAGACATTTTTCTTTCTCTGTCACATGGACTTAATCGCGCAGTCGTGATCCCCCGCCCGATAGTCGACGCGATCAGAAGATAGCGTAAGCTTCACCGACAGGAAGCCCGCTCGCCCCCTCGCGCCGGCGCCGGATTATGTGCGTTGCAATATGAAATCTTGCATCGCAACATAGCCGGCAAGGCGTCGCGGGGCCGGCTGCCGGCCCGGGCCGGCAGCACCGGGCGTCCGCCGCAAAGCGGCTCGCGGGCTGGTGTGGTCTCGAGCTTGCAGAGTGTTCGGGGAAGTGCCGATGGAGCCCGGCATGCCGCAAGGCCTGCCGGTCGGAAGCAAGGTTGAAGGAGCACGACATGACGTCCGCGACCGGCGAGAACTTCGAATCCCTCGACGCCATGATCGTCCGCTCGGCGGAGACGACGGCGGCGAATGTGCGTGCCGCCAAGGCCGGCATCGGCCAGGTCATCTTCGGCCAGGAGGCGGTGGTGGAGCGCACGCTCATCACCATCCTGTCCGGCGGCCACGGCCTGCTCGTCGGCGTACCCGGCCTCGCCAAGACCAAGCTGGTGGAGACGCTCGGCACCGTGCTCGGCCTCGACGCGCGGCGCGTGCAGTTCACCCCGGACCTGATGCCCTCCGACATCCTCGGCGCCGAGGTACTGGAGGAAGGCGCCGGCGGCCGGCGTTCCTTCCGCTTCATTCCCGGCCCGGTCTTCGCCCAGCTTTTGATGGCGGACGAGATCAACCGCGCCTCGCCGCGCACCCAGTCGGCGCTGCTGCAGTCGATGCAGGAAGGCCATGTCACCGTCGCCGGCGCCCGGCACGACCTGCCCAAGCCCTTCCACGTATTGGCGACGCAGAACCCGCTGGAGCAGGAAGGCACCTACCCGCTCCCCGAGGCCCAGCTCGACCGCTTCCTGATGGAGATCGACGTCGACTATCCCGACCGCGACGCCGAGCGGAAGATCCTGTTCGACACCACCAGCGCCGAGGAGACCCGGCCGAAGGCGGTGATGACCGCCGACGAGCTCGCCGCCGCCCAGCGCCTCGTCCGCCGGCTGCCGGTCGGCGAATCGGTGGTGGAGGCGATCCTCACCCTCGTGCGCTCCGCCCGTCCGGGCCCGGATGCCGGGGCGTTGTCGAAGTTCATCGCCTGGGGCCCCGGCCCCCGCGCCTCGCAGTCGCTGATGCTGGCGGTGCGGGCCCGCGCCCTTCTGGACGGCCGCTACGCCCCTTCCGTCGACGACGTGGTGGCGCTGGCCGAACCCGTGCTGAAGCACCGCATGGCGCTCACCTTCGCCGCGCGGGCGGATGGCGAGACCGTGCCGGGCCTCGTCGCCAAGCTGGCGGCGAAGATCGGCTGATGCAGGGTGGCGTGGCGTAGGATGGGTTGATGGAATTCGACGCGGACAATGCCGTCAGAAGCGCGGCGCAGGACGCCGCCGGCCTGGTCGCCGCCATGCCGCGTCTGGTGCTGGAGGCGCGCCGGATCGCCGCGAGCGTCTATCACGGCCTGCACGGGCGCCGCCGCGCCGGCTCCGGCGAGAATTTCTGGCAGTACCGCCGCTTCGTCGACGGCGAGCCTTCCGCGCGCGTCGACTGGCGCCGCTCGGCGCGCGACGACCATCTCTATGTGCGTGAGCGCGAATGGGAGGCCGCCCACACGGTGTGGATCTGGCCGGACCTGTCGCAATCCATGGTGTTCGCCTCGCCGCTGGTCTGGGAGACCAAGCGCGACCGCGCCCTCGTCGTCGCCTTCGCCCTCGGCGAGCTGCTGGTGAAGGGCGGCGAGCGGGTCGGCATTCCCGGCGTCATGCGCCCCTCCGCCTCGCGCCGCATCGTCGAGAAGATGGCGGAGTCGCTCATCCACGCCCATACGCTGCCGCAGAGCCTGCCGCCGGCCTTCGCCCCCTCGCCGCTCGCCGAGGTGGTGCTGCTCGGCGATCTGTGGAGCCCGACGCCCGAGGTGGTTGCCAGCCTCGCCGGCCTCGCCGCGTCCGGCGCCCACGGCCATGTGGTGCAGGTCTGCGACCCCGCCGAGGAGACCTTCCCCTATTCCGGCCGCGTCGAGTTCCGCGAGCCGGAAAGCGGCACGCTGCTCACCATCGGCCGCGCCGAGACGGTGCGCGAGGACTATGTCGAGCGCGTCGCCCGCCACCGCGCCATCATCCGCCGCGAGGCCGAGCGCCGCCTGTGGAGCTTCCTCGTCCACCGCACCGACCGGCCGGCGAGCGAGCTGCTGCTCGCCCTGCATGCCCGCATGGCCGGCGGCGCCGGCGCGGTGCCGCCCATGCCGTCCGGCGTGCCGGAATATGAGGGCGAATCCGACGAGCGCGGCGCCCATGCCGGGGAGATCCACGAACCGGCGGGCGCCGCAGGAGGCCATGGCTCATGAACCTGCTCGGCCTTCCCCTCGCCTTCACCACCCCGCTGCTGCTCACCGCGCTCGCCGCGCTGCCGCTGCTGTGGTTCCTGCTGCGCCTGGTGCCGCCGCGCCCGCGCCGCGTCGCCTTCGCGCCGACGCGGCTGCTGCTGGACATTCCGCCCAAGGAGGAGACCCCGGCCCGCACGCCGTGGTGGCTCACCGTGCTGCGGCTGCTGCTGGCCGCCCTCGTCATCTTCGCCGCCGCCGGGCCGATCTGGAATCCGCCGGTGGCCGGCCCCTCGGCATCCGGCCCGGTGGTGCTGTTGATCGATTCCGGCTGGACCGCCGCCTCCACCTGGGAGGCCCGCCGGGTCTCCGCCGAGGGCATCGTGGCGGATGCCGATCTCGCCGGCCGCGGCCTCCTGCTCATCCCCACCGGCGAGCCGCCGCTCGAACCGCGCCTCATGACGCCGAGCGAGGCGCGCGAGCGCCTGCGCACCCTTGAGCCGCAGCCCTTCCTGCCGGACCGCGCCGCCGCCCTCGCCAGCCTGCGCAAGGCGCTCGACGCCGCCCCCGAGGCGGGCATCGTCTATCTCTCCGACGGCGTGCGGCTCGACGGGGCGGACGGCTTCGCCGCCGAGCTGGCGGCCATCGCCGGCCCGCACCCGCTCACCACGCTGGCCGATGGCGTCGAGGAGCCGCTGGCGCTCGCCGCCGCCGACAACGCCGCCGGCGCGCTCACCGTCAAGGTGCTGCGCGCCGACCGCCAGACGCTGCCCCGCGCCGGCACTGTCCGCGCGCTCGACATGCGCGGCCTCACCCTCGGCGAGGCGCCGTTCAGCTTCGAGCCCGGCGCCCGCGAGAGCGAGGCGCGCTTCGACATGCCGGTCGAGATCCGCAACGAAGTGGCCCGGCTCGACATTGCCGGCGTGGAATCCGCCGGCGCCGTCCAGTTGCTCGACAAGCGCTGGCGCCGCCGCACCGTCGGCCTGGTCTCCGGCGTCACCGCCGACCAACGCCAGCCGCTGCTGTCGCCCTCCTATTATCTCACCCGCGCGCTCGGCCCCTTCGCCGATCTGCGCACCGCCGACGGCGCCGCCACGCCGGAAGCCATCGAGCGCTTCATCGACCAGCGCCTGCCGGTCATCGTGCTCTCCGATGTCGGCACCATCCCGCCGGAGGTGCATGCCCGGCTGACGCGCTGGATCGAGGGCGGCGGCGTGCTGATCCGCTTCGCCGGCCCGCGTCTCGCCAACGGCTCGGACGACCTGGTGCCGGTGACGCTGCGCCGCGGCGGCCGCGTGCTCGGCGGCTCGCTGTCCTGGGAGCAGCCGCAATCGCTCGGCGGCTTCAACCCGGAAGGCCCGTTCCGCGACGTGCCGGTGCCGAACGACGTCACCGTCGGCCGGCAGGTGCTGGCCGAGCCGGACGGCCTGCTCGCCACCCGCACCTGGGCGACGCTCTCCGACGGCACGCCGCTGGTCACCGGCGAGAAGCGCGGCGCCGGCATGGTGGTGCTGTTCCACGTCACCGCCGATACCGCCTGGTCGAACCTGCCGCTGTCCGGCGCCTTCGTCGACATGCTCAGGCGGGTGGTGGCGCTCGGCGGCTCCAGCGCCGCCGAGGCCTCGGCCGGCGAAGGCGCCGCCATCGGCGACGCGGCGACCGCCGGCGAGACGGTGCCGCCGAGCCGGCTGCTGGACGGCTTCGGCGCCTTCCGGCCGGTCACGCCCACCGCCCGGGCAATCCCGGTCGGCTATAATGGCCGCGCCAGCGCCGAGCATCCGCCCGGCTTCTACGGCCCGCCCGAGGGCCTCGTGGCAGTCAACGCGCTGCTGCCGGCCGACCGGCTGGCGCCGCTCGACCTCTCGCCGCTCGGCCGTGTCGAGCCCTATCGCGACGCCGCCCCGCGCGACCTGCGCGCGCCGCTGCTGCTCGCCCTGCTCGCCCTCCTGCTGGTGGATGCCATGATCGTGTTCCTGCTCGCCGGCGGGCTGTCCCGCCTCGCGCCGCGTCGCACCTCCACCGCCGCGAGCCTCGTGCTGGCGGTCGCCCTCGCGGGCCTGCTCGGCGCCCTCCTCGCCGCCCCCGCCGTCGCCCAGACCGCACCGGCGGCCCAGCCCCAGCCTCAGGCGCAGGCTCAAGCCCGGCCTCCCGCTGCCCGCACCGACACGCCGATGACGCCGGCGGAGATCGACTTCGCGGTGAAGGCCACCAGCGCCACCCGCCTCGCCTATGTCGTCACCGGCGACGCCGAGACCGACGAGGTGAGCGCTTCCGGCCTCAAGGCGCTCACCGACTTCCTCGGCGAGCGCACGGCGCTGGAGGCCGGCGAGCCGATGGGCGTCGACCTCTCCCGCGACGAGCTGTCCTTCTTCCCGCTGCTCTACTGGCCGGTGCTGTCCAACGCCCAGCGGCCCTCGCCGGAAACGCTCGCCCGCGTCGACGCCTTCATGAAGCAGGGCGGCACCGTGGTCTTCGATACCCGCGACGCCGAGACCACCATCCCCGGCGTCGGCGGCGCCACGCCGACCAATGCCGCGCTGCGCCAGATCCTCGACGGGCTCGACATTCCCGAGCTGGAGCCGGTGCCGCGCGACCACGTTCTCACCAAGGCGTTCTACCTGCTGCGCGATTTCCCCGGCCGCTTCACCGGCGGCGCCACCTGGGTGGAGGCGCTGCCGCCGGCGGAGGAAGGCGAGGAGCGCCCCGCCCGCGCCGGTGACGGCGTCTCGCCGGTGGTGATCACCTCCAACGACCTCGCCGGCGCCTGGGCCACCGCCCCGGATGGCGGCCCGCTGCTGCCGCTGTCGGACGGCGGCGCCCGCCAGCGCGAGCTCGCCTTCCGCGCCGGCGCCAACCTCGTGATGTACGTGCTCACCGGCAACTACAAGGCCGACCAGGTGCATGTCCCGGCGCTGCTGGAAAGGCTGGGACAATGACGATCCCGCATGGTGGCCGCGCCCTTCCCCGGACAAGCCGCACGCAGCGCGGTGCCGCTCAGTGGCTCGATCGTGACCTGCGCTGGCTCCCTCTCCCCACGAGGCTGAAGGATGCGGTTCCACGCGGTGCCGCGGACGGGATGCTCCCCTTGCTCCCTCTCCCCGTCCAGAACTCGGCTGTTGCCGAGTTCTGGATCCGACGAACCCAAGATCGGATCCATCCGATCTTGGGGGAGAGGGGTGGGGTGAGGGGGCGTGCCGACACGGTCGTCCGCCCCGCCCCCTCACCCGCCGCTGCGCGGCGACCTCCCCCCCTCGGGGAGAGGTGGAAGACCGCCGTCCCACGCACCATCATTCCGCGCGCCGTCATCCCGAGCATCGCCATCCCATACGCCGCCGTCCCGTGCCCCGTCATCCCGCGCAGCGCCATCCCGCGCAGCGTCATGGCCGGGCTTGACCCGGCCATCCACGTCTTTGGCCGCGAGACGAGGGGACTGGGCGCAGGCGAAGCGCCGGCGTGGATACCCGGAGCACGTCCGGGGCACGAGGTTCCGCCAGGCACAGGCCTGCTTCCTCTCCCCGATGGGGTGAGGGCGCGCGCCGATATGCCCACCCGCCCCGCCCGCTCTCCCGCCCCTGCGGGCCGACCTCTCCCCCTCGGGGAGAAGGGGAAAGCCGCCCACCCCATGCCTGACGGAGGCCCCGCCAGATGAATCTCGGCCTCGCCTTCGATCCCTTGATCCCGCTGCCCTTCCTGATCGCCTGCGCCGTGGTCGCCGGCGCGGTGGCGCTGCTGCTCATCGTCGCCCGCTCGCGCGGCGCCCTGCTGCGCGGCCTCGCGCTGGCGCTGGCGGTGCTGGCGCTGGCCAACCCCTCGCTGACCCGCGAGGAGCGCGAGCCGCTCTCCACCGTGGTCGCCGTCGTCGTCGACAAGAGCGCCAGCCAGGATTTCGGCGACCGCAACGCCATGACCGAGGCCGCCCGCGCCGAGCTCGACACCCGCCTCGCCCGGCTGAAGGAGCAGGGCGCCGAGATCCGCTTCGTCGATGCCGGCGCCGGCAGCGGCGAGGTCGACGGCACCCGCCTGTTTACCGCGCTTTCCGCCGCGCTGGCCGACGTGCCGCCCGAGCGGGTGGCCGGCGCCATCTTCCTCACCGACGGCCGCGTGCACGACATCCCCGCCAACATGGCGGCGCTCGGCTTCCGCGCCCCGGTGCACGCCATCATCTCCGGCCAGCCGAACGAGCGCGACCGTCGCGTCGCCCTCACCTCGACGCCGCGCTTCGGCATCGTCGGCCAGAACCAGACCATCGGCTACCGCGTGGTGGATGAGGGAGCGCCCGCGGGCGCCCGCGTCGGCGTCACCGTGCGCCGCGACGGCGAGGTGGTGGCCCGGCCCATCGTCACCGCCGGCCAGGAGGCCAGGGTCGATGTCGAGATCACCCATGCCGGCGCCAACATCGTCGAGATCGAGGCCGCCGGCCTCGAGGGCGAGCTCACCCCGGTGAACAACCGCGCCGCCCTCTCCATCGACGGCGTGCGCGACAAGTTGCGGGTGCTGCTCGTCTCCGGCGAGCCGCATGTCGGCGAGCGCACCTGGCGCAACCTCCTGAAGTCCGACGCCAATATCGATCTCGTCCACTTCACCATCCTGCGGCCGCCGGAGAAGCAGGACGGCACGCCGATCAACGAACTCTCGCTGATCGCCTTCCCGACCCGCGAGCTGTTCCAGCAGAAGATCAAGGATTTCGACCTGATCATCTTCGATCGCTACGCCCAGCAGGGCGTGCTGCCGATGATCTATTTCGACAACATCGTGCGCTATGTGGAGGAAGGCGGCGCGCTGCTGGTCGCCGCCGGCACCGACTACATCTCGGACGGCTCGGTGTTCAACACCCCGCTCGAAGCCGTGCTGCCCGCCGCCCCCGCCGGCCACATGACCGAGACGCCGTTCCGCGCCGCGCTCACCGAGCTCGGGCGCCGGCATCCCGTCACCCGCGCCCTGCCGGGCTCGGAAAGCGATCCGCCGGCCTGGGCGCGCTTCTTTCGCATCGTCGACACCCAGGGCGCGCGCGGCACCAGCGTGATGGACGGGCCGGACGGCAAGCCGATCCTCTTGCTCGACCGCGTCGGCGAGGGCCGCGTCGCGCTGCTGCTGTCGGATCATTTCTGGCTGTGGGCGCGCGGCTTCGAGGGCGGCGGCCCCTATATCGACCTGCTCCGCCGCCTCTCCCACTGGCTGATGAAGGAGCCGGACCTCGAGGAGGAGCGCTTGCGCCTTCTCGCCCACGGCCCCGATCTCGTGGTGGAGCGCCAGACCATGGGCGACGCCGCGCCCACCGTCGTCGTCACCAACCCCACCGGGGCGACCCGCACCCTCACTTTGGCGTCCGTCGAGCCCGGCCTGTTCCGCGCCACCTTCCCGGCCGACATGCTCGGCCTGTGGCGGGCGAGCGACGGCACCCACACGGCGCTGGTCAATGTCGGCCCGCTCAACCCGCGCGAATTCGCCGAGGTGACCTCGACCACCGAGACGCTGCGCGCCCCGCTCGCCGCCACCGGCGGTGGCGTCTGGCGCATGGCCGACCTGTCGGGCGGCGTGCCGCGCGTCGTTGCGGTGCGCTCGGGCGAGCGCTTCGCCGGCGAGGACTGGATGGGCCTCGCGCTGCGCGACGTCTCGGTGGTGCGCGGACTTGGCCTGTTCCCGCTCTTCGCCGGCCTGTCCGGCCTGATGATCCTGATGGCCGGCATCGCCGCCGCCTGGGCGCGCGAGGGGCGCTAAGCCCCTCGCCACTCGCGGGAATCTGGGGCGCTAAGCCCCTCGCCACTCGCGGGAATCTGGGGCGCTAAGCCCCTCGCCACCCACGGGGATCTGGGCGCTGCCCCCTCGCCAGCCGGTCTCCCTCGCTCATTGTTGAAGGGCGCCGGGGCTCCCTCGCCGCCTCGTGACTATCTGCCGTAGCGACACCGCTCTAGCCTCCCGCGCGTCCGTGACGGCACGGTGCCGTCGCGGACGACCCATTGCGTGGAGGCTCGACCCGGTGATTTTCGCCCGCTCCAATATTCCCGCCCGCCCTTATGTTCTCGCCCGTTTCTGTCTGTCGATTGCCGCTCTCGCCTGCCCGGCCTTCGCCCCGGCCCTCGCCCAGACGGCCGCACCGCCGGCCGCCGAGGCTCCCGGCGCCAAAACCTATGGCGCCCAGCTCGAAGGCTTCGCCTATCCCCACCCGCTGAAGCGCTTCGACTTCACCTCGCAGGGCCAGCCGGTGTCGATGGCCTATATGGATGTCGGCCCGGTGGCCGATCCCAATGGCCGCACGGTAGTGCTGCTGCACGGCAAGAATTTCTGCGGCGCCACCTGGGAGGACAGCATCGACGTGCTGTCGAAGGCCGGCTACCGCGTCGTCGTGCCCGACCAGATCGGCTTCTGCGCCTCGACCAAGCCGAAGGGCTACCAGTTCAGCTTCCACCAGCTCGCCGACAACACCCACAAGCTGCTCGCCTCGCTCGGCGTCGAGAAGGCGACCGTGATCGGCCATTCCATGGGCGGCATGCTGGCGGCGCGCTATGCGCTGTCCTTCCCGAACGCCACCGACAAGCTCGTCATGGTCAACCCGCTCGGCCTCGAGGACTGGAAGGCCCGGGGCGTGCCCTACGCCACCATCGACCAGCTCTATCAGGGCGAGCTCAAGACCACCGCCGACAGCATCAAGGCCTACCAGCTGAAGTTCTACTATAACGGCCAGTGGAAGCCGGCCTATGACCGCTGGGTGGAGATGGCGGCCGGGCTCTATGCCGGCCCGGGCCGCGAGAGCGTCGCGTATAACCAGGCCCAGACCTCCGACATGGTCTATACCCAGCCGGTGATCTACGAGTTCGGTCAGATCGCGGTGCCGACCGTGCTGATGATCGGCCAGACCGACCGCACCGCTCCCGGCGCCAACCGCGCGCGCCCGGAGGTCGCGGCGACGCTCGGCAACTATGCCGAACTCGGCAAGGCGGCGGCGAAGGCGATTCCGAACGCGACGCTTATCGAGTTCCAAAAGCTCGGCCATTCGCCGCAGGTGGAATCGCCGGAGGCGTTCCACAAGGCGCTGCTCGGCGCGCTCTGAGGCATTGGCGCGACAGGCGCGGCGGGACGATGCATCGCCTCTTCCCGCCGCCTTTCGACCCGACGGACGCGATGGGCGGCCTTGCCGATCGCTGTCATCCTCGGCGGCGCGATTCGAGCGAGGGAGCATCCCATGGCGACCATT
Organism: Ancylobacter oerskovii; assembly: GCF_018390555.1. GTDB lineage: Bacteria > Pseudomonadota > Alphaproteobacteria > Rhizobiales > Xanthobacteraceae > Ancylobacter > Ancylobacter oerskovii. Next base: position 187,775 of record NZ_JAHBGB010000044.1, on the reverse strand, counting down.
CTCGGCTACATGGCCATGAGTCTTGACGGCTACATCGCCGACGCGGAAGGCGGCATCGACTGGCTCAAGCCCTTCGATGCCGTCGACACCGGCTATGCCGCTTTCATCGCCGGTATCGACACGGTGGTGATGGGGCGGCGTACCTATGATCAGGTCCGCTCCTTCGAGGGCGATTGGTTCTACGCCGGCAAAAGGGCTGTCATCGTCACGTCCCGCCCGCTCGACGAGGCGCCGGCCGGCGTCGAGGCCTGGCACGGCGGCATCGGCGATCTCATCGCCGAACTGCGCGCGGGCGAGGGCGTGGTCTGGATGATCGGCGGCGCGCAATTGCAGGCCGCCTTTCTCGCCGCGAACGCCATGGAACGGCTGGACCTGTTCGTCATTCCCGTACTGCTCGGCGACGGGGTGCAGATGGTGCCGGCCGGAGCCATCGGCCCGATGTCGCTGACCCTGACGGACAGCCGCGCCCTGCCGCTCGGCATGGTACGGCTGACCTACGCGCTTCCAGCCCCGCCTTCCGGCGGCTGAGGGCAGGCCTACTCCGCCGCCATGGGGGCGGGAACGCCGTGCCCCTTGCGCACCGGGCCGCGCACCGCTTCCGGCGGCGTGCCGTCGAGCGCACACACCAGCACCCGGGCCGGATCCACTGGGCCGGGCAGGCTCACCTGGCCCGGCGGCACCCGCTTGAAGCCCATGCGGCCGTAATAGGGCTCGTCGCCCACCAGCAGCACCAGCGTCGCGGCGCCCTGGCGGTCCAGCTCCGCCTTCGCCGCCTCCAGGCAGCGCTCCACCAGCCGCCGGCCGATGCCGTGCGAGCGGAAGGGCGGCTCGACGGTGAGCGGGCCGAGCAGCAGCGCCGCATCCTCGCCGATGGCGATCGGCGTCAGCCGCACCGAGCCGACCAGCATGGTGCCGATATAGGCGGTGAAGGAGAGGTCCAGCCGGTGCGGATTGCCCTCGCGCAGCCGGTAGGCGGTGCGGGCATAGCGGCCGGGCCCGAAGGTGCGCGCCACCAGCCGCTCGATGGCGGCGTCGTCGGAGGGCTTCTCGGTAAGGACGGTAATGGAGAGTTCGGTCATGTCGGCGCTCGGAAGGCTCAAGGTCGGCACATCGCCGCGCCGAGCGGCCGTCGGGTCACGGCCGCCGGCACCGGCGAGCGGAATCGTCCGTGCACGGAAAGCTGTCCGTGCCGGTCATCCCGTCTCGTCGTCGCTGCATCGGCCGCGGGGCCATCGCCGTCATTCCCGAAAAAAGGTTCGGCCGGATAGCACAGGCCGGGGCACAGGTCGAGAGGCACGCCGGCGCGGCCCGTCTCGCCCCGCCCCCTTGATCGCCGGACGGTCAATCTCTTATAAGAAACGTATGTCTACTTTAATTGACGACACCGAGATCCGCCTCGCCCGCCGCCTCAAGCTGGAGCGCGAGGCGCGCGGCTGGTCGCTGGCCGATCTCGCCGGTCGCGCCGGCGTCGGCAAGGCGACCATCAGCAAGATCGAGCGCGGCGAGATCAGCCCCACCGCGGTGACGCTGGTGCGTCTCGCCCATGCCTTCGACCTCACCCTCGCCGGCCTGCTCCTGCGCGCCGAGGGCGGCGACCGGCTGGTGCGCGCCGCCGACCAGCCGCTCTGGCGCGATCCCGCGACGGGCTATGTCCGCCGGCAGATCTTCGCCCGGCCGGATCATCCGGTCGAGCTGGTGGAGGTCGAGCTGCCGCCCGGCGCCCGCGTCACCCTTCCCGCCTCCTCCTATGCGCCGATCCGCCAGGTGCTGCAGCTGCGCCAGGGCGCGCTCACCCTGATCGAGGGCGGGGCGCGCCACGAACTGAAGCCCGGTGACGCGCTCGGCTTCGGCCCGCCGGCCGACGTCACCTTCGCCAATGAGAGCGCCGCTCCCTGCCGCTACATCGTCGCCCTCACCCGCCTGTGATCCCGGCCCAGCCCGCCGCTTCTCCGAGCCACGCCATGACCGACGCACCCGCTCTCGCCATCCGTCCCCTCGCCGCCGACGAGCCGACCGTGACGGCCCTCGCCGCCTTGCTGGTCGAGACGGTGGCGGGCGGCGGCTCGGTCAGCTTCATGCATCCGCTGGCCCCGGACAAGGCGGCGGCGTTCTGGCGCGGATCGCTCGCCGCCGCCGCCCGCGGCGAGCGCGTGGTGCTCGGCGCCTTCCTCGGCGAGACGCTGGCCGGCACGGTGACGCTGCAGCTCGCCTTGCCGGAGAACCAGCCGCACCGCGCCGAGATCGCCAAGATGATGACGCTCCCGGCCTGTCGCGGCCGCGGCATCGCCAGCGCCCTGCTACGTGCCGCCGAGGCCATCGCCCGCGCGCGGGGCCGCACGCATCTGGTGCTCGACACCGCCAGCGACGGCGGCGCCGCCGGCCTCTACGAGCGGCACGGCTTCGTCTTCTGCGGCGAGATCCCGGATTTCGCGCTGAAGCCGCTGGGCGGCCTCACCGGCACGCGGCTCTACGTCAAGCGGCTGTAGCCGCGCGGGCATTCCCGCAATCCATCCTTCTCGCGCCTGCCATGCCGGGCGGGGTGCCATGGCGCCGGTTTCGGCCTAGCTTCTCCCCTGGATCCGAGGGAGACACGCGATGGGACTGCTGGTCGACGGCAAATGGGCCGACACCTGGTACGACACCAAGAGCACCGGCGGGCGCTTCGAGCGCACCGTCACCCGCTTCCGCAACTGGATCACCCCGGACGGCGCCCCCGGCCCCACCGGCGAGGGCGGCTTTGCCGCCGAGCCCGGCCGCTACCACCTCTATGTCTCCTATGCCTGCCCCTGGGCGCATCGCACGCTGATCTTCCGCCAGCTGAAGCAGCTGCAGGATCTCGTCGACGTCGATGTGGTCGATCCGCATATGGGCGAGGAAGGCTGGGTGTTCGCCGGCCACGCCCCGCGCCCCACCCTCGGCGCCACCGCCGACACCGTGCTCGGCACGCAGCGGCTCTACGAGGTCTACCTCGCCGCCGATCCGCATTATTCCGGCCGCGTCACCGTGCCGGTGCTGTGGGACAGGAAGCGCGGCACCATCGTCAGCAACGAATCGGCTGAGATCATCCGCATGTTCAATTCGGCCTTCGGCGCCTTCACGCCGGACCGGCACGACTATTACCCCGAGCCGCTGCGCGCCGACATCGATGCCCTCAACGCCCGCATCTACGACGCGGTGAACAACGGCGTCTACAAGGCCGGCTTCGCCACCCGGCAGGAAGCCTATGAGGAGGCGGTGCGCGCTTTGTTCGCCATGCTGGACGAATTGGAGGCCCGCCTCGCCGACGGCCCCTTTCTGTTCGGCGCCACCCAGACCGAGGCCGACTGGCGGCTGTTCACCACGCTGATCCGCTTCGACGCCGTCTATGTCGGCCATTTCAAGTGCAACATCCGCCGCATCGCCGACTACCCGAACCTGTCGCGCTACCTGAAGGCGCTGTACGAGGTGCCCGGCGTCGCCGGCACGGTGAACCTCACCCACATCAAGCGGCACTATTACGAGAGCCACAAGACCATCAATCCCACCGGCATCGTCCCGGTGGGGCCGGAACTCGCCTGGGCCGAGTAGGCGCCGCCGACGGGACGCGCCGCCGCATTGCCCCACGTCCCGGGGAGGCCTAGCCTCCCGCGCCGCGCCCTCCGGGAGCGACGGCGAGAAGCGGCGACAAGGGGGGCGACGATGAACCACGATGCACGGCAGGACGACGGCGACCGGCAGCGCCACGCCCTGGAAATCTCCGGCGAGGCGCTCGCCGGCCTCCTCGACGATGCCGCCCGGCTCGCCGCCGGCTACTGGTCCGGGCTCGAGGCGCGCCCGGCCTATCCCGAGACCAGCGCCACGGAAACCGCACGGCTGTTCGCCCGCCCCTGGGCGGACGAGGGCCGCGGCGCCGCGGTGCTGGAGGATTTCACCGCCATCGCCGCGCATTCCCGGCCGTCCGGCGGCCGGTTCTTCGGCTATGTGTTCGGCTCCGGCGAGCCGGTCGGCGCGCTCGGCGACCTGCTCGCCTCGGTGCTGAACCAGAATGTCGGCGCCTGGCGCTCCGCCCCGGCGGCGGTCGCCGTCGAGCAGGCGGTGATCGGCTGGCTCGCCGACGCCATCGGCTGTCCCGGCTTCACCGGCTCGCTGTGCGGCGGCGGTTCCTCGGCCAATCTGATGGCGCTCGCCATGGCGCGCGAGGCGAAGCTGCCGGCCAATGAGGACGGCGCCCGCCCCGGCATCGTCTACGCGTCCGAGCAGGTGCACATGTCCGTCCCGAAGGCGGTGGCGCTGATCGGCCTCGGCCGGCGCAACCTGCGGCTCATCCCCGTCGATGCGGAGAAGCGGATGCGCCTCGACGCGCTGGAGGCCGCCATCGCGCAGGATCGCGCCGCCGGCCGCACGCCCCTCGCCATCGTCGCCACCGCCGGCACGGTGGCGACCGGCGCCATCGACCCGCTGCCCGCCATCGCCGCCATCGCCCGGCGCGAGGATCTCTGGATGCATGTCGATGGCGCCTTCGGCGTGCTGGCGGCGCTCGCCGCGCCCGCGCTGTTCGAAGGCCTGTCGCAGGCGGATTCGCTGTCGCTCGACGCGCATAAATGGCTGTACCAGCCGGTGGATTGCGGCTGCCTGCTGCACCGGCACGGCGACGTCGCGCGCGAGACCTTCTCGCATAGCGGCGACTATGTACGGGCGCTCAACACCGATCCCGGCGAGGCCTTCGCCTATTTCGAGGAGAGCCTGGAGCTGTCGCGCCGCTTCCGCGCGCTGAAGCTGTGGATGTCGCTGCAATATCACGGGCGCGCCGCCTTCCGCGCCGCCATCGCCCGCGACCTCGCCCATGCACGCCTGCTGGAGCGCGCGGTCGCCGCCCGCCCGGAGCTCGAACTTCTGTCGACCGGGCCGCTGAGCGCCGTCTGCTTCCGTCACCGGGAAAAGGACAACGAGGCGCTGCTGCGCCGGGTGATCGCGCGCCGCCGCGTCTTCCTGTCCAACGCCACGCTCGACGCGCGCTTCGCGCTGCGCGCCTGCTTCGTCAACCACCGCACCACGGAGGAAGACGTGCGGCTGATCGTCGAGGAAGTGATCGCGGCGGCGGGAGAGATCGACGGCTGAAACGGGCCGGCGCGCTCGCTGGCGGTGCTACCCCGCCAGCGCCACCTTGCCGGTCTCCACCCGCGTCGCCTGCTCTTCCGCGCTCAGCTTGCGGAAGCGCACCAGCGTGTACATGCCGAGCCCGACATCCTTGGCGATCGGCAGGTCCACCGTGCCGTTCTGCAGCGCCCAGTTGCGCAGCCGGGCGAACTGGAATTCCGGCCGCCAGCCGAGCTTGCGCGCCTTGCGGGCGAACCAGCGCTCGAACACCGCGCGCGGCCCGTCCTCGGCGCCGAGATGGTTGACCAGGATGATCTCGCCGCCCGGCTTCAGCACGCGGGCCATCTCGTCCAGCGTCTCCTCCGGCTGCGGCACCACGGTGATGACGAACTGGGCGATCACCACGTCGAAGCTGTCGTCGGCGAAGCCGAGATGCGCGCCGTCCATGAGGGCGAGCCCCTCGACATGGCGCAGATGCTCCTTCTTCACCCGCTCGCGGGCCTTGTGGAGCATGGGCTCGGAGATGTCGACGCCGACCATGCGGTTGGAGCGCTTGTAGAGCGGCAGCGCGAGGCCGGTGCCGACGCCGAATTCGAGGATGCGCCCGCCGATCTTCTCCGCCGCCTTGATCGCCGCCTTGCGACCGGCGTCGAACACCGCGCCGAACACCACGTCGTAAACCGGCGCCCAGCGGGCATAGGCTTCCTCAACGGTGGCACGGTCGAGATCGGTCGTCATGCTTCCCCCCAACAACTCCGGCCCGGCCTTGCCGCCGATGCCCGGTGCGAGGCCCGACTCACGCGGTACGGGCGTTCGCCAACATCTCCTGACCGCGTGTCAGCGCTGTGAACGTGCTTGGCACGCGGCGGATCGCCCCGCCGCCGAGCAGCCGCGCGCCCGACGAGGCATCGGCATAGAACACGCAGGCCTGGCCGGGCGCCACCCCTTCCTCCGCGGCGGCGAGCCGCACCACCGGGGCGCCATCCGCCGCGCGGCCGAGCTGGCCGGGCACCGGGGCGCGGGTCGAGCGCACCTTCACATGGATCTCGCGGCCGGCATCGAGCGCGGCGTCGAGGCTCTCGTCGCCGAGCCAGTTCACCTCGTCGACACGCACCTCGGTCACGCCCAGCGCGGCGCGGGGGCCCACCAGCACCCGGCGCTGGCGGGCGTCGATGCCCACCACGTAGAGCGGCTCGGTGGAGGCGATGCCGAGGCCCTTCCTCTGGCCGATCGTGTAGCGCATGACACCGCCGTGCCGCCCCAGCACCCGCCCGTCGAGATGCACGATATCGCCGGGCTCGCCGGCCTCGGGGCGCAGCTTCTCGACGATGGCGGTGTAGTGCCCGTTCGGCACGAAGCAGATGTCCTGGCTGTCCGGCTTGTCGGCCACCTTCAGCCCGAAGCCTTCCGCCAGCGCCCGCACTTCCGGCTTGGTGGTCTCGCCGAGCGGGAAGCGCAGCATGTCGATCTGCGCCTGCGTCGTCGCATAGAGGAAGTAGCTCTGGTCGCGGCTCTCGTCGAGCGGGCGGTACAGCGCCCGCGTGCCGTCCGGCAATCCGCGGCTGGTGACGTAATGGCCGGTGGCGAGGATGTCGGCGCCCAGGTCCCTCGCCGTCTCCATCAGGTCGCGGAACTTGACGGTGCGGTTGCAGTCGACGCAGGGGATCGGCGTCTCGCCCGAGGCATAGGCGTCGGCGAAGCGCTCGATCACCGCGTTGCGGAACCGGCTCTCATAGTCGAGCACGTAATGCGGGATGCCCAGCTTCTCGCACACGGTGCGGGCATCGTAGATGTCCTGCCCGGCGCAGCAGGCGCCGGGGCGGTGGTGCATCGCCTCGCCATGGTCGTAGAGCTGCAGGGTGACGCCCAGCACCTCGTAGCCGGCCTGCGCATAGAGCGCGGCCACCACCGAGGAATCCACCCCGCCCGACATCGCCACCACCACGCGGGTGTCCTTCGGGGAGCGGCCTGTATCGTCGAGGCGGATCATGGCGAGCGGTGGGTCAGAGACATGGAAGGCGACGGCGGCGGAGTCCCTATATAGGGTGTCGGCGGATTTCGTCGAACCCGTTTCTACGCAATCCCGCCCCTCTCGCGCAACCCGCCCGTCCGCCGGCGGCGCGCCTGCCGGGCAGTCGAAGCAGGAGCGGCGAAGATTCCGCAAGGTAAACGAAAAGTTTCGTGGATGTTAAGAACGGCTTAACCTTCCTGAACTCACCAAGCCGTGATTCGTTTAGGAAAATATTTATCGCTGCCAGGATACCATCATCTCATAAGTTCGGGTGTCATGAGTGAGCGTACAATGACCGAGGCCTATCGCCCCAGGGTGAAATACGTGATCGGACCGGACGGCAGTCCGTTGACCATTGCCGATCTTCCTCCGCCCGACACCCGTCGCTGGGTCATTCGCCGCAAGGCCGAGGTGGTCGCCGCCGTGCGTGGCGGGCTCCTGAGCCTTGAGGAGGCGTGCAAGCGCTACACGCTGACCACGGAGGAGTTCCTCTCCTGGCAGGCCTCGATCGACCGCCACGGCCTCGCCGGCCTGCGCACCACCCGCATCCAGCAATATCGCCAGTAGATCGCCAGTCATCATCGAGCGGAATCGCACGGCCGGCCTCGTCCCGGCCGTTTTTCGTTTCGGCGACCGCCCGCCGCCCTTCCCGCGGGGCGCTCATCCTGAGGCCCGTCGGCATCGATCCGACCGATGCCACGCCACCCGTCTCCCGAAAGCCCCCCTCATCCTGAGGTGCGAGCGCAGCGAGCCTCGAAGGATGTTCGTCATGCGCACCCGGACAGGCATCCTTCGAGGCCAGCTGACGCCGGGCGCCTCAGGATGAGGTCGATCGACGACACAGGCACCGACCGGCGCGCCTTCCCTCCACCGCGCCGACGCCGAAGGGCAGTCCTCACCTCACCGCACAGCCGCGCCGCGCCGCGCCACGTTCGGCCGTCATCACATGCCGGCCCTGGACGACGCCCGCTAAACTCCCGTCTCGCGGCGCGAACTCTCCGCCAGCGTCGCGATCAGTTCCGCGGGGATCGGCCGGCTCGCCGGGAAGGCGATCCCGGTCCTGGTCGCCTTGAGCTTCAGGGCGGCGATCTCGTCGGCGTGGGCGGCGATCGCCCGCGGGTCGACATGGAGACCGCATGGCTTGCTGAAGGCGGCATAGCCCGCGATGACCGTGCCTGCGATCTGCAAGCCGGGCATGTCGTATTTGACGATGTCGTCGGCGTCCGGCAGCGCCCGGGACAGCTGCGCGCGCACTTGGCTCAGAACGGCGCGGAACGGCTCCGGCGCGGCGGCGATATAGGCGTCGTGGTCATCCCTCTTCGCCATGCCGACAGCCTCCACGGGCTTCCGGCATCATCGAGGCCCCCGCCCCTGACAGTTCTCCGCCAGCCGCGCGAGGACGTCGGCCAGCCGCGCGCCCCCCGCCTCCGGTACCCCGTCATTGACGATGGTGGCGTCCGGCGGCACCGGCAGCGCCGGCTCGCGCTTCAGCCGCCGCGCCGCGTCCTCGGCCCCCTCGCGGCCGCGCGCGGCGATGCGGGCGGCGAGCAGCTCCGGCGGCGCCGTCACCATGACGATCCGCACCGCGGCGAAGCGCCGGCGCGCCTCCGCCACCGCCCCGCGCGAGCCATTGGCGACCACCATGCGGCCGGCGGCGAGATCCGCGGCCACTTCCGGCCCCAGCGCATAGGCGAGGCCGTTGGCCTGCCAGTGCAGCGGGAACTCCCCCGCCGCGACGCCGCGCGCGAAGGCCGCCGCGTCGAGGCTGACATGGTCCTCGGTGGCGTCGACCGGCCGGGTGATGCGCCGGCGCGCGAAGCGGATATCGTCCCGCCCGGCGAGCCGCCGGCATGCCTCGCGGATCAGCGTGTCCTTGCCGGCGCCGGAAGGGCCGACCACCAGCACCAGCGTGCCGGGCCCCAGCCGGGCCGCGCCTGCCGGCGCCCCCGCTTCCGGCGAAATACCCGCATCGATATCCGCCTCGGTCCTGCCGCTCACGCCTGCAACTCCCGTCTCGTCCCCGTCGCCGTCATAGGTCGCCACGCCGTCCCGCGCCAGATTCGGCCTCACGCCACCCGCGCGCCCTGCCGCCAGACCGTGCGCACCACCGGCGCCGGCCCGGCGAGCGAGACCCGCAGCAGGTCCGCCCGCAGCCCGGCGCGCAGCCGCCCGCGATCGCCCATGCCGGCGGCGTCGGCGGGATTGGCGCTCACCATCGCCACCGCCTGCGGCAAGGTGATGCCCTCCACCAGCGCCGGCAGCGCGAAGGCCGCGAGCAGCAGGCTGCCCGGCACATAGTCCGAGCTCATGATGTCGAGCACGCCGCGCCACGCCAGGTCGCCGGCGGCGACGTTGCCGGTATGCGAGCCGCCGCGCACCACGTTCGGCGCGCCCATCAGCACGCGGATGCCGGCGCCGTGCGAGCCCTGCGCCGCCTCCACCGTGGTGGGGAATTCGGCGATGGCCACCCCGTCGGTCACCGCCTCGGCGACATGGGCGGGCGTGGCGTCGTCATGGCTCGCCAGCACGATGCCGCGCGCCCGCGCGATGGCGACCAGCCGCTCGCGATTGGCGCGGGCGTGGCGCTCATGCGCCTGCAGCCGATCGGCGACGATCACGTCCATCTCGGCATCGCTCATGCCGCTCTTCTTCTTGTAATAGGCGCGGAAATGCTCCTCGGTGAGGAATTGCCGCTGGCCGGGCGTGTGGTCCATCAGCGAGACGAGGCGCACGTCGCAGGCCTCCATCAGCGCCTGCGCGTCCTCCACCACGCCGTCGGCCGCCACCTCGCAGCGCAGATGCACATGGTGCTCGGCCCGCAGCAGCCCCGCCCGCGCCGCCTCGTCGATCGTCGCGGCCAGAAGCGGCGCGTCGCCGTCCATGCCCACCGCCTTCTTGTCCGGCCACACGCGCAGCGAATCGAACACCGTGGTGATGCCGGCCGCCGCGATCTGCGCGTCATAGGCGGTCACGGCGGCAAACGCGTTCCACATCACCCGCGGGCGCGGATAGAGATGCCCCTCCACATGGTCGGTGTGCAGTTCGACGAAGCCCGGCAGCAGGTGGTCGCCGGCAAGATCGATCGCCCCCGCCGGGACGCTCCCCTCGCCGATCTCGGCGATCTTCCCGTCGCGGATCACCAGGTGGCCGCGGCGCACCTCGTCCTCCAGCACCAGCTGGGCATTCGCCAGAATAATCTCGTCCATCTCGTCCTCACGCGGCCATACGCCGCCCCGTCGCCTTGCCCGCCCCGCCGCCGCACTCGCGGCCCAACTCACGCGGCTTTCGCGAATTCCGTCACGTCGATCACCCGGTCGCACACCGCCTCGCGCACCTCGGCATCGTGGAAAATGCCGAGAATGGCGACGCCGGCCCGCTTCTTCTCCTCGATGAGGCCGATCACCACCTGCCGGTTGGCGGCGTCGAGCGAGGCGGTCGGCTCGTCCATCAACAGCAGCGGGCGATGGGCGATCAGCCCGCGCGCGATGTTCACCCGCTGCTGCTCGCCGCCGGAGAAGGTAGCCGGCGGCAGGCCCCACAGCCGCTCCGGCAGGTTCAGCCGGGCGAGCAGCGCGCCGGCCCGCGCCAGCGCCTCCTCGCGCGGCACCCCGTCGCCGGTCAGCGGCTCGGCCGCCACGTCGAGCGCGCCGACGCGCGGGATCACCCGCAGGAACTGGCTGACATAGCCCATGGTGGTCTCGCGCAGCCGCATCAGCCGGCGCGGCGGGGTGGTGGCGACATCCACCACCTCGTCGCCGTCGCGCACCCTTATATGCCCGGCATCGACGCGGTAATTGCCGTAGACCATCTTCAGCAGCGAGCTCTTGCCGGCGCCGGACGGCCCGCCCAGCGCCACGCATTCGCCGGAAAACAGCTCGAAGCCGGCCCCGGACACCACCGGCAGCCTGGCGCCCTCGCGCAGATGCAGGATGAAGGTCTTCTCGACGCCGGAGACCGAAAGGATGGGTTCGCTCATGATGCCGTTCACCTGTTCATTCGCCTACACGGCCCCATCCGAAAGGCCGTCATGCCCGGGCTTGCCCCGGGCATCCACGTCTTCCCGCCGAAACGCCCGGTCCAAGGTGTGGATCCCCGGGTCAAGCCCGGGGATGACGGCGCGCGGGCTGGCGACGTATCGAACGTAAGCCATCGTCATTCCCCTCACGCCGCCAGCACCGAGGAGACCAGCAGCTGGGTATAGGGCTCGCGCGGGTCGTCGAGCACCTGGTCGGTGAGCCCGGTCTCGATCACCCGTCCGTGCCGCATCACCACCATGCGGTGCGACAGCAGCCGCGCCACCGCGAGGTCATGGGTGACGATGATCACCGCCAGCCCCATCTCCGCCACCAGCGAGCGGATCAGGTCCAGCAGCCGTGCCTGCACGGAGACGTCGAGCCCGCCGGTCGGCTCGTCCATGAAGACCAGGCGCGGCTTGGTGACGAGGTTGCGGGCGATCTGCAGCCGCTGGCGCATGCCGCCGGAGAAGGCGCGGGGATCGTCGTCGATGCGGTCGGCCGCGATCTCCACCCGCCCCAGCCAATCGGTCGCCTCCTCGCGGATGTTGCCATAGTGCCGCCAGCCGACCGCCATCAGCCGCTCGCCGACATTGCCGCCGGCCGACACCGCCATGCGCAGCCCGTCGGCCGGGTTCTGCCGCACGAAGCCCCAGTCGGTGCGCATCAACAGCCGCCGCTCGGCCGGGCCGAGGCCGGCGAGGTCGCGCAGCTCACCGTCGCGCATGCGGTAGGAGACGCGCCCGGCGCCGGCCGCCAGCTCGGTGGAGAGCAGGCCGAGCAGCGTCGATTTGCCCGAGCCGCTCTCGCCCACCACCGCCAGCACCTCGCCGGGAAACACCTCCAGCGACACGTCGCGGCAGCCGATGCGGGCGCCGTAATTCTTGCCCAGCCCCTCGGCGACGAGCAGCGGGGCGTCGTCGGTCGCTGTCTGCGTGGTCATGATACGCGCTCCGTCACATCCGTTCCGCCGGACACACCGTCATGGCCGGGTTCGGTCCGGCCATCCACGCCTTGGGCCGGGTACGCCCCCTCACCCGCCCCTGCGGGGCGACCTCTCCCCAAAGGGGCGAGGTGCAGGGTGCCGTCCGTTCCCCCTCCCCAATGGGAAGAGGGCCGGGGCGAGAGGGTGTCCCGCGCGGAAATGTCCGTCTCCCCCAGCTCGGTGGTGAAGCTGAAGCCGTGCCGCCGGAAGCCGAGCCCCTCATAGAAGGCGTGGGCCCGCTCGCGCGACATCCGCGTCGACAGCGCCGCCTTGTAGCAGCCCTTTTCGCGGGCGCGGTCGAGCGCCCAGCCCATCATCGCCCGGCCGATGCCCCGGCCCTGCGCGGCGCCGCTCACCGCCACCGCCTCGATCACCGCCGAGCGCGCGCACCCATGCGCGATGTTCTCCGCCACCAGCAGCGTGAAGGTGCCGAGCACCTCGCCCTCCGCCTCGGCGACATAGAGCCCGTAATCGGGATAGCGCCCCATGCGGTCGAACACGGCACGCGCCTCGGCGAGGTCGCCGGCATCGTCCGGGTCGAGCTCGCGATAGAGCTCCAGCACCGCCGGCAGGTCGGCCGGCTCGGCGGCGCGCACGATGAGGTCGGCGCTCACGGCATCCCTCCCGCGCCACCCACCCGGTCCGAAACTCCGTCATGGCCGGGCTTGTCCCGGCCATCCACGCCTTGGGCCGGGAGCACCGGCGGCACTCCGTGGATGCCCGGGTCGAGCCCGGGCATGACGTCGAGCGCCTGTCCCGCCGCCGGCGCCGCCATCTCGCCGCGATGCCCCTGCGCCTGCCGTCCGGCGCAGTAGTCGGTGTCCGAGCACACGAACATCCGCCCGCCCCTGTCGTCGAGGATCACCTCGTCGAGATAGACGCCCGAAGCCGCGCACAGCGCGCACGGCTTGGCGAAGCGCTGCACCGCGAAGGGGTGGTCCTCGAAATCCAGCGAGCGCACCCTGGTGTGCGGCGGGATGGCATAGATGCGCTTCTCGCGGCCGGCGCCGAACAATTGCAGCGCCGGGCAGTCGTCCATCTTCGGGTTGTCGAATTTCGGGATCGGCGAGGGATCCATCACATAGCGCCCGGCCACCTCCACCGGATAGGCATAGGTGGTGGCGATATGTCCGTGGCGGGCGATGTCCTCGTAGAGCTTCACATGCATGAGCCCGTATTCCTCGAGCGCATGCAGCTGCCGCGTCTCGGTCTCGCGCGGTTCCAGGAACCGCAGCGGCTCGGGGATCGGCACCTGGTAGACCAGGATCTGCTCCTCGCCGAGCGGCGTCTCGGGAATGCGGTGGCGGGTCTGGATGATCGTCGCCTCGGCGGTCGCGGTGGTGGTGGCCACCCCGGCGGTCTTCTCGAAGAAGCCGCGGATCGCCACGGCATTCGTCGTGTCGTCCGCCCCCTGGTCGATCACCTTGAGCACGTCGTGCGGCCCCAGCACCGCCGCCGTCACCTGCACGCCGCCGGTGCCCCAGCCATAGGGCATCGGCATCTCCCGCGCCGCGAACGGCACCTGATAGCCGGGAATGGCGATCGCCTTCAGGATCGCGCGGCGGATCATCCTTTTGGTCTGCTCGTCGAGATAGGCGAAGTTGTAACGGATGGCCGGCATCTCGCCGGTATGATGCGACGTCATTCCGCCGCCTCCTTCATCTCGTCGGCCGGCGTTCTCCCGGAGGCCTCCCGCCGCATGCGCCGCACCAGGTCGAGCTCGGCCTGGAAGTCGACGTAATGCGGCAGCTTCAGATGCTCGACGAAGCCGGTCGCCTGCACGTTGTCGCAATGGGAGAGCACGAATTCCTCGTCCTGCGCCGGGGCGCCGGGCTCCTCGCCGAGCTCGGCCCAGCGCAGCGCCCGCTCCACCAGCGCCATCGACATCGCCTTGCGCTCGCATTGCCCGAAGACGAGGCCGTAGCCGCGGGTGAATTGCGGCGGCTGCTCGGCGGAGCCCTTGAACTGGTTCACCATCTGGCACTCGGTGAGCTGCACCTCGCCGATGGAGACGGGAAAGCCGAGTTCCGGCACGTCGAGGATCACCTCGACATCGCCGAAGCGGATCTCGCCGACGAAGGGATGCGAGCGGGCATAGCCGCGCTGCGTGGAATAGCCGAGCGCCAGCAGGTAGCCCTCGTCGCCGCGCGCCAGCGTCTGCAGCCGGGTGGCGCGGTCGACCGGGAAGCTCACCGGCGCGCGGGTGATGTCGAAAGGCTCCTCGCCGTCATCGGCGGGGGAGGCCTCGATCAGCCCTTCCGCACCGATGAGATCGGTCACGCGCGGCATTTTTTCCGCCGGATCGGCCTCATCGGCCCGCATCGCCGCCGCCCCGGCCTGATCGTCCACCTCACCGGCCTCGTCGGGCACCGCCAGGGAGGTATCCAGCAGCCGGTGCGTATAGTCGAAGGTGGGGCCGAGCAGCTGCCCGCCCGGCAGGTCCTTGAAGGTCGCCGACACCCGCCGGCGCACCAGCATGTCGCCGGTATCCAGCGGCCGGGAATTGCCGAAGCGCGGCAGGGTGGTGCGGAAGGCGCGGATGAGGAAGATCGCCTCGATCAGGTCGCCCCGCGCCTGCTTGATCGCCAGCGCGGCGAGATGGGTGTCGTAGAGCGAGCCTTCCGCCATCACCCGGTCGACCGCCAGCGTCAGCTGGGCGGCGATCTGCTCCAGCGTGACCGAGGGCAGATTCTCGTTTCCGCGCCGACGCTTGGCCAGCAGTTTGTGCGCGTTGCGGATGGCCTTCTCGCCGCCCTTTGCCGCCACATACATCGCTCAGTCCTCCCCGACGATCGTGGAACGCGGCAGCCCGGCAACCTCACCGGCGCCGGCCAGCAGCAGGTCCACCCCGCGCGGGAACAGCGCCCGGTTGGCCGCCATCCGCGCCGCGAAGCCGGCCGGCAGCGGCGCGGCGCCGAAGCCGATCCGTCCCTTGATGCCCGGCCCCTCCAGCGAAAGCCCGCGCCCGGTGAAGCCCGTGATCTGGAGGACCAGCGTCGTCGACGCATCGGGGAATTCGGGAGAGCCCGGCGCGAATGCCGAGAAATCCAGCATTTCCAAGGGGTTGGAGATGAAGGCGAACCGTGCCTCCCCGGGATCGGCGGTGATCGGCGCCCCGGTGTGGAAGGCGAGGAAGTCCCCCACCGCCCGCTCCGCCGCCAGCGTCGCGTCAAGGAAAACCGGCGTCTCATAATCGCAAAGCGCCAGCGCCAGCGCCGCCGCCTCCGGCGTGAGCGGCGCCGGCGGCGCCAGCTCCGTCACCAGCCGCTGCGGCCGGCCGGGGCGGGACAGCGCCCGCATCGCCGCGCGGAACACGTCCTGCGCCTCGAGGACCGGATCGGCGAAGCCGCGCGCAAGTTCCTGCATCTGCACGTCAATCCTCCCCGCGCACCAGGGTGAAGAAATCGACCTTGGTCGCCGCCGTCTCCGCCCGCACCGTGCCGGCCTCGGCAACGAGCCGCGCCCGCACCGGCGCCAGCGCCGCCTCCACCGCCTCGCGCCGCGCCGGGTCCTGCCACAGCGCGTCGATGACGGCGCCGCGGCGGGCGGCGGCGACATCGCGCCCCAGCCGGTAGCCGAAGCCGGTCGCCCCGCCTTCCAGGCGGATGGCGGCACGGCTGACCGTCGCCTCGCCGAGATTGAACGGCGCGCCGTCGCCGCCGGTCCGCCCGCGTAGCATCACCAGGCCGACCTCCGCCGGCCGCAGCTCGCTCGCCGCCGGCAGGGGGGACAGGCGCTCGATCATCGATTCCAGCTCGTCGCGGCGGGCGCGGGCAAGCGTCGCCAGCGCGGCCCGGCGGGCGGCTATCTCGTTATCCTGACTGTGATTTTCGGAAGTCTGCGGCATCGGTTCGGTCCGGGCCCTGCGTTCGGCTGGCGGTTTACAACCACGCCAACTTTGTATAATGATCTATACAAATACGCAATAGCCCCTCGCGACGGGACCCGCCTTTGATGACCGACACCGACGACATGCCGATGACGTCCCCGCCCGGCGAGGCCTCCGCCTCCGATGTGGCCCGCGGCAGCGGCGTCGCGCTCTGGAAGCAGATCGCCGAGCGTATCGAGGCCGATATCGCCGAAGGCCGGCTGAAGCCGGGGGCCCGGCTTCCCACCGAGGCCGAATTCGCCGAGCGCTTCGGCGTCAACCGCCACACCTTGCGGCGGGCGCTCGCGACGCTGACCGAGCAGGGGCTGGTCGAGGCGATGCCCGGCCGGGGCACCTTCGTGAAGGAGCCGCCGCTGCGCTACCCGATCACCCCGCGCACCCGCTTCTCGGAGATCGTCTCCGGCGAAGGCCGCGCGCCGGGCGGGCGGGTGATCGCCTCGCGCATCGTTCCGGCGGCCACCGATATCGCCGCGGCGCTGCGGGTGCCGCCCGGCACCGACGCGCTGCGGCTGGACATGCTGCGCGAGGCCGACGGCGTGCCGCTCACCATCGGCACGCACTGGTATGTCGCCGAGCGCTGCCGCGACCTCGATCTCATCGCCGCCGCCACCGGCTCGGTCACTCGCGCGCTGGAGGCGCTGGGCCTCGGCGACTACCGCCGGCTGGAGACCCGCATCACCGCCCGTCCCGCCGACGAGGAGGAGCGCAGCCTGCTCGCCCTGCCCGCCGGCCGCACGGTCATGGTGGTGGAGAGCATCAATGGCGACGCCCGGCGCCAGCCGATCCAGTTTACCCGTGCCCGCTTCTCGGCGGATCGTGTACAGCTGGTGGTGAAGAACTGATCGAGGAGAGACCGATGGCCCGCATCACCAGCATCGAGGCGCTGCGCGCCATCTATGGCGAGCCGCGCGAGCGCAGCCGCCGCAAGGTGCTGCCGGCACTCGACGCGCATTGCCGCCACCTCGTCTCCCTCTCGCCGCTGGTGATGATGGGCAGCTTCGGCGCCGATGGCCGCGCCGACGTCACCCCGCGCGGCGACGCGCCCGGCTTCATCGTCGTGGAGGATGCCTCGACCCTGCTCATCCCCGACCGCCCCGGCAACAACCGCCTGGACACGCTGACGAACATCCTCGCCAATCCCGCCATCGGCCTCATCTTCCTGGTGCCCGGCGTCGACGAGACCTTGCGGGTGAACGGCCGCGCCGAGATCCACGACGATGCCGAGCTGCGCGCCCGCTTCGAGGTGGATGGCCGCCCGCCGGCCACCGTGCTGCGCGTCGCCGTCGAGGAGGCCTATCTGCATTGCGCCAAGGCGTTCATGCGCTCGCACGCCTGGGACCCCGCGCATTTCGTCGCCCGCGACAGCCTGCCGAGCATGGGCGAGATGCTGCGCGACCAGCTGAACCTCGCCACCGCCGAAACCCAGGCGGAGATGCTGCAGCGCTACCGCGAGACGCTCTACTGATCCGGCCACAGCACCTGCGGGCCGATCTCGGCGAGCCGGCTGCAGCCGGTCATCACCATGGCGATCTCTAGCTCGCAGCGCAGCAAATGCAGCACATGGGCGACGCCGGCCGGCCCGGCCACCGCCAGCCCGTAGAGCACCGGGCGCCCCACCAGCACCGCGCTCGCCCCTAGCGCCAGCGCCTTCAGCACGTCGGTGCCGCGGCGGATGCCGCCGTCCATCAGCACCGGCACCCGCCCGCCGACCGCCTGTGCCACCCCGGGCAAGGCGTCGATGCTGGCCGGCAGCGTGTCGAGCACCCGCCCGCCATGATTGGAGACGATCAGCCCGTCCGCCCCGGCGCCGATGGCCCGCTCGGCATCCTCCGCGCTGAGTATCCCCTTGAGGATGAGCGGCAATCCCGTCGCCGCGCGCAGCCGCTCGATATCCGCCCAGCGCGCCGCGACATCCATGAAGCCGTTGAACATCAGGCTCTCGCCGAGCTCGGCATGGGCAAAATGCGTCGTGTGCAGTCCGGCGAGATTGGCATGCTCGGAGAGCTTGGGCGGCTGGTAGCCGGCGCGCTGCTCGGTATTGCGCAGACCGAACACCGGCGCGTCCACCGTCACCACCAGCGCGCCATAGCCCGCCGCCTCGGCGCGGCGCGCGAGGTCGAGCGTGAAGCCGCGATCGTGCTGGATGTAGAGCTGGAACCACAACGGCGTGCGCGCGGCGGAAGCCAGCTCCTCCAGCGTGACGTCGGCCTCGGTGCTCACCACCATGCCGGCCCTGGCGCCGCCGGCCCCCACCAGCGTGGCGAGCTCCCCCGACGGGTCGGCCAGCCGGTGATGCGCGGTCGGCGCGACGAGGATGGGGTGCGCGAATTCCTGCCCGAACAGCGTCAGCCCGGTCCCCCCGCCGGCGATCTCCGGCAGGATCCGGCTCTTCAGCCGCCGCCGCGCGAAGGCCTCGCGGTTCCAGCGCAGCGTCGTCTCGTCGGCCGCGCCGCCGGAATAATAGGCGAAGGCCTCGCGGCTCAGTCGCGCGCGAGCATGCGGCTCGTAATCCTCCACCGCCACCACGCCCTCGGGAATCTCGAACCGTGCCATCCGCGCTCCGCCGCCGCTCCGCTTCGCCTTAATGCAGGCCATCTATTAACCCAAGAGGAGGATAGTCGGGGCATGCTTGTGGCGGGCGCGACAGGCGCCGGCTAGTCTCGCGGACGAAAAGGGCGGGGGGTTCATGGACGAAGGCGGCCACCAGCGGGGCGACGCGCCCGGCCTGTCGCTGCGCGAGGCGATCCGCGCCGCGCGGGTGGAGGCGGCCGAGCAGGCGGGCGTCATCGTCGAGCTGCGCGATGCCAGCCTCGTGCGCCTGTCCATGCTCAACGAGATCCTCGACCCGATCTTCGCCGACGTGCCGCTGGAGCATGCCGACCTGTTCGACCGCGGCCTGATGCCCGGCGAGACCCCGCGCCTGTTCGTCGACATGGTCGCGCACATCACGCTGGGACGCGACCGGCGGACCTTCCGCTTCCTGCAAGACACGCGTTCCGGCCGCCGGGTGCTCGCCGAGAGCACCAACCCCAACGACATCGCCGACGCGGTGACGCGCTACGTCGCCCGCCGCCTCATCGCCCGCGAGCAGGCCATCGCCACCAGCACGCCGCCGGAGGCCGAATCGCCGCGCCCGCTGCCGCACCACGCGCCGGCGCCGGTCGCCGAACCACCGCCGCGCGGCAAAGGCGGCACCTTCCTGCTCGGCCTCGTCGCCGGCATCGCCGCCAGCCTCGCCGGCTGGCTGCTGCTGCAAGGCCGTTTCTAGGCGATCAGCCGCCTCTCGACGGAGAGCTCAGCACCCGCGTCGTGCGCATCGCCACGCTGGCGTCGCCGCGGGCGAAGCCGCGCGTCTCCAGGGTGCAGCGCCAGGGGAATTCGGCGCCGGGCAGCCGCTCGATCCGGTAGAGATGATAGCCACCGGGCCAGTGGCTGTCCTCGGGGCCGGCGGCGAAGGACGGCGCCTCGACCACCGGCACCAGCCCGCCCGCCGGGCCGGGCAGCATCTCCACCATCGGCCGGTGGTCATGGCCGCAGATCACCAGCTCGGCGCCATGGGCGGCGAGGCAGGCCCGGAAGGCGTCGGCGTCGATGAGCCTCTTGTGCGCGGCGCGGTGGCCGCAGGGCGGGTGATGGATCAGCACCACCCGGAACAGCTTCTGCTCGCCGAGCTCGCGCAGCAGCCGCGCCAGATGCTCGATCTGCCGGCGCCCCACCTTGCCGGTGGCCATGAAGGGCTGGGTGGGGATGGCGGTGGAGACGCCGATCAGCGCCACGTCGCCGCGCCGGCGCACGAAGGGAAAGGGGAACTCGGCGACCACGCCCTCCGCCTCGCCGCCCTCGGCGCCGTCGCCGCGCATGTAGTTGCCCCAGTTGAGCAGCGCGTGATGGGCGGTCGAGCGCACATAGGCGTCGTGATTGCCGGGTACCACCGTCACATAGTGGCCGGGGCCGAGGGTCTGCAGGAAGCCGAGCCCGGTCAGATATTCGGCGGGCAGGCCGACATTCACGAGGTCGCCGGTCACCGCGATGTGGTCGGGCGCCGTCGCCTTGATATCGGCGATCAGGAGATCGATCGTGGCGTCGGAGAATCGCCGCCGTCGGCCGCGCTGCCAGTTGATGAAGCCGAGCGCCCGCTTGCCGGCGAGCTCGAGGAGCCGCGCCCGCGGCAGCGGACCGAGATGGGGATCGGTGAGATGAGCGAGCACAAACACGGGGCTCTCCATAGCAGCGCCCTCCCCCGGAAGGAAAGCGGGCGCGGCGACGCAGCGTTCACGTCCCCACAGGACGCGGCAGCCGCGCCGAGGTTCCGCCTGCCGCGCCTCCTGCATCTCTGGGGACGGCTGACGCGCGGCATGACGCTCGGCGTCCGCGCCGTGGTGCTCGATCCGCAGGGGCGGATCCTGCTGGTGCGCCATACCTATGTCGCGGGCTGGCAATTGCCGGGCGGCGCCGTCGATCCGGGCGAGACCGCCGAGCAGGCGGTGCGCCGCGAGCTGGACGAGGAGGCGGCGATCCGGCTCACCGCGCCGCCGCGGCTGCACGGCCTGTTCCTCAACACCCATCTCGGCTCGCGCGACCATGTCGCCGTCTTCGTCGCGGCCGGCTTCGAATGCGGCCCCCGCCCTATCCCAATCGCGAGATCGCCGAGGCGGGTTTCTTCCCGCCCGATGCCCTGCCCGCCGCGACCACGCCGGCGACGCGGCGGCGCATCGCCGAGATCGTGTACGGCCATCCGCCGGCCGCCCATTGGTAGGGCGAGGCGGCCTTCTGGGGCGCCGCGAACCCCGCTTGCCGATGCGGGACCGCCGCTTGCCTGTGTGAGAAACGCACGGCGGTGCTTGACACCCTTCGGCCGGCTTCCTTATATCCCGCGCACCTCGCGAGACGGCCGCATGCGGTCGCTCCCGATGGCGGAGTAGCTCAGCTGGTTAGAGCACGGGAATCATAATCCTGGGGTCGGGGGTTCAAGTCCCTCCTCCGCTACCAAATTTTCCTAAGTTATTTCAATAACTTAGGATGCAGCACGCGCTAGATCAGACGATTTTTATGTCGCGACATGCCGCAAACCACTTTCCTTAATTTCCAACGGTTTTCAGTATTGTACGGCGGCTCCACGCGACATGAAATGCGACACGTCCGGCCGGCGAGCTAGGGTGTGAAGAGGCGGGACGCTACAGGGGCACGAGGAATCTGCTGCTGCCCTTGCCCGCATGCCGGCAGGCGTGGATCATGCTCGGGAGATGGAGGTGCCAATGACCGCCGGCCCGGACAAGGAAGAATTCGTCAGCTTCGTCTACACGCCGGAGGAGGTCGCCGAACGGTGGAAGTGCTCGCCCTCGTTCGTGCGGCGGATGATAGCAGACGGCAAAATGCCCGGGGCTTTCCGCCTGGGTGGAAAACTGCTGCGAATTCCGATCGAGGCGATCGAGGCGTTGGAGCGACAGAGCACCATCTCGAGTGGAAGGAGCGGGTTGTTGGCGAGCGGGATCAGCGATTCCGAAGCGCGAGAGCCCGACCTGGCCTCCGTCATGCGGCGGCGCAGGTTGATGGCTGGTGTCAAAAATAAGGATTAAATATAAATACCTATTCGGTGAATTGGTGTGGCTAATGATCGCTACCCAAGAAGCCAATATTCAAATGCGTCTTTGTCAAATTTCAGTTCATCGTCGTTTATTGAAACTCCTATACTGTGATCAACTAGAAATACAGCCAATTGCTCTCCGGATCGTGATATTATTCCGGCGGAACTGGAAAGTTCGCGCGCGCCTCGACTTAATGTTCCGGTAGTGAACAATATAGTAACGATCGGTGAAAATGGTCGTATATTTGCGCTTTCCAATCCATCAAAAGATCTGGAAGAGAATGTTTTTGTTCTTGCTAAGCTTACTGCTCCAATTAACTCCCGTACGACGCTGGTGCTAAGTGCGCTATTTGGGTAGTGTTTTGCTTGCCCAAGAAAGGAGAATCTAATGTCGTGCGCCATTTGCATGAATGGCTGAGGTAGTGAATTGAATTGACCAAGCGTCAATGTTCCATGGAAATCTATGCCCTGATCTCCAGAGTGAGGAGTTATTTTGGCCTCAGAGGCGCCCATGAGAATGAGAATGCGTGCGCAGAATCTCTCAAAATGGCTGAATGACAGGGACTGAATTGCTGCGCGCACATCGGCAACGTGGCGCCTCTGTTGCCGTGCAAGGGCGCTTCCTGGACTTTCGGTGGCGAGTGGATGCGAAAAGCCTGCCACATAATCCCGAGAGGACCCGAGTAATTGAAGGTGAAAAAGTACGCCATCTTTTTCAGAAGCGGCGGCTTTCTCAGCGATATATGCAATCGTAGCCTGCTCAAGTCTTTCTGCCAGTTCAGCAGAGGCGATGCGAGTGAGTCCTTTCTTCAGAAAAAGGGCTTCTTCGATCGCCAAAATTACTTTCTTTGGCGATCCATCAATTCCGATTGTCTCTTCTAAAAGCTTAACTATTAATTTGGGTGTCATTTTTCTTGGATATTAGCGGCCGAACCTTGTCCACGAGGCTAACTAAATCCTCCCAAATCTGTACTGCTCGTGTATCCGGGCTGAGCCAGGCATCGATGCTCGGCTGCCGCAGGGCTTGGAGTGCTGTGCCCAATGCGTGCTCGAGGGCGCCGGTTTCGTCAGTTGGAAGCTCGGCCTCCGCTGCGCGTACCGCCTCTGAAAAGCTGCGCTCGGGATCTGAAAGGATCTTGAGGGGGATGGGTTTATCTACGATGTCTTTGAGTTGACGAACCTGCTGATTTGCATTCTGAAGTTTTGGAGCTTGGCGTCCATCCACGGTTTCTCGTGGACTCAGCAATTCGTAGAATACTCGCCTAGCATCCGCATCTTCGGCCATATAGCTTGTGTCTGAAAATTTCAGCCACTCTCTTACTTTAGGCTGTGAAACTGCTTCGTGGAAAAATGAATAGAGTTTGGGGGCGGCATATTCGCCGAACTCGTCATCTTTCTCCATCTGCTGCAAGGCTTTGGATGCTCGATACCGGCGAGCGACCTCCCGAGAAGTAATGCCGATCCGCTGGGCTACTGGACCGAATGCGCCCTCTTCCTGATCATACATCTCCACAACCAACCGGGCTTGTTGGTATGGGCCCCATTCTCGAATCCCGGCAACATGGCGTATTGCCATGAGCGTCTTCTGGTAGCCCTGTCGTTCGGATTCCGATCCAGTAATTTCAATAACAGAAATATTTTCGATCGTGGCGAGCTTTTCCGGACTTAAATCCAAGGTGGATTCATTGTAGTCTTTAAGTATGGTTTTCAATGCCGCTGCGCGTCTGTTTCCTTCAATAACGAGATATTTAAATCCACCTTCGGGAACGTGGTATTTTTCAACAACAATCTGTTCAAATGGGACAAATCCATTTGATATAATTGAATCACGTAGGGCGTTAAGATCGAATGCAGGTGTGTCGCGCAAAAACTGCAGAGCTCTCTCCTGAGCTCCGGGCTCGGCGTAGCGACTTTTACTTACCGCTCGATAACCTTGAATGTCATGGAAGCGATAATTATTTGGATCAAGAAGAAGATCTGAGGGGCTCACCTTAATGGTGTCAATCTGCACATCAAGCTCCCGATACAAAGACCCAGCACCTAATTCCAACGTTATGATACTATGTGATCGCGCTCGACAAGAGCAGCGCGTTCGCTCGGGCCGGGTGCCCGTCGCAATTCTTGAGGATATTTTTTTACGCCTAAGGCGTGACGCACTTAGATGATCGGTGACGCTATTGAAGGCGCTCCAGCCTAAGCACCATTCGACTCAATCCGTCCCGCCGGACCGCAATGACTTGAAACGGGTCCAACTCGCAGTTGTCGGGAAAGACAATCTGGTCGCCCTGCCGCGGCTCGCGCTGTTCCGGCACGACGTGCTCGAAATATCGCCGGTCCACCGACAGCTCGTACGTCCGGCCGGTGGCGAGCGTGCGCATATCATTGCCTGACCGGCTGCGGTCGCCGGCTTCGATGGCGTGATCCGCGGCCCCCTCGGTGAGCACGCCCCGACCGTACACCGTGATGCGGGTGGGATCCGGCTGCGGCCGGCCGTTCGGACTGCTCCGCATGGGATCGAGCCGGAAGGGGATCGCCATCACGTGGTCGACGGATCGGCTTGCCATGGCGTCCAGGCGGTCGAATAGGGACATGGTGCGGTGCTCCACTCAAGGGATGCCCTGCCGGTGACTCAGGGGGCGGCGTATGCGGCGATCTGCTGTCTGCTGCTGGTGAGGTGGCCCGGGCGGCAAGCGGCCGCCCACGAGTCTCTCTGAGCGATTGAGAAGGTGCCTCCCGCGCTCCGTGCGGCTGGCACGGGTCCAAGGAGGCTGCCGTTCGCACGGCGGATGGCAGGGGGACGCCTGCCTGCCCCGCCCAAACCCCTGAAGGACAGAGGCGCGGGTTGCGGGCCGATTCTTATGGTGATCGGCCATCACCCGCCGGGAGAAAGCGCGTGAACCCCCGGCGATCTCAGTGCGTCATGCGCGACCTCGATTCATCCACTTGGATTCGATCACCCGGGATGGGCGCGGCGGTGTCGGCATGCCGCGAAGCTCTTCCTCGCGATTGTCGTAATTGATCGTCACGCCGCGCCGGGCGGAGAAGGCATAGACGAGACAGTCGAGCGCTTCGGCGCGGGCGCCAGTGATGCGCTCGAAGCGGCGGACCGGCTGGCCGGCATGCATCCGGATCACGCGCCGCTCGCTGGCGAGCTGTTCGAAATAACTGGGCTCGAGGTCGGCGGAGAGACGGATGGAGCTCTGCGGCGCCTCATCGCCACCGGTGCGGCGGAGGCGATCCAAGATCGTCGTCTTGATGCCGTCGACGCCGACGATGAACAGCCGGCCGCCCTTCACGGTGGATTTGCTCATCTGCCAGGCCGGGCGGGGGCCGGCCACGCCCTTGCCGGCCCAGATGCGGCGCGGCATGCGCGGGAAGCAGAACGAATACACCTTCTCGGTGATCCCGCCGTCGCCGGAGTCCACGATCGCCGCCTCGACCTTCAGCCGGCCACCATGGGGATGTGGCCAGGTGGTGCGCAGCAGCTCGTCGAGTTCTGCCCAGGTAGAATCGTCCTGCGAGGATCCCCAGACGATCGAGTGTCCGAGCACCAGAGCGTCGTCGGTCCGCGTCCAGCCCACGATGGAACATTCCAAGCGGTCATCCTGCACGTCGACGCCGACGGTGATGACCAGCACCTCGGCGGGAATGGCGTTCAGGCCGAAGGGTTCGATGCGCCCGGCGAGCGCCGACTCGTCGATGATATCCGCCGTCTCGCGCCAGCCCTCGGCGAGGATGGTGTTGACGAAGACGCGCAGCGTGTCGCTGCTGGCTCGGGCCGTGAGGAACTCAGCAGCGAGCTTGCCCCACGAGGCCTTCGCCAGCAGTGAGACAAGGGCATTGAGCCGGAAGCCGGCATGCTCTTTCACCGCCGGCGCGGTGGCGCGCCAGGTGCCCGCAGCGACCATGGCCGGCTTTTCCCGTTCGGCGATGATGCAGCCATTCGCCGGACAAGCGGCATAGGCGTCTTCGGGCTGGTCCTTCGGCCACTGGATATGTGCCCAGAGGAGTTCGAAACGTTCCCCGCAATGCGGACAGGGTACCTCGAATACCCGTCGGTCGCTCGCCGCGTAGGAGCGCAGGACGTTCGACGTCTCCTCATCGGTCGGTGTGGATCCCAGCACAATCTTGCGGTTGGCGAAGGAGAGCGTGCGCTTTTCGGCCAGCGCGATCGGCGCGCCCTCCGGGCCGGGCAGCATGGCGTCGGCTTCGTCGATGAAGAGCAGCCGGGCATTGTGGCGGCGCAGATTGCGCGGCGCCTTGGCGGCGACGACCTTCAGGGAGCCACCGGGGAAGCGACGCGACAGCAGCGTGTTACGGCCGCCCTCCGCCGCATCGGCCGACAACAACCCAGCAAGCACCGGCGAGGCGGCAAAGGTGGGTTCGATGTCCGACACCATGTAGTCGCGGCAGTCGGCCTCCGCCGGCAGCAGTGCCAACACCGGCGCCGGCTCATTGGCGACGAAGGAGGCCAGCGCACCAGTGAGCAGGGTGGTGAAGCCGACGCGCACCGGCTTGACGATGGTCACGCGCTCGATTGCCGGATCCCCGATCGCGTCGGCTATTTCGCGCTGGAACGGCCATAGCCGCACCGCGCCGGGCTGCGCAGAGACATCGTCGGGCAGGATGAGGTGGCGCTCGATCCAGTCGGACAGCGGCAGCCGCGGCGGTGGGATGAGGTTCGCCAGCGCCGTTCGGCGCACGAGCTCAAGCGGATGCGCCGTCATGGCCCAACTCCGTGAGCGCTTCGCGCAGCTCGGCATCGACCTCGGCGACGTCGTGCGGCTTCAGGAACGGGAGCCGCTGGTTCACCCGGGACGGTACGGCGAGGATCCGCGAGCGCAGCCGGCGCAGGATACCGGACCATTCGGCGGCGACGTCCTTCGCCGCCACCATCTCGCCGCGCAGGGTGGCGTTCCTCAGCGCGAGATTGTCAGCTGCCTCCCGCGCCTGGCGTGCCCGCTCATTGGTAAGCCCGGCCTGTGCATCGCCGGCGCGCCCGGCCGCCTGTTCCCTGAGATGGGCGCAGTAGCCGGAAAGCGACGCGGCGACGTCATACCGGCCACGTCCGGCCTTCACCACGAGGCCACGGCCGGCCAACTCCCGCACCGTGCGCGGGGCGATGCCGAGCAGCCCGGCGAGCTCATCGGCCGTCACCGGCTCTCCCAATGGCGGCGGAGGGCCCTTGGAGGAGGTTGCAGCGAGCGAGATCCCGCGATGCTTCGACCTTGCGGTGGGCGTTTCGGGGGAGGACCCAGGCGTCCGATGCCCCCTCTGGTGCCTCGGCATGGCTACCAGCCTCGGTTCTTGGTCACGATGTGAACCTGCACCGCTGGTTGCCCTTGGGCTGCGGCGATGCGGGCTTCAAGGTCACGGATGGCAGCGGCGAGTTCGGCATCGGAGCGGTACTCCACCGTCCGATCCCGGAACTCGACGCGTCGGACGCCGGACGCTCGCGCGGCTTGCAGCTCCTTCTGCTGCATCATCAGCGTGGCAAGGTCGGTCGTCAGCCCCTGGTTCATGTGCACTACGCCTTCAGCGCCGCGATGATGGCATTGAGCGTGGTTGCGCAGTCCTCGGCGGTGGCCGTCGACGGATCGGCTATCGGCACCAGCGCCGCGATTTCCGTCTTGGCTGACACCGCCGCTTCCACGTCGCCATCGAAGTCATCGAAGGCTGGCGCCCAGGTCGGCACGCCGGAGGCGATCTTCAGCACGTCTCCTTCGCCACCTCCACCCGGGAGCTGATCGAGCGTACCAGGGGTGGCGTCGACGCCATTCAGGCGCACGAGCCCGGTGGCGCTCGAGCTCGCGGCCGGGGCGACCGCTAGGCCGATCACCGTGTTGCTGGCCGGCGTGACGGTCGCCACCTTCGCCGCAGCATCCCAATAGATTCGGGCGCCGACGGTCCACGTCTGGCCGGCGGTCTTCTTTAGGTCGAAGACACCCACGCAGGCGAGTTCGACCAGTTCGCCCTCTGCCGCGCTCGCGGCCGCGATACCGAACAGCGAGCCGACAAGCACACCATCGCCGGAGAGCACGCCGCCAGCGGGCGCCGGCACGGGGTTGGAATTGCCGGAGCGGCGGAAGTTCTTCATGTCACAAGCCCTCGTTCTTATAGGCGCCGCGGAAATCGATCGCGCCGACGCCGAAATCCAGCCCGGCGGCGACCTTCACCGCACGGGTGTCGAAGTCGATTTCGGTGCGCACCTGCGGGCCCTCGGCTCCGGAGACGTAGCCGTACACCACGGTCGGAGCGGCCCCCGGCGCGGCGAGGAGGTACCACTCGTTGGCGGGGATGTTCGCGTCCACGATGAGCTCGGCGAAGCCCGCCCAGACGTTCACGTCGGTGGTCTTGCTCGGCGTGATGGCGGCGAGGATCTGGCGGGCCTCCACCTCCTTCGCCCGGCCGACCACGAGGAAGGCCGGCTGAAGGTTCAGCGCGAGCCCGTCGAGGCTGGTTTGGCCACGCAGCGCTGCTACGGCGGCTCCAATCGACGTGGCGGTGATCGCCGCCGGCGTGGCCGCGAGATTGCCATGGTCGGCGTGGAACAGCGCCACGTTGTCCGACAGCACGGCATTGGCGGAGAGAACCGCATAGGCGAGCTGGTTCTTATCGGCCGCGGCGCGCTGGGCGATCATGGATGAAAAGTCGGCCAGCGCCGACAGATCGTCATTGATGAGCAACTGGCGCCCGACGGAGATGCCGGTGCCGTACTCCTTTGCCCGGACCTTCTCGCGGTTCTCTGAGAGGGTGCCGTAGGTCACTTCCCCATTCTCGGCGATCGGCTTGAAGGCCGGGAAATCGCCGACGCGCAGGAAGCTGTGGTCGCGGAAGTCGCCGAACTGCCGGGGCGCCGCCCATTTGCGATAGGTCGGTGCGGCGATCTGGTACTGCGCCAGCAGTGCCTTATTGGTGGCATCCGCCAGCAGCAGTGGGAAATCGCTGGTGGAGTGGGCTCCGACCGCGCGCTCCATGAGCGCATTCTGATCGCGCAGGTTGATGCGCTCGCCGCGCGCATGGGCGAGGTCGCCGACCATATGGAGCAGCCGCACCCCGCGGAATTCGGCGGCGCGGCCTTCCAGCTTCACTGCGCCGGGCGCCAGGCGGTGTGCAAGTGCGTCGGCCATGGCGGAGCGGATCGCCAGCGGGTCGGCATGGTCGGTGCCGATGCTGGCCCGCGCGGTGACGATCGGCGCCGGCGCGCGGGAGCGGAGGGCTTCGAACGCGGCGGCACGGGCAGCATCCGCCGTGGCGCCCGTGTCGATCTGTCCGTCGATCCACGCCTGATCGAGGCCGACAAGGCCGGCGATGGCACGGATTTCCTGATTTTCCGCCGCGCGGGTCGCAACGGGCGCCAGCGCGGTGGTCTGCTGCGGATTCGGGGTCGTGATGTTTTCGGGCATGGGATTCTCACTGCGAATGGTGGCGCCGGGATCGGCGGCAACGGGAACGATGGAGAGTTCTGCCGGCGTCCATCGCGTCGCCGTCTTGGTGCGCTTGCCGCCCTCGGCGCCTTCCCGCCATTCCGCGACGGCATAGCCGACGGAGACACCACGCAGGTGCCCGTCGCGCACGTCCTGCACGACGGTTTCGACGTCGGGCCGGCGGGAGAGCTTAATGATGGCGCGGGCCTCGGAGGCGCTCACGGTCCACGCCTTCACGACATGACCGAGCACGTCGGTGACGTCGCCACGCTTGTGCGCGTTCAGCACCGGAGCGCCGATGAAGGCGGACCAGTCCTGATCGAGGTCCAGCCGCTCGAGGAAGGTGCCGCGCGCGTCCATGCGCTCGACACCGGCGCCGGTGGAGAAGATCACCTCGAGGGTGCGCTCGTCCGGGTTCCAGCTGGACGCCGTGAGCGGCGCGCGTCGGATGAGCAGTTCATCAGGCATCGGATTCCTCCGGAGTCGTGGTCGGAGCCGCGCGTGGCACGAAGCGGTCGGCGGCGATTTCGGCGTCGAGCTCGGCGAGGTCGCGACCGCGCTTTGCCACCAGTTCGGCGCGAGAGGTCAGGCCGGCATCCAGGGCAAGGATGTCGGCGGCGGTCTCTTTCTGCGGATCGATCGGCAGCCAGGCCGGCCAGCTGATTAGCGGCTCGAGCTCGGCGGCGACGCTTGCGGAAATGCGTCCGTGCATCGCCTCGAAGGCCAGCCATTTGCGCCACAGCGGCCGGATCAGCTGCGCCTCGATCATGGTTCGCCGCAGCACGTCGACGCGCTTGCGGAACTCGCCGAAGCCGGCGCGCATGCTGGAATAGTTCACCTGGCTCAGGTCGCCGGTGACGAGCTCGAACGGCAGTCCGACGCCAGCGGCGACGGAGCGCAGCATCTCGCGGCGCGTGGCGTCGGCGCCGGTGAGGGCGGGAGGCGAAGAGAACTTGATGTCCATTCCCGCCGGCAGCTCGACAAGCGCCCCGGGCATCAGCCCCGCCGCAGGCGCTACGCCATCGGTTGGCTGGCCGCTGATGTTGGTCAGCACGCCGCCGAACAGCGCGGCGGTGTTCGCGGTCGCCAGCACGGAGTCCTGCAACTCGCCGATCTGCGACAGCAGCGTGGCGATCGGGGCAAGCCAGGACAGGCCGCGCACTTGGCCGGGATGGTCGCGACGGAATACGTGCAGCACGTCGCCGGCATCTACCGGTCGGGCGGTGAGCATATAGGCCAGCAGCGCATCGGTGGCCGGGCGAACCCAGTAGGCAGTCGGCCGGCCCCGCCGATCCATCTCGACGCCGGCGATGATGTTGCCGCCGGTGCCGGCCGGTCGGGTGAGGCTGGCGTCGACCTGTTCCGGCGCCAGGCTGCGCAGCACAAGCTCGCCGGCGTCGTCGACCTCCACAGCGAGGAAGGCCTCGCCGCTGGCGACAATGCCACGCGCGGCGCGGGACAGGATGCCGCCGAAGTCGTCGCGGCCTTCCGCGTCAGCCCGATCCCACCAGCGCGCCCAGGAGTCGGTCACGCTCCGGCGCAGGGCATCGTCATTCGTGCGGGGCACGATGCTCGGACCGTCGCTGACGAGGTTGCTCGCCCAGCGGTCGATGATTGACGCTGCAGTGGCATCGTTCATCGCCAGCCACGCGGCACGATCGGCCGCGAGCTGCCGCCGCCGTGTGGCTTCCTGGGCCGGTGCACGGAGGACCTTGCCGTGTGCCCAGCGCGGGCCGTGGCTACCCGCCTCGACGGGAGCAGCACGCTTGAAGATGGATTGAAGGGCGCGAACGATATTCATGCCCATGCCCACGTCTTGCGTGTCTTCAGGGCGTCGAGTTGCTCGATAGCCTCGGAAACGGGTTCGTGCAGGCCGATCGTCCGCGCAAGCGGGTGCCTGCTGATGACGTTCGCGAGGTGCGAGGGGCTGATCGCCATGACCGTGAAAGGGTTCACGGTGGCGTTGACGAAGACGACCCACAGCCGGCGTTCATCAATGTTCGAGGCGAGGCCGCGGATCTCGGACGAGAACCGGCAGACCAGTCGAATGGACTGAGGCCACGAGATGCCGCGCTCGCGCAGTGCACCGGCTACCAACAGCTCGAACGCCAGATCCTCGCTCATCAGCCCCATGGGACGGCCTAGCCGCGTCGCGGCACGGCTGACGCTCATTGCGCTCATGTCGAGCGCATAGGCGAGGTCGCGTTGGGTGAGGCGCATCGTCGGGCGGTCCTTAACTGAATTCGAGTTCAGGCTAACATTCTTTCGCCCTCCGTGATAGTTTTTCTGAATGCTAGAAATCTTAATTCAGATTTTCTGAAAACCTCTCACGACTGAAGGACGCCCCCATGACCACGATCACCCTGAAGCGACCCGTTGAGCACGAGGGAAAGACCTACGCGACCATCGAGGTGGACGAGCCGACCGTCGGTGCCATCGAGGCGATGGAGCGCGCCCAGGCGGCCGGGGCGACCGGCACGGGTGCCACCATCGCCATGCTGGCGGCGGACACCGGCTGGCCGGCGGAAGCCCTGCGGAAGCTGCGGACCAGCGATTTCGAGGCGATCGGTGCCGCGCTCGCCCCTTTCGCGCTCGAGCCGGAGAATGGAAGCGCCGGCGGATGATGCTCGCTGAAATTGGCGCCATCCTTCATCAGCCCTTCAGCGAGATGGAGCGGCGGCGCTGGTCGGACTTCCAGGCCTTCCATGACGAGGCGCGGCGGATCGCGGGTGGCGTCGTTGCCTTCGAGTCCGAGCCAGACGCCCTGCCGCTGCCCGAGCCCCCGCCGGTCGCCAATCCCGACGGTCTCAAGTTCGGCGATATCGACCCGGTCAGTGGCTTGAAGATTGGGCGAGTCGTCACGGTGGATACATAGGGGATGGCAATGGCCGGCACGAAGGAGGCGGCTCTCCGCCTGCAACTCATCGATGGTGTTTCGGCTCCCGCGAAGGCGGTCTCCGGGGTGCTCGGCAGGCTGGATAAAACGCTGAAGGGCTTCGCGGCTCGCCGGGATGCGGTAAATCAGCGGGTCGATCAGATGCGCGGGCGTATGATCGACGCCACCGCCAGTGCATGGGCGCTGCAACGTGCCCTGTCCGCGCCGATCCAATCCGCTATGGCCTTCGAGAGCGCCATGGCGGACGTCACCAAGGTCGTCGACTTTGGCGGCAACGCCGGCATTGCGGCCTTCAAGAAGGATCTTCTGGACCTCTCCGCCCGGCTTCCGGTGGCGGTGACCGGCCTCGCCCAGATCGCGGCGGCCGCCGGCCAGGCGGGCATCGCCGGTGAGGAACTCGCCAAGTTCACCGAGGGCGCCGCCAAGATCGGCGTGGCCTTCGATATCTCCGCCGGCGCGGCGGGCGATGCCATGGCGAAGCTGCGCACCGGGCTCGGCTACAGCACCGATCAGGTGTTCCGCCTTGCCGACGCGATGAACGAACTCAGCAACCGGCAGGCGTCGAGCGCGAGCGACATCCTCGATTTCGAGACCCGCGTCGGTGCTCAGGCCAAGATGTTCGGGTTCGCTGCGGAACAAGCTGCCGCCTTCGGTTCGGCGATGATCAGCGCTGGCGCAGCGCCGGAGGTGGCGGCCACCAGCTTCAACAATATGGGCCGGGCGCTCACCAAGGGCGCGGCGGCGACCAAGTCGCAGCGGGAAGCCTACAAGGCGTTGGGGCTCGAGGCGAAGGCCGTCGCCAAGGCGATGCAGAAGGATGCCGTCGGCACCACGCTCAACGTCATGGAGCGCATCGCCAAGCTGCCGGCGGAGCGACGGGCGTCGCTCGTCTCGCAGCTGTTCGGCGACGAAGCGCGGGCGCTGGGCCCGCTGCTGACGAACCTGAACCTGATCCGCGAGTCTCTCGGCATCGTCGGCGATGAAGCGACCTATGCCGGCTCGGCGACGCGGGAATATGAGAACCGCAGCAAGACGACCGCGAATGCGGTGCAGCTGTTCCAGAACCGCGTCGAGCGCCTGTCGATCAGCCTGGGCAATGCGCTGCTCCCGGCGATGACCTCCATCATGGACACGCTAGCGCCGATGCTGGATCGGCTGACGGAACTCACCAGCCAATATCCGAAGGTGACGACCGCCATCGTCGCCACCACCGCCGGTCTGGTGGCCTTCCGCATCGCCGCCATCGGAGCTGCCTTCGCCACCGGCATGCTACGTGCCGGCGCGCTCACCGCGGCGATTGTCGGCATGCGCGGTTTGTCCGCAGCGGCGGCGGTCACGGTGGCAGCTCTGGCTCCCTTCCGGGCCGCGCTGATGGCCACTAGCCGTGCCTGGGCTGCCTTCTCGATCGCCGCGCGCATCGGCGGCATCGGCACGGCACTGGCTGCCGTCGGCACGTCGGCGCTGGCGCTGCTCAATCCGCTGAAACTGGCGGCCGGTGCGGTGCGCGTGCTCGGCACGGCGCTGCGCGTCGCCTTCATCGGCTCGGGTGTCGGCGCCATCATCGCCGGCATCGGTGCCGCCGGCGTCCTCATCCACCAGAACTGGGCCGGCATCAGCGAGATGTTCAGCTCGTTCGGCAAATCCTTCATGGCGGCGCTCGGACCGGCGAAGCCGATCGTCGAAGGCTTCGCGACCGCCGTCGCGACGATATGGGAGAAGATCACCGGCATCCTCGGACCGATCGATGAGAGCGGCGCGAAATGGCGGTCGTGGGGCGAGACGCTCGGCGCGCTCGCCGGCGGTGGCGTCGCCTCGCTGATTGCCGGGCTCGAGAAGGTGGCCGGCTGGCTTCGCTCTCTAATGGAACTGGCCGGCACCGCGGCGAAGGCGATCAGCAACGTCTTCTCATCCGGCGGCAGCCCCAACAGCGGCTTCTCGCCGCCGGCGGGCGGCTACAAGCCCGATCCCGGTTGGAATGGGCAGCCGGGCTTGGGAGCAGCGCCGAAGGTCGATGGCACCCGAGCCGACGGCGGTCCAGTAGAGGCCGGAAAGTCCTATCTCGTGGGCGAGCGGGGCCGGGAGATATTCCGGCCGCGCACGGACGGCGACATCATCCCGAACCATCGCCTGAGCGGGAATGCTGGATCACCGGGGCGCCCGGGTGCGGACGGCCGCGATGGCGCGCCGGGACGCGACGGCCAGGACCGCCGGGGTCATGGCGGCGGCCCAATGATCAACATGCCCGTCACCATCAACCTGAAGGGCGGCGCGACCAACTCCGACGCCCAAATGCTGGCTGACGCCCTCGAACGAAGGCTCAATCGCGCCGTCCAGATCGCTTTCGGAGGCGCGAACTACGGAGACAAATGATGCTCATGGGTTAAGCTCAAAGGCCGCTCGAATAGGAAGTGCGCCGATCGATACTCATTTGTATCGTGTATTCTCTTTGAATACGCATCGTGGGGGGGATGACATGTCAGATTCCGCGCAAGATGAAATTGAGCGGCTGGATACATGCCTATACAGAATACATGCAAACATAAATGCAGCGATTGTCGCTCACCACGCGATGGCCGAAGCAAATAAATTGATAATGAGTGGTCATGCAAAGAATGCGGGATTTGTGAAAATCTATAATATAATTCACAGATCTTTGATAATAGACATTATTTTTTGCCTGTCTCGCCTTTTTGAGAAGCCCAATCGTGGCAATTCAGAAAGTTCTGACCATCGAAGCTTCGCTGTTGCGGTCTACCTTCTGAAGAAAGAACGGGTCCAAGAGGTTCTCATCGGTCGAGCCCAATCGGAGACATGGGAGGAGCGGCTGAGGTCCCCGGACGAGGTAAGAGCAGCAATATCCGCAGCCATCGAAACGTATGAGCAGTTTTCAGCATCGTCTGATGGGCAGCAGGCGCTGAGCCGCCTGTCAGCTACCCGCAGTAAGGAACTTGCTCACGACATCAATGAGGTCCCCGACAAACCAGAGTACAAGGAGGTCGATGCTCTCCTCGCTGTTGCGATAAAAATCGGAACGCACATGGTCCTGGCGGTCGAAGGAGCTCGGGCCAACTATGCATGGGAAGGCATCTCGGCAGAGGCACGGCTGTTCTGGACAGGCACCTTTGACTTCATGAGCGGCCGATTAGTTCGACCGCAATAGATCTGCGGTTCAGGTCGTGGGCAGGGGCGGCCACTGCGGCCTATCCTCTGGCGCGGTCGTTTCTATGGTGACGTCGATCAGTTCGCACCCGAACTGGCGAGCGAAGCGCTCGCCGAGCGTGAGGCCTGCCTCGAATTCGCTGGTAAAGCCGATCAGCTGACCGTCCCGCCACAGCATGAAGAGATTGGGGGCCGGCTCGTAGCTGCCGCCACGGACCTGGCCCATCGCTGTCCAGCGGAGCTCGAGCAACTCGCCACGGGACAGGAGGATGGGGCGGTCGTTCATTGCACCGTCGCCCCCGCCTGGCGCTCAGCCTCCGCGAGGCGCAGCAGCATGTCGGCCAGTGCGTCCTTCGCCTCCCGCTCATCTGGGTACATGGCGATGATCTCCACGTCTCCGCCGGGCTGATGGGCGAGGATGGCATGCCGGTGGCGCGGCTCGGCGAGTTCGACCGCGATCATTGCGCCGCCGGGCAGGCTGATGCCTTCGACGGTGACGGCGACAGGGGCGACGATGAATTGTGTTGTCGCGGTCATGCCGTGGCTCCCTGCACCATGGCCGCGCCGACGGCGCGGCGGAAGTCCTCTACCTCGCGGGCGATGATCTCGGGTTCGAGGCCAGCCTTCTCCATCGACCGCCGCATGTCGTTGACGGTGCGCCGCCAATAGGCTTCAACGCCGCGCTTCGTGTGCTGGCTGCTCAGGATCTCCGCCACCCGCTGGATCCGGCCGGTGCGCTTAGCGGCAGGGAACGGGATGATGATGGCGCTACGCTGCGTCATGACGGCCCTCGCGCGCGTGGGGTTCGGAGCAACAGTCACAGTTCTGAATCGCTCCTTCATCGAAACGAGGGACGGTTCCATTAAATGGGACAGTTCCAGAACTGTTACTGTCCATCTGTGTGAAAGAATCCTGCGAAGCAGGTTCGGGTTCATCCTGGTGGTTATAGAGGGCGGATTCCGCCCTGTTGTCAGAGGGCGGATTTAGCCCTGTGACAGCAATCGCGGTCCAATCAGCGGGCGGTACCAAAACATAGGCTCCGCCACGGTAGCTGCGCCCACTTCCGCCGTCCCTTACGCCCCCTAGGGCAATGCTCGCCAGTTCCTGCGGCAGGTCGATCGCCCGCACGCGGCGGATGACGCCAAGGCCGGCGAGCTCCTTCAGCACGCGGCGGACAGTCCTTTCGTCCAGACTGGTGGCGCGCGCGAGGGACGCCTGGCTGGGCCAGCAATAGCCCGTAGGCCCCGCATGACCGAATAGAGCCCCGGCGACGCGGAGACCGCGCTCGGCTATCCGGCGGTCGCGTATGACCGCCGCATGCCATTTGAAGCGATCCGACGATGCCTTCGGCCTGGTATCGCGTAGAACGGCGAGGAATTGTTCGCCGTTCAGGCGATGCCGGGCGGAGAAACGCTCCGCGTCGCCATATGTATGGAAGTCGCTCTCATCGAAGCCGGGCTGCTGGCGGATGACCTCGAGCTCGGCGCGGGCAACAGCAAGAGCGGCGCTCATGCCTCTTCTCCCGCGGCGAGTACCAGCCGTTCGGCCTGCGCGATCATACCGGTGTCGTATCCGAGCCGCCGTAGCTGGGTTGCCCACGGCAGTCGCACCTCTCCGAGGTAAACGGAGACGGTCAGCTGCCCGCGGCCGTCGGGGCGCCGGAGCACCAACTCGGCGGACTCGACCGAGGAGAGCCCGGCGTCGCCGCCGAGAGAAATTGACCGGGTGATTTCCAGACGTGGAAGGCGAGCGCTCATTCGTCGCCCACCGCCATCTCGGGAGCAGTCAACGCCTGGGCTGCGTCGTGAGCCTTCGACAGCAGCCAGAGAACCCGGTCGACCTCATGATCGGCCAACATGCGCCCTCCCTGCCGGAGGTCCGCGCCCTCAAGAATATCCTCAGCGAGCTCGATCGCGATTTTCGCATCGTAACCATGCCCATAAGTGGCATCGGCGAGCTTCGCGAAGCGAGCTTCGGCCGCCTGAGCCTTGTTGCGCCCGACTTCGACAGCAAATTCGACGTCTCGTTCAAGCTGGCTGGTCATCGGGCGGCCTCCCCACGAAAAAAGTTCAGCAGTTGGCTGCGCTCGGCGACCCATCGCCCTCCGATTTGCCTCGCCGGGATCTTGCCCGTCGAGGCCATGTAGTGCGTTTGCCGAAGGCTTCTCCCGATTAGCTTTCCGATCGCTCCGAGACCCCACACCAAATCGAGCTGCTCATCCTTCATGTCCGAACTCATGGAAAATCTCCGTTAACCACGGTGATCACCTAACCACCGTGGTGCATTGCGGTCAAGACCACCGTGGTCCTATGATTGTGCTTTCGTGACACGGGGACCCCGCATGGGAAGAGAAGACCCGCAGCTGAAGTTACGCCTCACCGAAGGTATGAAGGATCGAATCACCGCAGCTGCTCGACAGAACAATCGATCAGTAAATGCCGAGATCGTTGCGCGGCTGGAGGGAAGCTTCTCTTCCTCAATAAGCGGTTTGCCTGCAGACATGCTTCTCCTGCGGGACGCGTTGAGCGCAGAACGGGCGAAGTCCACCGTTTTACGCGAAAACTTCAAGATTTTGGCCAGCCAACTCGCCGGCCCAGCAGGAGAGAACAGTGACGTAGTGGTGAGCGTGATGACCGCCTTGCGGATCCTTGGCTCAAAGGTGCCGGAGTGAGCGTCCGCAAGCGCACTTGGAAAACTGGCAAGGGCGAGGAAAAAACCGCCTGGGTTGTCGATTACGTCGACATGACAGGCGCCCGCCGACTGAAGACCTTCGCCAAGAAGAAGGAGGCGGACGCCTTCTCCGCGACAGCGAGCGTCGAAGTTCGTGCCGGCACTCACGTCGCCGATTCCGCCAGCATCACGGTTGAGAAGGCCGGCGCATTCTGGATCGCCACCGGCGAGGCGGACGGCCTCGAGCGCTCGACGATCGCGCAACGCAAGAACCACTTGGCGAAGTACGTCGTCCCTCTGCTCGGCAAGACGCTGGTCAGCAAGCTGACAGTCCCCCTCGTGCGCAAGTTCGAAGATGACCTACGCGAGCAGGGCACTTCCGCTGCGATGATCAAGAAGGTCGTTGTCAGCCTTGGATCCATCATCGCCGACGCTCAGGAACGCGGCCTTGCCACCAAAAACCCCGTTCGCGACATGCGAGCCAAACGGGGCGGCAGCAAGCGTCGCGTAGAGGCGCGCCAGAAGCGCAAGCTCGTGGTCGGCGTGGATATCCCTACGCCGGCTGAGGTGCGGGCTCTGCTCAACGCCGTCGCGGGCCGGTGGCGCCCCTTGCTGATCACAGCCGTCTTCACCGGCATGCGGGCATCGGAACTGCGCGGCTTGCGATGGCAGGACGTAGATCTTGAGAAGCGAGTCGTCCGCGTGCGGCAGCGCGCGGACGAGTTCGGGCAGATCGGAGCGCCGAAGTCCGAAGCTGGCGAGCGCGACATCCCGCTCCCGCCGATCGTGGTCAATACGCTGAAGGAGTGGCGCCTTGCATGCCCTCGTCGCCAGACCGGCAGGACCGACGACGCTGGCCAGCCGGTGACGGAGCTCTACCTCGTGTTTCCCAATGGTGCGGGGAACGTCGAGAACCACAAGAATATTCTTCGACGCGGCCTCGAGCCGGCGCTGGTCAAGGCCGGCGTGTCGGTTCCTAGTGGCGAAACCGACAAGGACGGTCAGCCGATCATGGCCGCGAAGTACGGCGGGCTACATGCCCTCCGGCACTTCCATGCGTCCTGGCTGATCAATCGGCCACGTGACGGCGGGCTCGGATTGCCCCTCAAGGTCGTGCAGGAGCGGATGGGGCACGCCTCGATCACCATGACGGCAGACGTCTACGGCCACCTCTTTCCGAGGGCGGACGACGCCGACGAATTGGCTGCTGCCGAGAGTGCACTGCTCGGATCGAGCGCGACATAGACGCGACACGATCCAAAAAACTCGTTATAGATCAGTAATCCACTCAGGCATCATAATCCTGGGGTCGGGGGTTCAAGTCCCTCCTCCGCTACCACCCTCCTCCCGGTGGGTTCGTTGCCCGCATCCCCGACAATCGCAGCCTCTCGGACGGCGGGCAGGAGCCGTGGCGGCGATCAGTCCGCGTGCCGGCCTTGCCGAACGGTGCGACGCCCGGCCCATCATGCCGCGCCGCCCGCCGCCGCGACGCCGATGCCCCTCGCGATGCATCGGCGTCACGTCCTGCCTCTCTTTGCCCTGCCGGCGACCGGCCGGCGCCTTCAGGGCACCGGCAGATAGAGCTGGCCGGCCTCGCGATATTTCTCCGCCATTGCCGCCATGCCCTCCTTCTGCGCTTCCGCCCGGATATCGTGGGAAATGCGCATGGAGCAGAATTTCGGCCCGCACATCGAGCAGAAATGCGCGACCTTGTGCGCCTCCTTCGGCAGCGTCTCGTCATGGAAGGCGCGGGCGGTCTCCGGGTCCAGCGCCAGGTTGAACTGGTCCTCCCAGCGGAACTCGAAGCGCGCACGCGACAGGGCGTCGTCGCGCAGCCGCGCCGCCGGGTGCCCCTTGGCGAGATCGGCGGCGTGGGCGGCGATCTTGTAGGTGATCACCCCGGTCTTCACGTCGTCGCGGTCCGGCAAGCCGAGATGCTCCTTCGGCGTCACGTAGCAGAGCATCGCGGTGCCGAACCAGCCGATCATCGCCGCGCCGATGCCGGAGGTGATGTGGTCGTAGCCCGGCGCGATGTCGGTGGTCAGCGGCCCGAGCGTATAGAACGGCGCCTCGCCGCAGACGGCGAGCTGCTTGTCCATATTGGCCTTGATCTTGTGCATCGGCACATGGCCGGGGCCTTCGATCATCACCTGGCAATCCCTCGCCCAGGCGATTTTCGTCAGCTCGCCCAGCGTCTCCAGCTCGGCGAACTGCGCCGCGTCGTTGGCGTCGGCGATCGAGCCCGGCCGCAGCCCGTCGCCCAGCGAGAAGGCGACGTCATAGGCGCGGCAGATGTCGCAGATCTCCTCGAAATGCTCGTAGAGGAAGCTCTCCCGGTGATGGGCGAGACACCACTTGGCCATGATCGAGCCGCCGCGCGAGACGATGCCGGTCACCCGGCCGGCGGTGAGCGGCACATAGGGCAGCCGCACCCCGGCGTGGATGGTGAAATAGTCCACCCCCTGCTCGGCCTGCTCGATCAGCGTGTCGCGGAACACCTCCCACGAAAGCTCCTCGGCGATGCCACCGACCTTCTCCAGCGCCTGGTAGAGCGGCACGGTGCCGATCGGCACCGGCGCGTTGCGCAGGATCCAGTCGCGGATGTTGTGGATGTTGCGGCCGGTGGAAAGGTCCATCACCGTGTCGGCGCCCCAGCGTATCGCCCACACCATCTTCTCCACCTCTTCCGCCATGGAGGAGGTGACGGCGGAATTGCCGATATTGGCGTTGATCTTGACGAGGAAGTTGCGGCCGATCGCCATCGGCTCGCTCTCGGGATGGTTGATGTTGGCGGGGATGATCGCCCGCCCGCGCGCCACTTCCTCGCGCACGAATTCCGGCGTGACGGCATCGGGGATCGCCGCGCCGAAGCTCTCGCCGTCGCGTTCGCATGCCGCGCGCATGGCGTCGCGGCCGAGATTCTCGCGGATGGCGACGAATTCCATCTCCGGGGTCACGATGCCGGCACGCGCATAGGCGAGCTGCGTCACCGCCCGTCCGCCGGTCGCCTTCAGCGGCCGGTGCCGCACCGGAAAGGGCGGGGTGAGCCGCTCCTCGCTGACGAAGCCGTTATCCTCCGGCCGGACCGCCCGCCCCTCATAGGCGGCGACGTCGCCGCGGGCCGTGATCCACCCGGCGCGCAGGCGCAGCAGCCCTTCGTCGATGGCGATCCGCGCGGCGGGATCGGTATAGGGACCGGAGGCGTCGTAGACCGTCACCGGCGGCTCGCCGGCGCTGGGATGCAGGGCGATCTCGCGCATCGGCACCCGCAGGGACGGATGCAGCGCGCCCGGCTTGAACACCTTCGTCGATGCCGGCAGCGGGCCGGTGGTGACGAGGGGGGAGGCGATGGTCGGCGTCTTGGTGTCGTTGAAGGTCGTCATCGGTCGAGGCTCCTCGCGAAACGCATGGAGACCCAGCTCTGACAGGAAGGATGAAGGAGGACTCCCCGCGCAAAGGGGAGACCGGCCGCGCTCGCCGCGACGCATCCGCACCGTCCCTACGCCAGTATGAACTGGATCAGGTTCAACGGGTCACTGCGCCGCGACGCCCGCGATGGAGCGCAACCAGCAGTATCTCAGCCCCTTGCCGGGACCCCCCTGGTGAATGCGGCGAGCCTGCGCACTGGCGAGGCCCCTGTCAAGCCGGCGCCCCCCGCCCGCGGCGGCGACGGCAGGCGTGCCGCGTGCCCTTCGCCGCGCGACACCTGCGGCCGGAGCTCTGCTACAGTCGCCGGCGAACGCGGCCACCGGCGAGCGGACGGAAGGCTCCCGCCGGCAACAGCTTGAGTAAGACGACCAATGGATACGCGGCATCTCGAAGCCTTCCGCGCCGTCTACGAGAACGGCTCGATGAGCGCGGCGGCGGCGGTGCTGCGCAAGTCGCAGCCGGCGATCAGCAACCTCATCGCCCGGCTGGAGGACGAGATCGGCCTCCAGCTGTTCCACCGTGCCCATGGGCGGCTGGAGGCGACGCCGGAGGCCGAGACCTTCTTCGCCGCCATCGTGCGCACGCTCGATTCGATGGACCGCACGCTGGCGATCTCGCGCAACCTCAAGGGCTTGTCCTCGGCGACGCTGCTCATCGCCTCGCCGCCCGGCCTTGCCACCTATCTGCTGCCGCCGATCATCGCCGACGTGCTGAAGGAGAATGCCGGCGCCACCGCGCGCTTCATCACCCGCCCCTCCTATGCGGTGAGGGACCTCGGCACCATCGGCGCCTTCGACGTCGGCTTTGCCGAGCTGCCCATCGACATCCACGTCGCCTCGCTGGAGCTGTTCGAGGTCGGCTGCATGTGCGTGATGCGCGCCGACCATCCGCTGGCGGGGGAAAAGGTGGTCGGGCCGGCCCAGCTCGATTCCATGCCCTTCGTCACCCTGTTTCCCGAGCACATCACCCACATCGCCGCCGCCGAGGCGTTCTTCGAGGCGCAGGCGCACTGGAACGTGGTGGCGGAAGTGGAATTCTTCGGCTCCGCCTGCGTGCTGGTGCGCGAGCTCGGCGCCGCCACGCTGGTGGATCCCGCCACCGCCCGCTTCTTCCAGACCACGGGGCTCGTCGCCGTCCCGTTCCGCCCTTTTCTGCCCTATCGCTTCGGCATGTTCCGCCCCAGCACCCGCCCGCCCTCGCGCATCTCGGTGGCCTTCATGGACCGCTTCCGCCGCGCCATCGCGCCCGATCTGCTGCCCGCGCGCTGACATCGCGCGCAGTTGCCACCGGCGACGCCCAAAGTTGGGGCATCCGCATGCCGGCTCGCCCACCCTCCGCACGACGGCGCGCGATCGGCCTGCCGCCGCCCCGGCCGCGCCGCGCGGAAACCGCGCGCGCTTCCGAGGCTATAACTTTGCTTTATGGACAATCGTATATTTTACATTTGAC
Source organism: Ancylobacter oerskovii (assembly GCF_018390555.1). Lineage (GTDB taxonomy): Bacteria > Pseudomonadota > Alphaproteobacteria > Rhizobiales > Xanthobacteraceae > Ancylobacter > Ancylobacter oerskovii. The sequence continues at coordinate 145,187 of NZ_JAHBGB010000044.1, read as the reverse complement.
GCAACAACGAATTCGAAGGGAGATCGAGCGCACGAGCTGTTGGCGTGAACGAGGTGCAGCAATGAGCGTGTCGGCGATGCAGCGGGTGGCGGAGCTCGGTCTCGTCATCCCTTCGGCCGGGGGCGGGACGGATTATTACGGCCAGCTCTACGGCAAGATGAAGCCGCATTATCTGAGCGACAGGCTGCTCTTCCTCTCCGGCCAGACCGCCGGCGTGGATGCCTCCGGCAAGGTGCTGTATCCCGGCCGCCTCGGCCGCGACCTCACCGTGGAGGAAGGCTACCAGGCCGCCCGTCTCACCGCGCTGAACTGCCTCGGCTGCATCCTCGATGCGGTCGGCGACCTCGGCCGCGTCAAGGGCCTGGTGCGCTCGCTCAACTTCGTTGCCTGCGACCCGTCCTTCACCCAGCCGCACCGGGTGGCGAGCGGCTTGTCGGACCTGTTCGAGCAGGTGTTCGGCCCCGAGATCGGCGTCGGCGGGCGCGCCTCCATCGGCGTGATGTCGCTGGCCGACGACTATTGCTTCGAAACCTGGATGACGGTCGAGCTTCACTGATCATCCGGCCGCCGGACCCACGACCCAGAACAAGGCAGCGTGCGGCAAACGCACGATCTTCCCCCAGAGGAGAACACGCATGACGGTCAAACGCATCGCCGCTGCCCTTGTCGGCATCGGCCTCCTGGCCTCGCCCGGCCATGCCCGGGCGGAGGAGATCACCATCGGCTTCACCGCCGCGCTGTCCGGCGACTTCGCCGCCTTCGGCCTCAACATGCGCAAGGGCCTCGACCTTGCGGTGGCCGAGCTCAACAAGAAGGGCGGCGCCACCTACAGGATCGACGCGGTGGACGACCGCGGCGAGGCGCGCGAGGGCGTGCTGATCGCCCAGCGCTTCTGCTCCGACAAGAATGTCGACGTGGTGATGGGCTATTCCTTCTCCTCCATCGCGCTGGCCGCCATGCCGGTGTTCACCGAGTGCAAGCTGCCGGTGCTCGCCTCGGCGGTCACCAGCCCGGCGCTGTCGAATGTCAGCCCGTATTTCCGCCGCAACGTGCTCACCGATGCGGTGCAGGGCGCCATGGCCGGCGCCTATGCGGCCAGGACGCTGGGGCTCAAGTCGATCTACGTGCTCAACCAGCAGGACGATTACGGCATCGGCATCGCCAAGTCGTTCTCCGAGGCGGCCGAGAAGGGCGGCGCCAAGGTCGTCGGCAGCGAATCCTACCTTCTCGGCGCCAAGGACTTCCGCACCCTGCTCACCAAGGTGCGCGCGGCCAGGCCGGAGGCGATCTTCATCGGCGGCTTCTACACCGAGGCGGCGAAGATCGCCGAGCAGGCCCGCGCGCTTGGCATCAAGGCGCAGATCCTGTCGACGGACGGCGCGCTCAATGTCGATCTGGTGAAGCTCGGCCGCGATGCCGTCGAGGGCATGATCGTCTACGGCATGTTCGATCCGGCGGTCGCCACCCCGGCGACGGAGGCGTTCCTCTCGGCCTACAAGGCCGCCTACAAGGAGGACCCGAGCGCCTGGGCGGCGCTGGGCTACGATGCCGGCATGACGCTCGGCGCCGCCGCCGATCTCGCCGCCAAGGACGGCCCGGTGACGCGCGAGAGCCTCAACGCCGCCTTCGGCAAGCTGAAGGACGTGCCCGGCGTCACCGGCCCGACGAGCTTCGCCCCCAGCGGCGACCGCGCCGGCGCGCTGTATTTCCTCGCCGTGAAGGACGGCAAGTTCGGCCTGGCGCCGAAGCAGCCCTGAGGACGTGACGGCCGGGCGGCAGGCGGAGGTCTCCACCGCCGCCTCCCGGACAACGGTGGAGGCAGGAGATGCTCCCTCTCCCCGCCGGGGAGAGGGGTGGGGTGAGGGGCCTTCCTGGCTTCCCAGTGTCGTCCCCCCTCACCGACCCGCTACGCGGGCCACCTCTCCCCGACGGGGAGAGGAAAAAAGTGAGGAGCCTTCTCCTGTAAGCCCCCTCATCATCGACGCCCCCGCCGGACCACACGAAGAGGCATGATGGACTATTTCGGGCAGCTATTGGCGAACGGTCTGGTGCTCGGGGCGATCTACGCCCTCACCGCGGTGGCGTTCACGCTGGTCTATGGCGTGGTGCGGCTGGTGAACTTCGCTTTCGGCGAATTGTTCATGCTCGGCGCCTTCCTCACCACCTCGCTGATGCTGCCGGAGGTGCGGCTGCTCGGCACGGTGGTGCCGATGCCCGGCTTCCCGCTGCCCATCGCCGCGCTCGGCGCCATCGTCGTCACCGGGATCATCGGCGTCGTCGTCGACCGCATCGCCTACCGGCCGCTGCGCAACGCCCCGCGCCTTGCCCCGCTCATCACCTCCATCGCCGTGTCGGTGGTGCTGCAGAGCCTCGCCCAGACCATCTGGGGCGCCGAAGAGCTGCGCTTCCCGCAATTCTACCTCGCCACCCTCGAGCCGGTGGTGCTGTTCGATTCCATCTATCTATCGGTGATGGACCTGGTGGTGATGGCCACGGCCATCGTCGCCATGCTCGGCCTGTCGCTGTTCATCGCCCGCTCCTCGCTCGGCCGCGCCATGCGCGCCAGCGCCGAGGACCAGACGGCGGCGATGCTGGTCGGCATCCCCGTCAACCGGGTGGTGGCGGCCGCCTTCGCCATCGGCTCCGGCTTCGCGGCGCTGGCCGGCCTGCTCTATGCGCAGACCTACGGCTTCGCCCATTCCAGCATGGGCTTCCTGCCCGGGCTGAAAGCGCTCACCGCCGCCGTGCTCGGCGGCATCGGCTCGGTGCCCGGCGCGGCGCTGGGCGGGCTGATCCTCGGCCTCGTCGAGGCGCTGGGCGCCGGCTACCTGCCGAACGGCACCGCCTGGAAGGACGCCATCAGCTTCGTGCTGCTGGTCGGCCTGCTCTATCTGCGCCCGCAGGGCCTGCTCGGCCGGCCGGAGCTCAATTCCGCCGGACGCGGCAGCCTGCTCGGCGGCGCCTCGTCGGCTGGCGTCGGCTGGCTGCAGGCCGTCTTCGCCCGTTTCGATGCGCTGCTGACCCGCGGCGCGGCCGCCGGCACCCCGGCGGCGTTCGGCCTGCTGGCGGTCGCGGTCGTCGTCGGGCTCATGGTGCCGTCCGACTACTGGCTGCGCATCCTCACCATGGTGGTGATCTACGGCATGCTGGCGAGCGGGCTCAACGTCATCGTCGGCTTCGCCGGGCTGCTCGATCTCGGCTTCGTCGCCTTCTGGGCGGTCGGCTCCTACCTCACCTCGATCCTGTTCGTGCTGGTGCTGAAGGACGGCTACGGCATCGCCCCGCAGGAGGTGTGGTGGCTGCTCTATCTCAACCTGCCGCTCGCCGGCCTGCTGGCCGCCGGCTTCGCGGTGCTCTTGGGCACGCCGACGCTGAAGCTGCGCGGCGACTACCTCGCCATCATGACGCTGGGCTTCGGCGAGATCGTCCGCGTGGTCGCCATCAACTGGATGGACCTGACCAACGGCCCGATGGGCATTCGCGGCATCCCGGCGCCCAACCTGTTCGGCATCTCGCTCGGCTCGCCACGCGCGCAGTTCTTCTTCGCCCTCGCGCTCGCGGTCGTCGTGGTGTTCGCGGTCGCCCGGCTGGTGCGCTCCTATGTCGGCCGTGCCTGGGTGGCGATCCGCGAGGACGAGGAGGCGGCCGAGGCGATGGGCGTGCCCACCGCCCGCTACAAGCTCTATGCCTATGCCGCGAGCGGCTTCGTCGGTGGCTTCGTCGGCGTGTTCTACGCCCACTCGCAGCAATATATCAGCCCGCTGAACTTCAGCCTGTTCGAGAACATCCTCCTGCTGATGCTGGTGGTGCTGGGCGGGCTCGGCACCTTCATCGGGCCGTTCGTCGGCGCGCTGATCTGGATCGCGTTCCTGCAGCTCGCCCTCGACCTGCCCTTCGTGCAGGCCTATCCCGAGACCCGCTTCGCGCTGCTCGGCGTGGTGCTCATCGTGCTGATGGTGTTCCGCCCGCAGGGCCTCGCCGCCAGCGCCCGCGTCGGCCTCACCATGCCCGGCGCGCGGGCGAAGGAGGCAGCATGACGGCTCTCCTCGAAGCCCGGCAGGTGGTCGTCCGCTTCGGCGGGCTGGAGGCGGTCGGCGGCCTCGACATGGCGGTCGCGCGCGGCGCCATCCACGGCCTCATCGGCCCGAACGGCGCCGGCAAGACCACGGTGCTGAACGTGCTCACCGGCTTCATCCGCCCGACCGCCGGGCGCCTCGTCTTCGACGGCGAGGAAATCGGCGGGTTGAACGTCAACGGCTTCGCCCGGCGCGGCCTCGCCCGCACCTTCCAGAACATCCGCCTGTTCGGCGCCATGACGGTGCTGGAGAGCGTGCTGGTGGGCGCGCATCAGCGGTTTTCCTCTTCGGCGCCGGCGCTGATTTTCGGCGGCCGCGCCGCGCGCGCCGCCGAGCGGGCGATGATCGCCCGCGCCCATGAGCTGCTCACCTTCGTCGGGCTGGGGCGCGAGGTGGTCGACCGCGTCGCCACCACCCTCTCCTATGGCCACCAGCGCCGGGTGGAGATCGCCCGCGCGCTGATGTCCTCGCCCAAGCTGCTGCTGCTCGACGAGCCGCTCGCCGGCATGAACGCGCTGGAGAAGCAGGAGATCGCCGATCTGGTCCGGCAGGTACGGGCGCAGGGCATCGCCGTGCTGCTGATCGAGCACGACATGCAGATCGTCCGCAGCCTCTGCGATCACCTGACGGTGCTGGAATACGGAAAACGGCTCGCCGATGGCGCGCCGGAGAAGGTGCTGTCCGATCCGGCGGTGCAGGCCGCCTATCTCGGCCGGACGAGGTGAGCCCGATGACGCAAACTGGCCCCATCGTCCACCCCACGCTACACGCCGAGCGGCCGGTCGAGCCGCTGCTGAAGGTCTCCGGCCTGTCGGTCGCCTATGGCCGGATCCGCGCCGTCGACGGGGTCGACCTCGCCGTGGAGCCGGGCCGCATCGTCTCGCTGGTAGGCTCCAACGGCGCCGGCAAGACCACCACGCTGATGGCCCTCTCGGGGCTACTGCCGCTGGCGGCCGGCAAGGTCGAGTTCGCCGGCGAGGACATCACCGGGCTGGCGCCGGAGCTGCGCGTCGGGCGCGGCATCGCCCATGTGCCTGAACGGCGTAGGGTTTTCGCCGGCATGAGCGTGCGGGAGAACCTGGTGCTCGGCGCCTATTCGCGCGGCGACGCCATCGAGATCGCCGGCGACATCGAGCGGCTCACCGCGCTGTTCCCCATTCTCGGCAAGCGGATGCACCAGGCGGCGGGCACGCTGTCCGGCGGCGAGCAGCAGATGCTCGCCATCGCCCGCGGGCTGATGTCGCGCCCGCAATTGCTGATCATGGACGAGCCCACCATGGGCCTCGCCCCGCAGATGATCGACCTGATCCTCGACACCGTGCTGGAGATCCGCAAGCTCGGCACCACCGTGCTGCTGGTCGAGCAGAACGCCGTCGAGGCCATCCGCCTCTCCGACCACGTCTACATCATGCGCCTCGGCCGCATCGTCCACGAGGATGGCGGCGCCAATATCGACCCCGAGCGCGTGAAAGCCTTCTATATGGGAGTCGACGCATGACGGAATTCGCTGGCGCATCAACGCCTAAGATGCGCCTCGGCACCTTTCTCGGCGTTTCGCCGGCCACGACGGCCAGTGCCGGGCAGATCGCCGTCATCGGCCTTCCCTTCGATTGCGGCACCCACGCCACCCGCATCGGCTCGCGTCAGGGGCCGGCTGCCTTCCGCGCCATGTCGAGCGAAGTGCGCCCCTATTATCCGCCGCTCGCCGACGTCGACCCGCGTACCGACGGCAAGGTCGTCGATCTCGGCGACGTCGACGTGATCGCCTCCAATCTGGAGCCCTCGCTGGCGGCGATGGAGGCCGTCATTCATGATGTGGTGGCAGCCGATGCGGTGCCGCTCTGCGTCGGCGGCGACGGCACGGTGACGCTGCCGGTGCTGCGCGCCCTCGCCCGCCGCTATCCCGAGCTGGTGCTGGTGCATATCGACGCCCATACCGACGCCTATCCCGGCGAGGACATCAACACCGGCACCACCTTCACCCGCGCCGCCGAGGAAGGACTGATCGACACAAGGCGCTCCTTCCACATAGGCGCGCGGGGCACCATGCCGGTGCCCGGCGCCTATGATCACACGCGGGCGCTCGGCTTCCGGCTCATCTCCGGCGAGGAGGTGCGCCAGCGCGGCGCCGCCGCCATCGCCGCCGAAGTGCGCGAGGTGGTCGGCACCCGCCCGGTCCACCTGTCTTTCGACATGGATTACTTCGACCCCTCCGCCGCCCCCGGCGTCGCGACGCCCACCTGGGGCGGCCCGCCGGTGGCGGAGGTGTTCGATCTGCTGCACGGGCTCAAGGGACTCGACCTCGTCGGGGTCGACATCAATACGCTGAGCCCACCGCACGACGTGCAGGGCATGGCGGCCATGCTGGCCGGCCATGTGGCGGTCATCGCCCTTCATCTCATCCAGCTCGGCCAGGCGGAGCACCGCCTGAACGCCGGGCATCGCTGAACGGAGGCACACGGTCATGAGCATCGAGACCACTCTGGTTCCCGAACCCTATGTCTGGACCGAGCCGCCGCTCGGCGACGCCAAGAGCGCGCCGACGCGCTTCTATACCGATCCCGCGGTGTTCAAGGCCGAGGTGGAACACATCCACCTCAAGAAATGGTTCTTCGCCGGACGCCTCGAGGAAGTGCCGAACCCCGGTGACTACAAGGCGCTCGACAGCGTCGGCGGCCCGGTGCTGCTGGTGCGCGGCGAGGACGAGGTGTTGCGCGCCTTCGCCAATGTCTGCCGGCACCGCGCCTCCATCCTTCTCGAAGGCTGCGGGCACGCCAAGAACATCATCTGCCCGTACCACGCCTGGAACTACCGGCTCGACGGCACGCTGGCCGGGGCGCCCGGCATGCGCGAGGTGCCGAAATTCGAGAAGCCGCCGCATGGCCTGATCCCGATCCGCATGGAAGTGTGGGAAGGCTCAATCTTCCTCAATTACGACGACGACGCCCCGAGCCTGATGACCCATCTCGGCAACATGCCCGAGCTGATCGGCAGCCACCGGCTGGGCGACATGGTAAAGACCTGGCACATCGAGATCGAGACCAGGTGCAACTGGAAGCTGCTGCTCGAAAACGCCATGGAGACCTACCACACCGGCATCGTGCATGCCGCGACGGTGGGCGCCCAGCGCTCGGTGAGCTTCCCGACGCAGGGCGAATGGCACGTCATCCAGGTGCAGGCGAACCGCTCCATCGCCGTGCTCGGCCAGGAGCCGCCCTTCCCGGTCATCGAGGGCCTGTCGGAACAATCGCGCAAGGGCACCTATTTCACCGTCATCGAGCCGACCGTGCAATTCGCCTGCGCGCAGGATTGCATGTGGTGGCTGGCGGTGCGGCCGATCGCGGTGGATCGCTCGGTGCTCTCGGTCGGCGGCTGCTTCCCCAAGGCCTATACCGAGCTGCCCGACTTCGAGGAGCGCGCCGCACCCTATTACAAGCGCTGGGAAGCGGTGGCGCTGGAAGATGTCGGCATTCTCGAGAAGCAGCAGATCGGCCTGTCCTCCTGCCTCGCGCGGCCCGGCCCGCTCTCTTGGCGCGACGACATGGTGCTGGCGATGAACCGCTGGATCATGGCGCAGCTGCCGGCCCACATCGTCGACGGGATGGCCGGCTGAGATGCGTGTCCTGCTGACCCACAACCGCGACCTGCTCAAGCATTTCTATGGCTTCCGGGCGGTGGAGGCGCTGAAGGCGCTGCCGATCGAGCTCGTCATGAACGACAGCGACACGCCGCTTTCCGGCGAGGCGCTGGTGAAGGCGGCGGAGGGCTGCGCGGTGGTGATCTCCGACCGCCTCGCCGCCGGGCCGCGCGAGGTGCTGGAGCGGCTGAAGGACGTGAAGCTGTTCACCCGCTGCGCGGTGGACATGCGCAACATCGATGTCGACGCCGCCTCCGACGCCGGCATCCTCATCTGCAACTGCTCGTCGGGATATGCCGACGCGGTCGCCGAGCACGCGCTCGCGCTCATGCTCGACCTCGCCCGCAACATCACCCACGACGCCGCGCGTTACCATGCCGGCGACGCCGGCCATCCGATGGTGTTCGGCCGGCAGATGGCCGGCGCCCATGTCGGCGTCATCGGCTACGGATCGATCGGCCGGCGCATCGTCGAGCTGGCGCTCGCCTTCAAGATGAAGGTGTCGGTCTACGACCCCTATGCGCGGATGGACAATGGCGCGGTGAACGCGGTCGGCCTCGACGAGGTGCTGTCGCAGCCGGATTTCGTGGTCTGCGCCGCCTATGCGACGCCGGAGACCGAGCGCATGATGAACGCCTCGGCCTTCGCGAAGATGCGCCGCGACGCCTTCTTCATCAACATCTCGCGCGGCATCCTGGTCGACGAGGCGGCGCTGGAGGCCGCCCTCGTCTCCGGCACCATTGCCGGTGCCGGGCTCGATGTCGGCGACGGCCGGGACCAGCAGCCCTCGCTCGCCCTTGCCCGCCTGCCGAATGTCGTTGCCACCCCGCATTCGGCGGCACTGATGATCGAGCCCTCGGAGTTCCAGGCCATGGAGACCGTCGAGCAGGTCAAGGCGGTGCTGGCCGGACGCCTGCCGATCCATGCGAAGAATCCCGACCGCGTGCCCGGCTGGCTGACCAAATGAGCCCGCTCATCCCCGCACAGCCGCCGTCGTTCCGCCCGCCGCCGGGGGCCTGCGACTGCCACATGCACATTTACGGCCCGGCGGACCTCTATCCGCCGGCGCCAAGCTCGCCCTTCCCCCCGGTCGCCGGCGGCGACATCGCCGCCTATCTCAAGACGAGGGAAGTGCTCGGCCTCACCCGGGCGGTGGTGGTGCAGCCCTCGGTCTATGGTTTCGACAACCGGGCGACGCTCGACGCCATGGCCGTCATCGGCGCCGAGGCCCGCGGCGTCGCCGTCGTGCCGCCCGATGTGGGTGACGCCGAGCTCGACCGGCTCACCCGGCTCGGCATACGCGGCATCCGCTTCTTCATGATCGGCGGCGGCCTGCTCGGCTGGGACGATCTTGAGCGGCTGGCGGCGAAGACCGCCGCCTTCGGCTGGCATGTGCAGATGCAGATGGACGGCAGGTTGCTGCACGAGGCCGAGGCGCGCCTCGCCCGGCTGCCAGGCCGGCTGGTCATCGACCATAACGGCAAGTTCCTGGAACCGGTCGGCCTCGATCATCCCGGTTTTTCCGCGCTCCGCCGCCTTCTCGACAACGGCCGCAGCTGGGTGAAGACCTCCGGTGTCTACGAGACCTCGCGCATCGGCGCGCCGGACTACCCGGATGTCGCTCTCCTTGCCCGCACGTTGATCGCCGAGGTGCCGGAACGCTGCCTGTTCGCCACCAACTGGCCGCACCCTTCCAAGCCGGGCAACCCGCCGGACGATTCGCGGCTCGTCGACCTGTTCCGCGACTGGTGCGGCAGCGATGCCGTCGCCGGCCGGATCATGGTCGACAACGCCGCGGAACTGTACGACTTTCCGTCTCCCACCTGAACAGGGCGTTCGACACGTGATCTCGACCCGCCGCGCCGATTTCTTCGGCCCCTCCCGCCCCACCGTCTTCGCCCGCGATGCCGCCATCGCCACCTCGCATCCGCTGGCCACCGCGGCGGGGCTGGAGATTCTCCAGGCCGGCGGCAACGCCATGGATGCGGCGCTGGCCGCGGTGGCGGCGCAATGCGTGGTCGAACCGGCGATGACCGGCATCGGCGGCGATTGCTTCGTGCTCTACGCGCCGAAGGGCCGGCCGACCGTGGCGATGAACGGCAGCGGCCGCGCCCCGGCGGCAGCGAGCATCGCGGCGCTGAAGGCGGCCGGCCTGACGGACGAGATCCCCCGCACCAGCGCCCATGCCGTCACGGTTCCCGGCGCGATCTCGGCCTGGACGCGGCTGCATGCCGACCATGGCAGCCTGCCGCTCGACCGGCTGTTCGCCCGCGCCATCGACTATGCGGAGAACGGCTATCCCATCGCCCAGCGTGTCGCCTTCGACTGGGCGGACGAGGCGCCGCTGCTGGCGCAGGACAAGGATGCGGCCGCCTTCTTCCTGCCCGGCGGCGTGGCGCTGCAAGCCGGCCAGCGCCACGCCCAGCCGCTGCTCGGCCAGCGCCTGCGCGAGATCGCCGACAAGGGAGCCGCCGGCTTCTACGAGGGCGCGACCGCCGCCTCGCTGGTGGCCTATCTCAACGGGCTCGGCGGGCTGCACACGCTGGACGATTTCGCGGCGATGAAGGACGGCGCCTTCTACACCACGCCGATCGCCACCGATTATCGTGGCTACACCGTCGAGGAATGCCCGCCCAACGGCCAGGGCCTCGCGGCGCTGATGCTGATGAACATCCTCGGCGAATTCGATCTCGGCGAGGGGCTGTCGCTCGCCGACCGGGTGCATCTCCACGCCGAGGCGACCAAGCTCGTCTATCACAACCGCGACGCGCTGCTGGCCGATCCCTCGGCCATGACCGTCCCGGTCGAGACGCTGCTGGCGCGCGAAACCGCCCGCCGCCTCGCCGCACGCATCGACATGACCCGCGCGCGGCCGCCGGTGCTCTGGAACGAGCCGGAGCATGTCGATACCGTCTATATCTGCGCCGTCGACCGCGACGGCAACATGGTATCCTTCATCAACTCGATCTTCCACGCCTTCGGCTCGACCCGCATCGATCCGGCGACCGGCGTGCTGCTGCATTCGCGCGGCAGTTCCTTCCGGCTGATCGAGGGGCATCCCAACGCCATCGCGCCCGGCAAGCGGCCGCTCCACACCATCATTCCCGGCCTCCTCCGCCGCGACGGCGAGGCGGTGGGCGTGTTCGGGGTCATGGGCGGGCATTATCAGGCCTCCGGCCAGGCGGCGCTCGTCTCCGGCCTCCTCGACCGCGGCCTCGACCCCCAGACCGCCATCGACGCCCCGCGCTACTTCGCCTTCGACGGCGTGCTGGAGATCGAGCCGACCTATCCCGAGGCCGTGCTGGCGGATCTGGCCGCGCGCGGGCACAAGCTGAAGGTCGCCGTCGAGCCGATGGGCGGCGCCCAGCTGATCCTGCGCGACGAGACCAACGGCTTCCTGCTCGCCGCCTCCGATCCCCGGAAGGATGGCTGCGCGATGGGGATCTGATCCCGTCCCACCCGAGCCGGCGATCGCGGATGGCCGTCGCGGCTGTGCTATCTGTCCGGCCGAGCGGCCGGGAACAGCAGCGAGGGAACATGAAGACAGGGGTGATCGCAGCCTGGGTGATCGCGGCATGTCTGGCCTCGGCCATCGGCGCGCTGCTTGCCGGGCCGATGCCGGCGCGCGCCAATGACGACGTGCTGGAACGGACCGCCGATCCCGCCGGGCAGGTGCTCCAGACGCTCGACTACGCCAATACGCGCTTTTCCCGGCTCGACCAGATCAATGCCGGCAATGTCGGCGGCATGCAGGTGGCATGGACCTTCTCCACCGGCGTGCTGAGGGGGCACGAGGGCAGCCCGCTGGTCGTCGACGGCGTCATGTATGTCCACACTCCCTTCCCGAACATCGTCTACGCCCTCGATCTCGACCATGACGGGCGCATCCTGTGGAAATACGAGCCGCAGCAGGAACGCGACGTGGCGGCGATCATGTGCTGCGATCTCGTCCATCGCGGCCTCGCCTATGCCGAGGGCATGGTCTTCCTCAACCAGGCCGACACCACCATCGTGGCCCTCGACGCCCGCAGCGGCGCGGTGCGCTGGAAGGTGGCCAACGGCGATCCGAAGAAAGGCGAATCCAACACCGCCACGGTGATGCCGGTGAAGGACAAGCTGATCGTCGGCATCGCCGGCGCCGAATTCGGCGCCCGCGGGCACATCAGCGCCTACAACCTCAAGGACGGCACGCTGGCCTGGCGCGCCTATTCGACCGGCCCCGACGCCGAGATGCGCCTCGACCCGGAGAAGACCACCGAGCTCGGCCGGCCGGTCGGCAATGACTCCTCGCTCCGCAGCTGGGAGGGCGAGCAATGGCGGATCGGCGGTGGCGCCCCCTGGGGCTGGTTCGCCTACGACCCCAAGCTGAACCTTGTCTATTACGGCAGCGCCAATCCCGGCACGTGGAACCCCTCGCAGCGTCCCGGCGACAATAAATGGACCGACGCCATCTTCGCCCGCGACGCCGACACCGGTATCGCGCGCTGGGTCTATCAGATGACCCCGCACGACCAGTGGGACTATGACGGCGTCAACGAGATGATCCTCACCGATCAACTCATCGACGGGCGAACACGACCGCTGCTCACCCATTTCGACCGCAACGGCTTCGCCTACACGCTCGACCGCCAGACCGGCGACGTGCTGGTCGCCGGGAAATTCGACCCGAGCGTGAACTGGGCCGCCGGCATCGACCTCGACAAGGCGAGCCCCGGCTATGGCCGGCCGCAGCTCGACCCGAAATACGGCACCGAAGCCGAGGGCGAGGATGTCACCTATTCCGGCATCTGCCCGGCGGCGATCGGCGCCAAGAACCAGCAGCCGGCCGCCTTTTCGCCGGCAACCGGCCTGTTCTACGTGCCCGCCAGCCGTCTGTGCATGGACTACGAGCCGTTCCATATCGACTACGCCGCCGGCCAGCCCTATGTCGGCGCCACGCTTTCCATGTATCCCGCGCCGGGCAGCGACCAGCACACCGGCGCCTTCCTCGCCTGGGACAACCTGAAGGGACGTGCCGTCTGGTCGATCCCCGAACGCTTCTCGGTATGGTCCGGCGCGCTCGCCACCGCCGGCGGCGTGGTGTTCTACGGCACGCTGGAAGGCTGGCTGAAGGCCGTGGACGCGGCGACCGGCAAGGAGCTGTACCGCTTCAAGACCCCGTCCGGCATCGTCGGCAACGTCATGACCTACCTGCATCGCGGCCGGCAATATGTCGCCGTCCTGTCGGGTGTCGGCGGCTGGGCCGGCATCGGCCTCGCCGCCGGCCTCGCCGACCCCAATGCCGGATCGGGCGCGAAGGACGCCTATGCCGCCCTCTCGAGCTATACAGCGCTCGGCGGCCAGCTGACGGTCTTCGCCCTGCCTGACCGCCCCTAGAGCAATTCCCGCAAGAACGCGCGGCGGTCTTGCGACAGGAATGGCGTAGAAACAAAGAGCTGGGAGCCCCGGACGACGCTGCGGACGGCAGGCCGGGCCTGCGCCTAACCCGCCGTCTGCTCCGGCTCCCGCACCTCCCCGCTCTCCACCAGCCCGCCGGACTGGTGCTCGAACAGACGCCGGTAGCGCCCGCCCGGCTTCGCCAGCAGCGCCTCGTGGCGGCCGTCCTCGACGATGCGGCCATGCTCGAAGACCAGGATGCGGTCCATCGCCCGCACCGTCGAAAGCCGATGCGCGATCACGATCGCCGTGCGCCCTTCCATCAGCCGCTCCATCGCCTGCTGGATCGCCACCTCCGATTCCGAATCGAGGCTCGACGTCGCCTCGTCGAGGATGAGCACCGGCGCATCCGCGAGAAAGGCGCGGGCGATGGCCACGCGCTGGCGCTCGCCGCCGGAAAGCTTCACGCCGCGCTCGCCGACCAGCGTGCGATAGCCCTTCGGCAGGCGCAGGATGAAATCATGCGCGTTGGCGAGCCGCGCCGCCCGTTCGATCGCCTCAGGGGTGGCATCGGGACGCGAATAGGCGATGTTCTCCGCCAGCGTGCGGTGGAACAGGATAGGCTCCTGCTGCACGATGGCGATCTGCTGGCGCAGCGAAGCCTGCGCCACCTCCCGCACATCATGCCCGTCGACCGTCACCTGGCCGGCGCTGACGTCGTGAAGCCGCTGCAGCAGCTTCACGAAGGTGGTCTTGCCGGAACCGGAAGGACCGACCAGACCGACGCGCTGGCCGGCCGGTATCACCACGTCGAGATCGCGGAACAGCGGCGCGGCGTGCCGGCCATAGTGGAACGTCACCCGCTCGAAGCGCACCTCGCCGCCGCGCACCGCCAGCGGACCCGCCTCCTGCCGGTCCGCCACGCCGGCCACCAGCCCGTGCAGCTCGACCATCTCCTCCATGTCGTTCACCGCGCGCTGGAGGTTGTGGACGTGCTGGCCGATCTCGCGGAGATAGCCGTGCACGACGAAATAGGTCGTCAGCACATAGGCGACGTCGCCGGGGGTCGCACGCCCCTGCCACCAGAGCCAGAGCGCGGTACCGGTAACGGCGGTGCGCACCACCCAGAGCAGAGCGAACTCCCCGCTGGCGCTCCAGGTCGCCAGCATCCAGGTGCGCCGCACGCGGCGGCGCCAGCGCGCGACCACGATGGCAAGCCGCGCATCCTCCCGCGCCTCGGCACCGAATGCCTTCACGACCTGATTGGCGCCGAGCGTATCGGCGAGCAGCCCGCCGATGCGTGTATCCCACGCATTGGACAGCCGCGCCGCCGGCGCCACCACACGGGTAGCCAGCGAGATCGTCAGCGCGCCATAGACCAGCGCGCCGCACGCCATGACGAGCCCCATCACCGGCCAATGCAGCATGAGCAGCAGCACCGTGCCGGCCAGCACCACCACCGAAGGCAGCAGCGACAGCAGCAGCACGTCGTTGATGACGTCGAGCGCCCACATGCCGCGGGTGATCTTGCGGACGGTGGAGCCGGCGAAGCTGTTGGCGTGCCAGTCCGAGGAAAAGCGCTGCACACGGTGGAACGCCTCGCGCACGACGTCCGACATGATGTTCAGCGTCAGAGGCACGGTGCCCCACCAGGCCAGGTGGCGCAGCACCACCATGACGAGGCCGAGCCCTGCCATGACGAGGAACGCTTCCAACGCGGCAGGGGCCTGCTGCCGTCCGGCGGTCAGCGCATCGACGAGCCGGCCGGCGAACAACGGAACGAACACCTCCGTTATCGTCGCCAGGGTCACGGCGAGGGCCGTCCCGGCCGCCAGAGGCCAGCGGCGCCTCCAGTGACGGAAGGTGAAGACGAGGACATGGCGCAGCGCGTCGGCGCCGCGGGCGGACAGGGTCGACATGATAGCTGCAGGCGCGACGGGCGCGCCTCTCCTGCGAGGGGAAAAAGCTCAGCGTGGAGATCGGGAGCTCAGGCGGGCCTCGAATTCGAGGGCGGCCGAACTAACGGCGGGATATCCCGGCCGGGACGGGTAAACGGAACAAAATGGTCATCGCGCCCCTCCCGGTTCGCAGCTTCGATGAAGGGGTTCATACCACAGGCATGGCCTGTGGACAATCCACCGCGGGAACCGGGGTGCCCGCACCGCTCGCGAGCCCGCTCGGGAACCATGTTAACCGGCTATTAACCAAGATTTAACTTAGACAATAATGATATCAGTGACTTAACACCTGAGAACATGAGACTTCGACCCCATTTCACCGGATTTGTCTCATGTTCTCCCGTGATCTGCGCAGCAGCGGCGCGGCAAATTACACCGAGCGCGTCAAGCTCTTCCGGCGTTCCGATCACAGAATTATGCCCGCGCGTGACGATCAAGCGGCGGGCCGGCCGGTCGAAGGTCACGAGATCCGCGCCAGCGATATCGAGCTTGCGCCACTGGCGTTCACTGTTTGAGGACATGCGCCTTGAAGCCGGCCCAGATCACCAACGCCATGCCGGCGACGAAGATGCCCAGCACCGAATAGCCAATCTTGGCCGCGGCGCCATCCATGGCCCGGCGCCAGCGGCGCAGGAACCAGAAATCCTTTCGGGCTTCCTCGCGATCCTCCTTGTCCTCGAGATACAGCCCGGCATCGGCCAGCCCGCGCCGCACCGACTTCTCGATCAGCTCGCCGAGCTCGGTGGGCGACATCGAGATCACGACGCTTTCGGACGGCTCGTTCTTCATCGCGGCGGGGCTCTCTGCCAGATACGTGGCTCAACGCCCGGCGCAGGCGTCGAGTTTCCGGTAGTGTCGGTCGAGATCGACCACCCATGCATCGACGTAACCATCGTCCGCGGCCCGTAGGGCGGCCAGAGCGGCTTTGGGCGGCGGGGAGAGCGTCGGGCAGCTACCGACGACCTTTGCCGTCTGACAGCCGGCCAAGGCGATCGTAAGCGCCATCAACGTCACCAGGCGAGCGGTCGATTTCGTCATAGGCGTCCCTCAGCTTCTCGCGCGCCTGCGACTGCTCGAGGCGCACCGCGTTCTTCCCGTCCTCGCGGGCACGCCACCAGGCGGCCGCCACGGTGCCGGCGGCCGCCACGGCCGCCAGCAGGTAGAGCTTCGTCTTGTCGAAGAGGGCGAAGAGCCAGGTCATCGCGTCGCCTTCCGCACGACCAGGAAGCCGATCACGACGGCCGCGGCGACCAGGCACACGGCGACGGCGATCTGCACCGGCCCGTTGCCGCTGGCGAGGCTGGCCGCACCGCCCAGCAGGCCGCCGGCCGCGGTGATGCGCTCCGGCGTCAGCAGCTCGCGCACCGGGTTGCCCGGCGCCGCCGGCACGGTGTTCGAGGCGACGAAGGAGGTGCGCACCCAGAGGCCGGCCTCCGCGGCCCGACGGTTCACCAGGCCCTTCATCACCTTGCCGTCATTTTTGTTCCACCGCGCGAGCTCGCCCGGCACGGCGTCGTAATTGCCCGCATTGAGCTTCCGCAGCAGGGTTGAGCCGCTGAATTGCCCCTCGCCGATGTTCAGCACGAAGCTCGCCAGCGCGCCGCGCTGCCAGTCGTTCAGCGGCACCTTCACCAGCCTATCGACGATATCGGCGGCCTCGCCGAGATCGTGCTCGAGCGCGGCATCGGCCTGCGCCTGGGAGATCGTCATTCCCCGGCGCACGGCCATGAATTTGTCGGAGGTGTGGCCATAGCCGATGGTCCACGGCTCGCCGTTTTTCGAGCCGGGATCCGGGTAGGCCGTCAGTCGGCACCCCTCGAAGCGCTTCACATGATCGACGATTTCGGGCAGCAGTCGTCGCGCCATTGTACCCTCACGCCGAGTACATAGACAAAAGTCCGCTCTCAAGCTGCGCGAGGCGCGCGGCCTGAGAGGTGCGCGTCAGATCGCCCTTTAGCAAACCGACGAGGCCGTACCGAATATTGCCGGCGGTGTTGCCCTGCAGCATGTTGCCCATCTGGACGATATTCGCCGGGATCGTGGGAGCCGTCTCTGCCGGGAGGTTCCCGCGCTGGACCGCGTTTTGGCGGATGGTCAGGCCCCGCTCAGCCGAGTAGCTCATCAGGAGCAGCGTCGGAACGTTGAGCGAGACGATGGCGCCTTCCAGCAGCAGGGTCGTGGCCCCGGCCGAGCGGTTGTAGACCGCGAAATTGTTGGCGGTGTTGATCGTCGGGGCAAAGCCCTTCTGACCGGCCGTGGCATCCTCGAAGGGGCGCCATAGGATGGCCGGCTGGGCCAGCGCGGCCGTGCGCTGGACCACGGCGAAGAACGTGAAATTCGTCCGGTCGACCACCTCGTCGACATAGGCCGCCAGATTAAGCGGGATGCCGAGGTTGCTACCGGGCGAGACTTCAATGGCCGGCTTGCCGTTCGCGAAAGTCAGGCCGGTCGTGATGGTGGCCGGCGAGCTGCGCCCGACAACCCTGTTGATGCTCTTGGAGGTCTCACTGTACTGGGCGTCGAACACCGCAATCCAGCCGGGGATGGCGCCGATCGCACGGCCGAGTGCAGAGCGGAAGCGGCGAGGGCCCGGCCAGGCGGGGAGCGGAGCCCCAAGGTTCGAGAGGGAAAACATGGTCGATCCTCAAGTGATGGGGAAAATTTGGGGGACCGCCCAGTTGTGGAGGGGCGAGCCGTCGTAGGTACTGACGAAGGGAGCGCTGTCGCGAATGTTCGATCGCGGCACCGTCGCAGCGGTACGGGGATTGAGGTTGATGTCTCCTCCGGGGTGGTTCGACCGTGCAACGCGAGCCTCGAGGCCGGTGCCGGTCGGAGCGGCCGCCAGCGTGAGCGTCATCCGCCCGATGCCATCGGTGGACCCGTCGTCGGTGATGGACCCGGATGCCACCGCGTAGTCGCCGGCGCTGTCCCGGATGACGATGCCCCGCCAGTCCCTCTCGCTGATGGTCGTGGTGTCGAACACGAGCGGCGGGTACGGCGTGGAGAACTGCAACTCGACGTCGAGGCCGGTGATTGTGGCGCCGACCATCTGGACGATCTGGCCTTTGCCGAAACGAGATCCGAAGACGGCCCGCTCCGCCAGATACACGTACTCGCCGGCGAAGTGAGTGCCGGGGCCGGTCAGATGGAGAAATTGGTTAGTCGGCGCCGCATCGACGTAGTATTCGTCGAGATAAGGATAATCAGCACCCGAGACGTGGAAGTACGGGCTCTCATTGTGCAGATCCAGCATTGCCTTGGTGGCGTAGTGGCCCGCGTCTCCATTTCGGTCGGACGACGGCATCTGCATGATGAAATGGACGGGAGCCGTCTGGCCGGTGATCGCCCGGATATCAGCGTCATAGTCGGCGCGCCACTCGATCAGATTATCCTTGTAGCTGACGTTGCCGGCGTCAGCTTCACCGTGTTTGACGCTGATGTATTCGACGAGGACGGACGTGTAGCCGTAGAGCGGCGCAAGCAGCTTGGCGCGCGTGACCGCCGTGAGCATGTTGTTGTAGACAGCCGTTCCCTTCTTCAGGCCGGTGTAGGCCGTGCCGCCCTGCGCGCTGACGATGTACAGGCCCCCGTACTCACGGTCTGGGAAGGCCTCGGTGAATTCGTCGCTGAGACGGAATGCCAAGCTCTCCATCATCGTCTCGACATGGATCGACGAGCCGGATGCCGCCTTGGGCGTCAGGGGCTCGAACCCCACCAAGTACGATTCGGTGAATTCCGTGACGGCGTTTGGGGCCCGCCCCATTCGCACGTCGGAATAACCCGTCGTCGTGAACATCCAGGCGCCCGGCCGGGTCTGACCGGTCAGCGTGGGGTTGATCGAACTGTGCTGTGCGACCTTCAGGGATTGGCCGGTCCCTACCTTAAGGCGCAGAACCTTGTCGTCGCCGGGCCACCACCAGCGCTCCCCCGGCTTCGCCAGGATCAACGTCCCCGGGCCGATGGATGGGCGGTCGATGACGGCGGCAACATAATCCGGCGACACAGCATGCGTCGCCAGCACCTCGATATCGCCCATGTCGAAGAGCAGGTAATCACTGCCGCCGCCGATAGCCCGGAGCTGTGTGCCGGACACATAGGGCTGGAGGTTGCCGATCCCAGACGCCGGGGCGTCATCTCCGGGCCATTCGCGTAGTACGGCACCATCCGAGGACGTGAGCACCGTGTGCGGGCCACCTTCCTCGGTGTAGAAGTCGAGTTCGGTGTTGACCGAGCCGACCAGCTTCCCGTCTTCGTCCCACTTGAGGAGTTCTGCACCGTCAGAGGACACCATGACGGCGGACACGCCGTCGCTTTCTTCGGTGTAGAAGTCAGTCAGCTCAGGGGTCAGGATGTTGCCCTCCTGGTCGAACTTGAGGAGTTCCGCGCCATCAGAGGACACCAGGGCGGATCGCGCATCGCCCTCCTCGGTGTAGAAATCCACCTCGCCCGACGTGGCCCCGATCAGCCGCCCATCCGAATCCCATCCGAGGAGCATTGCCCCATCCGAGGAGATAAGGGCGGTGGCCGTGCCATCGCTTTCTTCGGTGTAGAAATCCGTCTGGTCGGGGGTCGACATGACCCCGTCGCGGTCGAAATCGATCAGCGGCACGCCGTCCAAGCTGGCGATGGTGCTGACGGCCGTCTGACCTTCCTCGGTGTAGAAGTCAGGGCCGAACCGATCATCGATGGCGATCTTGGCGGTAGCAGGAGTGACCGCCACATCGTCGAGCTCTCCCGCGAGCGCGGCCGCCGGAGACGCCTTCGGCACGTCGATCACGATGGGGGCGGCAAGCGTTGCAGTGACACGGGCCAGCCCCGTGCCGGTGACCGGCGTCGATTTCTCCGCCTTCGTGGCATCGAGATCATCGACGGCCACCTGCAAGGCGGCATCCGCCGCGATCCGCGCCGCCTGCTCGGCCTCCAGCGCGGCGCTGCTGGACACCTCGAGCGCGTCGATGTTGGCCTGCAGCACCGCGTCGGCCGCCGCACGCGTGCCCGCCTCGCCATCAATGTTCGCCTGCAGGACGATATCGGCAGCCTCAAGCGCCTCGTCCGCCGCGATGCGCTCGGCCCGCTCAGTGTCAATGCGCTCGCCAAGAGCGGCGTCCGCCGCGATCCGCTCGCTACGCTCGAGCGTCAGGTCGCGCCGCAGCTCCATGTCGCGGATGGCGTTGCGATCGAATTCCTCCTCCATGGCGGCCGGGTTGAAGCGGCCAGCCCGGGTGATGTTCGTCGTGCGGGTCGCTGGTGCCAGGCCGGTGATCCAGACGAAGGTGCCGCTGGGCGGCGCCACCGCGAGATGCACTGCGCCACCCGCCGGGGATCCGGCGCCAGTGACGGTATAGTCGAGGTCGAGGGTCAGCTCTACGGGCACCTCTCCGACCGCAGCGACCCGGGACACCCGAAGGTCGCCCGGCAGCTGGAACGGAAAGTCCACGCCAAAAACCGTCTGGCCCGGAGTTACCTCGGTCCAGCTGTCGCGATCGTTTTCGGTAATCGGAAAGCTCTGGCTCATGAGAGCCAGAGTGAGGGGCGCCGAGGCCGGTCAACCGTCAGCGCCGGCCGGGCACCGCCGGCTTTTCCCGCTTGACGGCCTTCTCGCCGTCGAGCTCGACGCCGGCGGCCTTCGCTTCGCCCTCGAGGTCGCTCACATCGGCATCGGTGCCGTCCTCGAGGAGACGTTTCCGCAGAACCGGCCACATGCGTTCGACGAGCTCGCGCGGCCAGACCTTCGCCTTCTGGTAGCGGGAGGCCAGCACATCGCGCAGCGCCGGCGCCACCGCCTCGAGCTCGCGGATATAGCCGGCCGTGTCCATCGGCCGGACGTTCTGCCAGCCCCTCTCGCCGACCGACACCAAGGCATTACGCTGCTCGACCATGGCGAGATCCGCGAGAATGTCATCGGCCGCGCCGCGATCGGCCGAGGAGATCTCCACGCGGTTGCCATCGACACCAAGCACCTGGTTAGACGCCAGCGCCCGACGCAGGAACCCGATCGCCTGCACGGCACCGCGTGCCCGCACCAGCGGGTGCAGCCTCTGCACGCCGATCGGCATCATCTCGGCAGTGACATAGACCCGCTGGTCCGCCGTCAGCGTGGCGAGGAAATCCGCCGCGCCGACGGCATCGCCGGCATCCGACAGGGAGCGATAGGTCTTCGCCTTGCCCTCGAGCTCGCCGGTGCGTTCGGAAACCAAATCCCAGAACTGCCGCGACGACGTCGAACCCCTCGAGGCCATCTTCACGAAGCGGCGGGTGATGAACACCTCGTCCCAGCCCTGCGAGGGCTTGTCGCCGCTCGCCATGTCCGAGAGCGCCATCGCCGAGCGGCCGAGGGTGCCGAACTGCGAGGTAATGAACTGGTCGACCATCACCGGCGCGACGCCGATCGCCGAGCCGATGAGCCGGCCTATCTGCGACGTGGCGGCCGTGTACTGCAACCAGGTCTCCATGCCCTGCAGCTCGTCCGGCACGATGGCGCGGCCGGTGAACATGTCGGTGTTGGTCTTCGCCTCGTAATAAAATTTCAGGCCCGGCAGGCCCTCGAACAGGTTCGGCGGGGCGATCACGTTGAACAGGCCGTCGACATAGCGCGAGGCGGCGAGCGGATCCTTTTCCGCGAAGGCATCCCAGATCGCTTCCGCCGCGTTCAGCATCACCGCCATTTCGAAAGGCTTGGGGATCGCCGTCCAGTAATCGCCCGTCTTCACCATCCAGTGCGTCGCCCGGGTGGTGTCGCTCACCTCTCGATAATCGTCGTACCGGCTCATCAGCGCGTGCACGCCGAGGCCGGCGACGGTGAGCGCCGACAGGCGCGCCCAGGCCTTCACCGCCTGGCCTTTCGCCGCCGCCTCGCCGGCGGTGACGGCCTGGCCGAAGAACGGCGCGATCATCTCGCGCGTCACCTTGTCGAAGCCCTGCAGGCTGGCATTGAGGAACGGCACCAGCCGGCTCATCGCCGCCATCTGCGAACCGCGGCGGCCGAAATCCATGTGATCGCGCGCGCGCCAGGCCGCCTCCATCATGGCTTCCCAGTCGGCCAGGCCGCGCTTGGTGGCCTCCTCATAGAATGCCTTGTAGAGGCCGAGGCGCATGCCGGTTTCCGAGATCTCGGTCACCTCGGCGATGCCCTTGAGCAACTTTACGGGGTCGGAATGCTTGAGGCGCTGTGCCAGCCACCCCTTGTTGCGCAGCGCCGACAGATCGCGCTCGACGGCGGCATCGCGCAGCGCCGCCACCTCCTGCCCGCCCATGATGCCGCCGGCGGCGTTGTAGCGCTGCGCCGCCTCGCGGCCGAGGATCTCATCCGCGATGCCCGCCGCGGTGCCGGCGAGCCGCTTGAATGGCCCTCCGTAGAACACCGTCGCCATGACCTGGTCGCGGATCAGGTTCGCGATGATGAAAGAGATATCGGAGGTGATGCCGGCGCGCAGCGTCGACGACGAAACCGACGCAAGATCTAACCAGAGATTTTTCTCCGGCGGGCTCATGGTCGTGAGGGCCTTGTAGATGTCGAGCCCGAAATCACGATCGGCCAGGCGCAACGCCTGCAGTTGGCCGCCGTCGCGGAAGAACACGATGGTCTCGCCCTTGGTGTTGATCACCGCCGGGCGGAAGATCCGCGCCTTCTCGTCGCCGAGCAGGCTCTCGACCATATCGCGAATGGCGATGACGTCCGGCGCGGCCATGCCGCCCTGCTTGCCGGCCGCCTCGATCGCCTCGAGCGGGTCGACCAGGAGCATGCGCATTTCCCGGGCGGGGATCCGCTCGGCGATCGCCGCGGCGCCGTGGCCCGCCCGCTTCGCCAGGCGGTCGAGCGCCTTCATCACATCGTTGTGCGCGATCGCCGACGCCGTCTCATAGGCATCGGTCATCAGGCTCTCGAGCGGATTGATGACGTCGCGGCTCGATCCCTGGAAGCGCTTGACGAAACCCGAGCGGGCATCGCCGGCGCGGCCGCCGGCGCCGACCGCATCGCCGTCATAGTCGAAGGCGCGCAAACCCGGCACATAGTCGCGGATCGCCAGCCCCTGGGCGTGTTGTTCCGGCGTGATCAGCCCGGCGGCCAGCTTCTTTTCCCAGAGGGCGAGCGCCCAATCATGCACCTTCGCCGCGGCGGTGACGAACTGCGGGTTCGCCGCCTCGGCCTCCTGGACGTTGACCAGGTGATCGCCCTTGCTCAGCTTGTCCGGCGCGTTCGGAATGTCGCCACGCTCGAAACGCTCCCACTCGCCGAGCGCTCGGCGCGACCAGAGATAGGCGCCGAACTCGGCCGCCTTCTCATCGTCCCAGCGGCCGAGCGCGTTCGGCGCTGCCATGGCCTCGACAATGGCATCACGAAGCGACGGCGAGGCTGGATTGGTGCCGCGATAGGGCACCACGCCGTGCATGATGTCCATGTGACCGGCGCCATGGGCGTTCCGCGACAGGCGCGCCAGCTTGTAGGGATCATCCACGGCCTTGAGGTCGATCGGCTTGCCGGCCTGTTCCGAGGCGATCTTCGCCAGCGCCCGCACCGAGCGCTGCAGCGGGTTGAGGTTGTCGATGAAGGCGGTATAGGCCCGGCCGACCTCATCGGCGATCGTGGCCCCCAAGCCATAGCGCCGCACGCTGTCGGCGCGACGGCGCCACCAGCCCGGCCGGCGCGAGCTCACAATGGTGGAGCGCACCGCGCGGCCGGAGGGTTGCGTGGTCCAATCACGATAGGCGGCGCGGATCTCCCCGAGCATCGCCGGCAGCTCTGGCGCCTGCCGGGCGAGGAAGTCGCCGAACTCGGCGGTGAAGCGCGGCGCCCGGGCGGCCGCCTGGGCGGGATTGGTGAGGTTCAGCCGGAACCATTCGGCGAACCCTTCCTCGAGGAGATGTTTCGGGTTGGCGCCGGCATAGGCCATCGGCTCGAGCTCGCCGGAGAAGCGCTTGAGCAGCGGCGTAAGATCGCCGGCGCCGGCGCCATCGATGCCGCCGAAGCGGGCATGAATGGCGTGGCCGACCTCATGCGAGAAGGTTTCGAAATCGTCCTGGCGGCGGACGCGCAGCGCACCATTGTTGAAGTCATAGGTGCCGGCGGCGCCCTTGATGCGCATGCGCCCCTGCCGAACGGCGGGGACGTCGATCGCGTCGCGCAGACGGTTCGCGATATCGCGCAGGCGGGTGAAGCTGGGCGGATCGGCCTGGCCGGCTACGCCGCCGGCGGGACGCTGGCCGGCTGGGCCGCTTCGGGCGAGGCTGGCGCGGCCGCCGTCCTCTCCCTCAGCTGGGCTACGTGGCGGAAGCCCGCCACCGTCTTCAGCTGCACCGCCCGGCGGTTCGGATCCTGTTCCGTCTCCGCTTCCTTCTCGATCCGGTCCGCCTCGGCGCGCAGCTGCGGCGGTGTCAGGATCCAGCGCTTCGGGTCCGAAGGGTATTTCGTCGAGAGGGACATCGTCGCGCCTCACAGGGTTCGAGGTGCCGGCATAGTAATCCTCCATGAGCACTCGTTCCAGCGCATCATCGAAGGACATGCGCTCATCGAACATGATCTCAGCCACCCGACGCTTGGTCGCCGCGTCATGGCCGCCGGCCGAGATATCGGGATCGGCGTCGAGATCACGCACCAGGCCGTTGATCTCTGCCCGCCGCTCTTTCGCTCCCCGGGCTTTCTCCCAGGCCTCGAGCGCCGGCGCATCGGCCTCGCGATAGCCGCGCTTGAACCGCACGTCCTCGTCGATCAGGTCGAGCAGATCGCGCACCGTGGTGCGCGCAACCGCTTCCTCCGGCGTGCCGAAGGCCGGCGAGAAATAGCCGGCCTCGGCGGCAGCGGCCCGGGCCGCGTCGAGATCCATGCCCCGCGAACGCACGAGCGGGCCGAGGCGGGGAATGAACACACTGCCGGCGTTGATGGCGCCGAGCTCGCCGGCCTCCTCGCGAATACCGCCGCGCTCCGACAGGAACTCCACCAGGCGACGCGGCCGCTGCGGGCCGCGGGGACCGGCGGGCGAACGGATCGTCGGATCCCGCGGCGCGGCGGCGGCGATGTTGGCGATGTCCTGCGGCGGCACGCCCTGGGCGCGCGCCTCGGCCGCCTGCTGCAGCTGCTCGCCGAGCGTCGGCGGCTCGGAGGGCACCGCCTCCGCCGGTGCGGAGACGTCACCAGCCGCCGGCGCCTCGGTGGCGATCGGCTCCACGGCCGCCGGCGCCGGCTCATCGGGCGCCCGCTGCACCGTGATGCGCAGCGGGCTTTCCCCGGGCACCACCTCACCGATCGCCGGCTCGGTGGCGATTGCATCCGGCACCGGTTCCACCGGCGCGGCGGTGTCGCGGGGCGCCGGCGCGGATCCGGCCATGTCGGATGGAGAGAGCGGATCGACCCGCAATTCCGGCGAAGGCTCGGCCGCCGGCAACGCGTCCGCCACCTCTCCCACCGGCCGGCGCCGGGCGAGCATCTCGGCCGCGCCACCGAAGGCGCCGCCGGCGGCCGCGCCCAGTCCGGCGGAAATCGCCAGCTGCGAAGCGCTGAAGGCATCGCGGCGATCGCTGGCGATTTCGATCCCCTGAATGCCGCTGTCGATCGCCACATTGGTAATCGCCGCGTCCGTGGCGCCGGCGAAGATCCGCGCGAACAGGCCGGTGCCGCTGCGGCCCATCGCCTGCAGCAGCCGGGCGCCGGCGCCGATCGGCACGTAGTTCTCGAGGCCGGTGGCCGAGCCGGCGAATTGGCCGGCGAGCGCCGTCAGACCTTCATCCCAGCTCTGCCAGCCCGGCAGGCTCTCATAATAGGCGTCGAAGGCCTCGCGACCGGTTTCCGCCTCCGGGTGGATCGCGTCGCGGGTGGCGCCGAGCAGCGTGCCATAGCGTGAGGCCGCCTCGAAATTCGCTTCGAAGCGCTCGACGAGCGACGGCCGAGGCCCCGGCGCCAGCGTATCCGGCGCCGTCTGCGCCGCGTCGAAGACGCTGGTGTCCATGGCGGCGCTGCTGTCCTGGTCGCTCACGGCGTCGGGCTCCCGCTGTCATCCGCCGCCTGCGCACGCTCTCGCTCGAGCGCGCGCGCCTGGTCGGCTTTCTGGGTGTCGAAGTAGAATTGCGCCCAGCCGGCGCCGAACCGGGCGTCGAATTGTGGCGCCAGCGCCGGGGTGTCCAGCAGCAGCCGGATCGATTGATAGGTCGGCACTTCCTTGAAGGCCGCCGGCCGCTTCACCTGCCCCGTCGCCGCTGCCTCGGCTCGCCCCACGTCGCCGGCGACGTCGCTGGTGCGCACCGGCTGCGCCACACCGATCCGGCGCAGCAGCGCGGCCGCATCGCCGGCGGCATCCTTCTCCGCGCCGGCGGAGCGGAGCACCTGCGTCAGCACCTCGTCGGCCTGGTCGCCATAGCGCTGCGACACCTGCGAGGCGATCTCGCGCGAGGCCTGCGCCGGGTTGGTGGCGCGCGTGATCCCGACGGCGATCGCCTGCGCCTCGCTCTTCGTGAGCGGCTGGCGGGCGAGCTCGGGAATGCCAAGTTCCGCCTGGGCGTCCATGCGCAGGGCGGCGAGGTTGCGATAGGTCGCGGGATCCTCCGGCTTCAATGCCGCCTTGGCCGCCTTCACGTTGTCGAAGGCGGCATCGACCGCGGCGGCCGGATCCGTGCGACGCTGATCGATGATGGCTTTGGCACGCTTGGCGGCCGCGTCGCGCAACCGGGCGTCATCCTCGAAATCGACCTCACCGGCCACGGGGGCGAGCCCCTCGAGGCGCGTCACAATCTCAGCCTCCGGCAGCAGCGGAAAATCTGAGGTGGCGTCATAGAGCCGCTTGGCTTGCTGGCGGTCATCCGCCCATTTCAGGGCTGCCTGCGGGCCGAGGACAGCCTCGACGTCGGCCGGATCGAGCTCCTTCCCGCCCATCAGGACCGGCATGCCGGTCTCGCGAAGGCTGGCGATGTCATCCTTGACGGTCGCCGCCAGCTGCATGCGCCCCTCGACCGAGGACTTGCGCAGCTGGTTGCGCTCGGCATTGGCAAGGCCGATCAGCTGGTTTTGCAGCCCATAGACTGCGTTGTAATCCAGCTCCGAGATCGGCCCTTCCTTCCGAGACCAGGCGTCGGTGAGGCCGGCGGCGAATTTCTGCTTTGCCGCGAGATCCGGCAGCGTCTCGAATGTGCCGCGCACCCGGGAAGCCGCTGCCGTCACCGTCAGTTCGCGCCGGCGTCGCGAAGCCTCCGCCGGCGTGATGCTGCCGGAAGCTTCCTGGCTGTCGAGGATGCGGTTGAGCCGCGTCATCTCGCGCGCGAGCTCGGCATCCCCCTCGGGTGTGGCGGCGAGCACGAAGGCGCGCTTCTCGAGATCGCCGCGCGCGGCGAGGAACTGTTCATCCGCGGCGGCCGAGGCATCCGCCCGCTCACGCGCGACGGCCCGACGCTCGACCGCCCGGCTATAGGTCAGCGCCCGTTCGGTGAACTGGCGCTGCGCCGCCTCGCGCAGCTGCGGATCCTGCAGATTGGGATCCTCGAGGAGGCGCTGGCGGGTCGCCTGCAGCGCGCCGTTGAACGCCGCCGGATCGTCCTGGTACTGTTCATAGGCGTTGGCAAGGTCGTTATCGACGCCCGCGGCGAAGCGCCAGCCGTAGGCTCGCTGCGCCGACGCATCATAGGCATCGCCCCGGATGGTGTTGTCGCGGCGCAGCGCCAGGCGCACCGGCGCGGCGGGCGCACCCGGCTCGCCGAACATCCGGCGCAGCGCCGGCTGCGCCCAGGCCGGCGCCCGGTCGACGCCATGGCCGGCATAGGCGTTCGGCAGGGCGCCCCACACCGCCGGGTTCTCGCGCGCGTCGATATGCAGGCTGTTCCCGCTCCTGTAGATGCCGATGCCGCGCGCCCCGCTGGCGACGGCGGCGGATAGCAGGGCAGCCTTCTGCTCGTCGCTATAGCCGCTGATGTCGATGTCGAGCGCATTGCCGTGCAGGTGCTGCGAGCCCTTGGCGCCGCCGGCGGCGGCATTGCGCGACGCGCTGCGATAGCCCGACGTTACCCGAAGCTCCGGCACCGCTCCCGATCGCGTGATGCCGGCGAGCAACGCCTTTGCGCCGCCAGAGAGATGATCGAGATCCGCCGCCGACCCGGCGACGCGCGCCGGCGTCGCCGCGGCAGCCGGCGCGGCCGGGGACGCCGGCGGCATCTGGACATCGGCTGGCAGGCTCGGCTCACCGGCAGCCGCGCCGGCGGCGAGCCCCTCGAGCTCGCCCTGTTGTGCAGCCGCCCGATCCGCCATCCGGCCCAGCTGCGCCCCGAGGCCACCGAACACATTCGCGACGGCCTGGCCGGCGGCGCCGGTGTCCGGCACGACGCCGGAGATCGCCGCGGAGACCTGCCCGCGCGCGCGGACGGTTTCGAACCCGCCCGGCGAAGAGGATCGGCGGTTCGCCATCGTCAGCCCCGATTGTACATGGTGATGCCGGACTGCAGGATGCCGCCGGCGGCGGTGAGCGCGCCAGCCTTCCGCACCGCCGTGGCCTGGGAGCGGAGGTTCGCTGCCCGGGCGCGCAGCTGGGCGGCGCGATAGTTCTGGTCGGCACGATCGACAGAGAGTTCCGTCGCCGCGGCCGTCTCTGCGCTCTCGTTCATGTCCTGGGCGATGCCCGAGGAGATGTCGATGCCGGCGGCGGCGGCGTTGACGTCGTTCTGGCCCAGCACCGTGAGCAATTCGCGCTTCATGGCGGTACGGCGCTGCAAGCCCAGATTGTCTTCGCGCTTGGCGTCGAGCTCGACCTGTGCCGCCTGTTCGCGCATGCTGTCCGCCTGGGCGTTGGCACTCGCCAAGCTGCCGAGCACGCCGATGACCGACGCCGCCCCCGACAGAATCGACAGGGCAGAAACGCCCGTGGTCGCCGCACCGGCAACGGCACCGGCAGCGGGCGCGGCCGCCGATCCGAAGGCGAAAAGCGGAGCGATGAAGCTCATAGCGCGGCCTCGACAACGATGGATTTGAGGGTGAGCCGCCCGGGCCGCACTTGCGTGATGGTCACATAGGGGTCATCGCGGAAGCCGCGCAGGTTGCGGATCGAGCGGCGCCCGGTGAAGCCCAGGGAGAGCTCGGGCGTGCCGGCCTCGATACTGTCTATCGGGAACAGCGGGATATCCCGCGCCGGCCCGCCATTGACGGCGATCGCCACGGACGTGGTGTCCTCGAGGTTGAGATGCACCGAATGGATCCGTCCCTTGCCGACAACGACGATTTTCGGCCCGACCTCGCGCGCCAGCGGCAGCGTGGAGATCCGCGGCGGCGTCCAGCGGCCGACCGTCACCGAGCTCGCCACCTTGCCGATCGTGATGCTGCCGCCGGCGACAGTGAACGGGCCGAGCACGTCGCCATCCGCGATCGCCCACACCTCGGCGCCTTCGAACAGCGTCAGGCCGCCGACAACGGTGCCGGGCGGGTCGAGCGTCACCGTGGTCGCCTGGTCGAGCAGCTGCCCCTCTTCGAACACCTCGAGGCTGCCGAGGGCTCCCGCGCCGGCCGAACGCTGCGCAAGCACCATGAGATCGTTGCGGCCATTGCAGGAGACGGCGAGGAACTGGCCGTCGCTGGCAACCTGGCTGAAGGCCGTCACCTCCTGGTCGCGCAGCAGGGTGCCGAGCACCAGGCTGCTATCCTCGCGCACCAGGCCGATCCGGTTGCCCTGCTGCGAACCGGTCTTTCCGCGCACCGCGAGATCCACCACGTCGCGCACCAGGTGCGGCGCCAGGAGGCCGAGATCCCCGGTCACATAATTGCCGGACACATCCGTCCAGCGGAGCTCACCGATCCCGCCACCTTCGGAGAAGGCGAACAGCACCGCCCCCTCGTTTTCCGCGATGGCGCGGCCGCGCGCGCCGTTGCGGCTGGCCTCGACATGCACCGGCGGCGACGTCTTGCTCAGCTCGCGATCGGAGATCGAATATTCCGCCTCGCTGGTGAGGATCAGCAGATCCCGGCCGGCGACGATCCGCTCGATCACCTCGCCGCCCGACGTGTCCATCGGCACCATGAAGGCGCCGGCGGCGGTGTCGAGACGCTGATCGAGGTTGAAATAGTCACCGATACGGGAGACCAGGTAGGCATTCGGGATGCCGGCCAAGCCGCCCAGCAGCAGGCGCTGCTGATAGAAGGCGGCGCAGCGCGGCCAGCCCCGCACGTCCGAGATCACATCCTCGCCGGCGGTGACGCCGACCGTGCGCTTGGAGCACACCACGGCGGCATCGGCCTTGTTCACCACGCGGCCGGACACCGCCCAGTTGTCGCCGGTGTTCTCCGCCCCGGTAAAGATCACCCGGAACCGGTCCTCGCTCGCGGACAGCACCAGGACCTGGATGCCGGGCCCGACATTGGGAAGGTCGAGCAGCGCCGCGAGAATGGTGGCGGCCGTCTGGTCAGCGTCCTCCACGGTGGTGGAGGTGATGCTCGCTCGCAGCGCCGTCGTCTCGGCGTTGTTGACCGTCAGCGTCCAGATGACGTCCGCATTGTTCGGCGGATCGCCCTCTCGGAACCCGATCAATTCGATGTCCCACTCGGCGGCGACACCGTTGGTGTAGGCCCCGCCATAGTCGTAGAGCGGAATGCCCGCCAGCGGCGCCGCCTCGAGCACCCAGCTGGTCGGCCCGAAATGCGCCAGCCGCATGGTACGCTTCGCGGCATGTGTGAGAATGGCCGTGTCGAGCTGCTGCGCCACGACCAGGTCGGCCAGCTGGCCGACCGTGTAGTCATGCACGGCGCTCGCCTGCAGGATACCGCCCTGGTAGATATCGAAGGCGCCGGCCCGGGCCACGATGTCATAGACCGCGCCATTCGAGGCGGTGAAGCCGAACAGCCGGCAGGCCGACATCGGAAGCTGCGCCCGGTGACGCAGGCCGGGACGCACCTTGAGGCCGCCCTGTGGCGTGATGTCGACATTGACGGCCTCGCGCAGGCCGACCCAGAAATATTTGAAGTCGTCGCGCTCCCACACCGATCCGGCGAGCTCGCCGGCGGTGAAGGCGGATTGCTTGCGGCCGCTGCGCTTCATCCGCGCCACGCCGCGCTGAACGGGTTGTGCGCCACCGGCAAGGCCTTCGCCGGGGTGCGGAACGCCTGGTTGCGGATGGCAACGCCGATCGCCCCGCCGCGGAAATTCTCGGAAGGATTGCCATAGGCGTTGACGCGGAGCTGCGCCCGGAGATCGTCATTCGACGCCATCGACATGGCGAGCTCGGCGGCGATCGCCAGGATGACGGCCTCGCGAAAGGCCCCCGGCCAGCGCAGCGGGTGCGGCCGCACATGGAAATTGGCATAGAGCGGCTCGACGGACGCGAGTAGTGCCGGCCCCTGCATCGCCCAGTGCGTGAAGGCCTCATTGCGGCGGGAGAGATCCGCGTGCACCGATAGCGGATCGCCGACCACATCGGTCGGGAGTTCGTAGATGTGCGTAAAGCCAAGGATCGGCGAGGTGACGCCGGCGCGCTTGGAAAGCTGGCGGAGCTCGATGTTGAAGCCCCACGGATGGAGATCGAGGCAGAAATCGACAACGGCGTTGTAGACGAGCTCGACGCTGTCATCGCCCATGATCTCGTCGAGCGACTGCGGCGCCTCTTCGCCGATGCGAACCGCCGCCATCTGGACGATTTTCAATGGATCGAACATGGAGCACCGCGCCGCTGAAAGAGGTTGGCGGCCGGGGGTCCGCCTCCCCGGCCGCCCTCAACCGTGCCTGTCGTCGGATCAGGCGACGGTTTGAGCTGCGATCGTCACCACGGTGCCGGTATTGCTGGTGACGACATAGGTTTTCGCTTTGGTCGCGGTGCCGACCTCGAGCGAGGCGAAGATCTTGGAGCCGATCGAGAGCAGGCCCGCCGCGGCATTGAAGTAGCCGCCGGCCTCCACGGCCGCGGCCGCGTCCGTCGTCTGGTAGTCGAACAGCCCTTTGACGGATCCCGCGCCGGTGCCGATGACGCCGCCGTCCGCGAAACGCTTGAGCCCCTGCATATTGAAGGCCATGGTGCCTCTCCGAATGAGTACGTGAAGGAGGAACCGCCCGGCGAGCCGGGCGGCGCGAGGCCTCAGTTGAGGGTGATGGCGGTATTGGACGGCGCGCGCAGGCGCACGATGCCCTCCTGCTGCAGCAGGACGTTCGCCCCCTTGGACAGCATGTTCACCTCCCAGCAGGTGAACTTGTTCAGCCAGGTCCAATAGGTCTTCAGCTCGGTGTGGGGCGCATGGCCGACCGCTTCCTTGTGGTACAGGAAGACGTCGAACTTGTTGGCCGCCGGCACCGGGAAGAAGCTGTCCGACAGCAGGAACCAGTTGACGCCGTTCCAGAAGCGGGTGTCGGTGCTCTTCACGAAGGGCAGGTCCTGCCCGACGTGATCCGACGAGTTGACCACCTTCGCGCTCAGAAGCTGGTTCCAGAGCAGCGACGGCAGCGGGCAATACACCTGCCCTTCCCACGGCACGTCAGCCGCCTGCAGGCGCTGGCACATGGTCATCGCGGCGGCCGCGTCGAACGCCGTGGTGCCGAGATCGATGAAGTTGTTGCCGGCCGTGGCCGCGCCGGTGTTCAGCACGTTCATGATCTCGCGGTCGGCCGAGCGGCCGAGCGCCATGCCGCCCTGCTCGAAGATTTTCTCCTTCTCCTGGGCGCCATTCGGGTCGGCCGCGCGATCGCTGTCGTAATCGTGCACCTCGTCGAAGAACTGGAAGGTCTTCAGCGGAGCGCCGACGATGCCGCGGCCGGTGTTCGCCGGGGTCGCGGCCTGGCCGCGCTGGAATTCCTTCGCTTCGCCCTTACCGACCAGGCGCCACTTGGCTTCGTTGGCCTCGATACGGTCGGCACCGGCGACCGTGCCCTTCAGGCGGTTGCCCTTGGCCTGGTAGATGTGCTGCGCCCGCTTGTTGAACTGGGTCACAAACCAGTTCGGCATTTCCGTCGTCGCCATGGATGGCCCCTCGCGATGTATGAGGAGCCGGTGGCGGCGCCGGTCCCCTGATGAGGACCGACGCTAAGGCGCGCGCGCGGGCGTCAACCGTAGTGCTTGCGATAGCCCTCGTCGTACCGCTTGCGCACCGCCGGGTCGTATTTGCTCGAGCTCGGGTCGACCCGGGGATCGCTGTCGAGCGCGTGGAGCTCATCCTTGGACATGCCGGCACCGGAGGGGCGGCTCTCCGGGGTGATCTTGATGCCGTCCGCCGTCAGCATCCCCTGCAGCTTGTCGATCAGGCCGAGCCCGTCGGCACTGTCGGTGAGCACGTCGAGGGCGACTTGCTCGCTCTCAGAGAGGCCGAGTTGCTTGCCGAGCCCCGTCGCCCAGGCCTGGCGCTGCGAGAGCTCGCGCGTGAGCGCCGCCTTGTCGGTGACGCCAATCGACTGGCCCCACGTCTCGAGCTCCTTCGCCGGGTTGAAGGGCGCCGGGATCACGCCGTTGGCCAGCGCCGGCCCGAACACGTCGGTCATGAGCCCCGAGAACGCCTTGGGCGGGATACCGTGCTTGATGGCCGCCTCACGCGCCGCCGCATAGAGCGGATCGTCGGCATTGGGGAACGCCGCTGTCAGCGCATCCTTATGCTCACCGTCCCAGGCGATGACATACTCGGCTGCCTCGCCCGGCGTGGTGGCGGTTTTCAGCGCGCCGTGCAGCTTGTCGATGGTCTCACGATCATTGGCGCCAGCGAGCTCGTCGGAGAGCCCCTCCGGCCGATAGGCCGCCCCCGCGTCGCCACCACCGGCAGCCGCGGCCGCGGCGGCCGCGGCAGCGGCAGCGTCGCCACCACCGGCGCCGGCTTCCGCACTGGCGGCCGCCGCCGCGTCGGCACCGCCCCCGCCGCCGTCATCGGCACCGAACGCGACATGTAGAAAGGCGGCACGGCCGAGAAGATGAGATATGCGCATGGCGGATCCTCATGAGGGTCAGGTGCGTGGAGGGAGCGTCTCGCCGTGGCCCTCAGCGACGAGACGCAGAATTTCGAAGGCGAGCTCGTTCATGCCCTCGCGCTTGGCGCCCATCAGGGCGACCTGGCCGGGGGACATGCCGGGCTGCACGAAGAAGGTGACGCGCCGCAGCGTGCGCGCGACGATCCAGTTGAGCGCGGCGCGCCCGTCGTCGGTGGCGGCCAGACGTGAGAAGCAGGCGGCGACGCGCTCGCGTTCCTGACGCTCTTCCTTCCGGGCTTTCTTGGACTTCTCGACCTGCTCGGCCGTCATCTGGTCGAACTGGCGGAAATCCCCCGCCATGACGGCGGCCACCATATCCTCGAGCGATTGGTTCATACGGCGGTCTCCGGCGGCGGGGCGGTGGCGGCATCGGCAGGCCCGGCCAGTGCGGCGCCGGCCTGGACGAGAGGAGCGATCTGGCCGCCGAGCTGGGCGGCATTGGCGATGGCCGCCGCCTGGGCGTCGGCCTGGCGCATCCGCTCACGCTCCTCGGGCGTGACGATGAACTGTTGCGGCACGTCCATGACGCGGCCGACCTCGAGGAGCGCCTCTTCGTCTTTCACCACCAGCTTCGACCGCTCCTGCAGGAGCATTTTCGTCATCTCGACCCACTGGATGATCTTCTGCGCCCGGCTGGTTTCACGGGCGATCGCCAGCGGCGACGAGACGCTGACGCGCACCAGCAGCTGGTCGATCGGGGTTTCGTACTGGATGAGGCGCCGGGCGTAGGCGATCTCGATCAGCCGCTTCACCAGCGGCACGATGATCTCCGCGACCAGGCGGCCGAAGGCGCCGAAATGGTCATTGGCGAGCCGCTTCACCCGCTCGAGGATCTCGGTGGCGGAGCGCACCGCCGCCCCGTCCGGCGGCAGCGACTGGTCCATCATCGCCGCCTGGACGCCGAGCTTCATGTCGTTCAGCACCAGGTTGGACAGGTCGATGCGCGGCTCGGGGAATTTCTGCACCGAAGGGCCGAGCGTGCCGCCATTGCGGGCGACCTTCCAGAACATGCCCGGCGCGATCGGCGAGTGGTCGGGGTTGAATACGCCGTCGTCGATCGCCGTGTAGATGCCGATCATGGCGATGGCGGCCGCCTGCAGCGTATAGCGCTGGGCGGTGTTGAGAGTGCGGATCGTCGGCATGGCGAGCATGACGGGTCCACGCCCGTACACCTCGCCCGACACCTTGAAATAGCGCGGCGTGAGCCACGGACAGGTGCGATAGGGCTTGACGCTAAGGGGCGTGTCGTTCTGCTCGCACCAGACGGTATGCACCCAGCGCTTCTTTTTCGGATCCCACACGGTATCCTGGAAGAGCTCGACCTCGGTTTCCGGCTTCTTTTCGAAGGTTTCCGACAGCCAGGTGCCGAACTTCGCCCGCGGCCAGGTCTCGCGGATCGACCGCACAGACCATTTCCGCTTCCAGAATATGGCGCTGATGTCGCCATAGCCGCCAGCCTCGAGGAGGATTTCCGAGATCGGCGCCGTCATGAAGCGGGCGAGCTTCTCGCCCTCCCCCTCGAGGATCAGCATCGCCCCGGTACCGGCCGACAGGTCGAGCGCCATTTCGGCGAAAGCATTGTCCCATTCGCCATCCAGCAGCGC
Source organism: Ancylobacter oerskovii (assembly GCF_018390555.1). Lineage (GTDB taxonomy): Bacteria > Pseudomonadota > Alphaproteobacteria > Rhizobiales > Xanthobacteraceae > Ancylobacter > Ancylobacter oerskovii. Next base: position 109,646 of record NZ_JAHBGB010000044.1, on the reverse strand, counting down.
CGCGGCGATGACGTTGCGGACCCCGTCGAGCTCGCGCGCGAGGTCGTCGCGCAACTTCTCATCCGTCACGAGCGGTCCGGGCTCGAGCTTGAAGAAGGTATCTCCCGGCGGCACCAGGTCCGATTGCAGCTTCCCGCCGAAGCGGAACGCCGAGACGATGGCCGTGTGGTCGTAGACTTCGCTGACGCGCTCGGCCCCCGGGCCATCGTCGCGCGTATCCTTCCGGTAGGGGATGGCGTATTTGAAGGCGTCATCCAGCAAGGGCTGAAACTGGTCGCGGATCGTCTGGGCGTTGCCGCGCCGCGCTTTCAGCGCCTTGATTTCACTGGACTGCCCGCCGGCGGCCTCCTCCGCCATCAGGAAGCCCCGCCGAACGTGCTCGAGCCGGTGCCGCTGTCACCGAGCGCCGGCGGCTGCAGGAAGGTGAGGAGGCGCCGCCCACGCTGGCCGCTCCCGCTCGATTTAGCCTGATCGACCTCGGCCTGCGAGCGCGCGAGCTCGGCGAGCTGCCGCCGCTGCGCCGCCGCCGCCTGCTGACGTGACAACTCCGCCGCCCGGTTGCTGGCGCCGTCATCCCCACCACCGAAAAGACTGCCCATGGCGCACCTCCTGATGAGGCGACGCTACGGCCCGGGCGGCAAGGTCAACCGTGGCGAACCCAGACGGCACCGGCCTCCGGCACGAAGCCCGCCAGGCGCGCGATCCGCTCCCCCGCCGGCGTGCGGATCTCGACGCGGATGGGCATCGGCTGGCCGTCGAGCGTCGAGCGGATCGCCCGCAGGATTGCCACCAGGTGACGCGCCGCCGCCGGCGTGGCGACGAACCAGGCACCGCCACCCGGCAGGATGCCGCCGGCCGCGAAGGCCTCCCCCTCGTCGCTCCGCAGCGACCACGACGCCCCGCGATCGCGCTGCGAGCGCAGCGCCGCCCATTTGAAGGCAGAGCAGGAGCCCGCACAGATGGCGAGATCGATGAGCGAGGCCGGGGACACCAGCCGGCTCACCACCGGCTTCTCCCGCTGCCGATGCCGATGCGGTGCGGGTCGAACGACCCCGCCGGCAGACGCGACCCGCTATTGTGCCCTATGCGGCTATCCGGCTGCTGGCGGCCGCCGGCGCCCGCCTCACGCACCACGCCGGCACGGCCGCGATAGCCGAGCACCAGGTATTGCAGCCCATCCATGGGGTGGGACGCGGCGTTCTTCTCCGGCGTGGCGTCGAACTGCCCGTCGATCCGCTTTTTGTAGCGGTAGGCCGACGACATCGCACGGATCGTGATCTTGCAGTGAGGCGACACCAGGAACCGAGGGGATCCATCGTCGAGCATGTGCCGGAGCTCCTGCGAGACGGCGCCGATGCGCAGCGACAGCTCATTCGAGATCGGGATTTGCACCGCGATGCCGAGCACCGCGCTGATCGCCTCAAACCAGGCAAGCTCACCACCTTCCCGATCGGCGCCATATTGCGACGCCGGATCCGCCCAGGCGCGATAGTTTCGGCCGGAGCGCACCGGGTAGCGCCGGCGGTCGAACAGGTCGAGCAGCGCCTCGCCGAAGCGATCGGCACCATAGCCATGGCCGAGATACAGCTCATCGATCACGCGGATCTGCCCGCGCGGCGTTGGCTGCCCTATGACGGCCGCCGGGTGCAATCCGGCGTCGAGACCGATCAGCACGTCGAGATTGGGATCCGGGTCGAGCTGGCGCGCCGCAACGTGACTGGCGCGATTGAACGCCGGAAACACCGGCTTTCCCTCGCGCGAATAACCGAACTGATTGTCGACGAAGCGCCGCACAAACCAGTCCTCTTGCGTCTCGATCATGTTTTCATAGTAGCCCGGTTCAAGATTGCCGAGATTTTCAGCGTCAGCATGCCGGCCGGACGGCTGCGCATACAGGATCCGGTTCGGCTTGCCGTTCTCCATGAAGGTCGAATACACCCAGTTGTCTTCGTCGGGCGCATTCAGATCGCCAATAACCTGCCGATGGCGCGGCTGCGAGGCGTCAGCGAGATCGACGCGGGCGGGATAGCGCCCGACGCGCTGCTCGACGGCGGACAAGGCATCCTCGCCGAGAGTGTCCGCCTCGTTCAGCCAGGCGCCGGATATTTCGAAGCCGCGCAGCACCTCGGTGATCCGATGCTCGCCCAGGCCGATGAATATCGTCTCGGCTTCTGCCGTGGTGCCGTCGAGCAGCCGCCAGCGCAGCACATGCGTGACCGGTCGGTCATTGCCGCCCTGCCAGCTCGAGCCGGGATAATTCTTCGGGAACCACTGCTGCCAGCTTTTCAGCACTGTCCGATCGGCGTCGCGGAACGACGTGCGCACCACGACCCAGCGCGAGCGCCGGACGCCCTTCTTGTCGACCGGCATGAGGGTTGCCGCCAGGATCCGCTTGAACACGCACGTCGTGGTTTTTCCCCCGCCCACCGGCCCCATGAGGAATTGGGTGAGGTCACGTTGGTTGTTGAGAAATGCCTGGGACACTGGACCCGGCGGTCGATAGCTGAAAATATCGAAGCCTTCATCGAGCTCTAGGTCCGCCACCAGTGAGCGCACATCGTCGTCGGACAGCTCAGCCATTTCGCGCGCCCTCCCCGGCCTCGGCCTGACGCACCGCGCGGGCGACCCGCACCCCCACCCCATTCCGCTCCAATTGGTTCGCGGCCTCGAAACCCGGCACCGCCGCTGAAAACCGGATCGGTGTGCGCACCGTCCCCCCTGAGTGGGGGGGCGGGGGCGGCTCGGGGAAGGCCTCCGGCTCGACCCCCCGGGGGGGTGCGGCGCGCCCGGCGGCGCGCCGGCCGGCGGCGGCGCCTCGGCCGATCGGGTCCGATATCCGAGCGAGGGGGACGGCCGACACCGGACACGTGCATTGATTTTCAATCATCGTCCTCATCCCCCGCGAAGCCTTGATCCGCCTCACTTTCACCGGGTCGTGAGACGGTCGCGTCATGAGACGCTTCCGCCTCGCCCACGCTAACCCCTTGATTTTCCAAGAGCGGCAGGCCGGCCGAGAGCGCACCGTCGCGGCGCCCGCCATCGATGCGCCCGCGGTCGATATCCAGCTGGTTGCGGCCGGCCTCGATGATCAGCACCGGCAGCTGCTCATCGGGCTGCACCTCGACGTTCGGCATCTTGCCGTGCAGGAAGGGCATGAGCTCCGCCGCCGCCCGCAGCCGGATCGCGCGCGCCTCCGCCAGGGTAATCCGCTCGGTCCGCACCGAGCCATCCGGCTCGCGAACCCGCTGGCTTAACAGGGCTTGCAGGTCGCCATCCGCCATCGACATCGTCTCCGCCAGGACGACGGCCGGATCGCGGTAGCCGAGGCCAGCGAGGTATTCCCGCAGCTGGCGCTTTGACCGCCCCTCGGCGCCGGCCGGTCGCCCGGGCGTCCGAAGCCGCAGCGGCTCGATGCCCGGCAAAGCGGCCTGCCCGGCGCCGGGAATTTTTTCGTCGTCGGTGCCGTCCGCCATCCCGCTCAAAACCCCCTCGAAATATTCACTTCCGCCACCCGCGCCCTAAACACCGCCGGGCAGGGTGTTTCCGAAAGTGTTTCCGAAATTCCCCTGCAATTCTCGACACTTACAATCCCGTAAACACCCTAAACACCGTAAACACCTCTATCTCTCTTTATGCGCGCGCGCGTGCGAGCGCATATACGTGAGGCCGATCCGGTGTTTACGGTGTTTAGCCATGGCTATTTGGTCGGATTGTCCTGATAGATCAGCGCCTTGCGCCTAAACACTTTCGGAAACACCTCGGAAACACCTGCCGTCTGGTGTTTCCCCCGCACCCGACGCCGGCCGAACCCACCGCCAAGTTTCCCCGATCCTGAGCCGCAAGGAGTAACGTCAACCGCATGGGGCCGGGGTGCATGGCAGGAGCAGGAGGGACGGACGGGTGCGGGTTCATGCGCGGCCGATCGGGTGCGGGATGGGGATGATCAAGCGGAGCCGGCCTGGTCGGCCGGCAAGTTGATGCAAGAGAGCGCGCCGCGGGCGCGCTAATCGGCGCGGCCTGGCGGCCGCTGATCTATGCAGGAGGCAAAGCGCTCAGTGCGCGCCAGGATGGCGCTCACCGCCTAAGCAGACGGTGAGCTCAGGGACGTCAGGCTCACGCGCTTCGCGGCCCTGCATCTGCACAGGCACAATCGTCACCAATCGGAGCTCCGGGGCCTTTCCGGCCGCCACCAGCTTCTGCAGGATCTTCTCGACGTACTCGGATCGGGGAAGAAACGTCGTCGCGCCGGCGAGGCTCCACGCCGTCATCACACGACGTCCCTTGCCGAAGCGACAGAAGTACCGAGAACCGATCTTGATGACGTAGGCTGTCGCGAGAGGATCGGGTTTCATCATCCCTCCATCAACTTGAAAAAATCATCCAGCTTGACCAGCGTGCAGCGCTGTTGCACGCCGCCGATCTTCCGATTGTTCTTCTTCTTGTCGGTCACGACGATTTCGGGCGGCCCCTGCCGCAGCGAGCCCGCCCAGCCGCCGACGCCGGCGGCGCCGGCCCACACCGAGCCGTCGAAGAGCTCGGCCAGCAGCGGCGAATTGTTCGGCACCGAGAGGATCAGGCCGTGGGACAAGTCGGGATCCCGGTGCAAGCCGAGGCCGGCCTGCGCCATCAGGCGCACCGCCTCCTCCATGTTCACACCGCCGTCCATCTTGAGACGGCTCGTCTCGAGCACGTCCTCGACTAGCTGCCCGATCGTCTGGCGCGCGCCGTGGCGCCAGGCCGGCACTCTCGAGGTGAGGATGTGCATGATGCATTTGCGCCAGTTGTCCTCGCGCTGGACGTGATCCGGCAGGGCATCGACGCCGAGCAGATCCGCCCACTTCTCGATCGCGTTCACCCCGGCCTCGGCCATGGCGTCGTCGCCGAGCAGCAGATGCGCGGCAGCGAGGAGCGTGCCGTAGGTATCCTGCCCTCGCGTGTCGTGCTTCCCCTTGAACAGCGCCGCCTTGTAGGCATGGAGGAGTTGCGGCCACTGGTCCCAGCGGTCGACCAGGCGCCGCAGGATCCGCGGGCCGATAGTGTCGGCCGCCTCGAGCACCGGCGGCGAGGCGATCTTCTCGGGATCCAGCCGCTTGAGCGTCAGCACGCCGAGCCGGGAAAGATCCTGCGGCGGCAGCGGCGGCGCGACGATCGCGGAGAACAGGAAGGGCGAGCGCGCCTGAAATTCGGTGCCGGTATTGTCCTGGCCGCCGCGCAGCATCAGCCCGCCGGACGCCGAGAGGCGGGCGAGGTTCACCACGCCGATGACGCGCTTGTTGTCGGCACCCGCCTCGAGCTCGTCGACCGCGACGGGCAAGGCATCGGTGCCAATCCGCTGATAGATGCCGGCCGGCGTGGTGTCCGTCGCCTGGACGAGCATGCCGCCCAGGACGGCCTTGATCAGCCGCTGCAGGTGGGATTTGCCGGTGCCAGCGTCGCCGACCAGGAAGATGCTCGGCCGCCATTCGAGGGCGCCGCCGATCATCGCCACGACGATCCAGCCGACGACGAGCAGCGGATCGACGTCCGGCCGCTCCCACGACCAGGTGCGCAGGATCTCGACGAGCTTGAGGCCGGGAGAGGCGTCGTCATCAACCGGTCGCGCGAAGGGATGCGCGATCGACGGCCGGCGGGGATAGAAGAATTCGCCATGCTCGCCGGTGTCGATCCGCTCGACCCCCATATACAGGGCATCGCCACAGTGCAGCACCAGGCGGCCATCCTTCGTGGTCCATGCGCCGCGGCCGCGGATCCGCTCGACGGAATTCCACGGCCCCTTGAGCTTGCAGGCCTGAAAGAGATCCTGACGCACGAGCTCGGCGCGCCAGCTGGTGACGCTGAAACTCTCGCCCTCCTTTTTCGGCGGCGAGATCTTCGGCCACGCCCAGTAGAGATAGTTCGGCCGCGAGCCGAACAGCCGCTGGATGACGTCCTGGCCGAACTGCCGCCCCTCGGGGACGGAGAACAGCTGGCCGATATCGTCGATGAAATGGAAGGTCTGTCCGTCGACGCCGAGCGGATGCACCGGGCAGCCCGGCGGCAGGCCGAGATCATCCTCGAGCCCGCGCGCGCGCCACTGGCCCGGCGGAATGCCGTCCCGATCCGCACCGATGGGCGGGTCGGGGATCGCCTGGCGGCGCTCGACACGAGCCCGCACGCGATCGACAACACCGCCCACCACGCCGGCGACAACGCCGGCGCTCGACTTCCGCTCTGCCATGGCGTGGATGCTCAGGCGTTGGCGTCGTCGGTGCTGGCGGCGTCGGCCTCACCCTCGACGGGTTCGGGCGGCAGATCCACCTTCGCCGGCATGGCGGCCGACATCACCGCCGGCGCGGCGGCGGGCGCCTCCGCCGCCTTGCCCTTTTTGCCCTTGCCCTTCTTCTTCGCCTTGTCGGCCGCGTCCAGCTGCAGCGCCGCCACCCGCACCGGGTCCTGGGCGGGCTCACGGTCCACGTCGAAGATGCTCTCGGCCACCGCCGGGATCCGCGCCGGCGGCGTCACCGTCGCCCCCTCGGCCGCGCCGTCCTCGAGCGTGTCATAGACCTTGTTGCTCACCAGGCCGAACACCTCCCACGCCTTGCGACGGCCGATCGACAGCCCATCCCAATCGCTGCCGAGCGCGGCGAACACCTTGCGCTCGGCCGAGAGGCGGAACAGCACCTCGCCGCTCGGCGGGCGATAGGTGACGGCGAGCCGGGTGATGCGCTCGAGCATGTCATCGGTCTCGCCGAGGATCATCTCGCTGGCTGCCGCTGCGACGATATCACCGGGCAGGAACCACAGCTGCGGATAGGCGCCGCTGTCGTCGCTCCCCTCGGCCGAGATCTCCTCCCGGCCGAGCGTCATCATCACCGCCGTCGCCGAGCCATGGCCGCCGGCCAGCGCCGCCTGCACGAAATCCTCGATCAATTCGCCACGATACATGACTTCCCCCTGTCAGAGCGCGCCGGCGGCCGCCGCCTGCGCCAAATCGTTGAAATCCTTGCCGTGCGGGGACGCGACCCACTCGCAGGGCTTGCCGAAGGAGCGGATCCGATCGAACCCCTCGTCGAACGCCAGGGCGGCCTGCGGCTTCTCCCAATCATTGTCGCGGAGCACCACGTAGCCGGCTGCGCAATCGAGATCGGAGAGGTACGGCAAGTAATAGAGGCTCAGAAACGCCGCCACCCGCGCCGTCGGCTCGCCCATGGCGGCGGTGAGGCCGTCCTCGATGCCCTCGCCCAGGATCACGATCGTCTGCTCGCCACGCCGGCCGGCATCGACGAAGCCGTGCTTCGAGCCGCCGCGCGAGAGCCACACCAGGCCGCCGGCGATGCCGCGCGGCCAGATCTTCCGCGGCGGCTTCACCGGCGCCTTGTCGGATCCGTCCGGCTGCAGCCAGGTGCGATGCGTGCCGATGATGTCGCCGGCCCGATCCACGATGCCGGCGACGATGCAGGGGAACTCCTGCCCGCTCTCGACGTGCTTGTGTGCCGGGAGCCAGCGCAATTGCGACGGCACGCCGCCGATCCGCTGGAAATCGATCGCCCGCGCCTCGGTCAGATAGCGCCACGCCGGCGAAGGCGCCGCGCCGAACACCGGCGGCGCGATCGGCTTGCCGGCCAGCCAGAGAGCCTTGGCGCGCCGGCGCTGCTCGTCGAGCTCGCGCTCGTCCTCGTGCGAGGTGCGCGCCGCTTCCTCGCGCCACTCGACCCGCCGCGCCAGCAGGGCGGGACCGCGGAGCTCGCGCACGCCGGTACGATCCGCCAGCCAGCGGATCGCCTCGCCGGGGCTCAGCTTCAAGGCCAGCTGGACCAGGTGGAAGATATCCCCCTGCTCGCCCGTCGCGCTGTCGCGCCAGAAGCCGGCGCGGGCGCCCTTCACCAGCACGAAGAACGAGCCCACGCTCTTGTCGAGCCGGCCCGGGTTGCGGCAATGGTAGTAATTGCCCGCGAAATAGCCCTTGGGATCCGGCAGCAGGTGCTTGACCAGGTCGAGCATGCCCGCCCTCGAGGCGGCACGCACATCTTCGATGAACTGGCGATCATCGGCCATGCTCACCCCCCGAGACCGGAGGCGAGCAACGTAAGCTCGCGATCGCGGACGGGATTGTCCCGCCGATCCTCGACGCGACGCATGGCCTTGCTTACCGCCTGTTTGCTGATGCCGGCGACGGCGCCGGCGTCGGTCATGGTGACGTTGTGCTGCGTCACCAGGAGATAGATCGCCGTGTGCCGCGCCTCGGCCGCCTGCAGCCAGAAATCATCGCCCTTGAGGTTGGCGTGCGGATCCGCCGCCAGCACCCGGGAGGGCGAGAGGCCCATGTCGATCGACACCAGGCTGACCGTGGCCTGCCACAGCGACAGCAGCGAGAGGGCGAGCTTGCGCTCCGCGTCGGCCTGGTCGATGAGCCGCTCGAGCGCCGCCTCGAGGAGGCGCATGGTCGAGAGGCGCGGCGCCTTGATGCCACGTCGGGCATATATGTAGCCGCGCAGACCGACGCCGGCGGCACCGACAAGCTGCTCGAGGCTGACGCCGGCGGCGGTGCGCCGGGCATCGAGCGCGCGGAAGGCCGCAAATTTTTTTTCGTCGGGCCGGGGCCGCCGACGCATTTGCGTCGAGACGGTTGACAAAGTGCATGCACTTTTAAGGAGGGCGGCGGCGCGGGTCATGCGAACACCCCGGCTTTCTGAGCATCGAGCCGCCGACGCAGCTCAAGATAGGTGGCGGGATGCATGACCATCGTGTCGCCGACCCGGTAGATCGCCGGATCCGGCGTGACGGTGACATCGATGTTCTGGCGGTGCCCCCGGCGCCGGCGACGCGCCGCGCGGGACGGAGAGCGCACGCGCGACCAATCCTCGATCGTGCGCTCGAGCAGGCGGCTTTGGACGATACGCAGGCCCATATAGGTCGGCCCACCAAAATCAATCATGCCCGCCCTCCGCCGCCCGATAGGCCGGGCATCCGACACAGTTTCGTTCAGGCTCGACCGCGACGCCGGCCGCCGCCAGGCGCAACAGCCACAGGGGCGCGCCGGCGAAGCGTTCCGGGTACATGTCCGGCCAGGTGCACAGGGCCACGACGTCGACGGACTGCGGGCCGTCGCGATCGACGACGGCGGGCCCCTCGGATGGCTCGAGGAAGGTGCAGGGAGGGAGGGAGGCCATCTACACCTCCGCCCTGGCGGCGGCGCGGTCGATGCGCTCGATCTCGGCGATGATGAGGGCAGCAGCCCGTACCAAGTCGCGGCGCGGATCCTTTGGCTTCCACCAATCGAGCGACCAGCCGCGAGGCCAGAGGCGCGGCACGGTGAACGCGGCGCCGGCGACACGGCGCAGTAGCGTCGGCCGGGCGGCGCCTTCGCAGTAGCTGCCGGCCGCGAGAGCAAGCTCCCCGTCGGCGTGCTGGTCATCATGCTCCGGCGTCCAGCCCTCTTCATTCCACTGCCGATCGCGTTCGTTCATCACGTCGATCATCGCCTTGGAAAGGTCGGTCGGGTCGATCCAGCCGGCCTCGATCGCCGCCTCGAATGGGCTATCGTCGGGCTCGCCCCATGCTTCGTAGCTCATTGCGAGTCCTCCCTCGGGAAGCTGGGCTGCAGACCGAGCGCCCGGAAGCGCTCCACGAGGCGCTCCTCACGCGCCAGGAAGCGGGCCAGCACGTCGGGATCCGCCTTGTCGGCGATCGACAGGCGCATGAACTCTTCCGAATTTGCCTTGAGCTGCCGTCGAAGATCGGCTGCGTCGGGATGCTCGAGCACCATGTCAGCGCCCCTCCCCCTGCTCTGCCAGCCGCTCGAGCGCACGCTCGGTGATGACCTCGAGGTACTCGGCCATCACGACACGGCTCACGCCGAAGATCTTCTCGACCGCCCGGCTTACACCGACCACGACACTTTCAAGCGCGAGCATCACTGCCGCATCGTCGGCTCCGGCCTCGACCAGATCGCGCACGAGCTCGCGGACAATCCTCGTCGCAATCCGGTTATGAGCTTCCATAGATGCCTTGCTCATGTGGATACCTCCGCCCGCGACGCAGCAATGCCGATCGCCGTCCGCTCGGTGATCGCCTTGCCTTCATCCGTCCAGCTGGCGGCCATGGCCTCGCAGCACAGGCGGCAGAAGCGGAAGGTCATGACCCGGCCCGCACCTTCATTGATCCGTTCGGTACGGGCGCGATGCCGCTCACCGCGAAGGACGTCGCCGAGACAAATGGCGCAGCGATGCGGTGCGCGCGCGAACACCATCCGGTCCGCTAGCAGCGTGGTGTCCGTCTCGTCGGGGAAGAACGGATGGAATGCCATGACCTTGGCGTCGAGCCGCACATCGCCCACCGCAGGATCCGGGTTGCCTTCATCGGCGAACGACACCCAGTCGCCATTGAGCTTGAAGACGTGCAGGGCATGGATGTCGCTCAGGCTGGTGGAGCACATCCATTGCCCCTCCCAGCCGATGAAGGTCGCGCGGGACCGCACACCGCCGCAGCGCGTGAATTGAAGCACGTCGCCCGGCTTCACGATCGCCTTCGCCCGCTCGGTTGCGCGCGCACCGTGCGCACGGCGTTCCTCAAGCTGCTCGGGGGTGAGACGCGGGGTCATGCCGCCCCTCCCACACTGACCGAGTAGCCGATCGGCCTGCCCTCGAGCTCTTCATCGCCGAACAGCAGCGGGATGCGCACCTCTGATCCGTCGAGGGCAATGCCGGCGCAATCTGGTCCCATGCCGACCGGCCCGCGAAAGCGAATGCCGGCGCCGCACAGCTTGCAGCGGCCGGTCATCTCGAGATAGCGCAGGTTGGTATCCCCGAACGAAGCAAGGTTCAGGTTGAAGTCCACGTCATTGTGCGGGCAGCGGGAGGACGCGCTCATGCCGAGCCCTCCGGCATCCTCGCCATCGCCGCGTCGACGGCGAGCATGTCGCCGTTCTTGCGCACGAAGGCGTTCAGCATGTTCACCATGTCGGCGCGGTCGCAGTTCGACATGTAGTTGAAGCGCGGCATCCGGCCTTCGCCTTCAGCCTTGCTGTCGGGCTCGCTAATGAACAGCGTGATGCCGTAGCCGGGCAGCACCTCCGCCAGGGTGTCGATCGCCGCGCCCATCACGGCGACGACGTCGCTCTGCACCGGACCGTGCCCGCCGGAGAGGATCTCCTCCGGCTGGGCGTCGCGGGAGAGCTTCTTGCGCTTGGCCTCTCCCATCGTCATGCCCCCACCATGCCGAGCGCCTGCAGATACAGGTCGACGATCGCCTCATGCTCGGCCCGCTGGTCGCCATCCTGTTTGCGAATGCGGAGGATCTCGCGCAGCGCCTTGACGTCGAAGCCGGTGCCCTTGGCCTCGGCGAACACGTCCTTGATGTCCTCAGAGATGGTCTTCTTCTCCCCCTCGAGCCGCTCGATGCGTTCGATGAAGGATTTCAGCTGTTCCTTGGCGAAGCCGGCCGCGGCATCGGACAGGGGTTGATCGTTCGGGATCTCGCTCATGAGTTCGGCTCCGCAGCGGTATCGGCGGCGGTGAGCTCGCGGCCGTACAGGGTGAAGAACACGCCGCAGCCGATCGCCATGGCGATCTGGGCCTGCGGCCAGGTGACGGCCCGCTGGTTGCCGGAGAGGACGTTCTCGGCACAGCGGCGAATGGCATCGAAAGAGAAGGGGCCGGCGATCGGGATGAAGCGATCACCCTCGCGGCGCGCCAGCGCGCCCGACAGTCCGTCCTGCGACATCAGCAGGTAGCGTGGCGCCGCCCGATCGGCCTGCATGCCGTCGAGCTCGCCGATGACCTGGAACTGCACTTCGGACGAGGTGTCAGCCATGGCCGATCACTCCGCCGCCGTGGCGGCGGCCAGCGGCAGCCGCTTCTGCAGATAGGCGGTGATGCGCGCGGAGAGCACACCGTTCAGGGGTTGCCCCCCCCTATGGTGTTCGACGCGCGCCTCGGTAAGCTCGTGCTTGAAATCGAAATCGTCGAAGGCGTCGAGCAGCGCTCCGCCCGCTTCGCGCCATTCCTTGGCCGCGCCGAGCACGGTGCAGAGCGCCTCGATGACCGGCTTGCCGAGCATGCCCGGGTTGCCCTCGGAGGTCTGGGTCACGCTCGCCAGCGCCGTGGTGACGGTATCGCGGCCGTGGCGGGCAATCGCCGCCAGGATGACGTTCGGCGCGATCGTCTCCCCGCGCTTCATCAGCGTCGCTTGGACCGGATAGCGCAGCACCTTCACCTCGGCGCATCGGCACACCTCGTCGCAGATCTTCGCTTCGGGATCGCCGGCCGCCACGCGGGCGTGGTAGATCGCCACGGAAGACAGCTTCGTCACCTGGCCGTTGATGGCGGCGAAGGCGGCGGCCTGCTTGGCCTGGTCGGCGATCACCACCTCACAGGGCACGCTCTCGACCTTTCGCAGCGCCGCCGCCGTGGCGCGGTGCTGGCCGTCGATCACGGCATAGAGACCGCCCTCGATCGGCGCGACGACGAGCGGAGCGAACTTCGCCCAATCGAAATTGCGGGCGATCGCAAACAGCGAGCGCCGCCCTTCGGCGGTGATGTCGCGCTGATAGGACGGGTCCACGCGCAGATGCTCGATCGGCACCCACTGCAGCATGGGCGCCGCGCCGAGCGGGCGATCGGCGCCGGCGAACTCCGCCCAGAAAGCCTTGACATAGGGTTCGGTCTCAATGGCGCGCATGCGGCAATCCTCCCCAGGGCACCCGGCGGACACGGAAACCGCGATCGCGATGACGCTGGCGGCGAGCGAGCTCATTCACGACCGCGGCGAGCAGCAGGAAGGCCACGCCCAGGGCAGCGAGCAGCAGGGCAAGGGGTTCGAACGAGCCCATCACGCCGCCCCATCCATGCGGGCGAGCTCGCCCTTGAGCCGCGCCATCTCGGCGGCGATCGCCTGTTTGCGCTCCTCCCGCGCCGCGACCTCCGCCCAGCCCGGGCAGGGCGAGACGCAGGCGAGGATCAGCGCCGGCCCATAGGCCGACACCAGCCGCATGGTGTGCTGGAAGGTCGGCGCCGCGCCCTCGATCAGCCAGTTGGCGACCGTGCGCGCGGGGATGCCGGCGTCGGACGCCACGCGCTTGGCAGTGTCCTGCGGATGCCGGGCACGGAGGAACTGCGCCAGGCGCGGGAGATCGACGGAAATCTCTGCGGCGCGGTTCGCGCGAGGGCGGGCGACCGCCGACGCGGACAGCGACGCACGAATATTCGACAGGGAGACAACGCGGGAGCAGGCGGACATGAGCACCTCGTTGCGGGGGAGGGATGGAACGGGCGCAATCATTCGGCGGCTCGCAGGGGTTCGGCTGACACCGGGGCGATGGCCGGAAGGAAATCCGAAGCCGTCACAGCGCCGCCCGTCATCGCGATGATCGCAGCCAGCTTTGCTGGGCGCGGCACTCGCTTGCCGAGCTCGTACTTTCCGAACGTTTGGCCGGTGACGCCGATAGGCGCACCGGCCTGCTCAAGCGTCAGGTCCCGCGCCAGGCGCCACTTCCGAAGGGGATGCGATGCAGAGTGATTTGCGTCCATGCGACAGAATGAGCCGATTTGGCTCATTATTGTCAAGCGAGGATCCAGCCATTTCCGCTGCGGATTATCGGCGGCCCGTCACCTACGATCCGCCCATGTCCGCCACAACTGCCGCCCCTGCTCTCCCCGCCAAGATCTTCTTCCTGCGTGAATGGCGCATTGCGAAGAAGCTCACCCAAGAGCAATTGGCCGAGCAGCTCGGAATGCACCATACGAGCCTCGGAAAATACGAAAGAGGCGAGCGAGAGCCGGGCCCGCCGATGATTGCTCGCATGGCCGACCTCCTTGAGATTTCGCCGGGAGACCTCTTCCGGGACCCGAAAACCCCGTCACTGGACGGCCTAGTCGCCGGTCTGGACGCTTCCGCGCGCGCCCATATCACCCGCACCGTCAAGGCCTTGGCCGACAGCTACAGATAATATGAGCCAAATTGGCTCATTAATTCTTGACACCACATGAGCCGAAATGGCTCAATCTCTCGGCGCAAATCACTGCGCTGAGGGTCAATGTCATGGGAATTCCGGCTTTATCCCCGCCGACGATCGGCCGTGAAGAGCTCGCGCTCTGGCTGAACGTCACGCCCGATCACCTCACCAGCAAGCTCCCGCGGCTGGTTGCCGAATATGGCTTCCCGCCCAAGCTGCCCGGGTTCAATGGCCTCTGGTCGCGCGCGGCCGTCATCGCCTGGATCGACGGCGTGACCAATCCGCCGGCCGGCCAGGCCGTCACCGCGGCCTCGATCGTTCCCACGCTCGAACAGCACTATGGGAGCGCGGCATGAGCAAGCGCGTCACCGACAACGAACTGCTCGATCTCGTCATCATGGTGAAGCAAAAGCTGGGCGCGCTGCCGGCAATCGAGCCCGGCAACCACCAGAGCATGCGCGCCTATCATATCGCCGCCGCCGACGTCCTGGACGAGCTCGTCCGGGAGGGCCGCGCGAAAATGGGCAAGCCGCTGGGCGCCATGTCGCTCTCAATGGGCGGCTTGCGCACCAGTTGCACCCATGGTGCCGCTGGCCTCCTGAAGAACTGGGTCGCAGCAGCTTACCGCGAGCTCGACAAGCGGAGGATGGCGGCATGAACGCGCACGTCAAGCTCCCCCAGCTGCTGATGGCCGACGACGACATCAACCGCCGGATCGGCGAGCGCGCCCGCGCCGCCCGCCTTTTCGCCGGCATCTCCCAGCAGCAGATGGCTGCCCTTCTCGGCGTCACCTTCCAGCAGGTGCAGAAATGTGAGAAGGGCAAAAACCGCATGGGCCCGGAGAAGCTCATCCGCTGGGCGGCCGCCACCGACAAGCCGGTGGAATGGTTTTTCCAGGATGTCATCGGCACGCGCGCGGCCACCACCGCCGACGTCATCGCCACGATCGCCGCCGATCACCACTTCGGCGAGCTCGCGAAGCTTTGGCTCGGCCTTCCGCGCCCCGCGCGGGAGCTCCTCGCCGAACAGGGCCGCATGCTGGCGAACCTCACCGTCACTCTCAAGGCGGAGGGCCGCTGACATGCCGCGGCGCCCCGACGATTACAGCGCGACCCAGAAGGAAGCGCTGATGGCCGCCAAGCGGAAGAAGATCTTCCGCAAGCCGACCGGCCAGTGGAAAGGCCAGGGCACGGCCACCTTCAACCACCAGACGATCCACCGCCTGGTCATCGATGGCCTGCTGACGGAGCGCAACAACCCGTCGCTTCACGTCATCGCCACCACCGCCGGGTGCGAGTTTCTGGCAAACCTCGAGAAAGGGCGGCGCCGTGGCTGAACCGCTCTCCATCGAAGAGAGACGCGGGTTTCCCGCGCCTCGCCCCACTCTCTGGCAGGAGATCTATGGCGAATTCCGCCGCCTCTTCGCCTGCCTCGGCTTCGGCCTCGTCGCCGCCCTGGTGCTGATGCTATCGGGAGTTGTCCAATGACCCACCTTGCCACCGCCCGCGCCTATCGCCCATCATCGCAGCATCGCGTGTCCGCCCCTCGCGAGGTTCCGGTGGCAAAGATCGTCGTCAACATCCCCTTCGTCGTCTGGCGTGACGGCAAGCCCCGCTATGTCGCCACGCCCGCCCACCGCGCCCTTGGCTTCAAGGGCGAGGATCTCAAGCGGCCGGACGGCAGCTGGTACAGCCTCGAGGAGGCCGCGGCCTGGTCGGAGCGACGCAGCGCCGAGGTGACGGAGCGCCGGAAGGACGTCGCCGCCGCCCGCGGTGCGCGCCGGCGGATCCCGCCGCTCAGGCGGCCGGACGTCTACACCATCGGCCAGCTGATGCAGGAATGGCAGGATCCGACCAAGAACCCGAAATGGGGATCCGAGGAGATCATCAAGGGCAAACGCCGGATCAAGCCGCTGGCCGCCTCGACGAAGGTTTTCTATCGGCACATGACCCGGGTCGTAGAGATTTTCGACGAAGGCCGCATATGGGCCGCGCCGACGACAGAGCTCACCGCCCGCGCCGCCCGCGGCATTTATGAACGCCTCTGCGAAGACCGCGGCGTCGCCATGTCGTGGGGCGCCATGGCCGCCCTCTCGGCGGCGTGGACGTGGGGCGCCGCCAAGGGCAAGGTCGGCCCCTCCCCCATGTCGAAGCTGGGTATCGAGAAGCCCTCCGCCCGCCTTCGAGTCGGGTCTGTCGAGGAGATGCGCACCCTCATCGCCGCCGCCGACGCGCTCGGCCTGCCGGAGATCGGCGACGCCATCGTCATGGGCCTTCTCACCGGCCAGCGGCAGAGCGATCGCCTGCTGCTGATCGACGGCCGCGATCTCGACGGGCGATTGCGTTTCCTCCAGAAGAAGACTGGCGCCGTCGTCCTGGTGCCGGCCTCCCCGCAACTGGTCGAACGCCTCAAGGGCGCCCGCCAGCGCCGCGCCGCCAGCACCATCCAGCATCCCGAGCTCATCATTGACGAGCAGCGCGGGCGCCCCTTCGCCGGCAACGCCGGCTCCAAGCTCTACCGCGATGCCTTTCGCGAGGTCCGCGCCGCGGCTGTCGCCGGCATCCAAGATGGTGAGGCGTGGAAGGTTGCGCCCTGCCCGTCGCTGGAAGATTTCCGCGACCAGGATCTGCGCGACACCGCCGTCACCTGGCTCGGCCTGGCCGGCGCCACCATCCCCGAGATCATGTCATTGACGGGTCACAGCCAGACGAGCGCGACGCAGATCCTGCAGCACTACCTCGGCCGGCACCCGGAGATGGCCGCGACCGCGGTCGACAAGGCGGCCGCGTGGCTCGAGGCAAAGGGCGGGCTCTAGGGATAAGCGCCCAGGGCTTCCTTGGCATACGCCTCGCAACCTTCGATGAAGGATTGGGAATTCGTGCCAGCCTCGCCTCGACAGTTCGTCGTCCGCGTTTCGGCAGCCCATGCATATCCGGCCTTGTGACCGGCACAATCGGCGGTGCACTGCTGACCATGGAAGCGCCTGGCGCGAGAAGTCACGCCCAGCGAGGCCTGACTAACGTACTGCAGGCACCCCATGCGAAACGGCGGCGATAGATCCGCTAGGCACTCGTTGGGATCAACTGTTTCGCGCTGCTCCGCCCAGTAGAAGCCCGCGAGATGAGGCCGGCAGTTTTCGCGGCAACTCCATCCCGCCAAAGGATCATCAGCAGGAGCCCAGCGCGACCATACCCCGGCGATCACCAATCCGAGCATAATGCCAGCGACCAATCTCCACACACCACCCTCCCATGTCGGCAAGATCGAAGCGCCGGAGGAACTCAAGCCACGCGCCCAACTTCTACCCCTCATTGGTATGCAACCAATGCCACAACCCTACGTTAACCATACACCTCAATACCGGCGAGCGCGCGGCGATCGCACGCCCACCGGGAATTCGGTTGTGGTCGGCTTTCCACTCAACTGGACACAGAAGAGGGATACCCGATGGAGGATTACATCATCAAGCTGCAGCGCGAGCTTGGAGAAGCCAAGCTCATTCTCGAATGCAGCGCCTACCTGCTGGAAACCGAACACCGCGACCCCAGCCGCTGGCGAGAGATGATCGCAATTCACATTGGCCTGGTCGCGGAGCGCGTCGCGGCAGCCAACAATGCGGCGGCTCAGATCGAGCAGATGGCCGATGAAAACGGGACGGGAACATAATCGTCTCATGTGAGACGTGAGACGGTCTCATGCCGTCTCACGTTCTTTTTTCGTTCGACAGCCCGGTTTTGCGCAAGTCGAGCAATGCCAACGATCCACAGCCCAGCGGCCGCCGCCGGAGACGTTAACCGTCCATTAACCAAGATTAACCGAATCTCTCCTGACCAGAGGAGATTCGCACGGTGAACGCTGTCAGCCGCTCCGGCCCATCCATCCGCTTCCGTGGCCGCTCGTTCATGGCGATGACCCTCGTCGCCGACGTGCCGCTGCAGCAATGGCTGGCCGATTTCGACGTCTGGCTGGAGCGTTCGCCCGGCTTCTTCACCGGCCGGACGGTGGTGCTCGACATGGTCGGCACCGCGGCCAGCAAGGCCGAGGTCGAGCGCTGGATCGGCGAACTCGCGACCCGCGGCGTGCGCCTGATCGGGCTCGAGGGCATACGCCCCAGCATGGTCGACGCCTCCATGCCGCCGCTGCTGCGCGGCGGGCGCGACGCCACCCTGAACATTTCCGACGAACCCGTCGCCGTACCCGAGCCGCCGCGCAAGACGGCCGAGCCGGCAGAGCCGGTGAACCTCGTCGTCGAGCAGCGTGTCCGGTCCGGCCAGTCCATCGTCTGCCTCGAAGGCGACGTGACCATCGTGGGATCGGTCGGCGCCGGCGCGGAGATCATCGCCGGCGGCTCGATCCACGTCTATGGCGCCCTGGCCGGCCGGGCGATCGCCGGCGCCACCTTCGGCGCCAAGGCGCGCATCTTCTGCACGAAGATGGAAGCTGAACTGATTGCCGTCGACGGGATCTACCGGACGGCCGAAGACATCGACGCCAGCCTCCGCGGCCGGGCGGTACGAGTGTGGACCGAGGACGAGGCGTTGCGGCTTGCCGCACTTTAGGAGCGAGGCATGGCAAAGATCATTACTGTCACATCGGGCAAGGGCGGCGTCGGCAAGACCACGACGACCGCCGCGCTCGGTGCCGCCCTGGCGCGCACCGGCGACAAGGTCGTCGTCGTCGATTTCGACGTCGGTCTGCGCAATCTCGACCTCATCATGGGGGCCGAGCGGCGGGTGGTGTATGATTTCGTCAACGTCATCCAGGGCGATGCCCGGCTGCCGCAGGCGCTGATCAAGGACAAGCGGCTGGAATCGCTGTTCCTGCTGCCGGCCTCCCAGACCCGCGACAAGGACGCGCTGACGGAAGAAGGCGTCGACAAGGTCATCGAAGACCTGTCGCGCCATTTCGACTGGGTGATCTGCGACAGCCCGGCCGGCATCGAGCGCGGGGCGACCCTCGCCATGCGCCACGCCGACATCGCCGTCGTCGTCACCAACCCGGAAGTGTCCTCCGTCCGCGACAGCGACCGCATCGTCGGCATCCTCGACTCCAAGACGCTGAAGGCGGAGCGCGGCGAGACGGTCGACAAGCGCCTGCTGCTCACCCGCTACGATGCCGCCCGGGCCGCCCGCGGCGACATGCTGAAGACCGAGGACGTGCTGGAGATCCTCTCCCTGCCGCTGCTCGGCATCGTGCCGGAGAGCCCGGACGTGCTGAAGGCCTCGAACTACGGCGTGCCGGTCTCGATCCACGACCCCGACAGCGCCCCGGCCCGCGCCTATAACGACGCGGCCCGCCGCCTCAAGGGCGAGGAGATCGCCATGGATGTGCCGAAGCAGAAGCTCGGCCTGTTCAGCAAGTTCCTGCGGAGGGCGGCATGACGCTATGGAAGCGGCTTTTCACCAACAACAGCGCGCCGCAGGCGCGTGAGCGGCTGCAGATCCTGCTCTCCCACGAGCGCCAGGTGCTCGGCGGCGAGGATCTCCTGTCCAGCCTGCGCGAGGACATCCTGGCGGCCGTCGCCAAGCGCGTTCCCTGCGAGCGCGACAGCGTGAAGGTTCGCCTGGAGCGCGGGGCGCCGATGTCGGTCCTCGAGATCGAGGTCGAGATCCGCGGCAATGTCGATCTCGGCATGACCAAGGCCGCCTGATCGAAACGGGCCGAGGGAGCCTCGTCCCGGCCGCTCCTTGCTCAGTCCTTGTCCTTTGGCCGCGCATCGCCCCGTCGATGCGCGGCCTTTTGCTCGGCATTGGGGCGCGCCCGGTTGGTGAAGCGCGCATTGCCGAGGCCGGTGCCGATGGTCAGCACGCCCCAGTGCTCAACATCCTGCATGAACGGCACTTCGCTCAGCCCCTGCACCACGGCGTCATTGTGCATGGTCACCGTCGTCTCATGCCCGCCGATGGAAGGGATCGCCTCCCAGAGCGCCGCCGGAAGATTGAAGCGCGAACTCTCCCAGTTCCCCGGCAGGTTCTGCGCGCCGTTCTCGATGGAACCGTCGGCGGCGATCGAGCCGGGACAGCCCACGCCGATGAAGGGCGCGAGGCTCAGTCCGTCCTTCTCCGCCTGACGGATCAACCCCTCCAGCATGCCGACGAGCCGGCCGACCGCCTCGTCGCGACCCAGCTTCTCCTCGCCATGCGTCCATAATTCCATGGTGCGCACCCGCGCCTTGGACAGGTCGTCCGCCTTGTCGAGGTTCAGCCGCACGATCCCGCAACGGATGTTGGAACCGCCGATATCGACGGCGAGAATGTCGTCGAAGCTGGCGAACATCCAGCTCGGCGCGAGATGCACGCTGCCGATGAGCCCGGCCTCGTCGGGGTCGTTGTGGATGGGACGCAGCTCGATCTCGATGCCGTCCGCCCGCGCCAGCAATTCGGCCCGGGCGAAGGCGATCTCGGCGAAGCGGCCGCCCTTCAAGCCTCCGCCAATCGCGATGCGCGACGTATCGCGCCACGCCTCGGTCCGCAGCAGGCGGCGAATGACGGCGAGCATCTCGCCGGCATAATCCTCGATGGCGCTGAGGACGAGCGCCTGCTCGTGCGGCTTGCCTTCCGCCAGGGCCTCGTCGATCCTCGCCTTGGAAATCTCCTCGACCGGGACATCGCCGAGCAGCGCCAGCTTGCGGTCCGCAACCTCCCGCCAGCGCGCGAGAATGTCGAAGAAGGCGGCGCGACGGGCGCGATCTCCCACGAAGCCGTCGCCCTCGCGCAATTGCGCGTTGAAGCTGTCCACGGTCACGGCGGTCAGGGTCGCCGCGCCGTGCACGGTGACGTCCGGCGGCGCCCCGTTGCCTTTCTCCGCCGCCTTTCCGCTCATCCGTAGCCCCCTGTCGCATCGGCGCGTCGTCCGGTGTTGGAGCGCGCAGGAGGCAACGAGCCAGCGCCCCTACCGGTTCCCCCCGGCATCGATATCGACGCGGGTAAACGGCGGCGAGAGAGCATCCCGCCGCCCTCACCCCGAAGAGACACGACGTTGCGGAAATTGACGGACGGCTGAATTTCGCCGTTAACTCAAGCTGTATTGCCTTTTTCATCCCGATTTCATCGAAGCCGGACACTATCCGTCGACTGGTCGAGATTGCGATACGATGCGTGTTTCAGTGGTTATTCCCGCCTATAACGAAGCCGGCAACATCGGCCGCCTCGTGACGGAGGCGTTCGGGGTCCTGCCCGACGACATCCTCGGCGAGGTGGTGGTCGTCGACGATTGCAGCGACGACGGCACCCGCGACGAGATCCGGGCGCTGATGGCCGTCCATCCGCGGCTGCGCTACCTGCGCCACGCGCATCGCGCGGGCCAGAGCGCCGGTTTGCGCACCGGCATCTTTGCCGCCAGCTTTCCCCTCGTCGCCACCATGGATGGCGACGGCCAGAACGATCCCGCCGACATTCCGCGCCTGCTCGCGCATATCGCTCCGCCCGGCGGCAAGGGGCCCGCGCTGGTCGGCGGGCTGCGGGCGCGCCGCCGCGCCGCCGGCTCCCGGCGCTTCGCCTCGACCTTCGCCAACGGATTGCGCGCCCGCCTGCTGAAGGACGATTGCCCGGATACCGGCTGCGGGATCAAGGTCTATTGGCGGGAAGCCTTCCTGCGCCTGCCCTATTTCTCCAGCATGCACCGCTATCTGCCGGCGCTTTTCCTGAGCTACGGGCATGAAGTGGCCTATGAGCCGGTCAACGACCGGCCGCGGCTGGCGGGCGCGTCGAAATACACCAATTTCGGCCGCGCTTTGGTCGGCATCTACGATCTGTTCGGGGTCGTCTGGCTGCGCCGCCGCACCGTCGTGCCGCCCATCGCCGAGGATAGCGGCGCGCCGGTGCCCCTGCGGCCGGCGACGGTTCCATCCGGCAAGCCCGACATGCACACCGCCAGCCTGTAGGCCTCCGCCTAGGCGCCGAGCCTGCGGACACCGCGCGCGGCGATCGCCAGTCGGCCGGCGAGCAGGATGGCGACCGCGTCGAGATCGCGGCGGATCCTCGCCTGCGCCGCCAGTCCGATGCGGGTCAGTTCCGTCTCCAGGCGCGCATCGCAGAACAGTTCGGCGTGGCTGACATAGAAGACCTGCCGCAGCACGACCGCGATCGTCAGCACCATCGCGATGGCGATCAATATATCGGAGAGGAAGTGCGCGCCGAACGCCACGCGATTGAGCGAGACCATCGCGACGAGCATGCCGAGCATCGCCAGCACCCGCCAGCGCCAGGGGCGCGGCACGAACAGGGCGAGCGGCAGCAGGCAGGCCACGGTCGCCGCCTCGCCGGACACGAAGGAGCGGTGGGTGAAGCTCTCCCCCAGCGACCAGGCGTCGAGGAAGGGAAAGGAGCCGCCGAAGGCCTCGACCTTCACCGGCCTCGGACGGCCCCAGAGGGTCTTGAAGATCCCGTTCACCAGCAGCACCGGCCCAAGCAGATACAGGCTGGCGAAATAGAGCGTGAAGCGCGCCGGCAAAAGGCAGGGACGGCGGGGATGCAGCATCTTGAGCGCCAGGGCGGCGATCACCACCACCGCCACCGCGACGGGAATGTTGCTGCCCACCATGCGCAGGTCCTGCAGCCTGCCGTTATGGGCCAGCGGAAAGCCGTCGCCCGGCACGTAGAACTGGCGGGTCACCGCGAGATCGATGCCCGGCATGAGGATGAAGAGCGCCGAGATCAGGAGCATCGCAAGGAGGCAGGCCAAAACCCGGTTCTGGAGGCAGAACGCCCTGAACCGCTCCGCAAGCATCGCCACCGACCGCATCTCGCCCCTCGCCCGCCGCGTCGCCTGTGGGGATACAAGGCGGGCTCGGTGAAAGCCCAATGAAGCGTGGGTGACGCCTCGACGAAAGTTGGGGACAGCCGGCCGAACGGCTCAGCGAATGTCGGAACGCCCTTCCGGCGTGCCGGGAACCACGACCGGGGTCCGCCCCAGGCGCTCGCGGATCACGAAATAGATGTTGCGGGCATAAATGAGCAGTCCCGCCGCCTGCCCGACGATGAAGACCGGATCCTCGCGATAGATCGCATAGGCGAGCAGTATCACGCCGCCGGCGATGGAAAATACCCAGAAGGCGAGCGGCACCACGCTGCGCCGGGCCCGCTCGCTGGCGATCCACTGCACCAGGAAGCGCCCGGTGAACAGCGCCTGCCCGAGAAACCCCACGATGAGCCACGGCGTGATGGTCAGCGACATCATGCTCAGGATCCTTTTGCTTCCGCCGCCACGGGGGCGGCGAGGATTTGCAGCGTCATCCAGCGCCCATTGCCCAGATTGAAGCCGGACACCGTATCGAGCCGCATGGCCCGGCGGCCAAGCTCGGCCTCGCGCGCCTCGAAGGCCGGGCGCTGCCGGTCGGTGACCGCCGCCACCCGGCACCCCGGAGCGGCGAGGAAATCCGCGGCCTCCCCGCCGGAACCGTAACGGGTTTCAGTGCCGAGCACGAACAGCGTGCTGGCCTCGGTAAAGCCGGACACCATGATCTCCGGCTTCTGGCAAAGCCCATGGGCGGCGATGGAGCGGGCGATCTGCGGCGACACCCAAAGCGCCTCGACACGCGGTGCTGCCACTCCAAAGCCGAGGCCATAGAGCACCACGGCCTGCAGGATCAGCAGCGGATAGGTCGCCTCGAGGTTCGCACGCAGCGCCCGATAGGCGGCGAGACAGCCGACGACGCAGGCAAGGGCGGCCAGGACCAGCGCCTCGGCGGGCAGCAGGCCCGACAACCGATGGAGCAGGATCACGAGGCCGATGCCGGCGACGAGGCCTCCGACGGCCGCACCCAGCGCCAGCAGCCGGGCCCAGCCGGCCGGCGGGGTCAGCCGGCCGGAGGCGAGCGCCGCGCCCGCCAGTAGGGCGATCGCCGGATAGGCCGGCAGCGTATAGTGCGGCAGCTTGGTGGCGAACAGCTCGAAGGCGATCCAGAACGGCACGATCCAGCACAGGCAGAACCGCACCGCCGGCACCGACCGGCTCGACCACACCCAGGGCGCGGCGATCGCCGCCAGTGCGGCCCCGGGCCAGAAGATGACGAAGAAGGCGAGGAAATGCGCGCCCGGCGGCGCCCCGTGCGATTCCTGCCCGGTCGCCACCTTGCCGAGCAGGTCGTTGCCCACGGCCTCATGGAAGAAGGCCATGCCGGTATTGAGCCAGATCGCAACCAGCCAGGGCAGGACGATCAGCAGCATGAAAGGCACGCCGATCAAGGGCTTGAGCGGCTTCAGCCAGGCGCCGCGCCGTTCCCAGACGACAAGGCCCAGCACGGTGAAGCCGGCCAGCATCGGCACGATCGGCCCCTTGATCAGGATGCCGCCGCCCATGGCGCCCCAGAACAGCAGCGCCCAGCGGAGCGGTATCCTTTCACCGGGGCGGGCGGTATAGAGCCGCGCCAGCGCCATCTGCCCGATGACCGCGAAGGCGAGCAGCGTGGCGTCCGTCTTGGCGAGCCGCGCCTCGGCGCCGAGGATCAGCGAGGCCGCGAGCAGCGCGGCGCCGAACAAGGCCGCGGGCGGGTTGAACAGCCTCAGCCCTATCGCATGCGTCACCAGCACCGCGACCAGTGCGGTGAACAGTGAGGGCAGCCGATACGCCCAGATCGGCGCATCCGGCGCCAGGCCGGTGAGCTTCACCGCCGCCGTCTGCAGCCAGTAGATGCCGATCGGCTTCTTGAAGCGGTACTCGTCGCCGAGCCGAGGCGCGACATAATCGCCGCTGGCCACCATCTGCCGCGAGGCCTGCGCGAAGCGGGCCTCGTCGCGGTCGATCACCGGCAGGGTGAAGAAGCCCGGCAGCACGCAGGCGAAGAACAGCAGCACCAGGACGAGCCGGGCATGGCGCTCGGCAAGGCCGGCGAGGGAAAGCCCGAAGCGCCCGTTGCGCACGGTTCCGGCTGCATCGCTCATCGTCCGCTCGATCCTCCGCCCGGTTCGGTTGCCCCTGCCGCCTTCCTTGCTACTAGCACGTGACGCTCGTGTGATCGATTTGAGGCAAGGCGTGCCTTGTCCCCGCCGGGCGGCATGCCGCAATCCCGCCCGCATGGCTCGGCAAGGATGGCTGGGCAAGGAAAGCGAAGGGAGCTATGCAGCCCTCGCGGCACCGGCCCGGCAGACGGGCGGCGGCGCCCGGCACCCGCATGCCGTGCACCGGCGGCGCAAATCGGATAGGAAGACGCGATGATGGTGGAACGCCTCACGGTGAGTCGATGCTGAACAGGATTCCTCCGGCCGAACGGACCGACAGCCCCGGCGTCGCCTCGCTGCTGCGCACCCTGCACAAGGCCTCCGAGGCGGTGGAGACGCTGACCGACCTCGCGCGCGGCGACGAGACGCTGCGCGCCGCCTTCGACGCCGCGGTGGAACTGGTGGCGAGCCGCAAGGGCCGGCTGATCATCTCCGGCGTCGGCAAGAGCGGGCATATCGGCCGCAAGATCGCCGCCACCATGGCCTCCACCGGCACCCCCGCCTTCTTCGTGCACCCGACCGAGGCCAGCCACGGCGATCTCGGCATGATCGCCTCGGACGACACGCTGCTGCTGCTCTCCTGGTCCGGCGAGACCAGCGAGCTCGCCAACGTGCTCGCCTATGCCAAGCGCTTCGACATCCCGCTCATCGCCCTCACCTCGCGCGAGGACAGCGCACTCGGCCGCAACGCCAATGTGATGCTGTGCCTGCCGCAGGTGGCGGAAGCCTGCCCGCACGGCCTGGCGCCGACCACCTCGACACTGCTGCAGCTGCTCGTCGGCGATGCGCTGGCCATCGCGCTGCTGGAGCATCGCGGTTTCACGCCGCAGGATTTCGGCATCTTCCATCCCGGCGGCAAGCTCGGCTCGCAGTTGCGCCCGGTCGGCGAGATCGCCCATACCGGCGAGGAAATGCCGCTCATTCCCCTGGGGATGCGCATGAGCGAGGCGCTGCTGGTGATGTCCAGCAAGGGCTTCGGCGTGGTCGGCATCGTCGACGATGCCGGCGCCCTGGCCGGCGTGATCACCGATGGCGACCTGCGCCGCCACATGGCGCCGGACCTCCTGCAGCAGCCGGTCGAAGCGGTGATGTCGAAGCGCCCCCGCGTGGTGGACGAAGCGATGATGGCGGCGCGCGCGCTGCTGCTGATGCAATCCGAGAAGATCACCGTCGCCTTCGTGGTGGATGCCGGGCGCCGGCCGCAGGGCATCGTCCACATCCACGACCTCCTGCGCGCGGGCGTCGCATGAAGAACGACACGCTGGTGCTGATTCCGGCGCGGATGGCCTCCACCCGCCTGCCGGGCAAGCCGCTCGCCGACATCGCCGGCGCGCCGATGATCGTGCAGGTCGCCCGCCGGGCGGCGGAGGCCGAGATCGGCCGCGTGGTGGTCGCCGTCGACCATGCCGACACCCTCGCCGCCGTCACCGCCGCCGGCTTCGAGGCGGTAATGACCCGCGTCGAACATCCTTCCGGCTCCGATCGCATCTTCGAGGCGCTGGAACGCGTCGATCCCGACCGCCGCGCCCGCTTCGTCGTCAATGTGCAGGGCGACCTGCCGACCATCGAGCCCGACAGCGTGCGCGCCGCTCTCGCCCCGCTGGCGGATGAGCGCGTCGACATCGCCACGCTCTGCGTCGAGATCGTCCGCGAGGAGGAGCGTACCAACCCGAACGTGGTGAAGGTGGTGGGCTCGCCGCTCTCCGATACCCGCCTGCGCGCGCTCTATTTCACCCGCGCCACCGCCCCCCATGGCGATGGCCCGCTCTATCACCATATCGGGCTCTATGCGTATAAGCGCGCGGCGCTGGAACGCTTCGTGGCATTGCCCCCTTCCCCGCTGGAACAGCGCGAGAAGCTGGAGCAGCTGCGGGCGCTCGAGGCCGGCATGCGCATCGATGCCGAGATCGTCGCCACGGTGCCGCTCGGCGTCGATACGCCGGAAGACCTCGAACGCGCTCGCCAGATGCTGGCGGGCACGCCCGCCTGACGGCCGATGGGCCAGGAGTTCAGAACGTGACCGCCGCAGCGACCACCAACGCCACCATCCATGTCGGCTCCGGCGACCGGCAGGTCACCTTCGCCAATGACGCGCCGCTGGCGCTGATCGCCGGCCCCTGCCAGATGGAAAGCCGCGACCACGCCTTCATGATGGCTGAGCGGCTGACCGCCATCTGCGACAAGGCGGGAATCCGCTTCGTCTACAAATCCTCCTTCGACAAGGCCAACCGCACCTCGCTCTCCGGCAAGCGCGGCATCGGGCTGGACAAGGCGATGGAGATATTCGCCGAGCTCAAGCAGCAATTCGGCTTCCCGGTGCTCACCGACGTGCACACCGAGGAACAGTGCGCGCTGGTGGCCCCGGTGGTGGACGTGTTGCAGATTCCCGCCTTCCTCTCCCGCCAGACCGACCTGCTGATCGCGGCGGCGAAGACCGGCCGGGCGATCAATGTGAAGAAGGGCCAGTTCCTCGCCCCCTGGGACATGAAGAACGTGCTGGCCAAGATCGCCGAGAGCGGCAACCCGAACACGCTGCTCTGCGAGCGCGGTACCAGCTTCGGCTACAACACACTGGTCTCCGACATGCGCTCGCTGCCGATCATGGCGGCTCTCGGCGCGCCGGTGATCTTCGACGCCACCCATTCCGTGCAGCAGCCGGGCGGCCAGGGCGGCTCGTCCGGCGGCCAGCGCGAATATGTGGAGACACTGGGCCGGGCCGCGGTCGCGGTCGGCGTCGCCGGCGTCTTCATCGAGACGCATGAAGACCCCGACCACGCCCCCTCGGATGGGCCGAACATGATCCGGCTCGACGACATGCCGGCGCTGATCGCCAGGCTGCAGGCCTTCGACGCCGTCGCCAAGGGTTGATCCCTCCGGTTGATCCCTCCGGCGCCGGCGGCGAAGGCCGGGCGATCGATCCCGCCCTATCAGTCCTGGCCGATCAGTCCTGGCCGGGATCGCCAACGAGGCCGGCAGCGGCGATGCCGGCCAGCGCCGCCGCCTCGTCATTGTCCGAGGTGTCGCCGGAAATGCCCACCGCGCCGGCCAGCGCCCCGGCCGCATCGCGAATCAGCACGCCGCCGGGCACCGGCACCAGCGCGCCGTCGACGACGTGGCTCACCGCCGAGATGAAGAAGGCCTGCTCCTTCGCGCGCTTGAACAGCGAGCGCGACCCCATGCCCAGCGACAGCGCGCCATAGGCCTTGCCATGGGCGACCTCGGCCCGCTTCAGGCTGGCGCCGTCCTCGGCGGCCGCGGCCTTCAGCGCCCCGCGCGCATCGAGCACCACCACGGCCATCGGCTTGAAATTGCCCGCGCGGCAATGGTCCAGCGCGACGGAAACGATGGTCTGCGCGGCGGCGAGGGTCAGTTCGGTCATGGACGCACCTTCATCGGAGATGATTGCCGGAAAGTCGGACGCCCCCGATAGGCCCGCTCGCGGCGCCGCCGTCAAGGCGACCCTTGAACGCACGAAAGCCCGGCGCGGGCCGGGCTTTCGCTTTCCAGATTCACGAAGGCGTCAATAGGGGGAGACGCACTGCTGGCGCGGGCCGTTATAGGGCTGGAACGTATTGTCCGACACCCGGTAGGACCGGTACTGGTTCGCGCACCACTGCACATGCGCATTGCCGCCGCCGCTGTAGCTGGGCTGGGCGGCGATGGCCCCACCGATCAGCGCGCCGGTGGCGAAGGCCGCCGCCGGGAACCACCAGCCATTGTAGCTGCGGTAGCCGGGCCGATAGTAATTATAGCCGCGATGGCCGTTGTAATAATAACGCCCGCTCTGCTGGTAATATCCACGACGCGGACCATCATAGTGGCGACGCGGCGCATTGTAGTAACGACGCGGGCCATCATAATGACGCGGGCGATACTGGATCTGCTCGACCTGCGGCGCCGGGCCGGACAATCCTTGCGGACTCCAAGGCGCGGCGGAAGCAGGGAGGGCGGCGGCCGTAGCAAAGGCGGCGACGGTCGCGACCACGAGGGAAATCTTTTTCATCGCTAGCCACTCCAGCTATACCATTCATGGATCCGACTTTATCTAAATCGCATGAATGCGGCCTGAACGAAGTCTTCAGCCTTTGGACAAACGGATGAACGGCTGTTCAGTTCCGGGCGGGGCCGGAAACGCGCATGAAAAAGCCGGCCACCTCGCGGTGGCCGGCCCTTTATGCCCGTGCCGGACGATCAGCGGATCGGCGGCGCGTACTGGATGCCGCCCTGGCTCCACAGCTGGTTGATGCCGCGCGGAATGCCCAGCTTGGAACCGGTGCCGACATTGCGCTCGAACACCTCGCCGTAATTGCCGACCGCCTTGACGATCCGCACCGCCCAGTCCTTGGTGAGGCCGAGATCGGCGCCATAGGTGCCTTCCGCACCGACGAAGCGCTTCACGTCGGGCTTCTGCGAGGCCAGCGCCTGGTCGAGCGTCTTGCTGCCGATGCCGAGCTCCTCGGCGTTGACCAGCGCGTAGAAGCTCCACTTCACCACGTTCAGCCACGCATCGTCGCCCTGGCGCACCACCGGGCCGAGCGGCTCCCGGGAGATGACGTCCGGCAGCACGATGCTGTCGGCCGGCTTGGACAGCCGGAGGCGCAGTGCATAGAGCTGCGACACGTCGGTGGTCAGCACGTCGCACTTGCCCTCGTCATAGGCCTTGACCAGTTCGTCGACGCCCGGCTGCTGCACCAGCTCCAGCTTCATGTTGTTCTGCTGGAAATAGTCCTGGGCGTTGAGGGCGCTGGTGGTGCCGGACTGGACGCACACCTTGGAGCCGTCGAGCTCCAGCGCGCTGGTCTTGTTCTTCGCCGCGGGCACCATGAAGCCCTGGCCGTCATAATAGGAGACGGCGGCGAACAGGAGCTTCAGCCCCGCCTCGCGGGACAGGGTCCAGGTGGAGTTGCGCACGAGGACGTCGACATCGCCCTTGGAGAGGGCGGGAAAGCGCGCCTCCGCGGAAAGCGGGACATACTCGACCTTGGCGGGATCGTCGAAGATGGCGGCGGCGAGACCCTTGCACAGATCGACGTCGAAGCCGCTCCACTTGCCGTCGGCGCCCTTCGCCGAGAAGCCGTCGAGGCCCTGGTTGACGCCGCATTTGAGCGTACCACGCGCCTTCACGTCGGCGAGCGTGTCGGCCTGCGCAAGACTGGCCGTGAACAGGACGCCGGCAGCCGCCAGCGCCATTCCCAGATGTTTCATGCCTTCCCCCTGCGGCCCCTGCCGCATGTCGCTTGTTCAGAGCGCCGGCGTCTGCCGGATGATGACCTTGGTGCCGACCGGCACGCGGCTGTAAAGATCCGCGACGTCGCTGTTCACCAGCCGGAAGCAGCCGGAGGAGACCGCGTAGCCGATGGTCTGCGGCTGGTTGGTGCCGTGGATGCGGTAGACGGTCTGGCCGAGATAGAGCGCGGCCGCGCCCATCGGGTTGCCGGGCCCGCCCGCCATGAAGCGCGGCAGGTAGGGCTGGCGCTGGATCATCTCCGGCGGCGGCGTCCAGTCCGGCCACTCGGCCTTGCGGGAGATCTTCTGCAGGCCCGACCACTGGAAGCCGTCGCGGCCGACGCCGATGCCGTAGCGCATCGCGCGGTTGTCGCCGAGCACCAGATAGAGGAAGCGCTCGTCGGTATGGATGACGATGGTGCCCGGCGGCTCGTTGGTGCGGAAGTAGACCGGCTGCCGGCGGAAGGTCGGATCGAGCTGTTCCTCGTCCGGCGAAGGCACGCGGCCCGGCTCTTCCTGCACGTCCAGCAGCATGCTGTTGAGACCGGCGGGCGGGCGGGCCTGCGCCTGCGCCTCGCTGGCGGCTCCACCGGCAAAGGCGGCGGCAACGGCCAGCGCGCCCAGAATGCTCCAACGCATACTCAATCCCCTCCTCAGATCGCCGCATCCATCGCCTGGCGGGACGTCGGCACGAGTCACGGTCGCTCCCATGGCAGCGATCGAAGGGATTTATTCACCACAAGTCAATGACGGATGGTTAATGCCTTGCCGCGGCAACACCGGGATGTGATGGCCCGCCCGCGCCGCAATGTCGCGGGCGGCGGCCGGGCCGCGGCGAGGGAAAAGAGGGAGCGCGTCCTCGCGGGAGAGAGGGCGCGCTCCCTTTACGCGCCCGGGCGCGGCCGGGCACGGAGGAACCGTCTCAGCGCAGATAGCTGACCGCCAGCGCTTCCAGGCGCTCCTGCTTGCCGGAACGCGGCTGCGGATCGAGGCTCTCCGCCTCCACCCGCGCGGCGATGCCGTCGAGCGAGGCGCCCGGCGCCAGCATCGCCTTCGCCGCCGGCGACTGCCAGCCGGCATAGCGCTCGTCGACCGCCTTCTTCAGCGCCCCGTCCTCCACCATGTCGGCGGCGATCAGCAGCGCGCGGGCGCACACATCCATCGCCGCCGCATGGGCGAGCACGAGGTCTTCCGGGTCGATCGACTGGCGGCGGATCTTGGCGTCGAAATTGGTGCCGCCGGTGGTGTAGCCGCCCGCTTTCAGGATCTCGTACATGGCGAGGGCGGTGTCCTCGACATTGGTCGGGAACTGGTCGGTGTCCCAGCCGGACTGGGCATCGCCCTTGTTCATGTCGATGGAGCCGAACACGCCGAGCGCCGCCGCCATGGCGATCTCGTGCTCGAAGCTGTGGCCGGCGAGCGTGGCGTGGTTGGCTTCGAGGTTGAGCTTCACTTCCTTCTCGAGGCCGGCGCGGCACAAGAGGCCGTACACCGTGCCGACATCGAAGTCGTACTGGTGCTTGGTCGGCTCCTGCGGCTTCGGCTCGATGAGGATGGTGCCCTTGAAACCGATCTTGTGCTTGTGCTCGACCACCAGGTTGAGGAAGCGGCCCATATGGTCCAGCTCGCTCTTCAGGTCGGTGTTGAGCAGGGTCTCGTAGCCCTCGCGGCCGCCCCACAGCACATAGTTCTCGCCGCCGAGCTCATGGGTGACTTCCAGCACGTTCTTCACCTGCGCCGCGGCATAGGCGAACACGTCCGGGTCCGGGTTGGTGGCGGCGCCCGCCATGAAGCGGCGGTTGGAGAACAGGTTCGCCGTGCCCCAGAGCAGCTTCACCTTCGACGCTTCCATCTTCCTGGCGAAGATGTCGGCGATGGCGCGGACATTGGCGTTGGATTCCTTCAGGCTCTTGCCTTCGGGAGCGATGTCGCGGTCGTGGAAGGCGAAATACGGCACGTCGAGGATGCGAAACAGCTCGAAGGCGACGTCGGCCTTGGCGCGGGCGAGGTCCATCTCGTCGGCGCCGTGCATCCACGGGCGCAGGAAGGTCTCGCCGCCGAAGGGGTCGCCGCCCGGCCAGGTGAAGCTGTGCCAATAGGCGACGGCGAAGCGCAGATGGTCCTCCATCCGCTTGCCGAGCACGACGCGATCCTTGTCGTACCAGCGGAAGGCGAACGGATTGCGGGACTGCGGCCCTTCATAGGCGAGCGGCGCGGTCGGCTCGAAGAACCGAGCGGGGGCATTCATGAGGTAACTCCCTTCAGGGCGGGGTAGAGCGCGCGGAAACGGGCATGCCGCTCCGCATAGGCCTGCTGGAGCGCCGGGGTCGGCGCGATGGTCTCGATGCGGCGGGGCGGCAGGCAGATGGCCGCCGGGCTCTCGCCGGTCGCCGCCATGCGCGCGAGGCGCGCGGCGCCGAACGCCCCGCCCCGCTCGCCGTCCTCGATGCGGTTGATCGGCAGGCCCAGCACATTGGCGATCACCGCGGTCCAGAAGCGCGAGCGCGAACCGCCGCCGATGATGTCGGCACTGGCCAGCGTGGTGCCGGCGGCGGCCAGCGCGTCCAGGCAATCCTTGAACGCGAAGGCGACGCCTTCCAGCACGGCCTGGGTGAGCCCCTCCCGCGTGGTCTCGTGGTCGAGCCCGATGAAGGCGCCGCGAATGGCGGTGTCGTTGTGCGGCGTGCGCTCGCCGGAGAGATAGGGCAGGAAGATCGCCCGCGATGGCGCTACCGGCGCCTCGCCAAGCGGCTTGAGCAGATCGCCGGGCGAGATGCCCTCGGTCTGCGCCCACCAGCCGAGCGCCGAGGCCGCCGACAGGATCACCCCCATCTGGTGCCAGGTGGCGGGAATCGCGTGGCAGAAGGCGTGCACGCTGGATTCCGGGTTCGGCGCGAAGCGGTCGGTGGTCGCCCACAGCACGCCGGAGGTACCGAGCGAGACGAAGGCGTCGCCGGCATGGATGGCGCCGAGCCCGATGGCGCCGGCGGCGTTGTCGCCTGCCCCGCCGGCCAGCACCGGCGGCGTCGCCATGCCCCAGCGGGCGGCGAGTTCCGGCTTGATCCGCGCCGCCACCGCGCTGCCCTCGACGAGGCGCGGCATGTGCGAACGGTCGAGCCCGGTGGCGGCCAGCGCCTCGTCCGACCAGTCGCGCTTGCCGACGTCGAGCCACAGCGTGCCGGAGGCGTCGGACATCTCCTCCACCATCTCGCCGGTCAGGCGGTAGCCGACATAGGCCTTGGGCAGCAGCACCTTGGCGGTGCGCACGAAGATGTCCGGCTCATGCTTGCGCACCCAGAGGAGCTTCGGCGCGGTGAAGCCGGGAAAGGCGAGGTTGCCCGCCACTTCGTGCAGGCGGGGAAAGGCGGCCTTGAGCTCCACGCATTCCGCCGCCGAGCGCCCGTCATTCCACAGGATGGCCGGGCGCAGCACCGCGCCGGCGGCATCGAGCAGCACCGCGCCATGCATCTGGCCGGACAGGCCGATGCCCTTCACCGCGGCGATCTCCGCCGGCCGCAAGGCCTTGAGCTGGTCGAGGCTGGCGAGGGTCGCCTGCCACCAGTCCTCGGGATTCTGCTCGCTGTCCCCCGGCTGCGGCCGGGAAACCGACAGCGGCACCTCGGCGGTGGCGAGCACCGTCTGCGTCTCGTCGACGAGCACCGCCTTGATGGCGGACGTGCCTATATCGAGGCCGACAAACATGCCTCACTTCCTTTCATTCACCGTGAATCGACGCGACGTGGCGTATCACGGCAGATTATCCCGCACGAAGATGTCGATGCGGATGCGCTCCTGCTCGTCGAAGAGCGGCTCGCCCGAGCAATGGGCCAGCAGCACCCGCGCCGCCGAGCGCGACTGGTGGCCGGCATCCTGGTGGATGACCGCGTCCATCACCCCGCGCAGCAGGAAGCGGCGGGTGTCGTCGGTGAGGTCGTGGCCGATGAAGACCACCTCGCCGGCCTGCCCGGCGGACGTCAGCGCGCCGGCGATGCCGCTGTTGCCGGCGCCGACATTGTAGAGCGCCACCAGATCCGGCACCTCGCGCAGCATCTGCTCGGCGATCGCCTGGGTGCGGGCGTCCTCGTCGAGGCTCTCGCGCGCGGGCAGCACCCGGAGCGCCGGATATTCCCCCGACAGCACCTGGGTGAAGCCGAATTGCCGCTCGGCATGGTCGCGCAGCGCCGGCGTGCCGACGATCAGCCCCACCGATCCCGTCCGCCCGCCGGCAAAGCGGCCGATCAGCGTGCCGGCGGTGCGGCCGGCGGCGATGTTGTCGACGCCGACATAATGGCGGCGATGCGAGGACGGCACGTCGGACACCAGCGTCACCACCACCATGCCGGCGGCGGTGAGGTCGTCGATGGCCGAGCGCACCCGCGGATGGTCGAGCGCCACCACCGCGACGCCGTCATAGCGGCCGATCAGCCCTTCCAGCGTCGAGGCCAGCGTCTCCGGCGCGAAGACGTCGACCCTCACGAGATCGATATAGGCATTGTGGGCCGACAGCCATTCGGCGGTATTGGTCACCTGCTCGGCGAGCTGGCGCATGAACACGTTCGGCCCCGACGGCAGCACGAAGCAGAAGCGGTAGGTCTCGCCGCGCGCGAGGCGCGCCGCCGCGGCGTTCGGCCGGTAGCCGAGGCGCGCCACCACGTCCCGGACCCGGTCCGCCGTGGCCTCGCGCACGCCGGCGCGCCCGTTCAGCACGCGGTCGGCGGTCGCCAGCGACACGCCGGCCTCGCGGGCCACGTCCTGAAGGGTGATGCGTGAGGAAACTCTCGACATGGCGAAAGGTTGCCCTCAAAATCTGACGTACGCAACTCATGAATGAGCTTTCCACCCGTCAGAGAGGGAGGTAAAAACTCGCGGTGGAATTATAGGACGGCCCTCAGATCAAGGCTCGACGAGACCCCCGAACCTGTGCAAAGTCGGCAGCCGATTGCAGGGCGTGGAAAAACCCGTCATCCGATCTGAGGTTCGAACATCAAGAAAAAGAGGTCGTCAACGACCCACGTCGCGAATCAGGCCCTGCACCCGATCACCACGCATCCTTTTGGGAGGAACGCATGAAGTCCAAGCTCACCGTCACCGTGGCGGCTTTCGCGATGCTCGTCGCGGCCGGCGCCGCCCGGGCCGCCGAACCCGTGGTCGGCGTTTCCTGGTCGAACTTCCAGGAAGAACGCTGGAAGACCGACGAAGCGGCGATCAAGAAGGCGCTCGCCGCCGCCGGCGCCAAGTACATCTCGGCGGACGCCCAGTCCTCGGCCTCCAAGCAGCTCTCCGACGTCGAGGCGCTGATCGCCCAGGGCGCCAACGTGCTGATCATCCTCGCGCAGGATTCCGACGCCATCGCCCCCGCCATCGCCAAGGCGCAGAACGAGGGCATCCCGGTGGTCGGCTACGACCGGCTGATCGAGAACCCCTATGCCTACTACATCACCTTCGACAACAAGGAGGTGGGTCGCCTGCAGGCGGCGGAAGTGCAGAAGATCAAGCCGAAGGGCAACTACCTCTTCGTCAAGGGCTCGGCTTCCGATCCCAATGCCGACTTCCTGTTCTCCGGCCAGATGGAAGTGCTGAAGCCCGCCATCGACAAGGGCGACATCAAGAATGTCGGCGAGGCCTATACCGATAGCTGGCTGCCGGCCAACGCCCAGCGCAACACCGAGCAGTTCCTGACCGCCAACAACAACAAGGTCGACGCCGTCGTCGCCTCCAATGACGGCACCGCCGGCGGCGCCGTCGCCGCGCTCGCCGCCCAGGGCCTCGCCGGCTCGGTGCCGGTCTCCGGCCAGGACGCCGACTTCGCGGCGCTGAACCGCGTGGCGCTCGGCACCCAGACCGTCTCGGTGTGGAAGGATTCGCGCGAGCTCGGCAAGCGCGCCGCCGAGATCGCCCTCGACCTCGCCAAGGGGACCAAGGCCCCGGACGTAAAGGGCACCACCACCTTCACCGGCGGTCCGAAGAAGGTGCCGATGAACTCCACCTTCCTGAAGCCGATCCCGATCACCAAGGACAATCTCGGCGTGATCATCGAGGCCGGCTGGGTGCCGAAGGCCACCGTGTGCCAGGGCGTGAAGGCCGGCACCGTCAAGGCTTGCGACTGAGCACCGTTCAACAAGGCGGCGGGGAGACAGACCCCGCCGCTCCCCGCCCATAGACGGGTCGGCCGAGGAGTACGCCCATGAGCCAGTCAACCAGCCAGTCAACCATCGCACCCGCCCCCGCGCGCCCGGCCTCGCCGCCGCAGGCGCCCGCGCCCTCGCTGCTGGGCGCGCTGGAGCTGGACGTCCGCTTCCTCGGCATGGTCGGCGCGCTGGCCGTCATCTGGATCGTCTTCGACTTCCTCGCCGACGGCACCTTCCTGACCCCGCGCAATCTCTGGAACCTCTCGGTCCAGACCGCCTCCATCGCGGTGATGTCCACCGGCATGGTGCTGGTCATCGTGATGCGCCACATCGATTTGTCGGTGGGCTCGATCCTCGGCGTCACCGGCATGATCATGGCGGTGTTCCAGGCCAACTACCTGATGCCGAGCTTCGGCTTCAACCATCCCGCCGTCGCGGTGCTCACCCTCGCGGCCGGCATCGGCATCGGTGCGCTGATCGGCACGCTGCACGGCTTCGTCATCGCCTATCTCGGCGTGCCCGCCTTCATCGTCACCCTCGGCGGCCTGCTGGTCTGGCGCGGCGCCGCCTGGGCGGTGGCGGAAGGCAAGACCATTCCGCTGGTCGATGACCACTTCAAGCTGCTCGGCGGCGGCGCCGACGGCTCGATCGGCGCCTTCTGGAGCTGGGTGGTGGCGGCGATGGCCTGCGCGGTCATCGTGCTCGCCACCCTGCAGGCCCGCCGCCAGCGCAAGCGCTTCCGCTTCCCGCTGAAGCCGGTCTGGGCCGAACTGGTCACCGCCGGCGTCGGCTGCCTCGCGGTGATCGCCGCCACGCTGGTGGTCAACGCCTATACGCTGCCCGCCGCGCTGGCCCGCCGCTATGCCGAGGCCAACGGCATGGCCGTGCCGCCGGAAGGCCTCGCCATCTCCTTCGGCTTCGCGGTGCCGGTGCTGGTCGCGCTCGCCATCGGGGTGATCATGACCTTCGTCACCACCCGCACCCGCTTCGGCCGCTATGTCTTCGCCATCGGCGGCAACCCGGAGGCGGCCGAGCTCGCCGGCATCAACACCAAGCGGGTGACGCTGATGGTGTTCGCGCTGATGGGCGGCCTCGCCGCCATCGGCGCCGCCATCTCCACCGCCCGCCTCAATTCGGCGACCAACGCGCAAGGCACGCTCGACGAGCTCTATGTCATCGCCGCGGCGGTGATCGGCGGCACCTCGCTCGCCGGCGGCTCCGGCACCGTGGCCGGCGCCATGCTCGGCGCCCTGGTCATGCAGAGCCTGCAATCGGGCATGGTGCTGATGCGCGTCGACACGCCCTATCAGAACATCGTGGTCGGCATCGTGCTGGTGGTCGCCGTCTGGGTCGACACCCTCTATCGCAAGCGCTTCAAGTGAGAGGAGGCGACATCATGGCAACCAACGGCTCCACGCCTGCCTCCACCCCCCTCGTCGACATGCGCGAGATCTCCATCGCCTTCGGCGGCATCCGCGCCGTCGACGGGGTGAATGTCGATCTCTATCCCGGCGAGGTGGTCGGCCTGCTCGGCCATAACGGCGCCGGCAAGTCGACGCTGATCAAGATCCTGTCCGGCGCCTATCGCCCCGATGCCGGCGAGATCCGCATCAACGGCGAGAAGGCCGACATCGGCAATCCCCGCGACGCCAAGCGCTACGGCATCGAGACGATCTACCAGACGCTCGCCCTCGCCGATAATGTCGATGCCGCCGCCAACCTGTTCCTCGGCCGCGAGATCATGACCCCCTGGGGCACGCTCGACGATGTCGCCATGGAAGCCGCCGCCCGCGAGGTGATGGGCCGGCTCAACCCGAACTTCCGCAAGTTCAAGGAGCCGGTGCGCGGCCTCTCCGGCGGCCAGCGCCAGTCGGTGGCCATCGCCCGCGCCATCCACTTCAACGCCAAGATCCTGATCATGGACGAGCCGACCGCCGCGCTCGGCCCGCAGGAGACGGCGCAGGTGGCCGAGCTGATCAAGCAGCTGAAGGCCGAGGGCATCGGCATCTTCCTGATCAGCCACGACATCCACGACGTGTTCGACCTCGCCGACCGCGTCAGCGTGATGAAGAACGGCAAGCTGGTCGGCACCGCCCGCACCTCCGACGTCACCAAGGACGAGGTGCTGGGCATGATCATCATGGGCAAGAGCCCGCCCGGCGCCATTGCCGGCCCCGGCGCGGTACATTAGCGCCCCTGTCGATCAGGTGGAATCGCCTGATCGATGGGAAAGGACTTGAGACCCGGTAAGCTGGAGCCTGTTCTCGTCGCGAAGGCCTTCGGCTTGCGCGAAACAGGCTCCAGCCCCCGCATCCCGGACCGGACGAAGAAAACGCTGTCCCGCCCCCGAAGATCGGAAGCTTTTCCCGACCGCCCGATGCTATCGCTGCGTCAGGAGACGCTTCGGCGCCGAGGGCGGCATCCGGTCGCTTGGTCGCCCGCCTTCGGACGTGCTACGTCCTTGGGCTGAAACGTGGCAGCACGACGGACGGCATGAGCAATCGCATACGACAGATGGGCCTGATGGCGGCGAGCCTCGCCGTCGCCTATCTGCTCGTCCTCAATGTCGTGCTCGGCGGCCTCGCCATGGGTACCCATGCCGGCATGGGCGTGGCGCTCGGTCCGTCCGGCGAGGTCATCTGCCTCGCCGCGCCGACGGAAGACGGCCAGCCTGACAAGGCCGGCCATCTGCCCGATTGCTGCACCGCCGGCTGCCGCGTCGGCCTGCTGGCCTCGCTGCCGCCGCCGGATCTCGCCGCCCTTCCCGCGCCGCTCGTCCTGCCGGCTCTCGCGCTCGCCGCCTCGCCGGTCGACGACGCGCCGGCTGGCATCGGTCGTCTCCCGCACAACGCCCGCGCTCCTCCCCTGGCCTGACGCAGACCCGCCTCGTCGCCTCTGTCGTCATTCGGCCGGGATCCGTCCCGCGCCGGCCTACGGGAATTCAGCATGACCGCCTTCCTCAACAGCTTTCGCGATTCCGCCCAGCGGCTGGCCTTCGGGCTGCTCGCCCTCGCCTTCCTGCTCTTCGCCTTCGATGCCGCGCACGCCCATGGCTACAAGCTCGGCAGCCTCGAGATCGGCCATCCCTGGGCGCGCATGACGCCGCCCGGCGCCAAGGTCGGCGGCGCCTATCTCACCGTGGAGAACAGCGGCACCACCCCGGACCGGCTGGTGTCGGTCAGCGTGGCGCCGGAGATCGCCGGCCGCGCCGAGATCCACGAGATGAGCGTCACCGACGGGGTGATGAAGATGCAGATGCTGCCCGACGGCCTCGCCATCCCCGCCGGCGGCAAGGTCGCGCTGGCGCCGGGCGGCTATCACCTGATGCTGCAGGACCTCAAGCAGCCGCTGAAGCAAGGCGCGAGCTTCAAGGGCACGCTCACCTTCGAGAAGGCCGGCACCGTCGCGGTCGACTTCAAGGTCGAGGGCATGGGCGGCCCCGGCGGGGCGCCGGGAGCGGCAGCCGCCGATCCGCATGCCGGCCACGGCACGCCGGCGACGAACTGACCCCGGGCAGAGGCCGGTCCACCGGTCCGCCGCCCTCGTCGCCTTTCCCCTTCATCGCCGACGCCTTGCTGCGCCCGATCCGCCGGCCCGGACCGACCTCCGGCACGGCGTGCGATCGCCGCGGCCGACGGCGTCGGTTCACCCGGATACGTTCCGATGACCGCCACATCCTTGTCCGGCGAGGCCTCCGCGCGCGCCCTCGACCTCTACCGCGCCGTCTGGCGCTGGCACTTCTATGCCGGCCTGATGGTGCTTCCCTTCCTGGTGCTGCTCGCCGTCACCGGCGGCGCCTTCCTCTTCCACAAGGAGATCGACGCCTTGTGGCACCGCGACCTGCTGCGGGTGCAGCAGCGCACCGCCGATCCGCTTCCCCCGAGCCGGCTCGTCGACGCCGCGCTGGCCGCCCGTCCCGGCACGGCACTGAAGATCGTCACGCCCGAGCTTCCCGAGGCCTCGGCCGAAGTGGTGGTGAAGACGCCGGACGGCGCCCGCCGTTCGGTCTATGTCGATCCCTATGACGGGCGCGTGCTCGGCGAGCTCGCCGACAGGGGCACGCTGATGTGGACGGTGCGGCGCCTGCACAGTCTCGTCGAGTTCGGCACCGTGGCGAACGGGATCATCGAGATCGTCGGCGGCTGGTCGATCCTGCTGGTCGGCACCGGCTTCTATCTCTGGTGGCCAAGGAAACAGACCGGCGGCGTGGTGAGCGTGCGGGGCACGCCGGGCAAGCGGGTGTTCTGGCGCGACCTGCACGCCGTCACCGGCGCCTTCGCCGGCCTCGCCATCGCGGTGATGGCGCTGTCCGGCATGCCATGGTCGGTATTCTGGGGCGCCAAGGTCAACGAATGGGCCAACAGCGCCAATTACGGCTATCCGGCCGGCGTCTACGAAAATGTGCCGATGTCGGACGAGCATCTCGCCCATGCCAACGGCCCGACGAGCTGGTCGCTGGAGCAGGCGAGGATGCCGCTCTCCGGCGCCGGCGCCGGGGCGCCGATCGGCATCGATGCCGCCAAGGCGACCTTCGACCGGCTCGGCGTCGCGCCCGGCTACACGCTGAGCCTGCCCGCCTCGCCGAGCGGGGTCTATTCCGCCGCCGTCTATCCCGCCGACCTGTCGAGGCAGCGCGTCGTGCATCTCGACCAGTATAGCGGCAGGCCGCTGATCGACATGAGCTATGCCGATTACGGCCCGGCGGCAAAGGCGATGGAGTGGGGCATCAATATCCACATGGGGCAGGAATTCGGCCTCGCCAACCAGCTGGTGCTGCTGGCGCTGTGCCTCGCCATCGTGGTGATGGCCCTCGCCGCCGGGGTGATGTGGTGGAAGCGCCGCCCGGCCGGCTCGCTCGGCATCCCGCCGGCGCCGGCGGACCGGCGGGCGATGCGCGGCCTCGTCCTCATCATGGCGCTGACCGGCCTCGTCTTCCCGCTGGTCGGCGCCTCGCTGCTGGCGATGCTGGCGCTCGACCTCGCCTTCGCCCGCCGGCCGCGCCGGACCGTGCCCACCACCTGAGGCCGGAGGACGGCGCCGTGCCGGGCGCTTCCGGCGCGGCGCGGCTTCCCCTAGATTGCGCGGGGGAAGCCGCCACCGCCACGGAGCCACATGACCGACGATCGCGAGCAGGACCGGGAGGATGGCGTCGCCGCGCGCCCGCGCGACGGATTGTTCATCCGGGTCTATTTCGGCGACGGGCGCCATCTCGGCCCCGGCATGGTCGAGCTTCTGGAGACCATCCGCGCCGAGCGCTCCATCCTCTCGGCGGCGAAGAAGATGGGCATGAGCTATCGCCGCGCCTGGCTGCTGGTGGAGGAACTCGACACCTCCTATGGCCAGCGGGTGGTGATCACCCATCCCGGCCGGCGCGGCCACGGCACCGACCTCACCGCCTTCGGCGAGCGGCTGATCGCGCTCTATCGCGCCATCGAGGCGAAGAGCGCCGCCGCCGCCGCCGCGGAGGTCGCCGAGCTGCGCGCGGCCCTCGCACCGGACCGGAGCCCCCGCCAGGAGGAAAAGCCGCCGGCCGGGAGGGCGAAGCGGGCGCCGAAGACGCGGCAAGACTAGGCCGAAGGCTCCGGCGGCACCGTGAAGTCGGCGTTACGGCTGTCCACCGCCACCGATTTGATCATCGCCCAGACGGTCAGCCCCGGCGCCAGCCCCAGCCGCTCGACGCTCTCGCGCGTCACGCTGGCGGCAAGCCGGCTGGCCCCGGCGGCCAGCGCCACATCCGCATAGGGGCCTTCGCCCGGCGTGATCGCCTCGATCACCGCCGGCAGCAGATTGCTCACCGAGACGTCGACCGGCCTTGCGAGGGCGAGCGCCACGTCACGCGCCCGCACCCGCGCCCGCACCGCGCCGCCGAGCGGCGCCTCGACCCGCGGCACCCGGAGCTCGCCGCCGGCAAAGGCCAGGGTCGAGAGCGCATAGGCCTCGTCATGCCGCGTCACCGTGCAGTCGAGCACCGTGCCGAGGTCGAAGCGGCCGATCACCGGCAGGATGTCGGCCCGCGACATCACCTCCGCCACCGGCCCCTCGGCCACCTGGCGTCCCTCCTTCAGCGCCACCACCCGGTCGGAGAGCCGCAGCACCTCCCCCATGGAGTGGCTGACATAGAGGATCGGCAGCCTCGTCTCGTCGCGCAGGCGTTCCAGATAGGGCAGGATCTCCGCCTTGCGGGCGGCGTCGAGCGCGGCGAGCGGCTCGTCCATCAGCAGCAGCCGCGGCTGCGACAGCAGCGCCCGGCCGATGGCGACGCGCTGCTTCTCGCCGCCCGAGAGCGTATGCGGCCGCCGGCCCAGCAAATGGCCGATGCCGAGCAGCTCCACCACCGCCTCGAAGCGGATACCGGCATCGGCGCCGCGCGCGCGGCGCTCGCCATAGCGCAGGTTGCGCTCCACCGACATGTGCGGGAACAGCCGGGCATCCTGGAACACATAGCCGGCGCGGCGCCGCTCAACGGCGAGGTCGATGCCGCGTGCGGCGTCGAAATAGGTCTCGCCGCCGACGACGATCCGTCCCCGGTCCGGCCGCACCACCCCGGCCACCGCCTGGATGATGGTGGTCTTGCCGGCGCCGGAGCGGCCGAACAGCGCCGTCACCCCCGCCGCCGGCGCGGTGAATGTCGCCGCCAGCGCGAAGC
Source organism: Ancylobacter oerskovii (assembly GCF_018390555.1). GTDB lineage: Bacteria > Pseudomonadota > Alphaproteobacteria > Rhizobiales > Xanthobacteraceae > Ancylobacter > Ancylobacter oerskovii. Next base: position 66,779 of record NZ_JAHBGB010000044.1, on the reverse strand, counting down.
CGGGGCGCGCGAGCGCGATGTCGATCTCGATCATGCCCGCCCGATCAGCGTGCGGATCTGCCGGTCGGCGACGCCCGCGAGCAGCAGCGCCCCGAGCGCCAGCACGATCGACACCGCGGTCAGCCGCGCCGCCATGGCGTCGCCGTCCGGCATGTGGGTGGCGCTGTAGATGGCGAGCGGGATGGTGCGCGTCTGGCCCTCGACATTGGAGACGAAGGTGATGGTGGCGCCGAACTCGCCCAGCGCCGAGGCGATGGACAGCAGGGCGCCGGACAGGATGCCGGGCAGCATCAGCGGCAGGGTGATGGTGAGGAACACGTCGAGCCGGCTGGCCCCCAGCGTGCGGGCGGCGGTCTCCAGCCCGCGATCCACCGCCTCCAGCGCGAGGCGGATGGCGTTCACCGTCAGCGGGAAGCTGATCACCGCCGCCGCCACCGTGGCGCCGGCGGTGGTGAAGATCAGCCTGATGTTGAACCATTCGGCGAGGTACTGGCCGAGATAGCCGCGCGCGCCCAGCGTGATGAGCAGGAGATAGCCGACCACCACCTTGGGCAGCACGAGGGGCAGGTAGACGATGCCGTCGAACAGGCTCTTGCCGGGAAAATCGAACCGCGCCAGCACGACGGCGGTCGCCAGCGCGAAGGGCAAGCTCCAGAAGGTCGCCCAGAAGGCGACCTTCAGGCTCAGAACGACCGCCGTCCATTCCTCAGGCGTCAGCATCGGCTCCCCCGGACGAACGGCCCGTCATTCCCGCAGGCGTCAATGCACCACGAAGCCGTACCTGGCGTAAACCGCCTTGGCTTCCGGTCCCACGAGGAAGTCGAACACCGCCTTGGTCTCCGGCGTGTCCTGGCCCTTGACGATCTCGTAGGGATACTCGACCGGCGGGTGGCTGCCGGCCGGGAAGGTGGCGACGATCTTCACGTTCTTGGCGATGGCGGCGTCGGTGGAATAGACGATGCCGGCCGCCGCCTCGCCGCGCTCCACCAGCGCCAGCGCCGCGCGCACGCTCTCGGCGCCGACCACGCGGTCCTTCACCTTGTCCCACTGGCCGAGATTGGTCAGCGCCGTCTTGGCATAGACGCCGATCGGCACCGAGTCGGTGAGGCCGGTGGCGATCCTGCCGTCGGCGCCGAGGAAGGCGAGCCAGTCGAAATCCTTGTCGATCCTGACGTCCTTCGCCTTGTCGGCGGGCATGATGAGCACGAGGCTGTTGCCGATCGGCGTCACGCGGGTCGCCTTCAGCGTGAGGTCCTTGCCCTCGGTATAGTCCATCCACTTGTTGTCGGCGGAGACGAAGATGCCCGCCGGCGCGCCCTGCTCCAGCTGCTTGGCCAGCGCCGAGGAGGCGGCGAAGGAGAAGACGACGTCCTTGCCGGTCTTCTCCTTGTAGAGCTTGCCGATGTCCTGCAGCGCATTGGTCATGCTGGCGGCGGCGAACACCGTCGTCTGCGCCTGCGCCGAGGAAAGCGGCGCGGCGAGGCCGATCAGCAGCGCCGCGGCGGCGGCCAGCCGGGCCGCCGGGCGGAACGAAGGGGCGGGGAAGTGGAACATGGGGTGCCTCCCGAGATCATGTATTCGTCCATATACATGATTGGGCAGCCGACACCAGTAGCGACCGCATGACGCCTTGCAGCCACGCCGTCTCGAGGCCGGGCGATGTCCCGTTCGCACGGCGGCAAGAAAGGAAGCGGCGGTCCGGCGCGCAAACGCTAGCTGACCGCCACGGCGGCGGTGTTTTTCAGGCCGGAACGCGGGGAGGCACCGGAGCCGCCTGCGAGGCTCCGGGCGACAGGACGCAGGCCGGCGGCCCCGAGGGGGCGCCGTCAAAGCCTTGCGAGCGCGTTCGGCCTGCCGCGAAGACCCGTCAGTCGATCATCCCGGTACGGCGGGCGACCTCGGCGGCCACTCTCTCGGCCTCGTCGACGAGATGCCAGGCCGCGACCTTGTCGCTCTTGCCGAACAGGATGGAGGGTCCCTGCGAGACCACGCGCCGGCCGCAGCCGTCATCGACCAGCGAGAACTCATAGATGTGGTGCGCCACCCGGTGCATCACGCGCACCGTGGAAGGCGAGAGTGTGACGATGTCGAAGTCGGCCTGCGGCATCACGATCTCCTCCCCATTGCGTCCCGCCACCGGAGATAAAGGCAGGAACCCGGCCGCTTGTGCGGCTCGCCCAATCATTCCTCGGCGGCGGACGCAGCCGACCGCCGGGATGTCGAACTGGAACTTTCGTCGATCACGAACGTTGCGACAATGAAAAAATTAATCACGTTAGGTCATGGGGCACCCGGAGAGTGGCATGAACCGTACGACCACGCTGATCGCCGCCGCCATCTTGCTGATCCTGGCTTTGTATGCCGCGGTCCATTTTTCCGGCCGCACCACGACGCAGCCGACCGAATCACCGACACCGCCGGCCAGCGATAGCGCCCCGGCCCCAGCCCCGACGGCTCCGGCTCCCGCCTCGCCCACTCCCGGCTCGCCCGCCTCGCCGACGACGCCGGCGCCGGCCAATCCCCCGCCGCCCTGAGCGGCCAGCTAGCGCGCGCCGCGCATCGCCTCCAGCACCTGCCGCGCCGTCGGCGTCTCCAGCACGGTTTCCACCGGCTGCGACAGCCGACGCCGCCAGTTGGGCCGCTCCCGATCGGTGCCGGGCAGGTTCACCGCCACCGTCTCGCCGGCGAGATCGTCGAGCTGGGCCAGGGCGATCAGCGAGGGCGTCCGCGCCACATAGGCATGCACGGCAGCGAGGAAACCGGCCTCGAGCGGAGCGCCATCGGCCGGCAGCCCGGCGATGAGCCCTTGCTTCTGCAGGGCGATGGCCAGCTGCACCTTCTCGCGCGCCCGCTCGGCGAGGCCGGCCCGATAGGCCTCCTCGTCGTCGAGGCCGAGCGCCCGCCTCTCCGCGAGGTCCACCCCGTCCCACCAGCCGGCCAGGGTCGGCAGGTCATGCGTCGAGACGCAGGCGGCCGCCAGCGGCGGATAGCGGTCCGGCGGGGCGAAATCCTCGCCCTGCCGCTCGAACCACAGCACCTTGTAGGACAGCATGCGCTCGCCATCGAGCTCGCCGCGCATGCCTTCCGGCACCGTGCCGAGGTCCTCTCCCACCACCAGGCAGCCCGCCCGCCAGCTCTCCAGCGCCACCTGCCCGGCAAGATCGGCGAAGGGATAGGCGAGATAGGCCCCCTCGGCGGCGCTCGCTCCCGCCGGCAGCAGGAAGAGGCGGCGCAGCCCCATCACATGGTCGATCCTGAGCGCGCCGGCATGGCGCATATTGGCGGCGAGCAGCCGGCCATAGCCGCGATAGCCGTCGCGCGCCATGGCGAGCGGGTCGAGCGGCGGCAGGTTCCAGTTCTGCCCTTCCGGCCCCAGCGGGTCCGGCGGGGCGCCGATCGTCACGCCGGCCATCAGGGCACCCGCCTCGCTCCACGCCTCCGCGCCGTCCGGGGCGGTGCCCACCGCGAGGTCGCGATAGAAGCCGAGCGACAGGCCGGCCGCCCGCCCCCGCTCGGCCGCGGCGCCGAGCTGGCGGTCGGCGATCCATTGCTGCCACAGCTCGAAGCGGAACTCGCGCGGATTGGCGGCGACGAAGGCCGCCACGGCCGGTCCCGCCGCGTCGGCAAAGCCGTTCGGCCAGTCCGGCCAGGCGAGGCCGGCAAAGCGCCGCGCCAGCAACTGGAAGGCCGCGAAGCCTTCCAGCGCAGCGCCGCCTTCGGCGACGAACTGCGCGAAATCAGCATCCGGCAGGTCGCCGGTCGCGTCGAAGGCCGCTTCCAGCACCGCGCGCTTGGCCGCCCACACGCCGGCATAGTCGACGTCGCCGCGGGCGGCGAGCGCGATGAACTCCCCCTGCCCCGCCGCCAGCGCGTGATTGACGCCCGGCGGTCCCGCCAGCGCCCCGACATCGATATAGAGGGGATCGAGAAAGCGCCGGTCGGAAGGATGATAGGGGCTCGCCCGCCGGCGATCCTGCGGGAACAGCGCATGCAGCGGGTTGAGGCCGAGCACCCGCGCGCCCTGCCCGGCCGCCGCCTCGGCGAGCTCGGCCAGGGCGGTGAAATCGCCGATGCCGCAATCATGGCCGTGGCGGCGCAGCGTATAGAGATGGCCGGCAAGGCCGAACAGGCGTTCGCCCCGCTCCAGCGCCGGCGGCAGGTAGCTCGCGCGCGGCGCCACGGTGAGCCGGCACGCGCTGGCGCCGAGCCGCAAGACGTGCCGCCCCTGCGGCAGTTCCGGCAGGGGGATGCGACGCTCCACCGCGAGCCGGCCGTCCGGCCGGAGCACCTCGCGCCGCGCGCCCTCCTCGGGGCGGAGGCGCAGCGCCCGCTCGCCGCCCTCCTCCAGCGCGAGGGACAGATCGAGGCTGCGCCCGCTCGTCGCCGCCGAACCGCCGAGCACCAGTTCGCCGCCACCGGCGCGCAGCACCAGCGCCGGCGGCAGGTCGCGGCCGAACCGCTCCTCCGACAGCGCCGCAAGGCTGTCGCGCACCTCGCCGCCGCTGCCGGCCGGCAGTTTGAGCGCCGCCAGCAGCGCCCGCTTGGTGTCGTCGCTCACCGGATGATGGTTGCCGTCGACATCCCACCAGTCGCGCGCGATGCCGGCGGCGGCCGCCAGCCGTTCGAGCAGCGCCGGATCGGCCGGGCGCCGCGACGGCACCGGCGTCGTGGCCTCGACCAGGATGAGCACCGAGCGGCCGGCGAGAACGCCGCCAGCCTGCTTCGCCGCGTCCCCCGCGGCCGCCTCCGGCCGGGCGCTGTCCGCGGCGAGCCGCCAGTCGAAACCGTCGCGCGGCTGCGGCAGCACCAGCGGCACCGCCTCGTCCCCGGCATTGAGCGCCACCGCCACCCGGTTGGCCGGGCGCTCGCCCTGCGCCGGCGCGTAGAAGACGGCCACCAGCCTCCGCGTCGCCGGGTCTTCCCAGCCGACCGGCCCGCCATCCGGTGCCCGCCATTCGACATCGGGAATGCCGCTGGCATCGAGCGGCCGCCCGGTCAGCGGCGCCTCGCCCGTCAGCGCCGGATGGGCGCGGCGCAGCGCCACCAGGGTTGCGGTGAAGCGCGCCAGTCCCTCGTCCGCCCGGCTCCAATCGAGCCAGGTCAGGACGTTGTCCTGCGCATAGGCGTTGTTGTTGCCATGCTGCGAGTGCCCGCACTCGTCGCCCATGGAGAGCATCGGCGTGCCGCGTGCCGTCAGCAGCGTCGCGAGCAGCGCCCGGGCGTCATCGCGCCGCCGCGCCGTCACCTGCGGGTCGTCGCTCGGCCCCTCGACGCCGTGGCTCCAGCTGTGATTGGCGTCGGTGCCGTCGCGATTGTCCTCGCCATTGGCCTCGTTGTGCTTGCGCTCATGGGACACGAGGTCGGCGAGCGTGAAGCCGTCATGGGCGGTGATGAAATTGACCGCCCGCGACAAGGGCCGCCGGCGCGGCGCGAACACGTCCGCCGAGCCGGCCAGCCGCGTCGCCAGATCGCCGACCCGGCCGGCCTCGCCGCGCCAGAAGCGGCGGGCGGCATCGCGGAAATGGTCGTTCCACTCCGCCCATCCGGCCGGGAAATTGCCGACCTGATAGCCGCCGGGCCCGATATCCCACGGCTCGGCGATCAAAGCGAGGTCGCGCAGGGCCGGGTCCTGCGCCATGGCGGCGAAGAACGGCGCTTCGGGGTCGAAGCCATCCGCCCGCCGGCCCAGCGTCGCACCGAGGTCGAAGCGGAAGCCGTCGAGGCCGGCTGCCGCCCAGCGCCGCAGCATGTCCATGGCGAGCCGCAAGACCGGCGGGCGCTCCAGCGCCAGCGTGTTGCCGGTGCCGGCATCGTTCAGCAGCCGGCCGGGATCGCCGGCGGCGTGACGGTAATAGGTCGCGTTGTCGAGGCCGCGCAGGCTCACCGTCGGCCCGAACACGTCGCTCTCGCCGGTGTGGTTGAGCACCACGTCGAGCACCACGCCGATGCCGGCCTCGTGCAGCGCCGCGATGGTGCGGCGGATCTCGGCGAAGCCCCCCGGCGCCAGGCCGGGATCGGGCGCCCCGAACACCACCGGGTTGTAGCCCCAGTAATTGGCGAGCCCCAGCGGCGGCAGATGCCGTTCGTCGATCCACGCCATGGCCGGCATCAGCTCGACGGTGGTGACGCCCAGCTTCACCAGATGCGCGATCGCCGCCGGCTCGGCCAGCCCGGCGAAGGTGCCGCGCCGTTCCAGCGGCACCTCGGGATGCAGCCTGGTGAAGCCGCGCACATTGAGCTCGTAGAGCACCTGCCCCGCCCAGTCGAAGCGCGGCCGGCGCTCCGGCTCCTCCTCGCCCGGCAGGATGATCGCCTTCGGCACATGGGCGGCGCTGTCGGCCTCGTCCTCGCCGGCTCCCTGCGCGCGGGCGTCGAACAGCGTCTCGTGCAACTGGAAACGCCGGTCGAGGAGCGCCGCATAGGGATCGACGAGCAGCTTGGCGGGATTGAAGCGGTGCCCCTGGCCCGGGTCCCACGGCCCGAAGGCCCGCAGCCCGTAGCGCATGCCGGGCGCCACCCCGGCGACATGGCCGTGGAACACGTCGCCGGTGCGCTCCGGCAGCGGCAGGCGGGCGATCTCGGCATCCGTGCCGTCGAACAGGCAGAATTCGATGCGGGTGGCATGGGCGGAGAACACCGCCACATTGACGCCCGCCTCCGCCCCCTGCCCGGCAAGGGTAACGCCCAGCGGTTCCGGTCGTCCGCCCGAAAGCCGCCAGTCGCTCACGCCGCGCGCTCCCGGTCGAGGTCGCGGAACAGCGTGGCATAGGCGCGCGCGGCGCGATCCCAGGAGACGTCGGTGGCCATGGCGTTGCGCTGCAACTGCCGCCACAGCGTCCTGTCCTGCCACAGCGCCTGCGTGCGGATGAGCGCGGTCTGCAGCGCCGGCGCCGTCACCGGCGAGAACTGCACGCCGGTGCCGACCCCGCTCGCCCGCGCCATCTCGTTGACGTCGATCACCGTATCGGCGAGTCCGCCGACCCGCGCCACCACCGGCAGCGCGCCATAGCGCAGCGCCGCCAGCTGGGTGAGGCCGCAGGGCTCGAAGCGCGAGGGCACCAGCAGCGCGTCCGCGCCGGCCTGGATGAGATGTGCCAGCGCCTCGTCATAGCCGAACTCCACCCCCACCCGGCCGGGATTGACCCGTGCCGAGCCGGCATAGCGATCGGTGAGGTGCGGGTCGCCGCTGCCCAGCACCGCGAGCTGGGCGCCGATGTCGATCAGCGTTCCCAGCCCGTCCATCAGCAGGTCGAGGCCCTTCTGCCAGGACAGTCGGCTCACCACGCCGAACAGCAGCGCGTCGGGATCCTGCGGCAGGCCGAAGCGGGCCTGCAGCGCCGCCTTGTTGGCCGCGCGCGCCTCCAGCCGCCCGGCATCGAAGGGAGCGGGGATGAAGGTGTCCGCGGCCGGATCCCACGCCGCCTCGTCGAGGCCGTTGAGGATGCCGGACAGCACGCCGCGCCGCTGGTTGAGCAGCCCTTCGAGGCCCATGCCGGCCTCCGGCTGCAGGATTTCCGCGGCATAGCCGGGCGAGACGGTGGTGATGCGGTCGGCCAGCTGCAGGCCGGCCTTCAGATAGCCGACCGTCCCATAATATTCGATGCCCTCTATGGCGAAGGCATGGGCCGGCAACCCCAGCGCCGGCACGAGGCTGGCCGGGAACTGGCCCTGGAAGGCGATGTTGTGGATGGACATCACCGTGCCGGGCCGCCGCCCGCCGGCATAGTGCAGATAGGCCGGCGTCAGGCCGGCCTGCCAGTCATGCGCATGCACGATGTCGGGCACGAAGCCCTGCACCAGCCCGAGGCCGATGCCCGAGGCCACCGCCGCCAGCGCCGCGAAGCGCTGGGCGTTGTCGGGATGGTCGCGCCCGTCGGGAGCCGTATAGGGCCCGCCGGGACGGTCATAGAGATGCGGCGCGTCGATGACGAAGAGGTCCAGCCCGCCCACCGTGGCGGCGAACAGCCGGGCCGGCGCGCCGAACAGATGGTCGAAATAGAAGGCTTCCTCCAGCCTGCCCAGCGCCGCCTTCACCACCGGATAGCCGGGAACCAGCGTGCGTACCGCGATCCCCTGCGCCTTGAGCGCCGCCGGCAGCGCCCCCGCCACATCGGCGAGGCCGCCGGTCTTCACCAGCGGATAAACCTCGGACACCACCGAGAGAAGCTTGAGTTCCGACACGATCCCCGCCTGCCCTGTTTGCCTGCCCGACCGACCCTAGCGCGGCTGCGCGACGCTCAGATATCGAGCCGGTCGATCATCGACTGGGTGATCAGGCAGATGCCCTTCTCGGTGCGGCGGAAGCGCTTGGCGTCGAGTTCCGGGTCCTCGCCGACCACCAGCCCCTCGGGGATGCGCACGCCGGCATCGATCACCACGTTCTTCAGCTGCGCGGCGCGGCCGATCTCGACATAGGGCAGCACCACCGCGTTCTCGAGCGTGCCGTAGGAGTTCACCCGCACGCCGGTGAACAGCAGCGCCCGGCGCAGCGACGAGCCGGAGACGATGCAGCCGCCCGAGACCAGCGAGGAGATCGCCTGGCCGCGCCGGCCCTCGTCGTCGTGCACGAACTTTGCCGGCGGGGTGATCTCGCTATAGGTCCAGATCGGCCAGTCGCGGTCGTAGAGGTCGAGCTCGGGCACGATGCCGGTGAGGTCGATATTGGCCTCCCAATAGGCATCGACCGTGCCGACGTCGCGCCAATAGGGCGCCGTCTCCATGTCCGAGCGCACGCAGGAGCGCGAGAAATGGTGCGCGAAGGCTTTGCCGTGCTTCACGAGGTAGGGAATGATGTCCTTGCCGAAATCATGCGTCGAGAGCGGGTCGGCGGCGTCGCGCTTCAGCTGCTCGATCAGGAACTTCGTCTCGAAGATGTAGATGCCCATCGAGGCCAGCGCCTTGTCCGGGTGGCCGGGCATGGCCGGCGGGTCCTTCGGCTTCTCCAGGAAGGAGATGATGCGGTCCTCGGAATCGACATGCATCACCCCGAAGGCGCTGGCCTCCTCGCGCGGCACCTCCAGGCAGCCCACCGTCACGTCGGCGCCCTTGTCGACGTGCTCCTGCAGCATCACCTCGTAATCCTGCTTGTAGACGTGGTCGCCGGCCAGGATGATGATGTGGCGGGTATCGTAGGCCTCGATGATGTCGAGGTTCTGATACACCGCGTCCGCCGTTCCCAGATACCACATGGTTTCCGAGACGCGCTGGCTCGCCGGCAGCACGTCGAAGCTCTCATTGCGCTCGTGGCGGAAGAAGTTCCAGCCGCGCTGCATGTGGCGGATCAGGCTGTGCGCCTGGTACTGGGTGGCGACGCCGATGCGGCGGATGCCGGAATTCAGCGCGTTGGACAGCGCGAAGTCGATGATGCGCGACTTGCCGCCGAAATAGACCGCCGGCTTGGCGCGCCGGTCGGTCAGTTCCATCAGGCGGCTGCCGCGCCCACCGGCCAGCACATAGGCCATCGCGGTTCGGGCGAGTGGTGCGGTCTGGAGCGTCGGCCTGGCCATGGTGGGTTTACTCCTTGCACGTCACAGTGGACTTCGGCGTTTCCTCGGCCTTGGCGGGCACCGCCCGCTCCGGCTCCCATTTCAGGTACAGCGTGGCGAGCGGCGGCAGCACCAGTTCCGCGCTCGCCGGCATGCCGTGGGCGGGCACCTCGACCGCGACGACGCCGCCGAGATTGCCCACGCCGGAGCCGCCATAATCTGCACTGTCGGTATTGACGATTTCCCTCCATCGCCCGGCCTTCGGCAGGCCGAGGCGATAGAACGGGCGCGGCACCGGGGTGAAGTTGGCGATCATCGCCACCGGCGCGTCGTCCGCGCCGCCGGTGCGCAGCCAGGCGAACACCGATTGCTTGTGATCATCGACCACCAGCCAGCGGAAGCCGGCCGGGTCGTTGTCGCCGGCATGCAGCGCCGGCTCCTCGCGATAGGCGCGGTTGAGGTCGCGCACCAGCAATTGCACGCCGCGATGGTGCGGGCCCATGCCGGTGAGGTGCCAGTCGAGCGAGCGCTCCTCGCTCCATTCGCCCCGCTGCGCGAATTCCTGGCCCATGAACAGGAGCTTCTTGCCGGGATAGGCCCACATGAAGGCGTAATAGGCCCGCACATTGGCGAAGCGCTGCCAGTCGTCGCCGGGCATGCGCGACAGCACCGTGCCCTTGCCGTGCACCACCTCGTCATGGGAGAGCGGCAGCACGAAGTTCTCCGAGAAGGCGTACATCAGCCCGAAGGTGATCTTGTCGTGGTGCCAGGGCCGGTAGACCGGGTCGAGCGCCAGATAATCCAGCGTGTCGTGCATCCAGCCCATGTTCCACTTGAAGCCGAAGCCGAGCCCGCCCGCATGCACCGGCGCCGAGACCCCGGCCCAGGAGGTGGATTCCTCGGCGATGGTCACCGTGCCGGGATGCTCGCCATAGAGCGTGACATTGGCCCGCTGCAGGAAGGAGACGGCGTCCTTGTTGTCGTTGGAGCCGTCCGGGTTGGGCGACCATTCGCCCTCGCGGCGCGAATAGTTGAGATAGAGCATGGAGGCCACCGCATCGACGCGCAGCCCGTCGACATGGAAGCGGTCGAGCCAGAACAGCGCGTTGGCGGTGAGGAAGTTCGCCACTTCGCGACGGCCGAAATCATAGATCGCGGTGTTCCAGTCCGGGTGGAAGCCGCGCTGGGGGTCGGCATGCTCGTAGAGCGGGCCGCCGTCGAAATGCGCGAGGCCGTGGATGTCGGTGGGGAAATGCGCCGGCACCCAGTCGAGGATCACCGAGATTCCCGCCCGGTGCGCGCGGTCGACCAGCCGCGCGAAGCCGGCCGGGTCGCCGAAGCGGCTGGTCGGGGCATAGAGCCCGATCGGCTGGTAGCCCCAGGAGGCGTCGAGCGGGTGCTCGGAGATCGGCAAGAGCTCGATATGGGTGAAGCCCATCCACTCGACATAGGGGATCAGCTGGTCGGCGAGTTCGTCATAGGTGAGGAAGCGGTTGTCCTCGCCGCGCCGCCAGGAGCCGAGATGCACCTCGTAGATCGACATCGGCTTGCGGCGCGCCTCGCCCTGCTCGCGGGCGGCCAGATGCGCGGCGTCGTCCCATTCGAACGCGTCGGTGCGCGCCACCACCGAGCCGGTGGCCGGGCGGAACTCGCCCCGGAAGCCGAAAGGGTCGGCCTTCAGCGGCAATAGCCGCCCGTCGGCGGCGATGATCTCGTATTTGTAGATCGCGCCCTCGCCGATGCCGGGGGCGAAGATCTCCCACAGCCCGCTGTCGATGCGCTTGCGCATCTGGTGGCGTCGCCCGTCCCAGGCGTTGAAATCGCCGACCACCGAGACGCGCTGCGCGTTCGGCGCCCACACCGCGAAGGCGACGCCTTCCACGCCCTGGTGCAGGCTGGGATGCGCGCCGAGCCGCTCATAGAGCTGGGTGTGCGTGCCCTCGACCATCAGATGGTCGTCGAGCGGGCCGAGCACCGGCTCGAAGGCATAGGGGTCGTCGAGCCACCATTCGCCGCCGGCATTGCGCGCCTTCAGCGTGTAGCGCGCCCAGGCCGGGCGGTCGGCGACCCGCCCCTCGAAGAAGCCGGCACGGTGGCGGCGCGCGAGGCTAGCGACGGGCGTGCCGTCGAGGTCGAAGGCGTCGAGCGTCTCCGCACCGGGCACGAAGGCGCGGATGACGAGACCGTCCGCCGTCTCATGCGGCCCCAGCAGCCCGAAAGGGTCAGGGTGGCGGCCGCCGACGAGCAGGTCGACGTCGCGGTCCGGGGCCTGCCAGGCGTGCATGCGCGACGACCTTTCCTCATCGGAATCTGCTGCATCAAGACCCGATCGGGGAGAAGGTTCCTTTACCACCGGCAATAAGTCCAGCACGTAACGTCACGGATGCGAGGAAGGGCGCCGCCCGAGGCATGAAGCCGCAGTCCCGGCGCCCCGCCGGGGGTTCAGCGCGTCTGCAGCACCGGGACGTGCCAGATGTCGCGGGCATATTCGGAAATGGTCCGGTCCGAGGAGAACCAGCCCATATTGGCGGTGTTGATGGCGCTCGACGTCCACCAGGCCGGCCGGTCGTTCCACTTGGCGTCGACCAGCCGCTGGGTATCCCAGTAGCTGTCGAAATCCGGCGTCACCAGGAAGTAGTCGTGGTGGCGCAGCGCGTCGACCAGCGGCTTGTAGCGGTCGGGCTCGTCGGGGGAGAACACGCCGGCGCCCACCGCGTCCAGCACCTCGCCCAGATGCGGCGAGGCCGCGATCGCCGCCGCCTCGTCGATGCCGGCGATGCGGCGCTTCTCCACCTGCTCGGCGGTGAGGCCGAAGATGAAGATGTTGTCGTCGCCGACATGCTCCTTGATCTCGACATTGGCGCCGTCAAGCGTGCCGATGGTCAGCGCGCCGTTGAGCGCCATCTTCATGTTGCCGGTGCCCGACGCCTCCATGCCGGCGGTGGAGATCTGCTCGGAGAGGTCGGCGGCGGGGATGATCACCTCGGCCAGCGACACGTTGTAGTTCGGCAGGAACACCACCTTCAGCAGGTCGCGCACGGTGGGGTCGTCGTTCACCACCTTGGCGACGTCGTTGGCCAGCTTGATGATCAGCTTCGCCATGTGGTAGCTGGCCGCCGCCTTGCCGGAGAAGATCTTCACCCGCGGCGCCCAGGCCTTGGCCGGGTTGGCGCGCATGGCGTCGTAGAGCGCGATGGTCTCCAGCACGTTGAGCAGCTGGCGCTTATATTCGTGGATGCGCTTGATCTGCACGTCGAACAGCGCGCCGGGATTGACCTTGATGTCCAGCCGGTCGCGGATGAGGCGCGCCAGCGCCACTTTGTTCTGCCGGCGCACCGCGGCGAGCCGGTCGTGCAGCGCCGTCTCGCCGGCATGGGCCTCCAGCTTCTTCAGCGCCGCCGGGTCGTCCAGCACCTCCGGCCCGCACACGTCGACCAGGAGCGCGGTGAGCCCGGGATTGGCCTCGTTCAGCCAGCGGCGGAAGGTGATGCCGTTGGTCTTGTTGTTCATGCGCTCCGGGTAGAGCCGGTAGAAATCCTTGAAGACCGTGGTCTTCATCAACTCGCTGTGCAGCGCCGCGACGCCGTTGATCGAGTGCGAGCCGAGGAAGGCGAGGTTGCCCATGCGCACCCGCCGGCCGTGATCCTCCTGGATCAGCGAGACGGAGGAGAGCAGCGCGTCGTCGCCGGGGAACTCCTTGCGCACCGCTTCCAGATGCAGCGCGTTGATCAGGTAGATGATCTGCATGTGGCGCGGCAGCACCCGCTCCATCAGCGGTACCGGCCAGGTCTCCAGCGCCTCGGGCAGCAGCGTGTGGTTGGTGTAGGAGATGGTGCGGTTGGTGATGTCCCAGGCCTGCGCCCATTCGATGTCGTGCTCGTCGAGGAGCACGCGCATCAGCTCGGCTACCGCGATCGAGGGGTGGGTGTCGTTGAGCTGGATCGACACCTTGTCGGGCAGCGAGCGCACGTCGCCGAAGGTGTCGACATGGCGGCGCATCAGGTCGTGCAGCGAGGCGGCGGTGAAGAAATATTCCTGCCGCAGCCGCAGTTCCTGGCCCGCCGGGGTGGCGTCGCTCGGATAGAGCACCTTGGAGATCGCCTCGGCCTTCACCTGGTCGACCAGCGCGCCGACATGGTCGCCCTGGTTGAAGGCGTCGAGCCGCAGCGGGTCGGCCGCGCGGGCCGACCACAGCCGCAGCGTGTTGACGTGCCGGCCGCGCCAGCCGACGATCGGCGTGTCGTAGGCCACCGCCTCGACCTGCTCGGCCGGGTGCCAGACCTGCTTCTTGCGGTCGCCGCCCAGCGCCACCGCCTCCACCGAGCCGCCGAAGCCGACATCATAGGTGACTTCCGGCCGCTCGAATTCCCAGGGATTGCCGAAGGACAGCCAGTCCTCGGGATATTCCTGCTGCCAGCCATTCTTGATCACCTGCCGGAACAGGCCGTGATCGTAGCGGATGCCGTAGCCATAGGCGGCGATGGACAGCGTCGCCATGCTGTCCATGAAACAGGCGGCGAGGCGCCCGAGGCCGCCATTGCCCAGCGCCGCGTCCGGCTCCACCTGGCGCAGCCGGTCGAGGTCGACGCCGAGGTCGCCGAGCGCCGCGCGCACCGTCTCCAGCATTTCGAGATTGGTCAGCGCGTCGAACAGCAGCCGGCCGATCAGGAATTCCAGCGAGAGGTAGTAGACCCGCTTGCGGCCTTCCGAATAGGTCTGCCGCGTCGAGGTCACCCAGCGGTCGACGATGCGGTCGCGGGTGGCGAAGGCGGTGGCGAGGAACCAGTCGCGGTCGCTGGCCGCCGCCGGGTTCTTGCCCACCGCATAGGTCAGCTTGGCGATCACCGCGGCACGGAACTTGGCGACGTCGTCGCCGGCCGCGCTCGGCGCTTGGGTGGTCTGCTCCGGCTTGTCCAGCATCTTGCTCTCGACCTCGACTGTCATCTGCGACTAACGCTCCCCGTGGCGATCGGCCGCCCGCATCCTGCCATGTTCAACGGCCCGGCGAATGCCCGCACCGGCCATGCAACCTTTTGGCCAACTCGCCGGCGGCTCCTCATGCCCGCGCCTGCGCCCTCTCGAAGGCCGCCAGTCCCAGCGCCGCCCATCCGACCATCAGCATAGTCCCGCCGGTCGGGGCGGCCATAGGAAAAAGCACGGCATCCAGAAGCACCCGCACGGCGATGGCGCCGCTGAACAGGAGGGTGCCCAGCGCGATCAGCCCGGCGCCGAGATCGGCGAAGGAGCGGCGTCGCCCGCCCGCCACCGCCAGCGCCGCGCAGCCGGCCAGCGCCGCGGCGCCGATCATCAGGAAGCTGGCGGCGGTGGCGAGGCTGGGATCGGGCACCGCATGCGCCGCCGCCGCCGCGAGGCCGACGCCGGCCACGCCGAAAATCCCGGACAGCAACACGATCAGGCGGCGATAGGGCGTCATGGCTCACTCCTGCGCAATCACATGGAAGAAGGCCCCGGAGACGAGGCCGCGCCGGCTTCCCGCCGGCCCCAACGGCTTACCCTGTCCGTCCGCCAGTGTGACGAGCGGCGCATCGTCGCCGGGCTTTGTGACGCTGGCATAATGGAACTCGTGGCCGCGCAGGCTTGTCCCCTGCGGACCGAGCGGCCCCGGCGCCAGCGTCGTCGCCCGGCGGTAGCCGAGATTGAGCCGGCGGCGGGCGAAGCTGGTTTCATGGCCGAGCAGGCCCAGCATCCGATGGGTCGCGCCGTCGGCATCCTCCAGTGCCTCGCCCAGCACCATGTAGCCGCCGCACTCGCCATGCACCGGCCGCTTCCCCGCGAAGCGCCGGACGCCGTCGAGAAAGGTCGAGGCCGCCGCCAGCCGCCCGCCGTGCAGTTCGGGATAGCCGCCCGGCAGCCAGCACACGTCGCACGCCGCGTCCGGCCCCTGGTCGGCCAGCGGCGAGAACGGCACGATCTCGGCGCCCGCCGCCCGCCAGCCGCCGACGAGATGTTCATAGGCGAAGCCGAAGGCGACGTCGGCGGCCAGCGCGATGCGCTGTCCCGGCGGCGCGATCGCCGGCCGCAGCGGCGCCGCGAGATCGAGCGGCGCCGCCAGCCCGACCAGCGCGTCGAGATCGACATGCGCCTGCGCCATCGCCGCGAGGCGGTCGAGATGCGCGGCGAGTTCGGGATGCTCGGCGGCCTGCACCAGCCCGAGATGGCGCTCCGGCAGGCCGAGCGTCGCATCGCGCGGCACGGCGCCGATCACCGGCAGCGGCAGCGCCGCCATCGCCTCCTCGACCTGTGCGCGATGGCGCGGGCTCGCCACTTTGTTGAGCAGCGCCGCGGCGATCCGCACCCGCGGGTCGTGGGCGGCGAAGCCGCGCACCACCGCGGCGGCGGATTGCGACTGCCCGGAAACGTCCATCACCAGCACGACCGGCAGGCCGAACCGCGCCGCGAGATCGGCGGCGGCGCCGGAACGGCCCGCCTCGCCGGAAATCCCGTCGAACAGCCCCATCGAGGCCTCGATGATCACCAGTTCCGCGGCGCGCCCGGCTTCGGCGAGGAGGCCGGCCAGCAGTTCCGGGGCCATGGCGAAGCTGTCGAGGTTCAGCCCCGGCCGGCCGCTCGCCACCGCGTGGAAGGCGGGATCGATATAGTCCGGCCCGGACTTCACCGCCCGCACCTTCACCCCCCGCCGCGCCAGCGCCGCGACGACGCCGAGCGTCACCGTGGTCTTGCCGGAGCCGGAGCGCGGCGCGGCGAGGATGATCGCGCGCGGACCGGCGGTGGCGCGTTCAAGGGAGGTCATGCCGCCGCTCCCGGACGAGCATCCTTCGAGGCTCGCTGCGCTCGCACCTCAGGATGAGGGTGCTCTTTCTTGCAAGGATGAACGGTATCCTGAACCGCCCGGCCGGGATGTATACCGCTCCGCGTCCCCTTGCTTCCGGTCTCCTCCAAGGACCACCTCATCCTGAGTGTCTGACCCGTCATGGCCGAAAGAGCGGCGAAGCTCCCTCTCCCCGACGGGGAAAGGGAGAGAAAGGGCGCGGTGGAGACGTCTCCCTTCGATGGCGCGGTGGATGGCCAGGCTCTTTCGGATCGCTCACAAAGCGCCGTCATCCTGAGCTGCGAGCGCAGCGAGCCTCGAAGGATGTTCGTCCTGGCCCGCCCGCCCCACCTCCTACGCCCCTTCATTCCCGCCCCCGGAAGCGGCGCTGGTAGTGCGCGTCGTAAAGCGCGCTCTCGCGGAAATCCTCGGCACCGAGCGCCCGGCCGACGAGGATCAGCGCCGCCCGCTCCGCCGGCGCCTCGCCATGGCGCGCGAGAATGTCTCCCAGCGTGCCGGTGATCACCCGCTCGCCTGGCCGGCTCGCCTCCACCACCACCGCCACCGGGCAGTCGGCGCCGTGGGTGGGCAGCAGCCGCTCGACCAGCTGCGGCAGGGCATGGATGGCGAGATGCAGCACCAGCGTCGCCCCGGTCGACGCGAAGGCCTCCAGCGTCTCGGCCGCCGGCATGGCGGAGGCGCGCCCCGACACCCGCGTCAGCACCACGCTCTGGGCGACGCCCGGTACGGTGAGTTCGCGCCCCAGCACCGCGCTCGCCGCCGCGAAGGCCGGCACGCCGGGCGTCAGCGTATAGGCGATGCCGAGCCGGTCGAGCCGGCGCATCTGCTCGGCCACCGCCGAATAGATGGAAAGGTCGCCGGAATGCAGCCGCGCCACATCCGCGCCCGCCGCCTCGGCGCGCACATATTCCGCCTCGATCTCGTCCAGCGACAGCGGCGCGGTGTCGACGAGGCGGGCGCCGGGGGGGCACCAGCCGAGCATCTCCGCCGGCACCAGCGAGCCGGCATAGAGGCACACCGGACAGCGGCCGATCAGCTCGCGCCCCCGCAGGGTGATGAGATCCGCCGCTCCCGGCCCGGCGCCGATGAAATGCACGGTCATGTCGGGTCCGCCTCCGGGCTCGCCTTGTCGCGCTCGCGCGCCAGCGCGCACGTCACCGGCCCCAGCACGAAGCGCGGCCCCAGCAGCGTCGAGCCGCGCCCGGCCGCCGCCAGCGCCGCCGCCTCCGCCACCGAGGGCACGCCCATCAGCGCCACCACCCGTTCCGAATGGGTGACGGCCCGCGCCCCCGCCGCCTCCATCTGCGCCTGCGGCACCATGACCAGCAGCAGGCCGAGGTCGAGCGCCCCCTTCATGATGCCCGGCTCCGATCCCTTCAGCGCCGGCGTCGCCATCAGCGAGATCTCGCCGAGCCTTATGCCGTAGCGCGCCAGGGCGCCGCGCACCGCGGCGCAGACCTCCTGCGCGCTGGCGCCGCGCCGGCTGCCGACCCCCGCCACGATCATCGCGCCACCATGCGCGGCTTGAGCCACGTCCATTGCGTGACCGGCATCGCCGGCCGCCAGCCGGTCATGCCGGCGACGGGGGAGGCCTGCGCCATCGCGATCCGCGTCAGCCCGCCGCCGAGCGCGGCGTGGCGCGCCAGCAGCACCGCCTCGGTCTCCAGCGTCACCGCATTGACGACCAGCCGCCCGCCGGGCTTGAGCGCCTCGATGGCCGCCTCCAGCACGCCAGCCTCGCTCGCGCCGCCGCCGACGAAGACGACGTCGGGCGCCGGCAATCCTTCCAGCGCCTCCGGCGCCCGGCCCTCCACCACCCGCAGGCCGGGGGCGCCGAGCGCCCGCGCGTTCCGCTCCACCCGCGAAGCCCGCTCGCCGCGCTCCTCGATGGCGATGGCCTTGAGCGAGGGATCGGCCAGCATCCATTCGATGCCGATCGACCCCGCCCCGGCGCCGATGTCCCATAACAATTCACCCCGGCGCGGCGCCAGCGCCGCCAGCGTCAGCGCACGGATGCCGCGCTTGGTCAGCTGCCCGTCATTCTCGTACCACTCGTCCGGCAGGCCGGGCGTGAGCGGGATCTCCCGCGCGCCCTCGCCCGCCGCCACCTCGATGCCGACGAGGTTGAGCGGGTGGATGTCGGCCAGCGCGAAGCCCTCCGCCGGCGCCGCGCGCACCCGCTCGCGCGGACCGCCCAGCGCCTCCAGCACGGTGAGGCGCGAGGCACCGAACCCGCTCGCGGCGAGCAGCGCCGCCAGCGCCGCCGGCCCTTCGGCATCGGAGGTCAGCACCAGCACCCGGCTTGCGTCGTGCAGATGCCGCCGCACCGTCTCCACCGCCCGTCCATGCGCGGAGACCAGCGCCGTCTCGTTCAGCGCCCAGCCCAGCCGCGCCGCCGCCAGGCTGAAGGCGGAGGGCGCCGGCACCACCTCCATCTCCCCGGCCGGCACATGCCGCGCCAGCACCGTGCCGACACCGTGCAGGAACGGGTCGCCGGAGGCCAAGACGCACACCCGTCCGCCCGCCAGCGCCAGCACCTGCCTCACCCCGTCCTCGAACGGGCTCGGCCAGGCCCGTGCCTCGGCGGGAAACGCCCGCGCCGCGCCGCGGATCGCCTCGCGGGCCAGAGCGAGATGCCGCGCGCCGCCGAACACCACCTCGGCCTCTTCGATCAGCGCGCGCCCGCGCGGCGAGAGCCCGTCCAGGCCGTCCTCGCCGAGGCCGACGATGGACAACCAGCGCCGCGCCGGCGCATTGTCCGCCGCCATGTCACCCACCATGTCACCCACCACGGCTTCAGCTCCCGGCATCGCCGCTCCCCATTCCGCGTCCCTTCCGCTGCGCGTGCTCGTGCTCGGCGGCACCAGCGACGCGCGGGCCCTGGTGGAGGCGCTCGCGGGCCGTGCCGACATCGCACCCAGCGTGTCGCTTGCCGGACGCACGCGCAACCCGGTCGCCTATCCGGCGCCGACCCGCATCGGCGGCTTCGGCGGCGCCGAGGGACTTGCGGCGCACTTGCAAGCCGAGGGCATCGACGCGCTGATCGACGCCACCCACCCCTTCGCCGCCGCCATGTCGGCGAACGCCGCCGAGGCCGCCCGCAGGACCGGCGTGCCGCTCCTCGCACTCGCCCGCCCGGCCTGGACGCCCCGCCCCGGCGACGACTGGCAGCAGGCGCCGACGCTTCCCGCCGCCCTCTCTCTGCTCGGCGAAGCCCCGCGCCGCGTCTTCGCCGCCCTCGGGCGCAACGAGGTGCACGCGCTGGAGGCCGCCCCGCAGCACCGCTACCTCATCCGCAGCGTCGATCCGGTCGAGCCGCCGCTCGCCGTCGCCGATGCCGGCTACCTCCTGGACCGCGGCCCGTTCCGCCTCGACGCCGAGGTCGATCTTTTCAAATCGCACGGCATCGAGATCGTCCTCGCCAAGAACAGCGGGGGAACGGCGAGCGCCGCCAAGCTCGACGCCGCCCGCCTTCTCGGCCTGAAGGTGATCCTCCTCGCCCGCCCCGCCCGCCCGGACGTGCCGGCCGCGACGAGCGTCGAGGAAGCCCTCGCCTGGCTGGAGGCGCGGCTTCATGGCCGCTCCGGCCGGGCGGCGTCCATGCGGCGCGGCGTGTAGACGAGATCGGGCCGCCCCGGCCGCGCCACGATCCGCGTGGCGGCTGTGCCGACGAGGATGCAGGTCGCCATGTCGGCCATGTCCCCCCGCGCCGCGGCGAGCGGCACGGTGGCGATCCTCTCGTCAGCCCGCCCCGCCGCCCGGCCGAAGATCACCGGCACCGTGCCCGGCAGTTCCGCCCGCAGGAGGTCGAACGCCCGGTCGAGCTGCCAGGGCCGCGCCTTCGACACCGGGTTGTAGAACGCCATCGCGAAGCCCGCCTGCGCGGCGAGCCGCAGCCGCCGCTCCACGGCCTCCCACGGCTTGAGGTTGTCGGAGAGCGAGACGGCGCAGAAATCATGCCCCAGCGGCGCCCCCGCCCGTGCCGCCACCATCAGCATGGCGGTGATGCCCGGCACCACGCGCAGATCGAGCCCCCGCCATTCCGCCGGCCCGGCCTCGATCGCCTCGATCACCGCCGCCGCCATGGCGAACACGCCGGGATCGCCGCCCGAGACCATCGCCACCTTCGCGCCGCCGGCGGCATGGGCCAGCGCGGCGCCGGCGCGCGCGATCTCCTCGCGATTGTCGGAGGCGTGCCGGCTCTGGCCGTCCCGCTCCGGCACCCGGTCGAGATACGGGCCGTAGCCATAGACCGCCTCGGCGGCGTCCAGCTCGGCCGACGCCTCCGGCGTCAGCCAGCGCGCCTCGCCGGGCCCGAGCCCGATGACGCTGAGACGGCCGCTCATTCGTCCGCTCCGGCCCGCAATTGCCAGCCGGGCACCAGCACGATGGCGAAATAGGGCGCCGCCTCCCCGCCCCGCGCGGCAAGCGGCATCGCCCCGCCGCCGGCCATGGTGCCGCGCTCGACATAGAGCGCCCGGTCGAGCCGCCCCGCCGTTTCCAGCGCCCGGCGGATCTTCGGCAGGTTGCGCCCCACCTTCATGATCACCGCCGCGTCGGCCGCCGCCAGCCGCCGCGCCAGCTCGGCCTCCTCCAGCGTGCCCGGCAGCACGCTGAGCACGTCGTCGCCCTGGGCGATCGGCGTGCCCGCCTGCGACCAGCAGCCGGACATGCCGGTGACGCCGGGAATCACCTCGGTCGGGTAGCGCGCCGCGAGGCGCACATGCAGGTGCATGTAGGAGCCGTAGAACAGCGGATCGCCCTCGGAGAGCACCGCCACCTTCCGCCCGGCGTCGAGATGCCCGGCCACGAGCCGGGCGCTGTCGTCGTAGAAGCCGGTGATCTGCGACCGGTAGCCCTCGTCATGGCGGTGGAGCTCGGTGGTCACGGGATAGTCGAGCGGCAGCTCCAGCGCCCCGGCGCGGAAATGCGCCTGCGCGATGGCCCGCGCATGGCTGTCCTTGCCGCGCTTGGCGAAATAGGCGACGACATCGGCCTCGCCGAGCGCGCGCGCGGCCTTCAGCGTCATCAGCTCGGGGTCGCCGGGGCCGACGCCGACGCCGATCAGGCAGCCACCCGCAATCGCCGCGCTCATATCCCCGCCCTCGCCAGCGCGTTGATGGCCGCCGCCGTCATGGCGCTGCCGCCCAGCCGCCCGCGCACCACCAGCCACGGCACGCCGTGATCGCCCGCCGCCAGCGCCTCCTTGGATTCCGCCGCGCCGACGAAGCCGACGGGGATGCCGAGGATCGCCGCCGGCCTCGGCGCGCCGGCGTCGAGCATCTCCATGAGCTGGAACAGCGCCGTCGGCGCGTTGCCGATGGCGATCACCGCCCCCTCCATCCGGTCGCGCCACAATTCCAGCGCCGCCGCCGAGCGGGTGGTGCCGAGCCGCTCCGCCAGCCCCGGCACGGAGGGATCGCGCAGCGTGCAGATCACCTCGTTGTTCGCCGGCAGCCGCGCCCGCGTCACCCCATGCGCCACCATCTGCGCGTCGCACAGGATCGGCGCGCCCGCCGCCAGCGCCCGCCGCGCCGCGCCGACCAGACCGGGCGCGAAGTCGATGGCGAGCGCCGCCTCGACGAGGCCGCAGGCATGGATCATCCGCACCGCGACATCCGCTTCCTCCGGCGTGAAGCGGCCGAGCTCGGCCTCCTCGCGGATGATCGCGAAGGAGCGCTCATAGATGGCGTTGCCGTCGCGTATGTAGTCGTCGCGCATGTAGTCGTGGGCCTCAGCCAAGCTCGCTCTCCAGAAACGCACGCACGACCCCGGCCGCCGCGTCGAAGGGGACGATCCGCACCGGCGCGTCGCGCGGCGTGCCTTCGACCACGATCCCGGCCCCTTCGTCCAGCCCCACGATGGTGAGGTCGGCCCGGCCGGGATGCGCACAGCCTTTCACGCAGCCCGAGACATGCACCGTGCGGCCTCCGGCGAGGCCGCGCACCAATTGCCGGGCGAGCGCCCGCGTGGCGAATCGCGCCGAGCCGCAGGCCGGCGCACCCGGGCAGGCCGCGATCCGGCGCAGCGGATCGGCGGCGTCGACGATCAGGCCGGCCGCGCCGGCCGCTTGCGCCAGCGCATCGGCCCGCGCCTCGTCCAATGGCCCGATCACCAGCGCCCGCCCGCCGGCCGGCTCGATGAAGTCCGCGCCGAGCTCGGCCGCCCGGCCGGCCAGCGCCTGCAACCCCTCCGCCTCGATCTGTCCGAAGGGCAGAGCGAGGCCGAGCGCGCATCTTCCCGCCCCATGTCGCCCCTCGGCCAGCGCGTGCCGGCCCACCGGCTCGCCCGGCGACGGGACCCGCCCCTCGGCCGGCACCAGCCCGGCGCCGAGCGCCGCCGCTCCCTCCGCCGCCAGCAGGTCGCGCATTCTGGCCTGCGGCCCCAGGGCGGCGAGCCGTTCCAGCAGCGCCAGCACCACCGGCCCCGGCGCCGGGGTCCGCCCGATCGCCACGCCGGCCGCCGCGATGCGAAAACCGGCCGCCGCCGGCGAGACCGCGATGTCGAGATCGCGCCCGGCGAGGCCCAGCGCCCCGCCGCCATCGATGCCGACGCTCACCTTCGGCGCCAGCCGGTCCGCCAGCCCTGCCACCTGCGCCGCCTGCGCGATCGCCGCCGCCAGCGGACGCGGATCGAAGGCCTCGGCTGGATCGCGCCCGGCCAGCGCGCTCGTCTCGATGCCCAGCCCCTCGCGCAGCGCGAGGCCGAGCGCGCCCACGCCCTCCGCCAGACGCGCCGCCCCCACCGCGTCGAGCCCGCGCAGCTGCAGCTTCCCCCGCGCCGTCACCTCGATGATGCCATTGCCGCAATCCCGCGCCAGAGCCGCCAGCCCGGCGGCCTGCGGGGGCGTCAGCGGCCCGGCGAGCGCGAGCCGCGCCAGCAGTCCGTCGCCGGTCGCCATCGGCGCCGGCAGGGTCGGGCAGGCGCCGCGCCTGAAGGCGGCGGCATTGCCGGCGGCGCCGCTCATTCCGCCGCCTCCTCGCCGGATCCTTTCCCGCGCAACTCGTCGAGCGCCGCGCCGACATCGTTGCGCTTGGGATGCCACAGCCCCCGCGCCCGCGCACCCTCCAGCCGCCCGGCGACGAACAGCGCCCCCTCCGGCGATTGCGCGGCGAGGAAATCCCGCACCCGTTCGTCGGCGACATAGGCGGCGTGGATCAGGTCGATCAGATGCGAAGGCACCGCTGGCGTCACCTCGGCGAAACCGACCAGCCGGTCGACGGTCTCCACCATCTCCGCCGCCCCGCGCGGGCCGTGGCGCAGCAGGCCGTCAACATAGGCCGGCGCCACCCGCCGCCGCACGAGGCGCGCCAACGCCTCGTCGAGCGGCCGCGCCCGCGGCCGCGCCGGATCGTGGGTGTCGAGCACCACCAGGTCCGGCGCCCGCCCCATGGCCGCCGCCGCCGCCGCAAAGCCACCGAGAAAGGCGAGGTCGGCATCGCCCTCCAGCAGGTCGCGGCCCGGATCGTCCTGCCCGTGCACGATCAGGTCGGCCGCCGCCACCCGCGCCGCGAAGGCCCCGCCCGCCGGCCGCGCCGCGCCCTCGGTGCCGCCATAGGCGTGGGACGCCGCCGCGAGATAGGCCACGCCGGCCGCCGCCGCATCCCGCTCGCCGGCATGCGCGTCGAGCCCGGCGCCATAGGCCCCCGGGGCGGTGCCGAAGATGCGCGGCGCCCCCTCGCCCGCCGCCGCCAGCGGGTTCTCCCCGGCGGGCTCGTCGCGGCGGGCCACCGCCTTCAGCGCCGCGTCGAGCAGCGCGATCTGCGCCGGGAACAGGTCGCGGAACAGCCCGGAGATGCGGAAGGTGACATCCACCCGCGGCCGCCCCATCGCCGCGGGCGGCAGCACCTCGATGCCGGTGACGCGCCCGGTCGCCGGGTCCCACACCGGCCGGGCGCCGATCAGCGCCAGCCCCTGCGCGATCTCCTCGCCGCCGGTGCGCAGCGTCGCGCTGCCCCACAAATCGAGCACCAGCGCGCGCGGCCAGTCGCCATGCGCCTGGCAGTAAGCGCGCACCACCTCCTGCGCGGCGAGCCGGCCGAGATCCATGGCGGTCGGCGTCGGCAGGCCGCGCGGATCGGCGGTGAAGAGGTTGCGCCCGGTGGGCAGGACGTCCGATCGCCCGCGCGCGGGCGCCCCCGCCGGCCCGGCCGCCACCCGCCGCCCGGCGAGCGCGGCGAGCAATCCGTCGCGCTCCGCCGCCCCGCAGGCGCCGCGGCCATAGACATGGAAGCCGTCCTTCAGCCGCAGTTCCTTGAGATCGCACAGGAAGGCATCGATGCGCCGCAGCGCCTCGCCCTCGTCGGTGCCGTCGATGCGGGCGTCGCGTCCCAGCCCGGTGCGCGCGGCCTCCTCGACGATCAGCCGCGCCAGCCTCTCGCGCCGCCGCCGGTCGAGCCCGTCCGCCTGCGCATATTCATCGACGAGACGCTCGAGATCGCGCGCGTCGCCGTCGAGTTCGGCATCCTTCAGCGGCGGCGGCAAATGGCCGAGCGTCACGCCGGCGAGGCGTCGCTTCGCCTGCGCCGCCTCGCCGGGATTGGAGACGATGAACGGATAGACCACCGGCAGCGCCCCGACGACGAGGCTGGGGAAGCAGGCCGGGGTCAGCGCCACCTGCTTGCCGGGCAGCCATTCCAGCGTGCCATGCGCGCCCATGTGCACCAGCACGTCCACCTCGCGCTGCAGCCACAGCCCGAAGGCCATCAGCGCATGGCGCGGCGGCAGCGCCGGATCGTGATACTGCGCCCGCCGCTCGGCATGCGAGCCGCGATCCGGCGCCCGCGCGACGAGGACGTTGCCGCAGCGGAGCACCCGGAAGCGGAAAGCCCCGTCGAAGCCGGCGGGGTCGTCCTCCGGGGGCCCCCACGCCGCCTCGATCGCGGCGACGGCCTCGGCAGGGAGGGCGGCGCGGAGGCGGCGGTAATCCGCCAGGCCGAGTGCAGCCTCGTCCCGTGAATCCGGTACACCCTCATCCCCTGCAACCCGCACCACCTCATCCTGAGGTGCCCGGCGCAGCCGGGCCTCGAAGGACGGGTCTCCGGGCGCGCCTTCCCGAGCTCCCTTCGAGGCTCGCTCCGCTCGCACCTCGGGATGAGGGGGCGCGAGAGATGAATGCGAGGGGCGAGCGGGCGCCCCGTCCTCCCCCGTCAGCGCCGCCACCAGCGCCCGCTCGTCCTCGGGCACGCCTTCCACCCGATAGCCGGCGAGCTTCATGTCGGCCAGCGCCGCCCGCGCGCTCGCCGGCACGTCCAGCCCCACCGCCCAGCCGGTCCGCCCGGCGGCGCCGGCATAGTCCGGCAGGATCATCGCCACGCGCCGTTCCGCCGGCGGCAGCCGCCGCAGCCGCACCAGCGCCGCCACCCTGTCGGCCACCGCGTCGATGAGCTCCGGCTCCGGCCGGTTGACGAGATGCGCGAAGCCGGCTTCCTCGGCGGGATCCTTGAATGAAACGGCGCCCGCGAGCAGCCGCCCGTCGAGCTCGGGCAGCACCACATGCATGGCGAGGTCGGCGCTCGCCAGCCCCCGCGCGCCCTCCTGCCATGCGGCGCGCTTCGTCGTCGCCACCACCGCCTGGATCACCGGCGCGTCGGTCAGGTCGAGCACGCTCGCCTCCCCGGCCTCGGCGGCGGCGAAGGCGGTGAGCGTGACGATCGCCGCCGGCCGCATCTCCGGCAGCGCGCGGCGCAGGAAATCGGCGGCGTGCGGGTCCTTGAGGCTGGCGACGAAAATGGGACGCGGCGACAGCCCGCGCGCGGCCAGCGCCGCACAGAGCGCATCGACCGGCGCGGTGTCGCCGGCCATCAGCAGCGAGCGATAGAATAGGATAGGGATGACGGGGGCCGCATCGTCCGCAACCGCCTGCGCCTCCCCCGGTCGCTCGCCCCTGTCGGTTACCGGAGCTTCCCCCTCACCCACCCCTCTCCCCGGCGGGGAGAGGGCTTTCCCCTCGGCGCGACCGGCTCCCTCTCCCCGCCGGGGAGAGGGTTGGGGTGAGGGGAGATGCCGCCGGGAGGACAATCCACCCGCCCCCGCCCACGCATAAAACCCCGCCAGCGGCAGCGGTCGCGGCGGCGGCACCTCGGCGGCGCGACCGGCATGGCGCCCCAGCAGGGCCAGCAGCGCCCGCATATTCTCCGGCCCGCCGGCACGGAAATAGCCGAGCAGCGCCGCGAGCGCCGCCTCGTCCAGCGTCGAGGCGCCCGCGAGGCGCGGATCGTCGCGGTCCTCGCCCGGCAGCACCGCCAGTTGGAAGCCATGCGCCCGCGCCGCCGCGCCGAGCCGCTCGACGCCGTAGCGCCACCAGTCGAGCCCGCCGAGCAGCCGCACCACCACGATCTTCGCCCGTGGCGCCAGCCGGTCGACCCAGAGATCGACCGACATCGGGTGCTTCAGCTCGCGCAGATTGGCCAGCGCCAGGCTCGGCGGCTTCTCGCCGGTGCCCTCGTCCGCGCCATGGCCCACCGCACGCGCGAGCGCCGTCAGGTCGCTGTCGGCGAAGGAGGCCACCACCAGCTCCGCCGGCGGCTGCCGGAGATCGACAGGCTCGGCGAGATCGTCGAGCGAAGCGGAACTGGTGGCGAGGATATGCATGGCGCCTCGAACCGATCGTCCCCGGGCCGCGCGCTCAGGCCGGGACCGGCGCGCCGGCGAGGATCGCCTCCACCTTCGCCCGGTCCAGCCCCTTCAGCCCGATGGCGACCAGCCGCCCGCCCCGCTCGCCTTCCGCCCAGGCCCGGTCGTAATGATGCTCCACCCGCGGTCCCACCGCCTGCACCAGCAGCCGCATCGGCTTGCCTTCCACCGCGAGGAACCCCTTCACGCGCAGGACCTCGGCCTCCTCGGCCGCCTTCGCCACCCGCGCGGCGAACTCCGCCGGATCGCCGATCTCCGGCACCTCGACGACGAAGCTGTCGAAATCGTCGTGGTCGTGATCGGCCTCGTCGTCGTGATGGGTGCGGCGGTTCTCGATGTCGTCCTCGGTGCCGACGCCGAGACCCAGCAGCACCGCCGGGTCGAGCCGGCCGCGCGTCACCTGCACCACCTTCACGCCCTGGGGCAGCTCGGCGTCGAGCTCGGCGCGGGCGCGCACCGCGCCGTCGGCGTCGATCAGGTCGGCCTTGGTCAGCACCACCAGGTCGGCACAGGCGATCTGGTCGTCGAACACCTCCTCGATCGGGTCGTCATGGTCGAGCGAGGCGTCGGCCGCCCGCTGCTCGGCCAGCGCGTCATGGTCATGCGCCACCCGGCCGGAGGCCAGCGCCTCGCCGTCCACCACCGCCACCACGCCGTCCACCGTCACCCGGCTCCTGATCGCCGGCCAGTGGAAGGCCTGCACCAGCGGCTTGGGCAGCGCGAGGCCGGAGGTCTCGATCAGGATGTGGTCGACCTTCGGCGCGCGGGAGAGAATCACATCGAGCGCCGGCACGAAATCGTCGGCCACCGTGCAGCAGATGCAGCCATTGGCCAGCTCGACGACATTCTCCTCCGGGCAGGTGTCGATGCCGCAGCCCTTCAGAATCTCGCCATCGATGCCGACATCGCCGAACTCGTTGACGATCACCGCCAGGCGCTTGCCCCTGGCGTTCTCCAGCACATGGCGGATCAGCGTCGTCTTGCCGGCGCCGAGAAAGCCGGTGACGATGGTGCAGGGAACCCTTTCGAGGCTCGGATGGGCGAGCGAGGCGGAAGCTGGGGCGGTCATCGGGCGTCTCCGGCGGCGTTGCGAGATCGGGGCACGCCGGCCGCGGGAGCCTCCCGCGCAAGCCGCCCGCACGCATGCCGGACGGCTCCACCTGCTCGCCGGGCACCCCGCCGGCACGCACGACCGGACCGTCGGCAGGTCTCCTGGCTCGCGGGTCGCCGCCCTCATCGCCGCCTTCCCGGATCGCTCCAGTGGCTTGTGGCTCGGGCTCGCCGCTCACAGTTGCGGGGGCAGCCGCGGAATTGCCGCCTTGCGAAAAGCTTCGCGAGGCCGACGCACCGCATTCCCTCTTCGTCCCTCCCGGTGAGGGAGGAAACCGTCGATCGCCGCCACTAAAGGAGCGCGGAGGGGGAATGTCAACGCAGGGGCATTGCGACGCCCCCGCCGCCCGGTATAGTTGGAGGCAGTCGACGGTTCCCGTGATGGGCACGGGACGCAAGACGGGAACGCGGTGGGACCTTCGCTTTCGGGCGGGTCGATTCCGCGGCTGCCCCCGCAACTGTGAGCGGCGAGCCTGCCTCCAACGGCCACTGGAGCGATCCGGGAAGGCGGAGGGACAGGCGAGGACCCGCGAGCCAGGAGACCGGCCGTCGACATCACCTCTGGCCCGGGAAGGGCCGGCCCTCGGGTGGAGGGCAGAAGGAGACGACCATGAATCGCCTGAACGCACAGCCGCATTCCGCACAAGCCGCCGCCGAGACCCCGGCCTCGCGCGCGCTCGCCATCACCTTCGCCGCCCTGCTCGGCGTGTTCGTGATCGGCGGGGTGGGCTTCTCCCACATCGCCGCCGCGCACAATGCGGCGCACGACATCCGCCACGTCAACGCCTTCCCCTGCCACTGACGGGGGGTTCCATGTCTCTGTTTCGGACGATCCTGCTCGTCGCGCTGGTGGCGGGCATCGCCACCGGCGTGGCTTCCGCCGCCGTTCATCTCGTCACCACCGTGCCGCTCATCCTCAAGGCCGAGACCTTCGAGGGCGGGGAAGCGGCAGCCGACACGCATGCCCACGCCGCCGGCGAGGCGCACGACCACGAGGCCGGCGCGCCGGCGCACGACCATGGCGACGGCGACGAATGGGCGCCCGCCGACGGCTTCGAGCGCAACGCCTTCACCGTCGTCGCCAGCATCCTCACCGCCTTCGGCTTCGGCCTGCTGCTGGTGGCCGCCACCGAGCTGAAGGGCGGCCTGTCCAGCTGGCGCGAGGGCATTCTCTGGGGCCTTGCCGGCTTCGCGGTGTTCA
Source organism: Ancylobacter oerskovii (assembly GCF_018390555.1). Lineage (GTDB taxonomy): Bacteria > Pseudomonadota > Alphaproteobacteria > Rhizobiales > Xanthobacteraceae > Ancylobacter > Ancylobacter oerskovii. The sequence goes on along the minus strand of NZ_JAHBGB010000044.1, from coordinate 37,537 downwards.
CGCTCGCACCCGGGCTCGGCCTGCCGCCGGAACTGCCGGCCATGCCGGCGGCCGATCTCATGGCCCGCCAGCTCTGGTGGATCGGCACCGCGGTCGCCACCGCCGCCGGCCTCGCGCTGCTGGTCTTCGGCCGCTCGCCGCTCTTCGCCGCGCTGGGCGCCGGGGCGATCCTGCTGCCGCATCTCGTCGGGGCGCCGCAGCCGGTGAGCCATGACAGCCCGATCCCGGAATCGCTGCATCACAGCTTCGTCGTCGCCTCGGTGGCGGTGAGCTTCCTGTTCTGGGTCCTGCTGGGCGGCCTGTCGGGCTGGCTGCGTCCGCGCCTCGGCGCGCGGGCGGGCTGAGCGGCGCCATGCCTTTCACCCTCGTCCTCGGCGGCGCGCGCTCCGGCAAGAGCCGCCACGCCGAGGCGCTGGTCGAGCGCTTCCCTGCGCCGTGGTACTATCTCGCCACGGCGCAGGCCTATGATGCCGAGATGGAGGAGCGCATCGCCCGGCACCGCGCCCGCCGCGGCGAAGGCTGGCTCACCGTCGACGTCCCGCACGACCTCGCGGGAGCGCTGGCCGCGCTTCCGCCCGGCGCCCCGGTGCTGATCGACTGCCTGACGCTCTGGCTCACCAACCGCCTGCTGGCCGACGCCGATCCCGACATGGATTCGGCGATCCTCGAGACCGCGCTCATTGCCCATGACGGCCCGGTAGTGGCGGTCTCCAACGAGGTCGGCATGAGCATCGTGCCGGAAAACGCCCTCGCCCGCCGCTTCCGCGACGCGCAGGGCCGGCTCAACCAGCAGCTCGCCGCGCTGGCCGACGAGGTGACCCTGGTGGTCGCCGGCATTCCCATGAAGGTGAAGTGATGACCGACATCTCCCCCGAGGAGGCCGCCCGCCATCGCGACAGGATGGCGAAGCGCAAGGCCGTGCAGGACGCCGAGGTGGCGGAGAAGACCATCGAGAAGGGCCTCCTCATCGTCCACACCGGTGCCGGCAAGGGCAAGTCCACCGCCGCCTTCGGCCTCGCCCTGCGCGTGCTCGGCCATGGCGGCCGGGTCGGCGTGGTGCAGTTCATCAAGGGCGCCTGGCACTCGGCCGAGCGCGACGCGCTTCAAGCCTTCGGCGACCGCGTCGCCTGGCATTCCATGGGCGAGGGCTTCACCTGGGAAACCCAGGACAAGGCCCGCGACATCGCCGCCTGCCTCCGGGCCTGGGAGAAGGCGCGCGAGCTGATGGCCGACCCGTCCGTCGGCCTCGTCATCCTCGACGAGCTCAACATCGCCCTGCGCTACGACTACCTTCCCCTCGACGAGGTGGTCGCGACGCTCGCCGCGCGGCGCCCGGATCTCCATGTCGTCGTCACCGGGCGCAACGCCAAGGCCGAGCTGATCGAGGCCGCCGACCTCGTCACCGAGATGACGCTGGTGAAGCACCACTTCAAGGCGGGCGTGAAGGCGCAGAAGGGCATCGAGTTCTGATGCCGCCCTCTCGAAATCCCGCTGCGTCATCCCTATCTCAGCAGGGACGCCGGATCGTGCGGCGTGGCTTTGAGAGGAAGAGGCGCGCCCATGCGCTCCACACCGGTTGCCTATCTCTTCTGGCTGTTCGGCCTGATCGGGGTCTGCGGCATCCATCGCTTCTATGCCGGCCGCTACTGGACCGGCGCGCTGTGGCTGCTGACGCTCGGCCTGCTCGGCATCGGCCAGATCGTCGACCTGTTCCTCATTCCCGGCATGGTGCGCGAGGCCAATCTGGAGCGCCGCGTCGACTATCTGGAAGCAGGCCGCTCATAACGGTCTGCTCTAAGGTTCGGCGATGACCGCCGCCTCTCGCCGGGGCCGTGCCCTGATGTTCCAGGGCACCGGCTCGGATGTCGGCAAGTCGCTGATCGTCGCCGGCCTCGCCCGCGCCTTCGCCCGGCAGGGATTGAGGGTCCGCCCCTTCAAGCCGCAGAACATGTCGAACAACGCCGCCGTCACCGCCGATGGCGGCGAGATCGGCCGCGCGCAGGCGCTGCAGGCCCGCGCCGCCTTCGTGCCGCCCAGCGTCCACATGAACCCGGTGCTGCTGAAGCCGCAGAGCGAGACCGGCGCGCAGATCGTCGTGCAGGGCAAGGCGTGGCGCAGCGCCCGCGCCGCCGATTACCAGAAGCTCAAGCCCGAGCTGATGGCCCCGGTGCTGGCGAGCTTCGACAGGCTCCGCGCGGAGGCCGACCTCATATTGGTGGAAGGCGCCGGCTCGGCCTCCGAGATCAATCTGCGTGCCGCCGACATCGCCAATATGGGCTTCGCCCGTGCCGCCGGCGTGCCGGTCATCCTCATCGGCGACATCGACCGCGGCGGCGTCATCGCCAGCCTGGTCGGCACCCGGGCGGTGATCGCCCCGGAAGACGCGGCGATGATCAAGGGCTTTCTCGTCAACCGCTTCCGCGGCGACCCGGCCCTGTTCGCGAGCGGCATGGACGAGATCGCGCGGCGCACGCGTTGGGAAAATCTCGGCCTGATCCCCTTCTTCAGGGACGCGCGCCGCCTGCCCGCCGAGGACGCCCTCGCCCTCGACGCCGCCCCCGCCGCCAAGCCGGGCGCCAGGCTGCGCATCGCCGTGCCGATCCTGCCGCGCATCTCCAATTTCGACGACCTCGACCCGCTGGAGGCCGAGCCCGCCGTCGAGCTGATCCGCCTGGCGCCCGGCCAACCGCTGCCCGGCGACATCGACCTCGTCATCCTGCCCGGCTCGAAATCCACGATTGCCGATCTCGCCGAACTGCGCGCGAGCGGCTGGGACATCGACATCGCCGCGCATGTGCGGCGCGGCGGCCGGGTGCTCGGCCTGTGCGGCGGCTACCAGATGCTCGGCCGCACCATCAACGATCCGATGGGCATGGAAGGCCCGGCCGGCAAGGTTCCCGGCCTCGGCCTGCTCGCCGTCGACACGGTGCTCACAGTGGAAAAGCGCCTCGTGCCGATCGCCGGCACCAGCGCCGACGGCATCGCCTTCCGCGGCTACGAGATGCATATGGGCGCGACGGACGGCCCCGACCGCGCCCGCCCCTTCGCCCATGTCGATGGCGCAACGGGCTCCTCTCATCCCGAGGGCGCGACCTCGGCCGATGGCCGCATCGTCGGCACCTATGCGCACGGCCTGTTCGCCGACGATGCCCAGCGTTCCGCCTGGCTCGCCCGCCTCGGCGCCCCGCCGAGCGCGCTCGACTACGAGGCCGGCGTCGAGGCGGCGCTCGACGCGCTGGCCGACCACCTCGCCGCGCATGTGAAGCTGGAGCGGCTGCTGGAGCTCGCGGGGGGAGTGGCGATCGCGCAGCAGCGATAGGAAATCGCGCAGGGAGCAGGAGGTCGTGCGCGAGCAGCGCCGCCCCGCCTCCCCTGCGATGCCGACGCCCCCAGCCAGAACACCGTCATCCCCGGGCTCGACCCGGGGATCCACGCCTTCGGCCGGGCACGCCGAGCGGAACCGAAGACGCCGAACCGAAGACGTGGATGGCCGGGTCAAACCCGGCCATGACGGCGCGACGGCGGGAAGCGCCCCCAACGGTTCCGACGATCCATGACGAGCCGCCCCGCCTCCCCTGCGATGCCGACGCCCCCAGCCAGAACACCGTCATCCCCGGGCTCGGCCCGGGGATCCACGCCTTCGCCGGGCACGCCGAGCGGAACCGAAGACGCCGAACCGAAGACGTGAATGGCCGGGTCAAGCCCGGCCATGACCGCGCGACGGCGGGAAGCGCCCCCAACGGGTCCGACGATCCATGACGAGCCGCCCCGCCTCCCCTGCGATGCCGACGCCGCCCCCAGCCAGAGCACCGTCATCCCCGGGCTCGGCCCGGGGATCCACGCCTTCGGCCGGGCACGCCGAGCGGAACCGAAGACGCCGAACCGAAGACGTGAATGGCCGGGTCAAGCCCGGCCATGACGGCGCGACGGCGGGAAGCCCCCCAACGGTTCCGACGATCCATGACGAGCCGCCCCGCCTCCCCTGCGATGCCGACGCCGCCGCCAGCCGGAGCACCGTCATCCCCGGGCTCGGCCCGGGGATCCACGCCTTCGGCCGGGCACGCCGAGCGGAACCGAAGTCGCCGAACCAAAGACGTGGATGGCCGGGTCAAGCCCGGCCATGACGGCACGACGGCGGGAAGCGCCCCCAACGGTTCCGACGATCCATGACGAGCCGCCCCGCCTCCCCTGCGATGCCGACGCCGCCCCCAGCCGGAGCACCGTCATCCCCGGGCTCGGCCCGGGGATCCACGCCTTCGGCCGGACACGCCGAGCGGAACCGAAGACGCCGAACCGAAGCCATGGATGGCCGGGTCAAGCCCGGCCATGACGGCGCGACGGCGGGAAGCGCCCCCAACGGATCCGACGATCCGTCATGCTGGACAATTCTGAATATCCGTCCTGCCGAGCAGCGAGCGCAGCGCGCCTCGAAGCACGCGGGCCACCGCCGCCCCCCTCACATCGCCCAGAACGCCGCCGCCCCCGCCGCGACCAGCGCGATCAGGAGCGCGTCGGCGATACGGTACAGCGCCAGCGCCCGCCTTATATCCTCGGCCGTGCACGCGCGCCGCCCGCCGGTGCCCATGGTGCCGTCCGTCACCAGCTGGCCGTGATAGACGCGCGGCCCGGCCAGCGCCAATCCCAGCGCCCCGGCCAAGGCCGCCTCCGGCCAGCCGGCATTGGGCGATTTGTGGAACCGCGCATCGCGCCGCACCGCCCGCCACGCCTGCCGCGCCGAGGCGCCCGGCATCAGCAGCGCCGCCGCGATCATCAGCCAGCCGGCCAGCCGCGAGGCCGGCAGGTTGATCACGTCGTCGAAGCGCGCCGCCGCCCAGCCGAAATCGTTGTGGCGCGGCGTACGGTGCCCGATCATGCTGTCGGCGGTGTTCGCCGCCTTGTAGAGGCAGATGCCCGGCAGCCCGCCGATCGCCATCCACAGGGCCGGCGCCACGATGCCGTCGGAGAAATTCTCCGCGAGGCTCTCGATCGCCGCCCGCGACACCCCGGCCTCGTCCAGCGCGTCGGGGTCGCGCCCGACGATCATCGACACCGCCGCCCGTCCCTCGGCGAGCCCGGCGTCGAGCCCCTCCGCCACTCGCGCGACGTGCTCGTAAAGGCTGCGCTGCGCCAGCAGCGTCGAGCCGAGCAGCGCCACCGCCAAAAACCCGAAGGGCAGCGCCAGCAACGCCCTCTGCGCGAGGATCCCCATGCCGACGCACAGCGCCAGCAGCACCAGCAGCGCCGCGATCCCGGCGATCTTGCGCCGCCACGCCGGGTCGCGGTCGCGGTTGAGATGCCGGTCGAGACAGCCGATCAGCCCTCCCGCCCACATCACCGGATGGCCGATGCGCGCCACGAGCAGGGCCGGATAGCCGAAAGCGGCCTCGAACAGCAGCGCGACTAGGGTTAAACCGAGGGTGAGCTCCGGCGCCATCCGCACTGATTCTCTCAAGACCGGCAGGGAGGCCGCACCATGTCCATCGCCGCCACGGCCGTCCAGAGCCTGTCTGCCGTCCGGGACGGATATGCCGGGCGCCGTCCGGCATGAACATGCGCGCCACCGCTTCCGCCGCCTCCGACGTGCTCGCGCCGGAGATCGAGGCCCGCAAGACCGCCATCCTCGCCGAGGTGTTCGGCTTCGACCGCTTCCGCCCCGGCCAGCAGGAGGTGGTGGACGCGGTGCTCGCCGGCGTGCCGACGCTGGCGGTGATGCCGACCGGCGCCGGCAAGTCGCTGTGCTACCAGCTCCCCGCGCTGACGCTGGGCGGCCTCTCCATCGTCATCTCGCCGCTGATCGCGCTGATGGACGACCAGGTGAACGCCCTGAAGCTGCAGGGCGTGGCGGCGGAGGCCATCCATTCCGGCAAGCCGCGCGAGGACAATGTCGCCATCTGGCGCCGCGTCGCGGCCGGCGAGGTGCGCCTGCTCTACCTCGCCCCCGAGCGGCTGATGACCGATCGCATGCTGCAGGCGCTCTCCCGCCTGCCGCTCGGCCTCGTCGCGGTGGACGAGGCGCATTGCATCTCGCAATGGGGTCACTCCTTCCGCAACGAATATCTCCAGCTCGGCCGGCTGCGCGAGATCTTCCCCGCCGTGCCCCTCGTCGCCCTCACCGCCACCGCCGACAAGGCGACGCAGGGCGACATCGTCGAGCGGCTGTTCGGCGGCACCGCGCGGGTGTTCGTCTCCGGCTTCGACCGGCCGAACATCTTCATCGGCATGGAAGAGAAGAAGGATCCGGCCCGGCAGATCGAGAGCTATGTGAAGGCGCGCCCGCGCGTGCCCGGCATCGTCTACCGCATCTCCCGCAAGAAGGTGGAGGAGACCGCCGAGCGCCTCGTGGCCGCCGGCGTGCGCGCTCTGCCCTATCATGCCGGCCTCACCCCCGAGCAGCGCGCCGCGCATCAGGAGGCCTTCCTCGCCGAGGACGGCATCGTGATGGTGGCCACCGTCGCCTTCGGCATGGGCATCGACAAGTCGAATGTCCGCTACGTGCTGCATGCCGACGCGCCGGGCAGCCTGGAAGCCTATTACCAGGAGATCGGCCGCGCCGGCCGCGACGGCCAGCCCTCCGAGGCACACCTGCTCTATTCCGGCGGCGACATCGCCACCCGCCGCCGCTTCATCGACGAGGAGCAGTCCTCGCCCGAGCGCAAACTGGTGGAGGCGCGCCGACTCGATTCCATGGTCGGCTTCTGCGAGGCGGTCACCTGCCGGCGCGCGGTGCTGCTCGGCTATTTCGGCGAGCGGGCCAAGGCCTGCGGCCATTGCGACGTCTGCCGCGACCCGCCCAAGGTGATCGACGCCTCCCGGCAGGCCGCCCTCGCCCTGCGCCTCGCCCGCGCGACGGGGGAGCGCTACGGCGCCGCCTATCTCGCCGCGGTGATCACCGGCCAGCGCTCCGACCAGGTCTGTGCCCGCGGCCATGACCGGCTCGCCGATTTCGGTGCCGGGGCGGACCGACCTGCGACCGAGTGGCGCGCCTTGCTGCGCCAGCTGGTGGCCACCGGCGCGCTGCACGCCGATGCCGAGCGCTTCGGGGCGCTGGCCCTCACCGATCACGGCCGGTCGATCCTCGACGGCACCCGCACCTTCACCCTGCGCGCGCCGTCCAAGGCACCGCGCCGCGACCGCGCCAGCCGCGCCGAGGCGCCCGAGCTCGCCCCCGCCGAGGCCTCGCTGCTCCAGAAACTCAAGGCGTTGCGGCGCGAGCTCGCCGCCGAGCGCGGCGTGCCGGCCTATGTGGTCTTCGCCGACCGCACGCTGGAGGAGATGGCGGTGGAGCACCCGCGCACCCGCACCGAGCTCGCCGGCGTCAAGGGCGTCGGCGCCGCCAAGCTGGAGGCGTTCGGCGCCGCCTTTCTCAAGATTCTCAAGGAATTTTCTTAGAAATCTCTAAGAATTCGCCCGCGACATTTTCGCCCCGCAAAAGAGTTCACGGCCGGCGATTCCGCTCCTAGACTGGTTGGCAACGGGCGGCCAACGTCCGCCAAGAAGCGTCACAACATCAACTGTTCCGGGATGGAAACGATGAAGTTCGAACTGCTCACGGTGGCGGTGGCCGCCGTCTCTCTCGCCGTCGCCGCTTCCGGCGCGCAGGCGCACGGCCCGACCCGCCAGAAGGTCAGCGAGACCATCGTGATCAACGCCCCGCCGGCCAAGGTCTGGGAAGTGGTCGGCAATTTCCAGGACGGCGGCTGGATCCCGGTGGTGGCCAAGACCGAGGGCACCGGCGGCAGCGCGGCGGGCGCCAAGCGCACCCTCACGCTGAAGAACGGCGCGACGGTGGAAGAGGAAGTCGCCAAGCTCGAGCCCGAGAAGATGACGCTCATGTACCGGATCGACAAGGTCGACGTGAAGGTGCTGCCGGTCACCAACTACTCGTCGTGGCTCGTCGTCACGCCGGAGGATGGCGGCGCCAAGTCGAAGGTCGAGTGGCGCGGCGCCTTCTATCGCGGCTACCCGAACAACGATCCGCCGCCGGAGCTGAACGACGAGGCCGCGGTCGCCGCCGTGACCGGCCTCTACAAGGCCGGGCTGGACGGCCTGAAGAAGAAGATCGAAGGCGGCAGCTGACATCATGCGGCCCGCCTCCCCCCTCTCCCCGGCGGGGAAAGGGCGACCGGCCTCAAGCGCGGCGATGCTGTTCGCCGCGCTCGCAACTGTGGCGAGCGCGAATGTCGCGCCCGCCCGCGCCGACGAGGCCTTCATCACCTCGCAGCCGGCCGAGACGCTCTCGGTCGTCGACCTGCCCACCCGCAAGGTCGTCGCCACGCTGAAGATTCCCGGCAAGCCGGCCGGCATCGCGGTGAGCCCGGACGGAAAGCGCGCCTTCGTCACCTCGCCGGACGGCAAGGCGCTGACCATCCTCGACGCCGCCAGCCGCACGGTGGAGCGCCGCGTCGAGGTCGGCGGCGGCCCGCTCGGCGTCGCCGTGCATCCCTCCGGCAGCCCGGCCTATGTGGCGGACTGGTACCGGCACCGCGTCGTCGCGGTCGATGCGGCGTCGGGCGCCATCGCCGGCGAGGTGCAGGTGGGCGAGTCCCCCTCCGGCCTCGCCGTCACCCCGGACGGCGCGCTGCTGCTCTCCGCCGACCGCGATTCCGATGCGGTGAGCTTCGTCGATACCGCCACCCTCGCCCGCACCGACTCGGTGAAGGTCGGCGCCCGCCCCTTCGGCGTCACCATCGATGCGGAAGGCCAGCGCGCCTATACCGCCAATGTCGGCTCGGACGACGTCACGATCATCGACATCGCCGCCCGCCGGGCGGTCGCCACCGTGAAGGTCGGCCAGCGCCCCTATGCGGTGGCGCTGGCGCAAGGCCGCGCCTTCGTCACCGACCAGTACGCCTCGACCGTCAGCGTGTTCGACACCGGCACGCTGCAGCCGGTCGCCACCATCCCGGTCGGCGACTACCCGGAAGGCATCGCCGCCAGCCGCGACGGCGCCCTCGTCTATGTGGCGAACTGGGAGGCCAACACGCTGAGCGTCATCGATGTCGCGACGCTCAAGGTGGTGGCCGACATCGACGTCGCCGACGGCCCGCGCGCCTTCGGCGCCTTCATCCGCCGCACGGACTAGCGACAAGCGCGCCATGCCCGGGCGTGACGCGCGCCGCCCGGGACGACCCCGCCTCCCGGCGGCCATGACGCGGCGATCCTCAGCCGGCCATCGATCGCCCTGGCGTCATCCATCGCTGGCGGCTCCGCTTGGACGGTGCCCATCGACAGCTCTGGTCAGGCCCGCCGCCGGCACTATGATGGCGCGAGGCAGACGTGGCGAGGCAGACGTGGAAGGTGGCGTATGATGGATGAGGAATTCTGGCACGGCAAATGGCGGCGCGGCGAGATCGCCTTTCATGAGGCTGACGGCAATCCCTTGCTGCGGCGTTATTTTCCTCGTCTCGACCTGCCCGCGGGCGCCCGGCTGTTCCTGCCGCTCTGCGGCAAGACCCGCGACATCGCCTGGCTGCTGGCGCAGGGCCATGCGGTCGCCGGCGCCGAGCTTAGCCGGCTAGCCATAGAGCAGCTCTTCGCCGAACTCGGGCTGGTGCCGCACATCACGCCGGTCGGCCCGCTGGAGCGTTTCGAGGCCGGCCGGCTCACCGTGTTCGTCGGCAACCTCTTCGATCTCGACCGCCACGCCCTGGGCGAGGTCGGCGCCATCTATGACCGCGCGGCGCTGGTGGCGCTGCCCGAGCCGATGCGTCCGCGCTATGCGGCGCATCTCGTGCACCTCACCCATGCCGCGCCGCAATTGCTGATCGCATTCGACTATGAGCCGTCGCTGGTGGTCGGGCCGCCTTTCGCGGTGCCGGAGCCCGAGATACGGCGGCACTACGGCGCCGCCTATCACGTCACGCTGGCCGGCCGGCACGAGCTGAAGGAAGGGCTCAAGGGCAGGAAGCCTGTCGAGGAAACCGTCTGGCTGCTGCGCCCCCGCTGAAGCCGGCGGAGCGTCCTGCTCCCTCCGCCCGCGCCGAAGCCGGCGGAGCGACCTACTCTCTCTCCCCGTTGGGGTGAGGGGCACTCGACCCGCCGCAACGCGTACCCCTGTCGAGGAAACCGTCTGGCTGCTGCGCCCCCGCTGAAGCCGGCGGAGCGTCCTGCTCCCNNNNGGAGAGGGCTGGGGTGAGGGGACTCTCGACCCGCCGCAACGCGTACCCTCACGAGGAAACCCGCCGGCTGCTCCGCCCGCGCCGAAGCCGGCGGAGCGTCCTGCTCCCTCTCCCCGTCGGGGAGAGGGTTGGGGTGAGGGGCGCCCCCGCCTCGCGTCAGATCGCGTAGTCGCCGGTCTGGTGCGCGGAAGGCGCCCGGCAATCGGTGCCCGGCGCGCCCTCGGCGAACAGCCGCGCCCGCTCCAGCCGCACCGCCACCTTCTCGCCCACCGGCACCCGCACCGAGGGAGCGATGTCCGCCTCGAACAGCGCGTTGCCGACCTCCAGCTCCAGCCGGCGGATGGCGCCGTGGCGACGGAAGCCGCGCACGATGCCCGGCAGGCCCGGCGTGCCGGCGAGCCCGATGGCGATGTCGTGCGGGCGCACATAGATCAGCGCCGGGCCGTCCGGCACCGTCGAGATCGGCGCCGCGATGGGGGTATGGCCGGCAAAGGCTGTGCCGTCCTTCACCTCGACCTCGATGCGGCTCGATTCACCCATGAAGCCGAACACCGCCGCCGAGGCCGGCCGGTCATAGACGTCGTCCGGCGTGCCCACCTGCTCGATCTTGCCCTTGCCCATCACCACCACCCGGTCGGCGAGTTCCAGCGCCTCCTCCTGGTCGTGGGTGACGAACAGCGTGGTGTGGCCGGTGCGGTCGTGCAGCTCGCGCAGCCATTTGCGCAGTTCCTTGCGCACCAGCGCGTCGAGTGCGCCGAAGGGTTCGTCGAGCAGCAGCACCTTCGGCTCGATGGCGAGCGCGCGGGCCAGCGCCACGCGCTGGCGCTGGCCGCCGGAAAGCTGGGCCGGGAAGCGGCCGCCATAGCTCTCCAGCTGCACAAGGGCGAGCAGGTCGGCCACCCGCGTCCTGATCTCCGCCTCGCTCGGGCGCTCGGCGCGCGGGCGCGAGCGCAGGCCGAAGGCGACATTGTCCGCCACCGTCATATGGCGGAACAGCGCGTAGTTCTGGAACACGAAGCCGATGCCGCGCCGGCGCACCGGCACGGAAAGCGCGTCCTCGCCATTGAACAGCACCCGGCCCCGGCTCGGCTGCTCAAGCCCGGCAACGATGCGCAGAAGCGTGGTCTTGCCCGAGCCGGAAGGGCCGAGCAAGGCGACGAGCTCGCTCGGCTTCACGTCGAGCGAGATGCCCGACAGCGCCGGCGTGCCGCTGCCGAAATCCTTGCCCACCTGCTCGATGCTCACCGCGACGGTCATCAATTCACTCGCTGTCGACGTGATTAGTAGAATAATCCGCAACCTACCTGAAAAATTGGCGATGTGAAGCCTTTCCGGCAAGGGGGGCCGGAGTCCATAGGCGCCGCCGGCCGGCTCTGCTAAGCCGAGGAACGGCCTTGTCCGCCGCCCTGCCGGACGGGCCGCCGAAACCACGCGGAACACGACGACGCCGACCACGACCACCCTGCCGAGATCACGCACACCACAAGCACGCGCACCATGACCGAGCCCGCCTCCCCCACGCTGGCCCTTGACGGCCTGACGCCGATCCCGGCCGGCAAGATCGCCGCCATCGTCACTTTCCTGGAGATGCGGGAGCGTCCGGCGCCCCTGCCGGAGCCGGAAGGCCATGGGCTGACGATCCGGCGCGTCGAGCGGCCCGATCCCGGCTGGTATCGCGCCCTGTTCCGCCGCATCGGCGAGGATTGGCTGTGGTTCTCGCGGCTGCGCCTGCCGGATGCCGGGCTCGCGGCGATCCTCGCCGACCCGGCGGTAGAGGTGCATGCCCTCCTGCGCGGCGAGACGGAGATCGGCCTGCTGGAGCTCGACCGCCGCGTGCCCGGCGAGGTGGAGCTCGGCTTCTTCGGGGTGGTGCCCGGCGAGACCGGGGCCGGGGCCGGCCGCGTGCTGATGAACCGGGCGACCGAACGCGCCTTCGCGCGTCCCCTCGCCCGCTTCTTCGTGCACACCTGCACGCTCGACCACCCGGCGGCGGTCGGCTTCTACATGAAGGCGGGCTTCGTGCCGGTCGGGCGGGCGGTGGAGATCGCCGACGATCCGCGGCTCGACGGCACCATCCGCCGCGACGCCGCGCGTCACTTTCCGGTGATCGACTAGCCGACCAGCCGGACGGCGCGGCGCTATCGGCCGGGCCGTCGCTTTCGCGCGATCCGCGCGGGAAAAGGCGTCAGGCCAGCGCGGCGGTGGAGCGGGCGCGGCGGTTGCCGGCCGGGCGCGCCACCTCGACGCCTTCCAGCCCGCGTTCGCGCTCGCCGAGCGCCTCGACCTTCTTCAGTTCGTCCAGCGCCGCGTCGAGCGCCGCGCGGGCCTCGTCCAGCTGCCCCTTCAGCTCGTCCGCCGAGCGGCGCAGATTGTCGCGGCGGGTGGCGGCGGCACGCGCATAGGTCGGGTAGGCGAAATGGGTAGTGTCGCTGATGCCGGCGCGGTTTTCCTCCGCGAGGATCTCACGGTCGAGGTCGCGCGCCATGCGGTCGAAATCGGCGATCATGCCGTCGATCTGCGCGAAATGGCGGCGCTTCTCCTCCGCCTGGAACCGCTTCAGGCGAATGACGGTGTCGAGCGACTTCATGCCGGCGTTACTCCGCTTGTCGGGCCGGAGCGACCCGCCGGCGCCCATCGGCACCGACGCAAACCCGCCCGGGTCGAGCCGCCCTTTACGCGGCGGCACGGCCATCTTCGCGTGCAGAGGTTGCCGCTTTCTTACATTTTCCGGGGGAAAGCCGCACCGGGGCACAATTCGGGCGGCGGTTCAGGCATTTGGAAACGATTTGTTTACCGGCTCCATTAATGATCGTTCACGTCCGGTGTGATCCGGTGCCTTGGCGCGAAAGCCGAGTCGCCAGATTCACTTAAGCGCACATCTTAAGATTCGACTCGAAACAGTCGGTCGCAAAAATTCTGGTTCGCCGTCAGCCTCTTGCGGGAAGACTCGAAGAAAATTCGTGCCAACCGCTTGTGCTGGGGAATCCGGTTTTGTTACCCATTGGATCGTAGTTGACGAATCGGTGTGCCGAGCCGGGCGCGGGGTTGGGGTGACGCTCGGAACGGGAGTTGTCCGATTGTGCGCTGAAACCCCGGGGGCCGTGGCGAGGGAAGGGGATTGGCATGCGCGTCTTGCTCATCGAGGACGACCGCGCGACCGCGCAGAGCATCGAGCTGATGCTCAAATCCGAGAGCTTCAACGTCTATACGACGGATCTCGGCGAAGAGGGTGTCGACCTCGGCAAGCTCTACGACTACGACATCATCCTGCTCGATCTGAACCTGCCGGACATGTCCGGCTATGATGTTCTCAAGGGCCTGCGCGTCGCCAAGGTGAAGACGCCGATCCTGATCCTCTCCGGCCTCGCCGGCATCGAGGACAAGGTGAAGGGCCTCGGCTTCGGCGCCGACGACTATCTCACCAAGCCGTTCCACAAGGACGAGCTGGTGGCACGCATCCACGCCATCGTGCGCCGGTCGAAGGGCCATGCCCAATCGGTCATCACCACCGGCGAGCTGGTGGTGAACCTCGACACCAAGACCGTCGAGGTCGGCGGCGCCCGCGTGCACCTCACCGGCAAGGAGTACCAGATGCTGGAACTCCTCTCGCTGCGCAAGGGCACGACGCTGACCAAGGAGATGTTCCTCAACCATCTCTATGGCGGCATGGACGAGCCGGAACTGAAGATCATCGACGTGTTCATCTGCAAGCTGCGCAAGAAGCTCGCCAACGCGTCGAGCGGCCACAACTTCATCGAGACGGTGTGGGGCCGCGGCTATGTGCTGCGCGAGGCCGGCGAGCAGGAGCAGCGCATCCCGGCCTGACGGCCGCAGGATCGCCGCCGGAACAGACCCCGCCGCGAGGCGGGGTTTTGCCTTTCGGCGCCACCGCTCCACGCACGCCGCACGGCCCCCGTCCCGCCCGCGCCTTCCCTGCGCGGCCTCAGCGCCGCACCGCGCTCACCACGATGGCGCGCATATCCCCTTCCATCGGGCCCGGCCCGAAGCGGGCCGCCAGCGTCGCCTCCACCGCCGCGGTCACCTCCTCCAGCCGGCCGGGGGCGCGCGCCTCGATCTCCCCCCGCAGCGGCGTGCCCTGGCAGAAGGCGATGGCGAGATCGCCGGCCGATGTCGCCCGGGCGGTGCGGCTCACCACCACGGCCGCGAAATCGGCGAGGCCGGCCGCCTCCACATCCTCGCGGATCTGGTCCAGGCTGGCATAGCCATGCGGCGTGCGGGCCATGAAGCCCGGCGGATCGTCGGGAAACAGCGCCGCCAGGGCATCGCTCACCACCTGCGTGAACACGCTGGTGGCGAGCCGGTCCCAGACGTTGAACAGCAGCATGCCGCCGGGCACCAGCACGCGCCGGGCCTCGCCGAAGCCCCGCACCTTGTCGGGAAAGAACATCGCCCCGAACTGGCAGATCACCACGTCGAACCGCCCGTCGGCGAAGGGCAGCGCCAGCGCGTCCGCCGGCTGCCAGGCGATGCGCGGATCGTGGATGCAGCGCGCGGCCGTCTCCAGCATGGCGGGATTGAGGTCGGTGGCGGTGAGGCGCGCCTGTGCCGGCAGGCGTTCGGCCAGCGCCCGGGTCGCGGCGCCGGTGCCCGCCGCGACTTCCAGCACGCGATAGGGCTCCAGCGCCGCCGCCCGCATGGCGAGGTCGATGGCGAAGGGCGCGAAGATGATCGGCACCAGCAGCCGCTCATAGATGTCGGGAATGGCGCCGGCGAACACGCTGTCACGGCCAGGCATGGCGGCCTCCGGGGGGACGCGGAAGACAGGCGGAGGGCGTGCATGGGCTTCGCATGAGCCGCCCGCGGCCGGCATCATAGCACGCCGCAGGATCCCCGCCCGCACGTCCGGCGGAGCCTGCCGGCCCCGCCGTTCGTGCCGTCGCTCAGGCCGCCGGCGTCACTTGGCCTTCCTGGCCAGCCAGGCCTTGAGGAAGGCGATCTCGCTTTCCTGCGCCTTGATGATCTCCTCGGCCAGCTTGCGCAGTTCCGGGTCCTTTCCGTATTGCAGCTCGATACGGGCCATGTCGATGGCGCCCTGGTGATGCGGGATCATGCCGCGCGCGAAGTCGACATCGGCGTCCCCCGTCATCGGCATGCCCATGTCCTTGTGCATGCGGGCATTGGCCTCCTCGAAGGCCTTCGAGGAGGGGCCGGCGCCGCCGCTGCCCATATGCGCGCTGTGGTCCATTCCCGGCATGGACTGCGCGAAGGCCGGCGCGGCGAAAAGCAGAAGGCCGGCGGCGAGAAAGCCGCCCGTGAGGGTCGTTTTCATGACGTAAGCTCCTGAATGGGGATCGAGACGCGCCCCGGCATGCGGCCGGAAGGCGCGATGAAGGTTCGATCGGCGTTCAGGTGGTTCGTGGCGGCGGATCCGGCCGCGCGAGGCCGGTGCCGAAAAGCGGCGCCGCCGGCCGGGCTTTCGGCGCGGCGCTCACCGCCAGCGGCGTCGCGAGCAGGGCGGCGTCCAGCGGCGGCACCATCAGGCAGGTGAGCACGCAGCACAGATGCGAGAGGGCGCCATTGCCGTCGGCGCTCCCCTCATGCGCCATTTTCGCCGGCATGCCGGCGTCCACGCGCGCCATGGTCCCGTCGCCCGCATGGCCGAGCGCCGCCTCCGCCCGTGCCGCGGCGCTCTCATGGCAGGGCATGGCGCCGGCCGGCGCCTCCCCGGCGACGGGGGCCGCCAGACGCACCGCCATGGCGGACGCGGCGGTGACCGGTCCGGCAAGGGTGAAGGCGAGCGCGAACAGCGCCGCGATCAGTCTGGCAAAGGCAAGCCGGCGCGAGGCCACGATGATGAAGTCCCGGATTCCACGTTCCGTTTCGACGGGAGGAGACTAGCGCATGTCGCGCCGGAGCCGAATGACGTCTGCGTCAGAACGGCGAGATCGCAACGGCGCGCCGTCAGGAGGCGTGGCGCGGTCCCCAGCCCAGCCCGGTGGCGATCAGCCGCGCCGTGTCGCCCGGCGGCAGATGGCCGGCGAAGCCTTCCAGCCGGCCCGGCCGCCCGGTCAGGGCGAGGCACAGCGCCGCCGAGGGCGCCGCGCCGGCCGGCACGCCATAGGCGTCGACATCGTAGATCACCACGTCGAAGCGGCCGGCGGCGAGTTCCAGCGCCCGCGGATGATCGGCCAGCGAGACGTGATGGCCGAGCGCCCGCACCAGAGTCTGCATCTGCGTCCGGGCAGGGCCGTCGCGCATCACCAGCAGCACCCGCGCCACGGCGCGGTCGGCCGCGGTCCGGCCGGGCTCCAGCAGCGGGTAGCTCTGGCCGTCGGCGATAAGCCGCCGCTTCAGGCCGGCGCTCTCCACCCGGCCTTCCGGCGCCAGGCCGAGAATGGCCTCCACCGGCACCGGCGTGCCCTCGCGCCCGAGGCGCAGCAGATAGGAACGCCCGGCGAT
Source organism: Ancylobacter oerskovii (assembly GCF_018390555.1). Classification (GTDB taxonomy): domain Bacteria; phylum Pseudomonadota; class Alphaproteobacteria; order Rhizobiales; family Xanthobacteraceae; genus Ancylobacter; species Ancylobacter oerskovii. Next base: position 20,999 of record NZ_JAHBGB010000044.1, on the reverse strand, counting down.
CTCGCCCGGGCAGCGTATGGCCTTGAGGCAGGCGACGCTCACCGCCTCCGGCGCATGGCCGGGCCGGCGCACCACGAGATGGGCTTCCGGCGCCGCCGGGGCGGCCTTGCGGCCGAACACGCCGATGGTCATGTCGAGCATCGCCGCCTGCCGCCCGTCGCCGAGGCGGGCGACGCCGCCGATCATCTCGGCACAGGGCGCGAAACGGCTGCGCCAGTCGTCGGGCATCAGCTGGATCTCGGCGCGGGCCTCCACCGGCTCGTCGTCGATCAGCGCCGTCGCCCGCACCTTGCCCTCGGTGCCGAACAGCACCAGCGCCCCGCGTGCGGGCGCCTGGGTCTCGGCGAGGCCCAGCCGGGTGGACAGGCGGATCAGCGGCAGGCCGGAGGCGCCGAGCGTGCCCTTGCCGGCCATGCGGGCAAGCTGCTCGAAACGCTCGCGCCCGAGCGGCATCACATTGACCACCCGCGCCGACGGCAGGGCGAAGCGCATGCCGCCGAGCCGGAACACCAGCACGCCGACCGTGGTTTCCACGCGCGCCGGGGACGGACCTTGGACGCCGACGGCGACGCGGGCGGAAAGGGCTTGCGGGGCGAGGGATTCGATCGGCGACATCTCGGAACCGGCCATTCTCACGCAAAGGGAGCAATTCCCTTTCGGGGTACCGTCGAGTGTGCGCCGATCAATGTTAACGGGTTCTGAAGATCGCTGCCCGTGGGGCAGGCGGTGGAAAGCGGCGGAAACTCAGGCCGCCGCGGCCTCGATCAGCACCACCTCGCCGTCCATGGAGAAGGCGATCGTCACCCCCACCTCGCGGGCGAGCAGCCCGGTATAGTGCGGCTGGATGGCATGGGCGTCGATCTGCCCGTCCTCGCTCACCTGGCCGGCGAGCAGGGTGGGCAGATGCGCGGGGATGCGGGCATGGCTGCCCTCGGTGCGCAGCCGGAAGCCGTCGCCCTCGCCGCTGACCGCGATGCGGCCGCCGCGCGGAATGGTCGAGCCGGCGACGAGCAGCAGGTTGAGCAGCAGCTTCACCCGGTTCTTCGGCAGCAGCGCCCGCGGCACCTGCCAGTCGAGGCTGGTGCGGTCGTCGACGATGAAGCCGCGCGCCACGTTCTCGGCGTCGCCGGTGTCGATCTGCGCCCCCGCCGAGCCGGCCGCCCCGAAGGCGAGACGGGCGAATTGCAGCCGGGCGGAGGCCTGGCGCGCGCTCTTGGCGATCAGCTCCAGCGCGAACTGCTTCATCGAGGGGTCGTCCTCGTCCTCCAGCACCTCCAGCCCGTTGACGATGGCGCCGACCGGGCTGATCACGTCGTGGCACACGCGCGAGCACAAAAGGGCGGCAAGGTCGAGCTTGTCGAGGTCGATGGCGGTCGTCATCGCGGCTCCGTCACGGCAAGGCGAAAGGACTGGTCCTCCGCGAATCGCGCGAGGCACGGCGCGGGCGGACAGGAAGGGGTGATACACCGCACCCGCCGCCGCGCCAACCGGGGCGGGTGCGGTCGGGCAGCAACGACCGGGATCTGCGGGCTGCCTTCCTAACGCCCATCTGCGTGTTAATGATAAGTTGGGATTCGCCGTCCACCGTCTCCCGCGAGCCGCACGATCCACACGCACGTCAGATCCCACGCACGTCAGAACGTCAGCCCGTCCCCAATGTGAGACCGCCCATGCCGACCTTGCGCGCCCTTCTCGCCTGCCTCTCGCTCCTGGTGCTGCCCGCCCTCGCCTCTCCGGCGGCGGCGCAATACCAGCAGCAGCCGCAACAGGGCGGAAACACCTATTCGGCCGACGAACTGGTCTCGCGCGGCCACGGCTTCTTCGGCGAGGTCTCGCGCGGCCTCGCCCTCTCCATCGAGAAGGCCGTCGGCCAGTGGGGCCAGCCCAATGGCTACATACTCGGCCAGGAAGGCGGCGGCGCCTTCGTCGGCGGCCTGCGCTACGGCGAGGGCACGCTCTACACCCGCAACGCCGGCGACATGAAGGTGTTCTGGCAGGGCCCCTCGCTCGGCTGGGACTTCGGCGGCGACGGCGCCCGCACCATGATCCTGGTGTACAACCTCAATTCCATCAACGACATCTTCCGCCGCTTCGGCGGCATTTCCGGCTCGGCCTATTTCGTCGCCGGCTTCGGCATGACCGCGCTGGCCAGCGACAACATGGTGGTGGTGCCGATCCGCTCCGGCGTCGGCGTGCGCCTCGGCGCCAATATCGGCTATCTGAAGTTCACCCCCAACGCGACCTGGAACCCGTTCTGACCCCTCCGCCGGGGATCGGCGGCCGCCCGCCGCCGGAACGCCGGAGATGTGAAGGCGAGGCGAAAGCCGGAAGGTTTCGCCTGCGGCCATTCGCGCCTACACTGGCGGCGACCCGATCCTTCGGTGCCGCCTCCGGCGCCACGGGATCCCCGCTTGCGCCGGCCGCCGGCGTCCCGGCCGGGGAAGCGTTCCGAGGTCGACGGGCCGGCATGCGGCCCGGCGGGGAGGAACGTGCAACGGTCTTTCAACGCTTGCGCGACATGCTCTAGTGTCGGTGCAGGGGGCACAACGGGTGCAGCGTAATGAATGAGGTCGCCGCATGATCGAAGCGGTCATGTACGCCGCCATCGGCTTCCTGACGGCGACCCTGCTCGCCCTGCTGATCCTGCCGGCCGTGTGGCGGCGGGCGGTGCGGCTGACGCGCCGGCGGGTCGAGAATGCCATCCCCGTCACCCTCGCCGAGATCCAGGCCGACAAGGACCAGCTGCGCGCCGTCCACGCCGTCGAGCTGCGCCGCCTGGAACGCGAGGTCGACGCGCTCTATGCCCGCACCGCCGAGCAGTGGGAGCGCCGCGTCGCGCAGGAGGGCGAGCTGCTCGCCCGCTCCACCGCGCTCACCGACATCGGCGCCCGCTTCGAGGACATCCGGGCCCGCCATGACGCGCTGGCCGCGCAGGCCGAGCGGCTCGCCGCCGAGCTGGCCGGGCGCGAGGGCGAGCTGGACGCGGCACGCGGCGAGCTCGAGACCACCCGAACCGCCCTCGCCGCCACCCGCCGGACGCTGGACGAGACCGTGACCCGCGCCAACGGGCTGGAAGTGGAGAACGCCGCGCTGACCACCCTGCGCGAGACGCTGAAGGGGCGCGTCGAGGATCTCGACCGCCATCTCGCCACCACCTCCGCCCATCTCGCCGAGGACCGCGTGCGGCTGCGCGACAGCGAGGAAGGCCTCGCCGCCGAGCGCACCCGTTCCGCCGGGCTCGCCACCCGCCTCGCGGCGCTGCAGGCCGAGGCCGAGGCCGCCGCCGCGCGTGCCGAGGTTCTGGCCACCGAGCTTTCGGCGCTGCAGATCGAGGCCGGCCGGCTGTCGGAACGCACCCGCGCCGCCGAAGCCCGCCGCGACGAGGCGACCGCCGAGGCCGAGCGCGTCACCACCGCCGCGCGGACGGCGCAGGCCGAGGCCGAGGCCGAGGCGCGGCAGGCGAACGACCTCGCGCGCATGCTGCGCGCCGAGATGGACATGCTGGAAGCCGCCCTCGCCAAGGCGCGGGCGGAACGCGGCGAATTGCAGGCCCGCCTCGATGCCGAGCAGCCGACCCTGCAGCCCGGAGCCGGCGAGGACCTTCCCGGCGATGCCGCGGCGCTCAGGGCGCGCATCGCCGAGATCGGCGCCGAGGTCGCCGCCATGGTGGCGGTGCTGGAAGGCCCCGGCTCGCCGATCGAGGCGATCCTGGCGGCCAATCCGCCGGCCGAGGGCACGCCCCTGCTCGCGGACCGCATCCGCGCCCTGCTGCAGCAGGCGCACCAGGACGCCCGGCAGGCGCCCCCGGTTTCGCTGGTGCCGGCGGAGCGGGCGGTGGCGGAATAGCCGGCGGCCCGCCGCCCGCTCGTCACGCCACCGGCGTCAGCACCGCCTGCCCGGCGAAATGCGCCCGGAGATTGTCGATGACGAGGCCGAGCGGCGCCTTCGCCGCTTCCGGCGCGCGGCCGGCCATATGCGGCGTCAGCACGACATTGCCGAGCTCGGTCAGCTCCCGCGGCACGTCGGGCTCGCCTTCCACCACGTCGAGGGCGGCGCCCGCCAGCCGTCCTTGCTGCAGCGCCGCGATCAGCGCCCGCGTATCCACCACGCTGCCGCGCGAGATGTTGACCAGGAAACCCTCCGGCCCCAGCGCGGCGAGCACCGCCTCGTCGACCAGATGCCGGGTCGCCGCCCCGCCGGGCGTCGCCACCACCAGGAAATCCGCCCAGGCGGCGAGCGCCGCGGCGGAAGGCAGATGAAGCCAGCCCGTCCCCTCGCGGGGCGTGCGGCTGTGATAGGCGACCGGCATGCCGAAGCCGCCGGCGCCGCGCCGGGCGATCGCCGCGCCGATGGTGCCGAGGCCGAGAATGCCGAGCTTCTTGCCGGAGATCATCGGGCGCAGCTGGCGCGCGCCCTCCCAGTCGCCGCGCCGCACCGCCGCGTCGGCGCCCACCACGCCCCGCGCCACCGCCATCAGCAGCATCATCGCGTGATCGGCGACGCAGGCGGCGTTGGTGCCGGGGCCATGGGTCACGACGATGCCGCGCGCCCGCGCCGCCGCGAGATCGATCCCCTCATGGCCGGCGCCCAGCGCGCAGATGATCTCGAGGCCCGGCAGCGCGGCGATGTCCTCGGCGCCGAGGCCGGTGGAGCCATTGGTGAGCACGGCGCGCACGGCGCGCGCGCCGCTCCCGCCGATCGCACCGGCCCGCCCGCCCGCCTCCGCCGCGATCACCTCGAAGCCGGCCTCCTCGAGGCGGGATCTCGCCTCGGGGGCAAGCGCGATGACGGCAAGGAGGGGGATCGGCATGGCGGAACCTGGGAGAAGAGGCGGAGGCGGCAGGCCGCATCCTCGCATCGCACACCGGCCGCGCGCCACGCCAAATTTCCCGCCCACCGCGCACGCCGGCCGGGCTCTCCTTCGCGGTCTCGCCACGGTCTCCTGCCGGAAGGCGCGCGGGATGACGGATGCCGGCTAAGGCGCCCTCGTCCCGGTGCGGGCGCCCGATCCGGCCGGGAGGACGTCAGCGGCGCACGTCGTCGCCGTGCCGGCACGGTCATCGCGGGGGAATGTCCTGCGGCGGCGGCCCGACGAGCGAACCCTCACACGAATTCGCGCGTCAGTTCCACATAGGCCCGGGCGCGGGCCTCCGGGTGCTCGTTGAGCAGCACGTCCGTCACCACCGAGATGGTGTCGGCGCCGGCATCGAGCACGCCGCGGGCGCGGTCGAGATTGATGCCGCCGATCCCCACCAGCGGCAGGTCGCCGACCAGCTTCTTCCAGCCCCGCACCCGGTCGAGCCCCTGCGGCGCCCATTTCATCGCCTTGAGGATGGTCGGGTAGACCGGGCCGAGCGCCACATAGTCCGGCTTCACCGCCAGCGCGGTGTCGAGCTCGGCCTCGTCATGGGTGCTCACCCCGAGCCTGAGCCCGGCACGGCGGATCGCCGGCAGGTCCGCCTCGACGAGGTCCTCCTGGCCGAGATGGATGAAATCGCAGCCGAGATCGATGGCGAGACGCCAGTAGTCGTTGACGACCAGCTGCGCGCCATAGCGCTCGCACGCCGTCTTGGCCTCGGCGATCTCGCGCCGCAGCTCGTCCTCTTCCATGTCCTTGGCGCGCAGTTGCACCAGCTTCACGCCCTGCGGCAGCAGGCGCGGCAGCCAGCTGGCGCGATCGACGATGAGGTAGAAGGGATCGAGCTTCATTTGGCGTCTTTCTTGTTGGTCATGTGGCCGGCCGGGCGAGCGCGGCGCGGGCGCCCGGCCCGCAGCCTAGCCGAAATGCGCCTGCCCCATCACCGGGGTCGACGGCGCGGCCATATCGCGCGTCTCCATCGGGTCGGCGCGGAAGCCCTCGCGCCCGGCCTCGATGGCCAGCGCGAAGGCGCGGGCCATCTTCACCGGGTCGCCGGCCTTGGCGACGGCGGTGTTGAGCAGCACCGCGTCATAGCCGAGCTCCATCGCCGCCGCCGCATGCGAGGGCACGCCGACGCCGGCATCGACCACCAGCGGCACGCGCGGGAAATGCGCCCGCATGGAGCGCAGGCCGTAGGGATTGTTCAGCCCCCGCCCCGAGCCGATCGGCGCCCCCCAGGGCATCAGCACCTCGCAGCCGGCGGACAGCAGCTTGTCGGCGACGATCAGGTCCTCGGTGGTGTAGGGGAACACCTGGAAGCCGTCGCGGGTGAGGATCTTCGCCGCCTCGACGAGGCCGAACACGTCCGGCTGCAGCGTGTCGTCCTCGCCGATCACCTCGAGCTTGATCCAGGGGGTGTCGAACAATTCGCGCGCCATCTCGGCGGTGGTCACCGCCTCCTTCACCGTCTTGCAGCCGGCGGTGTTGGGCAGCACCTTCACGCCGAGGTCGCGGATCAGCTGCCAGAAGCTCTGGCCGGACCTCGCCACCCCGGATTCGCGGCGCAGCGACACGGTGACGATCTCCGCCGCCGAGGCACGGATCGCCTCCGCGAGGATGGCCGGCGAGGGGTATTGCGCGGTGCCGAGCAGCAGCCGCGACGTCACCCGGGTGCCGTAGAATTCCACCGGATCGGCGGTGGCGGTGGTCGATGTCATGGCGTCCATCTCAGCCTCCCTGCATGGGCGCGAGGATTTCCACCCGGTCGCCCTCGGCGATCGGGGTGTCGTTTCGCTTGGCCTTGCGCACCATCGCCCCGTTCAGGGCGGTGGCGACGATCGCCTCGGCATAGCCGAGTTCGCCAAGAAGCTCGGAGAGAGTGGCGGCGCGGATCTCCGCCGCCTCACCATTCACGACGATCTTCATCCATCACCTCCGGGAAATGCGTCCCGTCGAAAGCCAGTTCCGCCGCGCGGCGCGCCAGCGCCGGCGCCAGCAGGAAGCCGTGGCGGTAAAATCCGTTCACGCGGATCGTGCGGCCGTGCCGGCGGATGCGCGGCAGGTTATCGGGGAAAGCGGGACGCACATCGGCGCCGATCTCCACCACCTCCGCCTCGCCGAAAGCCGGGTGCAGCGCATAGGCGGCCGACAGCAGCTCCAGCAGCGCCCGCCCGGTCACCCGGCCGCGCTCGTCATTCTCGACCGAGGTCGCCCCGATCATGAAGTGCCCGTCGCCGCGCGGCACGATGTAGACGGGGATGCGGGGGTGCAGCATGCGCACCGGCCGCTTCAGCGAGATCTCGGTGGAGTACAGCACCAGCATCTCGCCCTTCACTCCCCGCAGGTCGGGGAGCACGTCGCGGGCGGCGAGGCCGCGGCAGTCGAGCACCACATCGGCCTCATCGTCCAATGCGGCGGAGGCGTCGGCCGCATCGTACACCTCACTGGCCACGTCGGACTGATAGCGGAAGGTAACGCCATACTCGTTCACCAGCCGCCCGGTGAGCGCGGCCAGCGCCTTGCGCGGTTCGAGATGCGCCTCGGTCGGGAAGAACAACCCCTGCCCGAAACGGCCGTCGAGATCCGGCTCCAGCTCCCCGAGCCGGGCGCCGTCGATCCAGTCAAAGCCCTCGGTGCGGCGGGAAAAACGTTTGAGATCAGGTAGATCGCGCGCCTGCGCCAGCACGAGGCTGCCCTCGGCGGGAACGTTCGGCACTTCGCGACGCCAGTAATCGAGCGATTCGAAGCCCAGCTCGGCGACCAGCGGCTCGGCGCTCTCGCGCTCGCACCACGGCGCCAACATGCCGCCGGCATACCAGGAACACCCCTGCCCCGAGCCATTTTTTCGTTCGATCACAGTGACTTGCGCCCCGCGCTGCGCGAAGGCGTGGGCGCAGGTCAGCCCGGCGACGCCCGCGCCGATAATGGTCACGCGCATCGTGTTGGCGGCCCCGGCCGTCGCCGCCTTGTCATGATCGAGGATGATCGGATCGCCCATGCAGCCTCCCTCCGCCAGTCCGAACTGGATCAGGTTCAAAGGGTCGCCATGCCGCAAGACCTTCTGGGGAAAGGATTTGCGCCGATGGCCTCTCAGCCTCCTGACGAGGCTCCCCCGGATGCCGTTGATATAATCATTCGTCGGCGCGCTGTCACGGTGCGGTCGACAATATTCCCTCACCCGTGCCGCGAGGATAAGGACACCACATTGTCGGTAGCCCCCTGCAGCACCTCGCGCAGCTCGCGGTCGAGCACGTCCTGGCCGAACGGCTTGGCGAGCCGGCGGAAATGCGCATCCGCCCCGTTGGGCAGCTCGGCGTAGCCCGTGCCCAGAATGACGGGAAGTGACGGGAAACGCTCGCTTATCGCCTCCGCCAGCTGCAGGCCGGTCATTCCCGGCATCGCCTGGTCGGTCAGCACCACGTCGAAAGGCTCGCCGCCCTCGAGCGTCGCCAGCGCCTCCTTGGCCGACCCGGCCTCGGCCACCTGATAGCCGAGATCCTCGATCATCGCCGCGGTCGCGGAGAGCACGAGAGGATCGTCATCCACCACCAGCACGCGTTGCAGGCCGGCCGCACGCTGGGGGACGGGAAGCACGGAAGGCGCCGTTGCCACGGCACGCGCATCGGCAGCGATGGGCAGATAGATCGACGCCGCCGTCCCCTTGCCCGGCTGGCTGGTAAGGGCCAGCCTTCCGCCGGACTGCGCCGCCAGACCATGCACCATGGCGAGGCCCAGCCCCGTTCCCTTTCCGACCCCTTTGGTGGTGAAGAAGGGCTCCGTCGCGCGTGCCAGCGTCGCCTCGTCCATGCCGACGCCGTCATCGGCGACAGTCAGGCAGAAGAAGCTGGCCTCATCGGCCTCCCCCGCGACCTCCGCCCTCGCCTCGCGGGCACTGATCACGACGGTGCCGCCCTCCGGCATCGCATCCCGGGCGTTGACCACGAGATTGAGCAGCGCCAGTTCCAGCTGGTTGGCATCGACCATCGCTTTCGGCAGGCCGAGCGGAAAGCGCGTCTCGACATTGATGGCCGGACCGATCGAACGGCGCAGCAGATCGGCCATGCTGAGCACCAGTTCCGGCACGTCGATGGGTTCGGGCTTCAGATCCTGCCGTCGGGCGAAGGCCAGCATGCGCTGGGTAAGCGCCGCGCCGCGCTGGGCCGCCTGCATGGTGTTTTCCAGCAAGGTGCGCAGGCGCTCGTCATTCTGGGCCCGCCGGCGGGCAAGCTCGAGATTGCCGACGATCACCGCCAGCAAATTATTGAAGTCATGGGCGATCCCGCCGGTCAGCTGTCCCACCGCCTCCAGCTTCTGCGCCTGGCGGAGCGCCGATTCGGTGCGCCGGCGCTCGGTGACGTCCACGAGGCCGCATACCGTCTTGGTCAGATGCCCCTCGGCATCGCGCTCGGCCACGGCCGACAGGATGCAATCGATATGGCGCCCGTCCTTGGCCACCATCGTGTATTCCGCCTCGTGCAGCTCGCCGGCGCTCAGCAGGCGCGGCCAATGCTCCTCGTTGCGGCGGCGCGCGGAATCGGGCGTCATGAAATCGGTGAGCAGCCGCCCCATGACCTCCTCCTCGCGATAGCCGAGGAGCTCGAGCCAGCTATGGCTCACCTGCTGGATGCGGCCGTCCGCCCCCAGCGAATGCAACGGCAGCGGCGTGTGGCGATAGAGGAGGCGGAATCTCTCCTCGCTGTCGCGGACCATTGCCGCGGCGCGGTCCGCCAGCACTCCCGAGCGGCGGTCATACATGACGGCGAGGATGGCGGAGAACAGGATCACCAGGGTCGAGGCCGTGACGGCCGTCACGAGCTGACCCGACCCCACCACGGTTCCATCCGCCGGTGCCGCTATCGAGGCGTCAGGCCGCACCGAGAAGCCGGCCATGGCGAGATAGTGCATGCCGGAGATGCCGATGCCCAGCGCCACGGCGGCCGCCAGCCGCTGCGGGGTGGAGTGACGGCGAAAAGCCTGCCAGAGCGCGGCGGTAGAGGCGACGATGGCCACGAGGATCGCCACGGCCAGGTAAAGCGGCTCGTAGCCCGCATGCGCCTGCATGCGCATCGCCGCCATGCCGGTATAGTGCATGCCGACGATGCCGAGCCCCATTATCAGACCGCTCGCAAGTACCGTCCACACACCGCCCTGAAGGCTGGCGACGTGGAACGCCACGCCCGTCGCGATCAGGGCCACGAGGAAGGAAGCCAGCGTCTGCAACGTGTCGTAAGCGATGGGAAGCGGCAGGCGGATCGCCATCATGCCGATGAAATGCATGGACCAGATGCCGCCGCCAAGCACGGCGGCGGCGGCCCATAGCCACCACTTCCGCGCCGCGCCGACGGCCGGCGGAATGCGGGTAGCCAGATCGAGTGCGGTATAGGAAGCCGCTATCGCGATGAAGACCGACAAGCCCATCAACGCGACGTCATGCCCCTCGATGCCAAGCATCTCCACGTCCACCGACCCCTACACCGTACGCAACCTCTCGACCGGCGTATTCCCGGCATGAAACCGCACCGGCCGCATCCTCTTTGCCGCCGACGCCTCCACCCCTCAGCTCAGATAGCCGAGCAGCCACAGGATCAGGATGATCGGAAGGGGAATGCCGATAAGCCAGAGCAGACCGCCTTTGAGCATAATCTTCTCCCGTGACGAATGTGACGAAGAAACATCCGGGCGATGCTTCGGTTCCCTTCCGACGAAAAATCCTTCATCCTGAGAACGATATGCCCATTCCCCCGACCGACCCGCCCTCGCGACGGACCGCCAGCCCGGTCGAGATCAGCGGCCTTCTCGTCCTCGCGCTGGCCGCCGCCAGCCTGCTGCTGTTCGTGCTGGTGGCCGATGGTGTCCGCGAGGGAGCCACCCTCGCCTTCGACGAGGCGGTGCTGCGGTCGTTGCGCCGGGCCGGAAATCCTGCCTCGCCGATCGGCCCGGCATGGCTGGAAATCGCCGTGCGCGACTTTACCAGCCTCGGCAGCACCGCCGTCCTCGCCACCGTCACGCTGCTGACGGCCGGCTATCTCGCCTTCGACGGCAAGCGGGCCGCGGCCCTGTTCGTCGTCCTGGCGACCGGCGGCGGCATGTTGCTGAGCTTTGCGCTCAAGATCGGCTTCGACCGCCCGCGCCCCGACGTCGTCGACCGCCTCGTCGATGTTCACACGCTGAGTTTTCCCAGCGGCCATGCCATGGGGGCGGCCGTGACCTATCTGACGCTGGGCGTGCTGATCGTGCGCACGGAAAGCAAGCGGCGCCTGAAGGTCTATGTGCTCGCGGTGGCCTTGCTCCTGACGCTGACGATCGGGCTCAGCCGGATCTATCTCGGGGTCCACTGGCCGACGGACGTCCTTGCCGGCTGGTGCGCCGGCAGCGCCTGGGCGCTGCTGTGCTGGCTCGTCGCCAGCTGGCTGCAGCGACGCGGACAGATCGAACCGGCAGATCCGAACTGAAACAAAGCGGCTGAAGCAAAGCCGGCTGAAGCAAAGCTCTTGGCGGGGGCTCCGCCACGCGCCTATGCTGTCCCCACGGGCCATCAGAGCCTTGCGAGGAACCGCCAGTCAAAGGAGGAAGCCCATGCCATCGAGCACGCCTGCCGGTCACCTGATACCCGAGATGGGGGTTATCGAGACGACCCAGTCCGACAACATCCTGCGGTGGGACGGCGAGGAACTCTATGTCGAGCAGGACATCTATCACAACGGCCAGCTCGTCCATCGCAAATACAAGCGGCGGGTGACGCGCAACGTCGCACAGGCACTGGCAGCAATGCTGCACCAGCACTGAGCGTTGCGAGCCGGCTTGCCGCCGGAAATGCTGGAGAGGTCCGCCAGACCAGACGCCGACCTCTCCACGCCTGCCGATCCGCATATGCCGACGCAGGCGGCGTGACTTCACACCGGCCGCAGAATGGCGAACAGGATCAATGCCAGCCCGATGATGCCGACAAGCCAGACGATGGAGCGCAGATAGGGCACGCCGACGCCATAGAGCGGCACATAGGCGATGCGGGCCAGGAAATACAGCCAGACGCCCCAGAAGGTCTCGGTGCCGTTCCGGCCCGCGACGTGAGCGATCAGCACGGCTGCCGCAAAGAGCGGCAAGGTTTCGAAAAGATTGGCCTGGGCACGCCGCAAGCGGCCGGCAAGTACACCCTCCGGCGGTGCGGGTCTATCGCGCGCGCCGGCGTTGTAGTCGAGGCCCGTTTCCCCGGTCCTGACCATGGCCGCGGCGAATATCTGTCCAAGCGCAACGACAAGTGTCCAACCCAGCAGCGTGAGCTCGGTCGTCATGGAGCCTCGCAAATCACCGAAACAAAGGATCGAATATTTTCGAAAGTTGATTACATATTGCGTCATGGACAAGGTCAAACAACGCAAGAGGCGCGCGGCCCACGGACATCCGCTACAGCAGGTCGCGGCACTCGCCTATCGCTGGTCGGAGGCGGGCCGTCTTGAGATACTCGTGCTTTCCTCGCGCGAAACCAGCCGTCCCGTCATTCCGAAGGGATGGCCGATCCGGGACCGGAAGGATTGGAAATCCGCAGAGATAGAGGCCCGGCAGGAAGCGGGGCTGGTCGGGCGGATTGCACGCAAGCGTATTGGCCAGTATCGCTACTGGAAACGCATCGACCGGCAATTCGTGCTGGTGCAGGTCTCCGTCTATCCGCTCGAAGTGACGCGCCAGCTCGAAGACTGGCCCGAGCGCAACCAGCGCATGCTAGCCTGGCTTTCCCCGGAGGACGCCGCCTTGCTGGTTGACGAAACCGATCTCGGCACCCTGATCCTCGAATTCGCGGGCGACCTGAGACGGCGCGAGGAGCCGAGGACCGGCTTCCGCGCCGAAGCGGGAAAGCCGGTCGACGCAGCGGGCTGATGCCCGGCAGAGTTACTCGATGATCTGAACCACGCGGTGCGTGCGCGGATCCACCAGCACTGTCTGATCGTTCACCACGGTGTATCGGTATTCCGTTACGCCATATTCCGGCGGCACCTCATAATAGCGAACGCCATCGGCGGGCAGTTCCGCGCCGACCACGACGTCCTCCTGATAGCCGTAGGAGGGGATGCGCTCCTCGACGACATAGTGATGGAAACGGGTCCGGTGATCCTCGGCGATGCCGCCGACCACGGCCCCGGCCACACCGCCTACCACGGCACCGACCGGCCCGCCGACGATCGCGCCGCCAACGGCGCCCGATGTCGCTCCAGCGGCAACTCCCGCGCCTTGCTGTGCATTCGCCGCAAGAGGGGCCGCCACCAGAAATGCAGATGCAATAATGGCATGACGTATCATGATATACTCCTGTTACCCAGCGCCCATTGCGAACGCGGATACAACGCGAGATTTCGCCAGCCGTTCCATAAATTTGGCATCGGCGACGAATTCACTTTGCGTCACGGAATATTACATGATCGTCTGCGCTATTTTCTTACCACCTCTCCACCGAAGTGTGCGGAGGAACCGAACAACCGGCCATGTTCGGCGAAAAGCACGAAACCGAGCGCAGCGACGCCGAAGGCGGCAAAACCGACCGTGAGGGGCAAGGTCGTCCCGTCGAACATCTGGCCGAGACTCGAACCGATGACCGCTCCACCGATGGTGGTGGTGAAGCCCAGCAGCGACGATGCCGTCCCCGCCACGTGACCGACCGGTTCCATGGCCATGGCGTTGAAGTTCGACACCACCAGACCGAAGAAGAACATCGTGACCGCCTGCAACAGCGAGAACAGCAGCAGCGTTTCGTAGCCGAGCACCACCAGAATCGCGTGAATGCAGGTGACGGCAAGGTAGCCGAGCAGCGCCGCATGCGAGACGCGCCGCATGCCGAGGCGCTCGACGATGCGGGCGTTGAGGAACGAGGACATCGCCATGAAGAGCGCAATGCCGGCGAAGATGACCGTAAACAGGCCGGCGGCATCGAAGACGACGGAGAAGACCTGCTGGGCGCTGGTAATGAAGGCGAACAGGCCACTCATGATCATCGTCATGGCGAACATGTAGCCCATGCTGATCCGGCTTCGCAGCACCAGCCCGAACGCATAGGAAATCCCGCGATAGGAGATCGGGATGCGGTCGTCCGGGTGCAGGGTTTCCGGCAGGCGCAGCAGGATCCAGGTGATCAGCACCGAGCCGAAGATCAGCAGCATGCCGAAGATCGCGCGCCACGGCGCGACCAGCACGATGAGCTGGCCGATCGACGGGGCGATCACCGGCACCGCGAGAAACACGATGAAGGACAGCGACATCACCCGCGCCATCTGCCGGCCGGAATAGCAATCGCGCACGATGGCCACCGCCAGGATACGGGTCGCCGCGGCACCGATGCCCTGCAGGGCACGGGCCATCATCATCACCTCGAACGAGCCTGCGAACGCCGCCCCCAGCGAAGCCAGCGTGTAGATGACCATGCCGACCAGCAGCACGCTGCGGCGACCGAAGCGGTCGGCGAGCGGACCATAGACGATCTGCGCCGCTCCGAAGCCGAGCAGGTAGCTGGTGATGATGAGCTGGGTGTGGTTGGCCGTATCGATATTGAGGGCGCGCCCGATCTCGGGCAGCGACGGCAGCATCGAATCGATGGCGATGGCGTTGGTGGCCATCATCATGGCGATCAGGCCGACAAACTGCCTGAACCCCATGCCGGGATGGGGATTATCCGGCGTGGGAAGCGCAGAGTTCATGCTCGGGATATCCAGAAATGCGGCAGGCGCGAGGGCCCGCCTTATCGCGCAATCGCGCCGGCGGCACAATTGAGCGGAAGGAGGAGGGAACAAACGCGCAAACGCCCCGACCCGCTGTGTCGAGGCGTCACCGCTCATGCCGATAGTGAGGAATGGACGACTAGCAGGTCGTATTTATGACAGATAACATGATTGTGCAATCGCCGTAGCCCGGCGCGGGCCGGCCGGCGATCGAGGGGGAGCACCATCATGTTCGATCCGACGAGCTGGGTCGGTTTTCATACATGGCTGAGCCTGATCGGCATCGCCAGCGGTTTTCTCGTCCTTGCCGATCTCATCGCCGGCCGCGACCGGCCATGGGTGGTGGGCGTGTTTCTCGCCTCGGCCTTCGCGACCAGCGCCACCGGCTTCGGCTTTCCCTTCGCCGGCGTGCTGCCGTCCCATATCGTCGGTGGCATCGCCTTGCTGATCCTGGCGGCGACGATTCCGGCGCGCTACCTGTCGGCGTCGAAGGGACATGCCGGCAGCGGCCGTTCCCACCGGATCTATGCCGTGGGAGCGGTCGCCAGCCTCTATCTTCTGGTGTTCGTGGCTGTCGCCCAGGCTTTCGCCAAGATCCCGGCGCTGCAGGCGATGGCGCCGACCCAATCCGAGCCGCCCTTTGCCATCGTCCAGGGCGTGGTGCTGCTGATCTTCGGGCTGCTCGGCGTGGCCGCGGTCCGCGGCAGGATGCACAGCCCCAGGGCCGCCGCCTGACAAATGGGACGCGCCGGCCGCATCCACGGCCGGCGCCGGGCCGTCAGAACTTCGGCGGCGTCATGTCGAGCGACGGTGCATCGAAGGGCTGGATGTTCAGCTCGATGGTCGACGGATCGACTCCCGGGCCGGCATCGATCCAGTAGGTCACCGATTCCGGCCACATGATCACCACGACCACCAGGATCAGCTGCATCAGCAGCCACGGAATCGCGCCCCAATAGATCTGCGAGGTGCGGATCGACGGCGGTGCGATGCCGCGCAGGTAGAACAGCGCGAAACCGAACGGCGGATGCATGAAGGCGGTCTGCATGTTCACGCACAGCAGGACGCCGAACCAGATGAGATTGATGTCCAGCTTCACCGCCACCGGCACCAGCAGCGGGATGATGATGAACGCGATCTCGAAGAAATCGAGGAAGAACGCGATGAAGAAGACGAACATGTTCACGAACAGCAGGAAGCCGACGCGGCCGCCCGGCAATTGCGAGAGCAGGTGTTCGATCCAGCGCGAGCCATCCATTCCCTGGAACACGAGGCTGAACACGGTGGCTCCGATGAGGATGAACACCACCATCGCCGTGAGCCGCATGGTCGAGGCCATCGCCTGACGCACCAGGTTCCAGGTCAATCGCCGATGCAGGGCGGCGAGCACGATCGCGCCTACCGCACCCATGGCGCCGGCTTCGGTCGGCGTCGCAAGGCCCAATGCCAGCGTGCCGAGCACCAGCGCGATCAGCACGACGGAGGGGACCATGCCCCACAATACCTGCCTGATCAGCGGCCAGCCGCCTTCCCCGATCGCCTCCGGCGGCAGCGGCGGCATGTGCTGCGGCTTGATCAGCGACAGCACGAACACATAGACGAGGAACAGCAGCACCTGCAGGATCGAGGGCCCGATGGCGCCGAGATACATGTCGCCCACCGGCTTGCCGAGCTGCTCGGCGAGCACGATCAGCACCAGCGAGGGCGGGATGAGCTGGGTGATGGTGCCCGAGGCGGCGATGACGCCGGTGGCGAGCTTCTGGTCGTAGCCGTAGCGCATCATTACCGGCAGCGAGATCACGCCCATGGCGATCACCGAGGCCGCGACGGTGCCGGTAATGGCGCCGAGGATGGCGCCCACCACGATCACCGCATAGGCAAGGCCGCCCGGGACCCGCCCGAACAGCTTGCCGGTGCCCTCGAGCAGGTCCTCGGCGAGCCCGCAGCGCTCCAGTATCGCCCCCATGAAGGTGAAGAACGGGATCGCCAGCAGCAGGTCGTTGGAGATGATGCCGTAGAAGCGCAGCGGCAACGCCTGCAGGAAGCTGGGATGGAAATGATCGGTCAATATGCCGAGCGTGCCGAAGAACAGGCCCACCGCCACCAGCGAGAAGGCGACGGGAAAGCCGGCCAGCATGAAGCAGATCATGCCGCCGAACATCAGCGGGGGCATCACGCCATGGGAGAACATGTCGAGCTCACTCGTGACGAGGAAGGAGAGAGGCGGCGGGCATGCGCGGCGGGCGCCGCATCACTGCAGCGGTTTCTCGTAGTGGGTCTCGACGGTGATGTCGCCGTGCAGGGCCGCGGCGCGCTTGATCAACTCCGACAGGCCCTGAAGGGTCAGGAGAAAAAAGCCCAGCGGTAGCAGAAGTTTGGCGGGCCACAGCATCAGGCCGCCGGCATTCTGCGAGACCTCGTCGGAGACATAGGCCTGCCAGAAGAACGGAAAGCTCAGCCAGGTGAGATAGATGCCCGCCGGGATGAGGATGAAGACGAAGCCGATGGCGTCGACCCACAGCCGCCCCCGATCGGACAGCATCATGTAGACGAGATCGACGCGCACATGCTCGTTCAGCTTCAGCGTGTAGGACGCCCCGAGCAGCACGACCGCCCCGAAGAGATACCACTGGATCTCGAGGAGACCATTGGTGCTGTAGCTGAAAAGATAGCGCACGGTCGCATTGCCGGCGCTGATCAGGCAGGCGAAGAGCACGCAATAATCGGCGATACGGCCGAAACGCTCATTGATCCAGTCAATAGCGCGGCTCAAGGCGAGAAGCCCATTCATCGCGACGTTTCCCCTCATTATCGGCAGCGTTTCTGGTTATTCCGTTGCTTCCGCCGATTATAGCCAAGCATGCAAGCTAGACGATCGTCTCAGGCAGGCTCCTGCGTGGCCGGTTGCGATCGAAAGTGCCCGTCTTTCGCCCGCAATACGGCCATCGGCAGATGGCCGAACCGGCGGGCAAAAAGCAAGCTGCATCCTTGCGCAGCGCATCAAAACCGCAGACGCCCTTGCGTAAGGGCGAGGATCGGGAGGGAAATATTCTGAAGAAAGGCGCTCAGTCGCCGACTGGCGCTTTGGCGCTCCCAACCGGAATCGAACCGGTGTTTTCGCCGTGAGAGGGCGACGTCCTAGACCGCTAGACGATGGGAGCTGCGCGGCAGGCGCGTCTCATAAGGGGAAAGCGGACGCATAGCAATAGGAGCGATCGAAGATTTCCGCAGCCTGTCCACACATGCAGGCAGGGCAGCCGGCAAGGCCGCCGGGCTCACGGCTCGTGCGCATAGCTCACCACGCCGCGCGGCGCCCGCGTCTCGAGGTCGAACAGCCGGGTCTCGACCGTTCCCTGGCGGTTCAGCGTCACCGCGAGCAAGCCGTCGGAGACGGCACTGGACAGGACCTGCGCCCCCTGCGGCAGCAAAATTGTGCCCGTGAGCTCCTTCGGCGCGCTTTTCCAGCCGACCATGACCCTGTATCCGATGGCCCCGAACAGGGCGAGGAAGCCGAAGCCCATCAATATGCCGGAGAAGGCTGCGAAGCCGCGCAGCTTGCGCAGCACGCGCTCCTGCTGGGGATTGAGCTTGTCGTCTGTATCGGGAGAAGTCATGCGCACACCGCCGGACGAGCCGCTGGAGGATTTCGAGGAGGCCGACGACGCCGCGGCCGAGGGCACGCGCCTCGATATCATCGCCACGGCCGAGGATGAAGGCCTGCGTCTCGATCGCGTGCTGGTCCGCCATCTCCCCGATATGAGCCGCACCCGGCTGCAGGCCCTGCTGGCCGAGGGCCGCCTCCTCCGCGACGGCCGGGCCGTCACCTCGGGATCCGCCCGTGTGCCGGCCGGCGCCCGCTTCGTCCTCACATTGCCGCCTCCCGAGCCGGCCGAGCCGATGGCACAGGCGATCCCGCTCGCCATCGTCTATGAGGACGACGATCTCATCGTGATCGACAAGCCGGCCGGCATGGTGGTGCACCCCGCGCCGGGAAACCCGGATGGCACTCTGGTCAACGCGCTCCTATATCATTGCGGTGACACTCTCTCCGGCATTGGCGGCGTGCGTCGCCCGGGCATCGTCCACCGGCTCGACAAGGAGACCTCCGGCCTCCTCGTCGTCGCCAAGAACGACCGCACGCACCGCGCCCTCGCCGAGCAATTCGCCGACCATGGCCGCACCGGACCGCTGGAACGGCTCTATGTCGCCTTTGCCTGGGGCGTGCCCGAAGCGCTGCGCGGCACGGTGGACGCTCCCCTCGCCCGCCATCCCATCTCGCGCGAGCGCATCGCGGTCCGCCCCGGCGGGCGCTTCGCCATCACCCATTGGGAGCGCACCGCGATCTATGGCGATGCCGACGGCCGGCCAGTGGCGAGCCGCATCGAATGCCAGCTGGAAACCGGTCGGACCCACCAGATCCGCGTGCATCTGGGACATATCGGCCATCCCTTGCTCGGCGATGCGCTCTATGGGCAGGGCTTCCGCACCAAGGCCGCCCGCCTCACGGCCCCGGCCCGTGCCGCGCTGGATTCCCTGTCCGGCCAGGCACTTCACGCCGCCAGGCTCGGCTTTGCCCACCCTGCCACCGGCAAGGTGATGCGGTTCGAAAGCCCGCTTCGACCCGATCTCGCCCGGCTCGAAGCCGCCTTGGCCGCGGCCGGCTGAGCCTGCCGGTTCAAGCCATCGTGACCGGTTTTCATGATGCCATTGCGCAAAACCGACACGTTGCTGCTATGCTAGTTTTTCGGCCGGCGACATGCGGCCGAGCATTCTGGTCGCCCGAAGGGGACCAAAACGAAAGGAGGGCGCTGCCATGGCCCGTTCCGCAATGACGATCCCGTCGGCCGAAGGCGGCCTTGGCCAGTATCTGGCCGAGATCCGCAAGTTCCCGATGCTGGAGCCGCAGGAAGAATACATGCTCGCCAAACGCTGGCGCGAGCACAACGATCCCAACGCCGCCCAGAAGCTCGTGACCAGCCATCTTCGCCTCGTGGCGAAGATTGCCATGGGCTATCGCGGCTATGGCCTGCCGATCTCCGAGGTGATCTCGGAGGGCAATGTCGGCCTCATGCAGGCGGTGAAGCGGTTCGAGCCCGACAAGGGCTTCCGCCTCGCCACCTATGCCATGTGGTGGATCAAGGCCTCGATCCAGGAATATATCCTGCGCTCCTGGAGCCTGGTGAAGATGGGCACGACAGCGGCCCAGAAGAAGCTTTTCTTCAATCTCCGCAAGGCGAAGAGCCAGATCTCCGCGCTCGAGGAGGGCGATCTCCGCCCCGACCAGGTCGCGCAGATCGCCACCAAGCTCGGCGTCACCGAGCAGGACGTCGTGGAGATGAACCGTCGCCTCGGCGGCGATTCCTCGCTCAACGCTCCGCTGCGCGGTGATGTCGAGGGCGGCGGCGAATGGCAGGACTGGCTCGCCGACGATCGCGAAGACCAGGAGACGCTGCTGGCGGAGACCGAGGAATTCGACAACCGCCGCAATGCGTTGAGCGGCGCCCTCTCGGTGCTCAACGATCGCGAGCGTCGCATCTTCGAGGCGCGCCGCCTCGCCGAGGACCCGATGACGCTGGAGGATCTCGCCGCCGAGTTCGGCGTCTCCCGCGAGCGCGTGCGGCAGATCGAGGTCCGTGCCTTCGAGAAGGTGCAGAAGGCGGTCATCGACCGCGTCAACAAGATGGAGGCGCCGGAGGCCCGCGAGGTCGCTCCGGCGCATTGAGGCGGGTTCCGGCGTCCCGGCAGGCCGTCGGAACCGCCTCCGCGCGGCGTCAGGCCTGCAGGTGCAGCGGCCCCGGAACCGGGCGCTGGGCGCCCGTGGAAGCAGCGGCTTCCGCAGCTTTTCTAACGTCATAGGAAAGCACGTCGCGGATGGAGAGCACCCCGACGAGCTGGTGATTTTCCAGCACCGGCAGATGACGGACATGGTGGGTGTCCATCAGCGCGCGGACGTGATCGACGCTGTCATCCATCTGGCAGGAAATCATGTTGCGCGACATGAGGTCGGCCACCGGCGCCCTGAGGGCGGCGGCGCCGCGTTCGGCGATGGCGCGCACCACGTCGCGCTCGGAGAAGATGCCGACGACGGTGTCGCCTTCCGAGCCGCAGGCGTCCTTCACCACCACCGCGCCGATGTGCTCGCGGTTGAGCAAAGTCGCTGCCATTTCAACGCTTTCGTTCATCCGCACGCTGGGGACGCGGGCGGGTTTCAATTGCATGAGATCTGCGACGAGCATGGCGTTCCCTTCCCTGTCGGTGCCTGCACGACCTTCCCGATCTTATTCTTTTGTCTAATTCTGGTATACGATACACCTGCCGTCAACCAGAAGTCGCCACCTCCCTCCCCACTGTCCGATGGGGTGTCCGATGGGTGCGGCTTCGGGGCGTTTTGTCCGATGGGTGCGGGGTGGGTGCGCAAACGCCGAGGGCGCCCTTCC
>NZ_JAHBGB010000043.1 GCF_018390555.1 Ancylobacter oerskovii | reverse complement strand
AAAGAAGGAAATGCACGCGGCGGTCAGGTGACGCCCAACTGACCGTACATTGCGGACTCGATGATGATGTAACCGCCCCCTCGGGGCGGTTTTTTTATGTGCGATCGGCGCCCTTGTCGGTCTGCTGGCCGATACCGCGTCCCAGGCCCTTGGCGACCTGGGCGTGGATCTGCTGCCGTTCCGTCTGCAGGAGAGGCATATCCTTCACGAAATCCCGGATCTGCTTGGCAAGCTGTTTCGCATCTTGCGACGGATGCTTGTCCAGGACGGCTGCAGTGTGCAACCAAGCCCCCCTCACCTTCTCCTGGCGCTCGCGGATTTTCAGCTCCCACGGCCGAACCTTCGGCGCCGCGTTGCCGGTGATTTCCTTCACCGCTTCGGCGTACTTGCGCAGCTGTACGTCAGGCGCGGCGTAGGCCGTGCCGTCCCGCCGCTTGGTGCCTGCCTGGTGGCGCTTCTCGATGTGGTACACCGCCTGCACTTTCGGCTTCTTCACCACTCCCCTCGCCCGCCGCGGCGTTGCCTCTGCAGCGACACCGAGCGCACGCAACTCGTGGGCAAAGCCTTCACGCCACTGCTGCAGGTCTGCCTTGCGCGGATTGAGGTTCTTGCCGTCAAAGCCCTCGCGTTTGAGGGTCAGGTGAACGTGCGGGTGATCCTTGTCGGTATGCAGCGCGATCATGTACTGCCGCTCGCCGCCGAACGTCTTGTCTGCGAAGGTCTTTGCGGCGCGCAGCACCTTGTCGGGGTCAGTTCCCTTCGGCATGGACAGCATGACGTTACGGGTGTCGGGCCCCTTCTTGGCGAGGCCGGCACTGGTCCATTCCTCGGCAACGTCTTTGACCGCCTGCCGGCCGCTGATGGTTTCACCGCGCTCGTTGGTGGCGTCGAGCTTGCCGTTGCGCGTGATGTAGGCCAGGTGCTCCTTGACGTGATCCTTGCCCTTGGCAGCACCGGTGATGCGAACCATAGCCTCCGGCGTCCGCTTGCTGACGGCGGCAGCGCGTTTGAGGAAATCGGCGATGGCGCCCGCGCCAGCTCCCGTCCCTCCACCGCCGGAGTTCGGCCGCTTGTCGCCGGGCGCCTTCTTCGGCTTCACCGGGCCACGTAACAGCTCTGTCGTGGAATCGAAGCCCTGGAAGGTAAAGGGATTGGCGTTGTTGCTCGAACGGCTCATGTCGTCCACCTGCGCGAGGAAATTTCACGGGCAAGAGCGGTCATCCGGCGTCCTCAATAGGTGATGGCTCCCATCGGTTCTGCACAGCCTCTAGGAGCGCCTGAACATGGGAAACATGGTTGTTGATGTGACTTCGCAGGGCGTCCAGCTTCTCGACAGTCACGCTGTCCTTATACCGATCATCGCGGTGCAAGGCGTGGGCGAGTTGATTGAGGTTCCGGCCGATCGCCAGCAGCTCGCTGTTGGAACGCTTCAACGTTGCCAGCTCGGAGTCCGTGGGGCGTGGCTCGTTAGAGAGCGCATTCCGTAGAACACCGATGGCCCAGGTGGTCTTGCGCCAGCCCAAACGCTGCGCGCTCCTATCGATGGCGTCCAGCTCACGCTGGTAGAGCATGAGCGTCAATTTCCGCTTCGGATCATCGACCTCATCGCCGGGGCCTTCGGGTGGCGGGGGGCGAACTGCTGGGTTAGCTGCGAGCACGGCGGTGACGGCAGCACGGAGCATTTCACTGGCGGTCATGCCGTGCTGCTTGGCTCGCTTTGTCCACGCAACTTTCACCTCCGCAGGTACCAACGCCTTGAGCCTTCCAGTCTTTGCGCCAGGCGCGATTTGAGCAGCCGCGTCGCTTGGCGCGCCTTCTCCCTGGAGCACGCGCAGGACGATCTGGCGAAGCACTTCGCCCGGCGTTTTCAGCAGGCTCGCAGCCAACGCGGCGAATGCCTCTTCGGTCGATTTCGCTACTCGGGCCTGCAACTGAGCTTCCATCTTCCAAACCAAAAACGAGGGGGAACGAATCACACCGTAGCACGTGAAACGGGCGAAGTGTACCATTAACGGGCGTACACGCCCTATCCTGCACTAGCCTCCTTCCCCCTCGTTTTTGTTTCTGGCCGGAAACGCTGTGGCTTTCGCGCGTTTGGGTTTTGCAGTGGCGGCAGGTCGGCGTGCGCGGGCTGTCCTCGTCCGAAAATCGGTCGCGCCGATTGAGGTTGCGAGGGAAAGGCCCGCTCCTTCCAGTCGCTCGTCTCCGCAGGGCGTCGCCCTGCACCCAGGAGCAAAGGCCACACCTTTGCCACCCGTCAACGCGAGCGTTCTCCACTACGTTTCGACCCGATGGGTGACTGGCGGACGGCAGGCGCGGCAGTCCTGGAAGTGTCGGGACGAAGGGCGTCCCCGAGAAGATCGACGGCCTGCGGCGCGTCGAACAAAGGGCGTGAGTTAGGCAGGCTCGAAGGCGCTGCCTTCGCAGCCTGGATCGCCACAGAGGATGGCCAGGTTGGGCTTGCCCCACACCTGAACTGCGCAAGACGGGCACCGGTATTTGACCCGATTCGAGCGGTTCACTTCCCCTGGCCCAGGAAACACCAGCAGGTCGATTTGAACCTCGTCGCCGTCATCGTCCTCCCCTCCCCCGAGGGCGAACTGCTCGACGGAGCATGGTGGGAACCGGTCCAACCAGGACAGGGTGAACTCGGCGGTCAGAAGATCCGCGCAGGCGCGATCGTATGGACCGCCTTCGATGATGTAGTGGGTCATCTGCTGCCCGACGCGCTTGCCGCCGGCTTTGCCGGTGTTGCTTGGCATAAGGCCGACCTGTTCCATTTTCTCCGCCCATTCCAGGTTGTGATAGCCGGCCCGCGAGGGCTTGCCGAAGTGGAACTGCCAAGCGTGGACCATTTCGTGCACCAAGGTCGATAGCGTTACCCGCACCGGCCTCACGCCGAAGTAGCTCGGGTTCATCGCGATTTCGTCGGTCTGCAGTCCATCCCGATTTACGAACCTGGTGCTGGAGAAGTAGCCGAACGTGCGTTTCTCGCGCTGCAGGGTGATAAGGCAGTCAGGCAGCTGGCCACGAAACAACACCGCGTTGAAGTGGTCGTAGGCTTGCTGCAGTTCGGCGTAGGCGGTTGGAGTCGGCTGCATGGATCAGAAAAAATGTATTGTGCAATACAGTCTAACACGGCTGCGGATGCCAGGCATGAAAAAGGCGGCCTCGGCCGCCTAGTGAGTTACGAGCTGCAGCGTAGCGTGCGGCTGGTCAGCCATGCGCTTCGGGCTCCTTGTTGCAGACTGGGCAGGGTGCGCCGCGCTTGGCTTCGGTGTCGTTGGCGAAGTTCCACCAGCTGCCGTCGTGGCCGCACTTCTGGCATTCCATGTGCGCGATGGTCCGGTCGCCGTCGTAGCCGAAGTCGGTCCCGTGCATCATCACGCGCGGCTTTGCGCGGGGTGGCCTCAGCGCCTGGAACATGTCAGCGGTCCGTGCCATTGCCCACCGCCTTGCTGTCGATCAGGGCCAGCAGGCGGACAACTTCTGCCAGATCGGAATCGAGCGCGCCTGTTGCGATAAGCATGTGCTTAGCGTCGGCTATGGAATCTTCAATCGTAGATTTCAGGCACTCGACTGCTGGCCGGAACTGCCCCAGGTCCACAGCCTGCGCGGGCGGGGCTGCGTAGAACGGAACCAAGTCTTCAGGGTCGGCGTGGTCGAACCCATGACGGAAGACGCGAACACCGCGACTAGGGGTCATCGGCACGCGGACGCTGCGCCAATCGGACGAATACAGGTAGAACGCCGGCACCTGCCCCACCGGCTGGCGGGAGGCATCTATTTCACGCTGCGCCTTCCGGCCTGCTGCGAAAGCGTATTGCGCAGTATCGAGAATGGCGGGATTATCGGCCACGCTCGGGTTGATTGCCTTGAACTCGGCGATCCACTCGCGGAATGCGTTGTCTACGATAGCCATCACTTCACCTCCGGCTGGCGGGCGGCGAGGGCGACAGGCTGAATCACCCATGCTTCCTCATCATCGTTGGCGAAAGCTTCTGCGTCGGCGAAAGCTTCTGCGTCGGATCGACGGGCAAAGTGCAGGGCCGCATTGCGGTCAGTAGTCCACTTCGGACCAAAGTCTCCGCACTTGCGCCAGCGTGCACCCACTCCATCACCCACTACCCACGCCAGCGCATCCTGACCGCCCGGGCAGGGCTGGGCGGCGTAGAGCGGGCCGTACCACTCGAAATCATCGCTGTGGTTTTCCAGCAAGTCGAAGTCGTCCATGTCGTCCTCGCTGTTCACGGCATGGAGGTTGCTGCACAGAACGCCATTAATGCTGCGTACTTCTACGAGGGCTCTTTTATGTCGTTGCCCGATTGCATAGCCACGGACCCAATAGGCACCCGGCCCGGTTGGCTTCGTAGCGGTCCACTCCGGCTCCTGCCAACCGAGGCTCACGTCCGCAACGCGCAGGCGGACTACCTCTGCTTCAAGGTCGCTGCGCATGGTCTGACCCACCGGCTGGCTCGGGCTGTGGCCTGCACAGGCTCGGCCCAGGTCGCAATCCGGGCAGCAGATGTTTCGGCCCTCATCGTTCTGGCGGATTCCGGTCCGGCCGCAGGCATCGCAGGCCTGCGGTACTGCTTCCACCGGTTGGCGGGTGGCCAGAGCCAAAGGCCGGACGAACGTCGCACATGGGCCATCCTCAGTGTCGCCGACGGCCGCCAGGCGCCAACCATCGCCTGCGGGCGGCAGGGGCTGCCAGTCGCGCATTTGCTTGCCGTAGACCTCACTGTCATCGAATACATCCTCAGAGAACTCGCCCTCCACGAAACGCACCTCGAAACCCTGGGCGTGCAGAAGAGGCAAGATGGATTGCCGCTCATCATCGGGCCAGGACGGCAGATCCGGATGACAGGTATTGCCATATTCGGGGTGTCGCGGCGGCAGTCGCTCGGGAGCATAGAGACCGCGCCACGGGTCGGCCCCTTGCACGGTGTTTTCGGGAATGGAGATCATGCTTCGGTCCTCGGTCCGTCAATGCGTTCATCTCGAACGGGGTAAGCGCCAGAAGCGGTCAGCGCCTGGTCTTCCGACTCGGGAGCATCAGCCACATTCCGCAGCGCCTTGTGCCGCGCCCGCCACATGAGGTTGCGTACGATTTCACCCGCGCCCTTTAGGGCCAACACACCGAAGGCCAGAGCGCACAAAAGGAGCAAGCAGCTGCCCACGAACATCAGGGCCTGGAAAGCGGCCACGAGGAGATAGATCCATGTCCCCGGTTTGATTTCTTCTGCTTGAATGAAGAAGTGGCTGGGAGCTTCGGGTTGAAACAGCACGTAGATTTTCCCGGCGAGCAACGCCACGCCGGCCATCACTGCGAGGGCTGCTGCGCCAAGCAAAAAGTCCCGGAGGAAGGAGAGAAGAGCGGAGGCTTTGGAGGTCATGATCCTTTCCTGGTTGTCGATAATCGGGGGTCAAAGCCCGGGCTTGGAATCAGAAGGTGCGCCAGCTATGGTGGCCTTGATCCGATTCCAGGTGCGGGAGTCTTCGATGGACGCATCAGCCATGCCCTCACGAGCAGCATCCGCCTGTTCCCAGGAATGGTGTCGGCTCACTTCGATGGCCGATCCGGTAGACCAGTCCACGAGCACCCACGACGGCTCCTTGTCGAGGACCATCAGCGCCAGGCGCCAGCAGGCACGATCACTGCCGTGGCCAGCCTCCCATTTCTTGATCGTTTCGGGGGTCCGGTGGACCAGGTCCGCCAGTTCGCGCTGGGTAAGGCGGTGACGAGCGCGCAGCTCGCGCCAGTCATCGGCGCTGGGCGTGTCCAGGGGCGGCAGCTTGGGAGTCATAAAGGGTAGGGATGCAATCCGGATTGGGTAGGTAAATTATACCTGTAAAAAGGGCCGGTAGGCGCTGCGAATGGCTGAAACGATCATAAATTCAGGAAGCATTCAGATGCGCAAAGTTTCTGGCCAGAAACTTTTTACACCCACAAAAAAAGCGGCCGGAGCCGCCTGAAATGCCCTGGAGGGGATTTGCTCAATCGGGCGGGGCATCGAAAGCGACCGCCGACACAAGTAGGTATGCACCCGCCAGAATGGCCAGCATGTCCGGGTCATCGGCGAGCACCTTGAACGCTTCCAGGGCGTCCAGGGCGTCCTGTGGATCGCGTGCGGCCTTGATCCGCGCACGAGCGTCGATGATCTTCTGAGCGTAGTGGTTGACGTCGATGGTCATAGGAAAAGGGGAGGGGCCGCAACAGGCCCCTCCGGTGCGGTTACTTGGATGCGCCGTCGATCACGGCAACGAGCTTGATCTTGTTCACGTCGAGCTGTTCTTCGTCACCATTCTCGAACTTCACCCATGCCAGGCCATATTGGGCAGTCTTGCCGATCAGCATGACACCCTCGCGCCGTCCTACGCGGACCTGCACGAGCGGCTTGCGGACCTTCATGGGGTCGGGTGCAGCCGGCCCCGGTTTCACGCTCTGGCGGCGCTGTCCGTCGCCATCCGGGTCATCATCCTCATCGTCGCTCGGATCTGACGTGACACCTTCGCCGCCAGCTTGTGAGGAAATGGCAGCGTCGGTGCGGGTCTCGGTGTAGACCTGCGCCAGTGTCGTGGCTTCGCCGTCGCCATCGCTCTGCGAGCCAGCAGCGGCATTTCCGGAGAAGACCTGGGCGAGGGGAGTGCCCGAAGTATCGGAACCGTCTTGACCGGCGCCGTCAGTAGCAGCCGGCGGGGCGGTGGATGCACCGGCGTCCGAAGTCGGGGCGTCACTGGTTGCATTTCCGCCCGTGGTGGCGGCGGGTTCACTTCCACGCTTCATTGCAGCGCGCAGGCCTTCAATGTCAGCCTGGACGACCTGGCGGTCACCAGTGGTGGCCAGGAACGCACGCACAGCGTCGGCGTCCTGCTTGTAGCACTGCAGGGCCTCATAGAGCGTGCTGGCATCGCGGATGCGCTCGCTGTCCAGCAGATCCTGCAGTTCCGGAGCCACGTCGGCGAGCTCGGTCAGGGCAGCGTGTTTGGAGACCCACGCCTTGCTCTTACCCAGCTTCTGCGCGATTTCCGTCTGCTTCAAGCCATCAGCCAGCAGGTCGCGAATACCGCCAACCAGTTCCGCAGTGGTCAGATCCTCGCGCTGCAGGTTGTCCACCAGCTGCGATACGGCTCCCTGCTTATCGGTCACCACGGCTTCGATGATCGTGGCCTCGATCAGCTTGTGGGCGCGATAGCGGCGGTGTCCGTGCACGATCTGATAGCGCTTCGGATCGTCCGGGTGGACCTTGACCACAATCGGCGTGGACAGCCCGCCGGCGCGGATGGAATCGGCCAGTTCCTGCAGTTTGGCGGGATCGTAGTTCTTGCGAGCATTGCGCGGATCTTCGGCAACGCGATCAAGGGGCAGGCTCAGCGGCTTACCCGCGGCCGAAGCCGCATCAGCCCCCGCCTGCATCAGGTGCGAAAATTTGTCCAAACCACTCAAATTAAGTTTGTTATTCATGGCTTGGCCTCCGTCTTGTCGATAACCTGGTTGAACACTTCTTTCATTTCCTTGCCGGCGTCACGCGCGGCGGTCTTGGGGATTTCCCACACCGGGATGCCCTGTCCAAGCGCATCCGATATCGAGCTACGGTTGCCAATCTTGGCGGTAATCATCAGGTGGGCATAACTGGTGAGCAGCTCCATCATGTTCTCTTTTTGCGATGCCGAGTGCGAATTGAAACGGTTGGGCAGCATGCCTAAGAACGTGAGACCAGGGTTGTGTCGTTGTTGCACACCGAAAATGGTCTGCAGCATTTTTTCGATGCCCTGGATTGAGTAGTTTTCCAGTTCGATCGGGCACAGCGCGAAGTTGGCAACGGTCAGTGCTGCAACCATGCGCAGGCCCAATGTCGGCGCCGTGTCGATCACGCAGTAATCGAAGGCGTTGTCCAGGTGGTTCACGGCAGTGACGAAATGCTTGATGGCCTCGGATTTTGCGCGTTCCAGTTCCACCAGGCTGTCGTCAGCAGCCAGAAGGGTGATGCCTTCCTTTGCCACGACGTCGGGCTTGGAGTTGCGGAACAATTCTGCAGCCAACGAACCACTGGCCGAGGCTTTCAGCGTGAACGATGAGTTCCCCTGATTGTCGAGGTCGATGAACAGAACCTTCTTGCCCTGATCGCGCAGATAGAACGCCAGGTGGGTCGATACGGTCGTTTTGCCAACGCCGCCCTTCTGATTTGCCACAACGATCGTTTTCATCGGGTTCTCCGGCTGTCACGTTCCCAGGTGCGTACGATTTCCGCCTTGTCGGCTGGCAGCACGGCGGTGATCTTCTCGTGCCCAGGCGGGATTTCCAGCGATTCCACGTAGGCCCGCCACACGCGGCCGACCTGATGTGAAACTGCACTGATGGTGACGGAGTAAGCGGCCGCCACGGTGGATTGTTGTTCGTTGCTGACCAGCACCCGGCGTGCCATTTCCGCCGCCTGCTCGGATATGTTCAGCCGTTTGACGGTCGCGTCGAAGTCGCGTTTTGTCAGGCTTCTTCGGGTTGCCACTCATAGTCCTCCAGGGATCAGGGTGAATCTTCAAGTTGAGCTTACGTAGAAGTCTACTTGAGTTCAAGTTTAGCAAAGGTAAACGCCGTTTGGAATTAGCGCAGTTGTCCTATTCCACGCAGACCGAAGGGGAGGGGGCGCCAGGCCGAAGGCGTGGGGGAGGGGCATAGCCCCGCCACGTGGGGGTCGAAGTCGCGACCGAAGCAAAGCGAAGGGAGGACAGGGGGCGAGCATCGCCCCGCGGCTGTCTATGCCGAAGGCACTGGATGAGCGAGGCTCGATGTGCTCGTCGACCAGGCTGGGGGGAGGTTCATAGCTGTTGCTGACCGCGTTGCGCGGTTTGGCCGTAGGTTGCGGACCCCGCGTTTTGGGAGCGGTTTCCGTCCGCATGCAGCTGTTTTCCACAGCTCCCAGACGCTTTCAAGATTTTATATATGTTTTAATAGGTTTTAGCCGGGAAAAGTCTAAAAAAGTTTTGCTGAAACAGCAACTTACGAGACTAGCCGGTCCGCATTCTACGGAAAATAGTCCGCAATAGACGGGCGAAGGTCCGCGAAATACGGCGCGAGGTCCGCGAAATACGGCGTTTCCACAGGCTTTTCCACAGGACGCCGAATCACACCGTACTTTGCGGACCTGAATGGGCTGGTCCGCAATATACGGTGCCTCATGGATTGGCTTCCACTTCAATGGTTCGGGACTGCATGACCAGGACGGGGCCATCCGATCCTTTCGTCTCACTGAGGGCATAACCGGGCAGGTCGTTGGCCTCAATCAGCTGGCGCAGATCGAACACGAACTTCTTGAAGTCGCGAGTGCTGCCGCTGCGCTGATGCACGGTGCGGAAGTTGTAGCGGGCGTCGGTTCGGCCAGCCGCCTTGCGGGCGAGACGGTAGATGAAACGGGCGAGGCCGCCGCGGATCAGCAGGTAGTCCGGGTCCACGGTCAGCACTTCGGGTGTGTCGTGTCCACACACGCCGTCATAGATCCATTCGGGGATGACCAGCTCGACCTGGCCAACCTTGCCGGTATCGGTATAGCTCACGACCTCGGCGCCGCCGAGCAGTGGGAAATAGCCGGTGCGCCGCTTTTTCGATTTCGGGTCAGGGTTGCGATGCTCGATCTTGACGAACGTGCCCTGTAGCCGGTCGAGCGTCTTGGATAGGTTCTCGTACTGCTGGCCTCCGTCGGGGAGGCGGCAGAACTTCAAGATTTCGACCGAGTGCGGCCGGAAGCGGCGGGAGGGGACAGGGCCTTTACCTGCGCGGTGACGGCGGATGGCATCCGCCAGGTGGCTAATCATCATCAGCACCACGTCGTAGTCCCAAATCGTGGCCATGCCGTGAGCGCCGCCAGCCACTTCGACAATCGCATCGGCGAGCTCGTAGCGGATGATCTCGCCGCGCCGGGTCTGGCTCTTAGAGAGGCGGAACACGGCCACGTCCATCAGGTCTACGCCGTCCTTGACGGGAATGTCGAACAACGACGGAACGAAGAAATCTGGCTGTTCGTCGCCCTCCGGCGGCACGCGAAGGGATGAAGCATTCCCGGCGGGTATGGCTACATCAGCGGCGCCGAAAAGGTCGCCGGCTGCAGGAGCCTCCGCCTTCTGTCGCTCTTTGGCCTTCTGCATGCTGTCGTGCAGACGCTGCAGGGATTCGCCCAGGGCACCACCGATGGTCTCGAAATCGTGCGGCATAACTACTCCGAGTTCACTGCGCGGCCTTCCGGCCCTGGGTGTTGGGGTCCGGGGGCTGCGGAACGGTCCCAGGCGCGGGATTGGCGTACTCCTGCATGAAATCGCGCA
The DNA here is from genome assembly GCF_018390555.1 of Ancylobacter oerskovii. Lineage (GTDB taxonomy): Bacteria > Pseudomonadota > Alphaproteobacteria > Rhizobiales > Xanthobacteraceae > Ancylobacter > Ancylobacter oerskovii. Next base: position 45,144 of record NZ_JAHBGB010000043.1, on the reverse strand, counting down.
GCAGGATCGAGGCGTTGCGGTTGTTCTCTTTCGCCTTCTTGATGAAGTCGGCTTTCAACGCTTCTTCTACTCGGAAGTTGAAGGTCACTTTTGACATTGGATCTCCGGAATCAGGAATGGCGCCACCCTAACGCACATACAAGAAATTTGCAAAATATTTGCGGGGTATGTGCGCAAGCCCGAAACCTTGTGGTAGAGTGACACAACAGAACGGCCATACGCGACACAACAGCGGGCCGGTTCTTGTAGGAGCAGCCCGCCTGCGCTCCATACACCAATCACCACAAAATGAGGGTCGCAACATGCTGTATCGAGCACTGGAATGCTGCGTCATGGGTCGCCCCGACGAACCCACGGCGACAGCCTGGATCACCGGTCACAGTCACGAGGATGCGCGCCAGCGTCTGCGGGCCGGACTGGCCGCCACCTGGGGCGTCGAGCCTGCGGAAATCGTGTGGGGCCATTTCGCCAGCGAAATCGAGCTTGAACGCGATTCGTGTCAGTTCAGGATTGCGGGCGCACGCCGGTGGCTGGAAACGGGTCAGATCGCCCCGCCGGCCTCCTGCGCTTACATACCGGTCTACGACAGCTTCGATCAGGTGTTGATCTTCCTGCCTGCTCGCGATCGCAAGCGTCTGGCAAATGCCTGGTTCGAGGCACGGCAGCATGCAGGGGAGTGCGCCGGGTTTGTGGCCGCCGAGGCAAAGGAAGCGCGGGAGCGGGGCGACCAGGAAACCGCCAAGACGTTGCGGGACTATGCAGATCGGATGCGCCTGCAGGCCTGTGCGATCACCAATTCAGCAGCCAGTACTGGCAATGAGGTAGCTGGCGCGCTCTACCTGGGGACATGGCTTGCGGAGCAAGGCCGCGACCTGGGCAAGGCCGCGGATCAGTTCGAGCGGGCCAATAGGCTGCGCGAGAACGGCTCCCCTTCGGCGCGGGATTACGAAACCAATGGAAGGGAAATCCTGGCCGACGTGCTGCGTCGTCATCCGTATTACACCAACTGAGGGCCTATCGCCATGAACATTGAATTCGACCACATCGTGCTGACCAAGAAGCAGGCCACCACGCGCCGCGCCCTGGAAATGTTGACGGCCATCGTGCTGATGACCTGCGCGACCCTGGCTGTCTGCGGCTTTGCCGTGAGGGGCCAGGCTGAAGGCTGGCCGATGGATTTGCGGATGGGGTTTGCCTTCCTGAGCGCACTGACGGTCCTGTTCCCGTTCTGGCTGCTGCCGCTGCCCAGCTTCACCAATGAACTTGACGCCAAGGGCCGCGCCCGCCTGCAGACGCTGGCCAGGCGATGGCCGGAGCTGGCACCGGTCATTCATGCGTGGCTGGCGGACGAAACTCTGGAGCTGCGCAAGGAGGATCTGCGCGCCTGCGAGGAATACGTGGCGGAACAGAGGAAGGACCGGGCTGGTACCAGCTGGAGGCTGGCGGGGCGGGTGTCATGAGCGCCGGCCTGGGACAATTGCCGCTGTACGAACTGCAGGGCCGCTTGCGCCGGGCGCGAACCGTCAGGGCTTTCCAGAAGATCGAACGAGCGATCGATGCGCGGTTACGGCTGCTCAACGCGCAGACCCGCAACTGGCCACGTCTGGCCGATACTCTTGTAGCTGACGAATCCGGGCCCGGGCCGAAGAGGTAGTTTCTGGCCCGAAACGATCACACCACCATCCACTGAACACCACCACTATGCACAGTCAAATATTTGTACCGTCCGTTTTCTCCCTTCGCGTGCTTGCTTACGCATGCGCCTTGCTCGCCCTGGTGAGCATCCTCGCGGTGTCCCTCGACCTGCTTTCCCTCATCCTCGATTCCCTGGCGGAAATGGCCTTCCGGAGAAAGCCGCCTATCCATCCGATTGAAGCAGTCTTGAATGAGGTGAAGCGCCAAGCGGTTCCGCTGTCCATCTTCTTCGTGTCCCACCTTGTAGCGGGTCGCTTGCATTCGCTGGCGGACATGACGCTCGACCGCTGGGAGGAACGCCAGTCACCGGCCTGGAAACGCCGGCATGCGAATGCGCGGCGGCGGCGACGGCAAGCGCTTCAAGACCAGGGCATCCCGGGAAGGTGAATGATTGCCTCTTCCGAAGTAGCAAGCTCCTCAACAACGCATCCCGTCTAACGAGGATCGAAGAATGAAAAAGACTGCCTGCGACCACTACGTTTACACCAATGAGGAAGCCTCGAAGTGGTACCGGCGGGTGCTGTACTTCGGGAAGGACTTCGGACTGTTCGCCCTGGTGCTACTTGTGATGGGGCTGACGCTGGGGGTCTTGTTTTGGGGGGCGCCCCAAGCCGGTGCGGCCCTCACTTGCGTGTTCGCTGTATTGATGGCCACAGACGCAATGCTCTGGGAAATGAGCACTTTCAAAACTTCTACCTTCTACCCGGTTCGTCGGAGTCTGTCCCCATTGAGCTTGGACGATTGGAAGGTCTTGAAGGCTCTCGCCGAGCAACACGCCGATGTTCAAGCCCTGATTGCAGCGGCCTTGAATCACGGCAGGACCGTTCGCGGCCGAGATTTCGACGCTGTCTATGGGATCGTTGAACGGCGGCGCAAACACGAGCGGAAGGTGCTCGACGCCGAGAAGGAAGCCACTGACAGGCTGGCCGGACAGCAAGCCGAGGCCGCTGCGGTCGCCGAAATCCAACAGTCGCTGCAGGACGCGCACGAGCGTGCAAGGGAGAAGGCATGAGCGGCCGCGACGACGGAAAGATTTCTTTCGCGGATGTGCTGCCCTTCCTGCTGATTGGCTGCGTAGTTAGCCTGTTCCTGGGCGGGGCGGTCTGGCTGGTCCTGTTGATGAAGGATCTTCCGCCACCACAGTCCTGGAACGTCGGGTCGGTGGTGCGAACCGAGCCTCTGTCGAACCTCGAAGAACAGCTGGATTTCGGGGTGGGCATTGGCACGAACGGTCATGCCGTGGTCATTCCGTCAACGAGCACACGGATGCGAAAACAGACGCTCGTGGTGACCGATCGGTGGCAGTTCCTGGTCGATGGTCAGTGGCTGCTTGCGAAGGGCACGCAGCTGGAAGTGCGCGAGAGGACGGCGGGCCCGCAGCTGTGCGTCGAGGCCGTGCAGGACTGCCACCGGTTCCACCAGTCCGCGCAGTTGCAGGTGAACCCTGCTTCCGATAGTCCCGATGAGGTCAGCCAATGAGCCGGGGGCAGGCGGTGAGGTCGCTTCGGGCCACGGGGTGTAGGGGGGACCCCTACGGAGAACGCTTCACCCGCGCCAGCAGCGGTGAATCACCACCAGCATCTCCACACAGCGCAAACCTCCCAACCGTCGACACCACCCTCCTGTAGACCGGGCGTAGCGAAGCGGAGTCAGGCAAGCCGCGAAAGCGGCGCGCAGGGCGGAAGCCCGGAGAATCTTGGGGGTTATGAGCGGAGCGCGGAAACGGGGCGAATGCCCCGTTTTTCCGTGTTAGGCGAGCTTGCTGACCAGGACCGACACGGCGGTTACCAACGTCGCTACCGAGGTGATGATAGCCGGCAGGTTTTCGAGGACCAGTTTCAGGACTTGGATCGAGTGCTTTTTCATGGTGCGTTCTCCTTTCTGCGCGGGGTTGTCAATCGCGCACCGTTGTCGTCGCACCGGCATTAGGGGAGAGGACGCAAGGGCGAAGCCGAGGCCGCAGCCCGAAGCGCAGCGCAGGGACCGGGGGAGAGCTTCGACGTAGTGAACCCTAGTGGCCGCTCCACGCCGGTGTGACCCTCGGTGCGTGCTTGCGATGACAGCCCGTGCAGATCAAAAGGAAGCGCATCCATGTACTCGATCCGAGGCCATGGGCCTCGATGCCGGCGACTCCTGCAGGCGACGTTGGTGTGTCGGTGCTGGTCAGCTGCCTTGCGCGGAACGTGACATTCGCGCTGCGGAGCGAATGCGGCCGAAGGCCGCTTGCTGTTCGATCTTGGGTTCTTGAATCCGGCGCGGCCGGATTCTGGCCACGTCAGTGGCTGGCCGGTGGGCTGAGCATGAAAAAGCCGCCGAGAATCCCGGCGGCTGGAAGGGCGGCCGGGAAACCCGACCGCCAGCTGGTGGTGCTCAGTCCTGCGCGTCGTCCTGCTTCTTCTCGCGGATGACCAGGCGGCCGGAGACGGAGATGCCTGGAGTGATGTCCACGTTGAAGCCCTCGCCGTCCTTGTGCGGCCATGCGGCGCCGACCCGCGTCCAGAACTTGCGATCCTGGCGCTCATCGACCACAAACACGCCCAGGGGCTGCTGCTTGCTCTGATCGGCGGTGTTGTTCTTCGGGGCGTTGTTGGACTTGGCCATGATTGTGTCTCCGGTTGTGGATGAAAGCGCGGTTGCGCGGCACCAGGAAGGCGGGGGGATCAAGCAGGGCGTGCAAGGGCGCCGTAGGCGAGTGTACGGGTTGGTGCGGCCCGCAGCGTAGCGAGGACACGGCCCGGGAGCGGCCCTTGCAGGTTCTGCGCCCACCGCCAGGGTGCTGCCGATATGCAACCGATCATCCTTCACCGGAGACGTTCACACCGCCAAGGCCATGCCTCGAAGAACAGCCGACAGAGCTGCAGCCCCGGTGTTCAACTGTGTCGATGCCGAAGGTTCGCTGCTGGACTGCAGGCGCGTTCCACAGCTGGGTCAAGGACGGCATTTCAATCGATCGACCGAGGCTTATGGCCCGGTGCTGTTCCGCGAGAGGGACGGGGTGCAGGCTTCCGCCGCGGTTGGCGGGACCCGGTCAGCATTTGCCGGGCCTGCATTTCGAGGTGTGCGTTACGCCGGCGATAGATCACCGGCTGCGCCGCGTAGCGGCGTCACGGAACCGACGTGCTTGTGCAGCGTGGTTCGGCTGATGCCGAAGTGCGTGCACACGTCGGCCACCGTCGTGGCTGGGTCGCTCAACATGGCTCTGGCCAGCTGGATCTGCTTGTCAGTCATGGCGGGCTTTCGCCCGCCCTTGCGGCCTCGGGCGCGGGCGGCCTCCAGGCCGGCGTGGGTGCGCTCGATCAGCTGCCGGCGCTCGTATTCGGCGAATACGGCGGCGATCTGGAAGAACATGTTTCCGGCAGCAGTGCTGGTGTCGATTTTCTCGGTGAGGCTTTCAAAGCCGATACCGCGATCGGCGAGCTCGTGCGTCACGACGCGGATCAGCTCGGATACTGATCCGCCGAGGCGGTCGAGCCGCCAAACGACAAGAGTGTCACCTGGGCGCAGGGCGCGCAGGGCGTTGGCCAGCTCCGTTGCGCCCTTCTTGGCGCGGCGAGGACCGGCCCGGCTGACCTGTTCCTCGTAGATTTGGGCGCAGCCAGCTCGCTGCAGGGCGTCACGCTGCAGCGAGAGGTCCTGGTCCTCCTTCGACTTGCGGGCATAGCCGATGCGTAGACCGGTCGATTGCGTGGTTGGGGCGGTCGGCTTCGGCTTAGGCATGGAGGTCCGTGGGGCGAGAGGGCGCCATATCCTCCCATTCGGCGGCTGCGTTGTGGAGTGCCGTAGCGGTCACGTCGCGCGGCAGGCCGGCGCTGTGTGCCAGGCGCCGGACAACGGCGTGTAGCACGTCCGCCGGATGATCGGACTCGGCGATGGCGCGACCGAGGGCGTCAATCTTGTCGGTGGCGGTGTTCAGATTCGGCATTGGAATAGTCTCGGTTATATTTTGATGTTCGGAAATCAGTAGCGGGTGACCGTTAAACGATCATAGATAACTGTACGGGAAAACGAACAATCTGCAAGGAAAATGCTGGCTTCTACATCGCTGAACCGCTCATGTTCGGCAAACGGTCGTTTTCCGAACATCCATGTTACGATTTTGTGAGGTTACCCCGCCTGCAGGCGTGGCACGGAATTGCCTGCTCTTCTTCGGGCAGTGTTCGGGGGCCTGCCCTTCCAGGAGTCAGTATGAACATCAGTTCCAAGCGCCCGACCAGGGCGAATGCAATTCTGCGAGCGAACCGCAAGCTGATTGGCACGGCGATCGCGCTGGCGCTGGCAGCGGCAGCACCGGCATCAGCTGAGCTGCCGCAGCCGCAGGCTCCGTGTGATGGTGCGGCGAATACTTGTTACCACAACGGGCTTTATTACACGGACAACAGCTGGGTCACGCGCCGAGTTACTGAATTTGCGGATGGCTCCGGTTCTGTGGCCGACGATTTCAACTACTACGACTCGCAGACCAAGACCTGGTCGCTGACCGATGCCGGGTCGCAGATGTTCTATTGGTACGTCGATGGGTATGACGAATACGGCTACCCGATCACTCAGACGCAGTACGCCTATGCGCCTGCGGCGGTTGCGATGGAAGATTTCAAGACGCTGGATCTTGGCGGCGTGATGGCGGCCGGCTCGGGGGGCAGGATCTCGAACCTGGCCGATGGCGTCGCTCCGATGGACGCGGTGAACAAGCGCCAGCTGGATTCGGCGATGCAGAATGCCGGCGGCAATGATCCGCTGGCGGTGAAGTACACCGACAGCAACCGCAATGCCGTGAGCGTCGGCGGGCGAGTGATGAACGTCGCTGATGGTCAGGCCGGCAACGACAGCGCCAACATGAACCAGCTGTGGGGCGTGGCGAACGTCGCCCAGGACGGCGTGAACCGGGCCGTCAATGCACAGGGCCGGGCGGATTCGGCCTTCAACAACGCGGCCACCGCGCAAGCCCGAGCCGACCTCGGGGTAAGCAACGCGGCCACCGCGCAGCGGACGGCCGACCAGGTGGGCACCGATCTTGCCGCCCTCGATGCCCGCGCGGTGCAGTTCGGCACTGATGGCGTAATCCAGGGCAAGGGTGCGCGGCTGGCCAACCTTGGCGATGGCGTGGATGCCACTGATGCGGTGACCAAGCGCCAGCTCGATGCCCTGGCCGGTGAAGTCGGCGGCATTGCAGGCGATTCCCTGCAGTTCGACGGCACCACCTACAACGCCACCCGCACCGGCGTGGCCACCCGCATTTCCGGCGTGGCAGACGGCGAAGCGGCAAGCGACGCCGTGAACAAAGGCCAGCTCGATGCGGTGGCCACCGACGTGGGGCAGGTGAACGACAAGGCCCTACTGTTCGATGGGGTGACCTACAACGCCACGCGCGGCGGCGCCGCCACCCGGATTTCCGGGGTGGCCGATGGCGTAGATGCCGGCGACGCCGTGAACAAGGGCCAGCTGGACACGGTATCTGGCCAGCTGCAGGACCTGGACGGATTGGCCGTGAAGTACACCGACGCCAGTCACACCGCCGTGGTCTTCGGAAATCCCGGGGGCCAGGCGGTTCGCCTGTCGAACGTCGCCGATGGCGTGGATGCCACCGATGCGGTGAACAAGCGCCAGCTCGATGCCCTGGCGGGGGAAGTCGGTGGCATTGCCGGTGACGCTCTGCTGTTCGACGGCGAGGCCTACAACGCCATGCGCGGCGGCCAGAGCACCCGCATCACTGGCGTTGCGGCGGCCATCACCGGTGGCGACGCCGTGAATTTCGACCAGGTAAGCGCGCTGACGGCTGTGTTCGGGGGCGGCGTGAGCTGGTCCAATGGCGTACTGACCAACCCGACCTACAACATCGGCGGTGGCAATTTCAGCAACGTCGGCGATGCCCTGGCGGCGGTGGATAGCAAGCTGGCCAATCTGGAAAACCGGGTGGGTGGCGTGGAAATCAATCCGGCCCTGAACCGCCCGGTGCTGTACGACGACACCAACCAGGACGCAGTGACCCTGGAAGGCGTCAATGGCACGCGCATTTCCAACGTGCAGGCCGGCGTCGATGGCATGGACGCGGCGAACGTGGACCAGGTGCGGCAGGGCGTTGCCGAAAGCCGCTCCTACACCGACAAGCGTTCGCAGGAAACGCTGCGGGATGCGAAGGCGTACACCGACAGCCGGGTTGATGACATGTGGCGTGGCGTCGAGGACATTGCTGCGCAGGTCGATCGCCGGTTCCATCAAACCGACAAGCGGATCAACCGCCAGTCGGCAATGACCGCAGCAATGGTGCAGATGGCCACCAATGCGGCAGGCTCGCGTAGCGAGCGCGGCCGCATTGGCGCTGGCCTTGGCTGGTCGAGCGGAGAGCGCGCATTGTCGGTGGGGTATTCCAGGGCGATTGGCGAGCGCGGCTCGTTCAGCATTGGCGGCGCCCTGAGCGGCGGCGAGTCGTCCGCTGGCATCGGCTTCGGCTTCGACCTGTAGTTTCCTCGCGGTACCTCCCTACAGTTGGGGCCGGCAATGCCGGCCCCTGTCTTTATATATAGGGCGCACCGGAAACGAAAAACCCGGCCCCACGAATGGGGCCGGGCTCCGCATTGGTACAGCTTTTCGCCTAACTCGGTGAAGCATGGTGGCCTCCAAGGGGGGGAGGCCGGGGCCGATTCTACCGGCGCGCCCGGAGCGATTGCAAGCGGCCCGCACCCGCCCACAACTCGCCCACCGCTTCCCCCCATCCCCTCCGATAGTTGAGGTCTCCGGGGCTGGGGGCGGCGCACCGCGCCGGCCGTGGACGACTTATGGACGGCTGCGCCTTCTTCCAGTGACTAGCACATTTGTGCTAGTGGCGTGTGCTTCGCACCCGTGTGACCCCTTCGTTCAAGAGCAATAGATCGAAGCGAAGGGGAAGCGCCGCATGATCTACCTGCAGCAATGGGAGTACAGATTGGCCAGTAGGCTCGTTCAATTCTTTGGACTTCGCAACAACAGCGAGTTCGACACAGAGCGAGCACAGGCCATTGTCCGGGTGGTGGTCGTTTGCGCTCTGGGCCTCTACATCCTGCCGATGGCTGCATCGTCTGCAACGCCCACCGGGGCGAGATGGCTTTTCGCGCTATATGCCTTCTACATCCCGTTCTCGTTCGCCATCGTGGCATGGGTCGTTCGACGGCCGGGCGTGAATCCGTGGCGACGGGCGTTGACCATCAGCCATGACTACGCCTCGATGACCTATGGGATGATTATTGGCGGCGCGCCGTTGGTACCTGTGTTCGCGATCGTGGTGTGGGTCACCGTCGGCAACGGGTTGCGTTACGGCGGGTTCTACCTGCGCATCTGCACGGGGCTGGCGCTCATTTCCATCGCCGTTGTGACCTACTTCAACAGCTACTGGCGGAATAATCCCTACATGGTGATGACGTTGGTGGCCACCGCGCTGCTGGTGCCGATGTACATCTACGTCCTTCTGGCGCGCCTGCACCGCGCCTATGAGGCCGCGCAGGAGGCAAGCCTGGCTAAATCCCGGTTTTTGGCGCAGGCCAGTCACGATCTTCGTCAACCGATTCATGCCATCAGCTTGTTCACCGCGTGCCTGCGCGATGCAGGCCTGCAGCCGAGAGAATTGCAGATGGTGGATAACATCGACCGCTCGCTGCAAAGCGTGTCGCGCCTGTTCAAGTCGCTCCTGGACGTGTCCACGCTCGACAGCGGGAAGGTGGTTCCAAAATTTGAGCAAGTGCGAATCTGCGAGGTGATCGATGATGTCGTGCGGCAGAATTCGGAAGCCGCCCACCGCAAGGGCGTGTTGCTGCAGGCGGTCAAATGCGGGGAAACCGTGGAGGTGGACCCGGCGTTGCTCACTACCATTTTGCAGAACATCGTCAGCAATGCCCTGAAATACGCGCCCGAGGGCAACGTGCTCATTGGCTGCCGCCGGCGGAACGGAAAATTGTCCCTGGAGGTCTATGACCAAGGGCCGGGGATTGCAGAGGAACACCGCTCTCGGATCTTCGAGGAGTTCTATCGAGTGCGGGAGCGGGGCGACAAGGACATTGATGGCGTGGGCCTGGGCCTGCCGATCGTCAAGCGCCTGGCGCAGCTGATGGGCTTGGAGGTGGAACTGCGCTCAGAGGTTGGCCGGGGAACGTGTGTTGCGGTGTCTGGAATGCGGATACGGGCGGGGGCGGTCGCGCCCGCGCCGGCCCCCGCGCCGAAATCTGCCAGCGCCGCCACCGGGCTGCGGGTGCTGCTGGTGGAGGATGATGAGGACGTGTTGCTGGCCACCGCCAGCCTGTTGAGAAATTGGGGCTGTGTGGTCCATGCAGAGACCGCCATTCCCGCCAGGAAGGTGTCGTGTGATCTGCTGATTACCGATTTCGACCTGGGGAACAAAACCACCGGTACCGAGTGCATTGCCAAGGTGAGGGAGGTGAATGGCTGGAAGGTGCCCGCGGTCATCATGAGCGGGCACGATGACGCCCGTATCCGGGAGGAAATAGCAGATCCGGAGATACCCATCCTGTCCAAGCCAGTGCGGCCGGCCGAGCTACGGTCAGTGCTGTTACTGACCACACTGCCGACCAGCTCTTAGTGGGCCGGGGCGATGAGCCCGGCGCTGACGCCCTTGGTGACAGCTGCCGCCCTCGATGAGACACCGAGAGCGCGGAACAGCGCCGAGACGTGAATGCGCACCGTGAAGGGGGAAATGCCCAGGGCAATGGCGATTTCCTTGTTCGTCTGTCCCTGCGCAATGAGCTGCAGGACAGAGTGCTGCCGTTCGCTGAGGCCGGCGGCGGTGTCGTCGGCGTCAGGCGTAGGCACCTTGACGACAATTTCGCCTTGTCGGACGGCTTCGAGAGCTTTGCCAATTTCGTGAGGAGTCACGGACTTGTTGATGAAGGCGTTGACGCCGCAGGCCATCACGCCGTCGATGGTCGCGCGGTCGTCGGCCATGGAGACGACGACGATGGAGGCGCGGCCGAATTCGCGGCGCAGGGCCGCAAGCTGGTCCTTGATGCTCCGGTGGGCGAAGAACAGATCGAGCACGAACATGCTTGGCCGGACGGTCCCGGAGCGGGCGATGGCCAGAGCGCCATCCAGGGTGTCGGCGGTGGCCACCGCCACACCGGGGTGAATGTGCTCGATGAGGGTACGCAACCCGTCTCTGAATACAGGATGGTCATCCGCAATAATGATCGTCTCGTTTCCCAATTCTCCGGTTCCTTCAGGGATTTACTTCGCGGCGTGGGAATAGCAGGCCGCTATTGGCAATGTCACTAGTACGGCCGTACTAGGGTGCGGCGGGCGCAGCAAAAAAAGGGGGCTCGCGCCCCCTCGGTCATATCAGACCAATTTCGGCGAAGGAGACTGTTTCGGTGCGGCCGACGACGAAGTGATCGAGCAGCACCACATCGATGAGCCGCAGCGCCGCCTTGAGATCGACAGTTACGCGCTCGTCGGCATGGCTCGGGGTCGGGACACCCGAAGGGTGGTTGTGAGCAACGATGATGCCGGCAGCATTGAGCAGCAGCGCCTGGCGGGCAATTTCGCGGGGGTAGACAGCCGCCGTGTTGATTGTGCCTTGGAAGAGCTCGCGCGCTTCGATCAGGCGGTTCTGGCTGTTCAGAAATAGGCCCATAAAGACCTCATTCGGCCGCCCGCGCAGCTTCATGGCCAGATAGCCTCGAACAATCTTCGGATCGGTGAAGCTCGGCCCGTTGGCATACTGCAGGTCAGCCACGAAGCTGGCTGCCGACAGAATTTCCTCGTGCGTTGCCTGGGCGTAGCCGCCGGCGGAGTCTGCGACGAACAACGGCCGGAAGGTCGAATGGATCATCTGGAAAAGTCTCGGTAGCGGGCGAAATTGCCCGTCCCGGTCGCTTCACGCCGCAGCGCAGCTGTCAGGGGTCATCGACGGCGCCGAAGGCGTCCGCAAGCCGCGCCTGCAGCGCGGTGCAGCCCTTGACAGCGAGAACGACGTGATAGCGTGAAAGGGACAGCAAAAACGCCCCTCTGTCCGGAAGCCATGAACCCGGCAAGCGCAGCGCGCAGGCCCGTGAGGGCCGGAGGCTTTGGGCCGCTAGGCCCGCCCATTTTGTGCATTCAGGCGGCCATCACATCGGAATAACGACGTGGGGCGTAATCGCCAACGTGCGGACAGGCACGTTCGCAACATCAGGCGTTTCCTGTGATCCGCGACGGTTGTTTTTCATTATGAAAAGGAGACTGTCATGTTGAAGTCAGGATTAATTGTGGTTGCAACGATGGCGCTCAGTATCTCGGCTGCGGTTGCCGGGGTCGGCGAACAGCGACCGGCTGCTTCCGGGACTGCGACGTGGGCGGCCAATGAAGTCCACGCGCTCTACGACCCCGCCAAGCAGCATGTGCTGGTGGACGTCAATGACCAGTTCAGCATCAAGAGCCGGGCGGACGGCGACACCCGCCGTGTGCAGCTGGCGGTGCTCGACGGCGCACGGGCAAAGATCGGCACCTGTGCCGATGCGAGCAAGCTCCAGGACGGAGAGCGCCGCACGACGTGGCTGGACGTTCAGTACGGCAAGCCGGACGCGGCCGGCAACACTGCCTTCACCATCCGGCGCACGCTGGATTTCAACAAGCATGAGCGCGTCTACCGTTTCACGGCAGGGGACGGTGCACGTGCGGCGTTGGAACCGGGCGTGACGGTCAGCCTCAATAACGGCGTGCTGGTCTACGAGCAGACTTCCGGCCCGATTGGTACGTCAGGCAACACGAAGGCAATGCGCATGAGCTACAAGCTCACGGACGGGTTCGGGGATGTTACGGCGGGGGTGGAACTCGATCGCCAGGCGTGGGCGATTTCAACCACCCGCCCGAATGCGGCCGCCACGCCGGTCTACAGCGTCAACAACAGCGCCGTGCTGCCGCACGTGGCTGGCACGGAAGGCACGGTGCGCGATCATGCGGTGATCGCCAATCCGGTGCGTGGGCCGGGTATTGGTGCGGCGGCCGATCCGACGCTATTGAAAGCGTCGGGAGCGGTTTCTAAGTCTGTCCAGGGCCTGCAGGTTCAGGACGAGGCGGCGCAGCTGCTGTGCATTTCGATCTCGTGCTCATTCGACTTCCAATGCACGTCGATGGGCGCAGGCTGCATCTGCCACGATCTCGACGGCCCGGGCCCGCTGATTGGCGTGTGCCAGGTGTAATTGCGATCGGCACTGAGTGAGAACGTTGCTTCGGGCCGGGGGCGGAACAGGGAGGTTTCATGTCTTTGCGTTTGTTACCAGGCGATGCCGCCCCCGGCTTGAAGCTCGCGCGGGTATTCAACAGGGCGGATTTCGGGCCGGTCGTTTTTGACCGGCCCAGCATTTTGGTGCTGTGGAATGCGGGCTGCGCCGGCTGCCTGCCGGCGATCGGCAAGCTCGCGGAATTTGCCGGGCCGCGTGGGGTGCCGGTGTACGGTGTCGCGGTCCTGGTGCGCGATGTGGAAGCGACGGCTGCTGCCGCAGCTCAGGGAAGCGATGCGGCCGTGCTGGCGCTCGAGGAACGGCCCGATGACACGTCGGGCCTGTCGCGCGGCGCGGTTACGCGCGAGTGGCTTGAAGCCAGTGGCCGCGATGGCGTTCCCTCGACCTATGTCATCGACGGTGACGGCGTGCTTGCGTGGATCGGCGATCCCGAGGACGCAAAGGCCGTGGTTGCGTCCGTCCTCGATGGCACCTGGAATGTGCAGGCGGCGCGTGCGGCATGGCTGGACGCCATCGGCGATGACGGTTTGCGCAGGCGGCTGCTGCGCGAAGCCACGGACGCGATGGTGGCCGGAAGGCTCGATGACGCGGCCGGGTACATTGCCGAGCTGGAGGGCATAGCGCCGGAAGTCTCGGGCGACGAACAATTTGCGTGCCTGAAATTGGACGTGCTCAGTCGGATGAATGACCGCCAGGCGGAAGCCGAGGCGCACTATTTGAACGCGGCGCGGCGATTTCGCGGAGACGCGGCGGTACAGACAAAGCTGGCATTGAACGCACTGCATGCGATGCCAGGCAATATGGCCGTCGCAAGGGTCGCGCATGAGGGCCTGGCCGAGGTCGTCAACGCGGAGGATTGGGCCGGTAGACCGCTGGAAATGCGATTCGCGGCTGCTGTGCTGTTGCTGGATGCTGCAACGCGGCTCGGCCGGGAGGCTGAGGCGGGGGCGGCGAGTGAGCAAGCCGAGCGGCTGCTGCTTTCGCCGGAGCTTTCGGAGCGCACTCGCAGATGGGGACGCTCCGAAATCGATAGGTTACGCCAGGACGTGCCCCAAAGCCGCGCGGGCGCGCAGTAGGGGCCGGAAGAGCCGCCACTGCGGCCTAGAACGGCTCCTTCTCGGAGAGAAGCGTATTGAGCTGGTCGCAAGATCCGGCGCCGTATTTCTTGATATATCCATCGCGGACCCATGTTCGGGCCTGCTCTGACATGGGATGAGCCTTGGTCGCGTCGAGGATGGCTTCGGCCTTCTTCACCTGGTCGGCCGGGGGCTTAGAGCCGCAGTTTTCCGACACCCATTTGATGATCGAGGCGTCGGAAACGGTAGCAGGATCAAGACCCTGCCAAAGGAAGCGGCCGGAGTGCGGGGCGGGGGTGTTGTCCGCCGCGAAAGCAGCAGCGGGTAGCAATGCGATTAATGAGGCCGTTAAGTATTGTCGAACGTCCATTGTCATTATTCTCCAGAAATAGCTGACCGCGAGGACATTATTCCTGATGAATTGAGGAAACAATAAGGTTTGATCGTGGGTAGATGATGGCGAAAACGTCTATCCACTACTTGATCTATACTGCGTCCGGCACGGCCATTTCCGGCCGTGCGTTCCCCGACAATGAGGCCTTGGCCATGAAGAAATTGCTTGTAGCGCTTTTCTTGGCGTGCGTGCCGTGGGCAGCCGGCGCCGATCCAGGCATGAGCTGTACCCGCTCTTGCGAAAGCATGTGCATGGGGTGGGCCACCGGCGAGCAATATTGGCAGTGCTACGGATCCTGCGTTCATCAGTGCTTCCAGAACTGCAAGAAATGCCATCCGGACATGGTGACGACCCTGCAGAACCGGGAGCGGGACGGGAATCCGGTGCTGGTGGCCACCCGTATGTTGCCGATCAAGAACAAGGGGGCCGCTGAAAGGCACGTGGATGCGCAGCGGGTGGCCGACGATGTGGGCACCTTCCTGGAGCCGGCCCCCGCGAAGGAGAAAGGCGGATCGTAAGTGAACGGCCTATTGGCGCATCTGCCCAGTGACGGAGCTGCCTCGTAGATACATCATTCAATGACTCTACCCGGGAGACTGCTATGCGCGTTTTCGATTTCGACATGCCCTGTGACATTGAAGAAGGGGCGGTTCTATTCATGAAGGCTGGGATGTGGCCAAGCGGCAATTTCACACCGAGATTGTTGTGCACAGCCATCTTGGGATCGATGCAGGAGACGCAATCAGCAATGCCACCGGACCCTGAGCAATGGGGCGCGGCGGCGGCCGCGGCGCTTGTCGATCGCGAAATGGCTGCCGGGCATCTTCTCTGTCTTGTTGAACGTGGCGATGACTCGGTTTTGACATGGGCCAACGCTGCGGAGCAAGAAACCGCCGGAGAGCGCCTGGACCGACGGTGGGAACGTGAGCGCAACGCAACGCGACATTAGATGCGTTGCGTTGCGATAGGGGGGCGGCCTGTCAGGCCGCCTCCTGCATTTGGGCGGTCGGGAAGGCCAGCAGGTAGTCGCTGGCCTCGGCCGCCTTGCTGGCAGCGGTGATGAACGCCTTGCGGTCATCTTTGAGGATCTTGATCCAGCTGGCCAGGTACTTGGCGTGATCGGCGCGAGGCTCGGCCGAGACGCCCAGGCGGGCGCACAGGAACGCTGCGCCCAGCTCGGCAACCAGTTCTTCGGCTGCGTAGGCGGCATCGCCGAAGCGCTTGCCAAGCTCGCGCTGCAGGCGCGGGGCACTCCAGTGCGTCAGCTCATGGAGTGCGACACCGTAATACGCCTCGGTGGCGCTGCTGGTGGATGTGCCGGTGAAGAGGTGCTGCGGGGGCAGCACGATTTCGTCGGTGCTGGGCCGGTAGAAGGCGCTTGCGCCTTCGTGGCGGATCTTCGCGCCACTGGCGGCGATGAGGGCATCGGCGCGGTCGATCGGGGACACCTGGTTGTCCTGCGGCGTGCGGCCCTTCTCGGGCTGGTAGCCATCCACCTGCGCGACGTTGAACACCCAGCTGAGGCGGGCGCAGGGGATGCGGCGGCCATTTTCGTCGTCGCCGGCATCTTCGTCCTTGCGATCAAGCATCTTGAACCAGATGACCGGGGTGCCTTTCTCGCCCTTGCGGACGGTTGCGCCCTTCTCGGACCACTGCTTGAAGGTCGCCCAGGCATTTTCCGAGTAGCTGGCCTCTTGGGCGGCGACCCACAGCATGACCACGTTGGTGCCGCGGTACTCGTGTCCGGACACGGCGTTGACCGGCATGGTCAGCGACGGACCGACCCAGGGGCGCTCGCAAGGCCCGCAGTTTTCGAGGGCAGCGAGAATGGTGTCGGTGATGATCTGATAGGTGTCGCGCTTCGTTTGCATGGGTGGCTCCTTTCTGGACCGCCAGTGCGGCGGGAGCCTCCAGCGGCGGAGGGCCATAAGCGGCGCATGCACCCAAAGGGCTGAAACGGAGTGGAAGAGGGCTTGCCCTTGCCTGCGGCGCGGCCTGTAGCAGCCTGCTCCCCACTGCCGCACGGTCCAGCAAGAGCCGGGTTCCATGCGCGCGTCACCGGATCAAGCCGGGCTACCAGCTGCCCTCAATTCGGGCCTGCGCTCCTGGGGAGGGGACAACCGAGCGGATTTGCACAAAGACGGCCGGAACAGATCCGGAAATTTGCACAAAGATGGCTGTGGGCCGCCAAAGGCGGCTCGGAAATGGGTGACCTGGTGGTGGTCGGGCGCATTCGTCAGGGCGAGGCCCCGGTCAGGTGGGATGCGCTGCAGGACGGCCGGTGATGGGCTGTCGAGGATGGCGGCCGCATGCGGCCGCGCTGGGTGTTCCTGCTCCTGCAGGTGGTTGCCCACCCTCAGAAGAGGGTGAGCTGTGCGGCCTTGGCGGGTGATGGAAGGATCGGGGCCGGGGCAGGGGTGGCCACCGGCTCAGGCGAGGCGGGGCGGACTTCGATGGCCCGGCACGCATCCTCGGCTCCACGGCGGGCAAGCCGCATGTTCCAGCCGCCCAGGACGTGCGCGGGCGTGTACCAATGTTCGCGCTCTTCGAGCGTGAGCGAATTGCCGACGATGACCACGGCGGGAATGTGCATCAACGAGAACTGGACGTAGGCCATGTGGACGGCTCGGGGGTCAACGTCGATGGCTGTCACGTGCAGGTGCTGCTGGTAGTTGACGCCGGCGTCCTGCATTTCTTGGGCCAGGGCGATGACCATCGCGCCCGCGCCGCAGGCTGGCTCCTGCGCCATGGCGAAGCCGTTGCGCTCCACGATTTCGCGCAAGTGCGCACCGTCGCCGATCTGCATCCGGGCCATGAGGCGGCAGACCTCGTAGGGGGTGAAGAACTGGCCGCGTGCGGTGTTGTGCAGCTCCAGCTGCCCGAACACTGCCCCCAGCACGTCGCCGGGGGCGGCTTCCATGGCCAAGGTGACCTCGGCGAGGATCTTCGGGAACGTCTCGATCACGTCGCGCTCGTAGTGGCGGACGATTTCGAGATAGCGGGCCTCGCGGGCGTCGCGCTGGCGCAGGTCAACGGCGTTGGCGAACAAAATCGCCATCGCCTCCATACAGTCGGAAAACAGCCGGTACATGTCGTGCCGGTAGCGGGCGCTTTCGAGCAGCTTGACGATGTTGCGGATGTGGTGGGCGTTCGGGCTCATTGTCTGTGCCCTCCGTCGGTACCGCTTTTCAGCACCGCTGACCGGATGCGATCGACTGCCTCGCGAAGTGAGGTCTCAGTAGCCCAACCGATGCAGTCGCCCCAGCAAGCCTGCACGTCGGTTGCAGGGTAGACGCGGTAGTACCTTCCCTCCTGTTCGCTGCATGCCTCGATAATGAATCTGACGCCATCGGCGCGGGTTACTGCGATCAGGTCACCGATGTTGGGGAGGTGCGAAGCGCGCAGTTCGCTGATGTTCTCGATGTGGCGGACGTTGGGGTTCATTGCCAGCGCCCTCCCTCGGTTTCGATGAAATCCGGGGGCAGCTGGAAGGCGGCAAGCGCCTTGCCCAATGCCTCCTGCACGTCGTTCCAATCGACGTGGCTGGGATCGTCCATGTAGGCGCCGATGAGGATGCGGCAGGCTTCGGCGGCGTGTGCGGGGTCTGGCTTGACGGCGAACGGGTTCCGCCGCCCGTGGGTCGGGTGGTGCATGGCGTGCTCCTATGTCTTGGGTTTCAGGCCGCGCAGCGGCCCATCGGCCGCCCTACGGGGCGGCCTGCGCGATTTTTCGCAGCCCGTAGCCGTCCGTCTGGCGGCGGGTGGCCTCGGCCACCTGCGGCAGCAGGAAGGCCATCACGTCACGGGGCTTCTTGGCGGTGTCTGCGGCGAAGCCGCTGCGCAAGCCCACCTCCTTCAACATCGAGCCGGGGACGGCCTGCAGGACGCTGTAGGCGGCGCTCAGGCTCCCACTGCGGGTGGCGGCGGTCAGCTGCTCGGCGAGGGCATTCACGTTGTGCTGTGTGGTCATGGCTGCGGCTCCGGGGCTTGGGCTGAAAGGGTGGCCGGTTGCCCGGCCACCCTCGGCTGTCAGGCGGCGACCTGTGCCGCCTCGGCTGCGGCCTTGGCCGGGGCCTTCGCCTTCGGCGCTGCCTTGGCGGGCTTGGCCTTCGGTTCCGCCTTGGCCTTCGGCTCGGCCTGCTTCTTCGCCTTCGGCTTCGGGGAACGGATGCCCTTCGGCACCCAGCCGGTACCGGCCAGCCGCTTTTCGGCTTCGGCGGCAAGGGTTCCCTTCTTCATCGCCAGCAGCGCAGTGCTGTCGGCCTCGCCCTTGATCTGCTTGGCCTCGGTCAGCGCCTCGACGACAAGGGGCTTGGAAACACGACCCAGGTAATTGTCGGCGGTCGGCTCGAAATGCTCGGCCATGTCGAAATCCAGCGTTTCCAGCAGCTTGGCGGTCAGGCCCTTATGTTCCTCGTTGACGCTGACAGTCAGGGCGACACCCAGCGCAATGATCTTGTCCAGCTGCGCGGGCTTCATTTCTGCCAGCGTGTCCCACAGCTTGCCGTCAGCGGTTGGCAAGTCCTTGATCGCGGCCTTGCACGCTGCGAGGAAGGCGTCGGCGCTGGCCTTGCCCGCGTCGTCGGTGATCGGGTGATAGGTGCGGGTGCCGTAGCCGTAACCGCCGTTGGAAATGCTCAGGTCGGTGGGAACCTCGCGGCTGCTGCCGCGCAGTTCCTTCACCGTCCAGCAAGCCAGCAGGATTTTCGCGGCGTCCGGACGTTCGGCAATGACGTTCTGCACAGCCAGATTGCGGTGACCCAGCAGGGAGCGGCGCAGGGCGTCGGACACGTTCTCGCCCTTCGGACGGCCTGCGCTTTCGGTTTCCCGGCCCCCGGTGATTTCGCCAGCATCGCCCAGGGCGGCGGCGGCGTTCTTGCGGTCGGCGGCACGAACCTTGCCGCGCTCGATGCGCAGGCCCGACTGCTGCAAGCACAGGATCACGCCAGCCGATGCCATCGCCTCCGGCGCGTACTGCTTGTGAGCGCTTTCCAGCTGTTCGATTTCGGCGGTGATGGCCTCCGTGCGGTCGTCAATGTCCTGATCCCGCTCCCATTCGTCATCGGTCAGGTCGCGGTCCTCAGTCTCGGCCGCGCTGTGCAGCTGCTCCTGTTCGGTTTCCAGCTGCTCGGCTTCTTCCCGCAGCGCCGCGATCTGGCTGGTCGTTTCTTCCGGCAGGTCAACGGCAACCATCGGCAGAGAGCCGAAAGCGTAGGACGCGGAGTAATCCCAGGTCGGCCAGATTTCGACCCAGCCCCAGCCCTCGGCCAGCAGGTTTTCCTTGGTGGCTTCCAGCTTGTCGGCCACCAGCTTGTCCAGCAGTTCCGGGTTGGTCAGGATCGCGGCCTGCCCATCGGTGCTGAACAGGTCGCGGCGCACTTCACCGCCAGCAGCTTCATAGGCGGCAACGCCACCGATGAACGCCACGCGGTGATCGCGGTCGGCCTCGACTTCGCGGGTCAGGACGGCGCGGCGCAGGTCAGCGGGCTTGTTGTTCCAGCTCATGCTGCCGTAGGTTTCCCACACGTGCACCTGCACTTCGTGATTGTCGGTCGCGCAGAGCGCAAGCATCTGGTCGGTGCTGATTTCGTCGGCGCGGTAAAGTTCCAGCAGTTCGGGCGCTGCTGCCACCAGCTTCAACCGGCGCTGCACCACCAGCGGGGTGACGCCGAAGGTGTCGGCCACGCGGTCGATGGTGAAACCTTCATCCACCAGCTGCTTGAACGCATTGAGTTCGTCCACCGGGTTCATGGCCTCGCGCTGGACGTTCTCCGAGAGGCTGGCGGCGGTGGCTTCCTCGGCGGAAATGATCTTGACCGGGACCGGGAAGTCAGCCGCGATCTTGCCCTGTTCGGCCAGCAGCGTGAGCGCAGCGAAGCGACGGCCACCGGCGTCCACCTGATAGGTGCCGTTCTCGGTCGGACTGACAACGATGTTCTGCAGCAGGCCCTGTGCCGCGATGGACGCGGCAAGCGCGGTCACATCGCCGGGGTTCTGGCGCACATTCTTCGGGGACACGACCAGCTGGGACAGCGGCAGGGTGGTGGTGGTGGACATGGGTAATCTCCTTTGCGGTTGAGTTAGGTACTGCGGGTGTTGCGGGGGGGTGCTGCCGTCAGTAGTCGGACGGCAGCAGGATGGTGGTGACGCTGCGGTCAGCTTCGGTGATGACCCACACGTTCTGATTTCCGACCGGGTAGCTCGACAGGATGCGGCTCCCGTTCTCGATGGCCTCGCGGTTCGATTGCGCGTCGTCGGGGCAGACATTGCCGAAATCGCCACGCGCATGACGGCGGATCAGTGTGATGAAATCGACCTCGCCAATCGCCAGCACTTCCAAGGCAGCAGGGGGTTGCACACACGCCCCCCAGCTCGAAAAGAACACATGCTTTGCTAGATGCTCCTTGAGCCGGCCTTTGCTTTTGCTCGTGATTTACCGGTGCTGTCATGTCGGTCTCCTTGCTGCTGGTTGAGTGGTTGAACATGCTTCGCTGAGTGTCCTTTTCGCCGTGATGCCCAAGCTCAGGCCGGACCACGAAGGGCGGCAGGCAAGGGCGACACCGGAAGCCGCAGCGCGGCCGCAGGCCGTGACCGGGTGAGGATGGCGGCGATAGCGCACCCTTGCCTGGCGACCGGGCCGGACTAGCGTTTTGGGCAGGCGAAAGGGGCTCCAGCGCAGCTGCCCTGTTCAACCCGGCAGCAAGATGCGGACATGCACCGGGGCAAAGAGCGCAAAGCGCACCGCTCCTGGGCAAGCGGAGCGCGCAGCGCCGCCAGGCGCGAAGGCGAAAGGCTCCCGCAGGGAGCGAAGGATGGACGCCCGAAGGGCCGAGACCCACCAGGGGCTCGGTTCACGACAGCCCGGGCCGAAGGCTTCGCCCAACCGGCATTTCAAGCAGTACGGATGTACTAAGCCCATCCGCCCTAATTGCCTCCGAACAAGTCAACCCGCTATTCAGCGTACAACAAGACTACAATTCGTGAAGTGTCGCGGCGTGAAAATCCGACACAACGAAAGGTGCTAAAGTATCCGCACTCCATAACCTCGTCGGGCCTAAGTATGAACAGGAGATTTATCGGGAACGTGTCTGTGTCTCTGCTGGTGCTGGCTGCCCTGTCTCAACCGGCGACGGCCAAGCTGCAGGATTCAACCACCTCTATTCCCGCGAATATTCTGGAACTGATCGGAACCTGCGCTCCGGACGTGCATCCGAACACGATGTGGAAGATCCTCGGACACGAATCCGGTTTCACACCCTTCATCATCGGCGTGAACGAGAAGGGCAAGGAACGTCAGGTTTTTCGGCTGAAAACGCAGCAGGAAGCGGCGCAGAAAGCACGCGAACTGATCGCGCAAGGCAAGAGCATCGACATGGGCCTGGGCCAGATTTG
Organism: Ancylobacter oerskovii; assembly: GCF_018390555.1. GTDB lineage: Bacteria > Pseudomonadota > Alphaproteobacteria > Rhizobiales > Xanthobacteraceae > Ancylobacter > Ancylobacter oerskovii. The sequence continues at coordinate 23,390 of NZ_JAHBGB010000043.1, read as the reverse complement.
GTCGGGCAATCTGAAAGGTTTGAAGCTTACGCCGGAAGAAGTTTTCGAGCCGTGCACCAACGTGGCGGCGGCGGCAGGTCTGCTGATGGAAGCCTACGAGCGGGCCTTGAAGCAGGGTTTCACTGATCGGCAGGCGATGGACCAGGCGCTGTCGGTCTACAACACGGGCAAATTCGATAACGGCATCGCCAACGGCTACGTGAGCAAGGTCCGTGGCAAGCGTTACAAGGTGCCGGCGATGGACGATGAGGCGGGGGAGGCGGCTGCGCCGCCTGCGGTGCTGCAGGCGAAGCCGGAAGCGCCGCCCCCCGCCTGGGACGTATTTGCGAACGCGCGGTATCGCGGGCCTCGCCCGCAGGAAACCGCGAACTCACCGGGCGCGGAGCAGCAGACAGCGGCTGCGGAACCCGCCTCGGTGATGCTTTTCAGCGAACCTCGCTGACCCACGACCACCCGGAGAACCGGACGTATGACAATGCAGGAAACCCCGCGCGCAAGCGCGACCACATGGCCCCAGGCGACAACCGCGGCGAAGCTCGCGGATGCGCTTGGCGGCCTGAAACAGCAACTGGGAGCCGCCAATAGCCTGGTGGTGGACGACGTGCCGCGTGCGACGGCACGAGCCAGACTGCGGCGAGCACATGTGCGCGTCGCGCAACTGGAATTTGAGACAAGGGCGATCTACGCCATTGCTCTCGGCCAGCGTAAGAACATCCAGGATTTGAGTGCGACCGACGTGATCGAGGCCGGCGAAGCGGCCGGTCTGTTCCTTGTCTCGGACGCGCCAGCACCGAAGCTGGAACGCCTGGTGGAGCCGTTCGAGACGGTGTGCCCGCGCTGCAATGGCCTGCTGCGCACCATGACCGCCGGCGGCTGCAAGATGGCAGTGATGGATTCGAGTTACGGCGATGACGGTGACGGGGTACCCGGTACGCCGTTGGAATTCGTGGGCTGCGCCAGCGTCGTAATGGCGACGGTGGGTACTTGCCGGTATTGCGAGGCGGCGTATTGGGCGCTTGACGTGTTCCTGCACACCGCCGGCACCCAGCAGGCGGTCGAGGACATTCTGGCCGAAGATCCGAATTGGGAAGCGGTTTTCACTGCCGGTCAGAAATGGACCGCGCATGTGGTCACGACGGATTCGGGCCGAGGCTATGAGCATTTCATCGGGCCGATGCTGGTGCCGGAAGGCATGGAGACGCACGGCAGCAACGGCGTTTCAGCGTGCGGCGGCGGCGCGTTCTGGCAGCACGCGCTGGCGGTGTTCGAGTCCTACAGGCCGAGGATTGAGGCTGTGCAGCGCGAGCTGGTGCAGGCCGTGTCCGGGGCGGAGGGCGTGCCGGCATGAGCAAGCTGATGATCGTGGAGTCGCCGCACAAGGCGAAGGAAATCGGCAAGTTCCTGGGCAGCGATTACGTGGTGATGGCCAGCTATGGCCATATCCGCGATTTACCGGCGACGGGCGAGGAGCCGGGCGAGCTGGTGGTGGGTGTGGCCGAGGATTTTTCGGCACGCTACGAAATCGGCGAGCGGGCACGCGGTGCGGTCGCGAAGCTGCGTGATGCGGCGAGCAAGGCCGAGCGTGTCGTGCTGGCCACCGATCCCGACCGGGAAGGCGAGGCGATCGCGTGGCACCTGCAACAGGTTCTCCGGCTGAAAAACCCCGAGCGCGTGACCTACCAGGAAATCACGGCAAAGGCGGTGAAGGCTGCGCTGGCGCAGCCGCGCGGAATCAACCTGGAGCTGGTGCACGCGCAGGAAGGGCGTCGGGTGCTGGACCGGCTCGTGGGTTACGCCGTCAGCCCGATCCTGAGCAAGCAGTCGGGCCAGAAGCTGTCGGCGGGCCGGGTGCAAACCCCGGCCCTGCGGCTGGTTGTCGAGGTCGAGGAACAGATCCGCGCGTTCCAGCAGCGCCTGCACTATGGCGCTGAGCTGGCATTTGCCGGCGGCTGGAAAGCCACCTGGTCGATCAAGCCGCATCTGGCCGAGGGCGAGGAATACTGGACCGACATGGCAACGGCCACGGCGGTGGCCGGGATTCGCCGCCTCTCGGTTCTGGCCTTTACCGACGGCAAGGCGAGTGAAGCACCGCCGGCGCCGTTCACGACCTCCACGCTGCAGCAGGAGGGCGGCAAGCGGTTCGGCCTGTCGGTGAAGGAAGTCATGGATGCCGCGCAGGCCCTGTTCGACAGCGGCCTGATTACCTACCACCGCACGGACTCGCCGAACTTCCTGGAAGAGGGTTTTGCCCTCATCAGCGCCTATGCGCAGCAGAAAGGTCTGCCGCTGGCGCCGGAACGTCGGCAGTGGAAGGCGAAGGCCAGCGCGCAGGAAGGCCATGAGGCCATCCGGCCAGTCGATTTCGTGGTCGAAAGCGCCGGATCGAGCGAGAACGAGCGCAAGCTGTATGAGCTGATCCGCATGCGTGCGCTGGCCAGCCAGCTGGCCGATGCGACCTACGCGACCCGCAAGGTGCAGCTGCGCGCCCTGGACGGCCAGCCGGTGAACGGCAAGGTGCCGGAATTCGAGGCCAAAGGCCGGGTGCTGGTCGATCGCGGCTGGCGGGTGATTTACGCAGGCGATGCGAAGGACGAAGGCGAGGGCGAAAGCGACGCCGAGGCCGAGCTGTCCAATCCGATTCCGGTGCTGGCCGTCGGCGCCGAAGTGGTGGCCGAGACGGGCCGGAGGTTGGACAGGAAAACCGAGCCCCCGAAGCGGTACACCGAGGCGGGGCTGGTGAAGAAGCTGGAAGCCCTCGGGATCGGCCGCCCGTCCACCTATGCGTCGATCATCGGCAATATCCAGACGCGCAGCTACGTTGTGCCGGGTGGTCCGAAGGGCAAGCACCTGGTGCCGACGAAAACCGGTGAGGCCTTGGTGAACGCGGTGCGCGGCAAGTGCCGCTTCGCGGACTACGATTTCACGGCCGCGATCGAGGACGAACTCGACCAGGTGGCAACCGGGAATCGGCCTGCGTCTGCTGTTGTCGGCACGGCCTGGCGGCAGCTGGAGGGCGAGCTGCCGAAGCTGCAGATGGGATCGACGGGCGAGCCCGAGCACAAGTGCCCGGACTGCGGCAGGGCCATGCGCCGGATCAAGGGCGCGAGCGGGTTCTTTTGGGGGTGCACGGGCTATTCGGCGGACCCGCCGTGCAAGACGACCCTGCCGGACGCCCGTGGCAAGCCGGGCAAGCGGGTTGAGGCCAGTGCCGAGCACAAGTGCGACGACCCGGCCTGCGGAAAGCCGCTGATCCACCGCGTGAAGAAGGCGACGAAGGCGAACAAGGGGTTCGATTTTTGGGGCTGCAGCGGGTTCCCGACCTGCAAGCGCAGCTACAAGACGGGACCGGATGGCAAACCCATAATGAACGGCAAGTAAAGCGGACGGATATTCACACTATGACGTGTCGAAACGGAGTATTCTGTAGCAACGGGAATGCGGGGCGTGATGTGCCGGGGGATGTTTCCTGCCAAGGTTGTTCACGATGACTACACTGCAGCACCCAACCAACAGGAGCCATAACCTCGATGCTGCACATTGACGAACAAGCGCTGACACTGCTGCTGCAGACGGGCGGAATTACACAGATCGAATTGCGCCCGGCAGGCCGCGGCTACGGTGTGTTCGTGTGCATGGATCGCAAAGAAGATGGGCCGAGCACCGCAATGCTGATTACTGCGCGGATGAAGCATCAGAAGCGCAAGCAGCCACGCACGTGGCCCACCACGGATGCCTGCGTGCAGTTCCTGAAAAGCAAGGCCCAGGAGCTGCCAACCATCAAGATCGACGTCAATCAAGGGGGAGACGACACGAAAACCACCTCGCAACACCCGCAGTAATCGCCGGCTGATCGGCGCTTTTCAATCAATCTCAACTGTCTGGAGAGTTACAACATGCAAGCGACCTCGCTTGGTGAACGCACCCGCTCGACCAATCGCACCTTCGTGGCGGCCATCATGGTGGCCGCTGCGCTGGCCATGCTGCCGGATCTGGCCTTCGCGCAGGCTGCGCCGTGGGAACAGACCGCGCAGAACACCTACAACCTCATCATGTCCATCGTCCGCTGGGTCGCCATCATCGGCGTGGTGGCCTGCGGCGCGGCTGCGATCTTCGGCAAGCTCAGCTGGGACTGGGCCGGTAAGATCATCATCGGCCTGGTGCTGATTTTCGGCGGGACGCAGCTGGTCGATTACTTCCGCTCGGGCATGGGCGGCTGAGCCATGGCCAAGGATACGGCCCAGGTCGATCCCTTGTTCGTAGGTGCCACCCGACCGGCGACGGTCGGGGGCATTACCTATGAGGCGATCGTCTTCATCGCGATGGCGGTGGGCATGGGATACGTCATTACGTCGAATTTCCTGTGGCTGCTCGCCTACGCGCCTCTCCACGGCATCGCCTACGGCATCTGCAAGAAGGACCCCAGGGCCTTCCGTCTCTTGTTCCTGATGATTTCGAGCAAGGGCCGCTGCCTGAACCGCGCGATTTGGGGATGCGCCTCCTATTCACCGCTTGAATTCAGGAAGAGAAAAGGATGAATCGCACGCAAGCGGCAACCAATCGGGAAGTGCCGGTTTCGCGCACGATCCCCTACAGCTCCCACATTGCTGAGCATGTGGTGAGCACCGTGGGCGGCGACCTGGTGACCGTGTTGAAGGTCAGCGGGATCGCACATGAAAGCGCGGACGTGGAGGACATTAACGGCTGGCACAGGCGGTTCAATGGCCTCCTGAAAACGATCCAGTCGCCGAATGTGACGCTCTACACGCACACCGTGCGGCAGGAGCGTGGCGAGTATCCCAAAGGGGACTACGAGCCCGGTTCGTTCGCCGCTGAGGTCGATGAGGTCTACCGCGCCCGCGTGATGAAGGACCGGATGATGGTCAACGACCTGTATCTGACGGTCGTTTTTTCGCCGGACAACCACGCGGTCAAGAAGCTGATCGCGCGCATTTTCAACCGCCTGGACCCGGCAGAGGCCCGGGAGAAGATCAAGGACTCTCTGGAAGCCTTGGAGGACGTGGCGCGCCAGGTGATGGCCGGCCTGAGCGATTGGGGTCCGGTGCGCCTTGGCTGGTACGAGCATGAAGGGGTCATGTTCTCGGAAATCCTGGAACTGTTCGGCTTCCTGCTCAACGGTGAGTGGCAGCGCTGGCCTGTTCCGCGCCTGCGTCCGGGCGAGGACAAGACCATTGGCCAGATCCTGGCCACGGCGCGGCCGTTTTTCGGCGCCGAGGCCTTCGAGCTGCGTGGCGCTACGCAGTCAAGGGTGGGCGCCATTGTGGCGTTGAAGGACTACCCGGCCCTTACGTCGCCCGGCTTCATCAACAAGCTGCTGTCGTTGCCTTTCGAGTTCGTGCTGACGCAATCGTTCCGCTTCATTACGAAGCAGGCTGGGATCGGGGTGCTGAAAATACAGCAGAACAAGATGGTCCAGTCCGGCGAGGTTGCAGTGTCGCAGGTGGCGGAGCTTGACGATGCGCTGGATGGTCTGTCCGCAGGTCGGTTCGCCATGGGCGAGCACCACCTGTCGCTGACCGTTTTCGGCGCCAACCTGAAGGAGGTGAACGACAACATCGCCGAAGCGCGGGCGAACCTGTCCGACTCCGGCGCCGTCGCGGTGCGTGAGGATTGGGGGTTGGAGGCGGCGTTTTGGGCGCAGCTGCCAGCCAACTTCCGTTGGCGCCCGCGGCCGGCCACGATCAGCTCGGAGAACTTCGCTGGCTTCGCCGCGATGCACAACTACGCGACCGGCCTGGCGCGCGGCAATCAGTGGGGGCCGGCGGTGACGCTGCTGAAAACCGCCAGCGGCACGCCGTACTACTTCAACTTCCACATTCCGCCGAAGAAGCGCAAGCGCGGCAAGGACGCTCTGCGGGCTGTCGAGGTCAAGGCGGATGATCGCGTGGCGGGCAATACGCTCATCATCGGCCCGACCGGTTCGGGTAAAACCGCGCTGCAGACCTTCCTGCTGGCACAGCTGGAGAAGTTCAAACCGACGATCTTCTATTACGACAAGGACCGGGGCATGGAGATTTTCATCCGTGCGCTCGGCGGGACGTATTTGACGATCGAGAACGGTAAGCGGACCGGGTTCAACCCGTTCAAGCTCGATCCGACGCCCGGCAATGTCACCTTCCTGCAGAACCTGGTGCGCAAGCTGGTCCCCGGCATCCGGCTGACGCCAGTGCAGGAACGTGACATTGACAATGGGATCAATGGCGTGCTCGGCCTGCCGCTGGAACAGCGGCGGCTTTCCACGCTCCTGCAGTTCCTGGACCCGACCGACCCGGAAGGCCCGGCGGCCCATTTGCAGCGGTGGGCCAATGACGGCGCGCTGGCATGGGTGTTCGACAATGAGGTCGATGAAATCGACCCGAGCCGCAATCGCGTCAACGGCTTCGACATTACCGATCTGCTGGACAATAACCAGGTGCGCGAGCCGGTGCTGATGTACCTGTTGCACCGGCAGGAAGAAATCATCGACGGCCGCCGTGTCGTCTTGGGCTTCGATGAGGGCTGGAAGGTTCTCTATGACGAGTGGCTGGCCAAGTACCTGGAGAACAAGGAACTGACGATCCGTAAGCAGAACGGATTCGTCATCTTCGGTACGCAGAACCCCAGCCACGTCATCAAGGCGAAGATTGCCCCGACGATGATCCAGCAGTCGGTGACGCAGATTTATCTGCCGAACGATAAGGCGACGGTGGAGGATTACATCGACGGCTTCCGGCTGTCGCAGCGCGAGTACGAAATCATCAAGGATGAAATGCCGAACATGCCGGGCCGCTACTTCCTCGTGAAGCAGGGCAAGCAGTCGGCAATCTGCGAACTCAATCTGGCAGGTCTCGATGATGTCATGGCGGTGCTCTCGGGCACCACGGCGACGGTCGAGCTGCTGAACCATATCCGAGCCGAACTCGGCGCGGACACCAGGCCGGCAGATTGGCTGCCGGTATTCCATGAAAGGAGGAAGCAGCAATGAGCAAGATGAAAGGGTTGGCCATGGGCATTGCCCTGGCCCTGGGTTCCTCGATGGCCGTGTCGCCGGCGATGGCCAGCGGCGTGCCCACCGTGGACGTAGCGGCGATCGCGCAGATGCTTCAGCAGTTCATGGTGCTGCAGGATCAGCTGAAGAACATGAAGAGCCAGTTGGAGGAGGCTCAGAAGCAGGTCAACGCCATGACCGGCACCCGTGGCATGGAAAATGTGCTGAAGGGTGAAAACCGTAACGTGATTCCGACCAACTGGCAGGAAACCCTGGCGGTGATGAACGGGGGCGAGATTACGGGCCTGGCCAAGTCCATTCGCGACAACGCCTCGCGCGTTGACACGGCCGCGCTGGACAGGATGGCACCGGCGCTGCGGGAACTGTCCGAAGGTTGGGCCAACTCCGCCGCCAGTGAACAGGCCGCCGCTGGCACTGCCTACAACAGTGCCTCGGAGCGCTTTGCTCGGCTGCAATCCCTGATGGACGCCATTCCGCAGGCCACGGACATGAAGGCGATTGCGGATCTGCAGGCCCGTATCCAGGTCGAACAGGTGATGCTGGAAAACGAGTCCATCAAGATGCAGGCGCTGGCACAGGCGGCTGCGTCGCAGCGCCGCCTCGAGGAACGGCAGTCATCGGAAGCGGGCCTGCTGCGCTCCGTCGATGTTGATTTTGGCTCAGTGGTAGGGAGGGCTGAATGAAACAGGCCCTAATCATCGGCCTGCTCACCGCAACCGCCCTTTTGGGCGGTTGCGGTTCCGAGCCGGAACGCTCTTACGAGTGGTACGTCGAGCATCAGGCCGAAGCCAAGGCGAAGGCTGTGGCCTGTAGCGAAATGTCCGAAGCCAAGGCCGCATTAGACGGCAATTGCGCCCGCGCTCGAAAAGCCTACGGCACGCTCCGGTCTGTGCCTGTTGAGTTCGGGCCGGTCAACTAACCCACGGGAACGCTGCTATGGCAAGCAACATCAAGATTTTTTCGTGGTTCTATAGCGAGTTCGATACGGTCCTGAACTCCTACATCGCGCAGAAAGCGGCAGATATCATCGCCGCGATCAGCCCGACGGCCTGGATCATGCTCGGCATCTACTTCGTGTTGTGGGGTTTCTCGCACATCCGCGGCATGATCGATGAGCCGGTGACGGACGGGCTGTTCCGCATGCTGAAAATCTCGGTCGTGTTGGGCTTCGCACTGAATGTGGGTCTGTATCAGACGCACGTGGTGGACTTCCTCATGAAGACGCCGGATGCGATGGCCAACATTCTCGTGATGGGCAACGGCAATGCGGAAAGCGGAGGGGCATCGACGTACGCCACGCTCGACACGCTGTTGAACAAGACCATCGACATGGCGACTGACACCTACAACAAGATGAGTGTTCTTTCGCCAGGGCAAAGCGTCGGGCTGGCCATCGCCGCGATCTTGATTTTGCTTTTTGGGATGGGGTTCACCATCACTGCCGGCATCATGATCATCCTGTCCAAGGTGGCCCTGGTGCTGATGCTCGCGGTCGGTCCGCTGTTCATCCTGCTTGCCATGTTCACTGCCACCCAGCGCTTCTTTGAGCAGTGGCTGCAACAAGCGCTCAATGCCGTGTTGGCCATCGTGATGCTGCTGGCGGTCTGCTCGCTGTTCTTCGGCCTGACGGAGCAAGCCCTCGGGGGGGCGGCCAAGGTCGTGGAATCCAACCCAATCCAGGCGATTGGCATTGTGGGGGTGGCGTCGGTTGCCTGCACCTTCCTCCTTTTCCAGGTCCCGCAGCTGGCCAGCCAACTGGCAGGCGGCATTGCGCTTCCCGTGTCCCAAGCCGCGCGAAAGATGACGGGTGGCGGTGTGGTCGATGCGGCCAAGCACCATGTAGCCCGCCATGTAGCAAACGCCGCCTTGGCCAAGGCGACTGGCGGCGCATCCGCTGCGGCCAAGGCAGTGGGTGGCATGTTCCGCGCGAGCAACACGATCCGGCGCGTGTAGCAGCATTTCCGCAGTATTTCCAACTACCTAACAGGTGAATTCATGCGTTTCATTTGCGTTTTGCTGGCTGCTCTGAGCCTCGCCGGATGCGCTTCCTACCGCAACCGTCCGGTCCAGCCCGACAGCAATTACTGGCCCATCAACAAGCAGATCCCGCAGTCCGGAGAACAGGCGAATGGCTAAGGCGACCGAAGAAATGACCGAGAAGATGCAGAGCTACGCCGATCTGGCGAAGTTCTACGAGGCGGACGTGGTAACCAGCGCACGCCGGAGTGCCAAGATTGCGTGGATCGGCTGCGTGCTGCTGGCGGTGGTGGCGGTGGCGCAGGGACTGGCAATCTTCGGCCTGACCCCGCTCCACAAGATCGAGCCGTATGTCGTCCGTGTGGATGAGGCCACCGGCGCCGTCGATGCGGTGGCGAAGCTCAATGCGACTTCCCGAACCGAGACGGAAGCGGTCAACAAGTACATGGTCGGCAAGTACGTGCGTGCCCGCGAGGAATTCAGCACGCAGCTCGCGCCGGTCAACTACAAGACCGTCGCACTCATGTCGGCGTCGCCGGTGGCGAACGTGTACCACGAGTGGTTCAAGCCGGAAAATCCGAAGTCGCCGTTGAAGGTCTATGCCGGCGGCGGGACCGTCAACATCCGCATCCTGAACGTGTCGTTCCTGGCGCCGAACATTGCCAGCGTCCGCTACGAAAAGACGATCCGGGCGAATGACGCGGTGACGCGCTCGATGTGGCTGGCCACTGTGACGTTCCGCTACTCGAACGCGGAGATGAGCGAGGATGACCGCCTGGTCAATCCGATCGGCTTCGAGGTCACCGATTACCGCAACGATCCGGAAGTGGGGGGCTGAGCATGAAGCGTGCATTTGTTGCAGCAGCGCTGGCCATGGCCGTCGCCGGCTCGGTGAAGGCCGAGGTGCTGCCGGTCGGCGGCGCGGCCGATCAGCGGGTCAAGACGGTGAACTACGACGGCAACAACGTGGTGCGCATCGTCGGCCATTACGGGTTTGTCACCCACATCCAGCTGGGCGAGGGCGAGACGGTCGGGAGCGTCGCCATGGGCGATTCACTGGCGTGGGAAGTGGCCCCGACCGGCAACCACCTGTTTGTCAAGCCGCGTGAGCCGAACGCGACCACCAACATGAGCGTGGTGACGAAGCCGAACAACCGTGTCTACCAGTTCGTGCTGACGGCGCATCAGAGCCAGAACGGGGCGCGCCCGCGTCCCAATGACATGTTCTTCGCGGTGAATTTCCGCTACCCCGAGGATGAGCGCCGCGCCAGGGCGGCCGCAGCGGACAAGGCCAAGGCGGAAACGCGCCTGGCCATGACCCGCATCGTCGGCAAGAACTTCAATTACTGGGCCTGTGGCTCAAAGGCGGTTGCGCCGGATCAGGCCATGGACGATGGCCGCTTCACTTACCTGCGTTTCTCGGCCAACCGCGACATGCCGGTGGTGTTCGAGGAGCTGTCCAAGGGCAAGGAGGCCCTGGTGAACACCCACGTGGAGGGTGACTGGCTCGTGGTCCAGCGGGTGCTGCCGCGGATGATCCTGCGCCGTGGCGACCAGGTGGCGTGTGTGGAGAACCGCTCGTTCGATCCGAACGGCATCAGCACGCCGACCAGCACCGTCAGCGATGACGTGCGCCGCGCGATCCGCGATCCGCGCCCGTAAGCCCCAGCCCAATTACAGGACAAGTCATGAGCGAGAACGAAACCAATCAGGAAGTGCCGAGCCAGCTGGGTGGCGAACGCGGCGTGCCGTCCGTCAACAAGCGCAAGAAGAATAGCAAGGCGGGGAAGATTGCCGGAATTGCCGCGCTGGCGGCATTGCTGGTCCTCATGGGCTGGATGCAAATCCGTCCCAAGGCGGAGCCCGAGGACCGTAAGGAAGAGCAGTCCACCCAGACCCGCCGAGGTCTTCCCGAGCTGCAGATGCCGGTGAGCGAACCGCCACCGCCGCCGCCGGCGGCACCCCAGCCGGTAGCGCCCGCTGCTGCACCAGCACCGGTGGGCAATCCGAGCATGGGTTACCAGCAGCAACAGCAGCGCCAGCCGACCGAGGCCGAGCTGCTGCTGGAACGCCGGAAGCGCGCCCCGATTTTCGCGTTCGGTAATGCCGGCGGCGAAGCTGCGGGCGCTGGCAATGGGAACAGTAATGCCGCTGTGCTGGACGCGGGCGGGTCGGGTGGATCGTTGGACGGCGAGGATGGCCCGGACCGCGATTCGCTGGCAGTGAACCTGCAGGGCGGCAAGTTCGACTCGGCGCGCGCCAGCATGCTGACGAACCGCAATTTCCTGCTGACCGCCGGCACGATGCTGGATTGCACCCTGGTGACGGCGCTGGAAAGCACTCTGCCAGGCAAGACCAAGTGCCAGCTGTCGCGCAACGTCTACAGCGACAACGGCAAGGTGTTGCTGCTCGAACGCGGTTCGATCGTGGAAGGCGAATACCGTTCGGGACAGATGCGCCAGGGCATGAACCGGATCTTCGTGCTTTGGACCCGCGTGCGCACCCCGCGCGGCGTGCAGGTGCCGCTGGATTCGCCCGGTGCGGATGAACTGGGTCGCTCGGGCCTCAGTGGCTGGGTCGAGACGCATTTCTGGAAGCGGTACGGCAGTGCGCTGATGCTCAGTCTCGTGGACGACACCGCCGAATACCTGGTGCAGAAGCAGCGTTCGCAGGGCGGCGACAGCATCACGTTCTCCGGCGCTGGCGATGCGACCTCGCAGGCGGCTGCGATCGCTCTGCAGAACTCGATCAACATCCCGCCGACGCTGAACAAGAACCAGGGCGATATTGTCAATATCTACGTCGCCCGCGACCTGGATTTCAGGAGCGTGTATGACCTCCGCAGCAACTAATCACAGGCCGGACGACGCTCTGCGGCAGTACATGCTGCCGCTGAGCGGCTTGCTGGCAGGTGATGTGACCGAAGTCTGCGTGAACCGTCCGGGCGAAGCCTGGACGGAATCCAGCGCCGGCTGGGTGCGTCACGACGTGCCCGAGCTGACGTTCCCCCGGCTGAAGCAGCTGGGGGCGCTGATCGCAAACTTCAACAATGTCCCGTTCCGCCAGGAAATTCCGTACCTCTCCGGAGTCCTGCCGGATCGTGAGCGCGTGCAGGTGGTGATGGCCCCGGCCACCACCGAGGGAACTCTTTCCTTCACGATCCGCAAGCCCAGCCTGGTCGAGAAGACGCTGGACGAGCTCGACGCCGAAGGCTCGTTCGCCGGCGCCCGGATGGCCAGGGAAGGCCTGACGGAAGCTGATGAGCGGCTTGTGCGGCTGCGCAATGAGGGCCGCATTCGGGATTTTCTCGAGCTGGCGGTGCTGTCGAAGAAGAACATCCTGTTCGCCGGCGCGACCGGCTCTGGCAAGACCACGGTGATGCGGGCCCTGGTGACCTGCATTCCCCACAGCGAGCGCGTGATTACCATCGAGGACGCCCACGAGCTGTTCATGCAGGGGCACCCGAACAAGGTTCACCTGTTCTACAAGGCTGCGCGCCCGGGCGAAGCCGGTCCGCAATGTACGGCGCAGGACGCCCTGAAATCGTGCATGCGCATGAAGCCCGATCGCATCCTGCTGGCCGAGCTGCGCGGCGCTGAGGCGTGGGACTACATGGACAGCCTCAACACCGGCCATCCCGGTTCGCTGTCCTCGATCCACGCCAACAGCGCGCTCGATGCCATGACGCGCCTGGTGTCGCTCCTGAAATCGAGCCCGTCCGGCCGCGACCTGCCGCCGGACTACCTGCAGCAGATGTGTTTCGAGACGATCGACGTCGTGCTGTTCTACAAGAAGCGCAAGCTGCAGGAGGTCTATTTCGACCCTCATCGCCGGCTGGCCTCGTCGCGTGTCCACAGCACCCTGTCGGAGGCAGCATGAGCAAGCAGCCGCCCATGTGGGCGAAAGTCGTCATCGGTGTGGTGTTGTTCGGCGTCATGGTTGCCTGTTGGGCCAGGCTCGGCGCGGAAATCTTCGTGGCGCTGGCCAAGGTCAACGTCGAGCCGGGTTTCCTGACCCTGTACCAATACTGGCAGCACTACGGCGACCATCAACGGCTCATGCAGCACATGTATGTGGCCATGGGCGGCGCTGCATTGCCGTTCGGCCTCCTTGGCTGGCTGATTTTCAGCAAGCGCGATGACCGGGCGCTCTATGGCGCGGCTCGGTTCGCGAAACTGAGCGAAATCAAGAAGGCCGGGCTGCTCGGCGAGAAGGGAATCCTGGTCGGCAAGCTCGGCAAGGATTACCTGATGTATAACGGCGACAGCCACGCCCGCGTGGCCGCGCCAACACGCGGCGGCAAGGGTGTGGGCATTGTGATCCCGAACCTGCTGAATTGGGGCGAGTCCGCCGTCGTTCTCGATATCAAGCAGGAGAATTGGGATCTCACGTCGGGGTTCCGCACCGCCTGCGGCCAGGCCTGCTACCTGTTCAATCCCGGCGCCCGCGACGGCCGTTCGCATGGCTGGAATCCGCTGCATTACGTGGCCGACGAGCCGGGCGCGCGCGTCAACGATATTCAGAAAATCGCCGGCATGATCTGGCCGGACCCGGCTGACGGTGGCGATCCGATCTGGACGGCCTCGTGCCGGTCGTTGTTCCTGGGCACGGTGCTTTACCTGATGGAGACGCCCGACGAGCAGGTGACGCTCGGTGCGGCGCTGCGGTTTGGCATGCGGGCCACGGCGAAGTCGCTCAAAGCGAAGCTGGCGGCGCGGCAGGAGTCGGAAAACCCGCTCTCGGCCGAGTGCATCATGGCTCTGTCCGATTACCTGGACACCAGTGACAACACCCGCACATCGATCCGCAAGAGCTTCACCAGCCGGCTGGAACTTTGGCAGAACCCGATGATCGACGCGGCAACATCGCGGAACGATTTCGATCTGCGGGATCTGCGCCGGAAGCCGATGACCATCTACATCGGCATTACCCCGGATGATCTGGACCGCCTGGCGCCGATCATCAACCTGCTGTTCCAGCAGATCATCGACTTGAACACGCGCCAGCTGCCGCACCAGGTGGGGCCGGATGAGCTGCCGCTGAAATACAAGTGCCTGCTGCTGATGGACGAGTTCATGGCGCTGGGCCGGATTCCGATCCTGCAGAAGGGCATTTCGTACATCGCCGGTTACGGCCTCCGCATCCTCGCGATCTTCCAGAGCCCCGGCCAGGTGCGCGATCCGCGCGCCGGCTACGGCCCGGACGGCGCCGATACGATCTTCGACAACATGGACGTGAACGTGGTGTTCACACCGGCGAACATCCGCATCGCCGAGGAAATTTCCAAGGAGCTGGGCACCGAGACGGTCAAGAAGAAGTCCAAGGGCAAGTCGGGCATCGCCTTCAAGTCCAAGAGCCATTCCGAGAACGAGGCCGAGCACAGCCGCGCCCTGCTGCTGCCGCAGGAGGTCAAGGAAATCGGCCAGTGGCAGGAAATCGTGTTCGTACGCGGCACGAAGGCGATCCAGTGCGAGAAGGCCCGGTACTTCCTGGACCCGGTCTTCACTGACCGGCTGCGCTCGGTGTCGAAGATCCTGCAGGAGGGCTGCGAGGAAGGCGAGCCGCCGGCGCGCGAGCTGCTGGAGCACGCCGCGCAGAGCGGCAGCCTGGCCGCCGATGTGCCGGTGCTGACGCCCGCCAAACTCGACCTGCAGGACGCCGCGAAACTGGCGCTTGCCCAACTGGATGACGCGCCTTCGCGCCCGGTCACGGTGGAGGACATGGAAAACCTGCACAATCTCGGGGCGGACGATTTCGACATGAATTTCTCGGACGTGGAGATTCCGAGTGGACCGCTCACGGACGAGCAGATCGAGGCCATTGCGGCCGATTTTTACCGCGCAGCATAACCGCATAACGGAGCAATCATGGTGGATGATAAGGGTATTACCGCACAGGGTGAGGAACTGAACGGCGCACAGCTGGCAGCAGCTGCGCGTCTGCGAAATGACCTCAATCGGGATGGCACGCCGGACCATTTGGCCGGTACCGCGGCCGACTCTCGTTGGGAGTCACTTCGCGTGGGCCGGGAAGAAGCGCGTGAACAGCTGACGGCGGATTTCGTCAAGGCGCGCGATGGCCTGCAGGAGGTCGGTAAGCGACTGCACAGCGATATGCACCGAGACCCGCAATTCTCGGGGTCTCCGATGGAAGTTGCGTTGCGTGAGAGCCTCGATGGCGACGCGCCTGCCCGCAATCCGGCGGGTATGGAGCGTGCGATCAATACTGTCGCGATGGAGCTGGATGAGCGGGCCGAAAAGGGCGACAAGGCCGCCCAAATGTGGCGCGATGGTGGGCTACGCGAGGATCTGCAGCGCGCCCACGCGCATTTCGAGGACGCCGGCGAGGCGCTGTCCAGGAATACGTCGCAGATGCACCGTTTCGATGTGGCCAGCCGCACCCTGCGCTCGGCGGGCGCGGATCTTCACGAAGCGATGCAGCAGGATCGCCAGTGGCAAGGAACGGAGGCAGAAGCCGAGTTGCGGGCCGCGCTGCAGGTGCCACTGCGACACCCTGAGCGGGTCAATGAAGCAGTTGTGACTATTTCGGCCATGCTCGATCGTCAGGCGGCCGATGGCCTGCCGGCGGCGCAGCACTGGAAGGAATCGGATCTGCGAGACCGCGTGGTCGACGCAACAGCGGAATTTGAAGTTGCGAGCGCGAAGTTGGCCAGCCAAGTCCAGGACAGCGCGATCGACGCGGCCGCGCCAGCCTGGGAAGCACAGTACGACGCTACCAAGGTAGATCGTTCCATTGAAGCCGCTCAGGCCGAGCAAGCGGCCACCGTGGCTGTCGCCCAGCAGGATGCTGGCCGCTGGACGGTTCAGCAGTACGACGCGGAACGCGGCGTGTACCGCGACACGCTGACCACCGACGACGTTCTCACTGCCTATGCCGAGGTTCAGAAAAGCGACCACCATCGCGTGCTGGACAACGACCTGAAAGACTTTGCAGCCGATTACGTCGATGTGGATCGTGGCGACGGGAATTTCCGCCGTCAGCTCGAATTCCATGGCCGCTCTGAGTTTGAACAGCAGCTGGTTGCCGCAGGCGTGCAAGTTGAGGTGCGCGAAGCGCAGACCCTGCGCGAAGTGCTGGAACGCCGTGCGCAGCTCGACGCGACGGTTCTTCAACGCTCCGATGAGATTTCGGAGGCCGTGGACCGTGCCCGAGACCCGAAGGTGCCCGAGCAGGAGGTGGTTGAAGCCTACGCCCAAGCATCGCGCGGTTATGCGGAAGCGACGCGGGCTCGCGCGGAGTTCGATGCCGCTCCGAGCCCCGATCCATCGGTTGTTGCTGATTACCGACAAGTGCAGCAGCTGGAGACGGAGATGGCGAAGGCCGACAGCCAGGCGAGCTTTGCGCGCGAACATGGCGATAACGAATCGGCCGTGGAGTTTGCCAGCAAGTCAGATAGCGCGTCCTTGCAGCTGGATGAACTGCTGGAAAAGAGGGGCGCATCGGAGGCTTACCGTTACCCCGAGACGACCCGCAACGAAATCGAAGTCCCGTTGTCGAAGGAGCAGGTGGACCGCCTGACTGGTCAGGGCAAGAAGAGCCCCGAGAAGGACCAGGAAGCGGACACCGGCAAGACGAGCCGTGTTGTCACGCCTCCCCCGCTTCCGAGCGTGGGTGAAGGCCACAACCAGCTGCGCGATCAGTCGGCATTTGCCGACGCTGCAGCCAAGGACAAGCTTGTCCCGGAGGATGTTGCCACTCGATACAGGCAGGATGGCCAGAAGTACCTGGACGCGAACGACCCGAAGAAGGTCGCATTCGTGGACAAGGGCAATCGCCTGCAGACCACTCGCACCTTTGACGACAAGGCGGTGGAGGACATGGTGGCCACCGCCGACGCCCGCGGCTGGACCGAGCTGAAGGTGTCCGGCGACGAAGGTTTCCGCCGCAAGGCGTGGGTCGAGGCGACGGCGCGCGGCATCGACGTCAAGGGCTACGAGCCGACCGAGAAGGACAAGCTGCGCGCTGATCAGCTGGCCAAGCAGACCGGCCGGGCCAATGCCATCGAGAAGAACGAGGTGGTGGAGGCATATCGCGCGGCCCGCGACGGCTCGGCCCAGGACAAGAAGCAAGCCGCCAAGAAGCATCCGGAGCTGGTCAACGCCCTGGCTATGGATCAGGCGGGGAAGTCGTTCGCGAAGCAGCGTTTCAAGCCGGAATATCAGGAAGCGGTGGTCAGCAGGATTCGCGATACGATCGAGCGGGATCTTGCCCAGGGCAAGAAGATCCCCGAGGTCCGGCTGCGGCAGGAACGCGAGCGTAGCCAGGATCATGGGGCGGAGCGGTAATTTTCAATCTGAGGTGACGATGATGAACAAGACGCTGATGGTGGCGGTGATGGTTGGCGCGCTCGGGGCCGGTTCGATGGGAACCGCGAAGGCGCAGGATGTGCTGACCGGGGACAAGAAGCTGGCTTGCGAGGCGATCCTGTGCCTGGCCGCGGTGGGCTCCAAGCCCACCGAGTGCACAGCAGCATTGCGCCGGTATTTCTCGATTTCGGCGAGCAAGCCGAGCCGGTTGAGGGCCAAGCGCAAGGATTTCCTCAACATGTGCCCGAGCGGTGAACCGAACCTGGTGAACTCTCTCGTCAACGGCCGGTGCAACCCGACGTACCAGGACTGCGCTGCTGCAGGCGGTGGCGGTAGCGCCGGCGGCGGTGGATCGACCAAGCCCGGGCAGGCGGAGGTGCAGCAGCAGCTGCGCTAATGACGCCTGAGCCGGGCCCGGAGATCCGCGCCCGGTAATTCTCACAGCAACAGCAGGACCGGACGCTGCCATCACAGGACGTGGTGGCAGCGATCCCTGAAACGCGCTCTGAGCGCACCACTCTGCGTTGAAAGGAATCAACGTGAAAGTACGTTTTTCAACTTCTGCGCGCGCTCTGTTCGCGGGCGCCAGCGCTCTCTCACTCGCTGCATTGATCGCAGCCCCCGCATTTGCCTATCTCGAAGGCTCGCCGCAGGCTCCGTGCGATGGCCAGGGCAATTGCTACCACAACGGCATGGTCTACACCGACGGGAGCTTTGTCGGTGTTGTGATGACCGAGCACCAGGATGGCTCGGGTGAAAGCGTCCCCAATTTCGACTATTTCAACCCGGTAACCGGTGATTGGCAGCTTCTGAGCCCCGGTGAAGAAACCGGGTACTACTACGTCGTTGGCACCGATGAATACGGCTACCCCATTACGCAGTGGCAACGGGGTTTCTCGTCCGGGAACTACATCCTGGACAGCGGGAAAACTCTGAGCATGCAGCTGTTGTCCACCGGATCGGGGGGCAGGATCACCAACCTGGCCGATGGCGTGGCTCCGATGGACGCGGTGAATAAGCGGCAGCTCGATGCTGCGGTGGCCAACGCCGGTGGCAATGATCCACTGGCGGTGAAGTACACCGACAGCAACCGCAACACGGTGAGCGTGGGCGGCCGCGTGGCGAACATTTCCGATGGTGTCGCCGGCAATGATGCGGTGAACGTGAACCAGCTCAACGGCGTTCGCGGCGTCGCCCAGGACGGCGTGAACCGGGCCGTCAGTGCACAGGGCCGGGCGGATTCGGCCTTCAACAACGCGGCCACCGCGCAGCGGACGGCCGACCAGGTGGGCACCGATCTTGCCGCCCTCGATGCCCGCGCGGTGCAGTTCGGCACTGATGGCGTGATCCAGGGCAAGGGTGCGCGGCTGGCCAACCTCGGCGATGGCGTGGACGCCACCGATGCCGTGACTAAGCGCCAGCTCGATGCCTTGGCTGGCCAAGTCGGCGGCGTTGTGACGGACGCGCTGCAGTTCGACGGCACCACCTACAACGCCACTCGAGGCGGAGTGGCCACCCGCATTTCCGGCGTGGCGGACGGCGAAGCTGCCGGCGACGCCGTGAACCGTGGCCAGCTTGATGCGGTGGAAGGTCAGGCCAAGACCGCGCAGCGGACGGCCGACCAGGTGGGCGTGGATCTGGCCGCGCTCGATGCGCGTGCGGTGCAGTTCACTGGCCCGGACGGCGCGATCGCCGCCAAGGGCGCTCGCGTGGTGGATCTGGCCGATGGTGTGGATGCCACTGATGCGGTCAACAAGCGGCAGCTCGATGCTGTTGCCGGCGACGTGGCCAACGTCGGCCGGGATGCCCTGCTGTTCGATGGCCAGGCATACAACGCCCGCCGCAGCGGCGCCTCCACCCGGATTACCGGTGTGGCCGACGGCGTGGAAGATTCCGACGCAGTAAATACCGGTCAGCTCAACACGGTCCGCAATAACCTGCAGGCGCTCGACCAGGTTGCTGTCAAATACACCGACAACTCCAGGACAGCCATTTCCCTGGGCGATGGCGCTCGTGCTGTCCGCATGTCCAACGTCGCTGCAGGTGTGACCGCGACGGATGCGGTCAACAAGGGCCAGCTGGACGCGGTAGCGGCCGACCTCGGGGCGGTCGCCAGCGATGCCCTGATGTACGACGGGCAGGCCTACAACGCGACGCGGGGCGGCCACGCCACCCGGATTACGGGTGTAGCGGCCGGCACCAACCGGACGGATGCGACCAATTTCGGCCAGCTCGATGCCGTGGCGTCAATTTTCGGCGCCGGCGGCCGGTGGGCGAACGGCTCTTACATGGCCCCGACGTTTGTCATTGGTGGCCAGACATTCACGACAGTGGGTGACGCATTTGCGGCCGTCGATGGCCGGCTCGCCGGCATCGAGGACCGAGTGACCGACGTGGAGGAACGCCCGACCAGCACGCGAGGAGTGACCTACGACGATGAAAGCCGCGACGCGGTGACCCTGGAGGGCAAGCGCGGTACGCGCGTCTCGAACGTGGCCGACGGTAAGGCCGACACCGATGCGGCGAATGTCCGCCAGGTGAAGAAGGCCGAAAGCAACAGCAAGGCGTACACCGATACGAAGACGACTGAGACGCTGCAGACGGCCAAGCATTACACCGACACGCGGGTCAATGATGTGTCGCGCGGCCTGGATGAGCTGGGCAATCGCATGGAGCGCGGATTCCGCGAGACGAACAAGCGGATCTCGCGCCAGTCGGCGATGACCTCGGCAATGGTGCAGATGGGCATTAACGCGGCAGGCGGGCGCAGTGAGCGTGGTCGGCTGGCGTTCGGCATGGGGTTCGCCGATGGCGAGGCTGCATTTTCTGCAGGCTATGGCAAGAGCTTCGGCCGTGGATCATTCAGCGTGGGCGGTGCTTTCAGCGGCGGCGAGGCTTCGGTTGGCGTCGGCTTCGGCTTTGACATGTAGGACTGCGGGGGCATTTCCCTCCCCTCTCCTTCTCGCAGGTGGCAAAATGACACCAGTCTTGCAATTCCGGCTCGGATCAGGTAGCATTTTGCCACCTACAACAGAAAGGATCACGACAATGGGTGCACGATCACAGCTCGCCTCGATCAAGGTATCCTCCCGCCTGCTGGAGGAAGCCCGCATGGAGGCCGCAATCATGAACCGCTCGATCGGCGGCCAACTCGAACACTGGGCCACGATTGGCCGGAGCCTGGAAGGTGCCTTGGGCCTCGATCGCGTGCGGGCTGCATTGGCAGGCCACTTTGATCCTGGCCAACTCACGCCCGATGAGCGGCGGTATTACTACGAGCAGCTCGATGACGCGCTGATGGCGCCGAGCGAGGATGAAATCAAGAGAATGGCGGCTCTCGGGGCTGAGCCGGGTGCGGTCGGTTACGACGCCAGCGGCCAGCTGGTGAAGGTCGGGGCCGATGGTAAGCACGTGGCGGTTCCAGAGTGACTGACGATTACAAGCCTACGCTTCACGTCATTGCCGGCCCTAACGGCGCCGGCAAGACGACGCTGTACCGAAACCGCCTGGAAAAGCGCTATCCCGACGCCGAATTCGTCAACGCCGACGAACTGGCCTTGAAGGAATTCGGGCACCCTGCCCGCACGGCGGCCGAGTCCGCCCGTGGGCAGGAATTGGCCGAGAACCGGCGACGCGAGTTGATGGCCGAGCGCAAGAGCCTGGTCACGGAATCCACGTTCTCCCACCCGTCCAAGGTAGACCTGGTGCGAGAGGCGAAAGCTGCTGGATATGAGGTCGTGCTGTACCACGTCAACGTGCGCAGCCCGAACGTGTCCGTCATGCGCGTCGCTCATCGTGTGGACAAGGGCGGCCACCCTGTACCCGAGGACAAGATCAGGCAACGCTACGATCGCAACCAGCCCTTGATCCGCGAAGCGGCAAAGCTGGCTGACCGTGCCTACATTTTCGACAACTCGCAGCTGGGCAAGCCGCACGAGCTGGCTGTCATCCTGGAGAAAGGCGTCGCGATCCGCGCGACCGAGAATGTGCCAGCGTGGGCCAGGGTTCTCTACAAGGACGAACTGCGAAATTTTTCCCAGAGCCGCCTGCACCGGGCGGCTAGCAGCTTCGCCGACTCCCGCCGGATTGCCGAGCGCGAGTTGGGCGACGGCGCCAAGACGTTCATCCCCCGCCCTGGTGGGGACTATCGGGGCAAGGTGATTGGCGAAACCGATCTGCACGTGGTGCAGCAGGTTGGCCGTCAATCCGCCGTTGCTCATTTCCGGGACCAGCTCGGCCGCGCTCCGCGTATGGGCGAGGTTGTCGAGGTCCGATACGGCAAAGACAACAAGGTTTCGGTGCGTTCGCAGCAGGAGTTGGCCGAGGCGAAAGCCAAGGCCGATACCTTCCGGACGGAGAGCGCCAAGGAAGGCGTCAGGAAGTATCCCGACCTTGCGCCCTCCTATGCCTACATTAGGGCCGTAGAAGCGCGCGTAGGGGCTTCCCAGCCCGCTTCCGCACCCAAGGTAGCCGCCAAGGTCCGTGAAGAGCTGGCGGGCCGTATAGAGCGTGGTGAGCCATTACCCGAAATCAAACGACGCGAGCAGAGCCGGGATCAGGATCGAGGCCGGTAGCTCAGCGTTCAGGTAGCATTATGCTACCTCGCTTGCAATTCGCTGGGAAAGCAGGTAGCATTATGCCACCTACCTAGAGAACCCCAGCCATGAAAGGAATCGTCATCGCAGCGGCCCTCGCCTTCTCGTTCTCCGCAACTGCACACGACCTGGACGTGACTGCAACGCAGTCTGTGCCGGCCTCCCACGTCGCCGACCTGGAGAGTGCAGCAGGGGAAGGAAAGACGACATTCGTCAAGCGCATCGCCGAGGTGGCCAGGGGCTACACCCGCGAACATGGTCACGAAGTCTGCGGCTGGATCGCCTATGGCGGCCGCTCCGCATTTTCGGTTCGCCTTGTCACGCTCGGCAGCCAGGTCGCTTGTGGTGCCTCCAAGAGCACCGTGGTTGCCGGTTACAGCGCCGGCAGCGAAATGATCCACACCCACCCCGAAAAGCGCGTCATCCGACTGACTGCCCTGGATAAGAAGCTCCGCGGCCGCACGCAGGTTGGTGCCAGCACCGAGAGCCCCGATAACTGCCGCTTCTCCGGGACGGATTACGCCAATCCCGGTTACCTGGTTGCATGTGGCAAGATCCTGCATCAGAACGGACGCGGTACCGAGAAGCAAATCGACTAACGACAGGAGACGGTCATGCTGGACATTCTGCTCATCATCGCTGCACTCGTTGTCGCTGTGCTGTGCTTGGGCGGCCTTGTGAATTTCAACCAGTACGTCGGCCGTCGTTTCGGGTATCGCTTCTTCACCTGGAAGCGCCTGGGGCTGGGGGGCATTGCAATGGCTGCGATCTATGTCGGCGTCGGGGGCGCGCTCGGCACCAGCCTCGGCCCGATCGCCATTACCGGTGGCGTAGCCATCATCCTCGCCCTGGCATGGTTCAACATCCACCGCACCAATCTCGCCCTGGGCCTGCTCGGCAGCTTGATCGAAACGGCCCTGTACGTCGTTGCAGCCCTGCTCGGGATTGTGGTCGCCCTCCCTGCCCTGCTGATTGTCGTTGCGGCCGCCTTCGGCGGGGTCGAGCCCACCAAGCACCACAAACGCATCTACTACGACAACTACTAGACCTGATCCCAGCAGCTCCTGCAGGTGTAGGGGCGCGCCCCTACGGACAACCCGCAGCACCGCAGCACCCACTGCCAAACCGGCTTTTCGGAGAAAGGAAATGAAAAAACTCAAATCCCTCGTTAGCTATCTCAACAATGACCGCGGCGTACGTCTACTGGTGCTCGGCCTGGTGTTGGTGGTCGGATGGCGAATGGCATATCCACGGATCGTGGATATGCTCAGCCCGCAACAGCTCGATTGGTGCCTGCGTAATGAATGGTTCTTGTGGTTGACCGTCTGCGGGCCAATGGTCATCGGCTTACTGCTGATGTTCTCCGCTCCGTTCTTTGCGGAAGGGCCGAAAGAAGGAAATGCACGCGGCGGTCAGGTGACGCCCAACTGACCGTACATTGCGGACTCGATGATGATGTAACCGCCCCCTCGGGGCGGTTTTTTT
>NZ_JAHBGB010000042.1 GCF_018390555.1 Ancylobacter oerskovii | reverse complement strand
TGCCCCCCAGATCGGTGGCGAGCGTGCCTTCCTCGGCGATCGCCTCCTCCACATGCGCCGGCAGTACGTAATCGGCGATCCGCACGATGACGCGGTCGAGGCCCTCATTCGCGGCTTCGACCACCCGGTCGCCGGCATTGTCGACGATGTAGCGGTCGTTGCCGGCGAGGCCGGTCATGGTGTCGGCACCGGCGCCGCCGTTCAGCACATTGTCGGCGATGTTGCCGCGCAGCGTGTCATTGCCCGAGCCGCCGAGGGCGTTCTCGATCAGCGAGGCCGGATTGTCGTTGTGCAGATAGGCATTGTAGACGTTGCCGCCGGCCAGCCTGCCGCCGCCGAGCGAGGCCAGCTGCGCCTGCGAGAACAGGCTGGCGCCGCCGGGCGACAGGTCGATCGACATCGCCTCGGTGTAGTTCGAGAAATCGTAGGTGTCCGTGCCGCCGCCGTCCCAGATCGTCAGGAAGATCTTGTTCGCGCCGGGCGTCACCGCCTTCACGCTGTTGACGGACATGGCGCCCGTCGCATCCCATTTGTAGACCGAATTACCGGCATTGGTGGTGTAGTCCGCGCCATACAGGGTCTGCAGCGCCTGGATGTCGAGCGCCATGAAGGTTTGCGGAAAGTCCCACTCCCCGAGCGTGTAATCGCCATCCGCCGGCCCGCCCGGATAGGAGCGCTGGCTCATCACGGTGTATTCGAGCGCATCTTTGTCCGCCGGTACGGCGACCTCGGCGATACCGCCAGCTTCGCTGGCTGATTTCAGGCCCAGTGCGCGGCCGGCCGCCTGCAGGTAGACGAGGTGCTGTTCGTTGCCGACGCTTGTTCGGCTCGACAAGTTGTTCAGCGCCGAATTGAACAATACGCTGCCGATGCTCGGTGGATTCGCGAAATACCGATCGTCAAAGCCGGTTCCATTCTGGAATCTGATGTCGCCGTCGTTTGCATAGCTCGGATACCCGTACTCATCGTTATCCACCGGAGGTGATCGTTTGATGCCGGTGGCAACGAGGCTCGCCGCGCTGCCGTAGAGTGCGAGCGGCGGATCAATTTCGTCCCAAGAATTGAGATATGAGCCGAGCAACAAAGCGCCGAGACTGTCGATTTGCGACGATCCCACTCCCGGCCCGAAGCTGAACGTTATCTCATCGGTCCATTTCTCGCCGTCGATGAGCCCGTCGATATAATCGTTACCGGTCGCCGCGACCGTCGTGGCGCGATCGGGATTGGTTCCGAGCGTTTCCAGCGTAAATTCTTGCTGCTGCTGCGTATCCCAGTCGTAAAAATAGAAATGCTCGATGCCAGTAATGTTCGCCTTGTAACCGATATGGGACAGGAAGACGGTATCGCCGGCCTTGACGATACCGAAATCGTTGACATCCCGATCGATGTAGAGCGTGTCGTAGCCGGTTCCGCCGTTGAAGGCGAAAGTCCCGCTCGTGGCAGAATTGCCATAGATTATGTCGTCACCGGCATCCCCGTTCAGGGTGGCGCTCTTGGCTAGCGTAATGTCGAGCCGATCATTGCCGTTTCCTCCGTTAAACGTGCCGCCCGAACCCAGATTGGCATCGAGGAGGTCATCACCATCGCCGCCATTGAAGACGCCTCCGGTGTGTGGGGTGTCGTCGGTGTCCTTGCCCCCGGCTGTGAGGTAATCGTCCCCGCCGCCGCCGTTGAACTCGCCGCCGGTTCCACCATCGGCGTAAAGCCGGTCGGCATCTCCAAGACCGTTCAGCGTGACGTTGTTGAACCCGCCAGCGAAGAGCTCATCGGCATCTTCGCTGCCGTTGACGACTTCATTATTCTGGGTGGCGACTTTCGTGACCAAGGTTTATTTCCCCATGCTGCCGACGGCGTTGCATACCGGCGCCACACGGCCGGAGCCACAATCGCAATTTCGCTGTTCCTGCCGTGTCGAGATCGTTGCCGCGTCACTCTAGTGGGACGCGGTCCCGCGTCAACAAACGAGCGGCGGGCTCAATGACCTTCTCGGACGTAAACAACGGTCGGGCGGCGAGGAGATCACGGGGTGAAAACTTGCCCCATGATGCTCCTCATCGACGACCGGCACGGCCGGTAGCGACATCGCGGCCTGGACGGGTGTGCGGAAGAGGTTTCGGCGCCGTTGGCAGAATGCAGCACCGTCTTACCAAGAGACGGCCCGCCAACCGACGCGTCTCGCCACTTTCGTCACAGGTCTAGCGGCGGGACACGCTCGCGCCGTCGGCGCCCTGAGCGGCAATGGTCGGGCGTGCGACCACCCCAGCCCCCCTCATCGCTCGCTCACTGACCCGCGGATGATCGGCAGGCGAGGACAAGCGTGCCGTCAGCAGATGGACAGGATCTCGAGACTGCGCGGCCCCAGCGGGACAATGTCGCCAACCGCCTTGCCCATCAGCGCGATAGCGAGCGGAGAGCCATGCGATACCGTCGCCCGAGACGGGTTCGCCTCATCCTCGCCAACGATGCGGTAGGTCTGGGTACGCCCGTCATCGCGCTCGAAGGCCACGGTGTGACCGAAGGCAATGACGTCATTCGATGCAGGCGGCGGAGTGACCCGGGCCGTTTTCACGCGCTGGGTATAGTAGTGGACGTCCCGGGTGGGTATCGCCGACTGCCGTCGCCGCTCATTGACGTCTTCCAATGCATGAGCTGCCGCGAGAGCGTGCTGGGCACGGGCCAATTCCTCCTGCAGCATCTGGAGGCCAACCTCCGTGACGAGATTGATGCGGTCGGAGATGGGACGCGCCGGCAAGATGGTCTCGGAAGCCGCCTCGGCGCTTTCTTCCTTTGCAAATGCAACGCTCAATTCGTCCGGCTCCCATATTCGCCTGAGATTGGCTCTCCATAGACCAAATTAAAGCGGCGAACACATCGCGGCCATCGCGAAGTAACAGGTAACTGAAGCGCGGATCCCGACAGCCCCGTCAAATACGCGGGAGCAGGATGATCGGCAGCGCAAAGACAGAAAGGCCAGCCGTTACGAGATCGAAAAGCTCGATGGGCGGGGGCGTGGAGATGGTGTAGGTCGATTTGAACCCACACACATCGCCACGCCCCGAAAACCTAGCGCGAGACCTTCACGAAGAGGTCTCTCAAACGGGACGGCTGGCAGCGCAGATACTGGTCGGCGGCGGCGACCTGACCGCCGAGCGCGGCAGCGGCGTGCCAGGGCCAGCGGGGATCGTAGAGGATGGTGCGCGCGAGGCCGACGAGATCGGCATCGCCGGTCGCAACGATCGCTTCCGCCTGCTCGTAGCCAGTAATCAGCCCGACGGCCACGACCGGGATCGCGACGTGGCTCTTCACGGCGCGCGCCAGAGGAACCTGATAGCCGGGAGAGAGCGGAATCGCCTGCGACGGGTGCAAGCCACCGCTCGATACATGGATGGCGGCGCAGCCCCGCGCTTCGAGCGCTTTGGCGAAGATGATCGTCTGGTCCACGTCCCAGCCGCCTTCCACCCAATCGGTCCCCGACACGCGCATCGTGACCGGGCGGTCGGCCGGGAACGCGGCGCGCACGGCGTCGAAGACCTCGAGCGGGAAACGCATGCGGTTCTCGAGAGTGCCGCCATAGGCATCGTCACGCTGGTTGGAGATCGGCGACAGGAACTGGTGAAGCAGATAGCCGTGCGCGCCGTGGATCTGGATGGCGTCGAGCCCCAGCCGGGCGGCGCGGACGGTCGCCGCGGCGAAACCATCACGCACTCTCTTCAGGCCCTCGGCATCCAGTGCGTGAGGCGGCGTGTTGCTCTCCGCGAACGGAATGGCGGATGGAGCGACCGTCTGCCAACCATTGGGTGAGGACGGTGCGATGTGCTGGCCACCCAGCCAGGGCTTTTCGGTCGATGCCTTGCGACCGGCATGAGCAAGCTGGATCGCGATCGGCATGCCGGACCAGCGGCGCACGGCATCGAGCGTCCGGCCCATCGCGGCCTCGGTCGCGTCGTCGTAAAGCCCCACATCGCCATAGGAGATGCGTCCCTCAGGAACGACCGCGGTTGCCTCGATGGTGAGCAAAGCCGCGCCGGAAAGCGCGAGCTGCCCCAGATGGATGAGGTGCCAATCCGTCATGCAGCCATCCTCGGCCGAGTACTGGCACATGGGCGCGATGACGATCCGGTTCGCGAGCCGAAGTTTGCCGACAGTGAGGGGAGTGAAGAGCGTGGGGGCGGTCAAAGGCTGCCTCTTTATCCTGCTGTGAAAATGGAGTGCCCGACAGGAGTTCGCGGAACGCCATGGTGCACATCGCGAGAACGTCGCTCCTGCGCGTCAGCAGCAATGCGGAACGTCTGACATTCCTCGCTCGCCTCACGCAGCCACAACCCGACGCTACATCGACAATGCCTCGTGCAGCATTCATTTAGCACGGCCATCAGCCATCCGGGCTTGCCAGGTCGGCGCTCCAACCCGCGAGAGAGCGTCGGGGCGTGACGGGCTCCGCGAGGGAGCCCGGACCTCGAAATATCTGGTCTGCGTACCCCGCCATGACACGACGTTTGCCGCGCGGTGCGGGAATGCACATGGCGATCGATTGCAAAGTCCAGCCATCTGCGACGATCGGGTGACGGCAATCGCGCGAACTCGCGCTTTCGCCGCCATCCGCTTCACCTCAACTCACTCAACCGGCTCGATCTCGCTCGGGCGCCAGCTCTTGTCGAAGAACGACGGACGCGGGCTGTAGAGCCGAAGGATCGTGAACCAGCCTTTCTGGGGATCGGTCTGGATCCAATTGCCGCGCGCGACACCCTTCGGTTGGGTAGGGCCGAAGTAGACCGTCGTGGTTCCATCGGCGGCAGCCTCCGCCGCCGGCGACGGGTAGCTCTGGCTACCAGCGCGCGGGTATTTCTGCGGCGTCTGCAGCATCGAACGCGTCTGGTTGTCATAGAGGGTGAACGACCAGAAGGCCGCCGCCGGGACATCCTTGGGAAGGCTCACCTTGTAAGTCCTCGCGCCGTCGAAGGGCTTTCCATCGGAGGCAAGGAAACCCATCAGATATTGCGAGCCGACGCCGGGGATCCGCATGATCATGCCTGGCGAATCAAGCGTGTAGCCATAGTAGAAGGCGGTACGCGAATCGAGGGTACGAGCGCCGGTCGGCGGCAACGGCTTGAACATGCCGTCCTCGAAAAGCGGTGGCGGGGTCTCGAAGGAGGCGCCGCCCTCCCAAAGCATGCTGCCCCAGTGCGACCCCTCGTAATAGGCCCAAGCCGGGTGCTGGATCGCAAAGCGCCAGTTGAGCGTACGGCCTGTCGCCTGCCCGACCGCGGCGGCGTCGGAGAGGATCCTCTTCATCCGCTCGTCCGGCCTGAACGGCTTGCCGTGCACGATCCCAATCGCGGCCAGCTGGCCGGCCAGCTCCACGTCGTAGCTGGTGGCGGGCTCGTTCTGTACGTTTTCGTTGATCAGTTCGAAGAAGCCGTAGTCGCTGGGCGGAATGGTGTTGAAGGAACGCCCGGACGCCTCGATGAACCTGGTTTCGGGGATCTTGGGCTCGCCGGCGATGCGCACGGAGCCGTCAAGGGCCTGGGCGATGCTGGATCCGAACGCGCCGGGCGCGTAGGGATAGACCTTCATGGTGCGCTTGATGTTCTCAACCGCTGGTTTCGGGTCGTTGCCCACCAGATTCGCCCGCCCGGCGTAGAGCGCGAAGTTCGTCTTCGAACGGCCGACGAAGTAACCGCCCTCGGGCAGCGGCCCCTTATAGTCCGGCCCGACGATCAGGTACTTTCCGCCGAGCCCGCGATCCGGACCTGGCGCGCCAATGTCGATGATCCACGAGAACCACATATCGTTGATCGTGCCGATTCCGCCCGATGGCTGCTCGATCACCATCGGCCCTTTGCTCAGGTCGAGGCCGGTCAGATAGTGGACCGTGTCGGCATTGGCAGTCAGAAACAGCGAACTCGAGTCCATCAACTCGGAGAAGATGAGTACATCGCCCGGCTTGGCACCGATTTCCTGGACGCCCTTGACGATGGCGAGCGCGGATGCCCCCCGGAAGCTGTTGTTATAGACATTCAGCGCATTGGTGAAATCCAGCGTGTCATAGACCTTCCGTGCGGTCTCCTCCGTTGGCGCGCCGTCGTGGAAATCGAGCCGGCCGGCCCGCGTCTCGACCGAGTTGGGCGCCGACAGCGATTTGACCGTTTCGGCGGATACGTCGGAATAGGCGGGGCCTGCCGCGAGAATGAAGGCAAGGCTACTGATCAAAGTCGGTCGAAGCATCATTCACTTCCTTGCGCAGGCACAATTTCAAAGGCGCTGCCGCTGGGACAATAGCCTTTTGCGCAGAGCGTCTCCATGGGAATGAGAGGTATCGGATCTGTTGAGCGTCATCGAGTTGTCCCAACCGGCGACCTGTTTTGCTCGCGGGGAGTAAGCTGGGCGATGGATGGTCCGGCTGGGATCCGCCGTCGCCTCCCGACGCGATTGCGAGCCCCAGCCTCAACGACATTTAGGGAAAGCCAGTCACCGGGCCGGCAATGTCGTCGAGCGGCCGAGATCCACGCGAGGATCGCGGGTGGGAGAGCGCACTGCCACTTCACATCGGAGGCACCGTGCCATCCTTGCCCACCGTCAGTCGGGTCGCGGTCATCGTGCCATCCTCGCCGCGCGTATAGAAAGCCACGATGTGCGCGCCCGGCACCAGCAGCGTGCGGTCGCCCCTGTCGATGGTGACGACCGGCACGTCCGGCGGCACCACGATGGTCTGCGTGCCGCTCTCACCATATTTCAAGGTCATGGTACGGCCATTGGACACGACGAGATCGCCCACCGTGCCGTTGGTCATGGAGGCGCTGGGGTCCGATCCCCAGGGGCGGTGCCCCTCGCCCGTGCCGCGCATGTTCGGCGGGAACACATGCACCTCCAGCGCAGTCAGCTTGCCATCGGGCCCGGGCCGCGCCGCGCTGCCCACGAAGCTGCCGGGCTTGATTTCCTCCGGTTCGGCGGTCGCCACCGACATGATCCGTATGTCGCCCGGCACCTTCAGGCTCACCGGCTTGCCATTGGCATCGGTGACCTCCAGCCGATCGCCATCCGCCTTCACAACGGTGGCGGCGAGGCGGACGACAGGCGGAGCCCCCTGCGCCATGGCGCTTCCGGCAACGAAGGCGCTTGCCACTGCAGCGACAATTAACGTCGAGCGTTTCGCGAACGGGAGCATGAGCCGACCTTTATCGAACGAGACGGTGAAAGGAGGCTATCAAATGCCGATTGGCAGGCGGGCGCCCATCACTTCCCGGAGATGAGCGCACGCAGCGGCGCCATCGCCGCGATCCGTCCCCTCGCTCGCGCCGCCCTGCCCAACGCAGCGCCAGGCCGAGATGCAGCGTATGGACGGCGATGAAGGCGATCGCCATCACCACCAGAACGACCGCCATCTCCCAGGGATCGAAGCTTCGCTCCCGCCCGCCTGCACCGCCCTCGAGGAGAAGATACCAACCTTCAACAACCTCGGAGAGGCGATGCGGCTCCATTCCTCGGCCGAGAGAGCGGGTAATGAGAGATAGCCAACTCCGACACCCAGCAGAACCGCAGTGGACCCGAGAACATCGGCAGAGGGACTCGTTTGGATGAGATTCCAAGGACGGCAGCGACACCCTGGCGAGGATCAGAACAGACTCGCCCAGCCCGCTATCCGGCGGCTATCGGAACAGGCAGCGAGCCCCAGCTCCCAACCCGACCTGTCTAGTTTGGAGCAATGCGAGGAAAAGCGATGGAAAATCAATGGACAAGTGAGAGGGTGGTGAGCCCGTCGGGATTCGAACCCGAGACCCCATGATTAAAAGTCACGTGCTCTACCGGCTGAGCTACGGGCTCCCACGCGACTGGGGCTTAAGGGTTTCGGCGCCGAATGGCAAGAAGCTGGACCCGCCTGCGCCAGGCCATCGACACTCCGATGACAGGAGCGATCTTTCCCATTGCATTTGCGCAAGGGTACGCTGTCGATCATCGCGCTTCCGATGCACGCTCCGAATGAGTAGCGTTCTGCCAACACCTCACCCGGCCTCCCGGCCACGCCAGGACTCAAGGAGCATAGCGACATGGCGAAGGTTCTCGTTCTCTATTATTCGACCTATGGCCATATCGAGACGATGGCGGAAGCCGTCGCCGAAGGCGCTCGCGAGGCCGGCGCCGACGTGGTGGTGAAGCGGGTGCCGGAGACGGTGCCGGTCGAGATCGCCGAAAAGAACCACTTCAAGCTCGACCAGAAGGCGCCCGTCGCCACCGTCGACGAGCTGAAGGATTATGACGCCATCATCTTCGGCGCCGGCACCCGCTTCGGTACCGTCGCCTCGCAGATGCGTTCCTTCATCGACCAGACCGGCGGCCTGTGGTTCACCGGCGGCCTCGTCGGCAAGGTGGGCTCGGTGTTCACCTCTTCCGCTACCCAGCATGGCGGTCAGGAATCCACCATCCTCGGCTTCGTGCCCACCCTGCTGCACCACGGCATGGTCGTCGTCGGCCTGCCCTATGCCTTCCAGGGCCAGATGGGCGTGGACGAGATCAAGGGCGGCTCGCCCTATGGCGCCTCCACCATCACCGATGGCGACGGCTCGCGCCAGCCGTCCAAGGTGGAACTCGACGCCGCCCGCTTCCAGGGCAAGCACGTCGCCACCATCGCCGGCAAGCTGCACGGCTGAGCGCGGCGCAAGCGAACAGACAAATGGCCGGACCCGCGGGTCCAGCCATTTTTATTTGGAGCCGCGTCAGCCCCGCGCGGGAATGTCGCCGCGCGCCCAGCCGTCCTTCACCTGCGCCTTGAAGTCCTCGAACCGCCCCTGCGCGATGGCAGCGCGGATGCCGGCCATCAGGCTCTGGTAATAGGCAAGGTTCACCCAGGTCAGCAGCATGGAGCCGAGCATCTCGTCGCAGCGGATGAGATGGTGGAGATAGGCGCGCGAATAATCGCGCGCCGCCGGGCAATCGCTTTCCTCGTCCAGCGGGCGTGGGTCGTCGGCATGGCGGGCGTTCTTCAGGTTGATCTTGCCGAAGCGGGTAAAGGCCAGCGCATGGCGGCCGGCGCGGGTCGGCATCACGCAGTCGAACATGTCGACGCCGCGCCCCACCGCCTCCACGATGTCGTCCGGCGTGCCGACACCCATCAGATAGCGTGGCCTGTCCGCCGGCAGGATGGCGTTCACCACCTCGATCATGGCGAGCATCACTGCCTGCGGCTCACCCACGGCCAGCCCGCCGATCGAATAGCCGGGGAAGCCGATATCGACGAGGCCGCGCGCCGATTCCTCACGCAGCGCGGGCACATCGCCGCCCTGCACGATGCCGAACAGCGCCCGGCCGGCAGGCTGCGCCTCGAAGGCGCGCTTCGAACGCTCCGCCCAGCGCAGCGACAGCCGCAGCGCCCGCGCCACCTCCTCGGGAGCGGCCGGCAGCTTCACGCATTCGTCGAGCTGCATCTGGATGTCGGAGCCGAGCAGCCCCTGGATCTCCACCGACCGCTCGGGCGACATCTCGTGATAGCTGCCGTCGATATGCGAGCGGAAGGTGACGCCCTTCTCGGTGAGCTTGCGCAGACCCGCCAGCGACATCACCTGGAAGCCGCCGGAATCGGTGAGAATGGGGTGCGGCCATCGCATGAAGCGATGCAGCCCGCCCAGTGCGGCGATGCGCTCAGCCGAGGGGCGCAGCATCAGGTGATAGGTGTTGCCGAGCAGGATGTCGGCGCCGAGTTCGCGCACCTGCTCGGGGTACATCCCCTTCACCGTCGCGGCGGTGCCGACCGGCATGAAGGCCGGCGTGCGCACCTCGCCACGCGGCGTGACCACCTCGCCGAGGCGGGCGGAGCCGTCACGGGCAAGCGGGCGATAGAAGAAGGCTTCGGTCATCGGGATCTTTCGGGAAACAGCAGGCAGGCATCGCCGTAGGAATAGAAGCGATAGCCGGCGTCGATGGCGTGTGCATAGGCGCGCTTCTGCGCGTCATGG
The DNA here is from genome assembly GCF_018390555.1 of Ancylobacter oerskovii. Classification (GTDB taxonomy): domain Bacteria; phylum Pseudomonadota; class Alphaproteobacteria; order Rhizobiales; family Xanthobacteraceae; genus Ancylobacter; species Ancylobacter oerskovii. The sequence goes on along the minus strand of NZ_JAHBGB010000042.1, from coordinate 34,809 downwards.
CCGACAAGCGCGGCGACCAGCATGACCAGCGTCGAACGCGGCAGGTGGAAGTTGGTCATCATCGCGTCGATGAAGCGGAAACGGTAGCCCGGCGTGATGAAGATGTCGGTCTCGCCCCGCCAGGCCTCCAGCCGGCCGGAAGCGGAGGCGCTCTCGATCAGCCTCGTCGCGGTGGAGCCGATGGTGACGATCCGCCCTCCCCGCGCCTTCACCGCGTTGAGCGCTTCGGCGGTGGCGGCGGAGACCTCGCCCCATTCGGCGTGCATCCTGTGGCCGGCGGTATCCTCGGCCTTCACGGGCAGGAAGGTGCCGGCGCCGACATGCAGCGTCACCCGGTGCAGCTCGACGCCGCGTGCCGCCAGCGCGTCGACCAGCGCCGGCGTGAAATGCAGGCCCGCAGTCGGTGCGGCGACCGATCCCTCGGCATCGGCGAACATGGTCTGGTAGTCGGCGCGGTCGCGGACGTCCTCCGCCCGGCGGGCGGCGATGTAAGGGGGCAGCGGCATATGGCCGACATCGGCAATGGCCATGTCCAGCGCGACGCCGGCCAGATCGAAGCGCAACTCGATCTCGCCTCCCTCGCCTTTTCCCTCCACCGTCGCGTCCAGCGCGCCGAGCAGGCAGGCATTGCCCTGCGAGCCGAAGGCAATGCGATCCCCCACCGCCAGGCGCTTGCCGGGCCGGGCCAGCGCCAGCCAGCGGTCCGGTGCGGTGCGCTTGTGCAGCATCGCCTCCACGCGCACATCCGAGCCGCCGGGCCGGTGGCGCAGGCCGTCCAGCCGGGCCGGCAGCACGCGCGTGTCGTTCGCCACCAGCGCGTCGCCCGGCGCCAGCAGATCCGGCAGATCGCGAATGTGGCGATCTTCCAGCTCCGGCACAACACCGGGCCGCACCACGAGCAGACGCGCCGCCTCGCGCGGCTCGATCGGGCGCAGCGCGATGCGCTCGGGTGGCAGTTCGAAATCGAAGAGGTCGACACGCATGGTCTGCTCGGTGGCAACGCCGTCCTGCGCCGATCGCGGCAGGGCCGGGAATTGAGGCACATTATAATGGAAGCGGCGCTCCGGCGGCCGGATGTCGCCACCCGAACGCCGGAACGCCGCTCAGCGGAAGCGAAGCCGGGCGGCCGTACCGCCCGACGTCGCCTCGGTGTCTCACGCCGCCATCTTGGCGGAGACGATCTTGTCCGGGTTGATCACCGGCTCGCCACGCTTGATCTTGTCGACATTGTCCATGCCCTCGATCACCTCGCCCCAGACGGTGTACTGGCCGTCGAGGAAGGAGGCATCGGCGAAGCAGATGAAGAACTGGCTGTCGCCGGAATTCGGATCCATGGCGCGGGCCATGGAAACGGTGCCGCGCTGATGGCGCCCCTTGTTGAACTCGGCCTTCAGCTTCTGGCCGGAGCCGCCGCGACCGGTGCCGGTCGGATCGCCGGTCTGCGCCATGAAGCCGTCGATGACGCGGTGGAACACCACGCCGTCATAGAAGCCCTGGTTCGCCAGCTCGGTGATGCGGGCGACATGGCCCGGGGCGAGGTCGGGGCGCATGCGGATCTTCACCGGACCCTGGGTGGTCTCCAGCAGGAGGATGGATTCGGTATCGCTCATTGTCGTCACTCCTTGGGGGAAATCTGGCGGATAGGCTCGCCGTAAACGGATGTCGCCCGACGTCACTTCGCGTCGGCGGCGACCTTCATCGAAACGATCTTGTCGGGGTTCTGCACCGGCTCGCCGCGCTTGATCTTGTCCACATTCTCCATGCCGGACACGACCTGGCCGATCACCGTGTACTGGCCGTTGAGGAAGGAGGCGTCGCCGAAGGTGATGAAGAACTGCGAATTGGCGCTGTTCGGGCTCTGGGCGCGGGCCATGCCGACCGTGCCGCGCTTGAAGGGCACGTTGGAGAATTCGGCCGGCAGGTCGGGATAGCGCGAGCCGCCGGTGCCGTTGCCATACTGGCCGTCGCCGGTCTGGGCCATGAAGCCGTCGATCACCCGGTGGAACGGCACGTTGTCGTAATAGCCCTCGCGCGCCAACTGCTTGATGCGCTCGGCATGCTTGGGCGCGATGTCCGGCCGCAGCGCGAACACCACCGGTCCCTTGGTGGTCTGCATGATGATGGTGTTCTGCGGGTCGGCATTGGCCGGCAGCTTGGGAGCCGTCTGGGCGACGGCAGGCAGCGCCAGCACGGTGGTGACGGCGAAGGCGGCGATCAGACTGCGGATCATCAGGACACTCCGGTACGGATAGGGTTTTCGGCCGTGCGCGATCAGATAGGGCGGCGCAGCTTGTCGGCCAGGCGGCCGACCACGGCGGTCGGCACGAAGGACGAGACGTCGCCTCCCATGCCGGCGATCTGCCGGACAAGGGTGGCGGTGATGGGGCGGGACACGGCGGAAGCCGGCAGGAACACCGTTTGCACCTCGGGCCGCAGCACGGCGTTCATGCCCGCCATCTGCATCTCGTAGTCGAGATCGGTACCGTCGCGCAGGCCGCGCACGAGCAGCCGCGCACCATGGCGGTGCGCCGCCTCGACGACGAGATCGGCAAAGGTGATGCACTCGAAGGCGGCACCCTCGCTGCGCGCGATCGGCTCGAAGATCTCGGTGAGCATGCCCAGCCGCTCCTCTGCCGTGAATAGCGGAGCCTTGCCGGGATGCACGCCGATGCCGATCACCAGCCGATCGACCATGCGGGCGGCAGCCCGCGCCACCTCGACATGGCCATTGGTCGGCGGATCAAAGGAACCGGGATAGAAGGCGGTGCGCAGGGCGCTCATGCGGAGCCTCTCGTTGCGCCGCAAGGGTTAACGGCACCACGCGGCGGACGCAAGGGGCACAATGGCGCCAAACCCGGAACCTGGCGCCGGCCGGCCTGTCGGCAGGAGAGGTTCGACACGCCCCGGCCGCCCTATCTCTCGCCGCGGCCGATCCACTTCGCGACCTGCGGCGCCCGGTAATCCCGCAGCCGCGCCAGCAGGCTCTCGGGATCCCCGGCGACCAGCAGCATGTCGCGATGCTCGGCGCGCATGAAGCCCTCGGCGACCATGTGGTCGACGAAGCCGAGCAGCCGCTCGAAATAGCCGGCGACATCGAGCACCGCGCAGGGCTTCTCGTGGCTGCCGAGTTGGGCCCAGGTCCACACCTCGAACAGTTCCTCCAGCGTGCCGGCCCCACCCGGCAGCGCGACGAAGGCATCCGAAAGCTCGGCCATCAGCGCCTTGCGCTCATGCATGGAGTCGACGATCCGCAGATCGGCGAGCCCCTTATGCGCGACCTCGCGTTCGAGAATGCCGCGCGGAATGACCCCGATCACCTCGCCACCGGCGGCAAGGGCGGCATCGGCGAGGATGCCCATGAGGCCGACCGAGGCACCGCCATAGACAAGGCCGATGCCCTGCCGCGCCAGCGTGGTGCCGACCGCCGCGGCGGCCTCGGCGTATTCCGCCCGCCGGCCGGCATTCGAACCGAGAAACACGCAGATGCGACGCATGAACCTACTCCTTGAAGCGGCAACGGCGCCGTCGCCGGCGCCGTTGCTTGAATCATCGGGAGAGCAAGCGACGACTCAGTCGGCCGCCTCCTCGCCGAGCCCTTCCTCGCCCTCTTCCTCGCTGACGCGCTCGACGGACACCACCTTCTCGTCCTCGGCGGTGTCGAAGACGATGACGCCCTGGCTGCCGCGCCCGACGACGCGAATGCCGTTGACCGGGCAGCGGATCAGCTGGCCGCCATCCGTCACCAGCATGATCTGGTCGGCCTCCTCTACCGGGAAGGAGGCCACCAGCGGTCCGTTGCGGTCATTCACCGCCATGGCGACGATGCCCTTGCCGCCGCGGCGCGTCGTCCGATACTCGAAGGACGAGGTGCGCTTGCCATAGCCATTCTGCGACAGGGTGAGGATGAACTGCTCGGCCGCTCCCATCTCGGCATAGCGCGCCTGGCCGAGTTCGCCGCCGCCGGCACCGATCTCCTCGGCATCGGCATCCGCCGCGTCGATGGCTTCAACCTCGGCCTCAGTCCCCTCATCCACCCCATTAAGACTGCGGCGCACAGCATTGGCACGCTTGATATATTCAGCGCGATCCTCAGCAGTCGCCTCGACATGGCGGATGATCGCCATCGAGATGATGCGGTCCTCGCCATCCAGCTGGATACCGCGCACGCCCATGGAATCGCGCCCCTTGAAGACGCGCACTTCCGTCGCCGGGAAACGGATGCACTGGCCATGCGCCGTGGTCAGCAGCACGTCGTCATTCTCGGTGCAGAGCTGGACGTCGGCGATGGCTTCGCCTTCCTCCAGCTTCATGGCGATCTTGCCGTTGCGGTTCACATTGGTGAAATCCGACAACTCGTTGCGCCGCACCGTGCCGCCGGTGGTGGCGAACATGATCTGCATGCGGCCCCAGGCCTCCTCCTCCGGCAACGCCATGATGGAGGTGATGCGCTCGTCGGAATCCAGCGGCAGGATGTTCACCAGCGCCTTGCCGCGCCCCTGCGGCGTGGCGATGGGCAGGCGCCAGACCTTGAGCTTGTAGACCTGCCCCTTGGAGGAGAAGAACAGCACCGGCGCGTGGGTGGAGGCGACGAACAGCCGCGTCACGAAATCCTCGTCGCGGGTCGACATGCCGGAGCGGCCCTTGCCGCCGCGCCGCTGCGCCCGATAGGTCGAGAGCGGCACACGCTTCACATAGCCGGCATGCGAGACGGTGACGACCATGTCCTCGCGGGCGATGAGGTCCTCATCCTCGAAATCGCCCTCGGCTTCGGTGATCTCGGTACGCCGCGGCGTGCCGAACTGCGCCTTCACCTCCAGCAATTCGTCCTTGACGATCTGGCGGATGCGCACGCGGCTCGCGAGGATCTCGAGATATTCGCGGATCTCGACGGCGATCTTGTCGAGCTCGTCGGCGATCTCGTCCCGGCCCAGCGCCGTGAGACGCTGCAAGCGAAGATCGAGGATCGCCCGGGCCTGCTCTTCCGAAAGCCGGTAGGTGCCGTCCTCGCCGAGGCGGTGGCGCGGATCGTCGATCAGCGCGATCAGCGGCGCGACATCCTGCGCCGGCCAGTCGCGCGTCATCAGCAGTTCGCGCGCCGTGGCCGGATCCGGCGAGGTGCGGATGGTGCGGATCACCTCGTCGATATTGGCGACCGCGATGGCGAGGCCGACCAGCACATGGGCACGATCGCGGGCCTTGCGCAGCAGGAACTTGGTGCGCCGGCTCACCACCTCCTCGCGGAAGGCGACGAAGGCGGTGAGCAGGTCGAGCAGCGTCATCACCGCCGGCCGGCCGCCGTTCAGCGCCACCATATTGGCGCCGAAGGAGGTCTGCAGCGCGGTCATGCGGTAGAGGTTGTTGAGCACCACGTCGCCCTGGGCGTCGCGCTTGATCTCGATCACCACCCTCAGGCCTTCCCGCGAGGATTCGTCGCGGATCTCGGCGATGCCTTCCAGCCGCTTGTCGCGCACCAGCTCGGCCATGCGCTCGATCATCGTCGCCTTGTTCACCTGATAGGGAATCTCGGTGATGATGATCGCCTCGCGATCCTTGCGGATGGTCTCCACCGTGGCGCGGGCGCGCATGACAATCGAGCCGCGCCCGGTCATGTAGGCCTGGCGGATGCCGCTGCGCCCGAGGATGAGCGCACCGGTGGGGAAATCCGGGCCGGGAAGGATGTCGAGCAGCTTCTCGACATCGATGTCCGGCTCGTCGATCAGGGCGATGCAGGCGTCGATCACCTCGCCGAGATTGTGCGGCGGGATGTTCGTGGCCATGCCGACCGCGATGCCGCCGGCGCCATTGGCGAGCAGATTGGGGAAGCGCGACGGCAAGACCGTCGGCTCCTGCTCGCGGCCGTCGTAATTGTCCTGGAAATCGACCGTGTCCTTGTCGAGATCGTCCAGCAGCGACATGGCCGGCCGCGCGAGGCGGACCTCGGTATAGCGTTCGGCCGCCGGCGGGTCGCCGTCGATGGAGCCGAAATTGCCCTGGCCGTCGATCAGCGGCAGGCGCATGGAGAAATCCTGCGCCAGACGCACCAGCGCATCGTAGATCGCCTGGTTGCCGTGCGGATGGTACTTGCCCATCGTGTCGCCGGTGACGCGGGCCGACTTGTTGTAGGGGCGCTCGGGAACGTAGTTGTTCTCGCGCATCGAGAACAGGATGCGGCGATGCACCGGCTTCAACCCGTCGCGCACGTCGGGAAGGGCGCGGGAGACGATCACGCTCATCGCGTAGTCGAGATAGCTGCGCGAGAGCTCCTCGGTGATCGAGACGGGCCGGATATCCGAAGGACCTTCGTCCTCAGGCCTCAGCGTATCGGAATCGGACAAGGAAGCGACTTTCCGTAGATTGCTTGGCGAGTTGTTTCATCTAGCCGATTCCGCTCGCCGACGCCAGCGCGGCGACTGCGCGACGGCCACAAATTCCTATTGAAAATCAGATAGTTACAGAGATATTTTTCATGCCATGTCAAAAGATGGCGAAACCATGACGAAAACGCCCGGAAACGCCTTCCCTTTTTCCTCCCGGACATAGGATGATGCCGACGGACGCCTCCCCTCGCCGTGCCCAGCGGGAGGTATTCCAGGGCGGGGGACGATGCTCGACTACGTGATATCGGCAGCGGCAACGATGCTGGTGGTCATCGACCCCATCGGCCTCGCCCCGCTTTTTCTCGCCGTCACCACCGGCCTGTCGGCGGAGGAGCGGCGCCATGTCGCCTGGCGCGCCTCGGCGATCGCCCTCGCCATTCTCGCCCTGTTCGGCCTCGTCGGCGCGCCGCTGCTCGCGGCGCTCGGCATCACCCTGCCCGCCTTCCGCATCGCCGGCGGGCTGCTGCTGTTCACCATCTCGTTCGAGATGGTGTTCGGCCGCCGCAGCGAGCGCAAATCCGACGCCACGGAAGCGGCGATGCGCGAGCATCTGCTGCACAATCTCGCGGTATTTCCCCTCGCCATCCCGCTCATGGCGGGCCCCGGCGCCATCACCGCCATGATGCTGCTTGCCGGCGAAGCGCATGGCGATCTCGGCCGCCTAGGCGCTCTTTTCGCCATCACGCTGCTGGTGATCGCCGCCTGCCTGATCGTCTATCTCGCGGCCGACCGGGTGAACCGCTGGCTCGGCATCACCGGTAACGCCATATTGACGCGCCTGCTGGGCGTCGTGCTGGCCGTCCTCGCCGTCCAGTTCGTCATCGACGGCGTCAAGACCTCCTTCGGGTTCTGACCGGCACCACCGACAAGCATTCCGGCCCCGCCAATAACCGCCACGAGCGGCATCCGTCAGGCCCATATGAACGGGCACAGCCTCATCGCCAGGTACTCTCGCACCGAGGCGGAAACCATCCGCACGGAGCGCACCGCCCGGCCGCCGGCGACACATCCGGTGCCGCCCGCATCAGCCCATCGATCGAGGAGCATCCCCCTCACCGTTGAAGGACAGCCACCGACGAGATCGAACGGCTCGCCACCAGCACCCTACGCGGCACAAGAGCCACCCGAGCAGATCCCACTCCGCTTGCGGCACGGCGTCCCATCTGGATCCCCGCGCCCCAAGCCCGCGAGCCCGGCAGGCTTCCAATATTCACTTCTCGCGAGGACGAGCCGACGCCATGGTCCGCCTCCGCATCATCCCCTCCGGCGCCGCCGTCCAAAGGACCGGAAACACCCGGCGGCGGCCCTCAGAAGGGAATCTCGTCGTCGATGTCGCTGCTGCCACCGCCGCCGAACGACCCGCGCGAGGACGAACCGCCGCCGACCGCGGCCGGCTTGCGCTCGCCGCCGAAGGAACCGCGCGCCGAGGAGCCGCCAAAGGACGACCCGCCGGAGCCGAAATCGCTGCTCGCGCCATAGTCGTCACCGCCGCCGGCTCCCTCGCCACCGCCGCGACTGTCGAGAATGGTGAGCTCGCCGCGAAACTGCCGCAGTACGACCTCGGTGAAATAGCGTTCGCCGCCCGACTGGTCGGTCGCCTTGCGGGTCTCCAGCTGGCCCTCGATATAGACCTTGGTGCCCTTGCGCAGATACTGCTCGGCAATGCGTAGGAGGTTTTCGTTGAAGATCACCACGCTATGCCACTCGGTGCGCTCGCGGCGCTCGCCCGAGGCCTTGTCGCGCCAGGTCTCCGACGTGGCGATGCGCAGGTTGCACACCCGCCCGCCGTTCTGGAACGTCCGCACTTCCGGGTCCCGGCCCAGATTGCCGACCAGGATCACCTTGTTGACGCTGCCGGCCATTCCGTCCTCCAAAATCCACGTCGCATAGGGTCGGCCACTATAGACCATTGCGCCGCCGACCACCGGACAAGCGCCGCCCTCATCCACACATTTGGCACCGGCCGCGCCGATCCGCGAGACGCATGCCCGAATAATGTTCTTGTTATGTTCGTATCATCGTGCATAGTGCGACGCAAGCCCGATGACGTTTCGGCCAAGCGACACTATGTTTGACGCCATGCAGCCAGCGCGAGCGCCCCTCCCGAGACGGCCCGGCCGTCCCCCGGGAAACGGGCGTGGTCGTGCCGGCCCGCCTGGGGCCGGGATTGAGAGACAGGAATGAAGGACCTTTCGCAGTCGTCGCGCCGCGATGCCCGCTCGATCACCATTCGCGGCGCACGCGAGCACAATCTGAAGAATGTGGATCTCGAGATTCCGCGTGACAGCCTGGTGGTGTTCACCGGTCTGTCCGGCTCCGGCAAGTCGTCGCTCGCCTTCGACACCATCTATGCCGAGGGCCAGCGGCGCTATGTCGAGAGCCTGTCGGCCTATGCCCGGCAGTTCCTGGAGATGATGCAGAAGCCGGACGTCGACCAGATCGACGGGCTCTCGCCGGCCATCTCCATCGAGCAGAAGACCACCTCCAGGAACCCGCGCTCCACCGTCGGCACCGTCACCGAGATCTACGACTACATGCGCCTCCTCTGGGCGCGCGTCGGCGTACCCTATTCGCCCGCCACCGGCCTGCCTATCGAGAGCCAGACCGTCAGCCAGATGGTGGACCGCGTCCTCGCCTTGCCGGAGAAGACCCGCCTCTATCTGCTCGCGCCGGTGGTGCGCGGGCGCAAGGGCGAATACCGCAAGGAACTGGCCGACTTCCAGAAGAAGGGCTTCCAGCGCGTCAAGATCGACGGCGTCTTCCACGAGATCGCCGAGGCGCCGGCGCTCGACAAGAAGTTCAAGCACGACATCGACGTGGTCGTGGACCGTCTGGTGGTGCGGGCCGACCTCGCCAGCCGCCTCGCCGACAGCTTCGAGACCGCGCTCGGCCTCGCCGACGGCATCGCGGTGATCGAGTTCGCCGACGAGACCGAGGCGGACGGCACACCGAAGCGCATCGTCTTCTCGGAGAAATTCGCCTGCCCGGTCTCCGGCTTCACCATTCCCGAGATCGAGCCGCGGCTGTTCTCCTTCAACAATCCGTTCGGCGCCTGCCCGACCTGCGACGGCCTCGGCCACGAGAGCAAGATCGACCCCAACCTCATCGTGCCGGACGGCGCACGCGCCTTGAAGCAGGGCGCCATCGCCCCCTGGGCCAAATCCAGCTCGCCCTATTACGGCCAGACGCTGGATGCCCTCGCCCGCCATTACGGCTTCAAGCTCACCACGGCCTGGTCCGAGCTGCCGGAAAAGGTCCGCGACGTCATCCTGCACGGCTCGGGAGGCGAGGTGATCCGCTTCGTCTATGACGACGGCGTGCGCGCCTACGAGACTTCCAAGACCTTCGAGGGCATCGTCACCAATCTGGAGCGGCGCTGGCGCGAAACCGAGAGCGAATGGGCCCGCGAGGAGATCAGCAAGTACTTCTCCGACGTGCCCTGCGCCGCCTGCAACGGCTATCGCCTGAAGCCGGAAGCGCTCGCCGTGAAGATCGCCGGCTGCCATGTCGGCCAGGCGGCGGAACTCTCGGTGCGGTCGGCACTGGAGTGGTTCTCCGCCCTGCCGGGCGCGCTCACCGACAAGCAGAACGAGATCGCGGTACGCATCCTCAAGGAGATCCGCGAGCGCCTCGCCTTCCTGCTCGATGTGGGGCTCGACTACCTCACCCTTGCCCGCGCCTCCGGCACGCTGTCGGGCGGCGAGAGCCAGCGCATCCGCCTCGCCTCGCAGATCGGCTCCGGCCTCACCGGCGTGCTCTATGTGCTGGACGAGCCGTCCATCGGCCTGCACCAACGCGACAATGAACGGTTGCTCGGCACGCTGAAGCGGCTGCGCGACCTCGGCAATACCGTGGTGGTGGTCGAGCACGACGAGGACGCCATCCTCGCGGCCGATTACGTGGTCGATGTCGGCCCCGGCGCCGGCGTCCATGGCGGGCAGATCGTCGCCCAGGGCACGCCACCCGAGATCCTCGCCAACCCCAATTCGCTGACCGGCAAATACCTCACCGGAGAGCTCAGCGTACCGGTACCCAAGCGCCGCAAGCCGAACGGCAAGCGCATGCTGCGGGTAGCGCGGGCGCGCGGCAACAACCTTAAGAACGTCAACGCCGGCATCCCGCTCGGCCTGTTCACCGCTGTGACCGGCGTGTCCGGCGGCGGCAAGTCGACCCTGCTGATCGACACGCTCTACAAGGCGGTGGCGCGGCGGCTGAACGGCGCCTCCGAGCCGCCGGCGCCGCATGACGGCATCGAGGGGCTGGAGCATCTCGACAAGGTGATCGACATCGACCAGTCGCCGATCGGGCGCACCCCGCGCTCCAATCCGGCGACCTATACCGGCGCCTTCACGCCGATCCGCGAATGGTTCGCCGGCCTGCCGGAGGCGAAGGCACGGGGCTACGGGCCCGGGCGCTTCTCCTTCAACGTCAAGGGCGGGCGCTGCGAGGCCTGCCAGGGCGACGGCGTCATCAAGATCGAAATGCATTTCCTGCCAGATGTTTACGTCACCTGCGACGTCTGCAAGGGCAAGCGCTACAATCGCGAGACGCTGGAGGTCACCTTCAAGAACAAGTCGATCGCCGACGTGCTCGACATGACCGTCGAGGAGGGCGCGGAGTTCTTCAAGGCGGTGCCGGCGGTGCGCGAGAAGCTGGAGACGCTGTCGCGAGTCGGGCTCGACTACATCAAGGTCGGCCAGCAGGCCAACACGCTGTCGGGCGGCGAGGCGCAGCGGGTGAAGCTCTCCAAGGAGCTGTCGCGCCGGGCCACCGGCCGCACCCTCTACATCCTCGACGAGCCGACCACGGGCCTGCATTTCCACGACGTCGCCAAGCTGTTGGAAGTGCTGCACGAACTGGTCGAGCAGGGCAATACGGTGGTGGTGATCGAGCACAATCTCGAGGTCATCAAGACCGCCGACTGGGTGATCGATCTCGGCCCCGAGGGCGGCGACGGTGGCGGCGAGATCGTCGCCGAAGGGCCGCCGGAAGCGATCGCCAAGGCGCCGCGCAGCCATACCGGGCGCTTCCTCGCCGAGGTTCTGGCACGCCGGCCGCTGAAGAACCGGCCGGACGCGGCGGAGTAAGCCGGAGAGGACGCGCCGCCACACGGGACGTGTGCAGTCAGGTGTAGGATGGGGCCGATATGACGGCATCCTGTCCGATGAGGATGACCGCCTTCCGGGCGGAGACACGTCCGGGGGCATGCAACGGCGAGGCCGCACCATCCGGCACTGTCGACATGATGGTGCATGCGGCCGCCGCCGGCGCGTTGCGACGCTGGCAGCATCGACGGCATGTCGCGGACGTACCGCTTCCGGCCCCTTTTCGCCCGGATTGCCGGCTGTGCGACATTTCGAGTTCACGGCACCGGCGGGGGGGGGGGCGCCGTCGGGGCTTCCGGTGGAGTGCCCGGATCGAAACGCGACGGGCTGGCATTTCGAGAAACCATGGCCGCGTTCTGGCAACCGAACCATGTGGCGGGCATCGTCCGGCTAAGGGCGCTTTGGTCTCGCCTCGTCTCGCTGTCCGCCCCGACACAGGATATCGCCGGCATGCCACCGCTTCGGCGCGCCCAAGGGAGGCGGGCTCGATGAACAGCCGGACGATCGCTCGGCCTGCCGATAGCCGGTGGCGGACCTCCGGTTTCGGCTGGGCGGGGTCCGTCCGTCCCCTTCGCTCGTGAACCGCCCCCCCCCCGGCCAACCGGCTTATCCCCACATGCGGCGGATCATCATCGCCCTCACCGCCCCGCGGACGATCCCCCCGCTCGGCGTATCTCTACCCGTACCGCCTGCATGCCTCGACAATCTCGTACGGGCCTTCTTTCGCCGGGAGGTCGAACCGCGACTACCCCCTCCCACCCGGGGCACGCGACGGACCATCATGGCCATATCCCGTTCGCAGCCCCTCCGGCCTGGCACCTCGGTAGCGCCTCGTTGACCGGAGGGATGGCCTCAATCCAAGCGTTGCGATCCAGTACCTTATGCCCGCGTGAAAAGCGGCCTCCTCCCGGGTTCACGCCGGCGCGTTCCCCACTTTGGAGATGTCGGATCCGATGGTTCGGCCTCGTCGGCTCGGCACCTCGATAGGACACATCGGCGGGACGACAATGCGAGCCAGCCCGTGCGACCTGCATGCCCCGGCAGTCTCATATCGGGCCCTTTCACCGGGAGGTCGAACCGCGGCTGCCCCTTCCCGCCCCGGCATGCGACGGATCGCCGGTGGCCATAGCCTGTTCGCAGCCCTCCGCCCCGGCATCTCGGCAGCGCCTCGTTGACCGGAGGGATGGCCTCGATCCAAGCATTGCGATCCAGTAACCTTGTGGCCCGCATGAGAAGCGGCCTCCTCCGGGTTCACGCCGGCACGTTCCTCGCTTCGGAGATGTCGGATCCGATGGTTCGGCCTCGTCGGGTCGGTGCCTCGGTAGGACACATCGGCGGGACGACAATGCGAGCCGGCCCGTGCGACCTGCATGCCCCGGCAGTCTCGTACGGCCCCCTTTTCACCGGGAGGTCGAACAGCACGCCCCTTCCTGCCCCGGCACGCGACGGACCGCCGGTGGCCATATTCCGTTCGCAGCCCCTCCGCCCCGGCATCTCGGCAGCGCCTCGCTGCCTGGAGGGACGGCCTCAATCCAAGCGTTGCGATCCAGTACCTTATCCCCGCATGAGAAGCGGCATCCTCCGGGTTCACGCTGGCCGTTCCCCACTTTGGAGATGTCGGATCCGATGGTTCGGCCTCGTCGGGGCGACACCTCAGTAGGACACATCGGCGGGACAACAATGCGAGCCGGCCCATACGACTTGCGTGCGCCGGCAGTCTCGTACGGCCCCCTTTCACCGGGAGGTCGAACCGCAGCTGCCCGTTCCCGCCCCACACGCCACGATCGCCGGTGGCCATATCCCGTTCGCAGCCTTTCCGGCCTGGCATTCAAGTTTAATTTTACTTCCAAGGACGACCTCTCGCCAAGCTCTGCGAGCCACTACCCTTGTCGCCTACATGAAAGCGGACCCGCCGAGTCCACATCGGTACATGCCCGGCCTGAAGGCGTCAGGTCAGGCGGACATCCCGGCCGCTTCGCCTCGACGCCGATGCTGGGCATCGCCGGCGAGGCCGGGGTGAGCCGGACCTTCCGCCCCGGGACGCCGAGCTGGCTGTGGCTTCTGGAGAGGTTGTTCATCGTCCGTGAGAGCCTGAAGGTGGTTGTTGCGATACGACCGACCGCAGGACATGAGGATGAACAACCCACATCAGAATGCGCGCATGACGCCGCTTGGTCGAGCCGAGATGGTTCGACGGATCGTTGAGGAGCAACGGCCGGTTGCCGAGGCGGCGGCCGGCTTCGGGATCAGCAGGAGGACCGCCCGCAAATGGCTCGCCCGCTGGCGGGCGGAGGGGGCGGTAGGCCCTTGAGAACCGCTCCTCCCGGCCGCACGCCGCAGGCGATGAGGCCGGCCGGTTCTGGCGGTACTGGCCGCCCGCCTGCGCCGGGACTATCGGCCGAGCGGCGAGGAGATCGCGCCCTCCGGCTGGGCTTTGCCCGCTCCACGGTGGCTGGATGGCTGACGCGGATGCGGCTCGGAAGCCTCACCGCGCTGGCACCGAAGGAGCTGGTGCTACGCTATCAGCGCGAACGGCCGGGCGAGTTGCTTCATCTCGACATCAAGAAGCTCGCCCGCTTCACGGGTATCGGCCATCGCATCACCGGCAACCGGCGTGGCGCCAGCGAAGGCATAGGCTACGACTTCCTGCACCTGGCCATCGATGACGCCACGCGCCTCGCTTATATCGAGGTGCTCTGCCTGACGAGCGACGCGGGTCGACGACACGCTTCCTGGTGCGGGCGCTGCGCTGGTTCCGGGTGCGTGGCGTCCGGGTTGAGCGGGCGATGACCGACAACGGCTCGGGCTACATCGCCCGGCTGTTCGGCAAGGCCTTGCGGATGCTGGGTATCCGGCACATCCGCACCCGGCCTTATATGCCGAAGACCAACGGCAAGGCCGAGCGCTTCATCCGGACCCTGCTGCGCGAATGGGCCTATGCCATCCCGTTCCCGTCTTCAGATCGCCGAGCCGCCGACCTGCCACGATGGCTGGCTTGGTACAATCACCATAGGCCGCATGGTAGCCTCGCCCGAAAAACGCCGGCTCAGGCACTCGCCGGAATAACCTGATCAGAAGTCATACCTAGCCGCCGACCCGCATGCGTCGCAGGTGCACCGTCGCGGCGATGAGCACGAGCGTCGCGCCGAATTGATGCGCGAGGGCGATGTCGATCGGTACCTGGTGGATCAGCGTCAGGATGCCGAGCAGCGCCTGCGCCGTCACCAGCCCGACCAGCCACGTCGCCCGGCCACTCGCGGCGCTGCCGCGCAGCGCCAGCCAGTTGGCCACCACCAGCGCCAGCACCGTATAGGCCATCATGCGGTGGTTGAACTGCACCGTCAGCACATTCTCGAACAGGTTGCGCCAGGCCGGCTGCTGCACCAGCAGGTTTTCCGCCGGCGGGATGAAATGCCCGTCCATCAGCGGCCAGGTGGTGTAGGTGAGCCCGGCATCGAGGCCGGCGACGAGGCCGCCGAGGAAGATCTGCAGCAGCACCGCCACGAACAGCGCCCAGGCCAGCCACACCCCCAGTGCCGGCGCCGAAAGGCGCGGGGCGGCGGGGCGCGCGCCGGCCGGCCGCAACCCGTCGGCCACCGCCACCGTGGCGGCGAGGATGACGCAGGCCAGCGTCAGATGCGTCGCCAGCCGGTACTGGCTGACATCGACCCGCCCGACGAGGCCGGACGCCACCATCCACCAGCCCACCGCGCCCTGTAGCCCGCCGAGCAGGAACAGCCCGCCGAGCTTCCAGCGCAGCGGCCCGGTGACCAGCCCGCGCCAGAGGAAATAGAGGAAGGGCAGCAGGAAGACGAAGCCGATCAGCCGGCCGAGCAGCCTGTGCCCCCACTCCCACCAGAAGATGGTGCGGAACTCGTCGAGGCTCATGCCGCGATTGATCTGCTGATATTGCGGGATCTGCTGGTATTTCTCGAACTCGGCCTGCCAGGCGGCCTCGCCGAGCGGCGGCAGCGTGCCGGTGACCGGCTTCCATTCGGTGATCGACAGGCCGGATTCGGTGAGCCGCGTGGCGCCGCCCACCACCACCATCAGCACGATCAGCGCGGCGACGGCATAAAGCCACAGCCGCACCGGGCGCAGGCGGTCCGTGGCCGGTGCGCGGGAAAGATCGACGGTGCCGGATAGGGCCATGTGCTGCTCCTGTACGCCGCTCCCGCCCCGGCGGCCCGGCGTGCCGCGCGGCGGACACGCCCGAGCCGCTGTCGACCCCGGATCCCGAGGCCGGGTTTCAAGCCGGCGCCGGAGCGGATATAGCTCTCCGCGCGCCCGCACAATCGGGCGAATTGTCCCTGAGATCACTTATCGGACAACCCCGCTTATGGATGACGGCGCCTCCCGCCCCTCGACCAGCCCCGCGCTGCCGCCGCGCCTGCGCAAATTCATCGGCACCTGCCTGATCATCCTGCTGGTGATCCTGTGGGCGCTCGGCGCCATGGCCCTGGCGCAGGGACGGGTGACGACCCTGCCGGGCTTCTGGCAGTTCCTCGCCTATGTGGTGCTGGGCATCGGCTGGGTGGTGCCGGCGGCGCTGCTGATCCGCTGGATGCAGAAGGGCGACCGCAAACCGGAGACGCTGTGACCCGGCGCCCCTCCGGCGCCGCGCCTAAGCCGCGTGCGGCAGGCGCCCGGGCACCGGATCGGCGAAGGTGACCATGGCGATGTCGCCGAAGCCGCGCGCAGCCAGCGCGTCGAAGGCCTGCACCGCATCGGTGGTGCGCGCGCCCGGCTGGGTGACGAGGATCAGCGTCGGACCGAGGGCGGCGACGCGTTTCGCCTCTTCCAGCACCCCGAGCGGCGGCGCCGCCACCACGACGTGATCGTAGGTCTCGACCAGCGCCCGCAGGATCAGCCCCAGACGCTCGGACGCGACCAGGCCGTCGGCCTCGCGGGCGCCGCGGCCCGGCGGGATGACGTGGCAGCGCGAGGCGGTCTCGCGGTGGATGGCGTCGGAGAAGCTGGCGACGCCGAACAGCAGGTCGGTGAGGCCCGGCGCGCGCGGGTCGGCCGTGAGCTCGGCGAGCGACGCGGCGGTGACGTCGAGGCAGACGATGACCACCCGCTTCTCGCAGGCGGCGAGCGAACGGCCCAGCGCCAGCGCGCATTGCGCCGTACCCTCGTCCGCCGACGGGCCGGTGACGACGACGAGCCGCGCCGCCGTCCCGCGCAGGCGCACCAGGCGCGAGAGATCCGCCAACTCGCCGTCGCGGCCGAGCCGGGAGCGGGTGCGCTTGGGCGCCTCCTCCGATTCCTCATCCAGCCGCGAGCCGATCCAGGGCAGATGCTGGACCGGGGCCTGCGGCACGTCGGCCGCCGCCGCTTCGGGCGTCGACGCCGCCGGCACCGGGCGTGTGCGACGGCGCCACATCGCCTGCATCAGGCAGGTGAGCGCGAATCCGAAGGTGCCGGCGCCGAGCCCCCATTCCAGCGGCGACAGGCCGAGCGCCTGGCGCGGCGGCACCGCTCGCGACAGGCTGACCGGCGCGGCGCCGTCACCGAACGACCGGCGCAGCTCGACATAGGAATCGCCGAAGGCATTGGCGACATCGGCGGCCAGCACCCCGTCGGCGGCGGTGAAGCCGATGGTGGCGCGTCCGTCGCCGGAAGTGGAGAGCCGCAGCCCGGCTTCGATGGCGCGCAGCGCCCGCTCGTCGTCGGAAGGCGCGGCGGCGAAGGCCGACGGGAAGGACATGAGCGCCGCGAGACCGCCGGGGGCGGCGAGCCGCGCGCCGATGCCGGTGCGATGCAGGACCTGGCGAGCGAATTCGCGCGAGGTGATGAGCTGGAACTGGCTGCGCCGCACCGCGCCGGCGCGGGCATCCAGCGGCCCGCCCTCGACCCGCAGCCGCGCCTCGGCGACATAGCGGGGCTCGATGCCCTGATGCACCAGCCCGGCGGCGAGGAGGCCCACCAGCAGCGGCGCGGCAAGATGGCGGCGGGCGGTCCGCACGGCACGGTGCAACGCCGAGGCCGGCCCGCCGGCCGGCATCGTCCCCGTCTCCGCGCCGGATGCCGAAGCGTCCGTGGCCCTGTCGCCGTCCTTCATCATCCGGCCATTAGACCGGAGACGTGGTTTCCACCGCGTTAAGGGAAGGCTGTGCCGCTCAGGTCGCGGGCTCGAACACCAGCATGGCGCCGAGCGCCGCCTTCGGGCCGACGACGATCACGCCCTCGATCTCCTCGGCCGTCATGCGGCTGGAGCCGAGGCGCCTGCGGGTGCGGTCGATATCCTCCACCGCGAAGCGCACCGCCGCCAGATGCAGCCCCGGCCCGGCGGGAGCGGCGATGCCGAATCGGTCGTTGAACAGCTTGGGGTTCAGCACCTCGATCCGGCCGCGCGGGGTCTCGGCGATGTACCAGCCCTCCACCGCGCGGCGGAAGGGCGCGCCGGTGAACACCGACAGGAAGTCGAGATGCGCCGTCGGGTCCTCGGCAGCCAGCACCGCGCCGGCAACGCCGGTGGTGCCGTTCATGTGGCGCTGCAGGTCCGGCGCCCAGAAATTCTCCGGCCGCCGCTGGGTGCAGGTGAAGAAGCCCGCCTCGGGGGAGAGCGGATCGCGGGCGAAGGCCAGCGAGAAGGCGACCTCGACGTCGCTGCCGTCCGGCCGCTTGGCGGTGCGCTCGAAATCGAACACGTCGAAGCCGCCGAAGCCGGCGGCGTCGAACTCCGCCTTTTCGGCGGCGGGATCGCGCCCCTCGAGCACCAGGAACGGCAGGCCCGGCCCCCGATCGGCCAGGAAATCGCGGCTGAAGGCGCCGAAGGAGAAGCTGGTCTCGCCATGCGGCGGGATATGGTCCGGCTCGGCGACCTCGAGGATCTCCATGAAGAAGCCGGGGGTCTGCACGATGCGGTTATGCGTGCCCCAGGGATGGCGGTTGCGCGCCCCGACCGTGAAGCCCAGCATGTCGTAGAGCTCCCCCGCGGCTTCGAGATCGCGGACGACATGCACGACGTGATCGAGGCCACGGGCCATGGGCTTCTCCTCCGAACCCTTCCCGGCCGACCGGACAACATCGCCCGAACGACGAAAAGCATCCTATCGTCAACAGGATGGAGCCTGTTTCTCTACAAAAGCTTTCACACTTCTGCAGAAAGGCTCCAGCGGATGAGGCCCCGTGGTCAGACGAGGCGGCTTTGCACCATCGCCGCCCCGATGAAGGAGGCGAAGAGCGGGTGCGGCTGGAACGGGCGCGACTTCAGCTCCGGGTGGTACTGCACGCCGATGAACCAGGGATGGTCCGGGTACTCGATGATTTCCGGCAGCAGCCCGTCCGGCGAGGTGCCGGAGAACAGCATGCCGCAGGCCTCCAGACGCTCGCGATAGCGCAGGTTCACCTCATAGCGATGACGGTGGCGCTCGGAAATCTCCGTGGCGCCGTAGACCTGCGCCACCCGGCTGCCTTCCGCCAGCGCGGCGGGATAGGCGCCGAGCCGCATGGTGCCGCCGAGATCGGTGTCGAGGCCGCGCTTCTCCAGCTCGTTGCCACGCAGCCACTCGGTGAGCAGGCCGACCACCGGCTCCGAGGTCGGGCCGAACTCGGTGGAATTGGCCTCGGTGATGCCGGCGAGATTGCGGGTGGCCTCGATCACCGCCATCTGCATGCCGAAGCAGATGCCGAGATAGGGCACCTTGCGCTCGCGGGCGAACTGCGCCGCGCGGATCTTGCCCTCGGCGCCGCGCTGGCCGAAGCCGCCCGGCACCAGGATGCCGTGCACATGCTCCAGGAACGGCGCCGGGTCCTCGCGCTCGAAGATCTCGCTCTCGATCCAGTCGAGATTGACGCGGACATTGTTGGCGATGCCGCCATGCGCCAGCGCCTCGATGAGCGACTTGTAGGCGTCCTTCAAGCCCGTGTACTTGCCGACGATGGCGATGGTGACGGCGCCTTCCGGGTTGCGGATGCCGCTCTCGATCCTGTGCCAGCGGGTGAGATCGGGCTCCGGCGCCGGCTCGATGCCGAAGGCGGCCAGCACCTCGGTGTCGAGGCCGGCCTCGTGATAGAGCGAGGGCACCGCATAGATGTTGTCGGCGTCGCGCGCCTCGATCACCGCGCTCTCGCGCACATTGCAGAACAGGCCGAGCTTGCGGCGCTCCTCGCGCGGGATCTCGCGGTCGGTGCGGCAGAGCAGGATGTCCGGGGCGATGCCGAGGGCGCGCAGCTCCTTCACCGAATGCTGGGTCGGCTTGGTCTTCAGCTCGCCGGCCGAGGGGATATAGGGCAGCAGCGTCAGGTGCACATAGATGCAGTGCTTGCGCGGCAGCTCCTGCCCGACCTGGCGGATGGTCTCCAGGAACGGCATCGCCTCGATGTCGCCGACCGTGCCGCCGATCTCCACCAGCACGAAGTCGTAGCCCTCGTTGCCGGAGAGGATGAAATCCTTGATGGCGTTGGTGACGTGCGGGATCACCTGCACGGTGGCGCCGAGATAGTCGCCGCGCCGCTCCTTGGTCAGGATCTCCTGATAGATGCGGCCGGTGGTGATGTTGTCCTGCTTGTTGGCCGAGCGGCCGGTGAAGCGCTCGTAATGGCCGAGGTCGAGGTCGGTCTCGGCCCCGTCGTCGGTGACGAAGACCTCGCCGTGCTGATACGGGCTCATCGTGCCCGGATCGACGTTGAGATAGGGATCGAGCTTGCGAAGCCGGGTCTTGTAGCCGCGGGCCTGCAGCAACGCGCCGAGGGCGGCGGAAGCCAGACCCTTGCCGAGCGAGGACACAACGCCGCCTGTGATGAAAATATAGCGCGCCATGGAGTTCGGTTTCTAACTGCGAAAACGCGATTCGGCGAGGGCCGTCTTAGCCGGACGACCCCCGCCTTGGGGATAAAGAGCGAAACGGAGCGGCGGGAACGGCCCGCCGCCGAGCGATTACGCCGCCGCGATCACTGCGACTGCGGAACCTGAGGCGCGGCGGGAGCCGCCGGCGCCGCGGGAGCGGCCGGCGCAGCAGCGCCCGGCGCCGGCTGGGCGCCCTGCAACTGCTCCAGGACATTGCCGCCGGGCGCCGCCGGCGCACCGGAGGGCAGCGTCGTCGGCGTGGTGAAGATCGAGGACGGGCCGCGCCCCCAACCCGCCAGAATGGTGAGGCCGAGGCTGGTGATGAAGAACAGCGCCGCCAGGATCGCCGTCGCCCGGGTCAGCACGTTGGCGGTGCCGCGGGCGCTGAAGAAGCCGCCACCGCCGCCACCGCCGCCGCCGATCCCGAGTCCGCCGCCCTCGGAGCGCTGGATCAGCACCACGCCGATAAGGGCCAGCACCACCATGAGGTGGATGATGATGAGTACGGTCTGCATCTGACGCCTTCAAAATCGAATACGGCGGCGGACGAAACGTCGCCGCCGGCTTTTGTCGGTCGGGTTCCTACACGATCGCGTCCGGCATTTCCAGCGCACCCCACGAGGGAGGCCGCGCGGGCGGGCGAGCCGGCGAGCGCCCTACATATAGGCGCCGGCGATCGCCAGGAAATCCCCCGCCTTGAGACTGGCGCCCCCGACCAGTGCGCCGTCGACATCGGCGACCGCCAGGATCTCGGCGGCGTTGCCCGGCTTGACCGAGCCGCCATAGAGGATGCGGATGCCGTTGCCCACCGCCTCGCCGAAGCGCGCCACCAGCGCCGCGCGAATGGCGCCGTGCATCTCGGCGATATCCGCCACGCTCGGGGTGAGGCCGGTGCCGATCGCCCAGACCGGCTCATAGGCGACGACGAGATTCTCCGCCGTGGCGCCGTCGGGAATCGAGCCGGCGAGCTGCACCCGCACCAGATCGAGCGCCACGCCCTCCTCCCGCTGCTGGCGGTGTTCGCCGACGCAGACCACCGCGACGAGCCCGGCCCGCCAGGCGGCGAGCGTCTTGGCGCGCACCGCGGCATCGGTCTCGCCGTGGTCGGTGCGGCGCTCGGAATGACCGAGGATCACCGCGCGGCCGCCGGCATCGAGAATCATCTCGGCGGCGATGTCGCCGGTATGGGCGCCCTGCGCCTGCGCATGGCAATCCTGCCCGCCGACCGCGACGCCGGAGGTGCCGGCGGCGGCGGCGAGCGCGGCGATCAGCGTCGCCGGAGGGCAGATCATCAGGTCGGTGCGGGCGCGCAGCTCGCCGTCATAGGCGGCGACCATCCGGTCGAATTCCTGCAGGGACGCCTTCAGCCCGTGCATCTTCCAGTTACCGGCGATCAATGGACGGCGCGTCGTCATGAAATGTCCCGCTCCTTCAGATTACCCGCACTTCGCTGACCCGGCGTAACAGACGCAAAGGGAGCGCGCAAATGCCCGCATGTGCGGCGTTGCGACACCAAGGCGCCATCCCTATGATGCGCGCCTTTCGCGACCCGGGCCGAGACTCCCGGGTTTTTGCCGGCCTACGCCCGACGAGAACAAAGATGCTGCAGACACTGCGCAAGAGCGCCTCCGGTATTGTCGCCAAGGTCCTGATGGGACTTCTCATCATCAGCTTCGGCATCTGGGGCATCGCGGATGTGTTCCGTGGCTTCGGCGGCCAGACGCTGGCCTCCATCGGCTCCACCGAAATCTCGGTGCCGGAATTCCAGCAGCTCTACCAGCAGCGCCTGCAGCAGATCTCCCAGCAGCTCAAGCAGGGCCTCAGCCCCGACCAGGCGCGCGCCTTCGGCATTCCCGACCAGGTGCTGAACGAGCGCCTCGGCGAGGCCGCGCTCGACGAGGCCGCCCGCCGGATGGGCCTTTCGGTCTCCGACCAGCAGGTGGTGGACCGGGTGCAGAACAACCCGGCCTTCTTCGGCCCCTCCGGGACCTTCGACCACAACTACTTCCTGCAATTGCTGCGCTCCAACGGCTTCACCGAGCCGCGCTTCGTCGAGGCCGAGCGCCGGCTCGCCCAGCGCCAGCAGCTGATCCAGTCGCTGGCCGGCGGCATCGAAGTGCCGCAGGTGCTGAAGGACGCGGTGAAGCGCTACGAGGGCGAGACCCGCTCGGTGAGCTACGCCATCCTCGGCGCCGCCAATGTCGGCCCCTTCGCCGCGCCCAGCGACGAGCAGCTCAAGGGCTTCTTCGACGCCCGCAAGGCGGCGTTCCGCGCGCCGGAATTCCGCAAGATCAACGTGCTGGCGCTCACCCCCGAGGCGCTGGCCGGCAAGGAGGCGATCTCCGACGCCGAGGTGAAGGCGTTCTACGACGCCAACCAGGCCCGCTTCGGCACGCCGGAGCGCCGGGTGATCGACCAGATCGTGTTCCCCAATGCCGACGAGGCCAAGGCCGCCGCCGACCGGATCGCCGCCGGCACCTCCTTCGCCGACATCGCCGCCGAGCGGAAGCTGGAAGCCAAGGACACCGCGCTCGGCACGGTGACGCGGGCCGACATCTTCGACGCCGCCATCGCCGACGCCGCCTTCGCCACCGCCGCCGAGGGCACCAGCGGCGTGGTGAACGGGCGCTTCGGCCCGGTGATCGTGCATGTCGGCGCCATCACCCCCGCCGCGGTGAAGCCGCTCGACGAGGTCGCCGGCGACATCCGCCGGGAACTCCAGCTCGACGCCGCCCGCCGGGCCATGCTCGCCGCCTATGACAAGGTGGAGGACGACCGCAACGCCGGCGCCACCCTCACCGAGGCTGCCTCCAAGGCCGGGCTGACGCTGCTGAGCCTCGACACCAGCGTCGAGGGCCTGCAGCCCGACGGCACGGCGATTCCCGCCATCCCGGCGCGCTCGGACGTGCTGCGCCTCGCCTTCGCCACCGAGATCGGCGCGGAGAACGACCCGATCACCCTGCCGCAGAACGCCGGCTATGTCTGGTACGAGGTGAGCGACATCACCGCCCCGCGCGAGCGGACCTTCGAGGAGGCGCGCGCGCAGGTGCTCGTGCGCTGGAAGGAGGACGAGACGGCGCAGGCGCTCGACGCCAGGCTCGCCGAGCTGAAGAAGAAGGTCGCCGACGGCGCCGCCTTCGACCTCACCGTCGCCGATGCCGGGCTGGAGCTGCGCACCGCCGCCGGCCTGCGCCGCGGCCGCGCCAATGAGGGCGTGCCGCAGGACGCCATCGCCGCCATCTTCGACACCCGCGACGGCGCGGTGGGCTCGACCACCCTGCCCGGCGACGACCGCCTGCTGTTCAAGGTGACGGGCGTCACCGTGCCCGACAACACGCCGCAGAATGACAAGATCATCGCCGATATCGGCCAGAGCCTGCAGAACGACCTGATGACGGAGTACCTGGTGCAGCTGCAGAGCGACCTCGGCGCCCGCATCAACCGCGCCGCGCTCGACCAGATCGTCGGCGTGCCCGCCGACGCGGTGAACTGAGGCCTCGCAGATGAACCTCAATCCCGATGCGGACGCCTTCGCGAACGCCTATGCGCGCGGCGAGGCGCAGGTGATCGGCGAGACGCTGGTCGCCGATCTCGAAACCCCGGTCTCCGCCTATCTGAAGATCGCCGCCGACCGGGCGAACTCCTTCCTGCTGGAATCGGTCGAGGGCGGCGCCACGCGCGGGCGCTACTCGATGATCGGCATGGAGCCGGACCTGATCTGGCGCTGCCGCGACGGGCGGGCGGAGATCAACCGCCGCGCCGCCGCCGAGCCCGACGCCTTCGAGCCCTGCGCCGAGCGGCCCTTGGTCTCGCTGCGGGCACTGGTCGAGGAATCGCGGATCGCCCTGCCGGACGGCGCCCCGCCGATGGCGGCCGGCATCTTCGGCTATCTCGGCTACGACATGGTCCGGCAGATGGAGCGCCTGCCGGAGGCCAAGCCCGACGTGCTCGGCGTGCCGGATTCCATCTTCATCCGCCCCACGGTGATGGTGGTGTTCGACGCGGTGCGCGACGAGGTGACGGTGGTCACTCCGGTGCGGCCCGCTGCCGGCGTCTCCGCCGTTGCGGCGCTGGAAGCGGCGCGCGAGCGCATCGCGCGGGTGGTGGCGGCGCTGGAGGACGCCCTCCCCGCCCAGCCGGCCGAGGACGCGCTGCACCAGCTGGTGGTGCCGGTCTCCAACACCGCGCCCGACCATTATCTGGCGATGGTGGAGCGGGCGAAGGAATACATCCGCGCCGGCGACATCTTCCAGGTGGTGCTCTCCCAGCGCTTCGACGCGCCGTTCACGCTGCCGCCCTTCTCGCTGTACCGCTCGCTGCGGCGGATCAACCCGGCGCCGTTCCTCGTCTATTTCAACTTCGGCGGCTTCTCCATCGTCTGCTCCTCGCCGGAGATCCTGGTGCGGCTGCGCGACAACACCGTCACCATCCGCCCGATCGCCGGCACCCGCCGGCGCGGCGCCACCCCGCAGGAGGACAAGGCGCTGGAGGAGGAGCTGCTCGCCGACCCCAAGGAGCGCGCCGAGCACCTGATGCTGCTCGACCTCGGCCGCAACGATGTCGGCCGCGTCGCCGCCATCGGCACGGTGGAGGTGACGGACAGCTTCTTCATCGAGCGCTACAGCCAGGTGATGCACATCGTCTCCAATGTCGAGGGCGACCTCGACCCGAAGCACGACGCGCTGGACGCCCTCGCGGCGGGCTTCCCGGCCGGCACGGTGTCGGGGGCGCCGAAGGTGCGGGCGATGCAGATCATCGACGAGCTGGAGCGCGACAAGCGCGGCATCTATGCCGGCGCCATCGGCTATTTCGGCGCCGACGGCGAGATGGACACCTGCATCGTGCTGCGCACCGCGGTGGTGAAGGACGGCAAGATGCATGTGCAGGCCGGCGCCGGCATCGTCTACGACTCGGTGCCCGAGAGCGAGCAGCAGGAATGCGTGAACAAGGCCAAGGCGCTGTTCCGCGCCGGCGAGGAAGCCGTGCGCTTCGCCGCCCGCGCCGGACGGGGGCAGTGAGGGGGCGTTTCGTCGCGCTCGGCCTTTGAGGCGCCGCGTTCCGGGCCGGCCTCTCCGCCCTCCCCAACGCCCCTTGCTTCCCTCTCCCCGCCCCCCCGCCCGAACCCGGCTGCTGCCGAGTTCGGTTCCGGCAAGGTCGAAACCGGATGCATCCGGTTTCGGCGGAGAGGTGGCCCGCGAAGCGGGGCGGTGAAGGGGAACCATATCGGGAAGCGTTGCTCCCCCCTCACCCCACCCCTCTCCCCGCCGGGGAGAGGGAGCAGGCGCGCGGGCGGCGCTGGCGGACCTCACCGGTTGCCCCTTTTCCCACGGGGCATCCGGCCTTGCCCGCCGCGTCGGGAGGCGCCGGGCTCCGGTTGCCCCTTTCCCAACGGGCATCCGGCGTGTAAGTCAGAAACAGCGGAAAATTTCCGCTTGTCCGACACGGCGCAGGAACACGACTGAAATGGTCCGCATCCGAAACGAGCGATGGCACGGCTGGCGATGAACGCTTCGCCGACCGGCGCGGCTTGACCGGGCGCCGGTTCACCGCCTAGAGCTTGTGCGGAAAATTTCTGACATCCATGTAGAGATTTTCCGCTGCCCAACGGACCCGCGATGATCCTTCTCGTCGACAATTACGACAGCTTCACCTGGAACCTCGTCCACTATCTCGGCGGGCTGGGGGTGGAGGTGGACGTGCGCCGCAACGACACGCTGACCACCGGCGACGCCCTGGCGCTGAAGCCGGAAGCCATCGTCATCTCCCCCGGCCCGGCGACCCCGAACGACGCCGGCATCTGCCTCGACCTGATCGCCCGCGCCGCCGAGACCGGCGTGCCGGTGTTCGGCGTCTGCCTCGGCCACCAGGCCATCGGCCAGGTGTTCGGCGGCGAAGTGGTGCGCGCACCGCTGCCGCTGCACGGCAAGATGAGCGACATCCATCATCGCGGCGACGCGGTGTTCCGCGGCATAAACGGCCCGTTCCGGGCGACGCGCTACCATTCGCTGATCGTCGAGCGCGACACCCTGCCCGCCCATCTCGCCGTCACGGCGGAGACCGAGGACGGGCTGATCATGGGCCTCTCGCACAAGGAATTGCCGGTGCACGGGGTGCAGTTCCACCCCGAGAGCATCGCCTCCGAGCACGGGCGCACGATACTGAAGAACTTCCTCGACCTCGCGCGTGCCTGGAACGCCGGTCCCCGCCGTTCGCGCGCGGCGTGAGGCGGGAACGGAACCGGGGACAATAGAGCGGGGACCATGGAAAACCTGAAGGCCGTCATCGGCAAGATCGCCACCGGCGCCACGCTGACCCGGGCGGAGGCCGCCGGCGCCTTCGACATCATGATGTCCGGCGAGGCCACGCCCTCGCAGATCGGCGCGGTGCTGATGGGCCTGCGCGTGCGCGGCGAGGATGTGGAGGAGATCGCCGGCGCGGTCAGCACCATGCGCGCGAAGATGCTGCGCGTCTCCGCCCCGGCCGGGGCGGTGGACGTGGTGGGCACCGGCGGCGACGCCTCCGGCTCCTACAACATCTCCACCTGCGCCTCCTTCATCGTCGCCGGCACCGGCGTGCCGGTGGCCAAGCACGGCAACCGCGCGCTCTCCTCCAAATCCGGCGCCGCTGACGTGCTGATGGCGCTCGGCGTGAAGATCGACCTCTCCCCGGCCGGCATCTCCCGCTGCATCACTGAAGCCGGCATCGGCTTCATGTTCGCCCCGGCGCACCACCCGGCGATGAAGCATGTCGGCCCGACGCGGGTGGAAATGGGCACCCGCACCATCTTTAACCTGATCGGCCCGCTGTCGAACCCCGCCGGCGTCACCCGCCAGATGGTGGGCGTTTTTGCGCGCGCCTGGATCGAGCCGCTGGCCGAGGTGCTGAAGACGCTCGGCTCCGAGCGCGCCTGGGTCGTGCACGGATCGGACGGCCTCGACGAGATCACCACCACCGGCCCGACCTATGTCGCCGAGCTGCGCGACGGCAAGCTGTCGAGCTTCGAGATCGAGCCGGAACGCTTCGGCCTCGCGCGGGCGACGCCGGACGCGCTGAAGGGCGGCGACGGCGAGGCCAACGCGCTCGCCCTGCGCGCCGTGCTCAACGGCGAGAAGAACGCCTATGCCGACATCGCCCTGCTGAACGCCGCCGCCGCGCTGGTGGTGGCCGGCAAGGCGGAGGACGTCGGCGAAGGGCTGGAGCTCGCCCGCTGGAGCCTGTCCGGCGGTCACGCGGAGGCGGCGCTGGCGCGGCTGGTCGCGGTCTCCAACGACATCGAGGAGTAGGGCACCATGGCCGATATTCTGGAGAAGATCGGCGCCTACAAGCGCGAGGAGATCGCCGCGGCGAAGCTGAAGGTGCCGCCGGCGGAGATCGCCGCCCGCGCCGCCGCCGCCGCGCCGCCGCGCGGTTTTCTCAGGGCTATCGAGGCGAAGATCGCCGCCGGCGGGACCGCGCTGATCGCCGAGATCAAGAAGGCGAGCCCGTCCAAGGGGCTGATCCGGCCGGATTTCGACCCGCCGGCGCTGGCCCGTGCCTATGAGGCCGGCGGTGCCGCCTGCCTCTCGGTGCTCACCGATACGCCGTCCTTCCAGGGCGCCCCTGAATTCCTCACCGCCGCCCGCTCCGCCTGCGCGCTGCCCGCGCTGCGCAAGGACTTCCTCTACGACACCTACCAGGTGCAGGAAGCCCGCGCCTGGGGCGCCGACTGCATCCTCGTCATCATGGCCTCGGTGGACGACGCGCTGGCGCGCGACCTCGTCGACGTCGCGCACGGCCTCGGCATGGACGCCCTCGTCGAGGTGCATGACGATGCCGAGCTCGACCGGGCGCTGAAGCTGCCGGCACGGCTGGTCGGCATCAACAACCGCAACCTGCGCGACTTCTCGGTGACGCTCGCCACCTCCGAGCGGCTGGCGCCGCGCATCCCGGCGGACCGCATCATCGTCGGCGAGAGCGGCATCTTCACCCCGGACGACATCGCGCGGCTGGCGCAGGCGAACATCCGCACCATCCTCGTCGGCGAGAGCCTGATGCGGCAGGACGACGTGACGGCGGCGACGCGGGCGCTGCTCGCCGGCCCGCTGCGCGCGGCGGGCTGAGCCATGGCCGGCCCGGACGAGCCGAGGCTCTCGCATATCGACGCCAGCGGCGCCGCCAACATGGTCGACGTCGCCGACAAGGCGATCACCGACCGGCTCGCGGTGGCCGAGGGGCGCGTCGAGATGCTCCCGGAGACGCTGGCGCTCATCGAGAGCGGCAACGCCAAGAAGGGCGACGTGATCGGCACCGCGCGGCTGGCCGGCATCATGGCCGCCAAGCGCACCCATGAGCTGATCCCGCTCTGCCATGCGCTGCTGCTCTCCAAGGTGGCGGTGGAGATCGAGCCGGATGCGGCGCTGCCCGGCCTCCGGGTGCGCGCCAGCGTGCGCACCGCCGGGCAGACCGGGGTGGAGATGGAGGCGCTCACCGCGGTCTCCGTCGCCTGCCTCACCATCTACGACATGGCCAAGGCGGTGGACCGGGGCATGCGGATCGAGGGCATCCGCGTGCTGGAGAAGGCCGGCGGCCGCTCCGGCCACTGGACCGCGGACTGAGAGAACGTCGAACCCATGGCCAAGCCCGCCTTGATGCCGCTGGAAGAGGCGCTGGAGCGCCTGCTTTCGCAAGCCTCGCCCCTGCCGGCCGAGACGGTGGCGCTCGACGCCGCGCTCGGGCGGGTGCTGGCGGCGCCGGTGGTGGCGCGCCGCACCACGCCGGGGCGCGACGTCTCGGCGATGGACGGCTATGGCGTGCGCGCCGCCGAGGCGACCCTCGGCGCGGTGCTGAAGGTGGCGGGCGAATCCGCCGCCGGACGCCCCTATGCCGGCACGCTGCGGCCGGGCGAGGCGGTGCGCCTGTTCACCGGCGCGGTGGTGCCCGACGGCGCCGACGCGGTGGTGATCCAGGAGGACACCGCGCGCGAGGGCTCCGCCGTCCGCATCGACGAGGCGGCGACCGCCGGCCGGCACATACGCAAGGCCGGCGGCGATTTCCGCGAGGGCGAGACGGTGCTGCCGTCCGGCCACCGGCTGCGGGCGCGCGACCTCGCGCTGGTCGCCGCCTGCGATCTTGCCGAGGTGAGCGTGCATCGCCGGCCTCGCCTGGGCCTGCTCTCCACCGGCGACGAGCTGGTGCGGCCCGGAAGGGGGGCGCAGGCGCATCAGGTGATCCTGTCCAACATCTACGCCGTCGGCGGCGTCGCGCGGCTGGCCGGCGCCGAGGTGGCGGATCTCGGCATCTTGCCGGACCGGATGGACGACACCCGCGCGGGCATCCGCGCCGCGCGCGAGGCCGGGCTCGACGTGCTGGTGACCTCGGGCGGCGCCTCGGTGGGCGACCACGACCTCGTCGCCCCGGCGCTGACCGCCGAAGGAGCGGCGCTGGCGGTGCACAAGATCGCGCTGCGGCCGGGCAAGCCTCTGATGTTCGGCCGGTTTTCCGGCGGCGCACACGCAGCGGAAACCCATGTGCTGGGCCTGCCCGGCAACCCGGTCTCGGCCTATGTCTGCGCCCTGCTGTTCCTGCGCCCGCTGCTGCGGCGGATGCAGGGCGAGGCCGGCGTCGACGGGCTGGAGCTGGTGCCGGCCGAGCTCGCCGTCGACGTGAAGGCGAACGACCACCGCATGGACTTCATGCGCGCGCAGATCGTCGGGCGCCGCGCCGGCGTGCCGCTCGTCGCGCCGATGCCGGTGCAGGATTCCTCCATGCTGAGCCTCTTGTCCCGCGCCGATGCGCTGCTGGTGCGCCGCCCGCAGGCCCCCGCCGCCAAAGCCGGCGAGCCTTGCGAGATTCTGCCGCTGGAGGATTGACCACGCGCTCCCGAGGCTGTGTGCTGGCCCATGGAAAGATGCGAGGGATTCCAGGACGATGGAGATCAATATCCCCGAGGTGCTCGCCGAGGTCGAGGCGGCCTTCGCCCGCTACGAGCTGGCGCTGGTCGGCAATGATGTCGAGGCCCTCGACGCGCTGTTCTGGGACGATCCGCGCACCATCCGCTATGGCGGCGGCGAGAACCTCTACGGCATCGACGCCATCCGCGCCTTCCGCGCCGCCCGCTCGCCGCACGGGCTGGAGCGCACCCTGGAGGGAACGGTGATCACCAGCTATGGGCGCGACATGGCCACCGCCTCGACGCTGTTCCGCCGGGCCTCGGCGCCCGGCAAGGTCGGCCGGCAGATGCAGACCTGGATGCGCACCGGCGGGGGATGGAAAGTCGTCGCCGCCCATGTCAGCCTGATCGCCGATCCGGCCTGAGCGATGAACCCGCGTGAGCGCCGATCCCGAGACCGTCGTGCCCCCTGGCGTGAGCCGATGATTCGCCTTTCCGTCCCTTCCGCCGCCCCCGAGCCGGCCGCGCCCCGCCGCCCGGCCCGCCCGCCGCGCACCGGCCGGCAGGACTGACATGTCGCTTCCCGAGAGCCCCCTCGCCGTCGCGGCCTCCTCCGGCCCGCTGCGCACCGGCCGCAAGACCCGCGCCGAGGACATTCGCGAGCAGATCGCCGACGAGATCACCCGCGGCCTGCTGCCCCCCGGCACTCTATTGGACGAGAGCGCGCTCGCCGCCCGCTTCGGCGCCTCGCGCACCCCGGTCCGCGAGGCGATCCGCGAGCTGGCGGCCTCCGGCCTCATCGACGCCCGGCCGCATCGCGGCGCGCTCGTCGCCCGGCCGAGCCTCGAGCGGCTGCAGAACATGTTCGAGGTGATGGCGGAGCTGGAGGCGCTGTGTGCCGGGCTGTGCGCGCAGAACATCGCCCCGGCCGAACGGCGCCGCCTCGAGCTGCTGCACGCCGACATGGGCGAGATGATGCGGCTGGGCGACTTCGCCGCCTATCGCGAGGCGAACGAGCAGTTCCACACCTCGATCTATGCCGGCGGCCACAACGACTATCTGGTGGAGCTGACGCTGGCGACGCGGCAGCGGCTCTCGCCCTTCCGCCGGGCGCAGTTCCGCGCGCTGGGCCGCCTCGCCCTGTCGCACCAGGAGCATGACCGCGTGGTCACCGCCATCCTGCGCGGCGACCGCGACGGCGCCGCCGCGGCCATGCGCGACCATATCGCCATCGTTCACGACGCATATGAGAAATATGCGCAACTGATCTGATATTGCTGGACTTTTCTATCGCGACATCCAGTTGCGACGTCCCGGCCGATCACCCGTCGACCGGGTCTCGCCATCGTCACTCCGCCGCCGAAATGCCCGCCGCCTCGCGCTGGCGCTGCTCCTCGGCGAGGAAGCCGCGCCAGCCGCCGAAGCCGGTGATGTCGCGCGCGCCCTTCGCCGCCACCGCCTCCAGCGCGAAACCCTTCACCCGGCCGCCATCCTCCAGCTGGATGGTGGCGATGCCGAGCGGGGCGGGAATGGCATCGACGAAGCGGGCGAAGGCTTCCGCCGGCAGCGCCCAGATCTCGCATTCGACCGGCGCGCCGCCGCCCGGCTCGACGCGCAGCAGGCCGGGCCGGCGCACCCGCCCCTCGGGAAGCGCGTAGAGCTTGTAATCGGCATTGGTGCGCGCCTGGCGCAGGAACATCCCGCCCGCTTCCAGCAGCTCGCCATTGAGCGGCAGGCCGGAGAGGTGCGCGCCGAACAGCGCGATCTCGTGATGGCCCGCCGCCACGCGCGGCATCGCGGCCGGCAGCGCCGGCAACGGCCGGCCGGTGGCGCCCATCGCCAGCTCCGTCGAGGCATGGAAGGCGGCGGCGATGGCGGCGAGATGCGCATCGCGCCCGGCGCCCGCCAGCAGGGTGACGCCGACCGGCGCCCCGTCCGGCCGCAGCCCCGAGGGCACGGCGATGCCGCACATATCGAGCAGGTTCACGAAATTGGTGTAGATGCCGAGATTGGAGTTGAGCCGCACCGGATCGGCCAGCATCTCCTCCACCGTGTAGACGGTCGGCATGGTCGGCACCATCAGCGCGTCGCAGCCTTCGAGCGCGGCCCGCGCCCGCGCCGCCAGCTCGACGCGGCGATAATGGGCGCGGAAGGCCTCCACCGCGGTGCGGCGGCGGCCCTCCTCGATGATGGCGCGGACCACCTCGTTGAAGGAATCCGGCTTCGATTCGAGGAAGGGACCGACGGCGGCGTAACGCTCGGCCACCCACGGACCCTCATAGAGCAGCCGGGCGGTCTCGTAGAACGGCTCCATGGCGACCTCGACGATCCGGGCGCCCAGCGCGGCCATGCGCGCGACCGCCTGGGTGAAGGCGGCCTCCGCCTGGCGATCGCCGAGGAAGACCCGGTCCTCCGGCCGCGGCACCGCGATGCGGAGCGCCGGCGGGCAGGCGCCCGGCGTGCCGAACGGCAGCGGGCGCGAGAACGGATCGGCCTCGTCGGGGCCGGCCATCGCCTTCAGCGCCGCCATCGCATCGGCAACGGTGAGCGCGAAGACCGAGATGCAGTCCAGCGTGCGGCAGGCCGGCACCAGGCCGGCGGTGGAGACCAGGCCGAGGCTCGGCTTCACCCCGACGATGTTGTTCAGTCCGGCGGGAATGCGTCCCGAGCCGGCGGTGTCGGTGCCGAGCGCGAACGGCACCAGCCCCGCCGCCACCGCGACGCCCGAGCCCGAGCTCGACCCGCCGGGCACGAGATCGGCCCGCACCGCATTGCGCGGCGTGCCATAGGGCGAGCGGGTGCCGTTCAGCCCGGTGGCGAACTGGTCGAGATTGGTCTTGCCGATGACGATGGCGCCGGCGCGTTTCAGCCGCGCCACCGCCGTGGCGTCCCGCGTGGCCACATAGGCGAAATCCGGGCAGGCGCAGCTGGTGGGCAGGCCGGCGACGTCGATATTGTCCTTCACCGCGAAGGGCACGCCGTAAAGCGGCAGGCCGGCGGGATCGCGCCCCTCCAGCGCCGCCAGCTGCTCGCCGAGCGCCTCCGGGCCGACCAGCGCCGTGAAGATCGACGGATCGGCATGCCGCTCGATCGCCTCCAGGCAGGCGGCGACGGTGCGCGCGGGGGTCGAGCGGCCGGAGCGATTCGCTTGGAGGATTTCGGCGATCGTGGCGGACAAGGCGGGTCTCCCGGATGAGCAGAATACGAAACTGCATATGAGTTAGGCAATTGAAGCAATATTGCATACACTAGCCGGAGCCCGCCGTCGCGTCGACCGCTTAGCGGTTTATTTACCGATTGTGGAACACAAAAAGAACGGATAGTGTTTGTTCGTGATTTGTTTCATTTTGGCCACCTGCCGGGGATGGACCTGCGCTGATGCTCACCCGCAAGCAACACGAACTGCTCCGCTTCATCCATGAGCGCCTGAAGGAGACCGGCGTGCCGCCCTCCTTCGAGGAGATGAAGGAAGCGCTGGACCTCCGGTCGAAATCCGGCATCCACCGGCTGATCACCGCTCTGGAGGAGCGCGGCTTCATTCGCCGGTTGCCGAACCGCGCCCGTGCGCTCGAGGTGATCCGCCTGCCCGAGACGGTACAGGCCCCGCCCAAGGCCGCCGCCCCGGCCCAGCCCCGCAGCTTCGCGCCGAGCGTCATCGAGGGCAGCCTCGGCCGTGCCCGCCCGACGGCGCCTCCGCCGGCCGACGACGACCTCGCCCGCTCCATCCCGGTGCCGGTGATGGGCCGCATCGCCGCCGGCTCGCCGATCTCCGCCATCCAGTCGCCGAGCCAGACCATCGCCATGCCCGCCGACATGCTGGGCGGCGGCGAGCATTTCGCGCTGGAGGTCCGCGGCGATTCGATGATCGAGGCCGGCATTCTCGACGGCGACCTGGCGCTGATCCGTCGCGGCGACACCGCCGAGAACGGCTCCATCGTGGTGGCGCTGATCGACGACGAAGAGGCGACGCTGAAGCGGCTGCGCCGCAAGGGTGCCTCCGTCGCGCTCGAAGCCGCCAACCCCGCCTATGAGACGCGGATCTTCGGCCCGGATCGCGTGCGCATCCAGGGCCGGCTGGTCGGGCTGTTCCGCCGCTACTGAGCCGCCGGGTGCCCGCATGACCGGCGCATGGCCGGCCGCATGCGTAAGACCGACGCCGACAGGCTGTCAGCGGCCGGGCGGCAGCCATGGACGGCTGCCGGCCGGTGGACGCGCATCGACGCGATGCCATGTGCCGTCCGGCTGAAGCCGCAGCGCGAGGCCTGCCCCCTCACCCGCCCGATCCAGCCGAACGACCTCGGCCGCGCAATCCTGCGGCGCGGCAAAGCGCGTGACCACCAGCGCCGCACGGCGACAATCATCGGTGAGCGCCGCCGGATCGAGCGGATAGGCGACCAGCCGCCCGTCCCGCGCCGGCAGCACGCAGCCAAGCGCATCGCAGCGGGCCGCAACCGGGGCGGGCGGCGACGGATCGCTGCTGCCGCGCACGGAGGTCGGGAGGACCGCCGACGCGGGCGGAGCGGACGTTGCCGCGTCGGGAGCCGGCGGCCGCTCGGACACGAACGGTGTCGCGACGGATGCGGATGGCGCGGGATCGCGGCTACCACGCGCGGAGGCCGAGAGGACCGCCGGTGCGGGCGGAGCGGACGTTGCCGCTTCGGGAGC
>NZ_JAHBGB010000041.1 GCF_018390555.1 Ancylobacter oerskovii | reverse complement strand
CGCCGCCCAAACCCACAAGACGCTTCACCGTCTCAACCGACGCCGAAACACGAGGCTCCTGGGCGGAACCTTCCTTCAAAACAGCGATACGCATGGCAATACTCACGAAGTAACGATCAGCAGCAGCACCAGAAGGGCGAGCAGGCCGCCGACGATGGCCGGCTTGCCGTTCTCGGAAGCGAGGCCGATGGCGGTGGCCACCAGGATGGCGAGCGTCGCCAGGGTGAACAGCCCCCAGTGCCCGTTCACGCCGCCGATCGCCAGCGCGATCATCAGGCTGCAAAGCGAGAGCGTGCCCACCAGGGTCAGCTTCACGAAGAAGCCGTAGGTGCCCTCATGTTCGGCATAATCGTTGCCGGTGGCGGTGGCGTATTCCGGCGCTCCGTGGTCAGCCATGCGACCCCCTCCTAATGGATAATGTCAGCCATCGTCCGCTTTAGCGGAACTCGTCCCTTGCGGCAACGCCGCGAAGCCCGATGGGCGCGGCCGCGTCAAGGCGTCGCGCGCGGCGAAGCGTCCGTCAGGCCACCGCCTCGCCGGACGCCTCCGCCCCCTGCTCCGCCGGCACCGCGGCAATGGCGGCGAGCGCCCCGGCGACCGCATCGCGGTGATCGGTCAATGCCTTGTAGGCGAGCTGCGCCGGATCGAGGCCGAGGATCTGCTCGCGCAGGCTGGCGGCCAGCTCGCGCCCCTGCGGGTGGCGGCGGAACGCCTCGAACGGATCGACATGGATGCGCACCGTGAACAGCAGGTCGCCGCTGACCGGCAGCCGGCGCAGCGTCTGCCGCTCCACCCGCACGAAGGCGGAGGCGTCGAGATGGGCGGGATCGTCGAACCAGCCGCGCGGACGCTCCTTGGATTCGGGATGGTGCATCTCGTCGTCGGGATAGATCGACCAGTTCACCCGCCAGACCGGC
Organism: Ancylobacter oerskovii; assembly: GCF_018390555.1. Taxonomy (GTDB): domain Bacteria; phylum Pseudomonadota; class Alphaproteobacteria; order Rhizobiales; family Xanthobacteraceae; genus Ancylobacter; species Ancylobacter oerskovii. The sequence goes on along the minus strand of NZ_JAHBGB010000041.1, from coordinate 389,672 downwards.
TGCTCGACCTTGAGGTTGTCGAAGATGCGGTTCATCACCCGCGCCATCTTGTCGGGATAGCCGGGCACGGCGGCATGCAGGCCGTCGAGCGACTGGCCGAACTTCTCCGCCAGCGACCAGGCGGAGGGAAAGCACAGCACCGCCGCCACCAGCCGGTAGCCCTGCGGGCCGGGGGTGAGCAGCAGCAGGTCGTCGGAGAGGATGCGGCCGGCAAGCGCGAAGGGCGGCTCGCTGTCGTCGTCGAGGTCGACGGTGACGCCGGCCGGGACCACCGTGAGACGGCGGCCGTCGAGCCGGTAATCCTGCGGGAAACGCTCCGTCAGATGGGCGACGAGCAGCTCCAGCACCTCGCGCTGGGCGGCGCGGGTGCCCGGCTCCTCGCGCAGCACGACGTCGCGCTTGCCGACCATGAGCTCGGCACGCTCGGCGAGCCGGGCGGCGAGGCGCGGATCCGGCTCGATCCATTCGGCGAGGTCGAGCGGGGCGAGCGCGATGGAAAACGGCTTGCGCGAGCCGTCGAACGGCGTGTGGGCGAAGGTTTCGGCGGCGGAGGCGGACATGAAGGCTTCCCGGCGATGACGCTTCTTTGTCGGCCAGTGACCGCCTCGCCGGCAAGCCTAAAATGCAAGCACGCCCCCGCCGGCGACGCCCCGGCCGGACCGCCGGGCCCCGCGCGAGATGCCCGCGCGAGGCCGGCCGCCTCAGCCTTCCATCGCCTCCAGCTCGCCGATCATGCGGTCGATGAGGTTGAGGCCGGTCTGCCAGAAGGCCGGGTCGCGCGCATCGAGGCCGAAGGGCTTCAGGAGCTCGGAGTGATGCTTGGTGCCGCCCGCCGCCAGCATGGCGAGATAGCGCTCGGCAAAGCCCTCGGCGGCGTTCTCGTAGACCGCGTAGAGCGAGTTCACCAGGCAATCACCGAAGGCGTAGGCATAGACATAGAAGGGCGAATGGATGAAGTGGCCGATATAGACCCAGTAGTTCTCGTAGCCCGGGCCGAGATGGATGCCCTCGCCGAGGCTGGTCGCCTGCACGTCCATCCAGATCTCGCAGATGCGCTCGGCGGTGAGCTCGCCGGACTTGCGCTCGGTGTGGATGCGCCGCTCGAAGGTATAGAAGGCGATCTGGCGGACCACCGTGTTGATCATGTCCTCGACCTTCGAGGCCAGCATCGCCTTGCGCGCCGCCTTGTCGGGGGCGGCGTCGAGCAGCTTGCGGAAGGTGAGCATCTCGCCGAACACCGAGGCGGTCTCGGCGAGGGTGAGCGGCGTCGGCGCCATCAGCGCGCCATTGGGGCCGGCCAGCACCTGGTGCACGCCGTGGCCGAGCTCATGGGCGAGCGTCATCACGTCGCGCGGCTTGCCCATGTAGTTGAGCAGCACATAGGGATGCACCGAGGGCACGGTAGGGTGGGCGAAGGCGCCCGTCGCCTTGCCCGGCCGCACGCCGGCGTCGATCCAGCTCTTGTCGAAGAAGTCGCGGGCGATGTCGGCCATGCGCGGGGAAAAGGCGGAATAGGCGCCGAGCACCGTGTCGCGCGCCTCGTCCCAGGCGATGGCCTTGGTCTCGACCTTGGGCAGCGGCGCGTTGCGGTCCCAATATTCCAGCTTGTCCTTGCCGAACCACTTGGCCTTCAGCTTGTAGTAGCGGTGCGACAGCCGCGGATAGGCCGCATGCACCGAGGAGACCAGCGCGTCGACCACCTCGCGCTCGACGCGGTTGGCGAGGTGGCGGGAATCCGCGATGTCCTCGAAACCGCGCCAGCGATCGGAGATGTCCTTGTCCTTGGCGAGCGTGTTGGTGATCAGCGTGAACAGCCGCAGATTCTCGCCGAACACCTTGGCGAGCGCCTCGGCGCCGGCCTTGCGCCGGGCCTCCTCCGGCTCGGCGAGATAGTTCAGCGTCGGCTCGAGCGGCAGGCTCCGGCCCTCCACCTCGAATCGCAGCCCGGCGATGGTCTCGTCGAACAGCCGGTTCCAGCCGCCGCGCGAGGTGACGCCCTTCTCGTGGAACAGCTGCTCGATGCGGTCCTCGAGCTGGTAGGGCTTCTCGGCGCGCACATCGTCGATCCAGGGCCGGAAATGGCCGAAGGCGGGATCGGCCAGCGCGGCCTCCATCTTCGCGTCGTCGAGCCGGTTGAGCTCCAGCGAGAAGAACAGCAGGTGGGTGGAGGCCTCGGTGAGCTTCTCCTGCACGTCGCCATAGAACTTGGCGCGCACCGAATCGGTGGTGTCGCCGGAATAGACCAGGCCGGCATAGGAATAGAGCCGGCCGAGCAGTTCCTCGACGCCCTCGTAACGCTTCAGCGCCCTGGCCATCTCGCCGCCGGCATCGGCGCCGTCGAGCAGGGCGGCGAGCCGCCCCTTATAGGCCTGCTCGAATTCGTCGCATTCGGACCGGGCACGCTCCAGATCCGCCTTCAGCTCCGGCGAGTCCATGCCGGGATAGAGATCGGAGAGATCCCATTGCGGCAGCTTGCCGAGCGCGGCGCCCCCTTCCGAGGCGGGAGACAGGGCGGGAAGGCGGGTCTGGCGGGGGAACATGGCGACTCCGACGGGACATTGCTTTCAGGGAGCAGTGATATCGTGCCGAAGCGGGCGCGATCAATGCGCGGCGCACGCGGTCTTGATCATCCCCTTGATCGGCTTCCGGCGGCAGCCCATGGTGACGCGGCACCGCCGCCGCTCGCACCGACAGGGGTTTTCGATGATCCGCGCCGCCGCCTTCCTTCTCGCGCAGGCCGTGGCGCTGGCGGGCATGTTGGCAGGCATGCTGGCCTTGGCGCCGCCGGCCGCGGAGGCGGCACCCAGGCGTCTCATCATCGTGCGCCATGGCGAGAAGGCCGGGCCGCTCGCCCTGTGCAGCACCGGCAAGGAGCGGGCACGGGCGCTGGCGGCGCAGTATCTTTCGCCGTCGAACCCGAGGAGCCTGATCGCCGGCGACCCGCCGGCGGCTTTCCTGGTGATGACGCTGCACACGCTGGAAACCGCGCGGCCGATCCTCGCCGCCTGGGGGATGAAGCCGGTGGCGCCGCCGATCGCCTATGAGCCGATCCGCAACACCCGCCCCTTCAATGCCAGGCTGAACAAGGTGAACCAGGCGGTGGTGCGCGACCTGATGGACAATCCGCGCTGGCACGGCAAGACGGTGGTGATGGTGTGGGAGCATTTCCATATCGCCAGCGCGGCACTGGAAGCCGAGTTTCCCGGCGAGAAGGCGACGCTGCGGCAATTGCTGCGACTGGCCGAGATCAAGCCCTGGAACATCGTGAACGCGCCGAACGGCCGGCCCAGCCTGTGGCCGGGCACGGTGCCCGTCACCTGGCCGGATTCGAACTTCAACTTCTTCTGGATACTGGATTATGACCGGCCGGACGCCGAGGTGCCGGCGCGCCTGAAAGTGGTGCGGCAGGACTTCGCGCCGCCCTATGCCGGGCTTCCCTCGAACGACTGGGGGACGAAGGAGCCGCTGCCCGCCGGTTCCGGCTGCACCTGATCCCTCGTCCCCGCATCGTCCTCGCAGACGCCGGGAAGCAAGCGCCCTCCTCAATCGAAGGTGCGCTTCACCTTCTGGCCCGGCGAATTGTAGCCCTTGTACAGCGGGGCGAAGATCGGCTCGAACAGGCCGTTATGGCTGTTCTGGCGGACCTGCTGGCGACGCACGCGCTCACGCTCGCGCACCTCCTTCTGCTCCTCGCTGCCGATGGCCGGCAACGGACCGACCGCGGTGGTCGTGGCATATACCTTCACGGTCGTGACGACCGGCAGGGCAACCATGGCGGCGAGTGCAGCAATGACAAGCTTCCTCGAAATCATCAGCACCTCCCGATGAGTATTGAATTGTTCCTTCAATGCGGGAGCGGCGTTTTAGTTTCATCGAGGCGCATGATAACCGCATGGCGGCCGGACTGATCTTCGCACGGGCGGGCGAGGACGCCTCCTCGCGCGGGCCGCCGCATGCCGGGCCGGTTTTCAATGACAGCGTTGGGCGACCGCCGCTCGCCATCTGCGGGACGGGTCCGGGTCGGGCTGAACGATCGGGGCGATCAGGTTCGGAATGGTGGGCGCGACAGGGATTGAACCTGTGACCCCCTCGATGTCAACGAGGTGCTCTCCCGCTGAGCTACGCGCCCATTCCGTCCGGGATGCCGGGGCGACCCGGCGGGCACCCCTATAACCACAAGCCGCGCGCCGCGCAAGCGCCCCGCGCGCGGCGGGGGGCAACGGCCTGGGGACGGCGGCGCGATCCCGGGCGAGCGACGCGACCTCAGGCCGCCGGCATCAGGCCGCCAGCATCTTGCCGACCTCGTTGACGAGATCGCGCAGATGGAAGGGCTTCGACAGGATCTTCGCATCCTTCGGCGCCTGGCTGTCGGCATTGAGCGCCACCGCCGCGAAACCGGTGATGAACATCACCTTGATGTCCGGGTCGAGCTCGGTCGCCTTGCGGGCGAGCTCGATGCCGTCCATCTCCGGCATCACGATATCGGTCAGCAGCAACTCGAACGGCTCCTCGCGCAACCGATCATAGGCCGAGCGGCCATTGTCGAACGATATGACCGAATAGCCGGCATTCTGCAGCGCCTTCACCAGGAAGCGGCGCATGTCGTTGTCGTCTTCGGCCAGCAGGATCTTCAGCATCGACGTCACCTCGGATTCGGGAGCGCGCCTCGGGCACGGGTCGCTCGCCGGAACACTCTCCGCATGTTTCGCCTATCGGGTACCGTGCCGGCTGTTAGCACATCGTGAATCCACGCGGCTGTGAACGATACGTGCTTTCTGAAACATTGCCGACCGTTCCACCGGCATCATGCGCGTGTTAGACAGATAGATGACAGGCGCGCCGCTCCAGAGCGCGCCGCAGAGGGAAGCCGGCGGACGGGCATATGGCGATCATATCGGAGACGATAGATCCGGCCTTCGAGGTCGTGGAGCCCAATCCTTTCGCCGCGCCGTTCCTGTTCAATTCCCCCCATAGCGGCGTCATCTACCCGCGCGCCTTTCTCGACCAGGTGCGGCTCGACATGCCGACGCTGCGGCGCTCGGAGGACACGCTGGTCGACGAGCTGATTCGCCCGGTCACCGGGCTCGGCATGGCGTTCATGCGCGCGCATTTCCCGCGCTGCTATCTCGACGTGAACCGCGAACCCTACGAGCTCGACCCGCGCATGTTCGAGGGGCGGCTGCCGCCCTACGCCAATACGCGCTCCATGCGGGTGTCGGGAGGGCTCGGCACCATCGCCCGCGTGGTCGGCGAGCAGCAGGAAATCTATGGCCGGCGCATCCCCGTCGATGAGGCGATGACCCGCATCGAGGCCTATTACAAGCCCTATCATCGCGCGCTGCGCCAGCAGATGGTGCAGATGCAGCGCGGCTTCGGCATCGCGGTGCTGGTCGACTGCCACTCCATGCCCTCCGGCGGCGGACGCGACGAGCGGGCCCGCGTCGACATGGTGATCGGCGACCGCTACGGCACCAGCTGCGCGGGATCGATCCCGGACTGCATCGAAGGCGAGCTGCGGCGCCTCGGCTATTCGGTGGTGCGCAACAAGCCCTATGCCGGCGGCTTCATCACCGAGCATTACGGCAACCCGATCTCCGGCATGCACGCCGTCCAGATCGAGATCAACCGTGCGCTTTACATGAACGAACGCACCTATGAGCGCAGCCCGCAGTTCGACAATGTGCAGCGCGACCTCATCGCGGTGGCCCGCGCCTTGACGGCGATTCCGCACCTCGAACTGGCCGCCGCGCGCGCCGCGGCGGAATAAGTCTGCGCCTGCAAAGGCTTGCGTCGGAGATGACGATTTTTTATCGCACGACGCAAAACGCCGCAGAACAGCCTTGCATTTTGGGAATGAGAGATATACGAATTCTGCACGCTCGGTTCCGGCGGAGCGCTCCCCCATCCCGCTTCGGGATTTTCAGTACCACGACGGCGACGCCGTGGCCGGGGGCGCGATGCGGAAACGGCTAGCCCTTCTTCCGGGTGTCGCGAGACATCATGCCGAGGGTATCGACCGGAAAGCGGCGAGACGGCGAAGAGCCGCCACGCACCGGATCGAGACCGGAGGCACAAAAGAAAGAGGCCGCTCACGCGAACGAGAGCGGCCCAAGTCTAGGGAGGAAACGCCCAAGGAGGGCTGCACGGAGCGACGCCAATCGCTGCGTGCGAGACAGAAGATGGATGCGCATTGCGAATTAATCAAGGCGGCACGCAGCATTTTCTGGCATACCAGATACAACCAAATGACAGGTGTGGCTGATTTGTCGCGGTAGGTACGTCCTCGCCATGGCGGGATATGCGTGCCGCGCACGTCGGAGCGATGGCCGGAACGGCGACGAACCGTTCCGGCCTTTTGTTTTGCGCCCGCGTGACGCCGGGCGGGCGGGACGACGCGCACCTCCTGCCGGAGCGAAGCGGGAGTCACTCGCGCCGCGTACCGGGGTGCAGCAGGACGTCGCCGGGGAGACCGCCCTCGCGCGACGCGGAAGCCTGTCCGAGCGGCAGGCAGCGACCACCGGGCGCAGGCGCCCCCGGATGCTGACGCCATTCTGCTCCGCAAGGATGCCGGTGACGGTGCCCTACCCAAGACAGCGCGGCAGTGCAGGAGGAGCGGCTATATCCCGAGCTTGGGTGAGGCCGCTGCCGGCGCGAGCCGGAACCACCGGCGCCACGTACCGGGGTGCAGCAGGAAGCAACTGGGAAACCGCCTTGCGCCACGCGGAAGCCTGTCGGAACGGCAGGCATCGACCACCGGGCGCTGGCGCCCCGGATGCTGGCGCCATCCTGCCTCGCGGCGATGACGGGGCTCGCCCGTGCCCTGGACCGCGCGGAAGTGCAGGAGGAGCGGCCATATCCCGAGCTTGGGCGAGACCGCTGCGGGAGCGGGCCGGAACCACCGCCGCCACGTACCGGAGGGCAGCAGGAAGCCGTCGGGAAACCGCCTCCGCCACGCTGGGATCTCCCCGGGCGATGAGCAACGGCCGCCGGGCGATCGGCACCGACCGTCGGGCGATGGGCAACGACCGTCGAGCGCTGGCCTTACCGCCGGGCAGCAACGCCGACGCCGGACGAAGAAGAAGATATCCCCGGAGCGGCAGGCGCCATCCTGTTCCCCCGGTATGACGAAGGCGTCGTCCGGCACCAGCACAGCACGGAAGGGTGGGAGGCGTGGCCACATATCGTGGCCCGATCCCGTGTCCGGGCGAGGCCGATAGAGGGCCCCACGGCCTCGTCTTCCACAGAATGGCTGCCCGCTACATGCTCCGCGCAATGACGACATCGCCATAGCGACCGCTGCGCCGGCCTAGGGTGCGGACTCGACTGAGCCAGTAAGCACAGGCTGCTGCGATGAGGGCACCGGAGAGGCCGTTGCTGGCGGGTTTGCCGTCGCGTGTAGCGACGCGCCCGAAATCCTCGAGCCTGCCCCACATGCGCTCGACGCGGCGGCGATCCTTGCAGGCCCTGATGTCGCGGGAGGATTGCGGTCTCACGAGAGGTGGTGGAGGGAATGACGGCCTTGATGCCTCGCCGGCAGGCGGCAGGCGGCAGGCGGCAGGCGGCAGGCGGCAGGCGGCAGGCGGCAGGCGGCAGGCGGAAATGATGAGCGTCATGCTCCCTGTCTGCGAGCAGGCGGCGGAACGGGCCGACGGCCTGGACCAGAGCCTCGGCCATGCCGATGTCGTTTATGCCGCCGGCGCCGAGCGGCAGCGCGCGGGCGTCCGCACGCGTCGACCAGGCCATGCAGCCCGGTCGTGCGGCCACCGCGGGAGCGACCTGTGGCTTGGGCGAATCTCCCTTTTGCGCCCGCCACCGAGAGGGCGCCTTGACGTGGACGGCGTCAGTCGCCGCTCCATCGAAAATGCCGCCATGACCGGCCAGAGCCTCGGACATCTTCAGCTGGAGCCCGTGTCGGCTCCACCGGTTGAAGCGTGTGCAGCCCGAACTCGGGCGGACAATCCCGCCGGCGCGTGCCGCTCTTCAGCATGTGGACGATGCCGGAGATCACCCGGCGGTCGTCAACCCGGTGGGCGCTCTTGCGACCACGCGGCAGCAGCGGCTCGATACGCGCCCGTGCTCGGTCCAGCCGAGGCTGTTCCCCTGCCCTGCCGCGAAACACGGGAGATGAGCGCGGGCATCCGGCCACGGCGCATGTCGCCGCAGCCACCGTCGCAGCCACCGCTATCACCACCGCCGTCATCACCGCCATCGCAGGGCGGCTCGGCGCGCCTATCGGCCCGCACGTCAATCCATCGAGGGCGAGACCGACGCTTGATGCCGCCAGCAGGGCGGCGGATCATGGCGTGAAATGCGGAGGTTGCCGGGGAGCGGTGCCGGCGCGAGCGAGCCGAGCCGGGGCCGCCGCCATGAGGGCCGCGCAGCGATCGGGGAGGTACGCCCCTCATCCGGCCCGAGATGCCCGGACGCCCAAAAAAGAAAGGGCCGCGTCCCGGAGGAGCGGCCCAAGTCTAGGGAGGAAACGCCCAAGGAGGGCGACGGCAACGCAACGCCAATCACGTTGCCGCACCGCAATAATATGCAGGAGATAGGCGCCTGACGCAAGGGGCAAACGAAAGAAACGAAAGGCGCCAGCCGCGCTTCACGCGCAAGTGACGAAAAACGCGCCCGGAGCGCGCCTCATCCGCGCAGCGTTTTTAACCGACCGCCTCGCACCCGCCCCGGTCCTGCAGAACGCGGGAACGCCCCGGCGCCGATGGCGCAGGCCGCGGCCCGATATGCGCGAATTCGTCAGGAAATGTTTTTAAATCAAAGCCCTGGACAAAAGAAAGGGGCCGCTCACGTTGCCGGAGCGGCCCAAGTCTAGGGAGGAAACGCCCAAGGAGGGCGGCAGCAAGGCAACGCCAATCGCCCTGCCGCATTGCAATAATATGGCAGGTCCTCCCCCCGCTGGCAATCGGCGAAGCTGCCTAATTGTTCATCTTGCCGGAATGGCAGCCATGCGACTGCCGCAGAGCTCCGGACCCCCTTCCCGGCGGAGCGCCATGAGGTACGCTCATCGTTACCTTGCGTCCGGCCCGTGCGGGAGGCCGCTTCGCCGCCATTGCCGGCCGGCAGCGCGGCCGATATGGAAAGGCGCCGCGCCGAGCGGCATCGGCGGGACCAGAACGGAGTGCAGCCCATGGGCGCGGTGGATTTCGAAGCCTTCGTACACGAGCTCGCCACCGTGTCCGGCCAGGTCATCCTGCCGTTCTTCCGCACGGCGCTCGGCGTCGAGGACAAGAACAAGGGCTCCGCCTTCGATCCCGTCACCGCCGCCGACCGCGGCGCCGAGCAGGCGATGCGCAACCTCATCCGCAAGACCTTCCCGCTGCACGGCGTGCGCGGCGAGGAATATGGCAACGAGAATCTCGACGCCGAATATGTGTGGATCCTCGACCCGATCGACGGCACCAAATCCTTCATCGCCGGCCTGCCGGCCTGGGGCACGCTGATCGGCCTCGCCCGCCACGGCGCGCCGGTCTACGGCATGATGCACCAGCCCTTCGTCGGCGAGCGGTTCTTCGGCGACGGCGTGGTGGCCCGCTATCGCGGCCCGGCCGGGCCGCGCAGCCTGTCCGTGCGCCCCTGCGCCAGCCTCGGCGAGGCCCTGCTGATGACCACCAGCCCCCGGCTGATGCAGGAGGCCGATCGCGCCCGCTATGCCGAGGTGGAGCGGCAGGTGCGGCTGCCGCGCTATGGCGGCGACTGCTATGCCTATTGCATGATCGCCGCCGGCCATGTCGACCTCGTCATCGAGACCGAGCTGCAGGACTACGACATCGCCGCGCTCATCCCCATCGTCGAGGGCGCCGGCGGCATCATCACCGATTGGGAAGGCAACCCGGCGACCGGCGGCGGGCGCATCGTCGCCGCCGGCGACCGGCGCGTGCATGAGCAGGCGCTGAAGGTGCTGGCGGAGGGCTGAGCCCCCTCCCCGCTCAGGCCCGCCCGCTCACGCCGCCGCGGCGGCGCTGCCGGGAATGAAGGCGTCGAAGGCGGCGAGGAAGGGCTGGCGGAACTCGTCCCGTTCCTGCAGCAACTCGTGCCGCGCGCCCGGCAACACCAGATGCGAACCGGCGATGAGGCGGCTGCCCAGCCGCTCGATCGCCGGCGTCGACACCACCTTGTCGGCACCGGCCCCGACCATCAGCAGCGGCTGGCGGATGACGCGGGCGGTGGCGGGATCGGTGAGCCGGTCCATCTGGTCGAAGGCGGACTTCACCCAGCCGATGGTCGGCGGGCCGACATCGAGCACCGGGTGCTCGACGCTGATGGCGAGATTGCGGGCGAAGCGCACCGGATCCGAGGTGAGGCGGTTGCCCTCGAAGATCAGCTCGCCGGCGCGCAGGCGGCCATTATGCGGCACATAGACCCGCGAGAGCCCGGCAGCGCTCAGCACCCGCGCCGTGCGCCGCGCCGTCCGCTCGTGCCGCACCATGGCGAGATCGAGCATCGGCGTCGACAGCACCATGCGGTCGAACCAGCGCTTGTCGAGGCGGGCGGATTCGAGCAGGATCGCGGCGCCCATGGAATGGGCAAGCGCGTAATAGGGCGCCGGGCAATGCGGCAGCACGATCTCGCGCATGAAGGCCTCGAGATCGAGCTGATAATCCGCGAAGGTGCTCACATGCCCCTTCATCGGGTTGCGCAGCAGCCGCTCCGACCCGCCCTGGCCGCGCCAATCGAGCACCGCCACCGCGAAGCCGCGGCCGCGCAGATCCTCGGCGGTCTCGAAATACTTCTCGATCTTCTCGGTACGCCCCGGAAACACGCACACCGTGCCGCGCGAACGCCGGGCGGCGCGCCAATAGGCATAGCGCAGCGACACGCCGTCGGACGTGCGCAGCATGCCGCTCTCGGCGCTGTCGGGTACGGGATTGTCGGGAGTGCTGAAGAGTTGCATTTCGGGGGTGGGACGGACCTTCGCGGAAAATGGAAGCGGTGAGTAGCGAAAACCGTGCCGAATCACAAGCCGGCAAAGGCTTTCACGGGGCTTCCGTGACAGTTTCGTGATCACGTTCCGCAGCGTCCGGCTTCAATAGCGCCGGTCGCCGAAGCCGATCACCTTCATGCCGCTGATGGCGCCGGAGGCGGCATCCACGACCACCCGCACCCGCTCGCCGCGCGGGCCGTTGGCCTCCAAGAGGATGGTCGGGCCGCGCTGGCGCAGCACCGACACGTCGGAGAAGCCGCGGGCCTGCAGCATCTGAGCCGCCGCCGCGCCGTCGAGACCGCCGCCCGCCGGCGGCGTTTCATAGGGCGCATAGGGACCGGGCGGCGGGCCGCCGCGCCCATAGGGCGCCGCCCACGGCCCACCGGAGGGACCGATGCTCTGAGCGGCGGCCGGCATCCGCGCGTCGATCACCGCCCCCGCCGGCAGAACCAGCAGAACCGCCAACAGCACGCGCAGCATCGCCATCACCGCCCGACCTCCCGATCACGGCCACATCGATCACCCATCCCCACCGAAACGCAAGATAGGGCCGCCGAACTGAATTGCCGCCGAGCCCGCCGTTCATCTGTCGTTCATCTTCGCCGCCGGGCCGCCGCCCGGCATGGCCCGGGACGATGCGGCGATCGCCCCTTGCGAAGCCGGGAGGCCTTCCCATCTCCAGATGGTGCCGGCCAATCGGCGGCACATGAGGGACCCGGCTCAGCCGAGAGGGTCCGCAACCCCGCATGTCGCTTCACAGGAGGATATGCCATGCGTACGTTCGATCTTTCCCCGCTCTATCGTTCGACCGTCGGTTTCGACCGGCTGTTCTCGCTGCTCGACCAGGTCGGCGGTGTCGATGCCGGCACCTACCCGCCGTATAATATCGAGCGCACCGGCGAGAATGCCTATCGCATCACCGTGGCGGTCGCCGGCTTCACCGACCAGGACCTCTTCATCGACGTGAAGGAGGGCACGCTCTCCATCCGCGGCGAGCGCAAGGCCGACGAAGCCGGCAAGTCGGGCGAGGTGCTCTACCAGGGCATCGCCGCACGCGCCTTCGAGCGCCGCTTCCAGCTGGCCGATCATGTCGAGGTACGTGGTGCCTCGCTTGCCAACGGCCTGCTCCATGTCGACCTCGTGCGCGAGGTCCCGGAGAAGCTGAAGCCCCGCTCGATCGCCATCACCACCGGCGCGGCCCCGCAGGCCGCCCCCAAGGTGATCGACGCCAAGGTCGCCGCGTAACCCGCGAACCGTCACCGACGTGACGATGGAGGCGCCCCGGGAGACCGGGGCGCTTTTTTGTTGGCGCATTCGCTGGACGGCGGGCCCCTCCCGTAAAGGCGGGCCCCCTCAGTTGACCGGCGGCTTGGGCGTCGGCTTCGGCGGCTCGTCGACCTCGCGCACCAGCACCGAGGCGGTGCCGGCCGGTACTTCCGCCGCACCGGCACCGGCGCCGGTTGAAACGCCGGCGCGGGCCTCCAGCACGTTGGGCGCCCTGCCGGGCGGCTCGGCAGCGGGGGCGCTGGCGGCAGGCGCCGCGACGGATGGTGTCGAGGCGGCGGGCGTGGCGGCGGCGGGCGGGCCGCTCTCCGGGCGGGTGGCATTGGACGGGGTCGCCACGCCGGGAATGACGCGCACCGGCGTGCCGCCCGGCGTTTCCGCGGGCCGGGCCTCGCCAGACGTCCCGGCGGGCGCCGCCGGCGACACCGCGGCGACGGAAGGCTGGGGCGCGACCGGCGCCGCGCCGCCGGCCGCCGGCGCCATCGGGGACGGCGCCATGGCGGACGGTGCGGGATCGACCGGCCGCTGCTCGCCGGCCGGCGTCGAGGCCCCGGCCTCGGGCAGGCTGGCGGAAAGCGGGGCATGCGGCGAGCCCGGCAGCGGCGGCTTCTTCGGCGGCAGTACGTTGGTCAGCGGCATCGGCGCGCGCTCGCCCGCGGGCGAACCCGATACCGCCGGGCCGATGGGACGCATCGACACCACGGTGCCGGAATAGGCGCTCACCCGCACCTGCACGCGACGGCCCATCGCATCGGTGGCCTCGCTCACATAGAACTGCCCCTCGGTGCGCGGGCGCGAGATGTTGCGCAGCCCCATGGAACTCAGCATCGGCCGCATGTCGGCGCGCGGCATCACCGGCGGGGAATAGGGACGCACCACGGGCGGGCGGTAGATCGGCGGCGGATAGCCCGGCGGCGGCGCATAGCGGGGCGCCGGCACGTAGCCGGGCGGCGGCGCATAGGGACGGTAATAGACCTGCGCCTGCGCCGGCAGCACGGCGCCGGCGGCGAGCACCACGGCGAGCGCCGGCAGGGCGAGGGCGTGTCGGACCAGTTTCGGGGCGGGCAGCTTGGACATCGAACCGCGTTCCAGGAGAAAACAGCTGGCCAGGAAAAACAGCTGGCGGCCAGCTGCAAATCAGGGGCTTTACCGATCGTGAACCATGAAAGCCGCCGAATGCGGCGACGCTGAGACGTCGCCTCCCGGCGCGCCGGCAGGGCGGAGGCGGGGGGTGCCGACGGGCAATTGGCTTGCGCCGACCCCACCTTCCGATTGGCATTGATTGCGCGTTACGGCCCCATCTCGCAACAAGAGATAAAAATGCCGCGCCTAAAGTGTTATCTCCCGCTTGTCCGAGCGCGCGGTTTCTGGCATCTTCGGCGTTGATAGGACAACCATACTGTCCTATTAAGCACATAGGCTGCCGCTCTGCGCGATGAAAGCATCATCGGCTGGCACAGCCAATGCTAGTGTATCTTGAGGCTGGTGTGCATGCTTGCGGGCGGTGAGCCCGCGGAGCCGGGATGTCTCGGCATGCGGACCGGCGAAGGCGAACGAAGGGAGGCTCCGATGAGCGAGCAGTTTGGCGGCATGGCCGCGTCGAGTTTCGTTGAGGGTTCGGTCCGTCCGGCCGCGACGGACCGCGCCATCGTCAAATCCATCGCCGCCGTCGATCCGGGCCTGCCGGCCGCGCAGGGTCTCTACGATCCGCGCAACGAGAAGGATTCCTGCGGCGTCGGCTTCATCGCCGACATCAAGGGCCGCAAGTCGCACCAGATCGTCAAGGACGGGCTGCAGATCCTCCTGAACCTCGAGCACCGCGGTGCCGTGGGCGCGGACCCGCGCGCGGGCGACGGCGCCGGCATGCTGGTGCAGATCCCGCACAAGTTCTTCGCCAAGGAAGCGGCCAAGCTCGGCTTCAGCCTGCCGGAGCCGGGGCACTATGCCGTCGGCCACATCTTCCTGCCGCGCGAGGCGGAAGGCCGCGAGATCGTGCGCGAGACCTTCGAGCGCGTCGTCGCCGAGGAAGGCCAGGTGCTGCTCGGCTGGCGCGAGGTGCCGACCGACAACTCGCATCTCGGCCACACCGTGCTGCCGACCGAGCCCGGCCATGTGCAGGTGTTCATCGGCCGCGGCGAGGCGGTGCAGACCGAGGACGATTTCGAGCGCCGGCTGTTCATCCTGCGCAAGGTGGTCTCCAACGCCATCTACGACGCCAAGGACCCGCGCACGGCGGGCTATTACGTGGTGTCGCTGTCCTGCCGCACCATCGTCTACAAGGGCATGTTCAACGCCGACCAGCTCGGCACCTACTATGCCGACCTGCACGACGAGGACTTCGAGAGCGCGGTGGCCCTCGTCCACCAGCGCTTCTCGACCAACACCTTCCCGGCGTGGTCTCTCGCGCATCCCTACCGCATGGTCGCCCATAACGGCGAGATCAACACCCTGCGCGGCAACGTCAACTGGATGGCGGCGCGGCAGGCCTCGGTGGATTCCGAGCTGTTCGGCAACGACATCTCCAAGCTGTGGCCGATCTCCTATGAGGGGCAGTCGGACACCGCCTGCTTCGACAACGCGCTCGAATTCCTCATGCAGGGCGGCTACGAGCTGCCGCATGCGGCGATGATGCTGGTGCCCGAAGCCTGGGCCGGCAACCCGCTGATGGACGAGGAGCGCCGCGCCTTCTACGAGTACCACGCCGCCCTCATGGAGCCGTGGGACGGCCCGGCCGCCATCGTCGCCACCGACGGGCGCCAGATCGTCGCCACGCTGGACCGCAACGGGCTCAGGCCGGCGCGCTACATGGTGACCAAGGACGACAAGATCGTCTGCGCCTCGGAAATGGGCGTGCTGACCTTCCCGGAAGAGGAGATCGTCACCAAGTGGCGGCTCCAGCCCGGCAAGATGCTGCTCATCGACCTCGAAGAGGGCCGCCTCGTCCCCGACGACGAGGTGAAGACCGAGATGGCGCGCAAGCACCCCTATAAGGAGTGGCTGGCCCGCACCCAGCTGGTGCTGGAGGAACTGCGCTCGGTCGAGGCGCGGGAAGTGCGCACCGACGTGTCGCTGCTCGATCGCCAGCAGGCCTTCGGCTATTCGCAGGAAGACCTCAAGCTGCTGATGGCGCCGATGGCGACCACCGGGCAGGAGGCGGTCGGCTCCATGGGCACGGACACGCCGATCTCGCCGCTGTCGAAGAAGTCGAAGTCGCTGTTCACCTATTTCAAGCAGAACTTCGCGCAGGTGACCAACCCGCCGATCGACCCGATCCGCGAGGAACTCGTCATGAGCCTCGTGTCGTTCATCGGGCCGCGGCCGAACATCTTCGACCTCGAAGGCAACTCCCGCCGCAAGCGGCTGGAGGTGCGCCAGCCGATCCTCACCAATGTCGACCTGGAGAAGATCCGCTCCATCGGCTTCATGGAGGAGCGCTTCGACACCCGCACCCTCGACATCACCTACCCGTCCGACAAGGGCGCGGCGGGCATGGGCGACGCGGTGGAGCGGCTGTGCGAGCGCGCCGAGGCGGCGGTGCATGGCGGCTACAACATCATCATCCTGTCCGACCGGCTGGTCGGGCCGGACCGCATCCCCATACCCTCGCTGCTGGCCACCGCGGCGGTGCATCACCACCTGATCCGCAAGGGCCTGCGCACCTCGGTCGGCCTCGTCGTCGAGACCGGCGAGGCGCGGGAGGTGCACCATTTCGCCTGCCTGGCCGGCTATGGCGCCGAGGCGATCAACCCCTATCTCGCCTTCGAGACGATGATCGACATGCGCGTCGACATCCCCGAGGAGGTGGACGAGTACGAGATCGTCAAGCGCTTCATCAAGTCGATCGACAAGGGGCTGCTGAAGGTGATGTCCAAGATGGGCATCTCCACCTACCAGTCCTATTGCGGCGCGCAGATCTTCGACGCCGTCGGCCTGTCCGACGAGGTGGTCGCGAAGTATTTCAGCGGCACCGCCTCGACCATCGGCGGCATCGGCCTCGCCGAGATCGCCGAGGAGACGGCGATGCGCCATCGCGACGCCTTCGGCGACGCGCCGATCTTCCGCAACGCGCTGGATGTCGGCGGCGAATACGCCTATCGCCTGCGCGGCGAGGAGCACGCCTGGGATCCCGAGACCGTCGCGGTGCTGCAGCACGCGGTGCGCGGCAACGCGCAGGACAAGTACCGCGCCTTCGCCAAGCTGGTGAACGAGACCGGCGACAAGACGCTGAACATCCGCTCGCTGTTCCGCATCAAGGAGGCGGCGGAGGTCGGTCATGCGCCGGTGCCGCTCGAGGAGGTCGAGCCGGCCTCCGAGATCGTCAAGCGCTTCGTCACCGGCGCCATGTCGTTCGGCTCGATCTCGCGCGAGGCGCACACCACCCTCGCCATCGCGATGAACCGGATCGGCGGCAAGTCGAACACCGGCGAAGGCGGCGAGGAGGCCTCGCGCTTCAAGCCGCTGCCGAACGGCGACAGCATGCGCTCGGCGATCAAGCAGGTGGCCTCCGGCCGCTTCGGCGTGACCGCGGACTACCTCGTCAACGCCGACATGATCCAGCTGAAGATGGCGCAGGGTGCCAAGCCCGGCGAAGGCGGCCAGCTGCCCGGCCACAAGGTCGACGCGGTGATCGCCAAGGTGCGCCACTCGACGCCGGGCGTCGGCCTGATCTCGCCGCCGCCGCACCACGACATCTACTCGATCGAGGATCTGGCGCAGCTGATCTACGACGTGAAGAACGTCAACCCCGAGGCTGATGTCTCGGTGAAGCTGGTCTCGGAAGTCGGGGTGGGCACGGTGGCCGCCGGCGTCGCCAAGGCGCGCGCCGACCACATCACCATCTCCGGCTTCGAGGGCGGCACCGGCGCCTCCCCGCTCACCGCACTGAAGCATGCCGGCTCCCCCTGGGAGATCGGCCTCGCCGAGGCGCACCAGACGCTGGTGCTGAACAATCTGCGCGGGCGCATCGCCCTGCAGGTCGACGGCGGCCTGCGCACCGGGCGCGACGTGGTGATCGGCGCCATGCTGGGGGCGGACGACTTCGCCTTCTCCACCGCGCCGCTGATCGCGGCGGGCTGCATCATGATGCGCAAGTGCCACCTCAACACCTGCCCGGTCGGCGTCGCCACCCAGGACCCGGTGCTGCGCAAGCGCTTCAAGGGTACGCCCGAGCACGTGATCAACTACTTCTTCTTCGTCGCCGAGGAAGTGCGGGAGATCATGGCCTCGCTGGGGGTGAAGACCTTCAACGAGCTGATCGGCCATTCCGAATGGCTCGACCAGAAGACCGCGATCGACCACTGGAAGGCCAACGGGCTCGATTTCAGCCGCATCTTCGCCAAGCCGCAGGTCGGGCCGGAGGTCGCCATTCGCCACAGCGAGCGGCAGAACCACCCGATCCATCACGTGCTCGACCGCACGCTGATCGAGAAGGCGAAGCCCGCCCTCGAAAGCGGCGAGGTGGTGCGCATCGATGCCCAGATCAAGAGCATCAACCGCTCCGCCGGCGCCATGCTGTCGGGCGAGGTGGCCAAGCGCTACGGCGAGGCCGGCCTGCCGGACGGCACCATCGACATCCACCTGACCGGCACCGCCGGCCAGGCCTTCGGCGCCTTCCTCGCCGGCGGCGTGTCGCTGACGCTGGTCGGCGAGGCCAACGACTATGTCGGCAAGGGCCTGTCCGGCGGCCGCATCGTGGTGCGCCCGCCGGAGAACGCCGCCATCGTGCCGGAGAACTCGATCATCGTCGGCAACACCGTGCTCTACGGCGCCACCGCCGGCGAGGTGTATTTCCGCGGCGTGGCCGGCGAGCGCTTCGCGGTGCGCAACTCCGGCGCCATCGCGGTGGTCGAGGGCACCGGTGACCATGGCTGCGAATACATGACCGGCGGCGTGGTGGTGGTGATCGGCCAGACCGGGCGCAACTTCGCGGCCGGCATGTCCGGCGGCGTCGCCTATGTGCTGGACGAGGACGGCAGCTTCAAGAACCGCTGCAACCTCTCCATGGTGGACCTGGAGCCGGTCGAGGAGGAGGAAGACCTGCTCGAGCGCCTGCACCACCATGGCGGCGACCTGGAGTTCAAGGGCCGCATCGACATCATGGCCGATATGGGCCATGGCGACGAGGAACGCCTGCACCAGCTGATCGCCCAGCACCTGCACCACACCGGCTCGCAGCGCGCCCAGACCATTCTCGACAACTGGGCCGAATATCGCGGCAAGTTCGTGAAGGTGATGCCGGTCGAGTACCAGCGGGCGCTGCGGGAAATGGAGAAAGCGCGCGGGCTGCAGGCGGCCGAATAGGCCGCCGCTCCGCGCCCGCCCGAAAGGGTGAGCGCCGGCCACTCCCGGGATTCTGCCGGATCCCGGGAGTGGTGCGCGGCGCGGCGGCAGGCCGCGCCGTCATTTTCCAAATGGCACAATTGATGTATCTGGCTGCGGAGCTGGAACGCCTCCAAGGTGGCGGTGCTCCGACGAGAGGTCGCGATGGGTAAGGTTACCGGTTTTCTCGAAATCGATCGGCGCGAGGCGAAGTATCAGCCGGCGTCCGACCGCATTCGCCATTTCCGCGAGTTCACCCTGCCGCTGCCGGATTCGGAAGTCGCCAACCAGGCGTCGCGCTGCATGGATTGCGGCATCCCGTTCTGCCACGGGCCGAACGGCTGCCCGATCCATAACCAGATCCCGGACTGGAACGACCTCGTCTATAACGGCAACTGGGAAGAGGCGACGCGCAACCTCCATTCCACCAACAATTTCCCCGAATTCACCGGCCGCATCTGCCCCGCCCCCTGCGAGGAAGCCTGCACGCTGAATCTCGAGGACATGCCCGTCACCATCAAGACCGTCGAGCAGGCCATCGCCGACAAGGCGTGGAAGATGGGCTGGATCAAGCCGGAAGTGCCGGCGCACAGGACCGGCAAGAAGGTCGCCGTCATCGGCTCCGGCCCGGCCGGCATGGCCGCCGCGCAGCAGCTCGCCCGCGCCGGCCACGAGGTGCATGTCTATGAGCGCGAGCCCAAGGCCGGCGGCCTGCTGCGCTACGGCATCCCCGACTTCAAGATGGAGAAGCACTATATCGACCGCCGCGTCCAGCAGATGGAGGCGGAGGGCGTGACCTTCCATTACGGCATCAATGTCGGCGTCAACCGGCCCCTCGAGGCGCTGATCGACAGCCATGACGCCGTGCTGATGTGCGGCGGCTCCGAGCACCCGCGCGACCCCGGCCTGCCCGGCCAGGAGCTGGAAGGCGTGCATTACGCCATGCCCTATCTGGTGCAGCAGAACCGCCGCATCGGCCGCGAGGACGTTTCCGCCGAGAAGCCGATCCTCGCCGCCGGCAAGCATGTCGTGGTGATCGGCGGCGGCGACACCGCCTCCGACTGCGTCGGCACCGCCTTCCGCCAGGGCGCCCTCTCCGTCCATCAGCTCGACATCCGCCCGGTGCCGCCGCTGAAGGAGGACAAGCTGGCGATCTGGCCGTACTGGCCGACCAAGTTCCGCACCTCCTCCTCGCAGGCCGAGGGCGCCGAGCGCGAATTCGCCGCCGCCACGCTGGGCATGGACGGCAAGAAGGGCCATGTCACCTCGGTGAAGTGCGCCCGCGTCGACAACAAGCGCCAGCCGATTCCCGGCACCGAGTTCCACATCAAGGCCGATCTCGTCTTCATCGCGCTCGGCTTCATCCACCCGGTGCATGAGGGCATGCTGGCGCTCGACGGCCTGTCGCGCGACCGGCGCGGCAATGTCGACGCCAATGACGACGACTACGCCACCACGGTGCCGAAGCTGTTCGCCGCCGGCGACATGCGCCGCGGCCAGTCGCTGGTGGTGTGGGCGATCCGCGAGGGCCGGCAGGCGGCGCGCTCGATCGACACCTTCCTGATGGGCGCCTCGGTCCTGCCGCGCTGACCCGGCTCACCTGTTCGACGGGCCGCCGGCGGGAACGTCTTCCCCGCCGGCTCGCCATTGCCGCCCGCCTCCATCGCGGCGGGCCTTGCCCTGTGCCGCTGGCCCCGCGCACCCGCCGGCTTTCCCGCGGCTCCCCATGGTGGGGCCTGCGACGGGCCGCCGGTTCCTGGTCGATGCGGATCATCCGTCGGCCGGCCAGCCATCGTGACAGCTTCATTCCGGTATGTGATAGATTGCGCTTCCGGGTCGGGACGATCGGCGGCAGCCGATGCGTGCCCTGTCAGGTAGAGAATTCATTCGACCCTTTGCAATTGAGATCAATCGCGCATGAATCCGCTTAAACTCTACTGGTGGAAGCCCACCGACACCTCGAAGATCAATCTCGGCGATGAGATCGGCTGGGCGATATGCAGGGAAATCTCGCAGAGGGACGTCGTGCTCGCCGATTTGAGCGAATGCGAGCTGATCTCCATCGGCAGCATCCTGTCGGCCGTCTACCGTAGAAGCGCGCTCACCGGCCGCCAGGGCCCCTGCTATGTCTGGGGTTCCGGCCTGATGAGCCCGGACTTCATGAAGCCCAACGACAACATCATCATCCGCTCGGTGCGCGGCCACCTGACGCGCTGCATGCTGGAGACGCCCGGCACGCTGCCGGTCGGCGATGCCGGCATCCTCGCCTCCGATGTCTGGCAGAAGGCGGCTACCCCCACCCATGCGGTCGGCATCATTCCGCATTGGAGCCAGATCGAGAGCCCGCTCTTCACCGAGCTGGCGGCGAAGATCAAGCGCTCGACCATCATCGACATGACCAACCCCGACATCGCCGAGACGATGAAGCAGCTCTCGTCCTGCGAGGCGATCATCTCGACCAGCCTGCACGGGCTGATCCTCGCGGATTCCTACAAGATCCCGAATGTGTGGATGAAGACCAAGGACATCCACAAGGGCAAGTCGTGGAAGTTCTACGACTATTTCTCCTCGGTCGGGCGCGACCGCTTCGGCCAGGTGGATATCCTCAAGCATGTCGACGCGATCAACAAAGGCTCGCGGAGCATCTTCTCCGATTTCCACCAGAAGAACGTGGATGCCCTCAAGGCCTCGGTAATCAAGGCCTTCCCCGCCGAACTGCGCGCCTAGGGGCGGGCGCCGGAAGGACCGCCGCCGCTCCGCCCGAGGCCCGCCGGTGCCTCGGCGGGGCGGGCGAGCGCGGTCATGCCGGATCGCCGCGATTGCCGGCTCGCCGCGCCGCACTTGCTTATCCGGCCCGATCGCGTTTGAGATGGGTTGCGGTCACCGGAAGGAACGCCGAAAGCGGAAGATCCTGCGGGTTGCCTAGCCTTGCCGGGCGCCCCGCCGTAAAGTGACGCAAACGGAGAGAATGGTTATATGGCCACCAAGTATCTCGTCTCGTCTATCCTCGACAAGAAGAAGATGCCCGAATCGATCTTCTTCGACGGGGAATTCGGCGCGGAGATCATTCTGTTCCTGCCGTTCGCGACCTGGCTTTCCAAGGCCGGCCTTTTGAAGAACACCGACATACTGACCTTTTCCGGTATGACGCTGTTCTATGAATCGCTGGATTGCCGCTCCATCGTCGAACGCAAGCAGAAGCGCCTCCACCGGCGCATCAGCACGCCGATGCCGGTCGGCCTCGAGCACACTTATGCAGCGCCCTCCCCGTTTCACTCCTTTCCGGTCATGCGGCAGCTCGGGACGCTGGACATCGCCCGATGCAGCGACGCCTTCCGCGACAGCCTGAACGCCAAGCCCCTGCTGATCGTCCACAACAAGTTCAACAATGAGTGGAAGGGCCCGCCCGTCAACTTCATCAACAATACCTGCCTGCGGGAAACCTTCGAAAGGCTGGGCGACCAATATACGATCGTCTACATCCGGCACGGCATCAAGAGCATCCAGCAGGGATACTCCAACGACGTCAAGTTCCGCCTCGAATTCGACGATCTCTCGTTGATCGAGGAATTCCCCTCCGTGTTCCTCTTCGACGATCTGGTGGAGCAGTACACGGCCAGATTCGGCGCTCCCAGCATCAACGACTTCAAGGCCTCGCTGTACAAGCGGGCGTTCCACTTCCTCAGCACCCAGGGCGGCGGCGCGCATCAATGCGCCTATTATTCGGGATCGCTGCTCACCGTGCTGCACAAGATGGGACGGGAGATCGAGCTCGCCTATGCGGAGGGATATTATTCGTTCCTGGCGAATCCGGCGCCGACCCGGGTGATCTGCCTCAGCGACGAGGAGTACATCTCCGCCCTGTCGCTCTATGAGCATCCGCTGATCATCGACGGCGTGGCGCAGCTGCCCAACCGGTACAGCGACATCGCCCAGCGCCTGTCGCCCTGGAAGGCCCGCACCCGCTGGAGCGGCCTGACGATGCCGGGAACCACCTATCAGGTCCCCGAGCATCTCTCCCGGGCTCTCGACGCCGCTTCCTCCTGGCCGCGCCTCGCTGCCGAGTAGGCGCCGCCGCCGTCGCGGCAAAGCCGCGGCCGGCGCTGTTCGCAAGCGGGGTGGGTTCGGCCCGCCCCGGCCGATGCCTAGGCGCGCAGTTCAGCGGGGAACGCCTTGGCGACCGTGGATTTCAGCGCGCTGACATTCTTCTGGTGGTGGCTGGAGAAGATGCTCGCCGCCCCCTTATTGATCGCGTCGATGTGGTTCATGACGTCGACCTGCTCGAAGCGGTCGCGCCCGATCGAGGAGAAATAGTCGTAGAATTTCCACGACTTGCCCTTGTGGATGTCCTTGGTCTTCATCCACACATTCGGGATCTGGTAGGAATCCGCGAGGATGAGGCCGTGCAGGCTGGTCGAGATGATCGTCTCGCAGGCCGACAGCCGCGTCATGGTGTCGGCGACATCGGGATTGGTCATGTCGATGATGGTGGAGCCGGGGATCTTCTCCGTCAGCTCGGCGAAGAGCGGGCTGTCGATCTGGCTCCAATGCGGGACGATGCCGACCGCATGGGTGGGGGTGGCCGCCTTCGGCCAGACATCCGAGGCGAGGATACCGGGGTCGCCGATCGGCAGGGTCCGCACCGAATCGACCAGGCAGCGGGTCAGGTGGCCGCGCACCGATTTGACGATGACCTTGTCGTGCGGCTTGATGAAGTCGGGCGCCATCAGGCCGGAACCCCAGACATAGCAGGGGGCCTTGCGCGTCTGCATCGAGCTTTTCCAATAGACGGCAGACAGGATGCTGCCGATGGAAATCAGCTCGCACTCGCTCAGATCCGCACGAACGACGTCCCGTTGGGACACTTCCCGGCAGATCGCCGCGCCGATTTCATCGCCGAGATTGATCTTGGACGTGTCGGTGGGTCTCCACCAGTAGAGCTTAAGCGGATCCATGCTGAACGATCTCAATCTGACAATGTAAACGTCGTTGTCGAAACAAACGGCACGAGGCGCAATATCGCCACCTCCCCGAGCCGGAATGCGCGCTAACTTGCCCGCCTTTCCCACGCAGGTCCATCGGAACTTTCGCACCGCAGCGAAAAGAACCCGTTGCCCGCTGCACCGGCGAAGCGGCCCGGCCCGTCAGGGCGCCGCTCCCTTCGCGGCATCGCCGGCGGCGGGAGCTGCCCCCTCGGGAGGGCGGGCGGATGCCGGTTTCGGCGGTGTCCAGGTAAAGTCGTCGGTCCGCCCGCTCACCACCGGCAGCGGCTCGCCGCGCACCAAAAGGCGCACGGCGCCCTCCTCCGGCGCGGGAGCCGCGTCGCCGCCCGGAGGCGGCGGCGGCGTCGGGCCGCCAGCCAGCGCGCGGGCACCGACGCCGGCCCCCGCCCCGGTCAGCATGATGATCGACGGGCGCGCCGCCACCGGATCGCCGGGCGCGGGAAGCTCCTCATGCTCCAGCCGCGGCCCCAGCTCGCGATCGACGAAGAAGGCGAGCTTGCGCCCGCCGGCGCGGGTGAAACCGATGCCGTTGGCGGTCCGCAGCCGCCGGCGCTGGCCGTCCACGGCGGGGCCGGACATCATGAACTGGCCGTTCTCGTCGACGAAGCCGTCCCAGACGTCGACGAAGATCACCCCCGCCCGCTCGGCGTGCTCGCCGAGGATCTCGTTGAGCCGGGCGTGGCGCTCGCTGGCGGCGGCATCGTCGACCGGCGGCAGCCCGACCAGCACCACCGGGCGCCCCTGCAGCTTCAGTCCCAGCAGCAGGTCGTCGATGCGCCGGCCATAGATCGTGCGCCAGCGCTCGTCGAACAGTTCCGCCGTGCCGCCCGCATCCTGGATCGGCGCGAGATCCGAGCTGCCGGCGAACATCACCACCGCGCTCGGCGCCTCCGAGGCGACCAGCCCGCGCCCGCCATTGATCCAGTCATACCCGCTGGCCGGCGCGAAGCCCGAGCCGGGCTCGGCATGGCCGATCACCGCGATGTCCTTGCGATCGGCGGCGAAGGCATCGGCAAGCCCCTGCGCCAGCGTCTCGGCATATTCGTCGCCGAGCACCAGCACCAGCCCCTTCAGCTCCTCGCCGCGCTCCTCCCGGGCGGCCGCCGCGTTGGCATAGACCGCGCCGCGCGGCTCGGCCGGCGCCTCGATGGCCGGCGGCCGGGCTGGCGAGGCCACGGCGGGCGGCGGAGAGAGGTCGCGCGGACGGCCAGGCGCATAGCGTGGCTGGTCCTGCGGCTGGAACAGATCGATGAGCGGCTGGAAGGGATTCCACACGCGCGGCGGCGCTGCCTGGCGGGTGGGCGCCGCCTGCGGCTGCCGGCGCGGTTGCGGCGCCTGCCGCGCCCGTTGCGGCGGCGCGGCGCGCGACGGCTGGCCGACATCGCCCGGCGGGCGGAACCAGTCCGATTGGGCCAGCGCCGGCGCAGCCGGCACCATCAGCAGCGGGAGGCACAGCGCCACGACGGCCAACAGCGCCCCGGCGGAGAGCCTGCGGCCCTCCGGTCCCATCCGCCGTCGCTGCCTGACCCGGTTCATGAGATCCATCGTCGGCAAGCGGTGAACCAATATCGCGGCGGTTTCAAGTCCCGCGGCACGGATGCGGGTCACGCGCGCCACGGCCCGGCGACGGATGGCGACATGCTAGTTCCGCAGCCGGTCCAGCACGTCGCCGGTGGCGTGGCCGTCGGGCAGCATGCCGACGCTGACCTGGAACTCGCGCACCGCCACGCGGGTCTGCTGCCCCATGGTGCCGTCGGCGGGACCGGGATCGAAGCCGCGCCGCGCCAGCCGCTGCTGCAGTTCCGAGCGCTCGGCGCGCGACAGCATGCGCGTGTCCTCCGGCCAGGGCTGCACGAACGGCCCGCCGCCGCGGATGCGGTCGGCAAGATGGCCGATGGCCAGCGCATAGGCGTCCGCCGGATTGTAGGAGAGGATGGCCTTGAAGTTGTCGGTCATCAGGAAGGCCGGGCCGTTGGCGCCGGAAGGCAGCAGGAGATAGGCGGTGGCCTCGCCGTTCGGGAAGCCCTGCCCGCTCACCCGCGCGATGCCCAGCGCCTGCCATTCGCGCAACGGCTTGCGGATCGACTTGTCGGCGAGGAGGTAGTCGAAGCGGCGCGGCACCGCCACCTCGTAGCCCCAGCTCATGCCCGGCTTCCACCCGCCGCGCTTCAGCTTGTTGGCGGTCGAGCCCATGGCGTCGGCGACGGAATCGACGACGTTGCGATGGCCGTCGCCGTCGAAATCGATGGCGTCGCGCTGGAAGGCTGTGGGCATGAACTGGGTGAGGCCGAAGGCCCCGGCCCAGGAGCCGCGCAGATGGCTCTCGGGAATGTCGCCGCGATCGACGATGCGCAGGGCGGCGACGAACTCGTCACGGAAATAGGCCTGCCGGCGCCCGACGCAGGCGAGCGTGGCGGTGGCCTGGATCACCGGATAGGAGCCGCGGGCGCCGCCATAATTGGTCTCGATGCCCCAGATCGCCGCCACCACATAGGGATCGACGCCATAGGTGCGCTCGACGGCCTGGAAGACGGCGGCATTCTCCGCCATCGCCTGCCGGCCCTTCTGGATGCGGGTCTCGGAGACCAGCATCTCCACATACTGGCCCGGCGTGCGGGAGAATTCCGGCTGGGTCTCCAGCTTCTTCATGATCGACATGTCGGGGGTGAGCCCGGTGGTCAGCCGGCGGAAGCCGGCGGCGGAAACGCCGGCCTGGCGCGCCTTGGGCTCCAGCGACGCGATGCAGCGGCTGAAATTCGCCTCCGCCGCGCGCAGGGCGGCCGGCTGCATGTCGGGATGGGAGGAAGCGGTCGGCGTCGAGGGAGCCGGAGCGGCGCGCGGCGCCGGCGGGGCCGCCCGCGCCGCCAGGGGCGAGGGCCCCGCCGGCGCGACGGTGCCGGTGACGTCGTCCGAAAAGGCGCAGCCTCCAAGCCCGATGGCGAGGACGAAGGCGGCCATGCCGCCGGAGACGCGGCCGCCGGAAACCGACCCTGTACGCATGGTTAAGACCTCTGATACGCAGTCCGGCCGATTAGGGGCCCGGCATGTTTTACGAGGACTTAACGTCAGGTCGGTTTTCAGGATTTCCTGACGTAACCGGCCGCATGATACCTCCATCCGACCGGGTATAGCGGCCATGCTGCGGTGGAGAAGCCGCACGCTGTCACATGATTTTTGTCATTGGCGGGCTTCACACGTTAAGTTGAGGTTCATACGCCCCCACCTAGACCGATCCGGCTCGACCCGCTCATTTCAAGAACGGACCTAGTTTCACATGACACATATTCGCAAGGCGATCCTTCCCGTTGCCGGTCTCGGCACCCGCTTCCTGCCGGCCACCAAGGCCGTTCCCAAGGAGATGCTGACCGTCGTCGACCGCCCGGTCGTGCAGCATGTCGTGGATGAAGCCCGCGCCGCCGGCATCGAGCACATCGTCTTCGTCACCGGCCGCAACAAGGGTGTGATCGAGGACCATTTCGACCGCCAGTACGAACTCGAGGCGACGCTCTCCGAGCGCGGCAAGCACCAGCTGCTCGACACGCTGCGCGCCGAGACCCTGGGCCCCGGCAAGACCAGCTTCACCCGCCAGCAGCTGCCGCTCGGCCTCGGCCACGCGGTATGGTGCGCCCGCGACATCATCGGCAACGAGCCCTTCGCGCTGCTGCTGCCGGACATGCTGCACAAGCCGCGCAACGGCAAGAGCTGCCTCGCCCAGATGGTCGACGCCTACGACAAGGCGGGCGGCGGCAACCACATCGCCGTCTACGAGGTGCCGCACGACCAGACCGACCAATACGGCATCGTCGGGCTCGGCGACGAGATCTCCGACCGCGTGCACAAGATCGCCAGGATGGTCGAGAAGCCGAAGAAGGAGGTCGCCCCGTCGAACCTCGCCATTTCCGGCCGCTACATCCTGCAGCCGGAAATCTTCGACCTGCTGGAGACCCAGGAGCGCGGCGCCGGCGGCGAGATCCAGCTGACCGATTCGATGCTGAAGCTGGCCAAGAAGCAGGACTTCTACAGCGTCACCTTCGACGGCTCGATCTATGACTGCGGCTCGAAGCTCGGCTTCCTCATGGCCAATGTCGCCTATGCGCTGGCCCGCCCGGACATCGCCGAGACCTTCCGCCCCGAACTCGACGCGCTGCTCGCCAGCAACGAGTGACGCGGCGCCCCGGCCCGGGGACGCGGCTCAGATCGCCGTGTCCTCCGGCCTCACCTTGAGCATCGCCCCGTCGACGCCGACCACCACCACGCGCGCGCCGGCGGGGCTGTCCTCGCCGGTCACGCGCCAGACGGTGTCGTCCACCTTCACATGGCCGACGCCGCCGGCGATCGGCTCGCCCAGCACGAAGACCCGGCCGACCAGCGCCTCGGTGCGGCGATTGAGGAACGGCCGGTCGCTCGCCTTCGGCCCGCGCGGGAACATCCGGCGGCCGAGCAGCAGGGTAACGAGGGCCAGCACCGCATAAAGCACCAGCTGCCCCTGCCAGCCGAGCTCGAACAGCGGCACCGCCAGCCCGGTAGCCAGCGCCGCGATTCCCAGCCAGATGAACTGGGCCCCCGGCAGGGCGAGCTCGCCGATGAGCAGCACCCCGGCAAGGATGAACCAGATCCAGGTGCCAATTTCGGCGACGATCTCCGTCACTCCCATCCTCGCCTCCTCAGCCCGGATCGGCCGTCGCCCCGGACGCCGGCCCGGTCGGCCACGAACGGGCCCGGGCCGGAACGGCCGCCTCCCCGAAGGCGCCGCGCGCGATCTCGGCAATGCCGGCGAGCGAACCGATCACCGCCGTCGCCTCATAGGGCAGGATCAGCGTCTTCTGGTTGGGCGACGACGCCATGGCCTCCAGCGCCTTCACATATTTCTCGGCGACATAGTAGTTGAGCGCCGCCGGGTCGCCGGCCGCCACCGCCGCGGACAGCATCTGCGTCGCCCTGGCGTCGGCCTCGGCGAGCCGCTCGCGCGCCTCGGCGTCGCGGAACGCCGCCTCGCGCCGGCCTTCGGCCTCGAGGATCTGCGACTGCTTCTGCCCTTCCGCCCGCAGGATCTCCGCCTGGCGCAGCCCTTCGGCTTCCAGCACCGCGGCGCGCTTCTCGCGCTCCGCCTTCATCTGCCGCCCCATGGCGCTGACGAGATCGGCCGGCGGCACGATGTCCTTGATCTCGATGCGGGTGATCTTCACGCCCCAGGGCGCGGCGGCGGCGTCCACCACCTTCAGCAGGCGCTCATTGATCTCGTCGCGGTGGGAGAGCAGCTGGTCGAGGTCCATGGCGCCCATCACCGTGCGGATATTGGTGGTGGTGAGCGCGAGGATGGCGGTGTCGAGCCGGGCCACCTCGTAGCTGGCCCGCGCGGCATCGAACACCTGGAAGAAGGCGATGCCGTCCACCGCGACGGTGGCGTTGTCGCGGGTGATGACCTCCTGCGTCGGCACGTCGAGCACCTGCTCCATCACGTTCACCCTGCTGCCGATGCGGTCGAAGAAGGGAATGATGAGATTGAGGCCCGGCGTCAGGCTGCGCGTATAGCGGCCGAATCGCTCGACCGTGTACTGGTGGCCCTGCGGCACGGTCTTCACCGCGGCGAAGATGGTGGCGATCGCCAGCACCAGAAGCACGACCACGAACAGGTTGAAGCCGATCAGCATGGGGCCTCCCGCAGGCGCCGGCCATCGGCGCGGGCGGAGTGTGGCGCGCGACGGGATGGGCGGCAAGGCTGCGCGGCCACCTTGGAGGGCTTCGCGCCTTCAGCCAGCGCCGCGCGGCGATGACCCCATCGTCGAATGGGCTGTTGCAGACGAAGCGGCTGCAAAGAAAACGGCGCGACCGGTTCCCCCGGTCGCGCCGCCAATCGCCGCTCGTCCTCACCCGTCGCAGGCCGTCATGGCCGGGCGCGTCCCGGCCGGCCAGCTCTGCATCGGGCGTGCCCGGCCACGGGCGTGGATCCCCGGACCAAGCCCGGGGATGACGTGGCTCGGGACGGTTGCCGCCGCCTCAGGCGGCTTCCTCCACCGCGGGGTGGGTTTCGAACAGCAGCTCGCCCGCCCCGCGCTCCACCTTCACCACGTCGCCATCCTTCACCGTGCCGGCGAGGATGCGGCCGGCGAGCGGGTCCTGCAGCAGCTTCTGCATGACCCGCTTCAGGGGACGCGCGCCATAGGCCGGGTCGTAGCCCTTCTCGGCGAGGAAGTCCCGCGCCTCCGGGGTGAGCTCCAGCTGGATCTTGCGCTCCTCCAGCAGCTTCTGCAGGCGCTTGGCCTGGATATCGACGATGGCGCCCATCTGCGCGCGCATCAGCCGGTGGAACAGCACGATCTCGTCGACGCGGTTGAGGAATTCCGGCCGGAAGTGCCCGCGCACCACCGCCATCACCTCGTCGCGCACCGCCTCGGTGTCCTGGCCCTCCGGCTGGTTCACCAGGAACTCGGAACCGAGGTTCGAGGTCATGATGATCAGCGTGTTGCGGAAGTCGACCGTGCGGCCCTGGCCATCGGTCAGGCGACCGTCGTCGAGCACCTGAAGCAGCACGTTGAACACGTCCGGGTGCGCCTTCTCGACCTCGTCGAACAGCACCACCTGATAGGGCCGGCGCCGCACCGCCTCGGTGAGGGCGCCGCCCTCCTCATAGCCGACATAGCCGGGAGGCGCGCCGATCAGCCGGGCCACCGCGTGCTTCTCCATGTATTCGGACATGTCGATGCGCACCAGCGCGGTATCGTCGTCGAACAGGAACGCCGCCAGCGCCTTGGTCAGCTCGGTCTTGCCGACGCCGGTGGGGCCGAGGAACATGAACGAGCCGATCGGCCGGTTCGGGTCCTGCAGACCCGCCCGCGCGCGGCGCACCGCCGTCGAGACGGCTTCCACCGCCTCCTTCTGGCCGATGACGCGCTTGCCGAGCTCCTCCTCCATGCGGAGCAGCTTCTCCTTCTCGCCCTCCAGCATCTTGTCGACGGGCACGCCGGTCCAGCGCGAGACCACGCCGGCAATGTGATCGGGCGTCACCGCCTCCTCCACCATGCCGCCGGCCTTCACCTCTTCGGCGAGGTCCTTGGTCTCGATCTCGGCGAGCTTCTTCTCCAGCGCCGGAATGGTGCCGTAGGCGAGCTCGCCGGCCTTCTGGTACTCGCCATTGCGCTGGGCGATGGCGAGATCGGCGCGCGCCTTTTCGAGGTCGCTCTTCAGCTTCTGCGCGTCGCCGAGCTTGTCCTTCTCCGCCTTCCAGCGCGAGGTGATCGAGGAGGACTGCTCCTCGAGGTCGGCGAGCTCCTTCTCCAGCTTCTTCAGCCGATCCCTGGAGCCGGCGTCGCTCTCCTTCTTCAGCGCCTCCTGCTCGATGCGCAGGCGCACGATCTCGCGGTCGATATTGTCGAGCTCCTCCGGCTTGCTGTCGACCTGCATGCGCAGGCGCGAGCCGGCCTCGTCGATCAGGTCGATCGCCTTGTCGGGCAGGAAGCGGTCGGTGATGTAGCGGTTGGACAAGGTCGCCGCCGCGACGAGCGCGCTGTCGGTGATGCGCACGCCGTGATGCAGCTCGTACTTTTCCTTGATGCCGCGCAGGATGGAGACGGTGTCCTCCACCGTCGGCTCGGAGACGAAGACCGGCTGGAAACGGCGGGCGAGCGCCGGGTCCTTCTCGACGTGCTTCCTGTACTCGTCGAGCGTGGTGGCGCCGACGCAGTGCAGCTCGCCGCGCGCCAGCGCAGGCTTGAGCAGATTGGAAGCGTCCATCGCCCCGTCCGCCTTGCCGGCGCCGACCAGCGTGTGCATCTCGTCGATGAACAGGATGATGCCGCCCTCGGCCGCCTCGACCTCGGAGAGCACGCTCTTCAGCCGCTCCTCGAACTCGCCGCGATATTTCGCGCCGGCGATCAAGGCGCCCATGTCGAGGGCCAGCAGGCTCTTGTCCTTCAGGCTCTCCGGCACGTCGCCGTCGACGATGCGCAGGGCGAGGCCCTCGACGATGGCGGTCTTGCCGACGCCGGGCTCGCCGATGAGGACGGGATTGTTCTTGGTGCGACGCGCCAGCACCTGGATGGTGCGGCGGATTTCCTCGTCGCGGCCGATCACCGGGTCGAGCTTGCCCTCGCGGGCGTCCTTGGTGAGGTCGCGGGAGTATTTCTTCAAGGCGTCATAGGCGTTCTCGGCGGTGGCGCTGTCGGCCGTGCGGCCCTTGCGCAGCGCCTCGATGGCGGCGTTGATCTTCTGCGGGCTCGCACCCGACTTGCTGAGGATCTTGCCCGCCTCGCTGTCCTTCTCCAGCGCCAGCGCCAGCAGCAGCCGCTCGACGGTGACATAGCCGTCGCCGGCCTTCTTCGCCGCCTTCTCCGCGGCGTCGAACACGCGCGCGGTCGCCGGCGCCAGATAGACCTGGCCGGCGCCGGAACCCTGCACCTTGGGCAGCTTGTTCAAGGCGGCTTCGGTATCGGCGAGCACCATGCGGGCATCGCCGCCGGCGCGCTGGATCAGCCCGGCGCACAGCCCCTCGGGATCGTCCAGCAGCACCTTGAGCAGATGCTCCGGGGTGAACTGCTGGTGCCCCTCGCGAAGGGCGAGCGACTGGGCGGACTGGATGAAGCCGCGCGCGCGCTCGGTATAGGTCTCGAAATTCATGTCTCGTTGCCTCCTGGCCCCCCGTCCGCCTCCTGGAAGCGCGAACGGCACATCGGGACGGCGGCGCCCGTATCCCGGCCGCCGCGACGGACCCCGATCAGGCGATCCGTCCCTGCTCATGTAGTGTGGCAGATCGGCAACGAAAGGGGGCGCGGCGGCAGAAAATACCGATCCGCGCCCATGTCGGGGGCCGGGCAGCGGAAGCCGTCATTCTGCGCTATAATCCCTCCCGTCGGGCGGCGCTCGGCCGCCCGCAAACAGGGAGGCCGCCATGGCTTTCGACACTCGCGAACCGTCGTCCCGGACGGAAGCGGTCGGATTGTTCGCCAGCGCCCAGGAGCTGGAACGCGCCGTCAAGGACCTCGAGACCGCCGGCTTCGACCGCAGCGAACTCAGCATTCTCGCCAGCGAGGACGCCATCCGGCGCCGGCTCGGCCGTGGCTGGCTGGCCACCGGCGAGCTGGCGGACCAGTTCGCCGTACCGCGCAGCTCGCATGAGGAGAGCGAATCGCTGGCGGAGGCCCGGGGCGGCATCGTCGCCGCCGCCGCCTATGTGCCGGCGATGGTCGGCGGCGTCATCATGGCCGCGAGCGGCGGCACCATGCTGGCGGTGGTGGCCGTCGCCCTCGCCTCCTGCGGCATCGGCGGCGCCGTCGGGTTGTGGCTGGCCCGGATGTTCGGGCGCGAGCATGCCACCGCCATCGCCGGACATCTGCGCAATGGCGGGCTGCTGCTCTGGGTCTATACCCGCGACGCCGCGCATGAGGCGCGGGCGCTCGATCTGTTGCGGGCGGCCGGCGCCACCGACGTGCATCTGCACACGCTGCCGTCCCCCGGCGAGCCGACCGAGGCGGAACGCTTCGCCCCGGTGATCCGGCCGGAGAACCGCATCGTCTATTGAGCGTCCGGCCGCCTCTTTCCGCCGAGGAGAGGCGGCCCGTGAGCGACTAAGTGATCGGGAAGCCGGGAAGGCCCCTCACCCCGCCCCTCTCCCCCACGGGGAGAGGGAGAAGAGCGCTTGCGCCTCGGGAGGGCTGCACTCCACCGTGGTAGCGAGCGGCGGCTCCCTCGGGCCCGCGGCTCCTCAGGCCGGCCGCTCGGCGAGCAGCATGTAGTTGACGCCGAGATCGCTGGAGCGCCGCCACTCGTTGAGGAACGGATTGAACACCACGCCTTCGCGGTCGATCACCGCGAGGCCGCCGGCGGCCATGGCGTCCGCCAGCTCTTCCGGGGTGACGAAGCGCTTCCAGTCATGCGTGCCCTTCGGCAGCCAGCCCAGCACATATTCCGCCCCCACGATGGCCAGCGCGAAGCTGCGGCCGGTGCGGTTGAGCGTCGCGGCGGCCATGAGCCCGCCCGGCTTCACCATGCTGGCGGCGCTGTTCACGAACAGCCCGACATCGGCGACATGCTCCACCACCTCCATGGCCAGCACCACGTCGAACCGCTCGCCGGCCTCCGCCAGCGCCTCGGCGGTGGTGGCGCGGT
This sequence comes from Ancylobacter oerskovii, assembly GCF_018390555.1. Lineage (GTDB taxonomy): Bacteria > Pseudomonadota > Alphaproteobacteria > Rhizobiales > Xanthobacteraceae > Ancylobacter > Ancylobacter oerskovii. The sequence continues at coordinate 356,033 of NZ_JAHBGB010000041.1, read as the reverse complement.
ACTCGACCGGCGCGCCGCTCTGCTCGGCATGCAGCGAGGCGACGCGCACATTCTTCTCGGCCGGATCGATGCCGACGACGCTGGCGCCCATCCGCGCCAGCGGCTCGCACAAGAGGCCGCCGCCGCAGCCGATGTCGAGCAGGCGCAGTCCTTCCAGCGGGCGCATGGCGCGCGGGTCGCGGCCGAAATGCGCGACGATCTTCTCGCGCAGCCAGGCGAGGCGCACCGGATTGAACTTGTGGAGAACCCCCATCTTGCCGCGCGGATTCCACCATTCGGCGGCGAGAGCGGCAAAGCGCTCCACTTCGCGGGGATCGACGGTGGTGGCGGTTTCGGCGGTCTCGGTCATCAGGCGCTCTCGGCTCTATCGGCTCTGCGGCTCGGAAAATGGGCGCATCCGGGAAGAATTCCAAGCTCGCTCCCGACCCGCGCGCGGGCGTTGCGGCCGGGGCGCGAGGTGGATATGTATACGCGCCTTTTCGGCCCGGGGGATGCCTCCCTTGCGCCCGACATAAGAACAAGCGGTACGGTTTCTTCCCATGGCACGTCTGGTGATGAAGTTCGGCGGCACGTCCGTCGCGAACATTGAGCGCATCAAGAACGTCGCCCGCCACGTCAAACGCGAGATCGACGCCGGGCACGAGGTCGCCGTGGTGGTGTCCGCCATGTCCGGCAAGACCAACGAGCTGGTCGGCTGGTGCCGCGAGACGGCGGTGCTCTACGATCCGCGCGAATATGACGCCATCGTCGCCTCCGGCGAGCAGGTGACGTCCGGCCTTCTCGCCATCGCGCTGAAGGACATGGGCATTCCCGCCCGCTCCTGGCAGGGCTGGCAGCTGCCGGTCTCCACCGACGACGCCCATGGCTCGGCGCGCATCCTCTCGGTGAACGGCGACGAGATCGTCGCCCGATTCGGCGAGGGACGCGAAGTGGCCGTGATCGCCGGCTTCCAGGGCATGCACGAGGCGTCGGGACGCATCACCACGCTGGGCCGCGGCGGCTCGGACACCAGCGCCGTGGCGGTCGCCGCCGCCATCAAGGCCGATCGCTGCGACATCTACACCGATGTCGACGGCGTCTACACCACTGATCCGCGCATCGTTCCCAAGGCCAAGCGCCTCGACAAGGTCGCCTTCGAGGAAATGCTGGAGATGGCGTCGCTGGGCGCCAAGGTATTGCAGGTACGTTCGGTCGAGATGGCCATGGTGCACAAGGTGCGCACCTTCGTGCGCTCCAGCTTCACCGACCCGGACGCACCGGAACTGAAGACCGCCGGCGACCCGCCGGGCACCCTGATCTGCGACGAGGAGGAAATCGTGGAGAGTGAAGTCGTCACCGGCATCGCCTTCGCGCGCGACGAGGCCCAGGTGAGCATCCGCCGCGTGCCGGACAAGCCGGGCATCGCCGCCAACGTCTTCGTGCCGCTGGCCGACGCCAACATCAATGTCGACATGATCGTGCAGAACGTGTCGGCGGAAGGCTTCACCGACATCACCTTCACCGTGCCGACCGCCGATTTCGAGCGCGCCAAGGCCGCCCTCGCGCCGGTGAAGGCGGAGATCGGCTTCGGCACCATCGAGGGCGCCACCGACGTGGTGAAGATCTCGATCATCGGCATCGGCATGCGCTCACATGCCGGTGTAGCGGCCCGCGCCTTCAAGGCGCTGTCCGAGCGCGGCATCAACATCCGCGCCATCTCCACCTCCGAGATCAAGATCTCGGTGCTGATCGACGCGGCCTATACCGAACTTGCCGTGCGGACGCTGCATTCGGTATACGGGCTCGACGCCTGACGGCATCATTTCGGCGGCGCGGCTCCAGCCGCGTCGATTCTTCGACAGTTCGGGACTCGGCGAGCGCCGAGATCAGGCCCGGAACCCAGGGACGGCCGATGCGTAGCGCCCTCGGCGGTCCGCGCGTGCTGCTGCGCCGCCTGCGCGAGGTCATGGCGGAGCCGGTCAGCGCGCAGGACCGCCTCGACAAGATCGTGGTCCTGATCGCGGCCAACATGGTGGCCGAGGTCTGCTCGGTCTATGTGCTGCGCGTCGACGGCACGCTGGAGCTCTACGCCACCGAGGGCCTCAACCGCAGCGCCGTGCATCTCACGGTGATGCGCATCGACGAGGGCCTCGTCGGCACCGTCGCGCGCGAGGCCGAGCCGATCAGCCTCTCCAACGCCCAGGCACACCCGGCCTTCTCCTACCGGCCGGAAACCGGCGAGGAAATTTACCATTCCTTCCTCGGCGTGCCGATCCTGCGCGCCGGCAACACGCTCGGCGTGCTGGTGGTGCAGAACCGCGCCCATCGCTCCTATACCGAGGAGGAGATCGAGGCGCTGCAGACCACCGCCATGGTGCTGGCCGAGATCATCGCCTCCGGCGAATTGACCGCCCTCGCCCTGCCCGGCGCCGAGCCGGCCGCCCGCCGGCCGCTGCACCTCACCGGCAGCGCGCTTTCCGAGGGTATCGGCCTCGGCCATGTGGTACTGCACGAGCCGCGCATCGAGGTGACCAAGGTCATCGCCGACGACGTGCCCGGCGAGCTCGACCGGCTCGACCAGGCGGTGGAGACGCTGCGCGCCTCCATCGACAGCATGCTGGAGGACGAGGGCGTCGCCCGCGTCGGCGAGCATCGCGAGATCCTCGAGGCCTACCGGATGTTCGCCCACGACCGCGGGTGGATCAACCGCATGCGCGAGGCGGTGATGACCGGCCTCACGGCGGAAGGCGCGGTCGAGCGCGTGCAGTCGGACACCCGCGCGCGCATGCTGCGCATGACCGACCCGTATCTGCGCGAGCGGATGCACGATCTCGACGACCTCGCCAACCGGCTGCTGCGCCAGCTCACCGGCCGCGCCGGCGGGCCGGAGAAGATGGCGCTGCCGGACAACGCCATCATCGTCGCCCGCAACATGAGCCCGGCGGCGCTGCTCGACTATGACCGCACCCGCATCCGCGGCCTGGTGTTGGAAGAGGGCGCGGCGACCAGCCATCTCACCATCGTCGCCCGCGCGCTCAACATCGCCGCCGTCGGGCATATCGAGAACATCGTCGGGCTGGTGGATGCCGGCGACCCCATCATCGTCGACGGCGTATCGGGCGAGGTGCATGTGCGCCCGCCCGTCGACGTCGAGGGCGTCTATGTCGAGAAGGTGCGCTTCCGCGCCAAGCGGCTGGAGCAATATGCCGCCCTGCGCGACATGCCCACCGTCACCCGCGACGGCGTCGCCATCGACCTGCACCTGAATGCTGGCCTGCTGGTCGACCTGCCGCACATCGCCGAAACCGGGGCCTCGGGCATCGGCCTGTTCCGCACCGAGCTGCAGTTCATGATCGCCTCCGCCTTCCCGCGGACCAACGAGCAGCTGAAGCTCTACCGCTCGGTGCTCGACGCCGCCGATGGGCGGCCGGTGGTGTTCCGCACCCTCGACATCGGCGGCGACAAGGTGCTGCCCTATATGCGGGCGATCGAGGAGGAAAACCCGGCGCTCGGCTGGCGTGCCATCCGCCTCGGCCTCGACCGGCCGGGCCTGCTGCGCAGCCAGGTCCGTGCTCTGCTGCGCGCCGCCAACGGGCGCGAACTGCGCCTCATCTTCCCGATGGTGGCGGCGGTGGAGGAGTTCGACAAGGCGCGCCACATCGTCGAGCGCGAGCTCACCCATCTGCGCCGTCACGGCCACGGCCTGCCCGAGCGGGTGCTGGTGGGGGTGATGCTGGAAGTGCCGTCGCTGCTGTTCCAGCTCGACGCCCTGTTCGAGCGCATCGACTTCGCCTCGGTCGGCTCCAACGACCTGGTGCAGTTCCTGTTCGCCGCCGATCGCGGCAATCCGCGCGTCGCCGACCGCTTCGATCCCCTGTCGCCGGCCGCCCTCAACGCGCTGAAGGCCATTGCCGACGCCGCCGAACGCCACGGCAAGCAGGTGACGCTGTGCGGCGAACTCGCCTCGCGGCCGCTAGAGGCGCTGGCGCTGGCCGCCATCGGCTACCGCAAGCTGTCGCTCTCCCCCGCCGCCTATGGCCCGGTGAAGGCGATGTTCCTCGACCTCGACCTCGGCGCCGTCGCCGCGCTGGTGGAGCCGCTGCTGAAGGGGGAGACCCATATCGCCAGCCTGCGGCCGCACCTGAAGGCCTTCGCCGAAACCACCGGCCTGCCGCTGTGACCACCGCCCTCCCCGACGCCCGGCTCGACCAGCTTCTCGCCCGTCACGCCGAGATCGAGCATGCGCTCTCCGCCAGCCCCGATGCCGAGGCCTATGTCCGTCTCTCCCGCGAATTCGCCGACCTCTCGCCGCTGATCGAGCGGGTGAAGGCGCTGCGTGCCGCCGAGCGCGAGCTCGCCGAGGCGCAGCATCTCGCCGAGGACGCGGGGACCGACCGCGAAATGGCCGAGCTCGCCGCCGCCGAGGCCGCCGAGCTGGAAGAGAAGGTCGAGGCGCTCACCCATGAGGTGCGGCTCGCGCTGCTGCCCAAGGACGCGATGGACGAGCGCGGCGTCATCCTCGAAGTGCGCGCCGGCACCGGCGGCGACGAGGCGGCGCTGTTCGCCGGCGACCTGTTCCGCATGTATGAGCGCTTCGCCGGGCTCAATGGCTGGTCCGTCGAGGTGCTGTCGATGAGCGAGGGCACCGCCGGCGGCTACAAGGAAATCATCGCCGCCATCCATGGCCGCGGCGCCTATGCGAAGTTGAAGTTCGAATCCGGCGTGCATCGCGTGCAGCGCGTGCCGGAGACCGAAGGCTCGGGCCGCATCCACACCTCCGCCGCCACGGTGGCGGTGCTGCCGGAGGTCGAGGAGGTCGATATCGGCATCGACGAGGGCGACCTCAGGATCGACGTGTTCCGCGCCTCCGGCGCCGGCGGCCAGCATGTGAACAAGACCGAGAGCGCGGTGCGCATCACCCACCTTCCCACCGGCGTCGTGGTGGCGGTGCAGGACGAGCGCTCGCAGCACAAGAACAAGGCGCGCGCCATGAGCCTCCTGCGCGCCCGGCTCTACGACGCCGAACGCGAGAAGCGCGACAGCGCCCGCGCCAGCGAGCGCAAGCTGCAGGTCGGCTCCGGCGACCGCTCCGAGCGCATCCGCACCTATAATTTCCCGCAGGCACGCGTGACCGATCACCGCATCGGCCTCACCCTCTACAAGCTGCCGGAAATCGTCGCCGGCGACGCGCTCGGCGAGCTGGTCGATTCATTGGTCACCGAGCATCAGGCGGCGCTGCTGGCCGAGGCCGAATCGGCCGGCTGGAACTAGGCCGATGCCGGTCACGCGCGCGGCGCTGATCCGCGAGATCGCCGGCACCCTCGCCGCCGCCGGCATCGATTCGGCACGGCGCGAGGCACGGTTGCTGGTGCGCCAGGCGCTCGGCCTCGGCGATGCCGAGCTGATCGCCCGGGCGGAGCTTGCCGTCGAGGCGACCGAGGCGGCACGGCTCCGCGCACTCGCCCGCCGCCGCGCCGACGGCGAGCCTCTGGCGCGGCTGACCGGAAAGCGCGAATTCTGGAGCCTCGACTTCACGCTCTCGCCCGAAACGCTGGTGCCGCGCCCGGACACCGAGACGCTGGTGGAAGCCGCGCTGGCCGCCTTCCCCGATCGTCTCCAGCCGTTGCGGGTGCTCGATCTCGGCACCGGCAGCGGCGCCCTCCTCGCGGCGCTGCTGTCGGAGCGCCCCAACGCCTTCGGCATCGGCGTCGATCGCTCGGAAGGCGCGGCGCGACAGGCCCGGGCCAATCTCGTCGCCCTCGGCCTCGGGTCCCGCGCCGCCGTGCTGGTCGGCGACTGGGCCGCGCCGCTTGGCGGAGGCTTCGATCTCGTGATTTCCAACCCGCCCTATATCGAGACCGCGGCCATCGACCGCCTTGAGGTGGACGTGCGCGCCCACGATCCCCATATGGCTCTCGACGGCGGCCCCGACGGGCTGGCGGCCTATCGCGCCATCGCCGGATTCCTGCCTGCCCTATTGTTGCCCGGTGGCCGGGCCATTCTCGAATTGGGGGTTGGACAGGAAGCAGCGGTCGCGCAATTGCTCGTGAAGGCCGGTCTCGGCATAGACGGGCCGGCGCGCGTCGATCTCGGCGGCATCGCCCGCGCCCTGGTCACCACACCGGCGTGAGATCGTCCGACCTGCAGCAAAAAAGGGCTTGGAACCAACTACCGAACCGATTAGTGTCCGGTCACAGGAATCGACCTGAGACATCATTCACCGACAGGATGTTGATTTCGGAACGGCTTGCGCGGCCGGGACGATCCCCTGACCGGAAGTTCTCCCGCAAGGGAGGTCGATGTCACCTAGGACAGGATTGCTTCAGTCGTTTGGCCGCATGTCTGACACGCGGCAGAGCGCGAAGCTGACGGCAGCGCTCGAAGCGTGCCGGCAGGGTGTGAATGTCACGGCGGCGGCCGGATTTCCCGGCCGGATGCGGGTGGGCGCAGAGGTTTCGAACTTCGGTTTTGAACTTCATGGTGGCGCGCCAGGCCCGGATGTTTCGCCGGACGGTCAGTTTCCGGGGCTGTTCCGTGTACAGGCACCGCGGCGGAGACGCTGTCCCCCGCGCTGAACCTGCCGGAATTGCCCGGTCGAGATTTTTTCCGAAGGCTGCGCCTGAAACGACGATTGTGACGCACACCAAGACGATACGAACACCAGAAGGCGATTGACCCGCCCGCAGGCTTCCCGGCATGGCGCTTGCCCATCGGGACGTGCGGCAGCAGAGACCAGACTCGATGCGAAATAACAACCAGCAGAAGCGTATGCGTGGCCGGAACAATACCAACCGGCGCAGCCAGAACCCGCTGACCCGGGTCTATGAATCCAACGGGCCGGACGTGAAGGTCCGCGGCACCGCCCAGACCATCGCCGAGAAATATCTGCAGCTCGCCCGCGACGCCCAGGCTTCGAGCGATCCGGTGGCGGCGGAGAACTATCTCCAGCACGCCGAGCATTATTTCCGCATCATCGCCGCGGTGCAGGCCCAGTTCGGCGTCCAGGGCCAGCCTTTCCAGCGCCCGGACGAGGACGAGGACGACTTCGACTTCGAGGAGAGCGGCGAGGCGCAGCCGAACGCGCAGTTGCAGCAGCCGCGCGAGGCGCCCCAGCGCGAGGACGGCGGCCGCGAGCAGGGCCGCGAGGGAGGGCGCGACAATTTCCGCGATCGCGACGGCTATAATCGCCGGGACAACCGCGACAATCGCGAGCCCCGTGACAACCGGGATAATCGCGACAACCGGGATTCCCGTGACAACCGGGACAATCGCGACCGCAATCAGGATCGCAACAACCAGCGCAATGAGCGTGGCCCGCGCGAGGATCGCGACTACCGCTCCGACCAGCCGCGGCAGAATCGCTGGGAGCGCGGCGAGCGCCCGCAGCGCGAGCCGCGCGAGAATGCCTATCGCGATCCCGGCAACCAGCCGCAGCCGGTTCTCGGCCCGGATGTCGAGGCCGAGATCGGCCTGCCGGCCTTCATCACCCAGAGCAGCGGCCCGGTGCCGGTAGCCGCCGCGCCCGAGCCGGTTCCGCCCGTCGCGGCGGCCGCGCCCGCACCCGTGCCGGCTCCGCAGGCGGAACCCGAGCCCGCCCCCGTGCCCGCGGCACCCGCGCGCCGCTCGCGCGCCGCGGCCGCGGCTCCCGCCCAGCCCAGCGAGCCGGCGGCCGCCGACGCTCCGGCGCCGGAGGCGACCGACGATGCCGCCAAGCCCCGCACCCGCCGCCGGCGCTACCGCCGGGCCGGCGATGCCGAGGGGGACACGCCGGCCGAGCCCGCCGAAGCCGGCGAGTGAGAGCCGAGCCCGGGCCTGCGTCCCGGCGTCCGTGATCTTGCAGCCCGGCCTCGTGCCGGGCTGTTGCGTTTCAGGCCGTCATCGCTCGGAGACGATGGCTGCGCCGGATCGCTGCCGCAGGCCACGGACGCCAGACCGCAGCCGCGCGACATCGACCGACACAGAACGTGGATGGGGAGGCTTGCGGTCGTCCTGACCTCGGGCGGCCTCGCCGCCCGGCATTGACGCTTACGGCTGCAACCGCAGGCGCACCGCGTCGCCCCGATTGATCGCCCCGCCCGAAACCACCTCGGCGAAGATGCCGCAATGATTGTGGCCGAGCTGGCGGTTCAGCGTCCCGGGAATGTCGAGATCGCGCACCGCGCTGGCCGGATCGACATTGGTGGCGGCGCAACGCACGATGCTCTCGGTGATCCTCAGCTTCACCTGCTCGCCGATCTCGATGGTGTGGCCGACGAGATCCATCTCCTCCCACGGCTCCATGCCGGACAGATAGAGATTGGCGCGGAAACGCAGCGGATCGACGGGCTTGCCGATCATCTCCTCCAGCGCCCGGCAGCTGGCGAGGTTGATGAGCGAGATGTACCCCTCGGTGGTGTCGACGAAGCGGAATCCCTCCGGCGCCGCCAGCACCTTGGGCGCGCCGCGCAATTCGTATCGGGCGTAGCGCTGGAAGAACAGCTCGATCGCCGCCCGCCCCTCCTCGGTGGAAAGGTCGCCGCGCACCACTTCCGCGCCCTCATGGCGAATGACGAGCGTCGTCGCGGCATCCTCGTAACGTGCATCGAGGGCGGCGAGCCGCTCGTTGCGCATCAGCATGAGGAACTTGATCTTCGGCTGGAACGCCGGCGCCTCGGCGACGAAGCCGGAGGGCCCGTTCTCGATGGCATAGAGCCGGTCGCCGGGGAAATAGCCGCCGGCGGTCAGTTCCGCGACATCGAGCGGTTCCGGGGTCAGCCCCTTGACCGGATAGCGATAGATCGCGGCGACGGAAGCGAACGCGATCGGCTCAACCGGCGCGTCGGCGGGTGCGGGAACGTCGGTATCGTCGAGCGATTCGGTCATGGAGGATCAACATACAGGCTTCGCGCAGGGCCGTCAGCTTCGCCGAGCGGCCGATGGCGGGAGGCAGGCTGCCCGATTTTTGCGCTTTTCCTCGGCGCGCGAATCCGTATCAAATTGCCCAGACGATCCCGAGGCTACCAGGGAGGCCGGCCATGCCACGGCTTTTCACCGCCCTCGAAATCCCGGCCAATGTCGCCGGCACCCTGTCGATGCTGCGCGGCGGCCTGCCGGGGGCGCGATGGATCGACCCGGAATTCTACCACGTCACCCTGCGCTTCATCGGCGATGTCGATCACGCCGTGGCGCGCGACGCGGCTGCCGCGCTCGACGAGGTCGATCGCTTCGGCTTCGACCTCACCCTCGACGGCGTCGACCAGTTCGGCAACAACAAGCCGCGCGCCATCTTCGCGGCGGTCAAGACCAACAGCGCGCTCAACGAGTTGCAGGCCGAGCACGAGCGGCTGATGAAGCGCATCGGCCTGCCGCCGGAGGGGCGAAACTTCCGCCCGCACGTCACCCTGGCCCGCCTGCGCGACGCCGCGCCGCGCCAGGTGGCGGACTATCTTTCCATCCGCGGCTACTACCGCTCGCCGACCTTCGAGGTCTCCCGCTTCGTGCTCTACTCCTCGCGGGATTCGGTCGGCGGCGGCCCCTACCGCGTCGAGGCCGCCTATCCGCTGATGTAGACGCCCCATCTGCGGGTCTGCCTTGCGCCGGACATATTGCGGATGACGATAGGCGGGGCCATCTCATGGTCATGGCAGACGAGTTTCATATGGCCACCCGCTCCGCAGCCGCTTTCACCGACGCCTTCGATGCGACCGAAGCCGATCTCGGCGGCACTGGAAACGCCGCCGACGAACAGGAAGTGCGAGCCGGCTTCTGGCGCAAGCTTGCCGCCGCCGCCGGCCGTATCCCCTTCGCGGCGGATGCCGCGGCGGCCTATTACTGCGCGCTCGACCGGAACACCCCGGTGAAGGTGCGCGCCGTGCTGTTCGGCTCCCTCGCCTATTTCCTGCTGCCGACGGATACGGTTCCCGACATCCTGCCCATGCTCGGCTTCACCGACGACGCGGCCGTGCTCGCCACCGCCCTCAACCTGCTCGCCGCTCACATCACGCCGGTCCACCGCGAGGCGGCCCGGCGGGCGATGGAGCGCATCACACGCGCGTGAAGGCTTTCCACGGCTTTCACGTCCCGCAGTAATCCTTCATTTACCTCCGCGGCAAAATCACTCGAAGATGAGCCCAATTCTCCGCCAAAGCGGTCACATCCCCGTCGGAAGGGTTCACAGCCGTCCGAGGGGCAGATATCCCTTTAGCGGTCTGAACGGAGCATTGAGCGAAGCCGCGACCGCGGTGAAAGCATAACACAGGAGCGATCGACGATGGCACGACGCAAGGCGCGCGCGGCACTCGCCGGCCTGGCACTGGCACTCATCGGAACGGCCGGCGCCGAAGCGGCGCCGAAGCTGGTTGGTCAGTTCGGTGATTGGGGCGTTTATCTGGACGACAGCGGCAGCGGCAAGATCTGCTACGCGCTCTCGCAGCCGAAGTCGCGCGCTCCCGCCGGGCTGAACCGCGATCCTGCCTATTTCTTCATCAGCACCCGCACGGCGGAGAATGTGAAGAACGAGATCAGCGTCGTCATGGGCTTCCCGCTGAAGGAAGGCTCGGACGCCACCCTCACCATCGGCCCGGCTTCCTTCGATCTCTATACCCGGGGATCCGGCGCCTGGGTGCGCAACGTGGCGGAGGAGAACCGCCTGCTCGACGCCATGCGGCGCGGCAGGGACGTGGTGGTGAAGAGCTCGTCGATACGCGGCAACGTCACCACCGACACCTATTCGCTGAGCGGCATCTCCGCGGCGGTGGATCGCGCCGCGCAGGAATGCCGCTGAACCGGCACCCGGAAAACCCGGCACCGTCCCCCGGACGGTGCCGCCTCCCGCGCCCATCTCGTTCGAGGACGCCGAGCCAAACGCCCATCGGGAACGCCCGTCGAGGAACTCCATGCCGGTCGAGCTTCGCCTGATCCCCTGCCTCGCCGACAATTATGCCGTGCTGCTGCGCGATCCGGTGACGGAGGCGACCGCGGTCGTCGACGTGCCGGAGGTGGCGCCGGTCCTTGCCGCGCTCGAGCGCGAGGACTGGACGCTGACGCATATCCTCGTCACCCACCACCACACCGATCACATTGCCGGCGTGGAGGCCCTGAAGGCCCGCTACGGCGCGACGGTGATCGGCCCCCGGGCGGAGCGCGACACCATTCCCGGCCTCGACTTCGCCGTGGTGGACGGCGACCCGGTGGCGGTGGGCAGCCTGGTCGGGCGGGTGCTCGAAACCCCCGGCCATACCAAGGGCCATATTGTCTTCCTGTTCGAGGGCGAGCGGCTATTGTTCAGCGGCGACACGCTGTTCGTCATGGGCTGCGGCCGGCCCTTCGAGTGCGACCCGCCGGTGCTGTGGAACTCGCTGCTGCGGCTGCGGGCGCTGCCGGACGACATCGCGGTCTATTGCGGCCACGAATACACCCTCTCCAACGGCCGCTTCGCCGTGCATGTCGACCCCGACAACGCCGCCTCGCGCGATCATCTCGCTTCGGCGGAGGCCCTGCGTGCGCAGGGCAAGCCGACACTGCCCACCAGCATCGGCAGGGAGAAGGCCAGCAACCCGTTCCTCCGGGCCGACGACCCGGCGCTGGCGGCGAAGCTCGGCCTCGCCGGCGCCGAACCCGCCGCGGTGTTCACCGAGCTGCGCGAGCTCAAGAGCCAGTTCCGGGGCTGACGGCGATGGCGGTCCCCACTCTGTCCGCCGCCGAGATCATCGCCCGCCTCGGGCTCGAACCGCATCCCGAGGGCGGGCATTTCCGCGAGACCTTCCGCGATCCCCATCGCCTGGAAGACGGGCGCTCCGCCTCCACCGCCATCTATTTCCTGCTGGCGGCGGGCGAGGAATCGCACTGGCACCGGGTCGACGCGGTGGAGATCTGGCACTGGCATGCGGGGGCGCCGCTCGAGCTCTCGCTGGCCGCGGGCGATGCCGCCCCGGTGCAATCCCTCCGTCTCGGCCCTGACCTCGCCGCCGGCGAGGAGCCCCAGCGGGTGGTGCCGCGCGGTGCCTGGCAGGCGGCCCGCAGCCTCGGCGACTGGACGCTGGTCGGCTGCACCGTGGCGCCGGGCTTCGAATTCGCCGGCTTCGAGCTGGCCCCGCCGGGCTGGCAGCCGGGCTGATCCTGCCCGCTATCCCGGCTATTTGCGCGCGAGCAGCGTCGCCACCCCGGCGCCGCCGACGATGAGGGCGCAGGCCCCGGCCAGTGCCCAGCTGGCGCTGGCGAAGCCGGTGGCGACGAGAAGCAGCGTCGACAGCACTGGCGCCGCATAGGAGGCGACGCCGAGCAGGCGCATGTCGCCGCGCTTCATGCCGATGTCCCAGGTGTAGAAGGCGATGCCGACTGGCCCGATGCCGAGCGCCGCCACCGCCAGCCATTCCGTCCCCGACGGCCAGACCGCCGGCTCGAAGATGAGATGGCACGGCACGGACAGCGCCGCCGTGGCGAGGCAGAACCCCGCCACCGCCTCGGTGGGCACGTCGGCGAAGCGGCGCGCCAGCACCGAATAGCTCGACCAGATCACCGCGCACAGCGCCGCCGCGGCGTAGCCCGGCAGGTAAGCCGGTGAGAAGCCGAAGCCGCCGGCACGAGCGCCGAGCAGCAGGATCGTCCCGGCCAGCCCCATCAGCGCGCCGACGATATGGGCGGGGCGCAGCCGCTCGCCCGGCAGCGTCGCCGACATCAGCACGATGAGCAGCGGCCAGAGATAGGCGATCAGCCCCGCTTCCGCCGGCGGCGCCAGCTTCAGCGCCGAGAAATAGAAGAAATGGTAGCCGAACAGGCCGCCGACGCCGTGCAGCCAGACCAGCCAGGGCTGGCGCAGCACCGACAGCCCGACGCCGCGCACCATCGCCGCAATGAGCCCGACCCCGCCCCCGATCGCAAAGGTGAGCGCGGTGAGCAGGAAGGGCGGCACCGCGCCGGTCGCCGACGTGGCAAGCGCCAGCGTCGCCCAGAGCAGGATGGCGGAAAAGCCGACAAGGGTGGCGACGGAGCGCGGAATCGAAGCGGACATGGGAGAACACCGGGATAGGGGTGTCCCTTATGACCGTCACGCGCCGCGGCGCCAAGTCCCGGCGCGAGCCGGGCTCTCCCGCAGCAGCGCCAAATCCTGCCGGCGCGAGCCAGGCTCTCCCGCAGCGGCGCCGAATCCTGCCGGCACAACACCGGGCTCTCCCGCAGAGGGCCAGCGGGCCGGGGAAGGGAGGACGGCCTGCCGGGCGCTCGCCCGCCGGCCGCCGCCTTGCGAAGGCGGTCGATCGCGGCGGCGCGTCGCGACGGAGCGGCTCAGTTTTCCAAAATCAGCCCATCGTCCGCTGGATCGCGCGGAATGGCGACCTATCTCATCCGGGTGATCCGACAGCAGGGATAGAATGCCATGGCCTCCACCCGCCTCGCCTCCATCCGGTTCGGCCGCACCGAAAGCGGCAGCGGCCATGCCGCGTTCCGCTACGCCAAGCTCGGCTCGGCCCTGCTCGGTGCCGCCCTGTTCGCCGGCCTTGCCTTGCCGGTCCGCGCCCAGACGCCGGCGATCAGCATCGACGACGCGCTGCGCATCGTCCGCGCGAACGGCCTCGCCACCGTCACGCAGCTCGAACTCGACGGTCGCAAATGGGAAGCCGAAGGCCGCGACGGCGCCGGCCGCCGCATGGAAGTCGACGTCGACGCCGCCACCGGCAAGGTGCTGAGGACCGAGACGAGGTAGCCGGCCCGCCCGGAGGCGGCCGGCAGGTCGCGGCTCAGATCATGAACTGGCCGCCATTGGCGGTCAGCGTCGAGCCGGTGATGAAGGACGCCTCGTCCGCCGCCAGGAACACCACGCAGCGGGCGATCTCCTCCGGTTCGCCGAGCCGGCCGACCGGAATCTGCGGCAGCACCTTCTTCTCGATCACCTCCTGCGGCACCGCCTTGACCATTTCGGTGGCGATGTAGCCGGGGCAGATGGCATTCACCGTGATGCCCTTGTTGGCGTTCTCCTGTGCCAGCGCCTTGGTGAAGCCGAGGTCGCCGGACTTGGCGGCGGCATAGTTGGTCTGCCCCATCTGTCCCTTCTGGCCGTTGATGGAGGAGATGTTGACGATGCGCCCGAAATTGCGCTCGCGCATGCCCTCGATCACCTGCCGCGACATGTTGAACAGCGAGTTGAGGTTGGTGTTGATCACCGCGTACCACTGCTCGGCGGTCATCTTGTGCAGCATGCCGTCGCGGGTGATGCCGGCATTGTTGACCAGCACGTCGACGGGGCCGAGCTCGGCCGCCACCCTGGCGACGCCGGCCTTGCAGGCCTCGAAATCCGACACGTCCCATTTGAAGGCCGGGATGCCGGTCGCGGCGGTGAAGCCAGCCGCGGCCTCCTCGTTCCCGGCATAGTTGGCGGCCACCTTGTAGCCGGCTGCCTTCAAGGCCACGCACACCGACGCCCCGATCCCTCGGGTGCCGCCGGTTACCAACGCAACGCGACTCATCTGACTTCCCCTCTCGGCTTCCGTCCCGGAACCTGCCATGGCTTGTACGTCGTTTTTATTGGACGGCAAGGCACCCAAACGCTTGCCCTGCCATCATTTTCGCATGGCTCGCCATTGGCTTTCCGCCGGCGGCGACGGCGCGCCGCCGGCGGAAGGCGTCAGTCGCGCTCGATGCACATGGCGATGCCCATGCCGCCGCCGATGCACAGCGTGGCGAGGGCTTTCTTGGCGTCGCGCTTCTGCATTTCGTAGAGCAGCGTGGTCAGGATGCGGGCACCGGACGCGCCGATCGGATGGCCGATGGCGATGGCGCCGCCATTGACGTTGACCTTGGAGGTGTCCCAGCCGAGATCCTTGTTCACCGCGCAGGCCTGGGCCGCGAAGGCCTCGTTGGCCTCGACGAGGTCGAGATCGGCCACCGTCCAGCCGGCCTTTTCCAGCGCGCGACGCGAGGCCGGGATCGGGCCGGAACCCATGATCGCCGGATCGACGCCCGCCTGCGCCCAGGAGACGATGCGGCCGATCGGCTTGGCACCGCGCGCCGCCGCGGTCTCGGCGCTCATCAGCACGATGGCGGCGGCGCCGTCATTGATGCCCGAGGCATTGCCGGCGGTGACGGTGCCGTCCTTGGAAAAGGCCGGGCGCAACTTGGTCATCGAATCGATGGTGGCGCCGTGGCGGGGATATTCGTCGTCGGCCACCACGATGTCGCCCTTGCGGGTGGAGATGGTGACGGGGACGATCTCGTCCCTGAAGCGGCCGGCCTTCTGCGCCGCCTCGGCCTTGTTCTGCGAGCCGACGGCGAATTCGTCCTGCTGCTCGCGGGTGATCTGCCACTGGCGGGCCACGTTCTCGGCGGTGGTACCCATGTGGTAGCCGTTGAAGGCGTCCCACAGCCCGTCCTTGATCATGGTGTCGACCATTTCGAGCGACCCCATCTTGGTGCCATTGCGCAGATGCGCGCAATGCGTCGCCTGGCTCATCGATTCCTGGCCGCCCGCGACCACGATCTCGCTGTCGCCATTGGCGATCGCCTGGAAGCCGAGGGCCACCGCCCGCAGGCCGGAGCCGCACAGCTGGTTCACGCCCCAGGCCGGGCTCTCCACCGGGATGCCGGCGGCGACCGACGCCTGGCGTGCCGGGTTCTGCCCGGCGCCGGCGGTGAGGATCTGGCCCATGATGGTTTCGCTCACCTCGCCCGGGGCGACCCCGGACCGCTCCAGCGCCGCGGCGATCGCGATCTTGCCGAGCTCATGCGCCGGCAGGGAGGAAAGCGCGCCGTTGAACGCGCCGACGGGCGTGCGCGCGGCGCCGACGATGACGATGCCGTCCTTCATGTGTGAACGTCCTCCGATGGGATCAGATGTGGCGCGGGTGGAAGTCCCGCGCGAGGCTGGAGCGAATGTAGGGATATCGTGGTGACGTCGTATGACGCATGTCAATAACCCGGCCGGACAGCGCCTCTATTATACCAGACGTCGCAGGCGGGTGGCTCCGCCGATAATCCTGTAGCCCTCAGTTCGGAAAGGCCCTAGAGTTTTCAAGGGGAAACCAACAAGGCATGCGCATCCTATGGCCAAGTCCAACGAACCCGTGACCATCAAGAAGTACGCCAACCGCCGGCTCTACAACACCGGGACGAGCACCTATGTCACGCTCGAGGATCTGGCTTTGATGGTGAAGAACGGCGAGGATTTCGTCGTGTACGACGCCAAGTCGGGCGAAGACATCACCCATTCCGTGCTCACGCAGATCATCTTCGAGCAGGAAGGCAAAGGCCAGAATCTGCTTCCCATCAATTTCCTGCGCCAGATCATCCGCTTCTACGGCGACAGCATGCAGATGCTCGTGCCGCGCTACCTCGACATGTCGATCGAGAACTTCACCCGCGACCAGGAAAAGTTCCGCGACCAGTTCGCCAAGGCCTTCGGCGTCGGCGGCTTCGGCACCGGCGGTTTCGGCGCGATGGAAGAGCAGGTGCGGCGCAACATCGACATCTTCGACCGCACCTTCAAGATGTTCCTGCCCAATGCCCGCGAGGAGGCCGCCCCCACCGCCCCCGCGGCGAAGGCCGACGATCTCGACGAGCTGAAACGCCAGGTGGCGGAAATGCAGAAGCGCCTCGACAGGATCGGCGATACCGATCCCAAGAAGTAGCGGCGCGGCGCGTCAGCGCCGAAGCGGCTGCGGGGCGGCCAGGCCGATCAGCCCGCCCTGCAGATAGGTGCATCCCCATTCGACGAGTTGCCCGGCGGTCGGCTCGTCGAGCACCCATTCGGCGACGGTGCCGACGCCCAGATTGGCCGCAAGCTCCACCAGCGCCCGGACGAAATGGCGGTCGGCCTCCGACTGGAGCATGCCGCTCACGAAGCTGCCGTCGATCTTCAATATGTCGACCTTCAGCTCGCGCAGGCTGCGGAACGACGTGTAGCCTATTCCGAAATCGTCGATCGCCACCCGGCAGCCGAGCCCGTGCAGGTGCTCGATGCGGCGGCGGACATGCGCGATATCGACCAGCCGCGCGCTCTCGGTGATCTCGACGATCAGCCGCCGGCACAGCCCGTCGCCGGCGTGGCTCTCCACCAGCGACGTCCAGCCGCCATCGTCCAGATTGGTCGGCGACACGTTGACCGACAGCGTCAGCTGCGGGTCGGCGGCGAGCGCCTCGAAGGCGAGCTGCAGGGTGCGGCGGTCGATCAGCCCGGTCAATCCGAAGCGCTCGGCGGTGGGGATCACCGCCGCGCCGTCGAGCACATAGCCGTCGCGCCCCTGCACCCGCACCAGCGCCTCGTGAAAGGCGATGCTGCGATCGCGCGCCACGGCCACCGGCTGATAGGCGAGCGTGACGCGCCCCTCGTCCAGGGCCCGGACGATATTGCCGGCGAACTGGAGATTGGCGAGATGCTCCCCTGCCCGGTCGATGGCGGGGTCGAAGATGGCGAAGCTGCCGCGGCTGCCGTGGCGCGCGTGATACAGCGCGTCCTGCACGCGCCGGAACACCTCCGCCGGCGTTGCCGCCTGCGACGGCGCCGTGAGCGCGCCGGCCGTAACCCCGGCGGCGACGGCCCCGCGTTCGATCCGCGGCGGCCGCGCATTGACGGTGTCGACGATCGCCCGCACGCGGTCGGCGAGTTCCCCGCCGGATCCGAGCCGCAGCAGCAGGCCGAAGCTGCCGACGGAGAAGCGGCCCATCACCTCGCCCTCGGCGAGCTCCGCCCGCAGGCGTCGCCGGAAGGTTTCGACCACCTCGTCGACGGCACCGAAGCCGTAGATGTCGTTCAGGCGCGGCAGGTCGTCTATGCCGACGAGAGCGACGCCGAACGCCTCGCCCGTCCGTTCGGCGCGATCGAGCCAGTCCTTCACCAGCATGGCGAGCGGACGGCGACCGGAGCCGGCATTCGGCAGGATCTGGGCGTCTTCGGAGGCCGGTCGCCCCGTGGCCCCGGCCTCGTCGGCCTGGATCAGGCCCAGCACCCGCTCCACCCTTCCGCGGCCATCGAAATGACAGACGCCGCGGTCGATCAGGCGCAGCTCGCGAAAGCCGTCGCGTTCCGGCAGCCGGATCGTATAGCCAATGTTGAACTGCTGGGACTCGCCGGCGAGCCCGGCGGAGAGGCAGGCCTCCACCGCCTCCTCGCGCCCGCGCCCGCTGCCGGGCACGATGATCTGCGCATAGGAACGGCCGCTGGCGAGCGCGTGATGGACCTCCGGCCCGAAAAAGGCGGCGGCCGAGTCGCTCCACTGCAGGCGGTCATCGGCGAGGCGCCATTCATAGGCGGCGCTGCCTGCCGTCCCATGCGCACAGGCAATGTCGTTCAGCGTCGCCATGCCGCCGAGATCCGGCACCGTTGCGCCCGCCGCGTCAGACATGAACACCCGCCGCTCCCGCGCCCTGTCCTAACGGTTCCATGCCGCGTCGCCCCGTTCGCCCTCGTTCCGGCCTTCGCAAGGGATCCATGCAATCCCTTGCGTCGCAGCCGCCGACTCGGCGGATCCGCGAATGGCTCTTGAGATGTCGAACGATGCGCCAGCCTCCAGGACAGCGCAAGCCGAGACCGCAGGCCCACGACAAAAAGCGCGACCGGTGGCGGCCGCGCTTCATGTCTTGTCACGAGATGGAAAGGGCGGGTTGTCCCGTCCCCCGCACTCAGGCTTCGGCCTTGACCTTCAGCACCTGCCGGCCCTTGTACATGCCGGTCTTGAGGTCGAGGTGGTGCGGACGGCGCAGCTCGCCGGAATCCTTGTCCTCGATATAGGTGGGCTGCTTCAGCGCATCGGCCGAGCGGCGCATGCCGCGACGCGACGGGCTGGTTTTCTTCTTCGGAACGGCCATTGTCTCAACTCCTGTGCCGGCGGTCCTCTATGGCTTGCCTCGGATGTTCCGAGGGGGCCGGCGCCGGGTAGCTCGTATTTCGAGTGGCGGCTTATACAGACTCATGCGCGCGAGTGAAAGGGGGGCCGCCCCTGAAACCGCAACCTTTCCGGCCTTTGCCGGGCTCCGGCTAGGAACCGAGGCATCGGGTGAGTTCCGCTCCCTCGCGCGGCAGCCGCGCCTGCAGCCGCGAGGCGAGACGCGACAGGCCGGGGCCCGGCTTGGCGGCGTCCCGCCGGTGCGGGTTCGGCAGCATCACCGCCAGCAGCGCCGCCTGCCGCGCGCCGAGCCGGGCCGCCGGAAGGCCGAAGGCGCGCTGGGAGGCCGCCTCGATGCCGAATTCGCCGTTCGGTCCCCATTCGGCGATGTTGAGATAGATCTCGATCTGTCGCCGCTTGCTCATGACGAGGTTGAGATACAGCGCCAGCGGCATCTCCAGTCCCTTGCGGATGAAGCTGCGTCCGTTCCACAGGAACAGGTTCTTGGCGAGCTGCATGGTGATGGTGGAGGCGCCGCGCGCCGGCTCGCCCTCCTCGGCGGTGTCCATGACGTTCTGCAGCTCGACGAGATCCACGCCGTTGTGCTGGCAGAAGCGGGCATCCTCGGAGGCCAGCACGCTGCGCACCAGGGCCGGAGAAATCTGGTCGAACGGCACCCAGGCCTGCTCCACCCGCTGGAAGGTCGCCCAGCGCCCCAGTATCAGGGTCGAGACCGGGTTCACCACATTATAGAGGACGGCCAGCACCACCGGCACCAGCAGGAGAAGGAGCGCCCCCCTCCAGATCCACCAGATCCATCCCAGCCCGCGCATTCCGTCTCCCCTGGCCTCGGTCGGAAAACCTAGACGCTCGCGCCGGTTCCACCAAGCCGGGCGTCGTCCGACGTGGCGAAGCGCTTGACCGCGGCGGCCGGCTCGGGCACGCAGCCGGGAAACCGGGGGACCCGTTCCATGACCCAGACCGACCGCCCCGCCGAAACGCTTGCCGATGCGCTCGCCCGCTGCGCCGGAGCCGTCGCCGCCGAGCTCGAGCGGGTGATCGCCCGCGCGCAGCCGGTCAGCGACAGGCTGGCGCGGGCGATGCGCCATGCGGCGCTGGCCGGCGGCAAGCGGCTGCGTCCCTTCCTGGTGATCGAAAGCGCGGCGCTGTTCGGCGTGCCGATGCCGCGGGCGTTGCCGGCCGCCACCGCGCTCGAATGCGTGCATTGCTACTCGCTGGTGCATGACGACCTGCCGGCCATGGACGATGACGACCTGCGCCGCGGCCAGCCGACCGTGCATCGCGCCTATGACGAGGCGACCGCCATCCTCGCCGGCGACGGCCTGCTCACCCTCGCCTTCGAACTGCTCGCCGAGCCGGCGGCCGCTCCCGACCCGGCGGTGCGAATCGCCCTGGTGGCGGCGCTCGCGCGTGCCGCCGGCGGCGAGGGCATGATCGGCGGCCAGATGCTCGATCTCGCCGCCGAGGGGCGCTTCGCCGATGCCGGCCGCCCTGCCCCGGACCTCGCCAGCGTCGCCCGCCTGCAGGAACTCAAGACCGGCGCGCTGCTGCGCTATGCGTGCGAGGCGGGCGGGCTGCTGGGCGGGGCGTCCCCGTCCGAGATCGCGAATCTGCAGGCCTATTCCCGCGCGGTAGGCCGCGCCTTCCAGATCGCCGACGACCTGCTCGACGTCGAGGGCGACGCGGCGACCGTCGGCAAGGCGGTGGGCAAGGACAGCGCCGCCGGCAAGGCCACCTTCGTCGAACTTCTCGGCGTCGACGGCGCCCGGGCGGAGCTGGGAAGACTGGTGGAAAACGCCCATGCCGCGCTGTCCGGCTTCGGCACGCGGGCCACACTTCTCCGGGAAGCCGCCGTTTTTATCGCCGAGAGGCGGAATTAGTCCTCTGCCCATCTCGACGCGGGACCGGCTTGTCTCCATCTTTAGGGTGACGTAAGCGTCGCGCTGCGATGCCGGATGCGTCGCCCGGAGGTTCACATGCGTTTCATCCCGCTCGCCCTCGCTTTTGCCGTGGCCGGCTCGGCTTTCGCCGCGCTGCCCGCTGCCGCGCAGGACCAGTCGACCCGCCTCATCATCCGCAAGCTGCCGGAGCGTTCCTATCTCGATCCCGGCCCGAATGTGCGGCCGGGCACCAGCCGCGACCTCAACTATGTCGGGCTGAACAATTTCCGCTTCCCCAGCTACGGCACCGACAGCACCATCACCGGCACGCGCTGGCCGCTGCCCGGTCCCTTCGACCTGCCCCGCTGAGCCGCCGTCTGGCGGGACGTCCCATAGCCGCGTCACTCCGGGCCGAAACGCACGAAGCCCGGCCGTCATCGCTGACGGCCGGGCTTCGTCTTTGGAGCGGCGATTCGTTCAGCCGGCGGCCAGCTCGGCCAGGATGGCGTCGCCCATGCCGCCGGTGCCGACCACGGTGGCGCCTTCCGACTTGATGTCGTTGGTGCGGAAGCCCTTGGCGAGCACGCCGGCGATCGCCTTCTCGATCCGGTCGGCCAGCGCGCCCTCGCCGAAGGAATAGCGCAGCGCCATCGCCAGCGAGCCGATCATGGCGATCGGGTTGGCCAGGCCCTTGCCGGCGATGTCGGGCGCGGCGCCGTGCACCGGCTCGTAGAGCGCGCGGCGCTTGCCGGTGAGCTCCTCCACCGCCCCCAGCGAGGCGGAGGGCAGCATGCCGAGCGAGCCGGTCAGCATCGCCGCCACGTCGGAGAGGATGTCGCCGAACAGATTGTCCGTCACCAGCACGTCGAACTGCTTGGGCGCGCGCACCAGCTGCATGGCGCAGCTGTCGGCGAGTTGATGCTCCAGCGACACGTCGGCATAGTCGGCGCCGTGAACCTCGCTCACCACCTGCTTCCACAGCACGCCGGACTTCATCACATTGTGCTTCTCGGCCGACACCACCTTGTTGCGGCGGGTGCGGGCGAGCTCGAAGGCGACGCGGGCGATGCGCTCGATCTCGTAGGATTCGTAGACCTGGGTATCGATGGCGCGCTTCTGGCCGTCGGCGAGATCGGTGATGGTCTTGGGCTCGCCGAAATACACGCCGCCGGTGAGCTCGCGCACGATCAGGATGTCGAGGCCCTCGACCAGTTCGCGCTTGAGGCTGGAGGCGTCCGCGAGCGCGGGATAGCACAGCGCCGGGCGCAGATTGGCGAACAGCTGCAGGTCCTTGCGCAGGCGCAGAAGGCCGGCTTCCGGGCGAGCCTCATAGGGCACGTTGGCCCATTTGGGACCGCCGACGGCGCCGAGCAGGATGGCGTCGGCCGCGAAGGCGCGCTTCATCGCCTCCTCGGAGATCGGCAGGCCGCACTGGTCATAGGCGGCGCCGCCGACGAGGTCCTCCTCGACGGCGAAGGAAGCGAGACCCTGCTGCTCAAGGAAGGCCAGCACCCGCTTCACCTGCGCCATCACTTCGGTGCCGATGCCGTCGCCGGGAAGGAGGAGGAGCTTGTGGGTGGCCATGGTGTCTCTCGCCTGTCGTGAGGGCTGAATTATCGGGCGAGCGAGTGCTAATGGCTGGCGCCGCCGCTGGCAAGCGGCGAGAGGCCGGCGGCGGCCGCCGGGCAGGCCCCAGCGGCCGCCCTCTCCCCATCTCGCAAAGTACACCCTCATCCTGAGGTGCGAGCGCCAGCGAGCCTCGAAGGATGGTGGGCCGGGTGCGCCCGGATGGGTCTGCCTCAAAGTCCGGCCATGCCGGGCACCTCAGGCTGAGGGTGTACGAGGGGATCAAAGCCTCCAAAGGCGCCAGCTCCCTCTCCCCGGCGGGGAGAGGGATGGGGTGAGGGGGTAGCAACGATTCCCGATGTCGTCCCCCCTCATCGCCCCGCTTCGCGGGCCACCTCTCCCCAGCGGGGGAGAGGGAAAGTAAGGCGACGGCTTTTGCGCCCCCTCAGATCGTGTTCCTCGACATTTCGCCGGCAATGAAATCCGCCTGCCTTATCGCCAGCGCCACGATGGTCAGCGTCGGGTTCTCCGCGCCGCCGGTGGTGAACTGGCTGCCGTCGGAGACGAACAGGTTCGGGATGTCGTGCGTCTGGCCGTGCTTGTTGACGACGCCATCGCGCGGCTTCTCGCTCATCCGGTTGGTGCCGAGATTATGCGTCGAGGGATAGGGCGGCGTCGGCAGGGTGCGCACCGCGCCGACCGCCTCGTACATCGCCGCGCCCTGCCTGTAGGCATGGTTGCGCATGGCGATGTCGTTGGGGTGGTCGTCGAAATGCACGTTCGCCACCGGCAGCCCGTTCTTGTCCTTCACCTCGGTGTTCAGCGTGACGCGGTTGGTCTCCTGCGGCATGTCCTCGCCGACGATCCACAGTCCGGCCGTGTTCACATAGCCGTCCATGGCGGAGGTGAAGGAGCGGCCCCAGCCGCCCGGATTGAGGAAGGCGGCCATGAACGGTACGCCGAGGGAGAGCGTCTCCATCTCGTAGCCGCCGACGAAGCCGCGCTTGTCGTCATGCCCCGCCTCGTCGCGCACGATGCCGGCCATGGTGGTGCCGCGATACATGTGCACCGGCTTCTCGAAGATGCCGTACACCGACCCGGTCATGTGGCGCATATAGTTGCGCCCCACCTCGCCGGAGGAGTTGGCGAGCCCGTCCGGGAACATGGTGCTGGCGGAGTTCAGCAGCAGGCGCGGGCTCTCGATGGAATTGCCGGCCACCGCGACGATGCGGGCCTTCTGGCGCTGGGTCTTGCCGTCCTTGTCGACATAGACGACGCCGGTCGCCTTGCCGGAGGCGTCGTGCTCGATCTTGAGCACCATCGATTCCGGCCGCACCTCCAGATTGCCGGTCGCCTCGCCGCGCGGGATCTCGGCGATCAGCGTCGACCATTTGGCGCCCGACTTGCAGCCCTGGAAGCAGAAGCCGATCTGTTGGCAGGAGCCGCGATCATGGCGCGGCTGGCTGTTGATCGCCATGCGCCCGGTCGAGACCTCGGTATAGCCGATCTTCTTGGCCCCGGCCTCGAACACCTTGAAGTTGTTGTTGCCGGGCAGGCCGGGAATGCCGTTGGTGCGCGTCACCCCCATCCTGTCCTCGGCCTTGGCGTAATAGGGCTCGAGCTCGGCCAGCGTGATCGGCCAGTCGAGCAGGTTGGCCCCGTCGATATCGCCATAGGTGGCGCGGGTCTTGAACTCGTGCTCCTGGAAGCGCAGCGAGGCGCCGGCCCAGTGCACCGTCGAACCGCCGACCGACTTGACGATCCAGGCCGGCAAATTGGGGAAGTTCTTGTGCACGCGCCACGAGCCGGAGGTGGTGCGCATGTCGGTCCAGGCGAGCTGCGCGAAGCTCTCCCACTCGTTGTTGACGAAATCCTCCATATTGTGCCGCTTGCCGGCTTCGAGGATCACGACCTTGACGCCCTTGAGGGCAAGCTCGGTGCCGAGCGTGCCGCCGCCGGCGCCCGAGCCGACGATGACGACGACGGAATCATCATTGAGATCGAAGGGTGCGGCCATGTCGGTGCGCTCCTCTCACAGCCAGCTGATGTCGCTGAAGCCGCGGTCGATGTAACCGCCCTTCTCGGCCGAGGCGCCCTCATAGCCGAACACCGGCCACACCTCCTCCTGGTTGTAGAGGCTCACCACCAGGCCGCCGCGCACCTTCTGGAAGAAGGCGCTCTCCTCGATCTCGCGCAGAATGGCGACGCGCTGCTCCTCCCAGCCGACATCGGCATAGGGCACGCCGTGCTTTGCCCTGGCGAGCGTATCGAGCGTGATCACCCCCTCCTCGACGAGCGCCTTCAGCGCCGGATCGGTGGCGGCGCCGGTCTCGTAGGGCTTCATCGCGATGGCGTAGAAGCGGTCGGCCAGCTTGTCGTGCGGATAGATGTCGCGCGCCATCACGATCAGCGTGCGCATGGTCTCGGGCTTGAGATTGGTCACCTCCAGCCCCCACGCCTCGCGCGGGTTGATGACCGCGAGGCCGGAGATCATGAGCGCGCCGGTCGCGCCCATCAGGCCCAAAAGGGTCCGGCGCGAGGGGCCGCGCGAAGGGCTTCCCCTGTCGATCACTGTCGTCATGGCTTCCTCCTGGTTGTTGCTGTTGTTGTTTTCGATGGTCGAAGACGTTGGCGCGTCTCGTCTGCGGAAGGGAAAGCGGCGGCGCCGGCCAGGTGCATGCCCGGCCGGCGACGGCGTCAGCGGTAGCGGCCGTGCTTCTGGAGAACCTCGATCTTGTAGCCGTCGGGATCGGTGACGAAGAAGAAGGTCGCCAGCAGCGCGCCGTCGCGGAAAAATTCCTTCACCGGATTGGGGTTGAGCCCAAGGCTCTCGAAGCGCGCATGCTCGGCGGCGAGATCGTCCACCGCGAAGGCGATGTGGCCGTAGCCATCGCCCAGCGCATAGGGCTCGGTGCGGCCGTGATTGATGGTGAGCTCGACCTCGAAATCGGCCTCGGCATTGCGCAGATAGACGAGGGTGAAGCCGTCGAAGCGGAAGCGGTCGGCCACGCCGAGCCCGAAGGCCTTGGCGTAGAAATCGACGGAACGCGCCTCGTCGAGCACGCGGATCATGGAATGAATGGCCTTGGCCACCTGAAGGCACCTCCGAAACGGCGATGATCGCCTGACGGGAGGATGCTAGGCTTCGGCGGAAGCCGGTGGTGGTAGACCGCTAACACATCGCGGCGACGTGTTTTGTCGATGGCATCGTCCATGCGGCGCCAGGCTCCGCATGGACGCCGGCGCTATTCCGCCGCTTCGAGCTGGTGCAGCCGGCTGGCGCAGGGCTGGCGCGGGAGGGCGGGCCGCGGCGCGGCGCGCACCTCGTCGAGATGGATCAGGCAGGAGCAGCGCAGCAGCGAGGCGAAGTTGCGCACCTCGCCATGCAGTTCCAGCACCTCGTCATGCAGCTTGGTGATGAACTTGCCCAGACTCATGCCCTGATGCGCCGCCACCTGGTCGAGAATCGCCCAGAACGCCGCTTCCAGCCGAATCGAGGTGGAATGGCCGCCGATCCGCACCGAGCGGGTCTGGAACGCATAGGTTTCGGGGTCTTGGCCGGCGAAGATCTGGCACATGGGGGCGTCTCCCGGAACGCATTCTGATTTTGAATGATTCCACTCCGGCGACGCCCGGCTGTAAAGGCGAAAATACGCGTCAGGCGGATCGGCGCGCCGTGACCTCGATCTCGATCTTCATTTCCGGCCTCAGTAGCCCGGCGACGATCAGCGTCGCCGCCGGCCGCACGGTGCCGAAATACTGGCCGAAGATCGGGAAGACGATATCGGCATATTCCGGCTGGGTGATGATGTAGCGCACCCGCACCACGTCGGCGAGCGCGGCATCGGCCTCCTTCAGCGTCGCGGCGATGTTGCGGAAGCAGCCATGCGTCTGCTCCTCCACGCTCTCCGGCAGCGTCATGGTGGCGTAGTCGTAGCCGGTGGTGCCGGAGACGAAGATGTCGGCGCCGTCGACCACCGCGCGCGAATAGCCGGCCTGGACCTCGAAAGGCGAGCCGGTGGAAATGAGACGACGCATGAAGCAGCTCCGGGACGCGCGCGACCGGGCCGGCCGCGCCCTCCTTCTTACCGCCCGCGCGGCGCCAGCTGAACCGGCCGGGCGGCAAAAAGCCGTGGATGCCCGGCGAAGACCGGGCGATCCCGCCAGGCCGCCACCGCCGGCCTCACGCCCAAAGGTTCACGCCCAAAGGTTCACGCCCAGGGGCGGTCGGCGGCGAGCTTCGCCTCATAGTCGTGGATCTTGTCCGCCTTCACCTGGGTGAGGCCGATGTCGTCGAGGCCGTTCAGCAGGCAGTGCTTGCGGAACGGGTCGATCTCGAAGGTGATCGAGCCGCCATCCGGCCCGCTGATGGTCTGGCTTTCCAGATCCACCGTGACGATGGCGTTGGCGCCGCGCGAGGCGTCGTCGAACAGGGCTTCCAGCTGCTCCGGCGTCACCTTGATCGGCAGGATGCCGTTCTTGAAGCAGTTATTGTAGAAGATGTCGGCGAAGCTGGTGGAGATCACGCAGCGAATGCCGCGATCGAGCAGCGCCCAGGGCGCGTGCTCGCGCGAGGAACCGCAGCCGAAATTGTCGCCGGCGACCAGGATCGAGGCGTTTCGGTAGGCCGGCTTGTTGAGCACGAAATCGGGATTGTCCGAGCCGTCCTCCAGATAGCGCAGCTCCGAGAACAGGCCCTTGCCGAGGCCGGTGCGCTTGATCGTCTTCAGATACTGCTTGGGGATGATCATGTCGGTGTCGACATTGACCAGCGGCAGCGGCGCCGCGACGCCGGTCAGGGTGGTGAACTTATCCATCCTCGTCTCCTGCGCGCCTCTTGCGGCGGCGCCGTGATTGTCGATGCGGGCGGCCGCCCTCATCCAGCCTCGTCCTCGAGCCGCTCCATGTCGTCGTCGGAGAGGCCGAAATGGTGGCCGATCTCGTGGATCAGCACATGGGTCACGATCTTGCCCAGCGTCTCCTCGTGCTCGGCCCAATAGTCGAGGATGGGCCGGCGGTAGAGCCAGATCATGTTGGGCATGGCGAAGGGCGCGCTCTCGTAATGCTGCGCCAGCCCCACGCCCTGGAACAGGCCGAGGAGATCGAACGGCGTCTCCGCCTCCATCTCCTCGAGAACCTCGTCGGTGGGGAAATCCGTCACCTGGATGACGAGATTGCCGCACAGGTCGCGAAAGCGCTTCGGCAGCCGCGCATAGGCCGCCTCCGCCATCACTTCCAGCATGGCCAGCGTCGGCGCCTTCACCGGCCGCCAGGCCATCGGGTCTTCTGCGAGCGCGTTCACGGATGGAGCCTCAGCGCAGATAGGTCACGATGAGATACACGCCGAGCCCGAGCCCGCAGGCGATGGCGAGGCCCCGCCCGATGCGCCGGCCCCAGATTTCGACGGCGTCGTCCTCCGGGGGATCGGCATAGGGGTGCGGGGCCATCGCCGCCGTCCTCAGACCGGGCCGCGCCAGTTGCGCACGTCGACGAAGCGGCCGGCGATCGCCGCCGCCGCCGCCATCGCCGGCGAAACCAGGTGGGTGCGGCCCTTGAAGCCCTGCCGGCCCTCGAAATTGCGGTTCGAGGTGGAGGCGCAGCGCTCCTCCGGACCGAGCTTGTCGGCGTTCATGGCGAGGCACATGGAGCAGCCCGGCTCGCGCCAGTCGAAGCCCGCCGCCTTGAAGATGGCGTCGAGCCCTTCGGCCTCGGCCTGCAGCTTAACGAGGCCAGAACCCGGCACGATCATGCCCGACACGCCCTCGCGCACCGTGTGGCCGGCGACGATCTTGGCCGCCGCGCGCAAATCCTCGATGCGGGCATTGGTGCAGGAACCGATGAACACCTTGTCGATGGCGATGTCGGTGATCCTGGTGCCGGCGGTGAGCCCCATATAATGGAGCGCGCGCTTCTTCGCCTCGCGCTTGCCCTCGTCCTCGATCAGCTCGGGATCCGGCACCAGGCCTTCCACCGAGATCACGTCCTCCGGGCTGGTGCCCCAGGAGACGATCGGCGGCAGCGCCGCGCCGTCGAGGCGCACCTCCTTGTCGAAGAAGGCGCCCTCATCCGAACGCAGCGTGTCCCAATAGCGGCGGGCGGCGTCCCAGGCGGCGCCCTTGGGCGCGCGCGGACGGCCGTTCACATAGGCATAGGTGGTCTCGTCGGGCGCCACCATGCCGGCGCGGGCACCGCCCTCGATCGACATGTTGCAGACCGTCATCCGGCCTTCCATGGTGAGGTTGCGGAACACCTCACCGGCATATTCGATGACGTAGCCGGTGCCGCCGGCGGTGCCGGTGGTGCCGATGATGGCGAGCGTCACGTCCTTGGCCGTCACGCCGTCGGGCAGCTTGCCGTCGACGGTGACGCGCATGTTCTTGCTCTTCTTGCTGATCAGCGTCTGGGTGGCGAGCACATGCTCCACCTCCGAGGTGCCGATGCCATGGGCGAGCGCGCCGAAGGCGCCATGCGTCGAGGTGTGGCTGTCGCCGCACACGATGGTGGTGCCCGGCAGGGTGAAGCCCTGCTCCGGCCCGATCACGTGGACGATGCCCTGGCGCTTGTCGAGCTCGTTGAAATACTCGATGCCGAAGTCGCGGGTGTTCTCGGCCAGAGTCTCGACCTGCATGCGGCTCTCGGGATCCTCGATGCCGAAGCGCCGGTCGCTGGTCTGCACGTTGTGATCGACCACGGCGAGGGTCTTTTCCGGCGCATGTACCTTGCGGCCGGCGACGCGCAGCCCCTCGAAGGCCTGCGGCGAGGTCACCTCATGCACGAGATGGCGGTCGATATAGAGGAGGCAGGTGCCGTCCTCCTGGCGGTCGACGATGTGGTCGTCGAAAATCTTGTCGTACAGGGTGCGGGGAGCGGACATGCTCATCCTCGGCTGCTGGATGCAATTGTAATGGAAGGGTCGGATATCGGCCTGAGGCAGGCCAGCGCACGGCCGGGAACGCGAGACGCCGAGTGGCGAGGTTCCGGGCGGCGCTCAGCTAAGGCCCGCGACCGCGCAGGCGGTGAAACGGCCGAAAAACCGCGCCGGCAGCCGCACATGATCCGGCACCGCGGCGAAGCCGATAGTGGTGGGCAGGCGACGACGCGCTTCCGGGCGCGCGACATCACAACCATCCGCGACGGCCACAGCCATCCGACGTGCGACAATTCCGCTCGTGCCCGACTTCATCATGGAACCGTTCTAGCAACTTTCCGCCGGCTGAACAATGCACCCGCAAAGGGTTGCGATCACGCCGCCGTCAGCCGTCATATTGGTAGTATACAGTATTACAGCAAGTACCCGGCGGAAAGCGGTTGAAATAACCTAACGTCAATTCAATATGACCGGTGAAGCACGTCGTGCCCCACCCTTCCCCCGCATGGGGAAGCAACGACGTGAAGAGGGACTGCCATGAACCTCGCCGCTCTGCGCCCGAGCGATTTCGCCCTGATCGTCGCCTTCGGCATCATGGCGGTGGCGCTGGAGAGCCGCACCCGTGTCGACCTCGCCGCCATCCGGCCGGTAGAGAAAGTCGAGAGGGTGGAAACCGCGCTGATCACCTGCCCTATGAAGCGCCAGCCGGATTTCGCCACGGTGATGCAGGCCGCCGTGCTCGGCGACGGCGCACTGATCGTCGAGCAGCAGACCCGTACCAAGGTGCGGCATATCAAGGACTGCTAACCGGATCGCCCTTCGGCACCGCCGCGCCCGAAGTCGCCGCCCCCCCGACTGCCCCTGCCCCCGCGATATCCGCGCGCCCCGAGCGGCGGCAAGCCGCACATCCGGCGGAGGATCGCCGCCCTCTCACCACCGGATCGACACCAGACTGGTCAGAGCCCCGCGGAGCGAGGTTCGCAGGTCGAGGCCCGCGGCGGCCCGTGCATCTGACGGGCGGGCATGCGAACGACCACCCGCCGCCGCGCCCAACAAAAAAGCCGGGGACATGCCCCGGCCTTTCCGTCTGTTCCGTTCGATCGAAGTCAGCGGGTCACTCGGCGGCGACCGGCGCGTCCTTCTTGCCCTTGCCGGCGTTCTTGTCCTGGCGCTCGGCGATACGCGCCGACTTGCCGCGACGGTCGCGCAGGTAATAGAGCTTCGCGCGACGCACCTTGCCGCGACGGACAACCTTGAGGCTGTCGATATTCGGCGAATAGAGCGGGAACACGCGCTCGACGCCTTCGCCATAGGAAATCTTGCGGACGGTGAAGTTCTCGTTGATGCCGCCGCCGGAACGGGCGATCACCACGCCTTCATAGGCCTGAACGCGCGAGCGCTCGCCTTCCTTCACCTTCACGTTCACGATGACGGTGTCGCCGGGCTGGAAGTCCGGGATCTGCTTGACGGCAGAGAGCTTCTCGATCTGCTCGTTGTCGAGCTGCTGGATAATGTCGACCATGATATCACCTCTCACGGACAAGGCCGGCCACCGGCCGTCCGCTTCTTGCTGTTTTCAGTTGGAACAGTGATGGCGGGCCCTATACGCCAAGTCGGCGGGCTTGTCATGCGTTATTCGCGCGGCGGGCGCTTCTTCGTCATTCGTCCGTCATGCGGCAGGGCCGAGGCGTAGGCCGCCCACAGGTCCGGCCGGCGCTCGCGCGTCGCCTCCTCGGCCTGCTCGCGGCGCCAGCGCGCCACCTTCGCATGATCGCCGCTCGACAGGATGGCCGGGATCTCCCGCCCCTCGAAGCTCTGCGGCCGCGTATATTGCGGATATTCCAGCAGGCCGGCGGAAAAGCTCTCCTCGGTGCCGGAGTCGGGATGGCCCATCACGCCGGGCAACAGCCGCACGCAGGCGTCGAGCAGCACCAGCGCGCCGATCTCGCCGCCGGACAGCACCACGTCGCCGACGCTGACCTCTTCCAGGCCCCGAGCCGCCACCAGCCGGTCGTCCACGCCCTCGAAGCGGCCGCAGACCACCACCACCCCCTCCCCGGCCGCCAGCTCGCGCACGCGGGCCTGCGTCAGCGGCTTGCCGCGCGGGGTCATCAGCAAGCGCGGACGGGTGTCCCCCTCGGGGGCGGCGATGTCCACCGCGCGGGCCAGCACGTCGACGCGCATCACCATGCCCGGCCCGCCGCCGGCCGGGGTATCGTCGACCGAGCGATGGCGGTCCGTGGCGCCGTCGCGCGGATCGACGGTATCGAGCGCCCAGGAGCCCTGGCCGAGCGCCCGCCCGGCGAGCGACAGGCCGAGCGGCCCGGGAAACATGTCGGGAAAGATGGTGATGATCGAGGCGCGCCAGCCGGCCGTCGAGGCGGTCATGGCGGCTAGCTTTCGTCGGCGTCGTCGGGCTTCGCTGCCGCCTCGGCCCATTCGCCGGGCTCGACCACGACGCGGCCGCCGGCAATGTCGACCACCGGCACCGCCGCCTTGGTGAAGGGCAGCATCACCGTGCCGGCGGGCTTGCCGTCCTCCGCCGCGCGGGCGATCTCCAATATGTCGCCGGCGCCGAAATCATGCACCGCCACGACCCGGCCGAAGCTCTCGCCTTCGGCGGTCACCGCGGCGAGGCCGATCAGGTCGGTATGGTAGAAATCGTCCTCGTCCTCCGGCGCCGGCAGGAGGTCGCGGGCGACATGCAGGCCGACATTGGTCAACGCCTCGGCGGCCTCACGGCTGTCGACGCCCTTGAGCCGGGCGACGAAATGCTCCTTGGCCGGACGCATCGCCACGATCTCGAAACGGCGCTTGCCGGTCTCGTCGGTCAGCGGGCCGTAGTCGAGCAACGACTCGGGGCCTTCGGCGAAGACGAACAGGCGCACCTCGCCGCGCACGCCATGCGGTGCGCCGATGCGGGCAAGGAGAACGCGATCGTTGGGCATGGATCTGGTCTCTTCCTGAAGTGAGAGCCGGCGTACCAGCGCATCATGCTCCCCACCGGGGCAATCGTCATGGCCGGGCGTGTCCCGGCCATCCACGACGGCCCAGCGGCGGTCGGAAGACGTGGATGCCCGGCACGAGGCCGGGCATGACGGTGCTCCCAGTGCAGACGTCTCGGGGATCACCCGCGACGATCGGCTCACTCGGTCGGAGCGGCGGCGGCTTCGGCGGCCTTGGCGGCAGCGGCGGCGCGCTCCTGGGCCTTCTTGCCGGGCACGGCCTTCTCGGGGTTGTTGCGCGCCTCGCGCTTCACCACGTCCAGCGAATCGAGGAAGCGGGCAACGCGGTCGGTCGGCTGGGCGCCCTTGGCGAGCCAGGCCTTGGCCTTCTCGACGTCGAGGGTGAAGCGGTCAGCGGCGTCCTTCGGCTTCAGCGGGTCGAAGGTGCCGATCTTCTCGATGAAGCGGCCATCGCGCGGGGAGCGCGAATCGGCGACGACGATGCGGTAATAGGGACGCTTCTTGGCGCCACCGCGGGCGAGACGGATCTTCAGGGACATTGGTCTTTCCTTTCAGGTATTTAAGTTCGGTCTTCGGTTTACGTCGTCATCCCCGGGCTTGGCCCGAAGCCGGCGACTGCCGACTTCGGTTCCGCACGAGCGGAATTCGGGAGAACCCGAGTTCCGGGGATCCACGTCTTGCGCAGGGGAAGGCGTGGATGGCCGGGCCAGGCCCGGCCATGACGGTGTTCAGATTCACGGGGTCGTCACTTCTTCTTCGGCGGGAAGCCCGGCAGGCCCGGAAGCCCGCCCGGCTTGTTGCCGAGGCCCGGCATCCCGCCCGGAAGACCGGGAAGATTGCCGGGGAATTTCGCGGGGAGCCCGCCGCCGCCCAGGCCGCCGGGCATCTTCTCGGCGAGCTTGGCGAGGTCCTCGGGCTTGGGCATGCCGCCACCCAGGCCGAACATGTTGGCGAGGCCGGCCATCGGTCCGCCGCGCTTGCCGCCGGCGGAGGCGCCCATCGCCTTCATCATGTCCGCCATCTGGCGGTGCATTTTCATCAGCTTGTTGACGTCCTCGACCTTGGTGCCGGAACCGGCGGCGATGCGCTTGCGGCGCGAGGCGTCGAGCAGCTTCGGGTTGCGCCGCTCTTTCTTCGTCATCGAATCGATGATCGCCTTCTGGCGCCGGATCACCTTGTCGTCGAGATTGGCATTGGCCATCTGGTTCTTCAGCTTGCCGATGCCGGGCAACATGCCCATCAGCCCGCCGAGGCCGCCGAGCTTCTCCATCTGCTCGAGCTGCATGCGCAGGTCTTCGAGATCGAAATTGCCCTTGCGCATCCGCTCGGCGGCGGCCATCGCCTTTTCGGCGTCGATGTTCTCCACCGCCTTCTCGACGAGCGAGACGACGTCGCCCATGCCGAGGATACGGCCGGCGATGCGGCGGGGATCGAAATCCTCCAGCGCATCCATCTTCTCGCCGGTGCCGACCAGCTTGATCGGCTTGCCGGTAACCGCGCGCATGGACAGCGCGGCGCCGCCGCGCCCGTCGCCGTCGGCACGGGTCAGCACGATGCCGGTCAGGCCGACGCGGGCGTCGAAGGCCTTGGCGGTGTTGACCGCGTCCTGGCCGGTGAGGCTGTCGGCGACCAGCAGCACCTCGTGCGGGCCGGTCGCGGCCTTCACCTCGGCCACCTCGGCCATCAGCGCCTCGTCGAGGGTGACGCGGCCGGCGGTGTCGAGCATCACCACGTCGAAGCCGCCGAGCCTTGCCGCTTCCATCGCGCGACGCGCGATCTGCACGGCGCTCTGGCCGGCGACGATCGGCAGCGTGTCGACGGAGACCTGCTTGCCGAGCGTGGCGAGCTGCTCCATCGCCGCCGGGCGGCGGGTGTCGAGCGAGGCCATCAGCACCTTGCGGCCGGCCCGGTCCTTCAGGCGGCGGGCGATCTTGGCGGTGGAAGTGGTCTTGCCCGAGCCCTGCAGGCCGACCATCAGCACCGGCACCGGCGGGGCGGCCTCGAGGTCGATCGGCTTGGCGTCCGAGCCGAGCATGGCGACGAGCTCGTCATGGACGATCTTCACCACCATCTGGCCGGGAGTGACCGACTTCACCACCTCGGCGCCGACCGCGCGGGTGCGCACCTTGTCGGTGAACGAGCGCACCACGTCGAGCGCCACGTCGGCCTCGATCAGCGCCCGGCGCACCTCGCGCATGGCCTCGCCGACGTCGGCCTCGGTGAGGGCGCCGCGCTTCTTCAGCCGGTCGAGTATGCCGCCAAGGCGGTCGCTCAGTGAATCGAACATGCGTCCGGGCTCCATCTTCACGCCGAAGACCACGCAAGCCGAAAACGCCCGAGGGCGCATCGCGCTGTCGGGCGTGGACCTCCGGCCTCGGGGGCCGGGCGGCGGGACGGCTCGCGGATCGTTGCGAGAATGGCGTCGTCTACAGGCCGAGTGCGGCGAAGTCAAGGAAACCGGCGGCGGACAGGGCCGTCGCGGAGGGCTTGGCCGTCTCCCGTGTCGCCCCAGCCGCCGTCATGGCCGGGCTTGGCCCGGCCATCTACGCCTTCGCTTCAGCCGGCGCACCCGGCCCGAGACGTGGATGCCCGGCCAAGCCCGGGCATGACGATGCGTCGGGCGGCCTCGGCGCCGGGAATGACCGCTCCCTACGGCGCCACCAGGTAATGCGCGTCCCATTCCGAGCGGGGGATCGCGGCGCCCAGCTTGTAGGAGAAGGACTTGATGTCCATCCCGTCATTGGCGGTCTCGCAGGCATAGGACAGGTGATACCAGGTGCCGCCGCTCCGCACCGCCGCGCCGGGCGCGACGAGGTGCTGGCCGGAAAGCTTGGTGTTGGCATAGGCATAGGCGACCAGCTCGTCGGGATGCATGCCCTTCTGCTCGCGCCCGATCTCGCCCATGCCACGCGAATTGCAGCGCTGCTCCACCCGGGCGGCCGGGTCGAGCATCAGCATCTGCTCGTCGGTGGTCTTGGCCTGGGCGCCTGCCGGCGGCAGGGCAGCGGAAGCGGCGAGCGCAAGCGCGATGAAGGCGACGCGTTTCACGGGTGTCGAATCTCCAGCCTCGAATCGAGGCGCCGTTCAAGCGGGCGGATGTGGCCCGGACATGGCGCGGGGGACGGGTTTCACGACGACGTTACAGACGACGGGCCGGTCGGCCGCGCTCCCTGATGCCACCAGCCGCCCGGAAGCTCAAGCCCGGGGTCCATTTCGACGTTTTCCTTTTTACCACTTGACCTTACGCGATACCCGACCTCCGCTCACGCTGCCCTTGTGGAAGCATCCCCGTCCGGGCGCCCTCCCCGGGGGGCGGGCAGGCCCGGGGCGCGGCGGGCGATCCCCGCCACCGCCGGCGCGGGGCGTTCACATCCGCGTTCCGCCGCGTTCCGCCGCACCCCCGCCGTGTTGCCGGGCCGCGCGGGGCAGATTAGAACCGCCCCATGGCGCTGATGGATCTCGCGAACCCCACCCGTTTCCTCGCCCTCTCCGGGCGGGTGCTGCCATGGCTCGCGGGGGCCGCCGCCGTCACCCTCGGCATCGGCTTCGTGCTCGCCTTCCGCGCGCCGGCCGACTACCAGCAGGGCGAGACGGTGCGCATCATGTACATCCATGTGCCCTTCGCCTGGCTCGCCATGCTCGGCTATTCGCTGCTCGCGCTCTCCTCGCTCGGCATATTGGTGTGGCGGCATCCGCTGGCCGACGTCGCCCACAAGGCGCTGGTGCCGATCGGCGCGCTGTTCGCCTTTCTGTGCCTGCTCACCGGCTCGCTGTGGGGCCGGCCGATGTGGGGCACCTATTGGGTCTGGGATGCGCGCCTCACCTCGATGCTGGTGCTGCTGCTGCTCTATCTCGGCCTGCTGGCGCTGCGCTCGGCGATCGACGATCCCAACCAGGCCGGCCGCGCCTGCGCGGTGCTGACGCTGGTGGGGTTCATCAACGTGCCGATCGTCAAGTTCTCGGTCGACTGGTGGAACACGCTGCACCAGCCGGCCTCGGTGTTCCGCATGGGCGGGCCGAGCATTCATCCGAGCCTGCTGTGGCCGCTCTTCGCCACCGCGCTGGGCTTCACCCTGCTGATGCTGACGCTGCATCTCGCCGCCATGCGCACCGAGATCCTGCGCCGGCGCCTCAGGACGCTGGAAGCGCGCACCGCCGCCGAAGCCGTGCACGCCTAGACGAACCATTCAGGGCGAAAACGACATGGCCGACACCCACGCCTTCTTCATCGCCGCCGCCTATGGGGCGAGCGCCGTCTCCATCGCGCTGCTGGCCTTGTGGATCCTGTTCGACGGCCGCGCGGTCCGCCGCCAGCTCGCGGCCATGGAAGCACGCGGCATCCGCCGTCGCTCCAATACGGGAACCGGCGATGGCCGATGATCCCGCGGCCGTCGCCCAAGGTTCGCCGCTGCGCCGGCGCCTGCTGCTCCTCGTGCCGCTGGTGCTGTTCCTGGCGCTGGCGGCGCTGTTCTATGGCCGGCTGTTCTCCGGCGATCCCGCCCGCCTGCCCTCGGCGCTGATCGGCCACCCGGCCCCGACGCTCGATCTGCCGCCGCTCGACGGCCTGGCGCGCGCGGGCGCCCCGGTGCCCGGCCTGCCCGCCGGATCGGTCGGCAAGGGCGGTGTCACCGTGCTCAACGTCTTCGCCTCCTGGTGCGTGCCCTGCCGCGACGAGCATCCTTACCTGGTGCAGCTGTCGCAGATGCCGGGCTTCCGCCTCGTCGGCCTCAACTACAAGGACGATGCCGGCAATGCGCGCCGCTTCCTCGGCACCTTCGGCAATCCCTATGCCGCGGTGGGGGTGGACGCCAATGGCCGCGCGGCCATCGAATGGGGCGTCTATGGCGTGCCCGAGACCTTCGTCATCGGCCGCGACGGCCGCATCGCCTACAAATATGTCGGCCCGATCGATGCCGACGGCCTGCGCGACCGCCTGCTGCCGGAGATCGAGAAGGCCATCGCCGCGCCGGCGCCGGCCGGCAGCTGATCGCGTCGCCTGCCGCTAACGCAGCGCCGTCAGCAGCGCCCTTTGCTCGGCGGCGGGAGGCGAGCCGAGGATCTGCGTGCCCGCGGCGTTGAGGAAGGCGCCATAGGCCCGGTGCCCGCCGGCCTCGAAGATGGCGCTAATCCGGCCATGCGCGCAGCCGGTCGGCTTGCAGAGCACGTAGACATTGACGTGCACGCCGTTCAGCACCGCCGGCGGCACCACGACCCACACGCCGCGCGCGCCCTTGAGCCAGCGGTCGTTCTTCAGCACCGGCGCGATCAGCCGGTTCCAGGTCGAGCGATAGGGCTCGCGGCTGATCAGCTCATAGAGATGCGGGCGGGAGGCGGTGGTCGGCTGCGCCAGCGCCGCCATCGGGAGCATGCCCGCGAGGAGGAGGAGTGCCGCCAGCCGGGTCGCCCTCATGGATCCCCTCATGGCGCGCCGGCCTCAGTTCCGTTCGTCCGGCAGGTTCGGCAGCGGCAGCACCTCGATCTCGTCCTCGATCAGCGAGCGCACCTCCTCGGCACTCGCCTCGCCATAGATCGAGCGCTGCTCCACCTCGCCCTCATGCATCTGCCGCGCGAGCGTGGCGAACTCCTCGCCCACATAGTCGGAATTCTGCGTCACCTGCTCGCGCACCGCGCGGATCATGGCGCGCAGCGCCTGCTCCCGCTCGGACAGCAGGGCGATCTTCTCCGGCCGCGTCTTCTCCGCCGGCAGCGCCGCCGTCGGCTCCGGCTCCGGCTCGCGCTTGCGGGTGCCGGAGCCCAGCGCCGGCGCCATCAGCGCCTTCTCGACCTCGGCAGAGCCGCAAACCGGGCAGGCGACCAGCCCCTGCGCCTTCTGCTGCTCGTAAGCGGCGGAATCGCGGAACCAGCTGTCGAAGCCGTGCTCCTTCTCGCAGCACAGCGAATAGAGGATCATGGCTATTCTCCCGCCGGCGCCGGGCCGGAGGCCGCCAGATGCAGGCGCCCCGCGCCCGGCTCGGGCAGCAGCTCGAAGCGCCGGCCGTTCTGCAGCGAGGGAATGCGCCGGCGCACCGCCGCCACCTCGGCCGGGTCGATCACCGCGGAGATGACGCCCGGCTCGGTGCCGGCCTCGGCGAGGATGCGCCCCCACGGGTCGATGATCAGCGAATGGCCGAAGGTCTCGCGGCCATTCTCATGCAGGCCGCCCTGCGCGGCGGCGAGCACGAAGGAGCCGGTCTCGATGGCGCGGGCGCGCAGCAGGATATGCCAGTGCGCCTCGCCGGTGGTCTTGGTGAAGGCCGCGGGCACCGCCAGCATGCCCGCCCCGGCCTCGGCCAGCGCGCGGAACAGCGCCGGGAAGCGCAGATCGTAGCAGATGGTCAGCCCGAGGCGGATCTCCGGCAGATCGGCATGGATGGCGATCTCGCCGGGCCGGTAGGCCTCGGATTCGCGATAGACGTCGCCATTGGGCAGGTCGACGTCGAACATGTGGATCTTGTCGTAGCGGCCGGCGATCGAGCCGTCCGGCGCCAGCAGGAAGGAGCGGTTCGCCGCCCGGTGCTCGCCGGCCCGGATCGCCAGCGAGCCGATATGCAGATGGATGCCGAGTTCCCGGGCGAGCGACTGGAAGGCCGCGAGCGCGGGGTCGGTCTCCTCCTCGTGCAGCGTGGCGAACAGCGCCTGCCGGTTTTCCTCCATGGTGCCGGTCATCTCCGGCGTCTGCACATAGGAGGCGCCGTCGGCCGCCGCCGCGCGGATCAGCGCCGAGGCGGCCTCGACATTGGCCGCGACGCTTTTGCCGGTGCGCATCTGCACCAGCGCCGCCTTGAAGGGCGCGCCGAGATGCAGCGGTCGGGAGGTGGCGTCGGCGGCGGAAGCGGTCATGGCCTGAACTCGGTTGAACGCGGGAAGGATCAGCGGGCGAGCAGCGGGTCGAGCCCGCCGGCCTCGTCGAGGGCGTAAAGGTCGTCGCAGCCGCCGACATGCTTTCCGTCGATGAAGATCTGCGGCACGCTGGTGCGGCCGCCGGCGCGGCCGGACATGGTGGAGCGCATCACCGGATCGCCGGCGACGTTGATCTCGGAAAAGGCGGCGCCCTTACGCTTCAACAGGTCCTTGGCGGCGTGGCAATAGGGGCAGGTATAGGTGGTGTAGATCTCGATCTGCGCCATGGCATTCCTCCCGCGCCATTCCCCGTCCTCCTGCACCGAGGACGCGATGCCGCCGTTCTATGATATGGGCGTCGTCATTCCGTCAACAACCCGCGCGAACACCAGCACGTCCACCCGTTCCGCCCCGGCGCGCAGCAGCGCCTTGGCGCAGGCGTCGAGCGTCGCCCCGGTGGTCAGCACGTCGTCGACCAGCACGATGCGCCGCCCCGCCACCTCGGCACGGGCCGCGTCCGGCACCGCGAAGGCACCGGCGACATTCTCCGCCCGCGCCGCACGGTCGAGCCCGACCTGGGGTGTCGTCGCCCGCCGGCGCACCAGCCAGGCGGGCCGCATCGGCACCGCGCTACGCCGCTCTATGCCGAGCGCCAGCAGCGCCGACTGGTTGAAGCGGCGCTTGAACAGCCGGCGCGGATGCAGCGGCACCGGCACCAGCGCCTCGGCATCGCGCAGCAACTCGGTGCCGGCCCGCGCCATCAGCCCCGCCAGCGGATCGGCGAGATCGGTGCGGTCGGCATATTTGAAGCCGTGCACCAGTTCCCGCGCCACCTCGCCGAAGCAGACCGCGGCCCGCGCTCGCCCATAGGCCGGTGGATGCTGCGCCGCCAGCGGCGAGAGCCGGTTCGCGCCGGCTTCCAGCGGCACGCCGAGCCGCTCGCACAGCGGCTCGCAGATGAAGTCGAGCTGCCGCCAGCAGGCGGCGCACAGCCCGCCGGGCTCGCCCACCGCCCGCTTGCAGGCCATGCAGGTGGGCGGCAACGCATGGTCGAGCCCGACCCGGCCCGCGACCTTCAGCGCGCGCAAGGCCCCCTGCCCCGCCTGGGTGAAGGCGGCGGCGAAGCGGTGGCGCGAGCGGACGGGGATGGGCGCGGCATCATCCATGGCGCCATCGTTGCACGGATCGCGGCGGTTGTGCGCGGGGGATCTTTCCGAAATCCGCGCGTGGGGAAAGCCGCGGGCGGACGGGTTCGTCTCCCGGCCCTGCGCTTTGACCGCGCGTCCGCATCGGCCTATGGCAGGCATCGAGGAGCGCCCCATGCCCGGTTCCGAATCTGCCGCCGCCGGTCCCCACCGGATCTTCGACGCCCGCACCCTCGCCGCCCGGCGACGGCGGGCGCGAGCGCTCGGCCCGGAAACCTTCCTCATCGACCGGGTCGCGGAGGATCTCGCCGATCGGCTCGGCGCGGTGAACCGCCGCTTCGACATCGCCGGCGATCTCGG
This sequence comes from Ancylobacter oerskovii, assembly GCF_018390555.1. Taxonomy (GTDB): domain Bacteria; phylum Pseudomonadota; class Alphaproteobacteria; order Rhizobiales; family Xanthobacteraceae; genus Ancylobacter; species Ancylobacter oerskovii. Next base: position 315,620 of record NZ_JAHBGB010000041.1, on the reverse strand, counting down.
CACGCCGACCACGGCCCTCGCCCGCGCGCTCGCCGCCTCCCCGATGATCGGCCGGCTGTTCGCCTTCGGCCCGCCCGAGCGCGCCGACAACGACGCCGCGGCCGACATCGAGATGCCGCCTTTCGGCGCCGCGTCGCTCGATCTCGTGGTCTCCGCCCTGGCGCTGCAGACGGCGAACGACCTTCCCGGCACGCTGGCGCAGATCCGCCGCGCGCTCCGGCCGGACGGGCTGCTGCTCGCCTGCCTGTTCGGTGCCGGCACGCTCGCCGAGCTGCGCGAGGCCTTCGCCATCGCCGAGAGCGAGACGACGGGCGGCATCTCCCCCCGCGTGGCGCCCTTCGCAGATCTGCGCGATCTCGGCGGCCTGATCCAGCGGGCCGGCCTCGCCTTGCCGGTCACCGATGTCGATCGCGTGGTGGTGCGCTACGCCCATCCCCTGGCGCTGATGCACGATCTGCGTCGCATGGGCGCCGCCAATCCGCTCGCCGCCCGCCGCCGCGCCCCACTGCGCCGCGCGACGCTGGCCCGCCTGTTCGAGGTCTATGCCGAGCGCTTCGCCGACCCGGACGGGCGGCTGCGCGCCACCTTCGAGATCGCCTGGATCTCCGGCTGGGCGCCGCATGAGAGCCAGCAGAAGCCGCTGCGCCCCGGTTCGGCGAAGGTCCGGCTCGCCGATGCGCTGAAGGTGCCCGAAGGCAGGCTGCCCGGCGACGATTCCTGAAGGTCTTGCGGGAAGGCAGCGCCTGCGGCTCGGCGGGCCGGCGCGATGCGGAGCCGCCTCATTGACAACCTACCTACTAGAAGGTAGAAACAATTATGTCCCGCGCCCCCACCACATCCGACGACATCCTGCGTTGCACCCGCGAGCTCGTCATCGCCGGCGGCTATAACGGCTTCAGCTATGCCGACATCTCGAAGGTCGTCGGCATCACCAAGGCCAGCATCCACCACCATTTTCCCGTCAAGTCGGACCTCGTCCGCACGCTGGTGAAGCGGTATCGGCAGGAAGCGGAGGCCGCCACCGCCGAACTGGAGCGGCAGGTAGCCGATCCGGCCGCTCAGTTGCGGGCCTATACCGGCTACTGGGAAGCCTGCATCGCCGATGCGAGCGCGCCATTCTGCGTCTGCGCCCTGCTGGCGAGCGAAATTCCGGCACTTCCCGAGACTGTCGTGCTGGAGGTACGCGCCCATTTCCGCGCGCTCTCGGACTGGCTGACCTCGGTTCTGGAACGCGGCGCCGCGCAGGGCCGGCTGCATCCGGCCGGAACCGCCCGGGCGGAGGCCGAGATCATCCTCGCCACCGTTCACGGCGCCATGCTGTCGGCGCGGGCCTATGGCGACGCCGGCATGTTCGGCGTCATCGTCCATCCCCTGCTGGAACGCCTCGAGACACCCCGCTGACGCCGCCCCAGGGCGGCATCCAGTTTGCCTCGTCAATCTACCAATCAGTTGGTAGATACAAAGGACATTCCCATGTTTGGCATTTCTCCGCTCGGCTGGATCCACACGCTCGGCAGCCTGCCGGCGATCCCGGTGGCGTTCTACATGTTCGTGCGCTATGGCCGGATCGTGCCGCGGTCGGTCCCTGGCGTCGTCTACTTCGTCTCGATGGTGATCGGCGCCGTCACCGCGTTCCTCGTGGCGCACGAGCCGGTCGGCTATGTCATCGGCGCCGTGACGCTGCTGTTCCTGCTGGCGGGATACGGCGTCGGGCGGCTTCCCGGTCTCGGCAGGGCCGCGCACTATATCGAAACCGTCTGCCTGAGCCTCAGCACCTTCCTGCTGATGCTGCCCACCGTCACCGAAATCCTGCGCCGGGTCCCCGACGGCCATCCGCTGGTGACCGACCTGCACGCGCCGCTGCTCGTCGGCTCCCAGGCCGGGCTCCTGGTCCTGCTCGTGGTCGGCCTGACCGCGCAGATCATCCATCTGCGCCGGCAGGGACGGCTCTCGGCACGCCCCGGCCGCCGCTAGATGAGGGCCGGCTAGTCCCGCCCCGGGCCGAGTAGGTCGACGAGCACCGGGATCAGCGGCTCGTCGGCCGGCGGCATCGGATAGTCGCGCAGCCGCCCGGCCCGCACCCAGGCGAGCTTCTGCCCCTCACGCCCCTGCACCTGGCCCTCCCAGCGCCGGCAGATCCACAGCGGCATCAGCAGCTGGAACGTCTCGTAGGTATGGCTGGCGAAGGTCAGCGGGGCGAGGCACGGCTCCTTCACGGTGATGCCGAGTTCCTCGGCAAGCTCGCGGATCAGGCAGTCCTCCGGCCGCTCGCCGGGCTCCACCTTGCCGCCGGGAAATTCCCACAGGCCGGCAAGCTGCTTGCCTTCCGGCCGCTGGGCGAGCAGCACCCGCCCGTCGACATCGACGAGCGCGCAGGCGGCGACGAGGACGATCTTCATCGGGCCCGCCCCTCGCTCACGAACGATAGTCGCCGTTGATGGCGACATATTCCTTGGTGAGGTCGCAGGTCATCACCCGGTCGGACGAGGCGCCGAGGCCGATATCGACCTGAATGTCGATGACGTCGTTCTTCATGTAGGCCGAGACCTGCGCCTCGTCATAGGACGGATCGCGCGCGCCTTCATGGGCGACGCGGATGCCGCCGAACGAGATCGACAGCCGGTCGCGCTCGGCCGGCTCGCCGGCCTTGCCCACGGCCATCACGATGCGCCCCCAATTGGCGTCCTCGCCGGCCACCGCCGTCTTCACCAGCGGCGAATTGGCGATGGACATGGCGATGCGCCGCGCCGAGCGCTTGGAGGTCGCCCCCGTCACCTCGATCTTCACCAGCTTGCGCGCGCCCTCGCCGTCGCGCGCCACCTGCTCGGCGAGATCGGCCAGCACGGTGGTCAGCGCCTTGCGGAACGACGCCAGCCGGCGGTCGGTCGCCTCGGCGATGCGCGGCGCGCCGCGCTTGGCCGCCGCGCCGGTGGCGAACAGCATCAGCGTGTCGGAGGTGGAGGTGTCGCCGTCGATGGTCACCGCGTTGAACGAATCGGTCACACCGCGCGAGAGCAGCGCCTGCAGCGCCTTTGCCTCGATCGGCGCGTCGGTGAACACGAAGGAGAGCATGGTCGCCATGTCCGGGGCGATCATGCCGGCGCCCTTGGCGATGCCGGCGATGGTCACCTCGACGCCGCCAATCTTGGCGGTGGCGGTGGCCAGCTTGGGAAAGGTGTCGGTGGTCATGATCGCCCGCGCCGGGTCGATCCAGGGCAGGGTGCCGAGCCGGCCGGCGGTCTCCTCCAGCACGCCCTCATATTTGGTCGCGTCGAGCGGCTCGCCGATCACCCCGGTGGAAGCGAGGAAGATCTCGCTTTCGTCGCAGCCCAGCGCCTTGGCGGCGATCTTCGCGGTGAGCGCGGTGGCCTCGCGGCCCTTGCTGCCGGTGAAGGCGTTGGCATTGCCCGAATTCACCACCAGCCCGCGGGCGAGGCCGCCGGGAAGGTTGGCCCGGCACCACTCCACCGGCGCCGAGGGGCACTTGGACCTGGTGAACACGCCGGCCGCCGTGGTGCCCTCGTCGAGCGCCAGCAGCAGCACGTCGGTGCGCCCCTTGTAGCGGATGCCCGCCGCAGCGGTGGCGAAGCGCACGCCCTCGACGGGGGCGACATCCGGCGTAGTCTTGGGCGCGAGCGGGGAGACGGGAGCAGCGTGGGCCATGGGACATCTCGGGCGGGAGGAAGGCCGGACCGATGTGCCCGAAGCGCGCGACATCCGCAAGACGTTCGACAGCCCCGTTCGACAGCCGCGCCCGGCCGACCCGCCGGGCGCCGGCAACCTCCCGGGAAGCTCAGGGATGCAGCCAGGCCCGCAGCTGGCCGCGTATGCTGGGCACCAGCACCCACACCATGGCGACGGAAATGACCGGCTCGACGATCATGGTGCGCAACCAGATCGGCCAATCGGGCGTGAAGGCGATCACGCCATAGAGCAGCGCGGTCATCAGCGGATAGGTCGCGAGCGTCACCGCGAGGGTGAAGCGCGAGCGGGAGAAGTTCGGAGCGGCGGACATGACGACACTATGACAAAACGGAACGTTTCGTTTATTAAAACGCTCCGTTTCGTTTTGTCAACGAGAAGCCCTGCTCCTAGAGTGGGCCGCATGCCCCGCTCGACCCGCGAGAAATGTCGCCCATGACCGACGACCCCGCCCGGGAAAAGGACCGCGTCTCCGATCGGGCCCTCATGGCCGGATCGTCCCCGGCCCCGGCCTCCCCTTCCCGCGTGTCGGCGGGTCCCCGCCGCAGCAAGGCCGCCTCCGAGGCGATCCTCGATGCCGCCGAGGCCCTGCTCGCCGAACGGGGCTATGCCGGCTTTTCCATCGAGCAGGTGGCCAAGCGCGCCGGGGCCGGCAAGCCGACCATCTATCGCTGGTGGAACAGCAAGGCTGCGCTTCTGCTCGATATCTATGCCCGCCAGAAGCTCGCGCTCGCCGAGGACGCCACCGGCACCCTCGAGGGCGACCTGACCGCCATGATCCGCACCATCTCGCGCTTCTGGCGGGAGACCCCGGCCGGCGGCGCCTTCCGCTCGATCATCGCCGAGGCGCAATCCGATCCCGCCGCGCTCGACGCCCTGCGCGCCTTCCTCGCCGAGCGGCGGCACCATCTCGCGCTGGTCTTCGAGCGGGCGCATCAGCGCGGCGAGCTCGACCCGGCCGTCGACCTCGACACCACCGTCGACATTGTCGGCGGCTATGTCTGGGCACGGCTGCTCACCGGCCGGATGGAGGACGACGTCGAGACCATCACCGCCGCCGTGCGCCAGATCGCCCGCGGCATGCTCCGGCGCTGACCCCCGCCTCCCGGCCGCCTCGCGAAAAAGAAAAAGGCCGCCCGGCATGAACCGGACGGCCTTTTCCTGAATGTCGGGCGGCGGCGGAGCCGGCATGGCCGGCCCGCGCGAGCCTCACTGCGCCGGCTTGGGCGCGTCGGCGGGAGCGGGCGTGCCGGCCGGCGGGGCGACGAGGTCGGAAGGCTTCGGCGCCGCGGCGGTCTTCTCCACCTTGGCGGCGTCGCGGGTCTTCTGCACCGTGTCGGCCTGCGCCTTCTGCACCAGATACTGCTCGATCTGCGGCTTCACCTCGTCGAAGGTCGGCAGCGGCTTCTGGCGCTTCTCCTCCACCTTGATGACATGCCAGCCGAACTGGGTCTTCACCGGCTCGGACACGTCGCCGGGCTTCATGGCGAAGGCCTTCTCGGCGAATTCCGGCACCATCTGGTCCTTGGTGAAGAAGCCGAGATCGCCGCCGTCCTGCTTGCCCGAGGGATCCTCGGTCAGCTCGCCGGCCAGCTTGGCGAAGTCCTCGCCCTTCTTCAGGCGCGCCTCGACGTCCTTGGCCTTCTTCTCGGCCGCCTCGGAGGCCGCCTTGTCGTTCGGGTCGGCGCGGAACAGGATGTGGCGCGCATGCACCTCCTCTTCCGGCTTCTGCTGCTTCAGCGCCTCTTCATAGGTCTTCTTCAGCGCTTCGTCGGTCACCGCCGCCTTCGCCGCCTGCTCCAGCGCCGCCTGCATCAGCACCCGCTTCTTGATGAAGTCGAGCTGGCGCTTGAAGTCCGCGGTCTGGTCGAGCTTCTGCACCTCGGCGGCCTGCGCCATGGCGGTGAGGTCGATCAGGAAGCCGAGCACATATTCGTCGCGGGCCGGGCCCTGGATCTGCGGCGGCAGGTTCGGCCCCAGCTCGGCAGCCGCGGCATTGACGTCGGCGCGGGTGATCGGCGTCCCGTTGACGGTGGCGAGCACGGTATCGTCAGCCTGCGCGGGGGCAGCCTGGGCGGGCGCCGGCGTCGCCGGCGCGGTCTGCGCCTGAGCGGAGGCGACCGGCAGGACGAGCGCGGCGCCGAGGATCAGGGCGAGCGCGCCGGCGCCCATCAGGGCGCGCGCGCGGATCGGCGCCTTTGCGGCGTGCGGACGAGTGGGGGTCATGAAAAGCATTCCTCGCAGGTTTGCGGTTGTCCGCGATACGGGCGGGCGAAAGCTGGCCCGGAACGGGGCCGGTTGCAAGCGCCCCCCTCGCCCGGACCGGCATGAAAAAGGGCGCCCTGCCTGCGATTGACAACCCCTAAACCCGTTCATAAGTGTGGCACGCACCGCGAAGCCTTCCGGCCGCTCGCGTCTTTGTGACGCTGGTGGCCTCTCGCGATGCGTGCCGGCCTCGCCCGAACGACCCATTTCGGCCGCAAAAGGGGTTTGGGTGAACCGGCAAGATACGTTTGCTCGCGCTCCCGGCCGGCGGGAGCCTGCTTCAAGCGGGGCCGGCGGCCCGTCACCGCCGCGCTCCGTTCTCCGACTTGGCGGGAACGGATTGGAAGCCTCATGTTCGGCGCTCTCGCGCGAAAGCTCTTCGGATCGGCCAATGACCGCCGCGTGCGCGGCTACCAGCCGAAAGTCGCCGCCATCAACGCGCTGGAGCCGGAGCTCCGGGCGCTCAGCGACGAGCAGCTCCGCGCCCGGACGGCCGAGTTCAGGCAGCAGCTCGCCGACGGCAAGACGCTGGACGACCTGCTCGTCCCTGCTTTCGCCACCGTCCGCGAGGCCGCCCGGCGCGCCCTCGGCCAGCGACATTTCGACGTACAGCTGATCGGCGGCATGGTGCTGCACGAGCGCGGCATCGCCGAGATGCGCACCGGCGAGGGCAAGACGCTGGTGGCCACCGCCCCGGTCTATCTCAACGCGCTCGCCGGCAAGGGCGTGCATGTCGTCACCGTCAACGACTACCTCGCCCGCCGCGACGCCGAATGGATGGCCCGCGTCTACGGCTTCCTCGGCCTGACCACCGGCATCATCGTCCACGGCTTGGACGACAATGAGCGCCGCGAGGCCTATGCCTGCGACGTCACCTACGCCACCAACAACGAGCTCGGCTTCGACTATCTGCGCGACAACATGAAGTACGACCTCGCGCAGATGGTGCAGCGCCCGCACTTCTTCGCGGTGGTCGACGAGGTCGATTCGATCCTGGTCGACGAGGCGCGCACGCCGCTGATCATCTCCGGCCCGCTCGACGACCGCTCCGATTTCTACAACACCATCGACACCTACATCCCCAAGCTGTCGAAGGACGACTACACGGTCGACGAGAAGCAGCGCTCGGTCGCCATGACCGAGGACGGCATGGAGAAGATCGAGACCCTGCTGCGCGACGCCGGGCTCTTGAAGGGCGACAATCTCTACGACGTCGAGAACGTCTCCGTCGTCCACCACGTCAACCAAGCGCTGCGCGCCCACACGCTGTTCCAGCGCGACAAGGACTACATCGTGCGCAACGGCGAGGTCGTCATCATCGACGAGTTCACCGGCCGCATGATGCCGGGCCGGCGCTATTCGGAAGGCCTGCACCAGGCGCTCGAAGCCAAGGAACGCGTGCAGGTGCAGCCGGAGAACCAGACTCTGGCCTCCATCACCTTCCAGAACTATTTCCGCATGTACGAGAAGCTGGCCGGCATGACCGGCACGGCGAATACCGAGGCGGCGGAATTCCAGGACATCTACAATCTCGAAGTCGTCGAGATCCCGACCAACCTGCCGGTCAAGCGCATCGACGACGACGACGAGGTCTACCGGACGGCGGACGAGAAATACAACGCCATCATCGAGCTGATCGCCGACTGCAAGCAGCGCGGCCAGCCGGTGCTGGTCGGCACCACCTCGATCGAGAAGTCCGAGCTGCTCGCCGAGCTGCTCAAGAAGCGCGGCTTCAAGCAGAAGGACTTCAGCGACCCCGACGCCTTCCGCCCGCTCTATGACGGCGACCAGGGCAAGGCCGACGACAAGGTGTTCGCGGTGCTGAACGCCCGCCACCACCAGCAGGAATCCTACATCGTCGCGCAGGCGGGCGTTCCCGGCGCCATCACCATCGCCACCAACATGGCCGGCCGCGGCACCGACATCCAGCTCGGCGGCAATGCCGAGATGCGCATCTCGCACGAGCTCGCCGATCTGCCGGAAGGCGAGCAGCGCGCCGCCGCCGAGCAGTCGATCCGCGACGAGATCGCGCGGCTGAAGAAGATCGCGCTGGAAGCCGGCGGCCTCTACGTCATCGGCACCGAGCGCCACGAGAGCCGGCGCATCGACAACCAGCTGCGCGGCCGCTCCGGCCGCCAGGGTGATCCCGGCCACTCGCACTTCTTCCTGTCGCTGGAAGACGATTTGATGCGCATCTTCGGGTCGGACCGGCTCGACGGCATGCTGCAGAAGCTCGGCCTCAAGGAAGGCGAGGCCATCATCCATCCCTGGATCAACCGGGCGCTGGAGAAGGCGCAGCAGAAGGTCGAGGCGCGCAACTACGACATCCGCAAGAACCTCTTGAAGTACGACGACGTGATGAACGACCAGCGCAAGGTGGTGTTCGAGCAGCGCGTCGAGCTGATGCAGGACGAGGACGTCGCCGAGACCGTCGCCGAGATGCGCCACGGCATCATCGAGGACATCGTGGCCAAGCATGTGCCGCCCACCGCCTATCCCGAGCAGTGGGACACGGCGGGTCTGGCGGAGACGCTGCGCAACGTGCTCGGCCTCGACCTGCCGGTGGTCGAGTGGGGCCACGAGGAGGGCATTGCCGACGAGGAGCTGCGCCAGCGCATCCAGGCCCGCGCCGACGAGGCGATGGCGGCGAAGGCGGCCCAGTACGGCCCCGAGATCATGCGCTATGTCGAGAAGTCGATCCTCTTGCAGACGCTCGACCATCTCTGGCGCGAGCATCTCGTCACCCTCGACCATCTGCGCCAGGTGATCGGCCTGCGCGGCTACGCCCAGCGCGACCCGCTCAACGAGTACAAGTCGGAAGCCTTCCAGCTGTTCGAGGCCATGCTCTCCAACCTGCGCGAGGCGGTCACCGCCCAGCTGATGCGGGTGGAGATCATGACGGCCCCGCCGCCGGAAGAGCCGCCGATGATGAGCGCGCACCACATCGACGCCGATACCGGCGAGGACGAGTTCGCTCAGCTGGCCGGCGAGAGCTTCGACGCGGCGACCCTCGCCCCGGCGGAGCCGGCCCGCGACCCGAGCGACCCGGCGAGCTGGGGCCGGGTCGGGCGCAACGAGCCCTGCCCCTGCGGCTCCGGCTTGAAGTACAAGCACTGCCACGGCCGCTTCGCATGAGCGAGGCGGCGGCCGTCGAGGAGATCGCAGCGGCGGAGGAGAGCCTTCGCCGCGCGGCGCTTGCCGGCGATGTCGCGGCGCTCGACGCGCTGCTGGCCGACGATCTCGTCTTCGTGGATGCCGCCGGCCGGATCCTCGACAAGCAGGCCGACCTCGACCTCCACCGGACCGGCGCGCTTCGCCTGAGCCGCGTCGATTTTTCCGATCTCCGCATCCGCCTTCTCGATCCGCACACCGCCCACACGGTGCTGCGCGCCGATGCGGCGGGCGTCGCCGGCGGCGCGCCCTTCAGCGCCGCGCTGCGGTTCAGCCGGCTCTGGCGACGGACCGCGCCGGGCTGGCGGGTGGTGGCGATCCACGCCAGCGCCATCGCCTGAGAGCCGGCGGCCTTGTCGAACCGGGCCTGCGGGGTGGCGATTTCACCAGGGTCGGTTCCATGAAAGTGGCGTCACCCGCCATCCGGCGACAACGGCCTCTCGGCCGATAGCAGCATCTCCGTTGCCACCCGGGCCCGGCTGCCCTCACGGCTCGCCCGCACCCTTCCTCCGGTACCCGCGGCCCGAACCGAGAAGGCCCTTCAATCGAGGACAGGGCCGACGCCATGCCCCGAACGCGGCCCCAGGATAGGAGCCTGCTCTCCCCGTCGGGGAGAAGGGTGGCGCTCGACATCGACCCGCTGCTGCGCGGGGCACGTCTTCCCATCGGGAAGAGAGCCTCTTGAAGGCGCGCATGCCAGCCTGCCACGCCACCGCCAATGAAAAAGGCGCCCGACCGGTCCGGTGGGCGCCTGTTCGTGATGAGCCGCGAAGAACGGGCTTACTGCACCGACGACGACGAGGTGAAGGCGCCCGTCGACAGGATCGACGGACCGGGAAGCGCAACGCTGGACGACGTCGTGCCCTTGGCGGGCGCGGCGGCGGCGACGGGCGTGGGAGCGCTGACCGGGGCGCTGGCGACGGCCGGGGCCGGCGCCGTCCGGCGCGCATGGGTCTGCGGCGCGGCGGCCGGGGCGGCGGCACGCGGCGCCGGCGGGCGCGCGGGCGGCACCGGCACGTCGGCGACGGGCGCCGCTGCCGGCTCGACCGGCGCAGGAGCCGGCTCGGCGCTCTTGCCGGTCAGCCAATTGCCGAGCGCCGTCAGGCCGGACGGTGCCGGCGAGGTCGCGGAAGACGACGCGGCGGGAGCCGAGGTCGGCGCCGCCGGCTCGGCGGGCGCGTCGCTGCGGCCGAGCAGCCGGTTGACGCTGGCGAGCAGCCCACCCGACGACGCGCCGCCCGATGGAGCGGCGGCCGGCGCGGGCACCGCCGCCGGATCGAGCGAGGCAACCTGGGTAGCGGCGGGCGCCGGGGCGGCCCGCCCGAACAGCGACATCTCGCCGGAGGCGGAGGCGAGCTGCGGCGCCGAGCCGGCGGGCGCGTCGGCCGGGCGCGGCTCGGGTAGCGGCACATTGGCGGCGACCGGCACCGTATCGGCGGTAGCCAGCGCGATGCTGTCGGCGGGCGCCGGCTCGTTGGTGTCGACGCCGTAATCCGAGCCCGGCGGCTTCACCACCGCCGGCAGCGAACCCGGCGCCTTGGCCTGCGGGTTGGCGAGCTTGGCGAGGAACACCTTGTTCATGCCGCCATCCTTGCCGGTCCTCACCGGCGCGGCGGGCATGGAGGCGGAGGCGATGCGCTGCTGATCGACGGCCTTGCGCGAAGCGAGGGCCTCGCCGAGCCCGCCCGGCTGGGTGAATTCCGGGCACGGCGCGTTGGGATCGAAGCGCGCATTCGGGTCCGCCGGCGTGGCGTTGAACACATAGCGCCGGCCGCAGACATCCACCTTGGGCAGCTGCCGCGTCACCTCGAAGGTGTCGCTGCCCTCCTTCAGCATGCGCCAGAAGGCAAGGTTGGGGTTGTTGCGGTGGCGGGCGAGGTTGTCCGCCGTCATGTGGAACGGATAGGCCTGCACCTGGAAGGCGCGCTGCCCGCCCTGGAAGCTCTCGCGGCCGAGCGCGAAGATCTCCTGGATCTGCTCGTCGGTCATGGCGTAGCAGCCGGCCGAGGAGCAGTCGCCATGCACCATCAGGTGGGCGCCGGTGCGGCCCCAGGCGCGGTCATAGGCGTTGGGGAAGCCCAGATTGAAGGAGAGATAGTAGCTGGAGTTCGGGTTCATCTGGCCCGGGGTGATGGTGTAGAAGCCCTCCGGCGCCTGCCGGTCGCCTTCCTTCACCTTGGGGCCGAGCTCGCCGGACCAGCGGCAGATCGGGTAGGTCTTCAGGAGCGCATACTCGCCCGAGGTGGTTTCCTTCCACACTTCGAGCTCGGATTCCTCCTTGAAGATGCGCACGACGATGGGGCTGTCCTTCGTCATGCCCTTCTCGCTGATGAGGGCGAGCGTCTGCGGGCTCAGCGCCTTCATCGCCTTGGCATTGACGGAGGGACCGCCGTCGCCGGTGCAGCCGGCAAGCGCCAGCGCTGCCGCCGCGGCGCCAGCGAGCATCAGCGCCCGCAGGCGCCCGCCCGCCGAAAGCAATGCGGGCCGTGAAGAAGCCGATGGGCTCAACGCGAAACTCCCCGTCAATCCCGGTCCGTCGTTCCCGGTCACCAAGACGCGACAGCCTAGAGGGTTATCCTTGCCAGACCGTTACCGCAAGAGTCGGGCCCCCTCGGCCCGCTCGTCGGGCCGCGGGACCTCGCCGGCACTAGAGACTGCGGCCGATGGCGAGGAACTTCTCGCGCCGCGCCTTGCGCAGCGCCGCCGGCTCCAGGCCGTCCAGCTCGCGCAGCGCCGATTCGATGGCGTCGCCCGCCGCATCCATCGCCTTGGCCGGCGCGCGATGCGCCCCGCCCGCCGGCTCGGGAATGATGGTGTCGACGATGTGGAACTTCCGCAGGTCCTGGGCGGTGATCTTCATGTTGGTCGCCGCCTCCTGCGCCTTGGCGGTATCGCGCCAGAGGATCGAGGCGGCACCCTCCGGCGAGATCACGCTGTAGATGGCGTGTTCCAGCATCAGCACCTTGTTGGTGGTGGCGATGGCGATGGCGCCGCCGGAGCCGCCCTCGCCGATGATCACCGCCACATTGGGCACCCCGAGCGCCAGGCAGGCATCGGTGGAGCGGGCGATCGCCTCGGCCTGGCCGCGCTCCTCGGCGTCGAGGCCGGGAAAGGCGCCGGCGGTATCGACCAGCGAGATCATCGGCAGCTGGAAACGGTCGGCCATCTCCATCAGCCGCACCGCCTTGCGGTAGCCTTCCGGGCGCGCCATGCCGAAATTGTGCTTGATGCGGGTCTCGGTGGTGGACCCCTTCTCGTGGCCGAGCAGCATCACCGCCCGGCCGCGGAAGCGCGCCGGCCCGCCGATGATCGCCTCGTCCTCGCCGAACAGCCGGTCGCCGGCCAGCGGGGTGAACTCCTCGAACAGGTGCCCGGCATAGTCGAGGAAATGCGGGCGCAGCGGGTGGCGCGCCACCGAGGTCTTCTGCCAGGGAGAGAGATTGGCGTAGAGCTGGAACAGCGCCTCGTTGGCCTTGGCCTCCAGCCGCGCGATGTCGTCGCCGATGGCGACCGCGTCGCCCTGCGCGGACATGGCGCGCAATTCCTCCAGCTTGGCCTCGAGTTCGGCCACGGGCTTTTCAAAATCGAGGTAGCTGCGCATCGCTGATCGGCTGGTCCGGCTGTGAGATAAGGAGGACCGCCCGGTCGGACGGTCCGCAATTGCGCGCGGAAGCTGCCCCGAGAGGGTGGCGACGTCAAGGCAAGGCCGCGCATGCGGGCATCAAAGCGGCGGCACGGGCCCGCCTCATGCGTCATTCCGCCCCGCCGGCACGCCCGACGGCCCGGAAAGCGGTGTCCTATTCCGCCTCCCCGTCGGCGAGCGGATGCAGGTCGCGCACCAGGCTCTTCAGCCGGTCGTCCAGCACATGGGTATAGATCTGCGTCGTCGAGATGTCGGAATGGCCGAGCAGCGTCTGCACCATGCGCAGCTCCGCGCCATGGGCGAGAAGATGGCTGGCGAAGGCGTGCCGCAGCACATGCGGCGACAGCTTGGCGGCGTCGATGCCGGCGGCGGCCGCCAGATCCTTCAGATCGAGCGCCACCTGCTGGCGGGTGACGTGGCCGCTGGCGGCGGCAGAGGGAAACAGCCAGCGCGCCTCCTCCTTTCCGTCCGGTCGCGACGTCGCGTCCCCGTCCTTGCCCGCACGCGCCGCCCGCGCGGCGGCCAGCGCGACGCGATAGGCCGCCATGGCGGCGCGGGCCGGCTCGCCGAGCGGCACCAGCCTTTCCTTGTTGCCCTTGCCGCGCACGATGATGGCGTCGCCCTTGGCGCGCGCCGCCGCCGCCGGCAGAGCCGCCAGCTCGGAGACGCGCAGGCCCGTCGCGTAGAGCAGCTCGACGAAGCAGGCGACCCGCGCCCGCCGCGCGGCTTCCGCCGGCGAGGCCGCCGGTGCCTGCGCCCGCTCATGCGCGGTCTCGATCAGCCGCGTCACCTCGGCGAGGCTGAGCACCTTGGGCAGCGGCCGGCCGCGCTTGGGGCCCTCCAGCACGGCGGCGGGATCGTCGCCGCGATAGCCCTCGACATAGAGGAAGCGGTGGAATTGCCGGAGCGCCGAGAGCCGCCGCGCCACGGTGGCGCCCTTGAGCCCGCGCCCGGTCAGCTCGGCGAGATAGGCGCGGATGTCCGGCGTGCCGCTGGCCGCCGCCTTCGCCTCGCCGCCGAGGAATTCGGCATAGTCATCGAGGTCGCGCCGATAGGCGGCCAGCGTGTTGGCGCTCGCCCCGCGCTCAGCGGCCAGCATGTCGAGGAAAAGCGCGACCGGACGGCCCATCGGCAACCTCTCTGGCGAAACGCGGCCGCCTATTTTGCGAAGCGCTCCTGCGGCACCTGCACGCTCATCTCCCGCTTCTGCGGCTCCACGAGATTGGCCAGCGACCACATGATCCCATAGGCCGCTCCGCCGATCACGGCGAGAACCACGAGAAGACGGATCAGGCTCGGCATAGGCTCGTGCGCCTCCGGTCAGGCGGGCGAATCGGAACGGCGGATCGCCGGCCATGCTAGAGCGTTTCCGGCGCCGGACGGAAGCCCGCCCTCCGGCGGGCGGCGTTCCCGCCCCGGCGCCGCGATTGCATCGCCCTGTGCCGGATGCTAGGTCGCGCGGCGAGAGGGACCCGATGACCACCACGCCCGGCGACACCAAGGCGGACGCGTTGCGCGCGCATCTCGGCGCGCGTTCCATCGTGCTCGTCGGCATGATGGGCGCCGGCAAGTCCTCGGTCGGCAAGCGCCTCGCCAAGCGTCTCGGCTTGCCCTTCTCCGATGCCGATATCGAGATCGAGCAGGCCGCCGGCATGACCATACCGGAAATCTTCGCCCATCACGGCGAGCCGGCCTTCCGCGACGGCGAGAAGCGCGTCATCGCCCGCCTGCTGGAGGCCGGGCCGATGGTGCTCGCCACCGGCGGCGGCGCCTTCATGAACGAGGACACCCGCGGCGCCATCGACCGCCTCGGCATCTCCGTGTGGCTGAAGGCGGAGTTCGACGTGCTGATGCGCCGCGTGCGCCGGCGCGACGACCGTCCCCTGCTCAGGACCGCCGATCCCGAAGGCACGCTGGCGGCGCTGATGGAGCAGCGCTATCCGGTCTATGCCGGCGCGCACGTCACCGTGGTCTCGCACGACGTGCCGCAGGAAGTGATGGTCGAGACGGTGATCGACGCGCTGATGCAGCATCTCGGCGCGGACAGCCCGACGGGAGAACAGACGTGACCGCTGCCGCCATCCTCGACCGCCCCGACACCACCCGGCTGACCGTCGGCCTCGGCGCCCGCAGCTACGACATCGTCATCGGCGGCGGCCTGCTCGCCGAATCGGGCGCGCGCATCGCCGCGCTGCGCCCCGGCGCGCGGGTCGGCATCGTCACCGATGCCAATGTCGCCGAACGCCACCTCCCGGAGGTCGAGCAGAGCCTCAAGGCGGCGGGGCTCAGCCCCTCCACCGTCGTGGTGGCTCCCGGCGAGAAGTCGAAGAACTACGCCACTTTCGAGCAGGTGGTCGACGGCCTCATCGCCGCCCGCATCGAGCGGCGCGACCTCGTTCTGGCGCTCGGCGGCGGCGTGGTCGGCGATCTCGCCGGCTTCGCGGCGGCGGCGCTGCGCCGCGGCGTCGATTTCGTGCAGGTGCCGACCAGCCTGCTGGCGCAGGTGGATTCGTCCGTCGGCGGCAAGACCGGCATCAATTCGCGCCACGGCAAGAACCTGGTCGGCGCCTTCCACCAGCCGATCCTGGTGCTGGCCGACACCGGCGTGCTGAACACCCTGCCCCTGCGCGAGTTCCGCGCCGGCTATGCCGAGGTGGCGAAGTACGGCCTCATCGACAACGCGCCCTTCTTCGCCTGGCTGGAACGCAAATGGCAGCAGGTGTTCGCCGGCGGCGCCGAGCGCACCGAGGCCATCGCCACCAGCTGCGCCTCCAAGGCGGCGGTGGTCGCCCGCGACGAGTTCGAGACCGGCGACCGCGCCTTGCTCAATCTCGGCCACACCTTCGGCCATGCGCTGGAGGCCGGTGCCGGCTTCTCGCAGCGTCTGCTGCATGGCGAGGCGGTGGCGGTGGGCATGGCGCAGGCCTTCCGCTTCTCCGCGCAGCAGGGCCTGTGCGCCCCGGCCGATGCCGAGCGCGTCGCGGCGCATCTGCACGCCGTCGGCCTGCCGACCCGCATCCGCGACATTCCCGGCGAGCTCCCGGACACCGACGGGCTCATGAACCTCATCGCGCAGGACAAGAAGGTCTCGCGCGGCGCGCTCACCTTCATCCTCGTCCGCGGCATCGGCCAGAGCTTCATCGCCCGCGATGTCGACCCGGCGGCGATCCGCGCCTTCCTCGAGGCCGAGCGCGCCGCCTGAGGCACCGTCCCCCGGAATGTCCCGGCCCGGCGGGGACCGCCGGCCGCGCCGGCATCGCGTCGGCCGCCCATCGGCTCTATGCTCGACGCCCGCAGCTTGGAGGGCCCCTTGATCACCAGCGACTGGCTTGCGCTCGGCGCCGTTCTCGTCTGCCTGATGCTGTCCTTCTTCTTCTCCGGCAGCGAGACGGCGCTCACCGCCGCCTCCAAGGCGCGCATGCACGCGCTGGAGAAGAACGGCGACGCCCGCGCCGGGCTGGTCAACCGGCTGATGGCCTTCCGCGAGCGGCTGATCGGCGGCATCCTGCTCGGCAACAACCTCGTCAACATCGCCGCCTCCTCGCTGGCCACCGGCCTTCTGTTCCACTGGTTCGGCACCGCCGGCATCGCCTATGCGACCTTCGGCATGACGGCGGTCATCGTCGTCTTCACCGAGGTGCTGCCCAAGACCATCGCCATCAACCATCCCGAGCGGGTGGCGCTGCGGGTGGCGCGGCCGATCCGCGCCGTGGTCGGCCTGTTCGGCCCGCTCACCCTCGCCATCGAGACCGTGGTGCGCCGCCTGCTGCGGCTGATCGGGCTGGAGGTCGGCAAGACCCGCAGCGTGCTCTCGGGCGCCGAGGAACTGCGCGGCGCCGTCGACCTCCTGCACCGCGAGGGCAGCGTGGTGAAGGACGAGCGCGACATGCTCGGCGGCCTCCTGGACCTCAACGAGCTCGAGGTCTCCGACATCATGATCCACCGCACCAAGATCATGAGCCTCGATCTCGACGAGCCGCCGGAGACGCTGGTGCGCGAGGTGCTCGCCTCGCCCTTCACCCGCATCCCGCTCTGGCGCGGCAAGCCGGACAACATCGTCGGCGTGCTGCATGTGAAGAACCTGCTGCGCGAGCTTCAGGCGCTCGACAACGACGTATCGAAGCTGGACATCGAGAAGATCGCCGCCGAGCCGTGGTTCGTGCCGGACGTCACCACGCTGGCCGACCAGCTCAAGGCCTTCCGCCGCCGCAAGCAGCATTTCGCGCTCGTCGTCGACGAGTATGGCGAGGTGATGGGCCTCGTCACGCTGGAGGACATATTGGAGGAGATCGTCGGCGACATCGCCGACGAGCACGACGTCGCCTTCACCGGCGCCCGCCGCCACCCGGACGGCTCGGTCAATGTCGAGGGCTCGGTGCCGATCCGCGACCTCAACCGCGCCATGGGCTGGAGCCTGCCCGACGAGGAGGCCACCACGCTGGCCGGCCTCGTCATCCATGAGGCCCGCATCATCCCGGAGCCGGGACAGGCCTTCATCTTCCACGGCTTCCGCTTCCAGATCATGCGCAAGCAGCGCAACCGCGTGACGCTGATCCGAGTGGTGCGGCTCGACGCCCCGCTGCCGCCGCCGGCGCCGTCCGCCCGTGTCCGCCGCGTCCAGATGTGACGCGCCGCCGATGTGCCGCGCCATGGAAAAACCGCGCCGCGCCACCATATAGCGACGTGTCGGCCCGCCGCCTCGCTGCCGGGGCGACGCCGCCCGGCGCTATTCTCCGGGAGCCTTGGCCTCGATCGCCAGCGCGTGCAGCCCGCCGGTCAGTTCGGCGGCCAGCAGCCCGTTGACCATACGGTGGCGGGCGAGCCGGCCCTGCCCGGCGAAGGCGGCCGAAACGATATGGATGCGAAGATGGGTGAGCTGTCCCGGCCGATGCCCGCCATGGCCTTCATGGCGATGGCTCTCGTCGATGAGGTCGAGGACGCTGGGCGACAACTCGGCCAGCGCCGCGCGCACGCGGGCGAGCCGGGCGGCGACGGGGTCGCCGGGGAAGGGATCGGTGCTCATGACGATTGCGCTATCCGCCACACAGTCCCGCGTCAATATCGCCACACGGGACGGTGACCTCCGTTTGGTTTCTTGTATACCTGCCTCCGCATCAGCATAATCGGCCGATCATGAAGCTCGACTCCCCGATATTCGATCGCATCCGCGTCAAGCCGGACCGTGATCGCCGCCTGAAGGCGGAAGGCCCCGTCTGCGAATGGGCGGGGTGTTGCAATGCCGCGACGCATCGCGCGCCGAAGGGACGGCAGCAGGAAGGCCAGTTCTGGCGCTACTGCTTCGATCACGTCCGTGAATACAACCAGTCCTACAACTACTTCGCCGGCATGAAGGACGACGCCGTCGCCGCCTATCAGAAGGACGCGCTGACCGGGCATCGTCCCACCTGGAAGATGGGCCAGAACGGCGGCACCAAGGGACGGCGCGGCGGCGCGCAGGACCATCAGCCGGAGCATTTCGCCGATCCGTTCGGCATGTTCGGCGAGATGGGCGGCGCCCACCGGCCCGACCCCGAGCCGGCCCGCGAGAGCCGCATGATCCGCAATGCCGAGCGGCGCGCCTTCGAGAGCCTCGGCCTCGAATTCGGCGCCACGACGGAGGAGATCAAGGCGCGCTTCAAGGAACTGGTGAAAAAATACCACCCGGACGCCAATGGCGGCGACACCTCCACCGAGGACCGCCTGCGCGACGTGATCCAGGCCTATAACCACCTCAAGAGTACCGGCTTCTGCTAGAACCGTGCCTTGGCCAGCCCAGCCCGCGGTTCGACGCGGCAACGGAGGAATGATGACCGCCTCGCTTAACGCAGCTCCGGCGCTGCCCGACATGAAGGTCTCGGTGCGTCAGGTATTCGGCCTCGACGTCGATCTCGAGGTGCCCGCCTATGCCGAGCCCGACGAGTACGTGCCGGACATCGACCCGGACTATCTGTTCGACCGCCCGACCACCCTCGCCATCCTCGCCGGCTTCGCGCATAACCGCCGCGTGATGGTCACCGGCTATCACGGCACCGGCAAGTCGAGCCATATCGAGCAGGTGGCCGCCCGCCTCAACTGGCCGTGCATCCGCGTCAACCTCGACAGCCACATCAGCCGTATCGACCTGATCGGCAAGGACGCCATCGTGGTGAAGGACGGCATGCAGGTCACCGAGTTCCGTGACGGCATCCTGCCCTGGGCCTACCAGAACAACGTCGCGCTGGTGTTCGACGAGTACGACGCCGGCCGCCCGGACGTGATGTTCGTCATCCAGCGCGTGCTGGAGTCCGCCGGCCGCCTGACGCTGCTCGACCAGAACCGCGTCATCCGCCCGCACGGCGCCTTCCGGCTGTTCTCGACCGCCAACACCATCGGCCTCGGCGACACCACCGGCCTCTATCACGGCACGCAGCAGATCAACCAGGCGCAGATGGACCGCTGGTCCATCGTCACCACGCTGAACTATCTGGCGCATGACAAGGAGGTCGAGATCGTCGCCTCCAAGGCCAAGCATTTCCAGACGCCGGAGGGTCGCGACACCGTCGCCCGCATGGTGCGCCTCGCCGACCTCACCCGGCAGGCCTTCGTCAATGGCGACCTGTCGACGGTGATGAGCCCGCGCACCGTGATCACCTGGGCGGAGAACGCGGAGATCTTCAAGGATCTCGGCTTCGCCTTCCGCGTGACCTTCCTCAACAAGTGCGACGAGCTGGAGCGCGCGCTGGTGGCGGAGTTCTACCAGCGCTGCTTCGGCAAGGAACTGCCGGAATCGGCGGTGAACGTCGTCCTCTCCTGAGGGACCGGACGCGACACGCCTCCCTCTCCCCACACCGAACTCGGCTGTTGCCGAGTTCGGCACTTGGAAAGGTCAAAATCGAATACATTCGATTTTGACGGAGAGGGGTGGGGTGAGGGGTCTTCTTCGCCTCCCAATCGCGTCTCCCCTCACCGACCCGCTTCGCGGGCCACCTCTCCCCAACGGGGAGAGGAAAAGAAGCAAGTCATCTAGGGCATCCGCCATGAGCTCTTCGAACCCGTCCAACCGCACGACCCGCACCCCGCCCAAGGAGGCGCCGACCGAGCCGCTCAAGCGCGCGGTGACGGGCTGCCTGCGGGCGATCGCCGGCGACAGGGACCTCGAAGTCACCTTCGGCACCGAGAAGCCGGGCTTCGCCGACGGCCGCATCCGGCTGCAGGAGCCGGCGCGGCGCATGACCAAGCAGGACACCGCGATCATGCGCGGCCATGCCGATTCCATGGCCCTGCGCCTCGCCTGCCACAACCCGAAGGTGCACAAGCGGCACACGCCGGTCGGCCAGCAGGCTCGCGCCGCCTTCGATGCCGCCGAGCAGGCGCGCTGCGAATCGCTCGGCGCGCTGCGCATGGACGGGGTGGCGCTCAATCTCTCCGCCATGCTGGAGGACCGCTACCAGAAGGCCAATTTCGCCCAGCTCGCCGACCGCGCCGACGCCCCGCTGGAAGACGCGGTGGCGCTGATGCTGCGCGAGCGGATGACCGGCATGGCCCCGCCGGCCGCCGCTCGCGAGATGGTCAATCTCTGGCGCGGCTTCATCGAGGAGCGCGCCGGGCTGGCGCTGGACGAGATGGTCGTCCAGGCGGGGGACCAGGAGCGTTTCGCCGAGGCGATGCGCGACCTGCTCTCCTCGCTCGGCATGGGCGAGGACGTCGCCCCCTTCGATGAGAACAACGATCCCTCCACCGATGCCGACGACCAGCGCGAGGACGACAGCGGCAAGGGCTCGGATGCCGAGCAGGACGAGAACAACGAGGGCACCACCGAGGTCGACACCGACTTGTCCTCCGACCAGACGCCGGAAGACAGCGAGGACCAGCAGGAGCAGCCGCAATCCGAGCTCTCCGACGATGCCGAGCTGGGCGAGGCTGATGAATCCTCCGAGCCGTGGAAGCCGCAGAACGCGGTGCCCGCCGAGCCGCGGCCGCCGGAATACCATTCCTTCACGCCGCGCTTCGACGAGACGGTGAGCGCCGACGAGCTCTGCGATCCCGAGGAGCTGGCGCGGCTGCGCGCCTATCTCGACAAGCAGCTCACCCATCTCCAGGGCGTGGTCGCCCGGCTGGCCAACCGCTTGCAGCGCAAGCTGATGGCGCAGCAGAACCGCGGCTGGGAGTTCGACCTCGAGGAGGGCATGCTGGATCCCGCGCGCCTGCACCGCGTGGTGATCGACCCGATGCAGCCGCTTTCCTTCAAGCGCGAGCGCGACACCGATTTCCGCGACACCGTCGTCACGCTGCTCCTGGACAATTCCGGCTCCATGCGCGGCCGTCCGATCACGGTGGCCGCCGCCTGCGCGGATATCCTCGCGAGAACCCTCGAGCGCTGCGGCGTGAAGGTGGAGATCCTCGGCTTCACCACCAAGGCGTGGAAGGGCGGGCAGGCGCGCGAGGCCTGGCTCAGCGCCGGCAAGCCGGCGGCGCCCGGGCGTTTGAACGATTTGCGGCACATCATCTATAAATCCGCCGATGCGCCGTGGCGCCGGGCGCGACGCAATCTCGGCCTGATGATGCGCGAGGGGCTGCTCAAGGAGAACATCGACGGCGAGGCGCTCGACTGGGCGCATAACCGCCTGCTGGCGCGCAACGAATCCCGCCGCATCCTGATGATGATCTCCGACGGCGCGCCGGTGGACGATTCCACCTTGTCGGTGAACCCCGGCAACTATCTCGAGCGGCATCTGCGCTGGATCATCCAGCAGATCGAGGACAAGTCGCCGGTGGAGCTGATCGCCATCGGCATCGGCCATGACGTGACGCGCTACTACAAGCGCGCCGTGACCATCGTCGATGCCGAGGAACTGGGCGGCGCCATGACCGACAAGCTCGCCGAGCTGTTCGACGAGCGGGTCAGCCGCAAGGCCGCGCGCGGCAGCGCCCCGGCGCCCGCCGGCCGTCCGCCGCGCCGTGCCGGCCAGCCGGTACACTGACGGGCTCGTCCCCGGAGCGGCCGCGAGGCCGTCTCCGGGATCGTGCCGGCGTCAGGCCACCTCGCGTCAGGTCCTCCCGCGCAAGGTCCTCCCGCGCATCACCGCGGCCATCAGCAGCCCCGGGATCGCCGGATTGGCGACCTGCACGGCGATCAGCGCCGTCTCGCCGATCAGGCCGGCGAGATAGGCCTTGAGCGACAGCAGCAGCACCGCATGCAGGAGCACGCCGCCGGCGAGGGTGGCGATCACCGCCCGCGCGCCGAGCCCCGGCGTGGCGAGCGCCACCCGGAAGGCCCAGAGCGACAGCGGCAGGAACAGCAGCGCGGCGGTGAGCAGCCCCGGATTGTAGCTCCGCTCCGCGAGCGCCGGCCCGATATGCGCGACGGCGTTCACCGCCGGCACGCTGAAGAAGGCGAGCGCCAGCGCCGGCCGATGCCGGCCGAGCAGCGCATAGGCCGGTCCCGCCACCCACACCACCGGGATGTTCACCGCGGTGATGAAGGCGGGCGGGATCGGGCAGCTCGCCGCGTCGGCATGGCCAAAGGTGCCGCACAACATGCCGCGAAAGGCGTAATGCGCGCCTTCGGCGTCGATGCCGTGCTCCTCGAACTGGTGGATGAGATAGGCCGCCATGGCCGCCCAGGCGAGCCAGACCGGATCGCGCAGGCGCGGCCGGCTCCTGTCGCCGCGCAGGTCGGCGAAGGCCAGGGCGAATAGCAGCGCTGCGGCGAGGCCGAGCCCGATATAGGGCCAGCCATGGGCGAAGGACGGCATGGCCGAAGGCTAGCACCGGCCGCGCCCGCCGGGGAGGCCGCCCCTTGCGGAAGGCAGAACCGTCCCCATATAGGCTTCATCCCAGCCAGAACGGGCTTCCGGCAGTGCAGGCACCTCGTCAGTGCCCCTCCGGATGGAAGTGGGTCAGGACGGATGTACTCCGGCCCGCTTCGTTCCCGCCGGTCGCCTGACGAGCGGCCGGCTCTCTGGCAGGGGTGGTTTCCCGACAGGGTGAAGGTCGCGGCGGTCCCTGCCTCAGGCGGGTTCTCGTCGGAGAGGGGCGCCGCGCCACGCGCGCGGCGGCTTCGATCGTGGCGCGGCCTCACCCTGTCGGGCTCCCGGCCAGAACGGGACTTCCGGCAGCGGCACCTCGTGCCCGGGCGCTTCGTCGGCGCCTACCCGGAAAGCAGGCGGGTCAGGACGGATGTACTCCGGCCCACCTCATGCCCGCCGGCCGCCTGACGAGCGGCCGGCCCTCTGGCCGGATCCTTTTTCGCGTGCAAGCCGGACGCGCGGTCCGGACGCTCACACCCCGAAAGTCGGCCGCTTCTGCCCCGGCTCCTCGTCGGGATAGGGCTCCGGCCCGGGATCGTCGGGCAGATGCGGCTCGGCGATCACCCCCACCGGCGCGGCGCCCACCAGATGCGGCTTGGCCGCCGCCGGCGCGGCCGCAGCCGGTTCGGCTTTCGCGGCGGCCTCCGCCTTGGGTGCGACGTCGATCACCGGCGCCACCGGCGCCGCCACGCTCTCCTGCGCCCGGCTTTCCAGCACGGCGGCGATCGCCGCCTTGGCGCGCTCGGCCTCGTTCTCGAGAAGCGGCGTCGCCGCCACGCCCGGCGGCACCTTCCATTCGAAGGCGTCGAGCTTTCCGGTCACCGGCGAGATCGGCGCCCAGTGCTCGGAGACCACGCCATCGGCCACCCAGGCCGGATCGCGCTGCGCCCGCACCGCGCGGGCCGTCCATTCGCGCGCCTTGCCGACATCTCCCGCTTCCGCCGCCTCCAGTTCCGCCATCAACAGGCAGGCGCGCTGCGTCGGCGCCGCGGTGAGCGGGGCGAGCGCGGTGCGCGCCACCGGGAATTCCTGCGCGTCGATGGCGGCGCGGGCGAGCGTCATCGCGCTTTCGGGATGTTCGGGCATGCGCGAGGTCAGTGTGCGCACCCGCTTCAGCCGCTCGCGCGCCGCATCGCCCGGCCGCAGATGCAGATAGGCATCGGCAAGGCCGGGATGCGGCGTCGCCGCATAGGCGGTCTCCAGGATCTTCGCCGCCTTGCGGGTGTCGCCCGCCAGCCCGAGCAGCCGCCCCGCCACCTCGGCGGCCGGCACCAGCGTCGGGGCGAGCCGCGTGGCCTCCACCGCCTTCTCGCGCGCCACATTGGGATCGGACAGTTCCAGCGCCTGCGCCTGCGCCGCCAGCAGCACCGCCCGCCGCCGGCGGTGCGACGCCCGGTCGAGCCCGCCATGCGAGGCCTCGCGCTCCAGCATGGCGAGCGCCCCGGCGAAATCGCCCTTCACGCAGCGCGCCTCGATCACCGCATCCGCCGCCCAGGCGAGGCCCGGCTCGTGCCGCGCCGCTTCCTCGGCGGTGATCAGCGCCGCGCCGGCGTCGCCGCGGCGCCGGGCTTCCATGTGCAGCCCGCGCAGGCCGAGCAGGCGCGTCGCCGGCGCCTCGGTCATGGCGCGGAAGGTGGCCTCGGCACCGGCCGAATCGCCGGAGAGCTGCGCCGCCTGCGCGGCGAGCAGCTGGGCGAGCGGCTCGCGCCCGAGGAAACGCTCGGCGTCGTTGGCCGCGCGCCGCGCGCCGGTGGCATCGCCGGATCCCACCGCGATGAGCCCGCGCGTCACCGCCGCGAAGCCGCGGTTGCGCCGGCGGTTGCGCCAGGAGAAGGCCAGCATTTCCGGCGAGCGCAGGATCACCCGGATCAGCGTCCAGATCAGGATCGCCGCCGCGAGCAGCACCAGCAGCCCGCTCGCCGCCACCAGCACGCTGGTCTCGATGTGCCAGCCCTGCCAGTCGATGGCGACCGCGCCCGGCCGGTCCGCCAGCCAGGCGATGCCGAAGGCGACGACGCCGAGGACGAGGAGATAGATGACGAGACGGATCACGGCGTCCTCCCCGCGAGTTCGACGATCAACTGGCGGTTCACTCCGGCGACGGCGGCAAGCGCCGCCTGCCGCGCCTCCATGGCGCCGATCACCCCGGCGAGCTTCTGCCTGTCCACCTCCGGCAGGCCGTTGAGGATGGTCAGCGCCTCCGCGACGTCGCCGCGCATCAGCGCGTCGTCCGCCGCCTTTATCGCCGGCTCGCTGGAGGTCTCGCCGGCGCCGCTGCTGCGGCGCACGCTCACCAGCGACGAGGCGCTGTTCCACAATTTGTCGACGAGGCCGGCATCGGCGGGCGCCGGTGCAGCGCCACCGCTTGCCGGGGTCGGAGCCTCGGCCATCGCCGCCTTCAGCCGGCCGGCCAGCACCGGCCCGGTCGGCAGGCCGGCATTGGCGGACGCGTCCAGCGCCGACAGCCCGGCGGCCTTGTCGCCGAGCAGCGTGCGGCTCGCCCGCAACTCCGCCTCATAGGGCACGCCGGCGGCCATCGCCGCCTGCAGCGCCCCGAGCGTCGCCAGCCCGGCGGCAGCGCGGGCCGCCTCGGCCCCGGCCTGCCGCTGCGCCGTCACGTCGTTGACGCGATTCTCCAGCGCCGCCACCCGCGCCGCCTCGTTCTGGCCCTGGGCGGCGGTCTCGCCGATCCGCCCCTCCAGCGCCGAGAGCCGCGCCTCGGCCTGCGCCAGCGCTTCCGGCGACGCCGCCGGAGCCGCGGCGGCCGCCGGCGCCTCCGCCAGAGCGGTGATCCGGCCGTCGGCCGCGGTGATCTTGGCATCGGCAGCGGTCAGCCCGCCTTCCAGCGCCTCGATGCGCGCCGTCAGCTCGGCCGGCACGCCCACGGCCGGCGCGGCGGCGGTCGCCGGCTGGTCTGCCCGCGCCTCCAGCCGCTCGACGCGCTGGCGCAGATCGAGCGCGCGCGCCTCCAGCTCGGTGATGGAATCGATGTTCTGCTCGGCGCTGTAGAATGTGGAGACCAGCGCGAAGGCGACGGCACCGCCCAGCACACCGGCGGCCAGCGCCAGCATGGAGGCGCCGACAAGCCCGAGCGACTGGCGCTTGCGGCCGTTCCCTGCCGTCTCGGCGCCACCACCGCCCGCGGCGGCCGGGCTTTCGGTCCGGGGCGGCGGCGGGGGGGGCGGCGTCAGGTCCTTGGCCGGCAGGTCGAGCGTCACCGGCCGCCGGCGCGGCGCGGAAGACGGAATCGCCGCCGCGGCCTCCACCGGCTCGGCATCGAACGCAGCGGGCTCGTGCGCAGCGGGCTCGTGCGCGGCGGACGTCCCGGCGGCCGGGTCGCCGGCGGGGATATTGGCGGCTGTCCCGGACACGGCGTCGGCGTTCGGCGCCGGCTCGGCCGCCGGGGTCAGCGGATCCGGCTTCGCCGGCTCCTTGCCTGTCGGGTTCTGCTTCGCCGCTGGTCGCCTGGCCACCTTGCACCCCTCTTCCGATCTTCGCCGCCGGTCCCTTGGGGATAGACCGCCGGCCGGCCCGCCGCAACCTCGCGCCGCGACCCGGGCAGTCTGCGGCGCGCGATCATGGTTTACGCCGACAATAACGCGAAAAGCGCGTTTTCGTTTGGCGCTGCGGCAATGCGTACCGGCCAGCCGGCCGCCTCCAGCGGCGCCGCCACCTTGGCCGAGAAGCACAGATGCGTGACCTGGCCGAAGGCGGCCGAGAGCCCCGCCTCCGTCGCCCGCGCCGCCAGCGTCGCCGCCGTGCGTGGGGAAAAATGGAAGGCGACGTCGATCCGCCCGTCCCGCGCCGCGGCGATCGTCGCCGGCGACAGCGCGGCGGCCGGCACGGCGCGATAGAGCGTGAACAGCTCGACCGCGATGCCCTCGTCCGCCAGCGCCGCGCCGAGATCCACCGCCCGGTCCTCGCCGCACACATGCAGCAGCCGCGCCCCGCGCGGCAGCCCGGCGCGCAGCAGCTCGGCCAGCGCCGCGCCGTCGCCGCCGGCCACGCGCGACGTGGCGCCCTCGGGCGCCGCCTGGGCGGTGCGCCAGCCCACCGTGTAGAGCGGCAGCCGCCGCAGCTCCGCCCACTCCGCCCGCGCGCCCAGCGCCCGCGCGCCGTTGACGCTGGTCAGGGCCAGCGCGTCGAACCGCCCGTCCGGCAGCCGCGCCGCGCCGATCGCCTCGACGGCCAGCATCGGATCGACGAGGCCCTCATGCCCCGCCGCCGCGAGCCGCGCCGCGGTGGCGGCGGCATCGGGCTGCGGGCGCGTCACCAGCACGCGCATCGGCGTGACTCCCGAACTTGGCTCCCGAATTCGGCTCCCGAAATGGGCTCAGCCTCCGAACAGGCCGGCCGGCACCATGCGCTTCATCTCGCGGCCCCAGTGGCGCCCCAGCGCCTCCGCCTCGCCCAGCGGTCCCTGGCGGACGATCTCGTAAGAGGCGCTGCCGTCCGGCTTGAGCACCATGCCGCGAAAGCGCACCGTCTCGTCGTCCACCTCGGCGAGGCCGCCGATCGGGGTGCGGCAGGAGCCGTCGAGCTCGGCGAGATAGGCCCGCTCGACGCTGACGGCGAGGCCGGTGCGCCCGCAGGCCACCGGCGCGAGCAGCGCCGCCACCTCGTCGTCGCCCGCCCGCGTCTCGATGGCGACCGCCCCCTGCCCCACCGCCGGCAGGAAATCGGCGGTGCCGAGCACGGCGCTCGCCCGCGCCTGCAGGCCGAGCCGGGTCAGCCCGGCCAGCGCCAGCAGCGTGGCGTCGAACGTGCCGTCGTCCACCTTGCCCAGCCGCGTCTGCAGATTGCCGCGCAGCAGCGCCACGTCGAGGTCCGGCCGCAGCCGCCTGAGCTGCGCCTCACGGCGAAGTGAGGCGGTGCCCACCCGCGCGCCCCGCTTCAGGCTGGCCAGCGGATGCCCCTCATGCGGCGCCTGCCCGGCCGGCAGCACCAGCGCGTCGCGCACATCGGCGCGGGGGAGGTAGCCGCCGAGAATCAGCCCCTCCGGCAGCCTTGTCGCCATGTCCTTGGCCGAATGCACCGCGAGGTCGATGCGCCCGTCGATCAGCGCTTCCTCCAGCTCCTTGGTGAACAGCCCCTTGCCGCCGGCCTGCGCCAGCGCGCGGTCGGTGATGGCGTCGCCGGTGGTGCGGATGACCTCCACCGCCACCGCGCCGGCCTCCCAGCCATGCGCCTTCAGCAGGGCATCGCGCACCGCATGCGCCTGCCACAGCGCCAGCGGGCTGCCGCGCGTCCCCAGCTTGAGCCTCGGCGGTTCCTGTGGAAGCGATTGCGTCATGAGGTCCTGCGATGCTAGCGGTTCTTCAAGGGTTCAGAACACCGGCGACAAGCGTAAAGTCAATGAGCGATCTTCTGCTGCTCGGCATCGAGACCACCTGCGACGAGACGGCGGCCGCCGTCGTGCGTCGGCGCGAGGACGGCAGCGGCTCGATTCTGTCGAATATCGTGCTCTCGCAATTCGACGACCATGCGGCCTATGGCGGCGTGGTGCCGGAGATCGCCGCCCGCGCCCATGTCGAGGTGCTGGACGACGTCGTCGCCCGTGCCCTGCGCGCCGCCGGCACCGGCCTGCCCGACCTCGACGGCATCGCCGCCGCCGCCGGCCCGGGGCTGATCGGCGGGGTCATCGTCGGGCTCACCACCGCCAAGGCGCTGGCGCTCGCCGCCCGCAAGCCGCTGGTGGCGGTCAATCATCTGGAAGCCCATGCGCTCACGGCGCGGCTCACCGATTCGGTGCCGTTCCCCTATCTGCTGCTGCTGGTCTCCGGCGGCCACACCCAGCTGGTCTGCGTCACCGGCGTCGGCCGCTACGAGAAGCTCGGCGGCACCATCGACGACGCCATCGGCGAAGCCTTCGACAAGACCGCCAAGATGCTCGGCCTGCCCTATCCCGGCGGGCCGGCGGTGGAGCGCGCCGCGCTCGGCGGCGATCCGACCCGCTTCGCGCTGCCGCGTCCGCTGCTCGGCCGGCCGGAACCCGATTTCTCGCTGTCCGGCCTCAAGACCGCGGTGCGACTGGAGGCGTTGAAGATCGCCCCGCTGTCGGACCACGACGTCGAGGACCTCTGCGCCGGCTTCCAGGCCGCCATCGTCGATATCGTCACCGATCGGGTGCGCTACGGCCTCCGGGCGATGCGCGAGCGCGGCCACGCCCCCAGCGCGCTGGTGCTGGCCGGCGGCGTCGGCGCCAATCAGGCGGTGCGCCGCGCCCTGCACAAGGTGGCGGCCGATGGCGGCACCCGCCTCGCCGTGCCGCCGCCGGAACTCTGCACCGACAATGGCGCCATGATCGCCTGGGCCGGGGCCGAGCGCCTCGCCCTCGGCCTGCGCGACGGGCTCGACGTCTCGCCGCGCGCCCGCTGGCCGCTGGGCGAGGTCGAGGCGCAGCGACCCTCCGCCGCATGAGCGCGCGCTTCCGCCGCATCGGGGTGGTCGGCGCCGGCGCCTGGGGCACGGCGCTTGCCAACGCCGCCGCCCGTGCCGGCCGGGACGTGGCGCTGTGGGGCCGCGATCGCGGCATGGTCGAGGCGATGGCGCGCAGCCGCCGCAACGAGACGCATCTGCCCGGCGTCGAGCTGGCCCCCTCGGTGTCGCCCGCCGCCGCGCTGCATGCCATGGAGGCGTGCGACGCGGTGCTGCTGGTGGTGCCGGCGCAGGCGAGCCGCGAGGTCGCGACCGCCCTCGCCCCGCATCTCAAGCCCGGCACTCCCCTCGTCACCTGCGCCAAGGGCATCGAGCGCGGCACCTCGCTCTTCATGACCCAGGTGCTCGGCGAGGCCTGCCCGCAGGCGGTGCCCGCCATCCTCTCCGGGCCGAGCTTCGCCGCCGACGTCGCCGCCGGACTGCCGACGGCCGTCACCCTCGCCGCGCCGGATTTCGCCCTCGCCGAGGCGCTGTGCACGGCGCTCGGCTCCCCCTCCTTCCGGCTCTATCACAGCGACGACGTGCGCGGGGTGGAGATCGGCGGCGCGGCGAAGAACGTGCTCGCCATCGCCGCCGGCATCGTCGGCGGACGCGAGCTCGGCGCCAGCGCCGCCGCCGCGCTCATCGCCCGCGGCTTCGCCGAGCTGTCGCGCTTCGGCCGCGCCTTCGGCGCCCGCCCGGAGACGCTGACCGGGCTTTCCGGGCTGGGCGACCTCATCCTCACCTGCTCGACGCCGCAATCGCGCAACTATGCGCTGGGGCTGAATCTCGGGAAGAACAACGAGTTCCCGCCGGGTGGCAAGCTGGCCGAGGGCGCGCTCACCGCCTCCGTGCTGGTGGCGATGGCCGCGCATGCCGGCATCGACATGCCGATCGCCCGCGCGGTGGAGGCGGTGCTGTCGGGGCGGGAAGACATCGAGCAGGCGATCGGCTCGCTGCTGGCACGGCCGCAAAAGGCCGAGGCGTGACACAGGCGGAAGGGTGGAAGGAAAAATGGCGCATTGGCTCTACAAGTCCGAGCCCTTCAAATGGTCCTGGCAGAACCAGCTCGACGCCGGCGCCAAGGGCACCCATTGGGACGGCGTGCGCAACCATCTGGCCAAGCAGCAGCTGCTGGCGATGAAGCTCGGCGATCGCGGCTTCTTCTACCACTCCAACGAGGGCAAGGAGATCGTCGGCATCGTCGAGGTGATCCGGGAAGCCTATCCCGATCCCTCCGACCCGACGGGCAAGTTCGTCATGGTCGACATCAAGGCGGTGGAGAGCCTGCCGAAGCCGGTGACGCTCGCCGCCGTCAAGGCCGAGCCGCGTTTGTCGGAAATGGCGCTGATGCGCTTCTCCCGCCTCTCCGTGCAGCCCGTCACCGACGAGGAATGGGACATCGTCCTGTCCATGGCCGGGGCCAGGTGAGGGCGGCGATCGAGGATCCCGGCGCCTTCATCCGCGCCGAAACCCGCCCGCGTCCGGTGCCGCTGGTGCCGGAAATCCGGCTCCACGTCGCCGACGAGGCGGTGCCGATCTGGCAGCGCACCGAGGAGGAGCTCGGCGAGATGGGCCTGCCACCGCCCTTCTGGGCCTTCGCCTGGGCCGGCGGCCAGGCATTGGCCCGCCATGTACTGGACAATCCCGGGATCGTCGCCGGCAAGCGCGTGCTGGATTTCGCCTCCGGCTCCGGCCTCGTCGCGCTGGCGGCCCGGCTGGCCGGCGCCCGCGCGGTGGAGGCGGCGGACATCGATCCCTTCGCCCGCGCCGCCATCGCGCTCAATGCCGGGCTGAACGGCCTCGACGCCATCACCGCCTGCGAACGCGACGTGCTCGGCCGCGACGAGGGGTGGGACGTGGTGCTGGCCGGCGACATCGCCTATGAGCGCGACCTTGCGGCGCAGGTCTTCGCCTGGCTGGAAGCGCTCGCCGCCCGCGGTGCGCAGGTGTGGATCGGCGATCCCGGACGCAGCTACCTTCCGCGCGAGCGGCTGGAGAAGCTGGCCGAATATGGCGTGCCCGTCTCGCGCGAGCTCGAGGACAGCGAGATCAAGCGCACCGCCGTCTGGCGGCCGAAACCGTCCGGCTGATCGCGCGGGTTGCGGCATACCGACCAAAGTCTCGCGCCGGCCATGCTTGTCGCGATGCGGCCACCTCACCATAATTCCCTGGAACCAAGATAAGGCGCACCAGCGCAGGCATGGAGGGAAAACGCCAATGTCCGAAAAGATTTACGACGTTCCGGCCGCATGGGCGCAGCGGGCTTTCCTCGACGATCACGGCTACCGGGCCAAATATGAGGCCTCGGTGCACGACCCGGAGGCGTTCTGGGGCGAGGAAGGCAAGCGGATCGACTGGTTCGAGCCCTATACGGTGGTGAAGAACACCTCCTTCGCGCCCGGCGCGGTGTCGATCAAATGGTTCGAGGACGGCGTCACCAATGTCGCTTGGAACTGCATCGACCGGCATCTGGAGACGCGTGGCGACCAGGTCGCCATCATCTGGGAGGGCGACGATCCCTCGCAGTCGCGCAAGATCACCTATCAGGAACTGCACGACGAGGTCTGCCGCTTCGCCAATGTGCTGCGCAACCGCAATGTCGAGAAGGGCGATCGCGTCACCATCTACCTGCCGATGATCCCCGAGGCCGCCTTCGCCATGCTGGCCTGCGCCCGGCTCGGCGCCGTCCATTCGGTGGTGTTCGCCGGCTTCTCGCCGGACAGCCTGGCGAGCCGCATCCGCGACTGCGATTCGAAGGTGGTCATCACCGCCGACGAGGGCCTGCGCGGCGGTCGCAAGGTGCCGCTGAAGGCCAATGTCGACGCCGCCATCGCCAAGGTCGAGGGCGGGGTCGATCATGTCATCGTGGTGAAGCGCACCGGCGGCGCCGTCGACATGACCCCCGGCCGCGACGTCTGGTACCACGCCGCCGCCGACCTCGTGACCAGCGAATGCCCGGCGGTGCCGGTGAATGCCGAGGACCCGCTGTTCATCCTCTACACCTCCGGCTCGACCGGCACCCCCAAGGGCGTGCTGCACACCACCGGCGGCTATCTCGTCTACGCCTCGATGACGCACCAATACGTCTTCGACTACCACGAGGGCGACATCTACTGGTGCACGGCGGATGTCGGCTGGGTCACCGGCCACAGCTACATCCTCTACGGCCCGCTCGCCAACGGCGCCACCACGCTGATGTTCGAGGGCGTGCCGAACTACCCGACCAATTCCCGCTTCTGGGAGGTCATCGACAAGCACCAGGTGAACATCTTCTACACCGCCCCCACCGCCATCCGCGCGCTGATGCAGGCGGGCGACGAGCCGGTGAAGAAGACGTCGCGCGCGTCGCTGCGCCTGCTCGGCTCGGTGGGCGAGCCGATCAACCCGGAAGCCTGGGAGTGGTATCACCGCGTGGTCGGCGAGGACCGCTGCCCGATCGTCGACACCTGGTGGCAGACCGAGACCGGCGGCATCCTCATCACCCCGCTGCCCGGCGCCACGCGGCTGAAGCCCGGCTCGGCGACGCAGCCCTTCTTCGGCGTGGTGCCGCAGGTGGTGGATGCCGAGGGCAAGGTGCAGGACGGCGCCTGCGAGGGCAACCTCGTCATCGCCGATTCGTGGCCCGGCCAGATGCGCACGGTCTATGGCGACCATGAGCGCTTCATGCAGACCTATTTCTCCACCTATCCCGGCAAGTACTTCACCGGCGACGGCTGCCGCCGCGACGCCGACGGCTATTACTGGATCACCGGCCGCGTCGACGACGTCATCAACGTCTCCGGCCACCGCATGGGCACGGCGGAGGTGGAGAGCGCCCTCGTCGCCCATCCCAAGGTGTCGGAAGCCGCCGTGGTCGGCTATCCCCACGACATCAAGGGACAGGGCATCTATGCCTATGTGACGCTGATGGCCGAGGTCGAGCCCAGCGACGAGCTGCGCAAGGAGCTTGTGGCGTGGGTGCGCCGCGAGATCGGCCCTATCGCCTCGCCGGACCTGATCCAGTTCGCGCCCGGCCTGCCGAAGACCCGCTCGGGCAAGATCATGCGCCGCATCCTGCGCAAGATCGCCGAGGACGAGTTCGGCAATCTCGGCGACACCTCGACCCTGGCCGATCCCGGCGTGGTGAACGACCTGATCGACCAGCGCCAGAACAAGAAGCACGCCGCGGCGTAGCGGCGCGGCGTCTTTAGTCGGCGCCGCGCGGCAAGGCCCGGCGGCGCCGCAGGGCGCGGCGGATCGCGACGGCGAGCGGGGAGGCCCTCGCAAAGCTCGCCCGCAGATCCTCGATGCCGAAATCGTCGCCGGGCGCCCGGCAGACGATGCCGTGTGCGCGGAACACCTCGTTCCAGCCCCGCCGCGAGCCGAGATCCCGGCGATCGCGATAGCATGGCACCTGCGCCGCGATCAGCCAGGGTCGCGGCGCCACCGGCGGGTAGTCGAGCAGCAGCAGCCTCGGATCGGCCGCGAAGCGCACCAATGCGGCATGCAGGCGGTCGAGCGTCGCCTCCAGCGCCGCACCCTCCACATCGTAGCGCGGGTTGCGCTGGCGCACGAACAGCGTCGTGCCCGAGGCGCAGTCGGCGATCAGACGATGATGGAGCGCGCGGTATTTCGGGACGAGACGGCGCTCGATCTCCGCCGCCTCCATGGCCGGCACATCCTCGCCTGCGGAAAATTCGTGCTGGTGGATCGTCTCGGAGAGGCGCGAACAGAAGGCCGGAAGCGTGCCGCGCCCGGTCGGCACCCTGACGATGTGGACCGCCGCGAACACCTCGGCCGCCCCCACCTCCAGCACGGTGAGCACACCGTGAAACGGCGTGTCCCACCAGTCGAAAGGGTAGGCGCGGCCCGTGCGCGACAGGCGGCGCGCCTGATAGGCCACCTCGCACAAGGCGCCGAGACTGACGATCCGGTCGACCGCCAGAAGCGGCTCGACCGGTGGGGAAAACGGCCACATGGCGGGAGGTCCCTACCCAGCCGACGATCGGAGGCGGGATGTCGGATCAACGCTCGAGGCGACGCCCGGCCGGCAGGAACGCCCCCGCCGCCCGGATATCGCTTCACCCCCAAGGCCGACACAAGGCCCGCAGGCGCGGCACAGGCAAAAGGCGCGCCAGTCGGGCCCTGCTCGCGGCTATCCCCGCACCAGGTCGCCGATCAGGCTCGCCGCCACCGACAGCTTGGAGACGCTGAGGCCCGAGCCGGCGATCTCGTGCACCGCCGCGCGGGTGCGCTCCACCTCCGCCGACCGCGCCGCCGCCCAGGCGGCGACCCCGGCGGCCCCCGGGCCGTGGCTCTCGATCACCTCGGCGGCGAGCCGCCGCACCGCGATCTCGAAGGCCACCAGCGCCCGTTCCAGCGCCAGCCGGTCGTAATAGTCGCTGACCGCCAGCCCCCGCGCCGCCGAGACGATGCGGTCGAGGCGGAAATGCAGCCCCACCGCGAAGAAGGTCGTGGCCACGTCGGGGATCGACGCCTTGGTACGGTCGGCGATCAGCACGATGTCGGTGGCGTTCGCCACCGCCGGCAGCCGGGCGATGCGGCGTGCCAGCTCCTCCGGCACGCCGGCCTGCGTCCACTGGGCGATGCGGGCGTCGTAGACCGCCCGCGTCTCCTCCGGGATCAGCTCCCGCACCGTGCCCTTCAGCGCCTCCACCACCGGCGGCACGCCGGCGGCGTAATGCGCCACCAGCTGGTCGAGGCTGTGGCGCAGGTCGACATTGCGCAGGAACCACACGGTGCGGTCGAGCAGCAGGTCCTGCACCGCCGCATAGAGATCCAGCTGCACCGCGCCGGTGGTACGGCCGTCCAGCGCGTCGATCGCGGCGTTGAGGGCGCCGAGGTCGAAGCCGTCGCGCACCACCGCGAAGGCCTTGGCGAGCGAGCCGACATCGGCGCCGGTGGCATCGATGAGCCGCGACAGGAAGGCCGGCCCGCCATGGTTGATCATCGCGTTGGAGAGCCGGGTGGCGATGATGTCGCGGCGCAGCCGGTGCCCCTCGATCCCGTCGGGGAAGCGGTCGTTCAGCTCCGGCGGGAAATAGGCGGTGAGCTCGCGGGCGAGATAGGGGTCGTCCGGCACGTCGGTGTCGAGCAGGTCGGAATGTGCGGTCAGCTTGGCATAGGCCAGCAGCACCGCCAGCTCCGGCCGCGTCAGCCCCTCGCCGCGCCCCCGCCGCTCGTTGATCTCGCCGTCGCCCGGCAGATATTCCACCGCGCGGTCGAGCAGGCCGCGCTCCTCCAGCCGCTGCATCAGCCGCTGGTGGAAGGTGAGCTCGCCCACCGCCCGCCGCTCGGCCAGCGACAGTGCCAGCGTCTGCAGATAGTTGTTGCGCAGCACCAGGGCCGCCACCTCGTCGGTCATCGAGGCCAGCAATTCGGCGCGCGCCCCGGCGTCGAGCCGCCCGTCGCGCACCGCCGGCCCGAGGGCGATCTTGATGTTCACCTCGACGTCGGAGGTGTTCACCCCGGCCGAGTTGTCGATGGCATCGGTGTTGAGCCGCACCCCGCGCTTGGCCGCCTCGATGCGGGCGCGCTGGGTGACGCCGAGATTGGCCCCCTCGCCGATCACCTTGGCCCGCACATCGGCGGCGGCGATGCGCACCGCGTCATTGGCGCGGTCGCCGGCCTGGGCGTCGGTCTCGGCGGAGGCGCGGATATAGGTGCCGATGCCGCCGAACCACAGGAGGTCCACCGGCGCCCGCAGGATGGCGCTGATCACCTCGGCCGGCGAGGCGGTGGAGCGGTCGAAGCCGAGCGCCTCGCGCACCGCCGGGGCGAGCGCGATGCTCTTGGCCGCGCGTGAGTAAACACCTCCCCCCGGCGAGATCAGCGATTTGTCGTAGTCCTGCCAGGAGGAGCGCGGCAGCGCGAACAGCCGCTTGCGCTCGGCGAGCGAGGCGAGCGGGTCCGGCGTCGGGTCGAGGAAGATGTCGCGGTGGTCGAAGGCCGCGACCAGCTTGATGGTGTTCTCCAGCAGCATGCCGTTGCCGAACACGTCGCCCGACATGTCGCCGACGCCGGCCACGGTGAAGGGCGTCACCCTTATGTCGGTGTCCATCTCGCGGAAGTGCCGGCGCACCGCCTCCCAGGCGCCGCGGGCGGTGATGCCCATGCCCTTGTGGTCGTAGCCGACCGAGCCGCCGGAGGCGAAGGCGTCGCCCAGCCAGAAGCCGCGCGCCTCGGAAAGCCCGTTGGCGGTGTCGGAGAAGGTCGCGGTGCCCTTGTCGGCGGCGACCACCAGATAGGGGTCGTCCTCGTCGTGCCGCACCACCCGGGGCGGATGGTCGATCTCGGCGCCGTCGATATTGTCGGTGAGGTCGAGCAGCGAGGAGACGAACAGCTTGTAGGCTTCCGTGCCTTCCGCCTGCACCGCCTCGCGCGGGCCGGCGGGCAGCAGCTTCGGCACGAAGCCGCCCTTGGCGCCCACCGGCACGATCACCGCGTTCTTCACCTGCTGCGCCTTGACGAGGCCCAGCACCTCGGTGCGGAAGTCCTGCGGCCGGTCCGACCAGCGCAACCCGCCGCGCGCCACCCGGCCGAAGCGCAGATGGATGCCCTCCACCCGCGGCGAATGCACGAAGATCTCGAACAGCGGCTTGGGCAGCGGCAGCCCCTCCACCTTGTGGCTGAGGAACTTCACCGCGATGGTCGGCAAGGGGTCGCCGCTCGCCGTCGTCTGGAAGAAATTGGTGCGGATCGCCGCGCCGACGAGATCGGCGAAGGCGCGCAGGATGCGGTCGTCGTCGAGGCTCTGCACCCCTGTCAGCGCCTCCTCGATCTCGGCGCGGATCGCCGCCTCGCGCGGGCTGCCCTCCTCCTGGCGCTCCTCGCGGCCGGTGCCGGCGGCGGGGTCGAAGCGGGCATGGAACAGCGCCACCAGCCGGTCGACGATGGCGGGATGCGCGTTCAGCGCCGTCCACAGATAGTCCTGGCTGTAGGGCGAGCCGATCTGCCGCAGATAGCGCGCCAGCGTGCGCAGCAGCGCGATGTCGCGCCAGCCGAGTCGGGCATTGAGCACCAGCGCGTTGAAGCCGTCGCTTTCCGCCTGCCCGTGCAGCACCGCCATCAGGCAGGCATGCAGCCGGCTTTCCAGCACGTCGAGGTCGATGTCGCCGCCGCCGCGCCGGGCGAGCAGCATGTCATGGACATAGACCGGGGCGAGGCCGTCGGGCTCGACGGTGAAGGTGCGCTCGTCGACGACGACGAAGCCCATCGCCTCCAGCAGCGGCACCCGCTCGGACAGCAGGCGCGGCACCTTGTAGCTCAGCACCTTCAGCCCGACCCGCTCGCCGCCGGTGCCTTCCGGCTTGTGGAAGTCGACCGCGACCGGCGCCACTTCGCCGAGCCGCTCCATCAGCCGCAGGTCGGCGAGCGCGGTCTGCGGGGTGTTGGTGTCCTCATAGCCGGCGGGAAAGGCGCGGCCATAGCGCGCGCGCAGCTTCGCCGCGGTCTCCGGCGGGTAGACGAGGCCGATGGCGCCGGCGAACACGTCCTCCCAGGTGCGGATGATCTCCCCCACCTGCGTTTCCAGCTCGGCGCGGCCGGGGTCGGCCGGCGTTTCCGTCTCGTCGCGTTCGAGGGTGAAATGCACGCGCGTCAGCGGCCCATCGAGGAACAGCGGCTTGAAGGCCACCACCCGGCCGCCGAAGCGCGCCGCCAGCAGGTCGCCGATGCGCTGGCGCACCTCCGAGCCGTAGCGGTCGCGCGGCACATAGACCAGCACCGAGACGAAGCGGTCGAACCGCTCGCGCCACGCCAGCACGCGGACGCGCGGATGCTCGTCGAGCTGCAGGATGGCGAGCGCGAAATGGAACAGCGTGCCCGCGTCGATCTGGAACAGCTCGTCGCGCGGGAAATGCTCCAGCACGCTGGCCAGCGCCTTGCCGGAATGGCTGGCGGGATCGAAGCCGGCGCGCTCGATCACGCTCATGGCCTTGCGGCGCAGCAGCGGGATCACCGACAGCGAGCGCGTATAGGCGGAGGAGGTGAACAGCCCGGCGATGGCGAGGCCCCCGGCCACCCGGCCCTCGGCGTCGTAGCGCTTCACCACCACCACATCCATCCAGGTGCGCCGGTGCACCTGCGCCACGGTGCGCGAGCGCGTCACCACCAGCGGGCTGGCATCGGCCAGCACCAGCGACAGGTCGGCGCTCACCGCCTTGGGGTCGAGCTGGCGGCGGAACAGCCGCGTCTCCTCGTCGGCGAGCAGGCCGTAGGCGTCCTTCATGCGGCGGGAGAACAGGCCGCCAGCCTCGAGGTCATAATGGCGGGTGCCGAGGAAGGTGAAATTGTCCGCCAGCAGCCAGTCGAGGAAGGCGACCGCCTCGGCGGCCTCGTCCTGCGGCACGCCGGCCGGGGCGGCGCGCAGCTCCGCCACCGCCGCCTCCACCTCGGCGCGCATCGGCTTCCAGTCGGTCACCGCCGCGCGCACCTGGGCGAGGATGCCGACCAGCTCGGCGGCCAGCGCCTCGCGCTCGCCGGCATCGGCGAGGCGCGGCACATGGATGTGGATGAGGCTCTCGCGCTTCTGGTGCGGGTCCTTGGGCGCCCCCTGGGCGGCGATGCCGACCAGCGCCCCCTGCCGGTCGCGCTCGACGCGCAGGATCGGGTGCACCACCAGCGAGGCGGTGAGGTTGCGCTCATTGAGCGCCGCCATCGCCGAATCGAGCAGGAACGGCATGTCGTCGTTGACGATCTCGATGACCGTCACCTCGCCGAGGCGCTCGCCGCCCGCCACCGCCGGCGGCAGCTCGACGCGCACATCGGCGGTGCCGGGGCTGCGGCGGGCGAGATGCTCATGGGCGCGCCGCGCCAGCTCGGCCAGCTCCTGCGCGGTGTAGAGCCGCACATCCTCCGCCGCCGCCCGCCCGAACAGCCGGCTGGCGAAACGGGGCGGCATGTCGCCCTCGGTCGCCTGCGTGATGAGATCCGCCTGTTCCACCAGCTGGCGCGCCGCGCGCTCGTCCTCGCTGGCGAGAAAGCCTTCGACACCCATGTCCGTCTCCTGCCTCGGTCCGCGCGCCGTCGCGGCGGCCGCCCTATCGTTGGTTCCGGCTTCTGACGGCCGGATGACGACCTTAGCCCCGTTGCCGGGTCGTCACAGCCGACGACACCGGACAGGGTGGCACAGATGTATCAAATTTCAGCGACTCCGGCCGCTGGGGAATGTCGGCGCCGCCGGTGCGGACGGCGAGGAAAAAGCAAAAGGGCCGGTTCGCACCGGCCCTTGCGGTCGACGCGGCGGCAGCGGCGATCAGTGGCGGAAATGGCGCACGCCGGTGAACACCATGGCGATGCCCGCCTCGTCGGCGGCGGCGATCACGTCGGCGTCGCGGATCGAGCCGCCCGGCTGGATCACCGCCGTCGCCCCGGCCTCGATGGCCGTCAGCAGGCCGTCGGCGAAGGGGAAGAAGGCGTCGGACGCCACCACGCAGCCCTTGGTCAGCGGCGCGGCGAGCCCGGCGGCGGCGGCGGCGTCGACGGCCTTGCGGGCGGCGATGCGCGCCGAATCGACCCGGCTCATCTGCCCGGCGCCGATGCCCACCGTGGCGAGGTCCTTGGCATAGACGATGGCGTTCGACTTCACATGCTTGGCGACGCGGAAGGCGAAGGCGAGATCGGCGAGCTCGGCAGGGGTCGGCGCCCGCCTGGTGACGACCTTCAGCTCCATGTCGTCGACCACCGCATTGTCGCGCGACTGCACCAGCAGCCCGCCGGCCAGCGACTTCACGGCAAGGCCGTTGGCGCGGGGGTCCGGGAGCCCGCCCGTCACCAGCAGGCGCAGGTTCTTCTTCGCGGCGACGATGGCCGCCGCTTCCTCGGTGGCGTCGGGGGCGACGATCACCTCGGTGAAGATCTCGACGATCGCCTTCGCCGCCTCGGCGTCCAGCGTGCGGTTCAGCGCCACGATGCCGCCAAAGGCCGAGGTCGGGTCGCAGGCCAGCGCCTTGCGATAGGCCTCGACGAGGCTGGCGCCTTCGGCGACGCCGCAGGGATTGGCGTGCTTGACGATCACCACCGCCGGCGCGCGGGCGGGGTCGAACTCGGCCACCGCCTCGAAGGCGGCGTCGGTGTCGTTGAGGTTGTTGTAGGAGAGCGCCTTGCCCTGCAGCTGCCGGGCGGTGGCGACGCCCGGCCGCGCGATGCCGCTCAGATAGAACGCCGCGTCCTGATGCGGGTTCTCGCCATAGCGCAGCGCCTCGGCCAGCGTGCCGGCGAAGGCGCGGCTCGGCGGCGCCGTGTCGCCCTCCACCGAGGTGAACCACTCGGCGATGGCGGCGTCATAGGCGGCGGTACGGGCGAAGGCGGCGCGGGCGAGGCGGCGGCGGGTGGCGCCGGCGGTGCCGCCCTGCGCGGCGATCTCGTCGAGCACGGTCGCATAGGCGGAAGGATCGACCGCCACGGTGACGTCGCCATGGTTCTTGGCGGCGGCGCGGATCATCGCCGGGCCGCCGACATCGATGTTCTCCACGCACTCGTCGAAGGAGGCCCCGCGGGCGACGGTCGCCTCGAACGGATAGAGGTTGACCACCACGAGGTCGATCGCGCCGATGCCGTGCTCCTGCATCGCCGCCTTGTGGGCGGCGTCGGCGCGCACGGCGAGGATGCCGCCATGCACCTTGGGGTGCAGCGTCTTCACCCGGCCGTCCATCATCTCCGGGAAGCCGGTGACGTCGGAGACGTCGCGCACCTGAAGCCCCGCCTCCTTCAGCGCCTTGCTGGTGCCGCCGGTCGAGACCAGCTCGACGCCATGCGCGGCGAGCGTGCGGGCGAAATCGACGAGCCCGGTCTTGTCGGAGACCGAGAGCAGCGCGCGGGTGATGGGGCGGATGTCGAGCGACATGGTGGTGGCCGGGCCTCGTTGCGGATTGGCGGGGGCCTATCACGGAACGCCCGGCGCGTTAACCCTCGCCTCACGCAACCCTGTCGCGCGGAGGGTAGACGACGCCTCTGTCCGCTTCCACCCGGAGCACCGTCATGCCCGGCCTCGTGCCGGGCATCCACGCCTCCCCAGGGGAGCGCCTCTTTCCCCGCCGGGGAGAGGGAAACCGCACCCGAATGCCCCGCGCCCGCTCCCACCCGGAGCACCGTCATGCCCGGCCTCGTGCCGGGCATCCACGCCTTCCCCGGCGCGCGCCTCCTTCCCACCCTCTCCCCGATGGCAAGAGGTGGCCGACAAAGCCGATCGGTGAGAGGGGACCACCTCGGGAAGCGAAGAGCCTCCTACCCCCGCGCGCCCTGCACCCGCACGAAGGTCCAGGCGACGCGCGGCGTCTTGCGGGCATGGCCGCTCACCACGATCTGCTCGGCCCGGCGCGGCCCGCCATGGGCGGCGAGATAGACGCTCTCCTCGATGGTCGCCGCGCAGTCCGGCGCCTCGAACACCCAGTCGTCGCCATCCGGCAGGGTGAGATAGATCGTCTGCCCGTCCGGCGCCCGCGCCGCCTTCACCGAGGGGTGCAGGTGGAAGCGGATGGCGTAGCCGTCGCGGCTGTCGCCGGGCAGCTCCTCGCCCTGGGCGGCGCGGAACAGGTCCTCGCCGTCGAGGCAGCTGCCGTCGCCCGACAGCCGCCACGAGCGCTGATGCACGATGCCGAGCCGGCGGGCATAGCCGTCATGGCTGGCGCGCAGCACGTCGGCGCCGCCGCGCGCCGAGCGGTCGACATGGATGTCGGCGGGGCCGTCCAGCACCGGCGTGCCGCACAGCTTCATGGCGAGCCCGCCGGCGATGAAGCGGCAGGAGGAGATCTCCGCCAGTGTCGCCGTGGAATGCGCGGCGGTCTGCCGGGCGACGGAACGCCAGCTCTCATGCGCCGGGGTGGGGGCGCCGCAATTCACCACCACGCGGTTGCGGCCGCTGGAAAGCTCGAAGGACAGGCAGCCGGCATGCGCCTCGTGGCTCATCAGCGGCGGCGGCGGCCGGCCGGTGTCGGCGATCAGCACCGTGCCGCCGGCTTCCAGGCGCTGATAGCCGGAATAGGGCGCGTTGGAGACCGGCTGCCCGCGGGCGTCGTCATAGGCCAGCACCACCGCCAGCCCGTCGGCCGAGGTCGGCCCCATGCCGTTGAAATGCGCGAAGGAACCGTCGACATGGCGGAAGAAGCGCAGCATCGGCATCATGCGGTCGATGGCGTTCACCAGCACCGGCGGCGGCGGCACATGGCGCGCCTCGAAGCATTGGCGCAGCGGCAGGAGATCGAGCAGCAGCTCGATCAGCATGCCCGGATTACGGCTCGCCGGCCCGCCATCGGCCAGCACCTGCCGCTCCAGTTCCTCGGTCAGCCGCCTCTGGGCGGAACGCAGCAGCCGCGGCTGGTCGGCCATGCACAGGCCGGCGAAGCTCAGCGCCACCGCGCAGGCCAGCCGCGCCCGCCCGTCACGGGCGAGCCGCTGGACGCTGCGCAGATAGCGGGCCTGCTGCGAGAGGCAGCGCAGGAAGCGGCGATGGAACCGCGCATCGCCGTCCTTGAGGATCAGCGGCGCCTGCGACAGCCAGTTGATCATCCGCCGTGCCGCCACCTCCGGCTCGGCGGCCATCGGCAGGCGGGCGCCGCCGAGGCTGATGAAATCGCCGACCAGCGCCCGCGCATTGGCGCGCGCAATGGCGGTGTCGGAGGCGTGGAGGTGCCGCAGCCAGCCGAACGACATCAGCGCCTGCGCCCATTCGCGCGAGGGCGGCACCATCTCGAAGGGCGAGGCGCCGCCGGTCTCCACCGCCTTGCCGGCGAAGGAGAAGCAGCCGGCATAGATCTCCGCCGCCCGGGCGGGATCGCCGGCCCGCAGGTCCTGCGGCGCGAACAGCAGCCGCCCGGACACCGGCAGCGAGGCCGACCACCAGGCGAAGGGAGGATGCGCCAGCGCATGCACCGCCAGCGTGCGCCAGCCGAGCTCGGCGATGCGCAGCAGCCGGCGCGCGCGGTCGGCCAGTCCCTCGCCGCTCATCGGGGCGAGATCCCTGAACGCCGTCGCCTCGGACATCGCTTCGTCTGGTGTGGTCCGGCCAACCGGCCCCCTCCCGGAATCCGACGCATGAATCGTCGCCAGCTTAGCCGAGCCTCGAGTCGCGTCCACCACCGGATGCCCTTACGCGGCGTCCGGCCCGCCGCGACGGCGCAGGCGCGCGGCGAAGAAGCCGTCGAGGCCGCCGCGGCGCGGGTCCTCATGCGGCAGGTGCGTCGGCAGGGTGCGCACCTCGCCGGCGGCGTTGATCCACTCCGCCGCGATGCCGTTCTCGCCGGGCAGCACCGGCACCCGCTCATAATCCGTGCGGGCGGCGAGCAGCGCGGCGATCTGCCCCTCGCCCTCCTCCGGCTCCAGCGAGCAGGTGGAATAGACCAGCACGCCGCCCGGCCGCACCAGGTTCGCCGCATGGCGCAGGATCCGCCCCTGCAGCGCACAGAGGCTGGCGATATCCGCCGGCGCCTTCGACCAGGCGACGTCGGGATGCCGGCGGATGGTGCCGGTCGCCGAGCACGGCGCGTCGATCAGCACCGCGTCGAACGGCCCGCCCTGGAAATTCGAGGCATCCGCCTCCACCACCTCGGCCGCGAGCCCGAGCCGGGCGAGATTCTGCGTGAGCCGCTTCAGCCGCGCCCCGGAGCGGTCCACCGCCGTCACCTGCGCGCCGGCGGCGGCGAGCTGGGCGGTCTTGCCGCCCGGCGCGGCGCAGAGATCGGCGACCTGCATGCCGGGCGCGGCATGGACGAGGCCGGCGGGGATCGAGGCCGCCGCGTCCTGCACCCACCACGCGCCGTCCCCGAAGCCCGGCAGGGCGGTGACGTTGCCGGCATCGACGAGGCGCACCGAGCCGGTCGGCAGCACCTCGCCGCCGAGCCGCTCCGCCCAGAGCGCGGGATCCGTCTTCACGGTGAGGTCGAGCGGCGCCTCGCTGGCGAGCGCGCGGGCGATCGCCCCGGCGGCCTCGGCGCCATAGGCCTGCGTCCAGCCGCGGATCAGCCAATCGGGCTGATCGTACACCGCATCGGCCTCCAGTCGCGCCCGCCCCTCGCGG
The DNA here is from genome assembly GCF_018390555.1 of Ancylobacter oerskovii. Taxonomy (GTDB): domain Bacteria; phylum Pseudomonadota; class Alphaproteobacteria; order Rhizobiales; family Xanthobacteraceae; genus Ancylobacter; species Ancylobacter oerskovii. The sequence continues at coordinate 271,618 of NZ_JAHBGB010000041.1, read as the reverse complement.
GCGATCCGGCGCAGCACGGCGTTGATCAGCCCCTTGAAACCGGCGGTGGAGGCCTGCTCGCCCGCCAGGTCGACGCTGGTCGCCACCGCCGCATGGTCGGGCACGTCCATGAACAGCACCTGCGCGGCGCCGATCAGCAGCAGCGTCTCGCCGCGCCGCGCCTTCTCCGGCAAGGGCTTCTCGACGAAAGCCGCCAGCAGCGCCCGCAGCGAGCCGAGCCGCCGCAGCGTGGTGGCCGCGATCATCCGCGCCAGCGCGCGGTCGCGGTCGTCGAGGTCGCGGGTCAGCCGGTCGAGCGCCTCCTCCAGCGGACGGCCATTGACGAAGACGGCGTCGAAGGCGTCCGCGGCCGCGCGGCGAACTGCGAGACCCGGTTGGGCCGGAGCGGCCCGGCGATTGGAAGCGGCGTGCGGTCGGCGGGATGATTCGCTCATTTCGTCGGACTAGGCCGGTCCGGCGTGGAACGCAACCGTCCGCCGCCCGCTTGTTCGGGACATCTGCGGCCGGGACTTGTGGAAGCGCGCGAGATTGGGTCCTATGCGCACCCGCCATCCCACCGCGAGCCAGACGCCCAGGCCCTATGCCCCACCTCATTCTCGTCGCCGATATCGGCGGAACCTCCTCCCGCCTCGCCCTCGTCGGAGCCGACGGACGCCCGCAGGATGTGCGCATCCACCGCAACGACGACTTTGCCGGCTTCGAGGCGCTGATCGAGACCGATCTCGCCGCCCGCAGCACGGCGGCGGACGATGTCGGCGGCGCGGTGCTGGCGATCGCCGGGCCCGCCGATGGCGAGCAGGTGCGCCTCACCAATCGCGACTGGTCCTTCGCCAAGGACGAGCTGCGCCGCCGCTTCGGCTGGCAGAAACTGGCGGCTGTCAACGATTTCGAGGCGCTCGCCTATGGCGTGCCGGCGCTCGGGCCGGACGATCTGGTGGCGGTCGGCGGCGGCGAGGCGGCCGAGGGCGCGCCGATGCTGGTCTGCGGGCCGGGCACCGGCTTCGGCGTCGCCGGGCTGATGAAGATCGGCGACACGTTCCACGCCGTCACCGGCGAAGGCGGCCATGCGCGGCTCGGCGCCACCACCACCGAGGAAGCCCGCCTCATCGCCCACATGGTGCGCGAACTCGGCCCGGCGGTCGTCGAGCACGCGCTGTCCGGCTCCGGCCTCGCCCGCATCCATCGCGTGCTCACCGGCGAGCGGCTGCCGCCGGAACAGGTGATCGCCGCCGCCTTCGCGGGCGACGCCGATGCGCGCGAGACCTGCAACGTGTTCCTGCGGCTGTTCGGCCGCGTCGCCGGCGATCTGGCGCTGACCTTCGATGCCCGCGGCGGCGTCTATCTCGCCGGCGGCGTCTCCGCCGGGCTGCTGCCCTTCTATGAGGGCTCGCCGTTCCGCGACGCCTTCGAGGAGCACCCTCCGCTCGATCCGCGCCTTGCGGCGACGCCGGTGCAGGTCATCACCCACCCCACGCCCGGCCTCGTCGGCTGCGGCCAGCTGGGCGGCCGGCTCGCGCTCGCGCTCGCCTGACCGCGGCGCGGGCGCCCCGCTAGAGCTTGGAGAACACCACTGCATCGGCGGCCTGCGCCACCGCGTCCGGGTCGAGCCCCATGCCGGTCAGCGTCGCCGCGAGGTGCGGCGGCAGCGGCGCGCGGGCGTCGATGGGCGGCCGGCCCTTGGGCTGCGGCAGCACCACCCGGCGGGCGTGCAGATGCAGGATCGGCCCGCCCGGCAGCCGCGAGGCGCCGCCATAGATGCTGTCGCCGAGGATCGGGTGGCCGATGGCGTCGAGATGCACCCGCAATTGGTGGGTGCGCCCGGTCAGCGGCGAGAGCGCCAGCACCGACAGCCCCTCGCCGGCGGCGATGAGCTCCCATTCGGAGATCGCCTGCTGCCCGGCCGGATCCACCGCCATCCACCAGCCGCGCTGCGGCGAGCGCTTGGCGAGCTTCAGCTCGATGCGCCCGCGCGTCTCGCCCGGCACGCCCTTGGCCACCGCGATATAGGTCTTGCCCACCGAACCGCCGGCAAAGGCACGGCCGAGATCGGCCAGCGCCTTGCGGTGGCGGCCCAGCACCAGGCAGCCGGACGTGTCCTTGTCCAGCCGGTGCGCCAGTTCCGGCGGGTTGGGCAGGCCGAAGCGCAGGGCGTCGAGATGGTCGGCCAACGTCTCCCCGCCCTTGGGACCCTTGTGCACGGGCAGGCCGGCCGGCTTGTCGATGATCAGCGTCATCGCGTCGCGATGCAGCACGCGCGCGGCGATATCGACGGCGGGGCGGTGTCGGGAGAAATCGGACGGCGGGGATGATGGCTGGCTCATGCTCCCGTCACATCACAAAGCGCGGGGCGCGTCGAGAGGATGTCGGCCTCCGCACCGCGCCCGCCTAGGACGAGACCCGCCCGGCCTCCCATTCCGGCCGCAGCAGCGACCACATCGCGACCGACCGCGCCCGCCCCGCGACCTGGAGCCGGTCGCGCAGCAGTCCCTCGCGCCGGAACCCCAGCCGCCGGGCCAGCCGTTCCGACGGCAGGTTCTGCGGTTCGATCTCCGCCTCGATGCGATGGGCATCGAGCGCGCCGAAGCCATGGGCGAGCAGGGCGCCCATGGCCTCCGTCATCAGGCCTTGGCCGCGCAGGGCGGGCACCAGGATCCATCCCACCGCCAGGCGGCGGTTCCAGGGCTGGCGGTCGTGATAGTTCACCATGCCGACGAAGCGCCCGTCCGCGCGTCCGTCCGTGCGCGTGCGCACCGCCCAGGCGGCATGCCACGCCGTGCCGATCTGCAGGGAGAAGCGGATGCGACGCTCGGTTTCCGCCACGTCGGCGCTGGCCGGCAGGTCCCAGAACCGCATGGCCTCGGCGTCGCCATAGGCCTGGTGCAGCCCCTCGGCATCCGCCGGGCCCAGCGCACGCAACGACAGCCGCGCCGTCTCCAGCTCGGGAACGGCAGGCGCCTCTCCGGCCATGTCGCCACCTCCTCGCCGGTCCGCGCGCCGCGGCTCCGGCTGTCGTAGCCCTAGCTCTTGCGCAGCTCCTCGTGCACGTCGAGCGTCGAGCGCACGCCGATATCGTCGTAATGGCGCTCGAGGAAGCCCTCGGCCGCCTCGCGGCCGATGTCGCGCAGGAACAGCAGGAACTCCCATTCCGCGTTCATCTTGGTGGAAGCGTCGAGCGCCACCAGCTTTTCCGCGCCGTCGATCCGGTGCAGGCGCAGGTTGCGGTAGCCGTCAATCCCGTCGCCCTTGTGGCTCAGCCGCCCCTCGTTGAGCAGCCGCGTGACGAACTCGGCGGCGCGCAGCTGTGCCAGCAGCGAGGCGTTGAAGGTGATCTCGTTCATCCGGTTGTTGATGTCGCGGGCGGTCTTGGGCGTCTCGCGACGGATGATCGGGTTGATCTGCACCAGCACGATGTCGTCGGTCTTCACCGCGTCGTAGAAGGGGAACATGGCGGGATTGCCCATGTAGCCGCCGTCCCAATAGGGCACGCCGTCGATCTCCACCGCCTGGAACATGAAGGGCAGGCACGCGGAGGCCATGATCGCCGCCGGGGTGAGCTCGTGCTTGGAGAACACCTTCACCTTGCCGGTGTGCACATTGGTGGCGGAGACGAAGACGTGCACATGCGAGCAGGACTGCACGGCGCCGAAGTCGACATGCTCCTCGATGAGGTCCATCAGCGGATTGATGTTCATCGGGTTCAGGTCGTAGGGCGAGAAGAACCGGCTCATCACGTCGAAGGCGATATAGGCCGGGTTCATGTTGAGCGACCAGTTGCCCCACAGCCGGTCGAGCAGCGTGCGCTGCAAGGGGCTGGCGCGCCCGTCCTTGGACACCGCCCGCCAGTAGCGGGCGAGCGCCTCGCGCCCGCCCTCATTGCCGCCGCGCGCCAGGCCGGAGGCCAGCACCGCGGCATTCATCGCGCCGGCGCTGGTGCCGGAGATGCCTTCGACGACGATGCGCCCATCCTCCAGCAGCCGGTCGAGCACGCCCCAGGTGAAGGCGCCATGCGCGCCGCCGCCCTGCAAGGCGAGGTTGATCGGCTTGAGGTTGGTCTTCAGCGCCTCGGCCTTGGCGGGGTGGGTGGAGTTGGTGTCACGCCGCACCGCCGCCTCGCCCACCGGTCCCTGCACCGAGATGGCGCTGGCGACGGTGGCCGCCTCCTCGCTGGGCCGCTCCGCCGCCTCGGCGGGCGGCGCGTCCTTGGCGGTGGCGCGAGCGGAGGCGCCGGACCGGGCGCCCGCCTTTCGGGCGGCGGGACGCCGCGTCTTCGACGTGTCGGACCCCTTGTCAGCCACCTGCGCCTCCTCCCCTCAGCTCGCCCCGCTCACTGTGCGACCCAGCCGCCGTCGATCTGGTGCAGCGCGCCGGTGATCGAGGCGGAGGTCTCCTGGGAGAGGAACACCGCCAGCGCCGCCACCTGCTCCACCGTCACGAACTGCTTGGTCGGCTGCTCGGCGAGCAGGAAGTCCTTCACCTCGTCCTCGGTGATGCCGCGCGCCTTGGCGGTGTCGGGGATCTGCTTCTCGACGAGCGGCGTCCACACATAGCCCGGGCAGATGGCGTTGCAGGTGATGCCGAAGGTGGCGGTCTCCAGCGCCACCGTCTTGGTCAAGCCGGCGATGCCGTGCTTGGCCGAGACATAGGCCGACTTGAACGGCGAGGCGACCAGCGCATGCGCCGAGGCGGTGTTGATGATGCGCCCCCATTTGCGCGCCTTCATGCCCGGCACCGCCGCCTTGATGGCGTGGAAGGCGGCCGAGAGATTCAGCGCGATGATGAGGTCCCACTTGTCGTCCGGGAAGTCCTCGATCGGCGAGACATGCTGCACGCCGGCATTGTTGACGAGGATGTCGACCGAGCCGAGCTGCTCCTCGCCGAACTTTATCAGCGCCGCGCATTCCGATCCCTTGGTGAGGTCGGCGGCGGAATAGACCGCCTTCACGCCGAATGCGCTCTCGATGCCCGCGCGCTCCTTCTCGATCGCCGCCGCGTCGCCGAAGCCGTTGAGCGTGATGTTCACGCCCTGCGCCGCGAGGCCACGCGCGATGGCGAGGCCGATCCCGCTGGTCGAGCCGGTGACGACGGCGTTCTTACCCTTGAGCATCGATCTTTCTCCTGCCTGAGTTCTGCGGCATCGCAACCAGAGACGCGGCGGCTCGCAGCCGCGCGGCCTCATCCCCATATGAGTTACGCTAGCATGGCCGCCTGCCATTGCTAGTCCCGTCGCACGGTCGCAAAGCCCCGGCCGCAAAGACGGTTTCCCGTTTCCTATCCGTCGGCTACGATCCGCGCATGACAGTTTCGCCCGCCGTCCATCACGATCACGACCACGCCGCCTGCGTCGCGGATGTGCTGGCGCGCGCCGAGGCATGCTGCGGCGCAAGCGGCGCCCGGCTCACGCCGCTGCGCCGCCGGGTGCTGGAGACGCTGGCGCAGAGCCACATACCGCTCGGCGCCTATGAGTTGGTGGAGCGGCTGGGCGAGAGCGGCGAGCGGCCGCCGCCGATGTCGGTCTACCGCGCGCTCGATTTCCTGGTGGCCGGCGGCCTCGCCCACCGCATCGAGAGCCGCAACGCCTTCCTCGCCTGCGGCCGGGCGCATGAGGCCGATGACGTGATCGTGTTCCTCATCTGCGAGCATTGCGGCCTCACCGACGAGGTCGCCTCGCACGCCATCGGCCGCGACATCGCCTGGGCGACCCGTGCCGCCGGCTTCATGCCGCGCACCCCGGTGCTCGAGATCGCCGGCACCTGCGCCCGCTGCCGCACGCCGCCCGCCTCCGCCAACGGTTGACGCCGGCCGGCGCCCGGCCTACCCCTCCGAAACTGCTCTCCCGACTGGCCGTCACGCTGCCGGAACCCGTGTCATGACCGCTGAACCCGCCCCGATCGTCGCGCCCGAGCTGGAAGCCGCCGGCCCGCAGGAGCGGCGCCGCACCGTGCCGGTCCAGGTCGGCGCGGTCACGGTGGGCGGCGGCGCGCCGGTCGTCGTGCAGTCGATGACCAATACCGACACCGCCGATGCCGAGGCCACCGCGCTGCAGGTCGCCCAGCTCGCCCGCGCCGGTTCGGAGATCGTGCGCATCACCGTGGACCGCGATGAATCCGCCCGCGCCGTGCCGGAGATCCGCGAGCGCCTCGCCCGCATGGGGCTCGACACCCCGCTGGTCGGCGACTTCCACTATAATGGCCACCTGCTGCTGGCGAATTTCCCGGATTGCGCGGAAGCGCTGGCGAAATACCGCATCAATCCCGGCAATGTCGGCTTCGGCGAGAAGCGCGACCGCCACTTCGCCACCATCGTCGAAATCGCCATCAAGCACGACAAGCCGGTGCGCATCGGCGCCAATTGGGGCTCGCTGGACGACGACCTGCTGACCCGGCTGATGGACGAGAACGCCAGGCTGCCGCGCCCCGCCGACGCCCGCGCCGTCACCCGCGAAGCCTTGGTGCGCTCGGCGCTGCTCTCCGCCGCGCTCGCCGAAGAGATCGGCATGAAGCGCGAGAAGATCATCCTCTCCGCCAAGGTCTCGGCGGTGCAGGACCTGATCACCGTCTATTCCGAGCTCGCCCGCCGCGCCGACTACGCGCTGCATCTCGGCCTCACCGAGGCGGGCATGGGCACCAAAGGCGTCGTCGCCTCCTCCACCGCCATGGGCGTGCTGCTGCAGCAGGGCATCGGCGACACCATCCGCGTCTCGCTCACCCCCGAGCCGGGCGGCGACCGCACCCGCGAGGTGACGGTGGCGCAGGAAATGCTGCAGACCATGGGCCTACGCACCTTCGTGCCGCTGGTCGCCGCCTGCCCGGGCTGCGGGCGCACCACCTCCACCACCTTCCAGGAACTCGCCTTCGAGGTGCAGGACTTCATCCGCGCCTCGATGCCCGAGTGGAAGAAGCATTATCCCGGCGTCGAGACGCTGAACGTCGCGGTGATGGGCTGCATCGTCAACGGGCCGGGAGAATCGAAGCATGCCGATATCGGCATCTCGCTGCCCGGCACCGGCGAATTCCCCACCGCCCCGGTCTATATCGACGGCAAGAAGGCGATGACGCTGCGCGGCCCCAGCCTGCGCGAGGATTTCAAGAAGATCGTCGAGGATTACGTCGCGCGCCGCTTCGCCGTCACCCGCGCCGGCGCGGCGGAATAATGTCGTCGCCGGCCGCGGCCGCGCCGCGCGCGAAGCCGCCGATCCCCGCCACCGTCTGGGTGCTCGGCGTCGTCAGCCTGGCGATGGATATCTCCTCGGAGATGGTCCAGACGCTGCTGCCCATCTATCTCGTCACCGAGCTCGCCGCCTCGGCGCTCGCCATCGGCTTCATCGAGGGGCTGGCGGTCGCCATCGCCATGGTGACGCGGCTGTTCTCCGGCCTGATCTCCGACTGGACCGGCAAGCGCAAGCCGCTGGCCGTGCTCGGCTATGGCCTTGGTGCGCTCTCGAAGCCGATGATCCCGCTCGCATCCTCGCTGGGCTGGATCGTCGCCGCCAAGGCGCTCGACCGTGTCGGCAAGGGCATCCGCGGCGCCCCGCGCGACGCGCTGATCGCCGACACCGTGCCGGCCGAGATCCGCGGCGCCGCCTTCGGGCTGCGCAAGTCTCTGGATACCGTCGGTGGCTTCGTCGGCCCGCTGGTCGCCATCGGCCTGATGCTGGCGACCTCCGGCGACATCCTCACCGTGTTCTGGATCGCCACCCTCCCCGCCTTCCTCGCCGTGGCGCTGCTGATCTTCGGCATCCGCGAGCCGGCGCAACCACCCGGCAAGGCCAAGGATCGCCCGCGGCTCACCGAGGCCGGCAGGCTGAATCCGGGTACCTGGGCCGTCATCGCCGCCGCCTGCGTCTTCACCATGGCGCGGTTCAGCGAGGCGTTCCTGCTGCTGAAATCGCAGGAGGTCGGCCTCGCCGCCGCCTGGGTGCCGATCACCATGGTGGTGATGCATGTGGTCTACGGCCTCGCCGCCTATCCGGTCGGCCGACTGTCCGACCGCACCGGCCGCATGGCGCCGCTCGCCGTCAGCCTCGTCCTGCTGCTCGCCGCCGATCTGGTGCTGGCGCAGGCCGGCTCGCTGCCGGCCTTCTTCGCCGGCATCGTGCTGTGGGGCCTGCATATGGGCTTCTCGCAGGGGATCCTCGCCACGCTGATTGCCGACGCCGCCCCGGCGCGGCTGAAGGCCACCGCCTTCGGCGTCTTCAACCTGATGACCGGGCTGACGGTGCTCGTCGGCAACGTCGCCGCCGGCTGGCTGTGGCAGGCGCATGGGTCCTCCGCCACCTTCCTCGCCGGCGCCGGCCTGTCGGTGGTGGCGCTCGCCGCCTTCCTGCTGCTGGGCGGTACCAGGCGGCCGGCCTGAGCGTCCCCGGCAAAAGCTTGCCACCCCTGCGTCCCGCGCACGCCATGGGCGTTGCCTCGCCTCGACTTTCGGCGTAAAAGCCCGCCCTCGCCCGAGCTTGTGAATGGCAGGGCTGTCAGGAGAGAATTGAGATGGGCTACAAGGTCGCTGTCGCCGGCGCCACGGGTAACGTGGGCCGCGAAATGCTCGACATCCTCGCCGAACGCGGTTTCCCCGCGGACGAGGTGATCGCGCTCGCCTCCCGCCGTTCGGTGGGCACGGAGGTCTCCTTCGGCGACAAGACCCTGAAAGTCAAAGCCCTCGAGAATTACGACTTCTCCGACACCGACATCTGCCTGATGTCGGCCGGCGGCGAGGTGTCCAAGCAGTGGTCGCCGAAGATCGGCGCCCAGGGCTGCGTGGTGATCGATAATTCCTCGGCCTTCCGCTACGACAGCGACGTCCCGCTGATCGTGCCGGAGGTGAATGCCGACGCCATTGCCGGCTTCACCAAGAAGAACATCATCGCCAACCCCAACTGCTCGACCGCTCAGCTGGTCGTCGCGCTGAAGCCGCTGCACGACGCCGCGACCATCAAGCGCGTCGTGGTGGCGACCTATCAGTCGGTGTCGGGCGCCGGCAAGGATGCGATGGACGAGCTGTTCTCGCAGACCCGCGCCGTGTTCGTCTCCGATCCGATCGAGGCGAAGAAGTTCCCGAAGCGCATCGCCTTCAACGTCATTCCTCACATCGACGTCTTCATGGAAGACGGCTACACGAAGGAGGAATGGAAGGTGATGGCGGAGACGAAGAAGATCCTCGATCCGAAGATCAAGCTCACCTGCACCGCCGTGCGCGTGCCGGTGTTCGTCTCGCATTCGGAAGCGGTGAACGTCGAGTTCGAGCGCCCGATCACCGTCGAGGAGGCGACCGAGGTCCTGCGCAACGCGCCGGGCGTGCTGGTCGTCGACAAGCGCGAGGCCGGCGGCTACATCACGCCTTACGAGGCGGCCGGCGAGGACGCCACCTATGTGTCGCGCATCCGCGAGGACGCCACGGTGGAGAACGGCCTCTCCTTCTGGTGCGTGTCGGACAATCTGCGCAAGGGCGCGGCGCTGAACGCGGTGCAGATCGCCGAGGTGCTGGTCAACCGCAAGCTCCTGAAGCCCAAGCAGAAGGCGGCGTGAGCCTCGGTCGATGGAAGTCCTGAAAGGCGGCGCGAGCCGCCTTTCTTGCGTTTGGCGACAGGCCTCCATCCCTGCATTCGGCGGCAATAGCCCCCTGAAAGAACAAACTCCTCCCGAGGTGCGAGCACAGCGAGCCTCGAAGGAGGCTCATCCGGCGCGATCGCACCGAAACAACCAGCCTTCGAGGCCCGGCTCGCGCCGGGCACCTCAGGATGGGCCCCGCGGGGAGAAGAGACGACGAGACAGCCGCCCCCCGCCGGGCAACCGTCGCCTTTCGCGGGCCTCCTGTCACGTTTCGGTCGAACTCCGCAGCGATCAATGGCGTCACGCACCTCACCGGGAATCGGCCTTTGCCCCGTCTCGCCCCACGTCTCGCTCTCCGCCTCGCCGCCGCCCTGCTGGCCCTGGCCGCGCTCGCGGCGCCGGCCATGGCGCATCCGCATGTGTGGGTGGTGATCCATTCCCAGCTGCTCTACGGCCCCGACGGCAGCCTCACCGGGGTGCGTCACGACTGGACCTTCGACGAAGGCTTCTCCTCCTTCGCCCTTCAGGGACTGGAGCAGACGCCCGACGGCAAGCCGACCGAGAAGACGCTGTCCGAACTCGCGCAGGTGAACATCGATTCCCTCAAGGAGTTCGACTATTTCACCTATGCCAAGCGCGGGAAGGACCAGTTCCCCTTCGCCCCGCCGCGCGATTACAGCCTCACCTATGACGGCACCGCGCTGACGCTGCACTTCACCCTGCCGCTGCAGAAGCCGCTTGCCGCCAAGGGCAGCACCGCCGTCGACGTCTACGACCCCACCTATTTCGTCGCCTTCCAGCTCGCCGACAAGGATCCGGTGAAGCTCGCCGGCAGCCCGTCCGGCTGCACGGTGGACGTGCACCGGCCCGATCCGGCCGCCGGCTCCACCAGCCTGTCGGAAGGCTTCTTCAACGCGCTGACCTCGGCGAGCAATTTCGGCTCGCAATTCGCCAATCGCGCCACGGTGAGCTGCCCGTGAGGCGCCTCGTGCCGCCGGCGCTGGCCGTCCTCGCGGCCGCCGGCCTCGTCGCCCTCGCCTTCCCCGCCGTCGCGCAGACGCCGTTCGGCATGGCGGCCCCGCCGGCGCCGGACGGCCTCGCCGGCTTCATCCTCGCCAAGCAGGCGGAATTCTACCGGCTGCTCACCGGCGCGGTGCGCGCGGCCAAGCAGGACGGCTCGGCGCTGTACCTGCTCGGCGGCATCTCCTTCGCCTATGGCATCTTCCATGCCGCCGGTCCCGGCCACGGCAAGGCGGTGATCTCCTCCTACCTGCTCGCCAACGAGGCGAGCCTGAAGCGTGGCATCGGCCTCGCCTTCGCGAGCGCGCTCGCCCAGTCGCTCACCGCCATATTGGTGGCCGGCCTGTTCGCCGTCGTGCTCGGCGCCACCGCCGCCACCATGCAGCGCGCGGTGTTCCTCATCGAGATCACCGCCTATGCGCTGATCGTGCTGCTCGGCACCCGCCTCGCTTTCGTCAAGGGCCGGGCGCTCCTGCGCGCCTGGCGCGGCGAGCCCGACCACGCCCACGCCGCCGGCGAGGCCTGCGAGGACGGTCATGCGCATCTGCCCGGGCCGGAAGCGCTGCCGCGCGGCGGCGTCAGGGAATGGTGGGCGGCGGTGCTTTCGGTCGGCCTGCGCCCCTGCAGCGGCGCCATCCTGGTGCTGGTGTTCTCGCTGACGCAGGGCATCTTCTGGGTCGGCGCCGCCTCCACCGCGCTGATGGGGGTGGGCACGGCGATCACCGTCAGCGCCATCGCCGCCATCGCGGTGTTCGCCAAGCATCTGGCGGTGCGGCTGGCGGCGAAACGCGAGGGCAATGGCGTCGCCGTGGCGCTGCGGGCGGTGGAACTCGCCGCCGCCCTCGCCCTCGTCGCCTTTGGCCTGGCGCTGCTGTTCGGCTTCATGGCCAGCGAGCGGCTGGGGCTGGGGTGAGCGATCCGGGCCGCGGCATCGGCCGCCTGCGTCCTTCGAGGCCCGGCAAAGCCGGGTACTTCAGGATGAGGAAGGTTGCTTCCCCGTAACAGCGCCCCTCATGAGGCGGCTTCCCGAAACAATGCCCCTCATGCCGAGGTGCGAGCGCAGCGAGCCTCGAAGCACGCCGGCCCGCTCCGTCTACGTCATACGGGCCGAAGCGAGGCGCGGAGCCGGAACTGGTTTCCCATGTCCGCGCGATCCCGGAACGGCCATCCGCCATCCGGGATGACTGTCTCCCGCTCAGTCCTTCAGATAGTCATAGGCCACCTTGCCGAGCCCGAGCGTCAGGTCGGACTTGATGTGCACCGCGCCCAGCACTTCCAGCACCGGCAGCTTGGCGACGTCGCAGATGGCGTGCGGGAACAGGCCGAGCGCCGCCGGGCCGGTCCAGGCCTCCTTGATGGTCACGTCCTCGAGATAATACTCGACCAGCTCGCAGATCCGCGCCGAGCCGTCGACATGCGGGATGATCTTGATCATCCAGTTCGGCGCCAGCATCGATTTCAGCATCGCGTCCTTGTCGAGCGCCTCGTATTTGTAGCCCATGGTGCCGCAGGCGCAGAGCACGCTGCCATAATTCAGCTTGGCCACCAGCACGTCGCTCTCGACCTCGAAGCTGGGCTTGGCGAGCTTCTTGGGGAAGCCCCAGAGCTCGCGGCCGCCGGCGATCGGCGCCTCGTCGTCGAGATACATGGAATGGACGAAGCCGCCCTTGCGCCCTTCGAACTCCACCGGGATCACCTGCCCGGTCTCGGTATAGTCGCCGAAGCCGGTGGAATCCGGCATGCGGATGAACTCGTATTTGACGATGGGCTCGACCACCTTCAGCGGCTCGGGCACCACCTTCTCCAGCGCCGCCGGATCGGTGCGGTAGGTGATGATGAAATATTCGCGGTTGAAGAAGCGATACGGCCCCTTGGGATAGGAAGGGCTGGTCAGCGGCATGGAATAGGCGGTCTTGCGGACGTCCTCGATCTTCATGGCCTGCGGTCCTCGCTGCGATGCATCAAGCCTAGCCTATTTGCGGCGGTGCGGTAGCCTCACATTGCCGGTTCGCCGGCTGCTTTTCACCGGGCGAAGGCAAGCGCCGCTTTTCTTACCCTCTCCCCACCCGAACTCGGCTGTTGCCGAGTTCGGCTCCGGCAAGGTCGAAACCGGAAATATCCGGTTTCGACGGAGAGGTGGCCCGCGAAGCGGGTCGGTGAGGGGCTCTCGCGATCGGCAAGCCAAGAAGCCCCCTCACCCCACCCTTCTCCGTCAACATCGGATCTATCCGATGTTGACTTCGTTTGAGGCTGAGCTCGGCAACAGCCGAACTCAGCGCGGGGAGAGGGAGCCAGCGCCGACATGGCATGAACTCAGACGAAGCCGCCCCTCAGAACCGGTAGGTCAGCCCGCCCTTGAGGGCGTTGGTCTCGACCGCGTCGCCAAACTGCCCCTCATAGCCGATGTTCAGCGACAGGTTGGCGCCGACATCGAAGCCGAGCCCGGCGCCCACCACGAAGCTGTCCTGCGCGATCGGCGCGCCGGCGACGCTGAAGCCGCTGCCGGTCTCGATGAACGCCATCGCCGCTTCCGGCGTGATGTCGCCATAGGCATGGCGCCAGGCCAGCGAGGCGTGCGGGGTCAGCGTGCCGCCCGCCGTCGCGAGGCTGGTCGCCAGCCTGAAGCCGAGCGTCGAATAGGGCGTGTCGAAGGACAGGCCGGACGAGCTCAGCCCGGTCGCCGGGGCGCCGGTTTCGGTGAAGCTGTCGGTGTTCACCCAGCTCCAGGCGATCTGCGCGAACGGCTCCAGCGCGACGCTGTTCATCTCCACCGCATAGGCGGCTTCCAGGAACAGGTTGGCGGTCGAGCCGTCATAGGAGGCGCGCGGGTTTTCCGTGATGCCGAGCAGGCTGGCGGTGCGCCGGCTGTCGATGTCGCTCCAGCCATAGGAGGCGCCGGCGCGCAGCCGCCAGGCGTCGAAGCTGGTGCCGGCATAGGCGGCGATCAGCGCCGTGTCGGCATCGACGCTGCTCAGGCGGTCGTCGACGTCGCTCGACGCCGACACATAGCCGGCCGCGAGGCCGAAGGTGGTGTTGCCGATCGTCACGTCGCCGCCGGCGAGGAAGCCGCCGAGCGAGGAGTTGACCTCGGCCGCATTGCCGTTGCCGTCGGCGGTGCTCCACTGGCCATAGCCCTGAACCCAGCCCGCATAGGCCGCCCCGGGGGCCGGCGCCGGCGGCGCCTTCACCGGGATCGGGCTGGTGGCGGCCGGCGCCTTGGCGGCATAGGCGGTCGCCGGGCCGCCGAAGCCCAGCGCCGCGGCCTGGGTTCCCGCCGCGGCAGAGGCGGAAGCCTGGCGCAGGCGCGAGACCAGCGTGTCGGCGACCAGCGTGTTCTGGCCATAGAGCGTGGTGCCGAGCGAGGCATGCGCCTCGCCGGAGGTGAGGTCGTAGCCTGCCGGCAGCGCGCCCTCTTCGCCCGGCTGCAGCGAGACGATGCTGGAATAGAGCGTGCCCTTGCCCGCCGCATCGAGCGCATTCGCCACCGCCGCCTGGTTGGCGCTCTGCGCGAAGCTGGCGAAGGAGGTGCCGTTGCGCGCCAGCGTCACGGTGATCGAGGCGCCGGCCTTGCCGAGCGTCGGGTCGATGAACAGGTAGTCAGGGGCCACCAACGAGGTGAACTGCCCGTCCGGCGTGGTGGTCTGCTGCGCCGAGACGATGGTGTAGACCTGCCCGACATTGATCGGCCCGTCGGCGATCGACATCACCACCGTGCCGCCATTGATCGCCGAGGTGCCGGCGACGATCTGGTCGGAGGTCGTCGCATTGGCCTCCACCACATAGGTCGAGCCGGCATTGAAGCTGACGGTGCCGGCGACGTTGATGGTGCCGATGGAATTGCCCGGCGACACGGTGGCGCCGGAATTCACCGTCAGCTCGCCGAGGCTGGCATTGCCAGAAAGGCGCGCGCCATTACCCATGGCGACATTGGCGGAGGCCAGCGAGCCGTTGAGGTTCAGCTGCCCGTCCAGCGTCACATTGCCGGCAAAACTCGATGAGCCCGTGAGAGCGTAGCTGGCGTCGGAACCGAGGAACAGCGCCTCGAAATCGCGATATTGCGCGTCGTTGCCCAGCAGCTCCAGCGCGAAGCTGCCGCTGCCGGCGAGGCGGAAGGTGTCGCTGCCGTCGCCGCCGGTGACATAGCCCGTCACCGTGCTGCCGGCGCGGTAGATGAACAGGTCGTCGCCGCCGCCCATGTCGACGGCCTTGGCATTGTCGCTCTGGATAGTGCCGGCATTGTCGATGGTGTCGGCATTGTCGCCGATGAAGGTCACCGCCACCCCGTCCGAGCGGATGATGCCTTCGTTGATCAGCGTGGTGGCGAAGGGCGCCGGCCCCTGGTTGCTGTCATCGACCAGGATCGCCCGGCCGACATCGTCGGCCCCCTCATTGGGGTAGTTGTCGAAGGCCTCAATGACGCCGGTGGCATGGTTGTGGATCAGGCCGCCGCCGATCGCGAGACCGTCGGCGGTATTGGGCACGCCGTCATTGGTGCCGGTGGCGCCGGTGCCCTGGATCAACCCGTAATTGTGCAGCTCGACCTTGCCATCGACATCGACGCCGTCGCCGTCCCCATCGGCCACCCCATCGGCCTCGCCGTCATCGTCGAGGAGGCCGGTCACTTCGCCGCGGATGATGCCGTAATTGATCACCCTCACCAAGGTGTCGCCGCTGCTGTCGACATTGATGCCCGAGCCGTTGCGGCCGATGATCAGGCCCCCGGCTTCGTTGATCACCGAGACCGCGGCGGGCTCGGCGATGACGCAACCAGAACGCAAGCAGTTGCCGGCATCGGGCTCGTCGCTCAGCGGGAGCGCGCCGTCGCCGGTGATGCCGTGCTTGGCGCCGTAGATGCTGCCGCCCGTCTTGTTGACGACGCTGCCGCCGGCCTCCTGGAAGTCGATGCCGTCGCCGTCGCTGGTGAGGTCGGTGGACTGGATGAGGCCGTAATTGATCACGCTCGCCCCGGCGCCGGGACGGATGCCGTCCGCCTCGCTGGACTGCAGCGTGCCGTAATTGGTGACGAGGATGACGTTGTCCGGCGAGGTCAGGTCGGCGAAGTCGAGCGCCTGCCCGGCGCCGCCGTCGATCAGCCCGTGATTCTCGATGTCGATCCTCGCGGTGGTCGTATCGGTCTCGGCGGCGATCTTGATGGCGTCGTCGCCGCCAATGATCCGCCCGCCCGCCTCGTTGACCAGCCTGAACGACTGCAACGTCTCGACATTCGCCTCGTCGTCGAACTTGATCGCCCGGTCCTCGTCGCTCAGCGTCTGGATGGTGCCGGAATTGATCAGCTCGATGGTGCCGCCGCCGAGGCGCACCGCGTCGTTTGCGTTGGCGGTGATGGTGCCGGCGTTCTCGATCCGCACCTTGGCGGTGGCATCATTGGCCGAATCGAGATCGAAGGCCTGCCCCTCCTGCGAGGTGATGGAGCCGTTATTGACCACGGTGAGATCGCCGCCGGCAAAGGCGTCGTCGAGGCGGAAGCCGTCATCGGTCGAGGAAATCGTACCGTTATTGGTCAGCGCGTAGCGGCCGCTCACCTCGCCATCGGTGTCGAAGGCCCGCTTTTCGCTGGTGATGGTGCCGTCATTGACGATCACGATCCCCGCGCCAGTCGCCGGGCCGTCCCAGATCACCGCGCTCTTGGTCACGTCGAGCACGCCGCCCGCCTCGACACGGCCGCTATCGGTGCCCGACACCGTCTGCTGCTTGGTCTGGGTGGTCCCGGCCGGCACCGTGAAGCTGTCGGCGCGCGCGGCGAGCGGCGCGAACAGCAGCGAACTGGCGGCGAGCAGCGCGCGGCCGCTCGCCGACGAGAAGAAGCGGTTGGTCATCGAGGCACCCCAAGCCCTATCCCTAGCGGAATGATGGGCTAACCAGCCTGGATGACAATCGGGTGACGCTCGCGCATGCCACGGGCCGAATTGCGCCCGTCCTCTCCGACGGCGCGCCAACGTGGCGCAACGGCAACAGCGCCCCGAAACTAACGCGTTGATGCGGCCACGTTTTCGGGCAACCGCGCTCTACAGCACCAGCACGCCGGCCTTGCCGCCTTCGGTGCCGATGCACAGCGCCCCGCCATCGGCGCGCCAGGCCATGGCGGCGACCGGGCTGGCATCGGGCGCCCGCACCAGGATCTCGGCGCCATCGGAGATGCGCACCATCATCACCATGCCGTCCTCGAAGCCGACCGCGATCACCTCGTCCTTGGGATGCGCGGCGACGCAGGAGACGCGCACGTCGCGCGGCGCCAGCATGGTCGGCTGCTTGCCCATCGGGCCTTCCTTGCTGGCGAAAGGCCAGAGGATCGCCTCGTTGGAGCCGGAGGTGACGAGGAACTTGCCCCCGGCGGTGAACGCCATCGACTTCACCCGCGCCGGATAGCCGCTCATGCGCATGTGCCCGCCATCGGCGAGCCGCCAGCCATGCAGCGCCGGCTCCTGCATGGTTGTCACCACGAAGCGCATGTCGGGGCTGAAGGCGACGCCGCGATGCGAGCCCTTCCACTCCAGCAGCTCGGGCTTGGCCTGCGCATTGGGGAACCACAGCGTGACGCCGCCATAATGCGCCACGGCCAGCCGCGTACCCTTATAGGCGAAGGCCAGCCCGCCGACGCTGGAAGCCACGTCGAGCGTCTTCGTCTCACCCTTGGCCGGCTTGAAATGAGCGGTCTTGCCGACCGAGAAGGCCACCGCGTCGGCGCCGAGCGCCACCTGGTCGATCCAGCGCCCCTTCTGCTCGAACACCACCTCGGTGGAACCGTCGCCACGGGTGCGCACCACCCGCCCGTCGTCGCCGCCGGTGAGGATCGAGCGCGCATCGGCGGCGAGCGACAATAGCACGCCCTTGTGCGCCTCGACGCGGAGCGGCTCCTCGCCGGCGAAGGCGAGCACGCCCTCGGCCAGCGCGAAGACCGGCGTGGTGCCGAGATAGGCGGCGCCGACCACCGCGCCGTCCAGCGCATGCACGCGCAGCTTGGAAGTGAGGGACGAGGGAGTGCTGGTGGCGGCCATGTCTGCTTGTCGAGCTCGGATCCGAAAACGCGAAGGGCTGCGCCCGACTAGCGCATATTGCGCCCGCCGTCACGCAGCCCGCCCTGGAACGGCCGCTTCACGCCACGCAGGCGCGGAACCCCTTTTCCAGCTCCGGCACGTTGAGCTGCCGGCCGATGAAGACGATGCGGCTCGTCTTCGGCTCGCCATCCTTCCACGGGCGCTGGTGGTCGCCGTCGAGGATCATGTGCACGCCCTGGAAGACGAAGCGCTCCGGGTCGTTCTTGAAGGCGAGGATGCCCTTGGAGCGCAGGATGTTCGGCCCCTCGCGCTGGGTCAGCTCCTGGATCCACGGGAAGAACTTGTCCGGGTCCAGCGGCAGGTCGCTGGTGAACGACACCGAGCGCATGTCCTCGTCGTGGAAATGCTTGTGGCCGCCCTCGAGGAAGTCCGGGTCGATGGCGGTGATGCGGTCGAGATCGAACGCCCCCTGCCCCAGAACCTTGTCGATGGCGATGTCGGAACGCTGGGTGCGGTGGATGCGGGCGAAGGGGTTGATGGCGCGGATGCGCAGCTCGACGTCCTTCAGCTCCTCCTCGGAGACGAGGTCGGTCTTGTTGAGCAGGATGACGTCGGCGAAGGCGATCTGGTTCTTCGCCTCGGGGGCGTCCTTCAGCCGGTCCTTCAGCCATTTGGCGTCGGCCACCGTCACCACCGCGTCGAGCGCCGTCTTGGCGCCCACCGTCTCGTCGACGAAGAAGGTCTGCGCCACCGGGGCGGGATCGGCAAGGCCGGTGGTCTCGACGATGATGCCGTCGAAGCCGTCCTTGCGCTTCAAGAGGCCGTCGATGATGCGGATCAGGTCGCCGCGCACGGTGCAGCAGATGCAGCCGTTGTTCATCTCGAACACTTCCTCGTCGGCGCCGACCACGAGGTCGTTGTCGATGCCGATCTCGCCGAACTCGTTGACCACCACGGCGAATTTCTTGCCGTGCGGCTCGGAGAGGATGCGGTTGAGCAGCGTCGTCTTGCCGGCGCCGAGATAGCCGGTCAGCACGGTGACGGGGATTTTTTCGGATACAGCTTCGGCCATGGTCTCGATCTCCTCTGGCGCGCGCCAGTCATTCAACGCGTCATGGCCGGGCTTGGCCCGGCCATCCATGTCTTTCCGCCGCCGCCCTTGCCGCCGCCATCCTCGCCGCCGCGACGAAGGCGTGGATGCCCGGCACAAGGCCGGGCATGACGGCCGGGCATGACGGCGGCTCTGCGCAACTCAGCTCGACAGCGCGGCCGAGAACTCGCGGATGTTGTTCTGCATCATGTCGATATAGGTGGCGGCCGGTCCCTTGTCATCGGACAGCGCATCGGAAAATACCGTGCCGCCGATCTTGGCGCCGGTCTCGTCGGCGATGCGCTTGATCAGCCGCGGATCGGAGATGTTCTCCATGAACACCGCCGGGATCTTCTCCGCCTTGATCTGCCGGATGATGCGGGCGACGTCCTTGGCCGAGGCCTCGCTCTCGGTCGAGACGCCCTGCGGGGCGATGAATTCCAGCCCGTAGGCGCCCTCGAAATAGCCGAAGGCGTCGTGCGAGGTGATCACCCGCCGCTTGTCCGCCGGGATGCGGGCCACCGCCGCCTTGATCTCGGCGTCGAGCGCCTGCAGCTTGGAAAGATAGGCGGCGGCGTTGGCCTCGTAGCTCGCCTTGCCGGCCGGATCGGCGGCGATCAGCCCGTCGCGGATGTTGGCGACATAGATCTCGGCATTGCCGACCGACTGCCAGGCATGCGGATCGGTGGCGCCGTGGTCGTGGCCGGCATGCGCCTGCTTGTCGTGATCATGGTCGTGGCCGTCGCCCTTGGCATGATCATCGGCGTGGTCATGCCCTTCCTCTTCCATGTCGCGGGCCTCGACGCCCTTGGAGGCGACGACGATCGCCGCCTTGGTGCCGGAGGATTTCGCCAGGCGCTCCATCCAGCCCTCGAAGCCGAGGCCGTTGACGAACACCACCTTGGCGGCCGCCACCTTCTTGGCGTCGGCGGGCGCCGGCTGGAACACATGCGCGTCGCCATCGGCGCCGACCAGCGTCGAGACGGCGACGCGATCGCCGCCGACATTCTTCACGAGATCGCCGAGGATCGAGAAGGACGCGACGACCGGCAGCTTGGCATCCGGCGCGCCGGCATCGGACTGCGCCATCGCGGGAGCGACCAGCGCCACGAGCAGCGACGCCGCCGCGGCAAGACGGGAGAGCTTCATGCATGAACTCCTTCAGGCTTCGAGATGCCGGCGAGGCATCAGGCGAGGCAGCAGCCCGCCGATGGGGCCGACCAGCACCGACAGCGCATAGGCGCCGCCGGCGACGAGGATGATGGCGGGCCCGGAGGGCACGCCGAGATGATAGGAGACCAGCAGCCCGACGATGCCGGAACCGCAGGCGACCAGCACGGCGACCCCGACCATGGCGGTGAGGTCGCCGGTCCAGAAGCGGGCGGTGGCGGCCGGCAGCATCATCAGCCCCACGGCGAGCAGCGTGCCGAGCGCGTGGAAGCCGCCGACGAGGTTGAGCACCACGAGGCCGAGAAAGATCAGATAGATCGGCCCGCCGGCCCGGCTCACCGAGCGCAGGAAGCCGGGATCGACGCATTCCACCACCATGGGCCGCCACAGCAGGGCCAGCGTCAGCATGGAGAGGGTGGAGACGCCGACGATCAGCAGCAGCGTCGGATCGTCCAGCGCCAGCACGGTGCCGAACAGAACGTGCAGCAGGTCGACATTCGAGCCGCGCAGCGAGACCAGCAGGACGCCGAGCGCCAGCGAGACGAGGTAGAAGGCGGCGAGCGCCGCGTCCTCCTTCATCTGCGTCGCCCGCGCCACCGCGCCGGCGCCGAGCGCCACCGCGAAGCCGGCGACAAGGCCGCCGATGGTCATGGCGAACAGGTTCAGCCCGGCGGCGAGGAAGCCCACCGCCGCGCCGGGCAGAATGGCATGCGCCATGGCGTCGCCGGCGAGGCTCATGCGCCGCAGCATCATCAGCACGCCGACCGGGCCGGCGCCGAGGCCGAGCGCGACCACGCCCACCAGCGCACGGCGCATGAAGTCGAATTCCGCGAAGGGAGCGATCAGCAGATCATAGGGGTTCATGCCGCGCGCTCCGATACCGGGCGTTCCGGCTGGCAGGCATGGGCGCCTTCGTCCCAGGCCTCGCACATGCGCCGCGCCTTGCTCAGATTGGCGGCGGTGAGCACCGCGCGCGTCTCGCCCCAGTCGACCGGCGAGCGGGCCAGCAGCAGCGTGCGCGGGAAATGCGCCCGCACCAGTTCGAGATCGTGCAGCACCGCCAGCACGGTGCGTCCCTCGCCGTGCCAGCGCTCCACCAGCGCCACGAGGTCGCTCACCGTGGCGGTGTCGAGGGCGGTGAAGGGCTCGTCGAGCAGGATGATCTCCGCGTCCTGCAGCAGCAGCCGCGCGAACAGCGCGCGCTGCATCTGCCCGCCGGACAGCGTGCCGATGGCGCGGCGCTCGAAGCCCTCCAGCCCCACCGCGGCGATCGCCGCGGCGATGCGTTCGCGGTCGGCACGCGAGACGCCGCCGAACAGGCCGGTCCGCCGCCACAACCCGAGCGCCACGAGATCGTAGACGCAGATCGGGAAGGAGCGGTCGACCTCGGCCGCCTGCGGCAGATAGGCGATGCGCGCCCGTCCGCCATCCGGCCGGGCGATGCTGCCCGACAGCGGCGGCAACAGGCCCATCACGCCCTTGAGCAGCGTCGACTTGCCTGCCCCGTTCGGCCCGCAGACGGCGATCAGCTCGCCCGCATTCACGATGCCGCTCAGATGATGCACCGCCGGATGCCGGTCATAGCCGAGCGTCACGTCGCGGAAGGCCAGCACCTCGCCCATCACGCCGCTCCCCACAGCACGGCGAGCGCCGCCGCCCAGAGCAGCGCCACCACCGGCAGCACCATCATCAGCCGCGCGAGCGCGGAAAGCCGCAGCAGCGACGGCGCCACCGCCGCCGCCGGATGGCGGGTGCCAAGCGGATGCGAAGGGTGGGAGTGCGCGTGATGCGGGTGCGAATGATCGTGTGAAGGGTGATGCACGGACATGCGGAACCTCGATGACGATCGAAGTGATACAACATATCGACCGACCGCGTCCAGCCATTCGATACTTTATCTCATCGCAAATGCGGAATTTTCATCGCACTGCGGCATATCAGCCGAATTGCCCGCGCGGCCGCTCTCGACGGCAGGCTTGCTCCGACCTATTAGAAGGCGCTTTCTCCGCCGGAGTGCCCGGCATTTTCGATCTGGAGCCCGTTCATGGACATCTCACGCATTTCGACCGGACCCAATCCGCCGGAGGAGATCCACGCCGTCATCGAGATCCCGGCCGGCGGCGCGCCGGTGAAGTACGAGCTCGACAAGGAATCCGGCGCGATCTTCGTCGACCGCTTCCTGCACACGCCGATGTTCTATCCGGGCAATTACGGCTTCATCCCGCAGACGCTCGGCGACGATGGCGATCCGCTCGACGTGATCGTGCTCTCGCCGGTGGCGCTGATGGCCGGCTGCGTCATCCCCTGCCGCCCGGTCGGCGTGCTGCTGATGAGCGACGAGAAGGGCAAGGACGAGAAGATCCTCGCCGTGCCCGCCAACAGCGTCTACCCGTACCATTCGGGCGTGAAGACCTATAAGGACCTGCCGCCGCTCATCGTCGAGCAGATCGGCCACTTCTTCACCCACTACAAGGATCTGGAGAAGGGCAAGACCGTCAATATCGACGATTGGCACGGTCCCGAGCGCGCCCACGAGCTGATCCTCAAGGCGATCGAAGCCGCCAAGAAGTGAGCTGCCGCCGGCGGCATCGATATCCGTGATCAAGGGGCCGTCCGCCGTCAGCGGGCGGCCCTTCGTCATGCCGGCGCGGAGATGCGGCCGCGGCGTGCGGGGCTCAGCCCTTGAACCCCATCCCCGCCAGCGCCGTGCGCAGGGCCGGCGGCACGCTCACCCCGTCCCGCGCCGCCTTTTCGCGATTGGCGAGGCGGCGCTGGCCGGGCAGCCGCGCGCCGGGCTCGCCCTCGATGGTCGCCGCCAGCCGCTCCATATGGTCGAGATAGGCCGCTCCCGCGGTGCGGCCGGGATCGATGGCCATGATCACATGCCCCACCGCCGCCGGCGGGCCCTCGCCGTCGAAGAAGCTCGGCGTGTCGAAGGCGAAGGTGGAGGCCGTCAGCCCCGCCGCCATCACCTCGATGAGGAAGGCGAGCGCCGTGCCCTTGGCCTCGCCCATCGGCACCATGGTTCCCGCCAGCCCCGCCTTGGAATCGGTGGTCGGCCGTCCGTCCTTGTCGAGCGCCCACCCTTCGGGGATCGGCTCGCCGCGCTGGGCGGCGGCAAGGACATTCCCCCGCGCGACCTTGGCGACCGAGAGGTCGACCACCGCCGGCGGCCGGTCGCGCAGCGGCGTGGCGAAGGCGAGCGGGTTGGTGCCGAACACCGCCTTCTTCCCGCCCCACGGGGCGATGGAGGCCGAGGCATTGGAGAAGGCCAGCGCCACCAGCCCGCGCTCGGCCAGCTTCTCCACCGGCTGGCCGGCGACGCCGAAATGGCTGGACCGCCGCATTGAGACCAGCGCGATGCCGGTCTCGCGGGCGATCTCCTCGGCCAGCGGCAGCGCATGCTCGATGGCGGGGTAGGCGAAGCCGTTGCCGGCATCGACGCTGAGCACGCTCGCCGCCACCCGCCGGCTGGTCGGCACGGCGTGGCCGTCGATCTTGCCGGCCGCCACCATCGCCGAATAGCTCGGCAGGCGGGCGAGACCATGACTGCCGAGCCCGTCGGCCTCCGCCGCCACCAGCGCCTGCGCCGTGATCGCGGCATTGGCCGGCGCGGCGCCGAAGGTTTCCAGCACCCGGCCCGCATAGGCGCGAGCCTCGTCCAGCGTCAGGCGCAGCGGCATGGCGGTCATATCCATCGCGTTCACGGGAGCATTCATGTCGCGGCGCCGCCGAGCGGCCCGGCCGGCAGGCGCGAGAGGTCGAAGCGGTGCACGTCGGCGAGCAGCGCCACGAAGGCGCGCGCACCATAGGCCGCGCAGGCCCGGCCCTTCTCGGCATCCGCCTCGGTGGCGTCGCCCATGGCGCCGGTCGGGTTGATGTCCTGCGACATCCAGCCGAAGCCGGCCGGCGTGCCGGCGCGCAGGAAATCGAATTCCTGCTCCATGGCGAGCGTCGCCGGCACGAAATTGTCGATCTTGTCTTCCCGCACCATGTCCGGGCGGAACTCCAGCATCAGCGACGTCTCGATGCCGCCGGCATGGATGCCGTGCTGGCGTTCGGTGGCAGAGAACAGCCCCTCGGGATAGCCGAAGCGATGCCAGGACACCGTCACCGCCAGCATGCCCAGCCGGGCGCGCAGCTCGCGCGCCACGGTGTCGAGGGTGGAGACGTTGCCGCCATGCGAGTTCACCAGCACGATCTTCCGCACCCCGGCGCGATGCACGCTCTCGCCGATCTCGATCCACGCGCGGGCCAGCGTCTCGGCGGAAAGCGTCAGCGTGCCCGGGAAGAAGATGTGCTCGTTGGACTTGCCGATCGCCTGCATCGGCAGGAACACCGCCGGCAGGTCGTCGGGAAGCAGCGTCATCACCGCATCGAGATAGCCCTGCCCGATCATCTGGTCGACACCGACCGGCAGATGCGGCCCGTGCTGCTCCACCGCTGCCACCGGCAGCACGGCGATCCAGTTGCCGACATCGCCCGCGGCGAAGTCGGTCCAGCTCATTTCGGTCCAGAAGCGTTTGGGCGGCATGTCTCGATGTCCGGGGAAGGAGGAGCGGGTTCTAGTCCCGATCGCGCCGCGCCGCCAGCGCCTCGACCTCGACCTTGAATTCCGGCCGGGTGAAGCCGGAAACGATCATCAGCGTCGAGGCGGGCGGCGGATCGGCGACGAACCGGTCGCGGGCCGCCATGTAGCCCGCCATATGCGCCCGATCGGTGACATAGGCGTTCAGCCGCACGATGTCGGCGGGGGCCATTCCCGCCTCGGCGAGGCAGGCGGCGATGGCGCGGAAGCACAGCTCCGCCTGCTCCTCGGCGCTGTCGGGAATGGCGTCGTCCGGGGAGATGCCGAGCTGGCCGGAGGTGAGCAGCAGCCGCGCCCCGGCCGTCACCTCGACGGCGTGGCTGTAGCGCGCGAAGGGGCGGCGGACCGCGGAAGGGAGAAGATGGCGCAGCATGCTATGTCCTTGAAGGGCCCGCCGCACAGCCGTGCCCCCGTTAGATCCGTTCCACCCGCGCGCCCTCACCCTGAGGCGCGAGCGCAGCGAGCCTCGAAGGACGCTCCTCCGGGCGCACCCGACGCACGAGCTACAAGGCGCGACGTCAAAAAACCCCTCCCCGGCACGCCTTCATCCTGAGGTGCGAGCGCAGCGAGCCTCGAAGGATGCTCGCCTCGCGCACCCGGACGCGCATCCTTCGAGGCCCGGCCGAACGCCGGGCACCTCGGGATGAGGTTCATCGGATGGAAGGGTCGTTCCATCCCCGACTCTTAAGCCCGCAAATTTGTGCGGACAAGGCCGTGCGGGGCATATGTGCATCGGCTTTAAGCTCGCCTAGTATGGCGGCATTGCCTGTTGGGAGATCCCGTCCATGCGCCAGATTTCGCGCAACATCGTGTCGCGCCGCTCTGCCCTGCGTTCCCTCGCCTTCGCCGTCGCCACGCTGACGGCGGGCCTTGCGAACCTCCTCGCCACTCCCGCGCAGGCCGCCGACAAGGTGACCTTCGGCACCAATTGGGTGGCGCAGGCCGAGCATGGCGGCTTCTACCAGGCGGTGGTCGACGGCACCTATGCGAAATACGGGCTCGACGTCACCATCCTGCCCGGCGGCCCGCAGGCCAACAACCGGCTGCTGCTGCCGGTGGGCAAGATCGACTTCTACATGGGCGCCAACATGCTGCAGGCCTTCTCCTCGGTGGTGGAGGGCATCCCGACGGTGATCGTCGCCGCGCTGTTCCAGAAGGACCCGCAGGTCCTCATCGCCCATCCCGACGTCGCGACCTTCGAGGATCTGAAGACCCGCACCCTGTTCATCTCCAAGGAAGGCCTCGCCAGCTACTACCAGTGGCTGGTCTCGGATTTCGGCTTCAGCGAGAGCCAGGTGAAGCCCTACACCTTCAATGCCGCGCCGTTCCTCGCCGACAAGAACAGCGCCATGCAGGGCTACATCACCTCCGAGCCCTATGCGGTGGAGAAGCAGGGCGGCTTCAAGCCGAAGCTGTTCCTGCTGGCAGACCAGGGCTTCGACACCTATTCCACCACCATCGAGACCCGCACCGAGCTGGTGAAGTCGAACCCGGACCTCGTGCAGCGCTTCGTCGATGCCTCGATCATCGGCTGGTATAACTACCTATATGGCGACAACGCCAAGGCCAATGCGCTGATCAGGAAGGACAACCCGGAAATGACCGACGAGATGATCGCCTTCTCCATCGAGAAGCTGAAGGCGTATGGCATCGTCGATTCCGGCGACGCCAGGAGCCTGGGCGTCGGCGCGATGACCGACGCGAAGATCACCAGCTTCTACGACAAGATGGTGCGCGCCAAGGTGGTCAAGGCCGGCATCGACTACAGGAAATCCTATACGACGCAGTTCGTGAACAAGGGCGTCGGCAAGGAACTGGCGCCGAAATGAGCGGCGCCCGCGCGTGAGCGCCGTCATGCAACAGACCCGCCCCGCCGGGCCGGAAGCCGGCGCGCCGCTGCTCGCCCTTTCCGGCGTCGGCAAGCGCTTCGGCAACCAGGTGACCGCCCTCGAGGGGCTGGACATGGAGGTGCGCCGCGGCGAGTTCCTCTCGCTGCTCGGCCCGTCCGGCTGCGGCAAGTCGACGGCGCTGCGGCTGATCGCCGGCCTCGCCGAGCCGACCTCCGGCCGCATCGACTTCAACGGCGAGCACCCGGGCAAGGCCGCCTCCCCCCATCCCTCCGTCGGCTTCGTCTTCCAGGAGCCGACGCTGATGCCGTGGGCGAGCGTGTTCGGCAATGTCCACCTGCCGCTCAAGCTCGCCGGCACCTCGCGCCGCGAGGCCGAGCCGGCGATCATGCAGGCGCTGGAGCTGGTCGGGCTCGAGGCGTTTCGCGACGCCTATCCGCGCGAGCTTTCCGGCGGCATGAAGATGCGCGTCTCCATCGCCCGCGCGCTGGTGACGAAGCCGCGCCTGCTGCTGATGGACGAGCCCTTCGCCGCCCTCGACGAGATCACCCGCTTCAAGCTCAACAACGATCTCTTGCAGGTCTGGCGCCAGCTGAACTGCACCATCGTCTTCGTCACCCATTCGGTGTTCGAATCGGTCTACCTGTCGACCCGCATCCTGGTGTTTCGCGCCCGTCCTGGCCGGGTCGCCGCCGAACTCGCCATCGATCCCTCGCTGGAGCGCGACGAGGCCTTCCGCACCTCGCCGGAATATGTCGCCCTGTGCCGGCAGGCCTCCACCGCGCTCGCCGCCGCCATGAACGCCGGCTGACGAGGCACCGTCCATGGCGCTCCGCATCACCCACCGCCTGGAGAACTCGCCGTTCCGCTGGGCGCTCCCGGTGGCGGTGCTCGGCCTCGTCGTGCTGGGCTGGGACCTCGTGGTGCGGCTGAACGATCTGCCGCCCTACATCCTGCCCGGCCCCCTGCGCGTCCTCGACACGCTGGTCGCCGACCGCACGGTGCTCCTCGGCTCGCTCATGGTGACGCTGCGCACCACCCTTGTCGCCCTCGTCCTCGCCGCGGTCGGCGGCGGCGCGCTGGCGCTGGTCTTCGCCTCCGCGCGCATCGTCGAGTTCTCGCTGTTCCCCATCGCCATCATCCTGCAGGTGACGCCGCTCATCGCCATCGCGCCGCTGATGCTGATCTACCTGTCCACCGACACCGCCGTGCTCACCTGCGCCTGGATCGTCGCCTTCTTCCCCATCCTGTCCAACACCACGCTGGGGTTGAATTCGGTCGACGCCAACCTGCGCGACCTGTTCCGCCTGTCCGGCGCCGGCCGCCTGCAGACGCTGCGCCTGCTGCAGCTGCCCACCGCCCTGCCCTATTTCCTCGGCGGGTTGCGGATCGCCGGCGGCCTCGCTCTGGTCGGCGCGGTGGTCGGCGAGATCGCCGCCGGCTCGGCCGGACAGGGCTCGGGCCTCGCCTTCCGCATCGTCGAATCCGGCTACCGGCTCAATATCCCCCGCATGTTCGCCGCCCTCCTGCTGATTTCTCTCGCCGGCATCCTCATCTATGCCGCATTGAGCCTCCTCTCCTGGCTGCTCCTGCGGCGCTGGCACGAGAGCGCGCTCGGCACGGGCAACTGAGAAGCGAGGGATCGAGCCGTGAACTCCGCCATGCGCGCCGCCTTCCTCGCCAACCCACCGGACGCCTATGTGCTCGCCGGCGTGCGCACCCCGGCCGCGCTGGCGCCGGAACTCGCGCTGGTGCCCGACCGCGAGGGGCTGGTGCAACTCGACGTCTTCATCGTCGAGAATGCCATTGCCGGCCTCACGCCGCATGGCGAGACCAATCACCCGCTGCCGCGCCTCGATCTCGACGGCGCGCTGGTGCTGCCCGGCCTCGTCGATGCCCACACCCATCTCGACAAGGCGTTCATCTGGGCGCGCCGGCCCAACCCCGACGGCAGCTTCGCCGGCGCCCTCGCCGCCGCCGATGCCGACCGGCAGGCACGCTGGACCGCCGCCGACCTCGCCCGCCGCATGGATTTCGCCCTGCGCTGCGCCCATGCGCATGGCACCGTCGCGCTGCGCACCCATCTCGACTGCATCGGTCCGCAGACCGCCATCTCCTGGCCGGTCCTCGCCGAATTGCGCGAGCAATGGGCGGACCGCATCGCCCTCCAGGCGGTGGCGCTGCTGCCGGTCGAGCAGGCGCTCGACGACCGCGCCTTCCAGCCGGTGCTGGAGTCGGTCATCCGCCAGCGCGGCGTCCTCGGCGCCTTCACCTATATGTCCGCGGATCTCGATGCCGGGCTCGAGCGCCTGTTCGCCGCCGCCGAGCGGCACGACCTCGATCTCGATTTCCATGTCGACGAGACCCTCGATCCGGGCGCCCACGCGCTCGCCCGCATCGCCGGCACCGCGCTGCGCCGCCGCTTCCAGGGCCGCATCCTCGTCGGCCATTGCTGCTCGCTGGCCCGGCAGCCGCCGGAGGAGGTCGACCGCACGCTCGATCTCGTCGCCCGCGCCGGCATCAGCGTCGCCGCCCTGCCGATGTGCAATCTCTATCTGCAGGACCGCGCGCCGGCCCGCACCCCGCGCCAGCGCGGCGTCACCCTGCTGCACGAGATGCGCGCGCGGGGCATTCCGGTGATGGTGGCGAGCGACAATGTGCGCGACCCCTTCTACGCCTATGGCGATTTCGACCTGATCGAGGTGTATCGCGAGGCGACCCGCATCGCCCATCTCGACCATCCCTTCGCGGAGTGGCCGGACATCGTCACCGCCCGGCCGGCCACCGCGCTCGGCCTCGACGGCGCCGGCCTGCTGGCGACCGGCGCGCCGGCCGACCTGTCGCTGTTCCGCGCGCGCAGCCTCGGCGAGCTGCTGTCCCGGCCGCAATCGGACCGCCTGGTGCTGCGGGCCGGCCGCAGCATCGACACCACGCCGCCGGACCCGGCCGAACTCGACGAACTGATGGGTGAACCTTGATGAGCGACCGCCCTCGCTACGACCTCGCCGCCCTGCGGACCCGGCTCGACGGCATCCGCCTCGAGGATAATCCGGCGCTGGTCCGCCAGAAGAGCCGCGACTTCTACTGGTACTCGCCCATCCTCAAGCGCCAGCTCGATGCCGTGGCCGCGGATCTCGTCGCGTATCCCGCCTCGCAGGACGATGTCGTGCGCGTCCTCGAAGCCTGCGCCGAGCTCGCCATTCCCGTCACGCCCCGCGGCGCCGGCACCGGCAATTACGGCCAGGCCATGCCGCTCGCCGGCGGCGTGGTGCTGGACCTGTCGGGCATGGACCGTGTCCTCGACATCGCCCCCGGCCGGGTGGTGGCGCAGGCCGGCGCCCTCCTCGCCGACATCGACGCCGCCACCCGCGCCACCGGGCAAGAGCTGCGCCTCTCCCCGTCCACCTATCGCACGGCGTCCATCGGCGGCTTCATCGCCGGCGGCTCCGGCGGGGTCGGCTCCATCATGTGGGGCGGCCTGCGCGACCTCGGCAACATCCTCGGCCTCACCGTCGTCACCATGGAGCGGCAGCCGCGCGTGCTCCGTCTCACCGGCGAGGAGGTGGGCAAGGTCGCCCATGCCTATGGCACCAACGGCATCATCACCGAGGTGACGATGCCGCTCGCCCCCGCCTATGGCTGGCTGGAGGCCATCATCGGCTTCGACGATTTCGGCCGCGCCTGCTCCTATGCCAATGCGCTGGGCGAGCAGGACGCGCTGGCGAAGAAGCTGGTCAGCGTCGTCGCCGCCCCGGTACCGCAGCTTTATTTCCTGCGGCACCGGCCGTTCCTTCCCGATGGCAAGCATGTGGTGCTCGCCATGGTCGACGTGCTCGCCGCCGACGCCT
This sequence comes from Ancylobacter oerskovii, assembly GCF_018390555.1. Lineage (GTDB taxonomy): Bacteria > Pseudomonadota > Alphaproteobacteria > Rhizobiales > Xanthobacteraceae > Ancylobacter > Ancylobacter oerskovii. The sequence goes on along the minus strand of NZ_JAHBGB010000041.1, from coordinate 241,497 downwards.
TCGCCGCCTTCACCACCCGTCATGGCGGCGAGTTCCTGTTCCGCTCCGACCTTGTGCCGGCGGAACGCCGGGCCGGCCTGCCGCCGATATACGAGCTCGCCTGGAACCACACCACGCTGCGCGCGCTGCGCGTCGATCCGGCGATCACCTATCTGCAGACCCTCTACCCCTTCCCGCACCAGCTCGATCTCGTCGCCCGCCTCCATGCCCGGCTCGGCGCCGAGGTGCCGGCGCATCTCGAATTCGTGCGCTTCGACGGCAAGGTCACCTGCTTCGGCCTGCCGCTGGTGCAATTCACCACCGAGGAGCGGCTGGAGGAGATCATCGCCATCCACGAGGAAATGGGCGCCGTCGTCTTCAACCCGCACCGCTATACGCTGGAGGAAGGCGGCATGAAGCAGACCGACGCCGTGCAGCTGGCCTTCAAGCGCGAGGCCGATCCCGCCGGCCTGCTCAATCCCGGCAAGATGATCGGCTGGGAGAACCCGGATTTCGACCTCGCCTCCGGCCGCCTCTATCTGTTCCAGGGCCTCGCATAGGAGCCGGCCATGCGCGCGCTCGTCGTCTTCTGCCATCCGGTGCCGGACAGCTACGGCGCGGCGCTGCGCGACGCGGTGCTGCGCGGCCTCGCCAGGGGCGGCCACGAGGCCGACCTGATCGATCTCTATGCCGACAATTTCCAGCCGGCGCTCACCGAGGAGGAGCGGCGCAACTACCACACGCCCGGCCTCAACCGCCTGCCGGTGGCCGACCATCTCGACCGGGTGAAGGCGGCCGACGCCCTCGTCTTCGTCGCCCCCACCTGGTGGTACGGCCCGCCGGCGATGCTGAAAGGCTGGCTCGACCGCGTGCTGGTGCCGTTCGAGACCTTCGGCATGCCCAGGCCCTTCCGGCCGCTGGAGCGACACCTCACCAATATCCGCCTCATCGCCGCGGTCTCGACGCTGGGCTCGCCCTGGTTCTGGTGGCGCTGGATCGGCCAGCCCGGGCGGCGGATCCTGCTCGACGGCATTGGCGGCATCGTCCACCCGCGGGCGCCCAAGCTCTGGCTGGCGCTGCACGGCATGGATTCGGTCAGCCTCGAAAAGCGAACCGCCTTTCTTAGCCGGATCGAGGAACGCTTCGCCCGGCTCAAAAATCCGGGCATATAGCAAGTTTTTGACGAAATCGGCGTTTGCCGCCATGTTCCTGTCATGACACGCTGTTTCTGCTGCAACAATGGTTGTTGCCGCCATGCGGTCGACGGGGCGTTCCATGAAGGACGGGTTCGACAAGAGCATCGGTCTTCGCCTGCAGCATGCCGCGCGCCTCCAGCGCGCCCTCGCGGCGCGGCGGCTTCAGGAACTCGGCCTGTTTCCGGGGCAGGAGACGGTGCTCAAGCTGCTGTTCGACATGGATGGCCGCACCATGTCGGAGCTCGCCAACGCGCTGCGCGTGCGCCCGCCCACCGCCTCCAAGACCGTGGGACGCCTCGCCGCGCAAGGCCTGCTGGTACGCAAGGCCTCCGATACCGACGCCCGGCTGGTGCGCGTCCATCTCACCGATGAGGGCCGCGTCCGTGCCGGCGCCATCGACGACATCTGGGACTCGCTCGAAGACACCATGATCGGCGGCATCGACGGCAAGGACCGCAAGCGCCTACGCAAGCTGCTGCGCCGCATCGAGAAGAACCTCTCCACCAAGCTCGGCGCCGACGATCCCGATCTGGACGAGCAGTCCGACGAGGTCGAGGAGCCGGCTTAGGTCCTCCACGCGATCACCGGGCCGTTCACCGCCCCTTGTGGCGCGGCCGCACGCGCTGCGCGCCTGTCTCCCCTGCTCCGGCGCGGCTCCGCTGCCGGCGATCCCCGGCAATGTTCGCCGCGCTCCCGCCCCGTCCCCGACCCACCTCCCGATACCGCCGCAACTCTCCGGGAACCGGCCGGCAGGCTGCCGATCCTGCGGAAGACGGATTGCCAGCGCCGGCGCTTTGGTGACGAATAGCCCGCGACGCGAAGGAGCCTGACATGTCCGAATCCCCGACCGCCCGCCCCGCCGATCGCATCGAGCTTCTGCAGACCGGCCCGCTGATGCCGATGATCGAGAAGCAGCTCGCCGCGCACTTCACCGTGCACCGGCTCGACGGGGCGGACGGCGATGCGGTGCTGGCGCAGGCGGGTCCGCGCATCCGCGCCATCGCCACCGGGGTCGGCGCCACCGCCCGCCGCCGCGTCACCGCCGATCTGATGGACGCGCTGCCGCAGCTGGAGATCGTCTCGAATTTCGGCGTCGGCTACGATTCCGTCGATGCCGCCGCCGCCGGCACGCGCGGCGTGGTCGTCACCAACACCCCCGGCGTGCTGGACGACGAGGTGGCCGACCTCACCCTCGCGCTCACCCTCGCCGCCGTCCGCCGCCTGCCGCAGGCCGAGCGCTATCTGCGCGCCGGCAAATGGCCGACCGGCGGCTTCCCTCTCACCGCGACGCTGCGCGACCGTTCCATCGGCATCGTCGGCATGGGCCGCATCGGCCAGGCGATCGCCCGGCGGCTCGAAGGCTTCGGCCGTCCCATCGCCTATCACAGCCGCCGGCCGGCCGCCGACGTCGCCTACCCGCATTATCCCGACCTCCTCGCCCTCGCCCGCGACGTCGACGTGCTGATCGTCATCGTGCCCGGCGGCGCGGCGACGGACCGCATGATCAATGCCGAGGTGCTGCAGGCGCTCGGGCCGCGCGGCGTATTGATCAATGTCGCGCGCGGCTCGGTGGTGGACGAGCCGGCACTGATCGCCGCGCTGCAGGACGGCACCATCCTCGCCGCCGGGCTCGACGTCTTCGCCCATGAGCCGAACGTGCCGGAGGCGCTGGTCGCGCTCGACAATGTCGTGCTGCTGCCGCATGTCGCCTCGGCGACGCAGCTCACCCGCGACGCCATGGGTCAGCTGGTGGTCGACAATCTCCTCGCCTGGGCCGCGGGCCGGCCGCCGCTCACCCCGGTGCCGGAGACGCCCTGGCCGCCGGTCCGGGGCTGAGACGCCCATGACATGCCGTCGCGGCCTGTCCCTTTCCGCCCTCCTGCTCTGCGCGGGAGTGGGCGGATTGGGCGCGACGGCTCCCCTTCTCCACGCTCAGGAGGCGACGACGCGCGAGTCGCCGGAAAGCGCCGTGCCGGAAACCCCGGCGCAGGTCGCCCGCCGCCTTGCCGAGGCCTATCAGCTCACCAATGCCGATGGCGACCGCATCTGCCATCTCACCTTGGCGGGCAAGGCCGTCCGTCCGCCGGCCGGCGTCGGCCATCCGCTGTTCGCGCTTTCCCTCGACCGCGCCGCCTGCGCCGAGCAGATCGCCTTCGCCGCCGACATCGCCTCCTGGTCGCCGGGTCCGGGCGACGCCATCCGCCTGCACGCCCCGTCCGGCAGGCTGGTGGCGGAGTTCACCGAGGGCGCCGGCGGCGCCTGGGAAGCGCTGCGCGAGCGCGACGGCGTGTATTTCCTCATCAATCCGCGCCTCGCCCAGGCGGCGCCCACGGCGCGCCCCGCCGATCTGTTCGGCTTGTGGCGGCTGTCGCGCGCCCCCGATGCGCCTTTCTGCACGGTGATGTTCGGCGAGCAGCCCTTCGGCGACGGCGATTACCCGCTCGCCCCCGACGCGGCCTGCGCCGCCCTGTTCGGCACCGTGTCGCCCGAGCGCTGGCGGCTGGAGGCCGGCGACCTGCTGCTGCTCGGCGACAAGGGCGAGCCGCTGCGCTTCGCCGCGCAGGAGGATGGCAGCTGGCTGAAGGTGCCGGAGGACCGCGCCACGCTGATGCTCTCGCGCAGCCCCTGAGCCGCCTCGGCGGCGTCCCGGGGCCGTCGCACGCATGCGTGTCACGGAAAATCGACTACCATCGCCGGCGGCGCCGCACGGCGCGCGGGGAAGCAGGGCAACGGGGAGAGCGCGGTGGCGGAACATGCGCATGGACATTCGCATGGTAGCGGGCATTCGCATGGCGGCGGACATTCGCATGGCGATGCCGCCGCCCTCGTCACGGCCGGCGGACGGCACAAGCGCTCGCTCTATCTCGCCCTGGCGCTGACCTTCTCCTTCATGGTGGTCGAGGTCGTCGGCGGCCTGTGGACCGGCAGCCTGGCGCTGGTCGCCGATGCCGTGCACATGCTCACCGATGCCGGCGGCCTCGTGCTGGCGCTGGTCGCCATCCGCTTCGCCGAGCGCCCCGCCACCCCGGGCAACAGCTATGGCTATGTCCGCATGGAGGTGCTGGCGGCGCTCGCCAATGCTGTCGTGCTGCTGGTGGTGACGGTGTTCATCCTCTACGAGGCCTGGCAGCGGCTGTTGAATCCGCCGGAGATCATCGGCGGCCCGATGCTGGCGGTCGCCGTCGCCGGCCTGGCGGTGAACCTCGTCAGCATGCGGCTACTGTCGGCGGGTTCGAGCGAGAGCCTCAACGTCAAGGGCGCCTATTTCGAGGTGCTGGCCGACATGCTCGGCTCGCTCGGCGTCATCCTGGCGGCCGTCATCGTCATGTTCACCGGCTGGACGCTGGTCGATCCGCTCGTCGGCGCCGGCATCGGCCTGTTCATCGTGCCGCGCACCTGGATCCTGCTGAAGGGCGCCGTGCACATCCTCATGGAAGGCACGCCGCCCGACATCGACCTCGCCCGGATCGAGGCGGCGCTGATGGCCATCGAGGGCGTCGAGGCGGTGCACGACCTGCATGTCTGGACGCTCACCTCCGGCATGGACGCGATGAGCGGCCATGTCGTGGTGCGGGACATGGCCCGCGCCCGCGCGACGCTCGCCGCGGCGCAGGCGGCGATGCAGGCCGAATTCGGCCTGTCGCATCTCACCATCCAGATCGAGGATGCCGCGCTCCGCGCCGCCGAGGCCCCGCAGCGGCTCTAGGGTCGCCGCTCGCCTTCAACGCAAAGGATATCGCATCATCACACGACATTCATTGCGCGAACGCCAATAGCCACCCTCTGCGCGGCGGCCTATCTTGCTGCCTGCGACGGGCGGGCGACACCGGCTCCCACCCGCTCGCCGGCGGGCATTCACGATAGCGGGCGTGCATTCGTCACGTACCGGTCGCGGCGTTCGCTCTACCTTCCGCGCCACCCGGCGGTGCTTCGCAGCTTGCCATTCCACCGCCGCCTTATCGCCAGCTCGAAGGATCGCAACCATGCCTTTCGTCACCACCAGGGACGGCGTCGAGATCTTCTTCAAGGACTGGGGTCCGAAGGACGCCCAGCCGATCATGTTCCACCATGGCTGGCCGCTGTCGTCCGACGACTGGGACGCCCAGCTGCTGTTCTTCGTGCAGAAGGGCTTCCGCGTCGTCGCCCATGACCGCCGCGGCCATGGCCGCTCGTCGCAGGTCTCCGACGGCCACGACATGGATCATTACGCCGCCGACGCCTTCGCGGTGGTCGAGCATCTCGACCTGAAGAACGCGGTGCATATCGGCCATTCCACCGGCGGCGGCGAGGTCGCCCGCTATGTCGCCAGGCACGGCGAGCCGGCCGGCCGCGTCGCCAAGGCGGTGCTGGTCTCCGCCGTGCCGCCGCTGATGGTCAAGACCGACGCCAATCCCGAGGGTCTGCCGCTGGAAGTGTTCGACGGCTTCCGCGCCGCGCTCGCCGCCAATCGCGCGCAGTTCTACGTCGATGTCCCCGCCGGCCCCTTCTACGGCTTCAACCGCGAGGGCGCGAAGGTCTCGCAGGGCGTGATCGACAATTGGTGGCGCCAGGGCATGATCGGCAGCGCCAAGGCGCATTACGAAGGCATCAAGGCCTTCTCCGAGACCGACCAGACCGAAGACCTCAAGGCGATCTCGGTGCCGACGCTGGTTCTGCACGGCGACGACGACCAGATCGTGCCCTACAAGGACGCCGCGCTGAAGTCGATCGAGCTGCTGAAGAACGGCACGCTGAAGATCTATCCGGGCTACCCGCACGGCATGCTCACCACCCACCCCGAGGTGCTGAACGCCGACCTGCTCGCCTTCATCAAGGGCTGAGCCGGCTTCCATCGACAAGAACGGGGCGGCAAGCGTTCGGCTTGCCGCCCCGTTTCGTTTGGCCCCCGCCCCGCGCCGGATCGCCGGAACGGGTCGCCGCCACGCCGTCCCCGGCATGGCGGCGTCCGTGTCAGCGCCGCAGCAAATTGGTCTTTGCGAGGTCGAGCACCTCGTCGCCGCGCCCGCTCATCACCGCGCGGACCATCCACAAGCCGAAGCCCTTGGCCTGGGCGAGCTCGATGGTCGGCGGCATGGAGAGTTCCTGCCGCGCCGTCACCACGTCCAGCACCGCCGGGCCGTCATGGGCGAACACGTCGGCGATCGCGCCCGGCAGGTCGCCCGGGTCCTCCACCCGCACGCCATGGATGCCCATGGCCCGCGCCATCGCCGCGAAGTCCGGGTTTTCGAGGTTGGTGCCGATCTCAACGAAGCCGTTCGCCTTCATCTCCAGCGCCACGAAGCCGAGCGTGCCGTTGTTGAAGATCACCACCTTCACCGGCAGCTTTTCCTGCTTCAGCGTGATGAGGTCGCCCATCAGCATGGTGAAGCCGCCATCGCCGGAGAGCGACACCACCTGCCGGCCCGGCTGCGACGCCTGGATGCCGATCGCCTGCGGCATGGCATTGGCCATCGAGCCGTGCACCAGCGAGCCGACCAGGCGACGCTTGCCGTTCATGGTCAGGTAGCGCGCCGCCCAGATGGTCGGGGTGCCGACGTCGAAGGTGAAGGCCGTGTCTTCCGCCGCCGCCTCGCTGACGAGGCGTGCCAGATATTGCGGGTGGATCGGCTTGTTGCCCGGCGTGCCGGTGGCGAGGTCGTCCAGCCCCTTGCGCGACGTGCGATACCGCGCCACCGCCTCGTCGAGATGGGTGCGGTCCTCGTTCACGGCGAGCTTGGGGATGAGCGCGTCGAGCGTCGCCGCCACGTCGCCGACGAGGCCGAGCTCCAGCGCGCAGCGCCGGCCGAGCTGCTCGGGGCGGATGTCGACCTGGGCGATCTTGATGCCGGCCGGCAGGAACTGCTTGTAGGGGAAGTCGGTGCCGAGCAGCAGCAGCACGTCGCAGGCATGCATCGCCTCGTAGCCGGAGGCGAAGCCGATGAAGCCGGTCATGCCGACATCGTAGGGGTTGTCGTATTCGACATGCTCCTTGCCGCCCAGCGCATGCACGACCGGGCTCTTGAGCTTTTCCGCCAGCGCCATCAGCGGCGCATGCGCGCCGGCGCAGCCGCGGCCGCAGAACAGGGTGACGCGCTCGGCGCCGTTGAGCAGCGCGGCGAGCGCATCGATCTCGTCCTCGGCGGGCCGCACCACCGGCGCCGGCGGCTTGAGCCCGGCATTGGCGGAGGTCGGCCGGGCAGGCGCTGGCTTCAGCGCGATGTCGCCGGGTATCGCCACCACCGCGACGCCGCGTTGGCCGATGGCGGCGCGGATGGCGTTCTCCAGCACGAAGGGCATCTGCGCCGGGTCGGAAACCAGCTCGCAATAGACCGAGCACTCGCGGAACAGGTTCTGCGGGTGCGTCTCCTGGAAATAGCCGCCGCCGATCTCCGAGGACGGGATCTGCGCGGCGATCGCCAGCACCGGCACGCGCGAGCGCTGGGCGTCGAACAGGCCGTTGATCAGGTGCAGGTTGCCCGGCCCGCAGGAACCGGCGCACACCGCCAGCTCGCCGGTGATCGCCGCTTCGCCGGCGGCGGCGAAGGCGGCGACCTCCTCGTGGCGCACATGCACCCAGTCGATGGCCTCGGTCCGGCGGATGGCGTCGGTGAGGCCGTTGAGGCTGTCGCCCACAACGCCATAGATCCGCTTGACCCCGATCTGGGTCAGGGTCGCGATGGTCAGCTCGGCGATGTTTCGGCTCATGGCAGGTGCCCTTCGAACGGGAGGTGGGATTTTCAAGACGACCGGGCGACTATCGATGATCCAGCCTCGGGCTCAATTCTACATTTGCTTTCCCCGGCATACGATCGGCCGATGAAAAACATACGAGTGTATAGGCTTGCGGGAGAGGGATTTTGCTAGCATGGCAACATGATGTGTATCCCTGCCCCCCGAGGATGGATGGCGGCCTCCCGCTGCCCGTGCCCTTCCCGCCCGCGCCCCGGGCGTCCGCGACGCGGAGCCGCGCGGTGAGCGCTCGCCTTGCCGCCCTGCTGCGGCCCGGCGGATCGCTGGCGCCCGTCTTTGCGGCGCTGCTCGCCGCGGCCATCTTCGCCGTCGATACGCTGACGCAGCTCGATATCGCCATCGCCGTGCTCTATGTCGCGGCGGTGATGCTGGCGGCGGACCGGCTCACCCCGCGCGGCATCCTGCTGGCCGGGGCGATCTGCATCGCCCTCACCGCCGTCAGCTTTCTCGCCGTCCATGGCGACCGCTACGACCTGCAGGCGGTGATGCGCGCGGTGGTCGCCACCGTCGCCATCGGCATCGTCACCCTGCTCTCGCTCCGCCACAGCCGCTCCAGCGAGATGATGCACGGCCAGGCGGCGCTGCTCGACCTGACCCACGACGCCATTCTGGTGCGCGACGCCGCCGACACCATCCTCTACTGGAATCGCGGCGCGGAGGAGCTCTATGGTTGGCCCGCCGGCGAGGCCACCGGCCGCAAGACCACGGAGCTGCTGCGCACCGTCTTCCCGGTCAGCCGCGAGGCCTCGAACGCGCAGTTGCAACGCGACGCCCGCTGGGAAGGCGAGCTGCGCCACACCCGCCGCGACGGCACCCATGTCGTCGTCGCCAGCCGTTGGTCGCAGCACCGCGATCCCCAGGGGCGGCCGGTCGCCACCATGGAGACCAACAACGACATCACCGCCGGCAAGCAGGCCGAGGAACGGCTGTTGAAGGCGCAGGCCGAGCTGGCGCAGGTGACGCGGATGGCGACGCTCGGCCAGCTGATGGCGTCGATCGCCCATGAGGTGAACCAGCCGCTCGCGGCGGTGGTCACCAATGGCGAGGCGGGGCTGCGCTGGCTGCGCCGGCCGGTGCCGGACGTCGCCGAGGCCAGCGCCTCGGTGGAGCGGATGATCGCCAATGGCCGCCGCGCCGGCGACGTGGTCGCCCGGCTGCGGGCGCTGTCGCGCCGGGACGAGCTCCGCCACGAGCCGGTGGCGCTCAACCCGTTGATCGAGGAGACGCTGGCCATCATCGAGCGGGAGCTGCAGCATCACCGCGCCCGGCCGCAGCTCGACCTCGCGGCGGACCTGCCGCTGGTGAGGGGCGACCGCGTGCAGCTGCAGCAGGTGCTGACCAATCTCGTCATCAACGCCGCCCAGGCGATGGACGGGCTCGCCGGCAGCCGGCCGCTGGTGGTGCGCTCGCGGCCGGGACGCGACGAGGCCGGCGAGCCGGTCGTCGAGATCGCCGTCGTCGACCGCGGCGCCGGCGTCGCGGCGGAGGCGATGCCGCGGCTCTTCGAGCCGTTCCACAGCACCAAGTCCCAGGGTATGGGGCTCGGCCTGTCGATCTGCCGCTCGATCGTCGAGACCCATATGGGCCGCATCGAAGCCCTCCCCAATGCCGATCGCGGAATGACCTTCCGCGTGATCCTGCCCGCGCTCAAGGAGCCGACCCCGTGATTGCGACCCCTCCCCCGCGCCGCGCCGCCGCCGAGCCCGCCGAGCCCATGGTGATCGTGGTCGACGACGATCCGTCCCTGCGCGAGGCGCTTTCCAGCCTGTTCCGCTCCATCGGCCTCAGCGTCGAGCTGTTCGGCTCGGCGGCGGAATTCCTCGCCGCCCGGCTGCCGGACGTGCCGCGCTGCCTGGTGCTCGACATCCGCCTGCCCGGGGTGAGCGGGCTCGACTTCCAGTCGCAGCTCGCCCGCAGCGAGCGCAACATGCCGGTGATCTTCATGACCGGCTACGGCGATATCCCGATGACGGTGCGGGCGATGAAGGCGGGCGCGGTGGACTTCCTCACCAAGCCCTTCCGCGACCAGGACATTCTCGACGCCGTCTCGGCGGCGATCGAGCAGGACCGCGCGCGCCGGCAGGCCGACAGGGCGGTGGCCGGGGTCCAGGAACTCTACGAAACCCTGACCGCCCGCGAGAAGGAGGTGATGGCGCTCGTCACCTCCGGGCTGATGAACAAGCAGGTGGCGGCGCAGATCGGCCTCAGCGAGATCACCGTGAAGATCCATCGCGGCCATGTCATGAAGAAGATGAACGCCCGCTCCCTCGCGGATCTCGTGCGGATGGCGGAGACGCTGGGCCTCGCGGCACCGAAGAGATAGACGACGCAAACCTTCATATAATTCCGAAGCCGTCTCTTGTGCGCGATATAGAGGGGACAGGAGGCGTGCGATCGGTACGCGTCCCGATCAGCGAGAAGGAAACGAGTATTGTGCGCCAGACCGCGATGATCTCGATCATCGATGATGACGAGTCGGTGCGGACCGCGACCGCAAGCCTGGTTCGGTCGCTGGGTTTCGAGACCAGCACCTTTGCGTCGGCCGAGGATTTCCTTCGTTCCCCGCGGCTGCTCGACAGCGACTGCGTCATCACCGATGTCCAGATGCCCGGCATGAGCGGCGTCGAGCTGCAGACCCGCCTGCGGCAGGGCGGCCACCACATGCCGCTCATCTTCATCACCGCCTTTCCCGAGGAGCGGCTGCGCCGCCAGGTGACCGCCTCCGGTGCCATCGGCTTCCTGTCGAAGCCGTTCGACGGCGGCGAGATGATCGCCTGCCTCGACCAGGCGCTCAGCCGCCCGGCCTGACCACCGCCTTCGCCCGCGCCCTCCGGCGCCTCGCGCCCGCGCGGCCACCGCGCAAACCGAAGTATGAGGCCGCCACCCCAACAGCCGATTTCCGGCGGCCGCGCCACCGGCTAGTCTCGCTCCCGACATCCCGGCACGGCGGGCCGCGACGGCCGGACAGGCGCCGGACGTGCAGCGCCGCCCGCCGAAAGGCCAGCCTCGCCTACCGCATTCAACCCGCCCGATTGGAGAGCCTGACATGACCGACATCCCGGCCAAGACGCGCCAGATCGCCCCGCTGCGCACCCCCACCGATCTCGGCGCCGACGCCACCCGCGACATCGCCGCCGCGCTGACCGCCCTGCTCGCCGACATGTTCGCGCTCTATCTCAAGACCAAGAACTTCCACTGGCACCTGTCGGGCCCGCATTTCCGCGACTACCATCTGATGCTCGACGAGCAGGGCGACCAGATCTTCGCCACCACCGACGCCATCGCCGAGCGGGCGCGCAAGGTCGGCGGCACCACGCTGCGTTCCATCGGCCACATCTCCCGCCTGCAGCGCCTCGCCGACAACGATGCCGACTATGTGACGGCGCAGGACATGCTCGCCGAGCTCGCCGAGGACAATCGCGCGCTCATCGGCTTCCTGCGCGCCACCCATGTGGTCTGCGAGGAATATAACGACGTCGCCACCACCAGCCTCCTCGAAGTGTGGATCGACGAGGCCGAGCGCCGCAGTTGGTTCCTCTACGAGTGCACCCGCTCCAACCATTGAATGCGCGCCGTCCCGCCGGTGCCGTCATGGCGCCGGCGGCGGCCAGCGGAGATATCCGATGCCCGACGCCCTCTCCCGCGCCGGCGTGCTGCCGGCTGGCGTGCTGCCGGCTGGCGTGCTGCCGGCTGGCGTGCCCGCTCCCGCCTTCACCCTGCCGGCGACGCCGGACCAGTCGCTGTCGCTCGGCGACCTCCGGGGCAAGCCGGTGATCCTCGCCTTCTATCCCGCCGACTGGAGCCCGGTCTGCGGCGACCAGATGGCGCTCTACAATGAAGTGCTCCCCGAGTTTCACCGCTATGGCGCCCAGCTGGTCGGCATCTCCACCGACGGGGTGTGGTGCCATGCCGCCTTCGCCGCCGAGCGTCGGCTGCATTTTCCGCTGCTGGCCGATTTCGAGCCCAAGGGCGGGGTGGCGCGCCGCTACGGCGTCTATCGCGAGACGGAGGGCACCTCCGAGCGCGCGCTGTTCGTCATCGACGGCGAGGGCGTGATCCGCTGGAGCTACGTCTCGCCGCTCGGCCTCAATCCCGGCGCCGACGGTATCCTCGACGCACTGGATGCGCTCGCGGCGAAGAACAGCGCGGGAGCCGCATCATGAGCACGCTCAAGCCCCCGGTGGGTCCCGACGATCACGGCCAGGGGCCGGCCGACGCGCCGGTCACCCTGGTGGAATATGGCGACTATGAATGCCCCTATTGCGGCGAAGCCTATCCGGTGCTCAAGGCGGTGCAGGCGGAAATGGGCGACCGGCTGCGCTTCGTGTTCCGCAACTTCCCGCTCACCCAGCAGCATCCCCATGCCGGCCGTGCCGCGGAGTTCGCCGAGGCGGCCGCCGCCATCGGCCGGTTCTGGGAAGCGCACGACCTTCTCTATGAACGCCAGGACGCGCTCGACCAGGCCAGCCTGCACGCCTATGCGCGGATGATCGGCCTCGACGACGCCCATCTCGCCGCCGCCTTCGAGGGGCGCTACGACGAGAAGATCCGCCGCGATTTCTCCGGCGGCCTGCGCAGCGGCGTCAACGGCACCCCGACGCTGTTCGTCAATGGCGAGCGCTATGACGGCCCGCGCGACGTCGACAGCCTGTTGACGGTGCTGCGGGCGGCCGCCGCGGAGCGGATATGAGCGTGCCTCCGGCGCTTATTCGTGCGTTCTGGCAAGAAGTCCCCTCGCCTTGGCCGATGACACGCGGCATGACGGCCCTATAATGGAAGCCACCTCACCCAACGTCATGAAGAACCGCCATCCGCGATGCGTCGACAAGCAGCCCCGGGCAGCCTGGCATTGAAATGCCGTTATGCCGGGGCTGCCGCTCTGGCCGCGGCGATCTTCGCCATAGACAGCTTCACCATGCTCAGCAGCGCCGTGGCGGTGCTGTATGTGCTGGTGCTGATCCTCATCGGCGACACCGCGTCGGAGCGCACCATCCGCGCGACGGCGGCCGGCTGCATCGCCCTCGCGCTGTTCAGCTTCTTCTACGGGCATGACGACGCCGTCGCGCTCGACGCGGTACTGCGCCTCGTCTTCAGCGTGGCGGCGGTGCTCGCCACCGCCTTCATCGTGCTCAAGCGCCTCGCCGACCAGCAGACCGTCGCCTCGCAGGCGGAACTGCTCGACGTCACCAGCGACGCCATCTTCCTCACCGACGTCGCCGGCCGGGTGATCTACTGGAACCATGGCGCCGAGGCGCTCTATGGCTGGAGCTTCGACGAGGCCTACGGCCAGGACCCCCACGCCCTGCTCGCCACCCGCTCCGCCCCCTCCCGCAGCGCCATACGCGGCGCGCTGGCGCGGGAGGGCTCGTGGGAGGGCGAAGTGACCCAGACCACCCGCGACGGGCGCACCATCCACGTCTTCAGCCGGCTGCGCCGGCGCACCGAGCCCGGCCGCTATGAAGGCACCACGCTCGAGACCAATACCGACATCACCCAGCGCAAGGCCGCCATCGAGGCGCTGAGCCAGAGCGAGCAGCGCTTCCGCACCATTTTCGAGACGCTGGCGGTGGCGATCTGGGAGCACGATCTGCGGCCGGTGAAGGCCGAGCTCGACGCGCTGCGGGCGGAGGGCGTCGAGGATCTCGCCCAGCATCTCGGCCAGCGCCCGGAGCTGCTGCGCCGCATCCGCGCCAGCGTCCGCATCACCGATGTGAACAGCACCGGCCTGCGCCTGATGGGCGTGTCCTCCAAGGAGGAGTTCTTCACCCATCTCGACGGTTTCCTCACCGATCCCGACGAGGATTTCATCGCCTTCCTGCTGGCGCTGGATGCCGGCGCGCCGCATTTCCAGAGCGAGGCCGGCATCCGCACCCGCCAGGGCGAGCTGCTGCGGGTGCTGGTGGCGTTCAACTTCCCGCCGCCGGAACTGCTGGACCGCGTGCAGGCCAGCGTCCTCAACATCACCGAGCGCATCCGCGTGCAGGAGGCGCTGCAGCGCACCCGCGGCCAGCTCGATCACGCGCTGCGCGCCGCCACCATCGGCGAGGTGTCCGCCTCCATCGCCCACGAGATCAACCAGCCGCTCGCCGCCATCAGCGCCCATGCCGCGGCGGCCGGACGGTGGATGGACCGCGACCCGCCGAACCTCGCCGAGGTGCGGGCCTCGCTCGATGCCGCCGGCGCCGCCGCCCACCATGCCTCGCAGGTGGTGCGCCGGGTGCGCTCCTTCATGACCAAGGTCGAGCCGGAGCGCACGCGCCTCGACGTCGACGCGCTGGTGGAGGAGGCGATGCGCCTGGTCCAGGGTGAGATCGTCTCCCACGGCGTGGCGCTGGCTCCGGTGCTGGAAGCCGACGGCGTCGCCGTCGAGGGCGACCGCATCATGCTGCAGCAGGTGCTGATCAACCTGATCACCAACGCCGTGCAGGCCATGCACGCCACCCCGGCCGGCGAGCGGCGGATCGCCCTGCGCACCTGGCGCGCCGGCGGCAGGGTCGGCATCGAGGTGCGCGATTCCGGGCCGGGCTTCGGCGCCGAGGCGGCGCAGAAGGCCTTCGAGCCCTTCTTCACCACCAAGGCCGGCGGCATGGGCCTCGGCCTCGCCATGTGCCGCACCATCGTCAACGCCCATGACGGCGAGATCCGCATCGACATCCCCGGCGACGACGCCCCCGGCGGGCGGATCTCGATCACGCTGCCCGTCGCCGGCCGCGCCGCGCCCGGCTTCTGACCGGCGGGGCGCTCACGGCGCCGGGGGCGTTCCCCCGCGTTCCGCGGCACCGGCCTTCAGCCGGCGCCCCAGCGCCTCGATGAACAGGCGCACCTTGGCCGGCACCAGCCGCCGGGTCGGGTAGACCGCCCAGATGGCCAGCGGCTCCGGCTCGGCATCGGCGAGCCGCACCGGCCGCAGCACGCCGCGCGCCAGGTCCTCGTGGAGGTTCCAGTCCGACAGATTGGCGATGCCCAGCCCGCCGCGGCAGGCCTCGTGGAGCGCGTCCACCGAATTGGCGGAGAACCGCCCGGCCACCTTCACCCGCCGCGTCGCCGTGCCGGCGCGGAAGCTCCAATGCGACGCCCCGCTCACCGTCAGGCATTCGTGCCGTGCCAGATCGGCGAGGCTGGCCGGCGCGCCGTGCCGGTCGAGATAGGCCGGCGCCGCCGCCAGCCGCCGCGGATTGTCGGCCAGCCGCTGGGCGATGAGGCTGCTGTCGTCCATCGGCGCGATGCGGATGGCGAGGTCCAGCCCCTCGGCGACGATGTCGACCACGCTGTCGGAAAGCTGCAGGTCGACGCTCACCTGCGGATGCGCCGCCATGAAATCCGCCACCAGCGGCGCCACCACCTGCCGGCCGAAGGCGAGCGAGGCGCTGAGCCGCAGCAGGCCGCTGGCCCCGCCCTGCCGGCCGCGCAGGCTGGCGAGCGCCGCGGCGCGCTCCTCCAGCAGCGCCTCGGCATGGGGGAGGAAGGAGAGGCCGTCATCGGTCAGCGACAGCGCCCGCGTGGTGCGATGCACCAGCCGCACGCCGAGCTCCTTCTCCAGCCCGGCCAGCAGCCGCGTCGCGCTCATCGGCGACAGCCGCAACCGCCGGGCCGCGCCGGCGAGGCTCCCCGCCGAAGCGATCTCCACCAATAGGGCCAGGGCGTCGAAATCCATTGCATCAGAATCCGATACAATCGTGCATCACTGCAAGACACTATAACGGATGTCGCGAAGGATTATCTTCAGCGCAACCGATACCGGCCACGCGATGCCGGCCGATCGACACCCGACAGAGGCGACCGACGCCGGACCGTTCCGCGCCATGCGCGCGCCTGTCGGCCGCAGGAGAGATATCATGACCACGCAAGACAGCGTGCACGGCGAAGGCGTGCACGCGCCGGCCGCCCTCGGCCATGCCACCACCTTCGCCATGGCGGCGGCCGCCGGCCTCGCCGTCGCCAACATCTACTACAACCAGCCCATGCTCGCGATCATCGAGCAGGAGCTGCCCGGCCCCGCCACCGCCGCGATCCCCACCGCGACGCAGCTCGGCTATGCCGTCGGCCTGTTCCTCCTGGTCCCGCTCGGCGATCTCGTCGAGCGGCGCCGGCTGATCGTGGCGCAGTTCGTGGCGCTGGCGGCGGCGCTGGTGCTCGCCGCCATCGCCCCCACCGGCGCGACGATCGTGCTGGCCTCGCTGGCGGTAGGGCTGGCCGCCACGGTGGCGCAGCAGATCGTGCCGCTCGCCGCCCATCTCGCCGCGCCGGAAAAGCGGGGTGCCACGGTCGGCACCGTCATGGCCGGCCTGCTCACCGGCATCCTGTTCAGCCGCACCCTCGCCGGCTTCGTCGCCACCCATGGCGGCTGGCGCGAGATGTTCTGGCTCGCCGTGCCGATGGCGCTCGCCGCCGCCGGGCTGATGGCGCTCGTCCTGCCGCACAGCCGACCGGATTCCACCCTGCCTTACGGCCGGCTGCTGCATTCCATCGCGCATCTGTGGAACGAGTTCCCGGCGCTGCGGCTGGCGGCGCTGACGCAGGCCGCCCTGTTCGCCGCCTTCACGGTCTTCTGGACCGTGCTCGCCTTCCGGCTGGAGGAGCCCCGCTTCGGCCTCGGCGCCGATATTGCCGGCCTGTTCGGCCTCGTCGGCGCGGTCGGCATCCTCGCCGCGCCGCTGGCCGGCCGCTTCGCCGACAGGCGCGGCGCCTCGCAGGCGGTGATGCTGGGGGCCGTCGTGACGCTGGTCTCGTGGTTCGTCTTCGGTGCCTGGGGCTCGCTGGCCGGGCTGGTGGTGGGGGTGATCCTGCTCGATTTCGGCATACAGAGCGCGCTGGTCTCCAACCAGCACATCGTGTTCTCGCTGCGCCCCGCCGCGCGGGCCCGGCTGAACACCGTGCTGATGGGGGCGATGTTCCTCGGCGGCGCCCTCGGCTCCGCCACGGCGAGCCTCGCCTGGAACGCCGGCGGCTGGGCCGCGGTCTGCGCCCTCGGCATCGGCCTCTCGGCGGTGGCGACCGCGCTGCAGCTCGCGGCTCTGGCCCGCCGCCGTGCCGGGTGACATTCTCGGTTCCGCGCCGTTTCGGGTCCACACGCCCGTGACGGCGCGGAATGGATTTTGAGAAGCGCGTCGCCGCCCGGGCCGTCAGGATCGTCGGGCCGGCGGCGATGCGTCCGCCCGAAGGGAAGGCCCCCGTGACCATGCTCGCCAAGACGCCCCCCGATCCTGCCGCCGCCACCGGCCCGGCCTCGCCGGGGGACGAGGCGCCCTTCTCGCTCGCCGCCAGCCTGCGCCGCCTGCTGATCCCGCTGGTGGCGATCCTGGCGCTGGGCGGCCTGCTCGTCTATGCCAATGGCCGCTGGAGCCAGTGGGCCAGCGACCGGCCGGTGCAATATACCGACGACGCCTATGTGCATGCCGATGTCTCGACGCTCAGCGCCCGCATCAGCGGCAACGTGCTGAAGGTGCTGGTCGACGACTATCAGGCGGTGAAGGCCGGCCAGCCCCTGGTCGAGATCGACCCCGCCGATTACCAGGCCGCCCGCGACGGCGCGCAGGCGGCGGTGGAGGGTGCGCAGGCGGCGCTCACCAATCTGCGCAACCAGGAGGAACTCCAGCGGGCGGTGATCAGCCAGGCCGAGGCGCAGCTCGTCTCCGCCCAGGCCGCCGAGGTGGAGATGAGCGAGGAGTTCACCCGCCAGCAGACCCTGGTGCAGGGCGGCATCGCCGGCACCGAGCAGAAGCTGCAGCAGGCCACCGCCAATCTGGCCAAGGCGCAGGCCGACGTCCGCTCGGCGCAGGCGGCCATCGAGGCACAGAAGCGCCAGCTCGACGTGCTCACCGGGCAGGAGGGCACGCTGCGCGCCAATCTCGACGCCGCCAACGCCAATCTGAAGACCGCCGACCTCAAGCTCGGCTACACGCAGGTGAGCGCCCCCTTCGACGGCATCGTCGGCACCCGCCTCGTGCAGGTCGGCGATTACGTGAACATCGGCACCAACCTGATCGCCGCCGTGCCGATCCCCAATGTCTACGTCATCGCCAATTTCAAGGAGACCCAGCTCACCCATGTCGCGCCGGGCCAGAAGGTCGACATCACCGTCGACACCTTCCCCGGCCAGACGCTGCGCGGCGAGGTGGAGCGGGTCTCGCCGGCCAGCGGCTCGGTGTTCGCGCTGCTGCCGCCCGACAACGCCACCGGCAACTTCACCAAGGTGGTGCAGCGCATCCCGGTGCGCATCGCCATCGAGCCGGGGCAGGCGCTGACCGGCAGGCTGCGCGCCGGCATGTCGGTCGAGGCGGCGATCCATATCGACGCGGCGAAGTGACGGCCATGGCCGCCCTCGCCGCCGCCCCTCCCGCCCCGGCGCAGAGCCGGCCCTATGGCCGGCCGGCGCTCGCCGCCGCCGCGGTACTGCTCGGCTCCTTCCTCGTCGGCTTCGACACGCGGCTGTTCTCCATCGGCCTGCCGGATCTGCGCGGCGCCTTCGGGCTCAGCTTCGACCAGGGCGCCTGGCTGTCCACCATCGCCACCGCGCCGCAGATCTTCATCGCCCCGGCCGTCGCCTGGCTGGCGGCCACCTTCGGCGTCGGCCGGGTGCTGTTCTGGCCCAGCCTCGCCTATGCGGTGGTGTCGATGATCATCCCGGAGGTGCGCAACTGGGAGACGCTGGCGCTGCTGCACGGGCTGCGCGGCTTCCTGCTCGGGGTGTTCATCCCGGCGACGATCATGATCATCTTCCGCAACCTGCCGCTGAAATGGTGGGTGCCGGCGCTGGCCGTCTACGCCTTCCGCCTCGCCTTCTCGCAGAGCGCCGGCGTCGCCATCGTCGGCTTCTACGAGATCCACCTGTCCTGGCAGTGGGTCTATTGGCAGGACGTCTTCCTCGCGCCGCTCATCGGCATCCTCGTGCGCCTCGGCTCGCCGGTGGAGAAGGTCGACTTCGCCCTGCTGCAGCGCGCCGACTGGGGCGGCATGGCGCTGCTCGGCTCCAGCTGGGCGCTCATCTATGTGGCGCTCGACCAGGGCAACCGGCTGGACTGGCTGCAATCGGGGCTGATCCTCACCCTGCTGCTGGCCGGCATCGTGCTGCATCTCGGCTTCTTCGCCAACGAGATGCTGGTGAAGGCGCCCTGGGCCAGCCACCGGGTCATCGCCAAGCGCAACATCCTGCTCGGCTTCCTCGTCATCCTCTGCTTCAACCTCGCCAGCATGTCGAACAGCCTGCTGGTGCCCAATTTCCTGTCCAACGTGATCGGCCTGCGGCCGGAGGAGATCGGCGGGCCGATCTTCGTCGGCGTCGCGCTGCCGCTCTTGGTGATCATGCCGATCGCGGTGGTCATGATCCGCCTGTTCGATGCGCGGCTCAGCCTCCTGATCGGCTTCCTCGCCTTCGCCATCGCCGCGCATATGGGCACCCAGATCACCCATGAATGGTCGCCCTGGAGCTTCCTGCCGATGCTGCTCATCCAGTCGGTGGGCCAGGGCTTCACCTTCCTGGCGGCGGTGGTCTATCTGCTCACCAATTCCGATCCGAAGCAGGCCACCGCGGTCGGCGCCTATATCCAGGTGCTGCGCCTCGGCGGCGCCGAGACCGGCATCAGCATCATGATGACCTTCCTGCGCCATCGCGAGCAGTTGCATTCCTATCTGCTCGGCCTGCACGTCTCCGCGGCGAGCCCGAAGGTGACGGACGCGCTGCATGGCTTCACCGCGCCCTTCGCCGATGCCGGCGCCTCGGCGCAGCAGGCCAGCGCGCGCGGCGTCGCCAGCCTCGCCGCCGTGGTGGCGCGGGAGGCGAACGTGCTCGCCTATATTGACGGCTTCCAGCTCTGCTACTGGGGCGCGCTGGCCGGACTCCTCGTCGTCGCCCTGCTCGGCCAGGCGCCGCGCGGGCCGCTCAGCCCGCGCCATTACTGGGGCTGAGCCCCGGCCTCAGCCGAGGAAGGCGCCGAGCCGCCGGCCATATTCCACCACTGCCCGCCCATGCGGCAGGCGCGCCCGCTCATAGGCCGCCAGCGCGCCGGCGAGGTCCGGCTGCCCGGCCAGCGCGTCGCGCAGGGCGAAGGCGTCGCCCGCCGCCTTGGCGACGCCCATGGCGGTGTGCGGCCGGGCGACGAAGGCGGCGTCGCCGGTCAGGGCGAGACGGCCGGCGACGAGGCGCGGCGCCTCGTAGTCGAAGATCGCCTGCACGAAGGGGCGCGGCTCCGCCGCCACCGCCGCCGCGAAGGCCGGCGGCAGCAGCCGGGCGGCATCGGCGCGCAGGGCGTCGGCCGCCGCCGGCGCCATCTGCCCCGGCGCCAGCGAGAAGTCGTGGCGCTGCCCTTCCGCGTCGGTGAGCACGCCCGCCAGTTCCTCCGGCGTGTAGCGCCGGTACCAGACCCAGTTGTAGCGCCGCCGCCCGCGCTCGATCGCCCCGTCCGCCCCGGGCACCAGATAGCCCAATGCCTGCGAGCCCGGCATGTCGTGGAAAGCGAAGCGCTCGAACAGCGTCGCCGCCGCCTCGGGCGGCATGGCCGCCTCCGGCACCAGCCCGCGCCAGGCGACATAGCCGGCATAGGCGGGCTGCGCGCCCGGCCCGGCCACCGCCTCGCGCAAGGTCGAGCCCAGCCCGTCGGCGGCGATGACGAGATCCGCCTCCTCCACCCCGCCATCGGCGAGATGCACCCGCGCGCGCCGCGCCTCCTGCGTCACGCCCGTCACCGCCCGGCCGCCGACATAGCCCCCCTCCGGCACCCGCTCGCGGAAGGTGCGGAACAGCCGGTCCCAGGAAAGCTGCGTCTGCGGCGTCGCCTGCCGGTGTACGATGGCGCCGGCGCGGTCGAGATGAATGCGCTCGCGCGCCACGACGCCGAAGGTCGCGAGATGCGCGACCCCGGCCTCGCGCAGCATGTCGAACACCTCGCTCTGGGCGACGAGGCCGGCGCCGCGCCCCTCGAGCCCCAGCGCCGAGCGCTCGAGAAGGGTGACGTCGTGCCCGTCCCGGCGCAGCAGCTCGGAAACGAACAGCCCGCCGACCGAACCGCCGGCAATGATGATGCGCATGAATAGGCTCCTCGCTATGTCGCCGGCACGTCGCGCCGCCGGGCGAGGCGTGTCCGCAGCCCGTCAAGCGCGAGATAGATCACCGGGGTGGTGTAGAGGGTCAGCAGCTGGCTCACCGCCAACCCGCCGACGATGGCGATGCCGAGCGGCTGGCGCAGCTCCGAGCCGGTGCCGTGGCCGATCACCAGCGGCACGCCGGCCAGCAGCGCGGCGAAGGTGGTCATCAGGATCGGCCGGAAGCGCAGCAGGCACGCCTCGCGGATCGCGTCATGCGCCGGCATCCGCACGCCCCCCTCGCCCCGCTCCCGGGCAATGGCGAAGTCGACGATCATGATGCCGTTCTTCTTCACGATGCCGATCAAGAGGATGACGCCGATCAGCGCGATGATCGAGAAGTCGAAGCCGGACAGCCACAGCATCGCCAGCGCCCCGAGCCCCGCCGAGGGCAGCGTCGAGAGGATGGTCAGCGGGTGGACATAGCTCTCATAGAGCACGCCGAGGATGATGTAGATGACGACGAGCGCCGCCAGCACCAGCGCCGGCTCGCTCGCCAGCGAGGCCTGGAAGGCCTGCGCATTGCCCTGGAAGCTGCCGGTCAGCGTCGCCGGCTTGCCGATCTCGGCCTCCGCCTGGTGGATCGCCGCCACCGCCTCGCCCAGCGCCACGCCGGGCGCGAGGTTGAAGGACAGCGTCACCGAGGGGAATTGCGACTGGTGGTTGATCGACAGGAAGCTCGTCGGCTCGCTGGTCCATTTCGCCAGCACCGAGAGCGGCACCCTGGCGCCGGTCAGCGGCGAGGTCAGGTAGATCCCGTCCAGCGCGTGCGGCGAGTTCTGCAGCGCCGGCTCCAGCTCCAATATGACGTGATAGGAATTCAGCTGGGTGAAGTACTGCGTCACCTGCCGCTGGCCGAAGGCGTCGTAGAGGGTGTTGTCGATATCGGCCGGGCTGATGCCGAGCCGTGACGCCTGGTCGCGGTCGATGGCGAGCGTCAGCGTCGCCCCGCCGGCCTGCTGGTCGCTGGCGAGGCTGTTCAGCTGCGGCAGCGTCCGCAGCTTGGCCAGCATCTTCGGCGCCCATTCGTTGAGCTCGTCGATATTGCCGTCCTGCAGCGTGTACTGGAACTGCGTGCGCGACACCCGGCCGCCGACATTGAGGTCCTGCGCCGCCTGCAGGAACAGCGCCGCGCCCTCCACCTTGGCGAGCCGGGCATTGAGCCGGTCGATGATCTCGAACACCGAGGCCGTGCGCGCGTCGCGCGGCTTCAGCGTGATGAACATGCGGCCATTGTTCACCGTCTGGCCGGCGCCGGCGCCGACCCCCATGCCGACGGTGGCGACATCCGGGTCGGCGGCGACGATCCTGCCGAGCTCCAGCTGGTGCCGGACCATCTGCGAAAAGGAGATGTCCTGCGCCGCCTCCGATACGCCGATGATCAGCCCGGTGTCTTGCAGCGGGAAGAAGCCCTTGGGGATTTCGTAGAACAGCACCCCGGTCGCGGCCACCGCCGCCGCGAACACGGCCAGCGTCGCGCGCCGATGGTCGAGCGCGAGGTCGAGCGTGCGGGCATACCCCGCCAGCAAGGCGTCGAAGCCGCGTTCGGACCACAGATAGAGCCGCCCATGCGCCTGCTCCTTGCCCTTCGGCCGCAGGAACAGCGCGCACAGCATCGGGGTCAGCGTCAGCGACACGAAGGCGGAGATCGCGATGGTGATCGTCACCGTCACCGCGAATTCGCGGAACAGCCGCCCCACCAGCCCGCCCATCAGCAAGAGCGGGATGAACACCGCGATCAGCGACAGGCTGATCGACAATATGGTGAAGCCGATCTCCGCCGAGCCGTCGAGCGCCGCCTCGAGCGGCGTCTTGCCCATCTCCAGGTGCCGCTCGATGTTCTCGAGCATGACGATGGCGTCGTCGACCACGAAGCCCACCGCGATGGACAGCCCCATCAGCGACAGGTTGTCGAGGCTGTAGCCGAGCGCGTACATCGCCGCGAAGGTGCCGATGATGGCGAGCGGCACCGCGATGGACGGGATCACCGTCGCCCACAGGTTGCGCAGGAACACGAAGATCACCGCCACCACCAGCACCACGGTGATGATCAGCGTCTTCTCCACATCCTCCACCGAGGCGCGGATGGTGCCGGTGCGGTCGCTGACGATCGACAGCGTGATTCCGGCGGGCGCGGTGGCCATCAGCCCCGGCAGCTGTGCCTTGATCGCCTCCACCGTGTCGATGACGTTGGCGCCCGGCAGTTTGAACACGGGAATGATGATAGCCGGCTCACCGTTCGACCAAGCGGCCAGCTGGTCGTTCTCCGGCGCGTCGACGGCGGTGCCGATGTCGCGCACCCGCACCGGCGCGCCGTCGCGCCAGGCGAGGATGGCGTCGCGCCATGGCCCGGCCGAGGTCAATTGGTCGTTGTCGAACAGGGTGAAGGTGCGCTGTCGCCCCTGCACCGTGCCCTTGGGATCGTTCACCGTCAGCGAGACGATGGCCTGCCTGATGTCCTCCAGCGACAGGCCGAGATTGGCCAGCTTCGCCGGATCGACCTGGATACGCACCGAAGGCTTCTGCTGGCCGTAGATCAGCACCTGCCCGACGCCGCCGATCTGGCTGACATGCTGCTCCAGCACGTTCTCGGCGAAGTCGTCCACCTGCGTGATCGGCAGCGTCCCGGAGGTCAGCGCCAGCACCAGGATTGGCGGGTCGGCCGGGTTCACCTTGCGATAGGTCGGCGGTGCCGGCAGGTCGGTCGGCAATTGCCCGCCGGCGGCGTTGATCGCCGTCTGCACGTCCTGCGCCGCCGCGTTGATGTCGACGTCGAGATCGAATTGCAGCGTGATCGAGGAATTGCCCAGCGTCGAGATCGAGGTCATCTGCGCCAGGCCCGGAATCTCGCCGAATTGCCGCTCCAGCGGCTGCGTCACGGAGGAGGCGATGATCTCCGGGCTGGCGCCGGGCAATTGGGTGGAGACCGACAGCGTCGGGAAGTCCACCTCCGGCAGCGGCGCCACCGGCAGGCGCGGAAAGGCCACCGCGCCGAGCATCAGCAGCCCCGCCATCAGCAGCGAGGTGCCGATGGGATGGCGGACGAACCAGGAGGAGAGCGAGACCGGGGAGGACGCCATGATCAGCCTCCCGTCCCGGCGGCCGCTTCCGTCACCGCGGTGCCGGGCGCGAGGCGGTACTGGCCATGCACCACTACCGTCTGGCCGGGCTCGATCCCCTTTTCGATCACCGCGATGCCGTCGGCGATCGGCCCCACCGTCACCGGTGCCGTCGTTACGCGGCCATCGGCCCCGACCACGAAGACGAACGCGCCCGCGGGCCCGCGCTGCACCGCATCCGCCGGCACGGTGACGACCCCGGGCAGCGTCTTCACCTGCAGCCGCAGTTCGACGAACTGGCCCGGCCACAGCGCATCGTCGGCATTGGCGAACACCGATTTCACCTGCAGCGTGCCGCTCTGCGGGTCGATCTTGTTGTCGATCAGCTCCACCGTGCCGGTGGCGAGCCATTGCCCGCCCGCCTCCTGCCCGCCCTCCCGCGACATCGCCTGCGCCGGCGTCGCCCCCTTGTCCAGCGCGGCGCGGATCGCCGGCACGTCGGCCTGCGGCAGCGTCGAGATCACCGAGATCGGGTGCAGCTGGTTGAGCACGACGAGGCCGCCCACGTCGCTCGCATGCACGATGTTGCCCTCGTCCACCAGCCGCAGCCCGGCGCGCCCGTCGATGGGCGCGGCGATGCGCGTATAGGAGAGCTGCGTCTGCGCGGTGGAGATCGCCGCCTGGTCCTGGGCGATCTGCGCTTCGAGCTGCTGCACCGCGCTCCGCTGGTTGTCCACCGCCTGCGTGCTGGCGAAGGCGTCCTTGCCGAGCTGCGCGTCGCGGTCGAGGATCAGCCGGGCATTGGCGAGCGAGGCCTCGTCCTGCTGCAGCTTCGCCTGCGCCTCCTGCAGCGCCGCCTCGAAGGTGCGCGGGTCGATCACCGCCAGGAGGTCGCCTTTTCGGACGTCCTGGCCTTCCCTGAACAGCACCTGCTGCAGCTCGCCGTCGACGCGCGAGCGCACGGTCACGGTGTTGAACGGCTCCACCGTGCCGATGCCGGTGAGGAACACCGGCACGTCGCGCCGCCCGGCCCGCGCCGTCTCCACCGGCACCGGCGCCGCGGCCGGCGCGGCGGCGGGCGGGCGGGCCTCGAAGCGGAATATCCCGTAGCCGGCCGCGAGGCCGGCCAGAAGCAGCGACGACAGCACCCATCCGCGGCGGTGGCGCGAGCCCGGCATGTCCGGTCCTCCCTCGACAGCGAAACCAGCTGCCTGCCTGCGCCCGCCCGGAGGCGAATTCTTTCGGGAACGCCGCCGGCTTGCCGTTCCACCGCCCGGTCCACCGCCCCGGGCGAGTGCGGCCCATACCAAGGTATGGGGGCGGCAAACTCTTCATATAGCCGGCCAAACCCACGTAGAATGGAGCGAATTCGCCCCGCGCCTATTCTCTTCCCATCGCCAGCCGATGCCTGGACGCATCCAGAAACGGCGATGGGACATCTTCGTGCGGTCGGGCAATCTCAGGCTCCTTCCTCAACGGGATCCCATCGCGGGGACGCCGGGCTGACGCTCCGCCCTATTCCAGAGGGAGTTCCGGCCATGTCGTTCCACGTTTCCCCGCCTGCCGAAGGCAGCGTCTCTCCTGCCCGCGCCGTCGAGATCCTGTCCGTGCCCTTCGACGCCCCCCGCCCGGTCGCGCCGGTCGCGCCGCCGGCGGCTCCCGACAGCCTGTCCGTCCGTCTCGGCCATATCGACCTCGTCCTCGCCATCTCCGCCGCGAGCGCCTTCCCCGGCACCCTGGCCCCGGTGGTCGAGCCCGCCGCCGCCCGCGACGGCACCCTGCATCTGCGCGTCGCCGGCAGCCACCTGCCCGCCGCGCTGGGCCTCGCCGGCCCGGCGGTCGCCGGCACTGACGATCCGGTCATCCGCCGCCTGTCGCAGGCGCTGGAAGCCGCCGAGCACGGCGCCGACGAATTCGGCGGCGTCTATGCCGATGCGCTGCGCCTCGCCATCGTCACCCGCGCCCTCAGCGTCCGCCCCGGCGATGCGCCGGAGCCCCGCGAGAGAGATCCCGAAACCGCGCCGTCCCCGCGCCGTCCCCGGTCCGGCCTGCCGAAGTGGCGGCTGAAGAAGGCCCTCGCCTATATCGACGACAATCTCGCCGAGAGCGTCACCCTCGCCGGCATGGCCGATGCCGCCGGCCTCAGCCGCATGCATTTCGCCGCCCAGTTCCGCATCGCCACCGGCCTGCGCCCGCACGAATTCCTGCTGCGCCGGCGCATCGAGAAGGCGCAGGCGCTGATGCTGGAGACCCGCGACTCGCTGGTCGCCATCGCGCTCGATGTCGGCTTCCAGACCCAGGCACACTTCACCACCGTGTTCCGCCGCTTCGTCGGCGACACCCCGCACCAGTGGCGCAGCGCCCAGCGCGGCCGCAACTGAACCCCTTCCCCTCCGCCGTCTGACGGGAGCCCGCCATGGGTATCGCGAAATCCATTCGCCCCTATCACAGCCCCGCCGGCGGCTGGGGAGCGCTCAAGGCCATGGGCACCGCGCTCGTGGAACAGGACATCCCGCTATCGGGCATGGAACTGCTGTCGCACATGAACCAGCCGGGCGGCTTCGATTGCCCGGGCTGCGGCTGGGCCGACCCCAAGCACACCTCGCCCTTCGAATATTGCGAGAACGGCGGCAAGGCGGTCGCCTGGGAGGCCACGGCGAAGCGCTGCACGCCGGACTTCTTCGCCGCCCACACCGTGAGCGAACTCGAGCAGATGTCCGATTTCGAGCTCGAGATGGAAGGGCGCCTCACCCACCCGATGCGCTACGATTCCGTCGGCGACAAATACGAGCCGGTGAGCTGGGAGGAGGCCTTCGCCCTCGTCGCCCGCCATCTCGACGCCCTGCCCGATCCGAACATGGCGGAGTTCTACACCTCCGGCCGTGCCTCCAACGAGGCCGCCTTCCTCTACCAGCTGTTCGCCCGCGAGTTCGGCACCAACAATTTCCCCGATTGCTCCAACATGTGCCACGAGGCCACCAGCGTCGGCCTGCCGCAGTCGATCGGCGTCGGCAAGGGCACGGTGCTGCTGGAGGATTTCGAGAAGGCCGACTGCATCTTCATCTTCGGCCAGAACCCCGGCACCAATTCGCCGCGCATGATGACCGACCTGCGCAACGCCTCGCGGCGCGGCGCCACCATCATGTCGTTCAACCCGCTGCCGGAGCGGGCGCTGCAGCGCTTCCAGGCGCCGCAGAACCCGATCGAGATGGCGACGCTCACCTCGACGCCGATCTCCTCCCGCCTGTTCCAGGTGAAGGTCGGCGGCGACGTCGCGGTGATCAAGGGCATGATGAAATGCCTGGTCGAGGCCGATGCCGCCGCCCGGCGCGCCGAGGCCGCCCCGGTGCTCGACTGGGACTTCATCCGCGGCCACACGGTCGGCGTCGAGGCGCTCATCGCCGATCTCGTGGCGACGCAATGGGAGGATATCGAGCGCAAATCGGGGCTGTCCCGCGGTGATATCGAAGCGGCAGCCCGCGCCTATATGAGCGCCGAGCGCACCATCTTCGTCTACGGCATGGGCATCACCCAGCACCGCCACGGCGCGCACAACGTCCAGCAGCTCACCAATCTCGCCCTGCTCAAGGGCAATATCGGCCGCGAGGGCAGCGGCATGTGCCCGGTGCGCGGCCATTCCAACGTGCAGGGCGACCGCACGGTCGGCATCACCGAGATCCCCGGCGACGAGTTGCTGGACCGCATCGAGGCCCGCTTCGGCTTCGCGCCGCCGCGCAAGCACGGCCACAACGTCGTCACCGCGCTGGAAGCCATGCTACGCGGCGAATCCAAGGTGTTCATCGGCCTCGGCGGCAATTTCGCCGCCGCCATCCCGGATTGGGAGGCGACGCAGGCGGCGATGCGCCGGCTCGACCTCACCGTCCACATCGCCACCAAGCTCAACCGCAGCCATCTCGTGCACGGCAAGGACGCGCTGATCCTGCCCTGCCTCGGCCGCACCGAGATCGATCTCCAGGCCACCGGCCCGCAATCGGTCACGGTGGAGGATTCCATGTCGATGGTGCACGCCTCCGCCGGCGTGCGCCCGCCGGCCTCCGAGCATCTGCGCAGCGAGCCGGCCATCATCGCCGGCATGGCCCGCGCCACGCTCGGCGCCCGTTCGAAGGTGGCGTGGGAAAAGCTCGCCGGCGACTACGCGCTGATCCGCGAGGACATCGAGGCGGTGTTCCCGATCTTCGCCGGCTACAATGCCCGCATCAGGGAGCCGGGCGGCTTCCACCTCACCTCGCTGGCCCGCGAGCGCATCTGGGCGACGGCCTCCGGCAAGGCGAATTTCCTCGTCGTCGACGGCCTCTGCGAGGACCTCACCATCCATGACGAGGCGGCGCTGTGGCTCACCTCGGTGCGCAGCCACGACCAGTACAACACCACGCTCTATTCGAATTCGGATCGCTATCGCGGCGTCTACAACCAGCGCGACGTGATCTTCCTCAATGAAGGGGAGATCGCGAAGCGCGGCCTGAAGGCCGACGACCGCGTCGACATCGTCACCGTGGCGACCGATGGCGTGGAGCGTGCCGTGCGCGGCTTCCGCGTGGTGCCCTATGCGTTCCCGGATGGCGGCTGCGCCGCCTACTACCCGGAGATGAATCCCCTGGTGCCGCTCTATGCGCATGATCCGCAGAGCTTCACCCCGTCCTACAAGGGCGTGCCGGTCCGCCTGGTGAAGTCCGCCCTGCAGGGAGCGCGCTGAGGATGGACGCCGTCGAGCTCGCCCGGGCGCAATTCGCCTTCACCATCGGCTTCCACATCCTGTGGCCGACGCTGTCCATCGGCCTCGCCTGGTTCTGCACCCTGCTCAGCTTCCTGTGGTGGCGCACCGGCAAGCCCGTCTATCACGACCTGCTGCGCTTCTGGATGCGCCTCTTCGCCCTCAGCTTCGGCATGGGCGTCATCACCGGCATCGTGCTCAGCTACGAGATCGGCACCAACTGGGCCGGCTTCTCCCGCTCGGTGTCGAACGTGCTCGGCCCGATGTTCATGTACGAGACGCTCACCGCCTTCTTCCTGGAGGCGGGCTTCATCGGCATCATGCTGTTCGGCGAAGGGCGGGTGTCGAAGGGCATGCACCTGTTTTCCTGCCTGATGGTCTCCTCCGGCGCGCTGTTCAGCGCCACCTGGATCATCGCCGCCAATAGCTGGATGCAGACCCCGGCCGGGGCGGTGGCGGATGCCGACGGCATCTTCCATGTCACCGATTGGTGGCAGGCGATCTTCACCGCCTCCTTCCCCTATCGCCTCGCCCATATGGTCTGCGCCAGCTTCCTCACCGGCGCCTTCGTGGTGGCGGGCGTCTCGGCCTTCCACATCTGGCGGCGCCAGCACCTCGTCGCCTCGCGCGCCGCCTTCTCGATGGCGATGTGGCTGGCACTCGTCCTCGCGCCCACCCAGATCGCGCTGGGGGACCTGCACGGCCGCAACACGCTGGAGCACCAGCCGGTGAAGCTCGCCGCCATGGAGGGCCTGTGGGACACCACCAGGGGTCCGGCGATGACCGTCATCGCCTGGCCGGACATGGCCGAGCAGAAGAACCTCTACGCCCTCGACATCCCCCACCTCGCCAGCCTCTACCTCACCCATAGCTGGGACGGCGAGGTCGCGGGCCTGAAGACGGTGCCGCCGGCCGACCAGCCGAACGTGCCGGTGGTGTTCTTCGCCTTCCGCATCATGGTGGGCATCGGCCTCGCCTTGCTGGCCACCGCCGTCACCGGCCTGGTGCTGCGGCTGCGTGGGCGCCTCTTCCACGCCCGCTGGTTCCATCTCCTCGCCATGGGCACCACCCCGCTCGGCTTCCTCGGCGTGCTCGCCGGCTGGACGGTGACGGAAGCGGGCCGCCAGCCCTGGATCATCTATGGCCACCTGCGCACCGCCGAGGCGGTGGCCCCCGTCACCGCCGGGGCGGTGACCACCAGCCTCCTCATCTTCTTCGCCGTCTACAACCTGCTGCTGCTGAGCTTCCTCTGGTTCGCCGGCCGCACCGCGCTGAAGGGACCGGCCGATACCTCGCTGCCCACCCGCGAGCGTCCCGGCCTCGATCGCACCAATGTCGGCCTGTCGGCCGCATCGGCCACCGCATCGGCCTCCTTTTCATCCTCGTCGCCGGCCGCCGGCACCCTCGAGCAGGCGGGAGCCTGACCCATGATCGAGCTCATGCAGGGCCCCCACGTCCCGCTCGTCTTCGCCGCCGTCGCCGCCTTCTGCGTCACCGTCTACGTGCTGGCCGACGGCCTCGATCTCGGGGTCGGCATCCTCTTCCTCGCCGCCCCCCGCGACGCCGACCGCGACGCGATGATGGCCTCCATCGAGCCGGTGTGGGACGCCAACGAAACCTGGCTGGTGATGGGCGGCACGCTACTCATCGCCGCCTTCCCCGCCGGCTACTACGTTCTTCTGCCTGCGTTTTATCTGCCGATCATGTTCATGCTGTTCGCGCTGATCTTCCGCGGCATCGCCTTCGAGTTCCGCCTGCAGGCGACGCGATTCCGCTTCCTGTGGGACATCGCCTTCTTCGCCGGCTCCCTCCTCGCCACCCTTTGCCAGGGCCTGATTCTCGGCGGCCTGATCGGTGGCGTCCCGATGCAGGACGGCATGTTCTCCGGCGGTCCGTTCAGCTTCTTCTCGCTTCTCGGCCTGTTGTGCGGCGTCGGCCTCGTCGGCGGCTACGCGCTGATCGGCGCCGGCTGGCTCATCTGGAAAACCGTTGGCGCCACTCAGGTTTTCGCCCGCGAGATCGCCCATGCCGCGCTGATCCTCACCGCCGTCATGATGGCGCTGGTCAGCCTGTGGAGCGCGATCACGGTGCCCGAGGTGGCGGCCCGCTGGTTCGCCTTGCCGAACCTGCTCATGCTGGCGCCGGTGCCGCTCGCCACGCTGGCGATCCTCGCGGCCATCTGGCGCGGCATCTGGGACGGCGCCGAGCCGCGCACCTTCGTGCTGTCGCTGGTTGTATTCGCCCTCGGCCTCGTCGGCCTGGTCGTGAGCCTCTGGCCTTACGTGGTACCGCGCCACGTCACTGTCTGGGACGGCGCGGCCGATCCGCAAACCCTTGCGTTCATTGCCGTCGGGCTGGCGATCATCCTTCCGGTGGTGCTCGCCTATCAGGCCCATGCCTATTGGGTGTTCCGCGGCAAGGCCGCTCCTCATGCCGGCTATGGCGGCGAGACCGCCCCTCACGGCGGCTATGGCGGCAGGGCCGCTCCTCACGGCGGCCATGGCGGCAAGGCCGTTCCTCACGGCGGCTATGGCGGCGAGGCCGCCGGGAGTGCACATCCATGAATCCCGCTCTCGCGCTCGTCCCCATCCTCGCTGGACTGATCGTACTGTTCGTCGGCGCCACCCTCTTCGCCCAGCGCCCAACCCCGGCCCCTCTGGTGATCGGCGCCTGCCTCCTGCTCGACGTCGCGCTCATCGGCACCGGGCTGGCGCTGCTTCCCCTGGCGCTGCCGCTGACCGGTTTCTGAGGCGGAGCTAGATCAGCCGCAGGCCCTTGAGGCTGGCATGGCCGTCCTTGCCGACGATGATGTGATCGTGCACCTCGATGCCCATCGGCTTGGCGACATCGATGATGGTGCGCGTCATCTGGATGTCGGCGCTCGATGGGGTGGGATCCCCGCTCGGGTGGTTGTGCACGAGGATGATGGCGCTCGCCGACACTTCCAGCGCCCGCTTCACCACCTCGCGCGGATAGACCGGCGTATGGTCCACCGTGCCGCTCTGCTGCACTTCGTCGAGGATCAGCTGGTTGCGCTTGTCGAGAAACAGCACCCGGAACTGCTCGCGATCGACATAGGCCATCGAGGCGCGACAATGGGCGATCACCGCGCTCCAGGAGGAAAGCACCGGGCGGGCGCGCATCTGCGCCGCAGTCACCCGCTCCACCGCGGCGCCGATCAGCTTGAACTCGGTGATGATCGCCTCGCCGACGCCCTTCACCTCGCGCAGCCTTGCGGGGGGCGCGGCGATCGCCTCGGCGAAGGAGCCGAAGCGCTCCACCAGCTTCTTGGCGAGCGGCTTCACGTCGGCACGCGGCACGGCGCGGAACAGGACCAGCTCGAGGAGCTCATAGTCCGGCAGCGCCGCGGCCCCGCCGGTGCGAAAGCGTTCGCGCAGCCGTTCGCGATGGCCGGTGAAGTGAGGGGCCGCCTCCGCCAGCCCGGCCCGTTCCCCGTGGGGATTGTCCGGCAACAGGGGCTCGGTCGTCGGCATCTCCTGAAGCCCCGGCTTCGGATTCATCCGCCGCCCCGGCCCGGTCAGCCGCCGAAGATCGGCTTGTGATAGCCCTTCGGCGACAGGGTGAAGATTTCCACCCCGGTCTCGGTGACACCCACCGAATGCTCGAACTGGGCCGACAGCGCGCGGTCGCGCGTCACCGCCGTCCAGCCATCCGAGAGCACCTTCACATGCGGCCGGCCGAGATTGATCATCGGCTCGACGGTGAAGATCATGCCCGGCAGCAGTTCCGGCCCCTCTCCCCGGCGACCGACATGCACGATGTTCGGCTCGTCATGGAAAAGCTGGCCGACGCCATGGCCGCAGAAGTCGCGCACCACGCTCATATGCAGCGGTTCGACATAGTCCTGGATCGCCGCGCCGATGTCACCGACATGCCCGCCCGGCTTGATGGCCTCGATACCGCGCATCATCGATTCATAGGTCACTTCGAGCAATCGCTCAGCCCGGCGGGGAATTTCGCCGACCGGGTACATGCGGCTGGAATCGCCGTACCAGCCGTCATAGATCAGCGTGACGTCGACATTGACGATGTCGCCCTCGCGCAGCGGCTTCTCGTTGGGAATGCCGTGGCAGACGACATGGTTGATCGAGGTGCAGGTCGACTTGCGATAGCCGCGATACATCAGCGTCGCCGGCATGGCGCCATTGTCCATGGCGAATTCGAAGACGAGATTGTCGATCGCCTCGGTGCTCACCCCCGGTGCGACCATCTCGTGCACGAGGTCGAGCGCCTCGGCGGCCAGCCGCCCGGCCCGGCGCATGCCCTCGAAGCCTTCCGGCCCATGCAGGCGGATCTGGCCGGTCTTCCTCAACGGCGCGGCGGCCGCTTCCACATAGCTCATCGCAGGCAAGTCCAGATTCGTCGCCGTTTTCATACGGCTGTCCATCACCGGCGAATGTAAGCGATCCGGCGCCGCGTGCAAGGAAACAAGGAGGTGAGGCAGGCTCGATCCGGCGAGGAATAGCTCAGCCGAGCGTCTTCGCCATATGGACCAGACGCCGGTCGGGCATCTGCTCCACCCGCTCGATCGAGTAGCCCTTGCGACGATACCAGTTGATGTTGGCGGCGAGCGGCTCGCCGGTATAGAGGCGCACGACGCCGTGCCCCAGCGCCCGCGCCCGCGCCTCGGCGGCGGCGAGCAGCCTGTTGCCGAGCCCGCTCCCCTGCGTCATCGGCGCGATGGCGAGGCTGTCGATGAGGAAATCATCCGTCCGCGGTTCGAGAATCAGCACGGCGGCCAGGGCGTCGTCGCCGTCGACCACCCACACTTCGCGCTCGCGGAACACCTGACGGTAATCCCACAGCAGCGGCACCGGCTCGACGCCGAGCAGGATGCGGTTCTTGGCATAGGCGCGCCGCTGCACCTCCTCCACCGCCTCGATGTCGGCGAGGCCGGCGCGGCGCAGCACCGTGCCGCCCGCCTCCAGGGCCTCGCGATTGAGGACCCCGAGCGGGACGCGCTGCCGGCCGGCGGCGTTGAAATTCTCCGGCGCCAGCCAATGGTCGAAGGCATGGGCGCGCTGCGGCCATGACGCGTCCAGCATGGCGAACCAGGCGGTGTCGCGGTTGCGGCCCTTCACGATCATATGCTGGTGGAAGATGCCCTCGAACGAAAAGCCGTAGCGCAGCGCCGCGCGGCGCGAGGGTGCGTTCAGCGCGTTGCACTTCCACTCGTAGCGGCGATAGCCGAGCTCGTCGAAGACATAGCGCGCCATCAGCGCCATCGCCTCGGTGCCGCCCGGGGTACGCATCAGCGCCGGCGTGTAGAGGATGTTGCCGACCTCGATCACCCGGTTGGCGGGATCGATGCGCATCAGGGTGGCGTGCCCCACCGCCTCGCCGCTCGCCTTGTCGATGATGGCGTAGAGCAGCGGATCGTCCTTCTGCGCCGCCGCGGCGTAGTAGGCCTCGAAGCTTTCGAAGCTCTCGAAGGGCGGCGGGAAGAGATAGGCCCACAGCACCTCCTTCTCCGGCCCGTGCGAGCGCTCGTAGAGCGAGCGGGCATGGCGGGCGACGTCGAACGGCACGACATCAACATGCCGGCCGGTGAGCGTTACCCGCTCCGGCCGCGGCGCTGGCTTCACATCGACAAACCCGCCGAGCGGCAGGTCGGAGGCTTCACGGCTCATCGGAGTTCCTGCGGCCGACGCCATGGCGCGGCAAGAGAGCTGCGGAGGGCGCACTTGAACGACCCATCGTTCATGTGACACCAATGCCGAAACAACAAGAACTTTACAGCCGAGACGCTCGAAAACGCCACCAACGCAGATTGATCCCGTGACATCCCCCTTCTCATCCATCCGCCCCGTGTCGGCCTTCGATCGCATCGGCGAGGAGAACGCCTTCGCGGTGCTCGCCCGCGCCGCCGCGCTCGCCGCGCAGGGCCGCGACATCGTCAATCTCGGCATCGGCCAGCCGGATTTCCGTACGCCCGACCATATCGTGGAAGCGGCGATCAAGGCGTTGCGCGACGGCGAGCACGGCTACACGCCCTCCATCGGCATCGCGCCGCTGCGCGAGGCGGTGGCCGCCGACATCCATCGCCGCCACGGGACGCAGATCGATCCCGGCCGGGTGGTCATCGTGCCCGGCGGCAAGGTGACGATGTTCGCCGCCATATTGATGCTGGGCGAGCCGGGGGCGGAAATCCTCTATCCCGATCCCGGCTTCCCGATCTACCGCTCCATGATCGAGTTCACCGGCGCCACCCCGGTGCCGGTGCCGATCCGCGAGGAGAACGGCTTCGCCTTCTCGGCGGAGGAGACGCTGGCGCTGATCACGCCGCGCACCCGCCTGCTCATTCTCAACTCGCCGGCCAACCCCACCGGCGGCGTCACCCCGAAGGCGGAGATCGACGCGCTGGTCGAAGGTCTGGCGCGCCACCCGCATGTCGCCATCCTCTCCGACGAGATCTACGACCAGTTCCTGTTCGATGGCGAGGAGCACACCACCCTGCTCGCCTATCCCGAGATCCGCGACCGGCTGATCCTGCTCAACGGCTGGTCGAAGACCTATGCGATGACCGGCTGGCGCATGGGCTGGGCGCTGTGGCCGCCGGCCCTGTTCGAGGCGGTGCGCAAGCTCAGCGTCAATGCCTGGTCCTGCGTCAATGCCCCGGCGCAGTTCGGCGCGCTCGCGGCACTGACCGGCCCGCAGGACTGCGTGAGCGCGATGGTCGCCGAGTTCGACGCCCGCCGCCGGCTGGTGGTCGACGGGCTGAACGCCCTGCCGGGCGTCTCCTGCGCCACGCCCAAGGGCGCCTTCTATGCCTTCCCCAACGTCTCCGGCACCGGCTGGGCCTCGGCAAAGGCGCTGGCCAACGCCCTGCTGGAAACCGCCGGCGTCGCCACCATTGGCGGGCCAGATTTCGGCGTGCATGGCGAGGGCTATATCCGTCTTTCCTACGCCAACTCGGCGGAGAATATCCGCCGGGCGCTGGAGCGCATGGGCGATTTCCTCGCCTCGGCCCGCCCCGGCTGACGCGCGGGCTGCCGGCGCTTCCCGGGCCTCCATGCGCCTTTCATCCGGCGCCGCGGGTTGCCGCGGCCGCCGAATGAGGCGAACCTGCGCGCGAATCGAAGGGGCCGGCATGGCGCCCGCAGCAGCAGGAGGAGCCTGATGGCGAAGGTTGTGTCGATCGGCGAGGTGATGGTCGAGTTCTCGCGCGGCGCGGATGCCCGCTATGGCCTCGGCATCGGCGGCGACACGTTCAACACCGCCGTCTACCTCGCCCGTGCCGGCGTCGAGGTGGCCTATGCCACCGCGCTCGGCGACGATCGCTATTCCGAGCAGATCGTCGCCGCCGCCGAGGCGGAGAATATCGACACCGGCCAGATCCTGCGCGCGCCCGGCCGCATGCCGGGCCTCTATGTGATCGACACCGACACCTTCGGCGAGCGCACCTTCAGCTACTGGCGCGACAACGCCCCGGCGCGCGAGCTGTTCGAGCTGCCCGGCTGGGAGCGCGTCGCCGAGGCCATCATGGAGGCGCAGGTGGTGTATCTTTCCGGCATCACCCTCTCCATCTACTCCAATACCGGGCTCGGGCGGCTGCTGGCGACGCTGGAATTCGCCCGCGAGCGCGGCGCCAAGGTGGTGTTCGACGGCAATTACCGCCCGCGCAACTGGCGCGGCGACGTCGCCCGCGCCCGCACGGTCTATGCCCAGGCGCTGAAGCGTTCCACCCTCGCCCTTCCCACCTTCGAGGACGAGGCGATGCTGTGGAACGACGGCTCGCCGGCCGCCACCGCCGAGCGGCTCGCCACCTTCGGCGTCGGCGAGATCGTGGTGAAGAACGGTGCCGAGGGAGCGCTGGTGGTGTCCGGCGGCAATTCCCAGCTGGTTGCCATTCCCGAGCCGGTCACTCCCGTCGACACCACGGCCGCCGGCGACAGCTTCAACGCCGCCTATCTCGCCGCCCGCCTCGAGGGCAAGCCGCCGACCGTCGCGGCCGAAGCCGGCCATGCGCTTGCCGGCCGCGTGATCCAGCATCGCGGCGCCATCCTGCCGCGCACCGCCCACGCCTGACGCCCGGCATGTGACGCGACGATCCGAGACGGTTCAGGGCGCAAGCCCGTCACATGACGGCGCCAGGCTTGCGACTGCTCCTGCGAACCAGTTGCAAACCCTTGTCATGGCTTGATTTTCGCTTGCTGACTGTCTAATCGGACGACCCCGGCGCGCAGGCGTCATCGGAGTGGAATGGGCGGATGGAACAGTCCTTGCGGCTGGCGGCCGGCAGCGTGGTCGTCAGCGTCGTGGTGCTCGGCCTGAAATATCTCGCCTATCGGCTGACCGGCAGCATCGCGCTCTACTCCGACGCGCTGGAAAGCCTGGTCAATGTCAGCACCGCCATCGCCGCGCTGATCGCGCTGAAGGTCAGCGCCCGGCCGGCCGATGCCGCGCATCCCTATGGCTATGCCAAGGCCGAGTATTTCTCGGCCGTCATCGTCGGCGTGCTCATCGTGGTCGCTGCGCTGTCGATCTTCCGCGAGGTCTATTTCGCCTGGCAGGAACCGCATGCGCTGGATCCGTCGCCGAGCGGCCTCGGCGCCAACGCCCTTGCCGGCGTCCTCAACGCGGCATGGTGCTGGGTGCTGATCCGGCAGGGGCGCCGACTGCGTTCGCCGGCGCTGGTGGCCGACGGCAAGCACCTGCTGACCGACGTGGTGTCCTCCGGGGCCGTGCTGGCCGGCATCGCGCTGGCCATGGTCAGCGGCTATGAGAAGGCCGACCTCGTGCTCGCCGCCCTGGTGGCGGTGAACATCCTGTGGTCCGGCTACGGCGTGCTGAAGGAGAGCATCGGCGGGCTGATGGACCAGGCGGTGCCGAGCGACATCCTGGCGCGCATCCGCATGCGCATCGCCGAGGAGGCGGTCGGCGCCATCGAGGCGCATGACCTGCGCACCCGCCAGGCCGGCCGGCTGACCTTCGTCGATTTCCATCTGGTGGTGCCCGGCGAGATGCCGGTGAGCGAGGCGCACGCCATCTGCGACCGCATCGAGGAGGCGTTGCGCCGCGACGTGCACGACCTCTTCGTCAACATCCATGTCGAGCCGGAGGCCAAGGCCAAGCATGCCGGCATCCCGGTGCTTTGACCCGGCCTCCCCTGCCCCTGCTCAGCGCCCCGCCTTCAGCGCCCCGAGCAGTTCCGGCGTCGGATAGGCATCGGCCGGCAGGCCGAGCCGCTGCTGCTCCACCTTCACCGCCTGCCGCGTCGAGGCGCCGACGATGCCGTCGACCCGTCCGACATGATGGCCGCGCGCATTGAGCAGCCGCTGCAGCTCCACAATCTGGCCCTGCGACAGCACCGGTATAGCCTTGCCCTGCCCGCGATTGAAGGCCGGCGCGCCGGCGACGCGGGTGGCGAGATAGGCGGCCGAGGTGGCGTAGGTGAGCGAGTTGTTCCACTCGGTGAAGACGTCGAAATTGGGATAGGCGAGGAAGGCCGGCCCCAGCCGCCCCATCGGCAGCAGCACCGAGGCCTGAAGGTTGTCCGACGGCAGCGCCGAGCCATTCGCCCGCGTGACGCCGAAGCGCGCCCATTGCGCCCGCGACAGCTTGGTCGACAGGTCGGTCTGCTCCCACGGCAGGTTGGAGGGCACGCGCACCTCCTCCAGCCAGGGCTGGCCACGCTGCCAGCCCAGCGACTTGATGTAGTTCGCCGCCGAAGCCAGCGCGTCCGGCGTCGAGCGGATCAGGTCGACCCGGCCGTCGCCGTCGAAATCCACGCCATAGTTGAAATAATGGTCGGGCAGGAACTGGAACTGCCCGAGCTCGCCCGCCCAGGGGCCGCGCATGGTCTGCGGCGTCAGATCGCCACGGTCGATGATCTTGAGCGCCGAGAGCAGCTGGGTGCGGAACATGTCGGCGCGCCGGCAGTCCCAGGCCAGCGTCGCGATGGAGCGCAGGCTCGGCTTGTCTCCCATGAAGGCGCCGAAATCGGTCTCCAGCCCCCAGAACGCCACCAGCACCGCGCCCGGCACCCCGAATTGCTGCTCGATGCGGTTGAACAGCGCCTGATTCTTCTGGATCAGCGCCCGCCCCTGCTGGATGCGATAATTGGCGACCATGCGATCGGAGAACTGGAAGAAGCTCTGCGCGAACACCTTCTGCCCACGATCGGTGCCGACGATGTTGGCGTCGTAGGTGATGCCGTTCAGCGCCGCCGCCACCGTACGCGGCGAGACGCCTTGCGCCACCGCCTGCTGCCTGAAGCCGGCCAGCCACTGGTCGAAACCCGCGCCGTTATTGCCGCAACTGGCCTGCGCGAAGGCCGCGCCGGGAAACGCCGCGAGTGCCGTCGCGAGCAGGGCGGCGGAAAGACGGTTCGACGGACGGCGCGGATGGGCGGAGCGACGCATGGAAGCCTCTTCGGTGCGGGCGGACGGTGCAAGGACGAATCGGAAATCAGCAGGGGGCAGCGGCGGCGCGGCGAGGCAACATACATGCGCGCCCCGTCATTGACAGCATCCCTCGCCTTCCCCCGACCGAGCCGCATCCGAGGCATGGCACGGGCAGGCATGCGGAGCCGGCACGGCGGTTGACCCGGCAGGGACGCCGTCGGAGAAGGGATGGACCGCTCCCACCGGAGGTGAGGCTTCATCGTGACGACCGTCCGCCCCGTGGCCGCCGTGCTCGCCGTCGTCGTCCGCGACGAGAAAATCCTCCTTGTGCGCCGCGCCAATCCGCCCGACCAGGGCCGCTGGGGCTATCCGGGCGGGCGTATCGAATGGGGCGAGCCGTTCCGCGAGGCGGCGCTGCGCGAGCTCATGGAGGAAACCGGCATCGCGGCCGATTCGCCGGAACTCATCGACGTGCTCGATTTCATCGAGGACGACGCAGCGGGTGCCCTCGCGCACCATTTCGCGATGATCGCGGTCGGCTGTCGCTGGCAGTCCGGCGAAGGCGAAGCCGCCGACGACGCGCTGGAGACCGGCTGGTTCAGCCTTGCCGACGTGATGGCGATGGGTCGCGCCGCCAGCGACAAGGTCGAGGTCATCGCCCGGCGTGCCCTCCGCCTGCCGCCGGCGGGCTGAGACGCCCGCAAACGAAAAGGGCCTCCCGAAGGAGGCCCTGCCGTCGCGTGGTAGGCGGCGCGGGATTGCCGAGGCGCTCCCGCGCCGGAGTTAGGATCAGGCGTGCGCCGACGCGGTGCCCGAGGTCACCACCGGACCGGTGGTGGACTTGGCGACGTGGTTCGCCAGCGTCTTCGGCAGCAGGGTCACCGCGAGGAAGGCGGCGAACAGGTCCATGGCGGCCACGGTGTAGAGCACGCTCGACCAGGTGCCGGTGGCTTCCATCAGGATGTTGCCGATCGGCACGAACAGGGCGCCGATGCCCTTGGCGCAATAGAGCACGCCGTAGATCTTGCCGATGTGCTTGGTGCCGAAGGCGTCGCCGGCCAGCGCCGAGAACAGGGAGTAGACTTCGCCCCAGGCCAGGAACACCACGCCGGACAGGATCAGGAACGCCCACGGATTGTGGCCGAAATAGCCGAGCGCGATGATGCCGATGCCTTCGAGGGAGAAGGCGATCACCATGGTCTTCTCACGGCCGATATGGTCGGAGATCCAGCCGAACAGCGGACGCGAGATGCCGTTCATGATGCGGTCGAGCATCAGGGCGAGCGGCAGGGCGGCCATGGTGAAGAAGTACAGGTTGACCTTGAACTCCTTCACGCCGAGGTCCTGCGCGATGACGCCGAGCTGGGCCACCGCCATCATGCCGCCGGTGACGACGCAGGTGAACATGAGGAGCATCAGCCAGAACAGCTTGGTGTTCAGCGCTTCCTTCAGCGTGTAGTCGCGACGGCTCTGGGACAGCTTCTCGGACGCCTTGACCTGGCCGGCCTTCGGCGACTGGAGGAACCAGGCCGCGACGAAGGCGAGACCGCCCTGCAGCAGGCCGAAGAAGAAGAAGGTTTCCTGGAAGCCGGCGCTCTCGATCATCGAGGCGATCGGCAGGATGGTGGCGGCCGAGCCGGCGCCGAAGCCGCCCGCCGTGAGGCCGACCGCGAGACCGCGGCGATCCGGGAACCACTTCAGCGCGTTGTTGATGCAGGTGGCGTAGATGCAGCCCACACCGATGCCGCCGACCGCCGCGCCGACATAGAAGCCGGTCAGGCTAACCGCCTGCGAGTTGAGCACCCAGGCGGTGCCGATCATGATCGCGCCGAAGGCGACCATCACGCGCGGGCCGAACTTGTCGATGAAGTAGCCTTCGATCGGCGCCAGCCAGGTCTGCACCAGCACGAAGATGGTGAAGGCGATCTGGATCGAGGCGCGTTCCCAGCCGAAGGTCTTCTGGATTTCGGGAACGAACAGGGTCCAGGCGTACTGGATGTTGGCGGTCGCCACCATGCAGACGATGCCGACGATCAGCTGGAGCCAGCGCCTGCCTTCGGAAAAATCCTGACCCGGCCCGAGGGCCGCAGTGGTTGGGGTAGCCATCAAATTCTCCTTGAACGATTTCTTCCGCTTCGGGTGCCGGCAGGCGCCGGCTTTGTGTTTTTGGACGCCCCGGACGGCCGGGACGACGAGCTGAACCTCTGTCCGCCGGGCACGCACGCCCGGGAAAGGGCGGCGACCGTCGGGCACCGATGCATTTCAGGATGAGACGAGATGTCGGAGAGAAGCCTGCCTTACCTGCGCGACGAGCGACGACGCGCGGTCGGCACCGAACCGTGGGGCTCCATTGCCGTGAACATGCCCATCGGACGTTCTCCTCTCCCAAACCAACTCGCCGTTGACCGGCTTTTGCGGTCGCTCCGTCTCGACAACGGGCGCCGGCTCTTCTGCTTGGCCGCGAGCGGGCTCTTCGCTCCTCCCGCGGCATCGCCTCGCGGCGAATGATCTTCGATCGCGCCCCTGCCAGGGCAGCCGGGCGCACTCGCCACGGGCTTACGCAAGGTATCGGACACGCCCGATTGGAGGCATATCCTAATCCACAATATTATGTATGCCAATCTCCTTTTCACACTTATGTCGCACGTATGAACCAGACGATAATGTATGTATATCTTCATATACACTTGATATTAGATTCAAATGTCATGACATAAATTTTGATATATGCGAATTGTACTCAAATATAATTACAATTAATGTCGCTCACTTTAGGTCAGATAGATTTATAGATATCAAACAAGAACCTAAACTCAACGTAATTATCCTTATAGGAAATCCATATCTGACGGCGAGGCGTTCGAAAATTTCCCTATCGTCAACTTGGAATCATTCCCGAGAGCGACGTCGACAGCACAAACAAAAAGGGCGCACCTCGCGGTGCGCCCTGGCAGGAAGGAGAAAGGATCGGCGGCAGCGGATCACTCCGCGGCGACGGCCCCCAGCTTGGCGGCCTTGGCCGCCTCGGCATGCGAGCGGCGCAGCGGCTTGAGGATCACCAGCGCCATGATGGCGGCGATGATGTTCAGCGCGGCGGCGGTCACGAACACCGCGTGCCAGCTGCCGGTCACCGTGGTCAGGATGCTGGTGAACGGCACGATCAGCGCGGCGGTACCCTTGGCGGTGTAGAGCAGGCCGGCATTGGTGGTGGCGAACTTGGTGCCGAAGGCGTCGCCGCACATCGCCGGGAACAGCGAGTAGATCTCGCCCCAGGCGAAGAAGACGAGGCCGGTCAGGATCACGAACAGCACCGGGTTGGAGCCGAACACCGACAGAGCGTAGATGCCGACGCCCTCGATGGCGAAGGCGAGGAACATGGTGTTCTCGCGGCCGATATGGTCCGACACCCAGCCGAAGAACGGACGGGTCAGGCCGTTCAGCACGCGGTCGATGGCGGCGGCGAAGGTGAGCGCCGGCAGGGTGATGCCGATCAGGCTGACCGGGATGTCAGCGATGCCGAAGTCCTTGGCGATCGGGCCGAGCTGGGCGGTCGCCATCAGGCCGCCGGCGGCCATCATGACGAACATTGCGTACATCACCCAGAACAGCGGGGTGGAGAGCATCTCCTTGGGCGAGAAGTCGCGGGCGGTCTGGGCGACCTTGGAGGCGACGTTCACGGCGAAGGCAGCGATCTGCTCCTTCTTCGGCGCCATCAGGAACAGGGCGAGCACGGTGATGACGATGCCCTGGCCGATGCCGAAATAGAGGAACGCCGCCTCATAGCCCTGATTCTTGATCATGTTCTGGATCGGGATGACGGTCAGCGCCGAGCCGGCGCCGAAGCCGGCGGCGGTGATGCCGGCGGCGAGGCCGCGACGATCCGGGAACCACTTCAGCGAGTTGCCGACGCAGGTGCCGTAGACCGCGCCGGCGCCGATGCCGCCCACGGCCGCACCGAGATAGAGCATGGTCAGCGTGACCGCATAGGCGTTAATGACCCAGGCGAGGCCGCACATGATGCCGCCGAACAGCACCACGACGCGCGGGCCGTACTTGTCCACGAACCAGCCTTCGACCGGCACCAGCCAGGTCTCGGTGACGATGAAGATGGAGAAGGCCACCTGGATGGCGGCCCGATCCCAGCCGTGACGCTCCTGGATCGGGTTCACGAAGAACGTCCAGCCGTACTGCATGTTGGCGATCATGCACATGCAGATCACGCCGAACACGAGCTGCAGCCAGCGCGTCTTACTCAAAGATGACGTAACGGGAGTTGTCATGGCTTCCTCGAACGTTTCCAAACGTAATGCCTCGGCTGAACACCGTCTTGTTATTGGTTGCTTCCGTATTGTCAGGGCGTTTGACGCCACGTCAGATGACGGATCGGAAGCACGTATACTACGAATTTTTGGTTATGCAAAATTTTGCATACCAGCAATGCAGAAAAAATTCTCTGGGGAATGACGCAACGTCACTTTCCCTAACGTAATTACTTAACGTCAACTTTAGGGCCGCTGAACGCGCGGCCGCCCTCTCCTTCCCTGCGCACGGCCGAAGTGAGGATTGCATCCCTGGTCTGTGGTATACGATGATCCAGCGCGACCGCCTTTCTGGAGGATTCGCGCGCCCGGCAGCGGTCTCGACACCGATGCCGCCCCGCCCTGTCAGGGGCGGACGCATAAACGAGGACGAGGAAGCCGCCGTGGAAGCCGCCGAGACACAAGCACGCCTGAACATCGCGCCCCTCGCCGCCAATACCAGCCTGCGCGCCCTCGCCTATGACGCCATCAAGAAGGCGATCACCGAGATGGACCTGTACGGGCAGGACAACGAGATCCGGCTCGACGAGCGGCAGCTGTCGCAGGACCTCGGGGTCAGTCGCACGCCCATCCGCGAGGCGCTCACCGTGCTGGAGCAGGAGGGCTTCGTGCGCTCGGTGCCGCGCCGGGGCATCTTCGTGGTGCGCAAGTCCAAGCGCGAGATCATCGACATGATCATCGTCTGGGCGGCGCTGGAGAGCATGGCGGCGCGGCTGGCGGCGGTCCGCGCGAGCGACCGCGACCTCGCCGAGCTGCGCGACGTGTTCCACGACTTCGAAGCCGAGGCGCCGGCCGACCATATGAACGAGTATTCCGACGCCAATATCCGCTTCCACCAGACCGTCATCCGGCTGTCGGGCTGCGAGATGATCGGCGAGATGACAGCGAATCTGTTCATCCACATCCGCGGCATCCGCGCGGTGTCGATGCGCCAGGAGAATCGGGCCGAGCGCTCGCTGCAGGAGCACCAGGCGATCATCGCCGCGCTGGTCGCCCGCGACGCCGACCTGGCGGAACGGCTGGTGCGCGAGCACACCCTCGGGCTGGCGGCCCATGTGGAAAAGCACGGCAAGTTCCTGACCTGACCCGTCG
Source organism: Ancylobacter oerskovii (assembly GCF_018390555.1). GTDB lineage: Bacteria > Pseudomonadota > Alphaproteobacteria > Rhizobiales > Xanthobacteraceae > Ancylobacter > Ancylobacter oerskovii. The sequence continues at coordinate 196,947 of NZ_JAHBGB010000041.1, read as the reverse complement.
CCACCGCCCCTCCCCTGCCGGCCGGATCGCCACACCGCCGCCGGCCCGCCAGGACGCGTCCGCGGAGGCGAATCTGCCGCTGGGACAGGAGCTTACGCCGGGTACGCTCTCGGCTTCGTGAAGCCGCCGCCCCGGCCGCCCCGGCCCGCGCGCCGGGCACCTCGACGATCCGAAAATCCAGCAACCGCATCGTTTCCGGCCTGCCGCCCGTGTCGGGAGGAACATTTTGCCCCTCGGGACGGCAAAGTGTTCAGCCGCTCTCGCCATGCGACTTCCGTCGTGGTATATTGCATACGCAATGATGGAACGCTGGATGCCAAAGCCTCATAGAAGGCTGATCCATCAACGATAATGGCTTTGGGACGAGAAACGCCGCGGTCTCCGCGGACACCGGGATCGCCGATTGACATGCTGGTATTTGGTATGCCAAATTTCGAAGAAATCCGCGGCGGGCTCGTCCCGGTGAGGATTTTTTCGTGAGTAAGGCAGCTTTGAACAAGAGGTGGCAGAACGGCGACAATGGCCTCGCCATTGAGCGTCTGCCGGCGAAGGAGAGCTTCAAGAGCAGGGCCTATGCCGCTCTGAAGGAAGCCATCACCAACATGAACATCTACGGCTCGGACGAGCCGATGCTGCTCGACGAGCGAGACATTTCCGAGCGCCTTGGCGCAAGCCGCACGCCGATCCGCGAGGCGGTGGCGATGCTGGAGCAGGAAGGCCTGCTCAGGGCCGTGCCGAGGCGAGGCATTCTGGTGGTGCGCCGCACCAAGGCCGAGATCATCGAGATGATCGAGGCCTGGGCGGCGCTGGAGAGCATGGCGGCTCGCCTCGCAACCTCCCGCGCGAGCGACGAGGCGATCGCCGAATTGAGGGCCTTTTTCAAGGAGTTCGACCTGAACCGGATCGAGCGCGAGCGGTGCGACGAATATTCGACCGCGAATATCGCGTTCCACCAGGCGCTGATCCGGCTGAGCGGCTCCTCTCTACTCGCGGCGATGACGGACAACCTGTTCTTCCACGTTCGGGCCATCCGTCACCGCACGATCTTCGAGATGGACCGGGCGCAACGTTCGGCGTCCGATCATCTCGAAATCATCCAGGCAATCGAGGCGCGGGACGCAGACCGCGCCGAGCGTTTGGTCCGAGACCACACGCTCCGGCTGGCGAGGCATGTCGAGAGCCACGTGAACCTTGACTAGAGCGGCGGACCGCCTCGGCGGTTCGCCGACGGGACATGTCGACGATCTGGGACGTGAAGGCATGGGTATGGATGGAAAGCGAGCGGAAAGCATGTCGGCGGATGCGCCGGCGGCGAACCGCCTGCGGAGCGGCCGCCGGGATGGCGCGGCCTGCGTTTCCGTCATGCCCCGGCCGGCTCCGGGTCCGGCGGGCCTGACACTCTGGCGATGATCTTCAAAAACGGTGCAGACAAGATTCCGGGAGGAAGCAGGATGTCCGCAGTAGCACAAGTGATTGACACGAATTCCGCCGCCGAGACCGAAGTGGAGCTGACCGACGGCTTCCACCTCGTCATCGATGCGCTCAAACTCAACGGCATCGAGACCATCTACGGCGTCCCGGGCATCCCGATCACCGATCTCGGCCGCATGGCGCAGGCCGAAGGCATCCGGGTGGTGTCGTTCCGCCACGAGCAGAACGCCGGCAACGCCGCCGCCATCGCCGGCTTCCTCACCAAGAAGCCCGGCATCTGCCTCACCGTCTCGGCTCCCGGCTTCCTCAACGGCCTGACCGCCCTGGCCAACGCCACCACCAACTGCTTCCCGATGATCCTCATCTCCGGCTCGTCCGAGCGTGAGATCGTCGACCTGCAGCAGGGCGACTACGAGGAGATGGACCAGCTCGCCATCGCCAAGCCGCTCTGCAAGGCCGCCTTCCGCGTGCTGCACGCCGCCGACATCGGCATCGGTGTCGCCCGCGCGATCCGCGCCGCGGTGTCCGGCCGTCCGGGCGGCGTCTATCTCGACCTGCCGGCCAAGCTGTTCTCTCAGGTCATGGACGCCGAAGCCGGCGCCAAGTCGCTGGTGAAGGTCATCGACGCCGCTCCCGAGCAGCTGCCCGCCCCGTCGGCCATCGAGCGTGCGCTCGAGGTGCTGAAGTCGGCCAAGAAGCCGCTGATCATCCTCGGCAAGGGCGCCGCCTATGCCCAGGCCGACGAGGAGATCCGCTCCTTCATCGAGACCACCGGCATCCCCTTCCTGCCGATGTCGATGGCCAAGGGCCTGCTGCCCGACACCCATCCGCTCAATGCCGGCGCGGCGCGCTCCACCGTCCTGAAGGATTCGGACGTCGTCCTGCTCGTCGGCGCCCGCCTGAACTGGCTGCTGTCGCACGGCAAGGGCAAGACCTGGGGCGACGCCCCGAAGAAGTTCATCCAGATCGACATCGAGCCGAAGGAGATGGACTCCAACGTCGAGATCGTCGCTCCGCTGGTCGGCGACATCGGCTCGGTGATCGGCGCGCTGAACGAGGGCATCAAGTCCGGCTGGACCGCCCCGTCCGACGCGTGGCTCGGCGACATCAAGGCGCGCAAGGAAGTCAACATCGCCAAGATGTCCCAGCGCCTGCTCAAGAACTCCACCCCGATGGACTTCCACTCGGCGCTCGGCGCGCTGAAGCAGGTGATCAAGGAGCGTCCCGACGCCATCCTGGTCAACGAAGGCGCCAACACGCTCGACCTCGCCCGCGGCGTCATCGACATGTACCAGCCGCGCAAGCGCCTGGACGTCGGCACCTGGGGCGTGATGGGCATCGGCATGGGCTTCGCCGTCGCGGCGGCGGTGGAAACCGGCAAGCCGGTGCTGGCGGTCGAGGGCGACTCGGCCTTCGGCTTCTCCGGCATGGAGGTGGAGACGATCTGCCGCTACAACCTGCCGGTCTGCATCGTGGTGTTCAACAATAACGGCATCTATCGCGGCCTCGACACCGACCCGACCGGCCGCGATCCCGGCACCACCGTCTTCGTCAAGGACTCGCGCTACGACAAGATGATGGAGGCCTTCGGCGGCGTCGGCTACAACGCCACCACGCCGGACGAGCTGAAGCGTTTCGTCGACGAGGCGATGAATTCCGGTCGTCCGACCCTGATCAACGCCGTCATCGACCCGGCGGCGGGCAGCGAGAGCGGCAACATCGGCAGCCTCAACCCGCAGAGCGTCGTCAAGAAGAAGAGCTGACACGACCAACGCCCTTCGAGCCAAGCGGGCCCTGGCTCGAAGGGTGACGACACGAGTTGGACGATGGGCGGCCGAGGGATTTCACCCTTCGGCCGCCCTTCGCCTCCCCCAAAAAACGACAGCATCGGCGCAAAAGCCGGGCACCATATTTGGAGAGGGAACCTCATGGGCAAGGCACTGGACGGCGTCCGAATCCTCGATTTCACCCATGTTCAATCCGGCCCGACCTGCACGCAGCTGCTGGCCTGGTTCGGCGCCGACGTCATCAAGGTGGAGCGTCCCGGCGAAGGCGACGTGACGCGCGCGCAGCTGCGCGATGTCCCGAATGCTGACAGCCTCTATTTCACCATGCTGAATTCGAACAAGCGTTCGATCACGCTCGACACCAAGAATCCCGAGGGCAAGAAGGTCCTTGAGGAACTGGTGAAGATCTGCGACGTGATGGTGGAGAATTTCGCTCCCGGCGCGCTCGACCGCATGGGCTTCACCTGGGAGCGCATCCAGGAACTCAATCCCCGCATCATCCTCGCCTCGGTGAAGGGCTTCGGCCCCGGCCCGTTCGAGGACTGCAAGGTCTATGAAAACGTCGCCCAGTGCACCGGCGGCTCGGCCTCGACCACCGGTTTCCGCGACGGCCTTCCCCTCGTCACCGCGGCGCAGATCGGCGATTCCGGCACCGGCCTGCATCTCGCGCTCGGCATCGTCACCGCGCTCTACCAGCGCACCCTGACCGGCCGCGGCCAGAAGGTGCTGTGCGCCATGCAGGACGCGGTGCTGAATTTCTGCCGCGTGAAGCTGCGCGACCAGCAGCGCCTCGATCGCGGCCCGCTGCGCGAATACAGCCAGTTCGGCGAAGGCATCCCGTTCGGCGATGCCACGCCGCGCGCGGGCAACGATTCCGGCGGCGGCCAGCCCGGGCGCATCCTGCGCTGCAAGGGCTGGGAGACCGATCCCAACGCCTATATCTACTTCATCACCCAGGCGCCGGTCTGGGCCAAGATCTGCGACGTCATCCACGAGCCCGACTGGAAGACCGACCCGAACTACGCGACGCCGGCGGCCCGGCTGCCGCATCTGAACGAGATCTTCACCCGCATCGAGGCGTGGACCATGGCCCACACCAAGTTCGAGGCGATGGAGATCCTCAACCAGTACGACATCCCCTGCGGGCCGGTGCTCTCCATGAAGGAGATCGCCGAGGATCGCTCGCTCTACGAGACCGGCACGCTGGTGGAGGTCGATCACCCCACGCGCGGCGCCTACCTGACCGTCGGCAACCCGATCAAGCTGTCGGACAACGACGTGCCGGTGGAGCGTTCGCCGCTGCTCGGCGAGCACACCGAGGAGATTCTGGCGCAGGTGCTCGGCTTCGATGCCGACCGCATCGACAGCGTCAAGTCCTCCGGCGCGGTGGGCGAGCCGGTGCGGCAGGCAGCCGAATAGGCGCGCACGAAGGAATTGCGCGGGTTGCGGCGGCAATGCCGCGGCCCGCGCGGCAAGACCTAAGGTGGCGAGAAGAAGTCGTGAATGGTCGGCCATCCGCCCGTTCGATGTCGAAGCACCACCTGGGACGTGTTTCGCCGGTCCTGCCGGCGGAAGACGGGGAGACGGAAGCTCCTGATACCTGCGCGGGTAGGAGCCTATTCTACGGCACGCTCGGGAGAGCCGTCGTGCCGAACGAAACCGAATAAAGGGAAGTCGACAACGATGTCTAAGCCGCTTGAAGGTATTAAGATCATCGATTTCACCCACGTCCAGGCGGGTCCCGCCTGCACCCAGCTTCTCGCCTGGTTCGGCGCCGACGTGATCAAGGTTGAGCGCCCCGGTGCGGGCGACGTCACGCGCAGCCAGCTTCGCCATGTGAAGGACGCCGACGCGCTGTACTTCACCATGCTGAACTCCAACAAGCGCTCCCTGACGCTGGACACCAAGACCCAGCAGGGCAAGGAAGTGCTGACCAAGCTCATCAAAGAATCGGACGTCATGGTCGAGAATTTCGGCCCCGGCGCGCTCGATCGCATGGGCTTCACCTGGGCGCACATCCAGGAGCTCAACCCGGGCATGATCCTCGCCTCGGTGAAGGGCTTCTCGGAAGGCCACGCCTATGAAGACCTGAAGGTGTACGAGAACGTCGCGCAGTGCGCCGGCGGCGCCGCCTCCACCACCGGCTTCTGGGATGGCCCGCCGACCGTGTCGGCCGCCGCGCTCGGCGATTCGAACACCGGCATGCATCTCGCCATCGGCATCCTCACGGCGCTGCATGGGAAGAACAAGACCGGCAAGGGCCAGAAGGTCGCCGTCTCCATGCAGGATTCGGTGCTGAACCTCTGCCGCGTGAAGCTGCGCGACCAGCAGCGCCTCGACGCCCTCGGCTACCTGGAAGAGTATCCCCAGTACCCGCATGGCGAGTTCTCGGACGTGGTTCCGCGCGGCGGCAATGCCGGCGGCGGCGGCCAGCCGGGCTGGGTGCTGAAGTGCAAGGGCTGGGAGACCGACCCGAACGCCTACATCTACTTCACGGTGCAGGGTCACGCCTGGGCGCCGATCTGCAAGGCGCTGAACAAGCCCGAGTGGATCGATGATCCGGCCTACAACACCGCCGAGGCCCGCCAGGACAAGATCTTCGACATCTTCGCCTTCATCGAGGGCTGGCTCGCCGACAAGACCAAGTTCGAGGCCATCGACATCCTGCGCAAGTTCGACATTCCCTGCGCGCCGGTGCTGTCGATGAAGGAGATCGCCAACGACCCGTCGCTGCGCAAGAGCGGCACCGTGGTCGAGGTGGAGCACCCGAAGCTCGGCAAGTACCTGACCGTCGGCTCGCCGATCAAATTCTCGGACGTCGAGGTCGAAGTGACCGCCTCGCCGCTGCTCGGCCAGCACACCAACGAAGTGCTCGCCGACCTCGGCTACTCGCAGGAAGAGATTTCCGCCCTGCACGACGCCAAGGCGGTCTGATCCGTCGCGTCACGACCCGCGGCCACGCCGCGGGTCCCGGTCGGGGCGCTTGCCCCGGTTCGATATGAGGATTGGCCCGGCGGCGCATTCGACGCCCCGCGGCCCACGAGCCTCCCGGAGCGGAACGCTCTGGCGACTGCATCGGCCGGATGATCAATCCGGGCGGGACAGCCACCTGACGTTCGGTTCCTCCTAGGCGACTGAGGCCGGCGCACCCGGAGAGCGGGGCGCCGGCCAACTTTTTTCTTCCCGGCTTTTTCGTGCAGGCCACCCGGCGGCAACTGCCGATGCCCGCCTACAGCGGCGGCAGCACCGCAGGTTCCGCGATCGGCGCACGCGTCGGCGTCCTATGGGGAAAGCGCAGTTCGACCCCGCCGCCGGCCGGGGCGGAAGCCAGCACCGGGACGCCGCATTCCATCACCGACGCCGCAGACGGCTCCAGCGTGTAGAGGAAGCAGGCCGGCAGCGGCGACGGCGAGCGCTGCCGCGCGACGGCGGCGAATCCGCTGGGCACGAACGGCCTTTCCAGTTCCGGCGCCGCGAAACTGTTGGGCGCGATGAGCGATCCGCCGGCCCGGCAGCGCCGGCTTGCGGGGAACGCCTCCCAGCGATGCACGATGGTCGTCGCACCGCTGCGGGTGGCGAAGGGCAAGGTCGCGACCGATTCCTGCGACGGCAGCAGCGCGCCCGCGAGCACCGCCGGCGCCGACAGCGCCTCGGGAAGCCTCGATGCCGGCGCCGCGGCGCCCTGCAATTCCAGCATCGGCAGGGAGCCCATGGACCGGACCGGCGCCAGCTTCGGGACCGGCCAGAGATAGTCCAGCCACTCCTCGAAGAGCTCCAGCCGCCGCGGGCAATCGGAGTGCAACCAGGGCGAGCGGAAATAGGCCATGCCCTCGACCGGCTCGACGGGCGTGCCGAGTTCCTCGGCCTTCACCGCCACCAGCCCGCCGATCACCAGATAGACCTCGCCTCCCGCTCCTCCACGGGCGAGATGCAGGTCCATCCGCCACTCGGGTACCTCATCGAAGATTTGGGGATCGGGCACGCGCCAGAGCTGCATCAGGCAATACTTTGCTGAGTGATGACAGCACGAACATACCTATGGTTGCCGCAAAGACAACCTCAACGTGTGACGCGAATCGATAAAATTTCACGCCGATATCGGCAAAATTTCATCAGGATCCCGAATAGCGCTGCGTCAGCCGCCGGGCGGCCTCGCGCACGCGGGCGCCGAGGTCGAGAATCCGCTCGGGCGGCATGCGCACCGTCGGCGCGGAGATCGAGATCGCCCCCACCGGCTCCTGCCATTCGTCGAGCACCGCGGCGGCAACGCAGCGCATGCCCGGCGTATGCTCCTCGTCGTCGATGGAGAAGCCGCGCTCGGCGATCTCGGCGAGATCGCCCTGCAAGGCGCGCCGGCTCACATGGGTGTGCTCGGTGAAGCGCTGCAACTGGTCGCCCCCGAGCCAGGCCCGCCGGGCCTCCGGGTTCATCGCCGCGAGGATCGCCTTGCCGCCGCCGGAAGCATGGATCGGCAGCGCGCCGCCGATGCGGAAGAACGCCCGCACGGCGGCATGGCTTTCCACCTGCGCGACGCAGATCAGATGCGGCCCGTCGATCATCGAGAGATTGACCGTCTCCCCCACCCCGCCGGACAGTTCGCGCAGCAGCAGGCGGGAGATTTCCGGCAGCTTGCGGATGCGCAGATAGGCCGAGCCGATGCGGAACAGGCCGAGCCCCACCATCCACTGCCCGGTCGCCGGGTCGTTGCCCACCAGGCCGCGACGGTCCAGCGTGGCGAGCAGGCGATGCACGGTGGAGGTCGGCAGCTCGGCGCGGCGGGCGAGTTCGCTCAGCGTCATGCCGTCGGAGAGCGCCAGCACCTCCAGAAGCGAGATGGCGCGGTCGAGCGACTGCACCTCGCCGCCGCTCTCCGTCGCCCCCGAGGAGGAAGGGCGTCCGCGGCGTCGAATGCTGGTTACGGCCTCGGTCATCTCATCCCTCCGCAGGCGACGGCGCGGCGCCAGCCGCCTTTCCCAAAGGTCGCAGCACCATAAAGGCGCAACTTCTCTTTTTTCGCAAATCAGAAATATATCCCGTATTGCGGAAATGGGAGACCCATGGCATGTTTTCCGCGATTTCGGAAATTCATTCCGCAGCGCGGAATAATGCTGCCCTGCAGCATCATCCGCGACGGGGTTGAAAAGGGACCGACACCAACCGACCCGTCGGCGCTCCGCTGCCTGCCCTGCATCGGCAGGGCGAGGCGCGCCGGACGGGTCGCCTGTCATGCCGCCAGAAGGCGGCGAGGAGGAAATGCCATGGCCAAGATGCGTGCCGTCGATGCTGCGATCCGGGTTCTCGAGAAGGAAGGCGTGACCACCGCTTTCGGCGTGCCGGGGGCGGCGATCAATCCGCTCTATTCCGCCATGCGCGCCCACGGGAAGATGCGCCACGTCCTCGCCCGCCACGTCGAGGCCGCCTCGCACATGGCCGAGGGCTACACCCGCGCCAAGGCCGGCAATATCGGCGTGTGCATCGGCACCTCCGGCCCGGCCGGCACCGACATGATCACCGGCCTCTATTCGGCCGCCGCGGATTCGATCCCGATCCTGTGCATCACCGGCCAGGCCCCCCGCGCGCGCCTCTACAAGGAGGACTTCCAGGCGGTCGACATCGAATCCATCGCCAAGCCGGTCGCCAAGTGGGCGGTCATGGTCCGCGAGCCGGCGCTGGTGCCGATGGTGTTCCAGCAGGCCTTCCACATCATGCGCTCCGGCCGTCCCGGCCCGGTGCTCATCGACCTGCCGATCGACGTCCAGCTGGCCGAGATCGAGTTCGACGAGGACACCTACGCGCCGCTGGAGGTCTACAAGCCGAAGGCCACGCGCAAGCAGGCCGAGAAGGCCATCGAGATGCTGAACGCGGCCGAGAAGCCGCTCATCATCTCCGGCGGCGGCGTCATCAATGCCGATGCCTCCGACCTGCTGGTCGAGTTCGCCGAGCTCACCGGCGTGCCGGTCATCCCCACCCTGATGGGCTGGGGCACCATCGCCGACGATCACGACCTGATGGCCGGCATGTGCGGCCTGCAGACCTCGCACCGCTACGGTAATGCCAACATGCTGGCCTCGGACTTCGTGTTCGGCATCGGCAATCGCTGGGCGAACCGCCACACCGGCTCGGTCGACGTCTACACCAAGGGCCGCACCTTCATCCATGTCGACATCGAGCCGACCCAGATCGGCCGCGTCTTCGGCCCGGATCTCGGCATCGTGTCGGACGCCAAGGCGGCGCTGGAGCTCTTCATCGAGGTGGCCAAGGAGTACAAGGCCGCCGGCAAGCTGAAGGACCGTTCGGCCTGGGCCAAGGAATGCCTCGACCGCAAGAAGACCATGCTGCGCAAGACGCATTTCGACAACGTGCCGCTCAAGCCGCAGCGCGTCTATGAGGAGATGAACGAGGCGTTCGGGCGCGATACCCGCTACGTCTCCACCATCGGCCTCAGCCAGATCGCCGGCGCGCAGATGCTGCACGTCTACAAGCCGCGCAACTGGATCAATTGCGGCCAGGCCGGCCCGCTCGGCTGGACGCTGCCGGCGGCGCTCGGCGTGCGCGCGGCCGACCCGGATGCCGAGATCGTGGCGCTGTCGGGCGACTACGACTTTCAGTTCCTCATCGAGGAGCTCGCGGTCGGCGCCCAGCACAAGCTGCCCTACATCCATGTCGTCGTGAACAACTCCTATCTGGGCCTGATCCGTCAGGCCCAGCGCGGCTTCAACATGGATTTCGAGGTCTCGCTGGCCTTCGACAACATCAATGCCGAGGAAAATGCCGGCTACGGCGTCGATCACGTCGCGGTGGCGGAAGGTCTCGGCTGCAAGGCGGTGCGCGTCTCCTCGCCCAACGAGTTCAAGGACGCCTTCACCCGCGCCAAGGCGCTGATGAAGGAGCACCAGGTGCCGGTGGTGATGGAGTTCATCCTCGAGCGCGTCACCAACATCGCCATGGGCCTGGAGATCGACGCGGTCAACGAGTTCGAGGAAGTGCTCGACCTGCCGCTGGAAAGCGCCAAGGAAAACGCGTGAGCCTTCGCCTTGGGGCGTATGTCGTCCCGTGAAGCTCCGGTGGAGGCCGTCGCGCCTCCACCCGCCCCGGCGGCGTCTCTTCGATGAGGCGCGTCAAATATCTGAAACGAAAACGCTTTCTTATCGACCGGACGATCCACCGATCGACAAGAGCCCAAAAAATCCTGTCCCTGCCTAGGAGCGGTCCATGCCCCGTTTTGCCGCCAATCTCACCATGCTCTTCAACGAGGTGCCCTTTCTCGATCGCTTCGAGAAGGCCGCCGCGGCCGGCTTCACCGGCGTCGAATACCTGTTCCCCTATGATTTCCCGGTGGAGGAACTGGTCGCGAAGCTGAAGGCCAACAATCTCAGCCAGGTGCTGCACAATCTGCCGGCCGGCAATTGGGGCGCCGGCGAGCGCGGCATCGCCATCCTGCCGGAGCGCGTCGACGAGTTCCGCGACGGCGTCGACAAGGCGATCGCCTACGCCACCGCGCTGGGCTGCCCGCAGGTGAACATCCTCGCCGGCATCGTGCCCGCCGGGGCCGATCGCGAGATCCTGCACAACACCTTCGTGAACAACCTGAAATATGCCGCGCCGCGCATCAAGGACGCCGGGCTCAAGCTGCTGATCGAGCCGATCAACACCCGCGACATTCCCGGCTTCTTCCTGAACTACACCAAGCAGGCCAAGGCGATCATCGAGGAAGTCAGCTCCGACAACCTCTTCATCCAGTACGACATCTATCACATGCAGATCATGGAGGGCGATCTCGCCCGCACCATCGAGGCCAATCTGCCGCAGATCGCGCATATCCAGCTCGCCGACAATCCCGGCCGCAACGAGCCCGGCACCGGCGAGATCAATTACGGCTTCCTGTTCAAGCATCTCGACGCCATCGGCTACACCGGCTGGGTCGGCTGCGAATACAAGCCGAAGGGCGACACCGCCGCCGGGCTGGGCTGGATCTCCGCTCTCAGCGGCGCCGCCTGATCATCCCTCATTCGAAGTCTAGGACGCGAGGAAAAGAACAATGGCTAAGGTAGGATTTGTCGGTCTGGGTATCATGGGCGCGCCGATGGCGGGGCACCTGATCGATGCCGGCCACACGCTGTATCTCTACGACATCAAGCCGGTGCCGGCGGAGCTGACCGGCAAGGGCGGCGTCGCCTGCGCCAACGCCACCGAGGTGGCCAGGCAGGCCGACATCGTCATCACCATGGTGCCCGATACCCCGCATGTCGGCGCGGCGCTGTTCGGCGAGGGCGGTATCGCCGCCGGCCTGACCCCGGGCAAGATCGTCGTCGACATGTCCTCCATCGCCCCGGTGGAGACCAAGGAATACGCCAAGAAGATCAACGCTCTCGGCTGCGACTATCTCGACGCCCCGGTGTCGGGCGGCGAGGTCGGCGCCAAGGCCGCCTCGCTCACCATCATGGTCGGCGGCCCGGAGACGGCCTTCGAGACGGTGAAGCCGCTGTTCGAGAAGATGGGCAAGAACATCACGTTGGTCGGCGGCAATGGCGACGGCCAGACCACCAAGGTGGCGAACCAGATCATCGTGGCGCTCAACATCCTCGCGGTCGGCGAGGCGCTGTTGTTCGCCTCGAAGGCCGGCGCGGATCCGGCCAAGGTGCGCCAGGCGCTGATGGGCGGCTTCGCCAATTCGCGCATCCTCGAGGTGCATGGCGAGCGCATGGTGAAGCGGACCTTCAATCCCGGCTTCCGCATCGAGCTGCACCAGAAGGACCTGAACCTGGCGCTGAACGGCGCGCGGCAGATGCAGATGTCGCTGCCGTCGACGGCGCTGGCGCAGCAGCTGTTCTCCTCGGTGGCGGCGCATGGCGGCGCGGCGCTCGATCACTCGGCGCTGGTGAAGGCGCTCGAGCTGCTCGCCAACCACACCGTCGCCCCCGACGCGTGATCGTCTTTTCGCATCGGCCGGTCCGTTTTCCCGATCGGACATGCGCCGTCAAATGAGTAAGCATTGCTGCCCCGGTAGTGGAACTCCGCTGCCGGGGCAGTCTTTTGATGGCAGACAGAGACAATTGTTCTGCGATTTACAACGCTTTACACGGTAGACAATACACCACCGTCGCGCTTAACTTGAATCAATGCCGGGAAACTGCCCCTGCCTCGGCGACAACCGACGTAACGGCAGGCGCGACGTTTTCGCGCGGGGGCAAAATGAGCCTTGACGAAAGTCGTAGTGTGCCCAATCATGGCATACAAAATACCAGATAATGACGTCCGCGACGTACGGGGGTCGAAGCGGACAATGGAGGGAGCCCAATGAAGGTCTGCATTTATGGTGCCGGCGCCATCGGTGGTTATGTCGGCGTGCAGCTCAAGCGCGCGGGCGTCGATGTCAGCCTGGTCGCGCGTGGTCCGCATCTCGAAGCCATGAAGGCCAACGGCCTCAAGCTGCTCATCGATGGCGAGGAGCGGGTCGAGCACATTCCCTGCTCGGACAATCCGGCCGATCTCGGCGTGCAGGATTACGTCATCGTCGCGCTGAAGGGTCATTCGGTCCCGGGCGTGGTCGATGCCATGCAGCCGCTGCTGGGCAACGACACCGCCGTGGTCACCGCGGTCAACGGCGTGCCCTACTGGTACTATTACAAGCACGGCGACCAGCTCGAGGGCACCACGCTGGAAAGCGTCGATCCCGGCGGCAAGCAGTGGAAGGGCCTGCGTCCCGAGCGCGCCATCGGCTGCATCGTCTATCCGGCGACCGAAGTGGTGGCGCCGGGCGTCATCCAGCACGTCTATGGCGACAAGTTCCCGCTCGGCGAGCCCTCGGGCGAGATCTCCGAGCGCGTGACCAAGCTGTCGGAAGCCTTCGCGGCCGGCGGCCTGCGGGCCCCGGTGATGCCGAACATCCGCGACGAGCTGTGGCTGAAGCTGTGGGGCAATCTCTGCTTCAACCCGATCAGCGCGCTCACCCACGCCACCCTCGACACCATCGCCGGTGATCCGGGCACCCGCGCCGTCGCCAAGGCGATGATGCTGGAGGCGCAGGAGATCGCCGTGCAGTCCGGCGTGAACTTCCGCGTCGGTGTCGAGCGCCGCATCGACGGCGCCGGCGCGGTCGGTGCCCACAAGACCTCGATGCTGCAGGATCTCGAGCGCTCGCGCGCCATGGAGATCGATCCGCTCGTCACCGTGGTGCAGGAGATGGGACGCCTCGCCGGCATCCCGACCCCGACCATCGACATCGTGCTGGCTCTGGTGCGTCAGCGCGCCCAGATCGCCGGCTGCTACAACTGAGTCCCGCGTAAATGGCACATTGGGTTCGTTTCGAGCGCTCGGGCGTCGCCGGTTTCGGCACGCTCGAGGGCGAAAGCATCGCCGTCCACACCGGCAACATGTTCGACGGCGCGCAGCCGACGGGCGAGAGCCTCGCTCTCGCCTCGGTGAAGCTGCTCACCCCGACGGTTCCCACCAAGATCATCGCCTTGTGGAACAATTTCCACGCCCTGGCGGCGAAGCTGAACTCCCCCGTCCCCGCCGATCCGCTCTACCTGCTGAAGGCCGGCTCCTGCCTCACCGAGCCCGGCGCGGAAGTGCGCCGCCCGGCGAGCTATGACGGCAAGGTGGTCTATGAGGGCGAGCTCGGCATCGTCATCGGCAAGACCGCGACCAATGTCTCCGAGGAAGAGGCCGGGGCGCACATCTTCGGCTATACCTGCGTCAACGACATCACCGCCGCCGACATCATCAACAAGGACGCCACCTTCGCCCAGTGGGTGCGGGCCAAGAGCTTCGACGGCTTCGGCCCGTTCGGCCCGGTCGTCGCCACCGATGTCGATCCCGCGACGCTGGTGGTGCGCACCGTCCTCAATGGCGACGAGCGCCAGCGCTACCCGATCAGCGACATGGTGTTCTCCGCGCGCCAGCTGGTGAGCCGCATCTCGCACGACATGACGCTCAACCCCGGCGACGTCATCTGCTGCGGCACCTCGCTCGGTGTCGGCACCATGAAGAATCCCACCAACACGGTGGAGATCACGATTGAGGGCATCGGCACCCTCAGCAACACTTTCGTGCAGTAGCGTCCTTGCGCCGCAGCGCGTAATAGGGAAAACGGATACGCCAATCGACGGGAGCGCTTGTCGGCGCTCCCGGCCGTCCGGTTGTGGAGGAGCGGGATTTATGAACATCCATGAATATCAGGCCAAGGGAGTGCTCCGCGAATTCGGAGTCCCGGTGCCGAGCGGCGTTGCGGTCCTGACCGCCGGCGAGGCCGATGCCGCGGCGGCGAAGATCGCCGGCCCGGTGTGGGTCGTGAAGAGCCAGATCCACGCCGGCGGCCGCGGCAAGGGCAAGTTCAAGGAAGCCGAGGCGGGCGAGAAGGGCGGCGTGCGCGTCGTCAAGTCCGCCGCCGATGCGGCCGCCAATGCCAAGCAGATCCTCGGCAAGACGCTGGTGACCATCCAGACCGGCCCGGCCGGCAAGCAGGTCAACCGCGTCTATATCGAGGAAGGCTCCGACATCGACAAGGAGTTCTACCTCTCCGCCCTTGTCGACCGCGCCACCTCGCGCATCGCCTTCGTGGTCTCCACCGAAGGCGGCATGGACATCGAGGAAGTCGCCCACTCGACCCCCGAGAAGATCCACACCTTCTCGATCGACCCGGCGACCGGCGTCATGCCGCATCACGGCCGCACCGTCGCCCAGGCGCTCGGCCTCACCGGCGACCTCGCCAAGCAGGCGGGCAGCCTGGTTGACAAACTTTACAAGGCCTTCGTCGCCAAGGACATGGCGATGCTGGAGATCAACCCGCTGGTGGTCACCAAGGGCGGCGAGCTGAAGTGCCTCGACGCCAAGATCTCCTTCGATTCCAACTCGCTCTACCGTCACCCGGACGTGCTCGCCCTGCGCGACGAGACCGAGGAGGACGCCAAGGAGATCGAGGCGTCGAAGTACGACCTCGCCTATATCGCCCTCGACGGCACCATCGGCTGCATGGTGAACGGCGCCGGCCTCGCCATGGCGACGCTGGACATCATCAAGCTCTACGGGGAATCCCCCGCCAACTTCCTGGACGTCGGCGGCGGCGCCACCGAGGAAAAGGTGACGGCGGCGTTCAAGATCATCACCGCCGATCCGCAGGTGAAGGGCATCCTGGTCAACATCTTCGGCGGCATCATGAAGTGCGACGTCATCGCCCGCGGCGTGCTCGCGGCGGTGAAGACGGTCGGCCTCGAAGTGCCCCTGGTGGTGCGCCTCGAAGGCACCAATGTCGAGGAAGGCAAGGCGATCATCCGCGAGAGCGGGCTGAACGTCATCCCGGCGGACGATCTCGACGACGCCGCCCAGAAGATCGTCAAGGCGGTGAAGGAGGCTGCGTGATGTCGGTACTCATCAATAGCAACACCAAGATCATCACCCAGGGCTTCACGGGCAAGAACGGCACCTTCCACTCCGAGCAGGCGCTGGCCTATGGCTCGAAGGTGGTCGGCGGCACCTCCCCGGGCAAGGGCGGCTCCACCCATCTCGGCCTGCCGGTGTTCGACACCGTCGCCGAGGCCAGGGAGAAGACCGGCGCCGACGCCTCGGTGATCTACGTGCCGCCGCCGGGCGCGGCCGACGCCATCTGCGAGGCGATCGCGGCGGAGATCCCGCTCATCGTCTGCATCACCGAAGGCATTCCGGTGCTCGACATGGTGAAGGTGCGCCGCGCGCTCGACGGCTCCAAGTCGCGCCTCGTCGGCCCGAACTGCCCGGGCATCGTCACCGCCGGCGAATCGAAGATCGGCATCATGCCGGCCAACATCTTCAAGAAGGGCAATGTCGGCATCGTCTCGCGGTCGGGCACGCTGACCTATGAGGCGGTGTTCCAGACCTCGCAGGAAGGCCTCGGCCAGACCACCGCGGTCGGCATCGGCGGCGACCCGGTGAAGGGCACCGAGTTCATCGACGTGCTCGAACTGTTCCTTGCCGACGACGCCACCGAGTCGATCGTGATGATCGGCGAGATCGGCGGCTCGGCGGAAGAGGAAGCCGCGCAGTTCCTCAAGGACGAGGCCAAGCGCGGCCGCAAGAAGCCGATGGTCGGCTTCATCGCCGGCCGCACCGCCCCTCCCGGCCGCCGCATGGGCCATGCCGGCGCCATCATCTCCGGCGGCAAGGGCGGCGCCGAGGACAAGATCGCGGCGATGGAAGAGGCCGGCATCGTGGTCTCCCCCTCCCCCGCGCGCCTCGGCAAGACGCTGGTCGACGTGCTGAACAAGCGCGCCGCCGCCTGATCGGCCGATCCGGCCGACGGCCTGAAACGTCGAAGCCCCGCTCCGGTCTCCCGGAGCGGGGCTTTTTCATGCGGGTGATCATGTGCGGCCCGGTCGACATCGGCGAGCGGCGCCATGAGGCGGCCATACGGTGTGAGGTCGATTGCCCGATGCGGAACCCTCGCGGGGTCTCGGCCATTCTCCCTTATGGCCCGCGACGTCCTCGTGGGAGCGCGCCGGGGGCGACAGGAGGAACAGGCCATGCCGCTATTCGTGACGATCGGATATGGCGACCGCGCGGGTTACGAGCGTATCGCGCCGGCCCTGCGCGACGTCGCACATGCTCATGACGAAAAGCTGCGCCGCGACGGCGCGCTGATGGGCATAGCCGGCGCCCCCGTGCAGTTGCGCAACCCGGAGGCGACGCGACTGGAAGCCACGGACGGCGCCTTCATGTCGTCGCCGCTGCCGGTCGCCGGCTTTGCGGTGATCGAAGCCGACGACATGGCGCAGGCCATCCGCCTGGTATCGCTCACGCCCTGCGCCGTCGCGCACGGCGTCGTCGAGATCTGGCCTCTGCAGGCCGGCAATTGAAAGATCCGCGCCGGCCGGCAGGGCGTCAGATCGGGTAGGCTTCCGGCGGCAGCGTGGCCAGCTCGGCCTCGGCCGAAAGCGTGCGGGCGACCAGCATCGTCATCCAGGCGTGGGCGATGACCAGAACCGGCAGGACCGGGAGAACCGCGTCGAACATGTGTGCCTCCGTGAAACAGTGTCGGAGCACAAGTTAAGTCCGGCATTTTGTATCTGGTATACCAGATGCCACATCCTGCCCATGCGACCGGCGCATGGCTGGCCGCTTCCGCCCGCAAGGACGCTGCGGAAGGTTGAAAAGTCGCGAAAAAAGAAAGTGAGCGACGAGCCCGGCAGACCCGTCGCGCCGTGTCAGTTGCCGTTCGGCTGCTGCGGCTGCGGCTGCTGCGAGGGGCGCAGCAGCCCCCAGGCGCTGAAGGCGGTGCGGAAGGCTTCCTCGCCGCTCGCCCCCTTCTCCACCACCAGAATGGCACGCCGCCCGTTCTCGAACACCACCGGCACGTTCAGGAATCCGCGGCTGAACATCATGCTCAGATTATACTGCTGCTCGCGCTCGCCGGAGAGCAGGCCGATGAGGAAATAGCCCGGCGCCACACGCACGGCGAGGCCGCGCAGCGGGGCTCCCTGTGCGCCTTCGGAGGCCATGGCCTGCATGCCCGGCACGCTCGCCACATTGCCGTAGTCGAAATCGGACGGCAGCTGGAACTGCACCTCGACGATATGCGAGGCCGGGATATTGGGATCCGGGTTGCGACGGATGGTCATCGTCGCCTTGAAGTTCCGGTCCGGTATGTCGATCACCGCCTTGATGCCGACATCCTGCGGCTGGCCGGTGCCCGGCTGGAAGGTCTCGGTGCTCCAGTCGACCTTGCCGACGAATTGCTGCAGGCCCTGGCCGGCGCCGGTCGCCTCCTCCAGCAGCATCGCGCGCGGCGCGCTCTGGACGGCCGGCGGCGGGGCGGCCGGCTGCTGCGTCGGTGCCGTGGAGGGCGCCTGCGCCACGCGGTCGGTGGATTTGGCCGCCGCTTCCGGCGCCGGAGCGCCGGCCGGCGCCTGTGCGGCCTGCTGGGACGGCGCGCTCGGCGAGGATCCGCCCTGCATCAGCCCGGCCAGCCGGTCGCGCTGGCTGTACAGCCCGCCGCCGATGGCGAGCAGCAGCACCAGCGCCGCCGCGGCACCGATGATCAGGCGCGTGCGCCCCTTGCGGGACGCCTCGTCCGGCAGCTCGGCGCGGGCGTCGGCCTCATCCTCGTCAAGCACCGGCGGCCGCTCGATCCCGGCCCACAGCTCGTCCGCCTCCCCCTCGCCTTCGCCCGCGGCGACAGGCGAGCCCGCCGCAGGACCGGACGGCCCGGTTGCGGGGCGATCCGTCGCCAGGCGATCCTTGCCGACATCCTGGGACTGCGGGATGAAAGACGGCGCGGCGGGCTTCGGCGCAGCGGCTTCGGGCTCGGCCGGCCGCGATGTGGCGGGGGCGGGGGCGGAGGCGGGCTTGGGCGCCTCGGGCTTCGGAGCGGCGGACGCCGGCGTGGCGGCGGCCGGCGCCGGTTCGGCCTCGCGGCCGCCGTGATCGGCTTCCACCCGGCGGATCGCCGCTTCCAGGAAATCCTTCTGGCGGGCGATATCCTCCTCCGGCATGGGGGGATTGGCGCCGTTCAGCTGCACCAGCAGCGCCTTGCGCGCGCGGGCATAGATCACCTCGCGCGCCTCGCGGCCCTTGTTGGGCTGCTGTTCGATGGCGCGGGCCAGAAGCGGGTAATAATCAGCCATACGCTAAGGGATCACCTGTACGGGGTCTCAGGCCTCGAAGGGATTCTGCACGAGGATTGTATCATCGCGCTCGGGGCTGGTGGACAGCAGCGCCACCGGGCACCCGATCAGTTCTTCGATACGACGCACATATTTCACCGCCTCGGCCGGCAGTTCGGCCCAGGAGCGGGCGCCGGCGGTCGATTCCCGCCAGCCCTCGATGGTCTCGTAGATCGGCTCCACGCGCGCCTGCGCATCCTGGCCGGCGGGGAGATAGTCGATCTCCTGCCCGTCGAGCCGGTAGCGGGTGCACACCTTCAGCTCCTCGAAGCCGTCGAGCACGTCGAGCTTGGTCAGCGCGATGCCGTTGATGCCAGAGGTGCGCACGGTCTGGCGCACCAGCACCGCGTCGAACCAGCCGCAGCGGCGCGGCCGGCCGGTCACGGTGCCGAATTCATGGCCGCGCTCGCCGATGCGGCGGCCGATCTCGTCCTCGAGCTCGCTCGGGAACGGCCCCTCGCCGACGCGGGTGGTGTAGGCCTTGGTGATACCGAGCACATAGCCGATCGCCCCCGGCCCGAGGCCGGAGCCGGTCGCCGCCTGCGCCGCCACCGTGTTGGAGGAGGTGACGAAGGGATAGGTGCCGTGGTCGACGTCGAGCAGCGCGCCCTGCGCGCCCTCGAACAGGATCTTGGAGCCGTGCCGGCGCTCATCGTCGAGCAGCGCCCAGGTGCGGTCCATATAGGGCAGCACCTTTGGCGCCAGCGCCAGCAGCTCGGCCTTCAGCGCCTCGCCGTCCACCGCCTCCAGCCCGAGGCCGCGGCGCAGCGCATTGTGATGGGTGAGCAGCCGCTCGATCTTGCCGCCGAGCGTATCGGGGAAGGCGAGGTCCATCAGCCGGATGGCGCGCCGGCCGACCTTGTCCTCATAGGCCGGGCCGATGCCGCGCTTGGTGGTGCCGATCTTGGTGCCGGCGGCGGCGGCGTTCTCGCGGATGGCGTCGAGCTCGCGGTGCAGCGGCAGGATGAGGGTGACGTTCTCGGCGATGCGCAACCGCTCCGGCGTCACATCGACGCCCTGGTCGCGGATGCGGCCGATTTCGTCGATCAGCGCCTGCGGGTCCAGCACCACGCCGTTGCCGATCACCGAGAGGCGCGCCCCGCGCACCAGGCCGGAGGGCAGCAGCGAGAGCTTGTAGGTCTTGTTGCCGACCACCAGCGTATGGCCGGCATTGTGGCCGCCCTGGAAGCGGACCACGACGTCCGCCTGCTCGCTGAGCCAATCGACGATCTTGCCTTTACCCTCGTCGCCCCACTGGGATCCGACGACGACCACATTCGCCACGAGCCGAGCTCCTGATTGCGGCGCGCCTGAAGGCGCAAGAAGCACCGGCGCGCACGAAAGGAAACCCGGCGAAGCGATCCGGCCGGGGTGCCCACCTCTTACGGGATCGGTCGGGTGGAGGCAAGGACATGTCCGACTTTGGACTCTGTACAAACTCGCCTGCGCCGCGCTTTCGCAGGCCGCCCCGGCGGCGGGACCGGCGGGAAATGACAGCACGACCTTGCAGTCCTGCAAGCAGCTGCGGCTTGCAACCGCGCCCGCGCAGGGCGACTTTCCAGGCGACCGATCCCATGCGGGAAGGTCCTGCGTGCTTCGGGCCCCGGCGGCGCCGGGCACCCGGCATGAGGATGGTCGCTCGAGCAGAGGCATCGCCTCGCAAGAGACCGCCCTCATGGCGAGGTGCGAGCAAGGCGAGCCTCGAAGCACGCAGGCCTTCCCCGTCGGATGCCCCACCCTCAGCTTTCCCCGAGGCCCGCCCATGACCGCGCCGACCGCCGCGCCGACCGCCGCCCCCACCGCCGGGACCGCCGCTCCCGCCCTCCCCGCCGTGCTGCGCATGGGCGCGGTGCGCCTCAGGGTGCGCGACGGCGCCCGCTCGGCGGCCTTCTACCGCGACGTGGTCGGCCTCACGCCGCTAGGCACCGCGGCCGACGGCGCGATTCGCCTCGGCGCCGGCGGCCGCGCGCTGGTCGAGCTGGAGGTCGCTCCCGGCGCGACGCCGCGCCCGCGCGGCACCACCGGCCTGTTCCACCTCGCCATATTGGTGCCGGACCGCCCGGCGCTGGCCGTGGTGCTGCGCCGCCTGGCCGCCTACCGCGTTCCCATCGGCGCCTCCGACCATCTCGTCAGCGAGGCGCTCTATTTCGACGACCCGGACGGCAACGGCATCGAGGTCTATCGCGACCGCCCGCGCGGCGAATGGCGCTGGCGGGAGGGCAGCGTCGCCATGGCGACCGAGCCGCTCGATCTCCACCGCCTGCTTGCCGAAGCCCCGGCGCTGGTGCCGGTCGAGCAGCCGATGCCGGCCGCCACCGTCATGGGCCATGTGCATCTGCAGGTCGGCGAGATCGACGCCGCCCGCCGCTTCTATGTCGGGCGGCTCGGCTTCGCCGTCACCACCGAGAGCTATCCCGGCGCGCTGTTCGTCAGCGCCGGCGGCTACCACCACCATCTCGGCCTCAATGTGTGGCAGAGCCGGCGCGGCGGCCCGGCGCCGGAAGGCTCGGTCGGGCTGGTACGCTACGAGGTGATCCTGCCGGAGGCGGAGATCGCCGCCCTGCGCGCCCGCCTCGCCGCCGCGGGAGAGGCGAGCGAGGATCTGCCGGGCGGCTTCACCGTCGCCGATCCGTGGTCGACCCGCGCCGCCTTCCTCGCCGGCTGAGCGCGCGACAAAAGCGCCCAGCGCGACCGCAGGGCACGGCCGGGGCTGGCCCGTCCGGCCTCCTCCCCGCGGGATCGGGGGGATCCAATCGGGGGATTCACCCGCATCCATCAGCGGCCTCGATGACAGCGAAAACATCTTCTCATCGATCCGGTAATTCCAAAACATCGCAAAAGCCTCTAGATCGAATGCCCGTTTCGCAGGCATTCCGGTTCCGCCATGTTCCGCCGGCTCTATGACGCGCCCTATCTGCTCCTGTCGCTGACGAGCTTGTTCTGGGCCGGCAACATCGTGCTGGGCCGCCTTGCCGCCGGCCATGTGCCGCCGATCGGCCTCGCCTTCCTGCGCTGGGTCATCGCCTCGGCGATCCTGATGCCCTTCGCCTGGCCGCATATCCGGCGCGAATGGCCGCTGCTGCGCGGCCATGTTGTCGTGGTGCTGGTGCTGTCGCTCACCGGCATCGCCGCCTTCAACACCATGATGTATTGGGGGCTGCAATACACGCCGGCGATCAATGCGCTGCTGATCCAGTCCACCGGCCCGCTGATGATCGCCTTCTGGTCGCTGATCATCAACCGCGAGCATCTCTCGTTCGGCCAGTTCGCCGGCATATTGCTGTCGCTGCTCGGCGTGTTCGTCATCATCAGCCGCGGCGATCCGGCGGTGGCGCTGCATATCGACTTCAATGTCGGCGACCTGTGGGCGCTCGCCGCCATGGTGGTCTATGGCGTCTATTCGGCGCTGCTGGCGCGACGCCCGGGCATGAGCCCGCTCGGCTTCCTCACCGTCACCACCCTGCTGGGCAGCCTGATGCTGGTGCCGTTCTTCGTCTGGGAGCGGATGGAGGGCGTGCCCTTCCATGCCGATCTGAAGACGCTGGCGGTCGTGGTCTATGTCGGCCTGTTTCCCTCGGTGCTGGCCTATCTCTGCTTCATCCGCGGCGTGCATCTCGTGGGGCCGAACCGGGCGGCACCGTTCTTCCACCTCATGCCGGTGTTCGGCTCGGTGCTGGCCATCGCCTTTCTCGGCGAGGCCTTCCGGCTCTATCACGCCGTGGGCTACGCGCTGGTGCTGGCCGGTATCGCCATCGCCACCCTGTGGGGAC
Organism: Ancylobacter oerskovii; assembly: GCF_018390555.1. Classification (GTDB taxonomy): domain Bacteria; phylum Pseudomonadota; class Alphaproteobacteria; order Rhizobiales; family Xanthobacteraceae; genus Ancylobacter; species Ancylobacter oerskovii. Next base: position 174,324 of record NZ_JAHBGB010000041.1, on the reverse strand, counting down.
GGCGGAGCGCACCGCCCCCGCCGGAATGATCAGCCGAGCTCGAAGCTCGTCACCCCGTAGACCCGCTCCAGCGCCACCGGCCGCACCGGCCCGCGATACATGCGCGCGGTCTCGAACACCGGCGTGAAGCCGTGCCGCCGGGCCAGCGCCACCGCCGCCGCATTGGGCTCGGGCACGTCGAGGAACACGTCGCCGCCCTCCGCCGCCGCCAGCAGCGCGGCGAGCACCGCCTCGGCCGCCGCTGGATCCTCGGCGTTGAGCGGCCCGATCTTGAATCCCGTGCGCGCCGGCCGGATCACGCCCCAGCCGGCCAGCCGGCCGGCGCGCAGCAGCGCACGCCCGGCATGGCCCGGCGTGTCCAGCCACGCCCTCAGAAACTCCCCGCGCGGCGCGGGGAACACCCGCGCATCCTCGGCAAGAACCGCCTCGAACGGAACCTCGCGCAGGTCGAGAACCTCGCGCAGATCGAGACCGCCGCCGGATGCGCCGGCCGCCGGCCCGCCGGCTTGCCTGCGGAAACGGATGTTGCGATGGGAGAAGGCGAAGCCCTGCTTCGCATAATTGGCCTGCTGCGCCACCACCCCGTCCAGCCCGACGCTCCGCGGCCCGGCATGGGCGAGGCCGGCCTGCCACAGCCGGAAGCCGATACCCTGCCCGCGCAGGTCGGGCCGCACGATGTAGAAGCCGAGAAAGGCGAAGGCCTCGTCATAGTTCACCACCGAGATCACCGCCGCCGGCATCCCGTCCTTCTCGGCGACGAGGAAGCCCTGCGGATCGATGGCGCCGAAGGCCGGTGCGTCGGCGAGGCCCGGATTCCATCCTTCGCCCGCCGCCCATTCGAGAGCGAGGTGGATTTCTTGCCGCCGCATGGCACGAATATCTAGGCCGTCACTCACCGACTCGGCTCCCCTGCCTACCGTTCCATCCAAGCGGCATATCCATGATAAGCGATCTTTTCCTCGGTCTCGCGGTCAGCCTCGTCGCCATGCTGATCCACCTCGCCGGTACCCAGTTGCTCGTCGCCCTGATGAATCCGTTTCATCACGTCATGCGCGGCCGCGGCCACCTGCGCCTCGCCGTCGCGCTGGTCACCACCTATCTGGTGATGCTGGCCGCCCATGTCCTGGAGGTCGGGCTGTGGGGCCTGCTCTTCGATACGCTGGGTCTCGCGCCCGTTTCCGAGGACGCCTACTACTCGGCCTTCGTCAATTACACGACGCTCGGCTATGGCGGCTCGCAGCGGATCGTCGAGACCCGCCTGCTCGGGCCGCTGGCCTCGGCGAACGGCATATTGATGTTCGGCTGGTCGACGGCGCTGCTGGTCCTGGTGGTGCAGCGCCATCTCCCGGCCCATCTCACCTCCCGCGATTGAGCGGCGGTGCGCCGGCGTCAGCCCGCCTCCCCCTGGCAGTGCAGCGGCGGCGCCTTCTCGCCCTTGGTGAGATCGTAGAGGTCGCCGTCCCGGCCCTTGCTCCACCAGATGAAGCGCCCGCCGGCATAGCGGGCGCCGGAGCCGGAGAGCACATTGGCCAGCACCACGAATTCGCCGCCCACCGTCAGGCTCGCCAGCGCCACCGGCGGGGCGTTGTAGTAGCTCACGGCGAGCCGGCTGCCATCGGCGCAGCGATAGGCGGCCTGAATGGTCTGCACCGTCGCGCCTTTGGGCAACGGGATGGCGAGCGTGTCGGCCAATGCCGGGCCGGCGGCAAGCAGGGCGAGGCCGGCCGCGGCAGGCAGGGTACGGATCATCGTCGTCTCCTTCATGTCGCCGGGTGTTCGGCGTGCCAGTGGCGGGCGATGTCGATCCGCCGCGCCACCCATACGCGGTCGTGGCGGGCGATGTGGTCGAGGAAGCGCTCCAGCGCCACGATCCGGCCCGGCCGCCCCACGAGGCGGCAATGCAGCCCCACCGACATCATCTTCGGCGCTTCGGCTCCCTCGGCATGGAGCGCGTCGAAGCTGTCGCGCAGATAGGCGAAGAACTGGTCGCCAGAATTGAAGCCGCCCGCCACCGCGAAGCGCATGTCGTTGGCGTCGAGCGTGTAGGGAATGGTCAGATGCGGCCCCTTCGGCCCTTCCACCCAATAGGGCAGGTCGTCGGCATAGGCATCGGAATCATAGAGGAAGCCGCCCTCCTCCATGGTGATCGCCCGCGTATGCACGGAGGTGCGCCCGGTGTACCAGCCGAGCGGCCGCTCGCCGGTCGCCTGCGTGTGCAGGGCGATGGCGGCATCGAAATCAGCCTTCTCCGCCGCGTGGGAATGGTCGCGATAGTCGATCCAGCGCAGCCCGTGGCTGGCGATCTCCCAGTCCGCCTCCTTCATCGCCGCCACCACTTCCGGGTTGCGGGCGAGCGCGGTGGCGACCCCGAACACCGTCACCGGCAAATTGCGGCGGGTGAACAGCCGCCACAGGCGCCAGAAGCCGGCGCGGGCGCCATATTCGTAGATCGACTCCATGTTCATGTGCCGCTGGCCCGGCCAGGGCTGGGCGCCGACGATCTCGGACAGGAACGCCTCGGAGGCCGCGTCGCCGTGCAGGATGCAGTTCTCGCCGCCCTCCTCGTAATTCACCACGAACTGCACGCAGACCCGCGCCGCGCCCGGCCAGCGAGGGTCCGGCACATGGCGGCCATAGCCGATCAGGTCGCGGGGATAGGGCTGGTCATGGCTGAAGATCGGCGGCATGCGGGGTCTCGCGGTCGGAAGCGGAGGCGGCAGGTTTGCAGCGCGATGGCCGGCTTGCAAGGTCGGTGCCGCCGCTGGGCCGCGCCTCCCGCGCGCCCGGCGACGGGAAACCGCGCCGTACCGCGGATCGGCTCTCGACATTCGGCGCCGGGGGCGGTTGATTGGCGCCACGTTTCCCGGCATGTCCGGTCATATTGTCGCCGGCCGTCGATCCGGCCCAGGATAGTCGCTGAAGGATTTCCGCCATGTCGCTTCCCGATCCCTCGTTCCTGCTCGCCCGCGCGCCGGTCGTTCCCGTCGTCACCGTGCCCAGCGTCACGGCGGGGGTGAAGCTCGCCCGCGCGCTGGTCGAGGGCGGCCTGCCGCTGATCGAGGTCACGCTGCGCACCCCGGCGGCGCTGGAGGCGATGGCGGCCATCGCCGCGGAAGTGCCGGACGCCGTGGTCGGGGCCGGCACCGTCACCCGGCCGGATCTCGTCGAGAAGTCGATCGCCGCCGGCGCCCGCTTCCTGGTCTCGCCCGGCGTCACCCCGGCCCTGCTGGAGGCCTTCGCCGAGGCGCCGGTGCCGGTGCTGCCCGGCTGCGCCACCGCCTCGGAGGCGATGACGCTCGCCGCCATGGGGTTCTCGGTGCTGAAGCTGTTCCCCGCCGAGGCGGTCGGCGGCTCGAACCTCATCAAGTCGCTCGCCGCGCCGCTGCCGGACCTGCGCTTCTGCCCCACCGGGGGCATCGGCCCGGACAATGTCGGCAAATACCTGTCGCAGCCCAACATCCTGGCGGTGGGCGGCTCCTGGGTGTGCCCGAACGACGCCATCGCCGCCGGCGACTGGGGCCGCATCGTCGAGCTCTCCCGGGCGGCGTCGAAGCTGTACCGGGCGGCATTCGCGGGCTGAGCCCTCCTCTCGCCTGGCGACGAAGCGGGCCGGCCGCGCCGGTCCGCTTGGCAACGGCCGTCTCCGCCATTGGCACGGAGAAAGGCGGCTCCCGCCTCGCTGCCCGGCTACATTCGCCTCAGGCAGCAACCGGCATTCCCCAGCGTAATACCTGCTGACAAAACGAATCCGCCTGAATATAGTCAGCCCACTGGCCGGGGGGCTGCAGGTGCATGGCGCAAAATATACAAGCCTGGCTTCGCCCAGGACTCGCGGCCTTGCTTGTCTTCGGAGGAATTTCGAGTTCCTCGGCCGAAGATCTTGTCACCGCCCTGTTTCCCGATTTCGAAGCCCTTGTGCATCAGGGGCACAACGAGATCCTGATCACCGGCTTCACCTGGCACGATTCTTCCACCTACGATTCCGGCAAGGATCTCAACGACCTGGCCTGGGGTGGCGGCTATGCGCGTTATTTCGACCACTATGACGGAGACCCGGCTTCGACGGTGGCGCCCGTCAAGTCCGACATCCTGTTCGGCATGGTGTTCGCGGACAGCAACCGCCGGCCCGAGGTCGCGCTCGGCTATGGCCGCACCTGGACCTTCGCCAGCGTCGAGAACCTGTCCTGGTCCTTCGGCTACGCGGCCGGCATCACCATGCGCCACGACATCTGGGACGGCGCGCCGATTCCCTACATCTTGCCGCTTCTCAACCTGCGGCTGTTCAAGCGGCTGGACCTGTTTGCCAGCTACATTCCGCCGCTGCCGTCCAACTCCTTCGGGGACGCGCCGGGCAACGTCCCCTTCCTGTTCATGGGCTGGCGCTTCTGAGGCGAGGCTCGCCGCCCGCGCGGGACGGCGGCGCCCGCCCGGATGATCCGGTCCGGCGGACCTTGCGGAGCCGGAACGTCCGGCCCCGCGCGCCCGAAGGCGGAAGGCGTCAGAACGCCAGCGGCTTGGCCTGCTTCACATGCGGCAGCGCCTGCACCTTGGCGAGCACCTCGTCGGGCGCCCGCCCGTCGATTTCGACGAGGGCGATGGCGTCGCCGCCCTGGCGGTCGCGGCCGAGCGCGAAGGTGGCGATGTTCACCCCCGCCTCGCCGAGCAGGCTGGCGAAGCGGCCGACGAAGCCCGGCTTGTCCTCATTGGTCACGTAGATCATCGAGGGGGCGAACTCCGCATCCACCTTGATGCCCTTGATGTCGACGATGCGTGGCCGCCCGTCGGCGAAGACGGTGCCGGAGACCGAACGCTCCATCTTGTCGGTCACCACGGTCAGGGTGATCAGGCTCTCGAAATCGCCCGCCACCTCGCGCGTCACCTCCTCCACCACGATGCCGCGCTCCTTGGCGACGCTCGGGGCGGAGACGACGTTGACGTCGGCGAGCGCCGGGCGCAACAGGCCGGCCACCGCCGCCGAGGTCAGCGCCTTGATCTTCAGCTCCGCCACCGCGCCCTCATAGGTCAGGCGCACGGTCTTGATGTCGGTGTCGGTGAGCTGGCCGGCGAAGGAGCCCAGCTTCTCGGCGAGCTCGATGAACGGCTTCAGCTTCGGAGCCTCTTCCGCGGTGATCGAGGGGAAGTTCACCGCGTTGGAGATGGCGCCGCGCAGCAGGTAGTCGCTCATCTGCTCGGCGACCTGCAGCGCCACATTCTCCTGCGCCTCGGTGGTGGAGGCGCCGAGATGCGGGGTGCAGATCACATTGGGCAGGCCGAACAGCGGGTTCTCGGTGGCCGGCTCGGTGACGAACACGTCGAAGGCGGCGCCGCCGACCTGGCCGCTCTTCAGCGCCTCCGCCAGTGCCGCCTCGTCGACGAGGCCGCCGCGGGCGCAGTTGACGATGCGCACGCCCTTCTTGGTCTTGGCCAGCGCCTCGGCGGAGAGCACGTTGCGGGTCTTGTCGGTCAGCGGCGTGTGCAGGGTGATCACGTCCGCGCGGGCCAGCAGCTCGTCCAGCTCCACCTTCTCCACCCCGAGGTCGAGCGCCCGCTCCGGCGAGAGGAACGGATCGAAGGCCACCACCTTCATCTTCAGGCCCAGCGCGCGGTCGGCGACGATGGAGCCGATATTGCCGCAGCCGATGATGCCGAGCGTCTTGGCGGTCAGCTCGACGCCCATGAAGCGGTTCTTCTCCCATTTGCCGGCCTGGGTGGAGGCGTCGGCGGCCGGGATCTCGCGCGCCAGCGCGAACATCATCGCGATGGCGTGCTCGGCAGTGGTGATGGAATTGCCGAACGGTGTGTTCATCACGATCACGCCGCGGGCGGTGGAGGCGGGGATGTCGACATTGTCGACGCCGATGCCGGCGCGGCCGACCACCTTCAGCCGGGCCGCCTTCTCGAGGATCTTCGGCGTCACCTTGGTGGCCGAGCGGATGGCGAGGCCGTCATAGTCGCCGATGATCTCGGCGAGCTTGTCCTTGTCCTTGCCGAGGTTCGGCTGGAAATCGACCTCGATGCCGCGATCCTTGAAGATCTGCACGGCGGCGGGGGAAAGGGCGTCGGAAATCAGAACGCGGGGAGCCATCGGCCTCATCCTGTTCGCAAAGGGGGTGTCGGGCCCGCCGTCGGGCGGGAGAGCAGAACCCGTCCCGCCATTGGCGGGAGGGGACGACGAGCGTTCGTCGGGTATACGGCCACGAAGACACGAATGTCCGGCGCGCAGGGCGGCCCATGCCGGGAGAACATGCGCCGCCGAATGCCGGGCCGCCTGCCCCTCGCCGTCCCCTCGCGCCAAGGGCGGGAAGGGTCAGCGCAAGGGCGTCAGGCCGCCTGCTTCAGGCCGGCCTTGGCTTCCTCATAGGCCCAGTCGAGCCAGGGGGTCAGCGCCGCGAGGTCGGAGGCCTCGACGGTGGCGCCGGCCCAGATGCGCAGGCCCGCGGGGGCATCGCGATAGGCGCCGATGTCGTAGGCGACCTTGGCCTTCTCCAGCGCGCCGGCGATCGCCTTGGCGAAGGCCGCCTGCGCGTCGGGGGCGAGCGCCGTCACTTCCGGGTCGGCGACCACCAGGCACACCGAGGTGTTGGAGCGGGTCGCCGCGTCCGTGGCGAGGAAGTCTACCCACGGCGTCCCAGCCACCCAGTCGGCCAGCACCTTGAAATTGGCGTCGGAGCGGGCGCGCAGGCCCTTGCCGCCGCCGAGCGCCTTCGCCCAGTTCAGCGCATCGAGATAGTCCTCGACGCACAGCATGGACGGGGTGTTGATGGTCTCGCCCTCGAAGATGCCCTCGATCAGCTTGCCGCCCTTGGTCATGCGGAAGATCTTCGGCAGCGGCCAGGCCGGCACGTAGCTCTCCAGCCGCTCCACCGCGCGCGGGGAGAGGATCAGCATGCCGTGGCCGCCCTCGCCGCCCAGCACCTTCTGCCAGGAGAAGGTCACGACATCGAGCTTGCTCCAGTCGAGATCCTGCGCGAAGGCCGCCGAGGTGGCGTCGCAGATGGTCAGCCCGGTGCGGTCGGCCTTGATCCAGTCGGCGTTCGGCACCCGCACGCCGGAGGTGGTGCCGTTCCAGGTGAACACCACGTCGTGGTCGAAATTCACCTCGGCGAGGTTCGGCAGCGCGCCGTAGCCGGCCTTGAGGGTGCGGGCGTCCTTCAGCTTCAGCTGCTTGACGATGTCGGTGGCCCAGCCCTCGCCGAAGCTTTCCCAGGTCAGCACGTCGACCGGGCGGGCGCCGAGCAGCGACCATAGCGCCATCTCCACCGCGCCGGTGTCGGAGGCCGGGACGATGCCGATGCGGTAATCGGCGGGAATGTCGAGGATCTCGCGGGTGAGGTCGATGGCGAGCTTCAGCTTCGCCTTGCCGACCTTGGCGCGGTGCGAGCGGCCGAGCGGCGCGTCGGACAGGGCCTGAAGGTTCCAGCCGGGGCGCTTGGCGCAGGGGCCGGACGAGAAATTGGGATTGGCCGGCGTCGCAGCCGGCTTCGCAGCAGTCGTCATGATGAACCATCCTTCCAGATGGGTGCCCCTCGTTGGGGAGGGGTAGCCCGAGCGAGGAAATACGCCACCGACCGGCGAAACACAAGCGGCCGGAAGCTGTGCGGAATTGACGCCGGCAACGCCGCGTCGGCGTGCCCCCCCCGCCCACCGGGCGGCCATGTGAGTCGCGCCGGCTCCATCCCGTCGAGCGGATGCCCCCCTCAAGCGGAGGGGATAACACCCATCATAATACCTTTTTCGTTCAAAAATCCGAGAGATTCATAATAATTAGTTCTAATTTTTTACTAATTTCATTGCGTTTTAATCGCAAAATTGCCACCCACGCCGTCGGATTTCACAGCAAGGAGAGCCAGGCCGATGGCGGATTTGAATGTTGGGAACGGCGCGACCACGACGGTTGATAGCGATGCGTCCTATGGAGGCGTGTTCCTCGGCAGCGGCTCGACGCTGGTCATCGATGGCGCAACGGTCAGCACCGACTACCTCGATGCCGGCAGCCATTCGCTGATCAAGGTCACCGGCGGGGCGACCTTCGACAACACCGGCTGGACCGGCGGCTCCGACGTCACCTTCGAGGTCGAGGGCTCGTCCACGCTGACCTTCAGCATCGGTGGCGGCGGCGGCGGTGGCATCAACGGGTCGACGATCGTCTTCAGCGGCAGCGGCGATGGCACCGTGAACCTGCCGGCGCAGGTTTCCGGCCTGGACATCCAGGGCTTCGGAAGCGGCGACCAGCTGCATTTCGCCGATGACGACATCGCCTCCTTCAACACGGTGACGAACGACGACGGCAGCGTCACCATCCAGTCGATCGCCAGCTGGGGCGGCGTGCTCTCCTCGGTCACCGTGTCCGGCAACTTCAACCCCGCCGATCTCATCCTCGATCCGTCCACCGGCACCGTCGGCTATGCCTGCTTCCTCGCCGGCACGCGGATCGCGACGCCCGAAGGGTTCCGGGTGGTCGAGGACCTCGTCATCGGCGATCTCGTGCTCGGCGCCGACGGCCGGGCGCGGCCGGTGCGCTGGATCGGCCGCCAGAGCGTGATCGCCATGTTCGCCGATCCCTTCACCGCCTACCCGATCCGCGTCGCCGCCGGCGCGCTCGGCGACAACCTGCCGGCGCGCGACCTCTTCCTGTCGCCGGATCACGCGCTGCTGATCGACGGCCTGCTGGTGCAGGCCGGCGCCCTCGTCAACGGCTCGACGGTCAGCCGCGTCGAGCGGCCGGAGGCGCGCTTCACCTATTTCCACATCGAGCTGGCGGACCACGCCCTCATCCTCGCCGAGGGCATGCCGGCGGAGACCTTCGTCGACAACGTCACCCGCCGCCGCTTCGACAATCACGCGGAATATGAGGCGCTGTACGGCAGCGAGGCCCCGGCGATCGACGAGCTCGACCTGCCGCGCGTGAAGTCGGCCCGCCAGCTGCCCCCCGCCCTGCGCACCCGGCTTGCCGGACGCGCGGCGGCGCAGGAGCCGGCCGCCGCGGCGTAAGCCTCGACAGCCCGCGGGGCACGACGCCGGCCCGGCGCCGCGCCCCGCGACGGCACGCAGGCGATCCCGCACTGCAAACGCGAAAGTGAGCGTTCCTTGACGCAACGCAATACGTATTCGCGCCGCAATTGGAACAAAAAACTGGATATGACATTTATTCCATAGTTAGATTCATATCCCCGCACTTGTTGGGGATATCGGAATGACGTGAGGGCAGCAAATGACGCAGCTTTCCTGGTTCTCGACATCAGGTTTGCGCCTCTTTTTGGACAAGATCGTTGCGATTCCGGCCGGAGTTATTTCTCCGAACCGGAAATCGGAAGATCTTGCGCCCGTTCACGAAGAGGTAAGCCGTCCTGTATTCGAATCCGGGAGCTTGTCGACCGGCCATTTTCGACGCACGGGAAATAGGCAGATGAACGCAAATGATCTCGTCGCCATGCGCCTGAATTGGGGCCTGAGCCAGGAAACGTTGGCGGATCGTCTTGGCTTGCCGCCGCAGGCTTATGTGGAAATGGAAAAGGGCGAGCGCCCGCTGAAGAAATCGCATCTTCTGGCGCTCGAGGAAGTCGGCATCGACCTTTGCCTCATCAAGCGAGACATATCGATGCTGATCCCGCAGATCCGCAGCGCCATCAATTACCTTGCGGAAATCGCCGCGCAGCAGGTCACTCCCGTCCTGCATGTGGAAGCGGGCGAAGGGCCGGCCTGGGCGGCCGCGCAAAATAAGCTTCAATAATCGAACCGGATTCGCGGCGTCGCCGCGAATCACCCGGCGCCGCTCCGGCGCCGGGCGAATCGAGCCTCGCCAAGGCGTCGATCGATCTGCACTACACCTGAATACCTCGATCGACGCCGGGACGTGCGGCGCGCCGTCACGCCGCGATGCTGCGTTGCATCACGCCGCGGACGATCCCCGTACCGCCCGCACGCCCCAGATGAGGATGCAGGCGCCGACGATCCCGGCCACCAGATAGCCGAGCCAGCCGCCGAAGCTCACGCCCAGGAAGCTGAACAGGAAGCTCGCCACGGCGGCGCCGATGATCCCGAGCACGATGTTCACGAAAATTCCGGTGTCGCTCTTCATCACCCCGGAGGCGATCCAGCCCGCGACACCGCCGATGATGATGGCGGCGATCCATCCGATCTGTGTATCTTCCATGGAACGTCTCAGCTCCCTTTTGCGACGGCGCCGGCCCTGATCCGGCCTTGGCCGCGATCCCCTTTTGACGACGGCGCCCACGGCGCCGGCGAGACAACGGGCGGACCGCCGCTGCGGTTCCATCACACCGCATCGTGTTCTCCGGGTGATTTCGCGGCGCGCGCGGGAACGCTAGTAAGGCGTCGTTCATATCCGCCGGAGACCTCATGCCTGCTGCCCCGATGCCCGCCGCCGACCAGCCGACCCTGACCGACAACGCCCTGCGCTACGGCACCGTCAGCCGCGCGCTGCATTGGGGCATGGCGCTGCTCTTCGCCTGGCAGTTCCTCGGCATGATCCTGCGCGCCACGCTCGGCCGCACGCCGGTGGTCAGCTTCTTCGTCGGCAGCCACACCACCCTCGGCGTGCTGCTGCTGCTTCTCGTCGTGGTGCGGCTCGGCTGGGCGCTCGCCAATCGCCGGCATCGCCCGCCCTATGACGGCGGGCTGCTCGGGCTTGCCGCCCGCCTCGGCCATGCCGGCCTCTACGCGCTGATGGTCGTCGTGCCGGCGCTGGCGCTGGCGCGGCTCTACGGCTCGGGGCGCGGCTATGCGCCGTTCGGCGTCGAGCTCTTCGCCCCCTCCGATACCAAGATCGAGTGGCTGATGGCGCCGGCCAATGCGCTGCACGGCCCGCTGGCCTGGGCGCTGCTGGCCTTCATCGCCGGGCACGTCGCCATGGTGGCGGTGCACCAGGTCTTCCTGGGCGACCGCATCCTCCATCGCATGCGGCGCACCGCCGGCCCGGCCGATCCGTCGCCGGCCGGCTAGAGCGTTTTCGAGCGGAGTGGGATCCGGTTCGCGTGAAGAAAACGCGTCCAAACAAGAACCTGGATCCTTTCCGGTGAACCGGAGTTCGCCGGAACGGCTCTAGTCGATCGCCACGCGCAGGCCGATGCGGATTTCGTGCGCGGCCTGGTCGATATCGGGCAGGCCGCCGCCGAGATCGATGTTCTCCAGCGCGAGATAGCGATAGCCGAGGTCGAGCTGCCAGTTCGGCGCGAGGTCGATGGCGACGCCGCCCATCGCCGCCCAGGCCAGCCCCCAGCCGGAGCCGTAGCCCGGCGCGTCGAGGTCGGCATAGCCGAGCCCGATGCCGGCGCCGATATAGGGCGTGAGCGCGTTCCAGCTGCCGAGATCGACATAGGCATTGGCGAGCAGGGTGGCGACGCCATAGTCGCCAGAAACCCCGCCGAGGGCGTAGTCCGCCCGGATGCGGTAGTCGGCGGTCAGGTCGAGCCGCAGCCAGTCGGAAAAGCGCCCGCCAATGCCAAGGCCGACCAGCGCGGCATCGTCGAGCCCGCCGCCGCCGACGCCGTCCGGCGTCTCGTTGAAGACATAGCCGGCATCGACGCGCAGATACCAGAAGCGGCTTTCCTCGATCTGCGGCGCCTTGGCCAGCAGGTCGTCGGCGGAGAGGTCATCCACGGCGGCGGGATCGGCGGCGACGGGATCGGCGGCCTGCGCGACACCGGCGAGCGGCAGGGCAAGCCCGGCCGCCAGCCCCGTCGCCAGCCCGAGAGCCGCGAGGCCCTGCCTCCATCGCCGATCGATACCCATGCGAACCGCTCCTGCACTCCTCCGGCGTCCGGCCGCCGGAATCAAAAGTTGGAGCGCAGTCTCGCCGCGATTGCTTAAGCGTCGATTAACCTTAACGAAGCGTTGCCCGTGAGGCGTTGCCAGGGCGCGCTGCCCATGAGCGTCGGCCGAAGCCGGCCTCACGGGCGATGGCTCCCTCAGCCCTGCCGGGCGGCGCGGGCGGCGGATTCCAGATGCGGCGTCAGCGCCGGGTCGAGCTGCAGCGCCAGCGCCAGCCGGGCGAGGAAGGCGCGTTCCGAGGTCGAATCCGGGTCGATGGCGAGCAGCGCCGCCATATAGACCTCCGCCGCCTCCTCCTCGGAGGTCACGGTGCGGGCCAGCGTCTCGACGCTCGCCGGATTGGCCAGCTCGTCGGAGAGGAAGCGCTCGGTCTCGCCCAGATCGGCGACCCCGCTCTCGTTCAGCTTGGCAGCGATGGCGACGCGCTCGGCATCGTCGATATGCCCGTCGGCCAGCGAGGCGGCGATCATGGTGCGCAGCAGCGTCAGCGGCAGCTGCGTGTCCGAGGTCTGCGACGGGTTGAAGGGCGAGTTGGGCGGCGGCAGCTGCGCCGGGGTCGGCACCGGGTTGCGGGCGACATCGGCGGTGGTCTGCTGCGGCGCCTCGCCGTTGCGGTAGTTGTTGTAGGCCTTGTAGGCGAGCGTGCCGACAAGGGCGAGGCCGCCCAGCGCCACCGCATTGCCGGCCATCTTGCGCCCGCTCTTGGAGCCGAGCACCAGCGAGACCAGCGCCCCGGCCGCCGCGCCGGAGGCCAGCGAGCCGCCATTGGTGCCGAGATAGTCCTTGGCCCGGCCCATCAGGTCTCCGGCGTCGCGCGGCTGCGGCTCGCGCGGCTGGGCATCCTGGGTATCCTTGGGCTGGGCGTCGCGCACGCCGGCCGGCCGGGCTCCGGGGGGATGCGTGCCGCCGAAGCCGTTCGGGCTGCGGGCGGCCGGCTTGCTGCCGCCGAAGCTGCCGGCGAGCGAGCCCAGCTGGCCGAGAATGCCGTCGAGCGGACTGCCGCCGCCCGGCTGCCCGGTCCGCGCCGGCACCTGCCCGCCCGCCGGCTGCTGCGGGCTGAGGAACTGGTCGAGGAGGCGCTTGGCGTCGAAACTGCGGGGGTCGAACATGCTCGGTTTCCTTCTGCGTCGGGAGCGAGGTAGGGTCCGAACATGGCTTCCGCAAGGTGATGCCCGGCCGCCTTCCCCGCGGCGGCAGTAGCGCAGATCACATTGACGGCATGAAGGCGGCCGCCATCGGGCACCCGTTTCCGGGCGTCGTTTTTCCCATGTCGCATCCGTTCAACGTCAGCGCCCAAAAGATGCTCGCTCCGGCGGCGGCATCGGTACAGCATGGCGGTCATCGCGCTCATTCCGGGCGAGGACGATCCCATGCAGACCTTCTCCGGCCTCAATCTCATCCGTCGCGCCTTCGGGGGCCACAAGGGCTGGCAGCCGCAATGGCGCACGCCCGAACCCAAGGCGGAATACGACGTGATCATCGTCGGCGCCGGCGGCCACGGCCTCGCCTGTGCCTATTATCTCGCCAAGGAGCACGGCATACACAATGTCGCGGTGATCGAGCGCGGCTGGCTGGGCGGCGGCAATACCGGCCGCAACACCACCATCGTGCGCTCGAACTACCTGTTCGACGAGAGCGCCGCCCTCTACGAGCACGCGGTGAAGCTGTGGGAAGGCCTCTCCGCCGATCTCAACTACAACGTGATGTATTCGGCGCGCGGCGTCCTGATGCTGGCGCATAATCATCACGACGTGCAGAGCTTCAAGCGCCACGTCCATTCGAACCGCCTCAACGGCGTCGACAATGAATGGCTGTCGCCGGAAGAGGTGAAGGCGTTCTGCCCGCCGCTCAACATCACCTCGATGCGCTACCCGATCCTCGGCGGCGCCCTGCAGCGGCGCGGCGGCACCGCCCGGCACGATGCGGTGGCCTGGGGCTTCGCCCGCGCGGCGGATTCCCGCGGCGTCGACATCATCCAGAACTGCGAGGTCACCGGCATCCGCCGCGGCCCGTCCGGTGCCGTCGAGGGCGTCGAGACGTCCAAGGGCTTCATCCGGGCGAAGAAGGTCGGCGTCTCCGCCGCCGGCCACAGCTCGGTGGTGATGGCGATGGCCGGGGTACGCATGCCGCTGGAGAGCTACCCGTTGCAGGCGCTGGTCTCCGAGCCGGTGAAGCCCGCCTTCCCGACCGTCGTCATGTCCAACACCATCCACGCCTATATCTCGCAGTCGGACAAGGGCGAGATGGTGATCGGCGCCGGCACCGACGCCTACACCTCCTATTCGCAGCGCGGCGCCCTGCACGTCACCACCCACACGCTGGACGCCATCTGCGAACTGGTCCCGCAGTTCCGGCGGCTGCGCATGCTGCGCAACTGGGGCGGCATCGTCGACGTGACGCCGGACCGCTCGCCGATCATCGCCAAGACCCCGGTTCCCGGCCTCTACGTGAATTGCGGCTGGGGCACCGGCGGCTTCAAGGCCACGCCGGGCTCGGGCCACGTCTTCGCCCACACCATCGCGAAGGACGAGCCACACCCGATCAACGCCCCCTTCACCATCGAGCGCTTCCGTGACGGCTTCCTCATCGACGAGGCGGCGGCGGCGGCGGTGGCGCACTGAGGAGGCGAGGATGGCATGCTCTCCCATGACCCTCCTTCGAGGCCCGGCGAGCCGCCGGGCGCCTCGGGACGAGGTTCCTTTTTCAAACCCGAACCACCTCATCCCGAGGGGCTCGCGCCGCGAGCCTCGCGGGATGCGGGAGCCGAACAGCGCGGGAGCCTGCTGATGCTGATCATCACCTGCCCCTGGTGTGGCGAACGCCCGGAAATCGAGTTCGCCTATGGCGGCGAGGCGCATGTCGCCCGCCCGGCCGATCCCTCCGCGCTGTCCGACCAGGAATGGGCGGATTTCCTCTACAACCGCACCAATCCGAAGGGCCGCCACGCCGAACGCTGGCGCCACGTCCATGGCTGCGGCCGCTTCTTCAACGCGCTGCGCGACACGGTGAGCGACTTCTTCGTCACCACCTACAAGGCCGGCGAACCCCGCCCCGATGTCGAGGGAGAGGCGAAATGAGCGACGCTCGACACCTTTCGGCTTCTCCTGCGCCGACAAACGCCGTCACAACCTGGCTCGGCCCGACCATCCACGCCTTCCAGTCCGGCGTGGCCCGATGCCGAACGGGAAGCGAAATGAGCAGCCTCTTTCCCCCTCTCCCCGCACCGAACTCGGCTGTTGCCGAGTTCGGCCTCTGGAATGGTCGAAATCGGATACATCCGATTTCGATGGAGAGGGTTGGGGTGAGGGGACTTCTTGGCTTCCCGATGTCGTTCCCCCTCACCCGCCGCTGCGCGGCGACCTCTCCCCACCGGGGAGAGGTACACCTACCCTCGGAGTTGTGGCCATGACCGCCCCCTTCCGCACCCCGTCCGGCGGACGCATCGACCGCGCCACGCCGCTCACCTTCCGCTTCGACGGGCAGAACTATCCCGGCTATGCCGGCGACACCCTCGCCTCGGCGCTGCTGGCGAACGGCGTGCATCTCCTCGGCCGCTCGTTCAAGTATCACCGCCCGCGCGGCCTCCTCTCGGCCGGCTCCGACGAGCCGAACGCCCTCGTCGAGGTGAGGCGCGATGCCGCCCGCGTCACGCCGAACCTGCGCGCCACCCAGGTGGAGCTCTATGACGGGCTCGCCGCCGAGAGCCAGAACCGCTGGCCCTCGCTCGCCCGCGACGCCGGCGCGGTGAACGACCTGTTCGCGCCCTTCCTGCCGGCCGGCTTCTACTACAAGACCTTCATGTGGCCGGCGGGCGCCTGGAAGCGCCTCTACGAGCCGAAGATCCGCGCCATGGCCGGCCTCGGCAAGGCGCCGACCCTGCCCGACCCGGACCGCTACACCCAGCACTACGCCCATTGCGACGTGCTGGTGATCGGCGCCGGCCCGGCCGGCATCGCCGCGGCGCTCGCCGCCTCGGCCGCCGGCGCCCGCACCATCCTGGTCGACGAGCAGGCCGAGCCCGGCGGCTCGCTGCTGGCCGCGGCCGACGCCATGGTCGATACCAAGCCGGCTACGCAATGGCTGGCCGACGCCCTGGCCGAGCTGGCGGCGGCCGGGGTGACGGTGATGCCGCGCACTACCGCCTTCGGCTATTTCCCGCACAACATGATCGCGCTCGCCGAGCGCGTCACCGATCATCTCGCCGACCCGGATCCGCGCCTGCCGCGCGAGCGGCTCTGGCAGGTGCGGGCGAAGGAGGTGGTGATCGCCGCCGGCGCGCTGGAGCGCCCGCTGGTGTTCCCGGAAAACGACCGCCCCGGCGTGATGCTGGCCGATTCAGCCCGTACCTACCTCGCCCGCTACGGCGTGAAGCCCGGCGAGCGGGCGGTGGTCTTCACCGCCGGCGACCATGGCTACCGCGCCGCGCTCGAGCTCGCGGCCGGCGGCGTCGCCATCGCCGCCATCGCCGATCTGCGCGCCGCGCCGGAAGGCGACTGGCCGGCCCGCGCGCTGGCCGCCGGCATCGATGTGCGGCCCTCCACCGTCGTCACCGGCACCGCCGGCCGGTTGCGGGTGAAGGCGGCGCAGCTCGCCAAGGTGAAGAACGGCAAGGTCGGCCTGAACGAGACCGTCGCCTGCGACACGGTGCTGATGTCCGGCGGCCTCACGCCCTCGGTGCACCTGTTCTCGCAATCGCGCGGCAAGCTGGCCTGGGACGAGACGCTGGGCGCCTATCTGCCCGGCCAGTCAGCCGAGCGCGAGCGTTCCGCCGGCGCCTGCCGCGGCCGCTACGGCCTCGCCGCGGCGCTGGCCGACGGCTACCATGCCGGCGAACAGGCCGCCGCCGAGGCCCTGAAAAGCTCGGCCGCCGGCACCGCCGCCACCGGCAGCCGCGCCTTCGGCGTGGTGGCGACGGAGACCGGCGCCGACGGCTTCATCGGCGCCGTCCCGCACGGCCGCAACCCGGCCTTCGCCAAGGCCTTCGTCGACTGGCAGAACGACGTCACCGCCAAGGACATCGCGCTCGCCACCCGCGAGGGCATGCGCTCCATCGAGCATGTGAAGCGCTACACCACCACGGGCATGGCGACCGACCAGGGCAAGACCTCCAACATGAATGCGCTGGGCATCGTGTCGGAGCAGCTCGGAACCAGCGTGCCGAAGATCGGCCTCACCACCTTCCGCCCGCCCTTCACCCCCACCACCTTCGGCATCTTCGCCGGCACCGCGCGCGGCGACCTGTTCGATCCCGTCCGCGTCACCCCCATCCATGGCTGGGCGGAAGCGCGCGGGGCGGTGTTCGAGCCGGTCTCGCTGTGGAAGCGCGCACTCTACTTCCCCAATCGCGGGGAAGACATGCACGCCGCCGTCGCCCGCGAGTGCAAGGCGGTGCGTTCGAGTGTCGGCATCTTCGACGCCTCGACGCTGGGCAAGATCGAGGTGGTCGGCCCCGACGCCGCCGAGTTCATGAACCGCATCTACACCAATGCCTGGACCAAGCTCGCCCCCGGCCGGCTGCGCTACGGCGTCATGCTGCGCGAGGACGGCTTCGTGATGGATGACGGCGTGGTCGGCCGCCTCAGCTCCGACCGCTTCCACGTCACCACCACCACCGGCGGCGCCGCCCGCGTGCTCGCCCATATGGAGGACTATCTCCAGACCGAGTGGCCCGATCTCGACGTGTGGCTCACCTCCACCACCGAGCAATGGGCTGTCATCGCCGTGCAGGGGCCGAAGTCCCGCGAGGTGCTCGCCGCGCTGGTCGAGGGCATCGACCTGTCCAGGGAGGCGATGCCGAATATGAGCGTCGCCGAAGGCCGCATCGCCGGCGTGCCGACGCGGCTGTTCCGCCTGTCCTTCGCCGGCGAGCTCGGCTTCGAGGTCAACGTGCCGGCCGCTTATGGCCGCGCGGTGTGGGAAGCCATCTTCAAGGCCGGCGAGCCGTTCGGCATCACGCCCTACGGCACCGAGACCATGCATGTGCTGCGCGCCGAGAAGGGCTACATCATCGTCGGCCAGGAAACCGACGGCACGGCTGGCCCGGACGACGTCAATCTCGGCTGGGCGGTCGGCAAGGCGAAGAAGGATTTCGTCGGCAAGCGCTCGCTCAACCGCGCCGCCTTCTTCCTGCCGGACCGCAAGCAGCTGGTCGGCCTCCTGACCAGGGACCCCGCCGTGGTGCTGGAGGAAGGCGCGCAGGTGGTCGCCAGCCCCAACGCGCCGGTGCCGGTGCCGATGCTCGGCCACGTCACCTCCTCCTATATGAGCGCCACCCTCGGCCGCTCCATCGCGCTGGCCATGGTCAAGGGCGGGCGCGCCCGCCTCGGCCAGACCCTGCAGGTGCCCATGCCGAAGGGTGCCATCCCGGTCGAGGTGGTCGACCCGGTCTTCTACGACGCGGAAGGAGCCCGCCTCGATGTCTGACCTCCTGTTCCCGCTCGGCGCCCTCGCCGCCGCCGTTCCCGATATCGCCGCCGCCCGCCTGTCGGCGATCCCGCCCTGCACCCGCCTCGCCTTTCGCGGCCGCGAGGCGGCCATCGGCCCGGCCGGGGCCGCCTTCGGCGTCGATCTGCCGCGGACGGCCTGCCGCTTCACCCGCTCGGGCACCCGCCTCGCCGCCTGGCTGGGGCCGGACGAGTGGCTGCTGCTCGCCGAGGAGGCCGATCCCGCCGCCCTGTTCGCCGATCTGGAAACCGCGCTCGCCGGCCTGCCGCATGCGCTGGTCGACGTCTCCGACCGTTCGCTCGGCATCGCGCTGGAAGGCCCGCGCGCCGCTTATGTGCTGAACCAGGGCTGCCCGCTCGATCTCGACACCGCCGCCTTCCCGGTGGGCATGTCGACCCGCACGGTGTTCGCCAAGGCCGAGATCGTGCTGCTGCGCGAGGCCCCGGAGCGGTTCCGCCTCGAGGTCTGGCGCTCCTTCGCCCCCTATGTCTGGGGCCTGCTGGAGGAGGCGCGGCGCGAGCTCGCCTGAGGGAGATCTGCCCTGCCCCCTCCCGGCCAGGAGGGGGCGGCGGACGACAACTCCCCGTGCCCATCGCCACGATCCGGCAATCTCTGCTATTCTCCGGCGCGAAACCTGCATTGCGACCGGCATGAGCGAGCACACACCCCTCCCCCCCGCGAAGGTCCCCGGTCAGCCCGTGCTGAATGTCGGCTTCATCCTCACCGACAATTTCACCCTGTCGGCCTTCTCGCTGCTGGTCGACCAGCTGCGCCTCGCCGCCGACGAGGGCGACCGCTCGCGCCCCATCCATTGCCGCTGGCGCATCATGGCCTCGCGCAGCGAGCCGATCCGCGCCAGCTGCGGCGTCACCATCGCCCCCGCCGGGCCCTTCGTCGATCCGGCGCAGTTCTCCTACATCGTGGTGGTGGGCGGCCTGCTGCACACCGGCGCCCAGCTCGACGACGAGGCGGTCGCCTATCTCAAGCGCGCGGCGAAGGCCGGCGTGCCGCTGGTCGGGGTGTGCACCGGCTCCTTCGTGCTCGCCCGCGCCGGGCTGATGACCGGCCGGCGCTGCTGCGTCTCCTGGTATCACTACCAGGACTTCCTCGATGAGTTCCCGCACCATCACCCGGTGGCCGACCGGCTCTATGTCATCGACGGCGACCGCATCACCTGCGCCGGCGGCGGTGGCACCGCCGATCTCGCCACCGCGCTGATCGAGAAGCATCTCGGCCGCTCGCTGGCCCAGAAGAGCCGCCACGTCCTGCTGCTCGACCGCGCCCGCCCCGGCAACCAGGCGCAGCCGCACCCGCCGATCGCCGATCTCGTCGCCGACGACCGCGTGCGCCGCGCCTTGCTGCTGATGGAGCAGAACATGGCCGACCCGCTGCCCATCGCCGACGTCGCCCGGCGGCTGCATTTGTCCACCCGCCAGCTCGAGCGGCTGTTCCAGACGGTGATGGGCCGTCGCCCGGCGGAGTTCTACCGGCTGATGCGGCTGCGCTATGCCCGTTTCCTGCTCGACACCACCGGTCGCTCCATCACCGATATCGCGCTCGAATCCGGCTTCTCGGACTGCGCGCATTTCTCCCGCCAGTTCAAGGCGCTGCACGGCTTCACCCCCACCGATGCGCGGGTGAGCACCGCCATGGCGGACACCGCTCCGGTCGCCTCCAGCCTCGCCGGCCAGCGCCTGTTCGATTGAGATGAGCGCCCCCGCCCGCACCACCCTCGCCGGCCTGGCGCAGGCGCTGCTCGCCCGCCAGCGCGGCCCCCGCACCATGGTGGGGATCGTCGGCGCGCCGGGCGCCGGCAAGAGCAGCTTCGCCGAGGCGCTGAAGGAGCGCCTCGACCGTGCCGCCCCTGGCCTCGCGCAGATCCTGCCGATGGACGGGTTCCATTTCGACGACCGGCTGCTCGAGGCCCGCGGCCACCTCGCCCGCAAGGGCGCGCCGCACACCTTCGACGTCGACGGCCTCGCCGTCCTGCTCGACCGCCTGCGCCGCGACGACGGAAGCGAGGTGGTGGTGCCGGTGTTCGACCGCGAGCTGGAGATCGCCCGCGCCGGCGCCCGCGCCATCGGGCCGGAGGCGCGCCTCATCCTGGTCGAGGGTAATTACCTGCTGCTCGACGATCCCGCCTGGGCGGGGCTGCGCCCCCGCTTCGACCTCACCGTGATGCTGGACGTGCCGCTCGACGTGCTGGAAGCACGGCTCGCCGCCCGCTGGCGCGGCTTCGGCTATGACGACGCCCGCCTCGCGGCCAAGCTGGAAGGCAACGACCTGCCCAATGCGCGGCTCGTCATCGCCCGCAGCGTCGCCGCCGATCTCCTCGTCGCCAACACCGTCCCTTCCGGGGACTGATCCGTCCCGCGCGTCCGTTTCGGATTTCCACCGCCCTCCCTCTGCCCTAGGATCGCCCTCCCCACGCGAGGAGGACGCGATGACGACACCGGCCCCCATCCGCATCGGCATCGGCGGCTGGACCTTCGAGCCCTGGCGCGGCAGCTTCTATCCCGACGGCCTCGCCCAGAAGCGCGAGCTGGAATATGCCGCCGGCAAGCTCACCGCCATCGAGGTCAACGGCACCTATTACGGCTCGCAGAAGCCGGAAAGCTTCGCCAAATGGCACGACGAGACGCCGGAGGGCTTCGTCTTCGCGCTGAAGGGCCCGCGCTTCGCCACCAATCGCCGCGTGCTCGCCGAAGCCGGCTCCTCCATCGAGAAGTTCGTCACCAGCGGCATCACCGAGCTGAAGGACAAGCTCGGCCCGATCAACTGGCAGTTCATGGGCACCAAGAAGTTCGACCCCGACGACTTCGCCGCCTTCCTCGCGCTGCTGCCGAAGACCCATGAAGGCCGCGCCCTCAGCCACGTCGTCGAGGTGCGCCACGAGAGCTTCGCCAACAAGGACTTCGTCGCTCTGGCCCGCGAGCACGGCGTCGGCATCGTCATCGCCGGCGACAGCGAGCATCCGCTGATCGCCGATCTCACCGCCCCCTTCGTCTATGCCCGCATCATGGGCACGCGCGAGGACCATCCGAAGGGCTATTCCGAGGCCGAGCTCGACAGCTGGGCCGCCCGCGCCCGCCATTGGGCGGCAGGGCGCACCCCACCGGATCTCGGCAACTGGCTCGTCGCCGAGCCGGCGCCGGTCGTCCCGCGCGAGACCTTCCTGTTCGTCATCAGCGGCCACAAGCTGCGCAACCCGCACGCCGCCATGGAGCTGATCGAGCGGGTGCGGTGAACGCGCCGGCCGCCACCGGCGGCGCTCAGCCCTTATAGGCGACCAGCACCGCCCCGGCGGCGATGAGCGCGATGCCCAGCCAGTTGGGCCCGGAGAGCTTCTCGCCGAGGAAGATCACCCCGAACACCGCCACCAGCACCACCGAGAGCTTGTCGACCGGCGCCACCCGCGCCGCGTCGCCGATCCTGAGCGCGCGGAAATAGCACACCCAGCTCAGCCCGGTGGCCAGCCCCGACAGCACCAGGAACAGGCCGCTGCGCGGGCTTATCGTGCCGATCCCCTGCCAGCCGCCGGAGGCGGTGAGGATCAGGCTGATGGCGGCGAGGATCACCAGCGTGCGGATGAAGGTGGCGAAGTCGGCGCCGACATTCTCCACGCCCACCTTGCCGAAGATGGCGGTCAGCGCCGCGAAGCCCGCCGACAGCACCGCCCAGAACAGCCAGGATTCGAGCGGGGTGTTCATGCGGCCGTCTCCGTGATCGCGCGAGCGGCGTGCCTTGCCCGGCCGGCGCCTGCCCAAAAGCTCACCCTGCCCGCCATGCTGCCGGCAAATGTCGCTCCAAGGAAAAGCCGCGTCGCAAATGTGAAAGTCACGCCGCCCGCTTGGTCGAACAATTCCAATCCAGCAACCGGGAACATGCGCCGGAAGCCACGCCGCCGGCGCCGGGCCGGAGGCGGCCCGGGGCGCAGGTTGCGAGGGAGAGTTGCGATGCTCGATTCCACCGATACGCCGCTGAAAGCCCTGCTGCGCCGGCGCAAGCCCGGCCACAGCCTCGAGGCTCCCTTCTACACCAGCCCGGAGATTTTCAAGGCCGATCTCGACATCATTTTCGGCCATCACTGGATCTTCGTCGGCGTCGAGCCGGACATCCCCGAGGCCGGCGACGCCATGACGGTGGAGATCGGCACCGCCTCGGTGATCATCGCCCGCGACGACGACATGAATGTCTGCGCCTTCCACAATGTGTGCCGCCACCGCGGCGCCCGGCTGGTGCTGGATTACAAGACCACGGTCGGCAACCTCGTCTGCCGCTATCATTCCTGGACCTACGGCCTCGACGGCAAGCTCCTGTTCGCCGAGCATATGGGCGGGGATTTCGATCCCGGCTGCCACGGGCTGAAGCCGGTGCATGTGCGCTCGCTGGAAGGGCTGA
The DNA here is from genome assembly GCF_018390555.1 of Ancylobacter oerskovii. GTDB lineage: Bacteria > Pseudomonadota > Alphaproteobacteria > Rhizobiales > Xanthobacteraceae > Ancylobacter > Ancylobacter oerskovii. The sequence goes on along the minus strand of NZ_JAHBGB010000041.1, from coordinate 151,689 downwards.
TCTTCATCTGCCTGTCCGACGACCCGCCGGCGGATTTCGACGTGATGGCGGCGAAGATGGCGCCCTATCTCGCCCCGCACGACCTGAAGAACGCCAAGGTAGCCTTCGAGAAGGACATCATCGAGCCCGGCAACTGGAAGCTCACCATGGAGAACAACCGCGAGTGCTATCACTGCGCGGGCAACCATCCCGAGCTCACCGTGCCGCTCTTCGCCTATGGCTTCGGCTTCGCGCCGGAGGAGCTCGACGAGCACGGCCGCAAGGAGGCCGAGGACTACGCCCGGCTCATCACCTCCTCGCATCGCGAATGGGAGAGCTGCGGCTTCCCCTCGACGATGATGGAGCATCTCGACGACATGATCACCGGCTTCCGCACCGAGCGGCTGCCGCTGGCCGGCGACGGCGAGAGCCACACCGGCGACACCAAGGCGGCGTGCCGGAAGCTGCTCGGCAAGATCAACGATCCCCGGCACGGCGCGCTGCATTTCTGGACGCAGCCGAACTCCTGGCACCATTTCATGTCCGACCACGCGGTGGTGTTCTCGGTGCTGCCGCTCGATGCCGAGCGCTCGCTGCTGCGCACCAAATGGCTGGTGCACAAGGACGCGGTGGAGGGCGTCGACTACGACGTCGAGAACCTCGTCGCGGTGTGGGACGCCACCAACGACCAGGACTCGACCCTGGTCGGCTATTGCCAGGAAGGCGCCCGCTCGCCGGCCTACGAGCCCGGCCCCTATTCCCCGCATACCGAGATGCTCGTGGACAAGTTCTGCAACTGGTATGTCGGCCGGATGCAGGACCATATCGGGCGGTGAGGTGGTGGGAGCCGCCCATCCGTCCTCCCGACCCCGCCCGCCTCATCCTGGCCGCCCCGAACCGGAACGCCGTCATCCCCGGACCTGGTCCGGGGATCCACGCCTTGGAACGGGAGCTCCGATGGGAACGACGACGTGGATGGCCGGGACAAGCCCGGCCATGACGTCCCGCAAGGCGGAGTTAAATCTTTCCTCCCTCTCCCCAATGGGGAGAGGGGGCTACTCCGCCGGAGATCTCCCACCCGGCGGCCAGGACCGGCACCTTTCCTCTCCCCAATGGGGAGAGGAAGCCGCGCAGTTCACAAGACGCCCTCATCCCGAGGTGCCGCCGGAGGCGGCATCGAAGGATGCTGAAACGGAAGACCCCCGAGACTAGCCTCCCTCGAGGCTCGCTTCGCTCGCACCTCAGGATGAGGTCGCTTCAGGACAATCGACATATGAGCGCCCCGACCCATACGTCCTCGCCCGATCCCGCGGCCCCGCGCCTCGCCGCCTCGCTCCCGCAATGGGACCCGGAGGCCGATGACGCGCTGGTGGTGCGCGCGGTGCGCGACGAGACGCCGGATGTGAAGACCTTCGTGCTCGCCCCGCGCAGCCCCTGCGTCTTCCGCTACGCCCCCGGCCAGTTCGTCACGCTGGAGCTGGAGGTCGGCGGCGAGACCATCCACCGCTGCTATACGCTCTCCTCGACGCCCACCCGCCCGCACACCCTCTCCATCACCGTGAAGCGGGTGCCCGGCGGCCCGGTGTCGAATTTCCTGCATGACCATATCAAGGTGGGATCGGTGATCCGCGCCGTCGGGCCGATGGGCGACTTCTCCTGCTTCGCGCAGGGCACGCCCGGCCCTTCGCCGCGCTATCTGTTCCTGTCCGGCGGCTCCGGCATCACCCCCTTGATGTCGATGGCCCGCTCGTTCCACGACCTCGCCGAGCCGCGCGACATCGTCTTCGTGCACGCCGCCCGCTCGCCGGTGGACATCATCTTCCGCGACGAGCTGGAGCTGATGGCCCGCAACCAGCCCGGCCATTTCCGCTTCGCGCCGATCTGCGAGGCCGACAGCCCGTTCGAGCCGTGGCACGGCTTGCGCGGCCGGCTGAATCTCGGCCTGCTCAACCACGTCGCGCCCGACTACAAGGAAAGGGAGATCTTCGTCTGCGGCCCCTCGCCCTTCATGGCGGCGGTCCGCGAGATGCTGAAGGGTACCGGCTTCGACATGGCCCGCCACCACGAGGAGAGCTTCGACTTCGCGGAGCTCGCCAGGGCCGAGCCGGACGTCGCCGCCGAGGTGGTCGAGACGGAGGCGGCAGGGGAGGCGCACGCCGCCGAGCCGCAGGTCGCCACCTACACCGTCACCTTCGCCAAGCAGAACCGCAGCATCGAGGTCCGGTCGGACATGTTCGTGCTCGATGCCGCCCGCCGCAACGGGGTGCGCCTGCCCTCCTCCTGCTCGAAGGGACTGTGCGGCACCTGCAAGTCGAAGCTCACCTCCGGCACCGTCGACATGAAGCATGGCGGCGGCATCCGCCAGCGCGAGATCGATGCCGGCATGGCGCTGCTCTGCTGCTCGAAGCCGACCTCCGACCTGGTGGTGGATCGCTGATCCGGCCTCCGATCGGCCTCACCGCGCGTGAAGGCCGGTCGGACCGGACAGATCGGCCCGATCGTACACCTCACTGCACCGAGGCGGAGCCCGGTCGCACGAGGCCGGTGGCAAAATCCGAGGCGCCGTCGACGGCCTTCTTCAGCGTGCCCGCCGCCTCCGTGCCCGCGGACACCACCGCCGCCTTGGCCCTGTCGACCATCTCCACGCCGTCTTCCCATTTCGGCAGCGAAAACAAGGCGTTGTCTTCCTGCGGCGCCGGGGTGCCCACCACCTCGTAGGCCGGTGCCGGCGCGCCCTGGGGGTAGCTGGCGCGCTCGATCAGCGGATCGCGGCTGTCGCACTCCCCGGAACACCGGTCGAAACGCTCCACGCCCTGAGGCAGCGCCGCAACGGCCGCCGACGGCACGGCACCCTCAACCTTATGAGTCGAAACGGTTTTTTCCGATTTCGGCGGCGCATATACCGCATCCGACTCGATGGCGCGGACATAGGTCGGCGCCGGATGGCCGCCATGGGCGGCCGGGGCGGATTCGGCCGGCGGCGGCAGGATCACCCGCGCCACGGGCTGCGAAGCCGGTTCCTCGCTGGTGGAAATCGCCGCGCGCATCAATACCGTGCTACCGGCGGTCACCGCCAGGGCGAATCCGAACGGCAGCGCCGCACGCCGCGCCCAGCTCCGAAAACCCAAGGAAGACAATGACATGACAATATCCCACACGAACGATATGAACCTGCCTATTGATGTCGACCGTCAGGACATTTTTGCGGCGGCTTTCTTGCTTCCGCATGTCGAGGAATGGGATTTTTGACAGCAGCCCGCTTGGCGCGGGACGCTTCAGGAAATGATCGCATGCGCCCGGCTCCCGATCTCGCCAGCATCTCCTCGGTGGGGTTCCTCACCCTGCCCAACCATTCCATGGTGGCGACCGTCAACGCGCTCGAAGCGTTGCGGATGGCGAATTACGTTTCGGAATCAGAGAGTTATTCCTGGGAGATCCTGACCTCCGATACGCGGCCGGCGGCGGCCAGCAACGGCCTCACCCTCTCTCCCTCGCGCCCGCTGGCCGCCGCGAAGGAGGTCGACCTGCTGCTGGTCTGCGGCGGCATCGACATCCGCCACGCCGCCTTGCCGGCGGTCGCCGACATGCTGCGGCGTCATGCGCGGCGCGGCATCGCGCTCGGCGCTCTCTGCACGGGCAGCTTCGTGCTGGCCGAGGCCGGCCTGCTCGACCACCGCCGCTGCGCCATCCACTGGGAGAACCTCGCCGCCATTCGCGAGGAATTCCAGCATGTTGACTTCATCGAAGCCCCCTTCGTCATCGATGGTGATCGCCTCACCTGCACCGGCGGCGTCGCCCCGATGCGCATGATGCTTGCCCTGATCGCCGCCCGCTGCGGCCGCGATGTCGCCGACCGGGTGGCGGAACAGTTCATCCTGGAGCCCGGCACGCTGGCTCGCCGCCCCTCCGCCCGCCCCCGTCCGCCGCTGCCCGACCCCTCTCTCGCCCGCGCCGTGCGCCTGATGCAGGCGACGCTCGAGAATCCGCCCGGCATTGCCGCCATCGCCCGGCACATCGAGGTATCGCCGCGCCAGCTCGAACGGTTGTTCCGCCAGCATCTCGGGGTGACGCCGACCGCCTACCATCTCGGCTTGCGCCTTGATCGCGCGCGCGAATTGCTCCGTCTGTCGACGCTGCCGGTCACCGATGTCGGCCTTGCCTGCGGCTTCCGCTCGGCGGCGCATTTCTCCACCGCCTATGCCCGCCATTTCGGCCGCCCGCCGCGCGCCGAACGGACCGGCTCCTGATGCCGCAATAGCTGTGGCGCGGAGGCGGCAAAGGCATTAAGTCAAGGCGTTGAGGGAGTTCCACCGCCGCCTTCCCGCCTGCCGATGGACGCGGCCCCGCCGCGCTGATTGCCGATGACCGCGCCCGAAACCTCCACGGACCAGCAGCGGCTGGCCCACCGCTATTCGCATTTCGCCGCCGGCATGCTGGCCTCCGAGCGCACGCCGCTCGCCGATGCCCGGCTCGGCCTCGCCATGACCTTCGTGGCCGGCGCCACCAATGCCGGCGGCCTCCTGGCGGTCGGGCAGTATACCTCGCACATGTCCGGCATCATCTCGGCCATGGCCGACAATGCGGTGATCGGCGCTTCCGGCCTGGTCGTCGCCGGCGTCGGCGCGCTGCTGCCCTTCGTGCTCGGTGCCGCCACCTCGGCGGCGCTGGTCAATTGGGCGCGCCTGCACCAGGCCGGGCGGGAATATGCCATCCCGTTGACTCTGGAGGCTTTTCTGCTGCTCGCCTTCGGCGTGCTCGGCAACCTCGCCCACCGCTCGCCGCTCGCGCTGGTCGCCGCGGTGGCCGTGCTGTGCTTCATCATGGGCTTGCAGAACGCCACCGTCACCAAGCTTTCCGGCGCCAAGATCCGCACCACCCACATGACCGGCGTCGTCACCGATCTCGGCATCGAACTCGGCAAGTTGTTCTATCTCAACCATAATCGCCGGCGGCAGCCCGGCTTGCCGCTGATCTATGCCGACCGCGAGAAGCTGAAGCTGCTGACGATGTTCGTGATGCTGTTCTTCGCCGGCGGCATCGTCGGCGCCCTCGGCTTCAAATATGTCGGTTTCGTCTTTTGCGTGCCGCTGGCGATCCTCATCCTGCTGCTCGCCGGCCCCACCGCCCTCCTGCGGCTGATACGGTGACGGCCCTCCGGGGCCCTCGTCGCAACGCTTCCAGCGGCATGGCGAAAATCTTCTGTCCGCCATAGCCGGACGCGACCTATCGTGGCACGATCGTCCAATGGACCGGTGTGAGGAGCGCGCGCCGCCACATGATCCCCAATGCCGAGGCCTTGCTCAAACCCTTGACCATCAAGGGCCTGACCATTCGCAACCGGGTGATGTCGACCTCGCATGCCCCCGGCTATGGCAAGGACGGCAAGCCGCAGGAGCGCTACCAGCTCTATCATGCCGAGAAGGCCAAGGGCGGCATCGGCCTCACCATGTTCGGCGGCTCCTCCTCGGTGGCGCTCGACAGCCCGGCGACGCCATGGGCACAGATCTCCGTCGCCGACGACAGCGTGATCCCCTACTTCCAGCAATTCGCCGAGCGGGTGCATGCCCATGGTGCCAAGCTGATGATCCAGCTCACCCATATGGGCCGGCGCACCAAATGGGACACCGAACACTGGCTGCCGACCATCTCCGCCTCGGCGCGGCGCGAGCCGGCCTCGCGCACCATTCCGCGCGCCATGGACAAGAACGACATAAGCCGGGTGGTGCGCGCCTTCGCGCAAGCCGCGCGGCGCTGCAAGGAGGGCGGGCTCGACGGCTGCGAGGTTTCCGCCGCCCATGGCCACCTGATCGACCAGTTCTGGAGCCCTTCCGTCAACCATCGCGACGACGAATATGGCGGCAGCCTCGAGAACCGCATGCGCTTCGGCCGCGAGGTGCTGGAAGCGATGCGCGAGGCGACCGGCGGTGACTATGTGATCGGCATCCGCATGTCCGGCGACGAGATGCTCGCCGACGGGCTGTCGCAGCAGGATTGCCTGGAGATCGCCGCCACTTACGCGAAAGACGGCCTCGTCGACTTCGTCAACGTCATCGGCGGCCAGGCGCGCGACGAGATGAGCCACGCCGTCTCGCTGCCCAACATGTCGTTCCCGGTGGCGCCGTTCCTGTTCCTGCCCAGCGCCATCAAGCGCGAGGTCGAGGTGCCGGTGTTCCATGCCCAGCGCGTCACCGACCTCGCCACCGGCGCCCGCGCGGTCGCCGAAGGCCATGTCGACATGGTGGCGATGACCCGCGCCCACATCGCCGACCCCCATCTGATGCGCAAGCTGATCGAGGGCCGCGACGACGATATCCGCCAATGCGTCGGCGCCGGCTACTGCATCGACCGCATCTATGTCGGCGGCGACGCGCTGTGCATCCAGAACGCGGCGACCGGGCGCGAAGCCACCATGCCGCACGTCATCGCCAAGGCGGACAAGGCCCGCAAGGTGGTGGTGGTCGGCGCCGGCCCGGGCGGGCTGGAGGCGGCGCGGGTCGCCGCCGAGCGCGGCCACAGCGTGGTGCTGTTCGAGAAGGACGACAAGCCGGGCGGCCAGATCAACATCGCCGCCCGCGCCACCTGGCGCGAGGCGCTCTCCGGCATCCCGCGCTGGCTCGCTGCGCAGGTGCAGAAGAAGGGCGTCGACATCCGCCTCGGCACCGAGGCGACCGACGCGCTGATCCTCGCCGAGCAGCCCGACGTGGTGATCCTCGCCACCGGCGGCCTCGCCCATACCGGCTTCGTCAAGGGCGCCGAACGGGCGGTGACGACATGGGACGTGCTCGCCGGCCGCGTCGAGCCCTCCGGCAGCGTGCTGCTCTATGACGAGATCGGCGGCCACAACGCCGCCTCCACCGCCGAAGTGCTGGCGCGCAAGGGTTGCCTCGTCGAGATGGCGACGCATGATCTGCAGATCGGCCAGGAGGTCGGCACCACCAACAAGCCGATCCACCTGCGCGAGCTCTACAAGGCCGGGGTGATCCTCTCGCCGAACATGGAGCTGATCGAGATCTATCCCGAGGGCAACCGGCTCGTCGCCGCGCTGCGCAACACCATGACCGACGCCGAGGAGGAGCGTGTCGTCGACCATGTGGTGGTCGACTACGGCACGCTGCCGGTGGAGGGGCTGTTCCAGTCGCTGCGGGCGGGCTCGGTGAACGATGGCGAGACCGATCTCGACGCGCTGGTCGCCGGCCGCCCGCAGCGCTGGACCGGCGCGAACGGCTACGCCCTCTATCGCATCGGCGACGCCTGGACCGGCCGCAACATCCATGCGGCGATCTATGACGCGCTGCGCCTGTGCAAGGACCTCTAGAGACCCGTGACGCCGCGCCCGGCGCCGCGATCGAGTGACGGACGCCCATGAACGCCGCCTCCGCCCTGAGCCTGGTCATCGTCGCGCTCGCCATCCTGCTGGCGGTCGAGGCCGTGCGGGTGGCGCGGCGCTGGCACGTCGGGCGACCGGCCAGCGTCGACTGGTGGGCGGGCCTCGCCGCCATCCCGAAGCGCTATCTGGTCGACGTCCATCACGTCGTGGCGCGCGATCCCTATGCGGCCCGCATGCACGCACTGGCGGCCGGCGGCCTCCTTGCCGGCTCGGCGCTGGCGGTGCTCGGCCTCGTGCCGCCGCTCGCCGGCTCGCGGTGGCTCTGGGCCCTCGCCGCCATCGCCTTCCTCGTCGCGCTCGCCGGCGGCGGAATGGTCGGCCGGCGCCGCTATCCCACCAGGCCGGCGCGGCTGTCGGGCGGCGCCTTCCAGCGCCTGCCGCTGCTGCTCGTCGGCTATTTCGGCGGCGCGCTGCTGGTGGCGCTGGACGCTGTGCTCGACCTGACGGGTCCGCTCGGCTGGCTGGGCCTCGTCGTCGCGTCTCTCGGCGGTTTCGGCCTCGTGCGCCTGCTGGCGGACGGGCCGATGCGCCATGCCTTTGCCGGCGCGCTCCATCTCGCCGCCCATCCGCGTCCCGGCCGCTTCGAGGGTGAACGCGCGACGGCGCTGATCCCGGCCGATCTCGACGCGCCGCGCCTCGGCGTGGCAGTGCCGGCGGACTTCGCGTGGAACCGGCTGCTCGGCTTCGATGCCTGCATCCAGTGCGGCCGCTGCGAGGTGGCGTGTCCCGCCTTCGCCGCCGGTCAGCCGCTCAACCCGAAGCGGCTGATCCAGGACCTCGCCGGCAGTTTCAAGGACGCGCCGCCCGCCTATCGGGGCAGCGACTATCCGCAGGCCCGGCCGGTGGCGGGCGTCAGTGGGCCGGAACGGCCGATCGTCGGCGCGGGGGCACTGATCCACCCGGATACGATCTGGTCCTGCACCACCTGCCGCGCCTGCGTCGAGGAATGCCCGATGATGATCGAGCATGTCGACGCCATCGTCGATCTCCGGCGCTTCCAGACTATGGAGCTCGCCGCGGTGCCGGCGGGGGCCATCGCCCCGCTCAGCGAGAGTCGTTATGCCGAGGAGCCCGGCGGCCGGGCGCTCGCCGCCCGCACCGATTTTGCCGCCGGCCTGCCGCTGCCGCTCATCGCCGAGAAGGGCAGCTGCGACGTGCTGCTGTGGCTGGGCTCGGGCGCCTATGAGCTGCGCCATGGCCGCACCCTGCGGGCGCTGGTCGAACTCCTGCGCCGCGCCGGCATCGACTATGCGGTGCTGGGGCCGGAGGAACGCGATTGCGGCGATCTCGCCCGCCGCCTCGGCGACGAGGCGACCTTCGCCGACCTCGCCCGCGCCAACATCGCGACGCTGGGGCGCTACCGCTTCAACCGCATCCTCACCGCCGACCCGCACGCCCTGCATGTGCTGCGCAACGAATATCCGGCCTTTGGCGGGCATTACGAGGTGGTCCATCACAGCGCCCTGCTCGACGAACTCGCCGCCGATGGCCGGCTCGCGCTCGCAGCGGCGCCGGACGGACGGCTCACCTATCACGATCCCTGCTATCTCGGCCGCTACAATGGCGAGACCGATGCGCCGCGCCGCCTGCTCGACCGGCTGGGGCTGGAGCGGGTGGAGATGGAGCGGCACGGCAAGCGCTCCATGTGCTGCGGCGGGGGGGGAGGCGCGCCGGTGAGCGACATCGCCGGCGAGCGGCGCATCCCGGATATCCGCATGGCACAGGCAAGGGCGACCGGGGCCAAGACCGTCGCCGTGGCCTGCCCGCAATGCGCGGCGATGCTGGAGGGCGTCACCGGCGACGTCGCCGAGGTGCGCGACCTCGCCGAGCTGGTGCTTGCCGCCGTCGAGGCCGCCGTGCCGCAGGGAGCGCCCCGATGAGCCGGACGCGCCGCGACCCGCGCGAGGAGCGCGAGGCCCGCCGCCTCGCCGGCAGCGGACGGCCGCGCTGGCGGCTCGATGCACCACCGACGTCGGGACGCCTGCGGCGCGATCCGCGTCGGGAAATCGATGCCCTGCGCGTAGCCGGCACCACGCGGCTCCGGCTTGACCGCACCGGCCGCGCGGGTCCCCTTGCCCTGCCGACGATCGACACCGCCGCGGTGGCGGCGCCGACGATCCGTATCGTCGACGATCCCGCCTATCTCGTCACGGTGGTGCCCGATGCGCCCGGCGGCCGCCTCGCCCCGCTCGACCGGCAGCTCCTCGGCGCTGCCCGCACGCTGGCCGATGCCGGCGGCGGCGCGGTGCTGGTGCTGAGCTTCGGCCAGATTGACGGCCTCGGCGCCGCCGGCGCCGACCGCATCGTCGCGCTGGACGCGGAAAGCGGTGATCCATCGGCACGCGCGGCCGCCCTCGCCATCGCCCTCGCGGCGCTGCAACCACGTCATATGCTGCTGCCTGAAAGTGCCGGCGGCGGCGACCTTGCCCGCCGGCTCGCCGCGAAGACCGGCGAAGCGCTGTTCGCCGGCGCCGAGAGCCTGACCGCCCGGCTCGCCACCCGCCCGGCCGCCAATCGCCGCATCGAGCAGCGTGGAGCCCCGCCCCGCCTCGTCACCCTCGCGCCGGATGCGCATCTGCCGCATGCCGGTGCTCCCCATGAGGCGCGCGCCATTGCGGCTCCCGAAGGCCGCGCCGATGCCCCGCACACTGGCATTCTCTCGATAGAGGACCTGCCGGTCGCCGCCGACGCGCTGCCGCTGGCGGAGGCTGATTTCGTGATCTCGGCCGGCAACGGCATCACCGATTTCGAGCTGTTCCGCGCGCTCGCCCGCGCGCTCGGCGCGACGCCGGGAGCGAGCCGCATGGTGTGCGACGCCGGGCTGATGCCGCGCGCGGCGCAGGTCGGCGCTTCCGGCACCGTGCTGGAGGCCAGCTGCTATTTCGCGCTCGGCATTTCCGGCGCGCCGCAGCATCTTCAGGGCGTCGCCCGCTGTGAACATGTGGTGGCGGTCAACACCGATCTGCACGCCGCTATGGTCGAGCGCGCCGGCCTCGCCATCATCGCCGACGCGCAGCAGGTGATGCCGGCCCTGATCGCGCTCCTGACGGCGGAGGGCGAGGAATGAAGGCGCTGGTGCTCCTGTCCGACGGCCGCCATCCGGTCTCCGGCCGACCCGCGCCGGCAGGGACCGAATTGCAGGCGATCGCCCTCGCCCGCGGCCTAACCGAAGAGGTCGCCGGGCTATATGCCGGCCCCGATGCCGCGGCGGCGCGCACCGCGCTCGGCCATGGCCTCGCCCGGCTGGAGCATCGCCGCCTGCCGGAGGGCGACGACCCGCTGCCGAGCCTCGCCGCTGCCATCGCCGCCGCCGCACCCGATCTGGTGCTCGCCGGCCGCCGCGCCGGTGCCGGGGCACAGACCGGGCTCGTGCCCTATCAGCTCGCCGAGGCGCTCGGCTGGCCGCTGGTTCCCGATGTCGTGGCGCTGACGGTGGCGGACGGCGTGCTGGAGGCGGTCCAGGCGCTGCCCAAGGGCGCCCGCCGGCGCTGGCGGGTGAAGCTGCCGGCGCTCGTCACCGTGCATCCGGCGGCGCCAGTGGCAGCCAGCTTCGCCATCGGCATGGCCCGCAGCGGGCATGTCGAGGACGCGCCAGGTATCGACGCCCCACAGGACGGAACGGCCCTCGAAGAACGCCCCTATCGTCCGCGGCCCCGGCTCATCGCCTCGGCCGCCGCCGGCGCCAGCGCCGCCGAGCGGCTGAAGGCGGCGACGCAATCCGCCGGCCCGGGCGGGCGGGTCATGGTCGATCCCACGCCCGAGGAGGCCGCGCGGGCGATCCTCGAGCATCTGCGCGCCCTCGGCGTCCTGAAGCCGGCGCCCGGCCGCGATTGAGATCAGCGCTGCGCGTGCTGCCAGTCCGACGCCCGGTAATAGGGCGCGTTGGAAGGGGCAAGCGCCGGCCGGCCGAGAATCCCGTCGGCCGCCTTCTCGGCGAGCATGATGGTGGGGGCGTTGAGATTACCCGTCGTCACCGAGGGCATGATCGAGGAATCCACCACCCGGAGCCCCTCGACGCCGATCACCCGCGCCTGCGGGTCGACCACCGCCATCGGGTCGGAGGCCGCGCCCATCTTGCAGGTGCAGGATGGATGGAAGGCGCTCTCCACCTTGTCGCGGATGAAGGCGTCGATGGCCTCATCGTCCACCACATCGGCCCCCGGCTGGATCTCCCGCCCGCGATAGGGATCGAAGGCTTTCTGGGCGAAAATCTCGCGCGTCAGCCGCACGCAGGCGCGCATTTCCGTCCAGTCGTCGGGATCGCTCATGTAATTGAAGAAGATGCGCGGCTTGTCGGCGGGATCGGCGGAGCGCAGCCGCACCCAGCCGCGGCTCTTCGAGCGCATCGGCCCGACATGCGCCTGGAAGCCGTGCTCGGAAGCGAGGCCCTGGCCGTCATAGGTCACCGCCAGCGGCAGGAAATGGTACTGGATGTCGGGATAGGCGACGCCCGCCCGCGAGCGGATGAAGCCACAGCTCTCAAAATGATTGGTGGCCCCGAGCCCGTCCTTGCGCAGCAGCCAGCGCAGGCCGATGCCGGCGCGGGCGGCGAGTCCCATGGAGGAATAGAGGGTGATCGGCTGCTTGCAGGCGACCTGGAAATAGAACTCCAGATGGTCCTGCAGGTTCTCGCCCACCCCCGGCCGGTGCGCGACCACCTCGAGGCCGAGGCCCTTGAGCTCATCGGCCGGCCCGATGCCGGAGAGCTTCAGCAGCTGCGGCGAGTTGATCGGCCCGCCGGAGAGGATCACCTCGCGCGCCGCCCGCACCCGCCGGCGCACGCCGCCCTGCTCATAGGCGACGCCGACGGCGCGCCTTCCCTCGAACAGCACGCGCGTCACCCGCGCATGGGTGTCGACCCTGAGATTGGCCCGCTTCATCGCGGGACGCAGATAGGCGTTGGCCGCCGACCAGCGCACGCCGTCCTTCACCGTCATGTCCATGCGGCCGAAGCCTTCCTGGGCATGGCCGTTTATGTCGTCGGTGACGGGATAGCCGGCCTGCCGCGCCGCTTCGATGAAAGCGTGGTGCAGCGGATTGGCGAGGGTGCCGTAGCGGGTAGCGAGCGGCCCGTCGCTGCCGCGATATTCGTCGCCCCCCTCCTGGCGGCTCTCGGCGCGCCGGAAATAGGGCAGCACGTCGGCATAGGACCAGCCCTGCGCGCCCTCCTCCTGCCAGCGGTCGAAATCGGCAGGATTGCCGCGGACATAGACGAGGCCGTTGATCGAGGAGGAGCCGCCCAGCACCTTGCCGCGCGGGCAATGCAGGCGCCGGCCGCCGAGGCCGGGCTCCGGCTCGCTCTCATACATCCAGTTGTAGCGCGCCTTGTTCATCGGAATGGAGAGCGCGCTCGGCATCTGGATGAAGATCGAGCGGTCCGAGCCGCCATATTCCAGCACCAGCACCCGGCTCGTCCCGTCGGCGGTCAGCCGGTCGGCCAGCACGCAACCGGCCGAGCCGGCGCCGACGATGACGTAGTCGAACTCCTGGTCGAAGCCTTCGCGCGCGGTGGCCATCAGTAGGGAGCCTCGACCGAACCGAGATTGACGTAGACGCTCTTGAGCTGCGTGTAGTGCTCGATGGCCGCCTTGCCGTTCTCCCGCCCGAGGCCGGACTGCTTCACCCCGCCGAACGGCAATTCGATGGGCGTGACATTGTAGTGGTTGATCCAGCAGGTGCCGGCCTCCAGCCGGGCGATCACCCGGTGGGCGCGGGCGAGGTCGCGGGTGAACACCCCGGCCGCCAGGCCGAATGGCGTGTCGTTGGCCCGCGCGATCACCTCCGCCTCGTCGGTGAAGGACAGCACCGCCATCACCGGGCCGAAGATCTCCTCGCGCACGATCGCCATGTCGTCGCGGCAGCCGTCGAACACCGTCGGGGAGACGAAGAAGCCGCGATCGAGCCCGCCTTCCGTCACCCGGTGGCCACCGGCGAGCAGCCTTGCCCCGCCGGCGCGGCCCCGGGCGATATAGGAGAGCACCTTCTCCATATGCGGGCCGGAGATCAGCGCGCCCACTTGCGTCGCCGGATCGAGCGGATCGCCGACCACCATCTTCTCGACGCGGGCGACCAGCTTCTCCAGGAAGGCCGCGCGCACGCTCTCATGGACGAAGACGCGGGTGCCGTTGGAGCACACCTCGCCGGCGGAATAGAAATTGGCCAGCAGCGCGCCGGAGACGGCATCGTCGAGATCGGCATCCTCGAACACGATCAGCGGCGACTTGCCGCCGAGCTCCAGCGTCACCTGCTTCAGCGTCGAGCTCGCATCCGCCATCACCTTCTTGCCGGTGCCGACCTCGCCGGTGAGCGACACCTTGGCGATGCCGGGATGGCGGGTGAGCAACCGGCCGGTCTCGGCGAAGCCCTGCACGACCTGGAACACGCCGTCCGGCACGCCGGCCTCGCGCATGATCCCGGCGAGCTTCACAGCGGTGAGCGGGGTCAGCTCGGCTGGCTTGAAGATCATCGCATTGCCGCAGGCGAGCGCCGGCGCCGATTTCCAGCAGACGATCTGCAGGGGATAGTTCCAGGCGCCGATGCCGGCGACCACGCCGAGCGGCTCGCGCCTTGTATAGCCGAAGGCGCCGGGGCCGAGATCGACATGCTCGCCCGACAGCGTGGCGGCAAGGCCCGCATAGTATTCGATGCAGTCGGCGCCGGAGGCGACGTCGACGACGCTGGTCTCCTGGATCGGCTTGCCGGTGTCCTGCGTCTCCAGCCGGGCGAGCTCGTCATTCCGGCTGCGCAGCAGGTCGGCGACGCGCTTGAGGATGCGCCCGCGCTCGGCGCCGGTCATGGCCGCCCAGGCCCGCTGACCCTGCGTCGCCGCCGCGACCGCCGCGTCGACCTCGGCGGCGCCGTCAATGGCGATTTCCGCCAGCACCTCGCCGGTCGCCGGGTTGACCGTCTCGAAACGGCTGGCACGCCGCAGGGCCGGCGCCGGCGTTGATCGGGGCGCGGCGGCGATCTGCGCATCGACGAAAGCGGAGGCAATGGCACGGGCCGAGGCGGAATCCGTCTCGCCGGTGGCCGACAGGGTGGACCGCAGCCAGAGACCGTCGATGATCGCCGCCACGGCGATGGCCGCCCGGTCGGCCTCGCCCTCCTGCACCAGCGGCCGCAAGGCATGGCGCAGATTGGACCGCATTCGGGACTGGTAGACCTTCTGCACGCGCCGCAGCCGCTCGGAATGCAGCGCCTGCCCCCAGAAGGCGAGCCAGACGCTGCTGCTGGGCTTGCCGAATTCCTCCGGCGCCAGATTGGCCTCGATCACCGCGCCCACCCGCTCGCGCGCGGAGGACGCCTCGGCGAGGCGCATGGCGCTTCCCCGCGCCACCCGTGCGGCAAGGAAGCGCAGCGTCGCCTCCAGCAACCCGTCCTTGTCGCCGAAATAATGGGCGACGAGCCCGGGAGAGACGCCGGCCCGGCCGGCGATCTGCGCCAGGGTCGACGCATTGAAGCCGATCTCCGCAAGCGAATCGATGGTGGCCTCGATAAGCTGCTGACGACGGACTTCCTCGCTCTCCCGCCGACGTCCACCGGCGGTAACGCCTTCATCCTGGCGGGCGGGATTGTCCATGGAAGCCTCCGTCGGATCGATTATTGATCAGACATACAATAGCCGAGCCAGCCTATGCTGTCGAACCCCCGGCGCCTATCGAGGCCAGACGGCGACGCGCTGCGGAAGGCTCGCGTCATCCTTGCTGAAATCGCGTTCAACGACAAGATTTCGGAGTCGAAAAATTGCGCATGACAAACGGACGAATTCGTTATTGAATTATCATTCAAAAGAGCCGCAAGCGGCCGGGATGCATAGACCACTCCTTCCGGCTAGACTGCCGGAAGCAAGACGCTGGACCGTCGAGCATGCCGCCCTTCGCGCCGCTCTCCATGCGCGCGCCAACCGACGAGCGGCAGACTGCGGAGCCAGTTCCTTGACATAATGGGAACAGCGAACGATGCGCAGCCTCTCCACTTTCGCCACCGTGCTTCTCGGCCTGACCGTACTTGCCACCCCGGCCGCCTGGCAGGGGGCACAGGCCGCCGAGCCGGCCGCCTGCAAGGCGGTCAAATTCGCCGATGTCGGCTGGACCGACATCACCGCCACCACCGCCATCACCTCCGCGATACTGGAAGCGCTGGGCTACGCGCCGAAGACGCAGGTATTGTCGGTGCCTGTCACCTACAAGTCGATGCAGACCAAGGACATCGACGTCTTCCTCGGCAACTGGATGCCGACCATGGAAGCCGACCTCAAGCCCTATCGCGACGACAAGACGGTGGACGTCATCGGCGTCAACCTCGAGGGCGCCAAGTACACCCTGGCGGTTCCCGCCTATCTCTATGACGAGGGACTGAAGTCCTTCGCCGACATCGCCAAGTTCAAGGACAAGCTCGGCGGCAAGATCTACGGCATCGAGCCGGGCAATGACGGCAACCGGCTGATCCTCGACATGATCAAGGACGACAAGTTCGGCCTGAAGGGCTTCGATCTCGTCGAATCCAGCGAGCAGGGCATGCTGGCGCAGGTGGAGCGCGCGGCCAAGCGAAAGGAAGCCGTCGTCTTCCTCGGCTGGGAGCCGCACCCGATGAACTCCAAGTTCGCCCTGAAATATCTCGATGGCGGCGACGACGTCTTCGGTGCGAACTATGGCGGCGCCACCGTCTATACCAACACCCGCGCTGGATACGCTGCCGAATGCCCGAATGTCGGCACGCTGATCAAGAACCTGAAGTTCTCGCTCGGGGACGAGAATGTGGTGATGGGCTACATCCTGTTCGACGGCACGGAACCCGGCGCCGCCGCCAAGAAGTGGCTGAAGGACAATCCCGCCACCTGGGAGGCCTGGCTTGCCGGCGTGACCACCCTAGACGGCCAGCCGGCGGTACCGGCGGTGAAGAAAAGCGTCGGCCTCTGAGCCCGGCGCCGTTCGATTAGCGGCTCGCGCCGACGGGAGAGGACGCCTGCTCCCTCCCTCCGTCGGGAGAGAGGCGGGATGAGGGGTCTGCGACGCTTCCCGATGTCGCTCCCCCACCGACCCGCGGCGCGAGCCACCTCTCCCTAAGGGGAAGGGGCAAGGAAAGACCGGTCAGGGTCAGCGCAACTGGCCTCGAAGAACGCCCAGCCGTCCACCTCTTCGCCATGAGCGGGGCCGCCCGCAATTCTTGCCGCTAGGGAAATGCCGATGTTTGACTGGCTAACCGCGCACAAGATTCCACTCGGCCTCTGGCTGAAGAACGCCGTAGACCTGCTCACCGAACATGGGCAGAGCGTGTTCGACTTCATTTCGCTGGTGCTTGGGGCGCTGATCGCCGGCCTGACCAGCGCGCTGCTCTTCGTGCCGCCGCTGCTGTTGATCGCCTTGTTCGCGCTTGCCGCCTGGCTGGTGCACCGCTCGGTCGGGCTGGTGGTGTTCATTCTTGGCGCGCTGCTGCTGGTCGCCAATCTCGGCTATTGGCAGGCGACGATGGAAACGCTGTCGCTGGTGCTCTGCGCCACGCTGGTCTGCGTGGTGGTGGGGGTGCCGATCGGGATTGCCGCCGCGCACCGCCCATGGCTCTATGCGGCGCTCCATCCGGTGCTGGACCTGATGCAGACGATTCCCACCTTCGTCTATCTCATCCCGACGCTGGTGCTGTTCGGGCTGGGAGTGGTGCCGGGGCTGATCTCCACCGTGATCTTCGCCATTCCGGCCCCGATCCGCCTCACCCATCTCGGCATCTCCTCGGTACCGGCCAACCTCTACGAGGCCGGCAAGGCCTTCGGCGCCACCCGTACGCAGATGCTGTTCAAGATCGAGCTGCCTTATGCGCTGCCGACCATCATGGCCGGCATCACCCAATGCATCATGCTGAGCCTTTCCATGGTGGTGATCGCCGCCCTCGTCGGCGCCGACGGCCTCGGCAAGCCGGTGGTGCGGGCGCTGAACTCGGTCAACATCGCCATGGGCTTCGAGGCCGGGCTCGCCATCGTCGTGCTCGCCATCGTGCTGGATCGCGTGTTCAAGCGGCCGACGCCGCGGCGCAAGGGCTAGGAGGATCGCCATGCCCGCCGTCGAATTCCGTCATGTCGACATCGTCTTCGGCGCCGACCAGAAAGGCGCGCTCAAGCTCATCGACGAAGGCCGCACGCGCGAGGAGATCCTCACCCGGACCGGCGCGGTACTCGGCGCCGCCGGCGTCGATCTCGCCGTGGAGCGCGGCGAGATCTGCGTGCTGATGGGCCTGTCCGGCTCCGGCAAATCGACCATCCTGCGCGCGGTGAACCGGCTGAACGAGGTAGCCCGCGGCGAGGTGATCGTCGAGCACCGCGGCCAGCCGGTCGACGTCGCTCATTGCGACGACCGGACGCTGCGCGAATTGCGCATGCACACCGTCTCGATGGTGTTCCAGCAATTCGGCCTGCTGCCCTGGCGCACGGTGCGCGACAATGTCGGCTTCGGGCTGGAACTGCGCGGCATGAGCGTCGCCGAGCGCAATCGTATCGTCGACGAAAAGCTCGCCATGGTCGGCTTGACCAACTGGGCCGGCAAATACACGCATGAGCTTTCCGGCGGTATGCAGCAGCGTGTCGGCCTTGCCCGCGCCTTTGCCACCGATGCCGACATCCTGCTGATGGACGAGCCGTTCTCGGCGCTCGATCCGCTGATCCGCGACAAGCTGCAGGACGAATTGCTCGACCTGCAGCGGCGCATCCACAAGACCATCGTCTTCGTCAGCCACGATCTCGACGAGGCACTGAAGCTCGGCAACAAGATCGCCATCATGGAAGGCGGGCGCATCGTGCAGGCCGGAACGGCGGAAGATATCCTCCTGCGCCCCGCCAACGCCTATGTCGCCGAATTCGTGAAGCACATGAACCCGCTGAACGTGCTGCGCGGCACGGCGGTGATGCGTCCGGCGGCGTCCCTGCCGCGCAACGGGACGAAGGTGATGCTGGATGGTCCCGGCCGCATCTGCGTGCGGGTCGACGAACAGGATCGTCCCGTCGGGCTTGAGCTCGATGGCCGCGAGGGACGGCTTGCCATGGCCGATGGCGACGCCGGCCGCATCGACGAGGAAGAAGCCCGCCTCTGCGACGGCATCGTCGCTCCCGTCGACCTCAGGCTGAAGGCCGCCATCGAGCTGAAGCAGCACACCACATTGCCGATCCTGCTGGTCGACAATCTCGGCCGGCTCGCCGGTCTGTGCGACGATGACGAGATCTATCGCGGGCTCCTGCGCCGCGCGAACCACTGAGGAATGCGGGCCGCCCTACGCGGGGCCCGCAGCGCTCAGGCGGCGGCCGCGACCGCCTCGACGACGTCGTTCACCACCGCCTCGACGAGGTCGCGATCGTCCCCCTCGCCCATCACCCGGATGACCGGCTCGGTGCCGGACGGACGGATCAGCAGCCGGCCATGGCTGTTGAGTTTGAGCTCGGCGGCGGCGATCGCCTGGCGCACGCTGTCGGTCTCCAGCGGCTTGCCCGCCCTGTAGCGGACATTCTTGAGGATCTGCGGCAGCGGATCGAAACGATGGCACACCTCGGACACGGGACGTCCGAACCGCTGCACCACCGCCAGAACCTGCAGCGCCGCCACCAGCCCGTCGCCGGTGGTGGAATAGTCCGACAGGATGATGTGTCCCGACTGCTCGCCACCGACATTGAAGCCGTGCGCGCGCATATGTTCCAGCACATAGCGGTCGCCGACCGCCGTGCGCTCCAGGGAGAGGCCGAGCGACTGGAAATAGCGCTCCAGGCCGAGATTGGACATCACGGTCGCCACGACGCCGTTACGCGACAGCCGACCGTCCTGCATGAAGCTCTCGGCCACCACCGCCATCAGCTGGTCGCCATCGACGAGATGCCCCTTCTCGTCGACGATCAGCACCCGGTCGGCGTCGCCGTCGAGCGCGATGCCGATATCGGCGCGCACCTCCCGCACCTTGGCCATCAGCGCCTCGGGCGAGGTGGAACCGACTTCGCGATTGATGTTGAAGCCGTCCGGCTGATCGCCGATGGTCACCACGTCGCAGCCGAGTTCCCACAGCGCTTCGGGCGCGACGCGATAGGCCGCGCCATTGGCGCAGTCCACCACCACGCGAATGCCGTCGAAGCTCTGGTTCCGCGGCAGCGTGCGCTTGGCGAATTCGATATAGCGGGCATGCACGCTCTCGACCCGCTTGGCGCGGCCGATCTTGGTCGGCGCGGCGAGCCTGGCCGACATGTCGCCGTCGAGGAGTTCCTCGATCTCGGCCTCGATAACGTCGGAAAGCTTGTAGCCGTCCGGCCCGAACAGCTTGATCCCGTTATCGTCAAAGGGGTTGTGCGAAGCCGAGATCATCACGCCGAGATCGGCCCGCATCGAATGGGTCAGCATGGCGACCGCCGGCGTCGGCATCGGGCCGAGCAGCAGCACATCCATGCCCACGGAAGTGAAGCCGGCCACCAGAGCGTTCTCGATCATGTAGCCGGACAGGCGGGTGTCCTTGCCGATCACCACGCGGTGGCGGTGCTCGCCGCGCTGAAACACCAGTCCCGCCGCCATGCCGACGCGCAAGGCGAGTTCGGGAGTAATGACGCCGTTCGCCCGGCCGCGAATGCCGTCCGTTCCGAAATATTTGCGCGTCATCGAAGATCTCCGGCCGGTCGGAAAGCGCGCGACTTGAGCGCGCTTCCGTCAAACATGCGTAGAGGGACCCGCCTACGCGCGCCCTTCCTTGCTTCCATGTAGCATTCAACATGGCCGAAGAGGCTTCACAAAGTGTAAGCGTTTCTTTCGCTGACAAATACCCGCATTGCGGCGGCTTTCAGGCATGTTCCGCCGCCGCCGCGGCACGGGCGACTTCTTGCTCCGCCTGTTTCGCATTGCGCACGCCATTGAAGAAGGCGTTGAGCAGCACCGCGACGATGGCCGCCAGCAGGATGCCGGATTCCAGCAGCGGATGCAGCGCATGCGGCAACTGCTTGAAGAAGTTCGGCGCCACCAGCGGGATCATGCCGAACCCGACCGAGATCGCCACCACATAGAGATTGAAGCGGTTGGTACGGAAATCGACGGTCGCGAGAATCCGCGCGCCGGTCGCCGCCACCATGCCGAACATGACGAGGCCGGCACCACCCAGCACCACCGCCGGCACCGATTCGACGATCGACGCCATCTTCGGCAGCAGGCCGAGCACCAGCATGATCACCCCGCCGGCGGCGGTGACGAAACGCGAACGCATGCCGGTAACGCCGACCAGGCCGACATTCTGCGAAAAGGAAGTGTAGGGAAAGGTGTTGAAAAGGCCGCCGATCAGCGTGCCGACGCCATCCGCGCGCAGGCCGGCGGTAAGCGCCGCGCGATCGATGCGACGTCCGGTCATGTCGGCGAGGGCGAGGAACATGCCGACCGACTCGATCATCACCACGATCATGACGAGGCACATGGTCAAGGCCGGCACCAGATGGAAGCTCGGCGTGCCGAAATGAAACGGCATGACGATGTCGAACCAGGGGGCGGCCACCACCTTGTCGAAGTTCATCACTCCCAGCAGCGTGGCCAGCACGCAGCCCGCGACGATGCCGAGCAGCACCGCGACATTGGCGACGAAGCCCTTGCCCCATTTGGTGAGCGCGAGAATGACCAGCAGCACGAACAAGGCGATGCCCAATCCCGGCAACTGGCCGTAATTCGGATTGGCGAAGCTGCCAGCCTCGCCGTCGACCATCCTTGTCAGCGTCGGCAAGCCGCCACCCGCCCAGTTGATGCCGACCCGCATCAGCGAGATGCCGATCACCATGATGATGGTGCCGGTCACCACCGGCGGAAACAGCGGCAGCAACCGGCTGATGAAGGGAGCGATCAGAATGCCGAACAGGCCGGCGACGATCACCGAGCCGTAGATGCCGAGCAGGCCGATCTCCGGCGCGGCGGCCATGGAGAGCATCGGCCCCACCGAGGCGAAGGTGACGCCCATCATCACCGGCAGTCTTATGCCGACGCCGCGAAAGCCGAGGCTCTGGATCAGCGTGGCGATGCCGCAGGCGAACAGATCCGCGCTGATGAGGAAGGCCACGTCGGTCGGCGGCAGTTTGAGGGCGCGCCCGATGATCAGCGGCACCGCGACGGCACCGGCATACATAACCAGCACATGCTGCAGCCCCAGCGTCGCGAGACGCGGCCAGGGCAGCATTTCGTCGACGGGATGCACCTTCTCGGTCATGCCAGTTCCTCCGCTCCTCCCGGCCCGCCCGATTGCGTGCCGTCTTCGCAAAAACTGGATACAATGATCATGCCATAAGGGCAGGTGCGGCCGCCATGGGTCCCGGCGACAAGAGCCGCAAACAAAAACCCCGGCACGAGGCCGGGGTTTTCAGTCGCGTCGAAGAGCCGGTCAGGCCTGCGGCTGCGGCTCCATGCCGGCATCCGGCCGCGGAGGGCGGTTCTTGCCGGCGCTCGGCACCACCGAGCCCCGCACATTCGCCGGCTCGACGGTGGTGTCGCGCACCGGCGGATGACCGTCGAGCAGGTTGACGATCTCGTCGCCCGACAGGGTCTCGTATTCCAGAAGGCCCCGCGCGAGGGTTTCGAGCTGCTCCTTTTGCTCGGTCAGGATGCGCGTCGCCTCGGCATAGCCCTCGTCGACAAGGCGACGGACTTCGCTGTCGATGGTCTGCGCCGTCGCCTCGGAGACGTTCTGCTGGCGCTGCATCGACATGCCGAGGAACACCTCGTCATTGTTCTCGCCATAGGCGACCTGGCCGAGCTTGTCGGAAAAGCCCCAGCGCGTGACCATCATGCGGGCGAGGCGGGTGGCCTGCTCGATGTCGGAGGCGGCGCCGGAAGTGACCTTGTCATGGCCGAAGATCAGCTCTTCCGCCACGCGGCCGCCCATCATGATGGCAAGGCGCGAGGTCATCTGCTCGTAGCTCATGGAGAGCTTGTCGCGCTCCGGCAGCTGCATGACCATGCCGAGGGCACGGCCGCGCGGGATGATCGTCGCCTTGTGCACCGGATCGGTGGCCGGCACGTTGAGCGCGACGATGGCGTGGCCACCCTCGTGATAGGCGGTGAGCAGCTTCTCGTCCTCGGTCATGACGAGCGAGCGGCGCTCGGCACCCATCATCACCTTGTCCTTGGCGTCCTCGAAGTCACTCATCGTCACCATGCGCTTGTTGCGCCGGGCGGCCATGAGCGCGGCCTCGTTGCAGAGATTCGCGAGGTCGGCGCCGGAGAAGCCGGGGGTACCGCGGGCGATCACCTTGAGGTTCACGTCCGGCGCCACCGGGATCTTGCGGGCATGCACCTTGAGGATCTGCTCGCGGCCGACCACGTCCGGGTTCGGCACGATGACCTGGCGGTCGAAGCGGCCGGGACGCAGCAGCGCCGGGTCGAGCACGTCCGGGCGGTTGGTCGCGGCGATGAGGATGATACCCTCATTGGCCTCGAAGCCGTCCATCTCGACCAGCAGTTGGTTCAGCGTCTGCTCGCGCTCGTCATTGCCGCCGCCGAGGCCGGCGCCGCGATGGCGGCCGACCGCGTCGATCTCGTCGATGAAGATGATGCAGGGAGCGTTCTTCTTCGCCTGCTCGAACATGTCGCGCACGCGGGAGGCGCCGACGCCGACGAACATCTCGACGAAGTCCGAGCCGGAAATGGTGAAGAACGGCACGTTCGCCTCACCGGCGATGGCGCGGGCGAGCAGCGTCTTGCCGGTACCGGGCGGGCCGACCAGCAGCACGCCGCGCGGAATGCGGCCGCCGAGGCGCTGGAACTTCTGCGGATCGCGCAGGAACTCCACGATCTCGGTGAGGTCGCTCTTGGCCTCGTCGATGCCGGCCACGTCCTCGAAGGTGACGCGCCCATGCGCCTCGGTGAGCAGCTTGGCGCGGCTCTTGCCGAAGCCCATCGCCTTGCCGCCGGCGCCCTGCATCTGGCGGGACAGGAAGATCCACACGCCGATCAGCGCGATGAAGGGCAGCCAGGAAATCAGCAGGCTGACGAACCACGGCACATTGTCGGTCAGCGGCTTCGCCGTGATCGACACGCCCTTGCCGTAGAGGCGCTGCACCAGCGAGGGATCGTTGGGCGAATAGGTCTGGAACGTGCGCCCGTCGGTGAAGGTGCCGGTGATCTCCGGTCCCTGGATGACGACGTCGCGTACGCGGCCCTGATCCACCTCGTTGAGGAGCTGGGAGAAGCTGATGTCGTTCGCGGCCTGACGCTGCGCCGGATTCTGGAACAGCGAGAAGAGCGCCAGCAGCAGGAGAACGATGATCACCCAGAGGGCGAAATTCCGAATATTGGCGTTCATCATGGTCCTTTCGGCGCCGGATTACGCCCGGCGCTGGGTGCCGCCGGCGCTGGCGGCCCTCCCTTTATCGTATCGTAATTTAGGTCCGGCCTTGATCCTTGCCAAGATGCACCGCTCAAACCGTCTCGGATCCGTCACGCAAATTCACGTCAGCACCCACAGCGCGACGCCGACGGGGCGGCGCCTTGGCGATGGCGAGCACGGTTGGCGTCGCCCGCAAAAGCGCTCCCGACAAGGTGCGGGCGCCGATACCTCCCTTCGCGATCCAGTCGAGCAAGGCCTCGAGCTTGCCCAGTTCCGGCACACCTTCCGTGCCGCTGGCCCGGATTGCCCGCCCCAATAGGCGCAGACCGATCTCGGCGGGCAACAAGGTGAAATCCGGGCGCGACAAGCGGAACACCCCCGCCGGCAAGATCTCCAGCACCGCGTCGGCAGCCTGGTCCGCCATGGCCTCCAGCGCCGCATCGGCACGGGCAACGCGGGCGGCGAGGCGCGCCAGCCTCTCGGCGCCGAGCCCTTCCCGCTCGAGCTGCGGCAACAGCAGGCGCAGCCGGGCGCGGGTGAAGCGCGGATCCCGATTGGATGGATCCTCGACAAAACCGGCATCGGCCTGCCGGCACGCCGCCACCAGTTCCGCCTTGCGCAGGCCGAGCAGGGGCCGCAGCAGCGCGACCTCCCCCGGCATGAGTCGCTCGGCCGGCATGCCCGCAAGGCCGGAAAGGCCCGAGCCGCGCATCAGCCGGAACAGCACGGTCTCCGCCTGGTCATCGAGCGTGTGGCCGGTGGCGATGGCCGCGGCGCCGACAGCCTGCGCGTGACGCACCAGCGCCGCATAGCGGGCGTCGCGTGCGGCCTCTTGTATGCCGCTGCGGCTGAGCGGCCTGTCGAGCGGCAGGACGACATGCGACAAGCCGAGGCGTGCGGCCAGGAGGCCGACCGCCGCGGCTTCTCCGGCCGCCTCCCGCCGCAATCCATGATCCACGCTGGCGACATGCAGAACCGGCCCCTCCGCCATCGCCACGCGCCATTGCTGCGCCAACAGCATGAGCGCGGTCGAATCCGGCCCGCCCGAGACGGCGAGAAGCACGGCGCGATGGGGGAGAAAGGCCGCGAACAGGGAGGCCAACCGGTCGGCATCCCACAGGCGACGGGAAGACGTATCGACCGCTGGCGTGCCGTCAGCAGCCGGCACGCTTCTGCTCCCGCTCCACCCCCTGCTTAACGGAGGCGGATGCACGCGGGTATTTGTTGTTGACGGCGTTCAGCGTGGCGCAGGCGGCATCCTTCTCACCGATCGCCGCCAGCGACTGGCCAAGGCGCAGCAGCGCGTCGGGAGCCTTTACCGCGTTGGGATAATCGGCGGAGACCTTCAGGAAGCTTTGCGCGGCCTCCTTGTAGGACTGACGCGAATAATCCGCCTCGCCAAGCCCGAAATAGACGTCCGGCAACAGCCGGTCGTTCGGGTATTGCTGCACGAAGCTCTTGAAGGTCTGCGAGGCGAGCGCGTAGTCCTGCCGCTGCATATAGCCGACGCCGAGCTCGTAGAGGTCCTTGGGACTGTTGGAAGGCGGCAGCGTGGCCGACGGCCCGCCTCCTCCCGCCACCGCCCCGGACAGGGTGCCGAGATCCATCGGCGCCCCGCCGCTCGACGCGGCGGACGGCCCGGTGCCCAACGGACGCGGCGCCCCCGGTGCCGCCGGCTGCTGCGAAGGATCGAAGGCGTCGGAGCGCCGGCCCGGCTGCGACGACGGGGCCGCGGGACCGGACGCGTCGGGCGTCGGCGCACGCGCCGGCGCACCGCCACCGCCACCGCCCATGCGCATGTCGAGCTGCTCCTGCAGATGCCGGACCTGCGCTTCCAGCTGCTGGTTGCGATACTGGAGCTGCTCGATCATGCCCGTCATCTGCCGCAGCTGGTTCTCGATGCGGTCGACGCGCACCGTAGTGGCGTCATCGGGCGCTTCCGCCGGCTGGGCCGGCTGATTGTTCGGGCGGACCTGCCCGGGCGGACGAAAGATGTTGCCGAAGAAATTATTGTCCGCCTGGGCGAAGGCGGTATCGGCGGCCGGCACTGCCATCAGCAGGGCGGCACAGGCAAGGGCGACGGACAGACGGGCGGCGGGCAGGCGCGCGGCGAACAGGGTCATGGCGATGAATTCAGGCCTTGATGTCAGGCGGCGCGGGGCGGATGCGCCGCGCCGAACCATTTGAACATACTGGCTCGATCGCGTCCAAAGTTTGACCTGCCGTCAGCCCCGCACACAAAACAAACCCGGCCGGAGCCATGCACCGACCGGGCTTGAAAACAGGGCCGAACGATCCCCGGGATCACGAACCCGCGGCGTTCAGCACGGTGACGGCGCGGCGGTTCTGCGACCAGCAGGAGATGTCGTTGCAGACGGCCACCGGGCGCTCCTTGCCGTAGGAAATGGTGCGCATGCGGTTGCCGTCGATGCCGCGGCTCGCGAGATAGTCGCGCACGCTCTGGGCGCGGCGGGCGCCGAGGGCGATGTTGTACTCGCGCGTGCCGCGCTCGTCGGCGTGGCCTTCGATGGTGAAGGTGTAGCGGCCATAGGCCTGCAGCCACTGGGCCTGCTTGTCCAGCGTGGCGCGGGCCTGCGGCGACAGATCGGACTGGTCGCTTTCGAAGAACACGCGGTCGCCGACCGACACGATGAACTCCTGCGGGCTGCCGGCCGGCGCCGAGCCGAGCTGGCCCATGCCGGCCCCCTGGCCGTCCATCGGATTTTTGGCGCAGGCGGCCGCAAGCATAGCAAGACCGACGACAAGGGCCACGCGCGCCCCGCCGATATGGCGCAACATACGGATCATTCCGCTCAACTCCTCAATCCCCACGACCGGGGCGCACCCGATCTAGCACTCATCTGGTTAATCGAAGGTTCCGTCAACCTTTACGAAACCTTGCTCGAAACGACAAAAACGGACGGATCGTCGAAACCGCCGATTATGGTTACCCAAAGCCTAACGCCGCCGCCAGCGCCCCGACGCCGATCAGGAGCGCAGGGGCGACCACGCCGGATCCGAGGCATAGCTCGGAGTCGGAATGCGCTGCTCGTTATAGCCGGTGATATCGACCGAATAGAGCTGCGGCCCCGCCGCCCCGGCGGGATCGCGGAAGAACATGATCACCCGGCCATTGGGCGCGAAGGTCGGGCCTTCATTGTGATAGCCCTCGGTGAGGATACGCTCGCCGGATCCGTCGGGACGCATCACGCCGATGGCGAAATGCCCTCCCCCCTGCTTGGTGAAGGCGATGACATCGCCGCGCGGCGACCACACCGGCGTCGAGTAGCGCCCTTCGCCGAAGGAGATGCGGTGCTGGTTCGAGCCGTCCGGGTTCATCACGTAGATCTGCGACGTGCCGCCGCGGTCGCTCTCGAAGCAGATCTGCGAGCCGTCGGGCGAATAGCAGGGCGCGGTATCGATCGCCGAGGTGTCGGTGAGCCGCATCGTCGCCTTGGAACGCAGGTCCATGACGAAGATGTTGGAATTGCCGCCCTGCTGCAGCGACAGGATCACCCGCTGCCCATCCGGCGCGAAGCGCGGCGAGAAGCTCATATTCGGGAAATTGCCGACCACCTCGCGCTGGCCGTTCTCGATATTGAGCAGATAGACCCGCGGCTCGCCGCGCCCATAGCTCATATAGGTGATTTCCTGGCTGGTCGGCGAGAAGCGCGGGGTCAGCACCAGGTCGTCGCCACGGGTCAGGTAGGTCACGTTGGCCCCGTCCTGGTCCATGATGGCGAGGCGCTTGATGCGCTTCTCCTTCGCCCCGCTCTCGTCCACGAAGACGATGCGGGTGTCGAAATAGCCCTTTTCGCCGGTCAGGCGCTCATAGATGGCGTCGGCGATGATATGGGCGACGCGACGCCAGTTCTCCGGCTGGGTGAAATATTGCTGGCCGATCAGCTGCTGGCCGGCGAACACGTCCCACAGGCGGAACTCAGCCTTCACCCGGCCATCGGGCTGGCGGGTCATGCGCCCCGTCACCAGCGCCTGCGAATTGATCACCCGCCAGTCCTGGAAGCGCGGCGAGGCGTCCGGGTTGGTGATCTTCTCGACAAAGGCATTGGGATCGATCGGCGCGAAGAGGCCGGAGCGACGCAGATCGGCGGTGATGATCTGGGTGACACCCTTGCCTGCCTCGGCGTCCTGCGCGCTGCCGCCGCCGACGAAGTCGGTGATCGCGATGGGCAGGGGTTGCACCGAGCCGGAGGTGACGTCGAGCCGCAGCGCCGCGTTGCCGCGGCCGGGGAGGAGCAGCCCTCCTCCGAGGGCCGCCATTCCGGCCACCACGGTTCTCCGACCGATCAGGCCGCCACCTTCCCGATTCTTGTACGTCATCATCAGATCTCGACCTCGGACGAACGGTCCCATCAGTAGTTCAGCATCGACGGATTGAAATCGACCGTAAGGTCCCGCCAGGTTTCATATTTTTCCGGCCGCAGCATCGGGAACGGATTGTCCTGATGCGCGGCGAGGTTGACCGCCCGCATCGCCGTTTCCTGGACGATCTTGGCGTAGGGATTGCCCGCGCCCTGGACTTCCACCAGCTGCGGGGCTCCCATCAGCCGCCGGTCGGGCCCGAGGATGAAGCGGATCGACACGGTAATCCGCTCGACATCCACGCCGCCGGCCGGCAGCGACCAGAACTGGCGGATATAGGCGCGCAGCGCATCGATTTCGGTCTGCGAGAGCGAATTGGCATCGCCGCGCGTCGCCCCGAGCGAGGCCATCGAGTTCATCGTGTCGCCGAGCGACGCCTGGCGGCGGGAATCCTGCTTGTTCAGCAGCGCGGCGATCTGGTTGGGATTGAAGTCCCGTTGCTCCTTCGGCGGCGCCTGCACCACCTTGGGCGGAATGTCCTTCGGTTTCTTGGGCGGTGCCGGCGGCGGAGGCGGAGCGGCCTGGGCGGTCTGCGCCGGCTTCGGCTCCTCCTTCTTCGGCTCCGGCGGCTTGGCCGCCAGCGATTCCGCGTCCTTCGGCGGCGCCGGCTCGGGCTTCGCCTGGGGTTGCGCGGGCGCCGGCTTGGGCTCGGGCGGCTTCGCCTCGGCCTGCTGCTGGGGTGCCGGTTCGGGTTTCGCCTGCGGCGGCGGAGGCGGAGGCGGCGGGGCCGCAGCCTCCTTCGCCGCCTGGATCTCCGGCTTCTCGGAGACCTTGGCCTCTAGGTTCTCCGCCTGCTTGGGCTTGTCGATCTTCTCGACCACCGGCTTGGGGGCCTCGGCCTTCGGGGCATCCTTCTTGCCGGCCATCATCTTCGACAGCTCCGAATCGGAGACGATGTCGATCGGCATGGATTCCTGCATCGTCTCGTAGGGGCTCGGAGACGCGAAGGAAATGGCCATGAAGCCGATGATGCCGATATGAAGGGCAGCCGAAGAGACGAGACCCGCGCGCATGCCGCTCAGCTCCCCTGCTCGACTTCGGAGACCAGGGCGACGCGCTTGAAGCCGGCGCCCGACAGGCGACCCATCACCTTCATCACCGCGCCATAGTCGACCGTCTTGTCGCCGCGCACGAAGATGCGCTCCTCATAGCCGGCCTTGGCGATCGCCTGCAGCTTCGGCACCAGTTCGTCGACCGGGATCTCGCTGTCCTGCAGGAAGACCTTGCCTTCGTTGTTGATCGAGATGACCAGCGGCTCCTTGTCCTGCGACACCGCCTGCGCCTGCGTCTGCGGCAGGTCGAGCGGCACGCCGACGGTGAGCATCGGCGCCGCGACCATGAAGATGATGAGCAGCACCAGCATCACGTCGACCATCGGCGTGACGTTGATCTCGGACATGACGGCGCCACCGCCGCCGCGACGACGCGCGCGCCGCGACTGCCAGCCTCCGCCTCCGCCTCCCGACATACCCATTCGCGTCAGCCCCGTTCGTCGATCTGGCGCGACAGGATGGCGGAGAACTCATCAGAGAAGCCCTCCAGCCTCAGCGCCAGCCGGTTCACCTGTGACACGAACTTGTTGTAGAAAATCGTCGCCGGGATGGCGGCGATAAGGCCGATTGCCGTTGCGAAAAGGGCCTCGGCGATGCCGGGCGCCACCACGGCGAGGCTGGTGTTCTTCGATGCGGCGATCGACTGGAAGCTGGTCATGATGCCCCACACCGTGCCGAACAGGCCGATGAAGGGGCCGGCGGAGCCGACCGTCGCCAGCACCAGCAGCCGCGCCTCCAGCCGCTCCACCTCGCGGGCGAGCGTGACGTCCATCACCTTGTCGAGGCGCTGCGTCAGCCCGGCGAAGGAGCGCGCGCCGCCCTCATAGGACCGCTTCCACTCCCGCATCGCCGCCACGAAGATCGCCGCCATGGCATGGTTCGGGCGCGAGGACAGCGAGCGATACAGCTCCTCCAGGCTCTGGCCGGACCAGAAGGTCTGCTCGAACCGGTCCATCTGCCGCTTCATCCGGCCGAACAGGATGGTCTTGTCGATGATGATCGCCCAGACCCAGACCGAGGCGAGCACCAGCCCGGCCATGACCAGCTTGACGATGAAATGTGCCTGAAGGAACAGCCCGATCAGCGAAAGATCGGCGCTCGGGGCGGCCATGGCCGTTTGCGCCACGTCAGCAGGATTCATGTGATCTCAACCTCAAGCACCAGAGCCCGCCCGCCCACTCGGACGGACGGCACGCACCACGCACAGACGCCACGGCGGATTAAACGACGAAGATGGAACGCCCCCGACAGGAGCCGGAGCTTCTCGTCCATCTGCCCACCCCTGTTCGACGGCGAATCCGTCGAAACTTGGGCGCGCGACGTCTCACGCCGCGCTGATTAAGCACTTGCTAGGGTTAATGCCGCGTTAGCGTTGCGGCACCGCAACACCGGCGGCTCAGCCGGGCGCTCCCTCCTCCTGGGCCGCGCGCATGGCGGCACGCAAGGCGTCCGGGATGCGGCGCGCCCGTCCCTGGGACACGAACGCGACCTTCACCCGCCCCTCGACGAGCAGCGCGCCGCGGCACATCACTTTTTGAAGAAGAGTGATCGACGCGCCGGCAACCTCGATGGGGCTGGTGTGAATCTCCAACACATCGTCGATGCGGGCCGGACGCTGGAAATCGAGCTGCATGGAGCGCACGACGAAGGCGAAGCCGGGAGCCTCGGCCAGTGCCTCGCCGAACAGCTCGCCCTGCACCACGCCGATGAGGCGCAGATGGTCGGAGCGCGCCCGCTCCATGAATTTCAGGTAGTTGGCATGATAGACGATGCCGGAGAAATCGGTGTCCTCGTAATAGACGCGCACCGGCAGCACATGCCCGCCCGGCACCAGGCGCCCGGCAAGGTGGAGAAACGGATCGGCCGCCAGATCGCGGGGATCCAGATGGGGGGCGCGGGGATCTTGCACGCGAGGTTCTTGTCCGCTCATGCCGCCCTCATAGACGAGACCGCGCCCCTTGTGAACAAAGGGCGCGGCCAAACTTCACGCAGATGCGAAGAAAGCGGGATCAGTTCCCGGTGGTGCCGTCCGCCGACGGCTCGGGAGCCTGCGGGGCCGGGCGGCGACGCTCGGCCATGAACTGGTCGAACTCCGCCTTGTCCTTGGCCTGGCGCAGGCGATCGAGGAAGCCGCGGAAGTCCTTCTGCTCCTCCTCGAGGCGACGCAGCGTCTCCTCGCGATATTCGTCGAAGGCACGGTTGCCGCTCGACGACGCGCCCCGACCCCAGCGCCCGAAGGCGCTGCGGAAGGCGTCGCCGCCCTCTTCCTGCCAGCGCGCGAAGCCGCGCCGTCCACCACAACCCATACGTCCACTCCCGATGGTAAAGGCCAGGATCGCGAGACCGAGCGGCCACCAAGCCATGAAGCCCAGCACCGTCAGCGCGATCCAGGCCGGTTTGCCGTAACTGTCGAGCTTGTAAGCGAGCTCCATGGCTGCCGTCCCGGTTAATGTTAAATACATTTACATATATGGCCGCACCGGTGGCTTTTGTCAATGCCGCGGCGTCAGCGATCAGTCGGAAGGCGCGCCTAGACCCTTCAGATAAACGAGGAAGCCGGCTTCCAGCAGCTCGTCCGGGGTCATGGGCAGCTTGCGGCGGGCACCGTCGGCGCGACAGAACAGCGAGGCGACGCCATGCGCCAGCGACCAGGTGTGCAGCGCCACCATCAGCGCCGGCGGACGGCCCGCCACCGGCATGTGCGCCACCAGAACTTCCGCCGCCTCGCGCAGCACGGCGAAGGCGCGGGAGCCGGCCAGCTGCAGTTCTTCATGCGCCTCCAGCGGCACGCCGGATTCGAACATGGCGATGTAATGGGCCGCGTGCTGGCGCGCGAAATCGAGATAGGCCCGCCCCATCCGCTCATAGGCGGCAGCGGGCGAGGGCCGTCCCTCCTGCCAGGACGCCTTCAGCACCTCGGCGAAGCGATCGAAGCCGGCGGTGGCGACGGCGGCAATGAGTTCGTCGCGGTCGCGGAAATGCCGGTAGGGCGCGGCGGCGCTCACGCCCGCGCGGCGCGCCGCCTCGGCGAAGGTGACGCCGGCGATGCCCTTTTCGGCGATCAGGTCGAGCGTCGCCTGCATCAGGGCTTCCCGCAGGTTGCCGTGATGATAGGAACGCGTCTCGCCGTTGCGGGTCCAGCTCATGTGAATGTGAATTACATTAGCAACGTGGCGGCGTCACGACCTATTCACCCTCGCCCTCGTCGAAGAGGGGCATTTGGGTGACGGAGGTGGGCACCGCGAGGCCCAGATGCTTGAAGGCATGGGCGGTCAGCACCCGCCCGCGCGGGGTGCGCTGCACGAAGCCCTGCTGCACCAGATAGGGCTCGATGATCTCCTCGATGGCGTCGCGCGGCTCGGAAAGCGCTGCCGCGATGGTCTCGACACCGACCGGCCCTCCGCCATAATTCATAGCGATCACAGTGAGATAGCGCCGATCCATCTGGTCGAGGCCGAGGGCGTCGACCTCCAGATGGCCGAGCGCGTGGTCGGCCGCGGCGCGGTCGATGATCTCCTTGCCGGCCACCAGCGCGAAGTCCCGCACCCGGCGCAGCAGCCGCCCGGCGATGCGCGGCGTGCCGCGCGCACGGCGGGCGATCTCGCGGGCGCCGTCCTTCGAGATCGGGATGCCGAGCACCCGCGCACCGCGTGAAACCACGAGTTCGAGCTCGTCGATCGTGTAGAAATTCAGGCGGATGGGGATACCGAAGCGATCCCGCAAAGGTGTCGTGAGAAGACCCGAGCGGGTTGTCGCCCCGACCAGCGTGAACTTGGACAGCGAAATCTTTACCGAACGGGCCGCCGGCCCCTCGCCGATGATGAGATCGAGCTCGTAGTCTTCCATCGCCGGATAGAGGATTTCCTCCACCGCCGGGTTGAGCCGGTGAATCTCGTCGATGAACAGGACGTCGCGTTCCTCGAGATTGGTGAGCAGCGCCGCGAGGTCGCCGGCCTTGGCGATGACCGGGCCGGAAGTCGAGCGGAAACCGACGCCCAGTTCGCGCGCAACTATCTGAGCCAGCGTGGTTTTTCCCAATCCCGGCGGGCCGACGAACAGGACGTGGTCGAGCGCCTCGCCGCGCGCCTTGGCGGCCTTGATGAAGATATCGAGATTGGCGCGCGCCTGCTCCTGCCCCACGAACTCCGCCAGCATCTGCGGGCGCAGCGTGGCTTCCGCGAGGTCTTCCTCGCGCTTGTCGGGGGCCACCAGCCGCTTCGCGCTCATCGGAAACCTCGCATCCGGGCGGTACGATGAGGCGTATGATCAGGCCGAATGGCCGCCCCGGATGTACGGTGAGTGCAGCGAGGGAGCTTCATCGGGCGAGTTCCTTCAGCCCGAGCCGGATCAGCCGGGCGGTATCGGCCCCCTCCCCCGCCTCGCGGACCGCCGCCGCCACCGCGGCGCTCGCCTGGACCTGCGCGTAGCCGAGGTTCACCAGCGCCGAGACGGCATCCG
Organism: Ancylobacter oerskovii; assembly: GCF_018390555.1. Taxonomy (GTDB): domain Bacteria; phylum Pseudomonadota; class Alphaproteobacteria; order Rhizobiales; family Xanthobacteraceae; genus Ancylobacter; species Ancylobacter oerskovii. Next base: position 118,125 of record NZ_JAHBGB010000041.1, on the reverse strand, counting down.
CCACCGGCGCCGGGGCGGAGCGGGATTCCACCTGCCCGGCGAGGCTGGCGACCGCGGGGTCGACATCGGCGAAGCCGGGGGCCTTGTCCTTCAATTCGGCGACGATGCGGGCGGCGACCTTCGGGCCCACCCCGTTGGCCCGCGCCACCATCGCCCTATCGCCGAGCGCCACCGCATTGGCGAGCTCGGAAGGCGAGAGTACCGAGAGCACGTTGAGCGCCACCTTGGCGCCGACCCCCTGCACGTTCTGCAACAGCAGGAACCACGCCTTCTCCGCCGGCGACTGGAAACCGTAGAGGCGGATCATGTCCTCGCGCACGAAGGTCTCGATGAACAAGGTCGCCGCCTCGCCGGGCGACGGCAGCGCCTGCAGCGTGCGGCCCGAGCAGTGGACGAGATAGCCAACGCCCTGCACGTCGAGGATGACGTGATCGTCTTCGCAGGAATCCACCAGACCCTTGAGCTTGCCGATCATCGCGCCGCCACCCTGGCCCCTACCCGCTTCTCGAACGACGCGCGCAACGCCGCCGCGCCCCTATGCTGGGCATGGGTGACGGCGACGGCAAGCGCGTCCGCGGCGTCGTCGGTCTCGAAATCCGCCTGCGGCAGCAGCACCTTCATCATCATGCGGATCTGCGCCTTCTCCGCCCGCCCGGCGCCCACCACCGTCTTCTTGACCAAGAGCGCGGCATATTCGGCCACCGGCACGCCGGCAAGCGCCGGGGTCAGCAGCACCACGCCGCGCGCCTGGCCGAGCTTGAGCGTCGAGGCGGGGTTCACGTTCACGAAGGTCTCTTCCACCGCCGCCTCGTCGGGCGTGAAGGCGGCGAGGACGGCGACGAGCTCGCGATGCAGCACGGCGAGCCGCTCGGCGAGCGTGCCCTCCTCCGGCGGCAGCACGGTGCCGCAGGCGACGAAGGAAAGCCGCGTGCCGGCGGCCTCGATCACCCCCCAGCCGGTGCGGCGGAGGCCGGGGTCGAGGCCGAGAATGCGAATCGGAGCAGGCGCCATGCCTCAGGAAGTACCCGAACAAACGACGAACGGCCAGTCTCCGGGACGAGAGAAAGCCCGTGATTTCGCCACAGGCGGGGCGCATGGTTAACGCGGGATGAAGGGGCACCGCAGACCCCAGTCACCGGAGGAACGCCATGAACACCCGTCTCGCCCGCCTTACCGGCCCCGCGGCCGGCCTCTTGCTGCTCGCCGGTCCGGCGCTCGCCGCCGGCATGCTCACCGGCACCGGCGGCAAGACCCTGTATGTCTTCGACAAGGACACCGGCGGCATGTCCGCCTGCTACGATGCCTGCGCCGCCAACTGGCCGCCCTATCTCGGCAAGCAGGGCGACGCCATGAAGGCGGGCTGGACGCTGGTGCCGCGCAAGGACGGCGCCCTGCAATGGGCCTATGACGGCAAGCCGCTCTATTATTTCGTCGGCGACAAGAAAGCAGGCGACAAGACGGGCGACGGCAAGAACGGCGTCTGGCACGTCGTGAACGACTAGGCTCCGCCTCGCCGCCCATGGCCGGCCCGGCCGGCCATGGGGAGCACGGAGCGGGGAACCCGGATGTCAGGCCCGGCGCGAGGGTGCCAGCGCGCCGCTGGCCAGCACCACGCCGGTGCCGGTGGCGAGGATGCCGATGACCGCCGCCGTGTCGGGATGCTCGCCCAGCAGCGGCACCGCGAGCCCGGCCGCCAGCGCCGGGACGAGGCCGGTGAAGGCCGCCGCGCGCGAGGAGCCGAGCTTCTCGATCGCCATGCCGAAGGCCACCAGCGCCACCACGCCCGAGCCGACGCCCTGAACCAGCACCAGCTGCAGCACCTCGGCCCCGTGGCCGGCCTGTATCGCCGCGACCGCTCCCGGGAGGCCGACCGGGGTGAGGATGATCGCCGACCAGAGCCCGATCAGCCCCACAAGCTCCTTCGCGTCCATGCCGGTGCGGCGGAAGGCCAGCGTGTAGCCGGCCCACAGCGCGGCGCCGGTGAGCAGGAGCAGATGGCCGCGCCAGGCCCCATCAGCCGAATTGAGCAGCCCGCGCCCGCCCAGCGTGACGACGCCGAGCGCGATGCAGACGAAGCCGGCCGCCCGCATCCAGCCCAGCCGCTCCTTCAGCGCCAGCACCGAGATCACCGCCACGATCAGCGGCATGGTGCCCGGCAGCAGCGGCCCGACATCGGCCGCCGGCACGAAGCGCATGGCGTTGGCCACCACCAGGAAGAAGATGGCGCCCGACCCCATGAAGCAGAACAGGAACGGCACCACCCGCCCGCGCGGCCACAGCCCGATCTTCAGCCACCACGGCGCCAGCACCACCGCCGGCACCACGAAGCGCAGCCAGCCGACCGCCGACGGCGTCAGATGCCCGGCCACGGCATGGCGGGTGGACACGATCCAGCCGCCCCAGATGGCGACGGCGAACAAGGCGAGAGCGGCCCCGACCAGCCGGTCGGCACGCTCGGAAGCGGCGCGGGCGGCGTCAGCCTCCGCCGACGCGCAGCTTTCAGAAAGGCTCATGACAAGATCCCGAGTGGTCGCGCCGCGATCCGATCCGGCGCGCTCCTGTTTTCGGGGGTCAATGTGGGGGCGCGGGCCGTCATCGACAAATGAGTTTTGCCGATAGGGTGCTTCACCAAATGTGATAGAAGCTGCGAAACGACAAGAAACGGCGATTGACCCGCGCCATGGCCGCGGCTAGCAAGGCAGCAACGCGCCACGGGCGTCGTTTCGCGCTCGCCGGCGCCTCCTGCGCGGCAAGCCCCCCATCGGTGCGCTCATGTCCTTCGACGCCGCCCTCCTGTGGGCCATCGCCACCGCCCTGATCGCCGGCGCCACGCGCGGCTTTTCCGGCTTCGGTGGCGCGCTGATCTTCATGCCGCTGGTCGGCGCCGTCTTCAGCCCGAAGCTGGCGGCCCCCACCTTGCTGGTCATCGACACCGTGCTGACCCTGCCGATGGTGCTGCAGGCGATGCGCGCCTGCATCTGGCGGCAGGTGGCGCCGCTCGGGCTCGGCGCGGTGGCGGCGGTGCCGCTCGGCGTCTGGCTGCTGGAGGAGATCGACCCGGTGGTGCTGCGCTGGGCCATCGCGACGCTGGCGGTGGCGCTGCTGATGCTGCTCATCCTCGGTCGCGGCTGGCAGGCGCCGCACTCGCTCGCCGCCAAGCTCGGCATCGGCGCGCTGTCGGGGATGCTGGGCGGCGCGGCGCAGCTGTCGGGGCCGCCGGTGGTGGTGTACTGGCTCGGCACCGGGCAGAACGCGGCGCTGGTGCGGGCGAACCTGTTCGCCTTCTTCGCGCTTACCACCCTCGCCTCCGGCACCGCCTATGTCAGCCGCGGCCTCGTCACCGCCGAGGTGCTGAAGCTGTCGCTGGTGCTCGGCCCCACCTATGCGCTGGGGCTCGTGGCCGGCGCGCGCGGCTTCCGGCTGGCGAACGACCGGCAGTTCCGGCTGATCGCCTATTGGGTGATCGCGCTCTCGGCGGTGGCGAGCGTGCCGCTGCTCGACCCGCTGCTGCGGCCATAGGAACGGGCACGCCGCCCGCTTCCTCCCCGTGGGAAGAGGGGTCTTCCCGGCTTCCCGACCGCCAGGCCCCCTCACCGACCCGCTGCGCGGGCCACCTCTCCCCAACGGGGAGAGGGAAAGAAGCGGAACCCGGCCGTCATTTCGGAAGCCACAAGGCCAATCCGAACACCCGCCCTCCCCGTGCAACCGGCTCACTCTCCGCCGAGGCCGGATGTTTCCGGCGGCGGCTCTTCGGAGCCAAACTCGGTAACAGCCGAGTTCGGGCGGAGAGGAGTGGGGTGAAGGGTCTTCCCGGCTTCCCGACCGCTAGAGCCCCTTGCCGACCCGCTGCGCGGGCCACCTCTCCCCAATGGGGAGAGGGAAAGGAAGGTGGTGCCATCTGGCGGCGGGATAAGCGCCGAGGCGTCTAGCGGGGCGCCAGCGAGGATGAGCGCTTATGCGCTCGGCAATATCCTCGTGAAGATGAGCGCTTATGCGCTCAGGGAGGCCCCGTGAAGATGAGCGCTTATGCGCTCATCTTGGCGATCATCGCCTCGGAGATCTCGAAATTGGCGTAGACGTTCTGCACGTCGTCATTGTCGTTGAGGTTGTCGACGAGACGGATCAGCTTCTCCGCCACCTCGTCGTCCACCGCCACCGTGTTCTGCGGCCGCCAGACCAGGCCGGACTTGCGCGGCTCGCCGAACTTGGCTTCCAGCGCGCGGGCCACCTCGTGCAGGTTCTCGATCGAGCACACCACCTCGTGGCCGTCCTCGGAGGAGGAGACGTCGTCGGCGCCGGCCTCGATGGCGGCTTCCATCATCGCGTCCTCCGACGCCTTCGCCGCATCGAACTCGATGACGCCGACGCGGTCGAACATGAAGGACACCGCACCCGTCTCCGCCAGCGAGCCGCCGGACTTGGTGAAGTAGGAGCGCACTTCCGAGGCGGTGCGGTTGCGGTTGTCGGTCAGCGCCTCGACGATGACCGCGACGCCGCCGGGGCCGTAGCCCTCGTAGCGGATCTCGTCATAGTTCTCGGCATCGCCGCCGGCCGCCTTCTTGATGGCGCGGTCGATATTGTCCTTCGGCATGTTTTCCGCGCGGGCCGCGAGGATGGCGGCGCGCAGGCGCGGATTCATGTTGGGGTCGGGCAGGCCGAGCTTGGCGGCGACGGTGATTTCACGCGCCAGCTTGGAGAACAGCTTGGAGCGCACCGCGTCCTGCTTGCCCTTGCGGTGCATGATGTTCTTGAACTGCGAATGCCCGGCCATGGCCGCCTCCACCTCGCGCGGAGCCGCCCGGAGCCGCCCCTGCGTCAGAAATTCCCGAAAAACGTGTGGCCGGCTTATAGGCGAGAGCATGGGCGCGCGTAAAGCCGGTGCCGGCCCTCACGGCGCCGACGCCACCGCCGCGCCGATCAATCGCGCCATCCCCGCCTGCAACTCGGCGCGCGAGAGCCCCGCCCCCTCGCGGCAGATGGCGTCGTCCTCGCCCTCCTCCACCAGCAGCGCCGCGCCGCGCGGCGTGCAGCGGCCGAAGGCGGCGAAGGGCGTGGCGCCGGCAATGCCGACGCGGCGCAGCGCCGGTATCCCCGCCAGCGCGTCCTCCGGCACGTCCGCGAGCGCGGCCCCCGTCGCCGGGCCGAGCCGGACCAGGGTGACGGGCACCGCGATCTCCTTCAGGCTCGCCGGCGCCAGGCTGCCAGTGAGCTCGGGATCGACGGCGATGACCGCGGCGATGCGCGGGTCCCGGGCGGGGTCTCCCACCCGGTCGTCGATGGCGGCGTGGAGATCGAGGCCCTGGGCGGCGAACCAGCTGCAATCCGGCCCGGCCGCCGGCGGATCGCAGGAGCGGCGATAGGCCTGCGCGTCGAGCCGGGCGCCAGCCAGGGCCAGGGCCGAGGTGCCGCCGAGGAAGAAGCCGACCGCCACCACCCGGCCGGAGGCGCGATGCGCCGCGACGTCGGGGTCGGTCTCCACCGCATCGAGCGCCGCGCGCAGATCCGCCGGCCGCAGCCGCGCCTCGTCGAGGGCGCCCGGCCCCGGCCGGGCGGCGGGCGAGCGCGGCATCACCACGATGGCGCCCTGCGCGGCAAGGCCGGCGGCGATCCATCCGGCGAGATCGGGATTGGAGCGCAGGCCGCCATGGGCGAGCAGCACCACCGGGAACCGCCCCTCGGCGGCGGGGGCGTTGCGCAAGGCCGCCACCCCTTCGAAGACCGGCGTCGCGCCCTGCCGCACCGGCTCGCCGCCGGCCCCGGCCGGGTACCACAGATCGACCGCCACCGTGGCGCCGCGCTCGCCCACCGCCGCCGCGAGCCGGCGCAGGCCGACCTCCCGGTCGGCGGCGCGGGCGCCGGGCAGGAGGCCGAGGATCAGGACGGTGGCGAGGACAAGACGGGAAAGCACGATCATCTCCGTGTCTGCCGGATCGTGGTCGCGGCAGGTTCGGGCACGCAGCCTACCAGAAGGCGGGCGCCACCGGCTCCAGCAGGCCGCCGATGCGCACCGGCGCGACCTTCACCGCCCGGCCCTCGGCATCGGTCTCGACGGCGAGGCCCGACAGCGTGCCGGGCCCGGTGGCCGGCTCGAAGCGCGAGGAGCCGATCTTGCGGGTGAAGCGGCGCAGCGGCTCCTCCTTGTCCATGCCGATCACCCCGTCATAGGCGCCGCACATGCCGACATCGGTCATGTAGGCGGTGCCGCCCGGCAGGATGCGGTGATCGGCGGTCGGCACATGGGTGTGGGTGCCGATGACGAGGCTGGCCCGCCCGTCGCACCAATGGCCGAAGGCCTGCTTCTCGCTGGTGGTCTCGGCGTGGAAATCGACGATGGCGGCGTCGCAGACGAGGCCGAGCGGGGCGGCCTCGAGCTCGCGGTCGATGGCGAGAAAAGGATCGTCCATCGGGTCCATGAAGGCGCGGCCCATGACGTTGACGACCAGCACGCGGGCACCGGAGGCGGTCTCCACGAGGGCGGCGCCGCGCCCCGGCGTGCCGGCGGGATAGTTGATCGGCCGGATGAGGCGCGGGGCACGCTCGATGAAGACCAGCGCCTCGCGCTGGTCGAAGGCATGGTTGCCGAGCGTGACGGCATCCGCCCCGGCGGCGAGGAACTCCTCATAGATGCTCTCGGTGATGCCGAAGCCGCCGGCGGCGTTCTCGCCGTTCACCACCACGCAGTCGAGCGACCACGCCTTGCGCAGGCGGGGAAGCTCGTCGAGCACGACCTGACGCCCGACGCGGCCCACCACGTCGCCGAGAAAGAGAATGCGCAAGCCTAGTCCTCCGCCGTCACCGTGATGATGCCGGCGTCGGTGACGACGGCGTCGAGCCGCTCATCATGCGGCTCGGCGGGAAGGCAGGGAAGCTCCTGCACCGCGAAGGCGTAGCCCAGCGCCTCGATGCGCTTGGCCCGCCGCAGAGCCGCCAGCGTGCGGTCGTAATAGCCGCCGCCATAGCCGAGCCGGTGGCCGCTGGGGTCATAGGCGGCGAGCGGCACCACCAGCACGTCGGGTATCACCAGCGGCGCGCTCTCCGGCGGCACGGGAATGGTCAGCCGGCCGGGACCGGCGCCGTCGACGAGCGGCACCCCGGCCTGCCACAGCCGGAACAGCAGCGGCGACTTCATGTCGACCACCACCGGCAGGGCCAGCCTCGCGCCGGCGGCGCGCAGGCCGGCCGCCAGCGGGCCGGTATCGATCTCAGAGCCGATCGGCGCGAACAGCGCCACCACCTCGCCCTGGACGTCGCCGAGCCACGACAGCGCATGCGCCGCCGCCCGGGCGGACGCCGCGGCATGCAGGCGCGGTTCCAGGCTCGCCCGTCGGGCGAGCGCGGCAGCGCGCAGGGTAGGTTTATCGGGAAGTGTCGAAGCAGCGGTCATGATGATCAGCGCGGAGCCGCGATGGCCGTTGGAAATCGATCCCGGGAACCTACAACGTAGGTGGGCGCCGTGTGTCCAGACCCAGGGGTCTGGTCAGGGACAGCTCCCTTTGAGATCGATAAGGCCCCGGGGAATATGTTCTCCTGACGAACCTCGCAGCCCCGCATGACAAATCTAGGACGGCACGGCGGGGATTTAAAGAGGGGTCGAGGGGTTATCCCGCTCGCGTCATGCGGGCCGGGGACGAAGCCGGGCCGGAAGAGCGCCCGATGCCGGCGGATGGCTCTTTTCTTTTCCTCCCAGGAAGACCCCTCACCCCACCCCTCTCCCCGACGGGGAGAGGGAGCCGGTCGCTCGGGCGGGATACCCGGAAAGCGCCCGGAGTGGCATGCGCAGCGGGTCGGAGAGGGGGACGACATCGGGAAGCGTAGAAGACCCTTCACCCCGGTCCTCTCCGTCAAAACCGAATGCCTTCGGTTTCGACCACCCGGGGCCCGAACTCCGCAACAGCCGGGTTCGGGCGGGGAGAGGAAGGCTCTGTTCTCTCCGCCGGGGTCCCGGTGCGCCATGGTGGAACCGCTGACGGCGGCTCTTTTCCCTTCCTCTCCCCGTTGGGGAGAGGTGGCCGGCGCAGCGGGTCGGTGAGGGGCTCTGGCGATCGGGAAGCCAGGAAGGCCCCTCACCCCACCCCTCTCCCCGACGGGGAGAGGGAGCCGGTCGCTCGGGCGGGATACCCAGAAAGCGCCCGGAGTGGCACGCGCAGCGGGTCGGAGAGGTGGCAAGCTTGCGCTGCCTCGGAGCCCATCGCTCCTCTCCCCGTCCGAACTTGGCTGTGGCCGAGCGGGGTTCCGACCGAAAGCATTCGGCTTCGGGGGAGAGGGAGCCGGGCGCTCGGGCGGGACATGCCCCGGGAAACACCCGGCGTGCCGCTCCTCACACCTCCAGCATGATCTTGCCGATGTGCAGGCTGGTCTCCATGCGGGTATGGGCGGCGCTGGCCTTCTCCAGCGGGAAGGTCTGGTCCAGCACCGGCTTCACCTTGCCGGCCTCGATCAGCGGCCACACCCTGGCGCGCAGCGAGGCGGCGAGAGCGGCCTTCTCGGCGTTCGGCCGCGAGCGCAGCGTCGAGCCCATATGCGACAGCCGCTTCAGCATCAGCCGCATGAAGTCGATCTGCACCTTCGAGCCCTCCATGAAGGCGATCTGCACGATGCGCCCGAGCGGCGCCGCCGCCTCGTAATTGCGGGCGATGTAGGAGCCGCCGACCATGTCGAGGATGACGTTGACGCCCCGGCCGCCGGTCTTCTCCTTGATGACCGCGACGAAGTCCTCGGTCTTGTAGTCGATGGCGACGTCGGCCCCGAGATCGAGGCACACCTTGCACTTCTCGGCGCTGCCGGCGGTGGCGAAGACGGTGGCACCATGGGCCTTGGCGAGCTGGATCGCCGTGGTGCCGATGCCCGAAGTGCCGCCATGGACGAGGAAGTTCTCGCCCGCCTTCAGCCCGGCGAGATCGAACACATTGGTCCAGACGGTGAAGAAGGTCTCCGGCAGCGCCGCCGCCTCGGTCATGGAGAGGCCGGCGGGAACGGGAAGCGCCGCATCCGCCTGCGCCAGGCAATATTGCGCATAGCCGCCGCCGGACACCAGGGCGCACACCTTGTCGCCGAGGCGCCAGCTCGTCACGCCCGCGCCGAGTGCCACCACCTCGCCGGCGATCTCCAGGCCGGGAATGTCGGAGGCGCCGGGCGGCGGCGGATACAGGCCCTTGCGCTGCATGACGTCGGGACGGTTCACGCCGGCGGCGGCCACGCGGACCAGGATCTCGCCGACGCCGGGCGCCGGAACCGGCCGGGTCTCCGGCACCAGGGCTTCGGGGCCGCCGGGGGTCGGCAGGCCGATGGCGGTCATGGTGGCGGGCAGGTCGCTCACGGAGATATCCTCGCAGTTCAGGGCCGGACGGAACGAGGTTCCGGCGGGCGGACAACCGGTCGAGCGGTCTGGTTAAGTCATGGCGCCCGCACTGGCAACCGAGCCCGTCGCGCAATAGATAGCCCAGGATGGCCCTGCCATCGCCAGCGAGGAGACCCGACATGATCGAGGACGATCCCTTCAGCCTCCGCCCGGCAACGCCGCCCGCCGCCCACGAAGTCGGCACCGATCTCTCCACCCTGTCGGAGGCGGAGATCGAGGAGCGCATCGCGCTGCTGGAAGCCGAGATCGTGCGGCTGCGCGCCTCGCTCGACGGCAAGCGCTCCTCGCGGGCGGCGGCGGACGCGTTCTTCAAGCGGTAAGGAGGCCCGGCCGGTGCCCCGCCGGCCGCCGGCCATCGGTTAACGCCGCGTTAAGCTTTCCGAAGCATTATCGGGGACAGTCCAGCTCCTGGACGCGAGTGGCACCTGTCACTCTGTTTGACGCCTCCCTGTCTTCACCTATCGAGCCGCCCGCGGGCGGCTCTTTTTTGGACCTGCATCCCCATGGTGGGTTGCGGGGACATCGCCGCCGTCCGCCGCACGCGACTGGACAGCCGGCCCGGCACGCGCGACATCATCACCCGGGATCACGGGCAGGGCGGGCGAATCGGGCGCGGCGGAACGGCCGCGCCGGCGTGGAGTGACGGACATGGCGAAGCGGACGCCGGGCAGGCCGGGTTTCGGCGGACGGGGCGGCGAAGGACCGGCGGACGGCGGCATGCCGGCCGACGCGCCCTCTCCCGAGGCCCGCGCCGGCTTCCCCCTGCCCGCCGCCGACCCGCGACTGGTGAACCTCGCCGAGCGGCGGGTCGCCTCCCCCGCCTTCGCGGCGCTGTTCGCCGAGGGCATCGCGCTGATCGAGGCCACCGCCGATTATCTCGACGGCCCCGGCCGCGCCGCCTGCGCCGCGCTGGAGCGCCGCGCCCAGGCCACCTATGCCGAGGAAAGCCGGCGGCTGTCGACGCGGCTGATGAACCTCACCTCCTGGCTGCTGCTGCAGAAGGCGGTGGGCGACGGCGACATGAGCGCCGAGACCGCGCGCCGCGAGGCCGGCAAGGTCGATCTCGGGACGGACGCGACGGCGGCGCCGGACCCGCGGCTGCCGCCGCCGCTGGCGACGCTCATCGCGGAGAGCCACGACCTCGAGCGGCGGGTGCGGCAGCTCGACGCGGCCCTGCGGGCCCGCGCGCCCGGCGAGGGCCCGGCCAATGCCGTGGCCGGCCAGATCGGCCGGCTGCGTTCCGCCTTCGAACGCTCCTGAGGCGCGCGCCTCTCACGGCTCGGTCCCCGCCCGGCCTCGCCGCGGCCCGCCGAACCGCAGCCAATTGTCTAAAGCCATGACCGCAAAACAAAACCCCCGTGCGCGGCACGGGGGTTTCGGGTATTCGTCGTCGCGAGGCGCGACGGTTTCCGGGCCGATCAGGGCTTGAGGAAACCGGCGAACTTCTTCTGGAACTTCGACACGCGGCCGCCGCGATCGAGCAGCTGCTGCGAGCCGCCGGTCCAGGCGGGGTGGACCTTGGGGTCGATGTCGAGCTGGAGGGTGTCCCCCTCCTTGCCCCAGGTCGTACGGGTCGTGTACTCGGTGCCGTCCGTCATCACCACCTTGACGAAGTGGTAGTCGGGATGGATGTCGCTCTTCATGGGTTGCATCCTCGCCGCCGCGGGGCCGGCCCCTTGAGGGAGCCACGCGGCGATCTTCAAAAACGATCCTGCCGGAAATCCGTGCGGGTCTATAACCGAGACCTGAGCGTGACACAAGTCGAGCCGACGACCGCTGACACCGCCCGCCGCCGGCGCCGCGCCGACCTGTCGCCGCTGAAGGCGCTGTGGCCGCATGTGCGCCGCTACAAGGGCCGGGCCTGCGCCGCCCTCGCCGCCCTCGCCGTCGCCACGGTGGCGACGCTGGTGGTGCCGGTCGCGGTACGGCGGATGATCGACTTCGGCTTCGACGCCGACCATGCCGGCTTCATCCGGCAGTATTTCCTCGTCATGATCGGCGTGGTGGCGGTGCTCGCCGCCGCCTCGGCCATGCGCTACTACTTGGTGATGACGCTCGGCGAGCGCATCGTCGCCGATCTGCGCGCCGCGGTGTTCGCGCATCTGCTGAAGCTCGACGGCGCCTTCTACGACGGCGCCCGCGCCGGCGAGATCGTCTCGCGGCTGACCGCCGACACCACCCAGATCAAATCGGCGGTCGGCGCCTCCGCCTCCGTCGCCCTGCGCAACATCCTGCTGTTCATCGGCGCGGCGGCGATGATGGTGTTCACCAGCCCCTGGCTGTCGGTGATCCTGCTGGTCGCCATCCCGGTGATCGTGGTGGTGCTGCTCGGCTCCGGGCGCGGGGTGCGCAAGCGCTCGCGCGAGGCGCAGGACACGCTCGCCGGCGCCTCCGCCTATGCCGCCGAGGCGGTCGGCGCCATGCGCACCCTGCAGGCCAACACCGCCGAGGACGCGGCGAAGGGCCGTTTCGACGGCGCGGTCGAGCACGCCTTCGATGCGGCGCGCGACGCCATCCGCGCCCGCGCGCTGCTCACCTGCGTCGCCATCTTCCTCATCTTCGCCTCGGTGGTCGGCATCCTCTGGGCCGGCGCCAACGCCGTGCTGGCCGGCACCATGAGCGCCGGCACGCTCGGCCAGTTCGTGCTCTATGCGGTATTGGCGGCCAGCGGGCTCGGCCAGCTCGGCGAGGTGTGGGGCGAGATCTCCCAGGCCGCCGGCGCCACCGAGCGCATCGCCGAGCTGCTGGCGGAGACGCCCGAGGTCGCCCCGCCCGCCACCCCGCTCGCCCTGCCGCTGCCGCCGACCGGCGCGGTGCGCTTCGCCGATGTCGGCTTCGCCTATCCGACGCGGCCGGACATACCGGCGCTCGCGGGCATCTCCTTCTCGGTGCGGCCCGGCGAGCGGGTCGCCATCGTCGGCCCCTCCGGCGGCGGCAAGAGCACGCTGTTCCAGCTGCTGCTGCGCTACTACGATCCCTCGCAGGGCCATATCGAGATCGACGGCGTCGACATCGCCGCGGCGGACCCGCGGGAGGTGCGCGCCCGCCTCGCGCTGGTGCCGCAGGACGTCGCCATCTTCGCCGCCTCGATCCGCGACAATATCCGCCTCGGCCGCCCGGAGGCCACCGACGCCGAGGTGGAGGAAGCCGGGCGCCTCGCGCGCGCCGACGAATTCATCGAGCGCCTGCCGGAGCGCTGGGACACGCCGGTCGGCGAGCGCGGCGTGACGCTGTCCGGCGGCCAGCGCCAGCGCATCGCCATCGCCCGCGCCATCCTGCGGCAGGCGCCGATCCTGCTGCTCGACGAGGCCACCTCGGCGCTCGACGCCGAGAGCGAGACGCTGGTGCAGCAGGCGCTCGACCGCTCCATGCAGGGGCGCACCACGCTGGTGATCGCCCACCGGCTCGCCACCGTGCTGTCGGCCGACCGCATCCTCGTCATGGAGCAGGGGCGGATCGTCGAGGAGGGCCGCCATGCCGAGCTGGTGGCCAAGGGCGGGCTCTATGCCCGCCTGGCGGCGCTGCAATTCGGCGAAGGCGCGCCGACGGCGCGGGTGGCGGAAGCCTCGCCGATCTGAGCCGTCAGCCGCCGGGAGAGGTGGCGCGCCGCTCCATCCGCAGCGTCGGGCGGCCGGACGTCGGGTTGGTGCCGCGCGCGATCGTCACGAAGCCCAGCGTCGCGTAGAAGCGGACCGCCCGCTCGTTCTCCTCGTTGACGTCCAGCGTCAGGCCGGCGGGCGAGATCGCGGCGGCCGCCTCGATCAGCGCCCGCGCAATGCCGCGCCCCCAATGGTCGGGATGCACCACCAGCTGGTCGACATAGCCGGTGGCCGGCTCCACCGTGACGAAGCCCAGCGCCCGCCCCTGCCCGTCCACCGCGGTTTCCACCCGCGCGCCGGCCTCCACCAGCCGGCCGACGCGCTGGCACAGCCAGCCGCGCCGCGCCTCGAAGTCGATCTCCGGCATCGCTTCCTGCCAGCTCTCGACCCAGAGGTCGGCGAGCGCCGGCATCTGCTCCCAGCCGAAGGCACGCAGCGCCGGCGCGCCGGGGGTGGGCGTCCCGATCCCCGCCCCCTGGCCCATCTCAGCGCTCCGTCAGCTTGAGCTCGATGCGGCGGTTGCGGTTGCGCGCCTCGTCGCTGTCGGTGCCGTCCAGCGGCTGGTACTCGCCGAAGCCGGCGGCCACCAGATGCGCCGGCGACACTCCCTTGCCGGCCAGATACTGCACCACCGCGATGGCGCGCGCCGCCGACAATTCCCAGTTGGAAGGAAATTGCGGCGTCTGGATCGGCCGGTCGTCGGTGTGACCGTCGACGCGCAGCACCCAGGCGAGATCGGAGGGGATCTCCTTCTCCAGCTGGATCAGCGCCGCGGCGATCTGGTCCAGCGCCGGCAGCGATTCCGGGCGCAGCGAGGCGGAGGCGCGGTCGAAGAAGATCTCCGACTGGAACACGAAGCGGTCGCCGACCACCCGGATGCCCGGCCGGTTGCCGAGGATGGCGTTGAGCCGGCCGAAGAATTCCGAGCGGTAGCGGGTCAGCTCCTGCACCCGCTGCGCCAGCGCGAGATTGAGCCGGCGGCCGAGATCGGTGAGGCGGGCCTGGCTCTCGCTGTCCTTCTTCTCGGCGATGTTCAGCGCCTCGTCGAGCGCCGCCACCTGCTTGCGCAGCGCCGCGATCTGCTGGTTGAGCAGGGCGATCTGCTGGGCGGCGTCGGCGGTGGCGTCCTTCTCGCGCGCCAGCTGGCGGTTCAATTCGGCGTTCTGGCCCTGGGCGGCGGACAGCTCCGCCGGCGCCGAGGCCCCTGCCTCGACGGCATCGAGCAGATCGGAACGCTCCTTCTCCAGCGCCGCGAGGCTGGCGCGCAGGCTGCCGATCTGCGAGGAGGCCTCGTCCTGGCCGGCGCGCTCCAGCGAGAGCTGGTCGGTGAGCGCGCGGATCTGCGCCTGCAGCCGCGCCAGCGCGTCGTCGCGGCCGGAGATCTCCTGGGTGAGGAAGAACTGCGCCAGCACGAAGACCGACAAAAGGAAGATGAAGACCAGCAGCAGCGTCGACAGGGCGTCGACGAAGCCGGGCCAGTAATCGATGGTCCGATCGCGACCGCGGGAGCGTCCCAGCGCCATGTGAGCCTCCTCAGGCCCGCTCGCGATCGCTCTCGCGGGCGAGGCGTTCCAGAAGCTTCTTGATGTCCTTCTGCTGCTCCGCCTGCGCCTCGACCCAGTCACGCACCATCTGCTGCTCCGAGCGCATGTGCTGCACCAGCCCCTGCAGGCTTTCGGCGAGATGCGCCATGGCGGTGGTGACGCGCTGCGAGCCGGCCTCGGTCATGGTGCGGTCCAGCTTGGCGACCGCCTCGGTGAGCTGGTTGAGGTCGAGTTGGGAAAGGCCCTGCGACAGGAAGGCCGACGGCGGCGGCAGCGGCACCGGGCCGAGCGGCGTGGCCGGCGCCGGGGACGCGGGGAGCGGCGCGGGAACCGGCACCGGCTTCACCTTGTCGAGGTCGAGATCATCAACCGTGGTGGCGAGCCAGTCCTCGAGATCGGTGTAGAAGCGGTTCTGCGCCTGCCCGGCCTGCAGGTCGAGGAAGCCGAGCACCAGCGAGCCGGCGAGGCCGAACAGCGAGGACGAGAAGGAGATGCCCATGCCGGAGAGCGGCGCGGCGAGGCCGGTCTTCATCGCGTCGAACACCGAGCCGGAATTCGGCCCGACATCCAGCGAGGCGATCACCCCGCCGATCGAGCTCACCGTCTCGATCAGGCCCCAGAAGGTGCCGAGCAGGCCGAGGAAGACCAGGAGCCCGGTGAGGTAGCGCAGGAGGTCGCGGCCCTCGTCGAGGCGGGTGCCGATCGATTCCATGATGCTGCGCATGGTCATCTGCGAGATCGCCATGCGCCCGACGCGATCGCCGAGCAGCGCCGCCATCGGCGCCAGCAGCACCGGGCTGCGGCGCACCTCGATGCCGGGCTCGATCAGGCGGAACGCGTTCACCCACGCGACCTCCGGCAGCAGCCGGACCACCTGGCGGAAGGCGAAGAGGATGCCGATGGCCAGCACGCCGAAGATGACGCCGTTCAGCCCGGGATTGTAGAGGAAGGCCCGCCAGATGTGCTCGTGCAGCACCGCGGCCAGCGCCGCGCACAGAAGCAGGAACACGAACATCCGCACCAGGAAGATGCGGGGCGAAGACAGCTTGAGGTAGGGGTCGTTCGCGTCCATGGGCGGTAGCCGTCTCCTGCGCGCGGCGGCACGCAAGGGAAGGCGGCCGCCGAAATCACGGCCCGGACTATGCCACAGCGCGCCCGAAATGGAACGCGCTGCTACGGAATTCGCGGGATAATGCGCGGATTTGTCAGGCCTTGCGCAGCACGGCGAGAAGATCGCGGCGGATGCTCTCATTGCCGGCGACGATGTCGCCCTTGGCCAGCATCTTGTCGCCATCCTCGAGATCGGAGACGTAGCCGCCGGCCTCGCGCACCAGGATGATGCCGGCCGCCATGTCCCAGGCCGACAGGTTGCGCTCCCAGAAGCCGTCGAAGCGGCCGGCCGCCACCCAGGCGAGGTCCAGCGCCGCGGTGCCGGTGCGGCGCAGGCCGGCGACGCGCGGGGCGAGCGCGGCATATTCGCGCCCGAAGCCGGCGAGGTCGCCGCGCCCCATATGCGGCACGCCGCAGCAGATGACGCTGTCGGCCAGCGCCCGGCGGGCGGCGACGCGGATGCGCCGGTCGTTCATGAAGGCGCCGGCGCCCTTCTCGGCGATGAACAATTCGTCGGTGACCGGATTGAAGATGACGCCGGCCACCGGCACGCCGTCGCGCGCCAGCGCCACCGAGACGCAGAACAGCGGGATGCCGTGCAGGAAATTGGTGGTGCCGTCGAGCGGATCGATGATCCAGCGATGCGACGTGTCGGTGCCCTCGCGCTCGCCGCCCTCCTCCATGGTGAAGCCGAAGGCCGGGCGCGCCTTGGAGAGCTCCTCGTGCAGGATGCGCTCGGCCTTGCGGTCGGCGTTGGAGACGAAGTTGGCCGGGCCCTTCAGCGAGACCTGCAGGTTCTCGACCTCGCCGAAGTCGCGGACGAGGGAGCGGCCGGCCTTGCGCACGGCGGCGACCATGACGGTCATCAGGGGAGAGCGGATCATCGGGCGGTTCCGGCTGGGGACGGGCGCGGCGGCGACAGGCGCCGGCGCCCGACAGCGACTGGCGGGACTGATGCGAGTGTCCCGTTCCTCTGCCCGTCGCGGGCGGGTACGTCAAGTGCGCGCCGCCCCGCAGGGCCGCCGGCGCCCTTCCCGCCGGCCGGCGCTTCAGCCCATGCCGATATCCGAGGACGGGCTGGTGCCGAGCTCGCGGGCGAGGCGCTCCATGCGTTCGGCGGCCTTGGTGAAGGCGTCCGACACGGTGCGTTCGGCGAGCTCCGAGCGCTGGGTGGCGACCGCGAGCCGCGCCCGCTCCGACGCCAGCTCCTGCTCGACCGCCCGGTGGCGGCGGCGCAGTTCGCTGAGCTCGTCGGCCAGGGTGATCGCCGCCATGACGCTGAGCCGCTGGTCGCCGATCTCGCCGAACGCCTTGCGCAGATCGTCGATGCGGGCATCGACCTCTTGGCCGAGGCGCGAGAGATGCTCCTCCTGGCCGTCGTCGCAGGCCATGCGATAGGCGCGTCCGGCAATGGTGACGGTGACATGAGCCATGACGCCGCCCCTCAGCGCTCGTGGATGCGGTCTTGCGCGGCGAGCACCGCGCGGATGGTTTCCATGGCGCCGCCGAGCCGGCGGGCGACCTCGTCGCTCGCCCCCATCAGCCGCTCGGCCCGCGCCTGCGCCCCGTCGAGCTGGGCGGCGAGGCGCGAGCGGTCGGCGCCCAGCACATGGATCTGCTCGGCCAGCGCCGCTTCCTGGCGCTCGACCTCGAGCCGCCGCTCCACCGCCGCCTCCAGCGCCTCCATGGCGGCGTTGAAGCGCCGCGCGGCGGCGTCCACCGGGGCCGGATCGGTCATGCTGGCTCGCTCCACGAATGCGCCAAAGGCGTGATTCGACTAGATTGGTCCCGCCCCGCGCCGGGCGTCAACCGGCGGAAGCGGTTCCCAACCGGCCCGCCCTTTGACAGGATGGACCGTGATGCTATCACTCGCGCCGTCCATGCCGCAGTGCGGCAGGCCCCGGCCAGGCCGGGGCGACCGCACGCGGAACGCCGATCGCCGCCACGACGCGGCATGCCCCGACGCCGCCTCGCACCCGAACGCACACGCGCCAAACACGCACCCCTGGAGTCACCAGACCTCATGTCGACCCGTGAAAAGCACGATCGCATGGCCAACGCCATCCGGTTCCTCTCGATGGACGCCGTCGAGGCCGCCAAATCCGGTCACCCCGGCATGCCGATGGGCATGGCGGACGTCGCCACGGTGCTGTTCGGCAAGGTGCTGAAATACGATCCGACCGACCCGCACTGGCCGGACCGCGACCGCTTCATCCTCTCGGCCGGCCACGGCTCGATGCTCATCTATTCGCTGCTCTACCTCACCGGCTATGAGGGCATGAGCATCGAGGACATCAAGAATTTCCGCCAGCTCGGCTCCAAGACCCCCGGCCACCCGGAATACGGCCACACGGTCGGCGTGGAGACCACCACCGGCCCGCTCGGCCAGGGCATCGCCAACGCCGTGGGCTTCGCGCTCGCCGAGCGCATGCTGGCTGCCCAGTTCGGCAGCGACCTCGTCGACCACCACACCTATGTCATCGCCGGCGACGGCTGCCTGATGGAAGGCATCTCGGAGGAGGCGATCGAGATCGCCGGCCGCCAGAAGCTGAACAAGCTGATCGTGCTGTGGGACGACAACCACATCACCATCGACGGGCCGACCTCGCTCTCGGTGGCCACCGACCAGCTCGCCCGCTTCGAGGCCTCCGGCTGGAACGCCACCCGCATCGACGGCCACGACCCCGAGGCCATCCTCGCCGCCCTCGAGCGCGCCAGGACCTCCGACAAGCCCTCGCTGATCGCCTGCCGCACCACCATCGGCTTCGGCGCCCCGAACAAGGCCGGCTCGAACGGCGTGCACGGCGCGCCGCTGGGCGCCGAGGAGATCGCCGCCACCCGCGCCGCCCTCGGCTGGGAGGCGGAGCCCTTCGTGATCCCCACCGACGTGCTCGACGCCTGGCGCCTCGCCGGGCTGCGCTCGCGCCAGGCCCACAAGGCGTGGGGCGAGCGGCTGAAGGGCACCGACCACGACACGCGCGGCGAGTTCGAGCGCCGGGTGCGCGGCGAGCTGCCCGCCAAGTTCGCCGAGGTGGCCGCCGGCATCATCGCCAAGGCCCAGGCCGACAAGACCCCGGTCGCCACCCGCAAATCCTCCGAGATCGTGCTGGAGGCGCTCACCGCGGCGCTGCCGGAGATGGTGGGCGGCTCGGCCGACCTCACCCATTCCAACAACACCAAGACCAAGGCCACCTCGGTCTATGTCGAGCCGCCGAAATATGACGGCCGCTACGTCAACTGGGGCATCCGCGAGCATGGCATGGCGGCGGCGCTGAACGGCATCGCCCTGCATGGCGGCTTCATTCCCTATGCCGGCACCTTCCTGGTGTTCGCCGATTATTGCCGCCCCTCGATCCGCCTCGCGGCGCTGATGGGCATCCGCGTAGTCTACGTGTTCACCCACGATTCGATCGGCGTCGGCGAGGACGGCCCCACCCACCAGCCGGTGGAGCAGCTGGCCGCGCTGCGCGCCATCCCCAACCTCACCGTGTTCCGCCCCTGCGACACGGTGGAGACGGCGGAAGCCTGGAAGCTCGCCCTCGAGCACAAGGACGGCCCGGCCGTGCTGGCGCTGACCCGGCAGAACCTGCCGCTGATGCGCACCGACGCCGGCACCGAGCGCTGCCTGACCTCGCGCGGCGCCTATGAGATCGTCCCCGCCTCGGACGACGCGCAGGTGTCGCTGTTCGCCTCCGGCTCGGAAGTCTCGCTCTGCGCGAGCGCCCGCGAGATCCTCGAGGCCGAGGGCATCCCGACCCGCGTGGTCTCGGTGCCGAGCTTCGAACTGTTCCTCAACCAGCCGGAAGAGACCCGCAAGCAGGTGATCGGCACCGCGCCGGTGAAGGTCGCGGTCGAGGCGGCGATCCGCCAGGGCTGGGACGCCATCGTCGGCTCCGACGCCGCCTTCGTCGGCATGAGCGGCTTCGGCGCCTCCGGCCCGGCCCCCAAGGTGTTCGCCCATTTCGGCATCACCGCCGAGAACGTCGCCGCCACCGCCAAGGCCCGGCTCAAGAAGGGCTGAAACGCAGGCCGAAGCACGCGGATCGACGATTAGCCGCACGTCAAAGTCATGAGTGAAGTCATGACTTTGACGCATGCGGCGGTCGCGAGCCCTGCGCCCAAGCCATAACGACGGCGGAGGCGTCTGGTGTCGTAAGGTTGGGCGCGCTATGAGCCTTCTGCTCGTTTGAATAGGAAGCAATTACTCGGGGGTAGACGCATGACGCTCAAGGTTGCCATCAACGGCTTCGGACGCATCGGCCGCAACGTGCTGCGCGCCATCATCGAATCGGGCCGCACCGATATCGAGGTGGTCGCCATCAACGATCTCGGCCCGGTCGAGACCAATGCCCACCTGATGCGCTTCGACAGCGTGCATGGCCGCTTCCCCGGCACGGTGACGGTCGACGGCGACACCATCGACGTCGGCCGCGGCCCGATCAAGGTCACCGCCGTGCGCAACCCGGCCGAGCTGCCGCATGCCGCGCTCGGCGTCGACGTGGCGCTGGAATGCACGGGCATCTTCACCGCCCGCGACAAGGCCGCCGCCCATCTGACCGCCGGCGCCAAGCGCGTGGTGGTCTCGGCCCCCGCCGAGGGCGCCGACCTCACCGTGGTCTACGGCGTGAACCACGACAAGCTGACCAAGGATCATCTGGTCGTCTCCAACGCGTCGTGCACCACCAACTGCCTGGCGCCGGTCGCCAAGGTGCTCAACGACGCCGTGGGCATCGACCACGGCTTCATGACCACCATTCATTCCTATACCGGCGACCAGCCGACGCTCGACACCATGCACAAGGATCTCTACCGCGCCCGCGCCGCGGCGCTGTCGATGATCCCGACCACCACCGGCGCCGCCAAGGCGGTGGGCCTGGTGCTGCCCGACCTCGCCGGCAAGCTGGACGGCACCTCGATCCGCGTGCCGACCCCGAACGTCTCCGTGGTGGACTTCAAGTTCGTCGCCAAGAAGAAGGTGACGAAGGACGAGATCAACGCGGCGATCAAGGCGGCCGCCGACGGCCCGCTCAAGGGCATCCTCGGCTACACCGACCAGCCCAACGTCTCCTCCGACTTCAACCACGACCCGCACTCCTCGATCTTCCACCTCGACCAGACCAAGGTGCTGGAAGGCAATTTCGTCCGGGTGCTGTCCTGGTACGACAATGAGTGGGGCTTCTCGAACCGCATGTCCGACACGGCGGTCGCCCTCGGCAAGCTGATCTGACGCCAAACCGGCCGGGTCGTCGCGAGACGCCCGGCCGTTTCGTTTGCGGGCGCGCGCGGGCGCCTCCCGATTGCCCTTGCGGCACCACAACCCGGCGCCCCGCCGGGAGCCAGCAACCAGGCCGAAGCGCCAGAGCCGGACAGAACGCCAATGACCGCTCCCTCCGCCTTCCGTACCCTCGACGACGCCGACGTCGCCAATAAGCGCGTGCTGGTCCGCGTCGACCTCAACGTGCCCACGGATGCCGGCCGCGTCACCGACGACACCCGCATCCAGGCCGTGCTGCCCACCATCCGCGAAATCGCCGACAAGGGCGGCAAGGTGATCCTGCTCGCCCATTTCGGCCGGCCGAAGGGGGCCGATCCCACGCTGTCGCTGGAGCCGATCGCCGGCGAGGTCGCCTCCCGCCTCGGCCGCCCGGTCGCCTTCGCCCCCGCCACCATCGGCGCGGTGGCCGAGGCGGCGGTCGCCAAGCTCGCGCCCGGCGGGGTGCTGCTCCTGGAGAACACCCGCTTCGACTCGCGCGAGGAGAAGAACGACCCCGACTTCGTCGCCGAGCTGGCGAAGCTGGGCGACCTCTACGTCAACGACGCCTTCGCCACCGCGCACCGCGCCCATGCCTCGACCGAAGGGCTGGCGCACCTGCTCCCCGCCTATGCCGGACGCTGCATGCAGGTGGAGATCGAGGCGCTGGCCAAGGCACTGGAAGCTCCCGAGCGCCCGGTGATGGCGGTGGTCGGCGGCGCCAAGGTGTCGTCGAAGCTGGAACTGCTCGGCAATCTCGTCGCCAAGGTCGACCTTCTGGTCATCGGCGGCGGCATGGCCAACACCTTCCTGTTCGCGCAGGGCAAGGATGTCGGCAAGTCGCTGTGCGAGAAGGACCTCGCCGACACCGCCCGTGAGATCGTCGAGAAGGCGGCGGCCGCCGGCTGCGAGATCGTGCTGCCGGTCGACGCGGTGGTGGCCAGGGAATTCAAGGCGCATGCCGACAACCGCACGGTCGGCGTCGACGGCGTGGCGGCCGACGAGATGATCCTCGATGCCGGCCCGGCCTCGGTGGCGAACGTCGTCGCCAAGCTGAAGACCGCCAGGACCGTGGTGTGGAACGGCCCGTTCGGCGCCTTCGAGCTCGCCCCCTTCGATGCCGCCACCGTGGCGGTGGCCAAGGCGGCGGCGGCGCTGACCGGCGAGGGCAAGCTGCTCTCGGTGGCCGGCGGCGGCGACACGGTGGCGGCGCTCAACCATGCCGGCGCGGCCGAAGGCTTCACCTATGTCTCGACCGCCGGTGGCGCCTTCCTCGAATGGCTGGAAGGCAAGCCGCTGCCCGGCGTCGAGGCGCTGCGGCGCTGAGGCGGGTTCGGCCTTTCGTTAACCACGCCGGTGCATTGTCCCGGCGTATAGTCGGGTCGGGCGGCAGCGCCCGGCCTGAAAGCCACTAGAGCCTCCCCGATCACCCTTGATCGACAACAAGGCGGCCTAGTTTCACGATGCTGGGGCCGGTTCGCGTCGCAGGGCTCGTTCAACCCTGCGGAACCTGCTCCAACTGCCGCATCGGCAGTCGGTCGCGCGCGACAAGGCGCGGACAGGCCGGATGCCGATGCTATAACCGTCGCCGATCGGCCGCGCGGGTTTCGGCCGGCGATATTTTCATGAGTTCGTTTTGCGGGAGACAGACGAATGACGACCAGCCTCGACGAGGTAGCGTATAAGATGTGCGCGAACGGCAAGGGCATCCTTGCCGCGGATGAAAGCTCCAGCACCATCAAGAAGCGTTTCGACGCCATCGGCGTCGAATCCACCTTCGACAATCGCCGCGACTATCGCGAGATGCTGTTCCGCTCCGACGAGGCGATGACCAAGTACATCTCCGGCGTCATCCTGTTCGACGAGACCATCCGGCAGAAGGCCAAAGACGGCACGCCGCTGGTCGAGCTGATCCAGAAGGCCGGCTCCATCCCCGGCATCAAGGTCGACGCCGGCGCCAAGCCGCAGCCGGGCGCCCCGGGCGAGACCATCACCGAGGGCCTCGACGGCCTCGGCGGCCGCCTGAAGGAATATTACGACCTCGGCGCCCGCTTCGCGAAGTGGCGCGCGGTGATCGACATCGGGCCGCATATTCCGAGCTACACCTCGATCCTCGCCAACGCCCAGGCGCTCGCCCGCTATGCGGCGCTGTGCCAGGAGGCCAACATCGTGCCGATCGTCGAGCCGGAAGTGCTGATGGACGGCGACCACGACATCGACCGCTGCTACGACGTCACCGAATGGGTGCTGAAGGAAGTATTCCAGCAGCTGTTCTATGCCCGCATCCGCCTCGAGGGCATGGTGCTGAAGCCGAACATGATCGTGCCGGGCATGAAGTCGCCCAAGCAGGTCTCCTATGAGGAAGTGGCGGAGAAGACCATCCGCTGCCTGAAGAACTGCGTGCCCTCCGCCGTGCCGGGCATCGCCTTCCTCTCCGGCGGCCAGTCGGACGAGGCGGCCACCGGCCATCTCGACGCGATGATCAAGATCGGCAACCTGCCGTGGAACCTCACCTTCTCCTATGGCCGCGCGTTGCAGGCGGCGCCGCAGAAGGCGTGGTCGGGCAAGGCCGAGAACGTCGCCGCCGGCCAGGCCGCCTTCACCCACCGCGCCAAGATGAACTATCTGGCCGCGCTGGGTAAATGGGCCGCCGACGAGGAGAAGAAGGCGGCCTGATCGCCGTCTTCCCCACGCATCGCGACAGGACGCCGCCCTTCGGGGCGGCGTTTTCGTTTGGGGGACGCTTGGGGGATTCGGCGGGACCGGCGTTGCCAGATCGCTCGTGAAGACAGAGGCCGGTCCGCGATGGGGCTCTCCCTCTCCCCAGCGGGGGGAAGACGGGCAGATCGCAGTTCGACGCGACAGGACGCCGCCGGCCGCTCGACCGTCATGCGCGTCGCGGTTTCGCCGGGGAAGGCAGAGCGACGTCATGGCCGGACCTGGTCCGGCCATCCACGCCTTTCGGCCCAACCGGAGCGGCGGCGTTCGAAGACAGCGGCGGCGTTCGAAGACAGACGTGGATGCCCGGGACGCGCCCGGGCATGACGTCATCAGCGAGAGACCCCGTCGAGTTCGGGCGGGAGAGGAAGGAAAGGCATCCGCGTTCAGCGGCGGAAGCCGCCGAACCCGCCGCCATGGAAGCCGCCGAAGCCGCCTCCCCCGAACCCGCCGCGGTCGAAGCCACCGCCGCCGAAACCGCCGCCGCCAAAGCCGCCACGGTCGAAGCCGCCACCACCGAAGCCGCCGCGATCGAAATCGCCGCCGCCCCAGCCGCCGGCGCGGGCGAAGTCGTCGACGCGCTGGTCGCCCCAGCCCTGGAACTGGCGCTGATCGTTCAGCCGGCCGATCTGGCCGGCGTCGGTGTCGCGCTGCCAGCTGCCGTCGGAGGCCTGATGCTGCCAGTTGCCGTCCGAGTACTGGTGGATGGAACCGTCATGGTCGGTGTAGACGTGGCCGTTGTTCCAGGCGACGGCATTGCCGGAATGGACGTTGCCGGCGACGCCGCGGCTGTCGACGTTCCCCTTCCCGTTGTCGCGGGTGACTCCGGTCTCGGAGGCATGGCCGATGCCGGTCGAGGGATTATAGCCCGCCGACTGGCGGCCGGCGGCGAAATTGCCGGTGTAGCTGTTGCCCACCGCGCCGGCACGGGCGCCGCCGAAGGCGCCGGTGTGCGGGTTGTAGTAGCCGCCCTCGCGGCCGCCGGCGAAATTGCCGTTCCACGGATTGAAGGCGCCGCCCGAGCGGCCGGCGAAGTCGGTGCCGCGGGCGGTGACGCCGTTGAACCGGTTGGCCGCCCATTCATTGCCGGTCCAGGGATTGTAGCCCCAGGCATGGGTGACGGTAGCGCTGCCGCCCCAGCGGCCATAGATGTTGGTCTGGTTGACGTTCACGCCCGCCCAGGGCCCGCCCCACGGCCCGACGCCCCAATAGGGACCCCACCACGGCGACATGGCGCCCCAGGCATAGCCGGCGGCGAAGCCGAAGGCGAAGCCCTCGGTCCAGGCGAAGGCGGCGTTGTAGCCATAGGTGTCCGGGCAGCCATACCAGTAGGTGCCGACATAGCCGACGCAGCTATAGCCGGTGCCGTAGACCACGGTGCCGCCCGGCGCCACCACCACGCCGAGATAGCCGGGCGTGTAGCCGACCGTCACCGCGTCCGAGGTCGAGGCGTAGACGCGGACATAGGTCACGTAATGCAGCGGCGAGGAGACCGGGATGGTGTAGATCGCCGCCGGCACCACGTCGGTGATCACCCACGGGCCGGTCGGCGCCGCCGCCACGAACCAGGCGCCCTGGAACAGCGCGTAGTAGCGGGTGGCGTCGAGCTGGATCACCGGGGTGCGGGTGTTCTCGGCATAATTGAGCTCGGTGCCCCGGATCGGCACGAATTTCGGGCTGCCGCCGTCATACTGGATGGTCAGCTGGGTGGTGCGCGCCACGCTGGCGGTCTGCGGCACCAGGGTGGAGATCACCGCCTCCTTCGCCTGCGGCGTGCCGGGCACCGCGACCAGCGCGTTCGCCACCGGATCGGTGGCCGAGATGCTCTTGAACTGCGCCGGCAGCTGGCCGCCCGCCACGAAGCTCCAGGGACCCTGGAGGCTGGCGCCGCGGAACCAGCGGCCGGAAACCAGCACGTAATAGGCGTTGCTGTCCGGGTCCATGATCACCGCATGGTCGGCATTGGACATGCGCAGCAGCGAGGTGCCGCCCACCGGCTCCATGGTGGGGGCGCCGGCGGTGACGACGAGCTCGGCCGGCGCGGTGGAGACGATGATCGCCGGCGGCTGCGGCGGCTTCTTGCCGTCGGCCGGCAGCAGGCTTTCCGCCTGCTGCGCGTAATTGGCCATCGAGCCGGCGGCCTGCAGCGCGTCGGAAGGCTGGGCCAGCACCGCCCACGGCCCCTCGATCGCCTTGGCCTCGTACCAGTAATCCGCCGCCTGCAGGTAGAAATTGCCCGATCCGTCCGCGAGCAGCAGCGGATGGGCGTTGATGACCCGCTGGAAGCCCTGCGCCCCGTTCACCGCCCGCAGCACCGGCGAACCGGCGACCTGCACCAGCAAGGTCGGCTTGTCGACGAACAGCAGCTTCGGCGCGGTGTTCTCGACCGGCTGCTCCATCTCCTTGGTGAGCTGCTTGTTGGCGGCGTAGCTGGTCAGCAGATGGTCGAGCGCCACCGTCAGGCCCTCGGCCGGGATGCGCGCCTGCAATGCCGAGAGGATGCGGCTGTCGAGGTCCGGCTTGGTCGGCACGTCGACGCTGGTGACGGAGATGTTGGACAGCTGCGCCAGCCGCGCCGGCTTGTCGACCGCGACGCGGGCGGTGAAATGCGCGATGCCGTAGGTCGGCGTTCCCGAGGAAGGACCATAGGCGACGGCGGCGCGGCCGCTGATGCGGTCGCCGTCCCAGCTCTCGACCAGCGGCTGGTAGATGGCGAGGGCGTCGCTGCCGATGGTCACGCTGCGCGGCCAGGACAGGCCGACGGCCGCCGTGGGGGACTGGGCCTGGCTGGCGGGCGGCGCGGTCTGCGCGACGACCGCCGCCGGAAGCGCGGCAAGGCCGCCGGCAAGCGCCAGCAGCGCGACCGGGGGGACGCGAAAGGCACGGGACGAAGGGACGGACATGTTTCCTCCACCGGCATTGGGCCGTGACCACGGACGCTCCCGGCAATGGACCGGCGCCGTGCGGCAGGTGCGGCTGCCCTTTGCTTAGCATCGCCCAAGCCCAGCGGCGACGGAAAAGCGCAGTATGACAAGTCTATATACGCAAAGGTGAATCAGCCCTCGCCGCGCCGGCGACGGCCCGCATCGGGACGGCCCGCCCGGGGGAAGTCATTTCAAATTCCGCGGAACTGTTTTAGGACTCGGCTCCGGCCGGGACGCGCGTTTCGGCCGTGCTTTCGCCGCCATCCTGCGACATGGCTCGAACATGGCCCGATCCGACACCATCACCGCTCCGCCCGCCCCGCGCCTTTACCTGCTGTTGCCGCCGCTCGCCGGCGAGCCCGGCCCGCTGCTGGCGCAGCTGCGCGACGTCACCGCCCATGCCGATCTCGCCGCGGTACTGATCCGCCCCGGCGAGGCGGGCGCGAGCGGACTGCGCGACCTCGTCGCCGCCGGCCAGGAGGCCGGCGCCGCCTGCCTCATCGACGGCAATGCGGCACTGGTCGCCGCGACAAAGGCGGATGGCGTGCATGCCGCCGGCATCGCCGCGCTGAAGGGCGCGCTCGCCGCCATGCGGCCGGACGGCATCGCCGGCGTCGGCGACCTTCGGACCCGCCACGACGCCATGAGCGCCGGCGAGAGCGGTGCCGACTACGTGATGTTCGGCGAACCGGACCCGCAGGGACGCCGCTCGCCCTTCGAGACCACGCGCGAGCGGGCGCAGTGGTGGGCGGAGATCTTCGAGACTCCCTGCGTCGCCTATGCCCGCACGCTGGAGGAGGTCGAGGTGCTGGTGGCCGTCGGTGCCGACTTCATCGCCGTCGACAACCTGCTGCTCGACGACCCGGAGAACGGCGCGCGCGCCCTCGCCGATCGGCTCGCGCCGGCGGGAGCGTTCTGATGCGGGCGCGGCACGCCGCCCTCGCGGCCGTGGCGGCGCTCGCCCTCGCCGCCGGCCCCGCTCACGCACAGGCACCGCAGCAGCAGCAACCGGCTGCGGCGCCGGCACCGGACAAGAACGGTCCGCCGCTCGACGCCGCCTATGGCGCCTTCCAGCGCGGCGACTATGCCACGGCGCTGAAGCTGGCGGTCGAGCGGGCGAACACCGCCCAGGATCCGGTCGCCATGGTGCTGGCGGGGCAGATCCTCTCCCAGGGCTACGGCGTGTTCGAGGACAAGGCGGCCGCCCGCCAGTGGTACGAGGCCGCCGCCAGCAGGGGCAATGCCGACGCCCTGTTCGCCATCGCCTCGCTGAAGCTCAAGGAAGCCGGCAACAACGCCCAGCTCAAGGGCGAGGCGGTGCCGCAGCTGCGCGAGGCGGCCGAGAAGGGCAGCGCGCCCGCCGCCTATAATCTCGGCCTGCTCTATCTGGAGGGCGAGGCGGCGCCGAAGGACCCGGCAAAGGCGGCCGACTGGTTCCGCAAGGCGGCGGACAAGGACGAGCCGGACGCGCTCTACGCCCTCGCCATCCTCTATCGCGAGGGCCGCGGCGTGCCGCGCGACGCCATCGAATCGGCGCGCCTGCTGCGGCGGGCCGACGAGGTCGGCCATGTCGTCGCCACCACCGAATACGCCATTGCGGTGTTCAACGGCTTCGGCATGCCCAAGGACGAGGAGCGTGCCGCCACCCTGTTCCGCAAGGCGGCGCTGGCCGGCAACGCCATCGCCCAGAACCGCTATGCGCGCATGCTCTCCAGCGGGCGCGGCGTCGGGCAGGACAAGCCGCTCGCCGCCGCCTGGTACAAGGTCGCGCAGTCGCAGGGCGGCGCGAAGGATGCCGAGCTCGACAAGCTGATCGCCTCGCTGACGCCGCAGGAGCGGCAGAAGGCGGAAGCGATCCTGCGCAAATGGGCGGGCGGCCCCTCGGGCTGAGGGAACCGGCGGGACGGACGCGCGGGACCGGTTTCCCCAGCGTGCCTTGCCCCCGCCGTCTCGCGCCGTTACTCATCGTGGCGCGCCGCGCTCGCAGGGCGCGCCGCGCCGTCTCAGGAGAGTCCGTTTTTGGTCCTTGCCCGTCGACTGCTGCCCCAGGCCCTCGTCCATACGCTCATCGTGCTGCTGCTGGCGCTGCTGCCGGCGGCGACGCTGATGCCGGGCATGGCGCATGCGCTCGACGCGGTGGCGATCCGGCTCGACGCGCCGGTGATCGACCTCGCCCCCGCCATCGAACGGCACGACACCGAGGGCGACAGCATCCCGGTCTCCACCGTGCCGGGCGCCGACGGCATCGTGCGCCGCTTCGAGGTGCGCGCCGTCGCCCCGACGGCCCAGGGCAGCAAATGGGCGGTGTTCGCCCTCGCCAACAATACCGACGAGCAGGTCGACCGGCTGATCGTGGCGCCGCATTACCGCATGGTCGGCTCCGGCGTGTTCTGGCCGGACCTCGGCAACCGGCGCATCCTCAACCTGACGCCCAGCCAGGGCTTCCGCCCGGAGCTGCAGAGCGCCTCGGACGCCGACGTCTATCTCGTCACCCTCGACCCCGGCACCACGGTGACGCTGGTCGCCGAGCTCGCCGACGGCAACCTGCCGCAGCTGCAGCTGTGGGAGCCGGAGACCTTCAAGGACAAGGTCAACTCCTTCACCCTCTATAACGGCATCGTGATCGGCATTGCCGGCCTGCTCGCTTTGTTCCTCACCATCCTGTTCGTGGTGAAGGGCAGCGCCATGTTCCCGGCCGCCGCGCTGCTGGCCTGGGCGGTGCTGGGCTATATCGGCCTCGATTTCGGCTTCTGGTCGAAGGTGTTCGGCATCTCGCCGCTGGCCCAGCAATTCTGGCGCGCCGCCGGCGAGGCGATCCTCGCCGCCACGCTGGTGGTGTTCCTGTTCGCCTATCTCAACCTCAACCGCTGGCATG
Organism: Ancylobacter oerskovii; assembly: GCF_018390555.1. Classification (GTDB taxonomy): domain Bacteria; phylum Pseudomonadota; class Alphaproteobacteria; order Rhizobiales; family Xanthobacteraceae; genus Ancylobacter; species Ancylobacter oerskovii. The sequence continues at coordinate 88,746 of NZ_JAHBGB010000041.1, read as the reverse complement.
TGCGCTACATGCACATCACCGCCGGCTGGCTGGTGTTCCTGGTCGCGCTGGTGGGGCTGGCGCTGCTCGACCCCTCGGCCGCCGCCGGCATCGCCCGCCCCTCGCTGCTGGTGGTTTCGGTGATGGGCTTCGCGGTGGTAGTGTGGCTGTCGCTGCACCGCTACGACCGCGCGGTGCTGATCATCCCCACGCTGTTCCTGCTGATGGTGTGGGTGATCACCGCCGGCATGGCGGTGTCCGGGCGCATCGGCAACGACCTCGTCGCCCCGGCGCTGCTCGGCGGCCTGGTGCTGATCGTCATGCTGATCGGCTTCACGGTGATGCAGCACGCCTTCGCCGGCATCGGCTCGGTGGCCGGCAGCGCGCAGGAGCTGGAGCGCCGGGCGCTCGCCGTGGCCGGCTCCGGCGACATCGTCTGGGACTGGGATGTCGATGCCGACCGCATCCATGTCAGCCCCGAGGCCGAACAGCTGCTGGGCCTGAAGGCGGGGGCGCTCGACACCGAGGCGACCGGCTGGCTGGAGATCATCCATCCCGCCGACCGCGACCGCTTCCGCGCCACCCTCGACGGCCTGCTCGACCAGCGGCGCGGGCGCATCGACCAGGATTTCCGCCTGCGCAGCAAGGACGGCCACTATCTGTGGTTCAACCTGCGCGCCCGGCCGGTGGTCGGCACCGACGGCGAGGTGGTGCGCTGCATCGGCACGCTCTCCGACGTCACCGACAGCCGCACCGCCGAGGAGCGGATGCTGCACGACGCCGTGCACGACAACCTCACCGGCCTGCCCAATCGCGAGCTGTTCCTCGATCGCCTGAACTCGGCGCTGTCCTTCTCCCGCTCGGACGACACGCTGAAGCCGACCATCATGCTGGTCGACCTCGACCGCTTCAAGCAGGTGAACGCCAGCCTCGGCATGCCGGCCGGCGATTCCATCCTGCTCACCGTAGCGCGCCGGCTGATGCGCCTCGCCAAGCAGCAGGACACCCTCGCCCGTCTCGGTGGCGATCATTTCGCGCTGATCCTGATGAGCGAGAAGGACCCCGAGCGCGTCACCGCCTTCGCCGACACGCTGCGGCGCACCTTGCGCGCGCCGATCACCTTCGGCGACCGCGAGATCTTCATCACCGCCTCCATCGGCCTGCTGCTCGCCGACGAGCAGAAGCGCACGCCGCAGGAAATGCTGAAGGATGCCGAGCTGGCGATGTACTTCGCCAAGCGCGTCGGCGGCGACCGCATCGAGGTGTTCCGCCCCTCCATGCGCACCCAGAAGCTCGACCGGCTGACGCTGGAGAGCGACCTGCGCAGCGCGCTGGAAAAGGGCGAGATCGGCGTCGTCTACCGGCCGGTCATGGACCTGAACAGCCGGGCGCTCGCCGGCTTCGAGGCCTCGACGCGCTGGCAGCATCCCACGCTCGGCACGCTCGGGCCGGACGACTTCATGACGCTGGCCGAGGATAGCGGCCTCAGCGTCGACATCGGCCTGTTCGTGCTCGATGCGGCGGCCCGCCAGCTCGGCGCCTGGCAGCGGGCGATGCGCGGCGAGCCGATCTTCGTCACCGTCGATATTTCCTCGCGGCAGATGCTGCGGCACGACCTGCTGCAGGACCTCAAGGCCATCCTCGCCCGCAACGTGGTGGCGCCCGGCACGCTGAAGCTGGAGCTCTCCGAGACGCTGGCGATGGAAAACCCGGAATATGCCGCGCAGATCCTCTTGCGCATGCGCGAGCTGGGCGCCGGGCTGACGCTGGACGATTTCGGCACCGGCTATTCCTCGCTCGCCTATCTCCAGCGCTTCCCCTTCGACACCATCAAGGTGGACCGCACCTTCGTCAAAGCCCTGGGCCGCAACGGCAACAAGGCGCAGCGGCCGGTCATCCTGCGCACCATCGTCACCATGGCGCACGATCTCGGCATGGAGATCGTGGCGGAAGGCGTGGAATCCGAGCCCACCGCCGCCGCACTCGCCAAGCTCGGCTGCCGCTTCGGACTGGGGCCGCTGTTCGGCGAGACCATGACGGCGGAGGAAGCGCGCCGGCTGCTGCAGCCCGACGCCTCGCCCACCTCGCTACTGGAGCGCGGCCGCCTGCTGCGCCGCGGCGGCGGCAAGCCGGAAGCGAAGGCCGGGGAAAAGCCCGCCGACAAGCCGGCCCCGGCGAGCCCGGTCGCCGCCCGGCCGGCGGCGTCGCCGCAGCCGCGCCCCGCAGCGGCACGCCCGGCGGCGGCTCCGCCCGCCCCGCCGCCGACCGAGCCGTCCCGGCCGGCCGGCCCCGCTCCCGCCAAGGCCTCCTGACCGGCCGGCTCCCGACGGATATTCCACCGGTCGGGGCCATCACGGCACGCGGCCGCCTGCGACGAGGCCACCGGCGCGACCATGGGTGGGGACATGCGCGGAAGACGTGCGCGAGCCGCCTTCCGGCGGGGGCGCGCGGACAGAACGTCAGGCGTGGCCGGCCTCGGCGGAGAGCATGCCGGGATCGATGCCGAGCTTGCGCAGGGCCCGCTCATATTTGCCGGCCGCGTCAGTGCCGAACACCAGCGAGGCGTCGGCCGGGCAGTTGAGCCAGCCATTCTGCTGGATCTCGTTCTCGAGCTGCCCCGCCGCCCAGCCGGCATAGCCGAGCGCCAGCACCGCATCGTGCGGTCCGCCGCCGGCGGCGATGGCCTTCAATATGTCGAGGGTCGCGGTGAGGCAGATGCCGCTGTCGATGGTCAGCGTCGAATCCTGGATGAAGAAATCCGAGGAGTGCAGCACGAAGCCGCGCCCGGTCTCCACCGGCCCGCCCTTCAGCACCGTCACCTCGCCGGCGCCGCGCGGCAGGTGGATGCGCTCCTCCTCCGGCACCACGTCGAGCTGCACGAGCAGATCGCGGAAGCTGATGTGGCTGGCCGGCTGGTTGACGATGATGCCCATCGCCCCCTCCGGCGAATGGGCGCACATATAGATCACCGCGCGGGCGAAGCGCTCGTCGCGCATGCCGGGCATCGCCACCAGCAGCTGCCCGTCGAGGAAGCTGGGGCCCGAGGCACGGTCATCGCCGCCTTTGTCCGTCTGTCCGATCCACATGAGGGGAAGCCTAGCCCCCACCCGCGCTTTTTCAAGCCCGCCACAGCGACCGACACCGCCCTCCCGCCGGGGGCTCACACGAAATTGCGGGCGCTGCCGCTTTCCCCCGCTGCCGCGACAGGCTATCGGGCTGGACATGATCGCCCGCTTCCGCCTCGCCGCCCCGCTGCTCGCCGCTCCCGTCGTGGCCGCCCTGTCGCTGCCCGCGACCGCGGAGGTCGAATCGCCGTGGTCGGCGCCGGAGGGAACCGCGGTGCGGCTGATCGCCGGCGCGCGCGAGGGCGACGCCCATCGCGCCGGCGTCGAGATCCGGCTGGCGCCCGGCTGGAAGACCTATTGGCGCTACCCGGGCGACGCCGGCATCCCGCCGCATTTCGACTGGAGCGATTCCGACAATGTCGACCGTGTCGAGGTCGACTGGCCGGCGCCGGCCCGCTTCGACGAAGGCGGCGCCACCTCCATCGGCTACAAGCGCGACGTGGTGCTGCCCCTGAAGGTGGTGCCGAAGGACCCGGCGCGGCCGGTGCGGCTCGACCTCGCGCTCGATTTCGCGGTATGCTCCACCGTCTGCCAGCCGGCAAGCGCCAGCCTCGCGCTCGACATTCCCGCCGGGGGCGCCGGCCCGACGCCGCAGGAGCTGGAGACGGCGGCGGCGCAGGTGCCCCGCCCCGCCGCGCTCGCCGCTTCCGGCGCGCCGGCCATCGAGGAGGCCCGGCTCGAAGGCACGGGCGATGCAGCCCGCATCCGGGTGACCGCCCGTCTCGCCGATCCCGCGGCCGGCGACCTGTTCGTCGAAGGCCCGACCGAGGACTGGGCGCTGCCGCTGCCCGAGCGGGAGGCCGGCCGCGACGGCCGCACCGTCTTCGTGCTGCCGGTCGACGGCGTGCCGAAGGGGGCGAGCCTCGCCGACGTCCCGCTGCGCTTCACCCTGGTCGATGGCCGCAGCGGTGCCGGGCCGGCGCCGGCGGTCGAGGTGACGGCGCCGCTTTCCACGCCCTGAAAACGCTTTCCGTCCGGCGGGAACCGATTATGCTACCGGCGCCGTGCCGGGGCCGCGCCAGAATGGCTCCGCGTGGCAGCCATATCATTTGACGCCCGTTGAAAGGAATTCCCCATGACGATCAAGGTCGGCGACACCCTGCCGAGCGCCACCTTCCGCGTCGCCACCGCGGACGGCCCCGTGCCGAAGTCCACCGAGGAAGTCTTCAAGAACAAGAAGGTCGTGCTGTTCGCCGTGCCGGGCGCCTTCACCCCGACCTGCCACAAGAACCACCTGCCGAGCTTCATCGCCCGCGCCGACGAGTTCTTCGCCAAGGGCGTGACCACCATCGCCGTGACCGCGGTCAACGATCCGTTCGTGCTGGAAGCCTGGGAGAAGGCCTCCGGGGCCGACGGCAAGATCCTGTTCCTCTCCGACGGCAATGGCGAGTTCGCCAAGGCGCTGGGCCTCGACTTCGACGCCTCGGCCGCCGGGCTCGGCCTGCGCTCCAAGCGCTATTCGATGCTGGTCGACGACGGCGAGGTGCTGATCCTCAATGTCGAGCCGGTGCCGAGCAAGGCCGACACCACCAATGCCGACGTGCTGCTGACGCAGTTCTGAGAACCGGCCCCGGCGGCGACGCTGCCGGGGCGACGGCTCAGGCGATGATATCCGGCAGGATCTGGTCCTCGACGAAGCCGATGCGGTCCTTGAGCGACAGCTTGCGCTTCTTCAGCCGCGCAAGCTGAAGCTGGTCGCAGCCCGGAATGGACTGCAGCGCCTCGATCGCACTGTCGAGATCGCGATGCTCCTGCCGCAGACGCTCGAGGAGCGCCTGCAGCTCGCGTTCCTCATCCGTCGTCATCTGTGCCAAAACGCCGACCCGCAACCCGATTCGCTCAACCCCGCGCCGTGGCGGGCGGCGCGATTATCACTGGGCTTGCCCCCGGCCGCAATATGCCGGCCCGCGCGTGCCGGCGATCATACCCCCCGTTTTGCACCGCACGCACATGCTGCGCCGCAGCGCATCGATTCGTCGACAGCGCCGATCTTCGGTGACAGACTGATGACGTTCCTATCCAGACAGGGAGATCACAGTCCATGTCCATGCAGGCGCATGTCGCGGAACTCGAAAGGCGCCACCAGGCGCTCGACAAGGAACTGAAGGCCGAAATGGCCCACCCCGCATCAAGCGAAGAGAGAATTGCCGAATTGAAGCGGCGAAAGCTGCACCTCAAGGACGAAATCACCCGGTTGAAGACGGTGCATTAACCGGTCACAGCCCGACAGGCCGACGTAGAGCGGGTTCGGACCCGGACCCACATACCGCAGGCTCAAGCGCTGTGGATCGATGAGTGGAAGGTACAGCGTCTTTCGCCGCCGGCCCTCGGGCCGGCGGTTCGCGTTTCCCGCCCCGCCCGGGACGGCAAGCGGCCCGACCCAAGCGGCTCGACCAAGGTCGTAAGCATTTGAGCGTTCTTGCAGGCGAAACCCGCCGTCGGTTTCCTTGAAGAAAAACATCATCGGTTCAGGGAGACGCCGAATATGACCCGTTCCGGCTACAGTGCCGCCTATGACGCCGCGACGAGCGATCCCGAAAGCTTCTGGGGCAAGGCGGCCAAGGCCATCGACTGGATCGCCCCGCCGCGGCAGGTGTTCGATCCCGCCCTCGGCGCCTATGGGCGCTGGTTCGTCGGCGGCCTCGCCAATGTCTGTCACAATGCGGTGGACCGGCATGTCGACGCCGGGCGCGGCCTGCAGCCCGCCATTCTCTATGACAGCCCGGTGACCGGCAGCCAGCGCACCGTCACCTATGCCGAGCTCATGGCCGAGACCCGCACCCTCGGCGCCATGCTGCGCGACCTCGGCATCGAGAAGGGCGACCGCGTGGTCATCTACATGCCGATGGTACCGGAGGCGGTGATCGCCATGCTGGCCTGCGCCCGCATCGGCGCCGTGCATTCGGTGGTGTTCGGCGGCTTCGCCGCGGCGGAACTGGCGAGCCGCATCGACGATGCGCAGCCGAAAGTCGTGCTTTCCGCCTCCTGCGGCGTCGAGCCGACCCGTTTCGTCGCCTACAAGCCGCTGCTCGACCAGGCGCTCGCCATGGCGAAGCACCGGCCGGACGCCTGCGTCATCCTGCAGCGCCCGCAAATGGAGGCCGAGCTCGTCCCCGGGCGCGATCACGACTGGGCGAGCCTGCGCGAGAAGGCGGCCGCCGGCGGGCGCGGGGTCGACTGCGTGCCGATGGGCGCCACCGATCCGCTCTACATCCTCTACACCTCCGGCACCACCGGCAAGCCGAAGGGGGTCGTCCGCGACACCGGCGGCTACATGGTGGCGCTGCGCTGGTCGATGGAAGGCCTCTACGGCGCGAAGCCCGGCGAGGTGTTCTGGTCCGCCTCCGACATCGGCTGGGTGGTCGGCCATTCCTACATCGTCTACGCGCCGCTGCTCACCGGCTGCACCACCGTGCTCTACGAGGGCAAGCCGGTGGGCACGCCCGATGCCGGCGCCTTCTGGCGGGTGGTCGAGGACTACAACGTCTCGGTGCTGTTCACCGCCCCGACCGCGCTGCGCGCGATCAAGAAAGAGGATCCCAGGGGCCGGCTGATCGGCGGCTACGATCTCTCCAGCCTGCGGGCGCTGTTCCTCGCCGGCGAGCGCGCGGATCCCGATACGGTGATATGGGCGGGCGAGAAGCTCGGGGTGCCGGTGGTCGATCATTGGTGGCAGACCGAGACCGGCTGGGCCATCGCCGGCAATCCGATGGGACTCGGCCTGCTGCCGGTGAAGCCCGGCTCGACCGGCGTGCCGATGCCCGGCTACCGCATCGACATACTCGACGAGGGGGGCCATGAGGTCGCCGACGGCAAGATGGGCTCGATCGCCATCAAGCTGCCACTGCCGCCCGGCTGCCTGCCGACGCTGTGGCGGCAGGACCAGCGCTTCGTCGAGAGCTACCTCGCGGAGTTTCCCGGCTACTACAAGACGGCGGATGCCGGCTTCCGCGACGCCGACGGACAGCTCTTCATCATGGGCCGCACCGACGACATCATCAATGTCGCCGGCCACCGCCTGTCCACCGGCGGCATGGAGGAGGTGCTGGCCTCGCACCCGGATGTCGCCGAATGCGCGGTGATCGGCGTGCAGGACGAGCTGAAGGGCGAGGTGCCCTGCGGCTTCGTGGTGCTGAAATCCGGCGTCGATCGCCCGCCGGCCGCCATCGAGGGCGAGATCGTCGCCCTGGTGCGCGAGCGCATCGGCCCGGTAGCGGCGTTCCGCATCGCCATCGCCGTCGCCCGGCTGCCCAAGACCCGCTCCGGCAAGATCCTGCGCGGCACCATGAAGAAGATCGCCGACGCCACGCCGTGGAACATGCCGGCCACCATCGACGATCCCGCAGTGCTGGACGAGATCGCCGCGGTGCTGAAGCAGCGCGGCCATGCCGCCGGCCAGACGGGCAGTCACGCGGGTGGCCAAGCAGGCGGCCACGCCAAGCGCGGCGCCAAGCCGAGCGCCGCCTGAGCACCCGCCAAAAGCAAGGGGCGCCGAAGCGCCCCTTTTTCATCGTTTCTGCCGATGCGGCGAGGATCACTCCTCCTCGCCGGCCTCGCTCTTGCGCGAGCCACCGAGCTTGGCGAACACCGTCTCGAGATCGAGCGCCTCTTCCTTCGGCTTGCGCGACGGGGAATAGGGCTCGTCGAGCGGCGCGCCGGAGGTGGTGACCTCCGCCGGCAGCAGCGTCGCGCCGCCGCCCTCGGCGAGCGCCGCCGGACGGTCCTTGGAGGAGCGCTGCACCTCGATGTCGAGGTCGATCTGCGAGCACAGGCCCAGCGTCACCGGGTCCATCGGCGTCAGGTTCTGCGCATTCCAGTGGGTGCGCTCCTTGATCGACTCGATGGTGGTCTTGGTGGTGCCGACCAGCCGCATCACCTGGCTGTCCTTCAGCTCCGGGTGGTTGCGCAGCAGCCAGAGGATGGCGTTCGGCCGGTCCTGGCGCTTGGAGACCGGGGTGTAGCGCGGGCCGCGGCGGCGCTTCGGCTCCGGCAGCCGCACCTTGGATTCGAGCAGCTTCAGGCGGTAGTTCGGGTTCTTCTCCGCCCGCTCGATCTCCTCGCGCGACAGCTGGCCCGAGGAAACCGGATCGAGGCCCTTGATGCCCTGCGCGACCTCGCCATCGGCGATGCCCTTCACCTCAAGCACATGCAGCTTGCAGAAATCGGCGATCTGATCGAACGTCAGCGCGGTGTTTTCCACCAGCCACACGGCGGTGGCCTTCGGCATAAGAGGGGCGTTCGCCATGGGGCGCTCCTTGAATGGCTTGCGGCCAGCGAATGCGGGACGTACGGGCTCTCGCTCGCTCCGCCACCCCCTCGGGGGCGGAGCCTCGGACCGTCTCGCGATGACCGGGATGTGATGAATATAGGCCCGCCGGCCCGCGCGTGCAAACCCAAAGACACCGCATCGCGCCGGTGCGGTGCCCTGCCGCCCGGCCCCCGGCTTCGGCGAGGCGGCCGGGGCCGCTTGACACTGCGTGCCACGCCACCCATGAGGTGAGGTGAATTTCACTTTCTGATCGAAAGTCACATTTAAGGTTTGAAATTCACGGCTGCCTCGTCGCCATGCTCCGGCGCAGCGGCCCTCTGACGGAAGCTGCGATGAGCCCGACCGCCTCGACTGCCGAAAAGCCCCCGCTGCGCGTCCTGCTCTGCGCGCCGCGCGGCTTCTGCGCCGGCGTGGTGCGGGCGATCGACGCGGTGGAGCGGGCGCTGGCGCTCTACGGGCCCCCGGTCTATGTGCGCCACGAGATCGTGCACAACAAATATGTCGTCGAGGGACTGAAGGCGAAGGGCGCGATCTTCGTCGAGGAACTGGACGAGATACCGGAAGCCACCACCGCGCCGGTGATCTTCTCCGCCCACGGGGTGGCGAAGTCGGTGCCGGAAGACGCGGCGCGGCGCAACTTCTACGCCATCGACGCCACCTGCCCGCTGGTGACCAAGGTGCACCGCGAGGCGACGGTCCACTTCAAGAAGGGACGCGAGGTGGTGCTGATCGGCCATGCCGGCCACCCGGAGGTGATCGGCACCATGGGGCAACTGCCCGAGGGCGCGGTGACGCTGGTCGAGACCGCCGAACAGGCGCGACACTTCACGCCGCGCGATCCGCAGAACCTCGCCTATACGACGCAGACCACCCTCTCGATCGACGACACCGCCGAGATCGTCGACATCCTGCGCGCCCGCTTCCCGGCGATGACGGCGCCGCACAAGGAAGACATCTGCTACGCCACCACCAACCGCCAGGAAGCGGTGAAGAAGGTGGCGCCGGAGGTGGACGCGATGATCGTGGTCGGCGCGCCCAACTCCTCCAATTCGCAGCGCCTGCGCGAGGCGGCCGAGCGCGCCGGCTGCCGCATCGCCGTCCTCGTGCAGCGGGCCGGCGAGATCGACTGGGACATGTTCGGCACCATTTCCTCGCTGGCGGTGACGGCGGGCGCCTCGGCGCCGGAGATCCTCGTCGAGGAGATCATCGACGCCTTCGCCGAGCGCTTCGACGTCAGGGTCGAGACCGTGCATACCGTGCAGGAGGACGTGTTCTTCCCCCTGCCCCGGCAGCTGCGCCCCGACGCGCCCGGCGCCGCCGCCGAATAGCCGGGCCCGCGCCTGCCCGCTCACCGAACCGCCGCCGCCGAATCCCGCCGCCGCATTCCGCCACTCAAGGTCCGCCCCTCCATGGCCGTCTATACCGACGTCTCGCCGGAACAGCTCGAAGCCTTCCTCTCCACCTATGATCTCGGCCGGTTGCGCGCCTTCAAGGGCATCGCCGAAGGGGTGGAGAATTCCAACTTCCTCCTGCAGACCGAGGCCGGCAGCTTCATCCTCACCTTGTACGAGAAGCGGGTGAACCCGGCCGACCTGCCCTTCTTCATCGGGCTGATGCAGCATCTCGCCGCGCGCGGCATCGATTGCCCGCAGCCGGTAAAGAACCGCGAGGGCGTGGCGCTCGGCACGCTGGCCGGCCGGCCGGCGCTGATCGCCACCTTTCTCTACGGCACCTCAGTGCGCCGCCCGAGCGTCGCCAATTGCGCCGCGCTCGGCACCGCCCTCGCCGGACTGCACAGGGCGGGTGCCGACTTCACCGCCTCCTCCCGCGTGAACGCGCTCTCCGTCCCCGGCTGGCGGCCGCTCTACGAGCAGGCGAAGGACCGCGCCGACACGGTGGCGCCGGGGCTTTCGGCGCTGATCGCCGACGAGCTCTCCGTGCTGGAGCCCGCGTGGCCGAGCGGCCTGCCGGCGGGCGTCATCCATGCCGACCTGTTCCCCGACAACGTGTTCTTCACCGGCGAGGAACTCACCGGGCTGATCGACTTCTATTTCGCCTGCAACGACCTGCTCGCCTATGACGTCGCCATCTGCCTCAACGCCTGGTGCTTCGAGCCGGACGGCGCCTACAACCAGACCAAGGGACGGGCGCTGCTCGCCGCCTACCGGACGGTGCGGCCGCTATCGGACCAAGAGATCGCCGCCCTGCCGATGCTGTGCCGCGGCGCGGCGCTGCGCTTCTTGCTCACCCGCCTCGTCGACTGGCTCAACGTGCCGCCCGGCGCGCTGGTGCGCCCGCACGACCCCAAGGAATATCTGCGCAAGCTGCGTTTCCACCGCTCGGTGACGAGCCCCGCCGATTACGGGGTGGCGTCGTGAAGGCCGCGCCCGGCACCGCCCGCATCTTCGCCGACGAGGAGAGCCGCCCGGCCGGCGGCGTCGAGGTGTGGACCGACGGCGCCTGCTCCGGCAATCCCGGCCCCGGCGGCTGGGGGGCGATCTTGCGCTATGGCGAGCATGCGCGCGAGCTCTCCGGCGGCGAATCGCCGACCACCAACAACCGCATGGAGCTGATGGCGGCGATCTCGGCGCTGGAGGCGCTGAAGCGCCCCTGCACGGTCGACCTGCACACCGACAGCGAATATCTGCGCAACGGCGTCACCAAGTGGATCCACGGCTGGAAGAAGAACGGCTGGCGGACGGCGGACCGGAAGCCGGTGAAGAATGTCGACCTCTGGGAGCGGCTCGACGCCGCGCTCGGCACCCACGAGATCCGCTGGCACTGGGTGAAGGGCCATGCCGGCGACCCGATGAACGAGCGCGCCGACGAACTGGCCCGCGCCGGCATGGCGCCCTACAAGGCCGGCCGATGAGCGCCGGACCGGGCCAGCGTCGAGGGACCCGCCCGGTCGATTCGGCGGGAGCCGCCACCGGCGCGCCCCGCCTCGTGCTGCGGCTCGAGGGCCTCGCCATCGCCGCGGCGGCCCTCCTCGCCTACCGGCACATGGATGCGGGCTGGGGAATGTTCGCGGCGCTCCTCCTCGCCCCCGACCTCAGCCTGCTCGCCTATCTCGCCGGGCCGCGCGCCGGGGCCGTCTTCTACAATGCCGCCCATTCCTACCTGCTCCCGGCGCTGCTCGCCGGCACGGGCCTGGCGCTCGGCCGGGAACGGCCGGTGGCGGTGGCATTGATCTGGATCGCGCATGTCGGCATCGACCGCGCGCTCGGCTACGGCCTGAAATATCCCGGCGGTTTCGGGCTGACCCATCTCGGCCGCATCGGCAAGGCGCAGGCCGATGGGGATCAAAAGCCTTCACCCGATTGACAAAGACCCCATGGCTCCGCTATCAGCCGGGCCTCGAATTCAAGCTGGCGGACGGGGCGCGGCCATGGAGGCGCCGTCTCATGCGCAGGCGCACTCGATCCGAAGGTGAAATATTATGAAGATCCGTAACTCGCTCAAGTCGCTGCTCGGCCGTCACCGCGACAACCGTCTGGTGCGCCGCAAGGGCCGCGTCTACATCATCAACAAGACCCAGAAGCGCTTCAAGGCCCGCCAGGGCTGAGACGTTTCCGCCATCGCATTCCCCGGCGCCGCCTTCACGTTTTGCGGCGCCGCGGTGCCGGCGATTGACGAAGGCGCCATGTTTCCCGACACTCGGGGCATGCGCGCCTTTTTTGCTGTCCTGATCCTCGCCTTTTCGCCGCTCGCCGCGCTGGCGCAGACCACGCCGCAAGAGGTTGTGCCGCATGAGACCGTGCCGCCAGCGGCCAAGGTCGAGCCGGGGCCCGAGCAGAAGCCGGCCAATTCCGTGGCGACCGAGCCCGACCGCGACAAGCGCCTCGATGCACTGTTCGCGGCGCTGAAGGCGGCACCGACGCAGGACGCCGCCAAGGACATCGCCGACCGCATCGACATCGCGCTGACGCCTTCCGGCAGCGACACCGTCGACCTGCTGATGAGCCGGGCCGCCACCGCCGCCCAGGCCAAGGATTACGACCTCGCCGTCCAGTTGCTCGACGGCATCCTCACCGTCGATCCCGACCATCTCGACGCCTGGAACCGGCGCGCGACGGTGTTCTATCTGCAGGAGGACTATGCCGATGCCCTCGCCGATCTCCGGCAGGTGGTCACCCGCGAGCCGCGCCACTATGCGGCCTGGATGGGCATCGCGCTGATCGCCAAGGACCTCGGCGACGAGAAGCGCGCGCTGGAAGCGGTACGCAAGGCGCGCGACATCTACCCGCAATTCGAGCAGGCCGAGGAAATGGAGAAGACGCTGTCGATCTCCGTCGAGGGCCGGCCGATCTGAGGCCGGGCCCGGCCGGCACGCCGAAGCTCAGGCCCGCACGTAATCCACGAAGCTGAAGGCGTATTCGTCCTTCTCGGTCTGGAACGGCCCCTCGCGGCCGATCTCCCGCCAGGCCGCACGGTCGACATCCGGGAAGAACACGTCGCCCGCCGGCTCGCCATGCACCTCGGTGAGCCGCAGCCGCGCCGCCAGCGGCAGCGCCTGCGCATAGATCTGCGCGCCGCCGATCACCGCCATCTCGTCGACGCCCATCCGCTCCGCCTCGCGCACGCCCATGTCGAGCGCCGCCTCGAGCGAGGGCACCACATGCACCGTTTCCGAGGCCGGCAGGAAGGCGGTGTCGCGGCTGATGACGATGCTGGTGCGCCCCGGCAGCGGCTTGCCGATGGAATCGAAGGTGCGCCGCCCCATCAGAATCGGCTTGCCCCAGGTGATGGCGCGGAAGCGCTTCAGGTCGCCGGAAAGCCGCCAGGGCAGCTCGGCGCCGCGCCCGATCACCCCGTTGGCGCCCAGCGCCGCGATCACCACCAGATCGGTGCTCATGCCGCCGCTCCCTTCCGCGTGGCGAGTACCGCATCGGCGGCGGCCAGTCCGGTGAGATGCGCGCCATGCGCGGTGGAATAGGCATGGGCGGAGACCGCCTCACCGGCGAACAGCACCCGCCCGCCCATGAGCGGCGCGACATGCTCCGGCGACAGGCGCGCGCGCAGGGGCGCGAGGCCCGGCAGCGCGCAGCTATAGGCGCCGCCGATCAGCGGGTCGGCCACCCAGCCGGTGGTGGCTGCTCCCTTCACCCGCGCCCGGATCCCGGCGCCGAAGGCGTCTACCAGCGCCGCAAGGGCAAAGTCGACCATCGCCTGCGGCCCGGCGGCGACGAGAGCGGCGGCATTGGCGCCGCCGAGCTGGCCGATCGCCATCGGCGCCCCGAACGGGTTCAGGGTGAAGTTGATCGGCTTGCGCGCGGGATCGCGCAGATCCAGCGTGTCGACATAGGTGGTCGGCGGCAGGCCGAACACGTCGCGGTCGAACAGGAAGGCCACTTTCTCCGCCGCCCCGAGCGGCAGGGCCGCGAAGGCCTCCTCCAGCTCCACCGGCAAGCCGGGACGGAAGCGGATCGCCCCCCTGGCCAGCACGCCGGTCGGCACGGCGAGGATGACATGCCCCGCGGCGAGCGTGCCGCGCGGGGTGGTCACCGTCACGCCGGCGCCGGACCAGTCCACCGCCTCGACCGGGCAGGAGGTGAGGATATCGAGCCCGGGAGCCGCCCGCGCGGCCACCGCCTGCACCAGCGCCCCGTAGCCGTGCACGACCGGATAGTTCTCCGACGTATCGGAATAGGCGGCATAATCGAGCGTGGAGATGCGCTCGGGCTCGGCGGCGGACATCAGCGTCAGCCAGTGGCGGGAAAGCCGCAGCCAGGGATCTGCGGCATCGAGGCAATCGGCGGCGGCGATGTCGCGGCCGGCCTCGCCCGCCGCCTTCACCGCCGCGAAGGTGCCGTCGATCGCTTCCCAGATGGCGTGGCGTTCGGCTTCGTCGGCCCAGCGATTGCCGAGATGGGTGTCACGGGCCTGCCGGGTGCCGCGCGCGAGATAGCCGAGGCCGAGCTCGTCGGCCGCGGTGCGCAGGGGATTGACCGACGCCGAATGCAGCCAGTGGCAGCCGCGGTCCCAGGCGACGCCGAAGGTCGCAGTATCGGTGAAGGCGCGTCCGCCGGTGCGGGCCGCCGCCTCCAGCACCCGCACCCGGGCACCCGCCCGGTGCAGCCGCGCCCCGGCCGCAAGGCCGGCGGCACCGGCCCCGACCACCAGCACGTCGTAATCGTCACTCATGAAACCGCCGCTCCCCGATCGGGCGACATGCGGCGGCGGCCGAGCCCCACCGGCAGGCTGGCTGCGTTCACTTCTTGCGGAAGGCGTCGAGCCGCACCACCTGCGCGCCGCCTTCCTTCGCCTCGTCCGGGGCGGCCTCGCCGGCCTTGGCGCCGGACGGCGCCGCTTCGCCGGCCTTGGACGCGGCAGGCTTGCTGCCGGTAGACTTGGCCTCGCCGGCCTTCGGCGCTTCCGCGCCGGCCGCGGGCTTCGGCGCCGGCGAAGGCTTGTCCTTGGCGGCGGTACCGGCCGCGTCGGCCTTGGCTGGCTCGCTCGCGGCGGCGGGGGCGGTGCGCGGCTGCGGGCGCGCGGCCGGAACCGGCGCCTTGGACGTCTCGCGATCCGCCGGGCGGATATCCGAAAGGCTGGTCACCTCGGCACCCTCCGTCGCCTCGGGTGCGGCGGCGTCCTCCGACGGCGGCTCGAACTGCAGGCCGAACTTCACCGACGGATCGAAGAAGCCCTTGAGCGCGTCGAACGGGATGTGCAGGCGCTCGGGAATGCCGTTGAAGGACAGGCCGACCTCGAAGAACAGCTCGGTGACCACGAGGTCCCAGAACTGGTGCTGGAGGACGATCGTCATCTCCTCGGGATAGCGCTCCTTCAGCCGCGCCGACAGCCGCACGCCGGGCGCCTGCGTATCGAAGGAAATATAGAGATGGTGGTCGCCCGGCAGGCCATCGCGCGCGACATCGGTCAGCACGCGGCGGACGACGGCGCGCAGGGCGTCCTGCACCAGCAGATCGTAGCGGATAAGGTCGACGGTCATGACGGCAATGAACCCGATTCCGGCCGTCCTTGCCAGCCCGCGCCGGACATGAAGGCGAAATTTGAACAGGCAGGCGCACAGAGAGAGTGAGTGGAGGCTTCTGTTGCCAGGTGCCTCCGAACCCCGCCTTACAGTGCTACCCGCAAGGACTTATTTCCCAGAGATCAAACCGCTCACGCGGCCTGAGCAACCGGAGCATAGTTGTCGTTGGCAACTATATGTTTGGTCCGATGACGGCGGTACCATGCCGAGCGAAAGCCCACCCTTTACGCCCTCGTCGATCCTGTTTCGCCCCCGCCGCAACCCAGCGGGAACGCTGGGCTCTGGTGGAGGCGCCGGGTACTGCCCCCGGGTCCGAAGGGTTTATTCCGATGGCCGTTTATCGCCATATCCGGCTTGCGCCGGCGAAAGGAATATAGGCGGAGCCGCCCGACGTTGAAAGGGGGGCTTGCGCGCAATCCGCCTCGGATCCGCTCAGGCCTCGGTCTGGTCGCCATATTGCAGCTTGTCGAGCGGGATGTCGCCCGCGCCGATGCCCAGCCGTTCCGCCAGTTCCTCGATCCGCGCCTGCAGGGCCGCCATCATCAGGTCGCGCATCAGCGCGTAGCTGAGCGTCGCGTCGGAATGGGCGCTGCGAAGCTCCTCGTCGCCGCGCAGGATCAGCAGCGTGCCGGAACGGGCGCCGACCACCGACAGATCCAGCGGATGCGTCGGGTCGCCCTCCAGAAGGCTCAGATGCACGCGCGCCCGGTGAAGGGCGATCTTCAGGTCTTCCGGTCCGTGGATGCTCATGGCTCGTCTCCCCCTCCCGCGGCGGCGCCCGACCTTTGAGTCGGCGCCCGCGGCGCGCTCTCCACAATAACCCCGGCGGAGCGGCGGGGTTCCCCGGATTACCGCTGCGACCCGTTGTCGCCCGGCGCGAGGCCAAGAGGAAATGAGCCGCGATGGGAACGACCGGCGCGCTCGCCCGTTTGCCTCTCAGCCCTGGGGACGTCCATGGGGGGACAGACAGGAGTTGAAAGGATGACCTTCACCCGTTTCGCCGCCGGCGGCCTCGCCGCCGCACTGGCCCTCGGCGCCTTCGCCGCCACGCCCGCTTCCGCGCAGACCTATGTGACCCGCAGCGACGCGCCGACCTATGGACCGGCACCCGTCTACGAACCCGAGCCGGTGGTCGTCTATGACCGCTACGGGTCCAATCCCTATGTGCTCGGCCCGCACGGCCGGGTGATCGTCGACGATACCGCCAGCAACATGGTGGTGGTGCCGCGCCAGCGCGTGGTGGTGCCGCAGCCCGAGCCGGCGCCCTACCCCGCCATCCGCGTGCGCTCCAATTTCGACGACGCCCGCGTCGATCCCAGCAGCGTGCGCATCAGCCCGAGTGGACGCATGTGCCGTACCCTCGAGGTGGAGAACGATGACGGCCTGCTGCGTCAGCACACCTATTGCGACTGACGCCCGATCTATCCACATCATCTAGATGTTTCGCCCCCGGCAGACGCATGCGCTGCCGGGGGCAGGCTGTTATAGTGGCGGCCTCCCGACAGCCGAAGGCGGCGCGACATGCGGCAATATCACGAGCTCCTCGAACGTCTTCTCGCCGAAGGCACGCGCAAGGAAGACCGCACCGGCACCGGAACGCTCTCGGTGTTCGGCCATCAGATGCGGTTCGACCTCGCGGAGGGCTTTCCGCTGGTCACCACCAAGAAGCTGCACCTGAAGTCGATAGTCCACGAGCTGCTGTGGTTCCTCGCCGGCGACACCAACATCGCCTATCTCAAGGCCAACGGCGTCTCGATCTGGGATGAGTGGGCGGACGAGAAGGGCGATCTCGGCCCGGTCTACGGCCATCAATGGCGCTCCTGGCCGGACGGCAGGGGCGGGGTGATCGACCAGATCGCGCAGGTGGTCGCCGAGATTCGCCGCAACCCGGATTCGCGCCGGCTGATCGTCTCGGCCTGGAACCCGGCCGACGTGCCGCAGATGGCGCTGCCGCCCTGCCACTGCCTGTTCCAGTTCTACGTGCTGGACGGCAAATTGTCCTGCCAGCTCTACCAGCGCTCGGCCGACGCCTTTCTCGGCGTGCCGTTCAACATCGCCTCCTATGCGCTGCTCACCCACATGGTGGCGCAGGTCACCGGGCTGAAGCCGGGCGATTTCGTGCATTCCTTCGGCGACCTGCACCTCTATTCCAACCATGTCGAGCAGGCGCACGAGCAGCTCTCGCGCGCGCCGCGCCCGCTGCCGGTGCTGAAGCTGAACCCGGCGGTGACCGATCTCTTCGCGTTCCGCTTCGAGGATATCGCCATCGAGGGCTACGACCCCCATCCCGCCATCAAGGCGCCGGTGGCGGTCTGACCTCGCGACGCGGAGCCGGCCGGTCATGAGCCTCGCCATTCGTCCGGCACGGCCGGAAGACGCCGCCCTCGTCCATTCGCTGATCCGCGAGCTCGCCGCCTATGAGCGGCTGCTGCACGAGGTCGAGGCGGACGAGGCCGCCATCGCGGCAGCGCTGTTCGGCCCGCATCCGCGGGTGTTTTGCGACATCGCCGAATGGGACGCGGCGCCGGCCGGGTTCACGCTGTGGTTCTACAGCTTCTCGAGCTTCGTCGGCCGCCACGGCATCTATCTGGAAGACCTGTTCGTGCGACCCGACTTCCGCGGTCGCGGCATCGCCAAGGCCCTGATGCGGCGGCTGGCCGGACGCTGCGTCGAAGAAGGGCTCGGCCGCTTCGAATGGTCGGTGCTGAACTGGAACGAGCCGGCCCTGCGCGTCTACCGCGCGCTCGGCGCCACGCCGAAATCGGAATGGACGCTGCAATCCGTCAGCGGCGAGGCGCTGAAGGCACTGGCCGGCACATGAAAAAGCCGCCGGCGCGAGGCCGGCGGCAAGTGTGTCGGGGGGAGAACCCGGATCCAATCGGAAGAATCGTGCAGCCTCAGAGCCGCTGCGGGCCGGCATCCGAGCCGCCGGGAGGCAGGCCGGGGCCGCCGGCGGGGCCGCCATGCGGCGGGCGGCCGAAGTCGCGACGCTCGCCGCGCTCCCATCCGTGGCCGCGCTGCGGGCCGTGATGCCGGTCATGGCGCCATTCCGCCATGCGTTCACCCTGCGCCTCGCGGAACAGCACGTTGAAGCGGTGCTTCTGCGCGTCGTCCAGGCTCTGGTACAGCGGTGCGGCCGCCTCGGCGAGTTGCTTGAGCGCGGTGCCGCGCGCCACCATGCGATCCGCCCGCTGTTCCAGCCGGCTCACGAAGTCGCGGTCGGGAGCGGCCGAGTCGGCGCCGGGAGGCGGCGGGGGATTGCCGGCATTCGCCTGCGGTGCGGCACCGCCCGGCGGCGGCGGCGGAGGCGCGCCGGCATCGGCCTGCGGGCCGGGAGCGCCGGGGCCCCGCTGGGCGCGCTGGGCCTCGCGCTTTTCGCGCCATTCCTTGCGCGCCTCGATGCGCTGCTTGGAATAGTCGCCCAGCGCCGTCTCCAGCGCCGGCCACAGCTTTTCCTGCTCGGGGGTGAGCTTCAGCCCGGCCTTCAGCGCGGCGATGCGCGCATCCGACATGGCGGCGGCGTTTTCGGCCATCTGCTCGGGGGAAGGACGCTCGGGACCGCCGGCACGCCAGTTCGGCGCGGCGATGCCGAAAGTGGCGCTGGCCAGCAGCGCGGCGGCGGTAGCGGCGAGGATGGTGCGTTTCATCGGCCTCATCTCCATTTCGATGAGGCCGATGTTGACGCGAATGACCCGAAGCCTCAAATGAAACTTCGGTAATGTGGAACGAAGACTATTCGTTTACTTATATGAACAGCTCATTCAGTCAGATGAACAGCAGATGAACGGATCAGCCCGGCGAGATCATCTTCTCCGGGCGCACGACAGCATCGAACTCTTCATTGGTGACGTAGCCGCCGCCCACCGCTTCCTCGCGCAGCGTGGTGCCGTTCTTGTGCGCGGTCTTGGCGATCTTGGCGGCGTTGTCGTAGCCGATCTTCGGGGCCAGCGCGGTGACCAGCATCAGCGACCGCTCCAGCGCCGCCTTGATGTTGTCCTCGCGGGCCTCGATGCCGACGACGCAATGATCGGTGAAGCTCGTCGCCGCATCCGCCATCAGCCGCACCGACTGCAGGAAGTTGTAGGCCATCACCGGGTTGTAGACGTTGAGCTCGAAATGGCCCTGGCTGCCGGCGAAGGTGAGCGCGGCGTTGTTGCCGAAGATCTGCACGCAGACCTGGGTCATCGCCTCGCACTGGGTGGGGTTCACCTTGCCCGGCATGATCGAGGAACCGGGCTCGTTCTCCGGCAGCGACAATTCGCCGAGACCCGAGCGCGGGCCGGAACCGAGCAGGCGGATGTCGTTGGCGATCTTGAACAGCGAGGCCGCCACCGTGTTGATCGCCCCGTGCGAGAACACCATGGCGTCATGGGCAGCCAGCGCCTCGAACTTGTTCGGCGCGGTGGTGAAGGGCAGCCCGGTGATGGCGGCGATGTGCTCGGCCACCTTCTCGGCGAAGCCGATCGGCGCATTGAGCCCGGTGCCGACCGCGGTGCCGCCCTGGGCGAGCTGCATCAGCGCCGGCAGGGTGGATTCGATGCGGGCAATGCCGTTCTCCACCTGGGCGGTGTAGCCGGAGAATTCCTGGCCCAGCGTCAGCGGCGTCGCATCCTGGGTATGGGTGCGGCCGATCTTGATGATGTCCTTCCACTGATGCGCCTTGTCGTTCAGCGCGTTGCGCAGGCTCGAGAGCGCCGGCAGCAGGCGGTGCACGATCTCCTCCGCGCAGGCGATGTGCATCGCCGTCGGGTAGGTGTCGTTGGACGACTGGCTCATATTGACGTGGTCGTTGGGATGCACCGGCTTCTTCGAGCCCATCTCGCCGCCCAGCATCTCGATGGCGCGGTTGGAGATCACCTCGTTGGCGTTCATGTTCGACTGGGTGCCCGAGCCGGTCTGCCAGACGGCGAGCGGGAAATGCGCGTCGAGCTTGCCCTCGATCACTTCCTGCGCCGCGGCGATGATCGCCTTGGCGAGCGCGGGATCCAGCCGGCCGAGCTCGAGATTGGTCTCCGCCGCCGCGCGCTTGACGATACCCAGCGCACGGACGACCGGCAGCGGCTGCTTCTCCCAGCCGATCTTGAAATTGCCGAGCGAGCGCTGCGCCTGCGCGCCCCAATACTTGTCGCTCTCGACGTCGATGGGGCCGAAAGTATCGGTTTCGATACGGGTCGTCGTCATGGGGAAACCTTTCGGATCGGGCGCTACCTGCGCCGGCCGGCACCGTCGCCCAAATGGCGGCGGATCGCGACGCGGCGCCGGTTTAGCACGCGCGCGCCGGGCGGCAAATGCGACCTCGGACGGGTTTGCGCCCGCCCCGCCATGGCGCGCGCCCTCCGTTGCGGCCGCCCCCTTTCACGAAGACGTGAACATGCCGCCGGCGGGGATTTCCGCCGGGCAGGCCGGCATCGCGACGGGAAAGGCAACGCGAACAGAGTTCCGCCACACGTCGACGCTATAGGGAGTGTCTTGCTTGCCTCTACAATAGTCCTGGCTGTTTTTCCGCTGACTGTTTCATGTAGAATCGCCTTTTACTCAGCGTGGCCCCTCATGGCCCGAACCGGGACGCGGCACGAAGGCCGCCAGCCCCGCCACGCGGCCATGCGGATCGGTGGAAGGACAGCATGGCCGACCTCGTGAACCTGCACCGTTACCGCAAGAAAAAAGCCCGCGAGGCCGCGGAACAAACCGCCGCGGAGCGGCGTTTGGCGTTTGGCGTGTCAAAGGCGCAGAAGAACGCCGATGCCGACGCCAGGCGCAGGAACGACGCGGCCTTGGATGGGCATAAGCGAATTCGAGAGGACGAAACATGAAGAGCCCCGTGGTGAAGCGGTCGATCGTCATTGCCGGACACAAGACGAGCGTCAGCCTCGAGGACCAGTTCTGGGACGCGCTGAAGGAAATCGCCGCCGAAAAGCGCAGCACGCTGTCCGACATCGTCGCGTCGATCGATTCCGGCCGGAACCAGGGCAACCTGTCCTCGGCTATCCGCCTCTTCGTGCTCGCCCATTACCGCGCGGCGCCGGCGCGGCGCGAAGCCCCGGACGCCAGCGAACGCAGCGCCGCCTCCCGTCCTAACGTTGCGTAACAATCCCGCCATCCCATATCTGCGTACGCGACGGCGCGTTGTATCACGGTGCAGCGTCACCTATAACCGCCGTCGTCGCGTCTTCACATGCACGGACGCGGGTCCTTTTCAGCACGATAGCGTCTGACGGTTCTGCGTTCGCGAGCCTGGACCCATCGGGCACGCAAACGGGAGTTGGCACGTATGCCGTGGAAGAACCAGAGCGGCGGACCATGGGGTGGTGGTCCGCGTGGTCCCTGGGGCAATGGCCCGCAATCGCCGGGCCCGAATTCTCCCGATCTCGAAGATCTGATCCGGCGCGGCCAGGAAAAGCTGCGCACCGTGGTGCCCGGCGGCTTCGGCAGCGGCAAGGGCATCCTCGCCATCGTGGCGATCGCGGTGATCGTGTGGCTGCTCTCCGGCTTCTACCGGGTCGAGCCCGACGAGCAGGGCGTGGTGCTGCGCTTCGGCAAGTTCGTCTCCACCTCCAATCCCGGCCTGAACTACCACCTCCCCTACCCGATCGAGACCGTGCTGACCCCGCAGGTCACCCGCGTCAACCGCATCGATATCGGCATCCGCTCCGGCGATGATCCGCGCCGCGGCACCGCCATGCGCGACGTGCCGGAGGAGAGCCTGATGCTCACCGGCGACGAGAACATCGTCGACGTCGACTTCGCGGTGTTCTGGATGGTGAAGCCCGCCGCGCCCGGCTCGACCGAGGACATCGGCGCCGCCAACTTCCTGTTCAACGTCCAGAACCCGGAAGGCACCATCAAGGCGGTGGCGGAAAGCGCCATGCGCGAGGTGGTCGGCCGCACCAACATCCAGCCGATCCTCACCGGCGCCCGCCAGACCATCGAGACGGCGGTGCATGAGCTGATGCAGCGGACGCTCGACGAATACCAGTCCGGCATCCTCGTCACCCAGGTGCAGCTGCAGAAGGTCGATCCGCCGCAGCAGGTCATCGACGCCTTCCGCGACGTGCAGGCCGCCCGCGCCGATGCCGAGCGCCTGCAGAACGAGGCCCAGGCCTACGCCAACCGCGTGGTGCCCGAGGCCCGAGGCGACGCCGCCCGCATCACCCAGGGCGCGCAGGGCTACAAGGAGCGCGCCATCATCGAAGCGCGCGGCCAGGCCTCGCGCTTCCTCAGCGTGCTCGCCGAATACCAGAAGGCGCCGGACGTGACCCGCCAGCGCCTCTATCTCGAAACCATGGAACGCGTCTTCGCCGGCATGGACAAGGTGATCCTCGATACGCAGGCCAACGGTGCCGGCGGCCAGGGCGTCGTGCCCTACCTGCCGCTCGGCGCCCTTGAGTCGCGCCAGGCCTCGCCCCGTCCGACGACCCAGGCCACGCAGGGACAGGCCGCGCAGGGAGCCGCGAAATGAGAAACAGCCTCGGTCTCGTCATCGCCGTCGTGGCGGCGATCGCCGCCATCGCGCTGTTCTCGGCGCTGTTCACCGTCTACCAGACCCAGCAGGCGCTGGTGCTGCGCTTCGGCGAACCCATCCGCGTCATCGAGACGCCCGGCCTCAACGCCAAGATCCCGCTGGTCGACAGCGTGATCCTGATCGACAAGCGCATCCTCGACCTGGAGAATCCCTCGCAGGAAGTGATCGCCGCCGACCAGAAGCGCCTCGTGGTCGACGCCTTCGCCCGCTACCGCATCACCAACCCGCTGCGCTTCTACCAGGCGGTGGGCACGGTGGAGGGCGCCAATTCCCGCCTCGCCACCATCCTCAACTCGTCGCTGCGCCGGGTGCTCGGCGAATCGACCTTCACCCAGGTGGTGCGCGACGAGCGCGAGACGCTGATGACCCGCATCCGCGACCAGGTGAACCGCGAGGCGGCCAATTTCGGCATCAACGTCATCGACGTGCGCATCCGCCGCGCCGACCTGCCGGAGGCCAACAGCCAGGCGGTGTTCCAGCGCATGCAAACCGAGCGCCAGCGCGAGGCCTCGGAGATCCGCGCCCAGGGCGGCGAGCAGGCGCAGACCATCCGCGCCCGCGCCGACCGCGACTCGACGATCATCACCGCCGAGGCCAACGCCGCCGCCGACAAGCTGCGCGGCGAGGGCGAGGCCCAGCGCAACGAGATCTTCGCGCAGGCCTATGGGCAGGATAAGGGCTTCTTCGACTTCTACCGCTCGATGCAGGCCTATGAGGAAGCGATGAAGAACACCGACACCCGCATGGTCGTCTCTCCGACCTCGGATTTCTTCCGCTTCTTCAACGCGCCCAACCCGGCAGCGCCGGCGCCGGCCGCCCCCGCGGCGCCGGCCAACTGAGTCCGGGCGACGATGTCCGACCTCATCGTCGCCCTCGGCCTCGTGCTGGTCATCGAGGGATTGATGCTCGCAGCCGCTCCGGGCGCGGTACGCCGCGCCATGGAGGCCATCGACAAGGCGCCGGAGATGCCGATGCGCATCGCCGGCCTGGTCGGCGCGGTCGTCGGCCTGTTGGTGATCTGGTTCATCCGCGGCTGATCCCCTCGCCGGATGCGCGCGCCGCATCCGGCATCCTGCTTCTCCGCCCCTACGGCGCGGCTTTGACGCGTGCGGTTTTGGCTCGCGCGGTTTTGGCTTGCATCGCGCCCGCCCCCGGTTAAGCGTTCGCCGATAGGGACCCGTTCCGCGCCGCGGCGGAAGGTCCGATCCCGTCGGGACGCTAAGGAGGCACCATGACCGCATCCCATCGAGGCGCCGCTCTCGCCAGCCTGCCGCTCGCCGCCCTGCTCGGCCTGTCGCTGCTGTTCGGTGCGGCCGCCCCGGCCACGGCCGCCGCCACCAAGGGACCGGACACGGTCGCCGACACCGCCGCGCGGGTGATGGACGCGGTGGTCAACATCTCCACCTCGCAGACCGTGGCGGCCTCGCGCAGCGTGCCGACGCCGGAACTGCCGCCCGGCTCGCCCTTCGAGGAATTCTTCGAGGAATTCTTCAAGCGCCGGCAGCAGCAGGGCGAGGAGAATGGCGGGCGCCCGCGGCGCGTGTCCTCCCTCGGCTCGGGCTTCGTCATCGATCCGGCCGGCTTCATCGTCACCAACAACCATGTGATCGCCGACGCCGACGAGATCTACGCCAATTTCGCCGACGGCTCGAAGATCAAGGCGGAACTGGTCGGGCGCGACACCAAGGTCGACCTCGCCCTGCTCAAGATCACCCCGCCGGAAGGCAAGACGCTCACCTCGGTGAAGTTCGGCGATTCCGACGTGCTGCGCGTCGGCGACTGGGTGATGGCGATCGGCAACCCGTTCGGGCTCGGCGGCACGCTGACGGTCGGCGTCATCTCGGCGCTGAAGCGCGACATCAATTCCGGCCCCTACGACAACTTCCTGCAGACCGACGCCGCCATCAACCGCGGCAATTCCGGCGGCCCGCTGTTCGACATGGACGGCAACGTCGTCGGCATCAACACCGCGATCATCTCGCCGTCGGGCGGCTCGATCGGCATCGGCTTCGCGGTGCCGGCCAACACCGCCGTGCCGGTGATCGCGCAGCTGAAGGAGTTCGGCGAGACGCGGCGCGGCTGGATCGGCGTGCGCATCCAGCAGGTGACCGACGAGATCGCCGAAAGCCTGTCGCTCGGCAAGGCGCGCGGCGCCCTCGTCGGCTCGGTGACGGAGGACGGCCCCGCCGCCAAGGGCGGCATCAAGGCCGGCGACGTCATCGTCAAGTTCGACGGCAAGGACGTGAAGGACATGCGCTCCCTGCCGATCGTCGTCGCCGACACCCCGGTCGACAAGGAGGTCGAGGTGGTGGTGGTCCGCAAGGGCAAGGAGGAGACGCTGAAGCTCACCGTCGGCCGCCTCGACGAGAGCGACAAGCCCGCCGATACCGAGGCGCCCGCCACGCCGGACAAGCCGGCCCCCGACGCCACCGCCACCACCAAGCTGATGGGGCTGGAGATCGCCGGACTCACGCCCGAGCTGCGCACCAGGTTCAAGCTGAAGGACGACGCCAAGGGCGTGGTCGTCGTCGCGGTGGAACCCAACACCCCAGCCGCCGATCGCGGCCTCGTCGCCGGCAACCTCATCGTCGAGGTGAACCAGGAGGCGACCGCCACCCCGAAGGATGTGGAGAACCGCATCGCGGCGCTCAAGAAGGAAGGCCGCCGCTCGGCGCTTTTGATGGTCGCCGACGCCGACGGCCAAGTGCGTTTCACCGCCCTGCCGGTGGACTGAGAGCGTCCCACCTCACGGCGCGGGCGGGCAGGTTCCGCCTTGCCTTTCCGGTTCCTGCCCGGTCACGGCATCGCGCCGGAGTAACAGGCCCCTCTTCCTGTCAGGGAGAGGGGCGGGGCAAGCGCTCCTCGATGCGCCCCGGATACCCCTCGCGCCCCACTAGCTCTCCACCGATGCCCGACACCCGACGTCCCGGCATCGGCGGCGTTCGGGTGAGGAGAGCGGTGGCCCCACATCGTCATCCCTGTCGGCGCGCCGCCGAACGCGCGGATGGCCCTCCCGTTCCCCCACATCGCCGCTCGGCCTCCCGGGTCGGAGATGCGGGTCACGCTTCCCGATCCCGTGCCTCCTCGGCGCGCACGCCTACCCGCCGACACGGATGCGGCGGGGCCGAACGGCCTCGCGGCTTGGCGGGAAGAACCATCTGCAAGGCCCGGTCGGCGGCTGGGGTTCTTGAAGGCGAGCAGGCGCGAGGAATCGGGACGCCGTGCGGACCCATGAATTCCCGGGCCGGGCGCCGACGCCCGGCATGACCGCCATCATCGATTTTCATGCGAGGCCGCGGGGGGCGCGAGCCGCCCGCTTCTAGGGCGCCTTCTGCGGCGGCAGGGGCGGTGCGCCCGCCGCGCCGCCGGCCTGGGCGGTCGGCTTCTGAGCGCCTTCGGTCAGCTGCACCGTCCAGCTTTTCTGTTCCTGCGTGTCCACCTCGAAGAAGCCGGTGCGGTCGAAGCCGCGCGCCAGGCAGTTCTCGATGCCGCGAATGGTGAATTCTTTGTCGCGGGTGCACATGAAGGCCTTGCCGGCCCATTCCCCGCCCTGGTCGTAATCTACGGCATAGACATAATAGAAGCGCGCCACCAGATCGCCGCGCAGCAGCGTCTCGCAGCTTTTGGGGGCGAGGTTCCACCAGCCCTCGGTCGCCCAGGCCTCTCCGTCCTTGTAGCCGAGCGCGATGCCGACCCGGCTGCCCGAACGGTTGCACAGGCGGAAATCCGCTGCCGCCGGCGTCGGAACCAGCGCCGCGAGCACCGGAAGCACCGCAAGCGCAGCCAGCAGCGGCCGCGCGCTCCGGCGCGGCTTTCGCAGGTCAGGGATCGACGAGAACGGCACGGAAATCATTGACGTTGGTGCAGGTGGGCCCCGGCGACAGCAGGTCGCCGATCGCCTCGAAGAAGCCCGTCGAATCGTTATTGGCGAGAAAGGCGGCAGGATCGAGACCGGCCGCCGCCGCCCGCTTCAGCGTATCGGGCAGCACATAGGCGCCGGCCGGATCGGTGGCGTCGCCGCCGCCGCCATCGGTACCGTCGGTGTCGCCGGCCACCGCATAGATGTTCGCCTCGCCGCCGAGCGCCACCGCCAGTGCCAGCGCGAACTCCTGGTTCGGGCCGCCCCGGCCGTTGCCGCGCATGGTGACGGTGAGCTCGCCGCCGGACATCAGCACCGCCTTGCGGCCGGCCGCCTTCAGCTCCTTGGCCTTCGCCGCCTGCGCCGCCGCCACCTCGCGGGCCTCGCCCTCGAGATTGTCGCCGAGCAGCACCGGCTCGTAGCCGGCCTCGCGCACCAGCTTCTCGGTGGCGACGAATGAGTCCGCCGGCCGGGAGATGAGGTGGTATTCGGCATTGGCGAAGGCCGCGTCGCCGGGCTTGGGCGATTCGTTCGCGGTGTCGCGCAGCGCCACGGCGATCGAGGGCGGCGGATCGATGCGGTAGCGGGCCAGCACGTCGCGCGCCTCGGCCAGCGTCGAGGGATCGGGCACGGTCGGGCCGGAGCCGATCACCGCCGGATCGTCGCCCGGCACGTCGGAGATCGACAGCGTCACCACATGCGCCGGCTGGGCCAGCGCGGCGAGACGCCCGCCCTTGATGCGCGAGAGGTGCTTACGCACGGTGTTGATCTCGGTGATGTTGGCGCCGGAGCGCAGCAGCGCCTTGGTCAGCGCCCGCTTGTCGTCGAGTTCGACGCCATAGGCCGGCGCGATCCAGTTGGCCGAGGCGCCGCCCGAGAGCAGCACCAGCACCAGATCGTCGGCGGTCGCCGAGGCGGCGAGGTCGATCGCCTTCTGCGCACCGGCGAGCCCGGCGGCGTCCGGTACCGGATGGCCGGCCTCCACCATCTCCAGCAGCCGGGTCGGGCGGCCATAGCCGTGGCGGGCGACGCCGATGCCGGCGAGACGGGCGGGATCGAAGTCCTTCTCGTCGAGATAATAGCGCTCGGCCACCTCCAGCATCGAACCGGCGGCCTTGCCGGCGGCGAGCAGGATCAGCCGGCCATGGGCAGGCGGCGGCGGCAGCGCCGGCGGCAGGCAGGTGGAAGGATGGGCAGCGGCCACCGCCGCGGAGAACAGCCTGTCGAGAAACGCGCGCGCCGATCCGTCCGTCATTGCAACCCCTGACCCTTGCCCTGCCGAGCTTTCATTCTTGCGCGCGGATCGGTCGAATCCGGTTCCCGCGCGACGCGAAACGGGCGTATTCCTATGGCACCAGAGCCCGCTCGTCACTAGCCTCGCCGCCACTTTCGTAGCATAGGGACATTATGCGCCGGCCCGATCCTCCCGATGCCCTTCCCTCCGCCGAGCCTCGCGGGGGCGACGACGATTTCCACACCTTCGAGCGCATCGACGGCAATGCCGCGGCCGGCCTGCTGCTGATCTGCGACCATGCCTCCAACGCCCTGCCGGCGCGCTACGGCACGCTCGGCCTGCCTCCCGCCGAGCTGGAGCGCCACATCGGCTACGATATCGGCGCCGCCGGGGTGACGCGGGCGCTGGCGAGCGCGCTGGGCTGCCCGGCGGTGCTGTCGCATTTTTCGCGGCTGCTGATCGATCCCAATCGCGGCGAGGACGACCCGACGCTGGTGATGAAGCTGTCGGACGGCGCCGTCGTGCCCGGCAACCGCCATGCCGACGCCGATGAGGTCGCCTCCCGTCTCGACCGCTTCCACCGCCCCTATCACCGCGCCGTCGCCGGCGAGATCGCCCGCATGACCGCCACCGGCACGGTGCCGGCGATCTTTTCCGTGCATTCCTTCACGCCGGTCTGGCGCGGCTCGCCGCGCCCCTGGCACGTCGCGCTGCTATGGGACGCCGACCCTCGCCTCGCCCGCCCGCTGATCGACGGGCTGGAAGCCGAGGGCGACCTCATCGTCGGCGACAACGAGCCCTATGACGGCGCGCTGAAGAATGACTGCCTCTATCGCCACGGCACCGCCACCGGCCTTGCGCATGCGCTGATCGAGATCCGCCAGGACCTGATCGCCGATCTCGCCGGCCAGATCGCCTGGGCGGACCGGCTGGCGCGGCTCCTGCCCGGCATTCTCGCCGCGCCCGGTCTGCATGAGCGGCGCTTCTTCGGCTCGCGCACCGGGCCGGTGGCGCCGCTCGACCTTTCCGAACCGACCGCCGCCTGACGCGGCGAAGAACCCGACCGGAGGCTCCCATGTCCGACGACACGCCCGCGCCCGACGCGGCCACCCGCACCGAGCTGGAGGCCGCCGCCTTCCGCCGGCTCGTCCGCCATCTGCGCGAGCGCACCGACGTGCAGAAC
Source organism: Ancylobacter oerskovii (assembly GCF_018390555.1). GTDB lineage: Bacteria > Pseudomonadota > Alphaproteobacteria > Rhizobiales > Xanthobacteraceae > Ancylobacter > Ancylobacter oerskovii. The sequence continues at coordinate 59,581 of NZ_JAHBGB010000041.1, read as the reverse complement.
ATCGACCTGATGAATCTCGCCGGCTTCTGCCGCAACTGCCTCGCCAACTGGTATCTCGACGCCGCGACCGAGCGCGGGGTGGAGCTGACCAAGGACCAGAGCCGCGAGATCGTCTACGGCATGCCCTATGAGGAATGGAAGGCAACCCACCAGGCCGAGGCCAGCCCCGGGCAGAAGGCCGCCTTCAAGGGCCCCGGCCACTAACCGCGCCGGAAGCGGCCGGCCTGTGCATGGCGGTGGATAGCGGGCGCAGCCGCCGGTTCCTTCCACCGTCGAACTTGACGCCGGCGGACGCATCCGCTCCTGATCGCCCCCCGATTTTGATCACCCGACGAGCCGGATCGCTCCGGCGGGAGAAACCATGTCCGACATTCCCAACGACCAGCCCCTCTCCGATGCCGCCGCCGGCTTTGCCAAGGAGCAGCTGAAGTCCTTCATCGAGCGCATCGAGCGTCTCGAGGAGGAGAAGAAGACCATTTCCGAGGACATCAAGGACGTGTTCGCCGAGGCCAAGGGCACCGGCTTCGACGTCAAGGCGCTGCGCGAGATCCTGAAGATCCGCAAGCAGGACGCCGACCAGCGCGCCGAGCACGAGGCGATCGTCGACCTCTATCTGCAGGCGCTGGGCATGGTCGGGAGCTGAGCGGGACGGCGGGGCCACCTGCTTGTCGCCAGCGCCGTTGCGCACCGGCCGGAACGACCGGCATCAATGAAAACGGCCCCGGCTTGCACAAGCCGGGGCCGTTTTCGTGATCGAAGGTCCTCGTGGCTGCGAGACCAACGGCCAAGGACGACGCCGCAGGCCGCCGCCGCGCGTCAGAGCTTGCGGGCGAGCGGCGCCGGGCCGTCGATCACCGCGATGACCGGCACCGCCACCACCGCCGCGCCGCTGAAGCGGTTGGTGGAGAGGCCGTTGGAGCCGTCCTTGCCGAAGCCCGCCGCCACCACCTGGCGCGGCGGCGCGACGAAGGCGGCGAAGCGGCGAAGCTCCGGCGTGCGCATCACCACATGCGTCGCCACGGTCGGGCTGAGGAACAGGCCGCGAATCTCCGCCTGCATCTCCGGCGTGTAGGACGCGGCGGCCTTCGGTACCGCGGCGGCGGTGCGCGCCGGCGCATGCGGCACGGGCGCGGCGGCAACGGGCGCGTTCACGCCGGGAACCTGCGCCGGCTGCGCCGCGCGGCCCGGCTGCAGCCGGCCGGAGGGGAACACCCCGGCGGTGGCAGACGCATAGGCGAGCGCCGGTCCCTGGCCGTCGCCGCCGTCATTGACGAAGAGTTCGGGCAGGCGTCCCGCCTCGGCAGGACGCGCGGTCGGCAGCGGCACCGGCCCGAGCGAGGCGACGACGGTGCCGGCCTTGGGCGCGTCGCTCGGCCGCGCGGCGGGCAACGGCACGGCGGGGGTCGGCGCGGCCGAAGCCACCGCAAAGGGTATATTCGCCGGGGCCTCAGGCGGCTGTGCGACCGTGCGGGCCTGCGGCGCCGGCTGCGGCAGCGGGATCTCGGCCGGCGCGGCGGCGGCGACCGTCACCGGAGCGGCGGCCGGCGCGGGCGCCGGGGCGGCGGGAGCGGCAGGAGCAGGTTTGGCCGGCGCCGCGGCGACCGCGGCCGGCGCCTCGTCCGCCTCTTCCTCGGGATCCTTCTTGCCGAACAGCGCCGCGAACAGGTTCTTCGGCTTCGGGTTGTTGCCGCCGCCGAGGCCGGCAAGGGCGGCACCCGCCCCGCCCGGCTCCTTGCCGCGCGATTCGACCTCGGCCAGCGCCAGCGCATAGCCGGACATCGGCTTGCCGTCGGTCGGCACATGCACGGTCTTGCCGTTGGGGAACACGCGGGCGAGCTCCGGCCGGCTCATGCGCGGCCAGTGGCGGACGCCGCCGGTGTCGAGATGCACGAAGGGCGAGCCGGAGGTCGGGTAGAAGCCGACGCCGCCGCGCTGCAGGCGCAGGCCCGCCTCGCGGATCTTGGCCAGCGGCACGCCGGGAATATAGAAGTCCATCGCCTTGCCCTGCATGTGCAGGCTGGTCTGGGCGACGCCGCGGGAGCGGGCGCGCAGCATGGCGTTGGTCTCGGGGGAGCGGTAGCCGCCGATCACCTGGATCGGCTGGGTGGCGCCGGTCTCGCGGTACACCTCCCACACGATGTCGAACAGCTGCGGGTCCATGTTGGTCGGCTGCTTGCGCCGCCAGTCCTGCAGCAGGACGTTGAGCTGCTTCAAGGCAGCCGGATCGTAGCGGCCGTTGCGCTTGAAGGTGACGGTGGCGCTCTCGCCGGAATGGACGTGATGCAGCGTCAGCGTGCGGGTGTCGCCATTCGCCACGGCGTCCTGCAGCATGTCGGTGCCGCATACCGTCACCATGGCGGCCAGCGCCGCCGCCTTCACAAGGCGGGATGACGGAAGACGCGGCAGTCGGATGCGATGGAAGCGTTGATGGATGCTCACGAACCCCAAACCCGATAAGCGAACGTTTCCTTGAGACGAGCCGGCGTCGCCGCCGGATCGGACATGGTGAACATAGTCTTGTCAGGTTTGGTTAAGGGCGCGTTTACGGCCCAACCCCCGCACTCATTGGCCCTCTGGCTAGGAAGCGACTGTGGCGAAAGAGTGCCGCATCAACAAAAATGCGTCAAATCGACCCCGGGAGGGCCACTTTTCTGCCCTCCGTGTTCAAGCAGGCACAGATCTACCGTCGAATATTACCTCAGCGGCGGCGCGGCGCATTGCCGCCATCGGCCACCTGGGCGGCGCCGCCAATGCCGAGAATCGCCTTGGTGGCGGCGTTGGTGCCGTAGAGGTCCGGGCGCGTCACCAGCCGTCCCTCGCCATCCACATAGGTGGTGAAATAGGCGAGGTGCACCGGGAAGCGCTGCTTCAGGTTGAGGTAGCGCTCCTTGCCGCCGATCAGCTTGGAGATGCGCTGCTGGTTCCAGCCCTCGCCGGGCAGGCCGAGCGAGAACAGCACCTCTGCGAACTTCATCGGCTCGTGCACGCGCACGCAGCCATGGCTCAGGGCCCGCTGGTCGCGGGCGAACAGCGTGCGGTTCGGCGTGTCGTGCAGATAGACCGAGTGCTTGTTGGGGAACATGAACTTCATGTTGCCGAGCGCGTTGCGCTCGCCGGGCGGCTGGCGGAAGGAATAGCCCTGCGAGCCGCGGCTCCAGTCCACCGTGCCGGGATCGATGACGCGGCCATTGCGCACCACGTCGATGCCCTGCCGCGCCAGCGCATAGGGATCCGAGCGCAGCTTGGGCAGCATCTCGTTGCGCATGATGCCCGGCGGCACGTTCCAGGACGGGTTGAACACCGTGTACTGCATGTTCTCGGTCATCACCGGCGTCTGGTTTTCCGGCTTGCCGACGATCACCCGCGTCTCGTGGATGGTCTGCTCGTCGACGACGATGCGCACCATGTATTCGGGAATGTTGACGATGACATAGGTGGGCGCCACCTCGTGCGGCAGCCAGCGCCAGCGCTCCATATTGGCGATGATGTCGGCGGTGCGGTCCTCGCCGGCGCCGTTCAGCGCCGCCAGCGTCACCGGGCCGACGGCGCCGTCGGGACGCTCGCCGGCCGAGCGCTGGAACGCGCGCACCGCCTCCACGAGGTCCGGGTCGTAGAGAGTGTCCTCCGGCGTGCCGACCAGGCCGAGCCGGGCACGCAGCGCCGGCACGCGCGGATCCTCGTCGCCGGGGCGCAGCGTCGGGCCGGCCGGCACATGCGGCGGCGCCACCCCGTGCCGCTCGCCCTCCAGGCCGGCGAGCTGCATCTTCAGCAGCCGGTATTCGTCATATTGCGGGGCGAAGGCGGCGAGCGCCGCGCGCGGATCGGCCGCGCCGCTCACGCCGGCCAGCACCGCGTTCGGGTCCGGCACCGTCGGCGAGGGATCGACATTCGCCGAGATGCGCTTGGGATCGAAGCGCCCGCTCTGTACGTGGCGGGCATAGAGCATCAGAGCCGAGGCGAGCTTGAGCTCGGCCTCGGCCAGCTCGACCTCGCCCGGATGCGCGGAAAGCGCCGGCACCTCGTAATCGGCCGGCTGCAGCCCGTCCTGCCAGGAATTGGCGACTTGCTGCTGCACCGCGGTGCCGAGCGACGACCATGCCGTGCCGGCGGTGAACACCGGCTGGTACTGGCGCGCCGCATAGAAGGCCGCCAGCGCCTCGCGCTCGTTCGGCTTCACGCCGAAGCGCGCCTGCGGTCCGGCGAGCAGTTCGCCGATGCGTGCCGCCACCACCGAGGAGGCGCCCGGCTCGGTCGCCGAGACATTGGTCGCCGCCGCCGGCGTCGCGGCGGCAGGCTGCGCGGCACCGGGCGTGCCGGCTCCCATGGCGGGCGCCCCGGCACCGACGGCCGGCGCCGTATCCGTGGCCGCGGGTGTCGCCGGCTGGGCGGCCGCCGGCTGGGCCGGAGGCTCCGCGGCGGGAACGGCCTCGACCGCCGGCGGCTGGCCGCGCAACGTGTTCATGTCAAAGGGGGCGGGATCGCCGTTCAGCGCCGCCAGCAGCGACGCGCCCTGCCCGGTGCGGCGCATGCCCACGGCGATCGGATCGAAGGCGCGCCCCACATCGCCGGTGCCGTTGCCGGCCCGCACGCCGGAGGTGCGGATGCCCGACTGGATCCGCATGCCCTGCTCGACGCTGGCGCCCGCCCGCTCCTGCGCCAGGGCGACGCCGCCGCCGGAGAGGCTGCCGGGTGCCTGGAAGGCCACCCATATCGCGGCACCCGCCAGCAGGGTGCGCGCCATCGCCGCGAGACGGGATCTTGCGCCGCCACCCATACGCCCGGACATCATGCTCTGCGCTCCTCGCGTCACCCGAACAGGGGCGTATCCCGCTCCTGTTCTCGCCATTTAGCTTAACCGTTCAACTCACAAAGCCGACAAAAAGATCGATGCGCCGGAAGCCGTCTCCGGGGCGCCACATCGCGGATGAGCGGAACGGTGTGCCGGCGCCACTGTGGGCACGCGCGGTAAAGGCGGTGTTAAGCATGTGTCGCGCCCGCGCGCCTCGTGCCGGATCCCTCCACCGCCCCGCGCGGGCGACGGGCGGTTTCCCCTTGCCGCGCGGGGGCGGATTCCTATAATCCGCGCCTTCTTTTTCCGGGGGAAGGGCCGTACATGTCCGCCGTCACGACCGCCGATGCGCGGCCGATCGCCATCATCATGGGCAGCCAGTCCGACTGGGAGACCATGCGCCACGCCGCCCAGACGCTGGACGAGCTCGGCATCGCCCATGATTGCCGCATCGTTTCCGCCCACCGCACCCCCGAGCGGATGTTCGATTTCGCGAAGGGCGCCAAGGCATCGGGCTACAAGGCGATCATCGCCGGCGCCGGTGGCGCCGCCCATCTGCCCGGCATGGTCGCGTCGCTGACCACGCTGCCCGTGCTCGGCGTGCCGGTGGAATCCAAGGCGCTGTCGGGCGTCGACAGCCTCTATTCCATCGTGCAGATGCCCGCCGGCATTCCCGTCGGCACCCTCGCCATCGGCAAGGCCGGGGCGGTGAACGCCGCCCTGCTCGCCGCCGCCGTGCTGGCGCTGTCCGACGAGGCGCTGTCGGTCCGCCTCGCCGCCTGGCGCGCCGCCCGCACCGCCTCGGTCGCCTTCGAGCCGACCTCCAGCGAGCCCGCCTGATGCTCAAGCCCGGCTCCACCATCGGCATTCTCGGCGGCGGCCAGCTCGCCCGCATGATCGCCCTCGCCGCCGCCCCGCTGGGGCTGAAGGCGCATATCTATGCCCCGGAGGACGGCAGCCCGGCCTTCCAGGTGGCGGACGCCCACACCCAGGCGGCCTATGACGACCTCGCGGCGCTGGAGCGCTTCGCCCGCGCCGTCGACGTCGTCACCTACGAGTTCGAGAACGTGCCGGTGGCAACCGCCGAGCACCTCGCGCAGTTCGTGCCGGTGCATCCCGGCGCCAGGGCGCTCGGCATCACCCAGGACCGGCTTGCGGAGAAGAGCTTCGTCGCCTCCCTCGGCATCGAGGTCGCTCCCTTCGCGGCCATCGACGACGAGGCGGGGCTCGAGGAAGCGCTCGCCCGCATCGACCGGCCGGCGGTGCTGAAGACCCGCCGCTTCGGCTATGACGGCAAGGGCCAGGTGATGATCCGCGCGGGCGACGACGCCGCCGCCGCGTTCAAGACCATCGGCCGGCATCCGGCGGTGCTCGAAGGCTTCGTGCCGTTCGAGCGCGAGGTGTCGGTGGTCGCCGCCCGGGCGCAGGACGGCACGGTGGCCGCCTATGAGGTGACCGAGAATGAGCACCGCCACCACATCCTGCACAAATCCACCGTCCCCGCCGCGCTCGGCGCCGCCTCGGTGACGGCGGCCGACGACATCGCCCGTCGCATCGGCGACGCGCTCGGCTATGTCGGCGTGTTCGCGGTCGAATTGTTCGTGGTCGGCACGGGCGAGGCCGAGCGGCTGGTCGTCAACGAGATCGCCCCGCGGGTGCACAATTCCGGCCACTGGACGCTGGGGGGCGCCCAGACCAGCCAGTTCGAGCAGCATGTGCGCGCCATTGCCGGCTGGCCGCTCGGCGCCAAGCAGCGGCTCGGCGCCCGCGTCGAGATGACCAATCTCATCGGCGACGAGGCCGATGGCTGGCCCGCCGTGCTGGCCGAGCCCGGCGCCATGCTCAGCCTCTACGGCAAGGCGGAAGCCCGCCCCGGCCGCAAGATGGGCCATGTGACGCGGGTGTTCGACTGACGCGGCAGCCCGGGGAAGCCTCGGGGCAGCAAAGCGCCCCACAGGCTTGCCCGCCCGAACAAGCCCACGGAGGCTCGCCGCTGCAGGCGGCGGGTGCGGAAAGCTCGCCGCTCCTCACGAAGACGTGCGACGCCGTGCTGAAATGAAGACGGAATGGGGCGCGTAACTGTAGACATTACGCCATCGAGCCTCACCTCCGAGAGCCACCATGTCCTTCCTCCGCGAACGTCCGGGTGTCTGGAGCCCGGAGAAGATCGCCGCCCTCCTGCTGGTGCTGCTGCCCTTCGCGCTGCTCGCCATCCGCATCATCCGCGGCGACCTCGCCGCGACCGATCCGCTCGGGCTCGGCGCTCCGGGATTGGGCGGCCCGGGATTGGGAGCGCCCGGCCTTGGCCCGGGTGCCGCGGGTGCCCTCGGCGGCGGCGCCTCGGGGGCGCTGGGCGGCGGCCCCGCCCTCGGCGCCCGCCCGCTGGTCGAGACCCTGCGCTTCCTCGGCGACTGGGCGGTGCGGCTGCTGCTGATCACCCTCGCCGTCACCCCGGCGCGCCGGCTGTTCAACTGGCCGAAGCTCCTTCATGCCCGCCGCACCCTCGGCCTCGGCGCCGCCGCGCTGGTGGCGGTGCATTTCGGCCTCTACTGCCTCGACATGGGCGCGCTGTCGGTGGTGGTGCGGGAGATCGTGCTGCGCATCTACCTCACCATCGGCTTCGTGGCGCTGCTCGGCCTGCTCGCCCTGTCGGCGACCTCCTGGGACGGCGCCATCGCCCGCCTCGGCGCCGAGCGCTGGCGGCGGCTGCATGCGCTCGCCTACCCGATCACCGCGCTCGCCATCCTGCATTTCTTCATGCAGCAGAAGCTCGACGTCACCGAGCCGACGCTGATGGCCGGCTTCTTCCTCTGGCTGATGGGCTGGCGCGTGCTGCAGCGCTACGGATACGGCACCGGCCTCGCCCCGCTGGTCCTGCTCGCCCTCGGCGCCGGTCTCGCCACCGCGCTCGTCGAGGCCGGCTGGTACCTTGCCGCCACCGGCATCGATCCCGTGCGGGTGCTCACCGCCAATCTCGCCTTCGGCTATTCCATCCGGCCCGCCTGGTGGGTAGCCGGCCTCGGCCTCGCGGTAGCGTTGGCGAGCGAGGTGGCGCTGCGCCTGCGCCCCCTGCCGGCGCGGCGGGTGCGGGCCTCCGGGACGGCGTAGATTCCCGCCGAATGCCGGGCGAACCCGGTACACGCCCCGCGGCCGCCGGCTACATTGCAACCAATCGCCGCCCGATCGTCCGCGGCCCGAGAGAGGAACACGCCATGACCGAGCAACGCCCGCCGCTGCCGCCCTTCACCCGCGAGAGCGCCATCAAGAAGGTGCGCGGCGCCGAGGATGGCTGGAATTCCTGCGATCCGCAGCGGGTCTCGCTGGTCTATTCCCCGGACAGCAAATGGCGCAACCGCGCCGAATTCATCAATGGCCGCGAGGAGATCGTCGCGTTCCTCACCCGCAAATGGGCGAAGGAGCTCGACTACCGGCTGATCAAGGAACTCTGGGCCTTCACCGACGACCGCATCGCCGTGCGCTTCGCCTATGAATGGCACGACGATTCCGGCAACTGGTTCCGTTCCTACGGAAACGAGAATTGGGAATTCAACGAGAACGGCCTGATGGTGCGGCGCTATGCCTGCATCAACGACCTGCCGATCCGCGCGGCCGACCGCAAGTTCCACTGGGACCGCTCCGGCCCCCGCCCGGCCGATCATCCCGGCCTGTCGGACCTCGATCTCTGAAGGGGCGCACCGGGCGGCACATCCACCGCCCGGCCCCAAAAACCCGGCCCCCGGCCGACTCAGCCGCGGCCGAAACGCGCGGCCAGGGTGTGCCGGGCCTCGTCCGGGCCCTGCCAGGCGAAGCCGTCCATCTGGTGGCGGAACCAGGTCTCCTGCCGCTTGGCATAGCGCCGCGTATCGGCGATGCCGCCCTCCATCGCCTCCTCGCGCGAGATCTCCCCGGCGAGGTGGCGCACGAGCCAGGGCACGCCATGCGCCTTAAGGATGGTGCGGTCGGCCGGCAGGCGACGCGCCGCCAGCACCCGCACCTCCTCCAGCGCGCCCTGCTCCATCATCTGCCGGAAACGGGCGGCGATCCGCTGACGCAGCGCCGCGCGGTCGGTGGCGAGGAACAGGCCGAACACGTCCTCCGGCCGCAGCACCGGCGGCTCCGTCGCCTCGTTTTGCCAGTGCGCCAGCGGCCGGCCGGTCGCCTCGAACACCTCGACGGCGCGGGTGAGCCGCTGGGTGTCGCTCGGCCGCAGCCGGGCGGCGGTGAGCGGATCGATGCGCGACAGCCGGGCATGAAGCGCGGCCGCGTCTTCCCCGCGCCCGCGCACCAGCGCCTTCACCTCGTCCGACACCGGCGGCATGGGCGACAGGCCTTGCGTCAGCGCCTTGAAATAGAGCCCGGTGCCGCCGATCAGGATCGGCAGCCGTCCCTCGGCCTCGGCCGCACCGATCGCCCGCCGCGCATCCTCCACCCAATGCGCCACCGAATAATCCGCCGCTCCGTCGACATGGCCGTAGAGCCGGTGCGGCGCGCGCGCCTCCTCCTCCGGGCTCGGCCGGGCGGAAAGCACGCGCAGATCGGCATAGACCTGCATGGAATCGGCATTGATCACCACGCCGCCGGTGCGCTCGGCGAGATCGAGCGCCAGCGCCGACTTGCCGCTCGCCGTCGGCCCTGCGATAAGCACCGCGCGCGGCCGGATGGGCAGCCGGGCCTGCTCGTCGTGCCCGCCGGTCTTCGTCACGCCTCTCCTCCCGCGCAATACATTCCGCGCAGCCTTGTTGCCCGGCGCCGGCCCGCCGGCAACCCCAGAACGAGCCGATCATGCCGAGCCATTACGCCGTCCTCGTCTCCGCTCCCTCCGCGCCCGCCGTCGATGCCGCGCTGATCGCCGCCGCCGCCGCGCGGCTGCCGGCCGCACAGGCGCCGCGCGTGCTGGCCGAGGGGATCGCCGCCGAGATCGGCTTCACCGGTGCCGCCGATATCGAGGCGCTGCGTGCCGCCCTCGCCCCGGCGCCGGTCGACGTCGCCCTCGTGCCCGCCGAAGGCCGGCGCAAGAAGCTGTTCCTCGCCGACATGGATTCCACCATGATCGGCCAGGAATGCATCGACGAGCTGGCCGATTTCGCCGGCATGAAGGCACCTGTCGCCGCGATCACCGAGCGGGCGATGCGCGGGGAGATCGCCTTCGAGCCGGCGCTGCGCGAGCGCGTGGCGCTGCTGAAGGGCCTGCCGGTCGCGGTGGTCGACGAGGTGATCGCCGAGCGCATCCGCCTCACCCCCGGCGGCACCGAGCTGGTGCGCACCATGCGGGCCAACGGCGCCCGCACCCTGCTGGTCTCCGGCGGCTTCACCCTGTTCACCCGCCGCGTCGCCGCGATGATCGGCTTCGACGCCGACAGCGCCAACGAGCTGATCGTCGAGGCGGACGGCTTCGCCGGCACGGTCGCCGAGCCCATCCTCGGCCGCGAGGCCAAGCTGGCGGCGCTCATCGAGAATCGCGAGGCGCTCGGCCTCGCGCCGCACGAGACCATGGCGGTCGGCGACGGCGCCAACGACCTCGCCATGCTCGGCGAGGCCGGGCTCGGCGTCGCCTATCACGCCAAGCCGGCGGTGGCGGCGGCGGCACAGGTGCGCATCGATCATGCCGACCTCACCGCCCTGCTCTATCTGCAGGGCTATGCGCGCGACGAGTTCGTCGCCGGCTGAGCCATCCACCCGCGCTAGGGCGCCAGCGGCGGCTGCATGATCGGGTTGAGCAGCGCATCCGGCGGGATGTCCACCGGCGGCGGCAAGGGCGGCGCCGGCGAGCCGGGCTGCATCTGGAACGGCGGCGGGGACGCCGGCGGCGCCCCGGACGGGACCTCGGGCCGCGCCTCGCGCGGCGGCTCCCGGGAGACATCGCGCTGCACCTGCCGTTGCGGCGGCGCCTGCAGGGCCGGAAGCGGGTTCGATTGCGGCTGCGGCGCCGGTGCCGCCGGCGGCTGGGCTCCCGGCGGAGACGGGATCGGCGGCAGCGAGATCGAGGGCGCCGCGCGTTCCGGCGCGCCCCGCTCCGGCGCATCGGTGGCATGGCCGGCATTGGTCAGCGGCGTGCGGCCATATTCCGCCTCCAGCCGCCGGGTCTCGCGCTCCAGCGCCCGCATGTTGATGGCGGCGACGAGCGCGGTGACGTCGGTGCGCCGTTCCGGCCCCGTGAGCGGCCCGGTCCAGCGTATGGCCGCCGCCGGCAACGCCGCCGTGCCGCCCGCCGAAGCCCCCGCCACGGCCGTGCTGGCCTTGGTCTCCTCGATTTCCAGCAGCGCCTCGATGCCGAAGCTCGCCAGGTCGAAGCCGCCGGACAGCGCGAAGCGCTGATCGCCTATGGCCAGCCGCGCCACCCCGCTGCGCGCCACCCCGGCGACGAGGCCGAGCGTGGTCTCGACCCGTGGCAGCCGCAGCGTGCCCCGGGCGAGCCCTTCCTCGAACAGCTCGTTCACCCGGCGCGGCTCGGGCGGCAGGCCGCGCTCGGTGGCGAGCATCACATATTGCAGGGCGGCCGGCGAGGTGGCGGCCACCTCCACCCCGTCCAGCGCCAGGCTGCCCTGGCCGGCAAGGCTGGCGACGAGGCCGCGCGGCGAGGTGCCGGCGCCGGTAAAGTCCAGCGACAGGTCGACGCTCCCGCGGGCGGCCGGACGCGCCACGCCCGCGGCGGCGAGCAGCGGCGCCGAGGAAGCTCCCTTCAGGGTGAGGCTGCCATCCGCCCGCACGGTGGCGCCGCTCCGCGCCAGGTCGAGCCGCCCGGCGAGCTCGCCGCCCGCCAGGGCGCCCGCAATGTCCTCCACCGTCGCCCGGCCATTGCCGAGGCGCGCGCGCAGCCGGGCCCGCTCGAGAACCAGCCCGCCCGGCAGCGCCAGCCTTGCGATGTCGAGCCGCACCCGCCCGGCCACTTTGGCCAGCGGCGCCGGCGCGAAGCCGGTCGTCGGCCAGCGTCCCTCGCCCGCCGAGCGGCCGGCGACCAGCGCCAGCGCGGTGGTCAGCCGCCATTCCGGCAGCGAGAGATCGGCCTCCACCGGCTCCGGCGCCCCCGGCCGGTAGACCAGGCCGCCCGAGAGCGGCGTGCCGGCAAGGGTGCCGGTCAGCCCGGCGAGGCGGTAGCCGTCGCCGTCGCGGGTCAGCCGCGCGCCGAGCCGCGCCGGCAGGCTGGCCACGCCGCCCGCCGCGAGGTCGGGCAGCAGCCGCGCGAGATCGGCCTCCTCCAGCCTCACCGCCAGATCGGGGGACAGGCGCCCGTCCTCCGCGCGCGCCACCTTGCCCTCGGCGGCGAGGCGGGCGCCGGCGAAGGCGAATGTCGCGTCGATATCGGGAGCGGCGGTCAGTTCCAGCCGCGCCGGCCCCAGCTTCGGCCGCACGCCGGGCACGCCGAGCCGGCCGAGGAAGACGCTGCCATCGGCGATGTCCAGCCCCACCGATCCGGTCGCCGCCCGATCGCCGCCGAAGCCGAGCGTGCCCTTGCCGACATAGGCGCCGAGGCGGCCGGCCACGGAGAGGTCCATGCGCCCGCCCGCCGAGGCCAGCGTCGCCTCGACATTCACCGGCGCGAGATCGGGACCGAGCGTCGCCAGCATCTCCTGCGCCGGCTCGAAGCCGGCCAGCCGTGCCAGCGCCGCGAGGCCGTCGGCCCGCCCGCCGGTCAGCGTCGCGCGCAGCTCGCCATCGGGATTGCCGACCGCCGCCACCCGGCCGGCGCCCTTGAGATCGATGCCGCCGAAATTGGCGAGCGCCAGCCGCTCGATGTCGATGCCCTGCACCCCGGTCGCCAGCGCGAGATCGATGCCCGCCGCCTCCACGCCGGCGAGCCGCACGGTACGGCCGGAGAAGGTGAGACCGATGTCCAGCGCCTCGCCGCCCGCCGCCATCAGGCGCCGCGCCGGAACGATGAGCGGGTCGAGATCGACCCCGCGCCCGGCGAGGGCCGCATCCACCCGGCCGCGGCGGCCGTCGGCGGCGAAGGCATAGGAGCCGGAGCCAGTGAGCGTCAGCCCGCCGGTCGCCAGCGTCATCGCCGAAAGCTCCACCTTGTCGGCCCCGAGCGCGATGCCGGCGTCGAGTTTCGCCGCCCCGGCGGGCAGGCCCGCGGCGAGGCCGTCCGCCTGCGGCACCGCCCAGGCGAGGAAGGCCGGCAGGTCCTCGGCGCTCGCCGCCACGGTGCCGGTGAACAGCGCCGGCTCGCCGCCCGGCGCCGGCGCCGGGCCCGGAAAGGCGCCCGCCACCTTGCCGGCCAGCCGCGCGCGCGCCCCGCCGGGCAGCTTGGCCTCCAGCGTGCGCACCGCCCAGCCGCCGCCGGACCAGTCGAGCCCGGCCTTCACCTCGCGCATCGCCGCGCCGGCCAGCAGGACGCTGTCGGCGGCAAGCTCGAGCGTACCCGCCGCGGTGATCCCGGCCAGCGGGGCGACCGCCCGGGCCACCTCGTTCAGCGCCGCGAGCGGCGGCGCCCCGCCGGTAGCGGCGTTGAGGTCGACCTGCCGCGCGGCAAGGCTCAGTTCCAGCCGCGCCGCGCCGGGGCGGCCCTGGCTGGCCGGCATCGTCGTCAGGCGGCCGCTGCCGGCGAGTTCCACCGGCCGCTCCGAGGCGCCGAGCGCCAGCGTCAGGTCTTTCGCGTCCAGCCCGGCCGGGGTGGCGTTGACCGTGCCGCTCAGGCTCCAGCCGGCCCGGGTGGCGGAAGCTCCCGCCCCCGGCAATCCCGCCTGCGCCGCCGGCGTGGTGGAAACGCTCGCCTTGCCGGCGAAGGCCGGCCGGCCGCCGGCCAGGCTCAGCATGCCGTCGGCATCGATCAGGAAGGGCGAATCCAGCTGCTGCAACGACAGCCGCAACCGCGAGCTGCCGTCCGGCGCGAAGGCGGCAAGGCCGAGCTTCAGCTTCTGCCGCGCGCCGGCCGCCGTCACCTCGCCATCGAGCTTCAGGGGGCCGGCGAGGCTGGTCAGCGCCCCGGTCGCGGCGATGTCGTCGAGGCGCAGCATGCGGCCGCTGGCGCGGTCGACCAGTTCCAGCCGTCCCCGGTTGATGGTGAAGGCGGCGATGCCGAGATCGGCCGGGGTGCCGATGCCGGTCGGCTGCGCCACCCGGCCGGTGGCGTCCAGCACCAGCCGGCCGCTGGGTTCGTCGAGGGTGAGGTTCTGCACCGCGATCCGCCCGCGCATCAGCTCGCCGAGCGTCAGGCTGGCGGCCAGCTCGCGCACGGTCAGCCCGGTGCCGCCGGCATCGACCCCGACCGACACGTCGCGCAGCACCACGGAAGGGGTCGGCAGCAACCGGGCCTCGATCGGCCCGCGGATCACCACCGGCGCGCCGATGGCCCGCGCCGCCTGTGCCTCGAAGCTCGCCCGCCATTGCGTCCAGTCAACCACATAGGGCGCGGCGAAGGCGGCGGCGATCGCCAGGATCACCGCGCCCGCGAGCGTGAGCAGGAAATTCTGCACCCGGTTCCTCCGCCACCGACCGCCGGCCTTCCGCCGCTTGCGGGGAAACCCGGCTGCCGGATCATCTTAGACGGTTGACGTTATTTGCATTCTCCACATCGATGCAACAGCACGATGGTGGGGCGTGCGGTCGCTTCCGGCGGCGATCCGGCCCGTCAGGGCAGGATCTTGCCGGGATTCATGAGATCCTGCGGGTCGAGCGCCTGCTTGATCGCCCGCATGGCGCCGAGCGTCGCCTCGCCGTGCTCGGCCTCCATGTATTTCCGCTTGCCCTGGCCGACCCCGTGCTCGCCGGTGGCGGTGCCGCCCATGGCCAGCGCCCGCTTCACCATGCGGGAGAGGAAATCCTTGGTCCGCGCGACGTCCTGCTCGTCATCCATGTCGACCAGCGTCACCGTGTGGAAGTTGCCGTCCCCGACATGGCCGACGATCGGCGCCACCATGCCCATCTCCTCGATGTCGCGCTTGGTCTCGTCCACGCATTCGGCGAGGCGGGAGATCGGCACGCAGACATCGGTGGCCAGCGCCTTGGCGCCGGGCTTCAGCGGCAGGCAGGCCCAATAGGCGTCGTGCCGCGCCTGCCACAATTTGGATCGGTCCTCCGGCCGCGTCGCCCAGGCGAACGTGCCGCCGCCGAAATCCGCCGCGATCTCGCCGAAGCGCTCGGCCTGCTCATGCACGCCCGCCTCGGTGCCGTGGAACTCCACGAACAGCGTCGGCTGCTCGGCGAGGTCGAGCTTGGAATAGGCGTTGCAAGCCTTTACCTGCACCTCGTCCAGCAGCTCGATGCGCGCCACCGGCAGGCCCGACTGGATGGTGGCGATCACCGCATCGCAGGCCGAGCGGATGGTCGGGAACGGGCAGACGCCGGCGGAGATCGCCTCCGGCTGGCCGGAGAGCTTCAGCGTCAGCCGGGTGATCACCCCGAGCGTGCCCTCGGCGCCGACGAACAGCCGGGTGAGGTCGTAGCCGGCCGCCGACTTGCGGGCGCGCCGCGCGGTGGTGATCACCTCGCCATTGGCCAGCACCGCGTTCAGCGAGATGACATTGTCCTTCATGGTGCCGTAGCGCACCGCATTGGTGCCGGAGGCGCGGGTCGAGGCCATGCCGCCCAGCGAGGCGTCGGCGCCGGGATCGATGGGGAAGAACAGGCCGAGATCGCGCAGATGCTCGTTGAGCTGCTTGCGGGTGACGCCGGGCTCCACCACGCAGTCGAGGTCCTCCATGTTGACGGCGAGGATGCGGTTCATCCGCGACAGGTCGATGGAGATGCCCCCTCTCGGCGCGTTGATCTGCCCTTCGAGCGAGGAACCGGTGCCGAACGGGATCACCGGTACCCCCTGCGCGGCACAGCTGCGCACGATGATTTGAACCTCTTCCTCGCTCTCGGCGAACACCACCGCGTCCGGCGCCTGGTTGCCGAGCCAGGTGAGCGTGTTGGCGTGCTGTTCGCGGATCGTCCGGCCGGTCGAGAGACGATCGCCGAAGTGCTTCGAAAGGCTGGCGATTGCCGCCGCCACCGCCGCCTCCGGCGCCCGCTCCACCGTCGTCGCTTCCATCACCTCGGCCATCTCCGCCTCCTCTTCGTCCTGCCCTGCCGCGCCGCGCGCGGGCGAGCCATATACCCTCCGGGCGCCCTCGGCGAGGTGTCCGCGGCGGGTGATTCGCAAAACCGACTGCAGATTCCGCGGAAACTCACGATTTCCGCCCTTCTAAAGCCATTTCGATAGGTGACGATTGCACGGAAAGTCGGCACAATGCTTGTCAATAAGGCAGCGCGCGGATGTGACGTTCGCCAAGGACGGCAGCGCTCCATAGAGTCGGGAATGGTGTCATGCTGGACGGGATCGATTTCGAACCCGTGTTCTTCGCCCCATTCGTCTCGTCCGCGATGGCGGTCGAGCCCGCTTGGGTCGATTACGACGGGCAGCTGAATACAGCCTATTACAGCCTTCTGTTCGACCGCGCGGTCGACGAGGCGGTGTTCCTGGTCGGGCTCGGGCCGCATCGGGCGGAAACCCGCAGCTCCTCCTTCTTCACCGTTGAATCGCACCAGCGCTTCCTGCGCGAGCTGCGCGCGGGCCACGAGGTGCGGGTCACTCTGCGCCTCGTCAACTACGACGAGAAGCGCATGCACCTCTTCCAGGAGATGCACCACGCCCGCGAGGGGTGGACCGCGGCGACCTGCGAACTGGTGGCTGTGCATGTGGAAGCCGGCAGCCGCCGGCCCTCGCCCTTCCCGGACGAGGTGCTGGAGCGTCTCGCCCTGATGCGCGCCGCGCATGGGGCCCTGCCGCTGCCCGAAGGGCTGGGCCGGCCGGTCAACATGCCGATCCGCCTCTCCTGAGGCGCCACGCGGCCGGATCGCCCTCGGCGACGCCGGCCGCTCCTGCCTGACTTTTGGCCTTGCGTGAATTGCAGGCCAGCCATGAGTTCGCGTCGCTTTTTGTGCGACGCAAAAGGTTTATGTTGCGCGGCATAAACCCTTGCTCCGATGGAGACAACTCATGGCCGCGTCTTTTGCCATTGCTGCGATCCACACCGACCCCGCCGCCCGCCAGCCGGAGGCCGGCGCTTCCGCGCGCGGCGTGTTCGGCCGCCTGCTCGACCGGCTGATCGAAGCCCGCACCGCCCAGGCCCGCCTCGAGCTGGCCCGGCATGCCCATGTCGCCCGGTTCGATGCCCGTCAGGTCGCCGCGCTCGAGCTCTTCGCCCGCGACTGACCTCGGCCGGCCGGCCCGGCCCCATCGGCCCGCTAGCGCCGGGGCCGTCCGGCATCGGCGGTCAGCTCCAGCGTCGTCCATCCCTCGATGGTGCGGCGACGCTTGAGATGGAGCCCCTGCGCACGATAGGCGGCCAGCGCCGCATTGGCGTGCGAGGGCAGCAGGCCGGACAGCACCACCGTGCCGCCCTTCGCCAGCAGCGGGCGCAGCGGCCGGGCGATGCCCTTCAGCGGCGCCAGCAGGATGTTGGCGAGGATGAGGTCATAGGGCCCTGCGGCCTTGAACGCCCCCGCGCCCAGCCCGGGGGCGTGCAGGAAGCGGACGAAGGGCGCCGCGTGGTTGGCACGGGCGTTCTCCTTCGCCGTCGCCACCGCCACCCGGTCGATGTCGCTCGCCAGCACCGGCGTGCGGAACAGCAGCGCCGCCCCCATGCCCAGCACCCCCGTCCCGGTGCCGACATCGAGCGTCCGCGCCGGCCGGCCGCGCTTGCCATAGGCCGCGATCGCCGCAAGGCAGCCCTTGGTGGTGCCGTGGTGGCCGGTGCCGAAGGCGAGCGCCGCTTCGATCTCGATGCCGATGGTGCTGCCGCTGCCGATCCGCTCGCGATCATGCGAGCCATGCACCACGAAGCGGCCGATCGCCACCGGCGCCAGTCCCTCCAGCGAGGCGGCCACCCAATCCTTCTTGTCGAGCGTGGAGAAGCTCGCCGCCTTCGCGGCGTCGGGCGAGACGAGGGCGATCAGCTCGCGCACGCTCTCCTCGTCCGGCTCCTCGGCGAAATAGACCTCGACCGCCCAGCCGGAACCCTCGGCGCGATCCTCGACCTCGAAGGCCGACGTCGCCACCTCGGCGGGATCGAAGCTCTCGCCGAGAAACTCGGCGATCGCCCGCGCCTCGTTTTCGGGCGCGTCGACGCGCATCACATGCGACGCGCCGTTGGGCGGAAGTCCTTCGAGCATGACCGGCCTCGCGGATGAGAGAATGCGCGCTGTTTACGAAAGCGCGCGCCGGAAGGCCAGAGGCGCGTCAGAGATCGCAGGCGCGCTCATAGGCCGTGTCGCTGTCCGGCCTGAAGCATCGGGACGTGGATGACGGCGTCCCGTCGCTCGTACCCCGCGGAAGGCACCGCTCCGAGGCATCTCCTGCCGGATGAGAATAGCCGATCGGGAAGCAGCCTCCTGACGGCCTCGGCCGTTTCACCCCAAAGGGCGCCCCATCCTGAGATGCGAACGTCGGCGAGCCTCGAAGGATGCTCGCGAAAGCGCGCTCGAACGACCATCCTGCGAGGCCCGCCTCTCGGCGGGCACCTCAGGATGAGGCCCCCTTGAGGCGGAAGGCGAGCGGCCGCGAGCGAGCGGGAGCCCTCGCCCCTCACACCCCCTCGACATAGGTATCCAGCACCCGCTTCTCGCCGGCCTTGTCGAACTGCACGGTGAGCTTGTTGCCCTCCGCCGCCACGACCTCGCCATAGCCGAATTTCTGGTGGAACACCCGCGTGCCGATGGGAAAGCGCGACGGCCCGCCGGTCGAGCTCGCCACCAGTTGGCCCTCGATGACCCGCCCGCCGCCGGAATAGCCGCCGCGCCCGGCATTGTAGCGCGACCCGCCATCCGAGAAGCCGCCGAACTGCCCCTCGCGGCGGCTGGCCCCGCCGGCCTGCGCATGGGTCTGCGCGTGGCTTTGCGCCCGCTGCCAGCCCGGCGTCGAATAGGTGGAGCCGAAGGTCTGCGCCTCGTCGAAGCGGCTCGGGCCATAGCCGTAGCGCCCGGCGCTGGTCGCCCCGCCCCAGCCATGGCCGCCGCGCGATTCCGTCACCTCGACATGCGCTTCCGGCAATTCGTCGAGGAAGCGGCTAGGCACGCTGGATTGCCAGGAGCCATGGATGCGCCGGTTGGAGGCGAAGAACACCTTGGCGAGCCGCCGCGCGCGGGTAACGCCGACATAGGCGAGCCGCCGCTCCTCCTCCAGCCCGGCGCGGCCCTGCTCGTCGAGCGCGCGCTGGTGCGGGAACAGCCCCTCCTCCCAGCCGGGCAGGAACACCACGTCGAATTCCAGCCCCTTGGCGGAATGCAGCGTCATGATGCTCACCGCCTCGCCGGCGCCCGAGCCCTCGGTGTCCATCACCAGCGAGATATGCTCGAGGAAGCCGACGAGGTTCTCGAACGGCTCCATGGAGCGCACGAGTTCCTTGAGGTTCTCCAGCCGGCCGGCGGCGTCGGCCGAGCGGTCCTTCTGCCACATCTCGGTATAGCCGCTCTCGTCCAGCACGATCTCGGCGAGCTGGCTCTGCGGCAGATTGGGCATCTGCTCGCGCCAGCGGTCGAAGGAGGCGACGAGGTCGCGCAGCGTGAGCCGCACCTTGGGCTTCAGCTCTTCCGAGCCGACCAGCTGCCGCGCCGCCTCCACCAGCGGCACGCCCACCGCGCGGGCGTGGTCGTGGATCTGCCGCAGCGCCGCGTCGCCGAGCCCGCGCTTGGGCACGTTGACGATGCGCTCGAAGGCGAGATCGTCGGCCGGCGAGGCGATGACGCGCAGATAGGCCAGCGCGTCGCGGATTTCCGCCCGCTCATAGAAGCGCGGGCCGCCGATCACCCGGTAGTTCAGCCCCATGGTGACGAAGCGGTCTTCGAATTCGCGCATCTGGAACGAGGCGCGCACCAGGATGGCCATCTGCGCGAGCGAGTGGCCGCGATGCTGCAGCGCCTCGATCTCCTCGCCGATGGCGCGGGCCTCCTCCTGGCTGTCCCAGGCGCCGGTCACCGTCACCTTCTCGCCGCTCTCGCCCTCGGAGAACAGCGTCTTGCCGAGGCGGCCCTCGTTGTGGGCGATCAGATGAGCGGCGGCGCCGAGGATGTGGCCGGTGGAGCGGTAGTTGCGCTCCAGCCGCACCACCTTGGCGCCGGGGAAGTCCGTCTCGAAGCGCAGGATGTTGTCGACCTCGGCGCCGCGCCAGCCATAGATCGACTGGTCGTCGTCGCCGACGCAGCAGACGTTCTTCGAGCCCTGCGCCAGCAGCCGCAGCCAGAGATATTGCGCAACGTTGGTGTCTTGGTACTCGTCGACCAGGATGTAGCGGAAGCGCTTGTGATATTCCGCCAGCACGTCCGGGTTCTCGCGCAGCAACCGGATGCCTTCCAGCAGCAGGTCGCCGAAATCGACGGCGTTCAGCGCCTTCAGCCGCGCCTGGTAGTCGGCATAGAGCTTCTGCCCACGGCCATTGGCGAAGGCCGCGCCCTCGCCGGCCGACACCATGTCCGGCGTCAGGCCCCGGTTCTTCCAGCCGTCGATGGTGTTGGCCAGCAGCCGCGCCGGCCAGCGCTTCTCGTCGATCTGCTCGGCCTGCAGGAGCTGCTTGAGCAGGCGGATCTGGTCGTCGGTGTCGAGGATGGTGAAGCCGGATTTCAGCCCCACCAGCTCGGCATGCCGGCGTAGCATGCGCACGCCGATCGAGTGGAAGGTGCCGAGCCACGGCATGCCCTCCACCTGCTCGCCGACCATGGCGCCGATGCGCTCCTTCATCTCGCGCGCCGCCTTGTTGGTGAAGGTGACGGCGAGGATCTGCGAGGGCCAGGCGAGGCCGAGCGAGAGGATATGCGCGATGCGGGTGGTCAGCACGCGGGTCTTGCCGGTGCCGGCGCCGGCCAGCACCAGCACCGGGCCCTCGGTGGCCTCCACCGCCTCGCGCTGCTCGGGGTTCAGCCCGTCGAGATAGGGAGCGCCGCTGCGCGCCGGGCCCGGCACGGCGGCGGCGCGAGCACGCGCGGCGATGCCGCCGGGGCGGGGCGTGTGCGCCGGCAGGTCGAAGGGAATGTCGTCGTCGGGTCGGTTCCAGGGGTCGGCCAAGGGCCCGCTCGTTCTCGTCATCAGGGCGGTTTCCGGCCGGTCTTGTCGTCCGGCCGATCGGAAGGCGCATGCGCCTCAATAAGCTGGCGGCCGGGTCCGCGAAAGCTCTCTCTGCCTTCACCCGCCCGGCGCCAGCGATTCATTAGGAGAACAAAATGGCATCGGCATGCCCGTTTGGCGAGACCGAAGCGCGTTCCGCGGTCAATCCCGCGGCAGGATGCGGTAGATCGGCGAATCCACCGACGGGCGATTGCCGAACCATTTGCGGTGGATGGTCACCATCTGGCCGTTCGCCTTGAGCGCCGCCAGCGCGTCGTCGAGCCGCGCTTTCCAGCGCGAGCCCTTGCCGAGCATGATGGCGTAGGCCTCCTGGGTCGGCAGCCGCGCGACGACGGCGAGGTCGCGGCTGCCGAGCAGCGCATAGAGCAGCGCCGGCTCGTCGCCGAAATAGGCCGCCACCTCGCCGCCGCGCAGCAGGGCCAGCGCCTCGTCCAGCCCGTCGACATAGCGGATGGCGCGAATCGCCTGGTGCCCCTTATTGGCCTCCAGCCACCGCGCATTGGTGGAGTTCGGGGTCGTCGCCACGATCTTCCCCGACAGGCCCGCCAGGTCCTTGATGCCGGCGCTCTTCAGCACCACCACCGCCTGCGAGGTGCGGTAATAGGGCTGGGTGAAGTCGAAGCGCAGCCTCCGTTCCGGGGTGGCGGTGATGCTGGAGGCCACCGCGTCGAGCCGGCCGGCCTCCAGCTCCTCGAAGAGCTGGCCGAAGCCCAGCGGCCGCAGTTCCACCGCCACGCCCAGCCTTTCGCCGAGCGCCTCCATCATGTCGATGTCGAAGCCGACGAAGTTGCCCGAAGCGTCCCGGAATTCCCACGGCCGGTTGTCATGGTGCACGCCGACCGTCAGCTGCGCGGCCGCCGGCGCCGGCGCCGAGAAAAGCGCGGCGACAAGGCCGAGTGCGGCGAGCGCCAGCCGGCGCGAAGCCGTCCGGGTCATGTGGCGAGGCTCCATTGCCGGGCGGTCAGATTGACGTACCAAGGGATCGGGCCGATGCTGGCGCAAAGCTCTCTCCTCGTCCAGCCGGTTTCCCGAACATGTCCTACGGACTTTTTACGATGACGGCGCTCGCCGGCGCGCTCTACGTGCTGATGCCGGGTCCCGCCTTCCTGGCGCTGTTCTCGCTCTCCGCCGCGCAGGGCCGCGCCGCCGGGGTGCGCTTCGTCAGCGGGCACCTGGTGGGCGACCTGTTCTGGGGTACGCTGGCCTTCGCCGCCATCATCGGGGTCAACCAGCTCGGGCCGACTTTGTTCGATCTGCTCGGCATCGCCTGCGGCCTTTACCTGTGCTGGCTCGGCATCAGGGCGCTCACCTCGAAGGGCGGCGGCGGCGCGCCCATCGGGGCGGGCCGGCCGCTCGTCACCGGCATCCTGTTCGGCCTCACCAACCCCAAGGCCTATCCGGTGTCGGTGGCCATGTACACGGCGCTGACCGCCAGCTACGCCACCTCGCTCGCCTGGAGCGACGCGCCGGTGCTGATGGCCGCCGCCTTCCTCGGCTTCATCGCCGCCGACATCATCCTGGTCTGGGCGGCCGGGCTCGCGCCGGTGCGGCGGGTCTTCATGCGCCACGGCACCTTCATCACCCGGCTGGTCGGGTTGATGTTCATCGCCTTCGGCGCCAAATCGCTGTGGGACGCCGGCCGCGCCATGCAAAGCCGCGCCTGACGGCCGTTGCGCCCCTTTTTCCCGAAGAGTGCAGTCATGTTCGAATCCCGGTTCCAGTCCTTCGCCGATTCCGCCGCGCCCGAGCTTGGCGCCGCCCATCTCGCGCTGTTGCGCGCCGAACTCGGCCGGCGCGGGCTGGACGGCTTCGTGGTGCCGCGCTCCGACGCCCACCAGAACGAATATGTGCCGCCCTGCGACGAGCGGCTCGCCTGGCTCACCGGCTTCACCGGCTCGGCCGGCATCGCCCTGGTGCTGCGCGACGAGGCCGCCCTGGTGGTGGACGGGCGCTACACCATCCAGGCCGCCGCCCAGACCGATCCCTCCGCCTATACGGTAGTGCCGCTGGCGCAGCAGACCCCGGAGGCCTGGCTCGCCGCGCATCTGCCGGCCGGCGCCCGGCTGGGCTATGACCCGTGGCTGGTCACGTCCGAGACGCTGGAGCGGCTGCGCAAGGCGGCGGCCGGCGCGGAGGCCGCGCTGGTGGCGGTGGACGGCAACCCGATCGATGCGGTGTGGGCGGATCGCCCCGCCGCCCCGACGGCCCCGGTCACGCTGCGCGACCCCGCCCTTGCCGGCGAGACCACCGCGTCGAAGCTCGCCCGCATCCGCGAGAAGCTCGCGGCGGAGAAGCTCGACGCCGTCGTGCTGTCGGATCCGCACGGCGTCGCCTGGACCTTCAACATCCGCGGCGGCGACGTGTCGTTCACCCCGCTGCCGCTTTCCTGGGCCATCGTGCCGCAGGAGGGCCGCCCGACGCTGTTCGTCGACGCCCGCAAGCTCTCCAACGCGGTGCGCGACGCGCTGGCCGCCCATGCCGAGATTGCCGAGCCGGTGATGCTGGAACGCGCGCTCGATCTGGCGGCGGCCGGCGGCGCCACCATCCGTCTCGACCAGGCCACCGCCCCGGCGCAGCTCGCCAGCCGCATCGAGGCGGCGGGCGGCAAGATCTCGCGCGGGGCGAGCCCGGTCGCGCTGATGCAGGCGGCGAAGAACGAGGCGGAGCTCGCCGGCATGCGGGCCGCGCATCTGCGCGACGGCGCCGCGCTGGTGCGCTTCCTCGCCTGGTTCGACCGCGAGGCACCGGGCGGCGCGCTCACCGAGATCGGCTGCGTCGCCGCGCTGGAAACCTTCCGGCGCGACACCGGCCTGTTGAAGGACCTGTCCTTCCCCTCCATCGCCGGCGCCGGGCCGAACGGCGCGCTGCCGCACTACCGGGTCAGCGAGGCGAGCAACCGCCGGCTCAACCCCGGCGAGCTGTTCGTCATCGATTCCGGCGCGCAATATGAGGACGGCACCACCGACGTCACCCGCACCCTACCGGTGGGCGCGCCCAGCGACGAGATGCGCGACCGCTACACCCGCGTGCTCAAGGGCCATATCGCGGTGGCCCGCGCCGTGTTCCCCAAGGGCACGTCGGGCGCCCAGCTCGATCCCTTCGCCCGCCAGTTCCTGTGGGCGGCCGGGCTGGATTTCGATCACGGCACCGGCCACGGCGTCGGCGCCTATCTCTCGGTGCATGAGGGGCCGGCGCGCATTTCCAAGCTCGGCACCGTGCCGCTGGAGGCCGGCATGGTGCTGTCCGACGAGCCCGGCTTCTACAAGGAGGGCGCCTTCGGCATCCGGCTGGAGAACCTCGTCGTGGTGCGCCCCGAGCCGACCCCGCCGGGCGGCGAGCGCGAGCTCCTCGGCTTCGAGACCATCACCTTCGCCCCGTTCGACCGGCGGGTGATCGACCCGGTGCTGCTCACCGACGAGGAGATCGCCTGGCTCGACGACTACCATGCCCGGGTGCGCGAACTGATCGGGCCGCTGGTCGAGGGCGAGGCCGAGGTCGCCGGCTGGCTCATCGAGGCCACCGCGCCGCTGCAGGGCTGAGCGGCCCCCGGGCGCGCCGGGCCGGAACGGGTCCGGGCCTCACGGAATGCGTTACGGCCGCCTCGCGCGCGCGGCCGCCATGCGCCCGCAATCGCGGCGGGCCGGCTGATAGTGTCCATGACGGTTCAATGGAACCATCGTGAAGGAGTGGCGTTCTTCCCGCAACCCGACCGAACGGCTCAAGTCTACGGGACGCGATGGAGACGCCACCATGACCACTATTCTTCTGATCATCCTGATCCTCATCCTGGTCGGCGCACTGCCCAGCTGGGGATACAGCCGCAGCTGGGGCTACGGCCCGAGCGGACTTGTCACGATTCTTCTGGTTATTCTCATCGTGATGATGCTCACCGGTCGCGTGTGACGCACCGGCCGTCCGAAGGAGATGCCGCGTAGCTGGAGCGCTCCGCCCCTGCCGGGCCGCCGCTCCAAAAGAGAAGGGCCGCCGCGCTTCCCCCGCGCCGCGGCCCTTCTTTTGGTTGTGGAGCCTTCGCCGGGCCGGCGCGACAACGCCGCGCATTGCCGAAGCCCCCTCATCCTGAGGTGCGAGCGCAGCGAGCCTCGAAGGATGCTCGGCGAAGCGCACCCCATACCCGGGCGATCATCCTTCGAGGCCCGGCCCGTGGCCGGGCACCTCCGGATGAGGTTGATCAGGGGGCGGAGCGGAAAACCGGGGCCGGCATAGCCCGACCGAAGCTTCCTCAGGCGCCCCAGTCCTGTGCCACGTCGGCGCCGCGCTTCAGCCGGGCCCCGGCGAATTCCAGCGCCGCCATCAGGGCCGCTTGCACGCTCGCCGCCGGCACCTCGGTGCCGCCGAAATCGAGGTCGCGCGTCGCCGTGGCATCATGCGCCACCGTGACCTCGTAGCCGAGATCGAGCGCCGCCCGCGTCGCCGCATCCACGCACATATGGCTCATCGCCCCGACGATGACGAGCCGGGAGGTTCCCTGCGCCTTCAGGGTGGCGTCGAGGCCGGTGTCGAGGAAGGCGTTGACGTTCCGCTTGACCACCACCGGCTCGCCTTCTCGCGGGCTGACGGCGGGATTGATCTGCGCGCCGGTGGTGCCATAGCCGAAGAAGCCGGCATCCGGCGAAGGGTCCTCGTGCCGCACATGCACCACGCCGTGTCCCTGGCGACGCGCCGCCTCCAGCAGGCGGGCGGCTTCGGTCGCCGCCTCCTCGATGCCCGCCAGCGGATATTTGCCGCCGGGGAAATAGTCGTTCTGGATGTCGATCAGCAGCAGCGCGGTATCGGCCATGGCAAGTTCCTCGGTGTGATGAATCCCGGCGGCGGACGGACCGGCGGCTCAGCCGCCGGCCAGGGCCAGCCATTCGTCCTCGGTGAGCACGGCGACGCCGAGCTCGCGCGCCTTGGCGAGCTTGGAGCCGGCATCGGCGCCGGCGATCACATAATCGGTCTTCCTGGATACCGAGCCGGCGACCTTGGCGCCCAGGCGCTCGGCCATCGCCTTGGCCCCGTCGCGGGTCATCTTCTCCAAGGCGCCGGTGAACACCACCGTCTTGCCGGCCACCGCGCCGGAAGCCGCCGGCGGCGCCTCGGCGGGGATCACCCGGATCTCGGCCAGCAATTCGTCGAGCAGGCCGCGATTATGCGCTTCCGCATGGAATTCGCACAGCGAGGTCGCCGCCACCTCGCCGACATCCGGCACGGCGGCGAGCTTGAGGAAGTCCGGGCCCGGCATCTGCCGGCGGGCGTCGTCGAGCGCGGCGAGAATTTCGGCATCGGTGCCATAGGCGGCACGCACCGCCACGCGCTGCGGCGCGTTCAGCCGCGCGCGGGCGATCACATCGCGCAGGACCGCCTCGGCGGCGTCCGTCCCCGGATCGACCCCGGCCATCGCCTCGACCAGCGCCTCCGCCTTGGTTTTGCCGACCGAGTGCAGGCCGAGCAGCCGGAACCACGCCTCGCCGGGAACCGACGGTATGGCGGCTTCCAGCGCGGCGCGCAGCGCCTCGATGCTGCGATAGGTTCGCGCCAGCGCCTTCGCCGTCACCTCGCCGACATGGCGGATGCCGAGCGCATAGACGAAGCGGGCCAGCGGCACCTCCCGGCGCTCGTCGATGGAGGCGAACAGCTTGTCGACGCCGAGGAACTGCCGCTCCTCCTCGCTGAGCACCTTTTTGCGCGCCTGCCCGGTCTCGATCTCGCGCTGGCGGGCACGCTCCTCGCGCTGGGCATAGAAGGCCGCCCGCACCTCCTCCGCCCGCGCGTGCAGCCGGAAGATGTCGGCCGGCGTGCGCAGCAGCCCGGCCTCGAACAGCGTCTGCACGTTCTCGTCGCCGAGCCCCTCGATATCGAGGGCGTCGCGGGCGACGAAATGGCGGATGCGCTCCACCGCCTGCGCCGGGCAGATCAGCCCGCCGGTGCAGCGACGCACCGATTCGCCCTCCTCCCGCACCGCATGCGAGTTGCAGGCCGGGCAGAGATGGGGGAAGGCGTAGGGCGTCGCCCCCGCCGGCCGCCGGTCCAGCACCACGTCCACCACCTGCGGGATGACGTCGCCGGCCCGCTGGATGGTGACGAAATCGCCGATGCGGATGTCGATCGGCCGACCGTCGGCGATGCCGCGGATCGGCTCGCCGTCGCCGCCTATGCCGGCGATGTAGTCCTCATTGTGCAGCGAGGCGTTCGAGACCACCACGCCGCCCACCGTGATCGGCGCCAGCTTGGCGACCGGGGTCAGCGCGCCGGTGCGCCCGACCTGGATATCGATGCCGAGAAGCTGCGTCACCGCCCGCTCGGCCGGGAATTTGTGCGCGATGGCCCAGCGCGGCGAGCGCGAGATGAAGCCGAGCTCGCTCTGGTAATCGAGCCGGTCCACCTTGTAGACGACGCCGTCAATGTCGTAGCCGAGCTCGGCCCGCCGTTCGCCGATCAGGCGGTAATGCGCGAGCAGCTCGGCAGCCGAACGGCAGCGCACGGTCAGCTTGTTGGTCGGCAGCCCCCAGCGCGCGAACGCCGCGATGACGCCGGATTGGGTATCCGCCGGCAGCCCGCCCGCCGTCACCTCGCCCCAGGCATAGGCGAAGAAGCGCAGCGGCCGCGCGGCGGTGATCTTCGGGTCGAGCTGGCGCAGGCTGCCGGCGGCGGCGTTGCGCGGATTGGCGAAGAGCGGTTTGCCCGCTTCCTGCTGGCGCAGGTTCAGCGCCGCGAACTCGGCATGGCCCATATAGACCTCGCCGCGCACCTCGAACACGTCGGGGATCTCGAACATGTCGCGGCCGGCAAGCCGCTCGGGGATCTCGGCGATCGTCCGCACATTATTGGTGACGTCCTCGCCCTCGAAGCCGTCGCCGCG
Source organism: Ancylobacter oerskovii (assembly GCF_018390555.1). Classification (GTDB taxonomy): domain Bacteria; phylum Pseudomonadota; class Alphaproteobacteria; order Rhizobiales; family Xanthobacteraceae; genus Ancylobacter; species Ancylobacter oerskovii. Next base: position 31,891 of record NZ_JAHBGB010000041.1, on the reverse strand, counting down.
CGTGGCGGCGGAGACGAGCGTGCCCTTCTCGTAGCGCAGCGAGCAGCTCAGCCCGTCGATCTTCGGCTCGGCGGTGAAGACGAGGTCGGCATCGGCCGCCAGGCCGAGGAAGCGGCGGATGCGCGCCACGAACTCCTCCACCTCCTCGTCGGCGAAGGCGTTGCCGAGCGACAGCATCGGCACCGCATGGCGGATCTTGGCGAATTTCGCCGACGGCGCCGCCCCCACCTTCTCCGACAGGCTGTCCATGCCGCGCAATTCGGGAAAGGCCGCCTCGATCGCCTCGTAGCGGCGGCGCAGCGCGTCATATTCCGCGTCGGAGACGGTCGGCGCGTCGTCCTGGTAGTAGCGCCGGTCGTGGCCGGCGATCTCCTCGCCGAGCCGGGCATGTTCCTTGGCCGCCTCGTCGGCGGTCAGCTTCTCGACATCGGTACCGGCAAGCGTGCTCATGCGGGGGACTTCATGCGGGCGATTTGGCGGTGCCGGCGCCCTTCAGCAGCCGCTCGGCGGCGGCACGGGCCTCGGCGGTGATCTCGGCGCCCGACAGCATGCGGGCGATCTCCTCGCGGCGGCGGTCGGGCGCCAGCGGGGCGACATGAGTGGCGACGCGGTCGCGCTCGGCGGTCATCTCCTTGGCGATGCGATAGTGATGGCCCGCCCGCGCCGCCACCTGCGGCGCATGGGTGACGGCGATCACCTGCGCCCGCGCGCCCAGCCGGGCCAGCCGGGCGCCGATGGCATCCGCCACCGCGCCGCCGACCCCGGTGTCGATCTCGTCGAACACCAGCGTCGGCGCCGAGCCCTTGTCGGCCAGCACCACCTTCAGCGCCAGCAGGAAGCGGGCGAGCTCGCCGCCGGACGCCACCTTCATCATCGGCCCGGGGCGGGTGCCGGGATTGGTGCGAACCCAGAATTCGATGCGGTCATAGCCGTCGGCCTGGCCATGCCCCTCATCGGTCTGGATGTCGGTGGAGAACTGCGCCCGCTCCAGCTTCAGCGGCGGCAGCTCGGCATTCACCGCCGCGTCGAGCTCGGCGCCGGCACGGCGGCGGCGCTCGGAAAGGTCGCGGGCGGCGGCGCGATAGGCGCCCTCCGCCTCGGCGGCGCGGCGCTGCAGCTCCGCCAGCACCTGCGCGCCATGGTCGAGCGCGTCGAGCGTGTCGGCATAGCGGGCGGCCACCAGCGGCAGGTCGTCGACCGTGCAGTGATATTTGCGGGCGGCGGCGCGCAGGGTGAACAGCCGCTCCTCGATGCGCTCCAGCTCGCGCGGGTCGAAATCCGCCGCGCGCAGCGCCTCGTCCAGCAGCGTCCCGGCGAGGTCCAGCGCCGCCAGGGCCTGGTCGATCGCCTCGACCGCCGGGCGCACCAGCGCCTCCGCTTCGCCGGCGCGGCGTTCCAGCCGGCGCACCGCGCTCGCCAGCGCCGGCACCGGCGAGCCCGCGCCGCCCACCGCCTCCTGCGCCTCGGAAAGGTCGGAGGCGATCTTCTCGTAGCGCATCATCTCGGTGCGGCGGGTGGCGAGGCGCTCCTCCTCGCTGGGCTCGGCGGCGAGCGCCTGCAGTTCCTCGACGGCGTGGCGGATGAAATCGGCCTCGCGCGCCGCCTCGTCGAGCCGCGCCTGCTCGGCCTTCGCCTCCTCGACGAGCCCGCGCCAGCGCCGCCAGAGCACGCCGACCTCCGCCGCCGCGCCGGCGAGCCCGCCGAAGGCGTCGAGCAGCACCCGGTGCGAAGAGGGATCGACCAGCGCCCGGTCGGCGTGCTGGCCGTGGATCTCCACCAGCGCCGCCCCGAGCGCCCGCAGCATCTGCGCGCTCACCGACTGGTCGTTGACGAAGGCGCGGGTGCGCCCGTCGGCATATTGGATGCGGCGCAGCACCAGCGCGCCGTCGTCGGCGATGCCGGCCTCGGCCAGCAGCGCCCGCACGGGATGGTCGAGGGCGAGGTCGAACTCCGCCGTCACCTGGCCCTGGCCGGTGCCGTGGCGCACCAGCGAGCCGTCGCCGCGCCCGCCCAGCGCCAGCGTGAAGGCGTCGAGCAGGATCGACTTGCCGGCGCCGGTCTCGCCGGTCAGCACGGTGAGGCCGGGCTCGAAGGCGAGGTCGAGCCGTTCGATGAGGACGATGTCCCTGATCGCCAGGGCAGCGAGCATGCGTCAGCTCCGAAGCGAATCCCGCCGGCGAAGCGGGCCGCCGGCGCAAGGCAGGTTCTAGAGCATTTTCGCGTTGTGTTCACGCCGTCCGGCGAGAAATCGCCGGGGGAAACCGCAAGCCGGGCGGGGCGTCAGGAGCCCAGCTTGAAGCCCTGGAAGGCCTTGGCGATCCAGGACTGCTGGTTCATCTGCGGGTTGACGCCACGCGATTCGACCAGCTTGTAGGCGTCCTTGTACCAGCTGCTTTCCGGGAAGTTGTAGCCGAGAACCGCCGCCGAGGTCTGCGCCTCGTTGACGACGCCGAGCGCCATATAGGCCTCGGTCAGGCGGTAGAGCGCCTCCTCGGCGTGGCGGGTGGTCTGGTAGCGCGTGACCACCACCTTGAAGCGGTTGATCGCGCCGGCATAGTTGCGCTGCTCGAGATAGTAGCGCCCGATCATCATCTCCTTGCCGGCGAGCTGGTCGCGGGCGACCTCCAGCTTCTTCTTGGCGCTGACCGCATATTCCGTATCGGGATATTTGCGCACCACCTCGTCGAGCGCGTCCATCGCCCGCTGGGTGCGGGTCTGGTCGCGGGAGATGTCGGGGATGAGGTCGAAATTCGAGGCCGCCACCAGATAGGAGGCGTAGGCGGCGTCGGGCGAGCCGGGATGCAAAGCGAGGTAGCGCTTGGCGGCGCCGATGCACTCGTCATACTTGCCCTGGGAATAATTGATGTAGGCGATCATCAGCATCGACTTGCGCGCCCACTCCGAATAGGGGTGCTGGCGGTCGACGTCCTCGAAGCGCGTCAGCGCCCCGGCGTAATCTTCCTTCTGCATGAGGGTGAGCCCCTCATTGTAGCGCTGCTCGGCCGGCACGTCGGGCACGACCAGCTCTTCTTCCTTGGTATCGAAGAGATTGGCGCAGCCGGCCATCGGGAGGGCGGCGAAGGCCAGCGCGAACAGGCGGGCGACACGAACGGTTCGCGGCGCCGGCATGTTGCGGCCGGCGAGATGGAGAAGACGCATCAGCTTTCGATCCCGATCCGGGAGCCATCGCCCCCTGCCGCGGCCCCTGCCCGGCACACAAGTCCCTGTCTAGCCGCTAGCGCCGCTTTCCGTCGGGATTATGGCGGCTGGGATGCCAAGGGCAAGCTGTCCGCAGCGAATCCCGCGGCGCCGGCGGCGGCCGGCGTCCGGTCCGAGCCGTTTCAGAGCTCCGGCGCGTGGGCCGGCATCGCCACCGCGACGCCGAGGCCGGCGGTGCCGCGCAGGGCACGGCGGCTGGGCAGCCGGGCCTCGACGATCTCATAGGCCGAGCGGTCGGCGAGCAGCGCGTCCACCACGGCGAAGTTGAGCTTGTGGCCGCCGCGATAGGAGCGGTAGCGCGCCAGCATCGGCAGGCCGCCGAGCGAGAGGTCGCCCACGGCGTCGAGCGCCTTGTGGCGGACGAACTCGTCGGACCAGCGCAGCCCGCCCTCGTTCACCACGCCGTCCTCGCTGATGCAGATGGTGTTCTCCAGCGAGGCGCCGAGCGCATAGCCGGCTTCCCAGAGGCGGTTCACGTCGCTGAGGAAGCCGAAGGTGCGGGCGGGAGCCAGGTCGCGGCGGAACACGTCCGGCGACAGGGTGGCGGCATAGCGCTGGCGGCCGATGGCCGCGTGGGCGAAGTCGATCTCGACCTCGAGCCGGAAGCCCATGTCATAGGGCGAGAGCTCGCCGAAACCGCTCTCGGTCTCGACGCGGACGGTCTTCAGCACCTTGAGATAGCGGCGGGCATGGGCGGTCTCGACGATGCCGGCCTCATCGATGGCGGCGACGAACTCGTCGGCGCTGCCGTCGAGGATCGGCACTTCCGGCCCGTCGATCTCGACGCGGGCATTGTCGATGCCGAGGCCGGCGAAGCAGGCGAGAAGATGCTCGACCGTGGAGACGGCCGGGCCGTCGGCGTCGCGCAGCACGGTGGCGAGGTCGCTGCCGCGCACCGCGTCGCGGGAGACGCGCACCGAGCGGGCGGCGTCGGCACGGTGGAAGACGATGCCGGCATCGGCGGGGGCGGGAGCAACGGTCATGCGCGCCGCCTTGCCGGAATGAACGCCAACGCCGCTGAAGGCGACGCTGTCGGCAAGAGTGGTCTGGCTTACTGCGTTCATTCCGTCATCCCAGAAGCACGCCGGGGCGGCCCGCTTCTCCTCAAGACCCTGAGACTGTCACAATCGGCCGCCAGATTTCCGTGCAGGCACGAATCCACGGACGACGCTTGTTGACTGCAACATAGTCAGCGGTCCCTGGCATGCCAAATCACGCTTGCTTACCGTCTGTTACCGTTCTGCAATAGGACGGCCATGGGAAATAAACCCTTAAAATCAAATGCAAACGCCCGGACCGCGAGGTCCGGGCGCTGCATTGCGTCACGGTATGGGTAACAGATCGTTACCGTGATCCCGTTACCGCCTCCTCAGCCCTGCCGACGCAGGAAGGCGGGGATGTCGAGATGGTCGTCCTCGGCCGGGCGAGCGGCCTGCTGCGGACGGCCATGCTGGTCCATCGGGCGCTGCGGCGCCGGGCGCTTGGCGAACTCCGACGCCTCGGGGCGGCGCTCGGCGAGCGGGCGCTCCTCGGCATAGCCCTGCTGCGGCGCGCGGCGCACCACCGGACGCATCTCCGCCGGCGGATCGACCTCTTCCTCCTCGTCGCGGCGGCCGAGGCCGACATGAGCGAGGCGCTGCAGCAGCGTCATGCGCTTCTTCTCGGCATATTGCTGCTCGGTCGGCTCGCCGCGGGCGGCGCGGATCTGGTTCTGCGCCGGCATCGGCAGTTCCTCGACCCGCGGCATGCGGGGCGCGCGCTGCTCGGGACGCTCGGCCTGCGGCGGGATGAAGGGCTCGTGCGTCTCGTCCTCATAGTCGTACGAGCCGGCCTGCGGCTGCTCCGGCTCGACATAGAGCTGCGGCTTGGGCGGCAGCTGGCGGATGGTGACGTCGTCGATGGCGGCGGCCGGCATCGGCGCCTGCGGCGCATAGCCGGTCTCGGCGGCATAGACGTGCTCGCCGGCGCTCGGCGCGGCGAAGGTCGGCTCATAGGCCTGCTGGTGCGTGCTGGGCTCCTCGCTCAGCGCCGAGGCGACCGAGCGCAGGGCGGCGTCGCGGCGGGCCTCGACGGCGGCGCGGCCGGCATTGGACATGCGGCGCCCGCCGATGTCGGCGAGGTTGGACAGGCTGTGCGGGATCTGCTCGGGGATCACCGCCGGGTCGATGCCGGTGGCGACCACCGACACGCGGATGATGCCTTCCAGCGTCTCGTCGAAGGTGGCGCCGAGGATGATGTTGGCGTCCGGGTCGACTTCCTCGCGGATGCGGGTCGCCGCCTCGTCCACCTCGAACAGGGTGAGGTCACGGCCGCCGGTGATCGAGATCAGGAGGCCGCGGGCGCCGCGCATCGACACCTCGTCGAGCAGCGGGTTGGCGATGGCGGCTTCGGCGGCGTGCAGCGCGCGCTTCTCGCCGGAGGCCTCGCCGGTACCCATCATCGCCTTGCCCATCTCGCGCATCACGGCGCGGACGTCGGCGAAGTCGAGGTTGATCAGGCCTTCCTTCACCATCAGGTCGGTGATGCAGGCGACGCCGGAATACAGCACCTGGTCGGCCATCGCGAAGGCGTCGGCGAAGGTGGTCTTCTCGTTGGCCACCCGGAACAGGTTCTGGTTCGGGATGATGATGAGGGTGTCGACGCTCTTCTGCAGCTCGGCGATGCCCATCTCGCCGATGCGCATGCGGCGCTGGCCCTCGAAATGGAAGGGCTTGGTCACCACGCCGACGGTGAGGATGCCGAGCTCGCGGGCCGCGCGGGCGATGACGGGAGCCGCGCCGGTGCCGGTGCCGCCGCCCATGCCGGCGGTGATGAACGCCATGTGCGCGCCGGCGAGGTGGTCGCGGATCTCGTCCAGCGCCTCTTCCGCCGCCGCGCGGCCGACTTCCGGCTGCGAGCCGGCGCCGAGGCCCTCGGTGACGGCGACGCCCATCTGCACGATGCGCTCGGCCTTGGAGAGCGCCAGCGCCTGCGCGTCGGTGTTGGCCACCACGAAGTCCACGCCCGACAGGCCGGCGGTGATCATGTTGTTGACGGCATTGCCGCCGGCGCCGCCGACGCCGAACACGGTGATCCGGGGGCGCAGCTCGCGGATATCAGGCACCTGGAGGTTGATGGTCATTGAATCTGTCCCCTAACGCCGGCGGGCACGCGTCCCGACTCGATTTCTGTGGTGCCGGTTCCGCCGGCGCGGATTGAATGGATCATGGTCAGAACGCCTCCCTCAGCCAGTGGCCGACGCGGGAGAAATACCCGTCGGAACCGGCATGGGAGACGCGGCGGCGCCGCGCCTCGAAATGCTCGAGGCCGGCCACCTGCGGATAGACGAGCAGCCCGGCGGCCACCGCGAAGGAGGCGCCGCGCACCGCCTCCGGCAGCCGCGAGATGCCGAGCGGACGGCCGACCCGCACCAGCGAGCCGATCTGCGGCCCGAGGATCTGGCCGACCAGCTCGGCATGGCCGGTGAGCTGGCTGGCGCCGCCGGTGAGGACGATGCGCCGGCCCGCATCGGCGGCGTGGCCGGAGGCCACCAGCCGGTCGCGGATCAGTTCGACGATCTCCTCCACCCGCGGGCGGATGATCTGCAGAAGCCGCGACTTCGGCACCGCGCGCGGCAGGTCGCGCTGGTCCTCGGAGATCGCCGGCACGGTGAGCATCTCGCGCTCGTCGGCGCTCACCGCGATCACGCCGCCATGCAGGCTCTTCAGCCGCTCGGCATCGGCGAGGCGGGTCGAGAGGCCGCGCGCGACGTCGTTGGTGATGTGCTGGCCGCCCACCGCAATGCCGTCGACATGCACGCAATGGCCGTTGACCACCACCGCGACGGTGGTGGTGCCGGCGCCGAAGTCGATCAGCACCGTGCCGAGCTCGGATTCGTCGTCGGCCAGCGCCGAAAGCGCCGCCGCATAGGGGGCCGCCACCATCGCCTCGACGCCGAGATGGCAGCGCTCGACGCAGAGCAGCAGGTTGCGCACCGCCGAGGCGTCGGCGGATATGACGTGCAGGTCGACGCCGAGGCGGCGCCCCAGCATGCCGCGCGGCTCGGCGATGCCGGTCACGCCGTCGATGGTGTAGCTCACCGGCAGCGCGTGCAGCACGGCGCGGCCGTCGCCCACCGCGAAGGTCGAGGCGGCGTCGAGCACGCGGCGGATGTCGCCTTCGGCGACCGCCGGCTCCGGCAGCTCGATCTCGGCATTGAAATGCTCGGAGCCCAGCCGGCCGCCGGCCATCGAGACGATGACCGAGGCGATCTGCGCGCCGGCCATGCGCTCGGCGGCGTCCACCGCGCGGCGGATGGCGTGCTCGGCGCGCTCCATGTCGGCGACGGTGCCGCCCTTGATGCCGTGGGCGCTGGTATGGCCGACGCCGAGCACCTCGATGGCGTGGCTGCGGCGGCGCAGCGTCATCGAGGAATCGCGCGGCTTCAGGCGGGCGATCAGGCAGACGATCTTGGAGGTGCCGATCTCCAGCACGCCGACCACGCCGGAACGGCGCGGCGACAGCGGGCGCATCTTGGGAACGATGTCGTAGGGCGCGCGCACGCTCATGTGTTGGGCGCCTTCTTCTTGGCCTTGGGGTCGGGCTGGCGCGCCTCGTAGGCGGCGTCGGACAGGCGCACCGACACGCGGTCGGCGAGGCGCAGGTCGATGATGGTCACGTCGCGGGTGAGCAGCTGCTTGTCGCGGTCGAGCACCGCCAGCTCCTGCAGCGCCTCGGCCATGCCGGTCTCGGGCAGGCGCACGTCGATGCCGTTGCGCATCTTCAGCGTCCAGCGCCGGTCGGCGACGCGGATGGCGGCGCGCACCTTGTCGCGCACGCCCGGCACCAGGCCGAGCGCCTCGACGATCTCGGTGACATGGTTCTGCGCCCCGTCGCCCACCACGATCGGCAGTCGGATGTAGCGCGCATCGTCGGAATAGGGGGCGATCACCGTGCCGTCGCGGGCGATGACGTTGATCTTGCCGTCCTTCTGCCACAGCGCGAAGCCCTCGCGCTCGACCACCTGGATGTCGAGGCGGTCGGGATAGAGCTTCTGCACCGTGGCGCGCTTGATCCAGGCCAGCTGTTCCAGCCGCATCCGCGCCTCTTCGGCGTCGAGCGTCAGCAGCGAGGAGGTCGGCTTCACGCCGGCGGTGGCGAGGATGTCGCCGGGGCTGACGTGGTTCTGGCCGGAAAGGTTCACGGTCTTGATCTTGAAGCCGGCGATGTTGGCGACGCTGTCGGCCATGTCGCGCACGGTCTCGGCGGCCTGCGGCATGTGCCCGCCGACCTGCAGCCCGTAGGCGCCGGTCGCGGCGAACAGCGCCGCCACCAGCCAGGTGCCGGCGCCGCAGCTCGCCGCCCGCGAGGCGGCGAAGCCGACCAGCAGGCGCTTGCCGCCGATGATCGCCCGATTCGCGAATCGCGTGCGCCCGCCGCCCGCCGGGCCGGCAGCGGTCGCCATGCGAGTCGGCGCCGCGCGATTCGCCGTGCCGCCGCGTTCCTGATCCGCCCTGGCCGCGCTCGTGCCGTATCCGGGCTTTCGACCCGGATTCAGCGATCGAGCAACGCGTCCTCCACCATCCATCTCACAAGCTCGCCGAACGAATGACCCGCATGGGCTGCCAGTCCGGGCACCGACGTCTCCCGGCTTTCCGGGGCGGCGTGCCGACTTCCGCTAGATCCGGCCGGATCGGTTTCCGGTCCGGTGATCATGCGGGAGGTCCGACGTGCTGATGCCCCGACAGCCGAGCGCGCGATGCGCCGTGGGGGATAGCATCCGTACCTTTTGGTAAATATTCGGTAAAATTCTGGCCGCCTGGACGGCACCCCGATGGCGCGCGGCCGGTTTTGCACCGCAATCGCAGAACCTTAGGCAAATGAGAATTTCTGTAGCAGGCAGAGGCGCTTCGTCCACCGCCGCGCCGGCGGATCCCGGCCGTTAAGGTTGCGTTAAGCCCGCCGCGCCCTGGCGGGGCCGCCCTTCGAAGGCGTTAACTTTTGAAGCCGATGCGTTAACTTTCAACGCGCCGGCGCCGGCATCGGGCGCCGGCGAAGCCCGGCGGGCACCCGGCCCCCTCGCCTCCGGCCCCCGCGACCCCCGCCATGCCGGTTTCGCGCCGCGCCGGCACGGTGCGCCGGTGCGATTCGCAGTGCCGGCCCGCGCACCGGCGCAGCGCCGCGCATGACCGTCCTCGGGATGCGGCCATCCCGCGCGCCGCGGCCTCCGCGGGCGCCCTAGCCGGTCGGAGCGGCGGCCGGGGCGGCCATGCCGATCCGCTTGATCTCCCAGTCGAGCTCGACCCCCGAGCTCTCCTTCACCCGCCGGCGCACCTCCTCGCCCAGTCCCTCGATCTCGGCGGCGGTGGCGCCGCCGGTGTTGATGAGGAAGTTGCAGTGCATCTGCGACACCTGCGCCCCGCCGCGGGTGAGCCCGCGGCAGCCGGCGGCGTCGACGAGCTGCCAGGCCTTGTGGCCCGGCGGGTTCTTGAAGGTCGAGCCGCCGGTCTTCTCGCGAATGGGCTGGGACGCCTCACGCGCCTGGGTGATGCGGTCCATCTCGGCGAGGATCTCCGCCGGCTCGCCCGGCTCGCCCTGGAACAGGGCGCTGGTGAAGATGAAGTCCGCCGGCGCGCCGGAATGGCGATAGGAGAAGCCGAAATCGGCATTGGAGAGCACATGCGCCCGTCCCTGCCGGTCGACCGCCCGCGCCTCGACCAGCCGGTCCCGGGTCTCGCCGTGATGGGCGCCGGCATTCATGCGCAGCGCGCCGCCCATGCCGCCGGGAATGCCGCGATAGAAGGCGAGCCCGGCAATGCCGGCATCCGCCGCCGCGCGGGCCAGCTTCACGTCCGGCACGGCGGCCCCGACGCGCAGCCGGTGCCCTTCCTCCACGACGATGTCGGAGAAGCCGCGGGCGAGCCGGATGACCACGCCCTCCACCCCGCCGTCGCGCACGATGAGGTTGGAGCCGAGCCCGATCACCGTCACCGGCACCTCCGCCGGCAGGCGGGCGAGGAAATAGGCGAGATCCTCTTGATCCGCCGGCGTGAACAGCAGCTGTGCCGGCCCGCCGACGCGGAACCAGGTGAGCGGCGCCAGCATCTGGTTGGGCAGCAGCCGGCCACGCAGCTCCGGCATCCGGGCGGCGAGGTCGGCGGTCAGGTCGGGAAAGCTCACGCGTCGATGTCCTTCGCCTCGAGCTGGCCCGGCAGCGCATAGGCCCATTGGGTGATGTTGCCGGCGCCGAGGCAGACCACATAGTCGCCCGGCCGCGCCAGCGCCTTCACCATGTCCGCCAGCGCCTCCGGCCCCGGCAGCGGCTGCACCGAGCGGTGGCCGCGCGCCCGCAGCGCCTCGACGAGATGGTCGCGGTCCACCCCGGCGATCGGCGCCTCGCCGGCGGCATAGACATCGGCGACGATGACATGGTCGGCGTCGTTGAAGCAGGTGGCGAACTGGTCGAACAGGGAGTGGAGCCGGGTATAGCGGTGCGGCTGCACCACCGCGATCACCTGCCCCTCGGTCGACGCGCGGGCGGCGCGGAGCACCGCAGTGATCTCCACCGGGTGGTGGCCGTAATCGTCGAAAATGGTCACACCGTTCACCTCACCGGTCTTGGTGAAGCGGCGTTTCACCCCGCCGAAACCGGCCAGCGCCGCGCGGATCTGCTCGTCGCTCGCCGCGAGCTCCCGCGCCACCGCGATGGCGGCGGTGGCGTTCAGCGCGTTGTGCCGACCCGGCATCGGCAGCACGAGGTCGCGCAGCTCGTGCACCGCCGTGCCCTCGCGGTCGCGGAACTGCACGGTGAAGCGCGAGCGGCCACCCTTCAGGTCGATTTCCACAATCCGAACATCGGCTTGCGGGTTTTCGCCATAGGTGATGACGCGCCGGTCCTCGACCCGCCCGACCATCGCCTGCACCACCGGATGGTCGATGCACATCACCGCGAAGCCGTAGAACGGCACGTTCTCGACGAAGCTGCGGAACGCCTGCTGCACCGCCTCGAAGGTGCCGAAATGGTCGAGATGCTCGGGATCGATATTGGTGACAACAGCCACCTCGGCCGGCAGCTTCAGGAAGGTGCCGTCGCTCTCATCGGCCTCCACCACCATCCACTCGCCGTCCCCCAGCCGCGCATTGGTGCCGTAAGCATTTATGATTCCACCATTAATCACGGTGGGGTCGAGGTTCGCGGCATCGAGAAGGGTGGCGACCAGCGAGGTCGTCGTCGTCTTGCCATGGGTGCCGGCGATGGCGACGCAGCTCTTCAGCCGCATCAGCTCGGCCAGCATCTCCGCCCGGCGCACCACCGGCAACCGCTTGGCACGGGCGGCGACCAGCTCGGGATTGTCGCGCCGGATGGCGGAGGAGACCACCAGCACCTCGGCGCCGTCGAGATTCTCCGCGGCATGGCCGACATGAACCTTGATGCCCTTCTCGGTCAGGCGCTTCACATTGGCGCTCTCGGCGACGTCGGAGCCCTGCACCGTATAGCCGAGATTGTGCAGCACCTCGGCGATGCCGCTCATGCCGATGCCGCCGATGCCGACGAAATGGATGGGACCGAGGGAGAGCGGAAGCTTCATGCGGCTATGTCCTTTTCAGCCGGACGGCGATCGGCCGTCCGGCGGCGGGCAGGATTAGACGAGGCGCGGCGCGCCGTCATCCCCGGCCCCTAAACATCGATCTTGGCGATTCGCAGGACGAGGTCGGCGAGGCGCTGGTCGGCATCCGCGCGGCCGGTGGCGTGGGCGGCCTGCGCCATCGCCGTCAGCCCGGCGGGATCGCCCATCAGCCGGGCGAGCTCGGCGGCGAAGCGCTCCGGCGTGAACTCGGCCTGCGGCATCAGCGCGGCCCCGCCGGCGCGCGCGAGCGCGGTGGCGTTCACGAGCTGGTCCTGGTCGAGCGCGCCGGGCAGCGGCACCAGCACCGAGGGGCGGCCGATCACGCTCAGTTCGGCCACCGTCGAGGCGCCGGAACGGGCGACGACCAGATGCGCCAGCGCCATGCGCGCCGGCAGGTCGTCGAAGAACGGCGCCAGCTCCGCAGCGACGCCGAGCCGGTCATAGACGACGCGGGTGGCCTCGATGTCCTCCGGCCGGCATTGCTGGGTGAGGTGCAGCCGGGCGAGCAACTCCGGCGCCAGCTTCTCCACCGCCGGCGGCACGATCTCGCTCATGATGCGCGCGCCCTGGCTGCCGCCGAACACCAGCAGCCGGAACGCGCCATCCGTCGCCGGCGGCTCGAAGGGCACGCGGGCGGCGGCCTGCACGGCCGGGCGCACCGGGTTGCCGGTGTGGTGGGCCTTGGCGGCCAGCGCGGCATTGCCGGCGACCGCATCGGGATAGCCGAGCGCGATGGCGGTCACGCGCGGCGCCAGCAGCCGGTTCGCCCGCCCCATCACGCCATTCGCCTCGTGGATCAGTGTCGGCCGGCCGGCAAAGGCACCGGCGAGCAGCGGCGGCACGGTGGGATAGCCGCCGAAGCCGACGATCGCCGCCGGCTTCAGCCGCCGCACCAGCGCGAGCCCCTTCACCAGCCCGGTGCCGAGCGCCAGCGCGGTCTTCGCCAGCGCCACCGGCGAGCGGCCGCGCATGGTGTCGGCGGGCAGCACATGCAGTTGCCGGGCGGGGAAATGCCCGGCATAGCGCGCCGCCCGCTCGTCGGTGGCGAGATCGACGACGATGCCGCGCCGGCTCAGCGCGTTCGCCAGCGCCTCGGCGGGAAACAGATGGCCGCCGGTGCCCCCGGCGGCAAGAAGAACGAGGGGCGCATCGCCCGATCCGCCGGCCATCGTCGCGGCCTCACGCGGAAGCCGGGGCCGGCGAGGCCGGCGATCCCAGGCGCGTGCCGAACCGCTCCAGCTCGGCCAGCGTGGCGCTGCGCGGGCGGCGGCGGGTCAGCGCCAGCAGCATGCCCATGCCGAAGGCCAGCGAGATCAGCGAGGAGCCGCCATAGGAGACGAAGGGCAGCGTCATGCCCTTGGCCGGCATCATGTGCAGGTTGACCATCATGTTGATGCAGGACTGCAGGCCGAACAGCATGGCGAGCCCGGCTACCGCGAAGCGGACGAACGGGTCCTCGTCATGCATCGCCCGGGTCAGCGCCCGCAGCACGATGAAGGCGAACAGGGCGGCGATCATCAGGCACAGCACCGCGCCGAACTCTTCCGCCGCCACCGAGAAGATGAAGTCGGTATGCCCGTCCGGCAGCATCTTCTTGAAGGTGCCCTCGCCCGGCCCCTGGCCGAACCAGCCGCCATTGAGGAAGGAATCGGTGGCGAGGTCGATCTGGTAGGTGTCGCCGGATTCCGGGTCGAGGAAGCGGTCGATGCGCTTCGTCACATGCGGCACCAGCTGATAGGCGAGGAACAGCCCGGTGGCGCCGACGCCGCCGAGGCCGAACACCCAGATCATCCTGAGGCCGGCGAGGAAGAACAGCCCGCCCCACACCAGCGAGATCAGCATGGTCTGGCCGAAGTCCGGCTGCAGCACCAGGGGCGTGATGACGCTGCCCAGCAGCGCCACCGCCATGATCTGGCCGGGCATTTCCGGGCGCCGCACGCTTTCGGAGAACAGCCAGGCGGCGATGATGACGAAGCTCGGCTTGATGAATTCCGACGGCTGGAGGGCGACCGGGCCGATATTGAGCCAGCGGCGCGCGCCCTTCACTTCCGGCCCGAACACGAGCGTCGCGAAGATGAGGCCGAGAAACACCACGAACAGCACCAGCGAGACGCGGCGGATGTGCTTCGGCGACAGGAAGGAGGTGCCGATCAGCACGATCAGCGCCGGCAGCAGGAACATCACCTGCCGGTTCACGAAATGGAACGGGTCGGCGATGCCGAGCCGGGCGGCGACCGGCGGACTCGCCGCCAGCGCCAGCACGATGCCGATGATCATCAGCGCCGCCAGCGCCCCGAGAAGCAGACGGTCCACCGTCCACCACCATTCGCCGACCACGGTCCTCTCGGCACGCGAAATCATCAACGCCACTCCGCAAACGCGCTAGTGGCCAGTATCGGACAGTTAAGGTTGACGCCGGCTTAATGCGGCAGCGCGTCGGTGCCGGCAAAAGGCCCGGCCGGAGCATCCGGCCGGGCCTCGGGTGACAATACCCTGGCAACCGGGATCGACCTCATCCCGAGGTAGCCGGCCGCAGGCCGGGCCTCGAAGGATCCGCATCCGGGTGCATGTCACCGAGCCTCCTTCGAAGCTCGCTGACGCTCGCACCTCAGGATGAGGGTGCTCTGCAAGACCAGGCTGAAGCGGCGACGTCAGTGGGTCTTGTATTCAGACTGCCCCTTGGAGAGCGCGAACTCCTCCTCCGGCGACAGCACCAGCTTGTGGCGGCCGGCGAGCGCGAAATAGACGATGCCGAGCGCGAACCAGATGACGACGCCGATCACCCCGGCGCGGTAGACCGGATCCGACAGCTGGAAGAACAGCGTCACCAGCGCGATGAGGATGGTGAGCCCCGCGCCGACGATGCCGAACGGGCTCCTGTAGGGCCGCTCGATCTGCGGCGCGTTCTTGCGCAACAGGATGTAGGACAATGCCTGCATCACATAGGACAGCATGGCGCCGAACACCGCCATGTTGAGCAGCGTGCCGCCGATCACCGAGGCGCCCTGCTCGGCGCCGACGCTGAACCAGATCACCAGCATCAGCAGCAGCGCCACCACCGCGCCGACCAGCATGGCCAGATGCGGGGTCTTGCGGGTGCCGTGGGTGATCGACATCCAGCGCGGAAAGTAGCCGGCGCGCGACAGCGAATAGATCTGCCGGCTCTGCGCGTAGATGATGGTGTGGAACGAGGCGATCAGCCCGATCACCGCGATCAGCGCCAGCACCTTGGCGGCGCCGTCGCCATAGATGGCGCGGAAGCCGTCGAGCAGCGGCTCGCCGGACTTGCCGAGCGCGAAGGTGCCGTTGGCCACCGAGGCGTTCAGCCACAGGATCATGAAGGCCGAGACGATCAGCGTGGAGATGCCGAGGATGATGCCGCGCGGCAGGTCGCGCTTCGGGTCGATGGACTCCTCCGCCGCCAGCGGCAATTGCTCGATGGCGAGGAACAGCCACACCGCGAAAGGCAGCGAGGCGAGGATGCCGTAGAAGCCGAAGGGCAGGAACGGCCCGCCGCCATCGGGCAGCTCGGTGCCGTCGGCGGCGACGTTCAGCGCCCAGCGCGAGAAATCGACATTCGGCAGCGCGCTCACCCAGAAGGCGACGAGGCAGGCGAGCGCCGCCAGCGTCACGATCAGCGTGACCTTGAAGGACAGTTCGACGCCGACGACGTTCAGCCCGACGAAGACGATGTAGCCGAACACCCAGTAGACCGGCTGGAACTCCGGCGGCGTGCCAAAGATCGAGCCGAGATAGGAGCCGATGAAGAACACCACCACCGCCGGGGTGACGACATATTCCACGTTCTCGCACAGGCCGGTGATGAAGCCGCCCCACGGCCCCATGGCGGTGCGGGCGAAGGAATAGGCCGCCCCGGTATGCGGCAGCGCCGCCGACATCTCGGCGATGGAGAGGGTGAGGCCGAGATACATGATGGCGATGATGATGGCGGCAATGAACATGCCGCCCCAGCCGCCGGTGGCGAGGCCGAGATTCCAGCCCGAGAAATGGCCGGAGATCACCGCGCCGACGCCGAGCGCCCATAGCGAGGCCACCCCGGCATAGCGCTTCAGCCCACGCGCCTCGAAATAGGCGGTGTCGACCGTCGTATAGGTGACGCCGGCCGCCGCATTGGCGGAGGACGCACTTCCCGTGCTTTCCATGGTCATGACGCTGCAGTTCCCCTTCTGGGAGCCGTCGCGTCGGCTGACCGCCGCTGCGCGAGCGCCCCGCTTACCCCTTCGGGCCCAGGGCGGCGCGAATTGCCGCCCGTATAGGCATGCATAGTTTGAATGCAGCCATCGGCCGGTCAACGGAAATCTGCGCGCCCGACAGCCACAGGCGCCGAAATCCAACGAAAGAATGAATGGCGAGGAGGATATCGCGCCGGATCAGCCCGACGGCAGCGCCCGCACCAGCGTGCGGAAGCGGTCGCCGCGCACCTCGAAATTCGGGAACTGGTCGAAGCTGGCGCAGGCCGGCGACAGCAGCACCACCGGATGGCCCGCATCCGACGCCGTGGCGTCGCGGGCGGCGGCCGGTATCGCGTTCTCCAGCGTGCCGCACATCTCGAACGGTACCGCGTCGCCGAGCGTCGCCGCGAATTCCGCGGCCGCCTCGCCGATGAGATAGGCCTTGCGCACGCGGGAAAACAGCGGGCGGAGCGGCTCGATGCCGCCGGCCTTCGGCTTGCCACCGAGGATCCAGTAGATGTCCTCGAAGCTGAGCAGCGCCCGCTCCGCCGCATCGGCATTGGTTGCCTTGGAATCGTTGACGAACAACACCTTGCCGAGGGTCCGCACCTCCTCCATGCGATGGGCGAGGCCGGGGAAGCTCTTCAGCCCGGCGACGATCACCTCCGGCGCCAGCCCCAGCGCCCGCGCGGCGGCAAAGGCGGCGGCGGCGTTCTGCGCATTGTGGGCGCCGCGCAGCGAGCCGATGCCGGCGAGCGGCACGGTGAAGACGGTCCGCCCGCCCTCGCGCACCGTGAGCGTGTCGCCATCGCGGCAGATGCCGTCGTCGAGCGCGTGCAGCACGGAGAGGCGCACCAGCGTGCGGCCGGCGGCTTCCAGCCGGTCGGCGATGGCGCGGCTCCACTCGTCGTCGACGCCCACCACCGCCGTGCCGCCCGGCTCCACGCCAGCGACGAGCCGTTCCTTCACCGCCGCGTAATGCGCCATGTCGCCATGGCGGTCGAGATGATCGGGGGAGAGGTTCAGCAGGATACCGACGCTGGCATCGAGTGTCGGGGAGAGGTCGATCTGGTAGGAGGAGCACTCGACCACATGCACCCGCCCGGGCGCCGGCGGATCGAGCGACAGGATCGCCGGACCGAAATTGCCGCCGATCTGCGCATCCCGGCCGCTCGCCTTGAACAGATGGTTGATCAGCGCCGTGGTGGTCGACTTGCCGTTGGTGCCGGTGATCGCCACCATCGGCGCGCCCGGCGCATGTGCTCGCCGCTCGCGCACGAACAGCTCGATGTCGCCGATCACCTCGACGCCGGCGGCCTTCGCCAGCTCGACGCTCCAATGCGGCTTGGGATGGGTCAGCGGCACGCCGGGCGCCAGCACCAGCGCGTCCACCGTCCCCCATTCCAGCGCCCGGAGGTCGCCGGTCGGGATGTCCTCGTCGTCCGCCGCCTCGACCGAGGCGATGGCATCGTCCCAGGCGATGACATCGGCGCCGCCGGCAATCAACGCGTGGGCGGTGGCGCGGCCGGAACCGCCGAGACCGAACAGCGCGACGCGGCGGTCGCGGAAGGTAGTGACGGGAATCATGGCAGGCGGGACCTCGGATGGGCGGAATCTTGGGACGGCGGGCACCCGGATCGGGCATCTCTGGCTAGCGCATTTCCGCGCCGGATGGAAAGATCGCGCCGTCCGCCGCCACCGCGAGAATCCCGCTTATGCCCGCTTCCCGCCCGACCCTGCTCCCGCTCGGCTCCACCCTGCGGGTGCTGCGCCCCCACCCGCATCTCTATGCCTTCTATGACGGGCGGATCGACGGCGCGCGGGCGCATTCGGCGGCCCCCAACTGGCTCGACGACGGCGCCTATGCGCTGGGCGTCTGCGTCTATGCGGTGGTCGACGGGTCCGAGGCCCTTCTCTACGACACCCATATCTCGCTCACCCATGCGCGGCTGATGCGCCGCACACTGGAGGAGGCCGGCGTCACCTCGATCCGCGTGGTGCTGAGCCACTGGCACGACGATCACGTCGCCGGCAACGAGGTGTTTGCCGATTGCGAGATCATCGCCCTCGAGGCGACCGAAAAGGCCCTCGTCGCCCATCGCGCGGCGCTGGAGGGCGGCGAACCGCCGATCCGGCCGCTCGTCATGCCCAACCGCATCATCGCCGGCCCCGCCGTGCTGACGGTCGGGCGGCTGCAGGTGAAGCTGGAGCCGGCGGAGATCCACAGCCATGACGGGCTGATCCTGCTGCTGCCCGAGCTCGGCCTCATGCTGGCCGGCGACACGCTGGAGGAGCCGATCACCTATGTCGCCGAGCCGGAGCGGCTCGCCGTCCATGTCGGCGAGCTCGAACGCATCAAGGCGTGGGGCTATCCGCGCATCCTGCCGAACCACGGCGCGCCGGACATCATCGCCGCCGGCGGCTACGGCGAGGGGCTGATCGACGCGACCATCCGCTATGTGAAGAAGCTGCTGCGGCTTCACGTCGACATGGCGCTGGCCGACCAGGACCTCTCCACCTTCATCGCCGGCGACCTCGCCGACGGCGTGCTCGGCTATTTCGCCCCCTATGAGCAGGTGCACGCCGACAATGTGAAGAAGGTGCTGGCGGTGCGCTGAACGCCCGCGTGCTTCGAGGCCGCCTGCGGCGGCACCCCGGCATGAGGATGGACGGCTTTGATCCCCGGGAACCGCCTCATCCTGGGGTGCGAGCGCTAGCGAGCCTCGAAGGATGCTCGCGTCGAGCACCCCTCACCGCAGCTTCAGCGTCGAGAGCCCGATCAGCGCCAGCACCACCGCGATGATCCAGAAGCGGATCACGATCTGCGGCTCGGTCCAGCCCAGTTGCTCGAAATGATGGTGGATCGGCGCCATCTTGAACACGCGCTTGCCAGTGAGCTTGAACGAGATCACCTGCACGATCACCGACACCGCCTCCAGCACGAACAGCCCACCGATCACGGCGAGCACGATCTCGTGCTTGGTGGCCACCGCAATGGTGCCAAGCAGCCCGCCCAGCGCCAGCGAGCCGGTGTCGCCCATGAAGATCTGCGCCGGCGGGGCGTTGAACCACAGGAAGCCGATGCCGGCGCCGATCAGCGCGCCGCAGATCACCGCCAGTTCGCCGACGCCGGCGACATAGTGGATCTGCAGGTAGTCGGCGAACAGCACGTTGCCCGAGAGATAGGAGATCAGTCCGAAGCTGCCGGCCGCCACCATCACCGGGACGATGGCGAGGCCGTCGAGGCCGTCGGTGAGGTTCACCGCATTGCCGGCCGCGACGACGACGAAGGCGCCGAAGATGACGAAGAACCAGGACAGGTCGATCAGCAGGTCCTTGAAGAACGGGAAGGCCAGCGAGGAGGACAGCGGCTCGCGGCCGACATGCATGATCACCACCGCCGCGATGCCGCCGATCAGGAATTCGAGGGCAAGGCGGGCCCGGCCAGACAGGCCGGCATGGGTCTGCTTGGTCACCTTGAGATAATCGTCATAGAAGCCGATCAGCCCGAAGCTGATGGTGACGAACAGCACCACCCAGACATAGGGATTGGCGAGATTGGCCCAGAGCAGCGTCGCCACCATCAGCCCGGAGAAGATCATCAGCCCGCCCATGGTGGGCGTGCCCTTCTTGGTGAGCAGATGCGACTGCGGCCCGTCGGTGCGGATCGGCTGGCCCTTGCCCTGCTTCAGCCGCAGCAGCGCGATGATCGCCGGCCCGAACATGAACACGAACAGCAGCGCGGTGATGATCGCCCCGCCGGTGCGGAAGGTGATGTAGCGGAACACGTTGAGCGCCGGGACGCTCTCCTGGAACTGGGCCAGCCATTGAAGCATCGGTTCACCCTTCCGCCGAGGCGTCGTCTTGAACAGGAAAGCGCTCGGCGAGCGCACGCACCAGCGGCCCCATGCGGCTGCCGTTCGATCCTTTGACCATGAGCACGTCGCCGCCGCGCAGCCGTTCGGCGAGCAGCGGCAGCAGCGTCGCGGCATCGGGGGCCCAGGCGCCGCGCCGGTTCTCCGGCAGCGCCTCGTGCAGCGCCCGCATCAGTGGCCCGGCGGAGAAGACGAGATCCGCCCGTCCCGCCTCGGGAGCGAGGCCGCGATGGAGCTCCTCGCCGGTGGGCCCGAGTTCCAGCATGTCGCCGAGCACCGCGATGCGGCGCCCGCGCCCTTCGACCGGGGTGCCGGCCAGCACGGCCAGGGCGGCGCGCATCGAGGCCGGGTTGGCGTTGTAGCTCTCGTCGATCAGCAGCGCCGCGCCACCCTTGACGGCCAGCGCGGTGCGCACGCCCCGCCCCGGCGGCGGGCCGAGCGAGGCGAGCGCCAGCCCGGCGAGGCAGAGATCGGCGCCGGCCAGCTTGGCCGCCGCCAGCACCGCGAGGGCGTTCTGCACGATATGGCGGCCGGGCAGGCCGATCTTGAAGCTCACCGTCTCGCCGAGGATGTCGGCAAGCGCCGTCGAGCTCTGCGGCTGCAGCGCGACGCTGAGCAGGCGGGCCTGTGCCGCCACCGACTGGCCGAAGCCGATGATCGTCCCGATCCCGGCGGCACGCGCCGCTGCCGCCAACCGGTCGAAATGCGGATTGTCGCGGTTCAGCACCACCGCCCCGCCCGGCTCGACCCCGGTGAAGATCTCCGCCTTGGCGTCGGCGATGGCCTCGACATTGGGAAACTGGGCGATATGCACCGGCTCGACGGTGGTGATGACCGCCACATGCGGGCGCACCATCGCCGAAAGCGGCGCGATCTCGCCCGGATGGTTCATGCCCAGCTCGAACACGCCATAGGCGACGCTCGCCGGCAGCCGGGCGAGCGACAGCGGCACACCCCAGTGATTATTGTAGGAGGCGGCGGAAGCATGGGTCGGCCCGTCGGCGCCGAGGGCCAGCAGCAGCGCCTCCTTGGTCGTGGTCTTGCCGACCGAGCCGGTGACGGCGACGATGCGCGCGCCCGAGCGGGCCCGCGCCGCTCGGCCGGCATCTTCCAGCGCCTTCAGCACGTCCTCGACGACCAGCGCCGGCATGTCAGCCGGCAACTCGCCGAGCCTGGCCGCTGCCACCACGCACAGGGCGGCGCCGCGCCCGGCGGCAGCGGCGGCGAAGTCATGGCCGTCGCGCTCGCCGGTGATGGCGAAGAAGGCGTCCCCCGGCTGCAGCGTCCGCGAATCGATCGAGACGCCGCCTATCGCGGCGTCGGGGGCGACGCCGCGCAGCGTGCCGCCGGTCGCCTGCGCCAGTGCCAGCGGCGTCCATAGCGGCGCCCCGTCGACGCCTTTGCCCTGCCCGTCCATGACTACCCCCCAAAATTGCCGAGCGCCGCCCGGGCAACCTCGCGGTCGGAGAACGGCAAGGTGCGGTCGCCCACGATTTGGCCGGTTTCGTGACCCTTGCCGGCGATCAGCACCACGTCCCCAGCTTCGGCCATGCCGATGGCCGCCGCGATCGCCTCGGCGCGGTCGCCGATCTCGCGGGCGCCCGGGGCCGCGGCGAGAATGGCGGCGCGGATGGTCGCCGGGTCTTCGCTGCGCGGGTTGTCGTCGGTGACGATGACCACGTCCGCCTTCTCCGCGGCGATGGCTCCCATCAGCGGCCGCTTGCCCTTGTCGCGGTCGCCGCCGCAGCCGAACACGGCGATGAGCCGGCCTGTCGCATAGGGCCGGAGGGCGTCGAGCGCATTGGCCAGCGCGTCCGGCTTGTGGGCGTAGTCGACGAAGACGCCGGCGGTGCCGGCGGACGATGCCTTGGTACCGACCAGTTCCAGGCGGCCGGGCACGCCTTCCAGCCGCTCCAGCGGAGCGAGCGCCTCCTCGACGGCGCTGCCGGTGGCGGCGACCAGCCCGGCGGCCACCAGCGCGTTGGCCACCTGGAAGGCCCCGACCAGCGGCAGGCGGAGCTGGCGCCGCACGCCGTCCGCCTCCACCTCGATCACCTGCCCCAGCCCGTCGTCGCGGCGCGACAGCAGCGCGATGCCGGCGCCGGAGGTGCCGATGCCGATCACGTCCAGCCCGCTATCGGCGGCGATCTGCGCCACATGGCTGCCCTCGGTGCTGTCGACCCACACCGCCGCGCCGCCGCCGCGCGGAACGAGATGGTGGAACAGCCGCAGCTTGGCCTCGAGATAGGCCTCCATGGTCGGATGATAGTCGAGATGGTCGCGCGAGAGATTGGTGAAGCCGCCGGCCGCGAGCCGCACCCCGTCCAGGCGGTGCTGGTCGAGCCCGTGCGAGGAGGCCTCCAGGCACAGATGCGTCACCCCCTCGCTCGCCAGATGGTCCAGCGTGCGGTGCAGGGCGATCGGATCGGGCGTGGTGAGCGCACCGTACACCTCACCGGACGGCGCGACGACGCCGAGCGTGCCGAGGCTGGCGCTCGCATGGCCGAGGCTCTGCCAGATCTGCCGGGTGAAGGCAGCCACCGAGGTCTTGCCCGAGGTACCCGTTATAGCTGCAATGGTTGCCGGCTGGTGGGGAAACGCGTTCGCCGCCGCGAGCGCCACCGCCCGGCGCGCATTGCCGACCCGCACATAGGAGACGTCGGGCGGCAGTTCGGAAGGCCTTTCCGTCTCGCCGACCACGGCCGCCGCACCCCGCGAAACCGCTTCCCGCGCAAAGGCCATGCCGTCCGCCTTGGCGCCGGCGAGCGCGAAGAACACGTCGCCGCAGCGTGCCTTGCGGCTGTCGAGCACCGGCTCGGCCACGTCCATCATCGGATCGGCGGCGTCGTAGTCGGCATCCTCGCCGACCAGCGTTCCAAGTGTGCGGATCCGGGGCGAGGGCGAATGGGGAAGATCAGTCATGCTCGTTGTCCCGAATGACTGCGCCTAAACCAGCGGCGGAGCCGGCCCGCCCGGTCGACCGCGCCCCGCTCGGTGCCATAGCCGATTTCGCACCCGTCACGCATGGGAAATCGGCCCGTCCCCATCACTGCACCTGCGCCACCCTGTTGGAGGAGAGGATGCTCTCGACCGGCGGCACTTCCTTGCGCGGCATGATCCCGAGCAGCGGGGCGACGCGCTGGATGATGCGCGCCGTCGTCGGCGCAGCGTTCCAGCCGGCCGTCGCATAGCCATAGGTGCCTTCCACCGCCTGCGGCTCATCGAGCATCACCAGCATCAGATATTGCGGGTCGTCCATGGGGAAGGCGGAGATGAAGGAGGTGAGCAGCCGCGTCTTGGAGTAGCGCCCGTTGATCACCTTCTCGGCGGTGCCGGTCTTGCCGCCGACATAATAGCCGGGGCTGTCGGCCTTCTTCGCCGAGCCCTTCTCGGCGTTGAGCCGCATGAGATAGCGCATCTTGGTGCTGGTCTCGGGCTTGATCACCCGGGTGGCGATCTGCGCGGCCTCTTCCGGCGTGCGCTTGAGGAAGGTCGGCGGAATCAGCCAGCCACCGTTCACCAGCGCATTCTCTGCCATCAGCACCTGGATCGGCGCCACGGCGAGGCCATGGCCGAAGGCGATGGTCGCGGTATTGAGGTCGCCCCAGCGCTTCGGCACCAGCGGCGCCGCGCTTTCCGGCAGCTCGGTGCGCAGCCGGTCGAGCTGGCCCATCTTCTTCAGGAAAGCCTTGTGGGCGTCGACGCCGAGCGTCAGCGCCATGCGCGCCGTGCCGATATTGGACGAGACGAGGAACACCTCCGGCAGCGTCAGCACGCGGTTTTCGGCGTGATAATCGTGGATCTTGAATCGCCCGAACGACAGCGCCCCGCGCGCATCCAGCGTTGAGTTGAGGTTGAACTTGCCGCTGTCGAGCGCCATGGCGAAGGTCAGGGCCTTGAAGGTCGACCCCATCTCGAACACGCCGGTCGAGAGGCGGTTCAGCGCCTTGGGATCCAGCGCCTTGGCCGGATCATTGGCATCGAAATCCGGCAGCGACGCCATGGCGATGACTTCGCCGGTGCGCACGTCGGTGATCACGCCGGCCGCCGCCTTGGCCTTGAACTTCAGGAAGGCGGCGTTCAGTTCGTCGCGCAATACGTGCTGTACCCGCAGGTCGATGGAGAGTTCCACCGGCTCCTGCTGGCGATCGGTGGCGAAGCCGGCGAGGTGCAGTTCCGACAGCCCACGGCTGTCGATCCACTTCTCCAGGCCGGCAATGCCCTGATTGTCGATATTGACCGAGCCGAGCGCATGCGCGGCAAGATTGCCGCCCGGATAGATGCGCCGGTTCTCGGTCATGAAGCCGATGCCGGGCAGGCCGAGATTGTAGATCTCGCGCTGCTGCATCGGGGTGATGTCGCGCTTCAGCCAGACGAAGCCGCGCTTGCTGTCCAGGCGCTGGCGCATTTCATCGGTGTTCAGATCAGGCAGCACGGCGGAGAGCGCCTCGACCGCCTCATCGACGTCGATCAGGCGCTTGGGCTCGCCGAACAGCGAGGCCGATCTCACATCGGTGGCGAGGATGCGGCCATTGCGGTCGAGAATGTCGGGGCGGGCGGAAGCCACCGCATCCGAGGCCATGCCGCGCCGACTGAGCGCACCGTCCGGCGAGGAGGCGAACATGGCGAGACGCCCGCCAATGGCGATATAAACGGTGCCGAACACCAGCATGCACAGGATGATGCGCGCGCGGGCGACGGCGTGCGCCTCGGGCCGACCGCGCCGCGCCGCACTGCGTACCACGCCGATCAGGGCCCGCAGCGCGCGGCCCGGCAGCCGGAACAGCCACGCCGGGAGCGCGGCCAGCCTCGGCTTCGAAAGCCGCATTCGCGCCAGGCGCAACGCGGGCAGCCGGAGTTTGGGGAAGCGCAGCTTGGAAAGGCCGGACGCGAACACCAGACGACCTCCACTGGATTACTGGCCGACCGCTGCCGGCGGCAGCAGCGGCATCGGCGACATCATCGGGGCCGTCGCCATCGGGCGGGCGGACGGCGGGGGAAGCGGCGAGCCCAGCACCCGCGCGCCGGCCGGCGCCAGGGCCCCGGCCGCAGGGACGGCGGAGAGCGGCAGCGGCGCATTGGGACGCGGTGCGGCCGCCACCGGCGGCGCCGACGCCCGCACCGCCGGCTTGGGCGTCGCGGGCTTGGCCTGGCTCGCCGGAATCGCCGCGCCGGTCGGGCTGTCGACCAGCGCCTCGATCATGCCGCCCAGCGCATCCCCGGCCTGATCAGACTTGGAAGGCAGGCTGGCCAGCATATCCATGCGGGTAACGTCGAGCGGCTGCATGTCGAGGTGATGCTCGGCCAGCGACTGGATGCGGTCGGGAGCGGTACGCCGCGCCCACTCGGCATTCAACGTGGCGATGCGATCGCGCTCCCAGCGGATCTCGTCGCGCAGCTTGGCAATCTTCTGCGCTTCGAAGGCCGAGGAATATTTGACGTGATAGACCGCGCCCGCCGCCGCCAGCAGCGCGATCACCGAGACAAGATTGAGGATGCGGAACATGTATCTCGGTCCTCAGTGCGGGCGGTGGCGGGCGTCGAAATCGGGAAGCGGAGGCAGCAGGGCATCGAGGTCGCTCGCATCATGCGCGGGCACCTCGGTGCGCGACGCGGCCCGGAGCTTGGCGGAGCGCGCCCGCGGATTGGCGCGGCTCTCGGCCTCGGTCGGCTCCACCGCCCCCCTCGCGACGAGGCGAAAGCTCGGCGGGAGGCTCTCCACCGCCGGCAGGTGGCGCGAGCCGGCCGCCGGCTTGGCGCGGGCATTGAGGAAATTCTTCACGATCCGGTCTTCCAGCGAATGGAAGGTGACGACCACCAGCCGACCTCCAGGCTTGAGAACGCGCTCGGCCGCCGCCAGGGCGCGGGCGAGTTCGCCGAGTTCGTCATTCACCGCGATGCGCAGCGCCTGAAAGCTGCGGGTCGCCGGATGCGGCTCGTGCGGCTTCGAGCGCACCACCTTGGCGATGATGTCGGCGAGTTGCAGTGTGCGGACGATCGGCGCCTCTTCCCGCGCCCTGACGATGGCACGGGCGATCCCGCGCGACTGGCGCTCCTCGCCGAAGCGGTAGATCAGATTGGCGAGCTCCGCCTCGGGCAGGCGAGCGACATAGTCCGCCGCCGACGGCCCCTCCCCCGACATCCGCATGTCGAGCGGCCCGTCGCGGCGGAAGGAAAAGCCGCGCTCGCCCTCGTCGAGCTGCATGGACGAAACGCCGATGTCGAGCACGACCCCATCGACCTGCGGCGCACCGAGCATGGCCGCGACCTGGTCGAGATTGCCGAAGCGATCCTGCGTCACCGCCAGCCGGCCGGGATAGGCCAGCACTAGCGGCGCGCTCGCCGCCACCGCGGTCGGGTCGCGGTCGATGGCGATCACCCGGCAATCGGCCGCATCGAGGATCGCACGGCTATAGCCGCCGGCACCGAAGGTACCGTCGACATGAACCTCGCCGTCCTTGGGCGAAAGATGCGCCAGCACCTCGGCGAGCAGCACCGGAATATGGCGCTCCGCGGCGTCCGGTCCCGTGTCGGAAGGTCGGGAGGGCGGCATCATGCGTCTCCGGCCGGCCGTCGATCGCCCATGCCGCCCCGCGCGCATGCGCCGACGCGGCCCGGCCGCACAGGCCGGATCGTCGCGGCGAGGCTGGAGGCAAGCAGGTTCAGACATGCAACACTATGGAACATCGGCAGGACGCTGATCGGGACTGCGACGCGACGCGCCGAATCCCCCGGTTTCGATCCGCGATTAACGCTCTCTGAACCTTAAGAATCGGTTGAACCGGCCGCAGGAGCTGGTTAGCTCGCTGCATGGACACCGCCCCGACCTTCCCCGCCGACTCCCCGCTGGCCGCCGAGGTGCTGGCCTCGCCCAATCATGGAGAGCGTCTCGGCGTCGTGGTCCCGGACATGCTGGTGCTGCATTACACTGGCATGCAGAGTGCCGATGAGGCGGTGGCGTGGCTGCGCTCGCCCGAGCGGGGCGTGTCCTGCCACTATGTGGTGCATGAAGACGGGCGCATCGTGCAGCTGGTGCCGGAATCCCGCCGGGCCTGGCATGCCGGTGCCTCCTCATGGGCCGGCGCAACCGACATCAACTCGCTGTCGGTCGGCATCGAGATCGTCAATCCCGGCCATGATTTCGGCTATCCGCCCTTCCACCCTCGCCAGATCGAGGCGGTGACGGCGCTGGCCAAGGACATCGTCACCCGCCTCGCCATCCCCGCGACCCGCGTGCTCGCGCATTCCGACGTCGCGCCGCTGCGCAAGCAGGACCCCGGCGAGAAATTCCCTTGGGAGATCCTGCATCGCGCCGGCATCGGCCATCTGGTCGAGGAGGAGCCGATCAGCGATGGCCGCTATTTCATGCGCGGTGAATCGGGCCAGCCCATCGAGGCGCTGCAGGCCATGCTGGGCTTCTACGGCTACGAGATACCCCTCACCGGCATCTATTGCGACAGGACCGAAGCCGTCGTGCGCGCCTTCCAGCGCCATTTCCGGCGACAGCGTGTCGATGGTGTGGCGGATGTCTCCACACTTGCCACGCTATACGCCCTCTGCACCTCGCGACCGGATGCCTCCGCAACGGCAGACGGCTGAAATTTCGACCCTATCATCACACCGCACGGGACATGATCTTGCCCGGGAGTACCCCGTCGCGACACGATCATGCGCTTTCGTTGCCCATCGGCCACAGCCGCGACGATGAGCTGGCGAGTGCCCAGCTATTTCCCAATTCGTGGACAATTGAAGCCTCATTGGAAACAGATTTTCCATCGCATTTCCCGGTCTCCTTCATCGACCTGGAAAGACTGATATCGCGAATGGCCCGTCATAGTCTCACGTTGCGTACGGCATTTTTCACTCTATTAGCCTTCACCTCCGGCATAAACATTGCCACCGCCCGCCCGATCACTGATTTGAAAAGCTTTGACGAGGCGCCTAGTTTCAATTCATCCTTCGTCGCCCTCGTGGATCGCGAAGCCCGGGCCAACGGTATTCCAATCGCTCTTGCCCGCGCCGTCGTGCGCATCGAGAGCAACTGGAATCCCGGCGTCACCGGAAGCGCCGGCGAAGTGGGCCTCATGCAGATCAAGCATCCCACGGCGCGCGCCATGGGCTACCAGGGCACCCGCAAGGCCCTCTACGATCCCGAGACCAACGTAAAATGGGGCATGCGCTACCTTGCCGGCGCCTATCGGCTCGCCGGCGGCGACACCTGCGGCACGGTGATGCGGTACCAGGGCGGACACGGCGCCACCCGCATGTCGAGCATCGCCGTCAGCTATTGCAGCAAGGCCCGCACCATCATGGCATCGAACTGAGGACGGCGGTGCGCATGCCTGCCGGGCGGTTCCGGTTGTGCGTCGAGCCTTGACGGGCGTGCGCGTCTCCCCCATTGCTCCCTCGCCAGCCGGCCGGGCGGCCGCGTCGTCCGCAAGGGCGCCGAGGAAAGTCCGGGCTCCACGAAGACACGGTGCCGGATAACGTCCGGCGGGGGCGACCCCAGGGAAAGTGCCACAGAAATCAAACCGCCGCGGATGCGTCCGCGGCAAGGGTGAAACGGTGGGGTAAGAGCCCACCGCGCGGCCGGCAACGGAAGCGGCACGGCAAACCCCACCGGGAGCAAAGTCGTATAGGGGTGGCACGAGGCCGGTTCGCCGGTCTCAGGTCCGTCTTCGGATCGCCGCCCGGGTTGACTGCTAGAGGCGCCGAGCAATCGGCGTCCCAGAGGAATGGCCGCCACGCGGGAGCGATCCCGCCTTACAGAACCCGGCTTACAGGCCGGCTGGCACTTTCCCCGCTGCGGCGCGGGGTGTATTCGGCAGGAATCTGAGCTGTTCGGAGTTCTCCGCATGCCCGTCAGGATCCTGCTCGCCGGCGCGACCGGCTGGGTCGGCCGCGCCCTTGCGCCGGCCATCGCCGCCACCGCCGATCTCGCACTCGTGGCCGGCGTCTCCCGTTCCGCCGCCGGCACGGCGATCGGTGACGCCCCCGTCTTCGCCTCCATCGAGGAGGCGCTCGCCGTCCCCTCCGACGTGCTGATCGACTACACCAAGCCGAATGTGGTGAAGGCGAATGCGGCCGCCGCCATCGCCGCCGGCCGGCATGTGGTCATAGGCACCTCCGGGCTCGGTGCGGACGACTATGCCGAGCTCGACGCCCTGGCGCGGGCGAAAGGGGTCGGCGTGCTGGCGGCCGGCAACTTCTCCATCACCGCCACGCTGCTGAAGCGCTTCACGCTGGAAGCCGCCAAATACGTCTCCGACGTCGAGATCATCGACTACGCCTCGGCCGGCAAGCCGGATGCCCCGTCCGGCACCGCCCGCGAGCTCGCCGAAACCCTGGCCGGGGTGCGCCGCCCCGCCACCAGCCGGCCGATCGAGGAGGTGAGCGGCGTGCCCGCCACCCGCGGCGGCAGCTTCGGCGAGGGCGCGACCCGCGTGCAGGTGCATGCGCTGCGGCTGCCCTCCTTCGTGCTGGGCGTCGAGACCATCTTCGGCGCCCCGGACGAGCGGCTCACCATCCGCCACGATGCCGGCTCCTCGGCCGCCCCCTATGTGGCGGGCACCCTGCTGGCGGCCAGGAAGGTCGCCGGCTGGACCGGGGTGAGGCGCGGCCTCGACACGCTGCTGGACTGAACCGCGGTGAGGCGCGCCGCCCCATCAGACTTTGTACCCGGAACAGGCGACAGATGAGCGCGAACCCGGCGCCGGCAAGGCTCGACATGTTCGGCGTCGTCGAGCATGTGCAGGGCGGCGAGCCATGGGGTGCCGTGCTGGACGCCGGGACCGGCGTGCGCTCGGCACGCTGGATCAGTACACTGCCCTCCTCCCGATGGACCGCCGTCAGCGCCGATGCCGAGCATCTGCGGCTGGCCGGGGACGCGGTGGTGGCCCGGCGGCCGCAGGACCGATTGGTGCTCGGCAACTGGCAGGATCCGGCGCTCCTCGCCGGCGAAAGCCACGATACCGTGCTGGCCGAGTATCTTCTCGGCGCCGTGGAGAGCTACGCGCCGTATTTCCAGAGCGATCTTTTCGCACGGCTACGCCCGCTCGTGGGACGGCGCATCTATGTCATCGGCGTCGATCCCTACGTCGTCGCGCCCGCCGACGACGCACCCGGGGCGCTTGTGCAAGCCATCGGCCGGCTGCGCGACGCCTGCGCCCTGCTGGCCGGCGTGACGCCCTACCGCGAATACCCGGCGGAATGGGTGATGCAGCGGCTGGAACAGGTCGGATTGCGGATCACCTTCGCCCGCCGCTTTCCCAACAGCTACGACATGGCCTGGGTGAATCGACAGCTGGAGGACAGCCGGCGGCTCGCCGGGCTGATCGACGACCGCCTCACCGCCGAGGCGCTAGCAGCCCGCATCATTCGTCTGCACGAGCGAGCCGAGGGGTTATTGGCCGCATCCGGGGGGCTTTCCCACGGCCACGACTACGTCATCGCCGCCGTTCCCGCGTGAGCCGGCCGATGGTGACGGAGCGTCAGTCTTCGCCGGAAATGGCGGGTGGCGGCGGGATCGGCGTCGCGATCTGCCGTTCCGGCGCATAGGCGCGCTTGGTCGGCGAGATCGAGCCTGTCGCCGTCGGGTCGAGCCCGAACCAGCGCATCACCATCGGTATGCCGGCCGGCGGCAGCGGCACGCCATCCGGGCGGGACGGCGGCGCGGCCGGAGCCGGATAGGCCGGAGCCGCCTGGGCAGGATAGGCCTGAGCCGGATAGGTCGGCGCCGGGTAGGCTTGGGCCGGCCGGGTTTGGGCGGGATAGTTGTTTGGCGGGGGATAGGGCTGGGCCGGCGCGCCATAGGGCTGGATCGGCGCGGGATAGCCCGGTTGGGCAAGCGGCTGCGGCGCTCCCGGGCCGGGATAGGACGCCGAGGGCTGCGACGCGGGCGGCTGCGGCGACAGCACCATCGGCTCGCCCGCCGGCATGTCCATCTCCTCCGATTCCGGTGCCGAACCGGGCGCCGCGGCCGGCGGCGGATAGGAGGCCGGGCTGGCTTGCGGCGGCACCGCCGCCATGGGCGGAGCCTTGTAGACCGGCAGATTCGGCGGGGTCGGCATCACCGGCGCCGGCTTGCAGGTCGAGCGGCCGGAGGCGCTGCGCATCAGGTCCACATGGATGTGGTCGTAGTGATAGATGTTGGAGCCGGGCGCCAGCACCACGGTGAAGCGCTGGCAGGCGGTGGCCTGCACCGTGCGCAGGAAGCCGCGCTCGTCCTCCCGGCCTTTCCAGCCGGTCTTCACCAGTATTTCCCGGCCATCGGCAAGTACAAAGCCACCGACATCGAAGCCGTTGCCGAAGGCATGCTCGGAAACCTTGCCGGTCGCCGCGCCGTTCATGTTGCGGCAGGAATAGGACGACATCTGCTTGATCTTGGCGACCGGCTGGCCGAACCACGCATAGGCGGCCGGCTGGATGTCCTCGGCGACCCAGCGATCGAGCGAGGCGGTCATCGGGCAGGCCAGCGTCGCCTTGGGCGCCACCTCGACCGTACTCTGGTTCAAGCCACTGATCTTGAAGGGATGATCCATCCCGCACGTGCCGGCGCCGTTGATGGCGCGCATGGGCACGATGGTGGCGGAAGGCTTCACCGAGCCTTCCGCCAGACACCGTTCTTCAGCCTCCGAGCGCCAGGGTTCCCGCCGTTCGAACGGCGAGAACTTGCAAGCGGAGAGCCCCAGAAGGACGAGCGGGGCTACGATAAACCAGGATACGCCGCGCGTCATGACGGCAAGCTAGGACGGGTTTGGTTGACAGCGCGTTAAGCATGACCGGGACATGCAAAGAAAAACCCGGCGGCCTCGATCATTTTCAATTCGTTAAGAGAAGGGTTTCGCAAATATTAATTTCGGGAGCGCGCATTCCATCTTGGCGGGGCCGTCCGAGCACGCCCTCCCCTCTGTCCGATGGGGTGTCCGATGGGAACGGCTTCGGGGCGTTTTGTCCGATGGGTGCGGGGTGGGTGCGCAAACGCCGAGGGCGCCCTTCC
>NZ_JAHBGB010000040.1 GCF_018390555.1 Ancylobacter oerskovii | reverse complement strand
GAGGTCAATGCCTGGGTGGTGGTGAAGCCGGACGACACCGTCGTCATCCGCGTCGCCCGCTCGGAGATGGGCCAGGGCACGCTCACCGGCCTCGCCCAGCTGGTGGCCGAAGAGCTGGAATGCGACTGGTCGAAGGTGACGACCGAGTACCCCCCGCCAGGCGAGAACCTCAAGCGCAACCGCGTCTGGGGCAGCTACTCCACCGGCGGTTCGCGCGGCATCCGGGATTCGCACGACTATGTCCGCAAGGGCGGCGCGGCCGCGCGCGAGATGCTGGTCGCGGCCGCCGCCGCGCAGTGGAACGTGCCGGCGGGCGAATGCTCCGCGGCCAACAGCATCATCACCCACGGCCCGAGCGGGCGCACGCTGCGTTTCGGCGAGGTGGCGGAAGCCGCCGGCAAGCTGACGCCGCCCAGCGACGTCAAGCTCAAGGACCCGAAGGACTGGAAGATCGCCGGCAAGCCGCTGGCGCGCCTCGATACGGTGGACAAGCTCACCGGCAAACAGGTCTACGGCGCCGACCTCAAGCTGCCGGACATGCTGAATGCCGCCATCAAGGCCTGCCCGGTCTTCGGCGGCAAGGTGGCGAGCTTCGACGTCGCTGCGGTCGAGAAGATGCCGGGCGTGAAGAAGGTGGTGAAGGTCGACGACACCGCCGTCGCCGTGGTCGCCGACACCTGGTGGCGCGCCAAGACCGCGCTCGACGCACTGCCCATCACCTGGGATGAGGGGCCGAACACCGGCATCTCCTCCGCCTCCATCGCCGAG
>NZ_JAHBGB010000004.1 GCF_018390555.1 Ancylobacter oerskovii | reverse complement strand
CGGGTGGAAGGGCGCCCTCGGTTCGTCCGGGCCGGCGGGGGCTCGCAGGCCGCCTCGCGGCAAGCCTCGCGCGGCTGGTCCCCCGCGGCTGTCCCTCGCGGCAGCCCCCCTCTGGGGCCTGCCGGGGCCCCGCCTCAGTGGGCGAGGTTCTTGACGATGTCCTCGACCATCTTCTTGGCGTCGGCGAACAGCATCATGGTGTTGTCGCGGAAGAACAGCTCGTTCTCGACGCCCGCGTAACCGGCCGCCATGCCGCGCTTGATGAACAGCACCGTCTTCGCCTTCTCCACGTCGAGGATCGGCATGCCGTAGATCGCCGAGGTCGGGTCGGTCTTCGCCGCCGGGTTGGTCACGTCGTTGGCGCCGATCACGAAGGCCACGTCCGCCTGCGCGAACTCCGAGTTGATGTCCTCGAGCTCGAACACCTCGTCATAGGGCACGTTGGCCTCGGCCAGCAGCACGTTCATGTGCCCGGGCATGCGGCCGGCGACGGGATGGATGGCGTACTTCACCTCGACGCCCTCCTCCTTCAGCTTGTCCGCCATCTCTCTGAGGGCGTGCTGCGCCTGCGCCACCGCCATGCCGTAGCCGGGCACGATGATCACCTTGGCGGCGTTCTTCATGATGAAGGCGGCGTCCTCCGCCGAGCCCTGCTTCACCGGACGCGTCTCCACCGCGCCGGCGGGACCCGCCGCCGCATCGCCGCCGAAGCCGCCGAGGATCACCGAGATGAAGGAGCGGTTCATGCCCTTGCACATGATGTAGGACAGGATCGCGCCCGACGAGCCCACCAGCGCCCCGGTGATGATCAGCGCCGTGTTGCCCAGCGTGAAGCCGATGCCCGCCGCCGCCCAGCCCGAGTAGCTGTTCAGCATCGACACCACCACCGGCATGTCGGCGCCGCCGATCGGGATGATGATCAGCCCGCCCAGCACCAGCGACACGAGGACGATCAGCCAGAACACCGTGTGGCTCTCGGTGGCCACCAGCACCGCGATCAGCACCACCAGCAGCGCGGCCAGGCCGGCATTGACCACATGGCGGCCCGGCAGCAGGATCGGCTTGCCGCTCATATTGCCGTTCAGCTTGGCAAAGGCGATCACCGAGCCGGTGAAGGTGATGGCGCCGATGGCGACGCCGAGGCTCATCTCCACCAGCGCCTGGCCGTGGATGGCCCCCACCGCGCCGATGCCGAAGGCTTCAGGTGCATAAAGCGCAGCGGCGGCCACCGCCACCGCGGCGAGGCCGACCAGCGAGTGGAAGGCCGCCACCAGCTGCGGCATCTGCGTCATGGCGATCTTGCGGGCGATCACCGCGCCGGCGCCGCCGCCGATGGCGAGGCCGCCGATCACCAGCAGCCAGCCGCCGATCCCGGCCGGCGGCGAGGCCGCCAGCGTGGTCAGCACCGCGATGGTCATGCCGACCATGCCGAACAGATTGCCCCGGCGCGAGGTCACCGGGCTCGACAGCCCGCGCAGCGCCAGGATGAACAGCACCCCGGAGACGAGGTAGAGCAGCGCGACGATATTGGCGTTCATCTCCGCGCCCTCACTTCTTCTTCGAGTACATGGCGAGCATCCGGCTGGTCACCAGGAAGCCGCCGAAGATGTTCACCGAGGCCAGGATCAGCCCGATGAAGCCGAACCCCTTGGCCCAGCCGGTGCCCTCGGCCACCGTGTCGACGCCCACCGCCAGCAGCGCGCCCACCACGATCACCGAGGAGATGGCGTTGGTGACGCTCATCAACGGCGTGTGCAAGGCGGGGGTCACCGACCACACCACGTAGTAGCCGACGAACACCGCCAGCACGAAGATGGCCAGCCGGAACACGAACGGGTCGATCGCCCCGCCGGTCAGCGTGTGCGCCGCCGCGCCCGCCACGTCGGCGAGCCCACCATGCGCCGCCTGCGCGGCGGCATCGGCATAGGCCTGGGCGGCTTCCGCCGCCCGCTTGGCGACTTCCGCCGCCGCCCGGGCGCCTTCCAGCGCCTGCGCCGGATCCGCCGGCACCCCCGATGGATTGGCCATCCTGTTCTCCCCGTTCTCTCAAGGACCGGCCGGGATCCTGCCCCCGTGCCGCCCGCCGCTTCGTCTGTCGTCGTGTCGTCGTGTCGTTTCTTGTCGTCGTCCGGTGCCGGCGCTGCGTGCCGGCGCCTTGTAGGGCCTCTGCCGCCGCGAGCCCGCGCCGGCCGGATCGTGTCGCGTCAGGCGACGGGAGCGCCGCCCGAAGGTCGTTGCCGGGCCGCCGTGGGGCCATCTCCGGCACCCCGGACCCGGGGCTCTCAAGGCCCGCCCGGAGAACCGGGCCGGCTGCCGGGACGCCGCCGGAGAACCGGCGAGCGGTGCTCCCCCCTCACCCCACCCCTCTCCCCCGCGGGGAGAGGGAGCCGGTCGCGCGGGGGGCGAGATCGCCCTCACCTCTTCCCCAAGAGGAAGCCGATGGTGCCGCCTCGCTGCCCGCTCCCGGCCTCTCCCGGGGAGGCCTTGCCTTACCTCTCCCCGAGGGGGAGAGGTCGGCGCGTAGCGCCGGGTGAGGGGGAACACCGCCGAAACCTGGAGAGCGAGGGAAGAGCCCGTCCTCCCGGCCGCTGCCCGCGAAGGGAATGCGAGACGGGAACGTCTTCCAGAACCCGTCTTCCAGAACCGGTCTCCCGACCCCGTCTCCCCGCGCGATCCCGGAACGGCCGGCGATGGTGCGGGAGCCGCGCGCGTCACAAGCGCGCCGCGCCCAATCCCCGTCGCCCGAGCCTTGGCCTCACGCCTTGGCCCCGCGCCCTCGCCTCACGCCGCCGCGGGAGCCCCGGCGTCCTCGACCTTGCCGCCGAAGCCCGGATGCACGATCGCCCCGCTTTTGGTCAGCAGCGTCGCCTTCACCAGCTCGTCGTCCCACTTCACCGCGAGCGCCTTGGCGTTCTTGTCCACCAGCGTCTCGACGAAGGCATAGAGGTTCTTGGCGTAGAGCTGCGAGGCGGTGGCCGCCAGCCGGCCGGGCACGTTGAGGAAGCCGACGATCTTGACACCGTTCGCCGTGGTGACGACCTCCCCCGCGACCGCGCCGGCGACATTGCCGCCGCGCTCCACCGCGAGATCGACGAGCACCGAGCCCGCCTTCATCGACGCCACCATCTCCGCCGACACCAGCTTCGGCGCCGGCCGGCCGGGGATCAGCGCCGTGGTGATCACGATGTCCTGCTTGGCGATATGCGAAGCCACCAGCGCCGCCTGCTTGGCCTGGTACTCCGCCGACATCTGCTTGGCGTAGCCGCCGGCGGTCTCCGCCTGCTTGAACTCCTCGTCCTCGACCGCGATGAACTTGCCGCCGAGGCTCTCCACCTGTTCCTTCGCCGCCGGGCGCACATCGGTCGCCGACACCACCGCGCCGAGGCGCCGGGCGGTCGCCACCGCCTGCAGCCCCGCCACGCCGGCACCCATCACGAACACCCGCGCCGCCGGCACCGTGCCCGCCGCCGTCATCATCATCGGGAAGGCCCGGCCGAACTCCGCCGCCGCGTCCACCACCGCCCGGTAGCCGGCGAGGTTGGCCTGTGAGGACAGCACGTCCATCACCTGCGCGCGGGTGATGCGCGGCATCAGCTCCATGGCGAACAGCGACGCCCCGGTCGCCGCGACCTCGGCCAGCGCCGCCTCATTGCCATGGGGATCGGCGATGGCGATCACCAGCGCCCCCGGCGCGATGCCGGCGAGATCCGCCGCCGCCGGCCGCCGCACCCCGAGCACGATCTGCGCTCCCGACGACGCCGCCGCGTTGTCCGCCGCGATCGAGGCCCCCGCGCCCTGGTAATCCGCGTCCGAGATCCCCGATCCCAGACCCGCTCCCGACGCCACCAGAACCTC
>NZ_JAHBGB010000039.1 GCF_018390555.1 Ancylobacter oerskovii | reverse complement strand
AGGCACTGTTGCAAAGTTAGCGATGAGGCAGCCTTTTGTCTTATTCAAAGGCCTTACATTTCAAAAACTCTGCTTACCAGGCGCATTTCGCCCAGGGGATCACCATAATAAAATGCTGAGGCCTGGCCTTTGCGTAGTGCACGCATCACCTCAATACCTTTGATGGTGGCGTAAGCCGTCTTCATGGATTTAAATCCCAGCGTGGCGCCGATTATCCGTTTCAGTTTGCCATGATCGCATTCAATCACGTTGTTCCGGTACTTAATCTGTCGGTGTTCAACGTCAGACGGGCACCGGCCTTCGCGTTTGAGCAGAGCAAGCGCGCGACCATAGGCGGGCGCTTTATCCGTGTTGATGAATCGCGGGATCTGCCACTTCTTCACGTTGTTGAGGATTTTACCCAGAAACCGGTATGCAGCTTTGCTGTTACGACGGGAGGAGAGATAAAAATCGACAGTGCGGCCCCGGCTGTCGACGGCCCGGTACAGATACGCCCAGCGGCCATTGACCTTCACGTAGGTTTCATCCATGTGCCACGGGCAAAGATCGGAAGGGTTACGCCAGTACCAGCGCAGCCGTTTTTCCATTTCAGGCGCATAACGCTGAACCCAGCGGTAAATCGTGGAGTGATCGACATTCACTCCGCGTTCAGCCAGCATCTCCTGCAGCTCACGGTAACTGATGCCGTATTTGCAGTACCAGCGTACGGCCCACAGAATGATGTCACGCTGAAAATGCCGGCCTTTGAATGGGTTCAT
>NZ_JAHBGB010000038.1 GCF_018390555.1 Ancylobacter oerskovii | reverse complement strand
GCGGCCTGGGTTTCCAATGGGATTGTTGCCGCGAACTCGGCGGGGGATCGATTGCCGAGAGCTGAATGAGGGCGGTTTACATTGTAGTCCTCCTTCCACGAGGCGATTGCGGTACGGGCTTGGCCCAGGCTCGAGAATAGGGTCTCGTTCAGGCACTCGTCCCTGAACCGACCGTTGAAGCTCTCGACGAAGCCGTTCTGCATCGGCTTGCCGGGAGCGATGTAGTGCCATTCGACGCCGCTCTGCTGGCACCATTTGAGAACGGCCATCGAGGTCAGCTCGGTGCCGTTGTCGGAAACGATGGTCGCAGGCCTGCCCCGGATGGCGAGCAGCGCATCGAGTTCGCGTGTCACCCGAAGTCCCGAGAGCGAGGTGTCGGCCACCAGCGCCAGGCACTCCCGGCTGAAGTCGTCGACGACGGCCAGCACCCGGAAACGCCGACCGTCCGTGAAGGCATCCGACACGAAGTCGAGGCTCCAGCGGACGTTGACCCGATCCGGGACCAGGATGGGACGCCTCGTGCCGAGCGCTCGCTTGCGTCCTCCGCGGCGGCGGACCTGAAGCTTCTCTTCCCGATACAGCCGGCGGAGCTTCTTCTGGTTCATGACGATGCCCTGGCGCCTCAGCATGATGTGGATGCGCCGGTAGCCGAAGCGGCGGCGCTCGCCGGCCACGGCCCGCATGGCCTCCCGCAGACTTGCATCGTCGGAACGGATGCTTCGGTAACGCACGCTGGTGCGATCGACGCCTAGCGCCTTGCACGCCCGACGCTGGCTCACCCCGTGCGCCGCACAGGCATGAACCACGGCTTTGCGCCTCGCATCGGGCGTCACCATTTTTTTGCGCTGACATCCTTCAGGATCGCGTTGTCGAGCATCTGCTCGGCCAGCAGCCTCTTCAGCCGAGCGTTCTCCTCCTCGAGCGCCTTCAGCCGGCGGGCATCGGACACATCCATGCCCCCGTACTTGGCCTTGAACTTGTAGAAGGTCGCCGAGGAGATGCCGTGCTTGCGGCAGACGTCAGCGGTCTTCGCGCCCGCCTCCTGCTCCTTCAGCATCCCGATGATCTGTTCCTCTGTGAACCGTGAGGCTCGCA
>NZ_JAHBGB010000037.1 GCF_018390555.1 Ancylobacter oerskovii | reverse complement strand
TCGTCCGTCTCCATGATCGACGGACTCTACCTAAATCTGGAGGAAGATCAGGGTCTCAGGTCACCGAGAACGACAGGGATCCTCCTCCTCCGCCACCGCCGCCGCCGCCGCCGCCGCCCACGCGGCACCAAAGGAACGAGTGGCCAATCCCGGCCCCGCCTCCACCACCCCGACCAGTGCCGCCATCAAAGCCCAAATAGCCAGGCCAATCCGCCGAAGGCGAGTGCGGCTATGCTAGCGGCTGGCGCAGCGACAATCCCGCTCATGCGCGCCCACTGCAGCCATTTGCTGCACGCTTGGTTGACAGCATCGTTCTCGGCATCCGTCTCGTGATACGATGCGAGGTATTGCGCGAGCACTTCGGATTGGCCGACGTTGTTTTCGGCTGCCCATTTCCAGAAGCCAGCCTCGCGTCCAGGCAGAACGACGTCGCTCGATTTCAGCACCAAGTAGCAGAACATGTTGCCCAACATGAGCGCGCAAAAGGCTCCCAGCATCGCTGAAAGAAAGTAATTTGCGGACGGCGAGTTGAACGTGAACGCGGCAACCGCACCGGATGCGCATGCAACACTCAATGTGCAGTAGCCGGTCAGTAGCGCAATCGCCTGCTGATCCTGCGATTTTATGAGGTCGATGACCGCGTTGCGACGCTCTCGCGCATCTTCGATTGCTACTTCGAAAAGGGCGTCCATCTCTTAATCTCCAGCCCAAGTTATCATCGCCGAATATAACCCTGACTCGACTCCCAACCCGCCCATGGTACCGTTGCGGAAAACATGGTGGGGAAGCACTCATGAGCGATTGGATATGGCTCGTTGCCGTTGCCGCGCTTTTTCTGGCGGTACTAGCTCTCTCCAAGCGGAAAGCGCCGCAGTCTAAGGCTGGCGTACCAGTATCGCCCCCTAAACTGCCACAAGCGCGAGCGTCCCGATCGCCAGCTTCTTCTGCACGACGCACGCCACTAGCCGTTCCACCGCCACTCCCGACCCGGACACCGCCCCCCGCGCCTATCATCTTCCCCACGGCCCCGGCGATTTCACGCGGCCTCCAGCGCGTCATTGTCCTCGACACTGAAACGACCGGCCTGTCTCAGTACGACAAGATCATCACACTCGCGGCGCTGCGTTTCGAAGGCACTGAGCTGAAAGACTCGCTCCACCACGTCTATGACCCGCGCAAGGACAGCCACCCCGGCGCACTCGCCGTCCACGGCTGGGACGACTGGACCCTGCGGTTTCAGGATCTATTCGCCGAGACGGCCGAAGAAGTCCGCGATTTCCTGCTCTGGGGGGATCGTTTGGTAGCCCACAATGCAGAGTTCGACATGCGTTATGTCGAGCGAGAGATCCGCAAGGCCGGTCTCGCTCCGCTCGATCATCCCGACGTGTATTGCACCATGGAACGGTCACGTCGGCGCTGGTCGGGATCCGCTAAACTCGACCTTTGCCTGGATCGAATTGGACTGCAACGAGCGGGCGCAAGACACGGCGCTTATGAAGATGCCTTTCTCACCTCCTGCCTCTATTTCAACCTTCAAGGCAGCAATGACCGCCCCGCGGCTCCAATAACGTGGCCTGCGCCAACCAACCTGAGGCCTGCACCGCCGCGACCGGACGGCACCTTACCGCGGCGAACGCCCAAGAGACGTCGCACGGCGTAGCCTCGCCGTTCCACTCACGGCCAGCTCCTCCCGCCCTCCCCTTCTGCTGAGCAGCGCGCAGCATCACACACATTGGTTTTACTAGCGGCCAACCCCGTGCCATTTTGTAGAGGCGGCAGATGTCCGGGGAGGCACTCGTGAGAATTTTTCTCGCGCTTACTGCGCTACTTGCGTCAGCGACCCTCGCACAGTCGGACATCCGAACCGAACTTGCACAGCAGCTTGATACTTCACCCGATCATTTTGTGATGAATCTGCCTCCAAGAGGAGGCGTACAAGTAGGCACCATCTACCTCAAGGATCGAAAATCTCTCCACAGTGTGGGCAACATACCGGCATCGGCGTACATCGTTGGGCCCGAATTCGACCTGGCATCTAAGGTTGACTTTAGCACAGAAGGCGAATTCGGATTAAAGATTGCCAAATTCTTCGGAGCCTCCGTCGCCGCCAGCGATGATATGCAAACCGACATCTTGATCACGGGCGCTAGAATCATTGAACTTGACGCCTCGACAATTGGCACGATTGTTCGTGACGCGTATCAAAAGTTCAATAAAACCGCGGATGAATATTATATCGTCACTAAGATATACCAAGGGCTAGCCCGCGTCGTTACCCGCAACAAAACTTCCGCCAAAGCAGAAGCTTCGTCCACCGTCGATCCCAAACTCGGCGTCACGGCTGGAGCCGCTGTGTCAAACGGAATTGCGCGCAGCATTGAGCCCGCGACGGCTATCGTGTTCGCCTTCGAACTATCGGCAGTCCGCGACTACAAACGCTACACTGCGGGTATTGACAGGATCTACACTGCTTCGTCGGGGATTCTGGTTCCCGGCTTCGCGTCCAGTACGCCGCCATCGATGATGGCACCAGCCTCTGCGCCCCATACACCAGAGACCAGTTCAGCAGCGCAATCACTCCCTTCTGTTTTCGAACAATTGACGCCGGCCGAACGTGCACTCATTGACGTGCGCCCGTCCCGTTTCGTGGTCCCACGTTCGTTGGCGTCTGGCGGCATGGTGGTCCTCCCAACCGGGAGGATTATTGTGAAGCCGGGCCCGTCAACGGCTACGGCCGAACAAATGCGAACTTTTTCGCCTTTCGCGACAGTCGTAAACTCGAATGGGCGAGAAACCGTTTGGTACCTCCCCCCGGCATTACCAATCTCCGCGTTTGCGCCCGCGGCGATAGGTTTGGAGCCGGTGCACAATCGCGAGATCGAGTAAGTCATCCTGGCGTCTCAGCATGAGACTTATCACTCGCTGTCAATGGAGCTTCAGCCCCCCCCCCCTCATTCCGCCAGCTCTCCAAGCGCGGAATGTCGAATTATCCCCTCACCTGCATCTCGATCCGCAGGAGCTCGCCCCCGACATAGATCGGCGCGGCCGCCTCGACGTTGCGTACGCGCCCAGCGATGACGAGCTTGTCGCCCTTCCTGGGCACCCGCGCGTCGGTGCCGTCTGTCTGGGGAACAGTCGGCCAGCCGGCGGCAACGAGCTGCGTCGGCGACAGAATCACCTTGGTATCGCCCTGGACGATGTTCCCCGTTAGCTCCCGAGGCGTGTAGCCCCGGGCCTGGATCCGCACGGTCACATCGTCATTGGTCGAGTTGCCGCCTGCCCATGTCACCCGACGCAGCACCGCATCCGCACCGAAGTGCGACAAAGCGGTGTCCAGA
Source organism: Ancylobacter oerskovii (assembly GCF_018390555.1). GTDB lineage: Bacteria > Pseudomonadota > Alphaproteobacteria > Rhizobiales > Xanthobacteraceae > Ancylobacter > Ancylobacter oerskovii. The sequence goes on along the minus strand of NZ_JAHBGB010000037.1, from coordinate 413,516 downwards.
TCGGCGATGATCTCGGCAGGTGTCATGCCAGAAGTCCTCGCTGGTAGTTGGCGAGCAGCGCCAAGAAGGCCCGGTCCATGGAGGCTGTGACATCGACGATCCCGCCATACTGGCGGGTCGCGACGTCGTGCACCTCAACGCTGCGGACCAGCATGTCCTTGCCCGACATGCTCATCGCCGATCCAATCTTCAGCAGCATGGCCGACACGAGATCCGGCGGCACGTCAGCGGCAAGGCCATAACCCGCCACAGCCTTGATCGTGATCCGGGAGCCTCGGCGAGTGGTTGGCCACTGCTTGCCATGCGCCAGCACAATCGACGGCTCCAAACCATCGAGGCGGCCCTCATAGACCGCCGTCGGGACCGTCTGGGGGGCGCCTTCCGTGTCGAGATAGGTGATCGAGGTGACTGACTGTAACGGGGCGTCCGGCAGGGCCCTGAGGTCGCAGAAGCCGTCGCACACCATGTCGACGGTCTGCGTCACGAGGCGGATGCCGCACACCTTCTCGACAAGCCCCCGGGCGCCGGCAATAGCCGCCGTCAGTTCAGCGTCCCGCCCCGTCTCGTTGACCGGAATCCCGCACTGCTGCTTGGCGAGAGCCAGGCTGATCGGCTCAGCCGCGGGCGGTGCGATGACTTTTGAAGGATACCACATCAGCCACGCTTCTCAGGGGCCGGCTTCCGGGTAGCGATTTCACGCTTCTCTTCGGCGACGGGCACGGCATAACCAGCCTCGACCATCCGACGCGCCTCTGCATCGGGGAAGCGGTCCGTCTCGTCGCCCGGCGCCAGCGCGAAGCCGACTCCTGCCAGGCTCGTAAGCATCTTGATCTTCATGGGAGATCCTCCTGGAGCGAGGGGCGGACACGAGTCCGCCCCGTCGCGATGGATCACGAGGCGGCAGTGATCAGGTGCTTGACGGCGGCAGCGTCCAGCAGTTCGCCGTCGTACCGGCCGAAGCCGATGAAGCCGATCTGATCGAACTCGGCATAACGCTCAGCGAGGCGACGGACCGCGAAGTCACGCACCCGACGCACCACGTACTTGCTGAGGTCGCCGAAGAGCATGACCTTCTTGGCGGCAGCGATCGAATCCACCGCCTGATTGATCACGAACCCATAGCCGAGGATGGTCGCCGGCGCCCCGCTGCGGCCGTCGGCCGGCTGCCAGAGATAGTTGCCGTCGCCGTCCTTCAGCTTTCGCAGCACCGCCAAGGTGGTGTCGTTGAACATGAAGCGGCAGGTGCCGTTCTGGCGGTAGGCAGGATCGACCGAGTGCACGAGATCGATGATCTCGTCGAAGGTGATCGCAGCGGCCGCCACCGACGTACGGCCGAGGGCGGAAGCCGTGACGATGCCGTTGGGATCGCCCGTGCCATCGCCGACCGTCAGGTCGAGATTGACCTTGCGGGCGATACGCTCGGCCATGGCATCGCGCACGATCTGCTCGAACGGCAGAGCGCTGTCCTGCAGCAGTTCGTTCGACACCAGGATGGGCCCGGACGAGTATTTGTAGGCGTCGAGAACCTTCTGGGTGAAGGCCAGATCGCCCTCGCTCGTCGCGGCGGTGTTCTCGGCCAGTCGGACGCCCATGTTGGACGTGTCGTTGAGAGCCGGGATCTCCAGCTGGTTGCCGCTCGCGGTCATCAGCTCCCGGGTCACGCCCGGGTCGAGCATCGGGCCCCATGCCTTCAGGGACTTGATCAGCTCGCCGACGAAGCCGGTGGGCACCGTGTAGCCGCCGGCGCCATCCGTGGTCGTGCCCTGGGCGCGATGCTCGCGGATGAGGCCGCGGTCGGCATCGTCGATGCCCTCGATGCCGCGGCGCAGATATTCGTTGAACGCCTGCTCGTAGGTCCGCTGCTCACCACCGCCACCGGCAGGAACGGTGCGATCGCCGCCGCTCGGACGCTGGCGAACACGCTCTTCTTCGGCGCGGCGCTCCATTTCCGCGACCTGCTCCTCGCGGCGGATCTGCACATCGAGCCGATCGAATTCCGCCATGGCGGCGTCATGCTGGCTCTCCAGCTCGCGCACGCGTGCTTCGTCGGTTTCGGCGGTGATCAGGTCCAGGCGCTCGCGAGCTTCGGCGGTAATGACGGCCTGGCGCTCGCGCAGTTCGACGATAGTCGGCATAGCCAACTCCTCATGAAAAAGGCCCGCGTGAGCGGGCCCGTGATGGGGGATTGGGCGGAGGCGAGCGCCTACGCTTTACTCCTCGATCGGAGATCAAGGGTGACCTTCATGCCGACGCGGCGAGCGGCGGCGCTGAAATTGCTGTGGCGACGATCCCGCCTCGCCTCATCGAGGCTGCGAAGCGCTATCGAGGTGCCGTCATAGGCAGGTTCCGAAACGATTGAAACCTCACGAAGCACGACTTCCTTGATGGTGCGCGTCGGGATCGCGCCGGTCTCATCCCATTCCTGACGCGTCACCATGAAGCCGAACGACATGCCTTTGATGTCGCCTCGCTCGATCAACGTGCGCACGTCGCGACCATCCGAGGTGTCGGGAAGGTCGATCTCGACGGCGAGCCCCTTGCTGTCTTCGACCAGCCTGAGAGTGCCGGCAGACGATCGGCCAAGCACCCGCCCACTATCGTGATCGAAATAGGCGAGCACGTCCGCCGTCTGCAGTGTCTCAGCGAAGGCTCCGCGGGCGATCACCTCGCGGAAATATCCGCCGATGTCGGTGGTCTCTCCAAAGACCGCCGCATAGCCGGCGACTGTCATGGTGTCGCCATCCGCCCGATGCTCGAGGGCTTGAACGTGAGATCGCTGCTCCGCCTCAGGCTTCTGCGTCATTTTCCTGTCCGTCCTTCGGCGGATCGTCGAGCGGTGGCCCGCCGTTGTGTCCGGCCGGTGGCGAGGAGCCGAGAACAACGGTCGCGCCCTGCACCAGCAATTCCTTGGCGGCCGGATTGGAATGCGCGGGTCGGTTCTCCAGCGCCCTCGCCTCATCCGGCGTCATTTGCGCGGTCTGGATCGCGCGAGCCAGACCCTCGATGCGGCTCTTGAAGTCCCCGCGCTGGAGGCCGTCCAGATTGTGTTCGACGTAGCGCCCGCTATTGCGCTGCCCGAACAGCTTCAGGTTCATCTGCTGTTCGAACTTCTTCGCCCATTGACCGATGAGGTGCTTCACGAAGAACAGATCTTGCTGCTCGGTGTTGGCGAATGTCCCTTTCGAGAGGTCCTGCAGGAACACCGGCGGCAGTTGGAAAGCCCGGGCGATCTCCTGAATCTGCATCAGACGGGCCTCGCCCATCTGCCCCTTTTCCGGGTCGATGCCGACAGGCTTCAGATCGTAGCTCGCCGGCAACGGGAAAATGGGCTTGTTGCTCGAGCGGGCGACTTCGATGGCGCGATGCACGTCATTGATGGAGCGCTTGATGGCTTCGTTGCCGGTGCCGAGTTGCCCCACCAGCGCAAGCGGCGGCACGCCACCGCCTTTGAAGAAGTTTCCGGCGTACGCCTCCATGGCGATAGCCAGCCCAATCGCGTTCCGGCATTTGTCGATCGGCGAGTAGGCAGTGACGCGATCGGACTTCAGCGCGAACGGCAGGTCGATGACGTCGCTCGCCGGGTAGGTCTTCGTCGGCACGCCCTCTTCGGCATAGACGTAGGTCTTCCTCCCGTTTTGCAGCCGGATCGTCGTGCAGGCCGTCACCATGGGCCAGATGCCGACGAGGTTGGTCCCGGATCGCTCGATCCACGAGAGGCCGCGGCCTTCGGTAAAGGCCTGCCAGAACAGATATTCGCGCCAGTCGAAGCTCGTCCATTCCGCATTCGGAGCTTCATGGATCAAGGTTTGAATGCCACCCTTGATCCGCGTCGCCCCTTTCTCGGTATGGCGATAGGCGTGCAGCGGCAGGGTCGCCATGGTGCGGGAGAGGAATGAAACGGCGGAGAACACCGCCGGAACCCCTAGCGCGGTCTCAACGGTTACCGCAGCGCCTGCCCCGCTTCCTCCTCCCCAGCTCTGGAAAAGTGAGGCCCAAGCGGCCGCACTGTTCAGCGGCACGGCCGGATTCTCGACAGCAGCGCGCTCCTCCCTACGGATGTCGAAGCCGAACAATTTCATGAGGCCACCAGGCTAAACTCAGGGTCATCCCAGGGCGAAACGGGCGGCTCAGCGACTTCGAACTCATTGTCGGCGGCACCAACGGCCATCGCGATCGTGACCATGCCGTCAATCCTTCCCCTCGATCGCTTCTTGTCGAAGGCCCGGTTCTCTTGGCCGTCACTATCGATGTGAGCGTTGGCCGCACAGTTGTAGGTCACAGGCGACGCTTCGATCGTGATCGACCTGTTGAGAATCCTGTCTTCCAGCCGCTCGATCGAGCGCGGCATCGTCAGCTGCTTGTCTTCGAACCGCACCAGCTTTCCCTGTGCGTGACTCACGATCTTAAGTCCCGCGCCTTCTGGCTTGTCGGGCCCTTCCCACCGCCAAACCGGGAAGCCGATCTGCTCGCAGGCGGCGATGAAGTCCGCGATGCCAGCCGGGTCGAAGGCCAAGAACTGGACGTCATTCGAAGCGCAGATCTCGGCAACCTTCGCCGCCACGAAAGTCTTGTCGATCACAGCGCCAGAAACGGCGGCGAGCCGCGTCGCCTCCGGTTCCAGCGCCCACTTGTCATAGGGCGTGTTGTCCGCCTTCGACCGATCGCCGATGCCGTCCTTGGTCGTCCAATAGAAGGTCCGCACCCAGAGGTGCCCGTCCTCGTCCTCCCAGCAGATGCTGAGCGCCGTCAGGTCGTTCTTCTTCGACAGGTCGAGACTGAGCCAGCACCGCCGGCCCTTCACCTTTGCCTCGTCGATTACCCCTTGGACGGCGGACCATGCCTCTTCGGCAATCCAGAACTCGGTCGCGCCGATCGGAATGCCGAAATACAGCCGCTTGACCGACTGGGCCGTTGAGAGCAGCACCCGCGCGGTGTTCACCTCGCCGAGGATATTCTCTTCCGGGAAGGTGATGCCCAGCGCCGGCAGCGCTTTGCGCCAGCAAGCCGGGTTGTCGAACACCGTCTCCCGGTCCTTCTTGTCGACCCGGGCGATGAAGGCGAACGCCTCGTCGTCCTTGATCTCGCCGCGGGCAACCTTCTGGTAGAACTCCGAATAGTTCGTCCCGACGATCTGGTCCGAGGCCGGCGTGTTGGTGCCGAGCAGCATGAGCGCATCCCCCGGCATCTTGGCGATGGCGCGCTTCCAGGTCTCAATCGAGTGGTTCGACTTGAACTCGTGGATCTCGTCTGCCAGCACGGCGATCGGGCGCGGGCCGCTGATCGCCTCGCCATTTGCCAGGGACTGAAATTTCGAGCCGCTCGCCGGGTGCTCGATCTTCCAGGCATTGTCGCCCTCGCCACGGATCAGGACGTCGCCGGCGTTCTCCAGCGTCTCGCGGATCTCCTCCGGCTCGTCTTCCTGCCCGGGCGTCGGCGCCCGGCACATCGCCACCGCGTCCTTGAACAGCACATTGGCCGTCGCCCGGTCCTGGCCGATCGAATAGACCTCGGCGCGCGGCACGCCGTACCAGCCCATCAGGTAAAGGCCGATCGCCGCCATGAACGGCGACTTCGCCTGTCCCTTGCCGGTCTCGAACCATGCGGAGCGGAATCGCATCCGGCCGCTGTCCTTGCGCCAGCCGAACAGACACCCGGCGCCGAAGACATGCCACGGCAGCGGGTGGAAGGGCTGGCCGGCCATCGCGCCGGCGGTGATCGGCAGCATGGCAGGGAAGAACCGCAGCGCCCGGCCGGCCTTCTCCGGCACCCAGTGAAGGCCTCGGCCGCCGTCGACGATATCGCGCAAATGTCGCTCAGCTGCCGCCGCCACGATTTCGCCAACGATGATCCTGCCGTCTACCGCGTCCCGCGCCCAGCGGGTCGTCGGATCATCCGGCAGCTTTTCCCTTGAACTCGTCCGACGCACGGGCGGCCCTCGCCTTCCGCTCGACCTTCGTCACGGCGCCGCGGCGGCGGGGCGAGAGCCCCAGTTCCGCCTCCAGCGTTGCCGCGTCATTCGCAGCCTCGCGCATGGCCGTGAAATGCGGGCTCACCCGAGCGATGGCCTTGGGGTTGCCGCGTTTCGGCTTCGTCACGGCGCCATTCTCAGCGACATCCCGCACCGAGCGGTCATAGATCACATAGGCCAGCACCAGGCGCTGAATGGCATGGCGATTTGCCGGCGCCAGCAGGTTGCGCTCGCGCAGTTCGGTGGTGACGGCGCGCCAATATTCGGTCGCCGCGTCGATCTCCAGATCGTCGGTGAGCAGCATCCGCCAGTGCGGTTCCGGCACGATCTGGCCGGTGCCGTCGATCACGTTCATGCAGATCACCCTTTAGGGTGGGCCCAACTTTTTGTTCTGAAACTGGTCTCAGTGCGAATGAAGGGGCCCCGGCCGGTCCGTGCCCCCAGGGCCTGGAGGTTTTGCCCCTCCCCCTCCCCTTTGGACCGATCCGTCACGCCCTGTTCCAAGGGTGCTTTGGGTCAAGGGGACGGCCCCTCAGGTCCGATCCGATGCCGAAGCCTCGATGCTCTTCACGTTGCTTCGTGCTGTTGTGGTGCGGCTCGCAGAGCGGCTGCCAATTGTCCGTGTCCCAGAATAGGCGCTGATCGCCACGGTGGGGCTCGATGTGATCGACCACCACGGCAGTTGTCACCTCACCTCTCGCCTCACACATGCGGCACAGAGGATGCTCTGCGAGGAAGGTCAGGCGGGCCTTGTCCCACCGGCTGGTGTAGCCACGCTGCCGGGCACTGCCGCGATGGTAGGCCATCAGATCCAGCCGAAGCACCAAAGCAGGCCGATGGTCGGCAGCACGACCAGCCACGCGAAGACGAGGCCAATCCACGCACACCCGAGCACGGCCAACCCCACGTCCGACATCAGGCAAACCTCACCCGGCCACCAGACGCCAGACGCCAGACGCCGCTCAACCTCAGTCAGCCATTCCTTGAAGCGGGTCATCAGATCTCGATCACCGTGTAATGCGCGGTGCCGGCCTCAAGCCACTCCAAATCGATGGGCGACCACACTGTGTGCCTCTGACGTATGGCGCGGCGGGCGCCTGTCACCGCGTTCTCCTGATAGAGCCACACACCCTGATCTCGAACTGTCCGCCATGCGAAGAGCGACTTGAGCAAGCGCAGCATTCGGCACCCACACGAAAAACCCGCCTCGCGGGGTGCGGGCGGGCTCCTTAGTGTATTTTCTTCACATCAACAGCGAGAATTCTCTTGCTTTAAGTGAAGAAACTTCATATAAAGATCATGTCAGATGATTGTGCCTGACGCACTACGGAGACCGAGCATGAGAGTCAAACTCTCTATCGATCTCCGGTGGGGGAGATGGAGACTGGTACTCTCCATCTCCTTCTAGTCCGGAGGGGCCGGGGCCGCGCGAATGCGGTCCCGGTTCCCGATGGAAGATAGGAGGCAAAGCCTTGGAAAGCAACAGCGCGGTGGCCGGCCTTCGCAAGAAGTGGGGCCTCACACAGAACGAACTCGCCGGCATGCTGGGGATCACCCAGCGGGCACTTGTCGACATCGAGACAGGGAAGACGCGGCTGCGACATATCCACGTTCTGGCCCTTGAGCGCATTTCGCTTGAGCTCGCGGTCGAGCGTGGCGATGCTAGTTTGGCGCTACGGCCCGTGGCTCACTTCGCCATGAAGTACGCTGCCGCCTTCCCTCGTCTAGAATCCGCTTCCTGACGGCCGGGGCGCTACGCCCGGCTAGACGATGCCGCGTCAATTCGCGGGCTTGCCCTCCGTTCTCGGCTCGGGGGAGCGCCACACGCCCGAAAGCTACGTGCCGCCTGAGCTACAGGCTTCGTCAGGAACTGGTCCCGAGGGGCGGGCTCGAACCGCCGACGCCCGCGCCTTCAACGCGGCGCTCTACCGTCTGAGCTACCTCGGATGAACTGGATCGACGCGGGTCGATGGCTGGCCTCGCACCAGCGGCCTCCCGATCTAGCCGGGTGCTCTCCTCGCTGAGCTACACCGTCCCGCGTCGAAACTCGGTATGCACGATAGGAACGACGCGGGGCGCTGGATGCTCGTACCATCGGCGCCGGGGCATAGGAGCCTAATAGCCCACTGCCGCGTCGAACTGTTTGACCGGGCCGGGCTTGATACCGGCTACCCACTCATTGTGCCGTTGCTCATCGGGGTCGTAGACGGCAAATGCGTGTCCTTCCACGCCGCCGGTCAACTCGGTGCCCGCTGGGGACAAGAATCAAAAGGGGTGACCGCGCCGCGCGCAAATCACCCACTTAGCGAATCATAGCGGATTGACCGGAATCGTCAATATCTTGCGGTCGGCATATCCAAATTCCACAGCCAGTATGTCGAGGCATTTGCGGAACTTCTGCCCCATCGTCTTGGTGCAGATGCCGCGGGCCTCGGCTGCCTGTGCGAGCGTGATGCCCGATCCCGCCACATGGCGCATGAGATAGGCGCCTTCGGGCTTGAGCAGAACATCGGCGGCAAGCAGCTCCTTGGTCGCCCGCTTGCGCTTGTCGGTCAGGCCGTCCGTTGCGATGCCGCCCCCGTCGACTGGCTCCTTCGTGGTATCCATGGCGGGCACGGTTCCGCACGCCGCCTCGTACACCTCCTGCCAATGGCGCCCGGCGATGTATTGGTGCTCGCCGATCTGCCGGCGGTCCCGGAGATAGGCCAGCGTGTCGCCCCGCAGGTTACGCACCACAAGGCTTCGCTCCTTGTGACTGTCCATCGGGCCACGGATCTCCTCGACGCCCTCCACGACGCCCTGAGGGTTCCCTAGGGCGCGCTTGTCGAAGACCTTCACATCGGGATCGCGTCGGCGGTTCTTCTTCTCCGCTTTGTGGCGGATGAATGCGTCGAGTTGCTTGCGGGCCATCAGGTGTCTCCTGGCAGGGGGACGAGAGGGGTTAGTCGAGAATCGTCATGGACTTGAGGAGGTCGCCGAACTTGCGGGCCACGCGCTCCCGCTCGGCTGGATTGGGCTGGGAGCCGGCAGGACGGGCGATCAGGACGCGCTTCAGCCGCTCGATCATGGCGCGATGAGGTGCGGTGGCTTCATCCGCGAGACGGCACAACTCTCCCGTCGAGGGCATAAACCGCACGTTCGCTGATACTTTGCCGCCAGCCCATCGGTCGCATGCCTGCGCGACTGCCCAAGCGGGCTTATCCGCCAAAATCTCAGCATAGAGGTCTAGTCGGGCGCCGGCCTCCTCTTCGGTCGTCCCGCCCTGCACTGGCAGCACCAGCATTAGGCCAGCGATTTTGGCAAGAGACTGGTCGCTTGGGCCTGGCGCCAACTGCCTCTCAATGGCTGCTATCTGCGAGGAAATATCGGCCCGATCCGTTTCGCTCGGCATCAACCGCGCCGGATACATCGGCCGCCCAGCTTCCTCCATCAGATTGTGGAGCAAGGCGTTTACGCGCGGCGGCAAGGAGGGCAGCGTGCCCGGTCGCGGGGCGATCACCGCCGGGGCGTTGGACGGGTTGTCTCGCATCGTAAGAGCCTTCGAGTAGCTTGGTGAAAGACGTGGCCTGCAAGAAGAAATCGAAGTCGGCTTTCCACCCGGTCGCATTGGCGCCGGTCAGGAACGGGCTGGCGCGGGCTTTCGCCATCGCGGCCTTCCAACCATCAATGCCCTTGCAGTCCTTCAACCGCTGAAGGGCGCGGGCTTTCCGAGAGGGTGTGATCTTGGCGACCCTTGGGCAACCAGATGGGGCCATAGCCTCGTGGTACGCTTCGACCATCTCTGCGACAGGGCATGTCGTTGTCGAAGCCGGCGAGGGTTCGACAACCAAGGCGTTAGCCTTGGTATCTTCTTCTGTTTTGTATATGTCAGTGTTATTGGTAGAGCATTGCTCTGGCATTGCTGTAGCAATGCTAGCCGAAGCTTTAGCAATGCCACCTTTGCGCCCAGCCGACGCGCGCTTCTCGTATTTTTCGTCCGCCTTGGCGAGCTCGGCGTCGATCCTCTTATGCGTCCATCCTTCGCCGAAAAACTCAGCGAGGGTGTCACGCGCACTAGCGAAATCGTCAGAGGCCATCCGACAGATGCGCGCCAGCTTCCGATCATCGTCAGGCAAGCTGCGATGCTGCCAATAGTGCATGATCAGCAGGAGGTAAGCGCCATGCTCTGAGGCGGACAAATGGCCAGTGTCAGCGAGATATTCACTGACGTGCAGCGGCATCCACCCGGGCGCGCTCATGCCTTCGCTCCCAGCGCTTCGGTGATGTCGGCGATTTCCTTGACGAGCGCGGCATCGCCGTTTTCGATCAGCCGGAGGACCTTTCGGCAGCCGCTCATGACCGAGGTATGGTCGCGGCCACCCATGCGACGCGCGATTTCGGGGAAGCCCTTGAGGGTCAGGGAGCGCGCGAGGTGATAGCAGACGAGGCGGGGGCGCATGACCCTCGCATCGCGGCGCTGCGACAGGATATCGACGACAGAGACCCCATAGTGGGCGCTCACCGCCCGGATGATCGCTGCCATCGTCATCCGGCAGGCTGCTTCTAGCTCAGGCATGATCGGCTCAATTGGAGCCTCGTAAATGAAGGTTCTCTGGCGGTGCGCCACCATTTTTCGATCCGGCTCCGGCTCGGGACAGGGCGCGGCCACAGCCGGAGGCGTAGACGGGAACGCAGCTTGGGGCTTGCCTCGGTTCAATCGGGCATTGGCCTGCTTCCAGCGGGCAAGGGCGGCAGCCGGCGGCAGGATGGGTGCGGCGGGCTCAAGGTCCCGCACATGCCGGCGCGCCAGTCCGCCAAAGATTCCGCGCCGGGCTTCGAATTCCTGCGTGCCATATGTACGTTCGGGATTGGCGTCGGCGGGAAGGTCTTGGACGTATTCCATGGGGGTCACTCCACCGGCGTGATCGTGACGGTGCAGCCGGCCGGAGCCGGGCCCCATTCAACGGTCACGCGGTCACTGAATTTGTCGTTGGCGATGACGTTGACGCGCTGGAGGAAATCCAGAACGCCCTTGTTGAAATTGTCCGCGTCGCAGCTGCCGCGCCGCTGGTCAGATAGCGTGATGGTCGCGACGAAGCGGCCTTTGATCTTCGGAAGGCGGTTGCCGCCCTGCTCAAGAAAGCAGCCGTCAGCCTCCTTGATCCAGGCGACGTACTTCTTGCTTTTGAAGGTGCGTCCCTTCCCCTTGCGCCAAATGGCGTTGGTGCTGATCGGAAAAGGGAGATGCAGGGTGATCATTCGGCCGCTCCCAGCATCGACAATTGCTGCGGGGGCGCCGGGCGTTCGACGAACATATCAGGCTGCGCATAGGCCTTGCGGATGCGCTCGCAGGCTATGTTGAAGTAGCCCTCATCGATCTCTATGCCGATGAACTGGCGACCCGCCTTTGCGCATGCAACGCCGGTCGTTCCTGACCCCATATAGGGGTCTACAATCGGAGAGCCCGCGACTTCCTTTAGGCATCTCTCCATAAGCGCGACGGGCTTCTGTGTAGGGTGCCAGCGCTCCTTGCCTCCCTTTTCAGACGCCTTGCAGATGCCCTTCCAGAGATGGCTAAAGATGCGGTCCTTTCCGCGCCCCTTAATCCAAGCAAACTCAACGTCGCTGAAATCATCGTACTCTGGAACCCCAGCCAGTTTATCCCATGCCAACCAGCGCCCATGCGGAAGGCGTTGGGCATAGTGATTTGCCCCCCACAAGACTACTTCAGGGAAGCTAAGCCAAATCGCCGGGTCAAAGGGATGGGCGTCTCCAACAATAGCCTTTCTGTTGCGTACTGAATGCTTTCCCTGCCCTCCAACGCCTCTTTGAAAGGCGATCCCATAAGGAGGATCTGATACGATTGCAGAATTGTCCGGAATATCGGCCAACATGCTATGACAGTCGTAGAGGTAAAGCGTGCAGTCGCCGATGATCTCTTTCCTCATCGTGCCGGCCTCGCCTTCGCAATGGCGACCTCAGCCGCCTCTTCGTCACCCGAACACTGAGCGAGGATCAGCGACAGCAGGAACGGGTCGATACCCTTTGCCGTCCAGAATGCTGCTTCCGACATGGAGTGCTGCTCCCTGTGGTGGTCGGGGCAGAGCGGGAGCGTCCACTTGTCGTCCGGCTTCTCTCCCTTGCCGCTGTCGCGCTTGGCGTGGACCAGAGAGCCCATGCGGATATGGGCCGCTTCGACGTTGCGGGAGCCGCAGCAAACGCAGGGAAGCTTGCGGATGAACTTGAGGTGCGCGCCATTCTCCACACGGGGCCGCTTCTTGCCGTGCGAGATGGAGAAGGCTTCGGGGTGATAGGCAATACGGAAGGCGCTCATGACCGCCACCTCGCGAGGATGTTGTAGACGGTGCTTTCCTCAAGCCCGACCGCATGGGCGATTTCAGCGGTGTCTTTGCCAGACTGCCAAAGCGCGATGGCGCGGCGGATCGGGTCGTTCTGAGTGCGCGTTTTCATGCGGCGTACCTCATCCATGCGAGATATTCGCCATCCAGTTCGAGCCATGCGGCCTCGGCGCGCTCGTTGCCGGCGATGTCCGCTCGACTGCGGACGCCGCACCACGAACGGACAAACGCCGCAGCATTCTCGGCCGTGTCACAGGGATGGCCGCGCTCGGTGAGGAAGGCCCAGAACGACTTTTCAGCACATCGAATGCCGGCCTGCTGGGCGGGGCTCAGCTCATCCCACCGCCGGCTATCCTTGGGCTTGGCCTCAGGCGAGACCAGCTTCGCAAGCGCCACCCAGCTTTCGGTGCCGGGGTTCGGCATGCCGAAAGCCGCCACGAACGCGGCGCCCTGCTCTATCGGGATTTCGACAACGATCTGCAGAACCTTCCGGCTCTTGACCGGGCGCATATCCGAATAGGTGCCTTGGAAAGCGGCGGGGCTGGACATGGCTCATCCCGCCATCGTCACGTTGGCGGGCGTCAGCACACGCCGCTTGGCCGCGCCCGCAGCGCTGATTTGATCTGCGAGGGTGGGCGGCAGCGCCTTCAGGGCACCCTTGAATTCGGGCTGCCGAGCGAGTGCGTCGAGGTCATTCAGGCTTTCACACTGGTTCACCGCCGTGATGAGGCGACGAGCATCCTCCTGCTGCGCGCGCGACACCGATGGTTCATGCGTCTCAATCTGAGACGGTGCCGGCGCGCTTCCTTTGAAATCGTCCGCCTCATCCTCGGAATAGGCCAGACCATGCAACCCGATCAGCTTGAGTATCACGCGGTCCTTGGCGCGCTTCTCTGCCATCGCATAGGGGTAGCCATTCTTGTTGTTTGCCGGCGAGGCTTCGCCAATGGACCATTCGGCCTTGTCGCCCATATGGCCAGTGACACAAATCGCTACCGACTTGGCGGCACCATTGGTTTCCAGCGGCATGGGCGGTTCGAAGCGAATGCCTCCTTTCGCGGCGATTTGCTCAAGTACGCGGTGATAGACAACCCAGGTGCCGTGGCAGTCCCATGCCGCGTCCGGGCCGAAGCCGAAGCTCTTGAGCGCGTCGGCGATGACAGGATCCAGCTTCCGAGCCATCAGCGCACCCGCACCGTCAGCGACGGCTCCCCGTTGGAGATGTGGATACCAGCCACTTCCCTCCCCACTTCCACAGCCGCTTTGATCGCGGCCATGTCAGGCTTGCGCTCGATGCGAACGAGGTCATCCGGGAGAAGGCTGGCGTCGTCGACAACTGCTTTCGAGTTGCCGGCACGAATGGAAAGAGTGGCCTCCGGCAGGATCGCCTTATCAATGCCGGCAGCTTCCATCACGGAGACGACTAGAGCGCGGATGCCATCCACCCGGCGGTCGAACCGGGCCTTACGTTCGCCCAGCTCCTTGATGTACTCAGCCACGCCGAACGAGAGGGCCTTGGCCTCCCCGGCCTGGCAGACAAGCCGGGAGAGAATCTCGAAGGCTTCGGTCTCACCTTCCACCATATCCCGGAGAAGATCCTGGTCTTCGGCAAGCTCGGGATGCGCGGCCAGCAGGCCGTCGATCTGCCTACGCAGGGCGTTGATATCGATCCTCATTCCGCGGCCTCCAGCAGGAGGGTCGGATCCGGCGTGGCGCACATGCCCTCAACGTCGTCGAGCGCGGCCAGCAGCGCCGTCAGCGAGCGGCGGATGGCCTTGGCTTCATCCACGATGAAAGACCGGTTCTCGACGGGGATATCAAGGCTACGCATGCGGAAGCGCAGGCCGCCGGCCTTGCGGTGCGCGTCGGAAACCGACCCGAGGATTTCCAGCAAGCGGTAGGAAATCTCGGTGTGCTGCTCCGAAGCCCGGATCTTGCGGTAGTCGTCGAAGATGCTATCCATTGTCTTGTTCTCTGGAACAGCCGCTCGGTAAGCGCAGGGGTGTGCGAGCCGGGCGGCGATCAGCTCGCTACGCGTGCACGTGCACGCACGTGAGAGGCGGCTAGCCAGCCATCCCAAGCGCTTGCAGGTAGAGGTCGACGATGGCCTCACGCTCGGCGCGGGTGTCCGCGTCCTGCCGGCGCATCGCAACGATGGTCTTGAGGGCCTTCACGTCGAAGCCATTGCCCTTCGCTTCGGCGTAGATGTCCCGCTTGTCGGCGTTGAGGGCGCGGATTTCCTCGTCCATGCGCTCGATGCGCTCAACGAAGGAGCGCAGTTGCTCCTTCGCGAAGCCAGCGGCGGCATCGGATAGTGGTTGATCTTCGGGAATGGTGCGATCAAGCATTACGCCGCCCTCCCCGGCCCGAGGATCGGGTAGACGTGGGGCTCTGAGTTGCCGGTACGGCTCACGCGTTCGAGCCTGACGGCCTCGCGTGCTTCGAAGGCCTCGCGGAGAGCACGATAGACGTCGGCATGAACGATGCCACGTTCGGCGTACCAGATAGTTTGAATTGTGCGGAGTTTGACGCCGGTGACCTTTTCGACCCGGCGCATCAGGTCTCGGATCGTCTCCGAGCCAACTCGATGGCCCGCGATCTGAATGCAGTAGTACCGCGCCTCGCTCTTCATATCGTCGTCGAACCCCGACGGCGGGTCATATTCGGGCAGTGGGCGGTAATCAGGGGGCACCGACTCCAGCCCTACGCTCGATGCATCCTGGGCTGCCTTCAGCACATCGGACGAGGGATGGAACCATTCCCCGGTAATCCGAAAGGCCCTGAGCTTTTGGTGAAAGAAATATTCGGTCCGACGATCGCCGGGCATCACTGCGAGGAGCGTCATGATCTCCCGCATGCCAGACTGTAGCTGTCCGATGCGGCGCGGCACGTCGGTTGAAAAGCCGATTTTAACCGGGCCTTTCTCAGCCTGAACAAAATAGACTTCACCGATCATCATCAGCCTCCATCAGCCAATCGGCTCGACGCCGCCATTTCTCGCCGCGCCTCCGCGCTAAACCCGCGAGAGCCAAGCGCAGCCGCCAGGGCAATCGTTTCCTGCACGCGCGCCAGATCGGCTCGCAATTCAGCAATTTGGGCATCTCGTTCCGCCTTCACGCGCTCGAATTCTTCCCAGCTCACGAAGCCGGCCGGTGCTGGCCGCTCCTTCGTGGAGCCATCGCGCAGCTCTCGCAGCGCCCTCACTTCAATCGGACGAGGCTTCGTTACCTCGCCATTCCAGTAGGCCCGAACGCGACGGACAGTTATCCCCGTGCGCT
Organism: Ancylobacter oerskovii; assembly: GCF_018390555.1. Taxonomy (GTDB): domain Bacteria; phylum Pseudomonadota; class Alphaproteobacteria; order Rhizobiales; family Xanthobacteraceae; genus Ancylobacter; species Ancylobacter oerskovii. Next base: position 397,932 of record NZ_JAHBGB010000037.1, on the reverse strand, counting down.
CGGCAATATCCTCAAGGGCAGCGCTCAGCTTGACGCGCGGCCCGATGATGTCGTCGATAATCCGGGATGGGTCGTCAGCCGCGACATGCACGGTCTTGTCCTTTGCCGAATTTGGAAAAGATTGCCGAGATTTGGGTGACATTCCCTGCATCCGATCCGCCCTTTCTGCTTTGATTGGAGCAAGGCAGACGAACACTTACGGAGGCGCGGAAATGAAGAAGGGACGACCGACCGTCAGCACGAAGGGCGAGATCGGCCGTCAAGTTGGGCCGGTGGGTAAGTCCGGCCGGGGAAAGGAATGGCAGAGTATCGGCCTGCTGGCAGGCAAGCTGATGCGAGACGTCAATCGGAAGCGGTGACGAATGAGCAAGTCCGTAGCAGCAGCGATCCTCGCTTATGTGGTTCTCCTTGGCAGAGGAGACCCGGTGAGGACGCTGGCAGCACTCGAAGCCCACGCCGGCTATAATGGCGACGTGGAACTGATGGAGATCGCCTCGTTGGCACAGGCGATCTTGATGCAGGAAGCGGCCGGCGGCTGAGGTCATGGCGTGGCCTCGCGCTCGGCCGGCTTCGTGTTCAGGCTGTCGCGATAGGACTGCGGCGCGAACTCAAGGCCCCAATGGTTCACGGTGAACCATCGAACGAATTCCCACAGGACGGCCGGCAGGTTGGCGCGCAAGTCCATCCCGGTGTCCGCCTTGAAGGCGGCGATGGCCTCAGCGTTCCCCGCCGCAGCCTGAACAGCACTAGCCCACATCGCCGAGTTGATGGCCTCGAAGCTCATACCTGCGCCCCTCCCTGCGAGGGCCGCGCCACGGCAACAGGCCAGCTTCCGCTGTCCGGCCAATTCTCATCGAACCACCGGATGGCTTCGTCGTATTTCCTGGCGGTGAACGAGCCCGACTTGATCCGCTCGAAGAACTGGCCGTCATTTGCAACCAGCCGCCCGACAGTGGAGAGCTTGAGGTCGCGCGCGCTCGCAAAAGCTTCGGCGCAGGCGATCAAATTGGAGCGGAGTTCATGTTCCATGGCTCCTTTATAGTGGGATATAACCCACCATACAAGGGAAATTTCCCATTCGCATGCGACTATCCGCGCGTGGGATAATTCCTACATGAACAGGCCATTGAAGGATGTTGTGTCTGCGCGGCTTGCCGAGATCGGACTGGGTCCGGTTGAGGCGGCAACCGCTGTTGGCATGGAGAAAACGTTCATTCGCGACATCGTCGAGGAGAAGAAGAAGTCTGTCCGCCAGCCAAGCATGGCGCGACTGGCGGAGGCTCTCCACTGGACAGTTGGCCAACTCACTGCTGCAATCAATGGCGAGCCGGTGCCTGACGAGAAGCTGGTGTCCGACGTCGTGAAGACGTCAGCACCCTTCGTGCGCGTGCGGCTGCAAGGTCCGGTCGAAGCGGGAGCGTTCAGGCCCGTGGACGAACTGTATGAAGCCGATGAGGTTTGGTTCGACGAACCGCGCGATCCCACATATCCGCAGGCGCGCCTCATGGCCTTTGATATTGTTGGGACTTCGATGAACGCCCTCCCCGGCCGGCCACTCTTCCCGGGGGATCGCATTATCTGCATCGATTACGAGGATGTCGGCAGCCCCCCGTTGCGCGATGGAATGATCGTCGTGGTGCAACAGAGCTTGGCAGGCGGCCACCTTCGGGAATGGTCGGTCAAACAAGTCGCGCTATTCGACGACCGGGTCGAATTCCAGCCCCGCTCCACCGATCCACGGCATAAGCCAATCGTTGTCACTCGCGATCTAACAGCCGATGACGGGCGCGAAGTGAAGATCCTCGCCATCCTGCTGCGCCTTTCCCATACGTACCCGAGAATGTGGTAGCCCTCGTCACCGACATCACCCGCCCTACGAAGTGGGGGCGGAGGTGAGGGACCGGGACACTGAGTGCAGTTAATTGCACGCATTCTCGCTAAAGAAGCAAAGGAAGGTCGTCGGGAATATCTCCCCGACGACGAGCTCACCTCGGGCGGCATATCGCGCGCCAAAAGTTAGCGGGACACGCTTCGCTTCCTAGAGGAAGCAGCAGCGCCAGTGCCCACACACGTGCTCTTCGCGGCCAAACCGCGTGCGCGTGTAGGGGCGGACCCAATGACAGCACTTGCTGGACATGGGGGTCACTCCCTTATGGAGCGTGCCCTTGAAGTCTCTGGCCGAATGACATACGCTTCGCGCGTTACGCAAACATATGTGACACGCCTTCGTTCTCGGGATGGCACTCCAAGGCCCCGAGAAACGCTGGCAACCATGAGCGGCTCCGGACTGCCATCCGGAGCCGTTTGCGTTACCAGGCACCTCAACACCACCGACTCTAGCGAATCCCAACTCGACGGGCAACCCTTGGGTGGGGACAGAGGCGGATTGTGCCCGACTTAAGATTCCGTTAACCTTCTTTGGAATCCACTCTCCAGGCGAGACGAGGCTGGTGTATGATGCTGCATGTGTCGGTGTTGAGCAGGGCTGAGCGACCCATGGCAGATTATCGCCAGATAATGCGTGAATTGCGGGGACGGCGGGCTCGGTTGGTTGACCAGCTCGATAAACTCGACGCCACGATTCAGATGCTCGAAGAGACCATTCGAGTCAGTCAGCCGGAGTTTGATTTTGCAACACCGGCGGACACGCTTGAAGAACAAGTCGTGAAAAGAGAAAGGGGGGAATTGCCCCCTGAGACGATTGCTCGCTATGCGCGTGAGACTCTGCTCGAATTTGGCAAGCCGATGAAGCGAGGCGAACTGGTGCGGGCGCTAGAACAAAAGGGTGTCCCTTTGGCCGGAAAGGACAAGAACAAGAATCTCGGAACCATACTGTGGCGGCACGGAGACATGTTCGTCAGCCTTGCGGGGCTGGGGTACTGGCCGAGGGATGTCCGCATCCCAGGTGTTTACGACGTTGATCCTGAGACCGGGCGGCCCGTCGGTGAGGAGTAGAAGCCCGGCCAAGTGCCGGGCTTTTTCGTTTCTGGGCCGGGAACCGCGGCGCCGATAGTGAGTTTTGCCGACGCCTGATGTTTCCCCTCAGGCGCGATGGTCAGCACTAGCCCGGCTTCGGCCGGGCTCTTTCTTTCTGGACCGGAACTTATCCGCCACCGCTGATTTATATGAGCGCCTTGGCTTCGTCGCCTAGGCTGATCGTCACAACTAGCCCGGCTCAGGCCGGGCTTTTCGTTCAGGCCTCGAGCACGCCCTCGGGCACCTGGCCGAACGATGCGATCAGGACGGGCTCGTCAGCGTCATCGCTGTCGGGATCCACGTCCTTCGAGAACGCAATCGCCCCAAGCTTGATCAGGCTGAGGCGCTTCGCGATCCGCTCGGCGTCCTCTCGCGTCCGGGCTTCCATCGGCGCGCCAGCTCGGATCGCCCCGCGCTTGCCGGCTTCATAAGGCTGTACGACATAGAAGGTGCGCTTGCTCATTTCACTCTCCTTGGCGGGATCGGAAGACGCACGACGTTGGCGCTTGGTTCCGCGATCTTCGGCCTCCGAAGCGCGTATTGCGCCATGCTCAGATCGGCCGGGTGCAGAGACAATTCGGACACGATGATCGCCGCCAGGGCCGGCTCGTCCGCTACATAGTCCACCACCCCTGCCAGAAAGCGTGGATCGTCCGCGAGTGAGCGGACAGCTCGCGGCGCGATCCCGGTCACGTTCAGAAACTGTTCCAGCCGAGACGGATCCTTGGCTATCGAACCGAGGACCGCAATCGCTATCCATTCCGCCCGGTCGCGGTTCGCGGGAGGCGCGTCAAGCATGGATCGGCTCTTTCTCACGCAGCCGCTTGATCGACGTGACGTAAGCAATCCGGCTTTCGCAAACTTCGCAACAGAAGGTCTGACGCGCTAGCAACGCGCTCTCTAGAAGCTCCTCGACCGTCGTCGGCGCATCCTCGACATCTGGAACATCCAGGCGCTTCGCACTCGTGCTGGAGCAGCTGTCGCAGCAAATGTGGATCGCAAAACGGGCGACAATCCGCCCCTCTCCTTCCTCGGCCATCCTCGGTCTCCAAAGGTTAATGTTCCGTTTATGTTCTCATCATGAGAACGTTCAAGCGGAGAGTCGAGTCTGATTCGTGCCGTCGCCAACGATTTTGACCGGAAGAGGGAAATTTCCTACTTTTATGTTGACGGTGGGAATAATCCCACTTATAACCCACTCATCACCTCCCCGAGGTGACGCGCCCCGGCCTTCCTCCCGAGCCCCCTCAGATGGCCGGGGCGCTTCCTCTCTCTTCGGAGATTGAGATGGCTTCGCATACTCCTGGGCCTTGGGTCCTCGGCGAATGTCGACGGATGACCGTTGGCGGCTTCGGTTTCCCTGTGGCGGACAAGGATGGGAACACCCCGGCATTCGTCGCCTCCTGGCGGGACAACGCCGCCGAAGAAGGCAGCGCCAACGCTCGCCTGATCGCCGCCGCGCCCGACATGCTGGCGGCGCTGAAGGCGGCCGAGCGCTGGATGTCAGGCGAGGGCATCGCCACCGATGCACTCGACATGGTTCGCGCCGCCATCGCCCGCGCCGAAGGCCGCACCTCGGATGAGGTGGCGTGATGGCCCATTCCCCCACCATCCAAGCCGCCCTCAAGGCTGCCGATCCCCGCATCACGCAGGCTATCGGCGCTCTCGATCAGGTACTCGACAGGTGCCGGGCCGAAGCGGCTCCCATCGTCGAAGAGCTGATCAAGCTCTCGGGCATGGTCGAGCCGAAGGACGCGGCCGATTTTCGCTCCGACATCCCCGCAACGCTGGCCGACCTGCTCTCGAATGCCGAATGGCACGTCGCCATGGCGCTGATCGCCGCCGAAGAGGCCGAGCACGACGAAGACGAAGGCTTGTACTTCGTCGGCAACGAGCCATCGCCTCGCCTTCGGCATGGCCTCCTCAGGGCGGCGGAGTAGGCGCCATGACGCTCCTACTGGTCATCGCCCTCATGGACGCCGTGGCCCTCGCGGTGCTGGCCCTGCTGGCCCTGAACGCCCCGCTCTCACCCGAATAGCCCGAGCTCCGCGCTCGCCCCTATCTATGGAGCGCTCACGATGAGCCCCGCCCAGTACATCGCGCACGTCCTCGCCCCCGCCATCGGCATGGCCATCTTCGTAGCCGTCCTTTGGGGATGGGCTATCGGCCTGGGAGGCGCGGCATGACGGACGTTGAAGCTAGATTGCGAGTCAAATTCATAGCTGACCCAGACACCGGGTGCTGGAACTGGCACGGCGCGAAACAACCTACCGGATACGGAACCCTATGGAACGGGCGGCGGCCCGAGCAAGCACACCGCATTTCCTATCGTCTTTTCTGCGGAGAGATTGGCGAGGGAAACGAAATAGATCACATCTGCCGCAACCGTGGCTGCATCAACCCAGAGCATCTTCGAGCTGTTCCGCATCGCGAAAATATGCGCGTCAGCAATACGGCCATGGGCCGCAACGCCGCGAAGTTGTTCTGCAAACGCGGCCATCCTTTTGAAGGCAGTAACTTGATCATCACGCCCCGTGGTGCGCGGCAGTGCCGAGCCTGCGTGAACATGCTCGCGCGCAAATACAAAGCCAGGAAAAGAGCAAATGGCTGAGGCTAGAGCGTATTTTAATGAGATCGATCCCTATGCCGCCCAGTGGCTGCGCAACCTGATCGCCGAGGGCCTGATCGCGCCTGGCGATGTCGACGAGAGGAGCATCGTGGATGTCCGACCGGACGACCTCGCGGGCTACACGCAATGCCACTTCTTCGCCGGCATCGGTGGATGGTCCTACGCACTGCGGCTCGCCGGATGGCCTGACCTCCGCCCTGTCTGGACAGCCTCCTGTCCCTGTCAGCCGCTTTCGAGCGCGGGACAGCGAAAGGGCCATGCCGATAGACGCCATCTCTGGCCCTCTTTTTACGAGCTTTACGCCGAGTGCCGCCCTCCAGTGGCTTTTGGAGAGCAGGTTGCGAGTTCAGATGGACGTGAATGGCTCGCCGGAATACGCGCTGACTTGGAAGACCTGGGAGATGCCTGCGGGGCTATCGATATCTGCGCTGCGTCCGTTGGCGCGCCGCACGGCAGGCCACGGATTTACTGGGTGGCCAACACCAACCGCCGAGGAAAACGGCGGCAACATCCTGCGCAAGGCGGAGCGGAGAGCGAAAGCCAAGGCGAAGTGGGCGGGGCGTTCTGGGAACGGTTTCGGGTGGTCACTGGCCGAGGTATCGGCTGGGACCGCGGAGAACGTCGGCGGTGTGCTCCTGGATCCGGCGCACTCGTGCTGGCTCATGGGTTTCCCGGACGCGTGGCTCAAGTGCGCGCCTTCGGCAACGCCATCGTCCCGCAAGTCGCGGCGGAAGTGATCCGCGCCTTCCTCGACATTGAGAGGAGCGCGGCATGACGGACGCTGACCTGAACCTCCTCCTTGCCCTTCTGGTGATCGGCGTCGGGATCGTCTGCGCCATTGTCATCTGGGTCGCCCGCCGTTCCGAGCGCCAGCTTCACGATACCGGATTCGGTTGGAAGCGTTTCGCGAACGAACCATCTGAACATTTCCCTGATGGAGGCCCGGTATGAGCACCCCTGACACCGCGCCCGCAGTCGATGCCGTGAAGGCTGATCCGGTCGCGTGGCGCATGACATGCGTTAACCCCCGGCTGGCCGTTCAGCCGTCACCATGGGTTCTTCTATCTAAGCAGCCGCCCGACCCAGGCTTCGGCTATCGAGTCGAGCCCTTGTATTCTGCACCGCTGGACGATCTCACCGGCCAGATCGCCGCGCAAATTTCCAAGGCGCTTACCAAACTCGGCGCCACGCATTGGCTGCTCTCCATCGTTGGCAGTTGGAAGGACACGCTGCCGGACGAAGATATCTTGCAGATGCTCACGGAATGGAACGCACAAGCCCCAGCCCTTGCCGCGCAGGAGCCGGGGGCGGTGAAGGTGCGGGAGTTGGTGTGGGTCGAACGCGAGAACGTCCATCCGCAATACATCTCCCATACGGTTGTCGGTGACTACTGCATCGCCAGAACGAAGGGCGGCGAATGGGAGTGGTGGCTCACGACCTGTCGCGGCAAATGCGTGGTTCGCACCCTCGATGCCGCCAAAGCCGCTACACAGTCAGACCACACGCGACGCATCCTGTCAGAAATCGAAGTCGCCCCGCCGGTGGCGCGGGAGGAGGGCCGATCTGCTGAGTTGATCGGTGCGGTAGATGGCCTCGCGTCATCGGTGGGCATGCGGTTCGTCCCCGACCCGGCAAAGGTCGCCAAGTACGACGCCACCCCCGCGCCCTCCCAGCAGCCGGCCTTGAACCTGCACGACGCCTACGAGCGTGAGAAGGCCGAACGGGCGCAGCAGCCGGCAGGCGAAGCGGGCGGGATGGTGGACATCTCGGCAATCGCTCGCAAGCACCTCGATCTGTCCGACGCAACGTTCGATCAATACCCGCACTTTCAGGAGATGATCGAGCAGGCGATTAAGGAGGCTCGCGCAGCCGACGCCGCCCGCATCGCCGAATTGCAGGCCGAGAACGTGGGGCTGCAACAGGTGGCGGAGGTCTGGAAGACGGCCGCGAAGCACCACAAAGTCGCCCTCACGGCCTGCAAGGGCGAGGTGGAGCGGCTGACTGGGCTGGTAGACGTGGCGCTTGACGCTCTCGACAACTACGCGGACCCGACCGGCTATAGCGACAACACCGGCGAGCCATATGGCCCCGAGGACGTCAACTACCCCGGAACTTTCGCCAAAGAGACCGCGGCCAACATCCGCGCCGCCTTGGGCAGGGGATGAGCGCGATGGCCTTCTATGTCGAGGTGATGTGCAACGAGCGGAAGCAGTGGCCGGATGGCACGCAGCACATGAGACTGCGCTGCTTCTCTGATGAGAACGCCAATCCACAGGGCATCGACTTGCGGAGCGCATCGGCGGAAGCGCGACGCACCGGGTGGGCGGTTTTTGGGCGCTATGCCTGCTGTCCCGGCTGCCGCGCCGCCCTGTCCCAGCCGGCCAAGGAGGGGGAGTGATGACCATGGCGGGTGAGCAGCCCTGCCGCTTCTGCGGCCGAGAAAATTACGCATGGCCCTGCAAGAACTCCCGCGACATGGAGGACAGCAAGAGCAGGATCTGCTTCGCCGCGCTGATCGCCCATGGCGGCGGGGAGTATTCGGTCAATCAGCAAATCGCCGCCAGCATCGAGACGTGCGTCAGGCGTGACCGCCAAGCCCTCGCACAGAAGGACCGCGCAGATGAACGATGAACACCGCTGCCCGATTTGCGAGCGCGCGTTCACCCTCACCGACAAATGCTCGACGGATATCGAGCTCGGAATCTGCCATGCGGAATGTCTCGCGGGCTCTCCGGTCGTGGATCTGGAGACTGGCGAGCCTGTTGCGGGGCCGGCCGATGTCTACCCGTATTCGGAGGTCTCCGATGACAAGCGGTGAGTTCAAGATGGTGCCGGTCGCTGAGCCGTATGACGGCTCGCAAGCTCCGATGATGGGCGCAGGCTACGACGCAGCGCTCGCCGCAGCCCCCGCGCATGCCGAGGCGGTGCCGCCCGATCTGTTGTCCGAGATTGTCGAGGTTCTTGGCACCTACGTCATCATGGGGCCGGGCAAATGCACCATCGGACGCCCGCACGTGGATCGCGCGGTTGCCGTTCTCGAACGGGCGATGGCGGTCAAGGCCTCACCCCCACCCACCGACGCAGAGGCGGTGCGGCGGGCGGCGCTGGAGGAGGTCGTCGCTTGGCATAAGGACGAGATAGCGCGGCTTGAACGGCAGATCGAAGAGAACAACGAGTATCGCCGCAGGATCGGACGAAACTACACGATTGCCTCGGAAGCCAACGAGGCTTGCCTAAGCGGCATCCGGCACCACCGAATGTCGATTGATGCTATAATGGCGTTCTCCTCCCAGCCGCCGGCCACGGGTTGCCGCTGGGCTGCGATCTCTGAGAAGGAGGAGGGGAGCGCCCTCCTCCGCCCTCAGCCTCCCACAGGAGGCGAGGATGCGTGAGCGGCTGGCCGAACTTGATGCCCGTGTGCTGGCCGTCCTAGCGCCATACCAGAGCGGCAATGCGACCTATGTCATCCGTAACATGCTGAGTTGGTCGAATAGGCCGAACTTCACGCCGGGCCTTCGCACAAGCGACGTGCTGCGCTCATGCCGGCGGCTGGAGAAGCGCGGTCACGTCGTCGAAGTGCCGAGCGTCTATGCGGTCATGAAAGAATGGGCGGTGACCGAAGCCGGCCGCGCCGCGCTTGAGGGAGGCGGGAATGCCAAGTGAGCCACTGTTCTCCGCCTTCATGTTTGGCCTGATCGTCGGGGCGCTTTTGGTCTCTATCCCCTGCCGCTGGTGGACCAACCAAAGCCATCGGCGCGTCATGGACGCTTACGACCGCTCAATGCAGCTTCTGTCCGCGCGATACGATCTGTTTCGTGACGTGCATCAAGCCGCCATGAACAAGCTGGCAGAGAAGGACCGCCCGTGACAGCGCTCACCCAACAGCAGCGCAAGGCGGAGTGGGTCGAGATGATGCAATCCGCCTATATGAACCGCCCAACCCATGACGGTGCCATGGAAGCCGCCCTCGCCGCCGTCCTGCCGATCATAAGGGCGAGAGTGTTGGAGGAGGTGGAAGCGGCCCTCACATACGACGCTCATAGCGGTGAAGGTTGGAGCTTCAAAGAGGCCGAAGAGCCAGTGAAGTGGAAGGACATCGCTTGGGCAGCACGACGGCGCGTCCGCGCGCTCGCTAAGGAGGCCGGCCATGCAGGTTAAGGCGCCGCTTTCAGGCCGCCGCCGCTATTGGCAAGCGATGTTGCTCGCAAACCTTGTCCGCCAACGCAAGATCAGAGCGTGGATGGCAGGCGAAACCCCATATTGCGATTGCGTATCCGACAAGGATTTCATCATCCGCGAACTTGAACGCGCATACGCGGCCGGGGTCAGAGATGGTCGCGCGCTCGCTAAGGAGGCCGGGGTATGAGCGGGGTTCTCACGGCAGCCGGTAGGCTCAAACGCGCACGCATCAACGCCGGATACCGGACGGCCGCGAAGGCGATCCGTGCCTTCGGATGGGTCGGTTCAACCTATTACGGGCATGAGAACGGCGACCGTGGGATGGACGTTGCCGACGCCAAAAAATATGCCGAAGCGTACGGTGTGCATTGGGTCACTCTTCTTGAGGGAGAGGCGCCTACCGTCGCCCACCCGAAGCAATTGATACGTATCATCGCCCGCCTCACTGAATGGATCGATGCCGAAGTCGGCGCAGAGCTTCCTCTGGAATACGAGGATGACATTGCACTTTGCCGCGCTCTGGCTGGTGAGGTGCGGGGATGAGCGGGAGACTTCTATCCGTCGCTGAAGCCGCCAACTACGTTGCGGTGTGCGAGCGCACGCTGCGCGAGCATGTTACAAACGGCGATATCAAATACGTTGCAGTCGGGAGAGGCATCAAGCGGGTCAGGAGGATGTTCGACCCCGCCGATCTCGACGACTTCATCGAGCGCCGGAAGCGGTGGGAGAGCGCGCCTTGTCCGTCTACAAACAGAAGGGTCGCGATACCTACTATTACGACTTCCAGCTCAAGGGTCGTCGCTATTCGGGCAACACCGGCGAGACCGCGAAGCGGAAAGCCGAAGCGCACGAAGACCGCATCCGTACCCAGATCCGAGCGGAATTGGGTAAGGGACAACGACCATCAGTCGGGAAGCTGACCTGGGGCGACGCAGCGGATCGCTTTTGGCTTGAGGTGGGGCAGTTCCATGCCGGCGGCGGCGACCGCCATACGAAGCGCGCGCTGGACTGGGTAAGCGAACGGATTGGGCGCTCCACCCTGCTTGTGTCGATCAATGGTTCGATTGTCGCCGACCTCGTAGCGCGGCGACGCGGCGAGCGCGTAGAGACCAAAAAAGACGCGCCGTTGGTGAAGCCCGCAACGGTCAATCGTTCGGTGACGGAGATCATCCGCAAGGTCCTTTATCGGGCTCGCGATGTCTGGGAAGAGCCAATACCGAACATTAAGTGGAGTTCGCATGTTCTTGATGAACCTAACGAACGCATCCGAGAGCTGACGCCCGAAGAGGAGGAGAAGTTGTTCCGCCAGCTAAGGCCGGACTACCAGCCGATATCCCTTTTCGCACTGGCGAGCGGCGTACGGTTGTCCGGCTGCCTGAAGATGCAATGGCCAGACATAGATTGGGGCAACCGGCGCGTGAACATCAAGGGGAAGGGTGGGCGCGACTATTCCATTCCTCTGTCGAAGGAAATGCGCGACATCCTCTGGCCCCTGCAGGGAAAGCATGCCGAATCGGTCTTCACATATATCGCCCAGCGGACCAGAGAGGGCCGAAAGCGGGGCGAGCGCCATCCCATCACCGAGAATGGTTTGATGAGCGAATGGCGCCGCGCCCTCTCAGCCGCCGGCATCAAGGATTATCGATGGCACGATCACCGGCACACCAAAGCGACCCGGTTTCTGCGCGCGTCCGGCAACCTGAAGCTCGTGCAGCGCCTGTTGGGTCATTCGAGGATCGAAACGACTGGCCGCTATGCCCACGTAACCGACGATGATCTGCGTGACGCGCTAGACGTCGATTATTCCCAACAAAAGTCCCAACCGGGGCCCGTGGAGGAAGTGAAAAAGGACGACATTGCAGGTGGTTAGTGTATAATCGGCGCGAACCACCCAAAACTTCCGCGCTACCGGGCTGCGCTATACCCCGCCGACCGAAACCCGTTGTGTTCCAACGTTTTCGAGCACCGATCCGGTGCCCACCGCATGCAATGGCATAGAGAGGGGGCCGATGGCAAGAGACGGAGCGAAAACTCCCCCGGGCCATGCGCCCGAGCCCGCCCCGCGCGGCCGAAGCCCGCGCCGGATAGGCGGGGAAATGCCCGGATGGGGGCGCCGGCGCGAAGGCCGGTGCAGGTCGCTTCGGCAGCCCGCGCCGACCGATAGCCCGGCGCCGACACAGCTCAATTGCCGTCCGAACCGCTCAATTGGCCTCGAAGAATCGGTGCCGTACGCGATCACCGACCGCGATGCCCCGGGCCTTGGCCGTTCCCGCGGGCAGCTCCAGCACGCCGCGCACCGGCTCGCCGGATTCGATGGTCCGGGTCGAGAGCGGCGTGGTGTCGGCGGCGATGCGCGCGATCCGCCCATCGGCGCGGATGAACAGCATGTCGAGCGGGAGATAGGTGTTCTTCATCCACATATAGACCGGCTGCGGCACCGCGAAATCGAACAGCATGCCGGAATTGGGCGCCAGCTCGGTGCGGTACATCAGCCCCTTGGCGCGCTCATCGGCGGTGACGGCGATCTCCACCTCGAACACCACCGGGCCGTTACGGGTCTCGATGGTCGCCTTCTCGAAGCTGGCCGCCCGGGCGGCCTTCGGGGCAAGGACGAGGAAGACGGCGCCGAGCGCCAGCAGCACGGCCGGCAGCAGGGAAAGGCGGAACGGAGCGATCATCGGACGAGGTTCTTGCGCTGCACGGGTTTCGTGACTGGACGAATTTCTTGACGGGAGACGTCGAGGAAGCGGCGGACGCCGCGTCGCCTCCCGGTCGGCGGGGAGCGCAGCAAGGCACCAGCGCAACATGGCGGCGGTATGACCGGCCGCCTTCCGCCCGGAGATTCGGCGATCAGTGCGAGGACGGCATGGAGGAACCGTCGGGACGGACCTCGGCCGCCATCAGCCCCTTCGGCCCCGGCCCGAAGCGCACCAGCACCACCTGCCCCGGGCGCAGCTCGGTCAGGCCGTGGCGGCGCAGCGTCTCCATGTGCACGAAGATATCCTCGGTGCCCTCGCCGCGGGTGAGGAAGCCGAAGCCGCGCAGGCGGTTGAACCACTTCACCCACGCCCGCTCGAAGCCGCCGGTGGGCTGAACCGCCACATGGGTGCGCGCCGGTGGCAACTGGGAATGGTGCAGCGCCGTGGTCTCGTCCATGGAGATGACCCGCAGCGCCTGGAAGCCGCGCTCGCGCGCCACCACCTCGCAGACCACCCGGGCGCCTTCCTGCGCGGTCTGGAAACCGCCGCGACGCAGGCAGGTGACGTGCAGCAGGATGTCCCCGCCGCCCTGGTCGGGAATGATGAAGCCATATCCCTTGGAAACGTCGAACCACTTGATGGTGCCGGCGACCTGGAAGACGACGGCATCCGCCTCCGTGGCCCCATCGAGTTCGCTGCCCGGCCCGCCACGCGCGCTCGAACCATAACGTGGCGAAGATCCGTCGGATACCATCGACCCACCCCGCTTGCGGCAGCGCCCCCGCCGCCCAGCCAACACCAGCCCCGCGATTCAAGCAGAGGCGAGCATAGCATCCGATTCCGCCACGAAAACACCCCAATCGATGCAAAATGCCGGACTGTGGCTATTGGACTTCATCCAATATGTCGCCGATGTCGGCGTGGATCACCAGGTCGGCAAGCGCGTCGAACTCGGTCGCCTCCCGATTGATGATCACCAGTCTTGCCCCGTTCCTCTTGGCTTCCAAGGGGAATCCCGCCGCGGGATACACGACCAGCGACGAACCGATGGCCAGAAACACATCGCAGTCATGTGTAAACTGTCGCGCCCGCGTCATCGCCTCGACCGGCATCGCCTGGCCGAAGGAAATCGTCGCGGTCTTCACCGGGCCATCGCAGGCGCGGCAATCGGGCGCCCGCCCGCCCAGCGCGTCGAATCGCGCCCGGACCCAGGAAAGCTCGTGCCGCAGCCCGCAGGCGAGGCAGGTGGCATAGGTGGAGTTGCCGTGCAGCTCGACGAGCTGCTCCTCCGGCACGCCGGAGGCCTGGTGCAGCCCGTCGATGTTCTGCGTCACCACGGCGGCGAGGCGGCCGCCGGCGATGAGGCGGGCGAGCGCCCGGTGGCCGCGCCCCGGCTGCGCGCCGCCGAACGCCGCCTCCATGGCGAAACGCCGCCGCCACGCCTCGTCGCGCATCTCCCGGCTGGAGAGGAAGGCCTCGAAGTCGATCGGCCGGTTGCGCGTCCACAGCCCGCCCGGCGAGCGGAAATCCGGGATGCCGCATTCGGTGGAAATGCCGGCGCCGGTGAAGGCGACGCCGGCGCGCATGTCGCCCAGCAGGCCGGCAAGCGCCCGCCGCGCGGACTTGATGTCGTCGTCGAGAACCATATGTTGCTGCCGCCTGTCACCTGCTGCGGCCATGCGGGCCGCGTCTTTCACCTGCCCCGTTCACTCGCCGTTCCAGCCGAGGAAGCCATGAAATATCTGCACACCATGGTGCGCGTCACCGATATCGATGCCTCGCTCGACTTCTACGTCAACAAGCTCGGCCTCGAGGAGGTGCGCCGCAAGGAGGTCCCGCAGGGTCGCTATACCCTCATCTTCCTTGCCGCTCCCGGCCAGGCCGGCGTCGCCGAGGTCGAGCTGACCTACAACTGGGACCCGGAAGCCTATGGCGAAGGCCGCAATTTCGGCCACCTCGCCTATGAGGTGGACGATATCTACGCCACCTGCCGCAAGCTGATGGACGCCGGCGTCACCATCAACCGCCCGCCGCGCGACGGCTACATGGCGTTCATCCGCTCGCCGGACAACATCTCGATCGAGCTCCTGCAGAAGGGCGGCGCCAAGGAGCCGCAGGAACCCTGGACCTCGATGCCCAATACCGGCAAGTGGTGAGACGCGCGGGCCTCAGCGCTCCGCGCCGGCCCTGAAACGTGCGAAGGCGGCGCGCAACCGCGCCGCCAGCCGCGCGCCACCCTGCCAGAGCGGGCTGGCGCGCAATCTTTCCAGCACCACGGCACGCACCGCCAGCATCAGCCCCACGCCCCAGGCGAACCAGGGAAAGGTCATCAGCTTCGGCTTGCCGGCGCTGTAGATGCGCTCCACCACCACGAAGCTCGCGAGATAGGCGAGCCCCAGGGCGAGCGTGCCCGTGACGTAATGGCCGCGCGCCGCCCAGATCACCGCCAGGAACTTCATCGGCTCGACGATCGCCAGCGGCACGGCGAGCAGGATGAGGATGGCGAGACGGCCATGCCCGGCCACCCAGGCCTCGAAGCGCCGCATCAGCCGCCACCGCGCCACCGCCGCGATGAGCGGGCGATAGACCGGGCGCGCCAGTTCGTCGAGCACGACGATCAGCGCGATGACGGCCTCGAAAAGCAGGCGGGGGATCGATGTCAACAGTCTCAGCATGGCACGCGCCGCAGTGAGCCGTCGCAACACGGCAAGATTAAGCCCGTCATCCGCCCCTCGCGCCGGGTCTTGGGGTGACGGAACGTCAGCAACATTCCCCCGGACGGGAACAAACCGGACACACCGGACGCCCCCGCCGGGAGCAATAGACTCTCCCCGGGAAGGAAGCGGCGGCCACCGACGCCTTCCGCCACAGTTTTGCCACACACGGATTCGGGTCCCCTCGCCGCGCATTCGGCCGCACGTTGCGGAAACTACTCTCGCTCAACCTGACAGAGAGGGCGCAAATCATTTTCTTCCGCCTTGCCAAGGGGATCGAAGCTGGGTTAGCTTTATGCTGCGATTGCTCACTTGGGCGTTTTATATTTTATAATGGGGATAAGAAGGTGGTTGATTTCTCTTGTCCGATTTGCGGAGGGGATAAATTTGCAGACTTCCGGGGGCGCACCCTGGAGGAGTGCAAGAAGTGCAAGTCGAAAGCCAGAGAGCGTGCTGAGATCCTTGCCCTGAAGTGCCTTGGTTATTTTGAAAGCAAGAAGAAGAAGGTTCTTCACATTATGCCGGATCGGGCCGCGGCCCGCTTCCTCAGCAAGACCTACGGCAAGGGCTACAGCGCCAAGACGATCGAAGGCACCGCGGTGGATTTCGTCGATTGCGAATCCTACCCCGACCTCGACGCGCTGATCGAGGCTTCCGACGACAAGTACGACATCATCCTGCACAACAACGCGCTCGAGCTCCTCAACGGCCGTCCCATGGACGCGGTGTCGAAGCTCGACAGCCTGCTGAAGCCGAACGGCATTCATCTGTTCACGGTGACCGTGCGCGGTCCCCGCACCGATGAAGGCGGCGGCCTGATGCTCGACGAGGCCGAGCGTTCCAAGCGCTTCGGCCGCGCCGATCGCAACCGCCTGTTCGGAGCGGCGGACTTCCCCCGCGCTTTGGCCACCATGCGTCGCCAGAGCAACCCGCGCTTCAATTTCGCGGCGCGCTTCTCCGACTCGGACCTCGATCGCTGGCGCATCCCGCCGAGCGAGTTCCGTGACATCAACAGCAATACCGTGTTCTATTACGTCGCCCCGCCGCTGGTTGAGGTCGCCGTAGAGGAAACCGCGGCAGCCTGAAGGGTTGGTGTCGCTGCAGTGAAGGTTGCGCATGAAGACGAATCTGGCCGAATCCTCCCTCGATGGCGTGCGGGTTTCCGGGCCTCGGGTGTTCATACGGGGCGGATGGTCGATCGTCCTCAAGCAAGGGGCCACGAAAGCGGCCTATAGCAACGTGTCGATACCGCTGGTCAGCGATGGCGGCGGTATCGTGGCGCCCGGCCTGCGTGTGCTGGGCGTGCAGGAAGACGGGTTTCTCCGCATCGAGGCGGAGATCCCCGTGGACCGCGAGGATCGTCGCTTCGCGCTGGCGGTCGCCTTCGTGCTCGGCGCCGCCGACGGCGCCGACGGCGGCATCGTCGATGCGATCGAGATCGTGCGGCGCGGCAAGGGCGGCAAGCTGGTCTCGACCGTGCTCGCCGTCGACAACAATGTCGAAATCCCCGCCTACGCGACCGGCTTCGAGGTCGTGCTGCGACCCGAGGATCAGGAGATCCTCAAGGAAGCCTATGACGACATCGCTTCCGGTCATATTCCCGGCGGCGTCAGCGACACGCTGCATGTGGACTTCGTGATCCGCGCGCCGCAGGTGGCGGTCCGGCTCGGCCTGGTGACGCTCGTCAAGGAAGGCGACCTCGAGAAGGGGACGCAGTTCAACGGCATTCCCCTGCCCGCCATCGGAACCCTGCGGGAAGAGGGGGCGCCGGCACCCGCCGTCCCGCCCATGGCCACCGTGCTGCCGCTGTTCACCGCCGCGCCCAAGGCATCCCCCGCGGCGGCCCCGGCCGCGCCCCCGCAGGCCGCCCAGGAGCCGGCAGCCGCGGCACCGGCGGCGGCTCCCGCGCCAGCGCCGGCCACGCCCCCCTCCCCGCCGGCGCCGAGCATCGCCTCCAAGGACCTCAAGGCGATCGACGCCGAGATCGGGCATCTCGAACGTGCGCTGTGGGGCGGCTATTCGCAGGTCGCGCAGGAAAACCTGCTGCGCATCGCCAAATCGCGCCTGTCCCACCCGGAAGCGCGCGTGCGCGCCAGCTGGGAGCTGGCGCGCTGGTTCTCGGTGAAGGGCGACTTCCGGCAGGTGGTCGAGCTGCTGAGCGACGTGCGCGGCCTCTCCAAGCCGTTCGCCCGCCGCAAGACCTTCCGTCTGGTCGAAATTAACGCGCTGCTGCAGGTCGGCGACCTCGAGACCGCCGCCAAGCGCATCGAGGATGCGTCGAAGGCCCGGCCCGACGACAATGACTACCGGCTGATGGGAACCAACGTCTCCTATCTGCGCGGCCTCGACAATCCCGCCGCGCTGAAGGAGACCAGCGCCGAGCGCCTTGCGGCCTTCAACGCGATGTTCGAGCAGGACGGGCTTGCGACGCTCCGTGTCGATCTCGACAAGGAAGAGCTGAACATCAACAGCCTGCGCTGCGACGCCACCGACCGCTGGATCACCGACGGGCCGAAGATCAGCGTCCTCATGGCCGCCTATGGCGCCGAGGAACATATCCACCTCGCGGTGGAATCGATCCTCGGCCAGACCTGGCGCAACCTCGAACTGGTCATCGTCGAGGATTGCAGCCCGGACGGCACCTGGGAACGGATGCAGCATTTCGCGGCGCTGGACGATCGCGTGCGCATCTTCCGCAACAGCGAGAACCAGGGCGCCTACATCACCCGCAACAACGCGCTGGGCTACGCCACCGGCGAGTTCATCACCGTCCATGACAGCGACGACTGGTCCCATCCCGAGATGCTGGCGGCGCAGATGAAGCCGTTCCTCGAGCGGGACCCGGAGGAGGTGAAGGCCACCTTCACCATGATGTGCCGCGTGACGCCGGACCTGCGCTTCGGCATCCGGCCCAGCCGCCGCAACCTCGAAACCGTGCACCGCAGCTATCCTTCGCTGCTGGTGCGGCGCAGCGACCTCGAGGAGGTCGGCGTGTGGGACGGCGTGCGCGCCAATGCCGACGCCGAGATGGTGGCGCGCCTGCGCAACCGGTTCGGGCCGGAAAAGCTGGTCGACGCCCTGCCGAACACCCCGATGTCGTTCTTCCTCGTGCGCCCGGAATCGCTGACCGAGCAGGGCGAGACCAGCCTGCTCAGCCTCACCTTCGGCGTGCGCCACGAATATGACCGCCAGGTCGAGCACATGCGGCGGAAATGGGAGGCGGAAGGCGTCATCCCGGGCGAGCGGGCGAGCAAGAAGGAGCCCTTCGCCTCGCCGCAGCTGCTGCTGCCCTATCACATGCGGCCGGAGCCGAAATACGACATGATCCTCGTCTCGGATCTGTCGCTGCTCGGCGGCACGCGCGGCTGCAACCTCGGCTATATCGACGCCGCGGTGGCGGCGGGCCTGCGCGTCGGCCTGTTCCACTGGCCGCGCGGCGACCTGCGCCTGCTGCCGGACATCGATCCGGCCTATCGCGACCGCAACCAGCTTCCCCAGGTCGACATCATCACCTGCGAGGAAGAGGCGGAGTGCGACCTGCTGATCCTGCATCACCCGCCGGTGATGAAGCACATGCTCGACCGCTTCCCGCGGATCGTCACCAAGAACGGCGTGATCCTGGTCAACCAGCTCCCCTACCAGGTGCTGGGCGGACAAAACAGCTTTTACGAGCCGCTGATCGCCGAACGCGATTTCCGCCGGCTGTTCGGCGTGCGCCCGCTCTGGGCGCCGATCTCCACCCTGGTGCGCCGCCATCTCGACGAGCAGGACAGCGGCCTGAGGATGACCGATATCGACTGGCTGCCGCCGATCAACGTGCCGCTGCGCGATCCGCCGCCGCGGGACGCCGACCGGCCGCCGGTCATCGGCCGCCACGCCCGCGACCACTGGACGAAGTGGCCGGAGGACACCTCGCTGCTCTCCGCCGCCTATATGGCGGACACCGAGGTGACGGTGCGCCTGCTCGGCGGCGCCAACACCCCCGAGCGGCTTCTGAGCAGCATCCCGGAGAACTGGGAAGTGCTGGAGTTCGACAGCATCCCGGTGCTCGACTTCATCGATTCGCTCGACTTCCTCGTCCACTTCCCGCACACGCAATATATCGAGGAATTCGGCCGCAACGTCGCGGAAGCCATGGCCCGCGGCGTGCCCGCGGTACTGCCGCCGGTGTTCCGCGAGACCTTCCACGATGCCGCCATCTATTGCGAGCCGGACGAGGTCGGCGAGACCATCCGCCGCGTCTGGGCGGACAAGGACCTTTACATGCACTACGCACGCGCCGGCCGTGATTTCGTGGCGGAGAACTGCCACGTGACCTCGCTGCAGAGCCGCATGTCGGGCTTCCTGGGAACGGGCTCTTGACGGAGGCCGTCGCCGCCGGGGACACCCGCATCAAGAGTGTCGCCATCCTCGGGACCTGCGTCAGCCGCGACATGATCCGCATCGCCACCGGCGAGTCGGTGAAGGTAAAGAAATACCTCGCTCGCGGCACGGTGCGCTCGATCCTCGCCAAGTCGCCCGGCAAGCTGTCCTATGGCGATCCCTCGGACCTGTCGGGCTTCGAGCGCCGGAACTTCGATACCGACATCGCCAAGTCGGCCTTTCGCCAGCTCAGCACGGTGGAGGCGGATCTGTGCATCGTCGACATGATCGACGAGCGGCTCGCCACCTGGAACAACGGCGAGACGATCCTGACGAATTCCAAGGGCTTCGAGGTCGCGATGGGCAAGCTGCCGCCGCCCTGGAAGTATCGCGCGCCCCTGGCCATGCGTGCCGAGACGCTGGAGCTCGCGCCGCTCTGGGCCGCGAAGCTGAAGGAGGCTGTCGGCCACATGCCGATCGTGATCCACCGGGCGCTATGGGCGACCGGCGGCGGCTCCGACGACAAGACCGTGGCGGAGCACAACGCGTTTCTCGACGAACTCTACGATGTCATCTGCGCCGCCCTGCCGGAAGCCGTGGCGGTGCGCGCCGACGATTCCGTACGGCGGGCGGCGACGGAACATCAATGGGGCCCGGCCCCCTATCACTATGAAGACCCGTATTACGGACATGTCTGGGCGGCCATCACCGCGCATTTCCCCGCCGAAGCGCCCTCGCCGTCCACCTAGCCGGAGCCGTCTGCCCTGGGCAAGGGCCTGTCCGGCCAGCCGTCTCCGACGGCCCGGCACGCGGAAAGCGTCCTGCCCGCGAACACCGGCCGCAGCAACGAAGCATCTACACCGGAAAGTCGATCCCGCGCGGTGGCCCGGCCGGCCGACGACCCGACAGATCGCTCAGACGGAGGAAATCTCGTCGGCGGCGAACTTCTCCGCCAGCTTCTCCAGCACCACCTTCACCACCTCCTCCCGATCTTCCTTCCAGAAGCCGGTGACGTGATAGATGAAGGAATCGCTCAGTTCGCTGTCGCGCCAGTCCTTCCCCGGCTCGGTAAGGAAGAGCGTGCTGTTGTTGAAGCGCTTGTCGATCCTCTGCATCGAGACGTCGTATTTGCGAAGCAGATAATAGGACAGCGTCTGGTGCGGATAGCGGGCGAAAAGCAACGGCGCCGCATCGATGATGTTCTTCGAAAGGAAGGCCGGCGAATACAGCGCGTCATAGAGCATGACGCCGGTATTGGCATAGAGCGCCGGGTCGTAGGGCACGTCCTTCCAGCCGTTCTTCGCCGCCTCGGCCTGGATCACCCGGAAGGAATCCTCCGCATGCTCGCGGCTGGTATGGGTGTAGCCGCAGCGGCCGGGCTCGACGAGCGAGAAGAGGTCGGGCGCCGTCGGCGAGACGATGCAGGTATCGTCCAGCATCAGCACATTGCTGTAGCCCTCGTCCATCAGCTTGCCGACGATATATTGCTTGAGGGCGTATTCGAACTTGTGCGGCCGGCCGGGCTTGTCCGGCAGGTCGGGAAACGGGAATTCGGTGCGCGACGGCGTGGTCTCGAATATGCGCAGATCCGCCTTGCAGCGGCTCGCATAGCGCTCCATCGAAGCGGTGCACGAGGCAAACCACGGTCGATTGCCGATCGAGATGACACCTATGACTCGGCCGAAACCCAACTTCCTCTCCATCCTCATTTCTGCGCAGCAGAAAGACTGTTCGATTTTTTATTGTTCATAATAACAGATGAAGAGATGAAAACTGGATTGCAACGGCGGACAGTCGGGCGCCCGTCCAATTCGAACGCCATATCATATAGGCCGAACAAATGATAATCACGAGCCGAAAAATAATTGAAGAAGGCCGCGAACGGTACCCACTTCCGGTTCGTGATATTCATTGAACAGCCGACCTGGACCATATCGATCTGCTGGTTGTCCCACATCGACCGGAAGCCTTCGACGACGTTGAAATCGAAACCTTCCGTGCCGATCTTGAGAAGCGACACGCGGTCGATCTTCTCGCGCGCGCAGAACTCGTCGCCGGTGATCACGTCGATGAGCTCGGAGGCCGGCACCTTGCCCGGCGTCAGGCTGAGGATGGAATTCTGCTTGTCGTTCAGCTGCGCCTGCCCCGCCTTCGACCCGAGGGCCAGATTCAGGACCCGGCTGCGCGCAACCTCCGCTTGCTTCTTCTCGATCTTCGCGAAGCTGGATTTGGACAGGTCGAAACCGATGACCCGCGCTTCCGTCAAATGAAGAAAACGGGAAAGGGACGTGCCGAGATTGGCGCCCACCTCGATGATGGTTTCCAGCTTCAGTTGCGGAAGGTTGGCCGCGATATCGTTCAGGAGCTTGGTCGACCCCGCCGCCTCGGCATCATGTGGCACACGATGCTTGTCGTTGGCTTTCAGCATGCGTCTGGTCTCCCAAATCCGACTCGCGCGGAACCGCAACCTCGCAGTCTCTCGGTCATTTGAGACACCCTAAAGCACAAGTGCAAGCGCAGTACCAGAATCCATGTTACTCTATCATCAGAGTTTTTCGATCTTCGACCTTTGAGCCCCCGAGCCTTTCCCGCCAAGCGCGCAACGCCGTGTCAACCGCCGAATCCGGCTCGTGCCGCCGTTCGGATGATACCTGTCGCTTCCTCACCCATAGGGGCGAGAATGCCATTCCAGCCGATCATCGAGAATGGATAAGGAGAAGTCAGATGCGTCGCCCCGGCCGCCCGCTCTTCTCCGTGCAATGCCTTATGCTACCGAAACTTACCAGAACATAGGTTTCCGCACCCCGTCAAGCGGAGCCGGCTCGATAGAAAAAGCAACGAATTTGTTCGGAAAATAATACCTCACATCTCGACAACTTTACGCCACCTCTTTTGCTCAACGTCTGCGCTGCCAAGGCTGCGCGCCTCATAGAGCTCTATCGCCGCGCTATTCTGGATCGGATATTCATGCTGGAACCTCGACGCCTTCGCCGCACCCCTCCCTTCCTTGCCGCGCTGTTCATCGCCGGGCTTTTCCTGGGCTCCCCCGCCACCGCCCAGGACCAGCCCTCCTGCGCCGTCCCGCCGCCGCTGCCATCGGTGATCGACGTGCGCCGCCCGGACCAGGCGGCACGGCCCGGCTCCGAGGAATTCGACCAGGAGTTGTCGGATTATCAGGACAGCGTGCGCGGCGTCCGGCGCTTCCTGTCCTTCGTGGCGCAGGCTTCCGATGCTGCCGTCGCCGCTCCCGACGGCGCGGTGGTCGACTGCCTTGGCCAGGCGTTCCAGCGGGAGCTTCGCCAGCGCCGGCTGCTGGACAAGACCTCGGCGATGCAGTCCGGCTACGAGCAGCACTGGGCGCTCGCCAGCCTGTCGCTGGCGGCCTTCAAGCTGCAGCGCGCCGGCAAGCCCCTGCCCGCCCCCGCCCTCGACTGGCTGGTCCAGATCGCCCACCAAGTGATGAAGTTCCATGACCAGCACGGGCAGCTGAACAACCATGTCCTGTGGGCGGCGCTCGGGGTGGGCACGACAGGCTATCTCAGCGGTCAGGCCGATCTGGTGCAATGGGCCAACACCAAGGTGAGCCTCTCCCTCGCCACCGCCCTGCCCGACGGCATCCTGCCGCGGGAACTGAGTCGCGGCGCCAAGGCCTCGCACTACCACTTCTTCGCGGCGCAGCCGCTGATGCTCTATGCCGATATCCGCACCTGCTTCGGCGACCCGATGCCCGAGCCCGAACGGGCGACCATCGCCAGGGTGGAAGGCGTGCTGCGGCACATCATCGCCGATCCGCAATGGCTCGCCGCCCGCGCGGGCGCACGGCAGAACAGCGTCGGCAATGTCGTCTGGCTCGATGCGCTGGAGAGCGGCCGGGTGCCGGCAAGCGTGCTGAACAGCAAGGGGTCGAGCCGCCTCGGCGGCCGCCTTTCCAACCTCGTCGCGGCGCTGAGCTGCGCGCGATAGGCCTCCTTGCCGGCGGGCCGCGCTTTCGCGATCAGCGCGGCTCGCTCTCCACCCAGCGACGCTTCGATTCGGCCAGGTGCACCCGCATCAGCGCCTCGGCGAGCGGCCCGTCGCGCGCCTCCAGCGCCGCCAGGACCGCCTCGTGCTCGGTGAGCGCCGACAGCCAGTTGGAGGGCGTGTCGAAATGCACCCGGAACTGCGACGACATCGGGCTGTGGCGCTCGTCGAACAGCTCGGCCACCAGCCGCACGATGACGGCGTTGCCGGTCTGGGCCGCGATGGCGAGGTGGAACTGCCGGTCGTGGTCCAGCGGCCTGCGTCCCTCCTCGATGTCGGAGCGCATGGCGTCCAGGGTGGCGCGCAGCGCCTGCAGGGCGATCGAGGTCATCCGCGTGGCCGCCAGCGCCGCCACCGCGCTCTCCACCGTGGCCCGGGCCTCCATCAATTCGACGGGGCTCTCGCCGGTGGCCGCCACCGCGAGCGGCCGACGCTCGCCAAGGCCGATCACATAGATGCCCGACCCCATGCGGATCTCGACGGTGCCGTCGATCTCCAGCGCGATGAGCGCCTCGCGCAGCGAGGGACGCGACACGCCGAGCTGCTGGGCGAGGTCGCGCTCCGCCGGCAACCGGCTGCCGGCCGCGAAGTGCCCGCTCTGGATCAGCCCACGGATCTGGTCGGCCACCTGCTGATAGAGCCGGCGCTCGGCCGTTCGAATGATGTTCATCGCCACGTCCTCGGTTGGCCTTACCATAGAAGCCGAGCCCTCGGGCAACAAGACGCCCTCAATGCGTTGACTCTTCGTGTCTTTCTCGACCGATCCTGTCAAGGCAGCTGCTTCCTCTCAAAATTGGCTTGACCAGTTCCGCACATGCCACCATAGGTAACGCAACCGGCCGATGAGCCGAGAAGACCTGCTGCAAGCGGGCACGCGTCGCAAACGCGACTAGGGAGGACAGGATGGCGTACGGCCAGGCCGCCGGCGACGAATTGCGGGCGCCGCACGATGTGGCGCCGGGCGAGCCCTTGCTCGCCCTGGAGAGCATCACCAAGGAATTTCCTGGCGTCAAAGCGCTGCAGGGCGTCAGCTTCAACCTGCGTCGCCACGAGGTGCACGCGGTCTGCGGCGAGAACGGCGCCGGCAAGTCGACGTTGATGAAGATCATCAGCGGCGTGTTCGCCCCGACCTCCGGGCGTATCGTCTACAAGGGCGAGGAGCGCCGCTTCGCCTCCCCGCTCGATGCGGAGGCGGTCGGCATCGCCATCATCCACCAGGAACTCAACCTGGTGCCGCATCTCACCGTCGCCGAGAACATCTATCTCGCCCGCGAGCCGCGCCGCGGCTTCCTCATCGACCGCCGCAAGCTGCGCGCCGATGCCAAGGCCTGCCTCGACCGGCTCGGCGTCGCCATCGACCCGAACCGGCTGGTGCGCGAGCTCTCGGTGGCCCAGTGCCAGATGGTGGAGATCGCCAAGGCGCTGTCGCTCAACGCCGAAGTGCTGATCATGGACGAGCCGACCTCCTCGCTCACCGAGCAGGAGACCCGGCTGCTGTTCAAGGTCATCCACGACCTCAAGGCCGCCGGCGTCGGCATCATCTACATCTCGCACCGCCTCGACGAGATGGCGGAGATCGTCGACCGGGTGACGGTGCTGCGCGACGGCCGCTACGTCGCCACCGACGACTTCGCCAAGACCACCGTCGACGAGATCGTCGCCCGCATGGTCGGCCGCTCGCTGGAGGAGAAATTCCCCGAGCGCACCTCGACGCCGACGAACGACGTCATCCTCGCGGTGAACGGCCTCACCCGCAACGGCGTCTTCGCCGATGTCGGCTTCGAGCTGCGGCGCGGCGAGATCCTCGGCTTCGCCGGGCTGATGGGCGCGGGACGCACCGAGGTGGCGCGCGCCATCTTCGGTGCCGACGCCATCGACGCCGGCACGGTGACGCTGGAAGGCCGGCAGCTGGTGATCCGCTCGCCGCGCGACGCCATCGCCGCCGGTCTCGCCTATCTCTCCGAGGACCGCAAGGCGCAGGGCCTCGCGGTGAAGATGCCGGTCGACGCCAACATGACGCTGGCCAACATGGACGAGGTGTCCAACCGCTTCGGGCTGATCGACTTCGCCAGACACGCGGACGCCGCCAGGAAATATGTCGACCTGCTCAGCATCAAGACGCCGTCGATCAAGCAGCCGGTGCGCCTGCTCTCCGGCGGCAACCAGCAGAAGATCATCATCGGCAAGTGGCTGTTCCGCAAGTCGCGGGTGCTGTTCTTCGACGAGCCGACGCGCGGCATCGATGTCGGCGCCAAGTTCGCCATCTACAAGATCATGGACGAGCTGGCCGCCGAGGGCATCGGCGTCGTGCTCATCTCGTCGGAACTGCCGGAGATCCTCGGCATGACCGACCGCGTCTGCGTGTTCCACCACGGACGCATCACCGGCGTGCTGGAAACCGCGCGCACCGACCAGGAAGAGATCATGCGCTACGCCTCCGGCTACGGACGGCCGGACAGCCGCCACTGACGGAGCCGAGAATGACCATGACCGTCACCACCCCGCCCGCGACCGGAAAACCGAGCGGCCGCCTGTCCGACCGGCAGAAGGACCTGCTGCAGAAATTCGCCGCCCTCGGCAGCCTCCTGGTGCTGATCGTGGTGTTCTCGCTGAGCAGCAGCGCCTTCTTCACCGTCAATAACGGCATGACCATCGCCCTGCAGGTGACCTCGATCGCCCTGCTCGGCATCGGCGCCACCTGCGTGATCATCACCGGCGGCATCGACCTGTCGGTCGGCTCGGTGCTGGCGCTGGCCGGCGTCATCGCGGCGCTGGCGGTGAAGGAACTCGGCATGCCCGTGCCGGTCGCCATGATGATCGGCATCCTCACCGGCTCGCTGTGCGGCGTGGTCAACGGCGTGCTGGTGACGAAGATGCGGCTGCCGCCCTTCATCGCCACCCTCGGCATGATGCTGATCGCTCGCGGCGTCGCGCTGCAGATCACCGGCGCCCGCGCGGTGTCCGGCCTCGGCGAGAGCTTCGGCGAGCTCGGCAACGGCGCACTCTTCCGCATCGTCACCATCGGCGACGACGGCTTCCCGAACGTGGTGTTCCCCGGTATCCCCTACCCGGTGGTGCTGATGGTGGTGATCGCGCTGGCGGTGTCGCTGATGCTCAACCGCTCGGTACTCGGCCGCCATATCTACGCGGTCGGCTCCAATGCCGAGGCGGCGCGGCTGTCCGGCGTCAACGTCTCCGGCGTCACCTGCTTCACCTACATCCTGTCCGGCTCGCTCGCCGGCCTCACCGGCTGCGTGCTGATGAGCCGCCTCGTTACCGCCCAGCCGAACGAGGGGGTGATGTACGAACTCGACGCCATCGCCTCGGCGGTGATCGGCGGCACCTCGCTGATCGGCGGCGTCGGCACCATCTCCGGCACCTTCATCGGCTCCTTCGTGATCGGCATCCTGCGCAACGGGCTGAACATGAACGGCGTCTCCGCCTTCACGCAGCAGATCATCATCGGCCTCGTCATCCTGCTCACCGTGTGGATCGACCAGTTGCGCAACCGCCGCTGACCGCTGCGCCTCTTCCGAAACTGCCCGGCGACCGGAAGACCGGCGCCGTCCCCGACGAACGCCTGTCTCTGGAGGAAACCATGAAGAAGCTCGTCTCCGCCCTGCTCGCCTCGGCGGTCCTGTTCGGCGCCGCCGCCACGGCGCAGACCGCCGCCCATGCCGGCGAGATCGCCGTCATCGTCAAGACCGTGAACTCCACCTTCTGGCAGAACGTGCAGAAGGGCGCCGAAGCCGCGCTCAAGGAGACCGGCGGCAAGAACACCCTCACCTTCCAGGGCCCGGCCTCGGAATCCGCCATCGCCGACCAGGTGAACATGGTCGAGAACGCGGTGAACCGCGGCGTCGCCGGCATCGTGCTCGCCCCCTCCGACCCCGATGCGCTGGTGCCGGCGGTGAAGAAGGCGTGGGAAGCCCGCATCCCGGTGGTGCTGATCGATTCCCAGCTCGCCAAGGGTGCCGAGCAGTACTACCAGTCCTTCCTCGCCACCGATAACCGCAAGGCCGGCGAGCTCGCCGCCAAGGCGCTGATCGAGAAGACCGGCCCCGAGGGCAAGATCGCGGTGATGAGCTATGTCGCCGGCGCCGGCTCGGAGATCGGCCGCGTGGGCGGCTTCGTCGACTATGTGAAGGCGAACTCCAAGCTCCAGATCGTCGGCCCGTTCTACTCGCAGTCGCAGATGGCGACGGCGCTGAACCAGACCACCGACGTGCTGGCCGCCAATGCCGACCTGAAGGGCATCTTCGGCGCCAACGAGCCGACCGCCATCGGCATGGCCCGCGCGATCAAGCAGGCGGGCAAGTCCGGCAAAATCGCCGCCATCGGCTTCGACGGCAACCAGGACCTGCAGGAATTCGTCAAGGACGGCACGCTCGACGCCATCGTGGTGCAGGGCTCGTTCCAGATGGGTGACCTCGGCGTGAAGACCGTCTCCAAGCTGATCGACAAGCAGAAGGTCGAGAAGTTCGTCGATACCGGCGCCGTCGTGGTGACGAAGGCGAATATCGACCAGCCGGAAGCCAAGAACGTCCTCTACTGATCACCTCCCGCCTGCGGGGTGCCGGATAGCCGGTGCCCCGCCTTTCCGAACGGACACGGACATCATGAAGGCCGGCGATACCCGCATCCACGCCCGTACCCAGGTCGCCGTCACCGCGCTCGGCCTCGGCTGCGCGCAGATGGGCAACCTCTACCGCGTGACCAGCTACGCCGAATGCGCCGGCGCCTTCCGGGCGTCGTGGGACGCGGGCGTGCGCTATTTCGATACCGCCCCCTTCTACGGCTATACCCGCTCCGAGCGCCGCCTCGGCACCATGCTGACCGACCTGCCGCGCGACAGCTACACCGTCTCGACCAAGGTCGGACGGGTGATGACGCCGGACCCGACCGTCGGCACGATGGAAGAGGGCTATGCCGAGCCGCTGCCGTTCCGCCCGGTCTTCGACTATTCCCACAACGGCATCATGCGCTCCTTCGAGGCCAGCCAGCAGCGGCTCGGCCTGCTGGCGCCCGACATCCTCTATGTGCACGACATCGGCCGCTTCACCCATGGCGAGCGCCACGAGCACTACTGGCAGCAGCTGACCGAGGGCGGCGGCTTCCGCGCGCTCACCCGCCTGCGCGAGCAGGGGGCGATCAAGGCGTTCGGCCTCGGCGTCAACGAGTTCGAGATCATCGAGGACGCGCTCAAGGTCGCCGATCTCGACATCTGCATGCTGGCCGGCCGCTACACGCTCTTGGAGCAGCACAGCCTCGGCTTCATGGACGAGTGCGCCCGCCGCGGCGTCGGCATCGTCGCCGCCGGCGTGTTCAATTCCGGTATCCTCGCCGGCAGCAACAAGTTCAATTATGGCGACGCCCCCGCCGACATCGTCGCCCGCGTCGAGGCGCTGCGCGCCGCCTGCGCCGACGAGGGCGTGACGCTGCAGGCGGCGGCGCTGCAATTCCCGCTCGCCCATCCCGCCACGCTTACCGTGGTGTCCGGCGCCCGCAATGCCGAGCAGATCACCGCCAATGTCGGCTGGTTCGAGGAGACCATCCCGGCCTCGTTCTGGAGCCGGCTGAAGGAGCGCGGGCTGATCGCCGACGGCGCCCCGGTCCCGGTGTGAGGCGGTGATGCGGATCGACGCCCACCAGCATTTCTGGCGCATCGCCGACCGGGCCGGCCAATGGCCGCCGGCCGAGCTCGCGGCGATCCATCGCGACTTCGGGCCCGAAGACCTCGAGCCGCTGCTCACCGCCAACGGCTTCGACGGCACCGTACTGGTGCAGACCATGGAGCGCGAGGCGGACACCGCCTACATGCTCGGCCTTGCCGCCCGGCACGATTTCATCAAGGCGGTGGTCGGCTGGACCGACCTCAAGGCACCCGGCGCGCCGCAGGTCGTCGCCCGCCTCGCCGCCGAGCCGAAGCTCCGGGGCTTCCGCCCGATGCTGCAGGACCTCGCCGAGGACGGCTGGATCGACGATGCCGCGCTCGACCCGGCGGTGGAGGCTATGATCGCCCACGATCTCGCCTTCGACGCGCTGGTGCTGCCGCGTCATCTCGGCCCGCTCACCGCCTTCGCGACGCGGCATCCGCGGCTGCGCATCGTCATCGACCACGGCGCCAAGCCGCTCATCGCCGAGGGCCGCCTCACCGGCTGGCGGCAGGACATGGCGCGCCTCGCGGCGCTGCCCAATGTCTGGTGCAAGCTCTCCGGCCTGCTCACCGAGGCCGGCGGCAACGCCCCGGTGGCGGTGCGCCCCTATGCCGAGACGCTGCTGGAGCTGTTCGGTCCCGAACGGCTGATCTTCGGCAGCGACTGGCCGGTGCTGCGCCTCGCCGGCGAATACGGCGCCTGGGTGGAGCAGTGCCTGGACATCGTGCCGAGCGAACACCACGACGCCGTATTCGGCGGTAACGCCGCCACCTTCTACCGGCTCGCCGACGCCCCGGCGCCGGCCGCCTGAACGGAGCCTGTCATGCAACGCATGGGCATGATGATCGGGCTCGAGCCCGGCATGGTCGAGACCTACAAGCAGCTGCACGCCGCCGTGTGGCCGGAAGTGCTCGACCTGATCACCCGCTGCAACATCCGCAACTACACCATCTTCCTGCGCGAGCCGGAAAACATCCTGTTCGGCACCTGGGAGTATCACGGCAGCGATTTCGAGGCCGACATGGCCAGGATGGCCGCCGACCCGAAGAACCAGGAATGGTGGAAGCTGACCATTCCCTGCCAGCGCCCGCTCGCCACCCGCAAGGACGGCGAATGGTGGGCGATGGCGGAAGAAGTCTTCCATCTCGACTGACCGATAGCGAAGAACGGAGAACTGGCCATGGCCAACCTTGAGGGCAAGACCGTCCTTGTCACCGCGAGCGCGCAGGGCATCGGCCGCGCGAGCGCCCTTGCCTATCTGGCGGCCGGCGCCAAGGTGTACGCCACCGACATCAACGAGGCGCTGCTCGCCGAGCTGCCGGCCTCCGACCGGCTCGTCACCGCCAGGCTGAACGTGCTCGACGACACGGCGGTGGCCGATTTCGTCGCCGGCATCGGCGCGGTCGACGTGCTGTTCAACTGCGCCGGCGTGGTGCATCCCGGCAGCATTCTCGAGATGAAGGACGGCGACCTCGACTTCGCCGTCGACCTCAACATCAAGTCGATGGTGCGCACCATCCGCGCCGTGCTGCCGGGCATGCTCGCGCGCAAGGAAGGCGCCATTATCAACATGGCCTCCGTCGCCTCCTCGATCAAAGGCGTGCCGAACCGCTTCGCCTACAGCGTCACCAAGGCGGCGGTGATCGGCCTCACCAAGTCGGTGGCCGCCGATTACGTGGCGCAGAACATCCGCTGCAACGCCATCTGCCCCGGCACGGTGGAGAGCCCCTCGCTGCAGGACCGCCTGCGCGCCCAGGGCGACTACGAGACCACCCGCGCCGCCTTCATCGCCCGCCAGCCGATCGGCCGCATCGGCACGCCGGAAGAGATCGCCGATCTCGCCGTCTATCTCGCCGGCGCCACCTACACCACCGGCCAGGCCATCGCCATCGACGGCGGCTGGTCACTCTGATCCGCGCCGATCCCGTCCATCCCGATTTCCGATCTCTGCCCATCGATCCTGCCGGAGGCTCCGCCATGGCGAAAATCACCGATATGCGCGTCATCGACCTGCGCTTTCCCACGTCGCTGTCGCTGGACGGCTCGGATGCGATGAACCCGGACCCGGACTATTCCGCGGCCTATGTCATCCTCGAGACGGACACTCCCGGCCTCGAGGGCCATGGCCTCACCTTCACCATCGGCCGCGGCAACGACATCTGCTGCATGGCGATCGCCGCCATGCGCCATCTGGTGGTCGGCACCGATCTCGACACCGTGCGGGCCGCTCCCGGCAAGTTCTGGCGTCATTTGACCAGCGACAGCCAGCTGCGCTGGATCGGCCCGGAGAAGGGCGCGATGCACCTCGCCACCGGCGCGGTGGTCAATGCCTTCTGGGACCTGCTCGCCAAGCAGGCCGGCAAGCCGGTGTGGCGCCTCGTCGCCGACATGTCGCCGGAGGAGATCGCCGACATCGTCGACTATCGCTACCTCACCGACGTGCTCGACCGCGACGACGCCCTCGCCATCCTGCGCAAGGCCGAGGCCGGCAAGGCGGAGCGCATCGCCACTCTCGAGGCCGAGGGCTATGCCTGCTACACCACGTCGGCCGGCTGGCTCGGCTATGACGATGCCAAGCTGCGCCGCCTGTGCCAGGAGGCGATCGACGCCGGCTTCAACCATGTGAAGATGAAGGTCGGCCGCGACCTGGAAGACGATATCCGCCGCCTCACCATCGCCCGCGAGGTGATCGGGCCCGACCGCTATCTGATGATCGACGCCAACCAGGTGTGGGAAGTCGGCCAGGCCATCGATTGGGTGAAGCAGCTCGCCTTCGCCAAGCCGTTCTTCATCGAGGAGCCGACCAGCCCCGACGACGTCGCCGGCCATCGCAAGATCCGCGAGGCCATCGCGCCGGTGAAGGTGGCGACCGGCGAGATGTGCCAGAACCGCATCATGTTCAAGCAGTTCATCGCCGAGGGCGCCATCGATGTGGTGCAGATCGACAGCTGCCGCATGGGCGGGCTGAACGAGGTGCTGGCGGTGCTGCTGGTGGCGGCGAAATACGGCCTGCCGGTGTGGCCGCATGCCGGCGGCGTCGGCCTGTGCGAGTATGTGCAGCACCTGTCGATGATCGACTATGTCGCGGTGTCCGGCACCAAGGACGGCCGGGTGATCGAATATGTCGACCACCTGCACGAGCATTTCCTCGACCCCTGCGTGATCGAGAACGCCGCCTACATGCCGCCCAAGCTGCCCGGCTTCTCCATCGAGATGAAGCCGGAGACGCTGGAGGCCTTCGCCTTTGCGCCGGCGGCTCAAGCCGCGCCGCTGGCCCGCACGGCCTGAGCCGTCCCGTGACGCCCCGCGGCCGGCGGGGCGTCACTCATTCGGAAGGCGGAAGCGCGACTGGTCGATGCCGTGGCGCTTCAGCTTGTCGTAAAGCGTCTTGCGGGGAATGCCCAGCGCCCGCAGCGTCGCCTGGATGTCGCCGCGGCAGGCGGCCAGCGCCTCGCGGATCTGCGCCGCCTCGAAGGCGTCGACCCGCTCCGGCAGGCTGGCGCCCTCGATGGCCGTAGCCGCGGGCTCGGCGATCAGGCCGAGTGCGAAACGCTCGGCGTAGTGGGCGAGCTCGCGGACATTGCCCGGCCAGTCATGCACATCCAGATGCCGGCGGGTGCCGGCATCGATGAGCGGCGGCTCGCGGCGGAACCGCTTCGCGGCCCGGCCGAGAAAATGCCCGAACAGCAGCGGCACATCCTCCCGCCGCTCGCGCAAGGGCGGGATGCGGATGAAAGCAATGTGCAGCCGGTAATAAAGGTCCTCGCGAAAGCTGCCCTGCCGCACCAGTTCCGCCAGATCGGTCTTTGAGGCGGCGATCACGCGAATATCGACGCGGCGCACCTCATTGGTGCCGAGCGGCGTGATCTCGCGCGCTTCCAGCACCCGCAGCATCTTCACCTGCAGCGCCGGCGACATCGCCTCGATCTCGTCGAGGAACAGCGTGCCGCCGCTGGCATGCTCCACCCGCCCCACCCGCTTCTTCAGCGCGCCGGTGAAGGCGCCGGCCTCATGCCCGAACAGTTCGCTCTCGATGACGTTTTCCGGCAGCGCGCCGCAATTCACCGCCACGAAGGGACGCGCCGCCCGCGGGCTCCACCGGTGCAGCGTCTGCGCCACCACTTCCTTGCCGCTGCCGGTCTCGCCCTCCACCAGTACGTCGATCTCGGCATCGGCGAGCTGCCGCAGCGTCTGGCGCAGCCGCTGCATCACCGGTGCCTCGCCGATCAGCGGCAAATCCGGCGACGACGCCTCCGCCTTGCGCCGCAGCGCCCGGTTCTCCAGGACGAGCCGGCGCTTGTCGAGCGCATGGCGCACCGCCACCAGCAGGCGGTCCAGCGCATAGGGCTTGGCGATGAAGTCGTAGGCCCCCTCCCGCATCGCCTCCACCGCCATGCCGATATCGCCATGACCGGTGATGAGGATGACCGGCAGCTCGGCATCCATCCGCTTCAGCCGGCGGAACAGCTCCAGCCCGTCGATGCGCGGCATGCGCACATCGGTGACGACCACGCCGGAAAAATCGGCGTCGATCTCCTCCAGCGCCGCCATCGCCGAGGGATAGGCCGCGACGTCGAAGCCGGCCAGCATCAAGGCCTGCACATTGGCGGCACGGAGTGTCTCGTCGTCGTCGATGAAGGCGACATCCATCAGGCAAGCCTCGGCAAGGTGAGAGTGAACACCGCGCCGCCGTCGTTCCGGGCGGCCAGCGTGCCGCCGAACTCCGCCACGATGTCGTGCGAGATCACGAGGCCGAGCCCGAGCCCGTCCGGCTTGGTGGTGGTGAAGGGCACGAAGAGATTGTCCAGCACCGTTTGCGACAGGCCGGACCCGTTATCGGCCACGCTGAGATCAACCGTGGCGGCGGTGGCGCGGACCGTGAGGCGGATGCGGGCCTCGTCGCGGCCGGCCAGCGCCTCGATGGCGTTCTGCAGCAGGTTCACCAGCACCTGCTCCAGTCGCCAGCGCTCGGCCTTCACCGTCACCTCCTCCACCGGCAGGTCGAGCACCAGGTCGATGGCGTTCTGCCGCAAGCGATGGCCGACGAGGAGCAGCGCGCCTTCGATGGCCGGGCGCAACGCTACCGGGCCGATCGCGGCCGGACTCTTGCGCGCGAAGGCCCGCATCTCCGACGTGATGGCGCCGATGCGCTCGGTGAGTGAAGCGATGGTGGCAAAATTGCCCCGCGCCGTGTCGAGCCGACCGGCCTCGATCAGCCGGTCGCCATTGTCGGCGAAGGTGCGGATGGCGGCGACCGGCTGGTTGACCTCATGGGCGACGCTGGCGGCGATCTGCCCCAGCAGCGCCAGCTTGCTTGCCTGGGCGAGGTCGTCCTGGGCGCTGCGGGCGGCGGCCTCGGCACGGCGGCGCTCCTCCATCTCCTCCCGCAGCCGATCGTTGGCGTCGCGCAGTTCCGCCGTGCGCTCGCCGACGCGGCTCTCCAGCTCCCGGCGCATGCTTGCCTGCTGGCGCCGTTCATCCTCCAGCCGGCGGCGGCGGATCAGCCATATCGTCGCCGCACCGATGGCGGCGAGGCCGACCAAGAGCGCGATCAGCCGCGCCGCCAGCCGCGCCAGCTGGCGGGTGGCGGAAACCGGCTCCAACACATGCAGGGTCCAGGGGATGGTCGGCACCGGCGCCGAGGCCTCGACGAAAACCCGCTCGCCCGACGCCTGCGGCCATTCCACCAGGCCGCTGCCGGCCTCGGAGCGGAGCGGCAGCAGATCGAGGGAAGCATCGCCGAATTGCAGGCTGGCGCGGATCGCCTCGCGCTGTTCCGCCGGCACCGGCACCGTGGCGCGGAAACGCCAGTCGGGCACGCTCGTCACCAGCACTATGTCGCGCGGATCCGTCACGAAGGTCGGATCGGCGGCCCGGCGCCAATCGGCCTCGACATCGTCGAACTCCGCCTTGGCGACCACCACCCCGAGCGGCTGCGCCGCCGCGCCTATGCGGCTGGCGATGTAGAGCCCCGGCTTGTGGCTGACGGTGCCGAGCGCGAAATGCTCGAAGCTTCCCTCCGCCATGCTGCGGGTGAAATAGGGCCGGAAGGCATAGTCATTGCCGACGAAGCTGATCGGCAGCCGGTAATTGCTGGCGGCGATGGCGATCCCGCGCGCATCGATCACATAGATGACGCCCGCCCGGGTGGCGGCGGCCAGCGCCTCCAGCTTGGCATTGAGCGCTGAGAGGCGGGCCGGATCGCGCTCCTCGAGCGCCGCGCGCACATCCGGGTCCTGCGCCAGGATGACGGGAAGCGTGCGCTGCTTCTCGATCTCGCTGCGCAGCATGGCGGCGCGGAACAAGGCCGCCGCCTCGGCTCCGGCCCGCACCTCCCCCAGCGCCCAGCGCTCGGCGCCATAGCGGGCGGCGGCATCCAGCACCACCAGCAGCGCGGCGACGCCGAGCCCCGCGAGGAGCCAGCGCGACAATCGCCCGGACAGGCGCCGTTCGGACATGCAGGAAAACTCCGAGCCGAGGCATTCGTGCGGAATATCGCACGCCTCTCAGCGGCACTGTGCGGTTTTTCGCACAAACTGTCGAGCAGAGATCAAGGCCCCTCAATAAAAATACTTATAAATCAATGCATTGAATGGAACCCCTCCTCCCGCGAGATTGGCACGCCGCTTGCGCAGGGAAGCGGCAGGCGCGGCTCGCGCCAGCTTCATGCAGTCACGGCTCCCAGCGACGCCCAGGCAAAGAGGCGACGACGGTTCCCCAGGAGGAATGCAACATGGCGCACGCCATCCCGGCTCCCGTTCCGGCCAAGCCCCGGAAATTCTACCAGCATCTCTATGTGCAGGTGCTCGTCGCCATCGCGGCGGGCATCGCGCTCGGTCATTATTATCCCTCGCTCGGCACCGACATGAAGCCGCTGGGCGACGCCTTCATCAAGCTGGTGAAGATGATCATCGCCCCGGTGATCTTCCTCACCGTGGTCACCGGCATCGCCGGCATGCGCGACCTCGGCAAGGTCGGGCGGGTCGCCGGCAAGGCGATGCTGTACTTCCTCACCTTCTCGACGCTGGCCCTCATCATCGGCCTCATCGTCGCCAATGTGGTGCAGCCCGGCGCCGGCCTGAACATCGACCCCGCCTCGCTCGATCCCAAGGCGGTGGCGAGCTACACCGAGAAGGCGCATGACCAGACGGTCACCGCCTTCCTGATGAACATCATCCCGAATACGCCGACCAGCGCGCTCGCTTCCGGCGAGATCCTGCAGGTGCTGTTCTTCGCCGTGCTGTTCGGCATCGCGCTCGGCGCCATCGGCGAACGCGGCCATCCGGTGATGGAGTTCTTCACCTCGCTGTCGCAGGCGATGTTCAAGCTGGTGTCGATCCTGATGAAGGCCGCGCCGATCGGCGCCTTCGGCGCCATGGCCTTCACCATCGGCAAATACGGCATCGGCTCGGTCGCCAACCTCGCCATGCTCATCGCCACCTTCTACCTCACCAGCCTGCTGTTCGTGCTGGTGGTGCTCGGCGCGGTCGCCCGCTACAACGGCTTCTCCATCCTCGCGCTGCTGCGCTACATCAAGGAAGAGCTGCTGCTGGTGCTCGGCACCTCCTCCTCGGAGGCGGCGCTGCCCAGCCTGATGGAGAAGATGGAGCGCGCCGGCTGCAAGAAGTCGGTGGTCGGCCTGGTCATCCCGACCGGCTATTCCTTCAATCTCGACGGCACCAACATCTACATGACGCTGGCGGCGCTGTTCATCGCCCAGGCCACCGGCATCGAGCTGAGCCTGTGGGACCAGGTGCTGCTGCTTCTGGTCGCCATGCTCTCCTCGAAGGGCGCGGCGGGCATTACCGGCGCCGGCTTCATCACGCTGGCGGCCACCCTCTCGGTGGTGCCCTCGGTGCCGGTCGCCGGCATGGCGCTGATCCTCGGCATCGACCGCTTCATGTCGGAATGCCGGGCGCTGACCAATTTCGTCGGCAATGCGGTGGCGACCATCGTGGTTGCCCGCTGGGAAGGCGAACTCGACGCCGACAAGCTGCGCCGGGCGCTGGCCGGCGAAGCCACGTCGGCGGAGACGCTGCCGGAAATGGCCATCGCCCCCTCGCCCGCCCCCGCCGAGTAGGCAGTCGGCAATCCTGGCGAGCAGGGAACGCGGCCCACGGGGCCGCGTTCGTCGTTTCAGCGCATCAGAAGCGGGGCATCGGGCCGTCGAGGATCAGCTCGATGCCCTCCAGCGCCGGCCGCGAGGTCGGCGACACCTTGCCGATGAGGTGCGGGTCGACATCGGTCCTGGCGAGATTGATCAAGTCGCGCTGGGCGGTGATGGTCTTGGCTTCCAGCCGGAGGCGGAAGTCGGCGGGGTTGAGGCCGTTGTCCCGCAGCCAGCGGACAACCTCGGAAGCGGCAACGCGCAAAGCGGCATCTCCTCAAAGCGTCTTCAGACAGGTGCCCATTGCCGGGCGGCGGAGGAGATAGGCAGGCGGGCGCGGCTTCGCCAGAGGGCGTGTCAGCCCTCCTCCCGCTTGGCCTTGCGGGCGGCGCGCCCTTCCCGCCCCTCCACCAGCGCGGTGACGACGCCGTGCAGCGTCGCCAGATCCTGCCGCGTCAGGTTCACGCGGTGGAAGATGTTGCGGATGTTGCGGGTGGTGGAGGGTTGCTTCTCCGGCGAGCGGAAGAAGTCGGCCGCCTCCAGCTCGCGCTCCACATGGTCGAAGAAGGCGAACAGGTCGCCCTTGTCGGCGAGCGGCGAGCGCTCCGGCGGCTGGAAAGGCAGGGCGCCCTGGGAGGCGATCTTGTACCACTCATAGCCGACGACCGCGACGGCGGTGCCGAGATTGAGCGAGGCGAAGGCCGGGTTCACCGGCAAAGTGAGGATGGCATCGGCCAGCGACACCTCCTCGGTATAGAGGCCGGTGCGCTCGCGCCCGAACAGCAGGCCGGCATCCTCGCCCGCCGCCAGCCGGCCGGCGATGTCGGCGGCCATGGCATCGGCCCCCATCACCGGCTTGGCCATGCCACGCTCGCGCGCCGTGGTGGCGGCGAGGAATTTCAGGTCCGCCACCGCCGAGCGCACATCCGGGAACACCGTGGCGTTCTCGAGGATGCGGTCGGCGCCGGAGGCGAAGGTCACGGCCTTCGGGTTGGGCCAGCCCTCGCGCGGATTGACGAGACGAAGGCGCGACAGGCCGAAATTGCCCATCGCCCGCGCCGCCGCGCCGATATTCTCGCCGAGCTGCGGCTCGACGAGGATCACCACCGGGCCTCCCTCGTGCCAGGGGCGGGTGCTGTCGGTTCCGGCGCCGGGCATCAGCGTGCGCCTCGCGCGGGCCGGACGGGACGGAAGAGGGACGGAACGGGAAAGCGGAGCTCGGACATGCGCTTCTCCTAGAGCATGTCCGGGCAAATTTGAACGGGCCCGGCAGCGGCCGGACCCGTATCCGCGCGATTATCCGGCCGGTTTCACGGCTTCGACGGCAGGCGGCTCACCGTGACGTCGTTGGGCCCGCCCGCCTTGTTGCGGATCAGACCCCACACCACGCCGCGCTCGGCGGGATCGAAGGCGAAGCCCTGCCCGCCGATCTCCAGCGGAATGGTCTCCACCCACTGCATGACCGAGCCCATCTCCGGCGGAGCGACGACATAGAGCTCGGCATTGTCGTGGCCGGTGATGTAGAGTCTCCCGTCCGGCCCGAAGGCGCCGCCGGAATTGCTCATGTCCTGGAAGCGCGCCACCAGCGCATCCGGGTAGACCCATGCCTCGGCGACGCTCCAATCGGGGTTGAAGCGCACGATCTGGGTGTTGAACTTGTTGCCATAGGCCAGCGGGCTCTTGTCGAACACCCGGTTGTAATTGGCGAAGGCGCCCCACCAGCGCCCCTGCGGGTCGCGGTCGAGCCAGGTGAAGGAGCCGCGCTCGATGCCGAAGCTGTGGCTCTCCAGATGCTTGAGCGTCTCGGCGTCCCACACCTCCACGGAGCTCACCATCGGCCAGTCGGGATAGTTGGAATGGGCGGTGTAGAGCTTGCCGTCGCGGACCACGCCGCTGTCGAGATGCAGGATCGGGCCGCCCTTCGGCCCCTCCCATTTGGCCACCGGCTTGCCGGTCTCCTTGTCGAGCTTGGCGATGGTGCGGTTGTCGATGGCGTAGAAATAGCGCTCGGCGACGGCCACCGCC
The DNA here is from genome assembly GCF_018390555.1 of Ancylobacter oerskovii. Classification (GTDB taxonomy): domain Bacteria; phylum Pseudomonadota; class Alphaproteobacteria; order Rhizobiales; family Xanthobacteraceae; genus Ancylobacter; species Ancylobacter oerskovii. The sequence goes on along the minus strand of NZ_JAHBGB010000037.1, from coordinate 358,564 downwards.
TGGCGGGCCTCCGGCACCTGGAAACGCTTGATGGTCTCCGCCGCCGGACGCTGCTCTTGGGCGAAGGCGGCCGGACTGGCGAGCAGCAGCGCCAGCGCGGTGCCGGCAACCGCCGCCCGCGTCGCGGCGAGGAAGGAACGGGATGAGATGGACATGGGACGTCTCCTTGGCGGCGGCGCCAACCGGTCCGCCGGGCCTGCATGACGTCCGCCGCCTAGCAGCGGCGCATGAACCTCCGGCGACAATCGGTTCCGCGACGCAACGGCAACCTGCCAAAAAGTCGGGGACCGAGGCGCTTTCGTTTGACCCGAGGTCGCGGTATCACGCTCGCACCGGCGCCTGCCGCGCGGACTGGCGCCGAGGCCCCATTACGAAGCCGCTTCCGCGCGAGGTAGAACCATGGCGAAGATCAAGGTTGCGAATCCGGTCGTCGAGCTCGACGGCGACGAGATGACCCGCATCATCTGGCAGTACATCAAGGACAAGCTGATCCACCCCTATCTCGACATCGACCTCGAGTATTACGACCTCGGCGTCGAGAACCGTGACCGCACCGAAGACCAGGTGACGATCGACGCCGCGGAAGCGATCAAGCGGGTCGGCGTCGGCGTGAAATGCGCCACCATCACCCCCGATGTCGGCCGGGTGAAGGAATACAACCTCAAGAAGATGTGGCGCTCGCCCAACGGCACCATCCGCAACATCCTCGGCGGCGTGATCTTCCGCGAGCCGATCATCTGCAAGAACGTGCCGCGCCTGGTGCCGGGCTGGACGCAGCCGATCATCGTCGGCCGCCACGCCTTCGGCGACCAGTACCGCGCCACCGATTTCACCGTGCCGGGCAAGGGCACGCTGACCGTCAAGTTCGTCGGCGAGGACGGCCAGACCATCGAGCACGAGGTCTACAAGTTCCCCGGCGCCGGCGTGGCGCTGTCGATGTACAACATCGACGAATCCATCGTCGAGTTCGCCCGCGCTTCGCTCAATTACGGCCTGATGCGCAACTACCCGGTGTACCTGTCCACCAAGGACACCATCCTGAAGCAATATGACGGCCGCTTCCGCAAGATCTTCCAGGACATCTACGACGCCGAGTTCAAGGCCGAGTTCGAGAAGAAGAAGATCTGGTACGAGCACCGCCTCATCGACGACATGGTCGCCTCGGCGCTCAAGTGGTCCGGCGGCTATGTCTGGGCCTGCAAGAACTATGACGGCGACGTGCAGTCCGACATCGTGGCGCAGGGCTTCGGCTCGCTCGGCCTGATGACCTCGGTGCTGATGACGCCGGACGGCAAGACCGTCGAGGCGGAAGCCGCGCACGGCACCGTCACCCGCCACTACCGCGAGCACCAGAAGGGCAAGGAGACCTCCACCAACTCCATCGCCTCGATCTTCGCCTGGACGCGCGGCCTCGCCCATCGCGCCAAGCTCGACGACAATGCCGAGCTCGCCGCCTTCGCCGCCACGCTGGAGAAGGTGTGCGTCGACACCGTCGAGGCCGGCGACATGACCAAGGACCTCGCCCTGCTGATCGGGCCGGACCAGAAGTGGCTGTCCACCACCGGCTTCCTCGACAAGATCTCCGAGAACCTCAGCAAGGCGCTCGCCTGAGGCACGCCCTGCCGGGCGGGGTGGACGCTCCATCCCGCCCGCGCTTCCGCCGGAGGCCGGACGGCACCTTTCCGCCGGCCGGCCTCCGGTGCAATGCCCCGCCGGGATCGGCCGGTACGCGAGGGGGATCGACCTTTCCGCCAACAGCTCCACCGGGTGAGCCGCCGACAGCTCCACCGAGAGCGCTGCCGACGTCGCCGATCTGCGCAAGGCGCTGAACATTCCCCTGATGGAACGCGCTCGTCGTTTCCTGCGGCACCCACCTCGCCACAACTGTGGAACTACCGGAAATCGGGCGAAGGCCTTACCGCTCGACGCCTGCCGGGTTGCGCGTGCCTCTGGAGCCAGCCCGCTTGCTCGCATCGGCACGACAAAGCCCGCATCTCGCCGCCGGTGCGCGCGGCGTTGGCTCCCGGCGCGCACCTGCCGAGGCCGCCCCGCCGGCATCTTCCGATTGATCCGGCGCCGTCATCGCCCGGTCGTATGGGATGGCCGATGCTCGTGCCGCGAACGAACGTGGGCAGCTCGGCGCCGTTGTCGGCTCTTATGCCGCGAACGAACGTGGGTAGCTCAGCGCCGTTGCGTTCAACCGGCGGCTCCCGGGAAGCGCCACCTGACAGTCATCCCCGGTCCGCCTGCTCCTTCGCCTCCGCGACCTCCCCTGTGGCGATGTCGCTTCGCCGGGCCATGGCGTGCGGCCCCTCCTCGTCCCTCGCCATGCTGCGGATGCGCTGGCCGATATCCGGGTGACGATGCACCACTTCCGCCAGGTCGTCGGCATCGAGCACCAGCAGCATGCTGCGGCGGCGGGCGCGGGCGGTGGCAGCGCGCTGGGCACTGTGAAGAAGCGCCATCTCGCCGAAGAATTGGCCGGCGCCGAGCACCACCGTCTCGTCACCGAACTCCAGTTCCACCTCGCCGGAAGCGATGAAATACATCGACCGTGCCGGCTCACCACGCCGGGCGACGATCTCGTCCGGCTGCGCCGTATGGGCGGAGAGCACCTTGTGGATCTCGCCGATGGCCGCCGCGTCGAGATCGGCGAACAGCGGCACCCGCGCCAGCATGCCCCAGGTGATGACGAAATCGCGCCGCTTGATCACGTCGACGAAAGCCGTGGCGATGATGCCGACCGGCAAGGCGATCATGATGATGCCGGTCAGCATGGTCAGACCGGCGATCACCCGCCCGATGGCCGTAAGCGGATAGACGTCGCCATAGCCGACGGTGGTCACCGTCGCCATGGCCCACCACATCGCCTGGGGGATCGATCCGAGGCGGTCCGGCTGGACGTCGCCTTCGGCGACATACATGGCGGAAGCGGAGATCAGCACCGCCGCGGCCAGCAGCCACAGGCAGGCGAGCAGCGATTGCCGCTCGGCATAGAGCACTTCGAAAAGCGACTGCATTCCAGGGGAGTAGCGGGCGATCTTGACGAAGCGCATCAGGCGCAGGATCGCCAATGTCCGCAGATTGACGCCCCATAGCGCCGACAGAAGGAAGGGCAGCCACGCCGCCAGGTCCACCAGCGCCGGCAGGGTGCGCGCATAGCGCCAGCGCGCCTGTCGCCGGCTCAGCCCCCGGTAGCGCGGATCCTCGGGAGCGATCCACAACCGCACCCCATATTCCAGCGCGAAGGCCACCAGCGAGAAAGCCTCGAAGCCGCGCAACACCGCCGCGTCGCGCAGCATGAGGCTCGGCACGGTCTCCAGCACCGCGGCCGCCACATTGGCGAGCACCAGCAAGATCAGCCCGATGTTGATCCAGCGGCCGAGCGCATCCGAGCCGCTGCCTTCCAGCACTTCGTGGCACCGGCGCCGCAGCTCGCGGCGTCCGGCGCTGGACCACCAGCGCCCCTGCTTCCTGCGCGCCGCCATGATCCGCCCACACTCCCGAACGGACGACCCAGGGGATGCCCTCGCGACGCTCCGCCGCTCAGCCGGCGAGCGCCGCCTCGATCGCCTCGAGCGCCGCCGAGGCATTGGCACCGTCCGGGCCGCCGGCCTGCGCCATGTCGGCACGGCCGCCGCCACCCTTGCCGCCGAGCGCTTCCGCACCGCGCCGCACCAGCGCCACCGCGTCATAGCGATCGGTCAGGTCCGGCGTCACGCCGACCACCAGCCCGGCACGCCCTTCCTCAGTGACGGCGACGATCGCCACGATGCCGGAGCCGAGGCGCTTCTTGCCCTCGTCGGCCAGGCTCTTGAGATCCTTAAGGTCGATGCCCGACACCTGCTTGGCCAGGAGCTTCACCGCTCCCACGGTGCGCGCCGCGTCCTCATCGCCGGCACCGCCGCCCATCGCCAGGCGCCGGCGGGCCTCGGCCAGCTCGCGCTCGAGCTTCCGCCGCTCCTCGACCAGCTGGGCGACGCGCGCCTCCACCTCGCCGACCGGCGCCTTCAGCACCGCCGCCGCCGCCTGCAGCGCCCGGTTCTGGGCGTCGAGATGATGGCGCGCCCCATCCGCGGTCATCGCCTCGATGCGGCGCACGCCGGCGCCCACCGCGCTCTCGCCGAGCACGGTGACGAGGCCGATATCGCCGGTCCGGCCGACATGGGTGCCGCCGCAGAGCTCGATCGAATAGGGAGCGCCGTTGCCGGGATCGGTCCCCATGGAGACCACCCGCACCTCGTCGCCATATTTCTCGCCGAACAGCGCCCGCGCCCCGGAGGCGATGGCGTCGTCCACGGCCATCAGACGGGTCTCGACCGGCTCATTGCGCAGGATCACCGCATTGGCGATGTCGGAGACCTCGGCGATCTCCTCCTCGCTCATCGGCTTGGGATGGCTGAAATCGAAACGCAGCCGGTCCGGCCCGACCATCGATCCCTTCTGCGCCACATGGTCGCCGAGCACGCGGCGCAGCGCCTCGTGCAGCAGATGCGTGGCCGAATGATTGGCCCGGATGGCGCCCCTGCGGCCGTGATCCACCTCGAGCGCCAGCGCCGCGCCCAGGGTCAGCGTCCCGCTCTCGACCTCCACCTCGTGCACGAACACGTCGCCGAGCTTCTTCTGCGTGTCGAGCACCCGCGCCTTGACGCCGCCCTCGCCGGTCAACGCGCCCGCATCGCCGAGCTGGCCGCCGGATTCGCCGTAGAACGGCGTCTGGTTGAGCACCAGCAAGCCACGCCCGCCGGTACCGATCTCCGCCACCTCGACGCCATCCGCCACCAGCGCCGCCACCGTACCCTCGGCGGTCTCGGTGCCGTAGCCGAGGAACTCGGTCGCCCCCGCCTTCTCGCGGATGCCGAACCAGACAGCGTCGGTCGCCGCCTCGCCCGAGCCGGACCACGAGGCCCGGGCCTCGGCGCGCTGGCGCTCCATCGCCGCGTCGAAAGCGCCGGTGTCGACGCTGATGCCGCGGGCGCGCAGCGCGTCCTCGGTCAGGTCGAGCGGGAAACCATAGGTGTCGTAGAGCTTGAAGGCCGTCTCGCCGGAGAATTTGGCGCCATCTCCCAGTCCCTCGCTCTCCGTCTCCAGGATCGACAGGCCGCGCTCCAGCGTCTTGCGGAAGCGCGTCTCCTCGAGGCGCAGCGTTTCGGTGACCAGCGACTCGGCGCGCACGATCTCGGGATAGGCACGGCCCATCTCGCGCACCAGCACCGGCACCAGCCGATGCATCAGCGGGTCGCGAGCGCCGAGCAGCTGCGCATGGCGCATGGCGCGGCGCATGATGCGCCGCAGCACGTAGCCGCGCCCCTCATTGGAAGGCAGCACGCCGTCGGCGACCAGGAAGGTCGATGCGCGCAGATGGTCGGCGATGACCCGATGGCTGGCCTTTTGCGGGCCGTCCGCCGGAATGTCGGTGAAATCCTCGACCGCGCCGGTCAGCGCGCGCATCAGATCAATCTCGTAATTGTCGTGCGTGCCCTGCAGCACCGCGGAGATGCGCTCGAGCCCCATGCCGGTATCGATCGACGGCCGCGGCAGGGCGATCCGCTCGCCCCCAGGCAGTTGCTCGAACTGCATGAAGACGAGGTTCCAGATCTCGATGAAGCGGTCACCATCGGCATCCGGCGAGCCAGGAGGGCCGCCGGGGATGTGCGGGCCGTGATCGTAGAAGATCTCCGAGCAGGGGCCGCACGGGCCGGTATCGCCCATCTGCCAGAAATTGTCCGAGGTCGGGATGCGGATGATCTTGCTGTCCGGCAGGCCGGCGATCTTCTTCCACAGGTCGAAGGCCTCGTCGTCCTCATGGTACACCGTCACCAGGAGCTTCTCGACCGGCAGCTCGAATTCGCGGGTGATCAGGTTCCAGGCGAACTCGATCGCGTTCTCCTTGAAATAGTCGCCGAAGGAGAAATTGCCGAGCATTTCGAAGAAGGTATGGTGCCGCGCCGTGTAGCCGACATTATCGAGGTCGTTGTGCTTGCCGCCGGCGCGCACGCATTTCTGCGAGGTGGTCGCCCGCGAATAGGCACGCTTCTCCATGCCGGTGAAGACGTTCTTGAACTGCACCATGCCGGCATTGGTGAACATCAATGTCGGATCGTTGCGCGGCACGAGCGGCGAAGATTCAACCACTTGATGACCGTTCTTCGCAAAATAGTCGAGGAAGGTCGACCGAATCTCGTTGACGCCGCTCATCGAACACTGCCCGCAGAAAATAGACCCCCGGCAGCTGCGCCGGCCCGCGCCGGAGCGGCGCGAGCCCCGGTTCTAACGACGCCGCAATGGCTTGTCCAGAAAGGCCGCGCGCCGGCCTCGCCGCTTCCTCGCACAAGCCGCGCGACGAAGATCGGCCGCGGGGCACGCCCCCGCAGCCGGCCATGTCGCCCGGCGCGCGCTCAGGCGTCGGCGTCGTCCTCGCTCTCGGCTTCCCCGGCCAGGATCTGCTCGGCGATGAGGCCGGCATTCTGGCGGATCGTCGCCTCGATGCGCCCGGAAACGTCCGGGTTCTGGCGCAGGAAGTTCTTGGCGTTCTCGCGTCCCTGGCCGAGCCGCTGGCTGTCATAGGAGAACCAGGCGCCCGACTTCTCGACCACGCCCGCCTTGATGCCGAGATCGATGAGCTCGCCCATCTTGGACACGCCCTCGCCATACATGATGTCGAACTCGACCTGCTTGAAAGGCGGCGCCAGCTTGTTCTTCACCACCTTCACGCGGGTCTGGTTGCCCACCACCTCCTCGCGTTCCTTGATCGAGCCGATGCGGCGGATGTCGAGGCGGACCGAGGCGTAGAACTTCAGCGCGTTGCCCCCGGTCGTGGTCTCGGGGCTGCCATACATCACGCCGATCTTCATGCGGATCTGGTTGATGAAGATGACCATGGTGTTGGAACGGCTGATCGAGCCGGTCAGCTTGCGTAGCGCCTGGCTCATCAGCCGCGCCTGCATGCCCGGCTGATTGTCGCCCATCTCGCCGTCCAGCTCGGCGCGCGGGGTGAGCGCCGCCACCGAATCGACCACCAGCACGTCGACCGCCCCGGAGCGCACCAGCGTATCGGCAATCTCCAGCGCCTGCTCGCCGGCATCGGGCTGGGAGATGAGCAGGTTGTCGAGATCCACCCCCAGCTTGCGGGCATAGACCGGGTCGAGCGCATGCTCGGCGTCGATGAAGGCGCAGACACCGCCCTTCTTCTGCGCTTCCGCGATGGTGTGCAGCGCCAGCGTAGTCTTGCCGGAGGATTCCGGCCCGAAGATCTCGACGATGCGCCCGCGCGGCAGGCCGCCAATGCCGAGGGCGATATCGAGCCCGAGCGACCCGGTCGAGACCGTTTCGATCTCCATGACCTTGTCGCCCTTGCCGAGCCGCATGATCGAGCCCTTGCCGAAATGCCGCTCGATCTGTGAAAGCGCGGCGTCCAGCGCCTTGGCCTTGTCCATGGAAGATCCTTCGACGAGTCGCAACGTAGCTTGAGTCATTGCCGGGCTCCGGGTCGCAAGCAAGTGTTTTGCTGTGATTTCCCGAATGTACCTGCTTTGTTCCGAGTTCGCAATATGTTCCTGTCGAGCCGGCGCACGGCCGGCCTATTGCGACGACAGGCCGATGATCTGGCGGGAAATGAAGCTTTCCGCGTTGCGCCAGGCCTCGTCATTGTCGCCGCGAAAGGTGTAGAGCCGCTCCAGCACCTTCTCGTCGGTCCTGAGGTCGATCAGCGCCACCTTGGCCCATTGCACCAGCGTGCTCATCTTCTGGATTCCGCCCACCAGCAGGAACTCGGCGCCGGCCTTCTGCGCCATGCCGGCGATTTTGGCGGCGTTGCCGTCGGTGAGCACGCAGGGGCGGCACGGCAGCGGCACCACGCGGAACATGTCGCTCGCCGCGAGATCGCGATGCAGCGCCGTCATGAACGCCTCGAGGCGCGATGCGTGGTCGGCCTTCTGGTCCCGCGCCTCGCCGGAAGTGTCGATGTACTGGAAATCGGCGATCGCCACCGTGCGCGAGGACGCCTCCGCCTGGCTCGCCGCGACCGGCGACATCAATGCGGCGACCACGAAAAGAGCGCGGCAGCCCCTCATGGCGAGCCTCCCCTGCCGTTTGCTGCGGATATCATGCCGGCCCATCATATCGCGCCCGGGTCGCCCGCGCAGCCGTTCGGCCGGCGCCGCCGCGACGCAGAGGCGCGAGATAGTGTCACCGCCGCTCCGGCGCCGTCAGGCGACGAGATCCTTGAGCGGCGCCAGCGTCCCCGTCTCGGGAAACACCTCGCGCGCGAGGAAGGCGGCGGGCGCGCCGAACAGATCCGCCAGCAGCCCCTTGGCCACGGCGCGCACATCGGTGGTCGGGCGCAGGTCGCGTCCCTCCAGCAGCGCGGCGTCGGCAAGCCCCGGCCAATCGGCGATCACCCGGCCGCCGCGAATGGCCCCGCCGGCCAGCAGCACCACCGTGCCGGTCCCGTGATCGGTGCCGCGCGTGCCGTTGATGCGGGCGGTACGGCCGAACTCCGTCACCACCATCACCGCGGTGTCCCGCCATTTCGGCCCCAGCGTCTCGGCGAAGACGCCGATGGCGTCGTCGAGCCCGCGCAGCCGGTTGGCCAGTTGCCCCTTCACCCCGCCCTCATTGGCGTGGGTATCCCACCCCTCGAAGGCGAGGCCGGCGATGCGCGGCCCGTCGTCGCGCGCCAGCAGCCGCGCCGCGCCCCGGGCCGTCTGGTTCATGCCCTTCGGATCGGCCGGGCCGCCCTGCCGCTTGATCGCCGGCCCGTTCATCGAGACGAGGCCCTCGGTCTTCAGCCCTTCGAGCAGCGTGCGGTGCAGCGCCGGGTCGCGCTCGGCATAGAGCGCGGCGAGCCGCTCGGCGAGGTCCTCTCCGGCCGGCGGCAGCACGGCCGGGCTCCAGCCGAGCACCGGCGCCGCGCCCCGCACCACCAGCGGCGGCACCGATCCGACGCCCAGCGCCCCGGTCGCAGCGATCCGCTCGCCGGCCGGCAGCCCGGCGAGGAAGCGGTTCAGCCAGCCGGTCTCGGTCCGCCCCGGCGCCGGCTGGCCGCTTTCAAGCACATCCTGCCCGTCGAAATGCGAACGGTCGCGATAGCCGGTCGCCGCCGCGTGCACCACGCTCGCCTGCCCCGCCTTGTAGAGGCGGGCGAAGTTCGGCATGGCGGGATGCAGCGCGAAGAAGCCGTCGAGCGGCAGGGCGGGAATCTCGCCCTCGAGGGACAGCGCGAGGTCCCCGTGCAGCCCGGCATAGGCGGGATCGCCCACCGGGGCGACGCAGGCGAGGCCATCCATCGCTCCGCGCAGCACGATGCAGACGAAGCGCGCGTCGCGGCCGCCGGCGGCAAAGGCGAGGCGCGGCATGAAGGCCCAGGCGAAGAGAGCGCCGGAAGCGCCGAGGACGGCACGTCGGGAGACGGAGGTCTCGCACAGTTCCATGGCTATCTCCTCTGGAATTCCGGTACCATCAGCAGCAGCGCCACCGCCTGCGGGCGACTTTCGGCGCGGCGGATCGCGCGCAGCGTCTCCTGCGAGACCGAGGCGCCGAAAGCGGCCTCGGCGAGCTCCAGCGGATCGGCCGCGCCGGCGATCCGCCCGATCTGGTCGGCGACGTCGAGGCGAGTCTTGATGCCGGTCGGCGACAGCCACTCGTCGCTGCGATCCGGGAAGCCCTTGGGACTGCCCGGATTCCACATGGGCTGCCCCATGGCGACGAGCTGGCCCAGCGCCATCTTCACCTGGTCCGGCTTGCCGGTGAGCCGCACCGCGGCGAAGAGGAACTCCTGCGGCGAACGCAGCTTGTCCGCCGGCGCCTCCCAAGCCTGCGGCGATTCGATCAGGCTGCGGGCGAGCTCCTTCAGGTCGCCGCCGCTGGTGCGGAAGCTCGCCGCCAGCCTGTCCACCAGCGCCGGCGGCGGATCGTCGCCGACGAAATGGGCCGCGAATTTGCGGGCGATATGGCGGGCGGTCGCCGGATGCGCCGCCAGCGCCAGCAACGCCGCCTCCCCCTGCTCGACGCCGCCCTCGGGATAGACATGGCCGAGCAGCGTCTGCTCGCCCGGCTCGTGCCGGACCGGGGCGAAGGTGAAGCGCCCGCCATTGAAGGCGTCCTCGTCGGCCGAGGCCACCGTCCAGCCGGTGAGGATGCGGGCGAGCGAGGTGACGTCCGCCTGGGAGTAGCCGCCGGCGACGCCGAGCGTGTGCAGCTCCAGCGTCTCGCGCGCCAGGTTCTCGTTGAGGCCGCGCCTGTTCTTCAGGGCCACGTTGGAGGCGGGACCGGCCGACTGGTTGTTGTCGAGATAGAACAGCATCGCCGGATGCTGCTCCACCGCCTTCAGCATGTCGGCGAAGCGCCCGAGCACATGCGGGCGGATCGCCTCGCGCTCGAAGGCGCCGGCGAGGATGCGCACCGTCCCGTCCTTGAGCGCGATGGCGAAGTGATTGGCCCAGAACAGCACCAGCCGCTCGGTGAAGCCGACCGGCACGTCGTGCAGGCGGATCAGCCGCGCCGCCACCTCCTGCTCGTAGACGGGCACGTCGGGCGAAGGGCCGAGGCCGTTGCCGCCCATCGACGGCGCCGCCATGCCGACCGGAGGTGTCGCCATCCCGGCCGGAGGCGTCGCCATCCCGCCGGATGCCGCTTCCATGGACCCGCCGGGCGCCCGCTCCGCCGGCGCGCGCAGGGCGACCGACGTCGCCCTCGCCGCTTCCGCCACGGGCGCCTTTTGCTGCCGCGCCCGGGTTACCGCGCGCTGATAGGCGGCGTTGCGCGCCAGGGCCTGCTGGCTGCCCGGCAGGGAGGTGTCCTCCAGCCGGGCGGTGGCGGGCTGCGCAAGTTCCTCGATGAGGGCCCCGCGCGGATCGGAACGGATGCGGGCGAGATCGCCGCGGCGCGGGCCGAGGCCGAAGCGGCGGAGGGCGGTAAGCGCGGCGAGGTCGTCGGACATGCGAGCGGCCCTGCATCAAGACGCGCCCGCCCGGCCGCGCCGCCGGCACCGACGACCCGGCAAGCCGCCGCGTCGCGTCTCGCCCCTTGCGCGAAGGTGCGGGGCGTTTGGGGCGATTTGGCGACGGCCGGCTAGCCGGCGAGCAGCCGCAGGCCGATGCCCGCCAGGGCGCAGCCGGCCAGGGTGGTGAACATGCCGGCGCGCAGCCACAGCGTCGCGACCAGCGCCGCCGCGGCGAGCGCCGCCGCCGCCCAGTCGATGGAGCCTGGCACCGGCAGATCCGGCCGCAGACCGAGAATGTCGACGCTCTCCACCTGCCGGAACACCACATGCAGCGCGAACCACAAAGCGAGGTTCAGGATGACGCCGACGACGGCGGCGGTGATCGCCGACAGCGACGCCGCCAGCGCGCGGTTGCCGCGCAGCGATTCAACGAAGGGCGCCCCGAGGAAGATCCAGAAGAAGCAGGGCGCGAACGTCACCCAGGTGGTCAGCGCCGCCCCGAGGCCGCCGGCCAGCAGCGGATCCAGCCCGCCCGGATTGCGGAAGGCCGCCAGGAAGCCGACGAACTGCACCACCATGATCAGCGGGCCCGGCGTGGTTTCGGCGAGGCCGAGGCCGTCCAGCATCTCGCCCGGCTGCATCCAGCCGAAGCCGTCCACCGCCGCCTGCGCCACATAGGCGAGCACGGCATAGGCGCCGCCGAACGTGACCACGGCCATGGCGCTGAAGAAGGCGCCGAGCTGGGTCCACACGCTGGACGAGCCGGTGATCGCCCAGAGCAGCAGCACCGGACCGAGCCACAGCGGCAGGCACGTCGCGATCACGCGCAGCGCCCTCCTGCCGGAAGGATCGGCATGGGCGAGCTCGCCGCGCTCGAACATCGCGTCGACCGCGCCCGGCCGATCCGCGATCCCGCCCTTCGCCCCCGCCCCGGCCGGCGCGAAGAGCCCCGGCGCATAGCGCTGGCCGATCCAGCCGGCGAGGCCGGCCAGGGCGATGATCAGGGGAAACGGCAGGTGGAGCAGGTAGATCCCGACGAACGCCGCCGCCGCGATGACCACCATCAGCCGGTTCCCGAGCGCGCGCCGGCCGATCCTCAGCACCGCCTGCACCACCACGGCCAGCACCGCCGCCTTGATGCCGAAGAACGCTGCCTCCACCAGCGGCACATGCCGGTAAACGGCATAGAGCGCACTGAGCCCCAGCATCACCAGCGCGCCGGGCAGCACGAACAGCAGGCCCGCGACCAGCCCACCGGCAGTGCGGTGGAGCAGCCAGCCGATATAGGTGGCGAGCTGCTGGGCCTCGGGCCCCGGCAGCAGCATGCAGTAGTTGAGGGCATGCAGGAAACGCTGCTCGCCGATCCAGCGGCGATCCTCCACCAGTTCCTTGTGCATGAGGGCGATCTGCCCCGCCGGACCGCCGAAACTGAGCAGCCCGATCTTCGCCCAGACCCGCACGGCCTCGCCGAAGGGCGGGGCGGAGGGAGGAAGTTCGTGGTCAGGCGGAACGGTCATGACGCGGCATCGCTGGAACGGGAGACAGGGCGGCTCGTGCCGATTGAAGGAGGTGGGATCAGAACCGAAGAACGCGACACGCCGACGTCACAGGGCCCCGCCGGCTTCCCACCTCTGCCCGTCCGCCTCCGCGGGGTCGGCTTCGTAGAGTTCCAGCGGCAAGCCGTCGGGATCGGCAAAGAAGGTAAAGCGCCGGCCGGTATAGGGATCGGTGCGCACCGGTTCGATCGCGATGCCGAGCCCCGTCAGCCGGGCGATCTCCTCGTCGAGATCGGCGACGACGAAGGCGAGATGACGCAGCCCGCACGCCTCCGGGCGATTCGGCCGCGGCGGCGGCGCCGGAAAGGAGAAAAGCTCCAGCCGCGCATTGCCGGCGTCGAGATCGCATTTCCAGGAGCCGCGCTCTTCGCGAAACGCCTCGTTGAGCACCGGGAAGCCCAGCGTCTCGGAATAGAAGCGGCGGGAGCGCTGATAGTCGGCGCAGATGATCGCGACGTGATGGATTCCCCGCATGGTCCGGCCCTCCCCGAGGCGCCGCGCGGCGCCCGCTTACATCTGCAACGAACTCCCTGTGCAAAGGAGCTTTCCGGCCCGGCGCATCGGGAGAAAATCGTCCCTCCCGAACGGGAGCAGGCATATTACGACCTTCGCGGAATGGGCCGCGACCGTCCGCCCGTGCCTGCCGGTAGGCCGCCCCGTGCGAATTCGCAACGGAAGGCTTCGCACAATTCGTCGACGCGCACTAGAATTGTGCAGGCGACGCCAATCCAGCGTGAAAGGAATGTTCTCATGAGCCGCTTCCGATCCCTTCTCATCGCTTCGCTCCTTCTCGGCACCGCAGTGCTGCCCGCCGCGGCCGAGACCATCTACAACCGGGGCAATTCGGCAGACCCGGAATCGCTCGATCCGCACAAGACCTCGACCGTCTACGAGGCGCATATCCTGCGTGACGTCTTCGAGGGCCTGGTGATGCAGGACGCGGTCTCCAACCTCATTCCCGGCGTCGCGGAAAGCTGGAGCGTCTCGCCCGACGGCAAGGTCTACACCTTCAAGCTGCGGCCGGATGCGGTGTGGTCCAATGGCGAGCCGGTGACGGCCGACGACTTCGTCTATTCCTTCCGCCGCCTCGAGGATCCGGCGACCGGCGCCGAATACGCCTCCATGCTCTATGTCATCAAGAATGGCGAGGAGGTGAACACCGGCAAGGCGAAGCCCGAGGAGATGGGTGTGCGCGCCGTCGATCCCAAGACGCTGGAAGTGACGCTCAAGTCGCCCACCCCCTATTTCCTGGAACTGCTGACCCATCAGGCGGCCTATCCGGTCAACAAGGCTTCCATCGACAAGCTCGGTGCCGACTGGATCAAGCCGGGCAATCTCGTCTCCAATGGTGCCTTCACCCTGGCCGAGTTCATTCCCAACGATCACATCAAGCTGCTCAAGAACCCGAAATTCCACGCCGCGTCCGAGGTCAAGCTGGATGCGGTGAACTACATCCCCACCGAGGACCGCTCCACCGCCATGAAGCGCTACGAGGCGGGCGAGCTCGATTCCAACGACGACCTGCCCACCGAGCAGCTCGCGGATCTCAGGAAGAAGTTCGGCGACCAGGTGAAGGTCGGCCCCTATCTCGGCACCTACTACTACGCGGTGAAGACCGACAAGGCGCCGTGGAACAACCCCAAGCTGCGCCGCGCCGTCTCGCTCATCATCGACCGCGACTTCCTCGCCGAGAAGGTGTGGCAGAACTCGATGCTGCCGGCCTATTCCATGGTGCCGCCCGGCATTGACGGCTACACGCCGGCCGAGGCCGACTACGCGAAGATGTCCCAGTTCGACCGCGAGGACGAGGCGAAGAAGATCCTCGCCGAGCTCGGCTACGGCCCGGGCAAGCCGCTGAAGCTGGAGATCCGCTACAACACCTCCGAGAACCACAAGAACACCGCGGTGGCGATCCAGGAGCAGCTGAAGCCCTTCGGCATCGAGGTGTCGCTGATCAACACCGATACCAAGACCCATTACGGGCACCTGGAGCAGAAGGGCGATTATGATTACGCCCGCGCCGCCTGGATCGCCGATTACAAGGACCCCGAGACCTTCCTCGGCATCTCCCGCAAGTCCAGCGGCAACAACTATTCGAACTTCAACAATACCGACTTCGAGACGCTGATGGACGCCGCGGCCGCCGCCGGCGCCGATCCGGCCGTGCGCATGAAGAAGCTCGCCGAGGCCGAGAAGGTGCTGGTCGACGACCTCGGCAACATGCCGCTGCTCTATTACAGCTACCATGAGATCGCCTCGCCCAAGCTGAAAGGCTGGGAGCCGAACGTGATGGCCATCCACCCTTCGCGCTTCATCAGCAAGTGAGCCGGAGGGCCGGCGTCCCCGCGCGGGGCGCCGGCCGACCCGGTCTCCCGGCACGAGGACGACCCTCTTGATCCGCTATGTCCTGCGGCGGCTGCTGACCGCCATCCCGACTCTCTTCCTGATCGTCACCCTCTCCTTCTTCCTGCTGCGCGTGGCGCCCGGCGGGCCGTTCAGCCAGGAGCGCGGGCTCAGCCCGGAGGTGAAGGCCAATCTCGAGCGCGTCTACCAGCTGGATGCGCCGCTCTGGCGCCAATATCTGAACTATCTCGCCGATCTGCTGCACGGCAATTTCGGCCCCAGCTACAACCTGCCCGACTTCACCGTGGCCGACCTGTTCCGCGTCGGCCTGCCGGTCTCGGTGCAGCTCGGCGCCTCGGCGCTGATCCTGGCGCTGGTGCTCGGCTCGGTGCTCGGCATCGTCGCGGCGCTGCGGCAGAACCGCGCCGGCGATTACGCCGTCGTCGCGCTCGCCACCGCCGGCTCGACCATCCCGACCTTCGTCATCGCCCCGCTCTACCAGCTGGTCTTCGCGCTCACCCTCGCCTGGGTGCCGGTGGCCGGCTGGGGCGGCGGCGCGTTCATCAACAAGATCGGCCCGGTGCTTACCCTCGCCTTGCCGCAGATCGCCATCGTCGCCCGCCTCATGCGCGGGGCGATGATCGAGGCCCTGCGCGCCAACCACATCCGCACCGCCCGCGCCCTCGGGTTGGGCGGCTGGTCGGTGGTGGTCAGGCATGCGCTGCGCGGGGCGCTGCTGCCGATCATCTCCTATGCCGGCCCGGCCGCCGCGGCGCTGCTGACCGGCTCGGTGGTGGTGGAGACGGTGTTCGCTATTCCCGGCGTCGGCCGCTACTTCGTCGATGCCGCCCTCAATCGCGACTACACGCTGGTGATGGGAACGGTGGTGGTGATCGCCGTCTTCGTCATCGTCTTCAACCTGATCGTCGACCTGCTCTACGCGCTGGTCGATCCGCGGGTGCGCTATGACTGAGATGACGGCTCCCGCCCCCGCCGCTCCGCCCTCCTCCCCGCCGGCCGGTTCGCCGCCCGCCAAGGGCCGCTCGCTGTGGATCGATGCGTGGCGACGCCTCACCGCCAACCGCGCCGCCGTGATCAGCGCCGTCTATCTCGTCGTCATGGCGGTGGCCTGCCTGGTCGGCCCGCTGCTCACCGGCCACGACTACACGACGATCTACACTGATTACGTGCGTGTCGCGCCCAGCCTCACGCCCTATCCGAAGCCCGACGCCCTCGCCTCCACGCTCGACGACCTGACCAGGCGCATGCGCCTCGATCTCGCCGGCTGGCGGGAGGAAAACGGCCGGGTGATCGTCGATCTGCGCTCCGCCCGCCCCATCGACCCGCGCGTGACGCGCTATTTCGACCGCTCGTCGAGCTTCGAGGACAGCCGCGTCGAGCAGACCGGCGCCGACGGGCTGAGCATGACGGTGAGCGCCGCCGTCGCGCGTCACTATTTCCTGTTCGGCACCGACAATACCGGCCGCGACCTGCTCACCCGCACGCTGATCGCCGGCCGCGTGTCGCTGGCCATCGGCCTGCTCGCCGGGCTCACCGCCGTGGTCATCGGGGTGATCTACGGCGCCACCGCCGGCTATCTCGGCGGCCGGATCGACGACGTGATGATGCGCATCGTCGACATCCTCTACTCGCTGCCCTTCATCTTCCTCGTCATCATGCTCGTGGTGTTCTTCGGGCGGAACTTCGTCCTGATGTTCATCGCGGTCGGCGCGGTGCAGTGGCTCGACATGGCGCGCATCGTGCGCGGACAGGCGCTGTCGATCCGCCGGCAGGAATATGTGCAGGCCGCCCTCGCGCTCGGCGTCTCCTCGCGCGGCATATTGTGGCGGCATGTGGTGCCGAACACGCTCGGCCCGGTGGTGGTGTACATGACGCTGCTGGTGCCGCAGGTCATCCTGCTCGAGAGCTTCCTGTCCTATCTCGGCCTCGGCGTGCAGGAGCCGCTGACCAGCTGGGGCGTGCTGATCGCGCAGGGGGCGAAGAACATTCCCGCCGCCACCTGGCTGCTGATCTTCCCGTCGATCTTCCTGACCTCGACGCTGTTCGCGCTCAACTTCCTCGGCGACGGCCTGCGCGACGCCCTCGATCCGAAGGACCGCTGAGATGGCCGACGAGATGCCCTCCGACCTCGACATCGATGCCGCCGCCGGCGACGCCCCGTTGCTCGAGCTCACCGGCCTCGACGTGCGCTTCGACACGCCCGACGGCGAGATCCATGCGGTACGCGGCATCGATCTCGCGCTGAATCCGGGCGAGACCCTCGCCGTCGTCGGCGAATCCGGTTCCGGCAAGAGCCAGACGATGATGGCGGCCATGGGCCTGCTGGCGCGCAACGGCAGGGTCGCGGGCAGCGTGCGCTATCGTGGCCGCGAAATCCTCGGCCTGCCGTCGCGGGCGCTCGATGAGATCCGCGGCGCCCGGATCGCCATGATCTTCCAGGAGCCGATGACCTCGCTCGATCCGCTCTACACCATCGGCAGCCAGCTGGCGGAGCCGCTGGCCCGCCACAAGCGTCTCGGCGCCAGGGCGGCGCGCGAGCGGGCGGTGGAGCTGCTCGCCCTCGTCGGCATCCCCGACCCGGAACGCCGGCTGCGGGCCTATCCGCACGAGCTCTCCGGCGGCCAGCGCCAGCGGGTGATGATCGCCATGGCGCTCGCCGCCGAGCCGGACGTGCTCATCGCCGACGAGCCCACCACCGCGCTCGACGTCACCGTGCAGGCGCAGATCATCGAGCTCCTGCGCTCGCTGCAGCGGCGCTTCCGCATGGGCATCGTGTTCATCACCCATGATCTCGGCCTCGCCCGGCATTTCGCCGACCGCGTCGCGGTGATGCGTTACGGCCAGGTGGTGGAGGAAGGCCCGGCATCGCAGGTGCTCTCCCGGCCGGCGCACGACTATACCCGCATGCTGCTGGCCTCCGAGCCGAGCGGCACCAAGGCGCCGCCGCCGGAGGACGCGCCCGTGGTGCTGGAGGCGCAGGGCCTCGACGTCACCTTCCACATCGGCGGCGGCTGGCTGGCCGGCCCGCCGCTGGAGATCCACGCCGTCGACCGGGTGAGCCTGACGCTGAAGCGCGGCCAGACCATCGGCATCGTCGGCGAATCCGGTTCCGGCAAGTCGACCCTCGGCCGGGCGCTGATTCGCCTGATCGACGGCAAGGGCGACATCCGGCTGTTCGGCCGGCCGGTCGGCGAACTCGACGCCGCCGGCCTGCGCGCCCTGCGCCGGCAGGTGCAGATCGTCTTCCAGGATCCCTATGGCTCGCTCTCCCCGCGCATGACCGTCGGCGAGATCGTCAGCGAAGGGCTGAGGGTGCACGAGCCGGAGCTCGATGCCCGCAGCCGCGAGCGGCAGGTGATCGCGGCGCTGGAGGACGTGACGCTCGACCCGGCCCTGCGCAACCGCTACCCGCACGAGTTCTCCGGCGGCCAGCGCCAGCGCATCGCCATCGCCCGCGCCCTCATCCTGAAGCCGCGCGTGCTGGTGCTGGACGAGCCCACCTCGGCGCTCGACCGCTCGGTGCAGAAGGGCATCGTCGAACTGCTGCGCCGGCTGCAGCGCGAGCACGGCCTGTCCTACCTGTTCATCAGCCACGACCTGTCGGTGGTGCGCGCGCTCTCCGACTGGATCATGGTGATGCGGCGCGGACAGCTGGTGGAGGCCGGGCCGACCGAGGACGTCTATGAAGCCCCCGCCGCCGCCTATACGCGGGAGCTGATCGCCGCCGCCTACGGCCTTTCGGATCGCGAGCAAGCCGGACGGCGATGAACGCGGCGGGCAGGTTCCCCTGCCCGCCCGCGCCCGGCCGCACGGTCACACGATGGAATCTACCGTGCCGCCATCGACGCGCAGCGCCGCGCCGGTGGTGGCGGAGGCCAGCGGCGAGGCGATGTAGACCGCCATGTTGGCCACCTCCTCCACCGTCGCCAGCCGGCCGATGATCGAGCTCGACCGGTGCGCCTTGACGAAATCGGCGCCGGCCTGCTCCACCGTCTTGCCGGCCGCGACCTCCTGCTTCAGCATCTCGGCCACGCCCTCCGACAGCGTCGGGCCGGGCAGGATGGAATTGACCGTCACCCCGGTGCCGGCCATGCGCTTGGCGAGGCCGCGCGCCACCGCGATGTCGGCGGTCTTGCTGACCCCGTAATGGATCATTTCCACCGGAATGTTCAGGCCGGATTCCGAGGAGAGGAACAGCACGCGCCCCCACCCCTTCGCGGCCATGCCCGGCAGATAGGCGCGCGCCACCCGCACCGAGGCCATCACGTTCACCTGCCAGTGCCGCTCCCACACCTCGTCATCCGCCTCGAAGAAGTCGACGGGCTGGAAGATGCCGAGATTGTTCACCACGATGTCGAAGGCCGGCTCCACCTTCGCCAGCGCCGCGACGCCCTCGGCGGTCGACAGGTCGATCGCCCGGCCGCGCGCCGAACCGCCGAGCTTCGCCACCGCGGCATCGACCTTGGCCTGGGTGCGGCCGTTGACGACCACGGCGGCGCCCGCCTCGTGCAGCCCCTTGGCGATGGCGAAACCGATGCCCTCGGTGGAGCCGGTCACGAGGGCGCTCTTGCCCGAAAGATCAATCTTCATGGTCCAGTCCCTGTTTGTGCGGAAGCGAGGCGGAGGCCCGAGCGGCCCTGCGCCCCGGAGATGGTGTCACCATAATCCTTCGCCCGGTCGGCGGATGACGACCTCGCACGGTCGTGACCGGAAAAGAAAACCCGCCCGGTCGAATGGACCGGGCGGGTTCCCCCGTGCGTGGCCGTGCCGCTATTCCGCCGGGTGCGGCAGCGCATGGATGGCCTGCCCGTGCTGGCGCAGCGGCCGGTTGCCGGTGAGCCGCCGCAGCAGCACGTAGAACACCGGCGTCAGGAACAGGCCGAAGAAGGTGACGCCGATCATGCCGGCGAACACCGCCACGCCCATGGCATGGCGCATCTCGGCACCGGCGCCGGTGGAGAGCACCAGCGGCAGCACGCCCATGATGAAGGCGAAGGAGGTCATCAGGATCGGCCGCAACCGCAGCCGCGCCGCCTCCACCGCCGCATCCACCGGGCTGCGACCGGTGAATTCCAGCTCGCGGGCGAACTCGACGATCAGGATCGCGTTCTTCGCCGACAGGCCCACCAGCACCACCAGCCCGATCTGGGTGAAGATGTTGTTGTCCCCGCCGCCGAGCCAGACCCCGAACAGCGCCGCCAGCAGCCCCATCGGCACGATCAGGATGATCGCGATCGGCAGGGTCAGGCTTTCATACTGCGCCGCCAGCACCAGGAAGACGAGCAATATGGCGAGCGGGAACACCAGCACCGCCGAATTGCCGGCCAGGATTTCCTGATAGGTCAGGTCGGTCCATTCATAGTCGAAGCCGGGCGGCAGCACCTCGCGCGCGATCCGCATCGCCGCATCCTGCGCCTGGCCGGAGGAATAGCCCGGCGCCGGCGAGGCGTTGAAGTCCGCCGTGAGGAAGCCGTTATAGCGCATGGCGCGTTCCGGCCCGGCGGTGGTCTCCACCTTCAGCAGCGCCGATAGCGGGATCATCTCGCCGGAGTTCGAGCGCACCTTCAGCTTGCCGATGTCCTCCGGCTTGGCGCGATAGGGCGCGTCCGCCTGCACCCGCACCGAGTAGGTGCGGCCGAACTTGTTGAAGTCGTTGACATAGAGCGAGCCGAGATAGACCTGCAGCGTCTCGAACACCGAGGAGATCGGCACGCCGAGCTGGCGGGCCTTGGTGCGGTCGACATTGGCGAAGAGCTGCGGCACGTTCACCTGGAAGGTGGTGAACTGGCCCACCAGCTCCGGCGCCGCCATCGCCTTGGCCATGAAGGCATTTGTGACCTTCGCCAGCTCGTCATAGCCACGGCCCGCGCGGTCCTCGATCTGCATCTTGAAACCGCCCACCACGCCGAGGCCCTGCACCGGCGGCGGCGGGAACATGGCGATGAACGCCTCCTGAATCGCGCCGTATTTCTGGTTCAGCGACATGGCGATGGCGCCGGCGCTGAGGTTCGGGGTCTTGCGCTCCTCGAAGGGCTTCAGCGTCGAGAACACGATGCCGGCATTGGACGAATTGGAGAAGCCGGCGATCGACAGGCCGGGGAAGGCCACCGCGCTTTCCACGCCCGGCTCGGCCAGCGTGATCTCGGTCATCTTGCGGATGACCTCCTCCGTGCGGTCGAGCGTGGCGCCGTCCGGCAGCTGGGCGAAGCCGACCAGATACTGCTTGTCCTGCGCCGGCACGAAGCCGGAGGGCACCGCCTGGAACAGCCACCAGGTCGCGCCGAGCATCACGGCGTAGAACACCATGACCAGGCTCTTCACCGTGAGCACGCCGCGCACGCCGCGGCCATAGCCGGCCGAGCCGCGGGTGAACACCCAGTTGAAGCCACGGAAGAACCAGCCGAACAGCGCGTTGATGACGCGTTGCAGCGCATCCGGCTCGGCATGATGGCCTTTCAGCAGCATCGCGGCCAGCGCCGGCGACAAGGTCAGCGAGTTGATCGCCGAGATCACCGTCGAGATGGCGATGGTGAGCGCGAACTGGCGATAGAACTGGCCGGACAGGCCGGTGATGAAGGCCAGCGGCACGAACACCGCCACCAGCACCAGCGCGATGGCGATGATCGGGCCGGACACCTCGCTCATCGCCCGGTAGGCGGCGTCGCGCGGGGAGAGCCCCTCCTCGATGTTGCGCTCGACATTCTCCACCACCACGATGGCGTCGTCGACGACGATGCCGATGGCGAGCACCAGGCCGAACAGGCTCAGCGCGTTGATCGAGAAGCCGAAGACGTACATCACCGCGAAGGTGCCGACGATCGACACCGGCACGGCGAGCAGCGGGATGATCGAGGCCCGCCAGGTCTGCAGGAACACCACCACCACGATGACGACCAGCAGCACCGCCTCGAACAGCGTGTGCACCACCGCCTCGATGGAAGCGTCCACGAAGCGGGTGGTGTCGTAGACGATGGCGTAGTCGACGCCTTCCGGCATCGTCTTCTTGATCTCGTCCATCGTCTTGCGGACGTTGTCGGCGATTTCCAGCGCGTTGGAGCCCGGCGCCTGGAAGACGCCGATGCCCACCGCCTGCTTGTTGTCGAGCAACGAGCGCAAGGCATAGTCCGCCGCGCCGAGCTCGATGCGGCCGAGGTCGCGCAGGCGCACCACCTGGCCGTCGGCGCCGGTCTTCACGACGATGTCGCCGAATTCCTCCTCAGTCTCCAGCCGGCCCTGCGCGTTGACGGAAAGCTGCAGGTCGACGCCCGGCATCGTGGGCGAGGCGCCGACGATGCCCGCCGCCGCCTGGATGTTCTGCGCGCGGATCTCGTTCACGACGTCGCCGGCGGAAAGGCCGTGCTCCGCGATCTTCTGGGGATCCAGCCAGACGCGCATGGAGTAGTCGCCGGCGCCGAAAATGTCGATCTGGCCGACGCCGCCGATGCGGGCCAGCCGGTCCTTCACGTTCAGCACCGCGTAATTGCGCAGATAGGTGATGTCGTAGCGGTCGTTGGGCGACAGCAGATGCACGACCATGATGAAGTTCGGCGAGCTTTTCGCCGTGGTCACGCCGAGGCTGCGCACCTCTTCCGGCAGGCGCGGTTCGGCCTGGCTGACGCGGTTCTGCACCAGCTGCGTCGCTTTGTCCGGGTCGGTGCCCAGCTTGAAGGTGACGGTCAGCGTCATCACGCCGTCGGTCGTCGCCTGCGAGGACATGTAGAGCATGTCCTCGACGCCGTTGATCTGCTCCTCGATCGGCGTCGCCACCGTGGCGGCGATCACCTTGGGGCTGGCGCCGGGATAGGTGGCGCGCACGATGACCTGGGGCGGCACCACCTCGGGATATTCCGAGATCGGCATCACCCTCAGCGCCAGCAGGCCGGCGACGAAGATCAACACGGAAATGACGCCGGCGAAGATCGGCCGGTCGATGAAGAATTTGGACAGATTCATAGCGTCCTCCCCCCGAAGGAGGCCAAAAGGAAAGCCAACGGAGATGCGGCGCGGCTTACTGCGCGGCGACGGTGGCGGAGTCCGTCGCCTTGGCGGCGGAGGCGGTTTCCATGGGCACGATTTCCGGCGCCAGCAGCGCGCCGGGGCGCACCCGCTGCAGGCCGTTGACGACGATGCGCTCGCCGTCCTTCAGGCCGCTGGTGACGACGCGCAGCCCCGCGGTCGGCGGGCCCAGCTTCACTTCGCGATAGGTGGCCTTGCTGTCGGCATCGACCACGAAGACGAACTTCTTGTCCTGGTCGGTACCCACCGCGCGCTCGTTGATCACCAGCGCCGGCTCGGTCTTGGCGCGGCCCATCCGCACGCGGGCGAACTGGCCCGGCACCAGCCGGCCCTGCGGATTGTCGAATGTCGCCCGCAGCCGGAAGGTGCCGGTCGCCGCGTCCACCTGGTTGTCGACCAGCTGGAGATGGCCGCGCATCGGCTCGTTGCCGGTGGTGGCGGTGGAGATCTCCACCGGAATGCGGTCGATCTGGCCGAGCACGTCGCCGTCGCCGATCGAGGACAGCGCCTCGCTGACCACGTTCTCGTCGGCGTCGAACACCACGTAGATCGGATCGACCGAGACCAGCGTCGTCAGCACCGGCGAGGTGGGGCCGGCGGCGACGAGATTGCCGACGGTGACGTTCAGCCGGCCGACGCGGCCGTCCACCGGCGCGCGCACCTCGGTGTAGTCGAGATCGAGCTTGGCGGTCTGCACCGCCGCCTCGGCCGCCTTCAGATTGGCCTCGGCCTCGCGGAAGCTGTTGGTGCGCTGGTCGAGGTCACGAACCGAGACCACCTTGTTGTCGACCAGCTGCTTGCCGCGCTCGAGCTCGCTGCGGGTGAACTCCACCTGCGCCTGCGAGGCCTGGCGCAGGGCCTCGGCGCGGTCCAGCGCCGCCTGGAACGGATCGGGGTCGATGGTGACCAGCAGGTCGCCCTGCTTCACCAGCGCGCCCTCGCGGAAATGCACCGTCTTCACCGCGCCGGCGACGCGCGGGCGCACCTCGACGCGCTCCACCGCCTGCAGGCGGCCGGAGAACTCGTCCCACTCCATGGTGTCGCGCGTCTTGAGCACCGCGACCGAGACCGGGGTGGCCTGCGGCTGTTGCGCCTGCGCCGGCGGCGGATCGGTGGCGAGGGCCTCGGTGATCGGCCAGGCGAACCACACCGCCGCGGCGGTTGCCAGCCCGGCGAGGCCGAAGGCGACGCCGGCATCGCGCCAGCGGTGGCGTGGCGCCGCGCCGTCGAGGCGCGCAAGTTCGGCGCGGACGATTTCGGGAACGGCGGAATGGCTGCGAACGTGTTCCGTGCTCATGCGGCGATCTCCCGGCCCTCAGGCCTGAACGGGTTCGGCGAGGGCGACGGAGCGCCCTGCCAGAAAGGAAGCGAACAAGGGTTGCAGGTCCTGCGCCCAGGGCGGCAGGCCCGCGGAATCGGGATCGTCCCCCGGCCAGTCGGAGGCGTCGGCGACGACATGGCTCTCGACCGGAACCCCGCAGCATTGCAGGCGCCGGACATAATCGAGGCTCTCGTCCCGCATCGGGCAGTCGTCGGAAGTGATGATCAGCGCCGGCGCCACCCCGCCGAGCCGGCGCGAGCCGAGCGGCGCGGCATAGGGATGGGCCCCCTTGTCCGCCGAGCCGAGATAGGAATGCCAGCCATCCGCCCATTTGCAGCCGACGGCCCCGGCCTCCGCCGCATGGATCGAGCCCGAGGCGAGGCACGGATCGAGCATGGGCGAGATCAGGATCTGGCCGGCGACCGGCGGGTGATGCTGGTCGCGCGCCATGAGCGTGAGGGCGGTGGCGATGTTGGCCCCCGCCTCCTCGCCGGCCACGAACAGGCGGGCACCGCGGCCGGCCCAGCGGGCGCGCTGGCGATGCAGGAGGCCGAGGGCCGCGAAGCTGACGTTCAGCGCCGCCGGAAACGGATGCTCCGGCGCCAGCGGGTAGTCGGCGGACACCACCACCGCGCCGGCCTGGGCCATCGTGCGGCAGATCATGGCGCTGCAATCGAGGTCGCCGCAGGTGAAGGTGCCGCCGTGGAGATGCAGCACCAGCGGTGCCGGGCGCGCGGCGCCGGACGCACGATAGACCCGGACCGGCAAGGCCGTTCCATCGAGCTCCAGCTTGTCCTCTGTCCACGGAAGCGTCATGGGAATCATCTTGGAAAGCGCGGGCCGGAACGGCCACCCGCTTTCACTCCTGTTGCGATGCAGCGAGATGTAGTCCCGCACTGAAGAGGAAAAAATATCGGAATCGGGATTTCATTATTCATACAGGGAAACAATATCGGGTTTCATACGTCACGGGCTTGAGGGAGCGGGGCATGGATCAGATCGCGGCAATGCGGGCCTTCGTCCGCGTGGTCGAGGCGGGCACCTTCACCCGCGCCGCCGACCTCCTGGAAATGCCCAAGCCGACCGTGACCAAGCTGATCCAGCAGCTCGAGGCGCATCTGCGCACCAAGCTGCTCAACCGCACCACCCGCCGCGTCGGCGTGACACCGGATGGCGCCGCCTATTACGAGCGCGCGGTGACGCTGCTTTCCGACCTCGAGGAGCTCGACGGGTCGATGATCCGCTCGCAGGCCCGCCCGGCCGGCCGGCTGCGGGTGGACACCAGCACCTCGCTGGCGCTGCATGTGCTCATTCCCGCCCTGCCCGATTTCCACGCCCGCTACCCGGACATCCAGCTCGATCTCGGCGTGTCCGACCGGCCGGCCGATCTGGTGGCGGAGAACATCGACTGCGCCATACGCGGCGGCGACGTGCTCGATCCCGGCCTGATCGCCCGCCGGGTGGGCGAGATCGAGCTCGTGCTGTGCGCCACGCCGGACTACATCCAGCGCCACGGCATGCCGCAGCACCCGCGGGACCTGGAGACCGGGCACCAGACCATCGCCTATTTCAGCCCCCGCACCGGCCGGCGCATGTCGTTCGACGTGGTGCGCGGCAACGAGGTCTACGAGCTCGACCCGCCCTATGTGCTGGCGGTCAACGATTCGACCGCCTATCTCGCCGCCTGCCTCACCGGCCTCGGCATCGCCCAATCCATCTATTCGCTCATCGAGCCGCATCTGGAGGCGGGCCGGCTCGTGCGGGTGCTGCCGGAATGGCACTCCGAACCCATCATCCTGCATGTGGTATATTCGCCCAACCGCCACCTGAGCAGCCGGCTGCGCGTGTTCGTCGACTGGGTCGCGGAACTGCTCGCCACCTCGAACACGCTGAGGCGCCGGCCCCGCTAGCCTGCCGCCCGGACGGGTTGCCTCGTCGGGCGCAGGCAGATTTGATGAATGTCCTTCAACCCGACGCGGATTTCCGTTCACGCATGGCTGCCTTCTCGCGCTCCGACCTCGCCGATCTCAACACCTTCGCCGCCATCGTCCGGCATCGCAGCTTTACCGGCGCCGCGATCGAGATCGGCGTCACCACCTCGGCGCTCAGCCACGCGGTGCGGCGTCTGGAAACCCGGCTCGGCGCCCGGCTGCTCAACCGCACCAGCCGCTCGGTGGCGCCGACCTCGCTCGGGCTCACTCTCGCCGAGCGGCTGGCCGAGGGCTTCGACACCATCGCCGCCGCGCTGGACGAGGCAGCCGGCGAGCGCGCCGCCGCCTTCGGCGAGATCCGCCTCAACGTGCCCTCGGATGCCGCCATGCTGCTGCTGCGCCCGGCACTGGCGGAGTTCGTCGAGCGCTTTCCCCGCACCCGGCTTTCCCTCGCCGTCGAGGACCGTCCGGTCGACATCGTCGCGGAAGGATTCGACGCCGGCATCCGCTATGGCGACACCGTGCCGGAGGACATGGTGGCGATGTCCCTCACCCCGCCGCTGCGCTGGGTGACGGTCGCCTCCCCCGCCTATGTGGCGCGCTTCGGCCGTCCCGCCTCGCCGGGGGACCTCGCCCAGCATCGCTGCCTGCGGCTGATGCTCGGCAACAATGCCGTCTTTCGCTGGGAGCTCGGCGATGGCGAGCGGCTGGTCCGGCTCGATTTGCCGGGCACGCTCACCTTCAACGACACCGCCACTACCATCGATGCCGCCATCCAGGGGCTGGGCATCGGCTATGTGCTGGAGGAACGGGTCCGCGCGCATCTCGCCGACGGCCGGCTGGAGCTCGTGCTGCCGGACTGGGCCTCCACCGGCGCCGGCTTCGCCATCTATTACCCGAGCCGGCGCCAGAACCACGCCGCGCTGCGCCATCTGGTCGAGATCATCCGCGCCGGCTGGCAGCGGCGCATGGACGGCGCGGCGACGGCGTCTCAGGGATGAGCCAGCCGGCTCAGCAGCATGGCGACCGCGAACACCGCGCTGAAGATCAACGCCATATGGGTGATGAGCGCGTGGCCCCGGAGCCGGTGGTCCTGGTGTCGGCGGCGCAGGCGAAGGTCGGTCTTCATCACATGAACTCGCAATGCCGGCTTTCATGGGCGCTCGCCAGCCCGGCCAGCGCCACGCGCATGCCGGCGGTCGCCGCCGGCTCCGGCTCGGTGAGCGGCAGCCGCGGCAAGTGGGAGAAGGCCGGGTTCATCAGCGACACCGCATATTTCAGACCCACCGGCTCGGGCGCGAGGTCGAGCGCCGCCTGAAGCCGGATCAGTGGCACCGCCAGCCGCGCCTCCTCCTCGATCCGGCCGGCGCAGCGGCGTTCCCATTGATGCGCGCAGAGCTGCGGATCGATATTGGCCAGCGGGGCGAGGCAGGCATGCGGCGCCGGCAACCCGGGCGGCCAGGCCGTCTGCCCACTCGGCGCGATCCGCCGCAGCCCGGCACAAGCCTGCGCCAGGGCGTTGCTCCGGCTCGGGCTGTCGTCCTCGTCGAGCAAGGCGAAGATCCGGGGCAGCCCGGTCAGCCGCTTCAGCGTTTCCGGCGCCAGCCCGATCTGGGTGCGCTGCGGCACATTGTGCAGCACCAGCGGCAGCGGGCAGGCCGCCGCCACCGCCTCGACATGGCGGAAGAGGCCTTCCTGCGACGGCTTGTTGTAATAAGGCACCACCAGCAGCGCCGCCGCCGCGCCGGCCTCCCCTGCCGCCAGCGTCGCCCGGATGGTCGATGCCGTGCCATTGGTGCCGGTCGCGACGATCACCGGCGCCCGGCCATTGGCGGTGGCGACCGCGACGCGGGTCAGCCGCTCCAGCTCCGCCGGCGCGAGGGTCGGCCCCTCGCCGATGATGCCGCCGACGACCAGACCGCCCACCCCTGCGGCGAGCAACCGCTCGATATGGCCGGCATAGGCATCCTCGTCGACGGCGGCGCCGAGGAACGGCGTGACGAGCGGCACCAGGATTCCACGCAGCATGGCGCGCCCCCACTCAGAACGGCGGCGCCAGCGGGCGCCGGGCGAGACGCACCGCGCTGCGCCGTCCGCCGCATTCGGCCATGGCGTAATGAACCGCATCCTCGCGGCTGCGGAAGAAGCCGCCGCCGCGGCCGTGCAGCTCGAGGGCGATCCAGCGCCCGAGGCGGTCCTTGCCGACCGCGAAGCGCAGCGTGTTGGCGATGGGGACGATGCGGGCCGTCACAATGTGCCTGAGACGTTTCATGGTGTTCCAGGAAGCTTTCGGCGCGGGATCGTGCGCCGCAGGGGAAAGCTAGGAAGCCGCGCCTCAGGATGCGATTGCGATCTGCGCGGCCTCGCATAAGGCCGGCGTAAAGAGCCGTTCTTCCCTCCGCGGAGGGTGCGCCGGCCGGCCGAGTTGGGTAGGCTGCCCCCGTTCCATGGGGGAGACGGGAATGACGACGTGCATCTTGCTGGGAGCCCCGGTACAGGAGGGCACCGGTCGGCTCGGCTGCGACATGGGCCCCAGCGCCTTCCGGGCCGCCGGCCTGGCCGGTGCCCTGAGCGAACTCGGGCACACGGTTCTCGACCGCGGCAATCTGGCGCCGGCCGGCCGGTCCGAGATCCGGCACGGCAATCCCGCCATCAAGTCGCTGGCCGACATCGTCGCCTGGACCGAGCTCTTGGCCGCGGCGACCTATGAGGCGAGCGCCGAGGGCATGCCGATCACCCTCGGCGGCGACCACAGCCTCGCTGCCGGTACGCTCTCCGGCATCAGCCGCCGCGCTGCCGAGCTCGGGCGCCCGCTCTTCGTGCTCTGGCTCGATGCGCATCCCGACCTGCACACCCTCGACAGCACCGAGAGCGGCAATCTCCACGGCGTGCCGATGGCCTATGCCACCGGCCAGCCGGGCTTCGACGGCATCTTCCCGCCTCTCGCCGCGCCGCTCGATCCGGCCCGCATCTGCATGATGGGCATACGCAGCGTCGATCCCGCCGAGCGGGCGCGGCTGGCCGCCAGCGACATCGCCGTGCACGACATGCGCGCCATCGACGAGCACGGCGTCGCCGCCCTGCTGCGCGGGTTCATCGCGCAGGTCGCCGACGCCGGCGGCCTGCTGCATGTGAGCCTCGACGTCGATTTCCTCGATCCCGACATCGCCCCCGGCGTCGGCACCACCGTGCCGGGCGGAGCGACCTTCCGCGAGGCGCATCTGGTGATGGAGATGCTGTGCGACAGCGGCCTCGTCACCAGCCTCGACCTCGTCGAGCTCAACCCGTTCCTGGACGAGCGCGGCCGCACCGCCCGGCTGATGGTGGATCTGGTCGCCAGCCTGATGGGCCGGCGGGTGCTCGACCGGCCGACCCGAAGCCACTGATCAAACCGCTAATTCGGCATCGCCGGCCCGATATCACCGGACCCGCAGCTACGCCTTGCCGGCGGCCGCGAGCAGCGCGGCGCGCGTCGGCATGGCCGTCTGCGCCCCCTCGGCGAGGCAGGCCAGCGAGGCACCGAGGCAGGCAAGCCGCAGCGCATCGGCGAGATGCCCATGCGCTGCCATCTCCGCCGCCAACAGGCCGACAAAGGTGTCCCCGGCACCGGTG
Organism: Ancylobacter oerskovii; assembly: GCF_018390555.1. Classification (GTDB taxonomy): domain Bacteria; phylum Pseudomonadota; class Alphaproteobacteria; order Rhizobiales; family Xanthobacteraceae; genus Ancylobacter; species Ancylobacter oerskovii. The sequence goes on along the minus strand of NZ_JAHBGB010000037.1, from coordinate 328,822 downwards.
GTGTCCACCGGCGTCACCTTCAGCGCCGGCGCATGCAGGCGGCTGCCGTCCGGCGCGTAGGCGACGGCGCCCGCCGCCCCGGCGGTGACGACGCAGATCGTCTGGCCCTTCTGGGCGACTAGCCGCGCGGCCGCTTCCCAGTCGTCGGCCGGCGCGCCGAGCAGCGCCCCCGCCGCGCAGGCCTCCAGCTCGTTGGCGACGAGGATGTCGGTCGCCGCCAGCACCGCCGCCAGCTCCGCCTCGGCCAGCGCGGGCGGGAACGGCGCGACGTTCCAGATCACCCGTCCGCCGGCCGCCTTCACCCGCCGGGCGGCGTCGAGGCTGGCGGCGAGCGGCACCTCCATCTGCATCACCGCGAGGGTGGCCGGCCCCAGCAAGGCCTCCGGCAGGTCCGCCGCCGCGACCTCGCCATTGGCGCCCGAGGCGACGGTGATGGCGTTCTCGCCGCGCGCGTCGACGGCGATGAAGGCGCAGCCCGTCACCGCCTCGCCGATGGCGACTGGTTCGGTCGTCACCCCGTTCGCGGCGAGATTGGCGCGGCAGGCCTCCCCGAAGCCGTCGCGGCCGATCCGTCCGACCATCGCCACCGTGCCGTCATGCACGCGGGCGGCCGCCACCGCCTGGTTCGCCCCCTTGCCGCCGAACAGCGTGCGATAGCCCGGCGACAGCACCGTCTCGCCCGGCCGCGCGATGGCGGGAACGGTAGCGACGAGATCCATGTTGATCGAGCCGAATATGACGATCATCGCCGCCCTCCTCCGCCGCACCGGAGCCTTCCCGAGTCGGCCTGCCATCTCGCGCTGGTGTCGCATGCCCGGCCGGTTCGAGGAAAGGCACTCCGCAGCGCTTCCGGGCGCGCCGGCTGCCATGCCGGCAGGACCCGCAGCCGGCCTTTGCCCGCGCGTCCGGCAAGCCGGCCGTCGCGGAGGGACGGTGCTGCCGGTGCGGTCCGGCCCCGCCGGGCAAAACAGGGCCCGGCGCCGGCCTATGCCGTCACGGGCAATAGGCGCCGGATTCCGCCCAGGCCTCCACCAGCGCGCCGGCCTCCTCCTGCGTGCCCGGCAAGGGCGTGCGACCCGGCCCCGGATGCCACGCCCAGCCGACCAGCGTGTCCTTGCCGATATGTTCGACGAGGTCCGCCAGCGTGCGGTTGCCATTACGCTTGGGGTCCTTGATCTGCTCGCAGATCTGCGAAACGGTCTTGCCTTCCCAGGCCATTTCCGCCGGCGCGAGGTGCCACGCCTCATGACCCGGCATGCGGGCGGGGTCGAAATTGGCTTTGCCGTGGCAGGCATTGCAGCGCAGGGTCTCCAGCCCGAAGCCGTCGACGCCGCGGAACACCGGCGGCTGGTGCAGCCGCGCCTCGTCGCCCTGGCGCGGGCGGTCGGTGGCCGGGTGGCAATTGGTGCAGCGCGGATTGGTCAGCACCTTGCCGAGCTCGGTGAAATAGGCCGCCGAGCGTGCCTTGGGATCGGCGATATGGGCGAAATCGGCGGGGGCGGCCAGCGAGCGGACACTCGTCGCCGGTTGGCCGGTGGCGGACACGCTGGGCTGGCTGAAGCCGGTGGCCAGCGCGCTCGCCAGCACGGCTGCCGCCATCAGGGCGGGAAGGTGCCAGTCGCGGATCATGCCGGCACCCTGCCCTTCTTAACCTCTCCCCATTGGGGAGAGGTGGCCCGCGAAGCGGGTCGGTGAGGGGAAACGCGATTGGGAAGCCGAGAAGACCCCTCACCCCATCCCTCTCCCCAATGGGGAGAGGGGGAGCGGCGACCGTCGCGTTCGATGCGGGGAGAGAGGGTCCTGTCGTGCCGTGCCATGTGCGCCGCGCTCATGTGAGATACCGGCCGGCATCGGCCAGAACCACCGCCCGCACCGCCTCGTGGTACTTCACATAGCCGGAGCAGCGGCACAGATGCCCGTCCAGCGCCTCGGTGATGGTGCGCTCCAGCTCGGCGCGCGGAATGGGGTCGCGCGCCAGCCGCTCCAGCAGCACCTGCCCCTCATTGAGGAAGCCCGGCGTGCAATAGCCGCACTGGAAGGCGAAATGCTCGATGAAGCTCACCTGAAGCGGGGTGAGCGCGCCGCCGGCCGCATGTCCCTCGACGGTGCGGATGCTCAGGCCGTCGAAATCGACCGCCGGAGCGATGCAGGTCGGGCGGGTGGAGGAGACGCCGTCCTCGTCGACGATCACCGCGCAGGAGAGGCACTGGGCGGCGCCGCAGCCGAACTTGGTGCCGGTCATGCCCAGCACCTCGCGCAGGAAGTCGTTCATCGACAGGTCGTCGCGCACCTCGATCGGGCCGATGGCGCGCCCGTTGATGGTGAGGCTGAGCGCGGTCACGCGAGAACTCCCTTGATCATCTCCGGCGTCACCGGCAGCGACTGGAAACGGTGGCCGGTGGCGTCGCAAATGGCATTGATCAGCGCCGGCACCACCGGGATCATCACCACCTCGGCCATGCCCTTGGGCGGTTCGCGCGGCGACAGCGGCGGCAGGATCTCGACCTCGAGGTCGTGCAGCGGCAGGTCGGAGGCGCGGGCCACCACGTAGCGGCCGAGATTCCACTGGCCGTTGCCCGGCCCGTCCTCGTAGAGCGGCAAGTTCTCCAGGAGCGCGTAGCCCACCCCCATGGCGAAGCCGCCCTGCGATTGGCCGAGCACGATCTCCGGCACCAGCGCCTGGCCGCATTCCAGCACGCTATAGGCCTTGGCGATGGTCAGCTTGCCGGTCGCGCGCTCGATCTCGATGCGCACCACCGTGCCGCACATGGAGGAGAAGGAGGTGCCGATGCGGTTGTAGTCGGCGGGCGGAAACGCCACCGCCCTGCGGTCGAGCCGCTCGAAGCCGCCGGCGCCACGCCTCAGCGCCAGCGCGTCGATGTCGGCGGTCCATTCGTCGCCACCGATGTCGAAGGTCGCCTGCGCCCAGGCCCAGCGCGAGAAGGCATGTGCCATCGCGCCGGTGACGCCGCCCATGGCGTGCAACTTCGCGGCGATGGCCTTGAGCGGCAGCGGGGAGAGGCCGGACATCACCAGCGTCTCGCCCTGCCAATAGGCTTCGGCGTGCTGCTTCGCGCGGGGATCGTGCGCCGCGATCCCCCAGATCGCCAGCGCCGCCGGCCACAGGCCGAAGCGGAACAGCACCCGTGCCGCCTCCGCCGCCGCATGGGTGCCGACATGGGCACCGATCGAGGCGCTGGTCGCCGAGGAGATTTCCGGCACCCAGCGCGGATTGGCCGCCGCCTTGTCCTGTTCTTCCTGGGTGATCGAATAGGGATCGCCGGACTTGATGAGCTCCAGCTCGTCGAACACGTCGACCTGCGCCACCGTCACCGCGTCGGCGCGCCCGCCGAGATGGCCGGCGACACGATTGGCGAGCGCGGTGCCGATGCCGTTGCCCATCTCCACCGCGTCGGAATGGATGGCTATGCGGCCTTCGGCATCGATGCTCACCGAGCCGAGCGAGCAGTCGGCGCCGGTACCGTAATCCTTCGAGGCGCAGGCGACCCCGGTGCCGACCAGCACGCCGGGCCTCGCCCTCGCCTTCTGCGCGGCACGGTCCCGCCAGATGGCGTGGGCGTCGAGCTTGTCGAGGATCTCCGGCGCACGCACCGACACCGAATAGGGATTGCCGGTCATGGTGCGACCGCCGACCTTCAGCGCGTTGCGCCGGCGCAGCTCGATCGGGTCGATCGGCAGGGCGGCCGCCGCCTCGTCGACCAGCACCTCCAGCGCCGTCATGGTCTGCAGCGTGCCGTAGCCGCGCATCGAGCCGGCGGTGACGCCGCGCGAATGCAGCGCCACCGTGGTCACGTCGACCTTCGGCACGTCATACATGCCGATGGCGGCGGTGGCGCCGACCACCGCGACGCTCGGCGAGTAATTGGCGAGGCCGCCGCCGTCGAGCTCGTGATCGGCGGCGAAGGCGGTCATCAGCCCCGAGGCACGGTCGATGCCGATACGCGAGCGCATCTTGAAGGCGTGGCGCTTGATGCCGCCCTGGAACTGCTGGAAGCGGTCATGGGCGAGCCGCACCGGCTTGCCGGGGAAGAACAGCGCCGCCAGCGCCATGTAGAGCGGGAACGGCGTGTGGTCGCGCCCGCCGAAGCCGCCGCCGACATAGCAGAACTGCGCGTCGATCCGCGCCGGGCGGAAATCGGCAGCGGCCTCGCCGAGCAGATGCGCCAGCGCCTCGGCCGCCTCGAAGGGCGACTGCACGCCGAGCAGGATCTCCAGCTTCTTCGCCCCCGGCTCGTACCAGGCCAGCCCCGTCTCCGGCTCGAGGAACATGGGGTCGATCGACTGGGTTTCGAAGCGGCGGTCCAGCACCAGCGTCCCGGCGCCGGGCTTGTCGAGCTCGGCGCGGATCTGCTCGCCGAACCGAGCCCCCTTCACATAGTCGCCGCCCTCGGCCACCGGCAGCGGCTCCCACACCGGCCGGCCGGAGCCCTCGAAGAAGCCGGGACGGATCCAGCCCTCCTGGATGGGGGAATAGACATCCGGCGCCTCCGGGCTCGCGCCGGCGACGCGGGTGAAGCGAAAGGCGCCGTAGTTCCCACCGGCCACCGGACCGGTCTCGGCGCCGAACCTCAAATGGGCATTGTCGCGCAGGAAGACGCGGGCGCGGTCATAGGCGTCGAACGTCGCGAACAGCAACAGCGCCACCGGCTGGCCGAGATAGAGCGGCGTCTTGCCGATCGGGCAGAACAGGTCGCCCTCATAGAAGGCCGGCACCCGCACGCCGATCCGCGCCACCTCCTCGGCCGTGACGACGACCTGCGGCCGGGCATCGGCGGCAAGCCCGTCCAGCGCCAGCCCTTCATAGACATGAGTGGCGTCGGGAGCGCGCAGCAGCAGGGCGTGATGGGTATCGGAAGGCCAGCCGGGCAGATCCACGGCACGGAAATCGGACGCGTAGAGCTTGGCGCCCGTCACCTTGGCGACACCATCCACCCGTCCCGCGGATGGATGGGCAACCCCTTGGCCCGGCAGCGTTTCCCGATCCAGAAAGCTTGGCGTCTGCGCGCCGGCAAAGCGCGACAGGCTGAGCGCGATGCCACCGGCCGCGCTCCATTTCATGAATTCTCGCCGCGACGGCAACATCACACCATTCCATGACGGAGTCCGGCCCTCGCACCCACTCCGTTACGCATCGGATCACAGGCACGCAAGACAGTATTCGGCACGCGCAGCGTCTGCCGCCGCGCGTCACTACACGCGTCGCATATGCGAAAAGAAGATGTACCGAGGCCCCCGCCGCCGCTTGTCGCCAAGCGTACTGCCCGGCAAGGCAGCTATGCGCGGAAAGTTAGATGAGTTCTTGAATACGCACCAGTCCCCGAAGCTGCGTTATTACAAAATTATTCTTGGTTCGCAGCTAATGCCGAAAAGCGCCGGCAACGGCAGGCGGGCGGGCTCAATCCTGCGGCACGAAATGGCGCACGGTTTCAAGGAACTTGGCCACCGAGATCGGCTTGGAGAGATAGGCTTCGCAGCCGCCCTGGCGGATGCGTTCCTCGTCGCCCTTCATCGCGAAGGCCGTCACCGCGACCACCGGGATTCCCTTCAGCTCCGGGTCGGCCTTCAGCCAGGCCGTCACCTGCAGGCCGGAGACCTCCGGCAGCTGGATATCCATGAGGATGAGATCCGGCTTGTGCCGGCGCGCCAGCTCCATCGCCTCCACCCCGTGGCGCGTGCCGAACGTCGTGTAGCCATGCGCTTCCAGCAGATCGCGAAAGAGCTTCATGTTGAGCTCGTTGTCTTCCACGATCAAAACGGTCTTGGGCATATGACGCTCGATATGCGATTTTCGGTGACCGACGCCCGGGCAGTTCGACGATGCGGCTGCGAGATGTCGGGAGGCTCCCGGCCGGGAATCTCCGACCGTCGCGAGCCTAGCCCGCCATTCCTTACGGAACCACAAATGCGAAGCTTCAAATCCAAGCCACTCTCCACCCAGCGGGCCGCCCAGGAGGTCGCCATCGGCGTTCTCGGCTTCATGGCCGGCGATCCCGAGCGGATCGGCTCCTTCCTCGCCGAGAGCGGCCTTTCCCCGGCCGATCTGCGCCAGGTGGCCGGTTCGCCGGCTTTCCACGTCGCGCTGCTCGACCACCTGATCAACCGGCAGGACCTGCTGCTCGACTATGCCGGGGCGGCGAAGATCGATCCCGGCCATGTGGTGGCCGCGCGCGATATCCTCGCCCATGCCGGCAGCGAGGACTGAGTCGGCGCCGGCCCGGAGGGAATCACGGCCATGTCCGCCTTCTGCCGCGACTGCCTGAGCGATGCGCGCCCCAGCGCATCGATCGGGTTGCGCTGCGCGCATTGCGGCAGTCCGCGGATCGTCCGCCATGCCGAGCTCGACACCCTCGCCATCGGCCACATCGACTGCGACGCCTTCTATGCCGCGGTCGAGAAGCGCGACGACCCGAGCCTGCGCGACGTGCCGGTGATCGTCGGCGGCGGCAAGCGCGGCGTCGTCTCCACCGCCTGCTATCTCGCCCGGGTCACCGGCGTGCGCTCGGCGATGCCGATGTTCAAGGCGCTGGCGCTCTGTCCGCAGGCCGTGGTGGTGAAGCCGAACATGGCGAAATATGTCGCGGTGGGGCGCGAGGTGCGCGAGCGCATGCGCGCGCTGACCCCGCTGGTCGAGCCGCTCTCCATCGACGAGGCGTTCCTCGACCTTTCAGGCACCGAGAGGCTGCATGGCGAAAGCCCGTCGCGCAGCCTCGCCCGGCTGGCACGCGACGTCGAGGCGGAGATCGGCATCACGCTGTCCATCGGCCTCGCGCCCAACAAGTTCCTCGCCAAGATCGCCTCCGAACTCGACAAGCCCCGCGGATTCGCGGTGATCGGCCGCGAGGAGGCGGCGGCCTTTCTCGCGCCAAAGCCGGTCGGCACCATCTGGGGGGTCGGCAAGGTGACGCAGGAGCGTCTCGCCAGAGAGGGATTCCGCACCATCGCCGATCTGCAGGCCGCGGGGGAAAGCACCCTCGCCCGCCGCTTCGGCAATGAGGGGCTGCGGCTGGCCCGCCTCGCCTTCGGCCGCGACGAGCGCAAGGTGAACCCCGAGCGCGAGACCAAGAGCGTGTCGACCGAGACTACCTTCGATGTCGATATCGCCGATTTCCGCGAATTGGAGCAGGCGCTCTACGCGCTGTGCCGCAAGCTCTCCGACCGGCTGAAGGCCGGCGGCCATGCCGGGCGCACCATCACGCTGAAGCTGAAGACCGCGGATTTCCGGCTGATCACCCGCGCCCGCTCGCTCGACGATCCGACCCGTCTCGCCAATCGGCTGTTCGACCACGGGCGCGACCTTCTGCGCGTCGAAGCCGATGGGCGGCGCTTCCGGCTGATCGGCATCGGCGTCTCCGATCTCGCCGATCCCGCCACCGCCGATCCCGACGATCTCGTCGACACCCGCGGCACCAAGGCCGGCCGCGCCGAGATCGCCGCCGACCGGCTGCGCGAGCGCTTCGGGCGCGAGATCATCGAGCGCGGCATCCTCATCGACGCCGGCCGGCCGGGAAGACGCGAGGAGAAGCCGGCTACTTCGAGCAATTCTCCTGCGGCAACGCCTCGTAGGAAGTGAGCGTGCCGCGCAGGGCGAAGTCGCCATAGTCCAGCTTCAGCGCCCGGCTGACGCCGTTGTCGTAGAGATCGAAGCTGATCGTGTAGTCCGGCGTCTGGTCCCCAGATCCGCGCTCGTAATAGCTGATCACCACCGGGTAACGGGGACGCGCGGCCAGGTCGCCGTCGCTCGCCGACTTTTCCAGCCCGGTGCCCCCGGTCAGCGGCCGGCCGATGACCGACAGCGTGTCGTAGATCTTCCGCGCATCCGGCGAACCGTCATAGACCGGCGCCTCCAGCACGGAATCGCCCTGCGCGGCGGCGTCGAGCACCCGGATCATGTGCTGGGTCGGCAGCAGCACGCCCTTGGCGAGTTCGATCGTCCCGGCCTCCGGCTTGGTCGCCTTGACGATCAGCCGCCCGTCCTTGCGCTCGGCGACCCCGTCGGCCTCTTCCGGCCGGTCGTCGTTCACCGTGTTCTCCACGCGGAAGCGATAGGCATTGCCTTCGCCGTCCTCCCAGGTGGCGGTGGTGATGGCGCTGCTCATGCGCCCGCCCTCGGTCTCCAGGTCGGTGCTCTGACGCAGCTGGACCGAATAGCCGTCGCAGGCATTGCCCCGCAGCTCATAGACGATGGTGCCCTCGGCGGCATTGACGTTCTTGGCCGGCTTGCCGGCATCGAGCGACAATTGATAGGTCGCGCGATGCGGCTCCAGGCGGATCGTCGCCGAGGCCGGCAGGGCGAGCGCGAGAAGCGAAACGCCGGCGAACGAGCAGATCCTCAGGGTCGCAGGCAGAGTCATCGGTTCCAGCTCCTTCCGGGAGGGCGCGGCTTGCGCGCATCGGATCGATAGGCCAAACATCGCTCCCCAACGAAGGCGACAAGATGGGCGAAATTTGGAGCGCCGCCTCGTCGTCCCGCATCCGCTGCCAATGGAGACACAGATGTCCGGCACCGTCGAATCCAAGCTCGCGTCCCTCGGTATCGTGGTGCCGGCCGCTGCCGCGCCGGTCGCCAATTATGTGCCGACGGTGATCAGCGGCAACCAGCTCTGGATTTCCGGCCAGGTGTCGGCAGCCGACGGCAAGCCGATCACCGGCAAGCTCGGCGCCGATGCCGATGTCGAACTCGGCAGGACGGCGGCGCGCCAGTGCGCGATCAACATCATCGCCCAGATCAAGGCCGCCCTCGGCGACCTCGACCGGGTGACGCGGGTGGTGAAGCTGAACGCCTTCGTGAACTCGGCACCGGACTTCACCGATCAGCCCAAGGTGGTGAACGGCGCCTCCGACCTGTTCGTCGAGGCGTTCGGCGACGTCGGCCGGCATGCGCGCTCGGCGGTGGGCGTGGCCGGGCTGCCGCTCGGCGTCGCCGTCGAGATCGACGCGGTGGTCGAATTCGCCTGATCCACGGCCTGATCGATCCATGACCGCCCCCGCATGGCTGACCGCCCGTCCCGTCGCCCACCGCGCGCTGCATGACGCATCGCGCGGCGTGATCGAGAACACGCGCTCGGCCGTGGATGCCGCGCTCGCGCACGGCTTCGCCATCGAGGTGGACATTCAGCTCTCCGCCGATGGCGAGGCGGTGGTGTTCCACGACGACGATCTCGACCGGTTGACGGAGGCGGCCGGGCCGACGCAGGCCCTTACCCTGGCCCAGCTCCGGCAGGTCGCGATGCGCGGCACCGCCGACCGGATCATGACCTTCGCGGAACTGCTCGAGCGCGTCGGCGGCCGGGTGCCGCTGGTCGTCGAGCTGAAGAGCCGCTTCGACGGCAATACCGCAGTGGCGATCCGCGCCGTCGAGGTGCTGGGCGCCTATGCCGGCCCGGCGGCGCTGATGTCGTTCGATCCCGAGCTGGTGGCCGCGGTGTACGCGCTTGCCCCCGATACGCTGCGCGGCTTCACCATGGAGCGGCACTATGATGACCCGGAATGGGACTTCGTCAGCCCGGCCCGCAAATTCGCCTGGGGCAATCTGCTCAATTTCCCCCGCATGCGCCCGGACTTCCTCGCCCATTACGTGAAGGACCTGCCCTCGCCGGCGGTGTCGCTGGCGCGGCGCGCCACCGGCCTGCCGGTGCTGACCTGGACGGTCCGCACGCCGGAAGATCGGGCGGTGGCCGCGCGCCATGCCGACCAGATCATCTTCGAAGGCTTTGTGCCCGATATCGAATCGGCGTGAGCCCCCTTTCCGGGAGCGGGCCGGAGGCGCACATTGGGCGTTGCGGCGCCTCCGCCGCGCTTCGCCCGAGGTTCCGCGACGCTCATGACTGCCGAGACCATCCGCCTGCGCGTCGAGAGCGAGATCGCCGCCCTCCCCGCCGCACAGTGGAACGCATGCGCCAATCCGCTCAATCCACTGAACGTTTCTTCTAAAGATGCTTCTCAGGAAACATCATATAACCCGTTTGTTTCACACGAATTTCTTTCCGCGCTGGAGCTTTCCGGCTCCGTGTCCGCCCGTTCCGGCTGGCACCCGCAGCATCTGGTCCTCGAGGGCGAGGACGGAACGCCCCTCGCCGTCTGCCCCGCTTATCTGAAATCGCATTCCCAGGGCGAATATGTCTTCGATCACGGCTGGGCGGACGCCTATGAAAGGGCTGGCGGCCAGTACTACCCGAAGCTCCAGGTCAGCGTGCCGTTCACGCCGGCGACCGGCCCTCGATTGCTGGTGAGCCCCGGCGCCCACGCCCCGGCGGCGCGGCGGGCGCTGGCACAGGGCCTCGCCACGCTGTGCGACATGCGCGGCGCCTCCTCCGTGCACGCGACCTTTCTCACCGAAACTGATGCCGCCGTCTTCGAGGCGGAGGGGTGGCTCGCGCGTATCGACCAGCAGTTTCACTGGAACAACCGCGGCTATGGCAGCTTCGAGGAGTTCCTCGCCGATCTCGCCTCCCGCAAGCGCAAGGCGATCCGCCGGGAGCGCCGCGACGCACTGGCCGATGGCATCGAGATCCGCTGGCTGACCGGCAAGGAGATCACGGAGGCGGACTGGGATGCCTTCTACGCCTTCTACATGGAGACCGGCTCGCGCAAATGGGGGCGTCCCTATCTCAACCGCCGCTTCTATTCGCTGATCGGCGAGCGCATGGCCGACCGCATCCTGCTGGTCATGGCGCGCCGGGCCGGCCGCTGGATCGCCGGGGCGATCAATTTCATCGGCTCCGACACGCTTTATGGCCGGCATTGGGGCTGCATCGAGGAGCACCCCTTCCTGCATTTCGAGGTCTGCTACCATCAGGCCATCGACTTCGCCATTTCCCGCGGGCTCGCCACCGTGGAGGCCGGCGCGCAGGGCGAGCACAAGCTGGCGCGAGGCTATCTTCCCGTTACCACCCGTTCGGCGCATTTCATCGCCGATCCCGGCTTTCGCGAGGCGGTGGCCGCCTATCTGGAACGGGAGCGCGCCTATTCGCAGGATGCGCAGGCGGAACTCGCCGCGCACGCCCCCTTTCGCCACGAGAATGACGAGCCTTGACCCGCGCCGTCGGGCTTGCGATCCAAGCCCCGCAGATGGAGGGTGAGATGACCTACGATCCGAACAACATCTTCGCGAAGATCCTGCGCGGCGAGATCCCGTCGCACCGGGTTTATGAAGACGACAAGGTGCTCGCCTTCCTCGACATCATGCCGCGCGCGACCGGCCACACGCTGGTGATTCCCAAGGCACCGTCCCGCAACCTGCTGGATGTCGCGCCGGAGGATCTCGACGCCGTGATGGCCGTCGCCCAGCGCATCGCCCGCGCGCAGCTCGGCGTGTTCGAGGCGGAAGGCATCACCGTGACGCAGCATAACGAGCATGCCGGCGGACAGGAGGTGTTCCACCTGCATGTGCATGTGATTCCCCGCCGGCTCGGCGTCGAGCTCCGGCCGCCCCTGTCCTACAAGGAAGCTCCCGAGGTGCTCGCCGAGCAGGCCGCCAAGCTGAAGGCCGCGCTGCAGGGCTGAGCGCGCCGGCGTCAGTTGCCGACGCCGAGCCACCAGGCGCCGGCGATGAGCACCGCCTCGGCGGTGAGCACGCCGGCCAGCACCGAGCGGCGCACCAGCAGGAAGCCGGCGACGCCGGCGACCACCGCGCCGACCCGCAGCAGGAAGGGCAGCGCCACCAGCGCCCCGCTCGGGACGAGGAGGAGGCGTGCCACCACGGCGGCGAGCAACGCCGTCGCCACCGCCCGCACCCACTGCATCCAGGCGCTGTTCTCGTCGAGGCCACGCCCGAACAGGACGCCCAGCACGCGCCAGATCTCGTTCGGCAGGAAGCCGACGACGATCACCACCAGAATGGCGGCCATCTCGCTCTGCAACAGCGTCATGCCTGCCGCGCCTTCCATAGCCGGGCGATGAAGAAGGCGAGCGTGCCGCCGCCCACCCCGCTCCAGAACAGATCGAGGCCGCCCGGTGTGTTGGCGACCAGCGGCGACAATGCCGCGCCCAGCCCAATGGCTAGCCAGTCCACCCCCTCGCGCGCATTGCGCACGAGCATGATGGCAAAGGAGATCGGGGTGAGCAGCAGCAGCGCCACCGCAAGCGGGCCAGGCAGCGAGCCGCTGAGATGGAAGCCGACCCAGGTCGCGACCATGCTGACGATGGCCAGGCCGGCGCCGAGCCCGATCGCATAGGACGGGCGCCCTTCCACCGCCACCTTGGGCAGCAGCCGGAATCCCTCCACCCACATGGTGACGGCGACGAAATGCGCGGCGATCAGCTCGAGCCACAGATTCGGGCGCCTGCCGCGCATCAGCGGCATCAGCGCCACCACCATCGGCATCAGCCGCACGCCGGACAGGCACACCGCGACCGCCAGCGCCGGCAGGGAGGCCCCCGAGGCAATGCCCCCGACCATGATCACCTGTGCCGGCAGCGCCCATATCAGCAGCGTTGACAAAAGGCCGGCCCCGATCGGAAAGCCGACATCATGCAGCAGGCCGCCAAAGCCGAGGAAGGTCGCCATCAGCACGCAGCCGGGCACCGAGAAGGACCCGATGGCGCCCTGCAGGAAATAACTCAATCGGAAGGCGGAGCCGGGCTCGGCGGTGGGATCGGAAGGCTGCATTGGCGCACTCATGTCGACCGTTGATCGAACGGTGCGTCGCCGCGGTCAAGCTCAACCTTAGAAAGGCGCACATCGCGGAGGCCTGGAAGGCGCGACCGCCGGACATGAAAAACCCGCCGCCATGATGCATGGCGGCGGGTCGTTGTCGGCTGAGGTCGTCGGCCGCGGTCAAGCCTTGACCAGCGGCACCTTCGGCACCCGGGAGCCGCCGGAGGGGCGCCCCCCGCGGCCGCCTTCCGGCCCCGCCTTCCCGGCCTTGGCGGCCGGCTTGCGGCGGGAGGCGCGCTTGGCCTTGGGCGGCTCGATCTTCTCCGGCTTGGGCGTGACCGGCCCTTCCGGGAACTCGAAGCCGAGCGTGCTGTCGCCCGCCTCGTCGGTGGCGACGACGACGCGGACATGGCCGCCATTCTTCAGCTTGCCGAACAGCACCTCGTCGGCGAGCGGCTTCTTGATGTGCTCCTGGATCACCCGACCCATCGGCCGCGCGCCCATCTGCTGGTCGTAGCCGCGCTCCACCAGCCACGCCGTCGCCTCGTCGGAGAGCTCGATGGTGACGTTACGGTCGGCGAGCTGGGCTTCCAGCTGCAGCACGAACTTCTCCACCACCAGCCCGATGACGTCGCTGGTGAGGTGGGCGAAGCCGATGATGGCGTCGAGGCGGTTGCGGAATTCCGGCGCGAACAGCCGGTTGATCGCCTCCACATCGTCACCCTCGCGCTTGGAGCGCGTGAAGCCGAAGGCCGACTTCGACAGGTCGGCGGCGCCCGCATTGGTCGTCATGATCAGAATGACGTTGCGGAAGCTCACCTGCTTGCCGTTATGGTCGGTCAGCTGGCCATGGTCCATCACCTGCAGCAGGATGTTGAACAGGTCGGGATGCGCCTTCTCGATCTCGTCGAGCAGCAGCACGCAGTGCGGATGCTGGTCGACACCGTCGGTGAGCAGGCCACCCTGGTCGAAGCCGACATAGCCGGGAGGCGCGCCGATCAGCCGCGAGACGGTATGGCGTTCCATATATTCCGACATGTCGAAGCGCAGCAGTTCGACGCCGAGCGTGGAGGCGAGCTGCTTGGCGACCTCGGTCTTGCCGACGCCGGTCGGGCCGGAGAACAGGTAGGAGCCGATCGGCTTCTCCGGCTCGCGCAGGCCCGCGCGGGCGAGCTTGATCGCCGAGGAAAGCGCCTCGATGGCCTTGTCCTGCCCGTAGACGACGCGCTTCAGCGTCGTCTCCATGGTCGCCAGCACCTCGGCATCGTCCTTGGAGACCGTCTTGGGCGGGATGCGGGCGATGGTGGCGACGGTCGCCTCGATCTCCTTCACGCCGATGGTCTTCTTGCGCTTGGCTTCCGGCAGCAGCATCTGCGCCGCGCCCGACTCGTCGATGATGTCGATCGCCTTGTCGGGCAGCTTGCGGTCGTGGATGTAGCGCGCCGAGAGCTCCACCGCCGCCTTGATGGCCTCGTTGGTGTAGCGCAGCCGGTGATAGTCCTCGAAATAGGGCTTGAGGCCCTTGAGGATCTCGATGGCGTCCGGGACGGTCGGCTCGGCGACGTCGATCTTCTGGAAGCGGCGCACCAGGGCCCGGTCCTTCTCGAAGTACTGGCGGTACTCCTTGTAGGTGGTCGAGCCGATGCAGCGCAGCGCGCCGGAAGCGAGCGCGGGCTTCAGGAGGTTCGAGGCATCCATGGCGCCGCCCGACGTCGCACCCGCACCGATGACGGTGTGGATCTCGTCGATGAACATGATGGCGTTGGGATAGGCTTCGATCTCCTTGACGACCTGCTTGAGGCGCTCCTCGAAATCGCCGCGGTAGCGGGTGCCGGCGAGCAGCGAGCCCATGTCGAGCGAGAAGACGGTGGCGGTACGCAGAACCTCGGGCACTTCGCCGTCGACGATGCGACGGGCCAGCCCCTCGGCGATGGCGGTCTTGCCAACGCCGGGGTCACCAACGAAAAGCGGGTTGTTCTTGGACCGGCGGCAGAGCACCTGGATGGTCCGCTGAATCTCGCTGTCGCGGCCGATGAGCGGGTCGATCTTGCCGTCGCGCGCCTTCTTGTTGAGGTTCACGCAATAGGCATCGAGCGCATCGGCCTTCTTCTTGGTCTCTTCCCCGGTCTTCGTCTCCGTCTCCTCTTCGGCGCCGCGCACCGGCCGGCTCTCCGACATGCCCGCGCGCTTGGCGATGCCGTGGCTGATGTAGTTCACCGCGTCGTAGCGGGTCATGTCCTGCTCTTGCAGGAAATAGGCTGCATGGCTCTCGCGCTCGGCGAACACCGCCACGAGCACGTTGGCGCCGGTCACTTCCTCGCGTCCGGACGACTGGACATGGATCACCGCGCGCTGGATCACGCGCTGGAAGCCGGCGGTCGGCTTGGAATCCTCGCCGCCGTCCTGCACGAGGTTGTCGAGCTCGGTGTCGATATATTCGACGAGATTGCGGCGGAGCTTCTCGAGATCGACGTTGCAGGCCCGCATCACGGCCGCGGCATCCTGGTCGTCGACGAGGGACAGCAGCAGGTGCTCGAGGGTCGCGTATTCGTGGTGACGTTCGTTGGCGAGCGCCAGGGCCCGGTGAAGCGATTGCTCGAGGCTGCGGGAGAAGGTGGGCATGAGGACCTCTTCGTTTAGCCGCTGCGGAGCGTCACTTCTTCTCCATGACGCACTGCAAAGGATGCTGGTGCTTTCGTGCGAAGTCCATCACCTGAGTGACCTTTGTTTCGGCCACCTCATAGGTGAAGACGCCGCACTCCCCCACGCCGTGCTGATGCACATGCAGCATGATGTGGGTGGCCTCCTCCCGGTTCTTGTTGAAGAACTGCTCCAGCACGTGAACGACGAACTCCATTGGCGTGTAGTCGTCGTTCAGGAGCAGCACTCGGTACAGACTGGGCCGCTTGACCTGCGGCTTGGTGCGCGTGATCACCGCCGTTCCGGGCATGCCGTCTCCGCGACGACGACGCTCGTCATCGCCCATGGTGGTATCGGCAGTTCGGGAAGGCGTCGTCACTGACATGAAAGGCTCACCTCGCTCGGCTAAGCTCGCCGGGCTGCACGATATAATAGGTACGCCTGGCTCACTCTGCCAGAGTAGCGACAGCGTGCGCCGGTCGCAATGAGTTGACCGGCGCATCCCCTGCGACATCCCCGCCCCGACGCCGTGCGAAACGAAAAACCGCACCTCGGCGAGGGCGCCGGAAATGCAAAAGGCCCGGCATGGCCGGGCCTTTCGGGCGCATGAAATCCTGTGGCCCGTCGTCCGACGGGCCGGGGATCAGCGAACGGTCACAAGCACGGCATCACTTGCCGGCGGGCAGCTTGCCGAGGATGCCTTCGTAGGGCTTGTAGGTCTCCTTGGCGAGATCGGCATAGAGCTCGCCGATCTTGGTCGCCTGGGCGACGAACCCCTCATAGGCGTTCTTGAAATAATCCGACTGGATCTCGACGGCCTTGTCGAGGGTCTTGGCGCCGAAAAGCTTCTCGGCGGCGGCGGTGCCTTCCTCGAAGGACTTCTTCGAATAGTCGGCGACCTCGACGGCGATGGCCTGCACGCCCTTCGACACGGTGCCGAAGCTCTTCATGGCGAGATCGAGATTGTCTTTGCCCAGCTTCTGGATCTCGTCGATGTTCTGAATCATCTGGTCGCTCCTCGCACTTCCCATGCGCCAACGTGAACCGCGCGCCGCCAGCATGAACGCTGTCCGGTCACTGATAATGCAGCGCACCATCGACGTCAACAAATATTGTGCAACGCAACAAGACAGCATCCCTTACCCAGTTTCGCGCGCCGGCGGGGATTGCCTCGTTTACGCCGGGATTTACGAGTTCGTAACCGCGCCCCCCTTAAGATTGCGGGAGTGATCGTACGGCAACGGTGCATTCAGATTGGCTCGCCTCAGGGCATCGAGCCACCCGGTGCCGGCATCACGCCAACGACCGGCGCGGGCCGGCAAATTGAGTAACGGGACGGTTTCATGCGGCTTCCGGGATTTGTGAGCACGCAGCTGCTGCGCGCTGGGGTGGCCCTTCTGGTGCTTTCCGTCGCAGGCACCGGCATCGCCGACGCGGCGGCGCGGAAGAAGAAGGTCAGTCAGAAGAAGCCGGCGGCGGCCCGCGTGGTCGATACCCGATGGCAGCGCGGTTATGCCGACATCGTGATCGATGCCAATACCGGCCGCGTGCTCCACGAGGAGAATGCCGACTCGCTGCGTCACCCGGCCTCGCTGACCAAGGTCATGACGCTCTATCTGCTGTTCGAGCAGCTGCAGGCCGGCCGGCTTCGCCTCGATTCCCAGCTTCCCGTCTCGTCCCTTGCCTCCCGCCAGTCGCCCACCAAGCTCGGCCTGAAGGCGGGCTCCACCATTTCCGTCGAGGACGCGCTCCAGGGCCTGATCACCCGTTCGGCCAACGATGCCGCCGTGGTGATCGCCGAGGCGGTCGCCGGCGATGCCGATACCTTCGCCGCGCTGATGACCCGCCGCGCCCGCCAGCTCGGTATGTCCCGCACCACCTTCAAGAATCCGAACGGCCTGCCCGACCCGCAGCAGGTCACCACGGCGCGTGATCTCGCCGTGCTGGGCCGGGCGATCCAGGAGCGCTTCCCGCGCTATTACGAGTATTTCTCGATCCGCTCGTTCAACTACAAGGGCGTGGCGATCCGCAACCACAACCGCATGTTCGGGCGGCTCGAGGGCGTGGACGGCATCAAGACCGGCTACACCAACGCCTCCGGCTTCAACCTGCTCACCAGCGTCAAGCGCGATGGCCGCTACGTCATCGGCGTGGTGCTCGGCGGCGGCAGCGCCGCCTCGCGCGACACCCGCATGGCGCAGCTGGTCACCGCCAGCTTTGATCGCGCCTATGCCGGCCGGCAGATGGTGGCCCGCATGTCGTCGCCTCCCAGCGGCAGCGGCAATGTCGAGGAAGTCGCGGTCGCGCAGGCGTCGGCTCCGGTGCCGACCCCGATGGCCGCGCCGGCGCCCGCGGTGGTGCCGGTCCCCGCCGGCCGTCCGAACCTCGCCATGGCGTCGGTCGTCGATGCCCCGGCAGCCGACGAGGTCGACGAGGAAACCGCCGAGGAAGCCAGCCAGGCCGATCCGGTCACCACCGGTGCCGTTCCGCCCCAGCGCATCGCCATGGTCGCGCCGGCCAGGCCGGAGCTCGCCCCTGCCCGCACCGCACCGCTGCCGCCGGTGGCTCCGCCGGTCGGATCGGCCGCGCCGATCGTGCCGACCTCGGTGAAGACCGTGGCCGTGGCGAAACCTTCGGCCCCCGTCGCCGGCTTCGCGAACCAGCCCGGCATTCTCGGCACGCTGTCCTTCACGCAGGCCAGCTCGACCGGCCAGGCCCTGCCGGCGGCGATCGCTCAGGGGCCCAAGCCGGCTCCCGCCGCCAAGCCTGTGCGTCTCGCCAGTGCCGATCCGGCTGAAATTCCGCGCCAGATCGCCGAGACCACCTCCCGCGCCACCGCGGCGCCCCGTTCGGGCTGGGCGATCCAGATCGGCGCCTTCGGCAGCGAGGCGGATGCCCGCGCCCAGCTCGCCAAGGCCAAGGCCAAGGCCGGCTCGGCGCTCGCCAAGGTCGATCCCTATACCGAGTCGGCGACCAAGGGTTCGTCGACCATCGTGCGGGCCCGCTTCGCCGGCTTCGACGAGCAGGCGGCGGCGCAGAAGGCCTGCAAGGCGCTCAAGGGGCAGTTCGGCTGCATGGTCTTCCGCAACTGAGCGGAACGGGGGGATCAATGGCTGCGGAGCAGGATGTCCTTGGCTTCGTTCACCCGGGCGGCGAGATAGTTCGACCCGCCCTGGTCGGGATGGAGTTTCTTCATAAGGGTGCGGTGAGCCTTTCGGATCTCGTCCGCCCCCGCCCCCGGCTGAAGCCCCAGCACTTCGTAGGCTTGCTGTTCCGTCATCGCGCCGCCCTGCGGCGGCACAGCGCGCCCCCTGCCCGCTTCGCGCTCCGGGTGTTCACGCCAGCCGGGCGACCGGCGGTCCAGATAAGCTTCGAGTAGCGGCCGGCTCTCGGCATCCAGCGTGAGGGCCAGCCGGGCCACCGCATCGATCGGCAGGGTATCCAGCTCCTGGCCGGCGAACGGCCCGACGAGGACGCGCCCGGCAAGCCGCCCGCTGTCGTGATCCAGCATCATTTCGAGACTGGCCGTGCGCACCGTCGAGCTGCGGCCGGCGCTGCGGCGCAGGCGCGACCATGGCGCGCCGCCGGTACCAAGGTTCCAGCCGAGCAGCGACAGCCCGAAGATGCCGAGCGGCAGGGCCGTTTCGATATGGCCGCGTGCGCCCAGGAAGGCGGCCAGCGCCACCGCCACCCATCCGCCGACGCTGCGCGCCAGGCGGGCGAGGCGCTTCGGATCGGTGCGCGCGAAGAATTTCAGCCCGTAATAGAGCAGCGCGACGATCGCCGCGCCGGCCAGAAGATTGATCATCGCGTCCCCGATTGCGCCCCGGTCATCGCCGCCAGAAGTTGCCGGGCTCCCGGCGACGAGTCCGCCAGGGCCGTCAGCGCCTGCCGCCCGCCGGCGGCATAGCGCGCCGCCGCCCGCAGCAGCATTGCGAGTTGCTCGGCCGCGCCGGCATCGAAGCGGCACCACGCGCCGCCGGTGAGCCGTGCGATCTCCCGGAAGCCGCGCTCGGCGACGGGATCCCGCCCCTCCTGGAACAGGAAGACCGGCACGCCGCGCAGGGCGAGGGGCCCCGCCTCGGCGCAGAGAGCGTCGAGCGTCTCCTCCATGGCGTCGCCGACGAAGACCAGGGCACCGACCCGCGCGCGTCCGGCCTCCTTGCCGGCATGGGCGAGCACGCGACCGATCTGCGTGCGTCCGCCGCGGCAATCGATCTTCGCCATCAGCTCGCCGAGGCGGCGGCCGTCGCCGACCCAGCCGGAGGCCCGGCATTCCCCGATGCCGCGGTAATAGACCAGCTGCATGTCGAGCCCGCCAATGGCGGCGACCTCCTCGAACATGCCGGCCTGCAGGGTGCAGGCGAGGTCCCAGGTCGGCTGGCGGCTCATCGTCGCGTCGAGCGCGAAGATCAGCCTTCCCCGCCCGTCGGCCGGCACCGGTGCGCGGGCCGTCACCTCCGCGAGGAAGGCCGCGATCTCCGCGGGCGCCGTTGTCGCCGGCGAGGATGGCTTCGGCCCGGCGGCCGGCGGTTTCGAACTCGAAGATCGGTCGGCTGCCATGGGTCCCATCGCGATTCGGCGCCGATACTATGCCGGCCATCGGGTTAGGTGGAGTGCCGGCGCCGTGCGGGCAAGCCGCCCCTGACGAGCAGTTGACCGCCCGGGTGCCGCTGCTAGGTTCCCCGCCCGCATTCTTCAGGACGGGCCGCCGTGACCGATATCGAAACCATCCATACCGTCGCCGATCTGCGCGCGCGTGTCCGGGGCTGGCGCGCCGCCGGCGAGCACGTCGCGCTCGTGCCGACCATGGGCGCGCTGCATGCCGGGCATGTCGCGCTGATGGAAGCTGCGCGCCGGCATGCCGAGCGGATCGTGGTGTCGATCTTCGTCAACCCGACCCAGTTCGCCCCCACCGAGGATCTCGCCCGCTATCCGCGCACCCTCGATGCGGACCGGCAGAAGGCCGCCGCCGCCGGCGTCGCCGTCGCCTTCGTGCCGGACGTAACGGAGATGTACCCGGACGGCTTCGCCACCACGATCTCGCTCGCCGGCCCCGCGCTGGGGCTGGAGACCGATTTCCGTCCCACCCATTTCGCCGGCGTGGCGACCGTGGTCGCCAAGCTGTTTAGCCAGGTGGCCCCGGACGTGGCCCTGTTCGGCGAAAAGGACTACCAGCAGCTCGCCGTTGTCACCCGCATGGCGCGCGATCTCGATCTCCCGGTGGAGGTGATCGGCGTCGCTACGGTGCGCGAGCCCGACGGCCTCGCCCTCTCCTCCCGCAATGTCTATCTGGCGGCCGAGGAGCGGCGCACCGCGCCGATGCTGTTCCGGGCACTGACGGATGCGGCGCAGGCGATACGGTCGGGCACGCCCGTCGCCGAGGCGGTCGAGATCGCCCGCGAGAAGGTTCGGGCGGCGGGCTTTGTGCTGGATTACCTCGACGCCCGCCACGCGGCGACGCTGGCGCCGGTCTCAGGTCGGCACGACGGCCCCATCCGTCTTCTGGTCGCGGCGCGGCTCGGCGCCACGCGCCTGATCGACAACATTCCCGTCGGCTAGACGCTCATATAGGTCACGGCCATGCCGATGACGACGAGCAGCAGGCCGATGCCGAGCACATAGCGCATCGGCCGCACCTCGGTCGCCTGCCGCTCCATCGGGTCGGCCTGAACCACGACGTTTCCGCTCTCCACCACCTGGCGCTCTTCGGTGACGGCCTGCCCTTCCTTCAGGCCGGTGTCGTCGATGTCCTTTGCCATCGGTCCCTCCTGTCGACGTTTTCCGCAAGGACAACGCCGGCACGCACCGATTCGGTTCCATCCCGCGTCACAGCAGGCCGAGCGACCTCAACTCGCGGCGCAGTTCGTCGGGCAAGGTCGAGCCCCGCTCGCCGGCAAGATCGCCCGGCGCATCCTTGGCCGCGAGATAGCGCCAGCCCTGGAACGGCCGACTGGGCCGCGGCTCCACCCGGTGCACTTTCGGTTCCAGCACCAGATGGCAGCGACGTATGCCCTCGGAATCGACGAAGGGACGGATGGCGGCCAGCCTCTGACGGCACGCCACCTCGCCCTTGATCACCCAATAGAGCGAACCGCCGTCGAGTATCTCGTCGATCCGGGTCGGCACCATGCGGGTGGTGTGGGTCTGTTCCGCGGGGCGCCCCTGCGCGTCGCGCGCCGCCAGCGTCTCGACGATCCAGTCCTCGAGATCCTTGATCGATTCGGCCCCGACGCAAAGCTTGAGAAGGTGCAACGGCATTCAGAGTCAGCCTGAAGGGAAACGTCGCGCGGCGACGGGCCGCGCGGGGATGTCCTATACGCGCTTCACCTCCGGCCAGTCGACCTCGTCGACCGGCAGGACCTGCTCCTCCTTCAGCGCCGCCGCCTTCCATTCGGCAAAGGCGGGGTGCGCGTGGATCGCCTCGACATAGGCGGCGGACACCGCGTCGACGGGCAGCCCATAGGTGCGGATGCGAGTGGCGACCGGCGCATACATGGCGTCGGCCGCGCTGAAGCCGCCGAACAGGAAATCGCCGCCCGCGCCGAAACGCTGGCGTGCCGACCGCCAGCGGGCGGTGATGCCGTCAAGGTCGGCGACGGCCTTCGCCGGCAGCTCGCGCAACTCCACGGGGCGCCACAGATTCATCGGCACGGCCGAGCGCAAGGCGCCGAAGCCGCCATGCATCTCGGTGGCGATGGAACGCGCATAGGCCCGTGCCGCCGGTGCGGCGGGCCAGATCGGCGTGTCGGGAAAGCGTTCGGCGATGTGCTCGATGATGGCCAGCGTCTCCCACACCGCCACCTCGCCGTCGATCAGCACCGGAACCTGGCGCGCCGGCGAATGCGCCGCGATCCGCGCCTTGAAGTCCGCATCCCCCAGCAGCACCACCTCCTCGTCGAAGGCGATGCCGAAGGCCTTGAGCAGCAGCCAGGGCCGCAGCGACCAGGAGGAATAGTTCTTGTTGCCGATCAGCAGCTTCAGTGTCATGGGCCCCTCTTCGCCTTTGCGTCGCGCCTCATGCCAGAGTGATCCGGCAGGGCCGCGCGGACAAGCGGAGAGCCGTCATGGCGCCCATCAGCGTCGGTGATGCGTCAGGCGAAGGTCACACGGGAGGCATCGACCGCAATGTCGGCAGGGGCTGTTCCGTGTTTGGCGATCAGCCGACGACGGCGCTCGCGCCGTTGAAGCCGCCGAAAAGATAGACGAGCGCGACGCCCGCAAGGAAGGCGACGACAGCCCAGCGTGCAACTCCCCAGCAGGAGCGCTCGGTAAGGGAATTCATTCGTGAGCTCCGAATCATTCACATTCACCGCCATGACCGGAATGCACGTCGGTCACAGGCGAATTGTTACGATATTTAATGAATCGTTACCACTGCTGCAATCGCGTTAGGGAAGGGCTGCACCGCAAAATCCACAGATCTGGTGCGCAAATGACGCATGCCCGACTTTTGCACAACGGTCGTTTTCCGCCGCCTTGAAAGGCTCCGCTCACCCCACCACCATGCGGCGGCCAGCCTGGCAGCCAACCCGAATCGGAACGGAGCCGGAAATGGAGGCCAAGTCCATGATCGGCTTTTCCTATCTCGACTATGGAGCCCTCGCGGTCTTCGCGCTCGCCTGGTTCGCCTATCACCAGCTGATGGAAGGCCATTGGGCGGAGGGCCGCACGCTGAACCAGCGGATGGACGCGTTCCGTCACGAATGGATGCAGCGGATGCTGACGCGCGAGAACCGCATCGTCGACACCCAGATCATCGCCGCGCTGCAAAATGGCACGGCCTTCTTCGCCTCCACCTCGCTGCTCGCCATCGGCGCCTCGCTGGCGATTCTGCGCTCGACCGAGGAGGTGCTCGCCATCTTCTCCCACCTTCCCATGGTGCAGATCGACCGGGCCGGCTGGGAGATGAAGACGCTGGGCATCACCCTCATCTTCGCCCATGTGTTCTTCAAATTCGCCTGGGCCTATCGGCTGTTCAACTACACCGCGATCCTGCTCGGCTCGACGCCGCCCCCCTCGGAGGCCGCGACCCCCCAGGCACAGGCGCATGTCGCCAAGCTGTCGCGCATGGCCACCCTCGCCGGCCGGCACTTCAATCGCGGCCAGCGCGCCTTCTTCTTCGCCATTGCCTATCTCGGCTGGTACATCAACGGATGGGTGCTCATCATCGGCACCGTCGCCATCTTCGTGGTGATGCTGAACCGCCAGTTCGGGCGGGATTCGCACTGGATACTTGACGAGACCACCACCTTGGAAAACTCATGACCGAAAGCGCCTCGCACCCCGCCCTGCCCTCCGACAGCGACGTCGAGGCGGCGATCCGCGCCGCGCTTGCAGGCGCTTCCCGCACGATCGGCCCGGAGACCCCCGCTCGCGCGCTGATGCCGGAGGGGAAATGGCAGGCCGTGCTGCCGCTGGTGAAGCGGGTGGCCGTGCGGCTGGCCCTGGACGGCACGCTCGGCATCTACCGCAAGGGCAAGCTTGTCGACCCGTCCGATTTTCGCGGTGTCTACCGGCTGGGCCCGCCGGCACATGCCGCGCCGGCGGCGGACTAGGCGCCGGGACCGGGAAGCAGCCGGTCGATGCGCCCGGTGAGCCGGTAGGCGACCAGCCCGATCCATTCGCGCAGGGCGGCGTCGGTCATTTCCAGGCCCTCGCTCACGCGCGCGAAGGGCCGGGTCCATTGCGGCGCGCCGGTGGTGCGGTAATCCACCGGATAGGCGATGACAGGGAAGCCGGCGGCTTCGAAGCACCCCATGGCGCGCGGCATGTGCAGGGCGGAGGTGACGAGCAGCCAGCGCTCTCCCGGTGCCGGCCGCGCCAGTTCCCGCGACAGGGCGGCATTCTCGGCGGTGTTGCGCGAGGCGGCTTCGAAGCTGACCCGCGCCGGGTCGACGCCGAGCTGCGGCAACGCCATGCGCACGACGTCGGCCTCCGAAAGCGGCGGCCGCCCGATGTCGCCGCTGCCGCCGGAAAACAGGATCCGCGCCTCGGGATAGCGCCGCGAGAGATCGGCAAGCGCCATCAGTCGCTCGCCGGCCTGGGTCAGGGCCGGCTGACCGCGCGCCGCCGCGATGTCCGGCCGCTCGCTGCCGCCCAGCACCACCACGCCGGCGACGGGCCGCCCGTCGTCGACGAAGGCGGGGAAGCGATTCTCCAGCGGTACCGCCAGCACGCGCCCGAAGGGACCGAGCCCGAAGCCCACGAGGCCGAGCACGCCGAGCGCCGTCATCCACCAGCCGGCCCGCGGATGGTGCCACGCGACCAGCAATCCTATCCCCGCGAGCAGGGTCAGCGCGGTCGACGGCACCGCCAGCATCCACAGGAACTTGGCCGCATAGAAGAAGGCGGATGCCGATGCGCCCTCCATCACTTCCCCGGTTGGCGGTCGACGGCATGATCCCGGGCATGCCGCAGCTGGTCGAGATAGCGCCCGAGGCTGCTCACCGGCATGGGGCTGGCCAGGAGGTAGCCCTGGACATGATGGCAACCGACCGACTGGAGATAGCGCAGTTGCTCGCGGGTCTCCACGCCCTCGGCGGTGACGGTGATCGCGAGCGCACGGGCGAGGCGCACCACGCAGTCGATGATCGCTGCGGCATCGTCGGTCTTGCCGATGTTCTGGATGAAGCTGCGGTCGATCTTGATCGTGTCGACGCGGAAACGCCGGAGATAGCCGAGCGAGGAATAGCCGGAGCCGAAATCGTCGAGGGCGATCCGAACCCCCATGTTGCGCAGCGCCGTCAGCGAGGCGAAGGCCTCGGGCTGGTTGCCCAGCAGCAGGTTCTCGGTGATCTCGATTTCCAGCCGCTCGGCCGGGAAGCCGGTCTCCTCGAGGATCCGCCAGATCGCGTCGGCCAGATCGGGCATGCGGAAATCGATCGGCGAGAGGTTGACCGCCACGCGGCCCGCCCCCCAGCCGATGGCCTGCTCGCAGGCCCGGCGCACCGCCCAGAGATCGAGCTCGCTGATCAGGCCGGACTGCTCGGCCACCGGCACGAACTCTGCGGGCGAGATGAGCCCGCGCGAAGGGTGCAGCCAGCGCAGCAGCGCCTCGAAGCCCACCACGGTGTGACCGTCGGTGGAGAATTGCGGCTGGTAGAACAGCGTCAGTTCGTTGTCTCTCAGCGCCCGTTGCAGGTCGACCTCGATCTCCCGCCGCTGGCGGACCTCCTGCTCCATGCGCGGCTCGAACGCGCGGAGCATGCCGCGCCCTTCGGCCTTGGCACGATACACCGCGATATCGGCGAGCCGGATCAGCTCGCTGGCCTCGCTGCTGTGGGTCGGGGCGATCGTCGCGCCGATCGACCCGCTGACCACCAGCGCATGCCCCCCGATCGCCATGGGCCGGCGCACCGCTTCCAGGATGAGGGTGCCGATCGCCTCGACCTCCCCCGGCACGTCGTCGAGCGGCACGAGAATGACGAATTCGTCGCCGCCGAATCGCGAGGCCAGCAGCCCCGGTATCGACAGGTCCTTCAGCCGCGTCCCGATTTCCGCCAGCAGCACGTCGCCGACATGGTGGCCGAGCGTGTCGTTGATGTCCTTGAAGCCATCGAGATCGAGAAAGAAGACCGCCAGCTTGCGCCCCTCCGCCTCCAGGCGTTCGAGGCGGTCGCCGAGCACCCGCATCAGCATTGCGCGATTGGGAAGCCCGCAAAGCGGGTCGACATAGGCGAGCCGCGAGGCATAGGCCTCGCTCGCCGCGAGGTTCTGCGTCGCCCGGCGCGCGTACCACAGCACGGCGGTGGCGGCGGTCAGCAGCAGCACCGTCGTGGCGATCAGCGCCGGCAGCAGGGCACGCAGCAGGGCGGTACCGGGCGTATCCGGCCTCCACACCAGCCAGGCGGGTTCGGTCTCCTTGCTGGCGAACGGAATCGGAACGCCGTTGCGGCTGGAAGTCGGCGGCGTGGGACTGAGCGCCGGCTCGGCGATCCGCGTCTCATGCGCGAGGTCCTCGAGGAACCGTTCGTCGAGGAACTGCACGCTCACCGCCACCGGCGCCATCTGCTCCGGCTCGATCACACGGCCATAATCCGGTGTGATGCCGATGGCCCCGATGAGCGCCGGCCGGCCCTCGATACGGACGTATCCGGCGCGAAAGGCCGGTGCGGCCACGCCGGCGATCTCCGCGCCGGCCTGCGCCTTGTCCCGCTCGGTCCGCTCCGCAAGCACCTTCTGGACGTCGAGGATGAACGGAAGGATGGCGCGCCGGTCGAAGGTGGCCCGCTCGGCGGAAACCGGCTCGCCGTCGATCGCGGCATAGGCGACCGCCGTGTCCAGCATGATGTAGGAACGGTCGTGATTGGCCTGGTTGTGCAGCCACTTGCCGAAATTGCGATGGACCCAGTCGACATCCAGGAAATAAGCAGTGCGCAGCACCGACTCGTCCCAATGCGCGAAGCTGGCGAGATCGCGTTGCAGCAGGCCGATCCGGCTGTCCAGCGCATGGGCGACCAGCTCGGCCCATCGCTGCCGCGCCGCGGTATCGACGCGGTCGGCGGCCAGCAAGGCGAAGGTTCCCATGGCGAGAATCGCCGCGCACACCACCAGCGCCACCGCCACGATCGTGCGGTCGCTCGCCTTTGCCGACGCCATGCCGGCCCCGCTGTGGATCGGAATGCGCATTGCCGCCTTACTCGCCGCGCACGGGCGACACTGAAGCTGGTTAGAAAGCGCTGACGGATCGCCGGCCCTGCCGATCCCGGTCATGAGACATCATCGCCGCATTCCGCGCAAATGCGGATCAGAACCAGAGCGCCGCGATACCCAGAAAAGCGAAGAAGCCGATCACGTCGGTGATGGTGGTCACGAAGGGCCCGGACGACACCGCCGGATCGACGCCGATCCTGTTGAGGGCGAGCGGCACCAATATGCCGCCGAGCGCGGCGGCGACGAGATTGATGATCATCGCCAGCGCGATGATGATGCCGAGGTCGGCGATCTCGAATCGGGCGAAGACGACGGCCGCCATGATCACCGCGAAGACCACGCCGTTGAACAGCCCGACCAGCAATTCGCGGGCGATCACCCGGCGGGCATTGCTCGCGCGCAGCTCGCGCGTGGCGATCGCGCGCACCGCGACCGTCATCGTCTGGGTCGCGGCATTGCCGCCCTGGCTGGCGACGATCGGCATGAGAACCGCCAGCGCGACGAGCTTCTGCAATTCGTCCTCGAAGAGCGAGATGACGAAGGAGGCGAGATTGGCGGCGATGAGGTTGAGAAGCAGCCAGGAAAAGCGGCTCTTGGCGATGTACCAGAAGCTGTCGGACAGCTCTTCGTCGGCGGCGACGCCGCCGAGCGCCTTCACGTCCTCGTCGGCCTCCTCCTGGATGACGTCGACGATGTCGTCGACGGTCAGCACGCCGACCAGCCGGCCCGCCCCGTCCACCACCGGGGTGGAGATGAGGTTATAGCGCTCGAACACCCGCGCCACGTCCTCCTGGTCGTCGACGGCCTGCACCACATGGCGGTCGGGCGTCACCACGTCGCCGAGCTTCAGGCCGCGCTTGGTGCGCAGCAGCCGGTCGAGCGGCACCGAGCCGTCGAGGCGGTAGGTGGGGTCGACGACGAAGACCTCGAAGAAGGTTTCCGGCAGCCCTTCCGTCTCGCCGATATAGTCGAGCGTCTGGCCGACGGTCCAGAACGGCGGCAGCGCGATGAACTCGGTCTGCATGCGCCGGCCGGCGCTTTCTTCCGGGTAGTCGAGGCTGCGCTGCAGCGCCGCACGCTCGGTGAGCGGCAGGTGGCCGAGGATCTCCTGCTTGTCGGCATCGTCGAGATCTTCGAGAATATAGACCGCGTCGTCGGAATCGAGGTCGCGCACGCCCTCGACCACGGTCTCGGTTTCGAGTTCCTCCAGGATCTGGACGCGGACGGTCTCGTCGAGCTCGGTCAGCGCGGTGAAGTCGAAATCGGTGCCCAGCAGCTCGATGAGCTTCGGCCGCGCCGGCGCCGGCAGCGCTTCCAGCAGGCGGGCAAGGTCGGTCTCGTGGAAATCGGCGACGAGGTCGCGCAGGTCGTCGCCGCGGCCCGCCTCGATCGCATCCTCGACCCGCTCGATGAAGGCGGGATCGTCGATGAGGGCGAGTTCGTCCTCGGGGCCACGCTCATCCGAACGAACGGCGAGATCGGTATCGTCGTTCATGCCGACCTCCAGGAGGTTGCGGATCGAGGTCCGAATTGCGGATTCGTGGAATGGAGCTGTTCTTTATGAAGCATCGCCGCCGAACGCAAATAGCCGATGAAACGTTCCCCGCCCCCCGTCGGCCCCGGGCATTCCGGGGGCCGTCGCCCCGGGGAACATGTCGCTGCGCGGTGACCTCATGAAGGCCGCGCGCAGCCTGCGCATCGTCGTCCATGGCAGGGTCCAGGGCGTCGGCTATCGGGCCTGGCTCGCGGACGCCGCCGGACGGCTCGGCCTGAGAGGCTGGGTCCGCAACCGCCGCGACGGCACGGTCGAAGCGCTGCTCCACGCCGACGAGGCCACGCTGGAGACGTTGATCGATGCCTGCCGGCGCGGCCCGCCCGCCGCGCTCGTCCGGGATATCGAACGTTTCGAGGCCGCCGGGACGCCGCCGGAGGACTTCGAGGTCAGGCCGACCGCCTGACCAATGTCAGGCGGTCGTGTCGTCGACGGTGGGGCCGAACAGCACCTCGAATTCGCGCCGTAGCGCGAGGTCGACGTCTTCCATCGTCACCGGCAGGCCGAGGTCGACGAGGCTGGTGACGCCATGCTCGCGTACGCCGCAGGGTATGATGCCGTCGAAATGGTCGAGGGCCGGATCGACGTTCAGCGCGATGCCATGCATCGTCACCCAGCGCCGCACCCGGATGCCGAGGGCGGCGATCTTGTCCTCGCCCGAGCCGGCGCGATTGGGCCGCCTCACCCAGACGCCGACTCGGTCCTCGCGCCGCTCGCCGCGGACATGGAACGACCAGAGCGTGCGGATCAGCCATTCCTCCAGCGTCGCCACATAGCGCCGCACGTCGGGGGATCGCCGCTTGAGATCGAGCATGGCATAGGCGACCCGCTGGCCGGGGCCGTGATAGGTGAACTGGCCGCCGCGCCCGGTCTGGAAGATCGGGAATCGGTCGGGCTGCACAAGGTCCTCCGGCCGCGCGCTGGTGCCGGCGGTGTAGAGCGCGGGATGCTCCAGCAGCCAGACCGTCTCCGGCGCGGTGCCGGCGGCGATCGCCTGGGCAAGCGTATCCATTTCCGCGAGGGCGTCGGGATAGGCGACCGGCGCGGAAGCGATGCGCCAGCGCACCGGCGGCGCCCCGGGCTCCGGCAGCATGGTGGCGGTCAGATCGTCGCGGGCGGGAGACGCGGTGTGTTCCATGGGCGATCAGATAGTCATCGGGAGCACGTCTGTCTCCTGGTTTGGCCGACCCGGCGAATGAGCCTGTCCACAGCCGCGCGCGGCTCTTGTGAAGCCGGAACCGATCTGTTAGACGATGCCGCGCCGCGGGGCCAGCCGATGGTTCGGTTCCCGGCGCTTTGGTTGCGGTCGTGGCGGAATTGGTAGACGCGCTGCCTTGAGGTGGCAGTGGGTAACACCGTGGAGGTTCGAGTCCTCTCGACCGCACCATTCTTTCTTGGTGCATCCTCAGTACCTTGTCGGTTATCGAAGATTTCCCGCCGCCTTCAGCGAGGCGGCCCGGATGCAGATGACCTCCCCTTAAGCGTGATCCGGCATCGTAGATGACGGCCGTTCCCGGGAAACCCAGGGAACGGATGCACCGGGGCGCGATACCCCGTCGGTTCGGCGCCAGGGCGGTCGCTGCCCGCGACCGCAACCTCGCTCCTCGCCTCGAATGGCTCCCGGCCCATTTGCCTGCCGCCCGCCTGCCTGTCGTGGGTGGAAAGCCCCGTTGCCGCTTCGCAGCGGAATGCGGCATGCATATCCCGAGAGGCTTCCTTCCGAATCTGGATTTGGCACAAAAGCCGGTCATCCACTAGGATTTGAGACCCAGTCTCCAATGGAGGTCGGCCAGCACCTCCGGTTGAGACGGGTCATGGACGCCGGATCGAAGCAATACGCGACGAGGATTGGCAAATGCCCTCCCAGCGAAAGCGGGATGTTCTGATCGCCGTGCTGATTTTTGTTGTCAGCCTGGTCATCCTGTTACCGGTTTGCATACTCGCGGGCTATGCCATCGGCTATTTGATTGCGATGTTCATGTTTTCCGCATCGCTGGAACCGGACACTTATCGGCTCGACCGCGAGCTGTTTGCCGGCATATACGGCATCATGTTCATCGGCGGCGCCTTGTATGTCCTGTCGGCCGGCTTTGCCGCTTTCCGGCTGACCAAGGCCATTCGCACGCATCGGCGATGAGTCGGCCTCGAAAAGCGCGGCGCAAGCCGTTTCATCGGCACGGTTGAGGCGTGATCGGACCCGAAATGACGGGTCATATCGAAAACGCAGCCTCTTGTTAGTGTCCGAAGCCGACCACGGCAGGCAGGCGGCGGCTCCGCCGATTGTCCTTGCTGCCGTGCAGCTTTACCTTCCCCGCGGAAGCTAGCGCCGGAATCTCGGCGCTGCGAGAAGAGGACGACCTGATGGCCGCCGAAGCCACTGCCGAAGCTGCATCCCACGCCGCCGCCCATGGTTTCAACCTGCTGCCGGTCGTGGTCCTGCTCGGCGCGGCGGTGGTCGCCGTCCCGCTGTTCAAGCGCCTGGGCCTCGGCTCGGTGCTGGGATATCTCGCCGCCGGCCTCGTCATCGGTCCGTTCGGCTTCGGCGTCTTCTCCGATCCGCAATCGATCCTGCACGTCGCCGAGCTCGGCGTCGTCATGTTCCTGTTCATCATCGGCCTGGAGATGCAGCCCTCGCGCCTGTGGGCCATGCGCGGCGAGATCTTCGGCCTCGGCCTCGCCCAGGTCGGCGCCTGCGCCGCGTTGCTGACCTGCGTCGGCCTCGCGCTCGGCTATCCTCTGGTGCCGAGCTTCGTCTCCGGCACCGGCTTCGTGCTCACCTCCACCGCCATCGTCATGCAGGTGCTGGAGGAGCGCCGGTCGCTCGCCTTGCCCAAGGGGCGGCGCATCGTCGCCATCCTGCTGCTGGAAGACCTCGCCATCGTGCCGCTGCTGGCACTGGTGGCCTTCCTCGCCCCGGGCGGCAACGAGGTGACGCTCGCCGAGCGATTCACCGGCATCGCCATCGGCCTCGGCTCCATCCTCGCCCTCGTGCTGGCCGGCCGCTATCTGCTCGACCCGATGTTCCGCATCCTCGGCAAGGCCAAGGCGCGCGAGGTGATGACGGCGGCGGCGCTGTTCGTGGTGCTGGGCGCCGCGCTCGCCATGCAGTTCGGCGGGCTGTCCATGGCGATGGGCGCCTTCCTCGCCGGCGTGCTGCTGTCCGAGTCTTCGTTCCGCCACCAGCTGGAGGCCGATATCGAGCCGTTCCGCGGCGTGCTGCTCGGCCTGTTCTTCCTCGGGGTGGGCATGGCGCTCGACCTCGCGGTGATCGTCGCCAACTGGCAGCTGATCGCGATCTGCGTCATCGGCTACATGATCCTGAAGACGCTGGCCATCTACGCGGTGGCACGGCTGTTCGGCGCCAACAACCGCGAGGCGTTCGAACGCGCGGTACTGATGGCGCAGGGCGGCGAGTTCGCCTTCGTTCTCTATGCGGCGGCCACCACGGTCGGCATCCTCACCATCGAGGAGAACGCGATCCTCACCGCCACCATCATCGTCTCCATGGCGCTGACGCCGCTGATGATCATCGCCCATGACCGGCTGCTGCCCAAGCCGCAGCCTTCCATGGACGGGGTCGAGATGGCGGAGAATCTTTCCGCCTCGGTGCTGATGATCGGCTTCGGCCGCTTCGGCCAGATCGTCAGCCAGCCCTTGCTGGCGGCCGGCTGCTCGGTCTCGCTCATCGAGGCCGACCCGGAGCTCATCCGCGACTCGCGGGACTTCGGCTTCAAGGTCTATTACGGCGACGGCACGCGCCTCGACATCCTGCACGCGGCCGGCGCGCACGACGCCCGCCTGATCATCGTGGCGGTGAACGATGGCGCGACCGCGGTGAAGATCACCGAGCTGATCAAGGCCGAGTTCCCGCTGGTGCCGGTGCTCGCGCGCGCCATCGACCGCGAGAACGCCGCCGAACTCATCCATGTCGGCGCCGACTTCCAGATCCGCGAGACCTTCGAATCCGCCCTGGTCATGGGCGGGCAGGCGCTCGCCATGATGGATGTGGAGGAAACCGAACGCGCCCGGATCATCGCCGATGTGCGTCGCCGCGATGCCGAGCGGCTGGATATCGAGCTCACCGGCGGTCTCTACGACACCTCCGCGCGCAGCCTCATCCTCGGCAACCTGCCCTTGAAGCCGGCCATCGTCGACGCGACACCCCAGCTGCCGACGGCCGCCGCGGGCGAGGCCGCGGGATGACAGCCGCCACCGCGGCGCAGATCGCGTCCGTCTGCGGCTTCTGGCGGCAGGCGGGCACCCGCGACCTGTGGTTCGAGAAGGATGCGGCGTTCGACGCCGATTTCCGCACCCGCTTCCTCGAACTGCACCTGCAGGCCGCCGCCCGCCTCCATGATGGCTGGATGGCGACCCCGGAGGGGGCGCTGGCGCTGCTGGTCCTCACCGACCAGTTCCCGCGCAACGCCTTTCGCGGCACCGGCCACATGTACGCCACCGACCCGCTGGCGCGGCATTATGCGCGGCAGGCGCAGGCCGCCGGCCACATGCAGAAGGTGGAGCCGGACATCCGGCTGTTCTTCCTGCTGCCCTTCGCGCATTCGGAGGACATCGCCGACCAGGACCTCTCCGTGGCGCTCACCCGGCCGCTCGGCGAGCCCTGGATCCTCCATGCCGAGGACCATCGCGCCATCATCCGCCGCTTCGGCCGCTTCCCTCACCGCAATTTCATGCTCGGCCGCGAGACCACGCCCGAGGAAGCCGCCTTCCTCGCCGCCGGCGGCTTTGCCGGCTGAGGCTTCCCCCGGTCTTCGCCTCTCCGATGCATGCGTGCCGGCGGCACGCCCTCCCGTGGGTGCGGCGGCCTGGCGAATCGCACTCTCCGCCTGCCGTCCTCCTCTTCCTCTTGACTCATCGGCCGGAACGAGTCGGTTATAGAGAACAAAAGAGGAACGAAATGAGCATGACACCGGCTGTTTCCGCCTTGCGGGGCCTGCTTGCCGGCCTTGAGGCCGAGCGGCTTCCCGGCAATGCCCGGTTCTTTCACCTTGGCGCGCCGGGAGCGGATGGCGCGCTCGGGGGGCCGCTCGCCTGCGGCGCCCTGCACGAGGTGTTCGCGGCCGAGGCCGGCGACATGGCCGCCGCCGCCGGCTTCGCCCTGGCGCTGGCGCAGCGCGCCGCCTCCGCGCATCCGGCAGGAGGATCGCGCCCGCTACTATGGGTGCGGCAGGCAAGCGTCGAGGCCGAGGCCGGCCAGCTCGCGGCGGAAGGGCTGCGCACGCTGGGCATCGACCCGGCACGGCTGCTGCTGGTGCGCGCCTCCAGCGCCGAGGCCGCGCTGCGGGCGGCGGACGATGCCGCGCGCTGTCCCGGGCTTGGCACCGTGATCCTGGAGCCGTGGGGAGAGTCGAAGGCGCTCGATCTCACCGCCACGCGCCGCCTGTCACTGCGGGCCGCGGCGTCCGGCGTGGCCCTGTTGCTGCTGCGCCCGACCGGCCGGCCGCTCCCCAGCGCCGGAGCGACCCGCTGGCAGGTGCGTTCCGCCTCGTCGAGGCCTTTGCCCGGCGATGCGCCGGGCGCTCCCGCCTTCCTTGTCGATCTTTTGCGTCATCGGGCCGGCCATGCCGGCGCTTCCTGGCATCTGGAGTGGGATCGTGAGACCTGTTCCTTCCGCGACGTCGTCGCGCTACCTCGCCCTGTGGTTTCCGTTCCTGTGCGCCGAAAGGCTGGCCATCCGGCGGCCGGAGGGGCTGCGCCGCTTGCCTTCCGGCGGGCCGGCTGAGACCGCACCATCGGCGCCCCCTCCCGGTCCGCTCGTCTTCGTGGAGCGCACGACAGGCGGCCTGCGGCTTGCGGCCCTGTCGCAGGTGGCGCGGGCCGCGGGGCTGGAAACCGGCATCACCCTCGCCGACGCCCGGGCGCGCCGCCCCGATTTGCAGGTGGTTGCCTTCGATCCGGTGGCCGATGCGGCCTTCCTCAACCAGGTCGCGGATGATTGCGACCGCTGGACGCCGCTGGTGGCGCTCGATCCGCCGGACGGCCTCATACTGGACATCACCGGTTGCGCGCATCTGTTCGGCGGCGAGGCGGCGATGCGCATGCGCCTCCTCGCCCATCTGCAGGCGCATGGCCTCACCGCCTTCGCCGTGGTGGCCGGCACGCCGGAAGCGGCCAGCGCCCCGGCCCGCTGCGGGCTCGGCGGCCTCATACCGTCCGGCGAGGAAGCCCGCCGGCTCGCCCGGCTGCCGGTCGCGGCGCTCGGCCTGCCGGCGGCGACCGCGAGCGGACTCTCCCGCGCCGGGCTGAAGACGCTCGGCGACCTCGCCTCTCGTCCCGCCACCCCGCTCGCGGCGCGCTTCGGCGAGGCCTTGCTGGACAAGCTGCGGCGCACGCTCGGCTTCGAGGATGCGCGCATCGTGCCGCGCCGGCCGCTGCCGGATTGCCTCGCCGAGCGCCGCTTCGCCGAGCCCATCGCCCGTACGTCCGATATCGAGGCCGCGCTCGCTCTGCTGGTCGAGGATGTCGGGCGGATGCTGGAGGCACGCGGCGAGGGCGGACGCGCCTTCGAGGCGTCGTTCTTCCGCACCGACGGCGTCGTGCGCCGGCTGGCGGTGGAGACCGCCCGCCCCCTGCGCGACGGCCCGGCCCTCGCCCGGTTGTTCCGTGAGCGGCTGGACAACCTTGCCGATCCGCTCGACCCCGGCTTCGGTTTCGATCTGCTCCGCCTCGCCGTCTTGCGCGCCGAGCCGCTCGCCGCCCTGCAGATCGGCCTCGACGGTCGCGCCAACGAGGATGAGGAAGTCGCCGCCCTCGTCGATCGGCTCAGCACCCGGCTGGGGCGCGATTGCGTGCTGCGCTTCGTGCCGCGCGACACTCATGATCCGGCGCGGGCCGGCGCGCTGGTGCCGGCGATCGGGCGTGCCGATCCCCAACCGATCGCGCCACCGGAGGAGAGCTTGCCCCGTCCGCTCACTTTGTTCGATCCCCCGCAGCCGATCGAGGCGCTGGCCGAGGTGCCGGACGGCCCGCCCTTGCGCTTCCGCTGGCGGCGCGTCACGCATGAGGTGGCGCGCGCCGAGGGGCCGGAACGCATCGCCCCGGAATGGTGGCGCCGGCTTGCCGCGCACAAGGCGCAGGCCGCGCAGGAGGGGGAGCGCACGCGCGACTATTACCGGGTGGAAAACCGCGAGGGCCGGCGCTTCTGGCTGTTTCGCGCCGGGCTCTATGAGCGCGGCGGCGGCTCGCCGCGCTGGTTCCTGCATGGGCTCTTCCCGTGAGGAGGCCGGCATGAGCACCCGCGACGGCATGCCCATGGAGACGGATCTCTCCATGCCCGAGGTCCCGTCTCCCTTCTATGCGGAGCTGGCGGTCACCACGAACTTCTCCTTCCTGCGCGGCGCCTCGAGCGCGGCGGATCTGGTGGGCACCGCGCTCGCCCTCGGCTATGCCGGCATCGGCATAGCCGATCGCAACACCGTGGCCGGCGTGGTGCGCGCCTATGCGGCGGTGAAGGAGGCGCAAGAGCGATGGAAGGAGGCGTGGAAGCTCGAGCGCGCCGCCGACAGGAAGGCGGCGTCCGAGAATTCCGCATTGCCGGAGGAGGGCCCGGCCACGGAAGATGCCACGCAGCCGATGCCCGGATCGGCCGCGCCACCTCATCTTGCACCTGGTTCCGACGCATGCGCTGAAGCGATCGGTGAGGAGACGGATCGCGATCCGGCCGCGCATCGGGACGAGGCCCGCCTCGTCGATCACGGCATCCCGGAAGCTTCCATTGCCCCGGCATGCACCGCCGGGGCTGGGGAGATGGAATGCCGGCAAGCGCCCTCCCCGCCGTTCCAGGCTGCGGCATCCGCGCAGGAGGCAGAGGCCGGTCGGCTGCGCCTCGTTCATTCCCGAATGCCCGACGATACGTCGCCGACCGCAGCGGGCGTCTCTGCTTCCGGCGAGAAAAGCCCCGACAGCGCCCCCGACACCGACACCAACGAGCCTGAACCGCCGCCCCTGCCCTTCAGGCTCGCCGTCGGTGCCCGGCTCGCCTTTGCCGACGGCACGCCGGACATCCTCGCCTATGCCCAGACCCGCGTCGGCTGGGGACGGCTCTGCCGCCTGCTCACCGCCGGCAATTTGCGTTCGGGCGTCAAGGGCGAATGCCGGCTCCTCCTCGACGATCTTCTCGCCGATGCCGGCGGCCTGTCGCTCATCCTGATGCCGCCGCGCCGGCTCGCCGGGCTGGACGATCTCCTCGCGCGCCTCGACGAGGCGGCCCCCGGCTCGCTATGGCTCGCCGCCGACATGCCGCGCCGTGGCGACGACCGCCGGCGCCTGGCCGAACTGAAGGAGTGCGCCACCCGCGCCGACGTGCCGCTCCTCGCCGTCAACGATGTGCTCTACCACCACCCCGACCAACGCGACCTGCAGGACGTGCTCACCTGCATCCGCCACGGCACCACCATCGATGCCGCCGGGCGGCGGCTCGAGGTGAATGCCGAGCGTCACCTCAAATCGCCCGCCGAGATGGCCCGCCTGTTCCGCGACGCGCCGGAAGCCCTTGCCGAGATTGGCAATTTCCTCGCCCGTATCGATTTCTCGCTCGGCGAACTGAAATATGAATATCCCGAGGAGCCGGTGCCGATCGGCTACACGCCCCAGGCGTGGCTGGTGGAACTCACCTGGCGCCGCGCCGCCATCCGCTACCCGCAGGGCGTGCCGGAAAAGGTCGAGAGACAGCTCAGGACGGAGCTCGAGCTGATCGAGGAGCTCGGCTACGCCCCTTATTTCCTCACCATCCGCGACATTGTCGACTTCGCCGAGAAGAAGCGGATCCTGTGCCAGGGCCGCGGCTCGGCGGCCAATTCCGCCGTCTGCTACGTGCTCGGCATCACCGCCGTCGATCCGGTGGAAAGCGATCTGCTCTTCGCCCGCTTCATCTCCCGCGAGCGCCGCGAGCCGCCCGACATCGACGTCGACTTCGAGCATGAGCGGCGCGAGGAGGTGATCCAGTATGTCTACGAACGCTACGGGCGGGACCGCGCCGGCATCGTCGCCACGGTGATCTCCTATCGCCCGCGCAGCGCCTTCCGCGATGTCGGCAAGGCGCTCGGCCTCACCGAGGACGTCACCGCAAGGCTCGCCGGCACCGTCTGGGGCAGCCATGGCGACAAGGTCGAGGCGAGGCGCACCCGCGAGGCCGGCCTCGATCCCGACAACCCGACCATCGCCCGGGTCGTCGACCTCGCCGGGCGGCTCATCGGCTTTCCGCGCCACCTCTCCCAGCATGTCGGCGGCTTCGTGCTGGCCCGCCACCGGCTCGACGAGACGGTGCCGATCGGCCTCGCGGCGATGAAGGACCGCACCTTCATCGAATGGGACAAGGACGATATCGACGAGCTCGGCCTGATGAAGGTCGACGTGCTGGCGCTCGGCATGCTCACCTGCATCCGCAAGGCCCTCGACCTGATGCGGGAGCATGAGCACCTTGATTACGGCCTCGCCGAAGTGCCGAAGGACCAGGCCGACGTCTACGCCATGCTACAGCGCGGCGATTCCATCGGCGTGTTCCAGGTGGAGAGCCGGGCGCAGATCAACATGCTGCCCCGCCTCAGGCCGGAAAACCTCTACGACCTCGTCATCCAGGTGGCGATCGTCCGGCCGGGGCCGATCCAGGGCAATATGGTGCACCCCTATCTGCGCCGCCGCGAGAAACTGGAACCCGTCGCCTATCCCTCCCCCGCCCCGCCGAATGACCCCGACGAGTTGCACGAGGTACTCTCCCGCACCCTCGGCGTGCCGCTGTTCCAGGAGCAGGCGATGCAGCTCGCCATGGTCGCCGCCCGCTTCACCGACGTGGAGGCCAACCAGCTGCGCCGCGCCATGGCGACCTTCCGCAACCTCGGCACCATCGGCGCGTTCCGCGACAAGCTGATCCTGGGCATGACGGCACGCGGCTACGAGCGTGCCTTCGCCGAGCGTTGCTTCAACCAGATCCAGGGTTTCGGCGAATATGGCTTTCCCGAGAGCCACGCCGCCTCCTTCGCCAAGCTGGTCTACATCTCCGCCTTTATAAAGTGCCGGCACCCGGCCGCCTTCGCCTGCGCGCTGCTCAACTCCCAGCCCATGGGCTTCTACGCCCCGGCGCAGATCGTCCGCGACGCCCGCGAGCACGGCGTCGAGATCCGCCCGGTCGACGTCAATCACAGCCTTCACGACAACACGCTGGAAAGGCGCCGCGACGGCACGCTGGCGCTGCGGCTCGGCTTCCGTCAGGTCGAGGGCATCGGTGAGAAGGACGGCGAACGGATCGAGAAGGCCCGCGGCGCCGGCTACGGCGATATCGAGACCCTCGCGCGCCGCACTCGCCTGCCGGTCGCCACGCTGACGAAGCTCGCCGAGGCCGATGCCTTCGGCTCCATGGGGCTGTCCCGCCGCGAGGCCGCCTGGGCGGTTCGCCGCCTGCCGGACGACGCGCCGCTGCCGCTCTTCGCCGCCGCCGATGCCCGCGAGCTGGGCGAGGAGGCGGATGCGCCGCTGCCGCTGATGCCGCTCCCCGAGCAGATCGCCATCGATTACCAGACCACGCGGCTGTCGCTGAAGGGCCATCCCATGGGCATGCTGCGGGAGGTCTTCGCCGCCGAGCGGATAGTGTCCAGCGCCGAGGTGGCGGCGAGCCGCGACGGCGCCTTCCTGCGCACCGCCGGCATCGTGCTGGTGCGCCAGCGGCCCGGCAAGGGCAACGCCATCTTCATGACGCTGGAGGACGAGACCGGCATCGTCAACGTGCTGCTCTGGACACGGCAGTTCGAGCGCTACCGCGCCGAGGTGATGGGCGCGCGCCTGGTGGTGGCGGAAGGGCGGGTGCAGAAGAGCAAGGAAGGCGTGGTGCATCTGATGGGCGAGCGGATATATGACCGCACCGGCGAGCTAAGCCGCCTGTTCGATACGCCGCAGCGGCCCTCCGCCGACACCGGCAATGGAGCCGGCCAACCGGCCGGGCCGCTTCTTGCCGGCCGCAATTCCACCCGGGGACACCCGCGCAATGTGCGCCTGCTGCCGAAGTCGCGCGATTTCCACTGAAGCGGAGGCGGCGGCCGGAGGTCAGGCCGGCTGCGCCACTTCCCGCAGCACCGCCATGTCGACCAGCGCTCCCCGGCTGCAGATCACCCGAGCGGCCACACGGTGCGCCAGCCGCACCGCTTCCGCCGGGGTGCGGCCGGCGAGGCGCGCCGCAAGATAGCCGGCATTGAAGCTGTCGCCGGCGCCGGTGGTATCCAGCGGCTCGGCAACCCGAACGGCCGGAATGGTCTCGATGGCGCCGCCGGCATGCAGCGTGCAGGGCTCGGCACCGTTCTTCACCACGACCTCCGACACTCCATAGCCGGCTATGCGAAAAGCTGCCTCTTGCGGGGAAACATCGCCGAACAGCTCGGCTTCGTCGGGGAAAGTCGGCAAAGCAATCGTCGCGGCGCGATACCCTTCCTCGATGCCTGCACGCAGCGCCTCGACGCTCGGCCACAGCCGCAACCGTACATTGGCATCGAAAGCCACCATGGCTCCCCGTGCCCGCGCCTCGTCGAGCACGGCGAACAGGTTGCCGCGATGCTCCGGCGACAGGATGGCCAGGGTGATGCCGGAGAAATAGATGCAGTCCGCATCCGCCAGCGCCGCCCGCAGCGCGCCGATATCGGCGGCGAGCAGCTTGGCGGCGGAGGTGTCGCGCCAATAGGTGAAGCTCCGCTCGAACCCCTGCAGCGCGATCATGTAGAGCCCCACCGGCCGCCCCGGCACCCGGCCGACATGGCTCGTGTCGATCCCCGCTCCCTCGAAGAAGCGCAGCATCTCCTCCGATGCCGCGTCGTCCCCGACCTTGGTGACATAGCGCACCGCCAGCTCGGCGGGAGCGGCGAGACCGCGCACGCCCCAGGCGGTGTTCAGCGTGTCGCCGGCGAAGCCGCGACGGTAGAGGCCGCCGCCGGCATCGGCCAGTTCGATCATGCATTCGCCGATGCTGGCAAAGACCTTGGTCACGCGGAAACTCCGGCGGGGCTGGAAGGAGAGCGGAACGGGCCGAATTCGATCGAGCGGGCCAGCGTGGCGCGGGCGGTGCGCAGGTGCTTGCGGCAGCGCGCGTCGATGGCCCGCGGATCGCGGCTGCGCAGTGCTTCGATGTAATCGAGATGTTCGAGCAGCGCGACCGTGTTGCGCTGCTTTTCATCCGAGCGGTTCCAGCGATAGGTGTAATGGAACAGCGTCGAGATGACGTCGTAGAAATCGATGATGAATCGGTTGTTCGACGTCTCGTGGATGACCCGGTGCAGGCGCTCGTCGAGCTGCGGGAACGTACGGTAATCCTCGTCGATATTGGCGAGGAGCGCGCGATGCTCGGCCTCGATGACATCCAGCTCCCGCCAGGGCGGTGAATCGTCCGGCAGCTCGATGAAGCTGCGGGTCGAGCGCAGCTCGAACATCTCGCGCACATCGTAGATTTCGGTCGCGAAGGCCGGGGTCACGCCCTTGTAGAGCCAGGAGCTGTTGGGCCGCCGCTCCAGCAGGCCGACATGCTGGAACTGCGCCAGATGTTCGCGGATGGTGGTGGTGGAGGTTCCGAACTGGCGGGCGAGTTCGGCGGCGTTCAGCAATTGCCCGGCGCGGAAATCGCCTTGCAGGATCCACTCCATGAAGCGCCGCGCCACCGCCGCGCCGGCCGAGAGAGTCTGCAGGTCGGGAAAATAGTCGGCCTCGCCCGGATGGCGGACCAGCCGCCGCCCGCCGGCCGCGACAGTCACGATGCCGGCATCGATCAGTGAGGCGAAGACGCTGCGCACGGTCGTGCGGCTCACCTCCAGCGACTGCGCCAGCTCGCTTTCCGACGGCAAGGACGCACCGATCGCCTGCCCGGCCAATTGCCGCAAACACTGGTTGTAGCTGCGCTTGAAGACGGCATTACCCTTCATACGGCCCTCGGCTGAACGTTCTCTCCCGGGAGCCTTTGTGACGACAGCTCCGTTTTTTTTACATTAAAAACAGATTGACACGCCGCGTCCAGCGTGGATTTTTATACATAAGAAACAAAAACAAAAATCGATGCAGGCGAGGAAGCACAGCATGTGGCGCGCAAGCGGCTGCAAAAATTTCATTTGTTTTCAGCACATTGCACCGCGTGATGGGGCCCGCGCCTTCCTGGCGCCCCCGATCGGCGGCCTGTTGGGAGTCCGCCGCTCGTGAGCAGGCGCATCGTCCAGTTCGGCACCAGCCGCTTTCTCCAGGCGCATGTCGATCTTTTCGTCCATGAGGCCCGCGAGGCCGGCGAGGACATCGGTCCGATCACCGTCGTCCAGGCCTCCGGCTCGGCCGCCCGCGCCGGCCGCGTCGCCGCCTTCGGCCGGCCGGAAGGCTACCCCGTCCTCATTCGCGGCATGGTCGACGGCGCCCCTGTCGAGCGCGAGGTCACGGTCCGCGCCGTCGAGCGCGGCCTGTCGGCGCTGGCCGATTGGGAGGCGCTGAAGGCGCTGTTCGCCGGTGACGCCGGGCTGGTCGTCTCCAATATGGGCGATGCCGGCTACGCGGTCGCCGACGAAGACCTCGGCCCGGCGCTGCTCGCCGGCGGCGTCCCGGCCTCCTTCCCCGGCAAGCTGACCGCCCTGCTCCACCATCGCTGGAGCACCGGCGGCGCACCGATCACCGCGCTGCCCTGCGAGCTCGTCAATCGCAATGGCGAGGTGCTGAAGGCGGCGGTGATGCAGCTCGCCGCCGCGAGCGGCGCGCCGGCGGCCTTCGCGAACTGGCTCGACGCCGAGGTGATCTTCGCCAACACGCTGGTCGACCGCATCGTCTCCGAGCCCATCGAGCCGGTCGGCGCCGTCGCCGAACCCTATGCCCTGTGGGCAATCGAGGCGCAGCCGGGCTTCGCCCTGCCCTTCTCGCATCCCGACGTGGTGCTCGCCGAGGATCTCGAGCCCTTCGAGCGGCTGAAGCTGCACATCCTCAATCTCGGCCA
The DNA here is from genome assembly GCF_018390555.1 of Ancylobacter oerskovii. Taxonomy (GTDB): domain Bacteria; phylum Pseudomonadota; class Alphaproteobacteria; order Rhizobiales; family Xanthobacteraceae; genus Ancylobacter; species Ancylobacter oerskovii. The sequence continues at coordinate 286,408 of NZ_JAHBGB010000037.1, read as the reverse complement.
CACCTTCCTCGCCGATATCTGGTCGCGCGAAGGCCGCCCGGCCGGCGAGACCGTGCGCGCCATCCTGGCTGATGACGCCATCCGCGCCCGGCTCGACGCGCTCTATGCACAGGAGGTCGTTCCCGGCTTCCGCGCACGCGGCATGGGCGAGGACGCCGAGGCCTATGTGGCGGTGACGCTCGACCGTTTCCGCAATCCCTTCCTCGATCACCGCATCGCCGACATCGCGCAGAACCATGCGGTGAAGGTCGAGCGGCGGATCAAGGCGTTCCTCGACTGGATCGCCGGCCTCCCCGGCGCCCCCGTCACCCCGGTGCTGGACGCGCTCGTCGCCCGGCAGGCGAACGGGGTGCCGGCATGACCTATCAGTTCGACTTCTCCTCGCTCTGGGCCTACTGGCCGGAATTCCTGCAGGGCGCCTGGCTGACGCTGCAGCTGTCGGCGGTCTCCACCGTGCTCGGCTTCGTGCTCGGCACGCTGTGCGCCATCGGCCGCGCCGACGGCCCGCCCTGGGTGAAGTTCCTGGTCGCCAGCTATGTCGAGGTGATCCGCAACACCCCGCTGCTGGTACAGGTGTTCATCGTCTATTTCGGCATCGCCACGCTGGGCATAAAGGTGTCTGCCAACGCGGCGGCGGTGATCGCGCTGGTGGTGAATGTCGGCGCCTATACCTGCGAGATCGTGCGCGCCGGGCTCGAATCCGTGCACAAGTCGCAGTTGGAGGCCGCCGACTGCCTCGGCCTGTCCAAGCCGCAGATCTACTGGCACGTCATCATCCGCCCGGCCATCGAGCGGGTCTATCCGGCGCTCACCAGCCAGTATGTGCTGCTGATGCTGGCCTCATCGATCACCTCACAGATCTCGGCGGAGGAGCTGACGGCGGTGGCCAACCGCATCCAGTCCGACACCTTCCGCTCCTTCGAGACCTACATCGTCGTCGGCATCATCTATCTCGCCCTGTCCTTCGTGGTGCGCATCGGCCTGTGGCTGTTCGGCCTCGCCGTCTTCGTGCGCAAGCGCAAGCTCGGCACGGCGCTGTGAGGTCCTGATCATGCCGAGTTTCAGCCTCGTTCACCTCGAATTCCTCGGCTGGGCGGCCCTGTGGACGCTCGGCCTGTCCGCCATTGCCTTCATCGGCGGCGGCCTCGTCGGCTTCGCCGTGGCGCTGATGCGCATCTCGCCGATCCGCTGGCTGCGCTACGCCGCCATCGGCTACATCCAGATCGTGCAGGGCACGCCGCTGCTGATCCTGCTGTTCCTCATCTATTTCGGCATCGCCATCGCCGGCTTCCAGGAAGTGCCGGCCCTGCTCGCCGCCGGCGTCGGCCTGACGATCTATTCCTCCGGCTTCCTCGCCGAGATCTGGCGCGGCTGCCTGCAATCGGTGCCGAAGACGCAGTGGGAGGCGGCCGAGTGCCTCGCCCTCACCCCCTGGCAGCGCATGACGCGGGTGATCCTGCCGCAGGCGATGCGCATCGCCACCCCGCCGACGGTCGGGTTCCTGGTCCAGATCGTCAAGAACACCTCGCTGGCCTCGGTGGTCGGCTTCGTCGAGCTCGCCCAGGCCGGCAAGCTCATCAACAACTCGATCTTCGAGCCCTTCACCGTCTTCATGGTCGTGGCGGCGATCTATTTCGCGATCTGCTTCCCGCTCTCGACCTGGAGCCGGCGGCTGGAAAGGAAGCTCAATGTCAGCCGTCGTTAAACTGTCCAACGTTTACAAGAGCTTCGGCACCAACAAGGTGCTGGACGGCGTCTCCTTCGAGGTCGGCCGCGGCGAGGTTGCCGCCGTCATCGGCCAGTCGGGCTCGGGCAAGTCGACGGCGCTGCGCTGCATCAACGCGCTGGAGACCATCGACGGCGGCACCATCGACGTGTGCGGCCACGCCGTGCATGACGAGAAGCTCGACCGCCGCTCGCTGCGCCGCGACGTCGGCATCGTGTTCCAGAGCTACAATTTGTTCCCGCACCTCACCGCCGAGCAGAACATCATGCTGGCGCCGAGCTGCGTGAAGAAGGTGTCGAAGGCCGAGGCCCGCGACCTCGCCAAGGACGTGCTCGCCCGCGTCGGCCTCGCCGAGAAGGCCGGGCACTATCCCGAGCAGCTCTCCGGCGGCCAGCAGCAGCGCGTCGCCATCGCCCGCTCGCTCGCCATGCAGCCCAAGCTGATGCTGTTCGACGAGGTCACGTCCGCCCTCGACCCGCAGCTCACCGGCGAGGTGCTGAAGGTGATGGAAGACCTCGCGCGCGGCGGCATGACGATGATCCTCGTCACCCATGAGATGGCCTTCGCCCGCAAGGTCGCCAGCCAGGTCGTCTACATGCACAAGGGCAAGGTCTGGGAGACCGGCCCCGGCGCCATGCTGGACAGCCCCCGAACCCCCGAGCTCGCCAGCTTCGTCGGCAGCGGGCTGTGAGAAACATCGCGACAAACGCCATAGCCGCCTAGATCCCAGGGAGAGAAACCATGAACCGCCGTCTATTCCTTGCCGCCTCGGCGCTGGCCGGCCTCGCCGGCGCCTTCGGCCTTGCCGCCCCGGCGAGCGCCGACACGCTCGACGAGATCAAGAAGCGCGGCAAGCTGCTCGTCGCCATCGACCTCGGCTCGCCGCCCTTCGGCATGACCGATGCCCAGATGCAGCCGACCGGCTCCGACGTCGAAAGCGCCCGCCTGCTCGCCGCCGATCTCGGTGTGCCGCTGGAGATCGTGCAGGTCACCAGCCCGAACCGCGTGCCCTTCCTGCTCACCGGCAAGGCCGACATCGTCATGGCCTCCTTCTCGGTCAACGAGGAGCGCAAGAAGGTCATCGACTTTTCCGACGCCTATGGCGTGATCCAGGTGGTCGTCGCCTCGCCCAAGGGCACCGAGATCAAGTCGATCGAGGATCTCGCCGGCAAGCGCATCGGCACCACGCGCGGCTCGACCAACGACAAGGAAGTCACCAGCCAGATCAAGAACGCCGAGATCGTGCGCTATGACGACGACGCCACGCTGATCACCGCTCTGGTGTCCGGCCAGGTGGACATCATGGGTTCCTCGCCGCAGGTGATGGCCGCCGTGAACCAGCGCCGTCCGAACGACCCACTGGAAACCCGGATCGTCCTGAAGACCAATCCCTACGCCATCGGCCTGCGCAAGGGCGAGAATGCGCTGCGCACCCGCCTCAACGAGTGGATCGCCAAGGACCTCGCCAGCGGCAAGCTCCGCGAGATCTACCTCAAGTACAATGGCGTGCCGCTGCCGCAGACCCTGCCGGCGACCAACTGACGAACCTCCCGACTGCGGCCCGGCCACCCGGACGAAATGCCGGCCGGGCCGCACCTTCTTCTCGAAGCCCTTGCTGTGGAAAGCCTGCTGCGATGAAAGCCCTGATCTGCGATGAACCCGGCCGCCTGTCGGTCATCAGCCGTCCCGATCCGGTCCCGGGCCCGGGCGAGGCGCTCATCCGCATCCGCCGCGTCGGCATCTGCGGCACGGATTTCCACATCTATCAGGGCAAGCATCCCTTCCTCGAATATCCGCGGGTGATGGGCCACGAGCTCTCCGGCACGGTGGAGAGCGCGCCCGAGGGGAGCGGCCTTGCCAAGGGCCAGAACGTCTACATCGTGCCGTACCTGTCCTGCGGCACCTGCCACGCCTGCCGCAAGGGCGTGAACAATGCCTGCATGAACATCAACGTGCTCGGCGTGCATCGCGACGGCGGCATGGCGGAATATCTCTGCGTGCCGGTCGGCAATGTGGTGCCGGCGGGCTCCGCCTCCATCGACGAGGCGGCGATGATCGAGTTCCTCGCCATCGGCGCCCATGGCGTGAAGCGCGGCGGCATCACGGCTGAAGACCGGGTGCTGGTGGTCGGCTCTGGTCCGATCGGCATGTCCGCCATCATCTTCGCCAAGGCGCGCGGCGCTCACGTCACGGTGATGGACCTGCGCGAGGACCGCATCGCCTTCACCATCAACGAGCTCGGCGCCGACCAGATGCTGATCGCCGACGCGCAGGCGGAAGAGACGGCCAAGCGCCTGACCAGCGGCGATTTCTACGACGTCGTCATCGACGCCACCGGCAATGCGGCGGCGATGCAGCGCGGCTTCGGCTTCCTCGCCCATGCCGGCCGCTACGTGCTGGTGAGCGTGGTGCGTACCGACATCACCTTCTCCGACCCGGAATTCCACAAGCGCGAGGCGACGCTGTTCGCCAGCCGCAACGCCCAGGCCGACGACTTCGCCGAAGTGGTCCGGCAGATGGAGGCCGGCAAGGTGCCAACCAAGGCGCTGAACACCCATCGCGGTCCGCTGAGCGAAGGCCCGAAGCTGTTCGACGCCTGGCTGAAGCCGGAAGCCGGCGTGATCAAGGCGATCCTCGAAGTCTGAACCTCGCGAAGCCTGAACGCCTGAAGCCTTTGGAAGTCTGAAGCCATGAGCGCCCCGCGCATCCTGCGTCTCAACGACGCCGACAACGTCATCATCGCGGTCGACAAGATCGCCGCGGGCGCGGAACTGCCCGACGGCATCGCGGCCGGCCGGATGATCCCCAAGGGCCACAAGGTCGCCTCGCGCTCCATTCCCAAGGGCGAGGCGATCCGCAAGTTCGGCCAGGTCATCGGCTTCGCCAAGGACGACATCCCCGCCGGCGAATGGGTGCACGAGCACAATGTGGTGCTGCACGATTTCGAGCGCGACTACGCCTTCGCCACCGAGGCGAAGGCCGATACCGGCCTGCGGCCGGGCGAAGAGCCCGCCACCTTCCAGGGCTTCCGCCGCGCCGACGGGCGGGTGGGCACCCGCAACTATATCGGCATCCTGTCCTCGGTGAACTGCTCGGCGACGGTGGCGGACTTCATCGCCGACGCCGTCACCCGCTCCGGCGTGCTCGCCGACTACCCAAACATCGACGGCGTCGTCGCCTTCACCCACGGCACCGGCTGCGGCATGGCCTCCAAGGGCGAGGAATTCGACATCCTCGCCCGCACCCAGTGGGGCTATGCCAGCCACCCGAACTTCGCGTCGATCCTGGTGGTGGGCCTCGGCTGCGAGGTGTTCCAGATCCCGCGGATGATGAAGGAATACGGCATCGTCGAGGGGCCGCATTTCCAGACCCTGACCATTCAGGAGAGCGGCGGCACCCGCAAGTCGATCGAGGCCGGCGTCAGCAAAATCAAGGAGATGCTGGCGCACGCTAATGATTCGGTTCGCGAGACCGTGCCGGCCTCCGAGCTGGTGCTGGCGCTGCAATGCGGCGGCTCGGACGGCTATTCCGGCCTCACCGCCAACCCGGCGCTGGGCGCGGCGGTCGACCTTTTGGTACGCCACGGCGGCACCGCCATCCTCTCCGAGACGCCGGAGATCTTCGGCGCCGAGCATCTGCTCACCCGCCGCGCCGAGAGCGAGGAAGTGGGGCGCAAGATCGTCGATCTCATTGATTGGTGGACCGAATATGCCGCCCGCACCGGCGGCGAGCTGAACAACAACCCGTCTCCCGGCAACAAGGCGGGCGGGCTCACCACCATCCTGGAGAAGTCGCTGGGCGCGGTGGCCAAGGGCGGCACCTCGACCTTGCGTGGGGTCTACCGCTATGCCGAGAAGATCGACCGCCGGGGTTTCGTCTACATGGACACCCCCGGCTACGACCCGGTCGCGGCGACCGGTCAGGTGGCCGGTGGGGCCAACATGCTGTGCTTCACGACCGGGCGCGGCTCGGCCTATGGCTGCAAGCCGACGCCCTCGATCAAGCTCGCCACCAACTCCGACCTCTATGCGCGCATGGAGGAGGACATGGACATCAACTGCGGCGACATCATCGACGGGGTGTCGATCGAGGAGAAGGGCCGGGAGATCTTCCAGCTGGTGCTGGACATCGCCTCCGGCACCCGCTCCAAATCCGAGCTGCTCGGCTATGGGCGCAACGAATTCGTGCCCTGGCAGCTCGGCGCGGTGATGTAGCCGCACGGTGACGCGCGGCGGCGGCATTTGACGTCGCCGCTTTCGCGGGCATGCTGGCGGCCGAGTTCCCCGACCCGCCGCTTCCCCGGACCGCCATGGCCTCGCTTTCCATCCGCATCGACCTCGATCCCGAGGGCCGCATCGGCCCCGGCAAGATCGCCCTGCTCGAGGCCATCGCGCAGACCGGCTCGATCTCGGCGGCGGGACGCGCCATGCAGATGTCCTACCGCCGGGCCTGGGATCTGGTCGACGAGCTCGGCCGCATCCTCGGCGAGCCGGTGGTGGTGTCGCAGGCCGGCGGCAGGCACGGCGGCGGTGCGCGGCTGACGCCCTTCGGCGCCGAGCTCGTCGAGCGCTACCGGCAGATCGAGCAGCTCGCGACGGCCGCCGCGCAAGCACATCTCGACGCCCTGCAGGCGCAGGCGGCCAAGCCGGCGTCCGATGCCGGCTGACCCCACGCCCTCGTCGCGAAAAATATTGCGAAAAATTCCTGCCGCGTTGTCGGCCTAGGATCTTCCCGTTCGTCCTTGCGTCATCGGCGCCGGCTCAGCCTGGCCGCGGTGCCGGTGCAAGAGGATCGGCCACGGGAGGAAAAACCATGAACGTGCAGGCTTATCTGATGCTCAACGGCCGCACCGAAGAGGCCATCGAGTTCTACAAGAAGGCCGTCGGCGCCGAAGTCACCATGCTGATGCGCTTCAAGGACATGCCCGAGCCGCCGCCGCCCGGCATGGTGCCCGAGGGCTGGGACGACAAGATCATGCATTCGAGCTTCAAGGTCGGCGAGGCCGAGCTGATGGCCTCGGATGGCTGCCAGTCGGAAGCGGAGGGCATTCGCGGCATCTCGCTGGCGCTTTCGGTCAACTCCCCGGACGAGGCGCAGGCAAAGTTCGCCGCCCTGTCCGATGGCGGGCAGGTGACGATGCCGCTCGACAAGACCTTCTTCTCGCCCGCCTTCGGCACGCTGACGGACCGGTTCGGCGTCTCGTGGATGGTCGTCACCAATCAATGACAGGAGAGAGCCATGGCGACGCGTGTCTTCATTCTCGTCGGCACCCGCAAGGGCGCCTTCATCCTCGAGAGCGACGCCGCGCGTCGCTCATGGGACCTGCGCGGCCCGTTCTGCGAGACCTGGCCGACCAACCATGTCGTCGCCGACCCGGCGAGCGGCACCATCTATGCCGCCGGCGGCAATGAATGGTTCGGGCCGGCGGTGTGGAAATCCACCGATTTCGGCGAAAGCTGGACGCATTCGAGCCAGGGCCTCGCCTATGAGGCCGGGCAGACGCCGGTGAAGGCGGCCTGGAGCCTCGCCGCCGGCGCGGATGGCAGCCTCTATGCCGGCGTCGAGCCGGCCGGGCTGTTCCGCAGCGAGGACGGCGGCGAGAGCTGGACCCATGTCGAGGGGTTGCAGCAGCACCCGACGCGGCCGGAATGGAATCCCGGCGGCGCCGGGCTGATCCTGCATTCGCTGGTGCTCGACCCCGCCGACCGGAAGAAGATCTGGATCGGCATCTCGGCCGCCGGCGTCTTCGCCACCGAGGATGGCGGCGCCAGCTGGGAGACCCGCAATCGCGGCACCCGCGCCGACTTCATGCCGGAGGGCCAGAACTATCCCGAATTCGGCCAATGCGTGCATTGCGTCGTCCGCGCCCCCGGCGGGGGCGCGCGGCTCTACCAGCAGAACCATTGCGGCATGTATCGCTCCGACGATGGCGGCAGGAGCTGGGAGAGCATCGAGGCCGGCCTGCCCTCCTCCTTCGGCTTTCCCGCCGCCGCGCATCCGCGCGACCCGGACAGCCTGTACCTCATCCCGCTGAACGGCGACATCAAGGGCCGCTTCATGCCGGAGGGCAACACGGCGGTGTGGCGCACCCGCGATGCCGGCCGCAGCTGGGAGGCAGGGCGTGCCGGCCTGCCGCAGGGCGACGCCTATTTCAACGTGTTGCGCCAGGCGATGGCGACCGACACGATGGAGCCGGCCGGAGTCTATTTCGGCACCAATGCCGGCGGGCTCTATGCCAGCATCGACGAGGGCGACAGCTGGGAATGCGTGGCGCCCTACCTGCCCACCATCACCTCGGTCGAGACTCTGGTGATCGAGCGCTAGGAGGCGACCCATGGGACGGCAGGCGGGACAGGACGCGCCGCAGGAGCGATCCGCGACGGGACCGGCGCCGGTGCTGGTGCGCCTGCCGCCGCACCTCGTCATCTTGTTTCCCGGCGCCGAGCGGCGGGTGTCGCTCGGCGCCGGCAGCGTCGCGGAGATGGTGGAAGGTCTCGATGCGCTGTGGCCCGGCATGCGCGAGCGCATCTGCGACGAGACGCCGGCGATCCGCCGGCATATCAACGTGTTCGTCGACGGACGCCGCGCCACCCTGTCGACCCCTCTGCGTCCCGGCGCCGACGTCTTCGTGATCACCGCGATCAGCGGCGGCTGATCCCAACGCCAACCGAAAGGCCACGCATGTTCTACGCCCTGCTCTGCTACCATCAGGAAGACGTCGTCTGCGCCTGGACCAAGGAGGAGGACGACGCGGTGATGCGCAAGCTCGCCGTCGTGCAGGAGCGGCTCGCCCGCGAAGGCCGGCTCGGCCCGGTGGCGCGGCTGCTGCCCACCACCGCCGCCACCACGCTGCGCAAGGACCAGGACCCGCCTCTGGTGCTGGACGGCCCGTTCGCCGAGACCAAGGAGCAGTTGCTGGGCTTCTACCTGCTCGACTGCGAAAACCTGGAGGAAGCGCTCGGTATCGCCCGCGAGCTCGGCGCCGCCAATCCCGGCGGCTCCTATGAGATCCGCCCGGTCGGCCTGTTCGTCGACGGCGGCGCGAGGCCGTGATGGACGAGGCGCGCTGGATCGGCACCACGCTCGCCGCCGCGCGCCCGCAGGCGCTCGCCGCGCTGCTGCGCTATTTCCGCGATCTCGACCTCGCCGAGGAGGCCTTCCAGGAGGCCTGCCTGCGGGCGCTCAGGACCTGGCCGCAGAACGGCCCGCCGCGCGACGCCGCCGCCTGGCTCGCCTTTGTCGGCCGCAACGTCGCGCTCGACACCGTGCGCCGCCGCGCCAAGCAGACCGAATTGCCGCCGGAGGAGGCGCTCTCCGATACCGGCGATGCCGAGGCCGAGATCGCCGAGCGGCTCGACGGCGCGGATTATCGCGACGACGTGCTGCGGCTGCTGTTCATCTGCTGCCACCCCGACCTGCCGACGACACAGCAGATCGCCCTTGCCCTGCGCATCGTCTCCGGCCTCTCGGTGAGGCAGATCGCCCGCGCCTTCCTCGTCACCGAAGCGGCGATGGAGCAGCGCATCACCCGTGCCAAGGCGCGGATCGGCAAGGCCGACGTGCCCTTTGAGCCGCCCGGGCCGGTGGAGCGCGCCGAACGGCTCGGCGTGGTGGCGGCCATGGTCTATCTCGTCTTCAACGAAGGCTATTCCGCCGCCGGCGACACCTCGGCGGCGCGCGAGCCGCTATGCGAGGAGGCGATCCGCCTCGCCCGCCTGCTGCTGCGGCTGTTTCCCGCCGAGCCGGAGGTGATGGGCCTCGCGGCGCTCATGCTGCTCCAGCACGCACGCGCCGGCGCGCGCTTCGACGCGGACGGCGCGACCATTCTGCTCGACCGGCAGGATCGCGCGCTCTGGAACCGTCCGATGATCGCCGAGGGGCTGGCCCTGCTCGACAAGGCGATGCGCCACCGCCGGCCCGGCCCCTACCAGGTGCAGGCGGCGATCGCCGCGCTGCATGCGCGCGCGCCCGCCGCCGAGGACACCGACTGGGCGCAGATCGAGCTACTCTACGGCACGCTGGAAATCATGCAGCCCTCCCCCGTGGTGACGCTCAACCGCGCGGTGGCGGTGGCCAAGCTGCGCGGGCCGGAGGCGGCGCTCGCTCTGGTCGAGCCGCTGGGCGACAAACTCGCCGGCTATTTCCACTATCACGGCCTGCGCGGCGCGCTGCTGATGCAGCTGGGCCGCACGCGGGAAGCACGCGAGGGCTTCATGACCGCCATCGGCCTCGCCACCACGGCGGCCGAGGCGGCCCATATCCGCACCCATCTCGACGGGCTCAGCCAGGGGTGACGCCGATCGGCGCCGCGGCGGCGGCGCGTTCACCTTGTCACGCGATTGCCAGCCGGCCAGCCCGGCAATCGCCTTGCGCGCGCGCATCCGCCCTGCCTAGATAGGCCCGGCAAACCAATGGGGTGGCTGCATGTTCCCGCGCTTCGACTGGCAGGCCGCGTTGACGCGCGGCTCCCTCGTTCTCACCGTGCTCTCGGCGCTGGCGGCGCCCGCGCTCGCCGCGCCCTGCGGCAATGACGGATCCGGCTTCTCGGCCTGGCTGGGCGATTTCCGCAAGGCCGCGGCGGCACAGGGCATCTCACCGCGCGCGCTCGCCGCGCTGGACGGCGTGCAATACGACACCAGCGTCATCCGGCTGGACCGCAACCAGAGGCATTTCTCCGTCAGCTTCGAGGAGTTCATCGCCAAGCGGGTGAGCGCGGGGCGCATCTCCCAGGGCAAGGCCAAGCTGAAGCAGCATGCCGACCTGCTCGCCCGCATCGAGGCCCGCTACGGCGTTCCCGGCCCGGTGCTGGTGGCGATCTGGGGCATGGAGACCGATTACGGCGCCAACCAGGGCAAGAAGCCGGTGTTCCAGTCGCTGGCGACGCTGGCCTATGACTGCCGGCGCTCGGAATTCTTCACCGGCCAGCTGCTCGATGCGCTGCGCATCCTCCAGCACGGCGACCTCTCCGTGGGCGAGATGCGGGGCGCCTGGGCGGGCGAGCTCGGCCAGACGCAGTTCATGCCGACCTCCTATGTGCGCTTCGCGGTGGATTTCGACGGCAATGGCCGCGCCGACCTGATCCGCAGCCCGGCCGACGTGCTGGCCTCCACCGCCAATTATCTGCGCGGCTATGGCTGGAGCGGCAAGTCGTGGGAGAACGGCGCCAATGCCGGGGCGCTGGCCGGCTGGAACAAGGCGGGCGTCTACCAGAAGGCCATCGCCTATTTCGCCACCAAGCTCGCCAACTGACCCGGCCGGCCTCGGCGGCGCGCGGGAGAGCCGGCGCGCCGTTCAGGCCCGGCCGTGCACCTCGCGCACCAGGGCGAGCCAGGCTTGCGCCGCCTCGGAGAGGAAGGCGCCGCGGCGCCAGACCATCGCCATCGTCCATTCCGAGCCCGGCTCGTCGAGCAGCACCTCCCGCACCGCCGGGGTGCGGCGCTGGGCGGCGATGAGGCGCGGCAGGAAGGCGACGCCGAGCCCGGTCGCCACCAGCTGCACCATGAAGTCAATCTGGCTGCTGCGTGCCACCACGTCCGGCTCGAAGCCGGCACGGCGGGCGGTCTCGAGAATGATGCGGTTAAGCGTGAAGCCCCTGTCGAACAGGATGAACGGGGTTTCCTGAAGATCGCCCATGGCCAGGCTCGGCCGCGCGGCCAGGGGGTGCATCGCCGGCAGCAGCGCCACCAGCGGCTCGCTGCCGACTTCCAGCGCCTCGAATTCCGGGGCGGCCGGCAGCAAGATGCCGCCGAAATCGATCTCGCCGGCCCGCAGGCTCTCCTGCAACTGGTCGCTGCCATGCTCGGCGAGACGCACCTCGATGCCGGGATAGCGGCGGCGATACTCGGCGAAGAGCGGCGCGAACAGCATCGCGCTGCCGACCGGCGGCAGGCCGAGCTTCAGAAGGCCGCGCTTCAGCCCGCGAATCTCGTCGAGCTCGGCGATGAGGTCGTCGCGGTCGGCGAGCAGCTTCACGCCGCGGCGATAGACCACCTCCCCCATCGGGGTGAGCAGGCTGCGATGGCCGACGCGGTCGAGCAGCGGCGCGCCGATCTCCTCCTCCAGCTGCTTCACCGCCTTGCTGACGGTGGACTGGGTGGCGAACACGGTGCGGGCGGCCTGGGAAAAACCACCCTGCCGGACCACCTCGACGAAAGCGCGGAGCGTGCGGAAATCCATCAATATTCTCTAATGGAATGATTTTCAGTCAGTCAATTCATTTTCATCATGATGCAGCACGGCATACATAGGCGGGGAGAGGCTCGCCATGTCCGCATCCGTCGCCCATACCGCCCGCTATCTTCGCCGCAGCCCGCCTATGCAGATCGCGCTGCAGGTGATGCTCGTCATCGGCTTCTGGCTGCTCGGCGAAGCGCTGGTACGGCTGCTCGGCATTCCGCTGCCCGGCGGCATCGTCGGGCTGGCGATCCTGCTGGCGCTGTTCGCCACCCGCCGGCTGAAGGCGCGACGCCTGCGGCGCGGCGCCCAATGGCTGCTGGCCGACATGCTGCTGTTCTTCGTGCCGGCGGTGCTCGCCGTGCTCGATCATCGCGAGCTGCTGGGCCTGACCGGGCTGAAGATCCTGTTCGTCATCCTGTTCAGCACCGTCAGCGTGATGATCGCCACCGCGCTCACCATGGAGGCCTGCCAGCGCTGGAGGGCTGCCCATGCGCCCGCTCCTCGCTGAACCGCTCGCCGGCGCCCTGCTCTGGTCGCTCGTCACCATCGGCTTCTACTGGGGCGCCAAGCGGCTCCATCGCCGCTGGCCGCATTGGTGGCTGTCGCCGCTGATGGTGACGCCGCTGCTGATCGGCGGCGTGGTGCTGGCGCTGCATGCCGGCTATCGCGACTATATCGGCGGCACGCGCTGGCTGGTGCTGCTGCTCGGCCCGGCGACGGTGGCCTTCGCGATACCGATCTACGAGCAGCGCGGGCTGATCCGCCGGCACTGGCCGGTGCTGCTGATCGGCATGGTGGTCGGCAGCGCCACCTCGCTGCTGACCAGCTGGGGGCTCGCCACGCTGGTGGGCCTCGACGGGGCGCTCCGGCTCAGCCTGCTGCCGCGCTCGATCAGCACGCCCTTCGCCATGGAGATGTCCGGCGACATAGGCGGGCTACCCGATCTCACCGCGGTGTTCGTGGTGATCACCGGCATCGCCGGCGCGGCGATGGGCGACCTGATCCTGGCACGGGTGCCGATCGCCTCGGCGCTTGCCCGCGGCGCCCTGTTCGGCATCGGCGCCCATGGCGCCGGCACCGCGCGGGCCCACCAGATCGGCGAGGTGGAAGGCACGGTCGCCGGCCTCGTCATGGTGCTGGTGGGGCTGCTCAACGTGCTGGCGGCCCCGCTGCTCGTCCATTTGCTGCGCTAGTCGCGGCGGCGGCATGAGGTCCGCCGCCGCGCCCGCCCTGTTCAGAACGGGCTGTTGGGGAAGTAGAACTGCGCGGCGTTCTCCGGCGTGATCAGCGTCGAGCCGATGATGAAGCGCCCATAGACCGGCGTATCCGACACGAAGCGCAGCGCGGTGATCTCCAGCGCGGTGGAAATCAGCGCCGGCGGATAGGTGACGTCGACCGGCAGCTGCGGGTCCTTGTCCATGATCCGCTTGACGATCTCCTTCATGCCGGCGCCGCCGACCACCCACATTTCCTTCTGCCGGCCGGCCTGGGAGATCGCCTCCAGCACGCCGATGGCCATGTCGTCGTCGGCCGCCCACACCGCGTCGATCTTCTTGTGCTTGGACAGGTAGTCCTGCATCACCGAGAAGGCCTTGTCGCGGTTCCAGTTGCCGTGCTGCGCATCGAGGATCTCGATGCCCGAGCCGTCGATGGCCTTCTTGAAGGCGTCGACGCGCTCATTGTCGAGCGTGGTGGGGATGCCGCGCAGCACCACGATCTTGGCGCCGGATTTCAGGTTGGCCTTGAAATACTCGCCCGCCACGCGGCCGAAGGCGGTGTTGTCGCCGGCGACATAGAGGTCTTCGATGCCGGCCTGGGCAAGGCCGCGATCCACCACCGTCACCCATTTGCCGGCCTCCTTCACCGCCTTGACCGGGCTGGTCAGCGGCTCGGATTCGAAGGGCAGCACCACCAGCGCGTCGATGTTGCGCGTGGCGATCATGTCCTCGATGTCGTTGACCTGCTTGCCGACCGCGCCGGCGGTGGCGAGCACGAAATCGAGGTTGGGATAGGTGGTCTTCAGCCGCTTGATGGTCTCCTGCGCGTGCCAGTTCAGCCCGCCCATGAAGCCATGCGTCGCCGAGGGGATCGACACGCCGATCACCGCCTTCTTCGCCTGCGCCGCGGCGGGCGTGGCGAGGCCGGCGAGCGTGGCCGCGCCGGCGCCGGCCAGAACGGCGGTGGTGAGAAATGTCCTGCGTTCCATGCGAGTTCCTCCCATTTGCGCCGCTCTCAGGCGGCTGATTTTCCACGCTGCAACACCACAGCGAGCACGATGATCACCCCCTGGATCGCGCCATTCAGGTAAGGCGAGACCAGGTCGGCGAGATTGAGGATGTTGTCGATGAGGCTGAGAATGAGCACGCCGACCACCGTGCCCCAGACCCGGCCATAGCCGCCCTTGAGCGCGGTGCCGCCGATGATCACCGCGGCGATGGCCTCCAGCTCCCACAGCGTGCCGGTCGAGCCCGACGCCGAGCCGAGGCGCGGCACATACATGATGGTGGCGAGGCCGACGAGCAGGCCGAGCAGCACATAGGTGAGCAGCCGGATGCGCTCGACATTCACGGCCGAATAGAGCGCCACCTTGTCGTTGGAGCCGATGGCCTCGCAATAGCGCCCGAAGCGGGTGTGGCGCATGGCCACCTGCCCGGCGATGGCCACGAGAGCGAAGACGAGGATCGGCCAGGCGACGCCGAACAGGCCGGAATAATAGACCGGCCGGTAGAGCTGGCGCACCGCGAAGTCGAGGCTGATGGTGCCGCCATCGGCCAGCCACGTCACCAGCGAGCGGAAGATGCCCATGGTGCCGAGCGTGACGATGAAGGGCTCGATGCCGGCGCGGGTGACCAACAGGCCGTTGGTCAGCCCGGCCGCCAGCCCCACCGCCAGCGCGATCACCATGCCCGCCAGGATCAGCGGCACGCCGACCCCCATCGCCGGCAGCAGCGCGTTCATGGCGAGGATCATCACCCCGGCGATGAAGGCAGCCATCGAGCCGACCGAAAGGTCGAGCCCGCCGGAGGTGATGACGAAGGTCATGCCCACCGCGATCATGCCGATGAAGGCCGAGCGGGCCAGCACGTTGGTGACGTTGCCGGCGGAGAGGAAATTGTCGTTGAGGAAGGCGCCCAGCACCACCAGCAGGATCAGCGCCAGCAGCGGGCCGAGCGCCGAGAGGCCGGGCAGGCGCGGGCCGGCGGCGGGGCGGATGGCGGTATCAGACATGGGCGGCGCTTCCTGAGCTGTCCCCGGCGGTTCCCATCACCAGGCGCACCACGGCGGTCTCGGTGATGCGTTCCCCCGCGAGCTCCCCGGCAAGGCGGCCCTGGCGCATCACCAGCACCCGATCGGACAGGCCGAGGATCTCCGGCATATCGGAGGAGATGACGATGACGCTCCGGCCCTCGCGGGCCAGCGCGTCGATGAAGGCGTAGATCTGGCTCTTGGTGCCGACGTCGATGCCGCGCGTCGGCTCGTCGATGATGACGATCTCCGGGTCGGACAGCAGCGTCTTGGCGAGCAGCAGCTTCTGCTGATTGCCGCCCGAAAGGTTGCCGACCCGCAGGTCGCGGCGCGGCGCGCGGATGTCGAAATCGGCGATGGCCTTGCCCAGCGCCGCCTCCTCCCGCGCCGCCGAAAGGAACGGCGTGCCGAAGCGCGGCAGCGTCGAGAGGGTGAGGTTCTCGCGCAGGTTCTTGTCCAGCAGCAAGCCGCGTTCCTTGCGGTCCTCGGTGAGGTAGGCCATGCCGTGGGCGGCGGCCTCGCGCACCGTGCCGATGGCCACCGGCACGCCGTTGCGGCGGATCTCGCCATGGGCGGGACGCAGGCCGACCAGTCCCTCGGCGAGCTCGGTGCGGCCGGAGCCGACCAGGCCGGAAATGCCCAGCACCTCCCCGCGCCGCAGCGCGAACGACACGTCCTCGACCAGCGGCGGCACATGGAAGCCGCGCACCTCCAGCGCCACCTCGCCGGGGTGATGCCTCCGGGCGGGGTAGATGTCCTGCAGGTCGCGGCCGACCATGGCGGTGGCCATGCCGTCCTCGGTCAGCTCGCCGCGCCGCGCCCGCCGCACCACCGCGCCGTCGCGCAGCACGGTGACGCGGTCGGCGAGGCGGGTGACTTCCTCCAGCCGGTGCGAGGTGTAGAGCAGCGCGACGCCCTGCGCCTTCAGCCGCTCGATCTGGCGGAACAGCACCTCGACCTCGCGCGAGGTGAGCACGGCGGAGGGCTCGTCCATGATCAGCACCCGCGCCTTGCGCGAGAGGGCCTTGGCGATCTCCACCATCTGCCGGTCGGACACCGGCAGGTCGCGGATGCGGGCCTCGGGCGAGATGGCGCTGTCGAGCTCGTCGAGCAGCGCCTGCGTGCCGGCCCGCATGGCGCGATGATCGAGGAACACGCGCCCGAGCTCGCGGCCGAGCCAGATATTCTCGCTGACGGTGAGGTCGGGGGCGAGGTTGAACTCCTGGTGGATCACCACCACGCCCGCCGCCTCCGCCTCGGCGCCGCTGCGATAGGAGGCCGGGCGGCCGTCGAGCCGAATGTCGCCGGCGCTGGGGGCGATGAAGCCGCCGAGGATCTTCATGATCGTCGACTTGCCGGCGCCGTTCTCGCCGATCAGCGCATGCACTTCGCCGGCGTGGAGCGCGAAATCGACGCCGTGCAGGATCTCGATCGGCCCGAAGCTCTTGCGGACCCCGACGAGTTCCAGCACCGGCGCCGTGGCGGCGGTCATAGCGTCACCCAGGCGGCATTGCGCGTGGAGGAGCGCACGCAGGCATCGACGAAGCGCATGCCGGCAAGGCCGTCGGCCAGCGTCGGATAGAGCGTGCCGGCCGGCGGCGCGGCGCCGGTGCGAAAAGCGCGGATGGCCCGCGCCGCCTCGGCATAGATGTTGGCGAAGGCTTCGAGATAGCCCTCCGGGTGCCCCGGCGGGATGCGCGACATCCGGGCCGCCTCCGGCCCGGCGCCGACGCCGTTGCGGGTGATCAGCCGCTTTTCCGCGCCATAGGGGGTGAACCACAGCCGGTTCGGGTCCTCCTGCGCCCAGTCGAGCCCGCCCTTCTCGCCATAGACGCGCAGGCGCAGGCCGTTCTCGTTGCCCGGCGCCACCTGGCTCGCCCACAGCATGCCCTTGGCACCGCCGTGGAAACGCAGCAGCACATGGGCATTGTCGTCGAGCGGCCGGCCGGGCACGAAGCTGGAGAGGTCGGCGGCAAGCGCCTGCGGCGTCAGGCCGGAGACGAAACAGGCGAGGTTATAGGCGTGGGTGCCGATGTCGCCGGTCGCCCCGCCCGCCCCGGATCGCTCGGGGTCGGTGCGCCATTCCGCCTGCTTGGAGCCGGACTTCTCGGCGGCCTGCGTCAGCCAGTCCTGCACATATTCCACCTGCACGAGGCGGATGCGGCCGAGATCGCTCGCCCCCACCATCGCGCGGGCCTGACGCACCATCGGATAGCCGGTGTAGTTGTGGGTGAGGATGAACAGCGCACCCGACTTCTCGGCCGCCGCCGCGAGCTTGCGGGCCTCCGCCAGAGTCGCGGTCAGCGGCTTGTCGCAGATGACGTGGATGCCGCGCTTCAGGAATTCGATCGCCGGGGCGGCATGCATGTGATTGGGCGTGACGATGGCCACCGCCTCGATGCCGTCCTTGCGGCGCGCCTCGCCCTTCGCCATGGCGGCGAAGTCGTCATAGGAGCGGGCGAGGCCGAGGGCTTCCGCCGAGGCGCGCGCCTTCTCCGGCGTCGAGGACAAGGCGCCGGCCACCAGCTGGAACTCGCCGTCCAGCCGGGCGGCGATACGGTGCACAGCGCCGATGAAGGCGCCGGTGCCGCCGCCGACCATGCCGAGGCGGATGGGAGCATGGGTCGAGGAAGCGGAGCCGGCGATCATCGGTCGAGCCCCAGCAGACGGCGATTGGCGGCGCGGTCGGTGCCGGCGGCGGCGAAATCGTCGAAGGCGCGCTCGGTGACGCGGATGATGTGGCTCTTCACGAAGGCCGCGCCCTCGCGGGCGCCGTCCTCGGGATGCTTCAGGCAGCATTCCCACTCCACCACCGCCCAGCCGGCGAAATCCATCGCCGCCAGCTTGGAGAAGATGGCGCCGAAATCCACCTGCCCGTCGCCGAGGCTGCGGAAGCGGCCAGCGCGCTTCAGCCAGGGCTGGTAGCCGCCATAGACGCCCTTGCGGCCGGTCGGATTGAACTCCGCGTCCTTGACGTGGAACATGCCGATCCGCTCGGCATAGATGTCGAGATGGTCGAGATAATCGAGCTGCTGCAACACGTAGTGCGAGGGGTCGTACAGCATCTTGGCGCGGGGATGGTTGCCGACCCGCTCCAGGAACATCTCGAACGTGTCGCCGTCGTGCAGGTCCTCGCCGGGATGGATCTCGAAGCAGATGTCGATCCCGCATGCGTCGGCATGGTCGAGCAGCGGGCGCCAGCGGCGCGCCAATTCGTCGAACGCCTCCTCGATCAGCCCGGCCGGGCGCTGCGGCCAGGGATAGACATAGGGCCAGGCAAGCGCACCCGAGAAGCTGACCATCGCCGTCAGCCCCAGATGCTTCGAGGCGGTGAGCGCCTTCTTCATCTGATCGACCGCCCATTCCTGCCGCGCCGCCGGATTGCCGTGCACCGCCGCCGGGGCGAAGGCGTCGAACATCGCGTCATAGGCGGGATGCACCGCCACCAGCTGGCCCTGCAGATGGGTGGAGAGCTCGGTGACGGTGACGCCGTTGGCCGCGCCGCGCCCCGCCCATTCCGCGCACCAGTCGCGCGAGGAGGCGGCGAGGTCGAGATCGAGGATGCGGGAATCGTTGGTGGGAACCTGCACGCCTTCATAGCCGCAGCCGGCCGCCCAGCGCGTGATCGGCTCCCAGCCGTTGAACGGCGAGTCGGCACCGATGAACTGGGCCAGGAACAGGCCCGGCCCCTTGATCGTACGCATGTTTCCTCCCAGCCCCGTTTGGAGCCACCGCTTGTTCTTGTAATCGGTTGCAAACAGCGTAGCGGAGTTATGTAATCGATTTCAAGAGGGGTGCCGCTGCGGAATATCGTCAGGCTTGCCGAGCCGGCCGCGCGGCGTCTATGGAGAGGCAATGCAGCACCAGCGACCCAAGATCGTGGATGTGGCGCGGCTCGCCGGCGTTTCCACCGCCACGGTGAGCCGCGTGCTCTCCAACCCGCAGATCGTCAATGCCGAGACCCGCCGGCTCGTCGAGGAGGCGATCCGCCAGACCGGCTACCGCCTCAACCATGCCGCCCGCAATCTGCGCCATCAGCGCACCGGCGGCGTGGTCGCGCTGGTGCCGAACCTCTCCAACCCGTTCTTCTCGCAGATCCTCGCCGGCATGGCCGCGGTGCTGGCGCCCGCCGGCTACAACCTCCTCGTTGCCGACACCCGCACGGAAGGCCGCGCCTCCATCCTGCGCTATGCCGAGCCGAGCCGGGCGGACGGGCTGATCGTGCTCGACGGCTCGCTGCCGGCCGACGGGCTGGCGCGCCGGGTGCCGGTGGTGCTGGCCTGCGAATGGATTCCCGGCTTTGCCGCCCCGCGCGTCAAGATCGACAACCGGCAGGCCGCCCAGCTGGCGGTGGAGCACCTCATCGGGCACGGGCACCGGCATATCGCCCATGTCGCCGGCCCGCCGGGCAACGTGCTGACCGATGCGCGGCTGGCCGGCACCGAACAGGCGCTGAAGGCGCATGGCCTGCCGGCGCCGCATATTTTCCCCGGCGATTTCACCCTCGCCTCCGGGCGCCGGGCCGGCGAGGCGTGGCTGGCCCTGCCGGCCGACGAGCGCCCGACCGCCGTGTTTCTCGCCAGCGACGAGATGGCCTGCGGCTTCATCGGCGAGGTGCAGCACAACGGCATGGTGGTGCCGCGCGACGTCTCCGTCATGGGCTTCGACGACATCGAGCTGGTGTCGCACATGACCCCTGCCCTCTCCACCATCCGCCAGCCGCGCGAGGCGATCGGCCGCCAGGCCGCCCAGCGCCTGCTCGACAGGATCGGCGGCGACGACGGCTCGGCGGACACCATCCTGCCGGTCGAACTGGTGCTGCGGGGGAGCACGGCGGCGCCGCGCCGATAACCGGCGCGGCCTTCCCGCGCTTCAGGCGCCGGCCGCCTGCAGGCCGAAGGAGGCGAGCGCCGGCTCCGGCTCCGCTTCCGCCGGCATGAGGCCGGGCTCGCGCCAGGCTCCCTTCTCCATGTCGGCGATGCGCGCGTCGAGCTCGGCGATGACATGGCGCGAGAACGGATACAGGTGCAGATACAGCACCATGTTCATCATCGCCGCCTCCAGCGCCTCGGGGTTGTGGCGGGCGCAGTGGATGAAGGTCTTCCAGAAGTGCCAGGCGATGTCCGGGCGCTGGCAGGTCATCCGCCAGCAGGCCCGGGCGAGCAGCTTCAGCTCCCCCTTGACGATCTCCGGCGAGCGCACGCCGAAGGAACGCCGCTTCAGCTTGCGGGTCATGACACGCGTCCGCTCGAAGAAGGCCTTCGGCGCGTAGATCTCCTCGATCACCCGCCGATAGTCCCTCAATATCTCCGTGCGCGGGCGCAGCGTGACGAAGTTGAGCCCGCCGGTGCACTGGTCGCCCGCTTCGGCCGGCGCGACGTTGTAATCCTCGAACAGCCGCCCCTCGCGCCGCAGGCGCCGCATCAGTTGTGTATTCGGCAAGGCGTGCAGCAGGCCGACCATGGCGACGGGGATATGGCTGTCCTCGATGCAGGCCGCCATCGGCGTCGCCATGTCGCCGCGCTCGGTGTCGAAGCCGACGATGAAGCCGGCGGTGACATAGATGCCCGCCTCATAGATGCGCTCGACGCTGGCGGCGATGCTCCGTCGCGTGTTCTGCTTCTTCTGCATCGCCACCAGCGTGTCCTCGTCGGGACTTTCGATGCCGGTGAAGATCACGAAGAAGTTCGCCGCGGTCATCATCGCCAGCAGCTCGGCATCGTCAGCCAGGTTGAGCGAGGCCTCGGTGGAGAACTGGAACGGATAGCCGTGGCGCTGCTGCCAGCGCGTCAGCTCCGGCAGGAATTTCTTGATGGCTTTCTTGTTGCCGATGAGGTTGTCGTCGACGAAATCGACATGCCCGCGATAGCCCAGCTCCACCAGACGGTCGAGCTCCGCCAGCATCTGCTCGTTGGTCTTGGTGCGGGGCACCCGGCCGTAAAGCTCGATGATGTCGCAGAACTCGCAGGTGAACGGACAGCCGCGCGAGAACTGCACGCCGACATAGAGGTAGTTCTTGAAGTCGATCAGGTCGAAGCGCGGGATCGGGCTTTCCGCCACATTGGCCTTGAACTTCTCGGCATCGAAGCGGCCGCTGCGCGCGCCCTGCTCCCAGGCCTCGACGAAGCGGTCGATGATGCCCTCGGCCTCGCCCAGCACCAGGAAGTCCGCCTGTTCGTAGACCGCCGGGTTGGAGGTCGGGTCCGGCCCGCCGAGGCAGACCGGGCGGCCGAGCCCACGGCAGCGCCCGATGATGGCGAGGGTGTCGTTCTGCTGCGGCAGCATGCCGCCGGTGAGCACGAGGTCCGCCCACAGGATCTCCTCGTCGGCGAGCTCCTGCGCGTTGCGATCGACGAGGCGCAGGTCCCAATGCGCGGGCAGCAGGGCGGCGAGCGTCATCAGCCCGAGCGGCGGGGCGACGCAGCGCGCGCCATACATCTCGTAGGCCGGCCTGAAGTTCCAGAACGAATTGGGGTTGAAGCGCGGAAAGACGAGCAGCACCCGGGGATGCAAGCGAGCCGTTGGCGCCACGTCTTGTTCGTGCATCCGGTACTCTCCCGATGGCAAACACGGACCTTTCGCCACCCGCGACCCGCACGGGCTTCAGCGCCAGCTTAGCAGAGCTTTCCCCTTCCTCTATGAAAAAGGACCGTCGGCTCTCAGCGCCAGCCGAGGGCCGGCGCCACATGCGTCAGGATCGCCTCGATGACATGGGCGTTGTAGGCGACGCCGAGCTGGTTCGGCACGGTGAGCAGCAGCGTGTCCGCCTCGGCGATGGCCTCGTCCTGACGGAGCTGCTCGACGAGCGCGTCCGGCTCGGCGGCATAGGAGCGGCCGAAGATCGCCCGCGTCTTTTCGTCGATGAAGCCGATCGAATCCGCCTCCTGGCCGGAGCGACCGAAATAGATGCGGTCCTCGTCGCTCACCAGCGCGAAGATGCTGCGGCTGACCGAGACGCGCGGCGCGCGCGCATGGCCCGCCTCCTTCCATGCCGCCCGGTAGGCGCGGATCTGCGCCGCCTGCTGCACGTGGAAGGGCTCGCCGGTCTCGTCGTCCTTGAGGGTGGAGCTTTGCAGGTTCATGCCGAGCTTCGCCGCCCATATGGCGGTGGCGTTGGAGCTGGCGCCCCACCAGATGCGCTCGCGCAGCCCCTCGGAATGCGGCTCCAGCCGCAGCAGGCCGGGCGGATTGGGAAACATCGGCCGCGGGTTGGGCTCGGCGAAGCCCTCGCCCTTCAGCACCTCGAGAAAGGCTTCCGCATGGCGCCGCCCCATATCGGCGTCGCTCTGCCCGTCGGCCGGCGCGTAGCCGAAATAGCGCCAGCCGTCGATCACCTGCTCGGGCGAGCCGCGGCTGATGCCGAGCTGCAGCCTTCCGCCGGCGATCAGGTCCGCCGCGCCGGCATCCTCGGCCATGTACATCGGGTTTTCGTAGCGCATGTCGATGACGGCGGTGCCGATCTCGATCCGCTTCGTCCGCGCCCCCACCGCCGCCAGCAGCGGGAACGGCGAGGCCAGTTGGCGCGCGAAATGGTGCACCCGGAAATAGGCGCCGTCGGCACCCAGTTCCTCGGCGGCGACCGCCAGCTCGATGGATTGCAGCAGCGTGTCCCCGGCCGAGCGGGTCTGCGAGTGAACCGAGGGCGTCCAATGCCCGAACGACAGGAAACCGATCTTCTTCACGACACATCCGCCACGCTGATGAAGGAGGCCTCAAGCTAGGCACTCGCACCGGCAAACGCACGCCCGAACCCGGCTCACCGCTGCAATGCCGTCCGGGCAGATCCGCAAGCCGCCCGGCTGTGTGCCAGGCGGAAAACCGGCTTTGACTCTTCAAACATCATACGTATGATGTTTGCCATGACGCTCTACCATGACACGCTCGCCCGCCTGGGCAAGGACATCTGCGCCGGGGTCTATCGCCCCGGACAGGTGATTCCGGCCGAGCCGGTGCTGGGCGAGCAGCTCGGCGTCAGCCGCATCGTGTTGCGCGAGGCGATCAAGGGGCTGGCCTCCAAGGGCATGGTCGAGGTGCGCCGCCGCACCGGCACCGTGGTGCTGGAGCAGGGCCGCTGGAGCCTGCTCGACCCGGAAGTCATGATCTGGCGCGCCGACGTCACCGGCGTCGACCTGACGCTCGGCACCGACATCATGGAACTGCGCCGCATCGTCGAGCCGGCCGCCGCCCGGCTGGCCGCGGAGCGGGCGAGCGCCGAGGAAGTCGCCGCCATCCGTGCCGCCTACGAGGTCATGGCGGCGGCGGTCGCCGGCGAGGGCGACTATGCGACGGCCGATGTCGCGTTCCACCACTCCATCATCCGCGCCTGCGCGAACCCGTTCGTCACCCAGCTGCAGAGCGTGATGTCGACGGTGCTGCACATCTGCTTCGAGCGCGTGGCCGCCTTGCCGGGCGGCCGGGTGCGTTCGCTGCCGCTGCACCGCCATGTGTGCGAGGCGATCGAGCAGCGCCGCCCCTCCGACGCGGAGAGGGCGGTGATCGTGCTGCTCGACGACGCTCAGCGCGACCTGCGCGCCGTGCTCCGGGACGGCAGCCAGAAATTCCCGTCCCCCAAACTGCCTGATGCGACGGACGCCTTTGCGTCCGCGCAACGAGCCGCCCAAGAGCTCGGCCAGGAAACCCAAAAAGATCATGTGGAGAAACGCCATGGCAAACTGTTCTCGCCGTAGCCTCGCTGCGGCCCTCGCCGCTTTCACCCTGCTTTCCGCCGTCGCCGCCGCCCCCGGCAACGCCCAGGACGTGAAGAGCACCCGTCTCGGCCATTCCTTCGCCGACAGCCATCCGCGCGCCGAGGCGATGAAATTCTTCGCCGCCGAGGTGGAGAAGCGCACCGACGGCAAGATCAAGGTCGCGGTGTTCGGCAATGCCGTGCTGGGCTCGGAAGAGAAGATGCTGATCGCCGCCCAGTCGGGCACGATCGATTTCTACATGGGGGCGCTGTCGCCGCTCGCCGCCCGCCAGAAGAAGCTGCAGATCTTCGACTTCCCGTTCCTGTTCGCCACCGATGCGGAAGCCGCCGCGGTGCTGGACGGCCCGATGGGCCGCCAGCTTCTCGACGACCTCGCGCCGCTGAACCTGCACGGCCTCGTCTGGTCGGGCGGCGCATTTCGCAACATGTCGAACAGCCGCCGCCCGCTGAACGCCCTCGCCGACATGAAGGGCCTCAAGGTGCGGGTGATGCAGAGCCCGATGGCGCTGGCGAGCTTCAACGCCATGGGTATGAACGCGGTGCCGATGGCCTTCACCGAGGTCTACACCGCGCTGGAGACCGGCGCGCTCGACGGCTATGAGCATCCCGTCGTCGATATGTACGCCAACAAGATGTACGAGGTGCAGAAGTACCTCACCATCACCAACCATGTGTACACGCCGGTGGTGCTGGTCACGTCCGCCAGGTTCTGGAACAGCCTGACGCCGGAGCAGCGCACCGCCGTCGAGAAGGCCGCCGAGGAGACCCGCACCTTCCAGCGCGCCGCCGAGCTGCGTCAGGCGGGGCAGGCCATCGACGAGCTCAAGAGCAGCGGCATGCAGATGACCGAAATGCCGCCGGCCGAGCTCGACAAGATCCGCGTCGCCATCCAGCCGGTGCTCGACAAGAACACCGACACGATCGGCCGCGACTTCGTCGAGGCGTTCAACGCCGACATCCGCAAGTTCCGCCAGCCCAATTGAAGCTCGGCAGGTGCGTGCCGGCCGGATCCCGGCCGGCGGCACCGCCATGAAACCTTGTGCACGCCATGAAAATCACCGCCATCGAGACCATCCGCGTCGCGGAATTCGCCAATCTGCTCTGGGTCCACGTCCATACCGACGAGGGCATCATCGGCCTGGGCGAGACCTTCTACGGCGCCGGCGCCGTCGAGGCGCACATCCACGACACGCTGGCCGGGCGCCTGCTCGGCCGCGACCCGCTGCGCATCGAGGCGCTGAACCGCGAGATGGTGAACCTGCCGCTGGCGCAGGCCTCCACCGGTGTGGAATACCGCGCCGCCTCGGCCATCGACTTCGCGCTGTGGGACATTTTCGGCAAGCTGTGCAACCAGCCGGTCCACCAGATGCTCGGCGGCCTCGCCCATGACAAGCTGAGGCTCTACAACACCTGCGCCGGCTACAAATATGTCCGCTCGATGAGCATCAAGCCGGTCTCGACCTGGGGCATCGGCGAGAGCGAGGGCCCCTACGAGGACCTCGACGCCTTCATGAACCGTGCCGACGAGCTGGCGATGAGCCTGCTCGACGAGGGCATCACCGCCATGAAGATCTGGCCGTTCGATCCCGCGGCCATCGAGACCGGCGGCAACCACATCAGCGCCGAGCAGATGAAGGCGGCCATCCAGCCTTTCGAGAAGATCCGCAAGGCGGTGGGCGACAAGATGGAGATCATGGTGGAGTTCCACTCGCTGTGGAACCTGCCGACCGCCAAGAAGATCGCCCGTGCGCTCGAGCCCTACGCGCCGACCTGGTACGAGGACCCGATCCGCATGAACTCGCCGCAGGCGCTGGCGGAATATGCCCGCTCCACCGATGTGTGGGTCTGCGCCAGCGAGACGCTGGGCTCGCGCTTCGCCTATCAGGACTTCCTCAATGTCGACGCCGCCGGCGTGGTGATGGTCGACCTGTGCTGGACCGGCGGCCTCACGGAAGGCCGCAAGATCGCCGCCCAGGCCGACACCTATCACCGCCCCTTCGCGCCGCATGACTGCACCGGCCCGGTCGCCTTCGTCGCGGCGATCCATTGCTCGTTCAGCCAGCCCAACACGCTGATCCAGGAATCGGTGCGGGCCTTCTATCGCGGCTGGTACAACGAGCTCGTCACCGCCATGCCGCGCATCGAGAACGGCTACGCCTATCCGATGGAAGGCCCCGGCCTCGGCCTCGAGCTCAAGCCCGAGGTCTTCGAGCGCGACGATCTCACCATCCGCCGCAGCGCCCTCTGAGGGAAATCACCATGTCGCTCGAACTCTTCTCCCTCGCCGGCAAGACTGCCCTCGTCACCGGCTCCGCCCGCGGCCTCGGCTTCGCCATTGCGCGCGGGCTCGGCAAGGCCGGCGCGCGCATCATCCTCAACGGCACCGATGCCGGGCGCACCGCGGCCGCCGCCGAGACCCTGGTCGCCGAAGGGCTGGACGCCAGCCCCCTCGCCTTCAACGTCGTCGACGATGCCGCGGTGCTGGCGGCGTTCGCCGCGCTCGACGCCGAGGGGCGCACGGTCGACATCCTCGTGAACAATGCCGGCATCCAGTTCCGCAAGCCGATGCTGGAGCTCGACCCGGCCGACTGGCGGCGCGTGGTGGACACCAACCTCACCAGCGCCTTCCTGATCGGCCGCGAGGCCGCCCGGCGCATGATCGCCCGCGGCACCGGCGGCAAGATCATCAATATCGGCTCGCTGATGAGCGAAGTCGCCCGTCCGACGGTGGCGCCCTATACGGCGGCCAAGGGAGGGATCAAACTGCTCACCCGCAGCATGGCCTCCGAATGGGCCGAGCATGGCATCCAGTCCAATGCCATCGGGCCCGGCTACATGGCCACCGACATGAACGAGGCGCTGATGAACGATCCCAAGTTCGACAGCTTCGTGAAGGGGCGCACGCCCACGCGGCGCTGGGGGCGGCCGGACGAACTCGTCGGCGCGGCGGTGTTCCTCGCCTCCTCCGCCTCCGACTATGTGAACGGCCAGATCATCTATGTCGACGGAGGCATGCTGGCCGTCCTGTGATCCCCCCGCGGCGTCCGCCGCGGGACACCAAGAAGAAACACCAGTCTTCCCAAGGAGAAACCCTATGAAACTCGCTCTTGGAATGCGCGTCGCCCATGTCGCCCTGCTGGCGGCCGCCGCGTTGTTTGCCGCCGGTCCCGCCTCGGCCGAGATCAAGGCCAAGGTCGGCCACGCCATGCCGGATTCGCATCCGCAGGCGGCGGCGATGACCAAGTTCGCCGAGCTGGTCGGCACCTACACCAACGGCAATGTGAAGGTGCAGACCTATCACGGCGCCCTGCTCGGCTCGGACGAGAAGCAGCTGCAGGCGGTGCAGGCCGGCACGCAGGAATTCTACATCGGCACGCTGGCGCCGCTGTCGACCCGCGTGAAGGAAGTGCAGGTATGGGACCTGCCCTTCATGTTCCAGAACACCAAGGAGGTCTATGCGGTCCTCGACGGCCCGTCCTCCAAGAAGATCTTCGAGAAGATCGAGCCGACCGGCCTCGTCGGCCTCACCTGGAGCGGCATGGGCTTCCGCAACCTGTCGAACAGCCGGCATCCGGTGACCAAGCTCGACGACATCTCCGGGCTCAAGCTGCGCGTGATGGCCAACCCCGTCGCGCTCGACACCTGGAAGACCATCGGCGCCAACGCGACGCCGATGCCGTTCTCCGAGGTGTTCCCGGCGCTGGAGGTGAAGGCCATCGACGGCCAGGAGAACCCGCTGCTGCACATGTACGCCAACAAGATGCAGGAAGTGCAGAAGTACATCTCGCTGACCAACCACGTCTATACGCCGGTGGCGCTGGTGGCCTCGAAGAAGTTCTGGGACAAGCTGACCCCGGCCGACCAGGACGGCATCCGCAAGGCGGCGGTCGAGGCGGGCCTGCTGCAGCGCCAGCTGCTCGACGCGGGTGACCGCGAGGTCATCGGCAAGTTCAAGGAAGCCGGCGTCGAGGTCGACGAGGTGCCCGCCGACCAACTGGCCCGCATCCAGGAGCAGGTGAAGCCGGTGGTCGCCAAGTTCAAGGGCCAGATCGGCGACGAGTTCGTCGACGGCTTCTATGCCGAGATCGCCAAGGTGCGCGGCGGCAACTGACGGTGCCGCGACGGGCGTCCCGGCCGGGCGCCCGTCGCAGTCCCTTTCCCGATCCCATGAGCGGCGGCGCGGTGCCGAGGGCATGGCGCTCGCCCCGCGCCGGCGCGTATCGCGGCCGGAACCGTACCCAGCCCCCGAGGTGTTCCGATGAACCTGCTGCTGAAATCGGCGGTCGCCTTGTTCTACCGGCTGCTCGAAATCGTCATGGTCCTGTGCATGGTCGTCATGCTGATCATGGTGTTCGGCAATGTGATGCTCAGGCTGTTCTTCAACAGCGGCATCGATCTGTCCGAGGAAATGCCGCGCTTCGCCTTCATCTGGCTGACCTTCCTCGGCGCCATCGTCGGGCTGCACCGGCGCGCGCATCTCGGCGTCGACATGGTGGTGCGGGCGCTGCCGCTGGTCGGCCGCAAGATCTGCTGGGGCCTCAGCCAGGCCATCATGCTCATCTGCGCCTACTACATCGTCTACGGCACCTGGCTGCAGCACGAGATCATCACCGGCAACGCCTCGCCGGTCGCGCAGATTTCGACGCTCTGGGTCTATGGCGTGAGCTACGTCACCGGCATCGCCATCGCCATCATCTGCATCGCCAATCTGGTCCGGCTGTTCCTCGGCATGGTCGAAGAGCACGAACTCATCGACGTCAACGAGGAAGGAATGAGCGAGGTCCAGGAGATCGAGCACGAGCTCGCCGACCAGACCGCTCACAAGGGGGCCGCGCGATGATCGTCTTCGTCTTTGTCGGCTCGCTGCTGGCGCTGATGGCGCTCGGCCTGCCGGTCGCCTTCGCGCTGATCGGCTGCGGCCTCGTCATGATGTTCTACATGGGGTTCACCGACCCGCAGATCATCATCCAGAACATGTGGGACGGCGCCAATTCCTTCCCGCTGCTCGCTGTGCCCTTCTTCATGCTGGCCGGCGAGTTCATGAATGCCGGCGGCATGACCCGGCGCATCATCACCATGGCGATGGCCTGGGTCGGGCACATACGCGGCGGCCTCGGCTATGTCGCGGTGATGGCGGCGGTGATCATGGCCTCGCTGTCCGGCTCGGCGGTGGCCGATACCGCGGCGCTCGCCTCGGTGCTGGTGCCGCTGATGCGCAATGCCGGCTACGACATCAACCGCTCCTGCGGCCTGATCGCCTGCGGCGGCATCATCGCGCCGGTGATCCCGCCCTCCATCGGGCTGATCATCTTCGGCGTCACCGGCGGCGTGTCGATCACCAAGCTGTTCATCGCCGGCATCGTGCCGGGCGTGCTGATGGGCCTGGCGATCATGCTCGCCTGGCGCTGGTGCATCAAGCACGACAACCCGCGCACCGAGCCCCGCCGCAGCATGCGCGAGCGGCTGGTCGAGACGCGCGACGCCTTCTGGGCGCTGCTGCTGCCGATCGTCATCATCGGCGGGCTGAAATTCGGCATCTTCACCCCCACCGAAGCCGCGGTGATCGCCGCCGTCTATTCGCTGTTCGTCGGCGTGGTCGTTTATCGCGAGATCAAGCTGCGCGACCTGTTCCACCTGTTCTACCGCGCGGCGGAAACCACGGCGGTCATCATGTTCCTGGTGGCGGCGGCCGGCGTCTCGGCCTGGCTGATCACCACCGCCGACATCCCGCAGGCGCTGGCCGAACTGGTCGCCCCGTTCATGGACAGCCCGATGCTGATGACGGCGGTGCTGATGGTGCTGGTGCTGGTGGTCGGCACCGCGCTGGACTTCACCCCGACGGTGCTGATCCTCACCCCGGTGCTGATGCCGGTGATCAAGCAGGCGGGCATCGATCCGGTCTATTTCGGTGTGCTGTTCATCATGAACAACGCGCTGGGGCTGGTGACGCCGCCGGTCGGCACCGTGCTCAACGTGGTGTGCGGCGTCGCCAAGGTGCCGATGAGCGGGGTGATCCGCGGCGTGCTGCCGTTCCTGATCGCCCAGACGATCGTGATGTTCCTGCTGGTGGTGTTCCCGCAGATCGTCATGTGGCCGCTGGCCTGGATGACCCGCTGACGCGGGTCGTCCTTCTCCCCGAGCTTGCAAGACCAGAGGACCCTCGCCATGCGCGCCATCGTCATCCACGCCCCTCACGACCTGCGCATCGAGCCCATGCCCGCTCCCCCGCCGGGACCGCATGAGGTGGTGGTGCGCATGGGTGCCGGCGGCATTTGCGGCTCGGACCTGCATTACTTCCACAATGGCGGCTTCGGCACCGTCCGGCTCAAGCAGCCCATGGTACTCGGCCACGAAGTGGCGGGCACGGTGGCGGCGGTGGGCGCCGATGTCCGCTGTGTGGCAGTCGGCGACCGGGTGGCCGTCAACCCGTCGGGTCCGTGCGGCACTTGCGACTATTGCCGCCAGGGCCTGCACAACCAGTGCCTCGACATGCGCTTCTACGGCAGCGCCATGCGCTTTCCCCATGTCCAGGGCGCGTTCCGCGAGGAAATGACCGTACCGGACGTCCAGGCGATCAAGGTCGGAGCGGAGGTCGACCTCGGCCTCGCCGCCCTGTGCGAGCCCTTCGCGGTGGCGCTGCACGCCGTGGCCCAGGCCGGGGACCTGAAGGGCAGGACGGTTCTCGTCTCCGGTTGCGGCCCCATAGGCTGCCTGGTGATCGCCGGCGTCAAGCTGGCGGGCGCGGCGGAGATCATCGCCACCGACATCGCCCCCGAGGCGCTGGCGATCGCCGCGCAGCTCGGCGCGACGCGCTGCGTCGACGTCTCCGGCGGCACCGACGCCCTCGCCGACCTCGCGCGGGACAAGGGCCGCGTCGATGCGGCGCTGGAATGCTCCGGCAATGCCCGGGCGCTGGCGAGCGCCATCGAGCTCGTGCATCCGCGCGGCACCATCGTGCTGGTCGGGCTCGGCGGCGACTTGCCGCTGCCGATGAACAGCATCGTCGCCAAGGAGCTGGAGATCAGGGGCAGCTTCCGCTTCGACACCGAATTCGCGCGCGCCGCCGAACTCGTCTCCACCGGCGCGGTGGATCTGCGCCCGTTGCTGACCGGCCATTTCCCGATCGAGGAGGCCGCCGCCGCCTTCGAGCTTGCCTCCGATCGCCGGCGGGCCATGAAGGTGCAGTTCCGCTTCGGCGCCTGACCGCTACGTTGAGGATGTGAAGATGGCGGCCCCCGACTTCATCGTGGTGATGGGCGTTTCCGGCTGCGGCAAGAGCGCCATTGCCGAGGGGCTCGCGGCCGCGCTCGACGGCCTGTTCATCGAGGCCGACCGCCTGCACAGCGCGGAGAACGTCGCGCGCATGCGGCAGGGCATCGGCCTCACCGACGCGATGCGCTGGCCGTGGCTCGCCACCATATGCGACACCGCCAGCGCCGCGCCGCAGCGCCCGGTGGTAATCGCCTGCTCGGCGCTGAGGCGGGCCTATCGCGACGTGCTGCGCGAGCGGCTGGACGGCGTGCGCTTCGTCTTCCTCGACGGGCCGCGCGAGGTGATCGCCGAGCGCATGCGCGCCCGGCCCGGCCATTTCGCCACCGTCTCGCTGCTGGACAGCCAGATCGCCACCCTCGAGCCGCCGGACGCGGATGAGCGCGCGCTCCGGCTGTCGGTCACGCTGTCGCCGGCCGAGATCGTCGCGGCAGCCCGCGACGCGCTGTCGGGCGCGCGCGAGCGGCGGGGCTGAGGCCAGCTCCGCATACTCTCGGCGCTGATCTGTGAATTCGCTTCATAGCTGATATGGGCGAAAGACCAATTATCAGGTCGCTCCTGCTGTCCTATCTCGGCATGCAACACCATCCCGCCCGCGCCCGCACCCGCGTGGCCAGGCGAGGCCCACGCATAGCCATTCAGGAGGGCTGCCATGCAGACCGTTTCCGCCGGGAGCGCCCGGATCCCCGCCCTCGGCTTCGGCGTCTTCCGCATGTCGGATGCCGAAGTCGAGCAGGTCGTCCCCGCCGCTCTCGAAGCCGGCTTCACCCATTTCGACACCGCGCAGATCTACGGTAACGAGGCCGCGCTCGGGCGCGCCCTGCAAGCGGCCGGTGCGCGGCGCGACCAGCTGTTCCTCACCACCAAGGTCTGGGTCGACAATTACAGCCCCGAGCGCTTCGCCGCCTCGGTGGCCGAGAGCCTCGACAAGCTGAAGGTCGACCAGGTGGACCTGCTGCTGCTGCACTGGCCCGGCGACAAGGTGGCGATCGCCGACCAGATCGACCTGCTGAACGCGGTACAGGCCGCCGGCCATGCCCGCCATATCGGCGTCAGCAACCAGAATATCGCCCAGCTTCGCGAATCCGTGGCGCGGAGCGCCGCCCCCATCGTCACCAACCAGATCGAGATGCACCCCTATCTCGACCAGCGGGCGATGGCGCAGGCCGCCGCCGCGGCGGGCGTCAGCCTGACCGCCTATTTCGCGATGGCCGACGGGGCGGTGCCGCGCGATCCGCTGCTGCGCGCCATCGGCGAGACCCACGGCAAGAGCGCCGCGCAGGTGGCGCTGCGCTGGCTCATCCAGCAGGGCTTCGTCGTGCTGTCCAAGACCGCGAAGCCCGAGCGGGTCGCCGAGAACTTCGCCGTGTTCGACTTCGTCCTCAGCGACACGGACATGGCGGCGATCGGCGGGCTCGCCCGGCCCGACGGGCGCCTGGTCAGCCCGGCCGGCCTGGCGCCGGCCTGGGACGCTTAGGAAGGAGCCGGATCATGGACGCGATTGCTTCGCAGACGAGGACCGGCGCGCGTGACGCCGGCGACAGCCGCTGGCCGCTTCTGGCCCTTGCCATCGGCGCCTTCGGCATCGGCACCACCGAATTCGCCCCGATGGGCCTGCTGCCGGTGATCGCCGAGGGCGTCGACGTGTCGATCCCCACCGCCGGGCTGCTGGTGAGCGCCTATGCCATCGGCGTGATGGTCGGCGCGCCGGTGATGACGCTCGCCTTCAGCCGCTTCGGCAAACGCACCGCGCTGATGCTGCTGATGGGCATCTTCACCCTCGGCAACCTGCTCTCGGCGCTGTCGCCGGACTATTACACCCTGCTCGCCTCCCGCCTGGTCACCAGCCTCAATCACGGCGCGTTCTTCGGCCTCGGCGCCATCGTCGCGGCCAGCGTGGTGCCGAAGGAGAAGCAGGCCAGCGCGGTGGCGACCATGTTCATGGGGCTGACCATCGCCAATATAGGCGGCGTGCCGGCCGCCACCTGGGTCGGCCAGCAGATCGGCTGGCGCATGGCCTTCGCCGGCACCGCCGTGCTCGGCCTCGTTGCCATCGCCGCGCTGTGGCTGGCCCTGCCGAGGGGCGAGGCCGGCAAGGTGCCCGACGTGCGGCGCGAGCTCGGCGTGCTCACCCGCCCCGCCGTGCTGCTCGCCATGGCGACCACCGTGCTCGGCGCCGGCGCCATGTTCACCCTCTACACCTATGTCGCCCCGGTGCTGGCGGAGCTGACCGGCGCCTCCAACGCCTTCGTCACCCTCGCTCTGGTGCTGATCGGCGTCGGCTTCACCCTCGGCAACGGGCTAGGCGGCCGGCTCGCCGACTGGTCCCTCGACGGTGCGACGATGATCTTCCTCGCCGCGCTCGCCCTCATCATGGCCGTGCTGCCGCTGGCGCTCACCACCCCTGTCGGTGCCGCGATCGGCCTGCTGGTCTGGGGTGCGGCGACCTTCGCCATCGTGCCGCCGGTGCAGATGCGGGTGATGCAGGCCGCCGCCGAGGCGCCCGGCCTCGCCTCGGCGATCAATATCGGCGCCTTCAATCTCGGCAACGCGCTGGGGGCCGCGGTGGGCGGCGGCGTGATCAGCCTCGGCCTCGGCTATCAGGCGGTGCCGCTCGCCGGCGGCCTGCTGGCGGCGGGCGGCCTGGCGCTGGTGTGGCTCGCCCGCACCCGCGCCGCCCCGCAGCCCTGCCGGGCCTGACGCGAACGACGCGCGGCGCGGCCGGGTCCTTCGGCCGCGCCGGCGAACGATGATTTGACCTGCAATCCACGTCGCGCAGGCGTATGATCTCCACTCGAACCGCCGGGCAGGCCAATGACCCGGCGGGCGGACAGGGAGAGTTGTCATGCGCCTCGCCAAGGCCATCCTCGCCACCTCGATCATGACCGCGACGCTGCTTGTCGCCCTCACCGCCGCCGGTGCGGCGCAGGAGGCTAGCGCCGATGCCACGGCAGGCGCCACGGTGGACGCAACGGCAGGCGCCACCTGGCAGGCGCTGAAGCCCGACGTGTTCGGCGAGCGGCCGGTCTTCGATGCCGGCACGCTGGTCACGCTCTCCGCCCCCGTCCGGGCGGAGGACGCCGCCATGGTGCCCGTCGAGGTCGCCGTGACGCTGCCGCCGGGCGATGCCCGCACCATCCAGAAGCTCACGCTCATCGTCGACGAGAATCCCGCCCCTGTCGCCGCCACCTTCACCTTCGGCGGCGACAGGCGGGACCTCGCCCTCGCCACCCGGCTGCGGGTCAATTCCTACAGCTATATACGGGCGGTGGCGCAACTCTCGGACGGCTCGCTGCAGATGACGCAGCGTTTCGTCAAGGCGTCGGGCGGCTGCTCCGCCCCGGCGATGAAGGACGAAGAGGCGGCGCTCAAGAATATCGGCCAGATGAAGCTGCGGCTGGTGCAGCCCGGCCAGCTGGGCGACGCGACCAAGGCCAGCCGCTTCGCCCGCGTCCAGCTGATGATCCGGCATCCCAACTATTCCGGCCTGCAGATGGACCAGGTCACGCGGCTCTACATTCCCGCCAAATATGTCGACCATATCGAGGTCAAGCAGGGCGACGCGCTCATCCTCTCCATGGAGGGCGGCATCTCGCTGAGCGAGGATCCGAACCTGCAATTCTCCTTCGAGCCGACCGGCCAGCAGATCCATGTCGATGCCGGCGACACCGACGGGCGGGCCTTCGAAGGCGCGTTGCAGCCGGCGGGCTGAACGGGGGCGGGCTGAGCGGACGGTTCAGCCTCTCTGCGGAGGGGCATCCCGGCCGCCGAGCGGCCGGGCCGCGGGCCCGACAGCTCCTCGTCGGCCTCCCCATCCCGCGGCACAGGGCGATCACGCCCCGCCGCTGCGCGAGGCTCCTCAGTAGAAGCAGGTGACCTCGGCCTCGGCCTGCGCCCGGCGCAGATCGGCCACCATGTCGCGGAACATGCCGGTGGAGCGGAAGATCTCGGCCTGCTGGCCGGCGACCTGGCCGACGCTGAGGATCGTCTCCGCCTCGACATATTTCTCATAGGGCAGGATGGTCGCGATGGTGTCGATGGAGCAGGAGCACTTCTCCAGTGCCGGCCGGCTCTGGCCGTTGGCGGCCATGCAGCCGAAGACGTAGTCCGCCCGCGCGACGGTGGGATAGTCGTTGATGAAGCCCGGCGGCACATTGGCGGTCGGCGCCGGCCGGCTCACCCCCGCCGGGCCGACGAGCACGCCGGCCGGATCCCCGCCCGCCGGCGCGCCGGGCACGGCTGCCGGTCCCGGAGTGACCGCCTGGGCGAAGGCGCCACCGCCGGCAAGGCTGAGGCACAGGCCGATGGCAGCCGCAGAGAAATGACGCATGAAGCGAGGCATGGCGTTGCTCCCTTTCTTCGCCGTTGACCGGCGTTCAAGCGATTGACCCGCCCGGCTCCGCGCCGCGCGGGCAGGCGCCCTACTTCGTGGCGGGCGCGGCGGCGCCGTCGATGGTCAGGCGCGTCTCGATGAGGTTTGCCTTGCCATCGGCCTGCGGCGTCGCGACGCGCGCCGCATAGAGGCCGCCCGGCACCTCGTCCGAGAACAGGAATTCGTAGCGGCGGTTGATGAGCTCCGCCAGTTGCTGCTTGTGCGGATCCTCGGCGAAGGGCGTCATGATCATCTTCCAGCCGGTGATCGTCTTGCCCTTGTAGTCGAAGGTGGCGGGCTCGACCTTCGCAGTGGCCAGCGCCTCGCGCAGGCGGTTGCGGATATAGTAGGGGCTGCCCTTGCTGAGCTCGGTGATCTCCTTCGCCTCGCGCTCCA
The DNA here is from genome assembly GCF_018390555.1 of Ancylobacter oerskovii. Taxonomy (GTDB): domain Bacteria; phylum Pseudomonadota; class Alphaproteobacteria; order Rhizobiales; family Xanthobacteraceae; genus Ancylobacter; species Ancylobacter oerskovii. Next base: position 250,516 of record NZ_JAHBGB010000037.1, on the reverse strand, counting down.
GCAGCACCAGCGTCAGCGGATTGCTCAGGGCCGGGAACGGGCCCGCGCCCTGCTCCGCCTCGCCGCGACGAATGTCGACCTTGGCGATCTGCTTGGCGGCATCCTCCGGCGCCGGCACCAGGGTGAGTTGCATGCTCTCGTCGAAGCTGTCGCCGAGATCCTTCCGCGCCGTGGTGTGGGCATAGGTGTAGGACACCTGGCTGCCATCGGGCAGCTTGGCGAGATAGGGCGTCTCGAAGAACAGCTCGACCGGGTCGGGCTGGGCGATCGCGGCCCCCGCCGGCAGCACGACGGCGCCGACAAGAACCGCCGCGACGGCGAGACGAAGCGTGTGGCGGTAGAGCGGAAGGCGAGACATCAGACGCATGCTGGGCTCCGAAAGGCGTCACTGCGCCCGGTCAGGGGTCGTGAAGCGGCGATAGTCGTAATCCGTCACGCCCGCCGCCGCATCGGCTTCCGCCAATGCCAGCAGATGGCCATGAAGCGGCGATTTGTGGCAGGCGGGATCGGTGGCGGCGGCATCGCCGGCGATCGCCATCGCCTGGCAGCGGCAGCCACCCCAATCCTTCTCCTTGCGCTCGCAGGAGCGGCAGAGCTCCGGCATCCAGTCGGTGCCGCGAAAGGCATTGAAGGCCGGCGAGGCCTGCCAGATCTCGGCCAGCGAATGCTCGCGCACGTTCCAGAAGTCGAGATTCGGGATGGTCTCGGCGGCGTGGCAGGGCAGCACCTTGCCGGACGGGGTGACGTTCAGCGACTGCCGGCCCCATCCGTTCATGCAGGCCTTGGGGTATTTGGCGTAATAGTCCGGCACCACGGCGTCGATGGTGAGCACGCCCTTCAGCCGCTCGCGCGCTTCCTCCACCACGTCGAGCGCCTCGAACACCTGCTCGCGCGTCGGCATCAGCGCGCCGCGGTTGCGCAACGCCCAGCCGTAATATTGCGCATGGGCGATCTCGATGCGCTTGGCGCCGAGGCTCAGCGCCAGTTCGAGGAAGTCCGGGATTTGGTGGATATTGGCGCGGTGCACCACCGAATTGATGGTCAGGGGAATGCCGAGCCGGCGCACCTCGCGCGCCACCGCCAGCTTCCTCTCATGCGCGCCCCTGAAGTTCGACACATGGTCGGTCACCTCCGCCGTCGCGCCCTGGAAGGAGAGCTGGATGTGGTCGACACCGGCCTCCGAGATCGCTTGCAACCGCTCGGGCGTGACGCCGACGCCGGCGGTGATCAGGTTGGTGTAGAGCCCCACCTTCACGCAGTGGCGGATCATCTCCTCGAGATCGCGCCGCGCCGTCGGTTCGCCGCCGGACAGGTGCACCTGCAGCACGCCGAGCCGGGCCGCCTCTCCGAAGACGCGCAGCCAGCTCTCGGTATCGAGCTCGGCATTGCGGCGGTCGAGCTCCACCGGGTTGGAACAGTAGGGACACATCAGCGGGCAGCGATGCGTCAGCTCCGCCAGCATGCCGTAGGGCACCGGCAGCGGCACCGCGACGGGCGCGGCGATCGGTTCGGAACGCGGAACGACGTTCATGACGCCACCTCCACCATGCCCTTCTCGACGAGGCCGGCGAGGAAGGCGTCGACATCGGCGGCGACGCGCCCGCGTTCCACCGAGAAGGCGAGGATCAGGTCGTCGATGATGGCGTCGATCGAGCGCTCGCCGTCGACCCGCTTCAGGATCTCCACCGCCACCGGATCGGGCTGCAGCACCCGCTCGGGCGCCAGCAGCACCCACTGGCCGCGCGCCTCGTCATGGCGCAGCCGCACCCCGCGCGCGAGCCGGGGAACGCCGGCGGCGGGAAGGCGGGCGCTCGCGGCCTCAGTGGTCATTCAGGCCTCCTGCGCGATCCGCACGCCCGCCGGCACGAAGGCGCCGGGATAGGGCATGGCCGGATCGACATAAGCGAAATAGAGCGCATCGAGCTGCACCCACAGCACGTCGCATTTGAATTCCAGCGCCCGGATCGCCTGCTGCTGCTGCTCCGGGGTGCGGGCGTGGCGCTTGACGTAATCCAGTGCGAAATCGGCATCGCGCGGCGCCTCGGTGAGGCGCTTGTCGAAATAGGCGAGCGTCTCCTTGGAGACGAAATCATAGTTCTTCAGCATGCCCGCCACACGCTCGCCGATGATGCCCGGCGAGAACATCTCCGTGAGCGAGGAGGCGATGGCTTCCAGCAGCGTCTTGTCGCGCACGAAATGCACATAGGCCTCGACCGCGAAGCGGGTGGCCGGCAGCAGGCCCGCGAGCGAGGTGACGTAGTCCCGGTCGAGGCCGAGGCCGTCGGTCAGCTTGAGCCAGCGGGCGATGCCGCCCTCGCCTTCCCGGTCGCCGTCATGGTCGATGATGCGCTGGCGCCAGACGCGCCGCAATTCCGGGCTCTCGATCCGCGCCAGGATCGAGGAATCCTTCACCGGGATCATCGCCTGGTAGTAGTAGCGGTTGAGCGCCCAGGCCTGCACCTGGCCGAAATTCAGCTCGCCGCCGTGCAGCAGCTTGTGGAACGGGTGCAGGCTGTGATAGCGGCGCCGGCCGACATCGCGCAGCCGCGCCTCCAGTTCCTCCGGCGAGAGCAGCGTCGTCATGAGGCGATCTCCATCGGCGCGCCGGCGGGCGTCCCCCTGGGCGCGATCTCCATGCCGTCCTCGGCGATTTCCCATCCCGCGGCCTCGGCGGCGAGGCGTTCGGGCGAGCCGTCGATCAGCACCGGATTGGTGTTGTTGATGTGCACATAGATCTTGCGGCCGACATCGAGGCCGGCAAAGGCGGCGATCGAGCCCGCCGGGCCGGACATCGCCATGTGGCCCATGCGGGCGCCGGTCTTGCTGCCGACCCCGGCGCAGATCATCTCGTCGTCCTGCCACACCGTGCCGTCGAACAGCACCGCGTCGGCGCCGGCGATGCGCGCGGCCAGCGGCTCGGTCATGCGCGCGCAGCCGGGAATGAACAGGAGGCGCGAGATTCCGTCACGAATCTCGACGCCGACCGTCTGCTCGCCTTCCAGCGCGGTCGCGACCTCGCCGCGGGCGGCGATTTCCCCGGCTTCCAGATAGAGGGCGATCTTGCCGGGCACGGCGAAAATCTCCGCCGTCACACCGGCCACCAGCTCGAACGGGGTGTCCAGCCGCACCGGTTGCCGTTCGACCACGCCCTCGGCGAGCACGTCGAAGACCGGGTTGGCGCGCAGCACCTCGTGGATGGCCGGCGTTGCCTTCAGGGTGAACGCCTGGCCTTCGCGCAGGCTCAGCAAACCGGCGACATGGTCGATGTCGGCATTGGTGAGCAATATGGACGCCACCGGCGTATGGCGGCGGCCTTGCTGCGGCTGCAGCGCCGGGCGCGACTGGATCTGCGACAGGATTTCCGGCGCGCAGTTGATAAGCGCCCAGTGCTCGCCGTCGACGCTGACCGCGATGGAGCTCTGGGTCCGCCGCTTCACCCGCGGGTCGCCCTGCCAGGCGAGCGCGCAGACCGCGCAGCGGCAATTCCATTGCGGATAGCCGCCGCCGGCGGCGGAGCCGAGAACGATGAGCTGCAGGCGGGACGTGCGCGGGGGCATCATCTTGCCTCGATGCCCGTCCCGCCCTTCGAACTCAGAAGTCCGCCGGCATATAGGCGTTGACTTCCAGGCCGACGCAGACTTCGACGATACGCGGGGTGTTCCAGGCCATTTCTTCGTCCTCCAGGTTGATGTGCCTCTCTATACTTTTCTAAGAAGTTTATAAGAGGCAATCGCCACTTAATTCCATGGCGACAACAACAATAATCTGATCACTTGCACACCCCACGTCAAGGACAAGTCTGGAATTCTTCTCGTCGCCCCGGACGACACCGCAGCGCAGCACCATCGGGGCGCCTCACGCGGATTTGGGTTCCATTCTCGGTTCGAACATGAAGCCGCGCCCGCGCACCGTCACGATGAGCTGCTCGCCGCCCGCCAGCACCTCGCCGAGCTTGTGGCGGATATAGCCGACATAGACGTCCACCACGTTCAGCGAGGCGCCGCCATGGCCGGCCCACAGCGCCGCGAAGATGTCGGCGCGGGCGAGGGGCTCGCCTTCATGACGCATGAGAAGCGCCAGCAGTTCCACCTCGCGCTCGGTCAGCCGCACCCGCGCCTCGCCCGCCTGCACCTGGCGCACCTCGAGGTCCAGCGAAAGCGGCCCGGCCGTCAGCACGCGCGGCTCCTCGTCGCCGCCGCTGCGGCGGAGCGCCTGCACCTTCACCCGCGCGAGCAGTTCCTCGAAGGCGAACGGCTTGACGATGTAGTCGTCCGCCCCGGCGAGCAGTCCCTCGGTGCGCTCGTTCACGCTGGAACGCGCGGACAGCATGATGATCGGCGCCGTCTGGCCGGCCGCCCGCAGGGCCTTGCACACCTCGATGCCGGAGCGGCCGGGCAGCATCACGTCGAGGATGATCGCCTCCGGCGCCTTGCCGTTGGCGGCCTTCAGCGCCAGATCGCCATCGCCGACCAGCTCCACCTGGTAGCCTTCCGAGGCGAAGCCCCGGCGCAGCAGGGAACCGATATCGGCATCGTCCTCGACGATCAGGATGGTCATTGGGCAGGCTCCAGCATGGCATGCGGCAGAACGGCGGGCAGGCGGATCACGATACAGGTTCCCCGGACCTGTCCGGCAGGCCCCTCCCCGGGCGCGGCCTCGGCATAAGGGGGCAGGGGCGCCAGGGGAGAGGCGGCACCGACGGCCCCCTCCTCCCGTGCCGGGACGCCGCCGGCGCTTTCGACGGCGATCGAGCCGTCATGTCGCTCGACCACCCATTTCGCAAGTGCGAGACCGATGCCGAATCCGCTGCCCTCGCGCGCCCCGCCGGCGCCGCGCCAGAAGCGCTCGAAGACGTGCGGCAGCTCGTCGCGGGGGATGCCCTCGCCGTCGTCGCGGACCCGCAGAACGACCTCCTCGGCCTCCATCGAGGCCTCCAGTCGAATCGTCCCGCCCGGCGAGGAATGCCGCACGGCATTAGCGACCAGACCCTCGATCACCTGCCGCAGCCATTCCCGGTCGGCCTCCACCGTCAGCCCGTCGGCGCCGCCGCTCTCCAGCGTCAGCCGGCGGGCGGCGGCGAGCGGCTGCACGCTCTCCGCCACCTCGGCGAACAGGTCGGTCACCGCCACCGGGACACGCTCCAGCTCGATCTGCCCGGTTTCCGAACGGGCGATGCGCAGCAGGTCCTCCACCCGGCGATGCAGCCGGCGCGCCCGCGCCTGGATCACGACCAGCGCCGCGCGCATGTCGTCCGGCCGGGGCACCGCCGGGCGCAGGGTGAGTTCGGCCTCGCCGAGAATCACGGTGAGCGGGGTCCGCAGCTCGTGGCTGACATCGGTGAAGAAGCGGCGGCGCGCCAGATCGACATTCTCCAGCCGCTCATTGGCGGCCCGCAGTTCCGCGGTGCGCGCGTCGATGATGTCCTGAAGCTGCTGCTGGGCGGCGACGAGACGGGCCTCGCGGCGGGCGAGCTGCATCGCCATGCGGTTGAAGCGTGCCATGGCGAGGCTGAGCTCGTCATGGCCGCTCACCGTCAGCCGGGTATCGGTGCGCCCGCGCGCAATGGCGGAGGCGGCGGCGGCGACGTCGACGACGCGCCGGATCAGCGAGCGGCCGAGCCGGTGATAAATCAGCGCCGCCAGGGCAAGCGACGCCAGGACGCCGGCGATCGCCCAGCGGAGCGTGCGTGCGCGCAGCTCGCGCACCGCCTGCTGCGCCGCCAGGGCGCTGGCCCGCTCCTCCTCGATCGCCTGGCCGAGCGGCGCGCCGAAGCCGGCGGCGAAGACATCGAGGGCGAGCCTCACCCCGACCGCGCGCTGCGGCGAGATCATCGCCGCCTTCACCCGCTGGTCGAGCATCTCGAACTGGGCCCTGAGGCGGGCGATGGTCCGGCTGCGCGCCGCCATCAGCGTGCGCTGCTCCTCGTCGCCCTGGCGCGCCACGTCCTCGCCGAGCGTCGTCTCGAAACGGCGGAACGCCTCGCGCGCCCGGTCGCCGGCGGCCGGCAGATTGCCGAGCCCGTCCGGCACCTGCGCCGCCTGCAATGCCATCAGCGCGTAGTCGCCGACACGGCCGGACAGGCCGGAAAGCAGCTCCAGCCGCTGTTGCGCGGAAACCAGGCGGTCGACCTCGGCATTCGCCAGCCCGAGCACCGTGACCAGCGAGGCCGCCGAGGCGGCCGTCACCAGCACCGCGACCGCGAGCAGCAGGCCCATCCGCGCGCGCAGGGAGGACATCCGCCCGCGCAGCGCGGAGACGCGTGTCCGCAGCGGAAAGAAGGACAGGCCCAGCATTCGGATGGCTTCCCGGATCGACGCTCCTCGCGCGAGGAAGCCGGATGATTTCACGTCCGGCGAGGCAACGCACGCTGCGGCGCAGCACGCGCGGCCTCATCCGGTACGGGCCGGGAATGTCAGCCCTTCAACGCCTTCTTGCCGTCATTCACGAAGTCGACGCACTCGTCATATTCCTTCTCGCCGAGCTCGCGCTCGGCACCCTTGAGCGCCTTGTTGATCTTGTCCAGCGTGGCCTTGGGCGGATTCTTGGCCGCCTCCGCCTTCAAAAGCGCGATGCCGGCCGAGCAATCCTTCGCCTCGTCGGCTGCGGCGGGCGCCGCCAGGCCGAGACCGAGCACGATCGCAAGGACAGCGCCACCGGCGGCGGCACGCGTGAATGTCTGCATGGTTTCCTCCCCTGTCGCCGGTCCGCGCCGGCGCTTCCCCAGTCCCGATACGACGCACGGCGATGCGACGGCTATTTCACCGTCAGCGTGCCATGCATGCCCTTGTCCTTCAGGCCCTCGATCCACCACTCATAGGTGCCGGTGCGGATCGGGACGAATTCGAGCGCGATGGTGCCGGCATCATCGAACTCGATGTGATGCGGCGGGCCATAGGGATGGATCTCGAGGTGGTTGATGACGATCTGGTTCATCCAGGCGTTGCGGAAGAATTCCGGCGCCATGAACTTGTATTCCTTGCCGCCGTTCGACGTCACGTTGAGGCGATACGACTTGCCGCCTTCCATGGTGATGTCCTTCACCGGCACGGCGAAGTCGTTGCCGTTGGTATCGCCGAGCACGATCTCCGGCAGGTCCTGCCGCCCCTTGGCGAGATCGCCCGCCTGCGCGGGGGTGCCGGCCGACAGCAGGACGGCCGGAAAGAGGGCGGCGGCGCCCAGTACGACAGTGGAAATCAAGCCTGCGCCGACGCGGCGGCGATGCCCGTCCTTCATAGGTCTCCTCCTGACATTGTTCTTGGCGGCGGACGTCGTCCCGCCGAGGCGAGACCGGCGAACCGGGCCGGGATGTTTCCCGTCAGGCAAGCCTATGGGCGACGATAATTCCTGTCTACAACATTGATTCTTATGAATATTTTATAATGAAGCCCTCTCCCTCCCCGCGCCGCGGCGATAGGCCGGTGGCGGGTGAGGGACAGCGGGCCGGACCGGGGCAAGGCCGGACGTCAGATCTCCTTGCCGGCGGCACCGGGGCGGCCGCAACGCCACCGGGTCACGCGCCATTTGGGATGGCTTTCCGACCATTCGGCGATCACCGGCTGGGCGCCCATGATGCATTGGGTGGGGAGGGAAACCTGCTCGGTGTTCAAGGACACGGCTTCTTCCTTGCACACGCCGGGTGAGGCGATCAGGCAGATAGACAGAATGAGCTCCATAGCGGGACCTTTTGAGCGTGGACCTGAGCTACCCGAGCGTTTCCCCCAAAGACACCGATCACCCAGCAAATGGCATGCCAGATTGGTAGACGGCGGCAGAGCTGCGGTCTTTTGTCTCCGCACGGCGTTTCCGGTCCGCCGGTCGCGGCCTGCGGCCCGGACGATCAAGGATTGGGCGCGGCCATTCCGGTCATGACTAAAGGCTGATCACGGCCGAAATGCGCGGCCTATGGTCGCGACGGCGCCGCTCCGTCCGCCCGATCACGGCGAAACGGCGCCGCCGCCCGGGCGAAAGCGGCTCAAAATCAATGTTGGCAACGAACTTCCCCTTGCGGGGAGAAGCGAAGCGGAACTAGTCTTCCGCCCGTCTGGTCGTGCTATCGGGCCAACCGGTTTGGTGTTTCAAACGCTGCAACAAAGATAGCCGGGACATCGGAGAGGGGCACCCCGCCCTTCTGATGAGCAACCCCGTTTGGGAGGATTAAGATGGCCAAGATCAACAAGGTTCTGATCGGTGAATCGCTTGTCGGCGACGGCAATGAAGTGGCCCACATCGACCTCATCATCGGCCCGCGCGGCAGCGCGGCCGAAAGTGCCTTCGTCAACGCGCTGACCAACAACAAGGACGGCTTCACCTCGCTCCTCGCGGTGGTGACCCCCAACCTGCTGGCCAAGCCCAACACCATCCTGTTCAACAAGGTCACCATCAAGGACGCCCGCCAGGCCGTCCAGATGTTCGGCCCTGCCCAGTATGCCGTCGCCAAGGCGGTGGTGGATTCGGTCGCCGAGGGCGTGATCCCCGAGGAAGAAGCCGACGACCTGTTCATCTCGGTCGGCGTGTTCATCCACTGGGAAGCGGCCGACGACGCCAAGATCCAGCAGTACAACTACCAGGCCACCAAGGAAGCGCTCGCTCGCGCCATCAACGGCCAGCCCAGCGTCAAGGAAGTCCTCGCCGGCGCCGCCTCCGCGAAGCACCCCTTCGCGGCTTAGATCGGAAGCAACCCTGAGCAGACAATACCTCCGCCCGCGGCTCCGTTGCCGAAGGGCCTGCTCCAGCGGTTGGCGGCGATCTTCCTCGACAAGTGAGGGTGGCACGCCACCCTTCACGCTCGTGCAAGCTGAAGCGGCCTGGCCGCTTCCATGACCGCCGACTTCCAAGGCCCGGGGCGTTCTGCCTCGGGCCTTTTTCATTCAGGATCAGATGGATATACGGATATCCTGATACGCGACGTCAGCTGCGGTCAGCCGATGAACCGTGGCCGACGACCTGCCGCCGCAGCGCCTCCACCATGGCCGGCGAGCACCTGTCCTCGGCGCTGAGCGTCACCGGGATGTCGGCGACGATCCGCGCCGGCGCCCCGTCGAGCCGCACCAGCCGCGTGCCGAGCTCCACCGCCTCGCGGCTGTCATGGGTGACGAAAACCACCGTCGTCGGCCGCCGCGCCAGCAGCCGGCGCAGCAGGTCGCGCAGCCGCGCCGCGCCCGCCTCGTCCAGCGAGACGAAGGGCTCGTCCATGAGCAGCACGTCGGGATCGAGGACGAAGGCGCGCGCCAGCGCCACCCGGCGCTGCTGGCCGAGCGACAGCCGCTCGGGATAGGCGCCGGCCTGCTCCTCGAGCCCCACCTCCCGCAGCATCGCCAGCGCCGCCTCCCGCGCCGCCTCCCCGCCCCCGAGCGGCAGCGCCACATTGTCGAGCACGCGGCGCCACGGCAGCAGGCGCGGATTCTGGAACGCATAGGCGATGCGCGGCCCCTCCGGCCCGAACGCGCCGCCGGCGGCAGGCTCGAAGCCGATTCGGCCGGCGAAGTCGCGGTCGAGGCCGGCGATCATGTTGAGCAGCGTCGTCTTGCCGGACCCGGACGGCGCCAGCAGCACCAGGAAGCTGAACGGCGCGACGTCGAGCCGGAAATCCCGGTAGATCGGCGCCGCCGGCGCGCCGGCGGCGGCCGGGAACCGCTTCTCCACGATATCGAGGACGATGCCCGTCACCGCCGCCACCGGCTGGCACGGCGTTCCCAGGGCTGGAGAATCGTGAGCTCGATCAGCTGCACCACCAGCGTGAAGGCCAGCGCATAGGCCAGCACGGTGGCGACGTCGAACAGCTGGAACGCCGTCTGCAATTCGAAGCCGACGCCGTTGGAGCGCCCGAGCAGTTCCACCACCAGCACGATCTTCCAGGTGAGGGCGAGGCCGGAGCGGGCCGCGGCGGCGAAGAAGGGCGCCAGCTGCGGCAGCACGACATGGCGCAGCGTGCGCAGCGGCCCGAAGCGGTAGACCTGCGCCATCTCGTCGAGATCGCGCGACAGCGCCACCGCCCCTTCCCGCAGCGTCACCGCGACATTGGGGATCTTGTTCACGGCGACGGCGGTGATCGCCGCCACCTCGGTGAGGCCGAACCAGACATAGCAGAGGATGATCACCACCAGCGCCGGCAGGTTCAGCAGCACGATCAGCCATGGCCCGAACACCCGGTCGAGCCCCTTCGAGCGGCCGAGCGCCACGCCGACCGCCGCCCCCACCACCATCGCGACGAAGAAGCTCGCCGCCACCCGGCCGAGGGTGATGAGGATATTGCGCGGCAAGGCGAAATCGGCGCTGGCGCGGACCAGCGCCGCGGCGACCTCGGGCGGGCCGGGCAGAAGCGGCGAGGCGACGAACATCGCCACCACCTGCCAGGCGAGCACCAGCAGCACGAGAGAGATCGCCGTCGCCGCCGCGCCGGCAAGCCCGGAACGGGCCGCCGCCGGGCGGGAGGCGCCGGCCGTCGCCGTGCCGATGCGCAGGAAGGTCACGGCATCAGCCCTTCGACAACGCGAACAGGCTGGCGTCGAAGCCGGGCTTGGGGCCGACCAGCTCGCTGCCGCCGATCCGCGCCAGCACGTCGTAAAGCTTGCCGCAGGCCGCGACGCTCGTCGCGTCGAAGGGCCCGGGAATACCGGCGCGGTAATAGTCGCGCAGCTTGGCGAACTCCGCGTCGTCGGCGGCCTGCATCAGCGGCCGCAGCCGCTCCCAGGGCGCATCGGAGGCGGCGAGCAGGCGATTGGCCGCCGCCGCGGCGCGGAAGAAGCCGGCAAGCTGCGGCCCCTTGGCCGCCGCCATGCGCTCGCGCCAGACGAAGCCCACCAGCGGCGGCGGCGGGGCGATGCCGAGACCGGCGACCACGTCCTTCATGTCGAGCAGCCGCGAAAAGCCCTGCGCGTCCAGACGAGCCGCGAACGGCCAGAAGGTCAGCGCCGCATCGATGCGCCCGAGCGGCAATTGCTGGTTGATCAGCGGCGGCGCGCCATAGACCGGCTCGGCATCCTTGGCGAGGTCGATGCCGGCCGTCTGCTGCGCATAGGCCCGCAGCAGCAGCCAGCTCTTGTCCAGCGCCCCGCCGGCGACGCCGATCTTGCGCCCCTTGAGATCGGCGAGCGCGCGCACCGGGCCGCCCTTCGCCACCATCAGGGCTCCCAGCGCGTTGGAGAAAGGCGCGAAACGGAAGTCCTCGCCCTCCTGACGGCGGCGCATCGCCCACAGCCAGTCGCTGACGATCAGGTCGATATCCCCGGCCTGCAGCGCCACCGTCGTCGCCTGGCCGCCGGCGAAGTCGATCGAGTCGATCTCCACGCCTTCGCGCGCGGCGAAGCCCTCGGCGCGCATGGTCTCGGTCAGCCAGTTGAGCGTGCCGAACTTCAGCGAGCCGATCCGCAACGCCGGCCCTTCGGCCCGGGCGAGGCGCGGCGCCAGCGCCAGCAGCAGCGGAGCCGCCAGCATCGCCCGGCGGCTCGGCCGATACGGGGCGCTGCCGCCGCCGGCCTGGATGTCCTTCTTGGTCACGGTGCCGCCTCGCCGGTCAATGGCGGATCCAGCAGGCGGTTGCGCACCAGATAGGAGACGCCGCGCAGCCAGGATTCGTCGGTATTGTTGCGGATATCGGCGCTGCCGGCGCGCAGCACCTTGCCGGTGGCGACGTCGCGCAGCTGGAAATTGATGTTGAGGATGAGGTTCGACACCTTCTGCACCAGCCCGATCACCTCGATCTTCGCCCCCAGCGCGCGGGCGATCGGCAGTTCGCAGCCATTGCAGTTGCGGAACGGCGCGGCGTCCTCGATCTCGGCCTTTTGCGGGGCGAGGTCGAGCACGTCGTAGCCGGCGGCGGCGAGGCGCTGGCGCACATCCCGGGTGATCAGGTCGAGCCGGCGCTGCTCCTCCGGCTTCGGCCCGCCCAGCCCGGCCTCGCCGCTGGTGTCGAGCAGCTCGAAGCCGAACACCGCCACGCGGGTGGCCGCCTCCGCCGGCGCGGCGACCAGGCAGGCGGGCAGCAGCGCGAGGAGCATGGCGGCGCCCGCGGCCCTGCCGGCAGGCTGCCGGCGGCGGGTGTCGGACGGTCGTTGACGAAACATCCGGCGACCTCCCGCTCCGTTGCGCCTCTTGTTGCGAGGATCATATCCCGGCCCCGACGGGCGGCAAGACATCCCGTTCACTTTTCCGTCAGGCACATGCCAAACTTTCCCAATACATCGTGAAAATTCTTTGTACTTATTAATTTCTTATGGAATTTAATCTGTTGAAGACCTCAAGACGTTTGATAGTCTTCTTCCAAACATAACCGAAGGTCAGGCACGCCAATGCAAGACCGAAGTAATACGGGACGGACGCTCATGAAACGGATGGTCCGCGCAGCGGCGGCCGCGGCCGTGCTGTCCTTTGTCGGCGGAACTTTTGCCGCCGTCGCGCAGGAAAATCCGGCCCCGGCGCCGAAGGCCGCCGCCGCCGCCGCCGTTCCGGCCGAGCAGAGCTTCCGCGTCGGCCTCGTCCGCCAGATGCCGCCCTTGCCGCCGTGGATTGCCCCGCTCACCGCCCCGCCGGAGAATCTCGGCGTCGCCGGCGCCGAGCTCGGCATTCGCGACGCGCTCGCCTCCGGGCGCTTCCTCAAGCTCGACTACAAGCTCGAGACCGAGGTGGTGCCGGCCGATGGCGATCCCCTCCCCGCGGCACAGAAGCTCGCCGAGGCCGGCAACAACTACATCCTGCTCGATGTGCCCGCCGCCCAGCTCATCCGCATCGCCGACGCGCTGAAGGGCAAGGACGTGCTTCTCGTCAATGTCGGCGCGCCGGACGACAGCCTGCGCCAGGCCGACTGCCGCGCCAACGTGTTCCATGTCGCGCCCAACCGGGCGATGCTCACCGACGCGCTGGCGCAGTTCCTCATGACCAAGCGCTGGCGCAACTGGTTCCTGTTCGTCGGCCGCACCGAGGGTGACAGGCTCTATGCCGAGGCGGTGCGCAACTCGGCGAAGAAGTTCGGCGCCAAGATCGTCGCCGAGAAGGTGTGGGACTACGGGCCGGACGCCCGCGCCACCGCCCAGTCGGAAGTGCCGCGCGCCACCCAGGTCGGCGAGTACGACATCCTCGTCATCGCCGACGAGCAGGGCGAGTTCGGCGACATATTACCCTACAATACCTGGCTCGCCCGGCCGACCGCCGGCACGCAGGGGCTGATGTCGCTCTCCTGGCACCCGACCATGGAGAACTGGGGCGCCGCGCAGTTGCAGAGCCGCTTCTTCAAGCAGCACCAGCGGATGATGCAGCCGCTGGACTTCCAGATGTGGGAAGGGATCTTCTCCATCGCCTCGGCGGGCATGAAGACCCGCTCCAGCGAGGTGGACAAAATCCGCGCCCAGCTGCTCTCGCCGCAATACGACCTGCCGGTGTTCAAGGGGGTGGCGGCGAGCTTCCGCCCCTGGGACCACCAGTTGCGGCAGCCGATCCTTTTGACCCATGCCACCAACACGGTGACGCTGTCGCCGCAGCAGGCCTATCTGCACCAGCGCACGCCGCTGGACACGCTCGGCTTCGACCAGCCCGAGTCCCGATGCAAGCTCGATTGAAAGCGCAGGATCAGGTGCCATTGAGAGCACCCGCTGCCCCAGGGAGGAAACGATGACACGCCGTATCTTGCTGAGCGCCGGCCTTGCCGCGGCGGGCCTGATGGTGATGGGGGAGACCCTGCCGGCGCAGGCGCAGGTACGCGCCTTCATCACCAATGAGCGCGACCATACGATGAGCGTCGTCGATCTCGACAGCCTGAAGGTCATCGAGACCATCAAGACCGGCCGCCGGCCGCGCGGCGTCACCGCCAGCCCGGACGGCAAGCTGATCTATGTCGCCGCCTCCGACGACAACCGCGTCGAGGTCTATGATTCCAAGACCTTCAAGCTGGTGAAGACGCTGCGCTCGGGCCCCGACCCGGAGCTGTTCGTGCTCGCCCCCTCCGGCAACCCGCTCTACATCGCCAACGAAGACGACAACATGGTCACGGTGGTGAATGTCGAGAACAACGAACTCGTCGCCGAGATACCGGTCGGCGTCGAGCCGGAGGGCATGGGCGTGAGCCCGGACGGCAAGTTCCTGGTGAACACCTCCGAGACCACCAACATGGCGCATGTCATCGATACCAAGACCAATGAGGTGATCGAGAACATCCTGGTCGATTCCCGTCCGCGGATCGCCGAGTTCCGCAAGGACGGCAAGCAGCTCTGGGTGTCGGCCGAGGTGGGCGGAACGGTGGCGGTGATCGATCCGTCCAACTGGAAGATCATCAAGAAGATCTCCTTCGAAATTCCCGGCGTGAACAAGGACGCCATCCAGCCGGTCGGCGTGCGCCTCACCAAGGATGGCAAGAAGGCCTTCGTGGCGCTCGGCCCGGCCAACCGCGTCGCGGTGGTGGATACCGGCACGCTGGAGGTGGAGAAGTATCTCCTGGTCGGCCAGCGGGTCTGGCAGCTGGCCTTCACGCCGGACGAGAAGCTGCTGATCTCCACCAACGGCAATTCCAACGACATCTCGATCATCGACGTGGGCACCGAGAAGGTGACCAAGTCGGTGGCGGTCGGGCGGTCGCCCTGGGGCGCGGTCGTGGTGCCCTAGCCGCTCCATGCCGGCCCGGCAAAGCCGATTCAAGGCCCTGCCAGGAAGAGACCTCCCTGCGGATCCTCAACGGGATCCGCCGAGAGAACCCGCAGGGAGAGGACTTGCCGGGGAAAGATCTGCCGGGGAGGGATTTGCCGGATCGATGGAACGAGACCCGCCGGGAGAGCGGCAGGCCCCCTCTCCCCGTCGGGGAGAGGGATGGGGTGAGGGGCTCTCGCCCCCCACGCCCCCCTCGCATCGCAAGCTCCCCGTCGAGGCTCGCACGCTCCCGCCTCGGCATCGTCGCCCCCGCACACGCGGCGAGACGACGCGGCGAGCCGCAGGATAAGATCCCCGGGCGGGCCCGCCGCCCCTTCCCATCCCCGGCCCGCGCCGGGGATGATCGTTTGGAACCCGCCCCTCTTCCGCAGCGGAATATGCCGGAATGACCGACCTCGCCCCCCCCGCCCCGCGCGATCCCCCCCTGCCCGACGAGGCGCCGCCGGCGCTCGCGGTGGCGGGCGTCACCCACGCCTTCGGGGCCCGCAAGGCGCTGGACGATGTCAGCCTCACGGTGCCGCGCGGCAGCTTCACCGCGCTGCTGGGGCCCAACGGCGCCGGCAAGACCACGCTGTTCTCGCTGATCACCCGGCTCTACGACAACCGCACCGGATCCATCCGGGTGCTCGGCCATGACGTGCGCCGCGAGCCGGCGGCGGCGCTGTCGCGGCTGGGCGTCGTCTTCCAGGCCCGCACGCTCGATCTCGACCTCTCGGTGATGCAGAATCTCGTCTATCACGCCACGTTGCACGGCATCGGCTTCGGACGTGCGAAGGCGCGGGCGCTGGAGGCGCTGGAAAGCGTCGGCCTCGCCGACCGGGCAAGGGACAAGGTGCGCCAGCTGTCCGGCGGCCAGATGCGCCGCGTCGAGATCGCCCGCGCGCTGATGCACCGGCCGCGCCTGCTGCTGCTCGACGAACCGACCGTCGGCCTCGACATCGGCTCGCGCGCCGCACTGGTCGCCGAGGTGCGCCGGCTCATCGCCCGCGAGGGCATCGGCGTGCTCTGGGCCACCCATATCATCGAGGAGATCGAGGCCGGCGACCGCATCGTGGTGCTGCACCGCGGCCGGGTGCGCGCCGAAGGATCGCCGCAGGAATTGCTGGCCGCCGGCCGGGCGCCGGACCTCGCCAGCGCCTTCCTGGCGCTCACCGGCGCGGGGGAAGCGGGCGAGACGCATGGCGGGGGAGAAGCATGAGCCGCCTGCCCGAATCTGCCGCAACCGCCGCCTCCGCCGCTTCGGAGCCCCCGGTCCGCCTGCCGTTTTCCGGCTACGCCATCTGCATGGCCGGCATCTGCTGGCGCGAGGCGCTGCGCTTCCTCAACCAGCGCGGCCGCTTCCTCTCGGCGCTGGTGCGCCCGCTGGTGTGGCTGTTCATCTTCGCCGCCGGCTTCCGTTCGGTGCTGGGCGTGTCGATCATCCCGCCCTACGAAACCTACATCCTCTACGAGGTCTATGTGGCGCCGGGCCTGGTGGCGATGATCCAGCTGTTCAATGGCCTGCAATCCTCGCTCTCCATGGTCTATGACCGCGAGGTGGGCGCCATGCGCATCCTGCTGGTGAGCCCCTATCCGCGCTGGTTCCTGCTGCTGTCGAAGCTGGTGGCGGGCATCTGCGTCTCTTTGCTGCAGGCCTATGCCTTCCTCGCCATCGCCTGGTTCTGGGAGGTGGAGGCCCCGCCCATCGGCTACCTCACCGTGCTGCCGGCGCTCATGCTGTCCGGCCTGATGCTCGGCGCCATGGGGCTGCTGATGTCGTCGCTGTTCCGGCAGCTGGAAAACTTCGCCAGCGTGATGAACTTCGTCATCTTTCCGATGTTCTTCACCTCCTCGGCGCTCTACCCCCTGTGGAAGGTGCAGGAGAGCAGCCTGCCGCTCTATTACATCTGCCTGTTCAACCCGTTCACCTATGCGGTGGAGCTGATCCGCTTCGCGCTGTACGGCCAGTTCGACGCCTTCTCCGCCATGGTCGTGGCGGGCTGTGCGGTCGCATTCCTCTGCGCCGCCATTGTCGCCTATGATCCCTCCGCCGGACTGATGGCCCGCCGCGGCGGGCCGGACGCCGCCAAATGAAAAGCAAATGAAAAGAATGACTGCCGGGAGACGCCAATGATCCTCACGCGCATGCGCCCCAAGGGCGGGATATCCGCTCCCCTGCGGGCCGGCCTCGCTGCCGCCCTCCTCATCGCCGCGCCGGCGGCACAGGCGGCGAGCCCCGCCGCCGGGAGCCTGTGGCCCTGCATCCAGCCGCGCGTCGAAAGCCTCGCCGCCGCGCAGATGTGGGACGGCCCGTCCATAGAGGGCCTCGACTGGCGCGCCGATCCCGCGGTGGGCGATCTGGTGCCGGTGCTCGCCGCCCGCCGCACCCCGATCGAGGACGCCGATGCGAAGATCGAGGCGTTCGCCAAGCAGGCCGGCGCCGACAAGGACAAGCGCCTCACCCTGCTGTTCGCCGGCGTGTTCGACCAGATCAACGGCCTGCGCGCACGCATCCTCACCGGCATCGAGCGCTATTCGAAGCACCAGATCGACCTGTCCGACCGCATCCGGCAGGAGAGCCTGGAGGTGGCACGGCTGAAGAAGGCCGCCGACAGCGATGCCGACAAGGCCAAGGCCGCCGATGCCGAGAAGCAGCTCCTGTGGGATACCCGCATCTACGACACCCGCACCCAGGCGGTGACGGCGGTGTGCGAGAGCCCGGTCATCCTGGAGCAGCGCGCCTTCGCGCTCGCCCGCGCGATCCGCTCGCAGATGGAGTGAAGGCCGCGCGCCTCTCACTTTGCCGTCGCGCGGCGTCCCCGAAGGCGCCGCGCGACATGCACGACGATCAGCGCGTGCAGCAGCACGGCAAGCGCGAGCCCGCCGAGATGGGCGGCGATGCCGGCCTGCATGCCGACCGCCGCCAGCGTAGCGAGGCCGAGCGGCAGGAACAGCAGGAGGGCGGTGACGAGGCCGGGATTGTAGCTGCGCAGCCGCAGCGCCGCCGCCAGATGGATCACGGCATTGACGATCATCGCATAGGGTGCCACCAGCCCGGCGGCGGGTCCGCACAGCACGGCCGCATACAGGGCGGCAAGGTTCACTCCCCATACCAGCGGCAGGTTGACAACCAGCACCGCCGCCACGGTCAAGCCATCCGGGTCGTGCAGCAGCCGCGTATTGACGAAGCGGCGGAAGCGGTCGCCCGCATGCTCCTCGATCTGGTGCAGCATATAGACCGGGCCGTGCAGGAAGACGAGCAGCAGCGGCGGCTCCAGCACCTGTGCCAGCAGCGGCGCCAGCGCCAGCAGCGCCGCCGCCATGAAGCCCGCGCCGCTCACCCAGTGACCCGCCAGCCAGTAGACGACGGCACGTATGAGATGCCGATCCATGCGCTCGCCCTCCCCTGTCCCGGCAAGTGTAGCGCGGCGAGGCCGGGCGAACAGCCGGAGCGTCGGGATGGGGGCGGTTGCGCGAAGCATTCGGCCGCATGCGGCGCCTGGCGCGGGGAACGGCCCGCGCGAAGCCGCGAGCTTCCCAAGGCTGGGGGCCGGACGTCGGGATGATCGCATGCAGGATGCGCCGCGCTCAGGCGGTGCGCCGGCTCACTCGCGCGGTTCGGCGCGCTCGAGCGGCAGGCCGGCCCGGGACCAGCCGTCGCTGCCGGCCGGATACCAGGCGACGTCGGTATAGCCATATGCCATCGCCCGCTTGGCGGCGTTCCACGACATCCAGCAATCGGTGAGGCAGTAGAACACCAGCGGCGCCTCGCGCAGGCCGGCGGTGAGCGCCTCAAGGCTGCGGCGGAAATAGGCGTCCATCGCCTCGCTCAGCGCGCCATACCCGACATTGGGTAGCCAGGTGCTGCCGGGAAGATGGTCGCGCGGCTTGTCCCGCCACACGGTGCCGGGGGCAAGGTTTGCCGGCTTCACATCGCGCGGCAGCACGTCGACGAACAGCGCCGCCTTGGCCCGCCACAGCCGCTCCGCCTCGCCGGTATCGATCACATGGGCGCCCTTCAGCGTCGCCGGCGTCGGCGCGCGATAGGCGTCCATGCGGTAGCTCTCCGGCTCGGCCACCGTCTCCGGCGGCTTTCCCTCGGCGGGGTTCTGCGCCTTGGCCGGCGTGAAGGCGATCAGCGCCACGGCGAGCCCGGCCATGCCGAGCCAGGCGAGCCGCACCATGGGCGAGCTCGGCAGCAGGCGGTCGGAGAGGGCCGCCCCGCGGGCCGGCTCCCCTCGCCTCGCCGCCCGCGCGGTCATTTGCCGGCCTCGATCGGCTGGTTGCGCTCGTCCAGCAGCGGCACGCCGTAATCCAGCAATAGGCGATTGATCTCCGGCTGCGCGCCGGTGATGAACTCGTTCAGCTGGTGCTTCCAGTTCAGCTCGCCGGGACGGATGCCGAAGGTGATCCGGTAGACCATCTGCGGGTCGCCGCGCTCCTTGGTGAGCGGCACGACATTGAGCGGCGCCTCGGAGCGGCGGGCATAATAGCCGCCGATCGGCCCCCACAAGATGCCGGCGTCGATGGTGCCGGCATTGATGTCGGCGATCATCTGCTCGGCCGGGTTCTCGAAACGGCGGTCGACCATCAGCGCATAGGGCCGGGCGAAGCCCATCAACCCGTTGCGCTGCAGGTGGTCGCCCGCCGGGGAGCCGGCGACGATGCCGACATGCAGGCCCTTGAGGCGCGGATCCGCCAGGGTGTCCACCCCGTCGAGCGGGCCGCCCTTGCGGGTGATCAGCACCCAGGCCGATTTGTAGTAGGGATTGGTGTTCAGCACCGGGTCGCCGCCGGCGACATAGCCCATGACGATGTCGCAGCGCTTGAGGCCGAGCGTCATGCGGTAGAAGCCGGTCGCCTGCGGAAACCAGGTATAGTCCAGCGGCACGTTCAGCTTCTTGGCGAGCAGGTCGGCGATCCGGTTCTCGAATCCCTCCCCCTTCTCGTTGGTGAAGGGCATGTTGGCCGGGTCGGCGCACACCCTCAGCGTCGAGCGGTCGACGAGGTCGGAGACCTGCGCGCCCGCCGTCGCCGGCAGCAGCGCGGCCAGCACGAGGCCGGCCAGCGCCGCCGTTCCGGCGCCGGCAGCGCCGCGGCGACGTCCGGTGGAGCGGTTCACCGGACTAGTTCCGGCCGAAGCACTGGTTCTCATTGTCGCCATAGGCCTTCGTCTTGTCCTCGCGCTTGCTCGGGCGGGTGCGGTCCATCGCCCCGTCGGCACGGGCCTTGAGGTAGACATAGAGGTCGTCGAGATAGCACATGACGTTGAGGTTCTCGCCGAAGGCCGGCATCACCTGGTCCGCCGTGCCGACGCCGACGGTCTTCTTGCCGTTCACCACGATCTCGGTGAACTGCTCATAGGTCAGGTTCTTCAGCGAGTTGGCGAGCGCCGGGGCGTAGGTCGAGCCCATGCCGTCCGGGCCGTGGCAGACATGGCATTCCGCGTGGTAGCGGCGGTAGCCGGAATAGGCGTACCAGTCCAGCGTGCCGTCGGAAGTGATGTGATAGGTGGGCGAGCCGTCGGGCAGCGTGTACTTGCCCAGGTCGTCCTTGGTCGCTTCCTGGCCGCCATGGGTCTTGGAGCCGTCGGGGGCGGTACCAACCGTGTTCGGCGCGGCGGGCTGCTCCTGCGCCTGCGCGGCGACGGGCGACAGGGCGAGGCAGATGACCAGCGGAGCGATGGCCAGCAACGCGGACGGCGCGCTCCCGGCGAGGCGCGCACGCGCCGGGCTGGGGTTCGACCGTCCGAAAACAGAAATCGTCATGGAGTCACTCCCGAAGGCACCAGGCCAGAATTGAGGGTCGGAATGCGCCGAGATGCGAGCGGCAGACGGCACGCGACCTGGGATGATTCTAAGATTCTCATAAAGTTCAGGGCGCCGAGACGCGGGGGCCCGGCTCATCGCCTTGACGATGGCCAGGCCCCTTTGCCGTCGGTCGGTGGGAGGCGCCGTCCCCGGGGGGACGGCGATCTCCGTCAGTTGGGAATTGCGAAGACGGTGAGCTGGCCGCCGAGGTTGGTGTAGTTCGACAGGGCCGCATAGCCGCCGACCGCGCCGAGACCGGCATTCGGATCGGTCAGGCCAGCCGCCAGGCCGATGCCCGCCCAGCCGCCGACACCGGAGAGGATGGCGATGTACTGCTTGCCGCCATGCTCATAGGTGGTGACGTTGCCGATGATGCCCGACGGGGTCTTGAACTTGTAGAGTTCCTTGCCCGTCTTGGCGTCGACCGCCTTCAGGTAGCCTTCGAGCGTGCCGTAGAAGACCACGTCGCCGGCGGTGGCGAGCGCGCCCGACCACACCGAGAAGGGCTCCTTCAGCGACCACACGATCTTGCCCTTGGTGTTGTCCCAGGCGATGAAGTTGCCCATGCCGCCATGGCTGTTCGGCGCGGGGAACATCGACAGGGTGGCACCGACATAGGGCTGGCCCGCGGTGTAGCTGACGCGGAACGGCTCGTAGTCCATGCAGACGTGGTTGGTCGGCACGTAGAAGAGGTTGGTCTTGGGCGAGAACGCCGCCGGCTGCTGGTCCTTGGTGCCGAGCGCCGCCGGGCAGATGCCCTTCGAGTTCACGTCTTCGCCGTTCTGCTCGGTCGAATACTTGGCCACGACCAGCGGACGACCGAAGGTCGGGCTGTTCTTGTCCATGTCGACCTTGGTGGCCCAGTTGACCGACGGGTCATACTTCTCGGCGACGAGCAGTTCGCCCGACACGCGGTCCAGCGTGTAGCCGAAGCCGTTGCGGTCGAAGTGGGTCAGCAGCTTGCGCGGCGCGCCGTTGAACTGCTGATCCGTGAGGATCATCTCGTTGACGCCGTCATAGTCCCACTCGTCGTGGGGGGTCATCTGGTAGACCCACTTGGCGACGCCGGTGTCGGCGTCACGCGCCCAGACGGTCATCGACCACTTGTTGTCGCCGGGACGCTGCTTGGGGTTCCAGGTCGAGGGGTTGCCCGAGCCGTAATAGACCAGGTTGGTCTCGGGGTCGTAGGAGTACCAGCCCCAGGTGCAGCCGCCACCGATCTTCCACTGATCGCCTTCCCAGGTCTTCAGCGAACTATCCTTGCCGATCGGCTTGCCGAGCGCAGTGGTCTTCTCCGGGTCGACCAGGAGGTCGCTGTCCGGGCCCATGGAGTAGCCGCGCCAGACCTGCTTGCCGGTCTTCGAGTCATAGGCGGTGACGTGGCAGCGCACGCCGAACTCGCCGCCGGAGATGCCGACGATGACCTTGTCCTTCACCGGCAGCACGGTGGCGGTGTTGGTCTCGCCCTTCTTCGGGTCGCCGTTGACGACCGACCACTTCTTCTCGCCGGTCTTGGCGTCCAGCGCGACGAGGGTGGTGTCGGCCTGGTGCAGGTAGATCAGGCCGTCGGAAAAGGCGAGGCCGCGGTTGACCGTGTCGCAGCACATCACCGGGATGACGTTCGGGTCCTGCTTGGGCTCGTATTTCCAGAGGATCCGGCCGTCATTATTGAGATCGAGCGCGTAGACGATGTTCGGGAAGGGCGTGTGAACATACATCACGTCGCCGATGATCAGCGGCCCGCCTTCGTGGCCGCGCAGTACGCCGGTGGAGAAGCTCCACGCTACCTGCAGCTTGCCGACATTGCCGGCGTTGATCTGATCGAGCTTGGAATACCGGGTGTTGGCGTAGTCACCGGTCTGAATACCCCATTGCTTGGGGTCCTTGATGATCTTGGTCAGTCCGTCATTGGCCGCGGCAGGCCAAGCATAGACGGCAACACCCATCAGCAGCGCCGCACAGGCAAGCTTGCGCATGCGTATATCTCCTCCTCAACGCGTTCCTCCGGTCACAGAAAGCTGTGTTCAGCGATGCCGTGAGCGGTTTATTGTTCTCTTTTCACGTTCATCTCCGACAGCGTGTCACGACCGGCTGGGGGGAGAACAGCCGGAAATCACGGGGGCCCTCGCCCCAAGCTGGCCTACGAAGTGAATTTCGGAGCTTTGGACCCCGAAAATTCATTGAAGCCGGAGATGTCATGACCCTAGACCGATTTTGAACAACGCGCAATAAGAACCGGCCCGCGAAATCTCTCTTATTATGATTTTGCTGCAGCAGCTTATTCTTTGCTGCACCTGCGAATTGATGTACTGTATACCAGAGCGAAATACTTGGATTTCACAGCGACTTCGATCCATTTCGCCGGCTAACGCCGTCGCCGCCAGCGTTTGCGCCGGGGGCAGCTTCCGGCCGTGGCGCCCCGCCGGGATCATTCCCACTCGAATTCGTGATAGGCCGCTATTGCGTTGCGGGCGTTGAACTCGTCGAACAGCGCCCAGGACCGCGCCTGCGACCGCCCTGCCCGCTCGGCGGCTTCCCCCATCGGGACACCGTCTGCGATGAAGCGCCGCACGTCGGTACGCAGATCCTCCAGATAGGCCCGCTCGGCGGCCATGGCGGCCGGCCATTCGACGCTCGCCGGCCCGTGGCCGGGCACCGCCCGGGACGCGGCGCGGGCCGCCAGGCGGTCCAGCACCGACAGCCATCCCTGCAGGCTGCCGTCGAGCGTCGGCACATGGCCGACGAAGAGCAGGTCGCCGAGAAACCACGTCCCGCTCGCCGAATCGCGAATCGTCAGGTCGTTGTCGGTATGGGCGGTCGGATGCGCCTCGAATTCGAGCGGACGGCCGCCGAGATCGAGCACCAGCCGGTCCTCCACCAGGAGGTCCGGCAGCACGATGCGCGTGCCCTCCCCCGCCGGGCCGAGCAGCCGCTTCACCTGGTCGAGATAGGTCTCGGCCCGCACGGAGAGCGCGCGCGGCAGCTTGCGATGGCCGACGAAGCGCACGCCCTCCCCTTCGAAGGCGGAGTTGCCGAGCACATGGTCGGGATGCATGTGGGTGTTGACGACATAGCGGATCGGCCGGTCGGTGACGCGGCGGGCCGCCTCGCGCAGCCGCAGGCCGGCGATATGACTGTTGCCGGTGTCGATCACCGCCGCCGCCTCGGCGCCGACGATCAGGCCGACATTGGCGATGGCGCCGTCATTGTCCGGCGCCAGCACTTCATAGGGCGCGCGATGCACGAACACCCCCGGCGCGATCTCGTCGAGCGACAGCGCGCCATCGGCCGCGGCAAAGGCGCAGCCGCAGGGGGGCGCGAAGGCACCCGCCGAAACGCCGACGGCCGCGAACGCCCCGAGGGCGAGCGCGGCGCGGCGGTTCAGTGCGGGAAGCCCGGGAAATCCATGCGAGGGCCGGGGCGGGATATTCCGCGGGATTCTCGGCGGGATTCTCATGGCCATGCGATTGCCCATTCGCCTCCCTGTCCTGCCCTCCACGCGGAAGGCGGCCGCCCCGGAAACGCGCGAACGCTCCCCCGGATCACGGCAGGCGGCCGGACGCGCCGGCCGCGACGGGTCGCCCCGGCGGCACCGCGGCCGCTCAGGCCGCGGCGAAGCTCACGGCTTCTTGGCGCCGCTGGCGTCGTACTGCGAGAGATAGGCGATCAGGTCGGCGCGATCGTCGTCCTTGGGCAGGCCGGCGAACACCATCTTCACGCCCGGCATCGCCTGGCGCGGATTGGCGAGATAGGTGCTGAGCTGCTCGGCGGTCCAGGTGTCGCCCTTGGCGCCGTGCTCCTTCAGCGTGTCGGAATAGTTGAAGCCTTCCACCGCGCCCATCTTGCGGCCGACGATGCCGTTCAGCTCCGGCCCCACCTTGTTCTTGGCGCCCTCGCCGACGGCGTGGCAGGCCATGCATTTCTTGAAGACGTTGGCGCCCTTGGTGGCGTCGCCATCGGCGAGGGCCACGGTGGAGCCGAGGGCGAGGAGAGTGGCGGCGGCGAGAAGACGGTTCATGGGAGTCCTTCCTAAGTGCTTGTCTTGAACGGCGCCATCGCTGCGGCGCTTGACCCGGTTGAAGCTTAGCGCCTTGCCTGGAACGATCCTAGACTAAGCATCGTTCCCGAGGCCGGCAGGCACTCGACAATTCGCCGCATATCCCTTCGGCAGGCGGCTTGCGGAGGTGCGGCACGGCGTCACGCGGGCGAGGCGGCGCCCTCTTCGAGGACCAGAACCTCGCCCAGCCCGCCCTGCAACCGGTCGCCGACCAGTCGGCGCGCCCGGACGGCGGCGGCGATCAGCCCGGCGAGATCCGGCACGCGGCGGGCGATCAGCCGCAGCGCCACCAGATCGTGCGTGCCGGTATCGGCGAAGCCTTCGGCGAGATCCGGCGTCGCGCGGGCGATCAGCGTGCCGCGCTTCATGCCCCGCCCGGCGCCGGGGGCGAACCGGCCGCCGACCGCCAGCGTGCCGGCGATCATGTCGGTGGCCGCCTCCGCGCCGGCATCGCCCTCGATGAGAATCAGCCCGCCGCGCTGGCGTTCGCCGGCACGTTCCCCGGCATGGCCGCGAATGAGCACCACGCCGCCGGCCATGCCGCGCCGCGCGCCGGACGGCGCCGCCCCGGCCCGCGCCCCGGCATTGCCGTCGATCTCGATCCGTCCGCCGGTCAGCCCGGCCGCAAGCTCGTCGCCGGCATGGCCGCCGATGCGCAGCACGCCACCCGCCATGCCGCGACCGGCATGGGCGCCGACATCGCCCTCCACGAGGATTTCCCCGGCCGCGAGGCCGGCGCCCACGCCGTCGAGGCGCGCATCGCCGCCCTCCAGCACCAGCCGCCCCTCGGTCCCGGCACGTATCGCGAACAGTTCCCCGAGCGCCACGCTCCGGCCGCCATGCGGCAGCGCGATCGCCTCCACCTCGGCCGGCGCCTTGCCGGCCAGCGCGGCGGGCGTCAGCCCTTCGAGATCGAGCCGCGCGGCAAGCGGCGCCTTCAGCCGCAGCACGACACTCATGCCCCGCCTCCCATGATCTCGCGCAGCTTGAAGTGGAACGGGCCGAGATTGCCGCCGTAATTGCCGGCGTCGATGGCGACCACGCCACGCGCGGCGCCCACCTCGCACACCGCCTCGATGCCCGCGCGGGTGGCCTGCGCCACCGCCTCGAAGCTCACCCCGTCGATGACGATCTCCATCACGCTGCCGACCTCCTCGGGCAGCGCCGAGGCCCCCACCCCGCGCAGGGTCGGGCAATAGGCATCGTTGGTGGAGGCGAACAGTGCCTTGTATTTCGAGCCGACCTTGGAGCCCGAGCGCACCACCCCGCCGGGAAACGGCAGGATCACCCCTTCGACCTTGCTCATCGCCTTCACCGCCTGCTCGGCGGCGTGCAGCGCCTGCCCTCGGGAGCGGGCGAGGATCAGGATATTGCCGCCGCCGACGCCTTCCACCGAGCCGGTGTCCTCGTCGCAGACGAACTCGCCATCCATCACCGGCACGCGCCAGAAGCGCTTGTCGCCGAACTTCTTCGACGTCTGGAAGCCGTCGCCGAAATAGCGGATGGTCTTGGCCAGCGGCACTCTCTTGCCACCCTCGACGCCGGCATAGCAGGCGGTGGTCGGGCAGGTGAGGACGCATTGGCCCAGCCGCAGCGGCACCACGGTCTTCAATCCCTTGAAGTCCATGGCGAAGATCAGGATCGCCACCCCCGGCCGGCCGTCGGGCGTGTCCTCGGGCGGGATCACCCGCTCCACCCCCGCCTCGCAGCCGCAGCCGATCACCGAGGTGGCGAAGCCGGTGGTGACGCGCGCCGCCGTCATCGCCCAGTCCGGCGTGTCGGCGGTGATGATCAGCCGCGTGCCCACCATCGGGAAGGCCTCGGCGAAGCTGTCGCGTATCTCGACGCCGTTGACGATCATCGGGAGGCCCCCCGGTCGGCCGTGTCGAAGGCGTGGATGGCCAGGCCTGGTCCGGCCATGGCGTCGCGCCTTGTGAAGTCCGGTGTCCGCAAGAAGAACGTCATGCCCGGACGTGATCCGGGCATCCACGCCTTGGGCCGGGAGCGGCCAGCGTCGCCCCCCCTCACCCGCCGCTGCGCGGCGACCTCTCCCCCGCGGGGAGAGGTGAAGAACGGCTCCACCAGATCGGCCCTGCTCCCTCTCCCCATTGGGGAGAGCGGTGGAGTGAGGGGGCGCACGGCGGAAAACGTGATGAGCGACCGCATCGCCATGACAGCCATCACGACGCGCCTCCCACGCAATTGAGCACCGTCGGCCCGCGCCCGCCGCGCAACTCGCCGTCGGACAGGCGGAAATGCTTGGCCTTCAGCCCGACCGCGCGGTCGAACCAAGTGTCGAGCTTGCTCTCGATGGCGGTGTCGAAATCCGTGCGGACCACATGGGTGGTGCCCGGCGCCAGGTCGATCACCTCGCCGTCCCGCACGATCAGCCGTCCGTTCTTGAACACCAGCTTCGCCCTGGAGAACATCGCCTCCCGGTCGGCGTTCTCCTCGTGCACGGCGATGTCGGCCACCGCCCCCGGCGCCAGGTGCCCCTTGTCCTTGAGCCCCAATATCCGCGCCGGCGCCGCCCGGGTGAGGATGGCGATCTCCTCCAGCGAATATTCGCGGGTGATCTGCGCCAGCAGCGTGTGGGCCTGCGCGGTCTTGTTGAGGGTGGCGAGCTGGGCGTTGCGGAAATCGCGGTCCATCAGCAGCCGGATCAGGTGCGGATAGGTGGTGAACGGCCCGCCATTGGGGTGGTCGGTGGTCAGGAATATCCGCCAGGGATCCTCCACCAGCAGGAACAGCTCCAGCCCGATCGCCCATTGCAGCGCGTTGACGAAGTTCCTGTCGCGATATTCGAACGGCACCACCCCGCAGCCGGCGTCGAGCTCGATGTCCATGCCGATCGACTTCTTCGGCGAGGCGAGGCCGCGGTTGCGGTATTGCGACATGTAGTCGGCCGAGGCGGTCACCGTCTGGCCGAACATCACCTGCCCGACATCCACGGAGATGTTGGGGTTGGCGTTCACCATCGCGGCGATGCGCGCGGCGGAGGAGGAGAAGCGCCGGTCGCCCTCGGTGCCGTAGCTGTGGAACTGCAGATGCGTCAGGTGCAGCCGCCGGCCCTCGGCGGCGGCGATGGTGGCGAGCGTGGTCTCGTCATTGCCGGGCACGCCGAGATTGCAACCATGCAGGTGGATCGGGTGCGGCACGCCGAGCTCGGTCACCGCGCGGATCAGCGTGGTCAGCACCGTGCGCGGCGTCACCTCGTAATGCGGGTTGGCCTCGTCGAGATCCAGCTTGCGGGCGTTGAACTTGAAGGCGTTGATGCCGCCGGGATTGACGATCTTGATGGCGAAGGCCTGCGTCGCCTTCAGCATCCAGCCGACATAGGCGTTGATCTCCTCCTGCGGCGCGCCGGCCTTGATCAGCCGCAGGATGAAGTCGTCATTGCCGAGCACCAGATAGGCGCCGGTGTCGAGATTGGGGATATCCGCCATCTCGAGATGCGCCGAGCGCGCATTCGAGCCCAGCATCGCCGGCTCGAACACCGTGGTGTAGCCGAGCTCGGCATAGCGGCAGCCGGTGGCATGGGCGGTCGGCACCGCCCGCCCGCCGCCGCAGCCGCAAGCGGCACCGGAAAAGCCGGGCAGCGCCGGCTCGGGATGCGCCCGCCGGTCCTCCTGCATCAGCAGCCGGGCCAGGTTCATCTTGCCGCCGGCGATATGGCTGTGCAGGTCGATGCCGCCGGCCATCACCACGGCGCCGCCGAGCTCGTGCTCGGCATCGGCCTTCTCGCGGGTCGCCGCGACGATGCGGCCGTCGACGAACTCGACGTCGCGCGCCACGGCGTTCTCGCCATGTGCCGGGTCGAGCACCCGCCCGCCCTTGAGCCTGATACGCATGTCGTCCCCTCCCGCTCGGAACCCCTGCCCCGCCGACGCGAACGTCGGGCGGAAAGCGGGGTTCTCGGTTGAACGGCCGGGTCCTGTCCCCTAGCGGACGGGCTCCAGCCGGCGCACAGCCTCGGCGACGCTGGGGAGCGTCGCGACGCGCAAGGCGCCGAGCGGCAGGCTTACAATTGCATCCATTCTGAACACGGTGCCGGCGTGGTCAACTCCCGGCGTGCCGACCGGGATGAAAACCTCGGGCGGCGTGGCGAACTGGGTATCGGGATGGCCGATGACGATCACCGGCCCGCCGAAGGCCGGCGGCGGCTCCGGCCGGAACGCCGAGACCCAGACCAGCAGATCGGCGTCCTTCAGCGCCGCCTCGGTCGCGTAGAGCGCGGAATCGTGCTCGGACGTTTCCCCGCGTATGGCCGTGCGCAGCGGATAGCCGAGGCGCCACAGCAGCAGCTGGTTGATGCCGATGATGTTGTCGCGCCCGCCCAGCGGAAACACGCCCGCCCGCGTCGTGATGTTGAGCGCGTCGACGAGCCGCGTCGCCCGCTCCGCGATCAGGTCGGCATCCTCGAGCGCCGCGGCGTTCCACACCGCCACCGCATAGGCGGCCGCCTTCAGCGCCGCCGCCGCCGCCTCCAGCGCGTCCGCTGCCGCCCCGCCGAAGGACGTCCCGCGTGGCGCGGGGCCGGCGACCATCTGCGTCAGGGCGGAAAGCGCCGCCGTGAGGTCCTCGGCGGCGATCTCCGTCACCCCGGCCGCGCCGAGCTGCCTCCGGGCCGCGGCCCCGAGCGTGCCGCCGAGCACGATGACCTGGCGCGACGCCGCGAAAAGCGGGTCGGTCGGCAGTGCCCGTTCGAAGAACCGCCCGAAGCTCGCCGACGGGTCCTCGCCGACGACCAGGAGCACGTCGCAATGATTGCGCACCTCCGCCAGCGTCGTCGCCAGCCAGCCGGTGCGCTGCGCCGCCGCATAGTTGGCAAACAACCCGTCGGAGACGGCATGGTCCAGCACCCCGCCATGGCGGGCGGCGAGGTCGAGAATCGCCCGCCCACCATCGACATCGGCCCCGAGCCCGGCGAAAACCGGCGCGCGTGCCGCCTCGAGCAATTTTCTGGCCCGACCATACACCGCATCGGACGCCGGCCCGGCCTCGGCCCCGGTATCCAGGCGCCGCAGAAGCCGGGCCGCCTCCGGGCATACCGAAGCCCGTGGACGCACCTCGCGGCCGGCCACCTCGACCTCCAGGTCGTCGCAGCCGAGCCCGCAGAAGCCGCAGACCACGTCTTTCACCACAAGCGGAGCACCCGCGCCGGTTTCACTGTTCATCGCCGTGCTCAATCATGCTTGATATAGGCAAAGCGAAGGTCGCCTTCGGGCGTCCCCGCCAGGGCGCTTCCCTCGACCGACGCCGGTCGCCAGGAAACGAACTCCTCAATCTTCTTCGCGAGTTGAAAGTCCCGCTCGGTCACGCCCTTGGCGTCGTGGCTCATCAGGCGCACCTCGACCCAGGCATAGGAGGCGGTGATGTCGGGGTGGTGCCAGGCCGCCTCGGCGAGATGGCCGACGGCATTGATCACCATCAGCGTACCCTTCCAGCTCGAGGTGCGATAGGTCCGCCGGATCCAGCCGTCTTCCAGCCGCCACTTGGGCAGCTCGGCCTTCAGGCGCGCCTCTATCTCATTGTCGGTGAATGTCTTTTTAGGATCGACCGCCATCGCGCCTCGTCCTCCCGGTCTTCCGGCCCGTTCTGTCGCGAACCGATTTTCCGATTCGGTACCATGACGGAGGCCGCTGCCGCAAATGCTTCGATCATCTTCGGCCCGCTTCCTCTTGTCGGCGAAAGCCGGCCGGTTTTACCATGACGGGCAGCAATCGGCCCGATAACAACGCAACGCTCACCTTCGCCGCCGCCCGGTGGGGCACCCGGCGCAAAGCGGCATGAGCAAACGCTCGCCTCTGCCCGTCGCCCGGAGCGCCGGACGCCGCGGCAAGGCCGGGCCGCCACCGCGACATGGCCGCCGGGCCGGATGTCCCGCCAGTGCGGAAGTCGGTCGAAAATGCCGCAGGTGGGTCGGCACCTACCCGCCTTCGTGTCGACCCCTGCTCGCAGGCGCCCGTCCGCCCGGTAAAAGCTGCGGCATTTCGGCAGGGCGCGCGGGAGAAATGCGGAGAATGCGCGGCGGGCTCTATGCAGGCAGGCCGGCTGGCCGCTATACGAATCCAGAGGTCGTCGGAACAGGGCGATGGCACGATGCCGGCTCGCCGGCATCGGCCGGAATTGCCGGTTCCCCGCCGCCTGCGCCGCCCACCGGCGCGCTGGCCACGACCGAAGAATGAAGAGCCGAGGGCGGCACCACGCCGTATCTCGTCTGGCCTTCGACAGCAGTTGCCAGCAATGGCGCGAGCGGATCGAACGGCCTGCCTGCCCCGGGCAGCGCAAGCGGCGGATTGGCGGAAAGCCCGCGTCGCTACCCTCTCTCCCGACCAGAGGCCGCAACGGCCCGATTCTACCCAGGAGAATGAAACGCCATGGCGGACATAGCGCCGATTCTTCACATCGTCTCGCCGCTCCGGCACGTCAGCCCCTTCGACGTGAACATGGCCGTCGATGCCGGCTATACGACCATCCTCCCCTATTCCAACGTGAAGCTGGAGGAGATGGTCGACCTGACGCAGGACATGATGTTCTCGCGTCCCCCGGATCACGCCTCGCGCACCGGCCTGTTCATCGGCGGCAAGGATGCCAGCCTCGCCCTCGATATGGCGAAGGAGGCCCGCTCGGCACTGTTCCCGCCCTTCCAGATCTCCGTCTTCGTGGATCCGGCGGGGTCCTTCACCACCGCGGCGGCGATGATCGCCGAGGTCGAGCGCAAGCTGCGCGGACGGCGGACGGGCGGCCTCAAGGGCGCGAAAGTGCAGGTCTATGGCGCCACCGGCGTCGTCGGCGGCATCGCGGCGGTGATCGCCGCCCAGGCCGGCGCCGACGTGACCCTCGTCAGCCATCGCGACATCGACACGGTGCGGCTGAAGGCGGCCGACTTCAAGGTCCGCTTCGGCGTCGATCTCCTCAGTGCCGTCGCGCGGGACGATGCCGAGAAGCTGAAGCTGATGCCCGAGGCGGAGGTGGTGCTGGCCTGCGGCAAGGCGGGCGTGCAGATCCTGACCGCCGATCACCTCGCGGAGGCGCACGGGCTGCTGGTGGCCGCCGACGTCAACGCGGTGCCGCCGTCGGGCATCGCCGGCATCGACGCGCTGGACGACGGCAAGCCGATCGGCGGCGGCGCGCTCGGCATCGGCGCCCTGGCCATCGGCCACCTCAAATACAAGGTGCAGCACGAGCTTCTGAAGCGGATGCGTGCGACCGACACCGCGCTGATCATCGGGTTCGAGGACGCCTTCGAGCTCGCCCGGTCGCTGTCGGCCTAGGGATCGGACATTGCCGCCCGCGCGGCCATCGCGGCGGGCATATGAACAGGCGAGCCGGAAATCGCCGGAGAGGGAGGGAAACATGAGCGAGCGCCGCCCGAGTGTAGCTGCGCTGTCCGCGCCCCTGGTCGAGGCATTGATTGCCGATGCGCAGGTGCTGAGGCTCGACGTGAGCCGCAGCCCCTGCGGCGCCCGCATCGTCGATGGCGGCATCGGCGTGCGCGGCGGCATCGAGGCCGGCCGGCGGATCGCCGAGATCTGCCTCGGCGGCCTCGGCCATGTCGGCATCGGCACCAGCGGGCGGTTTCCGCGCTGGGGCACCATGATCACCGTGACGACAGCCGATCCCGTCATCGCCTGCCTCGGCAGCCAATATGCCGGCTGGAGCCTGTCGGAAGGCGATTTCTTCGCCCTCGGCTCCGGCCCCGGTCGCGCGCTGTGGGCGAAGGAGAAGCTCTATGAGGAGCTCGGCTACCGCGACAGCGCCGATCACGCCGCCTTGGTGCTGGAGGTGGACCGTACCCCGCCGGACAGCCTGGTCGCCCGCATCGCGCAGGAATGCGGCGTTGCCCCCGAACGGCTCACGCTGATCCTGACGCCGACGTCCAGCCTCGCCGGCACGGTGCAGATCGTCGCGCGGGTGCTGGAGGTCGCGCTGCACAAGACCCATGCGCTGCATTTTCCGCTGGAGCGCGTGGTGGATGGCATCGGCTCCTCGCCGCTGCCGCCGCCGGCGCCGGACTTCGTCGGCGCCATGGGCCGCACCAACGACGCCACGCTCTATGGTGGCGACGTGCAGCTCTTCGTGACGGGCCCCGAGGAGGAAGCCCGGAACCTCGCCGAGGGACTGCCCTCCTCTTCCTCGCGCGACCACGGCCGTACCTTCGCGGAGATCTTCACCGCCTATAAGGGCGATTTCTACGCCATGGATCCGATGCTGTTCTCCCCGGCCCGCGTCACCGTCACCGCGCTGGAAACCGGACGCAGCTTCACCTTCGGGGCCTTCCACGACGAGATACTGGAACGGTCCTTCGCATGAGGATGGTTGGCGGGACGCCGACGCGCGATCCGGTACGCGACCTTGTCGTCATCTTCACCGAGGATGCCGACTGGCACACCCGCACCCTGTGCCGCGCCATCGAGCGGCAAGGCCTGCGGGTGCTCGTGCTCTCCCTCAATGATTGCGGCTTCGCCATCGGCGAGACCCCGCACGGGCTGCTATTGCCCGGCCTCGACGGCCAGCTGCCGGCCGCCGCCTTCGTCCGGGTGATCGCCAAGGGCACCACCGAGCAGATCACCATGCGGCTCGGTGTGTTGCATGCGCTGCGGGAGCTCGGGGTGAAGGTGATGAACGACGCCCGCGCCATCGAGCGCTGCGTCGACAAGAGCATGACCAGCTTCCTGATCGCCCAAGCGGGGCTGCCGACCCCGCGCACCTTCGTGCGGGAGGACCCGGCGGCGATGCAGGCGCTGATCGATTCGGCGCCGGGAGATTCGGTGCTGAAACCGCTTTTCGGCGCGCAGGGCAAGGGCTTGCGCCGGATCGCGGCCCGCGAGCCCCTTCCCGAGGCCACCAAGGTGGGCGGTGTCTACTACCTGCAGGAATTCGTCGAGGGACGCCGCCGGGACGGGCTGTTTCAGGATTGGCGCGTCTTCGTCGTCGGCGGGCGTGCGGTGGCGGCGATGATGCGGCGGTCGGAGCGCTGGATCACCAATATTCACCAGGGCGCCGCCGGCGAACCCGCCCCGCTGGACGGCGCGGCAGCCGAGCTGGCCATCGCCGCGACGGCCGCGGTGGGCGCCGATTACGCGGGGGTCGACCTGATCGAGGAGGCCGGCGGCGGCTTCACGATCCTGGAGGTCAATTCCATGCCGGCCTGGAAGGGCCTGCAGAAGACGACGGAGACCGATGTCGCCGCCGCCATGGCGCATCATCTCGTGAGCTGCCTGCAACCCGCCGCCGTCGGCTGACGCTCCGCGTCCCTCGCCCGGAAAGACCCTTCGCGGAAGCGCGGCCCCGCCGCCCTAGCCGGCGACGGGGATTCGCGCCGCGGTGGGCGCGATAGGGCGCGGCAGGAATTCGGAGCCGCGATTGGCGAGGAAGTCGTTCAGCGCGGCCGCCGGCGGTGTCAGCCGCTTCGCCGAGCGCTTCACCACGAACCACTGCCGCACCACCGGCATGCCCTCGACGTCGAGCACGGCGAGCCGGCCGTCCGCCACCTCCGCCGCGATGGTGTGGGCGGAGATGAAGGACAGGCCGAGCCCCGCCATCACCGCCTGCTTGATGGTCTCGTTCGAGCCGATCTCCATGCCGATCTTCGGCTCCACCCCGGCATCCTGGAAGAATCGCTCCATCAGCGTGCGCGTGCCCGACCCCGGCTCGCGTACGAGGAAGGTCGATCCGCCGAGCAGGCCCGGGGCGATTCGCCGCCCCAGCAGCGGATGGTCGATAGGCGCGATCATGACGTGCGGATGAGGGCCGAGCAGGGTCTTGTCCACCTCGATGTCGAGCGGCGGCCGCCCCATGATGGCGACGTCGATCACGTCGCCCCTCAGCGCCGCGATGATTTCCTCCCGGTTGCCGACCACCAGCGCCACGTCGATGCCGGGATGGGAGCGGGCGAAGACGCCCAGCGCGTTGGGCGCGAAATATTTGGCCGTCGAGACGATGCCGACGCAGACCCGCCCGGCATCCAGCCCCTTCATCGCATCGAGAGAGGCGCCGCAATCGGCGAGAGCCCGCTCGATGCGAGCCGTGGCCGCGAGCACCTCGCGGCCGGCATCGCTCGGCTGAAAACGCTCGCCGGCGCGATCGAGCAGCGGCAGGCCGAGCAATTCCTCGAGCAGCTGGACCTGCATGGTGACCGCCGGCGGGGTGACGTTCAGCTGCCGCGCCGCGGCCGTCACAGTACCGGTATCGATCACCGCGGCCAGGGCGCGCAACTGCTTCAGCGTGACATTCCGCATGATGTATTCCAGCATTCAGAAGTACTAAAAACCTAGAAAAGAATATTCGAATTTCCTTACGCTGGAAAGTGAGGCAAGGTGACCTCAATAAAGGCGTCCGCCGCTTCGGGTCCCCCACTCGAAGGCCATACGGAAACGAAACGCCAAAAGGTCCGAAGACCCAATCGAACACCGGGGAAACGCCGTGACACACGAGACATTGCAGGACCACCTCGAGAGGTGGGCCGAGACCGATTCCCTGCGTCAGGGAGTCGCCGAGACCGTGCTTGCCCTGGCAAGCGCCGGCATCGCCATATCCGAGCTTATCGCCGCCGGCCCGCTCGCCGGCGCCATGGCCGCGGTGCGCGGCTATCACGAGGACGGCGACAGCCAGAAGGAGCTCGACGTCCTCGCCGACCAGCTGGTGATGAAGGCCCTGCGCACGGCGCCGGTCGCCGTGCTGGGCTCGGAAGAGCTACCCGAGCCGGTCGCCCTCGATCCGCGCGGCACGCTGGCGGTCGCGGTCGATCCGCTGGACGGATCGTCCAACATCGACATCAACATCTCGGT
Organism: Ancylobacter oerskovii; assembly: GCF_018390555.1. Lineage (GTDB taxonomy): Bacteria > Pseudomonadota > Alphaproteobacteria > Rhizobiales > Xanthobacteraceae > Ancylobacter > Ancylobacter oerskovii. The sequence goes on along the minus strand of NZ_JAHBGB010000037.1, from coordinate 215,246 downwards.
CGGCACGATCTTCTCGATCCTGCCCTTTACCGGCCCCAACGCGCTGCTGCAGCCGGGCTCGCGCCAGCTCGCCGCCGGCTTCCTGGTCTACGGCCCGCAGGTCGCGCTCGTGCTCACGCTCGGTGCCGGCACGCACATCTTCATTCTCGATCCGGCCTCGATGCACTTCGTCAAGATGCAGGACCCGGTCCTGCGGAACCCGGTTTTCCTGAAGGTCCGCGACAGCGTCATCATCCCGCCGGAGACGACGGAATACGCCATCAACGGCTCCAATGCCCGCCACTGGGACAACGCGATCCGCTATTATGTCGAGGATTGCCAGGCCGGTGCCGACGGCCCGCGCGGCAAGGACTTCAACACGCGCTGGACGGCCTCGATGGTGGCGGAGGCCTTCCGCATCCTCACCCGCGGCGGCGTCTATCTCTATCCCGGCGACGCCCGCAAGGGCTACGCGAACGGCCGCCTGCGGCTGGTCTACGAGGCCAACCCCATCGCCTTCCTGATGGAGCAGGCGCGCGGCAGCGCCACCGACGGGCGCCGACGCATCCTCGACATCATCCCTTCCGAACTCCACCAGCGCATCCCGCTGGTGTTCGGCTCGCGGGCGGAAGTCGATCGGATCGGCCGCTATCACAGCGATCCCAGCCAGCTTCCCGAACGCTCGCCGCTCTTCGGACGGCGCGGCCTGCTGCGGGCGTAAGGAGGACGGCATGTCGATCCATCATCCCATCATCTCCGTCACCGGCTCCTCCGGCGCCGGCACGACCTCGGTGCGGCGCATCTTCGAACAGATCTTCCGGCGCGAGGAAGTCGTCGCCGCCTATATCGAGGGCGATGCCTTCCACCGCTACGACCGCGCCGAGATGAAGCGCGTCATGGCCGAGGAGTCTGGCCGCGGAAACAATCACTACAGCCACTTCGGACCGGATTCGAACCTGTTCGAGGAGCTGGAGGAGACCTTTCGCTCCTACGCCCAGACCGGCACCGGCAAGACCCGCCACTATGTGCACGACGCCAAGGAGGCCGAGGAATTCGGCGGCCCGCCGGGCACCTTCACCGCCTGGGAAGACATTCCCACGCCGACCGACCTTCTCTTCTACGAAGGCCTGCACGGCGCCGTGGTGAGCGGCAATATCGATGTCGCCCGCTATGCCGATCTGAAGATCGGCGTGGTGCCGGTCATCAATCTCGAATGGATCCAGAAGATCCATCGCGACCGCTCGCATCGCGGCTATTCCACCGAGGCGGTGACCGACACCATCCTGCGCCGCATGCCGGACTACGTGAACTATATCTGCCCGCAGTTCACCTATACCGACATCAACTTCCAGCGCGTGCCGACGGTCGACACCTCGAACCCGTTCATCGCCCGCTGGATTCCCACGGCCGACGAATCGATCGTGGTGATCCGCTTCAAGAGCCCGCGCGGCATCGACTTCCCCTACCTGCTCTCGATGATCCAGGGCAGCTGGATGAGCCGCGCCAACTCCATCGTGATCCCGGGCGGCAAGCTCGACATCGCGATGCAGCTGATCCTCACCCCGATGATCCTCAACCTCGTCGACAAGAAGCGGCGTGCCGCGTGACCCCGGAGGACACCATGCTGACCAAGACCACCGTTCCGGTCCTGTGCCCGCAGGAAGGGGCAACCGAAATCCCCTATGCCGACATGGCCAACGCGCTGCGCGCGCTCACCATGGACGCGGTCGAGAAGGCGAAGTCCGGTCATCCCGGCATGCCCATGGGCATGGCCGACGCGGCGACCGTGCTGTTCACCCGCTTCATGAAGATCGATCCGACCCGCCCGCACTGGCCGGACCGCGACCGCTTCGTGCTCTCCGCCGGCCATGGCTCGATGCTGCTCTACTCGATCAACCACCTGCTCGGCTATGCCGACATGGACATCGAGCAGATCAAGCGGTTCCGCCAGCTGGGCTCGAGCACGGCCGGCCATCCCGAATACGGCCACACGCTCGGCGTCGAGACCACGACCGGCCCGCTCGGCCAGGGGCTGACCACCGCGGTCGGCATGGCGCTCGCCGAGCGCATGATGAATGCCCGCTTCGGTGACGAGCTGGTCGACCACTACACCTATGTCATTGCCGGCGACGGCTGCCTGATGGAAGGCATCTCCCATGAGGCGATCGACCTCGCCGGGCATCTCAAGCTCGGCAAACTGATCCTGCTGTGGGACGACAACGGCATCTCGATCGACGGCTCGACCTCGCTGTCGACCTCCACCGACCAGCTGGCGCGCTTCGAAGCCGCGGGATGGGACGTGTTCCGGGTCGACGGCCATTCGCACCACGCGCTGATCGACGCCATCGCCAAGGCGCGCAACTCGAAGCGCCCCTCGCTGATCGCCTGCCGCACCACCATCGGCTATGGCGCGCCCAACAAGGCCGGCACCGAGGCGGTGCACGGCGCCCCGCTCGGCGCGGCCGAGATCGAAGGTGCCCGCGACCGGCTCGGCTGGTCGTCGGCTCCCTTCGAGATCCCGGCCGGCATCCGCTCGGCCTGGGAACAGATCGCCGATCGCGGCCGCGAGGCGCGCGCGGCCTGGGAAGACCGCCTGCAGGCTTCCGACAAGCGCCAGGCCTTCGAGGCGGCCATCGCCGGCAAGCTGCCGGCCGATTTCGACGAGAAGCTGCTCGCCTACAAGCGCAGCCTTTCCGAAAGCGCCCCGAATGTCGCGAGCCGCAAGGCATCCGAAATGGCGCTGGCGGTGATCAACGAGGCCACCGATCTGACGGTGGGCGGCTCTGCCGACCTCACCCACTCCAACCTCACCCTCACCAAGGGCCTCGCCTCGGTCGCCCCCTGCAAATATGCCGGCCGCTACATTCATTACGGCATCCGCGAGCACGCGATGAGCGCGGTGATGAACGGCATCGCCTTGCACAAGGGGTTCATTCCCTATGGCGGCACCTTCCTGGTGTTTTCGGATTACGCCCGCGGCGGCATCCGCCTCTCCGCCCTGATGGGCCAGCGCGTCGTCTATGTGCTGACGCACGACTCCATCGGCCTCGGCGAAGACGGTCCGACGCACCAGCCGATCGAGCATCTCGCCATGCTGCGGGCGACGCCCAACCTGCAGGTGTTCCGACCGGCCGATGCAGTGGAAACCCTGGAAGCCTGGCAGATCGCCCTCGCCTCGGAAGGCACCCCCACGGTGCTCGCCCTGTCGCGGCAGAACCTGCCGACCTTCCGCACCGAGCACACCGCCGACAATCTGAGCGCACGCGGCGCCTATGTGGTGCGCAAGCCGCAGAAGTGGCGCGACGTCACGCTGCTGGCGACGGGCTCGGAACTCGACATCGCCTTCAAGGCCGCCGAACTGCTCGCGGCCAAGGGCGTCGACGCCGCCATCGTGTCGATGCCCTGCTGGGAGCTGTTCGAGAAGCAGAGCGAGGACTACCGCCGCCAGGTGCTCGGCACGGCGCCGCGCGTGGCCATCGAGGCCGCCGCCCGGCTCGGCTGGGACCGTTGGATCGGCGACCGTGGCCGCTTCGTCGGCATGGAGGGCTTTGGCGCCTCCGCCCCCGCGCCGGCCCTGTACGAACATTTCGGCATCACGCCGGAGGGGGTGGTCGCCGCCGCCTGCGACCTCCTGACCTGCGCCTGAGGAGACGGAAAATGGCCCGTATCACCCTTCGCCAGCTTCTCGACCACGCGGCCGAAAACGGCTACGGCGTGCCCGCCTTCAACATCAATAACATGGAGCAGGGCATCGCCATCATGGAGGCGGCCCAGGCCGTCGACGCTCCCGTCATCATGCAGGCGAGCCGCGGTGCCCGCTCCTATGCCGGCGACATCATGCTCTCGCGGATGATCGACGCACTGGTCGAGATGTACCCCTCCATCCCGATCTGCATGCATCAGGATCACGGGAACAACGAGGCGACCTGCCTGTCCGCCATCCAGCACGGCTTCACCTCGGTGATGATGGACGGCTCGCTCAAGGAAGACGCCAAGACGCCGGCGGACTACGACTACAACGTCGCCATTACCCGCCGCGTCGTCGATGCCGCGCATTGGGTCGGCGCCTCGGTGGAAGGCGAGCTCGGCGTGCTCGGCTCGCTGGAGCACGGCGCCGGCGAGCAGGAGGACGGCCACGGCGCGGAAGGCGCGCTGTCGCACGACCAGCTGCTGACCGACCCGGACCAGGCGGTGGATTTCGTCGCCCGCACCAAGGTCGACGCGCTCGCCATCGCCATGGGCACCTCGCACGGCGCCTACAAATTCTCGCGCAAGCCGGACGGCGACATCCTCGCCATGAACGTGATCGAGGAGATCCATCGTCGCCTGCCGAGCGTGCATCTGGTGATGCACGGCTCCTCCTCGGTGCCGCAGGCGCTGCAGGACCTGTTCAACGCCTCCGGCGGCGAGATGCCCCAGACCTGGGGCGTGCCGGTGGAAGAGATCGTGCGCGGCATTCGCCACGGCGTGCGCAAGGTGAACATCGATACCGACTGCCGCCTCGCCATGACCGCGCAGTTCCGCAAGGTGGCGCAGGCCAGCAAGTCGGAATTCGACCCGCGCAAATTCCTGAAGCCGGCGATGGACGCGATGCGCGACCTGTGCCGGGAACGTTTCGAGCAGTTCGGCACCGCCGGAAATGCCTCGAAAATCAAGGTCCTGCCGCTCGCGGCAATGGCCAAGCGCTATGCCTCGGGCGCGCTCGATCCGGTGATCGGTGGCGCCAAGGTAGCGGCGGAGTGAACCATCCCCTCCGCTGAGGGGTCCCGACGACGAATCAATGACGAAGACCCCAGGCGCCAGCACCGCTGCGCGTCGACGGGAGAGCCATGGGAGTAGCCCGATGACCACGCTCGAAACCACCAAGCCCACCGAGAAGAAGCGCGACCGCTACAGCGCCGGCGTCATGGAATACCGTAAGATGGGCTACTGGGAGCCCGATTACGAGCCGAAGGACACCGACGTCATCGCCCTGTTCCGCGTCACCCCGCAGGACGGCGTCGATCCGATCGAGGCCTCGGCGGCGGTCGCCGGCGAAAGCTCCACCGCCACGTGGACGGTGGTGTGGACCGACCGTCTTACCGCTCACGACAAGTACCGCGCCAAGTGCTACCGCGTCGATCCGGTGCCGAACACGCCCGGCTCCTACTTCGCCTACATCGCCTACGACCTCGATCTGTTCGAGAACGGCTCGATCGCCAACCTTTCGGCCTCGATCATCGGCAACGTGTTCGGCTTCAAGCCGCTCAAGGCGCTGCGCCTCGAGGACATGCGCCTGCCGGTGGCCTATGTGAAGACCTTCGACGGCCCGGCGACCGGCATCGTCGTGGAGCGCGAGCGCCTCGACAAGTTCGGCCGCCCGCTGCTGGGCGCCACGGTGAAGCCGAAGCTCGGCCTGTCCGGCCGCAACTATGGCCGCGTGGTCTATGAGGCGCTCAAGGGCGGCCTCGACTTCACCAAGGACGACGAGAACATCAACTCGCAGCCCTTCATGCACTGGCGCGACCGTTTCCTCTACTGCATGGAGGCGGTGAACAAGGCGCAGGCCTCGACCGGCGAGATCAAGGGCACCTATCTCAACGTCACCGCCGGCACCATGGAGGAGATGTACGAGCGCGCCGAATTCGCCAAGCAGCTCGGCTCGACCATCGTGATGATCGACCTGATCATCGGCTACACCGCGATCCAGTCCATGGCGAAGTGGGCGCGGCGCAACGACATGATCCTGCACCTTCACCGCGCCGGCCACTCGACCTATACGCGGCAGAAGAGCCACGGCGTGTCGTTCCGCGTCATCACCAAGTGGATGCGCCTCGCCGGCGTCGACCATATCCATGCCGGCACCGTGGTGGGCAAGCTGGAAGGCGACCCCCACACCACCAAGGGCTACTACGACCTCTGCCGTGAGGATTTCGTGCCGCAGAACCTCGCGCACGGCATCTTCTTCGACCAGGACTGGGCCTCGACCCGCAAGCTGATGCCGGTGGCTTCCGGCGGCATCCATGCCGGCCAGATGCACCAGCTGATCGACCTGCTCGGCGAGGACGTGGTGCTGCAGTTCGGCGGCGGCACCATCGGTCACCCGATGGGTATCCAGGCCGGCGCCATCGCCAACCGCGTTGCGCTGGAAGCGATGATCCTCGCCCGTAACGAGGGCCGGGACATCGTGAACGAAGGGCCGGAGATCCTGAAGGCCGCCTCCAAGCACTGCCTGCCGCTCAAGCAGGCGCTGGATACCTGGAAGGACGTCACCTTCAACTACTCCTCGACCGACACCCCCGACTTCGTCCCGCAGGTCACCGCGGCCGAGTGAATCCAGTCCGGCATTCCTCGCCGTCATGGCCGGGCCAGGCCCGGCCATCCACGCCCTCCCGCCTGGGGAGGCCGAAGACGTGGATCCCCGGAACAAGTCCGGGGACGACAACCACAATGGCTGTTACGGCCTTTAGGAGACCACCATGCGACTGACCCAGGGAGCCTTCTCCTTCCTGCCCGATCTGACCGACGAGCAGATCGCCAAGCAGATCCAGTACTGCATCGACAAGGGCTGGGCGGTGAACATCGAGTTCACCGACGATCCCCACCCCCGCAACACCTATTGGGAGATGTGGGGCATGCCGATGTTCGACGTGAAGGACGCCGCCGGCATCCTTTTCGAGCTGAACGAGTGCCGCAAGGCGCATGCCGGACACAACTACATCCGCGTCAGCGCCTTCGACTCGACCCATACGTGGGAATCGCTGCGCCTGTCCTTCATCACCGACCGCCCGGCGGAGGAGCCCGGCTTCTCCCTGGAGCGGCAGGAAGTGGACGGCCGCGCCATCCGCTACACCACCCGTTCCTATGCCGCCCAGCGCCCCGAGGGCGCCCGCTACTGAAGACAACCGTGCAGGTTCGTCTTCATGACCAACTGGTTCGCTGATCGATCCGTTCCTCCCACGGCAGCGAACCGACCGGTCCGGGATCCCGCGCTCCCGGACCGGTCTCTTTCTTCGATCATCCGCCGGCTGCCACCTGCGCGCGGCGGCGGGCGGGATGGCCCTTGCCGGCCGGCAGGTTCCTGCATGGCCGGGACAAGGCGGAATGGAGACAAGCGCCATGGATGCTGTGATGGACGACGTTAAGACGACCGGTTCCGGCGAGGCCGTGGATCTTGCTGCGGAGTTCGATGAATCCGGCCTCGCGGAGGTGTTCGACGAGCTCGACCGCGACCTTGTCGGCCTCGCGCCGGTGAAGCAGCGCCTGCGCGAGATCGCCGCGCTGCTGCTGGTGGACCGCGCCCGCGCCCGCTTCGGGCTGAACGCGGTGAGCCCGACCCTGCATATGAGCTTCACCGGCAATCCCGGCACCGGCAAGACCACCGTGGCGCTGCGCATGGCGGAGATCCTCCACCGGCTCGGCTATGTCCGCAAAGGCCATCTCGTCACCGTCACCCGCGACGATCTGGTCGGACAGTACATCGGCCACACCGCGCCGAAGACCAAGGAGATCCTCAAGCGGGCCATGGGCGGCGTGCTGTTCATCGACGAGGCCTATTATCTCTATCGTCCCGAGAACGAGCGCGACTACGGCCAGGAAGCCATCGAGATCCTGCTGCAGGTGATGGAGAACCAACGCGACGACCTCGTCGTGATCCTCGCCGGCTATGCCGACCGCATGGAGCGCTTCTTCATGGCCAATCCGGGCTTCCGCTCCCGCGTCGCCCACCACATCGACTTCCCCGACTATTCGCAGGGCGAGTTGTTCGCCATCGGCGAGCGCATCCTGGCGGGCATGAACTACAAGCTCGCCCCCGATGCCGGCGAGGCCTTCACGCGCTATATCGAGCTCCGGGCCGTGCAGCCGCACTTCGCCAATGGCCGCTCGGTGCGCAACGCGCTCGACCGCGCCCGGCTGCGCCAGGCCAACCGCCTGTTCGCCGCCGGCAAGCCGGTCACCGCCGAGGATCTCGTGACGATCGAGGCCGGCGACATTCTGGCGAGCCGTGTCTTCGCCGGCGGCATCGACAGCTATCCGCCGCTGAAGGCCTGAGTGCCGGCCAACGAGCCTTCGCACGCGACCGGCATTCCCCAAGACGTGGATCCCCGGCCGAGCCCGGGGACGACGGTCCTCATCAGGAGAATGGACATGACCTCCCCGCTGATCGCCCCCTCGATGCTCGCCAGCGACTTCGCCCGGCTTGGCGAGGAAGTGCGCGACGTCGTCTCGGCCGGCGCCGACTGGATCCATCTCGACGTGATGGACGGCCATTTCGTGCCGAACATCACCTTCGGGCCGGATGTCATCAAGGCGATGCGACCGCACACCGACAAGGTCTTCGACGTGCACCTGATGATCTCGCCGGTGGAGCCCTATCTCGAAGCCTTCGCCAAGGCCGGTGCCGACATCATCACCGTCCAGGCCGAGGCGACCGACCATCTCGACCGCTGCCTGCAGGTGATCCGCTCTCTCGGCAAGAAGGCCGGCGTCGCCCTCAACCCGGCGACCCCCGAAAGCGTGGTGGCGTATGTTCTCGACAAGGTCGACCTGATCCTCGCCATGACGGTGAATCCCGGCTTCGGCGGCCAGGCCTTCATCCCCGACGTGCTGCCCAAGGTGGAGCGGCTGCGCGCGATGATCGGCAACCGTCCGATCCATCTGGAGATCGACGGCGGCGTCAATCCCGAGACCGGCGCCCGCTGCGTCGCCGCCGGCGCCGACGTGCTGGTGGCAGGTTCCGCGGTATTCAAGGGCGGCATCGAGGGCTACCGCACCAACATTGCCGCCATCCGTTCGGCCGGCGAACAGGCCCGCGCGAAGGCGGCGTGACGCGATGCGCGCCGAGGCGATCATCTTCGATGTCGACGGGACGCTGGCCGAAACGGAGGAGATCCATCGGCTGGCCTTCAACGAGACCTTCGTTCGCTTCGGCCTCGACTGGTACTGGAACCGGCCGCTCTACCGCCAGTTGCTCGACGTGACCGGCGGCAAGGAACGCATCCGCGCCTTCGTCGCCGGCCATCAACCACCCGATGGCGCGCAGGCTCTCGAGCGCGTGGCGGAGATGCATGCCGCCAAGACGGAAATCTACACGGAGCTCATCGCCGAAGGCGCCGCCCGCCTGCGGCCCGGCGTGCTGCGGCTCATCTCGGAAGCGCGCGACAAGGGCGTGCGCCTCGCCATCGCCACCACGACCAGCCTGCCCAATGTCGAAGCATTGCTCCAGGCGGCCTTCGGCGCGCCGGCATCGAGCATCTTCGAGGTGATCGGCGCCGGCGACATCGTGGCGGCGAAGAAGCCGGCACCGGACATCTACCGGCATGTGCTGGACGAGCTGCGCATGCCGACCTTCGCCTGCCTCGCCATTGAGGATTCCCGCAACGGGCTCGATTCCGCCCGCGCCGCCGGCCTGCCGACGCTGGTCACTCCCAGCGTCTATACCAGCCACCAGAAATTTCCGGGCGCGCTGGCCGTGGTACCCGATCTCGACACCCCGCCGGTGTCGCTGGAAACCATCGCCAGATGGCGCGCCGCCGACGCCGGCTGGTAGGCGCCGGGACACCTTCGGCCTCCCCTGCCGGCCTCCCCTGCCGACAAGCCCGTGCGGGCGCGTGCGGCGCCGGCGCTCCGTGGAAACATGCCGGATACATGGCCGTCATTTCATGGGCGCGGTTTGGTGCGGGCCCATGGCGAGCCCGGGCCGGCGTTGCAACCGTAACCCGAACCGCACGGCTGAAATGCGCGCAACATCGTCCGCCCTTCATAGTCGAGGCGACGCAGGCCGCGTCGTCGATGAGGGAGCATGGCGGGCCATGGGCGCCGCGACAGGTGGACATCGACGCCGGAAACCGGCTCTTTCTCCCGGCCGCCGCCGCGCCGGCAGGCGGCGGACCGTGCTCGTCCTTCTCGTGCTTGCCGCAGCCGTCGGAACCGCGACGGCGGCGAGCACCGGCCCGACCGTCGCGCCGGGCGCTCGCGAACCCTTCGCGCCGGTCCGGGCGCCCGGAAATCTCGATCCCGCGAAGGTGGCCCTCGGCGAGGCGCTGTTCTCCGATCCGATCCTTTCGAGCATGAACAAGCTGTCCTGCAACAGCTGCCATGTCCTGTCGGCGGGCGGCACCGTCAACATGAAGCGCACCGTCGGCTATCAGGGCCGGACCCATCGCTTCAACGCACCGACCATCTTCAATGTCGGCAGCAATTACCGGCTGGGCTGGAGAGGCGACTTCACCTCGCTGGAGGAGCAGAACGAGAGGGTTCTTCTCGACGACAATCTCATGGGCGCACGCTGGCCGGTGATCATCGGCCGGCTGGAGGCAAGCGAGACATACGCCCTCCAGTTCGCCCAGGCCTATGGCCACCCGCCGGACCGCAACTCGGTGCTCGATGCGCTGGCAACGTTCCAGCGCTCGCTCGCGACCCCGAATTCGGCCTTCGACCGCTATCTCGACGGCGATCTTTCCGCCCTCGGCAGCGAGGAGCTGAAAGGCTACCGGCTGTTCCGCGACTATGGATGCGCCTCATGCCACCAGGGAAGCAATCTCGGCGGAAACCTCTTTCAGAAATTCGGCATCTATGCCCATCCCGCACCCGTCGATTCCGAAAGCGATGGCGATCTCGGGCGCTATACACTGACCGGCAGGGAACAGGACAAGGGCGTGTTTCGCGTGCCGGGCCTGCGCAACGTCGCCGTTACCGCTCCCTATCTGCACGACGGCCGGATCGCGACGCTGCCGGAGGTGGTCGCCATCATGGGCGAGAGCCAGCTCGGGCGACAACTCAGTCCCGCGGACATCCAGTCGCTCGTCGCCTTCCTCCAGACGCTGACCGGCGAATATGATGGAAAGAAACTCCAGGCCCTTCCCGACAAGGACGATTGAACCCTGGTATGTCGGCCTGCTCCTTGCCGGCGCGATCATCTTCGCGCTGCTCGCCGTTGGGCGCATGCCCTCGCGCGAGCTGCACGAAGCCGTCCTGACCTCGCTCCGGGCCATCGACGCCGATCACGCCGCGCTGCAGCGCGACGTGCTGCAGGCCCGCGCGGGGCTGCTGCTCAATTATGATCCGCTGGCCGGCTCCCTGCAGCGGCTGAGGGGCTCGGTCGTGACGCTCCGGGGGCTTTTCAACGAAACGGGCCTCGGAGCAGCGGCGCATCTCGACGAGGAACTCACGGCACTCTCCACCGGCATCGACGCCGATGAGGCGCTGGTCGACATGTTCAAGACCAGCAACGCCCTGTTGCAGAATTCCTTCTCGCTCTCGCTCCGGGCTCTCGACACGCTCGACGAAGACGCCGATCCGCCGACCCGCCAGGCGCTGGCGGCCACCAGCGATCTCGGCCTGCTGCTGATGCAGTTCATCGCCCAGCCCGGGCCCGAGCTGGACCGCACGATACGCGAGCGCCTCGACAAGCTCGAACGAACCATACCGAGCGCGGCGGAAGACATCGCCTCGTTCACCACTCATGTCAGGATACTCCTGTCCACGCTTCCCGAGGTGGACCGGACCATCGAGTCCATCCAGCTGTCGCACACGTCGCTGGCTGCCCAGGCGCTGCAGCAGGACTACCTCGAAGCGTTCGGCGACGTCAGCGCCCAGTCGGCCTGGAGCCGTGCCCTGCTCGGCTCGGTGTCGGTGATGTTGTGGAGCTACATTGCCGTGCTGATCTTCCGGCTGCGGACGCAGACCCGCCGCCTGCGCCGCCAGCTGGAATTCGAGAACATCGCGACGGCGGTCGCGCACCGTTTCGACGACAGCTGCGACGACATATCCGTCGCGCTCGATCAATCGGCCGGCCTCTTCGCCGATTTCTTCGATGCCCGCTGCTACGCCTTCGCCATCGTGAACGCCGACGACTTCACCGTGGAACGCAGCTATGGCGACGCCGGGGAAACGCTGGTCCAGACCATCGCCTGGCAGTTCGGCCCGCGGGTCGCGGCAGCGGCGTCCGACACCGAGGCGGATGAGGCGAGCACGGAATATGACGGCCTGAAGGCCCCCGGCGGCGGCAGTCTCAGCCGGATGGAGATCAGCGACGGCGCCGTCATCATGGGGCGGATCAACGAACGATCGATCGCCCAGTTCCTCATCAAGCGGCGCAAGCCGGGGGCAAGAGCCAATGAGCATGAATCCCGGCTCTACGCCCATGCCGCCCTGGTCCTGTCGCAGAACCTGACGGCCCGGCTCGCGCGGGAAGAGAGAAAAGTGCTGGAGGAACGCCTCGATCACGCCCAGCGGCTGGAGGCGATCGGTACGCTGGCTGGCGGCATCGCTCATGAATTCAACAACGCCCTCGGCGCCATTCTCGGCTATGCCGAGATGGCCCTGCAGGTGAAGCGCGGCACCGTTCAGCTTCGGCACTATCTCCGGGAAATCGTGACCAGCGCCCAGCGCGCCAAATACGTGACCGACCAGATCCTGACATTCGGCCGCAAGCGCGAACGCCTCGCCAAGCCCTTCGACCTCGGCGAGGCGGTGGCCGATATCCTGCCCTTGCTGAAGCTGTCGGTGCTGGAACAGGTCCGCATCGATATCCGCATCCAGGAAGCGTTGCCCGCGGTGCTCGGCAATCCCATCGAGATCCAGCAGGTGGTGATGAATCTCTGCACCAACGCCGCCCATGCCTCCCGCGAAGGCGGGGTCGTCCAGATCTCGGTGAAGGCCATCGAGCTGCGCAACCGCGCCCAGCTGTCCCATGGCGAGCTGCTGTGCGGCTCCTATGTGGTGCTGAGCGTCGTCGACGGTGGAAGCGGGATTGCCGCCGGCGTGCTGCCGCACATTTTCGAGCCGTTCTTCACCACCCGGGCCGGTGGCGGCGGCACCGGCCTCGGCCTTGCCGCGGTGCATGGCATCGTGACCGGGATGTCGGGACGCATCCATGTCGAGAGCCGTCCCGGCCAGACCCGCTTCGATCTTCATTTTCCGGTGGTGCGGCAGCCGGTGGTGCCGCTCCGGCACTTCTTCGAGGAAGGGACGGTATCGCTGGGAGGCGGGCAGACCGTGCTCATCGCCCAGCGCGATGCCATGCTGCGCCCGATGTACGAGGAGAAGATCGCCGCGCTGGGCTACGAGCCCGTAGGCTTCTCCAGCCTCGCCAGCCTGAGTGACTGGCTGGCGCGCGATCCCCGCACGCCGGAATTGATCCTGCTCGATCTCGATCTGTGCGAGGACGCCTCGAGCCTTGCCGAGATCGTGGAGGGCTTCGGCGCGGTTCCCGCCCTCCTGCTGGCCGATGCGACCCAGATGCCACCCGGGCAGGTGACATCCGGTCATCTGTCGGTGCTGCGCAAGCCTGTCAGCTCGATGCAGCTCGCCTCGGCCATCGCGGCCCGGATCAGGCCGACGCAGCGGACGCCGGAGCTCGAGCCGGCGAGCCGCTGAAGCCGGAGAGACGCAGGCCCCTCCGGCCGATGTCGCTATGTGTTTCGCGGATGCCGGCAACCTTCATACTCGCGCCCATGGCGGGTGGCGTGTTCGATCTGGCTGCGCGATATGCCGATATCGGCCAGTGCGCGGTCCTCCAGCGCCGAGAGACGCCGCGCCGCCTGCCAAAGCCGGATCTCGGCCATGACGTGGCGCCCGAACGGCACAAGGGTACTCTCGACAGAATATCCGGGCAGGCGAAAGGACCGGAAGAACGTGCGGAGCTGGAAGGCGTGCATGACGACATCCCCATATTCGGATTGCGTCCATGAACTGACCAGCCGAAACGCTCCAGATGATTTCTGCCAAGCAAACTTGGCTATCGATGAAACTGGACTCATCGAACGTGAAAACAATCCATATCGTTACATTCGAAACGTCCTCAGCAGACGCGAGAAATACGCATGCAATGATCTTTCGGACAATAAAGCTCCATTCAATGGGCGCGCCGGCTATATACATCGCGATACATTTCACTGCCTCTGTCGACACATGCCGGCGACATGCTTGCCGTCCCATGACGCACATGGCCCCGGGGGGCGCCATGCCGCCAGCATTGCCTGCGGCCGCTTGAAAGCCGAACCGTGAAACATCTCCTCGTCGTCGACGACGACACACAACTCCGCAGCCTGCTGATCGACTATCTGTCCCAGCACGCCTTCCGCGTGACCGGGGTGAAGGACGGGCATCAGCTCACGCAGGTCATGGCGACCGACGAGGTCGACCTCGTCATCGTGGATCTCAATCTCGGCCACGAAGACGGCCTCGAGATCGTGCGCACGCTGTCCGCCAAATCGGACACGCCGATCATCGTGATCAGCGGCGACCGTCAGGACGAAACCGACAAGGTCGTGGGGCTGGAACTCGGCGCCTCGGATTATGTGACCAAGCCTTTCGGGCTGCGCGAGTTCCTCGCGCGCATCCGCGCGGCCTTGCGCATCAAACCGATCTCGACCGAGCACAATGACCGCAAGATCTATTCGTTCAACGGCTGGACGCTGAACGTCAAGCGACGGCAGCTCACCTTCGGGAGCGCCGAGGAAATCAAGTTGACGGCGGCCGAATTCAATCTCCTGGTGGCGTTCCTCCGCTCGCCGCGCCAGATCCTGTCGCGCGAGCAGCTCCTCGCCGCCAGCCGCGTGCATGCGGAGGAAATCTACGACCGCAGCATCGACGTGCTGATCCTGAGATTGAGACGCAAGATCGAGGTCGATGCCTCCGAGCCGAAGCTGATCCTGACCGAACGCGGCGCCGGCTACATGTTCAACGCCGAAGTCACCGTCGAGGAGCGGCGGCGGGGCAAGCCCTGAATGCCGGCGCCTCGCCGGGTCGACATTTCGGCTGGACAGTTATTGACTGATCGTTCCACAATGATTAGATCTCGCAGCATGGCAAGACCCAGAGAATTCGATCGCGACCAGGCGCTGAGCGCCGCCATCGCCCTTTTCCGCGAGCACGGCTTCGAGGGCACCTCCGCCAGCATGCTGACGGGTGCCATGAAGATCGGCCGCCAAAGCCTCTACGACACGTTCGGCGACAAATGGCAGCTCTATTGCGCATCGGTCCAGCGCTACGCGGAGAACGAGACCCGCGCGCATCTGGCCGCGCTCAATGGACCGCCCGAGGCCTTCGATGGCCTCGAAGCCATGATCCAGCGGGTGGTCGCCGAAGCACGCCGGCCATGCCTCGGAATCGGCTCGATCTGCGAGTTCGGCCGCAGCAACGAGCAGCTGTCGGCCATTCACGATGCCGCCGCCGCCACGCTCCGGGTCGCCCTGTCGCGACGGGTGAGCGAGGCGCAGGCCGCCGGACGCATCGCACCGGATGTCGAGCCTATGGAAATGGCCGACTTTCTGCTCGCGCATGTCGCCGCCATCCGCATCGCCGCGCGCGGCGGGGCGGACGATGCCCATCTCGCCGCGCTCCGCCGGCTCGCCTTCCGCGCCCTGAGATAGCGCCCCTTTTTTTACCCAATTCTGGAACGAACATTCAATAATGGAGCAAGAGACATGAAGGCCATCGTCATGACCCGTGCCGGCGGGCCGGAAGTGCTTGAAGGGGTGGATGCCCCGGAACCGACGCCGGGCGCCGGCCATGTGCTGGTCGAGATCGCCGCGGCCGGCGTCAACTTCATGGATACCGGCGTGCGTCGCGGCCTCGCCTGGGCGCCGCAGCCCAATCCCAAGATCCTCGGCGTCGAGGGCGCCGGCCGCGTGATCGAGGTCGGCGAGGGCGTAAGCCGGCTGCGACCGGGGGACCGGGTGGCGTGGGTCTATGCGCCCGGCAGCTATGCCGAGCGCCTCGCCATCCCGGAGGATGCGCTTGTGCGCGTGCCGGACGGCATCGACGACCGCACGGCGGCGGCCGTGATGATGCAGGGATTGACCGCCAGTCATTTCGCGACCGATTTCTATCCGGTGCAATCCGGGGATGTCGCGCTCGTGCATGCCGCCGCGGGCGGCGTGGGGCTGCTGCTCACCCAGATCATCAAGCTGCGGGGCGGCCATGTCATCGGCCGCGTCTCGTCCGCCGACAAGGCCGCCATCGCCCGGGAGGCCGGCGCCGACCATGTGATCGTCGATACCGAAGGCAATTTCGCCGAGGAGGCCCTTCGCCTCACCGGCGGCGAGGGGGTGCACGTCGTCTATGACGGATCGGGGCCGACCACCTTCAAGGGCTCGCTGGACGCCCTGCGCCGCAGCGGGACCTTCTGCTGGTACGGCCCGGTCCTGGGAGGCCCTGGGGCGCTGGACATCATGAGCCTGCCCCGGAGCATCAAGATCGGCTACGCGACCTTCTTCGACCACATCCACACGCCGGAACTGCTGCGCGCCCGCAGCGAACGGCTGTTCGAGTGGATCGCCGCCGGGGTGCTCAAGGTGAGGATCGGCGCCACCTACCCGCTCGCCGATGCCGCACGGGCGCATCGGGACATGGAGAGCCGGGCGACCACCGGCAAGCTGCTGCTGCTGCCCTGAGGCAGGCCGACGGACGGCAAGCGCATCCCGCTGCGGCGACCCTTTGGAGCAGGACCGCCGCAGCGCAAATCGGCCCCTCTACACGCCGTTACATTTCCGGCCCCGCCGAAACATATGGCGGATACCTCGGGCGTGCGGAATGGCCGGACGCTTCAACCGGCCCTCCCGGCCGGTCGTGTCGGAAAAGGACCGGCCATGACCCTGCTCGTCATCTCCTATCTCGCCGGCGTGCTGACCATCCTCAGCCCCTGCATCCTCCCGATCGTGCCGTTCGTGTTCGCACGCGCGCACACGCCGTTCCTGCGCGGGATATTGCCGATGCTGATCGGCATGGCCGCAACCTTCGCGATCGTCGCCTCGCTCGCCTATGTCGGCGGCAGCTGGGCGGTGCAGGCCAATGAGGTCGGCCGCGCCGTGGCGCTCGCCATGCTGGCCCTGTTCGGCCTGATGCTGGTCTCGCCCACCGTGGCGGCCATCCTGTCGGCCCCTGCGGTCGGCCTCGGCGACCGGCTGCGGCACACGGCGCAGCCCGACGGGCACGCCACGGAGAAGCCCGGCATCGGCAGCTCGCTGTTGCTCGGCGCGGCGACGGGCCTGCTGTGGGCGCCCTGCGCCGGCCCGATCCTGGGCCTCATCCTCGCGGGGGCGGCGCTGAAGGGCACCAGCGTCGAGACCACGCTGCTGCTCGCCGCCTATGCTGCGGGCGCGGCCTCCTCGCTTGCGGTTGCGGCTCTGGCGGGCGGGCGCGTGCTGGCGATGATGAAGGGCACCTTCGCCACCGGCGAGCATATCCGGCGGGGGCTGGGCGTTGCGGTGCTCGCCGGTGTCGGCAGCATCGCCCTCGGCCTCGACACCGGCGCGCTGGCGCGGCTGTCCTATGCGAGCACCGCCGGCATCGAGCAGCGCCTGCTCGACCGGTTCGGCGGCGCACCGTCCCGGCCCGGCACCCGCTTCGCCAGCAACGAAACCGCCACCACCACCGACGCCCGGCCGGCCTATCACAGCAATCTCCCGGTCGAAGGGGAACTCCCGTCGCTCGACGGCGCCGTGGCGTGGCTGAACTCCGCGCCGCTGACGGCCGAGGCGTTGCGCGGCAAGGTGGTCCTCGTCGATTTCTGGACCTATTCCTGCATCAACTGCATCCGCACCCTGCCCTATATCCGCGCCTGGGCCGAGAAGTACAAGGATCAGGGACTGGTCGTCATCGGCGTGCATTCGCCGGAATTCGCCTTCGAGAAGAAGATCGACAATGTCGAGAAGGCCACCCGGGAATTCGGTATCGGCTATCCGGTGGCCGTCGACAGCGACCATCGCATCTGGAACGCCTTCCGCAACAGCTATTGGCCGGCCCTCTACTTCATCGATGCCGAAGGCCGCATCCGCTACCACCAGTTCGGCGAGGGCGGCTATGCGCGCTCGGAACGCGTGATCCAGGACCTGCTGGCCGAGGCCGCGGGCAGCCGGCGCGCCGACAACACGCCGGTGGCACCGCAAGCCACCGGCGCGCAGGCCTCTCCCGATCTCGCGCATCTGCGCTCGCGCGAGACCTATCTCGGCTATGCGCAGGCCGAGGGCTTCGTCTCGCCGGAAGGATTGGCCGCCGATCGCCCGCGCGACTACACGCCGGGCACGCCACGCCTCGACCAGTGGGGACTGTCCGGCAACTGGACCGTCGGCGCCGAATACGCGACGCTCGATCGTCCGGGCGGCGCGATCGTTCAACGCTTCGACGCCCGCGACCTGCACCTCGTACTGGGTCCGGGAGCGGCGGGCCGCCCGGTCCGCTTCCAGGTGAGCCTCGATGGCGAGCCCCCGGGCGCCGATCATGGCGCCGATATCGCCGCCGATGGCAGCGGCACGGTATCGGCGACACGGCTCTACCAGCTCGTGCGCCAGACCGGGCAGGTGCGTCCGCGCCGGATCGAGATCCGCTTTCTCGATGCCGGCGTGGAGGCCTACGCCTTCACCTTCGGCTAGCCGCCGGCCGAACCCCGGGATCGCCGCCGACCGGCCCGCCCCGGCCCCGCTCCGCTACAAACGCAAACATATCGACCGCCCGGTGAACATAGGCGCGATACGCGAGCGAACCAGCCTTCCCCTCGCAAAGGAGGCGGACATGCCTGACATCACCGACGAACTCGCTCCCCATCTTCTCGAGCGCTTCCATATCGGCGGCGACTGGATCCCGGGTCATTCGGGCCGACACGCCACCGTCGTGCACCCCGCCACCGAAGGCACGGTGTTTCACGCCGCCCTGGCGGATACCGACGACATGGACCGCGCCATTGCCGCCGCCCGCCACGCCTTCGACAACGGCCCCTGGCCGCACATGGACGGCGCCGAGCGCGCAAGGCTCATGACCCGTCTGGCCGACGGGCTGGCGCAGCGCTCGGAGCTGCTGGCCCGCCTCGCCACCGCGCAGGTCGGCATGCCGATCTCCCTGGCGGAGAACCTCGTGCGCACCGGCCTCGCCCGCTACCACTATTATGCCCAGCTCGCCGCCAGCTACGCCTTCGAGGACCGCCGTCCCACGGCGCGCGGCCACGCCCGCGTCCGGCGCGAGCCGGTGGGGGTGGCGGCGCTGGTCTCACCCTGGAACGCCACCTTCCCGATCACCGCCCACAAGGTCGGTGCCGCGCTCGCGGCCGGCTGCACCATGGTGGTCAAGTCGCCGGTGGAAAGCCCGGTGGAAGGCCTCATCCTGGCCGAATGCGCGGCCGAGGCCGGCCTGCCCCGCGGCGTCATCAATGTCGTCACCGCCGACCGCCCGGAAAGCGCCTATCTCGTCGCCTCGCCGGACATCGACAAGATCAGCTTCACCGGCAGCGTCGCCGCCGGCCGCATGATCGGCCTCGGTGCCGCCGACCGCATGGCGCGCACGACGCTGGAGCTCGGCGGCAAGTCCGCGGCGATCATCCTCGACGATGCCGACCTTTCCGCCGCACTGCCCGCGCTTGCTCCCTTCACCATGCTCTTCTCCGGCCAGATCTGCTTCTCGCAGACGCGCATCCTGGCGCCCCGCAGCCGCTTCGACGAGGTGGTGGACGCCTATGCCGGCATTGTCCGCAAGCTCCGCCTCGGCGACCCCTGGGACCGGCAGACGCAGATCGGCCCGGTGGTGAACGCCCGCCAGCGCGACCGCATCCTCGGCTTCATCGACGAGGGCGTGTCGGAAGGCGCGCGGGTGGTGCTCGGCGGCGGGCGCCCCGACGGGTTCGATCGCGGCTTCTTCGTCGAACCCACGGTGTTCGTCGACGTCCAGCCGCAGATGACCATCGCCCGCGAGGAAATCTTCGGCCCCGTCGTCACCGTTCACGCCTATGACGACGAGGACGAGGCGATCCGCCTCGCCAATGACAGCGACCTCGGCCTCAGCGGCAGCGTCTATAGCCGCGACGGCGAGCGTGCCTATCGGCTCGCCCGCCGGATCCGCACCGGGCAGGTCGGCATCAACGGCGTGGAACTCGCGCCCTCGGTGCCGTTCGGCGGCTTCAAGTCCTCCGGCCTCGGTCGGGAAGGCGGGCCGGAAGGCCTGGAAGCCTTTCTCGAGACCAAGGCCATCTTCATGCCGGCCGCAGCCTAGGCCGGGCTGTCCGATCCCCCTGACGAGGAGAACAGGAATGCGTTCCTTCATCATCGCGGTCGCGACGATCGCGCTCGCCGCTTTTCCCTGCGCCTGGGATTCCAATCCGCGCGACATGGCACCGGTGACGGCGCTCGTCGCTCCGCATGCCGGCGCCCCGGTGTCCGCCAGCAGGTGAAGGACACCGGGCAACAAAAAAGGCCGGGGCACCAATGCCCCGGCCACGGCTTCACTGGGTCCGACGCCTCAGATCACGTTGAGCGTGACGTCGATATTGCCGTGCGTCGCCTTGGAATAGGGGCAGGTCCGATGTGCCTCCTCCACCAGGCTGCGGGCGAGATCCGCATCGAGGCCGGGTATGCGCACATTGAGGCGCGCCTGCAGGAAATAGGCCCCTTCCGTGGTGCCGAGATCGACTTCGGCGTCGACGGCGAGGTCCGCCGGCAGCGCCACCTTGCGCTTGCCGGCGGCGAGGCCGATGGCGCCGATGAAGCAGGCCGACCAGCCCGCCGCGAAGAGCTGTTCCGGGTTGGTGCCGGCGCCCGTGCTGCCCGGCGTCGAGAGCTTCAGGTCCAGCCGGCCGTCGGAACTGCGCGAGGCACCCTCCCGCCCTCCGGTGGTGTGGGTCTTCGCCGTGTAGAGAACCTTGTCGATCTTGGTCATGGAACGCTCCGTTGGCTGGCGCCGGCATCGGCGGCGCAGATCAGCGGGTGTGAGATCGCAGCCGGACATGTCGGGCATGTGTGGCGGCGGGCGAGCTCTGTAACCCACTCCCTTCTCAAGCCGTTTCGTTACATTGCGATACTTGGAAAGCCCGCCGCCGCCGCGGCCGCGTGCGTTCGCGACACCTCGCCGGCGGTTTGTATCGCACTGTGTTCGGCGTCGGGATCGCTACACCGGCTTTCAAATCCAGCCCGATCCCACATGGCACGGATACACGGCGGGCATGGAATGCCCCAATCAATCGGTACGCGGAGGCCAAACATGGCACACGACATCAACCACCAGCGGCGCGGCATTCTCGGCATGGCCGCCTTGGGCATTGCCGCCGCGCCGCTCGGCGCCATCTCCGTGGCCTCGGCCCAGTCGAGCGGAACGGCGGGCAGCCCCGTGGGGAGCCCGTCGCCGGCCAGCGCGTCGCGCGGCCGGCATACGTCCTTCGCCCCGCTGAAGGAGATCGATGCCGGCGTGCTGAAAGTCAGCTACGCCGAAGCCGGCCCGGCCGATGGCCCGCCGGTGCTGCTGCTCCATGGCTGGCCCTACGACATCCATGCCTATGTCGATGTCGCTCCCCTCCTCGCCGCGGCGGGCTACCGGGTGATCGTTCCCTATCTGCGCGGCTATGGCGGAACCCGCTTCCTCTCGGAGGCGAGCCCGCGCAACGGTCAGCAGGCGGCGCTCGCGGTGGACGCCCTCGCCTTCATGAACGCGCTCAAGATCGAGAGCGCGGTGGTGGGCGGCTTCGATTGGGGCGCGCGCACCGTCAACATCCTGGCCGCCCTCTGGCCGGAACGCTGCAAGGGCATGGTCTCGGTCAGCGGCTATCTGATCGGCAGCCAGGAAGCCAACCGCCAGCCGCTCCCGCCCAAGGCCGAGCTGCAATGGTGGTACCAGTACTATTTCGCCACCGAGCGCGGCGTGCTGGGATACCGGAAGTACACCCGCGACTTCGCCCGCCTCATCTGGGAGCTCGCCTCGCCCAAATGGGCGTTCGACGACGCCACCTTCAACCGTTCGGCGACGGCCTTCGACAATCCCGACCACGTCGCCATCAGCATCGACAACTATCGCTGGCGGCTGGACCTGGCGAAGGGCGAGGCGAAGTATGACGAGCTGGAGAAGAAGCTCGCCACCCTGCCCAACATCAACGTGCCGACCATCACCATGGAAGGCGATGCCAACGGCGCGCCGCATCCCGATCCGGCGAACTATGCGAAGAAATTCACCGGCAAATACGAGTTCCGCCTGATCACCGGCGGCATCGGCCATAATCTGCCGCAGGAGGCCCCCGACGCCTTCGCGCAGGCGATCATCGACGTCGACAAGTTCTGACGGGGGCAAGCGCATGAAGCCGCTCTACCTCCTCGCCGGCGCCGCCGCGCTGCTGACGCCGCTGGCACTGGCCACCGCGACCTGGGCCACTAGCGAAGCGACGCCGGAGAACGCCTCGCCGATCTACGGCGTCACCATCCCGGATGGCTATCGCAAATGGGAGCTGATCGCGCCCGCGCTCGAGGCGGAGCCTCTCGACGAGCTGCGGGCCGTGGTCGGCAACCAGATCGCGGTCGATGCCTATCGCGCCGGCACCCTGCCCTTCCCGGACGGCACCGTTCTGGTCAAGCTCGCCTGGAAGCAGAAGCAGTCGCCGGAATTCGCCTCGGCGACCGTGCCGGGCGCGGCGACGACGGTGCAGGTGATGGTGAAGGACTCGAAGAAATATGCCGCCACCGGCGGATGGGGCTTCGGCCGCTTCATCGACGGCAAGCCGGTGGACAAGGCCCAGCACGAGACATGCTGGGCCTGTCACGAGGCACTGGTGAAGGACCACGACTACGTCTTCACCCGCTACGCGCCGTAAGCCTCCTCCGCCAAAGACCTCCACCGGCCTCCATGCGCCGGTGGAGTGCGCGCCCCGCACCTGATCATTGGCCGGGAACGTTGTCCCTGGCGCGCTGCCCGTCGTGCTGATCGCGCAGCGCACCGATGGAACGGCGCACCACCTCGGAAATCTGCAGCAGCTGGCTGGCCAGCGGGCTGGTCCGGCGCCAGACCATGCCGATCGTCCGCGAGGGTTCGGGATCCTTGAACCGCGCGACGGATACCGACGCCGAGCGCGTTTCCACCGCCACCGCCATTTCCGGTATCAGCGTCACGCCGATGCCGGCATCCACCATCTGCACCAGCGTGGAGAGTGAGCTCGCATCGAGAACGTCGCGCGGCGGCGTGCGCATGTCCATGTTGCAGAAGGACAGTGCCTGCTCGCGAAAGCAGTGGCCTTCCTCGAGCAGCAGCAGCCGCATCTCGCGCACCGCCTCGGGCTCCGGTACCGGCTTTCCGGCATCCGCGCCGGGGCGCACCAGCACGAAATTCTCCGTGAACAGGGTGATCTCGGTCAAGGCGGCCTCCGACACCGGCAGCGCCACGATCGCCGTGTCGAGCCGGCCCTCTTCCAGTTCCTGGATCAGCCGCGGCGTCTGCGTCTCCCGCACATGGACGTCGAGCCCCTTGTGCAGGCGGCCGAGATTGCCGAGCAGGGACGGCAGCAGATAGGGCGCGACGGTGGGGATCACCCCGATGCGCAGCCGTCCGACCAACCGGTCGCGCGAGGCGCGCGCAATGTCCCCCAATTCGTCGACCGAGCGCAGGATCTCGCGGATGCGCGGAGCGAATTCCTCGCCGAAGCCGGTCAGACGCACCTGCCGGGCGCCCCGCTCGAAGAGCTCCATGCCGACCTCCTCCTCCATTTCCTTGATCTGCATGGACAAGGCCGGCTGGGAAATGCCGCAGGCCTCAGCCGCCCGGCGGAAGTGGCCGTGGCGGGCCAGCGCCTCGAAATAACGCAGCTGCTTGAAAGTCAGGTTTTTCATAAGAGGATCTTATCGCAACGATCAGCAAATCGGAATTAATCTAATGAAGTATCTTTGCTATGAGCCTAGCCGGTAGAGAGCGGGAGCAACCGGCACGAGCCGTTCGGCCGGACGCCCTTCATCGAGATGACCATGACGCTGGGGATGGCGTGCCACGCGCTTCGCCCCCGGCAGTGCAACGAACACAGCGGAGAAGAGCATGAGCGCAACGACTGAGGGGAGCACCGGCAAATGCCCGGTCGCCCATGGCAGCAGCGGCACCCAGAATCGTGACTGGTGGCCGAGCCAGCTGCGCGTCGACCTGCTGAACCAGCACTCGTCGAAATCCGATCCGCTGGACGAGGCCTTCGACTACCGCGAGGAGTTCAAGAAGCTCGACTACGAGGCGCTGAAGAACGACCTGCGCAAGCTGATGACGGATTCGCAGGAATGGTGGCCGGCCGATTTCGGTCACTACGGTCCGCAATTCGTCCGCATGTCCTGGCACGCCGCCGGCACCTATCGCCTCGCCGATGGCCGCGGCGGCGGCGGTCGCGGCCAGCAGCGCTTCGCCCCGCTCAATTCCTGGCCGGACAACGTCAACATCGACAAGTCGCGCCGCCTCCTGTGGCCGATCAAGCAGAAATACGGCCAGAAGATCTCCTGGGCCGACCTGCTGATCCTCACCGGCAACGTGGCGCTGGAGACCATGGGCTTCCGCACCTTCGGCTTCGCCGGCGGCCGCGCCGACACCTGGGAGCCGGACCTCGACGTGTTCTGGGGCACCGAGACCTCCTGGCTGACCCATCGCCCGCTCGACAAGTTCGACGCTCCGCTCGGCGCCACCGAGATGGGCCTCATCTACGTCAACCCGGAAGGCCCGGGCGCCAATGGCGACCCGCTCTCCGCCGCTGCCTTCATCCGCGAGACCTTCGCCCGCATGGCGATGAACGACGAGGAGACGGTGGCGCTGATCGGCGGCGGCCATACCTTCGGCAAGACCCACGGCGCCGCGCCCGAATCCCACAAGGGCCCGGACCCGGAGGCCGCCGAGCTGGAGGCGCAGGGCCTCGGCTGGGCGAGCAATTTCGGCTCGGGCTTCGGCGCCGACGCCGTCGGCAGCGGCCTGGAAGTCACCTGGACGCAGACCCCGGCTCAGTGGAGCAACCACTTCTTCGAGAACCTGTTCAAGTATGAATGGGTGCAGACCCGCAGCCCCGGCGGCGCCATCCAGTGGGAGGCCAAGGACGCCGAGGCGATCATCCCGGATGCGCACGACCCGTCGAAGAAGCGCAAGCCGACCATGCTCACCACCGACCTGTCGCTGCGCGTGGATCCGGTCTACGAGAAGATCTCGCGGCGCTTCCTCGAGAACCCGCAGGCCTTCGCCGAGGCTTTCGCCCGCGCCTGGTTCAAGCTGACCCACCGCGATCTCGGCCCGCGCTCGCGCTATCTCGGCCCGGAAGTGCCGAAGGAAGTGCTGGTCTGGCAGGATCCGGTTCCGGCGGTCAACCATCCCCTGGTCGACGATGCGGACATTGCGGCGCTGAAGGCCAAGATCCTGGCCTCCGGCCTGACGACGTCCGAACTGGTCGGCACCGCCTGGGCTTCGGCGTCCACCTTCCGTGGCGGCGACAAGCGCGGCGGCGCCAACGGCGCGCGCATCCGCCTCGCCCCGCAGAAGGACTGGGAGGCCAACCAGCCCACGCAGCTCGCCCGGGTGCTCGCCGTGCTGGAAGGCATCCAGTCGGAATTCAACCTCAGCGCCACCGGCGGCAAGAAGGTCTCGCTGGCCGATCTGATCGTGCTGGCCGGCAATACCGGCGTCGAGCAGGCGGCGAAGGTCGGCGGTCATGACGTCGCCGTGCCCTTCTCGCCCGGCCGCACGGACGCGACGCAGGACGAGACCGACCTCCACGCCTTCGGCGTCATGGAGCCGGCGGCGGACGGTTTCCGCAACTACCAGAAGGCGGGCCTCAAGGTTCCGGCCGAGGTGGCGCTGATCGACAAGGCGCAGTTGCTGACCCTGACGGCGCCGGAGATGACGGTGCTGGTCGGCGGCCTGCGCGCGATCAACATCAACGCCGACGGCTCGACCCATGGCGTCCTGACCGCGCGCCCGGGCGCGCTGACCAACGACGTGTTCGGCAATCTCCTCGACATGAGCACGCAATGGAAGGCCGTCGACGAGGGGAAGAACCTCTATGAGGGCCGCGACCGCAAGACCGGCGAGGTCAAGTGGACCGGCACCCGCGTCGATCTGGTGTTCGGCTCCAACTCGGTGCTGCGCGCCCTGGCCGAGGTCTATGCCAGCTCGGACGCCCAGGCGAAGTTCGTCGACGACTTCGTGGCGGCCTGGACCAAGGTGATGAACCTCGACCGCTTCGATCTCGCCTGATCCTGACGAAAATGGCCGCCGCCGGGGATCCGGCGGCGGCCACTCTTTCCACGCCGTTCGGGCCCAGGAGCCCCGGCGATATCCAGACGCACGGCCGGTATCCCGGCCGCCCGCCGCGCTCCCTCAGGGCTGCAATTCGCTCCGCAGTTTCGCCACCTCGCCGGCCGCCACCGGCGGCGCGGCATTGCCCCAGCTGTTGCGCACATAGGTGAGCAGGTTGGCGACGTCCTCGTCCTTCAGGTTCCAGGCGAAGGCCGGCATGGAAGGACCGGTCGGGCGGGCATCGGTCGCCCCGGCCCGGCTTCCCGCCAGCACCACGCGGATCAGCGAGGCCGGATCGGCATTGTTGACGAGCGGCGCGGCGGCAAGCTTCGGGAACAGCCCGGCGATACCCTCGCCCTTGCCGACATGGCACCCCGAGCAGCGATCCTCATAGATCGCCCGACCGGCCACCATTCGCGGATCGGAGGCGGCCAGCGGCGCCGGCGGGGCGGTCGGCGAACCGTCGAGGCTCTTCAGGTAGGTCGCCACCGCCTTGAGATCGGCATCGGTCCACTGGCTCGACGATTTCTCCACCACCTCCGCCATCGGCCCGGAGGCGATGTCGTAGCGATTGGCGCCGTCCTTCATGTAGTCGATCAGCTCGTCGACCGACCACTTGCCGATGCCCTCATGCGCATTGCCGGTGATGTCGGGCGCCAGCCAGCCATCGACGACGTTGCCCTTCAGGAACTGGTCGTTCTTGTCGCCGCCGATCACGTTCTTCGGCGTGTGGCAGGTGCCGCAATGGGCCAGCCCCTGCACGAGATAGGCGCCGCGATTCCATTCCGCGTCCCGCTTGGGATCCGGCACATATTCGCCCTTGGTGAAGTTCAGGAGGTTCCAGCCGAACAGGCTGAGCCGGATGTTGAACGGGAAGGGCAGCTGGTTGGTCTCGACCTCGCTGTGCACCGGCTCCAGCGTCTTGAGATAGGCGAACAGCGCCGCATTGTCCGCCGCCGTCACCTTGGTATAGGCGGTGTAGGGCATGGCGCCGTAGAGATGGTAGCCGCCCTTGGCGACGCCTTCCGACATGGCCCGCTGAAAGTCTTCCAGCGTCCAGTCGCCGATGCCGGTCTCGCGGTCCGGCGTGATGTTGGCGCCGACCAGCCGGCCGAACGGCGTCTCGATCGGCACGCCGCCGGCGAAGGGCTTGCCGCCGGGCGCGGTGTGGCAGGCGGCGCAGTCGCCGAGCACGGCGAGATAGCGGCCGCGCTCGACGGTGACGAAGTCGGTCTGGTCGCCGGCCTGTGCCGCGGCAGACAGGCCGCCGAGGATGGCGAGGGCGAGGAGAACGCTCTTCCTCATGCCGGCACCAACGCGCCCGGCGCCTTCAGATAGAGGGTGCGGATGGCGTCCGCCGCCTTGAAGGCCAGCGCCCCCACCGTGCCAGTGGGGTTGTAGCCCGGGTTCTGCGGGAAGGCGGAGGCGCCGACCACGAACAGGTTCGGCACGTCCCAGGCCTGCAGATACTTGTTCACCGAACTGGTGGTCGGATCGGTGCCCATGACGAAGCCGCCGACCACATGCGAGGACTGATAGGGCACGCTGTTCCAGTGTCCCTTCATCGGCCGCTCGACGATCTGGCGCGGCCCCATGGCGCGGGCGATCTCGGCGACCCTGGAGGTGCAGTACTGCGCCATCTTCAGGTCGTTCTCCGGGAAGTCGAAGGTGACCCGCAGCAGCGGCCGGCCGAGCCGATCCTTGTAGGTCGGGTCCAGCGACAGGTAGTTGCCGCGAATGGCGTAGCTCGACGCCTCGCAGCCGATGCTCATGGTGCTGAGATAGGCCTTCTGCGTCTCGCTCTTCCATTTCGAGCCCCAGCGCGGCGTGCCGGGCGGGGTCGGACGGCTGCCGATCGGCGCCGCGCCGATCGGCGTCACCCGGATCGAGCCGCCGCCGAAGAAGCCGAGGCCGGAATGGTCGAAATTGTCGTTGTTGAACTCGTCGATCCCCATGCCGACGGCACCACCGCCGATGAAGGAGTTGAAGTTCTTGTCGTCGAAGAACATCTGCACGCTGTTGGCGGTCTGGTAGCAGTAATTGCGCCCCGTGCTGCCGCTGTTGGTCGCCGGGTCATAGGGCTTGCCGACCCCCGACAGCAGCATCAGCCGCACATTCTCGAAGGTGAAGGCGCTGACCACCACGAGGTCGGCCGGCTGTTCCCATTCCTGCCCGGAACTATCGACATAGACGACGCCGGTGGCGCGGGTGCCGGAGCGGTCGAGCGTCACGCGCAGCACCTCGGAATTGGTCACCGCGGTGAAGTTCGACTTGCGCACCAGCGCCGGCAGCACGGTGGTGATGGCGCTGGCCTTGGAATAGTTGGCGCAGCCGTAATTGGTGCAGAAGCCGCAGAAGGTGCACGGCCCCATGGTGACGCCGAGCGGGTTGGTATAGGCCTCCGACAACAGCGCCGACGGCACCGGGAACGGCTTGTAGCCGAGCTTGCGCGCGGCCTCCGCGAACAGCGTCGGCCCATAGGGCTGCCTCATCGGCTTGGTCGGGTATTCCTCCGAGCGCGGCCCCTCGAACGGGTTGCCGCCCTCCTGGATGACGCCGTTCAGGTTGCCGGCCTTGCCGGAAATGCCGGCGATCCGGTCGAAGGACGCGTAATGCGGCTCCATCTCCGCCCAGTCGGTGCCCCAGTCCTGGAGCGTGAGCTCCTCGGGCATGGCGGCGGCGCCGTATTTCTCGGTGAGGTAGCTCTTGAGGCGGAAGTCGTCCGGCCCGAAGCGGAAGGTGATGCCAGCCCAGTGGTTGCCGGCGCCGCCCGTGCCGTTGCCGGGATGGAACGAGCCCCAGTTGCGCATCGGCAGCGCGGTCTGCGAGGCGTTGTTGCGCACGGTGATGGCGTTCTGCGCCGGGCGCACCATCAGTTCCTGGCGCTGGTTGTAGCGCAGCTCGTCGGCGGCGGTGGCGATGTTGAAGTCACGCGCCGTGTCGCGCCACGGACCGCGCTCGATGGCGACGACATCGAGGCCTTCGTCGGTCAGCTCATTGGCGATGATCGAGCCGGCCCAGCCGAGCCCGATGACCACCACGTCCTTGCGGGGGAGTTTCACAGCCATGTCTTCAGCCCCTCGTCTTCCATTCCGGCCGGCCGGCAATGGACAGTGGCGGCAGGTCCAGCTTCTCGTTGTGGCGCTCGACATAGTCCCGGTAGTCGTAGCGGGCGCCGGGAAAGCCCAGCATCTTCCACGACACCATGTCCTTGTTGCCGCCATAGATCGGGTCGGCGAAGAAGCCTTCCATGGTGTTGCCGAGCACGGTCTCGAACAGCAGCCTGCCGTCGAAGCCCGGCAGCTCGATCTTGCCGGCCTCGAGCCCTGACAGGATCTCGTCGCGGGTCTCGCCCGGCAGTTCTGCGAAGGCCTTGGAGTGGCTGGCGCGGCACCAGGCGTCGAGTGCGGCGAGGCCGCGGCGGTAACGGGCGCGCGGCACGAATTCCGATTGGTCGCCCTGTTCGGGCGTGCCCTTCTGGAACGGCCCCTGCATGTAGAGCCGCTCATAGGAGCCGTAGGAACCGGCGAGCTGGCGGTCGATGAACTCGGCGCAGCCGGCCTCCTTGCCGGAGACGCTGAGATCGTCGGCCGGGATCAGCCGCTCGACGATCGCCTCCACCGCCCTCGCCTCGTCCGGCGAGAAGAAGTACCAGCGGCCGCCCGGCAGGGTTTCCGGCGGCGCGTAGTCGAAGGGCGAGAAGGGCTGCGTACCGCGGATCACGTCGCCGAACGCCTTGCCGCTGGCCGCCAGCAGCGCTGCCATGGCCGTCGACGCGAGAAATCTGCGACGTGACAAACCGGATGGACTGGAGGTGTGCATCGAACTCCCTCTGGTGACCATTGCCGACCCGCCCCGTCGACCCGGGGCTGATATAGATTAGTAAAATTCTATATCCATCCCCAGCCATGCGAAAAATGCATGGATTTCACCCATCATTTTGTCGGATTCCCTGACGTCAACGCCCGCAGCCGGACATAGCGGAGCCCCGCCGCAGGATGGCGGCGGCGGCATCTCGCGTATTCCCGTGCCCTGCGAAGATTTCCCGCTGTATTCTCGCGGAACGGCGATCGGTCGCCCGGTCTTCCAACCGCGGCCGAGCCCTGTCATTCGCTCATAGCCCCGCGGGGTGCAAAGGGCGGCGGGCGGCGGCCGCGTCAGGCGGAAGGCGCTCAGCCCTCGCGCCGCACGATTTCCGGCAATACCTCGCGGGCACCGATGACGAAGATCCGCACCGCGTCGGAGATGATCTCGTCGAGGTCGCGCGGTGCCGGCGCCTGATACACGTAGCGACGGATCGCGATGTAGAAGACGCGGCCGTGCAGGCCCCAGAACATCTCGGTCTCCCGCTCGCAGAGCGGCACCTCCGAGATGTCCGGCAGGTCGAACTCCGCGCGCAGCGCGGCGCAGGCGGGCTCGATCACCTCGCCCCGCACCTTGTCGAGATAGCGGCTGGTGATGTCGACGGATCGAAGCCCG
Organism: Ancylobacter oerskovii; assembly: GCF_018390555.1. GTDB lineage: Bacteria > Pseudomonadota > Alphaproteobacteria > Rhizobiales > Xanthobacteraceae > Ancylobacter > Ancylobacter oerskovii. The sequence goes on along the minus strand of NZ_JAHBGB010000037.1, from coordinate 184,820 downwards.
GAGAAGACGAAGATCCTCACCCAGTCATGGTCGAAGACCTGCTCGACATATTCCCGGTAAAACTGCCGCAGCCGCTGCTCCAGCGGTCGGGAACGGTCGGCGATCAGCGGTCCCCAGGACGACTTCCAGCGGCTCAGATAGACATGCTCGTAGACCCGCTCGATCAGCGCTTCCTTGCTCGGGAAATGGCGGTAGATCGCCGAATGGGTGATGCCCATGCGCTTGGCGAGCTCGCGGGTCTGGCCGGCGAAACCCTGCTCGGCAAAGAAGCGGATCGCCTCGTCCAGAATGGCCTGCTCCCTTTCCGGCGCCCGCATGTTGCGCCGGCGGGGACGGGTCTCGGTCGCGCCGTCTTCGGTAATCGTCATGCCTGTTCTCGTTATGCATTCACAAATATAACGTCTCGGCTTGCTGGCGCAAACTTGTGACCATCTGGTCATTTTAACTTGACGCTTGCTGCCTGTCGTGCGTTCATTTTGAGACCAGATGGTTACAAATCTGGAGAGGAAGCGCAGCCAGGGAGTTCGGCGCCTTGAAAGCCCGGGCCTTCGACTATGCCCGCCCCGCCAGCGTTGCGGAGGCGCTTACCGCCTTTGAGCAGGCCGACGGCGACGCCAGCTACATTGCGGGCGGGCAAAGCCTCGTGCCGGCGCTGGCGTTGCGCCTGCAGGCGCCCGCGCGGTTGGTCGACATCGCCCATATCGCCGAACTGCGCGGCATCGCGGTGGAGGAGGGGTGGCTGCGGCTCGGCGCCCTCACCCGCCATGTCGAGCTGCACGATCACCCGCTGGTCGCGACCCATGCGCCGCTGCTGGCGCTCGCCGCTCCCCATGTCGCGCACCCGGCCATACGCAATCGCGGCACGCTGGGCGGCAGCGTCGCGCTTGCCGATCCGGCGGCCGAGTTCCCGGCGATGCTGCTCGCCATGGATGCCGAGATGGAAATCACCGGGCCGGAGGGATCGCGCCGCGTGCCGGCCGGGGATTTCTTCCAGGACCTCTACCAGACCGCGCTCGAGCCGGGCGAACTGCTCGTCGCCCTGCATATTCCCGCCGCAGGCCCGGGACATCGCTGCGCCTTCGACGAAATCGCCCGCCGCCGGGGCGACTATGCCCTTGCCGGCTGCGGCGTGATGCTGACCATGCCCGGAGACATCGTGGACGAAGCGCGTATCGCCTGCCTCGCGGTTGGCTCCACACCGCTACGGGCGCGGGCGGCGGAGGCGGCGCTCATCGGCCGGCGCCTCGACCCCGACAGCATCCGAAAGGCCCAGTCCGCCCTGGCGGACGACCTCGATCCGCCCGATGATGCGGAGGTGCCCGCGGCGATGCGGCTGCATCTCGCCCGCGTGCTGCTCGGCCGCCTGCTCGGCGGCATGGCGGAGGCGGCATGAGCAGCGCCCTCCCCGTCACCCTCACCGTCAATGGCGAGACGCTGACCCGGCTCGTCGAGCCGCGCGAGACGCTGGCGGATTTCCTGCGCCGCGATCTCGGCCTCACCGGCACCCATGCCGGCTGCGAGATGGGGGTGTGCGGCGCCTGCCTCGTCATGCTCGACGGCGCGCCGGTGCATGCCTGCCTCACCTTCGCCGTACAGGCGGACGGCGCCGAGATCGCCACCGTCGAGGGGCTGACGGAAAACGGCGTCCTCGCCGATCTCCAGCACGCCTTCCATCAGCGCAACGCCCTGCAATGCGGCTTCTGCACCCCCGGCATGCTGGTGAGCGCGCAGGGGCTGCTGGCCCGCACCGCCCTGCCCAGCCGCGCGGAAATCCGCGACGCGCTCTCCGGCAATTATTGCCGCTGCACCGGCTATGAGGCGATCGTCGATGCCATCGAGACCGTCGCCCGCCGCCGCGCGGCCGGCGAGACCGCGGCCCCGTTCATGGAGGAGCCGGCATGAACGCCCCGCTCGGCAGCCTCGATCGCCCGAACTCCTATATCGGCCGCTCGGTGCCGCGGCCGAATGCCAAGCGACTGCTGGCCGGGCGCGGGCGCTATGTCACCGATCTCGTGCTGCCGCGCATGTTGCACGCCGCCTTCCTGCGCAGCCCCTATGCCCATGCCCGCATCGCCTCCATCGATACGGAGGCGGCCCGCGCCATGCCGGGCGTGCGCCTCGTCGCCACCGGCGCCGATCTCGCCGGGCTCTGCACGCCGTGGACCGGCACGCTCGACCATTTCAAGGGCATGAAGTCGGCGCCGCAGCTGCCGCTGCCGCTCGAGGAAGTGCTGTGGTCCGGGCAGGCGGTGGTCGCCGTCGTCGCCGACAGCCGCGCCCAGGCGGAAGACGCCGCCGAGGCGATCCTGGTCGAATTCGAGGAACTACCCCCGGTCACCGACATCGACGCCGCCCGCACGCCCGGCGCCGACCGCGCGGCATCCGGGATCGAGGACAATCTGTGCTTCCGCACCCGGCTCGACACCGGCGGGCTCGACGCGATCTTCGCCGGCGCCGCCCATGTGGTGGAGGAAGAGTTCCATTTCGGCCGCCACACGGCGGTGACGCTTGAGCCGCGCGCCATCCTCGCCGATTGGGACGCCGGCGAGGGCAAGCTCACCGTCCACCACGCCACCCAGACGCCCTACCAGTTCCAGGACCTGTATTCCCGCCACTTCGGCATAGCGGAAGCCAGCGTGCGGGTGATCGCGCCCGATATTGGCGGCTCCTTCGGCATGAAGCTGCATGTCTATCACGAGGACATGGCGGTCATCGGCCTCGCCCTGATGTGCCGGCGGCCGGTGAAATATGTCGCCGACCGCATGGAATCCTTCGTCTCCGACATCCATGCCCGCGATCATCGCGTGCGGGCCCGCATGGCGGTGGATGCCGAGGGCACCATCCTCGCCATGGATGTCGACGACGTCACCGCCATCGGCGCCTTCTCCACCTATCCGCGCACCAGCGCGGTGGAAGGCAACCAGGTCGTCCGGCTGATGGGCGCGCCCTATCGCTTCCGCAACTACCGGGCGGAATTGTCGGTGGTGTTCCAGAACAAGGTGCAGACCAGCCAGTACCGCGCCGTCGGCCATCCGGTCGCCTGCGCCGTCACCGAGCGGATGGTCGACCTCGCCGCCGCGCGGGCCGGGCTCGATCCGGTGGCGATGCGCGAGAAGAACCTGATCCCGGACGAGGCCTACCCCTGCGACTCCCCGACCGGCTACAAATTCGAGGCGCTGTCGCACCAGGCGTGCCTCGCAAAGCTCAAGGCGCTGATTGAGTATGACGCCCTGCGCGCCGAGCAGGCGGCGCTGCGGGCGCGCGGCATTCATCGCGGCATCGGCATCGCCAGCTTCGTCGAGATCTCCAATCCGAGCCCGGCCTTCTACGGCATCGGCGGCGCGCGCATCTCGGCGCAGGACGGCGCCACCCTCAGCATCACCCCCTCCGGCGAGGTGCGCTGCCTGATCTCCGTCACCGAGCAGGGCCAGGGCACCGAGACCATCATCGGCCAGATCGTCGCCGATCAGCTCGGCGTGGCCCGCGAGAAGGTGCGCGTCGTCACCGGCGACACCGAGACCACCCCGCATGGCGGCGCCACCTGGGCCTGCCGCGGCGCCGGCATCGGCGGCGAGACGGCGCTGCAGGCGGCGCGCCGGCTGCGCGACAACGTGCTGGCATTGGCCGCCGCCATCTTGCAGGCAAGCCCCGGCCAGCTCGATCTGCGCGACGGGCGGATCGTCGACGCGATGGGTGGCGCCGAGCGCATCAGCCTCGCCGAGGTCGCCCGCATCGCCTATTTCCGCTCCGACACCCTGCCGCCGGATACCAACGCGCAGCTGTCGATCACCCATCACTACGCGCCGCAGGGCTATCCCTTCGCCTTCACCAACGGCGTCCAGGGCTGCCATGTCGAGCTCGACACCGACACCGGCCTCGTGAAGATCCTCAGGCATTGGGTGGTGGAAGATTGCGGCCGCATCATCAACCCGCTGCTGGTCGACGAACAGGTGCGCGGCGGCGTGGTGCAGGGATTGGGCGCTGCCTTCTTCGAGGAGTGCCGCTACGATGCCGGCGGCCAGCTCACCAATGGCTCGCTCGCCGATTATCTCGTGCCCATGGCCTGCGAAATGCCCGACATCGTCGTCGGCCATGTCGAGACCCCGACCGCCGACACCGTGCTCGGCGCCAAGGGCTGCGGCGAGGCCGGCACCGCCGCCGCCTCGGCCGCGGCGCTCAATGCCGTCAACGACGCGATGGCCCCCTTGGGAGGCCGCATCGCCCAGATACCGATGACACCGGCGCGGCTCCTGAAGTCGCTCGGTAAAATCTGACGCCAAGCCACTGACCTGAAAACAGAATGATAACGACAAAAACCATGATCCGCGGAGGAAACCATGACCAGCAAGGGCCTGCCTTCCTTTCCCATGACCCGCCGGCACGCGCTGGCCGGCCTCGCCGCCGGCACCGCCACCCTCGCCATGCCGGGACTGCTTCGCGCGCAAGGTGAGACCATCCGCATCGGCTTTCCCACCCCGCTGACCGGCCCCTATGCCGCGGAGGCGAAGGACCAAGTCCGCAGCGCCGAGCTCGCGGTGAAGCTCGTCAACGACAAGGGCGGCATCGGCGGCCGCAAGGTCGAGCTGTTCGTGCGCGACGACAAGATGAACGCCGGCGAGGCCGCGACCCGCACGCTGGAGCTGATCGAGAAGGAAAAGGTCCACGCCGTGGTCGGTTCGCTGTCCAGTGCGGTGCAGCTCGCCATCAACGAGGTCACCCGCGCCCGCGGCGTGATCTTCGTCTCGATCAGCCAGTCCGATACCATCAACGAGGTCAAGGACTTCAGCCGCGTCACCTTCCACGAGGCGCTGAACCCGCACATGACGACGGCCGCCGTCGCCAGGCACACCTTCAAGCCCGGCATGAGGATCGCCTATCTCGCCGCCGACTATGCCTTCGGCCACGAGATCCTGCGCGGCTTCAAGCGGGCGCAGGCGGCGATCGGCGCCGAGAGCGTCGGCGAGATCCTGCACCCCATCGGCGCGCCGGACTATTCCACCTTCATGCCGCGCCTGCGCGCCATGAAACCGGACATATTGTGCATCTGCAATTTCGGCCGCGACCAGGCGAATTCGATCAAGCAGGCGGTGGATTTCGGCCTCAACAAGCAGGCGAAGATCGTGGTGCCGGTGCTGCTCTACACGCAGCGGCTCGGCATCGGCGGGGAGGCCTATGAGGGCGTGATCGGCGGCGCCAACTATTATTGGAAGCTGCAGGACACCTTGGCCTCAGCCAGGGCCTTCAACGAGGCCTACCGGGCCGCCTATAAAGGCGCCTACCCCACCGATTACGGCGCCTATGGCTTCACCGGCGTCTCCTCGCTCTTGCTCGCCATGGAGAAGGCCGGCGGCACCGATACCGACAAGGTGGTGGCGGCGCTGGAAGCGCTGACCTACGACGTCGCCAAGGGGCCGCAGCACTACCGCAAATGCGACCACCAGTCGGTGCAGTCGGTGCTGGTGCTGGAATCCAAGGCCAAGGCCGACACGCCGGACGAGGCGGATCCGTTCCGCATCCTCGCCGTCGAGCCGGCTTCCGAGGACATCCTGCGCAGTTGCACCGAGCTCGGCTTCCCGTCCTGACCCGCCATCGACGTCTCGTCAGGGAGGATCCGGGATGGATGCCGAACTCATCGCCATGCAGCTTTTCTCGGGGGTGGCGCTCGGCGCCATCCTGGTCATGGTCGCGCTCGGCCTGTCGATCATCTTCGGCATGCTGGGCGTGGTGAATTTCGCCCATGGCGCGCTGTTCATGGTCGGGGCCTATGCCGGCCTCTATGTCGCCACCCTCACCGGCAGCTTCTGGTGGGGATTGCTCGTGGCGCCCCTCGCGGTCGGTGCCTTCGGCATGCTGATCGAACGGGTGCTGATCCGCCCGCTCTACGGGCGCTCCATCGACGACCCGCTGCTGCTCACCTTCGGGCTCGGCTATGTGCTGGTCGAGACGGTGCGCATCCTGTTCGGCAATGAGGGCATGCCCTTCCCGACCCCGCCGGAACTCGCCGGCGTCGCCGATCTCGGCATCGGCTATTTCCCGATCTACCGCCTGTTCGTGGTCGGCGTCGTCGCGGTGATCCTGCTGCTGCTCTGGCTGGGGCTGGAGAAGACCCGGTTCGGCCTGATCGTGCGGGCCGGCGCCCGCGACCCGCAGATCATGCGGGTGCTGGGCGTCGATGTCGCCAGGGTCTGGCTGATGGTGTTCGGCCTCGGCGTCGGGCTCACCGCGCTCGGCGGCGTGCTCGCCGCGCCGATGCGCAGCGTCGACCCGGAAATGGGCACGCTGGTGCTGGCCGAGGCCTTCGTCGTCACCGTCATCGGCGGCATGGGCTCGCTGGTCGGGGCGATCGTCGCCGGCCTGCTCATCGGCATCGCCATCAGCATGACCGCGCTGTTCGCACCGGAGATGGCGACCATCGTGATGTTCGCGCTCATGGCCCTCGTGCTGCTCATCCGCCCGCAGGGGCTGTTCGGCAAGCCCGGCCGCGCGTGAGGAGATCCCCGACATGACCGCCTCCGTCCATTCCGTCGCCGAGGTGATGGCCGGCCCCGCCGGCCGGCGCGGCTGGCGCGAGCGCCTCGCCCGCTGGCGGGTGCCGCTCTCCGTCCTCGTGCTGTGCCTGCTGCCCTGGGTGCTGCCCTCGCAGGCGCTGGCCGTCAACGTGCTGATCTACGGCCTCCTCGCCGTCGGCTACAATCTGCTGTTCGGCTACACCGGCATGCTGTCCTTCGGCCACGCCGCCTTCTTCGGCGCCGGCGCCTATGCCACCGGGATCGGCATCGGCCAGTTCGGCCTGCCCTGGTTCGCGGCGATCGGCTACGGCATGCTGGCCGGCGGCGCGCTCGCCTTCGTCGTCGGGCTGCTGGCGATCCGCACGCGCGGCATCTATTTCTCGATGGTCACGCTGGCGCTGGCGCAACTCGTCTACTACACGGCGCTGCAGGCGACCTCGATCACCGGCGGCGAGAACGGCCTGCGCGGCTTCACCCTCGCCCGCATCGACCTGTTCGGCTGGTCGATCGACTTCCTCGACCCGGTGAAGAAATACTATGTGCTGATGGTGTTCGCCGCCCTCGCCCTGTGGTTCGTCTCGCGCATCCTCAACTCCCCCTTCGGCGCGGTGATCGAGGCGATCCGCGAGAACGAGACCCGCGCCCGCGCCTGCGGCTACGACGTCGAGCGCTCGAAGGTGATGTCCTTCACCCTGTCGGGCCTCGTCTGCGCGCTGGCCGGCGCGCTGTTCGCGCTGCATCTCGCCATCGTCCCGCTCGACATACTCGGCATCCAGACCTCCGGCATGATCGTGATGATGACGCTGCTCGGCGGCGCCGGCAGCTTCTTCGGCCCGTTCGTCGGCGCGCTCGCCTTCCTGCTGATGGAGGACGTCGTCTCGCTATGGACGCCGCATTGGCAGATCGTGGTCGGCACCGTGTTCATCCTGTTCGTGCTGTTCCTGCCCAAGGGCATCTGGGGCACGCTGCTCGCCTGGAGGGCCGGCCGATGAGCGCCCCTCTTCTCGCGGTGGAGAATATCGGCCGGCGCTTCGGTGGCTTCGTCGCGCTCGAGGGCGTGACCGCCGCCTTCGAGCCGAACAAGGTGACGGCGATCATCGGCCCCAACGGCGCCGGCAAGAGCACCTTCTTCAACCTGCTCTCCGGTGTGTTGGCGCCCTCGGCCGGCACGATCCGCTTCAAGCAGCGCGACATCACCGGCACGCCGCAGCACCGCTTCGTGCATCTCGGCATCGCCCGCTCCTACCAGATCACCAACATCTTCCCGGAACTGTCGGTGCACGAGAATGTCCGCGTCGCGGCGCAGGCCTTCCGCACCCGCTACGACATCTGGCGCGCCCGCGCGGCGATGTCCGAGCTCGACGAGCGGGCCGACGCCGCCCTCGCCGCGGTAGGCCTTCTCGGTCGCCGCACGACGACGGCGAAGTTCCTCGCCCATGGCCAGCAGCGGGCGCTGGAGATCGCCATCGCCCTCGTCGCCGCTCCCGAACTGCTGCTGCTCGACGAGCCGACCGCCGGCATGGGCCCGGAAGAAACCCGCGACATGGTCGCGCTGATCGAGAAGCTGGCGGCGGACCGCACCATCCTGCTCGTCGAGCACAAGATGAAGATGATCCTCGGCCTCAGCGACCGCATCCTCGTGCTGCATCACGGCCGGCTGATCGCCGATGGCGACCCGTGCCACATCCAGTCGGACCCGGAGGTCCGCCGCGTCTATCTGGGACAGAACGATGGCTATGCTTGAGATCGACGGCCTGAACGCCTGGTACGGCGCCAGCCATGTACTGCACGGCCTGTCGCTGGCGGTGGAGCCGGGAGAGATCGTTGCGCTGGTCGGGCGCAACGGCGCCGGCAAGACCACCACCATCCGCTCGGTCATGGGGCTGATGCCGAAGGCCACCGGCTCGGTGCGCTTTGCCGGCACCGAACTCCTGCCGCTCCCCGCCCATGCGCGGTTCCGGCTCGGCCTCGCCTATGTGCCGGAGGAGCGGCGCATCGTGCCCGGCCTGTCGGTGCGCGAGAACCTGCAACTCGGCCTGCTCGCGGCCGATCGCGGCATCGACGAGCGCGCCGCCATCGACGACATCGCCCGCACCTTCCCGCGCCTCAAGGAGCGGCTCGACCAGCAGGGAGTCACCCTCTCGGGCGGCGAGCAGCAGATGCTGGCCATCGCCCGCGCCATGATCGCCCGCCCGCGCATGATCCTGCTGGACGAGCCGTCCGAGGGCATCATGCCGGTGCTGGTCGAGGAGATGGGCGCGCTGTTCCGCCGGCTGCGCGACGAGGGCGTCACGCTGCTGCTGGTGGAGCAAAACGTCGAATGGGCGCTCAGGCTGGCCGACCGCGCGGTCATCATCGACCAGGGCGAGATCGTCCATTCCAGCAGCGCGGCGGCGCTGCTCGCCGACAAGGCCATCCAGGAACGCTACTGCGCCGTGTGACGGCGCCCGGAGGACATTCATGGACATCACCGGCGAACACCGCATCGCGGCGCCGCGGGCGGCGGTCTGGGCGGCGCTGCTCGACGTCGAGACGCTGAAGGCCTGCATTCCCGGCTGCAAGGAGCTGGAGCAGACCTCGCCGACCAGCTTCCGGGCCAAGGTGCAGCTGAAGGTCGGGCCGGTTTCGGCGCTGTTCGCCGGCTCGGTCGACCTGCTGGACATCGACGCCCCGAAGGGCTGCCGCATCGTCGGCCAGGGCAATGGCGGCGTCGCCGGCTTCGCGAAGGGCGCCTCCGAGGTCGCGCTTGCCGAGGAGGGCGAAGCGACCGTGCTGAGCTACAGCGCCAGGGCGGAGATCGGCGGCAAGCTCGCGGCGCTGGGCGGCCGCCTCGTGCAGGCCACGTCGCGCAAGCTGGCGGACCAGTTCTTCTCCGCCTTCGCCGAGCGTCTGGCGCCACGCGTGGATTCCGCCGTTCCGTAGCGCGGCCCGCCGCTCGTCCCCGGAAAGCCCCTCCCCGGCAACCGAAGAACCCTGCGCATCGCCGCCCCGAATGGCGGCGCGGGCTTCGGGCCGGCAGGTACTTGACGCCGTCCTCGGCAGCACCAGCTATCAACGATGGTCCGGGCGACGGAGGCCACGATGCAGACGATCAACGAACTGCTGGCGGATTTCGAGACGGCCTTGGATGTGCAGGCGGTAGCGCTGGCCAAGGCTCGGCGCCAGGCGGTCACGGCCGAGGAACGTTTGCAGCTCGTGCGGGCAAGCCGCCGTTCCTGGGAACGGATGCAGGCCGTCCGGCGCGAGCTCGACCGGCTGGCCGGGCAATAATCGCCGCGACATCATCCGCCCAAGCCCGACGCCCCGCCGGGGCCGCGGCATCGGGCCCGCTTTCTGAATCGAGAGGCGCGTGCCGGAAGGCTTGAGGCGACCGCCGGCCGTCCGAGAACGTCGCTGCCCGCGAAATGGAATGACGCCGTCGGCAGCCGGCAGGCCTCGGGGGACAGCCGCTTCCCGATGTGGACTTCCGGTGATGGTTCGAAGCAGATTACCTTAGGGAAATGGCCGGCACGCCTCGCCGGACAGGCACCGCGCCCCGCTCGCGGCTATACGAGGCGACCGCGCGACCGCGTACAGGAAAATCATCTGGCGGAAACGGTCGGCGTATTGCGCCCTTACTCTCGAAAGGCGAAACTTTTCGCAGGAAAACCCACATCTCGAAAAAACGACCGATACCCCCGCCCGGCAATTCAAGCAGCCGGAACACCGAGACGACCGAATAGTTCCGAGCGGTGAATTTATACCTCGATCAATACCTCTTCCGCATGCTCGTCGTAGCCTAACACCAGTTTAATTCATATTCGCGACTTTATTGACGGATGAAAGGATGCATGTATCCTGAAAAAAAATCGATACCTTTGGGGGAGACTCTCAGTGAAAAAATTTCGGCCCGGTCTTCGGAGGGGCTCTCGGTGGTTGGGATGCGTCGCGCTGGCCTCCGGGCTCGCGCTGTCCGCCGGCGGCACGGCCAACGCAGTAACCACGACGTCAAATCTTGGCGTGAGCATCACCATCAACGCAACATGCGCCATCTCGGCGGTCAGTAACGTGAACTTCGGCAGCGTTGGCCTGCTGAATACCGCCCTTACGGCGGAAGGCAGCTTCGAAGTACAGTGCACCAACGGAACGCCCTATGTGATTTCCCTTGGTACCGGCACGGGAACCGGCGCGACGACCACGAACCGTCTCATGACCTCCGGCGCTGAGACCGTCGCCTACAGCCTGTACCGCGACAGCGGCCATACCCAGGTATGGGGCGTGGATTCGGGCACCGATACGGTATCGGCGAGCGGCAACGGCTCCGCGCAGCCCTACACCGTCTATGGCCGGGTCCCCTCGCAGACGACACCGACCGCCAATACCTATTCCGATACGGTGATCATCTCCGTCGATTACTGAGACGCCCCGCACTCAAGCGTATTGTTGCCGGATCATGAAGCCTTTCTGCTGCGCACTTCTCTGGGCGCTGGCCTCGTTCGTCACATCTGGCGTGGCATCGGCGGGAGCGCTGCGCGTCGTACCGGTCACGCTCGATCTGGCCGCACCGGCCGCCACGGGCGCGATCACCCTGCGCAACGAGGGCACCCAGCCGGCGAATGTCCAGATCCGCGTCTTCCGCTGGATGCAGGGCGCCGACGGCCAGGACGCGTTGCAGCCGACCACCGATGTCGTGGCCAGCCCGCCGGCCGCCACCCTGGCGCCGGGCGCCAGCTACGTGGTGCGGGTGGTGCGCGCCGGCGGCCCCGCATCGGGAGGCGAGGAAAGCTACCGCCTGCTCATCGACGAGCTGCCCACGGCCGGCCGGGTGCAGCCGGGCCGGATCTCCCTGCTGGTCCGGCAGTCGATCCCGGTGTTCTTCTCCGGCCTCGAGGTCTCCGCGCCGCAGCTGCAATGGCAGGTGTCGGCCGGCCGCTCCGGGGTGACGGTGACGGCGACGAACGGCGGCAGCCGCCGGCAGAAGATCGCGGACATGTCGCTCGCCACCGCCTCCGGCCAGTTGCTGGCGGACAGGAAGGGGCTCGCCGGCTACGTCCTTGGAGGCTCGTCGCGGAGCTGGTCGTTTCCGGCCGCCCGCAACGTGAAGCCTGGCACAGCTGTGGTGCTCAATGCGGCGAGCGACAATAATCGCATCCGCGTGCAGGCGACGGTGCAGGCTGCGAAATAGCCTCGCTCTCCTGGCCGCCCTCTTCATGCTGTGTGTTCACCAGGGCCTTGCGCATGCCGCCGCGCCGGAGGTGGCCCCCGCCCCCGACGACACCGGCGCGGCGGCGGCAGGCCCCGCGCTCGACCTCCAGCTCGAAGTCTTCGTGAACGGCGTCACCACCGGGCTGATCGGATCGTTCCGCCAGGAGGCCGACGGCACGCTCAGCGTCGATCCCAAGGAATTGTCGGAGCTCGGCATCCGGCCGCAGCGGGCGGCGCTGGGAGCGGATGGGCGCGTCAGGCTCGACCGCATGAGCGGGGCGAGCTTCCGCTACGATGCCGCCTCGCAGTCGTTGCAGGTCGAGGCGCCCGATGCCTTGCGCATCCCGCGCAACGTCGATGCGCGCGGCGACCCGGTCGCGCGGGCCGATCCCGAAAGCGATTGGGGCGTGGTGTCGAACTACACGCTGTTCGCCAATTTCCAGAACGAGGAGTTCTTCTCCATCCCCGATTATCAGGGAACGTCAGCGACGCTCGACAACACGCTGTTCTCGCCCTTCGGCAACCTGAACTATTCCTTCATCGCCAATACCGGCGCCAGCGAATATGGCGCGCCGGATTTTCTGCGCCTGAACACCAGCTGGACCTATTTCGACGCGCGCAACCTCGCGACCTACACCGCCGGCGACTTGGTATCCGGCGGGCTGCTCTGGACCCGGCCGGTACGGCTCGGCGGCGTGCAGATCCGAAGGAATTTCGGGCTTCGGCCGGATCTCGTCACCCTGCCCATCCCCAGCCTCGCCGGCAGCGCCGCCGTCCCCTCCACGGTGGAAGTATTCGTCAACGGCCAGAGGACGCTCGACAAGCAGCTTCCCAGCGGGCCCTTCCAGGTGACCAACCTGCCCATCGTGGCCGGTCCGGGCCAGGCACGGCTGGTGCTGACCGAATCGAGCGGCCGCCAGATCGTCGCCGACGTTCCCTTCTACGTCTCCACGCAATTGCTGGCGGAGGGATTGGTCGACTACTCGCTGGAGGCCGGTTACGCGCGCAACTACTATGGCATCTATTCGGACGTCTATTATTCCGACCCGGTGGGCTCCGGCACCATCCGCTACGGCCTCTCGAACCAGCTGACGATCGAGGCGCATGCGGAAGGCGGGGCCGGGCTGGTGAATGGCGGCTTCGGCGGTGCCTTCAACCTCGCCTCCTACGGCGTGATGAGCCTCGCCGGCGCGGCCAGCGTCCTCGACGATCGCAGCGGTTACCAGATCGCCGGGTCGATCGAGTTCGCCATCGATAGCTGGCGGGTCAGCCTGCGCAGCCAGCGCACCTTTGGCGACTACCAGGACATCGCCTCGGTGACGGCGGAAGGGCAGGAGCTGCCCACCCCGTTCAGCGTCGCCCCGCTGTTCAATGCGCTGCCTCCCAGGGCCATCGACCAGCTCTCGATCTCGACGCCGCTCGCCGACAGGGCCTCGCTGAACCTGAACTTCACCAATTACGAGCAGATCGACGGCAGCAATTACCGCATCGCCGGCATCAGCTATGCGCGCCCGCTGTTCAACGGCAACCTGTTCGTCAACGGCTTCATGGATTTCGCCAATGCCGGCAGCTACGGCGCGACGCTCGGCTTCTCCGTGCCGCTGGGGCCGCAATCGAGCGGCGCGCTCTCGGCCGATGTCGATGCGCAGGGGGCCAGCATCGCGGCGCAGGCGATGAAGTCGGAAGGGCTGGAACCCGGCAGCTATGGCTGGCGCTTCCTGGATTCAGAGGGCGCCCAGACCTATCGCGGCGTCGCCGGCAGCTATCGCGGCCAGAACGGGCGCGTGGAGGTCGGCGTCCAGCAATATGGCAGCGGCGGCAATGCCTTCACCGCCACCGCGCAGGGGGCGATCGTGGCGGCCGGCGGCGGCGTGTTCTTCTCGAACCAGATCAGCGATTCCTTCGGCGTCGTCGACGTCGGCGCGCCGGGCGTGCCGGTCCGGGCGCAGAACCACATGGTCGGCGTCACCGATGCCGGTGGCAAGGTGCTGGTGCCAAACCTGCAGAGCTACGAGGAAAACGCCATCGAGATCGACCCGACCAATCTGCCGGTCGACGCGCAGATCGCCAATACGCGGCGCACCGTGGTGCCGGCGGCGCGCAGCGGCGTGCTGGTGAAGTTCGGCGTCAAATCCGGTGGCGCCTCGGCGCTGGTCGCCTTCATCGATGCCAAGGGCGTCGCGCTGCCGATGGGCACGCTGGTGGCGCTCAACGGCTCGCCGCAGCCGGTCGTGGTGGGCTATGACGGCCAGGCCTTCCTCGGCGACCTCCAGCCCTCCAACAGCGCGACCATCACCCTGCCGGACGGCAATAGCTGCGCCGCCAGCTTCGATTTCACGCCCCGGCCCGGCCGTCAGGTCGTCATCGAGAAGGTGCCGTGCCAATGAAATCCGCCTCCGCCGTCTGGATCCTCGGCCTGCTCCTGTGGACGCTGGGCGGCCTTGCGCCGGCCCGGGCCGTGACCTGCACGGCCACCGCCGGCAACATCACCTTCAGCGGCATCGACATCCTGTCGGGGGCGGCGGTGAACGCCTCGACCACGCTCACCATCAACTGCGTGACGACCGTGCTGGACGTGACGTCCCTCGGGCAGGTGGCGGTGTGCCCCGGCATCAATGCCGGCTCCGGCGGCTCCACCGGCACCGTCAGGCGCATGGTCAGCGGCGCCAACACGCTGAATTTCGGCCTCTACAGTGATACCGCCCGCTCGGTCTCCTGGGGAACCAATGCCGACACCACGCTCGGCGCGGTCCCCCGCGTCGACGTGCCGGTGACCATTCCCGTCATCGGCACCGGCGGCGGCTCGGCCAGCGTGACGGTATACGGGCAGATCGCCGGCTCGCAGACGACGGTGCCGGTGGGAAGCTACACCTCCAGCCTCACCATCTCGGCGCGCTACGGCCTGCTGACGGCACCGCTGCTCGGCGGCTGTTCGGGCATACTGGGCCTGCTGCCGCTCACCGCCACCTCCAGTTTCACGGCCAGCGCCCAGATCGACAAGAACTGCCTCGTCACCACCCAGAACGTCGATTTCGGTTCGCAGGGGCTGCTGAGCAGCAATATCGACGCCTCCGGCCAGGTGCGCGTGACCTGCACCAGCGGCACCAGCTACACCGTTGCGCTCGCGGTCGGCGCCTATACGGCGACGACGCGGCGCATGATCAGCGGCGCCTATTTCGTCCTCTACGGCCTCTACCAGAATTCGGGACGCACCATTCCCTGGGGATCGGCGGGCGGCGAGACGGTCGGCAACACCGGCAGCGGCCTCACGCAGAACCTCACCGTGTTCGGCCGCGTCCCGCCGCAGACCACGCCGCCCCCGGGGACCTATACGGATTCGGTAGCCGTGACCGTCACCTATTAGGAACCGCCCGGAGGCGACGCATGCGCCTCCGCCGCACCGGCCGGGAAGCGTCAGGCGGCGCGCCGGTCGCGCCCGGCCTCGGGGAACGGCAGGTCGTAATGATCCCGCAGCGTGGTGCCTTCATAGTCACGGCGGAACAGGCCCCGCCGCTGCAGGATCGGGATGACCCCGTCGACAAAATCCTCCAGCCCGCCGGGCAGATAGGCCGGCATGAAGTTGAACCCGTCGGCGGCGCCGCTCGTGAACCATTCCTCGATGCGGTCGGCAAGCTGGTCGGTGCTGCCGACGAAGGTCTGGTGCCCGCGTGCCCCGGCCAGCCGGTGCAGCAGCTGGCGGATGGTGAGCGTCTCCCGCTTGGCGAGCTCGATCACCAGCGCGGTGCGGCTGCGATGGGTCTCCACCGCCTCGGCGTCCGGGAAGGCGTCCAGCGGCACCGGCGCGTCGAGCGGATAGGCGGAGAGATCGACGCCGCTGAATTGCCGGAGCTGCCGCAGCCCGTATTCCGGCACGGTGAGCTCGTTCAGCTCCTGCGCGAGCTTCTTCGCCTCCGCCTCGGTGCCGCCGATGATCGGGCTGAGGCCGACGACGATCTTCACATGCTCCGGGTCGCGGCCGTTCGCCGCCACCTGCCGCTTCAGTTCGCGGTAGAAGCGCTGGCCGTCCTCCAGCGTGCGCTGGGCGGTGAACACCACCTCGGCATGGCGGGCGGCGAAGGCGACGCCGGTCTCCGAGGATCCCGCCTGGATCAGCACCGGCCGCCCCTGCGGCGAGGGCGGCACGTTGAGCGGCCCGCGCACCTTGAAGAACTCGCCCTCATGGGAGATCGGGTGGATGCGGTCGGTATCGACATAAAGGCCCGCCTCGCGGTCATGCACGATGGCGTCGGCGTCCCAGCTGCCCCACAGCTTCTTCACCACCTCGACGAAATCCTCGGCGCGGCGATAGCGGTCGCGATGGGCGATCACCCCGTCGAGCCCGTAATTGCGCGCGGCGTTCTCGCTGCTGGTGGTGACGATGTTCCAGCCGACGCGCCCGCCGCTGAGCAGGTCCAGCGAGGCGATCTTGCGCGCAACGTTGAACGGCTCGTTGAAGCTGGTCGAGATGGTCGCCGCGAGGCCGATATGCGTGGTCACCGCGCTCAGCGCGCCGTGCAGCGCCACCGGGTCCAGCTGCTCGACCGGGCGCAGCTTCACATTGTCCGACAGCGCCGGGACATCGCCGAAGAACAGCGCGTCGAGCTTGCCGCGCTCGGCGATGGCCGCGACCTTGCGCTGGTAGTCCAGCGAGGTGAGCTGCACCGGTTCGGAGCGCGGATGCCGCCAGGCGCCCTCATGGTTGCCGCCGGTGGAGACATGGACGTTGAAATGCAGCTGGCGGGGACGTGCGCTCATGGTTCACCTGTCGGACGGAACGGGGGATCGAAGGCTCAGGCGTTGGAGGTCGGCACCCGCCAGCGCGACAGCCGGCGCTCGGCGGTCACCAGCAGCTGGTTCACCGCCAGCCCGATCAGGGCGATGGTGAGGATGCCGGCATACATTTTCGGGATCAGGAAATTGAACTGCGCATAGTTGATGAGGTAGCCGAGCCCGCGTGTGGCCCCGACCATCTCGGCGGCGATCAGCACCAGGATCGAGCTCTGCGCGGCGAGGCGGAAGCCGGTGAACACCGAGGGCACCGCCGAGGGCAGGATGATCTTGGTGAAGATCGCCGGAGCGGAAAGCGCCAGCGAGCGGGCGGACTTGATCAGCAGCGGGTCGACGCTCTTCACGCCGCTGATGGTGCTCAGCAGGATCGGGAAGAAGCAGGCGAAGGTGACGATGCCGATCTTCGAGGCCTCGCCGATGCCGAGGAACAGGATGAACACCGGCAGCAGCGCCAGCGCCGAGGTGTTGCGGAAGAATTCCAGCGCCGAAGTGAGGAAGTCGCGCAGCCGTGCATACCAGCCGATGGCGAGCCCCAGCGGCACCGCGACCGCGACGGCGAGGCCGAAGCCGGTCACCGACCGCACCAGGCTGCCGGCGATGTGGTTCTGCAATTCGCCGCTGCGCGCCATCTGGACGAGCACGCCGAGAACCTGGCTGAGCGGGGGAAACCACACGCGGTCGACCAGCCCGAGGCGCGGCAGCAACTCCCACAGCGCGAAGACGGCCAGCAGCGAGGCCGACTTCCAGAGCGTCCCGCGCGCCAGTCGCAGCCCGGCGGCGAGGCGCGAGGCGAAGGCTCCCGCCGCGAAGCCGGCCCGGCCCTCATCCGTTGCGATGATCGACATCGGTCACTCCTCCGGCCGAGCCCGCCGCCGCCGGCGTCACTCGTGGCCCTTCCAGTAGGGATTGAAGTCGTTGCTGTAGACCTTGCTCAGGTCGAGGGCGCTGCCGTCGACCTCGCCGCGCGAATTCAGCCAGCCGACCCACATCGCGAAGTCTTCCTTCTTGATCCAGCCGCCTTCGGTCTCGATGCCGAGGCTCTGCCAGTATTTCAGCGGCGCGAGGCCGGTGCCGCGCCCCTTGGCCTCCAGATATTTCGAATAGACCTCGACGACCTCGGCGCGCTTGTCCTCCTTCTCCTTCTGCTGGCTCCAGGCGATGGCCCGGGCGATGGCGGAGACGAGGTGCTTGGTGGTGTTCGGGTTCTTCGCGATGAAGTCGTTGCGCAGCACGCCGGTATTGTCGTTGTAGCTGCCCAGCAGGTCGACATTGCGCGTCAGCGCCTTGATGCCGCCGCGCGCCAGCGCCGCGTCGCGGAAGGTGAAGCCGAGGCTGGCGGCGCTGATCTGGCCGTTGCGCAGGCTCTGCTCGACATTGGGGGTGGGTAGCGGCACGAAGGTGACCTGCTTGATCTCCTCCGGCGACAGCCCGCCCTTGGCGAGATAGATGCTGCTCACCGCCTCCTGGTTGGCACCCAGTGTGTTGACGCCGATCTTCTTGCCGATCAGGTCGCGGGCCGTGTTGGTCTTGCCGTCGTCCAGCGCGTAGAGGCCGGGCGAGGTCAGTTCGTTGGTGCCGCGCCAGCTCACCACCGAGGTCAGCGGCGCGCCGGCGGCGACGATGTTGAGCACCGCGCCGTTGAACGCCGAGGCGATGTCGACCTGCCCGGTCGCGGCCGCCTGCAGATTGGCCGGCCCGCCCTGCACGTCGCCGACCCGCTCCAGCGTGATCGGCGCGAGGTAGCCGAGCGCGTCGGCCAGTTCCAGCGGGCTGACATCGGCGCCGGTGGACGACTGATAGCGGATCACCTTGGTTTCGAGTTCATCCGCCGCCGCGGCCGGGCCGCTGGACAGGGCGGCCGAAGCCGTGAGCAGTGCCGCGGCGCTCGCCGCGAGAAGGAGGCGGCGGCTTGGGGTGAAGCGCATCGTGCGTGCTTTCAGTTGGAGGGGGCGGCCTGCGAACGCTCGCGCGGAGGCGTCGGATCGGACCAGAAGGTGGGGGTGGCGGAGGCCCGGGCGCGGGCGACCTCGCCGCGCAGCAGGTCCCAGATCTCGTGCCGGTAGCGCGCGAAGTCGGGATGAGCGCGGATATCCGCGTCGAGATCGGCCCGCGGCAGGTCGACATCGACCATCGCCTTGATGCGGCCGGGACGCGAGGTCATCACCGCGACCCGCTGGCCGAGATAGACCGCCTCGTCGATGGAATGGGTGATGAAGACCACGGTGGTGCGGGTGCGCTGCCACAGCGCCAGCAATTCCTGCTGCAACACCTCGCGCGTCTGCGCGTCGAGCGCGCCGAAGGGCTCGTCCATGAGCAGGATGTCCGGCTCGTAGACGAGGCTGCGGGCGATGGCCACGCGCTGCTTCATGCCGCCGGAAAGCTCGTGCGGGAAGCGGTCCTCGAAGCCCTTCAGGCCCACCAGTTCCAGCGCCGCCCGCGCCTTGTCCCGGCGCTCGTGGCGCGAGAGCCCGCCCGCCGCCTCCAGCGAGAATTCGATATTGGCCAGCGCCGTGCGCCAGGGCAGCAGCGCATATTGCTGGAAGACGATGCCGCGCGACAGGCCGGGACCCGTCACCTCCTGCCCGTCGATGCGCAGCGACCCGCTGGTCGGGCTCGCGAGCCCGGCGAGGATCTCCAGCAGCGTGGTCTTTCCGCAGCCGCTGGGCCCGACGATGGTCAGGAACTCGCCGGCCGGCACGTCGATGGCGACGCCGCTGATGGCGACGAACTCCTCTCCCCCGGCATCGCGAAGGCGGAAGCTGTGGCGATCGACCCGCAGGGCGATCTTGGGTGCCGGCGCCGGCACGGCGGAAGAGGGGAAAACCGTTGACATAAATCAATATATAAAATCTATAGACTATAGAGTCAATATACTGTCACGGATGGTTCGCAGGAAGGTACGCACGCAATGGCGCGGCACGGACAATCGAAGCTGAACGCCTTTCTCCATCCCACCGGCCATCACGTCGCCGCCTGGCGCCATCCGCGGGCGCAGGCCGATGCCGGCGTGAACTTCGATCACTATGTCGAGCTCGCCCGCACCGCCGAACGCGCGAAGTTCGATGCCATCTTCCTCGCCGATTCAGCGGCGGTGCGGGACCAGAACATCGAATCCGCCAGCCGGGTGGCCCGCTACGTCGTGCATTTCGAGCCGATCACCCTGCTGTCGGGCATCGCCGCCGCCACAAGGCACATCGGCCTCATCGCCACCGCGACGACCACCTATAACGAGCCCTTCCACATCGCCCGGAAATTCGCCTCGCTCGACCACATCAGCAAGGGCCGCGCCGGCTGGAACCTCGCCACCTCCGCCGGCGAGGTCGAGGCCTTCAATTTCAGCCGCACCGCGCATCCCGCCCATGCCGACCGCTATGACCGCGCCCGCGAATTCGCGCAGGTCGTCACCGGCCTGTGGGACAGCTGGGAGGACGACGCCTTCCTGCGCGACAAGGAAAGCGGGCTCTATTTCGAGCCGTCGAAGCAGCACGTCCTCAACCATAGCGGCCCGCATTTCGCGGTACGCGGGCCCTTGAACGTCGCCCGCGCGCCGCAGGGGCGACCGGTGCTGGTGCAGGCCGGCTCGTCCGAGGCCGGCAAGGAACTGGCGGCGGAGACGGCCGAGGTCATCTTCACCGCCGCGCAGACGCTGGAGGAGGCGCAGGCCTTCTATACCGACGTGAAGGGGCGGCTCTCCCGCTATGGCCGGCATGCCGACACGCTGAAGATCCTGCCCGGCGTCTCGCCGATCGTCGGCCGCACCCGCGACGAAGCGGAGGCGAAATTCGCCGAGCTGCAGGAGCTCATCCACCCCGCGGTCGGCCTGTCGCTGCTGTCGCAGATGCTGGGCGGCGTCGATCTCAGCGGCCATCCGCTGGACGGCCCCTTGCCCGAGCTGCCGGAGACCAATGCCGCCAAGAGCCGGCAGAAGCTGCTGGTCGACCTCGCCCGGCGCGAAGGCTTCAGCATCCGCCAGCTCTATCAGTGGATCGCCGGCGCGCGCGGGCACTGGGCCATTCGCGGCACGGCGAAGGACATCGCCGACCAGCTGGAAGCCTGGTTCGAGGGCCATGCCGCCGACGGCTTCAACGTCATGCCGCCCACCCTGCCCGGCGGCCTCGACGATTTCGTCGATCTCGTCGTGCCCGAGCTGCGGCGCCGCAAGCTGTTCCGGGAAGAATATGAAGGGCGTACGCTGCGCGAGAATCTCGGCCTGCCCTACCCGCACCACCCCGCGGCGAAGCCGTCGGCGCCCCCCGGCTGCGAGGTCGGCGGTCAAGCCCGGCCGATCGCCGCGAACGGTTAGAATGACGCGCCGACGCTCCTCCACCCCTGGCCGCGGTCCTCGTCGGGACCGCCGGCATCCCGGCAACCGAAAGTGCAGACCCGTCGCATGAGCAGCCGCAGCGAATTTCTCTGGTACATCCCCAATGTCGTCGAAGCCGGCCATCGCGGCGATTCCACGGTCGAGAACCACAACAGCCTGGAGACCCTGACCGGCCACGCCCGGGCGCTGGAGGAGCATGGCTGGAAAGGCGCGCTGATCGGCACCGGCTGGGGCCGGCCCGACACCTTCACGCTGGCGACCGCGCTCGCCGCGCGGACCACCCGCTTCGAGCCGCTGATCGCCATCCGGCCGGGCTACTGGCGGCCGGCGCATTTCGCCTCCGCCATCGCCACGCTGGATCATCTCACCGGCGGCCGGGTGCGGATCAACATCGTGTCCGGCAAGGACAATCTCGCCGCCTATGGCGACAGCGAGGGCGACCAGGCCCATCGCTATGCCCGCACCCGGGAGTTCATGCGCCTCGTCCGCCGGCTCTGGACCGAGGAGAACGTCATCTTTGCCGGCGAGCATTTCCGCGTCGCCGATTCCACCGTGGTGCCGCGCCTCGTCGCCCGCGGCGAGCGCCGGCATCCCCGGCTGTATTTCGGCGGCGCCTCGGAAACCGCCGAGCGGGTCGCCGCCACCGAAGCCGACGTCCAGCTGTTCTGGGGCGAGCCGCTGGCGGACATAGGCGAGCGCATCGCCCGGCTGAAGGCGCTGAGCCGCGATCTCGACCGCGATTTGCCGCCGCTGGAATTCGGCTTGCGCATCACCACGCTGGTTCGCGACACCACCGAACAGGCCTGGGCCGATGCCGAGGCGAAGGTTGCCGAAATGGCGAAGACCCACGGCGCCGGCTGGCAGGATCATCGCCGGGCGGTGGCGGTCGGCCAGCAGCGGCTGCTCGATCTCCAGGCGCGCGGCGACGTGCTCGACGACAATCTCTACACCGCGCCGGGCAAGTTCGGCGGCGGCGGCGCAGGCACCACCTGGCTGGTCGGCTCGGCGGCGGATGTCGCCCGCTCGCTGAAGAAGTACCGCGATCTCGGCATCACCCAGTTCGTGCTGTCCGATACGCCCTATCTGTCCGAGATCAAGCGCCAGGGCGAGCAGCTGCTGCCCCTGCTGCGCGACTGAGGCCGGCGCGGGCGAGGCGCTAGGCCGCCTTGCCCGCGTCGCCGCGCTCCAGCCGCGCGGCGACCTCGCCGGCGATGCGGATGGCGTGGTTGGTCACGTCCGGCAGCCCCATCAGCTCGCCGAACGTGCCCCGCGCCAGCGGCCCGGCGACGAACAGGTCGGCACGCGCCTGCCCGTCGGTGCCGAGCGCGCGCCCCTGCCGGTCGACATCGATCCCCAGCCGCAGCGGATCCGGCCGCGCCAGCCCGGCTTGCGCCAGCGCGCTCAGAAGCGGATTGCTGGCGAATACCTGCCCATGCGCGGGGCCCGTCGCCACCGCCACGGCGTCGAATTCCTGCACCTCCACCGCGCCGCTGCGCCGGTCGCGCAGGCCGATGCGGATGCCGCCGTCGCCCGCTTCCGTCCCCGCTCTTGCCCCCACTTCCGCCGTCGTCAGCGAGGCGGTGCGGATCGCCAGCGTGCCCTCGGCGATCCGCCGGTCGAGCCCCGCCTCCACCTGCGGGGCGATGCGGAAGCGGTGCACGTCCCAGAACGGGCGCAGATGGCGCAGCAGCCGCGCCCGCTCGGCAAGCGGCAGCGCCTGCCAGATCGCCGAGCCCTGCAGGCGCACCTGGTCGAGCACGCAATGCCAACTCTTCCCCTCCGCCTCCGCCGCGCGGACGGCGGCGCGCACCCGCCGTACCAACTCGCGGGTGGTGCGCGCCGGATCGCTCGCGAAGTCGCCATAGGGATCATGGGCGGCGGCGGGGTGGCCGCGCGAGCGCAGGCCGCGCCGCGACACCGCCACCACCTTTCCGCGATGGCCGAGGCGGTCGAGGCTGGCGACGATGTCGGCCATGGAAAGCCCGGTGCCGACGATCAGCACCCGGCTGTCGGGCACCAGCCGCGCCAGCGCCTCGCTCGCCCAGGGATCGGCGATGAAGCCGGGATGCCCGGCCAGCGCCGCCTGCAGCAAGGCAGGCGGGCTCGGCGGCACATGCGTCACCGCCAGCACCACGACATCCGCGCGCAGGCGGCGGCCGTCCGAGGCGATCACCCGGTAGCCGCCCGCCGGCAGCGGCTCCACCCGCTCGGCGTGCGCCCGCACATGCAGAAGGCGCGGACCCAGCGCCGCCATCGCCTCCGCCACATAGGCGCCGAACACCGCGCGCGCCGGGAAGTTGCGGCCGTCCGGCATCCGGGCGGCGGGATCGGCCGCCAGCCGCGCCGAGGCTTCCAGCCAGTCGTTGAACTGGTCCGGCGCCTCCGGGTTCAGCGACATGCGGCTCGCCGGCACGTTGATGCGATGCGCGGGATCGGCGGCGCTGTAGGCGAGGCCGCGGCCGATCTCGGCGCGCGGCTCCACCACCGCCACCCGGTCGAGCTCCGGGCGCAGCCGCAGCAGGTGCCACGCCACCGCCGCGCCGGAAAAGCCGCCGCCGAGGATGGCGACCGGCACCGCGATCTCCGCCCCGCTCATGATCGGCCGGCCCGAACGGTCGGATGGGTCGCGCCCGCCATGCATTCAGCCGCCATAGAATCCAGCCTCCCCGCTCATGCCGCGACCGCTGCAACCGTGCGCCGGATCGGGCCGAGGATCGCCAGTATATCGCCTTTCAGTGCATCGAAGGCTGCGGTACCCGGCGCGCGGGGGCGCGGCAGGTCGACCGGCAGGACGGCGGCGACGCGCCCGGGATGCGGCTGCATCACCACCACCCGGTCGGCGAGCACCAGCGCCTCCTCGATATCGTGCGTCACCAGCACCAGCGTCGGGCGCGTATCCGCCCACAGCGCCAGCAGGTGCTCCTGCAGATCGGCGCGGGTGAAGGCGTCGAGCGCCGAGAACGGCTCGTCGAGCAGCAGCACCCGCGGCTGCGCCACCAGCGCCCGCGCCAGCGCCACACGCTGCGCCTGCCCGCCGGAGAGCTCGCGCGGCCAGCGGCGGGCATGGTCGGCGAGGCCGATGCGGGCCAGCGCCGCCGCGACGCGCGCCTCCCGCTCCTCGCGCGGCAGGTGGGCGAGGCCGAAGCCGATGTTGCGCGCGACGCTGCGCCAGGGCAGCAGCCGCGGTTCCTGGAACACGATGCCGACCGCAGGATGCGGCGCCGCTATCGGCTCGCCGTCGATCAGCACCCGGCCGGCGCTCGGCCGGCCCAGCCCGGCGACGAGGCGCAGCAGGGTGCTCTTGCCGCAGCCCGAGCCTCCCACCACCGCGACGATCTCCGCCGCCTCCACGTCGAGCGTGAGGCCGGCGAGCGCCTTGGTGCCGGTCGGATAGGTCTTGGCGAGGCCTTCGAGACGCAGCATGGCTCAACCCTCCCGCGCCGCGGCGGCATGCGAATCGGTGTCCTCCCAGCGCAGCAGCGGCGCCGAGGCGGCGACCAGCAGCGCGTCGGTGAGCTTGCCGAGCACCGCGAACACCACGATGGCGGCGACGATCTGCGCCGGCTTGCCCAGCTGCTGGCCGTCCACCAGCAGATAGCCGAGCCCTTCGGAGGCGCCCATGAATTCGGCGGCCACCACGAACATCCAGCCGAGCCCCAGCCCGGCGCGCAGCGCCACCACGTAATGCGGCAGCACCGCCGGCAGCAGGATGCGGGTGGCGAGCTGCAGCCGCGTCAGGCGGAAGCTGCGGCCCACCTCGACGATCTTGCGGTCCACCGAGAGGATGGCGCCGAGCGTGCCGAGATAGATCGGGAAGGCCACGCCCACCGCGATCAGCGTCACCTTCGAGGCCTCGAAGATGCCGAGCCAGAGGATGAACAGCGGCACCCAGGCGATGGAGGGGATGGCGCGCAACCCCTGCAGCGAGGGATCGATCAGCGCCCGCGCCAGTCCCGAGGCGCCGGCCAGCATGCCCAGCAGCGTACCGGCGGCGACGCCGAGCGCGAAGCCGGCGGCGACGCGCGCCAGCGTCGCCTTCACATGCAGCGCGAGATCGCCGCTGCGGGCGAGTTCGACGAGGGTGGCGAGGATGGTGCTCGGCGGCGGCATCAGCCGGCCGGAGGCGAGGCCCGCCCGCACCGCCAGCTCCCACAGCAGCGCGGCGCCGAGCGGCAGCACCGCCCCGAGCACGAAAAGCCGCAGCGTGCCGAAGCGCCGGGCGCGCGCCGGCAAGGCCCGCTTTTCCGCGCCCTCCTGCGCCGGTGCGATCAGGCCCTCCAGGGCGCTCATCTCACAGGCCCGGCTTGAGATAGCCCGGGTCGATCAGCACCTCGACGGTGCCGGGCACATCGACCTCCTTCGCCACCACGCCGGCCTGCTGCAGCGCCTTGCCGGCC
Source organism: Ancylobacter oerskovii (assembly GCF_018390555.1). Taxonomy (GTDB): domain Bacteria; phylum Pseudomonadota; class Alphaproteobacteria; order Rhizobiales; family Xanthobacteraceae; genus Ancylobacter; species Ancylobacter oerskovii. The sequence goes on along the minus strand of NZ_JAHBGB010000037.1, from coordinate 159,618 downwards.
TCCACCAGCGTCGCCTTCTGCGCCGCGCCGATCGGGCCGTGGGTCAGCTCGGTGCGCTCCAGCTGGCGGGCGATCACCGGCGCCGGCAGCCTGGCGGCGCCTTCCAGCAGCGCGGCGAGTTCCTTGGGATGCTCGATGGACCACAGGCGCGCCTTCTCATAGGCGGCGAGCACGCGGCGGACGATCTCCGGGTTCTCCTGCGCGAAGGCCTCGCGCACATTCAGCACGCCCCAGCTATTGGCGGCCGCGTTGCGATAGAACAGCACGGCGCCGTCCTCGATCTCGGCCGAGGCCATGATCGGGTCCAGCCCCGCCCAGGCGTCGACATCGCCGCGGGTGAGCGCGAGCCGGCCATCGGCGTGCTGCAGGAGCACGAAGCGCACGTCCTTGTCGGTCAGGCCTTCCGCCGCCAGCGCGCGGATGAGGAAGATGTGCGGATCGGTGCCGCGCGTCACCGCGACGCTCTTGCCCTTCAGGTCGGCGACCTTGGCGATGCCGCTGTCCTTGCGCGTCACCAGCGCCGTCCATTCCGGCCGCGAATAGACATAGATGGACTTGATCGGGTTGCCGTTGATGCGGCCGATCAGCGCCGCCGCCCCGGCGGTGGAGCCGAAGTCGAGCGAGCCGGCATTGAGGAATTCCAGCGCCTTGTTGGAACCGGCCGACTGCACCCAGCGCACCGCGATGCCGTCCTTGGCGAATTCCTCCTCGAGGAACTTCTTGTCCTTCAGGACGATGGAGACCGGGTTGTAGGTCGCCCAGTCGACACGGATCTCGGCGGGGGCCGCCAGGGCGGTGCCGAGGCCGGCCAGCAGCGAGCCGGCGACGAGCGCACCGAGGGTAAGGCGACGATTGATGAGCAAGGGCATGGCGCAATCCGTCTAAATGTTCTATAAATTCGATAGATAAATTGGCAAACCTATGCAAGAGAATAGTGGAGAGGCTGCCGCGCGGTGCCTGCCCGCCGCCCGGCCGGCCCCGGCCACTCCTCGTCGGAAGTCGGAGTTTCCCGTGAGCACATTGAACATTGTCGGCCTCAGCGGAGGCCTTTCCTCGCCGTCCCGCACGCTGTCGCTGGTGGAGCTCACCGTCGCCCGCATCGGCGCGGCGGCCTCTGCGGCCGGAATCGCCACCGCGACTCAGGTCGTCGACATCGCGGCGCTGGACGATATCGGCGCCCTGCGCAGCCGCCCCGGCAGCGACCCGGTGGAAGCCGCCCTCGAAGCCGTCGAGAAGGCGGATCTCCTCGTCGCCGGCTCGCCGGTCTACAAGGGCTCCTATTCCGGCCTGTTCAAGCATTTCGTGGACTTCCTGGACTATCGCGGCCTCATCGACCTGCCGGTGGCCCTGGTCGCCACCGGCGGCAGCGACCGTCACGCGCTGGCCATCGAGCACCAGTTGCGCCCGCTCTTCGCCTTCTTCCAGGCGCAGCCGCTCGGCACCGGCATCTTCTTCACCGAGCGCGATTTCGGGAACGGCGAGGTCACGCCCGGCGCGTCGCAGCAGCGTTTCGAGCAGCTGGTGGACGAAGCCGTCCGTGCGCTGGCCGGCGCACGGCGCGGCGATCGGGCCGCCAAGGCGAGCGCGGCCTGACATGTCGCTGGTCGATCGCAGCACCAGGCTGAACGCCGCGTCGCAGGGCGCCGAAAAAACGCGGCCGGCCGGCAAGGGGCGCCTGGCCGCCCTCGAGACGAGCCTCGCCGGCTGGGTGCTGCCGATCCTGCTGGTTGCATTGTGGGAATATCTCGCCCGCCTCGGCATCATCGCCTCCAACGTGCTCCCCGCCCCCTCGGCCATCGCCGAGGCCGGCTGGGCGGCGCTGAAGTCGGGCGAGCTCGTCCGCAACATGGGGGTGAGCACGCTGCGGGCCTTCGCCGGCCTGTTCGTCGGCGGCGTCATCGGCCTCGCCTTCGGCATCGCCAACGGCCTGTCGGAACTGTCGCACCGCTACACCGACACCACGCTGCAGATGATCCGCAACGTGCCGCATCTGGCGCTGATCCCGCTGGTGATCCTGTGGTTCGGCATCGAGGAGGAGGCCAAGCTCTTCCTCGTCGCGCTCGGCGTGTTCTTCCCCATCTACATCAACACGCTGCACGGCGTGCGTACCGTCGACCCGCAGCTCATCGAGATGGGCCGCGTCTACGGCATGTCGCCGCTCACCCTGTTCCGGCGGGTGGTGCTGCCCGGCGCGCTGCCCTCGATCTTCGTCGGGCTGCGCTTCGCGCTCGGCATCATGTGGCTGACGCTGATCGTCGCCGAGACCATCGCCGCCTCCTCCGGCCTCGGCTACATGGCGATGCAGGCGCGCGAGTTCCTGCTGGTCGACGTGGTGGTGCTGGCCATCCTCATCTACGCGCTGCTCGGCAAGCTCGCCGACGTGCTGACGCGCTGGCTGGAAGGGCTGTGCCTGCAATGGCACCCCGCCTTCCAGGCGAAGCGGGACTGACGCCATGAACGCGCACGCTCCCCTTCCCGTCCCGCCGGCACCCGCCCGCGGCCTCGGCCTGCATCTCGGCCGGCTCGGCCACGGCTTCGGCGCCAAGCGGGTACTGGACCGCATCGATCTCGACATCCCCGCCGGCCAGTTCGTCGCCATCGTCGGCAAGAGCGGCTGCGGCAAGAGCACGCTGCTGCGCCTCGTCGCCGGGCTCGACACCCCCACCGCCGGCCACATCGCCTTTGACGGGCCACGCGACGACGCCGCCATCCGCATCATGTTCCAAGAGCCGCGGCTGCTCCCGTGGGAGCGGGTGCTCGCCAATGTCGAGGTCGGGCTGCCCGCCTCGGTGAAGGGCGAGGAGCGCCATTCCCGCGCCCGCGCCATCCTCGCCGAGGTCGGCCTCGCCGAGCGCGCCGGGGAGTGGCCCGCCGTGCTTTCCGGCGGCCAGCGCCAGCGCGTGGCGCTCGCCCGCGCCCTCGCCTCCGGCCCGCGCCTGCTCGCCTTCGACGAGCCGCTCGGCGCGCTCGACGCGCTGACCCGCATCGAGATGCAGGGCCTGGTCGAGCGCATCTGGCAGGAGCAGCGCTTCACCGCGCTGTTCGTCACCCATGACGTGTCGGAGGCGCTGGCGCTCGCCGACCGGGTGATCCTCATCGATGCCGGCCAGACCGGTGGCCATGTCGCGCTCGACCTCGCGGTCGACCTGCCGCGCCCGCGCCGGCGCGGTTCCGCCGAGCTCGCCGCGCTGGAAGGCCGCATCCTCGACACGCTGTTCTCCTCCTGACGCCCAGCCAACACCGGGACCCGACGATGACCACCCTCACCCGCCGCACCCTGCTCGCCGGCGCCGCCGGCCTCGCCTCCACCCTTGCCGCCCCGGCGCTGCGCCCGGCCCTCGCCGCTGGCGAGGTGCGCGTCGGCTTCCAGAAATACGGCACGCTGGTGCTGCTGAAGGGCCGCGGCATCCTGGAGAAGAAGCTGGAGCCGCTCGGCATCACCGTGAAATGGGCCGAGTTCGCCGCCGGCCCGCAAATGCTGGAGGCGCTGAACGCTGGCGCCATCGACATCGGCCAGACCGGCGAGGCGCCGCCGATCTTCGCCCAGGCCGCCAGCGACAATCTCGCCTATATCGCCAACGAGCCGCCGGCGCCGAAGGGCGAGGCGATCCTGGTGCCGAAGGACAGCCCGATCCAGTCGGTGAAGGAGCTGAAGGGCAAGATCGTCGGGCTCAACAAGGGCTCCAACGTGCATTTCCTGCTGGTGAAGGCGCTGGAGAAGAACGGCCTCGCCTATTCCGACATCACCACCAAGTTCCTGCCGCCGGCCGATGCCCGCGCCGCCTTCGAGAAGGGCGCCATCGACGCCTGGGCGATCTGGGATCCCTTCCAGGCGGCCGCCGAGGTCGCCGTCAAGGCGCGCACCCTCACCACCGCCGAAGGCATCGTGCCCAACTACCAGTTCTATCTCGGCTCGCGGAAATTCGCCGATGCCAATCCCAAGGTGGTGACGGCGCTGATCGCCGCCATCGGCGAGACCAATGACTGGATCCAGAAGGACCCGGCGGCGGCAGTCGCCGAACTCGCTCCTTCCACCGGCATCCCCGCCCCGGTGCTCGCCATCGCCGTCGCCCGGCAGAGCTTCGGCGTCGCTCCGCTCACCGACAAGGTGATCGCCGACCAGCAGGCCGTCGCCGACACCTTCTTCCAGCTCGGCCTGCTGCCGAAGAAGATCGTGGTCGCCGACGCCGTGCTGCGCAGCGGCCTCTGACCACCCGTCGGGAGGCCGGGCGAGCGGTCCGGCCTCCCGCCTGCGCCCGCCGCGATGGCTGCGATGGCTGCGAGCGGCATCGCGGAGCGTTGGCCTGCGCGGGGAAGAAAAATCTGTTCCCGGCCCGCGCTTCAATAGAATATAAATTCTGTATATTTAATTGACTTCTAAATCGCAGCCGCAATGATGGTCGGCCCAGGGGGACAAGCGATGACCCGACGCCGTCAACTTCATCTGAATATCAACATCCTGCATGCCGGCTTCTATGCCTCGGCCTGGCGCAGCCCCGAGGCGGACCCGCACGCTACCTTCGATATCGGCCACTATGTCCGCAGCGCTGAGATCGCCGAGCGCGGCACGCTCGACGCCGTGTTCCTCGCCGACCGCCCGGCGCTGGAGGACAAGCCGGACTTGCGCCCCTTCCTGTCGCTGGAGCCGACCGTGGTGCTCACCGCCATCGCCGCGGCCACCGAGCATATCGGCCTCATCGCCACCGCCTCGACCAGCTACAACGAGCCCTACAACATCGCCCGCCGCTTCGCGACGCTCGATCTCGTCAGCGGCGGGCGCGCCGGCTGGAACGTCGTCACCACCGCCGATCCCAACGCCTCGGCCAATTTCGGCCAGTCGCTGCCTGAGCACGCCACCCGCTACGCTCGCGCCAAGGAGTTCACCGAGGTGGTGAGCGAGCTCTGGGACAGCTGGGAGGACGACGCCTTCGTCGGCGACAAGGCCGCCGCGCGCTTCCTCGATCCCGCCAAGGTGCACCGCATCAACCACAAGGGCCCGTTCTTCGAGGTGGCCGGCCCCTTGAACCTGCCGCGCTCGCCGCAGGGCCGGCCGATCCTGGTGCAGGCCGGCGGCTCCGGCGACGGGCGCGATCTCGCCGCCCTTCACGCCGACGTCGTGTTCAGCGTCGGCGAGGATATCGAGCGCGCCCGCGCCTATGCCGACGACCTGCGCACCCGCGCCGCCGCCTATGGCCGCGACCCGCGCTCCATCGTGGTGCTGCCCGGCCTCGCCACCGTCATCGGCTCCACCGAGGCGGAGGCGAAACGCCGGCAGGAGGAGCTCGGCGCCCTCATCCCGCTCGACTACGCCATCGCCCGGCTCGGCCAGACCTTCGGCCAGGACCTGAGCCATCTGGAACTGGACGCCCCGGTGCCGGACCTGCCGATCCCGGTCAATGGTAGCACCACCTTCGCCCGCGCCACGCTGAACTTCGCCCGCCAGGGCAACCTCACCTTCCGCCAGCTGCTCTACAAGCTCGGCGGCGGCATCGGCCACCGGGTGATCGTCGGCACGCCGGAAGCCATCGCCGACGACATCGAGGCGTGGTTCGTCGCCGGCGCCGCCGACGGCTTCAACCTGATGCCGGACGTGCTGCCGACCGGGCTGGAGGTCTTCGTCGACCATGTGGTGCCGATCCTGCGCCAGCGCGGCCTGTTCCGCAGCCACTATGCGGAGAAGACCCTGCGCGAACGCTTCGGCCTGCCCCGCCCGCCGAACCGCTACGCCACGCCGGCCGACGAGCGGGCGAGCGCGTGAACCGTGGACGCCATCCATGGAACGTCGCGATCCGGAAAGCACTCCCAGTGGCCTCCCTGGGAGCCGACTTCTGTCCTTCCCTCTCTCCGAGAGCCGGCCTCTTCCCCTCCCTCTCTGCGAGAGCCGGCTCCTTCCCTTCCCTCTCCCCGTTGGGGAGAGGTGGCCCGCGAAGCGGGTCGGTGAGGGGCTCTAGCGATTGGGAAGCCTCGAGCCCCCTCACCCCACCCCTCTCCCCGACGGGGAGAGGGAGCTTGGCCGCTCTTGGATAATGAGAGGTCAGATGCCGCATGAGAGCCGCCCCACGGCGCTCCCTATACTGGATGAGACCACCCCTCGCGCGCGCCTCATCCTGAGGTGCGTGCGATAGCGGGCCTCGAAGGAGGCTCATCCGGGCGCACCAGGACGACCATCCTTCGAGGCCCGGCTCACGCCGCCCCCCTCAGGATGAGGGCTGTTTCGGTGAGACGGAGAATTCAGAGCCGGCCCCCGGCACCCAGAACAGGACACCGCATGCACCAGTTCCTGCGCCTCTCCCGCGTGCTCGCCCGCACGCTGGTCCATGCGGTGCCCACCGTGATCGGCATCGTCATCCTCGATTTCTTCCTGCTACGCCTCGCGCCGGGCGACGCCGCCGACGTGATGGCCGGCGAATCCGGGGCCGCCACCGAGGAGACCATGGCGGCGCTGCGCTCCCGCTTCGGCCTCGACCTGCCGGTGCTCGACCAGCTCCTTGCCTATCTGTCGAACCTCGCGCATTTCAGCCTCGGCTATTCGCCGCGCTACAACATGCCGGTCGCCGACCTCATCCTGCAGCGGCTGCCGAGCAGCCTGGCGCTGATGGGCATCGCGCTCGGCCTCGCCCTCGTCATCGGCGTCGGGCTCGGGGTGGTCATGGCGACCCAGGTCGGCCGCTGGCCGGACCGGGTGCTCTCGGTGCTGGCGCTGCTGTTCTATTCGGTGCCGAGCTTCTGGATCGGGCTGATGCTCATCGTGCTGTTCTCGGTGCATCTCGGCTGGCTGCCCAGCGGCGGCGCCGGCAGCATCGGCACCGAAGCCACCGGCCTTGCCGCCCTGCTCGACAAGGCGCGCTACATGCTGCTGCCGGCGCTCGCCCTCTCGCTGTTCTACGTCGCGATCTATGCCCGCCTCACCCGCGCGGCGATGCTGGAGGTCCGCTCGCAGGACTTCATCCGCACCGCCCGCGCCAAGGGCCTGTCGCCGATGGCCGTCACCCTGCGCCATGCGCTGCGCAACGCGCTGCTGCCGGTCACCACCATTGCCGGCGTGCATCTCGGCGGCCTGATGGGCGGCGCCGTGGTGGTGGAGACGGTCTATTCCTGGCCGGGTCTCGGCCGCCTCGCCTATGAGGCGGTGATGAGCCGCGATTTCACCGTGCTGCTCGGCGTGCTGCTGCTCTCCTCCTTCCTGGTCATCCTCGCCAACATACTGGTCGATCTCCTCCAGGCCTGGCTCGATCCGCGCATCGAGGCCGCGCCATGAGCCGCCCGCACCTCACTTTGGTCAGCGACGGCCTGCCGCTGCCCGTCGCGCACGAGGCCGAGCCCGAGGCGCCGGCGGAAATCGCCGCGACGGCCAGTCCGGCACGGCCGGCGCCGCTCTCGGCGTGGAGCAACGTCCACGCTGCCGACGCGATACGGGCGTCGAGCGCGCAGGCGCAGCTGGCCCCGCCGGATTCGCGCCGGGCGCTCAAGGCCTTCGTCAAGAACCCGACGGCGATGACCGGCCTCGTCTTCCTCGCCCTGGTGGTCGCCGCCGCGCTCGCCGCCCCGATCCTCTACCCGGACGACCCGCTCGCCATGGTGGCCCGCCCGCTCCTCTGGCCGGGACAGGACCCGGATTTCCCGCTCGGCACGGATTCGCTCGGGCGCGACGTCGCCGCCGGCCTGTTCCACGGCGCGCGGGTGTCGCTGATGGTCGGGCTCGCCGCCACCGCCATCGGCCTGCTGCTCGGCACCTCGGTCGGCGCGCTGGCCGGCTATTTCGGCGGCCGGCTCGATGCGCTGCTGGTGCGGCTGATCGAGATCTTCCAGTCCATCCCGAGCTTCATCCTGCTCATCGTGCTGGTGGCGATCGCCCAGCCGACCATCGCCACCATCACCGTCGCCATCGGCCTCGTCACCTGGCCGACCATCGCCCGGCTGGCGCGTGCCGAGTTCCGCGCCATCCGCGCCAAGGAGTTCGTCGCCGCGGCGAAGAGCCTCGGCTACGGCCACACCCGCATCATCCTGCGCGAGATCCTGCCCAACGCGCTGCCGCCGCTCATCGTCACCGCCTCCGTCATGGTGGCGATGGCGATCCTCAACGAGAGTGCGCTCTCCTTCATGGGCATGGGCGATCCCAACGTTGTCAGCTGGGGCTCGATGATCGGCGCCGGGCGCGAATTGCTGCGCACCGCCTGGTTTCTCACCGCCCTGCCCGGCCTCGTCATCGTCTTCACCGTGCTGGCGCTGAACCTGATCGGCGACGGCCTCAACGACGCGCTCAACCCGCGCCTCGCGGCGGAGCGCTGACCCATGGCCGCCGTGCTCGACGTCCGCCATTTGTCCATCGCCTTCCCCCGCGCCGTGCCGGTGCCGGACCTCTCCTTCACCATCGACGAGGGCGAGACGCTGGCCCTGGTCGGCGAATCCGGCTCCGGCAAGTCGCTCACCGCCCTCGCCTTGATGCGCCTCCTGCCGCGCAATGCCCGGCTCGGCCCGGCGAGCCGCATCCTGTTTGCCGGCCGCAACATCGCCCAGCTGCCCGAGCCGGAGATGCGGCGGCTGCGCGGGCGCGACATGGCGATGATCTTCCAGGAGCCGATGACCTCGCTCAACCCGGTCATGACGGTCGGCCGGCAGGTCGCCGAGGTGCTGGAGCTGCATGAGGGCCTCTCCCGCCGCGCGGCGCGCAAGCGAGCGGCCGAACTCCTCGATCTCGTGCGCATCCCGCAGGCGCATCGCCGGCTCGACGCCTATCCGCACGAATTCTCCGGCGGCCAGCGCCAGCGGGTGATGATCGCGGTGGCCATCGCCGCGCATCCGCGCCTCTTGATCGCCGACGAGCCGACCACCGCGCTCGACGTCACCATCCAGGCACAGATCCTCGAACTGCTCGACGAATTGCGCCGCGAGCTCTCCATGGCGCTGCTGCTCATCACCCACGACCTCGGCGTCGTCGCGCAATGGGCGGACCGGGTGATCGCCCTCTATGCCGGCCGCAAGGTGGAGGAGGCGCGCCCGCAGCTGATCTTCGGCACCCCGGCGCATCCCTATACGCAGGGCCTGCTCGCCGCCTCGCCGCGCCTGCGCGCCGACTACCACTACAGCGACGGCCCGCTGATCGAGATTCCCGGCAGCATCGTCTCGGCGGCGGGCGAGGAAGGCTGCCCCTTCGCGCCGCGCTGCCCGGTCGCGCGGGACGCCTGCCGCGCGGCGATGCCGCCGCTGCTGCCGCAGGGCGACGGCCATTTCGTCGCCTGCCCCGTCACCACGCTGAGGGAGGCGCCGCATGGCCATCCTGTCGGTCTCTGACCTGTGCAGTCACTACACGCAAGGCGGCGCCACGCTGCGCGCCGTCGACGGCGTGTCCTTCGAGATCGCCAGGGGCGAGACGGTCGGCCTGGTCGGCGAATCCGGCTGCGGCAAGTCCACCCTCGGCAAGTCGATCATCCGTCTTGTCGAGCCGAAGGCCGGCAGCGTCCGCTTCGACGGCACCGAGCTCACCGGCCTGTCCGCCGGCCAGTTGCGCCCGCTGCGCCGGCGGCTGCAGATGGTGTTCCAGGATCCGTTCGGCTCGCTCAACCCGCGCCACACGGTGGAGGAGATCCTCGCCGGCCCGCTCGCCGTGCACGGCATCGGGACAAGGCGCGAGCGGCGCGACAAGCTGCGCGACATCGTGCACCGGGTCGGCCTGCCGCCGGACGCGCTCGGGCGCTACCCGCACGAATTCTCCGGCGGCCAGCGCCAGCGGCTCGGCATCGCCCGCGCGCTGATCCTCGAGCCGGAACTGATCATCTGCGACGAGCCGGTCTCCGCCCTCGACCTCTCCATCCAGGCGCAGATCCTCAACCTGCTGGTCGGGATGAAGCGCGAGCTCGGCCTCTCCTACCTGTTCATCTCGCACGACCTGTCGGTGGTGCGCTATTTCGCCGACCGCGTGCTGGTGATGTATCTCGGCCGCATCGTCGAGACCGGCGACCACCGCGCCCTCTATGAGCGCCCGCTGCACCCCTACACCCGCGCCTTGCTCGCCGCGGTGCCGGATGCCGCGCGCGGGCGGCAGGCCGCCAGCCTGCCCGGCGAATTGCCGGGCGCCAGCAACCTGCCCACCGGCTGCCGCTTCCACCCGCGCTGCCCGCTCGCCACCGATCGCTGCCGCCGCGAGGACCCGGCCTTGCGCGATCTGGCGCCGGGGCGCAGCGTCGCCTGCCATCACGCCGACAACTGACGCGGCCCCGCCCGCCCCACCCATGGAGATCCCCATGCCCGATTATCGCTATCTCGGCCGCTCCGGCCTCAAGGTTCCCCCGCTCAGCCTCGGCACCATGATGTTCGGCGGCCCCACCGACGAGGCGACCGCGCACCGCATCATCCACAAGGCCTTCGACGCCGGCTTCAACTTCCTCGACACCGCCGACGTCTATACCGGCGGTCGCTCGGAGGAGATCATCGGCACGGCGGTGAAGGCCAATCGCAACCGCTTCACCATCGCCACCAAGTTTACCAATCCGGTCGGCGGCGCCGACGGCGTCAACCAGAGCGGCTCCTCGCGCAAATGGATCTTCGAGGCGGTCGACAACAGCCTGAAGCGCCTCAGCACCGACTATATCGACCTCCTCTACTTCCATAAGGCGGTGGTCGACGAGCCGCTCGGCGAGGCGGTCCGCGCGGTGGCGGATCTCATCCGCGCCGGCAAGCTGCGCTATTTCGGCCTGTCCAACTTCCGCGGCTGGCGCATCGCCGAGGTGGCGCAACTCGCCGATGGGTTCAACATCGACCGGCCCATCGCCAGCCAGCCGCTCTACAACCTCGTCAGCCGCACCGCCGAGGTGGAGCAGCTGCCGGCGGCGCAGTTCTACGGCCTCGGCGTGGTGCCCTACAGCCCGCTGGCGCGCGGCATCCTCACCGCCAAATACGACCCGAACCAGCCGCCGGCCCCCGACAGCCGCGCCGGGCGCAACGACCGCCGCATTCAGGAGACCGAGTGGCGGCCGGAATCGCTCGCCATCGCGCAGGAGATCAAGCGCCACCTCGCCTCGCGCGGCATCGCGCCGGTGGACTTCGCCATTGGCTGGGTGCTGAACAACCGGCTGGTCACCTCCGCCATCGCCGGCCCGCGCACGGAAGAACAGTGGGACGGCTATGTGAAGGCGCTCGACTATGCCTTCACCGCCGAGGACGAGGCGCTGGTGGAGCGGCTGGTGGCGCCCGGCCACGCCTCGACGCCCGGCTATAACGACCCCGCCTACCCGATCGAAGGTCGGGTGCCGGCGGTCGGCGAGGCCCCCCGCCCGGAGCGCCTCGCCCGCACGCCGGTGCTGCTGAAGGCCGGGGCGGCCTGAGGGGGCGGGACGCTCCGCCCTTCATGCCGATGCTCCACGCCTCTCCATCCCGAGGTGACGCGATGTGGCGTTCACCCCGCGATGGAGAGATTTGCCGACATCCCGCGATGCCGATGTTGGGTACATCCCGAAGCGCCGATGTTGCCCGCATTCCGAAGCGCCGATGTTGGGTACGTCCTCAAGTGCCGATGTTGCCTGCATCCCGAAGCGCCGATGCTGAGTGCCCCCTCATCCCGAGGCGCCCGGCCGCAGGCCGGGCCTCGAAGGATGGTCGTCCGGGCGCGCTCGCGAGCCTCCTTCGAGGCTCGCTATCGCTCGCACCTCAGGATGAGGTTGCTTTCTGGCAAGCGGACACACGGGTTGGCACGCGGGACAGGCCGGCGTCCCGCAGACTTGCGGCGACGTCATCCCGGACGGCCCTTCCGCCCTGCACGACGCCATCCCGGCCCACACTCCCACCCCCACCACGTCGTCCCCGGGCTCGGCCCGGGGATCCACGCCTTCGGCCGGGTGCAACGCCCTGAAACGGTGGGCCCGGCGGGACCGCGTGGATGGCCGGGTCAAGCCCGGCCATGACGGCGTGCCGGATGGGAGGACATCCCGGACCACACTCCTACCCTCACCACGTCATCCCCGGGCTCGGCCCGGGGATCCACGCCTTCGGCCGGGTGCAACGCCCTGAAACGGTGGGCCCGGCGGGACCGCGTGGATGGCCGGGTCAAGCCCGGCCATGACGGCGTGCCGGATGAAAGGACATCCCGGCCCACACTCCCACCCTCACCGCGTCATCCCCGGGCTCGGCCCGGGGATCCACGCCTTCGGCCGGGTGCAACGCTCCGCAATGTCCCGGCCGCGGGACACATCGTCCCGGCCCATACTCCCACCCCCACCGCGTCATCCCCGGGCTTGGCCCGGGGATCCACGCCTTCGGCCGGGTGCAACGCCCTGAAACGGTGGGCCCGGCGGGACCGCGTGGATGGCCGGGTCAAGCCCGGCCATGACGGCGCGCCGGGTGAGAGGACATCCCCCATTGCATCTCCTTCCCTCCCTCTCCCCGTCGGGGAGAGGTGGCCCGCGCAGCGGGTCGGTGAGGGGCTCTGGCGATCGGGAAGCCGGGAGAGACCCGCCCCCTCACCCACCGGGAGAGCGCTTCCCATTGCCACGTATCCGCCGGTGCAGGACGCCCCCCAGCGTCCCTCCCGGCCCCTCACCCCCGCCGCACGGAAAACCGCACCGCCGCGTCGCGCCGTTCCTGCATCCGCGCCTCGAACGCCTTGGGGTAGCGCGGCGGCGGCGCCGAGACCGCGTCGAGCCGCGCCTTCGCCTCCGGCGGCAGCGTCCATCCCGCCGCCGCGGCATTGTCGGCGAACTGCGCCGCGTCGCGCGCGCCGGCAATGACGCTCGAGACCGCCGCCCGCTCCAGCAGCCAGCGAATGGCGATGGCGGCCGGCCGGCGGCCGAGTTCGCCGGCGAGCTCGATCAGCGTCGCCACCACCGCCTCGCGGTCGGCATGGTAGAACACCTGCCGGTCGCGAAAGCCCCAGCCCTCTTGCGAGCGCGAGCCGGGAATCGCCGTCGTGCCGCCCTGGTACTTGCCAGTCAGCAGCCCGCCGGCCAGCGGCCCCCAGGCGACGATGCCGACGCCCTTCAGCTCGCACACCGGCACGATCTCGTCCTCGATGTCGCGCACCAGCAGGTTGTATTGCGGCTGATAGGCGACGAAGCGGCTCCAGCCATTGCTGTCGCTCAGCCACAGCCCCTCCAGCAGCCGCCAGGCCTCGTAATTGCTCGCCGCGATGTACCGCACCTTGCCGGCGCGCACGAGGTCGTCGAGCGCCCGCAGGGTCTCGTCGAGCGGCGTCTGCACGTCGACATGATGGATGTAGTAGAGGTCGATATGGTCGGTGCGCAGCCGGGTGAGGCTGTCTTCCAGCGCCCGCACGACATGCGCCCGCGAGGAGCCGGAATCGTTCGGCCCGCCGCCGGTCGGGTTGTTGAACTTGGTGGCCAGCACCAGCTCGTGACGGATGCCGCCGAGCAGCCGGCCGAGATAGGCCTCGGAGGCTCCCTCGGCATAGGTGTCGGCGGTGTCGATGAAGTTGACGCCGGCATCCAGCGCCGCGTCGAGGATGCGGCCGGCCTCCGCCTCGTCCGTGCCCTTGCCGAACGTCATGGTGCCGAGCGCGATCTCCGAAACCTTGAGACCGCTGCGGCCGAGGCGACGATATTCCATGAAGGCTCCTGTCTGCTGTCTTGTCTGCTGTCTTGGGCTTTCGCCCGGCTATTCCCGCTCCCGGTCGCCCGACAAGCCGTGCGCAGCACGGTGCCGCTCCGGGGCCCAGGGGAAAAAAGGTGAAGCCGCCCAATCCTGGTCAGGCCCCGCCGCGAATTCCCGCTCCATCCAAAGCCACCTCATCCTGAGGTGCCCGCCGTCAGGCGGGCCTCGAAGGAGGCTCGTCCGGGCGCGCTTTACCGAGCCTCCTTCAAGGCTCGCTTACGCTCGCCCCTCAGGATGAGACCGCTTCATGGGTTGGACGTAAATGGCCTGCCCATGCGCCCCGGCGAGGCGGCGCATCCTCGCCAAGATGGGGCGGAATGAGCATCCCTTTTAGTATATTAATTCAGTAGATTTTTCTACTCCGAAACGACGACACCGCGCTAGGCTGGGGTCCCTTTTCCCGGAACCTTCCTGATGCTGTCGCTTCCCGCCCCCTTCCGCCCGCTCGCCGCCGCCGTGATCCTCGCCATCGCGGCCACCTCCGCCCCTGCCGAGGAGCCGAAGCGCGGCGGCACGCTCACCATGATCGCCGTGCCCGAGCCGACCACCATCGTCGGCATCGACAACAGCTTCGGCGCCACCCAGCGTATCGGGCCGAAGGTCACGGAGGGGCTGCTCACCTATGATTTCGAGCTGAAGCCGCATCCCCAGCTCGCCACCTCCTGGGAGGTGGCCGAGAACGGCCTCGAATACACCTTCCATTTGCGCGACGGCGTGAAGTGGCATGACGGCAAGCCCTTCACCGCCGAAGACGTCGCCTTCTCGATCCTGACGCTGAAGCGCACCCATCCGCGCGGGCGCGGCACCTTCGCCAATGTCGCCGAGGTGAGAACGCCCGACCCGCTGACCGCGGTGCTGGTGCTGTCGAAGCCCGCGCCCTATCTGCTCACCGCGCTCTCCGCCGGCGAGGCGCCGATCGTGCCGAAGCACGTCTATGACGGCACCGACATCTCCGCCAATCCGAACGGCAGCCGCCCCATCGGCACCGGCCCGTTCGTGTTCAAGGAATGGGTGCGCGGCAGCCACCTCGTGCTGGAGCGCAATCCCGACTATTGGGACAAGCCGAAGCCCTGGCTCAACCGCGTCGTGGTGAAGTTCATCCCCGATGCCTCCGCCCGCGCGGCGGCGCTGGAGACCGGCGAAGTGCTGCTCGCCGGCGACAACCCGATCCCGCTCGCCGACCGCGAGCGCTTCCAGTCGCTGCCCGATCTCGGCATCGAGACGAAGGGCTACGAATATGCCGGCAATCAGGGCCAGCTCTTCTTCAACCTCGACACGCCGGTGCTGCAGGACCTCAAGGTCCGCCAGGCCATCGCCCACGCCATCGACCTCAAGGCGAACCTCGCAGTGGCATGGTATGGCTACGGCGTCGTCTCGCCCACCCCGATCGCCCCGGTGCTGAAGGCGTTCCACGATCCAAGCGTCAAGCCGCATGCCTTCAATGTCGCGCTGGCGGAAAAGCTGCTCGACGAGGCCGGCCGACCGCGCGGGCCGGACGGCAAGCGCTTCACCCTGCGCCTGCTCTACAACCCCTATAATGACGGCAACCGGCGTTCGGCGGAATATATCCGCAGCGCGCTCGCCAAGGTCGGCATCAACGCGGTGATCGAGAACTACGAGTTCGCCGCCTATGTCCGCAAGGTCTATACCGACCGCGCCTTCGACATCGAGGTCGAGCAGCTCGGCAACACCTTCGATCCCACCATCGGCGCCCAGCGCGGCTACTGGTCGAAGAACTTCAAGATCGGCCTCGGCTTCTCCAATGCCAGCCACTACGCCAATCCGGAAGTCGACCGCCTCCTGGAGGCCGCGGCGGTGGAGATCGACCCAGCCAAGCGCCGCGAGCTCTTCTTCGCCTTCCAGCGCCAGGTGGATGCCGACTTGCCGGCGGTGAATCTGGTCTCCTTCCAGAGCTTCACCGTGTTCAACAAGGCGGTGAAGAACCACACGCTGACCGCCGACGGCCTCGCCGCCAACTTCGCCGATGTGTGGCTCGACCGGTGACACCCGGCCTTCAACGGAGATAGCGCGATGAACGTGGTCCCCTCGGCCTCATCGTACACCTCACTGCACACCGCGCCGGCCGACTTTCCCGACAGCCCGCTGTCGCAGGCGCTGAGGCAGCCGGCGCTGCTCGGGCTGTTCCTGCCGATCCATCACGGCGGGTGGAGCAACTCCACTTTGCCGCGCGGCACCGACTGGTCCTTCGACTACAACGCGAAATTAACGCTGACGGCAGAAGCACTTGGCTTCGATCTCGTTTTCGGCGTCGCCCAATGGATGCCGAAGGGCGGACAGGGCCCGACCCGCACCGAGGCGGGGCTGGATTCCTTCATCGCCACCGCCTCGCTGGCCTCCATCACCAGCCGCATCCTGCTGGTCTCGACGCTTCACGTCCTCTACGGCCCCTGGCACCCCATCCACCTCGCCAAATTCGGTGCCACGCTCGACCATATTTCCAAGGGCCGCTGGGGCATCAACGTCGTCACGGGCCACCGCGCCTATGAGCACGAGCTGTTCGGCTGGAGCCGCATCGAGCACGACCGGCGCTATGAGCTCGCCGATGAATTCGTTAGTGTTCTCAAGCGATTGTGGACGGAAGAAGAACCTTTTTCTTATCGCGGCCAGGCCGCGTGGCAGTTCAAGGACGCCTATATCAGCCCGCGTCCGCTCTTCGGCCGGCCGGTGCTGGTGAACGCCACCGGCTCCGATGCCGGCATCGATTTCGCCGCGCGGCACTCCGATCTCGTCTTCGTCGCCAGCCCCGGCGGCGGCGATATCGACAGCGCCCTCGCCTCGCTGCCCGCCCACACCGCCCGGCTCAAGCAGGCGGCCCGCGCCCATGGCCGCGACATCCGCACCATCCTCAACCCGCTGATCGTCGCGCGGGAAACGCAAGCGGAAGCAGAGGCTTACGCGCAGGCCATCGTCGACAATGTCGACCTCGCCTCCATCGCCGGCCGCGCCCGGCTCGACAGCGACGCCCATGCCTGGCGTGGCCACAAGGGAGGCGACCTGCGCTTCGGGGTCGGCGGCGCCATTGGCGGCAATGTGCAGCTCATCGGCTCGCCGGAGCAGATCGCCGACCAGCTGGTGCGGCTGCACGCGGCCGGCGTCGACGGCTTCCAGCTCGCCTTCTACGACTTCGAGCCCGATCTCGCCTTCTTCGGTGCGCGGATCCTGCCCTTGCTGAAGCAGGCCGGCCTGCGCCTGTGATCGACCCGGAGCATCTGAAATCCTGATCTACCAATGCCTTCGCCGGAATGCTGCTCCCGCATCCTGAAGCGAAGGCCGCCGGCGGCGGGAATGGGGCTCCCGCCGCCGGCCCTTTCACGGATCGATCCACACGCCGGCGAGATTGTCGTTGAGGCCGCCGGCGCCCACCGTGTGGTCCTTGACCTTGCGGTTGTAGATCGTCACCTGCGACAGGCTGAGCAGGGTGATGTCCGGCACCTCCTCCACCACCAGCCGCTGAAAGGCGCGGAAATCGGCGACGCGCTTCTCCTCGTCGGTCTCCACCGCCGCGGCTTCCAGCGCCGCGTCGGCCTCCGGGTTGTTCCAGCCGGAGCCGTTGGAGAACGGCACGCCCTTCTTGAAATTCTTCGACCAGTAGAGCCGCTGCACGCCGATGGTCGGGTCGAAGGTGTTGCCCATCGAATTATTGGTGAAGTCGAAGTCGCGGTCGGTATAGACGCGCTTGATGTAGGTCGCGAAGTCCTGCGAACGGATCGTCACCTCGATGCCGACCCGGCGCAGCGCCTGGGCGATGTAGTCGGCGGTGCGCTTGAAGCCGTCGCCATAGGGCAGGAAATCATGCGTCAGCCGGAAGCGCACGCCGTCCGGCCCGCGCTTGAAGCCGGCCTCGTCGAGCAGTTGCTCCGCCTGCTTCGGGTCATAGACATAGATCTTGGCGTCGGGGTCGGCATAGCGGGCCAACACCGGGCTGATCGGCGTCGGCGAGATCAGGCCATAGCCGTACCAGACGGTGTTGAGGATCACCTTGCGGTCGATGGCATGCGCGATGGCGCGCCGCACCCTTATGTCCTTGAGATAGGGGTTGGAGAGGTTGAATTCGATGCGGGTCACCGAGGCGCTGTATTCATAGCCATGCGTCTCGATGCCGAGCTTCGGGTCGGCCTTCAGCCGCTCGATCTCGCTGAGCGGCACCGGGCTCTCGCCGCCGATATCGACGGCGCCGGTCTCGAACGCCACCGCCCGCGCCGCCGCATCCGGGATGAATTTCACCACCAGCCGGTCGATATACGGCTTGGGCGCGTCCCAATAGGTCGGGTTGCGCTCATAGACGACATGGCTGCCGCGCACCCATTCCTTGAAGATGTAGGGCCCGGTGCCGATCGGCGCGCGGTTGGCCGGATTGGCGGCGGGATCGCCCTCGCCATAGATGTGCTTCGGCACGATCGGCGTCTCGGAGGCGGCGAAGGCGGTGAGCAGGAACGGCGCCGGCTTCGACAGCACGAGGATCGCGGTGAGCGGATCCGGCGTCTCGATGTCGACGACGCTGGAGAAGGTCGCCCGGCCGCGCGGATGATACTGCTTCAGGAGCCGGATCGAGTTGGCGACGTCGGCCGAGGTGAAGTCGGCGCCGTCATGCCACTTCACCCCCGGCCGCAGCTTGAAGGTATAGCGCAGCCCGTCCGGCGAGACCTCCCAGGAGGTGGCCAATTGCGGCTGCGGCTTCAGGTCGAAACCGTAGCTCAGCAATCCCTCGGTGACCTTGGGCGACACCTTGCCGGTCGGCCCGGCGGTGTTGGCGATGCCGACCAGCGTCGGCGGCTCGGGTTCGACAAGCATGTTGAGCGTGCCGCCGCGCTTCGGCGTTCCGTCGGCGAGCGCCGGCGAAACTCCAAGCAGCAGGGCGAGCGCGCCGCAGATGAGGCGGATCATGGGATTTCTCGCTCGGATGACAGGGAGGGGACCGACAGGGCGGGATGCATCCGCCCCCGCCCTGCCTCGGGAGAGGCCGGCTATTCCGCCGCCGCCCTGGCGCCGCGCCAGATGGCGGAGGCATAGAGGCTCTCGTCGAACTCGGCGGCGATGGTGCCGGTGATGCGCCGCTCATGGGCGTCGAGATCGGCGAGGAACAGGTCGCGGCTGATGCGCGCCACCACGCCGGGAATGTCGCGCCGGAAGCTCGGCACGTCGCCGATCGGCAGGCCGAAGCTCACGAAGCCGGCCGGGTTGTAGACATGGATATCCTTGAGATAGGGCGCCGCGCCCGGCTCCTTCTCGAGATATTCGTGACCGCTCCCGAGATAGGGATGCGCGCCGAGCCCTTCATGCCGCTCATCGGCCGGCGGCGTGTAGCGGTCGCGCCAGCGCAGGATGTGGCCGGCGACATCGGCCAGTTCCGGCCGCGCCGCCGGATCGACGAAATAGCCGGTGCCGGCGATGGCGAAGTCGAAGGCGAAGCTCTCGCCGGCGGCGGTGGCGACGATGCGCCCGCCCACCTCCCGCGCGCCCGTCCAGGGCGCCGCGAGATGCAGGTGGAAGTTCTCGAAGCGCACCGCCCGCCGCACCGCATCCGGCGGCGGCGTCGAGCCGATGCGCAGGAAGCGCAGCGCCTGCAGCCAGCGCACCCGATCCGGCAGCGCCGGGTAGTTGTCATAGGCGCCGGGATAGCCGCGCACCCGGTTGATCGGCACCGAAGCTATCTGCGCCCGCCGGGCGAAGAGATGCACCTCGGCGGCCCCGGCCTCCAGCGCCGTCGCCGCCGCATCGAAGGCGGAAGCCGCCGCGCCGATCACCGCCACCGAGCGGCCCTTCAGCGCCGTGAAATCGATAAGGTCCGCCGTATGCGCATAGAGCGTGCGCGGCAGGTTGTCGGCCAGTACCGGCGGCACGAACGGCCCACCATTGCCCGCCACGCCGTTGGCGAGCAGCACCTTGCGCGCCGTCTCCACGAAGGAGCGCCCCTCCGCCTCCAGATGCAGGCGGAACACCCCGTCCGCCGGCTCGATGCGCGCGAGCCACACGCCGTAGCGTACGGGAATGCCGAGGAAATCCTTGTACCAGATGAGATAATCCGCCCAGTCGCGGCGCGGGATGGTGGAGAGCGCGGCATAGGCCTCGCGCCCGTGCCGCGCCTCGTACCAGGATTGGAACGACAGCCCGGCGATGCCGAGCTCCGGTCCCGGCAGGTTCTTCGGTGTGCGCAGCCGCTCCATCCGGGCCCGGGTGAGCCAGACGCCGGCCGAGCGTTCGTCCGGCGCCGCCTCGATCACGGTCACCCCGCCGATGCCTGCGCGCCGCAACGCGAAGGCGAAGGTGGTCCCGCTCTGGCCGCCGCCGATGATCGCGACATTGTGGTCGACGCCCGCGCGCGGCGGCACCCAGTTCTCGGGATCGGGACCGATGAGACGCAGGGCTTCGCGGGCGACGGCGTCGGGAGAGGCGGGACTGGTCATGGGCGGTGCATTCCTCGTCGGGTTCGGGTCAGCTCAGCACGTCGACGACGATGCGGTCGGAGAGCTTGGCGGGATCGGTGCGCGGCTTGAGGATGCCCACCGTCTTGAGGTCGTCGGCATAGATGGCGACCTCCTTCTGCAGGTCCGGGCCGCCGCCGAAATGATGCTGGTGGGTGTGGCTGCGGATGATCTCGGCGAGGACCGGCTTGGCGATCGGCGAATAGGCGGTGAAGATCTGCGCCGCCTCGTCGGGGTTGTTGTGCACCCAGTCCGCCGATTCCAGCAGCGCGCGGGTGAGCGCCGCCGCCGCCGGCTTGTTCTCGGTGATGAACTCGTTGCGGACGGCGACGCCGCAGCAGCTGAGATCCTTGTAGATGCCGTGCGCCAGGCCACCGAGCTCGGTGAGACGGCCCTGACTGTTCTTCAGCACCAGATAGATGCCGGGATCGGCGTCGGCGGCGGCGAAGATCTCGCCCTTGCGCACCGCCTCGCCGAGCAGGTCGACCGGATAGACCCGCCACTCGACATCCTTGTAGGGGTCGAGGCCGGCCTTGTAGAGCTGCACCGAGGTGAAGTTCTTGGCGGCGCTGGCGAGGTCGACCACGCCGATGGTCTTGCCCTTCAGCTGCGTGTAGTCGGTGATCCCCGCCTCGGTGGGGGTCAGCACGCGGATGCAGCCGCCATGCAGCGCACCGGTGAACTTGATGTTGATGCCCTGCTCCAGCGGCTTCAGGAAGCGCAGGATGAAGTTCACCGTGGCGTCGATCTTGCCGGAGGCGACCGCCTCGAGGCTCTGGTCGAAGGCCGAGCCGAACTTGACGATCTCCACGTCGAGGCCATGCTTCACGAAGAAGCCCTTCTCCACCGCGGCGGGCACCGAGATGAGGCAGATGCCGGTGCCGCTCCAGCCGAGCTTCACCTTGAGCGGCGCGGCCGTCTGCGCCAGTGCCGGCACGTCGAGCAGGCCGGCGGCGAAGGGCGCGCCCACCGCGAGCGCACCGGCGGCACCGATCAGATGCCGGCGCGAAATGAGGGACTGCGGGAAATCGGCCATCGGGAGAACCTTTCGAAGGAAATGGGGGAATGGCGGATGAGGCGCGCTACCAGTCGGCGTCGAGGCCGAGCAGGCCGAGCACCTGCCGGCGCAGCTCGGCGAGCCGCGGATCGCCGCGGTGGCGCGGATAGGGAAGATCGACCGGGATGTCGGCCTTCACATGCGCCGGCCGGTCGCTGAACACGATGACGCGGTTGGCGAGGAACAGCGCCTCCTCGACATCGTGGGTGACCAGGATCGCGGTGAACCCCTCGCGCCGCCACAGCGACACCAGTTCGGCCTGCATGGTGATGCGGGTCAGCGAGTCCAGCTTGCCGAGCGGCTCGTCGAGGATCAGCACGTCGGGGTCGTTCACCAGCGCGCGGGCCAGCGCCACGCGCTGCGCCATGCCGCCGGACAGCTGGTGCGGATAGGCCTTGGCGAATTTGGAGAGGCCCACCAGCGCGAGCGCCTCGTCGATGCGCTGCTGCGATTGCTTCAGCGTGCCCTGCGCTTCCGGCCCGACGGCGACGTTGCGCCGGACGGTGCGCCAGGGGAACAGCGTCGGGTCCTGGAACACCACCACCCGCGAAGGGTTGGGTCCGGCGATCGGCCGCCCGGCTTCGGCCAGCCTGCCTCGGGTCGGCGGCTCCAGTCCGGCGATGAGGCGCAGCAGCGTCGACTTCCCGCAACCGGACGGGCCGAGCAGCGCGACGAACTCGCCGGGCGCGACGTGCAGGCTCACATCGTCGAGCACCTCCAGCACCGTGCCGTCGAGCTCGAAGCCGTGGCTGACATCCTCGATGTCGAGCGACGCGCCGGCGACGCGGGGCGCCTCCGGCGTCTGGATGGTGGCCGTCACCATGTCACGAGGTCCTTCTGCCAGGAGAGGAAGCGGTCGCGGGCGGCGAACAGCAGCGACACCGCGCCCGAGCAGATCAGCGCCAGCACGAGCAGCGCCGCGTAGAGATTGGCGTAGTCGCCCCAGCCTTGCGCCGCCTGCATGTAGAAGCCGAGCCCGGCCTTCACGCCGAGCAGCTCGGCCACCACCAGCACCGAGAAGGAGGTGCCGAGCGCCATGAACAGGCCGACGAAGACGTGCGGCAGCGCGGCGGGGATCGCCACCTTCAGCACCAGGAAGCGGGAGCGCGCGCCGAGCGTGCGGGCGACGTCGTAATAGGCCGGGTTGACGCTCAATATGCCCGACCAGGTCAGCACGGTGACCGGGAAGCCGGTAGCCAGCGCGATCAGGAAGATGCCGGCGCTCCAGCTGGAGGGGAAGGCGAAGAAGGCGATGGGCAGCCAGGCGCCGGCCGGCAACGGGCCGATGAAGCGCAGCACCGGATGCACCCAATAGGCGGCGCGCTGCGACCAGCCGATCGAGACGCCGGTGAGGAAGCCCGCCACCGCGCCGATGGAATAGCCCCAGAGCTGCAGCTTCACCGAGGCGAGGATGCTCTCGCCAAGCCGCGGGAAATCGTCGAGATAGACCTCGAGCAGCGCCTGCGGCGGTGGGAAGAACGGCAGCGGCACCCAGCCGAGCTTGGCCGAGGCGAGCTGCCAGAGCGTGAAAAACAGGCCGAGCACGATGAGCCAGAGTCCGGCCCGGTCGAGCCAGCGCGAGGGCGCGCCCAGCCAGCGACTGGCGAGGGCGACGGCGATGAAGCCGGCGGCGAGGAGGCCTGCGGCGGCGGCGAAGGTCGGGGTGCGCGGCCAGTCGCCGACATCCTCCAGGGCCAGCGCCGACGCCGCGACGGCGAACCAGGCGATGCCGGCGACGAGCCCGACCACGTCGACCAGCGGCCGCGGCACCGCCGGCACGACATCCGCCAGCGTGAGGCGGGGCGCGGCGGGACGGCCTTCGGAGCGCGAGGAGATGTCGCTCATGGTCATTCCGCCGCCGCGATCCGCCGGGCGAAGCGGTTTTCCGGCCGCCGCAGGCCCAGATGATCGCGCAGCGTGTCGCCTTCATATTCGGAGCGGAACAGGCCGCGCCGGCGCAATTCCGGCACCACCAGCTCGATGAAGTCGTCGAGGCTGCCCGGCAGCAGCGGCGGCATCACGTTGAAGCCGTCGGCACCGTAATGGACGAAGCGCTCCTCCAGCTGGTCGGCGATATCGGCGGGCGTCCCGACCAGCTGCCAGTGACCCCGCGCGCCGGCGATGCGGAGATAGAGCTCGCGAACCGTCAGTTTCTCCCGCAGCGCCAGGTCGACCACCAGCGTCTGCCGGCTCTTGCCGCCATTGGTCGGCGGCAGGTCGGGTATCGGCCCGTCCAGCGGGTAGCCGGAGAGATCGGCGCCGAGATGGTCCGACAAAAGCCCCAGCCCGACCTCGGGCGTGATGAGTTCCTGAAGCGCCTCGAACTTCGCCCGCGCCTCGGCCCGGGTCCGCCCGACCACCGGCGAGACCCCGGGCAGGATCTTCAGGTCGTCGCGCGCGCGGCCGTAGCGGGCGAGCCGCGCCTTCACGTCGGCGTAGAAATCGATCGCCTCTTCCAGCGTCTGCTGCGCGGTGAAGATCACCTCGGCGGTGCGGGCCGCCAGCTCCTTGCCGGGCTCGGAGGAACCGGCCTGCACCACCACCGGATGGCCTTGCGGCGTGCGGGGAATGTTGAGCGGCCCGAGCACCTGGAAATGCGGCCCCTTGTGGTCGAGCACATGCAGCTTGGCGGGGTCGAAATAGCGCCCGGCCTCGCGGTCGCGCGGGAAGGCGTCGTCCTCCCAGCTGTCCCATAGCCCCAGCACCACGTCGGCGAACTCGGCCGCCCGCTGGTAGCGCTGCGCATGCGGCAGCTGGGCGCCGTGATTGAAGTTGAACGCCGCATCCTGGTCGTTGGTGGTGACGAGGTTCCATCCCGCCCGCCCCCCGGAGATATGGTCGAGCGAGGCGAATTGCCGAGCGAGGTTGTAGGGCTCGTTGAAGCTCGACGAGGCGGTGGCGACGAGGCCGATCCGGTCGGTCGCCAGCGCGAGGGCGGCGAGCAACGTGACCGGCTCGAAGGCGCGTACGCCGCTATGCGCCTTGGCGCTGGCGACGGCGAGGTTGCGCAGCCGCACGCCCGGCCCGTCGGCGAAGAACACCGCGTCGAACTTGGCGGCTTCCGCCTTGCGCGCGAAGTCGATCAGGTCCTGCAGTCCCTCCGACGCCGCGCCCGCATGGCGCCACGCCGCCACATGGTGGCCTCCCTCGTGATAGAAGGCGCCCAGTCGCAGTTGCCCTTCCCGCTTTGCCATTCGCGCACTCTCCCGAAATGCCGGAAACCGGCTGGTCCAGTGCAAAGCGTAGAGAGCGTCGCCGGAAAATCCTCATTTTGTCGGCACGAAGGGAAGCATAAATCTCTCTGATCGCGCCGCTTGCGAGTATATATTTTTCATTTGCCGTCGGTCATTGACAGAATTCAGTACCTTCACCGTATTTTTGATCTCGACAACGTCCATCTTGGCAACGACGCGATTTGTCGACTGCCGAAGCCGGCATGATTTCCATACGGTTTCTGCATCCGATGCGCGGATGCCCCAGATATGAGGTGCAGAGGTGACCGACGCCGTCCTCGGCCCGAGCGCTCGCGATTCCGCCGCCGGCGGCGGCGCGTTCATCCGGGCCTTCCTGTCCGCCCGCCCCTCCTTTGCCGGCCTGGCCGTCGCCGCGGGGCTGTGGCTGCTGGCAGCCGCCGTCACCGGCCTGTGGCCAGACCGGCAGGCGCATCGTCTCACGGCGGATTTCGCGGCGGCGCAGGCCCTGTTCGCCGGCCTGCTCCTGGCCTCGGCGATAGCGGGACCGCGCCTCGGCCGCTTCGGCGTATGGCTGCGACGCAACGCTCCCAGGCTCAGCGCCCTGCCGGTGCTGCTCGCAATCTGGCAGATCGCCTCGGCCAAGACCGGCTGGTGGCCGCAGCCCTATTTCCCGCCGCCGCAGGACCTCGTCGACGTCTACGCCACCGATTATGCGCGGCTGTGGAGCAGCCTTCGGCACTCGCTGCTGCTGCTCGCCCTGGGTACCGGCATCGGCGCGCTGATCGGCTTCCTCACCGGCGTGGCCACCGGCTGGTCGCGCGGCGTCGGCTATTGGGTGCACCCGGTGCTGCGCTTCATCGGCCCGGTGCCGACCACCGCGCTGATCCCGCTGGTGTTGTTCGCCTTTCCCGGCACCTTCAGCGCCGGCATCTTCCTCATCGCGCTGGCGACCTGGTTTCCGGTGACGGTGCTCACATGGTCGGGCGTCGCGAGCGTCGACAGCGCCTATTACGACGTCGCCCGCACGCTCGGCGCCGACCGGCGCTTCCTGCTGCTCAAGGTAGCGGTGCCGGCCTCGCTGCCGCATGTCTTCGTCGGCCTGTTCATGGGGCTCGGCAACGGCATATCGGTGCTGGTGGTGGCCGAGATGCTCGGGGTGAAGGACGGGCTCGGCTACTATTTGTCCTGGGCGCAGGGCTGGGGCGCCTATGGCCATCTCTATGCCGGGCTGCTGCTGATGGCGCTGCTGTTCTCCGCCGTCACCACCCTGCTTTTCCGCACCCGCGACCGGCTGCTTTCCTGGCAGAAGGGAACCGTCAAATGGTGATCGGCGAACGTGCTCTGCTCCCCTTGCCGGGCATTCGGCACCGACAGGCCCCGTGCCGGCCGGCGCGGCACTGGCTGCCGGTCCTCGTCGCCGGATTGCTGCTCGGCACCGCCGGCGCCGCCGGCGCCCATGCCCATCTCAGGAGCGCCTCGCCGCCGGTGGATGGCGTGGTCGCCGCCGCGCCCGCCGAGGTAACGGCGACCTTCACCGAACAGCTGGAGGCGAAGCTCTCCAGCCTGGTGGTCAAGGACAGCGCCGGCCGCGCGGTGAGCACCGGCGACGTCCGCCTCCCGCCCGGCAGCGACGGCCGCACGCTGGCGGTATCGGTGTCGCCCCTCTCGCCCGGCACCTATACGGTGCAGTGGGGCGCCGCTTCGGTCGACACCCACAAGACCACCGGCAGCTTCAGCTTCGTGGTCAGGCCGTGAGAGTGGCGCGTGCCTGATCCCGGCAGCGCGATGCTGCTGCCCCTTGCGCGCGGGCTCGAGCTCGCCGCCGCGCTCAGCCTCTTCGGCACCCTGGTCGGTGCGCTCGTCGTCGTGCCGCCCGGCGCCGCGGGGCCTGCCCTGCGACGACAGCTGGTGCGGCTGCTGCGGGCAAGCCTCGCCGCCAGCCTCGCCGGTGCCGCGCTGTGGTTGCCGCTGCAGGCCGTGGCGATAACCGGCGCCGCCACCTTTGCCGATCTTGTCGCGCAGAGCGGGCTGGTCGCGACCTCCACTCATTTCGGGACCGGCCTTGCGGCGCGCAGCGCCCTGCTGCTCGCCGCCGTGGCGATGGCGGGCCGGCTCGAATCCCGTCGCCGCCTCGCCGTGGCGACGCTCCTCGCCGGCATCGGCCTTGCCCTGCAAGCCCGGCTCGGCCATGCCGCAGCGGCCGATGGCGCCCTGCTGCCCGCCGCCGTCGCCCTGCATGTCCTCGCCGCCGGCGCCTGGCTCGGCGGGCTGGCACCGCTGGGACTGGCGCTGCGAGCCCTGCCCATTCCCCTCGCCGCCCGCCTGCTGCGACGCTTCTCCCTTGTCGGCGGCGGCGCGATCCTGGTGCTGGCCGGCTCGGCGGTGCTGCAATCCCGGGAGTTGATCGGCGATCTCGGCGGCTGGTTCGGCACGCGCTATGGCGGGCTGGCCCTCGCCAAGATCGGCGGCCTCACGCTGCTGCTGGCGATCGCGGCGCTCAACCGCCTCCTCCTGACGCCGCGCATCGGTTCGCGCAACGGGCGACGGGCGCTGGTCGTCAGCATCGCCATCGAAACGCTTGTCGGCCTCGCGGTCGTCGCCGTCGCGGTGGCGCTGGCCACCTCGCCGCCGGCGGTGCACGAGGTCCCGCTCTGGCCCTTCGCCGAGCGGCCGGATCTCTCCCGCCTCGACGATCCCTATATCGGCCGGCATGTCTGGCGCATCGCCGCCTTCGCCGCCGTGCTGCTCGCCGGCATCGCCTCGCTGCTCTGGCGGCGCACCCGCCTTCTCGGCCCGGCGCTGGCCGTGGCAACGCTCTGGCTGCTGCCGCTGCCCAATCTGCGGCTGCTCGCCATGCCCGCCCACCCGACCAGCTACCAGCATTCGCAGACCGGCTACACCGCCTCCTCCATCGCGCGCGGGCTCGATCTCGTGAAGCGCCACTGCACCGACGCGTGCTTCCGCCCGAAGGACGACCCCACCGACCTCACCCCCTACGGGCTCTGGCAGCGCGGGGACGGCGATCTCTACTGGTGGCTGGCCGAGGTGTTCGATCGCATCGGCCACAGCCCCTTCGCCTATGGCACCATCGCGGAGCTCGAGCCCCGTCAGCGCTGGCAGCTGATCGATTATTTCCGTGCCCGCGCCGCCGGCACCGCGGTCGCCGAGGCCGGCGCCTGGCCCTTCCCTGTCCTCGCCCCCGACATGCCGTTGCGCTGCGGCGAACGCCGGCTCGATCTCGACGCCCTGCGAGGACGGCCCGTCCATATCGCCTTTCGAGCCGGCGCCGCGCCCGGCCGGCTGCCGCCGCTTCCCGCCGGCCTCGACTACGTCATCGTCGTCGTCTCCCGCACCGAGGGGCCGCCGCCGTCGGCGGAAACTTCCTGCCTCGTCTCGCTGCCCGACGTCTGGACGGCCTATGCGGCCGCGAGCGGCCTCGACGAGGAAGGGCTCGACGGCGCCGACCTGCTCGTCGATGCCAATGGCTGGCTGCGCCTGCGCCGTCTTCCGGGCGGCGGCATCGCTGCCGCGCCGGAGACCGCCGCCCCGGGTCTTGCAAGCTGGGACCAGGCGGCGGCCACGGTCGCGACGCAGCCCTTCGCCGCCGGCGATGTCGGAGGGCATGGCCATTGAGACCGCGCGCCGCCGGCATCGCCGATCATCCCCAGCCCGGCGTAAATGCTTCTGTACATATTTTCTATAGACATTATATTTTTATCATTGCGCCCATCCGGCGCCGAGACGGCCATTCCCGACCGCCTGTGCGCGACGTCTCTTCCCACCGCTCCGACGCCAGCGCGTGCGTCCATGGCAACGACCGAGGCTTCCCATGAACCAGACAGTATCCGCCGCCTCCGGCAATCCGGCTCCGGTCCGTCCGGGCTCCCCCGAGCTCGAGAAGCTCTTCGAGCTGATCGCCGCCGACGCTTCCCGGCGTGACCAGGAGCGGATCCATCCCCATGACGTGGTGGAGCTGCTGGGCCGCGCCCGTCTCGGCGCGCTGCGCCTGCCGGCGGAGGAAGGCGGCGGCAGCGGCACGCTGCGCGACGTCATCGGCCTCGCGGTCCGCCTCGGCGAGGCCGACACCAATGTCGCCCACATCTACCGCAACCACTTCACCTTCGTGGAACGCTTCCTGATCGGCAGCGACGACCCGCGCCGCAAGGTCTGGCGCGACGCCGTGCTGAACGGGGCGGTGTTCGGCCTCGCCAGCACCGAGCTCGACCGCAAGCAGACCGGCGGCGCCTCCGATTTCAACACCGCCCTCGTCGAGGATGGCGACGGCTACCGGCTGAACGGGACGAAATATTACAGCACCGGCACGCTCTATGCCGAATGGCTGCTGGTGCGCGCCACTGCGGCCGGCAGCCGGCCGGTGTCCATCGTCATTCCCACCAGCCGGGAAGGCATCGAGCGGGTCGACGATTGGGACGGCATCGGCCAGCGCGTCACCGGCACCGGCACCACCAATTTCCACAATGTCCGCGTGGAAGCCGGCGAGGTCATCTTCGACAAGGAGAATCCGAGCTTCCTGCTGCCCTATACCTCGACCATCGCCCAGATCTTCGTCACCGCGGTCAATGCCGGCATCATCCGTGCCGTGCTGCGCGACGCCAAGGCGCTGCTCAAGAGCCGCAGCCGCACCTTCTACTTTGCCGCCGCCGACCGGACGGTCGACGACCCGCTGCTGCTGCAGACCATCGGGCGCATCGCCAGCGACGCCTTCGCCGCCGAGCTGGTGGTGCTCGCCGCCGCCGATGCGCTGGACAAGGTGGCGCAGGCCCGGCTCGGCGGCCTGGGGCTCGACGACCTCGCCCATGAGGCCGCCCTCACCGCCGCCAAGGCCAAGGTGATCGTCGACGAGCTGGCGCTGCGTTCCGCCAACGCGCTGTTCGATGTCGGCGGCGCCTCGGCGGCGACCCGGCGCAAGAACCTCGACCGTCACTGGCGCAACGCCCGCACCCTCTCCTCGCACAACCCGGCGAGCTACAAGGCACAGGCCATCGGTGGCTATGAGATCGCCGGCACCCGCCTGCCCTCGCTCGGTTTCTTCTGACGTCCGCTCAGCCGTCCCCCACGCCCGGCCCGGCACGGTGTCGCCTTCGCGGCGGCACCGTGCCCGCGTGTCCGCCGTGCCGGCCATCTCCGCAAAGACCCCAAGGATCTCCCTATGCTGGACTACCGTCCGCTCGGACGTACCGACCTTCGCGTCTCCTCCATCGCGCTCGGCTCCATGACCTGGGGCCAGCAGAACACCGAGGCCGAAGGCCACGCGCAGCTCGACTACGCACGCGATCGCGGCATCAACTTCATCGACACCGCCGAGAACTACTCCGTCCCGCCCCGCGCGGAGACGCAGGGCTCCACCGAGCGCATCATCGGCAGCTGGCTGAAATCACGCGGCGGACGCGACGGGATCGTCCTGGCAACCAAGGTCTCCGGGCCTTCCGACCGTCCCTATCTGCGCCGCGACGGCTCGCTGCCCCGGCTCGACGCCAGGAACATCAACGAGGCCATCGACAATTCGCTCGCCCGGCTGCAGACCGACTATGTCGATCTCTACCAGTTGCACTGGCCCAACCGGCCGCTGCCGCTGTTCGGCGGCGGCAGCCACTCGCCGGCGCGCGGCGGCGACGGCACCGAAGTGTCCATCGAGGAAACGCTCGATGCGCTGGACGCGCTGGTGAAGGCCGGCAAGGTCCGCCATATCGGGCTGTCCAACGAAACCGCCTGGGGCCTGTCGCGCTTCCTGCACCTCGCCGAGACCACCGGCCGGCCGCGCGTCGCCAGCGTGCAGAATGCCTACAACCTGCTGAACCGCACCTATGAGGTCGGCCTCGCCGAGTTCCACGCCCGCGAGCAGGTCGGGCTGCTCGCCTATTCGCCGCTGGCCCAGGGCTTCCTTACCGGCAAATATCAGCGCGGCGCCCGTCCGCCGGGCGCGCGCACCACGCTATTCGAGCGCGGCCAGCGCTACCAGAAGCCGGGCACCGAGGCCGCCATCGACGCCTATCTCGCCATCGCCCGCGATGTCGGCCTCGATCCGGCGCAGCTCGCCATCGCCTATGTCACCAGCCGGCATTTCGTGACTTCGAACATCATCGGCGCCACCAGCCTCGACCAGCTGCGTTCCGATCTCGGCTCGCTCGATGTCGCGATCACCCCGGAGATCGAGGCGCGGATCGACGCGGCGCATCAGCTGCACGGCAGCCCGGCCCCCTGAGGAACCCGGCCGGCCGGGGGCTGCCCCCGGCCGGCCGCGGATCTACCGACGCACGGTACGCCTATTCCTCGAAGCGGCCGGCGGAGTCGCGGTCGCGCTCGTAGCGTCTCGCCAGCGGAAAGGGCGGCAGCCAGGATTCGCGGCGCAGGGTCCAGAGCTCGTAGGTCGGCTGCAACTGGTCGGGCGCATCGAGCGCCCCCAGATTCACCTCGATCTCGTCCGCGCTGCGCCCGAAGACCGACGAGCCGCAACGGGGGCAGAAAAAGCGCCCGGCATAGTCGCGCGTGTCGCCCTCGATCGTCACCGCGTCCTGCGGGAATATCGCCGAGGCATGGAAAAGCGCCCCGTGATGCTTGCGGCAATCGAGGCAATGGCACAGGCCGACCCGATACGGCCTCCCCGATGCCACCAGCCGGACATTGCCGCACAGGCAGCCGCCCGTGAATCGCTCCATGCCGCACCTCCCTGCTCGCGCTCCCGGACGGCGACGCTCGGCCTCCCGGGAAGATCGGACGCGCCGACGCGCCCGATCCAGAGTCCCCAGGAAGAGACCGCTATTTCAGCCCGGCCAGCGAACGGGCCTTGGCCACCGCCTTCATGCAGCCTGCCTCGTCGCCCGCCGCCTGCAGGTTCATGGCCTCGTTCAGGGCACCCGCGGGGCCGGAAGCCGGCTCCTCCAGCCCTGCGGCGGCCAGGTCGCCGGGGGTGGGATCGTGGGAATCCTGCGCGGCGATGGACTGTTGCTGCGAGCGTGGCTTGCTCGACGGCGGCAGCACGCTCTTCAATTCCTGCTGCGTCTTGGCAATGGCCTCGACGCAGGCCTCCCAGTTCTGCGCGGACGCCGCGCCCGCGCCGGACGCCAGCAGCGCGACGGCGGCAACACCCCGGGCGACCGGCAAACCCCACGACCTCATCTTCATCGTCTTCATCCCCTAGTCTTCCGCACACATCCACGATCAGGCGACATGGATCAGCCCTTGTCGATCTCGGGCAGGTCGAATGTCCGCCAGTCCGGCACTTCCGATACATCGGGGAACTCGACGCCGAACGGCCGCGTGGCGTCGATCCCGACGGTGGATGAGTAGCCGCCATCCGTGTAGGGATCCAGCGGCGCCGTCGCCGTGCGATCGACCACGAACACGTCCTCGCGCGGCTTCACCCGGAACGACATCGCCCATTCCACTTCCGACGACTTGCGGATGTCGATGTCCGGGTCGACCACCACCACCCATTTCGGATGGAGATTCGACGCCATGGTCGCCAGGATCGCATGCCGGGCCTCGCCCTCGTAGCGGGGCGTCATGGCGATCACGATATAGGTCTGGACGCCGCCCGAGCTGGTGATCGACATGTCGGAAATGCTGGGGAACTGCGCTTGAAGCTGGCGCAGCATCGAGGCTTCGAACGGGATCTGCTTCAGGACGTGGTTCTCGGTGATCGGCTTGCCGGTCAGCAGCCCCTGGAAGATCGCGTCCCGGCGATGGGTGATCGCCGTCACCTTGGCGGTGGGCTTCATCGAGGCGGGCGTATAGTAGCCGGTATATTCGCCCAGCGGGCCTTCCACACGCTGATCGTCGGTGTCGACCACGAACTCGATGATGAATTCCGCATGCGCCGGCACCTTGAGCGTGCTGGTCGTCGCCTGCACCAGTTCGACCGGCGCGCCGCGCAATCCGCCGGCGACGAACCAGTCGTTCGACCTGTCGCCGGACTGGACCTGGCAGGCGAACATCGTCATCGGGTCGACGCCGATGACGATCGCCCCGTGCAGCGGCACCTTCCGCTGGATGGCCTTCGCCATGTTCTTCCCGAAACGGTGATTGCTGGCGGAGAACACTCCCAGCGTCGTCGCATCGTGGAGCTGGAAACGATAATTGCCGATGTCCGGGATTCCGGTGTCGGGATCCTCGGACACCACGATGCCGGCGGTGATGTAGGGGCCGCCGTCCTTCGGACTGTAAGTCGGCACCGGAAGCTTGGTGAGGTCGATGTCGACCCCGGTCAGCACGATCTCCTGGCAGGGAGCGGGCCCCACGAGATCGACGGGGGCGACGGGATTGTCGATCGCCCTGGTCACTCGTTCGTGAATGGTCTCGTCGGTGGCTTCGAAGGCAATCAGGGCGCGCCGGCGATTGCCGTAAACGCCGCCGACCAGCGGAAACGCGGTGCCGGTATCCTTGAACAGCAGCGCCGGGCCGTCGGCGGCGCTGGTCTTGGCGAGAGCTTTGGCGACGTCATACTGCAACGCAATAGGCCGAGTAATATCGACGAGTTCGCCGGCCTCCTTTAATGTCGAAAGGAAAGCTCGCAGGTCTTTATAAGGCATGATCCACCGTTCTCGCCGCTCGCAGGTGCGTGATTAATGCGCAGCTTTCCTTTCAAGGTAAAGACACAGGATGTGCGGGCCGCGCTGCGCGTGGGCGCCTCCGTCGGCGTGCCGATCCTGGCCATGTATCTGTCGGGTCATATTCACTTTGCCGTCTATGCAGCCTTCGGCGCCCTGACCTCGCTCTATGGCCATAGCGAGACCGTCCAGCGCCGGGTCGAGACGCAGGCGGCGGCGGGCGCCGCGCTCGTCGTCACCCTCGCCGCGGCGGCGATCTATTCGGCGGCCCAGGGGCCGGAATGGCTGCTGTCGATCATGCTCGCAGCGGTGGTCGTGGGAGCGGGCACGCTCGGAACCGTCATGGGCTGGGTGCCGCGCGGCGAGATCTTCTTCATCCTGGTCCTGCTGGTCATCGCCGGCATTCCGCTGACCGCGGAAGAGCTGCTGCCCGGCATCGCTGCCGGCGTGGGCGGAGCCGCCTTCTCCATCCTGCTGACCGCGCTGGAACCGTCCGGCTGGATGGACCCGGCGGCCGTGGCGCGCGGCGTGCGCAGCCGGGCGCAGGCCGGCTCGGCCTCGCTCGACAGAACCCGCCATGTGATCGTCATCACCATCGCGGCGCTGGCGGTGACCGGCGCCTGGTCGCTGGCGCGGGCGTTCGACATCGGCCATCCGTTCTGGGCGCCCATCGCCGTCGCCGCGCTGATGCCCGCCCTCACCCCGGCCGACGCGCTGCGCCGGGCGGTCTACCTGCTGCTGGGCACCTTCGGCGGCGTCTGCATCGGCGCGGTGCTGTTCGCCCGCGAGCCCGGCCCCCTCGCGCTCATACTGATCATCGCCCTGTGCCAGGCGATCGCGGAGCTCTTCATGGCCCGCAACTATGCGGTGGCCCTGCTCTTCATCACGCCGCTGGCGATCGGCATGAGCAATCTCGGACGCAACCTTCCCTGGTCGCCCTTGCTGATGGAGCGGCTGCTGGAGGCCGGGCTGGGCGCCGTCGTCGCCCTCGCGGCCATCGTCATCGGCAGCGCGATCCTGGCCGGCCCCGCCGCGCCGCGCATCGACCGCGAGGCCTAGAGCGTGCGCCATCCCGTCCCCGACGATCCGAAGGGTGGCGAACCCCGTGCCGGCCAGGATTCGGCCCGGCGGCGCGCGGTTCGCGACACGGCCGGGTTGCTTGCCTTGTGCACGTTATTCGTACCACTATCTTACCACATCGAGGGAGGACCCAAATGGCTGGGGCACATTCACTGAAGCACGAGATTTTCATCTCCGCGAGCGTAGAAAAAGTCAGAACGGCTCTAAGTACGGCTGAAGGTCTCCGGGGCTGGAATACTCCGCATGTCGAAGGGACCGGCGCCCTCGGGACGCAGTGGAATCTGAAATATACCGGCCGCCCCGAATTTTCGTGGCGCATCGATCAGGACGACCCGGAGGAAATCCTCTGGACCTGCACCCGCGGCCCCGGCGACGCCGTTGGCACCACGGCGGCGTTCTCCTTCGCCTCCGCGCCGGATGGCCGCACCCGCCTGAGTGTCGTCCATGGCGGCTGGCCGCATGACGAAGCCAATTTCGTCAAGTGCAACACCATCTGGGGTGCGCTGGTGCATCATCTGCGCGATTACGTCGAATCCGGTGCCTCGGACCCGGCCTTTTCCTGAATCCGGCCATTTCCGAAACCGGATTGGAGCATTCCCCATGCCGTCGCAGCAGTCGCTTCCCGAATTCGTGCAGGCCATGGACGCCGCCGGATTTCTCGTCCGCATCACCGACGAGATCCGCGTCGACCAGATCCCCAAGACGCTCGAGGCCAACCCGACCAAGGCCGTCCTGATCGAGAAGATCAAGGATTGCGAGTTCTCGGTCCTCGCCAACGCCTATTCCAACCAGGACATGTATGCCTGGGCCATGGAGTGCGACCGGACCCAGACCGGCCGCAAGATGGTCGAGACGGCGAAGTCGCGCCGCAAATGGGAAGTGGTGGATACCGCTCCGTGCAAGGAGGTCATCCTGAAGGGCGACGAGGTCGACCTGACGCGTCTACCCTTGTTCCTGCACCATGATCGCGACGGCCACGCCTATACCAACGACAATCTGTTCATCTCGAAGCATCCCGACACCGGCGTCTATGACTGGGGCATCTACCGCTCCATGTTCCGCTCGAAGAACGAGAAGTCGGTCGACATGACCTGCACCTCCCACCGCCAGCGCATCCATGCGATGGCGGCGGCGGCGAAGGGGCAGAATCTCGAGGTCGCCATGGTCATTGGCGGGCCGATCCTCGACAAGATCTCGGCGCTGGTCGGCGTGCCCGGCGACACCGACGATTTCGAGGTGCTGGGCGGCTTCTACGGCGCGCCGGCCAGGATGGTGAAGTGCGAGACCATCGACGTGATGGTGCCCGCCAATGCCGAGCTGGTGCTCGAATGCGAGTTGATGGCGAGCGAGGGGATGACCTTCGACGAAGGCCCCTATGGCGAATATACCGGCATGTATGGCGGCGGGATGAAGCACAATTATCGCCTCAAGGTGAAGGCGATGACCTACCGCAGGAACCCGATCTACCAGCACTGCACCATTGGCGGCATGCATCCCTGGTACACCGACAACATGCTGCAGCTGCCCGCCATCGAGGCCGATCTCTACGGCGCGCTGCGCCTCGCCGGCATCGATGTGCTGGAGGTGCGCAGCCCGGCCGGCGGCCTGTCGAACATCGCCTATGCCAAGATCCGGCCGCTGGGCGCGGGCGATGCCAAGCAGGCGCTGGGGCTGATGCTCACCTGCTCCAAGCAGGGCCTGCCCAAGGTGGCGATGGTGTTCAACGACGACGTCGACATCTGGGACGACCAGGCGGTGCTCGCCGCCATGGCGTTCCGCTACATGCCCGACCGCGACACCGTCATCATCAAGGACTGCAACACGATGACGGTCGATCCGAAATGCGCCGAGCCCGGCGTCGCCTCGAAGATCGGCATGGACTGCACCAAGCCGATGGGCGCCGGCTGGAACCCGGACGAGTTCATCAAGAGCGCCGTCACCGATCTCGGCGATCCGCCGGCCGATCTGAAGCCGATGACCGAGGAGGAGATCGCCCGCGAGATGGAGGCCTTCATCGGCGCCGAGCCGCGCGCCTGGCTCGACATCCTCAAGCATTTCCACGGCCAGCCCTACAGGTTCATCTACGGGGCCTTCGGCAGCCTGCGCCACAAGCTGGGCCGCATGAACGACGCGCCGTGGTACCGCTACACCCTGTCGGACCGCCCCTTCGCCTTCGAGGCGAAGCCGGCCGCCCCGTCGAACTTCGACCCTCGGCATGTCGGCTCGCACCCGGCATGAGCATGATGACGCAAGGAATTCGATAATGGGGACCACACCCCGGCGCATGGTGGTCGGCATCACCGGCGCCACCGGCATCGTCTATGGCGTGCGGCTCCTGAAGGCGCTTCGGGAGCTGCGGATCGAAAGCCATCTCGTCGTCTCCAAGGCGGGCGAGATGACGCGCGCCTATGAGACCGAGATGTCGTCGGAAGAACTGCGCGGCCTCGCGGACGTCGTCTATTCGCCGAACGACATCGCCGCGCCGATCTCCTCGGGCTCGTTCCGCACCATGGGGATGATCGTCGCGCCCTGCTCGGTGCGCTCGATGAGCGACATCGCCCATGGCGTGACGTCCGGCCTCATCAGCCGGGCGGCGGATGTCTGCCTGAAGGAGCGCCGCCGGCTGGTGCTGATGCTGCGCGAGACCCCGCTGCATGCCGGCCATCTGAAGAGCATGCTGGCGGTCACCGAGATGGGCGGCATTATCGCGCCGCCGGTCCCGGCCTTCTATGCGCGCCCGCAATCGCTGGACGACATGGTCACGCACACGATCGGCCGGGTGCTCGACCTGTTCGATCTGGACCTGAACGCCTTCCCCCGCTGGGGGGAGGACGATCAGCCGGCTTCGGAGCCGCCGGGCCCCTGATGCGGGCCCGGCCCGTCCCGGGGCGGGCCGCGGGAGCGTTTTCGAGCGAAGCGGGATCCGGTTCGAAGAAAACGCGCCCGAACAGGAACCCGGAGCCTTTCCGTGAACTCCGGTTCACCGGAAAGGCTCTAGGCCCCCTCGCCGGCTTCCACGCTGATCACGGTGAGCTTGTGGCTGCGGCCGTCCCGGGCGGTCCAGTCCATCGACTGGCCGGATGAAAGGCCGATGAGCGCGATGCCGATCGGCGTCATCACCGAGACCTTGCCGGCGGCGATGTCGGCCTCCCCCGGCAGGACGAGCGTCACGGTCCGGTCCTCCCCGGCATCGGTCGTGAAGCGCAGCGACGAGCCGATGCGGACGATGTTCCGCCCCGCCGGCCCGGCGGCCACGATCCGGGCGCGGTCGAGTTCGGTATAGAGCTCCTCGGCGAGGCCGGAATTGCGGCTCGCATAGGAGTCGGCGAGACGGGTCAGCGTCTCGTGGTCGGGACGTGTGATGGCGATGGCGGGCTTGCGCCGTGCGGGAGCCATGGCGGCCTCTCATAGGGGAGCGGCGATCAGGCGGCGCGCTCCGAAGATGGTGGTTTGGATGGATCGGCTGTCGCGAGATGCAGCGTAGGTCCGCCGAACGGGCGGCAAGCTGCCTGGGCACCCCTCAGCCGGGGCGCGACGCGACCGAGCCGGGGGTCAGTGTCCCGCGATGGGACACGCCTGAGCGAAGAAAGTCTGGACAGGATCGGTCATGATGGCTGGAAACTGGCTATTCCCCACCGGAATGTCAAGCCGGGCGCCCGGCTCCGCCACCTCCCGCGCGCCGGAGGGGGAAGCACTCCTCCGAGCGCGGCGATCGGCCCGTACACGTTCTCTGGAAGCCCGTTGCGTCGGCGCGAATGTTGTCTAGCCTGCCAGGGGAACAGGGGGCGGTTTGGGCCGGCGGCGCGGCATCGCGAGCAGGCGGTCGGCGGAGCTGAGTGCATCGAGGGGCGGGTCGCTCCTCGCAACGGGTTGGGGAAGAGATGAAGCTGCCGAAGAACTGGCTCCTGGCCGTCATCTGCATCGCGCTGGTCGCCGGCGCCTATTACGGGTGGCGCTATTATTCCGGCGCGGGTTTGCCCGCCGGCATCGCCAGCGGCAATGGCCGCATTGAGGCGACCGAGATCGACATCTCGACCAAGGCGGCCGGCCGCATTCGCGACATCCTCGTCAATGAAGGCGATTTCGTCACCGCCGGCCAGGTGCTGGCCCGGATGGACACGGTTCAGCTCGAGGCCCAGCGCCGGCAGGCGGAGGCGCAGCTCAAGCGCGCCCTGATCTCGGTGGATACCGCCAGGAGCCTCGTCGAGCAGCGCGAGGCGGAGCATACCGCCGCCGCCGCGGTGATCACCCAGCGCGAGGCCGAGCTCGATGCGGCGGAGAAGCGTCTGGCGCGCTCCTCGCAGCTCGTCGTCACCAATTCGGTCTCGCAGCAGACGGTCGACGACGACCGCGCCAACGAGCAGAGCGCGAAGGCGGCGGTGGCCGCCGCCAAGGCGCAGCTCGCCGCGGCGGAAGCGGCGATAGGTTCGGCGCGGGCGACCGTCATCGACGCCGAGGCGGCGGTGGATGCCGCCCGGGCGGCGATCGAGAGCATCGAGGCCGATATCGACGATGCCACGCTGACCTCCCCGCGCGACGGGCGGGTCCAGTACCGCGTCGCCCAGCCCGGAGAGGTGCTGTCGGCGGGCGGGCGGGTGCTGAACCTCGTCGATCTCGAGGATGTCTACATGACCTTCTTTCTCCCGACCGCCGAGGCCGGGCGGGTGGCGATCGGCACGGAAGTGCGCCTGGTGCTCGACGCGGCGCCGCAGCATGTGATCCCGGCGTCGGTGAGCTTCGTGGCCGACGTCGCCCAGTTCACGCCGAAGACCGTCGAGACCGAGGAAGAACGCCAGAAGCTGATGTTCCGGGTCAAGGCGAAGATCCCGCAGGAATTGCTGCGCAAATACATCCAGTACGTGAAGACCGGCCTGCCCGGCATGGCCTATGTCCGGGTGGATTCCAGCGCCGCCTGGCCAGCCAGCCTGACCAGGAACCTCGTGCAATGAGCCCGGGCGCCGTGCCGCCGGTGGCGCGGCTCGAGCATGTCGGCCTGTCCTATGGCGCGACGCGCGCGCTCGACGACGTGACGCTCGACATTCCCGCCGGCCGGATGATCGGGCTGATCGGGCCGGACGGGGTCGGCAAGTCGAGCCTGCTGTCGCTGATCGCCGGCGCCCATGTGGTGCAGAGCGGCCGCGTGGAGGTGCTGGGCGGCGACATGGCGGATGCCGAGCACCGGCGGCTGACCTGTCCGCGCATCGCCTACATGCCGCAGGGATTGGGCAAGAACCTCTATCCGACGCTGTCGGTGTTCGAGAACATCGATTTCTTCGGCCGCCTGTTCGGCCAGGATCAGGCCGAGCGGCA
Source organism: Ancylobacter oerskovii (assembly GCF_018390555.1). Classification (GTDB taxonomy): domain Bacteria; phylum Pseudomonadota; class Alphaproteobacteria; order Rhizobiales; family Xanthobacteraceae; genus Ancylobacter; species Ancylobacter oerskovii. Next base: position 120,368 of record NZ_JAHBGB010000037.1, on the reverse strand, counting down.
CCGGCGGATCGCCGGGCTGCTCAAGGCGACCGGGCTCGACCCGTTCCCGGATCGGCCGGCCGGCAAACTGTCCGGCGGCATGAAGCAGAAGGTCGGCCTGTGCTGCGCCCTGATCCATGACCCGGACCTGCTCATCCTCGACGAGCCGACCACCGGCGTCGATCCCCTGTCGCGCCGGCAGTTCTGGCAGCTGATCGACACCATAAGGCGCGATCGCCCCGGCATGAGCGTGATGGTGGCCACCGCCTATATGGAGGAGGCGCAGGATTTCGACTGGCTGGTCGCCATGGAGGACGGGCGCCTCCTCGCCACCGGCACGCCGGCGGAGCTGACGGCGCGCACCGGCACGCCCAATCTCGACGCCGCCTTCATCGCCCTGCTGCCGGAGGAGAAGCGGCGCGGCCATCGGGAGGTGGTCATCCCGCCGCGCGCGGACGCCGCCGAGGCCGACATCGCCATCGAGGCCGAGCATCTCACCATGCGCTTCGGCGATTTCGTCGCCGTCGACGACGTCTCCTTCCGCATCCCGCGCGGGGAGATCTTCGGCTTCCTCGGCTCCAATGGCTGCGGCAAGACCACGACGATGAAGATGCTGACCGGCCTTCTGCCGGCCAGCGAGGGCACGGCGCGGCTGTTCGGGCGCGAGGTGGATCCCAACGACATCGAGGTGCGCCGACACGTCGGCTATATGAGCCAGGCCTTCTCGCTCTACACGGAATTGACCGTGCGGCAGAATCTCGATCTGCACGCGCGGCTGTTCCGGCTGGCGCCGGAGACCATTCCCGGCCGCATCGAGGAGATGGCGGCGAGGTTCGACCTGCAGGACATCATGGACGACCTGCCGGATGCGCTGCCGCTCGGCATCCGCCAGCGGCTGTCGCTCGCGGTGGCGATGATCCACGCGCCCGACATCCTGATCCTCGACGAGCCGACATCCGGCGTCGACCCGGTGGCGCGCGACGGCTTCTGGCAGATCCTGTCCGATCTGTCGCGCAAGGACAGCGTGACCATCTTCGTCTCCACCCATTTCATGAACGAGGCCGAGCTCTGCGACCGCATCTCCCTCATGCATGCGGGGCGGGTGCTGGTCAGCGACACGCCGGCGGCCATCGTGCGGAAGCGCGGGGCGGGGTCGCTCGAGGAGGCGTTCATCGCCTATCTGGAGGAAGCGATCGACGCACGGGCGAAGACCGCTCCGCCGGCAGCCGGAGGGACAAGCGCGCCCGCCCCGGCAACCCCGGCCGTCCCGGAAAAACCGCCCGTCCCGGCTGGCCCCGTCCCTCCCCGGCCGGCATCCCCGCCGGCCGCAGCGGCGCATGCCGCCTCGCCCCGCCGCTTCGACCCGCGCCGCATGTTCGCCTATACGCGCCGCGAGGCGCTGGAGCTGCGCCGCGACCCCATCCGCGCCACGCTGGCCCTGCTCGGCACCGTCATCCTGATGTTCGTGGTCGGCTACGGCATCAACATGGACGTCGACAACCTGTCCTTCGCGGTGCTGGATCGCGACGACACCGCGCTGAGCCAGGACTATGTGCAGCAGATCGCCGGCTCGCGCTATTTCATCGAGAAGCCGCCGATCACCGATTATGCCGACATGGACCGGCGGATGCGGGACGGCGAGATCAGCCTCGCCATCGAGATTCCGCCGGGCTTCGCCCGCGACGTCGCGCGCGGCAACAAGACGGTGGAGATCGGCGCCTGGATCGACGGCGCCATGCCCTCGCGGGCGGAGACCGTGCGCGGCTATGTGCAGGGCATGCACGCCGCCTGGCTGACGCAGAAGGCCCGCCAGCGCTATGGCGATGCCGCCACCGTCGGCGATTTTCGCATCGAGATCCGCTACCGCTACAATCCCGGCGTCCAGAGCCTCGTGGCCATCGTGCCGGCCATGCTTCCCCTGCTTCTGATGATGATCCCCGCCATGCTGGCGGTGCTCAGCGTGGTCAGGGAAAAGGAACTCGGCTCGATCACCAACTTCTACGTCACGCCAGTCACCCGCTTCGAGTTCCTGGTGGGCAAGCAGCTGCCCTATGTCGCCCTCGCCATGCTGAACTTCGCCATGCTGGTGGCCTTCGCGGTGTTCATCTTCCGGGTGCCGTTCACCGGCAGCCTTCTCGCCCTCAGCCTGGCGGCGCTGCTCTATGTCTTTGCCGCCACCGCGCTGGGCCTGCTGCTGTCCACCTTCATGAGCAGCCAGATCGCCGCCATCTTCGGCACCGCATTGCTCACCCTCATCCCCGCGGTGAACTATTCCGGCATGATCGATCCCGTCACCTCGCTGCAGGGCGCCGGCGCCTTCGTTGGCCAAATCTACCCGGCGACCTACTTCATGACCATCGCCCGCGGCACCTTCTCCAAGGGGCTGGGCTTCGCCGATCTCGCCGGCTCCTTCCTGCCGCTGCTCATCGCCGGCCCGGTCCTCCTCGGGCTCGGCATCGCGCTCCTCAAGAAGCAGGCGAGCTGACCCATGCGCGCCGCCAACATCTTCCAGCTGGGCATCAAGGAACTGCGCGGGCTGGCACGCGATCCCATGCTGCTGGTGCTGATCGTCTATTCCTTCACCGTGTCGATCTACACCGCCTCGAGCGCCACGCCGGAGACGCTGAACCGGGCGGCGATCGCCATCGTCGACGAGGACCAGTCGCCGGTCTCCACCCGGCTCATCACCGCGTTCTATCCACCCTATTTCTCCGTGCCCAAGCTGATCTCGCCCTATGAGATGGATCGCCGGATGGATGCCGGGCTCGACACCTTCGCGCTCAACATCCCGCCGAACTTCCAGCGCGATCTCCTCGCCGGCCGCTCGCCCACCATCCAGCTCAACATCGACGCCACCCGCATGTCGCAGGCCTTCTCCGGCGGCGGCTACGTCCAGTCGATCGTTTCCGACGAGGTGAGCGAGTTCCTCAACCGCCATCGCGGCGGCGGTACGGTGCCGGTCGATCTGGCACTGCGGGCCCGTTTCAACCAGCAGCTCAGCAAGGGCTGGTTCGGCTCGATCACCAACGTCATCTCGTCGATCACCATGCTGTCGATCATCCTGACGGGGGCGGCGCTCATCCGCGAGCGCGAGCACGGCACCATCGAGCATCTGCTGGTGATGCCGGTGACGCCGACCGAGATCATGCTGAGCAAGATCTGGTCGATGGGGCTGGTGGTGCTGATCGCGGCGAGCGCCTCGCTGGTCTTCGTCGTCCAGTGGGCGCTGAAGGTGCCGATCAACGGCTCGCTGAGCCTGTTCCTCGTCGGCACCGCCCTGCAGCTCTTCGCCACCACCTCGATGGGCATCTTCCTGGCCACCATGGCCGGTACCATGCCGCAATTCGGACTGCTGCTGATGCTGGTGCTGCTGCCGCTCCAGGTGCTGTCCGGTGGGTCCACGCCGCGCGAGAGCATGCCGCAGATCATCCAGGACATCATGCTGGCGGCGCCCAACACGCATTTCGTGATGCTGGCGCAGTCGGTGCTGTTCCGCGGTGCCGGCCTCGATGTGGTCTGGCCGCAATTCGCGGCCCTCGTCGCCATTGGCGGCGTGCTGTTCTTCTTCGCCCTGCGCCGGTTCAGGAAATTCCTCCGGTAGCCACCGGCCGGCGCAGAACCCGCCCGCCATCCGGCTTCGGAGGACGGGCGGGCCCCGATCGGGCGGGATCGAGCTACAGGCGATGGCGCTCGCGCTCGCGGATCACTTCTTCTGTGGTGTAGACCGGCGCGTCGGGATCGAAGCGCGACCAGCCCTCCTCGCGATAGACCCGCTCGCGGGTCGCCAGATCGACGGCCGCCTCGTCGTTGAGAATGTCCTGGGCTTCCGCGACGCGGTCCTCGTCGACCTTCGCGGACACCACGGTGCCGCCGCGGCGCACCCCTTCCGCATAGAGATGCGCGTCGCGCTCCGGCACGCCCTCCGAGGTCATGGCGCCCACCATCCCGCCGACCGCACCGCCGGCGGCGGCACCGGCCACGGCGCCCACCCCGGTGGCGACCAGCCAGCCGGCGGCGACCACCGGACCGATCCCGGGGATCGCCATCACGCCAAGGCCGGCCAGCAACCCGCCGGCACCTCCGATGACGGCACCGATGCCGGCACCGGAAGCCGCGCCCTCGCCGGCATTGCTGTCGTCCGGGCGATCGACACGCTGGCCGTACCAGTCGCCGGAATTATTGGCGACGATGCTGATATTGGCGCGGTCGATGCCGAGCCCCTCGAGCTTGTTCACGGCGGTCAGGGCATCGTCATAGTTGTCGAACAGTCCAGAAACGGTAGCCATGCTTTCCTCCCATGGATGTCGAATGGTCTCAATTCGGAAAGACGTTGCCCTGATAGTCGAGGGCGACGTCATGGGAGGCGCCGGCCCTCATGGCCTTTCCGCGCCACACACCGTCCTTGTCCTTGGCGAGACCGGTTACGTTCGAGAACCCTTTTGCCTCGATCCGCGACGTCGCCTGTGCTTCGGTAAAGCTGTTCGCTCCCTTTGCCGGCTCGGCCGGGCGCGGCGCTTCCGGGGTCGTCACCGCCGGGGTGGCGGGATCGGGATTGGCGGCGGGATTGGCAGTCTGTGCGAGCGCTGGACCCGACACGGCAAGACTCACCGGCACGGCAAGACCCGCCGACAAGGCAACAGCGATCGTGGCGACGAAAACGCGCTTCATGATAGTCACCATTTGCTCAAGGGGTTGTACGGAATGAACGCCAGCCGGGCGGGATGGTTCCGGGGCGTCAGGCCTCCGCCGCACGAGATCGGCGAGGCGGCATTCGCGGTGGCCGCCCCGCCCCCGGTCCGTCAGGAGCGCGCCGGCCCATCCTTCCGGCTCATGCGCTGCAGGATCTCGATCAGCTGAGGCGCGTCGCGACCTATCTGCGCCAGATGCGCGCGCGACAGCGCCTCCAACAGCTCGCCGGCCCGGTCGGTGAGCGTCAGCAGCGCCCGCCGCCGGTCGCCCGCGTCGCGCGCGCGGCGGACCAGCCCCGCCGCTTCCAGCCGGTCGACCAGCTCCACCGCGGTGTGCTGCTTCAACAGCATCCGCTCGGCAAAATCGTTGATGGTCATGCCTTCGCGCGGCGACAGGCCGCGAATGGCCAGGATCGCCTGATGCTGCTGCGGCGTCATGCCGACGGCGCGCGCGGCCTCCTCGCTGAAGGCGAGGAAATGGCGCAGCGCGTGGCGGAAGGAAGCCAGCGCGACATAGTCACGATCCTCCAACTCAGGAGAGTCATCGGCGGCGTGAGGTCGGTCGGTCATATCGGTCCATTGAATTACATCGTAATACGATATATCTGGCCGCGACGCCGCAGCCAATCACCGCAAGCCCCAGGATGGAGCCGCCGCCTTGTCGCTTCCGCATGCCGCCGACCGCCGTCCCGGATTGGGAGACTTCACCACCGACCGGCGCGTGCTCGTGCTGGTGGCCATGGCCCTATGCGTCGGCTGCGGCGGCGTCGCGGCGGCCTGGCTGCTGCTGTCCGCCATCGGGCTGGTGACCAATCTGGTCTGGTTCGGCACCTTCGATACCCGCATGGTTTCGCTGGCCGGCATTGCCCCCGGCCCGTGGATGGTGGCAACGCCGGCACTGGGCGGCCTCGTCATCGGTCTCATGGCGCGCTTCGGCTCCGAGCGCATCCGCGGCCACGGCATTCCCGAGGCCATCGAGGCGATCCTGATCGGCCAGAGCCGCATGTCGCCCAAGGTGGCGGTGCTCAAGCCGCTCTCCTCCGCCATCTCCATCGGCACCGGCGGGCCCTTCGGCGCGGAAGGCCCGATCATCATGACCGGCGGCGCCATCGGCTCGCTGTTCGCGCAATGCTTCCACCTCACCGCCGCCGAGCGCAAGACCCTGCTGGTGGCCGGCGCCGCCGCCGGCATGACCGCGATCTTCGGCACGCCGGTCGCCGCCGTGCTGCTGGCGGTGGAACTGCTGCTGTTCGAATGGAAGCCGCGCAGCCTCATTCCCGTCATCACCGCCGCGGCACTGGCGGCGGCGCTGCGTCCCCTCATCCTCGAGGCCGGGCCGCTGTTTCCGTTCAGCGGCACCATCGGCGCGCCCGGCTGGAGCACCGGGCTCGCCGTCGTGGCCGGGCTGGTCATCGGGCTGGTGTCCGCCGGGCTCACGCAGTTGCTCTACCGCACCGAGGACCTGTTCGGCCGCCTGCCCTTCCACTGGATGTGGTGGCCGATGCTCGGCGGCGTCGTGGTCGGGCTCGGCGGCCTCATCGAACCGCGCGCGCTCGGCGTCGGCTATGACATCATCGGCGATCTGCTGGCCAATCGGCTCGGCGGACAGGAAGTGGCGCTGCTGGTCGCCGTCAAGGCGGCGATCTGGATCGTGGCGCTGGCCTCCGGCACCTCGGGCGGCGTCCTGGCGCCGCTGTTGATCTTCGGCGGCTGCATCGGCTGGCTCGAAGGGCAGCTCCTGCCCGGCGATGCCGGCGCCTGGGCGCTGATCGGCATGGCGGCGATGATGGGCGGCACCATGCGCGCGCCGCTGACCGGCGTGCTGTTCGCCATCGAGCTGACCGGCAATATCGGCCTGCTGGTACCGGTGCTGGTGGCGACCGGCGCCGCCTATGCTGTCACCGTTCTCCTGCTGAAGCGCTCCATCCTCACCGAGAAGATCGCCCGGCGGGGCCGGCACATCGTCGGTGAATATGGCGTCGATCCCTTCGAGCTGATGCGCGCCGCCGACGTCATGGTGCGCGAGGTCGACACGCTGCCGGCGGAGATGCCGGTGGAGGCGGCCGTCGCCTTCTTCGCCGCCGCCGAGGCCCAGCACAAATCCTACCCGCTGGTCGAGGCGGACGGGCGTCTGGTCGGCATGGTGAGCCGCGCCGACATCCTGCGCTGGGGGACGGAGGACGAGCCGCTCGCGGGCACGCTGTTCGACCGCATCTCCAGCAATGCGCTGGTGGTCGGCCACCCCGACGAGACGCTGGGACAGCTCGTCGATCGCATGACCGCCGAGGATCACGGGCGGCTGCCGATCGTCGAGCCGGGCACGACCCGCCTCGTCGGCCTGGTCGCCCGCAAGGACCTGATGCGGATCCGCCGGACCGCGCGCGAGGTGGAGAATGTCCGCGTCGCCTTCTTCCGCACCGGCAACCAGGCGAACACCCCGGCGTGAAGGCCCCTGCAACCGCAGCGGCGGCCGAAGCGTCTTGCCACGGGACCTCCACTGACCCTAGGTTCGGGCCAACAGAACAGGATCGATGGGGGAGGCAGAGCGGTGGAACCGGCTGAGCGGCCGCGGGAGCCGGCGTCGACGAACCCGGAATTCGGGTCGGCGTTGCGGCAGGCCTCGATCCTCGTCGTCGACGACGAGCCGGGCATCCGCAACTTCCTGATGCGCACGCTCGGCCCGCGCAGCCGTCTCGTCGAGGAGGCCGGCAATGCCGACGAAGCCTCCCGCAAGATGGACCGGCAGCATTACGACGTCGTGATCGTCGACAATGTGATGCCCGGCAAGACCGGCATCCAGTGGCTGGCGGAGCAGCGCGCGCTCGGCTTCTATTCCGATGCCATATTGATCACCGCCTATGCCGACCTGGAGACAGCCATCGAGGCGCTGCGCGTCGGCGCCTCGGACTTCGTGCTCAAGCCGTTCCGCTCCAATCAGATCCTGAACGCCGTCGCGCGCTGCCTGGACCGGCAGCATCTGCGCCGCGAGAACTTCGTGCTGCGGCAGGAATTGCGGGCGAATGGCGACGGCACGGCGCGACGCAAGCTGATCGGGCAATCGGCCGCCATCAGCGCGGTGCGCGAGGCGATCGCCCGGGTGGCGCCCCTGCCCTCCTCGGTACTGCTCACCGGCGAATCCGGGACCGGCAAGGAAGTGGCGGCCCGGGTCCTCCACGACATGTCCGAGCGGGCCGACAAGTCCTTCGTCCCGGTCAATTGCGCGGCGATGCCGCCGGAAATGATCGAGAGCGAGCTGTTCGGCCACCTGAAGGGCTCGTTCACCGGCGCGGCCGCCGCGCGGGACGGCCTGTTCGTCCATGCCGGCGGCGGCACCCTGTTCCTCGACGAGATCGGCGAGCTGCCGGCGGCGATGCAGGGCAAGCTCCTGCGGGTGCTGGAGGAGCGGCGTGTCCGCCCCATCGGCGCCGAGCGGGAGATCCCCGTCGATGTGCGCCTGGTCTTCGCCACAAATCGCGACCTCGAGCTCGATGTCCGGGCGGGCCGTTTCCGCGCCGATCTCTATTACCGGATCAACGTGATGCAGATCCGGCTGCCGCCCCTGCGCGAGCGGCGCGAGGACATCGAGGAACTCGCCCTGCAATTCGTCAAGACACTGTCGCGCCAGCTCGGCGTGCCGGCGATCCTGTTCGACGCGGCGGCACGCGAGGCGCTGCGCAGCTATCGCTGGCCGGGAAACATCCGCGAGCTGCGCAACGTCATCGAGCGCTCGCTCATCCTCGGGCGCTTCGCCAACGACCTGCCGCAGGCCGAGGCCGCCTCCGGCGAGGAGGAGCGGCTCGAAGGGGTCGAGCGCCGGCACATCCTCGCCATGCTCGAGCAGACCGGCTTCGACCGGGCCGAGACCGCGCGGCGGCTCGGCGTGTCCCGCAAGACCATCGACCGCAAATGCGCGCAGTGGAATGTCGGAACAGGCTGAGGCCGCGCGGCCCGATCCGGCGGACCGGCCGCAGCGCGCCATCCCCGTCAGGATCCGCCTCCTCGCCATCGCCCTGCTGCCCACCCTCGTCATGGTGCCGCTGCTGCTCGCCGTGACCATGGTGCGCTGGAACGACAAGTTCGATGCCCTGCTGCAGTCCAAGGTGCATGGCGACCTCACCATCGCCCACCAGTATTTCGCGCGTATCCTCGAGACGACCGGCGACCGGATCCAGGCGCTCGGCCTGTCCGCGCGCTTCCAGGGCGCGCTGGGCGACCCCGCCGACGGCGCGCTGGCGGGGCAGCTGGAGGAACGGCGCCAGGCGCTCGGGCTCGACTTCCTCTATCTCATCGATGCCGAACGCCGTCTCGTCGCCTCGGCCCGGCCCATCGCCGCCGGCCGCGCGCCCGGCGACGGCCCGGTGATCGAGGCCGCGCTCGGCGGCGACACCCGCACGGCGGTGGACGTGTTCACGCAGGACCAGCTGGCGGCCTTCTCCCCGGAGATGGCCGCCCGGGCGCGCATCGAGATCGTGCCGACGCTCAATGCCGCGCCGTCGGACGAGACCATCGAGACCAGCGGCATGGTGGTGCACGCCGCCGCCGCGGTGCCGCTGCCCGGCGGGGGCACCGGCGCGCTGGTCGCCGGCATCCTGCTCAACCAGAACCTCGTCTTCATCGATACGATCAACGACCTCGTCTATCGCGAGAACAGCCTGCCGGACGGCAGCGTCGGCACCGCGACGCTGTTCCTCGACGATGTGCGCATCAGCACCAATGTGCGGCTGTTCGAAGGGAAGCGGGCGCTCGGCACCCGCGTCTCCAGGGCCGTGCGCGAGGCGGTGCTGGAACAGGGCAAGGTCTGGCTCGGCAGCGCCTTCGTGGTCGACGACTGGTACATGTCCGCCTATGAGCCGATCGCCGACAGCGAGGGCCGGCGCATCGGCATGCTCTATGTCGGCTTCCTGGAGCGCCCCTTCACCCGCTCGAAGCTGATCACCCTGATCGCCGTCATCGCCGCCTTCCTCGCGGTGGCGGGGGCGAGCGTGCCGATCTTCCTGCGCTGGGCCCGCTCGGTGTTCAAGCCGCTGGAGCGCATGGACGAGACCATCACCCGCGTCGAGGCCGGCGCGCGCGACGCGCGAACCGCCCTCGCCTATACCGATGACGAGCTCGGGCGGGTGGCGCGCAATCTCGACCGGCTGCTCGACCAGCTCGCCGAGCGCGAGCGCGAGCTGGTGGGCTGGAACGACACGCTCAACCGCCGGGTCGAGGAGCGCACGCGGGACCTCGAGCTCGCCAATCGCGAGATCGAGGCCACCACGCGCCAGCTCATCATGTCGGAGAAGCTCGCCGCCGTCGGCGAGATCACCGCCGGCGTCGCCCATGAGATCAACAATCCGGTGGCGGTGATCCAGGGCAATCTCGACGTGCTGCGCGAGCTGGTCGGGCGCTCCGGCGAGGGACGCACCGAATTCCGCCTCATCGACGAGCAGATCGCCCGGATCAGCGAGATCGTCGGCCGCCTTCTGCAATTTGCCCGGCCGGAGGAGTATGCCGGCTCCAGCGAGTGGCACGTCCCGGGCGAGGTGATCGCCGATTGCCTGCCCCTGGTCCGCCACCTGCTCGATCGATCGGGCGTTCTCGTCGAGCGCGAGGACCGCGCCACCCGCCTGGTGCTGATGAACCGCACCGAGCTGCAGCAGGTACTCATCAACCTGATCGTCAACGCCATCCACGCCATGACGGAGGGCGGCCGGCTGACGCTGCGCTGCTACGACACGGAATGGAACGGCCGGCGCGGCATCGGCATCGAGGTCGCCGATACCGGCAGCGGCATGACGCCGGCGATCATGGCGCGCATCTTCGACCCCTTCTTCAGCACCAAGGCGGCGCAGGGCAACGGGCTCGGCCTGTCGATCACCCGCAAGCTGGTGACGCGGCAGGGCGGCGACATCACGGTGCGCAGCACGCCGGGCGAGGGATCGACCTTCACGGTGTTCCTGCCGGAAGCCGATTGACCGCCGGAGGCGGCGGCCAGGACGGACATTTTGTCCGAAACCACGGACATTTTGTCCCGGAAACCACCCGTACGGATCGACGAATTCATTGAAAAACAAGGCGTTTACGCGCTGGCACGGCCGTTGCTGAACTTTTGTCGCCCCCTGCGGGCGGAAGCTCATGCGCGGCGAACGCCAAAGCCGCGCGGCAGGCGGACCACCCGGTCGAGCTTCCAGGCAAACAAGCGTGGCGGCAAAACCTGGGAAACGCCTATGACGACGGCCTTCGACGACATCAACCGCCCGTCCGGCGGCGCCGGCGTGCTCGACCGCGAGCGGATCGTCGCACGCGCGGGCTTCAACCGCTGGCTGCTGCCGCCCGCGGCGCTGGCGATCCATCTGTGCATCGGCATGGCCTATGGCTTCAGCGTGTTCTGGCTGCCGCTGACCCGCGCCATCGGCATCGACAGCTCGGTCTCCTGCCCCGGCATGACGCTGGCGGGCGCGCTGTTCACCACCAGCTGCGACTGGCGGGTGGCCGATCTCGGCTGGATCTTCACGCTGTTCTTCGTGCTGCTCGGCTCCTCGGCGGCGCTGTGGGGCGGCTGGCTGGAAAAGGCCGGGCCGCGCAAGGCCGGCGTGGTGGCGGCCTGCTGCTGGTGCGGCGGCCTCGCCATCGCCGCGCTCGGCGTCGCCGTGCACCAGCTCTGGCTGATGTGGCTCGGTGCCGGCGTCATCGGCGGCGTCGGCCTCGGGCTCGGCTACATCTCGCCGGTGTCGACGCTGATCAAATGGTTCCCGGACCGCCGCGGCATGGCCACCGGCATGGCGATCATGGGCTTCGGCGGCGGCGCCATGGTGGGCGCCCCGATCGCCGACGCGCTGATGAACCTATTCAAGGGTCCGCAGTCGGTCGGCGTCTGGCAGACCTTCCTGGTCATGGCGGGCATCTACTTCGTGTTCATGATGGCGGGCGCCTTCGGCTATCGCGTGCCGCCGGACGGCTGGCGCCCGGACGGCTGGACGCCGCCCGCCACCCGCTCGAAGATGATCGCCGTGCACAGCGTGCACCTGCGCGACGCGCACCGGACGCCGCAATTCTGGCTGATCTGGCTGGTGCTCTGCCTCAACGTCTCCGCCGGCATCGGCGTCATCGGCATGGCCTCGCCGATGCTGCAGGAGATTTTCGGCGGCCGCCTCATCGGCCATCCCGAGCTGGCCTTCGCCGATCTCGACACGGCGCAGAAGGCCTCCATCGCCGCGATCGCCGCCGGCTTCGCCGGCCTGCTGTCGCTGTTCAACATCGGCGGCCGCTTCTTCTGGGCCTCCGCCTCCGACCGGCTCGGGCGCAAGACCACCTTCTACATCTTCTTCCTGCTGGGCATCGTGCTCTATGCCTGCGTGCCCTCGGTCGCCCGCCACGGCAGCCAGGCGCTGTTCGTGACGCTGCTCTGCGTCATCATCTCCATGTATGGCGGCGGCTTCGCCACCGTGCCCGCCTATCTCGCCGACATCTTCGGCACCCAGTTCGTCGGCGCCATCCACGGGCGGCTCCTGACCGCCTGGGCGACGGCCGGCATCGTCGGGCCGGTGGTGGTCAACTACATCCGCGAGTTCCAGATCAATGCCGGCGTGCCGCGCGATCAGGTGTACGACTTCACCATGTACATACTGGCCGGCATGCTGGTGCTGGGCCTCGTCTGCAATGCGCTGGTGCGCCCGGTTGCCGCCCGCTGGTACATGAGCGAGGCGGAATTGTCGGCGCTGAAGGCGAAGTCCGCCTTGGCGGCGGATGCGGCCGGCGGCTCCTTCGGCATCGGGCGCGGCGGCTTCGAGGCCACCGCGGCGCTGGCCTGGGCCGCCGTCGGCATCCCGCTGCTGTTCGGCGTCTGGATCACGCTGCGCAATACCGCCGTCCTGTTCTGAGCCCTTGCGGCGGTGGCGCACCCGGCGCCACCGCACACGCATGATCGCCGCAGACAGCGCGGCCGGCGCCGCAAGGCGCCGCTTTCGCCCTCGGCCGCAAGCCGCCGGCAAAGCGCCGCGACAACACTTAGCTAATCGACGAAGTTTTCCTTGCGCGGCCGGCGCGCCGGGTGATAGTTAGCATCATGGCTAAGCATCATCCCGAACTCTCGCTGCTCTTCCATGCCCTAGCCGACCCGACCCGCCGGGCGATCCTCTCCCGGCTCGCGGAAGGGCCCGCGCGGGTCACCGACCTGTCGGAACCCACCGGCCTGCGCCTCCCCACGGTGATGCGCCACATCTCGGTTCTCGAGGAAGCGGGGCTGATCGCCACCGCCAAGGACGGGCGGGTACGCACCTGCGCCATCGTGCCCCAATCCCTCGAACCGGTTCGGACCTGGCTCGACGAGCAGCGGGCCAGATGGGAGGCCCGCCTCGACCGGCTGGAAGCATTTGCGATGAAGGCGATGAAGGAGCGCACGGAATGACCTCGACCCCCGATCGAGACGGAAAGCCCGCGGCCGGCGATCAGGCGGGCAGCCGCTTTGCGACGCTGACCTTCGAGCGCGACATGCCGGTGCCGTTGCCGGTGCTGTGGCAGGTCTGGACGGCCCCGGCCGCGCGGGCGGTGTGGTCGGCTCCCGACCCTTCGGTCGTGGTGGAATTCCTGGAGGCCGATACCCGGGTGGGCGGGCGCGAGGTCTCGCTCTGCAAGGTCGCGGGCCGGCCGGATATTCGCTGCGAATGCGGCTGGCTGGAGCTGCAACCGGCGCGGCGCAGCGTGAACTACGAACGGGTCTCCTCCGGCGGCGCGACGCGGTCGGTGGCCCTGGTGACGGCGGATGTCTCCGGCACGGACGCGCGCAGCCGGCTGGTGGTGACGGTGCAGCTCTCCTCCCCCACCGGGGAGATGGAGGCCGGCTACCGGCAGGGCTTCGCCGCGGGGTTGGACAATCTCGCCGCCACCGCCGGGCGGACCATGGTGCTGCAGCGGGTGATACGCGCACCGCGGGCCATCGTCTGGAACAGCTGGATGAACCCCGAGACGCTGCCGCAATGGTGGGGGCCGGACGGCTTCTCCTGCCGCACCACGAGGATCGACCTGCGGGCGGGCGGCGAATGGGTGTTCGACATGATCGCGCCGGACGGCACGGTGTTCCCGAACCACCATCGCTATGCCGAGGTCCGGCCCGAGGAGCGGATCGCCTATACGCTGCTCTGGGGCGAGAACGGCCCCAAGCACGCCGATGCCTGGGCCTCCTTCGAGGATCAGGACGGCGCGACCAAGGTCACGCTGGGCATGGTGTTCAGCACGGAAGCCGAGTTTCAGGAGGCGAAGGGCTTCGGCGCGATCGAGCTCGGCCTGCAGACGCTGGGCAAGCTGGAACGCTTCATCGCGTCCCGATGAGGCCGGTGTCGATGAAGCCGTTGCCGTGGCGACCGGCTGCAAGGACCGAGCGCGGGCGATGGCATGCACGCCGCCTCCCGCCATCACGCGCACCCCGAACTTAGGGGAGGTGACGCCCCTTCTGCGCGCCACCTCCCCTGAAGAGGATCAGTAGACCTCCGGCACATACATGTCCGGCGGCACCGGGTGACGCTCGTAATCGGCGTGGCGCACCCGCGCCGGCAGCACGATCTCCGGCCGCGGCACGGTCTCATAGGGGATCTGGTTCAGAAGATGCGCGATGAGGTTCAGCCGCGCCTTCTTCTTGTCCACCGCCTGCACCACCCACCAGGGCGCATCGGAAGTGTGGGTGCGCTGGAGCATGTCCTCCTTGGCGCGGGTGTAGTCTTCCCAGTGGACCCGGCTCTGCAGGTCCATCGGCGACAGTTTCCACTGCTTCAGCGGATCCTGGATGCGCATCTGGAAACGGAATTCCTGTTCCTCGTCGGTGATCGAGAACCAGTACTTGATCAGGATGATGCCCGAGCGCACCAGCATCCGCTCGAAATCCGGCACCGAGCGGAAGAACTCCTCCAGCTCGTCCGGCGTGCAGAAGCCCATGACCCGCTCGACGCCGGCGCGGTTGTACCAGGAGCGGTCGAACAGCACGATCTCGCCGCCGGCCGGCAGATGCGGCACGTAGCGCTGGAAGTACCACTGGCTGCGTTCGCGCTCGGTCGGCGCCGGCAGCGCCACGACGCGGCAGACGCGCGGGTTGAGCCGCTGCGTCACCCGCTTGATCGCGCCGCCCTTGCCGGCGGAATCGCGCCCCTCGAACAGCACGGCGACCTTGAGCTTCTTGTGCTGCACCCAGTCCTGCAGGCGGATCAGCTCGTGCTGGAGGCGGAACAGCTCGCGGAAATACACCTTGCGGTCGAGCGTCGGCGTGCCGCCCTCGCCCATGCCCTCGGCGACCAGTTCGTCGAGATAGTCTTCGTCGAGCTGCGTCTCCAGCTCCTCGTCGAAGCTGTCGGTGATCTCCTCGCGGATGCGATTGAACTGGTCCTTGGGGTCATGTGTCATGGGGGGCCTCTCGGTCTGTCGTGTAAAGGGCAGGAAACATGCGGCTAGCGAACCGCGGCGCCACGCTGGAACGGCCGCGGCGGAGCCCACGGGCGGACCATGGGCCGCACGCGGCCGGCGCCGTCCCCGAGGCGGCCCGCTCCACAAGGCCGGCAGCCCTCCCTCGCCGGCCGCGACGACCGAACGCAGGATGCCGCTCGCCGGGCCGTGGGCAAGCGCTTTGCCGGATCCAGTGATGCCATGAGGCCGTTTCCACCAGGCGTGACGCGCGCTGGCACGCGGGGATGACAACGCACCGCACACTGGCACCTTCATGTGTCGGCTTCACAACAACCCGGAACACCCGCCCGCCGCCTCGGATGCGGCGATTATGACATGTCGGGGGTGTGGAGGCGGTGATGCCGAAGCCGGTCCAGCTCGGCGGGCCGACGGCGAGAGGCTCGCCTAAGCCCGGATGATTCCCGGAAACAAAGCGACGCAAGCGCGTGCTGCGAAGCGCGGCGCTTGCCGCAACGTCTTAATAAACTAACACAAACGATTGATGTGAAAGAGAAATTGGCGGAGACGGAGGGATTCGAACCCTCGAGACCCTTGTAGGGGTCTGCTCATTTAGCAAACGAGTGCCTTCAGCCTCTCGGCCACGTCTCCTGCCGGACGGGCCTGCGCTTCAACAGCGAAGCAGGCCCGCGACGGCGACCTGTCTAGGTATCGCCGCGGGTCTGGTCAAGGCCAAACCGCGTTTTCGCCGGGCCCGTCCCATGCTTCCCCAGCGGCGAAAGCACCGCGGACAGCCGGGCCGCCCCTCCTCGCCTCGCGGGAAGCCGCCGGCGGAGGTCATCCCGCCGCGTCGATCGGCGCGCCCGCACGGCCGTCCGCGAGGCCGCCGGCATATGGGCGGGGGCCTAGCGCAGGCCCACCAGGCGCTTCATCCGCAACGCCATGCAGATCACCAGCGCGCAGCCGATCGGGAACACGAACTCGTTCACCGCCAGGCCGATCAGCCGCGCGGCGGGAAGGGCGGTGCCGGCCTGCGCCGCGCGCCACAGGTTCAGGCCCGTCAATGTGGCGGCGGCGGCAATGCCCACCAGCGTGCCGAGCACCAGATAGCTGCGTATCCGCGTCACCTCGTGCTGCGACAGATGGCCGAGCAGCGCGCCGAGCACGGCATATTCCACGCCCTTGGCGGCGCACACGGCGAGGAAGAACAGGTCGACCCCGGCGGGCGCGAGATCCATCGCCGCCTGCACGGTGCGCTGCGCGCCCTTGGCCAGCCCCCAGGCCACCGGCCCCGAAACCAGCCCCAGCAGACCCATCACCAGCGCCCGGTCGCGGCTGGCCACCGTCCCGACCGCCAGGCCGATGCACACCAGTATCGCCCAGCTCACCCCCTGCGCCACGTCGCCGAGCAGGGCGACGCCCGGCCAGCCGGCGCCGAGCCCGAGATTGAGCGCGATCATCAGCAATTGCACGGCGAGGCCGAGCAGCACCGCCATCCAGGCGACCGTCACCGCGCGCCGCACCGCCTCGGCGGCGATCGAGTCGACGATTCCCTCGGCATAGTCGTCGGAGATCGCGGCGTGCCCGCCGCCGACCGGGTCCATGTCCGTCATCGTCCCGCCCCTCGGGTCACGGCACGTTCACGGATCCTGACGTTAGAGCATCCCGGGCGAGAACGGAACGCCTGCGGCCCGGCGGGGTCGGCGATGGCGCCTCAGCGGGCGCGCTGCCCGAACAGGATCTTCTGCGCGTCCTTGTCGGTGGCGAGATCGATCTTGCCCTTGTCCTCGGCATTCACCGACAGGCCCCGCTTCACCGCCGGGCGGGCCAGCATGCGCGCCAGCCAGGCCTTGAGGTTGGGGAATTCCTCGACATTCTGGCCCTGCCGCTCCCACAGCTTGGCCCAGCCGATGCAGGCCATGTCGGCGATGGAATAGTCGCCGGCGAGATAGTCGCGGTCGGCGAGACGGCGGTTCATCACCCCGTAGAGCCGGTGCGTCTCGTTGGTGTAGCGGTCGATGGCGTAGGCGAGCTTCTCCGGCGCGTAGATGCGGAAATGGTGGGTCTGCCCGGCCATCGGCCCGAGCCCCGCCATCTGCCAGAACAGCCACTGGTCGACCTCGACCCGGCCGCGCTCGTCGGCGGGGTAGAACAGGCCAGTCTTGCGGCCGAGATATTGCAGGATCGCCCCCGATTCGAACACCGAGATCGGGGCGCCGTCCGGCCCCTGCGGGTCGATGATGGCCGGGATCTTGTTGTTGGGCGAGATGGCCAGGAACTCCGGCTTGAACTGGTCGCCCTTGGCGATGTTCACCGGGACGACCTCATAGGGCAACCCGCACTCTTCCAGCATGATGCTGATCTTCCAGCCATTCGGCGTCGGCCAGTAATAGAGCTGGATCGGGTTCGTCTGAAGCTCGGCCATGGGCGCGCGGCCCTCCACAGTCCCGCCCCCTTTTGGGCGTCTCGCCAACAGAACTAGGACCGCCGGCAGCGGCTTGCAAGCGGCACGACGCGCGCCGCCCCTCGCCGCCCCGCCATCTCGGAAAAGCCGGCGTTCGCGTGGCGGCCCCCCCCCCCCGCGCGGCATTCCGGCGCCACATTCGCGACGGCACGAGCGCGTGGCGGGCGCGCAGTGGGCGCCCGTGGCAGGGAAACGGCGTGCCGCCGCTCCCGCCATAGGCCGCGCGAAGGCCTCAGATGCCCAGCTTGCCCTTGAGCAGGTCGTTCACCGCCTGCGGGTTGGCCTTGCCGCCGGTCTGCTTCATCACCTGGCCGACGAACCAGCCGAGCATGGTGGGCTTCGCCTTCACCTGCTCCACCTTGTCGGGGTTGGCGGCGATGATGGCGTCGACCGCCGCCTCGATGGCGCCGGTATCCGTCACCTGCTTCATGCCGCGCGCCTCGACGATGGCGCGCGGATCGCCGTCCTTCTCCTCGCCGATGATGATCACCAGCACGTCCTTGGCGATCTTGCCGGAGATGGTCTGGTCGGCGATCAGGTCGACGAGGCCGGCGATCTGCGCCGGGGTGATGTGGGTCTCCGCCACCGACAGCCCGGCCGAGTTCGCGAAGGCCGAGACGTCGCCCATGATCCAGTTGGCCACCGCCTTGGCGTCGCGCCTGGCGCCGCCATGCGCGACGGCCGCCTCGTAATAGTCGGCGGTCGCCTTCTCGGCCACCAGCACGTCGGCGTCATAGGCCGAGAGGCCGTATTCGGCGACGAAGCGCGCCTTCTTCTCGTCCGGCAGCTCCGGCAGATGCGCCGCGAGCTCGTCGACGAAGCCCTGGCTGAACTCCAGCGGCAAGAGGTCCGGGTCGGGGAAATAGCGGTAGTCGTGCGCCTCCTCCTTGGAGCGCATGGAGCGGGTCTCGCCCCGGTTCGGGTCGAACAGCCGCGTCTCCTGCTCGATGGCGCCGCCATCCTCGAGGATGCCGATCTGCCGGCGCGCCTCGGTCTCGATGGCCTGGCCGATGAAGCGGATGGAGTTGACGTTCTTGATCTCGCAGCGCGTGCCGAAATCCTCGCCGGGCTTGCGCACGGAGACGTTGACGTCGGCGCGCAGGTTGCCCTTCTCCATGTCGCCGTCGCAGGTGCCGAGATAGCGCAGGATGGTGCGCAGCTTGGTCACATAGGCCTTGGCCTCCTCGGAGGAGCGCAGATCCGGCCGCGACACGATCTCCATCAGCGCCACGCCCGAGCGGTTGAGGTCGACCAGCGACTGGGTGGGCGAGAGATCGTGGATCGACTTGCCGGCGTCCTGCTCGAGGTGCAGGCGCTCGATGCCCACCTCGATCGGCCCGTCGGCGGTGTCGACCAGCACCACGCCCTCCCCGACGATCGGGCTCTTGTACTGGCTGATCTGGTAGCCCTGCGGCAGGTCGGGATAGAAATAGTTCTTGCGGTCGAACACCGATTTCAGGTGGATCTGCGCCTTCAGGCCGAGCCCGGTGCGCACCGCCTGCTTCACGCATTCCTCGTTGATCACCGGCAGCATGCCGGGCATCGCCGCGTCGACCAGCGAGACATGCGAGTTGGGCTCGCCGCCGAATTCGGTGGAGGCGCCGGAGAACAGCTTGGAGTTGGACGTCACCTGCGCATGGATCTCCATGCCGATGACGATCTCCCAATCGCCGGTCGCGCCCTTGATCAGCTTCTTCGGGTCGGCGGGGCGGGTATGCATGTTCATGGATGGCCTCGTCGCAACGGCAGTCTTGTGTCGAGCCTGACTACTCCCATGATAGTGTGCAGGCAACCGCAACGGCTCGCCCGACGGCGCGGCGCGGAGATGGACATGAACATCCGTACCGATATACCTCTGACGAAGGATGCCTTTCTGCGCTGGAACGAAACGCAGGAAGGGCGCTATGAGTTCGTCGAGGGCAAGATCATGATGATGACGGGTGCCTCCTGGGGCCATGTGGAGATTGCCGGCAACCTCCAGACCCTGCTGCGGTCCGGACTCGACCGCTCGCGCTTTGCCGTAGGTCAGTCGGATTTCGCCGTGGAAACGGCCCGCGGCCTTCGCTATCCGGATGTCTTCGTACAGGCCACCGGCGTCGATCGCCATGCCTATGTCTCGACCGCTCCCATCCTGCTCGCCGAGATCCTCTCGCCCTCCTCGCTGGAGACCGACCTGCGGCAGAAGGTCGAGGAATACACCGCCCTTCCCTCGCTCAGCGCCTATGTCGTCCTGGCGCAGGACGAGCCGCGCCTCTGGCTGTGGCAGCGCGGCGAGGATGGCGCCTTCCCGCATGCCCCCGAGATGATCGAAGGCGCCGACGCCACATTGCCGCTCCCCGCGCTCGGCGTCAGCCTGCCGCTCGCCGCCATTTACGAGGGCGTGGGCTGAGCGCCGCCGCCCCCGCCGGCCGGCACCCGCCGCCGACCCGCGCCCAAGCGGCCCGCCTCGGCCGAGGGTCACGCCGCGCGGCATGGGTAGCGGCATGGGTAGCGGTATAGGTAGCAGTGTAGGTAGCGGCACGGGTAACGGACGGAAGGACCGGATGATGGCGTTGAAAGGCAGCTGCCTGTGCGGCGGCATAAGATACGAGGTCGACGGGCTGGACGGCCCGATCTCCCATTGCCACTGCCACACCTGCCGCAAGGCGCATGCCAGCGCCTTCGCCACCACGGCGGGGGTCGAGCGCCACCATTTCCGCTGGACCGCCGGCGAGGACCGGGTGCGCAGCTACGAATCCTCACCCGGCAAGCAGCGCCATTTCTGCCCCGCCTGCGGCACCCACCTCGTCGCCGAGCGTGCCGGCCAGTCCCGGCTCATCCTGCGGGTCGCCACGCTGGACGACGACCCGGCGGCGCGCCCGTCCTTCCATATCTGGACCTCGCACGATGTCCCCTGGCTCGCCCGGGAGGACGAGGCGCCGCATTATGAGGAGTGGCAGCCCGGACGATGAGGCGAGGCGTCGCGTCCGGGGCATCGGCTCCCTTGCCCCTGCCGCGCGCGGCCATTACGGTGCGTGACACGGCTGGTGCGGCCGGCCGCTCGCGTCCCTCCGGGGCATGGTGAACGCACCGATGCATGATCTGCCGACATCCTCCGTCCCCCGGCGGTGCCGTCAGCAAGGCGAGCCCTGACACCACGCATCGCCGCAGACGCAGGATCGTCCATGTCCAACCGTTCCGTTCTCCACACCCGCCTGGAATCCCTCGCGGATGCCAAGTTCCTGGCGAAGGCGCTGCGCACCGGCCTCGCCGCGCGCGGCATCGACATTCCCCACGGCCACGCGCTCGATCTCGTCGCCGCCCAGTTCGGCGCCCGCGACTGGAACGTGCTCGCCGCGCAGGTGCCGGAGGAGCGCCCCGCCGGGCCGATCTCCTTCCGCACCACCGCGCCGGTGCTCCGCATCTTCGACGAGGGCAAGGCGCTCGATTTCTATGTCGGCTTCCTCGGCTTCACGCTGGATTGGGAGCACCGCTTCGAACCCGGCCTGCCGCTCTATGCGCAGGTCTCGCGCGCCGGCCTCGTGCTGCATCTCTCCGGCCATCATGGCGACGGCACGCCCGGCACCGCCGTCTTCGTGGCGATGGAGGGCATCGACGCCTACAATGCCGAATTGCTGGCGAAGCAGAATCCCAACATGCGGCCCGGCGTGGAGACCCTGCCATGGGGACGGCACATGGAGGTCATCGACCCGTTCGGCAACCGCATCCGTTTCTGCGAGCAGCGCGGCGGCGGCTGATGCCGCAACGACGTGCCCCCGGCGGCGTCCCGGACCCTACCCTTCCTCGCCTCACTGCACCGAGATCAGCGCATAGGGGCATTGCAGGGTCGGGGAATCCGGGCCGTCGCGCCAGCACACCACGTTGTGGCTGAGGTCGACGATCAGCTGGGTCGGATCCTCCTCGCCATTTGAGCCGGGCCGGCGCACGAACAGCATGCGGTCCGGCTCGATGGTCCGCACGAGGTGGTAATACTCGGCATTGCCGTCCGGGCGTTCCTGGAACTCGCGCCACACCTTGTCGCCGAGATTGATCACGCTGGCGTCGAGCAGGCGCATCGTCTTGGTCTGCTCGTTGTAATAGGGCGTCTTGAACTGGATCAGCCGGGCGTCGGCCAGCGCCAGCGGCCGCTTGGCGCCGGTATAGAGCGCCACCACGGCGAGGCTCATCGTGCCCAGCATGAACAGCACGAAGGTGAGGAAGCCGATCCAGGGATGGCTGCTCTGGGTGCGGGCGAGATAGATCACCCCGCCGCAGCCGATGACGATGCACACCAGCGCGACGATGCCGAGCCCGGTCTCGCTGGCGGCCCGGATGATCGCCGGGCCGTTCTGGAACAGCGCGTTCAACCACTCCATGCCACGCCTCCCCCGGTCGGCACGGCACGGCGCGCCCCCCGCGCGCCTGGGTTTTCGCCGGAAGAGTGCGCCCGAAATCGCCGATACGCAACGGTTTCGACAGCTCTCGGCCCCGTCGGGCCGGGCTCAGCCGATGCTGATCAGCCCGGTGCCGAGAATGGCCACCGCCGCGCCGATCCAGGCGGAAGCCGCCGGCGCCACGCCGGAGCGCAGCCACACCATCGGCAGGATCGCCACCGGCGCGATGGAGGACAGCGTCGAGACCACCCCGACATCGCCGCCGGCCAGCGCCGCCATCAGCAGCGCCATGCCCATCACCGTGCCGAAGAAGGAGGAGGCCACCGCGGTACCGACATTGCGCAGCGTCGCCGGCGCGGTGTCGGTGCGCGCGAAGGGAAACACCGCCAGCGCCACGAAGAAGGCCGCCGCCAGGCCCGAGCGCACCGCCATCGCCGCGAAGGGCTCCACCCCCGCGGCCATGGCCGGCCGGGCGAACAGATTGCCGAGCGCCTGCCCCAGCGCCGTCACCACGCCGAGCGCGATGCCGGCCCAGCCGGTAGCGAAGCCGCGCCCTCTCGGCCGGGGCGCGCCTTCCGGCGCCGGCACCACCGGCCGTTCGGCGCGGCGCCGCGGCACGCCGACCGCCAGCGCCACCCCGGCCAGCACCAGCGCGACGCCCAGCCCCTGCCGCCCGCTGATGGTCTCGCCGAAGACGAGATAGCCGAGCGCCAGCGCGAAGGGCGAGGTCAGCGAGAACAGCAGCGCGGTGATGCGCGGCCCGGCGGTGTAGATGGCGGCGAAATAGGTGGTGCTGGCGATGACGATGCCGAACAGGCCGGAGGCCGCCAGCAATCCCAGCTGCGGCGCGCCGAGGCTGCCCCAGCCCCCGAGCGCGGTGGCGATCGCGGCGTTCATCGCGAAGGCGGCGCTCATCTGCCAGCGGGTCAGGCGGAACAGCCCGACGCGCCCGTTCAGCTCGCTGACGAACATGGCGCTCAGCGCGATGCAGCTGGCGGCACCGACCGCCATGAGTTCGGAGAGGAACACGGATCACGTCCCCGGCGGGAACGCCGCCGCTTCACGCGCCGGCCGGGTGCCGGACGCCCCGCTCAAAGCACGCCGCCGCCCCGCGCCATAGGATCTTCGCAGCAGTTCCCCGCCCCGCGCCTGTCCCGGCCATCCACCCCGACCGCCAAACCAAGGAGCAACGAAGCCCTCTCTCCCCGTCGGGGAGAGGGCTGGGGTGAGGGGCCTTCTTGGCCTCCCCATGTTGGCCTACCCGTGTTGGCCTGCCCATGTCGTCCCCCTCACCGCCCCGCTTACGCGGGCCACCTTCTCCCCACCGGGGAGAGGGAAGGAAAGAACGGGAGCCACCAAATGAGCACCTTCCTCCCATGGGGGAGAGGGAGAGACACCAGACCGCATCCGGCCACTCGAACGCGGAGCACCGTCATGCCCGGCCTTGTGCCGGGCATCCACGCCTTCCCTTGAGCGGCCCAGGACGTGGATGGCCGGGTCGAGCCCGGCCATGACGACGTGTGCGTCACACGGCCCCACCGAGCCGGCCTTCGGCCCAGGCGCCCGGGCGGCAGGCGTCATCTCCCATGGAGATTGAGGAAAGACGGAGCGAAGAGAGGGCCCGAGAAGGAAAGCACGCGAGACACCCGGCGTCCGCCGGCGCCCCGCCTATCCCAGCCGCTCGTTCTCGTAGTCGACCACCCACTGGATCAGCACCCGCCACAGCTTCTCGGCGAGCTCGGGCGGCACGCCCTTGGTCTCGGCGGCGGCGGATACCTTCTCCACCACGTCCTCGACCCGCTCCGGCAGCAGCGCGGCCAGCCCCTCGGCCTTCTTCACCGCGATGACGTGCTTCACCACCTCGAAGCGGCGGGCGAGCAGCTCCACCATCTGCGCGTCGAGCGCGTCGATCTCCGCCCGGAAGGGCGCCAGCGCGCGCTCGTTCTCGGGCAGCAGGCGCGCCATCACCGCCACCATTCGTCCGGGCAGGTGAAGCGGCCGGCGGCCTCCTCGATCACCTGGCCGAGCGAGAACAGCGCCTCCTCGCCGAACGGCCGGCCGATCAGCTGCAGCCCGAGCGGCAGCCCCTCGCCAGACAGCCCGGCCGGCACCGCGATGCCCGGCAGGCCGGCCATGTTCAGCGTCACCGTGAACACGTCCTGCAGGTACATCTCCACCGGATCGGCGCCGGACTTCTCGCCGATGCCGAAGGCCGGCGACGGGGTGGCCGGCGCCAGCACCGCGTCGATGCCTGCGGCGAACACCGTCTCGAAGTCGCGCTTGATCAGCGTGCGCACCTTCTGCGCCCGCACGTAATAGGCGTCGTAATAGCCGGCGGAGAGCACATAGGTGCCGATCATGATGCGCCGGCGCACTTCCGCGCCGAAGCCGTCCGCGCGGGTCTTCTCGTACATCTCGACGATGTCGCGGCCCGGCACCCGCTCGCCATAGCGCACGCCGTCATAGCGCGCGAGGTTCGACGACGCCTCGGCCAGCGCCACGATGTAATAGGCCGGCAGCGCGTATTTGCTGTGCGGCAGGCTGATCTCCACCACCTCGGCGCCGGCGTCGCGCAGCCATTGCGCGCCCTCGTCCCACAGGCTGGCGATCTCGCCGGACATGCCGTCGACGCGGTATTCCCGGGGGATGCCGATGCGCATGCCCTTCACCGAGCCGCCCACCGCCGCCTCGTAGTCCGGCACCGGCAGCTTGGCGCTCGTCGAATCCTTCGGGTCGTGCCCGGCCATGGAGCGCAGCAGCAGCGCCGCGTCGTTCACTGAGCGGGCGATCGGCCCGGCCTGGTCGAGCGAGGAGGCATAGGCGATGATGCCCCAGCGCGAGCAGCGGCCATAGGTCGGCTTGATGCCGACCGTGCCGGTGAACGCCGCCGGCTGGCGGATCGAGCCGCCGGTATCGGTGCCGGCCGCGCCGGCGGCGAGATGCGCCGCCACCGCCGCCGCCGAGCCGCCGGAGGAGCCGCCCGGCACCAGCGGCGCCGAGGAGCCCTCGCGCCGCCAGGGGTTCACCGTGGCGCCGAAGGCGCTGGTCTCGGTGGACGAGCCCATGGCGAACTCGTCCTGGTTCAGCTTGCCCAGCAGCACCGCGCCGTCGCGCCACAGATTGGCGGTGACGGTGGATTCGTAGGGCGGCACGAAATGCTTGAGGATGCTGGAGCCGGCGGTGGTGCGCACGCCTTCGACGGCATAATTGTCCTTCACGCCGAGCGGGATGCCCTCCAGGGGGCCGGCCTCGCCGCTGGCGAGCCGCGCGTCGCTGGCCTTCGCCATCTCCAGCGCCTTTTCCGGGGTGGCCAGTACATAGGCGTTGAGCGCGCCGGCGGCCTCGATGGCGTCGAGATAGGCCTGGGTCAGCTCGGTGGCGGTGAAATGGCCCTGCGCCAGCCCCTCATGGGCGGCGGTCAGGGTGAGGCGGGTCAGCTCGCTCATCTCGCTCACTCCACCACCTTCGGCACGGCGAAGAAGCCGTCCTCGGCCGCCGGGGCGTTGGCGAGCACCCGCTCGGGGTAGAAGCCGTCCGTCACCACGTCGGCGCGCAACGGCAGCGTCATCGGGGTGATGCTGGTCATCGGCTCGACGCCCTCGACATTCACCTCGGCGAGCTCGTCGACAAAGGCGAGGATGGCGTTGAGCTCGCCCTGGAGATGGACCACTTCTTCCTCGGTGACGGCGATGCGCGCGAGATGCGCCACCCGCCGGACCGTCGCCTGATCGACCGACATCCGAATTCCCGATACGACGTGAAACTGCTGCCGCGCCGTATAGCAGGCCGGCGGCGCGTCCCGCAACGCACCGCCGGCCCTTCCCCCGGCTCATCGCCCGTCCTCCCGCGGAAATCCCCCTCGGGATTCCTCCGTCGGGCAGAGCACCGGAGTGTCTCGCTCCCCGGCGGCAGGAAGGCCGGCTGAGGGCGCTTCGACAGCAGAAGGACGCGCCGGAAGCCCCTTCCCGCTCGCGCCTCGACGGCGCTCCCGCGCTCCTTTTCCCGCAGGCGGCATCAGGCCCGTCCGCCGAATCTCCCCGGCCCGCCGTCGCGGGTGGGGAGCCCCCTCACCCGCCGGCCCGCACCAGGCACTGTCCCGCCGCCTCGGCGGCCGGGCGGGCATTGGCCCGGCTCACCTTGCCGTCCATCACCAGCGCGCGGGCCTTGTCGCCGACCACCGAGCGCACGTCCCCGCCCGCCGCGACGGCGGAGATGCTGGCGGCATAGATCGCCTTGCCGTCGGCATTCAGCCCGGCGGCGCAGGCATCGGCCGCCGCCTTGTCGGCATGGGCCGGCAGGCCGAGAAGCGCCAGGGCGGGAACGAGCAAGCCGGCGAGCCCGGCGAAGCGCAGGCGTGGGCGCGGGGACGGGCGAGCGACGTCGATCATCGGATGTCTCCTGGTGTCGGAACGGGCCGGCTCACCGCACGCCGAGGCGGTTGACCGGGCCGCCGCGATTGAGCGGCTGCACCCCGACGCCGGGCGCGCCGACACCGGGCGTCGCCGCCGCCGCCGCCGGCCGGGCCGCCGGCTTGGCGACGCAGCCGACCGGGTAGCCCGGCCGGGTGCAGTGGACCGCCACCGGCGCGGGCCGCACCACGCAGCCGGCCGGATAGCCGGGCCCGGTGCAGTAGACCACGGCCTGCGCCGGTCCCGCGGCCAGCAGCAGCATGCCGGCGAGCGCGGCCGCCGCCGCGGCGGGCCGAGGCCGGATAGGGCGCGCCAGGCGGCGCAGGCGTCGGGCGGGCGCGATCATGGCGGCCTCTCCTCCTTCGCGGCGGGGGTGGCGCGGATCGAACAGTGGACGCCGCACCGGTTCAATGGCGATTATTGGTCGCATTCGCGGCAGTGGAGGCTGTCGTCCGCCGGAGGCGGGGCCGGCGCGCTCCAACTGTACCGGGCTCCGTCTCGGCCGCATCGCCTGAGGGAGGGCCGCCATGCTCGACGCCACCGCGCCGCCGGCCCGGCCGAACCTGCCGGCGCTGCGTGCCGATCCCCGTTTTCCGGCCGCGGCACGGCAGGCGGCGGCGGGCATCGTCGCCACCTATCGCGGCAGCGCGGTGATGAACCGCCTGCTCAACGATCGCGGGCGCTTCCTGCTGTCGCTGCTCGCTTTGGCCCTGCATCTGGAACCGCCCGGTGGCGGGCGCGACGGGCTCACCGCCGGGCGGCTGAAGGCGGAGGCCGCGGCGCTCGGCATTTGCAGCCCCGGCCGCGCCGGGGCGGTGCTGGCGGCTTTCCGGCTGCTCGGGCTGGTGGAGGCGGTGCCGATGCCGGACCGGCGGCTGAAGCGGCTCGCCGCCACGCCGCGCTTCGTCGACATGCATCGCCGCCGCTGGCGCGCCTTGCTGGAGCCGATGGCGGCCTTCATGCCGGAGGGCGCGGCCGGCCTCGCGGGGCTCGATGATCCCGCCTTCCTGCCGCTTTACGTCGAGGCGCTGCTCAGCCCGTTCCGCGCCGGCTGGCGGCTGCTGGACGAGGTGCCGGTGCTGGCGCCCTTCGCCGACAGGGATGCCGGCATCGTCATCGCCCTGTCGCTGATGGGCACCGCCGAGGACGGCACGCCGCCGCCGATCGCTCATCTCGCCCGGCAGTTCGGCGTCTCCCGCTCGCATGTGCTCGGCATGCTGCGGGCCGGCGAGGAAGCCGGGCTGCTGCATCGCCCCGATCCGCGCGGCGGCGCCGTCGCCGCGCCGGCGCTGGAGGAGGCGCTGCGGGATTTCATCGCCTGCGCCTTCCTGATGCAGGCGCAGGCGGTGCGCCGGGCCGGCATGGCGCGGGGCTGAGCGCCCGCGCCTCCCGTGGAGGCGGGACGGCGGGACTCTTCCCGCCGTCCCGCCTCAGCCCTTGGCGAACTCCTTCGGCTCGCCGCTCTTCAGCACATGCACGCTCGCCTCGCCGCCGACGAAGCCGACGAAGCGGTCGGCATTGGGCTCCAGCATCGGGAAGGAGCCGTAATGGCAGGGAATCACCGTCAGCCCCGGCAGGAAGCGCTTCACCGCCAGCGCCGCCGTCTCCGGGCCCATGGTGAAGCGGTTGCCGATCGGCACGATGACGATTTCCGGCCGGTGGATCTCGGCGATCAGCTCCATGTCGGAGAAGATGTCGGTGTCGCCCATGTGCCAGACGGTCGGCTCGCCGGGAGCATGCACGATCAACCCGTTGGCATTGCCGAGATAGGCGGAGGTGCCGTCCACCAGCGCGCCGGAGGAGTGGTCGGCGCGCACCATGGTCACCGAGAAGCCGTCGAGGCCGATGGTGCCGCCGGTGTTCATCATCTCCAGCGTCTTCACCCCCTGCAGCCCCAGCCAGGCGGCGAGGTCGGCATTGGCCACCACCGTCGCCCCCGTCGCCTCGGCGATCGACACCGTGTCGCCGACATGGTCGCCATGGCCGTGGGTCAGCAGCACATGGGTGGTGCCCAGCACCGCCACGTCGCGGCTCGAGCCGAAGCCCGGATTGCCGGACAGGAAGGGGTCGATCAGCACCACCTTGCCGGCGATGTCGAGGCGGAAGGCGGAGTGCCCGAACCACGTAATCTTCATGGAATATCTCTCTGGCTGCCGAGGATGAGCGCAACATAGGGCGCCCTGCGACGGGCTCAAGCCGGAGTTTTCGGCCGCATCGGCCATTCCACGGCGGAATCGGCCGCATCGTACACCCCACCGGACCGGCGGACGCTCTGGCGCACCCCCGCCCGGCATGGTAGCGCAGATGCCATGACCGCCCCCATTCTCCGCATCGAGGAAGCCGCCGGCCAGCTCCCCCCACGCGGCGGGCTGCTCGGCCTCGACCTCGGCACCAAGACCATCGGCATCGCCAGCTGCGATCCCGAGCGGCGCCTCGCCGCGGCGGTGGAAACCGTTGCGCGCAAACAGTTTACCCCCGATGCCGCCCGCGTCCTCAAGCTCGCCGGCGAGCGCGGCGCGGTCGGCTTCGTGCTCGGCCTGCCGGTGAACATGGACGGCAGCGAAGGCCCGCGCGCCCAGTCCACCCGCGCCTTCGCCCGCAATTTCGCCAAACTCACCGAGTTGCCGATTATCCTGTGGGATGAAAGGCTTAGCACCGCGGCCGTGCAGCGCGACCTCATCGGGGCCGATGTCAGCCGGGCCAAGCGCGCGGCGGTGGTGGACCAGCACGCCGCCGCCTTCATCCTTCAGGGCGCCCTCGATCGCCTGCGCTTCCTGGCGGACGGCTAAGCATGGCCGGCGTTCTCGGCGCGCTCATCCCGGTGTTCCTGATCATCGCCCTCGGCGCCGTGCTGAGGCGGACGCTGCTGACCGACAACATGCATTGGGTGGGCATGGAGAAGCTCACCTACTACATATTGTTTCCCTCGCTGATCGTGATCTCCATCGCCCGCGCCGATCTCGGCGGCGTGGCGGTGATCGGCGTCAGCACCACGCTGTTCATCTCCATTGCCGGGCTGGGCCTGGCGCTGATCCTGCTGCGCCTGCCGCTCAGCCGCCGGCTGGCGCTCGCAAGTCCTTCCTTCACCTCGCTTTTCCAGGCCTCCGTGCGCTGGAACTCCTATGTCGCGCTGGCGGTGTCCGGCGGGATGGCCGGCCCCAAGGGCCTCGCCGTGTCCTCGGTGGGACTGGCGGTGATGATCCCGCTGCTCAACATCATGTCGGTCGCGGTCCTCGCCCGGCACGGCGCCCGCTCCGAGGAAAACCGCTCCCTGACCGTGTTCGATCAGGTCCTGCGCAATCCCTATGTCTGGTCCTGCGCCGCCGGCGGCCTGCTCCACGAGGTCTATTCGCTGATCCCACCGGTCCTGATCAGCTTCGTCGACATCCTCGGCCGCTCCTCCCTCGCGCTCGGGCTGCTGGTCGTCGGTGCCGGACTGCGCATTGAAAGCCTGCACCGGCCGCGCGCCGCGACGCTGGTTTCCTGCATCTTCAAGCTCGCCGTGCTGCCGGCGATCGCGGTGTCGCTCGGCTATGCGCTCGGGCTGCGCGAGGAAAACCTCTTGGTCATCGCCATCGTGTCCTCTGTGCCCACCGCGCCGAACGGCTATGTGCTGGCGCGGCAGATGGGCGGGGACGTGCCCTTGCTGGCCGAAATGCTGACGATCCAGAGCCTGCTCGCCGCCATCACCATGCCGCTGGTCGTCTATATCGCCGCATACATTATATAACAGGTACTTATTTCATATTTCTAATCTCGTTTATAAGAAATTTCTCGGCGAGTTCCCCGCCCGTCTTCGGTTCCAGCCCCTGGTCCGCCACCGGATCGGCGGCGGCGAAGCCATTCCTGCGGGGAATATCGGCGCCGAGGGCCGATAAAGGCTTGCGGGGCACGGCGGCTGCGTCTATCCAGCCGACTTCGATATGACATCGAACCCGACTGCCAATTTCACGCTTGCACGCCGGCACCTTCTCGGGATCGAGGGCCTCGCCCCCGACGAGATCACCGGATTGCTCGACCTCGCCGAGGAATTCGTGACCCTCAACCGGCAGGTCGAGAAGAAGCGCGCGACCCTGCGTGGCCGCACGCAGATCAACCTGTTCTTCGAGGCTTCCACCCGCACCCAGTCCTCCTTCGAGCTCGCCGGCAAGCGGCTCGGGGCGGATGTGATGAACATGGCGGTCGCCAATTCCTCGCTCAAGAAGGGCGAGACGCTGATCGACACCGCCGCCACGCTCAACGCCATGCACCCGGACGTGCTGATCGTCCGCCACAGCGCGTCAGGCGCGGTGGAACTGCTCGCGCGCAAGGTCGATTGCGCGGTGGTGAATGCGGGCGACGGCGCCCATGAACACCCCACCCAGGCGCTGCTCGACGCGCTGACCATCCGCCGCAACAAGGGCCGCATCGAAGGACTGACGGTCGCCATTTGCGGCGACATCACCCATTCGCGGGTCGCCCGCTCGAATATCCTGTTGCTCCAGGCACTTGGCGCGACGGTGCGGGTGGTGGCGCCGCGCACCCTGCTGCCGCGCGACGTCGAGCGCTTCGGCGTCGAGGTGCATCACGACATGCGCACCGGCCTCGACGAGGTCGACATCGTCATGATGCTGCGCCTGCAGCGCGAGCGGATGAACGGCTCCTTCGTGCCGTCGGTGAAGGAATATTTCCACTTCTGGGGCCTCGACGAGGCCAAGCTCCGCTACGCCAAGCCCGATGCGCTGGTGATGCATCCCGGCCCGATGAATCGCGGCGTCGAGATCGATTCGGCGGTCGCGGACGGCGCGCAGTCGCTGATCCGCGAGCAGGTGGAAATGGGCGTGGCGGTCCGCATGGCCGTCCTCGATGCATTGTCGCGGAACCTGCCAAATGCCTGATATCCGTCCGGTCCTCCTGGCGGGAGCCCGCATCCTCGACCCCTCGCGCGATCTCGACATCGTCGGCGACCTCCTCGTCGCCGACGGCCTCGTCAAGGACCTCGCGCCGGGCCTCGCCGCGACCGGCCTGCCCGACGGCACCGAGGTGGTGGATTGCCGCGGCAGGCTCGTCGTTCCCGGCCTGGTCGACATGCGCGCCTTCATCGGCGAGCCGGGCGCCGAACACCGCGAGACTCTGGCCTCGGCGAGCCAGGCGGCGGCGGCGGGCGGTGTCACCACCATCATCTGTCAGCCCGATACCGACCCCGCCATCGACGAGCCGGCCATCGTCGACTTCCTGCAGCGCCGCGCCCGCGACACCGCCATCGTGCGCGTGCACCCGATGGCGGCGCTCACCAAGGGCCTCGAAGGCCGCGAGATGACCGAGATCGGCCTGTTGCAGGCCGCCGGCGCCGTCGCCTTCACCGATGGCGCCCGCTCGGTGCGCTCGGCCCAGGTGCTGCGCCGCGCCCTCACCTATGCCCGCATGTTCGACGCGCTGATCGTCCACCACACCGAGGACGCCGACCTGACCGGCGAAGGGGTGATGAACGAGGGCGAGCTCGCCGCTCGCCTCGGCCTCGCCGGCACCCCCAAGGCGGCGGAGGCGATCGTGCTGGAGCGCGACGTGCGCCTCGCCGACATGACCGGCGGGCGCTACCACGCCGCCTCACTCACCTGCGTCGAATCGCTGGACGTGCTGCGCCGGGCCAAGGACGCCGGCCTGAACGTCACCGCCTCGGCCTCGATCAACCATCTGACGCTCAACGAGCGCGACGTCGTCGGCTACCGGACCTTCTTCAAGCTGGCGCCACCGCTGCGCTCGGAAGAGGATCGCCTCGCGCTGGCGGCCGCGCTGGACGAGGGGCTGATCGACGTCGTGGTCTCCGACCACAACCCGCAGGACGTCGAGGTCAAGCGCCTGCCCTTCTCCGAGGCCGCCTTCGGCGCCATCGGGCTGGAGACCATGCTCGCCGCCGGCCTCAGGCTGGTGAATGACGGCACTGTGGGGCTGGCGGCGCTCATCCGCTCCCTGTCCACGCGCCCGGCGGAACTGCTCGGCCTCGAGGCCGGCACGCTGCGCCCGGGCCGCCCTGCCGATATCGCCGTCATCGCTCCCGACGAGGCGTGGATCCTGGAGGCGGCGGCACTGAAGTCGCGCTGCCTCAACACCCCCTTCGACGAATCGCGCTTCGAGGGACGGGTGGTGCGCACGCTGGTCGGCGGCCGCACCGTCTACGAATACGTGTGAATTGCCGATGGTGGACGCCGCGCCCCTCATCGCCATGACGCTCGCCCGCCTTTAAGGTCAACCCATGACGTGGTCGCTGCCTCCCCTTGCCGGCCTGCTCGCCCTGGCGCTCGGCTATCTGCTGGGTTCGATCCCGTTCGGCCTCGTCCTCACCCGTCTCGCCGGCACCCAGGACATCCGCTCCATCGGCTCCGGCAATATCGGCGCCACCAATGTGCTGCGCACCGGGCGCAAGGGCCTGGCCGCCGCCACCCTGCTGGGCGACGCGCTGAAAGGCACGGTGGCGGTGCTGCTCGCCGCGCGGCTGTTCGGCTTCGAGGCTTCGCTCGTGGCGGCGCTCGGAGCCTTTCTCGGCCATCTGTTCCCGGTGTGGCTGGGCTTCCGGGGCGGCAAGGGCGTCGCCACCTTTCTCGGCGTGACGCTGGGCCTCTACTGGCCGCTGGCGGTGGTGTTCGCGATCGTCTGGCTCGGCGTCGCCCGGCTGTTCCGCTACTCCTCGCTCGCCGCGCTCTGCGCCACCGCCGCCACCGTCCTCGCCGCGCTGGTGCTGGCCAGTTCCGCCCTCGCCCTGCTGCTGGCGCTGCTGACGGTGATGCTGTGGTTCATGCACCGCGAGAACATCCGCCGGTTGCTGGCCGGTACGGAAAGCCGCATCGGCGCGAAAGGCTGATCCATGGCCGGGCAGAAGGCGGGCTCCGGCATGCGCCTCGACGACGAGCAGCGTCGCGACTGGCTTCGCCTCATTCGCACCGAGAATGTCGGCCCCCGCGCCTTCCGCAACCTCGTGAACCGCTTCGGCGGCGCCCGCGCGGCCCTTGAGGCCCTGCCGGGCCTCGCCCGGCGCGGCGGCAGCCTGATCCCCCCGCGCATCCCCTCGCCGGCCGAAGCGGAGGACGAGATCGCCGCCCTCGCCCGCCTGAACGGGCGCTTCATCGCCATTGGCGAGCCGGATTACCCACCGCCGCTGCGTGCCATCGACGATCCCCCGCCCCTCATCGCGCTCCGCGGCCGGGCGGAACTGCTGACCGAGCCGACGGTGGCCGTGGTGGGCTCGCGCAACGCCTCCGGCGCCGGACGTACCATGACGGCGCGGCTCGTCCGCGGCCTCGGCGACGCCGGCTGGGTGGTCGCCTCCGGCCTCGCCCGCGGCATCGACACCACCGCGCATGAGGCGAGCCTGTCCACCGGCACCATCGCCGTCATCGCCGGCGCGCATGACCGCCCCTATCCGCGGGAGAACGAGGCGCTGCAGGCGCGCATCGCCGAGCAGGGCGCGGTGCTGTCGGAAATGCCGATGGGCTGGGAGGCGCGTGCCCGCGATTTCCCGCGCCGCAACCGGCTGGTCTCGGGTCTCTCGCTCGGCGTGGTGGTGGTGGAGGCGGCGGAGCGCTCCGGCTCGCTCATCACCGCCCGCCTCGCCGGCGAGCAGGGGCGCGAGGTGTTCGCCGTGCCGGGCTCGCCGCTCGATCCGCGGGCGGGCGGTACCAATGCGCTCATCAAGCAGGGCGCGGCGCTGGTCACGGACGTGGCTGACATCATCGACGTGCTGCGCCCGCTGATCGGACGGCTGGAACCGCCTGCCGGCCCGCAGGAAGGGAGCGAGGGATCGGATTATGCCGAGCCGGCGGACGATGCACGCGGCCGGATCCTTACGCTGCTCGGCCCCTCGCCCGTCGGCATAGATGATCTGGTGGTGCTGTCGGGCCGCCCGGCGGGCGAGGTGCAGGTGGTGCTGCTCGAACTCGAACTCGCCGGACGGCTGGAACGCCATGCCGGCAATGCGGTCTCGCTCATCTGAACGAAGGATCGCCGCCCCTATCCGGCCGGGCGATGGAAGCCGCCTCCTCGCGGGCCATGTCGAGGATATGCTGCAGCGTGTACAGCCGGTTTGCCGCGGCGATCCTGGCCAGTTCGGCGGCAAGTGCTTCGATATAGACGGCCGCCTCGGTCGACCCGTCGGTTTCGTTGCGATCTTTGTCGGTCACGGTCTTCTCATGCGCTGTGAGACGACAGCCTAACATCGATAGCGGAGGTATTTCCATCCCCGATTGATTTATCGATATAATACAATCTAAGGATGCACATACGTCACATCGCCGGAAGGTCATGCGCACCGGACTCGGCGGTTTTGTGCATCACCCATTTGACAGCGTGGTGTGCCTCCCCCATTTTCCCGGCCGTTTTCTGGGCTGGAACCGAACCGAAGGACGTTACGGACGCATGCAGGTCGTCATCGTCGAATCCCCTGCCAAGGCGAAGACGATCAACAAATATCTCGGACCGGGATATGAGGTGATCGCCTCCTACGGCCATGTCCGCGATCTGCCCGCCAAGGATGGCTCGGTCGACCCGGAACACGATTTCCGCATGCTGTGGGACGTCGACCCCAAGGCGCAGAAGCGCCTGTCCGACATCGCCCGGGCGGTGAAGGGGTCCGACGGCCTGATCCTCGCCACCGACCCGGATCGCGAAGGCGAGGCGATTTCCTGGCACGTCCTTGAAATCCTCAAGGAAAAGCGGGCGCTCAAGGACCAGCCGATCTCGCGCGTGGTCTTCAACGCCATCACCAAGCAGGCGGTGCTCGACGCCATGCGCAACCCGCGCATGATCGACGCCGCCCTGGTCGACGCCTATCTCGCCCGCCGTGCCCTGGACTATCTGGTCGGCTTCACCCTGTCGCCGGTGCTGTGGCGCAAGCTGCCCGGCGCCCGCTCGGCCGGCCGCGTCCAGTCGGTGGCGCTGCGCCTCGTCTGCGACCGCGAGCGCGAGATCGAGACCTTCGTCAAGCGCGAGTACTGGTCGATCGCCGCCAAGCTGGCGACGCCGCGCAACGAGGTGTTCGACGCGCGCCTCGTCGGCGCCGACGGCAAGAAGATCGGCCGGCTCGACGTCGGCACCGCCGAGGAGGCCGCCGCCTTCCGCTCAGCGCTGGAGAAAGCCGATTTCGTGGTGCGCTCGGTCGAGGCGAAGCCCGCCCGCCGCCACCCCTACCCGCCCTTCACCACCTCGACGCTGCAGCAGGAGGCGAGCCGCAAGCTGGGCCTGGCCCCGGCCATCACCATGCGCATCGCGCAACGGTTGTATGAAGGCGTCGACATCGGCGGCGAGACCGTCGGTCTCATCACCTATATGCGTACCGACGGCGTCGACATGGCGCCCGAAGCGGTCTCCGCCGCCCGCTCGGTGATCGGCCAGGACTATGGCGACCGCTACGTGCCGTCCGCGCCGCGCAAATACACCGCCAAGGCCAAGAACGCCCAGGAGGCGCACGAGGCCGTGCGTCCCACCGACCTCTCCCGTCGGCCCAAGGACGTCATCCGCTATCTCGAGGGCGATCAGGCGAAGCTCTATGAGCTGATCTGGCTGCGCACCATCGCCAGCCAGATGGAATCGGCCGAGCTGGAGCGCACCACCGTCGACATCGACGCGACCGCCGCCGGCCGCAACATCGAGATGCGCGCCACCGGCCAGGTGGTGAAGTTCGACGGCTTCCTCACCCTCTATCGCGAGGGCCGCGACGACGAGGAGGAGGACGACGAGAACCGTCGCCTCCCCGCCATGTCGGCGCATGAGAAGCTCGCCAACAAGGGCATCGCCACCGACCAGCACTTCACCGAGCCGCCGCCGCGCTATTCGGAAGCCTCGCTGGTCAAGCGCATGGAAGAGCTCGGCATCGGCCGGCCGTCCACCTATGCCTCGGTGCTCGCCGTGCTGCGCGACCGCGAATATGTGAAGCTCGACAAGCGCCGGCTGGTGCCGGAGGACAAGGGCCGTCTGGTCACGGCGTTCCTGGAGAGCTTCTTCGACCGCTATGTCGAGTACGACTTCACCGCCGACCTCGAGGAGAAGCTGGACCAGATCTCCGCCGGCGACCTCGACTGGAAGCAGGTGCTGCGCGATTTCTGGCGCGATTTCGCCGCCGCGGTGGGCGAGATCAAGGATCTGCGGGTTTCCGAGGTGCTCTCCGCCCTCGACGAGATGCTGACCGCCCACGTCTTCCCGCCCAAGGAGGACGGCAGCGACCCGCGCGTCTGCCCCACCTGCGGCACCGGGCGGCTGTCGCTGAAGATGGGCAAGTTCGGCGCCTTCATCGGCTGCTCGAACTATCCCGAATGCAAGTATACCCGCCCCCTCGCCGCCCAGAATGGCGAGAATGGCGAGGCCGAGGCCAACGGCACCCGCACGCTGGGCACCGACCCGGTGACCGGGCTGGAGGTGACGATCCGCGACGGCCGCTTCGGCGTCTATCTGCAGCTCGGCGAGGGCAAGGACGGCGAGAAGCCCAAGCGCTCCAGCCTGCCCAAGGGCCTCGCCCCGGCCGATGTCGACCTCGAGACCGCGCTCGGCCTGCTGTCGCTGCCGCGGGAGATCGGCGTGCATCCCGATGACGGCCAGCCGATCCTCGCCGGCATCGGCCGCTTCGGTCCCTATGTGCAGCACGGCAAGACCTACGCCAATCTCGATGCCGGCGACGACGTGCTCGCCATCGGCCTCAACCGGGCGGTGGCGCTGATCGCCGACAAGCAGAACAAGGGCCCTCGGCGCGGTGGCGCGGCGGCGGGCGGGCGCGAGCTCGGCGAGCATCCCACCCTCGGCGGGCCGGTGACGGTGCGCCCGGGCCGCTTCGGGCCTTACGTGAACCACGGCAAGGTCAATGCCACCCTGCCGAAGAGCCTCGATCCCGCCGCCGTGACGATGGAGCAGGCCGTCGAGCTCATCGCCGCCAAGGCGGAGGCGACCCCGGCCAAGCCGGCGCGGCGCACCGCGGCCAAATCGGCAGCCGGCACGGAGACCGCCCCCAAGAAGGCCACCGCGCGCAAGGCGCCGGCCAAGGCGAAGGCCGCCTCGAAGGCCCCAGCCAAGCGCAAGGCCGCCGCCAAGGCCGATTGACGCCACTGCCTGCGGCGCCGGTCACTCGATCGGCGCCGGGCCGCTATGGCTGCGCAGCGGCCGCTCTTCCATGAAGATCAGGCCGACCAGGCCGGTGGCCAGCGCCAGCGCCGCCGCCGCGAAGACGAAGCGGAAGGCGTCCGTCAGCGCGCCGGCATCGACCGTCCCCTGCCGGAATCCCTCCAGCAGCTGATGCCCCGTCAGCCCGGAGGCGCCGAGCACGATCGCCCCGAACACCGCGGCGAGCACCACGCCGCCGAGCGAACGGAAGAAGTTCTGCACCCCGGTGGCGGTGCCGATCTGCGGCAGCGGCACGGCGTTCTGCACGCTGACCGTCACCACCGGCAGCACCGTGCCGAGCCCGATCCCGGTGACGGCCATCAGCATGGCGAGGCCGGCGAAGCTCACGTCGCGCGGAAACAGGGCGAGGATCGCCAGCGCGGCAACCGAGCTCGCCACGCCCGCCACCGGCACCCGCTTGTAGTGCTGGACGCGGCCCATCATCCGCCCGGTGCCGGTCGCCCCCACCACCACGCCGGCCAGCAGCGGAATGAGCGCCGAGCCCGACTGGCTGGCGGTGAAGCCCAGCACGCCCTCGAAATAGAAGGGCAGCTCGACCGACAGCCCGATCATGGTGCCGATCGCCATCGCCGCCGCCAGCACGCCCGGCCCGACCACGCGATTGAACAGGATGGAGAGCGGAATCAGCGGCTCGCGCGCCGTGGCGAGCCTGAGGCCGAGCAGGCACCACAGCAGTACCGAGCCGGCCAGCAGCCCCAGCACCTGCCGGGAGTTCCAGGCATAGACCTGGCCGCCCCAGCTCAGCGCCAGCATCAGCGCCATCGCGGCCGCGCAGAGCAGCAGGGCGCCGATGAGGTCGAGGCGGTGCGGATGGTGGTGCGCCGGCAGCCGGTGCAGCACGCTGTCGCTCATATAGGCGGCGGCAAGGCCGAGCGGCACGTTGATCCAGAAGATCAGCGACCAGTGCAGGTGCTCGGCGAAGAAGCCGCCAAGCACCGGGCCGGCGACGCTGGAGGTGATGAACACGACGGCGAAGAAGGCCTGGTAGCGGCCGCGCTCCTTGGGCGCCACGATCAGGCCGATGATGGTCTGGGCGAGCGCGATCAGCCCGCCGCCACCGAAGCCCTGGGCCGCGCGGCCGAGCACCAGCCAGAGCATGCTCGGCGCCAGCGCGCACAGGATCGAGCCGCCGACGAAGAGGCCGATGCTGCCGAGCAGGATCGGCCGCGGCCCGTGAATGTCGGCCAGCTTGCCCACCAGCGGGGTCACCGCGGTGCCGGTCAGCAGATAGGAGGTGACGATCCAGGGCACGTTTTCCATGTCGCCAAAGGCAAGGCCGATGGTCGGCAGGGCCGAGGCGACGATGGTCTGTTCCAACGCGCTGAGGAACATGGCCAGCATCACGCCGATCAGGATACTCCTTATTTCGGCATGGGAGAGCTGACCCGGCTCCGAAGCGGTCGAGCGGGCATCCATTTCAAAAGTTCCTTCCCGGCCCCCCGGTGATGGCGGCGCAAATTGGCTCCCCCGCCGTCGCTTGGCAAGGGTTCGGCCGCCTTCGGCGCGATCACGAAGCGGAAAAAGCGGTCGAGCGATAAATAGCGCATCCTGCGCAAAGGTCGACGCGGCGGTGCGTAACGTTTAGCGTCGGCGCACCTGTTCGAGGAATGCGAGAATCGTGCGCAAGCCCATCAAGCCGAAAGTCCGCAAGCCTGCCGCCCCCCGCCTGCCGCGGGGCCTGCCGAGCAAGGAGGACCTCACCGCCTTCATCGCCTCCCATGGCGGCGAGGTCGGCAAGCGGGAGATTTCCCGTGCCTTCGGGCTGGACGGCAGCGATCGCATCGCGCTGAAGGCGATGCTGCGCGAGCTCGCCGATGAGGGGCTCGTCGGCCGCAAGCGCAACAAGCTGCATCTGGCCGGCGCCCTGCCCGCGGTGGTGATGGCCGAGGTGGTGGAGCGCGACGAGGACGGCGAGCTCATCGCCGAACCGATCGACTGGGATGCGGAGGAGCATGGCGAGGCCCCGCGCATCCTCGTGAAGCTCGCCCGGCGCGGCCGCCTCGCCGGCCCGGCTCCCGCCATCGGCGACCGGGTGCTGCTCAAGACCGAGGAGATCCCCGAGGCGGACGGGCGCATCCGCCACACCGGCCGGGTGCTGAAGCTCATCGAGAAGGCCCGCGCGCAGGTGCTCGGCATCTACCGCGCCGACAAGAGCCGGCCGGACGCCGGCGGGCGCATCATCCCGGTCGACAAGCGCAACATGGGCCGCGAGCTCGCGGTACCGCCCGGCGCCGAGGGCGAGGCGGAGGACGGCGATCTCGTCGCGGTGGACATCACCCGCCACCACGCCTATGGCCTGCCGACCGCCAAGGTGAGGGAGCGGCTCGGCTCGATCTCGACCGAGAAGGCGATCAGCCTCATCGCCATCCACGCGCATGGCATTCCCAACGTGTTCCGCCGCGAGGCGCTGGCCGAGGCGGAAAAGGCGCGCCCGGCGACCCTGCGCGGCCGCGAGGATTGGCGCGAGCTGCCGCTCGTCACCATCGACCCGCCCGACGCCAAGGACCATGACGACGCCGTCCACGCCGCGCCGGACGAGGACCCGGCCAATGAAGGCGGCTACATCGTCACCGTCGCCATCGCCGACGTCGCGCATTACGTCCATCCCGGCAGCGGGCTCGACAAGGAAGCGCTGGCGCGCGGCAATTCGGTGTATTTCCCCGACCGCGTGGTGCCGATGCTGCCCGAGCGCATCTCCAACGATTTGTGCTCGCTGCGGCCGCTGGAAGACCGGCCGGCCATAGCGGTGCGGCTGGTCATCGCCGCCAATGGCCGCAAGAAGACCCACAGCTTCCATCGGGTGATGATGCGCTCGGCAGCCAAGCTCGCCTATGCGCAGGCGCAGGCGGCGATCGAGGGCCGCACCGACAACCTCACCGATCCGATCGTCGAGCCCATCCTCAAGCCGCTCTATGCCGCCTATGCGCTGGTGAAGAAGGCGCGCGACGCCCGCAATCCGCTCGAGCTCGACCTGCCCGAGCGCAAGATCCTGCTGAAGCCCGACGGCACCGTCGACAAGGTGGTGGTGCCGGAACGGCTCGACGCGCACCGGCTGATCGAGGAATTCATGATCCTCGCCAACGTCGCCGCCGCCGAGACGCTGGAGGAGAAGCGCATCCCCCTCGTCTACCGGGTGCACGACCAGCCCTCGCTGGAGAAGGTGTCGGCGCTGCGCGAGTTCCTGAAGACACTCGACATCGCGTTGCCCAAGACCGAGACGGTACGCCCGGCGCATTTCAACGACATCCTCGCCCGCGTGGATGGCACCGAGCTGGCGCCGCTGGTCAACCAGGTGATCCTGCGCAGCCAGGCGCAGGCGGAATATGCCAACGAGAATTACGGCCATTTCGGCCTGCACCTGCGCCGTTACGCGCATTTCACCTCGCCGATCCGCCGCTATGCCGACCTCATCGTCCACCGGGCGCTGATCCGCGCCCTCGGCCTCGGGGCGGACGGGCTGCCGGAAAGCGTGACGCCGGAACAGCTGGCCGAGATCGCCGCCCGCATCTCGGCCAGCGAGCGCCGCGCCATGACCGCCGAGCGCGAGACCATCGACCGGCTGATCGCCCATCACATGGCCGAGCAGATCGGCGCCACCTTCAAGGGGCGCATCGCCGGCGTCACCAAGGCGGGGCTTTTCGTCGCGCTCGACGATACCGGCGCCGACGGTTTCATCCCGGCGGCAACGCTCGGCCAGGATTATTACTGGTACGACGAGAGCCGCCACGCCTTGATCGGCGAGCGCACCGGCGAGATGCACCGCCTCGGCGACCGGGTGGAGGTGAAGCTGGTCGAGGCGGCACCGGTCGCCGGCGCCCTGCGGTTTGAGCTTCTGAGCGAGGGCGACTATGTAAAGGCCGGCAAGGGCGCGCCGCCGCGCAAGGGACCGCGCGGCATCCGGCGCGAGGCCGGCCGGGCGCGGCGCGGCCCGCCCAAGGGCGGCAAGCGCCGCTAGTCGAGGAGCGTCGATCGCATGAACCTTCAGCCTCACCGGCCGGTCGGCCCGGCGATGAAGAACGGCTTCCGCCTGCGCTGCCCGAAATGCGGGGAAGGCCCGCTGTTCAGCGGCTATCTGAAGGTCAACGAGCACTGCGCCGCCTGCGGCGAGGAGCTTTGGCACCACCGTGCCGACGACGCCCCACCCTACATGGTCATCACCATCGTCGGCCATATCATCGTGCCGGCGGTGCTGGCGGTCGAGATCGCCTGGCACCCCTCGCAATGGGTACACATGGCGGTATGGCTGCCGCTCACGCTCATTCTCAGCCTTGTCCTGCTGCCGCCGGTGAAGGGAGCGCTGGTCGGCTACCAGTGGGCGTTGCGCATGCACGGTTTCGATCCCACCAGCGAAGAGCACGACCCCGTGCCCCCCAGCCGCCGCCCCCCAGGACTTGCGCGCCCGACATGACCGCCACCGACGTTTCCGCCCGCTTCGCCGCCGCCCGCCCCGACATCCTCCATCCCAACCGCCGCCCCGTCGATGCCGCCACGCTGATCCTCGTCGATCGCGCGGGCCGCACCCCGCGCGTGCTGCTGGGCCGGCGCAACCCGGCGCTGAAGTTCATGCCGGGCCGGCTGGTGTTCCCCGGCGGGCGCGTCGATCCGCAGGACCGCGGCGTGCCGGTCTACGGCACGCTCGACGCGCTGTCCGAACGCCGGCTGCAGGCGCGCATGGTACGCCCGAGCCTCGCCCGCGCCCGGGCACTGGCGCTGGCGGCCATCCGCGAGACCTGCGAGGAAACCGGCCTCGTCATCGGCACCCGCGAGGCGGGCCCGCCCGAGGCGATGCCCACCGGCTGGGAGGCCTTCGCGCAGGCCGGCGTGTTTCCCGATCTGGAAGCGCTCTCCTTCGTCGCCCGCGCCATCACGCCGCCGCGGCTGTCGCGCCGCTTCGACACCCGCTTTTTCATGGCCGACACCTCGCGCGTCGCCCATCGCGCGGCCGAGGTGGTGGGACCGGATTCGGAGTTCGTCGAGCTCGCCTGGCTGAGCTTCGCCGAGGCGAAGAAGGCGGAGGTGCCGGCCATCACCCTCGCTATCCTCGAGGAGGTGGAGGCGCGCCTCGCCGCCGGCAACAAACCCTGGCTGCCGGTGCCGCTCTACGCCTCCCGCCACGGTCGCATGATGCGCGAGACACTGGAGTGATCCCCCGCCCCGGCCGCAAATGTGATCACATGGTCATTCAGTTTTCGCCGGACATGTTCTAAAGCCGACGGCCCGTCCCTTCCGTGAGCCGTCGCGTCCATGACCGCCGATCCGTCCGCCGCCCTGCCTGCCCCGCGCCTCAACGTCGCCTCGCTGGCGGCGGCGATCGCCGCCATCTCGGTGGTGGGCCTCGGCCTTGCCCTGTCGATCCCGCTGCTCGCCTTCGAGCTGGATACGCGCGGCATCTCCAGCAGTTGGATCGGCCTGAACACCGCCGTCGGCGGCATCGCCACCATCCTGTGCGCGCCGTTCCTGCCGGATCTGGTCCGCCGCTTCGGCGCCGGGCCGATGATGATGGGCGCGGTGGTGCTCGGCGCCGCCAGCCTGCTCGCCTTCAAGGTGACCGACGCCTTCATCCTGTGGTTCCCGCTGCGCTTCCTGTTCGGCGCCGCGCTCTGCGTGCTGTTCGTGGTCAGCGAGTTCTGGATCAACGCCGCGGCGCCGGCCGGCCGGCGCGGCCTCGTCATCGGCGTCTACGCGACCACCCTGTCGCTCGGCTTCGCCGGCGGCCCGGCGGTGCTCTCGCTGGTCGGCACCAGCGGCTGGGCGCCCTACCTCATCGGCGCCGCCTTTTTCGGCCTCGCCTCGATCCCGGTGATGATCGGCGCCTCGCAGGCGCCGGTGATCGAGAAGGAAGGCTCGCGCGGCATAGTGAGCCTGATGCGCCTCGCCCCCGCCGCCACGCTGGCGGCCTTCGTGTTCGGCGCGGTGGAGACCGGCCTCGTCAACTTCCTCCCCCTCTACGGGCTGCGGCGCGGCCTTGGCGACGGCGAGGCGGCGTTGCTGCTCACCATCGCCGAGCTCGGCAATGTCGCCTTCCAGATCCCGCTCGGCCTCGTCAGCGACCGTGTGGACCGGCGCAAGCTGCTGCTCGTCTGCGCACTGGTGGGATTCGGCGGTGCCGCGCTGATTCCCTTCCTCGCCATCGACAGCTTCGCCATGGCGGCGACGATGTTCACCATGACCGGCATCGTCTGCGGCATGTACACGGTCGGCCTCGCTCTGCTGGGCGCCCGTTTCCACGGCGCCGCCCTGGCCACCGCCAATGCGGCCTTCGTCATGCTCTATTCCATAGGCCTCATCGCCGGCCCCGTTACCGTCGGTGCCGGCATGGGGGTCATGGGGCCGGACGGCTTCGCCTTCACCCTCGCGGCGATGCTGGCCTTCTACGTGCTGGTGGTCGCCATCCAGCTCGTCCGCGACCGCTCCGCCGCAAGCATTCCTTGACAATCGGGCGCCGATCAAGGATA
The DNA here is from genome assembly GCF_018390555.1 of Ancylobacter oerskovii. Classification (GTDB taxonomy): domain Bacteria; phylum Pseudomonadota; class Alphaproteobacteria; order Rhizobiales; family Xanthobacteraceae; genus Ancylobacter; species Ancylobacter oerskovii. The sequence continues at coordinate 76,493 of NZ_JAHBGB010000037.1, read as the reverse complement.
CGGACGCCCAACGAGCGGCGGCATCGCTGCCGCGCGAACCCGATGATTTCGACGCGATCCTGCAGAAAAGGGTCGCGAGCCACTTTCCAGGAGACCGGTCATGGCCAAGGCGACGACCATCAAGATCAAGCTCGTGTCGAGCGCCGACACCGGCTTCTTCTATGTGACGAAGAAGAATTCCCGCACGATGACCGACAAGCTGGTCGTGAAGAAGTACGATCCGGTCGCGAAGAAGCATGTCGAGTTCCGCGAAGGCAAGATCAAGTGATCCTGCCGCTTCGGCGGAAATGACAAAGGGCGCCGCGAGGCGCCCTTTTCTTTTTCAGTCCAGAATGTTGCCCCCATTTCCTCGCATGGGGAACGAAGACCCGACCCGCCTGTGTGGCGAGCCGGATCCGCGGTTCAGTTGAGTCGCTGGCCGCTCGCCTCGTCGAAGATGTGCAGCTTGGCGGGATTGCCGCGCACATGTACCTTGTCGCCGACATGGATCTCGGCGTCGCGCGGGCATTCGATGGTCAGCATGCGGGTGTGGCCGATATCGACATAGGCATAGGTCTGGCTGCCCAGCCGCTCGGCGACGGCGATCTCGCCGGCGAACCAGGCCTCGCCCTCCCCGCACAGGGAAAGGTCTTCCGGCCGCACGCCGAGCACGATCGCCTGCCCGTCGCGAATCGATGCCTCCTGCTGCAGCGGGATCGTGCCCTGCAGCACCTTCAGCGCCGTGCCGCCCGCCGAGACCGCCGCCGCGCCCGGCAGCGTGTTCATCGTCGGGCTGCCGATGAAGCGGGCGACGAACAGCGTCGCCGGCCGGTGATAGAGTTCGAGCGGCGCGCCGATCTGCTCCACATGGCCGGCATTCATCACCACGATGCGGTCGGCGAGCGTCATCGCCTCCACCTGGTCGTGGGTGACATAGACGGTGGTCGCCTTCATGCGGCTGTGCAGCTTGGCGATCTCCAGCCGCATCTCCACGCGCAGGGCGGCATCTAGATTGGAGAGCGGCTCGTCGAACAGGAAGGCGGCCGGCTCGCGCACGATGGCGCGGCCCATGGCGACGCGCTGGCGCTGGCCGCCGGAAAGCTGTGACGGACGCCGCGTGAGATAGTCCTTCAGCTTCAGTATGTCGGCCGCCTGCTCGACGCGACGTCCGACCTCGTTCGCGTTGGCGCCGCGCATCTTGAGGCCGAAGGACATGTTGTCCTCCACGCTCATGTGCGGATAGAGCGCATAGTCCTGAAACACCATGGCGATGTCCCGCTGGGCCGGCGGCAGCGCGTTCACCCGCGTGCCGGCGATCACGAGATCGCCGCCGGTGATCTCTTCCAGCCCGGCGATCATGCGCAGCAGGGTGGACTTGCCGCAGCCGGACGGCCCCACCAGCACCAGGAACTCGCCGCTCTCGATCTCGATGTCGATGCTGCGGATCACCTGCACGTCGCCATAGGACTTGCGCACACCCTTCAGGGCTATCGCCGACATCGTTTTCCTCCTCGACTTGCCGTTTCGGGCTTGACTGAATTATCGTTATCATTATCGATAATGATAATCTGCCAATGAGGCAACACGGAACCGGCACGCCGATGGTGTATTTTTCCGCCAAGACCCCGAGCCGAACCACCGGCAAGCCGCCCAAGGCGAGCACCGCCTTCAACGCGCTGAAGCGCGACATCATGCTCGGCACGCTGCCGGCCGGCACCGGCCTGACCGAGCTGGAACTCGCCGCGCACTTCCAGTGCAGCCAGGGAACGGTGCGCGAGGCTCTCCTGCAATTGCAGGAGGAGGGGTTGGTGCGTCGCCAGGGGCATCGCGGCACCCAGGTCTCGGATTGCACCGAGGACGAGGCGGTCGAGATGTTCCGGCTGCGCGACCACATCGAATGCGCCGGCCTGCCGCGCGTCATGCGCGCGCCGAGCGCGTCGCTGATCGACGATCTCAACGCCATGATGGCGCAGATGCAGCAGGCGGCCGATGCCGATGACGAGCTGCTGCTGGCCTCCATCGACCGCGACTTCCACCGCCGCATCCTTCAGGACGCCCGGCTGCCGGCGCTCGATCCGATCCTGCACCGCTGCCTCGTGCACAATCATCGCTTCAAGATTTCCCGCAGCCGCGGCGTGCGCGACCTGCAGGCGACGGCCCAGCGCCATCGCAGCCTGATCGACGCCATTGCCAGCGGCGACATCGCCCGCGCCTCCGCCGCCATGCGCCGCCACATCGCGACCATCGTGGATTTCGGGCCCGACGTCTTCCCGGAGACGCCGCAATGACCGTCGATCCCGGCATCCTCTCCGCCGATATGCGGGCGCTGCTCGAAAAGGTCGCCGCCGAGACCGGGCCGCAGCCCGATGCGACGCTGCTGCCGCCCGCCGAGGGCCGCGCCCTCGCCGCGCAGAACAACCGGCGCTGGAACGTCGATTTGCCGGACATGGCGGATGATCGGCAAGTGACCATCCCGGCCGACGCGGCGCTCGGCTCCGCCGATGTCCGCCTGCGCATCCTCACTCCCCACGCGGCCGAGAGCGGCACCATCCTGTTCGTGCATGGCGGCGGCTTCGCCTTCTGCTCGCCGGAGACGCATGAGCGCTGCGCGCGGGTGCTGGCGAACGAGGCCCGCATGCGCGTCGCGCTGCCCGATTATCGCCTCGCGCCGGAAGACCCTTATCCCGCTGGCCTCCTCGACACCGTGGCGGCACTGCGGGCGGTGCTCGCCGGCATGGTGGAGGGGCTGGAAGGCCCGGTCCTGGTCTCCGGCGATTCCGCCGGCGCGAACCTCGCCCTTGCCGCCATGCTGCACGAGCAGGCGCTCGGCCGGTGGCTGCCGGATGGCGCCCTGCTGTTCTACGGCAATTACACCACCGATCTCACCGGCCCGTCCTATCGGCGCTTCGAGAACGGGCCGGGGCTCACCACCGCGCGCATGGGCCGCTACTGGGCCTGGTATGTCGCGGGGCGCGAGCTCGTGGGCGATCCCCTCGCCTGCCCGCTCGCCGCCTCCGACGCCGCGCTGGCCGCGCTGCCGCCGCTCTATCTGATGGCGGCGGGCGTCGACCCGCTGTTCTCCGACACGGTGACGCTGGCGGGCCGGCTGAAGGCGCTGGGCCGTGCTGACTGCTTCGACGTGGTGCCGGGCGTCACCCACGGATTTCTGCAGAACACGAACGAACTCGCCGCGGCGCGCGACGCGCTGAAGACGGCGGGTGCGGTCGCAAGAACCATCAAGAGCCAAACAAAAGCCTGAACCAATGGAGGAAGCGCGTCATGGGACTTTTCAGGAAATTTGCGGCCGGCCTCGCCGTCGCCGCCACCTTCGCCGCCTCGATGGCGGCCGGCTCGGCACACGCTGAGACGGTCCGCTTCTGGTACCACTTCGACAATCCGGCCAACCCGATGTCGGAGCTGGTGGCGAAGTTCGAGAAGGCCAATCCCGGGATCAAGATCGAGGCCGAAAACGTCCCCTGGAACAGCTATTACGACAATCTCTACACCTCGCTCATCGGCGGCAACGCGCCGGATGCGGCGATGGTGAAGCTGTTCGCGCAGCCGCGCCTCGTGGAGATGGGCGCGCTGGAGCCGCTCGGCGAGCGCATCGACGCCTGGTCCGGCAAGGCGGACCTGCTCGACAACCTGCTCGAGCTCAACAAGGGGCCGGACGGCAAGCAGTATTACCTGCCGATCCAGTACGTCGTGCTCTATCTCTATTACCGCCCCGACCTCTTCGCCGCCGCCGGCCTCAAGCCGCCGACGACCTGCGAGGAGTTCCGCGACGCGGCGATCAAGCTGACCAAGGCGCCGGAGACCTATGGCTTCGGCCTGCGCGGCGGCAAGGGCGGCTGGGACCAGTGGGGCGCCTTCGTCTTCTCCCAGGGCGGCGCGCTGAAGCCGGGCGGGCTCACCAACCCGCAGGCAGTCGCCGCCAACCAGTGGGTGATCGACCTGTTCCGCAAGGACAAGGTGATCCCGCCCTCGGCGCCCAATGACGGCTTCCAGGAGATCATCGGCGCCTTCAAGGCCGGCAAGACTGCAATGACCATACACCACATCGGCTCGTCCAAGGACCTGGTGGCGGCGCTCGGCGACAAGGTGTCGGCAGTGCCGGTGCCGAAGTGCGGCGATGGTCGCTGGACCTCCTATGGCGATGAATCCCTTGCGATTTTCTCCTCGTCCCCGAACAAGGACGCGGCGTGGAAGTGGATCTCCTTCCTCGCGGAAGGGCAGAACAACGTCGCCTTCAACAGCGCCACCGGCCAGATGACCGTCACCAAGAGCGGCGCCAAGGACTGGAAACTGCACGAGCGCCGCTTCGTCGACGCCACCGTCGAATCCCTGCCCTTCGCCCATGTGCTGCCGCAGAACGCCGCCACCTCGGAGTTCGTGAACACCGCCTGGCAGACCGCGATGCAGCGGGCGCTGACCGGTCAGATCACCTCTCAGCAGATGATGGACGAACTGAACGCGCTCGTCGCGCAGTGACCGCCTCGGCCGGCCTCGCGCCGGCCGCCCGCGACGCCATCGGGTTCCGGCCGCGGCCGGAACCCCTCCCCCTGCGCGACAGCCACGGAATGCAGCATGTCGATCGTCACCCCCACACGCGCCGCCGAAAGCCCCGGCCCCTTCTGGCGCCGGGCGCATCTCACCCCCTATTGGCTGCTGGCGCCGGCCGTGGTGGTGACTGCCGTCATCGTCTTCCTGCCGATGGCACAGGCCGTCGTCACCAGCTTCTACGACCTGATCCTGTTCCGGCCGAACGCCAGCCGTTTCGTGGGTTTCGGCAACTACATCAAGCTGTTCAACGATCCGGTGTTCTGGACCGCGCTGTGGAACACCATCATCTGGATCGGCCTCACCGTCCCGCTGCAGATGGGGCTCGGCCTCGTCACCGCCATCCTGCTCAACCGCGAATTCCCCTGGCGCGGCCTCGCCCGCGCGCTGATCATCATTCCCTGGGCGCTGCCCAGCGTGGTGATCGCGCTGATGTGGCGCTGGATCTACGATCCCAATACCGGCGTGCTCAACGACCTGCTGATCTATCTCTCGGTGGTGCAGGGCGCCGTGCCGTGGCTGGCCGATCCGCATCTCGCGCTCTACGCGGTGATCGCCACGCTCACCTGGCAGGGTTTTCCCTTCTTCGCGGTGATGATCCTCGCCGGCCTGCAGGGCATTCCGAAAAGCCAGTATGAAGCCGCAGCACTCGACGGCGCCTCGCCCTGGCGGCAGTTCCGGCACATCACCCTGCCCGGCATCATGCCGGTGCTCGCCACCGCCGGCCTGCTCCGGGTGATCTGGGTGGCGAACTCGATGGACGTCATCTTCGTGATGACCGGCGGCGGGCCCGGCTACGCCACCCATACCCTGCCGCTCTACGCCTTCATCAAGGCGCGGCAGAACCTCGACTTCGGCTACGGCACCGCCATCGCCGTGACCTTCACCATCCTGCTCGGCAGCTTCGTCGCCGTGTATCTCGTCCGCACCATGCGCGAGGTGGAGAAATGAACAAGCCCTCGACGCTGCGCCGCATCCTGACCACCGACCTGCCGGTAGCGCTGATCGTGCTGTTCACCATGGCGCCCTTCGCCTGGATGATCCTGACCTCGCTGACCCCTTCGGCGCAGATCACCTCCAGCGGCGTCTCGCTGTCGCCGGCCGGCTGGAGCCTCGACAATTACTGGCGGCTGATCCAGCAGACCTCGTTCCTGATGAACATGGTCCACAGCCTCATCATCGCCACCGGCACCATGATACTCGGCCTCGTGGTGGCGGTGACGGCGGCCTATGCCTTCTCGCGCTTCCGTTTCCCCGGCCGGCGGCTGCTGATGCTGCAGTTCCTGCTCATCAACATGTTCCCGGTGGTGCTGCTCATCCTGCCGCTCTTCGTGCTGATGCGCCGCTTCGGCCTGCTCGACACCCATTTCGCGCTGATCCTCGCCAATTCGACCGTGGCGATCCCCTTCGCGGTGTGGATGCTCACCAGCTATGTCGGGGCCATCCCCAAGAGCCTCGACGAAGCGGCGATGACCGATGGCTGCTCGCGGCTCACCACGCTGCGGCGGATCGTGCTGCCGCTCATGGTGCCGGGCATCATCTCCACCGGCATCTACATCTTCATCACCGCCTGGAACGAATATCTCTACGCGCTGACGCTGGGTGGGCGGAACGTGCGCCCCGTCACGGTCGCGATCCAGACGCTGGTCGGCGAATACCAGATCGAATGGGGCCTGCTCGCCGCCGGCGCGGTGGTCGGCGCCCTCCCCGCCACCTTGCTCTTCCTGTTCGTCCAGCGTCGCCTCATCGGTGGCCTCACCCAAGGCGCCGTGAAGGGCTGAACCAACATGCCCGCCGCCGCAATCACGCGGCGCGGGCCTCCACCGAGGACGTGTCCATGAACCCGATAGGGTTGATCTCCATGCAATATGCCCGGCCCTTCACGGCCGAGCATTTCCCGCTCTTCGCGCGTATGCGCGGGCACGGCTATGATTTCGTCGAGCTTCTGGTGCCGGAAGTCGGCGAGATCGACGCCAAAGCCGCGCGCAAGGCACTGGACGAAGCCGGGCTCGATGTGGTGCTGGCCGCCCGCGTCAATCTCCAGCGCAACCTTTCCTCTGCCGAAGCGGACGCCCATCGCGCTGGCATCGACTATCTGAAGTACACGGTCGATCAGGCGGTGGCACTCGGAGCGAAGATCGTCGGCGGCCCCCTCACCGGCAATCCGCTGGTATTCGCCGGCCGGCCGCCGCAGCCGGTGGCCGAAGAGGAGCGTCTCGCCCGCAAGCAGCGTTGCGTCGATGGCCTGCGCGAGGCCGGCGACTATGCGGCCAAGCACGGCATCCTGCTCGCTGTCGAGCCGCTGAACCGCTTCGAGAGCGACGTGCTGTGCACCACCCAGCAGGCGATCGAACTGCTGGACGCCGTCGATCATCCCGCCATCCAGCTGATGCTCGACACCTTCCACATGCACATGGAGGAGAGCTCTATCCCGGAGGCGATCCGCCTCGCCGCCGGCCGCGTCGTGCATTTCCAGGCCAACGAGAACCATCGCGGCTTCCCCGGCACCGGCGCCACCGACTGGGTAGCGGTGTGCCGCGCGCTGCACGAGATCGGCTATGCCGGCCCGATCTCGCTGGAGCCGTTCCGCCGCCGCGACGACCGCTTCGGCGTGCCCTTCGCCCAGTGGCGGGCGCCGCATGAGGACGAGAGCGACCGCCTCTCGGCCAGCGTCGCCTTCATGAAGTCCCACATCACCCTTACGGAATACCGTCGATGACCCTCAATATCGGTTGGATCGGCTGCGGCGTCCACGCAACCCAGATGCTGCTGCCGCAACTCGTCCGCCACGACGTGAAGCTCACCGCATTGTGCGACATCGACGGGGCTCGCCTCGCCGATGCCGGGCGGCAGTTCGGCGTCTCGAACCTCACCAGCGATGTGGAGACGCTGCTCGCCACCCCCGGCCTCGATGCCGTCGGCATGGCGGTCGGCCCTGACCAGCACCTCGCCTTCGGCAAGAAGGCGCTGGAGCGCGGGCTCGGCGTATTCATGGAGAAGCCGCCGTCAGGCACCGCCGCCGGTGCGCGCGAGTTGCTCGCCGCTTCGGAGAAGGCGAAGAAGCCGCTGCTGGTCGGCTTCATGAAGCGCTACTCGGTCGGCAACAAGATGGCCGCCAATATCGTGCGCTCCGGCCGTTTCGGCGACGTGCTCGGCCTCACCGGCTACTATATGACGGCACCCGGCTATTTCGTCGGCAATGTCGATTACACCGGCTTCTTCCTGCACCACTGCGTGCACTACATGGACCTGGTGTCGTTCCTGGTCTCGCCGGTGAAGACCATCTCGGCGCGCAAGGTGGAGAAGACCCCGGGCCGGGTGCTGTTCCATGTCGGCTTCGAATTCGAATGCGGCGCCATCGGCAACATCGCCATGGGCACCATCCAGTCGCGCGGCACGCCGGTAGAGCGGATCGAGCTGATGGGCGACCATCAGCGCATCGAGGTCGAGGACGTCATCGAAATCCGCTGGCACCGCAACCCGCCCTTCAAGATCGCCGATCCCGCCGCCACCCTTGCCGACGACGTGGATTCGCTGACCTGGAAGCCGAACTTCACGGCCGCGGCGAACGAGGACCCGAAGGGGTACCATTCATTGCTCGCCGACGTGGTTCCCGCGCTGGCCGGGGCCGAGACGCCCGCGCCGACCATCGCCGACGGCGTGATCGCGATGGAGCGACTGGAGACGCTGCGCCGCGAACTCACGCTCTGAGACTGATTCGAGGCGGCCCGCACACCGCCTCGGATCCGGCCCGGCCGAGCCTATCGTCCGTTTTCCGAGGCGTTGTGCCGGCGAGAAGCCGCGGCGGAGCCGGAAATGCGCTCCTATTTGGCCGCGACCGCCAATTGCCCGGCCTCGGTCAGCACAAGGCGCCGCCGCTGCGACCGCGAGCGATGCTCCTCGGCAGCAACCAGCCCGAAACGATCCTCCAACTCGCTCGCAGCGCGCAAGACCAGCGCGTGGGCGATGCCGAACAGCCGGGCGAAACTGCGCGTATCGCTGGCCACCCCCTGCTCCAGTGCGACCAGCACCCCGGCATCGAGCGGCGACAGCTCGGGCTGGCCGGCCATCAGGGCGGTCACGTCCTGCATGAAGTGATCGGCGGACACCGCGCTCATGCCGCCCTCGCGCGGAAGGTCACCATCACCGATTTGGACAGCGGCGTGTCGCTGCCCTCGCCGGCCTTGGTGGACGGCACCACGGCATTGAGCTCGGGATAATAGCCGGCGACGCAGCCGCGCGGCAGGTCGTAGGCGACGAGGCGGAAATCCTCCGCCACCCGCGTGCGCCCGTCCTCGTCGGAACCGATGACATCGACCCGCGCATTGGGCACCGCGCCGAGCGCGGCGATGTCTTCGGGGTTGGCGAACACCACCCGGCGCTCGCCATAGACGCCGCGATAGCGGTCGTCGAGGCCGTACACCGTGGTGTTGTACTGGTCGTGGCTGCGGAAGGTCTGCAGCACATAGGTGCCGGGCTGGCGACGTGCCTGCTGGTGCTCCACCTCACGCGGCAGCGGCGCGGCGGAAAACTCCGCCCGGCCGGAAGCGGTGTTCCACTCGCGCTCGGCCGCGGCGTTGCGCAGATGGAAGCCGCGCGGCTTGCGCACGCGGATGTTGAAATCCTCGAAGCCGGGGATCACGCGGGAGATGTGGTCGCGGATGAGATCGTAGTCATCCGCCATCGCCAGCCAGCGCACCTTGTCCGACCCTACCGTCGCCGCGGCGATGCCGGCGATGATCTGAATCTCCGAGCGCAGGGTCGGCGCCGCCGGGCGATTGATGCCGCCGGAGCCGTGCACCATGCTCATCGAATCCTCGACGGTGACGATCTGCGGCCGCTTCCTGGAATTGCGGTCGATCTCGGTGCGGCCGAGACAGGGCAGCAGATAGGCGACCTCACCGGGCGCGAGATGGCTGTGGTTCGGCTTGGTGGCGATCTGCACCGTGAGCCGGCACCGCGACAGCGCCGCGTGGACGATGTCGGTGTCCGGCGTCGCCCGCACGAAATTGCCGCCGAGCCCGATGAACGCCTTGGAACGCCCTTCCACCATGGCGTGGATGGCGTGCAGCACATTGTGGCCGGGCGCGCGCGGCAGGGCGAGGTCGAACTCGCGCTCCAGGGCGGCGATGAACCACTCCGGCGCGTTCTCGTTGATGCCGACGGTGCGGTCGCCCTGCACGTTGGAATGGCCGCGCACCGGGCACAGGCCGGCGCCCGGCCGCCCCACATGGCCGCGCAGCAGCAGAAGGTTGGCGATCTCGCGCACCGTCGCCACCGAATGAAGATGCTGGGTGACGCCCATCGCCCAGGTGGCAATCACCCGCTCGGCGCCGAGATAGACGTCGGCCAGGCTTTCCATATCCGCGCGGACGAGACCCGACTGGTCCTCTATCGCATCCCAGGAGGTCGCCTCGACCTCGGCCCGCCACGCCTCGATGCCGGTGGTGTGGTGGGCGATGAAGTCGAGGTCGAGCAGGCTGGCATGCCCGCCGGCCAGGCGCTCGGCATCACGGGCGAACACCACCTTGGCGACGCCGCGGATCGCCGCCATGTCACCGCCGAGCTTGGGTTGGAAGTAATGGCTGGCGATCGAGGTCGAGCCGCCGCGCAGCATCTCTATCTTGTCCTGCGGGTCGGCGAAGCGTTCCAAGCCGCGCTCGCGCACCGGATTGAGCACCGCGACACGCGCGCCGCGCATGGCGGCACGGCGCAGGTCGCCCAGCATGCGCGGGTGGTTGGTGCCGGGGTTCTGGCCGATGACGATGATGGCGTCGGCGTGCTCGAAATCCTCGAGCAGCACGGTGCCCTTGCCGACGCCGAGCGACTGCATCAGGCCGAGGCCGCTGGCCTCGTGGCACATGTTGGAGCAGTCCGGGAAGTTGTTGGTGCCGAACATGCGCACGAACAGCTGATAGAGGAACGCCGCCTCGTTGCTGGCGCGGCCGGAGGTGTAGAACTCCGCCTCATTGGGATCGGCGAGCGCGTTCAGCTCGGCGGCGATGCCGGCGAACGCTTCCTCCCACGACACCGGCCGGTAGCGGTCGGTAGCGCGGTCATAAACCATGGGCTCTGTGAGGCGGCCCTGGTTTTCCAGCTCGTAGTCGCTCCAGCCCCGCAGCTCGCTCACCGTATGGGCGGCGAAGAAAGCCGGCGTCGCCCGCCGCTCGGTCGCCTCCCACGCCACGGCCTTCACGCCGTTCTCGCAGAATTCGAAGGACGAACCATGCTCGGGATCGCCCCAGGCACAGCCCGGACAATCGAAGCCGTCCGGCTGATTTGCCTTCAGCATGGTCTTCGCGCCGGTCAGCGCCGAACCGCTGGCCAGCAAATGCTTTCCGCAGCTGCGAAGGGCACCCCATCCGCCGGCCGCATGCGACTTCTTGAGCGTGGATGACGTATCGTTAATCGACATTTTCAATCATTATACAAAATGCCAGAACAGCCAAGACGCCGACGATCTGCGGCGATCGCTGATAGAACTAGGCACGAATCCCATATTTTTCAATGGGAATTTTTTGATCTGCCGCAGTTTGAAAATGGAATCATTCCCGACAACACCATTGGGACAAGCGGCGGGGCTGCGACAAGCCGCCTCACTCGTATGATAGATTTTATCAATCATGAATTTTGCAAACTTTCGGGAGACTTTCGTACCACCGCGCCGAATTATTGCGACGCAACATATCGATCACCAGAGCCACCGCTTGGCACCCTCCCCTTCGAGGGGCGAAGTCCGTTCTTGCGAAATACGTGGATGGGGGTCGGCGGCCCGGCGCTCGGCACCGCGATGCGACGACCGGCGGAAATCCGTGCTCGAAGCTGCCGTACGACACAGAGCCGCGGCGCCCCCACCGAGGATCGCTGGGGCCTTTATCAAAGATCATGATGGGGACGGCGCCCTGCGGCCGACAAACCGTCCCGCCGTCACAGAGAGGCTGACGGCCTGCTGCCAGCGACGAGGCGTTCTTGGCGTTGCCGCCGACGTCGGTCGCAGCCCGAACAACGCGATTTTACCGAGATCGCGGCCCAAACCGCGAGGGGATCATCCCGGCACCTGGCCGAGGCCGCGATCACATGTCGGAGGAGTGAACGACATGGCCCGCCCGCCCGCGTTCGGGCGGGGAACGGAAACTGCAGGATCGAACCCGGATCAGCTGGGAAAATGCCGTTGCAGATCCTCGACCGCCTCGCAGGTCAGCGGGGCAGCGGGGCGATTACCGATGAGGAAGAACAGCTTGGCGGTTTCCTCCAGTTCCTCATAGGCCTGCACGGCCTCCTGCAGCGTGGCGCCGGCGACGATGGGCCCGTGATTGGCAAGCAGCATGGCCTTGTGCCCGCGCGCGAAGCCACGCACCGCCTCGGCCAACGCCCGGTCGCCCGGCCGGAAATACGGCACCAGCGGCAACCTGCCCACCCGCATGACGTGATAGGCGGTCAGCGGCGGCAGCACGTTGGAGCTGTCGGCGTGGCAGAGACAGGACACCGCCACCGCATGGGTGGAATGCAGATGCACCACCGCCCGGGCCGCCGGCCGCTCCTCATAGACGGCGAGGTGGAAGAACGCCTCCTTGGAGGGCGGATCGCCGTCCAGATGCCGGCCGTCGACGGACACACGGGAAAGCCGCTCCGGGGTCAGGGAACCGAGCGACGAGTTTGTCGGCGTCACCAGGATGCTGCCGTCGTCCAGCCGCACCGAGAGGTTGCCGGCGCTGCCATGGGCGAGGCCGCGCGCATAGAGCAGGGCGCCGGTGCGCACGATTTCAGCGCGCAACGCGGCCTCGTTGATGTCGCCAGTCCTGCTCATGCGTGCCCCCTGCGCGTACGGTTCATTTGCCGGCAAGCGCCGCCAGTGCCTTGGCGAAGAAATCCGGCGCACCGAAATTACCCGACTTGAGCGCCAGCGCGACCCGACCATCGGGCGCGGCGAGGATCGGCACGCCGGGATCGATCTCCGGCCCGATCTCCAGCGCCTCCAGCCCCAGGGCCTGCGCCACCGCGCCGGAGGTTTCGCCGCCGGCGACGACGAGGCGGCGCACGCCTCCCGCGATCAGCGCGCGGGCCGTGTCGGCGAACAGCGCCTCCAGTCTGCCGGCCACCGCTTCGCGCCCATAGCGCTTCTGCAGTGCGGCAACCTCGGCCGGGTCGTCGGAAGAATAGATCAGCGGCGCCTGCCCGCGATGCGCGGCAATGAACTCGGCGAGATCGCCGACGCCGATCTTGCCGGCCATGACGGCATCGACATCGAGCGCCATCGCCGGATGCGCCGCGGCATGGATCGCGATCTGCCCGCGCGTGGCACCGGAACAACTGCCGGCGAGAATGGCCTCGGGACCGTCCACCCCGGCAAAGGCGGTCGCCACGCCCTTGGCCTGCCCGCGCGTGATGAAATTGGCCGGCAGGCCGATGGCGATACCCGAGCCGCCGGTGACGAGCAGTGCCTCGGCGGCCGCTTCGCCCAACGTCACGAGATCTGCGTCGGTCGCCGCATCGCAGATCACCAGCGTCTCGCCGCGTGCGGCACAGGCCGCGAGCGCCTGTCGAACCGCAGCGGCGCCCGCGCGCACCGTCGGGGAGGCGACGAGGCCTACGGCGTCGCGCGTCTGCCGGCGCAGCCAGCGGCGGATGTCGGGATCGGTCATCGGCGTGAGCGGATGGTTCTGCATGCCGCTCTCGCTGAGCAGCCGGTCATGCACGAACAGATGGCCCTGATGCACGCTGCGCCCGACGGTCGGGAAGGCCGGACAGGCGATGACGCCGCTGGCGCCGAACGCGTCGGCCAGCGCCTCGCCGACCGGGCCGATATTGCCCTCCGGCGTCGAATCGAAGGTCGAGCAATATTTGAAGACGATCTGGCGGCAGCCCTGCTCCCTCAGCCAGGCAAGGGCGGCCAGCGACTGCGCAACCGCGTCGGCAGCGGGAATGGAGCGGGTCTTCAGCGAGATGACGCCCGCCTCCACCTCCGGCGCGGCCGGACGCGTTGGCACGCCGAGATATTGCGTCACCGCAAGCCCGCCCTGAGGGGGCAGCCCCTTGGCCAGCGTGTTGGCGATGTCGCCGGCACCGGTGAAATCGTCGGCAATGACCCCGAGCAACATCGTTCAGTTCCCCGCGTGTTCGATCAGCTGACGCAGGCATTCGACCGCGGCATCGGGCGCGGTGAACACCGGTACGTCGACCGCCCGGCGCACCGCCTCGGCGGCACGCGAGGTGGAAAAATGCGCCAGCATGATTGCGTCATGGCCGGCCAGTTCGGGAGCGCGGGCGGCCACCAGCGCATTATGGGCCGCCGCATCGCCGGCGCGCAGCCGGTCGATGGCGTCGGCAACGACGAGGGTGTCGAGGCGCGCAGTGGCGTCGGTCTCGGCGACGAAGGTCTCGAACTCCGCGGTCATGGTCGCGACGGCGGGGGCGAAGGTGGCGAGCATGCCGATGCGCCGGCCGCTGGCAATGGCGGCACGGAACATCGCCTCGTTCGGCTTCAGAACCGGCACCGGCATTTCCTCCGCAAGGCGCTCGATCGCCGGGCCGAACGCCGAGCAGGTGACGAGCACGCCATCGGCGCCGATGCGGGCGGCATAGCGGCCGAGGGCGAGGAAGCGCTGGGTCATCTCCTCGGTGATGTCAGCGGTCCGGGCACGATCGGCGCTCAGCGCGTCGTCGAGCAGGTTCACAGTCTCCGCCTCCGGCCAGCCGGCCGAAAAAGCCTGCTGCACCGGCTCCATCGCCACAGGAGTGGCGTGGAGGAGGACGATACGAGGGCGTGCCGTCATGAAAACCTCGGCGGTTCGATGCGGAATTGGATCCGAAGAAGGCGATGCCGGCGGACATGCCGCCGGCATCGGTGATCAGGCGTGTCAGCATCGCCGCGTCAGCGATAGAGCGGCACCACCCCAAGCAGCACGGCGCAGGCGATGAAGATGCCGAACAGCGCCAGACACCAGGGGAAGCAGGCCTTCTGCCATTCGCCCATGTCCAGCCCGGTCATGCTGAGCAGCAGGTAGATGAAGGCGGTGAGCGGGCTCAGCATGTGGAAGGCCTGACCGAGCAACGAAGCGAAGCCGATCTGGAAAGGCGTGAAGCCATAGACCTTGCCGGCTTCCACCAGCGGCGGCAGCACGCCGTAGAAGAAGGCATCGTTCGAGAGGAAGAAGCCACCCGGCGCCGAGATCAGCACCACGATCAGGCCCCAGAAATCGCCCAGTGCCGGCGGCACGATGTGGACGAGGCTGGAGGCCAGCGCATCGGACATGCCCGAATTGGTGAACAGGCCCATGAACACGCCGGCGCCGATGACCATGATCACCGTCTGCAACACCTCGCCGGAATTGGCGTAGATGCGGTCCTTCTGCTGCGTCAGCGTCTCGTAGTTGATGACGAGCGCCACCACCGTGCCGACGAGGAAGGTGAAGACGGGATCGAACACGCCGGAGATCAGTGAGGCCAGCACCGCGACGGTCAGGATGCCGTTCACCAGCGCGAATTGCGGGCGCTTCAGCGCATCCTCGTCGCTGGTGTGTATCGCGAAGATCGCCTCGATGTCGGCGTCGCTGAGATGCTGCACGCCGAGGCGCCGCCGCTCCTGCAAACCGAGCCAATAGGCGCCGGCGGTGACGAACAGGCTGCCCAGCACCATGCCCGGCAGCAGCGCCATCAACAGCGCCTGCACGTCGATTCCCTCAATAACTGCAATGACTCGGGCGGTGGGGCCGCTCCACGGCAGGAGGTTGAGAATGGTGTTCTGCAGGATCAGCAGCACGCCCAGATGCATCATCTTGAGGTTGAGCTTCTGGTAGACCGGGATCAGCGCCGTGCAGCAGATCAGCGTCGTGGTCGTTCCGTCGCCGGAAAGCGAGACGACGGTGGCCAGTACGCTGGTCGCCACAAGTACTTTCAGAGGATCTCCCTTGGCGAGCTGCACGACCTTCTTGGTAAGAGGGTCGAACAGGCCGACATTCAACATCAGAGAGAAGAAGAATATCGCGAAGAACAGCATGAACGCCGTTCCCGACGTCTTGGTCAGCCCCTGTTTGACCCAGTCGCCGAGCACGAAGACCTGATCCCACATCGTGACGCTCTCGACGGGGATCTTCAGGGTCTTGGCGGTAGGCGCCTCGTACAGCCCGAACAGCGCGCCGACAAGGGCAAACAGCACTGGAATCAATACGATAGCGGTGAAGGGGTGCATCTTCTTGGTGAGGATCAGCGTCATGAAGACGATGACCGTTCCCCAGGCAAGCAGGGTCAGCAGCATGCTCTTCCTCCCGTCTTTTCTTGTGCAGTCAGGTGATCGATGAGGTTGATTTGTCGGGTCAGGCCAGGAAGGCGGCGTCCTGCTGCCGGCGCAGCTGCCACAATAGCGAGCCGGCCGGCTCCTCGACCATGTCGTAGGTGATGGTGGTGCCCTTCGCGATATCGACCCTGGCGCGGTTGCCGGTGATCAGATGCGCCGCGGCGGCATTGCCGGGCGCAACCGGCAAAGCGGGCACGATGCGGGCGGTGAGCTGCGGGCTGTGGTCGTTGCCGAAGACCTCGCCGACCGCAATGTCGCGATTGGCGACCTTGATCAGGTCGAAGCGCGGCCGGTAGTCGTCCGAGCCGGTGTCGAGGCCAAGCAGGCCGGCGACCAGGATGGTGCTGGAGGTCTCCACCCCGCACAGGTGATAGGGCCGGTAGATCACCGCCGCGCTGTTGTCGGCATTGGCGATCTGGCCCTTGGTGGTCAGCACATGGTTGGAATAGGCGTTGTCGCAGCGCACGACCAGGAACACGCCGCCGCCGAGGCCGGATTCGACGGGATCGCGCAGGCAGGTGGCGAGATCGATGACGCCGGCGCCCTCGAAGATGCCGCCATTCTCGCGCTCGCAATAGGCGACGGGGATCTCGGTGATGCGCAGCGGGGCATGATAGAGCGTGTCCACCGCCGGGGCGAGGCCGGTATAGTTCGCCGCCACCGTGGTCTCGCACAAATCATAGGCGCCCGGCTGCGGCAGCTTCGACAGGATCTCGACGCGCTTCTCGATATATTCCGCCGCCTTTCCGGCCGGGATCATGCCGAGATATTTGCGGTCCTCGGGCGCGACCTCGATGGTCTCGACATAGGGTGCGTGGATCTTCTTGTCAGTCTTGATCGTCACCGTGTCGGCGACATCGTCATAGACGAACTCGCCATCGGTGGCCTTGCCGCCGCTGAGCACGGTGAGGCCGATCGACTTCGCCCATTCGTAGAACTGGATGAGCAGGCCGTGCTGGTCGCCGTCGACCGGCGTGTAGACGACGCCCGCCTCGGTCGCCAGCTTCTTCAGCATCGGCCCGACGGTGACGTCGCAATCCTTGGTGATCATGGCGACGTGCTTGCCGTTGCCGATGGCCTGCAGCGCATAGGTGGCGCTGGCTTCCGGCACGCCGGTGCTCTCGCAGACGATGTCCACCGCCGGAATGTCGCCCACCAGCGCCGGCTGGTCGGTATAGACGCGCTTGCCGGCGGCAATGGCCGCCTCGGCCTCGGCCGCGGTGGCGCAATAGACCAGCGTCTCGGCCGCGAACCCGGCCTTCTCATAGGCCCCGCGGGCGGCTTCCACCGAAAGGTCCGCCACCGCGACGACGGTCATGCGCGGCGTGTAGGGATCCTGGGTGACGATGGCTGTGCCGTAGTTTCCGGCACCGATCACGCCGACGCGCACCTCGTCCTTCTTGGCGAACTTGGAATAGAGATGATGATAGATCATGACGACGCCGGCTCTTTCCAAACAATAGGGATCCATCCGCGCCTTGCGGGCGCGGCGTGTCTCTCCACACACAGAACGGATACTGGCGAGCTTGCCTTCTCCCGTCGGCGAATGCCTGAGCGGCATTCCCTGGGCCGGTCGCGCGCGGCGCCGATGCCTCTTGTTATTCTGATCAGTCCTAAGCGAGGTTGACGCGCCTGTAAAATTGCGATCTCTCATGGATTGCCATTCCAAAATGGAATGCCTGACCCAACGGCGCCGCCTTCGCGACATGGACGAGAGCACCTGCAAGATCATCCTGGAGCTGCACCGCACCGCGAACATCACCCGCGCGGCCGACCGGCTCGCCATGACCCAGCCGGCGCTTTCCAAGCGCCTGCAGGCGATCGAGCGCGACTTCGGGGTGCGGCTGGTGGTGCGCACGCCCAAGGGCGTCGCCTTTACGCCGGAAGGTGAATACCTCGCCCGCGAGGCCGGGAAGGTGCTGGCGCATTTCGGCGAGATCCGCACCCAGCTCATGAGCTTCGGCGACCGCTCGGGCACCCTGCGGCTGGGCGTGACCAATTCCTTCGCCCGCTACACGCTGCCCGCCGGGCTGAAGCGCTATCAGGCGGACTGCCCCGACGTTTCCTTCGACATCTCCACCGGCGTCAGCTCGGAGATCGTGAAGCTGATCGAGGATGGCCGGGTGCATGTCGGCTTCATCTATGGCGACTTCGACGGCCCGTTCGAGCGCATGCTGATCGGCCAGGAGCAGGCCTGCCTCGTCAATCGCGAGCCGCTCGACCTCGCCGAGCTGCCGACGACGCCGCAGATCTCCTATCTCAGCGACCCGTTCGCCAAGCGGCTGCTCAACGACTGGTGGCACAGCCACTTCACCGCGCCGATGCTGATCGGCATGCGCGCCAACCATGGCGACACCTGCCTGGAGATGATCGCCAACGGGCTCGGCTACGGCATCTTCCTGTCGCCGAAATTCACCGGCCGGTCGCACCGGCTGTATTCGACGCCGCTCGACTATGCCAACGGCTCCCCCTTCGCCCGCAATGCCTGGATGGTCTGGCGCAGCGAATTCACTCAGATCGCGCTCATCGGCCGCTTCATCGACTTCGTCAGAAACAACCTCGACGTTTTCGACGGTCACTGACGCGGCAATGGCGGGCGATCACGCCCCGCTCGCCAGCCGGAAGGCGATCAGCCACATGGTGAGGGCGATGAGCGCTTCCATGAGGCGCCAGGCCATCGGGTTCGCGAAGATCGGGCGCAACCGCGTCGCGCCATAGCCCAGCGAGAAGAAGAACAGGAAGGAGCCGGTCATGGCGCCGGCGGCGAAGGACATCTCGCGGCCCGGGAAGCGGGTGGAGATGGTGCCGAGCAGCACCACCGTATCGAGATAGACGTGCGGATTGAGCCAGGTGAGCGCCAGGCACAGGGCGAGGCATTGCCACAGGCTCGCCCGCCCGGCTTCCGCCGCCGCCAGCGCGCCCGAGCCGGCCAGGGCGGAACGCATGTTCCTCGCGCCATACCAGAACAGGAAGGCGGCGCCGCCATAGCGCATCGCCGGATCCAGCCAGGGTAGCAGCGTGGCGATCTGCCGGAAGGCGGTGACGCCGAGCATGATGAGCAGCGCATCGGACACGGCGCAGGTGAGGCAGACGGCGAAGATGTGCTCGTTGCGCAGGCCCTGCCGCAGCACGAAGGCATTCTGGGCGCCGATCGCCACGATGAGGCTGAGGCCCATGGTCAGGCCCGTCGCGAAAACCGGAAGATCCATTGCAGATGCCACGCCGCCGGGAAGGATGGCCTGCGCTACCGCGGCGGCCGGATTTAGGCTAGTTAATGAAGCTAATCTCGATGAAGCAAAACTAAATCCATGCTCGACTACGCTGCCTTGCGCGCGGTTTCCACGGTGGTTCAGACCGGCAGCTTCGAGAAGGCCGCCCGCCTGCTGCATGTGACGCCCTCCGCCGTCTCGCAACGGGTGAAGCAGTTGGAGGAGCGCCTCGGCACGGTGCTGATCGCGCGCGGCGCCCCTTGCACGGCGACGCTGACCGGCGAATGGCTGTGCCGGCACATGGAAAATGTCAGCATGCTCGAAGGCGACCTGCTGGAGCACCTGCCCGCGCTCGCGGCGCCCGCCGGGCCGGCGCAGAAGGTGACGCTGCATGTCGCGGCGAATGCCGACAGCCTCGGCACCTGGTTCATGGCCGGGATATCGGCGTTCGCCCGCCGCTCCCCGCATCTCCTGAACATCGCCGTCGACGACGAGGAGCACACCGCGGACTGGCTGCGGCAGGGACGGGTGATCGCCGCCGTCACCAGCACCGAAAAGCCCGTCGCGGGGTGCCGCCGGCTGTCGCTCGGCGCGCTGCGCTACCACGCGACGGCAAGCCCGGATTTCATGGACCGCCACTTCCCGGCCGGCGTCACCCCGGACGCCCTCGCCGCGGCGCCGGCGCTGACCTTCAGCCAGAAGGACCGGCTGCAGGACCGCTGGCTGCGCCAGGCGATCGGGCAGGAGGTGGTTCATCCCACCCACTGGCTGCCCTCGACGCACGGCTTCGTGGAGGCCTGCATCGCCGGCATGGGCTGGGGCATGAACCCTGCCCTGCTGGTCCGGCCGCATATCGAGGCGGGGCGGCTCGTGGAGCTGATCCCGGACACGCCGCTCGACGTACCGCTGTACTGGCAGGTGAACCGCCTCGCCGCCGACCGGATCGCCGAACTGACGCGCGACGTGATGCAGGCGGCCCGCCGGCACCTGCGGCGCTGAGGCGGGGCGGGCCGCGCACCGACCTGTGGCGCGCTCCCGCTCGTCGCGGCCTCGCCATCGCCGCCGCCCGGCGATATGAATGGGCGGGACGGGGCCGGCGTTGGGCAGGCGTTGGGCAGGCGTGGCCGGCGGCCTCCCCGCCCCGCCGGGTGGTTGGGTCCCCTCTCCCGGACGCCCGCCCGGCCCGCGACCGAAAGCGAGGAAGCGATGCAGCTGCCGATCCGCGCCATCTTCGTGTTCCGCACCGTCGCCCGCCTCGGCAGCATCTCCAAGGCGGCGGAGGAACTCGCCGTCACGCCCTCGGCGGTGAGCCAGCAGGTGCAGGCGCTGGAGACCCAGCTCGGCCTGACGCTGATGAGCAAGGTCGGCCGCCGCGTCGTGCTCACCGAGGCCGGCGAGCGCTATTTCGCCTCCATCACCGACGAGGTGGAGCGCATCGCCGAGGCCACCAACCTGATCCGCGGCTACCGCTCGGTGACGACGCTGACGGTGCGCGCCACGCCGACCCTGTCCAACAAATGGCTGCTGCCGCGGCTCGGGGCGTTTCTCGACCGCCATCCCGACCTCGAGGTGCGCATCGACGGCACCAACGAGCCGACCGCGTTCAAGCGCGAGGTGGTCGACGTCGAGATCCGCCACGGCGACGGGCGCTGGCCTGGCCTGTTCGTCGAGGGCATGGCGGAGGAGGACTTCCTGCCGGCCTGCTCGCCGGACTACGCGCCCCCGGCCAGCCTCACCGCCGCCGAGCTGCCGCGCTTCCGGCTGATCCACTCGGTGAAGTCGCAGGCGCAATGGCCGCGCTGGTTCGCGCTGGCCGGCGTGCAGCCGGCGGAGCGCTGGGCGCGGGTGCTGTTCGACCGCAGCCACATGGCCATCGACGCCGCCGCCGGCGGCATGGGCATCGCGCTGGAAAGCACGCTGATGATGGAGCGCGAGCTGGAGACCGGCCGGCTGATCTGCCCGGTGGCCGGACCGCCGCCGATCCGGCTGGTGACGCAGTGGATCGTCTGCCCGCACGAGCATCTGCGCCAGCGCAAGGTGCGGCTGTTCCTCGACTGGCTGCGCACCGAGCGCGCCGGCTGGGAGGCCCGGCGCCGCCATGCCCATGCCGCCGCCGAGGCGCTGGCCGGCCGGACCGCCCGCAAGCCGGTGCCGGCGGACTGATCCTCAGCCGGGAACCCGCTCCGCCGCGCCGAGCCCGCGCAGGGCCATGTCGACCATCGCCTCCGGGCTCGCCGTCAGCGAGACGGTCACCGCCCGCTCGCCCGGCTCCGGCGGCTCCAGCGTCGCCAGCTGGCTGTCGAGCAGGGTGATGCCGGCGAAATGCCCCGGCCGGGCGCGCAGGCGCTCGGCGATCACCTCGCGCGGGCCGTCGACGAAGACGAAGCGCAGGCCGGGAAGCCGCTCGCGCAGGAAATCGCGATAGATGCGGCGCAGCGCCGAGCAGGCGATCACCACCGGCCGGCGCGGCTCCGCCCGCGCCGCCGCGCCCACCGCCTCCAGCCACGGCCAGCGCATGGCATCGGTCAGGCCGATGCCCCGGCGCATGAGCGCGACATTCTCCGGGCTGTGCAGGCGGTCGGCCTCGATGAAGGCGGCGCCGAGCCGGTCGGCAAGCTGCTGGGCCACGGTGCTCTTGCCGGCCCCCGACACGCCCATCACCACCACGAAGTCCGGCACCGTCATCGACCTGATCCTCAATAGAGCCCGAGCAGGTGCAGCGGCCCGAGCGTCAGCACCGGGAACAGCACCAGCGCGAAGATCGCCAGCGTCAGCACGGTCATCGGCGCCAGCGAGCCCTTCACCACCTCGTCGACGCTCATACCCGAGACCTGCGCCGCCGCGAACAGGCAGACGCCGACCGGTGGGGTGACGAGGCCGAGGGTGAGCGTCATCACCGTGATGATCAGGAAATGGATCGGGTCGATGCCGAGCGCCGTCACCGTCGGCATCAGCACCGGGATGAGGATGAACATCGCCGGGATCGCCTCCATGAAGATGCCGATCAGCAGCAGGAAGACGAAGATCACCAGGAGGCCGGTGGTCGGCCCCAGATTCATGCCGCCGAGGATCGCCGTCAGCGTGTTCGGCAGCCCCTCATAGGTGAACACCCAGGCGGCGATCTGCGAGGTGGCGGCGATGAACAGGATGGTGCCGGAGATGCGGGCGGTGGAGACCAGGATCTCCGGCACCTCGGCGAGCGGGATGGTGCGGTAGACCAGCACGCCCAGCACCAGCACGTAGAGCACCGCGATCGCCGCCGCCTCGGTGGGGGTGAACACCCCGGAGGCGATGCCGATGATCAGGATCAGCGGGGTCAGCATCGGCAGGATGGCGCGCAGCCCGGTGACGACCACCATGCGGAAATTGAACGGCGACGGCGGATTGTAGCCGTAGCGCACCGAATAGAAGTGGTTGAACACCAGGAAGGCGAAGGCAATGAACAGCCCCGGCACCAGCCCCGCCACTAGCAGCGTGCCGATCGACACGTTGGCGATGGAGCCGGCGATGACGATGAGGATCGAGGGCGGGATGATCGAGGACAGGGTGGCGGTGCACAGCGTCATGCCCACCGCATAGCCCTTGGGGAAGCCGTGGCGCTCCATCGCCTTGATCTCGATGGCGCCGACCGAGGCGATGTCGGCGACCGAGGAACCCGACACGCCGGAGAAGATCACCGAGGACAGCACGTTCACATGGCCCAGCCCGCCCGGCAGCCAGCCGACCATGGATTCGGCGAAATCGAAGATGCGCTCGGCGACCCGCCCGCGCTCCATCACCGCGCCGACCAGGATGAACAGCGGCACCGCCACCAGGAGGAACGAGTTCATCGAGGAGAACATCGTCTGGGTGAGCAGGTCGAGCGGCATCGGCGTGAACACCAACAGCGTGGCGACGGCGGCGAGGCCGAGGGCGATGGCCAGGGGCACGCCGAGCGCACTGAGGACGCAGAACAGGGCGAAGAGGATGGCGCTCATCATTGATAGTGCGCTCCCGTGACGGTGGGGCTGGCGACATGGTGATGACCGCCGGTCATCGAGACGTCGGCATGGACGATCTCGTCCGGCGGCAGGCCCATTTCCGGCAGCGCGATCAGATCGCGCCGGCGCCGCAGCGAATCCACGATGGCGAGGATGGCGATGACCGAGGAGACCGGCATGACGAGGCCGACGACCCACATCGGGATCGGCAGCGTCGCCGCCTCCTCGTTCATCATGATCTGCTGCTCGACGAGGGTGATGCCGGTCCAGCCCACCAGCAGGAAGAAGCCGATGGAGAACACGACATAGATCGGCACCGCGATGCGCTTCGACAGGCGCGGCATCATGGCGAGGAACAGCACGACACGCGCGCTCTCCACGGTGCGGAAGCCGGCGGCAAGGCCGAGGAACACCATCCAGATGAACAGGAAGCGCACCGCCTCCTCGGTCCAGGGCAGCGGATGGCCGATGAGCCGGCCCACCACCTGCATCAGCACCACGACGAGGATGCCGCCGCAGGCGAGACCCGCCGCATAATCAGCCATCACCTCGACCAGCCGGCCGAGCGGGAAGCCGCGGGAAGGCGCAGCGGCGGAAGATTTGTCGGATGAGGACATGGGAACACCACCTATCCGCGAGGGGGAGCGGCGGCCGGTGGCCGCCGCCGGGTTCGGCACGCCGACGTCAGCTCTTGCCGGCGAAGGAGGTGGTGCGCTGGAAGAAGGACGGGTCCTTCACCAGGGCCTCGAAGACCGGGTAGAGGCTCTTCGACACCGCGACGAATTCGGCGCGCTGCTCGGCGGTGAGCTCGTTGGTCTTCATGCCGTTCTTCTCGAGAATGGCGATGGAGGCGGCGATGTCGGCGGCGTCGTTCTTCGCCTTCCAGTCCTCGGTCTCCTTCGCCGCCTCGGCGAGCGCGGCCTTGTGGGCGTCCGACAGCGCCTTGTGGCGGCGCGGATTCATGCCGAGCACCCAGGCATCGGCGATGTGGTTGGAGATGGTCAGGTATTTCTGCACTTCGTAGAGCCGGGCGCTGACCGGCACGTTGACCGGGTTCTCCTGCCCGTCCACCACGCCGAGCTGCAGGGCATTATACACCTCGGCGAAGGCCATCGGGGTGGGCGCCGCGCCCATGGCGCCGAAGAACTTCACCCAGAGCGGGTTGTTCGGCACCCGCAGTTTCAGGCCCTTGAGATCGTCCGGCGCGGTGATCGGCCGCTTGGAATTGGTGATCTGCCGCAGCGGCCGCGACCACAGGTCGAGGCCGAGGATACCGATCTTCGACAGGTCGCCGCGCAGTTCCTCGCCGAGATCGCTGTCGAGATAGGCGCGCAGCTGGTCGGTGCCGTCGAACAGATAGGGCACCGCGATGGCGGTGAATTTCGGGTTGAAGGTGGCATAGAGCGAGGTGGCGTTGAGCAGCATGTCGAGCGAGCCGCCGGCCAGCTGCTTCACCCCGGCGGAGGGATCGCCGCCATAGAGGGTGCCGTTAGGGAAGACCTTGATCTCCAGTTCGCCATTGGTCTTCTGCTTCACCACCTCGGCGAAGTGCTTGGCGGCGAGGGTGATTTCCGAATTGTCGGCGTCCGGCGTGGAGAGGGTGAGCGTCTCGGCGCCGGCGGGAACCGCAAGGGAGAGCGAGGCGGCGAGAGAGGCGGCGACCAGGAGGCCGCGGAGCGAGAAGGCGTGCATGTCGTTTCCTCCGTAGCGGGATTCTTTGTCCCGGTTGATTGGCATTATTTGCCATGGTCAGACGTCGGCGGAAGTCTCCGCCGGGGCGGAAGCCTCCGCCGGCTGGTTGGCGCGCCGCAGCTCGAGGAGCACGGCGCTGTGATCGAGATCGGCACCGCCGTGATCGACCAGGTTCTGGAACAGCCGGTCGACGGTGTGGGCGACCGGAAGCGTGAGGCCGTAGGAGCGGGCGAGGCGCAGCGCCGTCGAGGTGTCCTTCACCTGATACTTGGCCGGGCCGCCCGGCGCGAAATCGCCGCGCACCATGCGCTCGCCGTGCTGGCGCAGCACGGTGGAATCGGCGAAGCCGCCGATCAGCGCCTCGCGCACCTTTTCGGGGTCGGCGCCGCCGCGCTCGGCGAGCAGCAGGGCTTCCGCCACCGCGCAGATGTTCGAGGCTACGATCAACTGGTTGGCGAGCTTGGCAAGCTCGCCGGAGCCGGCCGGCCCGACATGGGTGACGCGCCCGAGCGGCGCGAAGAGCGGGGCGAGATCGGCGACAGCGCGCGCCTCGCCGCCGGCCATGATGGAGAGCGTGCCCTCGCGGGCGCCGCGCTCGCCGCCCGAGACGGGCGCATCGACATAGCGCAGGCCACGGCGGGCGCTGGCCTCCGCCTGGGCGCGGGCGGTCTCCACCGGGATCGAGCTCATCACCACCAGCGTCGCGCCGGTGCGCATGGCGGCGATCACCCCTTCCGGCCCGCCGAGCACGGCATCGCAGACCGGACCGGAGGAGAGCATGCACACCACCGCATCGGCGCCGGCCGCCGCCGCCCGGGCCGAGGGCGCGACCTCGACGCCATCGGCGGCGAGCGCCTCGGATTTCGCGGCGGTGCGGTTCCAGGCGCGGACCGAAAAGCCGGCCCCGGCGATACGGCGGGCCATGTGGCCGCCCATGATGCCGGTGCCGATGAAGCCGATCCGGCGAAGCGTGGCGGCGGAGGTGACGGACATGGCGTTGTCTCCCGTTCCGGCGGTCACGGATGCTGCCGGGCCGCGAAGCGCACCGGCCGCTCCTCGATGATCAGCGGTGGGAACGCCTGCCGGAAGCGGGCGAGATGCGGCGTCTCCAGATGCGCGTCGAAGGCGGCGCGGCTGTCATAGACCTCGTAGAACACCACGCTGTCGCCGGCCTCCGGCACCACGACGTCGAACTGCCGGCAGCCCGGCTCGTCGGCGAGCGACCGGCGGGCATCGTCTCGCGCGGCGGCGAGGAAGGCGTCGAGCGCGCCGGGCTTCACCCGGAACTCGGCGATGACGACGAAGGGCGTGTGCGGGGCAGCGGTCATGTCGTCGTCCTGTGGGAAAGCGAAGGGTTCGAGGGCCGGATGCGAAGGCAGGGAGGCGTGCACCACCCTGCCCTCGCCCGCGCCTCAGGCGGCGACGCTGGTGCCGGGGCGGAAGCGGTCTTCCATTTCCTGGCGCAGCCGGACCACGTCGAGATCGGCGGTGAGCTCGACATCGTCGAAGGAGACGATCTGGTCCTTCTTGAGCGGCCGCTTCAGCTTGACGTTGTGGGCGAGGCCGATCGGCAGCGCCCGCAAATCGAGGCTGCGGGTCGCCGGGATGGCGTTGGCCCACACCGCGTAGCCGCCCTCGCCGTCCAGCATCTCGCCCGGCTGCATGTCCTTCTTGGCGGTGGCCACCGCGTCGCCGCGGAACTCCTTGGAGCAGCCGGTCGGCTCGCCGCGCAGGCAGGCCGAGAGCACGCTCACCGAGGTCTCCAGCCCGATGATGTGGAACGGGCGCCACATCGAGGCGTACCAGCCGGACGGGTCGGTGAGCAGGCCGTACTGCTTGAAGCAGGCGCGGGCATATTCGTTGTGCGCCTTGAAGGTGACGAACACGCCGTAGCGGATGTTGTTGTAGACCTCGCGCCCGTCCGGCTCCTGGCTGGCGGCGATGTCGACGAGGCCGGAGCGCGCCATGCGCCCGCCATCCGCCGCCGGGCGGAACACCTTGGCGAGGTCGTGCAGGCCGGCGGGCGGGAAGGCCAGCCCGTCATCCGGGCAGTCGAGTCCGGTGCCGTTGGCGACCGCCGCCATCTCGATCGCCGCCTTGGTGCCGTCGGTGAAGGAGTTGTACATCTTCGGATTGAAGTCGCCGGCCTTCACCTCCTCCTCGGTCCAGCCGAAGAAGCCCCACACGGTGTCGGGGGTGGAGTAGCGGTAGCGCGGCTCGAAATTCATGCCCTTGCCGGCGGCGGTGATCTCGAAGCCGGTGGCGCGGGCCCAGTCGACCAGTTCGCAGATCAGCGCCGGCTGGTCGCCATAGGCCATGGAATAGATGACGCCCTGCTTGCGGGCGCGCTCGGCGAGGATCGGGCCGACCATCACGTCGGCTTCGACATTGACCATCACCACATGCTTGCTCGCGTCGATGGCGGCCAGCGCATGGCGGGTGCCGGCGATCGGGTGGCCGGTGGCCTCGATGACGCATTCGATCTCGTCGCAGGCCAGCAGCGCCGCCACGTCGTCGGTGACGAAGGTGCGGCCGGTCTTCACCGCGTCGCCGGCGCTGGTCGCCGCGTAGCGCTCCGCCGGCCAGCCGACCCGCGCCAGCGATTCCCGCGCCTTGCCGACATTGAGGTCGGCGACGGCGACGATCTGCAGTCCCGCGATGCGCTGCGCCTGGGCGAGCACCATCGAGCCGAATTTGCCGGCGCCGATCAGGCCGGCCCGGACCGGACGGCCGGCGGCGGCGCGGGCTTGGAGCAAGGTCGAGAGATTCATCGTGCGATCCTCAATGCGATCCTGTGGCCCGGCCGGGCGCAAGGGCGCGGGCCATGCGGGCGCGTCGGCGCGGCCCGGCGAAGCCGGCGGCGCGAAGCGTCGGTCACGGCCGCGCGCGGCCTTGCGGCCGGCGTCGGGGACGGTGCGGGTTGGTGCGAAGCGGCGTCTTGTCCTCCGCCCCGGGCCGTGGGCAACTCCCCGGCTCAGGGCGCGGCAGCGATCTGTCGTGCTGCTCGAGGAAGACCATAGGACCGGAACTGCGTTAGTTCCATTTAGAAAGCCAGTCCGACTTGTTAGCTCAGCTTAAGTATCGAGCGACGGGCCGGCCGGGTTCGCGTCCGGCTGGCGGGCCGCCACGGCCGGCATGCGGCGCAGGCCGAGGGCGATCGCCAGCCCGGCGGCCGCCGCCGCGCCGCCGATGAGGAAGACGCTGCCATAGCCGGCGCGGTCGGCGAGGAAGCCGGCCATCGGCCCGGTCAGCCCGTAGGCGACATCCTGAAAGGCCGAGAAGCCGCCGAGCGCCGTGCCGCGCAGATGCGGCGGCACCAGCCGCACGACCTCACGCCCCATGGCCGGATAGATCATGGAGCAGCCCAGCCCGGTCAGGAAGGCGCCGGCAAGGGCCAGCAGCGGGCTGCCCGCGCTCCAGATGAGCACCTGGCCGGCCGCCTCGACGGCGAGCGATCCGATGGCCACCGGCAGGCCGCCGATCCGATCCGGCAAATGGCCGAACAGAACCCGGACCAGCACGAAGCCGCCGCCGAAGGCGGAGAGGCCGAGCCCGGCATGGCTCCAGCCTCGGTCGAGGAAATACAGGGTGAAGAACGCGCCGATGGCCGCGAAGCCGATGCCCTGCAGGCAGACGATCGATCCGTGCGGCCAGATCCGGCCGATCACGCGCCAGAAGGGCGGGCGCTCCGCGCCGGGATGCGCGGCCACGCCCGGGATGCGCCAGATCGCCAGCAGGCCGAGGCATGGCAGGACGGCGCTGACCGCCATCGCGCCGGCAAAGCCGAACCGGTCGTACAAAGCGAGGCCGACCGGCCCGCCGACGGCGAGCGCCCCGTAAAGGGCGGCGCCGACGAGCGCCAGCACCCGGCCGGAGCGGGCGGGGCCGACAAGGCCGATGCCCCAGGCGATGATGCCCACCGCCACCAGGCTTTCCCCCAGCCCGACGCACAGCCGGCCGGCCAGCAGGACAAGATAGGCCAGGACCGGTGAGGACAGCGGCAGGCCGGCGGCCAGCGTGACCAGCGCACCGGCGGCGTAGCACCCCAGCCCCCGTGCCACCGCCCTCTTGGCGCCGCGGCGGTCGGCGAGGCTGCCGGCCGTGCCCCGGCTGGCGATGGTGGCGAGAAAGGCGATGCCGACGCCGAGCCCCGCCCAGACATTGCCGAGCCCGAGCGTCTCGGACACATGGACCGGCACGATCGGCAGCGAGATGCCGATGCACAGATAGGAAGCGAAGAGAATCGCGGTCAGCAGCAGCAGGCGGCCCTGTGCCGGGTCGCGCGTCGATGACGAAGCCATGGGGATCTCCAGGCTGTTCCTCGACCGATGGGCGCAAAAAAACGCACTCCGACCGGTGAGGATCGTTGAGTGCGTTGCTTGACGTCAAACGCTTACGGCCGGTGCAACCGGCGACCGGACTGCCTTAGGCGGCGGCCGCCCGGGTGTCAACCGGAAGCTGCCGCGACGTGTCCCCAGCTTGCGGCGGCAAAATGCACACTAGTGCGCAGATCGCCGGCGGGTGTTCGAGTAGGGTGTACGCATGAAGACATTGGAACAGACCGCCCGCCGCATCTGCGCTCTCGATCTCGAGGGCAAAGGCTTCCCCCAACCGACGATCCCGCAACTCGTCGACCGCTTCTGGCCGGTGGTGGCAAACGAGATCCGGCAGGGCGTCAGCCTTGTCGGCGAATGGCCGTTCACCGGCGAACAGATCGAGGCCTGGTCGGTGGAGTACAGGACCCTCAGGCCGGGCTGACGGCATCGCCCACCACGGCGGAATGACCCGAGCCTTAGGCGCTCTTCGCGCGCCCCTCGCGGGCCAGCCGCTCCCAGCGCGGATCGGTATGCCGGCCGGCATATTCGCGGTCGATCTCCTCGATCAGCTGATCGGCCTTACCGGGATCGACCGCGGCGAGGATGGCGTCGATCTTCGCCTCGATGCGGTCGTCGCCCTCCTTGGATTGCGGCGAGCCGACATAAAGCAGGAAGGCGAGACCGCCGATCTGCCAGATCAGCTGCAGGAATTCCGACTGCCAGTTCTCCAGCGTGTCGCGCATCATCTCGACCGTATAGCCCCACACCTCCACCGGCGCGCCATGCTGGAGCTGCGCGTCGACATAGGCGAACCAGCCGAACAGCCAGTGGCCGACAAGCGAGATGAGGAAGAAACCCAGCGTCACCCAGCCATAGCCGTAGCGGCGCCAGACCGATTGCTTCTGGATGGGGTGCGAAGCCATGGCGGTCCTTTCGACGGACGGGGCGATGCCGGCCTTGAGCCGGCATCGCCGGAAGCGTCGCGAGCCCGTCAGGCCGCCTTCTGCGCCTTCACATTGGCGACCTGATCGGCAAGCTTGGTCAGCGACTCGTCGGTCTTGAACTCCTCCTTGAGGGTGGCGTCGAGCAGGCCGACCGCCTCCTTGAGGCCGAGTTGCTGCGCCCAGCGCTTCAGCGTGCCGTAGCGGCTGATCTCGTAATGCTCCACCGCCTGCGCGGCGGCGGCGAGACCGGCATCGAGAGCCGGCGTGCCTTTGAACTCCTCGAGGATCTCCTCGCCCTCCTCGATGATCCCGTCGATGGCCGGGCAGGTCTTGCCCTGCGCACGCTTGCCGATCAGTTCGAACACCTGCTGCAGGCGCTCCACCTGACCTTCGGTTTCGTCGCGGTGTTGCTGGAAC
This sequence comes from Ancylobacter oerskovii, assembly GCF_018390555.1. Lineage (GTDB taxonomy): Bacteria > Pseudomonadota > Alphaproteobacteria > Rhizobiales > Xanthobacteraceae > Ancylobacter > Ancylobacter oerskovii. The sequence goes on along the minus strand of NZ_JAHBGB010000037.1, from coordinate 46,103 downwards.
GCGGCCTTCAGTTCCGGCGACTGGGCGCCGCGCGCCATCTTCGGCAGCGCCTTCAGGATCTTGCGCTCGGCGTAGTAGATGTCCTTGAGGGTTTCGTGAAACAGCGTATCGAGTGTCTTCTCGGCCATTATCGCCTCCGGCTGGAATGTCCCGCACCCCACCGGAGAACGTCATGCTCACATCTTCGTTCCAAGGTATTATTTACTTCCGTCCTCAGTATTCACGCCCCTGTCGGGCAAGATGATCGGGAAGCGCGGTGGTCGACAGCGTCTCGATCTGCGCGGCGAAGCGCCGGCGGAAAATCGCCAGCGCCGCGTCATGGCCGGCATCGGAAGAGGAGCACACCGCGTCCTCCACCACGATCACCCTGTAGCCGCGATCCACGGCATCCATGACCGTGGCGAGGACGCAGACATCGGTTTCCGCGCCGGTGATCACCAGCGTCCCGGCCCGCATGCCATTGAGGACCGGCGCGAGACGCGGCGCGGCGAAGGCGGAGAAGCGGGTCTTGTCGACCACGCGCTCGGCCGGCGCCAGCTCGCGCAGCTCGTCCACGAGCTCGAGGATACGGGGGTCCAGGGCCTCGAGCGTCAGCCCCGACCAGCGCCGCCAATAGGCGCGCCAGGTGCCGATCTCCTCCGCCGCCTCGCGGGCGGGAATGAACCGCGTGAACACGCTGCGCTCCCGCATCAGCTCCGCCACCGCGGCGATGTTCGGCAGCGCCTGCGCCATCCAGGGGGTCGGCCAGGGCCCGGTCGGCGCGAACAGCTTCTGCATGTCGATGCACAGATGGACCGTCATTGCCCGAGCCGGCATGGCGAGGCGCCCCCGTTCGACGCCCGGTCAGCCGGAGCTGCCGGTCTGCGGCCCGGGAACCGGTGCGCTCGCCGCGCCCTTCACCCGCCACACCGTATTGCCGACATCGTCGGCCACCAGCAGGCCGCCGCGCCGATCGACCAGCACCCCGACCGGACGGCCCTGCGCCTCGCCCTTGGCGTTGAGGAAGCCGGTCAGCACCTCTTCCGGCGGCCCCGAGGGACGGCCATCGGCGAAGGGCACGAAGATCACCCGGTAGCCGACCGGCCGGCTGCGGTTCCACGAGCCATGCTGGCCGACGATGGCGCCGCTGGCGAAGCGCTCGCCGAGGGCGGGCGTCCTGACGAAGGTGAAGCCGAGCGAGGCGGTGTGCGAGCCCAGCGCGTAATCCGGCTTGATCGCCTTCGCCACGAGGTCCGGGCGCGGCGGCTCGACCCGCGTGTCGACATGCTGGCCGTAATAGGAATAGGGCCAGCCATAGAAGCCACCCTCCTTCACCGAGGTCATGTAATCGGGAACCAGATCGTCGCCGATCTCGTCGCGCTCGTTCACCGAAACCCAGAGCTCGCCATTGGCCGGGTTCCAGTCGATGCCGACCGGGTTGCGCAGGCCGGAGGCGAACACCCGCGAGGCGCCGGTCTTCACGTCGATCTCCAGCACCGCCGCACGGTTCTCTTCCTCCTCCATGCCGTTTTCGGCGGCGTTGGAATTGGAGCCGACCCCGACATAGAGCTTCGAGCCGTCCTCGCTGGCGAGAAGGCTCTTGGTCCAGTGATGGTTGCGCCCGGCGGGAAGCGCGGCAAGCCGGGTGGGCGGACCTTCGAGACGGGTCGCGCCCTCCTGATAGGGGAAGCTCACCACCGCGTCGGCATTGGCGACATAGAGGCGGTCGCCGACCAGCGCCATGCCGATGGGCGAACTGAGCTTGTCGACCAAGGTGGTCTTCACTTCCGCCGCGCCATCTCCGTCGGCATCGCGCAGCAGGGTGATGCGATTGGCGCTCGGCGTGCGCGAGCCGGCCTGCTTCATGAACAGTCCCTGCACCCAGCCGCGTAGGCCGCCGGATGCGCCTTCCGGCTTGGGCGGCGCATCGCTCTCGGCGACGAGGATGTCGCCATTCGGCAATTCATAAAGCCAGCGCGGATGCTGCAGCCCGCCGGCGAAGGCGCTCACCTCCAGGCCGGCCGCGGGCCTGGGCGCGGCTCCCTGCGGCCAGCCGACGGCATCGGCGATCTTCAGGGTCGGAAACCACGAGGCGTGCGGCTCCGGCAATTGCGGATCCGGCCCGTAGCCGGCGCTTTCCGCGAGCTGCGATCCGCGATCGCAGGCGGCGACCGCCAGCAGAAGCGCGAGCATGCCGGGGACCAGCAGGCGGCGCGCGGGACGGGATGATCGGGAGATGGACATCGGCGGCTCCTGACTGTTCGCCGAACGGTTGCGGATATCGCGGTCACGCCGCCGATATCCGCTCCGCAAGCGAGAAAGGCGCCCGTTCGGGCCTGCCTGCCTTCCCAATGTCCGGGGCGCCGAATGGTTCGGCGTCCCGGGCGATGTTGCTTCGGGTTCCCTGAAGCGTCAGCCGAGGGCCGGCGGCTTGGCCGCCTTGGCGGCCGACTTCGCTCCCGGCGCCCTCCCCCCACCGCGGGCGGCCGGCTTCGGCGCCGCGACCGCGGGCGCGGCTTCCGCCTGCGGCCGGTGCGGGATCTCCATTTCGCCCTGATCGGTCAGGGTGGGGAACTCGCCCGCATTGACCAGCGCCTCGATCGGCTCCGGCGACGGCTCGGCAACGGGAGAGGTCGGCATCTCGCCCTCCTCGACCGCCAGCATCTCCTTCGCCTGGAACCAGTGCTGCTCGGCGCGCCCTTCGGGCCGCCCTTCCTCCTCCCACAGCCTGTGGGCCCGGCGACGTATGTGTTCTTCACGCTCGTCCATCGTTTCCTCCGCGTCCGGCCGTGATCAACGTTCGGCACGAACCGGCGTTCCCTAGCGAAGGAACGGCCTTCGCCACAAGACGTTGATCCGGCGCGACCGAGGGTCGCGGCACGCCAGCCGGGCCTCCAGCATCGCCTCCAGCATCGATCCGCCATGCCGAAAACCACCCTCCTCCCCTTCGATCGCGGCGCTCTCCGCCGGCTCGCGCGACGATGCGGCCTGCGGATCGCCGCTCGCGCCGAGCTCACCATCCGCCGCCGGAAGGCCGGCAAGGGCTTCAGCTTCCACGACGCCGAGGGAGGCCTCGTCACCGATCCCGAGATCCGCTCCCGCCTGCTAGGCCTCGCCGTGCCGCCCGCCTATCGCGACGTGCGCTACGCCCCGGACCCACGCGCGCATCTGCAGGCGATCGGCGAGGATGCCGCCGGCCGGCTGCAATATCGCTATCACCCCGACTGGACGCGGGTACGCGAGGAACTGAAGGCGTTGCGCCTCGCCTGCCTCGCGCAATCGCTGCCGGCGATCCGGCGTTCGGTGCGCCGCGCGCTCGGCCGGCCCGAGCCCGACCGCCGCCTCGCCCTGGCGAGCGTGGTGCAGTTGGTCGCCCTCACCGCCATCCGCGCCGGCGGCGAGCAATATGCCGAGGAGCGCGGCACGCGGGGGGCCACCACGCTGCTGAAGTCGCATTTGCGGATCGAGGGCGAGCGCATCACGCTCCGCTTCAAGGGCAAGGGCGGCAAGCTCGTCGAGAAGGAGGCCCGCGACGCCGCGCTCGCCGCCGCCCTGCTCCGCCTCAAGGCCCTGCCCGGCCGTCGGCTTTTCCTCCATCGGGACGCGGGCGGCGGCGTGCATGCGCTCCGTGCCGGCGAGGTGAACGCCTATCTCCGCGAGATCGGCGGCGCCGGCATTTCCCTGAAGGATTTCCGTACCCTGACCGCCTGCCTGGGCGTCATAGACGGGCTGTCCCATGTGGTGCCCGACACCAGCGAGCGCGGCCTGCGGCAGCAGATCAAGACCGCGGTGGAGCCTCTCGCCGAGCAGCTCGCCAACACCGTCACGGTCTGTCGCTCCTCCTATGTGCACGACGCGGTGATCGCCGCCTTCGCCAGCGGACGGCTCGCCCGCCTCGCCGGCGGGGCGGATGCGCGGCGGTCCCTGGCGGCCCGCACGGCGCTGCTCGCGCAGCTGCTGCAGGAGAGCACCGGCGCGCCGCCACCGGCGACGAAGCCGGCGCGAAACCGCCGGCGCCGCACGGAACCCATTTCGCCCGCAGCCGTTCACCCGACGTGACGAGACCAGATGACGGAGGGTCAATCGATGCGGACACCCACCCGCGAGGATGTCGACATCTACCGCATCCGCGGCACCGAGGCCGCGTGGCGCATCGAATTGAACGACGAGGCAGGAATGGCCTATGCGAGCAAGGAAGCCGCCTTCGAGGCGGCCGTCGCCTCGGCCTCCAATGGCATCCGCGCCGGGCGCGAGGTGGTGATCGTGGTGCCGGGAGCCCGCGACGGCGAAAGCCTGCTCGGCACGCAGGATCCCTCGGCCACGCCGTGGAGCGCGCTCTCCTGACCGCCCGGCACCGGCATGGGAGCCACGCCCGATCGCAGAAGGCGGGAATGTAGCGCCGGCCTCGTTCTGGGCGCCGGCTTCCTCGTATCCGCCTGCGGCGGCCCGCAATCGGCGCTTGATCCCGCCGGCGAGGAAGCCGCCGAGATCGCGCATCTCTTCTGGGTGATGCTCGCCGGTGCCGGCCTTGTCTGGGCGCTGGTCGTCGGCGCGGCGGTGTTCGGCGGCCGCTTCCAGAGGCAGCCGATCAGCGACCGCGCCGGGCTGCGCCTCATCCTGTGGAGCGGCGCCTTCGCGCCGACGCTCATCCTCGCCGGGCTGCTGATCTATGGCCTGCGGCTGATGCCGGTGCTGCGCGCCGCCGAGCCGGCGCTGCGGATCGAGATTTCCGCCGAGCAATACTGGTGGCGCATCACCTATGTCGGCGCAGGCGACGTGCGGATCGAGACCGCCAACGAGCTCCGCCTGCCCGCCGGCCGCGCCGCCGAGCTCACGCTCGACAGCGTCGACGTGATCCATTCGCTGTGGATCCCCTCGCTGGGCGGCAAGATGGACATGATCCCCGGCCGGACCAACCGGCTGGTGCTGCGGCCGCAGCGCCCCGGCACCTATCGCGGCGTCTGCGCCGAATTCTGCGGCACCGCCCACGCGCTGATGGCCTTTCCGGTGGAGGTGATGCCGCCGGCGGACTTCGACGCCTGGCTCGTCCGGCAGGCCGCCCCCGCCACGCCGGGAGGCGACGAGGCCGCCTTCCTCGCCAATGGCTGCGGCGGTTGCCATACGGTGCGCGGCACGGCCGCGACCGGCACCATCGGCCCGGACCTGACGCATCTCGCCGGGCGTTCCAGCCTCGGCGCCGGCCTCATGCCCAACACGCCCGGGAACCGGCGCCGCTTCGTCGCCGACGTGGAGCGGCTGAAGCCCGGGGTGCGCATGCCGTCCTTCGGCATGCTGGCGCCGGCCGAGCTCGACGCCATCCTCGCCTATATGGAGAGCCTGCGATGACCGGGTCCGAAACGGACGAGGACCGCAAGCGCCGGGAAGAGCGGGAGCTCCGGGCCGCCTGGGAAGTGCCCACCGGCTGGCGCTATTTCTCCAACGTCAACAACCAGATCGTCGGCGTCTGGTACACCGCCGCCTCGTTCTTCTTCTTCCTGTTCGCCGGCGTGCTGGCGCTGATCATGCGCGCGCAGCTCGCCGTACCCGACAACGACCTCGTCCCGGCCGGCACCTACAACCAGCTCTACACGCTGCACGGCACGATGATGATGTTCCTGTTCGCCGTGCCGATCTTCGAGGCGGTGGCGATCCTCATCCTGCCGCAGATGCTGGCCGCGCGCGACCTGCCCTTTCCGCGCCTCTCCGCCTTCGGCTTCTGGTGCTTCCTGATCGGCGGGGTGTTCGTCGGCGGCTCGATCCTGTTCGACGCCGCGCCGGATTCGGGCTGGTTCATGTATCCCCCGCTCGCCACGGACACGAAGCAGACCGGCATCGGCGCCGACATCTGGCTGCTCGGCCTCTCCTTCATCGAGATCGCCTCCATCGCCGCGGCGGTGGAACTGATCGTCGGGGTGCTGAAATGCCGCCCGCCGGGCATGCGCATCAACCTGATGCCGCTCTATTGCTGGTATGTGCTGATCGTCGGCGGGATGATCCTGTTCGCCTTCCCGCCGCTGATCGCCGGCGACATCCTGTTCGAGATGCAGCGGCTGTTCGACTGGCCGTTCTTCGACGTCGCGCGCGGCGGCGACCCGGTGCTATGGCAGCACCTGTTCTGGATCTTCGGCCACCCCGAGGTCTACATCATCTTCCTGCCTTCCATCGCGCTGCTCGCGATGATCGTGCCGACCTTCGCGCAGCGCCCGATCCTCGGCTATGGCTGGATCGTGCTGGCGGCGGTGGGCACAGGCTTCCTCAGCTTCGGGCTGTGGGCGCACCACATGTTCACCATCGGCCTGCCGGCGCTGTCGATCGGCTTCTTTTCCGCCGCCTCCGAGGCGGTGGCGATCCCCACCGGGGTGCAGATCTTCGTCTTCGTGGCGACGCTGCTGGCGGGACGGGTGATCTTCGCCATCCCCATGCTCTACGCCACCGGGGCACTCGCCATCTTCACCTTTGGCGGGCTGACCGGGGTGATGGTGGCGCTCGCCCCCTTCGACTGGCAGGCGCATGACAGCTATTTCGTCGTCGCGCACCTGCACTACACGCTGATCGGCGGCATGTTCTTCCCGCTGATCGCCGGGGTCTACTACTTCCACCCCTTCATCACCGGGCGGATGCTGTCGGAAAGGCTCGGGCGCTGGTCGTTCTGGCTGATGTTCTGCGGCTTCAACATCGCCTTCCTGCCGATGCACATCACCGGTCTCCGGGGCATGCCGCGCCGGGTCTACACCTATCAGGAAGGATTGGGCTGGGAGGGGCTGAACCTCGTCTCCACCCTCGGCGCCTTCGTGATGGCGGCGGGCATCCTCGTGCTCGTGGTCGACGTGCTGCGCCCCGGCAAGCCGCGCGCGCCGCGCAACCCGTGGAACGCCGGCACGCTGGAATGGGTGGCGGGCGATCCGTCCGAACCCTGGGGCATCCGCTCGGTGCCGCTGGTCTCCAGCCGCTACCCGCTCTGGGACCAGAAGAACCTGATCGACGACATCGACACCGGCCGCTTCTTCCTGCCCGGCGCGCCGGAGGGCCAGCGCGAGACTATGGTCACCGACGTCCTCGACGCCACGCCCGAGCAGGTGCTGCGGGTACCCGGCAACAGCTTCAAGCCGATGATCGCCGCCCTGCTGATCGGCGGCAGCTTCATCGCCACCACCTTCCACGGGTGGTGGCTCGGCCTCGCCAGCGGCGTCGCCGGCGTCGTGGCCATCCTGGTCTGGCTGTGGACCGGCACCGCCCGCATCCCGGAGAAGCCGACGACCGACGCCGGGATGGGCATCGCCTTGCCGCTCTATGCCTCGGGGCCGACATCGGTCGGCTGGTGGGCGATGTTCATCACCATGGTCGGCGACGGCACCGCCTTCCTCAGCCTGATCTTCGCCTATTTCTACTACTGGACGGTGCATGCCGCCTTCCCGCCCGAGGGGTCCGCCCTTCCCGACCTCGCGCTCGGCATGGCGGCCGGCATCGCGACGCTGGCGGCCTGGGCGCTGATGCTGGCCGCGCGGCGACTGAACGCGACCGGGCGCGCCACCGCCACCCGCCTCGCCCTGGCGCTGGCGGCGCTGCTGGCGCTTGCCGGTGGCGGCCTGCTGCTCGCCGCCCCCTGGAACGCCGGCCTCTCGCCGACCCGCCACGTCTACGACGCCATGGTGTGGGTCCTGGCGATCTGGACGGCGCTGCACAATACCGCCGGCGCGCTGATGCAGGGCTACTGCCTGGCCGGCAGCCTGGCCGGGCGGCTGACCGCGACGCACGACATCGACCTGCGCAACGTGGTGCTCTACTGGCACTTCGCCGCGCTCACCATGGCGGCGACGCTCGCCGTGCTCCTCCTCGCCCCGTTGACCATGTGAGGAAGCGCCATGCTGTTTCGCCGCGACACCGCCAATATGTGGACGCTGATCACCCCGCCGACGGTGTGGGCGCTGCATTTCCTGTTCTGCTATGTCGCCGCGGCGATCGTCTGCGCCAAGGACCCGTCCTGGCTCCCGGGCCTGCGGCTGGCCATCGCGGGGGCGACCCTCCTCGCGCTCGGGCTGATCCTGCTCGCCGGGCTGCAGGCACATCGCCACTGGGGCTTCGGCGACGACCTGCCGCCGCATGACGAGGCGACCGACGAGGACCGCCAGCACTTTCTCGGCTTCGCCACGCTGCTGCTGGTGGGGCTGAGCGCCGTCGCCGTGCTGTTCGGGGCGCTGCCGGCGCTCTTCATCACGGAGTGCGTGCGATGAAACGCACCTGCCTCGCCGCCGGCCTTCTCCTGCTTGCGCTGATATGGGGCGGGCCGCTGCCGGGCCTGGCGATGCATGCCGGCCCGCAGGCCTCCGGCGCGTATGCGTTCAGCGCGCATATGACCATGCATATGGGCGTGGTCGCCCTCGCCGCCCCGCTCATCGCCATCGACCTGTCCGGCAGCGGGCTCGACCCCACCCGCCGCTGGCCGCGCCTGTTTCCGCCGCTGGGGATCGCCATGGCGGAATTCGCCGTGGTGTGGGGATGGCACATGCCCGGGCTGCACGGCCTCGCCCGCCACGCGCCGGGCCTGCTCGTCCTCGAACAGGCGAGCTTTCTCGCGGTCGGGCTGCTGCTGTGGCTGAGCTGCCTCGGCAACGGCGCCGGCAACCGGATGGCCGGCAGCCTGATGGGCACGCTGGCGCTGCTCGTCACCTCCATGCACATGACGCTGCTCGGCGCACTCCTCGCCTTCGCCAGCCGCCCGCTCTACCACCACGAGCATGCGGCACAGGCCGCTGCCCTCGCCGACCAGCAGCTTGGCGGGGTGATCATGCTGATGGTCGGCGGCGCGGTCTATCTCGCCGGCGGCCTGGTGCTGATGGCGCGGGTGCTGCTCGCGCCCGAGGAGCGCCGCGTCATGAGGGGAGACGCTCCATGAGGATCGTCGTCACCGGGCGCCGCCTGCTGCTCGGCCTTGCCGTCCTCGGCGGCGCGGGCCTGCTCCTCGCCTGGAGCGGGATCGTCAATATCGGCGCCAGCACCGGACATTGGCAGATCACCAACTGGGCGCTGCATTGGGGCATGCGCAACTATGTACGCACCTATGCGTGGTTCGAACCGGAGCCGCCGGCCGATCTCGACGCCGAGCGGCTCGTCCGCCGCGCCGCCGGCCATTTCGAGACCGGCTGCGCGTTCTGCCACGGCTCGCCGCTGATGCCGACGCCGGTGGAGGCGCGTCACATGACGCCGCCGCCGCCGCGCCTCACCGGCTCCGCGGACAAATGGACCCCGCGCGAGCTCTCCCGCATCGTCGGCCATGGAGTGAAATATACCGGCATGCCCGCCTGGCCGGCACGCGGCCGGGCCGACGAGGTCTGGGCGATGGTCGGCTTCCTCCGCGCCCTGCCGCAGATGACGCCCGAGCGCTACCGCGCGCTCGCCTTCGGGCCTGCCGTCTCCGGGGATCCGGTGCTGGAGGCCTGCGCCCGCTGCCATGGGCAGGATGGCGGAGCGGCGGGAGGCGCGTTCCCGGTCATCGGCGGGCAGAGCGAGACCTATCTCGCCGCGACGCTACGGGCGTTCCGCGAGGGACGCCGCCATGGCGGTTTCATGCAGCTGGCCGTCGAACGGCTCACGGACGAGGATGTTTCCCGCCTCGCCCGCCATTATGCCGAACGCCCGGGGCTAAGCGACAGCCTTCCTTCCGGTACCGGCGAGGCCGCCGGGATCGCCCGCAACGGACTGCCGCAGGCCGACGTGCCCGCCTGCGAAAGCTGTCATGGGGCGTCGGCCCGGCGCAACCCGGCCATTCCCCGCCTTGCCGGGCAGGATGCCGGCTACCTGGCCGCCCAGCTCCGCCTGATGCGGCAAAAGGCGCGCGGCGGCAGCGCCCATGCGCCGATCATGCAGAAGATCGCCGAGAGGCTGCCCGAGGATAGCCTCGACCCGCTGGCCGCGTTCTATGCCGGGACCGGCCGCTGAAGATCTTCCGCCGCCAAGGCAGGGACCATCGCCCTCCGCTCCCCGGGAAGCACGGGGGCAGACGGCGACGGGACATGCCGGCCGGCCATTCGCGGCGCCGAGACGCCGGGCAGGCAGGGACGGGTCGTCACATGCCGGAGCGTCGCAGGCACCCACATCGAGCCGAATCAACGCGACGGGCACCCGGCATCGATGCCGCGGCTAGGCGTGGGGAAGCTCCTTGAGCAGGCGCCTCACATCGTTGAGAGCCAATATCTTTCCACCCTGCGGGTTGTATCCGGTGGGGATGCGAACGTGCCAGGCGGGATTTTCGTCGATCATTTCCATCGCTTCGGCGAGCGGGACTTTCAGATCGCCATCGCGAATGGTCAGAACCTTGACCATGCTGTGTCGGGTGAGATCAGGCATCGGCTTCCATCCCTATGAGTGGTACCTATCAAGAGGTACCGAGCTTTTTGGATCGTCCTTTACTGGGGACGATCATTTCGCACGCCGATCTTGCACTAGTTCCCGACGTTCCACTAGGGTCAACCTGCGGTAGCGAAGAAAATCCGCCGCCATAGGCGAGGTTCGGGAACCGGCGCTAATCTGCCGGGATGAACCTGATTCTCCATCTCGGCGTCGTCGCCGCCGGAATCGCCGTGGCGTTCCAGCAAGTCCTGAATGCCAACCTGCGCACCGAGCTGGCCTCGCCCTATTGGGCGGGCCTCGCCAGCTATGCCGTCGGGACGTTGTCCATGGTGGCGGTGCTGCTGTTCACCGGCAGCACCCTGCCCTCCGCGGCGGCGCTCGGCCGAACCTCCTGGTGGTCCTGGTCGGGCGGCCTGTTCGGCGCCCTCTTCATACTCACCGCGATCCTGGCCGTGCCGCGCATCGGCGCCGCCACGACCCTGGCGCTGGTCGTCGTCGGCCAGATGGTGGGCTCGCTGGCGTTCGACCATTACGGCATTCTCGGCCTGCAGCAGCACACGGTGTCGCCGACACGCCTCGCCGGCGCCGCGCTGCTGATCGCCGGAGTGTTCCTCATCCAGCGCTAGCCGGCGGTTTCGCCGGAGGCACCGCATCGTGATTGGCGCCGCCAGCCGCCGCGCGCTATGCTGCATCGCAGCAATGGATTCAGGCTGGCGCCGATGAGCTTTCGCCGATGAGCTTTCTTGGAATGACCCCGTTCGCCACCGTTTCCGCCATGTGCGTGCTGGGCGCCGCCGGGATTCTCATCGTGGCGTTCGACGCCTCGCGGGACAAGGAATAGGTCGCGCGTCAGCCCGTCGTCGCCATACCGGCCACGTCGGCCACGCCGGCGGCGGACACCCGGCGGGCAATGGTCCTGACGAAGGTCTCGGCGGAATTGCCGTTCACCCGCCCGATGCCGTCGACCCAGATGCCGAGCACCGCATAGTTCTTCGATTCGGCGATGTAGTCATATTCGGCCGGCAGATGCTTGAGCGCGGAAAGTCGCGTGGTGAAAGCCGGCCGCTGGGTGGGAGCGCCGTAAGGTACGAAGCGGACATAGCCCTGCCGCTCCAGTGGGATGTTCATGCGATCCGTCGAATCAAGCATTCGCTCCTCCCATGATCGGAAAGGATTCCATGCACCACCGCGACTGCCAAGTGGATCCAGCCCGAAGAACATGCTGATTTTTCGTTAATCGCCACCAATATTTCCCCGATTGCGTCATGACTGGCGCTCAGCTCGCATCGCTCGCGGCAGCGGCCTCCTTCCCCGGCGATCGGCCCGGCTTTCCATGCGGGACCGGCGGGGCTCGCGCGGGGCGGGCGAACCGGCTAGCTCGCCCGCCCCGGAGCCGCCATGGCGGTGAAGATGCCGCGCAGAATGTCGATCCCCTCGTCCATCTGCTCCTCGCCAAAGGCGCTGAAGCCGAGCGCGATGAGGTGATCGGCCTCGGCCTCGCGCGCCAGGGCGGCGATCGGCATGATCTCCAGACCGCGGCGCGCGGCGGCCTCCGCCACGCGCCGTCCACCGAGGCCCTCGGCGAGGCGGGCGATGATCTCCATGCCGGTATTGGTCGGCGCCGCCGTCATCCAGGGGGAGAGGCGCCGCGCGATGGCCTGCAGCAGATAGTCCTGCCGCCGCGCATAGAGCCGCCGCATGCGCCGCACATGCGCGGCGAGGTGGCCATCGGCCATGAAGCGGGCGACCAGCGCCTGCTCCAGCATCGGCGAGTAGCGCCCGACAATGGCGCGGGCGGAGACGAAGGCCTCGACCAGCGCATCCGGCAGCACGGCGAAGCCGAGCCGCAGGCCGGGAAACAGCATCTTGCTGAAGGTGCCGAAATAGAGAACGCGACCTTCCCGATCCAGCGCGTGCAGCGCCGGCATCGGCCGGCCGGCATAGCGGAACTCGGTATCGTAATCGTCCTCCAGCACCCAGGCGCCGGCGGCACGCGCCCATTGCAGCAGCGCGTGGCGCCGCTCGAGGCTCAGTTCCATGCCGAGCGGAAACTGCTTGGAAGGCGACACATAGACGAGGCGGGCATCCGCGGCCCGCGCCATTCCCTCCTCGACGACGAGCCCCTCCTCGTCGACCGGGACCGGGACCGGGATCGCACCCGCCGCGGTGGCGGAGGCATAGATGCCGTCATAGCCGGGATCCTCGCACCATACCCGTTCGCCGGGCGTCAGCAGGATGCGGCAGGCAAGATCGACCGCGTGCTGCGCCCCGGCGAAGATGACGATGTTGTCCGCCGTGCAGGCGAGGCCGCGGCTCAGGGCGACATGCTCGGCAATGGCGAGGCGCAGCGGCCGGTAGCCCTGCGGGTCGCCCTCGCCGAGCAGTTCGCCGGCCGCGTCGGGATCGAGCTGGCGATACAGATTGGCCGCGAGGCTCGCCCATTGCCGGACGGGAAACATGTCGACCGCCGGGAAATTGGCGCGGAACGGCACCGGCCGGCGCATGTGGCGCAAGGTGGACGGCGCATTGGTGATGGCGGAGGACGGCGTGAAGGACCGGTTGAGGCTGCCCGCCGCCTCGATGGCGGGATTGATGCGGGCCGGCGCCCGGATCGGCAGCTGCTCGGGGAGTTCACGCGCCACATAGGTGCCGGAGCCGGTGAGTGGCTGCAGGTAGCCTTCCGAGATCAGATGATCGAAGGCCAGCAGCACCGTGTTGCGCGACACGCCGAGCAGGCTGGCGAAATCGCGCGTGGACGGAAGCTTCTCGCCCGGCCGGAGCGAGCCCGCCGCGATCTCCTCGGCCAGCCGGCGATAGAGCTGCCGATGCAGCGGGGCATCGGCCTGCCTCTCAATATCCAACGCAAGCGAATCCAGCAGGCGCACGATGCCTCCGCGATCTGACCGATCAGCGGAACGCAAGTTCTGCGCCACCTCGCGCGCCCGATCGCCGGCTAGACGGCGCTGCGCTCGCGCTCGGGCCGGTGGCCGAAGGTGGCGGCACCGGTCATCATCAGCACGAACATCACGGCGAGCAGGGTGAAGACGATCAGGTTCACGCAGGTCGCCAGCGCGTAGAGCTCCGGCTTCACGCCGTAGCGCAGCGCCCCCCAGGCCGCCGACGGCAAGGTGGGCGTGGCGCCGAGCAGGTAGAACGAGATTTCCAGATTGTTGAACGCCATGATGAAGGTGACGATGAAGGCGCCGAGCAGGCCCGGCCAGATCAGCGGCAGCGTCACCTCGAAGAAGGTGCGCGCCGGGCTCGCCCCGAACACCATCGCCGCGTCGTCGAGCCGCCAGTCATAGCGGTAGAGCTGGGTGGCGATGATCAGCACCGCATAGCTGAAGCAATGGACGACATTGGCGAGGATCGCCGAGACGATGTTGCCCTGCAGGCCGAGGAACAGACCGTTGAAGATGAGCGAAGAGATGCCCAGCAGCACCTCCGCCACGAAGAGCGGCGCGATGAACAGCGCGAGATAGACCGGCGCGCGCCGTCCGGCATGGCGCAGAAGGCCGATGGTGGCGAGCCCTGCCAGCGCGGTCGACAACAGGGCCGCGAAGACGCCGATGAGGAGGCTGTTGCCGAGCGCGGTCTGGTAGAGCGAGTTCGACAACAGCCGCGTCATGATGTCGAGCGACCATTTCGGCGGATAGGGGAAGTTGGAGTTCCGCGCGAAGCTGGCGAGGCCGATATGCACGACCGGCAGGTAGAGGAACAGGTAGGAGACGGCGACCGTCGCCAGAAGCGCGATCTTTCCCGGTTTCCATTTGCCGAGCTTCATGGACATGCTCATCCCCTCCCGAAGCCGGTGAAGCCGGTGCGGCGCAGATCGACCAGACGCGCCGCGACGACCACCAGCAGCACCGAGACCGCGAACAGAACCACGCCCATGGCGGCGCCGAGCGCCCAGGTGCCGCTCTCGCCGAATTGCTGCGCCATCGCCATGCCGTAGAGCGTGCCGTTGGGCCCGCCGAGGAAGCGCGGCGCCAGCGTTGCCGACAGGCAGGGAATGAAGCACAGCGCGAAGCCGATCAGCGTGCCGAACAGGTTGAGCGGCCAGGTGATCTCGAAGAAGGCCCGCGCCGGGCTCGCCCCGAAGATGGTGGCGGCATCGATCAGCCGCTGGTCGAAATTGAGCAGCGACAGGTAGATCACCGTCACCACGATCGGCAAATAGAGATAGACGAGGCCGATGGCGCTCGCGACATTGGTGTACATGATCACCCGCAACGGCGCGGCGCCAAGCGCCAGCAGCACGCCGTTGAGCAGCCCCAGCGGCCCGAGCAGGCCCTGCAGCGCGATGATGCGCAGGACTTCGCCGGTGAGGAACGGCACGGCGAAGGCCAGCGTGAACAGGAGCTTGTAGCGCCCGCCATAAAGCGTGATGCCATAGGCCACCGGCCAGGCGATCAGCGTGCAGATCGCCGAGACCGCCGTCGCCATCACCAGCGAACGCATGAGGAAGGTCATGTAGGCGCCTTCCGTCGCCAGCACCGCATAGTTGTGGAAGCTGACGTCGCGAATGATGTGGTAGTTCTCGGTGCGCCAGACGCTCAGCACCAGCATGGAGAGCAGCGGCAGCACGAACAGCGCCGCCAGGAACAGGGTGGGGATGCCGAGGAAGACGGCCGGGGCGACGCGTCCCTTCATCGGCCCGGCTCCGATACCGGGAACAGGTCGACATCGGCCGCGTTCCAGAAGGCGGTGACCGCCGCCCCCTCGGCGAACTCCGCCTCGCTGCGCGGCCGGCTGGCGATGAGCTCGCCACCGCTCCAGCCCAGCACATATTCGGCATAGGCGCCGCGCAGGATGACATGCCGAACCGTCGCCGGAAGCGCGTTCGGCGCATCCGCCCCGCCCGGCTCCGCCGGCTTCAGGCGCACCTTCTCGTTCTTCACATAGGCCGCGACCCGCTCGCCCAACGCAAGGCCCGGCTGGCTCTCGGCCTCGATCAGGATGCCGTCGCCGCGCAGGGCGAGCCGGCGGTCCCCGCCGGCGACGATGGCCTCGAAGCGGCTGGAGCGCCCGACGAACTGGGCGATGAACGCGGTCTTCGGCCGGTCGTAAATGTCGGCGCGGGAGGCGAAATCCTCGATGCGCCCGCCGCGCACCACCGCGATGCGGTCGCTCATCGAGAGCGCCTCTTCCTGATTATGCGTCACATAGACGAAGGGAATGCCGAGCCCCGTCTGGTGCTTGCGGATCTCGACCTCCATCTCCTGGCGCAGCTCGCGGTCGAGATTGGCGAGCGGCTCGTCGAGCAGCAGCACCTTCGGCCGGCCGACAAGGCCGCGCCCGAGCGCGACGCGCTGCTGCTGGCCGCCGGAAAGCTGGTTCGGGTAGCGCGTCTCCAGCCCACGCAGGGCGAGGATGCCCACCACCCATTCCACGCGCGCCTCGATCTCGCCCTTCGGCAGCTTCAGCATGCGCAAGGGGAAGGCGAGGTTCTCATAGACCGTGCGGTGCGGGAACAGCAGGAACTCCTGGAACACCATCGCCACCCCGCGCTTGTGCGGCGGCAGCTCGGTGACGTCCTCGCCGTCGATGAGGACGCGGCCCTGCGTCGGGCGCTCCAGCCCGGCGATGATGCGCAGCAGCGTCGTCTTTCCCGAGCCGCTCGGCCCGAGCAGGGAGACGAATTCATGCTTCTCGATCGCCATGTTGACGCGATCGACCGCCCAGACGCTTCCATACTGCCGGGAAACGCCGTCGAGATGTATGTAGGCCACGCCGCACTCCTTATTGCGAACGGACGCAAGCAAGGCCCGGGCCGCATGGCCCGGGCGATGGCTTCAGGCGCGTCAGGCGGCCTGTACGCGCGACCAGACCCGTTCCCATTTCTCGGTCGAGGAGGGCTGGTCGAACATGTACATCGACGACAGCTCCTCGGTGCGGTCCATCAGGTAGAGCTGCTGCTCCTCGGGCGTCGAGATCGGGCGCAGATCGATCGTCGCCGACGCACCGGCGATGAGCGAGATCTTCTTGATGTTCTCCGGCGCGAGGAAGGTGTTCATGAAGTCGTGGCAGATATCGAGCGCCGCCGGGTCGGTGACGCCGGATGTCACCAGCCAGGTGTCCACCCAGCCGAGTCCGCCCTCCTTCGGCACCAGCTGGTGGGCGAAGTCGGTGGCGATCTCGCCCTTCAGCTTCTTCTGCACCAGCACGCGATAGACCTGCGCGAATTCCGGCGCCGCGACGATCGCCCCGCTCTCCAGCAATTGCTGCAGCGTGGTGTTGTCCTGATAGCGGGTGAGCAGCAGGGATTTCTGCTGGATCAGCAGCTTCTCGATCTCGGCCAGTTCCTCGTCGGTGAGGACGTAGGGGTTGAACGGCTTGCCGTCGGGGCGCGGCTTGTCCTTGGTGCCCATGCGGGTGGCGGCGAGGATGCCGGTCAGCGCGATGTTCTCCTCGAAGCGCGCGCTGGTGGAGAGGCGCCCGGCAAAGGCGGGGTCGAACAGCACCTCGATGCTCTCGACCTTCTCCTTCGGCACCTCGGCGGTGTTGTAGGTGGTGCCGTAGCTTCCCCAGCACCAGGTAACGCCGAAATGCCCGCCGGTCGCCGGGTCGGTGAGCAGCTTGAAGCGATCCGGCTTGAACACCGGATAGACCTTCCCGGTGTTCGGAATCCTGGCGTAGTCGATGGTGCGGATCAGCTTCTCGCGAAAATACAGGCTCGGCCAGAAGCCGTCCGCCTGCACGAGATCGAAATCCCGGGTGCCGCCGACGCGCAGCTTGTTGTAGGCCTCGGAATTGCCGTCGAAGAAGGTCGGCGAGAACTTGATCTTGTGCTTTTCCTCGAAGGCCCCGACGATATCGGGGACGGCATAGACTTCCCACATCAGCGCGCGCAACTGCGTCGGCGCCGCCGAGGCGGGCCGGATATAGGGCGCGGCGAACGCGGTGGCGCTGCCGGCCGCAAGCGTCTTCAGCACCGTGCGGCGACTGACGGATGCCGCGGACGGGACCGCGGCGCCGGATGAACTGTGCTTCGATTTGGTCATGGCCACGCCCTCTGGTTTTTTAGGTTGGCGGGATGGGTCCCAGCGAGGCCCTTGCCTTGCGCGTTTCCTCTCTCTCTCCGGGCGGTCTGGCGCCGCCCTGGAGCTGTAGCCGCGACCGCTCAGGCCGCGGCCTGGAAGGGATTGTCGGCGTCGGCATAGTTGACCGGCGTCATGTGCCAGCCTTCCTTGTGCTTGCGCCAATAGGTCTCCTTCAGCCGGGCGCTGATCGGGCCGGGCCGGTCATTGCCGTAGATGCGCTCGTTCACCCGCGCACAGGGCATGACGCCGCCGGCGGTGGTGGTGGTGAACACCTCGTCGGCCTCCATCAGGTCCTCGAAGGTGATCGGGCCGACGACCGGCTCGAGGCCGAGCTCGGGGCAGAGGTCGAGCACGGCGAGGCGGGTGATGCCGCGCAGCGCGCCGCGATCCGGGGTGATGACCTTGTTGTCCTTGACGATGAAGACGTTGAAGCCGGCGCCCTCGGTGAGGTAGCCCTCGCTGTCGAGCAGGACGGCGGTGTCGAAGCCCTTGTCCTTCGCCTCGAACATGCCGCGGGTGAAATCGCGCCACATGTAGTTCTTCAGCGTCGGGTCGAGCGAGTTCTGCGAGATGCGCGGCACCTGCGCCACCAGCAGATGCGCGCCGCGCTCCTGCACCTCCGGCTTGATCACGTCGACCCACGGCACCGCATAGGCGATGAAGGTGTTGTCGCAATCGGCCGGGTCGCGCGAGCCGTAGACGCGCGGCACGCCGCGGGTGGACAGCATCGCGACGAAGGCATCCTTCAGGCCGCTGAGCGCCACCACCTTGCCGAGGATGGTGCGCATCTCCTCGCGGGTGACGCCGGGATCGAGGCGGTAGCCTTCCAGCGAACGGTGGAAGCGGTCGAGATGATCTTCCAGCCGGAAGAAGCCGCCATCGGTGACGTGAACCACGTCATAGGTGACGTCGGAATGGGTGAAACCCCAGTCGCCGACGGGAATCCTGGCCTCGGCGATCGGCACATAGGTGCCGTTCATATAGGCGGCGCCTTTCGAGTAGTCGGGGCTCGACTGGCTCATGATGTCCTCCTTCGAAATCCCCCGCTGAGCGGGTGGAGGACAGATTTCTCCCGAATGGCTCCATCAAAAAGGACCGCTTTCCGGGAAAATGACGGTACCACTTCCGAAAGCTTGCGCCGGCCGTTGCCCTGGCGCCGCCGCGACGCGCATGTCCTGCCCGGCGGGCGGCGCCCGATGGCGGCGTCCCGCCCGGGTCGACCGACCGGCCGGCTCACGCCCGGTAATGGCGATTGACCGCCCCGCCGGCGTCCAGTTTATTCCTGAGCCTGGAGGAAGCCCAAGCGTGCCGCTTGCAGCGCCTCAGCCACCGCTGCTTGCACGAGATGTGTGATGGGTTACTTCCCTGACTGGCGCCCGGCCACCACCGCCACGGTCCTGCCGGACGAAAAGCTTCCCCTTGCCGCCACCGTGCCGATGAGCCTGCAACATCTGCTGGCCATGTCGGGCTCGACCATCCTCGCACCGCTGCTCATGGGCTTCGACCCCAATGTGGCGGTGTTCTTCTCGGGCGTGGGCACGCTGATCTTCTTCGTGATCACCGGCGGCCGGGTGCCGAGCTATCTCGGCTCCTCCTTCGCCTTCATCGCCGTCGTCATGGCCGCGACGGGATTCGCCGGCGGTGGCCCCAATCCCAATATCGCGGTGGCGCTGGGCGGCATCATCGCGGCCGGGCTGGTCTATGCCGCCATCAGCCTGATCGTGATGGCGATCGGCTCCGGCTGGGTCGAGAAGCTGATGCCGCCGGCGGTGACGGGCGCCATCGGCGTTTCCATCGGGCTCAATCTCGCCCCGGTGGCGATCAACCAGCTGAAAGGCACCTATGCGCATCTCGGCGTCGCGCTGCTGACCGTGCTGTGCATGGCGCTGGTGGCGACCTACGGGCCGCGCGCGACGCGGCGGGTCGCCGTGCTGATCGCGTTGGTTTTCGGTTATGCGCTGGTGCTGCTGTGCGGCAACGGGCTCGGCCTGATCCCGGCCATCGACTTCGGCAAGGTGGCCGCCGCCCCCTGGTTCGGAGTGCCGAACTTCACCACGCCGACCTTCGACTGGACGGCGATCACGCTGATCGCCCCGGTCGCCATCGTGCTGGTGGCGGAGAACCTCGGACATATCAAGGCATTGGGATCGATCACCGGCTACAATATGGATCCCTATATCGGCCGCGGCTTCCTCGGCGACAGCCTCGCCACCATCCTGGCGGGCTTCGGTGGCGGCACCGGCGTCACCACCTATGCCGAGAATATCGGCGTGATGGCCATGACCAAGGTCTATTCGACGCTGATCTTCCCGGTTGCCGCCGCGATCGCGATCCTGCTCGGGCTGTCCCCCAAATTCGGCGCGCTTCTGCAAACGATCCCGGCTCCGGTGCTCGCGGGCCTCGCCGTCTGCGTCTTCGGCCTGATCGCCTCGGCGATGGCGAAGATCTGGGTGGACAACAAGGTGGACTTCTCCGATCCGCGCAACCTTTTCACAGTCGGCGTGGCGCTGGTCTTCGGTGCGGGGGATTTCACCGTGACCGTCGGCGGCTTCGCTCTCGGCGGCATCGGCACGTCGACGCTCGCGGCGCTGGTGCTCTACCAGGTGCTGGGATTCGGCCGGAAGCCGGCCGCCGCCCGCGATTGACCGATTGGCCGGCCGGGAGCGGTGCGCGCTTGCGCGGCACCGCTCACGGGCGCCGGGGCCGCTTGTCCTTCGCGTTCTTCCCCGCCTTGGCGGAGTGACCCGAGGGCTTCGCCTCCCAGGGCTTTTCGAAGGCGGGTTTGCCGGCGGCGGGTTTGCCGGCGGCCTGCGCCTTGCCGTAGGCCGGCTTGCCCTTTCCCGGCTTGCGGAAGCCCGCCTCATGAGGCGCCCCGTCATCGGGGGGGCCATCGCGGCGCGGCTTGTCGGGATACGGCTTCCCCTGCATCGGCTTGCCGCGATGGGGCTTCGCATGGGGCGGCTTGCCGCGAGAGGGACGCTCGCTGCGCCCTTCCGACGGGCCGGCCGGCAACGGCTCGATGAGCACATCGTCGCCATCCCCCCGGCGCGCGGCCTTGGCGAAGCGATCGGCGGCGCCGAGGCTGACCTCGAAGGTCGTCTCCTCATCGAAGATGCGGATGGCGCCGATATCCCGGCGCGTCACGTTTCCGCGCCGGCAGATGAGCGGCAGGAGCCAGCGCGGATCGGCATTGTTGCGCCGGCCGATATTGAGGCGGAACCACGCGGTGCCGCCCTCGCCGGACGGGCCGCCGGCCTCGCGCCGGGTATCGCGGTCGCGCAGGCTGCGCGGCTCGCCGGGATCGACCACCTCCTCGGGAGCCGGCAGGCCCGCGCGATAGAGGCGAACCAGCAGCGCCGCCAGATGTTCGGCCGAATGGCTGGCGAGCAGCGCCTGCGCGGCGGCGACCTCCTCCTCGCCGGGCTCTTCGGTGAGCATGGGGTCGAGCAGCATGCGCTCGTGATCGAGCTTGCGGATGTCGTCGGCCGTCGGCGGCCCCGACCAGACCGGGGCGATGCCGACGCTCCGCATCAGCTCTTCGCTGCGCCGGCGGCGGAACGGCGGCACCAGCAGGACGCTCACCCCCTTGCGCCCCGCCCGCCCGGTGCGGCCGCTGCGATGCTGCAGGCTTTCGGCGTCGTTCGGCAGCTCGGCATGAACGACGAGGCCGAGATTGGGCAGATCGATGCCGCGCGCCGCGACATCGGTCGCCACGCAGACCCGCGCCCGGCCGTCGCGCAGCGCCTGCAAGGCGTTGTTGCGCTCGTTCTGGCTGAGCTCGCCCGACAGCGCCACCGCGGAGAACTGCCGCTCCTGCAGCATGGCATGCAGCCGCCGCACCGCCTCGCGGGTGTTGCAGAACACGATGGCGCTGGGCGTATCGTAATAGCGCAGCACGTTCACGACTGCATGGTCGAGCTCGGTGGGAGCGATGCGGATGGTGCGGTACTCGATATCGGCGTGACCGCCCTCCGAGCCCGCCACCTCGATGCGCAGCGCGTCGCTCTGATAGCGCTTGGCGAGAGCCGTGATTCCGCGCGGCATGGTGGCGGAAAACAGCAGGCTGCGCCGCTCCGGCGGGGTCGCATCGAGAATGAATTCCAGGTCCTCGCGAAAGCCGAGGTCAAGCATCTCGTCGGCCTCGTCGAGCACGACGACCCGCAGGGCGGAAAGATCGAGCCGGCCGCGCTCGAGATGGTCGCGCAGGCGACCGGGCGTGCCGACGACGATATGCGCGCCCTGGTTCAGCAGCCGATGCTCCGCGCGCGGATCCATGCCGCCGACGCAGGAGACGATGCGCGCGCCGGTCCCGGCATAGAGCCAGGTGAACTCCCGCTGCACCTGCAACGCCAGTTCCCGGGTGGGAGCGACCACCAGCGCCAGCGGGGCGGTCGCGGCGGCGAAGCGCTCCTCGACGCCCAGCAGCGTCCCGGCCATCGCGAGGCCATAGGCGACGGTCTTGCCGGAGCCGGTCTGCGCCGACACCAAGAGGTCGCGCCCGAGCGCGTCGGGGGCGAGCACGGCGAGCTGCACCGGCGTCGGGTTGTTGTAGTCGCGCTCGGCCAGGGCGCGAGCGAGCGCAGGATTGGTGATCGAAAAGGACAAGACCGGCTCCACCTACTCGTAATGTCGTCAGGCGTAGAACGGCAGCCATCGGAAGGGATCGAGAATGCCCCTTCTTAATCGGGCTCGAGGCGGGACGCCAATCATCTCCGACGAGAAAACCTCATCCACCCGAGATGAATCGTCCCCGCGCGGCGCCGACCGACGTCAGAGCGTCACGGCGACCCGCAGGCCGACAACCGTGGCGTTCCCGATGGCGACGTCCTGATCCTGCGGATCGGGGGCATTGCCGCCGGGATGGATGACATACTGGAAGAAGGGCTGGACCGAGAGCCACGGCGCGAGGGCGGCCTGATAGGTGATCTCGAGGACCGCCTCATAGTCCGGGATCGGGTCCGCCGCGCCGGACGCCGCATTGGCGGCCCGCGCCAGATCGGCGAGGCTGCCGCTCATATGGGCATAGGCGAAGCCGATGCCGATGACGTCGCTGTCCCGCCCGGGCAGTAGACCGGTATAGGCAAGCCCGAAATCGACATACCAGTCGATCTCGTTGCGGTCGCCCAGCGGCGTGAAGGTCGCACGCGCGAAGCCGGACAGTCCCTGGCCATCCGTTCCCGGCTCGCGCCAGAGAGACTGGTCGAGGACGGCGTAGAAGGCATAATTGCCCGTCTCGCCGGCCGGCACGCCCGACGAAAGCGGGCTGGCCAGCGACACGCCGTTGCTGGCGGTCGCCAGATTGTCGAACGTCTCCGAATTGTACCAGGCGCCGAGCTTGTAGGTGCCGGGCAGGCCGCCGGCGTTCGTCGCGGGCGTGAAAGCATAGGCCAGCTCGGCGATGGCGAAGACGCCGCCCTCGGCAAGGCTCCCGGCATCGGGATCGCCTTCGAACACCGCACCTTGCAGGGTCCAGTCGCCGTTCGGCCTGGCCACCAGCTGCACGCCCGGAACGGCGTCGGGATAGGCCGGTCCCCCGCCGGGCAGATCGGTCGCGAAGCTGCCGGGAAAGCCGAAGGTGGAGTTCACGAAGACACTGGCGGTCTCGCTGATGACGAAGCTCTGATCGGCCAAGAGCCGCCCGACCTTCACGGCCAGGGCGTCGCCCAGCAGTTCCTGCTGGAACCACAACTCGCCGAGCCTGCCGCCTGCCGGCGCCTCGACGGAGGTGACGGTCAGCAGATTGCCGATGTCGTATTGCGACAGCCCGTGCCCCTGGATGGCGTAGCCCGCCACATGCACGCTGCCGCCGTGCCAGCCCATGAGCTTTTCGAGATCGATGTCCAGCTCCGGCATGAACACACCGTCATAGGCCGCGGCCTGCCGGATTCCGCCGGAAGGGTTTCCCAGAAAGTCGCTGGTCTGGGTGAGCGTGAAGGTCAGGCCCTTCTGCTCGAGCGCGGTGCGCGAGCCATTCCAATCGCCGGTCAGCGTCTGGCGCGCGAGAAGCTGGTCCCAGGAAATGGAGCCGGCCTCGACATGCGCCACATCGGCGGCATGCCCCATCGCCGCGCCGGACGTCGCAGCCAGCACCGACAGGGCCGCGAGACGAAGCGCGCCCGCCCTGCCCCCGGCGACGTCAGCCGTCGACCTTTCCGGCCGGTTCCTGCGAAAGCCTGCACGCAACATGACCTGCCCATCAGGACGACATGTCGCAACGCATAACATCTTCGGCGTCTCGGGCGAAGGATCAATAGGAGTGAAAAACCAACAAACGCCAGACCATCACGAGCATTCTATAATTTTCATGACAGCGCTCGACACGAAGCATCGGCATATCGGAATTTAGAAAAAGCAACATTACATGATAATTATTACAAACTAAAATAGATAAAATCCCCTATCGTCGTTTGATTCAGATTATCCGGTATGATTTCATGCCGTCACCGCCGCAAATACCGTTCGCGCCGCGGTTGATCGGGCCTGCCATCACACGACATCCGATATTGCCGTCCGGCCTGCCAGAAGGTCGGCCCCAGCCCCCATGAGGAACGAAATGGTCAGCGACAAGCTGAAGACCAAGCTCAACGAGCTTCTGAACGGCGAGATGGAAGCGCACCACATCTATACCCAAGCCGCCGCCTGGACCTCGTCCCACTCGTTCGAGGGGGCGACGAAGTTCTTTCTCGCTCATGCCCAGGAAGAACTCGGCCACATGCTCAAATTCTTCGAGTTCCTGGACGATCTCGGCGCCGAGATCACCCTGCACGGCCACCAGCGGCCGCTGATCAAGGCCGAGGACATCCGCGAACTGTTCGTCGCCGTGCAGGACGAGGAGCGCAAGGTCACGCGGCACATCGTCGAGGCCATCGAACTGGCCCGCGCCGAGAACAGCTTCGAGACGGACGCCTTCCTGCAGTGGTTCGCCCGCGAGCAGCACGAGGAAGAGAAGCTGTGCCGGAAGATCCTGGATCGCATCGACCTGATCGGTGGCGGCCCGAACGCGAAATACTTCATCGATCGCGAGCTTGCCGAGCTGACCAAGGCCGGTTGATGCGCGCCGGCGCGGCGGGGCTCAGATCGCATCCGCCGCGCCGCCCCCAAAAAGGCGACGGCCCGGCATGGCACGCGGAAAAGATGGCACGCGGAAAAGCAGGAAATAGGCGTTCGCCCCGCCTGTTCGGGCTCCTCGCCCTGGGCATGCTTCCGGCGTTCGGGCACCCCGGGCCGGCCGCGGCGCAGGACGACCCGATCGCGGATCGCCAGGAGGTGATGGCGGCGCTCTCCGAAGCTCACAAGCTGGCCTCGGCCATGGTGAAGGGCCATGCGCCCTACGACGCCACAGCTGCGGCCGGCGCCATGCGGTCGATCGCCGCCGACGCCGCGACGCTGGCCGCCCTTTTCCCTCCCGGCAGCGAAACCGGCGACGACACGCGCGCGGCGCCGGCGATCTGGCGGAACTTCGAGGATTTCGTGTCCCACATCGCCAGGCTCCGGGCGGCGGCGGAAGTCGCCGCCACCTCCGCCTCGCAGGGGCTCGCCGGCTTTACGCCGGCTTATGACGCGGTGGCGAATGCCTGCAAGGCTTGCCATGCCGCCTATAGATTGCCAACAGGCAATGCCCCCGCCGCGTCCTCGGACATGTCGCATCCCTGAGGCGGCCGGTCCGGCGATGATATTGGAGGCATGACGTCATGGGTCGGGGCAGGCTTTGGCAGAGCATCGCCTTCATGCTGATCGCATCGGCATGCGCGGCGCTGCTCTCCATCTTCACGGCCTATGCGAAATTCCTGCCGGCCGCCGTCGTCGCGAGCGGCCACAATATCCTGCCGGTGCTGATCGTGGCGGCGTTCGCCAGCCGATCCGTCTGGACCAGCGTCTTCTCCCCGTCCTGGAAACCCGCCTTCATGCGTGCCTGCTGCGTCGCCGGCGGTCAGATCCTGCATGTGCTGGCGCTCTTCGAAGGCCATCTCGCCAAGGTCGTGCTGCTCCACCACATCTCGCCGCTGCTGATCCCGCTCATCGCCTGGATCTGGTTCGGCGAGCGCATGCGGCTGATGACCGCCATCGGGCTCCTGATCGGCTTTGCGGGGATCCTAGTGGTGATCCATCCCTGGCGGGGCGCCGTCATCGCCTTCGATTTCGCGACGGTCGCCGCCCTGCTGTCCGGCGTCGCCGCCGCCCTGTCCAAGATGCTGCTCTACGATATCGCCCGCAACTACGACCAGAGCGCCCGGGCCACCTTCATCCAGACCTTCGGGATGGCGACCTTCCTCTCGCTGCCATTCGCGGTCTATGCGCTCTTCGCCGGCGGGGAGCCGCCGCTCCATCACGCGACGCCCCTCCCCCTCGCCATGTCCGGCCCCGTCATCGGCGACCGGCTGACGCTCGCGGCGCTGGCCGCGTTCATCGCGATGGCCGTCGTCGCGGTCATCGACCAGTTGCTGACCGACCGGGCCTATCGCCTGCTCCCGAACGCCGGGATCATCGGGCCGTTCATGTACACATCCGTGGCTTTCTCGGTGCTCTTCGACTGGTGGTTCTTCGGAAGGGTGCCGAGCGCGGACCTGCTTCTCGGCTCGGCCCTCGTCATCGCCGGAGCCACCCTCGCCGTGGCATCGGTCGAACGCTCCGCCCGCGAAGGGAATTCCCGGTTCAGTCGCCCCCCAGACTGATCGCCCCTCGCCCGTCGATCCGCTGCTCGCCGAGGAGCGTCGCGGCAGCGACGGTCGCCGTCGCATCGGCACGGCCGAAGCCGAAGCGGCGCACGCCGCCATCGCCGCCGGACGGCAGCTGGCTCACGAGAAGGTCCGCTCCCTCGGTGGTGCTGGTCGTGGCGACGCTGACACCGCGGGCCGCTTCGCCGAAGGGCGAGAACGACGCCATCTCGGCAAAGCGGGCCTGCTGATGCGCGGAGGCGCTGTGCAGATACATGGACGGCCCGCCGTCGAGGGCCGAGCCGCTGGAGAACACCTTCACCCGCCCTCCTTCGAGCTGACCGACCACGATGCGCTCGGCACCGCCGAGAGCACCGGCCAGCCAGCCGGTGGCGAGCGACACGCCGCCGCGATAATCCTCGCCGAAGGGCGGGAATGCGGTGGTCAGGACCGGTTGCCGGGGCTCGGCCTTCGCGTGCCCATGGCCGTGCCCCGCTCCCTCCAGGGGAGCCAGCAGCGGGAAGACGAACACCTTGACGGTCGAGGGCGTGCCGGGGCCTGGCGCGGTCACGATGCTCTGCCGCCCGGTGGTGAAGTCGACGAAGCCCGTGCTGACCGCAAGCCCGGAGGTGTCGCCGGGATAGGGGCTGAAGGCGGCGAACAATTCGGGAGCGGAGCCGGCGGGCGGCAGGCGCGAGGAAAACACCTTCACCTCGCTCGGCAGGCCCGGCCCGGAGCCGACGACGATGTTGTCGCCGGTGCTTTCGCCATCGATCTGCGCCGCCGCCACGCTGACGCCGCCGGTCGCGGCGGCATCGAAGGCGAAGAAGCGGGCGAGTTCCTTCGAGAAGGCGGCGGCCCCGGCCTGCGACGCGCCCGAGAGCACGACGACCTCGGGCGCATGCCCTGCCCCGGCGCCGGCGACGAGATCCAGCTCGCCGTCATCGTCGACATCGCCCATGGCGACGCTCACCGGGCCGGAAAATCCCGGAAACGGCGTGACCGTGGCGAGGCGGGTGGCGCCATCATGGATCCGCACCGTGGCCGGTTCGCCCGCGGTGCCGGCCACCGCCACCGCATAGGACGAGACCGCCGGGATGACGTTCACCAGCGCCATGAGGCCGTTATCCTCATGGTTGAGACGGTGGCAATGCATGACGAACAGGCCGGTATAATCCTCGAACCGGGTGCGGATCGCCAGCCGGCCCGGCTCGATCACCGCCTCGGCCGGCCCGAGATTGGGCGCCGGCACATTGGCATTGTCGATCCCCTGCTGCACCGGCCCCAGCTTCAGGCCGATGGTGGGATCGGACAGGCCGACGATCTGGAAATCGTTCACATGGACATGGATGGGATGCTCGTCGTTGTTCTCGTTGCTGAACACCCATTCCTCCACCGAGTTCAGACGCGGCTGGAGGATCGGCACATTCGGGAAGGCGCCGCTGTCGAAGGCGTAGATGAAGGCCTTCGGATCGTCCGTGCTGGCGAGATTGTTGAGGAAGCCGCCATTGATGAGAATGTGCCGGGTGAGATCCGGCGTGACCTGCGACAGATCCTCGAAGGAGGTAAACGCCCCGAGCGGATCGCCCTCGGCAAAGGGCGTGGTCTCGCCCCTGCCCGGCTCGGCGACGACGCGGGCGAGGCGCTGGGTCGGGAACAGGAAGAAACCGTCATTATAGCTGACGGCCGCCGGCGGCACGCTGAGGGTGCCGAGCACCGCCGGCGGGTTTTCGGTGCCGTTGCTGGTGTAGAGGATGCCCGGGGAATTTTCCATGCGCGCGCCGCCGCCCCGCGCCGGCATGTCGAGGACCAGCTCGCCTTCCGCCGGCATGGTCACCGCGATCGCGAAGCGCGAGGCCGGCGGGATGATCAGCCGGGTGCCGTTTTCCTCGACCGGATGGCGGACGAGCGGGCTCGGATTGCCGTCCTGCCCGACGATGGCGATCTTCGGGTGGCGGCCGGTCCCCGTCTCCGTCAACTGCACGGTGATGTAGGCCATGTCGCTGATATTGGCCAGAACCCAGATCTCGGTCTGGCCGGGCTTCATGCGAAGCGTCGGCTGGAACTGGCCGTTGACGGTGAACTGAACGTCGCGCCGATGTTCGGGGAGGTCGGGGTTTGCGGGCACGCTGCCTTCCGGCCCGGCGCCGGCGGTGAAGATCTGAAGATTGTTCGGGATGAACTGGAAACGGCCGCGCGCATTGGCGATCGACAGCGGGCCGGCATGCCACACGGTGGCGAAGCGCGCGCCCGGCGCGGACTGCGTGAAGTTCACCGGCGCGAGAAGCGGCCGATAGGTGCCGGCCGCGAGCGCGCCCTCGGCCGGCGGCGTCAGCGTGCTGACGAATTGCGGCCAGTTGGCGTTGTTGAACTGCGGATTCCGCCCCTGCCGGTCGAAGACGAAATTGTATTGCAGCGCCATGTTGCGGATCGGGATGGCTTTCTGCGTGACGACGGGCAGGTTGCCGTCGCTGCGCCCGATCGACAGCATGCCGGCAAGCCCGAGATAGACATGCGCCGCCGTCAGCGAGTGCAGATGCGGATGATACCAGTACATCCCTTGCGGCATGTTGGCAGGGATGTCGTAGACATAGCTATTGCCGGTGCCGACCGGCATATGGATCAGCACATTGTCGGAATTGGCCTTGGGACTGACATGCAGGCCGTGCGTGTGGAGATTGAGCGGGGATTCGACCAACGGCGCCGGATAAATCGGCACCTGCCCGCCGGCCTCGGTATATTTCGGATCGTAGAAATCGCGGATGGCCAGCCCCGACAATCCGTTCTCCAGCCGCACCACCAGCCGCTCGCCGGGAGACACCTGCAGGGTGGGCGCGGGATATAGATCGCGGGCAGCGGCCTCACCGTTGGAAGCCTTGCCGCGGACCAGCCGGTAGCCGAACAGCAGCGCATTCCCGACCGGTGCCGACGCCGTGTCGAGAGCGATCCTCCCCTGCTGTGCGGTGAGCACGACCTCGAGCACGCCATCCACGCTCGACAGCGTGACCGGCTCCCGGAACTCGGCCGGCGCGAAAGCCGTCTGGCCGAAGGCGTCATCGCCGACCAGCGACGCGAGAAAAAGGGCGGCAGCGATCGCGCGAGCGACCCTGCACCCGACCGGTCCAACCTGTTCCAACTGAGATGTGCTCCAGCCCCGAGGCGCGAATGATCGGGGAAGCGCGGGCCGTCGTCCAGCACCGCTTTGCCGACGCACAGGATTCCGGTGCGGCTCCGTCAGTCCCCCACGACCGGGAGCGGCCGCCATGGAACCTCCCAGCCCGGGCGTCGCCAACCGTGCCCGCCTCCCCGGCCGCCGCGCTCGGCGTCGCCATCCCGCCATCTTGCGCGGAACCAACGGTATCGGCGGATGGATGGAGCGAAAAAAATGCAGAAAAACCGCTGCAACTTCGTAGCATTCACATGATCTGGTTTCTGCATTCAATGTCGTTCACACTAGGCAAACGAATATGAGGGGGAAGGACCGTGGCAGAAGCCGCATTTGCCTATCTGTATGCGACCGACAGTTCTGGCGTCATCCTGGATTCGGAGGTCCTGCAAAATGCCACCGTGACAGCGGCCGATGCGGATCTAGCTCCCGGCGACATAGCGGAAGTTACCGTTCCCTCGATAGGGATCGACGAGTCGCTTCCCTACATCGGCCGCTTCGGAAACGACATGTTCTTTTCGATAGGCGGGGCCGAGCGGTGGCTTCTCAGCAATAACGTATATCTTCCGGGCGAGCAGATTCCGATCAATCAGGCCCCTTATGTTCTTTGCTTCCTGAGCGGCACGATGATCGCGACGCCGGACGGCGAGGTTGCCATAGAGACGCTGAAGGCCGGCGATCTCGTGCTCACCGCCCAGGGCGCCGCCAGGCCGGTGCGCTGGCTGGCGCGTCAAACCGTCTCCACCCTCTTTGCCGATCCGCTGAAGACGATGCCGGTGCGGATCCGTGCCGGCGCATTGGGCGAAGGGCTGCCGAAGCGCGACCTTTATGTTTCGTCCGATCATGCGCTGGAGCTAGACGGCCTGCTGGTCCAGGCGGGCGCGCTGGTCAACGGGACCACCATCGTCCGTCACACCGACATGCCGAGCCCCCTCGTCTATTACCATGTCGAGCTTGACGATCACTCGCTGATCCTCGCCGAAGGGGTTCCGGCCGAGACCTTCGTCGACAACGTCACCCGCCGTCGCTTCGACAACTGGCAGGAGGCACCGGAGGCGCCCGTCGCCGAGATGGACCGGCCGCGCATCAAGTCCGCTCGGCAGGTACCGGCCCGCATCCGGGACAGGATCGATGCGCGGGTGCCGGCGGCGGTTGCAGCCGCCTGACGCCCGCGCCGCCGAAGGGATCAGTCCCTCAACAGACCCATCTGCCGATAAGCGCTGAATTTTTCCGGGTGTATGAAGAAGCCGTTCACCCGCTGGGTGGGCCGGTCCGACACGCGAAGCTGATCGCCTTCGCGTTCGGCGAACACGTAGCCGTGCGAGAAGGCGGTCTTGGTGGCGAGATCGATGACGTGACCGCACTCGGCGATGATGAGGGGCTTCTGACGGTCGAGCAGCTTTGACGCTCCCACCAGCACATGCCCCTCGAACCCCTCTGTGTCGATCTTCACCGCCACGATCCGGTGAAGATTGAGCTTCGACACGCCCGAAGCCATCCAGTTGTCGACCGTCGTGACGGGCGATGTGAACGGGTGGATCTTGAACGTCTCGACCGCGCCGAGATAGTTGCGCGCATAGTCGAACGTGTTCTTCACATAGGAGGGGATGTGAGGATTGGTGTCCGCGGTGGTCAGCGCGGACTGGATGCGGCCATTGATGACCGAGGTGTGAAACGTCAGCTCGTCGTCGCGGTCCGAGATGCCGGTGCGATAGTGCTCATATTTGGGACGATGGCGCAGGCGCGCCCACCAGCCGCGGGAAGCCCGCGCATTCACGCGGCGCCCGAGCTCCGCCAGGATCGGCTCGAAGCCCTTGATCGGCTCGAATGCCGCGATGGAAGATTTGGCGCCGACCCGCCAAAAACCGGTCGCCGAGTAGCCGAAATTCGCCCCGATATCGAGAATGGTCGTGGCGGGATCGGTGAAATGCCTGAAGACGATATAGTCCTCGTCATGCGCCTCGGGCTTTTCCAGGATGTGATCGACAATGTTCATGTCGACGTCGAGCTGTGGATCCGCAAGAAGCGTCGTCTCCTCCGATCTGTCGCCTTCCTGAAAATAGCGCGTGAGGACGCGTTCGACGTCGCGCTCCGACATACCCATGTGCACTCCTCGCCCAAAGCCGTCGCGCTTTCCGCGCGCTCTTGTAGGGCGGATCCTACAGATCGCGGATCGGGTCCGGCAACCACGGGATGCGCGCAGCACGCTTTCCGCGCACCGGCCATCCGGCCCGAAGGCCGGCGCCATGCATGGTTGGCAGATGACCTCTTCTTCTCTCGACATCCGGCAGGCGGGATGAAAGCCGGCATCCCGTGCGTGACGCGCGGCGCCGAGCCTGGCCGGACCGGAAGCCTTCAGCCAAGGAATTCAACGCCGCGAGCGCGCCTCGCTGTCGCCCTCCATGGCGAGACGCCCGACGATCCGGGACTATAGCGATTGCAGGACCTCATAATGTCGACTAGTCTCGACATATGGAATCAGAACAAGCCATCCTCGCATTCGCCGCGCTCGCGCAATCGACCCGGCTGGACGTCTTTCGCCTGCTGATCGAGCATGAACCGCTTGGGCTGCCTGCCGGAGAGGTCGCCCGCCGGCTCGCGGTTCCCCACAACACGATGTCCACCCATCTGGCGGTGCTCACGCGGGCGGGACTGATCGGCGCCGAACGCCAGAGCCGGACGATCATCTACCGCGCGAAGCTCGATACGGTGCGGGCGATGGCCGGCTTCCTCGTCAAGGATTGCTGCCGTGGCCGCCCGGACGTGTGCGAGCCGCTGATTTCCGACCTCTCCCCCTGCTGCTCCCCACAAGCCCTTGTGGCAAAGGAGGCCGCCGATGACTGACCGCATCTACAATGTCCTCTTCCTCTGTACGGGCAATTCGGCGCGTTCGGTCCTGGCCGAGAGCATCCTCGCGAAGGACGGGGCCGGCCGCTTTCGGGCCTTCTCCGCCGGCAGCCAGCCGAAAGGCACCGTCAATCCCCTCGCTCTGAAGGTGCTTCGGGCCTACGACTATCCCGCTGAGGGCTTTCGGTCGAAGAGCTGGGAAGAGTTTGCCACGCCCGGCGCGCCTGTTATGGATTTCGTGTTCACCGTCTGCGACAACGCAGCGGGGGAAGCCTGCCCGGTATGGCCGGGCCAGCCCATGACCGCGCATTGGGGGATAGAAGATCCTGCCGCGGTCGACGGAATGGACATCCAGAAGGAAACCGCCTTCGTCGCGGCCTTCCGCTATCTCAGGAACCGGATTTCCGTCTTCACGGCGCTACCGATCGCCAGCCTGGATCGGATGACGCTCGGCTCCAAGCTGATCGAGATCGGCCAGTTACAGGGGTCGACCGCACCCCGCCCCAGCGTGGCATGAGGCGGACCATGGACGTCGTCATCTACCACAATCCCGACTGCGGCACCTCGCGCAATACCCTGGCCATGATCCGCAATGCCGGCATCGAGCCGCATGTGATCGAGTACCTGAAAACCCCACCCAGCCGCGCATTGCTGGCGCAACTGATCACCCGGATGGGCGTGCCGGTACGGGCGATCCTGCGCGAGAAGGGCACGCCTTATGCCGAACTGGGGCTCGACGATCCGCGGCTCGACGACGAGCAGCTGCTCGACGCCATGATGGCGCATCCGATCCTCATCAATCGCCCCATCGTGGTCAGCCCCAGGGGCGTGAAGCTGTGCCGCCCCTCAGAGGAGGTGCTCGACCTGCTGCCGCCGCAACTCGGCGCGTTCAGCAAGGAAGACGGCGAGCGCGTCATCGACGCGCAGGGCCACCGCGTGGCGGGAGCGTGACGCGGCATGTCCACCTTCGAACGCTACCTCACCCTGTGGGTGGCCCTTTGCATCGTGGTCGGCGTCGCGCTGGGGCACCTCCTGCCGGGCCTTTTCCACGCGATCGGCGCGGCGGAGGTCGCCAAGGTCAACCTGCCGGTGGCGGTGCTCATCTGGCTGATGATCATCCCGATGCTGCTCAGGATCGACTTCGCGGCCCTGTCGGAAGTTCGCCAGCACTGGCGGGGCATCGGCGTCACGCTGTTCATCAACTGGGCGGTGAAGCCGTTCTCCATGGCGGCGCTGGGCTGGCTGTTCGTCGGCTGGCTGTTCCGTCCCTACCTGCCGGCCGACCAGATCGACAGCTATATCGCCGGGCTGATCATCCTCGCCGCCGCCCCATGCACCGCCATGGTGTTCGTGTGGTCGAACCTGACGAAGGGCGAGCCGCATTTCACGCTGAGCCAGGTGGCGCTCAACGACGCCATCATGGTGTTCGCCTTCGCGCCCATCGTCGGCCTCCTGCTGGGGCTCTCCGCCATCACCGTGCCATGGGATACGCTGGTTCTCTCGGTGGTGCTCTATATCGCCGTGCCGGTGATCATCGCCCAGATCGTGCGGGGGCGGGTTCTGCGGGGCGGGGAACAGGCGCTTACCCGGCTTCTGGCGCGGCTCCAGCCGCTCTCGCTGGCGGCGCTGCTGGCGACCCTGGTGTTGCTGTTCGGCTTCCAGGGCGAGCAGATCCTCGCCCAGCCGATGGTGATCGCCCTGCTGGCGGTGCCGATCCTCATACAGGTCTACTTCAATGCCGGGCTGGCCTATGTGCTGAATCGCCTTTCGGGTGAGCAGCATTGCGTCGCCGGTCCTTCGGCGCTCATCGGGGCGTCCAACTTCTTCGAGCTGGCGGTCG
Source organism: Ancylobacter oerskovii (assembly GCF_018390555.1). GTDB lineage: Bacteria > Pseudomonadota > Alphaproteobacteria > Rhizobiales > Xanthobacteraceae > Ancylobacter > Ancylobacter oerskovii. The sequence goes on along the minus strand of NZ_JAHBGB010000037.1, from coordinate 12,227 downwards.
CCGCGGCCATCAGCCTGTTCGGCTTCCAGTCGGGGGCGGCGCTCGCCACCGTCGTCGGCGTGCTCATCGAGGTGCCGGTGATGCTCACCGTCGTCTGGATCGTGAACCGCTCCAAGGGCTGGTATGAGGGTGGGCGTCCAGAAGTGTCTCGGGTCACTCGCCAGCAATGACTTCCCCTGACGAGATTGCCGCACCGCGTCCCACCAGCCTGTTCATCACCGGACTGGGCATCGGGCAGATCTGCTCATGGGGCTCGCTCTATTACAGTTTCCCGCTGATCGCCGAGGCGATGCGCCATGACCTTGGATGGTCGAAGACCGAGCTTTACGGCGCAGCGACGCTCGGTCTGGCGCTGGCGGGGCTCGCGGCCTATCCGGTAGGAGCCGCCATCGACCGGGGCCAGGGACGGCTGGTGATGACGGCGGGCTCCATGCTGGCGGGTCTGCTCCTGCTGGCATGGTCGCAAATGTCGAGCCTGCTGGCCTTCTATCTCTGTGTCGCCGGCATCGGCGCGCTTCAGGCCGCCACGCTCTATGAGCCGGCCTTCGCGGTGGTGGCGCGTCGCGCCGGGGCCGCCAATGCCCGCGCGGGGATAACGGCCTTGACGCTGTGGGGCGGCTTCGCCTCCACGGTCTTCATTCCGCTGGTTCAGTTGCTCCTGGACCGCATCGGCTGGCGTGACACGCTGATGGTGCTGGGCGCGATCAACCTCCTTCTGTGCGCCGGCCTCTATGGCGCGGTCATCCGGCCGGCATTGGACCGGCATGCGGGCGATATTGCGGGGCCTTCGGGCACCTCGTGGACGCCCAACTCCGTCGTGCGATGGGTGTTGCGGCAGCCGGTGTTCTGGGCGCTCGCCATCGCCTTCACCGCCTACAGCGCGACCTTCTCCGCCTTCACCTTCCATCTCTATCCGCTGCTGATGGAACGGGGCTTCAACAGTGCCGCCGTGGTCGCGGCGATGGCCGTCATCGGCCCCGCGCAGGTGGCCGGCCGGCTGGCCATCTGGATATTGGCGCCGAAAGCCTCGGTTCGCATCATCGGCTGTGGCGTCGTGCTGGTGTTTCCGGTGGCGCTGATGGCACTGGAACTGCCGCCGAGCTTCACCGTCATCGCCGCCATGGCCGTGCTCTATGGCGGGGCCAACGGCATCATGACCATCGTGCGTGGCCTTGCCGTTCCCGAGATGCTGACGAAACAGGCCTATGGCGCGGTCAACGGCGCCCTGGCGGCGCCGGCCTCCATCAGCCGGGCCGTCGCGCCGCTCGGGGCAGCGTTGCTGTGGGCCGCGAGCGGCTCCTACGAGGCGGTTCTCTACGCCCTCATCGCGGGAACGCTGCTGCTCGCGGCCGGTTTCTGGATCGCCGCCGGCCTGTCGCGCCATCCCATCGCCCGAACCGCCGGGAGCCCCCATGCCTGAAGCCAAGATGCCTGAAGCCGACGACTTTCCCGCTCTCGACCTCGACCATCTCGACATACCCGACCTCGGCAAGCTCGCAGGACGGGAGCCGAGCCAGCATCCGCCGCGCATCCTGCTGCTCTACGGGTCGCTGCGGGAACGCTCCTACAGCCGGCTGCTGGTCGAGGAAGCGGCCCGCCTGCTGACCCGCATGGGCGCCGAGACGCGCATATTCGATCCACATGGCCTGCCCATGCCCGACAGCGTCTCGCCCGATCATCCCAAGGTGCAGGAGCTTCGGTCGCTGTCGCTGTGGTCGGAAGGACAGGTATGGTGCAGCCCGGAGCGGCACGGCAACCTCACCGGGGTGTTCAAGAGCCAGATCGACTGGCTTCCCCTCGAATATGGCGGCATCCGCCCGACGCAGGGCCGCACCCTCGCGGTGATGCAGGTGTCCGGCGGATCGCAGTCCTTCAATGCCGTGAACGCGTTGAGGGTGCTCGGCCGCTGGATGCGCATGGTGACCATTCCCAACCAGTCCTCGGTCGCCAAGGCTTTTCAGGAATTCGACGAGGCCGGGCGCATGAAGCCGTCGCCCTATTACGAGCGCGTCGTGGATGTGATGGAGGAGTTGGTCAAGTTCACCCTGCTGCTGCGGGACAGGGCGGATTACTTCACCAGCCGGTACAGCGAGCGGAAAGAAGCAACCCGGCAACGCGAGGACCTCGCCAGACTCAGCGGAGTGGCGAACAGCTGATAGCCGGCTCCGATGCGGCCGTCGCTCTCCGCCGTTTGCAATGCATCTCGGTTTCGCCGTCGCCAGCGGTACCGTGCCCCGATCGGCGCCCTCTGTTCATGGACAAGAGCGGCACCGAACCGACAGGTTTGGGAGCCCGGACGCGACATGGACGGCCGGCCCTCGCGCCAACTTGCCGCACTATCGGTAACCCTTTGACCCAACGTCAGAAAAGATCTGGCGCGCCCAAGCCGCGCAATGCTATGCGGCTCATGATGGTGAATCGGCACAAGCGGGGGCAAAGTGTTGAGCGTTCGGTTCGGATGGCGCCGCGTTCTTGTTTCATATGTGGCGCTGACCGCCGCCTTGATGAGCCCTTCCGCCATGGCGGAGCCGCGACAGCCCTCGCGGACGGAATGGACGAGCCTGCAAGCGGCGCTCGGGACCGCAGCCGGCTATGGTGATCGCTCGCTGATCGCCAGCGTCGTCGAGAATGCCCGCCTGACGCCCTACCGCTCCACCGCGATCGAGACGGTTGCGCAGCAACTTCGCCCTGAACTCGCCGGTGCCATCCGGCAGGCCGCGGCGACCGGCCAGGAACTCGCGCGCCTGACGGCGGCAGCTTCGCCCTCCCCCGCCGGCGGGACCGGCGTTCTCGCCAATCCGACGCCGTTCCCCGGCGGCGATCCGAACATTCCTCCGTCCAGCCTGTCGGAGTACCAGCGCAATTACAGCCTCGACGCCATGCATGTCGACGCCGCCCTTGCGCTCGGACTGACCGGCAGGGGCGTGACGGTGGGCGTCATCGACAGCGGCATCGACATCCGCCCGGACGGGACGATGCATCCCGAATTCGCCGGCCGCATCGATCCGCGCTCGACGAGCTTCCTCTATTGGTTCGACCCCGCCAGATTGCCCGCGAACTGGGACGAGGAGGATTTCTACGCCGCCTTCGTGCAGGGCCCGACCGACCCGATGGACCTGGATGGTCACGGCACGCATGTCGCCGGCATCATCGGTGCCGGCCAGAACGGTTTCGGAATGCAGGGCGTCGCGTCCGGGGCGACGTTGCTGGCCGTCAAGGCCATAGCCGGAGGGGGCACTGTTCCCTACAACGGCGGTGAATTGTCCATCGTCGACATCGAGTATTGTGGCCCCAGCATCCTCAAGGGCGGCTGCGACGAAATCGGCGGCAAAGACTTCGCGGCGGAAACCTACGCTTTCCAGTACCTCGCTCAGTTCCCGGATGTCCGCGTCATCAATGGGAGCTTCGGCCCCAATCCTCCCCGGGGTGCGGTGAACTGGGACCTGGGAGATGCAGTCCAGCAGGGCTACCTGCTCGCCGAGGCGCAAATGGCCAGGCGCAATCTTGATGCCGGTCAGATCATCGTCATGGCGGCCGGCAATGGGCGGATCTACAGTCCGATACGGTCGGAAAGTCCAGACGGCATCGGACTTTATCCCTTCATCCAGCCTGCGAACCAGGGCGTCCGCAACAGTGCGGGCTATCTGGTCTATGACGATCACGGATCGGGCCTGGATCTGAGCTTCACTTCAGCCGAGGCGCTCGCCGCTGCAGAGGCCGAGGACGGCAACGCGCGGGGGCGGATCGTGGTGGTGGTCGCGCTCGATGCCTACAACCAGCTCGCCAGCTACTCCCAGATGTGCGGCGTGGCGATGAACTGGTGCGTCTCGGCACCGGGCGGCGACCAGGTCGCCGTTCGCTTCCCTGATCGAGGGCTGCCAGGTGATCGAGGCATCGACTCCACGGTGCCCAAGGACAGTTATGATTATTACAGCGGCACCTCGATGGCCTCCCCGAATGTCGCCGGGGCCCTCGCGGTGCTGATCGAGGCCTACCCCAGCTTCACGCCGGCCGAGATCGTCAACATCATGTTCGTGACGGCGCAGGATCTCGGCGCGCCCGGCATCGATGAGATCTATGGCTGGGGCCTCGTCCGCCTCGACCGCGCGCTCGCCGCCGGTCCGGTCGGCATGAACGGATCGGGCACCTATACGGTCGGGGCGGAAAATACGGACATCGCCTGGCTGGTGGGCTTCACCGGCCAGGGAAGCCTCGACAAGGTCGGCTCCGGCACCCTGACGGTGCTGGATGACGTGACGTTCCAGAAGGCTTCCACGGTGGATGGCGGCACGCTGTCGGTCGAGGGCGCGCTGACGACGCCGTCGCTCGCGATCGCAACCAACGGCACGCTCGGCGGAACCGGCCGGGTGAATGCCGACGTCACCATCGCCGGCACGCTGGCCCCCGGCCATTCACCGGGCACCCTCACCGTTTCCGGCGACGTGACGCTCGCCTCCACTGCCACGACCCGCATCGAGATCGACGGTCCCGCGACGGGCAGCGGCGCCGGCTCCTTCGATCGGCTGGTCGTGCTCGGCGCGGAGTCGGTGTTCACGGCGGGCGGCACGCTGGCGCCGGTGTTGCGTGGTATCGTCGGCGAGGCGACCAATAGTTTCACCCCGTCCCTCGGCCAGAGCTTCGCCTTTGTCCAGGCTCCGTCGATCACCGGCAGCTTCGCCGCGCTGGCGCAGCCGGACAGCGGGCTTCCCGCCGGCACTCGCCTGGACGTGCTCTATGCCCCGCAGACGCTGGCGCTGGCGGCGACCCCTGCGCGCTATGGCGATTTCGCCGCACTCGGCCTCTCCTCGACACGCAACGAACGTTCGCTCGGCGCGGCGATCGACGCGCTGCGCCCCGCCGCGGGCGTGCGGCCTGACGCGAACGCCAACGACCTGTTCAATATTCTCTATGCCGCCGATGCGATGGCGCTCGATCGGGGCTTCTCCTCGCTCACCGGCCAGTTGCAGGCCGACATGGCGACGACTGCGGTGCGGGCGGTGGGGCGGTTCGCCGATACGCTCGGCGAACGGCAGATGGGCGTGGCGCTCAACCGGCTCGCGACCACCGGCACTCCCTACGGCACCGGAGAAGCCTGGGTGGCCGGCGAGACCAATGCCACCAATGTCAGCGGCTCGCTGGGGCTTGCCGGCTATGACACCCGCGCGAGCAATGTGGTGCTGGGCCTCGACTGGCGGTTCGGTTTCGGCGTCGCCGGCATCGCGGCCTCCTACGAATATGCCGACGTCTCGGCGGGAGTGGACGGCTCGGGCGACGTCGACACCTATCACGGCGGCCTGTACGGCACTTTCGCAATCGGGCCGATGGCCCTCGCGCTACGCGGCGGCGTGACATATGGCGATCTCTCCACCGTCCGCACCACCACGCTCGGCGCCTATTCCGAGGCGGCGGCGTCGAACGGCCACGGGCTCGGCGGCTTCGCCGAGGCGACGCTGTTCCGCGCCTTCGAGACCCCCGCCGTCACCGTGACGCCGTCGGCGACACTCGGTTATCGCGGCTTCCACCGCGACGGCATGGGGGAGACGGGCAGCCTGTTCGCCCTGTCGGTGCCCGGCCAAACCTTCGACGAAACGCAGGCGACGCTGGCGGTGGCGTTTTCGCGGCGCGTCGTCTTGTCGAACGGCACGGTGCTGGAGCCGGTACTCAGCGCCGGATGGCGGCATGATTTCGGCGATCTCGCCCAGACGAGCGATCTCGACATCCTCGGAACCATCTTCGAGACGGAGAGCGCGCCGATCGGCTCGAACGCCTTCCTCGGGCGCCTCGAGCTCAATGCGGTGGCGTCCGACCGCCTCTCGCTCGGCGCCGCCTATGAGGCGGAGATCCGCGACAACCTCACCGGCCACACCTTCGCGGCGCAGGCGACGCTGCGCTTCTAGCCCGCGAAGGCCTATCGCGCCGGAAGCCCTTCCCTGGGACCTTCCGGCCAGGGCGATCAGCCGGGCGGCTGGAAATCGAAGGGCCTGGCCGGCTTGAATGCGGAGGTCGCGTCGCCGGAGAAGACATGGTCCTGGATCGGACCCAGGTCGAGCTTCTTCACCTGTCCGGTGGCCGGGGCGAAGTCGATGGCCTTCAGGTCGACCCAGAACGTGTTCGGAGTCAGCGCGGATTCAAAGAAATACAGCTTGCGCTTGTGGTCCACGACCGTACGCCAGCGCGTGGAGGAGACGAAGGGCTGCTCCGGCGTCGTCAGCCCATAGGGCACCGATACGTTGCGGATGACGCTGAACACGCTGGCGAGCGCGCGGTTCGGATCCTCCCATTTCGGGATGGCGTTGACATAGAAGGAAGCGCGGGCGAAGCGATCGGCGGCGCGGTTGGTGCCCGGCAACTGGTTCAGCCCGCCGATCTGCTGCCAATAGGCGGCGAGCGCCAGCTGCTGGTCGTAAGTCGGCGAGTTGGTCATCACCTGATACTGCTTGCCGTGATGGATGACCTGCCTGCCGTCGATATATTCGATGATGGCGCTGTCGCCGCTGGGGTCGGAGATCGACAGGTGCAGCGTCGCCATGCGGCTGCCGTCGGGCAGGGTGTCGCTGACCAACACGAAGGGTTCGTCCTTCAGGGCCGCCACCGCTTCGGCGACCGTGCCGAAATTGTCGAGCACATATTGCGCCCAGGCGGCGATGGAGAGGCCCGGCTTGGCGGGGTTGGCCGGCGGATACCGGGACTCCGTCAGCCAAAGCATGTTGGCCATCAGCCCGGCCTCGTTGACCCCATCGGTGGTGGAGATGTCATAGCCGGAGGCGATCACGCTGCCATATTTCGACGTCCAGCGCAGCGAATTGGCGCCTCCCGCGCCATCGCGCTCCATGCCGCGCGGAAATATCCAGAGATTGGTCAGGATATCCTGCGACCAGTCCATGGAGCGGGCCGTGATGACGTTGTCGTTCGGTCCGAGATAGACGAACCGCGTGCAGGCGGAGGCCGCCGGGACGGCAACAAGCGACGCGGCGACGAGGGCGCAAGCGACGGAGGAGAACGGGCCGGGGGACATCGGGGCTCCTGATCTGTGGCCTCTCATAAAGAACGCCTTCTTCCCTCGGCGGCAAGATGCACGAGCCTGCGGCAAGAACGTGCCGGCATAGGCATCGGTGCGAAAGCTCCCATGCATCGCCCGCGCACCCGCTCGTGAACCAGCTTCGACATCGACGGTGCCACAGGCCGGCTGGCCGTCGCATCGGATGCACGCCCCGCCAGCGGTCGGCAGCATGTCGCCGCGGCGGTCGAATCCGCAGCGGAGATGTGGATCGAGAAGAATGGGGCGCTCCATCGCGTCATGCTCCCGAGAGCCGTTACCGCTCCCCCCGGCGACGACACGCAGGATCGGGCCATGCGGCACAGGCGTGACGATCCTGACGGAACCAGCTCCACGCCTGTCCCGATGAGACCGCATGAACCTGCTCTGGATTGTCCTCGTGCTTCTCGTCGGGGTCGTCGCCACCCACTGGATCGCCAGCGCCGCAGGCGGGCGGATCGCACCACCGCTTATCCAGATCGCCGCTGGCGCCGTCATCGGCTTTGCCACGGATTTCGGCGTCACCCTGCAACCGGAACTGTTCTTCCTGCTGTTCCTGCCGCCGCTGCTGTTTCTCGACGGCTGGCGCGTGCCGAAGCGGGACCTGCAGGACAATGCCGCCATCGTCCTGTCGCTTGCTTTCGGGCTCGTCTTCTTCACCGTGCTCGGGGTGGGGCTCATGCTGCACCTGATCCTCCCCGCCATGCCGCTCCCGGTCTGCTTCGCGCTGGCGGCGGTGCTGTCGCCCACCGATGTCGTGGCGGCCACCGCCATGGTGACGGACGTGCCGGTTCCGCGTCGGCTGCTGCGCATTCTGGAAGGCGAGGCCCTGTTCAACGATGCCTCCGGCCTCGTCTGCCTCCGCATCGCCGTAGCGGTGATGATGACCGGCACGTTTCCCTTCTGGCCGTCATTGGGAGGGCTCGCCTGGGCAACGATCGGCGGCGTGGTGCTCGGCCTCGCCTTCAGCAGGGTGATCGCCTCGGTCAAGCTCTGGGTGGTGGCTCGCCTGGGAGAGAATACCTCCTCCCAGATACTCATCAGTCTCCTCAATCCCTACGGCGCCTATGCGCTGGCCGATGCGATCGGCTGCTCGCCCGTGCTGGCGGCCGTATCCGCCGGCATGATGATGAGCTGGATCGAGGTGAGCGGCCAGGCGCTCGCCATGACCCGCATCCGCCGCAACGCCGTATGGGAGACGCTGCAATTCGCCCTGAACGGGGCCATTTTCCTGCTGCTCGGCGAGCAGTTGCCCGGCATCATGACGCGGGTCGGCGCGGGCGCTGCCGAGAGCGGCCATGCGGAACTCGGCTGGCTGGCCGTCTATGTGCTGGCCGTGATCGCCGCCCTGGCGGTGCTGCGTTTTGTCTGGGTCTGGATCTCGGTCTTCATCTGGCTGCGGCTCGACACGGAACGCGCTCATGGCCAGCGCCTGCCGAACAGCCGGCTGGTGCTGGCCATGTCGGTAGCGGGTGTCCGAGGAGCCGTCACGCTGGCGGGCGCGCTGAGCCTGCCGCTGCTTCTGCCCGACGGATCACCCTTTCCCGCGCGCGATCTTGCCATCCTCATCGCGGCCGGCGTGATCCTCGGCTCGCTGATCCTGGCCAATGTCGGCCTGCCGAGGTTGTTGAAGAGCGTCCCCCTGCCGCAGGAACCCCGGCAGGATCAACAGGAACTCATGGCCCGCATCGAAGCCGCGAAGGCGGCGATCGCCGCGCTTGGTCGAGCTGGCGAACACCAGGGACCGGGCGCGGACGGCCGTCTGACGGCGCTTGCCTCCGTCACCGAATACTACCAACACCGCCTGGGCCAGCTGCAGCCGGAAGTTCGACAGGGCGAGGATGCCGTGCATGCCGAAGAGCGGCTGCACGCATTGGCGCTGAAGGCCGAGAGCGCGGCCATCATAGCCTTGGTGCGCAATCATCGGATCTCGAGCGACATCGCCCACAAATTACTGCGCGAGACGGATCTCGCGGAGGCCGCATTCGAGACCGCGTCCGAGAACTGACGAAGCTTCGCTCCGGCGGGCGAGATGCATGATCGGGAGCAATGTCGGACACGCCCGTCCTCCGCGATGAAGTGTATCCGAAGCTCATCGCGTCGAATGCGCCGCATGTTGGCTGTTGCACGCCGGGAAGTTGAGGATGAGGCGCCCGAGAAGGCATGCGCCTGACTATCCCCACAGCCAAAAAAGACCGGCCAGGCGCCGGGCTTTTTCGTTTCTCTGCCGGGCCCCTTCATGCCGCTTCCGGGGTTCGACGGTCGCCTGAGTTTCCCTTCAGGCTCGATGGTCGGCACTCGGTCGGCTTCGGCCGGACTATTTCTCCGGCCGTCCCTATGGTGGCCCTTCAGTCCTGACCTCCATATCCGCCACAAGGTTCATGAGACCGTACAATGAGCGGTGGAACAGGGAACGCCGGGAGCAGGCCAGCGTTTCTCGCTGAGCCCCTTCATCAAGGCGAGACCCATGTCCGCACATGTTCCGCCACCTCGTGATGCCAAGAAGGCCGCGATCATTGTTCTCGCCATCGTTGCGGCGATGATCGTGGCGATCTTCGTCGGCTTCAACCTCTATCACGCCGACACACTTCAGGAGCGGCAAGCCGGCCAAGTCGATCCCCAGGACTTGCCCAAGGGGCCGCGCGATCTCCAGACGGAACCGCCCCCGAGATAATCCGTGTCGCTCCAAGCGAGGAACCCCATGGCTGACGTCCGTTCAATGTGCGCGATCGGTCTTCGTGGCCAGCTCGGCCTCCGCGGCGGGCTTCCTTGGGAAGGCCGCAAGGAACCGGAGTTTTCCGCCGACGTCGCCCGCTTCTTCGCGCTGACCCGCGGCCATGTCCTGCTGGTCGGTCCGGCGACGAAATCGTCGATCCCCGCTTTCGCCTACGCCGACCGCACCGTCGTGGGGATCAGATCCGGGGATGATCCTGCATCCGTCATTGCCGCGTTCCCGGACCGGGTGGTCTATGTCGGAGGCGGCCCGGCGGTGTGGAAGAGCTATGCGCCTCTCATCCAGCATTGGGATATCACCCGCCTCCCCTATGACGGGGAGGCCGACCGCTGGTTCGATCCAGCCTGGCTGACGGCGGCATAACCGCCCGGCACGTCCCAGTGAAAAGACGGTGAATGCTCCGGCTTGCCGATGTCGAGTGCCTCGGCATGGCGTTGCAGTCGCCGGCCAGTGCTGCCGGCAGGTCGAACATCAGCGGCTCTGAGGCATTTTCCGTCGACCGCTCGAACCGCCGCCCGACCGGCGAAGCGATCGATCAATTCCCCGATGCCGTCCGCGTCCGGGGAGCGCCGTCGAGCTGCGGATCGACGGGCGCCGCCGGAGGCCTCGTCGCCCAGGCACCACCGGAACGTCCCTGGTCATGGCCCACGACATAAAGGTCACGCATGGCATCCGTATCGAATGTCATCGTCCCGGAATCGTCGATGTTCGGCGGCACCGACACGATATAAAATCCGAGGCCGTTGCGCTTCGAAAACGTGTAGACGTCATTGAAGGTGCGGGTTGACGACGACCGTATCATGGTCGAAACCGACCGCGACACGATCTCCAGGGTGTTCTGTTTAACCACCTCGAAATCTGACGTTATTTTCCCGTTATTGAGGATATATATCGCGCCACCATGCCGTGACATGATACGGGCGGGATTGAGCAGATATTCGCTTGGCAGCACGAAGATATTCGAGATGACGCTGCCGTCGACGTGCATCTCCGCGAAGTACCTGGATCCACTCTCGACATCAATCATGGTCGGTGTGAAGACGCCGGGAATGCTGGCCGACGCGGTCATGACACGGCGGAACAGTTCCTCGGAACCCGGCGCGCCGCTGGCGGCGATGGCGCCCATGTTCCAGATGACCGACCGTTCGGCGTCGAGATTGGTGGTCGTAACGAGAAGCCGCCGTCCCCGGCGATGCTCGCGCGCGACGGCCGCGATCACGTCGCTGGTCACGAAGCGGCGCGCCAATGTCAGCAGGCGCCCGCTGTCGAAGACCCCGTTGCCGAACAACGCATTCAGCGGATCAGGATTGTCCACCAGGGTGATGCCGTAGCCGCCCGTGTACATTTCCTTCAGCGTGTCGTCATAGGCGGGACCGAGAAAGGCGAATGGCGCGATCAAGGCGCCTGTGCTGACACCCGAGACCACGGTGAATTCGGGGCGCGTGCCACTCTCCGACCACCCCTTGAGGAAACCCGCCCCGAAGGCGCCGTCGCCACCGCCACCGGATAGCGCCAGGTAGCGGAACGGTTCGCGGGACATTTGCGTGTAGCGGGCCGCCTCCACCGCGGTGCTCTTCGAATCCGCCCAATAGCGAGCCTCCGGGATACCCGGGATGACCGCCCGGCTCTGCTCCTGTTCGGTGAAGGAAGTACGCGGCATCGGCGCGCAGCCGCCGAGCGTCAATGCCAGGACGGCCGCGAGCACGCCGCTTGCGCACCATGCTTCTTCCTTATGAAACATCGTGATCCCCAGCCCACAGCGTAGCGGCAGCGTTCAATTACGCGATTTATCATGTCTCCTGCGGATTTGCCGGTCGAGTGGCGCGCAGTTGCGGTTGATCCGCATGGTGCCCCCGCCTCAAACCTCCCAATGGCCCAGGAAATATGTCCGGCTCCCGGCGCAGATCACGGAGAGCTGTCTTGTCGGTGAACCGCCGCTCGTCTCGCGCCGGTCCGCCCTGCGCTCCGGTCAGGTGATCAGGAAATTGCTGGTGGTGAGGTCGGCCAGCCTGGCGTTCTGCAGCACGATGCCGTCGCTGCCGTCCCAGATCACCACGTCGGTGCCGTTCTGGAACGCCGCATCCATCGCCGCCCCGATCGAGGCGAAGATCGCGCTGTCGAACACCACCCGGTCGCGGGTGACGTTCCAGTCGACGAAATAGTCGACCCCGCCGCCTTCCTCGAGGATCGCATAATCATAGCCCAGCCCGCCATAATAGGCGTCGGTGCCCTTGCCGCCGGTCATGTAGTCGTTGCCGTCCTCGCCGAACAGCCGGTCGCTGCCGTCATGACCGTACAGGCTGTCCGCACCGCCGCCGCCATAGAGGTTGTTGTTCAGCCCGTTGCCGGAGACGATGTTGCTCTTGCCGTTACCGCCGGCATCGGTGGCGGTACCGAACAGCACGATGTTCTCGAAATCGGCGTCCAGCCCGCGATTGACCGAGGTCCACAGCGTGT
>NZ_JAHBGB010000036.1 GCF_018390555.1 Ancylobacter oerskovii | reverse complement strand
CGCCGCCCAAACCCACAAGACGCTTCACCGTCTCAACCGACGCCGAAACACGAGGCTCCTGGGCCGGCTCGGAAAATATCGCTATGCGCATGCGCCTTCCTCCCGAAAGGTCGTTTGTTGGTCTTTTGCCGCCGTCGCCGCGCAACGCGCGACGCCGACGACAGGCTGGCCCGCAGGTCGATCGACGGCCGGTCGTTGGCGTCGACCCTCGGCCCGGACCTTCGACATTCCATGCCGTCCCGAAACGCCGTTCCCGCGACGGCCTGCGGCGCGACACCGCACCCCCGCGGGCCGGCGCCGCATCGCCCGCCCCGCGACGAACCTCTCGGCCCGGCCTCGGGACGGAAGACGGCTCTTTATTGGTATACAGAATTCCGAATGCCAGCAAGGAGATTCGGCGATCTTCCGTCGCGGAATTCACCTGACCAAAGGTCACGTTGCCGGCTCAGCTTATGCCGCGTCGCGCAAACGACACGTTGCACTGCAAAACAAGCAGGGCAAGACAGCCCACGGCTTTTGGTCCATAGAAGAGCACCCCGGCAAATCGAGCCGGAACAAGTGTTTAAACGGAGGAATCCATGTACAGCAGGCGGGAACGCGCGACGAAGATCGTGGCGACCCTCGGCCCGGCCTCGTCGAGCGCGGAGAAGATCAAGGCCCTCTACGCCGCCGGCGTGGACGTGTTCCGGCTGAACTTCAGCCACGGAACCCAGGCCGATCACGGCCGCGTCCTCGGCATCGTGCGCGATCTCGAGCGCGAGGTGAGGCGGCCGATCGGCGTGCTCGCCGACCTGCAGGGGCCGAAGCTGCGCGTCGGCCGCTTCAAGGACAACGCCATCACCCTGACCGCCGGCACCTCGATCCGCTTCGACACCGACGCCGCGCCCGGCGACGAGAAGCGCGTGCCGATCCCGCACCCGGAGATCATCGAGGCGCTGCATGTCGGCTCCACCGTGCTGCTCGACGACGGCAAGGTGCGGGTGAAGGTGGTCCACAAGGGGGCCGGCTTCATCGAGGCCGAGGTGATCGCCGGCAACAAGCTGTCCAACAACAAGGGCTTCAACGTCCCCGACGTGATCCTGCCCGTCTCGCCGCTGACCGAGAAGGACCGCGCCGACCTGTTCTTCGCCCTCGACCTCGGCGTCGAGTGGATCGCGCTGTCCTTCGTGCAGCGGCCCGAGGACGTGATCGAGGCGCGCGAGCTGATCCAGGACCGCGCCCGCATCAACCTGAAGCTGGAGAAGCCGGCGGCGATCGAGCATCTCACCCGCCTCACCGAGCTGTCGGACAGCATCATGGTGGCGCGCGGCGACCTCGGCGTCGAGCTGTCGCTGCCGGAGATCCCGGCGCTGCAGAAGAGCATCATCCGCGAATCCCGCCGCTTCGGCCGCCCGGTGATCGTCGCCACCCAGATGCTGGAATCGATGATCTCCTCGCCGGTGCCGACCCGCGCCGAGGTCTCCGACGTCGCCACCGCGGTCTATGACGGCGCCGACGCGGTGATGCTCTCGGCCGAGAGCGCCGCCGGCCAGTTCCCGGTCGAGGCGGTGGCGATGATGGACCAGATCATCAAGCACGTCGAACGCGACCCCGGCTATCGCAAGATCATCGATTCGCAGCGCCCGGAGGAAGGCACCAGCGTCGCCGACGCGGTGACCCAGGCCGCCTACAACGCCGCCAACGCGGTGAACGCCGCCGCCATCGTCACCTACACGCTGTCGGGCACCACCACGCTGCATGCGGCGCGCGAGCGCCCGCGCATCCCGGTGCTCGGCATCGCCTCCAAGCTATCCACCGCCCGCCAGTTGGTGATGAGCTACGGCGTGCATGTGGTCTATGCGCCGGAGGAGATCCACACCTTCGCCGAGATGGCGACCAAGGCGACGCAGATCGCCATCGACGACGGCTTCGCCGGCGAAGGCGACCGCATCGCCATCACCGCCGGCGTGCCCTTCGCCACGCCCGGCACCACCAACGTGCTGCGCCTCGTCACCATCGACAAGGGCATGGTGGACCGCAAGCCCGGCAGCCCGCAGCCGGCGCCGCGCCCGCGCGCCAAGGGACTGGAAGCCGGCGGCGCGGCGGGCGCCGCGTCCGAGGCGGCCCGCAAGAGCGCCGAGCTGAAGCCGTCGGCCCGCAAGCCGGCCGCCGGACGACCCGCGGCCCGCTGATCCGGCGCCGCCATCCCGGCCCTGCAACGCAAAGGCCCCGCTCCATGCCGGAGCGGGGCCTTTTTTTGCTGGCGGGCCGGGCCCGCCTCAAATCCTCACGCCCTCAAGGCCCGCGGCCCTTCGGGGCTCTCTCCGCCGCCGGAAGCGCCTAGCCCCTCAGCCCCGGAGCCTCCTGGCCGGTGCGGGCGACATATTCGGTGTAGCCGCCGCCATATTGATGCACCCCCTCTGGAGTGAGCTCCAGCACCCGGTTCGACAGCGCGGCGAGGAAATGCCGGTCGTGCGAGACGAACAGCATCGTGCCCTCATAGCTCGACAGCGCCGCGATCAGCATCTCCTTGGTGGCGATGTCGAGATGGTTGGTCGGCTCGTCCAGCACCAGGAAATTCGGCGGGTCGTAGAGCATCTTCGCCATGACGAGGCGGGCCTTCTCGCCTCCCGACAGCACGCGGCACTTCTTCTCGACATCGTCGCCGGAAAAGCCGAAGCAGCCGGCCAGCGAGCGCAACGAGCCCTGCGCCGCCTGCGGGAAGGCGTCTTCCAGCGCCTCGAACACCGTCCGCTCGGGATCGAGCAGCTCCATGGCGTGCTGGGCGAAATAGCCGAGCTTCACGCTGCCGCCGACATTCACCGTGCCGGCATCGGGCTCGGTGGTGCCGGTGACCAGCTTGAGCAGCGTCGACTTGCCCGCCCCGTTCACCCCCATCACGCACCAGCGCTCGCGGCGGCGGATGGCGAAATCGAACCCCTCATAGAGGCGCCGGGCGCCATAACCCTTGTGCACGCCCTTCAGGGTGGCGACATCCTCGCCGGAGCGCGGCGCCGGCTGGAACTCGAAGGCGACGGTCTGCCGGCGGCGCGGCGGCTCCACCCGGTCGATCTTCTCCAGCTTCTTCACCCGGCTCTGCACCTGCGCGGCATGGGAAGCCCGGGCCTTGAAGCGCTCGATGAAGGCGATCTCCTTGGCGAGCATCGCCTGCTGGCGCTCGAACTGCGCCTGAAGCTGCTTGTCGGCCAGCGCCCGCTGGCCGGCGTAGAACTCGTAGTCGCCGGAATAGGAGGTGAGCGCGCCGGCATCGATCTCGACGATCTTGTTGACGATGCGGTTCATGAAGGCGCGGTCGTGCGAGGTCATCATCAGGGCGCCGTCATAGCCCTTGAGGAAGCTCTCCAGCCAGATCAGGCTCTCGATGTCGAGATGGTTCGACGGTTCGTCCAGCAGCATCACGTCCGGGCGCATCAAGAGAATGCGGGCGAGCGCCACGCGCATCTTCCAGCCGCCCGACAGCGCGCCGACGTCGCCGGCGATCATCTCCGGCGAGAAGCCGAGCCCGGCCAGCACCTCGGAGGCGCGGCCCTCCAGCGAATAGCCGTCGAGGTCCTGGAAGCGCGCCTGCACCTCGCCATAGCGCTCGATGATGGCATCCATCTCGTCCATACGCGCGGGATCGGCCATCGCCGCTTCCAGCTCGGCGAGCTCGGCGGCGACCGCGCTCACCGGGCCGGCGCCGTCCATCACCTCGGCCAGCACCGAGCGGCCGGAGGCCTCGCCGACATCCTGGCTGAAATAGCCGATGGTGATGCCCCGATCGACGGAGACCTGCCCCTCGTCAGGCGCCTCCTCGCCGGTGATGAGGCGGAACAGCGTAGTCTTGCCGGCGCCGTTCGGGCCGACGAGGCCGATCTTCTCGCCCTTGAGCAGGGTTGCGGACGCCTCGATGAAGACGATCTGCCGACCGTTCTGCTTGCCGATACTGTCGAGACGAATCATGAAAAATGCCCGCGCGCTGCCAAGATCGGCGCGGGTCTAAGCCATCCGGGACGGCGGCGGAAGGGCCGCCGGCGCCCGGGACGGCGTTTACTGGCCGGGGACCGGCGCCGGATAGGCGGGAGCGCTCGGCACCGGACGCACGGGGGTACCGGAGGCGCCCGCGCCGGAGGAAGCGGCACCCGACCCGCCGCCGGACGACGGCATCGGCGCCGGGGCGTAGCCCTGGCCGGACGCCCCAGTGCCGGCGGGAGCGGCCGGCGACGACGTGCCGGACGAGGTGGCGCCGGACGAAGTGGTGGGGCGCGGGACCGCCGGCGCGGCGGGCGCCGAGCGGGCGGAGGCTTCCGGTCCCGGCACCACGGGATAGCCCGTCGCGGGGGTATAGCCATCGGTGGCCGGATCGGCATAGCCGGGCTCCGCCACCACCGGCTCGGGCTGCTCGACCCGGCTGCCATAGCGGCGCGCCGCCGGGCGGGCGGGCGCCGGCGCGGCCGGCTCCGCGCCCATCCAGCCATCCAGCACCGTCCCGTCGCCCTGCACGCCCGACGGATAGGCGAGCGGGCCGCCGATCCGGCCCATGCCTTCCGGCTCGCCCATCGGCCGCCCATAGGGCTGCCAGCCGCGCGGCAGGAAATAGCCGTTGATCGAATAGCGGTACATCACCCGCAGCAGGTCCTTCTCGGTGGCCCCCTTCTGGCAAAGGCGCAGGCGCACCGACAGCACGCCGCGATCCCGCGCGACGAAGCGATAGACCGATTCCGGCGGCCGCGACTGGATGCGCTGCCAGGCATACATGCAGATCTCGCCCGCGCCGCCGCGGCCCATGGCATAGTTGAACGGCCCGTAGCGGTTCTGCACGAAGTAGTTGGAGGTGTGCATCGCCACGCCGGGCAGGCGCTCCTCCATCTGCTCCTCCAGCGCCTCCTCGTTCAGGAAATCGTCCTTCCCCTGGTAGCTGCCGGCGCGCACATGCTCCACCGGGCCGAAGAAGGTGACGTAGAAGGCGTTCTGGCCGCGGGCGGAGGAATTGGTTTCCAGGGCGATTTCCTGGGAGATGGCATTGGAATAGGCCGTCTGCAGCACCGCGATCACCCGCGGCGCCGCGCCGGGCTCGGGCAGCACCAGCGCCTGGCCGACATCCACCTCGACCGTCTGGCCGGCAACGCGCACGCCGCGCTCGAAATAGGACGGATAGGGAGCGGCGCAGGCGCCCGCGAGGAGCGCAAGGCAGACCGCCATCCCGCCAAGGGCCGCCCGGTTCATGGTCCGTCCGTTCATGGGTCCTTCAAGGGCTGGAGATGCCGTCCACGCGACCGCTTGCGACCGCATCCAGGGAACACCACGCCGGAAGCCGCCGAATCACCGATAGGCCGACTTTAACCCGCGGCAGATTCAGGTGGAATCCGGGAGCATATTTTACCGCCGCGGATGGATAGACTTCTTCAACCTCTGAACGTTAAGACACGCATATCCACCGCCCTGCGACACCCGATCTGAGCGAGGCACCGAGAGACGATGCGTAGGGCCTGGATCGCCGTCCTGTGGATGCTCGCCTCTCTGGTGGTGATCTTCCTCATCACCCTGCCCATCAGCCTGCAGGCGCATCTGATCGTCGGCTCGATCGTGGTGCTCGCCATGATCCTCCTGAAGACCTTCGGCCCGCCGACCGGGGTGTTCCGGGTGATCGCGCTGGCGCTCGGCACCGCCATCGTGCTGCGCTACGTCTACTGGCGCACCACCTCGACGCTGCCGCCGGTCAACCAGATCGAGGACTTCATCCCCGGCTTCATGCTGTACGTCGCCGAGATGTACAGCGTGTTCATGCTGTTCCTCAGCCTGTTCGTGGTCTCCTCGCCGGTGCCGCCGCGCCCGACGCCGCCGCTGCCCGCTGAGGTGCCGACCGTCGACGTGTTCATCCCGACCTATAACGAGGACTACGCCCTGCTCGCCAATACCGTGGCGGCGGCCAAGGGGATGGACTACCCGGCCGACAAGCTGACGGTCTGGCTGCTCGACGACGGCGGCACCGAGCAGAAGTGCAACCAGGACAACGCCGCCAAGGCCAAGGAGGCCCAGGAGCGCCGGCGCGAGCTGAGCGCGCTCTGCGAGGGGCTCGGGGCGCGCTACCTCACCCGCGCCCGCAACGAGCACGCCAAGGCCGGCAACATGAACAACGGCCTCGAGCACTCCACCGGCGACATCGTCGTGGTGTTCGACGCCGACCATGCGCCGGCCCGCTCCTTCCTGCAGGAGACCATCGGCCATTTCGCCGAGGACAAGGACCTGTTCCTCGTCCAGACGCCGCATTTCTTCATCAATCCCGACCCGCTGGAGCGCAACCTCGACACCTTCGACGTGATGCCCTCCGAGAACGAGATGTTCTACGGCATCATCCAGCGCGGGCTCGACAAATGGGACGCCTCCTTCTTCTGCGGCTCGGCGGCGCTGCTGCGCCGCACGGCGCTGAAGGAGACCAACGGCTTCTCGGGCGTGACCATCACCGAGGACTGCGAGACCGCGCTCGGCCTGCATGCGCGCGGCTGGCGCTCGATCTATGTCGAGAAGCCGCTGATCGCCGGCCTGCAGCCGGAAAGCTTCGCCAGCTTCATCGGCCAGCGCTCGCGCTGGGCGCAGGGGATGATGCAGATCCTCATCTTCCACGCGCCGTTCTTCAAGCGCGGGCTGAGCCTGCCGCAGCGGCTCTGCTACATGTCGAGCATGCTGTTCTGGCTGTTCCCCTATCCACGGCTGATGTTCCTGATTTCGCCGCTGTTCTACCTGTTCTTCTCGCTGGAGGTGTTCAACGCCTCCGGCGCCGAGTTCCTCGCCTACACCTCGACCTACATGCTGGTGAACCTGCTGATGCAGAACTATCTGTACGGCAAGTACCGCTGGCCGTGGATCTCGGAGATCTACGAGTACATCCAGTCGATCTATCTCCTGCCGGCCATCCTCTCGGTGATCGCCAATCCGCGAAAGCCGACCTTCAACGTGACCTCCAAGGGCGAGAACATGGCCGAGAGCCGTGTCTCGGAGATCGGCCGGCCGTTCTTCATCATCTTCGCGGTGCTGGTCGCGGCGCTGTTCGTTTCCATCTACCGGGCGCTGACCGAGCCCTTCAACGCCGACGTCATCATCGTGGTCGGCGGCTGGAACGTGCTGAACCTGCTGATCGCCGGCTGCGCGCTCGGCGTGGTCTCCGAGCGGCGCAACCGCCGGCGCACCCACCGCGTCAACCTGCTGCGCCGCTGCGAGATGACCATCAACGGCATCACCTATCCCGCGACGGTGGAGGACGGCTCCACCGGCGGCGCCCGCGTGCGCCTCGCCGAGGGGATCGGGCGCCCGGACTTCGAGCGCGGGCAGGAGGCGCAGATGCGCTTCAAGCCGCATGCCGATCTCGGCGACGAGGCGCTGCCACTGTCGATCCGCAATGTCGAGGAGGACAAGCAGGGCGTGGTGTTCGGCTGCCAGTTCGAGCCGAAGACGCCGATGCATTACCGCCTCGTCGCCGACCTGATCTTCGCCAATGCCGACGAATGGCGGAAATTCCAGGAATCCCGCCGGCGCAATCCCGGCGTGCTGTTCGGCACGCTGCGCTTCATCCGGCAGGCGCTCTACCATACCGGCCGCGGGCTCTCCTATTTCGTGCACCTGCAGCGGCTCTGGCGGGAGCGCCGCCGGAACCCGCTCTTCGCCGCCGCCAAGCGGGAGTCGTGACGATGCGCGCGCGCCTCCCGCTCCGCCGCGCCGCGGCGCTCGCCCTCGCCGCCGCGCTGCTGGGGCTGACGCCGCCCGGCCCGGCGACGGCGCAGCAGGGGTCGCCGGCCGCCGGACAGGGCACCGGCCAATTCCAGATGACGCCGCCGCTCGGCGGCGCGGCGCGCCCGCCGGCCGCCGGCGCCCCTCCGGTCTCGGTGCCGATGACCGTTCCCGGCGCCGACGGACGCGGCACGCCCTCGGCGGTGGCGCAGCCCCCGATTCCGCAATCCCCCGCCCCGCAATCCCCCGCCCCCGGCGCGGCGCCGTCCACGCAGGCCCCCGCCCCGCCGGCGGCACAGGCTCCCGCCGCCGCGCCGTTCCAGATGATACCCGGCCAGCCGGCCCCGGCTCCCCTTGCGCCGGTCGCCAGCCAGCCGGCGGCGCCGCAGCGGCCGGACCGCTTCCTCATCCCGCAGGCGCGGATGGTGTTCGCCGGCGAGGTGTCCTCCCGCGCCTTCGTCATCTACGCCACGCAGGAGGAGGCGGCGCGGCAGGCCACCTTCCTGCTCAGCTACCTCAACGCCGTGGTGGTGATGCCGGAAGCCTCGCGCATCCGCGTCACCATCAACGGCCAGACCGTGGTCGAGACGCCGATCTCCTCCTCGCAGGAGCCGTCGCGGATCGCCGCGCCGATCCCGCGCGGCACGCTGCGCGCCGGCGCCAACCTGGTGCGCATCGACGTGCAGCAGCGCCACCGCATCGACTGCGCGGTGAACGCCACCTACGAGCTGTGGACCGAGATCAACAATGAGGGCACCGGCATCTCCTATGCCGGCGGGCGGCCGAAGATCGCCGGCGGGCTCGACGATCTCGCCGCCGTCGGCTTCGACGCCAAGGGCATGACCCATATCCGCGTCATCACCCCCGGCTCGGTGGAAGGCGCGGCGCCGCGGGTGCTGCGCGCCGTCCAGGGGCTCGGCCTGCGCGGCCTGTTCCCCAATGCGGCGGTCAGCCTCGTCGAGGGAGCCGCCGGCCCGGCTCCCGCCGGCACGCTGAACGTGGTGATCGGCCCGGCGGGCGAGCTGCCGCGGCTGATGGCCAATCCCCCGGCGGAGGCGCGCCAGCGCCCGGTCGCCAGCCTGGTCGACGACAGCCGGATCGGCGGGCCGACGCTGGTGCTGTCCGGCCCCGCGGCCGCCGATGTCGACCGCGCGATCGACCGTCTCAACGACGTCATGCTCAACCAGAACGACAGCATCCCGACCGCCACCAGCTTCGCGCCGAACGCGCCGCTGTTCAAAGGCGCCCGCAGGCTACGCCTCGCCGAGCTCGGGGTGACGACGCAGGAATTCTCCGGCCGCCGCCTGCGGGTCGAGTTCCAGATGGCCCTGCCCGCCGACTTCTTCGCCGAGTTCTACGGCAACGCCACGCTGCTGCTCGACGTCGCCTTCACCGCCGCCGTGCGGCCGGGCAGCCATGTCGACGTCTATGTGAACCGGCAGATCGCCTCGAACCTGCCGATCACCACCCGCGGCGGCGGGCTGATGCAGCACCAGCCGATGCAGATCCCGCTGCGCAATTTCCG
This sequence comes from Ancylobacter oerskovii, assembly GCF_018390555.1. Taxonomy (GTDB): domain Bacteria; phylum Pseudomonadota; class Alphaproteobacteria; order Rhizobiales; family Xanthobacteraceae; genus Ancylobacter; species Ancylobacter oerskovii. The sequence goes on along the minus strand of NZ_JAHBGB010000036.1, from coordinate 30,884 downwards.
CCCCGGCATCAACCATCTCTGGCTGGAAGTGGTGCTCGACACCGAGGCGGATGCCCGCTGCGGCCCCGGCGCCACCCTGCCAAGCGACAGCCGCTTCGTGCTGTTCGATTCCACCGAATTCGCGATGGACGACTTCGCGCGCATCGGCACGGTGCCCAACCTCGCCGCCCTGACCGCCGACGCCTTTCCCTATGCCCGCGACGGCGCCGCCCCGACCGCGGTGGTGCTGGCCCGCCAGGACGCGCCGACGCTGGCGACGGCGGCGACGCTGCTCGCGCGGCTGGCGCGCGCGCATGGCCGGGCGCTGCCGCTCGACGTCTCGCCCGCCGCCACCTCGCTCGCCGAGCGCAATGCCCTGTTCATCGGCGACATCGACCACATCCCGGCCAATGTGCTCGACCTGGTCGGCATCAACGAATCCACCCGGTCGAACTGGGTGGTGGCGAATGACGAGGAAGCCGCCGGCGGTGCCGGCCCTGCCAACGGCTATGACGGTGTGCTGGAGCGCTTCCGCGCCCGCCAGGCCGGCAGCGCCGCCCGCCCGGCGGAGCCGGCCGGGGCCGACGACGATACCAGCACCTCCGAGATCTATGAGCGCTGGCGCAATTCGGTGCAGAACACCGGCGCGCTGCGCGCCCTCGCCGACAGCTTCGAGGGCTGGCTGAAGCGCACCTTCTCCATCAGCTTCGAATCGCTGCGCATCAACCAGGGCCAGCGCGTGCTCTACGAGCCGCCGCCGCGCAGCTCGGTGTTGATGGCGCAGGGCAGTAGCCCCAACGGCGCGGCGGTGTGGACGCTGGTGACCGGGCGCACCCCCGAGACGCTGGAGAGCGGCATGGCGCGCCTCGCCGCCGAGGAATCCTGGAACCGCATCGGCGGGCAGGCCGCCGCCTTCCAGGCCGCCTCCGGCGAGGTCGAGCGGCACGAGGTCGCCACCCGCCGCTTCATCGTGACCGCGCCGCTGAGCCTCGCCAATATCCGCATGATCAGCGCCAACTGGCTGTCAACCAACATCGTGCCCTATGCGCTGATGCTCATGGTCGCCTCGCTGGTGCTCGGCATCGCCACCTTCCTGCTGCTGCGCCGCCTCGGACGTCCCTCATGAGGCGGGTCGTCCGCGCCGCGCTTCTCGCCCTCGCCGTCTTCGCCGGCGGCGCCGGCGGCGTCCTCTCGCTGAAGGCACAGCCCATGGCCAATACGGTGCCGATGGAGGCCTGGAACGCCTACCGGGACCGTTTCGTCGCCGAGAACGGCCGGGTGGTCGACACCGCCAATGGCGACATCAGCCACAGCGAGGGCCAGGGCTACGGCATGCTGCTGGCCTTTCTCGCCGGCGACCGCAGCAATTTCGAGCGCATCTGGAGCTTCACCCGCACCGAGCTGATGATTCGCGACGACGGGCTGGCGGCGTGGCGCTGGGACCCCAACGCCACCCCTCATGTTACCGACGTCAATGCCGCCAGCGACGGCGATATATTAATTTCCTACGCCCTCGCCCGCGCCGGCGCCGCCTGGAACAACCCGGCCTATACCGACGCCGCCCGCAAGATCGCCCGCGCGCTCGGCGCCAAGCTGGTGGTGAAATCGGGAGACCGGCTGGTGCTGCTGCCGGGGGTGATGGGCTTCTCCGCCGAGGAGCGGAAGGACGGCCCGATCCTCAACCTATCCTATTGGATCTTTGAGGCTTTCCCTGTCCTGGCCCAGCTGGCGCCGGAGACCGACTGGGTGAAGCTCGGCACCAGCGGGCTCGATCTCCTCACCGTCGCCCGGCTGGGGCCGGCGCAGCTGCCGCCGGACTGGATCGCCGCGCCGGCGCGCGGGCCGGTGTCGCTCGCCGAGGGGTTCCCGCCGGTCTTTGGTTACAATTCGTTAAGGATATCTCTTTACCTGTTGAGGGCAGGGATCGCGGACCCGCAGATACTGGAAGGCTTCCGGCGCAACTGGCTGGTCGAGAATGGCGGCGTCCCCGCCGTGGTCGACATTCCGTCGGGCCGCGTCGTGACCCCGCTCACCGAGCCGGGGTACCGCATGCTCGGCGCGCTGCTGGCCTGCGCGCTGGAGGGAACCGCGATTCCGCAGGAGCTGAGGCGCTTCGAGCCGACGCTCTACTACCCCTCGACGCTGTTTCTGCTCAGTTGGGCCGTGCTGGTGGAGAAATATCCGCGATGTCTCTGAAGCGAGCTGCCCTGCTGTTGCTCTTGGGGGGAGCCGTGATCCCCGCCATCGCCCAGCAGGTGCAGCTCCCGGTCGGCGAGGCGCCGACCGCCGGCACGCCGCCCGCCGATGCCCGCCCCAAGGTCGACGAAAGCGCGCTGCGCTACTTCGCCTCCCAGGGCGACACCCGCCGCCTCGAGGCCGAGATCGCCCGGCTGCGCGCGCTCTATCCCGACTGGTCGCCGCCGGCGGACCTGTTCGGCCCGCAGACCGATCCCGATCTCGAGCGCATGTGGACGCTCTATGCCGAGGGCAAGCTTTCCGACGTGCGCAGCGCCATCGCCGCCCGCCAGGCCGCCGACGCCTCCTGGCAGCCGCCGGCGGAGCTCGTCGCCCGCCTCGCCGAGAGCGAGAACCGCCGCCGGCTGATCAACGCCTCCGACGCCCAGCAATGGAGCACGGTGCTGCGCATGGCGACGGAGACGCCGGCCATCCTCACCTGCGCCAATGTCGATATCCTCTGGCGCGTCGCCGAAGCCTTCGGCAAGACCGACCAGCTGCAGCGCGCGCTCGACGTCTTCACCTATCTCCTCACCACTTGCAGCGACGCCGCCGAGCGCCTCGCCACCATCCAGAAGGCGATGCCCGTCCTCAATGACGAGCAGCTCAAGCAATTGCTGGCGCTGGAGCGCAAGGACGCGCAGGGCCAGCCGGAATTCGCCCCCATCCGCGACGAGCTGATCCGCCGGCGCATCGGCAGGGCGGCGGAGAACCCGGAATATGTCGTCTCCGCCGACGACATCTCCCGCCTGGAGACGGTGGCGCGCGGCGGCGACACGCCGGGCGACCCGCTGCTGCTCGGCTGGTACCTGTTCCGCCACGACGAGGCCTCGCGCGCCCTCGACTGGTTCAAGCTGGCGCTCGACCGCAAGGGCGGCGCCAAGGCGGCCGAAGGCTACGTGCTGGCGCTCAACTCGCTGGGGCGGGCGCTGGAGGCCGAGCCGATCGCCTTCGAATGGCGCGACGCCGCGCCGGAGAACAACAAGGCCTATCTCGACGTCGTCATCAGCCTGCTCACCGCCGCGCCGCCGCCGGTGCTCGGCGAGACGGTGCTGACGCGCTTCAGCCCGGTGGTGATGCGCGACAGATACGTGCCCGGCGCCCAGGCGCTCGGCTGGTACGCCTTCAATACCGGGCAGCTGGTGGTGGCGCAGGCCTGGTTCCAGACCGCTCTCTCCTGGGACCCGAACGACGAGCCTTCCTCCTACGGCCTCGCCCTCACCTATTGGCGGCTGAACGACGCCGCCCGGCTCAACGCGCTGGTGCAGACCTGGCGCGGCCGTTCCGAGCGCATCGTGGCGCTGGTCGATCCGCAATTGCGGGCGACGCTGGAGGCACGCAACCTGCAGGGCCGGATCGACCGCACTACCGATCCGCTGGTCGCCGCCGCCCTGCGCGTCACCCCGCCGCCGGCCGGCGGCTTCGCCCCGGCCCCCGCGGCGCCGCAGGCGGGCTTCCAGCCGATACCGGCCCAGGCGCCGACGCAACAGTTCCAGCCCGTGCCGACGCAGGCCGCCGCCGGACGTCAGCCGATCCTCGTGCAGACCGCGCCGGCGCAGAGCGCGCCCGCCGGACGCTCCTATGCGCAGCCGACAAGCTATCGCGAGAGCGCACCCGCTCCGGCGCCGCGTCCCCGGGCGGCCTCCGGCAGCGGTTCGGTGCGGGGCGGCGGCGCCGCCGCGCTCTCCCGCGGCTGGCGGCTGATGGAACTCAACCGGCCGATCGAGGCGGTGAGCGCCTTCGACGAGGCGATCAAGTCCGGCGGGCGGGTCGCCGAGGAGGCCGCCTACGGCAAGTCGCTCGCCTATATGCGCAAGGGCATGACCAACCAGGCGCAGGTGGCCGCCGTCGAGGCGCCGCAATCGCCGCGCCGCGCCATGCAGCTGACCGCCGACCTGCTCGCCCAGCGCGCCTTCGAGTTCTACAAGGACCAGCGCTATGTCGAGGCGCTGATCTCGCTCGACGAGCTCGCCCGCATCGGCCCGGAGCAGCAGGATCACATGATGCTGCGCGGCTGGTGCTACTATAATCTGCGCGACTATCGCTCCGCCGAGCGGATCTTCCGGGCGCTGGCGGCGCAGGGCAACACCGATGCCATGAACGGCGTGTCCGAGATCGAGTTCGCCCGCCGGCTCTACAAGCGCGAGTGAACGCGGACCGGACGCCGTCGCGGATTTTTCGCGGCGGCGTGTCGGGGTGGCGGCCGCCGGTTCGTCCTAGGAGCGTGGATCAACCATCCCAGGAGGAAAACCGACATGCCCGGCACCGTGCGCCTGCACCGCGTTCTCGCCACCGCTCCCCAGAAAGTCTACCGCGCCTTCATCGAGGCCGACGCGCTGGCGAAATGGCTTCCGCCCAACGGCTTCGTCTGCACCGTGCATCATCTCGAGCCGCGGGTCGGCGGGACGTTCCGCATGTCGTTCCGCAACTTCACCACCGGCAACAGCCACAGCTTCGGCGGCGAATATCTCGAACTCGTCGAGGGCGAGCGCCTGCGCTACACGGACACGTTCGACGACCCCGGCCTGCCCGGCGAGATCCAGGTGACGGTAGAGCTGAAGAAAGTGTCGGTCGGCACCGAGATCAGCATCGTCCAGGAAGGCATACCGGACGTCATTCCGGTGGAGGCCTGCTATCTCGGCTGGCAGGATTCGCTGCGGAACCTCGCCCGGCTCGTCGAGCCCGAGATCAACGAGTAGCGCGGCGAACGGTCCTCGCAGGGCGGCGGCGAGCGCCGGGCCGCCTTCTGCGGCGGCCGGCGGGACTGGCGGAAGAGAGTGGGAGTCGAACCCACCAAGGACCGGCGCGCGGCCCCTTCTGGTTTTGAAGACCAGCAGGCGCACCGGCGCCTGTTCCCTTCCCCATCAGTTCCGGCACCTGTTCCGCGAAAGGCGAAAGACCTTCGCGAGGCGAACAGGCACCCCTTCCAACCACTCCTTCATCGACCCTCGCCCCCTCCTGCCGACCGGGCGCGTCCCGGTCTAGGGGCTCAGGGCCGAAGCCTTCGCCGCGTCGTCCCCGGCGGCGGGCGGCGCGTCCGCCACGCCGAACAGGTCGAGCCGGTGCCGGTTGATCCGGCGCAGGTCGCCGCGCCGGAGCGTGACGCCGTGGCGGTCGAAGAACTCCAGGATCTGGATCGCCACCTTGCGGCCGACCGCATGCTCTCCAGCCCCTGCGCCTCCCTCGATGCGGTCGCGGAAGGCGGCGGCGCCGAATTCCCCGTCCGCGGCCAAGGCCTTGGCGTGACCGACCATAACCGATACCACCGGGCGGAGGAAGAAGTGGTCATGCGCCACCTCGTCGACCTTCCCCAGCCGCGACAGCAGCTTGAACAACCGGCGGATCTCGGCTTCCGGCTCGTCGAGCCGGCCGGCAATGTCGCGCACCCGCGGCGGGCGAAAGCGCTCGGGGCCGGCGAGCATCGGCTCGACGGCTTCCCACAGCACCTCGTCGCGGGGGGTGAGCCGCACCTCGTGGCCGGCGAGCCGCACCCAGGCGCCTTCCACCGCCAGCATCCCCGCTTCAGCGAGGCGGGCAAGCGCGAGGAGAAAGGCCGGCCTCGGCAGGCGGATCGCCTGCTCCAGGCGCAGCTTCTCGACGCCCATGCCGGCAAGGTCGGGATTGGCAGCGTGATAGGCGGCGAGCGCCTCGGCGATGCCGGCACGCAGCCCCGCCCAGCGTGACGCCGAAAGCGCCAGAGTGACGCCGCCGGCGGCGAGGGTGACGAGGCCGAGCCCCGCCGCCAGAGCCGCCGGCGCGTCGGTGGCGAGCGCGCGGTCGCGGGCGAAGGCATCGAGATCGAGGTGATATGGCGGCAGTTCCAGAAGGCCGGCCAGCGCGACGGCGGGATCGGCCTCGGCGGCGGCCTCGATGACGGCGAGGCGCTCCGGCGTGCGGCGCTTGCGGGCCGGGGCGCGCAGATCGAGGAAACGACCGCCGCCGATGGTGCGCCGGGCCGAGGTGTCGCGCAGCACGAAGCGGTCGCGCACGGCCGCCGCGATGGGGCGTTCGAGCACCAGCTGCACGAGCCCCTCATCCCCCGGCGCCATCGCCTCGGCGGAAAGCGGCACCACCCGGGCGCCGATCTCCACCGCGCCGTGATGCAGCCGCGCCGGGAACCAGGTGCCGAGCGGCTTCGGCTCCGAGGCCAGCACGCGCAGGCGAGCATCGATGCGGTCGGTCGGGGCGTGAAGCGAGGGATCGAGCACCACGTCGCCACGCGAAATCGCCGGCGCGGTGACGCCCTCGCCGGCGAGGTTGAGCGCGCAGCGGTCGCCGGCGATCCCCCGCTCGGCCGGCCGGTTCTGCGCATGGATGGACCGCACGCGGGCGGCAAGGCCGGACGGGCTCACCACCACCCGGTCGCCCACCGCCACCGCGCCGGACACCACGGTGCCGGTGACGACGGTGCCGGCGCCGGCGAGCGCGAAGGAACGGTCCACCGACAGGCGGAAGCGCCCCTCGTTCCGCCCGGCGACAGTGGCCGCCGCCGCGACGAGGGCGTCGCGCAATTCGGCGAGCCCCTCCCCGGTGCGGGCGGAGACCGGCAGGATCGGCGCGCCCGCGAGCGCGGTACCCTCCAGCGCCGCGGCGATCTCGGACGACACCGCTGCGCGACGAGGCGCGTCGACGAGGTCGGCCTTGGTCAGCGCCACCAGGCCGCGGGAGACGCCCAGCAGGTCGAGGATGGCCAGATGCTCGCGGGTCTGCGGCATCACACCGTCGTCGGCGGCGATCACCAGCAGCGCGAAGTCGATGCCGCCGGCGCCGGCCAGCATGGTGTGCACCAGGCGCTCATGGCCGGGCACGTCGATGAAGCCGAGAATGCCGTTCTCGGTCGGCAGATAGGCGAAGCCGAGATCGATGGAGATGCCGCGCGCCTTCTCCTCCTTCAGCCGGTCGGTATCGACGCCGGTGAGGGCGCCGACCAGCGCCGTCTTGCCGTGGTCGATATGGCCGGCCGTGCCGATGATCACGACGGCAGCCCGGCGAGGCTGTCGAGCAGCCCCTGCGGGTCCTCCAGGCAGCGCAGGTCGAGCAGCAGCGCGCCATCGGTGATGCGGCCGATCACCGGCCGCTCCAGCCGGCGCAGCGCCGCTGCCAGCGCCGCGAGCGCGCTGCCCGAGCCGTCGGCCGGGCGCAGGGCGAGGCCGGCGCTGGCCAGCGTCTCCTGCGGCAGGGCGCCGGAGCCGATCTGGCTGGCGCAATCGACAACCGATACCAGCCAGTCGTCGCCGATGAGCGTCGCGACCGGCATGGCCAGCGCCTCGGCCAGCGCGCGGATCTCCCCGGCCGGGCGGGCGAGCAGGCGCAGCGTCGGCAGGCGGGCGGCCAGCGTGTCCGGGTCGCGATAGAGCCGGAGCGTGGCCTCCAGTGCCGCGAGGCGGATCTTGTCGACGCGCAGCGCCCGCTTCATCGGGTTGCGGTTGATCGCGGCGATCAGATCGGCGCGGCCGACGAGGAAGCCGGTCTGCGGGCCGCCGAGCAGCTTGTCGCCGGAGAAGGTGACGAGATCGGCGCCGTCGGCCACCGTCTCGCGCACCGTCGGCTCGCGGCCGACGCCGAGCCGGGCGAGATCGGCGAGCGTGCCGGAGCCGAGGTCGTGCACCAGCGGCACGCCGTGCTGGCGGGCGATCTGCGCCAGCTCGCGCGCCGACACTTCCTTGGTGAAGCCCTCGATGCGGTAGTTCGAGGTGTGCACCTTGAGGATCAGCCCGGTCTCGGCGTCGAGGGCGCCGAGATAGTCCTTCGCGTGGGTGCGGTTGGTGGTGCCGACCTCGACGAGACGGGCGCCGGCGCGGGCCATGATGTCCGGCATGCGGAAGGCGCCGCCGATCTCGATGAGCTCGCCGCGCGAGACGACGGCGCCCTTGCCGGCGCCGAGCGTGTTCAGCGCCAGCAGCACCGCGGCGGCGTTGTTGTTGACGACGGTGGCGTCCTCGGCGCCGGTGAGCTCGATCAGCAGCTCCCGGACATGGTCGTCGCGCTCGCCGCGCTTGCCGGTGCCGAGATCGTATTCCAGCGCCACCGCCGAGCGCATGGCGGCGGTGGCGGCCTCCACCGCCGCCTCCGCCAGCACGGCGCGGCCGAGATTGGTGTGCAGCACCGTGCCGGTGAGGTTGAACACCGGCCGCAGCGACGAGCGGGAGGCGAGCGCCAGCTGCTCGGCCGCCGCCAGCGCCACATGGTCCGGCGAGGGCACGCTGGCGAGCTGGCCGGCGAGCACGCAGGCGCGCACCTCCTCCAGCGCGGCGCGGACCGCGGCGGTGAGCGGCACGCGGCCGAAGCGCTGCGCCGCCTCGAGCGCGGCCCCGGTTTTCAGCACCTGGTCGACCGAGGGCAGGTCGCGCAGGGAGGGACGGGCTTCCGCATCCATGACCGCCTCCCTCAATAGCCGAGCAGGAACGGGTTGTAGGCGGCGCGGCGATAGGCCCCCTCGCGCATGAGCATGTCGAGCGGCAGCGAGCCGATATCGTCGGCCAGCGCCTCCATCGACGGGTCCTTGTGCTGGTGCAGCACCTTCACATAGGTGCGGCATTCGTCGCAGGTCTCGGCCTTCACCGTGCCGGGGCCACCTTCCACCTCCTGATAGCCGATGCCCTTGGTGGAACCGCAGGACACGCATTTGATGCGCACATAGTTCCACAGGGTGGCGCACAGCTCGCAGGCGCAGAAGCGGTTGCCATGCGCATTCGGCCATTCGACGATGAGCGAGGCCACCGGCGGCCCGCCGCAGGCCGGGCACACCGCCGTCTCGCTCACCGGCCTGAGCGCCTTGGGATCGAGCGTGGCGGCGAGCCGGGTGGCCAGCACCTCCAGCCCGGCGGCCATGAAGGCATGCTCGGCCAGCGCCTCCACCGGAACCGCGTGGGCGAGCACATTGCCGGCGATCTCGGCGCGCACCGCGTCGCCCGCCTGGCGCAGGCGCGCCAGCGCGGCGGCGGCGGGCTCCGGCATCGGCCGCTTGGCCACCGCGTCGAACAGGATGTCCAGCGTCGGGGTGAAGGCGGGATCGGCGGCCAGCGCCGAACGATCCAGCGGCGGCATGCCGAACTCCGTCGCGCGGGCGACCTGCTCGGCCGGGATGGCGGCCGGCGCCAGCGCCACGGTCTCGGCCTGCGCATCGACCAGGCCGGCGACGAAATCGAGATAGGGCTTCATCGGGCTCACCGCCGCATAGGCGCGCAGGCGTCTGGCGCGGATCGGGAACAGCGACGACGGGTCGGGAGCCACCGCGAAGGGCGGCGTCGAGACGGCGCCGATGACGGTGGGATCGGGCTGGATATCGGTGGACATAAGTTTCCTCACGAACCGCACGGGCCACGTGGTTTCACTAGGAACCACCGAGGGGCGCGGTGGTTCCTCTCGATTGCCGCTCCGGCCGAAGTGAGGCGAGAGCGGCCACTTTCTTACCCTCTCCCCGGCGGGGAGAGGTGGCCGGCGAAGCCGGTCGGTGAGGGGGGACGCGATTGCGGAGCCTTGGAGCCTTGCTCCCCCTCACCCCACCCCTCTCCCCCGCGGGGAGAGGGAGGCTTCCGGCCTCACTCCGCCGGCGTATGGGTGCCGCGGCCCGTGGGGGCCGAACCCGGCTTGCCCACCAGCTCGCGCAGCCATTTGCGGTGATGCCGCCACGCCCAGCCCCCGGTGACGTTGCCGCGCGTCATGGCGCTGAACGTGCCTTTGACCCAGATCGCGGCATAGACATGCACGATCCACACGCAGATGGCGAAGATCGCCGTCGCCGAATGCACGAGGATGGCGATGCGCTTCTGCTCGATGGTGGTGTAGGGGTAAAAATACTGGTCCCACATCACGATGCCCGAGGTGATGAGCACCAGGATCAGCGCCGACATCGACCAGAACACGAATTTCTGGCCGGCATTGTATTTGCCGACCTCCGGCATCTTCTCCTCGCGGCCGGCCAGCAGGTCGCTCGAATGCGCCAGCCATTCGGCGTCGACGCGCTTGGGCAGGTTGGCGCGCCAGAACCGCACGAACAGCAGGGCGAAGGAGCAGAACAGCACCACGCCGATCCACGGATGCAGGATACGCGTCATCTGCCCGCCGCCGAACAGGCCGGTGAGGAAGAACAGCCGGGGCGTGAACAAAGCAAGGCCGGACAGCGCCAGCAGCACCAGGCTGACGGCGGTGATCCAGTGGTTGATGCGCGCGGCGACGGTGTAGCGGTCCACCGTCACCGGGTGGCCGGGATGCACCGCATCGCCCGACTGCACGTCGTCGGCCGGCGTCGGCACCGGCGTTTTCGGGTCGTGCGCGCTCATGTCGGCCTCCCCTCACTGCCCGCCGGGCCGGCCGGAGGCGGCAAGTCGGCGGCGCCGGCGAGCTTCTCGGCGTTCTCCTCGTCCTCTTCCGTCACCTTGTTGGGACCGGCGACGAGGTAGTGCAGCACGCCGGCCGCCGCCGCCACGCCCATCAGGGCCATGCCCATATATTTGGTGATGCCCTTCCAGGTCTCGACGATCGGCGAGATGCGCGGATTGTCCGGCAGGTTCGCATAGATCGACGGCTGGTCGGCATGGTGCAGCACATACATGACATGGGTGCCGCCGACGCCCTGCGGATCATAGAGGCCGGCATTCTCGAAGCCGCGCGACTTCAGGTCCTTGATGCGGAAATCCGCCCAGCCCTTCATCTCCTCCTTGGTGCCGAAGACGATGGCCTGGGTCGGGCACGCCTTCTGGCAGGCCGGGCCCTGGCCGACCGCGACGCGGTCCGAGCACAGCGTGCACTTGTAGGCGGTGTGATCGACCTTGGAGATGCGCGGGATGTTGAACGGGCAGCCCTTGATGCAGTAGCCGCAGCCGATGCAGTTCTCGTGCTGGAAATCGACGATGCCGTTCGAATACTGCACGATGGCGCCGGGAGACGGGCAGGCCTTGAGGCAGCCCGGATCCTCGCAATGCATGCAGCCATCCTTGCGGATGAGCCATTCGAGATTCTCGGTCTCGGGATTCACCCACTCGGTGAAGCGCATCAGCGTGAAGGTGTTCTCGGTCAGGTCCATGGGGTTGTCGTAGACCCCGTGGTTGATGCCGACCTCCTCGGTGAGCTGGTTCCATTCCAGGCACGCGGCCTGGCAGGCCTTGCAGCCGATGCACTTGGTCACGTCGATGAGCTTCGCCACCTCGGTGAGCCGCTGCGCCGGCGGCTCCACCGTGGAAGCCGAGCGGCGCATGATGTCCTTCTCGCCGAAGCGCGGGGTCGCCGCGGCCGGGTCGACGGACGGGTTGGGAATTGGGGGAAACATGCGCGCCGCCTCCCTACGCCACCGGCCCGGTGGAGGGCTCGATATTGACCATGAACGCCTTGAATTCCGGCGTCTCGATATTGGCGTCGCCGACGAAGGGCGTGAGCACGTTCGCCGGGAAGCCCTTGCGGGCGGCGCCGACGAAGCCCCAGTGGATGGGCACGCCGACCACATGCACCGTCTTGCCGTCGACCTTCAGCGGCTTGATGCGCTTGGTGACCACCGCGATGGCGAGGATCTCGCCGCGCTTCGACCACACCCGCACCCAGCCGCCCTTGACGATGCCCTTCTCCTTGGCAAGCTCCTCCGAGATCTCGACGAATTGCTGCGGCTGCAGCACCGAGTTCACGTGGTTGTTCTTGGTCCAGTAGTGGAAGTGCTCGGTAAGGCGGTAGGAGGTGCCGGCATAGGGGAAGTTGGGATCGCCGATGTCGGCGAACTGCTTCCAGTCGTCGGCGAACACGCGCGCCACCGGGTTGCCGCGCACCTTGGGCGCGATCGCGTTGGCGACCGGGCTCTCGAACGGCTCGTAATGCACCGGGAACGGCCCGTCGCGCATCATCTTGCGCACGAAGAGGCGCGATGAGCCCTCCGGGTTCATGATGAACGGGCCGACCTCGCGCGGCTTGGCGGTGGGCGCGATGTCCGGCACGTCGTAGCCGGACCATTTCGCGCCGTCCCACTCGATCAGCTTGCGCGAGGGATCCCACGGCTTGCCGTCGAGGTCGCAGGAGGCGCGGTTGTAGAGGATGCGTCGGTTCGCCGGCCAGGCGAAGGACCATTTCAGATAGGCGCCGGTCTCGTCCGGGTCGGAATTGTCGCGGCGCGCCATCATGTTGCCCGCCTCCGTCCAGCAGCCGGAATAGATCCAGCAGCCGCCGGCGGTGGTGCCGTCGTCGCGATAGAGCCCGAAGCCGGAAAGCTGCTTGCCCGCCTCCAGGATCTTCTTGCTCGGATCATTGGGATCGAACACGTCGACCAGCGCCGAGCCGTTCATCTCCCTGGCGAGCTCCTCCGGCGTCGGCTCGCCCGGATCCTTGTAGGCCCAGTTGAGATTGACGATCGGATCGGGGAAGGCGCCGCCCTCCTTGGCGTACAACTCCTTCAGCCGCAGATGGATCTGCGCCATGATCCAGGTGTCGTGCTTGGCCTCGCCCGGAGGCGAGCCGCCCGGCCAGTGCCATTGCAGCCAGCGGCCGGAATTGACCAGCGAGCCCTCGTCCTCCGCGAAGCAGGTCGACGGCAGCTGGATCACCTCGGTCTTGATCGAGGCGGGATCGGCCTTGTTGTAGATGCCGTGGTCTTCCCAGAAGCGGGCCGTCTCGGTCTGGAGCGGATCCATGATGACGAGCAGCTTGAGCTTGGCCAGCGCCTCGGCGAGCTTGCCCTTGTTGGGGAAGGCCTGCAGCGGGTTGAACCCCTGGCAGAAATAGATGTTCACCTTCCCCTGCTTCATCATCTCGAAGATGCGCAGGACGTCGTAGCCGGCCACGTCGAGCTTGGGCAGGTAGTCATAGGCCCAGTCGTTCTCCACCGTGGCGGCGGAGCCGTACATGGACTTCATGAAGCTGACGAAGAACTTCTTGTAGTTCTGCCAGTAGCTCATCTGGTTCGGCCGCAGCGGCTTGAAGCCGCGCGTCGACATGTAGGTGGCGAAGTCCACTTCCTTGTCGGTGGCGATGTTGAGATAGCCGGGCAGGAGATTGCTCATCAGCCCGATATCGGTCAGCCCCTGGATGTTGGAGTGGCCGCGCAGCGCGTTCATGCCACCGCCGCGCACCCCGATATTGCCGAGGATGAGCTGCAGCATCGCCATGCCGCGGATGTTCTGCGAACCCTTGGAATGCTGGGTCCAGCCGAGCGCATACATCGACGTCATGGTCTTGGTCGGCGAGGAGCACTCGCCGATCATCTGCGCGATGTGCAGGAACTTGTCCTTCGGCGTGCCGCAGATGCGCTCCACCATCTCCGGCGTGTAGACGGCGACGTGCTGCTTCAGGAGGTTCCACACGCAGCGCGGATGCTGCAGCGTCTCGTCGACCACCGCATAGCCGTCCGGCCCGATCTCGTAGTCCCAGCTGTCGCGGTTGTAGTCGCGCTTTTCCTCGTCATAGCCGGTGAACAGGCCGTCCTGATAGGCGAAGCCCTCCTTCACGACGAAGGACGCGTTGGTGAACGCCTTGGTGTAGTCCCACTGGACCTTGTCGTTCTGGATGCACCAGTTGATCAGGCCCATCAGGAAGGCGATGTCCGATCCCTGGCGGATCGGCGCGTAATAGTCCGCGACCGACGCCGAGCGGTTATAGCGCGGGTCGATGACGATCAGCTTGGCGCCACGGTTGGCCTTCGCCTCGGTGACCCACTTGAATCCGCACGGATGCGCCTCGGCGGCATTGCCGCCCATGATCACGACGAGATCCGTGTTCCGAATGTCGGTCCACGAATTGGTCATTGCGCCACGGCCGAATGTTGGGGCGAGACTCGCCACCGTCGGGCCGTGTCAGACGCGCGCCTGGTTGTCGAAAGCCACCATGCCGGTCGAGCGCACCACCTTGTAGGTGGCGAACGCGGTTTCGTTGGTCGTCGCCGACGCCGCCAGGAAGCCGGTGGTCAGCCACCGGTTGACGGTGACACCGTCCTTGTTCTTGGCGATGAAGTTGGCGTCGCGATCGTCCTTCATGGCGCGGGCGATCTTATCGAGCGCCGCATCCCAGGAGATCGGCTCGAACTTGTCGGAACCCGGCTTGCGCACCATCGGCTGGGTGAGGCGCGTCTCGGACTTCACGATGTTAAGGAGCGCCGCGCCCTTCGGGCACAGCGTGCCGCGATTGGTGGGGTGATCGGCATCGCCCTCGATATGGACGATGTCGGCCTTCTCGCCCTTCCGAAGGTCGCCCTTCGCAAAGATGATGATGCCGCAGGCGACCGAGCAATAGGTGCAGGTGTTGCGGGCCTCGACCGTGTTGGCCAAATGGAACGGCTTGACATGGGCGGCTACCGCCGCCTCCGCCTCGCCGAAGCCGAAGGCCCCGAGCGTCGTCCCTGCTAACCCTGCACCCGACGTGCGCAGGAATGCGCGACGCGAGAGCTCCATGTTCATCGCAATGTTCTCCCGGCTTGGAGGGCCGTCTCCCCTATCTCCCGATAGGGTATTCCGATTGAATGACGCTATTTTTTAGCTACTCCAATGTCAAATCATCTAAAGTCGACCCGGACGGAAAAAGTCTGCTGTTCCAGACATTTCCGTCGTGCGATTTCGCAATCACACTACCGCACCGCAGCATCGCCCGCTCCCCGGCGGACGGGCGATTGACGGGACGCCCCGACTATCGGCAGGATTGTGGCGTGCTCGCTCGTTCGGCTCCCGCGTGCCGGGGCCCCGCCAACTCTCCCTTGCCGGCCCTGATGCTTGCCGTAGCGTCACTTTCCCTCGACGCTGCCGCGCCGCTTCGGGCCGAGCCCGCCTTTGCGCCCGGCGCGGCGCTGCCGCCGCTGGCGCTTTCCTCGCTCGATCACGGCCCGCAGAGCCTTGCCGCACTGCAAGGTCGGCCGGTCGTCCTTCACTTCTTTGCGACATGGTGCGAGCCCTGCCGGGAGGAGATGGCGGGCCTCGATCGGTTGGCCGGACGCCTCGCCGAACGGCCGGACGCGCGTCGCCCGGTGATTCTCGCGGTCGATGTCGGCGAGCCGGCCATCCGCATCCGTCGCTTCCTGGCGCGCGCCTTCGGCGATGAAACCCTGCCCTTCCCGGTGCTGGTCGACGACGACCGCGCCGCCATGAAGGCCTGGAAGGTCGCCGTGCTGCCGACGAGCTACCTGCTCGGCGCCGATCACACCCTGCGCAACGAAGCCGCCGGCCCGGTCGATTGGGACGACGCCCGCACCCATGCGGCGCTCGACGCCCTCTTCGCCGATGCGCCGCCCGGCGCGGCCGCGCCCCTGCCTGCCTTGTCCGACAACTCCGGGAGCAACCAACAATGACAAGCCGTCGCGACCTGTTGAAAGCCGGCGCCGCCTTCGCGGCCGCCGCCGCCCTTCCCCATTCCGCCCTGGCGCAGGCGGCCGCCACCCCGGCGGCGGCCGCGACCTTCGCCCCGAAGCCCGGCAACTGGCGCAGCTTCGAGGTGGTGACGACGCTCGACGTCGCGCCGCTGGAAGGCAAGGCCGGCCCGGCGCAGAAATCTCCGGTTCAGGCCTGGGTGCCGCTGCCTTCCTACGCCGCCGAGGACTGGTTCAAGCCCGGCGAAAGCACCTGGAAGACCAATGCCAGGACCGCCGAGGTGGTGCAGGACCCGCATTACGGGGCGAAGCTGCTGCACCTCACCTGGGCCGAGGGCGAGGACAAGCCGCAGGTGGAGATCACCTCGACATTCGCCACCCGCGACCGCGCGACGGACCTCTCCACGCCCGGCAGCGCCGCGCCGCTGTCGGCGCAGGACCGGGCGCTGTTCCTCAAGGCCACCGACCTCATCCCGACCGACGGCCTCGTCAAGCAGACCTCGGACAAGATCGTCGCCGGCAAGACCACCGACGTCGAGAAGGCCCGTGCCATCTATGAATGGGTGGTGGAGAACACCTATCGCAACGCCGCCACCCGCGGCTGCGGCACCGGCGACATCGCCTCGCTGCTGGCGAGCGGCAATCTCGGCGGCAAATGCGCCGACCTCAACGCGCTGTTCGTCGGGCTGTCCCGCGCCGCCGGCCTCCCGGCGCGCGATCTCTACGGCATCCGCGTGGCGCCCTCGGCCTTCGGCTACAAGAGCCTCGGCGCCAATTCCCCGGTGATCTCCAAGGCGCAGCACTGCCGCGCCGAAGTGTGGCTGGAAGGCTTCGGCTGGGTCGGCGTCGACCCCGCCGACGTGCGCAAGGTGGTGCTGGAGGAACCGCCGGGGAAGAACGCGATCGACGACGCCAAGGTGGTGGCCGCGCGCAAGGCGCTGTTCGGCGCCTGGGAAGGCAACTGGCTGGCCTATAATGACGGCCACGACATCGCCCTGCCGGGCTCCAGCGGACCCAAGCTCGGCTTCCTGATGTATCCGCAGGCGGAGGTGGCCAGCCTGCGCCAGGACTGCCTCGACCCGGACGCCTTCAAATACACCATCAAGGCCAGCGAGATCTCGGCGTAGAAAGACCGCCGCCCTCCGCGCGACGTCATGGCCGGGCGTGTCCCGGCCATCCACGCCTTTTGCCGCCCCCATCCAAAGAGCGAATGTTCATCGGAGCGGAAGAAGACGTGGATGCCCCAACACAAGGCCGGGCATGACGTCCATCTGCAAATGCAACGCTTCCCAGCCGCGTCCCCCCTCACCCGCCGCTGCGCGGCGACCTCCCCCGGCGGGGAGAGGTTAAGAAAAGGGAGAGTTCACCATGCTCGACACGCCTGCCATTCCGTCCGCCGAGGCCCCGTTCCGCCTCACCAGCCTCGCCCATGGCGGCGGCTGCGGCTGCAAGCTCGCGCCCTCGGTGCTGCGCGAGCTCCTGTCCGAGCAGGCGCCGGGCGGGCCGTTCGAAAAGCTGCTGGTCGGCACCGAGACCGGCGACGACGCGGCCGTCTACCAGCTCGACGACGAAACCTGCCTGATCGCCACCACCGACTTCTTCATGCCGATGGTGGACGATCCCTATGAATTCGGCCGCATCGCCGCCACCAACGCCATTTCCGACGTCTACGCCATGGGCGGCAAGCCCTTGCTGGCGTTGGCCATCCTCGGCATGCCGCTCGGCAAGCTGCCGACCCCGATGGTGCGCGACATCCTGCGCGGCGGGCAGGCCATCGCCGCCGAGGCCGGCATCCCCGTCGCCGGCGGCCATTCCATCGACTCGCCCGAGCCGATCTACGGCCTGGCGGTGATCGGCACCGCCCGGCCCGACGAGATCCGCCGCAACAGCACCGCACGGGCCGGCGACGTGCTGATCCTCACCAAGGCGCTCGGCGTCGGGCTCTATTCGGCGGCGTTCAAGAAGGAAGCGCTGGGGAGGGAAGCCTATGCGGAGATGATCGCCTCGATGACCAGGCTCAACCGCATCGGCGCCGCGCTCGGCAAGCGGAGCGAGGTGCACGCCGTCACCGACGTCACCGGCTTCGGCATTCTCGGCCACGGGCTGGAAGTGGCGCGCGGCTCCGGCCTCGCACTCCGCCTCGACGCGGACGCGCTGCCGGTGCTGGGACAGGCGGAGACGCTGGCGCGCCAGGGCTTCGTCACCGGCGCCTCGCACCGCAACTGGGCGAGCTATGGCGAGGGCGTGACCCTGCCGGAGGGCTTTCCCGACTGGCGGCGTCATCTCCTCACCGACCCGCAGACCTCGGGCGGCCTGCTGATCGCGGTGGCGCCGGAAGCGGCCGACGCCCTTGCCGCCGAGATCCGCGGCGCCGGCTATCCGGCGGCGGCCATCGTCGGCCGGCTGGAAGCGGGTTCGCCCGGCATCGTGGTCGGCTGACGGCGCGCGCCGCGCACCGTGGCGTCGTTGGCCTTCACCCAATCGATGAGGCCACCGAGCGGCACCATCAGCGAGCGGCCAAGATCGGTCAGCTCGTAGTCGACGCGCGGCGGCACGGTGGGGAACACCGTGCGCGAGATGAAGCCGTCGGTTTCCAGCGAGCGCAGCGTCTGGGTCAGCATGCGCTGCGAGATGTCCGGGATCGAGCGGCGCAGTTCGGAAAACCGCCGCACGCCGGGGTCGAGTTCGGTCAACACCAGCACGCTCCAGCGATCGCCGATGCGGTCGAGCAGCAGCCGCACCGGGCAGGCATCGCCGAGCGCCAGCCATTCCGCCTTCATCATTCCAGCCATCCCCTGCTCCCTTCGGCGGCACGCGAGACCCCGCGCCATTGGTTACTGCCGGCATACCGAGGCACGGCAAGATGCCTTCTTGCGCCTTTGATGCAGAAGCGCATGTTACTCTCATTCCGTAACCAAGGACAGCCCGTCGGCGCCATCGCCCTCCGGCGTCCATGCAGGGACCGTGCATCATGATCGTCATCACCGCCGCCAGCGGCAAGCTCGGCACCACCCTCGCCGATGCCTTCAAGGCCAAGGGCCTCGCCGGCAAGGTCCGCCTCGCCGTCCGCTCGCCGGAGAAGCTCGCCGCCCGCAAGGCCGAGGGCTTCGAGGTGGTCGCCGCCGACTATGACGACCCGGCCAGCCTCAAGGCCGCCTTCGCCGGCGCCGAGACCGTCGTGCTCATCTCCGGGGCCGGCACCAACGACATCCGCACCGCGCAGCATCATCGCGCCATCGACGCCGCCAAGGCGGCCGGGGTGGCGCGCCTCGTCTACACCAGCGCCACCAACCCGGTGAGCGCCAGCCGCTTCGACTGGGCGAAGGCGCATGAGGCGACCGAGGCGGAACTGAAGGCCTCCGGCCTCGCCTGGACCATCCTGCGCGACAATTCCTACTGGTCGAACAATGACGCGCTGTTCGCCAACGCCAAGGCGGGCGGCGTGCTGCCCTTCCCCAGCATCGACGCCAAGGTCGCCTATGTCTCGCACGAGGACGTGGCGGATTCGATCGTCGGCGCGGTCATCGGCGCCGGCCACGAGAACAAGGTCTATGAGATCGCCGGCGGCGAGGCCTGGAGCGCGGTCGAGCTCGCGGCGATCCTCTCCGAGCTGACGGGCAGGGAGATCAGGGCGCTCGAGGTGCCCGTCTCCGCCTTCGAGGAGCAGTTCCGCGCCATGGGCCTGCCGGAATGGGTGGCGACCGGGGTGGCCAGCTTCTACGCCGCGCTCGGCGCGGGCGAATATGCCGCGACCTCCGGCGATGTCGAGCGGCTCGCCGGCCGTCCCTCCACCAGCGCCCGTGCCTATCTCAAGGCGTTCGCCTGATCTCGGCCGCGGCGGGCTTCGGCCCGCCGTTCACCCCCTGATCCGCTCGGCGAGGAAATCGACGAAGGCGCGGATGCGGGCATCGAGATGGGCGTGGCCGACATAGACCGCGCTCATCTGCTCGATATCGCCGGCATTGTAGTCCTCCAGCACCGGCACCAGCGCGCCGGCTTCGATATCGGCATGGATGTGGAAGGCGCCGATGCGGGCAAGACCCAGCCCCTCCAGCGCCAGCCGCCGCACCGTGGCGCCGCTATTGCCCTCGAAATTGCCGCCGACGCTGCGGGTGAAGGATGCACCCGTCGCCGGGTCGCGGAACGGCCAGTCATCCATGCTGCGGCGGAAATTGAAGCGCAGGCAGTTGTGGCCCTCCAGATCGTCGGGCGTCGCCGGCACGCCATGCCGTTCCAGATAGGCCGGCGCGCCGACGATCACCCGCCGGCTTTCCGACAGCCGCCGCGCCTTCAGGGATGAATCGCGCAACGGCCCGATGCGGATGGCGAGATCGGTCCGCTCGCCGAGCAGGTCGATGACGCTGTCGGTCAGCGACAGGTCGAGCGAGACCCGCGGATAGCGCGCCAGGAACTGCGGTATCAGCGGCACCAGATAGTGCTCGCCGAACGCCACCGAGGCGGAGACGCGCAGCCTTCCGCGCGGCTCGGCGGCGGCGCCTCCCGCCACCTGGCGCTCGGCCTCCTCGATGCCGGCGAGGATAATGCGGGCACGCGCCACATAAGCCTCCCCCTCGGGGGTGAGCACCAGCGCCCGGGTGGAGCGCACCAGCAGCCGCACGCCGAGACGGGCCTCGATGCGGGCCACCATCTTCGAGACCGCCGAGGGCGACAGCCGCAACGACCGCCCGGCGGCGGAGAAGCTGCCGCGATCGGCGACCTCGACGAGCACCTGCATCTCGCCGGCACGGTTGTCCATGGCCGCCCCCATTCGTGAACAAGCTTCACAGATCTTGATCACGATCTTGGAATAAACAAGAGGAAAGGCGCGCCCCATAGTTCCGGCAACCCACGATCCTTTCGCGCGGCGCCTCGCCGCGGCCGGAGCCAACCATGCCCATCGCCCTCTTCGCCCTCACCGTGGCGGCCTATGCCATCGGCACCACGGAATTCGTCATCGTCGGCCTGCTGCCGACCGTCGCCGCCGATCTCGATATCGACCTGCCGCTCGCCGGACTGATCGTTTCCGTCTACGCGCTCGGCGTCACCTTCGGCGCCCCGATCCTCACCGCCCTCACCGGCCGCGTGCCGCGCAAGCCGCTGCTGCTCGGGCTGATGGCGCTGTTCATCGCCGGCAATGCCGGTGCGGCGCTGAGCCCGGACTATGCCGGCCTGCTGGTGGCCCGGGTGATCTCCGCCTTCGCCCATGGCGTGTTCTTCTCGGTCGGTGCCACCATCGCCGCCGATCTGGTGGCGCCGGACCGCCGCGCCTCCGCCATCGCCCTCATGTTCATGGGGCTGACGGTGGCCATCGTCACCGGCGTGCCGCTCGGCACCTTCATCGGCCAGCATTTCGGCTGGCGCGCCACCTTTGCCGGCGTCGCCGCGCTCGGCGCGGTGGCCTTCCTCGCCATCGCCGTACTGCTGCCCGCGCGGCTTTCGCGGCCGGCGCCGACGCGGCTCGCCGACCAGTGGAAGGTGCTGTCGAGCGGCCGCCTGCTCCTCGTCTTCGCCATGACCGCGCTCGGCTATGGCGGCACCTTCGTCGCCTTCACCTATCTGGCGGCGATCCTGGAGCAGATCACCGGCTTCGACGCCGGCGCCGTCAGCCTGATCCTGGTGCTCTACGGCGCCGCCATCGCCGCCGGCAACCTCATCGGCGGACGCATCGCCGACCGTGATCCGGTGAAGGCGCTGACACGGCTGTTCCTGGCGCAGGCGCTGGTGCTGGCGCTGTTCGGCCTCACCATGTCCACGCCGCTGCCGGCGCTCGCCACCCTCGTCGTGCTGGGCTTCCTCTCCTTCGCCAATGTGCCGGGGCTACAGATCTACGTGGTCGAGCTCGCCCGCCGGCACCGGCCCGGCGCCGTGGACGTCGCCTCGGCGCTGAACATCGCGGCCTTCAATCTCGGCATCGCGCTCGGTGCCTGGATGGGCGGCCGGGTGGTCGCCTCGCCCCTGGGCCTGGAGGCGACGCCCTATGTCGGCGCTGCGCTGGTGGCGATCGCCCTCGGCCTCACCATATGGAGTGGTGTGCTCGACCGGCGTGCCGTGCCGGCCGCCGCGCAGGCGGCCTGAGGCCGGCGCAGCCGGCGCTCCGGGCAGGCACGCCGCCGATCAAAACGCCCTCGCTCCGCTATCTCTGATTTGCATCATGAATAAAAAATGGTGTTTACAGAGGGAATGGGCGGAACCGGGCGGGGTCGGTGCACCCGACGGAGGTGATGAGAAAGTGCGTGTTACCCGGGAAAAGGTCGCCGAGCATCGGCGCACCATCCTCGACACGGCCTCGCGGCTGTTTCGGGAGCGTGGCTTCGGCGACGTCGGCGTCGCCGAGATCATGCAGGCGAGCGGGCTGACTCATGGCGCCTTCTACGGCCATTTCCGCTCCAAGGCGCATCTGGCCGAGGAGGCCTGCCGCGACGCCTTCCTGAAAAGCCGCGCCAAGTGGAACGAGATCTCCAGCCTGTGGTCGATCATCGAGCGCTATGTCTCGGTGCGCCACCGCGACGAGCCGTCCAGGGGCTGCCCGATGTCGGCCTTCGGCGCCGAGATCGCCCGCCAGCCGGAACATGTGCAGACGCAATATGCCGACGGCCTGCGCCATCAGCTGGGCCGCATCGCCGAATTGCTGCCGCCGGGCGGCACGCCGGAGGAACGGCATGCCGATTCGATCACGCTGATGGCGTCCATGGTCGGGGCCATCACCCTGGCCCGCGGCCTGTCCTCGACCGATCCGGCCCTCTCCGAGGAAATCCTGTCCTCGGTGCGCGATTCGCTGCGGCGGCACGTGATCGAGGAGCACTGCACCGCCGGCGCCCACACGCAGCCGGGCGAGGCCGCCGAATAGGCGGCCCCGCCATGTCCCGGGCCGTCAGCGGAACAGCGCCGGCAGCCAGAGCGACAGCCCCGGCACATAGGTGACCAGCAGCAGCACGGCGACGCTGGCCCCGAAGAACGGCCAGATGGTGCGCATCGCCTCGCGTATGGTGATGCCGCCCACCGCGCAGCCGACGAACAGCACCGTTCCCACCGGCGGCGTGTTCAGCCCGATGCCGGCATTGAGGATCATCACCACGCCGAAATGCACGGGGTCGATGCCGAACGCCTTCACCACCGGCAGCAGCACCGGCGTGCAGATGATGATCATCGGCGCCATGTCCATGAAGGTGCCGAGGAACAGCAGCACGAGGTTGATCAGCAGCAGCACCATGATCGGATCTTCGGAGACCGACCGGATCAGCTGGATCGTCGACTGCTGCACCTGCAGATAGGCCATCAGCCAGCCGAAGGAAGCCGCCGCGCCGATGACCAGCAGCACCATGGCGGTGGTGCGGACGGCGCCGAGCGTCGCCTCGACGAAGCCCGACCAGTCGAGCTCGCGATAGACCAGCACCGCCACCAGCAGGGCATAGAGCACCGCGATGCAGGAGCTCTCGGTGGCGGTGAACACCCCCGAGCGCACGCCGCCGAAGATGATGGCGATGAGCAGCAGGCCCGGCACCGAGGAGAGCAGGTAGAAGCCCAGCTTGCCGAAGCCGGGGAACGGCTCGGACGGATAGCCGCGGCGCTTGGCCACCCACCAGGCGGTGACCATCAGCGACAGCGCCAGCAGCAGCCCCGGCACGATGCCGGCGGTGAACAGGTCCGCCACCGAGACGTTGCCGCCCGCCGCGATGGAATAGAGGATCATGTTGTGCGAGGGCGGGATCATCAGCGCGATGATCGCCGCGTTGACGGTGACGTTCACCGCATAGTCGCGGTCGTAGCCGCGCTTGGCCATTTGCGGGATCATCAGCCCGCCCACCGCCGAGGCGTCCGCCACCGCCGAGCCGGAAATGCCGCCGAACAGCGTCGAGGCGACGATGTTCACCTGCCCGAGGCCGCCGCGCAGATGCCCGACCAGCCCGGCGGCGAAGCGGATGAGCCGCAGCGCGATGCCGCCGCGCACCATGAGGTCGCCGGCGAAGATGAAGAACGGGATCGCCATCATCGCGAAGACGTTGATGCCGGAATTGAGCTGCTGGAACACCACGATGGGCGGCAGGCCGAGATAGAGCACGGTCGCCAGCGAAGCGATGCCGAGGCAGAAGGCGATGGGGGTGCCGATCGCCATCAGCACGATGAACGAGCCGAACAGGACGAGATGCGCCATCACACCAACTCCGGGGTCGCGGTATCGGCGGCGATCTCGACGCCGATGAGCGTGTCGACGAAGCGTTCGGCCGCGAACAGCGCGATGAGGATGCCGCCGAGCACCAGCGGGAAGAAGTCCACGCCGCCCGGCCAGCCGAGAACGGGAATGGTTGCCGTCCAGGTACCGATGGCGAGCTTGGCGCCGTACCAGGCCATGGCGATGCCGAAGGCGGCCACCAGCGCGAGGCTGACCAGGTCCATCGTCCGCTGCGCCCAGGGCGGCGAGATGTGGTGGAAGAGGTCCAGCCCCAGATGCACGCTGTCGCGCACCCCGACCGCGGCGCCGAGCAGGATGAACCAGCTCATGAACTGCAGCGCCAGCGGCTCTGACCAGTTGGGCGTGTCGTTCAGCACATAGCGGCCGAACACCTGCCAGCCGACCACCGCGGTCATGATCACCAGAAGGATGCCGGCGATCCACAGCGCGATCGTCGACAGCACTCCCAGCACCCGGCGGACCACGCGAAGAGCCTGCATCGTGCCTCCGGTTTCCCCTGCGCCCGCGGGCGCTCCGGCCCGCTCCGCCGCATCGGCGGAAGCGGGCCACCCGGCCTTGGCCGGGCTGATCGGCGCGTTCACTGGACGGCCTGGATGCGGGTCACCAGATCCTTCATCTTCGGATCTGTGACGAAGGTCTCGTAGACCGGCTTCATGGCCTCGATGAACGGCGTCTTGTCGACGGTGAACACCTTCACCCCGGCGTTGCGGACCTTCGCTTCCGAGGCCTTCTCGCGGGCCAGCCACAGCTCGCGCATCTTGCCGACCGAATCCTTGGCGGCCTGGCGGACGATCTTCTGGTCCTCCGGCGACAGCTTGTCCCAGCTGACCTTGGAGATCACCAGCGCCTCGGGCGCCAGCGAATGCTCGGTCAGCGTGTAGTTCTTCGCCACCTCGAAGTGGCGGGAGGATTCATAGGACGGCCAGTTGTTCTCGGCACCGTCGACCACGCCGGTCTCCAGCGAGGAATAGACCTCGCCGAACGGCATCGGCGTCGCATTGGCGCCGAAGGCCTTCATCATCGCGATCCACAGATCCGACTGCTGCACGCGGATCTTCATGCCCTTGAGGTCGCCCACCGCCTTGATCGGCTTCTTGGTGGTGTAGAAGCTGCGGGCGCCGGAATCGTAGAAGGCGAGGCCGACCAGGCCGTGCGGCTCGAAGGCGGCCAGGATCTCGTCGCCGATCGGCCCGTCCACCACCTTGTGCATGTGATCGACGGAGCGGAACAGGAAGGGCAGGCCGAGCACCTGGGTCTGCGGCACCAGATTGTTGAACGGCGCGGTGTTGACGCGGTTCATGTCGATGACGCCGAAGCGGGTCTGCTCGATGGTGTCCTTCTCGCTGCCGAGCGCCGCGTTGTTGAACACCTGGATGTCGAGCCGGCCATTGGTGCGCTGCTTGACCAGCTCACCCATATATTTGACCGCGTCGACGGTGGGGTAGCCGTCGGGATGGATGTCGGCGGAACGCAGCACCGTCTGCGCCTGCGCGCCGAGGGGCGCCAGCGTGGCGGTTCCGAGCGCGAGGGCAGTGGCGACGCAGAACATGCGTGCGAGATTCATGGCGTTGTCCTCTCCTAGGATCACATGCGGCATTTGCCTGCCGTCATTGGTCTTGTGCCGCCGGGCGGGCGGCCTGTCGGTCACGCCGCGGCGGAACGCTCCGCCGTGCGGGCCTTGACGCGGAGGCCGAAGCCGCCGACGCCGGGAAACTCGATGCGGGCCTCCTCGCCGATGCGCACATCGTGCACGCCGGTGGTCATGCCGGTCAGCACGATGTCGCCGGCCCGCAGCCGCCGGCCGCGGCCGGCCAGCTGGGCGATGAGGAAGGCGACGGATTCAAAGGGGCCGCCGGCCACGCGGGCGGCCGTGCCCTGCCCCGCCAGCTCGCCGCCGATCAGCGTGCGGGAGACCAGCGCCTCCCAGTCGCCGAAGGCCGCCGGCGCGATCGCCGGCCCGACGATGGCGCCGGCATTGTTGCCGTGATCGGCGATGACCGCCCCGGGGCCGAGATCGTTGATGCTGGCCAGCGGGCTCGAGGCGATCTCCGAGCCGACATGCAGCGTCGCGAAGGCCGGAATCTCCGCCGCCGCCACCGGCCCCTCCGGTGCATCGGCGGTGAGCCGCACCACGAACTCCGCCTCCACGGCGGCAAAGCCCCCTTCATAGACGAAGACATCGACGCGGCCGCCATCGGCCACGTCCTGCACCACATCGGCGAAGACCGGCCCGACCAGACGCGGCGCGTCGTAGCGCGCGCGGAACGCCGGCGGGATGCCCGCGACCTTCCAGCCGGCGAGACGACGCGGCGTCAGCCTCAGCACCTCTTCCTGCACCGCATAGGCCTCGTCGAGGCCGGCGGGCAGCGTGCCGGGAAAATCGGCCAGGGGACGCGCCTCGCGCCGGGCGCCGACAAATTCCTCTGCCGTGCTGGGCATTTGCATCTCCTTCGGCCGGTTTTTCGTTTTTGGTATGGTAGATACTGCCTCTAGTATGGTAGAAGGTCAAGCAGCAATCGAAACGGATATGGGAGCGCGGCGCGGTGAACGTGGAGACTGGTGAGGTCGCGGAATCGAGCGCACGCCGTATCGAGCGCGAAATCCGCAAGGCCATCATCACGCTGGAGATATTGCCCGGCTCCCCGCTGTCCGAGCAGGAGATCGCCGAGCGCTACCAGGTCTCGCGCCAGCCGGTTCGCGAAGCCTTCATCGCGCTGGCCCGTGCCGGCCTTGTCGAGATCCTGCCGCGCCGGGGCACCTTCGTCGTCAAGATCTCGCTCGACCGCATGCTGGAAGCCCGCTTCATCCGCGAGACGCTGGAGGTCGGCATCGTGCGGCGCGCCTGCGAGCGCTTCGATGCCCGCATCCGCACCCGCATCGACTTCTATCTCGACGCGCAGGCGGTGGCGGCCGAGGCCGGCGCCCATTACGAATTCCAGCGCGCCGACGAGCGCTTCCACGCCGCCCTCGCGGAGGGCGCCGGCTGCCCGACCGCCTGGTCGGTGATCGACGACATCAAGGCGCATATGGACCGGGTGTGCCACCTCACCCTGCCCTCGGAGACGGCGCTGCCGCGCCTTGTCGAGCAGCACCGCGCCATTCTCGCCGGCATCGATGCCCGCGACCCCGACCGCGCCGAGGCGGAGCTGAAGACGCATCTGTCGGAGATCCTGAAAGCCCTGCCGCAGGTGCGCTCCGCCCATTCCGACCTGTTCATCTGACCCATCCGACAGGGCCGGCCAACGGCCGACCACAGGGAGAGAGCCCATGGATATCCGCCACGCCGTCCACCCGGACCAGGCCGAGGCCCTCGATACCGCCGGCCTGCGCCGGCATTTCCTCATCGACACCGTGTTCGAGACCGGCCGCGTGCGCGCCACCTACACCCATTACGACCGCATGATGGTGCTCGGCATCGCCCCGGCGGCGGCGCCTCTCGGCTTCGACGCCGCGCTCGCCAAGGTGGCGGGCAACGACTTCTTCCTCGAGCGGCGCGAGCTCGGCGGCATCAATGTCGGCACCGGGCCGCTGAAGGTCACCGCCGATGGCGAGAGCTTCGTCGTCGCGCCGCAGGAGGCGCTCTATCTCGGCATGGGCAGCCGGGAGGTGACGTTCGAGAACCTCGATCCCGCCCGGCCGGGTCGGCTCTACGCTAATTCCGCTCCCGCGCATCAGCGCCACCCCAGCCGGGTGGTGCGCCAGACGGAGGCCTCGCCGCAGCCGCTCGGGGCGCTGGAGACCTCCAACAAGCGCACCATCTTCAAATATCTGCATCCCGGCGTGTTGCCGACCTGCCAGATCGTGATGGGGCTGACGCGGCTGGAAGGCGGCAGCGTGTGGAACACCATGCCCGCCCATACCCATGACCGGCGCATGGAATCCTATTTCTACTTCGAGGTGCCGCAGGATGCCTTCGTGCTGCATCTGATGGGCCGGCCCGAGGAAACGCGGCACCTCGTGGTGCGCAACGAACAGGCGGTGCTCTCGCCGCCCTGGTCGATCCATTCCGGCGCCGGCACCGGCTCCTATGCCTTCATCTGGGCGATGGCCGGCGACAACCAGTCCTTCGCCGACATGGATTTCGTGCCGATGGGAGAGCTGAGGTGAGCCGGGCGGCGCAGAGCGTGGCCGGCCTGTTCGACCTCACCGGCAAGACCGCGCTGGTGACCGGCGCCCGCACCGGCATCGGCGCCGCCCTCGCCGAGACGCTGGCGCAGGCGGGCGCCGATGTGGTCGGCCTCGGCTCGCGCACCATGCCGGAGACCCGCGCCGCGGTGGAAGCCCACGGCGTGCGCTTCCACGAGATCATCCGCGACCTGGAGGCCGGCGGCGATTTCGCGGCGCTGCTGGCGGACGCCGCCGACCGGTTCGGCGCACCGGACATCCTCGTCAACAATGCCGGCATCATCCGCCGGGCCGACCTCGTCGACTTCACCGAGGCCGACTGGGATGCGGTGATGGCGATCAACCTCAAGAGCCTGTTCTTCCTGTCGCAGGCCGCCGCACGGGACTGGATCGCCCGCGGCGTCGAAGGCCGGATCGTCAACATCGCCTCGCTGCTCTCCTTCCAGGGCGGCATCCGCGTGCCGTCCTACACCGCCAGCAAGCACGGCGTGCTCGGCCTGACGCGGCTGATGGCGAACGAACTGGCCGGCAAGCGCATCACCGTGAACGCCATCGCCCCCGGCTATATCGAAACCGACAACACCGCGCCGCTGCGCGCCGATCCGGTACGTAGCCGGCAAATTCTCGACCGGATCCCCGCCGGCCGATGGGGGCTGCCCGACGATCTCAAGACCGCGCTGCTGTTCCTGGCCGCGCCCGGCTCCTCCTATGTTACGGGTACGGTGGTGCCGGTCGACGGTGGCTGGCTCGCACGCTGAGAGGGGCCGATGGACGAGCAGATACAGGCGCGACTGATCGTCGACAGTGGCTGCGAGATCGGCGAATCCCCTCTCTGGGATGCCGCACGCGGCGCCCTGTACTGGGTCGACATTCCCGCCGGAACGGTGTTCCGGCTGAAGGTCGCGGACGGCGGCATGGATCGCTGGAATTTCGACGCGCCGGTCGGCAGCCTCGGCCTCGCCCGTTCCGGCCGGCTGGTGGTGGCGGTCGGCGGCACCGTGCGGCTCTTCGAGCCGGAGAGCGGCCATCATGCCCTGCTCGCCGAGGTGGAACCGCGCTTCCCCGAGTTCCGGCTCAATGACGGCAAGGTCGGGCCGGACGGCGCCTTCTGGGTCGGCTCCATGCACGACGTGCCGCCCGACCGGCAGCGGCCGGACGCCTGCCTCTACCGCGTGAGCGCGGATGGCCGAGTCGAGCGCAGGATCGAGGGGCTCAAGGTTTCCAACGGCCTGGCGTGGAGCGGCGATGGCCGCACCCTGTTCCACAGCGATTCCCGCGGCCCCTGGATCGACCGTTGGGACTTCGATGCCGCCGACGGCACTCTGTCGAATCGCCGCCGCCTGCGGGAACTCTCCGAAGCCGAAGGGCGGCCGGATGGCGGCGCCTGCGACATCGACGGTCTCTATTGGAGCTGCGGCGTCTCCGCCGGCTGCCTGAACGGTTTCGATGCCGACGGCCGGCTGGTCGCACGCCATGCCTTGCCGGTTCCGGCGCCGACCATGCCCTGCTTTGCCGGCCCCGGTCTCGCCACGCTCTATCTCACCAGCCTGCGCAAGGGCTTGTCGGAACGGCAGCTCGCCGCAGCCCCGGCCTCCGGCGGCCTGATCGCCATCGATGTCGGCGCCACCGGCGTGCCGGTCGCCTTGTTCGAGGATCTGCCATGACCGAACCGGCTGCTCCGCTTCCTATCCTGCTGACCGGCGCCTCCGGCGGCCTGGGGCGCCTGCTGGCGCAGCACCTGGCTCGCCCCGACCGGCCACTGGTCCTGACGGACATCGTCGAGCCGGCTTATGATCTACCGGAGCATACCCGTTTCATCGCCGCGGATCTCGCGGATCGCGAGGCGGTGATGCGGCTCGGCAGCGAGTTCACGGCGATCCTGCATTTCGGTGCGGCTTCCACCGAGCGGGATTTCGAAGCATTGCTCGGGCCGAATATCCTCGGGGTGCATCATGTCTTCGATCTGGCGCGGGCCTGCCGGGCGCGGGTGATCTTTGCCTCGTCGAACCATGCGATCGGCTTTCATCGCCGCGGCGTCATGCTGGACGAAGACTGCGATTTGCGGCCCGATGGCTATTACGGTCTCAGCAAGGCTTATGGCGAATTGCTGGCGCGGCTCTATTGGGACAAGCATGGCGTCGAGAGCTTGTCGATACGGATCGGGAGTTGCGAGGAGCGCCCGAAGGAGCTTCGGCATCTGTCGACATGGCTCAGTTTTGGAGATCTGTTCCGGCTCATCGAAGCCGGACTTTCGGAAGATCTCGGCTGCCGAATCGCCTGGGGAGTGTCGGGAAACGCGCGGCGCTGGTGGGTGGATCACGAGGCGCTCGGGGGCGGGCCTGGGGACGATGCGGAAGCCTATGCCGGGGAGGTTATTGCGGGGGCGGCGGAGGGCGACCCGATCTCGGCGCGCTACCAGGGCGGGACGTTCTGCGCGCTGGGCTATGACCGGCAAGAGTTCCCGCCGGAGGAACTGTTCGCGTGGCGGATGTCGGTTCGGGGATCGTGAGCCGGCGTTGTTTCGAAGCGGTGAGCATCGGCGGCGCCGAGGATCCTCGCTCGGACGCCTCTGGCCGTGTGGGTGAGCTCAGCTATTCCCGGTCCGACAGGTATGACGTGCTGGCGGCAGGAGCCGCCGGCGCGTTGCTTCCATACGGTTGATCGGCCGTGATCGAGGTCGCTGCCGGTCGTCGTCGCGCGAGCTACCGTAGCGGTTCATGGAACCGCACCGGACCGCGTCCAACAGCTGAGTTGGGGACGGGCCGTCGAGGTTCTCGGGTAGCTGGCGGCGACGCGCGTTGAGCGTGTTGGGCGGTTGATGGTCCCCCTCTCCTGCCCCGTTCGGCCGGCTGCACGATCGCGGCACGCGGCACGCGGTGCGACCGTGGAGGCCGGCGTCACGCGCCTTCGCATTGGCGGATCCCGGGGTGTTCGGCCGGCGACAGGTTCTCGCGCGAGGTGTTTTCCGCGTGGGAGACCGTTGCGGTTCTTCGCGACGGGGTTTGGGATCGGCTTTCGAGGGTTTGAACAGCAAGAACCCCGCCGGTCATTTCTGATCGGTGGGGTTCTTTTTGGGTTGTGAAGCAG
>NZ_JAHBGB010000035.1 GCF_018390555.1 Ancylobacter oerskovii | reverse complement strand
CGCGGCGAGGAGGCGGCGCGGCGGAGCTGGTCTGGATTGCGCAGCCGCGCCGGCTCCGGATCGGTGGTGTGCGGGGAACTCAGAGCCTGTTCTTGAAGCGCCAGCTCTCGTTGCCGGTCTCGACGATGTCGCAGTGATGGGTGAGCCGGTCGAGGAGCGCGGTGGTCATCTTGGCGTCGCCGAAGACGGACGGCCACTCGCCGAAGGCGAGGTTCGTCGTGACGATGACGGAGCTCTGCTCGTAGAGCCGGCTGACCAGGTGGAAGAGCAGTTGTCCGCCGGACTGGGCGAAGGGCAGATAGCCAAGTTCGTCGAGGACGATGAAGTCCATGCGGGCGAGATAGTCGGCCATGCGGCCCTGGCGGCCGGCGCGGGCTTCGGACTCGAGCTTGTTGACGAGATCGACGACGTTGAAGAAGCGGCCGCGAGCACCGGTACGGATGCAGGCTCGGGCGATCGCGATGGCGAGATGGGTCTTGCCGGTCCCAGTCCCGCCGACGAGGACAACGTTGCGCTGATGCGCCAGGAAGTTGCCGCCGGCGAGATCATGAACGAGGGTCTCGTTGATCGGGGTTCCGTCGAAGGCGAAGTCGGCGACATCCTTGGCGAGCGGCAGCTTGGCGATGGTGATCTGATACTTGATCGAACGGGCCTGCTTCTCGGCGATCTCGGCGGCAAGCAGGTCGCCGACGACGCGCTGCGGCTCGTGCTGGCGCTTCACCGCCGAGGCGATGATCTCGTCGAAGGCGGCCTTCATGCCATAGAGCTTGAGCTCGCCCATGGTGGCAAGAATCTCCGAGCGTTCCATCACACGGCTCTCCTGAGGCTGTCGTAGCGGGCACAATCGGCGGCGGGCTCATGGCGCAGGCGCAAGGCATCGGGCGTCATGATCGTGATCGCTGCCGCCAGCTCGCGGCGCCGGGCCAGGATGTTGATGATCACGTCGGCGGAGTGGACGCCTTGCCGCAGAGCGTCCGCGCAGGCGGCTTCGACGGCGGACAATCCGTCGCTCAGCACCGCGGTGAGGATCTCGACCATCTGTCGGTCGCCGTCTTGAACGGCCGCGAGCTTGCGCCGGACCCGGTCGATCGCACCGGGCAAGACCCAGTCCTTGAAGGGCGCTCCGTTCCGCAGGGCGCCCGGCTTGCGAGCCAGTACCGGGACATAGTGCCAGGGATCGTAGATGGTCTGGTCGCGGCCATAGCAGCGGGGATGCTCGCCGACGATACGCCCGTCCTGGCGCAGCTCGATCCGATCGGCATAGGCGCGGATCTCGACGGGGCGCCCGACCGCACTCGCGATGACCGAGTACTTGTTGTTGTCGAAGCGCACGAGACAGGTCTTTGACACCGAGGCTGG
>NZ_JAHBGB010000034.1 GCF_018390555.1 Ancylobacter oerskovii | reverse complement strand
TTCGGCAAGCCGTCGCCAGGTGAAAAGCTGATTCGGCGATACGCCGCACCGTCTCGCGACGAGGCTGACCGTAACGCCCACCCTCGCGCGTCCGCGCCACCATCTCCAGCTTCTCCGCGACAGACCACCGGCGGCGCCGCTCCGGCCCAGTCAGAACCTCAGCCTTCGGATAAGAACCCGTCATAGACACGACATTACTCCCAACCCCTGTTTAAGGGTGAGACATGTCCGGCGAATTCGGGGGCCGCTTCAGTCGCGGATACAATCCCATCCCCCTATGTCGAGTCCGATGGACCCTTTTGGCGAGCGACGTTGACGCGACCGACGCCGTGACCCTGGCAGAACGTGCCGCGCGGCTCAAAGCAGCCATCGGCCAGGGAATGCGTCGCGAACAGCAGCGCGGCTGCCCTCATCGCGCGGCTGAAGCTGGAGATTGAGAAGCTCCGGCGAGAGCTTCAAGGCACACGCTCGGAACGCAAGGAAGGGCTGCTCGGCCTTCTGGAAATGAAGCTCGATAATCTGGAGGCCGTCGCCACAGAGGACGAACTGGCCGCGGATGCAGTGGCCCGCTCGACCGATGTCGCCAGCTTCCAGCGCAATCGACCCGTTCGCAAGCCGTTCCCGACCATCTCCCGCGTAAGCGCGCTGCTTTCGCCGCGCCAGCGAGCCCCCCTGGCAGGCCGGTGAAACTCGGGGAGAATATATCACCGAGACGCTGGAGGTGATCCCGCGCCGGTGGAAGGCAATCCGGACGCTACGTGCGCGCTTCTGAGGCCGGACCTGCGACGAAATAACGCAGCCGCCGGCGCAATACCACGTCATCCGCGCAGTCATGCTGAACCGAACCTGCCGGCCATCGTGCTATTTGAGACGTTTGGACAGCACCAGCCGTTAAATCGGTAAAGCGAATGCCATGCCCGCGAGGGCATCGACCTACCCTTGTCGACGCTGGCCGGTCATATGGGTGAGCGAGCGGGGCATCCATACCATCACGCGCGGCGCAAGTTCCTCGAGCCTGCCGACATCACGGCGAACCGCCGACGTCGGAGCAATGCTTCGCCGATCTCACCGTCCGCCTTCGAAGCCGTTACCCAAGGCACGAAAATGAACGCAAATCTAATTCAATTCAACATTCCTTCAATTTACTACCCGTATCCTTTTTAGGAGGCGGAAGGTACATTAGCGTACTGACATAAGGACCGCTTCCACTC
The DNA here is from genome assembly GCF_018390555.1 of Ancylobacter oerskovii. Lineage (GTDB taxonomy): Bacteria > Pseudomonadota > Alphaproteobacteria > Rhizobiales > Xanthobacteraceae > Ancylobacter > Ancylobacter oerskovii. The sequence continues at coordinate 2,094 of NZ_JAHBGB010000034.1, read as the reverse complement.
CCTACACCACGCACCGCATTGTATCGCTCCACAAGATACGGAGATAACGACGGGATAGCATCTGGATCTACCGCACTTAGCTTCACATAACGCGGCCCCCTATTTTTTATAGCTGACCATTCTTTCCATTCAAATGCAAAACTCTTAATAAGGAACTTACCTTCCTTATCTTCAAGATCTGGATGAGACGTCAATAACATAACTGGGCGCTCCCCTTCTTCTTCCACAAGCAATGGCCGAGCATCAAATGTTGCCAAATATGATATGTAGACAAGTGGACCTTGTATCTTTAATATAAATTTTTTATCAGTTTCTAATATCACCGCAGATCTATTAAATCTACTATTCTCAAATTCTCTCATTGCCATTCCATCAGCAACCTTTGGCAATTGAAGAATCTTTGCTCGATCAAAACTACACGCCCTTAGCGGACGAGGCATATTTCCAGATACAATATAGCGATCTAAAATCAGACAATTAGCCACAAAAGACGCCAGCATCGGGACACCACGATCTAAATTATAATGCGCATCATCTTTATAATAGTTGACATATTCGTCATGATTATTATTGGTGAATGATCTCAACTCTAGATCAAAATCTATTATACTAATATTTCCTATATTTCCATAATATTTAGAAAGCTCTTCAATCCCGCGCCTTATTAATTCCGTCGCATGCCTTTTCCTCTCAGCCCTACGGCCAAGAATCAGATTATACACCTGTATGCTCGGTGCCTTTCTCAGAATATACCGCAGGATTCCTTCATACGCACATTGCCAAGTCTCATAAGCATCCGGCGTTGCCAAAGAAAGATCATTGATAGCAAATTCTATTATTATTTTATCGAAATTCTCAAGTTTTGTAACTTTTCGAATATTTTCAAGTCCCATTAAACATGTATTAGCACCTACACTTATATTTTTTAAATGCGTGATAGGTCTACCAGATTGGCTCAATTTAGTGCGAACCTGGCCAACATACCCCGGACTCATCACCGAATTAGAGCCTCCAACGACAAGTACCCGCATACTACACCCTGCGCTCAAGAGCACACCATCATGAAGCTTTGCAGCTAAATATCAACCCGGTGCCAATGTCCGCTGGAGCATCGGTCACAATCCAATGAAGGCAGTAAGCGTCATCGTCAGGCCACGTCGTCGAGGACGGGCTTGGCGAGATAGGCCCATGGCATGAGGTCGTCGATGCGGCTGTTGGGGTGGTCGTTGACGATGCGTGTGATGACGTCCGCGAGGTAGACCTGAGGGTCGATGCCGTTGAGCTTGCAGGTCTCGACGAGCGAGGCGATGACGGCCCAGTGTTTGGCGCCGCCGTCGGAGGCAGCGAAGAGCGCATTCTTCCGGGTCAGGGCGAGGGGCTGGATGGAGCGCTCGACGAAGTTGTTGTCCAGCTCGACGCAGCCATCGTCGAAGAATAGGGTCAGCCCCTCCCAGCGCGAGAGGGCGTAGCGGATCGCCTCGGCGAGCTTGGTTCTGGCTGATCAGCGCCAGCTTCGCCCGCAGCCACGGCTCGAGGGCCTCGATGATCGGCCTGCTCTTTTCCTGGCGCGTGGCCCGGCGCTCATCCGGGGTCCGGCCCCGGATCGCAGCCTCGACATGGTAGAGCTCGGCGATGCGCTGCAGCTTCGCTCGCGATCGGCGCGGGACCGCTCTGGGCGAGCTCGTAGAAGCGGCGCCGAGCATGCGCTCACCAGAACGCCAGCTTCACCGTGTTGCGTCCGGCCAGTGCCTTGTAGCCGCCATAGCCATCGACCTGCAGGATGCCGGTGAAGCCGTCGAGATGGGTGATGGGCCGCTCGCCCTTGCGATCGGGGGCATAGACATAAGTGACGGCAGTCGGATCGGCGCCGCCCCAGGGCCGGTCGTCGCGGGCATAGGCGAAGAGCTGCCCCGTCTTCGTGCGGCCACGGCCGGGATCGAGCACCGGCGCGGTGGTCTCGTCGGCGAACAGCTTGGGCGAAGTCTTCAGCACCGCCAGCAGCCGTTCATGCACGGGCCGCAGCAGGAAGGCTGCTGACCTGAGACCCTTTTCTCCTCCGGCTTAGGAGAGAGTCCTTGGGTTGATTTTTGGCCT
>NZ_JAHBGB010000033.1:367764-394133 GCF_018390555.1 Ancylobacter oerskovii | reverse complement strand
TGCCCCCCAGATCGGTGGCGAGCGTGCCTTCCTCGGCGATCGCCTCCTCCACATGCGCCGGCAGCACGTAATCGGCGATCCGCACGATGACCCGGTCGAGGCCCTCATTCGCGGCTTCGACCACCCGGTCGCCGGCATTGTCGACCACATAGCGGTCATTGCCGGCGAGGCCGGTCATGGTGTCGGCACCGGCGCCGCCGTTCAGCACATTGTCGGCGATGTTGCCGCGCAGCGTGTCATTACCCGAGCCGCCGAGGGCGTTCTCGATCAGCGAGGCCGGATTGTTGTTGTGCAGATAGGCATTGTAGACATTGCCGCCGGCCAGCATGCCGCCGCCGAGCGAGGCCCGTTGCGCCTGCGAGAACAGGCTGGCGCCGCCGGGCGACAGGTCGATCGACATCGCCTCGGTGTAGTTCGAGAAATCGTAGGTGTCCGTGCCGCCGCCGTCCCAGATCGTCAGGAAGATCTTGTTCGCGCCGGGGTGGATTTCATTCTCGTAGATTTCCCAATTATCATCACCCAAATACTCGCCGGGGATCACCGTCTTTCGCCCGTTGACATACATCACGCCGGTCGCGTCCCACCTGTACACGGTATTCGTGGCATTGGTGGTGTAGTCCGCGCCGTAAAGCGTCTGCAGCGCCTGGATGTCGAGCGCCATGAAGGTCTGCGGAAAGTCCCACTCCCCGAGCGTGTAATCGCCATCCGCCGGCCCGCCCGTATAGGAGCGCTGGCTCATCACCGTATATTCGAGAGAGTCCCGATCCAGCGGCACCGCCACATCGGCAACGCCTCCGGTCGAATTCGCCGCCTTCAGGCCCAGCGCCGTACCGACGGCTTGCAGATAGAGCAGATGCTGGTAGTTGCCGAGGCTCGGATAGCGCAGGTCGTCACCCGTGCCGTTCAGCGCCTCGTTGAAGGTCACATCGCCATAGCCCGGTCCCATGGCGTCATAGGGTCCCTCGACGCTACTGCCGTTCTGGATCCTTATGTCGCCATCATTCGAATAGATCGGTTCGCCGTACTCGTTCTCATGTGTTGGCGGCGCGCGTCGGACATCGGTGGCGATCAGCGCCGCCACGCTGCCATAGAGCTGGAGCGATGCGAGGATCGACCCGTCGGAAACCTGTTTATAGGAACCCGTAAAGATGGCTCCCAGGGTCGCGCTCTGATCGCGCGTAAGGTGATTGTCCGCTGTGTCCCCGAAGCTGAACGTCACTGGCCCATCCCATTTATAGGAGGCCATCAATCCGTCGATATAGTCGTTTTCCGTGGCCTCAACCACGGTCGTTCCATCCGGCTGCGTTTCCGGTAGCGGATCCCCAATTGTATCCATCGTAAATGTATTGCTTCCCCAACGGGAATAGAAAACGAAATATTCGATGCCGGTTATCGTCGCCTGATAATTCGAGGCATTTAGGAAAATGACATCCCCATCCTTGACGATGGTGAAATCTTCATAATAGCGATCGAAGGTAAGCCTGTCGGAGCCGGCTCCGCCATTGAATGTAATGGCGCCCGCCGTGGCATGTAGGCCGCTCAGTATATCATCGCCTGCATCGCCATTCAGAACGGCGCTGGTGGAGGACTCCGCACTAAGGTGATCGTTGCCGTTTCCGCCATTAAATGTGCCGCCCGTGCTGGCGATGGCCGAGAGGACGTCATCGCCATCATCGCCATTGAAGGTTCCGCCGGTCGACTGTGGGCCGTCGATCCCGTTCACATTCGGGCCCGCCGCGCTGATGAAATCGCGTCCCTCGCCGCCATTCACCACGGCACCGGCTCCGCCATCGGTGTCGATGTGGTCATCCCCGCCGAGCCCGTTCAACGTAACGTTGTTGAAGCCGCCCGAAGACAGCCGGTCTTCGTCCTCGGTGCCATTGACGATGGCGTTGTTCTGGGTGGCGACCTTCGTGACCAAGGTTTATTTCCCCATGCTGTCGGCGGCGTCGCGTGCCTTCGCGGCACGGCCAGGCCACTGTCGCGAATTGGCTGTTCCTGCCGTGTCGAGATCGTTGCCGCGTTACTCTAGTGGGGCGCGGTCCCGCGTCAACAAACGAGCGGCGGATCCTTATGCCGTCCCGGGCAAGTGATTTCGCTCCGGCGGGATGGACGGTGGGCGACAAAGGAGGCCCGCCCGGTCGCTGAGGCGCCGCCGATGGCCACGGCAGTCGTTGGGAAGGTTCGCCGGCTTGCGACGCAGTAGATACCCGGATCGAGCGCTGAATATTTAGATGTCCTCGCCGTTGTCCTGAACGCCGCAGCGCCATTTCACCACCTTCCATTTCGGATGGGTTTCGACCCATTCGGCGATGATGGCAGGGGCTTCCATGATGCATTGGGACGGCTTTTCCCCGGACAGGCTGAGCGTCTCGACTTTGCAGGCATCGGGAGATGCCAGCAGGCAGATGGACATGATGAGTTCCATGGGGCCTCCATGACGAATGGCGACAATGCGCATCACCGGAAAGATCGGAAGGCGATCTACACGAGCCGCCCCGTTCGCCCGTTCGCCGGCGAGGTCGAGACATACTGGATGGCGCGCCTGACCAGTTCCGGCAGGGAGGCGGCTCCCAGCTTCGCCTTGAGCTGCGAGCAGGTGTTGGCCACCGTCTTGTAGCTGACGCCGAGTTCGTCGGCGATCTGGGTGTAGTCGCGCCCGTCGGCCAGCAATGCCAGCATCTGCAACTCGCGCTGGGTGATGTCGCCGAGCGGCGTGTCCCGGCGCGCGCCGAGCAGCGCGACCTGCATGGCGAGCTCGTGGCTGATATAGGGCTGGCCGCGCCGTACCCGCTCGAACGCCTCGTAAAGCGCGCCCGACGAGGTGTCCTTCTGCACATAGCCGTCGGCGCCGGCTTCCAGCGCCCGGCTGGCGATCACCGGGTCGCCATGCATGGACAGGACGAGGATCGGCAGGCGGTCCGCCTGCGCCCGCAGCCGGCGCACCAGCAGGAGGCCGCTGAGGCCGTTGCCGTTCAGGGCGAGGTCGATGATCACCATGTCCGGCTTCTCGCGGCGGAACAGCCGGTAGCCGGACAACACGGTGCTGGCTTCCAGCACCCGCTCGACCCCCCAGTCCTGCAAAAGGCAGCGGCATCCCTGAAGCACGATGGGATGGTCGTCGATCACCAGGACGCTGGTCATGAGGCGGTCGCTCTTTCTCGTCTCGGTGGAAGGGAGTCCGCGGCGCGGATGGGCAATCCGATCTCGAGGCGCATGCCGCGCGGCGCGACCGGCGCCAGCTGCCAGCTGCCGCCCAGCGCGCCGATGCGCTCCTCGATGCCGATCAGCCCGAAGCCGGGGGTGCTGCCGGGTTGCAGGCCGAGGCCGTCATCCTCGACGGCGAGGCTCAGGCGTTCGCCATTCACCTCCTCGCGCAGCGAGACGGCGATCCGGCCGGCCTGCCCGTGGCGCAGCGCATTGGTGACGGCCTCCTGCACACAGCGATAGACGGTGATCTCGAGGCTGTCGGCATAGTGCTCCGCCACATTGTCGAGCCACAGGTCGAAGCGCCGGTCCGGCGCATGCCGCTCGAAATCGGCGAGCAGTTCGGCGATCACCGCCGACAGCGGCACATGGCCGAGCGCCATCGGCCGGATCCGCCGCAACAGGCCGCGATTGCCTTCCTGCACCCGGTCGAGGATATCGCTCATGGTGGCGACGCGCTCGCCGATGCGGCCGGCGGGCTCGGCGTCGAGCCGGTCCAGAAGGCGGCCGATCGATTCGAGATTGGCCCTGAGGCCGAACAGGCAGGGGCCGAGTTCGTCATGCAGGTCGGCGGCGATCTGCCGCCGCTCGTCGTCCTGCACGCGCACCAGCCGCTCGTTGAGCCGGAGATTGTCCTGCCGCGCCATGTTGAGCGCCGTGCCGAGCGCATTGAAGCGCTCGACGATCCGCGCCAGCTCGCGCACGCGCGGCAGCTTCAGGCGATGCTCGAAGTGGCCTTCCTCCAGTTCGTGCAGGCCGGCCGACAGCCTCTGCAGCGGCTGCAGCAACCGGCCGAGCACCAGATGGAGCGCGGCGAGAATGACGATGTTCACCACCATGGCCAGCAGCGCGAGGTCGGACATGTCCTGCCAGACCTCGGCGATCTCGTCGGAGGCTTCGCCGCTGATGCGCACGAGGCCGATGGTCCGACCGTTCTCGACGACGGGTATCGTCTTCCCGGCGGGCTCGACGGTGACGAGAGCGGTGAACCAGCCCGGCACCTCGCCGGTTTCGTCGTCCTCGCCGTGTGCGGCGGTCGAGGAGGGAGCCTCCGCGAGGATCCGGCCGGTGGGGTCCTCGATATGGATGCGCACATGCCGCAGCCCGGTGATGTGCAGCGGCAGCTGCGTCAGCGACACGCCGCCGCCGGCGGTTTCCGCCAGCCGCTCGGCGGTTTCCTGCACGAGGCGCTCGGCGATGGCGACGGAGGAGAGCATCTCCAGCCGGGTGGCGCGCTGCGCGTTGAGGATGACCACCACGAAGGCGACGAGCGCCGCGCAGAGATTGATGACGACCACCGCCGCCATCACCTGCCAGCGCAGCGAGCGCCGTCGCCAGAAGCTGAAATCGCCGCCGCCGGATGTCGGCTTGCCGACGAAGGCGCTCATGGATGGGCCCTCCCGGTGTCGCCCTCGGCGGCGGGCGGCCGCGTCGGCGGCGCCTGTTGCCGCAGCGCCGCGAGCGCGGCTTCGCGCGTCAGGCCCTGGGAGCGCAGATTGTAATAGTGCTGGCAGAGGTCGCTGAAGCCGCTGCGCGAGCCCTTGCCGGCGAGAGGCGTGAAATCGGCGAGGAGGGTGCGCACGCTCTGCGTGACATTGATCTCGCGCAGCATGCCCTCAAGCTGCACCGCCCGGTTGGCGATCATCCGGTCGTCCTCGCCGAAACGCGAATCGGCGTCGGCGAGAAGGGCCCTCCAGTCGCCGACCGCCGGATCGTTCGTCGCGACGTCGTGACCGGCCGCCCGGCTTGCCAGCCAGACGCCCGGCTCCGTCGCGTCCAGCGGCTGCAGCCATTGCTTTGCCGCCGTCGCATTGCCGGACGGGGCCGCCACGCGCTCCCGCGTCTCGGAGGGCTGCTCGCCCGGGCATCCGGCGAGGACCAGCGCGAGGCCGGCACTGCCGACCGCGCGCGTGAGCGAAAGGAGAGCGCTTCCCATATCTACTTATTACCTTCTTATGATCGCATGTAGACGTGCGACATCTCATCATAGTCTGTACGGCATTTGGCCGTCGTGCCGGTGTTCGCGTCGATCTTCCCTGAGTGGAGGATGAGGAATCCATCCGCCAACATCATGAAATCTAATCACTTTGCGCATGTTGCGGCAAGGCTTCCGGTTCGATCCGGTGCATTCTCTTGGTATTCGGGAACTAGTTCCCGATTGGTTTTTCCAAATGACCTAAAGACATGATTGGGATGTGGCGAGAAGAATTGTCACATGTCGACACAAATAATCAGAAATTTCTAAGAAGAACGACCAATTTCCACAATCTGGAAGTGAAGCGCCGGTGCCGGAAGGCGGCGGTGAAGAAAGCAAGAGTTCGCGGCGCGCCGGAACGAACCGGCGCGGATGCAGAACGATCTGGGAATGGAAACGTGAGGGACGATCAATGAGCCGACTGCACTCTTCCGTGTCAGCGCTCACCGTTGCCGCCGCGCTGGCGGCCACGGTCAGCCTCGCCGCCCTGGCGCCGGCGGTTGCCAACGACAAGCTCGACGAGCTGTCGAAGAGCACCGACAACTGGCCGATGACCGGCAAGAACTACAGCGCCAACAATTACAGCGAGGCGAACCAGGTCACCAAGGAGAACGTGAAGAACCTCAAGGCCGCCTGGTCGTTCTCCACCGGCGTGCTGTCGGGCCATGAGGGCACGCCGCTGGTGGTCGACGGCGTGATGTACATCCACGCCCCGTTCCCCAACACCACCTTCGCCGTGTCGCTCGACGAGCCCGGCAAGATCCTGTGGCAGCACAAGCCGAAGCAGAACCCCACCGCCCGCGCGGTGGCGTGCTGCGACGTGGTCAATCGCGGCCTCGCCTATTGGCCGGGCAACGGCACGGTCGGCCCGCTGATCATCAAGACCCAGCTCGACGGCCATGTCGTCGCCCTCAACGCCAGGACCGGCGAGGAATACTGGAAGCTGGAGAACTCCGATATCAAGGTCGGCTCGACGCTGACCATCGCCCCCTATGTGGTGAAGGACACCGTGCTGATCGGCTCCTCGGGCGCCGAGCTCGGCGTGCGCGGCTACGTCACCGCCTATGACATCGCCTCCGGCGAGCAGAAATGGCGCGCCTACGCCACCGGTCCCGACGCCGACGTGCGTCTCGGCGACGACTTCAACAGCGCCAACCCGCATTACGGGCAGAAGGGCCTCGGACAGGCGACCTGGGAAGGCGAGGCGTGGAAGATCGGCGGCGGCACCAATTGGGGCTGGTACGCCTACGACCCCGGCACCAACCTCTTCTATTACGGCTCGGGCAACCCGGCGCCGTGGAACGAGACCATGCGTCCGGGCGACAACAAGTGGACCATGACCATCTGGGGCCGCGACGCCGACACCGGCATGGCCAAGTTCGGCTACCAGAAGACCCCGCATGACGAATGGGACTATGCCGGCGTCAACGTCATGATGCTCTCCGAGCAGACCGACAAGTCCGGCAAGCCGCGCAAGCTGCTCACCCACCCCGATCGCAACGGCATCGTCTACACGCTCGACCGCGAGAATGGCGACCTGATCTCCGCCGACAAGATCGACGATACCGTCAACTGGGTGAAGCAGGTCGACCTCAAGACCGGCCTGCCGCAGCGCGACCCGGAATATGCCACCCGCATGGATCACAAGGGCCGCGACATCTGTCCCTCGGCCATGGGCTACCATAACCAGGGCCATGACAGCTACGACCCGCAGCGCAAGTCGTTCTTCATGGGCATCAACCATATCTGCATGGATTGGGAGCCCTTCATGCTGCCCTACCGTGCCGGCCAGTTCTTCGTCGGCGCGACGCTGAACATGTATCCCGGCCCCAAGGGCGACCGGCAGAAATATGAGGGTCTCGGCCAGGTGAAGGCCTACGACTCGATCAACAACAAGTACAAGTGGGAAGTGATGGAGCGCTTCGCCGCCTGGGGCGGCACGCTCGCCACCGCCGGCGGGGTGGTGTTCTACGGAACGCTGGACGGCTTCATCAAGGCCCGCGACAGCGACACCGGCGAACTGCTCTGGAAGTTCAAGCTGCCCTCCGGCGTCATCGGCCACCCGATGACCTACACCCATAACGGCACGCAATACGTCGCCATCTATTACGGCGTCGGCGGCTGGCCGGGGGTGGGCCTCGTCTTCGACCTCAACGACCCGACCGCCGGCCTCGGTTCGGTGGGCGCCTTCAAGCAGCTGCAGCACTACACCCAGATGGGCGGCGGCGTGATGGTGTTCTCGCTCGACGGCAAGGGTCCCTATGACGACCCGAAGGTCGGCGAGTACTCGACCGAGATCATCCGCGCCAGCAACTGACGCCCGCATCGGCCGCCCGCCGCGCTCACCGCGCCCGGGCGGCCGCCTTCCCGCGATGACGTCCATCCGTCCAGCCGCATGGAGGACCCCCATGTCGACACATGCCAGATCCACCTCTTCGCTTCTCGGCCGCCTCGCCGTGTCGGCGGGCCTCGCCACCTTGCTCGCGACCGCCGCCGGCGCGGCGACCGTGCCGTCCGATGCCGCCGCCGCGCCGGCCAGGGACGAACTGCGCATCTGCGCCTCCACTGTCGAGGCGCCGTTCTCCAACAAGGAATCGACCGGCTTCGAGGACAGGATCGCCGTGGCGCTGGCGCAGGCCATGGGCCGCAAGCCGGTCTTCGTGCGCAACGACAAGCCGGGCATCTATCTGGTGCGCGACCAGCTCGACAAGAACAACTGCGACGTCGTGATGGGCGTCGATGCCGGCGACGAGCGGGTGCTCACCTCCCGCCCCTATTACCGCACCAGCTACGTGCTGGTGACCAGGGCGGACCGCAACATCACCGCCAGCGACTGGCAGGACCAGCAGATCAAGGACCAGACCCGCTTCGCGGTGCGGTTCTACTCGCCGGCCGAGACCATGCTGAAGCGCATCGGCCGCTTCGAGGACAACGCCGCCTACATGTATTCGCTGGTCAATTTCGTCTCGCGCCGCAACCAGTGGACCCAGGTGCCCGGCGACCGGCTCGTCACCGAGGTCGCCGGCGGCGAGGCCGATGTCGCCATCGCCTTCGCCCCGGAGGTCGCGCGCTATGTGAAGGGCTCGGCGACGCCGCTGCGGATGACGGTGATCTCCACCGACATCGACCGGCCGAACGACACGCCGATCCCCATGCATTACGACCAGTCGATCGGGGTGCGGAAGACTGACGCGGCCCTGCTCGGCGAGATCAACGCCGCGCTGGAGAAGGCCAAGCCGCAGATCGAGCGGATCCTCACCGATGAGGGCATTCCGCTGCTCGATCCCAATACCTGACCTCGCTCTCACGCACCGGCGGCCGCCCCCGGCCGGCGGTCGCCCCGCGACGCGCTTCTGCGAAAAGGTTCGATGAAAAAGAAACTTCTCATCCGGACGGCCGCCGTGCTTCTCGCCCTTGGCGCCCTCGCGCTCGGCTCGCGCGCGGCCATCATGCTCACCAACACCGTCACCGGCCAGCCGCTGGAGCTCTCCGAGGCGCCGGAGGAAGGCCGCGACACCCAGGCGGTGCTGAAGTTCCTCGAGACCGGCACCAACATCTACAACGAGGATCCGGTCTGCCTGCCCAAGGGGCACGAGCTGTTCCTGTCCATGTGCTCGGGCTGCCACGGCCACTATGCCGAGGGCAAGATCGGGCCGGGGCTGAACGACAGCTACTGGACCTACCCGAAGAACGAGACCGACCAGGGCCTGTTCGAGACCATCTTCGGCGGCGCGCAGGGCCAGATGGGCCCGATGTACGGCGCGCTCAACATGAACGAGATGCTGCTCGTCATGGCCTGGGTCCGCCATGTCTACAAGGACGATCCGCAGGGAGCGACCTGGCTCACCGCCGAGCAGCGCGCCAGCTTCAAACCCTTCGACGCCAACGCCAAGCACATCGAGCCGTCCGATGCGATGCCTCCGAAGTGCGGCGGACCGGCGGGCTGAACCCGCCGGCGACTAAAGGGTGGAAACCAAGAGGAGACTGACATGAACTTCATCGACCGCAGCGTGAAATACAGCGTCCTCCTGGCCGGCGCCGGCGCGTTCGGCCTCGCCATGGTGGTCGGGGCGGCCGCCTATGACGGCACCAATTGCAAGGCGCCGGGCAATTGCTGGGAGCCCAAGCCCGGCTATCCCGAGAAGGTCGCGGGATCGAAATACGATCCCAAGCACGATCCCAAGGAAGTCAACAAGCAGGCCGAATCCATCAAGGGGATGGAGGCCCGCAACGCCCAGCGCGTCGAGTATTTCAAGAAGACCGGGAAATTCGTCTACGACGTCAGCAAGATCCCGAGCGCGAACTAGCTCCCTTCCGGGCGACGGCCCTTCGAGAACCCACGTGTGGGCGGAAGCCTATCTCCTTCCCGTCCGCGTTCCTCCGGCACTTGTCGGTTGTGGGCAACTGGCACGGCCGGCGTCGCGCGAGCCTCGCGGGCGTCGGTCGTGTCCTCTTCGCCATCCCGCCGTGCCGCGGGCTGGCGGGATCGGCCGTCGACCGCCCGCCGCGAAAAAGGGTTTCGGACATGCGCCTGGCACACGAAACCGACTCCATCCTGTCGGATTGGCGCGAACGCGCGCTCCGTTTCGAGACGGAGATCGGCAAGGTGGTGCTCGGTCAGGAGCGGGTCATTCGCCTGTTGACCATCGCCACTTTCGCGCGCGGGCATGTTCTGCTCGAAGGCGATGTCGGCGTCGGCAAGACCACCGTGCTGCGTGCCATGGCCCGCGCCATCGGCGGCTCTTTCGAGCGGATCGAAGGCACCATCGACCTCATGCCGACCGACCTCGTCTACCACGCCCATCTCGGCGAGGACGGCAAGCCGCGCATCGACCCCGGCCCGCTGCTGAAACAGGGCGAGGCGCTTTCCGTCTTCTTCTTCAACGAGATCAACCGCGCCCGGCCGCAGGTGCATTCGCTGCTGCTGCGGCTGATGGCGGAGCGCTCGGTGTCCGCCTTCAACCGGGAGTACCGCTTTCCGCATGTGCAGGTCTTCGCCGACCGCAACCGGGTGGAGCGCGAGGAGACCTTCGAGCTGCCCGCCGCCGCCCGCGACCGCTTCCTGATGGAGGTGCAGGTGGGCATGCCGGCGGACGAGGAGGCGCGGCGGCGTCTCGTCTTCGATCCGCGCTTCCACGATGTCGAGCGGCTGCTGATGGATGTCGAGGCCGGCCTGCTCGATCCCGAGGCGATCGAGACGGTGGCCCGCGTCATCCAGTTCGGCGTGCAGGCCAGTCCGACGCTGCAAGCCTATGTCCTGGCGCTGTGGAGCGCGGTGCGTGCGCCGCATGAACATGGCGTCGTCGTCGAAGGGGTCGATCCCGAGCGTTTCATCCAGGGTGGCGCCAGCCCGCGCGGCCTCAGCTATCTGGTGCGGGCGGCCCGGGTGCGGGCCTGGCTCGAAGGGCGCGAGATGGTCGTGCCGGAGGATATCCGGGCAGTCTTCCCGGAGGTGATGGCGCATCGGATCTTTGTCGATCCGATCTATGAGATGCGCCGCGAGCGGCTGGTCGGTGATCTCATCGCCGGCATCTTCGCACGAGTGCCCGCACCATGAGCGGGACAGCCGGGGAAGCGCGGCTTCTGCCATTGCCCTATCGTCTGCGCTGGCGTCCGCAGGGTGTGCTGCCCGGCGCGCATCCCGGCCATGGCGAGGGGACGGAGGGCGAGTTCCGCCGCCACGTCTCGCTGCTGCGCCATCCCGACCCGCGCCGGCTCGATCTGCGAGCCTCGCTGCGCGATCCGTTCGGCGAGTTGCATGTCCGGCAGTTTGCGCCGAGGCGGGCGGTGCCGGTGGCGGCGCTGGTGGATTTGTCGGGCTCGATGCGCTTTGGCGAGGTGGTCGCCGGCAGCGTCGCCGATCTCTGCGCGCTCCTCGCCCTCTCGGCGCAGCGGGCCGGCGACCCCTTCGCGCTGTTCGGCGCCGATGCGCATCTGCGAGAGGACGCCTGCCTGCCCTTCGCGCGCCGCCGGGGGCAGGAGGAGGAAGTGCGCCGCCGGCTCGCGGGTGTCCGCCCCACGGGCGGGCAGGCGGTTGAAGGGTTGATCGAGGCGGCGGAGCGCCTGCCGGCACGCCGCGCGCTGGTGTTCCTCATCTCCGATTTCCTCATGCCGGCGCCGGAGATCGCCCGTCTCCTCGATGCGCTGTGGCGGCACGATGTGGTGCCGGTCGTGGTGGAGGACGGCCGGTTGGAAGCCGCGCTGCCGCGCTGGGGGCTGATCGAGGTCGCCGATCTCGAAACCGGCGCCGTCCGCCTCGTCTTCATGCGCCCCACCTTGCGCACGCGCTGGCGCCGGGAGGCCCGCGCCCGCCGGCAGGCCCGCGAAAAACTGTTCGCCGAGCGCGGCCTGCGCCCGCTGGCGCTTGCCGATCCACTCGACACCGAGGCCCTGGCCCGCCGGCTGATGGAGGGCTGAATGGGGAGGAGCGCTCGACGCCTGGTCCCTTGCCTCGCCCGCCTGCTGCCGATGGCCGCGCTGCTCCTCGCCGCCCCGCCGGTCGGCGCGCAGCTGCGTTCGGTGGAGCTCTACGCCCCCCGGCCTTTCGGCCATGTCATCGGCGACACGCTGGCGCTCTCGGCCGAGATCGTTCTCGATGCACCGTTCCGGCTCGACCCGGCCTCGCTGCCGCGCCCCCGTGCGCTCGACTACTGGCTGGAACTCGCCAATGTCCGGCTGACCAATGGCGGCGCAAGCGACGGCGTGCAGCGCTACACGCTCGATCTTACCTATCAGACCTTCTACGCGCCGCTGGAGCCGAAGCGGCTTACCATCCCCGCCGTGCCGCTCACCGCCACCGATGGCACGCGGCAGGTGGCGATCGCCGTCCCGCCCTGGTCCTTCCTCATGTCGCCGTTGCGGGAGATCGTCGCGACCGGGGAAAGCACCCCCATGGCGCTGCGCCCCGATATCGCCCCGCGCCCGGTCGCGACCGCGAGCACGCAGCGGGGCCTCCTCGCCGCGCTCGGCGGCCTCGTGGCCGGCCTCGGGCTGCTCGCCTGGCAGATGGGGTGGGGCCCGTTCGGCCGGCGCCGCGACCGTCCCTTCGCCCGCGCCGCGCGCGAAGTCCGCGTCGCGCTGGCCGCATCGGCCAGATCGGCCGCATCGTCCACCGCACCGGCCTCGGCGCCGGGCCAGCGCGCGGCCCTGCTCGCCCTGCATCGCGCCTTCGACGCGACCGCCGGCAAGGGCGTGTTCGCCGAGGATCTGCCGGATTTCTTCCGCGCCCATCCCGCCTTCACCGCCGCCGAGGCCGAGGTGCGGCGCCTGTTCGCCGCCTCGCGCCACCTGTTCTTCGGCGAGAATCCCCTTGAAATTGCTCGCGAATTTCCTCCCGCCGGGCTCATCGCCCTCGCGCGCCGGTTGCGTGCCATCGAACGGGGCGGCGCATGAGCCGGGCGGCGGGAGCGTGGGAGAGCCTGACGGGCAACTGGGGCGTCGACCATCCCCTACTGCTCGGCCTCCTCGTTCTCGCCGCCCTGCCACTCGTCGCTACGCCATTGATTCGACAAGGTATTCCTTCCGTCTCCCTCGCGCCGGCGGACGCTCTTTCCCGCGCGATCCGCGTTGGCCTGCACCTCGCCGGGAGCCTCGCTATGGTCGCCATCGTGCTCGGCCTCGCCGGCCTGCACCGGCGCGAGCAGGTGATCGCCCGGCAGGGAACGGGCGCGCATCTCGTGCTGCTGCTCGACCGTTCCTCCAGCATGGACAACAGCTTCGCCGACCGCGCACCCAGTGGCGACCAGGAGGCGAAATCCGTTGTCGCCAAACGACTTCTGGACGATTTCGTTGCCCGCCGCACGCGCGACCGCATCGGGGTGGCGGCCTTCTCGACCTCGCCCATGCCGGTGCTGCCGCTGACCGACCATCACGAGGTGGTGCGCGCCGCCATTGCCGCCATCGACCGGCCGGGCCTGGCCTTCACCGATGTCGGGCGCGGGCTGGCGCTGGCGCTGTCCTCCTTCGCCGACGACCAAGACGAGGCGTCCCGCGCCATCCTCCTGGTCTCCGACGGCGCCGCACTGATCGACCGCAAGGTGCAGGAGACGTTGCGCGACGCGATGGCGCGCACGCCGGTGCATCTGTACTGGCTGTTCCTGCGTTCGCGCGGTGCCAAGGGTATCTTCGAGGAGCCGCCGCCCGGCGAGAACACGCCGCAGGCCAATCCTGAACGGCATCTTCATCTGTTCTTTCAAAGTCTTGGCGTGCCGTACCGGGCCTTCGAGGCGACCAGCCCGCAGGCGGTCGGGCAGGCCATCGCCGAGATCGACCGGCAGGAAACCCGACCGATCACCTATGTCGAGCGGGTGCCCCGGCGCGATCTCGCACGGCCGGCCTTCGCGATGGCGGCCGCCGCGACCGCCCTGCTGCTGCTCGCGAAACTGGCCGAGCGGACTCTCGTCCGGGCGGCACCCATGGCGGTCGCGACCCGCCAAGCTGACGTGCTGCGGAGAGCGGCATGAGGCTGCGCATCGGACGCGACCGGTTGATCCTTGTCGCCAGCTCTGTCCTGATGGCCGCAAGCCTCTGTGCCGGCGGCATTTTCACGGCCCGTCTTATCCTCGATCGCGCCGCGAACGCCGACATCGCCGCACTGGCCATCGGCCACGATATCCCTGTCGCCGCGGAGGCACGCCCCGAGCTTCTGTTCGCGCGGCTGATATTCCTCACGACCCGCGACCGCTTCGACGAGGCGCAGCCGCTCATGAACCGCCTCGCCGCGACGGGGACGCCGCGTATCGTGGCGCATGCCTTGTACGATCTCGCCAACGGACGGCTGCGGGTCGCCATCAGCCATCTGGAAAGCAACGACGTCGATCCGGCGGTGCCGCTGGTCCGGCTCGCCAAGGAGGGCTATCGGAGGGCCCTGACGCTCGATCCCGGCTTCTGGGATGCGAAGTACAATCTCGACGTCGCCATGCGGCTGGTGCGCGATTTCCCGCAGATCGAGAGCTCGGGCGAGGAGATTCCGCCCGAAGCGGCCAAGCGCCTGTGGACCGATCTGCCGGGCGTGCCACGGGGGCTGCCATGATGCGCGCACGCCTCATCCGTGACGGGCGGTTCTGGCTGCTTGCCCTCGCCCTGCTGTCGCTGGTGGTGGCGCTGGTGATGCCCCGGCTGACGCTCACTCGGCAGGCGCGAGACCTGCTCGTGGTGATCGATGTCACCGGCAGCATGAATGTGCGCGACTATCTGGAGCGTGGCGAACCGGTCTCGCGGCTCGCCACGGCGAAGCGCGCTGCCCGCAGCCTGCTGGCGGATCTGCCGTGCCGGTCGCGCCTCGGGCTTGGCATCTTCACCGAACGGCGCAGCTTCCTTCTGTTCGAGCCGGCCGAGGTCTGTGAAAACTTCGCCGCCATTGACGGCAGCATCGACGCGCTCGATTGGCGCATGGCGTGGGATGGCGACAGCTATGTCGCGCGCGGCGTGCACTCGGCACTCGCCATTGCCGAAAATCTGAACGCCGATCTGGTTTTTCTTACCGATGGTCAGGAGGCACCGCCGCTTGCCGGCGGCGCCCTCCCGCCCTTCGAGGGTGAGCCGGGCAAGGTCGCCGGACTGCTGGTCGGCGTCGGCGCAACCGAGCCCTCGCCGATCCCGAAATACAATGAGGATGGCCGGGAAATCGGCTTCTACGCCGAGCAGGACGTGCCGCAGGAGAACCGAGAGGGACCACCGCCGCAAGATGCTCCCTCGCGCGCAGGCTGGAATCCACGCAATGCCCCGTGGGGCGGCGAGCCGGCAACCGGCACCGAGCATCTGAGCGCCATGCGCGAGGATGGGTTGTGGCGCCTTGCGGCGCAAACCGGGCTCGGCTTTGCGGCGCTGCGCGATCCTGCCGCGCTGTCTGCTGCGGTGGAGGCCGATACGCGCGCCCATCTCGTCGAGGTGCGTATCGACGTGTCCGGCATTCCCGCCGCCCTCGCGCTGCTCGCCCTGACCACGCTGTTCGCGCTCGGCGCCCTTGCAGGTCGCCGGCCGAACCAGCTTTCCGTCCGCTGAAGGAAACCGACATGCTCCGCAGAATGATGCTCGCCGTCGCCCTCGTCCTCGCTGGCCTGGCGCCGCTCGCCGCCCATGGCCCGACGCCGCAGCGCGCCGAAGAACGCGTGACCATCGCCGCGTCGCCGGACAAGGTATGGGCGCTCCTCGCTTCCTTCGGCGCGATCGGCGACTGGCATCCGCTGGTGAAGAAGGTGAGTGCCACGGGCGGCAATGCGGCCGGCGCCGAGCGGGTCCTTACGTTGGAGAAGGGTGAGATCACCGAGGGATTGGACGAGATCGATCCGGCGGAACGACGGCTCTCCTACCGTCTCGGCAAGGAGAATGCCGAGGCATTTCCGGTCAGCTTCTATACGGCCGCCATTGAAGTGAAACCGTCAGGCGGCGGCAGCGAGGTGGTGTGGGACGCACGCTTCTACCGTGCCGATACGACCAACGAACCACCCGAGGGGCGCGACGATGCCGCGGCCATCGCTGCGATGACGGATTTCATCAAGCAAGGACTGGAGGGGCTCAGGAGCAAGGCTGGTGGGCAATGAGCGTCATCTCGATCGCGGCGCCGCGGCGGGCGGCCGCGCTGGGTCTTGCCCTTGGTGTGCTGCCGGTCACCGATACCCTGGCTGATCCACTGATCGCCGTTGTATCGCAACAGGCGGCGGCGGTGACGTTGATTGATGCTGGGGCGGCAGCGAAGGTGGCTGAGATCGCGGTGCCCGGCGTTCCCGCGGGTCTCGCCGTCACGCCCGACGGGCGGAGGCTGTATATCACCCATCCCGATCTGGGCCTCGTTTCCCGCCTCGACGTCGCCAGCCGGGAGGTGGAGGCACGCTTCCATGTGGGGCAGGAGCCCTTTGGCATTGCGGTCATCGAGGATGGACGCAGCCTTTTGGTCAGCGACTGGAGCGACGATGCGTTGATCCGGGTCGATGCCCGGCATGGCCATGAAACCGGCCGTGTCGCCGTCGGCCGTTCACCGGCGGGGCTGGTGGTCGATATGGTCGCTGGGTACGCCTATGTCGCGGACCGCGAAAGCCATCAGGTGAGTGCCGTCGATCTCGCCAGGATGACCCGGAAGGCCGCCATACCGACCGGCAAAGCTCCCTTTGCGCTTGCCCTGTCGCCGGCCGGTGACCGGCTCTATGTCGCCAATGTCCAGAGTGGGGACCTGTCGGTGATCGATACCGGCCCGCTGAAGGAAATCGATCGGTTCAAGGTCGGCCTGATGCCCTATGGCGTGGCAACCACATCCGATGGCTCGCGCATTCTGGTCACTAACCAGCAGAGCGGTACGCTTGCCATCGTCGATGCCGCCACGCACGCCATTCTGGGGCGGCCGAAGCTCGGCTCCTATCTCGAAGGGGTCGTCGCGTTCGGGCCAGGGCGAGCCGCCGCTGTCGCCTGGGCCGAGGACAGCGTGTTGATCATCGATGTCGGCAAAGACCGCGTCACTGCGCGAATCCCGGTCGGCGCCGGTCCGCGCAGCCTTGCCGTCATGCCCCGTCGCTGGGAGCCAGGCGTGCGCGGAGATATGCTGAACCCATAAACCAAGATCGGGGGAGGGTGGAATGAGGGCCTTGGGCGTCGCTGTCGTCGCGGCGATGGCGTTGGCACCGACAATTATCCGTGCGGATGACGTTGCCGTCGCGCGCGGTGCCTATCTCGTCAATGCTGTGGCGATCTGCGGGCGGTGCCACACCGCGCCTGGGCCTGGAAACAAGCCTTTCGCGGGTGGGCGTATGATAGAGACGGCGGCTTACAAGGTGCAGGGCCCGAACCTCACGCCCGATCCAGAGACCGGCATCGGTTCATGGAGTGACGAACAGATCGGTCGCGCCATCACCCACGGTCTGCGGCCGGACGGCCATCAAATGTCGACGGCAATGCCCTACCCATTCTACGCCGTAATGACCGACGCCGATCGCAATGCCGTCGTCGCTTACCTGCGGACTTTGGCCCCGGCATCCAACGCCACAGCTGCGCCAGTGTATGCGGTGCCGCCGACCGCTGCGGCGCGGGTGCCTGGAGTTGCCGCTGCCATCCCACCGGGTAGCCGGGCGGAACAAGGATGGTATCTCGCCACGCTCGCCCGATGCCTGAGTTGCCATTCCTCGCCTGACGCCCACGGCGAACCCGATCTCACTGTGGGAACGGGGCGTGGCGGGCAGAGTTTCGAAGGGCCTTGGGGCGTGGTCGTCGCACCCGATATCACGCCGCGCGGGCTGTCGGGGTGGAGCGATGACGACATACGTCGGGCCCTCGTCGAGGGGATCGCCCCTGGCGGGCGAAAGCTGGCTGCCCCGATGCAGGCCAAAGCCTATGCGCAGCTGACGTCGGACGATGTGTCATCCATTGTGGCGTGGCTGCGAACGCTGCCAGGCGATTAGCCCAAGCGAGGCCGCTCTTGCGGTCGATGATCTGCAAGCCTCGAGCTGACACGCCACTATACGGTTTGAACCCGGACGCGTTCATGGCGTTCTGGCGGCCTGCGAGCTGGACCTTGCAGCACGGACGTCAGCGGTCGCCGCAGGATAATTCGCCGACCTCGCCGGCGATCTGGGCCCCAGCATCCGAATTTGCGCTTCTATCGACCGTCCTGCTGCCGTGAACCAGGCGAAGCCGACACCGCGACTACCGGCATGGCAACGGTGACGGCCAAGCGATTCGTGGAAAGCCGGCCTCGAAACGCGACGGCGAGGATTTCTGGCCGCGTGTTATCCAGAGGGGTGCGCAGAGGTGAAGCTAGCGGGATTCACCGTGCTTTGCGGCGCGGTGCTTCCGGCCGACCCACGCGCGCCGCCGAGATGGGCAGCAGCACATCGGCTTCCGCGTCAACACACTAATTTACAGGAGAATTTGGTGGAGCCAGGCGGAGGCTCCGATCCATGGACGACAAGTCCAATTCCTATAAGGGATCATGGACTTCTGGAGGGTTGTGGGGTACGCATTTGGGGTACGCAACGGGGTACGTAGTTAACTCCATGGCCCGCCCATCCTCCCTAGATCGCCGCCATCTGGAACAGAAGAACGGTCAGTGGCGGGTGACGATAGCCGTCCCTCGTGACCTCCAGTCGAAGCTAGGGACCCGCTTGAAGCGCCCCCTTCGCACCGACAGCCTTGCCGTAGCCAACCGGCTCAAATGGAGCGTGGTCGCGGAATTACGGGCCGAAATCGCCGCTGCCCGTGGAGGCACGGTGAAGGACCCGACCGTTCGGGAGGCGCTGGAGATCGCCCGCCACTTCATGAAGGCTGACGACGTAGACCGCGCCATTCTCGACGATATGATCGTCAGCCGGGCGGAGGAGATAGCCGGCCCTCCGGCATCCGTGGTCGATGAGGAAACCGGCGAACCCCTCTTGATCCACGACTCGGCAAAGGAAGCTCGGGCCACCACCTACGTCGCCTTGGCGCGAGGACAGGCCACGCCTATCGTGACCCATCACGACGCCTATCTGGCGCAGTTGCACGTCAAGCCTCGCACGGTCGGGGATGATGTCCGGGCCATCAGATATCTGGAGGCGTGGTGCGGGAAGGACGGTGTCCCGCCCACCATTCAGGCCATCACCCGCAAGGTTGCCGTTCGCTTTGCCGACGATATCGGCAGTGTCGCGGGCAGCCTCAGCCCCGTTACTCTGAACAAGTATCTCCGTCGCCTGTCCCGTTACTGGCAATGGATGGCGCATCGGGAACACGTCGAGGCGGATGTGTGGCGCGGAGTGACGCTTGCCGCCCCGCCAGCGGCGCACGATGAGGAGGAGCGGGCCTTCACCGAGGAGGAGATGAAGAAGCTCCTGTACGGGCAGCCTTCGCAGGAGATGCACGACCTCATGCGGATCGCCGCACTCACCGGGGCTCGGCTGGATGCTATCGTCTGCCTTCGCGTCGGGGACTGCGAGGATGGGGTGTTCGTCTTCAAGCCGCAGAAAAAGGAACGCAGTTCACGCGCGGTGCCGATCCATCCCGCGTTGGTGGAGATCGTCGAGCGGCGAAGCAAAGGCCGCAAGGCGGAGGATGACCTTTTCCCCGAATGGCCGGCCCCCCGCAGTTCGACAACACTTCGGGAGCGGTCGTTCAAGGCGTCGAACGCCTTCACGGCCTACCGGCGCGAGGTGAAGGTGGATGCGAGGGCGCCCGGCAAGCGCAGGGCGCTGACCAACTTTCACTCGTTCCGGCGCTGGTTCATCACCATGGCCGAACGTGCGGACCAGCCTGAGCACATCATCGCTGCCGTGGTGGGGCATAAGCGGACCGGGATGACGCTGGGAAGGTACTCAGCGGGGCCGTTGATGGAGCAGGCCAGAAGGTGTGTTGAGGCTGTGAGGTTGCCGCCGGCGCCTCGGTGACGCCCCCTGTTCCCTCTTGGTTCAACCCTTCGCGCAACACCAACCGGCCGGCTGTCCCCGCAATCCTCCTATTGGTTGTGCGGGGCGGGGATACAGCCACGAAATATGGTGGCGACGTTACGTCATATTTCAAATTTTGCGCTATATTTCGGTTGTGGCGGTGAGTCGTTCACAGCAACCGCCGGTAGGAGCGTGGCGTACTAGAACAAAATGAGTCTTCTGGGTTTGTTCTCGCGAGGTATCAGATGGCCAAACAGGCGTCGTCCGCGTTGAAGAGCGTGCAGAACGAAGTGCCTCCCTTCAGGACGTTTACGAGCCGTCCTACAGAACTTTTCAGCTCTGAGTTCCTTGACCACGTGCGGGCGACCGGCACACCCGAGACGTTTCCCGGATTGTACCTCGGCAAGATCCACCGAGATGAGGAGTTTGTCGTCCTCAAGCGCTTCGAGATCGAGCGTAAGAGGCGAGTGGACGGAAAGTTGGCGTTTTGTCCCCGCTGCCATCAGCACGACAAATATCTCAGGGGCGACCTCGCATGGTTCCCCAGCATGATGGTCTGTGCCGCTATCGGAAATTGCTGCGCGGGCCACGACGCTGGGACCAAGGCAGCAAAAGAATTCAAGGCGAAGCGGGACCGGGATTTCCGGGAGAGCTACCTGCTCGAACACCTGCCCTTGATGGCTGCGAAGTTGGCAGCGGTGGCGCAGCTTGAGGCGGCTGCCAAGATCGCTGGTGCGATCTATCGGCAGTTTCGCCTTGAGGTTCCGAAGGTGCACAGTCAGTTGCGGGCCGCGAAAGCGAACTACGGCGGGCACCTTGTTGTGAGCCATGTCCTCGGTGGTGAGAACCCCGATGTAGAAAGCGACTATGTGGGGCCGGCCGGGTTTGGTCGTCGAACAGGGGTCGAAACGCAGGAAACCATACTCGGTCTGATGACAGGGCAGATCGCACTCGCGAAGGATTGGGCTCCCGAAAAGGAGCTAGCGAGTATCCGGCGATTTCTAGGCTACGTGGGCTCCTCTTTCACCGATCAACAAGCCTTGGACTTTATCCTAGAGAACCCCGACCGGGAGCTTGATACGGCGGTAGAGCTACTCCGGGCCGCAGACGGCGGTTACTCGAAGCTCGCCGCTCGGCTCCGCGAATTCTGGTCGTTCTTCACGCCGGACAACATCGCACTCATCAATGCCTACGGCATTCACGAAGACGGCCCACTCAACGTTCAAGTAGGGTACTTCGTAAAAAATGGGGTGGTGGATGTTCGTTTCAAAACCCGCGATCAATTCTGCCATCTCCGAATTGAGCAAGGACTCATGACGGTACGGGACGAATGGCCTGAGCCTCTAGAGAGCGAGAGCTAAGTTTCACGACGGTTAAATGATCGGCCAAGCAGGTTCGCGCTGAGGTGATCCGAGTGTTCTCGGCGTACCGCCACGGTGCTCTTGTCCCAGCCCGCCCGCAGCTTCCCGACTTCTCTGATCGCGTTGCCGCTGCCCGAGCTTGGGCGGATGCCATCGAGGTGGGGATGGTCGAGGCCGAGGGGCGTCGTATCGCCGAGACCAAGCTGATCGAAGCCCAGCCCAAGGCGGATGACTGCGACCTCTTAATCGAACTCGACGGCTTGCTAGATTGCTGCTGTGGTACCGCCTTCGACCCCATCATCCCCATTCGAACTATCAGGCTTACCGGCCTTTTTAGCCTGTCGTTGGCGAACCGGGACTTTGTCGCGCATTTTGGCGACACCTTCTGCTGTCTTCTTTCTCTGGCCGGGAATGACGAACTTGTCGTTGATGAAATTTTCGAGCGTATGCACTAGTGGGTCGAGATCGTCGAATTTTGGGTTCCAGCCCCTGTGGGCCGATGCACTCCCCGCGTTTATCAGGACTTCGAAATCGTCGCGCTGAGTAGGTGACAGGTGGCCGCTTTCCCCCATGCTCTTCAATTTCTCATTGAATGGCTTCTCAGGATCGACTCCCAATATCTCAGCTGCAATGTCGAAGGTAGTTCGAATGCCAATTGCGGCAAGTATGTTCAAGTCATGGTCGAGAGCCTCGTAAACTTGAAAGATACATGAGGCCAAATCATTGCCGCGTTCATGACTGATGTCGCTATGGATAGTGTTTACCCATTCAGGCCTATTTCGTTTAAATCGCGCAGGCCAGCTTTTTATTACCGTATCATTCTCATATATTGTATTTCCATCCCTGTCATATCCAACAGGGTAATGTGACTCGCTGTCACTCGATACAGATTGAGCAAAAACATGGTCGCAGCCACAACACACAAGGAGGTACCAGCTAGTCCACCAGCTAATATGTTCATTCTCTTCGCTTACGTAGTGGTACCCTTTAATCTCACAATTACGCTCGCCTTTGCAGTTCGCGCAAAATGCCTTCAATTTTGTGCCGATTTTGCTTCCCGTCATCGAACCACCTTCACGACTTAATACGATCGACGTGCGAGAATGGCGACGCCGCCGGAGATCGCCAGCCCGATGAGAGACAGGATAAGCGCGGGTGCGGCAAAGATCGCCGCCTGCCACCACGCCCAATCCCATCCATGCCGTGCGCCGTAGTAAACAAGCGGTATGGTCAAGAGGCTTCCAAATGGCTGGAACACGTAGGCCACGACGAATAGCCCAACTCCCGCCCAAGTACCCCAGCCAAGCCAGATGTGGACGCCTTCGATAAACGCGAGGATTTGGAAGGCGCCGACAATCAGCATTCCAATATTGATCAGCAACGCCATTGCAAACCCCCAACGCCACATTCCGGCATCATGGTGTGGCAGGCAGGTGCGCGATGCAACCACTGTTTGAGGTGTGGGGCGAACGCTCCCTAGAGAAACTTGGGCCAGTGCATCACACCTAATCAACCTTGCGTCTCCGACACCATCCATGGCGAGCGCCCCGAGTTCCGGGCGTTGCGCCTCTATGCGGAGCACGAGCTGAATGCCTGACATTCTACACGATAGCGAGTTCGCCACCGTCGTATCGGACGGTAACGGGCACCTCGACGCCACTGTCGATCCGACCTTTATGGGCGGGTTGCTGGCGTCGGCGGTGATCGTACGCCTTATCACCAACCGCGCCGCTAATGCCGGCATGATCTCCGGGACGGTCGCGGATGCTCTCCTCGTGGCTTTTGGCGAGGAGGCCGTTGTCCAGCTGCGGAGCCTCCGGCAGGACCCGGCGTTCGTGAAGGTGATGGTGGGCTGATGACCCGAGCCCTCACCACAACCACCCCCGCGCCCCTCGGGTCTACTCGAAGGATGGCTCGGTCTACGCCAACAGCCGTGACGTGGCCGACGTCTTCAGGAAGCGGCACGACCATGTTCTCCGGGACATCGACGCGCTGGTCTACGGTCTCGATGGCTCCTCAAATCTGAGGGGCCTGTTCATTGAGCGCACCTTAATTCGATAGCCGCTCAACGACTGTTCTGGCTAGCAAGGGCACAAGTCGGGTCCGACTCCCATAGCTGTAACGGAAATATGCTCTTGCAAAATATTGCCAGTCGACTCCGATATCATCAGGAAGCTTTTCCTCACAACAGAACATCCACCATTGTCTTATTGTTTCGGCTTCACTTTCCTTATCCGGGCTCCATCCTTGGAATTCAAATACATTTTCTATGTCGGAGAGGGCTAGTGCTCCCGATTTCGCTCTAGAGAACAGCTCGGGATCGCAGACCTTCATTACAGCCAAACCAATAATGATAGGAGGTATTCTCAAGTTTCCTTTCGGCGTCATTGCCATTGAAAACGTTAAAATGGTTGCGATCCGTTCAATAGTTCGAAGAGGCATTTGTCGAGCCTCTGCAACTAGATCTAGCACCTCGATCATATGTTCAATTTCGTTGTCTCTTTGAGATAGTGGTCCGAATTGTTTAGAGAGGTGCTTGATGTATATGGACCTAGTTGTTTTTCTCAGCTCTTCATGTTCGTTGGGGAAAGAAATAGAAAAATTATAGAATTTTTGGAGATAAAGCCTTGCATCTATTTGAGAGCCATAGCTGTACCGAGCCGAGGCTTCCAGCTGTGAGAGATGTGCAGAGAGCAAAAAGTGGACATTGGCCACTGAGAAGAGATGCTTGATGGTTTCAAGTAAGTCTAGTGCAAACGGCGGCTTGCATCTATCCAATTCGTCAAGGATGAAGATTAGAGGGCGCCGCCCTTGAGCGTCGACCTCACCACCAGTGTCGGACGCCATATCTGCCGCCAACTCACCCAAAGCATCTCGGAAGCTATCTAACGTTTCCTTCTCTTCAGATTGACGGAGCAGGAGGTTGCGCACGTAGTCGTCCGCATGCTCCGATGTTGCCTTGGCTATATCCCCGGAGATGTCTTTGAGTTCTTCCTCAAGGTCGGTGGCGTCTATTGCGCCCAGCGTTGCCGCCTTTACTCCGACTTTAATGGTGCTCCGTAGCAGAATGCGGCCGGTCTTCGCGGCCTTGTCCACGAACCGAGATATCGTCGATTTTTCAAGGTCCTTCTTCGCTTTCGCTAGGCCAATTACCTCACCTGCGATTGCGAGGAATGCATTGTCGATATGGTCGTGAGCAAATGCGTCAAAGTAGATTACCGGATGCCCCGCCTTCCTCAACTCGCCAGCCCACATCTTGAGGAAGGTGGATTTGCCCGATCCCCAAGGCGAGTCGAGGAGAATGACAAGCGGGTCCTCGACCGTCTGGACGAGATTGGTGAGGCCGTGCCCGAAGGCAGCGCGTCCAAAGATGTCCCATTCAGGTTTAAAGCCGTCTTCGTCACCGATCTCAAGAACGGGTGGCTGGATGCGCATGGTGAGCCTGCGAGCTGAAACGGAGAGCAATAACGATCAATAGGACCCGAGTCGCCCAGAGCCGTCTATGCGACCGCCCGTCTCTCTCTCCAACTTAGATGGATCGACATCATTCGGGAGCGGTGCGGCGCAGCGCAGGACGGTGACGAGCCGGGCCTGTGCGGGCAGAGGCCTGCGACAATTTGTCAATATCCATGACTCGTGGCAGAGGTCGTTTGCTAGAGTGGGCGGCTAGCATCCGCAAGTCGCCATCAATGTGTTTGGCCAGATACGACAAAAATCCGTCCAATAGTCAGAGGTTGACAGACATGGATATCTCACTGTCGTGGAACGATTTTTGGCAGAATTCTACCCCGAAAATCTGATGTAGACGGCGAGTCCTCCAGCGTTTCATCTCGGGTTCGGAGATCATTACCAAACCCGAGAGCTGTGCGATGACGCATCAACGCATCCCCGTTCCATTAATTCCAGCGCCACGGCATCCCTATGGTTGCCGCTTCGAGGACATCCCGGACGACCTTGTGACGTGGGACGGCTGGCACCTTCGTGACCTCGTGCCATTCGACGCGGCTCCCCCTCAGGGCTGGTACAGCGTAGGCCATTGGCTAGCTCTGGTCTCACCCGCATCGCTGTGCTGCCTTCTCGATACGCTCATGCAGTCCCTCGTTGAGATGGAAGCAGAGGCTGTCGAAGCGTGCCGACGAGAGGGCATGGAGGCCGTCGTCTGGCCTGCCCCTCCCGCCATTGCCCGTGCCGGGATCGCCACTGTCCGGCTGATACCGGATCCCATCCTTCGCGATCTTTACCGGTAGGAGGGGAGGGATGCCTGTCAGGCAGAAGGGACAATTCTGGTCGGCTGACTTCATGAGCCGTGGCCAGCGTATCAGGCAATTCGGCTTTGCTACTCAGGAGGCGGCTGAGGCGTGGGAAGAACAGGCGCGGGAGGCGGTGCGTCGAGGGCATCCGCTACCCATGGCACCAAAGGAGGTTGCAGTTGCGACCGGCATCTCGACAATCATAATACTCGTCCGCCGCGTGAATGCCGTCCGATGGGCCTCCCAGAAAAGCGGGGCGATGCTGAAGCTCGCAAATTCGTTCGCTCGCTGGGTCGGTCCCGAATTATCCCCGGCGGAGGCGCTCGAAACGAGCCAAGTCCATGAGTATGTCGAGTTCTTGCGCGATCTGGAGCGGTCGGGCAGCACAGTCAACCGCCACCTCGCAGCAATTTCCTGCCTCGCTAAGACGGCATTAAAGCTCTCGTTGATCGACAAGCTTCCCGACCTCCCGAGGCAGAAGGAAGGCGAGGGCCGCATCCGCTGGTTCACCGAAGACGAAGAGGCGGACATCCTCGCGACTCTCGATGCGTGGGGTGAGCGGGAGACGCGGGACCTGTTCGTTTTCCTCTCCGACACCGGAGCCCGCCTTGGTGAAGCGCTCAAGCTTGAATGGGTGGACGTTGCCAGAGGAAACCGCACCGTCACGTTCTGGGAAACCAAGGCTGGGAATAGCCGAAGCGTGCCGCTCACCCAGAGGGCAAGGGAGGCGGTTGAGCGGCGCCGAGCTGAGCGCGGACGGAAAGGCGGGCCGTTCTCCGAGATAAACCGGAGCACGCTGAGGTCTCAATGGGACCGTCTCCGCACCCGTCACCCCTTCATCGGCAACGCGGTTGTTCACACGTTCCGACATACCTGCGCCTCTCGCCTTGTTCAGCGGGGCGTGGATCTCATGCGGGTTAAGGTGTGGATGGGACACAAAGCAATCCAGACAACACTCCGATATGCACACCTTGCGCCCCAGCATCTCGACGATGTGCTGAGGGCATTGGAAAGGCCAGCGACCTCAGACAGCTAGAGGCCCGGAAATTAGGTTGCACTCCAGCATAATTCCCGGGTGCCTATCTAAGATACTCTATAGGAGTCCCTTCTAGTTCCCTTGAGGATATCTGGAAGGGACCCGTAGGCGAGGAGGGCTCTGCCCCTCCTCTCTATGGTCTACCCGCTATGCCAGCCATAGCTTCCCCTAAGTTCCCTTGAGGATATCTGGGGGGGG
>NZ_JAHBGB010000033.1:0-367742 GCF_018390555.1 Ancylobacter oerskovii | reverse complement strand
GGGGGGGGGGGGGGGGGGGGCTGCCATGTGGTTCACGTGGACCTGTACGAGGTGCGGGACGTGGTACCTTCCTCGCCCTCTCACGACCCCCATACTATGGGGAGTTCTTGACACTCAGGGGTAGCGGACCCACATTCCCGCCGTCGCAGAGACGGACTTCCAGCGACAGCTCGCCGGGCAACCGGTTCACACCCAAGAGTGGAATACCCAAGAAGCGTCCGATTAAAAAGGCTCCCTCACGGGGCCTTTTCCATTTTCTGTTCCCTTACCTGACGGTGGTCTCCCCACCCACCCCAGGAGGTCAATCATCACCTCCCTCACAGGGCCGGCTTCACCGTCTTGCCCTTGGCTATGTTGTAGACCAGCACGCGGAACGAAACGGGCTTGGTCCTTCGCCTGCCTGCCCCGTTTATCTGTAGGCGTTCATGTACGTGAACATGGGGCGATCATGTGGCACTCGGATCAGGTGGAGGGGGTTGAACCCCGTACGGACGCCCTATATAACATCTGTGCATCACGTAAGTACTCGGCTCCGAAACGAGCCTGTTAATGGCACCCCAAGGTCTACCACCCTTGGGGTTTGTCATTTGTGGACCGACCCCTCCGCTGGGAGAGGGATCGGCCCTCCTCATTACGCCTTGGCTAGCGAGATATAAATCTGCACGAACGCCAAGATAATGAAGATTGCATCAACGTACGTCATTCGGCTCCTTTCCGCCCGCGTGGATAGATTTCGTGGCCCGGCTACCACACCAGTCCACGAGCCCTCGTTTGCGGTTCTTAGTTGCGGCCCAAGCCCGCGCCGTCCGAATTCTCCGCTAGCAAGTGCAGGCAATGTAAGTATGCACGATAGCAGAGCTTAAGCGAGCCGAAGTTCGGCTCGTCCCCGCCCTCCCGAAGGGCACCCCCAAGCACTTCACACCTCCCCGACGTGACGGCTCCACGGCCTTGGACAGGCTTGTCCAGTGCCCGTGCCGTTCGGCCGTGTCTCCCCCGAGCCTCCGTCGCCGGGATCGGTGGGGAGTGCTTGGCGGTGCCCTGCGTGACCCGTGGGCGAGCACCATCCTCAACCCCTAGAAAACTGGACCACTCCCATCTCTCATTCGTCTTCGTCCGAGCCGTTGAGCCCGGACGCCATCGACCGCATCAACATCACTGCCGAGCAGCGCTATCGGGATGCCCTCCGTACCCGCGCCGCAAATGCTCACCCCCACGCGATCCATCTGCTTGTGAGCCCTGCGCCCTTTGAGCAGGGCTTTACCGTTCGCCTCGCTGATGAGATCGATGCCTTCACCATCTCTGAACATCCCATAGAGGCCGCCGGCTGGCTGCTCTGGCACGTCAGGGGCCACCTCGACACGCCCATCGTCGTGGATTGTGCGGTCGGCATCGTGCGGACGAACGTGCTCAACGCGAAGCTGATCGCTGACGAGAAGCTCGCGGCGGGCATCATGGAGCGTCCTGTCGCCCTCCAGCACCTGTCCACCTCCGCCTTCCGGGAATTCCCGCAGTGACGCCGGGGACCATCATCGGCTATGCGGACGGTTCCGCCCTCGACAATCCCGGTCCTGCCGGTTGGGCGGTGATCCTCCGCTATCCCAATGGTTCGCATCGGACCCTCGCAGGCTCCTGCGAGCATTCAACCTGCAATCGGATGGAGCTGACGGCCGCCATTGAAGCGCTTGCTTCCGTTGGGGACGACGTTCCGTTCGCGCTGCACCTTGATAGCAATTATGTCGTGAAGGGTGCCACGCTGTGGCGTCCCCAATGGAAAGCCCGAGGCTGGCGTAACGCCAACGGCAAGCCCGTCGCCAACCGGGACCTCTGGGAGCGTCTCTATACCGTCCTCGACGCCCGCCCACTCGCAACCCTCAAATGGGTTCGTGGGCATGCTGGAAACGAGCTGAATGAGGCCGTGGACCGGCTCGCCCGTGCCGAGGCGGAGAAGGTCCGGCTGGCTCAGGGCGGCATCAGTGCCGCTCTCTTCGGCCGTGGGGCCGCTCTCTGATGGCCGGTGATGGTCGGGTGATCGTCCCCGACCTCGCCCCGCCAAACCGTCTCCGGGTGCCGTCGCTAGGAGGCGATACCTACGCTCCCCCAGCCCGGCCGGTCATCAACAATGACCTTGATCGGATGGCGTCCTCCCTCGGAAACTTCTCCCAGACGCTCGCCAGCTATGGGCGCAAGCAGCAGGCGGAGCGGGAAGAGCAGGAGCGCAACAGCGCTCAGGCCAAGGCGCAGGCGTTCATAGCCGCCCATGGCCGCAAGGAACTCTACGATGCCGTCAATGCCGGAACGGCTCCCTACGCCAATCATCCGGTCTATGGCGCCATTTATGAGAAGCGCATTGCCGAGGACACGGCTGACGAGTTCCGGGGCGAGCTGAACCGTCGCATTGCCGATGGCGAGCTGGACCTCGCCTCCACCGATGTCGAGCGGTACCTGATCGAAGCGGGTGCCGACTACGCTAAACGTCTCCCCTCCGGCTCAGCGGTCGCCATGACCGCTTGGGGGCGTGGCATGGAGAGCATCCGGGGCTCCCTGCTGGAGTCTCAGCAGAAGCTCCGTGCCCAGCAGACGCATGAGTTCCGTATCGAGGAAGCTCAGCGCGACCTCGACAAGATCATCACCGGCAACCTGTCCGCCGGTCTTGACCCGGAGACCACGGCAGCCCGCTTGCGGGACGCCTACAGCTTCCTGGGGCGTGGAGAGAAGGGAGCCCTTCGCCTCTCCAACCCCGAGATTGATCAGCTCATCATGGGGCGGCTGAAGGATCAGGTTCGGCAATATCCTGAGCAGGTGCTCGGCATCCTCCATGCGGATCGGCATGATGCCCGGACCGGCGCCTCCATCGGCCCGTTGGCGAAGAACCCAAAATTCCTCTCCGATGCCCAGCTGATCGAGGACACCGCCCGGCGGACCCTTGCCGCCCGTGAGAAGGCCACGGTGGAGCAGGAGACGGCACGGGCGGACTTCGAAGCCCTCCGCACCGGGGACCCGTCTTTCTGGTCCATCTCGGACAAGAGCTACCGCAACACCTTCAGCGGCGAGACGGCCACGCTCAGCGGCGAGAGCCGGAGACAGGCGGCGGTGAACGAGTATTTCACCTACTCGGATCGGGTCGCCTCGGAGCAGCGGGAGAGCCCAGACGCGACCATGGAGCGGGACTATGCTGTCCTCGTGGAGCGTCTCGGGCTCCCGCATCCCCGCTGGAAGCAGACGCTGGAGGGGGCCGTCCAGACCATCGGCAACGATGTCTCACTCACCGATCCGGCCAAGGCTCGCACCCTCGGGGCGGCTGCCCGGTTCTGGGAGACGCTCTCCAATCGCAATCCCGCCTATGCCGATGGTCTCGTGGACCGGGATACGGCGGACTTCTTCCGGGTCTATCAGGCCTCCCGCAACAGCCTCGGGCGCACCGAGGATCAAGCCCTCCGGGACGCTGCCGCCACTCGTCGACCGCTGAACGCCGATGAGGAGGCCAGCCTCCAAGGTCAGGGGCAGGCGATTGAAACCGCCGTGTCGGGTACCAACGGGTTCTCCCTCTGGAAGCCGTCCACATGGCTCGGCTCCAGTGTCCGCAACGAGGGCACGATGAAGCGGCAGATTGTCGAGACGGCCAAGCTCTATGCCCGCATCCAAGGCGTAAGCCCGAAGAAAGCGGTGGAGCTGGCCTCTCGGGATGTTGAGAGCCGCACGGTGCTCATCAACGGCCAAGCCCTGTTCGGTGATCCCCATGTCACGCCCTCGACTAAGCCTCTGTTCGAAATGGCCCTTCAGGACTCCTACGAGCAGCACAGGGACTCGTTGAGGTCCCTTGGCTATGACGGTAGCGGCGACCTCTCCATCCGTCCTGTAGGCGGCTCTGGCGGTCTCTATGAGGTAATCTCTGCCGAGGATGGGGCTCCGGTCTCCGTGCCCGTTCGCGGGGAGGACGGGCGCCTCGGCTATCGCTCCCTCATGATCCGCGCCCGCGACCTAGACGCCTTCCGTGAGCAGCAGAGAGGCGAAGTGCTGGGCAAGGTCGTCCGCGATTGGAAGCCGGCTTCTCAAACGCCCCCCGGCATCGGAGACCGTCTCCGCCGTCCCAACCCTTCCAACTCTCCCGAGATGCCTGAGCGGGCTCCCGCACGGCGCTGATGGATCACGACATGGACACTCTCTCAATCGACCCGGATCGGCTCCGGGCCGAACTGCCCGAACTCGTCTCCGCAGCGGCTTCCGTGCTGCCCGATGATGGATGGGACGAACCGGAACTGCCGGCTGAGGCGATGCCGACGCAGGGGCTTGTGCCGCCGCCGGGACCCGCCCCGACGCTCCCCGTGGTGCCCGCCACCCCGAAGCAGACGCTGCGCTCCCGCCTCGTGCCCGGCAAGACGCCCGATCATGTCGACGGCCTCGACGATACCTTTGCCGAGCGGCTCAACCGCATGATGGAGGATGCCCCGGAAGGTGTCCGTGGGCAGCTCAGCATTCTCTCCGGGAGCCGTTCCAACCAGCGGCAGGCGGAACTCTTCGAGGAGGCCGTGAAGAAATACGGCTCCCCGGAGGCGGCCCGGAAATGGGTCGCTCCTCCCGGTCGCTCCCGGCACAATCACGGCACGGCGGTGGACCTCCAATATGCCAGCGATGATGCTAAGGCGTGGGTCCACGCTAACGCGGCCCGCTACGGCCTGCGCTTTCCCATTGTGCATGAGCCTTGGCATATCGAAACCTCCGAGGCCCGTGAGCGGGTGGCAACACCCGTGGCGGCGAAGGACTTCATTGAGGAGGCAGCCTTCCGCACGGGTGTCTCAGCTCGCTACCTCGCCAATCTCGCGAAGGCGGAAAGCGGTTTCGATCCCAGCGCCTCGCCTGACGCCTCCTCCGCCAAGGGCCTCTTCCAGTTCACGGACGGGACGTGGGCGCAGCTCATCGGGGAGAGCGGACTGGACTACGGCCTCCCGGCCAACGCCTCCGTTCTCGATCCCCGTGCCTCCGCCTTCATGGCCGCCGAGTACGCCAAGCGGAACAAGCGGGCGATGGAGGGGCGGCTCGGGCGATCCATCACCGATGGCGAACTTTATATGGGGCATTTCTTCGATGGTCCTCGGGCTGCCGAGTTCATCGGAGCGAAGGAAGCCAACCCCGAGGCCGCTGCCGCCACGCTCTTCCAGCGGGAAGCCGCGTCCAACCGGACCATCTTCTACGCCGAGGATGGCCGTGCCCGGACCCTCTCGGAAGTCTACGGCCTCCTTGCCGCCAAGGTGGAAGGTGGAGAGCCCGTCGCCGCTTCGGCCAACTCCCCCTTGGGCCGGATCGACTTCACCCGGACCATCGCCCCGACCGAGCTAATCCCCCCGGCGCCTCCGCCCCTCGTCACCGAGGAGGAATATGAGGCGATCCGCATGGGACACCGTGAGGAGACGATGGGGTTCTGGGAGGCCTATGGGCGCTCCTATGCCGACACGACCATCATCGGCCGGGCCTACTCCATGATCGGGGCTCCCGCCCTGCGTCCCGATCCCACTTTCCGGCTGGATGAGAGGAACCTCGCCCCGCTGGTGGAGGGCTTGCCCGAGAAGTATTGGGACCGCTTCAGCGATGCCGTCTCGGCTGAACATGCGGCATGGATACGCTCTCGGGCGCTGGAGGAATTTGAGGCCCAGAAGGCCGTCGAGGAAATGGGCTGGGCGGGGATCGGTGCCGAGATGCTTGCGGGTGTCACCGATGCCGGCGCTATCGCCATCGGCATCGCTACCGGAGGCGTAGCGGCGGGGGCCGCGACCCTCGCCCGCTTCGGCGCGGTCGGTGCTCGCATCGCCGCCGCTGCCGGCGGAGCCGTGGGCAATGTCGGTACCGAGCTTGCGCTCGACGTCATGGGCCGTCCGGTTGAGGACCGCTCCCTCCTGTTCTCAGCGGGAGTGGGTGCGCTCTTCGGCGGCGCCTTTGGTCCCATTGCGAGGAACCCTGCGACCGCTCAGGAGGCCGCACGGATCGTTCATGCGGCCCGTGGGCTGAAGCAGCAGCTTGAGAACTCCACGGCCCTCACACCCGCCCCCGCCTCGGCTGGTGCGGCCGCGAACACCAGCGCCATCGATCCCCGGCTCGGGGACAAGGCGTGGACCGCTGTGCGGGATGAGGACGTGGCTGAAGCCGCCATGGGCTCTGCTCGATTGGACGTAGCGGGACAGGTGGGTTCTTCGCCCAATCCCTCCGCCCGCATCCTCGGTAGCTCCCTGTTCAACAACACGGTGGGCAATGTGGACCATCGGGTGAACAGCATGTCCGCCGACATGGAGACGGCCCTTCTCACCAAGCGCTGGCAAACCGCTTGGGCGCAGGCGCGGGAGGGCGCCTATCGTAGCTGGGAGAAGGACTTGGGCTATGGCGTCTTCCGACGCCCCTTCCATCGTCGTGAGTTCTCTGAGCTGGTCGGCGACTACATCCGCACCACGGACCCGCTGGAGCGTGCCGAGTTCCATCCGGCCGTGCGGCAGGCGGGCGACGCTCAGGCCGAACTCAACCGGCGGATCTTGGGCGATCTCAACAATCCCTTGGCGGATCGCGGGCTCACCGGGCGTCCCGTGGCGGGCTATGGCGATATCCCGGATGATGTTCACTATCTGCCGCGTATCCCCGACGCGAAGAAGTTCAACGAAGCGCTTGCCGCTCATGGGCAGCGGGGCGTTGAGCGCTTCTATGCCGGGGCGATCCGCAGTGCCCAGCCGTACATAGACGAGGAGCTCCTCGACAAGCTGTCCCGTGGCATGGTCCGCAACATCTACGACCGGACATGGGGCGTGGATGATCGGCTGAACATGGCGCTTGCCGGCCGGGACGAGGACTTCCTGCGGCGCTTCCTTGCCGAGAATGCGGAGTTCTCGGAGGAGGAGGTCGAGCGGCTCATGGCCGGCATGGCGCGGAAGCCGGGAGGCGTGGACCGTCACGCCAAGTCCCGTGTCCTTCTGGACGAGAACTTCGTCCTCCGGGGCGTGAACGGCTATGGCACCGGGGACCTGTCCTTCAAGGACCTGTATGTCCGGGACGCCGACTTCCTGTTCAACAGCTACAGCCGCCATGCCGCCGCCAAGGTCGCCTTGGCCCGACAGGTGATCAAGAGCCCGACCACGGGCGAGGTGCTTCAGGACGGCATCGTCAGTGACAACGAGTTCGAGCGGCTCCTCGGGATCATCCGCAAGCGGGGGATCGACGAAGGGATCGACCTCAAGCAGCTCGATCTCGACGAGAAGAACCTACGTTGGGGCTATGGACGCATCCGGGGCAATCCCGATCCGGCCACGCTGAACAGTGGCTCCGACTGGCTGAAGGCCGCGCGGGGGCTGCAATACCTTCGCCTCGCGGGACAGTTCGGTTTTGCTCAGGTGGGCGAGATTGCTGCTACCGTCACGCAGGTAGGGCTCAAGGCGACCCTTCAGCATCTCCCTGCCTTCCGGCGGCTCGTCAATGCGGACGGCCAGTGGGTGCTCCGTCACGGGCTGGACCGCGAGGTTGAGGCAATCTTCGGCACCGGGACGGATCGCCTTCGCGGCGTTCACGCGCTCACCGTCGATGAGTATGCTGGCAGTCCCCACGCCCTCGACAGGGGGCGCTTCGTCGACAAGGCCAACGCCGCCCTCGATTACGGCTCCAGCATCGTCTCCGATCTCTCGGGCATGACGGCCGTCAACTCGGCGCTCCAGCGTATGGCCGCCAAGGCCATCGTCCAGAAGTTCGCGGACCTCGCTGCCGTCCCGAGCAAGGCCAGTCTGCGCCGTATGGCTCAGCTCGGGCTCTCGGAGGAGATGCTCGGGCGGATATTGCGACAGGTGGAAGCTCATACGGGCTTTGCCGATGGAGCCCTGTTCGGCCGGAAGGTTCGCCAGCTCAACCTCGACACGTGGCAGGACATGGAGGCGCGGGCGGCCTTCGAGCTGGGCGTGTTCCGCTACAGCCGCAAGGTCATTCAGGAAAACGACGTGGGCTCCCTGCATCGCTGGATGAGCAATCCCCTGATGCAGACCTTCCTCCAATTCCGCACTTTCATGCTGACGGCATGGGCGAACCAGTTCCTCCACAACATCCATATCCGGGACTGGAACGCCTTCGCCTACTTTGCCCTCTCTACGCTGGTCGGTGGACTGGTCTACACGGTGCAGACGCATCTTCAGGCCCTCGGGCGCTCCGATGCCGAGGAATGGACCCGCGAGCGCCTCAGCCCGCAATCCATGGCCCTAGCCGCCTTCCAGCGGAACGGCTGGTCCTCGGTGATCCCGAGCGCTGTCGATAGCGCCCTGTTCCTAACACCCCGAGCCGATCCCCTGTTCAGCTTCAGGAACACGGGAAGCGCCTCCGACGCCTTCCTCGGGAGCCCTGTGTCGGGGTTCGTGACGGATATGCGGGCGGCTGGAGCGGCCTTGGTGAACCCCATAGCGGAGGGGCGGGACCGGACGCAGCAGGAGTATCGAGCCTTGGTGCGACCGCTGCCCCTTCAGAACCTCATGCCCTTTGTCCAGCTCTATTCGACGCTGGTAGGGGGAGCCCCTGAGCGGAAGGACGGGCGGTGATGAGCGGGCTCTATTGGCTCGATGACGGACACGGTGAGGGGGAGCTGGAAGGCTCCTCCTCGCTGCCTCCGGGGATGTTGAGGGGGCTCGTGGGCGAGGACGGCACCTTGCCCGAAATGACCGGAAAATCTGAGAACCTGTTGGATCAAGACAGGCCGCGCGATACCCCCCGTGCCCCCTGCGCGGTAATGGCTCGGGCGGGTGACGCGCGGCTTTCCGATAGGCGCGGGCGACTAGAGAAACCGCGCGGGTCTTCGGATGATGCCGAGGCCCGCAAAAGCTGGGCTTGGGCGCCCGACCTCAAACCGGGCGACACGGTGCGGCCCGGCATCCTCTCCCGGTTCTCGGCTCTGCCCTCCGCCTCCGATCCCCCAGGCATCACCGGTGCCGCCTTCCGGCGCATGGCGGCTCCCGTCTTCGCGCTCGTGCGGGAGGCTCGGGAGCTTTATCGGTGGGGACGGCACAAGCAGGCCCGCAACCGCATGATGGTCGCCGAGCAGCACACAGCTCAATTGCTCGGGGAGGAGGAGCCGTCTTCCGCCGAACTGAGGGCTGCTGTCACCAGCGCTCAGAGTCGGATGTATCGGGTCGCCGGGGACGCTGAGGAGGCGCTGGAGCGGGTTCTGCGCAATGCGTGGCTCTATGACTGGACGAACCCGGAGCGCTGTATCCGCCGGCTACGGGCTCTGCATTTCCCCGACAGGATGAGCATCCCGGATCAGCTCACGCCCGTCGAATGGGACCTTGTGAGGGCAGGGAACCCGCTGATGATCGTCCTCGCCTACCCCGTCATCGCCGGAACAATCCGGGCGCAGATGGATGGCAAGTTCGGGCAGCCGACGATGAATGCGAAGTGGGGGCAGAACCCGCTTCCGAGTCCGTAGCGGGACCTTGGGCGGGCTCCGGGAGGCCACGAACATCCTCTCAGATGGAGATGCAAACGCCGGCTGGCGGGGCTCCCGGAGCCGCTTCTGATCGGCTAGCCGATTTGTTCGATGATGATGGCGCGGATTTGCTCGCGCGTCAGTCCGCAGGGTTCGGGTTTCCAGTCAGGGCTGGAGCGGACGACGTTCACTGCGGGGGTGGACAGAGAGGCGGTAGTGGGTCGGTTGGAAGTCTGAATATGCATGGGTCCTTAGTGCCGCGCCGATGAATATGGGCGGCTGACGCTCGTGCGTCGATTGGAGTGAATGAGCCCACAAGCTGTTGCCGGGGCGGGATCGCTTCAGGCGATGGAGCTTACCTACCGGGATAATGCGTTCCCAATATGACGCCTCAGCGGGAGCCCTCTGGCCTGTACCGAAAACCCTCACGGAAATCGTCATTTTCGACTGAACAGGATCAACGGTTTGCGGACGGCACAATGCTCATACGCAAAACACTTGATTTACGTACAGTGACGGGTAGACTCATCGGCATCGTTCCCTCGGAGCCCTGCCATGTCCGCCAAGCGCGTCGCCTTCTATCTCCGTGTGTCCACGGGTGAACAGACCACGGCCAACCAGCGTCGGGAGCTGGAGGCGGTAGCCGCCAAGGCGGGTTGGGATGTGGTTGCTGTCTACGAGGATGCTGGCATCTCCGGGTCCAAGGGCCGCGAGCATCGCCCCGGCTACGACAAGCTCCTCAAGGCCGTCACACGTCGCGAGGTGGACATGGTGGCGGCGTGGTCAGTGGACCGTATCGGCCGCTCCATGCCCGATCTCGTGTCCTTCCTCACGGAGCTGCATGCCCGTGGAGCGGACCTCTATCTCCACCAGCAGGCCCTCGATACCTCGACGCCAGCCGGGCGGGCCATGTTCCAGATGATGGGCGTATTCGCCGAGTTCGAACGCTCCATGATCCAAGAGCGCGTCAAGGCGGGTCTGGCGAGGGCCAAGGCGGACGGAAAGAAGCTCGGCAGGCCCAAGGTGGCCGGGGCGACGGAAGCCGCCATACGGGCCGCTAGGGCGGAGGGGAAGGGTATCCAGAAGATCGCGAAGGAGCTTGGGGTGGGTGTTTCGGTGGTTCAGCGGGTTGTCGGAGCGGATGCTGCTGAGGCGGCTTGATCGGACAGGAGCGAGGGAACCTCTGTCTTTTTTGCGTTGCTGTTGGATGATCGGTGTTTTTTGCAGGATCGCGAGAGGGCGAGGGAATATCCGTTTTTCGTCTCGCATTGTCAGCCTCCACCGAGGCGCATTGGAGTTCCAGCGAATGCTCCCTGATTATCTCTCGCCTGCCCTCGACGTCATATTCTGCGGCACTGCCGCCGGGCGGCGTTCCGCTGAGCTAGGGCATTATTACGCGGGCCGAGGCAATCGATTTTGGCCCACGCTCTATGAAGTCGGTCTCACGCCTGCCCTATTGCGACCGCAGGATGATGCGTCGGCTCCTCAATATGGCATTGGCCTAACTGATCTTGCCAAGGATGTCGCGGGGGTTGATCGCGATATTCCGCCCACGGCTTACGTGCCCGAACGATTGCATGCTGTCCTGCAAGAATGGAAGCCAAAACGGCTAGCCTTCACCAGTCTCACAGCGGCTCGGCTAGGCCTCGGACTCAGGGGGCGCATAGGAGCGGGGCTTTACCAAATAACTGCTATCCCCAACCTAGAGGTATGGGCGTTGCCATCTCCATCAGGAATGGCGCGAGGCCATTGGGACATCGCTCCGTGGAGGGCTCTTGCCGAAAGTATTAGGGGCTGGCCCGCCTAGATTGCAATCTGTCCGATTGAGACTGATTGGGGGTACGCACCTAGGGTACGAAATGGGGTACGCAGAGAGTTTCTGGCGCCCGATAACTTGCTGAAATATCTATGATATTTTCGCCGAAGTGAGAATTGGTGGAGCCAGGCGGAATCGAACCGCCGACCTCTTGAATGCCATTCAAGCGCTCTCCCAACTGAGCTATGGCCCCACCGGGGGCGCCAGACGCGCGAACCTCGAAGAAGTCCGCTTGGGGATCATCCGGCTTGTCGCGGCAGCTGCAACCGCCGCGGGACGCTCGTAAAGCACAGGGCGAAGGAGACTGCAAGCCTCGATTTTTTCGCCCTGTGGATTTCCTCGTCAGCCTTCCTCGTCGTCCTCGAGTCCGTCGCCGATCAGATCGGTGACATCGTCGCCATCGTCCTCGTCTTCCTCGAGGAAGGTGTCGTCGTCATCGCTGTCGTTCTCGACCTCGTCGTCGATCTCGATATCGTCGTCGCTGGTCGTCGACTTGGCCGGGGTGGCGGCCTCCTCGTCGGCATCCTCCAGCGAGACGAGCTCGACGTCCTCGGCTTCCTCGGCCTCGTTGTCGGTCTCCGCCTCGGTGGCGCGGCTGGTCTCGGGACGGCCGCGGGAGACCGCAACAGTGATCGGCACGATCTGCCCGGTATAGGGCGAGATGACCGGATCCTTGTTCAGATCATAAAATTTGCGCCCCGTGACGGGGCAGACACGCTTGGTGCCAAGTTCGGGTTTCACCACGGTTCTGACCTCGGAAGGTGGTGGGTGAAAAAGGGTCGCTCCCATTGGACGCAGCTTCTTGCGCTGTCAAGACGCAATTGCGCAAAGCCGTGACGCGGCTCGTGCCGCCGTGTAAGGAGTGCTCGCGCCCTATTTATGCTTTCCTCGAGGTGCCTTCAATGAGTGCCACTGCTTCTTCGTCCGGCGGACATGCCGCCTCGCCCTCCCCCGCCGCCGCCTCGTCCTCCGGCCCTCTCGCGGGCACCGTCACGGTGCCGGGCGACAAGTCGGTGTCGCACCGGGCGCTGATCTTCGGGGCGCTGGCGATCGGCGAAACCCGGATTTCCGGGCTCCTGGAAGGCGAGGATGTGCTCAACACCGCCAAGGCCTGCGCCGCGCTCGGCGCGCGGGTGGAGCGCCTCGGCGCCGGCGAGTGGCGGGTCGAGGGCGTCGGCATAGGTGGCCTGCGCGCGCCCGCCGCGCCGTTGGATTTCGGCAATTCCGGCACCGGCGCCCGGCTGATGATGGGCATGGTGGCCGGCAATCCGATCGAGGCGACGTTCGACGGCGATGCCAGCCTGCGTCGCCGGCCGATGCGCCGGATCCTCGATCCTCTTGAAAAGATGGGCGTTTCCGTCGAGGAGGCCGCCGAGGGCGGCCGCCTGCCGATCCGCCTCAAGGGTCCCCGCGACCTGATTCCGATCACCTATGAAAGCCCGGTCGCCTCGGCGCAGATCAAATCGGCGGTACTGCTCGCCGGGCTCGGCGCGCCGGGCGAGACGACGCTGATCGAGAAGGAGGCCAGCCGCGACCATACCGAGCGTATGCTGGCGCATTTCGGCGCCGAGCTGCGGGTGGAATCCCATGGCGCGCATGGCCGCAAGGTGACGCTGAAGGGCCGGCCGGAACTCAAGCCGACGCCGATCCACGTGCCGGCAGACCCCTCTTCCGCCGCCTTCCCGCTGGTGGCGGCGCTGATCGTGCCGGGCTCCGACGTCACCATCAAGGGCGTGATGATCAACCCGCTGCGGACCGGATTGTTCAAGACTCTCAAGGAGATGGGCGCCTCCATCGAGCTGCTCGGCGAGCGCGTCGAAGGCGGGGAGAGCGTGGCGGACCTGCGGGTGCGCCATTCCGCGCTCACCGGCGTCGACGTGCCGGCCGAGCGGGCGCCGTCGATGATCGACGAGTATCCGGTGCTGGCGGTGGCGGCGGCGTTCGCGCGCGGCACCACGCGGATGCGCGGGCTCTCCGAGCTGCGGGTGAAGGAATCCGACCGCCTGGCGGCGGTGGCGGCGGGGCTGGCGCAGGCCGGCGTCACCTATGCCATCGAGGGTGACGACCTCATCGTCGAGGGAACGGGCACGGTGGCCGGCGGCGGCACGGTGGCGACCCATATGGACCACCGCATCGCCATGAGCTTCCTCGTCATGGGGCTCGCTACTGGCAAGCCTATGAAAATAGACGATATTTCCTTCGTTGCCACCAGCTTCCCGGCCTTCGTGCCGCTGATGCGGGGGCTGGGCGCGGCGATCGAGGTGGCTTCGTGATCATCGCCATAGACGGGCCGGCGGCTTCCGGGAAAGGCACCGTGGCGCGGGCTCTGGCCGCGCATTTCGGGCTGCCGCATCTCGACACCGGCCTGCTCTATCGTGCTGTGGGTGCTGAGGTTTTGGCTCGTGGGCTCGACTTTGCCGATGTGCCGGCGCTGGCCCGCCTCGCGGCGTCGCTGGACGTCTCCGCGCTCGATGCCGAGGCGCTGCGGACCGGGCCGGTGGGCGAGGCGGCCTCCCGCGTTGCCGAAATTCCTGAGGTTCGCCAAGCACTTGTCGACCTCCAGCGCGACTTCGCCCGCCAGCCGGGCGGGGCGGTGCTGGACGGGCGGGACATCGGCACCGTCATCGCCCCGGAGGCGACCGTGAAGATCTTCGTCACCGCCAGCCCCGAAGCGCGGGCCGCCCGGCGCTTCGCCGAGCTGTCGGCGCGCGGCGAGGCCGTGACGCCGCAATCGGTTCTGGACGATATTCTCAAGCGCGATCAACGCGATAGC
Organism: Ancylobacter oerskovii; assembly: GCF_018390555.1. Classification (GTDB taxonomy): domain Bacteria; phylum Pseudomonadota; class Alphaproteobacteria; order Rhizobiales; family Xanthobacteraceae; genus Ancylobacter; species Ancylobacter oerskovii. The sequence goes on along the minus strand of NZ_JAHBGB010000033.1, from coordinate 353,723 downwards.
TCGCGTGCCGCGGCGCCGCTGCGGCAGGCGCCGGATGCCGTGCTGATCGACAACACCCACCTCGACAAGCATGAGAGCATCGCCCGCGCGCTCGCCATCGCCGCCGCGCGCACCGGCCGGAGCTGAGCGCCCGGCGGGTACGATGAGATGTACGATCAGGCCAGAAGGCGCCCGAGATGACCGATGCGACCGATGACGACCGCCTCGCGCGCGGACAGGCCCGGCTGGCACGGATCACCGGCCGCTCCGGGCAGGAGGTGATGGCGGCGCTGGACGGCATCGCCCCCGACTTCGCCCGCTATATTTTCGAGTTCGGCTATGGCGACATCTATTCGCGCCCCGGCCTCGACCTGCGCACCCGCATGCTGGCCACCGTGGCCGGGCTGGTGGCCCTCGGCCATGCCGAGCGGGAGCTGGAGGTGCATATCGGCTCGGCGCTGAACTGCGGCGCCACACGCGAGGAGGTGGTGGAGACCATCATGCAGATGGCGCTCTATGCCGGCTTCCCCGCCGCGCTCGACGCGCTGTTCGTGGCGAAGCGGGTGTTCGCCGCGCGGGGGAATGACGCGCCCGCCCCGGTCTCCGAATGACCCGGCGCGTGCTCGTCATCGGCATCGGCATGGGCGATCCCGCTTCGCTGACGCTGAAGGCCGTGGAGGCGATCAACCGGGCGGAGGTGTTCCTCTTCCTCGACAAGGGCGAGGCGGCGGCCGAGCTCATCCATCTGCGCGAGGCGATCCTGCGCACCCATCGCCGGGCGCCCTGGCGGAGTTTGAGCCTGCCGAGCCCGAAGCGGGGGCAGGAGGGGCGGGAGACGTCGGGCGGCTACCGCGCCGGGGTCGAGGCCTGGCATGCCGCGCGGGCGGAACTGCTGGCGCGGGCGATCGCCGAGGAGGTGCCGGAGGATGGCACGGGGGCGCTGCTCGTCTGGGGCGACCCGATGCTCTACGATTCGACGCTGCGGGTGCTCGCGGCGGCCGCTAGTGCGGGCGTCGACTTCGAGGTGGAGGTCATTCCCGGCATCACCGCCATCCAGGCGCTGTGCGCGGCACACCGCATCCCGCTCAACGGCATCGGCGAGAACGTGGAGGTGACCACCGGGCGGCGGGTGGCGGGGGCGACGCCGGCGGCGCCGGCCTTCGTGGTGCTGCTCGACGACGGCGCCGGGCTGCGGGCGCTGATGCAGCGCGGCTGGGACGGGCAGGTGTGGTGGGGGGCGTATCTTGGCACGCCTGACGAGGTGCTGCGGGTGGGGCGGCTTGCGGAAGTCGGCGAGGAGATCCTGCGCGTCCGCGCGGAGATGCGGGCGCGAAAAGGGTGGGTCATGGATGTGTGGCTGGGGCGGGGCGCCGGGCCGGCCGGCGGCCAGATGCCCTAGCAGGCCGCGCCTGCGCGGGCGACGCCGGCGGGAATGTCGGGCGGCGTCAGCTTCCCTACCGGTCATTCCTGCCGCATGATCGGCCGAGGTGGGACCCGGCGTTTCGACGGCTTGCCGCCCGGCAGCGTCGCCGCCTGCCGGTGCCGTCTGTCGTCCGTGCGGCTTCCGTGACGTTTCCTGCCATCGCCGTCGCCTGTCCTCCCCCGGAGACCGCTCATGGCCGACCCGCTTCCCGCTATGCGTTCCGACATCGAGGCCGGTTACGTGCCGGCCCACCCGGAAGAGATCCACGGCGCCTATGACTTCAGGATCGGCAGCCTGTTCCGGCTGCAGGGCACCGGGCGGGTGACGCCGGCCGGGCTGATCTGCGGCTGCCTCGGCGCCGCCGCGGTGCTGCTGGCGACGGCGGTGGTAGTGCGGGCGATGCGAAGGTGAGGGGGATATGGGCGGGCGACTGAAGAGAGCAACAGGTGACTAACTAACGCTATCTTTTTTTCGTTTGATTTTCTTTATAAGGAACATTCTTGGAAGCACTTCTCCATCTTCGATCTCGATATATGAAGCACTACTATCGTCGATACGAGGAAATGGATATTGTTCGTACCAGTCTAGAGACTTTCCTTGCTTATCTTTTCGCTTGGATTTTTCAAAAATATCTCTATACCTCCGAGGAGAAATTCCGAGAAATGGTTCAAAATATACTTTCTTATCAGATTCTGATGGCTCGAAAGTTATTGAATCTGAGTGTAATTTTTTTGCATAACTTTTAGGGTAAGGCTCTAGAAATACAACTTTTTTGATTCCTGCCGCAACAATGTGCTTAGCGCACATATGGCACGGGAAGGTTGTACAAAATAAGACTGCGTCTTTTGTGGATCGTCCAATACGCGCTGCGTCTGTTATAGCACTCATCTCTGCGTGTATCATGCGGCCAAATTCAATAATATCCATAGCTTTTGATTTTTTTATAGAATCTAAATTTATCAAAGATCTAAATCCAGAAGAGTTTCTGAGTTTCTTGGCCCATGTAGAATTTATTACCTTTGAATCGCAAAGCCTATCAACCAAGTCTTTAATAATTACTGTTTTATGAAAATGATTCGCGTCAATTCCTTCTTCGAAATCGCGGTGACTATCGGGAATGTCGTCGGCCCAATACGTGCCACCAAACGCACGGGGAACTTCGTTGCAGCCCAGGGAAATGACTTCCCCTTTTTGCGAAAAAATGGCTGCGCCAACCTGACGAGAAAGATCGATTGATCTTAGTGCTGCACCTGCCGCAGCGTACATTCCATATTCGTTGCGATTTGGAGATATGCCATTATGACCAAATAGAGCGCTTACAAAGCGAGATATTGTACGTTCGATGGCCGTTCTGTTTGCTCCATCAACAAATACATCACCTCTATGAAATATTAGAGAAACTTCTTGCCCATGTTCTTCATTTTCTTCCTGGGCGTCACGGGACATGAGTTCCGTAGCTTCTATGACATTTTCATCATCATTTGTCGCGGTGGCATCATATGATGATATTTTTTTAATTAATTCCTCTCGTCTATTTTTTTCATTAAGAAAAACAGAAACAAGTATAAATTTACGACCATAAACTCTCTTTAGTAGATCAACTTCAGCTTCGCGCTTAAGCTGTCTAATAATGTATGCGTTGCCAAGCGCGGGCTCGACATAGGATCCTGTTATTCCTTTTCTAATTTCTCGTATGTTAGCGATAGATAATCGGGCCAGAAAGTCGGCAGATCCATATTCTTTACATATCCTATCTGCTTCAGAAATAAGAGAAAGGTATCTCTTCGTGTACGACCTGTTGTCAATTTTTATTAAAAATGGAGGATTTGTTAGTATATCTGTTATTTTTACTAGGTGTGAATTATATTCAACATTCTTAAGTTGTGCGGATAATTGTTCAAAAACTAGATCAAGATCGACGCCTATAGGGCCGACGAGTCCAATTATTAGTTCTGGATTTTTTATTTTAGCAATTTTTGCTGGAGCGTAAGATTTTTTCAACGGTGTCCCCCGCAAAATCCCTATCACACGCTGATCGACTGCTCTAGATTGTGATTCGCCACATGGGAGGGATATTATGAAGCGTCGCTCTGCTGCCGCAAGCGTTGCGCGCGGTAATTGGCTGCTCTCGCAATGGTCGGAGACTATTCGGACCCTTCAGGCGCGCCCAGAGTCTCGTCGCGGCCAAGCGGTAATTTCGGACGAGGCGTTGGAAAATTGCTTGCAGAGAGTCTCCTTTACCGACGAGCGAGTCCGAATCGAGTCTGTTGAAGAGGTTCGGCTTCTGGCCTGATTCCAGTCGGTTGCACCGGCCGAAGAATGGGTAGGTGGGAAGAGAGATGATCATCTCCTCCCCCACGCCCCCTCGCCTTTCTCCCCATCTTGCACTATATGACAGCCGCCGGACGGCGCCGCCCGGCCTCCCCGCGCTCACGCGCGTGAGCGAGGCAGCCGCCAAGCTGCCGGCCGAAGCCGTGCGGTTCCGGGTTCTGCCCGCGGGCCGGCGCGGCCTTTGCGCATATCTACGCCTACCTCGCCACGGCCAGCGCGCCGGGCCTCGCCTCGCAAGGGCAGGCTGCATCGGGATCGCCAGACCCGGTGCCCGTGACGGGAAGGGCGCCCAAAACCCCGTCCGGCGCAATCCCCTGGCTAGGAGCATCTATGTCCGCTACCCAATCCGCACTCGCCTCCCGCGACGATTTCGCCGCCATGCTCGAGGAGAGCTTCTCGGTCGCCGAGCCGGCCGAAGGCTCGGTCGTCAAGGGCATCGTCGTCGCCATCGAGAAGGATCTCGCCATCATCGACATCGGTCTGAAGACCGAAGGTCGCGTGGCGCTGCGTGAATTTGCCGGCCCCGGCCGCGACCAGACCATCCAGGTCGGCGACGAGGTCGAAGTCTATCTGGAGCGCGTCGAGAACGCGCTCGGCGAAGCCGTCCTCTCGCGCGACAAGGCGCGCCGCGAAGAGAGCTGGGTCCGCCTCGAAAAGGCCTTCAACGACCAGGTCAAGGTCACCGGCGTGATCTTCAACCAGGTGAAGGGCGGCTTCACCGTCGATCTCGACGGCGCCGTGGCCTTCCTGCCCCGCTCGCAGGTGGACATCCGTCCGATCCGCGACGTCGGCCCGCTGATGCACAACCCGCAGCCGTTCCAGATCCTCAAGATGGATCGTCGCCGCGGCAACATCGTGGTCTCGCGCCGCACGGTTCTCGAAGAGACCCGCGCCGAGCAGCGCCACGAGCTGGTGCAGAACCTCGAAGAGGGTCAGGTCATCGACGGCGTGGTCAAGAACATCACCGATTACGGTGCGTTCGTCGACCTCGGCGGCATTGACGGCCTGCTGCACGTCACCGACATCGCCTGGCGCCGCGTGAACCACCCGACCGAGGTGCTGAACATCGGCCAGACGGTCAAGGTGAAGATCATCAAGATCAACCACGAGACCCACCGCATCTCGCTCGGCATGAAGCAGCTGCTCGGCGATCCGTGGGAGGGCATCGAGGCCAAGTACCCGGTGGAGGCCCGCTTCAAGGGTCGCGTCACCAACATCACCGACTACGGCGCGTTCGTCGAGCTGGAGCCGGGGATCGAGGGCCTCATCCACGTCTCCGAGATGAGCTGGACCAAGAAGAACGTCCACCCCGGCAAGATCGTCTCGACTTCGCAGGAAGTCGAAGTGGCGATCCTCGAGGTGGATCCGGTCAAGCGCCGCATCTCGCTCGGCCTCAAGCAGACCCTGCAGAACCCCTGGGACGCCTTCGCCGACAAGTATCCGGCCGGCGCCGTGGTGGAAGGCGAGGTCAAGAACAAGACCGAGTTCGGCCTCTTCCTCGGCCTCGACGGCGACGTCGACGGCATGGTGCACCTCTCGGACCTGGACTGGAATCGTCCGGGCGAGCAGGTCATCGACGAGTTCAAGAAGGGCGACGTGATCAAGGCGGTGGTTCTCGACGTCGACGTCGAGAAGGAGCGCATCTCGCTCGGCGTGAAGCAGCTGGCCGGCGACCCCTTCGCCGATGCCGGCGAGCTGAAGAAGGGCGCCATCGTCACCTGCGAAGTCACCGACGTGAAGGACGGCGGCGTCGAGGTGAAGATCGTCGGCACCGACATGTCGACCTTCGTGAAGCGCTCGGAACTGGCCCGCGACCGCGGCGACCAGCGCCCGGACCGCTTCGCGGTCGGCGAGAAGTTCGATGCCCGCGTCACCCTGTTCGACCGCAAGGCGCGCAAGGTGCAGGTCTCGATCAAGGCGCTGGAGATCGCCGAGGAGAAGGAAGCCGTGGCCCAGTTCGGCTCGCAGGATTCCGGCGCCTCGCTGGGCGACATCCTCGGCGCCGCGCTGAAGAAGGCCAACGAGAAGGCCGAGTGATCGCGGCGACGTGATCGGACCCTCTCCGGTCTTCTGACCGGCTGACGAATGCGAACGGCCGGCGCCCTCGGGTGCCGGCCGTTTTGTTTTGGCGGGTCAGATCGCCGACGGGTCGGCCGTCGGCGGCAGGCTATCCGGCGGCAGTTCCTGCGGGATGTTGCCGGGACGGATATCCGGCTCGCCGCGCCCCGGCGGGGGAATGTCGGGGCCGCGATCGGGCAGGTCGGGATCCTCCGCCGGCGCCGGCGGGGCGTCCGGGCTGTCGGGCGGGGCGGGAATGTCCGGCCCGCCGGGCGGCGTGCGCGGCGGCTCCGGGATGTCCGGCGCCGGCGGGGCGGGGATGTCGGCGGCGTTGGGATCGGCGGCGTTGGGATCGACCATGCGCAAATCCTCCTCGGCTGGTCCTGCTCGTTTCCCGGGAAGAACGGATGCCGGCCCGCCCCGGTTCCGTGACGTGTAGCGGGCCGTGCCGGGACGCGCGGCTACCTCAAGAAAATCGCCCGTCGATCAGAGTCTTGCCTTGATATAGGTAAGTGAAAATGACGTTATGCTTCGAATTTGTACGAATGATTCGTGGACTTATTCACGGAAAGTGGTAGATAAGTGCGCCCCTCGTCGAGGCATCGTCGGCGGAAGCTCGTAAGAGAATAGAATAGTCAAGCCTTCCGCCCTTCAGGGAGCGGAAACATGAATGTATTGGCAAGACGGTTCGCCGGACTGCTCGGTGCCGCCACGGCATTGACGGCCGCGGCTGCAATCGTTTCGGGAATACAGCCGGCGCGGGCACAACAGCCTCCCGCCCGGCCGAACATCCTGTTCATCATGGGCGACGACATCGGCTGGATGCAGCCGGGCATCTATCATCGCGGCCTGATGGTCGGCGAGACGCCGAACATCGACCGCATCGGCCGCGAAGGCGCGGTGTTCACCGATTACTATGCCGAGCAGAGCTGCACCGCCGGGCGCAACGCCTTCTTCACCGGCATGCACCCCTTGCGCACCGGCATGATCCCGCCGCAGCTGCCGGGCAGCCCCTCCTATCTGCGGCCGGGCACGCCGGCGCTGGCCAAGTTCCTGCACGATCTCGGCTATTCCACCGGCGAGTTCGGCAAGAACCATCTCGGCGACCATACCGACTCGCTGCCCACTGCGCACGGCTTCCAGGAGTTCTGGGGCTATCTCTACCATCTCGACGCCATGCAGGGCGTGAGCTTCCCCGACATCAACACCACGCCGACGCAGCAGACGGTGGCGCCGCCCTGCCGCAACACGCCGGTGCCCGGCCTCGCCGACCCGGCCGGCGCGGTGGATCCGAAGACCACCATCTGCCTGACGCCGCCGCGCCCGGTGCTCGCCTGCAGCTCCTCGGACGGTACCTCGGCCAACCAGACCTGCAGGGATGAAGGCCCGCTGACGCTGGAGCGCTCCAAGACGGTGGACGAGGAAATCTCCGCCAAGGTCATCGACTTCCTCGACCGCAACGACCCGCAGAAAACCAGCAAGCCGTTCTTCGTCTGGTACAACCCGGCGCGGATGCACATCACCACCGTTCTGTCGGACAAGTATATGGGCATGGTGGGTGAGCCCGGCGGCAAGGACTGGGGCGTCAACGAAGCCGGCATGAAGCAGATGGACGACAATATCGGCCTCGTCCTGCAGAAGCTTCAGGAGATGGGCGAGCTCGACAACACGATCGTCGTCTTCACCACTGACAACGGCGCCGAGACCATCACCTTCCCGGATGGCGGCACCACGCCCTTCAAGGGCGGCAAGCTGTCGACCTGGGAGGGCGGCATGCGGGCGCCGCTGGTGGTGCGCTGGCCCGGGCATATCGCGCCCGGCACGCTGAAGACGCAGATGTTCGCCTCGCTCGACTGGCTGCCGACGCTGGTCGACATCGCCGGCGGCGACAAGGGCAACGAGCTCAAGGCGCGGATCGAGCAGGGCAGCTATCCCGGCATCGTCAAGACCACGCTCGACGGTGTGAACCAGCGGGCCTATCTCGAAGGCTCGTCGGAGAAATCGGCCCGCGACACCTTCTTCTACTATTCCGGCAAGGACCCCTCGGCGGTCCGCTACAAGAACTGGAAGATGTATTTCGCCATGGTGTCGGACGCGCCGGCCGGCTTCATCAGCGGGGTGATGCCCTATCACTGGACGCAGGTGGTCAACATCAAGCGCGATCCGTTCGAAACCTCGATCGGCGAGCAGATGAAGACCCTGTTCGGCATGGGCGGCGCCCTTGCCGGCCCGGTGACGGCCTATGTCTATGACTGGAACCTGCTGCCGATCGGCCAGGCGCTGTGGCTGCGGGAACTGGAGACCTATATCGACTATCCGCCGCTGCAGGATCCGGCCAGCTACAACCTCGAACAGGTGGTCGAGCAGGTCCGGCAAATGCGGAACAGCCGCGCCGGCGAGTAGCGGCGGGGGGCGGCGGGGCGGGCGCACGGCGCCCGCCCCAGCGTCACGGGATCCGCGCCGGCCCCTGGCGGCCGGGCGGGCGCCCGAACCAACAGGCTCCCTCACCGACGGACCCGGAGCGCTGGAGGCATCGATGAGGCGGACAGGTTGGACTGCCGTCATCCGCGGCGGCATGCTGGCGGCGCTGGTCTGCGCGGCGATGCTCGGCGCGGCGGCGCCCGTTGCGGCACAGGGGACGACGCAAGGGGCCGCAGCCGCCGTGGCACCCGTGGCGGATCCGCTGCCCTCGTGGAACGAAGGCGCGGCGAAACGCGCCATTCTCGACTTCGTGCGCGCGACCACCGATCCGGCGGGCGCCGGCTTCGTGCCGCTGCCCGACCGCGTCGCGACCTTCGACCAGGACGGCACGCTGTGGGTCGAGCACCCCGTCTATACGCAGGTTCTCTATGCCTTTGCCCGCCTGCGCGTGCTGGCCGAGACGAAACCGGAGCTGAAGCAGGCCGAGCCCTTCAGGACCGTGCTCTCCGGCGACCGCGACGCCATCGCCCGGCTGCCGCTGCACGCGCTGGAAAAGATCCTCGCGGTGACGCTCACCGGCATGACCGTCGAGGCGTTCCAGGCGGACGTCGCGCAATGGCTGGACACGGCGAGGGATGCGCGCTGGCAGCGCCGCTACACCGAGCTGACTTACCAGCCGATGCAGGAGGTGCTGGCGCATCTGCGGGCGAACGGCTTCCGCACCTACATCGCCACCGGCGGCGGACAGGATTTCGTCCGCGTCTATGCCGGAACGGTCTACGGCATTCCCCCGGAACAGGTGGTCGGCACCGCCGGCGCCACCTCCTATGGCTATGACGCCGCCGGCAGGCCGGTGCTGACCAAGGAGCCGAAGCTGCTCCTCGACGACAATCTCGCCGGCAAGCCGGAGGGCATCCACCTGATGATCGGCCGGCGGCCGCATGCCGCCTTCGGCAACTCGACCGGCGACCGGCAGATGCTGGAATATGTCGGGGCCGGCGCCGGTCCGCGCCTCGCCATGCTGGTGCTGCACGACGATGCCGCGCGCGAATATGCCTATGGCCCGGCGCTGGGCCTGCCGGACACCGAGGTCGGGACCTTCACCCCGCAGCTTTACGAGGAGGCGGGCCGGCAGGGATGGACGGTGATCAGCATGAAGGCGGACTGGAAGCGCCTCTTCGCCTTCGAGCCGTAGCGGCGGCCTAGTCGCGCACCCGCGCGGGATTGCCGACCGCCCTGGCACCGGCCGGCACGTCCTTCGTCACCACCGCGCCGGCGCCGATCAGCGCGTCGTCGCCGATGGAGACGCCCGGCAGCACGATCGCCCCGGCGCCGATCCAGACATTGCGCCCGATCGTCACCTTGCGGCCGAATTCGAGGCCGCCGCGCCGTTCGGCCGGATCGCGCGGATGGTCGGCGGTGAGGATCTGCACGCCGGGCCCGATCTGGGTGCCGTCGCCGATGCGCACTTCCACCACGTCGAGGATGACGCAGTTGAAGTTGAGGAACACCCCGGCGCCGACCCGGATGTTGAAGCCGTAGTCGCAATGGAAGGGCGGGCGCACCACCGAGCCGGCGCCGACCGCGCCGAAACGCTGGCGCAGCAGGTCGCCGCGCGCCGCCTCGGACAGGCCGAGCGAGGCATTGTAGCGCGCCATCCAGGCGAAGGCGGCGGCCTGGCAGGCCTGGATCTCGGGATCGGCGGCGCTGTAGAGCTCGCCGGCCAGCATCTTCTCGAATTCGCTCGGGGGCATGGTGTCGTCGTAAAGCTTGAACGCGCTCTGCGCCATCGGGGGATCGTCCATGGAGGAGCCGCCCGATTAAAGGAGAACGCCCGGCCCCGGAAGCGCCGCCGCCATCACGTTTTGCGACGCTCTGAATCGTGGGGATGACGGGGATCGCGGGCGATTTCCGCCGGCCGGCGCCCGCCTCTCAGAACTCGACGTCGAGCTCCTCCATCTCGTCCGGCTCCACCCGCGCCGCCGCGCTCCATTCCCGCATGGCGGGGAAGGCCAGCATGGTGTCGCGATAGCCGGCGCTCAGCGGATCGAGCGGCACGTCATAGGTCATGAAGCGCGAGCAGACCGGGGCATACATCGCATCCGCCATGGTGGAGGCGGCCCCGAACAGATACGGCCCGCCATAGGCCCTGAGGCACTCGTTCCAGATGGCGACGATGCGGGCGATGTCGGCCAGCGCCCCGGTCCACACCTTGAAGCCGGGATGGTGCGCCTTGACGTTCATCGGCAGCGCCGAGCGCAGATTGGCGAAGCCGGAATGCATCTCGCCGCAGATCGAGCGGCAATGCGCCCGCGCCGCCCGATCCTTGGGCAGCAGCCCGGCCTCTGGCGCGATCTCGTGCAGATATTCGCCGATCGCCAGCGTGTCCCAGATGCGCAGCCCGTCATGGTCGAGCCGCGGCACCAGGAAGGAGGAGGATTGCAGCAAAAGCTCGGCGCGGATGGAGGGATCGTCGGCGGAGACCCGCGCCTCGGCGAAATCCAGCCCGGCGAGACGGCACAGCAGGAAGCCGCGCAGCGACCATGAGGAATAGTTCTTGCTACTGATCGTCAGCGTGGTCTGCGGATGACGGGGAGAATGCGGGGTGGAGCCGGAGCGGGACGAAGCGGAGGCCGCGGCGGATTTCGACGCGCGCGCGGCCTTGCCTGCGGGTGCGCCCGTGCCGTCCGCGCCGGTCGATTCCGGGAGGGAGGAGCGCGACATGCGGCTTTTGCGAGCGGCCGGGGCGGACATGGCGGAGGATCCTGTATTGGCGCGGTGGGACCGGGTTGGACGGAGGCGCGAGGGAACGGGCCTGGGCGAACGAGCGGGCGAACCGGAGGCAATCATACTTCGTGCCATCGCGAGTGAGGCATGCGATCTGCCGCAACGTCAACGCCCCCGGTCGTCCCATGTCGCGCCGGGCTCTCCTTCGTGCCGTCCGGGAGCCCGCCGCGCATGATCTACGCCGCCTACCAGGCCCAGGCCGACCTGCTCGATCCGCTGCGCACCATGGCGCGGCTGTCGCGCCGGATGATCGAGGCGACCGCCCTGCCCGTTCCGGCGTCCTCCAGCGGAGGGGCGGCGCTGCGCAACGTGATGGCGGCGCTGGAGATGTTCGAGCGCTTCGGCCTCAGCCACAGCCGGCCGACCTTCGGCATCGACAGGGTGACCGTCGGCAATCGCGAGGTCGAGGTGGTCGAGGAGGTGGCGGCGACCCTGCCCTTCGGCTCGCTGCTGCATTTCAGGAAGGACATCGACCAGAAGCAGCCGCGCGTGCTGGTGGTGGCGCCGCTCTCCGGCCATTTCGCCACCCTGCTGCAGGGCACGGTGAAGACGCTGCTGCCGGAGAACGACGTCTATGTCACCGACTGGCACAATGCCCGCGACGTGCCGCTCGCGGCCGGGCGGTTCGGCTTCGACGACTATGTCGAGCATGTCATCCGGTTCCTGGAGGCCGTCGGGCCGGGCGCGCACGCGCTGGCGGTGTGCCAGCCCTGCGTGCAGGTGCTGGTGGCCACCGCGGCGATGAGCCGGGACGCCAATCCGGCGACGCCCGCCTCCATCACCCTGATGGCCGGGCCGGTGGATACCCGCGTCAACCCGACCAAGGTGAACGAGCTCGCCACCTCCCGGCCGCTGGAGTGGTTCGAGCAGAACCTCATCGCCACCGTGCCGTCGGGATTCGCCGGTTCGGGGCGCCGGGTCTATCCCGGCTTCGTGCAGGTCGGCGCCTTCATGGCGATGAACATGGACCGGCACCTGAAGGCGCATGCCGAGCTGTTCGAGAACCTCGCCATGGGCGAGCACGAGAAGGCGGCGACCGCCAAGAGCTTCTACGACGAATATTTCGCGGTGCTCGACCTCGCCGCCGAATTCTATCTCGAGACCATCCGCATCGTGTTCCAGCAGCATGAGCTGCCGCGCGGCGTGCTGACCTATCGCGGCGACCGGATCGACCTGCGCGCCATCCGCCGCACCGCTTTGCTCACCGTGGAGGGCGAGCGCGACGACATCTGCGCCGTCGGCCAGACGGTGGCGGCGCAGGAACTCTGCACGAGCCTGCGTCCGCACCAGCGGCGCCACCACATGCAGGCCGGCGTCGGCCATTACGGGGTGTTCTCCGGCCGGCGCTGGCAGACCCAGGTCTATCCGCTGGTGCGCAACCACATCCTGGCGGCGGATTGAAATAGACGCCCGATTTGCGGCGGCACCGCCGGCGCGGGCTGCTACACTCCGTCCATGCTGTTCGATCTTCCCGACCACGCGACGCTCTACCAGGCGCTTCTCGACCGCGACGAGAGCTATGAGGGACGCGCCTTCGTCTGCGTCGCCACCACCGGCGTGTTCTGCCGGCTGACTTGCCCGGCGCGCAAGCCGCTCGCCGGGAACTGCAGCTTCCGCGCCAGCATCGGCGAATGCATCGAGGCGGGCTTCCGGCCCTGCAAGCGCTGCCATCCGCTGCAGCCGGCGGCGGAGGCCGACCCGATCATCGCCGCACTGCTGAAGGCGCTGGACGAGCGGCCGGAGCGGCGCTGGAGCGAGGGCGATGTGGCGCGCCTCGGCTTCGACCTCTCCACCGTGCGGCGCAGCTTCAAGCGGCATTTCGGTATGACCTTCATCGAGATGGCGCGGCAGCGGCGGCTGCGCGAGGGCTTCGAGACGCTGGTGCTGGGCGGCTCGGTGATCGCCGCGCAGCAGGACGCGGGCTTCACCTCGCCGAGCGCCTTTCGCGCCGCCTTCGCCAGATTGCTCGGCCGGGCGCCGGGCGAGCTGACCGGCCGCGGTCTCCTGCTCGCCGACTGGATTGCCACCCCGATCGGCGACATGATCGCGCTGTCGAGCGCCTCGCAGCTGCATCTCCTGGAATTCGTCGACCGCAAGGCGCTGCCCACCGAGCTCGCGCGGTTGCAGCAGCTGGCCAAGGGCGAGATCGGCCTCGGCTCCTATGCGCCGATCGAGCAGATCCGCGCCGAACTCGGGCGATTCTTTGCCGGCGAATCGGCCGATTTCGCCACCCCGCTCGCCCTGCATGGCAGCGCCTTCACCCGCGCCGTATGGGCGGAGCTGCGGCAGATTCCGGCGGGGGAGACGCGCTCCTATTCCGAGCTCGCCCGCCGCATCGGCCAGCCGGCGGCGGTGCGCGCGGTGGCGCGGGCCAACGGCGCCAACCAGCTGGCGCTGATCATTCCCTGCCACCGGGTGATCGGTGCCGACGGCTCGCTCACCGGCTATGGCGGCGGGCTGTGGCGCAAGCAGAAGCTGCTGGAGATCGAGCGGCGCTATGTCCGCGCCGCGCCGGCGGCGTGAGGGGAAGGCCGGAGGATGGCTGGCCTTGCTCCCTCTCCCCACTATGAGCTGTTGCCGAGTTCGATGTTGTCGTTGACCGAGCTCGGCAACAGCCGGGTTCGGTGGAGAGGGTTGGGGTGAGGGGACTTCTTGGCTCCCCAATGTCGTCTCCCCTCACCGACCCGCTGCGCGGGCCACCTCTCCCCAACGGGGAGAGGGAAGGAAAGAGACTTCGCTCTACGTGGCGGCCGTCACCCCTGAGCGACCCGTGAGTCTGCTCGTTTTCCGGCTCGTCACCACGGTTCGGCCGGGGTGGCACAGGTCCGGGGAGCCCGGCCGCCGGAATTCGGCCTCACCCCAGATCGGCCCAGCCGGAAAGCTCGCGGCGGATCACCGTCTCCAGCACGTCGAGGCCGGGCTCCGAATCGTTGAGGCACGGGATGAAGTGGAACTTCTCGCCGCCATTATGGTGGAAGATCTCGGCATTCTCGCCGGCGATCTCCTCCAGCGTCTCCAGGCAGTCGGCGACGAAGCCGGGGGTGATCACCGCCAGCCGCTTCACGCCGGACTGCGCCAGCGCCTCCACCGTCTTGTCGGTGTAGGGCTGCAGCCATTCCGCCTTGCCGAAGCGCGACTGGAAGGTGACGCGCAGCTTGTCCTCCGGCCAGCCGAGACGCTCGCGCACCAGCCGGGCGGTCTGGTAGCAATAGCAGTGATAGGGATCGCCCTTCTCGAAATATTCCTTCGGGATGCCGTGGAAGGAGGCGAGCACCAGCTCCGGCTCCCAATCGAGCGCGGCCAGCGACGCGGTGATCGAATTGGCCAGCGCCTCGATATAGGCCGGCTCGGCCGGCCAGGGCGGGGCGACGCGCAGCACCGGCTGCCAGCGCATCTTCTTCAGCGCGTCGAAGGCGGCGTCGCAGACGGTGGCGGAGGTCGCCGCCGCATATTGCGGATAGAGCGGAACGAGCAGGATGCGGTCGCAGCCCTCAGCCTTCAGCGCCTCGATGCGGGAGGCGATGGACGGGTTGCCGTAGCGCATCGCCCAATCGAAGACGAGGCGCGCATCCTTGGCCGCGAGCCGGGCGGCGAGCTTGTCCGACTGCGCGCGGGTGATGGTGCGCAGCGGGCCCTCGTTGCGCTCCTTGTTCCACACCGTCTCGTAATCCTTGCCTTTGGCCTGCGGGCGCTTCGACAGGATGATCACGTTGAGCAGGAACCACCACCAGACGCGGTTCACCTCGATGACGCGCGGATCGGAGAGGAATTCGCCGAGATAGCGCCGCATCGACCAGTAATCGGTGCCATCCGGCGTGCCGAGATTGACGATGAGCACGCCGATCTTGCCGGAGGCCACCGGCGGATGGGATTGGGGCGGCGTCACGGTCTGGGTCATCGGCGGTCCTTGGCGGGCAATCGGGCGGCTTCCCTCGTTCCCGCCCGCTTATAGGCGAAATCGGCGACATCGCCACCACGCCGGGGCCGGCGCGGCGGCGCGTCGCATCGGGTTTCGGTGCGGGTGGCGGCGATCAGGACCGCGGCGGGATCTCCAGCCCGCGCTGCACCGCCGGGCGGTCGAGGCCGCGCGCCAGCCACGCCGGCACGTTCTTCAACTCGTCATAGGCGACCAGCTCGCCGGCGCCGTAGAAGCCGATCAGGTTGCGCACCCAGCCCAGCGAGGCGATGTCGGCGATGGTGTAGTCGTCGCCCATGATCCAGTCGCGGCCCTCGAGCCGGGTTTCCAGCACGCGGATGAGGCGGGCGCTCTCCTTGGCGTAGCGTTCGCGCGGGCGCTTGTCCTCATAGGCGGCGCCGGCGAATTTGTGGAAGAAGCCGAGCTGGCCGAACATCGGCCCGAGCCCGGCCATCTGCCACGTCACCCACTGGAGGGTCTCGTAGCGGCCGGCGGCATCGGCGGGGAGGAACTTGCCGGTCTTCTCGGCGAGATAGACCAGGATGGCGCCGGATTCGAACAGCGCCAGCGGCCGGCCGCCGGGGCCGTTGGGATCGAGGATCGCCGGGATCTTGCCGTTGGGGTTGAGCGAGAGGAACTCGCTCGTCCAGCTCTCGTCCTTGCCGATATTGACGGCATGCGCCTCATAGGGGAGGCCGGTCTCCTCCAGCATGATCGACACCTTCACCCCGTTGGGCGTGGGGAAGGAATAGAGCTGCAGGCGATCGGGATGCTTGGCGGGCCAGCGGGTGGCGATCGGGAAGGCGGAAAGATCGGTCACGGCAGCGGTCACGGGCGAGGCTCCGGTTGGGGGCGTTCCGGCGTTACTTAGGTATGCGGAAGCGGGATGCCAGTGGGGCGCCGTGGGCCGTGTCGTCGAGGTGCCGGCGTCGAAGGGGCGCCTCGCGGCGTGCGAGACGGCCATCCTTCGAGGCCCGGCCGCGCCGGGCACCTCAGGATGAGGGCGGGCCTGAAGAAAGCGGGCCGCGAAAGCGGGCATCCGGTGCGCCGTCATCGCCGTCGCGTTCGGCCGTCCCCGCAAGGCCGGCGGGAATTCGGCCGTGACGGCCGGCACGCCGAGAACGCCCGCGTCTCTCGGCGGCTGTCCATCGAGAGGGGGCCTGCGTCGGCTATTTTCCGAGCCGCGCGCGCAGCGAGGCCATGGTGGCGCCGACGAGGCCCATGGATCTCGCATCGCGCGGAGCCGGCTTCGGAAGGCCGGCAACCATCGCCCCATGCAGGTCGACGAGCGCCCTCGTCGTGCGGGTTTCGACCCCCGCGATCTCCGCCAGCACGAGGAACGGTACGAGGCCGTGCGTGAAATCCTCGGTGAAGTATCGGTGGCCGAGGCTGTCGGGGGCCTTGATGCGCTTGTTGGCCTCCCCCGCCGCAATGGCCCGGTAATCCCCCTCCTCGGCATCCGAAGGGACGGTTCCGATGGCCTTCATCTCGCCGATGACGGTCGGGAGGTCGTGGCCGAAGGCTTTTCCGACAGCGATACGCTCCCGGTCCAGCTCTTCCATGACGCGTACGACGCCACTCGTAAGCCCTTGGACATAGAAGGTGAAATCACCACCGGTCGCCTCGACCCAGGAGGCGCCGAGCATGGCGCCCGGAGGATGGACGACCATGTTCACGTTGCACAGATCGGACGCCACGACATCACCGCAGTCATAGCTGCCCGGGAAGAGAACGGTTGCCGCCTCCATGGCGGCGTCGCCGCCCTTCAGCGCCGCCCCGCGCAGCTTCCTGGCCCGCCCCGTGATGTTGATCGCGTCGGGGGCCGGCTTTCGCGCCACATAAGCGAGGGTGGCGAACTCCGCGATGGGAGGGATTGTCGGGCTGACCTCCCGAAAGGCCGTGTCGAACTCGAACGCTCCGCCCGTATGTCCGGGGTTCAGGACCACCGGCCGGCGGGCGTCCCAGCCGGCCCGATGCAGGTCGCGCGCAACCGACCCGAGCGCGAAGGTCGGCAGCGTCACCACCGCCACATCCGAATTCTCGATGGCTTCCTTCAGGTCGGACGTGATCCGCGATGGCGTGACGCGCCCTTCGCCGAAAACGCCTTCGTACCGGATGCCATTCCTGAGGAAGGGCTCCACTGTCGCGGCGGAACGGCCGTGCAGGGCGACGTCATGACCTGCCAAGGTCAATTCAACCGCAGCCGCAGCTCCGCCGTTGCCCGCGCCGATAACGGTCACTTTCATTTTTTGCTTCCCAGCAAGTTAAGTCCGGCCGCCCTCAGGCGGTCAGCTTTGCCCGCAACACGTCCAGATCCGCGGCTGCCTCTTCGACGTCGGTGACCGCAAAGCCTTTTGCCAGCTCCGGGCTATAGGTCGCGAGAAGACTGCCGACCCGGTCGGCATAGATCACGCGGCCGTCCCGGATGGACACGCCGTCGACTTCCTCGAACTGCCGGTTCCAGGCGACCGCCTCTGCCTCGGTGATCGAGGACGGCAGGTCGAGCCGCACGCCGGACGGGTCCACCATGACCGGGTAGCCGCCACCCTTGCCATGGGGACCCGGCACATGCGCCCGCCGGGCGCCTTCCCCTGCAAGTGCGAGGAGGACCGGAACGGCATTGGCGGCGGAGATCATATTGAGCTCGCGATAGGGCAACCGAATGTCGCGCGTGAAATCGTCGATGTCGCTCAGCTCGGTGTCGCCGATCCAGGCACGGACGGGCGCGCCGGCCCGCTCCGCCCCGGGCTTGCGCCATTCGACGATGTGCCGGTGATGAGCGAGGACCCGCAAATCCCTGCGCTGCTCGAAGGGAAGGCGGCCGCCGATGACCGACGAGAAAATCCCGACATTTCCAACGCCGGTCGTGATGGGAAGGCCGGCCTGGGCGAGCACCTGGTTCACCCCGTCCGGGTAGCAGGTGTTCACGAAGATCGTGCCGTCGCCGATCTGCTTCAGAGCCGTTGCCGTGCGGAAGGCGAGCAGGGAATTGAAGGCGAGGGTCAGGCCAAAGCCGGCCTTTGCAACGAGCGTCGACCATTCGGAATCGGCGATGTCGACCTTCCAGGGAGACTGTGCCGACGCCGACTGGACCACGATGCGCGGCTTGACGCGGCGGATACCTTCGGCCAGGGCGGCCGACGAGGTCGAATCGAGTTCGACGCTCGAGAATGACGCCGGCGAGCCGAAATTGACGGCGCGGGCGCGGCACGCTTCCACGAGCCATTTCATCCGCTCGACGTTTCTGCCGCCGATGACCACCGTGATTGCGGTGCGTGCGGTCGCGGCCAGATCGGCAAGCATGATCTCGGCATAATAGCCGGTGCCGACCACGAGGATGTCGCAGGATTGCGCATTCCGGTTTGTCATCCTTCCACCCCTTCTCACGCGCCGATGCGGATCAGCTTGTCGGTGTCGGTAAAGTCGGACAGCAGCACCGAGCCCGTCGCGGTGACGTGCAGGACGTCCTTGTTCTGCACCCCGAATCCGTATCCGGTGCGATAGCAGAGCGGCTCGAAGCCGAGCACCATGTTTTCCTCGACGACGGCGTCCTTGCCGGGCTGGCCCAGAATCGGCGTCGCGCCGATATAGGGGTCTTCGTGCAGGTGCAGGCCGATGCCGTGCCCGACGAACGAGATGGGCGGCAGGTTCATCCCGGCGAGCCGGCGGATGAAGTCGTTGTAGATCGCAAGGCAGCTCGCGCCCGGCTTGATCTGCTCGAGGATGGCATATTTGCACTCGACCATCAGATCCCAGATCTCCGTCGCCATGGCCGGCGGCTCCTCGACATAGGCGGTGCGGCAGACACCGGCCTGGTAGCCGTTGAGCAGGGAGAAGATCTCGACGCGGCAAATATCCCGCGGCTGCAGTTTGCGGCTCGTCGGGCCGACATTCGGAAGCTGGCTGCGTTCTCCCGTCGCCACGATCAGCAGCTTGAAATTCTCGGCGCCGAGCTCGTAGATCCGGCGGGTGAGGACCGCGGCGATATCGAGCTCGGTATCGCCCGCCCGCACCGCGCCGAAGCTGTCGGCGATCGCCTGATCGGCGATGCGGGAGAGACGATGGATGAGCGCGACCTCCTCGGGCGTCTTGATCTGGCGCGCGCGGTTGAGCTGCTGCTCGAAATGCACGAAGGTGGCATTGGGCAGGTAGCCGGCCAGACGCTGGAAATCGCCGGCCGGCAGATAGTCCATCTCCATGCCGATCCGGGAATTGGCCAGGCCGGCGCGCGTCAGGGCATCGGCGAGAACCTTCATGGCGTCGTCGTGGAACTCGCGCCAGACCGTGAGGGGCAACCCGCCGGCGCTCCTCTCGATCGTCGACGCTTCCATGTCGACGCCGAACAGGAAGTCGTTCCCGTCGGCGGTGAGGACGACCATCGCATGCCGATGACGGATCATCGGCTGCGTCGGGACCACAAAGCCCATGACATAGGCGAAGTTCTCGGGCGAGGAGGTAATCGCCGCGTCCAGCGCATCCGCGACCAGTGCCTGGCGAAGTTTCTGAGCAATAACCGTGCGCATGTGAACCGCTCCTAGAGATCGACCGCGTACATGTCGACTTTCCGTTCATCGACGGCGATGCCCATGCCGGGCGCGGTCGGGACGCGAATGCCGCCATCCTCGAACGTCATCGGCTCGATCAGGAGATCGTCGGCGTAGTAGATGCCGCCGATGCGCCCGTTGATCGCCTCCGCAGGCATGGAGACCGGGATAACGTTGGACAGCGTCGCGGTCGGCGCCGCCGCCGCCAGATGGACGTTGGCGAGATTGCCGACGCCGAGCTCCACGGAGCCGTTCACGTTGCAGACAATTCCCGCGGCTTCGCAGACGGCGGACACCTGCATGGCCCGGTAGAGGCCGCCGGGCTTTGTCGTGTAGATCGAGACGATCTGGGCGGCGTCCTGGGCGATGATCTGTATGACGTCGTGGGCATTCCAGGCCGATTCGTCCGCCATGACCGGGGCATCGATGGCGCGCGCCACGCGGGCGATCCGCTCGATGCCCATGACGGGCTGCTCGACATAGAGCAGATGGCAGTCCTGGATCTGCCGAACCGTCTGGATGGCCTGCCCGGGGGTCTTGTAGCCTTCATTCGCGTCGATGCAGAGCGCGATGTCCGGGCCGACCGCCTCACGAATGGCTCGCACGATGGCGACGTCTCTCGTCGGCTCCACGCCGACCTTGATCTTGATCGTGCGAATGCCGTCGGCCGCGACCTTCTTCACCTCGGCGACCGCCTCGTCGATCGGCAGAAGCCCGATCGAATGGGTGACGGGCACGATCTCCCGCTGAAGGCCGCCGAGCAGCACATGAACCGGGACGCCCAGCGCCTTCCCGGTCAGGTCGTAATACGCGAAATCGATGGCCGCCTTGGCGTAGGGATAGCCCTTGATCGCAGCGTCCATCCGCTTGTGCAGCAGCGAGGGGTGGCCGATCTCCAGGCCGAGGACGGACGGAGCGAGATAGCGCTTGATGACCGCGTCGACGATCATCGTGCTTTCACCGTAGTACCGGCCGAATTCGCCGCCCCAATCCTTCAGCGCCGGCGCCTCGCCCCACCCGACGGTGCCATCGCTCGCCGTGATTTTCACCAGAAGGTACTGACCGATCGTTTCGGTGAGGCCGGCCCACTGGTGCTTGCGACGGGTGGGAACTCTTACGAGCCGGGTTTCGATGGATGTGATCGAGATCATTTATGTGCCTCCATATTGTGACGACATAGTGTGATCACACATTGACTGTCAATGGCCTCGTCGATAAAACCCGCGGCCTGCCGAATTCCGGCGCCGGGCGCCCGTGGGAGCTTGCGGAACGTTCGGGGGATGGAACGTGAGCCGGCGGGCCCGGGCGCACTTGAAAAATGCGGAAGCAGGAATATGATCACTATTTGTGATCACATAAAGGGGCGCGGCTTATGCGTATCAGGGATATCGTTCCGGTTCGATCGCCGAAGGTTCTCGCCGGCATGGCCCGGCAGCGCCGGCAATGGGCGCGGCCGGGGGTCGAGATCGAGGTCGTCCCGATCGAGGCCGGTCCCTACTCCATGGAGTTCGCCACCGAAGAGGTGCTGGCGGGGCCCCATATCCTTGCCGCCGTGCGCAAGGCGGAGAATGACGGCGTCGATGCGGTCGTCCTCGATTGCTGTGTCGATCCGGTCCTTCGAGCCGCGCGTGAGACGGTGCGGATACCGGTGATGGCGCCGCTTCACTCGGGACTGCACGTTGCGAGCATGCTCGGCTCTCGCACCGCGGTCCTGAGCATGAGGAACGGCCAGCAGACCATCGAGGAGCACATTCGCGCCTATGGTTTCGAGCGCAAAATATGCTCGATGCAGGTGGTCGATTGCCCGCCGGCAGATCTGATCGAGAGCCAGCAATATTGCCTCGACGTGATCCACCGGGAAATCGAGGCCGCCCTTTCGGCGCATCGCGCCGAGGCGATCCTGTTCGCCTGCACCGCCATGTCCGGCTATGTCGACGGGCTTCGCAAACAGTACGATGTACCGATCATCGAGCCGATGGCGTGTGCGATCAACATGGCGGTCAGCCTGGTGACGCTCGGCCTCTCGCACAGCAAGCGTTGCTACGAGACTTTGCCCGTGCGGGGAACGGCGCCGGGCAGCATCGACATTCCGTGAGATCACGCAAGGTCGACGCGACCGAGGGATGCTTCGCCAGTGGTGATGCGTTCCGCCGCGCGCCCGGCGAAGGCCCGCCGCCACGGATCCAGCCAGCAAGAGAGGAAGAGAAGATGACGCAGACGATCACGCGCTATGCCGGCACGGCCCGGATGAGCAACATGGTGGCCTATCGGGGCGTGCTGGTGACCAAGGGCATCACCGCCCGCGGCATGGCGAGGGACATCACCGCACAAACCCGGGATGTTCTTCGGCAGCTCGATGCTCTGCTTGCAGAGGCCGGCCTGAGCAAGAGCGCCTTGCTGCAGGTGATGATCTGGCTCGCCGACAGCCGCGATTTTGACGCGGCGAACGCGGTCTACGATGCCTGGGTCGCCCCGGGCGAGCAGCCGGTGCGGGCTTGCGTGGAATCCAGGCTCGCGAGCCCGGAGATCCTCATCGAAATTCAGGCAAGCGCCGCCCTTGCAAGCGCCGCCCTTGGATGACAAGGGGCCGAGCGGCCCGCGGCCTGCCGAACGATATCGGCAGGCCGCGGGGCATCTGTCCGCGTGTGCGCTCGGCCGGCATCGTGTTTTCGCGATACGATCGGTGGTTGCGGGCCGGGAGAAGGTAAAGTTATCGGGGAGGGATTGTCGCGAGAGCAAAAATGTACGATGCTGCCGCTCCGTATTGATCACAAATTGTCATCACAAATGAAGCGCGTCAACAAGGAAATCCGCTCGGAAGATCTGGAGCCGCCGACCGAGCCGCGCGCCGTCCGGGGCGCGATGCAGAGCAACGTCCTCGCCAGCCTGCAATATGGGCTGATGTCCGGGCTTTTCGTGCCCGGGGAGGTTGTCAGCCTCCGCAAGCTGGCCGCGAGCCTGGGGACGAGCCTCATGCCCGTGCGCGAGAGCCTCAGCCGATTGGTGGCCGCAAGCGCGCTGGAGGAGCTGCCGAACCGTTCGGTCAGGGTGCCGCGGCTCGACGCTCAAAGCCTGGAGGAGCTTTTCGAGCTCCGGGTGCGGGTCGAAGGCCTTGCGACGCGCCTTGCGACATCGGTGATCGATGACGCTGCGATCGAGAAGCTGGAGCAGCTGAACCGGGCGGTGAAAGCGGCGCATGACGCCTCCGCCATGGGCGAGTTGCTGCAGGCGAACCAGCGCTTCCATTTCTACCTGTACCGATTGACGCGTTCCTCGGTGTTGCTGCCGATGATCGAGGGCCTTTGGCTGCGGGTCGGGCCGACCATGTTCTTCTCGCTCAGCACGCCGGGCCTTTGGGACAGCAGCTCGCATCTCGGCATCCTGTCCGCTCTGAAGCAGCGGGATCCCGACAAGGCAGAAAAGGCGATGGCGCGCGACATCATGAAAACCGGAAAGGTGCTCATCCAGCAGGCGCGGGAAGGCATGCGAACGGGCCCGACGGCAATGCTTTCCATGCGCCCGTTCAAAACCGGCGACGACGATTGAGCGAGCGGGACGCCGCCGGTCCGCATGGCCGCGCGTCTTCATCCGCCCTGATCGGGTTCCCCCTCGTCGCGAGGAGGAAGCGGGCTCCGACGCCGAAGCCCGCTCGTGCCGTTATTTCAGATAGTCGTTCGTATAGATCGTGCCGACATCGATCTTCTGCGGCAGCACGCCCATCTGCAGGAGTGTCTCCTGAAGGCTGTTCCAGCCTTCAGGGGTCGAATGCCCCATCGTGGTCTTGGAGACATCCTCCGATTCCGTGAGGCGCAGCACCTCGGGCAGCTTCATCTTCGCATAGACCTTGTCCGTCTCGGGATTGGCCTCGATGAATGCGGCCAGGGCTTCGGGTTCGTGCGCCTTGGCATAAATCCACCCCTTGACGAATGCGCGCGTGAACCGGCGGACCAGATCGGGATTCTTCTGGGCGAACTCGGAATTGGTGAACAGCGCCGTCGAGTAAATCTTCACGCCGAGATCCTCGAACAGGATCCAGTCCACATCCATCCCCGCGGCGCGCGCCTTCAGCCCGTCATTGAAGAAGTAGCCGATGCCCGCATCGATACGCCCGGCGGACAGCAAGGGAACGATGGCCAGGTCTGCCGGCACTTCCTTGAACGTCGTGGCATCCAGCTTCTGGTCGCCCTTGACCTTGTCCCATTGCAGTTTCGTCGTGCTCTTCAGCTGCACGCCAACGGTCTTGCCGGCCAGGTCCTTCTTCAGATCCTTGATCGGCTTGTCCTTCGGGAAGATGAGGGCTGTCGCATTCTGCTGAAGTATGACCGCGGTCGTCAGCAGCGGCAGACCTCTTTGCGCGGCGATCAGGATCTGGTCCGCTGTCGCATAGCCGAAATCCGCATCGCGATTGCCGACGAGTTTCGCCGTCACCGACGATCCCTCGCCGGGCATCAGCTTCACCTCGATCCCTTCATCGGCGAAGAACCCCTTCTTGATCGCCAGGAAGATCGGCGCGTGTTCAGACCCGTAGGCCCAGTCGAGCCGGATGCTGACCGTGTCGGCGGCCAGCGCAGCGAGGGAGCTGCCAAGCAGCAATGCCGCGCTCAGGGCGCCGGTTGTGTAGCGCTTGATACTCTTCAGCATTTAGTTCCCCTGTGTTCTCTGGATTATGTTTGGTTGGAGAGCGACGGGCAGACGGGTTGCCCACCGGGGGGCCGATGCCGTCACATCGTGCTGTGGCCGGAATCCTCGAGCTGCCCCTGTGGGAGCATGTAACGCTCAAGCAGAACGATCGCGAGATACATGAGAATGCCGAGGACACTCATGGTGACGATGGCCGCGAACATCAGCTCGGTGTTCAGCGTGATATTCGATGAGTTGATGACGTAGCCAAGTCCCTCGCCCGCAGCCACGAATTCACCGACGACGGCGCCGACGATTGCGAGCGTGATCGAGATCTTCAGGGCGGCGAAGATGTAGGGCAGCGCCCAGGGCAGGCTTATCTTCGTGAACTTCTCCCATCCGCTCGAACCAAGCGAATCCATGTACTGGAGCAGTTCCTTGTCGACGGATGTCAGCCCCTTCGCGGTGTTGATGACGATCGGGAAAAACGCGATCAGCGCCGCGATGACGATCTTGGGAGTGAGGCCGAACCCGAACCAGATAAGGAACAGCGGAGCGAACGCGATTTTCGGAAGGATCTGGGCGGCGATCAGAAACGGGTAGGTGAGATCGCGCACGATACGTGAATACGCAATGCCGACCGCGAGGAGGAAGCCGGAGACGACCGCGGCGATGAAGCCAAGGGAAATGGCGGCGAAGGTCGGCCAGCTTTCCTTCAACAGCAGCGCGCGATTTTCCCAGATCTTCTCGGCGATCGCTGTCGGAGCCGGCAAAATGACCGGGCGGATATGAAGCAGGTCGACGAGAAGCTCCCAGATGGCGAAGAAGACGACGAAGACCAGGAACTGTCCAAGGGTTACGGATAGCCGATACATCACAAATCTCTCATTCCGCAGCAATCGCGTGCGCGCGCGGATGCAGCAGGCTTCGGATATGGCCGGCCATCTCCACGAAGTCGGGATGCTCTCTGACGGAATCGACACGGGGGCGCGGGAACGGCACGTTGATGCGCTCGACGACGCGGCCGGGGCGTGCCGACATCACGACGATCTGCTCGGAGAGGATCACCGCCTCCGGTATCGAGTGGGTGATGAAAACGACCGTCGTTTCGGTCTGCTGCCAGAGTTGCAGCAGCTCGTTCTGCAGAGTCTCGCGGGTGATCTCGTCCAGCGCCCCGAACGGCTCGTCCATCAGCAGGATCTGCGGCCGGAAGGCCAGGGCCCGGCAGATGGAAACGCGCTGCTGCATGCCGCCGGAGAGCTCGTGCGGAAAGCGATGCTCAAATCCCTTGAGGCCGGCGATCTCCAGCCACTTGAGTGCCTCGGCCTCGCGCTGCGCCCTGGTCATGGACCGACGCGCGACTTCCATCGTGAGCATCACGTTCTGAAGCGCGGTGCGCCACGGCAGAAGCAGCGCCCGCTGGAACACGTACCCGACCTGGCCTTGGAGCCGCTCCTTCTCGACCGGCTTGCCATCGAAGAGGATGCGCCCGGAGGTGGGGGAATAGACACCGGACAGCAGCTTGAGGAGGGTCGACTTTCCACATCCAGAAGGGCCCACGACGCTCACGAATGAGCCCGGAGCGATATCGAAGGAGACCCTGTCCAGCGCGACGAATGGTCCGGTGCCGGTCCTGAATGCAAGCGACAGATCTTCAATGGTGATGCGCGGCGCCTTGCCCATGGTCATGCTGCTTCTTTTTTCCCGTTTTGGTGGACCGAAACCTGTCTCGTCCGAGAACTCCACCCGGCGCAGGAGCGCGCGCTCGTTTGCTTCAATTGTGACGACACAGTGTGATCACAAAAATGAAGTTGTCAATACGGCGCGCTGGCGAAGATGCAGGCATTGACTGCGTCTGGCCTGGGCAGGCGCCTGTGCACGAGGTGCATGCGGCGGCCGGGCTATCGATGCGGACAGGCTGGGGATTCAGGTCATCGCTCGCGGTGACAAGGACTGGACCGCGGTGCGGTTCGACGCCATGGGGCGGTTCGTCACGCGGGTCGTGCCGGCCGTCGATGCCGAACAAACGGGCCGGAAATCTGCGCGGATGCCCGCGCCTGCTCGGTCATGGGAAGCGCAAAAGCACCGCGCGGCATCTCGGAATCGACATTGGTGACGCCTTGAGCCGATCGACGCCAATGGACCTCTGGCCTTTGGCGTCGGCGATCGAGCCGCTGCCGACGCCGTTCACCCCGGTGGCCGCCAAGGATGTCCGCTCGCGGCGGGGGCCGCATCCCTTTCCGGGAGCTCGTCGCCTCATCACAGGCGTCGGCTCGTGCCGGCCGGGCTCGACGGTCACATCCGCGTCGCGGGCATCAACCCGCGCCGGCACGCCACCACCCAGCGCAAAGAGTCGAATGTCTTGTTGCTGGAGATGTCCAAATGTCCGCCTCTGGTGCGATCATTCCGTCAGGCAGGCGCCAAGGGTCGACATGAGCCTGTCATATAGTCGAGCGCGCCTTCGAATCCGATGGTGGTGGAATCGAGCACGGGGATGCGGGTTTCGTTCAGCGCCAGCCTTGTAAGCGCGTGCCCGGCGAGATTGGTGCTCCAGATGAGAACAGCGTCGAGATCGGCGACCGATGCCAGCCGCCTTGCGTGCGCGTGAATCTCTTCGGGCGTTATCCCGGCTGCTTCAAAATTATCGCCGATGCCGAGACAGTGCCCCGCGACGATGTCGATGCCCTCGGCGCCGAAGGTCTGCTTCAACCGCGCGCCTTCCCGGTCAGCCCCCTGGGCCAGCAGGCCGATGCGCCGGAGATTGCGCCGGCGAAGATGGTCCACCGTCGCGAGCGCCGTGGTGGTGCAGGGAATGCCGGTTTCCTTCTCCACGAAGGCGGCCAGACGCCGATCCGGCTCGAAACCGATCAGCGCGCCGCGCGTCGCGTTCCACAGGATCACATCGGGGCGCGTCTCTGCCAGCATGTCCGCCGCGCGGTGGAACGCGGGCATATCGTAGCCATCCGGCGGATGGCCGGCATACGGCACACGCGTGAAACAGGCATCGAGGTCGGGCCGTTCGCCCAGGATCGATCGCGCCACCCGTTCGACGACGCGATTTGACGATGGCAGGATGATCCCGATCGCGCGCGGGAAACGCAGGGACTGGTTCACTGTTCGCGTACCACCAATGTGCGGGCGGCGGACCAGTGCGCACTCCACGTTTCGCCGGGCTGCGGGTTCATGCGGGCGGCGTCTTCGATCGGGATCGAGACCTGAAGCTCCGGCTGGAGCTCCGCCTGTCCATCGGGTTTCAGCCAGACGGAGAGGACCTGCCCCTTGAACAGGCTACGGATGATCGTGCCGGTGAGCCTGTTGGCCGCGGCAGGCAGTTCGCCCGGTGTCAGGCGCATGCTTTCGGGGCGGATCGCCACCGCGACCCGATCCTGCATCGAGAAATCGTTGGGAACGGTGCTTTCGAACAGATGGCCGGCGGGCGAGCGCAGCGTCATGCGTCCATCGCTGATGTCGACGAGGCTGGCCGGGATGAAGTTCGACGTGCCGATGAA
Organism: Ancylobacter oerskovii; assembly: GCF_018390555.1. Classification (GTDB taxonomy): domain Bacteria; phylum Pseudomonadota; class Alphaproteobacteria; order Rhizobiales; family Xanthobacteraceae; genus Ancylobacter; species Ancylobacter oerskovii. The sequence continues at coordinate 326,135 of NZ_JAHBGB010000033.1, read as the reverse complement.
ATCGGCGACGAAGTGCGAGATCGGCCGCTCATAAACCGCGCGCGCATTGTCGACCTGCTCGATGCGCCCGCCGCGCATCACCGCGATCTGGTCGGCGAGGATCAGGGCTTCCTCCTGATCATGGGTGACGAGGAGGGTGGTCAGGCCGAGTTCGTTGCAGAGCTGGCGCAGCTCGATCTGCATTTCCTCGCGCAGCTTCTTGTCGAGCGCGCCGAACGGCTCGTCGAGCAGGAGGACGCGGGGGCGGTAGGCGATGGCGCGGGCCATGGCAACGCGCTGCTGCTGGCCGCCGGACAGCGCCGCCGGCATGCGGTCCTCGAAGCCGGAAAGCCGCACGAGGGCCAGCGCCTCCTTTGCCCGTCGCATCGTGTCGCCCTTCGGGACGCCGCGCATGGCGAGACCGAAGGCGACGTTTTCCAGCACGTTAAGATGGGGGAACAGCGCGTAGTTCTGGAACAGCATGCCGAGGTTGCGCTTGTGCACCGGCTGGCCGGTCACGGAGACGCCGTCGATGAGGATGTCCCCGGCGGAGGGCTGGACGAGGCCGGCGACCATGCGCAGCGTCGTGGTCTTGCCGCAGCCCGAGGGGCCGAGCAAAGCGAGGATGCTGCCGCTCGCGGCGGTGAGGTTGACGTCCCGCACCACCTGGGTGTCGCCGTAGGAGCGGCTGATGCCGGCGAGGCGGACTTCGCCGCCCCCCGAAACGCTGGTTGTCGCCATGTCGATCTCCCGATGCGGCCTGTCGCTCAGACGGCGAAGATGCCGTTGAGCTTCTCGGTCCAGCCCGATCGACGGGCGTTGATGTATTCCCAGTCCGGCGTGAACAGGCCGCGCTTGTCCATCTCCTCGACCGGATAGGCGATGTATTTCAGCGTCTCCGGCGAGAACTCGATGCCGGAGACCGGCGGGGCGGTGTAGGCATATTCGGAGAACGCCTTCTGCACGGCGGGCTCCAGCATCCGGTTCATGAAGGCCACCGCGAGGTCCTTGTTCGGCCCGCCCTTCACCAGCACCTGGCAGTTGTTGCCGGCGAAGGAGCCCTCCTTCGGGAAGCTCATCGTCACCGGCGCGCCCTTGGCGGTATAGGGATAGATGTACTTCGACAGTTCCAGCAGGCCGATATCGGCCTGGCCCTGCGCCACCTCGTTCGCGGCCTGTGGGCCGTTGTCGAAGAGGTTCATGATGTTGGGCTTGAGCTCGGCGACCTTGTCGAAGCTGTCATCGACGAGGTACTGCGCCTGCGCGAACGGCTTGCCCGACTTCACCGCCGCCGCGACGATGAGGAAGAAGACGGAAGGTGTGTTCTTCGGGCTGACGAGCTTCAGCTTGCCGGCGAATTCCGGCTTCCACAGCTCGGCATAGCTGGCCGGCGGGGTGATCGAGGTGTTGTTGAACATGCTGGCCACCGAGATCGCCAGCGCCGTGCCCCAGCCATCGAAACCGAAGCGAGGATAGAGCTTGGCGAGCGCCGGCATGTCGCCCGCCGGCAGTTGCTCGATCAGCCCCTCGGCCTTGCAGATCGGGATGGCGACGTCGTCGATGAACATGACGGAGAATTTCGGGTTGGCTTTGGTCGCCCGCATCTTGCCGACATTGGCGAGGGTGAAGCCCTCCTCCGCCGTGACCCTGGCGCCGAAATCCTTCTCGAAGGCCGGGATGATGTTCTTCTTGACGAACTCGCCCTGCGAGCCGCCCCAGATGCCGATCTGGATTTCCTTGCCCTGGGCCCAGCCGTTGCGGACATACCCCATGGGCGCCAGCGCACCCGCACCGAGGACAAGCTTGCCGAACGTACGACGCGAAATCTGTGTCATGACCTGTTCCCCGATTCTGATGTGATGTGAGCCGGCGTCAGCTCGCGAGGCGCGCGAGGCTGAGCCCGAAGACCTTTTCGATGACGAGCACGAGAAGGAGCGCGAAGAAGATCATCAGCGACGCGATGGCCGCGATGGACGGATCGAAGGAGCGCTCGATGATCGTGTAGAGATAGAGCGGCACCGGGAAGTGGTTGCCGTCGGCAAGCCACATCGACACCGGGTAGTCGTCGAAGGAGACGATGAAGCAGAAGGTGCCGCCCGCAAGGATGCCCGGCCGCACCTGCGGCCAGATCACCCTTGTCGCCACCACATGGGGCGGGGCGCCGAGCACGGCGGCGGCGTCCTCGAGGCTGCGGTTGACCAGCAGCAGGCTCGCCGACACCGAGCGGATGACATAGGGCAGGCACACCACGGTGTGGCCGATGACGAGCTGCATCAGCGTGGCGCGCCATCCCATCAGCGCGAAGACCTGCAACAGCGCGACGCCGGTGACGATGAGCGGCACGATCAGCGGCGAGAGGATGAGGCCGAGCACCGCGTCCTGACCGGGAACCCTGTAGCGCGTCAGCCCCGCCGCGCAGGGTATCCCCAGCAGCAGCGACACGGCGGTGACGATGGCCGCGAGTTCCAGCGAGAACAGGAAGCTGCCGCGCGCTTCCGGGTTGGCGAGCACCTCGCCGTACCATTTCAGCGTGAAGCCCTGCGGCGGGAACACGATGTAGGGCGTGTCGGAAATCGACATCAGCACCGGCACGATGAGCGGCGCCACGACCAGAGCCAGGATGATGCCGACGGTGATCTTGAGCGGCAGGCTGACGGTCTCGTTCATCGCGCGGTCTCCGTCACCGGGCGCCGGCCGTCCAGCGCGCGAAGCGCCGGCCGACGAGCTTGAGGAAGATGAGGTTGGAGGCGAGCACGAGGGCGATCAGCAGGGTCGAGATCGCCGCCCCGAAGGGCCAGTCGTTCAAGGTCAGCATCTGCTGCTCGATCAGGGTGCCGAGCAGCGGCGAGAAATTGCCGCCGAGGATCTGGGGGGTGACGTAAGCCGCCGCGCTCAGCGAGAAAACCAGGGAGGCGCCGACCGCGAGGCCCGGCAGGCTGAGGGGCAGGATGACCCGCGTCAGGACGGCAAGACGCGTCGCCCCCGCGACACGCGCCGCCTCTTCGACCGAGCGGTCGATCCGGCCGATGGCGCCGGCGATCGGCATCACCATGAACGGCAGATAGACGTGCACGCAGGCGATCAGCACCGCCCATTCTGTGTAGAGCAGCACCGGCGGGTTGCTGATGCCGAACATCTTGAGGGCCCAGGCAAGGGCGCCGGTCTTGTTGAGGATGGTCTGCCAGCCATAGGAGCGCACCACCACGTTCACCAGCAGCGGTGCGAGAATGGTGATGGTGACCAGCCGGGCGAGCGTGGGGCCTCCCCGCGCGATGGCGATGGCCAGCGGATAGGCGAACAGCGCCGCGAACAGGCTGGTGAGCAGGGCGATGCGGACCGTGCGCAGCAGGATGCGGAAATAAAGGTCCGAGGAGAACAGCCGGACATAGTTCTCCAGCGTGAAGCCCTCGACGCTCACGCCCTCGACGACGCGGCTGGTCAGGCTGAGATGGACCATCGTCAGCACCGGCCACACGAACCAGACGGCGAGGAAAAGCACGGCCGGCGCCACCAGGAGATACCCCGCCATGCGGGTGCCCGTGGCCTGTTCCCAGGCTTGCGCTGCCCGGCGCGCGAACGCTCCCGGCTTCGGGTCCGCTCCTCGCTCCACCATGCGCGCGGGCGCGCGCTCGGGCAGGTCGATGCTCTCGGAATGGCTCATCGGCGGTTCCCGTGGCGGATGGGTAGAGGGTTGCGCGGCAGGCTGCCGGTCCGTCCTGCAAATTAGGTTCCGTCAATCGGTCATTGCCGTCCAGCGCAGATTCAGCAACAATCCATTCGAATAATTAGGATGGTCAGATGGCCCGCGCCTTTCTCGTTCCCGCATCGCTGCGCTACCTCGACCAGGTGGCGCGCTCGGGGTCGATCCAGAAGGCGGCGAAGGAGCTGAACATTGCGGCCTCGGCGATCGACCGGCAGATCCTGCTGCTGGAGCAGGAGCTCGATGTCGAATTGTTCGAGCGGCTGCCGCGCGGCATGCGCCTCACCGCCGCCGGCGATGCGCTGGTGACGCTGGCCCGGCGCTGGCGCGGCGACGAGCGGCGCGTGGCGGCGGAGATCAAGCAGCTCCAGGGCCTGGATCAGGGCCATGTAAGGCTGGTGGCGATGGACAGCCACGCCAACGGCTTCCTGCCGCCTTTCGTCGAGCGCCTCGCCGCCGAGCAGCCGCGCATCTCCTTGGAGGTGGAGATTGCCAGCCCGGACGATGCGCTCACGGCGCTGCTTGCCGGCAGCGCGGACATTGCGGCGATCTTCAACCTCACGCCGCGCCGCGACGTCCATGTGCACTGGAGCGCCGAACTGCCCTTCGGCTGCGTGGTGGCCCCGACCCATCCGCTGGCGAAGGCGGATACGGTGAGCCTTCAGGAAGTGGTGGCCCACCCCATCGCGCTGCAGAGCCGGGCGCTGATGATCCGGCGCTATCTCGACGCGCGCTATGGCTGGCTGTTCACGGATCCGCAGAAGGCGCTGGTGACCAATTCGCTGCAGCTGGTCAAGCAGCTCGCGCGAGGTGGACGCTACGTCGCCTTCACGTCCGAGCTCGACGCGGCATCCGAGCTGGCGGCAGGCCAGCTCAGATTCCTGCCGGTCCGCGACAAGAGCGTCGAGCCGCAGAGCGTGTCCATCGCCATCGATGCGAAGAAGCCGCTTTCCCGCATCGGCGGGATCATCATGAATTTGCTGACAGCAGAAATACAGTCGTCGTTGCAGAGCGCCCGGACGGCCGATGCCGGCCGCGTGAGCAATCAGGACGAGCGAATGTCCGCTTCTTGACCGGCGGTCTGCGGGACGCAGGCGGCTCGATCAAGCGAGGCGAGGTTCACGCGGGACGGTATGGTGACATCGTCGCGATCGCCGACGGGGGGTATCGTAGGGATCGGAGCGCTTTCCCAAAGCCGGTCGTCTCTCCCTCCGCCCCTTGCTTTCGCGCGAGACACGGACTGGTCCCGGGGAGCGACGCTTGTTCGGATGCGGTGGCCGGGCCGAAGGCGTGGATGGCCGGGACAAGCCCGGCCATGACGGTGCAGGGGAGGTTGCGGCGGCTGCTTTCGAGCGAAGTGGCTCGTCGTGACGGAGCGCGGGGTGGGAAGGCTGCTTCCGGACGGAATGGCCGGGCGCGTCCAGGCGGCAGGCGGGTGCCGTGAACGCGGGCGCCGTGACCGCGACCGCCGTGACCGCGACCGCCCGAACGAAAATGGCCGGGACATGCCCGGCCATTTCGTCACGTTTCCCGCGTCGTCACGTTTCCTGCGAAATCCCTCACCGCACCAGGATGTTGCGGAACTGCCAGGGGTCGCTGGCGTCGATGTCCTCGGGGAACAGGCCGGGGCGGCCGTCGAGCGGCGTCCAGTCGGTGTAGTAACCCTTCAGCGTGCCGAGATAGGGCCTCTGGATCTCCAGGCAGCGGCGATAGTCCATCTCGTCGGTCTCGACGATGCCGGCCTCGGGGTTTTCCAGCGCCCACACCATGCCGGCGAGCACGGCGGAGGTCACCTGCAGCCCGGTGGCGGTCTGGTAGGGCGCGAGGTCGCGCGCCTCCTCGATGGTCAGCTGCGAGCCGAACCAGTAGGCGTTCTTCGCATGACCGAACAGCAGCACGCCGAGCTCGTCGCGCCCGTCGACGATCTCGTGCTCGCTGAGGATGGTCCACGCGTCCTGGAACTTGCCCTCGTTGCCGAGCATTTCGTGCCACGACAGCACCGCGTCGTTGCAGGGATGGTAGGCGTAGTGGCAGGTCGGGCGGTAGGCGACGCCGGCCCCCTCGCGCACCGTGTAGTAGTCGGCGATGGAGATCGACTCGTTGTGGGTGACGAGGAAGCCGTGCTGCGGCCCGAGGCTCGGGCACCAGGTGCGCACCTTGGTGGCGGCGCCGGCCTGCATCAGGTAGATCGCCGCGCCGGAGCCCTGATTATGCGAACGGGCGGTCTCCGGCTGCCACTTCTCATGCGTGCCCCAGCCGAGCTCGGCCGGCTGCAGGCCCTCGGAGACGAAGCCCTCCACCGACCAGGTGTTGATGAAATGGCCGAACGGGCGCGGCGCGCTCGCGCGCTGGGTGTCGCGCTCGGCGATGTGGATGCCCTTGACGCCGAGCGTCTGGGCGAGGCGTGCCCAGCCCTCGCGCGAGGTCGGCTCGGCGAAGGCGAGGCCGGTGTCGGTGGCGATGTCGACCAGCGCCTGCTTGACGAACCAGGACACCATGCCGGGATTGGCGCCGCAGCAGGATACCGCGGTCGGCCCGCCGGGGTTCCTGCGCTTGGCGGCGAGCATGGATTCGCGCAGCGCGTAGTTGGAGCGGCTGGCCGGGGTGGCGTTCTTGTCGAAATAGAAGCCGAGCCAAGGCTCCACCACCGTGTCGATGTAGAGGGCGCCGAGCTCGCGGGCGAGCGACATGATGTCGACCGAGCCGGTGTCGACCGACAGGTTGATGACGAAGCCGCGCCCGCCGGTGGTGAGCAGCGGGGTCAGCACCTCGCGATAGTTTTCCTGGGTGATCGGCAGCTGCAGGAAGGTGATGCCGCGCTCGTCGAGCAGAGCGCGGTTGTCGTCCTTGGGATCGATGACGGTGAGGCGATCCTTGTCGAAGTCGAAATGCCGCTCCAGCAGCGGCAGGGTACCACGCCCGATCGAGCCGAAGCCGATCATCACGATGGGACCGTCGATTTTTCCATAGACCGGCCAGACCGACATTCTCAGGGACACTCCTTTGGTTAGCCTCAATACTTTGCAGGTGCGGGGCACCATGGTGGGGCTGGGGGGCGGCGTCAATAGCGGGCGCCACAGCGGGCGCCACACGGGTCGAGCGAGCCTGCCGCGCCGATGATGACGCGCGCGTGACATCGCGGCGAAGGGGGGACGCCGCCCCGGCGGGACCGCTGCGAGCGGTCGCCGGGCCGGGACGGCGCCAGGGCATGTTCCGGGCGTGCCGGCCGCGTGGGAGGCGCCACAGGCCGGTTGCCGGAACATGCTTCAACCCGTCGAACCGGAAGCGCCTCCCTGCCGGTCGAGCCTTAGCCCGAGGGGAAGGCGCTCGCGCCTCACGCCGAGCGCTTGAGCGCGGCGGGCACGGATTCGCGGGCGATCAGTTCGTCGAGGCTGGGGACGGCGAGGAAATCGCCGGTGGGGCTCACCAGGCCGCGCGCGCCCTCGAGCGCACCGGACTTGAGCTCCAGGCCGAGGAAGCGCGAGCGCTCGAAGGCACCCGGCAGCCACAGGCCGTCGGCGAGGCGCTGCTCGAAGCCGAAGCGCGCATAATAGGGCGCGTCGCCGACCAGGAGGATGGCGCCGTGGCCGAGGCGGGTCGCCTCGTTGATGGCGGTGATCATCATCGCCTTGCCGAGGCCGCGGTCGCGGAACCACGGATGCACCGCCAGCGGGCCGAGCAGCAGCGCCGGCCGGGCCGGGCCCGCCGTGACGTGCCACAGGCGCAGCGTGCCGACCACCCGGCCATCGGCGCCATGGGCGGCGAAGGCGAGGCCTTCCGCCGGCTTGCGGCCCTCGCGCAGGCGCTCCGAGGTCTTGCCGAAGCGGGCGGCGCGGCCGAAGGCGAGGTCGAGCAGCGCCTCGCGCTGGGCGACGTCGGCCGCGCGCTCCAGCGAGATCGCGGGCGCGGGACCGGCGAAATCGGCCGGGGCGGGGACGAGCGAAGCGGCGGCGAGATCGGTGACGGCGCGTTCCATGGCGGCCTCCAAAACCCGGTTCCCGGGCAAAAGAGGTGAAAAGGAATTGTGAAGGTGCGGCGGGGTGTTTCCGCTGCGGCGGCTCGATGCCGCCCGACACGAGGCCCGGGATGGATCCCGGGGAGCTCCGCCGTCGCGGCTGGTCGAGCCGACCGCGGGGGAGCCTCCCGAACCGGGTGTTTCCGGTTCGGGTCTGACAAAGGCGAGCCGGCCCGGGCCGGCTCAGATCACGTAGGATCGCAGCGGATCGAAGCCGTTGAACGCCACCGCCGAATAGGTGGTGGTGTAGGCGCCGGTGGCCTCGATCAGCACCTTGTCGCCGATGGCGAGCGAGATCGGCAGCTCGATCGGGGTCTTCTCGTAGAGCACGTCGGCCGAATCGCAGGTCGGGCCGGCAAGCACGCAGGGCTCGGTGGCATCCCCGTCCCGCTCGGTGCGGATCGGGTAGCGGATCGCCTCGTCCATCGTCTCGGCGAGGCCGCCGAACTTGCCGATGTCGAGATAGACCCAGCGCATGGTGTCGGTCTCGGACTTCTTCGAGATCAGCACCACCTCGGCCTCGATCAGGCCGGCGGCGCCGACCATGCCGCGGCCCGGCTCGATGATGGTCTGCGGGATGGCGTTGCCGAAGTGCCGGGACAAGGCGCGGAAGATCGCCTCGCCATAGGCCTCGGCGGCCGGCACGTCCTGCAGGTACTTAGCCGGGAAACCACCGCCGAGATTGACCAGCGACAGCGAGAAACCGCGCTCGGCGCACTCGGTGAAGATCTTCGAGGCGGAAGCCAGCGCCGAGTCCCACGCCTCGACGTTCTTCTGCTGCGAACCGACATGGAAGGAGACGCCGTGCGCCTCCAGGCCGAGGCGATGGGCGTGCTCCAGCACGTCGACCGCCATCTCCGGCTCGCAGCCGAACTTGCGAGACAGCGGCCATTCGGCGCCGGCGCCGTCGCACAGGATGCGGCAGAACACCTTGGAGCCGGCGGCGACGCGGGCCACCTTCTCCACCTCGGCCGCGCAGTCGACCGAGAACAGGCGCACGCCCAGCTCGAAGGCGCGGGCGATGTCGCGCTCCTTCTTGATGGTGTTGCCATAGGAGATGCGGTCCGGCGAGGCGCCGGCCGCGAGCGCCATCTGGATCTCGGCGACCGAGGCGCAATCGAAGCAGGAGCCCAGCTCGGCGAGCAGGCTGAGGACTTCCGGCGCCGGGTTGGCCTTCACCGCGTAGAAGACGCGGGTGTCCGGCAGGGCGCGCGAGAAGGCGGCATAGTTGGCGCGCACCACGTCGAGGTCGACGACGACGCAGGGACCATCCTCACGTCGGTTGCGCAGGAATTCGCGAATACGGTCGGTCATGGCGCTCTCCCACAGACCCGAAGCTTCGACCCATGGAGACGATCCCTCGCCCGCGCGGCGTCAATGAGCCGCGTCGGTGGCGAGAATGCGCCTCCGTTCGCCGGCCGCACGGTTTTTGCCGCAAGGCCGGATGAAGTGGAGCCGTGGCAGCGATGCAAGCGAGCGCGCATGTGGAGAGCGCGACCGTTCGACCGATGCCTTCGCTTGGTACGGGAAACCCGACCGCACGCCCGGCAAGAAGTAGTGCCTCTTCAGTGTCGCCGACCTTTGGAGGGTCGACCGAGACCAAAAAAGCCCGCTACGTCGTTGCTTCAAGTCACGTTCCCAGCTGAGAGCTGAGTGCGCCGGTTTCGCCTCCGGCTACCGATCTGGCTGGCGACGTTTCGGCCTCTTGTCCGAACTGTCGCCGATCGGCACGCGACCACAGGCACGTGCGAATATTGGGCGAGGCGTGATGTAGGGACATTCGCCGTCACATGCAAGCGGGTTTTGCGATTTTTTGCCGGCCTGCCCGCCGCGACGCTGCCCCGCGGCCGCAGGATAGCCGATTGCCATGTCCCGTTAAGGAGTTGGCAAGGATTGCCGCGGGCGGTTCCCCGCGCGACAGGCGTGGCCGGCTGCCGGAGCCACTTGCCCGCCGGCCGGGAGTGTGTTCTAGTTTTGTTCTTGTCGTGGAGAAGGGAGACGGCGATGTCGGTTCGGCCGGCGCTGCATATCGGCATCGGCATTGCGCGCGCCTTCGAGGAGGTACGCGCCTTCCTGTCCGACCCGGCAAACTTTCCCGCCTGGGCGGAGGGGCTGGGCCACGGCTTCACGCCGCTCGGGGGCCGCGAGTGGCGGGTGGAGACCCCGCTCGGGCCGATGCGGGTGCGCTTCACGCCGCCCAATCCCTACGGCGTGCTGGACCACACGCTGATCCCGGCCGAGGGCGCGCCGATGTACAACCCGATGCGGGTGGTCGCCAATGGCGAGGGCAGCGAGGTGGTCTTCACCCTGTTCCGGCGCGAGGGGATGGACGACGCCGGATTCGCGGCGGATGCCGAATGGGTGCGGCGCGACCTCGCGCGGCTGAAGGCGCTGATGGAAGCCGGCTGAGCGCGGGGGGCGACGCCTGTCAGGACGGCGGTGTCCTGCGCGCGGCGCCGGCGGTTCGCCCGGATCGCAGGACGGGGCGTGCACGACGTCGGCACCCCGGTCGTTAGGTGTCCGGTCGTTATGCGTGGAGACAGATGATTGCGGAGGAGCGGAGGGCCGACGGCCACGGCCTGTCCGGGGCAGGGAACCGGCTGCCGCGGGCGGGCCTGGCGGTGCGGGGCCACCACCCGGCCGCGTGGCCGGATCGATCGGGCGGATCTGCGGAGACGGCGGGAATGTTGCAGCGCGCGGGGGGCTCGATGGCCGCCCCGCGGTCGGGCATCAGCCCTCGACGAAGGGCTCGACGCTCTTGGCCTTCATCACGAAGCGGTAGATGCCGTAGACGGCGAGCAGGCCGAAGAAGCCCTCGAAGATCAGCTCCGTCATCCAGCCGGCATTGAACAGCGCCGCCACCGCCCAGCCGGCGGCGAGGCCGGCGCCGATGAGCTCGGCTCCCAGCAGGATAGCGGCGCTCACCACCGTGCTGACATGGTCCAAGCGGATGCGACGGCCCGTGCTCATCAGTGTTCCCTGCCTCGGTCTTCTGCACTTAATTGACGGCGCGCAACCTGCTATGCCCGGCCGCGCCGGTCAAGTCGCCCCACGGGAGCGTGATTCGGCGCCGCCCGCAGGCGTCCGCACCGGCAGGACGCCGGACAGGCTTCCGGCATGTGCCGGCGAGGCCTGCAGGCGACGAGTCCGGGGACAATCCCCGGAAGCAGCCCCGGAGCAAGAGCCCCGGAATGGAGAACCCGAGCGACGTCTCGGGAAAACAGAACCTGAGGCACGCAACGCCGGGGAGGACCTCCCCGGCCAGGGCCTCGGGAAACGAGACTGAGGAGACGGATATGGATCGCTTCGCCGCCTATGAAAGCCGCGGGCACGAGAGCAGGTTCGGAGGGCGCGGGGTGATCGCGGCGCCGCACCGGCTGGCCGCGCTCGCCGGCCGCTCCGTGCTGGAGGAGGGCGGCAATGCGGTGGAGGCGATGCTGGCCGCCGCCGCGACCATCGCGGTGGTCTATCCGCACATGAACCAGCTCGGCGGCGACGGCTTCTGGCTGATCCGCGGCCCGTCCGGTCGGGTGGCCTATATCGAGGCCGCCGGCCCGGCGGGCGCGAAGGCGACCCGTGCCTTCTATCGCGACGCCGGCCACGACGCCGTGCCGACGCGCGGCCCGCTGGCGGCGCTCACCGTGCCCGGCCAGGTCGGCGGCTGGATGCTGGCCGCGCAGATGGCGAAGGGGCTGGGCGGGCGCCTGCCGCTGAAGCGGCTCCTCGAGGACGCGATCGGCCACGCCCGGGCCGGCTATCCGGTCTCGGCCTCGCAGGCGCGGCTGACCGCCGAGAAGCTCGGCGAATTGAAGGACGTGCCGGGCTTCGCGGAGGTCTATCTCGCGGATGGCAAGCCGCCCGAGGCCGGCACGGTGCAGCGCGCCGAGCGGCTCGGCGACACGCTGGAGCAGCTCGCCGGCGCCGGTCTCGCCGATTACTACCGCGGCGATGTCGGGCGCGAGCTCGCCGCCGATCTCGAGCGCGCCGGGTCGCCGGTGACGCGCGCCGACCTCGAATCCTTCAGCGCGGTGGAGCGCAAGCCGCTCGCCGCGACGCTGCGCGGCATGAAGCTGTGGGGCTCGCCGCCGCCGACGCAGGGGCTGGCCAGCCTGATGATCCTCGGCGTCTTCGACCGGCTGGGCGTCGCCGAGCCGGAGGGCTTCGCCCATATCCACGGCCTCGTCGAGGCGACCAAGCGGGCCTTCCTGGTGCGCGACCGCGTGGTGACCGATTATGAGCGCCTCGCCACCGACCCGGCCTCCTTCCTCACGGCGGAAGCGCTGGGCCGCGAGGCGGCGGCGATCGACGCCCGCCGCGCCGCGCCCTGGCCGCACAAGGCCGCGCATGGCGACACGGTGTGGCTGGGGGCCACCGATGCGAGCGGCATCTCGGTGTCCTACATCCAGTCGATCTACTGGGAGTTCGGCTCCGGCCTGGTCTCGCCCTCGACGGGCATTCTCATGCAGAATCGCGGCGCCTCCTTCTCGCTCGATCCCAAGGCGGTGAACCCGCTGGAGCCGGGCCGGCGGCCCTTCCACACGCTCAATCCGTGCATGGCGGAACTGCCGGACGGGCGGTTCATCGCCTTCGGCTGTATGGGCGGCGAGGGCCAGCCGCAGACCAATGCGGCGGTGATGAGCCGCTACGGCATGTTCGGCGTGCCGCTCGGCGAGGCGGTGGCGCGGCCGCGCTGGCTGCTCGGGCGTACCTGGGGCGACGACACGGTGGAGCTGCGGGTCGAAGGGAGCTTCGATTCGCGCGTCGCCGACGACCTGCTGCGCGCCGGCCACGCGCTGAGCGTGGTGCCGGAGGCCTATAGCGACACGATGGGCCATGCCGGCGCGGTCGTGCTGCACCCGAAGGGGAGCGTCGAGGGCACCCACGATCCGCGTTCCAACGGCGACGCCGAGGCGGTGTGAACCGGGAAAGGCCGACGCGACAAGGGGTTCGCGCGGGTTCATCGAATGGTCACGGCAACATGCGAGACGCGCGGCCCATGGAAACGATTCTCACCAATGCCCGAGTCGTTCTCGACGACGCCGTCGTCGAGGGCACGCTGGTCGTCGAGGGCGGCGACATCCGCGCCGTCGACGAGGGCCGCTCGCACCTGCCGGCGGCGGTCGATTGCGCCGGCGCCTATCTGGCGCCCGGCCTGATCGACCTGCACACCGACGCGCTGGAAAGCCACTTCGTGCCGCGCCCGAAGGTGATCTGGCCGGACGCCCGCGCCGCGGCGCTGGCCCATGACGCGCAGATGGCCGGCTCCGGCGTCACCACCGTCTACGACGCCATCTGCGCCGGCGGCTTCGACCAGTCCAAGGCCGACCGCCGGGCGCTCTACACGGTGATGCTCGACGCCGTCGACGAGGGGACGGCGCGCGGCATGTTCCGCGTCGAGCACCGGCTGCACCTGCGCTGCGAGCTGACCGACCCGACGCTGGAGGAGCTGGTGGCGCAGGCCTCGGGGCGGCCGAGCCTCTCGCTCGCCTCGCTGATGGACCACACGCCCGGCGCCCGGCAATGGCGCAATGTCGAGCATCTCAAGACCTATCTCTCCGGCATCGGCAAGACCGCCGAGGAGATGGACCGCGAGCTGAACGAGCGCGCCGCCCGCGGCCGGGCGGCGGTGCCGGGCAATTTCGCCAGGATGATCCAGCTGTTCGCCGGCTCCGGCATCGTGCTGGCGAGCCATGACGACACCACGCCCGAGCATGTCGCCGACGCCAAGGCGGCCGGCTGCACCATTTCCGAGTTCCCCACCACGCCGGAAGCGGCGAAGGCCGCGCGCGAGGCGGGCCTCGCCACCATTGGCGGGGCGCCGAACGCGGTGCGCGGCGGCTCGCATTCCGGCGGCGTGTCGATGCGGGCGCTGGCGGCGCAGGGTCTGATCGACGCGCTCGCTTCCGACTATGTGCCGGCGAGCCTCCTGCAGGCGGCGCTGGCGCTGACCCGCGACCCCGGCCTGACGCTGCCGGCGGCGCTGGCGCTGGTGACGTCCCGGCCGGCGGCGCTGGCGGGGCTGGCCGATCGCGGCCGGCTGGCGCCGGGGCTCAGGGCCGATCTGGTCGCCTTCCATGTGATCGACGACACGCCGGTGGTGCGCGAGGTGTTCCTCGCCGGCCGCCGCATCTTCTGAACGACGGGACTTCGCGCAGGCGAAGCTGTTCTCGGGAGGACGCATGACCACGTTGCAGATCGATTTCCCGCTGGCCGAGCCGCGCCGGACCGAACCACGACCGGCCGAGGCCCGCTACGCCATCTATTTCGCGCCGCCGGCGACGAGCCCGCTGTGGCGGTTCGGCTCCTCGGTGATCGGCTACGACGCCGAGACCGGCCGCGAGCTGCCGCAGCCCCGGCTGTCGCGCTTCGCGCCGGATCGCTGGCGCGAGATCACCTCCGAGCCGCGGCGCTACGGCTTCCACGGCACGCTGAAGGCGCCGTTCCGCCTCGCGCCCGGCAAGGACGAGGCGGGGCTGCGCGCGGTCTGCGCGCGCTTCGCCGCCGACCGGGCGAGCTTCGCCTGCGCCGGGGTGACGCTGGCCGCCATCGGCCGCTTCTTCGCGCTGAAGACGGTGTCGACCTGCGCGGCCTTGAACCGGCTCGCCGCCGGGGCGGTGGCGGCCTTCGACGATTTTCGCGCGCCGATGAGCGAGGCCGAGCGCGAGCGCCGGCTGCGCGCGCCGCTGAGCGAGCGGCAGAAGGACTATCTGGCGCGCTGGGGCTATCCCTATGTGCTCGACGATTTCCGCTTCCACATGACGCTGACCGGTCCGCTCGACGACGCCGACCGCGGCGCGGCGGGGGAGGAACTGGCCGAGCTCTTCCTGCAGAGCGGTGCCGACGGGCCGCTGATCGTCGGCGGCATCGCGCTGTACCGCCAGGATGCGCAGCCGGACGGCGGCACCGGCGGCCGCTTCCGGCTGATCGAACGCTTCGCCTTCGGGAGCTGAGCCGTGACCAAGCTGGGCGTTGCGCCTCTCGTCGATCCGAGCGCCGAGGTGCACGCCTCGCGGCTCGGCCGCTATACCGAGGTCGGCGAGCGCACCCGGCTCGTCGAGGTGGAGCTCGGCGACTATTCCTATGTGGTGAACGACAGCGACATCGCCTACGCGACCATCGGCAAGTTCACCTCCATCGCCGCCATGACCCGGATCAATCCCGGCAATCACCCGATGGAGCGGGCGAGCCAATCGCATTTCACCTATCGCGCCGGCGACTATTTCGACGGCGAATCGAACGAGGACGGCTTCTTCGACCGCCGCCGCGCGCAATGGGTGACGATCGGTCACGATGTGTGGATCGGCCACGGCGCCATCGTGCTGCCGGGCCGCTCGATCGGCGACGGCGCGGTGGTGGCGGCCGGCGCGGTGGTCACCAAGGACGTGCCGCCCTACATGATCGTCGGCGGCAACCCGGCGCGGCCGATCCGCGCGCGCTTTGCCGCCGGGATCGGCGAGCGGCTGCAGGCGCTGGGCTGGTGGCACTGGGAGCATGAACGGCTGCACGCCGCGCTGGCGGATTTCCGCTCGTTGCCGGTGGAGGCCTTTCTCGCGCGGCACGGCGGCTGAGCCTGCCGGCTGGGCCGCCGGCCGCTTCCGGCCCGGCTTCTCCTGCCGCGCAACTCCCGCTTTCCATCTCCTGCCTTCCATCTCCTGCCTTGCGTCCGCCGAACTTGGGTTCTAGGTCAGGGGCTCGGCTTTGAAGACGGAGCGGCCCGGACCCGATGCTCGGCACTGCGATGGATGTCGATTCCCTGCTTGAGCGCCGGCGGCTGCGCCGCAAGCTCACCTTCTGGCGGGTGACGGTGCTGGTGGTGCTCGCCGGCGCGCTGGCGCTGGCGGCGATCTGGTGGAGCGACGGCGGCCTCACCCCGCGCTCGGCGCCGCATGTGGCGCGGGTGACCATCGGCGGCATCATCCGCAACGACCGCGACCGGCTGGAGATGTTCGACGACATCGCCACATCCGGCGCCCGCGCGGTGATCATCGCCATCGACAGCCCGGGCGGCACGGTGGTGGGCTCGCAGCAGCTCTATGACGGCCTGCGGCGGCTGGCGGAAAAGCTGCCGGTGGTGGCGGTGGTGGACGGCATGGCCGCCTCGGGCGCCTATATCGCCGCCATGGGCGCCGACCATATCGTGGCGCCGCGCAACGCCATGGTCGGCTCGATCGGCGTCATCTTCCAGTACCCGAACTTCACCGAGCTGATGAAGACCGTGGGCGTCGCCTATGAGACCGTCAAGTCGAGCTCGCTGAAGGCGGTGCCGAACGGCTTCGAGCCGACCAGCCCCGAGGCGCGGGCGGCGGTGATGTCGCTGGTCACCGACAGCTATGACTGGTTCCGCGGCCTGGTTTCCGAACGGCGCACCATCGCGGGGGAAAAACTCGACCTCGTCGCGGACGGGCGGGTATTCACCGCCCATCAGGGGTTGCCGCTGGGCCTGGTGGACGAGCTCGGCGACGAGCGCACCGCCCGCGCCTATCTTGCGCGCGAGCGCGACGTGCCGGAGAATTTGCCGGTGAGGGCGTGGCGCACCGGGCGCTCCGGCGAGGAATTCGGCTGGCTCAAGGCGGCCGGCACGCGGCTGATGTCGCTGTTCGGGCTGGAGGAGGCGGCCTCGCTGCTGCTCGGCCCGGCTTTCGAGGCGGCGGCGCAGTCTCGCCTTGACGGTCTGTTGGCCCTCTGGCACCCTCGCGATTGAGCTCTGGGGGGAGCCAACAGTTTCCAGAATAAAGTGTTTTCGGATTTGCGACGAGCCGAAGACGAACGAAGGGGCCGGGGCGTCGATGATCAAGTCGGAACTAGTCCAGCGTATCGCGGAAGCCAATCCGCACCTTTACCAGCGCGACGTCGAGAACATCGTGAACGCGATCCTCGATGAGATCGTCGGCGCGCTCGCCCGCGGCGACCGGGTGGAACTGCGCGGCTTCGGCGCCTTCTCGGTGAAGGCGCGTCCCGCGCGCACCGGCCGCAACCCGCGCACCGGCGCCCATGTGGCGGTGGACGGCAAGGCCGTGCCCTATTTCAAGACCGGCAAGGAGATGCGCGAGCGCCTGAACGGCGGCGTGGATCTCGAATAGCCGGACCCGCAAACCGGAGTGAAGGCGTGCTGCTGCGTCGCATCCTAACCCTCGTGCTGATCCTGCCGGTCTCGATCGGCCTCGTCATGCTGGCGGTGGCGAATCGCCATCCGGTGACGCTGGTGCTCGATCCCTTTGCCGGCGCATTGTCGGCGGAGCTGCCGCTCTTCGTGGTGGTGCTGGCGAGCCTCATCATCGGCGTGGCGCTGGGCGGGATCACCGTGTGGCTGCGGCAGGGCCGCTACCGCAAGGCGGCGCGCAGCGCCGGCCGCGAGGCGCGCCGGGCCAATGCTCAGGTGGAAAGCCTGCGCGCGGCGATGTCGGACAGCCGGCCGCGCGTGCCGCTGGCGCCCGGCGGCGGATTGGGGCCGATCGGCCCGGCGGCGCTGCCGGACCGGCGCGACGCCGCCTAGGCCGCCTTCAGGGGCGAGGATTCGACCCGGCAGAGGGCGCGATCGGCCGAACGGTTTGCTCCGGGGACCGGCGCGATCCGCTCCGATCGCGATGTCGCCTGCGTTCGCTCGCGTAGGTGCTCGCGGCGACCGACCGGGGTCGGCTCAGGCCGGCGACAATGCCGGAATTCATGTCGTGAAAGACCCCGGGTAAGAGGCCCGGGTGCTTGCAGGCCGGCGGGGGGCGCCGTGCTCTTGGGGCGTCTTTCGCCCTGAAGACCTTGACCCGTGAAAGCCTCGTCTCGTGAAAGCCTCTTGCCTGCGGCATTGCCGGGGGTGTGACGGCCTCGCCTGCAGAGAGGCGGACGCTTCCTGCCCGGGCGGGGATCGCCACGCGGGGCTCTTGTCCGTGACCCGGTCTGCGGTTCGCGTCCCCGGTGCTCGCGCCGTCCGGCCCGCGCTCCCGGGAACGGTGACGCCGCTGGGACGGGGCGGCGGATGGGTCGGGGCCGTCGAGTGCCGGCCCGGCGCGAGCCGGGCCGACCCGTCCGCTACAGCGTCATTCCACCGCCAGCTCGACGGGGATGTTGCCGCGCGTCGCCTTGGAATAGGGGCACATCTGGTGCGCCGCCTCGATCACCTCCTGCGCCTGCTCCCTGGTCAGCGCCGGCGCCTTGAGGGTGAGCTTCACCGCCAGGCTGAAGCCGGTGTCGCTCTTCTGCAGCGAGGCGGCCACCGTTACCGAGGCGTCGGAGACGTCGAGCTTCTTCTGCGCGCCGACCGCCTCCACCGCCGAGCCGAAGCAGGCAGCGTAGCCGGTGGCGAAGAGGTGTTCCGGCGTGGTCTTGCCGGGTTCCAGCACCCCGTTCTTCGGCATGCCCAGATCAACGGAAACCGAGCCGTCGCTGGTGGCGGAGTGGCCGTGGCGGCCGCCCTTGGCGGTGGCGGTGCCGGTGAAGAGCGTGGTCGCGGTCATGGGGAGCTCCTTGCGCTTTCGGGTTCGCCGATCATCGACGGGTGCGATGAAGATAGGGCGACGGTACCGGCCGGCAACGCCCGGCCCGGCGTTCCGGCCTCGCGGGGCGTGCGAAGCCGCAAAGCCGCGGCACCGCGCGCGGCGGACCGGGGCGGGAGGCTGCCATGCCGCCGCCGGCCTTGTGCCGGGGCGGCCGGCATGGCACTTGCTGCCCCGTCCCGCCGTCCGTTTCGCCCCTTCAACGATCCGCCGAGGCCGTTTCGCCCATGTCGTCCCCCTCCACGCCGCCCCGGCCCGCCGCGCCGATTCCCGTCCTGCCCTTCGCCGAGCTGGCGCCGCGCTACGACGTGATCCTGTGCGACGTCTGGGGCGTGCTGCACAACGGCGCCGTCGGCTTCGCGGCGGCGGCGGCGGCGCTGGAGCGGGCGCGTGGCAACGGCCTGACGGTGATCCTCGTCTCCAACGCCCCGCGGCCGAGCGGCGATGTCGCCACCATCCTCGACCGCTTCGACATTCCCCGCAGCGCCTATGACGCCATCGTCACCTCCGGCAACGTCACTACTGGCCTGCTGCGCGAGCGCGGCGTCGGCCGGATCTGGCATCTCGGGCCGGAGCGCGACCTCGGCATCTACAAGGAGGCCGGTGTCGAGCTCACCGGGATGGAGGCGTCGGAGCTGGTGGTCTGCACCGGGCTGTTCGACGACACCACCGAGACGCCGGAGACCTATCGCGACACGCTGGCGGCGATGAAGGCGCGCGGGCTCACCATGATCTGCGCCAATCCCGACATCGTGGTGGAGCGCGGCGGCGAGCTGGTCTGGTGCGCCGGCGCGCTCGCCGAGGCCTATGAGGCGATCGGCGGCACGGCGGTGTGGTGCGGCAAGCCGCACCGGCCGATCTACGAGGCGGCCTTCGCCAAGGCCGCCGAACTGCGCGGCGCGCCGGTGGAGCCGGCCCGTTTCCTCGCCATCGGCGACGCGCTGCGCACCGATCTCGCCGGTGCGCTCGGCGTGGGCATCGATTGCCTGTTCATCGCCGGCGGCATCCATGCCGGCGAGCTGGGGCTGGAGCGCTCGGGCACCATCGATCCGCAGGCCCTTGCCCGGCTGATCGCCGACGGTCCCGGCCTGCCGGTCGCCGCGGCGCCGCAGCTCGTCTGGTAGGCCGAGCAAGGCGCAGCCTGTCGAGCCGATAGCTTATTCGTATCGGCCGGCCGGTTTCCCGGGACGCGGAAAGCGGCTAGGGATGGCCCCGGATCGTCGCGCCGGCCGCCGTCGCCGCCGCCCGATCCGCCCGGCAGGTTTCGACGGTGTCGCCCGATGAGTGCTTCCCCCGCCCCCCGTCCCTTCACCGTGCTGCGCGGCGGCGATGCCGTGCCGGCCGCGCTCGCCCGCCCGGTGGTGGCGATCGGCAATTTCGACGGCGTGCATCGTGGCCATCGCGCGGTGATCGGCGAGGCGGTGCGCCGCGCCCACGCCGCCGGCAAGCCGGCGCTGGCGCTGACCTTCGAGCCGCACCCGCGCGCCTATTTCCGCCCCAACGAGCCGATGTTCCGCCTGACCCCGGAGCCGATGAAACTCGGCCTGCTCGCCTCCACCGGCCTCGACGGCGCGGCGGTGCTGGCCTTCGACGCGCTGCTGGCGGCGAAAGACGCCGAGAGCTTCGTCACCGACATCCTCGTCGAATGGCTGGGCGTCGATTGCGTGGTGGCGGGCTTCGACTTCCACTTCGGCCGTGCGCGCGGCGGCTCGCCGGCCTTCCTGCGCGAGGCGGGGGCGCGCCACGGCTTTGCGGTGGAGATCGTGCCGCCGCTGCTCGACGACGGCGCGCAGATCTCCTCCAGCGCCATCCGTGCGGCGCTGGCGCAGGGCCGGGTGGAGCAGGCGGCGCACATGCTGGGGGCGCCCTTCGCCGTCGAGGCCGAGGTGATCCATGGCGACAAGCGCGGGCGCGAGCTCGGCTACCCCACCGCCAATATGCGGCTCGACCCGACCATCGAGCTCGCCCACGGCATTTACGCGGTGACGGTGGAGATCGACGGGGTGGAGCGGCCGGCGGTGGCGAGCTTCGGCCGCCGCCCGACCTTCGACGACGGCGCGCCGCGGCTGGAGACCTTCGTCTTCGACTGGTCCGGCGATCTGTATGGCCGCAAGCTCAAGGTGGCCTTCCATGCCTATCTGCGGCCCGAGCTCAAATTCGCCGGCATCGAGCCGCTGATCGCCCAGATGGACGAGGACAGCCGCCGCGCCCGCGCCATACTGGGCGCCGGCGCCGGCTGAGGCGCTGCCGAGGCCGCTTGCAAACCCTTGCACCGCCTCGCCGCTGCGCTTACACCGTGCGCGACAGCGTGAGGAGCCGGCGATGACGAACCGAAACAGCGATGGACGCGAGCCGAAGACGCCCGACACCGAGGGTGGCGAGGCGCACGACTACTCCTCGACGCTGTTCCTGCCGCAGACCGACTTCCCGATGCGCGCCGGCCTGCCGCAGCGCGAGCCGGAATTCCTCGCCCGCTGGGAGGAGATCGGCCTCTATCGCCGCCAGCGCGAGGCCGGTGCCGGCAAGCCGCGCTTCGTGCTGCATGACGGCCCGCCCTATGCCAATGGCAACATCCATATCGGCCACGCGCTCAACAAGATCCTCAAGGACGTGGTGGTGCGCTCGCAGGGCGCGCTCGGCCACGATTCCAACTATGTGCCGGGCTGGGACTGCCACGGCCTGCCGATCGAGTGGAAGATCGAGGAGCAGTACCGCGCCAAGGGCCGCAACAAGGACGAGGTGCCGGTCGTCGAGTTCCGCCAGGAATGCCGTGCCTTCGCGCAGGGCTGGATCGACGTGCAGCGCGCCGAGTTCAAGCGGCTCGGCGTCGGCGGCGACTGGGACCATCCCTATGTCACGATGAGCTTCGACGCCGAGGCGCAGATCGCCCGCGAGATCATGAAGTTCGCGGCGAACGGCCTGCTCTATCGCGGCTCCAAGCCGGTGATGTGGTCGGTGGTGGAGCGCACCGCGCTCGCCGAGGCGGAGGTCGAGTATCACGACCACCAGTCGACGACGATCTATGTGAAGTTCCCGGTCACCGGCTATCGCAAGAGCGCCGCCACCGCCGGCGGCCTGCCCAAGGGGCTCGCCCCGGCCGACAAGGCCGACGACATCCACCTGTTCCCCTCCTATGAGGGCGCCTCGGTGGTGATCTGGACCACCACGCCCTGGACCATCCCCGGCAACCGCGCCATCGCCTTCTCGCCGGATGTCACCTATGCCGTCTACGAGGTGACCGAGGCGCCGGCCGACAATTGGGCCAAGGTGGGCGAGCACTTCATCCTCGCCGACAAGCTGGCGGCCGAGGTGTTCAAGGCCGCCCGCGTCACCGGCTTCGAGCGGCATGCGGCCGTGGACCCGACCCACCTCGTCTGCGCGCATCCGCTCGCCGGCGTCGAGGGGGTGAAGGACTATTTCGACTTCCCCGTGCCGGTGGTGGCCGGCGACTTCGTCACCGACGACACCGGCACCGGCTTCGTGCACATCGCGCCCGGCCACGGCGCCGACGACTTCAACCTCTATGTCGCCGAGCGCCTCGGCGAGGTGCCGCACACCGTCGGCCCGGACGGGCGCTATTACGAGCATGTGCCGCTGTTCGCCGGCCATCGGGTGATGGACGACAAGGGCAAGGACGGCGACGCCAACGACACCGTCATCAAGGCTCTCGCCGCCGCCGACAAGCTGCTCGCCCGCGGCCGGCTGAAGCACCAGTACCCGCATTCGTGGCGCTCCAAGGCGCCGGTGATCTTCCGCAACACGCCGCAATGGTTCATCGCGATGGACAAGGACATCGCGGCGGCGGACGGCTCCTCCACCGCCGGCGACACGCTGCGCGCGCGGGCGCTGGACGGCATTGCCGGCGTCGACTGGGTGCCCGCCTCCGGCGAGAACCGCATCAACGGCATGATCGAGAACCGCCCGGACTGGGTGGTGTCGCGCCAGCGCGCCTGGGGCGTGCCGATCGCCGTGTTCGTGAAGGACAAGGGCGACGGCACCGTCGAGATCCTGCGCGACGACAGGGTGAATGCCCGCATCGCCGAGGCCTTCGCCCGCGAGGGAGCCGACGCCTGGTACAAGGACGGCGCCACGCAGCGCTTCCTCGGCACCGACTACAGCGCCAATGAATGGCACAAGGTCGACGACATCCTCGACGTCTGGTTCGATTCGGGCTCCACCCACGCCTTCACGCTGGAGGTGCGCGAGGACCTGAAGGTCGATCGCGCCTTCAATGGCGGGCCGGACCGGGTGATGTATCTCGAAGGCTCGGACCAGCATCGCGGCTGGTTCCACTCCTCGCTGCTGGAGAGTTGCGGCACCCGCGCGCGGCCGCCCTATGACGTGGTGCTGACCCACGGCTTCGTGCTCGACGAGCAGGGCCGCAAGATGTCGAAGTCGATTGGCAACGTGGTCGCGCCGCAGGAGGTGATCAAGTCGTCCGGCGCCGACATCCTGCGCCTGTGGGTGTGCGCCTCCGACTATTCCGACGATCTGCGCATCGGCCCGGAGATCCTCAAGACCACGGTCGAGACCTATCGCAAGCTGCGCAACACGCTGCGCTGGCTGCTCGGCTCGCTGCACCACTACCGCGAGAGCGAGCGGGTCGCCTTCGCCGACATGCCGGCGCTGGAGCGCATGGTGCTGCACCGGCTCGCCGAGCTCGACAAGCAGATGCGCGAGGCCTATGCGGCGTTCGACTTCAAGCGGGTCAACGCGCTGCTGACCCAGTTCATGACCGCCGAGCTCTCGGCCTTCTATTTCGACGTGCGCAAGGACGCACTCTATTGCGACCCGATCTCCTCGGTGACTCGCCGCGCCTGCCTGACCGTGCTCGACGAGGTGTTCCGGCGCCTCGTCATCTGGCTGGCGCCGATCCTGCCCTTCACGGCGGAGGAGACCTGGCTGGCGCGGTTCCCCTCGCCGGACGGCTCGGTGCATCTGGAGACCTTCCCCGACACGCCGACCAAGTGGCGCGACGAGACGCTTGCCGACGAGTGGCGCAAGATCCGCCTGGTGCGCCGCGTGGTGCTGGGCGCGCTGGAGGTGGAGCGCGCCAACAAGCGCATCGGCTCCTCGCTGGAGGCCGCCCCGGTGATCCATGTGTCGGACCCCAACCTGTTCGCGGCGGTGAGCGCGGTCGACCTCGCCGAGGTGTGCATCACCTCCGACGCGCATCTGATGCCGGATGAGGGGCCGAAGGACGCCTTCCGCCTCGAGGACGTGCCGGGCGTGGCGGTGGTGCCGGCGAAGGCGGAAGGGCGCAAATGCGCCCGTTCCTGGAAGATCTCGCCGCTGGTGGGCACCGACCCGGACTATCCCGACGTCACCCCGCGCGACGCCCAGGCGCTGCGCGAGCGCGCCACCGCCCGGCGGGCCGCCGAATGAGGCTGCGCCTCTCCGGCCCGCTTACCGGCCTCGGCGCGCTCTATGCGCTCGGCGCGCTGGTCGTCGACCAGGCGTCGAAGCTCGCGGTGCTGCACGGCGTCGATTTCGGCGACGACGGCAAGGTGACGGTGCTGCCGTTCCTCGACCTGGTGCGGGCCTGGAACACCGGCATCAGCTACGGCATGTTCGCCGGCGGCGCCGATGGCTGGTGGCTGCTGGGTGGGCTGAAGCTGGTCGCGGCGGTGTTCTTCTGGTTCTGGCTGGCCGCCACCGAGCGGCGGCCGGAGGCGATCGCCCTCGGTCTGCTGATCGGCGGCGCACTGGGCAACGCCATCGACCGCGTCGCCTATGGCGCGGTGTTCGACTTCGTGTCGCTGCACGCCTTCGGCTTCTACTGGTACGTCTTCAACCTGTCGGACGTGGCGATTGTTGCCGGCGTGGCGCTGCTTTTGTATGACTCGTTCATCGGCGGTGCCGTAAAATCGCCGTCCTGAGATGAACACTGCGGACGAGCCCTGCGTGCCGGCCCTCGAGCGGCCGCGCGGGATCGGCAGGAGACGACCCTTATGACGACTTCGCCCATGACGATATCGACCCGTGCCCCGCGCGCGCTGAACCTTGCCCTTGCCGCGGCGTTCTCGTCGGGCCTGATGGCGCTGGCCCTCGTCAGTGCCGTCCCCGCCGCCGCCCAGGAAGACAATTTCACCGAGCAGATGCTCACCACGCTGGGGCTGGTGCCGCCGCCCGGCCCGGACATCGACTATCGCGAGCGGGCGCCCCTCGTCGTGCCGCCCTCGGGCGACACGCTGCCGCCGCCGCGCGATTCCGCCGCCATCACCCAGAATCCCGCCTGGCCGAAGGACTACGACGCCGAGCGCAAGAAGAAGGAAGAGGCGGCGGCCAAGAAGACCAAGGTCTTCGTCAACGACAACGCCCAGACCCGCGCCCTCGGCCCGGCCGAGATGGCCAGCACCCGCACCGGCGTCGCCTCCGATCACCAGGCGCAGGGCCGCAACGCCTCGGCGCGCGAGGACTGGCTGAAGCCGAAGGGCTACGGCCTGTTCAGCTTCGGTCCGAAGCAGGAAGAGAAGCCGACGGTGTTTGCCGGCGAGCCGGAACGCCAGTCGCTCACCGAGCCGCCGCCGGGCTTCCAGACGCCGGCGCCGGGCGCCGCCTACGGGGTGGTGGCCGACCGGCCGGAGGACAAGGCCTGGAACCCGCTGAGCTGGTTCGACCAGACCCAGCGCAACAAGGACCGCAACTGAGCGGATCTGCGAAGGCCGGCCGACAGGCCGGCCTTTTCCCGTTTCCGGGGGTGCGTTCACGCGGGATTGACCCCGCCGCCGGTCCGTTTGCTGCGGTTCCGGCCCATCCTTACGCCGATTTAATCAGCCGGAGCATGTTCTTGTCGCCGAACTCGTGCGACGTTCGCGGAACGTGCTCGGGGCACGCCCGGCACCAGGCCGGCCGCCGTCATTCCCCTCTACCGGGGGTGCGGACAGGGCGTTGCGTGCCCATATGACCCAACCGGATGCCGTTATGTCGACTGGAAAGCTGATGCCCGCTCTGTTGCTTGCCGCCGCCACCGGCGCGGCCGCCCTCGCCGCTCCCCGCCCCTCGGAGGCCGCCGAGGTGGCGCAATACACGCTCGACAACGGCATGCAGGTGGTGGTGGTGCCCGACCATCGCGCCCCCGTCGTCACCCACATGGTGTGGTACCGCGTCGGCTCGGCCGACGAGCAGCCGGGCAAGTCCGGCATCGCGCATTTTCTCGAGCACCTGATGTTCAAGGGCACCGCCAGCCATCCGGCCGGCGAGTTCTCGCAGGTGGTCTCGCAGATCGGCGGCCAGGAGAACGCCTTCACCTCCACAGACTACACCGCCTATTTCCAGCGCGTCGCCAAGGAGCACCTGAAGACGGTGATGGGCTTCGAGGCCGACCGCATGACCGGCCTGGTGCTGACCGACGAGGTGGTGCTGCCCGAGCGCGACGTGGTGCTGGAAGAGCGCCGTATGCGCACCGACAACGATCCGGGCGCGCAGCTCTCGGAAGCCGCGCAGGCGGCGATGTACACCAACCATCCCTATGGCCACCCGATCATCGGCTGGGAAGACGAGATCAAGCAGCTCAACCGCGAGGACGCGCTGGCCTTCTACAAGCGCTTCTACACGCCGAACAACGCCATATTGGTGGTGGCCGGCGACGTGGAGCCGGAGGCGGTGAAGGCGCTGGCGGAAGAGACCTACGGCAAGGTCGCGCGTCGCGCCGAGACCGCCGAGCGGGTGCGTCCGAAGGAGCCGACCCCGCGCGCCGAGCGCCGGCTGGTGCTGGCGGATGCCCGCGTCGGCCAGCCGAGCCTGTCGCGCGCCTATCTGGTGCCGGCCTATCGCAACGAGAAGAAGGACAGCGTGGCGCTCGACGTGCTGGCGCAGGTCCTCGGCGGCGGCTCCACCGCCCGGCTCTATCGCGAACTCGTGGTGGCGCAGGGCCTCGCGGCCGGCGCCGGCGCCTGGTACCAGTCGACGTCGCTCGACGACACCCGTTTCGGCGTCTCCGCCACTCCGCGCCCGGACGTGGCGATGGACAAGCTGGAGGCGGCGATGGACGCGGTGATCGCCAAGCTGGCCGCCGACGGGCCGGAAGCCGCCGAGCTGGAGCGCGCCAAGACCCGCCTCGTCGCCGAAGCGATCTACGCCCAGGACAACCAGGCGACGCTGGCGCGCATCTACGGCGCCGCGCTCGCCACCGGCACCACCGTCGACGACGTCAAGAACTGGCCGGACGAGGTGAAGCAGGTGACCGCCGAGGACGTGAAGGACGTCGCCCGGCGTTATCTCGTTCCCTCGCGGGCGGTGACCAGCCAGCTGCTGCCGGCCCGCGGCGAAGCGGCGGCCGCGCCGGCGACGCCGGACAAGCGCTCGTGAGCCTCCTCATGAGCACCCGTCACCAGGACCGGGGCACGGCCGTCTCGCCCGCGCCCGCCCGTAAACTCCTCGCCGCAGGCCTCATTGCCATGACCGCCCTCGTCTCCCTCGCCCCGACCTCGCCCGCCCAGTCCGAGACCACCCGCATCCAGCGCGTGGTCAGCCCGGGCGGCATCGAGGCCTGGCTGGTGCACGACACCACCCTGCCGCTGGTGGCGATGGAAGTGGCGTTCCTCGGCGGCGGCGCCCAGGACCCGGCCGACAAGCCGGGCGTCGCCAGCCTCGCCGCCTCGCTGCTCGACGAGGGTGCCGGCGATCTCGACGCCCGCGCCTTCCAGGACAAGATGGCGGAGAAGGCGATCGAGCTGCGCTTCGACGCCTCGCGCGACATGGTCGGCGGCTCGCTGCGCACCCTGTCGGAGAATGTCGGACCCGCCTTCGAGCTGATGAAGCTCGCCGTCGCCTCCCCGCGCTTCGACGACGAGGCGGTGGAGCGCATCCGCCAGGGCCAGCTCGCCAATCTGCGCCGGCGCGTCAACGACCCCTCGACGCAGGCGAGCCTTGCCTGGTCGGCGAAGGCCTTCCCCAACCATCCCTATGGACGCCCGCTCGCCGGTTCGCTGGAGAGCGTGCCGACGATCACCCGCGGGGACCTCGCCGCCTTCGCGAAGAAGACGCTGGCGCGGGACAATCTCAAGATCGCCGTGGTCGGCGACATCGCCCCGGAGAAGCTCGGCCCGGCGCTCGACGAGATGTTCGGCGCCCTGCCCGCCAAGGCGGAACTGACGCCGGTGCCCGACGTGACGCCGCAGGGCCTCGGCACGGTGGAGGTGAAGACGCTCGACGTGCCGCAGACCTCGATGGTGTTCGGCGGCATCGGGCTGAAGCGCAACGACCCGGACTTCATCCCCGCCTTCGTGCTCAACCACATGCTGGGCGGCTCGGCCTTCTCCTCGCGGCTGTTCAAGGAAGTGCGCGAGAAGCGCGGCCTCGCCTATTCGGTCTACAGCCATCTCGCGCCGCTCGACCATGCCGGGCTGATCCTCGGCGGCACCGCCACCAAGAACGAGCGCGCCGGCGAGACGGTGGACCTGATCCGCGCCGAATACCTCAAGCTGCTGACCGAGGGGCCGAGCGAGGAGGAGCTCGCCGATGCCAAGAGCTATCTCATCGGCTCCTTCGCGCTGCGCTTCGATTCGTCGGCCAAGGTCGCCTCGCAGCTGCTGCAGATCCAGATCGACGATCTCGGCATCGACTATATCGACCGGCGCAACGAGCTGGTCGCGGCGGTGACGCTGGACGACATCAAGCGGGTCGCCGGGCGGTTCCGCGAGAATCCGGCGCTGCTGTTCAGCCTGGTGGGCAAGCCGGAAGGGCTCGCCGGCGCCGGCAATGGCAGCTCCGGCGGCTGATCCGGCGAGGTGCGGGCCGGCAAGTGCCGGCTCGCCTGTTCCCCCCGGCGGCCATGCTTTGCTATAAGAACCGCCTCTCTGGAGCCCCGCCGATCGCGCCTTGTCGCGTGATCGGTGGAAAAGTGCTCTGAATTCAATGAACTGGGGCATGTTCTCGCCGCAAAGGCCGTTCAGCCTTTGCCGGACATGCGTTCAGGGGATCGGCCGTCGACGCGTATGAGCGCAGGGCTAACGCCGCAAGGGCGTGGTTTCCTGCGTCGGGGATGAGCGTCGCGTGCCGCGAGGACAGGGGAACGTGCCTATGCGTGAAGGCGTTTTCGGCGTCAGGGGAATCGCGGGTTCGCTGCGCCGCTTCATCATGGTGCCGGCTCTCGGGCTATCGCTTGCCGGTTGTGCCGGCGGTTTCGGCGGCGGCGGCAATGAAGGGCCCATGGGAGCCGGCAATGCCGACGGCCAGGGCGGCTTCGGCTCGACCATGGAGACCACCACCGTCGCCCCGACGTCGGGCTCTTCCTCCGGGCCGACCGCGGTGGGCCGCGCCGCGCCGGCCGCGCCGGCGCTGCCGGCCCCGGTGACCGCCGCCAGCGGCACCGGCGGGACCCAGACCGTGGTCGCCGGTGGCGCCGGCGGCGGTGCCAACTCCACCGCCGGCGTCGATCCGAGCGACTATACCTGCCCGGGCGTGCAGGTGCGCGGCGGCGCCGCCTCCTGGCAGGTGACCGACGGTGCCGAAGGCGGCGTGCGCTACCAGGCCAATCTCGGCACCTTCTCGCGCGAATGCCATTTTGCCCGCCCGGACATGACCATGCGCGTCGGCATCCAGGGCCGGGTGCTGCTCGGCGCCAAGGGCGGCCCGGGCAAGGTGACGGTGCCGATCCGCCTCGCCGTCGTGGAGGAAGGCCCGACGCCGAAGCCGGTCTGGACCAAGCTCTATGCGGTGCCGGTGGAAATCGGCCAGGGCGTGATGCAGGTCGATTTCGGCCTCGTCGCCGACGATGTGTCGTTCCCCCTGCCGTCGCCGGCCACTCTCGAGCGCTACGTCGTCTATGTCGGCTTCGATTCGCAGGCCGGTGCCGCCGAGGCGCGGCGGACCACACGGCCGCGGCCGGCGGCGCAATCCCGTCCTGCCCAGCCGCGCCCGGCCGCTGCCGCCGCGCCCGCGGCCGCGGCTCCCGCCCCCGTGACGCCTGCCCGCACGACCCCGGCCCCCGCCGCCGCCGCGCCGGCGACCACCGCCCCAGCCGCTGCGCCCGCACCGGCACCGGCGGCCTCCTCGGGCGCGTCGAGCGGCGGAACGCAGTGGATCGGCGCGCCGGCACCCTCGACGGGCGGCTTCTCGCAATAGACTGGCGGCCCGGCTGCTCGGTTTTCCGACATTCTGAAGCCCGTCGTCCCGAAAGAGGCGGCGGGCTTCGGCTTTCCGGGCGCTAGCCCTCGTCGAAATGGCCGCGGCGGATGCGTCGCACCACCATCCAGATCGCCAGCACCACGAAGGGAACGGCGAGCGCGGTGGCGATGCCGACGTCGTAGTGCAGGCCGGCATGCTCGGCGGCGGCGTGCAGCCCCTCCAGCGCGTAGTGCAGCAGGCTGATCACGTAATAGGAGATCGCCGCCACCGACAGGCCCTCGACGGTCTGCTGCAGGCGCAGCTGCATGCGGGCGCGCTTGTTCATCGAGGAGAGCAGGTCGCGGTTCTGCTGCTCAAGCTCGACGTCGACGCGGGTGCGCAGGAGGTTGGCGGCGCTGGTGAGCTTGAGCGAGAGGTTGGCCTGGCGCTGCTCGGTGGTCTGGCAGGTGCGCATCGCCGGCAACAGCCGGCGGGCGAGGAATTGCTGCCAGGTCGGGAAGCCGGCGATGGGCCGCTCGCCGATGGTGCGCAGCCGCAGGCCGACGATCTCGTCATAGGCGCGGCTGGCGCCGAAGCGGAACAGCGAGGCGGCGGCGTCCGCCTCCACCTCGGCGGCGAGCGAGGTGAGCTCGTCCAGCAGCTTGTGGTTGGCGGCCAGCCCCTCGGTGTTCTTCATCTCGGTGGTGAGGGCGCGCAGCCGCTCCTCGATGCGGGCGATCGAGGGAGTGATGCGCATCGCCTCCGGCAGGCCGAGCAAGGCGAGGGTGCGGTAGGTCTCGACCTCCAGCACCCGCTGGATGAGCGCGCCGGCGGCGTCCGGCGTCATGCCGCGGTCGCGCACCAGGATGCGCACGAAGCCGGAGACGTCGGGCTGGAAATCGGTGGCGATCTCGGCGAAGCCGTCCTCGACATCGGAGCGGGCGAGGCTCGATCGGTCGAACAGCCGGTCCAGCGGCAGCGAATCGGCGGTGTCGGTGGTCAGGTGCAGATCGACCGCCACCAGGAGCAGGCCGGGTTGTGGCAGCTGCGCCAGCGATGCCATCAGGCTCGCCGAGGACGGATGGAAAGGCAGGCCGCCCGCGATGATGTCCTCGGCCGGCAGTTCCCAGGTGTAGGTGGTGAATTCGGCGTGGCGCTCCCAGCGTACATTCACCCCGCCAAAGGCGGCGTGATGCTGCTTGGCCTGCCGTGACGGCGCCGGCTGGCCGCGGGCGGTGCACAGGGCGGCGAAGGCGTCGCGGTCGGCGGACGCCTCCTCCCGATTGACCAGAAAGGCGAGATGCAGCAATCGCGCCGGCGTCGCGACCGGCACGAAGGGGCGGGCATGCAGCTCGGCGAGAACCCCGGCACGCAGCGGATGGTCGCGGAACGGGCTGAGCGCGGGAGGCGGTCCGTTCGGTGCGGGTTGCGGCGCAGGCGCCGGGATGCCGGGCCGGGAGGCACCGGGCACGGGGACATCGGACATGACGGGCTCCCTCAAGCGCCGTGGAACTTTACGCCGAGCGCAGCGGTTGCACGGTGGCGGCGGCAAGGCAAGGCCGATGCGAGGCGGCAGCGTGCGAAACCGCGTCGCGCCGGGCGATCTTGTGGCGCATTTGCATTAACGGCCGGGCAATATCGTTACGGTTAAAAATTCGATTGCATTGCCGATTGCGGCGGATGCATGAAAGTTGCTTCGGATGGCTTGGGAAATTCGATCATGACGTTGCTTGCGCGTATCTGGGGTCTGTGCGTCGTCCTTGTCCTCGCTCTCGCAATGTCGTCACCGGCGGATGCCCAGACCGCCGGAAAGCCGCGCGTCTATCTGCTGCGTGGGCTCGCCAACATCTTCTCGCTCGGCATGGACGATCTCGCCGCCAAGCTGAACGCGCGCGGCATCAAGGCCACCGTGCATTCCTATGCCGATTGGCAGGCGGTGTCGGCCGCCGCGGTGGCCGAGGCCAAGGCCGGCAAGCGCCGCCCCTCGACGGTGGTCATCATCGGCCATTCGCTGGGCGCCGACGCGGCGGTCTATATGGGCAACAGGGTGACCGGCGAGGGCGTGCCGGTGCCGCTGGTGGTGACGTTCGACCCGGTGACGCCGACCACCGCCTCGGCCGCGATCGGCAAGGTGGTGAATTATTACGTGGCGTCGGGATCCGGCAAGCCGGTGGCCGGGCCCAAGGTGCAGAACATCAACATGGCCAGCGATTCCAAGGTCGGCCATTTCAACATCGACAAGCTCGCCGCGCTGCACGAGAAGGTCATCGCCATGATCGACCGGCCGGCGCCGCGTCCGCGCCGCCCCCGGCCGGCAGCGACGGTTCCGCCCGTCGCCACCCCTGCCGCTCCGGCGACGCCTTCAGCCGCGCCGGCGGCGGCTGCCGTCCCGGCCGGTGCCGCCCCCTCGTCGGGCTCGGCCACCGAGACCGCCGCGGTGCCGGCGGCTGCCCGCGCGCCTAATTGAAATCGACCGAAACCACCTTGAAGGTGTGCATCTCGCCGTCCTCGTCGCGCAGCGAGACATATTCGCCCGGCGCGAAGGCGTGGTCGCCGAAGCGATAGCCCGCCTCGTCGTCCTCGACATCTCCCTGGTCGTAATCGAACACCCAGGTGGCGCCATGCGCGCCCCCGGCGCGGTGCACCAGCCGGCCGTCCTCCGGCCGCTCGCTGCCCCAGAAGCGGTGCACGGTGCAGGCGTCCCGAACGGCATGCCAGGCGGCGAGGTCGATATGGCCGGTCGCATCGAGCGGGGCGACGAACTCATAACCGTGCCGCGCGCTGCCCTGCGGGAACTCCTTCGATCGGGCGAGATGCAGGCGGATGCGCTTCAGAGCGGCGGTATCGGCGGGCGCGTGGACGGTCATCGGACGCTTCTCCTGTCGCGGCATGCACGGGCATGCTCCCTTCTTGCCTCCAAAAAAGTGATCACCGCCGCG
The DNA here is from genome assembly GCF_018390555.1 of Ancylobacter oerskovii. Taxonomy (GTDB): domain Bacteria; phylum Pseudomonadota; class Alphaproteobacteria; order Rhizobiales; family Xanthobacteraceae; genus Ancylobacter; species Ancylobacter oerskovii. Next base: position 293,966 of record NZ_JAHBGB010000033.1, on the reverse strand, counting down.
ATCCGGCGCAAGACCGGCCGCCGGCGGGCGCGCCGAATTGATCGGGCTCGACCAACAGATGAGAGGCGTTGGTCTAGATTTTTTACCAGAGGCGGTGCATTGGTTCTCTAGAACGGGTCGAATGACCGAACGGGAGGACCGCCATGTCGCAGCAGAGCGCGGAGGCGCATGCGCCGGGTGAGGTGGGGCATGCGCTGGTCATGCCGGAGCCCAAGCGCGACGTGCTGGCGCGCCGCGCCGCGATCATCGCCGACCTCAGGGCCATCGTGCCGGGCGAGGGGGTAATCGACAGCACCATCGAGATGCGCCCCTATGAGAGCGACGGGCTGACCGCCTACCGGCAGCTGCCGCTCGCCGTGGTGCTGCCGTCCGACACCGCGCAGGTGTCGAAGGTGCTGGCCTATTGCCACGCCAACGGCGTCCGCGTGGTGCCGCGCGGGGCGGGCACCTCGCTCTCCGGCGGCGCGCTGCCGCTGGAGGACGCGATCCTGCTCGGCATGGGCAAGTTCAACCGCATCCTCGACATCGACTTCGACAACCGCACCGTCACCGCCCAGCCCGGCGTGACCAATCTCGGCATCACCAATGCGGTGGTGCATGAGGGCTTCTACTACGCGCCCGACCCTTCCTCGCAGATCGCCTGCACCATCGGCGGCAATGTGGCGGAGAATTCCGGCGGCGTGCACTGCCTGAAATACGGCCTCACCACCAACAACGTCATGGGTGTCGAGATGGTGCTGATCACCGGCGAGGTGATCCGGCTCGGCGGCCAACATCTCGATTCCGGCGGGCTCGACCTGCTCGGCCTCATCGTCGGCTCGGAGGGGCTGCTCGGCGTGGTCACGGAAGTCACCGTGCGCATCCTCAAGAAGCCGGAGACCGCGCGGGCGGTGCTGGTCGGCTTTCCCTCCTCCGAGGCGGCCGGCGAATGCGTGGCGGCGATCATCGCCGCCGGCATCATTCCCGGCGGCATGGAGATGATGGACAAGCTCGCCATCGAGGCGGCCGAGGCCTTCGTGAAGGTCGGCTACCCGCTCGATGTCGAGGCATTGCTGATCGTTGAGCTCGACGGGCCGGAAGCCGAGGTGAACCACCTGATCGAGCGGGTGTCGCAGATCGCCTCCGGGCTCGGCTGCATGACGCTGCGCGCCTCCACCAGCGAGGAGGAGCGCATGGCGTTCTGGGCCGGGCGCAAGGCGGCGTTCCCGGCGGTGGGGCGCATCTCGCCGGACTATTACTGCATGGACGGCACCATTCCGAGGAAGGCGCTGCCGCGCGTGCTCGCCGGCATGATCGAGATGTCGGAAAAATACGGGCTCGCCTGCGCCAACGTGTTTCACGCCGGCGATGGCAATCTGCATCCGCTGATCCTCTACGATGCCAACAAGCCGGGCGAACTGGAGCGCGCCGAGGCGTTTGGCCGCGACATCCTGCTGCTTTGCGTCGAGGTCGGTGGCGTGCTCACCGGCGAGCACGGGGTGGGCGTCGAGAAGCGCGACCTGATGGGCTCGATGTTCGACGAGACCGACCTCGCGCACCAGCAGCGGCTGAAATGCGCCTTCGATGCCGACGGGCTGCTCAACCCCGGCAAGATGTTCCCGCAGTTGCATCGCTGCGCCGAGCTCGGGCGCATGCATATCAGTGGCGGCAAGCTGCCCTTCCCGGACATTCCGCGGTTCTGAGATGGCGACGCTGCTCGCGAAGAACGCCACGGTGCTGGTCACCATGGACGGCGCCCGCCGGGAGATCCCCGGCGGCGGCCTGTTCGCGCGCGACGGCATGATCGAGGCGGTGGGGCCGGCCGAGGTGCTGCCGGCCACCGCCGACCGGGTGATCGACCTTTCCGGCCATGTGGTGCTGCCGGGGCTGGTGAACTGCCACCACCATCTCGACCAGACGCTGACCCGCAACCTGCCGGCGGCGCAGAACACCAATCTGTTCCGCTGGCTGAAGGCGCATTACCGGATCTGGGGCGCCCGCACGCCGGAAGCCTCGCGCACCGCCACGCTGGTCGGCCTCGCCGAGTTGGCACTGTCCGGCTGCACCACCGCCTTCGACCACGCCTATGTGTTCCGCAATGGCTGCAAGGTCGACGACCAGATCTTTGCGGCCCGCGAGAGCGGGATGCGCTTCATGGTCTCGCGCGGCTCGATGTCGCTCGGCGAAAGCCGTGGCGGCCTGCCGCCGGACGACTGCGTGGAGGACGAGGACGACATCCTCGCCGACTCGGAGCGGGTGATCGGCGCCTGGCATGACGCCGCGCCGGGTGCGATGCTGCAGATCGCGCTGGCGCCGTGCTCGCCCTTCTCGGTGACGCCGGAGCTGATGCGCGACAGCGCGGCGCTGGCCCGTCGCCACAAGATACGCCTCCACACCCACCTCGCCGAGACCATCGACGAGGAGCGCTACACGCTGGAGCGCTTCGGCAAGCGGCCGGTCGCCTATATGGAGGAACTCGGCTGGCTGGGCGACGATGTCTGGTTCGCCCATGCGGTGCATGTGAACGCCCATGAGATCGGCTGTTTTGCCGGCACCGGAGTCGGCGTGTGCCATTGCCCGTCCTCGAATATGCGCCTCGCTTCCGGCATCGCCCCAGTGAAGGCCTATCGGCGCGCCGGTGTGAAGGTCGGGCTCGGCGTCGACGGCTCGGCCTCGAACGACGGCAACCACATGCTCGGCGAGGCGCGGCAGGCGATGCTGCTGGCGCGGCTGCAGATCAGCCTGCGCCCGCCGGAAGGGCCGGATACCGCGCTCTCCACCTCCGATCCCTCGCGCGATCCCGAATGGACGACCGCGCGCGAGGCGCTGGAGCTCGCCACGCTGGGCGGTGCGGCGGTGCTGGGGCGCGACGATATCGGCGCGCTCCAGCCCGGCAAATGCGCCGACTTCACCGCCTTCCGCCTCGACGACCTCGCCTTTGCCGGCGGGCTCGCCGACCCCGTCGCCGCCTGCCTGTTCACCGGTCCTCACCGTGCCAACTGGACCGTGGTGCATGGCAAGCCGGTGGTGGAGCGCGGCGAGATCGTCACTTTCGACCTGCCGGCGGTGATCGCCGAGCACAACCGGCATGCGGCGCGCCTCGCCGCGCTGCATTTCGAGTGAACGCGCCATGACCGACGCCGCCCCCGTCATCGACCGCCTGCGTCCCCGCGATGAAGCCGAGGTCGTCGAGACCGTCCGCTGGGCGGTTTCCGATGGCCGTACGCTCGATGTCGCCGGTACCGGCACCAAGCGGGCGCTCGGCCGCCACATCCAGACCGACGCCACGCTCGACCTGTCGGCGCTGACCGGGGTGACGCTCTACGAGCCGGCGGAGCTGGTGTTGAGCGCCCGGGCGGGCACGCCGGTCGCCGAGATCGAGGCGCTGCTCGCGGCCTCCAGCCAGATGATGGCGTTCGAGCCGATGGATTACGGCCCGCTGCTTGGCCGTCCGAGAGGCGAGGGCACGCTGGGCGGGTTGATGGCGACCAATCTCGCCGGCCCGCGCCGCCCTTTCGCCGGCGCCGCCCGCGACCATGCGCTCGGCGTGCGCGCCGTTTCCGGCCGCGGCGAGGCCTTCAAGGCCGGCGGCCGGGTGGTGAAGAACGTCACCGGTTACGACCTGCCGCGCGGCCTGTCCGGCAGCTACGGTACGCTGGCCGCCTTCACCGAGCTGACCATCAAGGTGCTGCCGCGCCCGGAGACGCTGGAGACGCTGCTGATCTACGGTCTCGACGACGCCACGGCGGCGAAGGCGATGAGCGCGGCGGTCGGCTCCTATTACGACGTGTCCGGCGCCGCGCATGTGCCCTTCGCCCTTGCCGGGCGCATCCCGGCGCTGGCGCTGGCCGGCACCTCGGTGACGGCGCTGCGGCTGGAGGGCGTGCCGCCCTCGATCCGCCATCGCCGCGAGAAGCTGGAAGGGCTGCTCGGCGGCTTCGGCGGGCTCGGCCATCTGGAGGCGGAGGCCTCGGCGGCCTTGTGGGCGGCGCTGCGCGATGTCGAGCCCTTCGCCGGCGATCTCGCCCGCGCGGTGTGGCGGGTCTCCACCGCGCCGATGGCCGCCGCCGCCATCGGCGCGACGGTCGTGCAGGCGGGCGGTGCCTGCTTCTATGACTGGGCCGGCGGCCTGATCTGGATCGAGATGCCCGACGCCGATCCGCGCGCCGAGCTGGTGCGCGGCGCGGTCGCCAAAGCGGGCGGCCAGAAATCGGGCGGCCACGCGACGCTGGTCCGCGCCGATGCCGCCGCCCGCGCGGCGCTCGACGTGTTCCAGCCGCTCGATCCCGTCACTGGGGCGCTGGTGAAGCGGATGAAGGACGGTTTCGACCCGAGCCGGGTGCTGAGCCCCGGCCGCATGTATGCGGGAGTGTGAGGACCATGCAGACCCATTTCTCGCTCGCCCAGCTCGCCGATCCGCAGGTCGCTCGTTCCGAACAGATTCTTCGCGCGTGCGTCCATTGCGGTTTCTGCACCGCCACCTGCCCGACCTACACGCTGCTCGGCGACGAACTCGATTCACCGCGCGGGCGCATCTACCTGATCAAGGACATGCTGGAGAACGACCGGCCGGCCACCGCCGAGGTCGCCAAGCATGTCGACCGCTGCCTCTCCTGCCTGTCCTGCATGACCACCTGCCCGTCCGGGGTGCACTACATGCACCTCGTCGACCATGCCCGCGATCATATCGAGAAGACCTACAAGCGCCCCTTCCTCGACCGCACGCTGCGCGCGGTGCTGGCGAAAGTGCTGCCGAGCCGGTCGCTGTTCCGCCTGTCACTGGCCGGCGCCATGCTGGCGCGTCCCTTTGCCGGGATGATCGGCCAGGTCCCCGGCCTCGCCCCGGTCGCCGCCATGCTGAAGCTGGCGCCGGCCCGTCCTGCCACCCGCTCGGCGAGCGAGACTGTCCGCAAGTTCCCGGCGCTCGGCGCCCGCCGCGCCCGCGTGGCGCTGCTCGACGGCTGCGCCCAGCCGGTGCTGCGGCCGGAGATCGACGAGGCGACGATCCGCCTGCTCACCCGCATGGGGGTGGAGGTGGTACGCCCGGTCGGCGGCGGCTGCTGCGGCTCGCTCACCCATCACATGGGCAAGGAGGAGCCGGCGCTCGCCAATGCCCGCGCCAATGTCGACGCCTGGTGGCGGGAGATTGAGGGCGAGGGGCTCGACGCCATCCTCGTCACCACGTCGGGCTGCGGCACCACCATCAAGGATTACGGCCACATGCTGCGCCTGGAGCCCGCCTATGCCGAGAAGGCGGCGAAGGTCTCCGCGCTGGCCAAGGACATCAGCGAATTTCTGGTCGAGCGCGAGCTGCCGGCACCGGTGATCGAGGCGGGGATGCGCGTCGCCTATCACTCCGCCTGCTCGCTGCAGCACGGGCAGAAGGTGAAGACGGCGCCGAAGGAATTGCTGGCCCGCGCCGGCTTCACCGTGCTGGAGCCGGCCGAGGGGCATCTGTGCTGCGGCTCGGCCGGCACCTACAATATCCTCCAGCCGGAGATCGCCGGCCGGCTGCGCGACCGCAAGGTGGCGAATATCGAGCGCACGCAGCCGCAGGTGATCGCCGCCGGCAATATTGGCTGCCTCACCCAGATCGGCGGCGGCACCGCCATCCTCGCCGTGCATACGGTTGAGCTGCTGGACTGGGCGACCGGTGGCCCGAGCCCGTTGCCGGACACCTTCGCCGTCGCGGCGGAGTGAGGCGGGGCGGGGAGAGTCTTCTTGACGTCCGACCCCTCAGACGCCCTCATCCTGAGGTGCCCGGCCGCAGGCCGGGCCTCGAAGGATGGGGGTCTCGCGCGCCCGGATGAGCATCCTTCGAGGCTCGCCGGCGCTCGCGCCTCGGGATGAGGGTGCTATAGGCCGCGACGGAATTCGAAACGTCTGTTCGGGAGCACGCCATGATTGCCGTCATCTTCGAGGTTTGGCCGGCGGAAGGCCAACGCCAGCACTATCTCGAGCTGGCCGCCGCCTTGAAGGCGGATCTCGAAGGGCGCGACGGCTTCATCTCGGTGGAGCGCTTCGAAAGCCTCACCGAGCCCGGCAAGCTGCTGTCGCTTTCCATCTGGCGCGACGAGGAGGCCGTGCGCGCCTGGCGTTGCCTGCCCTCGCATCGAGCCGCGCAGGGCAAGGGACGCGGCGGGGTGTTCCGCGACTACCGGCTGCGGGTGGCGGGCATCCTGCGCGACTACGGCATGGATGAACGCGCGCAGGTGCCGGACGACAGCCGGGCGGCGCATCCGCCGGCGCCCTGATCCGCTCAGACCCGATTTCCCCTTCCATGACGTCGGCGGAAAGCCGGCGGCAGGCGCTTGCGTGCGTCACCGTTCCCGTCGCCGCCCACGGCTGGCGGTCGCACGACGATATCCTCGCCGTGAAATTGAAAATTGTAGGACAATCTTCAATTGACATGAGGGCAATTCCTCTGTCAGATGCCGATAACGGAGGGGCGCATGCCGACGCCAGAGATCGAACTGCTGAAATCCCGTTCCCTGCCGATGCTGATCGAGGAGGAGATCCAGCGGGTGATCCTGAGCGGCCAGTACGCGCCCGGCGACCGCATCAACGAGAAGGAGCTGACGCTGCGCTTCGGCACCAGCCGGGGGCCGATCCGCGAGGCGCTTCGTTCGCTGGAATCGAGCGGCCTGATCGAGCAGATCCCCAACCGGGGAGTGTTCGTGCGCAAGCTCACGCCGGAGCAGGCGGCGCAGATCTATGATGTGCGGGCGTTCCTGTTTGCGCTTGCCGGACGCTTGCTGGCGATGCGCGCCAGCGAGCAGGAGATCGCCACGCTGCGCGGCTTCGTCGCCGCCATGGACGAGGCGATCGCCGCCGACGACACCGATCGCTATCTGCGCGAGAATTTCGCGCTGCATGAATTCATCGTCGCCCACGCCGCCAATCCGGTGCTCGCCGGGCAATATCTGTCGCTGATCAAGCAGCTGCAGCTCTACCGCGCGCGCAATCTGGCGCTCGTCGATTCCATGCAGGTCTCCAATCGCGAGCACCACGAAATGGTCGAGGCGATCGCCGCCCGCGACCCCGACCGCGCCCAGGCCGCCCATATGGCGCATGTGATGTCGGCGAAGCGGCGGCTGGCGGCGAATGCCGGCCTTTCCTGAAATTTCATCGCCTTATCCATCGCAGGAGTTGTTCATGAGCGCTGCCGACGTCACGAGCCAGGCGCTGCGGTTCGTCGAGACGACCCGCTATGCGGACCTTCCCGAGGAGGCGCTGCGCATCGGCCGTCGCTGCATCGTCGACGCCGTGGGCCTCTATCTCGCCGGCAGCCGGGAGCCGTCAGTGCGGATCCTGGCCGAGGATGCGCTGGATCAGGGCGGGCGCGCCGACGCGCCATTGCCGGCGGCCGGGCGCCGCCGCGTTCCCGCGGCGCTGGCCGCCCGCGTCTGGGGAACCGCCGGCCATGCCCATGACTGGGACGACACCCAGGTCTCGCACGATCCGGCGCATGTCTACGGCCTCTTGACCCACCCCACCATCCCGCCGCTGACCGCGGCGCTGATCGTCGCCGACATGCTCGGCCAGCGCGACGGGCGGGAGGTGATGCTCGCCTTCCAGCTCGGCTTCGAGGTGGAGTGCAAGATCTCCGAGTGGATGCTGCCCCGCCACTACCGGCGCGGCCACCATTCCAGCGGCACGGTGGGCACCTTCGGCGCCTGCGTCGCCGCCGCCAGGCTGCTCGGCCTCACCGGCCCGCGCCTCGCCCATGCCTTCGGCATCGCCGCCAGCCTCGCCGCCGGCATCCGGGTGAATTTCGGCACCATGACCAAGCCGCTGCATGTCGGGCGCGCCTGCGAGAACGGCGTCACCGCGGCGCTGCTGGCTGCCCGCGGCTTCGATGCCGACCCGGCCGCTCTCGATGGCCCCTGGGGCTTCTTCTCGGTGATGGGCGAGGGCTTCGACGCCGGCAAGGCGGCGCAGGGCTTCGGCGCCCCGCTGACCATCGTGAGCCCCGGCGTGTCGATCAAGCCCTATCCGTCGGGCATCCTCACTCACCAGTCGATGGACGCCATGCTGAAGCTGGTGCTCGACCACGACCTCAAGCCCGAAGAGGTGGAACGCATCCGCTTCTTCGCCGGCAAGAACATCATCGAGCCGATCCGCTATCCGATCGCCCGCAACCATCTGCAGGCGAAGTTCTCCATGCCGGCGCTGCTGTCGATGATCGTGCTGCGCCGCCGCGCCAGCCACCACGAGTTCGAGGACGCCTTCGTCGCCGGCCCGGCCATGCAGGATCTGCAGGGGCACACCGACGTCATCAACGACCCGGAGATCGACGCGCGCGGCTACGACCTGATCCGCTCGCGCATCGAGGTCGAGACGCGGGACGGCCGCACGCTGGTGGAATGGGCGGACGAGCGCTATCGCGGCGGGCCGCTCAACCCGATCAGCGATGCCGATCTCGATGGCAAGTTCCGCATGTGCGCCGAGGGCGTGCTGCACGCTTCCGCGCAGGAGGATGTGCTGGCGCTGGCGCGCGGGCTCGACACCGGCGCCGACCTTTCGCGGCTGATGGCCCTGCTTTCCGCCACCGATGCCGGCGAGGTGCGGGCGGTGGCGGAATAGCGATCCGCGCGACGACCGGCGAGCAACCCGAAGAGGTGCCGCCTTTCACTGGGAGGAACGAGCATGAACTTCAAGGCCGATCTGACCCGCAGGACGGGTCTGGCGCTTCTCCTTGCCGGTGCGCTGGCGGGGAGCGGTCTCCTGGCCGGCAGGGCGGCAGCCGAGCCGGCGCCGTATCCGGTCAAGGTGGTGACGCTGGTCACCCATTCCAGCCCCGGCGGCGGCTCCGACGTGTTCCTGCGCGAGCTGTCGAAATATCTCGGCAAATATATCGACGCCACCTTCGTCGTCGAGAACGTGCAGGGCGGCAGCGGCGCCAAGGCGGTGGCGCGCGTCGCCGGCGCACCGGCGGATGGCAGCGTGTTCTACGCCACCACGCCGACCTACATCTACACCTCGCTGCTGTCGAAGCCGCCCAAGACCTACAAGGACCTGGAGCCGCTGGCGAACATCTTCGCCGACAGCGAGGTGGTGTTCACCCGTGCGGACGGCCCCTACAAGACGCTGCAGGACGTGGTCGACAAGGCGAAGAAGGAGCGCGGCAAGTGGGGGGCGGCGAACCCGGCCTCGCTGGAGCGCCAGGCCGCCGAGCAGCTCAAGCGCGCCGCCGGCGTCAACGCCGCCATCGTCACCCATGAGGGCGGCGGCGACATGATGCTGAACGTGCTCAACGGCACGCTCGACATCGGCGTCGGCGAGTTTCAGGAACTGCGGTCGCAGATCGAGGCCGGCAAGATCCGCGTGCTCGCCACCTTCAACCCCGAGCGCTTGCCGGAGAAGCCGGACGTGCCGACGGTGAAGGAAGCCGGCTACGACGTCCAGCTGGTGAAGTTCCGCGGCCTCGCCGGCCCGAAGGGCCTGCCGGACGCGGTGACCAAGACGTGGGACGCGGCGATCCAGAAGGTGCTGCAGGATCCCGACTACAGGAAGGAATACACCGAGGAGGTGCTGGTGGCGAAGTTCATCGACCACAAGGACTATCCCGCCTTCGTGAATTCCTTCGCCACCACCACCGAAGCCTTCCTGAAGGAGACCGGCGCCATCAAGTAGCGCCGGCTCCCGCCACCACCGGCGCGGCGCGCGCCGGCCGGATCACCCTGCGCGATGCATGGTCGCGACGCATGGCCGGAGGCGGCCGCGCCGCGGCTTCGGGAAAGGGTCTGTCATGAACAAGGACGCTTGGAGCGGCGTAGCGCTGCTCGCGGTGGCCGGGATCTACTACTGGGCCACCGGGGCGATTCCCGACAGCACGCTGGAGGACGAGGTCGGCGCGGTCGGCCTGCCGCATGTGCTGGCCCTGGTGCTGGCGCTGCTGGGTCTCATCCTTCTCGTGCGGGGCGTGCTCGCCGCGCGGAGCGAGGCGGCCACGGCGCCGGAGGATGAGGAGCGCGACGCGCGGCTGCCGCGCGCCCTCGGCTTCCTCGCCCTGGGCGCGGCCTATGTGCTGCTGCTCCCCTATGTCGGCTATCTGCTCGGCGTCGCGCTTCTGATCGGTGCGGTGGCGCTCTATGAAGGTGCGCCGCGAAACTGGACGCTGCCGGCCGCGGCGCTGGGCGGCGCAGTGCTGTACTGGGCCGTGTTCGTCAAACTCCTCGGGGTCAACCAGCCCGTCGGCACGCTGTTTCAGGGGTTGTTCTCATGACGACGTTCTGGGACATCGTCCATCTGCTCACCGGCACGCCGCTGATCCCGGTGGCGATCATGGGTCTCACCTGGGGCATCCTCGGCGGGGCGCTGCCCGGCATCTCCGCCTCGATCACCATGGCGCTGGTGCTGCCCTTCACCTACACGATGGACCCGGCGATGGCGATCGCGCTGCTCGCCTGCGTCTATATCGGCGCCGAATATGGCGGCTCGATCCCGGCCATCCTGATCCGCACGCCCGGCACCAATTCCTCCGCCGCCACCGTGATCGACGGCTACGAGCTGAACCGCCAGGGCCGCGCCGGCGAAGCGCTCGGCATCTCGCTGATGTCCGGCGTGGTCGGCAGCCTGTTCGGCTTGGCCATGCTGGTGCTGCTCACCGAGCCCCTGTCCTGGCTGGCGCTCGCCTTCACCCCGCCCTCCTATTTCGGGCTGGGCATTCTCGGCCTCAGCGTCATCGCCTCGATGACCGGCGGCTCGCTGGTGAAGGGCCTCGCGGCGGCGGTGATCGGCCTGATGATCGCCACCGTCGGCACCGACCCGATCTCCGGCGTCACCCGCTTCACCTTCGACGTGCCGGACCTGCTCAACGGCGTCGAACCGGTGCTGGTGATGGTCGGCCTGTTCGCGCTCACCGAACTGATGAGCCAGTCCGGCTCCGTCTCGCTGACGCAGCTGAAGGAATCGGTGCGCATCCGCCTGCCCGGCCTCGCCATGATGAACAGGCTGAAGCGTTCGCAGATCATCGGCTGCATCCTCGGCCTGTTCGAGGGGCTGACCCCCGGCGGCGGCGGCTCCATCGCGGCCTTCATGTCCTATAACGAGGCGCGGCGCTGGTCGAAGACGCCGGAAAAGTTCGGCAAGGGCTCGGAGGAAGGCGTCGCGGCGCCGGAGGCCGCCAACAACACGGTGGCGAGCACCGCGCTCATCCCGCTGCTCAGCTTCGGCATACCCAGCTCCAACTCGACGGCGGTGCTGCTCGGCGGCCTCTTGATGCACGGCCTGCTGCCCGGCCCGCGCCTGTTCGAGCAGAACCCGCAGGTCATCGACAGCCTCTATGTCGGCTCCTTCGTCGCCATCATCGCCCAGATCGGCGTCGGCATGCTGCTGCTCCCCGCCGCGGTGTGGCTGGTGAACCGCCCGCGCCCCTATCGCGCCGGCTTCATCTTCGCGCTCATCCTCTCGGGCATCTACACGCTCAACACCTCCACCTTTGACCTCGGCATCGCGCTGGCGCTCGGCGTCGTCGGCTACCTCATGCGCCGCACCGGCTTCCCCTTCCTGCCGATGATCCTCGGCGTGGTGCTCGGCCACATGGTGGAATCCAGCTACCGGCGCTCGCTGGTGCTGTCGGGCGGCGACATGATGGTGTTCCTGCAGGACCCGATCTGCGTCGGCCTGCTGCTCGCCGCCACCGGCTTCGTCGTCTTCTCGCTCACCCGCGAGCTGCGCGACGGCCGCCGGGCCCGGGCGGAGCAGGCGCGCAACCACAAGACCCATGGGCAGGAAGCGCACGGATGAACCCGCATGATCCCATCCCGTCCCTGCCGCTTGCGAATGCCGTCGGCGGCTTCGCCGCTGCGGCGGTGCCCTCCCCGGCAGCTGCCGCGGTGTGCCGCAGCCTGCTGTTCGACATTGCCGGGCTGATCGTCGCCGCCCGCGATGCCGATTATGTGCGGGCGGCGCTCGCCAGCGCCGTCGACGACGGACGCTGCACCGCGCTCGGCCATGCGCGCCGGCTCGGCATGTACGACGCGGCGCTGGTCAACGGCACCGCCGCGCATGGCGAGGATTTCGACGACACCTTCGAGGGCGGCCCGGTGCATCCCGGCGCGGTGGTGGTGCCGGCGGCGCTGGCGGCGGCCGAGCAGCACGGCATCGGCGGCGCGGCGGTAATGCGCGGCATCGCCGTCGGGGCGGAGCTGATGTGCCGCCTCAGCCTCGTCGCCCCGCAGGCGACGCACAAGGCCGGCTTCCACCCGACCGCCATCTTCGGCGCCCCGGCGGCCACTGCGACGGTCGCCGCCGTGCTCGGCCTCGATGCCGAGACTACGGCGCGGGCGCTCGGCATCGCCGGCAGCCTCGCCTCGGGCATCATCGAATATCTCGCCGACGGCTCCTCGACCAAGCGCCTGCATGCCGGCGCGGCGGCGCAGGCGGGGCTGCGCGCCGTGCATCTCGCCCGCGCCGGCTTTTCCGGGCCGGCCACGGTGTTCGAGGGCACGCATGGCCTGTTCAAGGCCTTCGCCCCCTCGAGGGCGCCGGACTTCGCCCGGCTGACCGAAGGGCTCGGCACGCGCTGGGTCATAGAGGGCCTCGCCTTCAAGCCCTATGCCTGCGGGACCATGACCCAGCCCTTCGTCGACTGCGCGCTGAAGCTGGCGGCGAGCGGCGTGAGCGCGGACGAGATCGTCTCCATCCGCTGCAAGGTGGGCGAAGGCACGGTACACCGTCTGTGGGAGCCGCTGGTCGCCAAGCATCGCCCGCCCAACGGCTATGCCGGCAAGTTCTCGACGCCCTATTGCATGGCGGTAGCCTTCATCGACGGTGCCGCCGGCCTCGGCCAGTTCACCGATGCGCGCTCGCAGGACGTTGCCGTGCAGGCGCTCGCCGCGAAGATCGCCTACGAGATCGACCCGGCGGACGAGTATCCGCGCAATTTCTCCGGCCATCTCGAGGCGACGCTCCGGGATGGCCGGCTTATCAGCTTCCGGCAGCCACATATGCGCGGCGGCGCGCATGAACCGCTCGGCGAGGCCGAGCTTGCCGCCAAATTCGAGGCCAATCTGGCGTTCGGCGGCATGGACGCCGCCGCCATCGCCGGGCTCCGCGGTGCGCTCTCCGCCCTCGCCTCGGGCGGCGGCGTCGATCTCGCGGTCGCGCGGGGCGAGGCCCGATGAGCGCCCTCGTGCCGGAGGCCTTTGCTTTTGCCGGCCGGGAACTTGCCGGGCGTGTCGCCCTCGTCACCGGCGGCTCGCGCAATATCGGCCGCGCCATCGCGCTCGCCCTCGCCGAGGGCGGTGCGGCGGTGGTGGTGGCCGGGCGGCGGGACCGCGCGGCGGTGGATGCCGTCGTCGAGGCCATCGCGGCGGCCGGCGGGCGGGCGCTCGGCGTGCTCGGCGACGTCACGCAGCCGGAAGAGGCGGCGGCGATGGTCGAGGCCGGCATGCAGGCCTTCGGCCGGCTCGATATCCTCGTCAACAACGCGGCGGTGCGTGACGAGGCGCCGCTCGCCGATCTCACCTATGGCCAATGGCGCGAGGTGATGGCGCTGTCGCTCGATGCCCCGTTCCTGATGGCGAAGGCGGCGCTGGAGCCGCTCTCGCGCTCCGGCGCGGCGGCGATCGTCAATATTGGCGGGCTCACCGCCTATATCGGCGCGCGCAACCGCGCCCATGTGGTGGCGGCCAAGGCCGGCCTCGACGGCCTGACCCGCGCCCTCGCCCATGAGATGGCGGAGGCCGGCATCACGGTGAACCTGGTCTCGCCCGGGCTGATCGAGACGGTGCGCGAGGGCGGCCACCGGCCGCATCACCACGGGGCGACCGCCAATCTCCTCGGACGGCGCGGCTTGCCGGAGGAGGTGGCGGCGATGGTACGCTTCCTCGCCGGCCCGGCCGCCCGCTACGTCACCGGCCAGACGCTGCACGTCAATGGCGGCGCCTATATGTGAGCGGCGGCATGGGGGTGCCCGGGTGGCGCCGAGCGACAAGCGGACCGGCGCGGGCTATAGAGGAACCCTCCCGCACTCCCCGGAGACGTCATGGCCGGTACCGTCAGACCTCCCCGCCTCCTTGCCCTGTCGCTGGGCGGCACCATCACCATGACCGCCGCCACCGGCGGCGGCATCGCCCCGACGCTCGGCGCCGGCGACCTGGTGGCCGCGGTGCCGGAACTGGCCGCCGTGGCCGAGATCACGGCGCGCTCGCCGTTCCGGCTCGGCAGCGCCTCGCTGACACTTGCCAACATCGTCCAGGTCGCCGCCGAGATCCACGCCGCCTTCGCGGAAGGGTATGACGGGGCGATCGTCATCCAGGGCACCGACACCATCGAGGAGACCGCCTTCGCGCTGGACCTGATGGTCCGCGACGCGCGGCCGGTGGTGGTGGTCGGCGCCATGCGCGGGCCGCAGCAGCCGGGCGCCGACGGGCCGGCGAACCTGCTCGCGGCTGCCCTCGTCGCGGCGAGCCCGCAGGCGCGCGGCCTCGGCACGCTGGTGGTGCTGAACGACGAGATCCATGCCGCGCGGTTCGTGCGCAAGGCGCATACCGCACTGACATCCGCCTTCGTCTCGGCGCATGGCGGCCCGCTCGGGCTGGTGGCGGAAGGGCGGGTGCGCGTCTTCGCGCGTGTCGCACCGCCGGCGCTGCCGGTGCTGCTGCCCGGTCCCGGCGAGTTGCCGCCGGTGGCGCTGGTGAAGATCGGCATGGGTGACGATGGGCGGCTGCTGCCGGTGCTTCCCGGGCTCGGCTATGCCGGCGCGGTGATCGAAGGTGCCGGCGCCGGCCATGTGCCGGGCGTGATGGCGGAGGCGGTGGGAGAGCTGGCGGCGCGGATTCCGGTGGTGCTGGCCAGCCGGACGCTTGGCGGCCCGGTGTTCGAGAGCACCTATGGCTATCCGGGCTCGGAGATCGACCTCATCGCCCGGGGCGTGATTCCGGCCGGGCTTCTGTCGGCGCTGAAGGCGCGGCTGGCGCTGGTGCTGGCGCTTGCCGCCGGGCTGTCGCGCGAAAACATCGCGGAGCTGTTCGCGGCCTTCGGGTGATCGCGGGGCGCAAACGAAAACGGGGCGCCCGAAGGCGCCCCGCTCGTTGGATGCGATGGGCGGCCGAACTCACTCGGCGGCGTCGCCTTCGCCCTCGGCCTTGCCCTTCGCCTCGAGATCCTCGCCGGTCGCCTGGTCGACGACCTTCATGGACAGGCGGGTCTTGCCGCGCTCGTCGAAGCCGAGCAGCTTCACCTTCACCTTGTCGCCTTCCTTGACGACGTCGGAGGGCTTCGCCACCCGCTCCTTGGCGAGCTGCGAGACGTGCACGAGGCCGTCCTTGGCGCCGAAGAAGTTCACGAAGGCGCCGAAATCGACGACCTTCACCACGGTGCCTTCGTAGATGTGGCCGACTTCCGGCTCGGAAGCGATCGACTTGATCCAGTTGATCGCCGCCTTGATCGACTCGCCGGACGCCGAGGCCACCTTCACGGTGCCGTCGTCCTCGATGTTGATCTTGGCGCCGGTCTTCTCGACGATCTCGCGGATGACCTTGCCGCCGGAGCCGATGACTTCGCGGATCTTGTCGACCGGGATCTGCAGTACCTCGATGCGCGGAGCATGCTCGCCGAGTTCGGCGCGGGCGCCGGTGAGCGCCTTGGCCATCTCGCCGAGAATGTGCGCGCGGCCACCCTTCGCCTGCTCGAGGGCGACCTTCATGATCTCCTCGGTGATGCCGGCGATCTTGATGTCCATCTGCAGGGCGGTGACGCCCTTGTCGGTGCCGGCCACCTTGAAGTCCATGTCGCCGAGGTGATCCTCGTCGCCGAGGATGTCGGAGAGCACGGCGAACTTCTCACCCTCGAGGATGAGGCCCATGGCGATGCCGGCCACGGGACGGCGCAGCGGCACGCCGGCGTCCATCAGGGCGAGCGAGGTGCCGCAGACGGTCGCCATCGAGGACGAGCCGTTGGACTCGAGGATCTCCGACACCGCGCGCAGCGTGTAGGGGAACTCGTGCGCGGGCGGCAGGATCGGGCGAATGGCGCGCCAGGCGAGCTTGCCGTGGCCGATCTCGCGGCGGCCGGGCGAACCCATGCGGCCGGTCTCGCCCACCGAGAAGGGCGGGAAGTTGTAGTGCAGCAGGAAGCGCTCCTTGTAGGTGCCTTCCAGGCTGTCGATGAACTGCTCGTCCTCGCCGGTGCCCAGCGTCGCGACCACGAGGGCCTGCGTCTCGCCGCGGGTGAACAGCGCCGAGCCGTGGGTGCGCGGCAGCACGCCGACTTCGGAGACGATCTGACGGACGGTCTTGGTGTCGCGGCCGTCGATGCGCACGCCCTCGTCGAGGATGGTCCAGCGGACGATCTTCGCCTCGAGCTCCTTCAGAACCTCACCGAGGGTCTGGGCGTCCGGCACGTCCTTGCCCTCGGCGGCCAGCGCGGCGTAGTGCGCCTTGGCCTTGGCCTTGGCGGCGCCGACGGCGTCGTAGCGGTCCTGCTTGCGGGCGATCTTGTAGGCGGCGCGCAGCTCGGCCTCGATCAGGCCGCGCAGCTCGGCTTCCAGCGCCGAGTTGTCGGGGGCGGTGAAGTCGCGCGGCTCCTTGGCAGCCTTCTCGGCGAGGCGGATGATCGCCTCGATGACCGGCTGGAAGTGGCGGTGACCGAACATGACCGAGCCGAGCATGACCTCTTCGGACAGCTCCTTGGCCTCGGATTCCACCATCAGCACGGCGTCGGCGGTGCCGGCGACCACGAGGTCGAGCGCCGAATCCTTCAGCTCGTCGACGGAGGGATTCAGCACGTATTCATTGTCGATGAAGCCGACGCGGGCGGCACCCACCGGGCCCATGAAGGGCACGCCGGAGAGGGTGAGCGCGGCGGAGGCGGCGACCAGCGACACGATGTCGGGGTCGTTCTCGAGGTCGTGCGACAGCACGGTGACGACGACCTGGGTGTCGTTCTTGTAGCCATCCGCGAAGAGCGGGCGGATCGGGCGGTCGATCAGGCGGGAGACCAGGGTCTCCTTCTCGCTCGGACGGCCTTCGCGCTTGAAGTAGCCACCGGGAATGCGACCGGCCGCATAGGCCTTTTCCTGGTAGTTGACGGTGAGCGGGAAGAAGTCCTGGCCGGGCTTCGGCGACTTCGCCGAGACCACGGTGGCGAGCACGGTGGTGTCGCCGTATTTCGCGAGCACGGCGCCGTCGGCCTGACGCGCCATCTTGCCGGTCTCGAGGGTGAGCGTGCGCCCGCCCCAGTCGAGTTCCTCGCGGTGAATGTCGAACATGTCTGTCTCTGGCTTTCCGAAGAGGGGCCATGAGCAAGACGGCGGGAGGTTCCTCGCTCCGGGAGCCCCCGGGAAAAGCCTCCGGCGATCCTGCCATGGCCGCCGCTTCTGTCGGATGCGGCGCGCCCCATGCCCGCCGCTCTTGCGTTCTCCGAAACCCGTTCGTCAGGCTCCGGGCTTGATGAGGCGGCGGCGCGGACCATCCACGCGCGCCGTCCAGATAGCGCACGAGGCCCGCACCGGCAGGTGCGAGCCTCGGCGAAACGTCAGCGGCGGATGCCGAGGCGCTGGATCAGCGACTTGTAGCGGGCTTCCTCGGTCTTCTTGAGATAGTCGAGGAGACCGCGGCGCTGGGAGACCAGCTTCAGGAGGCCGCGCCGGGAATGGTTGTCCTTGGCGTGGGACTTGAAGTGGCCGGTCAGGTTGGTGATGCGCTCGGTGAGGATCGCAACCTGCACTTCCGCCGAACCGGTATCACCCGGCTTGGTGGCATATTCGGTGATGAGCGCCTGCTTGCGCTCCGGCGTGATCGACATCGGATATCCTTTCCGGTTTTTCGGTAGTTTCGATAAGGCGGCCTGCATATTGCGGGCGCGCCGGCCTCGCGGCTCGGCCGGGCCGGGATGTCGTCCAGCACGGTCGAAAAGCGAAGGGTTCGCGCGAACCTCACGGTCCGCGGCGCGGGCGCAACATACACGAAAACGCCCGCAACGCCAGCCGCATCTTCGTGGCGGGCGACGCCCTCCCGGCCTCAGTTCGCCGGGTTGGCGTGGAAGATGCGGCGCGGGAAGATTTCCGCGCCTTCGGCCTCGCCGAGCGCCACCAGCCGGCCGCCGGCGGTAATGGCGACCGGGCCTTCGAGGATCGGCGCGTCGCGCCCGCGCAGGATGATCGACTGGCCGCGCGCCAGGCGCGCCGCATCCGCCGGGCTCACCCGCAGCGAGGGCAGGCTGTCGAGGCCGATCTCCACCGGCCGCAGCGCCGCGAAGGGCGGGGTCTCGCCATTGTCCGCGTGCATCGCGCGCAGATCGTCGAGCGGGATGAGTTCCGCCTCGGCGAAGGTACCGACCACGCTGCGCCGGAGCGCGGTGATGTGGCCGAGCGTGCCGAGCGTGCGCCCGAAATCGCGGGCGAGCGAGCGCACATAGGTGCCCTTGCCGCATTCGGCCTCGAACACCGCATGATCGGCGTCCGGCATGTCGACGAGGTCGAGCCGGTGGATCTCGACCGTGCGGGCGGCCAGCTCCACGGCGATGCCGTCGCGGGCGAGGTCATAGGCCCGCTCGCCATTGATCTTCAGCGCCGAGAAGGCGGGCGGCACCTGCTCGATCTCGCCGCGGAACGCCGGCAGGATGGCGAGGATGGCCTCGCGGTCTGGGCGGGCGTCGGAATGCGCGACCGCCTTGCCCTCGCTGTCGTCGGTATCGGTCTCGATGCCCCAGCGCACGGTGAAGCGATAGACCTTGCGCCCGTCCATGACGAACGGCACCGTCTTGGTGGCCTCGCCGAGCGCGATGGGCAGGCAGCCGGAGGCGAGCGGGTCCAGCGTGCCGGCATGGCCGGCCTTCTTGGCCTGGAACAGCCACTTCACCGCCCCGACCGCCTGGGTCGAGGTCATCCCCACCGGCTTGTCGAGCAGGATCCAGCCGTCGACGTCCTTCTTCGGGCGACGGGCGGGACGTTCGCGGCGATCCTTCTTCGGCGGCCGCGTGCCGGCCTCGGTGGCGGGGGAGAGCGTGGCGTCGCCCATTGCCGGCTCGATGGCGACCGACTCGGTGGTGGCGTTGTCCGTGGCCAGGGCGGCCTCGCTGATCGGGGCGCTCATGCCTCGTCCTCGTTGGTGTCGTTGTCGTTCTGGTCGCCGGGATGGTCGAGATCGCGCGCCACATCCGGCGAGCGCAGCAGCGCGTCGATGCGCGCGCCTTCCTCGAAGGAGGTGTCGATGCGGAAGCGCAGCTCCGGCACGTATTTCAGCTCCACCCGGCGGGCGATCTCGCCGCGCAGCGGCTTGGCATTGGTCGCCAGCGCGTCGATCGTCGCCTTGGTGTCCTTGCCGCCGAGCGGCATGACGAAGCAGGTGGCGATCTTGAGGTCCGGGCTCATCCGCACCTCCGGCACGGTGATGAGCACGCGCGACAAGGCCGGATCGGGCAGGTCGCCGCGCGACAGGATGTCGGACAGGGCGTGGCGCACCAGCTCGCCGACGCGCAGCTGGCGCTGGCTCGGGCCATTGCCCGAGCTCGCTTTGGTCTTCATGGCGTTCAACAGTCCCAAACGCCCGCCCCGGCTGTGCCGGCTGGCGGGACGGCTTCGACCGGAGCCGACGGATTTGGACCGTCCGGCTCCCGCGGAATCTTCACACGGCCGGGCGGAGAACCGTCCGGCCGTGCCGCATCAGGCGGGCATCACAGCGTGCGCTGGACCACCTCGACGCGGTAGCATTCGATGACGTCGCCGGCGCGCATGTCCTGGTAGTTCTCGAAGGACATGCCGCATTCCTGGCCGGCCTGCACCACGTTGACCGCGTCCTTGAAGCGGTTGAGCGTGGCGAGCTTGCCTTCGTGGATGACGACGTTGTCGCGGATGAGGCGGACATGCTGGCCGCGCTCGACGGTGCCGTCGGTGACGCGGCAGCCGGCGACCTTGCCGACCTTCGAGACGTTGAAGATCTCGAGGATCTGCGCGTTGCCGAGCATGGTCTCGCGGTTCACCGGCGCCAGCAGGCCGCCCATCGCCGCCTTCACGTCATCCACGAGGTCGTAGATGATGTTGTAGTAGCGGATCTCGATGCCGGCACGCTCGGCCGCCTCGCGGGCTTCCTTGTTGGCGCGCACGTTGAAGGCGATGATCACCGCGCCGGCGGTTTCCGCCAGCGTGACGTCGCTCTCGTTCACGCCGCCGGCGCCGGAGTGGATGATGCGGGCCTGCACCTCGTCGGTGCCGAGCTTCTCCAGCGAGGCGATGATCGCTTCCACCGAACCGGACACGTCGCCCTTGACGATCAGCGGGAATTCCTTGCGGCCCGCCGTCTTCGCCTGGCTCATCATCTGTTCCAGCGAGCCGCGGACGGTGGCGGAACGCGCCGCCGCCTTCTCGCGCTTCTGGTTCTTGCGGTAGTCGGTGATCTCGCGGGCGCGGGCTTCGCTCTCCACCACCGCGAGGCGGTCGCCCGCCTCCGGGGTCCCGTTGAAGCCGAGCACCTCGACCGGCATGGACGGCTCGGCCGAGCCGAGCTGGCTGCCCTTGTCCGAAATGAGCGCGCGCACGCGGCCCATCTCGGCGCCGGCCACCACGATGTCGCCGACATGCAGCGTGCCGCGCTGGACCAGCACGGTAGCCACCGGGCCGCGGCCGCGATCGAGCTTGGCCTCGATGACGGTGCCCTCGGCCTCGCGGTCGGGGTTCGCCTTGAGGTCGAGCACTTCCGCCTGCAGGCTGATCGCCTCGAGCAGCTTGTCGAGATTGGTGTGGGCCTTGGCCGACACTTCCACCTCGAGCGTATCGCCGCCCATGCTTTCGACCTGCACCTCGTATTGCAGCAGCTCGGAGCGCACGCGCTCGGGCTTGGCGTCGGGCTTGTCGATCTTGTTGATCGCCACGATCAGCGGCACCTTGGCGGCGCGGGCGTGGTTGATGGCTTCCACCGTCTGCGGCATGACGCCGTCATCGGCCGCCACCACCAGCACCACGATGTCCGTCACCTTGGCGCCGCGGGCGCGCATGGCGGTGAACGCGGCGTGGCCGGGCGTGTCGATGAAGGTGATCTTGCCGCCGAGCGGCGAGGTCACCTGATAGGCGCCGATGTGCTGGGTGATGCCGCCGGCCTCGCCGGAGACGACATTGGCCGAGCGCAGCGCGTCGAGCAGCGAGGTCTTGCCGTGGTCGACATGGCCCATGATGGTCACGACCGGCGGGCGCGACAGCAGGTTCTCCGGCGCGTCCGGCGTGTCGAACAGGCCTTCCTCGACGTCCGATTCCGCGACGCGGCGCACGGTGTGGCCGAGTTCCTCGGCGATGAGCTGGGCGGTGTCGGCGTCGATCACGTCGGTGATCTTCACCATCTGGCCCTGCTTCATCAGCAGGCGGATGACGTCGACCGCGCGCTCGGCCATGCGGTTGGCGAGTTCCTGAATGGAAATCGTCTCCGGGACCGTGACCTCGCGGGAGATCTTTTCCTTGGTCTCGACATGGCGGTGGCCGCTCATGCGCTGGGTGCGGCGGCGGAAGGAGGCGACCGAGCGCTGGCGCTCCTCGTCGCCGGACTGCGCCGTCACCAGGGTGAGGCGGCCGCGATTCTTCTCGGCACCGGCGGCAGGCCGCGCCGGCTTGGCGGGAACCGCCGGACGCACGGGGGCGCCGCCGGGGCCGCGGCGGGCGGGACGGCGGTCGTCATCCTCGGAATCCATCGCCGCATTGTTGCGCGGCGTCGCCACCCGCGGCGCGCCGGGGGCGGCGGCCGGAGCGGACGGCGTGGCAGCCGCCGGGGTCGCGGCGCGGGGCGCGGCGGCCGCAGCCGGCTGCGCGGCATTCTCCTCGCCGAAGCGCTTGCGCGCCTCCTGCTCGGACTTGCGCTTGGCCTCTTCCTCGAAGGCGCGGCGCGCCTCTTCCTCGCGCTTGCGGGCCTCGGCGGCCTCGCGCTCGACCTTTTCGCGGGCCTCGCGCTCGGCGCGGCGGCGAGCCTCTTCCTCGGCGCGCTTGCGCTCCTCGACTTCGCGCACGCGTGCGTCCTGAAGGGCGGCGGCGCGGGCGCGGGCCTCCTCCTCGGTCAGCGAGCGCAGCACGACGCCGCCGGGGCGGGTGCCCACGGGGCCCGGGCGCGGGCCGGAATAGTTGGAACCGGGAGCCGGCTGGGTGCGGCCCTGCACCGGCGGGCGCTGCGGCTGCTGCGCCGGCGCGGCGGGACGGGCGCTCTGCGGAGCGGGCTGCGCCGGGCGAGCGGCCTGGGGCGCCTGCGCAGGGCGCGGCGCGGCCGACTGGGCCGGGGCGGCAGGTGCGGCAGCCGGAGCGGCGGGCGCGGACGGTGCCTCGGGCTTGTCGCCCGGACCGATCACGCGCCGCTTCACCTTCTCGACCACCACCGACTTGGAGCGGCCATGGCTGAAGCTCTGGCGAACGACGCCCTGCTCGACAGGCCTCTTGAGCGTCAGGGTCTTGCCCTGTCCAACGCCCATCGTCTTCTCGCCGGGGTTCTTCGTATCGGTCATTCGGTATCCGTTCCTGAGCATCCAGCCCCTTGCGGGATGCCTCACATCTGTGCGCCGGCTTCGCTTATCCAGCGCGCCAGCTCTCGAGCCTTCTCACGCGCGCAAGAAACCCTGCGCTCGTCGGATGGGCGAGCAGCGCAGCATGTACCACATTTGCCCTGCCCAACGCCAAGTCCAATTGCACGCCTGACAAAGAGTTAACGAAGGCTATTTCCTTACCTTCCGCCTCGCCGACGCGCCGGGCGAGCGCATCGAGCTTGGCGACCCCGTCGCGCGCCGCGTCACTGGCGTGGACGAGAATGGCGGCGCCGCCCGTGAGCGCCTCCGCCACCTTGGTCGTGCCGGTCACCAGCTGGCCCGCCTTGTTGGCGAAGCCGAGGGCACCGAGCACGTCTTTCTCGAGCAGGGCGTCGACCAGCTCGATCAAGCCGGCCTCCGCCCGGCCCTTGCCGCGAAAGGCGCGGCCGAAGGCCTTTTTCTTCAGTGCCAGCTCCAGCTCGGCGCGGGTCGCCCCGACCCAGGCGCCGCGCCCGGGCAGTTTGCCGGCCAGGTCGGGGACCACCCGCCCGTCCGGCGCCACCACGAAGCGGAGCATCTCGCCCACCGGCCGCACGGTGCGGCCGGCCAGGCACAGGCGCGTGAGCGCACGGCGCGCCTCGGTGGGACCGGCATCGGTCTCCTCCGGCTCGCCGCCGCCGGCGGGGAGCCCGTGCTCCCCGGCCTGTTCGCTCGCCTGCCGCATCGCTGCGCCTTACTCCGCTCGCCGTCGACGGCGCGGTAAGCCGGGAGCGTCCCGCACCGGGCTGGCGCCCGGACGGAAAGCCCGAAGGCTCACGCCGCGCTGCCGGCGTCCTCCTCGGTGGTCTCCTCGGCCTCGTCGCCCGCGCCGGCGAGCTCCTCGGCCGAGATCCAGCCCGCCTTCACGCGGGCCTGCATGATCAGCGCCTCGGCTTCCTCGCGGGACAGCTGGAAGCCTTCCAGTGCACCGGCGATGCGGACGGTTTCGCCGTCCTTGCGCTCGGTCCAGCCCACCAGGTCGTCGGTGGCGCAGCCGGCGAGGTCCTCGACGGTCTTGATGTCGTTCTCGCCGAACGCCACCAGCATCGGCGAGGTCACGCCCGGCACCTCGCGCAGCTCGTCCTCGACGCCGAGCGCGCGGCGGCGCTCGTCGATCTCGGCCTCGACCTGCGCAAGATGGCTCTGCGCGCGGTTCTGCAGTTCCTGCGCCGTGTCCTCGTCGAAGCCCTCGATGCTCGCGAGCTCGGAGATCGGCACATAGGCGAGCTCCTCGACGGAGGCGAAGCCTTCGGAGGCGAGCAGCTGGCCCATCATCTCGTCGAGGTCGAGCGCCTCGGCGAAGATCTTCGAGCGCTCGGCGAATTCCTTCTGGCGCCGCTCGCTCTCTTCCGCCTCGGTCATGATGTCGATGTCCCAGCCGGTGAGCTGGGAAGCGAGGCGGACATTCTGGCCGCGGCGGCCGATGGCCAGGCTTAGTTGGGCATCGGGGACCACGACTTCAATACGCTCGCGGTCCTCGTCCAGCACCACCTTGACGACTTCCGCCGGGGCCAGCGCGTTGACGATGAAGGTGGCGACGTCGTTCGACCACGGAATGATGTCGATCTTCTCGCCCTGCAGCTCGTTCACCACCGCCTGCACGCGCGAGCCGCGCATGCCGACGCAGGCGCCGACCGGATCCACCGAGGTATCGCGCGAGGTGACGGCGATCTTGGCACGCGAGCCGGGGTCGCGGGCAACCGCCTTGATCTCGACGATGCCGTCATAGATCTCCGGCACTTCCTGCGCGAACAGCTTCGCCATGAACTGCGGATGGGTGCGCGACAGGAAGATCTGCGGGCCGCGCGGCTCGCGGCGCACGTCATAGACATAGGCGCGGATGCGGTCGCCGACCTTGAAGACTTCGCGCGGCAGCAATTCGTCGCGGCGCAGCGAGGCTTCGCCGCGGCCGAGATCGACGACGACATTGCCGTATTCGACGCGCTTGACCGCGCCGTTGATGACTTCGCCGATGCGGTCCTTGAATTCCTCGTACTGCCGGTCGCGCTCGGCCTCGCGCACCTTCTGCACGATGACCTGCTTGGCCGACTGGGCGGCGATGCGGCCGAAATCGAAGGGCGGCAGGGTGTCGGCGATGGAATCGCCCACCTGCGCCGCCGGGTTCAGCCGGCGGGCGCCGACGAGGTCGATCTCGGTGGCGTAGTTCTCCACCTGGTCGACCACCAGAAGGTGACGGGCGAGGCGCAGCTCGCCGGTGCGGGGATTGATCTCCGCATGGATGTCGGTCTCGGCGCCGTAGCGGGAGCGCGCCGCCTTGGCGATCGCGTCCTCCATGGCGGCGATGACGATGTGCCGGTCGATCGACTTCTCGCGCGCGACCGCATCGGCGATCTGCAGAAGCTCGAGCCGGTTTGCGCTGACGACAGCCATCAGTGCGTCTCCTTCGCGGTGGGTTTCCGGTTTGGCTTGCCGGAGGGCTTTCCGCCCGGAGCCTTGCGGCCGGGCGCGGGTTTCTTCGCGGGCGCGGCGCGCACCGGCATCTTCTTCTTCGGCAGGATGCGGACGACGATGTCCTCGCCTTCCTCCTGGCCCTCCTCGGCGGGTTCTTCGCCGTCCTCGTCCTCATTGGCCTCGCGCAGCGCCTTGTCGCGGCGCAGCGCCTCGCGGATGAGGTCGTCGGTCATGACGAGCCGCGCCTCGCCGATATCGGCGATCGGCAGCGCATAGGTATCGGGCGCGTCGGCCGGGGCGTCGGGCAGGCGGATGACCGCCGCGCCGTCCTTGTGGCCGATCAGCGTGCCGCGGAAGCGCTTGCGGCCGTCGAGCGGCATGGCGAGCTCCACCTTGGTCTCGTAGCCGGCCCAGCGGTCGAAGTCGCTCGCCCGCACCAGCGGACGGTCGATGCCGGGCGAGGACATTTCGAGATTGTAGGCGCCGGAGATGGGGTCCTCGACATCGAGCACCGGCGAGATGGCGCGGCTCGCCGCCTCGCATTCGTCGATGCCGAACGAGCCGTCCGGCCGCTCGGCCATGATCTGCAGCGTCATCGGGTCGCCGCCGGAGATCTTCACCCGCACGAGGCGGAAGCCGAGCCCTTCGAGCACCGGGGCCACGATCGCCGCCACCCGCGCGGCGGGGCCGGTCTCGGTAACGAGCCGCGGCTCGTCGAGCCGGGATTCGAAGGTGGGGGTGTCGGCGTTGTCGTTCTCGCTCATCGTCCTCACCGGACCGGAGATGATCGGCAATGCAAAAAGAGCGGGTCCCGGCGGCGGAACCCACTCTCAACCGACCGTCAGGTCATCTGAGATATGTGAATGACCGTCATATACAGCCAAAACGCGGTCCAGCGCAAGCCGCCGCTCGTCGGGCCGACCCGGCGACCCCGATGGACACCCGCTTGCCGCCGGGCCCGGCGCCGCGCATAAGCGGGCCATGCACCCTCCCGAGACCGCCGCGCTCCCTTCGACCCGCCGTCCCGTCGCGCCGCTTTTGGAGCGCGCGCCGGCCAAGGTCAATCTCGGCCTCCGGGTGCTGGGTCGCCGTGCCGATGGTTATCACGAGCTCTGGAGCCTCGTCGCCTTCGCCGGCGCGGGGGATCGGCTGACCTATGATCCGGCCGGCGCGCCGGGGTTGGGTCTGGCCGGTCCCGGCGCCGCCACGCTCGCCGTCGAGCCGGACAATCTGGTGCTGAAGGCCGCGCGGGAACTGGCGGGGCGCGTATCGGGACTGGAGGTCGGCCGCTTCACGCTGGACAAGCGGCTGCCGGTTTCCTCCGGCATTGGCGGCGGCTCGGCGGATGCGGCGGCGGTGTTGCGGCTGCTGGCCCGGGCGAACGGCCTCGCCCAGGACGATGCGCGTCTTTTCGAGGCGGCGCTCGCCACCGGTTCGGACGTGCCGGCCTGCCTTCACGGCCGGTCCTGCCTGATGGCCGGGCGCGGCGAGAGCCTCACGCCGCTGCGGCTGCCACGCTTCGGTGCGCTGCTGGTCAACCCACGCATTCCCGTCGCCACCGGCGCGGTGTTCCGCGCCCTCGGCCTCGCGGCCGGCGAGACACGGGCACCGCCCCCCGCGATGCCGGACGGTTTCGCGACGCGGGCGGAGGTGCTCGCCTTTCTGGCCGACCTGCCCAACGATCTCGAGCCGCCGGCGCGCAGGCTCGAACCCTCGCTCCAGGAGGTGGCGGAGCGGCTCGCCGGGACCCCGGCCGTTCGGCTCGTGCGGATGTCCGGCTCGGGGGCGACCTTCTTCGGGCTTTACGATGATTGCCGCGCCGCCGCGCGGGCGGCCAAGCAGATTGCCGCCGCCCGGCCGGACTGGTGGGTGAAGCCGACGGTCCTGGGCTGAGGGGAGGCCAATGACGACGGCATTCATCTATGCGCTGGCCGCGCTCGCCGAGATCGCCGGCTGCTTCGCCTTCTGGGCGGTCCTGCGTTCGGAAGCGAGCCCGCTCTGGCTGGCGCCGGGCGCGTTCAGCCTGATCGTCTTCGGCGCTCTGCTGACGCGGGTGGAGTCGGAGGCGGCGGGGCGCGCCTTCGCCGCCTATGGCGGCGTCTACATCGCCGCTTCGCTGGTCTGGCTATGGGCGGTCGAAGGGGTCCGTCCCGACCGCTGGGACCTGATCGGCGGCAGCGTCTGCCTCGCCGGCGCGGCGATCATCCTCTACGCGCCGCGGGGGTGAGGGCTTTACGGCCGATGGACACGGAGCACCCTCATCCTGAGGCACCCGGCCGCAGGCCGGGCCTCGAAGGATGGTCATCGGAGCGCGCTTGAACGAGCCTCCTTCGAGGCTCGCTTCGCTCGCGCCTCAGGATGAGGCTGTATCAGGGGGAGAGCGGTGAAGTGTCACCGTGCCCGCGCGACGCAGAATTCCACCACGTCGACCAGCGCCTGCTTGGCCGGGCCGTCGCGGAACAGGCCGAGGGCGTCCTTGGCGATGGCGCCATAGTGCCGCGCCCGTTCCACCGTGTCGGCGAGCGCGTTGTGGCGCGCGAGCAGCTCGATGGCGTGCTCGAGGTCGCCCTCGCCAATCTGGCCCTCCTGCAGGCAGCGCGTCCAGAAGGCGCGCTCCTCGTCATTGCCGCGCCGGAAGGCGAGCACGATCGGCAGGGTGATCTTTCCCTCGCGGAAATCGTCGCCGACATTCTTGCCGAGCTTGGCGCGCTGGCCGCCATAATCCAGCGCGTCGTCGATCAGCTGGAAGGCGATGCCGAGATTCATGCCGTAGCTGCGGCAGGCGGCCTGCTCGGCCTTGGAGAGCTTGCCGAGCACCGGGCCGACCTCGCAGGCGGCGGCGAACAGCTCCGCCGTCTTGCCGCGGATGACGGCGAGATACTCGTCCTCGCTGGTCGATGTGTTCTTGGCGGCGGCGAGCTGGGCCACCTCGCCCTCGGCGATCACCACCGCGGCGGTGGAGAGGATGTCGAGGCAGCGCATGTCGCCGACCTCGATCATCATGCGGAAGGCCTGGCCGAGCAGGAAGTCGCCGACCAGCACGCTGGCCTCGTTGCCCCACAGCATGCGGGCGGCGGGCTTGCCGCGGCGCATGTCGCTGTCGTCGACCACGTCGTCGTGCAGCAGCGTCGCGGTGTGCATGAATTCCACCGAAGCGGCGAGCTTGACGTGGCCCTCGCCGCGATAGCCGGCGAGAATGGCGGTGGCCACGGTGAGCATCGGCCGCAGCCGCTTGCCGCCGGAGGAGATGAGATGCGTCGCCACTTCGGGGATCATGGTGACGTCGGAGCCGGTGCGGGACAGGATCAGCGTGTTCACGCGCTCCATGTCGTCGCGCACGAGCGCGATGATGTTCTCCAGCGACGGCTCGGCAACGGGATCGAAGGGGACGACGACGGCCACAGTCATTTTCCGACAGGTTGAAAACCGGCGCCACAATAAGGACAGGCCCGGCCCCGGGGCAAGCCGCCCTCTGCCGCGCCGCGTCGCCGCCCTGCCGGCGACACGGGGACGGGCGTGCGGATCGGAGCCGCGCCTCTCCCCAGCCGAAGGGCGCCATGCCATGATGGACGCATGCAGGAAATCATGCGCACCAACGACCCGGTCCTCCTCTCCGCCGTCGAGGCGCTGCTGACGGCCGGGGGGATAGACCATCTCGTGCTCGACCGGCACATGAGCATCCTCGAAGGCTCGCTCGGGGTGATTCCCCGTCGGGTTCTGGTGGAGGACGGGGCGGCGATTCGCGCCCGCCGGCTCCTGGTCGAGGCCGGGCTCGGCCGCGAGCTGGAACCGGACCGGTCGGTGCCGGAATGAGCGCGGAAGGCGCGATTCCCGACGAGGTGCCGCTTACCGACGATGCGCTGCTCGGTGGCCGGCTGCACCTGTTGCAGCCGGCGCGAGGCCATCGCGCCGGCCATGATGCGCTGCTGCTTGCCGCCATGGTGCCGGCGGTGGCCCGCCATGTGGTCGATCTCGGCGCCGGCGTCGGCGCGGCGGGTCTCGCCGTCGCGGTGCGGCTGCCGGCCGCACGGCTGCATCTCGTCGAGCTCGATCCGCCGACCGCCTCGCTCGCCCGTCGCAACGCGGCGCGCCAGCAGCCCGATCTCGCGGCGCGGGTGGCGGTGGTGCAGGCGGATATCGCGACGCTGGCCCGGTCGGGCGGGCCGGTCGAGCCCGCGCCCCGCGCCGCCGACGCGGTGCTGATGAACCCGCCCTTCAACGACCCGGCGTGCCATCGCATCTCGCCGAACGACCGGCGGGCACTCGCCCATATGGCCCCGGACGCGACCCTCGATGGCTGGGTGCGGTCGGCGGAGCGGCTGCTGGCGCCCGGCGGCCATCTCGCGCTCATCCATCGGCCGGAGGCGCTCAGTGCGATCCTCGCGGCGCTGGACCGTCGTTTCGGGGCCGTGACGATACGTCCGGTGCACGGGCGGCCGCAGGCGCCGGCGATCCGGGTGCTGGTCGGCGCGGTGAAGGGACGCCGGACGCCGCCTTCGCTGCTGCCCGGCCTCCTGCTCGCCGATAGCGAGGGCCGGCCGACGCAGGAGGCCGAAGCGGTGCTGCGGGAGGGCGCGCCGCTCGCCTGAGCGTTATCGCCCGCACCGACGGAGGCGCTTGAGCCGGAGCGCGCGCGGCCCTATGTCTTGGGCATGGCAAATGCGTCCCTGTTCACCCAGTTGCGCCGGCACATGGCGCCCGTCCTGCCGGCGTCGCTGCGCGAGGACGTGGCCATCGTGCCGGTGGTCCGCCTCACCGGCACCATCGGCATCGGCTCGCCGCTGCGCCCGGCACTCACCCTGGCCTCGGTCGCGAAGAGCCTCGACAAGGCCTTTGCGGTGAAGCGGGCGAAGGCGGTGGCGCTGGTGATCAACTCGCCGGGCGGTTCGCCGGCGCAGTCGCATCTCATCTACAAGCGCATCCGCGACCTCGCCGCGGAAAAGCAGCTGCCGGTGCTCGCCTTCGTCGAGGACGTGGCGGCCTCCGGCGGCTACATGCTGGCCTGCGCCGCCGACGAGATCGTCGCCGACCCGTTCTCGATCCTCGGCTCGATCGGCGTGGTGAGCGCCGGCTTCGGCTTCGACAAGGCGCTCGGCAAGCTGGGCATCGACCGGCGCGTCTACACCGCCGGCGAGCGCAAGGTGATGCTCGATCCGTTCCAGCCGGAGAAGGAGGAGGACGTCGAGCGGCTGAAGAGCCTGCAGAAGGACATTCACGGCGTCTTCGCCGGCCTGGTGCGGTCGCGGCGCGGCGACGTGCTGACCGCCGACGAGGCGACGCTGTTTTCCGGCGAGTTCTGGGGCGCGGAACAGTCGCAGGAATTCGGCCTCGTCGATTCGATCGGCGACCTGCGCTCGTTCCTGCGCTCCCGCTACGGCGAGAAGGTGATGACCCCGCTCATCCAGTCCGGCGGCGGGCTGTTCGGCCGGCGCACGCCCGGCGTCGGCGCGTGGTCGGGATCGGCGGCGGCGATCGGCGCCGGTCTGGCCGACGAGCTGGTGCACGTCGCCGAGAGCCGGGCGCTGTGGGGCCGTTTCGGCCTGTAACCGGAGGACCCGTCGATGCCCCCTTTCCTCATCGTCGCCCTGGGAACGCTGGGTGCTGCCGCCCTGGTCAAGAAGCTGGCGCAGGAATCGCGTCGCGTGAATGCCGAACTCGACGCGGCGCGGCGCGACGAGGAGGCCTCCCGCGCCCCGGCCACCGACACGCTGCGCCGCGATCCGGCGACGGGTGAGTATCGCCCGCAGCGCCGCTAGAGGCGCTCGACCGGAACCGCGCCGCGGGCGGCGATTTTCCCGATCGTGACGCAGCGGTATCCTCCTCGCGCGACATTACCGCGAATTCACTTTGTACGGTGTGGCTTCCGGGCTATCCCCTTGCATGGACAGGGAAAGCGGCGGGACGGCGATGCTTCAGCGCTCCGGCACGGAATTGGGTGAGACACGGCTCGCGCCGCGGCGGCGGCGATGGCCGTGGCTGCTCCTGGCCGGCCTCCTCGCCGGCGGCGGCGGGAGCTACGCCTATCTCGCCCGCGAGCGTGCCGGTGCCGAGGCGCCAGCCTTCCAGACCGCCAGCGTCGAGCTCGGCGACATCGAGACGGTGGTCACCGCGATCGCCAAGCTGCAGCCGAAGAACTATGTCGATGTCGGCACCCAGGTTTCCGGCCAGCTGCGCGTCATCCATCCCGATGTCGGGGCGGTGGTGAAGAAGGGCGACCTGCTCGCCGAGATCGATCCCACCGTCTACCAGACCCGCGTCGCCGGCGACCGCGCCAGCCTCGACAATCTGCGTGCCCAGCTGGCGCAGGCGCAGGCGCAGCTCACCCTCGACCGGCTGCGCGACGAGCGCGCCCGGCAGCTGCTGGCCAACCAGTCCGGCAGCAAGGACGCCGCCGATGCGGCCACGGCGACGGCGCGCATCAGCGAAGCCAAGATCGACGCCCTCAAGGCGCAGATCGCCCAGACGCAGGCGACGCTGGACGGCGACCTCGCCAATCTCGGCTACACCAAGATCTATGCGCCGATGGGCGGGACGGTGGTCTCGATCACCGCTCGCGAGGGGTCGACGCTCAACGCCAACCAGAGCGCGCCGATCGTGCTGCGCATCGCCGACCTGCAGACCATGACGGTGACGGCGCAGGTTGCCGAGGGCGACATTCCGCGCATCCAGGTCGGCACCCCCGCCTATTTCTCCACGCTCGGCCTGCCGGACCGGCGCTGGGAGGGTACGGTGCGGCAGGTCGAGCCGACCCCGACCATCGTCAACGACGTGGTGCTCTACAATGTGCTGATCGACGTGCCGAACGACGATCTGATGCTGATGACCGACATGACGGCGCAGGTGTTCTTCCGCCTCGGCGAGGCGAAGGGCGTGCCGCTGGTGCCCACCGCCGCCCTCCGTGCCGGCCGCGACGGGGAGAAGACCGTGCGCGTGCTGGGCCGCGGCGGCGCGGTCGAGGAGCGCAAGGTGACGACCGGCCTGTCCAACCGCTCGATGACGCAGATCACCGGGGGCCTGTCCGTCGGCGACCGGGTGATCACCGGCACGCGCGGCCCTGGCGCCGCGCCCGGTTCGGGCGGCGGCCGGCCGCCGATGATGCCGCGGCTCGGCTGAGGCGATGGCCATGAGCGACAGCACGGTTGACGCCGCCGGCCTTCCCAGCGCCGCCGCCCGCGCCGTGCCGCCGGGCACGCCGATCGTCGAGCTCGTCGATGTCAGCCGCCTCTATCCGAACGGCGAGACGGTGGTGCGGGCGCTCGACAGGGTGTCGCTGTCGATCATGCCCGGCGAGTTCGTCGCCATCATGGGCCAGTCGGGCTCCGGCAAATCGACGCTGATGAACATCGTCGGCTGCCTCGACCGGCCGACCGGCGGGCAGTATCGCGTCGCCGGCGTCGATGTCGCCGGGCTCGACCCCGATGCGCTGGCGCATCTGCGCTGCTCGACCTTCGGCTTCGTGTTCCAGCGCTACAATTTGCTGCCGAGCCTCACCGCGGCGGAGAATGCCGAGATCCCGGCCATCTATGCCGGCCTGCCCAAGGAGCGGCGCATTTCCCGCGCCCAGGCGCTGCTCGCCCGTCTCGGGCTCGCCGAGCGCGCCGGGCACCGGCCCAGCCAGCTCTCGGGCGGCCAGCAGCAGCGCGTCTCCATCGCCCGCGCGCTGATGAACGCCGCGCCGGTGATCCTCGCCGACGAACCCACCGGCGCCCTCGACAGCCGCTCGGGCGAGGAAGTGCTGGCGCTGCTCACCGAGCTGAACGCCGAGGGCCACACCGTCATCCTCATCACCCATGACGCCGAGGTGGCGGCGCATGCGCGGCGCATCGTGCGCTTCCAGGACGGGCATATCGTTTCCGACGAGCCGACGCCCCGGGCGGCGCTGCCGGCGCCTGCCGCGGCGCCCAAGCCGGCGGGCCATCTGCAAGGGCGCGGCGGCCTCGCCCGCTTCATGCCGGATCTGGCGGAAGCGGTGCGCATGGCCTTCGCCTCCATGCATGCCAACCTGTTCCGCACCGTGCTGACGCTGCTCGGCATCGTCATCGGCGTCGCCTCGGTCATCACCATGCTGGCGGTGGGTGACGGCGGCAAGCAGCAGGTGATGGAGCGCATCGCCCAGATCGGCACCAACCTGCTGATCGTGCGGCCCGGCGCGCCAGGCATCCGCACCTCCGGCGACAACGCCACCCTGCTGCCGGAGGATGCCGAGGCCCTGCGCGCCATTCCCGGTCTGGGCGCCGTCGCGCCGGAGCGGACGGGGCGCTACACGATGCGCTTCGGCTCTGACGACTATTACACCCAGATCACCGGCACCACGGCCGACTATCTCGCCGCCCGCGACTGGCCGATGGAGCGCGGGGTGATGTTCTCCGCCGATGACGTGAGGGCCTATGCGCCGGTGCTGGTGCTCGGCCAGACGGTGGCCCGCAACCTGTTCGGCGAGGACGACCCGATCGGCCGCTACGTGCTGGTGAAGAACGTGCCCTATCAGGTGATCGGCATCCTCGGCGCGCGTGGTGCCAATGCTTTCGGCCAGGACCAGGACGACGTGGCGCTGGTGCCGCTCTCCACCGGCTTCGTGCGGGTGTTCGGCCGTCGCTTCGTCAATTCGGTGACGCTGAAGGTGGACGATGCGGCCAATATCCCCGCCGTCGAGCGCGAGGTCACCCGCCTCCTCGCCGAGCGCCACCAGGCCGAGGACTTCCAGGTGCGCAACACCGCGCAGTTCCTGGAGACGGCGGTGGCGACGCAGGAAACGCTGACGCTGGTGCTGGGTTGCGTCGCCGCCATCTCGCTGCTGGTCGCCGGCATCGGGGTGATGAACATCATGCTGGTGAGCGTCACCGAGCGCACCCGCGAGATCGGCATTCGCATGGCGACCGGCGCGCGCATGAGCAATATCATGCTGCAGTTCAACACCGAGGCGCTGGTGGTGTGCGGCGTGGGCGGCGCGGTCGGGGTGGGGATCGGCCTCGTCGCGGCGATCGGGCTGGGGGCGTTGGGCGTCAATGTGGTGCTGTCGCCATTGCCGCCGCTGCTCGCCTTCGGCTGCGCCTTCCTCACCGGGCTGATCTTCGGCTATCTGCCGGCGCGCAAGGCGGCCGGCATGGATCCGGTCGCGGCGCTTGCCTACGAATAGGCATCGATCGAGCCGCTTCCCGTCGCGCAGCTTCCTCTTGCTCCCCGGCGCCGGCTCGTCTAGGCGAAGCGCGGACCGGATGGCGTCCGGCCGGATGAGGCGAAGGGGAGACGAGGCATGAACGTTCTGCTGCTGGGCTCGGGCGGCCGCGAGCATGCGCTCGCCTGGAAGCTGGCGCAGAGCCCGTCGCTTGCCACGCTGATCGCCATCCCCGGCAATCCCGGCATTGCCGAGCACGCCCGCTGCCTCGACAGCATCCCGCTCACCGACCACGACGCCATCGTCACCGTCTGCGCCGCCGAGAAGATCGACCTCGTGGTGGTCGGTCCCGAGGCGCCGCTGGTCGACGGCATCGCCGATAGGCTGATTGCCGAGGGCATCAACGTCTTCGGTCCCGGCCGCGCCGCCGCGCAGCTGGAAGGCTCCAAGCTGTTCACCAAGGAGCTGTGCCGCCAGCACGACATTCCGACCGCCGCCTTCGGCCGCTTCTCGCAGGCGGAGGCCGCGCGCGATTTCGTGCGCCGGCGCGGCGCGCCGATCGTGCTGAAGGCGGACGGGCTGATGGCCGGCAAGGGCGTGGTCGTCGCCATGACGCTCGACGAGGCGCTCGCCGCCGTCGACGAGGTGTTCGCGATGGGAGACGCCGGCACCGAGATCCTCATCGAGGAATATCTCGAGGGCGAGGAAGTGAGCTTCTTCTGCCTGGTCGACGGCGAGACGGTGCTGCCCTTCGGCTCGGCGCAGGACCACAAGCGCGCCTTCGACGGCGACCAGGGCCCGAACACCGGCGGCATGGGCGCCTATTCGCCGGCACCGGTGTTCACCGCCGAGATGGAGCGCCGCACGCTCGCGGAAATCGTCAAGCCGACCGCCCGCGCGCTCGCCGACGGCGGCAGCCCCTATCGCGGCGTCCTCTTCGCCGGGCTGATGATCACCCTCGATGGCCCCAAGCTCATCGAATACAATGTCCGCTTCGGCGACCCGGAATGCCAGGTGCTGCTGATGCGGCTGGAGGGCGACCTCCTCGAAGTGCTCCATGCCACCGCCACCGGGACGCTGGCCGACGAACGGGTGTCGATGGCGCCGGACGCCGCCATCACCGTGGTCATGGCCGCGCGCGGCTATCCCGGTTCCTACGAGAAGGGCACGCCGATCAAGGGCGTCGCGGCGGCCGGGGGGCTGCCGGGCGTGCACGTCTTCCACGCCGGCACGCGGCTGGAGGGCGAGCGCCTTGTCGCCAATGGCGGGCGGGTGCTCAACGTCACCGCCATCGGCGCCAATGTCGCCGAAGCGCGCGAGCGCGCCTATGACGCGGTGGCGCTGATCGACTGGCCGCAGGGCTTCTGCCGTTCCGACATCGCCTGGCGGGCTCTCGCCGAATGATGCGGCGGCCCCGGAAGCACGGCGAGGCT
Source organism: Ancylobacter oerskovii (assembly GCF_018390555.1). Classification (GTDB taxonomy): domain Bacteria; phylum Pseudomonadota; class Alphaproteobacteria; order Rhizobiales; family Xanthobacteraceae; genus Ancylobacter; species Ancylobacter oerskovii. The sequence continues at coordinate 258,548 of NZ_JAHBGB010000033.1, read as the reverse complement.
CCCGGCGGGCCGCCTGACGGGGCCGCGGCGTTTCAAACAAATGCCGCGGAGCCGTGCGATACGGCTTTCATGGACGATCCTCACGCCGCGCGCGGGCGGCCCGCGCCCACTCCGCCCCATGAATCGCACCGCGAGCCGGTTCTCTCCTCGCACGGCACCCCGGTCGCCGGCCGCGAGCCTTCGCTGGCCGTCGCGCTGGGCTCGGGCGGTGCGCGCGGCCTGTCGCACATATTGGTGCTGGAAGCGCTGGACGAACTCGGCATTCGTCCCGTCGCCATTGCCGGTGCCTCCATCGGCGCGCTGGTCGGTGCCGCCTATGCTGCGGGCGTCCCGGCTCAGGAGCTGCGCCATATCGTGTCGGGCCTGCTGAAGGACCGCGGCGAGGTGATGCGCCGGTTGCTGGCGGCGCGGGTCGGGCGTATCGCCGATCTGTTCGGCGGGCTGGGCAACCCGGTGCTGCTCGACGCGGAGCGTTTCCTCGACGGTTTCCTGCCGGCCTCGGTACCGTCGCGTTTCGAGGATTTGGCGATCCCCCTGCATGTGGTCGCCACCAATTACTGGGCCCGGCGCGAGCAGGTGTTCGCCAGCGGGGAGATCCGCCCGGCGGTGGCGGCCTCGCTGGCGATCCCCGGGCTGATCCGCCCCGTCGTGCATGGCGGCCATACGCTGGTGGACGGCGGCGCGGTCAATCCGCTGCCCTTCGACCTCTTGCGGCTGCGCGCCGACAAGGTGCTGGCGGTGGACATCACCGGCGGCCCGGGGGGCGAGGTGCGCGGCGTGCCGCGTCCCTTCGACGCCATGTTCGCGGCGCTGCAGATCATGGCCGGCTCGATCGTCGCCGAGAAGCTGAAATCGGGCGCGCCGGACATCCTCATCCGGCCCAATGTCGACAATTTCCGCGTGCTGGATTTCTTCCGGGCGCCCGCCATCTTCAAGGCCGCCGAGCCGGTGAAGGACGAGGTGAAGCGCCGTGTCGAGGCGGTGCTGGCCTAGCGCCGGGCGGCGAAGAAGGCCTTCAGCAGCTCCGCCGCTTCCATTGCCCTGATCCCGTCATAGATCTCCGGCACATGGTGGCAGGTCGGCGACGAGAAGAAGCGCACGCCGCTTTCCACCGCCCCGCCCTTGGGATCGGCGGCGCCGTAATAGACCCGGCGCAGCCGTGCCCAGGCGATGGCGCCGGCGCACATGGTGCAGGGCTCCAGCGTGACGTAGAGATCGCAGTCGGAAAGCCGGTCGGTGCCCAGCACCGCCGCCGCCCGGCGGATCGCCAGCATCTCGGCATGCGCCGAGGGGTCGGCGCGTTCGCGGGTGCGGTTGCCGTCGGCGGCCAGTATCTCGCCTGCGCAGGCCACTACCGCGCCGACCGGCACCTCGCCGCGCTCGGCGGCCTTCCGCGCTTCCAGAAGCGCCCTTTCCATGAAATCCGGCCGTGCCGTCGCCTGATTCAACCGCCGATGCCCCAAAAACTCGCGCAAATGCTCGCCACTCCGCCCCGGACGTGATAGCACCGCCGCCCAAAGTTTCGGATATTTCCCATGCCCAAGACGCCCCCGCCTCCGCGCCATCCTTCCGCGCCCCGCAAGGAGCAGAACCGCGTGCCCCGCGCGCCGCGCAACCTTGCCCCGGCCGAGCCGAGGGAGGCGGAGCGCGTCGCCAAGGTAATCGCCCGCGCCGGGCTCGGCTCGCGCCGCGAGATCGAGGACTGGATCGCCGAAGGCCGGGTAACGGTGAACGGCGAGGTGCTCGACACCCCCGCCCGCACCGTCACCGCCGAGGACGCCATCACGGTGGACGGGCGCCCGCTTCCCGCGAAGGAGCGCACGCGGCTGTTCCTCTACCACAAGCCCAAGGGCGTGGTGACCACCAATTTCGATCCCGAGGGGCGCCCGACCCTGTTCGAGATCCTGCCGCAGGCCCTGCCGCGCCTGGTCTCGGTGGGCCGGCTCGATCTCAACACCGAAGGGCTGATCCTGCTCACCAACGATGGCGGCCTGTCGCGGGTGCTGGAACTGCCGGAGACCGGCTGGCTGCGCCGCTACCGCGTGCGCGCCAAGGGCGAGATCACCCAGGACAAGCTCGACGCGCTGATCAGCGGCATCACCGTCGACGGCGTGCATTACGGTCCCATCGAGGCGGTGCTGGACCGGGTGCAGGGCGCCAATAGCTGGCTGACGCTGGCATTGCGCGAGGGCAAGAACCGCGAGGTGCGCAATGTGCTGGGCAGCCTCGGCCTCGACGTCAACCGGCTGATCCGCCTCTCCTACGGCCCGTTCCAGCTGGGCGAGATCGCCCAGGGGGCGATCGAGGAAGTGCGCACCCGCGTGCTGGCCGACCAGCTCGGCCCGGAGCTGACGGCGGCCGCCGGCGCCGATTTCGACGGCCCGGTCTTCGTCTATGACGGCTCCGACGACGAGGCGCCGCGTCCGCCGGCGCGTGGCAAGGCGGCGCGCTATGCCAAGGTCGAGGGGGCGGAGGATCGCCATCGCCGCAAGCCGATCGACACCGAGGCGAATGCCGAGCGCACGGTGAAGGCCGGCATCGTGGCCGACCGCAAGGGTCGCAAGGTGCTGGTGCAGCGGGTGAAGAGCAACGCGCCCGAGCCGGAGCCCGAGCGGGCGCCGCCGCGTGGTCGCCGCGGAGAGGGCGAGCGCCCGTTCCGCAGCCGCGACGGCGAGGAGCGCCCCTCCCGTGGTCCGCGTCGCGACGAGGGTGGCGAGCGCACCTTCCGCTCGCGTCCGCCGCGCGAGGAAGGGGAGCGTACCGAGCGCCCGTTCCGCCCGCGCGATGAGCGCCCGGATGGGGAGCGCCCGTTCCGCGCCCGCAGCGAGCGTCCGCGCCGCGACGAGGACGGCGGCGAGCGCGGCTTCCGTCCGCGCCGTGAGGACGGCGACCGGCCGTTCCGCAGCCGCGACGCCGAGGAGCGTCCCGCCCGCGGTCCGCGCCGCGAGGAGGATGGGGAGCGCCCGTTCCGCGCCCGCAGCGAGCGTCCGCGCCGCGACGAGGACGGCGGCGAGCGCGGCTTCCGTCCGCGCCGCGAGGAGGGCGACCGGCCGTTCCGCAGCCGCGACGGCGAGGAGCGTCCCGCCCGCGGTCCGCGCCGCGAGGACAGCGAGCGTACCGAGCGGGCTTTCCGCCCGCGCACGCCGCGCGAGGAAGCCGCGGCCGCCCGTCCCTTCCGCTCGCGTTCCGACGAAGGCGGTTTCCGCCCGCGCGGCGAGCGTGCCGAGGGCGAGCGCCCGTTCCGCTCCCGTTCGCCCCGCGAGGAGGGGGAGCGCGGCGACCGTCCGTTCCGCCCGCGCGCCGAGCGGCCGGAGGGCGAGCGTCCCTTCCGCAAGCGGGAGGAGGGCGAGCGCCCGTTCCGTTCCCGCGATGGCGAGGAGCGGCCGGCGCGTGGTCCGCGTCGCGAACAGGGCGAGCGCCCGTTCCGCGAGCGCTCCTTCCGCGGCGAGGGCAGCGACCGACCCTATAGCGGCCGGGTGAAGTCGGAGGAGACCGGGCGCGGCCGTCCGTTCCGCTCCGGCGAGGACGGCGAGCGTCGCGACGGCCGGCCGGGTGGCAAGGGGGCGGGCGCCGGTGGCAAGACCTATGGCGCGAAGAACTTCGCCGGCGACAAGCCGCGCGGTGAGCGCGCCTTCGGCGACAAGCCCGGCGGGCGTCCCGCTGGCAAATTCGCCGGCAAGTCTGGCGCCGGCAAGCCGGGCGGCGGAAAGAGCTTCGGCGGCAAGGGGTCCGGCGGCAAGCCCGGCGGCGGCAAGCCGCGCGGGGAGCGTCCCTCGGGCGGCCCGTCGAAGCCGCGCGGCCCGCGCCCGCCGCGTACCTGAGCCTCGAGGTTCGGACGATGCGCATCGTCGGCGGACGCCTTGGCGGCCGGCCCCTTCGCGGGCCGAGCTCCAGCGCCACCCGTCCCACCACCGACCGGCTGCGCGAGGCGTTGTTCAACGTCCTCGCCCATGCCTATGACGACGCGGCCGACGGCGCGCGGGTGCTGGACCTGTTCGCCGGCACCGGCGCGCTGGGGCTGGAAGCCCTCTCGCGCGGCGCGAAGTTCGCGGTGTTCGTCGAGGAGGCGTCCGAACCGCGGGGGCTGATCCGGGCCAATATCGAGGCGTTCGGGCTCGGCGGCGTCACCCGCATCTTCCGCCGCGACGCGACCAAGCTCGGCACCGCCTTCGCCAGCGACGCCTTCGATCTCGTCTTCTGCGACCCGCCCTATGGCCACGGCCTCGCCGAGAAGGCGCTGGAGGGCGCACGCGACGGCGACTGGCTGGCGCCGGGCGCGCTCATCCTCGTCGAGGAAGCCGTGCAGTCCGGCTTCACACCGCCGGACGGCTTCACCGAGCTGGAGCGTCGGCGCTACGATACCACCGAGGTGGTGTTCCTGCGCGCGCCGGGCGGCCGCGACTAGAGCGACGCCACCGCCGCGAGCAGGCGCTCTATGTCCTCCGGCCGCGACAGGCGGTGATCCCCGTCCTTGATCAGCGTGGCCACCACGTCGTCCTCGGCGAGGCAGGTGACGAGCTTCATCGCGTGGCGCCACGGCACCACGTCGTCGGCGACGCCTTGCAGGATGCGCACCGGGCAGCCGACCGCGAAGGGCTCGCCGAGCACCAGGTGCCGCCGCCCGTCCTCGATCAGCTTCAGGGTGATCGGGCTGCGGCCATACTCGCCCTCGCGATACCAGACGCCGTTTGCGAGGATTTCGCTGCGGATCTCCGGCGTCATCGCCTTCCACATCAGCTCCTCGGTGAAGTCCGGGGCCGGGGCGATGAGCACGAGGCCCGCGAGCCGCTTGTCGCCCCGCGCCGCAAGCGCCCGGGCCAGCAGCAGCGAGATCCAGCCGCCCATGGAGGAGCCGACGACGATCTGCGGCCCGCTCGTGCAGCGGTCGAAGACCGCGAGCGCGTCCTCCGTCCAGTCGGAAATCGTGCCGTCGATGAAGGCGCCGCCCGATTCGCCATGGCCGGAATAGTCGAAGCGCACTACCTCCCGGCCCTGCGCCTCGCCCCATCTCGCCAGTTCCTCGGCCTTGGTGCCGCGCATGTCGGAGAGATAGCCGCCGCACCACAGGATGCCGGGGGCGCCGTCCTGGCCGCGACCTGGCGTCGCCCGCACCGCGATGCGCCGGGCCGGATGGCCGACCTCGATGAAGCTTGCCTCGATGAGATCCGGCGTATCGTCGGCCATTCCCGTCCCCGCTTGCTCGGCGTCGTGCCTCCGCCGGCGCGGTGAATCGGCCGGCCGACGGCGCACTCAAGGCGTCTCGAATGGCGAAAAGCAACATCAAAAGGCATCTGTCGGGGAGAAATTGCTCAATTTGGCGGCTTTCGGACCCTCTTCCCCTAGGGAAGGCCGTTGACTTCCGGCGGGTTTGTCCCGATGTTCGGCGACCGTTTTATGCGCGCAAGAAAGAACCGGTCCAATTGTCCGGGAGCGCGGTGAAGCGGACCCCGAACGTCAGAGGAGAAGACCCCCATTCGTCGTCCCATGAGAGCCGCCGTGCCTGAAAAGGAAGGCCCGCGCGTCAACGAAGACATCCGCATCCGTGAAGTCCAGCTCATCGACCAGGACGGGCAGAATCGCGGCGTCGTGCCGACGCGCGATGCCATTGCCCTGGCGCAGGAGGCTGGCCTCGACCTCGTCGAGATCGCTCCGAACTCGACCCCGCCTGTCTGCAAGATCCTCGATTACGGCCGCTTCAAGTACCAGAACCAGAAGAAGGCCAGCGAGGCGCGCAAGAAGCAGCACGTCGTCGAGATCAAGGAAATCAAGCTGCGTCCCGGCATCGACACCCATGATTACGAGGTGAAGATGAAGGCGATCCACCGCTTCTTCGACGAAGGCGACAAGGTGAAGGTCACCCTGCGCTTCCGTGGTCGCGAGATGGCGCATCAGGAGCTCGGCTACAAGCTGCTCAACAAGGTCAAGGAAGAGCTCGCGACCATCGCCAAGGTCGAGTCCGAGCCGCTGCTGGAAGGCCGGCAGATGATCATGGTGCTGGCGCCGCGCTGAGCGCGGGCGCCGTCGCCGGTCCTGTCTCCCGCGCGATAGCAACCGGGCCCTCACGGGCGCCGGTGTTTTCGCGCGTCTCGATGGCACCGCCCTGCCTGACGATCGTGCTTGCCATCGCCGCCCTCGTCTGCTGCCGGAGGCGGGAGGCTGCCGTGGTATTGCCGGCGGTGGGATAAGCGGCCGGCCCCGGCGCGGCGGTGGCACCCGGGCGAGGAGACCGAAAGGCGCTGCGCCTATTCCGGCAGGTTGCCGTTCTCACCCAGCACAGCGCCGGCGAGATAGAGCGAGCCGGCGATCAGCACCCGCGGCGGCGGGGCGGTGGGATAATCGGCCAGCCCGTCCAGCGCCGCCGCCACGCTCGGGGCGGTGGAGGACGAGAGGCCGTGCGCCGCGCCGGCGGCCGCGACCTCTTCCGGTGGGCGCCCCTTGTGCTCGCCCGGCACCGGCACGGCGATGAGTTCGCGCGCCAGCCCGGCGAAGGGGGCGAGGAAGGCGCCGGAATCCTTGGTGCCGAGCATGCCGACGATCAGCACCAGCGGCCGCGGCGCCCGGTCTTCTATATCCGCGAGCGCCGCCGCCAATGCCTGTCCGCCGGCGGCGTTGTGGCCGCCGTCGAGCCAGACCTCGACTCCTTCCGGCGCGCGGGCGGTGAGCGGGCCGGGACCGAGCCGCTGCAGCCGCGCCGGCCATTCCGCGGCGCGGATGCCGTCCTCGAAGGCCTGGGGCGGCAACGCCAGCGACGGCAGGAGCTGCGCCGCGATCCGCAGCGCCTCGACGGCGAGGCCGGCATTCTCGATCTGGTGCGGGCCGACGAGGCGCGGGCGCGGCAGGTCGACCAGCCCGTTCTCGTCGGCGACGATCAGCCGCCCGCCTTCCTCATGCGCCTGGAACTGTTCACCCATGATGGTGAGCGGCGCTCGCATCCGCGCAGCCTGACGCTCGATGACGCGCAACGCCGCCTCGTTCTGGCGACCGATCACCGCCGGCACGCCGGGCTTCAATATGCCGGCCTTTTCGCCGGCGATGGCGGCCACCGTGTCGCCGAGGAAGTCGACATGGTCGATCGACACCGGCGTGATGACGCTGGCGAGCGCGGTCTCCACCACATTGGTGGCGTCGAGGCGGCCGCCGAGGCCGACTTCCAGGAGCAGGACGTCCGCTTCCACTTCGGCGAACAAAAGGAAGGCGGCGGCGGTGGTGATCTCGAAGAAGGTGATCGGCTCGCCGCCATTGGCCTTCTCGGCGCGGTCGAGCGCGTCGACCAGCGGGGCGTCCTCCACGAGGCGCCCGGCGAGGCGGATGCGTTCGTTGAAGCGCACCAGATGCGGTGAGGTGTAGACGTGCACCCGCTTGCCGCCGGCTTCCAGCATCGCCCGCATGAAGGCGACGGTCGAGCCCTTGCCATTGGTGCCGGCGACATGGATCAGCGGCGGCAGCCGGCGCTCGGGATGGCCGAGCCGCGCCAGCAACCGTTCCATGCGGTCGAGCGACAGGTCGATCAGCTTGGGATGCAGCGCCAGCAGCCGCTCGAAAATGGCATCGATGGGCGCGCCGCCGGCGGCCGGAAGGGCAGGCACGGCCTTCGTCCTTGCGTCAGGAAGCCGCGGGGGCGGCAGGAGCGGCGGCGTCGGCCTCCGCGACCGGCGCCTCGTGACGGGTCGGCGCCGCCTCGGCGGCGGGCGCGCGCGTCAGCAGGCGGCACAGCCGGGCGAGGGTGGCGCGCATGTCGTGGCGGTGGACCACCATGTCCACCATGCCGTGCTGGCGCAGGAATTCCGAGCGCTGGAAGCCGTCCGGCAGCTTCTCGCGAATGGTCTGCTCGATGACGCGCGGGCCGGCGAAACCGATCAGCGCGCCCGGCTCGGCGAGGTGCACGTCGCCCAGCATGGCGTAGGAAGCGGTGACGCCGCCGGTGGTCGGGTTGGTCAGCACGACGATATAGGGCAGGCGCGCCTCGCGCAGTTCCTGCACCGCGCAGGTGGTGCGCGGCATCTGCATCAGCGAGAGGATGCCCTCCTGCATGCGCGCGCCGCCGGAAGAGGCGAAGATGATGAACGGCGTGCCGCGCGCGGCGGCGGTTTCCAGACCGGTGACGATGGCCTCGCCGGCCGCCATGCCGAGCGAGCCGCCCATGAAGCCGAAATCCTGCACCGCGATGGTGACGGCGAGGCCTTCCAGCTTGCCGTAGCCGACCTTCAGCGCATCCTGCGCCCCGGTCTTGGTGCGGGCATCCTTGAGGCGGTCGGTATAGCGCTTCTCGTCGCGGAACTTCAGCGGATCGGCGGCCACCGCCGGCAGGGCGATGTCGTACCAGGTGCCGCCGTCGAACATCATGCGCAGCCGCGCGGTCGGCTCCATGCGCATGTGGTAGCCGGAGCCGGGAATGACGTGCAGATTGGCTTCGAGGTCCTTATGGAACACCATCTGCCCGGTCTCGGGGCATTTCACCCACAGATTCTCGGGCACTTCCCGCCGGTTGAGGAAGCTGTTGAGCTTGGGGCGGACGACGTTCGAGATCCAGTTCAAGGGCTCGGCTCCGGGTGGTCGAGGCGGCGCTCGCGGGCGCCGGCCTTCATCTAGTGTCGCAGCAAGGCGATGAAAAGGCGGGCGGCCCTATTCGGCCGCCGCCGGCCGGGCGGTACGGACCGCCTGCGCCAGCTCCGAGACGAGCCGGGTGACGGCGGGAACGGTGGCGGGCGTCGCCTGCTCCTCGGCGTCGAGCGTGCCGCGCAGGGCGTCGATCAGCGCCGAGCCGACCACCACCCCGTCGGCACCGGCGGCGATGGCGGCGGCCTGCGCCGGGGTCTTCACCCCGAACCCGACCGCCACCGGCAGCGGCGTATGCGCCTTGATGCGGGCGACCGCCTGCGTCACGCGCCCGGCGTCCGGCGTCGCGGTGCCGGTGATGCCGGCGATGGAGACATAGTAGACGAAGCCCGCGGTGTTCTTCAGCACCGCCGGCAGGCGCTTGTCGTCGGTGGTCGGGGTGGCCAGGCGGATGAAGGCCAGCCCGGCGGCCAGCGCCGGCAGGCACAGCTCGTCGTCCTCTTCCGGCGGCAGGTCGACCACCACCAGCCCGTCGACGCCGGCCGCCTTGGCGTCCACCAGGAAGCGCTCGACGCCGTAGATATAGACGGGATTGTAGTAGCCCATCAGCACCACCGGCGTGGCGGTGTCCTCCTCGCGGAAGGCGCGCACCATGGCCAGCGTCTTGGCCAGCGTCTGGCCGTTCTTCAGCGCCCGCAGGCCGGCGGCCTGGATCGCCGGGCCGTCGGCCATCGGATCGGTGAAGGGCACGCCGAACTCGATGACGTCGGAGCCCGCGGCCGGCAGCGCCTTCAGCAGCGCCAGCGAGGTGTCGTGGTCGGGGTCGCCGGCGGTGACGAAGGTGACGAGCGCGGCGCGGCCCTCGCGGGCGCAGGCCTCGAAGCGGGCGGTGAGGCGCGAGCTCATATGCGGGTCCCCAGAATCTCCGCCACCTGCGGAATGTCCTTGTCGCCGCGGCCGGAAAGGTTGACCACCATCAGATGGTCCTTCGGCAGGGTCGGCGCGAGTTCGATCACCTTGGCGAGGGCGTGCGCCGGCTCCAGCGCCGGGATGATGCCCTCGAGCCGCGAGACGAGCTGGAAGGCGGCCAGCGCCTCCTGGTCGGTCGCGGAGATGTAGGTGGCGCGGCCGGTGTCGTGCAGCCAGGAATGCTCCGGCCCGATGCCGGGATAGTCGAGGCCGGCGGAGATGGAATGCGCCTCGGTGATCTGCCCGTCGTCGTCCATCAGGAGATAGGTGCGGTTGCCGTGCAGCACGCCGGGGCGCCCGCCGGTGAGCGAGGCGGCGTGCTGGCCGGTCGGGATGCCGTGGCCGGCGGCCTCGACGCCCCAGATCTTCACGGAAGGATCGTCGAGGAACGGGTGGAACAGCCCCATGGCGTTGGAGCCGCCGCCGATGCAGGCGATCAGGCTGTCCGGCAGCCGGCCTTCCTGCTCCAGCATCTGCGCGCGGGTCTCGTGGCCGATCACGCTTTGGAAGTCCCGAACCATGGCTGGATAAGGGTGCGGGCCCGCCACGGTGCCGATGCAGTAGAAAGTGTCGTGCACGTTGGTCACCCAGTCGCGCAGCGCCTCGTTCATGGCGTCCTTCAGCGTCTTGGCGCCGGCCTGCACCGGCACCACCTCGGCGCCCAGCATCTTCATGCGGAACACGTTGGGCGCCTGCCGGGAGACGTCGAGGGCACCCATATAGACAACGCATTTCAGCCCGTAGCGGGCGCACAGCGTGGCGGTGGCCACCCCGTGCTGGCCAGCGCCGGTCTCGGCGATGATGCGCTCCTTGCCCATGCGGCGGGCGAGCAGGATCTGGCCGAGCACGTTGTTCACCTTGTGCGAACCCGTGTGGTTCAGTTCCTCGCGCTTGAAGTAGATCTTGGCGCCGCCCAGATGCTCGGTCAGCCGCTCGGCGAAGTAGAGCGGGCTCGGCCGGCCGACATAATGCTTCAGCCCGGCATCCATCTCCGCCTTGTAGGCGGGGTCCGCCTTGGCGTCCTGATAGGCCTTTTCCAGATCGAGGATCAGCGGCATCAGCGTTTCGGCGACGAAGCGGCCGCCGAACAGGCCGAAATGCCCGTTCTCGTCGGGGCCGGTGCGGAAGGAGTTGGGTGCGTTCACGGAGCGAGGCTCGTCTGTTCGGCCGGCAGGGCGGAGGCCCGGCTGCCGGCGGCGGTTTCGAATGCGCGCGCCGCCCGGACGAAGGCGGCGATGCGCGCCGGGTCCTTCACGCCGGGGGCGCTCTCGACGCCGGAGGAGACGTCCACCCCCCGCGCGCGGGTGAGGGCCAGAGCGTGCCCGACATTTTCAGGCGTCAGCCCTCCTGACAGCATGAAGGGCTTTGCCAGGTCAAGGCCGGCGAGGAGATTCCAGTCGAAGGGCACCCCGTTGCCGCCCGGAAGCGCCGCGCCCTTCGGGGCCTTGGCGTCGAGCAGCAGCCGGTCGGCCACCGCCGCATAGTCCGGCAGCCGGGCGAGATCCTCCCGCCCCGCTATGCCGATCGCCTTCCATACCGGCCGGCCGAAGCGGGCGCGGATGGCGGCGACGCGTTCGGCCGTCTCCCTGCCGTGCAGCTGCAGCGCCTGGGGATCGACGGCGGCGACGATGTCGTCGAGCGCGGCATCGTCGGCATCGACGGTGAGCGCGACGACCTGTGCCCGCCCGCGTGCCCGCGCCATCAGCGCGGCGGCGGTGGCGAGGTCGAGATGACGGGGGCTCGGCGCGAAGAACACCGCGCCGACCATGTCGGCGCCGGCCGCGAGCGCCGCTTCCAGCGTCTCCGGGGTCTTCAGGCCGCAGATCTTGATCTCGATGGCCACGCGCAGCTCTCCTCGGCGCCAGCCACTAGCACGGAACGAGCGGTCGGCGCGAGGCCCTGCCGGCGAGCCGGGGTGCCGCTCCGCCGGCCGTGCGTCGCGGAGGGCCCGGCGAGGTCGTGCCGTTTTCCCCTTCCGCGAGGACAAGCGTCATGCTAGATCAATTTCGACTGTGGAATTGAAATTTCCACAAATTCTAATTGATAATTCCCGTCCGTCTGGAGTTTCCGCCATGCGCCTGTCGCGCCGTCTCGTCCTCGCCGCCGCCCTGGCGCCCGTCCTGCTCTCCGCTGCTGTCCCCGCCGCCCGGGCGGCGGAGCCGACCTCGATCCTCAACGCCTCCTACGACATCGCCCGCGAACTGTTCGAGGCGATCAACGCCAAGTTCGAGCCGGCCTACAAGGCGAAGACCGGCAAGGAGATCAAGGTCAACCAGAGCCATGCCGGCACCTCCAAGCAGGCGCGCTCGATCGTCGAGGGGCTGGAGGCGGACGTCGTCACCTTCAACCAGATCACCGACATCCAGTTCCTGGTCGACAAGGGCTTCGTCGCCAAGGACTGGCAGACCCGGCTGCCCAACGCCGCCTCGCCCTGGTATTCCTTCCCCGCCTTCCTGGTGCGCGCCGGCAATCCCAAGAATGTGAAGAACTGGGACGACCTCGTCCGCGACGACGTCAAGCTGGTGTTCCCCAACCCGAAGACCTCGGGCAATGGCCGCTACACCTACATCGCCGCCTATGCCTTCGCGCTGGAGAAGTTCAACGGCGACGAGGCCAAGGCCGACGCCTTCGCCAAGAAGCTGCTTTCCAATGTCGTGGTGTTCGATACCGGCGGGCGCGGCGCCACCACCTCCTTCGTCGAGCGCGAGCAGGGCGACGTGTTGATCACCTTCGAGGCCGAGGTCATCAGCGCCAAGGACGCCTACAAGGACAAGAACTTCCAGGTCGTGGTGCCGCCGGTGAGCCTGCTCGCCGAGTTCCCGGTCGCGGTGGTCGACAAGGTGGTGGACAAGCGCGGCTCGCGGCAGGTGGCGACCGACTACCTCACCTGGCTCTATTCCACCGAGGGTCAGACCATCGCGGCGCAGGCCAATAACCGCGTGGTCGACAAGGCGGTGGCCGAGCAGTTCAAGGACAAGTTCGCCCCGGTGCGCCTCCTCAAGGTCGAGGACGTGTTCGGCGGCTGGGACAAGCTGCAGAAGGGGCACTTCGTCTCCGACGGCAAGCTCGACCAGCTCTTCGTCGGCAAGTGATTTTTGTCGGCAGGTGATTTCGTCGGCAAGTGATTTTCGCCTGTTCTGCCGAAGAAGCAGAAGACCGGTCATGCCCGGGCCTGTCCCGGGCATCCACGTCTCGGGCCGGTGCCTGGGTTGAACGGCGTGGATGGCCGGATCACGTCCGGCCACGACGTTGCTCGGGGACGCCTCACGTCCGGCAAGGCCCTGATTCCCGTCCCGCCTCCGTGAAAACCGGTCTCGCACTGGACATCGGCGGATAAGTGCGGCATGGCCGGTCCTGCACCGGCCATCGGCCGGGAAGTGGCCGTCGCCGAGGGGAAGGAGCCGAGCCGTTGAACCGCGTCATACCGGGCTTCGGATTGTCGCTCGGCATCACCCTCACCTATCTCAGCCTCATCGTGCTGCTGCCGCTGGGCGCGCTGGTCTGGCAGGCGCTGGATGTTGGCTGGGAGCGCTACCTCGCCATCCTCTCGGGCCCGCGCACCGCCAACGCCTTCCGCATCACCTTCGCCACCGCCGCGCTCGCCACCGCCTTCAACTGCGTCTACGGCCTCGCCTTGGCCTGGGTGCTGGCGCGCTATGAATTTCCCGGCAAGCGGCTGCTCGACGCCCTGGTCGACGTGCCTTTCGCGCTGCCCACCGCCGTGGCCGGCCTCGCGCTGTCGGCGCTGTTCGTGAAGAACGGCTGGTTCGGCGGCCCGCTGGCGGCGCTCGGCATCGACGTCGCCTACACGCCGCTCGGCATCGCCATCGCCATGGCGTTCACCTCGATCCCCTTCGTGGTGCGTACCGTGCAGCCGGTGCTGGAGGACCTGCCGGCCGATGTCGAGGAGGCCGCCGCCACGCTCGGCGCCTCGGACCGGCGCATCTTCGCCACCGTGATCTTCCCGGCGATCTTCCCCGCCTTCCTCACCGGGGCGTCGCTGTCCTTCGCGCGCTCGCTCGGCGAGTTCGGGGCGATCATCTTCATCGCCGGCAACCTGCCGGGCAAGACCGAGGTGGTGTCGCTGCTCACCTTCATCCGCATCGAGGAATATGACTACCCGGCGGCGGCGGCCATTGCCGGCACGTTGCTCGCCACCGCCTTCGTGATGCTGTTCCTCGTCAATATGATCCAGCTGTGGCAGCAGCGGCGGATCGGATCGGCGGACTGAGCATGGCGGCACCTCCCACCATTCCCCGCCCGCGCAAGGACGATCTCGGCGCCCGCGTGCGCGTCGGTTCCGGCGCGACGACCCGCCGGGTGCTGGTCGGCGCCGTGCTGCTCGTCACCGCGCTGATCCTGGTGGCGCCGCTCGCCGCCATCTTCGCCGAGGCGCTGAAGCATGGCTGGGCCGCCTATGCCCGCTCCTTTGCGGCGCCGGACACGCAATACGCGATTCTGCTGACGCTGATCACCGCGCTGGTGGTGGTGCCGGTGAATGTCGGCTTCGGCATCGCCGCCGCCTGGTGCATCGCCAAATTCTCCTTCCCCGGCCGTAACCTCCTGGTGGCGCTGGTGGAGTTGCCCTTCTCCATCTCGCCGATCATCGCCGGCGTCGCCTATCTGTTCGTCTATGGCGCCCAGGGCCTGCTCGGGCCGTTCCTCGAGGCGCATGACATCAAGATCATGTTCGCGGTGCCCGGCATCATGCTGGCGAGCCTGTTCGTCACCGCGCCCTTCGTCGCCCGCGAATTGATCCCGCTGATGATCGCGCAGGGGTCGGAGGAGGAAGAGGCGGCGGTGACGCTCGGCGCCGGCGGCTGGCGCATCCTGCGGCTGGTGACGCTGCCCAATGTCCGCTTCGCGCTGCTCTACGGCGCGGCACTGTGCAATGCGCGCGTCATGGGCGAGTTCGGCGCGGTGTCGATCGTCTCGGGCAACATTCGCGGCCAGACCAACACCCTGCCGCTGCAGATCGAGCTGCTCTACCAGGACAACAACGCGGTCGCCGCCTTCGCGGTGGCGACGCTGCTCACCGCGGTGGCGCTGGCGACGCTGGTGGCCAAGGCGATCATCGAGCGGCTCGACCGCGCGCGGGAGCGGGCGCATTGAGCTGATCATGGCGTGCCCCGGCCAAAGGCGTGGATGCCCGGGCCAAGCCCGGGCATGACGTGGTTTTGGTGGACGCGCGCCGCTCAGAGGACCGTCATGGCCGGGCTTGGCCCGGCCATCCACGTCTTGCCGCAAGAACGGCGGTCGCAGCACAATCCGCCCTCAATGCGCCTCGTCCCAGTTGTCGGCGGCGCGGGCGTCCACCTTCAGCGGCACGGTGAGCGCCACCGCCGGCATCGGCGCCTCCTCCATCACCCGGGTGATCACGGGAATGGTCGCCGCGATCTGATCGTCCGGCACCTCGAAGATCAGCTCGTCATGCACCTGCAGCAGCATGCGCGCCTCGAGCCTCGCGCCGGCCAGCGCCGCTTCCATGCGGGCCATCGCCCGCCGGATGATGTCGGCCGCCGAGCCCTGCAGCCGGGCATTGATCGCCGCGCGCTCGTTGAAGGCGCGGATCGACGGGTTCTTGGCGGCGATGTCCGGGTAGTGGCAGCGCCGGCCGAACAGCGTCTCGACATAGCCGTGCTCGCGGGCGAAGGCGCGAGTCTCGTCCATATAGGCGCGGATGCCGGGGAAGCGCTCGAAATAGCGCTTGATATAGGCACCGGCCTCCTCGCGGGGGATGGAGAGCTGGTTGGCCAGCCCGAAGGCCGAGATGCCGTAGATGATGCCGAAATTGATCGCCTTGG
Source organism: Ancylobacter oerskovii (assembly GCF_018390555.1). GTDB lineage: Bacteria > Pseudomonadota > Alphaproteobacteria > Rhizobiales > Xanthobacteraceae > Ancylobacter > Ancylobacter oerskovii. The sequence goes on along the minus strand of NZ_JAHBGB010000033.1, from coordinate 243,219 downwards.
CGCGCCGGCGCACTTCCGCCGGCATGCCGGCGATCGGCACGCCGAACATTTCCGAGGCGGTCATCGCGTGGATGTCGAGCCCGTCCTGGAAGGCCTGGCGCAGCGAGGGCGTGTCGGCGATCTCGGCCAGCAGCCGCAATTCGATCTGCGAATAGTCGGCCGAGACCAGCTTGTGGCCGGGCGCGGCGACGAAGGCCTTGCGGATCTTGCGGCCTTCCTCGGTGCGCACCGGGATGTTCTGCAAGTTCGGCTCGGAGGAGGAGAGCCGCCCCGTCGTGGTCGCCGCCAGCGCGAAGGAGGTGTGCACCCGGCCGGAATGCGGGTTCACATAAGTCGGCAGCGCGTCGGCATAGGTGGATTTCAGCTTCTGCAATTGCCGCCAGTCGAGGATGCGGCGCGGCAGTTCGTGGCCCTGCTCGGCGAGTTCCTCCAGCACGTCGGCGCCGGTCGACCAGGCGCCGGTCGGCGTCTTGCGGCCGCCAGGGATCTGCATCTTGCCGAACAGGATGTCGCCGAGCTGCTTGGGCGAGCCGGGATTGAAGGTCTCGCCCGCCATCTCGGAGATCTCGGCCTCCAGCCGCGCCATGCCCTGTGCGAAATCGCCGGAGAGCCGCGACAGCATCTGCCGGTCGATGAGGATGCCGCGCCGCTCCATATTGGCGAGCACGGTGACGAGCGGGCGCTCCAGCGTCTCGTAAACGGTGCTCTTGCGCTCGGCGATCAGCCGGGCCTTCAGCACCTGCCACAGCCTCAGGGTGACGTCGGCATCCTCGGCGGCGTATTCCACCGCCTTCTCGATGGCGACGCGGTCGAAGGTGACGGCGCCCTTCCCCTTGCCGGCGACCTCTTCATATTTGATCGGCGTGTGGTTCAGCCAGCGCATGGAGAGCGGGTCCATGCCGTGCGGCGAGGCGCCGGCATCGAGCACGTAGGAGATCAGCATCGTGTCGTCATAGGGCGCGATCTCGATGCCGTGGCGGGCGAGGATCAGCCAGTCATATTTCAGGTTCTGGCCGATCTTCAGCACGCCGTCGTCTTCCAGCAGCGGCTTGATCGTCTCCAGCGCCTCGGTGAGCGGGATCTGGCCGGGAACCAGCCCTTCCGCGAACAGCCCGTCGCCGGCGCCGACATGCTGGAGCGGCACGTAGCAGGCCTCGTTGGGCGCCAGCGCCAGCGAGAAGCCGACCAGCTCGGCCTGCATGGCGTCGAGCGAATTGGTCTCGGTGTCGATGGCGACATAGCCGCGCTCGAAGGCGCGGCCCACCCAGTCCCGCAGCCGGGCGATGTCCGTCACGGTCTCGTAGCGCGACCGATCCACCGGCGTCTTGCCGGCTTCCGCCACCCGCGCCACCGCCCGTTCCGTTGGCGAGGCGAGGCCGTCGGTCCCGGCGGCGGCGTCTTCCCCCGCTGCGGGCTCCGGTTCCGGGCCGAGCTCCGCGGCTTCCGTGAAGGCGACCGAGGCCGGGGCGCCGGCGACCAGCTTCGGGTCCGGCTCGATGGCGGAAAGCTCGATGCCATAGGCTTCCGCGACGCGGCGCGTCAGCGTGGTGAACTCCATCGCCTTGAGGAAGGCGACCAGCCGTCTGGTCTCCGGCTCCACCACGGCGATCTCGTCGAGCGGCACCTCCAGCGGCACGTCGCGCTTCAGCGTCACCAGCTCGCGGGAGAGCCGCGCCTGGTCGGCGAACGCGATCAGGTTCTCGCGCCGCTTGGTCTGCTTGATCTCGGCGGCGCGGGCGAGCAGCGTGTCGAGGTCGCCATAATCGGCGAGCAGCTGCGCGGCGGTCTTGATGCCGATGCCCGGCACGCCCGGCACATTGTCCACCGAATCGCCGGCCAGCGATTGCACGTCGATCACCTTGTCCGGGCTGACGCCGAACTTCTCGAACACCTCGTCGGCGCCGATGGCCCGATCCTTCATCGGATCGTACATCCGCACCTTCTCGTCGACGAGCTGCATCAGGTCCTTGTCGGAGGAGATGATGGTCACCCGCGTGCCGCGCGCCTTGGCCTGCTCGGCATAGGTGGCCATGATGTCGTCGGCCTCGTAGCGGTCCTGCTCGACGCAGGCGAGGTCGAACGCGCGCGTGGCTTCCCGAATGAGCGGGAATTGCGGGATCAGGTCTTCCGGCAGGTCCGGGCGCTGCGCCTTGTAGAGCGGGTAGATCTCCTTGCGGAAGGTCTGCTCGCTCTTGTCGAACACCACCGCGAGATGGGTCGGCTTCGGCTCGAAACCCTGCGCGCGCACCAGCTTCCACAGCATGTTGCAGAAGCCGGCCACCGCGCCCACCGGCAGCTTGTCGGAGGTGCGGGTGAGCGGCGGCAGCGCGTGATAGGCGCGGAAGATGTAGGCCGAGCCGTCGATCAGCACGACATGGTCGTTCGGGTCTACGATGTCGGTGCGGTCGGTCATGTCGGGCTCCGTGTCGGGCGCGCACGATGCCCAAGCCCGCCCGCCGGGGCAAGGGCGGAAGGCGAGATAGTGACGCGGAAGCGAGACGGCGCTAGAGAGCCGCATGCCCCGCTACAAGCTCACCATCGAATATGACGGCACGCCCTTCGTCGGCTGGCAGATCCAGGCCGAGGGCGCCTCGGTGCAGGGCGCACTCACCGATGCGGTCGAACGCTTCACCGGCGAGCGGGTGCAGGTCCACGGTGCCGGGCGCACCGATGCCGGCGTGCATGCCACCGGGCAGGTGGCGCATGTCGAGCTGGCGAAGGAGTGGCGCCCCGATACGGTGCGCGACGCGATGAACGCGCATCTGCGCCCGCTGCCGGTGGCGGTGCTGGCGGCGGAGCGGGCGGCGGACGATTTCCATGCCCGCTTCTCGGCGATCGGCCGGCGCTATCTCTACCGCATCATCGTGCGCCGGCCCGATCTGGTGCTCGACCGCGACCGGGCCTGGCGGGTGCTGCGCCCGCTCGACGCGGCCGCGATGGCAGAGGGCGCCAGGCAGCTGATCGGCCGGCACGACTTCACCACCTTCCGCGCCATTGGCTGCCAGGCCAATTCGCCGGTGAAGACGCTGGACCGGCTGGAGGTGGAGCAGGTGTCGCTCGATGTCGGCACCGAGATCCGCGTCCATGCCGCCGCGCGGTCCTTCCTGCACCATCAGGTGCGCTCGATGGTCGGCACGCTGGTGAAGGTCGGCGAGGGCGCCTGGACGCCCGGCGACGTCAAGGCGGCGCTGGAGGCGAGGGACCGCACGCGCTGCGGCCCGATGGCGCCCTCGGCGGGGCTGTATCTGGCGGAAGTGACGTATTGAGCCCAATACCCGCTCATGCAACGTCATGGCCGGGCTTGACCCGGCCATCCACGCAGTCCGACCCGGCTCGGGCAGAAACACTGTGGCGCGGAAAAGGCGCGGATGCCCGGCACAAGGCCGGGCATGACGGTCATCTAGTTTATCGCGCGTCCTCGGGTAGGCGCACTCGCCTCACAGCGGCTTCAGCGCATCCATGAAGCGCACCGGCGCGCCGGAGGACGGCGTCGTCAGCTCGCCCTCCCACATCACCTTGGCGCCGCGCAGGAAGGTGCCGACCGGCCAGCCGGTGACTTCCACCCCGTCATATGGCGTCCAGCCGGGCCGCGAGGCGATCCAGCCATTGCGGATGGTCTCGCGCCGCTTCAGGTCGACCACGGTGAAGTCGGCGTCGTAGCCGACCGCGATCCGCCCCTTGGTGGCGATGTTGAAGATGCGCGCCGGCCCGGCGCTGGCGAGGTCGACGAAGCGCTCCAGCGTCAGCCGTCCGGCATTCACATGATCGAGCATCATCGGCACCAGCGTCTGCACGCCGGTCATGCCGGAGGGGCTGTCGGGATAGGGCTTGGCCTTCTCTTCCAGCGTGTGCGGCGCATGGTCGGAGCCGAGCACGTCGACCACGCCGTCCGCCAGCGCCTGCCACAGCGCGGCGCGGTGGCGCGCCTCGCGCACGGGCGGGTTCATCTGCACCAGCGAGCCGAGGCGGGCGTACCAGCTCGCGTCCATGGTGAGGTGATGCGGCGTCACCTCCACCGTGGCGACATCCTTGTTGTCGCGCAGGAACGCCATCTCCTCCGCCGAGGTGACATGCAGCACATGCACGCGCTTGCCGACCTCGCGGGCGAGATTGACGAGGCGGGTGGTGGCGGTCAGCGCCGCGATCTCGTCGCGCCACACCGGATGCGAAGCGGCGTCGCCCGGCACGCGCAGGCCCTTGCGCTCGGCGAGGCGCGGCTCGTCCTCGCAATGGAAGGAGGCGCGGCGGCGGATCACCTTCAGGATCTCGCGCACGCCGGGATCGTCGGCCACCAGCAGCGAGCCGGTGGAGGAGCCGATGAACACCTTGATGCCGGCCGCACCGGGCAGCATCTCCAACTCCGGCAGGTCCTTCACATTGTCATGCGTGCCGCCCACGAAGAAGGCGAAGTCGCAATGCATGCGCCCGGTGGCGCGGGCGATCTTGTCCTCCAGCGCGCTGGCCGAGGTGGTGAGCGGATTGGTGTTGGGCATCTCGAACACCGCCGTCACCCCGCCCATCACCGCGGCGCGGGAGCCGGTCTCTAGGTCTTCCTTGTGCTCCATGCCGGGCTCGCGGAAATGCACCTGGGTGTCGATCACCCCCGGCAGCACATGCAGCCCGCTGCAATCGATCGTCTCGCCGGCCTGCGCCGCGTCGAAGGCGCCGATGCCGGCGATCCGCCCGGCGGTCACGCCGACATCGCGCGTGGCGATGCCGTCCTGGTTCACCACGGTGCCGCCCTTGAGGAGAAGGTCGAAGGTCTGGGTCATGGTGTCCCCGCTGGTCATGGAAGCGCTGCCGGGCTCTTAGCCCAGTTCCGTCCGCAAGGCCACGCGCAACAGGCCCGATCCGTCCGGTATCCGCGCCACGCAGAGAGCGGCTTCTGCGCTCCAGTGAACATTTCGGCGCCTCCGGGCGTTTAAGGCGCAGACGCGCAGGGAGGGCGGAATGGCGGTCACGGCTGGCGGCAGCGGCGTTTTCGGTGGGACGGCGACCGGCAACAACCTGCTCGCGGCGTTGCGGGCGGCGGATTTCGCGCTGCTGCGCGGGCATCTGATGCGGTTCGAGCGGCCGGCCGGTGCCGTGCTCTACGAGCCCGGCGACGATGTGCGCACCGTCTATTTCCCCTGCGGCCCGACGCTGGTTTCCTTCATGGTGGTGCTCGACGACGGGCGTCCTGCCGAGGTCGGCATGATCGGCCGCGAGGGAGCGGTCGGCGGCATCGTCAGCCAGGGGCGGCTGCCGGCCTATTGCCGGGCGCAGGTGCAGATCGGCGGGCCGCTGCTGCGGCTCGACAGCGGCGAGCTCGAGCGCGCCAAGGGCCAGTCCCTGACCCTGCGCCATCTGTTCGCGCGCTATGCCGATTGCCTGCTGGCGCAGATCTTCCAGTCGGTGGCGTGCAACGCTGCCCATTCCATCGAGCAGCGTACCGCCAAATGGCTCATCGGCGCCATGGATCGCACCGGCGACGAGAATGTGCGCCTGACTCAGGAACAGCTGGCCGCCATGCTGGCGGTGGGGCGTTCCTATATGGGACGGGTGCTCAACACCCTGCGCGAAACCGGTGCCGTGGACACGCGGCGGGGACGGCTGGTGGTGAGGGACGCGGCCCGGCTGCGGCAGATCAGCTGCGATTGCAGCGACGCGGTGCGCCGCCATTTCGACGAGGTGCTGACGGGTGTCTATCCCGCGGCCGACCTCGCCGGACACGGCACCGACATCGGCGTTCCCGCCGCGCCGCGCCGCAGCTGAGCCGAACCGTTCCGGGCTTCTCGCCTTCCGCGCTTCTCGCCTTCCGCGCTTCTCGCCTTCCGCCCTTGCCCGCACCGCCGGCTCGCTTTACCTGTGCGGAACGGCCGGTCCGCCGGCCGAGTCGGCGCCGCCACGGCGCGTCGTGCGGGAGACGGCTGCATGCCCATCGCTCTTTTCGGCCAGCGTGCCCTCGCCCGGATCGACGGAGCCGATGCGGCGCATTTCCTCGACAACCTGCTCACCGCCCGCACGCCGGCACCCGGGACCGCGCGCTATGCAGCCCTGCTGACCCCGCAGGGCAAGATCATCGCCGACATGTTCGTCTATGCCGTCGAGGAAGGCTTCCGCCTCGACGTGCCGGCGGACCGCCTGCCCGACCTCCTGAAGCGCCTCACCCTCTACCGGCTGCGGGCCAAAGTGGAGATCGCCGCCCTGGAGGGCTGGCGCGTCGGCATCGCCTGGAACGGCGCGGAGCCGCCGGCCGGCGTGGCCGCCTTCGCCGACCCCCGGCTGCCCGCGCTCGGCATCCGTTTCCTTCTGCCTCCGGGTGTGGCCGTCGCCGAGGATGCCGACGAGGCCGCCTGGCAGGCGCATCGCGTCGCCCTCGGCGTGCCGGAAGGCGGACGCGACTTCGCCTATGCCGACGCCTTCCCGCACGAGGCGGACATGGACCAGCTGCACGGCATCGACTTCGACAAAGGCTGCTATGTCGGCCAGGAGATCGTCAGCCGCATGCAGCACCGCGGCACCGCCCGCACCCGCGTCGTCCCCTTCGCGGTGTGCGGCCCGGCGCCGGCGCCCGGCACGGCTATCCTCGCCGGCGGCAAGACGCTCGGTACCGTCGGCTCCGGGGTGGAGGGGCGGGTGCTCGCGCTGATCCGGCTGGACCGGTTGGCGGAGGCGCGCGAATCCGGGTTGGCCATCGAGGCCGACGGGGTGACGCTGGTGCCCGAGAGGCTCGATTGGGCCAGCTTCGCCATTCCGGGAACCGGGAGCGCCGCCTGATGCCTGTCCATGCCGATGGCCTCCACCGCTGCCGCTGGTGCGGCACCGATCCGCTCTACGTCGCCTATCACGACGAGGAATGGGGCGTGCCGGAGCATGACGACCGCGCCTTGTTCGAGAAGCTCATCCTCGACGGGTTCCAGGCCGGCCTCGCCTGGATCACCATATTGCGCAAGCGCGACCAGTTCCGTCGCGCCTTTGACGGCTTCCGGCCGGAGATCATCGCCGGCTACGGCCCGGAGAAGGTCGAGGCGCTGATGCAGGATGCCGGCATCGTGCGCAACCGCGCCAAGATCGAGGCGACCATCCGCTCCGCCCGCTCCTTTCTCGACATCATGGAGAAGGGACCCGGCTTCTCGGCGCTGCTCTGGGGCATCAACGGACCGACGCTGGACAATCGCTGCGAGGAGGGAGGCGCGCCGATCGTCACCTCTCCCGTGGCCCAGGCGATGTCGAAGGAGCTGAAGGGCCGCGGCTTCAATTTCGTCGGGCCCACCATCGTCTATGCCTTCATGCAGGCGGTGGGCATGGTCGACGACCATCTCGTCACTTGCCACCGGCATGGCGCCCGGACGTTCGGCCGCGCCGGAGCCCGCCCTTGAGCGCCGCGCGTTCTCCCCGCGCGTGGCAGCGCATGCTTTCCGGCCGGCGGCTGGACCTGCTCGACCCCTCGCCGCTCGACATCGAGATCGAGGACATCGCCCATGGCCTCGCCCGCGTCGCCCGCTGGAACGGCCAGACCAGCGGCGAGCACATCTTCTCGGTCGCCCAGCATTCGGTGCTCGTCGAACTGATCGCCCGCCGGCAGGCGCAGGCCGCCGGCGTCGAGCTCGATCGCCGCTGGCGCCTCGCCATGCTGCTGCACGACGCGCCGGAATATGTGGTGGGCGACATGATCAGCCCGTTCAAGGCGGTGCTCGGCGGCGACTACAAGAGCGTCGAGGCGCGCCTGCTGGCCGCGGTGAGCCTGCGCTTCGGCCTGCCGATCCAATGGCCGGTGGCGCTGGTCAAGAAGGTGAAGGCGGCCGACCGCGCCAGCGCCTTCCTGGAAGCCACCCACCTTGCCGGCTTCGGGGTTGCCGAGGCGAAGCGCTTCTTCGGGGCGCCGTTCCCGCTCGATGCCGCGGCCGAGCGCGAGCATCTCGCCCCCTGGAGCGCCGGCGAGGCCAAGATGCGCTTCCTTGCCCGCTTCGCCGAGATCGCCGGGCCTGTGCCGGGAGAACCGAAATGATCCATGTCTGCCCGCTCTCGCGCCTGGAGGAGACGGTGACGCGCACCGGTGCCTCCCATGTGCTCACCGTGATCAATATCGGCACGCCGGTGGTGCGGCCGATGGCGATCCGCCAGGAGGACCATCTCTTCGTCGGCTTCAACGACATCGTCGAGCCGCAGGAGGGCCTGGTCCATCCGGCTGCCGAGCATGTGGAGGCGATTCTCGGTTTCGCGCGCCGCTGGCCGCGCCGGGCGCCGCTGGTGGTGCACTGCTTCGCCGGCATCAGCCGCTCCACCGCCTCGGCCTTCGTCGCCGCCTGCGCGCTGGCTCCCGAGCGCGACGAGGCCGAGATCGCGAGGGCGTTGCGCGTGGCCTCGCCCAGCGCGACGCCCAATGCGTTGCTGGTGGCGCTCGCCGATGCGGCGCTCGGCCGGCAGGGGCGGATGAGCGCGGCGATCGCCGCCATCGGGCGCGGCTGCGAGGCGATGCAGGGCGAGCCCTTCGAGATCGCGCTGTGAGGCGCCAACGGAACGGCGTGTTCCTTGGGACATGCTGCGGCCGCATTCTGCGGCTATTGCGCAACAGTCGCGACTGAAAAGACACAGCGTGGCGAATTCCCGGTCGCCGTTAACCCTTGTTCAAAACTTGGGCGGACCATCGGAATCGTCGTGCTATGGTGAGTTGGGCGCGGGGGTTGCACGCGCGGAGGTGCCAAGCTTGTCCGAGATTACCGATCCGACCGCCATCGATCCCGCTGCCGAGCGGGCGCAGGAGGATGAGCGCCACGCGGCGCTGGCCTATCTCGACGAAGCGTGGAACGAGGCTGTCTATGACGGTCTCGACGAGGATTGCCTGGCGCAGGCGGCGCTGTTCACCGCCATACGTTCCATGGTCGCCACCTATGGCGAGGAAGCGTCGGCCGATTTCGCCGCCCGTCTCGCCGAGCGCATTCGCGCCGGCGAATACACCGTACCGATGAACCGCCAGTGAGGCGCGTCAGCCGGGGCGGAAGCACCGGCTGAGAATATCCAGCCCGCCAATGCCGGTCTCGTGCGTCGCCCAGCCGCGCCGGCGATAGAAGCCGGCATGCGCGGCCGTCGCCGCCAGGTAAATCCGTGGATAGCCCTCGCGGCAGGCGAGCCGCGCCGCCGCCTCCACCAGCGCCGTGCCCAGGCCGGCCCGCCGATGCGCCGGCTCCACCCACAGCGCCGCCAGCCAGGGAGTCAGCGCCGGGCGCTCCTCCATGTCGCAGGCGATGAGCGAGATGGTGCCCAGGAAGGTCGCGCCGGACTGCGCGACGAGGGTGGTCGGCACCGGTTCCGTTCCGAGGCTCTCCCGGACGCGCGCCTGCAGGGCGTCGAGCGCCACGCCTTCCTCGCGCCACCAGGCGTGCCAGAGGCGATCGGCAACCGTCGCCGTGAAATGCGGGACGGTGCGCAGGTCGTGGATGATGAGGTCGTCGACGAGGAAGCCGGCGGACGAGCGCGTCCCGCGCGCCGGGCCGTCTTCGCGCTTGGAGGGGAAGCCCATGGCGCTATCCCGACACTTTCGCCGCCGTGGCGACATACGCCAAAAAGCGCGGTGACGCCGTCACCGCGCTCATCGGACTATATTCGGAAGCCCCGAAGAGGGGCCGGCGCGCTCAGCGGCCGGCGACGGTCTTCGGCTTGGACGGCAGCAGGCCTTCGCGCTGGGCGCGCTTACGGGCCAGCTTGCGGGCGCGACGGATGGCCTCGGCCTCCTCGCGGGCGCGCTTTTCGGACGGCTTCTCGTAATGGCCGCGCAGCTTCATCTCACGGAAGATGCCTTCGCGCTGCATCTTCTTCTTGAGGGCCTTCAGGGCCTGATCGACATTGTTGTCCCGAACGAGAACCTGCACGTGTCTTCCTCTTCGTGCCTGCGCTATCGCGTATGCGTTGATGTCGTAGATCGGGGGAGGCACGTCCCGGAAAAGGCGCTGGGACGGCACATCGGCCGATCGAGGTGTGCGCAGATAGCAGAAGCCGTCAGCCTTGTCCACAGCCGGCGGATATCCGGCCGGGCGAATCCGTCCGGTGCCGGCACATTTGCGTGAGATCCGCCTATTCGGCGCCGTGGACGATGATCACCTCCGCTTCCGCCGCCGCCTTGCGGAAGGCGAGTGCCGCCTGGTACTCGGGCGAATGATAGGCGGCGCGGGCGGTCTCGTAGTCCTTGAACGCAAGGACGACGTTGCGCGAGCGGGCGGGGCCGTGCACCGCCTCGTGCCGGCCGCCGCGCACCAGGAACCAGGCCGCGGCCTTCTCCACCGCGATGGCGTCGGCGGCGATATAGGGCTTGTAACCCTCGGCGTCGTGCACGTCGATGCGCATCACCCAATAGGCGGTGCCGGGACCGCTTGCCGGCCCGTCGATCACGCCGGCCGCCGGCTGGTGGCCCTCATACTGCTCGACGACGATGTGCTCGCCGGTGGAGGAGGCGAGGCGGTGTGCATAGGCGGCCTGGTATTCCGGCGAGCGGAAGCAGGCGAGCGCCGTCTCGTAGTCCTTGAACTCGACCACCACATTGCGCGAGCGCGCCACGCCCTCGGGGGCCTCGAAGGTGCCGCCGCGCACCAGGAAACGCCCGCCATGGGCGGCGATGGCGGCATCCGCGCCGGCCACATAGGGCTTGTAGGCTTCCGCGTCGTGGACGTCGATGCGGCTGATCCAGTAACCCTTGGCCATGTTGTCGAAACCTTCCGTCTGTCGGGAAAGGCCGGGCGCCGGAACGCCGTGCGCCCGGGTCGGTCTAGAGGGCCGCGGCGATCTCCGCCTGCACCGCCCGGGCGGCGGCGGCGGGATCCGGCGAGGCGACGATCGGCCGGCCGACCACCAGATGGTCGGCGCCGGCCCGGATGGCGACGGCGGGGGTGGCGATGCGCTTCTGGTCGCCGGCGGCCGAGCCGGCCGGGCGCACGCCGGGGGTGACGATGGCGCGGCGCGGGCCGAGAACCTCGCGCACCATGGTCGCGTCGGTCGGGGCGCAGACGATGCCGTCTATGCCGATCTCGCCGGCCTGCTCGACGCGCCGGCGCACCGTGGCGTCGACGCCCTGGGCGTAGCCGGCTTCCGCGAGATCCGCCTCGTCATAGGAGGTGAGCACGGTCACGGCGAGGATGCGCAGCGGGCTCGCGCCCTTGCCTTCCATCGCCGCCCGCATGGTCTGGGGATAGGCGTGCACGGTGAGGAAGCTGGCGCCCATATGGGCGACGCTCGCCACGCCCTTGGCCACCGTGTTGCCGATGTCGTGCAGCTTGAAGTCGATGAAGACCTTCTTGCCCTCGCCGATCAGCTCGCGGGCGAAGCCGAGGCCGCCGGCGAAGCCGAGCTCGTAGCCGATCTTGTAGAAGCTGACGGTGTCGCCCAGTTTCGAGACGATGTCCTCCGCCGCCCGCAGTGAGGGCAGGTCGAGGGCGACGATCAGCCGGTCGCGCGGATCGGGAACGGGCAAGCTCATCGGCGGTCTCCAGTCGGCGCCAATTGCCTCAGGCGCGCAGGCCCGCGCGCAGCGCCGACTGGTCGATAAGCGCGCGCAGCGTTCCGCGCAAGCGGTCGAGCTGGCGTTCGTCCTTGAAATCGCCGCCGTCGGAGAAGGCCTGATGCGCGGCGGGTACCATCGCCTGCTCGGCGAGCACCAGCGCGCTCAGGCCCAGCGCCAGCACCTGGCGCAGCATCATCGCCGCCCGATAGCCGCCGAGCGCCCCCGGCGAGGTCGAGCCGATGGCGAAGACCGGCCCCTTGAACGGGTCGTGCCCGCCGCCGCCCGACGCGCTGCCACTGCCTGCGCCCTTGGCGCGGCTGGCCCAGTCGATGGCGTTCTTCAGCAGCGGCGGCACGGCGGCATTGTATTCCGGCGTCACGATGAACACGCCGTCGGCCAGCGCCAGCTGCTCGCGCAGCTGCTCGGCGGCCTGCGGCACGCCGTCCTCGGCCTCGAGGTCGGCGTCGTAGATCGGCAGCGGATAGTCCTCGAGCGAGATCCGCACCGGCTCGGCGCCGAGCAGGGCGAGCTCCCTGGCCGCCAATGCCGCCAGCGTCGCCGAATAGGAGCCGGTACGGACCGAACCGGCGAAAACCAGGATCTTGGGAGGACGCATCGCAATCTCCGCGCAGGCGTGGACAACAGGGGCCGGATGGCGGGCCCGGGGCGCCGGATGGCGCTTCCCGCCTCGGGCCGCTGTCAGGCGGTGCGGGAACGATACACCCAGACCCGCGCCGGCGGCAGGTTGGCCCAGATGCGCGGGCTGCGATGGGCGTCGAAGCGCTGCGACTGCAGCGGCACCGGGGACACCACCGCATAGGTGAACTGGATGAACGGCGCCTGCGGGCGCGACAGGGCGAAGGCCTGGTCGAGCAGGCTGTGGCGCTCGGTCACCGGCCGGGTGAACAGCGGCAGCGAGGAGACCACCGCCGTCGCCGGCTTGTCGATGACCCCGTCCAGCGTCTTGGCGATGCCGTAGGCGTCGCCGCGGATCACCGTCGCGCCGGGAAAGCGCGCCTGCAGCAGGTTGCAGAATTCCGGGTTGTATTCGATCAGCACCAGACGCTCGGGCGCCACGCCGCGGGCGATCAGCGCCGCCGTTACCGGGCCGGTACCCGGCCCGAGCTCGATCACCGGCCCGTCTTCGTCCGGGTCGACATAACCGGCCATGGTGCGCGCCAGCGCGCGGCCGGAGGGCGACACCGCCCCGGTGCGCAGCGGATCCTGGAGCCAGGACTGGAGGAAACGGACTTCGTCGGGACGTGATTTCGGGCTGTCGGAGCAGGAGCGATGCAGCATGCCACTAAGGTTCCAAGGCGCCGAAACGAACGGCCATGAATGAAGGGAGCGAAACGCAATCCGGCAAGACTAGGCGCACTATCCGGCAATGTTAAGTCGTCGCGATGACGCAACCGTTACATTGGGAAAGCGGTGGCGTCGTCGATGCGTCGATGGGGTCATTCGGCGTCGCCGGCGAAGAAGTCCTTCACCTTGGCGAAGAAGCCATGGGCCTCGGGATGGTTCTCGTTGGAGGATTCCTCCTCGAACTCGGCCAGCAGCTCGCGCTGGCGGCGGGTGAGGTTCTGCGGCGTCTCCACCACCACCTGCACATACATGTCGCCGCGGGTGCGGGTGCGCAGCACCGGCATGCCCTTGCCGGCGAGGCGGAAGCGCTTGCCGGACTGGGTGCCCTCGGGAATCTTCACCTTCGACTTGTCGCCGTCGATGGTCGGCACCTCGAAGGAGCCGCCCAGCGCCGCGGTCACCATCGAGATCGGCGCCCGGCAGAACAGGTCGGCGCCGTCGCGCTGGAAGAAGTCGTGCGGCGCGATGGACAGGAAGATGTAGAGGTCGCCCGCCGGGCCGCCGCGTGCGCCGGCCTCGCCCTCGCCGCCGAGGCGGATGCGGGTGCCGTCCTCGACGCCGGCGGGAATGGCGACCTCGAGCGTGCGCTCCTTGGTCACGCGCCCGGCGCCGGCGCAGGCCGGGCATGGGTCCTCGATGACCTGGCCGCGGCCCTGGCAGCTCGGGCAGGTGCGCTCCAGCGTGAAGAAGCCCTGCGCCTGCCGCACGCGCCCGGCGCCGCCGCAGGTGCGGCAGGTGGTCGGCTGGGTTCCCGGCTTGGCGCCGGTGCCGGTGCAGGCCTCGCAGGTGATGGAGGTCGGCAGGTGGATGGTGGCATCCTTGCCGCCATACGCCTCCTCCAGCGTGATTTCCATGTTGTAGCGCAGGTCCGCGCCGCGCTCGCGCCCGGTGCCGCGTCCGCCGCGCCGTCCGCCGCCCATGCCGAACAGGTCGTCGAAGATGTCGGAGAAGGTGGAGGCGAAATCGTTGCCGAAGCCGGCGCCGGCCCCGCCGCCATTCTCGAAGGCGGCATGGCCGAAGCGGTCATAGGCGGCGCGCTTCTGCGGATCCTTCAGCACGTCATAGGCTTCGCTGATCTGCTTGAAGCGGGATTCCGCCTCGCCGTCACCGGGATTGCGGTCCGGGTGCCACTTCATGGCGAGCTTGCGATAGCTCGATTTCAGCTCCCCGTCCGAGCAGGTGCGGGTCACTTCGAGCAGTTCGTAATAGTCGATCTTGGCCATGGGTCGCCGTGCCGCCGAATCGTTCTGCCCACCGGCCAGCCGTGAGATCGGGTCCGTTGCGGGACACGCGGGGCTGGCGGGACGTTCGGGCCCGTTGCATGCAGGAAGCTTGCCGCCGGAAGAAGCGCTCGCCGGGTCTCGTCCGGGAATCCGGGCGGCGGCTTGCCCGCCTCATCCTTGCAAAGCCGCCCCGGGAGCGGACTCCCGGGGCGGGGTTTTCGAGAAAGCCGGTCAGGCCGACTTCTTCTTGTCGTCGTCGACCTCGGTGAACTCGGCGTCCACCACGTCGTCCTTCGGCGCACCGGCCTCGGCCTCGGCGCCGCCCTGCTGCGCGGCGTACATCGCCTCGCCCAGCTTGAGCGAGGCCTGCGCCAGCGCGTTGGTCTTGGCGGCGATCGCCTCGGCGTCGTCGCCTTCCAGCGCCGTCTTCAGCTCGGCGATGGCGGTCTCGATGGCGCCCTTCTCGGCCGCGCCGACCTTGTCGCCATGCTCGGCCAGCGCCTTCTCGGTCGAATGGACCAGCGCCTCGCCGTGGTTCTTGGCTTCCACCACCGCGCGCCGCTGCTTGTCGTCGGCGGCGTGCGCCTCGGCGTCCTTCACCATCTTCTCGATGTCGGCGTCGGAGAGGCCGCCCGAGGCCTGGATGCGGATCTGCTGCTCCTTGCCGGTGCCCTTGTCCTTGGCCGACACGTTGACGATGCCGTTGGCGTCGATGTCGAAGGCGACCTCGATCTGCGGCACGCCGCGCGGCGCCGGCGGGATGCCGACCAGGTCGAACTGGCCGAGGATCTTGTTGTCCGCCGCCATTTCGCGCTCGCCCTGGAACACGCGGATCGTCACCGCGGTCTGGCCGTCCTCGGCCGTGGAGAACACCTGGCTCTTCTTGGTCGGGATGGTGGTGTTGCGGTCGATCAGGCGGGTGAACACGCCGCCCAGCGTCTCGATGCCGAGCGAGAGCGGGGTGACGTCGAGCAGCAGCACGTCCTTCACGTCGCCCTGCAGCACGCCGGCCTGGATGGCGGCGCCGATGGCGACCACTTCATCCGGGTTGACGCCCTTGTGGGGCTCCTTGCCGAAGAACTGCTTCACCACTTCCTGCACCTTCGGCATGCGGGTCATGCCGCCGACCAGCACCACCTCGTCGATCTGCCCGGCGGTGAGCCCGGCATCCTTGAGCGCCTTGCGGCAGGGCTCGACGGTGCGCTGGATCAGGTCGTCCACCAGCGCCTCGAACTTGGCGCGGGTGAGCTTCATGGTCAGGTGCTTCGGCCCGGAGGCGTCGGCGGTGATGAAGGGCAGGTTGATCTCGGTCTGCTGCGCGCTCGACAGCTCGATCTTCGCCTTTTCAGCGGCCTCCTTGAGGCGCTGCAGGGCGAGCTTGTCATTGCGCAGGTCGATGCCCTGCTCCTTTTTGAACTCGTCCGCCAGGTAGTTCACCAGGCGCATGTCGAAGTCTTCGCCGCCGAGGAAGGTGTCGCCATTGGTCGACTTCACCTCGAACACGCCGTCGCCGATCTCCAGCACCGACACGTCGAAGGTGCCGCCGCCGAGGTCGTAGACCGCGATGGTGCCGGCCGACTTCTTGTCGAGGCCATAGGCGAGCGCGGCCGCGGTCGGCTCGTTGATGATGCGCAGCACTTCGAGGCCGGCGATGCGGCCGGCGTCCTTGGTGGCCTGGCGCTGGGCGTCGTTGAAATAGGCGGGGACGGTGATGACCGCCTTGTCGACCTTGGCGCCGAGATAGGCCTCCGCGGTCTCCTTCATCTTCTGCAGCGTGAAGGCGGAGATCTGCGAGGGCGAGTATTTCTTGCCGTCGGATTCCAGCCAGGCGTCGCCATTGTCGCCCTTCACGATGGAATAGGGGACGAGCTTCTTGTCCTTCTCGACCATCGGGTCGTCATAGCGGCGGCCGATGAGGCGCTTCACCGCGAAGAAGGTGCGCTCGGGATTGGTGACCGCCTGGCGCTTGGCCGGCTGGCCGACGAGGCGCTCGCCGTCCTCGGTGAAGGCGACGATGGAGGGCGTCGTGCGCGCGCCCTCGGCGTTCTCGATCACCTTCGGCGAGGTGCCTTCCATGACGGCGACGCAGCTATTGGTCGTGCCGAGGTCGATGCCGATGACTTTAGACATTCACATTCTCCTTCTGGCAGGCCGGCCGGACCTCGTTGAGCACCCGGAGAGGACTGGCATCGGCGCCTCGCGCCACGCCGTCCCCCGGACCGGCCCCCGATAGATTGGGTACGGCACGTTGCCTCGCGCCGTTCGCCGCCGATATAGGGGCGGCGTTACGCGCCTGCAAGAAGCCCCGGCGGGCTGAATCGAAGCCGCGACGGAGGAAAGGCGGCTTTCGGGGCGGCCCGGGCCTCCGCTTCAGGCGGCCACGGCGGCGTCGAGCCCGCGAAACCGGGCGGCCACGGCCCGCAGCGCCGGTATCTGCGCGCCGATTTCCCGCCAGTGCCGCGGGTTCAGCTCCAGGATCGCCACCGTGCCGGAGGCGAGCGGCGCCGCCGCGGCCACCGCCGCCCAGTCGATGCTGCCCCAGCCGATCGGCAGATGCAGGTCGCCCTCGCCGAACGCCGCGGCCTCGGCGGGATCGTAGGTCCACAGCTCCTTCGGCCGGCCGAAGCTGTCGTGCAGGTGCAGATGCGCGACATAGGGCGCCAGCTCGGCGATCTCGGCCAGCGGGTCGTGCCGGGTTTCGGCGCAGCGTATATAGGCGTGGCTCACATCCAGCGTCGCGCGCACCGCCTCGTGGTCGATGGCGGCGATCTCGCCGGCCAGCTTCAGGGGGCTCGCGGTCTCGCGCGCGCCAACGAAGCGGAAGATGTTCTCCACGCACAGGGTGATGCCGGCGGCGGCCGCCTTGTCGCCTATGCCCGCCAGCGCCTCGCGCTGGCGGGCATAGGCGACCTCGATGTCGTCGCCGGGCTCGCGTACCACGCCGGTATGGATGACGAGATGATCGGCGCCGATGGTGCCGGCCACCTCGATGGAGGCTTCCAGCACCGCCTCGTGGCGCGGCAGACGCTCGGGAAGGTCCATCAGGTTGATGGCGAGCGGGCCGTGGACGCTATAGCCCAGCCGGCGGCCGGCAAGGGCGCGGGAGAGGTCGGCCAGCCGGTCGGTGAGCACCCGGCCGCCGATGACGAGGTGCCACGCATACACCGGCAGCTCCACCACATCGACGCCGAGCGCCTCCGCTTCGTCGAGAGAGAGGCCCAGATCGTCGAATTCGGGGCTGCCTTCACGCAGGGAATAGCCACAGGCACGGATGGGGGAAGCCGGGAGGGGCATCTGCATCGTTCGGATTTTCCTTCGCTTCGCAGGTTGATAGGCGGTCGGACGCCACAGGCGCGCCGCCTGAGCGACGCACCTGCGCCCGCAACATGACATGCGAATGTCGGAAACGCCTAATGCCCCAGCGGCATCAGCGCCTTGAGCCGCCTTACATTTTCGGCGTGATCCAGCCCATTACCGCGCCTTCGGCATCCTTCACCACGGCGATGCGCCCGACGCCCGGAATGTCGAACGGGGCCTTGAGGGCCCGCCCGCCGGCGGCCTTGGCCTGCTTCACGCTGGCATCGACGTCGTCGACGGCGACATAGGTCATCCAGTGCGGCGGCACGCTGTCGAATTCCGGCCCGTTCATCGCGAACATGCCGCCCACGTCGACGCCGTTCTTCTTGATCACCCAGTAGGTGCGATCCCCGACCGGCATCGGCACGAAGTCCCAGCCCATGAGCCGCCCGTAGAAGCTCTTGGCGGCCTCGACGTCATGGCTGTTCAGCTCGTTCCAGACGATGGCGCCGTGTTGCGGTGTTTCGGCCATGAGATCCTCCCTTTTGTTGCTTGTCGACGCGTTTCCCCGTCGCAATCCATGTTAACGGCTCGGACACGATACCTCTAAAAAAGCGCGCCGTGCCGTATCGGCAACCCCCCTCGGTGCTGCCATCTTGATGCCGTCATCGCTTGCGATGTCGCGGCAACCCCTCTAGACCGATCAGCGGACGGCGTTTTTCAGGCCGCCGCGCGGCGCTCCCCGGACAATGCAGCTTTATCATCATCCCTTCTGCCAGTTCTCGCGCATGATCCGTCTCGCCCTGGGCGAAATGGGCATGGATCCCGAACTCATCGAGGAGCGGGTGTGGGAACGGCGTCCGGGTTTCCTGATGCTCGATCCCGCCGGCCAGACGCCGGTGCTGGTCGAGGCGGACGGGTTGGTGGTGCCCGGCGGCACCGTCGCGGCCGAGTATCTCGACGAGACCTATGGCCATGCGATGGGCGACCGCCGCCTGCTGCCGACCGGCCGGGAGGAGCGCGTCGAGGTGCGCCGCCTGATGGCGTGGTTCAACGAGAAATTCTACTTCGAGGTGTCCGAGCCGCTGGTGCGCGAGAAGGTGTACAAGCGCTTCATGCCGCGCGAGGCGGGCGGCGGCCCGCCGGACATGCCGGCCATCCGTGCCGCCCGCGCCAATATCCGCTATCATCTCCACTATATCGGCTGGCTTCTGAAGACGCGGAACTGGCTGGCCGGCGACCGGCTCTCCTATGCCGATCTCGCGGCGGCCGCGCATATTTCCTGCGTCGACTATCTGGGCGACGTGCCGTGGAACGAGGACGAGACGGCGAAGATCTGGTACGCGCGCATCAAGTCGCGCCCGGCCTTCCGGCCGCTGCTCGCCCTGACCATGGCGGGCATGCCGCCGGCCGCCTGCTACGCGGATCTGGATTTCTGACCCCCGCCGCCGCCCGGCTGCTGATCGTCGATCTCGCCCGTGCCGAGGGCTTCGACGCCGTCGGCATCTGTGCCGCCGACGCCATTCCCCACGCCGCGCCGCGCCTTGCCGAATGGCTGGCCTCCGGCGCCCAGGGCGACATGGGCTGGATGACCGAGACGGCCGAGCGCCGCGCCTCCCCGCGCGCCCTGTGGCCGGACGTCCGCTCCGTCGTCATGCTCGGCCTCAATTACGGGCCGGACGAGGACCCCCGCGCCGCGCTGATGGACCCGGCCCGCGCGGCCATCTCGGTCTATGCCCGCGGCGACGATTATCACGAGCTGATCAAGGGCAAGCTGAAGCGCATCTGCTCGCGCCTGGTGCCGCGCGTCGGGGGCCCGGAGCGCGCGGAAGTGAAGGTGTTCGTCGACACCGCCCCGCTGATGGAGAAGCCGCTCGCCGCGAGCGCGGGGCTCGGCTGGCAGGGCAAGCACACCAATCTGGTCTCGCGCGAGAAGGGCTCCTGGCTGCTGCTCGGCGCCATCGCCACCACGCTGGAGCTGCCGGTCGACGCGCCGGAGCGCGATCATTGCGGCTCCTGCCGCGCCTGCCTCGACGCCTGCCCGACCGGCGCCTTCCCGGCGCCCTACCGGATCGATGCCCGCCGCTGCGTCTCCTATCTCACCATCGAGCACAAGGGGCCGATCCCGCGCGCGTTGCGCCCGCTCATCGGCAACCGCATCTATGGCTGCGACGATTGCCTCGCCGCCTGTCCGTGGAACAAGTTCGCCGCGCTCGGCCGCGAGGCGCGGCTCGCCGCCCGCGAGGAGAACCGCAACCCGGCGCTGGCGGAGCTCGCCCGGCTGGATGACGGTGCCTTCCGGGCCCGCTTCGCCAAGAGCCCGATCAAGCGGACCGGCCGCGTGCGGTTCCTGCGCAACGTGCTTACCGCCATCGGCAATTCCGGTGATCCGGCGCTGGCGCCGGAGGCCGAGCGCCTGCTCGCCGATCCCGAGCCGCTGATCCGCGGCGCGGCGGTCTGGGCGCTGTCGCGCCTTGTGCCGCCCGCCGTCTTCGCCCGCCTCGCCGCCCGCCACGTGCCGGCCGAGGCCGATGCCGCGGTGCGGGCGGAATGGGATCCTTCGCTGGAGAATGCCGCGTGACGACCTTGATCTGCCTCGGCTACGGTTTCTGCGCCCGGGGCTATGCCGCCCTGTTCGCCGCGCGCTTCTCCCGCCTTCTCGGCACCACGCGGAAAGGCGAGCGCGACGCCGGCCCCGTCCGCCTTCTCGCCCCGGATTCCTCCCTGCTCGCCGATGCCGCCGCCGGCGAGGCCGCGATTCTCGTCAGCGCCGCGCCAGGGGAGGCGGGCGATCCCTTCCTGGCGTCGCTCGCCGATGCGCTCGCCAAGGGCACCGGGCCGATCGTCTATCTCTCCACCATCGGCGTCTACGGCGACAGCGCCGGCGCCTGGATCGACGAGGGCGCCCGGCTCGATGGCGGCAAGCCCCGCGCCGGTCGCCGCATCGAGGCCGAGGCCGGCTGGGCCGCGCTCGGCGCCCGCACCGGCCGCCCGGTGGCGGTGCTACGGCTCGGCGGCATCTACGGTCCCGGCCGCAATGCGCTGGTCGACGTCGCCGATGGCAGCGCCCGCTGCATCGAGCGCCCGGGCCAGGTGTTCAACCGCATCCATGTCGACGATATCGCCCGCGCCGTCGACGCCGCCTTCCGGCGGGGGTTTTCCGGCGCGGTCAATGTGGTGGACGACGAGCCCTCCCCGGCCTGCGCGCCGGTGCGCCACGCCGCCCGCCTGCTGGGCCGCCCGGAACCGGTCGCGGTGCCCTTCGCGGAGGCCGCCGCCTCGATGTCGGCGATGGCGCTGTCCTTCTGGGCCGATAATCGCCGGGTGCGCAACGATCGGCTCCGGCGGGAGCTTGGCGTCGACCTCGCCTTTCCGAGCTATCGCGAGGGGCTCGCGACGCTGTTCGCGCAGGGCGAGGGCGCGAGCGAGGGCGCGGCCGGCTGATCCCGTTCCGCCGCCGGGCCGAAGGCACGCAGGAAGGCGTCGACGGTGAAGCGGATGGCGCGGTCGACCTCCTCCGGCGCCGGCGCGTCCATCTGGCCGAACAGCATGGGGGTGACGGTCTGGGCATAGCAGCTGCAGATGAACTGCCGCGCCGCCAGCTCCGGCGCCTCCATGGCGAGCTCGCCGCGGGCGGCCTTGCCGGCGAGCCAGTCGCGCAGCAGCGCCACGGCGGTCTCGATGCCCGCCTCGTGATAGGCGGCGCCGATGGCGGGAAACTTGTCGGCGACGCCGATCACCACCCGCAGCGTGGCGATGTATTCCGGCTCGGCCATCGCCGCGATGTAGCGGCGGGCCACCGCCGTCAGCTCCGCCCGCACCTCGCCGTCCGGCGCCAGCAGGAAGCAGCGCTCGGCGGTGCCCGAGCATTTCTCGCGCAGCAGCGCGCGGAAGAGCTCTTCCTTCGACGGGAAGTAGGTGTAGAGCGTGCCCTTCGACACCCCGGCCGCGCGGGCGATCTCGCCCATGCTGGCGCCGTCGAAGCCGCAGGCCAGGAACACCCCCGCGGCGCCGTCGAGGATCTGCCGGCGCTTGGACGCGCCGGGCGAGGGAAAGGCCCAGGCAAACGGCAGGGTGACGGAGGCTTGCATCGGGCGTATCGCTCGCGGCGCATCGCTTCGGGAAATCGATTCAAATCTATTATGTTTTTGAATCGTTGCGATCACGTTGTCGCTAGTGCCCGCGGCATTTTCGCGACCTCCCTGACAAAACCGCGCCCCGGGACTATATTCACGACTAATGACCGAACCGTTCGGATGGAAAATTGGATCCAACTCCTCCGTTCCGAACGTCGCTACCCGCCGTCGCGAGTCCGAATGGCCCCCGCAAGCCTTAGGGTTGCTCCGACGGATGGTCGAGGGAGGGGAGCTTTCCGCCCCCCACGCTCCCCTCCCTCAAATCCTTGCCGCGCTTCGCTCCGTCCGGGGAATATCGAGGCGCCGTCCGGCGGATTCCTGCCCTTTCATGGTCCCGTCGAGGGAAACTCCGCTTGGCGGCGGCAACCGGCCGCGCTATTGC
Source organism: Ancylobacter oerskovii (assembly GCF_018390555.1). GTDB lineage: Bacteria > Pseudomonadota > Alphaproteobacteria > Rhizobiales > Xanthobacteraceae > Ancylobacter > Ancylobacter oerskovii. The sequence goes on along the minus strand of NZ_JAHBGB010000033.1, from coordinate 221,343 downwards.
TGCGGGGTGCGACTTCCTCCTCATCGCCGGCGTCGATCATGCCACGTGCCAGTTTGGTGAATTGCATCCGCAGCGGCGGCTGGGGCCGGCTGTGCCGCCCGGCAGCGGCCTGACGAGGCATTATGGCCCGATCCGCTTCCTCGACCAGCGCGCGTCGCTTGTTTCCCTTTACGGCGGAACTCGCGGCGCTCGGCGTGGTGTTCGGCGACATCGGCACCAGCCCGCTCTATGCCTTCAAGCAGGGATTGCTGGCGGTGGGCGGCGCCTCGGCCTCCCATGACGAGGTGCTGGGCCTGCTGTCGCTGGTCACCTGGGCGATCATCCTTTCCGTCACCGTCAAATATGTGCTGCTGGTGCTGCGGGCCGACAATGACGGCGAAGGCGGCATCCTCGCGCTGGTGACGTTGCTCGACCTGCACCGCAGCGCCACCGGCGGGCGGCTGTGGCTGCTCGTCGCCGGCCTGATCGGCGCGGCGATGCTGATCGGCGACGGCGTGCTCACCCCGGCCATGTCGGTGCTTTCCGCCATCGAGGGGCTGGAGGTGGTGGCGCCGGCGCTGGATCACTGGATCGTCGCCGTCACCGTGGTGGTGATCCTGGCGGTGTTCGTCTCGCAGCGGGCCGGCACTGACCGCATCGGCGCCTTCTACGGGCCGATCATGCTGGTGTGGTTCGTCACCCTCGGTGCCTTCGGCGTCTACGGCATCATCCAGCAGCCCGGCGTGCTGGTGGCGGTGGACCCGCGCTACGGCATCGCCCTCCTCGCCGACCATATCTGGCTGGCGGGCGCGGTGCTCGGCGCCACCTTCCTCGCCATCACCGGCGGCGAGGCGCTCTATGCCGATCTCGGCCATTTCGGCCGCAAGGTCATCACCCGCGCCTGGCTGTTCGTCGCCATGCCGGCGCTGCTGCTCAACTATTACGGCCAGGGCGCCACCGTGCTGGTCAACCCGGCGGCGGTGCGCAACCCGTTCTACGACCTGTCGCCGGACCTCTTCGACGTGCCGCTGCTGTTCCTGGCGGCCGCCGCGACGGTCATCGCTTCGCAGGCGATCATCACCGGCGTGTTCTCGCTGGCCAAGCAGGCGATCGAGCTCGGCTACCTGCCGCCGATGCGCATCCGCTACACCAGCGAGCACAACGACCAGCACATCTATGTCGGCCGTCTGAACTGGCTGCTGATGCTGGCCTGTACCGCGGTGGTGGTGTCCTTCGGCTCGTCGGACCGGCTGGCCTCCGCCTATGGCATCGCGGTGGCGATGGCGATGATCTCCACCACCATCCTGTTCGTCGCCTTCGTCAAGCGGCTGGGCCGTCTGCCGGTGCTGGCGCTCGTCGGGCTCGCCGGCGGGCTGCTGGTGGTCGACCTCTCCTTCGCCGCCGCCAACCTCACCAAGCTGCATGATGGCGGCTGGCTGCCGGTGGCCATCGCCTCGGTCGTGCTGGTGGTGATGGTCAGCTGGCGGCGCGGGCTGGAGGGGCTCGGCATCCAGCAGAAGCGTTTCGCCGAGCCGCTGGAGGAATTCATCGCCCGCGGCAAGCCGGCCGGCTGCGCGACCAGCTCGCGCACCGCCATCTTCCTGTCGCGCGGCGGCGCGCTCACCCCGGTGGCGCTGGGCCGGCTGTCCGACCTGCTGAACGTGCAGTTCTCGAAATCGGTCATCGCCTCGGTGTGGATCGCCTCGCGCCCGCGCGTGCCGGTGGACGAGCGGGTGCGCGTCACCGTGCTCGATGCCGGCCATGTGCGGGTCGACGTGCGCTTCGGCTACATGCAGCAGATCGACGTGCCCTCGGTGCTTGGCCCGGCCCTCTATTCGCTGGGCATCGACCCGGACGAGGCGGTCTATGTCATCGGCCACGAGCGCATCATGCCGCCGGAGGAAGTGCTGGGCATACGCGACGCGCTCGCCCATGTGTTCGCCTTCCTGGCGCGCAATGCCGAACGCTCGGTGGACCGCTTCGGGCTGCCGCGCCCGCGCACCATCGAGATCGGCTATCCGGTGCGGTTGTGAGGAGGCCGGCGAGCGGTCCGTTCACGCCGTCGCGAGCACGGGCGGTTCGCCACGGCTATGCCGCGTTCGCGGCGGAGAAGGCCGCGCCGCGCGGTGTCGCCGCAGTGGGCGCCGGTTCCGCCGCCGGCCAAGGTCTGGTAGGGCTGGAAGGGAGATGCGGGTGACGACAGACGGGATGACGCACAGGCCATGAGCAGCACGCTGAACACGATGTCGAGGTTCTTCCGCGAGCGTGTCGGCTGGCATGGCGTCGGTCTGGCCGCGAGCCTGATCATCATCGGCGTGGCGGCGGTCGTCCTCTACGAGATGCTGCGCAACATCCGCCCGGGCGAGGTGCTGGACGCGCTCACCGATACCGCGCCATGGCGGGTGGCGCTCGCTGCGCTGTTCGTCGCCTGCGCCTATTTCACCCTCACCTTCTACGATTGGTTCGCGCTGCGCACCATCGGCAAGGGCCATGTGCCCTACCGCACCGCGGCGCTGGCGTCCTTCACCTCCTATTCCATCGGCCACAATATCGGCTTCTCCGCCTTCACCGGCGGCACGGTGCGCTACCGCATCTATTCCGCGCACGGCCTCGGGGCGGTGGACGTCGCCAAGCTGTGCTTCATCACCGGCCTGACCTTCTGGCTGGGCAACATGGCGATCCTCGGCCTCGGCGTCTCGGTGGAGCCCTGGGCGGCGAGCGCGGTGGACAAGCTGCCGCCCTGGATCAACCGGATGATCGGCCTCGGGCTGCTGGCGGCGCTCGCTGCCTATGTGGTGTGGGTGGGGCTGAAGCCGCGCCGCATCGGCATCGGCAAGGGCCACTGGCAGGTCACGCTGCCGGGCTGGAAGCTCACCCTGCTGCAGATCGGCATCGGCATCGTCGACCTCTCCTTCTGCGCCATGGCGATGTATGTGCTGATGCCGCAGGCGCCGTTCATCGATCCGATCGCGCTCGGCGTGGTGTTCATCTCGGCGACGCTGCTCGGCTTCGCCAGCCATGCGCCCGGCGGGCTCGGCGTGTTCGACGCCGCCATGCTGGTGGCGCTGCCGCAATTCGAGACCGAGCCGCTGCTCGGCGCCCTGCTGCTGCTGCGCCTGCTCTATTACGTGACGCCCTTCGCCCTTGCCCTGATCATCATGGGCATCCGCGAATTGCTGGTCAGCCGCCGCCGGCGCTTCGCCGCGCCGGCCTCGCTGGATTCGGCGCTGGCGGCCGCCGCCGTGCCGGCGCGTCTCGACGATCTGCAGCCGCAGATCGGCGACGTCCCGCCCGCGGCCGTGGCGGATGGTGAGGCCGAGGCCCCCCGCCGCGCCGTCGGCTGAGGGCGGCGGCCCCGGAAACGGGGCCGCGCGGGGGGGCGTTCAGCGCGTCAGGCTCGGCACCATGCCCTTGAGGGCGCCGGGAAGCCGGGTGACCTTCACGCCCTTGGGCAGCGCCACCGCCTCGGGGCCGAGCGGCTTGCGGGAAATCTCCACCGCCTCGAACATCACTTTCTTGCCGGAATCGGTATAGCTCAGCGAGCGCAGCGGCAGCCCGTCGAGGGTGATGCACGCCTCGATCGGCGCCGCGCCGAGGCCGTCGGCGCGCCAGACGTCGCAGGGCTCGCCGGCGACGGTATCCGTCCCCCAGTACCGGCTGTCCGGCGGCATGTCGATCGCCACATATTCCGGCGGCAGCTTCATCTCCACCGCCACCCGGCCGAGGCCGGGCAGGTTGGACAGCACCGCGAGCTTGCGCGCCTTCAGGTCGATGAAGCCGGTCAGCGTCGTCGACACCGTGGCGACGTCGACATCGACGCGCATCCGGCCCTGGCGATGGACGATGCGCACCTCCCCGCCCTCCGGCAGGGTGCGCCCGCGCAGCGTGAAGTCGACGGCGGGGCGCGGCGGCAGCGGCCCGGGCACCGGCGGCCCGAACGGCGCCAGGGCGAAGGGCGGAGGCATGAACGATTCGGGAGGCGGGCCCGGCGGCGGGCCGAAGGCGGAAGGCGGGGCATCCAGCGGCCCGGGCGGCGGCGGCCGATAGGGCGGCGGCTCCGTGGCGGCGGCCGCGCTCGCGCACAGGCCGAACAGACCCGTGGTCAGCAAGCGCCGCATCGGCCAAAGGAGGATCATGCTCGGTTAGGGCCCCGGGTCGGACGGAAACGCATCGGAGGTGTCGATGGGCGGACTCTCGCCGTCGCCCACGGCGCGGACGGCACGGCGCACTCCCGTCCTCCGCCGGGCTCGTCCCGGCGGATATGGGCGCTGTCGTGCATCCGCCCCCTGTGGCCGACGCAGCGTCATGCTCTTACGTCGAGGAGCACTGGCAGGCAATCTGGGCGTCAGCGGGGCTCAACCGTCGCTCCGATGCAGAAAATTGCGTCCGTCGAGCACGATTTGCGGGTCGGGCACCCCGACGACCCGGTCGTCGCGCTCGGCATAGGGCAGCCGGGCCAGCACCTGGCGGATCACGCCGAGCCGCGCGCGCATCTTGTCGTTGGCGAGCACCACCGTCCAGGGGGCCGCCGGCTGGTCGGTGGCGGCGATCATCGCGTCGCGCGCCGCCGAGATCGCGTCCCAGCGCGCCGGCGCGGCGAGGTCGACCGGCGACAGCTTCCAGTGCTTCAGCGGATCCTTCTTGCGGGCGAAGAGCCGCTTGAGCTGCATCTCCCGGCCGATGTCGAGCCAGATCTTGAACAGCCGGATGCCGTCATCGGCGAGCATCTTCTCGAAGGTAGGCGCCTGCTCCAGGAAATGCGCCGTCTCCTGCGGCGTGCAGAAGCCCATGACCGGCTCGACCACGGCGCGATTGTACCAGGAGCGGTCGAACAGCACGATCTCGCCCTTGCGCGGCAGGTGGGCGATATAGCGCTGGACATACCATTGCCCGGCCTCCGCCTCGGTCGGCTTGGTCAGGGCCACCACCCGCACATAGCGCGGATTGAGGTGCTGGATGAAGCGGTGGATGGTGCCGCCCTTGCCGGCGGCGTCGCGCCCCTCGAACACGATCACCACGCGCTCGCCGGTGTCGCTCACCCAGCGCTGCAGCTTCAGGAGCTCGATCTGCAGCGCCCGCAGCTCCTTCTGGTAGTGCTTGCGCTTCGGGCGGTCGGCATAGGGGTAGTTGCCGCTGCGATAGGCGCGCTCGTCGATGAGCGCCGGCAGCGCCGGCAGGTCGAGCGAGAAGCCGGCAAGCGTCTCGGCGAGCCGGTCGCTTGCCTTGCCGGACCCGTTTCCCTTGCCAGGCCCGTTTCCCTTGCCGGAGCGGCCGCCCTTGGCGGCCTTGTCGCCCTTGCCGTTCTTGCGGTCCGCGGCAGGGGCGTCGGTGACGGGCGCGTCGGTGGCCGCCGCCTGTGCCAGCGTGGCGTCGGGGGTGGAGGATTTGGCCGCTGCGGGCTTGACCGCCGGCCGGTTCGGCTTCTTCGTCATATGGAAGCCTCTCGATGAGATCATAAGGAGACGGCTGAGTCGTTCCCGGCCCGCCGGGCGTGATTCCCACGAATCCGCTCGATGAGCCGGGGACAGCATAGCGAAATTGAGCCCGCCGGGGGAGTAAACCGCCATGAGTATCGACGAATCCGGCCCCTTCGCACGCGAGACGCTCGGCGAGCGGCTTGCGGCGGCGCGCTGGATTCTGCTCGCCGGCGGGCTCGGCCTCGTCGTGGCGGTGGTGCAGGAAGTGCTCGCGGTCGGCCCGGCGCTCGGCCTCGGCGCCGTGCTGCTGGTGGCCGCCGGCCTGCCGGCGGGCCGCGGGCGGCTGCGCCGGCCGGTGGCCGCCGCCCTGTCGCGTTTCCGCGAGCCGCCGCCGGCGCCCGACCGGCTCGCCTGGCTGGTGGGGGCGCTGCCGGAGGCGGCGCTGCTGCTGGATCATCGCGGCACGGTGCGCGCCACCAACAGCCGCGCGTCGGGCATGCTGGCCGCCGTGCGCGTCGGCGATCCCGTCTCCTTCGCGGTGCGGGTGCCCGAGGTGCTGGAGGCCATCCGGGCCGCCAGCGCCGACGGCCAGGCGCGGCGCGTCGAGTTCAGCCAGCGCGTGCCGGTCGATCGCTGGCTCAGGGCCGACATCGTGCCGGTGGCCGGGCCGGCGGGTGCCGGCGGCCGGGCGGAAAAGGTGGAGGCGCTGCTCCTCACCTTCACCGATCTCACGCCGCAGCGGCGCGTCGAGCAGATGCGGGTGGACTTCATCGCCAATGCCAGCCACGAGCTGCGCACCCCGCTGGCCTCGCTCTCCGGCTTCATCGAGACGCTGCAGGGCCCGGCGCGCAACGACGCCACCGCCCGCGAGCGCTTCCTCAAGATCATGGCGGAGCAGGCCCGCCGCATGTCGCGGCTGATCGACGACCTCCTGTCGCTGTCGCGAATCGAGCTCAACGCCCATCTGCGCCCGCAGGGACGGGTCGACCTCACGGCCGTGGTCGGCCATGTGCGCGAGGCGCTGGCGCCGCTGGGCGCCGAGCGGCAGATGGAGATCGTGTTCGCGCATCCCGAGGCGCCGGTGACGGTGCAGGGGGATCGCGACGAGCTGATCCGCGTCTTCGAGAACCTGGTCGAGAACGCCCTGAAATATGGCGCTTCCGGCGGGCGGGTGGACATCACCCTGTCGCGCGAGGGCGAGGACGCGCTGGTGGCGGTGCGGGACTACGGTCCGGGCATCGCGCCGGAGCATGTGCCGCGCCTCACCGAGCGTTTCTACCGGGTCGATACCGCCCATTCGCGCGAGCAGGGGGGCACCGGGCTCGGCCTCGCCATCGTCAAGCATATCGTCGCCCGCCATCGCGGACGCCTCGGCATAGACAGCACGCCGGGCGAAGGGTCGACATTCTCGGTGCGGCTGGCGGCGCTGCCGGCCGAAACGTCGAAACTCGACGTAAAAACAATGGCTTGAACTGTCATCCGAGTGTCATTGCAAAGTCATAGAACGGTGGCGTCCGGTCGTTAAGAGTCCGGTGTGATCCCTTTCACCGCCTCCGGGCAAAAACCTCCGGCCGGGTCCGCGCACCGCGCGGGCCGCTGAAGCACTGGGAGAAGTCCTTTGAAATTCAACCGCCTCCTCGGCGTCGCCGTGGTCTCGTTCGCCTTCGCCGGCTCCGCCTTCGCCGCCGACATCAACGGCGCCGGCGCCTCCTTCCCCGCCCCGGTCTACCAGGCCTGGGCCGCGGCCTATAAGGAGAAGTCGGGCACCGGCCTCAACTACCAGTCCATCGGCTCGGGCGGCGGTCAGAACCAGATCGTCAATCGCACCGTCGATTTCGGCGCCTCCGACGCGCCGATGAAGGACGACAAGCTCGAAGCCGCCAACCTGCTGCAGTTCCCGACCGTGATCGGCTCGGTGGTCGCCATCGTCAACATCGACGGCATCGGCGACGGCCAGCTGACCCTGTCCGGCCCGGTGCTGGCCGACATCTACCAGGGCAAGATCACCAAGTGGAACGACCCGAAGATCGCCGAGCTGAACAAGGGCGCCACGCTTCCCGATCTCGCCATCGTCCCGGTCTACCGTTCGGACTCGTCGGGCACCTCCTTCGTCTACACCTCCTATCTCGCCGCCGCGAGCGCGGACTGGAAGGCGAATGTCGGCGCCGCCACCTCGGTGCAGTGGCCGGCCGGCGCGGGCGCCAAGGGCAATGAGGGCATTGCCGGCACCGTGAAGAACACCAAGGGCGCGGTCGGCTACGTCGAGTTCGTCTATGCCGCGGCCAACAAGCTCGCCACCACCAACCTGGTCAACAAGGCCGGCAAGGTCGTGAAGCCCGAGACCGCTGCTTTCGTCGAGGCCGCCGCCGCCGCCGACTGGAAGGGCGCGAAGAACTTCGCCGCCTCGATGATCGACACCGCCGGCGAGAAGGCCTGGCCGATCACCAGCCCGACCTATATCCTGCTGCCGAAGAACCCGACCAACGCCGCGCAGTCGGCCGAGGCGATCAAGTTCTTCGACTGGGCCTATGGCGCCGATGGCGACGCCATCGCCGAGAAGCTGCACTACATCCCGCTGCCGGACGCGGTCGTTACCCAGATCCGCGATGCCTGGAAGGCCGAGGTGAAGGCCGACGGCAAGGCCGTCTGGACCAACTGAGCCTGATGCCACGCAGGGGCGGGGGGATGCCGCGAGGAGGAACGCCTCCCGCGGTCGTCCCCTCGCCCGCCTTCGCCTGCTCCTTGCCGTGCCTTCGTCTTGCCCCGCGAGGGCGTGCCGGCGTCGCCCTGCGGACGCCCGCGCCGCCAGCGGTCGGCCACCCCGTTTCAAGCGCATCAGCGGCGACAGCGCTCAAGGAAATTCGACATGGCTGCCTCCATCAGCGGAACCGAGGCCAATACGGCCCTGATCGCCGCGCATAAGCCGACCGGGCGCATCAGCGACCCGATCTTCGTCGGCCTGCTCTGGGCCAGCGGCATCTTCGTGCTGGTTCTGCTCGGCTTCATCATCGCCATGCTCTTCGAGGGCGGGCTGCCGGCGCTGCGTGAATTCGGCATCTCCTTCGTCTGGTCGACGATGTGGAACCCGGTCACGGAGCGCTTCGGCGCCGGCGTCATGGTGTACGGCACCGTCCTGTCGGCGGTGATCGCCGTCATCGTCGCGCTGCCGCTCTCCTTCGGCATCGCCTTCTTCCTCACTGAGATCGCCCCGGGCCGGCTGCGCCGCCCGATCGGCGTCGCCATCCAGCTGCTGGCCGCGATCCCCTCGATCATCTACGGCATGTGGGGCTTCTTCGTCGTGGTGCCGCTGATCGCCGCCTATGTCCAGCCGCCGCTGATCGAATGGCTCGGCCCGATCCCGCTGATCGGCGCGCTGTTCCAAGGCCCGCCGCTCGGCGCCGGCATGCTCACCGCCGGCCTCATCCTGGCGCTGATGATCCTGCCCTTCATCACCGCCATGTTCGTCGAGGTGCTGGAATCGGTGCCGCCGATGCTCAAGGAATCCGCCTACGGCGTCGGCGCCACCACCTATGAGGTCTACCGCAACGTCTCGGTGCCCTATGGCCGCACGGCCATGGTCGGCGCGGTGATGCTCGGCCTCGGCCGCGCGCTGGGCGAGACCATGGCGGTCACCTTCGTCATCGGCAACGCGACCCGCATGTCGGCCTCGCTGTTCGCGCCGGGCGCCACCATCGCCTCCACCATCGCCAACGAGTTCCCCGAGGCCTCGATCGGTTCGCTCAAGCTGCAGGCGCTGCTGCAGCTCGGCTTCATCCTGTTCGTCATCTCCTTCATCGTGCTGGCGCTGTCGCGGCTGCTGGTGCGCTCGAAGCTCAAGTCCTGAGGGGAGGGGAAATCATGGCCTCGCTCGCCCGTCGCCGTACCACGGACCTGGTCGTCAAGGCGGTTTCCACCGGCTTCGCCGCGCTGTCGATCGTGCTGCTCGCCTGGATCCTCTGGACCCTGCTCTCGCGCGGCCTGCCCGCGCTCGGCCCGCACGTCTTCACCCGCATCACCGCGCCGCCCGGCGCCGGCGGCGGCCTGCTCAACGCCATTGTCGGCTCGCTGATCCAGATCGTCGTGGCGCTGGTCATCGGCACGCCGATCGGCCTGATGTGCGGCACCTTCCTCGCCGAGAACGGCCGCGGCACCCAGATCGCCAATGTCGTGCGCTTCGTGAACGACGTGCTGCTCTCGGCGCCGTCGATCCTGATCGGCCTGTTCGTCTACCAGCTGCTGGTGGTGCCGTTCGGCGGCTTCTCCGGCTGGGCGGGCTCGATCGCGCTGGCCATCCTGGTCATCCCGGTGGTGGTGCGCACCACCGAGGACATGCTGAACCTGGTGCCGATCGGCCTGCGCGAGGCGGCCTTCGCGCTCGGCGCGCCGCAATGGAAGGTCGTGACCTTCGTCACCTGGCGCGCGGCCCGCGCCGGCCTCGTCACCGGCATCCTGCTGGCGCTCGCCCGCGCCGCCGGCGAGACCGCGCCGCTGCTGTTCACCTCGCTCGGCAACAATGGCTGGTCGATCAATCTCGGCGCACCCATGGCCTCGCTGCCGATCGCCATCTATCAATACGCCGCCAGCCCCTTCGAGGACTGGGTCGCCCTCGCCTGGGCCGGCGCCCTCATCATCACCGTCGGGGTGCTGACCCTGAACGTCCTGTCCCGCCTGATTCTGGCGAAGATGAAGTGAGACGGCTATGAACTTCGCACCCGATACCTCCATCGACATCGCTTCCGCGGTGAACCGCGCCACCGCGCCGTCCTCCGCGCCCAAGCTCAAGGTCGAGAAGCTGAATTTCTACTACGGCGACAACCACGCGCTGAAGAACATCAACTTCGAGATCCCCGAGAAGCGCGTCACCGCGATGATCGGCCCCTCGGGCTGCGGCAAGTCCACCCTGCTGCGCATCTTCAACCGCATGTACCAGCTCTATCCGGGCCAGCGCGCGGAAGGGAAGATCCTGTTCGACGGCGGCGACCTCCTGTCGAAGGACCTGGACTCCACCGTGGTGCGCTCGCGCATCGGCATGGTGTTCCAGAAGCCGACGCCGTTCCCGATGTCGATCTACGACAACATCGCCTTCGGCGTGAAGCTGCACGAGAGCCTCTCCAAGTCGCAGATGGACGAGCGCGTCGAGTGGTGCCTGCGCAAGGCCGCCATCTGGGAAGAGACCAAGGACCGCCTGCACACCTCGGCGCTCGGCATGTCCGGCGGCCAGCAGCAGCGCCTGTGCATCGCCCGCACCATCGCGGTGCGCCCGGAAGTGATCCTGCTCGACGAGCCGACCTCGGCGCTCGACCCGATCTCCACCTCGAAGATCGAGGATCTGATCGACGAGCTGAAGCAGGAATTCACCATCGTCATCGTGACGCACAACATGCAGCAGGCCGCCCGCTGCGCCGACATCACCTCGTTCTTCTATCTCGGCGAGCTGATCGAAGTGGGGGCGTCCAACGAGATCTTCACCAATCCGCGCGAGGCGCGCACCCGCGACTACATCACCGGCCGCTTCGGCTGAGCCGCGACGGGAAAAAGGACTGCCCCATGCCCTCCGAGCACATCGTCTCGTCCTTCGATACCGATCTCAAGGAGATCAGCCGCCGCGTGGTGGAGATGGGTGGCCAGGCCGAGCAGCTGGTCGCCGATTCCGTGCAGTCGCTGGTCAAGCGCGACACCGAGCTCGCGCAGAAGGTCATCGTGCTGGACGGTCCCATCGACCTGCTCCAGCGCGAGATCGAGGAGAAGTCGGTCCTCACCATCGCCCGCCGCCAGCCTCTGGCCGGCGACCTGCGCGAGATCGTGGCGGCGATGCGCATCGCCAACGACCTCGAGCGCATCGGCGACCTCGCCAAGAACACCTCCAAGCGGGTGCTGGCGCTCACCGGCGAGTTCCATCCGCAGAAGCTGGTGCGCGGTGTCGAGCACATGTCGAGCATGGTGCTCGAGCAGCTCAAGGAAGTGCTCGACGCCTATGCCAGCCGCGAGGACGCCCGCGCCATCGAGGTGTGGAAGCGCGATGGCGAGATCGACATCCTCTACACCTCGCTGTTCCGCGAGCTCCTCACCTACATGATGGAGGATCCGCGCAACATCTCGCTGTGCACGCACCTGCTGTTCTGCGCCAAGAACATCGAGCGCATCGGCGACCACGCCACCAACATCGCCGAGACGGTGCACTATCTCGCCACCGGCCAGCTGCTGACCGAGGAACGGCCGAAGCAGGACAACTCCAGCCTGACCACGGTTCCGTTCCCGTCCTGAGACGGGCGGAACCGGCGTTAGCGACCATTCGCACGGAAAAAGCGATGCCGACCAACATTCTCATCGTCGAGGACGAGGAGCCGCTCACCCTGCTGCTGCGCTACAATCTCGAGGCCGAGGGCTATTCGGTGGAGAGCGTGGGGCGGGGCGACGAGGCGGAGACGCGGCTGCGCGAGAGGGTGCCGGACCTCCTGCTGCTGGACTGGATGCTGCCCGGCCTGTCCGGCATCGAGCTGTGCCGGCGCCTGCGGGCCCGGCCGGAAACCGAGCGCATGCCGATCCTCATGCTCACCGCCCGCGGCGAGGAGACCGAGCGGGTGCGGGGCCTCGCCACCGGGGCCGACGACTATGTGGTGAAGCCGTTCTCGGTGCCGGAGCTGGTCGCCCGCGTGCGCGCCCTGCTGCGCCGGGCCAAGCCCGACCACATCTCGACGCTGCTGCGCGCCGGCGACATCGAGCTCGATCGCGAGACCAAGCGGGTGCACCGCTCCGGCCGCGAGCTGCATCTCGGCCCCACCGAGTTCCGGCTGCTGGAGTTCCTCATGCAGTCGCCGGGCCGGGTCTATTCGCGCGAGCAACTGCTCGACGGCGTGTGGGGCCAGGACGTCTATATCGACGAGCGCACGGTGGACGTGCATGTCGGGCGGCTGCGCAAGGCGCTCAACCGCCCGCGCCAGCCCGATCCCATCCGCACCGTGCGCGGCTCGGGCTATTCCTTCAACGAGATGTTCGCCCGCACCCATTGACGGCGCGACGGTGCCGGCCGGCACCGCCGCTTCGTCGCCCTTGTCGCTTGAAATCGGCTCATCCTCGTCCCCGCCCCTTCTTCCCCCTCTCCCCGTCGGGGAGAGGGTTGGGGTGAGGGGCCCTCGCCGCCCCGCTGACGGGCTGCCCCTAGGTGCGGGTGATCGACAGCCCGCCATCCACCAGATGCGCGGTGCCCGACACGAAGGACGCGTCGTCCGAGGCGAGGTAGAGCACCGAGCGCGCCAGTTCCTCCGGGCGCGCCACCCGCTTCAGCGCGTGCAGGCCGGTCACGAAGGCCTGCGCTTCCGGCGTGCCGTTGGCCTCGCGATACATCTCGGTCTCCACCGCCCCCGGCAGCACGGCGTTGACCCTTATGCCCTGCGGCCCGAACTCCGCCGCCAGCGCCTGGGTCAGGCCGATCAGCCCGGATTTCGAGGCGGCATAGGCGGCCAGCCCCGGAAACGCCGTCGTGTAGCCGACGAAGGTGGAGGTGAAGATCACCGAGCCGCCGCCGGTCTTCAGCATTTCGGGAATCTGGTGCTTGGCGCCGAGGAAGGCGCCGGTCAGGTTCACCGCCAGCGTGTCCGCCCAGCCCTGCGCCGATATGCCGGTGCTGGGGCCGCCCTCGCCCAGCGTGCCGGCATTGTTGAAGGCGATGTCGAGCCGGCCGAACCGGTCGGCCGCCAGTGCCGCCAAAGCGCGGGCATAGTCCTCGTCCTTCACGTCGCCGGCCAGCGCCGCCGCCGCCCCGCCGGCGCCGGCGATCTCCGCCACCAGCGCGTCCAGCTCGGCCTGGCGGCGGGCGCCCACCACCACGCGGGCTCCCTCGGCGGCGAACAGCGTCGCCGTCGCGCGGCCGATGCCGGAGCTGGCGCCGGTGATCAGCGCGACCTTTCCTTCGAGACGTCCCATCGGAATCTTCCTCATCCATCGGCTCCCGCGCGATGCGGAAGCCCTCTCGCCGGGAAGTATGGTGAGGCGGCCGCGTTCGGATTAGCATGCGGCTCATGGAATTCATGTCCGGGAAATCCGAACGATGAAGCTCGACGGCATCGCCGCCTTCGTCGCCGTGGCCGAGGCGGGCTCGATCAGCGAGGCCGCCCGCCGGCTCGGCCTGTCGAAATCGGTGGTCAGCGACCGGCTGAAGGAGCTGGAGCGTCGGCTCGGGGCCAGCCTGATCCATCGCTCTACCCGCCGGCTGTCGCTCACCGAGGATGGAAGCGCCTTTCTGGAGCGGGCATCGGGGGCGCTGCGCGAGCTCGATGCCGCCGCGGCCGATCTCGCCGAGCGGCGCAGCACGCTGGCGGGGCCGCTGCGGCTCTCGGCGCCCGTCACCTTCAGCCGGCTGCATCTGGGCCCGGCGCTCTATCCCTTCCTCGCCCGCCACCCGCAGATCGAGCTGACCCTCGATCTCGACGACCGGGTCATCGACGCGCATTCGGAAGGCCATGACGGCGTGGTGCGCCACGGGCCGTTGCGCGACAGCCGCCTCGTCGCCTGGCGCCTCGCCCCCAGCCGGCGGGTGCTGGTCGCCTCGCCGGATTATCTCGCCCGTCACGGCAGCCCGACGAGCCTGGCCGAGCTCGATCGCCACCGCGCCATCTTCTACACCGGCCGCGGCGTCGCCGACTGGCGCTTCCTCACCCGCAGCGGGGCGGTGCAATTGCGGGCGACGCCGGCGCTGCGGGTGAACAATGGCGAGCTGATGCGCGATGCCGCCGAGGCCGGCCTCGGCATCGCGCTGCTGCCATTGTTCATTTCCGGTCCGCCGCTGAAGGCCGGCACCCTGCAGCGCATCGAGATCGACGCCGCGCCGGAGCCGGAATTCATCTACATCGCCCATCCCGAGGGCCGGCGCCCCACGGCGAAGCTGCGGGCGCTCGCCGACTGGCTGCGCCGATGCTTCGGCGACCCGCCCTATTGGGAGCCCTGAAGCGCCCGGTGCCGGCGCCGGCCGGCCCGATTGACATTTCTTCCGTTGCGTCACACCTCTGCCCGCCAGCAAGCCGCGACAAGAAGGCTGCCCGGGGGGACTGCATGCAACGCCTGTCGACCGAGGACGTGCCGCGGCACGAGCGCCTCGCCTTCGTCCATGACGTGGTCGGCCGCCACGCCGCCGGCATGAGCTTCCGGCCGGTGGATCCCGAGGGTTTCCGCGCCCGCTTCGCCATCCTGCCGCTCGACGGCGTGCTGGTCGGCGAGGCCTGCTACGACGCCTTCACCGGCGTGCGCAACGGCGAGCTGCTCGCCGACGGGCGCGACGACTACCAGCTGCTGGTCAATCCCGCGGGCTACGAGACGGAGATCGACGGCGCCCGCACGCTCGGCGTCGGCGCCGGGGAACTGCTCGCCATCGACCAGGCGGCGCGCTTCGTCACCCGGGCGCCCGCCAGCTGCTACGAGGTACTGGTGCTGCCGCGCCGCGCGCTGGCGGCGCTGGTGCCGGGCCTCGGCGGGCGCGCCTTCCGCACGGCGGGCCGCGAGGCGGCGGGCCTCGGCTTGCTCGTCGGCTATGCCCGGCTGCTGCGCCGCCAGCCGCCGTCGACGCCGGAAGCGGTGCGGCTGGCGAGCGACCATCTCGTCCGGCTCGCCGCGCTCACCCTCGCCGCCGAGCCGGCGGAGGCGGCGCGCGAGCACGGCTCGGCGCTGCGCAGCGCCCGGCTCGCCCTGCTCAAGAAGCACATCCTGTCCCGGCTCGATGATCCGGCGCTGGATGTCGCCGCCGTCGCCCGCCGCCACGGCATCTCGCCGCGCTACCTGCAGCTCCTGTTTGCGCAGGAGGACACCAGCTTCTCCGATTTCCTGCGCGAGGCGCGTCTGGAGCGCGCCTTCCGGCGGCTCGGCGACCCGGCCAATCGCGAGGGCATTGCCGGCCTCGCCTTCGATGCCGGCTTCGCCGACCTGTCGACCTTCAACCGCGCCTTCCGCCGCCGCTATGGCTGCACGCCCTCCGATGTGCGGGCGCGGGCGATGCGGGCGCGGCACGGCTGAGGCGCTGCGCCGCGCGCCCAGTCGCTGCGCGCCATGCCGAGACCGGACCGGATGGTCCGTTTAGCAAGGTGCCCGCCTGTCATCAGCGAGTGCCAGCCATGTCTTTCCTGCCCCTACGCCTGCGGACGCGTGCGGCCATCGTCACCCTCGCGCTCATCCTTCTTGCCGGTCTCGTCGCCCACGCCGCGGCCCACGCCGCGGCCCACGCCGCGGCCCATGCTGCGGCCAATCCCGCGGCCGATCCCGCCCTCACCGCCGCCGAGGCGGCCCGGGTCGTGGATCTCATCGAGACGCTTTCCCCCGAGCTCGGCCCGCTCGCCTATGACGAGGAGAGCGCCGAGGAATGGTTCACCCGCGACGAGGTGCGCGACCGGCTGATCGCCAAGGCGGGCTTCACCCGCGAGAGCTGGCGGGCCGCCTTCGATGCCACCATCTGCGGCTATCTCGCCAATCTGCCGGCCGGGCCGCTGGAGGCGCGCTTCGCCCAGATGCGCCGGCGCCTCGAGCACGCCCCGCGCATGACGCCCGAGCAGCGCGCCGCCGCCCTCGGCTTCGTCGAGGAGCATGAGCAGCGCCTCGGCCAGCTGCGCGCCGCAGGGCGGGCGGATGCCGCGGCGGTGCGTCCGCTGATGCCGCGCCTCGAGCGGCTGATGCCACAGGATGTCGCCGGCGAGTAGTCGCCGGCGCGTCCCCCTCCGCCGGCGCCCATTCGCGGCGGCGGGCCGTCACCTGCGGCTCGCCGGGGGGGGGGGCGCGGGGCCGGCGGAGGCGCGGGGATCGTCGATTTTAAGCAGGAGACGGGCGCGGGCGGCAGGTTCTTCGCGGCCGCCGTGCCGGCGCCGGGAGTACGCAACCCCGGAGCCGGAACGCCCGCCGGAACATAGTGCCGGGCGGCGGCTTCCAAATTCCGCCCGGCGACACCGATTGCGACGGACGGCGCGAGCCGGACGGGCGGGGCCAGCCAGGCAGGCCAGGCTATGGCCGGCCCCGCCGATTTTCACGCGTCCGGGGCGGGCCCGGGCGCTTCCGCCGGCTGGTTGTGTCCCTTCTTCGGCCAGTTGTGGCTGAGCACGAAGTCGGAGATGCGCGGGGCGATCTCGGCGCGGAAGCGCGAGCCGTTGAACACGCCGTAATGGCCGACGGTCGGCTGCAGATAGTGCGCGCGCTTGTCCTCCGGCAGGTTGGTGCACAGCTTGTGCGCCGCCCGCGTCTGGCCGACGCCGGAGATGTCGTCGTTCTCGCCCTCGACGGTGAGCAGCGCCACGTTGCGGATGGCGCCGGGATCCACCGTCTCGCCGCGATGGGTGAACGCCCCCCGCGGCAGCGCATGGTCGATGAACACCGATTGCAGCGTCTGCAGGTAATATTCCGCCGGCAGGTCCATCACCGAGAGATATTCGTCGTAGAACTCGCGGTGCTTGGACGCGCTGTCGCCGTCGCCCTTCACCAGATGGCGGAACATGTCGGCATGCGCCTGCAGGTGCCGCTCCAGATTCATGCTCATGAAGCCGTGCAACTGCAGGAAGCCGGGATAGACCTCCCGCATCACCCCGGCATGCGGCCAGGGCACGGTGGTGATGACATTGCGGCGGAACCAGTCGAGCCCGCGCGCCTGCGCGAAGTCGTTCACCGCCGTGGGGCTCTCGCGGGTGTCGATCGGCCCGCCCATCAGCACCATGGAGGCCGGCACGTCGGGATCGCCCTTCGCCTCCATCACCGAGACGGCGGCCAGCACCGGCACCGCCGGCTGGCACACGGCGAGCGCATGCACGCCGCCGCCGAGGAAATGGAAGATCTCGATCAGGTAGTCGATGTAGTCGTCGAGGTCGAAGCGCCCCTCGGCGAGCCGCACCATGCGCGCATCCACCCAGTCGGTGACGTAGATGTCGTGGTTGGGCAGCAGCGTCTCCACCGTGCCGCGCAGCAGCGTGGCATAGTGGCCCGACAGCGGCGCCACGATCAGCATGCGCGGCTGCGGCCGGCGCGGCGGCCGCGCGAAGGCCCGCTCGAAGTGGAGCAGCCGGCAGAACGGCTTCTCCCACACCGTCTCGATGCGCACCGGCACCTTGGTGCCGCCCACCGTGGTGTCCTCGATCCGCCAGTCCGGCTTGCCGTAGCGCCGCGTCGTGCGCTCGAACATCTCGAAGCCCGCGAGCAGGGTGCGGCCGAAATCGGTGTGGGCGAGCGGGTTGGCCGGGTTGCGGTAGTAGAGCCGGCCGGCATCGGCCATCGCCCGGAACGGGTCGAGCGCCGCCTGGCCCATCTCGAACATCCAGTAGAGCGGCCGGGAGAAGACGGAGGCCGCCTCCAGCATGTCCGTCGGCGTCCGAGCGGCTTCCCCCGCATCGGGCACGGCCCCGAATACCCCGATCGCCATTCGCGCCTCCGCTTTCAAACGATGGTTCTGCCACTCATCGGCGCCGCGTCCCGCATCAGGGGCATCCGGCAGCCTGCCATGGGTGGAACGGCACGTTCCGGCAGCCGATCCCGGCGCACATTACCGAGGTCCCGCCCGGTTTCCGCGGCCGCGAACGGCCGGCGGCGCTGTTGTGCAACGCAACACATAGTCGCTTTCGGCGGCGCGTCAACGAATCAACGCATTCCCGCGCCGCAGCGCTTGCCTGTATAGAAGGCGCGCAGGGGGGAACAAAATGCCACTTTCGCTGGATCATCCGATCGGCGAGCGCTTCTTCGGCCTCAGGCTCGATACGCTCATCCGCCTGCGCTGGCTGGCGATTTCCGGCCAGACGGCCGCGATCGTGGTGGTGCAGTGGCTGCTCGGCTTCAGCGTGCCGATCGGCGCCTGCCTTGCCGTGGTGGCGCTGTCCGCCTGGCTCAATCTCGCCCTGCGCCTGCGCTCGCCCGGCGCCCGGCGGTTGTCCAATACCGAGGCGACCTGGCTGCTGGCCTATGACATCCTGCAGCTCGCCGCGCTGCTGTTCCTCACCGGCGGCCTCGCCAACCCCTTCGCGGTGCTGTTCCTCGCGCCGGTGCTGATCTCGGCCACCGCGCTGTCGCCGCGCTCCACCCTGCTGCTGGGCCTGCTCGCCGGCGCCCTCGCGGCGCTGGTCGGCCTGTGGCAGATGCCGCTGCCGTGGAAGTACAGCGAGGCGCTCGGCGCCGGGCCGGTGCTGCCGCCGCTCTATCTCGCCGCCATCTGGAGCGCGCTGGCGGTCGCCATCGCCTTCATCGGCTCGCATGCCTGGCGGGTCGCCGAGGAGACGCGCGAGCTCTCCGAGGCGCTGGCCGCCACCGAGCTGGTGCTGGCCCGCGAGAAGCATCTTTCGGCGCTGGACGGGCTCGCCGCCGCCGCTGCCCATGAGCTCGGCACGCCGCTCGCCACCATCACCGTGGTGGCCAAGGAACTCGCCCGCGGCCTGCCGCCGGACCTGCCCGCCGACAGCCCGATCGGCGACGACATCCGCCTGCTCGGCGAGCAGGCCGAGCGCTGCCGCGCCATCCTGCGGCGGCTCACCACCCTCGATGCCGGCGAGGCGCCGTTCGACCGCATGAAGGTCACGCATCTCCTGGAGGACGTGGCGGCGCCGCACCGCAATTTCGGCATCGCCGTCGAGGTCTCCGCCTCGACCCGCATCGGCGAGCCGGTGATCGCCCGCAATCCCGGCCTCACCTACGGCCTCGGCAACATCGTGGAGAACGCCGTCGATTTCGCCGCCGGCCGGGTGGAGATCGCCGCCGACTGGAACGACCGCGACGTCGTCGTCACCGTCACCGATGACGGCCCCGGCTTCCCCGCCGAGCTCATCGACAGCATCGGCGCGCCCTATCTCACCAGCCGCGGCCGCCACCGCTGGCGGCGCGAGGACAGCGAGGAGGGGCCGGAGGACGAGGCGGGCGAGCACGGGCTGGGCCTCGGCCTGTTCATCGCCAAGACGCTGCTGGAGCGCTCCGGCGCCGAGCTCGCCTATGTGAACCTGCCGGCGCCGCGCCACGGCGCCCGCGTCACCGTGCGCTGGCCGCGGCGCCTCGTCGACATTTCCGAGCGCGAGACCGTCGCTGCGGCGCCGAAATGACAAGGCCCGACGCTGCGTTATAATGCCACGGCGCTGTGCATCGCCGTCCCTGCGGTGTAGCTTCGCACAAAATGCAGAGGCCGCCGCAAAGAATGGCGGCCGCAAGGGAGCCCTCGCCGGGGAAACGCCATGCTCGATACCACCGCCGATACGATCGAACGCTCGCTGCTGATCGTCGACGACGACCGACCCTTCCTGCAGCGTCTGGCCCGCGCCATGGAGATGCGGGGCTTCGCGGTGACCACGGCGGAAACCGTCGCCGACGGCCTCGCCCGCGTCGAGGGTGGCCCGCCCGCCTATGCGGTGGTGGACATGCGGCTCGGCGACGGCAACGGCCTCGACGTCATCTCGGCGCTGAAGCGCCGGCGCCCGGAGGCCCGCGGCATCATCCTCACCGGCTATGGCAACATCGCCACCGCGGTGAACGCGGTGAAGATGGGCGCCGTCGACTACCTCGCCAAGCCGGCCGATGCCGACGACATCTGCGCCGCGCTCAACGCCCAGGCCGACTACAAGCCGCAGCTGCCGGAAAACCCGATGTCGGCCGACCGGGTGCGCTGGGAGCACATCCAGCGGGTCTACGAGCTGTGCGGGCGCAACGTGTCGGAGACGGCGCGCCGCCTCTCCATGCACCGCCGCACCCTGCAGCGCATCCTCGCCAAACGCGCCCCGCGCTGAGGCTCGCGCCTCGCCGTCCGCCCGCCGTTCCGGTGGCGGACGGCGGCGCCTGCGCCGCTAGATCCGGCGCTGGACGATATCGAGGAACTTGCTCATCGCCCGCGCCGGCAGCCGGTTCAGCAGCGGGCGAAAGGCGATCCGCTCATAGGAAGCGAGCGCGAGATAGAGGTCGGGATACACCATGTCGGTCGGGAAGGCGGCGAGCCCGGCCCGCTCGCGATAGGCTTCCGCCAGGGCGATGAGGTCCGGGCGCCGCTCGTTGATGTAGACCAGCGCGTTCTGCTTGTACCAGAAATGCACCTCGTCCTGGTTCCACACCTGCGGCCGGATCAGGTCGAGGTGGCGGAACGAGCGCGCCTTGAACAGCCCCACCCAGTAGGATTGCCACTGCTCGTTGATGTGCCGGAACCCGCCCTGGAACGGGATCGCCGCCCCGAACAGGATCAGGTCGCTATGGCGCGTCAGGCTGCGGACCAGCTGTTCCCCGCCGCCGTGGCTCACATGCTCGGCGACTTCCAGGCAGATGGCGAGATCGAACGTCCGGCCGAGATCGAAGGGCCGTTCGAGGTCGACGATGCGCACGGCATCGGCGGGGATGCGGAGCCGGGCGACATCCGTCCAGGGGCCGTCGACCCCGAGGATCGTCCCGACGCCGAGCCGCTGCGCCGCCTGCAGCCAGATGCCGTCGCCGCAGCCGACATCGAGCGCGGTCTCGAAGGGCAGGACGGCGCGCAGCAGCGACAGGATGCGGTCGGCGGAGGCTTCCGTCCGGGCTTCGTGCCGGCGATGCCAGTCGACGTCGTACATGCGCGCGCTCCGCGGTGGAGGAGGCTGGAGACGATCGAACGGAAGTCGCCCGGCGGAGCGAACTCGCGCCGGCCACGCCCGCAACGGATAGGCACGGCGGAACAGGCCTCCGCATTCCCCGCACCGGCGAAGAGATTACGTAAGGGAATGCTCCGGCCGGAAAACGGGCGGACCCAGCCTAGCCTGCGGCGCCCCGGTGCCTGAAGCGATCATGAGAGGTAGGCCGGCCTCCCCCTTCGGACAGGGCGTCGGGCGAGCCGGCGACCAAAGGGACAGCCCCATGCCGTCTTTGGAGGCATCGGGTATGTCCCGGCGGACAGGCCTGCGCCGGGCAGCCGGCGCGCGCGCTCAGCCTCCCGGCGCCTGCCGGAAGGCCAGCACCGCGCTGATCTCGATGACGTCGTGGAAGCGCCCGTCCGGGGCGAGGTGCGCGAGTTCGTCCCGCAAGTCGCGCTCGAAGGCCGGCTGCGCCGCGCCCAATGCCGCCGGCGAGGTGAGCGAGCGGGAATAGGCGAGGCCCACCACGTCCTCGACATCGCGCTCGCGCGGCAGGATGCGGCCGATCCGCTCCACATGGCCGAAGGGCGAGGCGACCAGCACCGCCTCATGCGGCATCCAGTCCGGCTGCTGGCGTCGCTTGCGGTCGGCATAGCGCTGCGGCGCGTGCCGCTCGGCCAGCCGGTCGAGCGCCGCGTGCCAGTCGGGCCGGCAGTCCACCCGCCGGTCGCCCATCAGCACCACCGCGCCGCCGGGCTCGACGAGCGCGTCGAGCGCCCGCAGCGTCGCCGCCCGGTCCATCCAGTGGAAGGCGCGGCCCATCGTCACCGCGCGGAACCGGCCGAGCGCCGGGGAAAGGTCGTAGGACGAGCCCTCGACGAGGCGCAGCGCCAGCCCGGCGGCCGCCGCGTCGGCGCGCGCGGCTTCCAGCATGGAAGGCTCGGGGTCCATGCCGGTGACGTCGAGGCCGAGCCGGGCGAAGCCGATCGCCAGCGGCCCCGGCCCGCAGCCGAGGTCGAGCAGCCGGTCGCCGGGCTTCAGCCCGATCCGGCGCGCCACCGCGGCCAGCAATTCCGGCGGGTAGGGCTGGCGATAGCGGCCGTAGAATTCCGCCGTCGAGCGGAAGCGGCTGGCGTCATAGGGAAGTGGCGGGGTCTCGAGCTGCACGACGCTCATGGGACGAACCTCGGAGGGCGAACCTCGGACGCGCGACGGTCGCCAAGCTTCGCCGGCAATCGTGACGAAGTTGCGTCGTCGCGCCCGATCCTGCCGCCCGATCCCGCCGCTCCGTCCCGGGCGCTCACACCCGCAGGCCGTTCTCCTGCGCCAGCTCCTTCAGGCCGCGTTCGGGGCGCGCGCCCATATGGCCGATCACCTCCGCCGCCGCCAGCGCGCCGAGGCGCAGCGACTCCGCCGGGGCGAAGCCGCGCGCGAAGCCGTGCAGGAAGCCGGCGGCGAACAGGTCGCCGGCGCCGGTGGTGTCGATCACCTGCGCCACCGGGAAGGCCGGCACCGCCACCCGCTCGGTGCCGGAGACCCACAGCGCCCCCTGCTCGGAGCGTGTCACCACCGCGCGGCGCACGTCGAGGGTGAGCTGGGCCAGCGCGGTGTCGAAGTCGGCGGTCTCGTAGAGCGATTTCAGCTCCGCCTCGTTGGCGAAGACGAGGTCGACCGTGCCGGCGCGCATCAGCTTGAGGAACTCGGCGCGGTAGCGGTCGACGCAGAAGGCGTCGGAAAGGGTGAGCGCCACGCTGCGCCCGGCCTTGTGGGCGATGCCGGCGGCCTTGAGGAAGGCTTCCTTGGCCGGCGGCGGGTCCCAGAGATAGCCTTCGAGATAGGTCACGGTGGCGCCCGCCACCATCTCCTCGTCGACATCGGCGGGCGAGAGGTCCTGCGCGGCGCCGAGATAGGTGTTCATGGTGCGCTCGCCGTCGGGCGTCACCAGGATCAGGCAGCGGGCGGTGGCCGGGCCGTCCTGCGCCGGAGCGGTGCGGTAGGCGATGCCGGCGGCGCCGATGTCATGGGCGAAGATGGTGCCGAGCGCGTCGTCCTTCACCTTGCCGACGAAGCCGGCGCGTCCGCCCAGCGCCGCCACGCCGGCGACGGTGTTGGCCGCGGAGCCGCCGGAGATCTCGACCCCCGGCCCCATGGCGGCATAGACCGTCTCGGCGCGTTCCTCGTCGATCAGCGTCATGCCGCCCTTGCGCATGCCGTGCGCGATCAGGAAATCGTCTTCGGTGCGGGTGAGCACGTCGACGATGGCGTTGCCGAAACCGATCACATCGAGCTCTGCGGTCACGTTCAGGCCTTTCGCATGGGGAAGGATGAGCCTTCCGGTAGCAGAGCCGGCAAGGGGCCGCAACGTGGCCGCAACGTGGCCGCAACGGCCCCCGACATGGCCGGTCCGTCCCCGTCCCGTCCCTGCCGTGGCATGGCCCCATCGCCGGGGGCGCCGGCGCGGCCTTCAGGGAGTGCGGCCCCGGCCGCTTCCGCACGCAGGATGGCGCCGCTGCCCGACCCCGGAGATCGACGTCTCCGCCGCCGGCCTGCCAATTCCCGGCGACCTGCCGGCGGCTCAGCTCGGCCTTGCCTCTCGCATCTTCCCCGCCCCTCTTCCCTGCCGCGCGGCATCCCGCCCTTCCGCCGCGCGGCGCGAGCGTCTATTGCTGGCGCGGTCCCAATCGCCGGCGCCTTGATGTCGCTTCTCAGGCATGCCTCCACCGTCGTCTCGCTGACGCTCGTCTCGCGCGTGCTCGGTTTCGCCCGCGATGCGGCGGTGGCGGCGCTGTTCGGCACCGGCGCGGTGGCCGATGCCTCGGTGGCCGGCCTCGCCATCCCGCAGCTGGCCCGCCGCCTGCTCGGCGAGGGGGCGCTCAACGCCGCCATCCTGCCACGGCTCGCCGGCCGGTCGCCCCCCGAGGAGCCGCCCGGCGCGGCCGGCGCAGGGCTCGTCGACGAACGGTTCGTCGACGAATGGCCCGTCGACGAACGGCTCGCCGGTGACGCGCCCGCCGTGCCGGCCGAGAGCCTCGGGGCATCGGGCGGCGAAGGGCCCGCCGGCATGTCCCGCGGCTCTCGCCTCGACAGGCCGCATGCCGTGGCGTCGGCGAGAGCCATTCCCGCCGGTGCCTCCCTTGCCGGTGCCTCCCTTTCCGAATCCCGCTTCGCCGGCGCGCTGGTCCTGGTGTTCACCCTTGCTGCCGCTCTCATCGCGGCGGGGCTCGGCTTGTTCATGCCGCAGGTGACGGCGCTGCTGGCGCCCGGCTTCCTCGACGATCCCGCCCGCGCCGGCGGCGCGGTGCTGGCGGGGCGCCTCGCCGTCTTCGCCCTGCCGCTCGCTGCCTGCGCCGGGGTGCTCGCCGCGCTGGTGAACGCCGCCGGCCGGGTGACGCGCCCGGCCTTCGCGCCGGCCGCCGGCAATCTCGCCGTGCTGGCGGTGATCGGCCTGCTCGCCTTGCTGCATGCCGGCGGCGAGCCCTCCCTCGCGCTGGCCCTGCTCGCGGTGGCGACGCTGGCCGGCGCGTTCGCCCAGCTGGTGGTGATCGGCGTCGCGCTGCCCTATCGGCCCGCCACCCTCATGCCGGACCGTGCGGCGCTGAAGGCGGCGCTGCCGGTACTGGCGGCGGCGGGGCCGACCCTGTTCGCCGCCGCGCTGCCGCAGCTGCGCATCCTCGTCGCCAATGCCAGCGCCTCCGGGGTGGAGGGCGGCGTCTCGGCGCTGTTCTATGCCACCCGCCTCGTCGAATTGCCGCTCGGCCTCGTCGGGGCGAGCGCCGGAGCGGTGCTGCTGCCGGCGCTGGCCATGCGCGGCCGGCCGGAGCCGGCGGCCGGCGGCAGCCTGCTGGGCCACGCCCTCGTCGCGGCGCTGGCGCTCACCGCGCCGGCGGCGATGGGCCTCGCTCTGCTCGCCGAGCCGATCGTGCGGGTATTGTTCCAGCGCGGTGCCTTCGATGCCGCGGCAACCCTGCTCACCGGCGAGGCGCTGGCGATGCTGGCGCTCAGCCTGCCGCTGCAGGCGATGGAGCGCATCCTCTCCACCGCCGCCTTCGCGCAGGGCCTGGGGCGCCTCGTCACCCGCGTGAGCCTCGCCGCGCTCCTGCTCGGCGGCGTGATCGGCTTCTTCTTCGCCGGCCCGCTCGGCCTCGCCGGGCCGGCGCTCGGCGTCGTCGCTTCCAGCCTGCTGGCGCTCGCCGGCCTGTGGATCGGCCTTGCCCGCGCCGGCCGGCTGCGGCTCGGCGGCGAGGACTGGCGCCGGCTTGCCGCCTGCCTCCTCGCCACCCTCGCCATGGCGGTGCCGGTCGGGCTCGGCGCCCGGCTTCTCGCCGGCCCGCTGGCCGCGGGCGGCCTGCACGGGGCGCCGGCGCTCGGCCTCATGGTGCTGGCGGGCCTCGTCGCCTACGGCCTCGCCGCCCGCCTCCTCGGCCTGCTGCCGCGGCGCTGAGGGCGCCACGAGGGCGGCACGAGGGCGCCACCCTTGCGCCTCCGGGCCGTGCGTGCCATGACGCGGACCCCGGAAGGCCGCGCCCGCGGCGAATCCGGGCGCCCTACCGTTTCTTCGAGGATGCCAGGCTTTTCGAGGGTCTAATGAACGTCAAGCAGCGCGTATTCTCCGGCGTGCAGCCGACCGGCAACCTGCATCTCGGCAATTATCTCGGCGCCATCAAGCGTTTCGCCGAATTGCAGGACAGCTTCGACTGCATCTATTGCGTGGTGGACCTGCACGCCATCACCCCGGACATGCGCGTCTGGGGCGGGCCGGCCGAGCTCTCGCGCAACATCCGCGAGGTCACCGCCGCCTATCTCGCCGCCGGCATCGACCCGACGAAGAACATCGTCTTCAACCAGAGCCAGGTCTCCGGCCATGCCGAGCTCGCCTGGGTGTTCAACTGCGTCGCCCGCCTCGGCTGGCTGAACCGCATGACCCAGTTCAAGGAGAAGGCCGGCAAGGACCGCGAGAACGCGTCGGTCGGCCTCTACGCCTATCCGAACCTGATGGCGGCCGACATCCTGCTCTACCACGCCACCCATGTGCCGGTGGGCGAGGACCAGAAGCAGCACATCGAGCTCACCCGCGACATCGCGCAGAAGTTCAATAACGACTTCGCCGAGTCCATCGCCGCCAACGGCTTCGGCGAGGCCTATTTCCCGCTCACCGAGCCGCTGATCGGCGGCCCGGCGGCGCGGGTGATGAGCCTGCGCGACGGCTCGAAGAAGATGTCGAAGTCGGATCCCTCCGACCTCTCGCGCATCAACCTCACCGACGATGCCGACGCGGTCGCCTCCAAGATCCGCAAGGCCAAGACCGATCCCGAGCCGCTGCCCACCGAACTCGACGGCCTCAAGGGCCGGCCGGAGGCGGAGAACCTCGTCGGCATCTATGCCGCGCTGTCCGGCACCGGCAAGGAAGAGGTGCTGGCGAATTATGGCGGCGGCCAGTTCTCCACCTTCAAGGGCGCGCTGGTCGAGCTGGCGGTGGACAGGCTCGGCCCGATCGGCGGCGAGATGAAGCGCCTGGTCGCCGATCCCGGCCATATCGACGCGGTGCTGCGCGACGGCGCCGCCCGTGCCCGCGCCATTGCCGACGTCACCATTGCGCAGGTCAAGGACATCGTCGGCTTCGTGCGCTGACCGTCCGGCCGCGGCGGCGCCTGCCGCCGCGCTTCCGCCTCTCCGCGCCGCTGATGCACGGGGGCCGCCGCCGCGCCGGCGGCCCCCGTCATCGTGCCCGTTGCGCGCCCGCTTCCACCGCTTCCCGCCCGCTTTCCTTCCCCCGGACATGTCCGCGAGGGCGCGTCGCCGCGCGTCCGCGCCCGTGTTTTCGCGCGTCCGCGCCTCACGCCGTTCGGCGGCTGAAAAGTCAAACAGTATGACTATTCAAGCGTTCCAAACCATGCCATAAAACGCCAGCTTACAAGCGCCCGAAAGTGGCGCGCAGCTGGACCCCATGGGAGAAACGCTATGTCTTTCAAAGCTTTGATGCTCGCTACCGCCATGTCCGGCGCCCTGTTCGCGGCCACCGGCGCCCGCGCGGGCGACCTCACCGTCGGCTTCTCGCAGATCGGCTCGGAATCGGGCTGGCGCGCGGCGGAGACCACCGTCTCCAAGGCGGAAGCCAAGAAGCGCAACATCAATTTCAAGATCGCCGACGCCCAGCAGAAGCAGGAGAACCAGATCAAGGCGATCCGCTCCTTCATCGCCCAGGGCGTCGACGCCATCTTCCTCGCCCCCGTGGTCGCCACCGGCTGGGACACGGTGCTGAAGGAAGCGAAGGAGGCCAAGATCCCGGTCGTGCTGCTCGACCGCGACATCGATCCCTCCGGCAAGGAGCTCTACCTCACCGCCGTCACCTCGGATTCCGTGCATGAGGGCAAGGTCGCCGGCGAATGGCTGGTGAAGACCGCCGGCGGCAAGCCCTGCAACGTGGTCGAGCTGCAGGGCACGGTGGGCGCCTCCGTCGCGGCCAACCGCAAGAAGGGCTTCGAGCAGGGCATCGCCGGCGCCTCCAACGTCAAGATCGTCCGCTCGCAGACCGGCGACTTCACCCGCGCCAAGGGCAAGGAAGTCATGGAGAGCTTCATCAAGGCCGAGGGCGGCGGCAAGAACATCTGCGCCGTCTACGCGCATAATGACGACATGATGGTCGGCGCCATCCAGGCGATGAAGGAAGCCGGGCTGAAGCCGGGCACCGAGGTGCTCACCGTCTCCATCGACGCGGTGCCGGACATCTTCAAGGCGATGGCGGCCGGCGAGGCCAACGCCACCGTCGAGCTCACCCCCAACATGGCCGGCCCGGCCTTCGACGCCATCGTCGCCTTCAAGGACAAGGGCACGGTGCCGCCGAAGTGGATCCAGACCGAATCCAAGCTCTACACCCAGGCCGACAACCCGAAGGCGATCTACGAGAGCAAGAAGGACCTCGGCTACTGAGGCGGCCGGCTGGGCGGTGCGTCGGCGGGGATATGCCCTCATCCCTTGCCCGTCCGGTTCCCGCCATACGACGTCATCCCCGGGCTTGACCCGGGGATCCACGACGATCCGCCGGTGCGCCCGGCTGTCGTCGGTGTGACATGAAGCGGCACTCGCCCATTCGGGCGCCTGCCTCTCCCCGAGGGGGAGAGGGGGGTGAGGGGGCGAACCGCTCCCAGGCTCCGCGGCTGCGTTCCTCACCGACCCGCTGCGCGGGCCACCTTTCCCTAATGGGGAGAGGGAAAGAACGAGCGAGCGAACGAACGAACCGTCATAGCCGCGACGTTCCTTGCGCCCTCGGATGCCCGGCAGAGCCGGGCCCCGGAGGATGCTCGCCCCCCAGCCGTCCGGCGGACCTGCCCGGCCCGTCGGCATTGTCCACAGCGTGTCCCTGTGGAAAAGGCCGGTCCATCCACCGCCTTTTCCACCGGGATGTCCCCATCCGATCCGCCCTGTTGGCGAGGCCGCTCATGTCCGAAACCGCCGCCATTCCCGGCCTCTCGATCGACACCGCGCCGCTTCTGGAGCTGACCGGCTTCTCCAAGTCCTTCGCCGGCTTCAGGGCGCTCGACCGCGTCGACCTGACGCTGCATGCCGGCGAGGTGCACGCGCTGCTGGGCGAGAACGGTGCCGGCAAGTCGACGCTGATCAAGTGCATGACCGGCGTCGTGCATCGCGATGCCGGCACGCTGCGGCTCGCCGGCGCCGACATCGCCCCGCGCTCGGCGGAGGAGGCGGTGAAGTCCGGCATCGCCACGGTGTACCAGGAGGTCAACCTGGCGCCGAACCTCTCGGTGGCGCAGAACCTGTTCCTCGGCCGCCAGCCCACCCGCTTCGGCCTGGTGCGTGAGGGCGAGATGCGCCGGCGCGCCCGCGAGGTGCTGGCCGGCTTCGACCTCCACATCGATGTCGCGGCACCGCTGGAGAGCTATTCCGTCGCCGTGCAGCACATCGTCGCCATCGCCCGCGCAGTGGACCAGTCGGCGCGGGTGCTGATCCTCGACGAGCCGACCGCCAGCCTCGACGCCCATGAGGTCGAGATCCTGTTCGCGGTGATGCGGAAATTGACGGCGCGCGGCATCGGCATCCTGTTCGTCACCCATTTCCTCGATCAGGTCTATGCGATCTGCAACCGCATCACCGTGCTGCGCAACGGCCGCCTTGCCGGCAGCGCCACCACCGCGCAGCTGCCGCGCCTCGATCTGGTGCGGATGATGCTCGGCCGCGAGCTGGCCGAGGCGACCGCCCACACCGGCGCCGGGCGCGCCGAGGCCGGCCCGGAGCAGCCGGCCTTCGCCTCCTTCGAGGATTACGGCAAGGCCGGCTATGTCGCGCCCTTCGATCTCGCCTTGCGGCCCGGCCATGTGGTCGGGCTCGCCGGCCTGCTCGGCTCCGGCCGCACCGAGACCACCCGCCTCGTCTTCGGCGCCGCCCATGCCGATACCGGTGCCGCCACCGTGGACGGGCGCAAGGTCGCGCTGGCGAGCCCGGCGGAGGCGCTGCATCTCGGCTTCGGCTACTGCCCGGAGGAGCGCAAGACCGAGGGCATCGTCGCCGAGCTCACGGTGCGCGAGAACATCGTGCTGGCGCTTCAGGCGCGGCGCGGGGCGCTGAAGCCGCTGTCGCGCCGTGAGCAGGACGAGATCGCCGCCAGGTTCATCCGCCTGCTCGACATCCGCCCGCCCGACCCGGAGCGGCCCATCGGCCTGCTGTCCGGCGGCAACCAGCAGAAGGCGCTGCTCGCCCGCTGGCTCGCCACCGAGCCGCGCCTCCTGATCCTCGACGAGCCGACGCGCGGCATCGATGTCGGCGCCCATGCCGAGATCATCGCGCTGATCCGCCGGCTGTGCGCCGAGGGCATGGCGCTCCTGGTGGTATCCTCGGAGCTGGAGGAGATCGTCACCTATGCCGACGAGGTGATCGTGCTGCGCGACCGCGCGCATGTCGCCCGCCTCACCGGCGAGGAGATCACCGTGCCCGGCATCCTCAAGGCCATCGCCGCCGATGCCCCGGCGAGCGGGCAGGCCGCGTGAGGGAGATGACCATGCCGCTCCGTCTTCCCCGCATCGGTACCTCGCAGATCGTCGCGCTGGCCGCGATCCTGGCGATCAACTGGGTGGTGTCGCCGCAATTCTTCGACATCCGCCTGCAGGACGGCCGCCTGTTCGGCAGCCTCATCGACGTGCTCAACCGCGGCGCGCCGGTGGCGATCCTGTCGCTGGGCATGGTGCTGGTCATCGCCATGCGCGGCATCGATCTCTCGGTCGGCGCGGTGATGGCGATCTGCGGCGCCATCGCCGCCAGCCTCGCCGATACGCATTCCCTGCCGGTGGTGCTGGCCGCCGCGCTGGGCGCCGGCCTCGCCTGCGGGCTGTGGAACGGCTTCCTGGTGGCGGTGCTCGGCATCCAGCCCATCGTCGCCACGCTGATCCTGATGGTGGCCGGGCGCGGCATCGCCCAATTGATCACCGAGGGCCGCATCGTCACCTTCAGCTCGCCGGAGCTGGCCTTCATCGGCGGCGGTTCGGTGCTCGGCCTGCCCACGCCGGTGGTCATCACCCTCGCCCTGCTGGGGCTGACGCTTCTCATCGTGCGCGGCAGCGCGCTCGGCCTGATGATCGAGGCGACCGGAGGCAATGCCCGCGCCGCCGCCCTGGCCGGCATCGGCACGCGGCTGATCACCCTCGCCGTCTATGGCTGGTGCGGGCTGTGCGCCGCCATCGCCGGCATCATCGCCGCCGCCGACATCCTCGGCGCCGACGCCAACAATGCCGGGCTGTGGCTGGAGCTCGACGCCATCCTGGCGGTGGTGATCGGCGGCACCTCGCTGTTCGGCGGCCGCTTCTCGCTGGTGCTGGCGGTGGTCGGCGCGCTCATCATCCAGGCGATGAACACCGGCATCCTTCTGTCCGGCTTCCCGCCGGAGACCAATCTGGTGGTCAAGGCGGTGGTGGTGCTGGCGGTGCTGCTCGCCCAGTCGCCGCGGCTCAAGGGGCTCGGCAGCAGCCTGTTCGGGAGGGGCAAATGAACGTCGCCGGCCGCAATTCCGTGAGCCGCCTGCTGCCGGTCGCCGCCACCAGCGCGGTGTTCCTCATCGGCTTCCTCATCTGCTCGCTCACCTTCCCGAACTTCGCCTCGCTGCGGGTGGTGATGAACCTGCTCACCGACAATGCCTTTCTCGGCATCGTCGCGGTGGGCATGACCTTCGTCATCATTTCCGGCGGCATCGACCTGTCGGTCGGCTCGGTGATCGGCTTCACCACCGTCTTCCTCGCCATCGCCATCGAGCAATGGGGCGTGCCGCCGCTGATGGCCTTCGCCCTCATCCTCGTCATCTCGGCGCTGTTCGGCGCGGCGATGGGCGCGGCGATCGAATATTTCGAGCTGCCTCCCTTCATCGTCACGCTGGCCGGCATGTTCCTCGCGCGCGGCGCCAGCTTCCTGATGTCGACGGAATCGATCCCGATCACCGCCGACCTCTATTCGCATCTCGCCGAGCAGGCGATCCGCCTGCCGGGCGGCGCCCGGCTCACCGTGCCGGCGATGGCGATGCTGGCGGTGGTGGCCGGCGGCATGGTGCTGCTCCACCTCACCCGCTTCGGCGCCAATATCTATGCGCTCGGCGGCTCGCGGGTCTCCACCGCGCTGATGGGGGTGAACGTCACCCGCACCACCGTCGCCATCTACACGCTGTCGAGCGCGCTGGCCGGCCTGTCGGGCATCGTGTTCTCGCTCTACACCTCCTCCGGCTACTCGCTCTCCGCCGTGGGGGTGGAGCTCGACGCCATCGCCGCGGTGGTGATCGGCGGCACGCTCCTGTCGGGCGGCTACGGCTTCGTGTTCGGCACCTTCGTCGGCGTGCTGATCCAGGGGCTGATCCAGACCTACATCTCGTTCGACGGCTCGCTGTCGAGCTGGTGGGCGAAGATCGCCACCGGGCTGCTGCTGTTCGCCTTCATCGGCTTCCAGCAGGCGACGCTCGGTCTGGCGCGGCGCTCGCGCCGCCTTGCCGCCGCAGGAGCGCACTGATGAGCTCGCAGATCGTCGTCATCCCCGCCCGCCGCGGCCATTCCAACCATGCCGAGGTGGCGCGCACCATCGGCATCGACATCATCGCCGGCCGCTATGGCGAGGGCGCGAAGCTGCCGGGCGACGCCGAGCTCACCCTGCTGTTCGGCGTCTCCCGCCCGGTGCTGCGCGAGAGCGTGAAGACGCTGGTCGCCAAGGGGCTCCTGTCCACCAAGGCCCGGGTCGGCACGGTGGTGCGCGAGCGGGCGAGCTGGAACATGTTCGACCCGGACGTGCTCGCCTGGCATCTCGACGCCGGCATCGACCGCCGCTTCCTGCGCGACCTCGCCGAGATCCGCCTGGCGGTGGAGCCGCAGGCGGCCGCCCTCGCCGCCGAGCGCCGCAGCGAGGACGACCTCACGCTGATGCGCGCCGCCGTCGCCCGCATGCAGGAGGAGCCCGGCGCCTCCGAGGGCTTCGCCGAGGGCGACCTCGCCTTGCACATCGCCATCGCCAACGCCTCGGGCAATCCCTTCATGCGCTCCATCGGCGCGGTGATCGAGGCGGCGCTGCGCGCCTCCTTCGTGCTCTCCGCCCCGGCGGACACGCATGAGCGCGACGTCGCGGTGAGCGCGCATGCCAGCATCGTCGAGGCCATCGCCGCCGGCGATGCCGGGGCCGCCGGCGCGGCGATGACCAATGTGATCTTCAACGGCCTGCGCCGCCATGGCGCGGCAGGCTGAACGGGTGCCGAGATGAGCGACGACAACAAGAAGAAAACCCTGCGCAGTCAGGCCTGGTTCGGCCGCCAGGACAAGATGGGCTTCTATTACCGCTCCTTCCTGAAGAACTCCGGCACGCCGCAGGACCAGTTCGACGGCCGCCCGGTGATCGGCATCTGCAACACCTGGTCCGAGCTCACCCCCTGCAACATCCATTTCCGCGACCTCGCCGAGCATGTGCGGCGCGGCGTGCTGGACGCCGGCGGCTACCCCTTGGAGTTTCCGGTCTCCTCGCTCGGCGAGGTGACGATGCGCCCCACCGCCATGCTGTTCCGCAACCTCGCCTCGATGGATGTCGAGGAAGCCATCCGCGCCCATCCGCTCGACGGCGTGGTGCTGCTGATGGGCTGCGACAAGACCACCCCGGCGCTGCTGATGGGGGCCGCCTCCGCCGATCTTCCCGCCATCGGCGTGTCCGGCGGCCCGCAATTGCGCGGCGTCTATCGCGGCCAGATCATCGGCTCGGGCACCAACATCATCTCGATGAGCGAGCAGTTGCGCGCCGGCGAGGTGACGCTGGAGGAGTTCCACGCGGCGGAAGCCGGCATGAACCGCTCGGCCGGCTCCTGCATGACCATGGGCACCGCCTCGACCATGGCCTCGATGGTGGAAGCGCTCGGCATCGGCCTGCCGGAGAACGCCGCCATCCCCGCCGCCGACGCCCGCCGCGCCTTGCTCGCCCGCATGGCCGGCCGCCGCATCGTCGAGATGGTGCATGAGGACCTGAAGCCCTCCGACATCCTCACCCGCGACGCTTTCGAGAACGCCATCCGCACGCTGGCGGCCATCGGCGGCTCCACCAATGCGGTCGTCCACCTGCTGGCCATCGCCGGCCGCATCGGCGTCGACCTCACCCTCGAGGATTTCGACCGCCTCGGCCGCGACATCCACTGCCTCGTCGACCTGATGCCGTCCGGCCGCTTCCTGATGGAGGATTTCTACTATGCCGGCGGCCTGCCCGCCGTGCTGCGCGCGCTCGGCGAGCGCGGCCTCCTGCACAAGGACGCACGCACCGCCAATGGCCGCACCTTGTGGGAGAACGTCGCGCAGGCGCCGAACTGGAACGAAGAGGTCATCACCCCGTTCGAGGCGCCGTTCAAGGAGGAGGCTGGCATCGCCATCCTCACCGGCAACCTCGCCCCGGACGGCGCCGTCATCAAGCCGTCGGCGGCCTCGCCCGAACTGATGCGCCACACCGGCCGCGCCGTGGTCTTCGAGAGCGTCGAGGAGATGCACCACGCGGTGAACGACGAGGACCTCGACATCGACGCCTCCTGCATCATGGTGCTGAAGCATTGCGGGCCGAAGGGCTATCCCGGCATGGCGGAGGTCGGCAACATGCCTTTGCCGGCTAAGCTCCTGCGCCAGGGCGTGCGCGACATGATCCGCATCTCCGATGCCCGCATGTCCGGCACCGCCTATGGCACGGTGGTGCTGCATGTCGCCCCGGAGGCCACCGCCGGCGGCCCGCTGGCGCTCGTCCGCAATGGCGACCTCATCACCCTCGACGTGCCCGCCCGCTCGCTGCACCTGCATGTGGACGAGGCGGAGCTCGCCGCCCGCCGCCAAGCCTGGGTGGCGCCGGAGCCGCACGCCGCGCGCGGCTATCAGCGCCTCTATATCGACCATGTGCTGCAGGCTGATCGCGGCGCCGATTTCGATTTCCTGGTCGGGCGCTCCGGTTCGCCGGTACCGCGCGACAACCATTGAACCGTTTGCACCGATCCCTGCGCATCGATCTGTTTTGAGGTTGCATGATGACCACGACTTCCGCCGCCCGTCCCTATAAAGGCGTCTTCCCGGTCGCCCCGACCGTGTTCGATGCCGAGGGACGGCTCGATCTCGACGGCCAGAAGCGCGCCATCGACTGCATGATCGACGGCGGCTCGCACGGCCTGTGCATCCTCGCCAATTTCTCCGAGCAGTTCGTGCTTACCGATGACGAGCGCGATCTCGTCATGCGCACCGTGCTGGAACATGTCGCCGGCCGGGTGCCGGTGATCGTCACCACCACGCATTTCTCCACCTTCGTCTGCGCCGAGCGCTCGAAGCGGGCGCAGGAAATGGGCGCGGCGATGGTGATGATCATGCCGCCCTATCACGGCGCCACCTTCCGGGTGCCGGAGCCGGCGATCTACGATTTCTATCGCGCCGTCTCGGATGCCATCGATATCCCGATCATGGTGCAGGACGCCCCGGTGGCCGGCACGCCTCTCTCCGTGCCCTTCCTCGCCAGGATGGCGAAGGAGATCGAGCATCTCGCCTATTTCAAGATCGAGGTGCCCGGCGCCGCGAACAAGCTGCGGGCGCTGATCGAGGCGGGCGGCGAGGCCATCGAGGGCCCGTGGGACGGCGAGGAGGCCATCACCCTGCTGGCCGATCTCGACGCCGGCGCCACCGGCGCCATGACCGGTGGCGGCTACCCGGACGGCATCCGCCAGATCATCGATCCGTATTTTGCCGGAGATCGCGAGGCGGCGGTCGACGCCTATATGCGCTGGCTGCCGCTGATCAATTACGAGAACCGCCAGACCGGCCTCGCGGCAGCTAAGATCCTGATGAAGGAAGGCGGCGTCATCGCCCATGACACGCTGCGCGCGCCGTTGCCGCCGGTGCATCCCGCCACCCGCGCCGGGCTGATCGAGATCGCGAAGCGGCTCGATCCGGTGGTGCTGAGCTGGGGGAAATGAGCATGAGTGCCATCACGGGTGCCCTGCTGATCGGTTCGCGCGACGTGGCGGAGGGCCCGACCTTCCGCGCCGTCGATCCTGCGCGCGGCAGCGAGATCGAGCCCGCCTTCGTCGAGGCCGGCCCGGCCCATGTCGCCGAGGCCGCCGCGCTCGCCGCGCAGGCCTTCCCGATCTACCGCGCGACGGCGCCGGAAGCCCGCGCGGCCTTCCTCGACGCCGTCGCCGCCGAGATCGAGGCGATCGGCGACGCCCTCATTGAGCGCGCCTCGCAGGAAACCGGCCTGCCCGCCGCCCGGCTTCAGGGCGAGCGCGCCCGCACCACCGGCCAGCTGCGGCTGTTCGCCTCGTGGATCCGCGCCGGCGGCGCCGACGAGCCGCGCCTCGACTCACCGCTGCCCGAGCGCAAGCCCTTGCCCCGCGCCGATCTGCGGCTGCGCCATATCGGCGTCGGCCCGGTGGCGGTGTTCGGCGCCTCGAATTTCCCGCTCGCCTTCTCGGTGGCCGGCGGCGACACCGCCTCGGCGCTCGCCGCCGGCTGCCCGGTCATCGTCAAGGGCCACCCCGCCCATCCCGGTACCTCGGAGCTGGTCGGCCGCGCCATCCGCGCGGCGGTGGCGAAGGCGGGGCTGCCGGAAGGCGTGTTCTCGCTGCTCACCGGCACCTCGCATGAGCTGGGCGGCGCGCTGGTGGGCGATCCGCGCATCGCGGCGGTGGGCTTCACCGGCTCGCGCGCCGGCGGCCTCGCGCTGGTAGCCATCGCCGCGAAGCGCCCGGTGCCGATCCCCGTCTATGCCGAGATGAGCAGCATCAACCCGGTGTTCCTGCTGCCCGCCGCGCTGGAATCGCGTGCCGAAGCGCTCGGCACTGCCTTCGTCGGCTCGCTGACCATGGGCGCCGGCCAGTTCTGCACCAATCCGGGCCTCGTCATCGCCATCGAGGGCGAGGGGCTCGACCGTTTCCTCGCCAGCGCCGGCACGGCGATGGCAGGGGCGCCGTCCGCCACCATGCTCACCCCCGGCATTGCCGGTGCCTATGCCAAGGGTGTGACCGCGCTCGCCGGAGCCGGCGCCACCGAGATCGCCCGCGGCGGCGCGGAAGCCGGCCCGAATGCCTGCCGCCCGGCGCTGTTCGTCGCCGAAGCGGGGGCCTTCCTGTCGGAGGCCGCCCTGTCGCACGAGGTGTTCGGCGCCTCCTCGCTGGTGATCCGCTGCCGCGACGCCGCCGAGATGCTCGCCATCGCCCGTGCGGTGGAGGGCCAGCTCACCGCCACCCTGCATCTGGACGCCGCCGACCACAAGCTGGCGGCCGAGCTCGTCCCGGTGCTGGAGGAAAAGGCCGGCCGCATCCTCGCCAATGGCTGGCCGACCGGCGTCGAGGTCTGCCACGCCATGGTGCATGGCGGTCCCTTCCCGGCGACCTCGGACCCGCGTTCGACCTCGGTCGGCACCCTCGCCATCCGCCGCTTCCTGCGCCCGGTCTGCTACCAGGACCTGCCCGAGGCGCTGCTGCCGGCGGCGGTGAAGGACGGTAATCCGCTGCGCCTGCCGCGCCTCGTCGACGGCACCATCGTGCCGGCGCCCGCATCGGAGGACGGAAAATGATCGCATCGGTCATTCCGGCCGGCAAATCGGCCGCATCGTCCACCTCATCGTCCTCGAATTCGCTCTCATCGGACAGCGCGTCATGATCCGTCTCGCACTCGTCGGCCTCGGCAAGATCGCCCGCGACCAGCACCTCCCCGCCATCGCGAAGACGGAGGGGATCGAGCTGGTGGCCATCGCCAGCCGCAACGCCACGCTGGAGGGCGTCCCGCATTTCGCCAGCCTCGACGAATTGCTGGCGAGCGGCGTCGCGGTCGATGCGGTGGCGCTCTGCACCCCGCCGCAGGTGCGCCGCGAGCAGGCGACTCTGGCGCTAAGTCACGGAAAACATGTGCTTTTGGAGAAGCCGCCCGGCGCCACCGTCAGCGAGCTCGCCCCGCTGGTCGCCGCGGCAGATGCCTCCGGCCGGACGCTGTTCGCCACCTGGCATTCCCGTTTCGCCCCGGCGGTGGAGCCCGCCCGCGCCTTCCTCGCCGAGCACGCACCCCGCGCGGTCACGGTGGAGTGGAAGGAAGACGTCCGCGTCTGGCATCCCGGCCAGGACTGGATCTTCGAGCCCGGCGGGCTCGGGGTTTTCGACCCTGGAATCAATGCCTTGTCGATCCTTACCCATATCCTGCCGGCCCCCTTCTTCCTGACGAAGGCGACGCTCGGCTTCCCGGCCAACCGTGACGCCCCCATCGAGGCGACGCTCGATTTCGCCGATAATGCCGGCGTCCCCATCCGCGCCGAACTCGATTTCCTGCAGACCGGCCCGCAGACCTGGGACATCCATGTCGAGACGGCCGCCGGCCGCCTTACCCTCTCGCTCGGCGGCTCGAAGCTGTTCCTCGACGGCACGTCGCTGATCGAGGCGCCGGAAGCCGAATATCCCGGTATCTACAAGCACTTCGTCGATCTCGTCGCGCGCGGCGCCTCGGATGTCGATCTCGCGCCCCTGCAACACGTCGCCGATGCATTCCTGCTTGGTCGGCGTATCGTGGTGGCACCTTTCGAAGGCTGAGGAGAGCATCATGCACGGCAACACCCCCGCACCCGACCGCAAGCTTCGCTCCCGCGCCTGGTTCGACAACCCGCACAATATCGACATGACCGCGCTCTATCTCGAGCGCTACCTCAATTTCGGCCTGTCGCAGGAGGAGTTGCAGAGCGGTCGTCCGATCATCGGCATCGCCCAGACCGGATCCGACCTATCCCCTTGCAATCGCCACCATATCGAGCTCGCCAAGCGCACCCGCGAGGGCATTCGCGAGGCCGGCGGCATCGCCATCGAATTCCCGGTGCACCCGATCCAGGAGACCGGCAAGCGCCCCACCGCCGGCCTCGACCGCAACCTCGCCTATCTCGGGCTGGTGGAAGTCCTCTACGGCTATCCGCTCGACGGCGTGGTGCTCACCATCGGCTGCGACAAGACCACCCCGGCGCTGCTGATGGCCGCCGCCACCGTCAACATCCCCGCCATCGCGCTGTCGGTCGGGCCGATGCTGAACGGCTGGTACAAGGGCGAGCGCACCGGTTCCGGCACCATCGTGTGGAAGGCGCGCGAGCTGCTGGCGGCCGGCGAGATCGACTATGCCGGCTTCGTCAAGCTGGTGGCTTCCTCAGCGCCGTCAACGGGTTACTGCAACACCATGGGCACGGCGACGACGATGAACTCGCTCGCCGAGGCGCTGGGCATGCAGCTTCCCGGCTCCGCCGCCATCCCGGCGCCCTATCGCGACCGGCAGGAGGTCGCCTACCGCACCGGGCTGCGCATCGTCGAGATGGTGCATGAGGACCTGAAGCCGTCCGACATCCTCACCCGCGACGCCTTCCTCAACGCCATCCGGGTAAACTCGGCGATCGGCGGCTCCACCAACGCGCCGATCCACCTCAACGCGCTGGCCCGCCATGTCGGCGTCGAGCTCTCCATCGACGACTGGCAGACCTATGGCGAGGAGGTGCCGCTCTTGGTCAACCTCCAGCCGGCCGGCGAGTATCTCGGCGAGGACTATTACCATGCCGGCGGCGTGCCGGCGGTGGTGAAGCAGCTGATGGATCAAGGGCTTATCGCCGAGGACGCCCTCACCGCCAATGGCCGCAGCCTCGGCGACAACTGCCGGACGGCGAGCATCGAGGACGAGAAGGTCATCCGCCCCTATGACAAGCCGCTGAAGCAGAAGGCCGGCTTCCGGGTGCTGCGCGGCAATCTGTTCTCCTCGGCGATCATGAAGACCAGCGTCATCTCGCCGGAATTCCGCGACCGCTACCTCTCCAACCCCGACGACCCGGAGGCCTTCGAAGGCCGCGCCGTGGTGTTCGACGGGCCGGAGGACTACCACGCCCGCATCGACGACCCCGCGCTCGCCATCGACGAGGCGACGGTGCTGTTCATGCGCGGCGCCGGCCCGGTCGGCTATCCCGGCGCCGCCGAGGTGGTGAACATGCGGGCGCCCGACTACCTCATCAAGGCCGGCGTGCACTCGCTGCCCTGCATCGGCGACGGCCGCCAGTCCGGCACGTCGGGCTCGCCCTCCATCCTCAACGCCTCGCCCGAGGCGGCGGTCGGCGGCGGCCTCGCTTTGCTGCGCACCGGCGACCGGGTGCGCATCGACCTGAAGCGCAATAGCGCCAACATGCTGATTTCCGACGAGGAACTGGAGAAGCGCCGGCAGGAGCTGGCGGCGGAGGGCGGCTATCGCTACCCGCCGCACCAGACGCCCTGGCAGGAGATCCAGCGCGGCCTGGTCGGGCAGATGGAAACCGGCGCGGTGCTGGAGCCGGCGGTGCGCTACCAGCGCATCGCCCAGACCATGGGGATGCCGCGTGACAACCATTAGCGCGCCCTTCGCCGCGGCCGGTTCCGCCACCACGGTGCTTTGCGCCGAGCGCTGCCATCTCGGCGAGGGCCCGAGCTACGACGCGGCGAGCGACACCGCCTGGTGGTTCGACATCCTCGAGCGGCGGCTCTACGAGCAGAGTCCATCCGGCGGTGCCCACCGCGTGCACGAGCTGCCGGTGATGGCGAGCGCGCTCGCCGTCGTCGACGACCGCCGGCAGCTCCTGTCCACCGAGCAGGGCCTGATGCTGCGCGAGATCGCCACCGGCCGCCTCGCCCCCGTGGCGGCGATCGAGGCGGAGGATCCGGCGACCCGCTCCAACGATGCGCGGGTGCACCCCTCCGGGACCTTCTGGGTCTCCACCATGGGCAAGCGCGCGGAGAACGGCGCGGGGTCCATCTACGCCTTCCGCGCCGGCGCGCTGCTGCGGCTGTTCGCCGGCATCAGCATCCCCAACGCCATCTGCTTCTCGCCCGACGGGACGGTCGGCTACTTCGCCGACACCCGCGAGAACACGCTTTGCCGCGTCGAGCTCGATCCGCTGACCGGCTTGCCCGAGGGCGAGCCGCAGGCGCTGCACCGGCACCCGGGCGCCGGCGGCCTCGACGGCGCGGTGACCGATGCCGAGGGCTTGATCTGGTGCGCGATCTGGGGCGGGGGCCGCGTCAACGCCTATTCGCCGGCCGGCGAGCTGGTCCGCAGCGTCGACGTCCCGGCGCGCCAGCCGAGCTGCCCGGTCTTCGTCGGCCGCGATTTCGGCCGGCTGCTGGTCACTTCCGCCCATGAGGGCATGGACGACGCGGCCCGTGCGGCCGATGCCGGCCACGGCCAGGTCTTCCTGCTCGATGTCGGGGTGCGCGGGCGCGCCGAGCCGCGGGTGCGGCTGGGGGGCCTGTGATGCGCACGCCCTCTCATGTGGTGGTCGACTGGGGCACGTCGAGCTTCCGCCTGTGGGCGCTCGATGCCGGCGGCCATGTGCTGGGCGAGCGGCGCAGCGCCCAGGGGCTTGCGGCCTCGGCCGCCGAGGGATTCGAGGCGGTACTGGAATCCTATCTCGCCGCGCTCGGCGTGCGGGAGGGCGTGCCCGCCATGATGTGCGGCATGGTCGGCTCGCGCGCGGGCTGGAAGGAAGCCGCCTATCTCGACGCTCCGGTGCGGCTCGACCGCCTCGCGGCGCTGGCCACCGACGTGCCCGCCGCCCGCCGCCGGGTCGCCATCCTGCCCGGCATCGCCCAGCGCCGCCGGCGTCATCCCGACGTCATGCGCGGCGAGGAGACCCAGTTGCTGGCCCTCACCCGCGAGGGACATGATGGCCTCGCCTGCCTGCCCGGCACGCATTCCAAATGGGTGCGGCTGGAGAAGGGAGCGGTCGAGCGCTTTTCCACCTTCATGACCGGCGAGCTGTTCCAACTCGTCCGCACCGCCACGGTGGTGGCGCCGGCGGTGGAGGGCGCGCCGCCGGTGGAGGCGGCCGCGCCCGCCTTCGCCCGCGGCGTCGCCGATGCCCTCGAGGCGCCGGAGACGGTCGGCAACCGCCTGTTCGAGCTGCGCGCCGGCTGGCTGCTCGCCGATGCGCCGGCCGAGGAGACGCTGGCGCGGCTCTCCGGCCTGTTGATCGGGCTGGAGATCGCCGGCGCCCGCCAGCGCCTCGGGCGGCTGGACGGCACGGTGCTGATCGCCTCCGGCCCGGCGGCGGCCCTGTACCGCCGGGCCTTCGCCGTCGCCGAAATCGCCGGCGTCACCCTGCGCGACGCCGAGACCTGCGTGCGCGACGGGCTGCACGAGGCGGCCCGCATCGCTTTCGCCCCCGTCGACGGAGCGGCGCGATGACGGCCGGGCTCTGCCGATGGCGCCGTCGGCGGGAGAGGCGGCGCGCCTCGCGGTGAGGCGCGGCTGACGTCACAAGCGGCGGGGGACGCGGGTCCCATGCGCCGCCAAGAACACGGTACGCGAAACGCGGCCAATCCAACCCAAACGGGAGTCCGAGATGAAGCGCCTTATCCCTACGCTTTCCGCCTTCGCGCTCGGCGCGATGATGCTGGCCCAGCCCGTCTCCGCCCAGGAGAAGGCCACCGTCGGCATCGCCATGCCCACCAAGTCCTCCGCCCGCTGGATCGCCGATGGCGACAACATGGTGAAGGTGCTCAAGGAGCGCGGCTACAACACCGACCTGCAATATGCCGAGGACGACATCCCCAACCAGCTCTCGCAGATCGAGAACATGGTGACCAAGGGCGCCAAGGTATTGGTGATCGCCTCCATCGACGGCACCACCCTGTCGGACGTGCTGAAGCAGGCCGCCGACAAGGGCATCAAGGTCATCGCCTATGACCGGCTGATCCGCGAGACGCCGAATGTCGACTATTACGCGACCTTCGACAATTTCCAGGTCGGCGTGCTGCAGGCGCAGTCGCTGCTGAAGGGCCTCGGCTATCCCGAGAACAAGGGGCCGTTCAACATCGAGCTGTTCGGCGGCTCGCCGGACGACAACAACGCCTATTTCTTCTACGACGGCGCCATGTCGGTGCTGAAGCCGCTGATCGACAACGGCACGCTGAAGGTGGCCTCCGGCCAGATGGGCATGGACAAGGTGTCCACCCTGCGCTGGGACGGCGCCACCGCCCAGGCGCGCATGGATAATCTGCTCAGCGCCTACTACACCGACAAGAAGCTCGACGGCGTGCTGTCGCCCTATGACGGCCTGTCGATCGGCATCCTGTCCTCGGTGAAGGGCGTCGGCTACGGCTCGGGCGGCATGAAGATGCCGGTCGTCACCGGCCAGGACGCCGAGGTGCCCTCGGTGAAGTCGATGCTCGCCGGCGAGCAGTATTCCTCGATCTTCAAGGACACCCGCGAGCTCGCCAAGGTCACCGCCGACATGGTCGACGCCTCGCTCTCCGGCAAGGAGGTCACGGTGAACGACACCAAGACCTACAATAACGGCAAGAAGGTCGTTCCGTCCTATCTGCTGAAGCCGGTCGTGGTCGACAAGAGCAACTGGGAGCCGGTGCTGGTCGGCTCGGGCTATTACAAGCCCGGCCAGATCAACTGATCGTCCAGGCCCTTCCCCCTCTCCCCGTCGGGGAGAGGGGTCTTTGACGCTCCGCAATCGCAGAAACCCCTCACCGACCCGCTTCGCGGGCCACCTCTCCCAAGGGGAGAGGGACGTAGCATAAGGTTCGAAGGCAAGTGAGGCGCTCATGAATGCCCTTCTGGAAATGCGCGGCATCAGCAAGCACTTCACCGGGGTGAAGGCGCTCAGCGGGGTCGACCTCACCGTCGCGCCCGGCGAGATCCATGCGCTGGTCGGCGAGAACGGCGCCGGCAAGTCGACCCTGATGAAGGTGCTCAGCGGGGTGCATCCGCACGGCTCCT
This sequence comes from Ancylobacter oerskovii, assembly GCF_018390555.1. Taxonomy (GTDB): domain Bacteria; phylum Pseudomonadota; class Alphaproteobacteria; order Rhizobiales; family Xanthobacteraceae; genus Ancylobacter; species Ancylobacter oerskovii. The sequence goes on along the minus strand of NZ_JAHBGB010000033.1, from coordinate 178,188 downwards.
ATGAAGGCGCCATCCTGTTCGACAGCGAGGAGCGGCGCTTCCGCGACATCAACGATTCCGAGGCGCTCGGCATCATCATCATCCATCAGGAACTCGCCCTGATCCCGCTGATGTCGATCGCCGAGAACATCTTCCTCACCGATCCGCCGGCCCGCTTCGGCATCATCGACCGCAGCGCCGTCCATCGCCGTGCTAGGGAGCTGCTCGCCAAGGTCGGCCTCGACGAGAACCCCGACACGCTCGTCACCAATATCGGGGTGGGCAAGCAGCAGCTGGTGGAGATCGCCAAGGCGCTGTCGAAGAAGGTGCGGCTGCTCATCCTCGACGAGCCGACCGCCAGCCTGTCGGAGAAGGACAGCGCGGCGCTGCTCGACCTGCTGCTGGAATTCAAGGCGCAGGGCATCGCCTCCATCCTCATCTCGCACAAGCTGAACGAGGTGTCGCGCGTCGCCGACCGCATCACCGTGCTGCGCGACGGGCGCACCGTCGACACCATGGATTGCTCGGCCGGTGCGGTGGAGGAAGACCGCATCATCCGCTCCATGGTCGACCGCGACCTCGAGCACCGCTATCCCAAGCGGGAGCCCACAGCCTCCGGCACGGCTATCGGCGAGACCATCTTCAAGGTCCGCGACTGGTCGGTGTTCCATCCGCTGCATGCCGACCGGCAGGTGATCCGCAACGTCGATTTCGAGGTGAAGCGCGGCGAGATCGTCGGCATCGCCGGGCTGATGGGCGCCGGGCGCACCGAATTCGCCATGAGCATCTTCGGTCGCTCCTGGGGCCAGAAGATCGCCGGCCAGGTCGAGATCGAGGGGCGCCCGGTGGACCTCTCCACGGTGCGCCGGGCGGTCGATGCCGGCCTCGCCTATGTCACCGAGGACCGCAAGCAGCTGGGCCTGCTGCTCGCCGACGACATCCGCAAGAACATCACTCTGGCCAATCTTCCCGCGGTGGCGCCGGCCAGCGTCATCGACGACGTGAGGGAGCTCAAGGTCGCCGCCGATTACCGCGCCCGCATGCGCATCCGCAGCCACAGCGTCTACCAGGAGACCGGCAAGCTCTCCGGCGGCAACCAGCAGAAGGTGGTGCTGTCGAAATGGCTGTTCACCGATCCGAAGGTGCTGATCCTCGACGAGCCGACGCGCGGCATCGATGTCGGCGCGAAATACGAGATCTACTGCATCATCAATGAACTGGCCGATGCCGGGAAGGCAGTCATCGTCATCTCTTCGGAGATGCCGGAGCTGATCGGCATCTGCGACCGCATCTGCGTGATGAACGAGGGCGCCTTCGTCGGCGAGTTCCCCGGTCCCGACTGCACGCAGGAGAAGATCATGCGCGCCATCATGCGCCACACCAACAGGGCCAAGGAAGGAGAGCGTCCATGAGCGAGGCGGCGCTGCCGGAGAAGCCCCGGCATACGGGCTTCCTGAAGAACAACCTGCGCGAATACGGGATGATGATCTCGCTGTTCGCCATCATGATCTTCTTCGAGGTGGTGACGGGCGGCACGCTGCTGCGGCCGCTGAACCTCACCAACCTCGTGCTGCAGAACAGCTACATCGTCATCATGGCGCTGGGCATGCTGCTGGTCATCGTCACCGGGCATATCGACCTGTCGGTCGGCTCGGTGGCGGGCTTCGTCGGCGCGGTGGCGGCGGTGCTGATCGTCAAGTTCGGGCTTGATTGGATCACCGCCACCCTGCTCTGCCTGCTGCTGGGCGCCGCCATCGGCGCCGCGCAGGGCTATTGGGTGGCCTATTTCAAGATCCCGTCCTTCATCGTCACCCTGGCCGGGATGCTGGTGTTCAAGGGGCTGGCGCTCGCCATCCTCGCGGGCCAGTCGGTCGGGCCGTTTCCGCCGGCCTTCCAGAAGCTGTCCTCCGGCTTCATCCCGGAACTGGTCCCCGATGCGGGAACGCTCTACCCGACCTCGCTCGCCATCGGCGCGCTGCTGGCGCTCGCCTTGGTCTGGCAGAACTTCCGCAGCCGCGCCCGGCAGGAGAGCCACGGCATCGAGACCGAGCCCTATGGCTTCTTCCTCCTGAAGAACGTCGTGTTCTTCGCGGTGATCGTCTATTTCGCCTATCTCATCGCCTCGCATCGCGGCCTGCCCAACGTGCTGGTCATCATGACCGCGCTGGTGGCGCTCTACGGCTTCATGACCACGCGCACGGTGATCGGCCGGCAGATCTACGCGGTGGGCGGCAACGAGAAGGCGGCCAAGCTGTCGGGCATCAAGACCGAGCGGCTCACCTTCCTCACCTTCGTCAACATGGGCGTGCTGGCCGCGCTGGCCGGCCTCATCTTCGCCGCCCGCCTCAACACCGCGACGCCCAAGGCCGGCCTCGGCTTCGAGCTCGACGTCATCGCCGCCTGCTTCATCGGCGGTGCCTCGGCCTATGGCGGTGTCGGCCGGGTCGGCGGCGCGGTGATCGGCGCGCTGATCATGGGGGTGATGAACAACGGCATGTCGATCCTCGGCATCGGCATCGATTACCAGCAGGTGATCAAGGGCCTCGTCCTGCTCGGCGCCGTCTGCCTCGACGTCTACAACCAGAAGCGGGGATGAGCGGGGCCCGTCCCGTCCGTTGCGTCCGTCGCGTCGGGACCCTCGCACACGGCGTCATCCCCGGGCTTGTCCCGGGGATCCACGACTTGGGGCGAATGCGCCAGCCGAAACGAAGGCGTGGATGGCCGGGCCAAGCCCGGCCATGACGGCTGTGCGGGCTCCTCTGCGGACCCATTCAAGGGAAGACCCTACACAAGGGAAGCGCCCTCACAAGGCAAGCCCCACCCGAGGAAAGCCCCCTCATCCTGAGGTGCCCGCCGACAGGCGGGCCTCGAAGGATGGTCGTCCGGGCGCGTTTGAGCGAGCAGACCTCAAAGCCCGCCTACGCTCGTCCCTCAGTATGAGGGAGCCCGATGAGCCAAAGCTCTCGAATCGAGGCCGCCCCGCCGGCCGGCCCTCACGCCGCCCGCGCCGTCAGCGCCGTCCGCCCGCGCGCTTTCAGTTCGTCCACCGAGGTGAGCCCCATCAGCGCCAGCGTCAGGCTCACCTCCTCGGCGAGATGGGAGAGGATGCGCGCCACCCCCGCCTCGCCCGCGGCGCCGAGGCCGTAAACATAGGCGCGCCCCAGCAGCACGCCCGACGCCCCGAGCGCCAGCGCCTTCACGATGTCGGCGCCGCGCCGCACGCCCCCGTCGAACAGCACCTCCAGCGAGCCGCCCACCGCCTCGGCGATGCCGGGCAGCGCGGCGATGGTGGAGGAGGTGGCGTCGAGCTGCCGCCCGCCATGGTTGGAAACCACGATGGCGTCCGCCCCCGCCGCCCGCGCCGTGAGCGCGTCCTCCGGCGAGAGGATGCCCTTCAGCACCAGCCGCCCCTTCCAGCGCCCGCGCAGCCAGTCGACATCCTTCCACGACAGGCCGGTGTCGATGCGCCGCGACAGGTTGCCCGCCTGCTCCAGCACGCCCTTGCCGAAGCCCGGCCGGTGCTTCACCGCGCCCACTTCCGGCAGGCCGGCGCGGAGCATGTCGAGGCACCAGGCCGGCCGTGCCGCCAGCCGCAGCGCAAGGCCCGGGGTGATCCGCGTCAGCGCCCGGAAGCCGTTCCTCACGTCGCGCTCGCGCACGCCGGTGATGGCGGTGTCCACCGTGAGATAGAGCGTGTCGACGCCGGCGGCTTCCGCCTGCGCCAGCAATTCGTCGCCGATCGCCCGGTCGCTCATCACATAGAGCTGGAAATGCAGCGGCCCGGCGGTGGCGGCCCGCAACTCGCCGAGCGAGGCGATGGAGAAGGTGGAGAGGCACAAAGGCACCCCCGCCGCATGCGCCGCCCGGGCCGCGGCGATCTCGCCATGGCCGGCATAGAGGCCGAGGAAGCCCACCGGGCCGGGCATGAAGGGCAGGGGATGGCGGGTGCCGAGGAAGTCGGTCGAGAGGTCGCGCACCGAGATGTCGTTGAGCACCCGCTGCACCAGCGTCCAGCGCTGGAAATCGGCGCGGTTGGCGCGCAGCGTGTCCTCGTTGAAGGAGCCGCCATCGACATAGTCGAAGAAGATCTTCGGCAGCCGCTTGCGCGCCGCCTGCCGCGCGTCCTCGACATTGACGATCATGTGGCGACTCCAAAGAGATGCTGCGGGCCAGACCCTATAGGGCCATGAGACGGAGATGTCTTCCTGCGCGACAGGCCGCAAACGGCCGTGCCTCGCCGTGTCGCCCATCGTCATGTCGCCCATCGCCACTCCGCACACCGTCATGGCCGGGCTTGACCCGGCCATCCACGTCTTCGGCCGGCCGCTTCGGGCTTAAGACGTGGATGCCCGGACCAAGTCCGGGCATGACGTGGCTCCGGTGCAGGGGACATGCGGATCGTGGGTATGCGGGTGCATGGGCATGCGGGAGGCGCCTGCATTCGCGATCAGCCGCCCGCGGGTGCGACCGCATCGAGGAACCGCGTGACCACATCCTCGCCCGCCACCGGCGCCGAGCCGACCATCGTCGCCACCGACCATCCGATCAGCGAGGAGACCGGCATGTGCGAGCGGGCGCCGGCGCGCAGGTTCATCACCAGCGTCGGGCACAGGAACAGCCCGAGCCGGATCACCTCGCGCCAATCGGCCGGCAGCAGGCCGCGCACCTTCAGCTCCGCCAGCAGCGGTTGCCACACCTCCCGCGCCTTCACCTCCATGAGGTCGCGCCGCACGGGCGAGGGCGCCCAGTCGGTCTCGACGACCAGCGTCCCCTCGCCCAGCCGCGCGGTGGCGGAAAACCGCTCGCTCGCCAGCGCCGGATCGTAGAGCCAGAACGGATGCGCGAAGACATTGTGGAAGGTCGCCTTCACCTCGGCGAGCAGGGCCGGCACGTTCTCGCCGGCGAAGGCGGGATCGAAGAAGGAGAGCTGCGCGCTGCCGCCCTCGCCGGTGAACCAGACATTGGCGTTGTGCGCGTCGCCATGGGCGGTGACGCCGCCGGCATCGGCGAGGCGCTCCGGCCGCAACCGCGCCTGCGCGGCGTCGAACAGTTCGCCGAGCGGCCGGGCATAGGCGAGACCGTTGATCACGAAGCGCCGTGCCGCCAGATCCTCCCACCCCAGCTCCACGCCGGGAAAGGCGAAGCGCTTGCCGACATAGAAATCGGCCAGCCGCCCGCCCGGATAGCGCGGCGGGTTGCGGTCGATCAGCCGCTCGTGGAACAGCCGGTGGATCGGCTCGGCCGCCGCCTCTTCGGGCGTGATCGGATGCAGCGTCGCGAGATAGGTGGCGGCGAGGCGCCGCGACAATGCGCGCTCGGCCTCGATCGCCACCGCCCGTTCCGCCGCGTCGTCGGCGAGGTCGAGCGCGCGCAGCACGTCGGAGAAGCGCGGCTCGTCGCGGCGGCGATAGACCAGGATCTGCTCGCCCGGCGCGGTCGAGACATGCACCGGCTGGTCCACCGGCAGGCCGGCACGGGCGAGGATGTCGGCGCGGTAATATTCGCCGGCCATCGCCTCCTCGCCCTCCTCCTGGTGGAACTTGAAGAAGAAGGCGCTGTCCTCGGTCTCGAAGAAGCCGTTGAGCGAATTGAGGCTGTAGCGGTCGAGATTGATCCGCACATTCGTCGCGCGCAGCCCGAACAGGTCGGCCAGCAGCGCCGCGAGCGGCGCCTCGGCCGCCTGCGGGTCGCGTGCCGCCAGCGCCCGCAAGGCGGCGGTACGGCTCATGCCGGCACTCCATGGGGGCGGATGATGGTCTTGAGGCCGGTCGCCTCGCCGGCGATCAGCCGGGCATAGGCGTCCGGCACCGCGTCGAGGCCGATCTGCCGGTCGATCAGCCGCGCGAGATCGGCGGCCAGCGCCGGCAGCCGCGCCACCGCCTGCGGCAGCTCGCCGGTGAAGGCGTGGCAGCCGATCATGGTGAGCTCGCGCTCCACCAGCAGGTTCGGATCGAGGTCGAGCCGGCCGTGGAAGATGCCGACCAGCGCCACCCGTCCCCCGCCGTCCAGCGCGCCGACCAGATGGGCGAGCGCGGCGGTGGAGCCGGTCGCCTCGATGGCCGCCGTCGGCAGCCGCCCTCCGAGCGCGGTGCGGATCGCGCCGGCGTCGAGCGCCACCGCCGTGCCGCCCGTCACCTGCGCCACCAGCGCCGCGCGGGCGGCGTTGCGGTCGGCGACCAGCAGCGGGCCGTCATGGTCGCGCGCCAGCACCAGCGCGGCGAGGCCGCCGATGGGCCCGCAGCCGAGCACCAGCACCGGCTCGCCGGACTGCGGGGCGAGCCGCTTCACCGCGTGCAGGGCCACCGCCAGCGGCTCGGCCATCGCCGCCACCGCCGGGTCGAGATCGGGCGATACCGGGATCAGCAGCCGCGCCGGCAGCACGATCTCCTGCGCGAAGCCGCCGTCGCAGGCCTCGCCGACGAAGCCCAGCCTCTCGCACAGATGGTGCCGCCCATTCCGGCAGGCGGTGCACTCCCCGCACCAGAAGCGCGAGTCCGCCACCACCGTATCGCCGGTGGCGAAGCCCGTCACGCCCACGCCGATCTCCGTCACCACCCCGGCCAGCTCATGCCCGGCGATGGAGGGCGCGCGGCTGATCCATTGCCCGGTGCGGAAATTATGCAGGTCGGAGCCGCAAATGCCGGCCGCGCTCACCTTCAGCCGCACCCAGCCCGGTGCCAAAGCGCCGGGCGAGGGCACGTCCTCGACACGCAAATCGCCGGCACCATGCAGCCGCACCGCCTTCATGGCTCAGCCCTTCAGCAATTGGTCGCGGATCTCGGAGACGGCGTTCTCGTGGCTGGAGAAGCCCTCATAGCGGGCGAGGCGGCGGGCATGGTCGGCGAATTCGGGATAGGCCGAGGCGGTGACGTAGCCGATGGAGGAGCGCTTGAGGAAATCCGTCACCGAGAGCGGCCCATAGCTGCGCGCCCAGCGGCTGGTCGGCAGCACCGCGTTCGGCCCCAGTACGAAATTGGCGATGGTCACGGGGGTGTGCGGTCCCATCAGCACTTCCGCCGCCTCGGTGATGCGGCCGAGATGCGCGAAGGGATCGGTGGAGAGGATCTCCAGATGTTCCGGCGCATAGGCGTTGATGAAATCGATGCTCTCCTCGACCGAGGAGGTGAGCACGATGCCGCCGCTCTTGCCGGTTAGCACCGCCTTGGAGAAGGCGACGCGCTGCTCGGTCATTCGCCCCCAGTGCTCGGGCAAGGCCTTCAGCGCCGCCTCGGCGACCTCGCGGGAATGGGTGACGAGATAGGCGGAGGAATCCGGCCCGTGCTCGGCCTCGATCAGCAGGTCGAGCGCCGCCACCGCGCCGTTCACCGTGCCGTCGGCGAAGATGATCGCCTCGGACGGCCCGGCGGGAAGCCCGGTATCGATGATGCCGGACAAAAGCCGCTTGGCCGCCACCAGCCAGGGCGAGCCGGGGCCGACGATCTTCAGCGCCTTGCCGACGGTTTCAGTCCCATAGGCGACCGCCGCCACCGCCTGGGCGCCGCCGCTTTTATACACCGTCTCCACCCCGGCGAGGCGTGCCGCCACCAGCGTCGCCGCATCGACGCCGCCGTCGGCGGTCGGCGGGGTGAGGATGGCGATGTCCGGCACCTTGGCGACGCTGGCGGGCACCGCCGTCATCATCGTCACCGAGGGAAAGGCGCCCTTGCCGCGCGGCACATAGAGCGCGACGGACTGGATCGGCGTGAAGCGGTCGCCGGCGAAGGCGCCGGGGCGTACCTCCTTCAGCCACATCGGCTCGGGCGCCTGTTCCTCGTGGAAGCTGCGGATGTTGGAGATGCCGAAGCGGATGGATGAGATCACCTCCGGCTCCACCGCCTTGAAGGCGGCGTCGAACTCTTCCTCCGTCACCTTCAGCCGGTCGGCGGTGATCTCAGCCTTGTCGAGGTCGCGGCCGAAGCGGGCCAGCGCCGCGTCGCCCTCGGTGCGCACCGCCTCGACGATCGGCCGCACCTTGTCGATGAAGGCGGAAAGGTCGGTCTCCGAGCGCTTCAGCAGCGCCGCGCGGGCCTCTGCGTCGAGGGTGGCGAGCTCGTGGAGATTGCAGATGTCCGACATGGCCGTTCCTTCGGGATCACGCCTCATTCGGATAGAATATGTATAGCCATATTCACCGCGCCGTGAGGCCAAATTTTTCGCGCCGCTGCCTGATTCCTGAGCGGTTCAGATCGAGGCGAGATAGCCGCCGTCGACCGGCAGGCATTGGCCGGTGACATAGGCGGAGGCGGGCGAGGCAAGGAAGATCGCCGCTCCGGCCAGATCGCCGAGCTCGCCGAAGCGCGCCTGCGGGATCTTGCCGAGCATGGCCTTCTGCCAGTCCTCGTCGGCATAGAACACGTCGGTCATGTCGGTGCGGAAATAGCCGGGCGCGATGGCGTTCACCCGGATGCCGAGCGGCGCCCATTCCGCCGCCAGCGCCCGCGTCATGCCGAGCAGGCCGGATTTCGACGCCCCATAGGGCACCGCGGTGGGCACCCCGACCTCGGAGGTCAGCGAGCACAGATTGACGATGGCGCCGCCATGGTTCGCGGCCTTCATCGCCCGCGCCGCCGCCTGCGCGCAGAAGAACGCGCCCTTGAGATTGGTATCGAGGATGCGGTCCCAGAGTTCCTCCTCGACATCCAGCGAGGGACACACCTGCTCGATGCCGGCATTGTTGACGAGGATGTCGAGCCCGCCCAGCGCGGCGGCGGCCTCCGCCACGCCGGCGCGGCAGCGCGCGGCATCGCTCACGTCGATCTCCACCGCCACCGCGCGCCGGCCGGCGGCCTCGATCCCGGCGGCGGTCTGCGCCAGCGAGGCCCGCGAACGCGCGGCGATGGCGACATCGGCGCCGGCGGAGGCAAGTGCCTCCGCGATGAGGCGCCCGATGCCCCGGCTGGCGCCGGTCACCAGCGCCTTGCGGCCGGTCAGCTCGAAGAGGGACAGCCAGTTCATGACGCGCCGCCGAGCCTAATGCTCGTCGTCCTTGATCTCGTTCTTCAGCAACTCGAGGATGTGCCGCTTCACCGCGATGAACTCGGGGTCCATCACCATGTCCAGCGCGCGCGGGCGGGGGATGTCGACCACCACCTCCTCCTTCAGCCGGCCGGGGCGGGCGGTCATCACATAGATGCGGTCGGCGAGCAGGATCGCCTCGTCGATGTCGTGGGTGACGAACAGCACCGTCTTCTTGTGCTGCTCCCACACCCGCAGCAGCAGCTTCTGCATCGAATTGCGGGTCTGGCTGTCCAGCGCGCCGAAGGGCTCGTCCATCAGCAGGATCTTCGGGTCGTTGGCGAGCGCGCGGGCGATGGCGACGCGCTGCATCATGCCGCCGGAGAGCTGCTTGGGATAGGCGTCGTGGAAGGCGGCGAGGCCGGTCTCGTTGAGGTAGCGGTTGACGATCTCGTCGCGCTCGGCGGCCGGCACCTTGCGGCGCTTCAGCCCGAACTCGACATTCTCGCGCACGGTGAGCCAGGGGAACAGCGTGTAGCTCTGGAACACCATGCCGCGGTCCGGCCCCGGCCCGTCGACCTCCTCATTGCCGAGCAGGATGCGGCCGGAGGTCGGCTCGTTCAGCCCGGCGACGAGATAGAGCAGGCTCGACTTGCCGCAGCCGGACGGGCCGACGATCACCGCGAACTGGTTGTCGGGCACGTCGAGCGAGATGTCGTCGATGGCGAGGACGGTCTTGCCCTGCCGCGTGGTGTATTCGAGCCGCACATCCTCGATGCGCAAACGCGGGGCGGCCGGCGCGGCGGGACTCGTGGCGGCGGAAACCTCGCGCAGGGCGGTCACGGCGGTCATGGTCGGCTCCTTTAGTTCGCCCACGCCACCAGCCGCATCCGCAGCAGCCGGAAGACGAGGTCGGTGAGCAGGCCCAGGAGGCCGATCACCGCGATGGCGAGGAAGATCACGTCGACCTGGAAGCCGCGCATCGCCTTCATCGAGATGTAGCCGAGGCCCGAGGAGGCGGCGACCAGCTCGGCGACGACGAGATAGGTCCAGGCCCAGCCCATGGTGACGCGCAGCGTGTCGAGCACGCCGGGCATGGCGGCGGGGGTCAGGACGTGCAGCACCGCGTCGCGGCGGGTGGCGCCGAGCGTATAGGACGCGTTGATCAGGTCCTTCTGCACCCCGCGCGAGACGTCGGCGATCATCACCAGCTGCTGGAAGAAGGTGCCGAAGAAGATCACCATGATCCGCTGCTCGATGCCGATGCCGATCCACAGGATGAACAGCGGCACGAAGGAGGTGACGGGCAGGTAGCGGATGAAGTTCACCAGCGGCTCGAGCCCGGCCTGCACCACCCGGAAGGTGCCCATCAGGAGGCCGAGCGGCACGGCGATCACCGAGGAGATGACGAAGCCGACCACCACCACCTGCACGCTGGCCCAGATGTGCTGGCCGAGCGTGCCGTCCTCGAACAGGCGGAAGAAGGCGGCGATGACGGCGGTCGGCGAGGGCAGGAAGATCTCCTGCATGAAGCCGCCATAGGTGGCGACCGACCAGGTGCCGATCACCGCCAGCCACACCAGCGTCGACACCGCGAAGCGCAGGCCGGTGGGAATCTCGGCTTTCGGCGTCAGGCAGAGGTCGACGAGGGAGCGCTTGCGGGCCATGCGGGCATCACCGGTTTCGAAGCGGGCCGGGACGCGGCGCACCGCGTCCCGCAAGGGTCACAGCGAGCGGATCACTGGGTGAAGCTGGCGTCGATGATGTCCTTGTATTCGATCGGCTTCTTGATCTTGCCGAGGTCGGTCCAGATCTCGTTGCCGAGCGCGATCACCTCGGTCACCTTGCCGGGCTTCTCCGGGGTGCCGAGATATTCGACGGTCATCGCCTTGTCGTAGAACTTCACGCCGGAGGCGGCGTCGGCGAAGTCCTTCGGCTCCTTCAGATAGCCGCCGACGCCCTTGGCCATGATGGCATAGGCCTTTTCCGGGTTGGTCTTGATGTAGTCGACCGCCTTCTGCAGCCCGGCGACGAAGCCCTTCACGTCGGCCGGCCGGTCCTTCAGCACCGAGCAGGAGATCTCCAGCACGTCGACGATCACGCCCGGGGTGGCGGCGCTGTCGGTCAGCACCTTGCCGGCGTTCTTGGTCTTCACCAGGGTGAGGTTCGGCTCCCAAGTCACCGCCACCGGCACCTGGCCGGCGATGAAGGCGGCGGCGGCGGCGTCGGCACTCATGTTGAGCACCTCGACCTCCTTCAGCGGGATGCCCTGCTTCTTCAGGAGGTAGGAGAACCAGAACTGCGAGGTGGAGCCCTCGTTGAGCGCCACCGTCTTGCCCTTGAGGTCGTTCAGCGAGTTGATCTCCTTCAGGGAGACCATGCCGTCGCCGCCATGGCTCTCGTCGAACAGCGCCACCGCCTTGAAGCAGAATTCCGGCGAGCGGTACTTCAGGATCTCGTCCAGCGTGGTGGCGGTGCCGTCCAGCTTGCCGGCCGCCTGGGCGGCCATGGCGAGGGCGGAATCGTCCACCACCTGGAAGTCGACGTCGACGCCGTTCTCCTTGAAGAAGCCGAGCTCCTTGGCGAGGTAGAGCGGGCCGTAGCCGACCCAGACGGTGTGGCCGATGGCGATCTTGCCGGCGGCGGCCGGCTGCGCCGCGGCGGCCGCCAGAACCGCTCCGGTGAGCGCGCCGGCGAGGCACCGGCGGAAGCGTTTGGTCATCATGCTGCGTCTCCCTGCGGTGCCGTCCGGGTAGGGCCGGCCCATCGTGCTGCGTGCCGTCGCCGATCGTTTCCCGCGGGTGGAAACGCGGCGCTCAAGGAGCTGTGCCCCTCTGGAAAGTGTCTATTCTTGGTACCGCGAAATTGCCTTTGTGACAGATAGTTAGCTCCGGTGTCCCGGTGCCTCGTCCCTGTCGGGAGGCGTGAAAAACGCTATACAAATTCGAAATGTCAGGCACGCCTGTTTTTTGAGCAGGTCTCGCCTTTTTCTTGGATCGCGACCGGGTCGCGCCGCGGGGCCGCGGGGTGCTGTCGCGCCTCGCTTTTTCGCCGCGAGGCCATGGCTTGCACGCGCGGCGCCCTCATGGCGGGTGCCCCCATTCCGCGCAGCTTCCGCGGGGCGAGGCCGGCGGACGGATCTCGGCGGCAGCGTCGGGAGGCGAAGCGGCGATCGCGACGCAAGACCCGCGAGGGAGAGATCCGCAGCGTCCCGGCGGCGGGTGCGCGCGGCGCGACATGGCGCCGGCCCTGTGCTTGCATGGGCGCGTCCCCCGGCCCCGGCTGCTGTCGGGCGCCGGTGTCTTCCCGCCTGGAGTGTTCCCCTATGTCCGCCCTCTTCCATATGATCGCCGGTGGCCCGAAGCCGGTGGCGCCCTTCAGCCATGCCGTCGAATGCGACGGCTTCGTCTTCGTCACCGGCCAGATGCCGGATACGCCGGCGGCGCCCGGCGTGCTGCCGGACGGCATCGCCGCGCAGACCCGCAACGTGATGGAGAATCTGCGTCTCGTGCTCGCCGGGCTCGGGCTCGGCTTCGAGCATGTGGTCTGCGCCCGCGCCTTCCTCACCGAATTCCACGCGGACTATCCCGTCTTCAACGAGACCTATCGCCGCTATTTCCCGGAGGGCCGGCTGCCGGCCCGCACCTGTGTCGGCGTCACCGGCCTCGCCTATGGCGCGCGGGTGGAGATCGACTTCATCGCCCATCGCGGCACTTGACCATTCGGTTTTGACGAACGGAACGATCCAAACAATGCGTTGGATCGATTGATTATCGCCTGCGATCAATGGCCATCGCCGGACCGCCCGGCATCGGGGAAATCCGGTCATGGCCGCTCGTTCGCATGCCACCTTCATCGCCCAGCCGGCGCCGCGGTCCGGCCTCGCCGCGCCGCTGCTGGCGCTGTGGCCCGGCCTCGCGCTCACCGCCGCCATCGCCGCCGCCGCCTTCGGCCTGCGCCAGCTTCCCTATCTCGGTGGCTTCAGCCCGATGATCCTCGCCATCGTCATCGGCATGGCCCTGCACAACGTCCTCGGCACGCCGGCGCGCGCCCGGCCCGGCGTCGCCTTCGCGATGCGCCGCATCCTGCGCGCCGCCATCGTGCTGCTCGGCCTGCAGCTCACCGCCGCCCAGGTGGCGGAGGTCGGCGGCACCGGCCTCGCGGTGATCACGCTGACGCTGGTCGCCACTTTCCTCTTCACCGTCTGGCTCGGCCGGCGGCTCGGCGTCGAGCGCGGCCTCGCCGAACTGATCGCTGCCGGCACCTCGATCTGCGGCGCCTCGGCGGTGATCGCCGCCAACACCGTCACCCGCGCACCGGACGAGGACGTCGCCTATGCGGTGGCCTGCGTCACCGTGTTCGGCTCCATCGCCATGCTCGGCTACCCGCTGCTGGTCGGCGCGCTCGACCTCTCGCCGCAGGCCTATGGCCTGTGGGCCGGCGCCTCGATCCACGAGATCGCCCAGGTGGTGGCTGCCGCCTATCAGGACGGCACCGCCGCCGGCGAGTTCGGCACCATCGCCAAGCTGTCGCGGGTGATGCTGCTGGCGCCGGTGATCATGTGCCTCGGCCTCGCCGCCGCCCGGCGTGCCCGCCGGCAGGGCGCCGACGCCGGCGGCGCCCGCCCGCCCATGCCGTGGTTCGTGCTCGGCTTTCTCGCCCTGGTGGGCGTCAACAGCGTCGTGAACATACCGGCCGAGCTGAAGGCGCACCTCGTCGTCGCCACCTCCTTCCTGCTGTCGATGGCGCTGGCGGCGATGGGGCTGGAGACCAGTTTCGCGAAATTGAAGGCCAAGGGGGCACGTCCTTTCGCGCTCGGCTTCGCGGCCTTTGCCTTCATCGCCGGTTTCAGTCTTATGCTGGTGAAGATCACCGCATGAGCCTCGCCGACGGACCGCAATGACCCTCGAACAGCTGCGCATCTTCGTCGCCGTCGCCGCGCGGCAGCATGTCACCAAGGGGGCGGCCGACCTCAACCTCACCCAGTCGGCGACCAGCGCCGCCATCGCGGCGCTGGAGGCGCGCTACGCGACGAAGCTGTTCGATCGCATCGGCCGCCGCATCGAACTCACCGAAGCCGGCCGCCTGTTCCTCGTCGAGGCTAGGGCGGTGCTGGCGCAGGCGGCGGCGGCCGAGAAGGTTCTGGCCGATCTCTCCGGCCTCGCCCATGGCGCGCTCTCTCTCGCCGCCAGCCAGACCATCGCCGGCTACTGGCTGCCGCGGCAGGTGGAGCGGTTCCGCGCCCGTCACCCTGGCATCTCCGTGCGGATCGCCATCGGCAACACCGATTTCGTCGCCGGGCAGGTGCGGCTCGGCGAGGCCGATCTCGGTTTTGCCGAGGGCGAGCTCGACGATCCGGCGCTCGCCGTCTGGCCGGTGGCGCAGGACGAGATGGTGCTGGTGACGCCGGTCACCCATCCCTGGGCCTGGCGCGCGCCCACCGGGCCGGAGCAACTGCTCGCCGGCCCCTGGGTGTTGCGCGAGCCGGGCTCGGGCACCCGCGCCGTGCTGGAAGCCCATCTCGCCGGGCTCGGCCTGCCGCCGGAGCGGCTGAACGTGGCGCTGGAATATCCCTCCAACGAAGCGGTGCGGGCGGCGGTGGAGGCCGGCAGCGGCGTCAGCGTGCTGTCCCGCCGGGTGGCCGCCGCCGCCATCCGCGCCGGCACGCTCGCCGAGATCGCCTTCCCGCTGCCGCCACGCCGTTTCCTCGCGCTACGGCACAAGGAGCGCTACCGCACCCGGGCGGCGCAGGCCTTCCTCGACCTCGTCGCCGAGACCGACGGCGATTAGCACCGCCGCGCCTCATTCCCCGACCGGCAGTCCCTGCGCGTGCTTCACCTGGCCGAGCGCGAAGCTCGATTCGATCGAGGCGACGCCCTCCAGCCTTGTCAGCGTGCGCTTGAGGAAGGCCTCATAGGCCGGCAGGTCCTTCACCACGATGCGCAAGAGGTAGTCGCGCTGCCCGGTCATCAGGTAGCACTCGACGATTTCCGGCCAGCGCATGATCGCCTTGGCGAAGCGGTCGAGCTCCTCCTCGCGCTGGCGCTCCAGCTTGATCGAGGCGAAGACGCTGATCGGCAGGCCGACCTTGTCCTGGTCGAGCACCGCGACATAGCGCCTGATCACCCCTGCGGCCTCCAATTGGCGCACCCGCCGCGCGCAGGGCGAGGGCGACAGCCCGACCCGCGCGCTCAGCTGCTCCATGGTGGCATGCGCGTCTTCCTGCAGCGCCGCGAGTATCCGGCGGTCGATGGTGTCGAGGGCGATCTCGGTCATATCCAGCCACATTCGAGGCAAAAATCAGCACATCCAGCCATTATGGCGTCCCCGCGCGCCAGGGAATAGCTGCAACCGCGTCTTGAGCGGGCGTACTCTCATTCATCGGCATGCCGGAGAGAAAGAATGGCCGCGCGACAGGTGGAAGGCCGGGAGATTCCCGGGGAACGGGCGGAAGCGGAACTCGCGGAGCTGGAGAGGAAGCTGCTGTGGCTGGCGACGTGGACCATCCACAACGCCAACCATGTGCGGCCGAACGTCGACGGGCTGAAGGTGGGCGGCCACCAGGCGTCCTCGGCCTCGCTCGCCACCATCATGGCGGCGCTCTATTTCAGGGCACTCCGGCCGCAGGACCGGGTGGCGGTGAAGCCGCATGCCAGCCCGGTGTTCCACGCCATCCAGTACCTGTTCGGCCATCAGAGCCGCGAGAAGCTGGAGAATTTCCGCGGCTACAAGGGCGCGCAGTCCTATCCCTCGCGCACCAAGGACGTGGACGACGTCGATTTCTCCACCGGCTCGGTCGGCCTCGGCGTCGCCCAGACGCTGTTCGCCTCGCTGGTGCAGGATTTCCTCACCGCCAAGGGCCTCGGCAAGCTGCCGGAGGGCAAGATGGTCGCCCTGGTCGGCGATGCCGAGATGGACGAGGGCAACATCTTCGAGGCCCTGCTCGAGGGCTGGAAGCACGGCCTGCGCAATTGCTGGTGGATCGTCGACTACAACCGCCAGAGCCTCGACGCTGTGGTGCGCGAGGGCTTGTGGGAGCGCGTCGAATCGATCTTCCGCAATTTCGGCTGGGACGTGGTGATCCTGAAATACGGCCGCCTGCTCGAGGCCGCCTTCGCCGAGCCGGGCGGCGAGGCGCTGCGGCGCTTCATCGATACCTGCCCGAACCAGCTCTATGCCGCGCTGACCTTCCAGGGCGGCAAGGCCTGGCGCAAGCGCCTCAACGACGAGATCGGCGACCAGGGCGCCGTCACCGCATTGATCGAGCGCCGCTCCGACGAGGAGCTGGCGCGGCTGATGACCAATCTCGGCGGCCATGACCTGCCCTCGCTCACCGCCGCCTTCGAGGCCGCGCGCCAGCACGACCGGCCGGTCTGCTTCATCGCCTACACCATCAAGGGCTACGGCCTGCCGCTGGCCGGCCACAAGGACAACCATGCCGGGCTGATGACCCCGGCACAGCTGGAGGATCTGCGCCAGCGGCACGCCATCCGCCCCGGCCACGAATGGGAGCCGTTCGAGGGCCTCGTCCTGCCGCCGGAGCGGCTCAGGGCCTTCCTCGACGCCGCCCCCTTCAACGCCAAGGGCACCCGCCGCCATGAGGCGCCGGCGCTGGCGCTGCCGCCGCGCCTCGACGTCGCCCTGCAGCCGGCAATGTCGACGCAGCAGGGCTTCGGCCTGTTGATGCACGAGATCGCCAAGCGCGACGACGCCTTCGCCGACCGCGTCGTCACCACCTCGCCGGATGTGACGGTCTCCACCAATCTCGGCGCCTTCGTGAACCGGCGCGGCCTGTTCGCTCGCGAGGAGATGGCCGACACTTTCCGCAAGGAGCGCATCCCCTCCACCTTCAACTGGGAGTTCTCGCCCAAGGGCCAGCACATGGAGCTTGGCATCGCCGAGATGAACCTGTTCCTCATGCTCTCGGCGCTCGGCCTGTCGCATTCGCTGTTCGGCGAGCGGCTGCTTCCCGTTGGCACGCTCTACGACCCGTTCATCGAGCGCGGCCTCGATGCGCTGAACTATGCCTGCTACCAGGACGCCCGCTTCCTCCTCGCCGCCACGCCGTCGGGGGTGGCGCTGGCGCCGGAGGGCGGCGCGCACCAGTCGATCGCCACGCCGCTGATCGGCATGGCGCAGGACGGGCTCGCCAGCTTCGAACCGGCCTTCGTCGACGAGCTGGCGGTGATCCTGCGCTTCGCCTTCGACTACATGCAGCGCACCGGCCCGGCGACGCCCGAGGCGAACGGCCTCATGGACGCGCAGGGCGGCGCCGCCTATCTGCGCCTGTCCACCCGCACCATCGAGCAGCCGCGCCGCGCCATGGACGAGGCGCTGGCCGCCGACATCGTCGCCGGCGGCTACTGGCTGCGCCGGCCGGGGCCGAACGCGCAGGTGGTCGTCGCCTATGCGGGCGCGCTGGCGCCGGAGGCGATCGAGGCGGTCGGGCTGATCGCCGAGGACCGCCGCGATGTCGGCCTGCTCGCCGTCACCTCCGCCGACCGGCTGCACGCCGCCTGGACCGGCGCCCAGCGCCTGCGCGAGCGCGGCGAAGCGGGGGAGGCGCATGTCGAGCGGCTCCTGGCCGAGGTGCCCGGCCACTGCGCCCTCGTCACCGTCATTGACGGCCACCCGGCGACGCTGGGCTGGCTCGGCGCCGTGCAGGGCCACCGGGTGCGGGCGCTGGGGGTGGAGCGCTTCGGCCAGACCGGCACGCTGGCCGATCTCTACCGCCATTACGGCATCGACGCGCAGGGCATCGTGCGCGCCGCGCAGGCGATGACCCCCGGCCGGCCGATCCGGCATCTGCGGGCGGTGGGCTGAGGCCTCTCAGCGCCGCCGCAGGACGATGGCGATGCTGGCCAGCACCACGGCGAGGCCCGCCAGCGATACCGGCGCGATCTCCTCGCCGAGCAGGATCCAGCCGAGCAGCACGCCGACGATCGGGTTCACATAGGCGAAGGTGGAGGCGATCACCGGGCTGAAGGCGGCGATCACCCTTATGTAGGAGGTCAGCCCGATCACCGAGGCGAACACGATCAGGAAGCCGAAGGCCAGCCATTGCGAGAGGCTCGGCGCGCCCGGCAGCGGCGCGTGCTCGCCGGCCGCGATCACCGACAGCACCAGCGCGGCGGCGAGAAGTTGCAGCGTCGCCGCCCATTCCGGCCGCATGCTCTTCATCAGCGGCCGCTGCACGATGGTGCCGAGCGACCAGCTCAGTCCGGCGCCGACGACGAGCAGCACGGTGAAGCCGGCATAGCCCGGCTCGATGATCGTCGCATGGGTGCCGAGCAGCGTCGGCGCCACCACCAGGAACAGCCCGGCGAGCCCCAGCGCCAGCCCCAGCATCACCTGGCGCGCCGGCAGCGTGCGGGCGATGATCAGCTCGATGAGGCAGCTCCACAGCGGAATGGCGCCCATCGCCATGACGATGAAGCTGGAGGTGGCGTGGCGCGAGGCGAGGGTGGCGAGGCCGTTGCCGCCGACCCACATCAGCACGCCGCTGGCGGCGCAGAGGCCGAGGTCGCGCCAGGTCAGCCGCGGCACCCTCCGGCTGCGGACCAGCGCCACCAGGCCGATCAGCAGCGCCGCCCCCCACATGCGGGTGGATTGCAGCTGCGGCACGGTGATCGCCGCCGGGCCGGAGATGCAGATCTTCACCGCCAGATAGGACGCGCCCCAGACGAGATAGATGGTGAGGAGATGCCCATAGGCGGAGAGCGGGATGGCGGCAGCGTCGGGGCGGCCGGCCGCATTGGAGGCCATGATGCGCAAGGAACCTGTCGAAGGAGGGCACGACGGCCGTCCCGCCCGCCTGCGGCCACCGGCGCAAGCCACCCGCCGGCAGGCGGAGGCCATGCGGGGCGCATCGCGCGGCATGGCGGCTTCGGGACGGTGACGCCAGCCGGGAAGGACTGTCGGACGCACCGAGCCATCCCACACCTTGGCCGCGCCGGCAAATGCGACCTTCGCCGGTCGGAGCGCTTTATCGCCTCGCCCGCACAGGGCCGCGAACCGCCGTGGATTGGCGGCACGACACGGATTCGAGCTGGTGGGGCAATCGCGATCCATCTATTTTGCTGATGACCGACCGGAAAATTATTCGTTTCTATCGCCCGCGACAGGGCTGTAATTTGCGCCTTCCCCTTCATCGCCGGGATGATCGCATGTCCGCCTCCCCGTCTCCCGCTGCCGGCATGACGCATCGCGCGCCGCTCATCATCGTGCTGTGCGGCTGCCTGATCGCCATGCTCACCTTCGGGCCGCGCGCGTCTTCCGGCATCTTCCTGCTGCCGATGACGCATGAATTCGGCTGGGGGCGCGACACGTTCGGCCTCGCCATCGCCATCCAGAACCTGCTCTGGGGCCTCGGCACCCCCTTCGCCGGCGCCATCGCCGACCGCTTCGGCGTCGCCCGCGTGCTGTGCGCCGGCGCGCTGCTCTATGCCGCCGGCCTCGCGCTGATGGCCTATGCCTCGACGCCGGGTCTGCTGCATCTCTCCGCCGGCGTCATCGTCGGCTTCGGCCTGTCGGGCTGCTCCTTCAACATCGTGCTCGCCGCCTTCGGCAAGATGCTGCCGGATCGCTGGCGGCCCATGGCTTTCGGCGCCGGCACGGCGGCGGGCTCCTTCGGCCAGTTCCTGTTCCCGCCGCTCGCCGCCGGGCTGATCGGCAGCGTCGGCTGGCAGGAGACGCTGATCGTCTTCGGCGGCGCCATGCTGATGGTGATGCCGCTGGCCGTGGCGCTGATGAGCCCCGCGCGGGTGGCGGTCGCCAGCGCCGAGCCGAAGCAGACTATTCGAGCCGCGCTCGGCCAGGCCTTCCGCCATCCGAGCTATGTGTTCCTGGTGCTGGGTTTCTTCACCTGCGGCTTCCAGCTCGCCTTCGTCACCACCCATCTGCCGGCCTATCTCACCGATCGCGGCCTCTCCATCACCATCGGCGGCTGGACGCTGGCGGTGATCGGCCTTGCGAACATGGTCGGCTCGCTCTCCTCGGGCTGGCTGTCGGCCCGCGTCTCGCGCCGGCTGCTGCTGGCGTGGATCTATTTCGCCCGCGGCGTCGTCATCATCGCCTTCATCCTGCTGCCGGCGAGCCCCGTCACCTCCATCGGCTTCGGCATCGCCATCGGGCTGTTGTGGCTGTCCACCGTGCCGCCGACCTCCGGCCTCGTCATGCTGATGTTCGGCACCCGCTATCTCGCCATGCTCTATGGCTTCGCCTTCTTCAGCCATCAGGTCGGCGGCTTCCTCGGCGTGTGGCTGGGCGGTCTGCTCTATGAGCGGCTCGGTTCCTACGATCTCGTCTGGTGGCTGTCGGTGGCGCTGTCCTTCGCCTCGGCGGTGATCAACCTGCCCATCGTCGAGCGCCCGGTGGCCGAGCGCCGCCACCCCGCCGCCGCCTGAGACGCGCGCCGCCGGGTGCGCCGGCGGGGTCGCGTTGGCGAGCTGTTAACCATCGCCGGCACATGCTGGCCCGGTGCGTGGCACGGGTGCGGCGAGGTCGGCGACCGGGACGGCGTAGCAATCCTGCAACAGGTCGGACGCTGCGTGACCCCTTGCGGTGCCCGGTTCCGGCCGGGCCCTTGCGGGATCCGGCCCTTGCGACGCATCGTGACGCGACGGTTCTCCCGGGGCTTGGGGGCACCTTATCGGATGGGAAGGCTTCGGATGCGGATCACCACCGTTCTGCTGTCGGCTGCGGCGCTGGCCGCCGGCGCCGCCGGAATGTCGTCGGTCGCTTCGGCCGAGACGCTGTCGCCGCAGGCTGCCGAGCGCTTCGTGATGGGGCGCACCTTTTCCTACAGCTGCTATGAGGGCACGGTCGGTTCCGGCCGGGTGCTGAAGGATGGCTCGGTGGCCGGCACCATCCAGGTGCGCGGCAAGGGCAATGCCCGCTACGTCACCCTGCCGCCCGGCACGGTGCGGGCCACGCCAGAGAAGGTGTGTGCCAAGCTGAAGGGCGTCGCCTATCAGCCCTGTTTCGAGCTCGAGAAGACGGCGGCGGATTCCTTCCGCGGCAATCTCGCCGGCTTCGACCAGATGTGGTGCGAGTTCAAGCGCGGCGGCAGCGGCCGCACCCGCCTGGTCGAGCGTTCGCGCAACGGCTCGGCCGGCAGCACCAAGACGGCGCAGATCGACAGCGTCCACTGAGCGCCCCGGCCACGCCGAGGGTTTCGGCCCCCCGAGGGGTGATGGCCCCTGCGCGCCCCATGTCCGCCGGCCTGCCGCGCCGGCGAGGCCCCGCCGGCGGCGGGCGTCCCGAGCGGGACTCCGCTCCCGACATACTTCCCTCGCCACGTCGCGGCCCGGCGGTCCCCGCCCCGGGGCTGCTTCCGCCTGCCCTTCGCCCTTCCCGACATGATTTCGCCGGCCAGAGGGCTGGCCGGCGAAACATGAGTCTCGGTGAAAACGGCCGCGCCGGGCGGACCGTGCGGGGGAGGGTGGGCCCGATCAGCCGCCCTGGCCGGCCGGCTTCTCGGCGGCCGGCGGAGCGACGGGCTTCTCCGTCGTCGCGTTGTTCTGCGCCGCCTCGGTCTTCTGCGCCTCGTCGAGCCCGACGGCGATCTTGCGCTCGATCTTGGCGAGGTCGGCCGGCTCGGGGTTGAGGTCGCGGGCGTGGTTCCACTTGAACCGCGCCTCCAGGTGCCGCCCGACCTTCCAATAGGCGTCGCCGAGATGATCGTTGATCACCGCCTCGTTCGGCTTCAGCTCGACGGCGCGTTCGAGCTCGCGCACCGCGTCGTCATATTTGCCGATGCGGTAATAGGCCCAGCCGAGGCTGTCGATGAAATAGCCGTCATCCGGCCGGAGCGTCACCGCCTTGCGGATCATCTCCATGCCCTCGTCGAGGTTCACGCCCTGGTCGATCCAGGAATAGCCGAGATAGTTCAGCACATGCGGCTGGTCGGGGCGCAGCTCCAGCGCCTTCTTCAGGTCGGCCTCGGATTTGGCCCACTGCTTGGTGCGCTCGTAGCCGATGCCGCGGAAGTAGAACAGCATCCAGTTCTTGTCGGTCGGCGTGCCGATATGGTCGATCGCCTTGGTGTAGACCTCGACCGACTTCTCGAACTGCTCGTTGGCGCGCAGCACGTCGCCGAGCGCCATCATGGCGCGCAGGTCCTTGGGGTTGCGGGCGAGCGCCTCTTCCAGCGTCTTCTCCGCCTCGTCCTTCTGGCCGGCGGCGTTCAGGTTGATGCCGAGCTGGATGTCGGCATTCAGCTTCAGCGGCGAATCCGCCGGTACGGCGCGGAACAGCGCGATCGCCTCGTCATGCTTGTTGAGGCTCTCGAACAGGTCGGCCAGCGTCACCTCGATCAGCGGATGCGACGGGTCGAGCCAGCGGCCGAGCTGGAGATAGACCATGGCGAGGTCCTCGCCGCCCTGGCGGCCGAGCGCGGCGCCCAGCCCGTACATCACCTCGGCGGCCCCGGCCTGCGGGGTGTCGATGAGCGGCGGCAGGGTCTTGCCGGCGTCGAGTTGCGCCATCGCCCGCGCGACCAGCGGGTCGTCCGGCGCCACCTTGTCATAGGCCTCGTAGGTCTCGACGGCGAGCTTCTTGTTGCCGCTGCGCGAGGCCCAGCGGGCATAGGCGTCGACCACGCGCAGCGAGCGCGGATCCACCTTCAGCGCCTGTTCGAGGCGCTGGCCGGCTTCCTTGCGCTGGCCGGCGGCGTCGAGGATCAGCCCGGCATGCAGCGCCTTGAAGCCCTGATACCATTCCGGCCCCTGCAGCGCGTCGATGGCGGCGACCGCCTGCCGGGCATTGCCGGAGCCGAACTGCGCCCAGGCGCTGAGCAGGGTCGAGTTGAGCTCGGCGATGGCGCCGTCGCCGGCCCGCCGCAGATTGGAGCGGGCGGTGACATATTGCTTGGTCTTGATCGCCTTGACGCCGAGCACCAGCCGGGCGAGCGAATGCTCCGGGTCGATGCGCACGATGCGCTGGGCGAGCTCCACCGCCTCGTCGATCGAGCCGTCGGCGAGCAGGGTGAGGAAGGCGCGTTCCAGGATCTCGCCGTTGCGGGGGAACACCTTCACCAGCGCCCGGTAATAGGCGGCGGCGGCGCCGGTATCGCGCTCGGCGAGGGCGAGGCGGGCGGCGAGATAATTGCCGGCCGGAGAGGAGCGGGCGATCAGCGCCGCCGACGGCGCTTCGGCCTTGGCCGCATGCGCCCCGCCAAGGGCCGTAAGCAGGGCGAGTACGGCCACACCCGGCCGCAGCGACGAGCGACGAAACGTCAAATCCAGAACCTCCAGCGGCGAAGCTTGGTCAGCCGCGACCGAACGGGCAGCCGACAACCCAGATTGCCACCAAATCGTTACCCAACTGGCTACGTGCAAGCCGGCTACCCGCAAAGGGCCGCCTGCAAGATAGCTGCTAACCGACGTGACCCCTTGCCCGGGCGAAGACCCGGGCAGCCCCACATGCCTGCGGGCAGATTGTTCCTTTTTCCCCGGTCCTGCAAGGACAGGCGGGGAGCGGAATCAGCCTGCGACACGCACGAAACCGAGAGTTTCAGATGCGTCGGCCAAGAATAAGGCCGACGATCGCCGCAACTGCGGCGATCCCCACCACCGTCTGGGCGGCGAAGGGCGGGCGGGGCGGCGGAGCCAGCGGGTCCACAGGGCGATTCGCCGCTGCCCGCAGGCCGGCCAGCGGCAGGCCGGGCGTCCGCGCCGGGGCCTTGAGCCGGGCATAGGCGACGATCAGCAGCACGATGCCCGCCAGCAGCGCGAGCGCGGCGATCAGCAGCGCCGCCACCAGCGGGTCATAGGCCTCGGCCAGCGCGATGAACAGCGCCGCCATCAGCGCGAACAGCGCGCCGCAGAGTAGCAGCGCGCCGAGGAGCAGCAGCAGCCCGGTCGTCGCGGCGCGGCGCAGCGCGAAGTTGACCTCGGCGCCGACGAGACCGAACAGCAGCTTGAGCATTACCGGCTCCGCGAGATGAGGCCGAAGACGAATCCGATGCCGAGCGCCGCCACCACGGCGGCGAAGGGATTGCGCTCGATGGCGCCGCTGGCGTCGCGGCAGAGCGCCGAGGCGCAGGCCCTGGCGTCCTCGACGGCGGCCGCTCCCTCGTCCAGCAGGCCGGCCGCGGTGGCTTCCGCCTGCGCCTTGCCGCTGCGCACCTTCTCCCGCACGGTTTCCGCCGCGGCGGCGCCTTCCTGCTTGGCGAGGGTGGCCAGCGATTCGGCGAGCTTGGCGACATCCTCGCGCAGGGCGGCCAGATCGGCGGTGAGCTTGGAGAAGTCTTCCTGCGGATTCGGATCGGCCATCCCTGTCTCCTGTGCCATGCCATTGTGCTGGACGACAACGCCGACGGGCCGTTGCGGTTCCACCTTATGCGGTAATCAGATGCGCCGGAACTCGTAATAGCCGGGCGTGCGCCCCTCGCGCAGCGCCTTGGCCTCGTAGCGGGTGCCCGGCCAGCCGGCGAAGGGGCGCCGCCAGTCGTCGGCGACGCGCGCGGTCCAGTCGAAGCGGGCATCGGCGATGAGATGGCGCAGCGTCCAGGCGGCATAGTCCTCGACATCGGTGGCGAAGCGGAAATGCCCGCCCGGCGCCAGCAGGCGCGCGAAGCGATCGAGGTTGTCGGGCCGCACGAAGCGGCGCTTCCAGTGCCGGCGCTTCGGCCAGGGATCGGGATAGAGCAGGTCGATCTGCTCCAGCGCCCCGGCCGGCAGCCTGTCCAGCAATGGCACCACGTCGTCGCCATGGAGCCGCACATTGGCGAGGCCGGCCTCGACGATGCCGGCCGTGGCCTTGGCGACGCCGTTCACGAAGGCTTCGGCGCCGATAAAGCCGATGCCGGGATGCCGCGCCGCCTCGGCCAGCAGGTGCTCGCCGCCGCCGAAGCCGATCTCCAGCCGGATCGAGGTCACCGGCACCGGGAACAGCGCGTGGAGGTCGTCGCCGAGCGTGGCGAGGTCGAGCTGCAGCCGCGGCAGCTCCTGCGCGAGGTGCTGGCTCTGGAGGGCGCGCAGCGGCTTGCCCTTGCGCCGGCCGTAGAAGCCGGTGCCGGGCGCCGCGGCATCGCGGGCGTGCTCGTCGTCCGCGCTGGTCATGGGGCGTCACCGAAAATGAAGCGGGGCGGACCCGCAGATCCGCCCCGCATTAAGATCAGGAAGCAAAAGGCGCAAGCCGGAAGCCCGCGTGGCCAAGTCCCAGCGGCCAAGTCTCGGCAGCCAAGCCTCGCCGGCTCCGTCCTGCCGGCTCTAGCGGCGCGCCGGCTCAGGCCACGGCGGCGCGGATCGCCGCCGCGAGGTCGGTGCGCTCCCAGGAGAAGCCGCCATCCTCTTCCGGCGCCCGGCCGAAATGGCCGTAGGCGGCGGTGCGGGCATAGATCGGCTTGTTCAGCTCGAGATGCTCGCGAATGCCACGCGGGCGCAGGTTCATCACCTCGCGCAGCACCTTTTCGAGCTTCGCCTCGTCGACTTCGCCGGTGCCGTGCAGGTCGACATAGACCGCGAGCGGATCGGAGACGCCGATGGCGTAGGCGAGCTGGATGGTGCAGCGCTGGGCGAGCTCCGCCGCCACCACGTTCTTGGCGAGGTAGCGCGCGGCATAGGCGGCCGAGCGGTCCACCTTGGTCGGGTCCTTGCCGGAGAAGGCGCCGCCGCCATGCGGGGCCGCGCCGCCATAGGTGTCGACGATGATCTTGCGGCCGGTGAGGCCGCAATCGCCGTCCGGCCCGCCGATGACGAACTTGCCGGTCGGGTTGACGTGCCAGACGGTGCCGTTGGTGATCCAGCTCTCGGGGAGCGCCGCGCGGATATAGGGCTCGACGATGTTGCGCACGTCGTGCGACGACAGGTCGGCGTCGAGATGCTGGGTCGAGAGCACGATCTGCGTCACCTCGACCGGCTTGCCGCCCTCATAGCGCACGCTCACCTGGCTCTTGGCGTCGGGGCCGAGCACCGAGCTCTCGCCGGAATGACGGGCATTGGCCAGCACCTTGAGGATGCGGTGGGCGTAGTAGATCGGCGCCGGCATCAGCTCCGGCGTCTCGCGGCAGGCATAGCCGAACATGATGCCCTGATCGCCGGCGCCTTCATCCTTGTTGCCGGCGGAATCGACGCCCTGGGCGATGTCGACGGACTGGGCGTGCAGCAGCACCTCGATGTCGGCGTCTTCCCAGTGGAAGCCGTCCTGCTCGTAGCCGATGTCCTTGATGGCGAGGCGGGCGATATGGGAGATGAAGTCGCGGGTGAGGGTCGCCGGGCCGCGGGTCTCGCCGGCGATGACCACGCGGTTGGTGGTGGCCAGCGTCTCGCAGGCGACGCGCAGATGCCCCGGATCCCAGCCGAGCTTCGGGCCCTCGCGGAAGAAGGCATCGACCACTTCGTCGGAAATGCGGTCGCAGACCTTGTCGGGATGACCTTCGGAAACGGATTCGCTGGTAAAGATATAGTCTTGTCGGGACACGCCTCGGCTCCTCATCTCACCACCGGCGCGGCGAAGACGTCCGGCTGCCCCTTTCTCGCAACAGCGATCTGGCAGGTCAAGTTTTCCGGTCGGATTTGTTCGGAAAAACGAACAGGGCGGGCCGCCCGCCGATCAGCCTTCGCCCTGGTCGGCGAGGGTTTCCACGAGGTCGACGATCCGCCGGCGCACCTTGGGATCGCTGATGCGGGTGAAGGCGCGGGTGAGGGCGAGGCCTTCGGAGGTGGCGAGAAAATCGGCGACATAGGCCGGCGAGGCTTCCTCGGCGAGGCCGGTCGCGGCGCCGACCGGGTTGGGCGCGCCTTCGAAGAAGAAGGCCACCGGCACGCCGAGCACGCTGGAGATGTGCTGCAGGCGGCTGGCGCCGATGCGGTTGGTGCCCTTCTCGTATTTCTGGATCTGCTGGAAAGTAATGCCCAAGCTTTCCCCCAACCGCTCCTGACTCATGTTGATCATCATCCGGCGCATGCGCACGCGGCTGCCAACATGCTTGTCGATTGGGTTGGGAGACTTCTTGGTCATCGGCTTCCCCGATTGGGACAAAAAAATACCTTCCCAACCTTCGCAGGCAGGGAAAGCGCAACCATCAAGTCAGCTAGTCTAGGCAAACTAGGCGCACGCGTCGATCAATCTCCGCGTGTATATCCTCGCTGCGATGCAAAGGCGAGTAGCAGACACAAGGCGAGGAGGGCATTGGATACAGAATTGCCGATACTTGCATAAATGGTTTGCGGGAGGGCTTGCGGCAGTGCGCCGTCAAGCACGCCGCGCACACCTAGCGGTAGCATGCCGACCACGCGACCGACCGGATCGACGATGGCGGAAATGCCGTTATTGGTGGCGCGCACCAAAGGAAGGCCTTCCTCGATCGCTCGCATCCGGGCCTGCTCGAAATGCTGGAATGGCCCGGGGGTTTCACCAAACCAGGCGTCATTACTGACGTTCAGCAGCAGGCCTTGACGGGGTCGATCATAGGATTTGCTTGCCGATACAATTTCGGATGGGAATATTGCTTCGTAACATATCAACGGCAAAGCCGGGGGCAATCCCGAAATTTCCATCGGCTGGCGGGCCTGCGCCGCCGAAAATCCACCGCGCACCCGGGTGAGCTGCTGCAGGCCGAGCGCCTCCAGCGTTTCCTGGAACGGTAGATATTCGCCGAACGGAACGAGGTGCACCTTGTCGGCGGTGGCGATGGTCCGCGCCTGCGAATCGAGCGCCAGCAGGCTGTTATAGACCGCCGGCGGGCGCCCGCTTGGCCGCTCCTCCAGCCGGCCGGCGCCGGTGACCAGCGTCGTGCCGGCGGGCAGCATGCCGCGCAGCCGCGCCAGCGCCTCCGGCTCGCGTTCGAGGAAGAAGGGAAACGCCGATTCCGGCCAGAACAGATGCGTGATGCCGTCGAGGCCCCCGGCGCTCTCGCTGGTGGCGACGTAAAGGTCCATGACGTCGCGGCGGGCGTCGTAGCGGAACTTCTGGTCCTGCGGCAGGTCGGGCTGCATGAGGCGCAGCTTCACCCCCGGTACCGTGCCGACCTCGACATGGGCGAGGCGCCAGGCGCCGCCGATCCACAGGCCCGCCAGCACCACGGCGGCGGCGAGCGGCGGGCCGAGGCGCCGCCAGGCCGAGCGCGCCGGATCCAGCAGCGCCGCCGGGCTGGCGAGGCAGGCGAGGGTGACGAGGCACAGCCCGGAAATGCCGAGCACCGAGCTCGCCTGCGCGAAATTCAGGTCGCTGCCGAGCGCATAGCCGAAATTGTTCCAGGGGAAGCCGGTCAGCAGCGTGCCGCGCAACCATTCGGCGAGCGTCATGATCGCGGCGAAGCCGAGAAAGCGCGCCGGCCCGCGCGGCCAGACCAGCATGCAGGCGGCGGCGCCGAGCCCGGTATAGAGGGCGAGATAGGCCGGCAGCCCCAGCACCGCGAAGGGCATCAGCCAGGCGAAATCGTCCGCCTGCACCAGGAAGGCGGCGCCGATCCACCACAGGCCGGCGACGAAATAGCCCATGCCGAAGCACCAGCCGAGGCCGAAGGCCGGCCGCAACGCCAGGCGCGCCGGCTTGTGGCGCGCCCGCACCCCGTCGAGCAGCAGCACCAGCACCGGCAGGGTCAGCGCCATCAGCGGCCACAGGTCGAAGGGCGGCATCGCCAGCGCCGAGACGGCGCCGGCGGCCAGCGCGATGAGCGCCCGCCATCCATAGGGGCCGTCCCGCAGCACGGCGGTCAGGCGTCCTGCCGGACCCGGCCGGGCCGCGTCGGCGGCCGGGCGGTCCGTCGGGCCCGCCGAGCCGGCGGGCAGCGGATCACGCCGCATCGGGCCCGCGCAGCGCCGTGCGAGGATCGCCGGGCGGCTGCGCCGGCGGCGGCAGGCTGGCGGAGGCGGTGGCGCGTTCCGCCGGCTCGGCCTCGCGCGGCGGCTGGCCGTTGCCGCGGGCCAGCGAGATGCGCAGCCGCTTGACGCGGCGCGGATCGGCGTCGAGCACCTCGATCTCGAAATGACCGGGGCCGGAGACGATCTCGCCGCGCACCGGCACGCGGCCGGCCAGCGTCACCAGGAGCCCGCCCAGCGTGTCGACCTCCTCGGCCTCCTCGCCGGTGGCGAAGGCGGGATCGACCATCTCGGCCACCTCGTCGAGGCCGGCGCGGGCATCGGCGATATAGCTGCCGTCCGGCTGGCGGGCGATCATCGGCGCCTCGTCGTCGTCGTGCTCGTCCTCGATGTCGCCGACGATCTCCTCGACGAGATCCTCCATCGAGACGATGCCGTCGGTGCCGCCATATTCGTCGATGACGAGGGCGAGATGGATGCGGCTCGCCTGCATGCTGGCGAGCAGCTCGATCGTCGGCATGGACGGGGGCACGAACAGCAGCCGGCGGATCAGCCGCGCGGCGCTGAGCGAAGCGGAAAGATCGATGGCCTTCAGGTTGAAGGCCAGCGCCGGCTTGCCGTCCCCAGTCCTGCCATCCCCCGTCCTGCCGTCGCCCGGCTGGGATGTCGTCTCCCGTGCCCCGCCGAGCGCGGCGGGCGGGCGCGAGGACATGGCCCGCTGGGTCAGGTAGGTGACGAGATCGCGGATGTGCACCATGCCCACCGGATCGTCGAGCGTGTCGTCATAGACCACGAGGCGGGAATGGCCGGCCTCGGCGAACACCGCCAGCAATTCGCCGAGCGAGATGTCCTTCTGCACCGCGACGATGTCCGCGCGCGGCACCATGAGATCGCCCACCCGCCGCTCGCGCAGCTCTAGGATGCTTTTCAGCATCGCCCGCTCGCTCGTGGACAGATCGGCGGTGAAATCGGCGTTGGACGCCAGCGCCTCGACCAGATCGGTGCGCAGCGAGCCGGTGGTGCGCCAGCCGCCGATCAGGTGGCGCAGCCGGTCGAGCAATCCCCCCCGTCCCTCGCCGGCGCGCGGCTCGGCGGGAAGCGGGGCGGGGCTCATACTTGGCCCGGTACTTGGCCCGGTACTTGGCCCATCGCTGGCGTCGGCGGGGGGCGGCGTCTTGGAGGTAGGGTCGGACATGGCCTTCTAGCGGGTTTGATGAACGGGTTCGGTCTCGGCATAGGGATCGGCGATGCCGAGGCCGGACAGGATCCGCCGCTCCATCGCTTCCATCTCCTCGGCCTCGTCCGGCGTCTCGTGGTCGAAGCCGAGCAGATGCAGCATGCCGTGAACGGCGAGATGCGTCAGGTGGTCGTCGAAGCTCTTCTCCTCGGCGGCCGCCTCGCGGGCGACGGTTTCATAGGCGATGGCGATGTCGCCCAGATGGGGTTCGCCGGCCTCCCGCGCCACCTGCGGCGTGGGGAATGATAGCACGTTTGTCGCCTTGTCCTTGGAGCGCCAGTCGCGATTGAGCGTGCGGATGCCGGCGTCGTCGGTCAGCATCACCGCCACCTCGCCGGCCTCGATGCCGAGATCGTAGTCCTGCGTGGCGCCGGCATGGGCGGCGCGGATCGCCTGCGTCACCCGCTCGGCGGCGCCGGGCTGCGCCGACCACGGATCCGCCGTCGCCAGCACGTCGACCTCGATGGGCGAGGCCTCGCTCATCGCGGCGGCTCCGCCGCGGGTGTCGGCGCCACCTCCACGGCCGGCGCCGGCGCGGCGGCCCGGCGAATGGCCGCCGCCTTGCCGTCATAGGCGGCGACGATGCGGCCCACCAGTTCGTGGCGCACCACGTCGGAAGCCTCGAAATGGCACACCTCGACGCCCTCGACGTCCTTCAGCAGCGCCACCGCCTCGCCGAGGCCCGACACCTGGCCGGGCGGCAGGTCGATCTGGCTGGGGTCGCCGGTGACGATCATGTGCGAGTTCTCGCCCAGGCGGGTGAGGAACATCTTCATCTGCATCGAGGTGGTGTTCTGCGCCTCGTCGAGGATGACGCAGGCATTGGCCAGCGTGCGCCCGCGCATGAAGGCCAGCGGCGCGATCTCGATCTCGCCGGAGGTCAGCGCCCGCTCGACGAAGTTGCGGTCCATCAGGTCGTGCAGCGCGTCGTAGATCGGGCGCAGATAGGGGTCGACCTTCTCCTTCATGTCGCCGGGCAGGAAGCCGAGCCGCTCGCCCGCCTCCACCGCCGGGCGCGACAGGATCAGCTTGTCCACCACCCGCCGCTCCAGCAGGTGCACCGCATAGGCCACCGCCAGCCAGGTCTTGCCGGTGCCGGCCGGGCCAACGCCGAACACCAGCGTCTGCCGCTTCAGCGCGCGGATATAGGCGTCCTGCGCCAGCGTGCGGGCGCGCACCGGGCGGCGGCGCAGCTGGATCTCGTCGAAGCTCTGCTTCTTGGTCGCCGGGTCGAAATCGAACAGGAAGCCCTGCGAGGCCGCCTCGCGCAGCACGCCCTCGACATCGCCGGGGGCGATCTCGCCGCCCTTCTTCAGCCGGGCATAGAGCGTCTCCAGCACATGGCGCGCCTGGTCGCAGGCCTCGCGCGGGCCTTCGAGGGTGACATGGTTGCCGCGCTGCTCGGCGACGATGTCGAGCCGCCGCTCGATGGTGGCGAGGTTCTGGCCGTAATGGCCGAACAGCAGGCTCGCCAGCCGGTTGTCGTCGAAGGCAAGCACGATCTGGTTCGACGCCTCGGCGTCGGGGGTCAGCCAGCGGGCCGCCGAGGCGGCCTGTGGTGTCGCCCCGCTCCCGCGCGTCCCCGTACGGGGCGCCACCAGCGTCCGATCCGTGTCCGATCCCCCACGCCGCACCATCACGCCTCCAGCTTTTCGCCCTGCCCCACCTGATTCGCGCCGGTCGGCAGGCCGTCGGGCCAGAATTCGCCCGCGACGATGTCGCCGGAAAGACTCTTGGTGCTGACGTCGCGGATCACCACGCTGGCGAGCGTACCGATGGCCTCGCGCGGGGCCAGCACCACTACGGATTGGAGATAGGGCGAGCGCCCGATCAGCTGGCCGGGCAGCCGGCCGGGCTTCTCCAGCAATATGTCGAAGCGCCGGCCGCGGCAGGCGGCGTCGAAGGCCGCCTTCTGCTTGTCCAGCAGCGCCTGCAGCGCATAGATGCGCTCGTTCATCGCCGCCTCGGGCACCTGCTCGCCCAGGGTCGCCGCCGGCGTGCCGGGGCGCGGCGAATATTTGAACGAGAAGGCGCCGGCGAAGCCGACGCGTTCCACGAGATCGAGCGTGTCGGCGAAATCGGCGTCGGTCTCCCCGGGGAAGCCGACGATGAAGTCGGAGGAGAAGGCGATGTCCGGCCGCGCGGCGCGCACCTTCTCCACCAGCTCGAAATAGCTCGCGCGCCCGTGCTTGCGGTTCATCGCCGCCAGGATGCGGTCGGAGCCGGACTGCACCGGCAGGTGCAGATAGGGCATCAGCGCGGGCATGTCGCGATGGGCGGCGATCAGCTCGTCGTCCATGTCGCGCGGGTGGCTGGTGGTGTAGCGGATGCGGGCGATGCCCGGCACCTCGGCGACGCGGGCCATCAGCTCGGCGAGATTGGCGCTGCGGCCCTGCGCGTCGAGGCCGTGATAGGCGTTGACGTTCTGGCCGATCAGCGTCACCTCGCGTACCCCGCCCTCGGCGAGGCGCTTCACCTCGTCGAGAATCTTGGCGAGCGGGCGCGACACCTCGGCGCCGCGCGTATAGGGCACCACGCAGAAGGTGCAGAACTTGTCGCAGCCTTCCTGCACGGTGACGAAGGCGGTCGGCCCGCGCTTGGCGATCGCCTGCCGGGTCGGCGGGGCGAGGAAGTCGAACTTGTCCTCGACCGGGAACTCGGTCTCGACGATGCCACGCGCATTATGGCCGCGCTTCGGAAGGCCCTGCCTTTCCTGCGCCAGCGCCACCAGCTCCGGCAGCTTGTGGTAACTCTGCGGACCGACCACGAGGTCGACCACGCGGGCGCGCTTGATGATCTCGGCGCCCTCGGCCTGGGCGACGCAGCCGGCCACCGCCACCATCGGCGTGCGGCCGGCCTCTTCCTGCGCCACGCGCAGCCGGCCGAGCTCGGAATACACCTTTTCCGCCGCCTTCTCGCGGATATGGCAGGTGTTGAGGATGATCAGGTCGGCGTCATCCGGCGTGTCGGTCTCGACATAGCCTTCCTTGGCCATGGTGTCCGTCATGCGCTGGGCGTCATAGACGTTCATCTGGCAGCCGAAGGACCGGACATAGATCTTGCGCGCGTCGCCCGGCTCGCGCGTCCCGCGCGGCGTCTGGGTTTCACGCGCTTCCTGCGTATCACTCATGGCGTCTCGATCGACCCGCCCCGCCCGGCCTTTGCCGCTGCGGGATCGCTGAAGGTTGAGGACACGGCGCGCGGCTCATGCGCCCGTGGGAAGGCGCCTCCGTTTACCGCCGCTCGTTCCCTGGTCGAGATCGTACACGTCTCCTCGGTCGACACCTTCGACTTGTTTAGCGGGATTCCCGGCAAAAGGAAATGAGCCGCGGCCCGGTTTCCGCCCGCCTGCCGGCCCGTCACGCCGGCCGGGGATTGAGCGCCTCGGCCACCATGGCGCGGGTCGCGGCTTCGGCGCGGCCGGTCGCCGCCTTGCGGTCGGCACCGGCGATCGGCGCGCCGAAGCTGAGCTCGACCTCGATGCCGCCGCGCCGCAGCACTTCCATCAGATGCGGGGCGAGGTCCATGTCGCCGTACCACGCCACCAGCGGGCGCCGGGCGCGGCCGAGCGGCATCCCGCCCTGCGCCACATAGGCGATGGCCAGCGGCTGCAGGGTGGCCGGCCGGCCCTCGGCGCTCGGCCGCGCCGCGCCGACCAGCGCCGAGCGGAACGGCAGCACCCGGTTGCCGTCGCTCGACGTGCCCTCGGCGAACAGCACCACCGGGTCGCCGTCGCCGAGCCGGGCGGCGATCGCCTCGCTCACCCGGCCGGTGGCGGCCCGCGCCTGCCGGTCGACGAAGATGGTGCGCTGCAGCTTGGCGAGCAGGCCGATGCCCGGCCAGCCGGCGACCTCGCTCTTGGCGACGAAGCACAGCGGGAAGCGCGAGCCCAGCACGCAGATGTCCAGCCAGGAGACGTGGTTGGAAAGGATCATCAGCGGCCGCTCGGCCGCCGGGGCGCCGTTCACCCGCACGGTGACGCCGACCAGCGCCAGCACCGCCCGGTGATACAGCACCGGGATCCAGCGCCGGGCGCCGAGATTCAGCTTCACCGCCAGCCACTGTGCGGGAATGCCGGCGAGCGTGATCAGCACGACGGGCACCAGCACGAGCAGGGGGCGCATGGTCTATTTCTTCGGCTTGGAATCGAGCGGGACGCCGTAGAGCTCCAGCCGGTGGCCGACCAGCCGGAAGCCGAGCTTGCGGGCGATCTCCTCCTGCAGGTGCTCGATTTCCTCGGAGCGGAACTCCACCACCGTGCCGTTGCGCAGGTCGATCAGGTGGTCGTGGTGCTCGTCCGGCACCGGCTCGTAGCGCGAGCGGCCGTCGCGGAAGTCGTGGCGCTCGATGATGCCGGCATCCTCGAACAGCTTCACCGTGCGGTAGACGGTGGAGATGGAGATGCGGTCGTCCACCGCCACGGCGCGGCGATGCAGCTCCTCGACGTCGGGGTGGTCCTGCGCGTCGGCGATGACGCGGGCGATCACCCGGCGCTGGTCCGTCATGCGCAGGCCCAGCGTCACGCAGGCCTCCTCGATGGCGGTCGGCTTGTCGGTCATCCCAGCAACGTCTCCCGGGACCGGCCCCGCACAACCGGAAGGCGTGTGCGGCGAGAGCGGGCCCCAACCTCGCAAGTGTCCCGCTGCTTATGGCGCAACCCGTCGGTGGAGGGCAACCGATTCCTCCGGCGCCGTCCCCGGCCGTCTCTCACGTCAGGTCGCGGCGCATGGCGATGGCCGCCACCGGCCGGCCGGCGGCGTCGCGGTAATAGCCCGGCCGGCGGCCGATCTCCCGGAAGCCGGCATGTTCATAGAGGCGCTGCGCCGCCGCATTGCCGTCCTCCACCTCGAGGAACAGCGCGGCGATACCCTCGGCGGCGAGGCGGGCCATGGCCTTCTCCACCAGGGCGCGGCCGATGCCGCCGCCGCGATGGGTGCGCGCCACCGCGATGGACAGGATCTCCATTTCCGGGGCGACGCCATGGGTGAGGATGAAGCCGGTCACCCGCCCGCCCGGGCCGTCGGTTGCCACCAGCGCCCGGCTCAGCCGGTCGGCGATGAGGCGCTCGAATTCCGCCGCCTCCCAGCCGATGCGGAAACTGGCCGCATGCAGCCCGGCCAGCGCCTCGGCATCGGCGGCGCTGGCGGGCCGGAAGGCCGGCGGCGCCCGCCAGGCGCGGGTGATGTCGGTGATCTTCCAGCTCATCGCCGCTGCCCCATTGGCGCGCCGCCTCCCGCGCTCAGCGGCGGGCGATGCGGGCCGCCGTCTGCGGCTTGGCGTCGGCATCGCGCAGATAGAGCGGGCGCGGTTCGGATTTCGCCGGGTCGGCCACCGAGGCGAGGCGTGCCAGCCACACCGGATCGGGAGTGTTGGTGGCGACCACCTCGACCGGCGGCGGCGCCGAGGAGGGCCAGGCGGCGGCCAGCAGCGGCGCGCCGGAGCCCACCAGCCGCGCCGGGCCGCTGGCGACCGCACGCACCGCGTCCTTCAGCGTCACCTGCCGGGCACCCACCATCACCCGGCCGCCGGGGCCGATCATCTGGATGTAGAGATTGTCGTGCCGGGCATCGATGGCGGCCACCACCGGCACGCCGTCATCCGCGGCGAGCGGCGGCGCGGCGAGGGTGGCGAGGGTGGAGATGCCGATCACCGGCCGGCCGGTGGCGAGGCCGAAGCCGCGCGCCGCCGACAGCCCGACCCGCAGCCCGGTGAAGCTGCCCGGCCCCACGGTGACGGCGAACATGCCGATGTCGCCGAAATGGCTGTTGGCCTCGACCATCACCTGGTCGACCATCGGCACCAGCGCCTCGGCATGGCCACGGCTCATCACCTGCGAGGCCCGCGCCAGCGTCACGTCGCGGGCGGCGTCGTGCAGGGCGACGGAACAGGCTTCCAGCGCGGTATCGAGGGCGAGAATCAGCATGACGGCACTATCCTTCGCCTCACCATGCACATGGGCGGACGGCGAGGCAAAGCCCCGCCGGATCTCCTCTCCACAGGCAGCCGGCGTCCTGCCGCCGGCGACGGGGCGCGCCGGCAGCGGCGCCGGCAGGTCCCGGGGAGGCAATATCGCGACGGCTCAGACCGGCCGGACCTCGACCACGTCCGGCACGAAATGCCGCAGCAGGTTCTCGATGCCGTTCTTCAGCGTCGCGGTGGAGGAGGGGCAGCCGGAGCAGGAGCCCTTCATGGCGAGGAACACCACGCCGTCCTTGTAGCCGCGGAAGGTGATGTCGCCGCCGTCATTGGCCACCGCCGGCCGCACGCGGGTGTCGATCAGCTCGCGGATGGTGTCGACGAGGCCGGCATCCTTCTCTTCCCAGAAGGCGTCGTCGTCCCCTTGCGCGTGCTCTTCCGGCAGCACCGGCTGGCCGGAGACGAAATGCTCCATGATGGCGCCGAGGATCGCCGGCTTGAGATGCGCCCATTCGGCGCTGTCCTTGGTGACGGTCACGAAGTCGGAGCCGAAGAACACGCCGGTGACGCCGGGAATGTCGAACAGCTTGGCGGCCAGCGGCGAGCGGGCGGCCTCCTCGGCGTCGCGCGCCTCGAAGGTGCCGGCACCGAGCACGCTGCGGCCGGGCAGGAACTTCAGCGTGGCGGGATTGGGGGTCGGCTCGGTCTGGATGAACATCGGATGCTCCTGGCCTACCGGGGTTCAAGGCCCCGGCGACATGGGTTTGGTACCGTTATAAATAGGCGCTCACCGCCGCCAAAGGAAGCCTCGCAGCCGATCCCATCGGCTCGGCACCGTCTCCGGCGCCGCCAGCATGCGCCCGAGCGGCGAGGAGGGCGGCACCGCCGAGAGGTCGAGCCGGCGCAGCATCTCGTTGTAGAGATGCAGGCATTGCGTCTGCGGCGTGACGAGATCCTCGATGCCCAGCGCCGGGTCGAGCAGCCGGTGCACCTGCGTGTAGTGCAGGGGATAGAACACCTCCGCCGGCAGCGCCTTGCCGTCGACGCCGCATTCCCTGGCCAGCCAGGTGATCGCCCGCGGGCCCAGCACGCCCCAGGGCATGTCCTCGACGCTGGTGGGGCGACCCTGCCGGGCATTCTCCGCGAGCTCGGCCCGCACGTCCGCCGGCAGCCAGGGCGGCACCGCCGGCGGATCGGTGGCCACCTCGTTGAGCGCGCGCAGCAGCGCCGAATCGCGCGGCAGCCGCAGCACCGCGCCGTTGATGTGGATGTCGTCCTCCCAGGCGAACAGGTAGTCCGCCCTCTCCACCGGCTTCAGGCAATAGACGTCGCAATCGACATAGAGGCAGTCGAGGCGCTCCAGCAGCTTGTAGCGGAACACATTGGCGAACAGCGCATGGCTGCCGGTCTCGCGGTGGCGGATGATCCGTTCCGGCGGCACCAGGCGGGCGGCATCGGCGAAGGCGACGCCGGGCGGCAGGTCGTGCGGGCGCTGGTAGCCGTGCAGGGTGACGCGATGGCCGGCCCGCACGAAGGAGGCGAGGCAGGCCCGTGCCACCGGCCCCAGCGCGGGGCCGATCCAGAGGGCGTGTACGGGCAGCAGGGAGCGGGACGGCATGGGGCTTTCCTCGATCGGGCGGGGCAGGCACGGATCGGGAAAGCGTCAGGCCAGGGCGTCGATCTCGAGGTCCGACAGGCCGCCGGGCACGATGGTCGCCGGGATCGGCAGGCCGGCCAGCAGCCCGCCGGCGAGCCCGGCGATCAGCGGTCCCGGCCCTTCGCTGCCGGTGCCGGCGGCCAGCACCAGTATGGCGATGTCCTCGTCGGCCTCGATGATCTTCAGGATCTCGCCGGCCACCTCGCCCTCGCGCACCGCCAGTTCCGGCTCGACGCCGGACAGGTTGCGGGTGCGGGCGGCGAAATGGTCGAGGCGCCCCTGCGCCTTGTCGGTCGCCTCGGCGCGCATGAGATCGGCGACGCCGAGCCATTGGCTCTGCACGTCGGCGAGCTCCAGCACCGCCAGCATCACCACGCCGCCCTGGGTGCGGGCGGCGCGGCGGGCGGCGTAATAGACCGCCCGGTCGCATTCCGGCGTGTCGTCGACGACCACCAGGAATTTCCGGCGATGGCCGGGCTCATGGCTCTGGCGCCTGCGCGGCATGGATCGGTCGCTCCCCCTGCCGGGACGCGCTCCGCCCCGGCCGTTCCTTCTACCACAGCGCGGGACCAAGCGAAGCCGGCGCCGCCATCGGCCGACGGGCGAGGGGGGCGGGTAAAGGCTTCGCGGCAAGGTCGCGCGGCAAGAACCTCGCGGCAAACGCCGCGCGGCGAGAGTCCCGCGCAAGGGCCGTGCGAATGCGCAAGCCGGGTCGTGATCGTGCAAGCCCTGTCACGCGCTTCTGTCTAGAATGGCTCCATCTTCGGCCGGTTGCGGCCGCATCCTTCGGAAGGGCTTCCCATGGCTCAGCTGCCTCCGCCGACGCCGCGCGCCGCGATCGGCTCGCTCGTCCTCATCGCCGGCATCGTCGCCGTGGGTGCCGGCGCCTTCGCCTATACCGGCGGCTTCCTGTCGCCGGAGCGCCTCAGCCCGCAGAAGCTGGTGGGGGCGCTGGCGCCGCCCGGCGGGCCGGCGCTCGGCCACCGGCGCAACCATGCCAAGGGCATCTGCTTCACCGGCGTCTTCCAGTCGAACGGGCAGGGCGCGGCGCTGTCGCGGGCGCCCCAGCTGGCGAAGGGCGATTTCCCGGTGGTCGGCCGCTTCAATCTCGGCACGCCGGACCCGAACGCCCCGGACGCCACCGTGCGGGTGCGCGGCCTCGGCCTGCAGATCACCGCCGGCGGGCAGGTCTGGCGCGCGGCGATGATCGACCCGCCCTTCTTCCCGGTGGCGACGCCCGATGCCTTCTACGCGCTGCTGGAGGCCAGCCATTCCAAGGATCCCGACGCGATGAAGGGCTTCATCGCCGCCCATCCCGAATTCGCCGCCTTCGGGGCGTGGGCGGGCAGCGCGCCGTTCATGGCGAGCTATGCCGAGGATGCGTTCAACAGCCTCAACGCCTTCCTGTTCACCGATGCCGCAGGCACTACCCATGCGGTGCGCTGGTCGTTCAGGCCGCAGGCGCAGCCGGAGCCGCTGAGCCCGGCCGATTTCGCCAAGCTCGGCCCCAACCATCTGGAAACCGAGATCGCCGAGCGGGTGGCCGGCGCGCCGCAACGCTGGACGCTGGTGCTCACCGTCGCCGATCCCGGCGACCCGACCGCCGATCCCAGCAAGGCCTGGCCGGAGGGACGGCGCACGGTGGAGGCCGGCACGCTGGTGGTCGAGAAGATCGAGGCCGAGGCCGACGGCCCCTGCCGCGACATCAATTTCGATCCCACCCTCCTGCCGGACGGCATGGGCGTCTCCGACGACCCGTTCCCGGCGGCGCGCTCGGCCGCCTATGCGCGCTCCTACAATCTGCGCACCGCCGAGTGGAAGGACTACCCCTACCAGGCGCCGGCCGGCGCCGCCCCGCAGCCGAAACAGCCCTGAACGGTGATCCGATGAGCTCCGATTCCGCGCATTTCACCGTCCTCCAGCGCACGCTGCACTGGCTGATGGCGGTCGGCATCCTCGCCATGCTGTTCATCGGCGTCGGCATGGTCTCCACCGTGGCGCCGAAATACCTGCCGCTGGTCGAAACCCACAAGACGCTCGGCATCGCCATATTGGCGCTGGCGCTCATCCGGCTGGCGGTGCGCTTCGTCTACGGCGCGCCGGCGCTGCCGGCCTCGATGCCGGCGCCGATGAAGCTCGCCGCGCATCTCTCGCATTACGGGCTTTACGCGCTGATGATCGGCATGCCGCTGATCGGCTGGGCGATGCTGTCGGCCGGGGCCTATCCCATCGTGCTCTATGGCGGCCTGCGGCTGCCGGCGATCCTGCCGCAGAACGACCAGCTGCATGCGCTGCTGTGGCAGGCGCATGTGTACCTCGCCTTCGCCTTCTTCGCGCTGATCCTCATGCATCTCGCCGCCGCGCTGTTCCACGCCTTCATCCGCCGCGACGGGGTGTTCGAGAGCATGGCGCCGGTGCCCGCCTCCCGCGAGGGCACGACGCCGGCGGAGTGAGCGGGGCCGTGCCCCTCCGGCATGGCCGGCGGGCCAGGTCGAACGGGCCATGGCCTGCGGCTCTTCCTCAGGCCGGCGTGTTCTCCGGGTCAGGCCACCCCGCTCCGTCCGTAGAGGTCGCGGTGCGCGTTGCTCTCTTGCCCGCATGCCGACAGGAGGGGGCTGCGCGACCGCTTTTCCTGGCGGCGTGGCACCATGGTGCGCCGCGGCTCGCTCCCGGTTTCCCACTGCCCGATTCAGCCCCCACGCAAGGGCGCGCCGCCTGCCGAACACCCCGCGCCCACCCCGACGCGGCATCGACGGGCTCCTTCCGCCCGGCGTCCGGTTGACGGACGGCCCGCCTAGCCGG
The DNA here is from genome assembly GCF_018390555.1 of Ancylobacter oerskovii. GTDB lineage: Bacteria > Pseudomonadota > Alphaproteobacteria > Rhizobiales > Xanthobacteraceae > Ancylobacter > Ancylobacter oerskovii. Next base: position 137,876 of record NZ_JAHBGB010000033.1, on the reverse strand, counting down.
TGCCTTTCCAGCTATCGGCAGCCCGGTTATCGGGGAGCGTGCCGGGAGGAGGCGAAATCTCGCCAAGCGAGGCCGCCCGCGCCCTGTGCTGTTTGATTCCGATTCCCAGTACGCGGCGGACGGCAGCTCCCGCCCGGGCAAGGTTGAGGCCGGCCCGCCCTCTCCCTTCCAATACGATGGCAGCGCCGCCGGCGTGATATCGCAAAATACGCGACCCACCCCGAATGAGCGCTGGATTATCCCGCCCCACCCGACGGGCCGATGCCGGCGCGGCCGTCGGCGAAGCGGCGCTCTCCTCGCCGCGCGGGCCGGCCGCATGCCCCCTCGGCAATCGCTCCCCTCGGCAATCGCCTCCCCCGTCAGCGTCTCGTCCAGCCATAAGCGGGGCGCAGGAGAGAGACCGATGCTCCGCTCCCGGCATCAAGCGTGCGGCTCGCCGCTGCCCGCGCGTCGCCGTGGAACCAAGCCGTCCGCCCGCTTCCATGGTCGCAACCGGCCGACGCTCCGCATCGCCGCACGACGTCCCAAAAGAAAAGCCCGGCGCGAGGCCGGGCTTTCCATGTTCCTGAAAGGTTGCGACGCGCTCAGGCGGCGGCTTCCTCGGTGTCGGTGTCCTCGACGTCCTCGGCTTCGGCTTCCTCGCCCTTGCCCAGGCGACGCGGGCCCTTCTGCAGGTTCGCCTCGATCGCCTTGATCGCCTCGGTCTCGGTCAGGTTGTCCACCGCCGCGAGCTCGCGGGCCATGCGGTCGAGCGCGGCCTCGTAGAGCTGGCGTTCGCTGTAGGACTGCTCGGGCTGAGCGTCGGAGCGGTAGAGGTCGCGCACCACCTCGGAGATGGCGACGATGTCGCCGGAATTGATCTTGGCTTCGTATTCCTGGGCGCGGCGGCTCCACATGGTGCGCTTCACCCGGGCGCGGCCCTTCAGGGTCTCCAGCGCCTTCTTCATCACCGCCGGCTCGGACAATTTGCGCATGCCCACCGAGGCGATCTTCGGCACCGGGACACGGAGCGTCATCTTGTCCTTTTCGAAGTGGATGACGAACAGTTCGAGCTTGAAGCCCGCCACTTCCTGCTCTTCGATCGACGTGATGCGTCCGACGCCATGCGACGGATAGACGATATGCTCGCCCGTCTTGAACCCCTGACGGACGTTGGTGGACGGCTTCTTCGTCGACATGCTGAGCCTGCTCCTGGGTCTCGGTTCTTCGGCACCCGGCCACCTCGGCCGGCTTGCCATCCCGGATCTCTCCGGGCATAAGACACACCCGGCACCGGTGGATACCGGCGCCGTACCATCAGCCGACAACGGAAAATCGGGGGTCCCCGGCACGCGCCAAAGGCGTGTCAGACCAAGCCCTTCATCAATTCCGGGGAGATCGCTCCAAATCGGGAGCGTTGCGCCATGGCAAACCCAATCGACTGCTCGAAAAGGGTTATAGCACAATTTCGCACAGAATCAAAACACTGCCGCAACGCAGCGCGCGTGCGGCTCGCTGCCGCTCGCGGAGCAGAGGCGTCGGGCCGGCGGTCGAAGCGTGCGCGACGCACGCCGTCCGGTCAGTCCTGCTTAGCGGGTTCCGGCGAGAGATACTGTAGCTTGTCGGCTACACCATCCCATTCCTTCGCATCGGGAAGCGGGTCGCGGCGCTCGGTGATGTTGGGCCACACCTTGGCGTAATCCGCGTTCAGCGTCAGCCACTTCTCCAGCCCCGGCTCGGTGTCGGGCTTGATCGCCTCGGCCGGGCATTCCGGCTCGCACACGCCGCAGTCGATGCATTCGTCCGGGTGGATGACCAGGAAGTTCTCGCCCTCGTAGAAACAGTCGACGGGGCACACCGAGACGCAGTCGGTGTACTTGCACTTGATGCAATTGTCCGTCACGACGTAGGGCATTGATCCTATCTCCGTGCGGGACGCGTGATTTACCCGCGGCCCTTACCTAGCGCATGTCCCGCAAAAACCGAAATGCCTTTTGCGAGGAGAGCATGCTCGCCATCCTCCTGCCCGGCATCTGTGCGAAGGCCCGCGGCAGGACGGAGGGAGCATCCGGTCGACGAGCGCTCTAGCCTACCGCTTGTTCCCGCGCAACCATGGCGGAACCGCGCAGGCCGGCGCAGCCCTGTGCGGGGCGAGGGTCAGTCCTGCCGCCGGCGCAGATCTGCCCCAACGTCAGCATCGCCGGCCCCCGACGCCGCCCCGGGTGGCTCGCTGAGGTCCAGATAGGTCTCGCGGGCCGCCTGCGCATCCCCCCGGCGCTCGGAAAATCCGGTCACCTTCAGCAATCGCACCCGGCCGGTGAGCGCCACGGTGAGCACGTCGCCGAGCCGGACCGGCTGGGCGGGCGCGTTCACCCGCGTGCCGTTCAGCCGCACATGGCCGGCGCGAATCAGCTCGGCGGCCACGCTGCGGGTGCGCACGCAGCGCGCATGCCACAGCCAGACATCGAGGCGATGCCGCTCGCCGGCCATGCCCTGCTCCTCGTCGCGTTCCCTTCGAAGTCCCCGCGCGAAGCGGAGCGCCTCGCGCGGAAAGGGGCGGTCGCTATTTGCCGTCCTTGCTGTCGGCTTCCATCTTCGCCTTCAGCGCCAGCAGCTTGGCGAAGGGGGAATCCGGGTCCACCGGCTTGTCGCGGCGCGGCGGCTCGTTGCGCGGGGTCGCGCGCTGGTCCGGCCGCTGGTCGTGGCGCGGCCCGTCGCGGAACTCGTTGCGGCGCTCGCCGCCGCGGCGTTCCTCGCGGCCGCCGCCGAAACGCTCGCCCCGCTCGGGACGGGGGCCGCGCTCCGGCCGGTCGCCGCGCTCCGGACGCGGACGGCGGTCGTCGCGGCGGTTGTCGTCGCGCCGGGCATTGTCGCGGCCCGCCTCGCCCTCGGGACGCGGCTGGCCCTCGCGGGACTGCCCATCGCGCGGCGCGCCGCGTTCGAAGCGACGGCCGCCCTCGGCGCCCTCGCCCTGACGCGCGCCATTGCGCTGGCCGCCGCGCTGGCCGCCACGGTGGTGCGGCTGGCCCGCCGGACGGCCGGGGCGCCACACCTCGATCATCGCCGGCTCGGCGGGGGCGGCCTCGGCCGCCTCCGTTTCGGCCGTGGCGGTCTCGGCGACCGCCGCGTCAATGGTGGGCTCGCTCGTGGCTTCCGCGACAGCCGACTCGGCGTCCGCCGCCGGCTCGACAGCCGCTTCCAGCGCGGGTTCGGTCGTCTGGTCGAACACCGGATCGGTGAAGACCTCGCCGCTGACAGCGCTTGCGTCCGCCACGGGGGCGTCCGGGGCCGCGGTTTCCGCTTCCGCGCGCTCGATGGCGGATTGGGCGGCGGCTTCCGGCTCCAGCGCCGGCTCGACCGTCTGGTCGAAGGCGACGTCGCCAGTCGCGGGAGCCTCGGCCTGCGTCTCGGCCTCGGCCTGCGCCTCGGCCGGGAGGTCGCTACCCGCAACCGCATCCGGCGCGCTTTCCACGGCCGTCGCGTCCGTCGCGGCGGCTTCGACCGCCGCGGCAGGCGTCGCCGGCTCCACCGGCGCCGGGCGGCGCTCCATGCGGTAGCCGAGCGAGCGCAGGATGGAGGCGAAGTCCTCGCCGGCGCAGCCCGCCAGCGAGGTCATGGCGACGGTGGCGGTGAAGCCGCTGCCGTCGAAGGCGCCGGCCGGCTTCTCGCCGGGCGCACCGGGTCGCCAGGCCAGCGCCGGGCGGATCAGGTCGGCGAGGCGCTCGAGAATGTCGACGCGCACCGCCCGCTCGCCGGCCACCCGGAAGCCCACCGCGCGGTAGAGCCCCTTCTGGATCTCGGGATCGACCGCGATCGAGGTGCGGCCGGAGGCGGCGAGATGCGGCAGCTCGTCGAGCCCCTTCTGCTGCAGGCCGCCATGCTTCAGCGCCCAGAACTGGGCGGCGAGCGCGCGCGGCGCCGGCTTCAAGAGCGCCGGCAGGTAGATGTGATGGGCGCCGAAGCGCACGCCGTGGCCGCGCAGCACCGCGCGCTGCTCCTGCGGCAGGCCCTTCATCTCCTCGGCGACCTTCTGCCGCTCCAGCACGCCGAGCGATTCGACCAGCTGGAAGGCGATGCCGCGGGCGATGCCGGTGACGTCCTCGGCGCGGCCGAGCGCCAGCAGCGGGCCGAGCAGCTTCTCGGTATGCGCCTTCAGCCACAGGTCGATCCGCGCCTGCACCGCGTCGCGGGCGGTGCCGGTGAGGTGCTCGTCGGCGATGATCTTGAGGCGCGGGGCCAGTACCTCCTCGCCGGGGATCAGTTTGGCGACGGGGTCGCCGATCCAGCGCAGCGTGCCGTCGGCGGAGAGCACGAAGGCGTCGTCTCCCGCCTCCGAGAGCCGCGTGGCACGCGCCTCGATCTCGCCGGCCAGCGCCTTCTGGGCGGTGGCGCGCAGGGCCTTGGCCTCCGGCCCGCCGGCGGAAGCGTCCGCCGCGAACTGGAAACCGAGCAGGTGGCCGATCACATGGCCTTCCACGACGACGTCGCCGGTCTTGGTGATTTCTGTATCGAGCATTGCGTTTTCCCGCAGGCGCCGCATCAGGACGCTCGTCCGTCGGTCGACGAAACGGTTTGCCAGCCTCTCATGAAGCGCGTCGGAGAGTCGGTCCTCCACGCGCCGTGTTATCCCCTGCCAGTGCTCCGGGTCGTCGAGCCAGTCGGGACGGTTGGCCGCGAAGGTCCAGGTGCGGATCTGCGCGATGCGTCCCGACAGCGTGTCTATGTCACCTTCCGTCCGGTCCGCCAAGGCCACTTGTTTGGCAAACCAGTCGGTTTCGAGCCTTCCGAGCCGCATCAGGTGGTCATAGACGGTGCCGACGAGGTCGCGATGCGAGGCCGGGGACACCTTGCGGTAGTCCGGCAGGCCGCAGGCTTCCCACAGCCGCTCCACCCCGGCGCGGCCGGTCGCGAACCGCCGGACGTCCTCGTCGCGGGCCAGCACTTCCAATACCTCGACATCGGCGGCGGTGGGGGCGCGCGTCAGCCCTTCCTCGCGCGGCGGCTCGGCGAGACTGCGCTGCAAGGTCGCGATCGAGGCGAAATCCAGCGTGGTGTTGCGCCATTGCAGCACGCGATGGGCGTCGAAGGCGTGGCTTTCCAGCCGCTCGACCAGTTCGGCGTCGAAGGGCGGGCAGCGCCCGGTGGTGCCGAAGGTGCCGTCGCGCTGCGCCCGCCCGGCCCGCCCGGCGATCTGGGCCAGCTCGCCGGGATTGAGCCGGCGGAACTGCCAGCCGTCGAACTTCACGTCGGCGGCGAAGGCGACATGGTCGACGTCGAGGTTCAGCCCCATGCCGATGGCGTCGGTGGCGATGAGGTAATCCACATCGCCGTTCTGGTACATCGCGACCTGGGCGTTGCGGGTGCGCGGGGAGAGCGCGCCCAGCACCACCGCCGCGCCGCCGCGCTGGCGGCGCACCAGTTCGGCGATGGCGTAGACCTCGTCGGCGGAGAAGGCGACGATGGCCGAACGGCGCGGCAGCCGGGTGATCTTCTTCTCGCCGGCGAAGGTCAGCTGCGACAGGCGCGGGCGCACGAGGATATTGGCGCCCGGGATCAGCTTCTCGATCAGCGGGCGCATGGTGGCGGCCCCGAGCAGCAGCGTCTCCTCGCGGCCGCGCCGGTTCAAGAGCCGGTCGGTGAACACATGGCCGCGGTCGAGATCGGCGGCGATCTGGATCTCGTCCAGCGCCACGAAGGCGACGTCGAGGTCGCGCGGCATCGCCTCCACCGTCGCTACCCAGTAGCGGGCATGCGCCGGCTTGATGCGCTCCTCGCCGGTGACGAGGGCGACCTGGTCGGCGCCGGCCCGCTCGACCAGGCGCTGGTAGACCTCGCGGGCCAGCAGGCGCAGCGGCAGCCCGATCAGCCCGGAGGAGTGGCCGAGCATGCGCTCTATGGCGAGATGGGTCTTGCCGGTATTGGTCGGGCCGAGCACGGCGGTGACGCCGCGCGCGCGCAGGCGCGGCGGCAGCGGGTTCAGCGAGGCGGCGTTGGCGGCGCGGGCAATGTCCGGCGGGGCGGCAATGTTCATAAGGCGACGTTCACCAGGTAGCGCTCATGCGGCGACCGTTCCGTCGAGCCGGAAGGGCAGCCGTTCTAGCATGGGATCCGCGCCATCGGCGAATCGGGGCGTGGGGCGGGCGGCCGGAGCCGTCCATGGGGACATCGGCATGGGCACCTCGTCGAAACCGGGCGCCCGATCCGCGCTGGCCGTCACCGGCCTGATGCACCGTCTCGCCGTCTTCGACCCGCGGGTGGTCGGCACGCCGCCGCTCGGGCTCGACCTTGCCGGCAGCGACATCGACATCGCCTGCCACGCGCCCGAGCCCGACGCCCGTGTCATGTGGGATCATTTTCGCGGCGAGCAACATTTTTCCCTGCGCCGCTGGCGAGGGGCCGGTCGGCCGGTCGTCGCCTCCTTCACCTGTGCCGGCTGGCCGCTCGGGATATTCGCCGCGCCGCAGCTGGTGGCCGGGCAGGCGGGCTGGCGGCATTTCCACCTCGAGCGGCGCCTGCCGACGCCGGGCGGCGGCCTGCGCGCGGCGGTGATGGCGCACCGTCAACAGGTAGGGGCTCCCGGGCCGTCGCGATGGGGCTCCCTCCCCATATATCGCCTCCCTCTCCCCGTCGGGGAGAGGGTTGGGGTGAGAGGTCTTCCTGGCTTCCCGATGTTGTCTCCCGCGTGACCCGCGGCACGGGCTGCCTCCGTCGAAACCGGATGTTTCCGGTTTTCACCTTGCCGGAACCGAAACACGGCAGCAGCCGGGTTCGGGCGGAGAGGATGACGAAGAGGGCTGGCCTCGACGTCCTGTCGAACGGGAACTCGCCCGGCCATCCCGGCCACGGCGGATCGGCCCATGGCCGTCCGAAACGACGTCGCAGAAGGAGCCGGCAAGGGAGCGGGATGATCGCGGCCGCACGCGCCGCCGAGATCGACGGCCGCCGCCTTACTGCACGCCCGCCTTGGCCGGTGCGTTGCCGCTGCCCTTGGCGACCATCGGCTCGGTCTGGAACGACACCGCCTCGATCTGCGCCACCCCGATGGCGGTCGCCACCGAGGCGCGGAACGGCGCCAGCACGCGGGTACCGGCGACCGGCGCCAGCCACACATACATGTCCTTGTTACGGCTCATATATTTGACGCTGGTGCGGTTGGCGCGATGGCCGGCCACCGGCTTGTAGGCGATGCGGCACACCAGCGCCGGGCCGGCATAGCCCTTCTCCGCCTTCACCTGGTCGACGCGCTCGAAGCTGAGGTCGAGGTCGTAGCGCTGGCGCCCGTCATAGATCGGCAGCAGCCGCTCGCAATTCTTCGGCGCCATCAGGTCGCCCGAGCCCGGCGCCAGGAACAGCGCCGCCGTCATCGGGTCGAGCACGCCGCGCTTGTCCTTGTCGCCCATCGGCACCCGGTCGTCGGCGGGCGGCACCGGCGGCTCCACCTTGGCGTCGGTGACGTTGCCGCCGGCGAGCGACAGGCGGATCGCCTCGGCCTTCTTCTCGGTTTCCGCTTCCATGGCGAAGGAGCGCGGCACCAGCGCGCCGGGCTGCACCGTGCCGCGCGCGCCGGCCGAGCCCTTGCCGGAGGAGATCGCCTGCACCACGCCGGTGAGGCGGGCGCTGCCGGAGGCGGTATAGGAGCCCTCGTCCACTTCCAGCAGGAAGGCGGCGCGCCCGAGCTCCAGCCCGGCCAGCGACAGCTTGTAGCGCGCTTCCAGCTTGCCGTCGGCGAGGGCGGGAACCGCGCCGCTCACCAGGCCGGCGATCACGCCGGCCACCATGCTGCCGGCGAAGGCCGGCAGGCGTCGCGGCAAGTGTCGCGGCAGATGTCGCGGCAGGCGCGGGAGCGGCAGGAAGCGCGGCACGGGACGCGGCATGAAGGGCAGGCTCCGGCGGCTCCGCAGGGCGGGCCGTGAATCACGATGGGGAATCAGTCTATTATGATTCCCGATGGCGGTCGAAGCCGGCGGAACTGTGACGCCCGCGCGCCGCGCCCATCACCTGTGCGCGAGGCCGCCCGGGCTGCCTCGTTCGCGGCCTCGTTCGCGGCATGGGCCTGCGGTTCGCGCCGCGGCAGGCGTCCCGCGCGACGGTCCTGCCGTGTCACGGCTCTGTCTTGAGCCTTGACGCGCGCGGGCCGCTTGCCTATAGGAGCGCACTCTTTCACGGATGCTGCCTGCAAGATCGCAAGGCTCGATATTCGGGTCCGGCGCGCGGCAGCTGCGAACATTAAGGAAGTCCACGATGTCCCGTCGGTGTGAACTTACCGGGAAGGCGGTTCTGACCGGCAATCTCGTGAGCCACTCGAACCGCAAGACCCGTCGGCGCTACCTGCCGAACCTGGTGAACGTCACGCTCACCAGCGACGTGCTGAAGCGGTCGGTGAAGCTGCGCGTGAGCGCCAATGCCCTGCGTACCGTCGACCACCGCGGTGGCCTCGATGCGTTCCTCCTCAAGGCCCGTGCCGAGGAACTGTCGCAGAAGGCCGTCGAGCTGAAGCGCGCGGTCCAGAAGGCCTCGACCGAGGCCGCGGCTGCGGCCTGATCCGATGCGGATCGCCGGAACGCGGGTTTCGCTGCGGGCGCTGCTGCTGCCCATCGCCGCCATGATGGCGGTGGTGGCGGCGTCGAATGTCGCCGTGCAGTACCCTGTCCAGTTCTGGGGTCTTCAGGAGGCGCTCACCTGGGGCGCCTTCACCTATCCGCTTGCCTTTCTGGTCAATGACCTGACCAACCGCCGCTTCGGCCCGGCGGTGACGCGCCGCGTCGTCTATGCCGGCTTCGCGCTGGCGGTGCTGCTGTCGGTGTGGCTCGCCACGCCGCGCATCGCGCTCGCCTCCGGCAGCGCCTTCCTGGTCGGCCAGCTGCTCGACATCACCGTGTTCAACCGCCTGCGCCGCCTGAGCTGGTGGCAGGCCCCGCTCGCCGGCAGCCTGCTGGGCTCGGCGCTGGACACGCTGCTGTTCTTCTCCCTCGCCTTCGCGGGGGATGCCGACATGTCCTTCCCCGTCACCTATGCCTCCACCGGCATCACCGTGCCGCTGTGGGTGGGCCTCGCCTATTTCGACTTCCTGGTGAAGCTCGGCTGCGCGCTGGTCGCCCTGGTGCCCTATGGCGCGCTGATGGGCTGCCTGAAGCCCTGGACGGCCCCGAATGCGGCGCCGTCCCCCGGTCGTCCGGCCTGATCATCCGATTTTCGCCGTCATCGGCCTGATCGTACACCGCATCGGCCTCACGGCACGAGCGCGAAGCGCAGCAGCACGGTCTTCTGCAGCGGCGAAAAATTGTCGTCGGAGAGCGTGGTGAGGAGGATGTCCCCCGCCGCATCCCGCGTCACCGCCAGCGCTTCCATGTTGTCGATGGCGGCGGCGCGGTGCGCCTCCATGAGCACTTCCCCGGAAAGACGAGCCCCGTCAACGAGTTGCTCGAGATCGAACCGGCGGATGCGCATGGCGACGCCACGTAGCGGGTCGTAGCGCCGTTCCAGCAGATAGGCCTTGCCGTCCGGCCCGAGCGAGAGGTCGGTGGCGCTGAATCCGTCAATCCTTTCAATGGAAAAGCGCCCGACGAGCCGGGGCTTGTCGAGCGGGGCGAACAGGAAGCCCGGCAGGATGGTGCTGTCCTTGGGGTCCTGCTCGGCGAGGGCGATCAGCGCCGCGGGCTTGCCCTTGGCCGGCGCGGCGAGCGCCTCGATGCCCTCATTGGAGCCGAGATCGGCTATCCCCTTGAGGGATATCAGTTGTTTCCCCTTGGAGGCGAGCGGGTCCGGGCCGGGAAAGCTCCAGATCTCGTGGCGACGCTCGATGCCGACCACCACGCCCTCGGGGGTGAGCGTGAGCGATTCGGCGTCGCCGAGGCCCTGCGCCGCCAAGGCCCGCCCGTTCCCGGCCACCATCGGCGCCATGCGGACATCGGCAAGGCCGGTCGGCCGCCCGTCCTGGCTCGTGAGGGTGGCGGACAGCCAATAACCCTTGTCCGTCAATGCGATAAGCTTGTCGCCGCTGGCGTCGAGCGCCATGCCCGACAGGCCGCCGAAATTCTCGTCCGTCGAGGTCAGCACCAGCCCGCCGCGAAATTCCACCGCCCCGATCCGCTGCCGGCCGGACGCGTCGAAGGCCTGGATCGGCGTGGCCTGCACGGCGACCGGCTGCGCCCGGGCTGTCGCCGCACAGGCGAAAATCGACAGGAAACCTAGCAAAATCAAGCGTCTCGAAGAAATCATGGCACGCTCCGGGGCGCTGGGGGCGGACTTCATGTTGCGACGCCGTTTGTTTCCATGTCATGTCAGTCCGGGGCATGGAAGGGAGCATCGGTCATTGGCACGCAGCGCGGTCACGCGGGATCCGCCGGGCGCAGAGGCGCCGCCCGTGGCGAAGAAATCGGGATCGGGCCGACGCTCCGCTCAGGCGAAAACGCCCCGCCGGCTGAAGCAGATCGAAGCCAAGCGCACGGCGATCCTCGATGCCGCCCTCGGCCTGTTTTCCCGGGCCGGCCTGCACGGAACCACGGTGGAGCAGATCGCCGAGGATGCCGGCGTATCGAAGACGAACCTCTTCTATTACTTTGTATCCAAAGAGGAAATTTACGTCGCGGTGCTGAGCCGCCTGCTCGATGAATGGCTGGCGCCGTTGCGCGCCATCGAGCCGGACGCCGATCCCGTCGTGGCGATCGGCGAATATATCCGCCGCAAGATCCTGTTCTCGCGCAGCAGCCCCGCCGCCTCGCGCCTGTTCTGCCTGGAGATCGTGCAGGGAGCGCCGCTGCTGAAGCGCGAACTCGAGACCTCGCTCAAGCAGCTGGTCGATGCCAAGGCGGAGATGATCCGCGGCTGGACGGCGGCCGGCAAGCTGGCGCCGGTCGATCCGCACCATCTCATCTTCGCCATCTGGGCGACGACGCAGCATTACGCCGATTTCGCCAGCCAGATCGACGCGCTGCTCGCCACCGGCCTCGACGACGAGGCCTTCGCCAACGCCGCGGCCGAGAATGTGAGCCGGATCATTCTTGAAGGAATCCGTTCCCAGCCAGCCGCTTAGCGTCCAGCGCCGCCCGTCCGCGCCTTGCCCCTTTGGAGATGCCTGATGCACCGCCGCACTTTCCTGCGCTCCGCCTTGGGCGTCTCGCTCGGTGCCATGGTCACGGCCCCGGTCGTCGGCAAGGATGCGGGAATCGCCCCGCCCCTCGACGTCGAGGCGCTGCTGTTCGACCCGGAAGCACCGGTCGGCGGCAACCCGGCCGGCGACGTCACCATCGTCGCCTTCTTCGATTACAATTGCGGCTACTGCAAAGGCTCCGCCCCGACGCTGGCCCGCCTGCTCAAGACCGACGGCAAGATCCGCCTCGTCTACAAGGACTGGCCGATCCTCGCCAAATCGTCGGTGACGGCCGCCCGTCTCGCGCTCGCCGCCAAGTACCAGCACCGCTACGAGGCCGCCCATCACGCCTTCATGGCCCTGCCGGGCCGTTCCATGAACGAGGAGGGCATGGGGAAGGCGCTGAAGCGCGCCGGCCTCGATGTCGCCCGTCTCAATACCGATGCGCAGAAGCATGCCGAGCCGATCGCGGGCGTACTGAAGCGCAACAATGAGCAGGCCATGGCGCTGCAGCTGCCGGGGACGCCGGTCTATCTCGTCGGGCCGTACAAGGTTGCGGCGGCGCTGGACTATCAGGGCTTGGTGGACGTCGTCGCCGATGCGCGCCGCCGCGCCGCGGAGCGATAGATGCCTGGCGCCCCACATATCGAGGAAGGAACCACCGTGAGCCTCTCGCCGTCCCCGCGCGACCGCATGCCGGCCTTCGGCAGCGACAACATGGCCGGCGTCTCGCCGCAGATCCTGGCGGCGCTCGCCGCCTGCAATGACGGCCCGGCGCGCTCCTACGGCGCCGATGAGGTGAGCGCGCGACTGGAGCGTCGCTTCGCCGAGCTGTTCGAGCGCGACGTCTCGGTGCTGCTGGTATCCACCGGGACCGCCGCCAACACGCTGTGCCTCGCCGCCGCGACCCCGCCATGGGGGGCGGTGCTCTGCCATCCCTTGAGCCATATCGAGAACGACGAATGCGGCGCGCCGGAATTCTTCACCGGCGGCGCCAAGCTGGTGCCGGTCGACGGACCGCTGGCCAAGATCGACCCGGAGGCACTGCGGCGGAAGGCCCGCGAGGGCAAGGGCGACGTGCACGCCGTGCAGCCGGCCTGCGTCAGCATCACCCAGGCGACCGAGCTCGGGACGCTCTACACGCCGGACGAGGTCGCGGCGCTGGGCGCCGTCTGCCGCGAGGCCGGGCTGCTGCTGCACATGGACGGCTCGCGTTTCGCCAATGCGGTGGCGGCGCTCCGGGTTTCGCCGGCGCAGATGAGCTGGAAGGCGGGGGTGGACCTGCTTTCGTTCGGGGCGACCAAGAACGGCGCCATGGGCGTGGAGGCGGTGCTGTGCTTCGATCCGAAGCGGGCGCAGGAACTGGCGTTCCGCCGCAAGCGCGGTGGTCATCTCACCTCCAAGATGCGGTTCCTCGCCGCGCAGATGGAGGCCTACCTGGCCGATGATCTCTGGCTGGCCAATGCCCGCCATGCCAATGCCATGGCGGCGCGGCTCGCGCAGGGGCTGGCAAGCCTCGAGGGCGTGGAGGTGCAGCCCGGGGCCGAGGCCAACATCTTGTTCTGCAAGCTGCCCGATGGCCTGGCGACGGCGCTGCTGGAGGCCGGCTTTTATTTCTATGCCGACCGCTGGGCCCCCAGCGTGGTGCGGCTGGTCACCTCATTCGCGACGACGACGGCGGAAGTGGATCTCTTCGTCGCGGCGGCGCAGCGTTTCGTCCGATCGCCTGCCGCCTGATCCGCGCGGCGGCGGGCGGGTGGGCCGACATTTCCACAGGCTTCGCGAAACCGTAACAAAGGGCGTTGCAATCCGGCGCGGCATGGGGCATAGAGGCGCCGCGTCAGGGACGGCGGCGCTGCCGAGATGTCCCGACGGAGCGGTGCGGGTGTAGCTCAGGGGTAGAGCACAACCTTGCCAAGGTTGGGGTCGTGGGTTCGAATCCCATCGCCCGCTCCAAAAATCTCAGGAAAATCGAGATTGAGACCATGCCCTTCGGGGCATGTCTGCTTGCGCGCTTTTCGGGAAGCAGGGCGGAAGCCGGCGTATCGGATGTCGCCGGCCAGTGCGTGGCATTGCATGTCCCAACGGGAGTTGTCGCGGCCGGCCAGGGCTGCCGCGCTTGCCGGCGCGCCGCCGTTTCCTTCAGCCGCTTCCCGCCTCTCGATCATGGGCCACAGGCGCCGCGATTCGGCGACACGCCGGGCATGTGAGCGTTACGCGCGCGCCGGCCTCGCCCTAGCGGCGGCCTCAAGGCGTGGGCGTTCAGACCGGGGCCACGCGCCAGATGCAGTCGCCGACGTCATCGACCACCAGCAGGCCGCCGCGCCGGTCCACCAGCACGCCCACCGGCCGGCCGCGTGCCTTGCCGTCCACCCGGAAGCCACCCAGGATCTCCTCCGGCGCCCCCGCCGGCGCGCCGTCCGCGAAGGGAATGAAGATCACCCGATAGCCCGAGGGCGGGTTGCGATTCCATGAGCCGTGCTGGCCGATGAACACGCCGTTCCTGAACCGCGCCCCGAAGCGCTCGTCGTCGACGAAGGTGAGGCCGAGCGAGGCGGTGTGCGAGCCGAGCGCATAGTCCGGCTTCAGCGAGGCGGCGACCAGATCGGGCCGCTGCGGCGTCACCCGCTCGTCGACGATCTTGTCGTAGTAGCAATAGGGCCAGCCATAGAAGGCGCCGTCCTTCACCGAGGTCATGTAGTCGGGCACGAGATCGTCGCCGATCTCGTCGCGCTCGTTGACGCTGGTCCAGAGTTCGCCGGTCACCGGGTTCCAGTCCATGCCGACCGGGTTGCGCAGGCCGCCGGCGAAGACGCGCACCGCGCCGGTCGCGATGTCGACCTCCAATATGGCGGCGCGATTCTCTTCCTCGTGCATGCCGAATTCGGCGACGTTGGAATTGGAGCCGACGCCGACATAGAGCTTGGTCCCCGCCTTGTTGGCGACGAGGCTCTTGGTCCAGTGGTGGTTTCGCCCGGCCGGCAGGTCGCAGACCTTCACCGGCGCGGCGTCGATGCGTGTCGCCCCCGGCTCATAGGGGAAGCGCACCACGGCGTCGGCATTGGCGACGTAGAACTGGTCGCCGACCAGCGCCATGCCGAAGGGCGAGTTGAGATTCTCGATGAAGGGCAGCTTGATCTCGGCGATGCCGTCGCCGTCGGCGTCGCGCAGCAGGGTGATGCGGTTGGCGCTCTTCACCCCGGCGCCGGCACGCACCATCACGAAGCCCATCACCCACCAGCGCAGGCTGAAGATGCCGCCCGGCGTCGGCGGAGCGGCGGTTTCGGCGACCAATATGTCGCCGTTCGGCAATTCGTAGACCCAGCGCGGATGGTCGAGATCGGTGGTGAAGGCGCCGACCTTGAAGCCCGGTGCGGGCTTGGGGGCCTGACCCGCGTCCCATCCGACCGCCGGCGCGATCTTGAGGATGGGAATCAAGGTGGGCTTCGGCTTCGGCAGGCTCGGCAGGGTGCCGTAGCCGGCATCCTCGGCGAGGGCGGGAGCTTTGCGCAGATCGGCAAGGAAATGGGCGAGAGCGGTGAGGCAGGCGCCGATGATGCCGCCGATCTTCGGATGGTTGGCCATGCGTCGCTCCGGGGTTGCGATGTGTCCATCTGAGCCCGGAATGGCACTCGCGTGCAATGACCACCGGCGCAAAAACCACCATGGAATACCTGCCGGGCGGCGCGGTGTGCGGGAGGGGCGGGCTGCGGCCGGCCCGGTCTCCCCGATAGGCGACAGGCGCAGCCTCCACCTGACGGGAACCGAACCGCCCGCCGGGCGTTCTGCGCTTGTCACTTCGTCGGGCCGCGCCCCGAAGGGCGCGTGGTCGCGCCTCGTCGCCGAAGCGGTCCGCAGCATCCGGGAGGCGCGCATGGGCGGTCTGGGAGTGGTCGGGCAATCGGCGCTGTCTTCGACGTCGCTCGCAAGGGCCGCCAAGGCCGAGCCGCTGCTCGCCCGCGAAGAGGAGTTCGAACTCGCGCACCGCTGGAGCGAGCACCGGGACGAACGGGCGCTGCACCGCCTGGTTCAGGCGCATATGCGCCTCGCCATCGCCATCGCCCGCCGCTTCCGGCATTACGGCCTGCCGATGGCCGACCTCGTCCAGGAGGGGCATGTCGGCCTCATGGAGGCGGCCGCGCGCTTCGAGGCGGCGCGGGACGTGCGCTTTTCCACCTATGCCACCTGGTGGATCCGGGCCGCCATCCAGGATTACGTATTGCGCAACTGGTCGATCGTGCGCGGCGGCACCTCCTCCGGGCAGAAGGCGCTGTTCTTCAATCTGCGCCGCGTGCGGGCCCGCCTCGAGAAGGTCGAGGGGCTCCGGCACGCGACCCGGGACGAGATGCACGGCGCGGTGGCCGACATGCTGGGCATTCCCGCCGCCGAGGTCGCGCGCATGGATGCCAGGCTGGCGGCGCCCGACCTGTCGCTCAGCGCCCCGATCGCCGGTGGCGAGGAGGAGGGCGCGGCGCGTCTCGACCAGCTGGTGGCGGAAGGTCCGTGGCCCGACGAGCAGGTGGTGCAGGCCATCGATGGCGAGCGCCGGCAGCGCTGGCTTTCGCAGGCGCTGCGCTCGTTGTCCGACCGGGAGATCCGCATCATCCGGGCGCGGCGCCTTGCCGAGGAGAGCGAGACGCTGGAAATGCTGGGCGCGCGGCTCGGCATCTCCAAGGAGCGGGTGCGGCAGATCGAGAATCGTGCCATCGAGAAGCTGCGGGTGACGCTGACCCATGGTGCCGGCGTGCCGGCCGGCGCCTTCGCCTAGCGCGGGTGCAGGCGCGGGGGGGCCGGTGAAGCCTATTCGGAGACGATCTTCACCAGCTCGCCATATTTCAGCTTCGCTCCCTTCTCCAGCCCGTTGAGAATGAGGAAGCGCTCGAGCGGGCGGTCCGGCACGTCCATCTTGGCGGCGAGCGTGTCGGGCGTGTCGGTCAGGCCGACCTTGACGGTGCGGATGCGCAGCGGCCTCACCTTTTCGGCCTCCTCGATGGAGACGCGCCGGAAGGTTTCCGCCGCCTCGCGGAACTGGCGGTCGAGATCGGGGGTCAGGTCGCGGGCGGCGAAGATCAGCCGGTAGACGTCGCTGCCGAAGCGGATGGCGAACATGCGGAACGACCATTGCTCGCCGCGCGCCACCGCCGTCGCGGCGGGGAAGCCGTTCAGCACCAGGCTTTCCACCGAGGAGATCTCCACCCCCTCGATCCAGCCGGATGACAGGTACTGCGCCAGCGACTGGTCGCCGGTGACGCGCACCGCGTCCAGCCGCAGCGCCTCGGCGCCGGAGGCATCGGCACCGAGCACCGCCTGGGAGGTGTTCTCCAGCGCGAAGCCTTCCGGCGCGGTGAAGGTGAAGCCGAGCTTGGGATGGAAGAAGCGGCGGCCGCGAATGAAGCCTTCCTTCGGATCGTCGCCATAGACGAGGCCGTCAATCGCCCCGAGATACTGCTTGGTGTCGCGCTCGCCGGGCTTGTCCGGGGCGGCGTATTCGCGCGCGTTCGCCATGGCGATGGAGATGCGCTCCGGCGTCGAGGGATGGGTGGCGAGAAAGTCGGCGGCGTCGGTGGAGGCGGTGGTGCGGTTCATCGGGCTGGACGAGCGCAACGCCTGCTGGCGGCCCATGGTGGTGAGGAAGCGTTCGGCGCCATAGGGATCGAAGCCGGCGCGGGCGCTGATGCCGACCCCGATGGCGTCGGCTTCCAGTTCCTGCGCGCGCGAGAAGCTCGCCAGCGACATGCGGCTCTTGGCCAGGGCCAGCGCCCCGAGGTCGGGGTCGTTCACCACGTCGGAGATGACGCGGCTGACCAGCACCGCCTGCTTCACCTGGTCCTCGCGGATGGCGGCATGGTTGGCGATGACATGCGCCATCTCATGGGCGAGCACGGAGGCGAGCTCGGCATCGTCGTCGGCCAGCGCCAGCAGCCCGCGCGTCACGTAGATCGAGCCGTTGGGCAGCGCGAACGCATTGATGGCCGGCGAATTGAGAATGGTGACGCGATATTTCTGGTCCGGGCGCTCGGAGGCGGCGACGAGGCGCGTCACCGTCTCCTGGATCATGCCCTGCAGCTTCGGATCGTTATAGGCGCCGCCATAGGACGCGACGAGCCGTTCATGCTCCTTGCGCTGGGTCGGGGTCAGCGTGTCCTCGAAGGAGGGCGGCTGCGGCGTGGAGGCCAGGGGCGGCGGCTCCTGCATGTTGGAGCAGCCGGCCGCCAGCAGGCCCGCACCGAGCAGGAGGGCGAACGCCAGCGCCCGCTGCCGCCAGCCGGCGATGCGGTGCCCCGTCGTCTGCCCCTGCCGGTGCGCTGTCTCGTTCACCGGTCCCACATCCCCGTCACGGTTCCGAAGCCTCCGCAACCTCTTCCATCTGCTCTGCCCAGCGTAGATCGATCACCGGTCCGTCGATCGGGTCGACATTCCCGCGCACCGTGACGTCGCGCCCGGCGAGGGATGTCACGCCCGTCGCACGGGCCTTGAGCGCCTCGCGCGCGGGGCCGCTCACCCTCACCGTCGTGTCCTGCCTCCAGACTGGGCCGAAATTGAGATAATCGAGCCGGCGCGTGCTGCCAACCGTCAGTACGCGGCCTGTAACAACGGAAAAGTGACCGACCGCCTTTTCCAGTGATCCCGGCGGCTGCGCTTCCAGCGGCAGCTCGGCCCACACGCCGAGGCGGCCGGCACGGGCGGGTCGCTCGGCGGCGAGGAGCTCCGGCATGCAGCCGAGATAGCCGGCTTCGGGACGCGCCACGGCGAGACCCGCCTCCAGCACGGCCTGCTGCACCAGCCGTCCGTCGGGAAGCCGGGCGAGGGCGCCGAGCCGGCCATAGCGGTCGGGAGCCGGATCGGCGCTTGCGAGGGCAAGCGCCCGGCCGGTGACGAGCGCGGCCAGCCCGGCGCGCCGGCCCGGATCCGGCGAGGCCGCGATGTCGGCGAGCGCCGCAAGCCGCAGGGTGCGGCCATCGGCCAGCACGACGTCGCCATGCGGGTCGAGCCCTCGCGCCTCGATCGGGGTTCCGAATGTCCGGGGGCAATCGGCGGCCAGCCCGGCCGCGCCCGGGAACAGGACAGCCAGGCAGGCGAGGCCGGCGCCGAGGCGACGGAAACGGCTTCTTGGCGACCGCTGGCTGAGAGCACCATCGGCCGGCATGTTAAAGCTGTTGAGCGACATGGGTGTCCCGGCCATTATCCGTAACCGTGCCCACCATAGCCGAAGGCGACGCGGGAGCCCAGATGAGTCCTGCGGCCGCCGCGGCGATCGGTCGGGTTGTTCCACGGCGTGGCGGCCAGCACACACGGCGTGCCCCCGCCGGTCCGGCGAGGGGGGGCGATGTCGGTCAACGTCGGCTCAGCCGCGGGCGATGGTGCATTCGATCTGGCCATGCGGCTCGTCGGTGGGAGTGAACACCTGCCCGTCGAAGGCGCGGCCGAAGGGCGACAGGTCGATCGGCAGGTAATGCTTGTTGGGGCAGGCGATGGTGATCTCGGCGATTTCCGGCACCGCCGCCAGCACGGCCTCGCCGATCAGGTAGAGCGTGTTCTGCACGCCGGGGCTGTAGGTGGTGGCGAACACCTTCAGCGCTGCGGCCAGCACGGCGGCATTGGCCTGCGGATAGGAGGCGGGCGTGCCGGCCCAGCGCCAGGACGCGTCCATGGCGGTGGCGAACAGGCGGTCGGCGGTCGGCTTCAGCGTGGTCGCCTCGTCGAACCAGTAATCCTCCCAGCCCGATTGCGTGGTCTTGAGGAAGGTGAAGCCGGAAATGCCGGAAACGAGGGTCGCGCCGTCGCGCGAAGCCGAGACCTTCACCAAGGGACGGCCATTGCCGTCAAGCGTGAAGGCGTGGTCGTGCGGGGCGCCGTCGACGGCGATGCGCGTCCACTTCGTCTCGGTCGCGGTGATCTCCACCGTCTCGACATGGTCGTAGCGATCGAGGAAATACTGCGCGAGTGCCCGGCAATAACCTTCATTATCGAGCCCGACATGGTCGCGAGCGACGATATTGGCGATGTTCTTGATGGAATCGGTGGCGATGACGCTGCGGTTGTCGCCTTCGGTATAGGCGGCGTCGAAGGCGCCGGTGAGCATGCACTGGATCGTCAGCTCGCGCACTTCGTGGCGGGGAGCGTCGCGGTGGACGCGCATGACGCGCACGCGGCCCTTGCCGTAGCTGTTGCGGATCAGCGGCATGTCGGTCTCCTCTGCTGGTCTTGGAGGATAGGCGAAGCAATGCACATGCCGATACCCAACGTCGCCGGGCCCGGTTTGCCGGCTGGCCGACCGGAGACTTTGCCGCTACACCGGCTTCAAGCCGGCTTCGGATGACAATTGCAGCCGAGAACGGGTGGCGGCCCCGGAAGAAAGATGCGCAGGAAGCGGGACACCCGCCCGAAGGCGCCCGGCCTTTCCATGGAGACATGCCGCCATGACTGCTGACGTGACCACGAAGACTGCCGGCGAGCCCGCGGCTTCCGCCCCCTCCGCCCCGCTGGCGCCGTTCCGGCTCGACGGCAGGGTGGCGCTGGTCACCGGCTCGGCGCGGGGCCTCGGTTTCGAGATGGCGAAGGCGCTGGCCCGGGCGGGCGCGCGGGTCGCCATAAACGGGCGCGACCCGGGGCGGCTCGCCGCCGCGGCGCAGGCGATCGCGGCGGGCTGCGGCCATGAGGTGGAGACGCTGGCCTTCGACGTCGCCGATCACGCGGCGGCCTCGGCGGCGATGGCGGCGCTGCAGGCGCGGCATGGCCGCCTCGACATCCTCGTCAACAATGTCGGGGCGCGAGACCGCCGCTCCCTGCAGGATTTCACGCCGGCCGAAGCGGAGCGGCTCCTCGCCACCGACCTGCTGGCGCCGATGCTGCTGGCACGTCAGGCCGCCGGCTACATGGCGGCGCAGCGGCACGGGCGGCTCATCACCGTCACCTCCATCGCCGGCCAGGTCGCCAATCGCAACGATCCCGTCTACACCGCCGCCAAGGCCGGGCTGACCGGGCTCATGCGGGCGCTCGCCGTCGACCACGCCCGCGACGGGGTGACGAGCAACGCCATCGCGCCCGGCATGTTCGCCACCGAGACCAATCAGGGCCTGGTGGACGATGCCGCCTTTTCCGCCTTCGTCGACGTACGCGTGCCGATGGGGCGCTGGGGACGTCCGCACGAGATCGGCGCGGCCGCGGTGTTCCTCGCCTCCGACGAGGCGTCCTTCGTCAACGGCCATGTCCTCACGGTCGACGGCGGCCAGACGGTGCGGATGTAGCCGACCACCCGCCTGCGGCCCTCTCGACGCCCTTTGCGCGCCGCTCCATACAGCGGCGAGCAGAAATGGCAGGAGGAGCCGACATGACCGGATTCAGCGAACAGCTTCGCGCCGACAGCCGCGCGGACTGGGACGCCGCGGCGCGACATCGCTTCGTCGACGAGATCTTTCGCGGAGCGGTGGCGGACGATGTCATGCGTCGCTACCTCGTGCAGGACTACCAGTTCATCGATCGCTTCGTGGCGCTGATCGGCGCGGCGATCGCCACGGCCGACCGTTTCGAATCGCGGGTGCGCTTCGCCCAGTTCGCCGCCATGATCACCAGCGACGAGAACACCTATTTCCTGCGCGCCTTCGACAAGCTCGGCGTGCCGCCGGAACAGCGTCTGGCCCCCCGCCTGACCGCTCCCACCCGCGCTTTCCAGGACCTGATGGCGGAAGCCGCCCGCGCGGGCAGCTATGTGGGCTGCCTTGCCGTGCTCGGCGTGGCGGAATGGCTGTATCTCGACTGGGCCGACCGGCCGGACGCCACGCTGCCCGACGATTTCGTGCATGCCGAATGGATTACCTTGCACAACAATGATGGTTTTCGCGCTTTCGTCACCTGGCTGCGCGGCGAACTGGACCGTGCAGGCGCGGCGGCGGACGAGCAAAGCCGGGCGCGCGCCGCCGGGCTTTTCCGCCGTGCGGTGGCTTGCGAGCGCGACTTCTTCGATCATGTCTATGACGATGCTGCGTGATACTCCGCCTTCAATAAAATGAGCTGGGCGGCGGAGCGCCATGACGGAATGTGGCGGCTTTTCGGCAGAAATCCGAAAATATTCCGGAAACCGAAGTGGCGTGATCGTGCAATAATTCCAGCGAGCCCCATGCATCGCCCAGCACCGGAACGTGCCGGGCGGTGCTGCAATCACCGGCGGGTTCTCCGGCTGGAAGGATCAACTGGCGCGCGTGACGTTAGGCTATATCGATAACGGCTGCTCTCGGCGCTTTATTTCAGCGTCGTGAAGGTTTTTCACGATTTTGCTTGTTGACCTTTCCACCAGAGGTGTTAAATCGAATCAAGCCTCAGGTGGAGAAGATAGATGTCTGGAACTGAAGATTCGTCGGTGGATTATCTCGGTCTCACGGCGGATGTGGTTGCCGCTTTCGTTGGTAACAATTCCGTGCCGGCGTCTGAGTTGCCTGATCTGATCGCGAAGGTGCATTCGGCACTGCTTCGCCTGAACACGCCGGCCCCGGTGGTGGTGGAAGAAGTGCTGAAGCCCGCCATTCCGGTGAAGAAGTCGGTGACGCCGGAGTTCATCGTGTGCTTGGAGGACGGGCTGAAGTTCAAGTCCCTCAAGCGTCACCTGCGCACGAAATACAACATGACCCCGGAAGAGTACCGCGCGAAGTGGGGCCTTCCCAACGACTATCCGATGGTCGCGCCGAGCTACGCCGAGGCGCGTTCCAACCTCGCCAAGAAGATGGGCCTCGGCCAGCAGCGCAAGAAGCCGGCTCCGGCGGCGCCCGCCAAGCCCCGTGGCCGCGCCAAGAAGGCGGCCTGAGCCTGCGCGCGATCTTCCGCCGCCGATCTTGAAGATCGGCCGGGCGATATCGCTGAACGAACCGACGACCGGGCCATGGCCCGGTCGTCGTCGTTTCAACTGGCCTTTTCCCACCCGTGTTTCAATCCCGGCCTGTCGGGCGTCGTCGTCGGATAGGCCCGCCTCGTTCCATTGCATCTGTTCCTTTCGGACAGGCATCTTCGATCCGGGCAGGCATCTTCGACCGTACTTCTGCAGGTCCGTCCGTTCGGGAGCGCGTGCACCCTGTGCCTCTCCGCGCCTCGGGCTTCAATCCGGGCGAATATGCTCGGGACGGAAGCCGAGGCCGATCAGGCGGCCGGCGAGATGGGCCAGGACCGGCCAGCGGGCGATGGCCTTCAGGAAGCCGGGCGAGCCGCTGCGCGCCGGCTGGTCCGGCCGGCCGGGGCGGCGGCGCATCATGAGCTGGATCTTCTGCGTCGCCCGGGTAGGAAAACGCCGCCGCGCCTCCACCGCCGCGAGATCGGCATCGGTGAGCCTGCCGGCCTTCAGCGGGCCGGCGAGGCGGTTGGCGGCGGCCACCGCGTCCTGGATGGCGAGGTTCACTCCCACCCCGCCTATCGGCGACATGGCGTGTGCGGCGTCGCCGAGGCAGAGCAGTCCCGGGCGCCACCAGCGGACCAGCCGGTCGATGCGCACGCTGAGCAAATGGAGGTCGTCCCAGGAGGCGATCTCGGCGAGCCGTTCCGGCGGCAAGGGCGAGACCTCGGCCACCGCGGCGCGGAAGGCGTCGAGACCTGCGGCCTTTACATCGCGATAGCTGCCTTTGCGGACCACATAGCCGCATTGCCAGTAATCGCCGCGATCGATCATCACGAAACCCTGCCGTGGGCCGGCATGCGCCATGGTCGCGGCCGGATCGTCGGGATGGTGCGACAGCCTGAACCACAGGACGTCGCTGGGGCTGCCGAACGGCCGGACCTCCAGCCCGGCGAGCGCGCGTATGGTCGAGCCGCGCCCGTCGGCGCCGATGGTCAGCGGCGCGCGGATGGCATGCTCGCCTTCGGCGGTGCGGATCACCAGGCCCGTCACCCGGCCTTCGCTTTCGATCAGCCCCGTCGCCTCGGCGTCCATGATCAGGCGGAAGCCGGGATAACGCGCCGCCTCGCGGGCGAGGAAGGCAAGGAAATCCCATTGCGGCATGAAGGCGATGAAGCGCGAGCGCACCGGCAGCCGGGAGAAGTCGGCGAGGGTGACGTCCGTCCCGCCGATCTCCGCGTGCAGCTTCGGCGCGCGCGTGTGCGGCAATTCGAGCAGCGCCTCGGCGAGGCCGAGCTCGTGCATCACCTCCAGCGTCGAGGGATGGATGGTGTCGCCGCGAAAATCACGCAGGAAATCGCCGTGCTTCTCGACCAGCGTCACCTTCAGCCCGGCGCGCGCCAGCAGCAGCGCCAGCATCAGGCCGGCCGGCCCGGCGCCGGCGATGACGCAGTCGGCCTCGTGGTCGTTCCGGTTGGCGGTGGGCACGGTCGACGATTCCCGCGATCGGACGGTGGAGCGGCGCCCGGGGGCGCTGCGGGGGGAAGCTCGAGCACAAACATCGGCTTGCGCATTGGCAGTTGCCGCGCTCATGTCTACACATATGGGCGAGGGGCCCGCGCGGGCAAGCGCGGCGAGGAGGAGTGGCTGCCGCAGTGTCCGTTTCCGCCAAAAGCATGGCGCCCGCCGAGCCGGTCACGCTGCACCAGCGCATTCGCGCCGATCTGGAGGGGAAGATCCTCTCCGGCGAGTGGAAGCCGGGCCACCGCATTCCCTTCGAACATGAACTGATGGTGCAGTATGGCTGCGCCCGCATGACCGTGAACAAGGTGATCGGCGGTCTGGTGGCGGCCGGCCTCATCGAGCGGCGGCGCCGGGCGGGGTCCTTCGTGATCCAGCCGCGCATCCAGTCGGCGGTGCTGGAGATCCCGGACCTGTCGAGCGAGATCGCCGCGCGCGGCGAGGCCTATGGCTATCGCCTGCTGTCGCGGCGGCTGCGCGTCGCCGCCGGCACCGATCTTGCCGAGAGCGGCATGATCGCCGGCGAGGGGGTGGTGGAGCTGCGCTGCCTGCATCTCGCCGATGGCCGGCCCTTCGCGGTGGAGGACCGGCTGATCGCCCTCGCCGTGGTGCCCGAGGCGGCCTCCGTCGATTTCTCGCAGACGGCGCCGGGCTCCTGGCTGCTGGGCCATGTGCCGTGGACGGCGGCCGAGCATCGCATTTCGGCGCTGGCGGCGGGTGCCCGCGAGGCGCGCGATCTCGACATCGCCAAGGGCGCGCCCTGCCTGTGCCTGGAACGGCGCACCTTCCGCGCCGAGCAGACCATCACCTATGCCCGCCAGCTCTTCCGCGGCGACGCCTACAACCTGGTCGCCCGCTTCTCGCCGAAGGGGTGAGGCGCGGGGCCGGTCGGCAGCCGCTCAGGCGGTCGCCGACCGGAACCGGACCAGGAAGAATTCGGCGGGACCGTCGGGGAGGACGGTCGCTTCCTCGTCGAGAAAGGCGGCGTCGTCGCGATCGAGCACCGTGCGCGCGTCGCCGGCGGCGAGGACGAGGCCGTCGCTGCGGCTGATCACCAGCGTCACCGCTCCTTCAGGCACGATGTCGGGCGTGACGTGCACTGGCTCAGCGGTGGCGAAGCGGGTGAGACGATGGGCGAAGACTTCGCGCCGGCTCATCACGTTGAGGTCGCGCACCGGGCCGCCGAGCAGCCGCGCGGAGGTTGCGGCATCGGCGGGGAAGGCCAGCGGCGGGCCGGCGCGGGTGATCGATTGCTCGCCGTCCATGCCGTCCACGACAAGGCTTACTCCTTCGCCGTCGAGGATCGCCAGCGTGCGGTCGATGCCCTCGAAACGGGAGAACGGCCCGTCCTCGGTGACATCGGCCATGCTGACGCGCCAGTCGAACGCGCCGAGCCCGGCGCCGGGCGGGAACGCCGCGATCTCGGTGGTCGAGCCGGCGCCGTTCTTCCAGCGCATCACGCGGTGATCGGCGGCGCGCAACACCCGGATCATCGGTTCGCTCAGCCGAGGATACCGGGCAGGTCGAGCTGGTGCTCGCGCGCGCAGTCGATGGCGATCTGGTAGCCGGCATCGGCATGGCGCATCACCCCGGTGGCCGGGTCGTTCCACAGCACGCGGGCGAGGCGGGCATCGGCGTCCGCCGTGCCGTCGCAGCAGATCACCATGCCGGCATGCTGCGAGAAGCCCATGCCGACGCCGCCGCCATGGTGCAGCGACACCCAGGTGGCGCCCGAGGCGGTGTTGAGGAGGGCGTTGAGCAGCGGCCAGTCGGAGACGGCGTCGGTGCCGTCCTGCATCGCTTCGGTCTCGCGGTTGGGCGAGGCGACCGAGCCGCTGTCGAGATGGTCGCGGCCGATGACGATCGGTGCCTTCAATTCGCCGGTGCGCACCATCTCGTTGAAGGCGAGGCCGAGCCGGTGGCGGTCGCCGAGGCCGACCCAGCAGATGCGCGCCGGCAGGCCCTGGAACTGGATGCGCTCGGCCGCCATGTCCAGCCAGTTGTGCAGGTGCGGATTGTCGGGGATCAGTTCCTTCACCTTGGCGTCGGTCTTGGCGATGTCCTCCGGGTCGCCCGACAGCGCCGCCCAGCGGAACGGGCCGATGCCGCGACAGAACAGCGGGCGGATATAGGCCGGCACGAAGCCGGGGAAGTCGAAGGCGTTGGCGACGCCCTCTTCCAGCGCCATCTGGCGGATGTTGTTGCCGTAGTCGACGGTGGGGATGCCGGCGTGGAAGAAGTCGAGCATCGCCTTCACATGCACCGCCATCGAGGCCTTGGCGGCCTTGGCGACGCCCTTGGGGTCGGCCTGCTTGCCGTCCTCCCACTGCTCCAGCGTCCAGCCAATCGGCAGATAGCCGTTGACCGGGTCATGGGCGGAGGTCTGGTCGGTGACGATGTCCGGCTTGATGCCGCGCTTCATCAGCTCGGGCAGGATCTCGGCGGTGTTGCCGAGCAGGCCGACCGAGAGCGGCTTGCCCTCGGCGCAGGAGCGCTCGATCATCACCAGCGCCTCGTCGAGGCTGGTGGTCGAGGTATCCAGATAGCCGGTGCGCAGGCGGAAATCGATGGAGGAGGGGCGGCACTCGATGGCGAGGCAGCTCGCTCCGGCCATGGTGGCGGCGAGCGGCTGGGCGCCGCCCATCCCGCCGAGGCCGCCGGTGAGGATCCACTTGCCCTTCAGCGAGCCACCGAAATGCTGGCGGCCCATCTCGACGAAGGTCTCGTAGGTGCCCTGCACGATGCCCTGGGCGCCGATATAGATCCAGGAGCCGGCCGTCATCTGGCCGTACATCATGAGCCCCTTCCTATCGAGCTCGTTGAAGTGCTCCCAGGTGGCCCAGCGCGGCACCAGGTTGGAATTGGCGATCAGCACCCGCGGCGCGTCCTTGTGGGTGCGGAACACCCCGACCGGCTTGCCGGACTGCACCAGCAGCGTTTGATCCGCGTCGAGCTTCCTCAGCGAGGCGACGATGCGGTCGAAGCTCTCCCAATCGCGGGCGGCGCGGCCGATGCCGCCATAGACCACCAGCTCGCCGGGCTTTTCGGCGACGTCGGGGTCGAGATTGTTCATCAGCATGCGCAGCGGCGCCTCGGTGAGCCAGCTTTTCGCCGTGAGCTCGGTGCCGTGGGCGGCGCGGATGGTGCGGTTATTGTCGATACGGGTCATGGATGGCTCCTCAGGCGCGCGAGCGGGCGAAGGCGAGGCACGCCTCGAAAATGGCAGCGAGAGCGGAACGGACGGAGGCGGCATGGGCGGGATCATAGGGCGCCGGCCAGTTGTCCGGGCCGACGGGTCCGGCCGGGTCCGGCATGTAGGTGCGGCAGGCGAGCTCCATCTGCACCGCATGCACGCCGCGTTCCGGTGTGCCGTAGTGCCGGGTGATGTAGCCGCCCTTGAAGCGGCCATTGCTGACGCGCGAGAAGGCGGTGGCGTCGCAGATCGCCTCGACGGCGGCCTGCAGTTCGGGTGCGCAGCTGGCGCCGGAATTGGTGCCGATGTTGAAGTTCGGCAGTGTGCCCTCGAACAGGCGCGGGATCACCGAGCGGATCGAGTGGCAGTCATACAGCACCACGGTGCCGTGGGCGGCGCGGGCATGCTCGATCTCCGCCGCCAGGGCGGCGTGATAGGGGTCGAAATAGGCCGCGCGGCGGGTGGCGACGTCCGGGCCCTTGCCGGGCTGGTAGAGCGGCTCGCCGTCGAAGCTGGTGGTCGGGCACAGTTCGGTGGTCGCCTGCCCCGGATAGAGCGAGACGCCGGAGGGATCGCGGTTGACGTCGATGGCGGTGCGGGAGACCGACGTGCGCACCACGCTGGCGCCCATGCCGGCGGCGAAGTCGTAGAGACGCTCGATCCACCAGTCGCAATCCTTGCGGGCGAGCCAGGGCGAGACGAGGTTGCCGGCGATGTCGTCCGGGATGTCGGTGCCGGTGTGCGGCAGCGAGACGACGAGCGGGGCGGTGCCGCGGATAACGGTGAGGAAGGCTGGGTGCGCATTGTGGGTCACGGGACTTCTCCCGCACTCACGCCGTCATGCCCGGCCTTGGGCCGGGCATCCACGACTTTGCAGCCGATGAAGGCGTGGATGGCCGGGCCAAGCCCGGCCATGACGTCGTATGGCTGGTTGCCGAGGCGGAAGAACTGGGAGTGCATTCCCTCACGCCTCCGAGATCGCCGGAAGCATCCCGCTCGCCAGCGCGGC
Source organism: Ancylobacter oerskovii (assembly GCF_018390555.1). Lineage (GTDB taxonomy): Bacteria > Pseudomonadota > Alphaproteobacteria > Rhizobiales > Xanthobacteraceae > Ancylobacter > Ancylobacter oerskovii. The sequence goes on along the minus strand of NZ_JAHBGB010000033.1, from coordinate 110,269 downwards.
GATGGCGCCGGAGCGGATGAGCGCGTTTGCTGCCTCCATGTCGGGGGCGAAATAGCGGTCGTCGTCGAGATGCGGCACCTGTGCCCGCAGCGTCGACCGCACCGTCTCCAGCACCGGCGAGGAGGCGAGCGGTTGATGGAAATCGCAGCCCTGCGCGCCGGCCAGCAACTCGATGCCGATCACCGCCACCGCGTTCTCCACCATGGTGAGGAGCCGGCGGGCGCCGTGCGCGGCCATGGAGACATGGTCCTCCTGGTTCGCCGAGGTGGGGATGGAATCGACGCTGGCTGGATAGGCCTTCTGCTTGTTCTCCGAGACCAGGGCGGCCGCCGTCACCTGCGGGATCATGAAGCCGGAGTTGAGGCCGGGCTTGGGCGTCAGGAAGGCCGGCATGCCCGACAGCGCCGGGTCGACCAGCATGGCGATGCGCCGCTCGGCGAGCGAGCCGATCTCGCACACGGCCAGCGCGATCATGTCGGCGGTGAAGGCCACCGGCTCGGCGTGGAAATTGCCGCCGGAGAGCGCCACGCCGTCCTCGGCGAAGATCAGCGGGTTGTCGGAGACGCCGTTGGCCTCGGTCTCCAGCGTGGTGGCCGCCTGCCTGAGCACGTCGAGCGCCGCGCCCATCACCTGCGGCTGGCAGCGCAGGCAATAGGGGTCCTGCACCCGCTCGTCGCCGACGAGATGCGAGGCGCGGATCGCCGAGCCGGCCATCAGGCGGCGCAGCGCCTCGGCGGTCTCGATCTGGCCCCTGTGCCGGCGCAGCGCGTGGATGCGCGGATCGAACGGTGCGTCGGAGCCGCGCGCGGCATCGGTGGAGAGCGCGCCGGTGACCAGCGCCGAGCGGTAAAGGTTCTCTGCCTCGAACAGGCCGGCCAGCGCGTTGGCGGTGGAGAACTGCGTGCCGTTGAGGAGGGCGAGGCCTTCCTTCGGCCCGAGCTCGACCGGCACGAGGCCGGCATCGGCCAGCGCGACGGCGGCCGGCAGACGGGTGCCGTCGACGAAGATCTCGCCGACGCCGATCAGCGTGGTGGTCATGTGCGACAGCGGGGCGAGATCGCCGGAGGCGCCGACCGAACCCTGGCAGGGCACAACCGGGGTGAGGCCCTTCGCCAGCATGGCTTCCAGCAGCTTGAGCGTCGCCGGCTGGATGCCGGAGGCGCCCTGGGCGAGGCTGGCGAGCTTCAGCGCCATCATCAGCCGGGCGACCGGCACCGGCATCGGCTCGCCGACGCCGGCGGCGTGCGAGAGCACGATGTTGCGCTGGAGGGTGGCGAGGTCGGCATCGCCGATGCGCACGGTGGCGAGCTTTCCGAAGCCGGTATTGATGCCGTAGACCGGCTCGCCCTTGGCCAGGATGTCGGCCACCGCCTTGGCGGAACGCCCCACTGCCGGCAGGCAGGCGGCATCGAGCCGGGCGCTGGCGCCGCGATAGATGGCGCGCCATTCGGCCAGCGACACGGCGCCGGGTTTCAGGACGATCTCGCTCATTTTCCCCTCCACACCCGCGCATGCAGCGGGTTGAAACCCATGCGGTAGACCAGTTCGGCCGGCCGCTCGATGTCCCAGATCGCGAGATCGCAGGACTTGCCGGCCTCCAGCGTGCCGATGCTGTCGAGCCGCCCCAGCGCGCGGGCGGCCTCGCGCGTCACCCCGGCGAGGCACTCGTCCACGGTGAGGCGAAACAGCGTCGCCCCCATGTTCATCGTCAGCAGCAGCGAGGTGAGCGGCGAGGTGCCGGGATTGCAGTCGGTGGCCAGTGCGATCTTGGTGCCGTGCGCGCGGAAGAGATCGACCGGCGGCAGCTTGGTCTCGCGGATGAAGTAGAAGGCGCCGGGCAGCAGCACCGCCACCGTGCCGGCCTTCGCCATGGCGGCCGCGCCGTCGGCGTCGGTATGTTCGAGATGGTCGGCGGAGAGGGCGCCGAACTCGGCGGCCAATTTGGCGCCGTGCAGGTTAGACAGCTGGTCGGCGTGCAGCTTCACCGGCAGGCCGAGATCGCGGGCGGCCGCGAACAGCCGGGCCACCTCGTCGGGCGAGAAGGCGATGCCCTCGCAGAAGGCGTCGACCGCGTCGGCGAGCTTTTCCGCGGCGATGCGCGGCAGGAGGGCGATGACCTGATCGATATAGGCGGCCTTGTCGCCCCCGGCTTCCGGCGGCAGCGCGTGGGCACCGAGATAGGTGGTCGTCACCGAAACCGGGCGGGCCCGCCCGAGCGCGCGGGCGGCCCGCAGGCTCTTCAGCTCGGCCTCGTCGGACAGGCCATAGCCGGACTTCACCTCGACGGTGGTGACGCCCTCGGCGATCAGCGCGTCCAGCCGGCGAAGCGCGGAGGTGACAAGTTCGGTTTCGCTCGCGTCCCGCGTGGCCTTCATGGTGGAGACGATGCCGCCGCCGGCGCGGGCGATCTCCTCATAGGAGGCGCCGGCGAGGCGCAGCTCGAATTCATGCGCACGGTCGCCACCGAAGACGAGATGGGTGTGGCAGTCGATCAGCCCCGGCGTGATCCAGCGGCCTTCGACGTCGATCGTCTCTTCCGCCTCGAAGGCCGGGGCCTCGGCGGCCGGGCCGGCATAGAGGATGCGGCCGTCCTGCGCCGCCACGATGCCGTCATCGACAATGCCGAGGCCGGGGCGGGCCTCGTCGAGGGTGGCGAGGCGGGCGCCGCGCCAGATACGCTCGCATCTCATGTCCGGGTCCTCGCAAACTCGTTGGCAAGGGCGTTAATATGTATATACATAAATGCAGCAAGGGCGGCTTGTCCATATCGAATCGGCGAAAGGCGACGGCAATGACGGTGTTGTGGTGCGCAAACGTGCTTCTCCCCGGCGGCTGGGAGAGAAATGTCCGCCTCACCCTCGCCGGCGGGCGCATTGCGGGCATCGCCGTCGGGGAGGCGCCGCAGGCGGGCGACGAGCGCCATGCGGTGGTGGTTCCCGGCCTGCCGAACCTGCACAGCCACGCCTTCCAGCGGGCGATGGCCGGGCTCACCGAGGTGCGCGGCCCGGCGGGCGACAGCTTCTGGACCTGGCGCGAGCAGATGTACCGCGCCGTCGACCGCCTCGATCCCGAGGACGTGGAGGCCATCGCCGCCCTCGCCTATGTCGAGATGCTGGAGGCCGGCTTCACGCGGGTAGGCGAGTTCCACTATCTGCATCACGGCCTCGACGGGCATGCCTATGACGACATCGGCGAGCTTTCCGCCCGCATCGCCGCCGCGGCGTCGTCGACCGGCATCGCCCTGACCCTGCTGCCGGTCTTCTATGCCCATGGCGGCTTCGGCGGCGCGGCGCCGGGGCATGGGCAGCGGCGCTTCATCAATGATGTCGACGGCTTCGCCCGGCTGATGCAATCCGCCGGCCGGGCGATCCGCGACCTGCCCGACGCGGTGCTGGGCCTGGCGCCGCACAGCCTGCGCGCCGCGACGGCACCGGAGATCGCCGCCATCCTGCCGCTCACCGGCGGGCCGGTCCATATCCATGTGGCGGAGCAGGTGAAGGAAGTGGAGGATTGCCTCGCCTTCGCCGGCGCGCGGCCGGTCGATTATCTCTACGACCATGCCCCGGTGGATGAGCGCTGGTGCCTGATCCACGCCACCCACATGACCGAGGCCGAGACCGCGCGGCTGGCGGGAAGCGGCGCCGTGGCCGGGCTCTGCCCGATCACCGAGGCCAATCTCGGCGACGGCATATTCCCCGGCAGGCGCTTCGCCGAATTGGGCGGGCGCTACGGCGTCGGCTCGGATTCCAATGTGCGGATCGACGCGGCGGAAGAGCTGCGGCTCTTGGAATATTCGCAGCGGCTGGGCGGGCGGGCGCGCAACGTCATGGCGCTGGAAGCCGGCGTCTCGACCGGGCGCCGGCTGTTCGACGCGGCGCTGGCCGGCGGCGCGCAGGCGCTGGGCGCCGAGGCGGGGATCGCTGTCGGCCGGCCGGCCGATCTGGTCGGTCTCGATGCCGGCACGCCCTCGCTTCACGGCAAGAGCGGGGATGCGCTGATCGACGGCTGGGTGTTCGCCGGCGGGCGCGCCCCGGTGGAGGCGGTGTGGCGGGGCGGCGAGAAGCTGGTCGAGGCGGGGCGCCACCGGGCGCGCGCGGCGGTGGAGCGGGGCTACCGGCGGGTGCTCGACAAGCTGGCGGGATAATTCGCCGGCCGGGGTCGTCTAAACCCTGTATTTAGTATACATCAATTCGGAGTGCCCGCTTCCTTCGCGACGAGGACGCCCCGATGAGTGACAGCCGACCGGCGGCAAGCGCCGCCTCCCCCACCGAAGCCGGCGGCACGCGCGCCTATCGCATCAGCGCGCGCCATCCCGAAAGCGAGGTCATCACCTCCTTCGAGCTGACGCCGCTGGACGGCGCGCCGCCGCCCGCCCATGTCGCCGGGCAGTATCTGACGCTGTTCGCCGATATTCCCGGCCTCGGCGAGGCCAAGCGCAACTACACCATCTCCACGGCGCCGAACGGCGATCACCTGCGCATCTCGGTCAAGCGCGAGCCGCAGGGGCAGGTCTCGCGCTGGCTGCATGACGCCGCGCCGCTCGGCACGGCGCTGACGATCGCCCCGCCGGCCGGCGCCTTCGTGCTGCCGGCGGACCGGACGCGGCCGATCGTGATGGTGAGCGGCGGCGTCGGGCTGACGCCGATGGTCGCCATGCTGGAGGCGCTGGCGGCGGAAAAGGCGGGCCTGCCGGTGCAGTTCGTCCATTGCACCCGCGACGGGGCGGTGCACGCCTTCGCCGCGCATGTCCGCGAGCTGGTGGCGGCGCTGCCGAAGGCCCGTGCCACCTTCTTCTACAGCCAGCCGCGGCCGCAGGACCGGCAGGGCGCCGATTTCGACCTTGCCGGCCGGCCGACCGTGGATTGGCTGAAGGCGGAGACCCCGCTCGCCGACGCCGATTATTATGTGTGCGGCCCCGTGGGCTTCCTGCGGGCGCTGGTGCCGGCGCTCGCCAAGGCCGGCGTGCCGGCGGAGCGGCTGCATTACGAGTTCTTCGGTCCGGTGGAGGACCTGTTCGACGAGGAAGGCGGCGCCTCCGCGCCGGTCCCGGCGGCAGGCGGGGCGGCGAGTGACTACGAGGCGAAGGCGCAAGGCGGCTTCACCCGCGAGGAGATCGGCGACGGGCTGATCGACAGCGCCGCCGACGCGGTGGTGGCGAGCGACCGCGACGGGCGGATCATCATGTGGAACGCCGGGGCGGCGCGCATCTTCGGCTTTGCCGAGGACGAGGCGCTCGGCCAGTCGCTCGACATCATCATCCCCGAGCCGTTCCGCGCCCGCCACTGGGAGGGCTATGCCGAGACGGTGGCGAGCGGCAAGAGCCGCTACGGCGCCGGCGACCTGCTCGCCGTGCCCGGCCTGACCAAAGACGGGCGGCGCATCTCGCTCGAATTCACCATCGTGCTGCTCAAGGATGCGGCAGGCCGGGTGCGCGGCATGGCCTCGATCCTGCGCGACGTGACCCGCCGATTCGAGGAAACGCGGGCGCTCAAGAAGGAACTGGCGGCGCTGAAGGGCGGCTGAGCGCCGCACCTTCCGGCTTCGGCCCGCGGCTTGCTTTCGGGCATGGCATGTTCCAGTGCGTAGGTCCGATGCCCCAGAGCCGCCCGCCTCATCCGATGACGCCTCGCCATGCCGGCTGATCCCGGCCTGAAGATCGTCATCGTCGACGAGAGCCCGCTGCGCGCCGCCATCCTCGACGAGGGGCTGCGCGAGGCGGGCTATGTCAACGTGATCTGCCTGAAGGAGCGGCACAACCTGCTGGCGCGGCTGCACGCCATCGACCCGGACGTGATCGTGATCGATCTGGAGACCCCCTCGCGCGACGTGGTGGAGCAGATGTTCCAGGTCAGCCGCGAGGTGAAGCGGCCGGTGGCCATGTTCGTCGACCAGTCGGACAGTTCCACCATCGAGGCGGCCATCGAGGCCGGCGTATCCGCCTATATCGTCGACGGGCTGAAGAAGGAGCGGGTGAAGCCGATCCTCGACATGACCATCAGCCGCTTCCGCGCCTTCGCCAGATTGCGGGCCGAGCTGGAGCAGACCCGCACCCAGCTCGAGGAGCGCAAGACCATCGACCGCGCCAAGGGCCTGCTGATGCGGCTCAAGGATCTCGACGAGGCCACCGCCTATGCGCTGATGCGGCGCACCGCCATGAACGAGAAGAAGCGGCTCGTCGACATCGCCCAGTCCATCATCACCGCGGCGGAGCTGCTGAAATGAGACGGCGATCATGAGACGACTCGCGATAGGCTTCATCCCGCTGACCGACGCCGCGACGCTGATCGCCTGTGCCGAGCGCGGCTTCGCCACCGCCGAGGGGCTGGAGATCGACCTGCACAAGGAAGTCTCCTGGGCGAACATCCGCGACCGGCTGAATGTCGGCCTGCTCGACGGCGCCCACATGCTGGCGCCGCTCGCCATCGCTTCCTCGCTCGGGCTCGGTCATGTGCGGGTGCCGCTGGTGGCGGCCTTCGCGCTCAACCTCAATGGCGGCGCCATCACTGTGGCGCCGGAGCTGCACGCCGCCATGGCGGCGACCGGCGAGGACCTGTCGACCGGCGCAGGCACCGCCCGCGCCCTCGGCACGGTGGTGCGGGCGCGGGCGAGCGCGGGGCAGGAGCAGCTGACCTTCTCCTCGGTCTATTCGTTCTCCACCCACACCTATGCGCTACGCCACTTGATGGAGGCGGGCGGCCTCGATCCCGACCGCGACGTGCGCCTCGTGGTGGTGCCGCCGTCCTACACGGTGGAGAATCTCCGCTCCGGCCTCATCCACGGCTTCTGCGTCGGCTCGCCGTGGAACAGCGTCGCGGTGGAGGCCGGGGTGGGGCGCATCGCCCTGCTCGGCACCGAGCTCTTCGCCCGCGCACCGGAAAAGGTGCTCGGCGTGCATGCGCGCTTCGCCAATGCCGAGCCGGACGTGCTGCGCCGGCTGATCCGCGCCCTGGAAGCCGCGGCCCGCTGGTGCGAGGCGGAGGAAAATCGCGCCGATCTCGTGCGTCTGCTGGCCGAGCCGCGTTTCCTCGGCGTGCGCGCCGACCTCATCGAGCGCACGCTGACCGGCCGGCCGGATGTTGGGCCGGGCGGCGCCGCCCGCTCGGACGCGGACTTCCTGGTGCTGCACCGCGGCGGCGCGACCCGGCCGGACCCGCGCCATGCCCTGTGGATCTATGCCCAGATGGTGCGGGCCGGGCAGGCCGGCTACACGGCGGATGCCGCGCGGGAGGCCCAGGCGGTCTACCGGCCGGATCTCTACGATGTCGCGCTCGACGCTCCGGCACCGGGAAATCCCCCGCCCGCGCCGGCCATGGAGGCCGATCCGGTCGGCACCCGTTTCGGCGCGCCTTTCGACGCCGAGGATCTCGAGGCCTATCTCGCCGGCCTGGGCCGCCGCTGAGGCGGCGCGACGCTTTCTTGCGCGAATGCGAGAAATATCCTCACGAAATGGCGCCTCCTGCTTACAATTTGAGCGCGTAAAAATCAGCGGAAAAGGGCCTCTGCCGGCGCGATTTCATGCCGTAACCATTTGAAATAATTCCAGATTACTCGTGCCTATCCCGGCTTTTGCGAAATTGGCACGATTTGTGTATGTTTAGTGTCGCCGTTCGGTCAACGATGATCGCGGCTCCCCGATTTCCGCCCAGCGATGGGCTGCAGCAAAGCCGCTGCCTGCAAGACGGATCGTCTCCGTCACTGCCGTGGCTTGCCTGCGTTTCATCGCCGCGCTCGGAAATGGGCGCGGCTTCTCAGAAAAAGCTTTCCGAGGGGCTCGTTCATGACCGATCGCATTGTTTCCGGCCGTCCGGCTTCGCCCGTTGCGGGCGTTTCCCGCCGGTCGTTTCTCAAATCCGGCGCCGCCGTGCTCGGCACCGCCGCGCTTCTCGACAGCGTGCGGCTGGCCTTTCCCGGCGGCGTGCCCTTCGCCCATGCCGCCGCGCCCGAGACCACCAAGGCGGTGCTCGGCTATATTGCGCTCACCGACGCCGCGCCGCTGATCATCGCCAGGGAAAAGGGCCTGTTCGCCAAATACGGCATGCCCGATGTCGAGGTGGCGAAGCAGGCCTCCTGGGGCGCCACCCGCGACAATCTGGTGCTCGGCGGCGAGGCCAACGGCATCGACGGCGCGCACATCCTCACCCCGATGCCGTATCTGATCTCCACCGGCAAGGTGACGCAGAACAACGTGCCGACGCCGATGTACATCCTGGCGCGGCTCAATCTCGACAGCCAGGGCATCTCGGTCGCGCAGGAATATGCCGGGCTGAAGGTGACCGCCGACGCCGCGCCGCTCAAGGAGGCGTTCGCCGCCAAGAAGGCGGCCGGCAAGGAAGTGAAGGTCGCCATGACCTTCCCGGGCGGCACCCACGATCTGTGGATCCGCTATTGGCTGGCCTCCGCCGGCATCGATCCCGACAAGGACGTCTCCACCATCGTGGTGCCGCCGCCGCAGATGGTGGCGAACATGAAGGTCGGCAACATGGACGCCTTCTGCGTCGGCGAGCCGTGGAACGAGCAGCTGGTCAACCAGGGCATCGGCTTCACCGCCTGCACCACCGGCGAGATCTGGAAGCACCACCCGGAAAAGGCGCTCGGCATGCGCGCCGCCTTCGTCGACAAGAACCCCAATGCCGCGCAGGCGATCCTGATGGCGGTGATGGAAGCCCAGCAATGGTGCGACGCCATGGCCAACAAGGAGGAGATGGCGCAGATCCTCGGCCGCCGGCAATGGTTCAACGTGCCGCCCAAGGACGTGCTCGGCCGGCTGAAGGGCGACATCAATTACGGCGACGGCCGCGTCGTCACCGGCAGCGACCTCTACATGAAGTTCTGGCAGGACCACGCTTCCTACCCCTTCAAGAGCCATGACGCCTGGTTCCTCACCGAGGACATACGCTGGGGCAAGTTCGAGCCCGGCCTCGACGTCAAGGCGCTGGTCGACAAGGTGAACCGCGAGGACATCTGGCGCGCGGCGGCCAAGCAGCTCGGCGTGGCGGCGGCGGATATCCCGGCCTCGACCTCGCGCGGCAAGGAGACCTTCTTCGACGGCAAGGTCTTCGATCCCGACAACCCGTCGGCCTATCTCGCCAGCCTCGGCATCAAGCGCATCGCCTGAGCCCTTCCGCCACGGCGGAGGCCCCGCCAGATCCCATCCGGCGCCACGCCCTCTCGATCCGGGAGCTTCGCATGTCCCTTACCGCCTTGAAGAACGAGGCCATCGCCTCGCCCGTCGCTGCAAAGACCCGGAGCGCCGAGATCGTTAGGCTGGCGCCGGCCCGGCCGGCGGTTCGGTCCAACCGTTTCGCCGGCTATGCGCATCGCGCCGCGGTGGTGGTGGTGCCGCCCTTCATCGTGCTGGTGGCGCTGCTCGGCCTGTGGGAGCTCCTGTGCTCCGGCCCCGGCGCCACCCTGCCGCCGCCCTCCACCATCTGGCAGGACTCCTACGACCTGATCGTCAGCCCGTTCTTCGAGAACGGCTCGCAGGATATCGGGCTGGGCTGGCGGGTGCTGGTGTCGCTGCAGCGCGTCGCCATCGGCTTCGGCCTCGCGGCGGTGGCCGGCATCCTGCTCGGGGTGATCGTCGGCCAGTCGGTCTGGGCGATGCGCGGGCTCGACCCGATCTTCCAGGTGCTGCGCACCGTGCCGCCGCTGGCCTGGCTGCCGATCGCGCTGGCCGCCTTCCGGGATTCCAACCCCTCGGCGATCTTCGTCATCTTCATCACCGCCATCTGGCCGGTGATCATCAACACCGCGGTCGGCGTGCGCAACATCCCGCAGGACTATCGCAACGTCGCCCAGGTGCTGCGGCTCAACCCGCTGGAATTCTTCGCCAAGATCATGCTGCCCTCGGCGGCGCCCTACATCTTCACCGGCCTGCGCATCGGCGTCGGCCTCTCCTGGCTCGCCATCGTGGCGGCGGAGATGCTGACCGGCGGGGTGGGCATCGGCTTCTTCATCTGGGACGCGTGGAACTCCTCGCGCCTGTCCGACATCATCGTGGCGCTGGTCTATATCGGCGTGGTCGGCTTCGTGCTCGACCGCCTCGTCGCCGGCATCGGCGCCTTCGTCACCCGCGGCACTGCGGCCTGAAGGAGGATCCGATGACCGCCTATCTCAAGCTCGATCACATCGACAAGTCCTTCGCCCGCGGCGGCGCCGTCACCGAGGTGCTGAAGGAGGTCTCGCTCGACATCGCCAAGGGCGAGTACATCTCGATCATCGGCCATTCCGGCTGCGGCAAGTCCACCCTGCTCAACATCGTGGCCGGCCTCACCCAGGCCTCCACCGGCGGGGTGATCCTCGAAGGGCGGGAGGTGAACGCCCCCGGGCCCGATCGTGCGGTGGTGTTTCAGAACCATTCGCTGCTGCCCTGGCTGTCGGTCTACGACAATGTGCGCCTGGCGGTGGACAAGGTGTTCGCCGGCGTGAAGAGCCGCGCCGAGCGGCACGACTGGACGCTGCACAATCTCGACCTGGTGCAGATGGGCCATGCGCGGAGCCGGCGGCCCTCGGAGATTTCCGGCGGCATGAAGCAGCGCGTCGGCATCGCCCGCGCGCTCGCCATGGAGCCGAAGGTGCTGCTGCTCGACGAGCCCTTCGGCGCGCTCGACGCACTGACCCGCGCGCATCTGCAGGACAGCGTGATGCAGATCCACGCCGCGCTCGGCAACACGGTGATCATGATCACCCATGACGTCGACGAGGCGGTGCTGCTCTCCGACCGCATCGTGATGATGACCAACGGCCCCTCCGCCCGCATCGGCGAGGTGCTCGAGGTGCGGCTGCCGCGCCCGCGCCGGCGGCTGGAGCTGGTCACAGACCCCTCTTATCTCGCCTGCCGCGAGGCGGTGCTGAAGTTCCTCTACGAGCGCCACCGCTTCGTCGAAGCCGCGTGAGGAGGCGAGCATGACCCCCGATCGCATCGCGCTGCTGCGCGACAGCTTCGCCAAGGTGCGCCCGATCTCGGAAGCGGCCGCCGCGCTGTTCTATGGCCGGCTGTTCGAGATCGCCCCCGAGGTGCGCCCGCTGTTCACGGGCGACATGGCCGAGCAGGGCCGCAAGCTGATGACCACGCTCGGCGTGGTGGTGAACGGCATGCATGATCTGCCGGCGCTGCTGCCGGCGGTGCAGCGGCTCGGCGCCGGCCATGCCGGCATGGGCGTGACCGCCGCGCATTTCGCGCCGGTCGGCGCGGCGCTGCTCTGGACGCTGGAACAGGGCCTCGGCGCGGATTTCACCCCGCCGGTCCGCGAAGCCTGGACCGAGGCCTATGGGCTGCTGTCCGGGGTGATGATCGAGGCGCTGGAAGCGGCGCCGGCGGCGGAAGCCCCGTTCGGCCGCGGCGTCGGGGTGGCCGCATCATGAGCACGAGCCCGCTTTGCGAACAGGTGGTGATTGTCGGCAACGGCATGGCGGCGGCGAAGTTCTGCGAGGAGCTTGCCGCGCAGGCGCCGGACCGCTTCGCCCTCACCGTGATCGGCGCCGAGCCGCACCTCGCCTATAACCGGGTGCTGCTCTCCTCCCTGCTGGCCGGCGAGGTGGGTGCCGACGATCTGGTGCTGAAGGACGCCGGCTGGTGGGCGTCGCGCGGCATCGAGCTGAAGCTCGGCACGCCGGTCGCCGCCATCGACACCGCGGCGCGGCAGGTGCGCCTCGCCGATGGATCGGTGCTGCCCTATGGCAAGCTGGTGCTGGCCACCGGCTCCAGCGCCATCCGCCTGCCGCTGCCGGGCATGGAATTGCCCGGCGTCATGACCTTCCGCGACATGGCGGATGTCGAGGCTCTGCTCGCGGCAGCCCGCCCGGGCACCCGCGCCGTCGTCATCGGCGGCGGGCTGCTCGGGCTGGAGGCCGCCACCGGCCTTGCCGGCGCCGGGGCGCAGACCGCCATCATCCATCTTGCCGACCGGCTGATGGAGCGCCAGCTCGATGCGCCGGCCGCCGCTCTGCTGCGCCAGGCGGTGGAAGCGCGCGGCATCGCCGTGCATCTCGAGGCCGCGACGCTGGCGATCGAGGGCGACGGGCGGGTCGAGGGGCTGCGCCTTGCCGACGGGCGGCTGCTGCCGGCCGACCTCGTGGTCGTCGCCTGCGGCGTGCGGCCCAATGCCGAGCTCGCCCGCGCCGCCGGCATCGGCTGCGGCCGCGGCATCCTGATCGACGATCATCTCGCCACCGACGCGCCCGACATCTTCGCCATCGGCGAATGTGCCGAGCATCGCGGCCAGGTCTACGGCCTCGTCGAGCCGGCCTATGAGCAGGCGCGGGTGCTGGCCCGCCGCCTCGCGGGCAAGGGCGCCGCCTATGCCGGCAGCGTGCTCGCCACCAATCTCAAGGTGTCCGGCGTGCATGTGTTTTCGGCCGGCGATTTTCTCGGTGCCGAGGGCACGCAGGAAATGGTGCTCGCCGATCCCGGCCTCGGCCTCTACCGGCGGCTGGTGCTGCGCAGGGATGGCGACGCGACCCGTCTCGTCGGCGCGGTGCTGTTCGGGGATACCGCCGACGGGCTGTTCTATCTCGACCTGATGCGGTCCGGCCGCGACATCGGCGCCACCCGCGCCGCGCTCGCCTTCGGGCGGGCCTATCTGGCGCCGGACGCCTTCCTCGATTCCCTGCCGGAGGCCGCGTGATGGGCACCGATTTCGCTCCCGAACAGAAACGCTATCTGGAAGGCTTCGTCGCCGGCCTCGCCGCGACCCGCGCCGCCGGCGCCGGTGCCGCGCCCGCCGCCGCGAAGCCTGCGGCTGCCGAGCCGACCGGGCCGGACGCCGCCGCGCATCGCGCCATGGCCCGCTTCGAGGCCGAGGGCCGCAAGCTCGCCAATGAGGAGAAGGCCAAGCGCGAGGAATTCGGCCTCGACAGCTATGGCCGCATGAAGCAGCACGCGCGCGAGGGGGCCTTCCCCAAGGGCGTCGACGTGTTCCGCTGGAAGTTCCACGGCCTGTTCTATGTCGCGCCGACGCAGGACAGCTATATGTGCCGGCTGCGCATCCCCAACGGCATCCTGAAATACTGGCAGTTCGCCGGCGTCGCCGACCTCGCGGAAAGGCATGGCGGCGGCTATTCGCACATCACCACCCGCGCCAATCTGCAGATCCGCGAGATCCCGGCCAGCGACGGGCCGGCGCTGCTGGAGGGGCTGATCGGCCTCGGCCTGACCGCGCGCGGCTCGGGGGCGGACAACATCCGCAACGTCACCGGCGGCCCGACCGCCGGCATCGACCCGCAGGAGCTGGTCGACACCCGCCCCTATGCGCTCGACTGGCACTACCACATCCTCGCCGACCGCTCGCTCTACGGCCTGCCGCGCAAGTTCAACGTCGCCTTCGACGGCGGCGGGCGCATCGGCGCGCTGGAGGACACCAACGATATCGGCTTTCAGGCGGTGGAGGTGGCTGACGGCCACGGCATCGCGCCGGGCGTATGGTTCCGCGTCGTGCTCGGCGGCATCACCGGCCATATGGACTTCGCCCGCGACACCGGCGTGGTGGTGAAGCCGGATCAGGCCAGCGACGTCGCCGACGCCATGGTGCGGGTGTTCATCGACCATGGCGACCGCACCGACCGCAAGAAGGCGCGGCTGAAATACGTGCTCGACGCCTTCGGCTTCGAGAAGTTCCTGGCGCTGACCGAGGAGAAGCTCGGCTGGAGCCTGCCGCGCGTGCCCGCGATCGCCGTGGCTGCGCGTCCCGAGCCGGACCGGCTCGCCCATATCGGCGTGCACAAGCAGAAGCAGGCCGGCCTCAACTGGGTCGGCGTGGTGCTGCCGACGGGCAAGATGACCGCCCCGCAAATGCACGGTCTCGCCCGGCTCGCCCGCGACCTCGGCGATGGCGAGATCCGTCTCACCGTCTGGCAGAACCTGATCCTGTCCGGCGTGCCGGACGACAAGGTGGCGCTGGTCGAGGCCGCCGTCGAGGTGCTCGGCCTCTCCACCCGCGCGACCAATATCCGCGCCGGCCTCGTCGCCTGCACCGGCTCGATCGGCTGCCGCTTCGCCAATGCCGACACCAAGGGCGCGGCGGAAGCGATCGCCCGCCATTGCGAGGAGCGGGTCACTCTCGATCTGCCGGTCAACATCCACGTCACCGGCTGCCCGCACAGCTGCGCCCAGCATTATATCGGCGATATCGGCCTCGTCGGCGCCCGCGTGCCGGTGAACGAGGACGGCGACACGGTGGATGGCTTCCATCTCGTGGTCGGCGGCGGCTTCGGCTCCGACGCCGCCATCGCCCGCGAGCTCTATCGCGACGTGAAGGCGACCGAGGCGCCGGTGGTGGTGGAAAGCCTGTTGCGCGCCTGGCTCGCCCACCGCGCCGATGCCGCCGAGACGCTCGCCCGCTTCACCCGCCGCCATGAGCCGGACGCCCTCAGGGCGCTGGTCGAGGAGGAGACGCGCTGATGAACGCCGCCACCCCGCTTTCCACGGCCGGCTCGGCGCCGCCGGTGCCGGTGCCGCCGGTCATCGCCTTCTTCCCGGAAACCGCGCCGTTCAGCGAAGAGCAGCGCGCCTGGCTGAACGGCTTCTTCGCGGCAGTGCTGTCGCCGCAGGGGCTGGCGAGCGGGGCGCCCGCGTCGCCGGCCGAGGGTGCCGCCCCGGCGCCCGCCACTGAAGCGGATGACGGCGCTCCCTGGCACGACGCCTCCATGCCGCTCGACGAACGCATGAAGCTCGCCGAGGGCCGTCCGCTGCCCCGCCGCATGATGGCGGCGATGGCGCAGCAGGATTGCGGCCAGTGCGGCTATCTCTGCGAGAGCTACGGCGCCGCGCTCGCCTCGGGCAAGGAGACTAAGCTCAATCTCTGCGCTCCCGGCGGCAAGGAGACAATGCGCATGCTGAAGAGCCTCGCCGCCGAGCTGGGCGAGGCGCCGGCCGCGGCTCCGGCCGAGACGGTGCCCGCGGCTCCGGTGGGCGCGCCCGGCTCCTCGCGCGACAACCCGGCTTCCGTCACCTTCCTCTCCCGCCGGCGGCTCAACAAGGGCGCCTCGGAGAAGGAGACCTGGCATGTGGAGTTCGACCTCGCGGCGGCCGGCCTCGACTACACGGTCGGCGACAGCTTCGGCATCTTCCCGACCAACGATCCCGCCTTGGTCGACGCCGTGCTCGAGGCCATCGGTGCCAGCTGCGAGGAGATGATCGGCGACAGGCTCGCCCGCGACGTGCTCGGCGAAGCGGTCTCGCTCGGCGCCGCGCCGGACGGGCTGTTCCAGCTGCTCACCTATCATTCGGGCGGCGAGATGCGCCGCAAGGCCCGCGCGCTCGCCGCCGGCGAGGACCCGGACGGCGATGCCGCCTCGCTCGACGTGCTGGCCGCGCTGGAGAAGTTCGGCCGCCCGCGCCTCGCGCCGGAGGTGCTGGCGGAGGCGCTGGAGCCCTTGCAGCCGCGCCTCTACTCGATCTCCTCCAGCCCCGCGGCGACGCCGGGCAAGCTGTCGCTCACCGTCGACGCGGTGCGCTACCGGGTCGGCGCCCGCACGCGGCTCGGCGTCGGCTCGACCTTCCTCGCCGCGCGGGTGCCGGAGGGCGGCAGCTTCCGCGCCTATGTGCAGAAGGCGCACGGCTTCGCCCTGCCGGCCGATCCGGCGGTGCCGGTGATCATGGTCGGGCCCGGCACCGGCATCGCGCCGTTCCGCGCCTTCCTGTGGGAGCGCATGGCGGTGAAGGCGCCCGGCCGCAACTGGCTGTTCTTCGGCCACCAGCGCAGCGACTGCGACTTCTTCTACGAGGACGAGCTCGCCGGCATGAAGGCCAATGGCCACCTGTCCCGCCTGACGCTGGCCTGGTCGCGCGACGGGTCGGAGAAGGTCTATGTGCAGGACCGCATGCGGCAGGTCGGCGAGGAGCTCTATCGCTGGCTGGAGGAGGGCGCGCATTTCTACATCTGCGGCGACGCCAAGCGCATGGCGCGGGATGTCGAGCATGCGCTGGTCGACGTCATCGCCGCGCATGGCGGCAAATCCACCGACGCGGCGCTCGCCTATGTCGCGGCGCTGAAGAAGGCCGGCCGCTACCAGGCGGACGTCTACTGATGAACGCGCCGGTGCCGCATCCCCTCGCCGATGCCGCAGCGCTGCCGGCGACGCCAGCGCCGGTGAAGACGACCTGCCCCTATTGCGGGGTCGGTTGCGGCGTGCTGGCGCGCCCGGACGGCACCGGCGGCGCCGGCATTGCGGGGGATCCCGCGCATCCGGCCAATCGCGGCCGGCTATGCTCCAAGGGCTCGGCGCTGGGCGAGACGCTGGGCCTGTCGACCCGGCTGCTCGAACCGATGCTGCGCCTTGATGGCGAGCTGGTGCCGGCCAGCTGGGATGCGGCGCTCGGCGCTATCGCCGATGCCTTCCGGCGGACCATCGAGGCGCATGGGCCGGATTCGGTGGCGCTCTACCTCTCCGGCCAATTGCTGACCGAAGATTATTACGCGGCTAACAAGCTCGCCAAGGGCTTCCTCGGCACCGCCAATGTCGACACCAATTCGCGGCTGTGCATGGCCTCCTCGGTGGCCGGCCACAAGCGCGCCTTCGGCTCCGATACCGTGCCGGGCGTCTATGCCGATCTCGATGAGGCCGACCTCGTGGTGCTGGTCGGCTCCAATGCCGCCTGGTGCCATCCCATCCTGTTCCGTCACCTGGAGGCGGCGCGGGAACGGCGGGGCACGAAGCTCGTGGTCATCGACCCGCGCCGCACCGCCAGCGCCGAGGAGGCGGACCTGTTCCTGCCGGTGGCGCCGGGCATGGACAGCGTGCTGTTCGCCGGGCTGCTGGCGCATCTCGCCGAGGCCGGCGCGCTGGACGAGGGATATGTCGCCGCCCACACCTCCGGCTTCGAGGCGGCGCTGGCCGGCGCCCGGGCGCTGGCGCCCGATGTCGCGACGGTGGCGGCGAGGACCGGCGTGCCCGCGGCCGACATCGCCCGCTTCTACGCGCTGTTCGCCGCGACCGAGCGCAGCGTCACCTGCTATTCGCAAGGGGTGAACCAGTCGGCGCAGGGCACCGACAAGGTCGGCGCCATCATCAACTGCCACCTCGCCACCGGCCGCATCGGCCGGCCCGGCATGGGGCCGTTCTCGCTCACCGGCCAGCCCAACGCCATGGGCGGGCGCGAGGTCGGCGGCCTCGCCAACCAGCTCGCCGCCCATATGGGATTCTCGCCCGAGGAGGTCGATCGCGTCCGCCGCTTCTGGGGCGCGCCGAACATGGCGACGCGGGAGGGCCTGAAGGCCGTCGACATGATGGCGGCGGTGGGCGAGGGGCGCATCAAGGCGCTGTGGGTGCTGGGCACCAATCCGGCGGTGAGCCTGCCGCGGGCGGACGAGGTGCGCGAGGCGCTCTCCCGGCTCGATTTCCTCGCCGTCTCCGATAATGTGCGGGCCAACGACACGCTGGCCTGCCGTCCGCATGTACTGCTCCCGGCGCTCGCCTGGGGCGAGAAGGACGGCACGGTGACCAATTCCGAGCGTCGCATCTCCCGCCAGCGCGCCTTCCTCGATCCGCCCGGCGAGGCGAGGCCGGACTGGTGGGCGCTGGCGCAGCTGGGGCGGCGGCTCGGCCATGCGGACGCTTTCCATTGGCGCTCCGCCGCCGAGATCTTCCGCGAGCATGCCGCGCTTTCCGCCTTCGAGAATGACGGCACCCGCGATTTCGACATTGGCGGCCTCGCCGGGCTGGACGATGCCGCCTTCGATGCCATGGCGCCGCAGCAATGGCCGGTGCGGATGCCGGGCGACGGCGGCGAGACGCGCTTCTTCGCCGAGGGCGGCTTCTTCACGCCGGACCGGCGCGCCCGTTTCATCGTCCCGGCCGACCCGGCGCCGGCGGCTGGCGTGGATGACGCGTTCCCGCTCGTCCTCAATACCGGCCGCATCCGCGACCAGTGGCACACCATGACCCGCACCGGCCTGTCGCCGCGCCTCGGCGGGCACCTGCCGGCGCCGTTCGTGGAGATGCATCCCGCGGATGCGCGGGCGCTCGGCATTGCGGCGGGCGATCTGGTGCGCCTCGCCTCGCCGCAGGGCGCCGCCGTGCTGGAGGCGCGGATCGGCGACGGCCCGCGGCCGGGGGAGGTGTTCGCCCCGATCCACTGGTCCGATGCCAATGCCGCCGGGGCGCGCGTGAATGCGCTGGTCGCCGGTGCGACCGATCCCTTTTCCGGCCAGCCGGAATCGAAGGCGACGCCGGTGCGGGCGGAAAAGGTCGCGGCGCGGTTCCGCGGCTTCCTGCTGGCGCGGGAGAGCCAGTCGCCGCCGGCCGCCCTGTGGTGGGCGCGGGTCGCCGTCGAGGGCGGCGAAGGCTGGCTGATCGCCGACGATGCCGGCCCGCTGGCCTGGCGCGCGCGGATGGCGTCGCTGTTCGCGCCGTTCGAGCGGTCGGAGTTCCTCGATGTCGAGGGCGGCACCTACCGCGCCGCCGCCTATGACGGCGAGGGCCGGCTCGCGGCGCTGCTCTCCATCGGTCCGGCGGCAAGCGCGCCGGACTGGGCGGCGGTGAAGGATCTCCTCAATGCCGGCGGGCTGGGTGCCGCCGAGCGCCGGGCCGTGCTGGCCGGGCGCATGGCGGGCGCCGCTTCCGGCTGCGGCGCGCTGGTGTGTTCCTGCTTCGGCGTGCCGGCGGATCCCATCCGCGCGCTGATCGAGGCCGAGCCGGGCGCGGATGTCGCCCGCATCGGCGCGGTGCTGAAGGCGGGCACCAATTGCGGCTCCTGCGTGCCGGAGCTGAAGCGGCTGCTGGCCGCGGCGCCGCTGCCGGCCTGAGCGCCCGCCGGTTAGTCGCCGAAGATCGACCAGCCCATGCGCTTGGTCAGCCTCTCCAGCGCGATGCGGCCGAGATGCGAGTTGCCGACCGAATCGAGGCCGGGCGCCCACACGGCGATCGAGGCGATCCCCGGCGCGATGGCGAGGATGCCGCCGCCCACCCCGCTCTTGCCCGGCAGGCCGACGCGATAGGCGAACTCTCCCGAGCCGTCATAATGGCCGCAGGTGAGCATGATGGCGTTGATGCGCCGCGCCCGTTCCGGGCTCACCACCGAATGGCCGGTGGTCGGGTTCTTGCCGCGCCAGGCGAGGAAACGCCCGGCCATGGCGAGCTGGCGGCAGCTCATGGCGATGGAGCAATGGTGGAAATAGACGCCGAGCGTGTAGTCGACCGGGTTCTGCAGCACGCCGAACGACTTCATGTAGTTGGCGAGCGCCACGTTGCGGAAGCCGGTGCGCCGTTCGGAGGCCGCCACCTTCTCGTCGATGGTGATCGACGGGTCGTCGGCGATGAAATGCATGAAGCGCAGGATCTCGCCCAGCGCCTCGCGCGGCTCGTGGCCGGCGAGGATCTGGTCGGTCACCGCGATGGCGCCGGCATTGATGAACGGGTTGCGCGGTATGCCCTGCTCATATTCCAGCTGCACGATGGAATTGAAGGCGCTGCCGGACGGCTCGCGCCCGACATGGCGCCACAGCCGGTCGCCGATCTTGCCGAGGGCCAGGGTCAGCGTGAACACCTTCGACACGCTCTGGATGGAGAAGGGCACGTCGGCGTCGCCGCCGGCCGTCACCGCGCCGTCGGCATCGATCACCGCGATGCCGAACTGGCCGGCATCGACGCCGGCGAGCTCGGGAATATAGGTCGCCACCTCGCCGCGGTCGGTGCGCTGGCGCATCTCCTCGGCGATCTCGGCGACGACGGCGTTCAGGTCGGGCAAGGCGTGTTCCTCGGTAGGAGACGGTCAGGCGGCCTTGAGCCCGGCCACGGCGGCGAGGAAGCCTTGCGCGTTTCGTGCCACCTCGGCCGCCGCCAGCCCCGGCGCGTAGAGCGCCGAGCCGAGGCCGAAGCCGCGCGCGCCGGCGTCCCAATAGGGCTTCAGCCGCTCCGGCGTCACTCCGCCCACCGGCATCAGCACGGTGGAAGCCGGGATGACCGCGCGCCACGCCTTCACCACCGGCGGCGGCAGCATCTCGGCCGGGAACATCTTCAGCGCGTCGGCGCCGGCCTTCAGCGCCGCGAAGGCCTCGGTCGGCGTCGTCACCCCCGGCACGCAGCTCATGCCCAGCGTCTTGGCGCGGGCGATCACGGCGGGATCGCTGTGCGGCATCAGCACCAGCTCGCCGCCGGCTTCCTTCACCCGGTCGGCGTCGGCGGGGTCGAGCACGGTGCCGGCGCCGATCAGCGCATCGGGAAACGCCCGGGCCAGCGCCTCGATGCTCTTCATCGGCTGCGGCGAATTCAGCGGCACCTCGATGATGCGGAAGCCGGCCTCCACCAGCGCCCCGCCAATGGCGACCGCCTCGTCGGGCGTCACCCCGCGCAGGATGGCGATGAGGGGAAAGTCGGCGAGCCGGGCGAGCACGGTCATGGGCGGTACCTTTCTGATGTCCCGCGCAAGGCATGCCGGCGGCGCGCTTCTGTCAAGCCCGAAACGCCGGACGGGGGGAACGCTTCCGGCCGCTTGTCGTTGGCTAGGCGGGGCGGGGGGCCGGATGCAGGAGGAGAAGGCCATGCCCCGTGGCGACAAGTCGGCCTACACCGACAAGCAGAAGCGCAAGGCCGAGCATATCGAGGAAGGCTACGAGGAACGCGGCGTCTCGCATGAGGAGGCGGAGCGCCGTGCCTGGGCGACGGTGAACAAGGACGATGGCGGCGGCAAGAAGTCCGGTTCCGGCCGCGGCAAGCAGACCGACCATCCCGCCTCGCACCGCGGCGGCAAGATCGGCGGCCGTGCCGCCGCCGAGCGTCCCAAGGCCGATCGTTCCGCGGCGGCGCGCAAGGCCGCCGCCACCCGCAAGCGCAATGCCGAGAAGCGCGCCGGCTGAGCCGGCCGCCTGAAGCTGACAGGAGGACACTGATGAAGGTAAGCGATGTGATGACCCGCGAAGTGCAGGTGGTCGCCCCCGACGAGACGCTGGAGCAGGCGGCGCGGGCCATGGCGCTGCTCGATGCCGGCATCCTGCCGGTGGGCGACGACAACCGGCTGGTCGGCATGATCAGCGACCGCGACATCGCCGTGCGCGGCGTCGCCTTCGGCAAGGGGCCGACGACGCCGGTGCGCGAGATCATGAGCAGCGAGGTGAAATACTGCTTCGAGGACCAGGAGCTCGACGAGATCGGCCGCAACATGGCCGAGCAGCAGCTGCGGCGCCTGCCGGTAGTGGATCGCGGCAAGCGGCTGGTCGGCATCCTGTCGCTGGGCGACATCGCCCTGGCCGGCCGCGAGGCGATCGCCGGCGACGCGCTGGGCGGCATTTCCCGGCCCGGCGGCGCCCACACCCAGGCGATGTAGGCCGTCGTCAGCGGCGGCGGATGCGCTCGGAATAGTCGGGCGCGTCGCCGGCCGCCTGCCCGAGCGGCGTGATCGCCGCCCGGCGCTCCACCTCGGCGAGCGGCGCATCGGTCGCGATCAGCTCCTGCTCGTAGAGATAGCCGGGCAGGTAGCCGGACAGCAGGATGCGCCAGTCGAAGGCGACGCCCGGCTCGATGAGGCGGGCGAGCCGGAAGATGACGGTCGTGCAATTGGTGGTGACGGTCTGGTAGAAGCGCGGCGCGCGCGCCAGCTCGTTGCCGAGCCCGGCGAAGGACAGGAACAGCGCCCGTCGCTGTTCCGGCGTCAGCTCCAGCGGGAACAGCGAGACGCTCTCGCGCCGCTCATTGGTGCGCAGGCGGATGATGTCGCGCTCGTCGGCGGCGATCAGCACCAGCTCGAACTGCTTGAAGAAGCCGCCGATCTCGGAGAAGGCCTCGCCCTTCTCGCGGCGGATCTCGGCGGAGAACACCACGCGCTGCCCGTCGGCGAAGCTGAAGCCGATCAGCGTGTGGGCGATGGCCGGGTTGCTCCAGACCGAGGAGAACAGGTCGACGCCGGTGATCTGGTCGAGCCGGTAGCGCCGGTCCTCCCAGCGCTCGGTCGCCTCGTCTTCCGAATGCCAGTCGAAATTGCGCACATGGTGCAGCGTGACGTCGTCGCCGGCGATCGTCGCGGTGACGCCATGGGCGACGTCCGCCGCCCAGATGCGCTCGTTGGACGGCCGGATGGTGGCCCACCAGGCGGCCACCAGGCCGATGGTGGCGAGGGCGACCAGCCAGCCGGCGCCCGGCTGGCCGCGCAGGACGAGGGTGAGCGTGGCCAGCACGGCGGCGGCCAGTGCCGCCAGCGCGACGACGCGGACGAGGCCGGTCGTCTGGAACCAGACCGCCAGCGCCGCGAGCGGCATCGCCAGCACGAGCGTCGCGAGCAGAAGGACGAGCATGGATCTCCGGGCGGCGAAGGAAGCGGACACGGTCAACCTCGCGGTATCGCCGCGACTTTGCACGCCGCCGCACGGCTTGTCGCGTGGGTTCCCGGTTTCATCCACGCTTGTCGGAAACGCAGCGGCACGCGGCGAAACTCCCTCTTCGAGACTGGAGGGACCGGCCGTCTGCCCTATAATGACCGGGGCGGTATCATGCCGCGCGTTGCAGGGGGCTGTTCCATGCCGATGATCCTCGCCGTCGCCCGCCGCCGGCTGCTGTTGCCGTTCGCGCTTCTCGCGCTCGCGTTCGGCCTCGCCGGCTGCGGGGTGAACAACATCCCGACCAATGAGGAGAAGGCCAAGGCCGCCTGGAGCGACGTGCTGAACCAGTACCAGCGCCGCGCCGAGCTGATCCCCAACCTCGTGGAGACGGTGAAGGGCTACGCCCAGCAGGAAAAGGACGTGCTGACGCAGGTGACGGAAGCGCGCGCCAACGCCACCTCGATCAAGGTCGACGCGTCCACCGTCACCGATCCCGAGGCCTTCCAGAAATTCCAGAACGCCCAGGCGCAGCTTTCCGGCGCGCTCGGCCGGCTGATCGCGGTGTCGGAAGCCTATCCCGACCTCAAGTCGAACCAGAACTTCCTCGCCCTGCAGGCGCAGATCGAGGGCACGGAAAACCGCATCGCCGTGGCGCGGCGCGATTATATCGAGGCGGTCCGGGTCTATAACACCGAGCTGCGGACCTTCCCCGGCGTGCTCTGGGCCTCGACGCTCTATCGCGGCAACCAGCCGATGCAGACCTTCACCATCTCCGAGGAGCAGATGAAGGTGCCGCAGGTGAAGTTCAACTGATCACGCGCATACGGGACCGGCCGCCATGCTGCGCCGAGCCGCCTTCCTCCCCGTCCTCGCCTTGGTCGCGCTCGCGGCCGTCATGCTTGCCGCCGTCGCGGCGCGGGCCGAGCTCTCCTTCCCGCCGCTTTCCGGGCGGGTGGTGGATGCCGCCGGCATCCTGTCGCCGCAGATGCGCGCGGCGCTGGAGGCCAGGCTCGCCGCGCAGGAGGCGAAGACCAGCGACCAGTTCGTGGTCGCCACCGTGCCCTCGCTGCAGGGCACCTCGGTGGAGGATTACGCCAACCGGCTGTTCCGCGCGTGGAAGCTCGGCCAGGCCGACAAGGACAATGGCGTGCTGCTCATGGTGGCGCCCGCCGAGCGGCGGGTGCGCATCGAGGTCGGCTACGGGCTCGAAGGGGTGCTGCCCGACGCCGTGGCCTCCACCATCATCCAGACCGCCATCCTGCCGGCCTTCCGCGCCGGCGATTTTCCCGACGGTATCGAGAAGGGCACCGAGGCGGTGATCGAGATCCTCAATCTCGATCCCGCCGAGGCGGAGGCGCGGGCCAGGCGCGCGGCCGAGCCGGCGATGACGGTGGACGATCTGGTGCCGTTGCTCATCTTCGCCGCCATGGTCGCGTTCTGGATCTTCCTGCTCTACCAGCAGGCGCGGCGACGCCAATATGCCCGCCGGCACGGCGGCGTGGTGCTGCCGGGCGGGATTTCCGGCTGGGAATGGTCGCGCGGGTCCTCGCGCGGCGGCTGGTCGGGCGGGGGATCGTCGGGCGGCGGCGGCTTCTCTGGCGGCGGCGGATCATCGGGTGGCGGCGGCGCCTCGGGGAGCTGGTGATGGACAGGCAGGCTGACGCCCCCCTCACGGCCGACGAGCATGCGGCGCTCGCCGAGGCGGTCCGCCACGCCGAGGCCGGCAC
The DNA here is from genome assembly GCF_018390555.1 of Ancylobacter oerskovii. Taxonomy (GTDB): domain Bacteria; phylum Pseudomonadota; class Alphaproteobacteria; order Rhizobiales; family Xanthobacteraceae; genus Ancylobacter; species Ancylobacter oerskovii. The sequence goes on along the minus strand of NZ_JAHBGB010000033.1, from coordinate 86,295 downwards.
CCGCGGCGAGATCCGGCTCATCGTGGTCACGCATCCGCTGGTGCACCCGTCGTTCCATTCCCTGATGTGGGCGGCGCTGCTGGCGCTGGTGCTGCCCTGGCCGCTGGCCTTTTTCACCACGCTGGACACGCCGGTGCTGCTGGCGGCGCAGGCCGCGAGCTTCGCGCTGGCCGGCCTGCTGACGCTGGCGACCCCGCTCGGGCGCCGGCTGGTGCCGCGCGCGGCGGTGGAGGAGGCGGCGCGCGCCGCCGCGCTCGACCATTTCCTCGCGCTCGGCATGCACGGCACCCGCGGGCGCACCGGGGTGCTGATCCTGGTGGCGCCGGCCGACCGCATCGTCGAGGTGGTGGCCGACGAGGCGATCCATGCCCGGGTCGGCGTCGAGGCCTGGGGCGGCGTCTGCGCGGCGGTGCTGGAAGGTGCGCGGGAAGGCCGGCTGGCGGCGGGTCTGGCCGCTGGCATCGACGTCGCAGGGCGGTTGCTGGGCGCGCATCTGCCGGCAACCGGCGAGCCCGTCAACGAATTGCCGGACCGCGTGCTCGTCATTTGACCCTGCCGTTCCGGCAGGCACGACGCGCTGCAGCACGACCCAACCTCGCCAGATCTCAGGCACGGAAACGGCAAAGTGGTGCGATTTTATTGCATTGCACCGTATCGAAAGTTAGAATCTTTCGTTTTTGGCCGAGTTGCGCGCGATTTCGGTTTCATATAGCGTCAATACGAAGATAATAACGAAATCGCCTCCACGTCGGGGCGGTTCATCGGGAGGCTGTGAGTGACCACGCGCGCACTCGATTCGATCTACGACCTCGCCGTCATCGGCGGCGGCGTGAACGGCTGCGGCATCGCCCGCGATGCCGCCGGGCGCGGTGCCTCCGTGGTGCTGTTCGAGCAGGGCGATTTTGCCGGCGCCACCTCTTCCGCCTCCACCAAGCTGATCCATGGCGGGCTGCGCTATCTCGAGCATTACGAGTTCCGGCTGGTGCGCGAGGCGCTGATGGAGCGCGAGGTGCTGTGGGCGATGGCGCCGCACATCATCCGCCCGCTGCGTTTCGTGCTGCCGCATCACGACGGCCTGCGCCCCGCCTGGCTCCTGCGCCTCGGCCTGTTCCTCTACGACCATCTCGGCGGCCGCAAGCTGCTGCCGGCGACGCGGACGCTCGACCTCACCCGCGACGAGACCGGCAAGCCGCTGCGCGCCGGCTATACGCGCGGCTTCGAATATTCCGATTGCTGGGTCGAGGATTCCCGCCTCGTGGTGCTGAACGCGCTCGATGCCGCCGAGCGCGGCGCCGATATCCGCCCGCGCTGCCGGGTGGTCTCCGCCGAGCGCGCCGGCGACCACTGGCGCATCGAGGTGGAGGAGGACGGCGCCCGCGAGACCATCCGCGCCCGCGTGCTGGTGAACGCCGCCGGCCCCTGGGTGCACGAGGTGCTGGCCAAGGTGGTGCGGGTGAACTCGCCGGCCAATGTCCGCCTCGTGCAGGGCAGCCACATCGTGGTGAAGAAGCTCTATGACCACGACCGCGCCTATATCTTCCAGAACGCCGACGGCCGCATCATCTTCGCCATCCCCTACGAGCACGACTTCACGCTGATCGGCACCACCGACCGCGACTACAAGGGCGCGCCGCATGCGGTGAAGGCGAGCGAGGAGGAGATCGCCTATCTCTGCGCCGCCGCCAGCGAGTATTTCAAGGCGCCGGTGACGCCCGAGCAGGTGGTGTGGACCTATTCCGGCGTGCGACCGCTCTATGACGACGGCGCCTCCAAGGCGCAGGAAGCCACCCGCGATTACGTGCTGGAGCTGGAGGACCGCGAGGGCGACCGGGCGAATCTGCCGCCGCTGCTCTCGGTGTTCGGCGGCAAGATCACCACCTATCGCCGCCTCGCCGAGCACGCGATGGAGAAGCTCGCCCCGCATCTCGCCACCCTGGCCAAGCCGGGCTGGACCCGCGGCGCACCGCTGCCGGGCGGCGATTTCGGCGTGAAGGACCAGCCACGGGTGGTGGCGCAGCTCAAGCGCGCCCATCCCTGGATCGACGACGCGCTGGCCCGCCGGCTGGTGGTGGCCTACGGCACCCGCGCCCTGCGGCTGCTCGACGGGCTGCGCAGCCGCGCCGATCTCGGCCGGGTGTTCGGCGCCGATCTCACCGAGGCGGAGGTCCGCTACCTGATGCGCGAGGAATGGGCGCGCTCGGCCGACGACGTGCTGTGGCGCCGCTCCAAGCTCGGCCTGCGGCTGAGCGCCGGCGAGGCCGCCGCGCTCGATGCCTTCATGGCCGAGGCGCAGCGGCCGGTAACCCGGAGGGCGGCGCAATGACGCTGGAGCTGCAGAACGTCCGCCGCGAGGTGAAGGGCGCGGTGCACATCCGGGACGTCTCGCTCACGCTGGAGCGCGGCAGCCTCAACGTGCTGCTCGGGGCGACGCTGGCGGGCAAGACCAGCCTGATGCGGCTGATGGCCGGGCTGGATGCGCCGACTTCCGGCCGGGTGATCGCCAACGGGCAGGACGTCACCGGCCTGTCGGTAAAGAAGCGCTCGGTGGCGATGGTCTACCAGCAATTCATCAACTACCCGGCGCTGAGCGTCTACGAGAATATCGCCTCGCCCTTGCGCGTGCAGGGTCTGCCGAAGGCGGAGATCGACGCCCGCGTCGCCTCCGCCGCCAGGCTGCTGAAGCTGGAGCCCTATCTCCAGCGCACGCCGCTCGCCTTGTCCGGCGGCCAGCAGCAGCGCACCGCCATCGCGCGGGCGCTGGTGAAGCAGGCCGATCTGGTGCTGCTCGACGAGCCGCTCGCCAATCTCGACTACAAGCTGCGCGAGGAACTGCGTGAGGAACTGCCGCGCATCTTCGCCTCCACCGGCGCCGTGTTCGTCTATGCGACCACCGAGCCGACCGAGGCGCTGCTGCTCGGCGGCAGCACCGCGACGCTGATGGAAGGCGCCGTCACCCAGTTCGGCCCCACCGCCGCCGTCTATCGTCGTCCGGCGGACCTCGCCACCGCGAAGGTGTTCTCCGATCCGCCGCTCAACACGCTGCGCGTCACCAAGTCCGGCGGCACGGTGCAACTGGCGAACGGCACCACGGTGGCCGCTACCGGCGCCTTCGCCGGGGTGGCGGACGGCGCCTACACCGTCGGCGTCAGGGCGCACCATCTCGCGGTGGAGGACCGCATCCATGGCGAGGCGTCGCGCCCGGATGGCGGCCTCATCCGCCTCGCCGCCAGCGTCGCCGTCACCGAGGTGACCGGCTCGGAGAGCTTCCTGCACATGGACATGGGCAAGGAGAGGCTGACCGCGCTGGTGCCCGGCGTGCGGCGGCTGGAGCCGGAAGCGGCGGTCGAGGTGGTGATCGACCCGCGCCACATCCTGTTGTTCGACGCCGGCGGGGCCAGTACCGGCACCGCGCTCGACGCGGCGGCCTGAGGGAGGGCGCGATGGCCAGCATCACACTCGATCATCTCGCCCATGCCTACCGGCCCGATCCGCAGGGTCCGCAGGATTATGCGCTGAAGGAGATCAACCATGTCTGGCGGCAGGGCGGCGCCTATGCGCTGCTCGGCCCCTCGGGCTGCGGCAAGACCACGCTGCTCAACATCATCTCCGGCCTCGTCACCCCGACCCGGGGGCGCATCCTGTTCGACGGCAAGGATGTGACCAACCTGCCCACCGAGGCGCGCAACATCGCGCAGGTGTTCCAGTTCCCGGTGGTCTACGACACCATGACGGTGCGGGAGAACCTCGCCTTCCCGCTGAAGAACCGGCATCTGCCGCGCGAGACGATCGCCAAGCGGGTGGAGGAGATCGCCTCCCGGCTCGACATGACGCGGGTGCTCGACCGCAAGGCCTCGAACCTCACCGCCGATGCCAAGCAGAAGATCTCGCTGGGGCGCGGCCTGGTGCGGGCGGATGTCGCCGCCATCCTGTTCGACGAGCCGCTGACCGTCATCGACCCGCATCTGAAATGGCAGCTGCGCTCGACGCTGAAGGAGCTGCACCGCGCGCTCGACCTCACCATGATCTACGTCACCCACGACCAGACCGAGGCGCTGACCTTCGCCGACACGGTGGTGGTGATGCATGACGGCGCGGTGGTGCAGACCGGCACGCCGGAGGAGCTGTTCGAGCGGCCGGCGCACACGTTCGTCGGCCACTTCATCGGCTCGCCGGGCATGAACGTGCTGCCCGCGCGAGTGGAGGGGCGCCTCGCCCATATCGGCAATGTCGCGGTGGCGCTCGCCCGCGCCTATCCGGCGCTGCCGGCAGGCGAGAGGATCGAGCTCGGGGTGCGGCCGGAATTCGCCACGCTCGCCCGTGCCGGCACCGGCCTGCCGGTGAAGGTGAAGCGCATCGACGATATCGGCCGTGCCCGCATCGCCCGCGTCGAGATCGCCGGCCATCCCGCCGCCGCCCTGGTGCCGGAGGGGCTGGCGCTCGACGGCGACACCGCCGGGCTGAACCTGGAGACGCGGCAGATCCACATCTATGCCGGCGGCGTGCTGGTTGCCGGCGAGGGAGGCGTGGGATGATGTTTTGCCTCTCTCTCCCGCTTTCCTTCACCTCTCCCCGCACCCAATGCGGCTATAGCCGCATTGGGCATCGGCAAGGGCTGAAGTCGGATACATCCGACTTCAGCGGAGAGGTCGGATGGCGCAGCCATCCGGGTGAGGGGGCGCACGGCCGATCGCCCGTGCTGAACCTCGCCGCCGCCTTCCCCCTCACCCCATCCCTCTCCCCGACGGGGAGAGGGAGTAGCGTCCGGGGACCCTGCTGATGGACAAGCCCGTCAACAACCGCGCCTGGTGGCTGGTCGCCCCGGTCTTCGCCATCGTCGCCTTCTCGGCGATCCTGCCGATCATGACGGTGGTGAACTATTCGGTTCAGGACACCTTCGGCAACAACCAGTTCTTCTGGAACGGCCTCGGCTGGTTCCAGGAACTGCTCGATCCCTCCACCGAGCTCGGCGGCCGCTTCTTCGACGCGCTGTGGCGCAACCTGCTGTTTTCGGCGATCATCCTCGCCATCGAGGTGCCGCTCGGCATCCTCGTCGCGCTGTCCATGCCGCGCGAGGGCTGGCGGGTGGCGGCGACGCTGGTCATCATGGCGCTGCCGCTGCTGATTCCGTGGAACGTGGTCGGCACCATCTGGCAGGTATTCGCCCGCGCCGATATCGGCCTGCTCGGCTATGGGCTGAACGCGCTCGGCATCGACTACAACTACACCGGCGACACGCTGTCGGCGTGGATCACCATCGTGGTGATGGATGTCTGGCACTGGACCAGCCTCGTCGCGCTGCTCTGCTATGCCGGCCTCAAGTCGATCCCCGACGCCTATTACCAGGCGGCGCGCATCGACGGCGCCTCGCGCTGGGCGGTGTTCACCACCATCCAGCTGCCGAAGATGAAGCGGGTGCTGCTGATCGCGGTGCTGCTGCGCTTCATGGACAGCTTCATGATCTACACCGAGCCCTTCGTGCTTACCGGCGGCGGGCCCGGCAACGCCACCACCTTCCTGTCCATCGATCTCGTGAAGCTTGCGCTGGGCCAGTTCGACCTCGGCAAGGCGGCGGCGATGTCGCTGGTCTACAACCTCATCGTGCTTGCGCTGTGCTGGGTTTTCTACACGGTGATGACCCATGCCGGCAGCGAGCGGCCCGACCAGGGGAGCGCGGCATGAACGGGCTTGCGATGCAGCCCCACGCTCCACGCCCGTCATCCCCGGGCTTGACCCGGGGATCCACGCGTCGAGCGCGGTGCTCCTGGAAGACGTGGATAGCCGGGACAAGCTCGGCCATGACGTCGCGGCGGTGTGCAGGTTTCATGTGCCCTACTCCGGCGACGCGCGGTTTGAACAGACGGAGCGCGGCATGAACGGGCTTGCGATGCAGCCCCACGCTCCACGTCCGTCATCCCCGGGCTTGACCCGGGGATCCACGACGTCGAGCGCGGCGCTCCCGGAAGACGGGACTGGCCGGGACAAGCCCGTCCATGACGTCGCGGCGGTGCGCCGGTTTCATGTGCCCCACTCCGGCGACGCGCGGTTTGAACAGACGGAGCGCGGCATGAACGGGCTTGCGATGCAGCCCCACGCTTCACGCCCGTCATCCCCGGGCTCAACCCGGGGATCCACGACATCGAGCGCGGTGCTCCCGGAAGACGTGGATGGCCGGGACAAGCCCGGCCATGACGTCGCGGCGGAGTGCCGGTCTCATGTGCTCCACTCCGGCGACGCGCGGTTTGAACAGACCGAGCGCGGCATGAACGGGCTTGCGATGCTGCCCCATGCTCCACGCCCGTCATCCCCGGGCTTGACCCGGGGATCCACGACGTCGAGCGCGGCGCTCCCGGAAGACGTGGCTGGCCGGGACAGGCCCGGCCATGACGTCGCGGCGGAGTGCCGGTCTCATGTGCTCCACTCCGGCGACGCGCGGTTTGAACAGACGGAGCGCGGCATGAGCGGGCTTGCGATGCTGCCCCACGCTCCACGCCCGTCATCCCCGGGCTTGACCCGGGGATCCACGACGTCGAGCGCGGTGCTCCCGGAAGACGTGGCTGGCCGGGGCAAGCCCGGCCATGGCGTCGCGCGGAGGGGAGAGGTCGAGATGATCATCGGAGGGAATGCGGCATGAGCGCCTCGGCCAGCCACAACACCCGCGGCAGCGTCTTCATCATGGCGCTGTACCTGGTCTTCCTGATCCTGCCGATCTACTGGCTCGTGAACATGAGCCTGAAGACCAATTTCGAGATCAATACCACGGTGTCGCTGTGGCCGCGCGATCTCACCTTCGAGCACTACATAAAGATCTTCACCGATTCGAGCTGGTATTCGGGCTACATCAACTCGCTGACCTATGTGGTGCTGAACACCATCATCTCGATCAGCCTCGCCTTGCCGGCGGCCTATGCCTTCTCGCGCTATTCCTTCGTCGGCGACAAGCACCTGTTCTTCTGGCTGTTGTCGAACCGCATGGCGCCGCCGGCGGTGTTCGCGCTGCCTTTCTTCAATCTCTACTCCGCCATCGGCCTGTTCGACACGCCCTGGGCGGTGGCCTTGGCGCACTGCCTGTTCAACGTGCCGCTGGCGGTGTGGATCCTCGAAGGCTTCATGTCCGGCGTGCCGCGCGAGATCGACGAGACGGCGGCGATCGACGGCTATTCCTTCCCGCGCTTCTTCGTGCGGATCTTCATGCCGCTGATCGCGAGCGGCATCGGCGTCGCCGCGTTCTTCTGCTTCATGTTCTCCTGGGTCGAGCTGCTGCTCGCCCGCACGCTGACCGCCGTCAACGCCAAGCCGATCGCCGTGACCATGACCCGCACCGTGTCGGCGGCCGGCATGGACTGGGGCCTGCTCGCCGCCGCCGGCGTGCTGACCATCATTCCCGGCGCCCTGGTGATCTGGTTCGTGCGCAACTACATCGCCAAGGGCTTCGCCCTCGGGCGGGTGTGAGGAGGGGGAGATGGAGAGTTTCACCACCACCCTTGCCGAGAACACCGCCTGGATGGCGTGGACCTGGCAGACCGGGCTGTTCTTCGCCTGCATCGCCAGCCTGCTGATCGTGTTCACCGTGCTGGCGCTGTGGCGGCCGGAGCGGGCGCGGGTCGGCATCTTGCGCATCCCCACCACGCGGGGCGACCGGCTGTTCATCACGCTGCTCGGCAGCGCCTTCATCAATCTCGCCTGGCTTGGCCTGGTGGGACCCGATCTCGGCTGGGCGCTGGCGCTCTGCCTTGTCTACGCGCTGGCGGTGTTCCGCCTCGTGTGAATTCGCCCGAAGCGGCGGCAGGCCGCGCGGGCTCTGGGAGTGAAACGGGAGGAAAGACCCATGTCGACGTCTAAGAGCCGCACCCGGCTCCTGCTTGCCGCCAGCGCCGTCGCGCTGGTCGCCCTCGCCGCGCCGGTGCGCGCCGACGAGGCAGCCGCCAAGAAGTGGATCGACAGCGAGTTCCAGCCTTCGACCCTGTCGAAGGAGGACCAGCTGAAGGAGATGCAGTGGTTCATCAATGCCGCGAAGCCCTTCGCCGGCATGGAGATCAACGTCGTCTCCGAGACCATCACCACGCATGAATACGAGGCGAAGACCCTCGCCAAGGCGTTCTCGGAAATCACCGGGATCAAGCTCACCCACGACCTCATCCAGGAGGGCGACGTGGTGGAGAAGATCCAGACGCAGATGCAGTCGGGCAAGAACATCTACGACGCGTGGGTGAACGATTCGGACCTGATCGGCACGCATTTCCGCTACAAGCAGGCGGTGCCGCTCACCGACTGGATGGCGGGCGAGGGCAAGGACGTCACCTCGCCGACGCTGGATCTGCCGGATTTCATCGGTACCTCCTTCACCACCGCGCCCGACGGCAAGCTCTACCAGCTGCCGGACCAGCAGTTCGCCAACCTCTACTGGTTCCGCTACGACTGGTTCACCAACCCGGACTACAAGGCCAAGTTCAAGGCCAAGTATGGCTACGAGCTCGGCGTGCCGGTGAACTGGTCCGCCTATGAGGACATCGCCGAGTTCTTCTCCAACGACATCGGCACCGTCGACGGCGTCAAGGTCTATGGCAACATGGACTACGGCAAGAAGGACCCCTCGCTCGGCTGGCGCTTCACCGATGCCTGGCTGTCCATGGCCGGCAATGGCGACCGCGGCCTGCCCAACGGCAAGCCGGTGGACGAATGGGGCATCCGCATGGAGGGCTGCCGCCCGGTCGGCTCGACCGTGGAGCGCGGCGGCGACACCAACGGCCCGGCGGCGGTGTACTCGATCGTCAAGTACATCGAGTGGCTGAAGAAATACACGCCGCCACAGGCGCTCGGCATGACCTTCTCCGAGGCCGGCCCGGTGCCGGCGCAGGGCAACATCGCCCAGCAGATGTTCTGGTACACCGCCTTCACCGCCGACATGGTGAAGCCCGGCCTGCCGGTGATGAACGCCGACGGTACTCCGAAGTGGCGCATGGCGCCCTCGCCGAAGGGCGCCTACTGGAAGGACGGCATGAAGCTCGGCTACCAGGATGTGGGTTCCTGGACGCTGCTCAAGTCCACCCCGGTGGATCGCCGCAAGGCGGCTTGGCTCTACGCCCAGTTCGTCACCTCCAAGACCGTGTCGCTGAAGAAGAGCCATGTCGGCCTCACCTTCATCCGCGAAAGCGACATCTGGGCGCCGTCGATGACCGAGCGGGCCCCCAAGCTCGGCGGCCTCGTCGAGTTCTACCGCTCGCCGGCCCGCGTGCAGTGGTCCCCCACCGGCTCCAACGTGCCGGACTACCCGAAGCTCGCCCAGCTCTGGTGGCAGAACATCGGCGACGCCTCCTCCGGCGCCAAGACGCCGCAGGCGGCGATGGACAGCCTCGCCGAGGCGCAGGAATCGGTGATGGCGCGCCTCGAGAAGTCCGGCGTGCAGGGTGAGTGCGGTCCCAAGCTGAACGAGAAGCACCCGATGGAATACTGGGTGGAGCTCGCCAAGAAGGAAGGCAATCTCGCGCCGCAGCCCAAGCTCGCCAATGAGAAGCCGAAGGGCGAGACCGTCGACTATGACGCGCTGATCAAGAGCTGGCCGGCGACCCCGCCGAAGAAGTAAGGCCGGCCGCGCGTCAGGCCGGATCAACCGGCCGGCGCCAAAGTGGATAGGAACCCCGACACGACCGGGCGGACGCCGTTCTGGCGCCCGCCCGGCTCTCTCGCTCCCGCTCGCCGGAAACCGTCCGCCGCCTTCCCATAGGCGGCATCGGGCCTCCGTGGTGGATGCCGCCGCCGGACCCCTCGCGGCCCGGCCCGCGGCGGGTTAGATCTCGGATCCGACGATCAGGCGCGACGATCAGGCGGCCGGCGGATGATCGGCGAAATGGGCCGGCGACGGCCGGGCGACCTCCCGACGTGGATTGCGCATGACCAGCTATCTTCTCGCCATCGACCAGGGCACCACCTCCTCGCGTGCCATCCTGTTCCGCCCGGACACCTCGATCGCGGCGCAGGCGCAGCAGGAATTCCCGCAGCATTTCCCGTCTTCCGGCTGGGTGGAGCACGAGGCCCAGGACCTGTGGGCGACGACGCTCGCCACCTGCCGGGCGGCCATCGAGCAGGCGGGGGCGAAGACCGCCGCCATCGCCGCCATCGGCATCACCAACCAGCGCGAGACCACGGTGGTGTGGGACCGCAAGACCGGGGCCGCCATCTACCGCGCCATCGTCTGGCAGGACAGGCGCACCGCCGAGCTTTGCGCCCGGCTGAAGGCCGAGGGGCACGAGCCCATGGTCAGCGCCCGCACCGGGCTGATCCTCGATCCCTATTTCTCCGGCACCAAGATCGGCTGGATCCTCGATCATGTGCCGGGCGCCCGGGCGCGTGCCGAGCGGGGCGAGCTTGCCTTCGGCACGGTGGATTCATGGCTGCTCTGGCAGCTGACCGGCGGCGCCGTCCATGCCACCGATGCCACCAACGCCGCGCGCACGCTGCTGTTCAACATCCACAGTGGCGAATGGGACGAGGATCTGCTCGCCCTGCTGCGGGTGCCGCGCTCCATGCTGCCGGAGGTGAAGGATTCCTCCGCCGATTTCGGCACCACCCTGCCGGAGCTGTTCGGCGGGCCGATCCGCATCTGCGGCATCGCCGGCGACCAGCAGGCGGCCACCGTCGGGCAGGCCTGCTTCCAGCCGGGCATGATCAAGTCCACCTACGGCACCGGCTGTTTCGCGCTGCTGAACACCGGCGCCACGGCGGTCACCTCGAAGAACAAGCTGCTGACCACCATCGCCTACCAGCTGGACGGCAAGCGCACCTATGCGCTGGAGGGCTCGATCTTCGTCGCCGGCGCGGCGGTGCAGTGGCTGCGCGACGGGCTCGGCATCATCAAGGCCTCGGCCGAGAGCGAGGCGCTGGCCGAGGCGGCCGATCCCGCCCAGCACGTCTATCTGGTGCCGGCCTTCGTGGGGCTGGGCGCGCCGCACTGGAACCCGGATGTCCGCGGGGCGCTGTTCGGCCTCACCCGGGCGACCTCCCGCGCGGAACTCGCTCTCGCGGCGCTGGAAAGCGTCTGCTACCAGACCGCCGACCTGCTCGACGCCATGCGCGCCGACTGGGCGCAGGCCGGCGGCAACGGCGCCAGGACGGTGCTGCGGGTCGATGGCGGCATGGTCGCCTCGAACTTCGCCATGCAGCGGCTGTCGGACCTCCTGGCGGCGCCGGTCGACCGGCCGGTGGTGCGCGAGACCACGGCGCTGGGCGCGGCCTATCTCGCCGGCCTGCATGCCGGCGTGCTGCCCAAGCCGCAGCGCTTCGCCGACCATTGGCGGCTGGACCGGCGCTTCATGCCCTCGATGGAGCAGGCCCTGCGCGAGACCAAGCTCGCCGGCTGGCGCGACGCGGTGCGGCGGCTGACGATGCCGTAGGGGTAGGGAAGCATTCGCCGAGAGTGGTCGACGCACGCGCGACCGCTTGCCGGCCGAGGATGACGGGTACGAACGCCGAGCGCTCGTTCCCGCCTTCTCCTCTCAGGGAGGGGAGGGCCCGCCAATCCCGTTCATCACGTTCTTTCTATCCCTCTCTCCGTTGGGGAGAGGGGGACCGGCCCACCTCGCATCGAGGTCCCACAAAGGCTGAAGCCTCAGGGCATGGGGAATGTGCCGGCGGACGTGGCCGGCCCGGCTGGAGGAAAACCCATTCGAAAAACCCTCCCGGCCCGGATCGGCGTTCCGACTGCGGGCGTCACGGGTCTGGAGCGCGAGGGTGGTGGACGGCGATTTTCCAACCCAGCGGACATCACGCCAGAACGCGATGCTCCGCGAATGAAACCGGATAGCCCAGCTCCCTCTCTCCCCGTGAGGCTCGATTGGCGCAGTTCTGCACCTCATTTTGTGAGGGGTGGGAGAGAGGCTCTCTGCTCCGCGGCGTTGTCACCCCTCACCGACCCGCCACGCGGGCCACCTCTCTCGGGGAGAGGGAGGGTAAGGAGCCGTTGGGGGTTGCAGCGTTCAGCTTTCGGCCGCGCGCGGCGGGAGATGGTTCTTCTGCCTGTCGGGAGGGGAGTCGAGGGACACGCGGAGTTGCGGCGTTGAGCTTCCGGCGCTGAAACGGCTTGGAGACTCCCTCTCCCCGTCGGGGAGAGGGGTGGGGTGAGGGGTCTGCAGCCGCCCCGCAACCGTGTCACCCCTCACCGACCCGCTACGCCGGCCACCTCTCCCCAATGGGGAGAGGGAGGGTAAGGAGCTGTTGGGGGTGCAGCGTTCAGCTTTCGGCCGCGCGCGGCGGGAGATGGTTCCTCTGCCTGTCGGGAGGGGAACCGAGGGCCGCGCGGCGTTGCCACGTTGAGCTTCTGGCGCTGAAACGGCTTGGAGGCTCCCGCTCCCCGTCGGGGAGAGGGTTGGGGTGAGGGGTCTTTTCCGCCTCCCGATCGCCGCCACCGCCCTGCCGCGTGGGCCACCTCTCCGTCGAAGCCGGATGTTTCCGGCTTCGATCCTGCCATGTCCGAACCCGGCAACAGCCAGGGTCGGGCGGGAGAGGAAAAGGGAGAGCCCCGCCCTACTTGCCGCCGACCTGCCCGGCTTCCCAGCCGAGTATGGCGCGCTTGCGGGTCAGGCCCCAGTGATAGCCGGTGAGGTCGCCGCTTTTGCCGAGCACGCGATGGCAGGGCACCACGAAGGACATCGGGTTCTTGCCCACCGCCGCGCCGATGGCGCGGGCCGCCTTGGGCCGGTCGATATGGCCGGCGATGGCGGAATAGGTGGTGGCGCGGCCCATGGGGATGCGCATCAGCGTCTCCCACACCCGCACCTCGAAATCGGTGCCGATGAACACGATGCGCAGCGGGTCGTCCGGCCGCCAGCAGGTCTGGTCGAAGATGCGCGCCGCATAGGGCGCGGTCGCCAGCGGGTCCTCGACATAGATGGCGTTCGGCCAGCGCCGGCGCATGTCGGCCAGCGCCTCCTCCTCGCCGCCCTCGTCGGCGAAGGCGAGGCCGCACAGGCCGCGCGGCGTCGCCATGGCGAGCGCGCGGCCGAACGGCGAAGGATGGAATCCCCAGCGGATGATCAGCCCGGCGGCGCCGGTCTTCCACTCGCCCGGCGACAGCGATTCATGCACCACGAACAGGTCGTGCAGCCGGCCGGGGCCGGAGAAGCCGAGCTCATAGGCGGCTTCCAGCACATTGTCGGACTGCGACAGCACCTGCCGGGCGGCGTCGAGCGTCACCGCCTGCAGGAACGATTTGGGGCTGAGGCCGCACCAGCGGCGGAACAGGTCGGTGAGGGCGCGCGGCGAGACGCCGGCGGCGCGGGCGATCTCCTCGACCTCGGGCTGGTCGCGGAAGCGGCGGTTCACGAACTCGACGGCGCGTCGGACGGTCTCATAGTCGTTCGCGGCGATTTCGAGCGGACGGGCATTCTCCAGAGTTGGCGCGAGCACGGCGGTGTCCTCCTGTTCTGCCCATTTGGACATGCCGGCGGCGAGAGGGCCACCCGATTTCGACGCGCCGTCCATCAGAGTTCCGACCGCACCACCCCGCGCTTGGCCTGCGCCAGCGCGAGATCCAGACCCTGCGCCAGTTCCTCGCGCTGCTGCGTGTGCAGGAAGCCGCCCACCACCACCGGCGCGCCGCGCGAGGTGAGGCTGAGTCGCTGCAGGCCGTAATCCTCGTGGAACTCCTTGTCGAGCCGCGTCCAGAGCGGGTTCAGCCGCGCCTCGTCGGCGGCGCCGCGCGGGTCGATCTTGCGCACCTCGATCAGGCTCGGCGTCACCGTGATCTCCTCGCGGGCGCGGGCCGAGCGGAAGCTCATGCGGAAGGCGATGTAGAGGACGAGCACGTCGAGGCCGAACACGCCGAAGACTGGCCAGGCGCCCATCAGCAGGAAGGCGGTGCCGCAGACGAGGCTCACCCCGCCGACGATCAGCATCACCATGCGGAAACCCCGCTCGTCGAGCGAGCGGTGCGGCGCGAGGCGGACCCGGTAGAGGGTCGGCTCCTCGCCCGCGACGTCGTGGGCGGCAAAGTCGCTCTTGGCAGGGCTCATGGGGCCGCATTATAGCTCGCAAATGGCCCGCAACGACAAGAAATCCCCGCCCGACACATCCTCGCGCAAACCCACCCCGAAGCCTGCTCCCAAGCGGGCCGCGGCGGCGGCTGAATCCGGCCGTAAGGCCGAACAGGCTGCCGGCAAGAAGGGTGCCCGCGAGGCGGTCCCGGCGGTGCCCGAGGCGGCCCGCCGCCGCCGCGCGGTGGCCAATGCCGCCGCGGCGCTGGCCGGCCGCGACATCGCGCCGTGGACTCCGGCCGAGGTGGCGGAGGCCTTCTCGCGCTTCGAGGCCGCCGATCCCGAGCCGAAGGGCGAGCTGGATTACGTCGATCCCTTCACGCTCCTGGTCGCGGTGGTGCTGTCGGCGCAGGCCACCGATGTCGGCGTGAACAAGGCGACCCGCACCCTGTTCGCCGCCGCGCCCACTCCCGAGGCGATGGTGGCGCTCGGCGAGGAGGGCGTTGCCGGCCATATCCGCACCCTCGGCCTCTATCGCGGCAAGGCGCGGAACGTCGTCGAGCTGTCGCGCCGGCTGGTCGCGGAGTTCGGCGGCGCGGTGCCGGCCGACCGCGCGGTGCTGGAGACCCTGCCCGGCGTCGGCCGCAAGACCGCCAATGTGGTGCTCAACATCGCCTTCGGCCATCCGACCATCGCGGTGGACACGCATCTGTTCCGCGTCGCCAACCGCACCGGATTGTCGGCGGGCAAGACGCCGCTGGAGGTCGAGCTCGGCCTCGAGCGCGTCATCCCCGACCGCTTCAAGCTGCACGCGCATCACTGGCTGATCCTGCACGGGCGCTATGTCTGCAAGGCGCGGGTGCCGGAATGCTGGCGCTGCCTGATCGCCGATCTGTGCCGCTGGCCCGCTAAGACGCCGGCGCCCGCCGGCTGAGCCTTTTGTGCAGCCGCACCATGAAGAGGGTGGCGAAGACCGGCGTGGCGAGGTTGAGGATCGGCACCGACACCATGGCGGCGATGATCAGCCCGGCGAGGAAGATGGACAATCCGTGCCGGCGCCGCATCTCCGCCGCCTCCGCCTCGCCGCGGAAGCGCATGGCGGCGAGCTGGAAATATTCGCGCCCCAGCAGGTAGCCATTGGCGATGTAGAACACCACGAGGTTGACGCCCGGCACCAGCAGCAGCGCCAGCGCGATCAGGTTCACCACCAGCATCACGCCGAAGAATTTCAGCGTCATCGCCAGCGAGCGGGCGAAGGGCAGCGCCCGGCCGGGCGGATCGGCGGGGAAGTCCTCCACCTCCGCCCGTTCGGCCACCTCGTCGAGGAACAGGCCGGCGACCAGCGACGTCACCGGCGGCACCAGGAAGATGGCGCCGATGAGGATGCCGACCGCGGCGAGGATGTCGAGGGTGAGCTCCGCCCAGCCCCATTGCAGCGTCACGAAATAGGTCAGCGCCCAGTGCGCACCGATGCCCAGCGCCGCCAGCAGGCCGAGGGCGATGAGCACCGAGCGGATGAGCACCCGGCGATAGCCGGGGGAGAAGGTGCGCCCGAAGGCGGCGACGGCGTCCTGGAGCATGGCGTCTCGCGCGAAGAGGGTCGCCTCTACCTAATGGCGGCACACGCCGCGTTCAAAGGGGCGATGCGGTTTCCGTGGCGTCGGGGCGATGATTTTCCGCTTGCGGAATCACGTTTCCCGAGTCGGTCCTCGATTCGTTCCCTCGAACAAACCATGATTCCCGTCCGCCGATTCCCGCCCACATGCCGATGCGTTCCGGCGCGCGGCGCCTCGTGCTAGCGTGGCGGGCGATGCCGGAGCCCTTCGTCGCATGATCCGATTCCCCCGCCCCTCGCGCCGCGAAGTCCTTGCCGGCCTGTCCGCGACGGTGCTGGCGGCGCCGGCGCTGGCGCAGAATGCCGGTACCGGCGTCGATGTCGCCATTGTCGGCGCCGGAGCGGCCGGTATCGCCGCGGCCCGCAAGCTCGCCGCTTCCGGGCGCTCCTATGTGCTGCTGGAGGCGGCGTCGCGCGTCGGCGGGCGGGCGCGCAGCGATACCGGGCTCGGCCCGGTGGTGGATCTCGGGGCGGCGACCTTCTCGCGCATGGACGGCACCCTGGCCGATGCCGCCGGCGAGGCGGGGCTGCCGCTGGTCGCGGTGCCGTCGGCCGCGCGCCTGTTCGTCGACGGCCATGAGGTGGCGGAGAGCGGCTATGACGCCTTCGCGCTGGCGCTGGGCCGGACGCGGCGCGACATGCTCGCGGCCGCCGATGCCGGCAAGGACGGGCCGGCCGCGGCGTTTCTCGGCAGTCGCGGGCCCTGGACGGCGACGGTGGAGGCGATGCTCGGCCCGCTCGGTTGCGGGCGGGCCCTCGCGGCGGTGTCGACGCTCGATCTCGCCCGCCGGCAGGCGCCGCCGGACGACGTCACCTGCCCGCTCGGCCTCGGGGTCATGCTGGAGCGGCTGGCCGCCTGGACCAATCTGCGCACCGATGCGGCGGTCACGCAGATCACCAATGCCGGCCGCTTCTACGCGCTGGCGCTGCGCGGCGAGCGCAGCGTGATCCGGGCGCGCACCGTCATCCTCGCGGTGCCGGCGGCGGTGCTGGTTTCCGATGCCATCCGCTTCAATCCGGTGCTGCCGGCCCGCGTCATGCTCGCCCTGCGCGGCTGCCCGTCGGGCGCCATCGAGCAGGTCGCCTTCACGCTGCCGGGCAATCCGCTGCATCTCGCCGATAACGAAACCGTGCTGGCGCGGGCGGGGGAGGGCGCGCCGACGCTGCTGCGCGGCCGCGTCGGCGGCAGCGACGTGCATGTGCTGCGCTTCGGTGCCGCGCCGGCGCAGGCGCTGTCCGGCAAGGGCGAAGCGGCGCGGCAGGCCGCGCGCACGGTCATGCGCGGGGCGTTCGGCCTGGACATGCCGGAGAAGCTGCTGGTGTCGAACTGGGGCGGCGATCCGCTGATCCGTGGCGCCATGGCGGTGGCGAGCCCGGGGCAGGGCGCGCAGCGCGCCCTGTTCGCCTCGCCATTGGGCCGGCTCGTCTTCGCCGGCGAATACACCACGCCTGTCGGCTGGGGGACCCTGACCGGCGCCTGGAATTCCGGCGAGATCGCCGCCGAGCGCGCCATTCGCCTCACCGGCGGGCCCGCCTAGGCCGGACCTGCCGTGAGCCGGTCGCCTTCTCCCGGGCGAAAGCATCCTCGTGTGAGGCACTTTCGACGCCCCGCGGCAGGATCACCCAGACGGAAGAGCGCTTCCACGCTTGGTACGTTCCCGCCGGGACGACAGGAAACAGCCGGGCTGCTCCCTCTCCCCGCGCAGGTCTCGGCTATAGCCGACTTCTGCACCTCATAGAGTCATCACTGGATGCATCCGATGGCGACGCGGAGGGATGGGGTGCGGGACTTGCGACATCCCGCGGCAGGATCACCCAGACCGGCAAGGCGCACCCCGCGCTTGGTTCGTTCCCGCCGGGACGACGGAGAATAGCCGGGCTGCTCCCTCTCCCCGTCGGGGAGAGGGTGGGGTGAGGGGTCTTCTTGGCTTCCCAATGTCGTCCCCCCTCACCGACCCGCTACGCGGGCCACCTCTCCCCAATGGGGAGAGGGAGGAGGCGCGGCGATTGCCGGTGGGAGCATCACCCGCGCAGCGTCGCCCCGGTCTTCTTCGCCACGTCGGCGACGATCTTGCCCGCCACCGCTTCGATCTCGGCGTCGGTGAGCGTCTTCTCGCGCGGCTGCAGGGTGACGGACAGCGCCACCGACTTCTTGTCGGCGTCGATGCCGGGCCCTTCATAGACGTCGAACACGTTCACCGCGACGATCAGCTTGCGGTCGACGCCGGCCACCGCCTTGACGATGTCGCCGGCCGCCACCGAGCGCGCCACCACGAAGGCGAAGTCGCGCTCCACCGGCTGGAAGGGCGAGAGATCCAGCAACGGCTTCACCCGCGTCGCCTTGGCCTTGGGCTCGGGGATCCTGTCGAGCACGATCTCGAAGCCGACCAGCGGCCCCTCGACGTCGAGCGCCTCCAGGAGCGCCGGGTGCAGCTCGCCGAAATGCCCCATCACATTGGCGCCGAGCCGGAAGCTGCCGGAACGGCCGGGATGGAACCAGGACGGCGCATCGGTGGAGATCTGCAGGTTCGCCACCGGCGCGCCGCAGGCGGCGAGCACGGCGAGCGCATCGGCCTTGGCGTCGAAGGCATCGACCGGTGCCGCCTTGGCCGACCAGTGGCGCCCCGTGCCGGCCGGCTTCGCGAAGGCGCGGCGAAGGCCGGTGGCGCAGATGAACTGGTCCTGCGGCCGGTCGCCCTTGAACACCTGCCCGACCTCGAACAGCGCGACGTCGCCAGTGCCGCGGTCCGCATTGGCCTGGGCCGAGCGGATCAGGCCCGGCAGCAGGCTGGGACGCATGTCGGAGAGGTCGGAGGCGATCGGGTTGGCGAGCGCCAGCTCGGGCTGGCCGCCGCCGAACAGTTCGGCCGAGGCCTTCGCCACGAAGGACCAGGTGACCGCCTCGACCATGCCGCGCGTGGCCAGCATACGCTTGGCCTTGCGGGTGCGGATCTGCAGCGTGGTCAGCACCGGCTGGCGGGCGGTCTCGTCGCGCGGGAACGGGGTGGCCGGCACGCGGTCGAGGCCGATGATGCGCACCACTTCCTCGACGAGGTCAGCCTTGCCCTCGATATCGCCGCGCCAGGACGGCGGCACGACCTCGACGGTGCCGCTGCTGCCGGCGACCTTGAAGCCGAGCTTGCCCAGCACCTCGATCTGCTCGGCATCGTCAGCGACGAGGCCGGCGAGCTTCTCGGTCAGCGACAGCGGGAAGGGAATCGTGCGGGTGGTGTCGGGGATCGCCCCGGCCAGCACCACCTCGGAGGGCTCGCCGCCGCAGAGGTCGAGGATGAGCTTCGTTGCCAGCTCCAGCCCTGGCAGGGTGAAGGCCGGGTCGATGCCGCGCTCGAAGCGGAAGCGGGCGTCGGAGTTCAGCCCCAGCTTGCGGCCGGTCTGGGCGATGTTGATCGGCTCCCACAGCGCCGATTCCACCAGCACGTCGGTGGTCGCCTCGTCGCAGCCGCTCTCCTCGCCGCCCATCACGCCGGCGAGCGATTCCACCGCCTTGTCGTCGGCGATCACGCACATGGAGGCGTCGAGCGTGTAGCTCTTGCCGTCGAGCGCCAGCAGCGTCTCGCCGTCGCGGGCGCGGCGCACCACCAGGTCGCCATGCACCTTGCTGGCGTCGAAGACGTGCAGCGGCCGGTTCTGGTCAAAGGTGAGGAGGTTGGTGACGTCGACCAGCGCGTTGATCGGGCGCAGGCCGATGGCGCGCAGCTTGGCCTGCAGCCAGTCCGGCGAGGGGCCGTTCTTCACCCCGCGAATGAGGCGCAGCGCGAAGGCGGGGCAGGGCGCATCGTCGGCGATCGTCACCTTCACCGGGCAGGGGAAGGCGCCGGCCACCGGCAGGATCGCCTTGTCGATCAGCGTGCCCACCCCGGCGGCGGCGAGGTCGCGGGCGAGGCCGTGAATGCCGAGCCCGTCGGCACGGTTCGGCGTCACCGCGATCTCGACCACCGGGTCGTCGAGGCCGATCCAGTCGACGTAAGTGGCGCCCACGGGAGCGTCCGCCGGCAGGTCGATGATGCCGTCATGGTCCTCGGAGAGCTGCAATTCGGCGGCCGAGCACAGCATGCCCCGGCTCTCCACCCCGCGGATCGAGCCGATGCCGAGCGTGATGTCCTTGCCGGGGATGTAGGTGCCGGGCGGCGAGAACACGCTCTTCATGCCGGTGCGGGCGTTGGGCGCGCCGCACACCACCTGCACCGGCTCGCCGGCGCCGGTATCGACCATGCAGACCCGCAGCTTGTCGGCATTGGGGTGCTTCTCGGCGGAGACCACATAGGCGATGGTGAAGCCCTTGAGCTTGCCCGCCTTGTCCTCGACGCCCTCGACCTCGAAGCCGATGCGGTTGAGGGCGCCGGTGACGTCGTCCAGCGTGTAGTCGCCGGCCAGATGCTCGCGCAGCCAGGAGAGGGTGAATTTCATCGTCTTTTCTCCTTGGCGCTCAGTTCGACAGGCCGCCGGCCAGCGTCGGGAAGTCGAGCGGGCGGAAGCCGTAATGCTGCAGCCAGCGCACATCGGCCTCGAAGAAGGCGCGCAGGTCCGGCATGCCGTATTTCAGCATGGCGATGCGGTCGATCCCCATGCCCCAGGCGAAGCCCTGGTACTCGTCCGGGTCGAGGCCGCAATTGCGGATGACGTTCGGGTGCACCATGCCGCAGCCGAGGATCTCCAGCCAGTCATTGCCCTCGCCGAAGCGGATCTCGCCCGGGCGCGAGCGGTCGCACTGGATGTCCACTTCCATGGACGGCTCGGTGAAGGGGAAGAAGGACGGGCGGAACCGCATCGTCACGTTCTCCACCTCGAAGAACGCCTTGCAGAACTCCTGCAGGATCCATTTCAGGTGGCCGAGATGCGAGCCCTTGTCGATGACGAGGCCTTCCACCTGGTGGAACATCGGCGTGTGGGTCTGGTCGCTGTCCGAGCGATAGGTGCGGCCGGGGCAGATGACGCGGATCGGCGGCTTGTTCGCCAGCATGGTGCGCACCTGCACCGGCGAGGTGTGGGTGCGCAGCACGAGGCGCGAGCCGTCTTCCCGGGTCGGCAGGTAGAAGGTGTCGTGCATCTCGCGCGCCGGATGCCCCTCGGGGAAGTTCAGCGCGGTGAAGTTGTGGAAGTCGTCCTCGATGTCCGGCCCCTCGGCCACCGCGAAGCCCATATCGGCGAAGATGGCGGTAAGCTCGTCGATCACCTGGCTGATCGGGTGCACGCGCCCGGTCTCGGCCGGCGCCTCGCGCACGGGCAGGGTGACGTCGACCCGTTCGGTCTCCAGGCGCCTCGCAAGCGCCGCGGCCTTCAGCGCGGTGCGGCGCTCGGCGAGCGCCGCGTTGAGGCGGTCGCGCAGGCCGTTGATGGCCGGGCCGGCGGTCTTGCGCTCCTCCGGGCTCATGCCGCCGAGGCTCTTGAGCAGCTCGGAGACCGAGCCCTTCTTGCCCAGCGCCGCGACGCGCAGGGCTTCGAGGGCGGCCTCGTCGCCGGCGGCGGCGATGTCGGCGGTCAGCGCGGCTTCCAGCGCGGCGAGATCGGGAAGGGCGGCGACGGACATGATCGGACTTCTCGACTAGAGGCTTCGGGCGGGTTCAGGCCTGTCCGTCATCCCCGGGCCTGTCCCGGGGATCCACGTCGTCGTCACCGGGCGGCGCAAGACGTGGATGGCCGGGTCAAGCCCGGCCATGACGTTGTTCGGCGGGCAGCTTTCGGCGGCTTATAGCGGGCCGGACGGGGCGCGCAAAGCCGTGAACGCAAAAAGCCCCGGCGCTTGCGCGCGGGGCTTCTGGCATTTTCGGTCCCGGCGGATGCGGGCAGGTCGGACGGCCGGATCAGGCCGCCTTGGGCTCCAGAGCGGCCTTGGCCTGCTCCACCAGCGCCTTGAACGCCTCGGGCTCATGGATGGCGATATCCGAGAGCACCTTGCGGTCGACCTCGATCCCGGCCTTGCCGAGACCGTCGATAAATCGGCCATAGGTGAAGCCGAGCTCGCGGGTCGCCGCGTTGATGCGCTGGATCCACAGGGCGCGGAAATTGCGCTTCTTCGCCTTGCGGTCGCGATAGGCGTATTGCTGCGCCTTCTCGACGGCCTGCTTGGCAACGCGGATGGTATTCTTGCGGCGGCCGAAATAACCCTTCGCCGCCTTCAGCACCTTCTTGTGCTTGGCGTGGGAGGTTACGCCGCGCTTGACACGGGCCATGGGAAATTCTCCTGGTACGGGCTAAGGGCTGGCGTCAGCCGTTGGGCAGAAAATACTTGCGGACGACCACCGCATCCGGCTCCGCCATGACGGAGGTGCCGCGCTGGTTCCGAATCTGCTTGTTGGTGCGCTTGATCATGCCATGGCGCTTGTTTGCCTGGGCCATGATCACCTTGCCGGTGCCGGAGAGCTTGAAGCGCTTCTTCGCTCCGGACTTGGTCTTCATCTTGGGCATTTGGCTCGGTCTCCGCGGCCGGATGCGCGCCTTGCGGCACGCGCGGCCATTTTGTTGATGGTTGAGCATCCGAACCGCCACGGCAGCCCTGATTGGCCGGGCGGTTCAACAAGGCCGCACCCCATACAGGAGTGGCCCGGTCATTGCAAGGCCCGCGCCGCTCGCCGTCGTGCCGTTCGCCCGGGCGTGTCCGCCGCCACGGCAGGAGCGGCATGCCCGGATCCGCGTCGCCGGGCCGGCCGGCGACGCAGGCGGGGGAAGCGGATGGGCGCCGCCCGGCCGGGCGTCAGCACTGCCCCTTGCGCATCGCCACATCCGGGCAGCCGTCATTCTGCCGCTGCGGGCCGGGGCGCTGCCCCATCTGCGGCGGCGGTCCGGGAGGCAAGGCCTGCTGCGGCGGGCGTTCCTGCTGCGGCGGGCGCCCCTGCTGCGGGGGAGGGCCGCCATTGCCGCGCGGGGGCGGGCCGCCGCCACCGCCGTTCCAGCCGCCGCCACCACCGTTCCAGCCGCCATTGCCGCCCCCGCGCGGCGGGGCGTCGTTCCATCCCCCGCGGGGAGGCGGGCCGTCGTTCCACCCCCCGCGAGGCGGCGGGGCGTCGTTCCACCCGCCACGGGGCGGCGGTCCACCATTCCAGCCGCCACGCGGCGGGCCGTTGTTCCAGCCACCCCCCGGAGGCGGGCCGCCATACCAGCCTCCGCCCGGGGGCGGGGGCGGGGGCGGCCGGCGGCCGGGAGGCGCTCCCCAGCGATAGCGGTCGCCGTACCAGGGTCGGTCGCGATAATAGCGGCCCCAGTAATTGTCGATGCTGAAGCCGATGATCGGCACGCCGATCATCGGGGCGTAGTCGGGCAGCTCCACGCGCCGGCCGCGATAATCATATTCGAGGTAGCGCGCGGAGACCCAGCCGCGATAGCCGCGCCAGTCGACGTCGCACCAGCTGTAGCTTTCCAGGCAGCCGAAGATGGCGAGCGGCGTCCCGGCGCCCAGCACCGCCACCGCCGGATAGTCGGTGCCCGGCCCGGCACGCAGGTTCACATCGGTGGTGACGAAGCCGTCCGTCTGCGCGGACGCCACGCCGGTGAGGGCGACGAGGCCCGCCGCCGCGGCCAAAAGACGTTTCATGCGTGTTCTCCAGAACGTTGCATCGCCTTTGCAACGCCGACCCGGCGACAGTGGATTACCTTCGTGAGGCGGAATCGTGATGGCATGGTGTCGGCGTGGCGTCGAGGGCCGCTTTCCCACCGCTACGTCACGTTGATCCCCGGCCGCGAAGCAGACAGGATGGGCGCCATGCATCCTTCGCCCGCCCCCGGCGGTCGCGGGGCGTTTCGCCCGCCGTCATTCACCGGATCGCCTTCATGTCATTCGGCACCCTGCTCGAAGCCCTGCTGCTCGGCCTTCTCGAAGGCTTCACCGAGTTCCTGCCCGTCTCCTCCACCGGCCATATCCTGCTCGCCGGCCATTTCCTCGGCTTCGAAAGCCAGGGCAAGGTCTTCGAGGTGCTGATCCAGCTGGGCGCCATCCTCGCCATCGTCACCGTCTATTTCGGGCGCTTCTGGCAGGTGCTGGTGACGCTGCCTTCCAGTCCGCGCTCGCGCAACTTCGTCATCGGCATCCTCGTCGCCTTCCTGCCGGCGGCGGTGATCGGCGCCTTCGCGCACGGCTTCATCAAGCAGGTGCTGTTCGAATCGCCGGCGCTCATCTGCGTAACGCTGATTCTCGGCGGCATCGTGCTGCTCTGGGTCGATACGCTGAAGATCCGCCCGCGCCACACCGATCCCATGGCGCTGCCGCCGCTTCTCACGCTGAAGATCGGCTTCATCCAGTGCCTGGCCATGATCCCCGGTGTGTCGCGCTCCGGCTCCACCATCGTCGGTGGGCTGCTATTGGGGGTGAGCAAGCCGGCGGCGGCGGAATTCTCCTTCTTCCTCGCCCTGCCGACCATGGCCGGGGCCTTCGCCTACGACCTCTACAAGAACCGCGACGCCCTCTCCATGGATGACGGCATCCTCATCCTCGTCGGCTTCGTGGCCGCCTTCGTCGCGGCGCTGGCGGTGGTGCGCACGCTGATCGCCTTCGTCTCCCGGCACGGCTTCACGCCGTTCGGCTGGTGGCGCATCGCCGTCGGCGGCATCGGGCTGATCGCCCTGGCGCTGGTGGGCTGAGGACCGCATGAAAAAAGCCGCCGGGGAGCGATCCCCGGCGGCTTTTTTGCGTCAGGCGGCGAAGCTCAGGCGGCGATGCGGGTGAACTGGCCGGCCTTGCGGTAGCGCCAGAGATAGCCCGGCAGCACCGCGCCGAGGGCGGTCGGCCGGATGCCGAGGCCCTCGAGCGTGCGTCCCTCGGCGATCGCCTGGGCGGAGACGACATTGTCATGGCGGAGCAGCTTCACCTGGTCGCGGGTGAGCAGCGGCTTGGGCAGCAGCTCCAGCAGCGCCGCCTGCAGCGAGGCGACGCCGAACGGCATCGGCACCAGCAGGCGCTTGCGGTCGATCTCCTTCAGCATGATCTCCATCAGCTGCTTGAAGGTGAGGATCTCGGGGCCGCCGAGCTCATAGACCGTGCCGGGACGGGCGAGCTCGTCCACCGCCTTGGCGACCGCCGCCGCCACGTCGCCGACGAAGACCGGCTGGAAGCGGGTGGTGCCGCCGCCGATCAGCGGCAGCGCCGGCGCGAGGCGCGACATCGCGGCGAAGCGGTTGAAGAAGTCGTCTTCCGGCCCGAACACGATGGAGGGGCGGAACACCACCGCCTCCGGCACCGCCTCGCGGGCCGCGGTCTCGCCGGCGGCCTTGGTGCGGGCATAGGAAGATTCGGATTGCGGGTCGGCGCCGATGGCCGAGACATGGATCAGCCGCGCCCCCACCTCGCGGGCGGCCAGCGCCACCTGCTTGGCGCCGAAGCCGTGCACCGCCTCGAAGCTCTGGCGGCCGCCCTCGTGCAGCACGCCGACGAGGTTGATCACCGCCTCCGCGCCCTCGGCGGCACGCAGCACCGAGGCCGGGTAGCGCAGATTGGCCTGCACCGGGTTGATCTGGCCGACCGCGCCCAGCGGCTGGAGATGGCCGGCGAGGTCCGGCCGGCGCACCGCGACGCGCACCCGCCAGCCCATGCGGGCGAGCGAGCGCACCACATGGCGGCCGACGAAGCCCGAGCCGCCATACACGGTGACGAGGCGTTCCATCGGGGCGGAACGCGCCTCGAGCTCCGCCTCGTCGGGGAGCGGCATCTCGTCGGAGGTGGCGTCGACCATCATTTTCTCCCGGCCCGGATAATCCTGTATGCCAGACGATTAGCGCGCCGCCGCGCCAGCGTCCAGCGCCGAGCGGCGGGGAACGGGGCGTCCGGTGGCCGGACCGGACGGTTCGGCCGCATCGTACGCCGCACCGGCCTGGGCCCGCCCGCCGCGCGAAGAACCGCGACGGGGGAGGGCGGGTGAAAAAATTCCCCACAGGAGAAGCGCTTTTGATGCGATTGCCTCGTTGACAAGCGGGAGGTCGCCCGACTATGTGTCGCCGCCGTGCCGCAAGGCATGTGCCCAGGTGGCGGAATTGGTAGACGCGCTGGTTTCAGGTACCAGTGGGTAACACCGTGGAGGTTCGAGTCCTCTCCTGGGCACCAACTCGCTAGAAAAAGCTTTTTCTGGCAGAGACTTAGCTGCATTTTTCGTCCCACTTTCCGACGTCGCCGAAAACGGTGGGACAATCTCGATCGCCGACAGCTTCAACCGTGCGGCCTTCGCGAGATGCTTCTGGCTCGCGGAACGGGTATAGCGATCCACCTCTTTTGACGTCCGGTGACCGGTCATCGACATGATCTCGCGGTCGCTCGCACCATGCTCGGCGAGCTTGGCGGCGAAATATTTGCGCAGGCCATGAGCCGAGCGGCCGGACAGGCCCGCCTCGTCGCACCAGTCACGGAACTTGTTGCCGAAGGTCTTGGTCGATTTGAACGGCCGGTCCCATTCGCTCACCAGGAACGTTTCCCGCCCGGTCGGCAGTATGCCCAGCACGGCCTGCAACTCGGCACTGATCGGTAGCGTCAGCTGTACCGGCTTGCGCCGGCGGTTCTTCCACTGCGTGAAGGTGATGGCCCCGTCCTTCACCATTGCCGGCCCCAGCCGGTGAATATCGGAAATCCGCTGGCCGAATTCGAGGAACAGCATCAGCGCCAGACGTGCCATGGTGCCGGGCGGGTGCGCTTCCTCAAACGCCTGAACGTCTTCATCCGACCAGGCGGGAATGCCATCGGCTCGCACCGCCGGGAAGTAGGGCACCTCCTTCGCCGGATTGGTGTCCGCCAGATCGTTGGCGATCGCGAAGGCGAAGATCTGCCGCAGCGCTTTCACCATGGAGTTGGCCGCACCCGGCGTTTCCGCGCGCTTGTCCCGCATGGCGCGGATGTGCCGCGGCAGCATCGGCGCATAGGGGAGGTCGCCGCAGGGCTTGCCCGAAGGGGTCGTCTCCTGGCACAGGCGCTCAAGGATGCCGCGACGTACCCGCTGGGTCGTCGGGTCGAGGCCCTTATATTCAGCACTGCGATAGTAGGCCTCGCAAAGCGCGCGCAGCGAGCCGGAAACCGCTGGCGCCTTCTCCACACGTTGCCCCACCTTCTTCGCGATCGGCCGGCCAGCCAGCACATTGCTATAGGCGGTCCAGAACGCCGGTGTCCCATACTCTGCCCGGATACGGACCTTCAGCTTTCCCGGCATGCGCACATACCAGCGCACATTGCCGTGCCGGTCCATATCGCGGGACAAATGGGGCGGGTTCGGGCGAGCCATGTCAGGACAGTGCCTCGTCCCAGGGGTTCGGGGCGGGTTCGTCCGTCGCGACAACCGCCGGCGGAACGATCTTTTCGGTGACGACGACAATGCGGCCGTCGGGTTCGATCTCCAGGCGCGGAAAGGCGATGCCCGCCGCCTGCGCGCCTTTCAGCGCGCGGGTGACGTCGGATGCCTTGAAGCGGATCTTGGTGCGTGCCATCGCCTCACAATCCCTTGCTTGAGACGAGGTAGGCGACCTTCGGCGCTGCGCCGGCGGAGAGCTGGCGCTCGATATCGGCGATGGCGGAGGCGAGCTCCGCATCGGAGCGATATTCATGCTCGCGCCCATCCGAGTAGCGCACGCGTCGGACACCCGACGCGCGCGCCTCGCGGAGCTTCTCCAGACGCTGCTGAAGCGTGACCGCGTCGGCCATCACACCCCCTCATTCTGGTAGAGGCCGCGGAAGTCGATGACGCCGCAGCCGAAGTCGAGCCCGGCCGCGACCTTGACGGCGCGGGTGTCGAAGTCGATCTCGGTGCGGATCTGCGGCCCCTCGGCGCCGGAGACGTAGCCATAGACCACGCTGGGCGCCGCCGCCGGGTCGGCGACGACGTACCAGCCATTGCCGGCAATGTTGGCGTCGACCACCAGCTCCATGGTGCCCGCCCATGGGTTGACGTCGCCCGCCTTGGTGGCAGTGACGGCGGCGAGCACCTGGCGGCCTTCCAGCTCCTTTTCCGGCCCGACCACGAGGAAGCGCGGCGCGAGGTTGAGCGGCACACTGTCGAGGCTCTTCTGCTTGCGCAGCGCCGCCACCGCGAGGCTGAGCGAGGAGACGGTGATCGCCGCGCCGGCCGCTGCCTTGTTGCCATGGCTGGCATGGAAGAGCGCGATGCCGTCCGACAGGGCGGCATTGGCGGCGAGCAGCGCATAGACCCGGGCATTCTCGTCGGCGGCGGCGCGGATGGCGATCATCGACGAGAAGTCGGCCAGTGCCGACAGGTCGTCATTGATCAGCGCCCGCCGGCCGATGGCGATGCCGGCATTCAGCTCCTTCGCCCGCACCTTCTCGCGGTTCTCGCTGATGGTGCCGTATTTGAGCTCGCCATTCTCCGCGGTCTCCTGGAACTGCGGGAAGTCGCCGATGCGCAGGAAGGAATGGTCGCGGAAGTCGGTGAAGGAGCGTCGGCCAGCCCAGCGGCGATAGGTCGGCTCGGCGGCGGCGTAGTTGGCGAGCAGGCTCTTATTGGCGGCGTCGGCCAGCAACAGCGGGAAGTCGCTGGTCGAGTGAGCGCCGACGGCGCGCTCCATCAGTGCGTTCTGGTCGCGCAGATTGATACGCTCGCCGCGTGCCTCGGCAAGGCCGCCGATCATGTCGAGCATGCGGTAACCGGAGAAGTCGCGGGCGCGACCTTCCAGCTTGACCCGGCCCGGCGCCAGGCGGTGCGCCAGTGCGTCGCCCATCGCTGAGCGGATCGACGCCGGGTCGGTGTGATCCACCGTCACCATCGGCGCGACGGTGCGGATCGTCTGCAGCGGCGCAGTGCGGGTCTGCATCGCCTGGAAGGCGGCGGCACGGGCAGCGTCGGCGCGAGCACCGGCGTCGATCTGGCCGTCGATCCAGCCCTGGTCGAGCCCGGCGACGGCACCGATGGAGCGGATCTCCGCATTGACGGCGGCCCGGTCCGCGGACGCCGTGGGGGTGGGGACCGCCGCGGCGGGCAGGGTCGTGACCGGAGCGGACTCCGGCTGGGCAGATGCCGTCATTGTCTCATTCCCTCGAATGATGGCCTGACGGTCGGCGGGAATCGGGACGATGGAGAGTTCCACCGGGGTCCAGCGCGTGGCGGTCTTCACCCGCCGGCCGCCTTCGGTGGTCTCGGCCCAGTCGTGAACGGCGTAGCCGACGGACACACCGCGCAGGTGCCCGTCGAGAATGTCCTGAATGATCGGCTCGACATCGTCCCGCCGGGACATCCCGATGATCGCGCGGGCCTCTCGGTTCCCGCCGACCGTCCATGCTGTGAGGACGGAGCCCAGCACATCGGTCAGGATGCCCCGGCGGTGGCTGTTCAGGACCGGTGCGCCGATGAAGGCGCTCCAGTCCTGAGCCAACGAGAGCCGCTCGAGGAAGTGGCCGCGCTCGTCCTGGCGCTCGACCCCGACCCCGGTCGAGAACACCACCTCGAAGGTGCGCTCGTCGGGGTTCCAGCTGGTCGCGGCCAGAGGCGCGCGGCGGATGATGATGTCGGAGGGCGCGTTCATGCCGGCTTCCTCCCGTAGCGGGCCTGCCGCTGGTCGAGCGCCCGCTTGAGATCGGCGTGCCACATGGCGGCGGCGGTCTCCATCCGGCGCAGCTCGTCGAGCGAGAGAGCCTTCGGATCCAGCAGCGGGAAGGCGGCACGCCAGAACTGGCGCCACAGCGGCTGCAGCTTGTCGCCCATCATGCTGCGCCCCCGATGTTGGCGAGGGCGGGCGCCTTGGCTGGAGCGGCGAAGCTGAGGCCGAGGCTGGCCTCGCGGGCCTTGTCGGCGGCGATCTCCGCGTCGAGCGCGGCGACGTCCATGCCGCGGGCGGCCACCGCCTCGCGCCGGCTCATCAGCCCGGCATTGATGGCGTCGATCTCCGCCTGCACGTCCTTGCCCGGATCGACCCATTGCTGTTTCGGGGTGATCCAGCGCACGGGGAGCAGATCCTCGATCCGGCCCTCGATGCGGCCGGCGAGGCTCTCCAGCATCACCCAGCGGCGCCAGATCGGCCGCAGCGCCTGGAAGACGATGACATTATGCTGCAGCATCTCGATCCGCCGGCGCCACTCGACGAGGCCGGCGCGGATCGAGGAATAGTTCACGGCAGAGAGGTCGCCGGTCAGCACCTCATAGGGCAAGCCGAGCGCGGCGGCGATCTCATGCAGGGTGATGCGGGCGAAGTCGTTGGCCTCCTGGGCGATCGCCGGCGGATTGGAGAAGCTCACGTCCTTGCCCGGCGGCAAGACTACCATGGCGCCGGGCTCCAGTGAGCCGATGATCGCTTCGCCCTGCGCCTCGCCGCCGAACGGCACCGCGCCATCATTGGTGGTGATGACACCGGCGAGCAGCGCGCCGATCTTCTGGCGGGTGAGCTGGGCGCCGTGCCATTCGTCAATCTCACCAAGCCGCAGGATCGCCGGGGCGAACCACGACACGCCGCGCACCTGGCCGGGGAAGTCGGGGCGGAACAGATGGATCACGTCCTCGGCCGGGACGCGCACCGGCTGGAGGTTGAGGCCGAGGCCGATCTCCGGCCGCTCCTTGATGATCCAGTAGGCGACGCGGGTGCCGAACATGTCGAACTCGACGCCGTTGACGATGCGCCCGCCGGCGGCCAGCGGCCGGGTCAGCGAGGCGTCGAGCTGGTCGGGATGCAGCACGCGGATCCGTAGGCCGGCCGGGGTGGCGATCATCAGCGCCAACGCCTCGCCGTCGACGATCATGCCGCCGACCATCAGCGCGGTCAGGCCGTAGAAATCGCACATGCCATCAGCGTCCGCCTCGTCGGTCCAAGCCGTCCAGCGCTCCGCCAGTTTGCCGGTGATCGCCGGCACGATGCCGGTGCCGACCAGGGCCGTCGTCCAGGCTGACCTGATCGCGGCGTGCGGGTTGTTGGCGACCAGGTAGCGGGCACGCTGGGCGAGCGGCGCACGGGCCGCCTGCGCCGCGCCGTGCTGGTTCGCCATCTTGCCCCAGCCCGACGCACGACGGCTGGCGGACGCGCCCTCATAGGAGCGCTGCGACGGACGGAGCGCATTGATGGCCCGGTCAAAAAAGGAAGCGAGGAAGCCGTTCATCACGCGCCCTCGTGCTCGACGGAAACCACCGGACGCGGGGCTTTTTGGACGATCTGCTCGCCGAGTGCTTTGCAGTCGATGAAAAAGGCGGAAGCGGGCTTGCCCTGCTCGTCACGCATTCTCACCCAGTCATCGACAGCCCCCGCGCGAACGATATCGCCGTCCTGCGCAACGATCAGGAAGCGAGCGATGCGCCTACCGTGGAAGCCAACGAAGGCCGCATCCTCCGCCGCGACGCTGATGACCTCGGCGAAATGTTCGATCATCGGCCCGGCCAATCTGGCCGCCATAGCCGCGGTCCCGACAGCGACACCTTGGGAGGTAAGTGCTTGGAGAGCCATCAGGTAGCCGAGGTCGTAGACATAATAGATTGCGCGGTTGCTCACGCTCTTGGTCTTGAGGATCTTGCGGCGCCGCCAATCACGCAGCGCGACCTGGGAAATGCCGGTAATGGCCTCGACCTCGGCGGCACTGAACGTCTCCCGGATGATGGAAATGCGCTGGCCGTTCATGTGATATCTCCCACGTTATCGTGGTTAGTAACACGATACGCCCAGCGTGGGAAGTGCCACGTTCCGTTTTTCGGCGAGCCTGCTTTCAGGCTGGCAAGCCACGCCTCACATCTCGAACAGGATGCGTTTGAGATGCTCAGTCATCCCAAACCGCGCCTCCACATCCTCGACGAGATTGATCCGGTTGATATTGAGCCACCGGCTATCCTTCTGCCGAAAATGATCGAAGGCTCGGCGATGTCCGGCTCCCATGATGAGCCAACCATGGGCATCGGCCGTCATCTCGTCCATCGCCTCCGAGAAGTCCGATCAGGCACGGCGGGCGCGTTCCATGGGATCGGCGGGCGGCGTCACAGGTGCAAGGCATAGAGCCGCGGCAGGTGTGGCAACGAGCGCCGGGCCAGCGCTGATCAACAGGCGGCGACGGGTGATCATATGCCCGCCTCCTGTTCCTCGTCGTCCGGCGACGGGCTGCAGAAGCTCATGCCGTGGCGCTCTATCGAGGTGTATTCCCGGTCGTGCTCGTCTTCGCCCGGATCGTCCTCCTCGGCATCCTCGTCGTAACCCTCGAGCAATTCGACCTCGTCGCCCTCGATGTCGACCAGCCGCGGGTCAGCGTCGAGATAGGGAAGATTGCCTCCAAGGCTCGGTTCGAGATCGGGATCGCCGTCGAGCTGGTCGAGCAGCGAAAGCATGCTCTCGATGACCGCCTCGATCCGCTGCCGCAGGGCGCCTTCCTCCACCATGGTGAAATGACGAACATGCGCGTTCATGCCCGGCCCTCCGCAACGAGGCGGCCGAGCGCCACGGTGAGCGTGTCGAGAAACAGCTCTTCGAAGGTGGTGCCGTCCGTATCTTCCTGCGTACCGAGCGGGAGGTCGGGATTGGCGACGCCAACATAGCGGACAAGGGCTAACAGCCCCGGCAGTGTGGTCGGCACCGTGCCGAGCAGCTCGGCGAACTGCTCGTCGGCGGTGTCCACCAGCTCGGCGAGCCGGTCCTCGCCGTCTGTCGTGCAGGCGTGGACCGGCTCCATGAGCCGCCGGTGCTCGGCGATGAGGGCGAAGATGGGATCGGGCACCGACGCAAAGGCGACGACGCCGGCCGGCACGGCGATGACAGCCGCGCCGAGGCAAAGCGCCTGGCGTCGGCTGGGGACATGGCTTTCCCGTTCGCGAACATGGGTGCCCATGCGCGTGCTCCTGTGGTAACGGTGTTAGACGTTACGCACCATGCTCAATGTTGGTGCTAATGGCAACATCATGCGCAACGTTGGGCATCATGACCATTGGATCAGCACAGTGCCGGGCGGCTCGGGCCTTGGTCGAATTGGATCAAGCGGCACTCGCTGAGGCCGCCGGAGTTTCCCGGAACGTGATCGTTGATTTCGAGAAGGGGCGCAGAACGCCAACGAGGAACAACCTCGCCGCCATACAGGCTGCTCTCGAAGCCGCCGGCGTCATCTTCGTCGCCGAAAATGGCGAAGGGCCTGGTGTGCGGTTGAGGAAGAGGTAAAAGGCTCAATTGGCAGCGAAGCGGCTACTATTGAATAGCATAACCTACGCCGCTCGAAAGAAGCTGCGTCCTTTGTCGTAGCTTTCAGCTTGGCCTAGCCGGACCAGGGATTGAAGCACGTCGCATACCTCCGCGACGGTTTTATCCGACGATGTGAACGTGGCCGCGATTTCCTCTGCTGACAAAGGCGCTTTTGCACGGGCGATCAGGTCTAGGACCACCCGCGCTTGGTCCAACCTCGCGGTCGGGAACGGTGTCTTCTTTGCCTTGACCTTGGTCGCTAGGATCGTTTGGATACGGTCGCCGCGATGCGCCAGCGGGCCGATCTTGTCGATCTGATACTCGGGCCGCAGCCATTTGATGAAACCCCGGCGCTCTTCGGCAGCCCGGACTTCGTTCAGGCGGACAAGACTGTCAAGGATCTGCTCAGCGTTTATACCCGCGTGCCACCCGTAGGATTCTGCTACGGCGGCGTCGAGACGATCATGAAGCTCCCGCAGGATCAGAATGCGACCTCGACTTCGGATGTCCTGATCTTTCCGGGAAAGCACGCTGCCAGTCCGGACGGTCTCGAGAACATTGTAGAGCGTGGTCAGATTCAGGTCGGGATGTTCGACAAGAACTTGTTTTCTCGTCTCATCGAGTTCTTCGGCAATGGCACCGATTCTCGCGCGAGCCGACGAGGTGGCGTCGGGGAATGGGAAGGGATCGAAGCACCGAGACTTCGAATATCTTGGATCGTTGCCGACACCTTGCCGGCCTCCAGTACGTAAAGCCCAAGTCACATGCACTTTTGAGGATAGTACGCCGAGGTGAAATGCTTCGCCTGACGCTATAACAACCAGCATGTTGTCTGGAAGTACTTCTAATTCCATGAACTGAAATAGGCGGTGCTTCATGGTTTCAACGGTGGCGATATAACGGGGCAGGCCTTCCAACGCCGGGCGGAGCTCAATTCTTGGCTTTCCGAAAATCCACCATTGATCCAAATAGTCCTGCGCGTCCTTGGTCGGCGATTTCGCGAACGTTTCAGCTCGCTGATTTCGAACTGTTTCAAGAAGATGCTGATAGACTTCGGGGAAGTCGCGCCGAGCTTCCGCTGCGGTAGATCCAAACAGGTCGATAACCATCACTCCACGGGGTCGTGATGTCAGATCCCTGCCGTTTCGGTACTCCCGAATATGCTGATTAAGGCCCGGTCGCTTTCCAAGGCCGAGCTCAATGGCTTTTTCTCGCGAGATGATGAAGCCATCACCGTGGAGCTTCACGCCGGGGGAGCAGATCGCATCGTTGGCCACCAGGGCCTTCGCTTTAGTCACATCCACGCCGATCGTAAGATCAGGATTGATCTTACCCTCACGTTCCGCAAACTCGATCAAGGGCTCATCGGTGTCGAGATTTTCCTCTCTGATCGCAATGCGCACAACGCCATCCCGGTCGCCAGCCTCAGCTACCGTAATCGCAATTCTGACTGCAGCTGCATCCTTGGAGGCCTTGGTCCATGGATGGTCCGGAACGGCGAGCACCAACGAAACGGGGGATGTTCCCGCTAGATGTCGCTCAAGGACACGCCGCTGGAATACCTGCGTTATTGAGTTCGTCGTGACGAAGCCAAAGCGACGCAGTCGAGTTCCCTTCCGGACGAGCAGTTGGGCAGCATGGTCCCACCAGTACATCACGAAATCCGCCGCAGGATTCATTTGCGGCTTGGCGCTCCGCAATGCTTCGGCGTAACCGGCGCCCAGTCGCCCGCGAATATCCTTCCCGCCGATGAACGGAGGGTTGCCGACAATGAAGTCAGCTTCCGGCCAATCGGCGCTGACTGCGTTCGGGTAGGCGTAGGTTTCGTTACCTTGCCCATCGATCACTGGCTTGCCCAATGCATCGCGCTTAAGTTGCGGATGGGGATAGCCCGACCACGTGATGAGGGCATCTTTGCCATGAACATGGTCGCTGCTGCCCAGAACCGGCTCCGGGGGCACAGTGGACCGGGTCCTCATATGCCACTGAATGTAGCCGATCCATAGGACCAGTTCGGCAATCTCGACAGCTCGCCTATTGAGTTCCATGCCGAAGAATTGGTCCGGCTTTACCGAGATGCCGGTGACGCGTGCGACCGCCTCGTCGCCGCCGATATCCTGCAGTTGCTTGAGAGCCTCGCCTTCTAGCTGTTTCATCCGACGGAGAGCGACGTAGAGAAAATTTCCTGTCCCGCATGCCGGATCGAGTACCCGCATCGATGCCAGGTGCCTCAGGAAATCTTCTACCTCGCGAATGGCGGCCGCCGTTGATCCGTTGCGGATCGCACGCTCGGCGGCTGATTGATGGCTGATCCAATCCTCGGTGAGGGGCGTGACGATTGTGGCATCCACCACCCGCTCGACATAAGCGCGCGGTGTGTAGTGTGCACCGAGACGCTTTCGCTCGATTGGGTCCAGAGCCTGTTCGAATAGGGTGCCGAATATCGCAGGCTCCAGATCACGCCAGTCGGCATCCGAAGCATCGCGGAGAAGGCGTATCTCGTCTTTCGTTAGAGGGAGCGCCGCGGCGTTTTTAAAGAGTTTGCCATTAAAACGTAGTAGTCTCTCGCCGATGCCGGGCGAGTAGTCACCGCGGTCCATGTGACGCCAGAGGTCTTCGATCTCGAAGGTAAATCGCATGGAATCGTCGAGGCACCTCGTCAGAAGTTCCGTGAAACCTTTCTTCCGCATCAGCCCCACGTCCTCGACGAACATCGTGAACAGGCACCTCATAAGGAAAATTGCTACGCTGCGGGCCTCGAAGCCACGTCCCTCAAGCGCTTTGGAGATTTCCGCCAACCGCCCGGCAATCTCTCTGGTTACCTTGGCCGTCTTCTGTGCTGGATCTAGGGATTGAGGCTTTTCCCATACCGAACGTAGCAGTTCGAGGGTTTCTGGGCTCTCCAGTTGACCAAGTTCGATACGAAACTGCCGAGCATCAGGAAATTGGGCATAGTGGCGTCCATGACCGGAAAAATCGGCGTAGAGCTCAATAGCGCGCCCCACGTCGCACGCGATGATGAACGGTGGATATGGATGGTCGGCGGGCAACGAAGCTGCATATCGCTC
Organism: Ancylobacter oerskovii; assembly: GCF_018390555.1. Lineage (GTDB taxonomy): Bacteria > Pseudomonadota > Alphaproteobacteria > Rhizobiales > Xanthobacteraceae > Ancylobacter > Ancylobacter oerskovii. Next base: position 50,581 of record NZ_JAHBGB010000033.1, on the reverse strand, counting down.
GGCTTGTCGGCGCGCCTGGACCATGACGTGATCGAGGCCGTACGCTGCCGTGTTCGCCGGCCCCGTTTCCGTCGTGGCGAATAGGTCTGCTTGACCTTCGATCACTGCCTTCTTGCCGCCGCGGAGCCGGCTCTGCTTTGCCTCCAGGATAAAGCACCCGCGCTTGTATAGATCGATGCGCCCTGTTTCGTTTGTCCCGTCTGGACGTTTTCTCTCTACACGCCGTTCAAATACATAGTCGTTGAAGTCATGGGCCGCTCGTGCAGGATCGGGACGTTTGACGCCAATCACATCGCATAGTTCGGATAAAAAAAGAGAATAGTTCGCTCGCTCTTGACCGCCATCAAGATTGGACCATCGCTTGATAAAATCAGCGATTGGTAATTTTTTATTAATTTCTTGCCCATTCCCCATGCATCAAATTGGCACCACAAAATTACCAACTAATAAATGAAGTAAAGTGGGGTCGCGGCGTGGGTGATCGCCCCAAATGCGCCGGTTGAGTCGCTCGGCCGCCATCGCATCACCATATCGATGCGATGGTGGCCGGAAGGCCACCCGCCACCGGCAGATCGGGGGCGGCCTTGGCATCAAGGAAGCTGCGCGGCAGTAATCGATCAAGCCCACAGTTCCGACCAAGTGGTGTCGCAATGCAGGAGCTTATCATGGAGCGACCAGTTCGGCTCGCTGCGGCTCTGGTTGTAAAGAAGACTACTCTGTGCTGTCTGGAGGCACGCCGCCAGCCTGCTCGTAAGCGCCATGCAGTTGCTTGGCGAGCATACCGGACAACAGCTCTTCCATCTTCGTGAGGTCAAGGTGACCATCCCGCCACGCTGCATCAGCCGCGTCGAGCGCGTCGAAATATGGCTTGCGATTGTAGGTGATCTGGTCCGGGATCGTCGGCAGGCCCGGTAAATCCGCCCCGAGCTTGATGCAGAGAACGACGTAGGACGTGATGCGCGAGGTGCGGCCGTTACCGTCGGCGAAGGGGTGGATCCAGTTGAGCCGCCACATGATGTAGGCGGCGAGATGGATCGCGCTTTTCTCCGTCCAGCTTTCATTCACATAGTCGCACAGCTCTTCCACCAGTTCGGGCACCAGATGTGCGCCAGGCGGCTCGTGCTTGCTGCCTTCGATCGCGACGCCAGCCGGCCGAAAATTGCCGGCATAGCTGCTGATGCCAGCCAACGCTTCACGCTGAAGGCCGAGAACATGCGACAGGCGGAGCTTGAAAGAACCGCGATCAAGCGCGGCATGGATCATTGCTCGCCCGGCATCAAATTGGCGGAGGCCGTTGAGAGCCTCCGCCTCCGCCTTGAGTATCGGATCGGTGATCAGTTCAGCTTCATTCGCCCGGCTGTGACGCTGGGCGGGACCATCAGTGTCCGTCACGCTCCTGCCTCGCCAGCTTCTCAGCCTGTTCATTCACCATTTCTCGCGTGATGCGCGAATTCTCGAAATGGGTATTCCCATAGGCGAAGCTGCGCCGCTGCTCTTCGCGGTGCTCGGGGGACGGTTCCACACGCTTGGCCGCCTCGATCAGCTTCTTGAGTTCATTCGTCATTCCGGCCTCCCGCTCGCAGCTCGGTCCTACAACGCGCTGACCATGCGCATTCAGGATTCGGACTGTTCTTGAGTTTGGTATATGGCGCCTTTCCGGGACGTTGCCAATTTGGCAATTCAGCCACAGCCCGGCCCCCTGAAGGTCCGCGCGTTGCCTGGTATGATCGTCATGCTCCTGATAACCACTTGGAGCGGACGACGCCGGACGGCGTCGCCGATGAGGCTGGAAGCGCGGAAGTGGGTGCAGAGGTGTCGGTGCTGGGGCCGGCGGCGTCCAGCCTGGCAACCGCCTCCGCCAGCGACATCCCCGCCGCATAAAGCCCATGCAGCGCCGCCGTGGCGTACACCCGACAGTCGAGCGGCTCGTTGCGCACGCCGGGATCGGGCACCCACTCGATGGGGGCGACGCCTTTGGTGTAGCGGCGCACCGGCCGCTCGGCGACGAGACCGGTAAACCACAGATAATCGCGATCCGATGGCCATTGGCAGGCGCCGTGCCCGCCGTCCTCGATGCGCAGGCGCGAGAGCAGGCCGTGCTTGAGCGTATCGACGCCGACGATGTGCACCGGAGCGAGGTTGGCGATGCGCAGCTTGGGCGGACGCTTGGGCCAGGGCGGCACGCCCGGGCCGCCGCGGCCCTTGATCGCCCAAACGCGGCGGTTGAGCCGCTCGGCCGAGAACTTCATCACCATGTCGGTGCGATGCCCGCCGGAATCGATGGCCGCCGCCAGCACCGGCAGATCGGGGATGGCCTTGGAGTGGCGGAAGCGGCGCAGCAGCAGGCCATCGAGCGCGCCCCACACCTCCGGCCGCGAGGTGTCGCCGTGCAGGATCTCATAGTCGAGCGACCAGCTGGCTTCGCCACGGCCCCAGCCGACGAACTCCACCTCGATGCGATCATCCTGAGTGTCGACGCCGGCGGTGACGACGGCGACGCCCTCCGGCAGCAGCTCCGTCCATGGGGTGTCGCAGGAGATCCCGCGCGCCTGCAGGCTGTCCGGCGCCAGCGGCGCCATGTCGCGATCCTCATAGGGTTCGCCCAGCTTCAGATTGGTCCAGGTCTTCAGCCGGGCGGGATCGCGCTTGGAGGCGACGAAGTCGGCGGCGATCTCGCCCCAGCTCTCGAAGGGCGAGTAGAGCGCCGAGAGGTGGAAGCCGACCGTGAGCCCGTCGCCCTCCACCGTCGCCCGCCATTCGCCCTTGGCCAGCAGCGCCGGTTTGTCGGCTTCCTCGATCACCCCGCCACAGGTCTCACAGGCGTAGAACGCCTTGCGCGGCTCGCCCTCCGGCCAGGTGACGCCGCGCCAGACGAGCACCTGATGCGTGCCGCAATGCTGACAGGGCACGAAGTAGCGCCGCTGGTCGCTCTCGGCATAGGCCTTCTCGATCCTCGACACCCCGGCCTCGGTCGGGGTGGAGATCAGGAAGATCTTGCGCCGGCCGCGGAAGGTGACGGTGCGCTGCACGGCGAGCGCGACGGGATCGCCTTCTCCATCGGCATCGGCCGGGAAGGCGTCGACTTCGTCGAGCACCAGGTAGCGCGCCGGCGTCGAGCGCAGGCCGGTCGCCGAGTTGGCGCCGGTCATCACCAGCGCGCCGCCGGGAAACTCTTTCAGCCCGACGGTGTTGCCGGGATCCTTGGCGCGGGCCGGCGCCATGCGGCTCCTCAGCGCCGGCGTGCCATCGATCAACGGATCGATGCGGGTACGCGAGTTCCGCCGCACCATGTCGATCGACGGCCACACCGCCAGCACCAGGCCGGGCGCATGGGCGATCCAGTAGCCGATGGCGTTCAGCCCCGCCTCGGTGCCGCCGGTCTGCGCGCCCTTCATCAGCACGACGCGCTCGATCGGCGAGGAGGTGGAGAGGCAGTCCTGTATCGCCTTGAGGTACGGCACCCGCGACGTCCGCCACGGCCCCGGCTCGGCATTGGTGCCGGGCAGGATGCGGTTGGCGTCCGCCCATTCCGTCACGGTCAGCTGCAGCTCCGGCCGTAGGCCACGCCGCCAGGCCGCGTCGACCAGCTCGGCGGTGAGGTCGGCAAGGTCAGTCATGCGGGATATCCTCCAGCGGCATGTCGGCGAGGGTGACGAGCTGGGCGCGCACCAGCCGGTCGAGCACGCCGACCACGACGGCGAGGTCGGCGCCGGCGGTGCTGGCGATCTCCGGCGCGGCGCGGTTCACCCAGCCGAGCCAGGCGTCGCGCTCGAAGCGGGCGCGGGCCTCGATGGTGCGCAGGGTGGCGGCGCGGTTCACCCAGCCGAGCCAGGCGTCGCGCTCGAAGCGGGCGCGGGCCTCGATGGTGCGCAGGGTGGCGGCGCGGTCGATCAGCTGGCGGCCCATGCGCTCGGCCTTCAGCCGCGCGATCTCGGCCTCGGCGGCATCGCGCATGGCCCGCGGCGACAGGTGTGCCGGAGATGGTGCGTCGAGCGAGGCGCGGCGGCGGTTCGGATCGACATTCTCCGCCACCCAGGCCTTGCCGCGGGCGATGTGGATGCGCCCGTTCGGCTCGACCGGCAGCCCGGCGGCGATCAGCTGCGAGACGCGGCCCGGCGACACGCCGATCAGCTCGGCGAAGCCCTTCTTGGAGAGGGTCTCCGCCGGCGGAGCGGGATGGTCGCCGAACAGGCTGAAGCCATGCAAATCCTGCATCCTCAACCCTTTCTCAAGCGCCGGAGTTTAGCGCTCAAATCCGGCTCATCTAGCGCGGTCATGCGCTGTCGCCGCCCGCATACATCAGGCCCGGGGAGGACCCGTGCCAGCTGCCGGAGTTCGGCCTCGATCTCGGACTTGGCCTCGTGGAAAGCCTCCGGATCCCGATGGCTCGGCACCAGTCACCGCACCCGCCCTGCCAGGTCGAGCAGGGCGGCGGCGGTGGTCGGGGTGTTGGGACACGGGACATCCCCTCCAAGGGGATGTCCCGTGTCCCGCTGCCACCGGGACAACCGGGACTGTCCCGCCGGGACATTCATGTCCCGCTTCATCAGATGATCCATGCCCATGGCTCCCTGATCGCGATGATCTGTTTGCTCGACAGGTTCTCGCGGGCGCGCTGGAAAGCTTTCTTCTTCGCCTCCGGTGTGTCGCCGATCCCGCGCCGGTAGGCATAGTCTCGCCACCGGTCGACATCGACGACGCGCACGCTGTTGGGGATCTGCCCGCCGGGCGAGGGTTCGCCCTCCTCGGCGATGGCCTGCCTCAGTGCATCGAGCGCGATGCGCGCCTGGTCGGAGAGCCGCGGTGTACCCCTGGTCTCGCCGGTGCTCGCATCCGTGGGCATGACGACGCAGGAGGTGACGTCGTCACCGTCCTCGTCGGTCCCGAGGACCGATTGCAGCAGCTCGTACTTGAGGGGCGAGATCTCGCCGCCGTCCTTCACCTTCGCGATCTTGCCTTCGCACACACCCGTCTCGTGGCGGGTGATCTCGATCGCCGCGTCCACCGCGCCGAGCAGGGCATTGGAGCCCCGTGCGCCGCGGTCGCGGTCCTTGCCGGAGTGGTGCACGACGAGGACATGACAGCCCAGCTCGCGCTGCATCCGCTCCGCCTTGTTCACCACGACATTGATGTCGCGGGCCTTGTCCTCGTCGCCGGAGCCGATCATGCGCGACAGTGTGTCGAGCACCACCAGCTGCAGCGGCGCGGTCATTGCCGCCCGATGCTCCTTCACATCGGCGATCAGCGTCTCGACGCCCTCCTCATCGTCGAACAGGTTCACCGAGGACGGGATCAGCACGAAGGGCTTGCCCGGCTCGCCACCCTTCTCCTGCCGCCACGCCTTCATGCGCATGCGCATGCCGGAGCCGCCCTCGCCGGAGACATAGACAACCCCACCCTCGGCGACGCGCCGGCCGAACCAGTCGCGTCCATGGGCGATATGCAGGGCGAGGTCGAGCACCAGGAAGCTCTTGGAGGTGCCGGGCGGGCCGTACACCGTCGACAGCCCGCCCTCGACCAGCAGCCCCTTCACCAGCCAGGCGAGCGGCGGCTGCTTGTCCTCCTCGCCCCACCACACCGCCGGCAGGCGGGTGACGGCGGCCGGGCGCCAGTTCGCCGTCGCGTCCGCGAGCTGATGCAGCCGCTCCACCGTGCCGCCGGCGGCGAGCCAGTCCGACACGTCGCCCTTGCGCGGCAGCTCGGGCAGCGCCAGCACGCGGATGCGGGCGGCGACGGGGGCGAGCGCCCGCGCCACCTTCTCGGCATGCTCGCGGCCGGCCTCGTCATTGTCGGGCAGGATGACGACGTCGGCACCAAGGAAGTGCTCGACATAGTCGAGCCGCCATTTGCCGGCGCCGCCGGCATTGCAGGTCGCGGGGATGTTTAGCGCCCGCAGGCGGTCGACGTCCTTCTCGCCCTCCACGATGTAGACGGTGTGCCCGGACCCGATCGCCTCGATCAGCTCCGGCAGATGGTAGGGCACCTGCCGGACATCCTTGACGTTATACACATACCCGCCGGCGCCATCCGGCCGCCGCTGGCGGAAGCTCTTCGGCTCCAGGCGCACCACCTCGAACAGCAGCTCTCCGGCCTCGTCGAGATAGGGATAGGTCGCAACCGTGCGGGTCTTGTTCGGCGAGATCTCCGGCTGCCCGGCGAAGTCGGGAAACTCCTGCTTCAGCCAGGTGATCGCGTCATGGTGCCCGCCGCCGTTGACGCGGGCGATCAGGTCGAGCACGCCCCCGCCTTCGCCGGCTTCATGGTCGCGCCAGGTGCCCTTATGTGGCCCGCCGATGCGCACCGACAGGCTGCCATTGGACCCGTACCGCCACTCGTCATGCTTCGAGTGTGCCCGGTTCGGTTCCCCAAGCAGCCGCCGCGCGACAGCCTCCATGAGGTCGGGAAAGTCGCTCATTCCTCGGGTTCTTCCGGTGGGACGTCCCCGCCGAAAAAGCCTTTTGGATCAATGGGCGATTTTTCGTCCCACTTGTCCGTAAGTTCCTCTATCGATGGTGCCTTCTGGCCCTCTCTCCTAGGCACCATCATTTTTCGACACGTTTCGAAAAGCCGCTGGAAACAAGGGTTTCGGCGGCTTTTTCGTTTTTGGCGGTCAGATGGGCGTGCCCGTTGTTCGAGGGCTGTATAGCTTCTGGAACGACAAAGGCCCCGGCGATGCCGGGGCCTTGATGGGTGGGGTGCCGGATTCGTCAGTTGTTGCGGTTGCCGAACAGCTGCAGCAGCATCACGAACAGGTTGATGAAGTCGAGATACAGCGTCAGCGCGCCCATGATCGCTTTGCGGCCGGCCACCACGTCGTCGTCGCCGGCGAAGTACATCTCCTTGATGCGCTGGGTGTCGTAGGCGGTGAGGCCGGCGAACACCAGCACGCCCACCACCGAGATGATGAACTGCAGCATCGACGAGCCGAGGAAGATGTTCACCAGGCTCGCGATGATGATGCCGAACAGGCCCATGATCAGGAACGAGCCCATCGCCGACAGGCTGCGCGAGGTGGTGTAGCCGTAGAGGCTCAGCGCGCCGAAGGTGGCGGCGGTGATGAAGAACACCCGCACGATGCTGTCATGGGTATAGACGAGGAAAATGGTCGACAGCGAGACGCCGACCAGGCCCGCATAGACCCAGAATACCGTCTGTGCCGCCGCCACGCTCATGCGGTCGACGCGGAAGGAAAGGAAGAACACCGCGGCGAGCGGGGCGAACACCACCACCCATTTCAGCGGGCTGACGAACAGCGCGTAGCCGAAATCGGTGAGATAGACGTTGGCGCCGAGCGCGTAGGCGGTCGGTTCCGCCGAGACGGCAAGCATGTAGATGCCCAGCGCGGCGGCGCCGGTGATGGCGAGACCGAGCGTCATGTAGTTGTAGACGCGCAGCATGTAGGAGCGCAGGCCCTGATCGATCTCGGCCTGCGTCCGCGTCGCCGTCGTGCCGTAGCGCGGGGCCGTGATGTTGCGATCGTAGTCGGACATGATGAAGGGTCCCTTTCAGACGCCCGCTGCCGCGATCCCTGAACGGACCACGGCTAAGCTCATGCGAAATATGAGCAAGGCCGCGGTCTCCCGCAAGTGAAGTTTCGGCAAGAAATGCCGCAGCGGTACATATCGTTAAGGCCGATCGTCACAGGCTGCGCAGGATGCGCGCCGGCTTCTGGCCGAGCGCCCACCAGATGCCGATCAGGCCGAAGGCGACGGTGAGCAGCAGTGCGGCGCCGACCGCGCCGAGTGCCGCCGGCAGCGAGAAGGCGAAGCCGATCTTCATCACCCCGACCGTCACGGCGTAGGCGGCTATCGAGCCGGCCAGCACCGCCACCAGCGCGGTGGCAAGGCCGAGAGCGGCATATTCCAGCGCATAGGCGAGAAGCAGGCGGGCCCGGGTGGCGCCGAGCGTCTTCAGGATGACCGCGTCATACACGCGATGGTGCTGTCCGGCGGCAAGCGCCCCGGCGAGGACGAGGATGCTCGCCACCAGCGTCACCAGGCTGGCGGCGCGTATCGCCAGGAGCAGATTGGCGACGAGGACGCCGATTTCCGCCAGCGCCTCCTTCACCCGCACCGCCGTGATGCCGGGATAAGAGCTTGCGACAGCTCGCGAAATGGCACGCTCCGTCGCGTCGCCGGCGCCATTCGGGAAGGCGAGGGTGGCGAGCGAGGTGTGCGGCGCGCCACGAAAGCTGTTCGGCGAGAACACCATGACGAAATTGATGGCGAGGCGTTCCCATTCGACCTTGCGCAGATTGGCGATGCGCGCGGTGATGGGGCGACCCAGCACGTTCACGGTGACGCTGTCGCCGATCTTCAGCCCGAACGCATCGGCGATTTCTTTCTCCAGTGAAACCAAGGGGTTGCCGGAGTAGTTCTCCGGCCACCACTCGCCCTCGGTGAGCGTCGAGCCTTCCGGTACCTGCGCCGAATAGGTGATGCCGCGATCGGAGGAGAGCACCCAGGCAAATTCCGCCGGCGGGGTGATCGTCTCGACCGGGCGGTCGCCGAGGCGGATCAACCGACCGCGCAGCATCGGCACGATCTCGACGTCGCCGCCTGGCGCCTGCTTGGCGAGGAAGTCGGAAAACTGTTGTGTTTCAGTGCTTTGGATGTCGAGGAAGAAGAAGCTCGGCGCCTGGTCCGGCAGGCGCGCCGTCAGCTCGCGGGTGAGGGAGCGGTCGATGAGGGAGAGCGTCACCAGTAGGGTGAGGCCGAGTCCGAGCGACAGGACCACGGTCGGGGTGAGGGCGGCGGGGCGGTGGATATTGGCGAGCGCCAGCCGCGCGCCGGTGGAGCGTGGGCGCGGCAGCCGGCGGGCGATCGCCATGATGCCGGTGGCCACCAGCCGCAGCGTGACCAGCACGGCGGCGGAAGCGCCGAGATAATAGAGCGCGATCCGGCGTTCCTCGCTGGCCGCGACCGCAAGCGCACCGAGCGCCAGAATCGCCAGCAATGTCAATGCGATATAGATCTTGCGCGGGCGGCTGGGCGCGCCCTCGTCCCACTCGCGGAACAGCGCGGAGACCGGCACGTCATGGGCGAGGCCGAGCGGCCACAGCGCGAAGGCGAGGGCGATCAGGAGGCCATAGCCGGCGGCGAGGGCGAGCGCTGCAGGCTGCACGCTTGGTTCGATCGGAAGCGGCAGCAGATGGCCGAAGGCGGCGTTGAGCGCAAAGGGCAGAAGCGTGCCGGCGACGAGGCCGATGAGAAGACCGATGAGTGCGATCAGCACGACTTCGAGAACATAAATCGCGAAGATCATCCGGCCGGGCGCGCCGAGCGACTTGAAGGTGGCGATCACCCCCCGCTTGGCGTCGAGATGGCTCTTCACCGCATTCGCCACCCCGACGCCGCCGACCAGCAGCGCCGTCAGCCCCACCAGGGTGAGGTACTGGGTGAAGCGGCGGACATTGTCTTCCAGCCGGGGGGCGGCGGCCTCGCGGGTGCGCACCTCGAAGCCGGCCTGCGGCGCCTTCGCCTTCACCTCGTCGAGGAAGGGGGCGAGGCGGGCGGGGGCGTTGAGCTGCACCCGGTAGTGCCAGCGGGCGAGGCTGCCGGGCTGGATGAGCTCCGAGGCCTTCAGCGCGTCGAGCGAGATCAGCAGGCGAGGCCCGAAGCCGAGGCCGGTGGCCAGCAGGTCCGGTTCGCCGGAGATGAGGGCGGCGACGCGCAGCCGGGCGGCGCCGAGCTGCAGGTCGTCGCCGATCTTCAGCCCCAGCCGCTCGGCGAGCACGGGATCCAGCACGGCGCCGAAACGCCCCTCGGTCTCGGCGAGCGCCTGCGCCGCCGGCAGGGGCGGATCGAGCGCCAGCGTGCCGGTGAGCGGATAGGCGCCGTCGACCGCCTTCACCTCGGCGAGGGTGGCGTTGAGGCCGGCGCCCTCGCCGGCGCGGGCCATGGCGCGCAGGGTGGCGATGGTGGAGACCCGCCCGGCGCCGGTGAAGAGCTGCATCTCCTCCGGCGTCGCCTGCCGCTGCACCAGCGTGAAGGCGGCGTCGCCGCCGAGCAGCGTGGTGCCCTGCCGTTCCAGCCCGTCGGTCAGCGCGCGGGAGAAGGAGCCGACCCCGGCGATGGCGGCGACCCCGAGCGCCAGGCAGGCGAGGAACACACCGAAGCCGCGCAGGCCGCCGCGCAGCTCGCGCAGGGCGAAGCGCAGGGCGAGGGCGAGCGAGAAGCCGCCCCGCCCGGCACCGGGCGCCCGTGCGCCGGCGCGTGCCTCGTCGCTGGTCGTCACGCTGCTCGACGTCACGCTCATGCCGCGTCTCCGCCGATGAGCGCGCTTTCCTCGATCTGCCCCGAGCGCAGCCGCACCGTGCGGTCGCAGCGGCGGGCGAGGGCGAGGTCGTGGGTGACGATGACCAGCGTCGCGCCGCGCCGTGCCTGGGCGGCGAAGATCAGCTCCATGATGCCGAGCCCGGTCGCCTCGTCGAGATTGCCGGTGGGCTCGTCGGCGACGAGGATCGCCGGTTCCGGGGCGAGGGCGCGGGCGACCGCCACGCGCTGCTGCTCGCCGCCGGAAAGCTGCGAGGGGTAGTGATCCAGCCGGTGGCCGAGCCCGACCAGCTCCAGCTCGGCGCGGGCGCGCGCGAAGGCATCGGCGCGGCCGGCGAGCTCCAGCGGCACCGCGACATTCTCCAGCGCCGTCATGGTGGGGATGAGGTGGAAGGCCTGGAAGACGATGCCGACATGCCGGCCGCGAAAGCGGGCGAGCGAATCCTCGTCGAGGCCGGCAAGCTGCTGGCCGGCGACGACGACGCTGCCGGCATCGGCCCGCTCCAGCCCCGCCAGCACCATGAGCAGGCTCGACTTGCCGGAACCGGAGGGGCCGACGAGGCCGACCGCCTCGCCTTGCCCTATATTCAGCGAAATGCCCTTGAGGATATGGACACGCGCCGCGCCCGATCCCAGAGACAGCTCGACCTTGTCGAGCGCGATGGCGGGAGCGGCGGCACTGAAACGGGAGTCCGGCTGCATGTTTTCCTGTCGTTTTCGCGGTGCTGGTCAGAAGTCGGCTCAGCTTGTGCCAGCATATGGGCCGGTGTGCATCGCGGGAAAGGGCCGGGCGGAACACCTTGTCGTCAATTGGCTGCTGGCATTGCTGCTGGTGCTGGCGGCACCGCTGGCGCTGCGGGCTGTCGCGGCGGCGGAGCCGCTGCGGCTCGTCGTGCTCGGCGACAGCCTGACCGCCGGATACGGGCTGCCGGCCGCCGAGGCGTTTCCGGTGAAGCTTCAGGCCGCGCTCAAGGCGCGCGGACACGATGTCGTGATCGACAATGCCGGCGTTTCCGGCGACACGGCCAGCGCCGGTGCGGCGCGGCTCGACTGGTCGGTGCCGGACGGCACGCAGGGGGTGATCCTCGAACTCGGCGCCAATGACGCGCTGCGCGGGGTCGATCCCGCCGTCACCGAGAAGGCGCTCGACGCCGCGCTGGCGCGGCTGAAGGAGCGCGGCATCCCGGTGCTGCTGGCGGGCATGCTGGCGCCGCCGAACATGGGTGCCGACTACAAGGCGCGCTTCGATGCGCTCTACCCGGCGCTCGCGGCGAAATATGGCGTGCCGCTCTATCCCTTCTTCCTCGACGGGGTGGCGGGGCAGGGCTCCAGGCTGAACCAGGCCGACGGCATGCACCCCACCGCCGAAGGGGTCGACGTGATGGTGGCGGGCATCCTGCCGGCGGTCGAGGCCTGGCTGGGCACTCTCAAGGCCGGCACGCCGGGCTAGCCGGCACGCCTTGCGGCGGGCACCGAGGGGCGAGGTTCGGGGCACGACTTGCGGCGCGGTCGAGGGAGGGCGTATTACAAATGCAACCCTCCCTCTTCCCGGCATCCCGGAAATTCCCATGCAATACCGTCCGCTCGGCCGTACCGGCCTCGAGGTGAGCGAGCTTTGCCTCGGCACCATGACCTATGGCCAGCAGAACACAGAAGCCGAAGGCCACGCCCAGCTCGATTACGCGTTCGACCACGGCATCAACTTCCTCGACACCGCCGAGCTCTATTCGATTCCGCCCAAGCCCGAGACGCAGGGCTCCACCGAGCGGATCATCGGCACCTGGCTCAAGGCGCGCGGCAATCGCGACAAGGTGATCCTCGCCACCAAGGTGGTCGGCCTTTCCGAGATGACCTGGTTCCGCGACGACGGCGCGCGGGGCAAGCCGAACCGCGCCCAGATCCGCGAGGCGGTGGAGAAGAGCCTGACGCGGCTGCAGACCGACTATATCGACCTCTACCAGCTGCACTGGCCGGGCCGCGAAATGCCCTGGGGCTCCAACCCCAGCCGCTGGCCGAACGACGCCGACGGCCGCCCGACGCCGGACGAGACGCCGATCCTCGAGACGCTTCAGGCCTTGGGCGAGCTGGTCGAAGAGGGCAAGGTGCGCCATATCGGCCTCTCCAACGAGAGCGCCTGGGGCACGATGCGCTTCCTCGCCGAGGCCGAGACGCATGGCCTGCCGCGCGTGGCCTCGGTGCAGAACGCCTACAACCTCGTCAACCGCACCTATGAGACCGCGCTCGCCGAGGTGAGCCTGCGCGAGGACGTGGCGCTGCTCGCCTATTCGGCGCTGGGGCAGGGCTTCCTGACCGGCAAATACCAGAAGGGCGCGCGGCCGGCGGGGGCGCGGACCACGCTGTTCGACCGCGGCCAGCGCTACCAGAAGCCGGGCAGCGAGGCGGCGATCGATGCCTATCTCGCCATCGCCGCCGAGCATGGGCTCGACCCGGCGCAGATGGCGCTCGCCTTCGCGCTGTCGCGCCGCTTCATGACCTCGGTGATCCTTGGGGCGACGACGATGGCGCAGCTGAAGACCGACATCGGCGCCAAGGACGTGACGCTGGCGCCGGAGGTGATCGCGAAGATCGACGCCGTGCACCAGCTGACGGGAAATCCGGCGCCGTGAGAGCTACGGCCTTCTGCCCTCTCTTCCCGTGAGGGCGTCGGCTTCGTCCCGACGACCAAGACCTTCTTCTCCCTCTCCCCGTGGGGGAGAGGGGTGGGTGAGGGGGCGGCAACGCTTCCCGATGCGGTTCCCCCTCACCGACCCGCTACGCGGGCCACCTCTCCCCACCGGGGAGAGGATAAGAAAGAGGGAGAGGGCCAGGGGCGCGCGAGGTGACTTCTCCGGGCCCCGGCGCTTCGGCCGTGGCTGCTACTCGCCCGCTTCCGGTGCGCGGGCGCCGGCCGGGGCGCCGTGGCGGGTCATCAGCGGTACCTGCGCCATGGCGAAGATGAGGGTGAGCGGCAGATAGCCGAAGGTCTTGAACGCCACCCACGTATCGGTCGTCACCGAGCGCCAGACGATCTCGTTCAGCGCCGCCATCAGCAGGAAGAACACTCCCCAGCGTATGGTGAGGACGCGCCAGCCTTCCGGCGTCAGCTCGAACACGTCGCCGAGCACATAGGGCAGCAGCGGCTTCCTGAACATGAGCCCGCCGAGCAGGGCGACGCCGAACAGCGCGTTGACGAGGGTCGGCTTCATCTTGATGAAGTGGTCGTCCTGCAGGACGATGGTGAGCGTGCCGAACACCAGTACCACCGCGGCGGAGATCAGCGGCATCACCGCGATCTTGCGGGCGATGATCCACATCAGCGCCAGCGCCACGAAGGTGGCGACCATGAAGGCGCCGGTAGCCGCATAGATGCCGGCGCGGCCATTGGCGATGAAGAAGATCACCAGAGGCCCGAGCTCCAGCGCGATCTTGACGAGCGGGCTCATGGAGCGGGGCGCGGCCGGGGGGCGGTTGTCGTTCATCGCGGGGGAAGGATCCTCTGTGTCCGCCCGTTGTCGCCCGGCAATGCGGCACGATCAAGGGGCGGGCGGTCACGGATCGGTTTTCGCGCCTGCGCCGTCGCGACGCGGACCCGCCGCCCGCCGCCCGGAGGACGTCGTCAGTCGTCGAGGCCGACCACGGCGCGGGCGAAATCGCGCGCGGCGAAGGGCTGGAGGTCGTCAATGCCCTCGCCGACGCCGATGAGATGCACCGGCAGGCCGTATTTGGCGGCCAGCGCCACCAATATGCCGCCGCGCGCGGTGCCGTCGAGCTTGGTCATGACGAGGCCGGTGACGCCGGCGACCCGCTGGAACGCCTCCACCTGCGACAGCGCGTTCTGGCCGACCGTGGCGTCGAGGGTGAGCACCACCGCGTGCGGGGCGGCGGGATCCTGCTTCCTGACGACGCGGACGATCTTCTCCAGCTCGGCCATCAGCTCGGCGCGGTTCTGCAGCCGGCCGGCGGTGTCGATGATCAGCACGTCGGCGCCCTCGGCCTTGGCCTGCGCCAGCGCGTCGAAGGCGACGCCGGCGGCGTCGGCGCCCGGCGGGCGGGAAACCAGGGCGGCGCCGGTGCGCTCGGCCCACACCTTGAGCTGCTCGGTGGCGGCGGCGCGGAAGGTGTCGCCGGCGGCGAGCACCACGCGCTTGCCCTGCGCCCGCAGCACCGAGGCGAGCTTGCCGATGGTGGTGGTCTTGCCGGAGCCGTTCACCCCGACCATCAGCAGCACGAAGGGCCTGGCGCCGGTCTCGAAGGCGAGCGGCCTGGCGACCGGGGCCAGTACCTTCTCGATCTCGGCGGCGACGAGGCCGCGCACCTCGTCCGGCTCGATCTGCTTGTCGTAGCGGCCCTTGCCGACCACCTCGGCGATGCGGGCGGCGGTCTCCACGCCGAGATCGGCGCGGATCAGCACGTCCTCGAGGTCCTCCAGCGTGTCGGCGTCGAGCTTGCGCTTGGTGAACAGGTCGGTGATGCCGGTCGACAGGTTCGACGCGGTGCGCGTCAGCCCTTGCGTCAGGCGCTTCCAGAAGCCGGGGCGGGGAGTGTCGTCGCTCATGTCGCTTCCGAAGGTTTCAGGCGGCGATCGGCCGGGCATCGGCCAGGCGCATGCCGAGGAGATGCGTGCCGTCATGCCCGGCGATGCGCACCTCGCCGAGGCTGCCGCGCGGCATGGGGGTGCCGAGCCGCACCGGGGTGAAGGCGCGGGTACGGGCGAGGCCGCCGGCCTCGGCGAGCACCTCGGCGCGGGTGCCGATGGCGGCGGCGAGGTGGCGCAGCAGCGCGGTGGCGCCCTTCTCGCGCAGCCGGCGGGCGCGTTCCTTGACGGCGTCGCCCGGCAGCTGCGGCATGCGCGCCGCCGGGGTGCCGCGCCGCGGCGAGAACGGGAAGACGTGCAGATGCGTCAGCCCGCAGTCGTCGACGAGGGCGAGCGAATTGCGGAAATGCGCCTCGGTCTCGGTGGGGAAGCCGGCGATGATGTCGGCGCCGAATACCATGTCCGGCCGCACGCGGCGGATGCCGGCGCAGAAATCGATGGCATCGCGGCGCGAATGGCGGCGCTTCATCCGCTTGAGGACGAGGTCGTCGCCGGCCTGCAGCGAGAGATGCAGATGCGGCATCAGCCGCTCTTCCTCGGCGATGGCGCGCAGGAGTTCGTCGTCCGCTTCGACGGAATCGATGGAGGAGAGGCGCAGGCGGCGCAGTTCCGGCACATGGCGCAGGATCGACCGCACCAGCGTGCCGAGCCTTGGCGTCCCCGGCAGGCCGGCGCCCCAGGAGGTGAGGTCGACGCCGGTGAGCACGACCTCGGCGTAGCCGTTCTCGACCAGGCGGCGCACCTGCGCCACCACCTCGCCGGCCGGTACCGAGCGGGAATTGCCGCGGCCATAGGGGATGATGCAGAAGGTGCAGCGATGGTCGCAGCCGTTCTGCACCTGCACGAAGGCGCGGGTGTGGCCCTCGATACCGTCGACCTGAAGCCCGTCGATCAGGTGCAGCGCGGTTTCGCGCACGCTCATGATGTCGCCGACGACGGCCTTTTCTTCGGCGCCGATGCCGAAGTCGAGCGCCTGCCGCGTGGCGGCCCAGGTTTCCGGCCGCGCCTTCTCGGCATTGCCGACCACGCGCTCGACCTCTTCCATGCCGGCGAAGGTCTCGGGCTCCGTCTGGGCGGCGCAGCCGGTGACGACGATGCGCTTGCCCGGCTGCTCGCGCTTCAGCCGGCGGATCGCCTGCCTGGCCTGCCGCACCGCCTCGGCCGTCACCGCGCAGGTGTTGACCACGACGAGATCGTCGAGCCCGGCGGCGCCGGCGGCGTTCTTCACCGCCTCGGATTCGAGCGTGTTGAGGCGGCAGCCGAAGGTGACGACGTCGACGGACATGGCGTGCGCTCCCCCGCCGTGCTTCAGGCCGTCACGCCGAGCATGTCGGCGGTGAGGCGGCCGGAATATTCCAGCTCCGCCGGGCCGGTCATGAGGATGTGGTCGTCCGCCTCGCGCCAGTCGATGACGAGGTCGCCGCCCGGCAGGGTGACGGTGACGCGGCGCCCGGTGAGGCCGAGGCGGGCGGCGCAGACGGCGGTCGCGCAGGCGGCTGAGCCGCAGGCGCGGGTGAGGCCGGCGCCGCGCTCCCACACCTTCAGCAGGATGCGGTCCGGCGCCAGCACCTGCGCGACCGAGATATTGGCGCGGTCGGGGAAGGCGGGGTGATGCTCCAGCTCCGGCCCGTAGCGGCCGAGATCGACGGCGCCCGCATCCGGCACGAAGAACACCGCATGCGGGTTGCCGACATTGGCGACGGCCGGGCCAGCCAGCACCGGCGCTTCCGCCGGGCCGGCCTGGATGTCGACGGCGCGGGTGTCGGCCACCGGACCGGCGAGCGGGATATCCGCCCAGCCGAAGCGCGGCGCACCCATGTCGACGGTGATGCCGCCGGAGGAGATGTTGCAATCCAGAAGGCCGGCGACGGATTCGAAGCGGATATGCGCGCGGCCGGTGCGGCCATATTCATAGAGCGCGATGCAGCGCGTGCCGTTGCCGCAGGCGCCGGCCTCCGAGCCGTCGGCGTTGATGATGCGCACATAGGCGTCGATGCCCGGCACCGCGGCGGGGTAGAGCGCCATGATCTGATCGAAGGGCAGCACCTCCGGGCGGGCGAGCGCGCGCGCCTCCGCCGGCGGCACCGGCACCGGCTCGTCGCGCAGGTCGAGCACGACGATCTCGTTGCCGAGGCCGTTCATCTTCACGAAGGGGCGGTCTGCCAGCGAAGCCATGACGATCCAGAACGGGGCGGGTTCGCGCCCTTATATGGCGAAGCCGGGCGCGAAGGCCAGTAGCTTTGCCGCATGCGGCGGCGTTCCGCCGTGCGCGTGACGGGTGGACGAGGGGACGCCGCACGCCGGCATTCGGGAGCGCGGCCGTATCGGGAAGCCAGGAAGGCCCCTCACCCCACCCCTCTCCCCGGCGGGGAGAGGGAGAAGAAGGGCTTCGGCTTCGGATACAGCCGAGTTCCCGGCGGGCAGGAGAGGGAGCGGAGCGCATCGGAATTCGGGGTATGGCATGGGGCCGCCGTGCGAGAGTTCTCGGGCTTGCCTCTCTTGCCCGAGCCCGGCTGTCGCCGGGCCCGGTTCCGACGAGGTCTGCGCCGGAGGCAGCTGGCCCCGGGCGGAGGCAGCTGGCGAAGCGAGTAGGCGAGGGTGATGACAGGGCGCGCGAAGACCGCTCATCCCACCCCTCTCCCCGAGGGGGAGAGGGGGCAGGGCGCGCGCCGGGTGGAACTTGCCCTGTTGCGAGGGAGGTACAAGAAGCCTGTGCGGCGGATTTCGAATTCGGCCGCGCGCGACTTTCCTGCCATCGTCGCGCCCCGGGCGCGGTGCTAAGGATGGGGCGTTGCGTCGTGCGCGGGTGAACCATGCGGCTTGTCTTCCGGCTCCTGAACCTTTCCCTGCGGTGCGGCCTCGTGCCGGCACTGGCGCTGCTCCTCGCCGTGCCGCCGCTGCACGCGCAGGCGCCGGCCGAGCCGCCCGCCGCCACTCCGTCGGCCCCCGCTGCCCCCGCTGCCCCCGCTGCTCCCGCCACGCCGGCTCCGGCAACGCCCGCGCCGTCGGAGCCCGCACCCGCCGGGAAGGCGCCCGAGGCCGGCAACGGCGACATGGTGGCGCCGCCGGTGATCGACCCCAAGGGCGTCGACACCACCGCGGTGCCGCCCGCCGGCGATCCGCTGCAGCGGCCGGACGGCTTCGGCGATCCCGCCGAGATGGTGCCGGTGCCGGTGCTGCAGAAAAGCGCCAAGAGCAACTGGGACGACGGCTATGCCACCATCGTCGCGACGCTGAAGGAGGTCTATGCCGAGCTCGACCGGCTGAAGCTGAAGCGGGTCGGCGCGCCGTTCATCGTCTACACCATGACCGACGATAACGGCTTCGAGTTCGAGGCGGCGGTGCCGTTTGCCGGCGCCACCACCGAGAAGCCGCCGGAAGGCTTCGAATTCTCCGCCTCGCCGGCCGGCAAGGCGCTACGCTTCACCCATCGCGGGCCCTACGACGCCATGGACCCGACCTACGAGCAGATCGCCAACCTGCTCGACGCCAAGGACCTCGAGGCGCAGGACCTCTATGTCGAGGAATACCGCGCCGATCCGGCGACGACGCCGGAGGACGACCTCGTCATCGACATCTGGGTGCCACTGAAGTGAGAATGACCGGCCGGGAACCCCGCGCCGCTGCCGTGGGTTGAAGCAGCGTCCGGCTCGTGCCGGGAGGGCCGCCATGACCGCCACCCCCTCGTCTCCGCGCTCGCCGCGCCTCCTCGCCCTGTCGCTGGCGGGAACGCTCGCCTATCTCGGCCTCGCCGTGCTCGGCTGGGGCGGCGTGGGCGCGTTCTTCGCCGATCCGGCGCGGCTGGCGGCGGCGCTGGTGCTGGTGGCGCTCACGGTGGCGGCGCTGTTCACGGAAGGCAATCTGAGCGGCGGCGAGCGCGAGGACCGCGGCAATCGCTGGGTGCTCGCGGTGTTCGCCGTGCTCGGCATCCTCGCGGCCTGGCTGCCGGCCTATACCGACCGGCTCGATCTGTGGACCTTCGGCGGCACGGGCGTGCGCTGGCTCGGCGTGCTGCTGTTCGCCGCCGGCGGCGCCCTGCGGCTGTGGCCGGTCTTCGTGCTCGGGCGCCGGTTCAGCGGGCTGGTGGCGATCCAGCCCGGCCACACGCTGGTGACGGACGGCGTCTACGGCGTCATCCGCCATCCCAGCTATGCCGGGCTGCTGGTCTCTTCGCTCGGCTGGGCGCTGGTGTTCCGCTCCATGGCCGGGGTGGTGCTGGCGCTGCTGCTCGTTCCCCCGCTGATCGCCCGCATGAACGCGGAGGAGGCGCTGCTGCGCGCGACCTTCGGCGCGGACTACGACGCCTATCGCGCCCGCACCGCCCGGCTGATTCCGGGCCTTTACTGACCGGTCGGCCGCAATAGTCGCGCCGCCGCCGCTTCTGTGCTATGAGGCGCGAAAGCCGTTATTTGCGCACCCTTTGCTGGGCCCATATATCCGACCATGAACACGCTGATCGAAACCGCGCCGCGTCCGGTGGCCGGCGCTCCCATTCCCATCGCCGCGGCACCGGCCAAGCGCTCGCTCGCCGGCCTCGACCGCGAGGGCCTTTCCGCCGCGCTCGCCGAGATCGGCCTGCCGGAGAAGGAGCGGCGCATGCGCGTCGCCCAGCTCTGGCACTGGATCTATCTGCGCGGCGTCACCTCCTTCGACGCCATGACCAATGTCGGCAAGGGGCTGCGCGAGAAGCTCGGCGCCGCCTTCACCCTCGACCGGCCCGAGGTGGTGGTCGAGCAGGTGTCGGCCGACGGCACCCGCAAATGGCTGCTGCGCCTGCCGCCCGACATCGCCGGCGACAAGCCGCACGATGTCGAGATGGTCTACATCCCCGAGAGCGACCGCGGCACGCTGTGCGTCTCCTCGCAGGTGGGCTGCACGCTGAACTGCTCGTTCTGCCACACCGGCACCCAGCGGCTGGTGCGCAACCTGACCGCCGCCGAGATCGTCGCGCAGGTGATGGTCGCGCGGGATCGCCTCGGCGATTATCCCGGGCAGGAGCGGGCGGTCGGGCCGGGCCTGCCGACCGAGGGCGACCGCCTCGTCACCAACATCGTGTTCATGGGCATGGGCGAGCCGCTCTATGCCTATGACTCGGTCGCGAAAGCCATCGAGGTGCTGGCGGATGGCGAGGGGCTCGGCATCGGCAAGCGTCGCATCACCGTCTCCACCTCCGGCGTGGTGCCGGAGATCGAGAAGCTGGGCGCCGAGGTCGGGCCGATGCTCGCCATCTCTCTGCATGCGGTGCGCGACGAGCTGCGCGACGTGCTGGTGCCGATCAACAAGAAGTACCCGCTGCGCGAGCTGCTCGACGCCTGCCGCAATTATCCCGCGGCCTCGAACGCCAAGCGCATCACCTTCGAATACGTCATGCTCAAGGGCGTGAACGATTCACCGGCCGACGCCAAGGCGCTGGTGAAGCTGCTGGCCGGCATTCCGGCCAAGATCAACCTGATCCCGTTCAACCCGTGGCCGGGCACCAAATATGAGTGCTCGGACTGGGAGACCATCGAGCAGTTCTCCGACATCGTGTTCCGCGCCGGCTATTCCAGCCCGGTGCGCACGCCGCGCGGGCGCGACATCCTCGCCGCCTGCGGGCAGCTGAAGAGCGAGACCGAGAAGCTCTCCGCCCGGGAGCGGCTGGCGCTGCGGGCGATGGCGGCCTCGGCGGAATAGCGGCGTGGACAGCCTGCTGCGCCTGTTGCTGCGCTTCGTGCTGGTGCCGTTCGGGCTGGTCTGCGCGCTGATCGTCTCGGTGATGGTGATGATCGCCGGCTCCTGGCGGGTCGGCGACCTCCTCGCCGGCACCGGCGACTTCGACGCGATCCGGCTGTTCGACGCGGCGATGATCTCCGGCCTCGCTCTCTCGGGCGCGGCGCTGATGATGTGGGCGGTGGCGCTGATCGGCGTCCTGTTCGCCGAGATGTTCGGCGTGCGCTCCTGGCTGTTCCATACGGCGAACGGGGCGATTTCCGCCTGGCTCGGGGCGCAGCTGTTCCCGCCCTTCCCGGAAGGCGCGGCGCTGGCCAGCTTCGACGTCGATCTCTATATCCTCGGCGCCGGCCTCGCCGGCGGGCTGGCCTACTGGCTGGTGGCGGGCTGGAGCGCCGGCTTCTGGAAGCCGGTCTTCGCCGAGCGCACCCCGGCGCCGCCCGTTCCGCCTTCGCAGCCCTTGCCGCAGCCCTTGCCCATACCTGAGGCGACCACATCGCCGCCTGCCGCGCCGGGTGCCGGGCCCCCTGCGCCGCCCACCCCCTGAGCGTCGCATTTTCGCGTCGCACTTGCGCAAGCGCGCGCCATGCCTATAGTCCGCGCGCTTTCGGCTCCCCTTGCTTACTTCTCGCGGAATCCTTCGACATGGCTGACGTCAAGCGCGTGGTCCTCGCCTATTCGGGCGGTCTCGACACTTCGGTGATCCTCAAATGGCTGCAGACCACCTATGGCTGCGAGGTGGTGACCTTCACCGCCGATCTCGGCCAGGGCGAGGAGCTGGAGCCGGCGCGCAAGAAGGCCGAGCTGCTGGGCATCAAGCCCGAGCACATCTTCATCGAGGACGTGCGCGAGGAATTCGTGCGCGACTACGTGTTCCCGATGTTCCGCGCCAACGCGCTCTATGAGGGCCAGTACCTGCTCGGCACCTCGATCGCCCGGCCGCTGATCGCCAAGAAGCAGATCGAGATCGCCCGCAAGGTCGGCGCGGACGCCGTCTCGCACGGCGCCACCGGCAAGGGCAACGACCAGGTGCGCTTCGAGCTGAGCTATTACGCGCTCGAGCCGGAGATCAAGATCATCGCGCCGTGGCGCGAATGGGACCTGCGCTCGCGCGAGATGCTGATCGCCTTCGCCGAGAGCCACCAGATCCCGATCGCCAAGGACAAGCGCGGCGAAGCCCCGTTCTCCGTCGACGCCAACCTCTTGCACTCCTCCTCCGAGGGCAAGGTGCTGGAGGACCCGGCGGTCGAGGCGCCGGAGATGGTGTATATGCGCACCATCGCCCCCGAGGACGCGCCGGACAAGGCGACCTACATCACCATCGATTTCGAGCAGGGCGACGCGGTCGCCATCGACGGCGAGACGCTGTCGCCGGCCGCGCTGCTGACGCGCCTCAATGCGCTCGGCAAGGAAAACGGCATCGGCCGGCTCGACCTCGTCGAGAACCGCTTCGTCGGCATGAAATCGCGCGGCGTTTACGAGACACCCGGCGGCACCATCCTGATCGCGGCGCATCGCGGCATCGAGAGCATCACGCTGGACCGCGGCGCGGCGCATCTCAAGGACGAGCTGATGCCGCGCTATGCCGAGCTGATCTATAACGGCTTCTGGTTCTCGCCCGAGCGCGAGATGCTGCAGGTGCTGATCGACAAGAGCCAGGAATTCGTCACCGGCCAGGTGCGGGTGAAGCTCTACAAGGGCAATGTCGACGTGGTCGGCCGCTCCTCGCCCTATTCGCTGTACAACCAGGACCTCGTCACCTTCGAGGAAGGCGCGGTCGCCTATGACCACCGCGACGCCGCCGGCTTCATCAAGCTGAACGCGCTGCGCCTGCGCACGCTGGCCAACCGCGACCGCAAGGTCGGCGGCTGAGCGGCGCTTTCGGGCCGCCCATGCGAGGCTTCACGCGACGCTATCCGGGATGACGTCCCGCCTCCGCGCAACGTCATCCCCCGGCTTGGCCCGGGGATCCATGCCTTTGGAAGGGATGGGTCGGCCGGACCAAAGGCGTGGATGCCCGGGCCAGGCCCGGGCATGACGGCCGGTGTCATTTCCCGCCAGGGTTTTCAACGACGCCCGCAAACGATCCGTGGCGGTGGGGGGCTCTCTCGCCTCCTCAGCCTGCGGATCGTCCGGGAGGGTGGTGTCCCGTGGAGGCAGCTCCCTCTCCCCGTGGGGAGAGGGGTGGGGTGAGGGGGCTCTTCGCTTCCCAGCCGCGTCGCCCCTCACCGACCCGCTTCGCGGGCCACCTCTCCCCAACGGGGAGAGGATAGGAAAGGTTGGGCATCATCCGTTCGCGTGGGTGCCCGGGCCAAGCGCAGGGTGGATGCCCGGGCCAGGCCCGGCATGACGGCCGGTGTCATTTCCCGCCAGGGTTTTCGACGAGGCGTACAAGGCGATCCGGGCGGTGGGGGGCTCTCTCGCCTTCCTTAACCAGCGGATCGTCCGGGATGGTGGTGTCCCGTGGAGGTAGCTCCCTCTCCCCGTGGGGGAGAGGGGTGGGGTGAGGGGGCTCGACGCTTCCCAGCCGCTTCCCCCTCACCGACCCGCTTCGCGGGCCACCTCTCCCCATCGGGGAGAGGATAGGAAAGGTTGGGCATCATCCGCTCGCATGGCCCCCGCTCAGCCCAGCGGCACCTTGCGGTTCTCGCCGAGGTCGGGCGTCTCGCCGGTCATGCGCGACGTCGCCATCTTGAGGGCGATGAGCACCGAGCTCGACGGGCCGTCCCAATATTCCGCGTCCTCCGGCAGGAAGCGCAGCACGCAGATATTGGGATCGTCCTTGCCCGCCGGCCAGAAGACGCGGGCGGCCTCGTTCCACAAGGCGTCGATCCGGGCCCGGTCCAGGCTGACCTCGGTCTCGCCGGACACCGAAAGATAGTCGTTGCGGCCGGGATGGGCGAAGATGAGCGCCCCCTGCGGATCGCGCTCCAGTTCCTCGTCCTTGTGGCCGCGCCGGTCGGAGAGGAACCAGACGCAGCCCTCCTCGCGCGAGGGCATGGCGTGCATCGGGCGTCCGCGAAGGGCGAGGCCCTGCTTGGTCACCAGCATGCAGGTGCGGATGTCCTCCATCATCTTCCAGACGTGATCGACGGCTTCCGTCGTCGTGCGCAGCTTGCGGTCCATGGCGAGGGCTCCCTTCCGGTTCATCCGGCGACTGCCAAGCCAATGCCGGGCAGGGGCGCTCGGTTCCCTCCGGGGCCGATTTGCCGAAAGAGCTGTGCAACAGGCCTGTTACCGAGGTTTCGCACGCCGCATGCTACCGGTTAAGCTTGCGCTGCGGCATCATGCGCCGCGGTCCCTCGACAGACGCCGCATCGGAGACGTCGCATGCCCTGGTCGCTGACCGTCGGCCATATCTACGGCACCGCCGTGCGTATCCACGTCACCTTCCTGCTGTTCCTGGTCTGGATCTGGGTCGCCTATTACCAGCGGGGCGGCGCCGGCGCCGCCTGGGAAGGTGTCGCCTTCGTGGCGCTGCTGTTCCTGTGCGTGCTGCTGCACGAGTTCGGCCACATCTTCGCGGCCCGCCGCTATGGCGTGAAGACGCCGGAAGTGACGCTGTGGCCATTCGGCGGCATCGCCCGGCTGGAGCGCATTCCCGAGAAGCCCTCCGAGGAACTGGTGGTGGCGCTGGCCGGGCCGGCGGTGAACGTGGTCATCGCGCTGGTGCTGATCCTGGCGCTGGGCGGCACCACCGGCGTCGAGCATCTGGAGAACATCGAGAATCCGCAGATCGGCCTCATCGCCAAGCTGGCGGGCGCCAACATCTTCCTGGTGGTGTTCAACCTGATCCCCGCCTTCCCGATGGATGGCGGGCGGGTGCTGCGCGCGGTGCTCGCCATGCGGATGAGCCACGCCCAGGCGACGCAGACGGCGGCCTCGATCGGCCAGGCGCTGGCCATCGGCCTCGGCTTCCTCGGCATCTTCGGCAATCCCATGCTGATCATCATCGCCGTGTTCGTCTTCCTCGCCGCCTCCGGCGAGGCCGGCACGGTGCAGATGCGGCAGGCGGCGCAGGGCGTGCTCATCCAGGACGCGATGATCACCCATTTCGAGACGCTGGGGCCGCAATCGAGCGTCGGCGACGCCGCCGAGGCGCTGATCCGCACCACCCAGAAGGAGTTTCCCATCGTCGACGGCGCCGGCCATCTGCGCGGGGTGCTGACCCGCGACGCCATGATCCGGGCGCTGCAGGCCAGCGGGCCGCAGGCGCCGGTGCTGGAGGCGATGCAGGTCGACATTCCGACGCTGCCGGTGCGGGCGCCGCTCGACAAGGCGCTGAAGCTGCTCACCGAAAGCGGCGCGCCGGTGCTCGGCGCCCTCGATGCCGAGGGGCGGCTGGCAGGCCTGCTGTCGCCGGAGAATGTCGGCGAGATGATGATGCTGCGGGCCGCCCGGCCCGAGGCCAGCTTCGGGCCGTGGGCCCGCCGGCCGGCCGGCTCCGCCGGGCCGGGAAACGGGACCGGCTAGGCCGCGCGCGGCATTCCCGGACGCCTCGACCCTCGCCCACGCCTCCCTTGCCCACGCCTCCCTTGCCCCGCAGGGCCGCCCGGCCGGCGGGGATCTCGCCACGACGCAGCAACGGAACGACACATGGCCATTCCTCCCCCTCTGCCGTGGACCACCCAGGACCTGCTGGAAGGCCCGGTCATCGCCACGCTGGGCGTCGTGCTGGCCGCGATATTCGGGTTCTACGGCGCCGGGCCCATCTCGCCGGCTCCGCTCGCCGTGGTGACGGCCCTGTGCTGGTGGGGCCAGCGCCGGCGCCGCAACGCCCAGCGCGGCCAGGGGCATCCCATGCTCCTGACCTACCTGATCCAGTTCGCGCTGATGGTCTATGTCGCCTATGGCGTGGGCAGCGCCCTGGCCGACCAGTTCTCCTGAACGCGGCGCGGGCCGCGCGGGCTACTTGCCTTCCTTCACGCCGGTGATGCCGGTGAAGGCCGGCGGGTCGCTGGCGGGAAAGCTCTCGTCGAGCGCCTCGTCTATGTCTTCCTCGCTCGGTTCCGGGCTCGGCTGGCTTTCCGGGACCGGCACCGCGCCGGTGACGCCGGTGAAGGCCGGCGGATCGCTGGCGGGGAAGCTGTCGTCGAGCGCCTTGTCGACCTTGTCCTCGGCCGGCCGGCCAGCCTCGGGGCGTCCATTCATCGCTCGTCCCTCCATGATCCGCGCGAAGACCGCGCCTCGTCTCCCTTCACAACTGGGACGAGCGCGCCGCGGTTCAAGATGCGCGTGCCGCCCGCCGCCGGGCGGAAAATCAATTTTTCCGAAGGAACCGTTTGCCGCTTCCGGCGTTTCTATAATCCGCCGTGCGCCGACGCACGGCGTCGCCGGCGTGCCGGCTCGCGGCGCGCCATCCGACGAGGAGGAGCTTCGCCATGGAGAAACGACCCGATCAGCCCGGTGCGGACCATGCCACGGCCCGCCTGCAATACTGGCCGGCCTCGCACGACGTGCATGCCCCCGACCATTGGCCCGACAGCTATGAATTCGACACGGTGGAGGACGCGGTGGCCTTCGCCATGACGCAATCCCCGTCCGGCCGCGACCTCGCCTGGCTGCGCACGCCGGAGGGCGAGATCCTCAAGGCCGGGCAGATCCGGCGCCTGTGGGAGCTGCGCCAGTCGCACTGAGCGGGCCTGCGCGTCGCCTTTCCCGGGCGGCGCCGGCGTTTTACGGCTCGCCGGCGTTGCCTTTGCGGGCTTTGTGAGTATAGTGCGCCGCAAAATTTCCCATGCGGGTCCGAATGCCCTTCGGACCCGCTTTTTGGTGTTTGACCCTTATGAAGCTGCGCAACATCGCCATCATCGCCCACGTCGACCACGGCAAGACCACGCTGGTGGACGAACTGCTCAAGCAGTCCGGCTCCTACCGCGAGAACCAGCGCGTCGCCGAGCGTGTGATGGATTCGAACGACCTCGAAAAGGAGCGCGGCATCACCATCCTCGCCAAGGCCACCTCGGTGGTGTGGAAGGATACCCGCATCAACATCGTCGACACCCCCGGCCACGCCGATTTCGGCGGCGAGGTGGAGCGAATCCTCAACATGGTGGACGGCGCCATCGTGCTGGTCGACGCCGCCGAGGGCCCGATGCCGCAGACCAAGTTCGTGGTCGGCAAGGCGCTGAAGGTCGGGCTGCGCCCGATCGTCGCCATCAACAAGGTCGACCGCCAGGACGCCCGCGCCCAGGAAGTGATCAACGAGGTGTTCGACCTGTTCGCGGCGCTCGACGCCACCGACGAGCAGCTCGACTTCCCGATCCTCTACGGCTCCGGCCGCAACGGCTGGATGGCCGCGTCGCCGGAAGGCCCGCAGGACCAGGGCATGGCGCCGCTGTTCGACCTGGTGCTGGACCATGTGCCGGAGCCGACCGTCGAGGACGCGCCGTTCAAGATGATCGGCACGCTGCTCGAGGCCAACCCCTTCCTCGGCCGCATGCTCACCGGCCGCATCACCTCCGGCACCATCAAGCCGAACCAGGCGGTGAAGGTGCTGGCGCAGGACGGCTCGCTGGTCGAGCAGGGCCGCGTCTCCAAGATCCTCGCCTTCCGCGGCATCGAGCGCCAGCCGATCGAGGAAGGCGTCGCCGGCGACATCGTCGCCATTGCCGGCCTGTCCAAGGGCACGGTGGCCGATACCTTCTGCGACCTCTCGGTCGACACCCCGCTGAAGGCGCAGCCGATCGACCCGCCGACCGTCACCATGACCTTCATCGTCAACGATTCGCCGCTCGCCGGCACCGAGGGCGACAAGGTGACCAGCCGCGTCATCCGCGACCGCCTGCTGCGCGAGGCGGAGGGCAATGTCGCGCTGAAGATCGAGGAATCCACCGAGAAGGACTCGTTCTACGTGTCCGGCCGCGGCGAATTGCAGCTGGCGGTGCTGATCGAGACCATGCGCCGCGAGGGCTTCGAGATCGCCGTGTCGCGCCCGCGCGTGGTGTTCACCAAGAACGAGGCCGGCGAGACGCTGGAGCCGATCGAGGAAGTGCTGATCGACGTCGACGAGGAATTCTCCGGCGTCGTCGTGCAGAAGATGTCGGAACGCCGGGCGGAAATGGTCGAGATGAAGCCGTCGGGCGGCAATCGCGTCCGCCTCGTCTTCTACGCCCCGACCCGCGGCCTGATCGGCTACCAGTCGGAGCTGCTGACCGACACCCGCGGCACCGCCATCATGAACCGGCTGTTCCACGAATACGCCCCCTATAAGGGCGAGATCGCCGGCCGCACCAATGGCGTGCTTATCGCCAACGAGGCGGGCGAGGCGGTGGCCTATGCGCTGTGGAACCTCGAGGATCGCGGCCCGATGATGATCGAGCCGGGCTGGAAGGTGTATCAGGGCATGCTGATCGGCGTGCACACCCGCGACAACGACCTCGAAGTGAACGTGCTGAAGGGCAAGAAGCTCACCAATATCCGCACGACCTCCAAGGACGAGGCGGTGCGCCTCACCCCGCCGATCCGCATGACGCTGGAGCGCGCTCTGGCCTGGATCCAGGACGACGAGCTGGTCGAGGTGACGCCGAAGTCGATCCGCCTGCGCAAGCGCCTGCTCGACCCGAACGAGCGCAAGCGCGAGGAGCGCCGCAAGGAAGCCGAGGGCGTCTGAGCGCCCTCCGCTTCGCTGCCGATGCATGAGCGGCCGCTCCTCCCGGGGCGGCCGTTTCGTTTGCGCGGCCGGGCCGGCCCGGCGGCTCTGGTGGACCGCTGCGCGATTTCGCCACAAAGCTACTTGATCCGGCGCCCGGCTTTTGCTCCCATATGGGTCATGGGCACGCTTCTTTTCGAAACTCGCCGGGCCCGCCCGGCTGATGCGGCCGACGTCGCCGAGATCCACGATTCGGCGTGGCGTGCGGCCTATCGCGGTTTGATCCCGGGTGTCGAGCTCGAGAAGATGATCGAGCGGCGCGGGCCGGGATGGTGGGAGACCGCCTTGCGGCGCGGCTCGCGGGTGCTGGTGCTCACCCATGCCGACCGTATCGCCGGCTATGCCAATCTCGGCCGCAACCGCGCCCGGGGCCTGCCCTATGAGGGCGAGATCTACGAGCTCTACCTCCGGCCGGAATATCAGGGACTCGGCTTCGGTCGCCGGCTGTTCGCCGATTCCCGCAAGGAACTGGCCAATTCCGGCTTCGAGGGCGTGACGGTGTGGGCGCTGGCCGCCAACGAGCCGGCGCTCGGCTTCTACCGCGCGCTCGGCGGCGCCAATATCGCCCGCTCCTCCGAGACCTTCGGCGGCCGTACGCTGGAAAAGCTGGCCTTCGGCTGGACCGCCTGACGCAGGGCTCCATCTTCTCGGCGCGGCTTCAGCGCACCGGCGTCACAGAAGCTCGGCGAGCCGCCGCAAAAGGGTCGGGACGTCGCCGCTGACGCGGAAGCTCTTCAGGCGGGCCGACCCGCCCGCCGCCAGCTCCACCTGCGCGACCGGCACATCGAGACGATCCGCCAGCAGCCGGATGACGGCGGCATTGGCCTTGCCGTCCTCCGGCACGGCGCGCACCCGCACCTTCAGCGCCTGCCGGCCATCCGCCAGCGCGATGAGCCCTTCCAGGGCGTCGCGCCCGCCGCGCGGTGTCACCCGCACGCTGATCGTCACGCCGTCGCCGGCGGGCGTCCATGCGGGCTTGCCCGACATGGGCCGGGACTCAGGAGACGAGCTCGAACACCAGGTTGCGGATGAAATAGAGGCCGATGATCAGGATGATCGGCGAGACGTCGATGCCGCCGAGATTGGGCAGCAGCCGGCGGATCGGCGCCAGTACCGGCTCGGTGACGCGCCAGAGGAACTCGCCGACGCTGCGCACCACTTGATTGTGCGGATTGACCACGTTGAACGCCACCAGCCAGGACAGGATGGCCGAGGCGATGAGAATCCAGACATAGAGCGAGATGAGCGTGTCGAACAACCAGAGCAGCGAATACATCGCGAACCTCGAAGGGGGAGCGGGCAGCGCAAGGCCAAGCTGAGGAATGCTTAAAGGCGCGGCCGCATTGCGGCAACCCCGATCACGCGAAGCAGGGCGCTTCCCCGCCGCGGGCGCGCCGGCGGTCCGGTGCGGGGCGATTTCCCGCCTTCTCCGGCAGGTTCGGTCTCGCCCGGCAGGAAAATGCGCGCAGCTGTGCGTGATGCGACGAGCCTGCTTGACAGGGCGCGGGAGGCAAACGTACAAGGCGCGGCCTGATGGTGAGGGGCCGTAGCTCAGTTGGGAGAGCGCTGCAATCGCACTGCAGAGGTCAGGGGTTCAAATCCCCTCGGCTCCACCATCGGAACGGCGTAGCGATTTGATTTCCTGTGATAAAATTTCAGTCGCTCAGGCCGCACCCCAACAATCACCCCAACAGCTGACACCGGCAGGGCCATTGGCGACGATTTCTGCGCCGCGCTTTTCCTCGTTTGATGCAACCCTTCCGCTTAACTAGATCGTCGCTCGCGCGCTGATGTAGGCTTCCCTCGTGCAGGAGGCTTTCATGGTTGACTTACGAGTGATCGATGGTGGCGGGGGCGAAGGAAGCGACAAGCAAGCGCAATGGGCGGAGGAGATGGCCGCCCAGGCATTGGAGCGTCTTGCGGTGGAGATTCTTCGCGGCGTAGCTCGTGGGCCGGAGAACTCGTACCGCGTGGGCACCGCCGTTCGGGACCTCTATGAGCATCTTACGCCCGAATCGATAAGAGTACGCCTCTATGCCACCATGGATGCCGGTCTTCGAAGCGCGAACAGTCGGCTGCTGCCAGAGAACCCTTATAAGTGGGACGACGAATTCCCCTGGCTGTTGAAGAGCGCTCTTCGACTAGCGGCAGAGACCATCGCGACGGACGGGTTTGCTCGCGGTCGCGCCTCTCAGCGCCGGAGCGACTTCGATCACTCAATCGAGCAATACGTCCTTCAAAAGGAGGAACGCTCGCGCGAGGGTGGTCGAAGTTATCTAAAGCGTCTGCTCGAGCAGTTGCCTCCCCTGCCATCGTCGCCGTCACCCACGCGAGTCAAACGAGCCAAGAAGCGGAAGCCCGCTACAACGTCGAAGAAGCCTGCCTAGCCGCGCACGGGGATGGGGACCCCGTTCCGCGGTACGTCATTGGTAATGGTTCCGTCGGGACTTGGCCTTCTGCCACAGGGCAACATGCGAGCGGTAGGCGCTTGGCGGACTTACAATTTCGTATTTTACCCCGCTCCGCTCGGAGAGTGCCGTCTTCATCAGCGGCAGCGCTCGGACTGACAGGAAGGTCTCTGAGATTCCCCGTGCCCAATGCTGCCAAGACACGCCATCTTGATTATCTTGATTGTTTTCAAGCATGGGAACGGCCAGCCGTTGATTTCCTTTGATTGGTTTCAACCGGCACAGGGCATGCCCGTCCATCAGTCGCTTGCCTAGCTACAAACTTGAATCTTTGATTTTAAATCAAGCAGGGAGCACGGTTGGACCTATCGACTTTGATTCAATTGATTACTGATCAAAGCGCCCTTGCCGGCCTTTAGGGCCTGACAAAACTCCTCATGTGCCGTCTTCCACCTCGCGATGGTGCTTGCCAGATTCTTAGTGGTCGAGCCTGGCTGCCGCTGGCAGCAGGGGCTAGTAAAGGAGGGGGCGCGGTCGCAAAGGCGCCCACTTCCCCGAGCAGCTGTATTCAATCGATTCGATTGATCGGAGTCCCCATGGTAAGTACGCCTGCTCGCCGCTCATTTGGCTCCGCCCGCGATGCCGCAGAGGCGGCCTTCAAAAGCGCCACATCCAAACCCGTCGCTATAGCCGACAACTCCCCAGCCAAGCCCCCCTCTTTGCCTCAGGCCAAGGAGCAGGTTTCTATCCGTCTTGACCGGGAAGTGCTGGAGCGGTTTCAGGAAGACGGGCCTGGTTGGCAAGACCGGATCAATGCGGCGTTGCGGAAGGCGTTAGGGCTGTAGCGGTCTGGCCTGGTTGGGGTGGGACATGTTGCGCCGCCGTGTCAGTGCACTGGCCGTGAAACTGCTCTCGGTGTGTCTATTCCCACCTACTTTAGATGCATCTCGCACCTACGCCCGCCCTCATTTCATTCTCGTCTACATTCATTTCAAGGGGAACGTTGGGGAACAAGGGGAACAGTCTACGGGACATAGTAAAATCAATAGCTTGAGGCGTTCCCCCGCTGTTCCCCAACTCGGAAGGGCGTGGGGAACAAGGGGAACAGGGCTGGTGCACGTGGGGCACCTTTCGCCGAGAGTGGCTTGCCCTCGCAGTTCTGGAAACCGGCAATCCCGCGCACGCCTCATGAGGAGCAGGGGAAGGTTGGATGAGGCGAAGCAACGGAGCGAAGATCCGGGAGATAATGCGTGAGCGCGGCAATGCCTGCGTCTATTGCGGTATTGGAATGTGGATCGCCTACGACGGCTGCAAGCGCAACGACCGGATGGCTACGCTCGATCACGTCATCCCGAAGGCCATCGGCGGCAGCAACCACAACAGCAATCTCGTGCTCGCCTGCTACCGCTGCAACTACGAGCGGGGATCAATGGCGCAAGCCGAGTTCATAGATCGCCGCCTCGCTCTCGGGGAGAAGGAGGGGTAATCACTCCTCCTTCACAATCTTCAGGCTGATAGACCGAAAGAACGTCGCAAGGCTCCGCTATGCGTCGGCTCTATCAGCCTGGGGGGAAGCCGCCCGATCGGTCGTTCAATAATCCCACCAGGCGGGTACCCAGCGAAAGAGCTGGCCGTCAGCCGCAACGCGACCGACGGATGGGAATGGCATGTGCGTCGAAACCAGCCACGAGCCGGTCGTCGCCAATTCCTGCATCAGTCGCAACCGAACTCGGGTCGCCTCGTCGGGATCATGTTCGAAACCGTTATGCCATTCGGGGTGGTCGAACG
The DNA here is from genome assembly GCF_018390555.1 of Ancylobacter oerskovii. Classification (GTDB taxonomy): domain Bacteria; phylum Pseudomonadota; class Alphaproteobacteria; order Rhizobiales; family Xanthobacteraceae; genus Ancylobacter; species Ancylobacter oerskovii. Next base: position 18,157 of record NZ_JAHBGB010000033.1, on the reverse strand, counting down.
AGACCGGGAATATGGCGTCGCCGCCGAACATCAACCGGTCGGCGCCGGACGCAATGCGGACGACGCTATGGCCAGGGGTATGACCTCCGGTGCGAGTGACGACCACCCCTGGCGCAACCTGCTGGCTCTGCTCGAACGTACGCAGCTCTGCATGGTACATCTTCAAAAGGCGCTTCGACGCATGTCTGGCAATCTCCGCAAGATCCGGTGGCATGCCGGTTCGGGAGAAATCAGGCGCTTCCCAGAACTTGGCCTCGGCAGCGGATACATGGACCCGTAGGTCTGGACGCATTTGCTCCTTCACCCCTTCGACGAGGAGCCCCCCGACATGATCGAAGTGCATGTGAGTCAGCACCACGTCGGTCACGGAAGCCAGATCGACGCCGGCTGCCGCCAGCCGATCGCCGAACAGCCCGGCGCGTGTGAAATCCGGGACCTCGCCACCAATTCCGCTGTCGATGAGAATGGTCTGGTTCCCGTTGCGCACCACAACCGCGTTCAGCGCCCAATCGAAGGTATCGTGCGCGAGGAACGAACGGTCCAGCCAGGCGTTTCGGGTCGCCGGGTCGGCATTTGTCGCCATTGACTCGGCGGGAGGCTCCAGAACTCCGTCGCTGATCACAAGGACATCGATCTCACCGACGCGTATCGGGTAGCGCGACGGAACCAAATCTTCGCGCCGCTGCCCGTCGTCGGGCGTGGTATCGATCGTCTTCATTGATTGTGGCTGTCCCATGGGAGCCTCCTGCAGATCCTGTCAACTTGGCCTTATCGGCCGCCTCCGTCAGTGACGGCGGCGCTGGCAAGTAGGCTTGGATCGGACGCCCAGCGAAATCAGACGCGGGTCTAGGTGATCTGGACCAAGGTCCAGGGGGTATCCCCTCACCGGATAGCATTGCCTCGACGTAGTCCCTCAGCCGTGATTAGCTCCCGGCACCTGAAGAGGAGACGGTTCGATGAAGTCGCTCATCACTCTCGCCGTTCTGGTTGCCTTCGCCGGCCCCGCCCTCGCCGATAGCTGTGTCGCGAATGCGGATGCGAAGAAGCTCGCCGGCGCTGCCCGCACCAGCTTCCTCGGGAAGTGCGAGCGCGACGCCCAGGCCGCCTGTGACGCTCAGGCCGCGACCAAGAAGCTGGCCGGCGCGGCCAAGACCAGCTTCACGACCAAATGCGTCAAGGATAGTGTCGGCGCGGCTCCCTGATGCAGTGGGCATATTGGGCCGGCATTGGTATTGGCCTGGCCTATTCGGCGGCAGTGATCTTATGGATTCGCCACCGCTTGCTCCATCCGCGGGTTGACGACTAGCCGCTATGTGCAACCTCTACAGCCACAAGTTCAACCTCAGCGCCATCGCCGATCTCGTCGGGACACTCCGCAACGGCGGCTTGGTATGCGTTCCCGTCGACAGATTAGTTCCCGGCAGCGACTGCGCGTATCCGAAAATTTTCGCTTGGAAGGTCTTGAAGCGTTTTTTGGCGGTTCCCAAATCGCCCTCCGTCGAGGCTTCGGCTCGACGTCAAAGCGTCGCAGGGACGCTGCGTCGCGGCTTGTAACCCATGTTGCTTTTCGGAGGATATGGCTATGAGAAGCACTGAATTTGCTCCCCTTTTCCGCTCGACGGTCGGTTTCGACCGCTTGTTCGACATGCTCGAGAACAGCGTGCGACCCGAGTGGCCTCCCTACAATATCGAGAAGCAGGGCGAAAACGCCTACCGCATCACCATGGCAATCGCTGGCTTCCGGCCCGATGAGGTCGAGCTGACCCAGCACGGTGCCGAACTGATTGTAATCGGACGGAATAATCCCGAGGAGAATGCGACGCAGGTGCTCCACCGGGGTCTTGGAGTCGGCAGCTTCAAGCAGGCTTTCCGGCTGGCCGACTATGTGAAAGTCGAAAATGCCTCGCTGGAGAACGGCCTGCTGATCATCGACCTCGTGCGGGAACTTCCAGAGGAACTGAAGCCCCGGCGCATTGCGATAACATCGGGCGATCATACGCCACGTATCGAAGCTGCCGGCCAGCACAAACAGATCAGCCAGGACACCCAGAAGGACCGTGAAGCGGCCTGATTCGATACACACACGATGCTGCGGTCTGCCTCCCGGCTCGCGCCGGGAGGCAAGAGATTGCGGAGAATGGAGATGACAGATCTACAGAACATCCAAAACGTAAGCAGATCCGCCGGGCTTCCAGATCCGGCCTCCGTGTTCGGGCGTCCAGACGACATCGTTGACGATTCGGCGATGACTACTCAGGAAAAGCGCGCCGTGCTTGCATCTTGGGCGTCTGACGTCAACGCCGTGCCGGATGTCCCTTCACTGCGCCAGTTGCCCGACGGCTCCATCGTCAAGCTCGAGGATATACTACGCGCCCTGCAATCGCTGGATGCGACAGATGGCCTTCTGTCCTCTGCCAAGCGCATTGACCGGGCGGGGGCCAGGACCATCCCGCGGCGCCGTGGACAGTGGATAAAGTGGAGGCCCGGCAGAGGCCGCAGCGATGACGACGACCCGCCTCCGTGCCCAGCGACAGCCGCTCCGCGGCCAGGATCGAGTGGAGGCGGTGCGTTTGCAAGCGCGAGGCCGGTAGCTGCGTAGCGGCACATTTAACTTCGTCCTAGTGGAAGGCGTCCGTCGTGCGGACGCCTTCGATCCCGGTTTCATAATCTTCGGCAGCGCCGGGGACGGGCCTGACGGGAGAGCCTATGGCGGACAGCCCAATCGGCTGGCTCCGGCGGCGAGGAAACGCCCATGAAGTGCCTCATGGAACCCTACGCGTTTGTTCAGAGCCGCGTGATCAAAGACGGCGATAAATGGCCATGGCGCCCGAAAACCCACCCGAGGACATGCGGACGTGGTCAGGCTGGTCCGCCTTCATCCCGGCTCCGGTCGACATCGTGAAGAAGAGGGGCGACGCCATCCGCATCAACTTCAAAGCCGACTATATCCCGGTCGAGAATGGCACCGTCAGCATGGCGGGCTATAACGACCTCGAGAAGATCGTTACGGCGCTGCGGGGGTAGAAAGCCACCTTGAACGCCAAGTCGAATGCGCTAAAATCTAGCAGCGATCCGGCCATAAGAAGATGAAAACACTCGAACAAACCGCTCGCCGCATGTGCGGATTGGACCTCCATCAGCGCGGCTTCCCCCTCGATGAGGCAGAGTCCCTCGCAGACCGCTTCTGGCCGGTCGTGGCGAACGAGATCCGGCAGGGTGTGACGCTCGTCGGGGAATGGCCGTTCACGGTCGAGGAGATCAACGTGTTGACCGCCGAGTATCAGGCGCTCAATCCGCAATAGTGGTCCGCGCCCGCACGAATGCCCGCTTCACCCCTGACGATGGCATGAGCGAGCCCTATGCCGAACTTAATAGAGCAAGGGGCGTATCGAACGACACGTCCACGCCCCGCGCTGAAATGCCGGTGATCTTGCCTCGGTGTGAACTGCCGTCTTGAAGCGTGACCAGCGCTGATGTCAGCTTGGCACCCATCATCGAGGGCATCTCGGTAGTGATGAACCCCGTGGCAAACAGGTCGCGGGCCTGCCCGACAATCTCACGACGCATCACCTTGATGTCATAGCTGGCAGTCGTCGCTGCGAGCCCTGAGATCCGCAGCCAGCCTTCGCCGTTGAAGGCCTTGATAACTTCCATAGCGGAAGGTCCCACTCCATTGGATCATCAGCAACTCGCCTTCAGGCGTGGGGGTTCCGGAGGCTGGCGAAAATTCAGCAAGCGACCTCGGCCGGCGTCTGTGCTATGATCTCTCGGCTTCCCAGTGAAGCCCGTGCCGGGGGTAATCGGCCCCAACGGTTGAAATGGCACCGTCCGAAGACGCGCCGTCAAATCTTCCGCCACATCTCTCATTCGCCGTCATTCTCGACGGCAGCGTGGCTGTCATGGAAAAGCTGGAGGAACGCGCGCGCATGATCTGCGCGCAAGATCTGTTGGCCGCCGGGTGCTGGCCGACCGAGATCGAAGAAAAAGTCGAGCGGCTGTGGCCGGTGGTCGCTCATGAGATAATGGGCGGCGCGGTCGATCCAAGTTTTGCCCATGTGAACGATCTGGCCCGCCGCCGGCACGAATATGATGTCGCGACCGGACGAGCATCCAAAAGTTCCAACGGCAGCAGCTTCCAACTTCTGGGCGCTGACCAATCCAAGCCGGACCGGTGACATCGAGGCGTATGAGCCTTGCTAGAATTTGTCGGTGCTGGAGTATTGTTTCGTTTTGGTGCGCCTGCGCATCTGCTTGCAAGCAAACATCAATTCAATAGAACGAATTCGTAATAAAAGCAGTACACATTGACCGGAGTTCAAGCCGTTTAATTTAAAGATGTACAATTCTGCATCTTGCAGGCATGCTGTGAAATTATCGAACTGACGGCTGAACGATTTCGGAGAGTCATGGCTCGCCGCGCTTTCGCTCAACCTGTGGCGGGAGCAATACGCATGGCCGAATACCGGATGTATGAGCTTTGCAACCAGGGGCGGATCCGATCCGCATCTGAATTCGAAGCCACCGATGACGCCGTGATATTAGAGCACGCCCGTCAGCTGCATCGCGGCAATCCCCTCGAAATATGGCACGGCGTTCGGATCGTGGCAGCGCTCGATCCATCAGGGCGCTCCGTCGACCCTGGCTTCTTCGCCCTTGGCCGCAAGCACCATCATCACCCTTAAGATCGTGGGAGTACGCGCCAGATGAAACAAGAACTTGGAAACGGTGTGGCGAGCTCCGATTGGGAGCGCTGGCTAGACCGGGATGGAGCGTAAACGCACTCGCTCACGATTGCCGCGGCACCTCGCCATAGGCGTGTACAACCCGGCGGGGCTCAATATCCATCTCGCCATCCTTTCCAACGACGAGCCGGCCGTTGTTGATGGCGTCGTTGAACTCAAGTTCCAGAAGTTCGGCCAGATACAAGGCCTGTTCGAACCGGCCCGCGCGGACCTCGGCGCGGATTTCGCTCAACCTTTTCGCCATAACACTCAATGGATTCCCCTTACGGCCCGCTCGCCTCAAAAAACCCACGGTTGTGCGCGATTCCGCCACGATCTCAGACGGAGAGGGTGACGGGTGTTGTACAAATGGGATCGCTCAATTAGTTCACAAATTGAAAGTACCCAAGTATATTTTTCGGCGGAAGATATCGTCGGCCGCTGCATAAAGCACACCGAAACCCTCCGTACTCAGGATTCGTGGTCGCCCTCAATAGCGAGGGAGGTCCTGCTCCGCCTACGATCGAGGATAATCGGGCGGACGAGTGACGCCGACATCGCTCGGCTTGACGCATACATCGACAGCCTGGGCATTGGCGCGAATGGCGTCGATGATCTCTAGCTCCAGCATTTTCGCGAGATGGCTCGCGGTATGCCATTGGCGTCGGTCAACTTCATCTTTGATATCAGAGATTTTTTGAAGCAAGCGATGCACGGCCAACCCCTCCTTACCCAGAGACAGTCTATCCTGAGCATCGAACGCGCCTATAGGTAAAAGTGCTAGGGTAGAGATGTCCTCAATCAACAACCGTTGATTGCGAAATTTATTGACAATTTGGATGCATTATGCCAGATGGCCGCGCGAGAAAAGAATGCCGGCCTCTTGTGCCAAAGGCTCTCGGAGCGCGCGCTCTGTCCTTGCTATGAACGCCGTCTTGAGCGACGTCATCGACACTCGCTCGGCGATGCTAGGCGCGCGTGATAACGCTCAACTCAGCGCTGCCTTTGATCGCGCTAACGGCGGCTTCGCCTGCCGATCGTCTCAAAACGACGTCGATGACGGCATTGCCGCAGCGCAAGTCGCGCAAGGCGACCTCATCAAGAAAATCGGGTAGGCAGGGCCGGTCGAATATGATCTCGCACGCATCGGGCTTGAAGGACAGGCCGATGCAGGATTGCAGTAGCGACAGTGGCGTCGCCGCCGCCCAAGCCTGCGGCGAGCAGGCGACGGGATAGAAGGTCGGTCCGGTGCTGCGCTGGCGCGGAAAGCCGCAGAACAGTTCGGGCAGCCGTCGCAACTCGATATGGGTCGACGCCGCGAACAGTCCGTTGAAAATGCGCGCTGCCTCGCGGCGAAAACCGTAACGGGCGAAGCCGGCGGCGATCAATGCATTGTCGTGCGGCCACACTGAGCCGTTGTGGTAGCTCATCGGATTGTAACGCGCCTCAGTGCTGGCAACGGTGCGCACGCCCCAGCCGGAAAACGAGGTGACATCCATAAGGGTAGCGACGACGCGCTCGGCTCGCGCGGAGAGGGCAAGGCCGGTATAGAGCGCGTGGCCGGCATTGGAAGCCCGGACTCGGCAAGGCCTTTTCTCGCCGTCGAGCGCCAGCACATAGGTCCCGAGCTTCGCGTCGAAGAACGCCTCGTCGAATGCCGTGCGCAGCCGCTCCGCCTTGTTGGCGAAGATAGCCATAAGCGCGCCTTCTCCCAGCGCCCCGGCGAGTTCCGCCCCCGCGCGCCAGGCACCATAGGCATAGGCCTGCACCTCGGCGAGCGCGATGGGCCCGCGCGCGAGCGTGCCATCTGCATGGAAGACCGAATCATGGCTGTCCTTCCAGCCCTGGTTGATCAGGCCTTCAGCTGTCCGGCGGCCATATTCGACGAAGCCGTCGCCGTCGCGGTCGCCTTCTTTGTCGAGCCAGTCGAGCGCGGCGCGCACATTGCGCCAGAGTGTGCGGATGGTGGCGACGTCCCCGGTTCGCTCGAGATAAGCGCCAGCCAGCATGACGAAGAGCGGTGTGGAATCGATACTGCCGTAATAGCGTCGGAACGGCACCTCTCGCAGTTCCGCCATTTCTCCATACCGCACTTCGTGCAGGATCTTTCCCGGCTCGGCATCGGCGGCGGCATCAAAGCTCGTTGCCTGGTTTGCCGCGAGGTGCCGTAGCACCCCCTGCGCAATTGTCGGATCAAGCCACAGTGTTTGAAGCGCGGTGATGATAGCATCCCGGCCGAACACGGTGCTGAACCATGGGATGCCAGCATAAGGATAAGGGCCCTCCGGCGTCTCCGTCACCAGCATGTAGAGATCGGAGACACTGCGCCGGAACGCCTCGTCGAAGATCTGATTGGAGGTCTCGACCGAGGCTGCCCGCGCCGTCGCATAGCGTAGCTCCCGCCGGGCATCGCGCAACGCCAAGAAAAAGCGCCGCCGCACTTCGGCGCCTTGGGGCACCTCCCCACAGGCGATCTCAACGAATATAAGCTGCCTCTCGCCCGGCAGCAGTTCGACGTCATAGATCGCCCGTGTCGCCGAGAGCTTCTGAGGTTGCGGATCGAAGCCGAGCGTCGTGGTTCGTACAACCCCATCGAGTCCGATGTAGGAGAGCGCGACGCTCCCGTCGCCGAGTTGCGGCGGGTTCAGCATGCCGCGCCGCGCCCGTTGCGTGCCGCGCACCTCGAAGAGATCGGCAAAATCGGCGGCGAAATCGAAGATCAGCCGGACGCGCCGGACCGTTGTGTCGAAATTGCGCACAACGATCCGCTCAAAGCACTTGCCTTGCCAGAGGAAGCGGAAGCGGCGCAGATGCAGGAGATCATGCACCAGAACCAACCGCTCCTCGGGATCGAACAGGTCGGGATTGGCGAGATCGCAGGTGAGTGCGGCATTGTCGTCACGCAACGTCGAGGAGAGCAGCATCGGCCGCGCGCCCTCAAGCGTCAGGAGGAAATGCGAAAGGTGCCGGGTGTCCCGGTGGAAGAGCCCTTCCGGACTGCCGGCACCCGTCACGATATCGCCGTTACGATCAAACACCCCGAAGGTGTCGCCATGTTTCAAAGTTAGCGCGCGCCGTTCCTGCAACGAAGCCGTGGCCGGTACGAGGAACGGATCGAGGGGCATCGCGTCAGCCCCGGCAGGTGCGGGGGCATGGGCGACTGCTTCTGCGCTGGTTCGCGCATTGGCCATGTTACCTCCCCAAATCAGGCGACGACGTGCAAACCCAACCCGGCATCATTGGCACGGTGCGCGTGAGCGGCTTCAGAACGTAGGCCCGCCAGTTGATGATAAAGCTGTACGTAGTTTGCGGCCATGCGTTCGGCGGTGAAACGAGCCTCGAACTCCAAGCGCACGGCACTGCGGTCTAACGTGAGTGCGGCCTGCACTCCAGCCTCGGCATCGTCCATGCTGTCGATAATCACGCCGCTCACACCGTCGCTCAGCACCTCTGGCACCGATCCGCAGCGAAACGCGACTACGGGAGTGCCGCAGGCCATCGCTTCGATCATGACCAAGCCGAACGGTTCGGGCCAGTCGATCGGAAAGAGCAACGCCTTGGCATTGCCAATTAATTCTGCCTTCCGCTGGTCGTCGACCTCACCGATGTACTCGACATGACGGCTCGCGCGCACCATCGGCGAAATTACCTGCTCCCAATAGGCTTGATCCACACGGTCGACTTTGGCGGCCATGATTAGCGGCATTCCTACCCGAGTGGCGATTTCGATCGCCCGATCCGGCCTCTTCTCTGGTGAGATGCGACCGATGAAAACCAGGTAGTCTCCTCGCGGCACCGCACTGAACGGCAGAAGGCCGCGCGGCAGGCCGTGATGGATGTTGCCCACCCAATTGACGCAGGCTGGCATCGGCGCACGCTGGGCGTGCGAGATCGAGCATAGTGGCACGTCAGCGAAGGTTTCGAACAGCGGGTGAATGTCGGGAAGGTCAAGTCGCCCGTGCAACGTGGTGATGGTACGGCTGACGAAATCGCGGCTCATCGGGAAATGCAAAAAGTCTATGTGAAAATGGAGGACGTCGAAGTCGTCTGTGCGCCGGCGTACCTCTTCCAGCATAGCGACATGGTAAGGAAGGTGATCCCGAACCGCAGGATCCAGTCGAAGTGCCTGCCGAGAACAGGGGACAAGATGTGCGGTGGTGCGAGTATCGCCGCTGGCAAACAGGGTGACGTCATGCCCCTGCGCCACAAGTTCTTCAGTCAGAAAGGAGACAATGCGCTCCGTTCCACCATACAGTCTGGGCGGGCAGCTCTCCGCAAGCGGGGCAATCTGGGCAATGCGCATATTGGAAGCTCCGGAATGACACCGGCTCGTTGCCGCGCAGCGTGCCGCGGCTCGGCGCCTCCTCCTAACGCCGAACCGAGAGTTCGGTTGCGCGGCTCTCGACGATCACCGGAGCGAATTAACCACCGGAACCTTTGCGATGCATGAGGGTTAGGAGCCAATCGACGCGTTAAGTTTGGGGCCGTACGCTGGTCGACGAAGGGCGTGATCTACCGCTGAATGACGAGGGGCGCTATCGCCAGCTTGTCGATGCAATCGCCGACTATGCCATCTACGTGTGTGACCCGACTGTGTCGTCACGAACTGGAAGTCCGATGCCATGGTCGGCGTGCGCCCGGAGCCGCCGCCGGCAGCAGTTTCCAGCTCATGGCGGACTGATCAGTAAGCGGCGGCAGCCGGAACCAATCTCACACCGAAACTTCTGTACCTGCCATGCGTTCGTGCTTCCAGGCGAGAGCAGGAGGCGCAAATGCCCGAAGGTGATTGGCTTCAGGAATTCGTTCCCCAGGCAGCGAAAAGGGCTCCCACGATTCTGGATGCGACGAATATCCAGCCACGGCCCGCCGGCTCCCCGATGCCGGCAAGCGAGATGGCAGCCGAGCCCCTCTCTCGCGGCCTCGCGCCCTTGGGAATGGTTGCGCTGGCGGGTCTCGCCGGGTTCGTGATGGGACGGATGCTCGACCGATAGGCCTGCTGCCGCTGACTGATCTGCAACGATGTGGGCCGCTGGTCATCCGGCCGGTGGGAGCCGACGCTCAAGAACCGCAGCCGGTGGTCCGGCTACCACCTGTCGTTTTGCGTATTGAGCATAGCATGGAAGCCTCAGCAAGCCGTAACGGCTCAGCCTGAAGGCCCCGCTTGCGGCGGGGCCTTGGCGTGAGGTGTGACGTCTGACTGATCAGGCGACGGCGACTTCGGGCGTCCGTGAGCTGATCCGCGTGCGGATACTCGCGGGAAGCTGGCGCGCCGACTTGACGCGTGGCCGATCCATCTCGGCCACGGCGGCTTCGGGTGCTTCTTGCCAGTTATCAAACCGGCGACGGGTGACATTGTCCACGAACGTCTCGGCCGGCACACCCTCGGCGAGGATCAGTGAATGGTCGTCGAGCTCAACGTGATAATAGACGAACGTCTGCGGCATGTCGGTGTGGCGTGCGATAGTGGTGCCGTTCACGAGTGCCCCGGCCTGCACCAAAAGTCCGTCGATCTCCAGCGCATGGTCGGGCGACACGTAGAGATCGCGAATTGGTAAGCCGTCGCCGAGCGCTCCCGCCTCAACGCGAATGGGCATAACCTTCATTGGATCAGCAAACATCGTCGAGATAGTCTGGAGCGCGAGCCAACGGACTGACGCTGCCCGTCCATCATGCGTGAGCACAAGGTCCCCGGCCTTGAGCTTCTCGATCGCCACTTCCCCCGTGGGGGTCGCGATCATCGTGCCAGCAAGGAAGCAGGCGACGAAGGTGCCAGTGGTCGTTATCACCACGGGATTCGTGTCGTAATTGTTGGTGAAATAGATCGTCCTTGGAACGCCGTTGGCATCCGCGGGTGTGTATCCGACCCACCCAAACTCTGTATATCCGATTAGCTCAAAATCCCCCAAGTCGTTAGGCCACGTATCTGAGACATCAATATTATCGCCAACATCATAAGATCCGTCGGCTACAACATAAGGCGGCACCCCACTATAAATAAATGATGGCTGAAATGTCTTTGTTCCGGCGTCGTAACTGCCTACCAACGCGTACTGATAATTAGCCATGATTTGCCCCATAAGTCAGACAAAAATGAAGGTAAATCAGAGAAAACTTTGGGGCAACATCCCATCGGGTGCATTTTTAACGCTGCCATTGAGTGAACAACTTTAGGGAGTTCCCAAGCTGAGGCGCGAGTTCGTCCTCGCGGGTAACAAGCCCTGCCAACATGCGAATATATGCTCGGGCATGGAAAACTTGCCCCGCCGGGACGAGAGGCCTGATGAACCCGCAATTCTGCGAACCCATAGGGGGTAGCCGATGCCAGCGGTTATGCGGCAGACATAGATGCGGCTGCCCTTCCTGGAGCACTCGCCGCAGTCGCGTCTCTTCCTCAACGGGGATCAATCTGCCTCGATTAGGCCGCTCCTCGCCGAATGAGCGCAATCTGCGGCGACCCAATTCACACGACCGATGGCCTTGCCCGTCCCGGGACGGAACTAGCGCAGCTTGCAATCTGATTCCGACAATGGCCGGAAAGCTTCCTTCGCCGGCACTGTCTCTACGAGCTCCAGAAAGTCTTCCTTCTCAGTGACTTCAGCCGGCGTCTTAACCTCGACGAGATACATGTCGTGGATCATGCGGCCATTTGGATAGAGATCGCCATTATTGATAAAGAAATCGGAGACGTTCAGCGCGTCCAGCGCTGCCAGTACCTCTACGGAATCGTCGGTGCCGGCCTTGTCGATCGCGTTCAGATAGTTGGTCACTGCGGAATAGGTGCCAGCGGCGATCCAGCCCGGCGCGTGGCCAGTGATCGCCATCATACGCCGCCCCCATTGCCGCGAAGCCTCGTCCTTTCCCCAGAACCAAGGAACCACGAAGCGCACGCCTTGCAACGCCCCCACCCCGATAGAGCGCACATCGGCTTGATGCATGAAGGTGACGGCAATCTTCATGCCTTTGTCGTGCAGGCCGGCGGTCTGCACCTGCTTCATCGCATCGACGAGCTCGGCGCCTGAAATGTTCATGATCACGATTTCGGCGCCGGAGGCCACAGCCTCGGCCAACTGCGACGAGAAATCCGTTGTGCCGAGCGGAACACGCTGCTTTCCCTTAACCGTGCCGCCGTGCGCTGCTACCGCAGTCGCTACCACGTCCTCTTGGATAGTGCCGGCTTCGGTGTCGGGCGACAGAAGAAAGAACGATGTCTGTCCATGCGCCAACAGTGCCTTGACAGTAGAACGGATAGTCGAATCCGCGTCATAGGCCCAGGCCACGACATGCCCGTTGCAGTCTTCCTCGGTCGGACGGTCCGTAAGTGGCGAAACGAACAGGCCGACTTTTCTCTGGAGGCCAATAAGCTTGTTGACCGGTTGCGCGATCGCGGAATTGGTCATATCAGCGATGACGTCGACCCGGTCCCGCTTTAGCCATTCGCCGGCGATGGCGAGGCCAACTTCCGGCTTGTTCTGATGGTCGCCGATGACCAGTTCAACCCGCATCCCTGCGGCCTGTGCACCATGATCCTCAATGGCAAGCTCGACGGCACGCACGACTTCGGTGCCGCCGATCGCCGAAAAAGACGAGCTCTGGTCGTTGAGCACTCCAATGCGGACGGTGTTCTCCTGTGCTTGCCCCGCAAAAATCGTCGCGGCAAGCATGGTCGTACCGAGCAGAAAATGTTTCATCATGGTCTCGTTATCGCCCGGATAGGCCATTTTATACAAAAGTGTACTGTCGCAATGCCGCTTGGACAACTCCCCCCCCCTGAGTACAGGGTATTTGCGTCAGACGCGCTCACATGCTGAGGGCGCTAGCACTCGAATGGCGTGTTCCACCGTGTCGGGCACGCGGCGTTCGCAGCGGTGGGACGGCTGACGGAAGCGCGAGTTCGGATGCTTCGGCGATGTTCATCGCGTCGATTGGCCGATGGATGAGTATGCACCTTCCGCGTCAAAGCTATAGCGGGCTCTTGCGGTCAACCTTTTCCTCCGGCAGCTCTTTGCCGCCCCGTGCCTTTCGAGACTGATGCATGCCATAGGCGATGGCCACTAGGATCACCAAGGCGCCAATGCCGAACATGATTTCCATTTCACATCTCCGCCTCTGTGTTGGATCGCCTGAGATAGACGTGTGGTTGATCAACGTGACGTGTTGTTACTCGTTCCCGCCCAGCAGAAACTTGTGAGGCCGCCGCGCGTTTGAGCTTCCAAGCATTTGGTGGAGGCAAAGATGACCGCAGGCGATTGGCTTGACGAGTTCGTCCCTCAGACAGGCAAAAGAGTGGTCACGGTCCTCGACGCGAGCAACATCAGGCCGAGGGACGCTTATGCTCCGAGATTGTCGGCGGGAGAGAGCAGCGCCCAGCCAATGGCCCGCGGGCTCTCGCCAATGGGCGTCGTGGCACTGGCCGGTGTCGCCGGGTTTGTGCTCGGGCGAATGCTCGGTCGTTAAGCTCACGTCGAAGGTGCCGCTCGAAATCGACCGCCGTGTGGTTCCAGCGCGATGATCGAGGCCGCAGGGCGATTGATTGGTGGGGGCGAAAGCGCCATTGCGTACAGCCAACTCTCTAGGGCGGCGACTGCAGCGCGGCACCAAGTCGCTCAAGTTCGAGGGAATAGCAAAAAAGAACGAACAGGATCGAAATCAACAGCGACACCCGCCCCAAGAAGCCAATGTCGAAGGCCAATAGCTGCATGGCCGGCACGTGCCGCATGAAAAAGAAAGAGAATAGGGCGGTGCCGAAGATGAAACTGAGCCGGCCTGCAAAGCTAATTAGATGGCCGAGAAAAACATGGCGACAGGTGATCGGCAGCGGCGTACGCAGCACCCGTGCCCAGTAGCAGACTTGACTGACAACTGCCGCGAAGGCCACCTGCCCAAGGGGGGCCGAAAATGCTTCCTGCCTCACTCCGGTATTTTCCACTAAAACACCGAATGTGAGCTTGATGTGGTAGAGGATTAGCAGTGCGCATCCCGTCTGGATCAGCATTAGCGCAGCGTATCGAAACACAGGGCGGTCCATAGTCTTGGATCGACTCCTCCTCCGCGGCGCCCTGGTTGCCTGTCCCCGCAAGGCAGGCGTCATAGGCATCCAGTCAGATTTGAAACGCAACATTCCGAAGGTCAACTTCCGCTTGGGTCCTGCGATAGCGTTCGCGCGATTCTATGCGGAGGACAGTGGCCCTCGATAGCTGGAGTGGGCAGTAGGCGGAGAGGCGCCGTAGGGGTGGCGACCTGATCCGCCTCGGTAGCGAGAGAGAGGGCGGTCGCATCCCTCCACACCAGGAAGGCGGCCGAAGGTCCGCGATCAGCGAAACGTGACTTCGCTGAACCTCCGCAGAATGATTACCGGCGTTCGCTCCGTAATTCGCTTTCCATCGCGCTCAAGCCGGGCCACTTCCGTCGCATAGTCCTCCTCACGGTGACGATCACGCACTTCAACAACGACCATCGCCCCAACGTCCTTATCCTCTTCTGCCTGCGTCATCTTCCGCAGCCGGTTCAGCATGTGCTGGTTCAATACTGCCTCCGCCTTGCGTGCCCACGCGCTGTCTCGAAACTCACCCCTGTGCCCCCAAGCATAATTACTTGCCTTTCTGTTCGAGCCGCGACAGACGTTCCTCGAATTCCGACGCTTCCAAAGCTCGGACATAGCCCTCCACCAGCTTGCCGAGTTCGCCCGCTTCAGACGGCGTGATATCGCCGGCACTGACGGCGTCGAGCAAAGCGCCAGCCGCCTTGGCCGCGTCAGCTGCACATGTCAGCTTCGGCATCGCGAAGGTGACCGCACGATCCTTCCGCGGCGGGATGAGGCGGTCCATGCAGAGCCGAAGGGCGGGGCCGTCTCCCGCGAGGGCCATCTCGATAGCTTTCCGGGTGAGCGCTTCGCTTTCTCCGTCCAGCAGTTCTTCAACGGCACGCGTAGCCCTGTTGCGGGTACCGGGAGGCTTGCCGGCGGGATTGCCGCTCTTGCCCTTTTCGAACGGCCTACCGCGCACCTTTTGCGGTGAATTTGCAGCCGGCTCCGTCACTGTGTCTTCCCCGGGAAAGGCGGGCCATGCAATACGCCGAGCTCGTCTGCTACCCGGAAGAGGGCATTGCGCGACAGGTAGAGAGCGCGCTGTCTGACGCCTATGTCGGCCGTCTCGTCACTCGCCAGCTGCATCTGGCAATGGGCGATCCAGGCGAGGGCCTTGATATCGTCGAAGCCTTTCACCGGGGCAGAGACAAGCGCCAGGATCTGAGGATCGAGAGAGTCCGCGGTACCACCATGCCCATCGTAGCGTGCGGCGCGTTCAGCGCTGGCGAGGAGGTCCAAGGCGACCTCGGATGCGCTCAATATCGTCATGCAACCATCCTCCGATCCATGAGGGCTTTCACCAGCTGTTGCACCACCGGGCTGGTTTGCTGGGGGCTTCCAGCTTTTGCCACCGCCGCTGCTAAAGCCTGTGTGAGCTGATTGCGCGAGGCGCCAACATCCGAGCGGGAAGGGAGGCGCATCATGTTCCAGGGCGGTTGCTCATCCCCTTCGAGCTCCTTCCATGCTGGAAGGGTCGTCGCACGACGGTAGCTGCCCGACAGAGCTCGGCCGATGGCCGCTGCGTCGCGTGGATTACCGGCCTGCATGAGCAATAGCCGTGCCCGCTCGGGATTGAGCATGGCGTCGGCAATGATGTCGTCCACCTTCTGCAAGCCAGCCTTGCGGGCGTTCATCAGCACATTGCCACCCACGGCCGCGGCGAGGCCGGTCCATGGTCCGACGACTGCCGCGCCTGCCAGGCCGGGGCCGGCGGAAGCGAGGAGCCGGGTGAACCACGTGGCGTTGCGGTCGTTCGCCACCATCGCCGCCACGTCCTGGGCGGTGTTCGACTGTCCGGGTATGCGCACCGCGTTCAGGGACCGCTGCGAGCGCATGATGTCGGCGGCGATGCCGTGCAGGGTGTCCATCTCCTCCGGGCCGAATACCTCGCGAAGAGCGGCCTGGTTCTGATTGACGAACCGCTGGAAGCCGTCAGCCTGCAAGCGACGCTGCCCGGTGGTCGCGGCTTCCACATAGGAAGTGACGCGGCGGGATAGGTGGTCGGCGACCGCCTTCCGCAATCCGGCCATCGCCTCCGGCGTGCGGCGTGCCTCCTGCACCAGACGGTGCATGGTTTCTACCGGCGCCTGTGAGGTGAAGACACTGCCGATGGCGCGGGATACGTCGGCAGGATCCGAAACCCCGATCAACCTGCCGACCAATCCTGCCTGATAGGCGTCGAGAGCCTGTTTGCGCTCAGCAGCAAGGCGGACGACGGTTTCCGCAGCTTCGACCGGACCCGCCAGCATGCGGTCCATCTCAGGCAGAGCACGCAGGGCATCGGCATGCTGCCGGCGCCACGTGGCGACCTTCGACGGGTTCAGCGTGCCGTCCGCTTCTTCTTCCGCAGCACGGCGAAGGGTCGACACCGCATAGTCGCGGATCGACACCATGGCCTCGGGATTGTTCCCGGCAATACGCAGGGCCTGCACGTCTTCGAAGCCGCGCGCGCCGGGCCGGAAGAACCGGGAGGGTACGACGGCGGCCGGCATGTTGTAGGGGCCTTGCTGGCCGGACCGACGCAGGGCTTCTGCGACCGCCCCGCTTCCGTACGTCTGCGCCCGTGCCTTGGTGGCGTCGTTCGCCTCCCTCAGTCGTCCGAGGGCGGCGGCGTCGAAGTTGGGGGTGAGGCCAGCATTGCCTTGTATGCCCGGACCTCCCGCAGCATCTCGAAATTCGCCTCCGCGCGGTACTTTCCTTCCAGATACTGAAGCAGGGCCGCTCGATCCGGCAAAGGCATTGCCTCCACTAGCCGTTCCAGCGTTTTGCCCCATTCCCGCTTCGGCGGCGCGTCGTTCATTCCATTCTCGGATGTCGCGGGCTAGAGCTGCGGCCATCGTAGCATCGGGGCTCATAGCACCCGCCGCCACGGCTTCCGCCTCCTGCGCGGCCTTGCCTGCCACCACACCCTCGAGGGCGCTCTCGATGGCACCGCGAAGCCGCGCAAGTCGAGCATATACCGGAGTCTGACCGTTCTGCGAGAGCTCGCGCCGCATCTCGGTGGAAACCCGGGAACGCAGCGCCGTCACCTCGCTGAACGGCATCACATCGCGATAGTTGCTCGCGGCACCGATGATGCCAGCCTCCTCGCCCTCCATCGGTTTGGCCGAGCGTGGCAGGCCGGTGCTGATCTTCCGGGCCTCATCCCGGATCGTCGTGGCTTCTAGAGCCAGCATGCCATCGGGATCGACGGCAGCCCACAAGGCGCGTTCCCGCGCTCGCGTCGTGTTCTCCGCATCGGTCAGCATCTGGCGCAGAGTGGAGCCGTAGCCCTCCGGAGTGCCTACACCCCCAAGTGCCGCCGTCTGATCGCGGGCGCTGGTTCGTGCGGCGCTCAGGGCATCCCCTGTCGTGGTGTCGATGTCGGCCAGGTGCTGGCGGAGCACATTCACCACAGCCTCGGGGCTGCCATCCGGCTGAATGCTCCCCAACGCCGACTGTCGCGCGGCATTCTGTTCGGCAGAGCGCCGCATGAAGGCCTCGGGATTGCGGGTCATGGCAATCCGCTCCAACCCGCCCAGCCCCATGTCGCCCGTCTGCTGGAAGGTCGTCGGCTGCGAGCCAGGAACCAGCGGAGAGGGAGGGGCATCGAGGGCGCCGCGCACGGCGGACGGATCGGAGGCAGCATCGCGAAGCGACTGGGCCGCAATCCGCTCCTGTCCGGCTGCCGATAGCGGGGCGGCATAGTCCCGCCCAATCCGGCCGGCTTCCGCCGCCATGCGAGGGGTATTCACCGCCAGCGCACCGAGGCCTCCGCCCAGCAGATTACCGCCGAACTCAGCAATTGGGCGATACGGTTCCGGGGTG
Organism: Ancylobacter oerskovii; assembly: GCF_018390555.1. Classification (GTDB taxonomy): domain Bacteria; phylum Pseudomonadota; class Alphaproteobacteria; order Rhizobiales; family Xanthobacteraceae; genus Ancylobacter; species Ancylobacter oerskovii. The sequence continues at coordinate 547 of NZ_JAHBGB010000033.1, read as the reverse complement.
AGCTGTGCCGCGATGGACCCGCCCCCGCCGGCAAGAGCGCCTACAGTGGCATTGCCGAGCGCATCGGCGGCATTGGTGGAGGAACCGGCAAGGGCGCTCACCAGCGCGTTGACACCGGTTCCCGCCGCCTGGGCCGCACCCCTCACGGCAAGCTCTGGGGCGAGCATGTAGCCCGCTCCCTGTCCCATGGCGCGGGCAATCTTCTCACCCGAGCTGTTCGCGTGGATCGACTGGGGATCGGGGACACCGAGAAGGCCGAAGCCTCGCGATATGGATTGGGAGCCGCCGAACGGATCGGTGATCGGCTGGATGCCCGTTCCCGCAACGCTGTTGAGGCTGCCAATGCCCTTGTTGAGCGCCCATGTCACCGCGTCCACCGGGGCGCCCAGCGTGTTGTAGATGGCTTCATTGGCGCCAGCGGTGAGGTTCATGCCGATGCCGGAAGGCTGCTCGGCGAACGGGTCGTGATCCACTGGCACCAGATGTCAAACGGCCTGCAAAGTTGCCCCCCGATCGGCGTCCAATGTTGACCCCTTGAGTATGCTTC
>NZ_JAHBGB010000032.1 GCF_018390555.1 Ancylobacter oerskovii | reverse complement strand
CCGGTACTGGAAGCTCGACCGATCCACTCCGATCAGCCTGCAGGCCCGGCGCTCCGAGTAGCCGCGGCAGGAATTCAGGGGAGCACGTCAAGCGACATGAGGTTCGCCTTCATCGCGAAGCACCGGAGCATCTGGCCGGTGGCATGGCTATGCGACGTTCTGGACGTCTCGCGGTCGGGCTTTCATGCCTGGCTCAATCGCAGCCCAGTGCGCATTCCCGGTACGATGACGTGCTGGCGTCGGCGGTCGACCGGAGCTTCAAGGGACGAGCTAAATTGGAGCGCTGGCTTGCGCCCTTTCTCGATGCTCTGCGACACAAGGTGCGGGCGCGGATGTGCCCGGCCTATGTGGCAGGGCTGATCGGCGGTGGTAATCGCAAGAGCATCCAGCCGATGGCGCCTACGCCTTCCTTCAATCCCGCCGCCTCAAGCAGGCGAAGCGGGAAAAAAGAAACCAGGGCCCGCCACCCCAGCCGACCCTGCCAGCGATCCGCGCGGCCATCATCGCCAGGCTCGAACGGCCACCCCCAACGCGATGCCCGCATTGCCGCCGCCGGCTCAGTTCTGACAATCTGACAAAGTAGTACTAGGATCGAGACTCATAAGGCATTGATCCAGATGCGCGCTGCGGCGAGCTTGAGGGCTGCGAGGAAGTTGTCGGGGCGCCGGTCGTAGCGTGTGGCGAGGCCACACATCTGCTTGATGCGGTTGAAGAAGCGCTCGATGTGATTCTTTTGGCGGTAGAGCCACGGACTGAAGGCGAAGCTGCGCTTGCGGATCGTGCGCGGCGGTACATTGGCGAAAGCGCCGCGCTCCGCCGCCTCGGCACGAATAGCGTCGGTGTCGTAGGCCTCGGCGAGAAGGATGCCGCCCGGTGCACGTCGGGCCAGCATCTCCCGCCCCGCTGGCGAGTCGCCAGCCTGCCCGACGGTGAGCAGGAGGTGGATGGGCCGCTCTTCGGCATCGACCAGGGCATAGATCTTGGTGGTCAGCCCACCTCGGGAGCGTCCCATGCAACAATTGTCGTCGCCCCCTTTTTGATCGCGGCGCCTTGCTGGTGAACGCGAACGCAGGAACTGTCGATCATCACGATGTCGCCGTCATAGGCCATCGAAACCGCCTCCAGCAGCCGATTCCAGATCCCGGGCGGCCCGCCAGCGAACGAAGCGGTTGTAGAGGGTCGTGCGCGGACCGTAGCGCTCCGGTGCGGAACCGCCAGAGGATGCCGTTGATCACCCGGCAGTCGTCCACCCGCGCCACGCCGCGCACCTTGTTCGGCAGCAGCGGCGCGATGATCCCCATTCCTCGTCGGTCAGTTCGTGGCGGCGCATCGCTCTCTCCCATATCGGGAGACCTTGAATCATGCCGCCAACCGGCCCACAAATTTATGAGGCCACTGCCTAGGCCACAGAAAGCAAGGATCAGAAGGTGGCTGATCCTTGCCCGTACGTGTATAAATAACGTTCTCGATTAGTTACATCCCATAACTATATATAGATCAGAATCCGCGCAATATAATAGCCTCAGTGTCAAAACAATCATTGCTCGTGCTGCACTAACACGTCGCCCACTGGAAGTCTTGTTGATCTCGCAACCAAGATAGCAGGATCAAAATGTCCAACTGCAATAAATGCGATGAGCACTTCAGTCTTAGAAATGTTAAGTATTTTTCGAATCTTCTTTTCTTGATCGATCTCCATTGATGTATTGAGTGGGCACGAACCTAGACCAACATGATACAGCCCAAGTAAGAGCGTCATCATAAACAGGCCCCCATCAATGAAAGCCTGATTTCTTTCTTTTGGATTGAGAAAAGCCGTCTGATCTCCGGTCACCAGCAACAAGACAGGCGGTAAATTGTACCCATTAAACCCCCCTTGCAGGGAAAGAAGTTCCTTGATTTGATCGCTGTCTCTGAATTGATGAACACGTGCTGCCTGCCTGTTGCAAACGGAGGGCGACTGAAGAGCAATCTGGACAGCTCGCTGGATATCCTCGTCACGGACCGGGGCCGATGTGAATTCACGAACGCTCCGCCTCCCATAGACAACGTCCAAGAACTTGCGTTCGCTACAAGTCGGTACCAGCTCCTCCCGTGCGGATTCCGCTGTCAGAGCACCACCATGAACGTCATCGGCCTGAAGAATAATTTCCTGCACCGAAGGGCTGAACAAGTTCCAGAATTCAGAAACGTCCACTTCAAGTTTCTTGTGGCGCTCAAAGTACGCGTGCATCACGGATATGGCGGCCTTGAAAAACCGATCATCGGTATCGTGGTCCTTCGCAAGCCAATTTTGGGTTTCAACGGCCAGCTTCTCAATAGCCTTACGACCAAAGCCTGCGCGAAACGCGGAGCGACTCAATCCCTTCTCGATAGAATGCGCAGAAAACATCAGACGTGCACGTGCGCCTGCCTTGTTTCGCCTTTCCGCATAAGCCGTAAGGAACTGCTCGTTGTCTCGCAGAGCAAGTTCCCTCGCCTGGTCAGCAAAGCTCGAAATATTCTTTTGAGGTTTCACAAGATTCAGTGGAATTTCTTCACATGAAATGCTCGCGATGTCCGCGCCGGCATTGTCACCGGTAAAGCTCGCGGCTCCCAGCGCAAACTGCGTAAAACCGTTGCCTGGAGCGATAAAATCAACAGTATCGACGCGAGGGGTGATGGCAGAATTTCCGATCTTCACCGTGCCTATGATAACGACTTTGGAGGCTTCCCCGTTCCTGACACACAAACTCACGGAGCTCGCATTGGTCCGTACGGTCCAATCGATCTTCAGCCTATAGGCTGATTGTTTATGAAGCGTGACGGGTAAATCGCACCAGATCAAATTCCCTCTTATGGCAGCGCCAGGGGCGACTGTAAGGGCAGTCGAATGTCCATGGGAGACAATCTGCCAGGCGTTGTTGACCGAAGTGAAGACAGGCCGTTCCACTTGCGTTTCATTTTTTGTAATGATCGACTGTGGTGAGAACTTTCCCGTCCGACTGCTGCCAGCCAGAGCAGCCTCAAGAAAACCTATAGACTTAATGCGTAGCGCAGCCAAACGATCATTTACAGCCTTCCAATCGATAGGCTGCAACATCTTGTCCAGATCGACCCCACCGGATTTAATTACCAAACGATCCTCGAGGCCAGCCAACTTCAAAAGAGATGTGAACCTAGCCAGTCCCCGGCTAGGATTGCCGTAGGCGATAAAGGGCTTATTGAAAATGATCGAAAACGCAACACCATGAAAAGAATCAGTCACGACAAAGGCGGCATCCCGAAACGATGCCAACCAACCTTCTATCGATTTATCCCCTCGGCCAGTTTTTGACGATCCAGTAGGAAGAAGCGGCTTGCCATCAGTGGAATATGCCTTCAGAAATAAAGCCTCCGACAAAGCTGTAATCACGCGCTCCTTGTCGGCATTTGCGTCCAAAACGTAAGTGAGAAGACGATTGCTTTCAATGTTCCCAGATCTTTCTGGGCACAAACTTGAATAATGGTCAGCGGACAACAGCAAAGTTGGATCTAATACATGCTGAGCGTCAACACTCAAATAATCATGACATAACGTCACAGCAGAATCTTCTCGCACGGAAACCGCATCGAATTGCCGTATCAGCCGTGAAGCTTCGTGAGTTTGATCCGCGTCGTACTCCCAGCTAGATGCACCGAACGATCCCGCGTAGCTGATGCGTTTTGTGCGACTGTTACTTCTTTCAAGAAATCCAAGAAAGAAGTCGGATAGAGCAGCCCTCGCGTATTTCGCGCGCCATACCTGATCACTGCCGACAACGACCGCGTCAAATTGATATTTGTCGATATTCCTTGCAAGCTGCGCGGACGAAAAAAAGGGTCGAGTGATCGGAGTGAGGTACTTGTCGAGAAAAATTCGATTCTGGACGGCTTCGCTCATTCCAAACGAATCCGTCACAAGGGGTGCCTCTGCGTCGTTTGCAGCGACTGCAGCATCATCGACGAAATTTTCTGGAGGATGGCGCCGATTTATCAGCAAGGGGTCATGCCCAAGGCGCCTCAGCACCTCCACCAAAGCGTAAGCTTGGAGATTGCCACCGAAATTCTTGTTCATCGGCAATGTCAACACGCCAATTTTCATCGACTTTATAAGTCCTTATCACCGTGATGGGAGAGTGACCGAAGTCAGGCCTTGGCGAACTTTCAACGTATCGCTATATTTCTGATATAGGCGTAGACTCGATTATTGATAAGTGGCATAAATATCAGATCCTAATTAATTCGTATAATCATTCATGCTGGCAAATCCACGAGTATAATTGTGTCGCGTACTTGCCTTTTGCCATTTTTAATTTGATGTAGAAGTTATTATAAAGCTTGCTGTCGGCGAACTAATTGAACTCACTATTAAAAGAATCCATCAACAACCCCAACCAAATTGGCACTATGACTTCACGGCCCGACTCTGGGGGGGTGATTAAAACGAGTAAATGCCTCTTTAGGAAGTCGCAAACGTCATCATAATGTTACCGTTCCTTACCATCTCGGAGCCTAGCAGTGAGTTGAGCTTAAGCGATTTCGTTGGTGCAGTGCAAGCCAACGTCCCTCTGCCATCCGTGACTCGAATGGCGGCCGCCCTCGCTCGCGAGCGCATATTTCCTTCAATTTTCAATATTGTTGATCGACACGAGCATCCCTGGGTCTGAGGCGTGATAGGGAACAATCTGCCAAGCGGCCGTCCGGCGAGGGTGGACGTGGGGAGCGGCGTTTGCTCCTGAGGATAACTGCTGACGCCTCGATATCAAACCATCCGCCGCGGAGGGACGAGCGAGCCTCTTGGCTGTTAGCGTTGATCCTGCTTTGTTGTGGCGCTTCTTCGCTGCTGCGCGGCGGCGGCTTGTGGGGCCTTGCTCCGCGGCGATAGCTGCGACGCCTTCATCTGATTCTGGAGCGAGCTTGCAAGATATTGCAAACATTGATTTCCGATTGATCTCCGGGCATAAGGCCTCATGGAAATTTGCAGAGAATGGGCGTTGCCCCAGCCACGAGGTCTCGAGTGAAGGACCAAGAGATTTTGTTAAAGCGTTGCCGGCGAGCTATGGCTCGGGCAAAGCAGCAGCTTGACCTGACGACCGCAGCGCTGACCGAAATTGCGATTGCCTCGGGCCTCAATCCTCCGAAGCGCAGAAGTGCCGAGGTGAGCCTTCCTGCCCTTCTTGGTGGCGAGATGCTGCCCCCCGTGGCGATAAAGCTCGTTGAAGGGCAAGGCCTCAATACGTTCTTTCTTTTAACGGAGCGAGACGAAGGTGGATACCGTTGTGAAAAGCACGGGCGTCACTTGCCTATAGAAGAAATAATTGCGCGAGGAGAGCGGGACGCTCTCGCGCACAAGAGAGAAAGCATCTGGTTTGCGGAGGAATTTATATTTTCTTGCATCGATCCTGAAAAATCCGCTCAGAAAATAAGATTTTACTGTTTAAATGGTAGCGTTTTTTCGATTCTGCTTAAGAGTCGCCAAAAGGGAAAAGCAGTTCGAGCTTATTATGAGCCTGTCCATTTTGCACGAGTAGGAGAGTTCGGAGAAGGGTTTATCGACGTTGATATTAAGGAGTTTCCTAAATTTAGAGATACATACGCGTCTGTCATCGAGATCGCACGTAAGACGGATGCTTTTTTTTGTGCGGTCGATGTTCTTCAGGGAAAAGACGGGGCTGTGTTTTCGGCTGTCAGTTTTGAAGCCGGCGACCTAGCGCACATGCCATTAACGTTCCAGCCAAAGCTAGAGCGTCTGGCTGACACGCTCGAAACCGAGGGGCCGACGGTCGCTGATCAGTTTTCCATATACAGGCGCCGATCCAAAGTCTCTGCCAATTTACAGCAGCAAATCGACACAATTCGCTCTTCGGGATTGTTTCAACTAAAATGGTACAATTCCCAGTTTTCTGATCGTTCGTTCACGCAATCAGCTGCAATTGAACATTTTCTCACTGAAGGGGCTAAAGCTGGAAAAAGTCCCAACAAGAATTTTGACGCTGAGTTTTATGCTTCCCAGGATTTGGGAATAGCTGAGGATGATCCTGCGCTCTTTCTTCATTATATTGAGTATGGTCGCTTTGAAGGGCGTCTGACGTCTCGCTCCTCCTGCATGCGGAAGGTCCGCATGCAGGAACTGAATCTTTGGGGTGGAGCTTCGGACGCCGCCGCGGCTGAGCTTCGTGCCTGCATAGCAGATCCCCGCTTCGACGAATTTGCTCGTTTCGAAGCCGGCCGACGCCTAGCCGCTTGGCTTGCATTTCAAGGCGAAAATCTTGAGGCTGACAAGATTCTTGCTGGGCTGTCCAGTTTTGCCCCGCGCTACTTCAATACGGATGAACGCGTTATCATGCACGCAATGTTGCATTTCCAAGCAGGAGACATGCCAAAAGCGAAGCATATTTTATCTCATTATAATATACACGATAACAACTCAAATCTAATTTTGGCAAATTCAAATATTATTGACAGTGACGAAGATCGTTTGTCGGAAATCAATAGGATATTTAAAGCAAAGGGCCTATCTCAACTGAGACTTATCAATCAAGAAAAGGGCCTCTCCATATCAAACATATATGGCGAGCCTGCAGTTAGGGACGATTCGCATTATGGTAAGGTGTCAGTAATTGTTCCAACTTTCAACGCGGAAGGCTCAATCGAGACCGCGATAAGATCGCTAGTGCAGCAAACCTATCAAGATCTCGAGATTATAGTTGTCGATGATTGCAGCGATGATGAGACATTTTCGATTGTCAACCGTCTAGCCGCAGGCGACCAGAGAATTGTTCCGTTGCGCCAGGAGCGAAATAGTGGGGCGTATGCGGCTCGTAATCGTGGACTGCAGATTGCCACTGGAGACTATATCACAACTCATGATGCTGATGATTGGTCTCACCCCCAGAAAATTGCAAGTCAGTTGCGGCATCTTTCCGAAAAAGATGGGGCGATCGCTGTGCTTGCGCACTGGATTAGGGCTAGACACTCAATGCATTTTACGACCAATTGGCGGCTCACGGATCGGCTCATACACTGGAGTCATTCATCTTTCCTCTTTAAGCGGGAGGTTACGGATCGCTTTGGAGGGTGGGATGATGTGCGTGTTTCCGCGGATACCGAGTTTATTTGGCGCGTCCAGAGCGCTTTTGGTAAAGACTCTGTTGCAAAGGTTTTGCCTGATGTGCCACTCGCATTCGCTCTTGACGATGGGGCCTCACTCACACGTACAAAGCTCACGCACGTAAGCACCACTTATTTCGGTCTCCGGCATTATTACCGGGAAATTTCACGATATTGGCATGAACTGAGCGGCGGGCACCTTTCTTCCGATCAGATCGAGAAGAAAATGCAAATGATTCCTCGCGAGATGGTATCTCGTAATCCGCCAGTTCAGGACCTAGCTGTGCACGTGATAGGAGATTTTCGAAATCCCAAGACAGTCAGGAAGATGGCTGTTGAGATTTCAGCGATCTCCGGGCTCGTCGGTGTTTCCCACCAGCCGGATCCGAGTTTTGATCTCCCTGAACATCGTCTTTCTCGTTTTTGTGACGAATTTTTCGAAATTCTTGGATTGCCAAATGTTTCAATTGTCTTGAATGGAGCTGAATTCCGAACTCGTGAAACGCGGCGGATTGCTTGACCGAACTTCTCGAATAGCACCATGGAGAGCAGGTTTGGCCCGCTATCGCCGCGCGGGATACGCGAAACGACACCGGCGGCTGCGTCACTGCCTCGCAGGTCCGGCGGGGACGCTCGCGTACCGTATGAATTACCTTCCACCGGTGCGGAATCATCTTCAGCGTCTCGGTGTTGTCCCTCGTCAGGTCCAACCCGAAGTTGGGCCTGCGTAAACTGGAAAATTCTGGCGGGTCAGGGCTCATGCCAGCGGGGGTCGGAGAGCCGTTCATGAGCGCGAACGGGGCTTGTTGTGTGTTTCGGCGTGGAATTTTGGCTCTTCTCTATTCGGCCGGCTTGGGTCAAGTGCATTGAGGTGCTCCTTTCCGACTGCCTCTCGCGGGTCCGCTTTTCTCTTCGGGATCAGCCGTGTGGCTCTCCCAGCATGGGATCCGTAGAACGAGACGGAACAATCTGACTCGCGTGGTGGTCGCCGAGAGATCCGGCCGATCCTATAGCTTTCGCCGGACTGGTGCAGAACCGGCGTCAATCCGAGCGAGGGGCCGACGGCCTTCGACGTCTTGAAGCGCGCCGGAACGTCGATCGTGCTGACGAAGGCCCGCGAGGTGACAGGCCCGACGCCGGGGATCGCCATCAGCTGGCGGCAGACACCATGGTCGCGCGCCAGCAATAATACCTTGCAATGCAGCTCGGTGACCCGCCCCCGGATACCAGATCCTCGAGCTCCCGCTGCCGGCTTTCCAGACGCAGGATGACGTCACGGGCCGAATAGGTGTCGGCGGAGCTCCGCTTCACCTCGTCGATCTGCCGCTGAAGGCTGGCGTTCTCCGAGGCCTGTGCATCCCACTGGATCTTGTGCACCTCGAACGGAGCCATCTTCGCCACGATGGTTTCAACCGCCTTGTCCTGCCCCTGCCGGGCCTCCTTCGCCCTCTCGGTGGCGACCACGAAGGTCTCCTGATTGAGCTTGGAGGAGATCTGCGTTTGGAGGATTGCCCAGACGAAGCCGACGGTGGCGAGGATGATCGGGATGATGATCGCGTAAATCTGGAACTTCGGCTCGCTCCGCTTCTCGATCAATGCATTCTGTGCGTTGATCTGCTGCTCGAACCGCGCCCCCTAAGCGGCCATCGCCTGCTCGAACTTGGTGTACTGCGTGCCGATCTGGCGTCCCGCATGGTCGACTGCACATCGGCAAGCCCGCGTTCATTGGCACGCAGGCGGGTATCGAGAACATCCAAGGACTGCCGGCTGTCTTGGTCCATTGCCGCCCCCCTTTCCGAGTTGGGCATCACAGGCACCTCATGCGTAGGCGGGGAAGGTCGTCAGGATCCGAGCGGTTTCTTGGCGGCCCAGCGGCCATAGAGCGCCAGGGCGGCGCCGATCACCGGACCGAGGGCGACGATGAGGTCGATCACCTTGCCCTGCATCTCGGCCGGGACGGCCCAGCCGAACAGCCCGAGAATGCCGGCGAGCGCCGCAAGGATGGCGCCCAGCGTCACGCGGCTCTGGTACCAGAGCTCATTGTTCGTCTGGTTGATGACGACGGCCGTCGCCTCCTTCGCCACCTCCTTGGCGATTGCCGTGGCGTCGGTGGTGTCGAGGCCGGCAGTCGCCGCGTGGCGCACGGCCGCATGCGTTGCCTGTGCGATGGCAGGCGTCAGGGTGGCCAGCACGGCGGTCGCCGTGGCCTTCGTGGTCGTGCTCATGACATTCTCCAAATAAAAGAGCCCCGCTTGGGCGGGCCCTGGTGGGGGTGGGCGTACCGACGGCTCAATCGCACGCATTCACGCCGCGCCAACGGCACTCGCTCTTGAGCGCTTGCACTGCAGCAATCCGCTGGTATACTGAACGCGTTCTGCCATCGAAGCATTCCCGCCCCGTGATGTGGGTGAGGAAGCCCATATTTTTGCTATTCGCAGGAAGTGGGCTTGGAAATATTGTACATATGGAATAAAGCCGCGGAACCTGGAGTTATTTCACCTGAATCCTGCTAGAAATCGGTGAGGATGCAGCCATGAATATGGAAATTTTTCCATATCGCATTGTTCAGCGCAGAATTACATTGGAGGGAGAGCGATGGACATTATCCCCGCAACACTCTTCGTCAGAAGCCAAGAGCTGGGCGGCTTGGTCCGTGTTCGTTCCTACAGGTTGCAGCGCAACTAAGCAGACCGCTCGAAAATTGGCGCTCAGATATACCTTGGACTACATCCCCTATGAGGATGGCGTTTTCGTTATCGGCGCGTACCGCGATCTGACGGAAGTCGTAAAAGCCTTGAAGCCTCGTAAGTCTCCAGCCCGTTTGTTCGGCGGCATCGGGCCGCAGGTAATCGTGGGGCAGTATTCGCGTTGACGCGATGAAAGTTGAGGGTAGTCAAGCAGCCACGCTGATCGGCCGCGCGTCGGTAGACCGGGCCTTGGGCAGCGAGACGCTATAGGGCGTGACGAACTGGTCCGCTTCGCCGGTGCGGCGGGACAGGATCTCGGTCGGCTTGCACCACATCAGGATGGCCGCGCGGATCCGAGCCCGGCTCTCGCCGGCGTTGATGCGCTTGACGAAGGTGGCGCCAGCGAAAGCGCCGGTGCCAATGTTGTAGCAGACGGACACTAGCGCATCGTACTGGTGATCAGCCAAGCCGACCTTGACCGCTGCGCGCACCGCGTCCTCGTACTGGGTGAGGTCCGGGCAAAGATGGCGTCCGCCTCGGCCGCGGTGATCGTGAGCCCCCGATAGGGGATCGGCGCGCCGGCGGCGGCGGTATGGCTGATGCCGATTGTCCAGGATGCCCTTGGTGTCCCGATAGGCCGTCAGCTTGCGCGCCTCGCGACTGATGAGCACGGCAAGGCCGATGGCGCTCATGCTCTGGCGCACCGGCGCCGGCGTGACATCGACCGCCCGCGCCTCGATGGCGGCTTTCAAGGCCGCCTCCGTCTTCGGCCCGGCGATACCATGGGGGTACAGTCCCGCCGCCCGCTGAAACGCGATGGTCGCTGCCCGCGTCTTCAGGCCCATGACACCATCGATCGGCCGGCGCATAGCCAAGCGCCGTGAGCCGCGTTTGCAACTCCCGTGTGTCCATTTTTTCATCCTCGGTGAGTGCGAAATCGTCATTGAGCCGCGACCAGGCTCGGCTAGTCTGAAGGAAGCCTGCGGGTCTCCCCCAACTCGGCGCAGGCTCGGCCGGGCGCAGCCACAGTCCCCGGGCGCCCGGCCGCTTTTCCTGTCGTGGATTTTTCACAAACGTTCGCTAGCCATCGCCCCGGCCCGGCGTTTGGCTGGGCAAGGCCGGGCGCGCGAACCATTGCAACGAGGCGTCCGGCCGCCCCATTCCCCCATCCGACGGCGCAGGTCAGAGTTGCGTGACGCGGTCTGGTCGCGCGGCTTGCCGAAGGCTACTTCACCGCCACCTCGCGCCGTTCCCGCCCCAAATGAGAGCGGCGCCCGGTACGGCCGGACGTGACCCGCAACCAGCGTCCGGCCAACTCCCGGCCGTTTCCTCTGCCTCATATGGCGTGATATCTGGGCGTCAGCCCCGCCGTAACCCCATTCGGTCGGGGTCAGGCCGGACGTGAGTGAGCAATCGCAAGCAGCCCGCGTCCGGCCGCCCACCACTCATAGAAAAACCGCCCAGAGGGGGGGGGCATGGAACCTCGTGGGATCGCCTTACCCGTATGGTCGGGAGGGTACTGCCACGAGTTATGTTGGATACCGGTCAGGCAAGTGAGGGGATATCCAACCCCACCTTGGCCCGGAAGTCGGCGAGCAGCGCGGCCTCATCGGCGTCCTCAAGCCAGCTATCGGCCCACACCGCCGCCGCAAGATCGAGCCGGGCGCCGGTGGTAACGGCCTCTGTGGTCGACCCGAATGCCATGGGCGTTGCGATGGGATCGTAGAACCGGCCCCCCGGGAAGGTGATCTGCGTCGCGTAATTCGCCAGCATGGCCTTCGCCGCCGCGTTGCGGTCGCGAAGCTTATCCCGACCGGATCGTCGTCGTCGCCGAGGGGCAGGCCATCTGTGAGCATGGTCGGGTGTTCGCTCGCTCCCATGATCGCCAGAGCCGGACCGTCTATGACTGGCGCCATTATGGCCGTGGTCCAGCGCAAGCCCGGCGCATTGCGCAACGGCGCACCGTTCGCCGAGATGCCGCCGGCGTTCCGATCCTTGCAGCAGCATCTGCTCAAACGGCCGGGCGGTGACCGCGAGATGGTGGAGATCCTGTCCCTGGTCCTCCAGCATGACGAGCAGGTCGTGCTCGAGGCTGTCGAACTCGCTCTCAAGGTCGGCGTGCCGACCAAGACCCACATCCTCAACCTGCTGCACCGACTGATCGACGGCACGCCGCTGAGCACGCCGACGATCCCGGCTCCTGCCGCCCTCATGGTGACCACCGAGCCTCAGGCCAATGTGGAACGCTATGACGCCCTGCGCCGGGCCAGGGAGGCACACCATGCGTCATGATCCGGCCAGCGGGGCCCTCGTCATCATGCTGCGCAGCCTCAAGATGCACGGCATGGCGCAAGCCGTCGCCGAACTTACCGAACAGGGGGCTCCCGCCTTCGAGACCGCCATGCCGATCCTCTCGCAGCTCCTGAAGGCAGAGACCGCCGAACGGGAGGTGCGCTCGACCGCCTACCAACTCAAGGCCGCCCGCTTCCCGGCCTATCGCGACCTCGCCGGCTTCGACTTCGCCAGCAGCGAGGTCAATGATGTCAAACGGCGTTGGAACGGGACCCTTGATCGGCGTGCAAGAGGGCCCCCGGGAAGGATGGGCGAGCGAGGTCAGATCCTGTTCTTGAAGCGCCAGCTCTCGATGATGTCGCAGTGATGGGTGAGGCGGTCGAGGAGAGCCGTGGTCATCTCGGCGTCGCCGAACACTGACGGCCATTCGCCGAAGGCGAGGTCGGTGGTGACGATGACCGAGGTTTGCTCGTAGAGCCGTCGCGGTAACTGCCATGACAACGCCGTGGCCGAGAGCTTCTTCAACCTGCTCAAGCGCGAACGTATCCGCCGCAAGGTCTATCGCACGCGCGACGAGGCACGTCGGGACGTGTTTGATTACATCGAGATGTTCTACAACCCCACGCGGAAGCACGCACGGAACGGGATGCTGTCACCCATCGAGGCAGCACAAAGCAAAAGCCGAAGGCGTCTAGAAAACGCGGGGCGGTTCAAGAAGCCGCGAAACTTGACCGCCACCTGACCCAAGACCACCATCAACCCGGGTCACTTCTCAGTGGAAATCCAGGGTCACTTCTCGACGAAAATCAACAGCGTGGCGTCAGCATGATAATCATACGTCCCTAACGCCTCTACCCGAATCCAAAATCGGCACAGATAGGGGTTGCTGTTTGTGCAAGAGGATCGTCGCGGCACAATGCAGTTTTGCCACCTGTTCCGTTCATCGAATGCTGCGACCGCCCCGACTTCTAATCAGGGAGCCCTCATTGTGCCCTACTTTAGACCTATACACTGTACCGTTTCGTCGGGCCAGCCGACATCACGCTACCCCACCGTTGCAGGCCCCCTTGGCTTCTCTCGTTCGCCGTGAATTCTGTACGCACATTGAAACTGACGGAGTGACCATCATGGCAATCGCATGTCTTCCATTGTGTCAACTTATGTAATAAGGACGATTCCTTGGATACTCCAATATTTTGTATCATATTATTTCGTTTTAACGCATGATTATAACTCGTTTTTCCAGAGGGAACCATGACTTCACTTAATTTTTTGGTTAAGCCTCCTATGTGGCGAACTTTTATACGGTTCAACCGCTATGCCTCTCTCCTTAGTTCACCAAATTTTCCTCTCTCTGAAAACATTTTAATCGAACATATTGGCGCAACTTCAAAAATCCTTTGGATTTTTTCTTCTGATGGACAGAGTAACGCTGCAGGATCTCAAGGCTTCCCTCTGACGACCTACGTTAATCCCTATCCTACTCAAGCTATGATGCTGGGATCGGATGTCCGCATGGGTCTAGGGCCAACCAGTAAAAACCCTTATCCTATCCTTGATTCCACACAAATCGATACGCTGAACCCGATCCGTGCAAAGCGAGGTGCGACCGGAACTCGAGGTAGGCAAGGTGAAACGCCAGCAGAGCAATTGGCAATACGGATGGCTTGGGCAGCGGAGATTGCTAACATCAACTGGGCATCGGCCTGGTTTTGTGTTGGACTTCCCGGGAGGCCTTACGAAGCAGTCATGAAAGGAACCAATGCTTATAATAATCGCCTGTCAGCCATTACTCGCATTAAAGAACTTGCTTCCGAAGTGGGATTCGACGATGTTTTTTATGCGGGAACTCTCTGGAGAGGCGGAGAATCCGCGACTCGAGATAGTATAGATACGTATAAAAATAAACTAATGGAACATCAAATTAATATTGAAGCTGACATTTCCGCCTTGACGGGACAACGCCATCGCCCCTTATTTTGGATGACTCAGAGTTCCACGTTTTCGTCAAATCGAGTCAGTCCGTATTTAGCAATGCTCGAATTACATCAAGAAAGCAGCCAGCACGTTCTTCTTGGACCAGATTATCCATACCCATACTCGATCAAAGACGGCCGGACATTGCATATTGACGGCCCAGGAAATGCACGCATCGGAGCAACGCACGCTCTTCGGATTGTAACACTGAAAAAAAGTGATCCGGTATTAATTAATTCTGCTGAACGCAGCGGAACGACCGTCAGAATATATTATGCCCCACTTTTATTTCCGCCAATTGTCGTCGACACCACCCTTGTCCCGGAAAGAGATTTCCGCGGATTTCAGTATATTTGCGGCAATATTATGATTGATATCACATCCATCTCAATCATAAACGATGGGAGCGACGGTCAAGAACCAATTATCGATCTGACGTTGGCAGAAAAACCGAGTAGCCAAGAGGAGTGGCTACTTTATGCGATAAATGGCCACTCCCGCACACGCAGATTGGAAACCATACCCCGAGGCAACATCCGAGATAGTGCCGGCGACTACCAACCACGCTCCGTGTATGACTATCAACCTCTACACAATTGGGCAGTACATCAAAAATTTCGTGTCAAATGATCCCTATATTTCATTCAAGAGCCTCACAACATGAAAAACGTCATTCTACTTGACTATCTCCTCCGAAAACATGGAAGCTTTCGACAAAGAGTCATTTACAATACTAGTAACACTATCATTCAAAAACATGTCAGCGATATTTGCTGAACGCTCGACCAAGGCATATAAAATTTCGGTCATTGCTCCCCGAGGCGGTCCAACATGACCATCAGCCCAATCCCCAACGATCAAAATGGCTTTGTTATTCATCTTATATGAACCAACCTCTAAATTCCTTTCTACACCTACCATAGACTGATAGAATGAAGACGCATGTTGCTCCAAATGCATGGTGTCTGAAAAGTTCTGAAGATAAACAATAAAATTATCTTGCGACCCTCCTCGATATACGTCTGAAAGACATGTTTGAAATTTCGCGCGGTCCCCATCAGGAACAGAATATAAATCCGGATTATCAAATATTACGCTTGATACCTTCTCAACTGGAGGCCAGTAGTATTTGCCTATATCATTCTGCGGGTTCCAAACGAAGGCAATTGATTTCGCAATTCGACGAGATATCTTGAGGGCCGCGTGCCCTCCGCCCGATCCACCAACGAGAATAATGCGCCGATAGCCATGCGTCTTCACAACCCAATTAATTATACTTACTATATCATCAGAATAACAGTAATTTTTCTTTCCGAGGTACCATCCAAGGCGCATTTTTCTGTCGACATGGAGTGTCATGTCACTAAAAAGCAAACGGCTTGCTCTCAGGCTGTGGCCGATTCCCAAACCTGAAAAAATCGGAAACGTTACTTCTTTCCGCATAGCACCATGAAAAAAGACTAGGAGTGCCCTGGACTTTCGGCGACGATACATAAAATCAAAAAAACCATCTTGGATATTCACCGTATGGACACCGGATTCCAACGACGTCATGGAAATAAGATCGTCGAGGGCGTTATGAACAAACGGCCTCTCATCAAAGCGACTAAAATCCCGCAAAACACCCTCTCCGAAAGGAGGGCTAGCCGGACTCCCGCTCGGGGTATTAGCAGAACTTTCAGTCATGGCTTCCACATAGGAACAATCGCAAATACCGCTTAACAGAAATATTACAGTTGAATGGCCCGGATGCAAGGGTTGTTGCCCCACGCTATGACTGCGCAGAGGTCGCACCTTGGCCGTTGACTTGAGGTGGTCGCCTTTGGGTGGTTCGGCCAGAGTTCCGAACGCTACGTTCGACTGATCCGGGAGTTAGTGCTAGTTGGAGGAGATTACGGACTGTTCTCAGACGATCCACTTCGGAAGGGTGTTGTAATGCAGGCGATCTGGCCTGCTGCCGGTTCTGTGGACACGAGGTTAGGCTAATTTAGCTCGTTCCTCGAACTCGATCGGGCTCAGATAGCCCAGTGTCGAGTGCCTGCGTCGGCGATTGTAGAAGCGCTCGATGTAATCGAACACATCCGCTCTCGCGTCATCCCTCGTCCTGTAGACCTTGCGGGCTGTCCGCTCGGTTTTCAGCGACGAGAAGAAGCTCTCCATCGCAGCATTGTCCCAGACGTTGCCCGATCGGCTCATCGAACAGGTGATGCCGTGGTCAGCCATCAGGCGCTGGAACTGCTCGCTCGTATATTGGCTACCCTGGTCGCTGTGATGCAGCAGGCTGTCCGGCTTGCCGCGGCGCCAGATCGCCATGATGAGGGCATCGGTGACGAGCTGTGCCGTCATCTCCGCCTTCATTGCCGGCCGACGACACGTCGTGAGAAGCGGCAGCCGGCGCCGATGCCGGTGCGGCTGCGGCCGAACGACCGCTGGTCTATGGACTTCGTGGCCGACACATTCGGCGTTTCCCGGCGCCTGCGCATCCTGGCGATCAACGATGGCGCCTGCCGCGAGAACCTTTGCCTGGTGGGCGACACCAGCATCTCGGGCGTCAGGGTCGCGCGCGAACTCGACACGCTGGTGCGGCTCTATGGCAAACCGGCTTGCATAGTCAGCGACAACGTCCTATGTCGGGAAGCAGCTTTGGGCTTTGGCCAGCAGGTCTCATCGCGTCGGCAATGCGCCGACGTCGGTAATAAGCTGATCCAGATGGTTTCCACCGTCAACGGGATCGCTCCCGGCCATAGCAAACACAGGATCCAGCGGCATTGATACGGCCGTGATCCTCACCGTCCTCAAGACGAGATACGCACCCAGGTGGAAGGCCCGAACATTATCTACAGGGTCGCCTTCGGCGCCCTCACGGCACTTGCAGAGAGGGGTCCTTCCACCTGGCATCCGACCGCTCCAGGAACGGCCGGTATTCTGTCCCCGTCTTGACGACGGCATGCGCCACCCGCGCCATCTTGGCGGTAAGTGCGGTCATCGTCTTGCGACGGCGATCGGCATCGTCCGCGTGGCCGGCAACATAGCGGCCGAGCTTGTCGCGGAAGCTGTTATCGCGCTGGCGCGCGGCGACCTGCGCTGCCATCCAGAACGTTCGGCGCAGGCGGGCATTGCCGTACTTCGACAGCTTGGTCCGGCCGCGGAAGGTGCCGGATTGGCAGGTCGCGAGGTCGAGGCCGCAGAACTTGAGGAACTGCCGGTGATGGCCGAACCTGCGCAGGTCTCCAGCCTCGGCGAGGATTGTCAGAGCGTTGATCGGTCCGATTCCGGGAATCCGCCGCAGCAGCCGGTAGTCATGATGATCAGCCAGCGTGGCCTGTGCGATCTCCTCGATCCGGTTGCGCTCCCGGATCAGGCCTCGCGCTTGAGCGATGATCATGCGGAACATTGTGATCGCCGCACTCTCCTCCAACACCGGCAACGCGATCGATGAGCAGGCCGTCTCGTAGATATCGTTGATCAGCCGAGCCTTGGAGACCTTGCGGCCGACCAGAGGCCAGGCCTCAACCACGAACGCTTCCCGCTCCAGTGTGGTGATGCTGCCGGGCGTCGGGAAACGCTCGATCAGCGCCAAAAACCAGTCCGAGCGGCTGTTGCCGGCGAAGCGGGCTATCTCCGGAAAATACAGCGGGAGATAATGCGTCAGGATGCGGTGCCAGGTCTGCGTCTTGGCCTTCGAGATCGTCTCGTGCGTCTTCGACAGCTCCTGCAGGTCGTGGATACCGGCGGCAAGCGGATCGACATAGGCCTGCGTGGCGCCGATCCGCAACATGTGCAGGATCACCTGGGCATCCTTGGGATCGTTCTTGTCCCAGCCGTTGTGCAGAGCCTCTCGAGTCCGGGCGAGCGCGACCGAGGAGATTAGCCGCAGCTCGAAGCCTGTCGTCAGCAGTCGGTGGGCGAGCGTGCGATGGTAGTTGCCGGTCGCCTCGAAGCCGACGAGGATCGGTCGTCCGATCGCAGAAAGCTCAGCAACCAGGCGCTCGTAGTCTTGCTTGGTCGCCATCACGGTCATCCGCCGGCGTCGACCACCCTCAGGTCGTTCGATCAGGACCTCCTGACGATGCTTGGACATGTCGATCGCTACCAGCACGGCGCCGGTGGGAGTAGAAAAGCGCTTGGTCATGGTCGGCCTCTCTCCAAAGTGTTGTCTCGACAACCTCACTTTAGAGACCTGCTGGCCGGTCATGACCGCCGTGACGGCGCGCTGCACTACGCAAGGCTTCGCGCGCCGTCAGCCAACGGTCGAGCCTCTTCCCAATGTGCTACGGCACCGAGTTCACCAGCCGAGCGATCCTGAAGTGGGCCAGCGAAAACCGAGTCGAGTGGTACTACATTGATCCCGGCAAGCCGCAGTAGAACGCGTTCATTGAATCATTCAATGGGTCGCTGCGCGACGAGCTCCTGAATGAGGAGCTGTTCGACAGCCTGGCTGACGCCAGGCTCAAGCTGCCCGTCTGGCGCTACCACTACAACAATGTCCGGCCGCATTCATCCCTGGGGAACCGAACACCGGCATAAGCGTGTCGGGCGTTCCTGCATGATGGAAGCGTCACGCCCGACGCGCTTGTGCCGGTGGGGCAGGACGAATATCAAACCGGCAGACTCTCGTTATGACCGCGGGACCAGCGGGGGCAGGTCACAGATTCCAAGCCTCCATCGGCGAAGTTAATTCTCCGTGAAATCAGCAGTGCGGCTCCAGGTCGGGACCACGGAGTGTATGGGAGACGTTTAACGTGGGTTCTCAGACCGTGCTGCCGAGTGAGAAACGTCGTCTCCCGACGGAATGTATATCGACCAGTCTGATCCGGGTTTTAGCTTGATAACAATAGAATCATCGTCGCGGGGCACAAGCCGTTTGACGGTAGACCGGACCGTTCGTATGGAGACATCAATGTCTCCATACCAGATTGATGAAAGATGGCTTCTAAAATTCCATTCTCTCATTTGACTAATAAAGGCTTGGTAATTGTAATTTACTTTTAGATCGCATATGATCAAATATAGAGACATATTAATACTCAAAAGATGGTTTTTAGGGATGATACTAGTATCTCAGAGAGGTGGCTCAGTCGGTCGAAAGCAAGGCACGGTCGGATTGAACTCCCCCGACGATGCTAAACTCTGCGTGAATGTATCGACGACCTAGCCAGTCGTTTCCTACTTCGTTTCTATCTGAGAATGTGGACGAGCTCAATGTGGAAGCGACATCTCTCTGGTCTGAACCACCCCGGGTTTGTCGAAGGCCCCAACTCCTGAGTATCCGTGTTGGTCAAGCACGCGTCGCCGTCCATTGACGGCCGTCGCGTATGAGGGCGTTGGCCATCACGATGATTTTCCGCACGATCGCGGTCAGCGCGACCTTCTTCTCCTTCCCCGCAGCGATGAGTTCTTCGTACTTTTGCTTGAGATCCGGATTGAAGCGCGCTGCGGCTATTGCGGGGAAGTACAGCGCCTGACGCAAGGCGGCGCGACCGCCCTGGATGCGTTCTTTGCCCTGCCATTTGCCGGACTGGCGAGCAACTGGCGCTAGCCCGGCAAGGCTGGCGGCCTGCTTTCCCTCAAGCTCTCCGAGCTCTGGCATATCGACGACGAGCGCTATGGCGGTTACGTCACCGACGCCCGGTATGCTGCGTAGGATGGCAAGCCGTGCCGCCAGGCCGGCGCCCATGTTTGCCAGCGACGCCAACTCGGTGTCGATGCGTTCCAGGTCGTCGTCAAGCCGCTTCAGCCGCGCATCCAGCTGGCGCTTTATCAGCGCGAGGCGCCGTCGATCGACGTATCTTGGCAGCCGTTCGATCCTTGATAAGGGCACGCCGGGCGGCGAGCAACTCTCTGAGGTCATGGAAGCTCTGGTGCCGAGGTGCCGGCGGAGCCAGGGCAAGGGCGGCGCCCATGCGAGCAAGCATCGCGGCATCGACGCGATCTGTCTTTGCGAGACGGCCCGTTGCCTGAGCGAACCGGCGGGCCTGCTTCGGATTGACCTTCGCGAACGGCAGACCGCGCGTACCGAGTGTGAGTTCCAGATCGCGATGATAAACGCCAGTCGCTTCGAACACGACGAGGAACTCGGCATTCCGGCCGATCCAGCGAAGGAGCGCCTGATGATCATCGCGATCGTTTCGCACTTGATGGCACTGCCCATCGGATTGGCGGTAGGCATCCAGCGTGTCCTTGGAGATATTGATCCCTATGGTCTGGCTCATTCGGGGCTTCCCTTCGTCTTGTCATGCGGGCCCGAAGCCCATGTATCCGTTCAAGGCAGAAGAAGAGCCGAGGGCGACCTCACTCAGGAACAGCCCATTGCGACCAAGACGATTTCGGCCCGCTCCTCGGCGTCGTCGGGCGGGATCGGTATTCCCTTCGACAACTCAGTTTTGCACGAGACACAGCCCATCCATAAGACAAGAAGGTGGAGCCATGACAGGCGAGACGACGAACAAGTTCTCCTCCGAGGTGCGCGAGCGGCGGTGCGGCTGGTGCTGGATCACGAAGCCGAGCATCCATCGCGCTGGGCAGCGATCGCGTCGATCGCGAGCAAAATCGGCTGCACGGCGCAGACGCTGAACGAATGGGTGAAGAAAGCCGAGGTCGACAGCGGCCGCAAGTCTGGGCTGACGACGGACATGGCGGCCAAGCTCAAGGCTCTCGAACGCGAGAACCGCGAATTGCGGCAGGCGAACGAGATCCTGCGCAAGGCGTCGGCGTATTTTGCCCAGGCGGAGCTCGACCGCCGACATCGGTCATGATCGCCTTCATCGACGATCACCGTGGGGCCCATGGGGTCGAGCCGAGAGCCTCGAGGTCTATGGCGCACGCAAGGTCTGGCGGCAGATGTTGCGCGAGGGGTTCGACGTTGCGCGATGCACGGTCGAACGCCTGATGGCCGACCTCGGCCTGCAAGGTGTCATTCGGGGCAAGCCCCTCCGCACGACTGTTCAGGACAAGGCCGCGCCGTGTCCGCTGGACCATGTCAACCGGGTGTTCCCTGCGCCGGCGCCGAATATGTCAGCATCCGCTATACCGAGCGCCTCGGAGAGGCGGGTAGCGAGTCCTCCGTCGGCAGTGTGGGTGATAGCTATGACAACGCTCTTGCCGAGACAATCAACGGACTCTACAAAGCCGAGCTGATCCATCGGAGCGAGCCGTGGCGATCCTTCGAAGCCGTGGAGTTCGCGACGCCGACCTGGGTCGACTGGTTAAACAATCGCCGACTGCTGGGAGCCCATAGGCAACATTCCGCCGGCCGAAGCCGAAGAACGCTCCTACGGGATGCTGGACGAGCCAGCCATCGCGGCGTGACTCAAACCAAACGGCCTCCGACGAACCCGGGGCGGTTCAGTCTTCCAGCACAACACCGACCATGAGATAGGCGCCGAACAGTCCCTTTCGACCCGCCAAGGTTCCTTTCACAAGGTATCATTAAGATGTCCTGACGCGTATCGAAGGGCGGCGGTATATTGCTTTGGAAACTAGCAGTTCAGCTTTGGCGATCATAAAAGAAAAATATCCAGTGATGCGCGAAGGGCGCACGCAGCCGATTTCGAAATGTGTCCCAGGAACATTCGGTCCGCACGGACCAGGAAATTTGATTACCAGAAATCACTAGGGACGGTTCCGCAAAATGGGAAATTACAACGCACACATCAATCCGTTACGCGTAATATCGTCGACATTTAACGAAAATATAATAATGAAACAATATTATCATCTTTGAATTTATAAATACTAGGTATTGGGATCTGTCGGCGCTTTCATGTCGTTGCTTCTACGAATTTTTTGCCGCCTTGCGATTGATAAGTTGACCATATTTACAATGTCGTTAAGTATTTGAAGTTGTTTTTCATTCTCAGCCAATGCAGTTTTCTTTGAGTTTCCGAAGTGTGTGGCGGATTTTACGTCTTCAAGGGTTTCTTGATCCAGATGAGTGTGCTCCCGGTTAACCCAAACTAGCACCTCTCCGGAGGCATCAATTATACTTATGCCAAATGGCCAAGTTATATCTTCGACAAGTTTTATTGGAAGTTTAAAGTGCGGCATAATTATACTCCAAGTAATAAGCGACAGTGTATCTTATAGTTTTATGTTGTATTGTAAATGACCGGGAGCGCGCGGTGCGCACTCCCGGTGGAGTGGGAGAGCTTATGACTTTGATTTCGAGAATAATGCGTCATTCACAATTTGTACGACCGTTTCGGGTTTCTCAATAACCTTTGCATGTAAATCTTTCACCCCGCCGTCCGCCAAAGTTATCCGAGTATAATCCTTATCGGGTGCAATGCGAACAATTAGATGTGGGTTGATCCATACAGGCCCGCCCTCAGATGAGGTGAATTTACATAGCGGCATTTGAACACCTTGTTGAGGGGGGGCTTATGGAAGGCTGTTGTGCAGAGGGTATGTCGCATTCCCTGCATTTTGAAGTTTCTCCACGATGTCTTGTGGCGATCCTTCTACTTCAAACTGGATGATTTCTCCTCTAAATGACGCTGCAAACTCTATGACGGTCGAGTTGCGTGTGCCTTCTGAGGCCGTTAAAACCATATCAGCGTTGACATAAACCGTACGATTGCTGGTAATATCGACGAATGCAACGGGTTTCATGGCGTTTCCTCATTCGCGCCTTGGCCTTCTGCAGCCATAGACTCTCACAGGATGGCCTGAAACCAAGTGCCATGCAATCGGTCTAACGCTATGATACAGCAGATCCGAAGACTGTGGACGTTTTCGCCATTGATGTCGCGAATATGTGGATAATTTTTGATTATTGCTGAGTTATTGAAATTGCTTGATAATTAATACACCGATTCCATAGCAGACATAAAGTATTATTGTATAAAGTGTTGATAATTCTAAAATAATTTTACTTGATTTTTGCTCGTGTTCTCGTTGTCCGTGCCAATGATATTCGCCGTAAACTATAACAGGGACAAACAAGAAAGGTGCCCAGCGTCCAACGGTATTCGCGCCAAGGAAAATACATATACAGCAAACGGCCAGTACCAAAGTTCTCCACGCGCCATCGGTCCAAAAGCGGCCATTGAGAGGGATATGACTTGGTTGTGGCACTGCGAACTGTCCTGGAAGCCGATTGTAAAGTGTTATTTTGCAATAAGTGAGTGGTCTTGGAAAGGCCGTTGGAATGGTTGGCCGACTGCATGCAGCGACGCAGCGGATTGTCTTGGAAGCCTTCCCCTCGAGCAGCTCGATCAGCAGCCTCTACCCGCCATACCCTTCGATGCCCTCCTCCAGCTCGAGCACCGCGTCAGCCATGAAGGGCTCGTCTCGCGCGGCGGCAATTATTCCAGTGTATCGGATCAGACCCGGTGTGTTGTCGAGGTTTGTCAACCACCGGATTCGATCCGTATCCTCGATGCCGGGCGCCTCGTCGCCTGCCGTCCCGTGCTCGAGAAGCGCCGGCAATATCGGATCGACCCGGGCTCGACAGGACCGAGGTCATCAATCTGCTCGGGCCGCCGGGCACTGGCAAGAGCCATCTCGCCACAGCACTCACCGTGGAGGCGGTCAAAGTCGGATGCAGCGTTGCTTTCTCGACGCCGCGGACATCATCACCTCGCTCAAAGGGGCGAGAAGGACGGGTCGTTCGCAAACGTATCCGCTATCTGTGCCGGGCTCGCTGCTGATCTTCGACGAGATCAGTGTGGTCGCAACCGCCCTGCTCGACCGGCTGCTGCACCACGCTATCGTTGCCCGGATCGAGGAGCCCCGAGCTATTACGTTCGCCTCAGCTCTACTGTGTGATCGCGATACCGACAGGTCTCGCCGGTGAAGGCTTGGCATCATCATCAACTCTCGGATTTGATAACCGACATCTCGCTCCGCCGGTTGCGTGGGATGATTGATGATAGCGCCAGTGCTCTTCCAAAGCACGTCCCGGAAGATCGCGATGCGCCTCGGACCCGGAAAATTTAGATGGCATTTTCGTGGGAATTAATCGTACCCCCCCGGACGAGGGCCACGGCTGTTACCGGCTTGCTCAATTGATCTGGCCACGGCTCTTGGCGAAGGCAGCTTTGCCGATGGTGCGACGTCGGGCGAGCTTTTCAATACGAGCACGAATGACATCCTCGTCGACGAGAGCGGGATCGAACGGCGCACCGTACCAGCGTATGAGCTCGTCATACTCCTTGCGGTTCGGATCGGCGATGGCTTCGAGGAAGAGTTCAAAGCCCGGGATGCCGCCGACATCCTCGGGTGGGGCGCGGCGTGCGCCATAGAGATAGCGGGGATAATCCATGGCGGGATCGGCGGCGGCGGTCGCCTCGATCGTGATCGTGTGGCGCCAGTCGTCGGCGGCGCCTTCCGTCACAATCGGCAAAAACCCGATCTCTGCCGCCGGCGACACGGCACACAACTCCTTGCGCCACCGAAGCAGCTGGCTCACATGAATCCTGGCGCCGCGGGCAATTTCCGACGCCGTGGCTCAAGAGAGGCGGCCACCAGCCGCTCCTTCTCCGTGCGCGGCCACCGACGTGATCACCTCAATCCGCGATGTCATTGCGCTACTCCCAGGATTATCCCTAGGACTTCAGCCCATCACTCCAAATAAACAAGGCGGTCCTCACCGGAGGGATACAATTAATCCTGACGGCGCTCGCCTTCGGTGCGCCAAGCGTCGTAAGGATGGTGGCCAGCGAGGCCCATTATCGATCATTTCCTTTGATGCCGAAGGCATCAATTCAGTAATTACCAATTTATACATAAGAGCTAAATATCAATTCTGGCTGAGTTTGGTTCGCATGAGATACATCAACGTTACGCCAATAGCGGCGAAGCCCAAGGTTATGCCTGAGATATAGGATTCAGAATAAAAATCGCTAAGATAATGTCCATAAAATGCTGTTCTAGTGGCATCGACTAGTTGTGAAAGTGGAAGAAACCATATCCAATATGCAAGCGCTTCAGGGAGCATAGACGGAATAAACATGGACCCACATGTAAGCCAAGTCACTGGCACTAAAAGATTTCCTATAATTAGAAAAATAAAAAACATTCTGGCTAGAACAGCAAAGAATATGCCCATACTTATTCCTAGGAGGTAGGTCTGAAACAAAAAGAAAACAAACTTCGGAGCGTCAAAAATTATGACATCAAAACCAAGAATTGCAAGGGATCCAAGTGTAAAAATACAAACACAAGTCGAACTAAGTAATTCGACGAATGAACGCGCAAATAGCAAATCCATTAACGTAACGCCGGGAAAATGAGTTAAGCTCTTATTCTGCTGAGGAGCCATCTTGATTTGGCGAAAGCCATATAGCCATACTACGAAGGGTAACGCGCCGGTGGCGATGAACATGATAGTGTCTGTACCAATGGGCGCGACACGGCCTAACAGGTAATAAATTGTCAGCACAATGCCAATGTGAGCGAGTGGCTGGCCGAGCGACAGCAGGAAGCCGAAGCGGGTGCCGGCGACGCGCGTCTGGATATCACGTAGGTATATTGCCCAAACTACCCGAGAGAACGAACGCAACCGTTCCTTTAGAGGCGGCCCATTCGCATCCAATTCGGAGAGCGCTCGCCGACTGTCTGTGGCGGCGATCGATGATCTGTTCTGGAGGAAACGAGTGCTTTTGCTCATGATGGTGCTCAAATGGCTTCACTGCGCGGCGCGCAGCGGCAACAAACTCTGGAAATAGCCGCACAGGAAGTCGATGCCGGACCGCAGGTCCACTTCCGGCTGCCAGCCCAGCGCGTCGGCGGCACGGCGAACGTCGAGCTGGGAGGCCGGCACGTCGAAGCGCCGCGCCTCGCGCATGATCACGTTGGGCCGTTCGCGCAGATGGCGATCGAGCTCGTCGATGATGGTGAGCAGGGTCGAGCCGACCCCGGAGCCGACATTGATCGCGCCGGTCACTTCCCGGCGGGCGCCGGCGGCGATCAGCGCCCGGACGACGTCGTCGACCCAGACATAGTCGCGCAGGACCGACCCGTCGCCGTAAATGGTGATCGGGCGACCCTCGATGGCGGCATAGGTGAAGGCCGTCACCGCGCCCAGCCCCTTGGCGATGTTCTGGCCGGTGCCATAGGCGTTGCTGATTCTGAGGCTGACGCTGTTGACCTCGTACTGCGCCGCGTAGAAGGCCAGGTAGTTCTCCGCCGCCAGCTTCGAGGCGCCATAGGCGCTCACCGGGCTGGTCGGATGCCCCTCGTCGATGGGAA
>NZ_JAHBGB010000031.1 GCF_018390555.1 Ancylobacter oerskovii | reverse complement strand
TTCCCATCGACGAGGGGCATCCGACCAGCCCGGTGAGCGCCTATGGCGCCTCGAAGCTGGCGGCCGAGAACTACCTGGCCTTCTACGCGGCGCAGTACGAGGTCAACAGCGTCAGCCTCAGAATCAGCAACGCCTACGGCACCGGCCAGAACATCGCCAAGGGGCTGGGCGCGGTGACGGCCTTCACCTATGCCGCCATCGAGGGCCGCCCGATCACCATTTACGGCGACGGGTCGGTCCTGCGCGACTATGTCTGGGTCGATGACGTCGTCCGGGCGCTGATCGCCGCCGGCGCCCGCCGGGAAGTGACCGGCGCGATCAATGTCGGCTCCGGGGTTGGCTCGACCCTGCTCACCATCATCGACGAGCTCGAGCGCCATCTGCGCGAACGGCCCAACGTGATCATGCGCGAGGCGCGGCGCTTCGACGTGCCGGCCTCCCAGCTCGACGTTCGCCGCGCCGCCGACGCGCTGGGCTGGCAGCCGGAAGTGGACCTGCGGTCCGGCATCGACTTCCTGTGCGGCTATTTCCAGGGTTTGTTGCCGCTGCGCGCCGCGCAGTGAGCGCTCGCGGGCCGTTGTCATGAAAAGCGATTCCCTGCCGATTCCCGCCTCCTCGGCGCTGGCCTCCGCCGATACGAGGCGCGCCCTCGCCGAGCTCGATGCCGGCGGCCCGACCTTCGCCCAGAGGCTGGAGGCGCATTTCCGCGTCGTGCGGGCGATCTTCCTGCGCGATATCCAGACGCGCGTCGCCGGCACCCGCTTCGGCTTCCTGCTGTCGCTCGGCCAGCCGCTGGCCCATGTCGGCCTGCTGCTGACGATCTACTACATACTGGGCCGCGTGGCGCCGATCGGCACCGACACCACCATGTTCATCGCCACCGGCGCGGTGCCCTTCGTGGTGTGGCTGTACGGGTTCCGCCAGGTGAAGACGGCGCCCCACGCCAATCGCAGGCTGACCGACTTCCCCGGCGTGACGCTGGTGGACGTGCTGCTGGCGCGCTCGGGCGTCGAACTGCTGAGCTCCGCGGGCGTCTGCGTCTTCACCCTCGCCACGCTTGCCCTGCTGGGCTTCGATGTGGTGATCTTCGACCCGCCGCAGTTCGTCTTCATCCTGTTCCAGGCCTATCTGCTGGGCGTGTGCATGGGGATCTTCTTCGCGGTCATCGCGCGGATGTTCTTCTTCTTCCTGATCCTCGGCAGCCTGATGGTGCCGCTGTTCTGGGTCACCTGCGGCGTCATCTTCATCCCGTCCATGCTGCCGGAGGCGATCGCCTACTGGATCTGGTTCCTGCCGCTGTCCCAGATCGTCGACGCCACCCGCACCGCCTATTACGGGCACTATCTCAGCGACTTCTACAATGGCTACTACATTGCGGGGCTGATGCTGGGCTTCGTGACGCTCGGCGTCATCGTGATGCACGTCTTCCGCACCAAGCTGAGCGAGTGACGTCCCGGCAGGCGACGTCCCAGCGCGATTGACGCGACGAGGGATCCCCGGCCGCGGCCGGAGGATCCCGTCTCCTGGATATCCCGTCTCCTGGATATCCCGTCTCCTGGATATCCCGTCTCCTGGATATCCCGTCTCCTGGATATCCCGTCTCCCGGATATCCCGGCTCAGAGATCCTTCAGCAGCGTGGCGGTGAACCAGGAATCCTTGCCGCTGGTGCGGATCTGCGCGACGCCGCTGAGCGCCTTGCTGGCGATGTTGGAGCCTTCGTCGTTCCAGATGACCAGGTCGCGGTCGACCGGCATGAAGTTCCACTGGTGCAGCCCGGCGTAGCGCTGCTTCAGTCCCTCGTTGATCGAACCCTCGATATAGACGACGCCGCCCGGTACGCAGACGTCGATCATCTGCTGCAGGGCGAGCCACGGATCGCGGCTATGGTCGAGGGCGTTGCGCGAGTGGACGATATCGAAGCGATCGGTCCCGAACTGCTCCACCAGCCGCTCGCCCTCGCCGGGCAGGGTGCGGATGGCGGGCTCGATCCCGTACTGGTCGAGCAGGTCGTTATAGGCGTTGGCCAGCGGATCGACGGCGGTGATGTTGAGCCGGGTGCCGTAGAGCACCGGCCCGATGGTGGTGTGCGGGCCTGAGCCGACGTCGAGGATCTTCGCCCGCAGGATATCGAGCCGCTGCAGCAGCTTCACGATCGGGCCGGGCACCGGATAGTGGCCGGCGGCGCGCTCGCGGAACGCCTTCACCGTTTCCGGCTTGCGATGCTTGCCGGATATCACCACGTCCCAATAGGCGATCTCGGTGGGGAGCAATTCGCTCCAGGACTGACGGGGCCCGGTGCGCTCGACCGGGGCGCCGGCCTGCGCGCCGGTGCGCAGGACCGGCTTCGCCATGTTGCGCGTCGCGAACCACCGCGACATCGATTCGAGGCGGCGCGACCACAGCTCGACCTTGGCCGGCTTGTCGCCGGGCTGGTCGTCGACATAGTACTCGACGACCATGTCCTCCTCCTCCCTTCCGGTGGCGCCGGTGCCGCGCAGCTTGGCGTTGAGGGCGAAGGACAGGAAGCTCTTGAGGTGGCGGACGTCGCGCTGGGCGTGCTGCAGGCAGTAGATGCGCGGAGGGATGGGGGACTTCTTCAGCGCCTCGCCGGCGATGAAGCGCTCGGGATAGGCCTGGGCGACATCGGCGAGCGTCAGGCCCGGATAGCCGTGGGAGAGCACCTTGCCGAGCGCGGTGCGCCGCTCCTTCACCAGGTCGGTATTGGGGTTGTTGAGCAGGCAGCAGGAGCCCGGCAACTGCGAGGCCAGCACCAGCGAGGCGAAGGCGCCGCCGGCATAGCCGACGAACACGATGTTCTCATTGGCGATGGCCAGCTGGTCGCGGAGCCTCCTCACCACCCGGGCGATGTTCGGCAGCACCCAGTGGTCGGCGGTGCCCAGCCCGAAGCCGGACTGGACCGCCTCGTCCAGCGCGGCGGTGGGGTCCTGCCAGATGAGGACGTTGTAGGGCAGCTTGGCGGCCCAGTCGGCGCGCAGGAAGCTGCGCTGGCCGTCCCGCGACCGGTCGGCGCCATAGGGGCAGATGACGACTAGCGGCAGGCCCCTGCCCTTGGGCGAAAACAGGAAGCCGTAGGGGAGGGGCTGCGACGTGACCTCGTAGGCGCGGCGTTCGTCGAGAGCGAAGGCGAAGTCGAAATCCGAATGGGAGAGCGCCGCGGGATCGGCTTCCTTGGCGAGCTGGGCGATGATCGTTTTCGACATTGGTCTCTTCAACTGGGCGACGTGAGGCGCGGAGCCGGGGCAGCGGCGCGTTACCGCTGCGCGAGGCCGGTGGCCTCAAGCTACCCAAGAAGATCGAATCCGTCCATGGAGGCGGTCGATCACCCGGGGATCAGAACCGATCGTCGAGGAAATACCACTGGTCGGCATGCGCGCGGATGATCGGCTCGATCAGCGAATTCAGATAGACGATGTCGTCCAGCACCCCGGCCCGTTCCCCGACCTTGTCCGCCAGGCTGAAGATCTCGCTGACATGCAGCTCGAACCGGCTCTTGTGCAGCCGGACGCAGTGGCAGATCACCACTTCCGCGCGGCTGGAGCGGGCGAAGCGCGACACCAGCCCGAGATTGCCGCCCTCGCGCGGCGGGCGGCCGAACAGCGGCGCCATGGTCTCGCCGCCGCGGGCATCGTCGCCGAAGATCGCGAAGGGGCGGTTGTCCCGGAGCAGCCGCAGGGCCTCGCGCACGCCGCGCGGACTGGGGTCCAGCAGCGTGACGCCGAGCTCGGCGCGGACCTTCTGCACGATGGCGTTGTGCACCGCCGGTTCCGGCGGCAGATAGAAGCTGTTGATGGGGAAGCCCAGATGCGCCAGCGCCGTGGGGAAGGCCTCCCAGTTGCCGGTGTGCAGCATGATCACCACCAGCGGCCGCTTCACCAAGAGGCCGCTGCGGATCACCTCGGCGTCGTAGCTCACGCGATTCTCGCCGATGAAGCGGTGCAGCAGCGAGAATTCGGCATAGACGCGCCCGACATTGTCGAGGAAGCGCTGGACGCCGGCGTCCACCTCCTCCTCCGACCATTCCGGCTTCAGCCGGCGCAGATTGTGCCGGGCGCCGGTGAGGATGTGCGGCAGGTTGCGCCGGACGTTGCGCCGTACCAGCAGGCTGCCGAGATCGGAGGCGGCGTCGATGGGCGCGCGGCGCAGCACATGGTGCAGGCCGAGATGCCAGTAGTCCTCCAGGCGTTCGCGAAACCCCTCGCGGACCAGCTCGTTGGTGCTCATCTCAGTGCCGCCTTTCCACGGTGACCGGCAATCCGCCCTCCGGCCGCAGCGTCAGCCGGCAGATCGGCATGACCGGCGCGCCGGTGGGGCGCACCACGAAGCGCTGGGCCAGCATGGCCAGGCACAGCACTGCCTCGGTGAGGGCGAAGCTGGCCCCGGCGCATACCCGCGGCCCGACCGAGAAGGGGATGTAGCTGAACGGCGCCGGCCGGGCGGCGAGGAAGCGCTCGGGCCGGAACAGGTCGGGTTCCTCCCACAGGTCGCGGGCGCGGTGCAGCAGCCAGGGCAGCACCAGCACCATCGCCTGCGGCTCGACCTCGATGTCGCCGATGCGCGCCGCGCGCGTCGCCTGGCGCGAATAGATCGGGATCGGCGGATAGAGCCGCATGGTCTCGTCGATCACCGCCCGGCACCAGCTGAGCTTGGGAACGTCGGAAAAGGCGACCGGGCGGTCGCCGGCGACGCGGTCGATCTCCTCGTGCAGCCGTGCCTCGGCCCAGGGTGCGTTGGCGAGCAGATACCAGGCCCAGGTCAGGGTGGTGGCGGTGGTTTCGTGCCCGGCGAGGAACAGCGTCGCGGCCTCGTCATGCAGCGCCTGCACGCCCAGCTTGCGCTGCTTTGCGTCGTCGCGCGGGCCGATGAGGCGGGACAGCAGCGAATCCTCGCCGGTCTCGGCGGCAAGATGGTCCTCGACGACCTGCTCGATGGTGCGGTGCAGGCCGGCGATGGCCCGGCGTACCCGCCAGCCGTGGTGGACGCGCAGGCCTTCGTCGAAGCCGAGGAAATAGCCGATATTGAAGGAATCCACCCGCTCCTGGAACTGGGTGAAGCCGTCGATGACCGCCTGCGCCGCCCCGGCGCGCAATTCGGCGCCGAACACCGCCCGGGTGATGATCTCCGCCGTCAGCGCCGCCATGTCCGCCTGGGCGTCGCGCGGCGCGCCGGCGGGCAGCGCCGCCCAGCGCTCGGCGAACTCGGCGGTCACCGTCTCCATCGGCGCGGCGAAGGCGGCGAGCCGGTTCTTGTGGACGGCATCGGCGACCAGCGGGCGCCGCTCGGCCCATAAGGGGCCGTCGCTGATGAACAGCCCCTGGCCGATCACGCCTTCCAGCGCCCGGCGCACCGGCGGGCCCTTGCGTTCGAAGGTCGCATTGTCGGTGACCAGCACCTGGCGGATCGCGTCGGGCCGGTTCACGAGCACGATCTGCCGCCGCATGATGCGGAAGCTGTCGCAGCCGCTGAAGTAGGATTTCTCCATCCAGTTGGAGAGCAGGCTGTGGCGCGCCCCGAGGATGGTCTCGATGAGGTTCGCGCGGCTGGTACGCGGCTCGGGATGGGCCGGCTCGAAGAAGTCGGCGCCACGGCGCTCGATCATCCGCGGTCGCTGATAGCCCCATCCGCCCATGCCCGCACTCCTGCCATTGCGATGCCCGGCATTCCCGTCGGGTCGGTCCCGCCCGGTGCCGCCGCATCCATTGCCGGTCTTCCTCTTAGGGAATCCTTGTGCAATCTTGCACCCCTATTTTGATGGCGATTGAGTATGGAATTGCGAATGATCCGCGCCGAGCCTCCTGAAGAGAAGGATGCCTCCGGTCGCTGGGAAGATATCAATGACCGCCTCGACCGGCTCGAGGCCAGGCAGGCGGTCCTCCTCGAAGACATCAAGGTGGTTCGCGAGCAGCTGCTGGTGATTGGCGGCGTGCTGGAACAGGTGCGCGACAAGCGCTTGCTCGGCTGGTCCCGCCCCCCCACCTCCGGCCCGGGGCTTCTGCTCTATCGGTTTTTCGAGCTGGTGCGTTCCCCGGGGGAGGCGCTCGCCTTCCTCGGCGATCTCGACCGGCATGCGCGCGAGGTGAGCCGTCGCACCCGCCGTGCCGGCCCCTCGGCGCCGTGGCAGCTGGAATTCTCCTACGCGACCTATCTGCGCCGCCTGACGGGCGCCCTGCGGGAATTGCTGTTCGGCAAGGCGGCCCCGCACTACCGGATCGTGCATCGCGGCACGCGGCGGCTGGCCGGCCGGCGGCGAAAGGTGCTGCACATCATCCCCAATCTCAATATTGGCGGCTCCACCCAGCTGGTGATCGACCTGATCGAGTATCTCGGCCTCGAGAACGAGATGCAGATCCTCACGGCCAAGCTGCCGGCCGGCGGGGCGCCGGTCGGCGCCGTCACCCATATCGTGCCGCTCGGCAGCCGGGCGCCGGCCTTCGCCCATGTGGTGGACGCCTTCGCGCCCGAGCTGGTCCACATGCATTATTGGGGCGGCTCTGACGAGCCCTGGTATGCCGAGGCGTTCTCCGCGCTCCGGGGGCGGTCCGTGCCGATCGTGGAGAACGTCAACACCCCGGTCCCGCCGCTGCGCGATTCCGGCGTGAGCGCCTATGTCTTCGTGTCGGATTATGTCCGCACCCATTTCGCCGCCGATCTCGACCCGGCGCTGGCGCATGTGGTGCATCCCGGCATCGACCGCAGCCTGTTCCAGACCGGCGAGGCCGGGCGCGCCGCGCCGGCGGATGTGGCCGATACGGTGATCATGGTGTACCGCCTCGAGCGCGACAAGCTGGACGATGCGTCCATCGAGGTGCTGATCGAGATCGCCCGGCAGCGGCCGGCGACGCGCTTCCTCATCGTCGGCGGCGGGCCGCTGCTCGACCTGTTCGTCCAGCGTACCGCCGAGATGGGGGTGAGGGCGAATTTCGACTTCACCGGCAGCGTCCCCTTCGCCGCCCTGCCGTCGCTGTACGGCCAGGCGGGCACGTTCATCGCGCCGGTGGTGCGCGAGAGCTTCGGCCAGGTCGTGCCCTTCGCGATGAATATGGGGCTGGCGGTGTGCGGCAACGACATCGGCGCGCTGTCGGAGATTCTCGACGGGGCGGAGACGCTGGGGCGCGATCCGGCCGACACCGCCGCCAAGGCGGTGGCGCTGCTGGACGACGCCGAACGCCGGCGCGCGCTCGGCGAGCGCAACCGCGAGCGCAGCGCGATGTTCGGTGTCGAGCAGATGGTGGAGAGCTACGCCGAGCTCTACGAGCAGCTCGTCCCGGCGCTCGACATGCCCGGCTTCCCGCCGGCGCGCCTCTTCCGCTGATCCGCCGCGAGGCGACCTTCGGGAAGTCGCGCGGGCAAGCCGCGTCCGCGCACGGGTAGCCGCGCGCGCGGGCTGGTCGCCCGGCGGCGGCAAGCGGGCGACGGCTGCTCAGTTATGCATGCGCAGATTGCGTGCGTAGGTGGCGACGAGGCACCAGAAGCCGAACAGCACCAGGAAGGTGATCAGCGTATCGAGCCGGACCTGCGGGAAAGTCGCGATATGCGGCAGGAAGGGCGGTTCGAAGACCATCAGGAAGGCCTGCTGCCGCTGGCTTTCCGAAAGGGCGGCGGATTGCGAGGCCTCGGCGCGGGACACGCGCTCGATCACCAGGTTGCGCTGGGTCTCCAGCTTTTCCTGCTCCGCCAGCGACTGGGGAACCGCGGCGCGTTCGACGCTGTCCCGCGAGGCGGTGCCGTCGATCTGCGCCTCGATGTCCGCGATTTCCTTTTCGAGCGACTCGAGCCGGTTCGACAGCGTGCGCGTCGACGCCGAATCGTCGCCCATGGAGGCGCGGGCGGTGGCGAGCTCGGCCCGCAGCTTGACGCGCTGGTCGCGCAGCAGGCCGACGAGGCCCTGCAGCGCCAGTCCCGAATAATTGGCGTCGACCGTGCCCTGCTGGTTGCGGAAGGCCTCGAACTGCTTCAGCAGGTTGTCGAGGTCGGCCCGCGCCAGCTCGACTTCCTTGGTGGCGCGTTCCAGCCGGTCCTGGCGGGCGCGGGCGGTGAGCTCGTTCACCATCGCGGTGGATTCGTCCAGGATCCCCTGGGACACCAGGATCGCGTTCTCGGCGCTATAGGCCTGCACGTCGAGGGTCAGGATGCCGGTGACGGAGTCCATCGTGACATGGACCATCGACCGCCACGCCGCCATCAGCTTCTCGATGGCAGGGTCCTGCTGCGGGGCCGAGTCGGGCGTCCGGCGGGGGATGTGATAGATCGCATAGAGATCGATCTTGTTCAGGAGCCGCTCGACCACCGCCTGGCTCATGACGTGGTCGACGAGGATGTGGCCTTCCTGGTTGTTGGTGAGGCCGGACAGCCCGGAGAGGTCGCGCGAGAAGCGCGTCGACTCGCCGCCGATCAGTTCCAGCGTTCCGCGGACAACGAACTTGGCTTCCGCCAGGAAGCGCGGCGTCGACAGGAAGGCCAGGTAGAAGGCGGCGCACAGCGTCGGCACGATCACCGCGATGAAGAAGCTGAGGCCGAGCCGTTTGCGCGCCCGCTGCTCCCGCGCGTCGAGGAGCGCGGAAATCTCCGCCTCGGCCTCCTGCCGGGACTTGAGCCGGGCCTGGAGATCGGGCGGCGGGGTCTGCGGAGCCGGGGCCTTGTCGGGCGCCTTCGCCGCCGGCTTCGGGGCCGCCGGCTTGGGTTTCGCCGCCGGGTTCGGCTTGGCGGCGGGCTTTGCCGCCGGTTTTGCCTGAACCGCCGGCACGGCCTGGGCCGGGGGAAGCTCCGCGCTCGCCAGAGGCGGCGCCGCGACGAAAACCGGTTCGCCGGGCACAGCCTTCCTGGGGGCAGACTTGGCCTGCGCCTGGCGCTTGGCCTTCATCGCCTTTCGCTTGCGCTCCTCACGCGCGCGGGCTTCGTCCAGTTTCTCCAATCAGAACCCATCCACAATGTTCGTGGCTTGCGACACCGGGGAGGCCACGGTGCTGAACACCGACAATACCTTATTCAAATCCGACAGCGGCGCGTTGGAAATATAGATCGCGTCCTTGTTGCGCATACGGAACCCGCTGGCGAGCAGAATCCCGTCGGCCTGATGCATGTTAAGCTGATAGATCACGCGAACATAGCCATTTTGCGACGGCGCGGTGTGGTCGGGGTCGATGGCGCGCGCCACCTTCTCCGTCTCGAAGCGCATCAGATAGACGCCGCGCGGATCGGCGCGCAGGTCCGACGGGCCGCCGACCAGGGCCAGGGCTTCCGTCAGGCTGATGCCGGCGGTGCTGAAGGCCACCTGGGCGTTGCGCTGCGCGGCGCCGAACACGGTGAAGGTCTGCGGCTCGCGGATGATGCTGATCGTGTCGTCCGGCAGCACGTACACGTTCTCGGAAGGCCGGCCCATGATCGTCTGCAGCGGCACGGCGGCGTTGACGCCGTTGCGGGACATCACCACGAACGCCTCGTGCACCGGCACCTTGTTGCCGCCGGCCGTGGCGATTACGTCGAGAATGCGTTCGCCGCGCGGGGTGAGCATGATGCGTCCCGGCGCGTTCACCTCGCCGATGACCGTCGCGGTGTTGTTGACGCTCTTGCTGACCACGACCAGCGCCTGGGGCTCGATCGCCTTGCCGGTCAGGTTGGTGACGATGGTGCGCTCCACCTCGTCGGCGGTCTTGCCCGCCACCTTGACGCGCCCGGCGAAGGGCACCGAGATGGTGCCGTCCTTGGACACCTGCTGTTCCGGGATCGCCGCCGATTGCGAGCCGGTCCCGAGCACGTCGGTGGCCGGGCGGGAGAACAGGCCGCCGGCCGCGCCTTCCCAGATCGTCACGGTGACGGCGTCGCCGACGCCGATGACGTAGGTCGACGGCCGCTTGCGGTTGCCGAAGCTGCCTTGCAGCGTCGCCGGGGCGTAGTGGGCAAGCTTGGCCAGGACGTCGTCGTTGAGGTCGACCAGCATGAAATCGGAGGTCGCCGGGTCCTTGGAGCGGGCGGCGTCGGTAATTTGCTGCCTGTTGGGGCCGGCACTCGGGACGATGCCGCATCCGGTCAGAATGATCGCCGTAAGAAGCGTAGAAATTACGCCTACGCGAGGGAACGTCTTCCAGACAACCATACTGCCTTCCTTACTTTCGGCGGGGTTTATAGCCCCTCGCAGAAGCCGAGGCGAGGCGATGGCCACGGCGCACGTTCATTTTGGTTATTGAAAAGTTATCTGTGTCAGATGCGCAACAGCGCAAAAACGACCTCATAATACCATCAAATGCGCCACTGAAATACCGCATGACTCGTAGATGGCGAGAACATCGCGCGCCATGTCCAGCGATGTGCGGGAATAGTCGATGCGGCGGCTGAGGCGGGGCGCCAGCGTGGGGTCCTCGACGAAGGGGCGCAGCTGTTCCTTGAGCGCCTCGGCATCGCCGGGTGGGAAGGTGGAGCCGTTGGCCCCCGCCTCGACGAAGTCGCGCATGCCCGGCACGTCGGAAATGATGACCGGCGTATGGGTCGCCAGCGCCTGCAGCAGCGTCAGCGGGCTGTTCTCGTGCCAGATCGAGGGGATCACCAGCACATCGATGCCGGCGAGGATGCCGGCCATGTCCGCGGGCTCGAAGGAGCCGGCGAAGCGCACCGGCATGCCGGCGGCCATGGCGCGGACCTTGTCGGCATAGGCGGGGTGCTGGTCGAGCGATCCCCATACTTCGAGCTCCGGCGCCGTCCGCCCGGGATGCCGGGCGAGGTCCTCGGTCAGCCTGCGCACCGCTTCGATCAGCACATGCAGGCCCTTGTGCATGGCGATCTGGCCGATATAGCCGATGCGCAGCGGCCCGGGAGGCGGAGGGGGCTTCGGCGTCCGGTCGATGTCGACGCCGAAGCGCGAGACCGTCATCGGCACGTCGATGCCGTTGTCGCGGTAGCGCTCGGCCGTGAAGGTGGTGGGGACGATGGCGGCGCGATAGCCGTTCAGCGCCTTCCTCAAGAGCTCCGGGCGGACGCGCAGCGCCTCGATCTCGTTGCGCAGGCCGCGCGGCATGACCGGGCGATAGATCAGCGCGGTCAGCGCCGCCAGCTCCGGCATCGGCCGGTGGCCGAGCAGCTTCCACCAGCTGCCGGCCGGCGCCGTGCGCTGCTTTTCGTGGACGCCGCAGGCGAGGCAGCCGAAGCGCGTGGGCGAGGGACCCGCGCAGGAGGCGCCCGACAGGGTGCTGAGCAGCCCGGTGTGACAGAAACCGTGGAAATCGGTGAAGGTGGCGACCAGCGGGATGTCGAGCTGCTGCGCCGCCGTGTGCACCGCCGTGGTGTGGTAGAGGAAGTGGCAGACATGCACGACGTCCGGCTGCAGCTCCTCGAACAAGGAGCGGTACAGCGGCACGCGCGCGGGGGCGTCGAAGGTGGCGCGGGTGTCGGTCTCCAGCGCCGGCACGCGAATGACCGGCACGCCGTCCCATTCCTCCCGCTGGATCTCGGCCGGGCCGTGGCGGCGGGCGGCGATGACGGTGGGGCGGTGGCCGAGCTGCTTCAGCGCCCGGCTCAGCTCGAGCGTGTAGATCTCGGTGCCGTAATTCTGGTCCGGCAGGAAGGCATGCACCACCAGCGCGATGGAGAGGCCCGAGGTTTTCTCCAGCATGGCCCGGCCTCTACAGCGGCAGCGGCGCCGCGTGCCGATGCCAGCCGGACACCGTGGCACGCAGGGCCGCCGCATTGGCCGTGAAGGCGTCGGCATCGTCGAGCAGGGCGAGCAGCGCCGCCGCCCACGCCGCCGGATCGGCGGCGAGCAGCGGCACCCGGCCCGCCAGCAGCGCCGAGGCGGGGCCGGCGGCGAACAGCCCGGCGGCGCCCATGCGGGCGGCGTCGATCGCCTTGGTCGGCGCCCGCGAGCGGTTGACGGCGGTGTCGCGCAGCGGCGCGATCAGCACGCCGCCGCCACCCGTGGTGTGGGCGCGGTAGGCCGGCCAGTCCATTTCGCCGAGGAAGCCGATCCGGTCGGAGAAGTCCCATAGCGGCCGGGCGGCGGCGGGGCCGATGACCTCCACCCGCGTGCGCGGGCGGCTCGCCAGCACCCGGCGCACGATATCGGCGGCCAGCTGGTGATCGCCGAGATGGCTGAGCTGGGCATGGTAGCGCAGCAG
The DNA here is from genome assembly GCF_018390555.1 of Ancylobacter oerskovii. Classification (GTDB taxonomy): domain Bacteria; phylum Pseudomonadota; class Alphaproteobacteria; order Rhizobiales; family Xanthobacteraceae; genus Ancylobacter; species Ancylobacter oerskovii. The sequence goes on along the minus strand of NZ_JAHBGB010000031.1, from coordinate 250,626 downwards.
GTCGTCGGGCGGCGCCAGCGGGGCGGCGAGGTCGTCGTCGCCCGGCGACGGGTCGATCACGGCCGGGTCCCAGGCGGCGAAGCGGCGGGCCAGCGTCGGCGTGGAGACCCAGAGCCTGAGCTGGCGGGACGCCAGCAGGCGCAGCGGCAGAAGCCCCTGCAGCGCCACCAGCGCCCGGTAGCCGAGCGGCAGCTGGCGGTCGCGGAGCATGGCGGGGTAGTCGTCGTCGACGAAGGCGGCGAGGCCGGCGAGGCGGGCGGCCCGCAGCGCCCGCAGCCAGCGCCAGGGAAGATAGCGGCAGATGATCACCAGCGCGCCGTCGAGCGTCACGTCGGCCGGCGCGCGCGAGCGGGTGTCGATCACCTCGACGCCGACATCCATCCGCGCCAGCCGGGACACCAGATAATAGTCGCAACTGGGATTGGCGCCGCGCACCAGAACCATGACGCGCCGGCGCGGCGACCCTTTTCCTGCGACCATACTCCCCGCCTCTCGGCCCATACGCACTCCGCCCCCCGCGTGTTTAGCAGGAGCGCGACCCGAACGGAAAGCTCTTCCTTCGCACCGCAGCGATGGTGTAATCCAGCTCGCATGTCCGCTCGAGCAGGCCCGCGAATGCAACCGGACCGAGAGCCTACCCGATCCACCCGCGACATCGGCTCCCGCGACCGCCCTGCCGACCCCGTTGCCGGCAGCCTCGCCATCGTCTCCGGGGGATCGAGCGGCATCGGCCTCGCCTGTGCCGCGCAACTGGCGGGCATGGGGCATCGCGTGGCGCTGCTCGCCCGCGACGAAGCGCGGCTCGCCCGCGCGGTGGAGGCGATCCAGGGCGATCATCCGGCCGCGCAGGTGAGCGGCCATGCGCTCGATGTGCGCGATGCCGCCGCCTGCGCCGCGGCCGTCGAGGCGCTGGTCGGCCGGTACGGCCCGCCGGCCTGGCTCGTCAACAGCGCCGGCATCGCCGAGCCGGGACTGTTCCTCGAACAGCCGCTCGCGGCGCACGAGGCGCAGCTGGCGACCAATTATCTCGGCTCGCTCTATCTCTCCCATGCCGCGGCGCCCCACATGGCGGCGGCGGGCGGCGGGCGGCTGGTCTTCATCTCCTCCGGCGCCGGCCTGTTCGGCATTTACGGCTATTCCGCCTATGCGCCGTCGAAATTCGCGGTGCGGGGGCTCGCCGAAGTGCTGCGCGTCGAGCTGGCGCCGCATGGCATCGGCGTGACGATCGCCTATCCGCCGGATACCCGCACGCCGCAGCTCGAGGCCGAGCAGCGCACCAAGCCGGAGGCGACTCGCCGGATCACCGCCGGCGGTGGCGAGTGGGAGGCGGTGGCGGTGGCGCAGAAGGTGCTCGCCGGTGCGCTGGCCGGCCGCTTCGCGGTCAGCCCCGGCCTGCCGACGGCCTTCGCCACCCTGTTCCACAGCCTGATCTCGCCGCTGCTGCGGGCACGGCAGCGGCGGCTGGTCGCGGCCGTCGCCTCGCAACGGGCAAAGGACTGAGCGCCGTCGTCAGCGGGGAACGGCCGGGGCGGCCGGCGGCGTCTCGGCGGGGGCGGGAGGCGGCGCCTGCCGGGCGGTGGGGGTGAACAGCAGGCCCTGGGTGAGGCGCAGGAGCGAGGCGACCTCGTTGCCGTGATGCTCGCGCACCAGTTCGCTGATGCGGGTGCGGGCGCCCCAGAGATCGCCCTTGCGCCAGTTGGTCTGGTTGCGCCACGGCTCGGCCTTGTACCAGACCAGCGCCTCCGGCACGGTGCCGATGCGCAGGCCCTTGAGCTTGGCGCGCACCAGGGCCCGCCAATCCTCGGCATGGTAGAGGAAGCCGTCCTCGACGAAGCCGCCGGCGGCGAGGAACTTTTCGCGGTCGACGATGAAGTTGGTGTCGCCGATCACGTTGAAGATGTAGCAGGCGGCGCCGCCATCGCCGAGGAACAGGAAGCGCCGGTAGGCGCGCTCCTCGGCCATGTCGGCATCGGAGGCCACGAAGTCGAGCGCGCAGGTGACGAGGTCGAAGCTGCCGCCCGCCAGCGCCCGCGAGAAGACGTCGAGTTCCTGCGGCTTGGAGACGTTGTCGTCGTCGTGGAACTTCACCCATTTGCCTCGCGCCGTCTTCGCCGCGGCGTTGCGCGCCGCGGCCGGGAAGCGGGCGCCGTCCGAGCGCGCCACCCGCACCGGGAAGGGCAGGTCGGTCCGTTCGGGCAGGGCGGCGAGGAAGGCCTGCGCCTCCGGCGTCGCCGAATGATCGTCGCCGATCACGATCTCCAGCGGCTTCAGCGTCTGGCGGGCGAAGCCGTCAATGGCGCGGGCAAGGCCGGCGGGGTTGTCGCGATGGGTGATGCAGACCGAGATGTCCGATGCCACCGGCGTCGCCGGCACCGAGCTGCGCTGCCGCGCGGCCTCCATCTCCAGGAGCTCCCGGGTGAAGTCGGCATGCTGGCGCGCCGCCTCGGCGGCGGGGATGTGCCCGCGCTGCCGCGCACCGCCCGAGGCGACGAAGCGGGCGAGGGCGCCGCCGACATCCCAGGCGGTGGGCGGCACGAAGCAGTTGGCGCGGTCCTCCGGCGCGACGAGCTCGGCCCCGCCACCGACTTCCGTCGACAGGAAGGGAATGCCGCGCGCGAGACATTCCTGGATGGTGCAGGGGATGTTGTCGCTGAGCGAGGGCATCACCGCGAGCGCGCCGGTGGACTGGAGAAGATCCAGCGCCTCGTTGGCGTTCAGATTGTCCAGGAGCTCCCATTCGATATCCAGCCGCGACATGCGCAGGCCGAACATGTCCGCCGAATAGGCGGGGTCGTTGATCTTGCCGAGCAGCAGCACCTTGAACGGCCGCTCCGCCCGGTGCTGCAGGATCTGCAGCGCGTCGATGAACAGGTTCAGGCCCTTGCGATGCTCGAGGCGCCCGAAGAAGGCGAGGGTCGGCACCGCGCCGCCCGCCGCCGCCGTCCCGCCCGCCGCCGCCTGGGCGCTGTGCGCCTTCGGCAGCACGTTCTGGATGACCCGCACGGTCTGCGGCATCGCCCAGCCGTCCTCGCGCAGGAAGGAGAGCATGTAGTCGCTGGGCGAGAGGATGGCGTCGGCATGCTGCACCGAGCCGCGTTCCATCGCCTCGCGGAACAGCACGTTGGGGCTGATCACCGGGGCGTTGCTCCAGCGCATCGACCAAGCGGTCGGCCCGTGCAGCTGCGCGACGATCGGGCCGCAATCGAGCAGGCCGGCGCGCTTGCCGAGCGTCGGATAATAGCCGATGCCCAGATAGTCGGCGACATGGACGATGTCGTAGCGGTTCTCGAGGAGATGCCGGTACACCGCATAGGAGCGCAGCGGATCCGAGCCGCCGCCGGCCATGGCGGGCACGCCGACATTGTCGAGCACCGCATAGTCCAGCTCCTGGAAGCCGATGCCCTCGCGCCCGAGCGATTCCCGCCACATCTCGCCATCGCCCACCTCGTAATTGGGGTTGGCGTAGATCACCGTGACCTTGTGACCGGCATCGACCAGGGTTTCGGCGAGGCCGCGCAGCGCCGTGCCGACCCCGCCATTGCGGACCGGGCCGGCGAAGTCCGCGGTGGCGATCGCGATCGAAACGGTCATCAGGCCTCCTCGGAGCTGGCGAGTATGTGGAGCTCGTCCCCGTCCCGCACGGAAAGTTTCCACGGCGCCCCGGCGGGCACCATGCCGAGCGGCGCGGAAAAGGCGCAGAAGCCGTCCATGCCGGTCTGCGCGACGAGGTCGCGGCGATAGAGCGTCGCAAAGGCGGACCAGATTTCCGTCGCGCCGGAGCTCAGCGTCACGCGCGGCCGGCGCCCCGGCGTGAGCAGGTTGACCGCCCAGCCCTGCAGGAAATCGGGGCGGATGCCGGCGCGCAGCTGGTCCTCGCTCTGCTCCTCGAGGAAGGTCACGACGTTCGGCGGCCGCAGCTCGGTGACCGGGAAGCGGCGCCCGCGCTGTTCGGCGAGCAGCTGCAGCCGGCCCTGGCGCAGCAGGAAGCGCATCGGCAGCGCCTCCCAGAAGGCCCGGGCGCCGGCATCGAGATCGGCCCGCTCCAGCGCCGGGGCGAAGCGGTGCTCGTCCCCGCGCTCGTTGACGACGACCAGCATCAGCGGGGAGGGATCGGAAGAGGCGATCCAGCCGGAGACGTGGGTCCGGGCGCAGGTCTCCACGTTGAAGCGGAACTGCGGGACCAGCAGGCTGGCGGCGGAGGCCTTGAAGTTCGCCCGGTAGCACGGCGTGCCGCCCTGCATGACCAGCAGCGTCACGGTTTCGTCAGTATCGTCCGGCTGAATGCCGAGCCCGAGCCAGTTCGTCAGTGGGAAGCTGAAGCCGCAATGCAGCGTATCGTAACCGCCCATCACCACGTCGGGGCGCGGCAGCGCCGGCGTTCCGATGTCGAAGCTGCGCGGGGTGACGACATGGACCGACAGCGGGCCCATGCCGGGGTTCTTGGCGATGACCCAGCCGACGACGCCGAAAGCGGAGAAAGCTTCGAGATTGCCGATGACGAGCTGGGATTTTATGCCTTGACCGATGGGAGGTCCCTTCGGTGCGGATTGGCCAGACAGCATACGAAACCCGCTCCCCACCTGCTCGCCATGCTCCTGCCCGTTGCCGCCCGGGCCCACCCTGGCGGCCGGCCCGTGGGTTCAGCTTTTATCTGGCGCCCAATTTGGAGTAAAGTGCGCGGGTAGCTGTTCTTCCCTCGCCGTGCCTTCCGCCAGAAGGCGCGCCGGTTCGTCATATATTGTGATGTATTCGACAATATTGTTTTGGTCCATGCAGGTCATTTTTTGTTTCCCTCTGGCAGAAAGCCGTGAATTCAGATGAGCGTCGAGTCGGTATCGCCCCCCATGACGGACACGACTCGTCGTAACGAACTCCTGGCCTTCAGCTCCAGATTGTCGGACGACCTGCGGCGGTCCGCCCGTCAGGCCCGCGTGCGCAACATGGCGGCCGGCCAACGCAAGGCGGTGCATTTCGTGCGGCGCCTGCCCTGGCTCGCGGCGCCGCTGCAGGCGGTGTCGCGCCTGAGCTTCCTGCTCTGCGTGGTGGTGCCGTCGGTTCTTCTGATCATCTATTACGGCTTCATCGCCTCGAGCCAATACTATTCGGAAGCGCGCTTCGCGGTGCGGGCGGGCGACACCACCTCGCTCGACACGGTGACGGCGCTGACCGGCCTGCCATCCGTCACGCAGTTCCAGGATTCGACCATCGTCGTCGAATATCTGAAGAGCCGGGCCATCGTCGAAGCCCTTGAGCAGAAGATCCAGCTCTCCAAGCTGTTCAACAGGTCCGGCGTGGACTGGTTCAGCCGCCTCGACGAGGGCGCGCCCATCGAGGCGGTGGTCGCCTACTGGCGCCACCAGGTGACGACCTCGGTCGAGATGCCGTCGGGCATCATCACCGTCCGCGTCAACGCCTTCTCGCCGGAAGATGCCGTCACCATCACCAATGCCGTCGTCGATCTCAGCGAGGAACTGGTCAACAAGCTCGGCGAGCGGGCCCGGCGCGACCTCATCACCTCGAGCGAGCACGAGGTGGCGCGTGCCGAGGACCGGCTGCGCGAGGCGCGGTCGGCGCTGAAGGACTGGCGCAACGAGGTCGGGATGCTGGATCCCACCACGGCATCGCAGGGCATCCAGGGGCTGATCGCCACGCTGAAGACCGAGCAGCTCAAGCTTCGCCAGGAAATCTCGACCGGCGGGCGCTCCCTGAGCGCCAATGCGCCCCAGCTGCAATTGCTGAAATGGCGCGAGGAGGCGACGCAGGAGCAGATCGACATATTGGAGCGGCAGCTCACCTCGCCGGCCGGACAGGGGAAGAACACCATCGCCAACGTCATCACGCGCTATGAGGAGATCGAGCTCAACCGCACGCTGGCGGAGCGCATGTACACGCTGGCGGCCTCCAATTTCGAGCGGGCGCGCATCAACAGCGAGCGGCAGCAGCTCTACCTCAACACCTTCGTCCAGCCGAGCCTGCCGGACGAGCCTTCGGGACCCAAGCGCACCCGCAACATCCTTTTGGGCATGCTGGTCTTCTTCTGCCTGTGGGCGGGCGGTACCGCCTTCCTGCGGTTCCGGCAGCAGCTGCGCAGCAAGTGAGGAGGGACGGCCATGGTCATCATCGATCACGTGACCAAGTACTACATGGTCAACTTCCGCAAGAAGGTGGTGCTGGACGACGTCTCCGTCGCCTTCAACCCCAATCGCAGCTACGGATTGCTGGGACAGAACGGGGCGGGCAAGTCGACCTTTCTGCGTCTGGTGGCCGGTGCGGAGGAGCCCAATAAGGGCCGCATCTGGCGCAATACCCGCATCTCCTGGCCGCTCGGCTTCTCCGGCAGCTTCCATCCGAAGATGACCGGCCGGGAGAACGCGATCTTCCTCGCGCGGGTCTATGGCGCCGATCTCAAGAAGACGCTGGATTTCGTCTACGACTTCGCCGAGCTCGGGCCGGACATCGACGCCCCGGTGGGCACCTATTCCTCGGGCATGAGCTCACGCCTCGCCTTCGCCATTTCCATGGCCGTCGAGTTCGACGTCTATCTGGTGGACGAGACGACGGCGGTGGGCGACAGCCGCTTCCAGCAGCGCTGCGCCGCGGCCTTCGCCGAGCGCCGGGCCCGCTCGGGCATGATCATGGTGTCGCACTCCGTGGCCACCATCAAGGAGTATTGCGACACCGGGATGATCCTGGCGAACGGCAAGCTCCTGATGTTCGACGACCTCAACGAGGCGATCGAACGCTATCGGCAGATGTCGATGTAGCCGGGGCCGGTCCGCCGTCGAGGCGGGCGCGCCGCTCGGCATTGGCGGCGAGCGCGGCGGCGAGGCGGGGCGGCGGATCCACGAAGGCGCCGGCACCGTTGACCCTGCCGCCGAGGATGCGCTCGACGATGATCGCCCGCGCATGGGCGCTGCCTTCCGCATTGTAGAAGGAGCCGGGCAGCTGGATGGTGCCGGCGAGGCCGCGCACCAGCGCGTCGAGCAGTTCCATGTCCACGCGGCCGGGATCGGTCCAGAAGCGGTCGAGCGGCGCGTCGGAGGTCAGGCCCTCTATGTCGTAGAGCGCCACCCCCATCACCTTGGTGGGACGGCCGACGCGCAGGGCGTGCAGCCCCACCGTCGAGTTGATCACGATCACCGAGGTGGCGCGCTCCAGCATCTCCGACAGCACGCCGCCGTCGATCGCCGTCACCCGGTCGGCGATGCCGGCTTCCTCCGCCAGCTTCGTGACCTCGGTGCACCAGTCGATCAGCCCGACATCGAGCGGGTGCTGCTTCACCACGATGCCGAGTTCGGGCGGGGCGTGGCGGGCGAAGGAGGCGAACACCTCCCGCAGCATCTGGCGCTGGTCGGAATAGGGGGAGTTGTCGCGGATCTGGTAGTCGTTCTGCAATTGCAGCGGGATCAGCACGAAGGGCTTTTCCATCCGGGCGGCGAGCGCGGCGGCGTGCGCCTTCTCGCGCCGCGCCTGCCGCCGCCAGCGCAGCGGCGCGCTGACATATTCCAGCACCGGATTGTAGAAGCGGTCGGCCTGGTAGCGCGGATAGACGTAGAAATAGAAATAGTTCACCAGGTGGTAGAAGACCTCGTTGAAGGCCTCCTGCGCGAAGGAATAGGGGAAGACGCGCTCTTCCGGCATCTCGCCCACTTGCGCGGCGATGGCGCGGATGGCGGCGGGATCGCTAGGGAAATGCGACCAGCCGCCCATGCCGCCGCGCTCCAGCGTGATCCAGGCCGGGCGCAGATAGCCGAACTCGACGACATAGGGCGTGGCGCCGAGCGCCGGGGCGATCTCGGCGGCGCGGCGATGATAGGGATGCCGGTCGCCGTAATAGACGAGGTCGGTCACCTTCTCGCGCCGGATCAGCGCCTCCAGCCAGTCCGCCCAGTCCTCGAGCCGGCCGCGATAGGCGATCGCGTTGCGCCGGCCCCAGTAGAGCCGCTCGGCGGTGGAGAAATTGACCTTGATGACGCGGTGGCCCGCCGCCTCGAACGAGGCGGCGAGGTCGCGCCAGAAATGCGACGGTGGCCCCTGCAGGAAAAGGAGCGTCCTCACCGGACCGGACATGCGGGGGGATTCCTAGCGCGCGGGAGCCGCACCGTTTCGCTGGGTCAGCAGTTGCGCGAGATTGGCGATCGAAAGCCCGGCCTCGGCGAGCGTCCGCTTTTCCTCCGCCAGCACGCTCACCGCATGCTCGATATCCTCGGGCGTATGCTCGCTGGAGACGAAGAAGCGCAGCCGCGCCGAATGGTTCGGCACCCCCGGCGGCAATACCGGGAAGGCATAGATGCCGCGTTCCAGCAGCCGCTCCGCCAGCAGGATGGTCTGCAGCGCGTCGCCGATGATCACCGGCACGATGCCGTAGCCCCAGGCCGGCCCGTGGTCGAGGCCCGCCGCGGCGAGGCGGGCGACCATGGCATGGCCGTTCTTCTTGAGCCGGGCCAGCCTTTCCGGCTCGCGCAGCATCACCGCCAGCGCCGCATCGGCGGCGGCCGCGGTGGCGGCGGGCATGCCGACGCTGTAGACGAGGCCCGGCGCGGCGAATTTCAGGAGATCGACCAGCGGGCCGGAGCCGGCGACATAGCCGCCGCAGCTCGCCAGCGCCTTGGACAGCGTGCCCATCCAGATGTCGATGCGCTTCGGGTCGACGCCGGAATGCTCGGCGATGCCGCGCCCGGTGGCGCCGAGCACGCCGAGGCCGTGGGCGTCGTCCACCATCAGCCAGCAGCCGTGCCGCTCCTTGAGCTCGACCAGCGCCGCGAGGTCGGGGCCGTCGCCGTCCATGGAGAACAGGCCCTCGGTGACGATCAGCACATTGTCGAAGCGGCCGCGCTCGGCGGCGAGGATGGCCTCGAGCTCGGCGAGGTCGTTATGGGGAAAGCTGCGCCGGGCCGCGCCCGACAGGCGCCCGCCCACCACGATGCAGTTGTGGATCCAGGCGTCGTGCAGCAGCAGGTCGTTGGGGCCGAGCAGCGCGGCGATGGCCGAGACCGCGGTCGCGTGCCCGCTGACGAACACCACGGCATCCTCGGCTTCGTAGAGGGTGGCGAGCGAGCGTTCCAGCGCCGCATGGACGGGGCGCTCGCCGGAGGTGATGCGGCTGCCCGATACCGAGGTCCCGAAGCTCTCCAGCGCCGCGGCGGCGGCCTGCATCACCTCGGGATGGCCGTTGAGGCCGAGATAGTCATAGGAGGTGAAGTTGAGCACCTCGCGGCCGTCGATCCGCGTCAGCCGGCCGGCCTTCACCTCGTGCTGGCGGTAATAGGGGCTCTTCAGCCCCAGCGTGGCGCTCACCGCCTTCTGCTGCGCCATGGTCTGGTAGGCGGCGAGCTGGCCGAAGCTCTTGGCCTTCGGCCGCGCGGCCGGGGCGGCTGGCGCGTCCGCCGCCTTGACCGAGCGCATCTGCGCGATGAGGGCGCCCACCTGGCCCTGCGAGAGCCGACCCGACGTGTCCCGCTCCGTCATGTCAGGCGTTCTCCGCTGTAGTCGAGCTGGGCGATGGCCGCCGCGGTGCTTTCGGCCTCGCTCGGCGCCAGGCTGAAGGATTCCAGCTTGGCCGCCGCGAGGGCGTCGGCTTCCGAGGCGGCGTCGGCGGTGTCCTGCCCGCCATGCAGCAGCGGCAGGGCCTGCACGACGATGTCCTCCACCGTGCGATCGCTGATCGAGATGATCGGCAGCTCGATGCCGCAGCTCTGCTCCAGCGCGAGCCGCAGTTCCAGCGCCATCAGCGAATCCATGCCCATCTCGCCGAGCGGACGCTTGATGTCTACCGCCTCCGGCGCCAGCCGCAGGATCTTGGCGATCTCGCGGCCGATGGCATCGGCGAGGATCTGCTTGGCTTCCGCCTCGGACTTGCCGGCGAGCCGGCTGGCGAAGTCGACGTCGCCTTCCTCCATGTCGCGGCTCTCCCCCGACAGCAGGCCGGCGAAGGTGGGCGAGGTGAGGATGGCGAGCTTCTCCGCCACCATGGAATGGCCGATATCGGCGAAGAAATGCACCGGCCCGACCTTGTCCTGGTCGGCGATGAGCCGGCCCAGCTGGGCGAGGCCGTCGGCGGAGGAGATGCCGTTGACGCCGGTGGTCCGCCGCAGCCGTTCGGCGAGCTCGGCGTCGCGGGCGATCACGCCGGTGTCGGAGATCGCGCCCCAGCCGATGGCGATGGCAGGCAGGCCTTCCTGCCGGCGGCGGCGCGCCACGCCTTCGAGGAAGGCATTGGCCGCCACATAGGCGCCCTGGCCGGGACTGCCGATCAGCGTCGTCGCCGAGGAATAGACGACGAAATAGTCGAGCGGCGCCCCGCGCGTCGCCTGGTCGAGCGCCAGCACGCCGTCGATCTTCGGCTTGAGCACCGTGTCGAGGCTTGCCGGGGTCAGGCTGGACAGCATGCCGTCCTCCAGCACCAGCGCGGTGTGGATCACCCCGCGCAGCGTGCCGTGGCGGGCCTTGAGCCCGGTGACCAGCGCCGCGACCGCGGCGTCGTCGGTGACGTCGAGGGTGAAGGGCTCGATCGTCACCCCGCGAGCCGCGAAGGCGGCGACCGTATCGGCGAAGGCCGGGTCGATCACCCCGCGCCGCGAGGCGACGGCGACATGGGTGGCGCCGCGGTCGGCGAGCCAGAAGGCGGTGGCGAGGCCGAAGCCGGCCGTGCCGCCGACCACCAGATGCACGCCCTCGGCGGCGGCGCGGAACACGGAAGGGTCCGCGGCGCCGGCCCGCGCCGGCTGCACGATCAGCTTGCCGAGATGCTCGGCGCTGCGCATCAGGTGCAGCGCGTCGGCGACGTCGTCGGCGGCGAAGCGGCGATAGGGCAGGGGCCGCAGCGAGCCGTCCGCCAGATGCGCCCCGAGCGCGCCCATGATGCGCCCGACGCTGCCGGTGTCGTGCTTCAGGAGCTCGTCGAGATCGATGCCGAAATAGCTGAGATTGTGCACGAAGGGGCGCAGTTGCAGCGTGGTGTTGTTGAGATAGTCGCGCTTGCCGAGTTCGAGGAAGCGGCCGAACGGGCGCAGCACCCGCACGCCCTCGCGCATCGCCTCGCCCGACAGCGAGTTGAGCACCACGTCGACGCCGCCGATCTGCAGCAGGGCATCGACGAAGTCCAGCGAGCGGGAATCGAAGGCCTTCTCCGCCCCCAGCGCGCAGGCGAGCGCGCGGCGCGCCGGCGTGCCGGCGGTGGCATAGACCGTGGCGCCGCGGCGGCGGGCGATCTGGATCGCCGCCATGCCGACCGCGCCGACCGCGCCGTGGATCAGCACCCGGTCGCCGGCCCGCAGCCGCCCGGCTTCCTCCAGCGCGTACCAGGCGGTGGCGAAGGCCACCGGAATGGTCGCCGCCTCTTCCAGAGAGAGGCCGTCCGGCACCTTCTGCACATGCGCCGGCGCGGCCAGCACATGCGAGGCGAAGGAGCCGGAGGTGAAGGCCATCACCCGGTCGCCCGGCGCGAAGTCCCGGCAGTCGGGACCGACGCGCGTCACCGTGCCCGAGCATTCGAAGCCGAAGGCCGCCCGCGTCAGCCCGCCCGAAAGCAGGTCCTCGTCGAGAATGCCGAAGGCGACCATGACGTCGCGGAAATTGAGGCCGGTATAGGCGACCGCGATCTCCACCGCCTCGCCTTCCGGCGCCGGCCGTGCCTCGAGGCTCCAGGCGACGTCCTGGGTCGACAGTGCGTTCTTCGGCCGCAACACCGCCCGCGCCGTCTCCGACACCGGCCGGATCCGCTGGCGCGTGCCCCGCCGTGCCCGCGGAACGAACACGCCGGTTCCGGCGATGCGCAGCTCGGTTTCGGGCGAGCTCTGCAGCAGCAGGGCCGCCAGATCGAGCGCCACCGTCGCCGGCGCCACCTGCGCGTCGAACTCGACGACGCGGATGTCGATGGTCGGGAACTCGTTGCGCGCCACCCGCGCGAAGGCCCGCAGGGCGTGCGCGGTTGCCAGCTGCTCGGGGTTGCCGGCCGTCACCGACAGTGCCAGCCAGTAGCGCAGCCGCTCGGCCGGCGCCGCCAGCCCGAAGCTGGCCACCAGATCGAGCAGCCGCTGCTTCAGCGCCTCGCTGGCCTCGGCCGCGGCGACGTCGGTGTCCACGATGTGGAGAAGGTCGGTCGCCTCGCCGAGGCCCGCCGCGTCGAGCCGGCCATCGGCCACCCGCACCGCGGTCAGGTCCGCCAGCTCGCGCACCAGCGCCTGCGCCGCGGCGTCGGTGGCGCCGTGGACGACGATCGACACCGGGGCGGCGGGCTCGGTCTCCTTGGGAGAGAGGCGCCCCACCGCGAGGCGGGTGAAGCCGTCGCTCCATTCCGGCAGCGCGTTCTCGAAGCGGAAGGCGTCGCGCAAAAGCCCGATCTGGAAGGGCGCGGCGTGGTCGCCGGCCCCGCGCTCGGCCTCGTCGGACAGGCCGGCCAGCGTGAGCAGCAGGTCCGCGACCGGATCGGGCTTCGAGGCCAGCTGCACCACCAGCCCGCCCGGCTTCACCCGCTGGGCCGCCGCCCGCGTCGCGCCGGCCTCGCCGCCGAGCAGCAGGTCGAAGCGGCCGCCCTGGGGCGCGGCGTCCGAGAGGTCGACATGGCCCAGCGTGAGGCCGCGGCCGTGATGGGCGAGGAAGGCGTCGAAGGCCTCGCGCCGGTCGGTGGCGAGCGACAGCAGGATGGCGTCGTCGCGCAGATAGGGCACCAGCATGCGCCACACGCCGAGGTCCCAGGGCTGGGCCCACAGCACCGAGAGCGGCGCCGGCGCACTCGCCTTCACCGCCGCGGCCAGCGTGGCGGCGAGCCGCTCGCGGCCGGCGGCGAAGATGGAGAGCTCCGCCTTCACCTGTTCCTTCTGGGAGGCGGTCAGCGTTGCGACCGGCCCGCCGGCGCAGGCGGCGTCGAGATGGGCCAGCGCATGCGAGGCGAGCACGATCTCGGCCTGGGCGGAGGGCATGCCCTCCACCATGGCGGCGAGGATGGCTTCCGGTTCCGGCAGTTCGAGGCCGTCGTCCCGGGTCTCGAACTGCTCGACCAGGGCCGCGACGCGGCGGGCCAGCGGCGTGGCCGTCAGCTCGGCGACGCTTTGCGGCGTCGCGCCCTCGCGTCCGCGCCAGCGGCGGGCGAGCGACAGGGTGAAGGCCTGCAGCAGCAGCCAGGCATCGGGAGCCGTCTCCGCCGCCGCCTCGGCGGCGGGGACGCCGGAGGCAAGGTCGAGCACCGGCGGCGCGGCATGGGCGAGGTTCATCACCTCGTCGAGCCGCAGCACGCGCTGGTCGGTACTGCGGCGCGACAGCACCACGGCGCGCAGATACACGCCTTCCAGCAGGGCGACGATCTCGCCGTCCGGCGCCAGCAGGGCGATGTCGACGGTGGTGGAGGTGGCGGTTTCCACCGTGCGGCGCACGATCGCCCGGCGGATCGGGCTGTGCGGCTTCAGCACCACGACGGAGCGCAGGCGGACCGGCAGGTCGCAGCGCACCTCGCCTTCGGCGGTGGCGGCGCGGGAGAGCAGCAGGCCGTGCAGGCTGGCGTCGAAGCCGGTCGGGTCGAGCACATGCTCGGCCGAGAAGGCGCCGAGCGGCAGCTCGCCCTCGTTCATGTCGACGATCTGCGCATCGGCGTCGCGGTCGAGGCGGATGACGCGGGCGAAGCTCGGGCCGTAGTCCAGACGCGCGGCGCGGGTGGCGTTGTAGACCTCGCGCGCGCCGGAGAGCGGCTTGCGCTCCGGTCCCGGGCCTTCCGGCGGCTGGCCCGGCGTGCCGGTGAAGGCCAGCACCTGGCCATGCGCATGGCGCACCCAGTCGTCGGAGGAGAGCCGGCGGCGGCTCCAGATCTCCACCACGCCGCTTTCCGGCGTGTAGCGCATGGAGATCTCGCGCATCACCTCCGGCGCGAGGCTCATCGGCCGCTCGATGTCGAGGTCGCGCACCGCGAGCGGCACCGCCCCGTGCACGTCACGGCCGACGGCGAGGATCATCTCCAGATAGCAGGCGGCGGCCATCAGCGGCGTGCCGTCGACCACATGGTCGGCGAGATAGGGCAGCATCCGCGTGTCGAGCGACTGGCGCCATTCATTGGCGCCCTCGGTGACGCGCGAGCCGATCAGCGGATGCCGGCGCTGGCCGAGGGTGAAGTTGGCGCCGAAGAACTTCAGCCGCTCGGAGGTCTGCGGCAAGGCGTGGCGCGAGCGCTGCCAGGGATAGAGCGGCAGGTCGACATTGTTGGCGGCCTCGCGGCCGAAGAGCGTCTCCTGGTCGACTTCGGCGCCGCGGACGACGAGCCGCGCCACGATGTCGAGGATCGGATCGGCGTCGCCTTCGTCGTCGGTGAGGCCGGCGACCGTCTCGCCCGGCCGGTCCACCGCCTTCAGCGTCTCGGAGATGGCGCCGGTGAGGATCGGGCGCGGCGATACTTCGAGGAAGATCGAGGCGCCGAGCGCGGCGGCGCGCTCCACGGCGGCCGAGAACAGCACCGGCTGGCGGATGTTGCGCCACCAATAGGCGGCGTCGCAGCCGGCGCCGTCCATCACGTCGCCGGTGACGGTGGAGATGAAGGGCAGGTCGCCGGGGCGGGCGTGAAGCTCGCCGAGCTCCTCGATCATCTCGCCTTCGAGCGGGTCCAGCAGCGCCGAATGGAAGGGATAGTCGAGGTCCATCAGGATGACCGGGATGCGTTCCTGCCGCATCCGCTGCTGCGCCGTCTTGATGTCCTCGGCCGGGCCGCTCAGCGTTACCGAGGCCGGCCCGTTCACCGCGGCGATGGCGATGCGGTCGAGCCCGTGGCGGTCGAGGAAGGCCTGCACCTCGCCGGCACCGGCGGCCGCGACCGCCATGCGGCCCTGGCCCTTGATCTTCTCCTGGTGGAGGCTGCGCAGATGGATGAGCCGCACCGCCTCCTCGAGGCCGAGCGCGCCGGCGGCCCAGGCGGCGGCCACTTCGCCGACGCTGTGGCCGAGCACCATGTGCGGCACGACCCCGGTCGCCCGCAGCGCCACCACCATCGCCGACTGGATGGCGAAGAGCAGCGGCTGCGCCGTCGAGGTCTCCTTCAGCTTCGCCGCCAGGTCCTCCTCGTCGAGGCGCCCGGCGATCGACCAGCCGGCGAGCGGGGCGAACAGCGTGTCGATCAGGTCGATATGCGCGCGGAAGGCGGCGTTGCGCGCATAGGCGCGGCGGCCCATGCCGGCCCATTGGCAGCCATTGCCGGAGAAGACGAAGGCGGTCTTGCCGTCCGCGTCGCCCTTCGCCCCCGCGCTCTTCGCGGCGGTGCCGCGGGCGCCCAGCGGAGGCGTCCCGCCCTCGCCGGCCTCGCGCAGCGCGCTCACCACCTCGGCGGTCGCGCCGAGCGGGATCGCCAGCCGGTGCTCCATCGCCTCGCGGCGGTGCGCCGCGGCATTGGCCAGCTGCGGCAGCGACACGGTGCCGCCTTCGGCCGCGTCGGCGTAGCGGAGCGCCAGTGCCGACAGCGCCTCGGGGCTCTGCGCCGAGATCGTCAGCATCTGCGCGGGCGTCGCCGTGGCCCCGGCGCCGGCCGCTTCCTCGGGGGTCGGTCCGCGCAGCACGACATGGGCATTGGTGCCGCCGAAGCCGAAATTGCACACGCCCGCCAGCAGCGGCTCGTCGCCCGCTTCCAGCGCCAGCGGCTCGCGGGTCGGGGCGAGGTTGAGCGCCGCGAAGTCGATATGGGGATTGAGCTCGTCGAGGAAGGCGGTCCGCGGCAGCCAGCGCCGCTGCAGCGCCATCGACGCTTTCAGCAGGCCGACAAGGCCGGAGACGGGTTCGAGATGGCCGAAATTCGATTTCGCCGAGCCGATCGGCAGCGGCGCCGAGCGCTTGGCGGCGATGCTGGTGCCGATGGCGTTCGCCTCGATGGGATCGCCCACCGGCGTGCCGGTGCCGTGCGCCTCCACGAAGGCGAGGCGGTCGACGGAATGGCCGAGATCGGCATAGACGGCGTCGAGAAGCTGGCGCTGGCCGGCGGCGGAGGGCAGCGAGATGCCCACCGTGCGGCCGTCGGAATTGATCCCGGAGGCGACCACCACCGAGCGCACCGCCTCGCCCTTGGCGCGCGCGTCGGTCAGGCGGCGCAGCACGATGGCGGCGAAGCCCTCGGAGCGCACATAGCCGTCGCCCTGGGCCGAGAACGGCCGGCAGCGGCCGGTCGGGGAGAGCATGCGCGCGGCGGAGAAGCCGATGAACGGCGCCGGCGAGAGCAGCAGGTTGGCGCCGGCGACCACGGCGAGGTCGATCTCCTCGTCGCGCAGCGCCCGCAGCGCCTGGTGCAGCGCGACGAAGGACGAGGCGCAGGCCGCGTCGATGGTCATGCTGGGGCCGGACCAGTCGAAGGCGTAGGAGACCCGGTTGGCGATGATCGACAGCGAGTTGCCGGCGATGAAATGGCTCTGGATCGCCGCGAGGTCGACCGAGGTATGCGTCTGGTAGTCGACATTGGAGGCGCCGACATAGACGCCGACATCCTTGCCGCTCAGGCGCGAGGGCACCATGCCGGCGCTTTCCAGCGCCTCCCACACGACCTCCAGCAGCAGGCGCTGCTGCGGGTCGATCTGCGCCGCCTCGCGCGGGGAAACGCCGAACACCCCGGCGTCGAAGCCGAGCGGATCGTCGAGATAGCCGCCGGCGAAGGTGTAGCTGTAGCCCGGCGCGCCGGCCGGATGCAGGAAGCGATCGACATCCCAGCGTCCGACCGGCTTGTCGGACACGGTGCATTCGCCCTTCGCCAGGACGTTCCAGAATTCTTCCGGCGACTGCGCACCCGGGAGCCTGCAGGCATATCCGAGGATTGCCACTTCAGGCTGAGATCGATTGACGCCACGAGCCATCCAGCCGCTCACTCTCTCTTACCGACCAATGGACGTCTCGCTGCGGCAGAACGTCTTCGACTCCCTCCCCGCCACCAAGCAGACCGCCCCTGCAAATCCGAACTTCATACCCGCACCCCGTTGAGAACATATAACATCGACGGCGGCGTGCCACTCTTCCGCGCCCCGCACCTTCCGGTTGCGCGTACAGGAGGGGAAACAAGATCCGTGCCGTTCGTCCGGCTCGTGTTCGCCTTCACAAGCCCTGAAAATATCTCCGGTCTCGTACCAGGTGCTGAAATACCGCTGACTATCTGGCGCCATCCGCCAGTATTCGCTGCAATACCAGCGCGTTGATCGCCTTGAAGCGCTCCATGGAAAGCCCCTCGAAAACCTCCGTCCGCACGCGGCCGGGAGGGAAGAGCGTATCGCGTCCTGGCGGATTCTTCATCATGGCAAAAATCTGCGCATTGGCTTCTGCAAAACGATCCATGAACGCCGTCATTTCCGAAGCGGGGATCCAGTCCAGATCCGAGCCCCGGGGAAACCCCTCAACCTGCCCAATATCCAGCAGGGCCCGCGAAATCGAAGCCAGCTGCTGCTTCGACAGGTCGGCCCTGTTGAGTTGCCTCTTGAATTCCACAAGCTCAATGGGGAGGCTTTCGTTGAATTCCGCTATTTTGTCAATCTTGCCTATTTCGATACCAATATGGTGGAAGAAATTCCGCAGCAACTGGCCATCTTCGGCCAGATCCTCGAATATGGCAATATCGACAATTTTAAAGTACTTTTTGAACAGATTGATCTGTTCGAGATACTGGAAATTGGCCAGGCGGCTTTTAAGGAAGCTGCGGAAATCCTGCCTCATGTGCCGGGCCTTGACGTTCTCCTGATACAGCGATCGGGAAAAGTCGTCCTGCCGCCGCAGCACGATCAGGATTTCCGGCTCCAGCGGCGCGGTCACCTCGGCCAGCCGGGCGATATAGGCATCGCGCGCCGCCCAGTATTCCTCGGTGGTCTTGGTCTTCTCGGGAATGACGTGGCGGTAGATCGGCTCAGCGCTCAGCAGCACATGGCCGGCGTCGCCCGCCCCTCGCGCGATGGCCGCCACGAAGTCGTTGGCCTGCTCGAAGGTGAGGGTCGACAGCGTCCCTGCCACGGCATGGGAGAAGTCGTGGTGGGCGGGGTGCCGCTTCAGCCCGATCAGGTCGTAGCCGGGATACCACAGGCCGGCTTCCCGCAGCTGCGGCGCCCGGCGGTTGGCGAACTGCTGGATGGTGGTGGTCCCGGTCTTGTGGGTTCCCACATGCAGGATCGTTCTCATGGCGCATCCAGGAAGGTTCGGTTCGTGCCTGTGGCGAGCGGCCGGAGATCTGCCGCCGTCCGCAGCGCTGCGACGGAATGGCGACGGATCATGACGTTCGTAAATCACCAAGGGTAATCTGTGAGATGACGCTGATGTTTAGAGAGCGGTGAGGGAGACCGCAAGCCGGGGCGCGACATGGGCGTGACAGGGGCGCGCGCCGCGGGCCTCGCCGCCGCGCGGCCGCCCGCCGCGGTGGTGCCGGACCTCCTGCCGAACCCGTTGCCGGATCTGCGTTTTCGCGCGCGGCGCCAGGGGCGGTCGGGAGGGCGCGTGCGGCTGCTTGGTTCTGGCGACGGCTGTTGCTATAGCTGGCAGCGGCTTGCGAGGAGTTGTTCATGCTGATTAAGGGTGATGTCAACGGCGTCCGGCCTACAGGGGAAATCTGGGGCTGGCTGCTCGACGCTGATTCACCGGACACCTCGCTGATCGTCCGCATCTCGATCGCGGGCTACGAATTCGAGATCCCCGCCGACGTCCATCGGCCGGACATCGCCAAGGGCTTCGGCGGCCACGGCAATCACGGCTTCGTCTTCGTGCCGCCGCCGTCCATCCCGCCCGGGCAGCACGAGATCGAGATCATCGCGGCGGCGGATGGTTCCGTGGTGCCGCGCGGCCAGTTCACCCTGAATGTCGGCGAGCGCGACGGGCGCCTGCGGGCGCGAATCGCCACCTTCACCGCCGAGCGCATCACCGGCTGGGCCTATGATTCGGAAGATCTCGGCCAGTCGCTGGTCCTGCAGATGTTCGTCGACCACAAGCCGACGAGGGACGTGGCCTGCGACGTCGTGCGCAAGGACGTGGACGGCCAGGCCGGCACGGCGTTGCGGGTCGGCTTCCACACCGGCCTGCCGCTCGAATACTGGGACGGCGAGACCCATCGCCTGACCCTGAAGGAAAGCAAGTCGGGCCGCCTGATCCATGACGGCTGGCTGCGCACCGACAAGGCGAAGTTCACGGTGAAGGGCCGGACCTTCTATGGCGAGGTCGCCGAGTTCGGCCCCGCCGGGGTCTCCGGCTGGGTCACCGACATGGACCGGCCGCTCACCGTCGAGCTGGAGATCGACGGCATCCTCGTCGACCGCCAGGAGGCCGCACAGTCGGTGCAGCTCGACACGCGGCGCAGCGCCGGCTTCCGCTTCCATGCGCTGCCGGCCGGCATCTTCGACGATGCCGAGCATCGGTTCGCCGTCTATGTGCTGGCGGGCGAGCGGGTGGCGCTGGGCTCGAAGAAGCTAAAGCTGTCCCGCACGGACGCGCCGAGCCTGACGGGCGAGGTGCAGCCGGCGGCCGAGGGCCGGCTGGCCGGCTGGGCCATCGAGGTCACCGCGCCGGAGCAGCCGGTGGAGCTCAGCCTCGTCGTCGACGGGGTCGAGGTGCAGACCGTGGCCACCCGTCCCGCCGGCGAGCCGCGCGGACGGTTCGAGTTCAGCCTGCCGGCCACCGCCACCGCCGACAGCTGGCTGACCTCGCGCATCGAAATCGCCAATCTGGCGCGCGGCCTGACGCTGGCGCTCGGCAGCCGCCAGCCGGTGCTGGACAGCCTCGTCGCCCGGCTCGAAACCGATGCGAAGGGCGAGGTCGTGCTGGTCCTCACCTCGGGGGCGCCGATCCCGTCCGGGGTGACGGCGGAACTGCTGGAGGACCAGACGCCGCGCCACGGCGTCGAGCTCGCGGTGGAGGAAAATCCCTTCACGGCGCGCGGGCGGCTCGGCCGGATCGATGCCGGCAAGGCGCTGTCGCGGCTGACGCATCTGCGCATCGGTGCGCATGTCCTCGCGCTCGCCGGGGCCCCGGCCGGCGCCGAGGTAGCGCCGCCGCCGCAGGGCTCGCCCGGCCGCGTTCCCGCCAATGCGCTGCCGGTGCTCAGCCCGCGCGTGCGCCAGCGCCTCAGCGATCTCGCCCGTGGCGCCGCGACGCCGGAGGGCGATGTCGCCCGGCCGGATTTCGCCGGCGTGTGGCGTTTCGCGCCGCCCGCCATCGTCGAGGGCTGGGCGGTGGACCTGTCCAATCCCGCCGATCCCCTGGAGATCGAGCTGCTCGTCGACGGCGCGCCGGTGCTACGCGGTTTCGCCAGCCTGCCGACCCAGCCGCGCGAGGCGCAGTTCAAGTTCGAGCTGCCGGTCGGCTTCCGCTTCGACCTGTCGAGCCTGAACCTGCGCAAATCCTCCCTCGCTCTGGTGGAGGCGCGGATCGTCGGCGGCGGCGCCCTGGTGCCGGATCGCCCGCAGGTGGTCGATCTCGCCAGCATCCGCGTCACCGTCGGCCGCGTCGGCGAGATCGACGCGCTGGTCTCGGCCGGCAAGGTGGCGGAAGCCTGGCTGGTCGCCCGGTCGATCGCCCGCGGCGGCGGCCGTGCCGCGCTGCACCGCTTCCTGGCGCTGGATTTCGCGCTGCGCACGCGCTGGCACGATTACGAGGCCTTCCTCGCCCAATGGGCGGAGGGTGCCGCGCGCGCCTTCGTGGCCGCGCTCACCGAATCCTGGCGGCTGCGGGTGATCGAGGCGCAGGTCGACGGCACCGATCTCGCCGGCCGCGGCGATCTGCCGGCCGTCTATGCGCCGCTGCTGGCCGCCGTGGCGCCGGCGCAGCCGGTCGCGGCCCCCGCGGCCTTCGACGCCGCGGGCCTGTGGACGAGCCTGGCGCAATTGCCGACGGACGACGAAGGCGGTCCGGCCCCCGGCGAGGTTGCCATCCTGGTGCCGCGCGCCGCTCCTGATGCCGGGGAGCGCGCGCATCTTGCCGCTCTGGCCGGCCTCGGCTGCCGGGTGATCGCCACCGCCGAGGCCCCGGATCAGGAGGCCGGTGCGCTCGCGCGCTTCGTCGAGGCGTCGGCAAAGGGATGTCGCTGCTTCGTGGTGCTGCGCGAGCCGCGCCGCCTGCCGGTGCCGGCGCTCGGCTATTGGCCGCGCCTGCTGGCCGCCGGCGGGGCGGGGATCGGCTCGGCCGTGGCGCTCGCGCCGGCGCCGGCGGATCTGGTGTCGACGGGCAATCTGCCCCGCACGCCGGATGGCGCGGTGCGGATCTGCGCCGATGTGCGCAGCGCCGTCGAGGCGCTGGCCGGGGAGACCCTGCCCCTGGCGGCCGCCGCCTGGGCCGGGCCGGAATTCCCGGTCGGCGTCGAGACCGTGCCGGTGACGGCCTCGGCCGGCCCGAGCTGCATCGTCGTGCATGATTTCGCCGCCGGGGCCGAGCTGGCGCTGCCGGCCGGCGCGCGGGTGGTCGCGCTCGCCAGCATGGCCGAGGCCGACGGTCTGTGGTCCGGGCTGCTGGCGGATGGCGTGTCTCCCGCGACCCCGGTCGTCGCGATGACCCGCGCCTACGGCTACCCGGCGGACTATGTGTCGCGTTGCCGGCGCGAATTCATCATGGCCGGCGAGCGCTCGGTGGCCACCAGCGCGCTGCGCTACGCGCCGGCCTCGGGGGAATTCTCGCTTTCCGCCAATTCGGCGGTGCCGACCTGCTTCCTCGGCCTGCGCGAGCGCGGCTGCTACCGGCTGTCGGATCTTGTCGAGACGGCGCGGCGCTTCGACGCGAAGGAGGCCGCCGGCATCGTCATGGCGACCGAGCATCCCTTCCGCGTGGTCGGGGAGGGCGATTCGGCGCTGGCGCTGGTCAATGATGCGGCGGCCCGGCCGCTGCTGCGGCACTTCGCGGAATCGGTGACGGCGCGGGAAATGGGCTTCGCCGCCCATGTGCTGGAGAACTGGGCCGGCGCGGCGGAAGCCGCCGGCATGATGCAGCCGCCCGTCCATGTCGACGACGTGGCCCTTGTCAGCGCGCTGGGGCTCGGCGCGGAGGCGAGCGGCGAACTCGCCCGCGCGCCGGATTTCTTCACGCGCCTGCAGGGCTGCGCCCGCCGCGGCCACCTGGCGGCGGTGGAGGCCTATCTGCGCGATCGGCTGGCCCGGCCGGCCGAGCTCCCCGCGCTCGACGACGAGGCCATTCTCGGCCTGCTGGAATGCTGCAAGGCGGTCGGCCTGCAGGAGGTCGCCGGCCGGGCCTTCGGCCTGCATGTCGCGGGACTGGCGGCCCGCTCGCCCGATCTGGTGCTGCCGCTGTTCGAGGCGGTGGCGATGGCGCTGCCGCCGGCCGACATCACGGCGGTGCTGATGGCGAGTGCCGCCGAGGTGCTGCTGCAGCCGCATGACCGGGCGGTGGCGCGGCTGGTCGCCGCCTGCGGCCGCTACGCCTCGGCCCGCAGCATGGCGCTGCTGGTGGGCATGATCGAGCGTTCGCCGCACCGGGGCGTTCTCGACGACCCGGAGGTGGGCAGCCTCATCGGCGCCGCGCTGGCCGGCGTCGATGCCGACCAGCTGCCGCTCGAATACCGCAACGACGAGGACGCGGCGGTGCGCTTCACGCCGTCGCTCCCCGACCGGCTGATCGCGGCGCTGCTCGCCGGCGACGCGCCGCGCTTCACCCGGCTGGTGAACATGCATTTCGCCGAGCATCGCGATGCCGGCCAGCTTCTGGCGCAGCTGCGCACCTATACCTACGAGATCAGCCGGCTCGGCATTCCCGCCGGGGCGATCCGCTATCCGGCCGGCGCCTCGCCGGAGCGGATGCTGGCGCTCGCCATCCTGTTCGACGACCGGGTCGCCATTCGCCATTTCGACGGCGCCGGCATCGACAGCCTGGAATCGACCAACGACGCCAACGGCATCGTCGCCGCCAGCTATCACCGCAACATGCGGCCGCTGGAGCGGGCCCTGGCGCGCTGGGGCCTCGATTACGGCGTGGCGCCCCTGTCCTTCGCCGGCGAGGACATCGTCGGGCTGTTCGAGAATTTCGCCCGCCAGCCGCTGCCGCCCCCCGCCGAGGAGGAGCCCGGCCGCATCAGCGTGATCGTCACCGTGTACAATCCCGATCCGGTGCTGCTGGCCGCCTCGCTCGATTCGCTGGCGCGCCAGACCTATCGCGACATCGAGATCATTCTGGTGGACGACGCCAGCGACGAGGTGGATCCCGAGGCGATCGAGCAACTGGCGACGTGCGATCCGCGCATCCGCTTCCTGCGGCTGCCGCGCAATTCCGGCCCCTATGTCGCCCGCAACCGCGCGCTGGAGATCGCCACCGGTGCCTTCGTCGCCATCCATGACGGCGACGACTATGCGCATCCCCAGCGGCTGGAGGTGCAGGCGCGGGCGCTGGCGCGCTCGCCGATCCTCAAGCTCTGCACCACCGCGCATCTGCGCATCGATCGCCTCGCCCGGCTGCAGTTCGAGCACACGCTGGAACTGCTCGGCGACGGCACCATGACCTCGATGTTCCGCCGCGAGGTGTTCGAGGTGATCGGCGGCTTCGCGCCGGTGCGCTCGCGCGGCGACGTGGAGTTCCGCGAGCGGCTGGAGGCGGCCTATGGCGCCCACGCGCATGTGCAGGTCGAATGCCCGCTCACCTATTGCTTCGCCACGCCGGCGAGCCTGTCCAACGCGGTCAACCGCACCTTGCCGGGCTATCTCGCCTTGTTCCGCGATGCCTTCGCGCGGCGCGTGCGGGTGCCGGTCCTCGGTGGCCGGCGCGTCGACGAGGTCGCCGACGGCGTGCCGATCCCGTGGCCGCTGCGGGCGCAGAACCTCCTGTCGTGAGGATGGCCGTGCATCGCCCGCCCGTTCAGGACGCCTCGGCTCGGAGTGAGAACATGGAAAAGGTCATCATTGGGCTCACCTCGATCCGGGCCCGCCAGGACAAGCTGCATCTGACGCTGGCGAGCCTGCTCGCGCAGGACTACCCGGATTTCGAGATCCGGGTCTTCACCTCGCCCGAGCCGCATCTCCTGGACGAGGGAATGGGGGAGGTCCCGCCGGACTGCCGGCAATGGGTGGCCGACGGGCGGCTGAAATGGTTCCGCGTGCCCAATTCCGGCCCGTACCGCAAGCTGCTGCCGATCCTCGCCGATCCGCAGGCGCAGGGATCGCTGATCGCCACCGCCGACGACGACACCATCTATCCCGCGCACTGGCTGTCGACGCTGGTGCATTATTATCGCCGGCACCGCTGCATCATCGCCTTCCGCGGCCACCGCATGGTGAAGGGCGAGGGCAGCTTCCTGCCCTATCGCTACTGGACCAGCCAGACCATCACCGAGAATCCGAGCGTGTTCCTGCTGCCGACCGGCAAAGACGGGGTGCTCTACCATCCGTCCTTCTTCCATCCGGCCGTGCTCGACATGATCACCGCGATGAAGGCGGCGCCGACGGCGGACGATCTCTGGTTCAAGTGGCACAGCGCCGTCTATGGCGTGCCGGTCTATGTGGTGCACCCCGACTACCGGCTGGCGAGCCTGCCGGACACCAATGAGGGCGCCTCGCTGTTCCGCGACTTCAATGACGGCGGCGCCAATGACGGCGCCATCGCCGCGCTGGAGAAATATGCCGACGGCAAGCTCGGCATGACGCTGGCCCGGCTGTAGGCAGCGGCCGGGCGCTTTCTCAGAGCGAGGCGACGTGCAGCGGTTCGGGGCGGGCCGGGGCGAGATGCGCCAGCTGCTCGCAGGGCGGCGCGACCCGGCCGTCCTCTTCCCCGGCGCGGGCCAGGGAGGCGCCGGCCGACACCGGCGCGGCGACGGCCGCCGAGGCGGTCAGCCGGTTGTAGGAGCACAGGGCCTGCGAGAGGAAGGCCGCCCCCGACAGCGACAGCCCGAGCATCAGGCAGGCCACGAAGCGCGGCCCGAGGTCCACGCGGGCGCCCACGCGGGCCTCGGCGTGTACGGCGCGAGAGTGCGGCTGGCCGAATTCGAGGCCGTCGATCGTCATGGGCTGGGTGTTCATGTCCGCTATCCGTGCTGTCCCTGATCCATGACCGGCATCATAGGGCATGTGCCGTTGGGGCATTAGCCGGCGCAAACGGCATGGACTTATGTCCGCCGTTCATGAATTCGGCCCGGTTCCGCGGTGATTGATGCCGTCCGCCACCGCCGTGCCGGACATGGGCCGGGGGCAGGGCCCGTCACGGCAGCGGGCATTGCCGGCAAAAGCGTCGTTTCCGAACAGACCGCTTGCGTGGCCCGCGGCATGGGTGAGCGCGAAAACGATCCGCCCGGCATCGCCGGAGGCATGGAACGAAGGCGGCGGCGGATCGTTGTTGCCGAACGGATCGAAGGAGGCCGATCCCCATGTCGAACACGTCCCTGCTCCATGCCGACCGCCTGCGCGAGGATATTGATCGCGGCCGCGGCGGCGACAAGGTGCCGTTTCCCGATCCCGCCGCCGCGCCGCTCGGCACCGATGACGAGGCGGCCGGAACGCCCCCTTCCCGGCCGGCGGTGGCGAGGGCCCGCGCACAGGAGCTTCGCCCGCCCTCCGGCGAGGCGCCGGGCGTCACCCATGAAGCGCCGCGCGGCTATGACGACAATCGCGGCGGCGCCTCGCCGCTTCCCTTCGTCGCGCGCGTCATCTTCTGGCTGGCCGCTATCATGGTATTGGGTGGCCTCGTGGTGGCCTGGATCGATTGAGGTGGGGCGATGGCGCGGCGTAGCTTCTGGAAGGGCTATCTCAAGCTGTCGCTGGTCACCTGTGCGGTGACCATGGAGCCGGCGACTGGCGAGGGCGGGAAGATCCGCTTCCACACCCTCAACCGCGCCACCGGCAACCGTGTCGAGGCGCGCTATGTCGATGCCGTCAGCGGCCGCGAGGTGCGCGAGGAGGACGAGGCGAGGGGCTATGAGCTGGAGCCCGGCCGCATCGTCTACCTGGAGGACGACGAACTCGACGCGGTGGCGCTGGAAAGCACGCGCACCATCGACATCGACATGTTCGTGCCGGCGGATTCGATCGGCTCCATCTGGTTCGACAAGCCGCATTTCCTCGCCCCGGCCGACGAGGTCGGCGCCGAGGCCTTCGCGGTGATCCGCGAGGCGATGGCGGCGTCGCGGATGAACGGCATCGCCCGGCTGGTGCTATATCGGCGCGAGCGGGCGGTGATGCTGGAGCCCCGCGAGCGCGGCATCGTGCTGTGGACGCTGCATTATGGCGACGAGGTCCGGCCGGCGGCCGACTATGTGGGCGACCGGCCCGCCCGCAAGCCCGACCCGGCCGCCCTGGAGCTGATCTTCGAGCTCATCGAGGCCCGCATGCGCGACTGGGATCCCTCCATGGTCGGCGACCCCGTGCAGGAAAACCTGCGCAAGCTGATCGCCGCCCGCAAGAGCAAGCGCCGGGCTCCCGCCAAGCGGAGGGAGGAGCCGGCCGGCGAACCGGCGCCGACGGGGGGCAATGTCATCAGCATCACCGAGGCGCTGAAGCGCAGCCTCGCCGCCGAGAAGGCCGCGCGCCGCGGCTGAGCGTTCGCCGCCGGCTCATCGCCCCCGCTTCGCGGCCGGCAGCGCCGCCGCGGCCGGGCGGAAATCCTCCCAGGGATCGGTCGCGAGCTCGGCCAGCCGCGTCGGGGCGTTGTCGAGCGTGAACTGCGCGGCGCCGGTGATCTGGTCGAGTTCTTCCCACGCCACCGGCATGGAGACCGCCGCCCCGGCGCGGGCGCGGGTGGAGAAGGGCGCCACGGCGGTGGCGCCGCGCGCATTGCGCAGATAGTCGACGAAAATCCGCCCGCCGCGCTTCGCCTTGGTGGCGACGGAGAGGAAGCGGTCGGGATCGTCGGCGGCCATGGCGTCGGCGAGCGCCTTGGCATAGGCCTTGGCCGCCGGCCAGCCCGCCTTGGGCGCCAGCGGCGCCACCACATGCAGTCCCTTGCCGCCCGACGTCTTCACGAAGGCCGCGAGGCCGTCCGCCTCCAGCCGCGCCCGCACCTCGCGCGCGCCCGCCACCATGTGCGGCCATCCCACCCCCTCGCCGGGGTCGAGGTCGAAGATCAGCATGTCCGGCCTTTCCAGCCCGCCCAGCGGGGCGCCCCAGGGGTGGATCTCCAGCGTGCCGGCCTGCACCAGTGCGATCAGCCCGTCGAGATCGCCTAGCGCGAGCAGCTTCTCGCCGCCCTTGTCCTTGGGATCGGCCACCTGGCGGATGGCCTTGTTGATGCCGCGCCAGGCGTGCTTCTGGAAGAAGCAGGCCTGCGCGATGCCGTCCGGGCAGCGCAGCAGCGCCAGCGGCCGCGCCACCACGAAGGGGGCGATGAAGCGCCAGACCTGCGCGTAATAGTCCGCCAGCCCCTGCTTGGTGACGCCGTCCTCCGGCCAGTAGAGCCGGTCGGGATGGGTGAGCGTCACCGCCGACGCCGGCGTCGCCCTGTCGGCCATCGGCTTGCCTCCCGTGCCCGCCTCTTCCCGCACCACCTCGGCGGCCGGCTTGTCCTCGCGCAGGCCGCGATTGGAAGCATGGCGCAGATGCCGGTCGCCGGTCCAGCCGCGAAACTCGACCTCGGCCACCAGCGAGGGCTCGACGAAGACGGCGTCGCGCCGCTCCTCCGCCGTCAGCCGCCCGGCAAAGGGGCTGGTGTCGCGGATCAGCGGCTGCAGGGTGCGGAACAGTTCTTGCGCCATGCGCTGGGAATAGCCGGTGCCCACCCGCCCGACATGGCGCAGCCCGCCCTTTTCGAACACGCCCAGCACCAGCGAGCCGATGGCGCGGGGAGAGACGGAGGAGGGCACGTAGCCGCCGATCACGAATTCCTGCCGCTCGGCGCATTTCGACTTCACCCAGTCCTTCGAGCGGCCGGAGCGGTAGCGGCTGTCGCGGCGCTTGGAGACCAGCCCTTCCAGGCTGAGGCGGCAGGCATGGCGCAGCAGCGTGGCGCCGTCCTCCTCGAAATGCTCGCTGAAGCGCAGCGGATCGCCGGCCCCGGCGAACAGCTTGTGCAGCGCCGCCTTGCGGTCGGTCAGCGGTTCGCCGGTGAGGTCGCGGCCATCGAGATGCATCAGGTCGAAGGCGTAGAAGCGCATGCGCTCGCTGCGTCCCTCGGCGAGGTCCTGCTGCAGCGCCGGGAAGCTGGAGGCGCCGGTGCCCGTCTCCACCACCACCTCGCCGTCGATCAGCGCCGTCTCGGCCGGCAGCCGGGCCAGGGCGTCGGCGAGCGCCGGGCCGAAGCGCCCGGTCCAGTCCAGCCCGCCGCGGGTCAGCAGCGTCACCTGTCCGCCGTCGATCCGAGCCTGCAGCCGGTAGCCGTCGAACTTGATCTCGTGCAGCCAGTTCTCGCCGGTCGGCGCCCGCGCCACCAGCGTGGCGAGCTGCGGCGCCAGGAAATCGGGCAGCGCTTTCCGGCCCTTGCGGGCCGACGTCGCGCCCCTTGGCCTCGCCGTCGTCCCCGTCGTCTTGTCCGGCGCCTTGTCCGGCGTGCGCTCCGTTCCGGCTGATTTCGCCTTCGCCGGCGTGCCGGAGCCGTCGGACGCCTCGGGCTTCAGCCGCCCCGCCTTGGACGACCAGCCCGGCGCCTCGCCGGCGATGGCGTCGATGTCGCGGCCGGTCTTCACCGATTCCGGCCGCTCCTCCAATATGTCGGGGGCGTCGAGCGGGCGGGCGGCCTCGTCCTCGCCCTTGATGAGCAGCCAGTTGGTGCGGCTCTCGCCCGGCTTCCGGTGCATGCGGACGAGATGCCAGCGGCCGCCGAGCTTGCGGCCGTCGAGCGCGAATTCGAGATGCCCCTTCTTCAGCCCCTTGTGCGGGTCGCCGATCGGCGTCCAGCTGCCGGTGTCCCACAGCAGCACCGTGCCGCCGCCATATTCCCCCTTGGGGATGGTGCCCTCGAAGCTGCCATAGTCGAGCGGATGGTCCTCGACCTCCACCGCGAGGCGCTTCTCCCCCGGCACCAGGCTGGGCCCGCGCGTGACCGCCCAGCTCTTCAGCACCCCGTCGAGTTCGAGCCGGAGATCGTAATGCAGCCGGCGGGCGGCATGTTTCTGGATCAGATAGGCGTGCCCGACCTGCCGCGAGGCGCGCCCGCGCGGCTCGGGGGTGACGTCGAAACGGCGCTTGCGGCGATAGGTGTCGAGAGCCATGGAGCGCCTATCCCGCCTTCCTGCGCGGCGCCGTGCCCGCCTTGCGGGACGCGGCCCGGCGCGTCGGCCCGTGCGCCGGCTTGGCGGCGGATTTGCCGGTAGCGGCGGGCTTGTCCTCCACACCGGCGCTGCGGCGCAGCGCCTCCATCAGGTCGGTCACCTTCTCCGGCTTCCGCGCCTTGGGCGGCTTCACGGTGCGCCCGGCCGCCTTGGCCCGCACCAGCTCCACCACCGCCGCCTCGTAGCGGTCGTCGAAGCCGGCCGGGTCGAAGCGCCCTTCCTTGGTGGCGATGATGTGCCGGGCCAGCTTCAGCATTTCCTTGTCGATGCGGATCGGCGCGATGCCGGCGAAGGTGTCGTCGGCGTCGCGCACCTCATAGTCGAAGCTGAGCAGCGTCGCGGTTAGCATGTCCTCCTGGGCGCGCACCAGCACCGTGCGGGCGCGGCGGAACAGCAGCGCGCCCGCCAGCGCCGCGACATGGCGGCGTTGCAGCGCCTCGTGCAGCAGCGCATAGGCTTCCTGCGCCTCGGCGCCCGCGGGGGTCAGGTAATAGGGCCGGTCGAAATAGAGGTCGTCGATCTCGGCGCAGGGAATGAAGGCGCTCACCGCGAGCGTCTTGTCGCCTTCCGGCACCGCGGCGGCGATCTCGTCCGGCTCGAAGGTGACATAGCGCTCGGGGGCGACCTCGTAGCCCTTAACCTGGTCGTCGCGGGCGACTTCCTCGCCGGTCTCGCGGTCGACGAAGGCGCGCCGCAGCCGGTTGCCGGTCTTGCGGTTGAAGCCGTGGAAGCTCACGCGCTCGGCGGTCGAGACCGCGGTGTGCAGCGCCACCGGCAGGCTCAGCTCGCCGATCTGCAGATAGCCCTTCCACACGGCCCGGGGCGCCATCGTCGCTTCTCCTGCCCGATCTGCCACTCGATCCTAAACGTGGGGAGCGCGCCGGTGTTCCGGGCGAGGGCGGATTCCCCGCCCGGCGCGCGGCCGCGAGAAGGCGTTTCTGCAATCCGCCGGCCGATTTGGATCACTCCCTCGCGGGCGGGCGGCGAGAGAGAGGATTTTTCTCGCCGGGAGAGGGCAGGCTGTCGGCCTTGCGAAGGGAACCTTGGGGGATGGCGAGAGGGATGGTCGGCAAAGCTCTGTCATGCCGGGGGGCGGCGCTGCTGCTGGCGGCGCTCGTCCTTGCGGGGGGAGCCGCCGCGGAGGCCGAGCCGCCGCCGCTCAGGATCGGCGTCGCGCAGGTGCCGCCCAAGGCCGACATCCCGGCCGCGCGGCTCTATACGCCGGACGGCTTCGATCTCGATCTGGCGGCCGAGATCGGCCGCCGCCTCGGCCGCAAGGTCGAGACGGTCGCCATCGGCGGCGAGGCGGGAGAGGCGCTGGCGGCCGGCCGCGTCGATCTCGCGGTGGTGCAGCCCGATGCGCCGGTCGCCGGTGCCGGTCTCGACGTCGTGCCGAGCGGCTACGCCACCGGGCTCACGGTGGCCATGCGCACCGATACCGATATCCGCAGCTGGGAGAACCTCGCCGGCCGCAAGGTCTGCGTGGTCGCCTCGAACGAGCGGGCCCGCCGGCTGGTGCGCGCCGCGGGCGGGCTCGAGATCGTCCAGCCGGTGCCGGCCCTCGCCCTGATGAAGGTGCGCACCGGCGAGTGCGACGCCGCCATCCATGACGCGGCGGTGCTGCACCGCCTGTTCGGAGAAGCCGAATGGAAGAAATTTTCTGCCACCCTGCCAGCGCGGGCCTCTACCTCGCTGGCGGTGCTGCTGCCGCCCGGCAACCCGCCTTGGGCCGGGGAGGTCCGCGCGACGCTCGCCGGGCTGGCGGATTCGCCCTTCTGGGACAGGAAGACCGAGGAATGGGCGAAGAACGTGGCGCTGGAGGTCTATCTCGAGCAGGACGCGCCCGACTGCCACTGATCGCCGCCGGCGTGCTGCTGGCGAGCTGCCTGCTGGCGTGGCTGGCGCCCGCCATGGCGCAGCAGGTGCCGTCGCGCTTCTCGCTCGTCACGCAGGACGGGCGGCCTCTCGACGAGAGCGCCTTGCGCGGCCGGCCCTATGTGCTGTTCTTCGGCTTCACCTCCTGCCCGGAAGTGTGCCCCACCGCGCTCTACGAGCTGTCGCAGGTGCTGGCGGAGCTCGGACCGGAGGCGGACCGGCTGAAGGTGCTGTTCGTCACCGTCGATCCGGCGCGCGACACGCCGGACCAGCTCGCCTCCTATCTCGGCGCCTTCGATCCGCGCATCACCGGCCTGCACGGCAGCGAGGAGGCGACGGCCGCTGCCGCCGCCGCCTTCAAGGCGACCTATCGCCGGGTGCCGCAGCCGGACGGCAGCTACACGATGGAGCACACCGCCGTGCTGTTCCTGGTCGATGGCGAGGGGCGGATCGCCGATGCCATCGACTATCGCGCCCCGCATGCGGCGCAGCTGGCGCGGCTGCGGCGGCTCCTCGGCACTTCGTGAGGCGGATCCGCCGGGGTTTGGCGGCCAACCTGCTGGCCGGCCTGCTGCTCGGGCTCGCCGGCGCCGTCGCGGGCGCCTTCGCCACGGTGGCCGATGCTCCCGAGAGTGGCGGCCTGGCGTCGCTGCGCGCGCTCTATGCCCGCCCGCCGTCGCAATGGCCGGCGCCGGACCTCCAGCCGGGCGCGCATTTCACCGAGTTCGCCCTGCCGCCGCCGGTGTCGCGATCCGCGCCGGCGCTCGCCCGGCTGGGGGCGGTGCTGTTCGCCGATCCGCGGCTATCGGCGTCGGGCGCGATCGGCTGTGCCGGCTGCCACGATCCCGCCCGCGGCTTCGCCGATCCGCGCCCGCCGCGTCCGGCGGCCAGCGGGGTGGCGCTGGCGCGCGAGGCGCCGGCGCTGCTTGGCGTCGCTCGCCGCCCGGCGCTTGGCTGGGATGGCGCCGGCCGCGACCTCGCCGCCCAGTCGCTGCGCCCGCTGACCCACCCCGACGAGATGGCGAATGCGGACCTGCCCGCCGTCGCCGCCCGGGTGGCGGCGCTGCCGGAGTACCGCCCCCTGATCCGCGAGGCCTTCGGGGAGGACGGGCTCGATGCCGGCCGTCTCGGCGCCGCGCTGGCCGCCTATGTCGCCGGCCTCGACGAGCCGGCCCGCTTCGAGGCGTTCCTCGCCGGCGACTACCGGCGGCTCACCGACGAGGAGATACGCGGCCTGCACCTGTTCCGCACCCGGGCCGGCTGCGCCAATTGCCACTCGGGGGCGGACCTCACCGATCACGGCTTCCACAATCTCGGCCTGTCCGCCTTCGGCGAGCCGCGCGAGGATCTCGGGCGCTACCGCGTCACCGGCCGGGCGGAGGATGCCGGCCGCTTCCGCACGCCGAGCCTGCGCCATGTCGGGCGCACCGCGCCCTATATGCATGACGGCCTGTTCCCGACCCTCGACGGCGTGGTGAATCTCTATGCCCGCGGGGGCGGAGAGGTGTGGGTGCGCAACGAGGCGGAAGCCGGACATCCGCTGCACGCCGCCGCGGCCCGGCGCGATCCGCTGCTGCGCCCGCTTGTCCTCGACGCCGCCGAGCGCGCCGCCCTCGTCGCCTTTTTGCGTGCCCTATAGTAGATAAAAATGATAGAATATATTGACAATGGCTCCGTTCAGTGGAGAGCTATGCCGAAACGCGCCCTCGGGGCCGCCATCGTCTCACAGGGTGAAGTTCCATGAGCCAGCGCCGCCAATTGTCCCTCAACCTCTTCGTCTATCCCGGCGGGCATCATGAGGCCGCCTGGCGCTACAAGGGCACCGACATCGCCCGTCTCAACGACATCGCCTATTACCAGGACCTCGCGAAGCGGGCCGAGGCGGCCACCATCGACTCGCTGTTCTTCGCCGACGGCCCGGTGCTCGCCGACAATATCCGCTACGCCGCCCGCTACCGGGTGGAGCCGATCACCTGGCTCGCCGCCATCGGCGCGGTGACGTCGCATATCGGGCTGATCGCCACCGCCTCGACCACCTATAACGAGCCCTACAACCTCGCCCGGCTGTTCGCCTCGCTGGACCATCTCAGCCATGGCCGCGCCGGCTGGAACATCGTCACCACCTCGCAGGCCGCCGCCTCGCAGAATTTCGGCCTCGTCGAGCATCCCGTGCATGCCGAGCGCTACGAGAAGAGCCGCGAATTCGTCGAGGTGGTCACCAAGCTGTGGGACAGCTGGGAGGACGGGGCCGTCCTCGCCGACCAGGCGTCCGGCCTGTTCGCCGATACCGACCGCATCCACGCCATCGAGCATATCGGCAAGCACTTCAAGGTGAAGGGCCCACTCAACGCCCCGCGCACGCCGCAGGGGCGCCCGGTCTATGTGCAGGCCGGCTCCTCGGAGGATGGCCGCTCCTTCGCCGCGCAATATGCCGAGGCGATCTTCACCGCGCACCAGACGCTCGGCAGCGCGCAGGCCTTCTACGCCGACATCAAGTCGCGCGCCGTCGCGCTCGGCCGCCGGCCGGAGCACATCAAGGTGCTGCCCGGCCTCAGCCCGTTCATCGGCTCCACCGAGGCGGAGGCGAAGGCGCTGGAGGAGGAGTTCAACGATCTCATCCAGCCGGAATATTCGCTGGGCCAGCTGAAGCGCATGACCGGCATCGACCTGTCCGGCTACGATCTCGACGGCCCGTTCCCGCGCCATCTGCTCGACATTGACGGCAACATCGGCGCGGCGAGCCGCTTCCAGCTCATCGTCGGCATTCTCGATCGCGAAAATCCGAGCATCCGCCAGCTCATCAACCGGCTGGCCGGCGGGCGCGGGCATTTCGTCCTCGCCGGCACGCCGGAGCGCATCGCCGACGAGATCCAGCTCTGGTTCGAGAACGGCGCCGCCGACGGCTTCAACATCATGCCGCCCTGGCTGACCGGCGGCTTCGACGCCTTCGCGCAGGAGGTCGTGCCGCTGCTGCGCAAGCGCGGCCTGTTCCGTACCGAATACAGCGGGACCACGCTACGCGACCATTACGGTCTGCCGCGTCCCGAGAGCCGCTTCGCCGGCCGCTCCCTGCGCGCCAGCGCCTGATCGATGACGACCGCGCATATCCAGAGCGTCGCCATACTCGGCGGTGGCTTCGCCGGGGCGGTGACGGCGCTGCGGCTCATCGCCGCCAGCACCGGGCAGCTCGATCTCACCCTCGTCGATCCCGCGCGGCTCGGCCGCGGCATCGCCTATGCCACCGGCGAGCCCGACCATACGGTCAACGGCTTCGCCGGCGGCTTCGCCCTGCATGCGGACCGGCCGGAGCACTTCCTCGAATGGCTGGCGGCCGAGGCGGAAGCGGGGCGCTGGGCGCCGTCGGTCGACGACCTCGCGCAGGCCTCGCCGCCACGCGCGCTCTACGGCGCCTATGTCGAGCGGGAGCTCCTCAACGCCGCCGCCCGCGCCGGCGAGCGGGTGCGCCTCGTCCATCGCCGCGACCGGGCGGTGGATTTCGACGGCCGCGTGGTGACGCTGGCCTCCGGCGCCTCGCTCGCCGCCGGGCGGGTGGTGCTGGCCACCGGGCTGCATCGCCGGCGGCCGGCGCTCGGGGCCGGCCTCGCCGCCCATCCCGCCTTTGTGGCGGACCCGTTCGCTCCCGGTGCTTTCGAGGGGGCGGAGCGGGCCGGCCATGTGCTGCTGCTCGGCGCCGGCCTGTCGATGCTCGATGCGGTGGTCAGCCTGGAGAAGCGGGGCTTTCGCGGCCGCTACACCCTCGTCTCCCGCAGCGGCCTCCTGGTGCCGCTGCGCCGCGAGGTGGCGCCGTGGCCGGGCACGCCGCAGGCGGCCGAATTGCCGCGCAATGCCGGCGAGGTGCTCGGCTGGATCCGCCGCGAGCGCCGGGCCGCCGCCGCGGCGGGCCGCGACTGGCAGAGCCTGCCGCCGCTGTTCCGCCAGCATGTGGGGGCGATCTGGGCCGGTCTCGCCGACCGTGACCGCGCCAGGCTGCTGCATCGCCTGCTGCCGTTCTGGAACCTCGCCATGCACCGGGCGGCGGCGCCGTCCTTCGCCTTCCTCGCGCGGGCGCGGGCCGAGGGGCGGGTGCACAGCCTCGCCGGCTCCGTCACCCGGCTTGACGAGGCGGGTGACGGCCTGCGCGCGACGCTGCGCCCGCGCGGCGGCGGTGCGCCGTTTCCCATCGAGGCCGATCTGGCGGTGGGCAGCCTCGGCTTCGAGTTCGACTGGACGCGTATCGACGACCCGCTGGTGAAGAACCTGCTGCGCCGCGGCCTCGCCGTGCCTCATCCGGTGGGTGCCGGCATCCGCGCCGACCGCGCGACGCAGGCGCTGATCGACATGGACGGCCGCATTTCCGATACGCTGTTCGCGGTCGGCCATCCGCTGCGGGGCGAATTTTTCGAGGCCAGCTCGCTCAACGAGCAGATCGCCCAGGCGACCCGGCTGGCCGCGGTCCTCGTGCGGGCGGACATGGCGGCGGTCCGCCAGGTCGCGTGATGCATTCTTCGGAGACGGATAGATGAACGAGATCACACCTGCCGGCCGCTTCCGCGACGCCGAGGCCGCCCCGGCGGCGCTGGACAAGCGCTATCGCGAGCCGGTCGCCTCCAGTCCCGCCGCGCTGCCCTGGAGCGAGACGCTGTCGGTGCTGCTCGGCCACCGCTCGGTGCGCGCCTTCTCGGCGGAGCCGCTGGCGGAAGGCACGCTGGAGGTGCTGCTGGCGGCGGCGCAGTCGGCGCCGTCCTCGTCCAACGTCCAGGCCTGGAGCCTCGTCTCCGTGGAGGACCCGGCGCTGCGGGCGAAGCTCGCGCAGATCGCCGGCGGGCAGAAGCACATCGAGACCGCCGGCCTGTTCCTGGTCTTCGTTGCCGACCTGTCGCGGGTGCAGCGCCTTGCCGAGCGCGAGGGGCTGACCACCGAGGGGCTGGACTATACCGAAAGCTTCCTCATCGCCTCGCTCGACGCCGCCTTCGCGGCGCAGAACGCGCTCACCGCGGCGGAATCGCTCGGCCTCGGCGCGGTCTATATCGGCGCGCTGCGCAACGACGCCGCGGCGGTCGCGCATCTCCTGAAGCTGCCGCCGCGCTCCTATGCCGTGGTGGGCCTCGCCATCGGCCGGCCGGAACCGGCGGTGGCGAGCGACGTCAAGCCGCGCCTCCCGCAGCCCGGCATCCTGCATCGCGACGTCTATTCCACCGCCGGCGAGGAGGATGTGCTCGCCCGCGCCGATGCCCACGCGCTCGCCTTCCGCGCCGAGCAGGGGCTCGACGCCACGCCCTGGACGCGGCTGGCGCTGCAGCGCCTGCATGCGGTCGCCTCGCTCAAGGGCCGCCACATATTGCGCCGCCAGCTCGAGACGCTGGGCTTCCCGTTCAAATGACAAGACCACCCCTGCGGATCGCCGGGGCGGGCCGGAATGGCTGATGGACAAGATCGACCACAAGATCCTGCGTATCCTGCAGGCCGACGCCTCCAAGCCGATCGCCGAGATCGCGCGGCTGGTGAACCTGTCGCAGACGCCGTGCTGGAACCGCATCCGCAAGATGGAGGCGGAAGGCATCATCAAGGGCCGGGTGGCGCTGGTGGATTCGCGCAAGGTCGGCCTCGGCCTCACCGCCTTCGTGGCGGTGGAAGCGGTCAACCACAGCCGCGAATGGGCGGCGAATTTCCGCCGCCTCGTGCAGTCCATGCCGGAGGTGATGGATTCCTACCGCATGGCCGGCGACATCGATTACCTGCTGCGGGTCGTGGTGCCGGACATGCAGGCCTATGACGATTTCTACAACCGCCTCATCGAGGGCGCCTCGCCCAAGAACGTGACCTCCCGTTTCTCGATGGAGGTGCTATCGTCGCGGACCGTCCTGCCGTTCTGACGGTGCCGCGCGACGCGGCCGGCGCCTATTTGCGCGCCTCGATGTTGGGCAGGAAGGCGGCGAGGATGCCGATCGCCGGCAGGAAGGCGCAGGCCTGGAAGACGAAGCCGATGCTGGTCCAGTCGGCCAGCACCCCCAGCAGCGCGGCGCCGATGCCGCCGAGCCCGAAGGCCAGGCCGAAGAACAGGCCCGACACCATGCCGACGCGGCCCGGCATCAACTCCTGCGCATAGACGACGATGGCGGAGAAGGCCGACGCCAGGATGAGGCCGATCACCACGCTCAGCGCCAGCGTCGCCGTCAGCCCCACATGCGGCAGCACCAGCGAGAAGGGCAGCACGCCGAAGATCGAGGCCCAGATGATCGCCTTGCGGCCGATGCGGTCGCCCAGCGGGCCGCCGATCAGCGTGCCCACCGCGACGGCGGCGAGGAAGACGAACAGGTAGAACTGCGCCTGCTCCTCCGACGCCCCGAAATGCTGCATCAGGTAGAAGACGTAGAAGCTGGTGAAGCTGGCGAGATAGAACCATTTCGACAGCAGCAGGCAGACCAGGATCGTGATGGCGCCGCCGACCTTGCGCCGGCTGAAGCGAGGAATGAGGGTGGAGGGGCCGCCATGCGGGCGCGCATGCCCGTTGGCCTTGTACCAGCTGCCGAGGCCGGTCAGCAGGATGATGCCGCCCAGCGCCGCCAGGGTGAACCAGGCGAGGCTGGTCTGCCCGCGCGGCAGCACGAAGGCGGCGAGCAGCAGCGGCCCGAGCGCGCTGCCGATATTGCCGCCGACCTGGAAGGTCGATTGCGCCAGCCCATAGGCGCCGCCGGAGGCGAGCCGGGCGATGCGCGAGGATTCCGGGTGGAAGATCGAGGAGCCGATGCCGAGCAGCACCGCCCCCACCATCAGCGCGGCGAACGAGCCGGCGAAGGCGAGCACCAGCAGCCCCAGCAGCGACATGCCCATGCCGAAGGGCAGCGAATAGGGCTGCGGCCGCCGGTCGGTGTAGAGCCCCACCATCGGCTGCAGCAGCGAGGCGGTGACGTTGTACACCAGCGTCAGCAGGCCGATCTGCGCGTAGTTGAGGTCGAAATTGCTCTTGAACAGCGGATAGGCCGCGATGAAGAGCGATTGCAGCATGTCGTTCAGCAGGTGGCACAGGCCGGCGGCGCCGAGCACCAGATAGGCGGCGCGGCTTTGCGGCGTGCGGTCGGCGGTGATGTCGGACATGGCGAAACGCTCACTCTGGTTCGCGCCGCGGGCGGCAGGGGCGCTGCCGCTGTCTTAGCCGATGGAATGCGGCCCGCTACTGCGTTAAGGTCAAATTCTTACGCGAGTGGGCCAATGAGATCGAGCGATGGCGTCGAACGCGCCTTCACGGAGGTGGCGCGCCCGGTGATCGCGCTGGGGCGCGATTACCCGGACGGGCATGTCATCGAGCCGCACTGGCACCGGCGCGACCAGCTTCTCTACGGCTCCACCGGGGTGGTGCTGCTGGCCACCGCCGGCGGCGCCTGGGTGATGCCGGCGGAGCGAGGCATGTGGATTCCGGCCGGCGTGGTGCACGATGTGCGCATCATGGGCATGGTGCGGATGCGCAGCCTCTATGTCGAGCCGGGCGTCATCACCGGCATGCCCGGGCACTGTCAGGTGCTGGGCATCACGCCCCTGATGCGCAGCCTTCTGGCCGAGGCGGTATTCGTGCCGGCGGAATATGACCCGCGAGGACGCGATGGCGCGCTGATGGCCTTGGTCCAGCACGAGATTCCGCGCCTGCCGGCCTTGCCGCTGTCGCTGCCGCTTCCCGGCAGCAAGGCGCTGGCCGGCCTCTGCCGCGCCTTCCTGCATGCGCCGACGCCGCATGCGCGCATCGATAGCTGGAGCGAGGCGGTCGGCATGAGCCGGCGTACCTTCACCCGGCTGTTCCGCCGGGAAACCGGCCTCAGCTTCGTCGCCTGGCGCCAGCAGGCCTGCGTGATGGCGGCCTTGCCGCGCCTCGCGGCCGGGCATCCGGTGACGGCGGTGGCCATCGATCTCGGCTATGACAACCCGGCGGCCTTCACCGCGATGTTCAAGCGCATCCTCGGCGCGCCGCCGGCGGCCTATATCGGGCGGGACGGCTGAGCGCCGCGTTCAGCCCGGTGCGGCGCCTTCGCCGGCCGGCGCCAGATAGCCATGCGCCAGCACCTTCTCCAGCGCCTGCCGCGTGGTGCCGCAGGCCTCCGCCCGGTTCAGCACCCAGGCGAGGCCCAGCGCGCTCAGGAACAATTCGTTCGCCGATACCGTCGGCCGGGCATGCCCGTCCCGCTGCGCGCGGCGGAGGAACTCGTCGGTCAGCGACACCAGCGCGTTGCAGGAGAGGCAGAGCGGCGATTCCTGCTCCTTCACCGCCGCCAGCACCGGCGCCGGCAGGCCGTTGAAGCTGCGCAGATAGTCCTGCAGCGCCGTGAGCCAGGCACCGAGCGCGGCGCCGGAATCGGCGATCGCCCGCGCCTGCTGCGCCTGCGCCAGCAGCTCCTTCTGCCGGTCCTGCAGCGCTGCGGCCAGCAGCGCCTCGCGGGAGGGGAAATGGCGGTAGAGCGTGCCCGCCCCGACCTCCGCCTCGCGGGCGATGTCGTCGAGCGAGGCGTCGATACCCTCAGCCGCGAAGCGCCGCATCGCCGCGCGCAGGATGCGCTCACGGTTGCGCCGCGCATCGGCGCGCAGCCGGGACGGTTCGCCGCTCACGACATCGGTATCCATGCGCTTTCGCCGCTCGCCCCTGTTGACGGAATGTGGAGACAGTCTCCATATAGCATCCATGTAAATGGAGGCAATCTCCGTTTTTGGAAGGCATGATCTGGAAGGCAAGGGGCGTCGCGCTCTGCCGTCCGCAGTCGGTTCTCGGGGAGCAACCCATGACGCCATTGTCCATTCTCGACCTCGTCCGCATCACCGAGGCGACCGATGCGCGGGGCGCGCTCGACAACGC
The DNA here is from genome assembly GCF_018390555.1 of Ancylobacter oerskovii. Classification (GTDB taxonomy): domain Bacteria; phylum Pseudomonadota; class Alphaproteobacteria; order Rhizobiales; family Xanthobacteraceae; genus Ancylobacter; species Ancylobacter oerskovii. The sequence continues at coordinate 210,820 of NZ_JAHBGB010000031.1, read as the reverse complement.
CCGCGACCTGGCGGGCCACGCCGAGCACTGGGGCTACAACCGCATCTGGGTGGCCGAGCATCACAACATGCCGGGCATCGCCAGCGCCGCGACCTCGGTGGTGCTCGCCCACATCGCCGCCGGCGCGTCGCGCATCCGGGTGGGCGCCGGCGGCATCATGCTGCCCAACCATTCGCCCTATGTGATCGCCGAGCAGTTCGGCACGCTGGCGCGGCTGTTCCCCGGCCGCGTCGATCTCGGGCTCGGCCGGGCGCCGGGCACCGACCAGACGACGTTGCGCGCCCTGCGCCGCACCAATGAATCCGCCGAGAACTTCCCGCAGGACGTGCTGGAGCTGCAGGCCTTCCTGGCGCCGACCGTGCCCGGCCAGCGCATCCAGGCGGTGCCGGCGGCGGGCACCGAGGTGCCGCTCTGGATCCTCGGCTCCAGCAATTTCGGCGCCATGCTCGCCGCCGAGCTCGGCCTGCCCTATGCCTTCGCCTCGCATTTCGCGCCGGAAATGCTGCTCTCCGCGCTCGACATCTACCGCGAGCGCTTCAAGCCCTCGGCGCAGCTCGACCGTCCCTATGCGATGGTCGGCGTCAATGTCATCGCCGCCCCCACCGACGCCGAGGCGCGCCGGCTGGCGACCACGCAGCAAATGTCCTTCGCCGACATCTTCCGCGGCGCGCGCGGCCTCAGCCGGCCGCCGATCGACGACATCGAGACGTACTGGTCGCCGATGGAGAAGGCGCAGGCGATGCGCATGCTGGCCCGCTCCATCGTCGGCTCGCCGGAGACGGTGCGCGCCGGCCTCGAGGCGCTGGTCGCCGAGACCGGCGCGGATGAGCTCATCGTCGTCTCGGATGTCTATGAGCACGCCCTGCGCCTGCGCTCCTTCGAGCTCATCGCCGCCGCCGCCGGCCTCGAGGCCGAGCCGGTCGCGGAACTCGCCGGCGCCCCCTAGGACGCCGCCGCCTGCCGGCAGGGGCGCGGCTCGCGCCGCATCCCGCAAGGGTAGATTCTTACTTTCACGGGCAGGTACTTGTTTTCACGAAAATCTACCCTGAGTGGCCGGAATATATATCCATCCGTCCCATATTATTGAGTATAAATTTCCGTATCCGTCGGAGACATTGGATAAAGACGCGTTCTCGCTTGCGTCCGTTCTGCGTAACGTCAGGTCATCATCGTTGATCTGATGTTTCAATACGGAGACGGACGTGGAAAACGTGTCGGATGCGGCGGTCGGGCGGGGTCCCGGCAAGGTCGTTGGCAGGAATTTCGGCCGGGCGGCGCTGGTTGCCGCCGCGCTGGCGCTCACCGCCCCGCTGGCGCCGGCAAGCGCCGGGGAGCAGCTCGACTTCATCAACCTGCAGCTGAACCCCTGGTCGGTGGTGGCGCAGGAGAAGGGCATCTTCAAGGAGGAGTTCGACAAGGTCGGCGTGAAGGAGGTCAATCTGATCGCCTCCGGCGCCGCCGAGCTGTCGGGCGCCGAATCCGCCGGCCTCAACCGCGGCTCCATCGCCATCGCCCAGCGCATGCTCTATCCCGCCACCGCCCACCGGGCCAACGGCCTCGACGCGGTGGTGGTGTGGGTGTCGGAGGCGTCGAACAAGTACCGCACGCCGCTGCTGGCCCGCGCCGACAATAACGAGATCAACTCCATCGCCGACATGGAGGGCAAGGTCTACGGCTCCAACCGCATCGGCTGCTCCTACACCTCGGTGTTCGAATCCTTCGAGGCCGCCGGCCTGCCGCTCGACACCCGCCTGAAGCAGGGCAAGATCCGCTACGAGGGCGTGGAGAACAACGGCGCCCGCAACGCCGCGCTGCTATCCGGCGCGGTGGACGGCCTCGCCACCCATATCGGCAACAATTCCGGCGCCGCGCTCTATCTGTCCGGCAAGGTGAAGATCGTCGGCCGCACGGTGGAGAAGGGCGTCTACGAGAACGGCGCCGGCCGCGTCTCCTTCTTCGCCATGCGCGATTTCGCCGAGAAATATCCCGAGGCGGTGAAGGCGTTCCTCATCTCCTATCGCCGCGCCACCGCCTGGATCCAGGCCAATGTGGACGAGGCGGCGCAGATCATCTCCAAGGGCACCCGCGTGCCGCTGGAGATCGCGAAGTTCCAGATCGTCGATCCCTCGGGCTACGAGTTCATCGCCGGCGACACCTCGGCCGACAATGTCCGCCACGCCATCAGCGAGTTCCAGGACTGGTACATCGCCCATGGCGACGACGTGTTCACCGACCGCAAGCTGAGCCAGCAGGACATCACCGCCTTCGTGGACGGCAAGTTCTTCAAGGGCGGTCCGTACTCCATCTACTGACACAGCGCGGATCCGTCCCGGCGGGGGCCGCGTGCCCGCGCCGGGACGGCCGCCAGAGGCGAGCCGGCATCATGACCGACGCAACCAACTCCACCTTCGCCGTCCGCCCGCTGGCCGGGGCGCGGGCACCGTCCCCGACCCGCGCGGCGCGCCGTCCTGCCTCCGGGCGCCGCTACATCGGCGCCGTGCTGCCGCTCGGGCTGCTGGCCGTCTGGTCGCTGGCGACCTATTACGTGCTGGTGCCGGCGGTGTTCCTGCCCTCGCCGATCGCCACGGTCGAGGCCTTCGTCGCCATGGTCACGCGCCAGTCGCTGCATGTCGATTTCCTGCGCTCGATCAACATCGTCAGCCAGGCCTTCGTCTATGGCTCGATCGCCGCGGTGGTGCTCGGCGTGGCGGCGGGGCTGTCCTCGAATGTCGAGCGCTTCTTCGGGCCGACCTTCGACAGCATCCGCCACATCCCCGGCGTCGCCTGGCTGCCGCTCATTGTGCTGTGGCTCGGCCTCGGCGCTCCCGCGCAGATCCTGGTCATCGCCAAGTCGGTGTTCTTCCCGGTGTTCCTCAACACGCTGCAGGGCATCCGCAACGTCGAGAAGAGCCATATCGAGCTCGCCAAGGTGCTGACGCTGACCCGCTCGCAGCTGATCCGCCGGGTGGTGATCCCGAGCGCGGTGCCCAGCATCATGGTCAGCCTGCGTTACGCCGCCGGCGTCGCCTGGGCGCTGGTGGTCACGGCGGAAGGCTTGAGCGGGCAGGAGGGCCTCGGCTACCTGATCTTCCGCGCCCAGAACCTGCTCATCACCGACCAGCTCATCGTCTGCATGGTGATCATCGGCCTCGTCGGCTTCGCCATCGACCGGCTGATGCTCTGGCTGCAACGCTTCGTGCTGCGCTGGAAGCAGGGCTTCGAGGGGTGAGGGAAGGCACACGCCCTTCTTACTTATCCTCTCCCCGCCCGAACCCGGCTGTTGCCGGGTTCGGTTCCGGCAAGGTCGAAACCGGAAACATCCGGTTTCGACGGAGAGGTGGCCCGCGCAGCGGGTCGGTGAGGGGAGACGCCATTGGGAGGCGTCGAAGACCCCTCACCCCAGCCCTCTCCCCGTCGGGGAGAGGGAGGCTCTCACGGTGGTTCGTCGCCCTGCCTGCCGACCGTCCCCCTTCTTCTCCCTCTCCCCGTCGGGGAGAGGGGTGGGGTGAGGGGGCGGCGCGGCTCCCGACCGTCGAACATTCCTCCCACCCATTCAGGATCCCCGCCATGACCATCGCCGTCGACCGTTCGATAGAGGCCAACGCCACCCCGGTGCTGCGCGAGCTCATCTACACCATCTGCCCGGTGCTGGTGGCGTCCAACGTGGCGCTGGAGCTCGGCTGGATCCATGACGAGCTCGCCCGCGTCGGGGCGAAGCCCACCTATCTGCGCTCGGCGGCCTCCGATGTCGCCTGGCCGGCTCACTACAATCACGATTCCGACCGCCTCATCCGCGACGGCGGCAACAGCCCGGCCATCTGGTCGAAGGCCGATCTGCGGCCCACCGTGCTGCTCGGCCTCACCCAGGCGCAGCCGGCCGGCAAGGTGCTGGTGCGCACCGATTCCGACATTCACCGCGTCGAGGACCTCAAGGGCCGCCGCTTCGGCCTCTACAGGAGCCTGCGCAACGAGAAGATCGATCATCGCCGCGCCACCGGCGAGCATGGCATCCTCGCCGCCCTCGCCCTGCACGGCCTTGGCCGCAACGATGTCGAGATCGTCGATATCGAGGACGCCGACGCCCATGCCGAAAGCCTGGCCGAGACCCCCGCGGGCATCTGGGCGCAGCGTCGCGCCTCGCGGCAGGACGAGCTGACGCTGGAAGCCCGCGCGCTCGACGCCGGCACCATCGACGCCATCTACGACTACTCCATCGGCGTCGATGTCCGCCTGACGCAGACCGGCCGCTTCCGCGTCATCGAGGATCTCGACCGCTATCCCGATTGGACGCTGCGCATCGCCAACGCCCCGCGCACCCTCACCGTGAGCCGCGAATTCGCCGAGGCGAACCGCGATATCGTGGTGGCGTGGCTGCGTGCGTCGATCCGCGCCGGGCGCTGGATCAACGCCCATCCCGAGGCGGCGGCCGACATCTTCTACCGCACCACCATCTATGCCGACCGCGACGCCGTCGCCCGCACGCTGCCGGACTACGACCTCATCCCGAACCTGTCGGCGCAGAACCTCGCCGGCCTGCGGCTCGAGACCGATTTCCTGCGCGCGCACGGCTACATCGCCAATGATGTCGACGTGAATGAATGGGCGGATGCGTCCTATCTGGAAGAGGCCTCTGCCTCGCTGCGGCGCGGCTGATGCGGGGAACGGAAACCATGGTCGATCTTCTCGAACGCCCCACCCCGTCCGCGCTCGCCCCGATCACCGTCGGCGCCCGCGAGGCCTGGTACACCATCTGCCCCACCTTCGTGGCGTCCAATGTCGCGCAGGAGTTCGGCTGGATCGAGGAAGAGCTGCGCCGGGTCGGCGCCTCGCTGTCCTATCTGCGCGCGCTCCCCGTCGAGCAGGGCTATCTCCCGCATTTCAGCCATCGCTTCGCGCATCTGTTCCGCGACGGCGGCAACATCCCCTCCATCTGGGCGAAGGCCGACAATGTCGACACCACGCTGGTCGGGCTCACCGAAACCCATCACGGCGGCACCATCGTGGTGCGGGCCGACGATGCCGCCCGCAGCGTCGCGGCGCTGAAGGGGCGGCGCTTCGGCCTGTCGAAGAGCGCCAACCCGGCCAAGATCGACTGGTGGCGGGCCACCTCCGAGCAGGGCATCCTGAAGGCGCTGGCATTGGCCGGCCTGTCCCGAGCGGATGTCGAGATCGACGATATCGCCAATGAGGACCGCGGCTTCGGAGAGGCGTCGCGTCCCTCGGCGCTGTGGGCGAAGCGGCGCGGCGACCTCGTCTTCACGCCGGAGGCGCGGGCGCTGGAAGCCGGCGAGGTCGACGCCATCTTCGCCAGCCATGGCCGGGCGCTGGGGCTGGAGCGGACCGGCAGGTTCAAGCAGGTGGAGGATTTCTCCCGCCATCCCGACTGGTCGCTGCAGGTCTCCAACAGCCCCTATGCACTTACCGTGAACACCGATTTCGCCAAGGCCAACCGCGACATCGTCGTCGCCTTCCTGCGGGCGGCGGTGCGGGCGGCGCGCTGGCTCGACGCCAATCGCGAGGCCGGCGCGGCGATCCTGCACCGCGTCACCTATCACCCGAACGTCGCCGATACGGCGGCGGCCATCGCCGGCACCGATTTCCTGCCGGCGCTGACGCCGCGCAAGCTCGCCGGCATCGACCTGCAGAAGCGCTTCCTCGTCGAGCACGGCTACATCAGCCGCGATTTCGACAGCCGCGCCTGGGCCGACGCCTCCTATCTCGACGAAGCCCTGGAGTCCCTGTCCTCATGACCCAACGCGGCAATCTCGAAATCCGCGGCGTCGAGAAGCACTACGACGTCGACGGTCGCCCGCTGAAGATCCTCGACCATATCGACATCGACGTCGCCGCCGGCGAGTTCGTGTCGATCGTCGGGCCGTCGGGCTGCGGCAAGTCGACCATATTGCGGCTCATCGTCGGGCTCGACGACGACTATTCCGGCAGCATTCGCCTGCATGGCGAACCGGTGCGCGGCACCAGCCTCGACCGCGGCATCGTCTTCCAGGACCATCGCCTGCTTCCCTGGCTGACGCTGGAGCAGAATATCGGCCTCGGGCTGGAGAATGCCGGCCTCTCCGCCGAGGAGAAGAAGCGCACCATCGCCGAGCACATCGCGCTGGTCGGGCTGCGCGGCTTCGAGAAGGTCTATCCCTACCAGCTGTCCGGCGGCATGGCGCAGCGCGCCGCCATCGCCCGCGGCCTGGTCGGCCGGCCGGAGATCCTCTTGCTCGACGAACCGCTCGGCGCCCTCGACGCGCTGACGCGGCTGCGGCTGCAGGAGGAACTGCTCAGCATCTGGCGGGTGGAGAAGACCACCATGATCCTCGTCACCCATGACGTCGACGAGGCGATCTATCTCAGCGACCGGGTGCTGGTGATGACCGCCAATCCCGGCCGCATCGTGAAGGAGATCGCCGTCGACCTGCCGCATCCGCGCGATCGCGGCAGCCCCGCCTTTGCGGGGATCAAGCGGGAGATCCTGCGCGAAATGGGCGACTACGCCGTGCATGTGGCGGCGGCATGAGCGGTCCTGCCATGCCCGTCGATGCCGAGCGGGGGGCGTTCCGCACTGATCGGACGCCTTGGCCCGGCATTCGGCCTCATCGTACACCTCATCATACCGCGCGGCGGGGCTGGGGCGGGCACGTCCGGGCGGGGGTCCTCGCGCTGATTCTGGGGGCGGCGACGACGGCGGGGGCGGTCGACACCCCGCCCTCCGACGCGCTGCCGGATCTCGCCTCTATTCGCGCGCTAATCTATTCCGGGGACTACGAAAAAGCGGCCGCCGAGCTCGGCGGTCTCGCCACCCGGGTGCGCCATGCCGACGTGTTCAACCTGCTGGGCTACAGCCTGCGGCAGCTGAAGCGCTATGACGAGGCCGACCGCTGGTACCGCGAGGCGATCTACTACGACCCCACCCATCGCCAGGCCATTGAATATCAAGGAGAATTGTTCATCGCCACCGGCAGGCTCGACAAGGCGAAGGAGAACCTCGTCACCTTGAAGATCTTCTGCCGGAATGGCTGCCCGGAGCTCGACAAGCTGCAGAAGGCCTATGCGGAGGCCGGCGGCAAGCAATAGCGCCGCGCCGGAAAGGAGAGGCCGGGCATTGCCCGGCCCCTCGCATCACGTCACTTGTTCACATCGGTCCAGATGCGCGTATAGAGCTCGTTCACCTCCGGCGCGCAGGCGGCGAGGAACTCGCCGGCCTTCTTGAACTGCTCGGGGATGACGAGTTCGGGCGCGTCCTTCATGTCGGCCGGCAGGAACTGGTCGGACCCCTTGATTCCATTCGCATATTTGGCGAAGGCCGAAATCAGCGCAGCGTTCTCCGGCTCCATGATGAAGTTCATGAACAGCTTGGCGTTCTCGACATTCTTGGCGTCCTTCAGGATCGCGACGCTGTCCATGAACAGCGGATAGCCTTCCTTGGGGTAGCCGAAGGCGATGTCCGGGTTCTTCAGGCGCGAGCGCAGGATGGCGCCGTTCCAGTAGTACACGCCGGCATAATCGCCCGAGGGCAGCTTCTCGGTGACGCTGTAGTCCATGGCAAGCCATTTCGGCTTGGCCGCGACCAGTGTGTCACGCGCCTTCTTCAGGACTTCCTTGTCGGTCGTGCACCAGTCGCCGCCGAGATACTTGATGGTCGCGAAGAGGACGTCGCTCATCTCCGGCTCGACATTGATCTTGCCGATCAGTTCCTTCGGCGGATCGAGGAAGATCGCCGAGGTGTTGATGTCGCCGGAATAGACCTTCTTGTTGACGCCGATGCCGGACAGGCCCCACTGCCAGGGCGTGGTGTAGTGGCGGCCCGGATCCCACGGCACGTTCACCCAGCGCTCGTCGACATTCTTGAAGTTGGACATCTGGTCGGGCCGCGCCTCGAGCAGCAGGCCTTCCTTGACCCAGATCGGCACGTAGTTCGCCGAGGGCACGACGATGTCGTAGCCATGGCCACCGGCGCGTACCTTGGCAAGCGCGGTGTCGTTGGAATCGTAATCGGTGACGGTCACCTTGACCTTGTACTTGTCCTCGAACTTCTTGATGAGTTCGGGGCTGGTATAGTCACCCCAATTGTAGATATTGAGCGCGCCTTCCGCCGCGGCGCTGCCGGCGAGGCCGAGGAACGCAACCATCGCGCCCGCCGCCGTCATCTTCCAGTTCATGGTTCCCGTCTCCGTCAGGTTGTCGTTCGACCCGGTTTTGTCAGGTCTTCTTGCGGTTGATGAAGAAGAAGGCCGTCACCAGCAGGATGGACAGCGCCAGGAACGCGGTGGCGATGGCGTTGACCTCGGGGGTCACGGTGCGACGGATCTGCCCGAGCATGTAGGTCGGCAGCGTGTCCTGCCCGCCGGACTTGACGAACTCGGTGATGACGACGTCGTCGAGCGAGATGACGAAGGCGAGCATGAAGCCGGCGATGATGCCGGGCCGGAGCAATGGCAGCGTCACGCGGCGGAAGACGTTCCACGGCGTCGCATAGAGGTCCGCCGCGGCACGTTCCAGGGTGCTGTCCATGCCTTCGAGCCGCGCGCGAATGGGCAGATAGGCGAAGGGAATGCAGAAGGCGGTATGGGCGAGGATCAGGTAGCCGAGCCCGGAATAGCCGGTCCACACCTTGATGCGCGAGAACACGATCAGCAGCGCCACCGCGGTCACGATCTCCGGCACCATCAGCGGCAGGTTGATGAAGGCATATTTGGCGCCGAGGCCGCGATAGGGCGCGGTGCGCGTGGTGGCGATGGCGGCCATGGTCGCGGCGCCGGTGGCAAGGGTGGCGGCGCTGAGCGCGAGCACCAGCGAGCGCCAGGCGGCATCCTGCACGGCGGTGTTGGCGGCGGCGTCGCCGAACCAGCGCAGCGAGAACCCGCCCCAGGCGGTGAGCGATTCCGAGCCGTTGAAGGCGTAGACGACCAGGGTGACGATCGGCAGGTAGAGCGCCGCGAAGGTGAACAGCGCCACCAGGGCGAAGCCGGGCTGGGCCTTGATGTCGAAGGTGGGCCTAGCCATGTCCCGCCCCCGAGCGCGAGGCGTTGCGCACATAGACCAGCATGGCGACCATGACGAGAACCATCAGGGTGATGGAGATGGCGGCGCCGAGCGGCCAGTTGCGGCCGGCGCCGAACTGCAATTCGATGAGGTTGCCGAGCATCAGGTTCTTGCCGCCGCCCAGCACCCGCGGGATGACATAGGCGCCGAGCGAGGGAACGAAGACCAGGATCGAGCCGGCGACGATGCCGGGCTTCACCAGCGGAATGATGATCCGCCGCAGCACCGCCCAGCGGCTGGCATAGAGGTCGTAGCCGGCCTCGATCAGCCGGAAGTCGAGCTTCTCCATGCTGGCATAGAGCGGCAGCACCATCAGCGGCAGGTAGACATAGACCATGCCGAACAGGATCGCCCAGTCGGTGTACATGATCTGCAGCGGCTGATCGATGATCCCGACGGCCCGCAGCAGCGTGTTGATGAGGCCCTCGTTGCGGATGACCTGCTGCATGGCGAAGGTGCGGATGAGCAGGTTGGTCCAGAACGGGATGGTGATGAGGAACACCCAGATTTCCCGGGTATGGCGCGGCCGCGTGGCGATGAAATAGGCGGTGGGGAAGCCGAGCAGCAGGGTGCAGGCGGTGGTGATGATCGACAGCTTCAGCGATCGCCACAGGATCGACAGATGCGCGTCCGCCAGCGTGACGGTGTCGTCGAACATGTCCCGCTGGAACAGCACCGAGAACCAGCCGTCGAGCGAGTACTGGCCGAACTTCACGTCGCCATAGTCACCCTTCACCATGAAGGAATAGGCGAGCATGACGAAGAGCGGGCCGATGGCGGCCACGAAGACGATGATTAGCGCCGGTGCCGACAGCAGCCAGCGCCGCCGGATACTGTCGCGCTCGGCCTGCTTGGCGATTTCTGCCGCGGTTGCCATCGTCAATCCCGCAGCACTTGCGCGGCGTCCGCCGCGATCTCGATGCCGACACGGTCGCCGACCGCAAAGCCGCAGGACTGGGCGCGGCTGTTCTGCTGGCGCACGGTGAACAGGCCGTCCTCGGCGAGGCGGACATGGATGTGGGTGTCGGTGCCGAAATAGACGACGTTCTCGACCGTGCCCGAAAGCTGGCCGCCCTGCGGCACCGCCCGGGCGTGCTCCGGCCGCACCACGATGGTGGCCTCGGCCTTGGGCTGGAAACCTTCGGCGACGGTGGCGACGATCTGCGCACCCGACTTCAGCGTCACATGGGCGACGCCGTTGGAGAGGCCGGTGACGGCGGCGGTGAGGAAATTGGTCTCGCCGATGAAGTCGGCGACGAAGCGCTCGGCCGGCTTGTCGTAGATGTCCCAGGGCGAGCCCACCTGCCGCACCTTGCCCTTCGACATCACCGCGATGCGATCGGACATGGTCAGCGCTTCTTCCTGGTCATGGGTGACGAAGACGAAGGTAATGCCGGTCTCGTGCTGCAGGCGCTTCAGTTCGATCTGCATCTCCTTGCGCAGCTTGTAGTCCAGCGCAGAGAGCGGCTCGTCGAGCAGAAGCACCTTCGGCGCCGGCGCGAGTGCCCGGGCGAGCGCGACGCGCTGGGCCTGGCCGCCGGAGATCTGGTCGGTGCGGCGATGGGCCATCTCGTCCATGTGGACGAGCTTGAGCATCTCGGCCACCCGGCCGGCGATCTCGCCCTTCGGACGCCCGAGCATCTGCAGGCCGAAGGCGATGTTTTCCGACACGGTGAGGTGGGGGAAGAGAGCATAGCTCTGGAAGACGGTGTTGATCGGCCGCTTGAACGGCGGCAGCCCCGCTATATCCGCGCCGTCGAGCAGGATCGCGCCTTCGGTGGGATATTCGAAGCCGGCGATCAGCCGCAGCAGCGTGGTCTTGCCGCAGCCCGAGGGGCCGAGCAGGGTGAAGAACTCGTTCTCGCGGATGGCGATGGAGACGTTGTCGAGAGCGCGCAGCGCGCTCGGCCCCTCCCCGAATTGCTTGACGATGTTCCGTGCTTCGATTGCGACGCGCTTGTCCTGTGCCGCGGCAGGCTCCGGCATCAATCACCCGTTAGTCTGTTGTCATGCTCTGGAAGAAGCGGGAGGTCCCGCACGTCCGTTTCTTGTTTGAAGGAGCCTATGTGAGCGCTTGGCGGCGGGCAAGGAGGGCGGCTAAGAATGTGATCAAATTTTTGGCCAGCCAAATTGGGGAGCATCCCGTGCCGAGCGCCGACCTCATCATCGAGAACGCCCGCATCCTTACCATGGACCCTGCGCAGCCCTCCGCCGAGGCGATCGCCCTGAAGGATGGCGTCGTTCTCGCCGTCGGATCGCGCGCGGAGGTGGCCGAGGCGGCCGGCACGGCGAGCCGTCGGATCGATGCCGGCGGCGCCAGCGTTCTGCCGGGTTTCATCGACAGCCATATCCACCTGTTCACCGGCGGCGCGCAGCTGGCCAGCCTGTCGGTGGCGGGCTTCACAGGCTTCGAGCGGATCGCGGCGGCGATTCGTCAGCGGGCGCAGGTGGATACGTCTCAGGTGATGATCGTCGAGCAGGCGGCTTATTCCATGTTCGGCGACGACGAGCCGATCACCCGCCATCTGCTCGACCGCGTGCTGCCGGACCGTCCGCTCGCCCTGTTCGCGAGCGATCACCACACCATGTGGGCGAACACCAAGGCGCTCGAACTCGCGGGCATCCTGCACGGCCGGCAGGTGCCGCCCGGCAACGAGATCGTCATGGGGGCCGACGGGCTCGCCACCGGCGAGCTGCGCGAGTTCGAGGCGATGGCGCCGATCACGTCGCTGACGCCGACCGGCGGGCGCGAAATGCTCGGCCTCGCCGGCCATGAGCCCAAGGCCCCGCCGACGGCCGCCGAGCGTGCCGTCGACAAGCAGATCATCAAGCAGGGGCTCGCCTATTGCGCCTCGCTCGGCATCACCAGCTTCCACAACATGGACGGCAATTTCTACCAGCTCGAGCTGCTGGGAGAGATCGAAGCGGCGGGCGAGCTGATCGTGCGCGGCCGCGTGCCGTTCCGCTTCACGCCGGGCATGGCGCTTTCCGAGCTGGAAAAGGCCGTGGAGATGCGCCGGCGCTGGCACTCCGACCGGTTGAAGGCCGATTTCGTGAAGATCTTCATGGATGGCGTGGTGGAATCCACCACCGCTCACATGTTCGAGGAATATTGCACCGCTCCGGGCGTGGTCGGCGCCTCCTATTTCGAGGAGGAGGAATTCGCCGCCATCGCCACCGCGGTGGATCGGCTCGGCTTCCAGATCGCCGTCCACGCCATCGGCGACCTCGCGGTGCATCGCACGCTGAACGGCTACGAGGCGGCGCGGCGGGCCAATGGCGCCCGCGACAGCCGCCACCGCATCGAGCATATCGAGGTTCTGGCGCCCCGCGACCTCAACCGCTTCGCCGAGCTGGGCGTCATCGCCTCGATCCAGCCGACCCATGCCCCGGGCGGCTATTACCCGCCCGAGCCGATCCTTTCCATGATCGGTCGCGAGCGGATGAAGCTCGCCTATCCCTGGCAGACCATCCGCAACACCGGGGCGCGGCTGGTCTTCGCCAGCGACTGGCCGGTGGCGCCGCTCGACCCGCTGCTCGGCATCATGACGGCGGTGACGCGCGGCCCGGTATTCGCGGGCGCGCCGGACGAGCGCCAGAGCCTCGCCGATGCCATCGCAGGCTTCACCCGCGACGGCGCCTATACCGAATTCACCGAGGCGAACAAGGGCGTTTTGCAGGCCGGTGCGGTGGCCGATGCGGTTATTCTCGACGGCGACATCGAGGCGACCGCGTCCGACGGGATCGACGCGATGAAGGTGGCCGCCACCATCTGCGGCGGCCAGATCACTTACGAGCGCAGCGCCGCATAGCTGATCGGCGGGCGGCGCTGGAACCAGGGCGCCGCCTCCTCGATGCGGGCGCAGAGCCCGAGCAGCAGCTCGTCGCGGCCGAAGCCGGCGGCGAGATGCACGCCGACAGGCAGGCCGTCATCCGTCCAGTGCAGCGGCAGCGAGGCCGCCGGCTGGCCGGAGGCGTTGAACGCCGCCGTGAAGGGCGAATAGGCGAACACCATGCCCGGGCCCATGCGGTAGTCGACATATTCCCTGCCGACATGGTTGAAGCGGCCGAGCGGCGCCGGGGGCTCGGCCAGCGTGGCGGTCAGCAACAGGTCCCAGCGCTGGAAGAAGCCGGCCATCTCGCGGCCATAGGCGTGCACCTTGTTGATCGCCTCGAGATAATCGGCGCCGCTGACGGTGCGGGCATAGGTGATGGCGGTACGGGCGACGTTCTCGATCTCGTCCTCGGCCAGCGGCCGGCCGCGCCGGCGCACCGCGCCCTCCACCGACAGGGCGGTGCCGCAGGCGACCACCTTGGTCCACGCCGCCATCATGCCGGAGGTGTCGGCCTCGGGGCGGGCCTCCTCGACCTGATGACCGAGATCCTCCAGCAGGCGCGCGGCCTTCTCCACCGCCGAGCGACAGGCGGGGTGGATCGGCTCGCCGGTCAGCGTGGTCGTGCAGAGGGCGACGCGCAGCGGCTTGTCGCGGCGGCCGAGGGCGGCGCCGAAGTTCTCTTCGAGCGGCGGGGCGGCATAGGGGGCTCCGAGGTCGGAACCGTGGGTGGCGTCGAGCAGCACGGCGGTGTCCCGCACCGAGCGGGTGAGGAAACCGTCGATCGCCATGCCGCCCCAGCCTTCGCCGACATAGGGGCCATCCGGCAGCCGGGCGCGGGTTGCCTTGAAGCCGAACAGGCCGCAGCTCGACGCCGGGATGCGCACCGAGCCGCCGCCATCCGAGCCATGCGCCACCGGCACCATGCCGGAGGCGACCGCCGCCGCCGCGCCGCCGGAGGAGCCGCCGGGCGTGTGCCCGGGATTCCACGGGTTGCGGGTCGGCCCGCCATAGACCGCGGCCTCGGTGGTGGGGCCGACGCCGCCTTCGGGCGAGGTGGTGCGGCCGAAAGTGACCAGCCCCGCCATCTTCAGCCGGGCATAGATCGCCGAATCCTGGCCGTAGCGGGTATTGGCGAACAGCCGCGAGCCGTTATTGGAGGGAAAGTCGATCGCCTCGGCGCCGAGATCCTTGAGGAGGAAGGGAACGCCCTTCAGCGGCCCCTCCGGCAATCCCTCGGCGATGAGGCGGCGCGCGACGCCTTCCTGCAGCAGCACCGCGGCGTTGAGCTGCGGGTTGAGGGCCTCGACCCGCCGCAGCGCCTCGTCGAGCAGTTCTGTCGGGGTCACTTCCCGCCGCCGCACAAGCTCGGCCAGCCCGACCGCGTCGTATGTCTCGAACAGATCACTCACATTCACGATGGAACTCCAGAACCCAGCTTATGGTCAGGCGAAGGTCACGGCTCGGTGCGCAGCGTCGCCGCGCCGTCGTCGGCCGGCGGCGAGCGGAGCTTCAGCGCGGCGCCGGCGAACAGGGCGCAGGCGAGCGCCACGAAGGCGACCAGCCCATGGGTGGTCACCTGCATGGCGAAGCCCGCGAGGGTGGGGCCGACAAGGGCGCCCACGCCCCAGAACAGGCCCATCGCCGCGTAGATGCCGACGATCTCGCTGCCGGAGAAGCGGCTGCCGATGATGGTGAGCATCATGGTGTAGATGCCGACGAACAGGCCGCCCCAGACGAAGAGCAGCGGGTAGATCGCCCATTGCGCCGCGAGCGCCCACGGCCAGGCCGCCGCACCGACGGCGGAAAGCACGGCGAGGCCGATGATGAGCTTCTGGCGGTCCATCTTGTCGCCCAGCCAGCCGATGGGCAGCTGCAGCACGATGGCGCCGAACATCATCACGGTCATCAGCTGCGTCGCGTCCGATTCCACCCAGCCGACCGACATCGCATAGAGCGTCAGGAAGGTGAGGCCGGCGGTCTCCACCGCGGCGTTCAGCGCCGTGGCGGCCATCGCCACCGGCGCCAGGCGGATGTAGCGGAACGGGTTGCTGTGGTGCGGCTGCTCGATGACCGGCGCGGTGATCGAGGGCGACACCACGAAGGCCGCGGCGCACAGGGCGAGGCCGGCCCCGATCCCGTAGGGAAGGAAGCCCTGCGAGCCGGCGACGGAGAGGATCAGCGGGCCGAGGGCGAAGCCGACCGACATGGCGGCGGTATAGGCGCCCATGGTGCGGGCGCGCGAGGATTCCGTGCTCAGGGCGTTCAGCCAGGTTTCCGATAGCACGAACAGCACTTCGGAGGCGGCGCCGAGCAGGATGCGCAGCGGGAACCACAGCCAGACGATCGGCATGGCGGGGAACAGGCAGAGCAGCAGCGCCGCCAGCGCCAGCGAGCCGATGACCGAGCGCCGCAGGCCGAAAAACGCGGTCAGGCGCGGCAGCAGGAAGGCCATGGCGAGGACGCCCACCGCATGCATGGCGGCGTTGGCGCCGATCAGCCCTTCGCCCAGGCCGCGTTCCGCGAGATCGAGGGCGATCAGCGCGGCGCTCAGGCTGTAGGTCAGCCCGAAGACCGTCGCCGTGGCGATGATGGCGACGCGCGCCAGAATGGTGTTGCCGTCCGCCGGCTGCATGTCCGCCTACTCCCCCTCCGGGCCGCGCGGCGACCCGGATTTTCCCTCACATGGCTTCCCGCGCTTCGGCGCGACGGGGCCCCCGGCCCATGCGCTCCGGCAGTTCGATGATCGCGGACAGGGCACGCGCATAGTCCAGCACGAGGCCCGGTGTCCAGGCCATCAGCTCGGCCCGCCGCCGGATCACCCCCGCCGCCCAGAATTCTGGCAGCATCAGCAGCCGGGCGAGAAACCACGGCGACCGAATCTCCTTCGCGAACAGGCCTTCGAGGGCGGCGTCGAGCGCCTTGGCCACCGAGCTGGAGCAGTTGCGGCTGGTGAGATTGTAGGTGGTGTCCCGGCGATAGACCGACCAGAAGGCATGCAGCGCCGACACGTCCAGCCCCGGCAGCTGGACCTGCCAGCTCGAGGGGCACCATTCGGCGCTCTCGAAGGCATAGCTCGGCTGGAACTTGCCAGGCACGTCGTTTTCCCGCGTCGCCCGCAGCACGCGGGTGAATTGCGAGCCGTCGCGGTCGATCTCCACCGCCGGGTAGTG
Organism: Ancylobacter oerskovii; assembly: GCF_018390555.1. Taxonomy (GTDB): domain Bacteria; phylum Pseudomonadota; class Alphaproteobacteria; order Rhizobiales; family Xanthobacteraceae; genus Ancylobacter; species Ancylobacter oerskovii. Next base: position 194,766 of record NZ_JAHBGB010000031.1, on the reverse strand, counting down.
GCTGATATAGATGTGCGGCCCGGCTTCCAGCGCCGCATGGCCGGTGGAGACCACCCCATGCTCGTCCAGCGCCGCCACATAGCGCGCGATGCCGCGATTGAGCCCGACGAGGTTGCCGGTCGGCGTCCAGACATGCACGGTGACGCCCCCCGCCGCGGGGAGGGCCGGCGCCGGCTCCGAGGCCTCGGGCACATGGCGCCCGCGCGGCCAGCCATCATTGATGATCCGGGCGATCGGCATGCCCCTGGGCAGGCGGCGGATCCGCAGCGCCGTGACCAGCAGCCCGTAGGCGGTGACGATCAGCAGCGTGCCGACATCCTCGCCGACTTCCCCCCGCCAGCCGGTCGGCCAGGGAAGGAAGGACCAGACGCCGAGCAGGAACTCGATGCCGGCGGCGACGAGCGAGCGCCGCCAGCGCGGAAAGCGCACCACCCAGGCGCTGGCCGCCCGGAAGCTCGCATCCGCGACGAGGAACGTGCCGACGAGGAAGCCGATGAACATGTCGCTTCCCCACGGACGGAGGATGATGAGCAGGGAGATGGCGACCATGATGCCCGCCTTGCTGAAGCGCAGCGCCCGCCGGGTGCCGGTGCTGCCGAGGCCGGCGGCCAGCGAGGCGACGGCATCGAGCAGCAGCGGCACGGTGAACCAGTGGGTCGGTATCCGCCACTCGTCGCTCAGGGCGTTGACGAGGATGACGACCCCCATCGCCAGCCAGACCAGCCCGATGATGCCGACGACCCACCATTTGTGCCGAATGGCACGGGCTCCGATCAGCAGCATCAGCACTTCGATCATGGAATCACCTGCGGAAAAACGGCTTCCGCGGTTGGCAGCCGCGGCCAGCAATCTCCGGGAGCGGGAGGAGGCGGGCCGATGAGCATGGCCGCCGGGACGGCCGGAGCCTATCAATCCATGCGGCGATTCCGCAAGCTTCCATAACGTTGTCAACGCTCTGGCATCGACAGCCGGCAAAATGACGGGCGACGGCCGGTCAGCCGGCGGGGTCGCCGTGCGGGCGCACCAGATTGTCGTCCCAAGCCGGCAATATATGCGGGAGGCGGACGGCCGGCCGCCGGTCCAGCAGCAGCGCGAGCACATGCGGCGGCGTCAGCGGCAGTTCCTGCACGCGCCGGCCGGTCGCGTTCGCCACCGCGCAGGCGACGCTGGCCCCGACATTGAGGATGGGCACCTCGCCCGCGCCCTTGATGCCGAACGGCCCGAGCGAGGGAGCGCCCTCGAACAGATCGATCTCCACCGGCACCACGTCGCCGGCGAGCGGGACGCGATAGGTCTCGAAACCGCTCTGGCGGATCCGGCCTTCCGCGTCGATCGACACTTCCTCATGCAGCGCATAGCCGAGGCCCTGCACCACCCCGCCCTGGATCTGGCCGCCGATGGCGCTGCGGTTGAGCGCCCGCCCCACATCCTGCACCACGCGATAGGCGAGCACCTCGACATGGCCGGTCTCCGGGTCGACGGCCACCTCACAGTCATGGACGGCGAAGACCGGGATATCCAGCGCGTCGATGAAGTGGCCGGCGACACAGCCGGGCAGGGAGGGCACGCCCTTGCGGGTGAAGGCGCCGGTGCCGGCGACGGGGCCCGTCAGCGCCTGGGCGCGCGCCGCCACCTCGGCAATGGTGAAGCCGGCGCCGTTGGGGCCGGCGATCTCGATCCGTCCGTTCTGCATCGTCAGGTCGTCGGGCGCGGCGTCGAGCATCTGCGCGGCGACCTGCAGGAGCTTGCCGCGCACCTCCTGTGCCGCTTCCAGGCTGGCGGCGCCGAGCGAGACGGTCTGCCGGCCGCCGCCGACCCCGACATCGTAGCCGGCGGCGTCGGTATCGGCCTGGCGCACCACCACTTCCTCCGGCCTTATGCCGAGGGTGGCGGCGACGATCTGCGGCAGGCCCTGCATCATCGAGCCGGAGCCGATCTCGACGCCGGAGGTGACGAGGGTGGCGCTGCCGTCGGCGTTCATGTTCACCGTCGCAGCCGAGGGGCCGGTGAAGACGAACCAGGTGCCGACCGTGGTGGCGCGGCCGTAGAGCCGGCCGTCGTCGGGCCGGCGCGGCGGCGTGGCGGCGCACAGCGCGTCCATGCGGGCGAGCATCGGGCGCAGCACCTCGCCCTCATAGACCTGCCCGGTGGCGCCGAGATCGCCGTCGCCGAGCACGTTGCGCCGGCGGAAGTCCAGCGGGTCCATGCCCAGCACCCCGGCGATCTCGTCGGTGTGCCGCTCCAGCGCGAAGGTGTTGTACACGCCGTTGCAGGCGCGGAAGGCGCCGTTCGGCGCGGTGTGGGTATAGACGGCGCGGGAGGCGAGGCGGACCGCGCCGAGCTTGTAGTTGCCGCCCAGCGTATGGGCGGTCATGGTGGTGAGGAAGACCTGCTCGCCGCCATAGGCGCCGCAATCCATCAGCACCACCGCCTCGCGGCCGGCGATCTCGCCCTCCCTGGTCACGGCGGAGCGGATGCGGATCTCGGCATTCTCGCGGAACAGGCAGGTGAGCATCTCCTCCTCGCGGGAATTGACCAGCCGCACCGAGCGTCCCGAGAGCTTCGCCAGCAGCGCGGCGAAGGGCTCGATGGCGATGTCGAATTTCAGCCCGAAGGCGCCGCCCACCGGCGGCACCGTCACCCGCACCTGTGAAGCCGGCACGCCGAGGAAGCGCGCGGTGGCGTTGCGCACCGTCCACGGCACCTGGGTCGAGGTCTCGATGTGGAAGCGGCCTTCCTCGTAATGCGCCACCGCGGCGCGCGGCTCGAACGCCATGTGGTTCTGCCGGCCGACGCGGAACGTGCTCTCGACCACCGTCACGTCCGGCCGGGCGAAGGCGGCCTCGACGTCGCCGCGCACCACCGTCGCCTCCCAGGCGACATTGCCGGCGCGGGCGCCGCCTTCCAGCAGGATCTCGTAATCCCGCCATCCGGGATGCACCAGCGGGGCGCCGGGCGCGAGCGATTGCTCCATGGTGAACACCGCCGGCAACGGCGCGATCTCGACCTCGATCGCCTGCAGCGCCGCCTGCGCCTGTTCCGGCGTGTCGGCGGCCACGGCGGCGAGCGGCTCGCCGACATAGCGGACCACATCCTCGGCGAACAGCGAATGGTCGGCGATGCCGATGCCGACGCGGCCGGGCGCGTCGGCCGCCGTCGCCACCGCGCGCACGCCCGGCAGGGCCGCCGCCTTCGTCACGTCGAGCCGCACGATGCGTCCCGAAGCCAGCGGCGCGCGCAGCACGGCGGCGTGCAGCATGCCCGGGCTCGCACGGTCGATGGTGTAGCGGGTGCGGCCCATGAGCTTGTCGCCGGCATCGCGGCGGCGGAAGTCCATCACGGCGTCGAGGCTCATCGCAGGCTCCTTCAGCCGCCGGCGGCGTCCAGCGCCGCGGCGACGATGCGCTCATAGCCGGTGCAGCGGCAGGCATTGCCGGTAAGGGCCGCCCGGACCTCGTCGCGGCTCGGATGCGGGGTGTGGGCGAGGAAATGCGTCAGCGTGACCACCATGCCGGGAAAGCACATGCCGCATTGCACGGCGTCGTGCTCGGCGAGCTTGGCCTGCAGCGGATTGAGCCCGTTGCCGGCAGACAGGCCCTCGATGGTGCGGATCTCGCAGCCTTCCGCCAGTCCCGCCGGGGTGAGGCAGGCGACGAGGGGCGCGCCGTCGACCTGCACGGTGCAGGCGCCGCAAAAGCCTTCGCGGCACACCGGCTTGGCGCCGGTAAGGTGGAACTCGTCGCGCAACACGTCGATCAGCGGCGTCATCGGCTCGGCCATGGAGCGCCTGACGTCGCCATTCACCGTCATCTCGATGGCCATGACGATCTCCTCTCGTTCAGTGCAGCGCCGCCACGGCGCGCCGGATGAGGGCGGGCAGCACGCCGACGCGGTACCAGCCGGGGGCTTCGATGCTGTCGCGGCCGGTGAAGTCGTCGGCAAGCTCGGTGGCGAGGCGGTGCGCGTCGCCGGCATCCAGCGGCCTCCCGGCGAGCGCGGCCTCCAGCCGGGTCCAGCGCCGGGCGACCGCTTCCACCGCGCCGACGGCGATGCGCGCCTGCGTGACGTGGCCGGCCTCGTCGCGCGCCGCCCACAGGCTGACGATGGCGGTCGGATAGTCGCCGGCCTTGCGCAGCGGCAGGCGCACATGCGCGCTCGCGCCGCCGGCGGGCGGCAGCAGCACGCGGGTCAGCAGCCGGCCGGGCCCGAGCGAGGGGCGGAGGGCGAGGAAACGTTCCAGAGGCAGCCGTTCCGAGCCGTCACGCGAGCGGATCTCCACCTCGGCGTCGAGGCAGAGCAGCGCCGGCACCAGGTCGGCGGCGGCAAAATCCGCGGTGCAGAGATTGCCGCCGAGCGTGGCGGCCCGGCGTATCGCCGGATTGGCAGAGCGGCCGGCGGCGTCGGCGAGCGCGCGCAGCCCGGCCCGGCCGGCAAGCGCGCCGGCGAGCTGGGCGTGAGTGGCGCCGGCGCCGATGGACAGCTTGTCGCCGTCCGGCGCGATGCGGGTCAGCTCGGCGATGCGGCCGAGGCCGACATAGGCCGGCCGCAGCCGCTCATGGCGGATCGGCGCGCGCATGATCCAGGTGCCGCCGGCGAGCGGCGTGCCTTCCGTTCCACGCTCGGCGAGGGCGTCGAGCGCGGCATCGAGGGTGGGGGCGAGATAGAGCGAGGGGGCCGTCATCAGCGTCGCTCCAGCCGCAGCCGGTCGAGCACCACGCCGGCGATGACGATGGCGCCTAGCACCACCATCTGCACATAGCCGTCGATGCGGGCGAGGTTCATGCCGTTGGACAGGATGGTGACGAACAGCGCGCCGATCACCGCCGTGCCGACCCCGCCGCGCCCGCCGGCGAGGCTGGTGCCGCCCACCACCGCCGCGGCGATGGCCTGCAGCGACAGCGAGCCGCCGAGGTTGGGCTCGCCGGAGCCGGTGCGCGCCGTCATCATCAGCGCTCCCAGCGCCGCGAGGCAGGAGCACAGCACATAGGTGGCGACCAGGAGCCGCTTCACCGGCAGGCCGGCCACCGCCGCCGCGCGGGGATTGGTGCCGATGACGTAGAGCGCGCGGCCATAGACGGTGCGGGTGAGCACCAGATGCAGCCCGATGCCGACCAGTACCGCGATGACGATCGCCGCGGGCACGCCGAACAGGCTGCCGCCATAGAGCAGCCAGGAGAACAGGTCCGGCACGCCCTGCACCGGCCGGCCGGCCGAAATGGTGGTGGCGATGCCGATGGCGATATTGTAGCTGCCCAGCGTCGCCACGAAGGGGCTGACCCCGAGATAGGCGATGACCACGCCGTTGAAGAGGCCGCAGGCGGCGCCGAGCGCGAAGCCGGCGGCAAGCCCCATCAGCAGGATGGTGCCCGACCCCTGTCCGGCGGCGACGCCGGCCGCCATGGCGAGCGCGGCGCCGACGCTGACCATCGACACCGTCGGCCCGAGCGCGAGATCGAAGCCGCGGGTGAGGATCACCACCGTCTGCGCCATGGCGAACAGAGCCAGGTAGCTCGCCTGCTGCGCGATGTTGACGAGGTTGCCGGCGCTGAGCACGGCGGAATCCACCAGGGCGAAGCCGAGCAGCAGAGCCACCAGGGCGAGCGGCAGCGCCGCCTGCCACAGCAGGGCCGAGACGGCGGCGCGCCGTTCGGCGGCGGAGGGCAGGGAAGGGGAAAGGTCAGACACGGGCTTTCCTCCGCCGGCCGAGTTCGTCCAGCGCCACCGCCGCCACCATGATGACGCCGAGGAACACCGGTTGCAGGCGCGAATCGATGTGGAGCAGGTTCAGGGCGTTGCCGAGAATGGTGAGGAACAGCGCGCTGACCGCGACGATCTCCACCCGCCCGATGCCGCCGCGCAGGCTGACCCCGCCGATGACGGCGGCGGCGATGGATTGCAGCATCATGCGGTCGCCGCCGAAGCTCGCCTGCCCGGAGCCGACCTGGGCGGTGAGCAGGATGCCGGCGAGCGCGGCGAGCACGCCCGACAGCACATAGGTGCCGACGACATGCCGGCGGATTGCGACGCCGGAGACGATGGCGGCTTCGGCATTGCCGCCGATGGCGTAGACATAGCGGCCGAACAAGGTGCGGCGCTGCACGAAGATCATCGCCGCCAGCACGATGAGCGCCACATAGATGGCGGTCGGCAGGCCGAGGAACTGCGCGCGGCCGAAATCGCGCACGAAGCTCTGCGGCATGCCGTAGACCGGGATGCCCGAGGTGATCATCAGGGCGATGCCGGCGGTGGCCGACATGGTGCCGAGCGTGACCACGAAGCCGGACACTTTCAGCCGGGCGACGCACAGGCCGTTGACGACGCCCACCGCCGCGCCGCTGCCGAGCCCGGCGGCGACGCCGGCGGCGATAGCGAGCCCGTCATTTCCGGGGAAGGCGGCCGCGGTGAGGGCCATGGCCTTGGCCGTCACCACGCTGGCCAGCGCCACCACCGCGCCGACCGACAGATCGAAGCCGCCGGCGATGATCACCAGCGCCTGCCCGCAGGCGACGATGGTGAGGAAGGCGGCGTTGCGCAGGATGTTGAGGATGTTGATCGGCCCGTAGAATTGCGGATCGGCGGCCGCCATGCCGACCACCACCAGCACCAGCAGCGCCGGCAGGAAGCCGATACGGCCGATGAAGCCGCGCGCGGAGGCGGCGACGCCGGGGCGGGCGGCGAGGGCAGGGGCGTGGGACGCGGAGGCGCCGGGAACCGAGGCTTGCGCGTTCATGCCGCCTCCGTCGTCGCCAGATGCTCCTTGAAGAAGGAGGCGAGCACGTTCTGCTCGGTCTTCTCGCTGCCGGCGAGCTCGGCGGCGATGCGGCCGTGATGCATGACATAGAGGCGGTTGGAGAGCGCCAGCACCTCCGGCAGTTCCGAGGAGACGACGATCACCGCCGCGCCCGCCTCCACCAATTGTTTCATGAACTCGTAGACCTCGAGCTTGGCGCCGACATCGATGCCGACGCTCGGTTCGTCGAACAGGAAGACCTTGAGGTCGCGGGTCAGCGCCCGGCCGAGCATCACCTTCTGGCGGTTGCCGCCGGAGAGCGCGCCGGCCGGCCGCTCGATATCGGGCGGGCGCAGCTTGAGCCGCTCCATGGCGGCGGCGACGAGGCCGCGCTCGCTGCCTTGCCTGAGCAGGCCGAAGCGGGCGAAGCCGGGCAGGTCGAGCGCGGTGAGCGAGGCGTTCTCGCGGATGGGGCGGGAGAGGGCGAGGCCTTCCGCCACCCGGTTGGCGGGGAAATAGGCGATGCCGCGCTTCAGGCTGGCGCGCGGGGCCGGCGCGTCATAGGGCGTGCCGTCGATGCGGACCGTGCCGGCGGCGACCGGCTCCAGCCCGTAGATCGCCCGGACCAGCTCCGACTTGCCGCAGCCGACCAGCCCGGCAATGCCGGTGATCTCGCCGGCGCGGGCATGGAAATTCACCTCCCGCACCGAACCGTCGGCGAGGGTGAGGTCCTCGACATCGACGGCCACCTCGGCGGGGGCGTGCGGGATGGCGGGGAACAGCACGTCGATGCGGCGGCCGGTCATCAGCTCGACCAACTCGCCATCGGTGACGCGTGCGGCGTCGAGGGTGCGGATGTGGCGGCCGTCGCGCAGCACCGTCACCCGGTCGGCCAGCGCGCGGATCTCGCGCATGCGATGCGAGACATAGATCAGGCCGACGCCCTGTGCCTTCAATTTGGCGATCAGTTCGAACAGTCGGCCGGTCTCGCGCTCGGTGAGCGAGGCGGTCGGCTCGTCGAGGATGAGCAGGCGCACCTTGCCGAGCAGGGCCTTGGCGATTTCCGCCATCTGCTGGTGGGCGCGCGAGAGGTCGTCGACCCGCCGGCCGGGATCGAGGTCGAAGCCGAGCTCGTCGATCAGCGCGCGGGCCTTCCTGCGCATCGCGCCGGCGCGCAGCACGCCGCCGGTGGAGACCTCGCGCCCGAGGAACAGGTTTTCCTCCACGGTGAGGCTCGGCACCAGCGAGAATTCCTGGAACACCGGACTGATGCCGATGGCGCGCGCCCGCTGCGGCGAGAGGTGGCGGATCTCCTCGCCATCGAAGCGGAACGTGCCCTCGTCCGGCGGGAAGGTGCCGGAGATGACGTTGATCAGCGTCGACTTGCCGGCGCCGTTCTCGCCGAACAGCACATGCAATTCGCCCGCCCGCACGTCGAGGTCGACGTGATCGAGGGCGCGCACGCCGGTGAAGCGCTTGGATATGCCGGTCAGTTCCAGCAGGGGGGCGGCGGTGGGCGCCTGCCGCGCCAGCTCGGTGCTGGTGTCCATATGGTCTCCTTTGGCCTCCTTCGTTGCAGGGGGCATGCCACCTTCATCGTCCCGCGTGCCGGGCGCGGCTTTGCTCCAGAGCGGCCCCTTCTCCCTCTCCCCGTCGGGGAGAGGGGTGGGGAGAGGGCAAGAAAGGCGATGGCCACCGAATGACCGCCGCCCATGGCGGGCCGATGCCGTTCCCGGGCCACGCGAGGATCCGTGCGTGGGAGGGCGCACGGATCCTCGACGCGGTGCCCGTGGGGGTCCTACTTCGCCTTGACGGAGTAGACCGGGCTCCAGCTCGCCGGGGCGAGCACGAGATCCATCTGCAGCTTCGGCACGGTGGTCTTGTCGATCACCGCCGCGATGGGCTGGACGAGGGCGGTCACCGGCTTCTTCTCGATCAGCCGGATCGCCTGGTCGATGGCGATGGCGCCCTCGCCGACCGGGTACTGGGTGGCGAAGGCGAGGATGTCGCCGCGGTTCAGCGCGTCGAGCATCGCCTGGTTTTCATAGGAGGAGATCACCTTGATGTCGGAGCGGCCGGCCTCGGCGACGGCGCCGATGGCGGCCTCGGCGGTGGGCGCGCTGCCCCAGATTACGTTCATGTTCGGATAGGCCTGTAGCGCGTCCTGGATCAGTTGCAGCTGCACCGCGACGCCGGAATCGCCGAATTTCTCGCCGAGGATCTTGGCCTTGGGGTTCTTCGACACCGCCTTCTTGAAGCCGTCATTGAAGGCTTCCGCCCAGCCCGAGCCCGCCGGGCCGGGGAAGGTGACGATGTTGAGCTCCTCGTCGGGCTTCGACTGGGCGAGCAGGCCCTCGCCGGTGACTTCGCCCATGGCGGTGAAGTCGACATAGTTGGCGGCCGGCAGCGCGTTGGGCGGCAGCGGATTGGTGACGCCGACCACCGGGATGCCCTTGGCCTTGGCCTCCTCGAACTTCTTCATCAGGCCAGCGCCGGAAATGGCGCCGACGATGATGGCGTCGGCCTTGGCCGCCATGCAGTCGTCGAACTGCGAGAGTTGCTTGGGCAGGTTCTCGTAACCGCCGGCCTCGTAGAGGGTCATGTTGACGTTGGAGGCCTCGGCCTGCTTGACCACGCCATAGGCCACCGCGACCCAGAAGCTGTCCTTCATGTGCGGGAACAGCACGCAGATATTGTAGGGCTTCTCGGCCTTGGGGAGCGGGGTGTATTCCGCCGCCACCGGCTTGCCCGAGGAGCTGTCGTAGATCTTCATCGGGAACCACTTCTCCTGCGCCGCGGCGGGGGAGAGCGAGGCGGCGGCGACGGCGAGAAGGGCGGCGCCGGCAAGGGCGCTGCGCGTCAGCGGCGGGAGGACGGATCTGCGCGCGGGGCGCGCGGAGGCGGGAAACGCAGGCATGGCTTTCTTTCCTCTGGTTGGTTTTGGCGGGAGGAGGCGGCAGGCTTGCCTCGCCGCTCCCTCTCCGAACGCACTGCGGCGCGCCGCTCGGGCGCGGAAGGTGGTTCAGCCGGCCCAGCCGGCGACCGAGCGGCGCTCGAACACCTCGCGGAACTGGCGGGTGGATTCCGGCAGCAGCTCGCCGGTGCCCCAATCGAGGATCACCGCATGCTGGCGGATGGCGTCGAGGGCGTCGATCTCGCCGGCCTGGTAGCGCTCCGCGACCAGCGCCGGGTCGAGGCGGGCCTCGGTGACGCGGCGGGCACGGATGTCCTCGCGCCGCGCCGCCGTGGCGGCCTCGTCGATGCGGTAGTCGCACAGCTCGGCGTCGAGGGTCTCGATGACGACGCCGTAATCCTTGGCGGCGCGCTCGACCGAGACGTAATCGTCCTTGACGTCTTCCAGTACCAAAGCGGGATCGCGTTCCAGCGGGTCGCCGAAGCCGCCGCCACCGGCGGTGGGCCGCGAGAACACGTCGCCCTCGCTGATCGGCACGTCGGAGAAGATCGAGCCGAGCCGCTCCTCCTCATTGGCGCCGGCGCGCTTCAGGGTGAGGCCGTGCGGCATGGAGGGCAGGCCGCCCTCGATGCCCCACACCACCGCGCGCTCGCGGTCGCAAATATAGGAGATGACGGTCTTCTCGGCCTCCAGCATCACCGAGGTCTTCACCACCCCGGCGCCGCCGCGCCATTTGCCGGGGCCGGGTGAGTCACGCAGGATCTCGCACTCGGTGGTGAGGATCGGGTTGGCGCGCTCCTGCCCCTCCACCGGCTGGGCCATCATGCCGGTGCCGAAGCAGGCGGTGGTGACGTTGGCGCCGTCGCGACCGTTGCGCCCGCCCCAGCCGCCGGGCAGCCAGTCGTAGAACATGAAGATCGGCTTGTCCGGGGTGCGGGCGTCACGGCCGCCGGTGAGCAGGTATTCGAGGTTGAAGGCGCAGGCGAGCGCCCGCTCCGGCATCAGCTTCGACCACATCTCGTAGATGGCGTTCATGATCTTCTCGAACGGCATCAGGAAGCCGGTGACGGCGATCGGCCATTGGGCGTCGACGATCGAGCCCTCGGGGACGACGATCTCGAAGCAGCGGTAGAAGCCGGAATTGAGCGGCAGATCGGGGAAGAAGGTCTTCATCCCCGCCGCCACCGCCGAGAAGGTGGTGCCGAAGGCGGAATTGTAGATCGAGCCGATCACCGGGTGCGAGCCGGTGAAGTCGTAGATCGCCTTGTCGCCCTTGATGGTCAGCTTGATGCGGATGGGGATCATGCCCTCGCCGCCGGCGGGATCGCGGTCGATGAAGTCGACGGTCTCCCATTCGCCGTCCGGCAGCGCAGCGATGCGGGCGCGGGCGGAGCGCTCGACATAGTCCTGCACCGCGGACAGTCCGGTCTCCACCGTGTCGCGGCCATATTTGCCGACCAGGCGATGGATCTCGCGCTCGCACACCGCGGTGGCCTGCGCCTGCGCCTGGATGTCGCCGATGATCGAGGCGGGGTCGCGGGTGTTGGAGGCGATGAGATGGGCGACGTCCTTGCAGAAGCGGCCCTTGTCGAACAGCCGCACCGGGGTGATGCGCAGGCCTTCCTTGAACATCTCCTTGGCCGAGACGTCGAAGGAGCCCGGCACCGAGCCGCCGACATCCGACCAGTGGCCGTTTGACTGGGCGAAGGCGATGATCTTGCCGTCGGCGAAGACCGGGCGGATCAGGCGGACGTCGGAGAAATGCGTGCCGCCGGCATAGGGGTCGTTGATGGCGTAGACGTCGCCCTCATGCATGTCGCCCTCGAAGTGGCGCATCACCTCCTTGCAGGTGAAATGCAGCGTGCCGACATGGACGGCGATGTCGGCATTGCCCTGGGCGGCGCATTCGCCATTGGCATCGTGCAGGGCGCTGGAGAAGTCGTGATTGTAGATCACGAAGGAATAGCAGGTCCGCAGGATCTGCTCGCCCATCTGGTCGACGCTGGTGATGAAGGAGTTCTTGAGGACCTCGAAGGTCACGGGGTCGAGCTCGGCCATCGGTCTCAGCCCTTCACGCGGATGACGATGTTGAGGAACCTGTCGACCTCGGCGCGGGCGCCGGGTGGCACGACGGTGGTGGAATCCAGCTGCTCGACGATCGCCGGGCCTTCGAAGGAGAAGCCGCAGGGCAGGTCGTCGCGGGCATAAACGGGGGTGTCGAGGCCCTCGCCGTCGAACCACACCCGGCGGCGGGAGGCCGGCTCGGGGGTGGCGCCGGTCGGGGCGTGCACGGCGAGCTCGGCCTTGGGCACTATGCCGATGGCCTTGAGGTTCAGGCGAAAGAAGCTCACCGGCGCGTCGTCGCGACGGAAATTATATTCGCGCTGGTGCTCGGCGTGGAAGCTGGCGACCAGGTCGGCGATGGCGCCGATCGGGCGCGGGGCGTTGACCGCCATCGAGCGCCACTGGCCGCGATACATCATGTCGATGGAGCGCTGCAGCACGATGTCGGCCTCAGTGACGCCCTCATGGGCGAGGCGGGCCAGCGCTTCCGTCTCCAACTCGGCGAACAGCGCCTCGATCTCTGCCGGGTCGGCCTCGTCGGCGCCGACCATGCAGCTCTGCGAGAAGTCGTGCTGCATGTCGACCAGCAGGCAGCCGAGCGCCGAGGTGACGCCGGGATTGGGCGGCACGATCACCACCGGGATGGCGAGCTCGCGGGCGACGTCTACCCCGTGCAGCGCCCCGGCGCCGCCGAAGGCGACGAGGGCGAAGTCGCGCGGGTCGTAGCCGCGCGAGATGGAGATCAGCCGCACCGCATCCGACATGTTGGCGTTGGCGACCTTGAGGATGGCGTCGGCCGCCTCGTGCAGGCCGAGGCCGAAGGGCTGGGCCACGCCTTCCTCGACCGCCTGGCGGGCGAGCGCGGGATCCAGCGTCACCTTGCCGCCGGCCAGCGAGGTGCCGAGCCGGCCGAGGGTGACGTTGGCGTCGGTGTTGGTGGGCTGCAGGTTGCCGTTGCCGTAGCAGGCCGGGCCGGGATAGGCGCCGGCCGATTGCGGGCCGTTGCGCAGGCCGCCGGCGGGATCGGTCCAGGCGAGCGAGCCGCCGCCGGCGCCGATGGTCAGCACCTCGATGGAGGCGAAGCGGATCGGGTAGCCGAACTCGATGTGCCAGTCCTTGGTGACGCGCGACTGGCCCTCATAGGCCAGCGACACGTCGGTGGAGGTGCCGCCCATGTCGAGGCCGATGGAATTGGGGAAGCCGCACAGCGAGGCGATGGTGCGGCTGGCGATGGCGCCGGCGGCGATGCCCGAGCCGGCGAGGCGGGCGGCGAAGTCCTTGACGCTCGCCGGGGTCATCACCCCGCCGCCTGTGTGCAGCAGCAGCAGGTCGCGGGTGTAGCCGCCCTCCGCCAGCCGGTCGCCGAGCCGCGTGGTGTAGTCGACCACCACCGGGCTCACCACCGCGTTGGCCACCGTGGTGGAGAAGCGCTCGTGCTCGAAGATCTCCGGCAGCACCTGCGAGGAGATCGACACCGGGATGTCCGGCATCGCCTCCTTGAGGATCTCGCGCATGCGCCGCTCATTGGCGCCGTTGAGATAGGCATTCATGAAGCACACCGCGACGGCGGCGACGCCGCGTTTCTTCAGGATGCGGGCCACCTCGCGGGCGGCGTCCTCGTCCAGCGCCTCGACGACGCGGCCGGTGGAATCGATGCGCTCGGGCACGGTGAGCCGGTCGCGGCGCGGCACATAGGGCGGCACCACGTCCTTGTAGACGTCCCACAGATCTTCCTTGTTGGCGCGGCGGATCTCGATCACGTCGCGGAAGCCCTTGGTGGAGACCACGGCGGTGCGCGGCAGCCGCCGGGTGATCAGCGCGTTGGTGGCCACCGTGGTGCCGTGGGAGAACAGCGCCACCCTGGAGAGGTCGATGCCGGCCTTCTCGACGCCGCTGAGGATGCCGTCGATGGGATCGCGGGTGGAGGAGGTCTTCTCGATGCGGATGAGGCCGCTGGCCTCGTCCATGATGCAGATGTCGGTGAAGGTGCCGCCCACATCGACGGCCACGCGGAGATTCTGCACGGGCTGCGCTTCCTTGTCCTGGACCGGCGCCGCCCGCTCCCGGCCGCGCAGGCGCCGGGGCCGGCCGGAGGGAATCCGGTCGTCGCGGCAGGGCGGCGGGGGAGGCGATGTCGGAGGTGTCGGGAAGGATTAAACGTGGTTTTGTGACAGCGCTCTTGACGCTCCGTGCAGGAAGATTTGTGTCTGAGAGCATTCTCGGCCCGATTTCTGGGCTTGCCGCGGGAGTGCCCGCAAAATGGTCAGCAGCCCTGTCCCGACTCCGGGCGGGCCGGCACCGGCAAAGAAAATCCCGCCCCGGAAGCCGGGGCGGGACCAGTCGTCTCTCGGAGAGAAGCGGAGATTCAGGCGTCCGGCATGCCGGCATTCACCCAGTCGGTGACCTCGTCCAGCGTGATCTTGAACCGGCGCAGCATCTCGTCGATCTGCTCCTCGGTGATGATCATCGGCGGGCAGAAGGCGATGGAATCGCCGATGGCGCGGATGATCAGCCCGTGGTCATGGGCGCGGTCGAACAGCTTGAGGCCGACCTTGCCGACCGGATCGAAGCGCGCCTTGGTGGCCTTGTCGGCCACCAGCTCGACGGCGGCGATCAGGCCCATGCCGCGCACCTCGCCCACCAGCGGGTGATCGGCGAAGCGGGCGAGGCCGGCGCGCATGTACTCGCCCATGGCGGCGGCGCGGGCGACGAGGCCGCGCTCCTCGATGATGGCGAGGTTCTCCAGCGCCACCGCGGTGGCGACCGGATGGGCGCCGGTGGTGTAGCCGTGGCCGAGCACGCCGAGCTTCTCCGACTGGTCGGCGATCACCTGGTAGATCTCGTCCTTGATCAGCACGGCGGCGAGCGGCTGGTAGGAGGAGGTGATCTGCTTCGAACACACCAGGATGTCCGGCTGGATGCCGAGCGTCTCCGAGCCGAACATGGTGCCGAGCCGGCCGAAGCCGTTGATCACCTCGTCGGCGATCACCAGCACGTCGTACTTGCGGCAGATCTCCTGCACCTTCTGCCAGTAGCCCTTGGGCGGCACGATGACGCCGCCGGCGCCCATCAGCGGCTCGCCGATGAAGGCGGCGACCGTCTCCGGCCCCTCGGCGAGGATGGTGTCCTCGAGCTCCTTGCCGAGGCGCTCGACGAACTCCGCCTCGCTCTCGCCCGGCAGGGCATTGCGGTAGTAGTGCGGGCGCGAGACGTGGCGGGCGAAGGACAGCGGCAGGTCGAAGCCCTTCTGGTTGCCGGCGAGGCCGGTGAGGCTGCCCGCCGCGATGGTGATGCCGTGATAGGCGCCCTCGCGGGAGA
This sequence comes from Ancylobacter oerskovii, assembly GCF_018390555.1. Taxonomy (GTDB): domain Bacteria; phylum Pseudomonadota; class Alphaproteobacteria; order Rhizobiales; family Xanthobacteraceae; genus Ancylobacter; species Ancylobacter oerskovii. The sequence continues at coordinate 179,740 of NZ_JAHBGB010000031.1, read as the reverse complement.
TGAACTTCTTCTTCTCGGTGCGGCCGAGCGCGTTGTTGTAGTACCAGACGAACTTGATGACGCTGTCGTTGGCCTCGGCGCCGGAATTGGTGAAGAAGACGTGGCTGAGCCCGGCCGGGGCCAGCTCGATCAGCTTGGCGGCGAGCAGCGCCGACGGCGCGTGCGCCTTCTGCGAGAACACATGGTAGTAGGGCAGCTTGGAGAGCTGCCGGGTGGCCGCCTCGACGAGGCGCGGCTCGCCGAAGCCGACGCCGACGCTCCACAGCCCGGCCATGGCCTCGATATATTCGCGGCCCTCGTCGTCATAGACGTAGATGCCGTCGCCGCGATCGATGACGATCGGGCCCTGGCGCTCGTGCCGGCGCAGATTGGTGACGGGATGGAGGTGGTGGGCCACGTCCAGACTGTGGAGCGAATTGGCGGACATGCTGGGAACCTTGAGGCGGAATACCCTGGGGCGGGGAGAACCCCCCGCGATCAGCTCGCGGGGGAACGGGAGGCGGAGCGCGCCTCGCTCGGCGTGCAGCCGAAACGGACGCGGTAGTTGCGGCTGAACTGGGCCTGGTCGCCGAAGCCCCATTCATAGGCGATCTCGGAGATCGACTTGCGGCAGAGAGGATCGCGCAACATCGTCTCGCAGGCGAGCAACCTTTGGTTGCGTATATAGGCGCAGACGGTAATACCTTCGGCTTCGAAGATCTGGTGCAGGTAGCGCACCGAGATGCCGCAACCCTCCGCCACCGCCTGCGGCGAGAGCCGGACATCGCCGAGCCGGGCGCGGATGAAGTGCTCGCAGCGGTGCAGATGCGCGTTGCGCACCGAGGAGGAATTGCCGGCCAGCACCCGCTCGTCCGCCTCGATCGCCATGGCGAGGAGGTCGATGAGCTGCTTGCCCATCAGGGCGCGCGCCGGCTCGTCCATCTCGTCGATGCGCGCGCCGGTAAGCCTGAGCATGTCGACGAACAGGGCGCCGACCGAGCGGCTGGCGTCGAATTGCAGCGTGGCGAGCCGCTCCGGCCGGGCGATGCGGGCGCGCAGCACCGCGCTCGGCACCTTCAGCACCCACAGCGCCGAGGGATCGCGGTGGCTAAACTCATAGGGCAGGTGGCTGCGCTCGATGAGGAAGGCGCCGGGGCGGCATTGCACCAGCCGGCCATCCTGCTCGAAGCGGATCTCGGCGAGTTCGGGCACGGTGATGAGATAGGATTCCTCGCGTTCCGCGACGAGGTGACGCTGGTGGCGGCGGTAGAGCAGGCCGTCCGAGACATTGCGCGACACCGCGACCGGGCCGAGCGACCAGGCGCCGAGGCTGCCGGCGAACTCGCTGCCGGCGCCGAAGCGCAGGTCGAGCGGGAAATAGGTCTTCGAGACGGCGTCCTGCCAGAATTGCCGCCGCTGGGCCGGCGCCACCTGATTGGTCGAATAGCTGGCACGCATGTCACGCTCCTTCGATCCAGGCGGGGCGGCCTCGCGGCGCCCCCGGGACCGGCGCGGCCGCTGGGGGCGCGGCGCCGGGACGGGTCTGTGGGCACGTCTCGCAGCTTGTCTCTTTGTCCTCGCCGCTTCATCCTCGTCACGGCATCGGCGGAACAGTCCTCCCGTCGCGGTTCCAAGGCAACCGCGCGGAGGCGCCCGCCGGCGGTCAGCCCTGCCAGGGCCGCACCGCCTCCTGCAGGACCCGCGCCAGCTCGACGGCGTTCGGGGTGTCGGAATGGATGCAGATGGTCTCCGCCTTCAGGTCGAAGTCGCGCCCGTCTATGGTGGTGGCCTTGCCCTCGCTCAGCATCCGCACCGCCCGGCGCGCCGCCTCGACGGGATCGCGGGCCGGGTGCTCGCGGGTGATGATCAGCGCGCCCGAGGGATCGTAGTCGAGATCGGCGTAATATTCCGACACGAAGGCGAGGCCGCGGGCGACATAGACCTCCTCGTGCAGCGTGCCGGCCATGCCGATCACCGGCAGGCCGTAGACCGTGGCGGCGTCGGCGATGGCCTGCGCCACCTCTTCCCGCCGCATCGCCGCGCCATAGAGGGCGCCATGCGGCTTCAGATGATTGAGCTTCAGCCCGGCGGCGTCGAGGAAGCCCTTCAGCGCGCCGATCTGGTAGAGTACGCAGGCGGCGAGCTCCTCGCGCCCCATCGCCATGTCGCGGCGGCCGAAGCCCTGGAGGTCCGGGAAGGAGGGGTGGGCGCCGACCGCCACCCCATGTGCGGCGGCGAGGCGCACCGTCTCGCGCATCACCACCGGGTCGGCGGCGTGGAAACCGCAGGCGACGTTGCCGATGTCGATATGCGGCATGATGCCGGCATCGTCGCCGCAGCGATACAGGCCGTAACCCTCGCCCATGTCGCAATTGATGACGACGCCCATTGCCGTGCTCCCTCATGGACCTTCAACGGGTGGGGAGCGTGGCCAAGCGGGGCGGCGGGCGTCAAATCGTATTAAGCGGAAGCCGATATCTCAATTTTCGATGTCCTGCGCCGCGGCGCGGCTTTCCTCGCGCCCGCCGCTGTCGCCGGCCACCGCGAAGCGCAGGAAATCGCAAAAGGCCTGGGTTGCCGGGGTGAAGACGGCGTCGCGCCGCCAGGCGAGGCCGACATCCATGCTGGGGATGTCGTCGGCCAGCTCGCGCAGCTCGATGCGCTGGCCTTCCAGAGACCAGGGCCGGTAGACGAGGTCCGACAGGATGGTGACACCCATGCCGCCGCCGACCATGGAGCGCACCGCCTCCACCGAGGAGGTGCGGAAGGCGGCGTTGGGCCTGAGCCCCAGCGTCGACCAGTAGCGCAGGGCGGTGTGCTTGGCCTCGTCCACGGTGAGCATGACATAGGGATAGGCCGCGACGTCGGCGAGCCGCACCCGCTCCGGCCGGGTGAGCGGGTGCGAGGGCGCCAGCCACAGCCGGCGCGCCGAGCGCAGCAGCAACTGGCTGGCGAGGTTGTCGATGTCCTTGAGGTTCGACACCAGCAGCACCGCGACGTCGAGCGCGCCGTCGACCAGCGCCTGCTCCACCACCGAGCGCGGCGCCTCGAACAATTCGACGGTGATGCCGGGAAAGCTCGAGCGGAAGCGGATATGGTGGCGCGGCAGAAAGTACCCGGACACCGTATAGGTGATGCCGACCCGTACCGTGCCGGCGATGCGCGTGGTGGAATGGCGGGCGTCGCGCACCGCCTCCGCCACCTGGGTGAGGATCTGCCGGCCCTGCAACAGGAAGCGGCTGCCCTCCAGTGTGACGCTGACCCCGGTGGGGGTGCGGTCGAGCAGCCGGGCGCCCAGCATCGCCTCCAATTGCTGGATGGCGGCGGTGACGGCCGATTGCGACACGTTGAGCTCCACCGCCGCCTGGCTGATCCGCCCGGTCTCGGCGGCGGCGACGAAATAGCGGATCTGCTTCAACGAAATCGACATCGGGTCCTCGGGCGGGCGGCCGGCGGGTAGCGCGCAACCATGCTATCTGATTTTCTGATGTCCCGAATTCCTTAATGCTATTTCTCGACCGCAACGTCTTTTGCAACTCTTCCCGCTGCTTTTGACCGCAGCTTCGATGGACGGCATGTGATGGCGAAGACGATACAGGCACCGCTTCCGGGCACCTTCTACCGGTCCTCCGCCCCCGGTGAGCCCCCCTTCAAATCGGAAGGCGACGCGGTGGCGGTGGGCGACACCATCGGGCTGATCGAGGTGATGAAGTCGTTCACCCCGGTGGTGGCCGAGGAGGCCGGCACGCTTCTCGCCTTCCATGTGGAGAACGAGGACGCCGTGATGGCCGGCCAGCCGCTCTACGACCTCGACGCCTGACCATGGGCGTGACGTCGATCTTCATCGCCAACCGCGGCGAGATCGCCGTGCGGGTGATCCGCGCCGCCCGCGAGCTGGGGCTGCGCACCGTGCAGGCGGTGAGCGCCGCCGATGGCGACATGCTGGCGGCGCGGCTGGCCGACGCCACGGCGCTGGTCGGCCCGGCGCATGCCACCAAGTCCTACCTCAACAAGGAAGCGGTGGTGCGCGCGGCGCTGGAGGCGGGCTGCGACGCCGTGCATCCCGGCTACGGTTTCCTATCGGAGAATGCCGAATTCGCCGAGATGGTGGAGGCGGCGGGCCTGGTCTTCATCGGGCCGAAGCCGGAGACCATCCGCCAGATGGGCGACAAGGCCCGCGCCCGCCAGGAGGCGCAGGCGGCGGGCGTGCCGACCGTGCCGGGCACCGAGGGGGTGGTCGCCGACCTCGACACCGCCAGGGTCGAGGCGGCGCGCATCGGCTATCCGGTGATGATCAAGGCGGCCGCCGGCGGCGGCGGGCGCGGCATCCGCGTCGCCCGCGACGAGGCCGAACTCGCGACGCTGTTCCCGCAGGCGAGCGGCGAGGCCCGCGCCGCCTTCGGCGATGGCGGGCTCTATCTCGAGCGCTTCATCGGCCGCGCCCGCCACATCGAGGTGCAGGTGCTCGGCGACGGCGAGCGGGCGGTGCACCTGTTCGAGCGCGAATGCTCGCTGCAGCGCCGCCGCCAGAAGGTGTGGGAGGAGGCGCCAGCCGCCTGCCTGACGAATGAGCAACGGGCGGAATTGTGCGCCTCGGCGGTGCGGCTGGCCGAACGCGTCGGCTATCGCGGCGCCGGCACGCTGGAATATCTGTTCGACGACGTCACCGGCGAGTTCTTCTTCATCGAGATGAACACCCGCATCCAGGTGGAGCACCCGGTGACGGAGATGGTGACCGGCATCGACCTGGTGCGGGCGATGATCCGCATCGCCATGGGCGAACCTCTGGCGCTACGGCAGGAGGACATCGTGCTGCGCGGCCATGCGGTGGAGGCGCGCATCTGCGCCGAGGACCCGACGGCGGATTTCCGTCCGTCCCCCGGCACGGTGACGGGGCTGACCCTGCCCGGCGGCTTCGGTGTGCGCTTCGATACGCTGCTCTATGCCGGCTACACGGTGCCGCCCTTCTACGATTCGCTGCTCGGCAAGCTGATCGCCCATGACGAGACCCGCGCGGCGGCGATCGTCAGGCTCGACCGCGCGCTCGGCGAACTCAAGGTCGAGGGGCTGCCAACCACCGCGCCGCTGCACCGCGCGCTCGCCGCCGATCCGGCGGTGCTGGCCGGCGCCGTGCATACGCGCTGGCTGGAGGAGTGGCTGGCCGCCACGCCTCTCGTCGCTCCCGTTTCGCCCGTACCCGCCACATCAGCCTGAGGACCGCCCGGAATGCAGACGCGCTATTCATTCGGCGGCGACGAGCACATCTTCGTCGAGGTCGACGAGGAAATGTCGCTGGAGGCCTTCTTCAAGAGCCTGTCCATGACCACCGCGGTGCGCGAGGCGGACATCGCCGGCGTCACCGAGATCTGCCCTGCCAACGCCTCGTTCCAGATCAAGTTCGACCCGGACGTGATCGCGCCGCAGGTGCTGATGGACAGGCTGAAGGGCTTCGAGGCGGCGGCCGAGAGCGCCGAGAAGACCATCGAGACCCGGATCATCGAGATTCCCGTACTTTATGACGATCCGTGGACGCGCGAGACGCTGATGCGCTTCCGCGAGCGCCACCAGGACCCGGACGCCACCGACCTCGAATATGCCGCGCGGGTGAACAACTACCCGGACGTCGCCAGCTTCATCGCCGCGCACGCCGCCTCGCCGTGGTTCGTCTCGATGGTCGGCTTCGTCGCCGGCCTGCCCTTCACCTACCAGCTGGTGGAGCGCGACAAGCAGATCGAGGTACCGAAATATCTTCGCCCGCGCACCGACACGCCGCGCCTGACCATCGGCCATGGCGGCTGCTTCGGCTGCATCTATTCGGTGCGCGGCGCCGGCGGCTACCAGATGTTCGGCGTCACCCCGATGCCGATCTACGACCCGGCGGGAAAGATCAGCTATCTCAAGAAACTGATGATCTTCCGCCCAGGCGACATCCTGAAGTTCCGACCCATCGAGCGCGAGGAATACGACGCCACCGTCGCGGCGATCGAGGCCGGCACCTTCGTGCCGAAGATCGTGCCGGTGACGTTCTCGCTCGACGCCTTCACCGCCGATCCCGCCGGCACCAACGCCAAGCTGCTGGAGGCCCTCAATGGCTGAGCGCTCCTTCGAGGTCGTCAAGCCCGGCCTCGCCACCACCGTGCAGGACCTCGGCCGTCCCGGCTACTACCATCTCGGCCTGCCGCTTTCCGGCGCCATGGACCGCTTCGCGCTGATCGCCGCCAACCGGCTGGTCGGCAACCCGGACGGCGCCGCCGGGCTGGAGGCGGTGTTCCTCGGCCCGGAGCTGCGCTTTTCTGCCGACGCACTGGTGGCGATCACCGGCGCCGAGCTGCCGCCAAAGCTCGACGGCGTCGAGCAGCCGCTATGGAGCGCCTTCGCGGTGAAGGCCGGGCAGGTGCTGTCCTTCGCCTTCCTCAAGGGCGGCGCCCGCGCCTATATCGCCATTGCCGGCGGTATCGACGTGCCGGAAGTGCTGGGCTCGCGCTCCACCTACGCACTCGGCGCGCTGGGCGGCTTCGAGGGCCGGGCGCTGAAGGCCGGCGACGTGGTGCCGCTCGGCGCCCCGACCGGTACCGGCCGCGAGGGCGCGAGCCTGCCGAAGGAAGGCCGGCGCCCTGCGCAGGAGAGTGGGGTGGAGATCCGGGTAGTGCCCGGCCTCTACTGGCATCGCATCACCGAAGAGGCGCAGGCCGGCTTCTTCGAGGACACCTGGAAGGTGGCGCCGGAGGCGGACCGCATCGGCTACCGCTTCCGCGGCGGCAAGAAGCTCGACTTCGTGCCCCGCCAGCAGCCCTTCGGCGCCGGCTCCGACCCGTCCAACATCGTCGACAGCTGCTATCCCTATGGCTCGATCCAGGTGCCGGGCGGCACCGAGCCGATCGTGCTGCATCGCGACGCGGTGTCGGGCGGCGGCTATTTCATGATCGGCACGGTGATCTCCGCCGATATGGACCTGATCGGCCAATTGCAGCCGCACCAGCCGGTGCGCTTCCAGTCGGTCACGCTGGACGAGGCGCTCGCCGCCCGCGCGGTGGAGAAGGCGCGCCTCGCAAAACTCGGCGAGCTGATCTGAACGGGGCCGGCGCCCGCAATATCCGAGATGATGCGAGAGGGCGGCTCCGGGCCGCCCTTTTGCGTTTCCGGCGTGGGTGGTCGCGCAAACACCCCGACTTCCAGCGCCGGGCGCCGGCATGCTATCGCAGCGCGCCGGTTCTTCTGGCGCGCCCGGCCGCCGGGGGGCGCGGCGAGCGGAGCCGGCCGATGCGCGGTTGTGGGGAAGGCGCCTGCAATCTCGACAAATACGTCTATACAAATAAGATGGCGGCACACAGGGAGGTGGCCGGCATGGCGCGTTCGGACAAGTTGAAGCTCGGGACCTTCGTCTACACCTTCGGCTACAACCCGGCCGGCTGGTTGCATCCCGGTAGCGACGTCAACGGAGCCAACGATTTCCGCCATCTGCTCAAGGTGGCGCAGATCTCGGAAGCGGCGAAGTTCGACTTCATGTTCATGGCGGATTCGCCCGCCGCCGCCATTGGCGACCCGGAGGCGCTGTGCCGCCTCCCGACCAAGATGAACCGTTTCGAGCCCTTGTCGCTGCTCTCGGCGCTGGCGGTCTCCACCTCGAAGCTCGGCCTCGTCGCCACCGCCTCGACCTCCTATTACGAGCCGTTCAACCTTGCCCGCATCTTCGCCTCCATCGACCATCTGTCGGGCGGGCGGGCCTGCTGGAACGTCGTCACCTCCGACCATGACGAGACCGGCTACAATTTCAACCGCGAGGGGCTCGATCCGCACGCGCTGCGCTACGAGCGCGGCAAGGAGTTCGTCGACGTGGTGTTCGGGCTGTGGGACAGCTACGAGCCGGACGCGCTGAAGCTCGATCGCGAGACCGGCGTCTATTACGACAAGGACAAGCTCCATACGCTCAACCACAAGGGCAAGCACTTCCAGGTGCGCGGGCCGCTGAACATCGCAGCCAGCCCGCAGGGCCGGCCGGTGATCGCCCAGGCCGGCGGCTCGGAGGCGGGCATCGAGCTCGCCGCCGAGACGGCGGAAGTGGTGTTCTCGCTGGCCTCCAACCTCAAGCGCAGCCAGGATTTCTACGCGACGCTGAAGGACCGGATGGGCGCGTTCGGCCGCCATCCCGACGAGCTGAAGGTGATGCCGGGCGTGGTGATCAATGTCGGGCGCACCGAGGCGGAGGCGCGCGAGAAGGTGGAGTATCTCGCCGGCAAGATGCACCCCGATGTCGGCCGGGCGATGCTGGCCGAGTTCCTCGAGGCCGATCTCTCCGGCGTGCCGCTCGACGAGCCCTTCCCGAAGGACCGGCTGCCGGCGGCGCCCAAGGGTTCCAAGGCGCTGTTCGACGAGCTGACCGACTTCGTGATGAAGGGCCACACGGTGGGCGAGCTGATCAAGCTGTTCAGCGAGAAGCACACCGGCAACGGCATCACCGGCACGCCGGCGGTGGTGGCCGATTTCATGGAGGAGTGGTTCCAGGGCCGTGCTGCCGACGGCTTCATCGTGATGTGCCCGACGCTGCCGGCGGCGCTGGAGGACTTCACCGAGCTGGTGGTGCCGGAGCTGCGCCGGCGCGGGCTGTTCCGTGAGGACTATGAAGGGTCGACGCTGCGCGACAGCCTCGGCCTGCCGGTGCCGGAGAACCGTCATGCCCGGGCGCGCCGCCAGCTTGGCGGAGCCGTGCGCGGGTGAGGCGAGGGACGAATATCCAGTTGGCGGGCATTTTGCTACGTAGCAGCGGCGCCGGCGGCGGACGGGCGGGATCTTCCTCGTCCCCGCGCCTCCCGGTCCGTGGCCGCCGCTGTCCGAGAAACTGAATGTTCGATTTCAACCTGATCATCAAATCGCTGCCGATGCTGCTCGAAGCCTCGGTGTGGACGGTGGTCTATTCGCTGACCTCGGTCGCCATCGGCTTCTGCATCGGCACGCTGATGTGCGCGGCGGGCCTGTCGGCTTCCCGCCTCGGCCGCGGCATCTCTGCCTTCTATGTGAGCTTCTTCCGCGGCGTGCCGCTGCTGGTGCAGCTGCTGATCTCCTATTACTGCCTGCCGCTGATCGGGGTGAACGTGCCCTCCTCGGTGGCGGCGGTGGGCACGCTGGCCTTGTGCACCGGCGCCTATCTCGCCGAGATCCTGCGCGGCGGCTTCCTCGGCATCTCGCCGGGGCTGATCGAGGCGGCGCGCATGGTCGGGCTTTCGCGCCGGCAGATCCTGACCCGCATCGAGGTGCCGCTGGCAGTGCGCCTCACGCTGCCCGCCCTCGTCAACGAGACGACGATGATGGTGAAGGCCTCGTCGCTGATCTCGGTGGTCGGGGTGCTGGAGCTGACGCGGCTCGCCCAGAACATCGCCACCTCCACCTTCCAGCCGCTGGAGATCTACCTGACCGCCGGGGCGATCTATTTCGTGATCAACGGCGCCATCACCCTTCTCGGCCAGCTTGCCGAAAGCCGCTTCCGGCTGGAGACGGCGCGATGAGCTTCAACCTCGCCATCCTCACCGACAATTGGCGCGAGATCCTCGACGGGATGGCGCTGACCATCCTGATCTGGGCGGCGGGCACGGCCATCGGCCTCGCGGTCGGGCTCGCCGTGGCGGTGGTGCAGCTGTTCACCAATCGCTGGCTGGCGGCGCCGCTGGCGCTCTATGTCGCGGTGATGCGCGGCACGCCGTTCCTGATCCAGCTCTTCGTGATCTATTATGGTGGGCCGTTCTTCGGGCTCGATCTGACGCCGCTCACCGCCGGCATCGCCGGGCTGGCGCTCTATGGCGGCGCCTATTTCTCCGAGATATTCCGCGCCGGCTTCCTCTCGGTGCCGCCCGGCCAGATCGAGGCGGCGCGGATGATGGGCATTGGCCGGCTCGATATCGTCAGACATGTGCAATTGCCGCAGATGCTGGTGATCATCCTGCCGGCGCTCGCCAACATGACGGTGCTGCTGTCGAAGGAAACCGCGGTGCTGTCGGTGATCACCGTGAACGAGCTGACCTCGGTGATCCAGTCGATCGGCTCCACCACCTTCGCCTTCGCCGAGACGCTGCTGTTCCTGGCGCTGGTGTACTGGGCCTTCCTCGAAATCGTCACGGCGGCGGCGCGGCGGCTGGAGAAGCGGGTCGGCCGCTTCATGCTGCGCAGCCAGAGCTGAAGGGGCGGACATGACCGCAGACAACGCGACCAACTCCCGCCCGATCATCGACGTGCGCGGCGTGTGGAAGCGCTTCGGCACCGCCGAGGTGCTGAAGGGGATCGACCTCGCCATCCGCAAATCGGAAGTGACCTGCATCATCGGGCCGTCCGGCTCCGGCAAGTCGACGCTGCTGCGCTGCATCGCCTTCCTGGAGGAATACAGCGAGGGCGAGATCTATATCGAGGGCGAACTGCTCGGCTTCGCGCTGGAAGGCGGCAAGCGGCGGCGGGTCTCCGACGCCGAGGTGGCGCGGGTGCGGCGCAATGTCGGCTTCGTGTTCCAGCAGTTCAATCTGTGGCCGCACATGACGGCGCTGGAAAACGTCGCCATGCCCCTGAAGCTGGCGCGGGGGATCGCGCGGGAAGACGCGGAAAAACGTGCCCGGCGCATGCTGGAGAAGGTGGGGCTCGGCCACCGCGCCGGGGCCTATCCCAGCCAGCTCTCCGGCGGCCAGCAGCAGCGCGTCGGCATCGCCCGCGCCCTCGCCATGGAACCGCACATCATGCTGTTCGACGAGCCGACCTCGGCGCTCGACCCTGAGCTGGTCGGCGAGGTTTTGCAGGTGATGCGCGACCTCGCGGCCGAGGGCATGACCATGGCGGTGGTGACGCACGAAATGGGCTTCGCCGCCCAGGTGGCCGACACGGTGGTGTTCATCGACCACGGGGTGATCGCCGCCTCCGGCTCGCCGCAGCAGGTGTTCCGCAAGGACGAGAACCCGCGGCTGCGGCAGTTCCTGCAGAACTACTTCGAGCGTAACGTGTTCTGGCAAGGCGGCGAGGACGCCGCGTCGTGACGCCCGGCCAACCGGCGCGTTGCGGGGCGCAAAGCGACATGTCTATACTTTATCCATAAGGAAGACCGGCGGCACGCGGCCGTCCGCAGCTTCCGGGGGAACAGGAGAAACCGATGACCCATCTCACCCGGCGTTCCGCCGTCAGCCGCGCCCTGCGCCTCGCGGCGCTCGGCGCCGTCGCCTCGCTGGCCTTCACGGGCCTTGCGCGGGCCGAGGACCTGCTCGCCAAGGTCAAGGCCAAGGGCGAGCTCACGGTCGGCACCGAATTTCAGTTCGCGCCGTTCGACTTCGTCGAGGACGGCAAGCAGAGCGGCATGAACAAGGAGATCTTCGCCGAGATCGGCAAGGAGCTCGGCGTCAAGGTGTCCTTCCTCGATCTGCCTTGGCCGAGCGTGCTGCCGGGCCTCGAGGCCGGCAAGTTCGACATGGTGGCCGGCCCCGCCACCATCACCAAGGCCCGCATGGAGCGCTACCGCTTCACCTCGCCGATCGCCAACGCGACGGTGGCGATCCTGAAGAAGAAGGGCGACGCCTCGATCACCAAGCCGGAGGACATCGCCGGCAAGAAGGTGGGCAGCGCCAAGGCGACCGCCCAGCTGGCGCAGCTTCAGGAATTCGGCAAGACGCTGCCGACGCCGCCGGTGGTGCAGGAATATGTCGACTTCAGCCAGTCCTATGCCGATCTCGGCGCCGGGCGCATCGTGGCGGTGGCCAATTCGCTGCCGAACATCGCCTATCTCGCCAAGACCAAGCCGAACGTGTTCGAGGTGGTGGAGCCGCCCTTCGGCAAGCCGGTCTATTTCGGCTTCATCGGCTCGAAGGGCGAGGATGCCAAGTCGCTGATGGACGCGGTCGACGCCGTGCTGGTCAAGATGAAGCATGACGGGCGCCTCGCCGCCCTCCAGAAGAAGTGGTTCGGTACGGAGATGGCCACCCCGGACCAGGTGACGGAAGCGAGCTTCTGAGCGGCCGGCGCCGTTCGTCGTACGGAGATGGATCCCGGGTCGGCGCTGCCGGCCCGGGATTTTTCTTGCCGGTCAGGCGGGCATGGCGCGCAGGGTCCGGGCCCAGAAGACGAGCGCGGCGAGGGCGATGCCGGCGCCCATGAGCGAGACGCCGGGCCAGCCGGCCTGGGCATAGACCAGCGTCGACAGCGACGAGCCGAGCGCGCTGCCGATGGAATAGAACACCATATAGGCGGCGGTCAGCCGGCTCTGCGCCTCCGGCCGCACGCGGTAGATCAGGCCCTGATTGGCGACATGCGTCGCCTGCAGCCCGAAGTCGATGACGATCACGCCCAGCACCAGCCACAGGATGGAGTGGGGCAGCAGGGCAATCGGCAGCCAGGCCAGCAGCATCAGCCCGAGGGCGATGCCGGTGACGCGCTGGCCGTGGCCGCGATCGGTCCAGCGCCCGGCCCGGATGGCGCCCAGCGCGCCGGCGGCGCCGGCGAGGCCGAACAGCCCGACCTGCGTGTGCGACAGCGAGAAGGGCGGGGCGCCGAGCGGCAGCACCAGCGGCGCCAGCAGCGTGGTGATGTCGGCGAAGATCAGCATGGCGAGGATGGCGCGGATGCGCAGCGCCGGCTCCTCGAGGAACAGCGTGACCAGCGAGACGATGAGGCGCGGATAGGAGGGCGGCGGCGCGTGGCGGCGCGGCTGCGGCGGCAGGGCGCGCCACAGCAGGCCGGCCATGAGCAGGGTCGTCAGGGCCGAGACGAGATAGACCGTGCGCCAGCCGGACAGGTCGGTGAGCGCGCCGGCGACGCTGCGCGCCAGGAGGATGCCGAGCACGATGCCGCCGGTGACCACGCCGACGACATGGCCGCGCTCGGTGGGGCGCGCCAGCCCGGCGGCATGGGCGACCAGCGCCTGCGTCACCACCGCCATCAGCCCGACCGCCGCCATGGAGGCGAGCAGCATCGCCGCCGAGTTCGAGAACGCCACCGCGACAAGCGCGAGGGCCGAGAGGAGAAACTGGCCGATGATCAGCCGCCGGCGGTCGAGGAGATCGCCGAGCGGTACCAGCAGCACGAGGCCGAGCCCGTAGCCGATCTGCGTCGCCGCCACCACGAGGCCGGCGGCGGCGCGGGAGAGGCCGAGGTCGTCGGCCATCACGTCGAGCAGCGGATGGGCGAAATAGGCATTGGCGACCGCGAGGCCGCCGGCGAGGGCAAACAGGAAAAGTGCCGGCCGGCCGAGCGGGGCGGCGTGCGCAGGCGTCGCCCTGTCGTCGGCGGACGGCATCGGCGCGCCCCTCGGCGGCGCGAGGCCGTTCGCGGCACCGGCCGGCGCCACGTCTCCACCCCTATCCATTTGTCGGCTCCGCGTGTTTTTGGTTCTATGATGAAACCAATGTCAGGGATAATGAGTTAGGTTTAATAATGCAACCTAATATCGGCCACTGGCTGACCAGGGCCCGGAGCTGAACGGATGGTGGCGCGCAAGAGCCTGAAGGGGGACTATTGCCCGAGCGCCCGCGCGCTGGACGTGATCGGCGACTGGTGGTCGCTGATGATCGTGCGCGACGCCTTTGACGGCATGACGCGCTTCAGCGAATTCCAGAAGAGCCTCGGCATCGCCCGCAACATCCTCGCCGAGCGCCTGCGCACGCTGGTGGAGCGCGGAATCCTGGTCGCGGTGCCGACCGCGGAGGGGCGTGCGCGGATGGAATATCGGCTCACCGCCATGGGCAAGGACCTGTTCCCGGTGATGGTGGCGCTGCGGCAGTTCGGCGAGCGCCACCTCTTCGCGCCGCAGGAGCCGCGCTCGCGCCTCGTCGATCGCGCCGCCGGCCGGCCGCTCCGGCTCGACATAACGGCCGAGGACGGGCGCGCCATCGGTCCCGACGAGGCGGTGATCGAGAAGGTGCCGGAGGCGGGGTAGACGCGCCCGCACCCGCGCGCGTCAGCGGAAGGCCGGCTCGTCGAAGGAGCGCAGCTTGCGCGAATGGATGCTGGCGCCGGCCTGCCGGAGCTTGTCCAGCGCCGCGAGGCCGATCTTCAAATGCTCGCTCACCGCGCGCTCGTAGAAGGCGTTGGCGGCGCCCGGCAGCTTGATCTCGCCATGCAGCGGCTTGTCGGAGACGCAGAGCAGCGTGCCGTAGGGTACCCGCAGCCGGTAGCCCTGCGCGGCGACGGTGCCGGATTCCATGTCGACGGCGATGGCGCGCGACAGGTTGATACGTCGGCGCTCCTTGGCCCAGCGCAGTTCCCAGTTGCGGTCGTCCTGGGTGACGACGGTGCCGGTGCGCAGCCGCCGCTTGAGCTGGTCGCCCTGCTCGCCGGTGACCTCCGCCGCCGCCTGCTGCAGCGCCACCTGCACCTCGGCCAGCGCCGGGATCGGGATGTCCGGCGGCACCAGCTCGTCGAGAATGCCGTCCTGGCGCAGATAGGCATGGGCGAGCACGTAGTCGCCGATGATCTGGGTGAGCCGCAGCCCGCCGCAATGGCCGACCATCAGCCAGCAATGCGGCCGCAGCACCGCCAGATGGTCGGTGATGGTCTTGGCGTTGGAGGGGCCGACGCCGATATTCACCAGCGTGACGCCGGCGCCGCCGCGCCGGATCAAATGATAGGCCGGCATCTGGAAGCGGTGCCACGGCGCCGCCATCACCCGCTCCACCGCGGCGACGTCGAAATTCTCGGCGTCGATGCGGATGCCGCCCGGCGTCACCAGCGCCTCGGCGGTGCCGGCCTCGATCTCGGCGAGGCCGAGGCGGACGAACTGGTCGACATAGCGGTGATAGTTGGTCAGCAGGATCCAGGGCTGGAAGGCCCGCCAGTCGGTGCCGGTGTAGTGGACGAGCCGGCGCAGCGAATAATCGGTGCGCACGGCGTCGAACAGCGCCAGCGGGCGCGGCTCGCCCTCCACCAGATCGAAGGTGCCGTCGGCGATCTCGTCGCCGACCAGCGACAGCAGCGGCGTGGGGAAATACCGCGCCAGCTCGGAGGCGGTGACCTTGCCCCGCCCGAGCTCGTCGCCCCCCTCCAGAGCGTAGGGGTAGGGGATCTCCTGGTGGCTGACGCCGGTCTCGATGGTGGCGCCGAACTCCTCCACCAGCGGCGTCAACTGGTCGACGAGATAGGCGCGGAACTCGCCCGGCTGCGTCACGGTGGTCTGGTGGACGCCGGGCACGGCGAATTTCGCATAGCCGCGCTGGGTGCGGGCCCGCAGGGTGCGCGAGGGCTCGTAGGTCACGCGCAGCAGCGGGTAGCGGTAGCGGGCGCGCTCCTCGGCATCCGGCGCGCGGCCGGTCTCGAAGAAGCGGTGCAGGTCGTGCCGGAGCGCCTCGCGCGCGGCACCGTAGAGAATTTCGAGCCGGTCTATCGCCGCCTCGGGAGTTGCCGCCGTCTCGAAGGTCATGTCGTCTGTCGCCTCCCGCTACACGCTGCTAGCGCGATTTGCGCCGGCCGTGAAGGCTGCACCGGCGGCGGCCAGGCGAGACCTGCCGAGGGTGCAGGGCTGCCCCGCGCGCCTGGCCGCCTAGACGGCGGCGGCAAAAGCGGTAAGTTCCCGCGCCCGCGGATCGTCCGCTCCGCGGCGAAGGACGGCGGCGCGGGATTCCGGCGCGGCTCTCCTTCTCCTGCCCATTCATCGCCGAAGGACCGAGATCGTGCCCGATCATCTCTCCCACTCGCCGCATCTGTCGCTCTCCAAGGACAAGATCCGGGTGCTGCTGCTCGAGGGCGTGAACGACAGCGCCGTGCAGATCATGAAGTCCGCGGGCTATTCCAACCTCACGCGGCTGACCAAGGCGCTGGATGGCGAGGCGCTGCGGGAGGCGCTGAAGGGCGTGCACCTGCTCGGCATCCGCTCGCGCACCAACATCACCGCCGAGGTGCTGGAGGCGGCGGACCGGCTGATCGGCATCGGCTGCTTCAGCGTCGGTACCAACCAGGTCGATCTCGACGCCACCCGGCTGCAGGGCATCCCGGTGTTCAACGCGCCCTTCTCCAACACCCGCAGCGTTGCCGAACTGGTGATCGGCGAGATCGTCATGCTGCTGCGGCGCATTCCCGAGCGCTCGCGCGCCGCCCATGAGGGCAAGTGGGACAAGTCGGCCAGCAACAGCCACGAGGTGCGCGGCAAGACGCTGGGTATCGTCGGCTACGGCAATATCGGCTCGCAGCTGTCCAACCTCGCCGAGGCGATGGGCATGCGGGTGATCTATTTCGACCACACCGACAAGCTGCGCCATGGCAACACCGAGCCGGTGGGCAGCCTGCACGAGCTGCTCTCGCAGAGCGACGTCGTCAGCCTGCACGTGCCGGAGACGCCGGCGACCCACGGCATGATCGGCCGCGACGAGATCGCGGCCATGAAGACCGGCGCCTACCTCATCAACAACAGCCGCGGCACGGTGGTCGATCTCGGCGCGCTGGCCGATGCGCTGCGCGGCGGCAAGCTGCGCGGTGCGGCGGTCGACGTGTTCCCGGTCGAGCCGGGCTCCAACAATGAGCGGTTCGTCTCGCCGCTGCAGGGGCTCGACAACGTCATCCTGACCCCGCATGTCGGCGGCTCGACCGAGGAGGCGCAGGAGCGCATCGGCGCCGAGGTGGCGCGCAAGCTGGTCGAGTACAGCGACACCGGCTCCACCATGGGCGCGGTGAATTTCCCGCAGGTGCAGCTGCCGGCGCGCCCGCTGGGCACCCGCTTCATCCAGGTGCAGCGCAACCTGCCGGGCATGCTCGGCCGGCTCAACGAGGTGCTGGCGCGCCACCACGTCAACATCGCCGCGCAATATTACGAGACCAGCGCCGATGTCGGCTATGTGGTGCTGGATGCCGACGCTTCCGGCGTCGACAGCCAGGCGGTGCTCGCCGACATCCGCGCGCTGGAAGGCACCATCCGGGCGCGGCTGCTCTACGAATACAGGGTGTGACGGGGGGCGGGGGGAGCTCGGGACGCGCCAAAGCCGCTCGCCCGCTGAAGGCCTCTCACCGTCGAAGACCCCTTACCCCAACCCTCTCCCCGACGGGGAGAGGGAGCAGGGCGCGCTTCGACTTTCCGCCCCTGCCGCCGATCCACCCGTCATTGGACATCGGCCGCCGGACCCGCGAGGGTGAACCCCACCGGGGTTCAGGTGGTCGCGACAGCTGCCCGGCTGGGCCTCACTTCCGCTTCAGCGCGTCCAGCAGCGCGGCGCCCAGCGCGCCGGTGGGTTCCGGGCGGGAGGGCTTCGCCGACGCTCCGCGATTGGCGCCGCCCTTGTCGCGCTGGTCCCGGTTGTCGCGCAGGCCGCGCTCCGGCTGCGCCTTGTCCGCCGGCTTGCCCGCCCCGGCAACGTCCTTGCGCATCGACAGCGAGATGCGCTTGCGCTTGAGGTCGATCTCCAGCACCCGCACCTTCACCACGTCGCCGACCTTCGCCACCTCATGCGCGTCCTTCACGAAGCGGTCGGCAAGCTGCGAGACGTGCACCAGCCCGTCCTGGTGGACGCCGATGTCGACGAAGGCGCCGAAGGCGGCGACGTTCGTCACCGTTCCCTCCAGCTCCATGCCGGGCCGGAGATCCTTCATCTCGTCGACGCCCTCCGCAAAGGTCGCGGTGCGGAAGGCGGGTCGCGGGTCGCGGCCGGGCTTGTCGAGCTCGGCGATGATGTCGCGCACCGTCGGCAGGCCGAAGCGCTCGTCGACGAAGCTGCGGGGATCGAGGGCGGACAGCGCCGCGCTGTCGCCCATCAGCGTGCGCAGGTCGCGCCCGCAGGCGGCGACGATCTTGCGGGCGACGCCATAGGCCTCCGGGTGGACGGCGGAGGCGTCGAGCGGTTCCTTGCCGTCGCGGATGCGCAGGAAGCCGGCGCATTGCTCGAAGGTGCGGGGGCCGAGGCGCGCCACGTCCAGTAGCTGCCGGCGGCTGGCGAAGGCGCCGTTGGCGTCGCGATGGGCGACCACCGCCTCGGCGAGCGAGGTGCCGAGGCCGGACACCCGCGCCAACAGCGAGGCGGAGGCGGTGTTGAGGTCGACGCCGACCGCGTTCACCGCGTCCTCCACTACCGCGTCGAGGGCGCGGGCGAGATGGTACTGGTCGACATCGTGCTGGTACTGGCCGACGCCGATCGACTTCGGCTCGATCTTCACCAATTCGGCCAGCGGGTCCTGCAGCCGCCGGGCGATGGAGACGGCGCCGCGCAGCGACACGTCGAGGGCCGGGAACTCGGCGGCGGCGAGTTCCGAGGCGGAATAGACGGAGGCGCCGGCTTCCGACACCACCACCTTGAGCGGCTTGGGCGCCGGCAGATCGGCCAGCATGTCGGCGACCAGCTTCTCGGTTTCGCGGCTGCCGGTGCCGTTGCCGATGGCGATCAGTTCGACGCCGTGCTTGCGGATGAGGGCGGCGAGCTCGGCCTGGGTGCCGCGCACGTCGTTCTTCGGCGGGAAGGGATAGACGGTGCTGGTGGCGGTGAGCTTGCCGGTGGCGTCCACCACCGCCACCTTGACGCCGGTGCGGATGCCGGGATCGAGGCCCATGGTGGCGCGGGTGCCCGCGGGGGCGGCCAGCAGCAGGTCCTTCAGGTTGCGGGCGAACACCTCGATGGCCTCGGTCTCCGCCCGGGCCCGCAGCTCGGTCATCAGGTCGAGCGAGAGATGCAGCGACAGCTTGACCCGCCAGGTCCAGCCGGCGACCTCCATCAGCCAGGCGTCGCCGGGCAGCCGGTCGCCGATGGAATAGCCTTCCGCGATCATCGCCACCACCGGCTTCACCGGGCGGGGATCCTCCGCATCGACCTCGATGGCGAGATCGAGCACCTCCTCGTTGCGCCCGCGCAGCATGGCGAGCGCCCGGTGGCTCGGCACATTCGCCCAGCGTTCGACATGGTCGAAATAGTCGGAGAACTTGGCGCCGGCCTCCTGCTTGCCGTCGATCACCTTGGCCCGCAGGTCGGCCTTGCCCTTGAGATAGGCGCGAAGGCGGCCGACGATCTCGGCATTCTGCGCGAAGGCTTCCGAGAGGATGTCGCGCGCGCCTTCCAGCGCGCCCTTCACATCCGCCACCTCGCCGGCGACATAGGCCGTGGCGAGCTCGGCCGGCACGGCGGCGCGGTCAACGAGGATGGCATCGGCGAGCGGGCCGAGGCCGCGCTCGCGGGCGATGTCGGCGCGGTTGCGGCGCTTGGGCTTGTAGGGGAGGTAGATGTCCTCCAGCTCCGCCTTGGTGGCGGCGCCGGCGAGAGCGGCCTGCAGCTCCGGGGTGAGCTTCTCCTGCTGGCGGATGGACTCGGTGATGGCGGTGCGGCGGGCTTCCAGCTCGCGCAGATAGGCGAGGCGCTCGTCGAGCCGGCGCAGCTGGGTGTCGTCGAGCCCGCCGGTGACCTCCTTGCGGTAGCGCGCGATGAAGGGAACGGTCGCGCCCTCGTCGAGCAGCGCGATCGCCGCGGCCGCCTGCTGCGGGCGCGCGCCGATCTCGGTGGCGATGCGGGCGGCGAGGGAGGTGATGTCGGCTGTCATGCGGCTCACGGAATCGCTTCGGGAGGCGCGACCATAGTCAGCCGCGCCGGCAAACGCCACGTTCCGGCGGCCATCGCGCCGGCCGGGAAGTCGCCGGGCCTGTCGAAGATCGGTCTAGCCGTAGCGGCGGCCGGCCTCGATGGCGAGGCCGGTGCCGACCGAGCCGAACGTGTCGCCCTCGATCACCCGTGCCGCCGGCACGCAGGCGCGGATCGCGTTGCGCACATGCGCCAGCCGGGTCGAGCCGCCGGTCAGGAACAGTGCGTCGATCTCGTCGGCCACAAGGCCGGCGGCGGCGAGGCAGGCGGCGATCTTGCCGGCGATGCGCTCCGCCAGCAGGCCGGTGTGCCGCACGAGGTCCGCATGGGCGATGCCGACCGACAGACCGGCCTCCAGCACCGCGAGGTCGAGCACCGTCTCGCCCGTCTCCGCCACGCGGATCTTGGCGGCCTCGACGTCGAGGGCGAGGCCGTGGCCGCGCTCGTCCTCCACCGCCCGCGCGAGGCGGGCCACGAGGTCCGGCCGGGCCGCCTCGCGCTCCAACTCGCGGATGGTGCGGGCGGTACGGCCGTCATAGAGGCGGTTGATCGAGGACCAGGTGGCGAGGTCCTGATAGATCCCCACCGGCATCGACAGGCCCTTGCGCTTCAGGGCGCTGCCATGGCCGAGCGCCGGCATGACCATGGACAGCGACAGCTGGCGGTCGAAATCGGTGCCGCCGACGCGCACGCCTTCATTGGCCAGGATATCGGTGGCCCGGTCCGCGCGGCCGGCATGGCTGCGGGCGATCCGCACGATGGAGAAGTCCGAGGTGCCGCCGCCGATATCGGCGATCAGCGCCAATTCCTCGCCCGTTACCCGGCGCTCATAATCGAGGCTCGCCGCGATGGGCTCGAACTGGAACGAGATTTCGGCAAAGCCGATGTCGCGGGCGATGCTGCCGAGCACGTCCTGCGCCCGCGCGTCCCCCGCCGCGTCGCCATCGACGAAATGCACCGGCCGGCCGAGCACCACCTCGCGCAGCGTCCCGCCGGCCGCCGCCTCGCCGCGCGCCTTCACCTCGGCGAGGAAGGCGCCGATCACCGCCTTGAAGCCGAGCCGCTGGCGGCCCACCGGCGTGGTCTCGTCGACCAGCGAGGTGCCGAGCACCGATTTCAGCGAGCGCATCAGCCGCCCCTGCTGGCCCTCCACATAGGCGGCCATGGCGGCACGGCCCACCAGCGCGGACCCCGAGCGCGGGAAGAAGATGGCGCTCGGCAGCGTGTCGGCCGTCCCTTCCAGCGCGGCGAGCCGGGGTTCGCCGCCGCCATCGAGGCCGAGCGTGGTGTTCGAGGTGCCGAAATCGAGGCCGCAGGCGGTCATGACACCTCCTTGCATGATGCGGAACGCGGAAAGGGCGGGCTTGCTAAAGCACGCCGCGTCGCCGCGCAAGGGGGGCGGCGCATCGCGCGGGCATGTCGCGAAACCGCGTGCGCAATGGGCACAAGGAGTTGATCTCTCCCGGCGGGGGGGCTAAGTCCGGCCTGCATGGGGAGGACGTCGCGCCTCCGGGATTCCGACATGGCCAGAAAGCCGTTGACGCACCACGCGCTCGATGCGATCGACCGCAAGGTTCTGTCCATCCTGCAGGTCGAGGGGCGCATCACCCATAACGAGCTGGCGCAGCGGGTTGGCCTGCCGCCCACCTCGATGAGCGACCGGATCCGGCAGCGGCAAGAGGCGGTGGGTGCGAGAGGCTTTGCCCGGTCGTGGCGGTCGTTCAAGCCGGAAGCCGCCCGCCGGCGTGCGGCGGGCGGTTCTACACGCCTTGAGGCTCAGGGCTTGCCGCAGGTGGGGCTGCCGCAGACCGCGCGGCAGATCGCCGGGTTCATGCAGGTGTATGTCTTGCCGGCCGCCGGCTGGCCCGGTGTCGCGGCGAGCTTGGCCGCCGGCGCGTCGAGGGCACGAATGTCGGCATCCCGCGCGGTGATCTGGCCGCAGGTGGGTGCGCCGCAGACCGCCCGGCAGATGGCGGGATTCATGCAGGTATAGGCGGCGAATGACTGGGTCGGTACAAGTATCGACAGGCACAGGCCCGCAGTCACCAGCGTCAATGTGCGAATTTTATGCATTTTTTCCTCCGAATTTTGTAATGATGCGTTGAAAATTAAGGCTATTCGCGGCGGCGAGAATGCCTCGATGTCCGTTCCCGCGTGTCATGCAGGCGGAACAATCATGTCGCGTGGACGGCACAGGCCCGCTTATCAAGCAACCATTTCCATGCGATAACCGGTGAGGGCGGCGGTTTTGCGGGATGTCGGCCATGACGGCCAGTGGCGAGCGTGTCGAATTGTCGACGGATGCGCTGGGCGGACGAGATCGGGAAGAATTGATCCGCGATTACTATGGTCGTATCTGCATGCGGCTGGATCTTGTGCCGGTCGACGGCAACGAGATGCGCTTCAATTCCGTCACCACGCTGCTGCCGGGCATGAGCGTGACGCGAGGAGCGGTGGCGCCGATGGCGTGGGAGCGCACGCAAGCGCTGATGGCCGACGGAAACGACGACCTGGCGGTTTCCTGGATCGCCGGGGGCTGGCGTTTCGAGAGCCGGCGGGCGCACGCTCTCGAGACCGTGCCCGGCGCCCCGTGCATCATGCCGCTCGACCGGGCCTGGCGTGCCGAGGCGCGCCAGGGCGAATGGACGGTGTGCGTCCAGCTCTCGCGGCGGCTGCTGGAGCCGCTGGTCCGGCATGTCGAGGATGTCGCGCCCGATGCCCTTCGGCCCGACGCACCGGAGACGCGACTGCTGTTCGACTATCTCCAGGCGGTCAGCCGCACGCCGCTGACGCCGCGGCTGGCGCCGCTGGTCTCGCAGCATATCGCCGACCTGCTGGCGGCAGCGCTGGGCACCACGCGGGAGGTGGAGGAGATCGTCGCCGGGCGCGGCGTGCGGGCCGCCCGCTTGCGGGCGATCAAGCAATATATCGAGGAGAACGTGGCCAATGCCCGCCTGTCGGCGGAGATGGTCGGGCGGCACCTGGGCATGAGCCCCCGCTATGTCCGCCGCCTGTTCGCCGAGACCGGCGGCAGCCTGTCCGACTATGTCACCGACCGGCGGCTGGCGCTGATCCATGGCCGCCTCGGCGATCCGCGCTTCGCGGGCCAGCCGATCGCCGACATCGCCTTCGGGCTGGGGCTGGTGGAACCCTCGACCTTCTATCGCCGCTTCAAGGCGCGCTACGGCCTGACCCCGTCGGAAGTGCGGGCCGCGGATCTTCGCCGGCCCGCGGGATAGGCCGCCGACCGGCAGGATCCCCCGGCCGCAGTTTCGCCGCCCGGCATGTCTACGCCTTCCCGTCGTCGGGCGGCGCAGGGGGAACAAGGTGGCGAAGGGCAGGGGATATTCGACGGCGCCTCGCGCGCTTTCGCTCGCCGCGGCCCTGCTGTTCGAGGCCCCGCCCGCCGCGATGACCGACGAGGCCTGCTGCGATCCCGCCAGCCCGTTCCGTCCCGGCGAGGCCTATCCCGACACGCTCGCCACCTGCGAGACGCTGCGGCACTGGGCGGACCGTGCGCCGCAGACCGACGACCGCATCACCCTCGGCATCCACGGCGCGCTCACCGGCGTGCATTTCGACGGCGTGATGGCCTATCTCCTGATGTGCGACCCTGCCGGGGTGCAGGTGATGTGCGTCACCTACGGCACCAATGGGCGCGTGCCCGGCGATGTCGTGGTGTTCGGCGGCGGTTATAGCCGCGTGGATGACCACCATGTCATGCTCGATCCCTGCCTCGCCTCGGTCGACGGGGAGGATTGAGCGCGTCGCAGCGCCCCTTGCCGGTGAAAGGGCCCTGCCAAAGACTATTGGACGGAAGGCGACTTTCGACCCATAGAGACGCAAAACGATCGGGAAGGAGCCTCGCCCATGGAACATCCCGCAGCGGGTCCGCTGGCCGGAATCCGCGTCATCGAGCTCGGCAATCTGATCGCCGCGCCCTTTGCCGCGCGGCTGATGGCGGAGTTCGGCGCCGAGGTGATCAAGGTCGAGGCGCCCGGCGAGGGCGACCCGCTGCGCAAATGGCGCAAGCTGCATGAGGGCACCTCGCTGTGGTGGTACCTGCAGTCGCGCAACAAGAAGTCGGTCGCCGTCAATATGCGCCTGCCCGAGGGGCAGGAGGTGGTGCGCCGCCTGGTGCGCGATGCCGACGTGCTGATCGAGAATTTCCGACCGGGCACGCTGGAGCGCTGGGGGCTGGGCTGGGAGGCGCTGAAGGCGATCAATCCTAACCTCGTCATGGTGCGCATCTCCGGCTTCGGCCAGGACGGGCCCTATCGCGAGCGCCCCGGCTTCGGCGCGGTGGGCGAGGCGATGGGCGGCATGCGCTTCACCACCGGCGAGCCGGATCGGCCGCCGGCGCGCACCGGCATCTCCATCGGCGATTCGCTTGCCGCCCTGCATGCGGTGATGGGGGCGCTGATGGCGCTGCTCGCCATCAAGTCCGGGCGCGGCGCCGGGCAGGTGGTCGACGTCTCGCTCTATGAGAGCGTGTTCAACATGATGGAGAGCCTGGTCCCGGAATACGACCTGTTCGATTTCGTGCGCGCCCGCTCGGGCGGATCGCTGCCCGGCATCGCGCCGTCCAATTCCTATCCCACTGCCGAGGGCAGCTATGTCATCGTCGCCGGCAATGGCGACGGCATCTTCAAGCGGCTGATGACGGCGATCGGCCGCGAGGACCTCGCCAACGATCCGCGCCTCGCCTCCAATGACGGGCGGGTGCGGCATGTGGAGGAGATCGACGGCGTCATCGCCGGCTGGACGAGCCGTCACTCGCTCGACGAGGTGACCGCCGCGCTCGATGCCGCGGAGGTGCCGAACGGGCGCATCTATTCGGTGGCCGATATCGTCGCCGATCCGCAGTTCCTTTCCCGCGACATGATCCTGCCCTCGACGCTGCCCGACGGCACGCAGGTGAAGATGCCGGGTATCGTGCCGAAGCTCTCCGATACGCCGGGCGGCGTGAGCTGGCTCGGGCCGAAGCTCGGCGAGCACACCGCGCCGGTGCTGGCCTCGCTCGGCTATTCCGCCGAGGAGATCGAGGCGCTGGTCGCCGGCGGCGCGGTGGCCAAGGCAGATGCCGCCTCGGGGGACGCGGCATGAGCCGGGCGGAATTTCCCGCGTACGTCCACATCCAGGAAGTGGTGACGCGCGACGGCCTGCAGATCGAGCCGCGCTTCCTGCCGACCGGGCAGAAGATCGCGCTGATCGACGCCCTGTCCGACACCGGCGTGTCCAAGATCGAGGTGACGTCCTTCGTCTCGCCCAAGGCGGTGCCGAACCTCGCCGATGCCGCCGAGGTCGCGCGGGGGATCCGCCGCAACCCGGCGGTAACCTATGTGGCGCTGGTGCCGAACCTGCGCGGCGCGCAGGCGGCGCTGGACGCCGGGATGGATGAGCTCAACCTTGTCATGTCCGTGAGCGAGACCCACAACCTCGCCAATATGCGCATGACGCCCGAGCAGTCGCTGGACGGCTTCCGCGCCATCGTCGAGGCGGCGAAGGGCAACCCGGCGCGGCTGAACGGCTCGATCGCCACGGCCTTTGGCTGCCCCTTCGAGGGCGCGCAGCCGCAGGACAAGGTGCTGGCGCTGGCGGAGCGCTATCTGGAAGCCGGGCTGCATTCCATCACGCTCGCCGACACCACTGGCATGGCCAATCCGCGTCAGGTGGGGCGTCTCGTGGCCGGCTTTCGCGCCCGCTTCGGCGAGGTGCCGCTGACGCTGCATTTCCACAATACCCGCGGCATGGGGCTCGCCAATGCGCTCGCGGCGCTGGAGCAAGGCGCCGACCGCTTCGACGCCTCGCTGGGCGGTCTCGGCGGCTGCCCCTTCGCGCCCGGCGCCACCGGCAACGTCGTGACCGAGGACCTCGTCCACATGCTGGAGGAGATGGGCGTGCCCACCGGCGTCGACCTGCCGCGCCTGCTGGAACTTGCGCGCGGCTTGCCGGTTCTGCTCGGCCACGACATACCCGGGCAGGTGGCGAAGGCCGGCCGCAGCGGCGACCTGCATCCCGTACCGCCGGGCGTGCGCCAGCCCGCGCTATGAGAACCACCGCCATGGGAGGACAGGACATGCAAACCGCCACGTTGCGGCCGCCCGCCGGGGAGGCGCCGGCCACCGTCGCACCGCTGGCGGTGGCCCTCGACGACATCGCCATCAGCTTCGCCATTCCCGGCCGCCCGGTGTTCAAGGCGGTGGCGCCGACCTCGCTGCATGTGAAGGAAGGCGAGTTCGTCGCCATTGTCGGCCCCACCGGCTGCGGCAAGTCGACCCTGCTCAACGCCACCGCCGGCCTTTTGAAGCCGGCGGGCGGGCGGGTGACGATCTTCGGCGAGCCGCTGGCCGGCCTCAATGCCAAGGCCGGCTATCTCTTCCAGCAGGACGCGCTGATGCCCTGGAAGACCGCGCTCGACAATGTGGCGATCGCGCTGGAGATCGGCGGCGTCCGCCGCGCCGACGCGCTGGCCCAGGCGCAGGACTGGCTGAGACGCGTCGGCCTCGCGCGCTTCGTCGATCGCTACCCGCACGAGCTGTCCGGCGGCCAGAGGAAGCGCGTCGGCCTCGCCCAGGTGCTGGTGCGGGGGCCGAAGATCCTCTTGATGGACGAGCCCTTCGGCCCGCTCGACGCCCAGACCCGGCAGATCATGGGTACGCTGCTGCTCAACCTGTGGGCGCAGGACCGCAAGGCGGTACTGTTCGTCACCCACGACCTCGAGGAAGCCATCGCGCTGTCCGACCGGGTGGTGATCATGTCGGCCGGCCCGGAGGCGCGGATCATCGGCGATTTCCCGATCGACCTCGCCCGCCCGCGCGACACCGCCGACATCCGCCTCGACCCGCGCTTCCACGAGCTCTATCGCGAGATCTGGAACCAGCTGAAGGCCGAAGTCGTGAAGACCTATGGGGAGGACGCACCGTGAAATTCCATCCCGGCAAGCTCCTGTTCCTGCAAGTGCTGGTCGCCGTCGTGGCCATCGGCGCCTGGCAGCTCGGCGCCACCGTGCCGATCGGCGGCACCTACCTGCTGCCGGAGTTCTTCTTCTCGACGCCGCTCGACGTGGCGAAGCGGGTGGTGCAGCTGTTCGTCTCCGGCACCATCTGGAAGCATCTGTGGATCACCCTGACCGAGACGGTGCTGGCCTTCGTCATCGGCTCGGCCGGCGGCGTCGCCATCGGCTTCTGGTTCGCGCGCAAGCCGATCCTGGCGGCGGTGTTCGACCCCTATGTGAAGATGGTCAACGCCCTGCCGCGCGTGGTTCTGGCGCCGATCTTCATGCTGTGGCTGGGTCTCGGCATCTGGTCGAAAGTGGCGCTCGGCGTCTCGCTGGTGTTCTTCATCGTGTTCTTCAATGTCTATCAGGGCGTGAAGGAAGTGAGCCCGGTCGTGCTCGCCAATGCGCGCATGATGGGGATGAGCGAGCACCAGCTGTTCCGCAACGTCTACTGGCCCTCGGCGCTGTCCTGGATGTTCTCCTCGCTGCACACCTCGGTCGGCTTCGCGCTGGTCGGCGCGGTGGTGGGCGAGTATCTCGGCTCGTCCGCCGGGCTCGGCTATCTCATCCATCAGGCCGAAGGGGTGTTCGACGTCACCGGCGTGTTCGCCGGCATGTTCATCCTCGCCGCCTTCGTGCTGGTCATCGACTGGGGCGTCACCCGGGTCGAGAACCGGCTGCTGGTGTGGCGGCCGCAATCGGCCGGCGAGCAGGCCTGACCGTGATCGCCTGACCGCTACTCAACGACAAAAGGAGGAAACCCCAATGAAGATGCGTACTCTGCTGATGGCCGCGAGCCTGCTGTTCCCCGCGCTCGGCGCGGCGCAGGCGGCCGATGTCGAGAAGCCGAGCCTCACCCTCGGCGTCGGCGGCAAGCCGCTGCTCTACTACCTGCCGCTGACGCTGGCGGAGAAGCTCGGCTACTTCAAGGATGAGGGCCTCACCGTCGAGATCAACGATTTCGGCGGCGGCGCCAAGTCGCTGCAGGCGCTGATCGGCGGCTCGGTGGACGCTGTCACCGGCGCCTATGAGCACACCATCCGCATGCAGCCGAAGAAGCAGGACATCCGCGCCGTCATCGATCTCGGCCGCTATCCCGGCATCGTCATCGCGGTGCGCAAGGCCGAGGCCGACAAGATCAAGACCGTCGCCGACCTCAAGGGCAAGAACATCGGCGTCACCGCGCCGGGCTCCTCCACCCACATCATGGTGCAGTACCTGCTGACCAAGGCCGGGCTGAAGCAGGACGACGCCTCGTTCATCGGTGTCGGCGGCGGCGCCTCGGCGGTGGCGGCGATGCAGAAGGGCGAGATCGACGCCATCTCGCATCTCGATCCGGTGATCTCCAAGCTGGAGGATCTCGGCCTGATCAACGTGCTGGTCGACACCCGCACCACCGAGGGCACCGAGAAGGTGTTCGGCGGCCAGAATCCCGCCGCCGTGCTCTACTTCAAGGAGAGCTTCATCAAGGACAACCCGAAGACGGTGCAGGCGCTGACCAACGCCTTCTACAAGACGCTGAAGTGGCTGGAGAAGGCGACGCCCGAGCAGATCGCCGCCAATGTGCCGGAAGAGTACTGGCTGGGCGACAAGACCCTCTACATGAAGGCGGTCGAGGCGTCGCGGCAGTCCTATTCGACCGACGGCAACATCGACGAGGCGAGCATGAAGAGCGCGCTGAGCCTGATCACCACGACCGATCCCTCGATCGACCCCGCGGCCATCGATCTCTCCAAGACCTTCGACGGCTCGTTCCTCGCCAAGGCGAAGGGGCAGTAAGGCCTCGACGCGCCCGGCCGCGCCGCTCCGATGGGCGGCATGACCGGGCGCCTCTCCTGACGCGGGCCGTGCTCAGCCCCCACGGGCGGCGCGCGGTAAGACGTAGTGCTCGATGGCTTGGGCGACGCCGTCGGCATCATTGGCGGTGGTGACGACATCCGCCTGCGCCTTCACCTCGTCGGCGGCATTGCCCATGGCGAAGCGCAGGCCGGCATTGGCGAACATCGGCAGGTCGTTGTGCATGTCGCCGATGACGGCCACCTCGTCGAGCGGCACGCCGAAATGCCGGGCGAACTCGCGCACCGCGAAGCCCTTGTCGGTGCCGGGCGGGGTGAGGTCGAGATATTTCGCCTGCGAGCGCTTCACCGTGGCGCCCTCGCCGAGGAGCGGTGCCAGCTCGGCCTCGCATTGCTCCAGCATGGCGAAATCGCTGGAGGCGCCGACGATCTTGCCGGCCCGTGCGACATGGTCGCCGAACGCGCTGACCACCGTCGGCTGGAAGGCGACGGTGCGGATCTCGCCGGCGACATACTGGTTGTCGGGGTCGGTGAGGAACCACTCATTATCGGCGAACACCCAGATGCCGGCGCCGCGCCCGGCCATCATCGCGATGCCGGTCTCGGCCGCCTCGCGGGCGACGAAATGCTGCTCGACCACCGAAAAGTCGCCGCGCAGGATCGAACCGCCGTTGAAGCCGCCGAACAGGTCGAGGCCGAGCGCCTCGACCAGGATCTTCATGCCGCGCGGCGGGCGGGCGGAGACGGCGCAGAAATGCACCCCCGCGTCGCGTAGCCGCCTGACGGCGGCGACCGTGCCGGGCGTCACCGCCTTCTGCTTGTCGACCAGCGTGCCGTCGACGTCGGACACCATGAGCGAGATGCGCCCGGAGGGCGTGCGCGGTGCGGTCATGGTGCGCGTCCCTTGTCGAAGGACAGCCACTGGAAGCCGTCCTGCGCCAGCATGACGTCGGCCATGGCCGGGCCGCTGGAGCCGGCGGAATAGAACTGCACCTCGTCGTCGCCGCCGGCGACGGCATCGAGGATCGGCTCCACCGCTTCCCAGCCCGCCTCGATGGTGTCGGCGCGCTGGAACAGCGTCGGGTCGCCGCACAGGCAGTCATAGATCAGCGTCTCGTAGCCGGTGGACGGCGCCGCCTTGAAGTAATCGGCATATTTGAAGTCCATCTCGACCTCGGACAGCTTCACCTTGCGGCCGGGCACCTTGGCGGCGAAGCGCAGCGACACGCCCTCGTCCGGCTGCACGTGGATCACCATCACATTCGGCTTCAACGCGGTCGGCAAATGCCGGAACAGCACGCCCGGCGCCCGCTTGAACTGGATGACGATCTCGGTGCGCCGCACGGAGAGCGCCTTGCCGGTGCGGACATAGAAGGGCACGCCGCTCCAGCGCCACGAATCGACGAAGCACTTCAGCGCCACATAGGTCTCGGTGCGGCTGTCGGGGGCCACGTCCTTCTCGGCGCGGTAATCCTTCACCGGCTGGCCATTGACGATGCCGGCGCGGTACTGGCCGCGCACCGCCGCGCCGATGGCGTCGCTCGGCTTCATGTGGCGGATCGCCTCGATCACCTTGGTCTTCTCGGTGCGCACCGCGTCGGCGTCGAAGGAGTTGGGCGGCTCCATGGCGGTCATGGCGAGCAGCTGGAACATGTGGTTCGGCACCATGTCGCGCAGCGCGCCGGTGGCGTCGTAGAAGCGCCCGCGCTGCTCCACCGTCACCGTCTCGGCGGCGGTGATCTGCACATGGTCGATATATTCCTTGCTCCAGATCGGCTCGAAGATGCCGTTGCCGAAGCGCAGGGCCATCATGTTCTGCACGGTTTCCTTGCCGAGGAAATGGTCGATCCGGTAGATCTGCCGCTCGTCGGCCACCGCCAGCAGCCGCTTGTTGAGCGCGCGGGCGGAGGGCAGGTCGGTGCCGAAGGGCTTCTCCACCACGATATGGCGGAAGCTGCCCTCGGTTTCCTTCAGCAGCCCGGCGGCGCCGAGCTGCTCGGAGATCGGCGCGAAGAAGCGCGGCGCCACGGCGAGGTAGAACACCGCATTGCCGGTCTGGCCGGCCCGTGCCTCCAGCTTCTCGCGGATGCGGCCATAGGTGGCCGGGTCCTCGAAATCGCCGGCGACGTAGCCGATGCGGCTCATCAGCCAGTTCCAGGTCTCGCCGCCGACATCGCAGACCCCGGGGAGTTCCTTGGTCGCATCGGTGAGGTAGGCGCGGTAATCCTCCTCGCTGCGCTCGACATGATCGACGCCGATGACGGCGAAGTCGGCCGCCAGCACGCCTTCATGCGCGAGGTTGTAGAGCGAGGGCAGCAGCAGGCGCTTGGTGAGATCGCCCGAGGCGCCGAAGATGAAGAAGGTGGAGGCGGGTGCCGGTGCCGTATCCGGCGCCAGCACCTTCTGTCCGAGAACGACGGTCTCGCCAGCCATGATCGATTACCTGTCCTGAAGGGCCACGTCTTCCAGCGTCACGTCTTCCAGCGTCACTTCGCCTTGAATTCGGTGTGGCCGCCGAACTGGAAGCGCATGGCCGAGAGCATCTTCTCGCCGAAGGTGTGGTCCTGGCGCGAGCGGAAGCGGGTATAGAGCGCGGCGGTCAGCACCTCGGCCGACACGGCCTCCTCCACCGCCGCCATCACCGTCCAGCGGCCTTCGCCGGAATCGGCGACCTCGCCGGGGAATTCGGCGAGCTGCTCGTCCTTGGCGAGGGCGATGGCGGTGAGGTCCAGCAGCCAGGAGGAAACCACGCTGCCGCGCCGCCACACCTCGGCGATATCCGGCATGTTCAGCGTGTAGCGCTCATTCTCCGGTAGCGCGGGCGAGCTCTTGTTCTTGAGGATCTCGAAGCCCTCGGCATAGGCCTGCATCAGGCCGTATTCGATGCCGTTGTGGATCATCTTGACGAAATGCCCGGAGCCGGCCGGCCCGGTATGGAGATAGCCCTGCTCGGCGCGGTGATCGCGGCCCTCGCGGC
Source organism: Ancylobacter oerskovii (assembly GCF_018390555.1). Lineage (GTDB taxonomy): Bacteria > Pseudomonadota > Alphaproteobacteria > Rhizobiales > Xanthobacteraceae > Ancylobacter > Ancylobacter oerskovii. Next base: position 148,495 of record NZ_JAHBGB010000031.1, on the reverse strand, counting down.
CGGGCGTCTCCGGGATGGAGCCCTTGCCGGGCGCCAGTGCGGCGAGGATGGGGTCGAGGTGGTCGACCGCTTCCCTGGTGCCGCCGATCATCATGCAGTAGCCGCGCTCCAGACCCCAGACGCCGCCGGAGGTGCCGACATCGACATAGTGGATGCCGCGCGGCTCCAGCGCCTCGGCGCGGCGGATGTCGTCCTTGTAGAAGGTGTTGCCGCCGTCGATGACGATGTCGCCCGGCGACATCAGGTCGGCGAGCGCCTGCACCGTTTCCTCGGTGGGAGCGCCGGCGGGCAGCATCACCCACACGGCGCGCGGTGCCTCGAGCTTGGCGACGAGATCGGCGAGGTCGGCGGCGGCAGTCATGCCCTCGCTCGCCAGTGCACCCACCGCCGGGGCGTTGCGGTCCCACACGATGCAGGAATGACCGGCGCGGGCGAGACGCCGCGCGATATTGCCTCCCATCCGGCCGAGGCCGACGACGCCGAGCTGCATATTCTCCTCCGTGATGTCCATCGAACCGCGTGTCCCCGGCCGCGCCCATTCGAACCCAGAAGGTCCTGTCGATCCCTTAAGGCGCTTCGGACTTACGGCTTTAGCGCGGAAAAGCCACAACTGGATTACCGTTCCGCCGGGCCGTCAGTTTTCCCCGGAGGTCACCCTCGCCGTGGCGAACGAGGAGCGGATGAAGGTTGCCACGAAGACGAGGCTCATGACGAGCACGATGGTAGGGGCGGGGGCGCTGTCGAGGAAGAAGGACAGGTAGACGCCGAGCAGCGACGCGCCGACTGCGATCGCCAGCGCCGCCAGCAGCATGGCGCCGAAGCTCCGGGTGAGGAGGAAGGCGATGGCGCCGGGGGCGATCAGCATGGCGATGGCGAGGATCAGCCCCACCGCCTTCAGCGCGCCGACGATGGCCAGCGAGATCAGGCAGAGCAGCCCGTAATGCAGCACGCCGACGCGCAGCCCGACCGCCCGCGCCTGGGCGGGATCGAAGGCGTGCAGCAGCAGGTCCTTCCATTTCACCGCGACGATGGCGGCGACCACGAGGGCGATGAGGGCGGTCTCGGCGATGTCCCGCCAGCTCACCCCGAGCATGTCGCCGAACAGGATATGGTCGAGATGCACTTCCGACTGGATCTTGACGTAGAGCACCAGCCCGGCGCCGAACATGCCGGAGAACACGATGCCCATCACCGTGTCCTGCTTGATGCGGCTGTTGTCCTTCAGATAGCCCGTCGCCACCGCGCAGAACATGCCGGCGGCGAAGGCGCCGAGCGCATAGGGCAGGCCGAGGATGTAGGACAGCACCACGCCGGGGAACACGGCGTGGGAAATGGCGTCGCCCATCAGCGACCAGCCTTTCAGCACCAGGAAGCAGGAGAGCAGCGCCATCGGCACCGCCACCAGGGCGGAGATGACGAGGGCGTTGACCATGAAGTCGAACTGGAACGGCGCGAGCAGGGTGGCGGCCATGGTCACGACTCGCTTGTCACGGCCTGCGCCGCCCGCCGCCGCGCCGCCAGCATGCCGTGCTTGGGGGCGAAGACGAAGGCGGCGAGGAAGATCAGCGTCTGCAGCACCACGATGATGCCGCCGGTGGCGCCGTCGAGGAAATAGCTCGCATAGGCGCCCAGCGCGCTGGTGAGCGCACCGATGGCGACGGCGATGGTCAGCAGGCGCGGAAAGCGGTCGGCGAGCAGATAGGCGGTGGCGCCCGGCGTCACCACCAGGCAGATCACCAGGAAGGCGCCCACCGTCTGCAGCGCCGCGACGGTGGAGGCGGACAGCAGCGTGAAGAACATGATCTTGAGGGCGGTCGGCCGCAGCCCGATCGAGCGCGCATGCGCCTCGTCGAAGAACACCGCCATCAGGTCCTTCCACTTCGCCAGCAGCAGCCCCAGCGACACCACGCCTATCACCGCGAGCTGCAGCGTGTCCTCGGGCGTGATGGCGAGGATGTTGCCGAGCACGATGGTCTGGATGTTCACCGAGGTCGGCGACAGCGACACCATGAACAGGCCGAGCCCGAAGAAGGAGGAGAAGATCAGCCCGATGATGGCGTCCTCCTTCAGCCGGGTGCGCTGGTTGAGGAACAGCATGGCGGCAGCGGCCAGCCCGCCGGAGAAGAAGGCGCCGACCGCGAAGGGCAGGCCGAGCATGTAGGCGCCGGCGACGCCGGGCACGATGGCATGGGAGAGGGCGTCGCCGATCAGCGACCAGCCCTTGAGCATCAGGTAGCAGGACAGGAAGGCGCAGACCGCTCCCACCAGCGCCGAAACCCAGATGGCGTTGCGCATATATTCGTAGCCGAACGGCTCGGCCAGCAGGGCGATCACGGCGCCTTCTCCCCGGAGGAACGCTTCGCGAGGGCGACCTCCCCGGCCGGCGCGGCATCGGCGGCGGGGGCCGCGTCGTCGGTGGTCTTGGCGTGCATCGCGCCCTTCTCGCCATAGAGCACCAGCGGGCGTTCGTCGTCGGTGAGCAAGGCGAGCTGGCGGCGATCGTCATCGGCATGCAGGCCGGCGCCGCCCAGCACGAAGTGCCTGAGCACGCCGCCGAAGGTCTTCTCCAGATTGGCCTCGGTGAAGATCTCGGCGGTGGGGCCATGGGCGAGGACGGTGCCCTTCACCAGCACGGTGCGGTCGCAGAATTCCGGCACGCTGCCGAGATTGTGGGTGGAGACCAGCATCACCCGTCCCTCCTCGCGCAGCGCCTTGAGCAGGGCGATGATGGCGTCCTCGGTCTTGACGTCGACTCCGGTGAACGGCTCGTCGAGCAGGATCACCCGCGCATCCTGCGCCAATGCGCGGGCGAGGAAGACCCGCTTCTTCTGCCCGCCGGACAATTCGCCGATCTGGCGGGTGCGGAACTCGCCCATGCCGACACGGGCCAGCGCCTCGCTCACCGCCTGCCGGTCGGCGGCGCGGGGAATGCGCATCATGCCCATATGGCCGTAGCGGCCCATCATCACCACGTCCTCGACCAGCACGGGAAAGCTCCAGTCGACCTCCTCGCTCTGCGGCACATAGGCGACGAGATTGCGCCGCAGCGCCTCCTCCACATTGCGCCCGAGGATGGAGATGCTGCCGGCGGCGATGCGCACGAAGCCCATCAGCGCCTTGAACAAGGTCGACTTGCCGGAGCCGTTGACGCCGACCAGCGCGGTGATGGTGCCGGTCGGGATCGCGAAGCTGGCATCGCGCAGGGCAGTATGCCCGTTGCGATAGGTGACGGTCACGCCGCGGACGGCGAGGCCGGTAGCGTCCGTGGCAGGGCCCTGGCTCATTGCGACAGCCCGTCGGCGAGGCCCTTGGCCAGCGTGCCGGTGGTCACGCTGAGCAGGTCGACATAGGTCGGCACCGGGCCGTCGGCTTCGCTGAGCGAGTCGACATAGAGCACGCCGCCATAATGCGCGCCGGTCTCGCGCGCCACCTGCCGCGCCGGCTTGTCGGAGACGGTGCTCTCGCTGAACACGGCGGGAATGTCGTTCTTGCGCACCGCGTCGATCACCTTGCGGACCTGCTGCGGCGTTCCCTGCTGGTCGGCGTTGATCGGCCAGAGATAGAGCTCCTTCAGGCCGAAATCGCGGGCGAGATAGGAGAAGGCGCCCTCGCTCGATACCAGCCAGCGCTTGTCGGCGGGGATGGCGTCGAGCTTCGCGCGGATCGGTGCCACCGCGGCCTGGATCTTCGCCTTGTAGGCCTCGGCATTGGCGCGGTAGGTCGCGGCGTTCGCCGGGTCGTGCGCCGCGAAGGCGTCGCGGATGTTGTCGACATAGATCAGCGCATTGGCCGGCGACATCCAGGCATGCGGGTTGGGCTTGCCGCTATAGGGGCCTTCCGTGATGCCGATCGGCTCGACGCCCTGCGACACCACCGCGCTCGGCACATCCTTGAGGTTCTGGAAGAACTTCTCGAACCACAGCTCGAGATTGAGGCCGTTCCACAGGATGAGCTGGGCGCCCTGCGCCCGCTGTATGTCGCCGGGGGTGGGCGCGTAATTGTGGATCTCGGCACCCGGCCGGGTGATCGATTCCACGACCGCCGCCTCGCCCGCCACGTTGCGCGCCATGTCGGCGATGACGGTGAACGTCGTCACCGCCTTGAACCTGGAACCGCCGGCCGCCTGTGCCGCGGCGTCGGACACGCCCGCCATGCCGGCGATGCCGACGGCGATCATGCCGGCCAGAACGGTACGCCTCGTCGCGTCGCGCATGCCCTCTTCTCCTGCGAATGAGTTGCAAGAGCATCCTAGGCAGTTTTCGACCCGAAGCGCAACTGCGAACCAATTGCAGTTGCGCCGTCAGTGCCAGAACGGCTTCGCGTCGGCGAAGAGCTGCCAGCTGTGACCCAGCGCCTTGGCGACCTCGATACGGTCGCGGGCCTGCCATCCGGTGATCGCCCCGATGGCGCGGTGGGCCTGCGGGCTCGCCGTGCTGGCCTCGATCTCCCGCAGCAGCGCTTGCGTCGTCGTGGCATCGTTGTCGGCGCCGAGGATGTCCTGCAGCGTCGCCATCTTCTTCAGGTATTTCCGGGCGGTGGCTTCCTGATCGAAGAGCGGCAGGAAGAACTCGCAGACATAGCGTAGCTTCTTGAGCGTCAGCCGCAGCTCGTGCCGGGCCTCCGGCTGGAGCCGGCGCAGATGGCGACCCTGCTTCATCGCCTTGCGATGCAGGCGGGCCAGCGTCCGCTCGGCAAAGTCGCGGCCGGGTTGCGTCAGCACGGCCAGCGCCTCGATGCCGATGTCGTTACGCCAGCTGCGGCGCTCGATCATCTTGCCGAGGCCGAGCAGGAAGCGGGTGCATTCGGTATCGACGAGGGCGGCGCGCGCGGTTTCGTAGCCGTGATCACGCAGCGGGGCGGCCGCGGTCCTGATGCCGGCGAACTCGACGCCCGGCAGCTTTACGTTCTCGATCTCGCCGATCGTGCCGGTGAGGAAGACGTCCCAGTTGCGGGCCGGCCCCAGGGCGGAGGCGAGCGTCCTGGCCCCCGCCATCAGCGGCTGAAACGCGGAGGCGGGAATCTCCCGGCCGAACATCGAGATGGCCGTCCGCAGGCGGCGCAGCGCCACCCGCAACTGGTGAACGCCCTCCGGGTCCTGCCCGTGCTGGGCGGCCACCAGGTTCGCCGCCACATGCCGCTGGCAGGCCGCAAGGGTCCTGGCGATGACCTCGTCGGAGGTGTCGGCGGCCTCGATGCCGGCAGAGGGGGCCTTCCCGGCGCGGGGATGCCCGCCGAGGGCGAGCGCATAGCCGCGCTCCGCCTTGCTCTGGACCCCGATGCGGAACGATCCCTGCTCCATCAGGGACAAGGCGAGCTCGTAGAGGGCGCCGGCCTCGCCCGATTTCAGCTCCATCTCGATTTCGCACACCGGGGCCGTGCGCTCGCCGGCGATCAGTTCCCCCTCGTCGAAGGCGATCTCGATCACGGCGCCGCCGAACGGGATCGTCCGGGTGTGGCGCCGGATCTTCGTGGTGAAGATCGCGACGAGGTCGGCCGCGTGCAGCGCCTCGAAGGGCGGGCCGAGATCGGTGAGGGGCAGGGCGTCCGGCTGGGGAGCCATGTCCGACACGGGCGCTTCCAGCTCCTGCCGTTGCAGGACATTGGTCTGCGGTGCCAGCTTCAATGTCTGGATGTGCTGCCTGCCGCTGCGCCGGACGCGGAACGAGGCGCCCTGCCGGGCGATGGCGGCATCCGGCGTGTCGTAATAGGTCGCTTCCAGCCGCCGCACGACGCCGCGGGACGAGGCGTTTCGCGCGATGACCGGGGCGTCGACGAGCCGCGCGAGCGTGGCGGGATCGGTCAGCAGCTTGAGCTCGATCTCGCGATGGTCGGGCTCCTGCACCCTGACGTGCTGCACCTTGTCGTGCGGCACCTTCCCGTGCGCGTCGGGCGGCATGGTTTCACTGCCTTCCGGCATGTCGTCGGTCCCTTCTCATGCCTGCCCTTCGCCCGCTTTTGCGGTGGATGGACAGGTCCCGGTCATCGTCACGGACCAGCGATAGGGGCTGTCGCTGTCATAAAAAAGTAGCAATAGATCGGTGACGATTGAAGGGGCTTCGGTTTCCCGAGCTAAGTAATTTGGCGGGAGAGATGGGACGCGGCCTCCGACGGCCCGGGATGTCCCTCCGCCATTGCTCGGATAGGGGGCGTCCATCACCTGCGTCCGTACGGTATTCTAGGGGCGGCCATGCAAGGCGGGCCGGGCGCCAGTAGGGTACGCGCGTGCCCGGGATGTCCGTAATATGACACCGCTTTTTTCCAGCGATGCATCTGCGTGGATCGCGGCCCGGTTGCAGGCGGCGTGGCGCCGATCATCGGCAGGCAATGAATCCGCAAGCGCTCTGCCCCAGGACAGGCTGTGAAGCCTGTCCTGGGGAGTGTGCGTGTAAACCGTGCTGAAGCTTAGCTGGCGAATTTCACGATTCGCGTGCCCTCACGGCTTCTCCGCCGTGAGCTTGTCCTCGGTCCGGGTATCGAAATCGCCGGCGTCGTGGCGTTCGCGCAGCTGTTCGGAGGGGTTGCCGCTCATGCGGTTGACCATGCGGCCGCGCTGCACGGCGGGGCGGGCAAAGAGCTGGTCCGCCCAGCGCAGGACATGGGCGTATTCCTGCACCGAGAGGAATTCGCCCGCCCCGTACAGCCAGCCCTTCACCAGCCCGCCATACCAGGGCCAGATCGCCATGTCGGCGATGGTATAGTCCTGCCCGGCTACATATTCATTGTCGGCGAGGTGCCGGTCGAGCACGTCGAGCTGGCGCTTCACCTCCATGGCGTAGCGGTTGATCGGATAGTCGAGCTTGGCGGGCGCATAGGCATAGAAGTGGCCGAAGCCGCCGCCGAGAAAGGGCGCCGAGCCCATCTGCCAGAAGAGCCAGGACAGCGTCTCGGCGCGGGCGGGCTGCGTGACCGGCAGGAAGGCGCCGAACTTCTCGGCGAGATAGGTGAGAATGGCGCCGGATTCGAAGACGCGGATCGGCGTCGGGCCGCTGCGGTCCAGCAGCGCCGGGATCTTCGAGTTGGGATTGATCTCGACGAAGCCGGAGCCGAACTGGTCGCCGTCACCGATCCTGATCAGCCACGCATCATATTCGGCACCGGCATGGCCGAGGGCCAGCAATTCCTCGAGCAGGACGGTCACCTTCTGGCCGTTCGGCGTGCCCAGCGAGTAGAGCTGGAGCGGATGCCGGCCGACCGGCAGGGCCTTTTCATGCGTCGGTCCGGCGATCGGCCGGTTGATGTTGGCGAATTGCCCGCCGCTGGCCTTGTCCCAGGTCCATACCTTGGGCGGGATATAGTCGGTGCTGTCGGTCACGGGAGGTTCTCCGGGTTGCTTCACGCCGCCGGCGGGTAGTTGGAGGGGAACAGCGCGCGCCTGGTTTCCTCGTCGTTCACCCGCTTGAAGGAATGCTCCTTGCCCACCTGCCGGGCGCGGGCGACGGCGGGCCGGGCATCGACGGTCTCGAACAGCCGCTTCAGATGCGGGAAGGGCGCGAGCGGGTCGTCCGAACCTTTCAGCACCCGCGATGCCCGGTCGAGCCAGCCCCAGGCGGAAATGTCGGCGATGGTGTAGCCGTCGCCGACGATATAGGTGCGGCCTGCCAGATGATCGTTCAGCACCTGGTAGTGGCGCTCCGCTTCACGACGATAGCGGTTCACCGCATAGTCGAGGCCCTCGGGCGCGGCATATTGGAAATGCACGGCCTGGCCCGAAAACGGCCCGAGGCCGGAGGCGAGGAAGAGCAGCCAGGAGAGTAGCTCCGGCCGATCCTCCGGCGAGCCGAGGAATTGTCCCGTCTTTTCCGCCAGATGGATCAGGATCGCCGTCGAATCGAAAAGGCGCACCTCACGGCCGCCCGGACCCTCGGTGTCGATGATGGCCGGCACCTTGCCGTTCGGGTTGATCGCCCGGAAGGACGGCGCGTGCTGCTCGCCCTTGCTGGTGTCGACGGGAACGAGTTCGTAGGGCAGGCCGGTCTCTTCCAGCAGCAGGGCGACCTTCGCCGGGTTCGGTGTCGGATGGAAATAGAAGCGGATCATCGAAGCTCCCTCGGCTCACGGCGGATCGGTGCGGAAAGGTGCGGGGACGACGCGTGCCGCTGCGGCATTCGCGCGTTGAGTTTTAGTTCGATCGTTCTAGAATGACGCGAGGCACCACCGATGGCAAGATGCCGCCGGCGCCGATATTGACGGGCAATCGGATGGCAAGGCCGCGGGAATTCGACGAACAAGTCGTGCTGGACGCCCTCGTCCATTGTTTCTGGAGCCGGGGCTACGAGGCCACGTCCGTTCGCGACCTGATCGAAAGGACCGGCCTGACCGGCGCCAGCCTCTACAATGCGTTCGGGGACAAGCGGGCTCTCTATCGGCGGGCGCTCGATCACTATGTCGAGGCGGGAACCGCCGACCGGATCCGCCGTTGCGAGGCGATGGAGCCTTTGCAGGCCATCAGGGCGTTCTTTGACGAGATCCTGCGGCGGTCGCTGGACGATGGCGAGCGCAAGGGGTGCATGCTGGTGAACGCCGCTCTGGAGGCGGCGCCGGATGATGAGGCCTCCCGGGCCGCCGTCACCGGCGCGCTGCTGCGGCTGGAGACGTTCTTTCTCGAAAGCCTGAGGGAAGGTCAGGCGAGCGGCACGATCACATCGGCCTTCGCCGCCGAGGATCTCGCCCGGCACCTGCTGGGCGTGCTCATGGGGGTGCGCGTGCTGGCGCGCACCCGTCCCGAACCGGCGCTGCTGGCGGGCGTGGTGGCGCCGGCGCTCGCCCTTCTCGAACCGGTCCGGGCCCGGCAGGGCTGAGCGAACCGCGCATCCGCACGCACCGCGGCGGGATCTCCCACAAGGACAAGCCCGTCAGCGGGGTGATCGGGCGGCCCCCGCCCCCGCCCCCGTCCGGCGGCGTTGCATCGCGCCACCCTGATATTTCCGGCCCGCCGAGCTTCGGCACTTCCGGGCTTGCTCGGCGGCCCGCTGCGTCGATGACGCTCGCATCCGGCTCGCCGGTCGTGATTGCCGGTGCCAGCTGAGACTTTCGGATCCTCCCCTAGGGGATTGATATATCCCCTATGGGGGGATATGGTGTGGCCTGGTCGATTGACCGGAAGGACCCTCGTCCGGCCGCGTGTGCGCAGGGGCGGGGGAGACGAAATCCAATAACCACATCAGTTGTTCGAGCCCCATGCCCGCTTTCGCCGAGCTGATCCAGCAAAGTGCCGCCCATGCCTGGCTGTTCATTCCGAGCGCGATCCTGCTCGGCGCCCTCCACGGATTGGAGCCGGGCCATTCCAAGACGATGATGGCCGCCTTCATCGTCGCGGTGAGGGGAACCGTCACCCAGGCCGTGCTGCTCGGGCTGGCGGCGACCCTGTCGCACACGCTGGTGGTCTGGGCCATCGCCATTGGCGGCATGTATCTCTGGCAGGGCGTCGCGCCGGAGACCTTCGAGCCTTATCTTCAGCTCGTCTCGGCGGTCATCATCGTCGCCATGGCGGCGTGGATGCTGTGGCGCACCTGTGAGGACCAGCGGCGGGCCAAGGCCGCAGCCGGGCACGGCCATGGCCACCATGGGCACGGCCACCATGGGCACGCCCACGACCACGGCCATGACGACCATGTGCATCCCGTCTCCGATATTCGGATGATCGACACCGGGCACGGCCTGCACAGGCTGGAGCTGCACGATCACGGGCATGGCGACGCGCATTGGCGCTTTCGCCCCGAGCGCGGCAAGCCCTGGACCGCCGGCGAGGTGAAGCTGACCACCGAGCGGCCGGATGGGCGCGTCCAGATCTTCGCCTTCGCCGAGCGCGACGGCTATATCGAAAGCGTCGAAGCCATTCCCGAACCGTTCGACTTCATGGTGCGGCTGGCGCTCGGCCATGGAAACCATTCGCATGATTTCGACGTGTCGTTCCTGCGCGGCACGGAGGGACACGACCATCTGCACGAGGAACTGCGCGGGCTGGAGGTCGGCACCGACGGCTATCAGGACGCCCATGAACTCGCCCATGCCAACGACATCCGCCGGCGCTTCGCCGACCGGAACGTCACCACCTGGCAGATCGTGCTGTTCGGGCTGACCGGCGGCCTCATCCCGTGCCCGGCGGCGATCACCGTGCTGTTGCTGTGTCTGCAGCTGAAGGAGTTCACCCTCGGTTTCGGCCTCGTGCTGTGCTTCTCGATCGGCCTGGCCATCACGCTGGTGGCGGTCGGCGCGGCGGCGGCGCTCAGCGTGCAGCACGCCACCAGACGCTGGAGCTGGTTCTCCACCGCCGCGCGCCGGGCGCCCTATCTTTCCGGGCTCCTGCTGATCGCGGTCGGCCTCTATGTCGGCTGGCACGGCTGGAGCGGCATCGTCGCCCTGCCGGCGGCCGGCTGAGCGACCGCCGCCGTCCCGGAGCGTCTTTCGCGCTCAAGGCGACCCGCGGCCACATTGCTCCCGCCGCACAATGCATGCACAACTCGGCAGCAAGGTCGCCGCGCCCGCGCCGGCCTGCCACTTCGCCCTTGTGCATGGTGCGTATCGATGAATGATGATGCAATGCCGGCGGCGGCACGCGCCATTACCCCGAAGGGTAGCGGGCGGGAGGGCGAGCTCGCGCAGGAGATCGTCAGGCTCTATGAAGCCGAGCCCGATCTTCTCGCCCTGCCCAGGGCGCTCTTTGCCGGGGTGGGCCGCCTGATCGATGCGGACGTCGTCACCTATTCGGAGTTCCATCATTCGAGCGGCGAGTTCCGCTCCGTCCTGTCGGTGGAGGACGATCCCTCGCGGCGCAACCAGGCGCTGGCCGCCTTCGGCCGCCACATGCACAGCCATCCGTTCTGGCTCGGCGATCCCGCCTTCTTCGGCGACCGGGCGCTGCGCGAATCGGATTTCTTCAGCGAGGAGGAATATGTCGCCCTGCCGATCGCGCGGGAGGTCTTCCTGCCTTCCGGCTCGCGGCACATGATGTCGATCGTCATGCAGCATGAGGACTATGTGCTGACGGTCGGCGGCCATCGCGTCGTCGGCCGGGAGCCGTTCAGCGACGCGCAGCGCGACCGGCTGGAGGCCTACCGCCCGCATGTGCTTCGCAGCTACCGGCAGGCGCGCCAGCGGACGCTCGCGGCCCTGACGCCGACCGACCGGCTGCGCATCGCCTTCCCGGAACTGACCCCGCGCCAGCTGGAAGTCGCTTCCTGGATCGCCAACGGCAAGTCGAACGAAGACATTGCCACCATTCTCGGCGTCGGCGTCGACACGGTGAAGGCCCACGTCAAGGCCATCCACGCCAAGCTCGGGGCCGATGGGCGCCTCGCCATAGCGGTGATCGCCTATACCATCCCGCCTTTCGAGCGCATGCCGCCGCTCTGGCGCATCGGCGAGGATGTGTGGGCCGGCCACGGTCCGGGGCGTGCGGCCGGGTGAGGCGGCGGCCGGGATCATTCCCCGTCCCGGCGGCCGCGACGCCAGTAGGACACCACGAGGTGCTCGTGCTTGCCGAGGTTGCGCTCGCGACGCAGATGGCCGCGGATCGCGGTGAACGCGGCAAATTCGCAGCCGGCCCACACATGGATCCGCGAACCATCCTGGGGGATGGGGGTTCCCTGCACCGCGTCGACGAGGCGTCGGCTCGTGCCCGCGGGCACGCCGTCGCGGCACAGCCATTCCACCTCGATCGCGGCGGCGCAGGCGAGCGGCTGGACCTCCGATGCGTCGGCGACCTCGATGAGGGCGCGGCCCCGGGCCTGCGCCGGCAGGTGCTCCAGCATGCGTGCGATCGCCGGCAGCGCGGTCTCGTCGCCGGCGAACAGATACCAGTCCGCCGGGGAAAGCCCGCCGCCGCCGGGACCGATGACGCCGATCCGGTCGCCGATCCTGGCGTCGCGCGCAAAGGCGGAGCCCGGTCCCGCCGCTTCGTGCAGCACGAAGTCGATGTCCAGCGTGCCGGCGGCCACGTCCACCGATCGCACCGTATATTTGCGATTGACCGGGCGTCGCTGGGGATCCGCCCATGCGATGAGCCCGTCCGCTCCCAGGCGTGGCCATTGCGGCTCCGCGAGATCGGGATGCTGCATGAGCAGGTTGACATGCAAGGCGTCCAGCGGGGCGAACCGGCCGACATCGGCGCCGGAAAAGGTGAGGCGCCGCATATGCGGCGTCAGGTTCCTCGCCCCGATCACCTGCAGGATGCGGAAATTCGGCGGATGATCGAGCCCGGTCCCGTCGCCGCTCCAGCGGATGACCGGCGCCGGCGACCCGGCGAACTCCAGCACATGGGAGGCGACGGCCATGCGGACGAAATGCAGGCTCTCGAGGTTCGGCGCCGACACGTCGACCAGGGTGGCGCTCCCCTCGCGCGAGAAGCGGGCGCTCGATCCGGCATAATGCAGGACGGTGGCTTCCGCGGAGGATTCGACCCGGGCATCGTGCTCGATCATGTGCTCGCACAGCCGGGCGATGATCTTCTCCGGCTCGCAAAGTGTGAGGCGCGCCTGCGCGGCGAAGGCGTTCATGGCGATGGGCGTCCCTGTTCTTCGGAGTTTCCGGGTGGCCGGCACACGGTCGGCGGACCCTTCCGCCTGCCGCGCTCGCCGGCCGGCTCCGCGAGGATGATGAGGAGACGGGCGTGCGTCACGGCGCCCGGGATGTCGGTGGAGGGCATGGCTCAGGGCCGTCCGCCGTCCGCGCCGGCGTCGGCGGCGGTCCAGAAGGTTCCCTCGAAGGGAACCGCGAGGAAGCGCCGGTTGATCTCGGCCAGCGTCGCTTCCGGGTCGAGATCGGCGAGGCGCGCGGGATGCAGCCATTTGGCGAAGCACTCGAAGACGAGGAGGCTCAGCGCCGAGGTGGAGAGCTGGTGCGACACCCCGTAGGCGCGCCCCTGCTTCACGGCGGCGAGGTCGCGGCGGATGGGCTGCGACAGCACCGCCCGGAGCGAGGCCTGTGCGCGCTCCCTGTCGATGCCCCCACCCAGCATCAGCCCGCCCTGCGCGACGAGATGCGCGCCTCCCGTGCCGATATAGACGTCGGGATTGGCGGCGAGCACATATTCCTGGCTGAGGCGCCCGTCATAGCCCGGCACATGCGCGCCGATGCTCCGTCCCCCGGCGAGATCCACCAGCTGCGTCAGGCGATTGTCGGCTCCCGGCGTCGAGCAGCAGTCGGTGCCGGCGAAGGCGTCGACCAGGACGCTCGGGCGCCGGACGGTCGCCGGCAGGCGGTCGATCACCGTCCGGTAGCGGGATCGGACGAAAGCGTTGAAGGCGTCGGCCTGCGCCTGCCGGCCGAGCGCCTTGCCGAGGATGTCCATGGAAAGCGCCGTCGCCTCGGCGGGCGGCAGCGCCGCGCTGGCGGGGCCCTCGAGGAAGAGGACCGGCACGCCTGCCGCTTCCATAATCTCGGCCAGCCTGTCCCAGTCGGGCTGCCAGGACTTGATGACGACGAGGTCCGGCCGGACGCCGAGTATGCCTTCGGCCGAGGCATTGGCGGGCGACACCCCGCCGATCGCGGGAATGGCGTCGATGGCGGGAAAGCGCCGGCGGAACGCGTCGCGCATCCCCGGATCGAGCCGCTGCGGCCCGGCCCAGCCGGCGATCCTCGCCACCGGGTCCGGGTCGATGAGCGCCAGCGACAGCAGCAGCAGGCTGTCGTTCAGGACGATGCGCCGCGCCGGGGCGGCGAGCCGGACGGTGCGGCCGGCGGCATCGACGAGGACGATGCCGGCCCCGGCCCCGGACGCGTCCGTCGCGTGCGTCGGCACAGGGAGCGCCGCGGCGAGCAGAAGCGTCGCGAGGAGACGGAGGGCGAGGCCTCCCCACCAGGCGCGGGCCGTGGTCATGAGGCCTACCATGAATATTTCAGGCTCGCCGTGAAGACCCGTCCCGCCCCGTAATTGCAGCTCGCGCCGGTCAGGTTGAGGCAGTGGGAGACATATTCTTCGTCAAACAGGTTGGACACGTTGAGCCGCGCGGTGGTGCCCTCGAACTCCTTGCGCCATTTGCCGAAATCATAGGCCACGCCGACATCCACCAGCGTACGCCCGGGGATGCGCAACTGCTCGAGATAGGTGGCGTCGGTCTGGTAGGAGGAGATGCCGCGCACGCCGGCGCCGAGCGAGAGGCCGGGAAGGGCGGTGGGCTCGTAGTTCACCCACAGGCTGGCCTGATGCTCGGGCAGGCGGAGCATCCCCTGGCCCAGCTCGACCGGGTTGTTCGACTTCACGACCTCCGAATGCGTGTAGGCATAGGCCGCCATGAGGTCGATCTCGGGGGTCAGCTCGAACTTGCCTTCCACCTCGAAGCCGCGCACGCGCTGCTCCCCAGTCTGCACATAGCCGATCTGGGTGCCGGAGACATAGGCGGGGGTGAGGGCGTTCTCCATGTTGATGTTGAACAGCGAGAAGGTGAGCAGCCCGCGGATGCCGGGCGGCTCGTACTTCACGCCGATCTCGTACTGCTCGGCCGTCTGCGCCTGATAGGGCTGGCCGTTGATGTCCGTGCCCAGCAGCGGAAGGAAGGAGGTCGAGTAGCTCGCATAGGGCGCCAGGCCGTTGTCGAACAGATAGGTGAGGCCGGCGCGGCCGGTGACCCTGTTGTCCTCGTTCGACACGGTGGCGGCGTTGGTGATGCGGTTGGTGGTGTCGATCCGGGACATGTCGTAGCGCAGGCCGAAGGTTCCCATCCAGCGGTCGTAGCGGATCTGGTCCTGGACGTAGAACCCGGCCTGCTCCTGTTCCTGCAGCACCGAGGTGGTGTAGGCGGGATAGGGAATCGTCGCGGTGCCGTAGACCGGGTCGAGATAGTCGAGCGTCGGCACGCCGTTCGCCGAATTGCCGAAATTGCGGTCGGATGTCGCGCGGATATAGTCGAAGCCCATCAGCACCGTGTGGTCGAAGGCGCCGGTCCCGAACCGCGCCTCGAGCTGGTTGTCGACGTTGAAGCTCGACAATTGGTCGTCGGAGGCCCCGGAGACGCGGTTGAGCGTGTGCCCGTCGGGCCGGTAGGCGAAGGCGGGGTTCACCAGCACCAGGAACATGTCCTGGCTCGATTCCGCATAGCGCAGGTTCTGCCGGAAGGTCCAGGTCTCGCTGAACTCGTGCTCGAACTCATAGCCGAGCGCGTAGAATTCGCGGTTGAACTGGCTGGCCGCCGGATCGCCGAGATTGAGGTCGCGCGGGATCTGGCCCCAGGGGTTCGGCAGCAGCGTGCCGACCGCCGGATAGAAGCGGGGATTGAAGTTCTTGGGGTCGTCGCGCTGGTAGTAGCCATAGAGCGTCAGCGAGGTCTGGTCGGTCGGCGACCAGGTGAAGCTCGGCGCCAGCATGATCTGCCGGTCCCGCTCGGAATCGATCTGCGTGCCGAAATTGCGTCCCTGTCCGACGAGGCGGTACAGCCACTCTCCGTCCTTGGTGAGCGGCCCGGTGAAGTCGACCGAGGTCTGGATGCCGCCCCAGGACGTGGTGGTGAACTCGATTTCATTGTGGGCGGTCGGCTGCGGCCGCTTGCTGACATAGTTGATCAGGCCGCCCGGCACCGCGCGCCCATACAGGACCGAGGCCGGCCCCTTGATCACCTCGATGCGTTCGAGCGCGTAGGGATTGATGCTCGGCGTGGCGTAGTTGCTCGGATCCCCCGGCAAGGTGAGCCCGTCCAGCCAGATCGTGCCGTAGGTATTGAAGCCGCGGATCCAGATCCAGTCATAGCGAATGTCGAAGCCGTTGGATTCCGCCAGCACCCCGGGCGTGTAGCGCAGCGCTTCGGAGATGGTGTTGGCGGCCTGCTCGTCCATTTGCCTGCGGGTGACGACGCTGACCGCCTGCGGGATCTCGATCAGCGGGGTATCGGTCTTGGAGCCGGCCTCGCTGCGCCTGGCGACGAGGCTGTCGTCGGGCCCCTTCGACGAATCCCCTTCGACGGTGATGGTGTCCAGCACCACGTCCGGCGTCGCCTCCTGCGCCGAGGCGGTAGAGAGGCCGGCGAGGCAGAGCCCGCACAGGAACGTGGAGCCCCACAGCAGAGCTGCGAGCCCGGAACGGTAGCCGATAGAGTGTTTATCGATAGGGCGAGCGCCAGTTTCGAAGAATTCAAAATGATGTCTCTTGCGGGAAGACAGAATAGTTTCCGACATCGGCAGTACCGTTCAATTTGGTGTGCCTCTAAATTTGAGGCATTCATCTATTTCGTGATACGACTATCGGTCGGGGCGGTCTTATTGCAACGGCAGGGCGTTTGCGGGACGATGAAAGGTCTTTGCGATCCGGTGAAACCGCAGGATGTCGGCGCGCAATTGCGGGGCGCCGGCCTTTCTCGTCAGGGGCGGGTGTGGCGTCGGAGGGCAGGTCATGCCACCGCGTGATGCCACGCCCGGACACCGGCAAGCCTGGACGCGCCTGCGCGTGCGGGACTTCCTGGAGCGCGATGAGGTGAGCCTCGACAGCCCGGACGACCGGCTCTCCATGGAGGACACGCTGATCGAGGGCGAGTTCCTCCACAAGGAACTGCGGCCCGGCCTGCTGCTGCATGTCAGCAATGCGCGCGAGAAACATGCCTTCACGGCGACCTCGCGGATACGCGAGGGCATTTCCTGCATCTTCTTCCTCGCCGGCCAGGTCGACATCAGGATCGGCGACCGCCAATTCGATTTCCGCCCCGGCCGGCGCGGGCTGGCGGCAGGCACCGCGATCGTGACCGGGCGACCCGAGAGCTTCGAGCGGACCTCTCCGACGCCGCAGCTGCTGCGGCACCTCGTGGTTTCCGCCACGCCGGAATGGCTCAATGTCGACGGCTTTCAAGCGGCCGGCGGCACCGGGCGCGTTTCGCGTCTGTTCGAGAACCAGCTCAAGGCGTTCCGCTGGACGCTGACGCCACGGCTCACCGAGATCGTGCATCAGCTCTTCAACCCCACCGTGCTCGTGCCGGAGCTGCGCGACCTCTATCTGGAGGGGCGCGCGGTCGAGCTGATGGGGGAATCGCTTGCCGCCATGACACAGGGCGAGCGTCCCGATGCCGTCGCCGTGCTGGCCGGCCGCGATCTGGCCCGCCTCCAGCGGGCCAAGGAGTTCATCGCGGCCAACATCGCCTCGGCGCTCACGGTGGAGACGATCGCGCGCGAGGCCGGCATAAATGCCAGCGGCCTGCAGCGCCTGTTCCGCCAGGCGGAGGGCGTGAGCATTTTCGAGCATGTGCGCAAGCTGCGGCTGGAGCAGGCGCATGCCGCCCTGCGTCGCGGCGCCTCGAGCGTCAACGAGGCCAGCCTGATCGCCGGCTACACCAACCCCGCCAATTTCGCCACCGCCTTCCGGCGGCAGTTCGGCATCGCGCCGAGCGAGGCGCTGCGTGCGCGAGGCCGCGAGATTTGACGCGGCCTGCCACCGGCGCGGAGCGAGGGGCATCCACCGGCCCTGCCCGGAAATTCCCGATCGAGCGGCGCGCATCCGCGGCCCCATGCTCGCTTCGGAGGGAGATGCTAGATTCCTGCCCCGCAGTACCACTGAACGCATGAGGAAGCGCGATGACCGATAAGCCGGATGGCATTTCCCGAAGCGCGCGAGCGGTGCTCGGCGTGCTCGGCCTCCTGTTCGTGCTGGTGGGGCTCGTCTTCGTCGGCGGCGGCGGCATGCTGATCGCCCGCGGCGGCAGCTGGTACTATCTGCTCATGGGGCTCGCGGTGGTGTGGTCCGGCGTCGAGATCGTGCGCGGCCGCAGCCGGGCCTTCTGGATCTACGGCCTCGCCGTCGCGGCCACCGCCCTCTGGGCGCTGTGGGAGGTCGGGCTGGATTTCTGGGCGCTCGAGGCCCGCATCTTCATCTTCACCATGGCGGCCATGGTGCTGGCGCTCTTCATTCCGCTGCTGCGCCGGGCCGAGGGCCGGCCGGGCGGCGGACGACGCGCGGCCGGCCTTTTCCTGGCGCTCCTCCTCGTCAATCTCGGCTGGCTCTGGGGCATGTTCGTCCCACATGGCCTTTCCGGCGTAGAGGCGGCAGCCCGCCCCGACCGGCCGGCGGCGCCGGCGAGCGAGGACTGGGCGGATTATGCCGGCAACAGCCTCGCGCAACGTTTCGGGGCGCAGGACCAGATCAACGCCTCCAATGTCCGGGACCTCAAGGTCGCCTGGACCTTCCGCACCGGCGACGTTCCGCTCAGCCCCGGCGGCGGCGGCGCCGAGGACCAGCAGACCCCGCTGCAGATCGGCAACACGCTCTTCCTCTGCACGCCGCACAACACGGTCATTTCGGTGAATGCGGCGACGGGCAAGGAAAACTGGCGGCACGATTTCCCGACCAAAACCACCACCTGGGTGCGCTGCCGGGGGCTCGCCTATTTCGACGCGACGCGGCCGCCGGTCCAGCCCACGGCGCCCGGCAGCACGCCGGTGACGCCGGTTTCCGTGCCGGCCGGCGGTGCCTGCCAGCGTCGTCTCTTCATGAACACGATCGATGCGGTCCTGGTGGCGCTCGATGCCGACACCGGCAAGCTCTGCGAAGATTTCGGCACCAGGGGCCAGGTCGACCTGAAGGCCGGCCTCGGCGCCGCCCCGAGCCCGCTCTACGAGATGACCTCGGCCCCGACCCTGGCGGGGACGACGGTCGTCGTCGGCGGCCGCGTGGCCGACAATGTCGCGCTCGACATGCCGGGGGGCGTGGTCCGCGGCTTCGACGTGGTCTCCGGCGCGATGAAATGGGCCTTCGACCCCGGCAATCCCGACGATCGCCAGACGCCGGCGGAGGGCCGCACCTTCACGCGCTCGACGCCGAATGTCTGGGCGCCGATGACCTATGATGTCGCCTCGAACACGGTTTTCATGCCGGTGGGCAGCGCCGCCATCGATCTGTGGGGCGTGCCGCGCACCCGGTTCGACGAGGAATACGGCGCCACGGTGCTGGCGCTCGATGCCACCACCGGCAACGAGAAATGGCGCTTCCAGACGGTACGTCACGATCTGTGGGACTATGACGTGCCGATGCAGCCGACCCTGTTCGACTTCGCGAGGGCGGACGGCGCCACGGTTCCGGCCCTCGTCATCGGCACCAAGATGGGCCAGCTCTTCGTGCTCGACCGGCTGACGGGCAAGCCGCTCACCGAAGTGACCGAGCTTCCGGTCAAGGCCGGTCCCATTCAGGGCGAGCGCTATCCCGAGACCCAGCCGCTCTCGACCGGCATGCCGCAGATCGGCGCCGAGGTGCTGCGCGAGAGCGACATGTGGGGGATGACCGCCCTCGATCAGCTCGCCTGCCGGGTCATCTTCCGCGGCATGCGCTATGATGGGCTCTTCACCTCGCCCGGCGAGGACTATTCGCTCAGCTTCCCCGGCTCGCTCGGCGGCATGAACTGGGGCGGCCTGTCCTATGACCCGACCACCTCGACGCTGTTCGCCAACGACATGCGCCTCGGGCTCTGGGTGCACATGGTGCCGCAGCCGGCCGGGGCGCAGGCCTCCGACGGCAACGAATCCGTCAATGCCGGCATGGGGGCGGTGCCGCTGAAGGGCACGCCCTATTCGGTGGTCAAGAACCGCTTCTTCTCGCCGCTCGGCATTCCCTGCCAGAAGCCGCCCTTCGGGTCGTTGACGGCCATCGACATGAAGACGCAGAAGATCGGCTGGCAGGTGCCGCTGGGCACCGTCGAGGACACCAGGCTGTTCGGCATCCGCATGAGCCTGCCGATCCCCATCGGCATGCCCACCATCGGCGGCTCGCTCGCCACCCGGGGCGATCTGGTCTTCTTCGCCGCGACGCAGGACTTCTATCTGCGCGCCTTCGACCGCAGGACCGGCAAGGAGCTGTGGAAGGCCCGCCTGCCGGTCGGCAGCCAGGGCACGCCGATCAGCTATGTGTCGCCCGAGAACGGCAAGCAGTACATCGTGATCTCCGCGGGTGGCGCGCGCGATTCCGACCAGCGGGGCGACTACGTCATCGCCTATGCCTTGCCCTGACGCCCCGGAGGCCCTTTCCCGCCACGCCCCGGCGAAGAGCGTGCGGACGCGCATGAAAACGTCCGCCGGCTGGACTAGAGCATGCCGATAGGGACCGGATGTCGTGGCGATCGGGCGGGGCGGCCCATGGCATCGGCCGATGTTGTCGGGGCCTGTATCGGGCACGGCGGCGGATACAGGCCGGTACAAACTTCCCCGGCTGCCGCCACGGTGATCGGGTAGAAGAGAACGAAACGGACCGGGCGCTCCATGGACCATATCGACCACATACTGATCGTCGACGACGACCGCGAGATCCGCGATCTGGTGTCCGGCTATCTGAAGAAGAACGGGCTCCGGGTGACGGTGGCGGCGGACGGGCGCCAGATGCGCGCCTTCCTCGAGGCGGACCGCGTCGACCTCGTCGTGCTGGACATCATGATGCCGGGGGACGACGGGCTGGTTCTGTGCCGCGAGCTGCGGGCGGGCAAGCACAAGGCGACGCCGATCCTGATGCTCACCGCCCGCACCGACGAGACCGACCGCATCGTCGGGCTGGAGATGGGCGCCGACGATTATCTCGCCAAGCCCTTCGCGGCACGCGAACTGCTGGCGCGCATCAAGGCGGTGCTCCGGCGCACCCGCATGCTTCCCCCCAATCTCCAGGTGACAGAGGCGGGGCAGCTGGTGAGCTTCGGTGAGTGGCAGCTCGATACCATCGCCCGCCATTTGCTGGACCGGGAAGGAACCGCCGTGGCGCTGAGCGGGGCGGAGTATCGCCTGCTCAAGGTGTTTCTCGATCATCCGCAGCGCGTGCTCACCCGCGACCAGCTGCTCAATCTGACGCAGGGCCGGGAGGCCGAGCTGTTCGAGCGTTCGATCGATCTTCTGGTCAGCCGGGTGCGCCAGCGCCTGCGCGACGATGCGCGCGAGCCGGCCTACATCAAGACGGTGCGCAGCGAAGGCTATGTGCTCGCCATGCCGGTCGAGATCACCACGGCGCGGCAATGAGCGCGCTCGCTCGCCTGCGCGCCGTCCTGCACCTGCCGCGCACGCTGCGCTGGCGGCTGTTCCTCATCCTGTTCGCCGGCCTCGCGGCGGCGCATGTGCTTTCCTTCGCCGTGCTGTTCGCCGAGCGCTCCATGAGCGCCAAGGCGACGATGCTGACCTCGCTGGAATATGACGTCGCCACCTCCATCGCGCTGCTGGACCGCCTGCCGGCGGCGGAGCGCGCGCAATGGCTGCCGCTGCTGGCGCGGAAGAACTATCGCTACGAACTCGGGCCGGGCCTGCAAGGGGTGCCGGAGCTGAGCGCGCGGGCCACCGAGATCGCCGACACCATCAACGCCGCGGCGGGCAACCGCTTCCCGGTCCGGGTGGATACGATCCCCGGCGGCGGGCGCGAGCATCTTCAGGCCCATGTCACCCTCGGCGACGGCTCGGTGGTGACGATCGACATGCTGCCGCAGCTGATGCCGATGGCGGAATGGCTGCCCTATGTGCTGGCGGTCCAGCTGGCCGTGCTGCTGCTCTGTGCATGGTTC
Source organism: Ancylobacter oerskovii (assembly GCF_018390555.1). Classification (GTDB taxonomy): domain Bacteria; phylum Pseudomonadota; class Alphaproteobacteria; order Rhizobiales; family Xanthobacteraceae; genus Ancylobacter; species Ancylobacter oerskovii. Next base: position 127,064 of record NZ_JAHBGB010000031.1, on the reverse strand, counting down.
GCGGTGCGTCTGGCCATCCGGCCGCTGCGGCGTTTTGCGGATGCCGCCGAGACGCTGGACCCGGCACGCGATTCCGGGCGGCTGGAGGAGGGCGGCCCGAACGAGGTCGCCCATGCCGCGCGGGCCTTCAACACCATGCGCGACCGCATCGCCCATTATCTCCAGGAACGGGTGCAGATCCTCGCGGCGATCTCGCACGACCTGCAGACGCCGATCACCCGCATGAAGCTGCGGGCGGAGATGTCGGAGGACGGGCTGGAGAAGGACAAGCTGATCGCCGACCTGTCCGAGATCGAGCGGCTGGTGCGGGAAGGGGTGGCCTATGCGCGCAGTGCGCATGGGCACCAGGAGAGGCCGGCGCGGGTCGATATCGGCTCCTTCGTGGAGAGTCTGGCCTTCGACTATCAGGACACCGGCAAGCCGGTGTCCTGCGAGGGGATCGCCGGGGTGGTGGTGACCACCCGTCCGCATGCGCTGCGGCGCATCCTGACCAATCTCGTCGACAATGCGCTGAAATTCGCCGGCACCGCGCAGATCGAGGTGCGTCGGAACCCCGAGGGTATCGTCGTCATCACGGTGGCGGATGAGGGGCCCGGCATTCCCCCGGATCAGATCGAGGCGGTGCTGCAGCCGTTCTACCGGCTCGAACAATCGCGCAACCGCGACACCGGCGGCACCGGCCTCGGCCTCGCCATCGCCCAGCAATTGGCGCAGGCGATCGGCGGCGGGCTTGCCCTGCGCAACCGGCCCGAAGGCGGCCTCGCCGCCGAGCTTCGCCTCGGCTGAGGCCCGCAGCCGGGCGGTGGACCCCTGAAAGGAAAGAACATGCCCCAAACGGCGCTCGTCCTTCGCCATGTGCCTTTCGAGGATCTTGGCTCATTCGAGACGGTTCTGCGCGAAGCCGGCTACGCGATCGACTATGCCGATGTCGGGCGCCGTGACCTCGCCACCATGGATCCGGTGGCGCCGGATCTCGTCGTGGTGCTGGGCGGGCCGGTCGGCGTGTACGAGGCGGACCGCTATCCCTTCCTGCGGGAAGAGGGCCTGCTATTGAGCCGGCGGCTCGCCCGGCGGCTGCCGACGCTCGGCATCTGCCTCGGCGCCCAGCTGATGGCGGCGGCGCTGGGCGCTGCGGTTCGGCCGACCGGCCTCAAGGAAATCGGCTTCGCTCCCCTTGAACTGACGCCGGAAGGGCAATCCGGCCCGCTTCGCCACCTCGCCGGCACACCCGTCCTTCACTGGCACGGCGATGCTTTCGCCATTCCCGACGGGGCGTCGTGCCTCGCCACGACACCGGCCTGCGCGACGCAGGCCTTTTCCCTCGGCCCCAATGTGCTCGGGCTGCAGTTCCATCCCGAATTCGACATCTCGGCCGGCATCGAGGCGTGGCTCGTCGGCCATGCCGCCGAACTCTCCGCCGCGGGCATCGATCCTCGTCCGCTGCGGACGGACGCGGTCGCTTTCGGTGCGCCGCTGCGCGCGGCAGCGCGCGCCATGCTGCGCGAATGGCTGGCCGCACTGGAGTGAACGGGGAGCCGCCGTCAGAACCGGCGGTCGGCCTGCACGCGCAAGGCCGGGTCGATCATGTCCCGGCTCTCGAAGCCGATATCCCTCAGCGTCGCGTCGTCCAGCCGCTTCAGTATGGCGATCGTGTGCCGCCTCGCCAGTTCGCGAAGCAGGCGATCCCACCCGATCCTGCACCGGGCGAGAAAGCTCGCCACGGCGGGCCGGGACGTCCCGGCGTGCGCGCGGCGGCATTGCCGGTGATCGAGGAAGTCCAGCGCCTCTTCATGCGCGTGGAGCGAGGCGCCGGCGATTCCCATCGAATCGACCAGATAGGTCCACCCGGCGCGCAGCGATGGGAACGGTTCCCGCCCGTCCCGGTCATCGGCGGCCATTCTAGAGCTCCTGCATGTGCCGGGCCGGCAGGCCGCGTTGCAGCAGCCCCTGCCGGACATAGTGCTCGACCAGCCGGGCCTCCGCGTCGAACGGATGCCCCCACCATCCCGTGTGGTCGAAGCCGGCGACGGCGATGCGCGCCTCCGGCCAGTGGGCGAGCGCGTGCTCGATGACGATCAGCCCGCTGCTCGGGGTCACGTAGGGGGCGGGCGCATGCGGCAGCAGGGCCCTGGCGGTGCGTCGATGGATCGCCTCGGAGATCACGCGGTGGCGCTTGGCGGTCCGCTCGCAGAAGGCGATGAAGCCGTCGGTGAAATCGTCGCACAGGTCGGCGAGCTGGGGATGTTCCCGCACGATCCGCGCCCGCTCCGCCGCGAAGAAACGGGGCGGCCGCACGCTCCAGATCTCCGTCGCGGCCCGTATCGCGGGATGGCGGGACCAGCCGGGGGCGCCGAGCATCTCGCAGGCGGGGCGGCCGGTATTGCAGACCGCGACCACGTCGGTCCGCGAGGGCGCCTGGTCGAAGGAACGGCAGCCGTTGAAGCGGATGACGAGGTCGTGGGTGTCGATAAAGGCGGCGAGGCTCGGGTCGATGGAACCGTTGCCGACGATGATGATGCGGGCAGGCATGTCCGGCCACTCCTTTTCGAGGATGGCCGGAGGCTGGCGGCAACGGATTCCGCCTTGATTTCAGAACGATGCCCGCCGGTTCGCATTGAAACGCGGCCGCCTTCCGGCTCTCCCCGGGTGCCGGGCCGGCGGGGTGTTGCGATTGTAAGCGGAGCCGGCAAAAGGATAACGCGCGCGAAGCCGGCGCTCTCCATCCTGGCGGTCCTGTCACGAGGCTTCGGCCGCGTGCGCCCACATCATGGAGGTGCGTCATGGACGCGATCAACATCGCCGCACCGGCGCGGGAAGAGGGCGGAGCCGTAAAAGCCGCCCGCGCGCTGGCTCCCTTCCTGCGCGAGCAGGCGGCCGAGGCGAGGCGGCTGCGGCGGCTGCCGGCCTCCACGATCGAGGCCATGGACGAGGCCGGGCTGTTCCGGCTCACGGTTCCCGCCATGTATGGCGGCGCCGAGGCGTCGCTCTCGACGCTGCTGGACGTGACGCTGGAAATCGGCGCCGCGGACGGCTCGGTCGGCTGGACCTATGCGATTCTCGCCGGCGGCACCTGGATGGCGGCGGCGCTCTACCCGCAGGAGGTCAGCGAGGAGGTTTTCGCCGGCGGTGTCAATGTCCGCACCGCTTCGGTGATGTCGCCCGCCACCGCGCTCACGCGGCGCGTGCCGGGCGGCCTCGTCATCGAGGAAGGGCGATGGAGCTTCAACAGCGGCGTCCATCACGCGCGGTGGGACGTGGTGAACGTGCCGGTGATGGATGAGGGCCGCAATGTCGTGGACATGGCCGCCGCGCTGGTGCCGGTCGGCGAGCTGACGCTTCTCGACGACTGGGACACGATCGGCCTGCGCGGCACGGGCAGCGTCAGCGTGACGGCGCGCGACGTCTTCGTGCCGGATTCCCGGCTCGCCTCCATCGGCAGGATCCTGGCCGAGGAATATGCGTCCGCGCATCTGGCGGATCGCCCGCATTTCCGGGTCCCGCTGGTGCCCATGCTGGCCGTCAAGCTCGCCTTTCCGTGCCTGGCGATCGCCCGCGAGGCGCTTCGTCAATTCGTGGCGCGGGTGCCGGGGCGTCCGGTCGCGCTCACCATTCACGCCGATCGCAGCACTCTGGCGGTGACGCATCTGCAGGTCGCGGAAGCGGCCGCGAAGATCGATGCCGCCGAAGCCGTCATCCGCCGCGCCATCCATGAGATCGAGGCGGCCGCCACAGTGGCCCCCCTGTCGCGGGAGCAGCGCGCTCGGATCTGGCGGGACGCCACCTTCGCCGCCCGTCTCGCCTGGGAGGCGGTCGGCCAGCTGGCCGACGCCTCGGGCGGAGGCTTCGCCCGCACCGGCGAGCCGATGAACATCGGCTGGCACGATCTGCGCACCGCCACGCTGCATGCCGGGCTCTCCTCCGCGACCGCCTTCGAGGTGGCCGGCCGCGTGATGTTCGGGCTGCCCTCGAACACGCCGTTCCTGTGAGCTGGGTACGCCCGCCTCTCGAAACCGGAGCCTCGGGATGAGCCGCCGCTACAGCTATGACGTCTTCACCTCGCACGGGATCGTCGCGGTGGAGGAAACCGAGGGGACGGGCATTCCCGTCCTTTTCATCCACGGCAATTCCTTCAGCCGCCAGGTCTTCCGAAAGCAGCTGGATACGCCGTTCGCCGGGTGGCACCGTCTGGTGGCCTTCGACCTGCCCGGCCATGGCGGCTCGTCCCCTGCCGCGGCGCCCGCGACGACCTATTCGCGTCCCGGGCTCGCGGATGCCGCGCTGGAACTCATGGAAGCACTCGGGATCGACAAGGCGGTGCTGGTCGGCTGGTCCCTCGGCGGGCATGTGGCGATGGAGATGCTGGCCCGCAGCGAGAAAATCGCCGGCCTGTTTCTCAGCGGCGCCCCGCCGGTCGGGCGCGATGTCTCGGCAGGCTTTCGGCGCCCGCCCTCAGGCGGATCCGCGCCCGGAGAGGCCCGCGCTCCTTTCGAGGCGGAGGCGTTCGTCGACGGGATCTTCACCGGCCCCGAGGCGTCGCATTTCTACGAGATCGTGCGGGGCACGGACCCGGATTTCCGCACCGCGCTGTTTGCGAGCCTGCGCAAGGGCGCCGGCATCGACCAGAGGCAAGCCCTGATCGATACCGGGGTGCCGACGGCGATCGTCAACGGCGCCGAGGACCGCATCGTCAATCTCGATTATTTCGAGACGGTTCCCTATGGCAATCTCTGGAACGGCACCTGCTACCGTCTCGAGGGCGCCGGCCACGCCCCGTTCTGGGATGCGCCGGAGCGCTACAATGCGCTGCTGCAGGAGTTTCTGCGGACGGCCGCTCCACCGGCCGGCTGATACAACCCCGGCGGCGGGGAGCGTGGATGCCGCGGCGCCATCGGCAGGCGCGGCATCCACATATGCGGGCGCGGGGCTAGCGCAGCGGGCGGAAGGCGGCCCGCACTTCTTCCACGAACAGCTCCGGCTGCTCCCAGGCGGCGAAATGCCCGCCATTCGGCGCCTCGTTGAAATAGACGAGGTTGTGGTAGCAGCGTTCGGCCCAGCTTTTCGGCGCCTTGTAGATCTCGCCGGGGAAGACCGTGACGGCCACCGGCAGGTCGGGAATATCGACGGCGTTGAAATTATTGGAGTGGTCTTCCCAATAGATCCGGGCCGCCGAGGCGCCGGTTCGCGTGAGCCAGTAGAGCGAGATGTCGTCCAGCATCTCGTCCTTGGTCAGCACGCGCTCGGGTTCGCCGCCGCTATAGGTCCAGGTCTGGAACTTCTCGTAGATCCACGCGGCGAGGCCAACCGGCGAATCCACCAGCGAATAGCCGATGGTCTGCGGCCGGGTCACCATCATGGTCGCGTAGCCGGAACTGTCGCGGTAGAAGCGGTCGAGCGCGGTGAAGGCTTCGCGTTCCGCCGGCGTGAGATCCGCCGGCGGCGGGCCTCCGGCGGTCAGGATCGTCGCGATCTCCGCCGGAACCGTGCCGGGCATGTTGACGTGGATGCCGATGAGCCCGGGCACCTTCTGCAGCGCCATCCGGTGCGAGATCACCGAACCGCAGTCCCCGCCCTGGGAGACGAAGCGGGGATAGCCCAGCCGGGCCATCAGCACTGCCCAGGCGCGGCCGATATGATCGGATCCCCATCCCGCCTTGTCCGGCTTGCCGGAAAAACCGAAGCCGGGAATCGACGGCACGACCAGATGGAACGCGTCCGCGGCCTTGCCGCCATGGCGCGTCGGGTTGGTCAGGGGATCCATCACCTTCATGAATTCGAGGATCGAGCCCGGCCAGCCATGCGTCATGATCATCGGCATGGCGTCGTCATGCGGCGAGCGGATGTGGATGAAGTGAATGTCGAGCCCGTCGATCCGGGTGGTGTACATCGGCAGGGCGTTCAGCCGCGCCTCGATCTTGCGCCAGTCATAGGAGCTTTCCCAATAGCGCATCAGCGGCCGCAGCTTGGCTTCCTGCACGCCCTGCGAGGCGTCCGGGACGGTCTCCGGCTCCGGCCAGCGCGTCGCGCCCAGCCGCTGCCTGAGTTCGGCGAGGTCCTGCTCGGGAATGGCGATCCTGAAGGGGTGCACGCCTTCGGGAAGCGCTTCATCCGGGACGGCGGCGCCTGGAGCCGGGCCGCCCGACGCCGCCTGCGCCTGGGCGATGCCGGTCACGGTGCCGAGAGCTGCCAGCAGGGCGGCCGATTTCAGGAGGTCGCGCCGGGTCGCGGTCGGGTCGGTCGGAAGCATGGGTGTCTCCATACAAGGGCGCAGCCGATCTGCGCATCGGTGATCGTCGGCGACGGGAGGTGCGCCAGGGGCGCCGACCGCCGGCGCCGGGCGAGGGCGGCGGCCGGCGGTCGGCCGCGGTTCGGCGCGATGTCCGTGAAGCCTTTCCCGTTTGGCCGTCGGGTGCCTAGTTGCGGGGCGTCCTGTGTCCGGGCTGTGTGGCACCCCGCCGGATTTGCAAGCGGGTGTAGGTGCCGCGATGGAGCGACACAGTGCGATACAACGCGCCGGCTGCCTGTTTGGAACGCACGTCGGCGCCCGCCGGCAGGGGCGAGTCGCTCGTGCGAGCCACTCGTGCGAGCCGTTCGCGCATGGCCGCAAGAGCTTCGCCTTTCGCGGCGGCGGATGTCGGGCGAGCGACGGCGCCAGACCGTTTTCGAGCGAAGCGGGATCCGGTTCGCGTGAAGAAAACGCGTCCGAACAGGAAGCTGGAGCTTTCCCGGTGAACCGGAGTTCACCGGAAAGGCTCTAGGTGCCGCGGCGCAGGACGAGGTCCCGGAGGCGAGGCTCCCTGAAATAGAGCCCTGCCCAGGTGGCGATCCCCAGTGCCAGGGAGATCAGTTGCGGCGGAGACAGTTCCTCGCCGGCGCGAAGGTGAAGGCAGATCGCCCCGCCCAGGAAGCCGGTCACCAGTATCGCCCCGACAAAGGAGGTCGCCGGCAGGGCATAGAGCACGGCGCAGGCAAGCATGATCGCCCCGAGAACGGGCGCCAGATTCGCGGGAAACTGCACGGCGGCCATTTCCTGCCGGATCAGGTGCGGCGCGAGCAGGTTCACCCCGGCATCCAGAACGAGAATGGCGATGACGGCGGCCGAGATGAGGCGTCCTGTTATCGGCAGCATGTGCGGGTGCCTTTCGGCTGTTCAGCCTGTTGTCTGTCGGTTCGTGTCGTTCATCCGTCGGCTTGTGATGTGCTGTCCGCCCGATGACGCCGGTGTTTCGCCGCTTGTCGGTTCGCCTACATTTGGAAGCTGGAGCTGGCCCGCATCATCCGCCCGCGCGCGCCGCGCGGGCAGGGGCCGCTAGTCCGGGTGGCCGCTCCGGGCGGGCCTGCTGTCGGTCGCCATGCGGTGCCGGCCGATCGGAAGCATGATCGGGCGTCCCGAAGTCGGGTCGATGATGATGCGGCTTTCCAGGCCGAAGACGTGCCGGACGTTGTGCTCGGTCAGCACCTCTTCCGGCCGGCCGCAGGCATAGAGGCGTCCCCCCGCCATGGCGACGAGCTCGTCGGCATAGCGCGCCGCGAGATTGAGGTCGTGCAGCACCATGACGATGGTGGTTCCGCGCGTCTGGTTGAGGTCGGTCAGCAGGTCCAGCACCTCGATCTGGTGGCTGATGTCGAGGAAGGTCGTCGGCTCGTCCAGCAGCAGGACCTCAGTCTGCTGCGCCAGGGCCATGGCGATCCAGGCGCGCTGGCGCTGCCCGCCGGACAGCTCGTCCATCGGCCGTTCGGCGAGCTCGATGGTCCGGGTGGCGGCGAGCGCGGCGGCCACGGCCTCGTCGTCCCCGCGGGTCCAGCGCGCGAACGCGCCCTGGTGGGGATGCCTGCCGCGGCTGACGAGATCGGCGACGGTGATGCCTTCCGGCGCGATCGGCGATTGCGGCAGCAGCCCCAATGTCCGGGCGAGCTCGCGGGACGGGATGTGGTGGATCGACTTGCCGTCGAGCAGCACCTGTCCGCGCCGCGGCGCGATGAGGCGCGACATCGCCCGCAGCAGCGTGGACTTGCCGCAGGCATTGGCGCCGACGATCACCGTGATCCTGCCGGGGAGCACCGCGAGGTCGAGCCCGTCCAGTATGACGGCGTCGCCATAGCCGGCGGAAAGCCCGCTGGTGGTGAGCGCATGAAGGGTCATGGCGAGCCTCCGCTCCGGTTGATGCGCACGATCAGGAAGATCAGGTAGGGGGCTCCCAGGGCGCCGGTGACCACGCCGACGGGGTAGCGGCTCGGCAGCAGGAACTGGCCGCAATAATCGCCCGCCAGCACCAGTATCGCCCCGGTCAGCGCCGCCGGCACCAGTAGCGATCCGTTGCTGCCGGGGAGGCGGGCGGCGATCGGCCCGGACAGGAAGGCGACGAAGGCGATGGGGCCGGCCATGGCGGTCGCGAAGGCGATCATGCCCACCGCCGCGACGATGACGACGATGCGGGTCCGGGCGATCCTCACGCCCAGCGCGGCGGCGGTGTCCTCTCCCAGCCTCAGCGCCTCGAGGTCGCGCGTGCGGCTCAGCAGCAGGCCGCCGAACCCCGCGAGCGCCACCAGCAGCGGGAGCATCTGGTCGAGTTGCGCGCCGTTGACGCTGCCGGTCAGCCAGCGCAGGGCCTCCTGCAGCGTCCAGGCGGGGGCGCCCGACAGCACGTAGAGGATGAAGCTCTCCAGCATGGCGGAGACGCCGATGCCGACGAGGATGAGCCGTGTCCCGGCGACGCCGTTGCGGGACGACAGCGCATAGACCAGCAGCGCCACGCCGAGGCCGGCGGCCACCGCGAACACCGACACCGCCGGCCCGTCCAGCGACAGCACGACGATGGCAAAGACGGCCGCGGCGCTCGCCCCGGAGCTGATGCCGATGATGTCCGGGCTGGCGAGCGGGTTGCGCAGCATGATCTGGAAGGCCGCGCCGCCGAGCCCGAAGCTCAGCCCGGCGAGGACCGACAGCACCGCCCGCGGCAGCCGCAGCTGCCCCACGGTGAAGCCGGCGCCCGGCACGTCCTCGCCGAGCAGCACCCGGATGACGTCGCCCGGCGACGTGTAGGATTGCCCCAGTACCAGCGTCAGGGCGAACAGCGCCGCGACGATGGACAGGAGCAGGGCGATCACCAGCCGGCGCCGGCTCAGGCGCCGCCGGCGGTTGCCGATGAGGGCGTCGAGGGCGGGGGCGGGCAGCGTCACAGCTCGCGCACCCGCTGGCGCCGGACGATCCAGATGAAGAACGGCGCGCCGACGAAGGCGGTGACGATGCCGACGTCGAGTTCGGCCGGGCGGGCGACGATGCGCCCGGCGATGTCGGCGGCCAGCAGCAGGCCGGCGCCGCCCAGCGCGGAGAACGGCAGCAGCCAGCGATGATCGACCCCGGTCAGCAGGCGGCACAGATGCGGCACCACAAGCCCCACGAAGCCGATCGGCCCGCAGATCGCCGTGGTGGCGCCGCACAGCAGGATCGCGCCGAGTGCGGCGACGGCGCGGGCGGCGGCGACCCGTTCGCCCAGCCCGGCGGCCAGCTCGTCGCCGAGGGCCAGCGCGTTCAGCTTCCGCGCCGACAGCAGGCTGATGGCGAAGCCGGCGAGGAGGAAGGGCAGCACGGGGGACAGGCGCTCGAAGCTGGCCCCGCCCACGCCGCCGATCTGCCAGGAACGGATGCCGCCGGCTATGTCGCTGCGGGGCAGCACCACGGCGATCACCATCGAGGAGAAGGCGACCGACGTCGCGGCGCCGGCCAGCGCCAGCTTGAGCGGCGTCGCCCCGCCGCGGCCGAGCGAGCCGATGGCGTAGACGAAGGTCGCGGCACACCCCGCGCCGAGGATGGCCGTCCAGATATAGGCCTGGGCCGAGGTGACGTGGAACCAGGCCACCCCGACGACGACGGCGAGCGAGGCCCCCATATTGACGCCGAGAATGCCGGGATCGGCGAGCGGATTGCGCGTCACTCCCTGCATGACCGCTCCGGCGAGCCCGAGCGCCGCCCCGGCGAGCAGCGCGAGCAGCGTGCGCGGAATCCGCGCGGCTACCGCCGCCTGGCCGATGGTGTCGACCTGGCCGGTCAGCGCCGCGATCATATCGGCCAGGGCCACCTCGCGCGTGCCGATCGCCACGGAAAGGGCGCACAGCGCGGCGAGGGCGGCGGCCAGCGCCGCGAGCCAGAAGGGCCGGAGGCGGTTCGGGCGTCCGGGAAGGGGTGCCGGATCCGGCGCCGCGGCGCGAGGGGCCTGTGCGGCGCTCATCGCGGCTTCTTGGCGGCTTCGGCGAGCAGGGCCACGTAGTCCTTCAGCACCCAGGGGATCGACAGCGGCGTGGGGTTGGCGGCGGTGCCGAGCGGATCGCGCCCCAGCATGACCACCGCGCCGCGGACGACGGCCGGCATGTGCGAGGTGAGCGGATTGGCCTTCAGCGCGTCGAGCAGCTTCTGGTCGCCATAGGTCACGACGAGGTCGACATCGTCGAAGGCATCGATGCGTTCGGCGCTGACCGCGCCGGAGAAGCGGCCCTTCGTCGAGGCGGCGATCACGCTTTTTGGCGAGGCCAGGCCGAGGTCCCCGAAGAATTTCACCCGCGTGTCGTTGGAGGAGTAGAAGTTGATGATGCTCAGATCGCTCGCGTCGAGATGGGTGATGAACATGGCCGATTTGCCCCGCAGGTCGGGAAATCCGGCGACCGTCCGGGCGATCTCCGCCTCGATCTCGGCGATCAGCGCGTCGCCCTCGGCGCGCATGCCGAGCCCGGCGCTGTTGAGGCGGATCATCTCTCGCCAGTCGGTCGACCAGGGCGCTTCCGGGTAGGCGACGACCGGGGCGATCCGGCTCAGCGTCTCGTAGTCGGATCGGCTGAGGCCGGAATAGGCGGCGAGGATCACGTCGGGTCGGGTGGCGGCGACCGCTTCGAAATCGATGCCGTCGCCCTCGTCGAAAAGCACCGGCTTGGCGGCGTGGAGCTTTGCCAGCCTCTCCGCCACCCAGGGCAGCACGCCGTCGCCGTCGTCGTCGCCGAAATTGGCGGCGGCGAAGCCGACCGGCACGATTCCCAGCGCCAGCGGCACCTCATGGTTGGCCCAGGCGACCGTCGCCACCCGCTCGGGCTTCCTGGCGATAGTCGTCGTGCCCAGGGCATGCTTGATGACAACAGGATAAGCGGTGTCTTTCCCGGCCCATGCGCAGCCAAATGCAATGATCGACAGGAAGGCTGCGATCAAAGATTTAGAAAAATGAAAAACTCGCAGCATCGGTTGCTTCTCCGCCACGTCTATGGCGAGCTTTCAGTTTCAGGTTCGCTCTCCATCGTCAAGCCTTCGGGCGATGTCCCTGTAAAAGACATGAGATGATCGATGGATTTCTACAAAACCACGGAAATATACAATACCGGCCGGGCGTCTCCACGTTAGGAGCGATGCAGGAGGTGTCGGGATGCCCGCCACTTCCCGTGTCGTGTCCTTCCCGCCGGGGAGGGCGCGTCTCGCGATCGGCCGTCCGCCAGCCGGTGCTGCCCGTCGACCACAAGAGCCACGCAACTTTCTGGAACGCGACTATGCATGGAAGAACAGCCGGCGGCAGGAGTGGACGGGTTCGGCGCCGTTATCTGAAGGCGGCGCTGCTGGGAGGCACCGCGCTGGTGGTGCTGGCGCCGGGCGGCCTGTCGGCGCAGGAGGCGGCCCGCGCCGCCGATGGCACGGAAAGCACCATCGTGCTCGATACCGTGACGATCGCCGGCGACAAGGCCGATAACGATGCCCGGTCGATCGTGGCGACGCAGACCACCGCCGGCAGCAAGATGGCGACGGACATACTGGATACGCCAGCCTCGATATCGGTGATCACGGCGCGGGAAATCCAGCAGCGCGACGCGCAGAGCATCGAGCAGGTGCTGCAATACACCGCCGGCGTGACCACGGATTTCTACGGATCCGACGACCGCTTCGACTATTTCAAGATCCGCGGCTTCGACGCCTACATGTATCGCGACGGGCTGCCGCTCTACCGGCCGTTCGGCGGCGTGCGGGAAGACCCCTATGCCTATGAGCGGGTGGAGGTGCTGAAGGGCGCCAATTCCACCGTGTTCGGGCCGTCCGATCCCGGCGGGGCGGTCAACCTCGTCTCCAAGCGTCCCCGGAGCGAGCGCTTCGGCGAGGCCTATGTCACCGGCGGCTCGTTCGACCACAAGGAAGCCGGGCTGGATTTCGGCGACAACATCACCGGCGACGACACCCTGTCCTACCGCATCACCGCCAAGATCAAGGATTCCGAGAAGGAATACGACTTCTCGCAGGATGACGAGAACCTGATCATGGGAGGGCTGACCTGGCGGCCCACCGACATGACGACCCTGACCGTCATCTTCGATCATCTGGATATCGACGGCACGCCCGGCAGCGGCGGCCAGCCGCTGGGCACGGATTTCGCCCGCAGCCGCTTCTTCGGCGAGCCGGACTACAATTATCTGAACACGAACCGCAACACGATCACCGCCCTGTTCGCGCATGATTTCGGCAGCGGGCTGAGCTTCAACACCAATGCCCGCTTCAGCAAGACGACGGGCGGCTTCGGCTATGCCTATATCTTCGATCTGGCGCCGCCGGAAAATACCGTCTCCAACCGCTATTTCTTCGCCAACGAGAATGCGAACGACAATTTCGTCATCGATTCCTATCTGAAATACGAGGTCGATTTCGAGAATGTCGAAAGCCGCTCGCTGGTCGGCGTGGAATACAACCGTTCCAACCAGCGGAACGATTCCTGGTACGATCTGGCGCCGAGCATCGACTGGTCGAACCCGGTCTATTCGGGCGCGCCGGAATCGCTGTACCTCTACAGCAGCACCCAGACCGACCAGCAGGTGAGCTCCATCTATGGCCAGCAGGGGCTGACATTCTTCGACAAGCTGATCCTCTCGGTCGGACTGCGGAACGACTGGATCGACGTGACCCAGAACAATCTTCTGTCCGATACCGTCGCCGAGGGCACGTTCAGCGAGTTCACCACCCGCGTCGGCCTCGCCTACCGGCTGACCGAGGACCTCACCGCTTTCGCCAATTATGCGGAATCCGCGGCCCCGACCTCGTCCACCGTGAGCATCGAGCCCGAGCGCGGCAAGCAGTACGAGGCCGGGGTGAAGTACCGCCCCGCCGATTTTCCCGGCCTGTTCACGGCCTCCGTCTACGACCTGACCAAGACCAACGTCACCGTCACCGATCCGGTCACCCAGCTGGAATCGACCATCGGCGAGGCGCGGGTCAGGGGTCTCGACCTGGAAGCGAAGGCGGAACTGCCGAACAACCTCAACCTGATCGCCGCCTATTCCTATCTCGATTCCCGCATCGTCGAGGACGGGATCGGCGGCAATGTCGGCAATCGCCTGGCGTTCGTCCCCGAGCATGTCGCCTCGCTGTGGCTGGACTACAAACTGCCGGCGCACGGCAAGCGCGGCGACATGACGTTCGGCTTCGGGGCGCGCTATTCCGGGCCCTATTATTTCGACGACGCCAACACCATGGAAGCGGGCGGCTATACCGTGTTCGATGCCGCCTTCACCTATGAGATCGTCGAGAAGACGACGTTTCAGCTGAACGTCACCAACCTGTTCGACAAGAAATATGTCGCTTACGGCGGCTACGGCGCCAACTGGTACAATCCCGGCCGCGAAATCCTGGTCAGCCTGCGCCGTACCTGGTGACGGTCGAGGGGCACAGGCCCCGCCAAACCGGGCGGGGCGGCGCGTGCCGGCCCTCTATAGCCGGGCCGGCTGCTGCAGGCGCCGCCAGGCCGCGGGCGTTTCCCCGACGATCCGGCGGAAGGCCTTCGTCAGGTGCGCCTGGTCGGAAAAGCCGAGCTGGGCGGCGATCCCCGCGAGGGGGATCTCGTCCTCCAGCAGCAACCGCTTGGCGAGGTCGATGCGCTTGCCGAGCTGCCACTGCAGCGGCGTCTGGCCCACGGTCTGCTTGAAGACGTTGGCGAACCAGCTTTCCGACAGGCCGACCGTCTCCGCCATCTCGGCGACGGTCAGCCGGCCGTCGCGGCTGGCGTCGAGGCGCGAGGCCAGCCTGTCGATCTGCGACGGCGTGAGCCGGCTGGTGGTGGCAGCCGCCGTCCCGCCCGGCTCGGGAATCTCGAGCAGACCGGTGACGATGCTGCCGACCAGGCTCTCCGCGAAGACCGCGTGCCGGGAGGGGGTCGCCACCTCCTCGACGAGCAGCCCGGCCAGCGTCTCGATGGCGCCGGCATCCTGGATCTCGACCGGCCGGCGCAGGGCGGTCAGCGCCGCCGATGTCCCCACCGACGGCGACAGGAAGCGCAGCAGCCGGTCCTTGTGCACATGCAGGTCCAGATGGGAGAAGCGGTGCGTGGCGGTGATGCTGGTCCACATGGGCACGCCGGCGGGCACGTACATGGCCCGCGTCATTGGGCGATAATGCTGCGTGAACGCCCCGTCGCGGTTCGACATGCGGATATAGGGCGAGATGTCGTCGAAGAAGATCATGAGGCGCGGATCGGGGGACAGATAATAGCCCCTGGCTCCCGCCTCGCTTTCGACATCCCAGAAGACGCTCATCAGGCCGTCGAGACCGCGCCACCTGACCGGCATGGTCGGCCGGATGCCTTCTGTGTAGCAGGTCATGGAATGCCGATAGCTCAATGCCCGAAACCGTCCGCGCTCGAGGGATAGGCTGCGTCTCCGACGCCTCCTTGCGGGAATGCGTCGCAGTCAACTTTTCATGACGTATCGGGCGGCGTCAATGCAGTTTGGCCGGCTCGTCTATATTTACATCATAATAATTATAATCAATGAGATGAACACAAGTATCCGTCATTGGGATGGGTCGGCGAATACGCGATCGTCTTGGGCTTAATACCATCGCGCCGGCATGGCTCGCGGCAGGCGGCTGGCGGCAGGCGGGTGCGCTCCGGCCATCGCTCCGATAGCCGCCGGAGAGCGAGGCGCGCGGGCGTCGGGGCCGCCCGCCACGCCAAAACGGCGGCCGTCACTGGACCTCGGGCCGGTTGGGGATTAGACCGCTCATCATGCGTCCCGGCCTCATCATTTTCGATTGCGACGGCGTGCTGATCGACAGCGAGGTGCTCAGCGCCCGTGCGCTCATCGACGAACTGGCCTGTCACGGCATCGCCGTCGACGTCGATTTCGTCGCGCGCCATTTCATCGGCCGCGCCTATCCGGTGATCCTCGCAGAGGTGCGCGAGCGCTTCGGCGTGGTGTTGCCGGCGAGCTTCGAGACGGATTACCGGGCGCGGCTGATCGCCGGCTTCGAGCGCGGGCTGTCGCCGATGCCGGGGGCCGTGGAGATGCTCGAACGGCTGGACGTTCCCTGCTGCGTCGCCACGTCGTCGAGCCCGCCGCGGCTCGCCGCCTCGCTGCGGATCTCCGGCCTCGAACAGTTCTTCGTCGGCCGCGCCTTCACCGCCAGCGAGGTGGCGCGAGGAAAGCCGGCGCCCGATCTCTTCCTTCATGCCGCCGCCCGCATGGGGGCCGATCCGGCGGCGTGCGTCGTGGTGGAGGACAGCGTCGCGGGATTGCAGGCCGGCGCGGCGGCCGGCATGGAGACCTGGCATTTCACCGGCGGCAGCCATTTCGGGCATATGAACATCGTCCTGCCGGACGCGCTGCGCCCGCAGGCGCGCTTCGCCGGCTTCGCCGAATTGCAGGCGGCACGGCCGGAGCTGTTCCGCTCACCCCCGCCTTTGGTCCAGTCCTTGCTCCAGATCTCGCCCCAACCCGTGCTTCAACCTCCCGCCGACCTGGCCGATCCCGCATGAACATCCCTGTCGAACTCGATCCCTCCATCGACGATCAGGCGGCCCGCGCCGCGTGGCTCTATTATGTCGGGGGGCTGACGCAGGACCAGATCGCCGCCGAGATGGGGGTGTCGCGCCAGCGCGCCCAGCGCCTGGTGAGCCGCGCGGTCGCCGCCGGCCTGATCCATGTCCGGCTCAACCATCACCTGGCGAGTTGCCAGGAGCTGGAGACCGCGCTGCGCACACGCTTCCATCTGGTGCGCTGCCGGGTCATGCCCGGCCTCGGGCCGGACCGCGATCCCGTGCGGGCCATCGCCCCGGCGGCGGCGGCGGAGCTGGAGCGGGTGCTGCGCGAGCCGGAGGCGCTGGTCATCGCGCTCGGCACCGGGCGGGCGATGCGCGGCATGGTGGAGGCCGTCGGCTCGATCGAAGCTCCCCAGCATTGCCTGGTCTCGCTGATCGGCAACATCGCGCCGGACGGTTCCGCCTCCTATTTCGACGTGATCATGCGGCTGGCGGAAAAGGTCCACGCGCCGCATTACCCGATGCCGGTGCCGGTGATCAGCGATACAGCCGAGGAGAACGCCACCTTCCAGTCGCTGGGGCCCATCCGCAAGGTGCGCGAACTGGCGCGCGCGGCCAACGTGACCTTTGTCGGCGTCGGCCAGATGAGCGACGACGCGCCGCTTCTCACCGACGGCTTCCTGAAGCCGGCGGAGCTCAGGGAGGTTCAGGGGGCGGGGGCCGTCGGGGAGGTGGCCGGCCGCATCTTCGACGCCGAGGGGCGCTATCTCGACCTCGCCATCAACCGGCGCCTCGGCGGCATGCAGGCCCCGCCGACCCGTCCCGACCGTCCGGTGATCGGCATCGCCGCCGGCCCCTCGAAGATCCCGGCCATTGCCGCGGCCCTGCGCTCGGGCATTCTCAACGGCCTCGTCACCGACGAGGCGACAGCGCGCGGGGTGCTGGCGCTCTGAACGCGCCTCGAACCCGGCTGTTGCCGGGTTCGATCCTTCAAAGGCGCGCCCGGCTGTTGCCGGGTTCGATCCTTCAAGAACGCGCCCGGCTGTTGCCGGGTTCGATCCTTCAGGAGCGCGCCCGGCAATTTCCTCCCGGACGGTGCGGGCCTATGCGGCCGGGCGCCTCGCAAACGACCCATCACTGCGACGTGTAGACCGGTTGCGGCAACCGGCATCCGCAGCGCGCGTTGTTCATCGCGCGAAGGTGCCGCCGCGCCGGTGTCGCCCATGTGCCTCTCGCACCGCAGCATGGCGGGGGGATTGACGTCACGTCGTTCCAAATGAATATTTGCCCACAAGGCGATGAATTGCTCAATTCGCCAGGGAGGAAAGCCATGACCGTTACCGTCCGCGCCCTCATGAGCGCGTCGCTGCTGCTTGCCGTCACGGGCGCCGCCTCGGCGCAGACCACCATCACCGTCGCCACGGTCAACAATGGCGACATGATTCGCATGCAGCGCCTCACGCCGGACTTCAACGCCAAGCATCCCGACATCAAGGTCAACTGGGTGACGCTGGAAGAGAACGTGCTGCGCCAGCGCGTCACCACCGACATCGCCTCCAAGGGCGGCCAGTACGACGTGCTGACCATCGGCAATTACGAGGTGCCGATCTGGGCCAAGCAGAGCTGGCTGGTGCCGCTCGACAATCTCGGCGCCGACTACGACCAGGCCGATCTGCTGCCGCAGGTGGCGCAGGGCCTCACCCTCAACGGCAAGCTCTTCGCCGTGCCCTTCTATGCCGAGAGCTCGATGCTGATGTACCGCACCGATCTTCTGGAGAAGGCCGGGCTGAAGATGCCGGAAAACCCGGATTGGGACTTCATCGCCCAGGCGGCTGAGAAGATGACCGACAAGGGCGCCGGCGTGTACGGCATCTGCCTGCGCGGCAAGGCCGGTTGGGGCGAGAACATGGCGTTCCTCACCTCCATGAACAATTCCATGGGCGGCGCCTGGTTCGACATGCAGTGGAAGCCGCAATTCGACAAGCCGGAATGGAAGAAGACCCTCGACACCTATCTGAAGCTGATGTCGAGCTACGGCCCGCCCGGCTCGTCCTCCAACGGCTTCAACGAGAACCTCGCGCTGTTCCAGACCGGCAAATGCGGCATGTGGATCGACGCCACCGTGGCCGCCTCCTTCATCTCCGATCCAAAGGAATCCAAGGTCGCCGACAAGGTCGGCTTCGCGCCGGCGCCGACCCGCGCGGGCGGCTCCAACCACGGCAACTGGCTGTGGTCGTGGAACCTCGCCATCCCCGCCAGCACCACCAAGGCCGAGGCCGCCAAGACCTTCGTCGCCTGGGCGACGTCGCCGGCCTACACCAAGCTGGTGGCGGAGAAGGAGGGCATCGCCAATGTGCCGCCCGGCACGCGCTCCTCACTCTACAAGAACGAGGCGTATCTGAAGGCCGCGCCCTTCGCGCCGATGACGCTGAAGGCCATCGAGGCCGCCAACACCCAGAAGCCCTCCGAGCAGCAGGTGCCCTATACCGGCGGCCAGTTCGTGGCGATCCCGGAATTCCAGGCGATCGGCACCGCGGTCGGGCAGCAATTCTCCGCGGCACTGGCCGGCAAGGCGAGCGCCGAGCAGGCGCTCAGCGCCTCGCAGGCGCTGACCTCCCGCGAGATGACCCGCGCCGGCTATCCGAAGTAGCGCCGCGCCGGCCTTGCCGGCAGGTCCCTGACGCGGCCCGGGGCGTGCGCTCCGGTCCGCGGGAGGACGCGGCGCCCGCCTGACGGCCGCCGTCCTCCTTCACTCCAGACGTGGTGTCGCGGCGCTGGTGCCGCGGCCTGCTCCAGCCGGGAACCGATCCATGGCGACGCAAGCCTCACGCACCGCAAGCCGGCTCATGCTCTCCCCGGCGGTCGTCCTCCTGTTCCTGTGGATGATCGTGCCGCTCGGCATGACCATCTATTTCTCGCTCCTGCGCTTCAACCTGCTGATGCCGGGAACGGAGGAGTTCACCGGCTTCGAGAACTACTTCTATTTCTTCACCGACCCGGCCTTCTGGCCGGCGCTGGTCAACACGCTGACCCTGGTGCTCGGCGTGCTGGTCATCACGGTGGTCGGCGGGGTGGCGCTGGCAGTGCTGCTCGACCAGCCGGTCTGGGGGCAGGGCATCGTCCGCATCCTGGTCATCGCCCCGTTCTTCGTCATGCCCAGCGTCTCGGCGCTGGTGTGGAAGAACATGCTGATGAACCCGGTGAACGGGCTGTTCGCCGCCATCGCCCGCGGCCTGGGCCTCGAGCCCATCGACTTCTTCGCCGAGGCACCGCTCGCCTCGATCATCGTGATCGTCGCCTGGCAATGGCTGCCCTTCGCGACGCTGATCCTGCTCACCGCGCTGCAGAGCCTCGACCGCGAGCAGATGGACGCCGCCGAGATGGACGGCGCCGGTCCGATCAGACGCTTCGTACACCTGACCGTACCGCACCTGACCCGCGCCATCACCGTCGTGGTACTGATCCAGACCATCTTCCTGCTGTCGGTGTTCGCCGAGATCCTGGTGACCACCAATGGCGGGCCCGGCACCGCGTCCACGACGCTGACCTTCCTCGTCTACATGCAGTCGATGCTGCAATTCGACGTCGGCCTCGGCTCCGCCGGCGGCATCGTCGCCGTCATCCTCGCCAACATCGTCGCGATCTTCCTGATGCGGATGATCGGCAAGAATCTGGAGGCGTGAGATGGCGCGTCATGTCTCGAACAGCCGTAAAGCCGTCGTCACCGCTCTGGCCTGGGGGATCGGGCTGCTGATCTTCTTCCCGATCCTCTGGACGATCCTGACCTCGTTCAAGACCGAGGGCGAGGCGATCAACTCGCACCCGTCCTTCCTGTTCTTCGATTGGACGCTGGAGAACTACCACACCGTCAACGAGCGCTCCGACTACCTCGGTCATTTCTGGAATTCGGTGGTCATCGCGGTGGGCTCGACGCTGGTCGGCCTCCTCATCGCCATCCCCGCCGCCTGGTCCATGGCCTTCGTGCCGGGCAAGCGGACCAAGGACCTGCTGATGTGGATGCTGTCCACCAAGATGATGCCGGCGGTCGGCGTGCTGGTGCCCATCTACCTGCTGGCCCGCGACACTGGCCTGCTCGACACCAAGCTCGGCCTCGTCATCGTGCTGACGCTGGTCAACCTGCCGATCATCGTCTGGATGCTCTACACCTATTTCAAGGAAATCCCCGGCGAAATCCTCGAGGCGGCGCGCATGGACGGCGCCTCGCTCGGCTCGGAGATCCTCTATGTGCTGACCCCGATGGCGGTGCCGGGCATCGCCTCGACGCTGCTGCTCAACGTCATCCTCGCCTGGAACGAGAGCTTCTGGACGCTGAACCTCACCGCCGCCAACTCGGCGCCGCTGACCGCCTTCATCGCCAGCTATTCGAGCCCCGAGGGGCTCTTTTACGCCAAGCTTTCCGCCGCCAGCACCATGGCCATCGCGCCGATCCTGATCCTCGGCTGGTTCAGCCAGAAGCAACTCGTGCGCGGCCTCACCTTCGGCGCCGTGAAATAGGAGATACCGATGGGCGAGATCGTCCTTTCCGACGTCAGGAAGTCATTCGGCGGCGTCTCCATCATTCAGGGGATCGACCTCACCATAAAGGACGGCGAATTCGTCGTGTTCGTCGGCCCGTCCGGTTGCGGCAAGTCCACCCTGCTGCGGCTGATCGCCGGGCTGGAGGACACCACGGACGGCATCATCGCCATCGACGGCCGCGATGCGACCAGGCTGCCGCCGGCCCGGCGCGGGCTCGCCATGGTGTTCCAGAGCTACGCGCTCTACCCGCATATGAGCGTGCGCAAGAACATCGCCTTCCCGCTGCGCATGGCCGGCATGCCCGCCGCCGAGCAGGACCGCAAGGTGGAGGCGGCGGCGAAGGTGCTGAACCTCACGCCCTATCTCGACCGTCGGCCGAGCCAGCTCTCCGGCGGCCAGCGCCAGCGCGTCGCCATCGGCCGGGCCATCGTGCGCGAGCCCTCGGCCTTCCTCTTCGACGAGCCGCTGTCGAACCTCGACGCGGCGCTGCGCGTCTCGATGCGGCAGGAGATCTCCGAGCTGCACCAGTCGCTCAAGACCACGATGATCTACGTCACCCATGATCAGGTGGAAGCCATGACCATGGCCGACAAGATCGTGGTGCTGAATGCCGGGCGCATCGAGCAGGTCGGCTCGCCGCTGGAGCTCTACAAGACGCCGGCCAATCTCTTCGTCGCCGGCTTCATCGGTTCGCCGAAGATGAACTTCATCGAGGGAGCCGAGGCGGCGAAGCACGGCGCGCATACGCTTGGCGTACGCCCCGAGCACATCGCGATCGCCGCCGACGGTCCCTGGAAGGGAGTGGTCGGCATTTCCGAGCATCTCGGTTCCGACACGTTCCTCAAGGTGCAGGTGGACGGCATGGGGCCGCTGACGGTGCGCGCCGGCGGCGAGGTCGAACTGCATTACGGCGACGCCGTGAGCCTGGCTGCCCAGCCCGGCAAGCTGCACCGTTTCGATGCCGCGGGACACACCCTTTCAGCCTGATCCTCCCGGGCTGCGGCCCGGGCTTCTCGCGACCGCGCGAGCCGGCTTCATTCGCCGCCCGGGCTTCGGCGGGGCGGCGGCAAACTGGATGATATCAGAGATGACGACGCCCGCCCTATCGCTTCCGGCCTATGACCGCTCGGCGCTGACGCCGGGCATCGTCCATATCGGGCTGGGCAATTTTCACCGCGCGCATCAGGCGGTCTATCTCGACGACCTGTTCGCGCTGGGGGAAGGGCACGACTGGGCGATCATCGGTGCCGGCGTGCGCCCGGCCGATGGCCGGATGCGCGAGGCGCTGATGGCGCAGGATTGCCTCTCCACCGTTGTCGAGCTCGATCCCGCGGGCAAGAGCGCCCGCCGCATCGGCGCGATGATCGACTTTCTTCCCGTCGAGCCGGGCAATGCGGCGCTGATCGCGGCGATGTCGAAGCCGGAGATCCGCATCGTCAGCCTGACGGTGACCGAAGGCGGCTATTTCATGGATTCCGTCGGTCGGCTCGATGCCGGTGCGGCGGAGATTCGGGCCGATGCGGCCAATCCCGGCGCGCCGGAGACCGCCTTCGGCGCCATCCTCGCGGCGCTGAAGGCGCGCCGTGATGCCGGCATCATCCCTTTCACCGTCATGTCCTGCGACAACCTCCCGGGCAATGGCGACGTCACCCGCGACGTGGTGGTCGGCCTGGCGCGGTTGTTCGATCCCGGGTTCGCCGACTGGGTGAACGCGAATGTTGCCTTTCCGAACGGCATGGTGGACCGCATCACGCCGGCGACCGGCGAGCGAGAGCGCGCCATGGCGGCGGCGTTCGGGCTGGACGACCCCGTGCCGGTGACGTGCGAGCCGTTCCGGCAATGGGTGCTGGAGGACCGTTTCCCCGCCGGCCGGCCGGCGCTGGAGAAGGTGGGCGTGATCTTCACCGAGCATGTCCATGCCTATGAGACGATGAAGATCCGCATCCTCAATGGCGGCCATGCCATCATCGCCTATCCCGGCGGGCTGATGGACATCGACCTCGTGCACGAGGCGATGGAGGAGCCGCTGATCACGGCCTTCCTCGACAAGGTGGAGCGCGAGGAGATCATCCCCATCGTGCCGCCGGTGCCCGATACCGATCTTCAGGCCTATTACGCCATCATCCGCGAGCGCTTCGCCAACCCGGAGGTGGCGGACACGGTGCGGCGGCTCTGCCTCGACGGCTCCAATCGCCAGCCGAAATTCATCGTGCCCTCGATCCGCGACAACCGCGCCGCCGGCCGGTTGCCGAAGGGGCTGATCCTCGCCTCGGCCCTATGGTGCCGCTATTGCGCCGGCGTGACCGACAGCGGGGCCGTGATTGCCCCGAACGACCCCAATTGGGACGAACTGACCGCGAGGGCGCAGGCGGCCAAGGCCGATCCGGCGGCGTGGCTCGCCATGCGGGACGTCTATGGCGATCTCGGGGAGGATGCCGAGGTCGCGGGGGCCTTCGCGGCGGCGCTCGAGGCCGTGTGGGCCAGGGGTGCGCGCGCGGTGCTGACCGAGTATATCGGCGGTTGACCCATGGCCTTTTCGATCCCGCGAGAGCGCCGGATCGATAGGAAAATGATGTCGCCGCAAGCTCTCCGCCTCAAGGACTGGATCGATGCCCGCTCCCGCCATCCCTTCGCCGGTGATCCTCTGCGCCGGCGAGGCCCTGATCGACATGGTGCCGCGCCAGACCCCGGAAGGGCAGGCCTTCCTGCCGCTACCCGGCGGCGCGGTGTTCAACACCGCCATCGCCTGCGCCCGGCTCGGGGCGCCGACGGCCTTCTGGTACGGATTGTCGACCGACCTGTTCGGGGAGCAGTTGCGGGCCGCGCTCGCCGCCGCCGGCGTCGATGCCCGGTTGTGCCAACCAGTGGACCGGCCCACGACGCTCGCCTTCGTCACCCTGGTCGAGGGACAGGCGCGCTACCTCTTCCTCGACGAGAATACCGCCGGCCGCCTGCTGGCCCCGGCGGACGTGCCGGAGCTGCCCGCGAGCCTCCGGGCGCTGTTCCTGGGCGGCATCAGCCTCGTCAACGAGCCGGTTGGCAGTGCCATGGAAGCGATCGCGGCAAAGGTTGCGGGCGACGGGCAGGGCCGGCTCATCATGCTGGATCCCAATGTGCGGCCGGGTTTCATCCGCGACGAGGCGGGCTACCGGGCCCGGATCGGCCGGCTCATGGCGCTCAGCCATGTGGTGAAACTGTCGGACGAGGACCTGTTCTGGCTGACCGGCCCGGGCGATCTCGCGGCGCGGGCGCAGGACGTGCGGGCGATGGGGCCGTCGCTGGTGCTGATCACCCGGGGCTCGCGGGGAGCGCGGGCCATCGGCGCGGGGCTCGACGTCGAGGTGCCGGCGCCGGTGGTGAGCGTCGCCGACACGGTGGGAGCCGGGGATACCTTCAATGCCGGGGTGTTGACGGCGCTCGCCGAGCAGGGGGCGCTCGATCCTCAGACCCTCTCCACTCTGCCGGCGGAGAGGCTGGCGGAGGTGCTTGCCTTCGCCACCCGGGCGGCGGCGATTTCCGTCACCCGGGTCGGCGCCAATCCGCCGTGGCGGCACGAGGTCGGCTGACGGCCGGGCGCTTCGGAAGAGGCCCCCGGCCGGTACGATGAGGTGTACGATCAGACTATTCCGCCGCCGGTGCCGGTGATGGCAGGGCGTTCGGTGGCGATCCGGGTGCGGTAGCCCGACCGGCGATAGGCGGCGATGGGATCGACCGCGGCACTTTTGCGCAACCTGGCCATGGCGAGGATGGGTTCGACGTCGGTGCGGAACCCCACCTTGAGCGTGGTGGTGGCCATCAGCGCGTCGTTCGCCTCCTGATGCGCCGACAGGGCGGCGCGGTCCACCAGCAGGGCCTGGACGAAGGCGCGCTGAACCTCGGTCGCCGAAGCGATGAGGCTTTCGATCGGATCGGTGACGTTGTGGCTCTGATCGATCATGTAGGCGGGGGCGAAGCCGGGCGTGCCTTCCGCATCGACCAGCTCGTTGAACACGAGGAACAGCCGGTAGGGGTCGATGGAGCCGGCGTCGAGGTCGTCGTCGCCATATTTCGAATCGTTGAAGTGGAAGCCCGCCAGCTTTCCGAAGCGGATCAGCCGGGCGACGATCATCTCGATGTTCACGTTCGGCGCGTGATGGCCGAGGTCGACGAGGCAATGGGCCTTGTCCCCCAGCTCCCGCGCGATCAGGTAGTTGGTGCCCCAGTCCTGCACCACCGTCGAGTAGAAGGCCGGCTCGTACATCTTGTGCTCGGTGAAGAGCTTCCAGTCGTCCGGCAGGGCGGCGTAGATCGCCCTGGCGCTGTCGAGATAGCGGTCGAACTGGCGGACGAAATGCGACTGGCCGGGGAAGTTCGAGCCGTCGCCGATCCAGATCGTCAGGGCCTTCGAGCCGATGGCGCGGCCGATCTCGATGCAGTCGATATTGTGCGCCACCGCCTGCTCGCGCACCGCCCTGTCGGTGTGGGAGAGCGAGCCGAACTTGTAGCTGAGCGGCTGGCCGGGGCTGTCCTGGAAGGTGTTGGAGTTCATCGCGTCGAAGCCGAGGCCGAGCTGGTCCGCCTTGGCGCTCAGGTCGGCGGGGCTTGCCCGGTCCCAGGGTATGTGCAGGGACACCGTCGGCGTGGCGGCGGTGAGCTGGTGGATCACGCCGCAATCGTCGAGCTTGTCGAAGACGTTGCGCGGCTCGCCCGGCCCGGGGAAGCGGGCGAAGCGGGTGCCGCCGGTGCCGACGCCCCAGCTGGGCACCGCCACGCCGAACGCCATGGCGCGGGCGGTGAGCGTGTCGATGTCGAGGCCGCGCCGGGCCAGCCGCTCGCCGAGCGTCTCGTAGTCGCGGTCGAGCTCGGGCCGCCGCGCGGCGTTCTCATCCGCAATGAGGGATGCGTCGATCATGTTTCTCTCCCTGGGGCCGCTCTTCGCGGGACGGGCGCCCGACGGCGCCCGACGCCTCACCGCGTGAACGACTGCACGTTGCCGGCATCCACGTTGAGGATGTTGCCGGTGGACTTGGCGCTGATGTCGGCGGCGAAGAAATAGTTCGCCTCGGCGATGTCCTCGGGCAGCACCGAGCGCTTGAGCAGGCTGCGCTGGCGGTAGTGCTCCTCCAGCCCCTCCTTGTCCTTGCCATAGGTCGCGGCGCGCTCGGCGAGCCAGTCGCCCGACCAGATGCGCGAGCCGCGCAGCACCGCGTCGGGATTGACGACGTTCACCCTGATGCCCTCGGGCGCCCCTTCCAGGGCGAGGCAGCGGGCCAGGTGGATTTCCGACGCCTTCGCCGTGCAATAGGCCGAGGCGCCGGGCGAGGCCGCCAGCCCGTTCTTCGAGGCGACGAAGACGATCGAGCCGCCGATCTTCTGTTTCTTCAGGAGCTTGAACGCCTCGCGCGAGACGAGGAAATAGCCCGTCGACAGGATCGACATGTTGCGGTTCCACAGCTCCAGAGAGGTGTCCTCCACCGGGGCCGAGGAAGCGATGCCGGCATTCGACACCACGATGTCGACGCCGCCGAACTCGATCGCCAGCGCGTCATAGGCGCCCGCCACAGCCGCCTCGTCGGTGACGTTCATCGCGACCGCGCGCACCACATCGGCGCCGAAGCGCGCCGCGAGCCCGGCGCGCACCTCCTCGACCGCGCCGGCATCGATATCGGCCAGCATCACGCAGGCGCCTTCCGCGAGATAGCGCACGGCGGTCGCGGCGCCGATGCCGCCGGCGCCGCCGGTGATGACGGCGACCCGGCCGGCGAGGCTCTTCGGCTTGGGCATGCGCTGCAGCTTCGCCTCTTCCAGCAGCCAGTACTCGATGTCGAACGCCTCCTGCTCCGGCAACCCCTGATAGGTGCCGACCGAGGACGCGCCGCGCATGACGTTGATGGCGTTGACGTAGAACTCGCCGGAGATGCGGGCGGTGGCCTTGTCGAGCGCGAAGGTGATCATGCCGACGCCGGGCACCAGGTAGACCACCGCGTTGGGGTCGCGCAGGGCGGGCGAGTCCGGCTTCCTGCAGCGCTGATAATAGGCCGCATAGTCCTCGCGATAGGCGGAGACGGCCGCTTCCAGCCCGGCGAGGGTCTTGTCGAGATCGGGATGGGCGGGATCGAAGTCGATCACCAGCGGCCGGATCTTGGTGCGCAGGAAGTGATCGGGGCAGGACGTGCCGAGCGCCGCGAGCTCCTCGAGGCGCTGCGAGCCGACGAATTCCAGCACGGCGTCCTGGTCGTCGAAATGGCCCACCTTGTGCCGGTCCTTCGAGATCAGCCCGCGGATCGCCGGCATCAGCGCCGCGGCGACGCGGCGGCGCTCCGGCTCCGCCAGCGTCGGCACCTTCTGCCCGCCGAAGGCGGCGACATGCGCGGTGCGCTCGTCCAGCCAGGCCGCGGCCTGGTTGATGATGCCGATGGTGGTCTCGTAGCATTCGCGCGCATCGTCCGCCCAGGTGAACAGGCCGTGCGATTCCAGCACGCAGCCCTTCGCCTGCGGGTTTTCGAGGCAGAAGCGCTCCAGCCACAGGCCGAGCTCGTAGCCGGGCTTCTTCCACGGCAGCCAGCCGATCTCGCTGCCGAAGATCTCGGCGGTCAGCTCCTTCGAACCGACCGAGGCGGCGATGGCGATGATGGCGTCGGAATGGACATGGTCGACATGCTTCCTCGGCACATAGGCGTGCAGGGGCGTGTCGATCGAGGCGGCGCGCGGGTTGAGGTTGAAGGTGCAATGCGGCAGGTAGCCGACCATCTCGTCCTCGAAGGCGACGCCGCGATACTTGCCCTTCAGCGCCTGCAGCTTGTCCATGTAGAGGGTCGAGAAGCCGTCGAGCTTCATCGAGCCGATGTCGCCGCCCGAGCCCTTGACCCACAGCACCTCGACCGGGGTGTCGGACAGCGGATCGGCCTGCATCACCTTCGCCGAGGTGTTGCCGCCGCCGTAATTGGTGACGCGCTTGTCGGAGCCGAGAAGGTTGGAGCGGTAGAGCAGCTTCTCGGGCTCGGACAGGGCCCGGGCCTTCTCCTCGTCCCAGGCGTTCTCAATCCGGTTGCCCGACAGTGGCTTCAGCATCGGAAAGTCCTCCCTTGCCCCGGCGCGGGGATCTCGGCGGGCAGTCATGGCGCCGTCCCGGCGGGGTGTCAATCAGAAATGATCATATTCGATCATAATCGAGCTTATCTTGATTGTTTTTGATTGACTGCGACGAAAATCCCGATAACGTCCGGTGACAAGGGGAGGCACCATGCACGAAACCGAGCGCCATCGCGTGATCCTGTCGACCATCCAGGCGAAGCCCTTCGCCTCGGTGGCCGAACTGGTGGAACTGACGGACAGTTCCGAGGCGACGATCCGGCGCGACATCGCCCAGCTGCATCTCGCCAAGAAGCTGCGCCGGGTGCGCGGCGGCGCCGAGGCGCTGGCGCCGACCCATGTCACCGTGCTCAATGGCCGCCCGTTCGCCCTCAACGTTTCGATCAACATCGCTCAGAAACGCGCAATCGCCAAGGCGGCGGTCGACCTGTGCGCGGATGGCGACGCCATCATCATCAATGGCGGCACCACCACCTTCCAGATGGTGCATCCGCTGGCCACGCGCCGCCTGCAGGTGTTCACCAACTCCTTTCCCATCGCCGGGCACCTGCTCAACCATTCGAAAAACACGGTGATGCTGTCCGGCGGCACGATCTATCGCGAGCAGCAGATCGTCCTGTCGCCGTTCGACAACGACGTGACGCGCAATTTCTACGCCCGGCGGATGTTCATGGGCGCCCAGGGCGTGGGCCCGCTCGGGGTGATGGAGAGCGACCCGCTGATCATCCAGGCCGAGGAGAAGCTGATCGGCCAGGCCGACGAGGTGGTGCTGCTGGTGGACAGCTCGAAATTCGCCCGGCGCTCGTCGCTGATCCTGTGCCCGCTGTCGCGCGTGCACACGGTCGTCACCGACGACGGCCTCGAGGACCGCTACGCCAACATGCTGGCCGATGCCGGGGTGACGCTCGTCGTCGCGCCGGTGCGCGCGGGCGCCGAGGAGGGGGTGGACGCGACCAGCTCACCGGCCTGACGCCTGGGACTGACATAAACACGGGAGGAACAACAAATGAGAAAATTCCTTGCAAGCTGCACCATCCTCGCGGTCTCGCTCATCGGCTCGGCGGCGATGGCCGACCAGCCGGTGCGGATCGCGCTGCTGGTGAAATCGCTCGGCAACGGCTTCTTCGAGGCGGCCAATCGCGGCGCCCAGCAGGCGGCGAAGGAGCTCGGCAATGTCGAGATCATCTATACCGGCCCGACATCCACCACCGCCGAAGGGCAGATCGAGATCATCAACGCCCTGATCGCGCAGAAGGTGGACGCCATCGCCATCTCCGCCAACGACCCCAATGCGGTGGTGCCGGCGCTGAAGAAGGCGATGCAGCGGGGCATCACCGTCATCTCCTGGGATTCCGGCGTGGCGCCGGAAGGCCGGCAGATGCACTTGTCGCCCTCGTCCAACGCGCTGATCGGCCAGACGATCATCAAGCTCGCCGCCGACGAGCTGCCGGAAGGCGGCGAGGTGGCGGTGCTGTCGGCGACCTCGACCTCGACGAACCAGAACGTCTGGATCGGCGAGATGAACAAGGTCAAGGGCAACTATCCCAACATCAAGGTAGTGACCACCGTCTATGGCGACGACCTCGCCGACAAGTCCTACCGCGAGACCCAGGGCCTGCTCCAGACCTACCCCGATCTGAAGGCGATCATCGCTCCCACCTCGGTCGGCATCGTCGCCGCGGCGCAGGCGGTGTCGGACGCCGGCAAGATCGGCAAGGTGAACGTCACCGGGCTCGGCCTGCCCTCGGAGATGGCCGGGGCGGTGGAGAGCGGCGCCTCGAAGAGCTTCGCGATCTGGAACCCGGTCGACCTCGGCTATTCCGCGGCCTATCTCGCCTATGAGCTGGCCGCCAAGAAGGCGCAGGCGACGCCCGGCGGCAAGATCCCGATGGGCCGCATGGGCACCGCGACGCTGGACCAGAACCGCGAGGCGGCGATGGCCGAGCCGTTCAAATACGACAAGTCGAACATCGCCGAGTTCAAGTCGGTGTTCTGAGCCTGGTCCGGCCGGCCCGGCGCCCGCCGCGGGCCGGCCGCCCCCAATGGGGAAGATCCATGCTGTCCACTCATCCGGGGATCGCCGCGCTGCGCGCCGCTCCCGTCCCGCATGACGTCCGCCCGGTGCTGTCGCTGCGCGGCATCGCCAAATCCTTTCCCGGCGTGAAGGCGCTGCAGGGCGTCGATCTCGACCTCTTTCCCGGCCAGGTCACGGCCCTGATCGGCGAGAACGGCGCCGGCAAGTCCACCCTCGTCAAGATCCTGACCGGGGTGAACCAGCCGGATGCCGGGACGATCAGCCTGGAGGGGCGCCCGCTCCGGTTCGCCACCGCCCAGGAGGCGGCACGGGCGGGGGTGACGGCGATCCACCAGGAGACGGTGCTGTTCGACGACCTCACCGTCGCCGAGAACATCTTCCTCGGCCATGCGCCGCGCGGCCGCTTCGGCCTGATCGACTGGGGCCGCATGCGGCGCGAGGCGCGGGCCATCCTGGCGCATGTCGGCGCGCCGTTCGACCCGGACACGGTGCTGCGCGACCTCGGCATCGCCAGCAAGCACCTGGTGGCGATCGCGCGGGCGCTGTCGATCGAGGCGCGGGTCGTCATCATGGACGAGCCGACCGCCGCCCTGTCGCAGAAGGAGATCGAGGAACTCTACGATCTCGTCGAGCGCCTCAAGGCGGAAGGGAAGGCGATCCTTTTCATCAGCCACAAATTCGATGAGATCTTCCGCATCGCCGACCGCTACACGGTGTTCCGCGACGGCCAGATGGTGGATGCCGGCCTGATCGCCGACGTCTCCGAGAAGCGGCTGGTGGAGATGATGGTCGGCCGCACCCTGCACAGCATCTTCCCCGAGCGCGCGCCGCGCATCGGCAAGGAGGTGCTGCGGGTCGAGGGCTATTGCCATCCCACCGAGTTCGAGGCGATCGGCTTCACGCTGCGCGAAGGCGAGATCCTCGGCTTCTACGGCCTGGTCGGGGCCGGCCGCTCGGAATTCATGCAGGCGCTGTTCGGCGCGACGCGACCCTCCGGCGGCCGCTGCCGCATCGACGGGCAGGAGCGGGCGATCCGCAGCCCCAGCGACGCCATCGCCGCCGGCATCGTCTACGTGCCGGAGGATCGCGGGCTGCAGGGTGCGGTGCGGGCGATGCCGATCTTCCAGAACATGACGCTGCCCTCGCTGCACCGCACCTCGCGGGCCGGCTTCCTGCGGGCGGCCGAGGAATTCGCGCTGGCGAGGCGCTATGCCGCGCGGCTCGACCTGCGCGCGGCGAGCCTCGACCAGCCGCTCGGCCTGCTCTCGGGCGGCAACCAGCAGAAGGTGATCATCGGCAAGTGGCTCGCCACCCGGCCGCGGGTGATCATCCTCGACGAGCCGACCAAGGGCATCGACGTCGGCTCCAAGGCGGCGGTGCACGAGTTCATGGCGGAGCTCGCCGCCGAGGGGCTGTCGGTGATCATGGTCAGCTCGGAGATCCCGGAGATCCTCGGCATGTCGGACCGGGTGATCGTGATGCGCGAAGGGCGGATGGCCGGCGAGTTCGCACGCGAGGGCCTGACCGCCGAGACGCTGGTCCGCGCGGCCGCCGGCATCGGGGAGGCAAGGGAATGATCGCCACCATCCTCAAACGGCGCGAGACGATGCTGGCGCTGGCGATCCTCGCCCTGATCGCGCTGGTGCAGACCCGCTTCGCCGGCTTCGCCCGGCCCGGCAACCTCGCCGCCATCTTCAACGACAGCGCGGTGCTGATCATCCTCGCCCTCGGGCAGATGGCGGTGATTCTCACGCGCTGCATCGACCTGTCGGTCGCCGCGACGCTGGCCTTCACCGGCATGGTCGCCGCTCTCGTCAACGCCGCCGCGCCGGGCCTGCCGATCGGGGCGGTGCTGCTGATCGCGGTGGGGCTGGGGACGGCCATGGGAGCGGTCAACGGCCTGCTGGTGTGGAGGTTCGCGCTGCCGCCGATCGTCGTCACCCTCGGCACGATGACGATGTATCGCGGCGCGATCTTCCTCCTGTCGGGCGGCGAGTGGGTCAACTCCCACCAGATGAGCGAGGCGTTCAAGGCGCTGCCGCGCAGCCTCGTGCTCGACCTGCCCGTGCTGTCCTGGATGGCGATCCTGGTCATCGCGCTGTTCGTGCTGATGATCGGGCGCACCACGCTGGGGCGGGCCTTCTATGCGGTCGGCGGCAACGAGCATGCCGCGATCTATGCCGGCATCTCGGTGGGCGGCACGCGCTTCGTCGCCTTCACGCTGAACGGCGCGCTGGCGGGGCTGTGCGGCTATCTGTGGGTGAGCCGCTATGCGGTGGCCTATACCGAGGTGGCCCAAGGCTTCGAACTCGACGTGATCGCGGCCTGCGTGATCGGCGGCATCTCCATCGCCGGCGGCATCGGCACGGTGGGCGGGGCGGTGCTGGGGGCGCTGTTCCTCGGCGTCATCAAGAACGCGCTGCCGGTGGCGGGCGTCTCGCCCTTCTGGCAGATGGCGATCTCCGGCATCGCCATTCTGCTGGCGGTGGCCTTCAACGCCCGTTCCGAGCAGCGCAAGGGTCGCATCATCCTGAAATCCGCCGAGCAGGCCCATGCCGCGCCGGCCCCCGCCACAGGAGCATCGGCATGAGCGCCACCGAGACCTCCCCCGGCCGGGTGATCCCGGACCGGCTCACCGGCCCCGCGGCGCGAGTGCTGCGCAGCTGGGAGACGCTGCTGGTCGCCGTGGCGGTGGCGATCTTCACCTTCAACTCGTTCGCCTCGCCCTATTTCCTCGATCCCTGGAACCTCTCCGACGCCACCTTCAACTTCACCGAGAAGGCGATGATCGCGCTCGCCATGGCGCTTCTGGTGATCGCCGGCGAGATCGACCTGTCGGTCGGCGCCATCGTGGCGCTGGCGTCCACCGCCATGGGCTATGCGCTGCAGTTCGGCGCGGATACGCCGCTGCTGGTGGCGATCGGGCTGGGGGTGGGGCTGACCTGCGGGGCGGTCAACGGCCTGCTGGTGACGCGCATGGGCCTGCCCTCGATCGTGGTGACGATCGGCACGATGAGCCTGTTCCGCGGCATCGCCTACATCGTGCTCGGCGATACCGCCTTCAACGGCTATCCCGAGAGCTTCGCCTGGTTCGGCCAAGGCTATGTCGCCTGGGTGTTCAGCTTCGAGCTGGTGCTGTTCGCCGGGCTGGCGGCGCTCTACGCCATCGTGCTGCACCTGACCAATTTCGGGCGCCGGCTCTACGCCATCGGCAACAACCCGACCGCGGCCGCCTTCTCGGGCATCCGTGTCGAGCGCACCCGGATGGCGCTGTTCCTGCTCACCGGCCTCATGTCGGGCATCGCCTCCATCTGCCTCACCTCGCGCCTCGGCTCGACGCGCCCGTCGATCGGCACCGGGATGGAGCTGGAGGCGATCACCATGGTGGTGCTGGGCGGCGTCGCCATCACCGGCGGCTCCGGCAGCATTCTCGGCGTGGTGCTGGCGGCGCTCATCATGGGCCTCGTCACCTTCGGCCTCGGCCTGCTGAACGTGCCGGGGATCGTGATGTCGATCTTCGTCGGCGGGCTGCTGATCGCCGTCATCGCGCTGCCTAAGCTTTTCCTGGGAGGGAGCCGATGGAGAAGATCGCCTTCAAGATGAAGCTGCTGCCGGGGCAGGCGGAGGAATATCGCCGCCGCCACGACGCCTTGTGGCCGGAGCTGCGCGCCTTGCTGAAGGACGCCGGCATCCGCGACTATTCCATCCATCTAGACCGCGAGACCGGCCTGCTGTTCGCGACGCTCTGGCGGAGCGCCGACCACGGCATGGACGCGCTGCCGGAGCATCCGGTGATGCGGCGCTGGTGGAGCCATATGGCCGACATCATGGAGACCCGGCCCGACAGCTCCCCGGTGTCGGTGCCGCTCGAGACCGTCTTCCACCTGGAGTGAGCGCGTGAGCCACATCGCCGTCATCGACTTCGGCAAGACGAATGTGAAGGTGGTGCTGGTCGAGCCCGGCAGCCTGACGGAGATCGCGGCGCGCCGGATTCCCAATACGGTGCGCGCGGGCCCGCCCTTCGCGCATTACGACACGCAGGGGCACTGGGACTTCCTGATCGCCTCGCTGCGCGACCTCAATGCGGCGCACGGCATCGCCGCCATCTCGATTACCACCCATGGCGCGACAGCGGCGCTGATCGACGAGGCCGGTGCGCTCGTCCTGCCGATCCTCGACTATGAAGATCCGGGCCCGGAGGAGATGCGCGCCGCCTATGACGCGATCCGGCCGGCCTTCCACGAGACCGGGTCGCCCCGGCTTGGCAACGGCCTCAACCTCGGGGCGCAGCTCCACTGGCTGTTCCGGCGTTTTCCCGAGACGGCGCAGGTGCGGCACATCCTCCCCTATCCGCAATACTGGGCCTGGCGCCTGACCGGGGTGGCGGCGGCCGAGCCGACCTCGCTCGGCTGCCATACCGATCTCTGGCGGCCGCGCGAGGGGCGCTTCTCCTCGCTGGTCGAACGGATGGGATGGATCGACCGCATGCCGCCGGTGCGCCCGGCGACGGACCGGCTCGGCGTGGTGCGGCCGGAGGTTGCCGATCTTGCCGGGCTGCCGCCGGATACGCCGGTCGCCAACGGCATCCACGACAGCAATGCCTCGCTCTATCCCCACCTGCTGGCACGGAGCTCGCCCTTCGCGGTGGTGTCGACCGGCACCTGGGTGGTGTGCATGGCGGTCGGCGCCGGGGCCGTCGCGCTGGATCCCGCGCGCGACACGCTGATCAATGTGGATGCGCGCGGCGAGCCGGTGCCGTCCGCGCGCTTCATGGGCGGGCGCGAATACGAGATCGTGCGGGCGGGATGCGAGGCGCGGCCGAGCGCGGCCGACCGGGCCGCCGTGCTGCGCCGGGGCGTGCGGCTGCTGCCCTCGGTCGAAGCCGGGTCGGGACCCTTCGCCGAGCGCCGGGCGGCATGGACGGCCGCGCCGGAGACGGATGGCGAGCGGATGCTCGCCCTGTCGTGGTATCTGGCGCTGATGACGGCGCAGTGCCTGTCGATGATCGGCGCCGCCGGCCCGGTCATCGTCGAGGGACCCTTTGCCGGCAATGCGGACTATCTGGAGATGATCGCGGCGGCGACCGGGCGGCCGGTGGGGTGCAGTCCCGCCGGTTCGACCGGCACCTCGCTGGGCGCGGCGCTGCTGGTGACGGGCTCGCCGGCGCAGCCGGTCGCGCGTGTCTCCGCCCCGCCGGCGGCCGACGGGGCGCTGGCCGCCTATGCCGCCGCCTGGCGGCACGCGGTCGCGGACGGCGTGCCGGGCCGGCCCGTGGCGGCGCTGTGACGCGGCGGTGCCGGCCGGAACCGGCTCCGCCGTCGCGTCAGTCCTCCTCGATCCGGTAGCGCGACAGCCCCTTCATGACGAAGGGGGCGAGCAGCGCCAGCGCGGCGAGGGCGAGCAGGGTCGCCGAGCCCGGATTCTCCAGCAGGATCATCGGATCGCCGAGGCTCATCTGCAGCGCGCGCCGCAGCTGGCTGTCGGCCATGGGGCCGAGGATGAGGCCGACGACGGCCGGGGCGACCGGATAGTCGTAGCGGCGCATCAGCAGGCCGAGGAAGCCGAAGCCGATCAGCATGCCGAGCTCGACCACCGACGGGTTGGCGGCGATGGTGCCCATGGCCGCGAAGACCAGGATGCCGCCATAGAGCCACGGCATGGGGATCGCGAGGAGCCGGACCCACAGGCCGATCAGCGGGAGGTTCAGCACCAGCAGCATCGCATTGGCGATGAACAGGCTGGCCACCAGCCCCCAGACGAGATCCGGCTCCTGGGCGAAGAGCAGCGGCCCGGGATGCAGGCCGTATTGCTGGAAGCCGGCCAGCATGATCGCCGCGGTGGCCGAGGTCGGCAGGCCGAGGGTGAGCAGGGGGACCAGCGTGCCGGCCGCCGAGGCGTTGTTGGCGGCCTCGGGACCGGCGACGCCTTCGATGGCGCCGTTGCCGAACTCCTCGGGGTGCCGGGAGAGACGCTTCTCGGTGGTGTAGGAGAGGAAGGTCGGCACCTCGGCGCCGCCGGCCGGCAGCGCGCCGATGGGAAAGCCGAAGGCGACGCCGCGCAGCCAGGGTTTCCAGGAGCGCTTCCAGTCCTCCCGGGTCATCCAGAGCGACCCCTTGATGGGGATCGGCTTCTCGGGATTGGCCCGGTGGCGGGCCGCGATGTGCAGCGCCTCGCCGATGGCGAACAGCCCGACCGCGAGGGTGGTGACTTCCACGCCGTCCAGAAGCTCGGGAACCCCGAAGGTCAGCCGCGCCTGGCCGGTGAGCTGATCGATGCCGACCAGGCCGAGCAGGATGCCGACGGCGAGGCTGGTGAGCCCGCGCAGCGGCGAGGAGCCGAAGGTGGCAGCCACGGTGACGAAGGCGAGCACCATCAGCGCGAAATAGTCCCACGGGCCGAAGCCGACCGCCAGCTTCACCAGCACGGGGGCGAGGAAGGCGAGGCCGATGGTGGCGATGATGCCGGCCACGAAGGAGCCGATGGCCGCGGTGGCCAGCGCCGGCCCGCCGCGGCCGGCCTTCGCCATCTTGTTGCCCTCGATGGCGGTGGCGACCGAGGCGCTCTCGCCGGGCGTGTTGATGAGGATGGCGGTGGTGGAGCCGCCATACATGCCGCCGTAATAGATGCCGGCGAACATGATGAGCGAGCCGCCGGGATCGAGCTTGAACGTGACCGGCAGCA
Source organism: Ancylobacter oerskovii (assembly GCF_018390555.1). Classification (GTDB taxonomy): domain Bacteria; phylum Pseudomonadota; class Alphaproteobacteria; order Rhizobiales; family Xanthobacteraceae; genus Ancylobacter; species Ancylobacter oerskovii. The sequence goes on along the minus strand of NZ_JAHBGB010000031.1, from coordinate 90,974 downwards.
GCAGCGCCACCGTCAGGGCGGGGCCGATGCCCGGCAGCACGCCCACCATGGTGCCGAGCAGCACGCCGATCGAGGCGAAGAGCAGGTTGGTGGGCTCGAAGGCGACGAGAAAGCCGTGGCCGAGGGAGAGCAGCGAATCCAAGAGGACCTCCCCGGCTTACAGCAGCCGCTCGACCGGCCCCTGGGGCAGGGTCAGGGTCAGCAGGTCGTTGAACACCAGGAAGATCAGCACGCCGAGCACCAGGCCGATGCCGAGATCGAGCAGCAGCGCCCGCCGGCCGAAGGCGCGGGCGGTGAACGCGAACAGGATCGCCGTGCCGAGCACGAAGCCGCCGCCGAGCCCTATCGCCGCCAGCAGCCCGAACAGCGCCGCGCCGATCCAGCCGATGGCGCCGAGGTCGGTTTCCTCGGGCTCGGGCCGGGCCTCGCGCAGCGCGCTCACGAGATGGGCGACGCCGAGCAGCGCGAGGAAGGCCCCGAGCACATAGGGCATGGCCTCCGGCCCGATGCCATAGGTGGCGCCGATGGTCATGCGGCCGGTGTCCCAGACGACCACGCCGGCAAGGGCGATCAGACCCGTGCCGATGGCGAAGGCGGGGACGTCGATCCGCCGAAGGGGTGAGATGTTCATCCTGGCCTCCCGAAGGACGTTGAGGGCCGGAGGCGGGGCGGCCGCCCCCGGCGGAGGTGGATCACTTGGGGGATCACTTGGCGAGGCCGATGGACTTCAGCACCGTGCCGACGCGCTCATTCTCGGCGGCGATGAAGCTCCTGAACGCCTCGGCGGGAAGGAAGGCGTTGTCCCAGCCGCGCGTCTTGAGCACCTTGGCCCAGGGCTCGGAGGCCACCATGGTGTCGACCGCACCGGCGAAGGCGGCCTTCTGCTCGGCGGAGAGATCGGGGCCGGCGAAGACGCCGCGCCAATTGATGAGCTCGATGTCGACGCCCTGTTCCTTCAGCGTCGGCACGTCGACGCCTTCCAGGCGCTTGCCCGACGACAGCGCCAGCGCCCGCAGCTCGCCGGTCTTGATCTGGCTTTCGAACTCGCCATAGCCGGAGATGCCGGCCGTCACCCGGCCGCCCAGCATGGCGGCGAGGGCCTCGCCGCCGCCGGAGAAGGCGACGTAGTTGATCTTGGCGGCGTCGGCGCCGGCGGCCTGTGCGAACAATGCCGCGAGGATGTGATCGGCGCCGCCGGCCGAGCCGCCGGCCCAGATGGTGCGCGCGGTGTCCTGCTTCACCGTCCCGGCGAGATCCGCCACCGTCCTGATCGGGGAATTCTTCGGCACCACGATCACCAGCGGGTCGCCGGTGAGGCGGGCGATGGGCGTCACCTGCGTGAGGTTGACCGGCGCCTTGTTGGAGATGATCGCGCCGACCATGGTGATGCCGCCGACCATGAGCTGGCTGCCGCTGCCCCGCGCCTCGTTGACGAACTGGGCAAGGCCGACCGTGCCGCCGGCGCCGGTGACATTGACCACCTGAACACTCTTGGCGGCGCCGGTCTCCATCAGCACCTGCTGCATGGCGCGGGCGGCGGAATCCCAGCCGCCGCCGGCACCCGCCGGCGCCATGATCTTCAGTTCGAGCGGTGCGGCCGCCGCGGGGGCGGCACCCAGCGCGAGGGCTGCCGCGAGGCCCGCGGCGCGAAGGCTTGCCTTGAGAATGATCATCGTTTCCTCCGTGTTTCTTGGTCTCTTGTGGCAGGCCGCCCGCGGGCGACCTTCCGGCAGGCGTTCGTCTCGGGGCCGGGATGCGGCGGGGCCGCTCCCGATACCCGTCGAGCGTCGTGAGGTCGCCGGGACACCTGCCCGGCGCCCGGCGGCATCAGGGCCGGTCCAGCGCGCGTTGCAGGATCAGCGGCAGAATGCCCCCGGCCTTGAGGATCGAGACTTCCAGCGAGGTCTCGATCGCCGCCGCCGCCTTGAAGTCCTGGCGGCTCCCATCCCCGCGAATGATCGCGACGTCGACCTGCGCCCGCGGCCGGATGTTCGCCGCGGCGGCATCGACCTCGATCATGTCGCCGGGGGCGAGGGCGAGGTCCTGCGGCCCCAGATGCGGGGGCAGCCGCAGGGGCAGGATGCCCATGCCGATGAGATTGGAGCGATGGATGCGCTCGAAGCCGAGCGCCAGCACCGCCCGCACGCCGAGCAGCGCCGGTCCTTTCGCCGCCCAGTCGCGCGAGGAGCCCATGCCGTAGCGCTCGCCGGCGACGATCACCACCGACCGTCGCAGCGCGGCATATTGCCGGGCGGCGCGCCACACGGGCAGGATCTCCCCGCTCATCGGCTGGATGGTGCTGCCGGGCGGAATGCCGGGCGCGAGCAGGTTCTTCACCGACTTGTTGGTGAAGAGGCCGCGCACCATCACCTCCCAATTGCCGCGGCGGGACGCGAACACGTTGAGGTCGTTGCGGTTCTCTCCCCGCTCCACCAGATATTCGGCCGCCTCGCTCTGCCGGGGGACCTGACCCGCCGGCGAGATGTGATCGGTGGTGATGTCGTCGCCGAGCACGAGCAGCGGCAGGGCGCGGTAGGCGCCGAGGCGGGTGCCGCCCTTGATGTCGGCGAAGGGAGGCCGGCGGATATAGGTGGACGCCTCGTCCCAGGGAAACAGCGGCGAACGCGGAGCCTCCAGCCGCTCCCAGGCCTCGCTGGCCTCGGCGCCCCGATAGGCGGTGTCGTAATCCCCGGCATCGAGGGCGGCCGCCAGCGCGGCGTCGATTTCCGCGCCGCTCGGCCAGAGGTCCGCGAGGCGGACGGCCCGGCCGTCCTTCGCGGTGGCAAGCGGATCGCGCAGGATATCGCGCTGGACGTCCCCGGCCAGGGCGAAGCACACCACCAGCGGCGGCGAGGCGAGGAAGCCCGCCTCCAGCTGCGGGTGCACGCGGCCGGGAAAGTTGCGATTTCCCGACAGCACGGCCGCCGGCACGATGCCGTCCTCGGCCATCGCCGTTTCGATGCCGGCGGTCAGGGCGCCGGAATTGCCGATGCAGGTGGTGCAGCCATAGCCGACAATGCCGAAGCCGAGCGCCTCGAGATCTTCCAGCAGGCCGGCGCGCCGCAGATAGAGCTCGGTCGTGGGCGAGCCCGGCGCGAGCGAGGTCTTGACCCAGGCCGGCGGCTTCAGCCCGAGCCGCCGGGCCTTGCGGGCGACGAGGCCGGCGGCGACCAGCAGGCGCGGCTCGGACGTGTTGGTGCAACTGGTGATGGCGGCGATGGCGACCGCGCCGTCGCCCGGCCGCTTGTCGGTGGTCGGGCGGGCTTCGCGGGGCACCAGCGGCGCAAGGGCCTGCCGCGTCGCGCCGGCCGGATGCCGGTCCTGCGGCCGGCGCGGGCCGGCGACGCTGACCTCGACCGTGGACAGGTCCAGCTCGACGACATCGGTGTAGCGGGGCGTGGCGTGCGGATCGAACCACAGGCCCTGGGCCCGGGCGTAATCCTCCACGAGCCTGATCTGCTCCGACGGACGGCCGGTCTGGTCGAGATAGCGCAGGGTCTGCGCGTCGATGGGGAAATAGCCGGTATTCGCGCCGAATTCGGGGGCCATGTTGGCGACCACCGCCCGCTCGCCCGCCGACAGGGTGGAGACGCCAGGCCCGAAGAACTCCACGAAACGGTCGGCGAGGTCGATACGCCGCAGCCTTTCGGTGACGGTGAGCGCGAGGTCGGTGGCCAGCACGCCGGGGCGCAGGGCTCCCGTCAGGCGCACCCCCACCACATCGGGCACCCGCATCATCACCGGCATGCCGAAGATGACGCTTTCCGCCTCCAGCCCGCCCACGCCCCAGGCGAGGACGCCGAGGCCGTTGATCATCGGGGTGTGGCTGTCGGTGCCGATCAGCGTGTCCGGCACCGCCCATGCGTCCGGCGCCTCGCCGGATCGCGCCACGACGGTGGCGAGGCGCTCGAGGTTGAGCGTGTGCATGATGCCGGTGCCCGGCGGGTGCACGGTGAGGCCGCGCAGGGCATGGGTCGCCCATTTAACGAAGCGGTAGCGCTCGCCGTTGCGGCGCAGCTCCCGCTCCATGTTGGCCTGCAGGGCGTCCGGGCGCCCGAAGACGTCCACGGCGATGGAGTGGTCCGTGGATACGTCCACCGGCAGGACCGGATGCAGCCGGTCGGGATCGCCGCCCGCCTCGGCGAGGGCGGAGCGCATGGCCGCGATGTCGACCAGCGCCGGGCCGCAGGTGGTGTCGTGCATCAGCACCCGGCCGGGCAGGAAGGGGATTTCCTCCTCGCTGCGGCCGCTGGCCTGCCAGTCCAGGATCGCCGCCATGGCGGCGGGCGCCTCGTCCCCGGCGGTGCGGGCGACGTTCTCCAGCAGGAGACGATGGATGTGGGGCAGGCGCGGAAGCGCCGCTCCCGCCACCGCCGGCAGGTCCACCGTCCGGTAGCGGGTGTGGCCGGAGACGAGCGTCGCCAGCGGGATCGCCGCCGTTTCGAGAACGCTGTCGCTCGCAGATGCCATGGAACTCGCTCCGGCTTCCTCGGATGGGGAGGGCCAAGGCTCCAGGCGGTCACAGGCGTGGCGTTTGGTCGGCTCCCACGCACTAATCTACATTATATGTGATAAAATGCAATCTAACTCGAGCCGCCAATATGCGGGCTCTTGATCGCGCTGGCGCCTTCGATGTGGACGCGCAGGAAATCGGCGGCCTCGTGCCGCAAATCCTTCTCGATCAGGGTGAGAAGGGTGAGGTGCTCGCGGCACTGCTGCGGCAGGCGGGTGCGGTCGAGGCTGATGCGGTATTCGAGCAGCCGGCGCAGCCGGTTCACGCGGCGGACGGCATCGATGAAGAAGGCGTTGCGGGAGCAGCCGGCCAGCATTTCGTGGAAGCCGGTATTGGCCCGGAAAAGCTCGGTCCGCGAGGCGGTACGGTAGCCGCCGTCGAGCAGCCATTGCTGTTCCTGGCGCGCGGCCTCGAAGGCGGCGGCGTCGATGCGGAAGCTCGGCAGCAGCAGGGCCTGGGATTCGACGGCGGCGCGGAACTGGTAGCCCTGCTCGTAGCTCTCGCGGGAAGCCAGAAGCGGGCGGAATTCCCAACCATTGCCGGGCAGGCGCTCGATCCATCCCTCCTCGATGATGCGATGCAGGATGCGCAGCAGCTGGCTGCGCGGGACATCGTAGAGGCGCATCAGCTCGCTTTCGCTCATCCGGTCGGGCAGCTTTCCCGACAGCCGATCCTCGGCGATGGCGAAATAGACCTTCTCTTCCGGCTCTTCCTCCAGGCCGGCGATCCCGGCATCGGCGGCGAGGGCCGCCTCGCCCAGCTCCTCCGCGTCCCTGGCGAGGAAATAGCCGCGGTTCGGCTCCGAGCGGACGATCTGCATCGTCTCCAGGGCGCGCAGCGCGGCGTTCACCGGCCCGCGCGAGATGCGAAAGCTGTCGGCGAGCGCCTGGGCCGCGAGGTGGTGGCCGCGCTTGAGATTATGCGTGCGGATATGCTCGATGATCCTCAGCGTCACCTGCGGCGAAAGGCTCGTCCTCGGCATTGCCCTGCTCCTGCTCGTGAAGGCCCGCCCGCTCGGCCGGGCGAAGCCGGGGCCATCGCGCGTTCCCTCAAATTGAAATAAATTATATAAAATGCAAATAAGGAATCGCGTGCTACCGGGAAATTGCGTGCTGTCGGGAAGATGCGGCGAGCCGGCCTGAACGCAAGCGGTTTCCGGCGCATGAGGCAAGCGCCGGCCGGCTGCGCCCCCGGACGCAATGGCGCCGAGGCGCGGGCAGGGGCTTCCGTGCCGGGATCTTTCCTCAGCTGGGCGGCTGGGCTTCCAGCGCGTCGATGATCCGCCCGGCCTCGGCGAATGCGGTGTTCGCGGCGGGCACGCCGGCATAGACGGCGGTCTGCATCAGCACTTCCTTCAGCTCGTCGCGCGTGAAGCCGCCGCGCGCGAGGCCGCTGCGCACATGCAGGCCGAATTCCTCCCAGCGGCCGAGGCTGGCGGTGATCGCCACCACCAGCAGCCGCCGGGTGCGCTCGTCGAGCCCCGGCCGTCCCCAGATCTCCTGCCAGGCCGTCCGGGTGATCATCGCCTGGAACTCCGCATTGAACGGCGTGCGGGCGGCGAGGGAACGCTCGACCCACGCATCCCCGAGCACGCGGCGACGGTTGACGAGACCCGCCTCGTAGAGACTCTGCTCCGCCTGCCGCAGATCGGCGGGCGGGACGAGGAAGTCCCGCAAGGCGGTCGCGAGGCTCGCCGGGGCCTCGAGCGGTGCGAGATGGGCGCAGTCGAGGCGATGGTGGACGGCGCCGGGGATGCCGGCCACCAGGCGCTCGCCATGGCCGGCCCAGGGCGTCGAGACATCGCGGTCGCCGGTGATGACGAGCGTCGGCACGGCGAGCGCCGGCAGGCGGTCGACGAGATGCATGTCGCGGATCGCCGCGGCGGCGCCGGCATAGCTCCGGGCGGGCATGCCGAGCAGGCCGCGTCGCAGGCTCGCGGCCAGGTGGGGCTTTTGCGCCGCGAAGGCCGGGGACAGGAAACGCTCCATGGCGAGATCGGCGATCGCCGCCATGCCGTCCGCCCTGACACGGGCGACGCGATCGCTCCACGCCGCCCGGTCCATGGCCGGCGAGGTGCAGATCAGCGCCAGCGCCGCCACCCGCTCCGGCCAGCCCAGGGCCAGTTCCATCGCCACCATGCCGCCCAGCGAGACGCCGGCGAGGGCGGCACGATCGACCCGTGCCGCCTCCATTGCCGCGACGACGTCCGCGGCCAGCATCGCCAGGCTGCAATCGCCCTCGGGCGCCTCCGAGGCCCCATGCCCGCGCATGTCGATGCGCAGCAGGCGGAAGGCGGGGAGGAGATGCGGGACGACCGCGTCCCAGAGCGACAGGTCGGTGCCGATGGAGTTGAGCAGAACCAGCGCCGGGCTGGCCTCGGCGCCGTCCAGCCGCCAGAAGATGCGCGCCCCGGCGCTGTCGACGAACGGCATGGCGCCTATCCTTCCCCGCCATCGGACAGGAGTTGCGAGACCAGGGCCGCGCTCTCGCCGATATCCTCGCCGAGCCCGGCGGCATCGAGATTCCGGGCGATGGCGACAGGATCGATCGCGAGCCCCTGCGCCACCTCGGCCATCGCCGCCGCGCTGCCTGCCGCGAGGAGGAACAATTCCGCCAGCACCGGCCCTTCCGCCTGCCAGCCGCCGAGGCCGCGCTCGCCCTCGGCGGGCAGCCCGAACAGCACGCCGGCGACCAGGCCGGGGGCACGATGGCCGGCCGCCAGCGCGATCTGGCATCCCGTCGGGTTGCGCTTGTGCGCCATGGCCGAGGAGCCGCCGCGACCGGGAATGGACGGCTCGCGCGCTTCCTCGACGGCATTCTGCGACAGGAGCGAGACGTCGCGCGCCATCTTGCCGAGCGCCCCGATCAGGATGGCGACCGCCGCGGCTATTCCCGCCATGCCGTCGCGGCGGGCATGCCAGGGCGGGGCGTCCGCGAGGCCGAGCGCCCGTCCCAGCCGGGCGGCGACCGCGGCCCCCTTGCCGTCCAGCCCCTCGCGCGTGCCGGCGGCGCCACCGAATTGCAGCACGGCATGGCGGGCCACCTCCGCTTCGAGCCGGCGCGCGGCCCCGCGGATGCCGGCGTGCCAGTGCGCGATGCGCAGGCCGAAGCCGATGGGGCGGGCATCCTGCAGCAGGGTGCGGCCGAGGGCGGGCGTGGCGGCATGGCGTTCCGCCAGCCGGGCAAGGTCGGCCGCGAGAGCGTCGACGTCGCTCCGCAGCAGGGCCGCGGCGTCGCGGATCTGGCAGGACAGCACGGTGTCGGCGAGGTCCTGGCTGGTGGTACCCTTGTGCACGGCCGTCGCCTGGCGGGGCAGCGCTGCGCGCAGCCGCGCGACCAGCGGGATGGCCAAAGTGCCGGCGTGCCCGGCTTCGGCGGCGAGCGCTGCCGGATCGAGGACGATCGACGCGCACAAATCGGCAATGGCGGCGGCGTCCTCTGATGCGAGCAGCCCTTCGGCCGCCTCGGCCGCGGCCAGCGCCGCCTCGAAGGCCAGCGCATGGCGCAGCGTCGCGGCGTCGTCGAAGATCGCCAGCATGGCATCGGTGGTGGCGGGGCGGGTGCGCAGCAACTGGCTCATAGGTCGAAGAACACCGTTTCGTTCTCGCCCTGCAACACGATGTCGAGCCACCAGACGCCATCCGGCCGGCGGCGGGCGACGAGCGTCTGCCGGCGCTCCGACGGCACCAGTGCGAGGATGGGGTCGTCGGCATTGCCTTCCCCGTCCTCGAAATACAGGCGCGTCGCCAGCCGCTTGAGCAGGCCGCGCCCAAGCACTGACAGCGCGATGTGCGGCGCCTGCAGGGTGTTGCCGGGGCCGGGCACCCGGCCGGGGCGGATGGTGCGGAAGCGCCAGATGCCCTCCCGGCTGGTGGCGGCGCGGCCGAAGCCGATGAAATGCGGATCGAGCGGCACCTCCGCGCGGCCGTCCTCGGCGCTGGCGTAGCGGCCGGCGGCGTTGGCGTGCCAGATCTCGATCATGACGTCGTTCAGCGGGGCCCCGCTGCCGTCATAGACGCCGCCGGCGATCTCGATCACCTCGCCCAGCGGCCGCCCCGAGACGCCGGAGGAGGCGAGCTGGAAATGTTCCGGCGGCATCAGGTCGGCCCGCGCGCCCATCTCCGAGCGCTCGACGAGATCGGCGCCGCCCTTCCAGGGCAGGCCATAATGAAAGAACGGCCCCACCGTCTGCGACGGCGTCTGCCCGAACAGCGCCGGATCCTGGTTGTCGGCGCGGGCAGCCGCGTTGAGGGCGTCGAGGTCAGTGGTGTCGAGGTCAGTGGTCATGGTGATCCTCCTCGAACGGTGTCTGGTCGCGGCCCTTGAGCACGATGTCGAAACGATAGCCGAGCGCCCAGTTCGGCTCGGTGACGCCGATGTCGAAGCGGGCCACCAGGCGCTGGCGGTAGGGCATCGGCACGGCGTTGGCGATCGGGTCGATCTCGATCAGCGGGTCGTCGGGAAAATACATCTGCGTCACCAGCCTGGTGGCGAAGGCCGGCCCCAGCAGCGACAGATGGATATGCGCCGGGCGCCACGCATTCCTGTGGTTGCCCCACGGATAGGCGCCGGGCCGGATGGTGACGAAGCGGTAGCGTCCCTCCGCATCGGTGATCACCCGGCCGACGCCGGTGAAATTGGGGTCGAGCGGCGCCGGCCAGTCGTCCCGGGCATGGATGTAGCGGCCGGCGGCATTGGCCTGCCAGATCTCGACCACCGTATGCGGCACCGGGCGCCCGTCCTCGTCGAGGACGCGGCCGGTGACGACGATGCGCTGGCCCTGGGGAGCGCCGCGATGCTGGGCGGTGAGGTCCGCCATGGCGGGGCCCATCAGCCGGTCCCAGGCCTGTTCGGGGCCGGTGACTTCCGTCAGCGTCGCGGGGATGGCGAGCGGAGGAAGGCGCGGGCTGCGCAGCACGGTGGAGCGGTAGCCCGCATGCCGCGACGGCGGCGCTCCCGCATCCTCGCGGCGATAGGGAAGGATCAGTCGGCTGCTCACTTGGCTCATGGCACCACCTCCATCAAGCGGCCACGGATGGGACGGATCGGCTCACTGACCGGCGAAGGCCGGCGCGGCGAGCGCCTGCAGGTTGGCCTGCGCGGTCAGCCGGATGGCGGCATTGACGGCGCCATAGCCGGCATAGAGATCGCGCTGGACGATCTCGAAGAAGAAGCCGCCGCCGAGCGGCGCGGTGTAGGCGTGGCGGAACTCGCCGGTGGCGTCGCGGTCGTAGAGGATGTTCAGCGCCCTGAGCTCGTCCAGCTGGGCCGCCGCGAGATCGGAGCGGGCCTCCAGGTCGTCGTAATAGTTCTCGGGGATGGGCAGCATCGCCATCCCGTTCGCCACCAGCCGCCGCACGGTGGCGGCGATGTCGTGCGTCACGAAGGCGATGTGCTGGACGCCGGAGCCGAACAGCTCGTTGACGAAGCGGGCGGAGAGGGTGCGGTGGCTCTGCGAGCCGTTGAGGATGAGGCGCAGCCCGTGGCCGGCATCGTCGACCGGCCCGCTCTCGACGACCTGGCTCTGCACCACGCCGCCGGGGTCCATCACCGCCTGGCTCGGCGACTTACGGGTGTCGAACAGCGAGGAATAGAACAGCAGCCAGGTGAGCATCTCCTCGTACTGCATGCTTTGCGAGACGTGATCGACCCCGAGCAGCCCGGCGCCGAGGACGTCTTCCCCCGTCGGCTCGAAATCCACCACGGCCCAGCGGCCGAGCGCCGAGGCGCGGTCGAGGAAATAGACGAGGCTGCCGCCGACGCCGCGCACGGCGGGAATGTCGAGTTCGCCGGGACCGATGGCCCCGGCATGCGGCACGTCGAGCAGGGCGCGGGCGCGCTGCACTGCCTCGCGGGCATCCGGCACGCGCAGGGCGAGCGCGCAGACCGAGGTGCCGTGGGTGATCTGGTAGCTGTGGGCGAAGCCCTCCGCATCGCTGTTGAGCACGAGGCGGATGTCGCCCTGGCTCCAGAGATCGACATCCTTCGACCGGTGCCGGCCGATGCGGCCGAAGCCGAAGGCGCGCAGCAGCGTCTCCAGTCCCGGGCGCTCTGCCTCGGAGACGGCGAACTCGATGAATTCCACCGCCTCGACCGGCCGCGGCAAGGGCATCGGCACTGCGCCGGGCACCGGCCGGCCCAGCCGGCGCACGGTCTCGTCGAGCAGCCAGATCAGCGAGCGGTGCCCGTCGAGCGCCACCGAGCGGGCCGAACCGGCACGGAAGCGGTCGTTGAAGATCTCCAGCGACAGGACGCCGTCATAGCCGGTGGTGGCCAGCACATCCATGAAGCCGGCGAGATCGAGGTCGCCCTGTCCCGGCAGGCAGCGCCAGTGCCGGCTCCAGGACAGCGGGTCGAGCTGGAGCAGGGGCGCATCCGCCATCTGCACCATGGCGATGCGGTCGCGCGGGATGGTGCCGATGGTCGAGAGCTCGAGCCGGCGCGCCAGGATGTGGAAGCTGTCGAGCACGAGGCCCACCTCGGGGCGACCCGCCCGGCGGACGATCTCCCAGGCGTCGCGGTAGTCATAGACATGCCGGCCCCAGGCCAGCGCCTCGTAGCCGACGCGCAGGCCGCGCCGGCCGGCCCGCTCGCCGAGCTCGACGAAGTCGGCGACCAGCCGGTCGATGCCGCTCCGGGCTTCGGGCGAGACGTTGGAGCAGACGAAGAGCAGGTCGCTCCCGAGTTCCTGCAAAAGGTCGAACTTGCGCTCCGCCCGGTCGAAGGTCCGCTGCCGTCGTGCCTCCGGCATGCCCTCGAAATCGCGGAAGGGCTGGCAGGTGACGATGGCGAGGCCGAGATCGCCGCAGATCCGGCGTACCTCGGCGGGCGAGCCGGGAAAGGCGATCAGGTCGTTCTCGAAGATCTCCACCGCGGTGAAGCCGGCCGCCGCGATGGCCTCCAGCTTCTCCACGAGGGTGCCCGACAGGCAGACGGTGGCGATGGACGGGATCATGTCACGCTCCTTTCAGCCAAGGCGCGCGACGGCGCGCAGGTCGTCCGACGTGGTGGATGGCAAGCCGAAGAATTCGAGATAGGCGGGGATCTGCTCGAACAGCATGTCGGTGCCGATCTGGAAGCCGCAGCCGCGCTCGCGCGCCGCCGCCAGGAACGGCGTGATCTCCTGCGCCAGCACCACCTCGCCGACATAGGCGGACGGCGAGAGGCGGGTGACGTCGACCGGCAGCGGATCGCCCGGCCGCATGCCGAGCGGGGTGGCGTTGACGACGAGGTCGTAGCCGGCGGGATCGTTCGATCCGGTGGCGACCCGCAGAGCGGGATAGTGCTGCACCAGCCGCCGGCCGAGGCCTTCCGCCGCCTGCGCGTCGCTGTCGAACAGGCCGATCTCGGCAAGGCCGGCCCTGGCGAGCGAGGCGGCGATGGCCGAGCCGACGCCGCCGGCGCCGATGACGAGCCCGCGGGCGCCGGCGGCCTCGCGGCCCTTGCGCCGCAGACCGCGCACGAAGCCCTCGCCGTCGAACAGGTCGCCGACGAGCCGGCCGTCCCGCTCCCGCCGGACCGCGTTGCAGGCGCCGGCGATGGCGGCGGTGGGCGAGGCCTCGTCCACCAGCGCCAGCGTGATCACCTTGTGCGGCATGGTGACGAGCGTGCCGAGCGCGTTGGACAGCTGGAAGAACAGCTTGAGGAAGGCGGGGTAGTGCTCGCTTCGGCAGCCCATGGGCACCACGAGGGCATCGATGCCCTCGCGCTCGAAATAGGGATTGTAGATCATCGGCGACTTGAAGCTCTCGGTCGGAAAACCGAGATGGCCGATGAGCTTGGTGGTGCCGGTGATCATGTCGCGTCTCGATTCCCCGTCAGGCCGCGAGCGCGACGGTGCCGCCGCCGCGCGTCGCATGCCCGATCGCCTCGATCACCCTGAGCGTCGCCAGCCCTTCGCGGCCGGACACCAGCGGTGTCTCCTCCCCGCGGATGACGGCTGCGAAGTGCCGGACCTGCCGCCGCAGCGGATCCTCCGCCACCACGGGAAGCCGCTGGCGGTCCAGCGGCTCCCACCAGCTGCGCAGGGAGGGATAACTCCAGACATCGAGCTGCGGCACGCTGAGGGACCCGTGCGTGCCGGCGATCTGGCAGCAGCTCTCGTCGTCCTGTCGCGGATAGGCCGGGTTCTCGCCGCTCGTCATCTCCCAGCTCCACGGCGCCGCGGCCGTATCCGAGACGCTGAGCGTGCCGAGGGCGCCATTGGCAAAACGCAGCAGCACCGCCGCGCTGTCCTCGACCGCATGGCCGCGCACCGCGTTCGACATCCGCGCCTGCACGTCGAGGATCTCCCCGCCGAGATGGCGGAACAGGTCGATGTCGTGGATGAGATTGACGAGGATCGGACCGGCGCCCTCCTGGCGGCGCCATGCCACGTCGAAATACGCGTCCGGCTTGATCAGCCAGCACTGGCCGGACAGCATCACCAGCCGGCCGAGACGGCCGCTCTCGATCACCTCCCGCGCCTTGCGGATGATCGGATTGTGGCGCCGGTGATGACCCACCAGCAGCGGCACACGCGCCGCCTCCGCCGCCTCCACCAGCTGTCGCGCGCCGGCGACGCTGTCGGCGATCGGCTTCTCCACCAGCACAGGGATGCCGGCGGCCACCAGCTCCAGCGCATTCTCGACATGCAGGCGGTTCGGCGTGGCGACGATGACGCCGTCCGGCCGCTCCGCCGCCGGCAGGGCGGCGAAGGCCGGATAACCGGGCACGCCGGCCCGTGCCGCCGCCTCCCGGCCCGCCGGCGCCGGGTCGATGACCGCCGACAGCCGGGTCTCCGGCGCGGCGCGCACCTGCGCGATATGGCGCTGGCCGATCAGTCCCGCCCCCATCACGGCTATGCGCAGCGGCTGCATGGTCGTCACTCCGCTTTCGCCCCTCAGTGCGGGCGCAGGATCTCGCCAAGGAACTTGCGCGTGCGCTCGTGGCGCGGCTGCGTGAAGAAGGTGTCGGGCGGCGCCTCCTCGACGATGCTGCCCTCGGCCATGAAGATGACCCGGTCGGCGACCTGCCGCGCGAAGCCCATCTCGTGGGTGACGCAGATCATCGTCATCCCTTCCCCGGCCAGCGCGATCATGGTGTCCAGCACCTCCTTGACCATTTCGGGATCCAGGGCGGAGGTCGGCTCGTCGAACAGCATCACGCTCGGCCGCATGCACAGGGCCCGGGCGATGGCGACGCGCTGCTGCTGGCCGCCGGAGAGCTGCGCGGGATATTTGTCGGCCTGCTCGAGGATCCGCACGCGCTCGAGCAGGCCGCGCGCGGTCGCCTCGGCCTCGCGGCGCCCCAGCTTCAGTGCCCGCATCGGCGCCAGCATGCAGTTTTCCAGCACGGTCATGTGCGGGAACAGGTTGAAGTGCTGGAACACCATGCCGACCTCGCGGCGTACCGCCTCGATGCTGCGGCCGTCGTCGCCGAGGCGGGTGCCGCCGACGCGGATCTCTCCCTTCTGGTAGGCCTCCAGATGGTTGATGCAGCGGATCAGCGTCGACTTGCCGGACCCCGACGGCCCGCACAGGACGATCCTTTCGCCCCGCCGGACCGTGAGGTTGATGTCGGCCAGCGCCCTGAACCCGCCATACCATTTCTCGACCGCGGCCATGACGATCATGGGCTCCGTCGTGGCCGCGCCGGCGAGGACTGCATGCTTCGTCATGGCCCGGGCTCCCGCTCGCGTCAGCTTGCCGAGAACGGCACGCCGTCGAGGCTGTCGGGGAACTGGTGCACCGGCACCTTCATCCACTTGTCGTAGAGCTTCTGCAGCTCGCCATCGGCCTTGATCCTGTCGATGAAGGCGTTGATCGAGGCGTTGAGCTCCTTCTCGCCGAGGCGGGTGCAGGCGCCGTTGTAGAGCTTCTGGAACTCCAGCTTGTTCTCGAACTCGCCCGGGCGCGCCTGCTCGACGCGCTGCAGGTAGAAGATGTTGCCGCCCAGCGCCTGCACCTGGCCCGACGCCAGCGCCTGGATGCTCGGCGCGTCGCCGTCATAGCGGCGGATGACGGTGCCGGCGGGGGCGTTCTTCGTCACCTGCGTATCCTGGGCGGCTCCCTTGGCGACGCCGATCGAGAGCTTGGCCATGTCGGCATTGGTCTTCACCTCGACCGACTTCGGCGCGATCAGCACGATGGCATTGGCGACATAGGGCTTGCTGAACTGCACCGCCTTGGCGCGCTCCGGCAGCATCGCCATGGTGGCGAACAGCACGTCGACGCGGCCGGAAGTCAGGGCCGGGATGCGGTTGTTCACCTCCAGCGGCATGAATTCCACCTCCACGCCCAGCTGCTTGGCGTAGAGCCGGGCGATGTCGGCGTCGAAGCCGTCCTGCTTGCCGTCGCTGGTCACGAAGCCCCAGGGCGGGTTGTCGCCCTGGATGCCGACGATGATCTTGCCCCGCGCCTTGATCTCCTCCGGGGTGATGGCGGCGGCGGGACGGCCGGCGAGCGCGGGCAGCGCCAGCGCCGCGACGAGGGCCGCCAGAGCGAGGCGGCGGGTGGGCGTGATGCGGATCATGTTTCTCTCCCTTTGATCGGTGGCGTTCTTCGTTTCTTCCGGGATTGCGCCGTCAGCGCGTGGCGACGGCGAAACGACGCTCCAGATGCGAGCCGTAGAGCGACAGCGGCCAGCACATCAGGAAGTAGAGGATGCCGACGACCCCGAAGACGAGGAGCGGCTGGAAGATCTGGTTCGACACGATGTTGCCGGCCCGTGCGAGCTCGGTGAAACCGACGATGGAGGCGAGCGAGGTGCCCTTTATGAGCTGCACCAGGAAGCCGATGGTCGCCGGCAGCGAGATGCGGATCGCCTGCGGCAGCACCACGTCCTTCATGCGGGCCGCATAGCCGAGGTTGAGGGCGCTGGCGGCCTCGGTCTGGCCGCGCGGCACCGCCTCGATGGAGCCGCGCCAGATCTCGCCGAGATAGGCGCTGGCATGCAGCGTGAAGCCGATGGAGACCGCCACCCAGGCGCTCAAGTGCAGGCCGCCCAGCGCCAGCCCGTAATAGACGACGAAGAGCTGCATCAGCAGCGGCGTGCCCTGGAACAGGGCGATGTATCCCCCGGTCAGGCGCTCCAGCGCGCGGACGCCCGATGTCCGCATGAGCGCGATGGCCAGCCCGCCGGCCGAGCCGCACAGGAAGCCGATCGCCGACAAGGCGAGCGTCCATTTCAGGCCGGTGAGGAGGAACAGGAACTCGCCGACGCCCATTTTCTCCTCACTTGACCGGATAGCTGAAGAAGCGGGCGGAGATCGTCGAGAAGAAGCTCATCATCAGCCAGGAAATGCCGAGATAGAGCAGGGTGATGGTCCCGAAGACCTCGAAGCTGCGGAAGCTCTCGGATTCGATGCGCTGCGCCACCGAGGTCAGCTCGAAGGCTGAGATCGCCGAGGCGACGCTGGTGGTGAGGGTGAGCAGGATGAACTGGCTGGCCAGCGAGGGGAAAACCGCCCGCAGCGCCGGTTTCAGCACGATCAGCCGGAACACCAGGCCCTTGTGCAGCCCCAGCGCCAGGCCCGCCTCGACCTGGCCGCGGCTGATCGACTGCACCCCGCCGCGGATGATCTCGATGGCGTAGGCGCCGCCATTGATGCCGAGGGCGAGGATGGCGGTCGGGGTCGGGTCGAGCCGCATGCCGGCCAGCGGCAGCGCGAAATAGATGAAGTAGATCTGCACCAGGAACGGCGTGTTGCGGATCAGCTCGACGAAGCCTTTCACCGCCCAGCGCACCGCCTTGTAGCGGGAATCGCGCAGCACCACCCCGCCAATGCCGATGACGATGGCGATCGCCATCCCGCCCAGTGCCAGCAGCAGGGTGCCGAGGCAGCCGACAAGCAGATCCGGCAGCCCGTCAAGGACGGGGGTGAAATCGAGCACGTAGTTCATGGCGTTTCCTCGACAGCCGACCTTCTGCGGGTCGGTCCGCTTTCATCGTCCCGGCGCCTCTGCGGGCGGCTCGGCAGGCACGGAGCCGCGCAGGACCGCGCGACGGGGCGGCGCGACTTGCACGATGTTTTCGGCGGGTGGTAAATTGTACCAGTTGGTTCATTTGGTCAAGCGGAATGGACCGGACGGTACATTTCGACCGGCCGCCGCGCTTGCCCGCGTTCCTCTTGGTGTTGCGATGGAAAAGACAGACACGGCGCCGCGGCCCGACCGGAAATCGCCTTCCTGGACGCAGGATCCCGAAGGCGTCCGGCGCAGCATCCTCGAGGCCGCGCGCATCGAGTTCGTCGAGCACGGGCTGAGCGGGGCACGGGTCGACGAGATCGCCGCCAAGACGGCGACCAGCAAGCGGATGATCTATTATTACTTCGGCGACAAGGAGGGGCTGTACCGCGCCGTCATCGAGGAGATGTACGACCGCATCCGCCGTTTCGAGCGCGGCCTCGACCTCGGCGCGCTGCCGCCGGACGAGGCGATGGCGAAGCTCGCCGGCTTCACCTTCGACTACCACGCCGACAATCCCGATTTCGTGCGCATGGTGATGATCGAGAACATCCACCATGCCCGCCATCTCGCCACATCGACCAAGATCGCCACGCTCAACCTGTCGATCATCGACGTGATCCGGGAGATCTACGAGGGCGGCGTCGCCGCCGGCCTGTTCCGGCCGGGCCTCGAGGCGCTCGACATCCACCTGACCATCAGCGCGCTCAGCTTCTACAACGTGTCGAACCGCGCGAGCATCCGCCAGGTCTTCGGCCACGACATGGGGGCGCCGGACATCCTGCCGCAACGCCGGCAGACGGCGATCGACACGGTGATGCGGATGCTGCGTCATTGACCTCGCTCCCGCCGGATCGCGCGCTCAACCCGCCATGCCGGCCATCGCCTCGATGGCCAGCTCGTAGCCTTTGGCGCCGAAGCCGATGACGATGCCCGTCACCACCGGCGAGATCAGCGATTTGTGGTAGACGCTCTCGCGCGCATGCACGTTGGAGATGTGCAGCTCTATCTTGGGGCCGTCGAACATCTTCAGCGCGTCCATGAGCGCCACCGAGGTGAAGGTGTAGCCCGCCGGATTGATGACGATGCCGCAGGCTTCCCCGCGTGCCTGCTGCACGCTTTCGACCAGCTCGCCCTCGAAATTGGTCTGGCGGAACTCGACCTCGAAGCCCAGCGCGCCGGCCTTGGCGGCGCAGCGCTCCGCGATCTGCGCCAGGGTCGTGGTGCCGTAGATGGCCGGCTCGCGCTGGCCGAGGAGGTTGAGGTTCGGGCCGTTCAACACGTAGATGCGGCGTTCCATCCTGGTCTCCCCTGTTTGGTGCGTCGCTAGATCCGTTCCAGCGCCATCGCGATGCCCTGGCCGACGCCGATGCACATGGCGGCGAGCGCCAGGCGCCCTCCCGCAAGGCCGAGCTCCAGCGCCGCGGTGCCGGCGAGGCGCGCGCCCGACATGCCGAGCGGATGGCCGAGCGCGATGGCGCCGCCATTGCGGTTCACGCGCGGATCGTCGTCGGCGAGGCCGAGGAGGCGCAGCGTGGCGAGGGCCTGCGCGGCGAAGGCCTCGTTGAGCTCGACGACGTCGAACTGGTCGGGCGTCAGGCCGAGCCGGTCCAGCAGCCTGCGACTCGCCGGCGCCGGGCCGATGCCCATCACGCGCGGCGCGACGCCGGCGGTCGCTCCGCCGAGGACGCGGGCGATCGGCGTGAGCCCGTGCGCCCTGGCCGCTGCTTCCGAGGCGAGGATGAGCGCTGCCGCCCCGTCATTGACGCCGGAGGCGTTGCCGGCGGTGACGGTGGCGCCCGCTCCGGCATTGATCGGCTTCAGCGTCGCCAGCGCCTCGAGGCTGGTGGCGCGCGGATGCTCGTCGCGCTCGACCGTGAGGGGGGTGCCCTTTTTCGGCGGCAGCACCACCGGGGCGATCTCCCGCGCCAGCCGGCCGCTCGCCTGCGCCGCCTCCGCCCTTTGCTGGCTGCGCAGCGCGAAGGCGTCCTGGTCCTCGCGCGAGATGCCATAATCGATGGCGACGTTGTCGCCGGTCTCCGGCATGGAATTGACGCCGTATTGCGCCTTCATCAGCGGGTTGACGAAGCGCCAGCCGATGGTGGTGTCGTGGATCTCCGCGCTGCGCGGGAAGGCGCTCTCCGCCTTGGGCAGTACGAAGGGCGCGCGGCTCATGCTCTCGACGCCGCCGGCGACGACGAGTTCCGCCTCGCCGGCCTTGATCGCGCGCGCCGCGGTGAGCACGGCGTCCATGCCCGAGCCGCACAGCCGGTTGATGGTGGTGCCGGGCACGCTCGCCGGGAACCCGGCGAGCAGGGCGGACATGCGCGCGACGTTGCGATTGTCCTCCCCGGCCTGGTTGGCGCAGCCGAAGACCACGTCGTCCACCGCCTCCCAATCGAGAGTGGCGTGCTTCGCCATCAGCGCTCGGAGCGGAACGACGCCGAGATCATCGGCGCGGACGCAGGCGAGCGCGCCGCCGAAGCGGCCGATGGGGGTGCGCAGATAATCGCAGATGAAGGCCTCGGCCATGCGCGGCTACCTCACAGCTCGGGTACGACGAGATCGCCCACCGGGCCGTCGACATGCAGCCGGGCGCCGGTGATCGCCTGCAGCGCGTCGAAGGACAGGCCCGGGTGCTTCTCGCGCAGGACGAAGCGCCCTCCGGCGATGTCGACCACGGCATGGCTGGTATAGATGCGGGTGACGCAGGCGACGCCGGTGAGCGGAAAGCTGCAACGCTCCACGAGCTTCGGCTCGCCGGTCCTCGTCAGGTGCTCGGTGACGACGAAGACCTGCCGGGCGCCATGCACCAGGTCCATCGCGCCGCCCACCGCCGGCACGCCGCTGTCGCCGACCCGCCAATTGGCGAGGTCGCCATTCTCGGACACCTGGTAGGCGCCGAGGATCGCGACGTCGAGATGGCCGCCGCGCACCATGGCGAAGCTGTCGGCGTGGTGGAAGAAGGCGGCGCCCGGCTTCAGCGTCACCGCCTTCTTGCCGGCATTGATCAGGTTCCAGTCCTCCGCGCCCGGCGCGGGAGGGGCGCCGAAATTGAGGATGCCGTTCTCGGTGTGGAAGATCGCCTCGCGGCCGGGCGGCTGATAGCGCGCCACCATTTCCGGGAAGCCGATGCCGAGGTTCACATAGGCGCCGTCGGCGATGTCCTGCGCCGCCCGCCAGGCGATCTGGGCGTTGGAAAGCCTGCGATCCGGCTGGGTCTCGATGCTCATGCGTAGCGTGCCTCGGCCCTGACCAGCTCTTCCTCCTGACGGGGAGCGGCGACCTCGACCACCCGGTCCACGAAGATGCCGGGAGTGACGACGGCCTCGGGATCGATGCCACCGGCCGGGACGAGATGCGACACCTGGACGATGGTGGTGGTCGCCGCCATGCACATGAGCGGGCCGAAATTGCGCGCCGCCTTGTCATAGGTGAGGTTGCCCAGGGGGTCGCCGCGATGTGCCTTCACCAGCGCGAAATCGGCCTTGAGCCAGCGTTCCCGGACATAGGGGCGGCCGTCGAACTCGGCGATCGCCTTGCCGTCGGCGAGCTCGGTTCCGTAGGCGGTGGGGGTGTAGAAGGCGGGAATGCCGGCCCCGCCGGCGCGAATGCGCTCGGCGAGCGTGCCCTGCGGCACCAGTTCGAGCGCGATCTCGCCCGCCAGAAATTTCTGCGTGAAGGCACGCGGATCGGAAGAGCGCGGGAAGGAGCAGATCATCCTGGCGACCAGCCCGGCATCGATCAGCGCCGCGAGGCCGATCCGCCCGGTGCCGGCATTGTTGCTGATGACGGTGAGATCCCGCGGCCGGCGGTCGATCAGCGCGTGGATCAGCTCGATCGGCGCGCCGGAGCCGCCGAAGCCGCCGATCATCACGCTGGCACCGCTTTCGATGCCGGACACCGCCTCCGCGAGGCTTCGCACCCGCTTATCCACGACGTCGCTCCCTGGAGCCGGCGCCCTCATTGTTCCGGGGCGCCTGCTGCAAGGGATAGAAGCCGCGGGGATCGACAGCAAGATATTTGTGCGTTATTTGATATTTGTTCATATACCGCACAATGGAGATGGCGATGAAGCAGACTGATTTCGTCGGTGGCTTCGCCAAGGGGCTGCAGGTCATCGAGGCCTTCGACGCCGCGTCTCCCCAGATGACGATCACCCGCCTCTCCGAGGCCACCGGGCTCGACAGGGCGACCACGCGGCGCTGCCTGCTCACGCTGGTCGAGCTGGGCTATGCCCGCCATGACGGCAAGCATTTCGAGCTGACACCGAAGATCCTGCGGCTCGGGCATGCCTATCTGGCGGCGACGCCGCTGCCGCGGCTGATCCAGCCGCATCTCGACGCGCTTTCCGAGGAGGTGCGCCAGAGCGCCTCGGCCAGCGTGCTGGAGGGAACCGAGATTCTCTATATCGCCCGCGCGGCGCAGAAGCGGGTGATGTCGATCAATTTGACGCCCGGTTCGCGGCTTCCGGCCTGGTGCGCCTCCATGGGCCGGGTGCTGCTGGCCTCGCTGCCGGAGGCGGAGGCGCATGCGCTGCTGCAACGCTCGCAGCTGCAGCCTTTCACCCCGTTCACGCTGACCACCGAGGAGGCCGTCATGGCCGAATGCCGGCGCGTGCGCGAGCAAGGCTACGCCGTCGTCGACCAGGAGCTCGAACTGGGGCTTTGCTCCATCGCCGTGCCGCTCGCCGACATAAGCGGGCGCGTGGTGGCGGCGCTCAATATCGGCGCCTCGGCCGCGCAGGTCGCGGCGGCGGAGATGCCCGGGCTCTATCTTCCGACGATGCGGCGGATTCAGGCGGCGCTGCGCCCGTTGCTGCGCCCGGCCGACCCGCGCGCCGGGATCCAGGGCGTCTGAGCTGCCCATGCCCGGTTCCGCCTCGTTGTCGGGCCGGCTGCGCTACCGCTCGAGCGGGCAGGTCTTGCAATAGGCGAGCGCCGGGATGAGGTAGCGGATGCAGCAGACGCGGCGCAGCCGGGTGCCGTCCGCCATGTAGCGGACTGGCTCGAACAGCGGATTGGCGTCGCCCTCGGCGAAGCGCCGGCCGGCCAGCAACTCCCGCCCATGCCTGACGCCGGGATGTTCGTCGCCGAGAAGCTCTGCGCAGCGCTCGACCACCGTCTCGATCAGGTTGCCGGCATTGCTCCACAGCACCCGGCGGCTCAGCCCGCTGGCCCGCGCGAGACTGTCGACGACGAGCGGCAGATGCGCGTCGACGAGAAAGCCGAAGCGCTGCCTCGCCTGTGCCGCCGGCTGCGCCGCACCGGCGTGCGGCAGCGAGAAGGCGGCGATTCCGCCTTGCCCGTCCAGCACGACGCCGAGCCGCTCCGGCGCCAGCGGCAGCCGCCAGTCGGCGGCGATCGCCGCCACCATCGCCGGCACCGCGAGCCGGGTGAAATACAGTTTCGACCATTGCGAGGCCACCGCCCGCGGCTCCGGCTCGGCATAGCGCGCGGCGAAGCGGGCGAGTTCGGCGGCGAGGCGATCGGCGGCGAGGAGGGCGGCGAGGCTGTCGCGCGGTGCCGTGCCGTCATCGACGAACAGCGTCGCGCCGATCTCCTCCAGCGGCCCGCGGAACAGAGGCGCCAGCTCCGGGATCATCGCCGCCCCATCATCAGCCCGTAGCCGAGCGCGCCGAGCACGGTGACGACCAGCCCGGCCGGCGCGTCCCAGGGAAAGGCCAGCGTGCGGGCCAGGAGATCGGCAAGCATCATCAGCGTGGCGCCGCCGAGCAGGGCGCCGAGGGTTTCGGCAAGGGGCGTCGCGAGGCCGGCGCGGCGGGCGAGGTGCGGCGCCAGCAGGCCGATGAAGCTGACGGGTCCGACGATGAGCGTCGCGCCGGCGGTCAGCGCCGCGGTCAGCACCACCAGCACAAAGCGGGCGCGGCCCACGCCGAGCCCCGCCGCGCCGGCCGTGGCCGCGCCGAGCGGCAGCAGCATGAGCCAGCGATGCAGCAGCGGCAGCGCCGCGGCGGCGAGCGCCAGCATTGCGAGGGCGAGGAGCGCATCGGCGGGGCGCACGGCATAGGTCGAGCCGGACAGCCAGCCGAGCAGCCGCGCCAGCCGGGGATCGCCGAACACCATGGCGACCGACAGCACCGAGCCGGCCAGCGCGCTCACGGCGACGCCGGTGAGCAGCAGCCGCTCGGGCGCCAGGCCGGAGCGGCCGGCGAGGCGCAGGCACAGCGCCATCATGGCGAGCGCGCCGAGACCGGCGAGCAGCATCGCCTCGTTGCGCCCCATCGGTGGCAGCAAAAGGACCGCCGGGATCATGATGAGCGCGGCACCGGAGGAGACGCCGGTGAGCTCCGGGCTGGCCAGCGGATTGCCGGTGAGCCGCTGCATCAGGCAACCGGCCACGGCGAGCATGCCCCCGGCGGCGCCTGCCGCGGCGAGGCGGGGCCAGCGCCAGGGGAGCAGCTCCCACCAGTCGGCGCCCGTGGCGAGGGTGAAACCTTCCGGCAGCCGGCCGACCGAGAGGCCAAGCAGCGTTGCCAGCGCCAGCGCGACGGCGGCCAGCACCAGCACGCGGCCGCCATGGCGGCGGCGATGCGCCGTCGGCGGTAGCGCCGTGCGCGAGGCCGTGGCGCGCGGCAGGCGGCCGAGCAGCACGACGAGCAGCGGCGCCCCGAGCAGGGCGGTCACCGTCCCGGCGGGAATGTCGATGGCGCCGGACAGCAGCAGCGTCGTCTGGTCGGTGACGAGCAGCAGCCCGGCCGAGAGCAGCGGGGCGGCGAGCAGGTACTGGCCCGGACGCCGGGCGCCCGACAGGTCGGCCAGCGCCGCGCCGGCGAGGCCGACGAAGCCGAGAATGCCGAGCTCGGCGCAGACCAGCGCCGCCGGCAACAGCGCCAGCGCGATCACCGCGAGCCGCAACAAGGCCGGCGACAGGCCGAGAGCCCGCATCGCCTCGTCGCCGAGCTCGAGCAGGGCCAACGGCCGGCGCAACAGCAGCGCGCCGGCGCCGGCGGCGAGCACGGCGAGCGCCAACAGGCGCGCACCCGCCCAATTGTCCTGTGTGAGCGAGCCGGCCTGCCAGACCAGCAATTCGCCGATTTCCTCGAAATGCACGAGGATGACGAGGCTGGTGAAGGCATCGAGGCAGAGCGACAGCACGAGGCCGTTGAGGACCAGCCGCAGCGGCGCCAGCCCCGCGCGGGCGGAGAGCAGCAGCGTGATGCCGATGGCAAGGCCGGCGCCCGCCAGGGCCGGCAGGAAGAAGCCGGCGGCAAAGCCCGGCAGCCAGACCAGCGTCGCGGCGCTGCTGGCGCGGGCGGCCGCGAAGACGCCGAGCGTCCCGGCTTCCGCCAGCGGATTGTTGAGCGCCTGGCGCAGCAGCACCGCGCTCAGGCCGAGCAGCAGGCCGGCGCACAGCGCCGCCACCAGCCGGGGAAGCAGGGTGTAGTGAATGCGGACGGTCGCCAGATCGTCGAGGTCCGGTTCGTGCCAGATGGACGGCCAGTGCTCGACGCCGATGCGGGACAGATTGACGGCGAACAGGGCGGCTCCCGCGGCGAGAAGCAGCAGCGCCAGCGGCAGGCCGGGGCGGCGCGGGGCTGCCCGCGCCACGCCCGCGCCAGTCGCCGCGCTCGCTCTTCCCGCCATCGCGCCGTCAGCCATGGTCGAGGGGCGCGAGGCTGGATGTGAGCGCAAGTGCGAGCCGGGTGGCCGAGCGCGGGCCGCCATTGGGGTAGACCACCGGGGTACGCACCACGCGGCCCGCCCGAACCGCCGGCAGCGCCTGCCACACCGGGCTCTGCGCCAGCCGGGCGAGCGCGGCGTCGGTTTCCGGGCCGCGGTCGAAATGCACGATCACCGCCTCCGGGCGCTCGGCAAGCCGCATGAGCGGGGCGTTGGTCACACCAAAGGCGTTGACGCGGCCGGCATAGGCATTGGCGAGGCCGAGGCGGGCCAGCGTGTCGCCGATCATGCCGTTGCCGCCGAACAGGGCGAGGTTGCGGCCGTCGCGATTGAACCGGCAGACATAGACCGGGCGCGGATAGCCGCCGAGGGCGCTGCGCCCCGTCGCCAGCGCCGCCTCGCACGCCTCGATGGCGGCATCGGCGCGCGACGGCGCCGCCACCAGCGCCGCCACGACGCGCAGCAGTTCCTCGCCATGCGCGACGGCGGGCTTTCCGCCGGCCAGCACCGGGACCGGCGCCAGCGGCGCGATGCGGGCGAGGTTCTCCAGCCCCGCCGCCTGCCAGTCGGCGACGACGATGCGGTCGGGGGCGAGGGTCCGCAGATATTCGAGGTTGGGTTCGGCGAGCGGGCCGAGGTCCTTCACCTCCGCCGGCAGCACCGGATCGGCGACGAGCCGCCGGTAGAGCGCGACATTCGGCGTGGCCAGCGGCACGACGCCGAGCGTGAGCATGAGCTCGGTGATCAGCAGATCCATGCTGACGAACCGCGGCGCGGCGCCCGCTCGCGCCGGCGCGCCGGCAAGCAGCAGCGGCGAGGCGAGCGCCGCGGCGAGCAGCGCGCGCCGGCCAATGGCACCGTCCGCCACCGGCATCCGCCTCACCATTTATAGGTGAGCGTGGCGATCACCGTCGCCGGCTCGCCATAGCGGCAGCCATCCGTGGAGACGCAGGTGTAGTACTGCTTGTCGAAGAGGTTGTTGGCGTTCACCTTCAGCGTGGTGCCGGCGAGCTTCGGGTTGTAGGCGCCGAGATCGACGCTCGCCATGGCGTCGACCAGCGTATAGGCCGGCACGTCGAAGTCGCTGTCGGTGAGGTAGGTGGTGCCGATATAGCGTACGCCGGCGCCGATCTTCACCCCGCGCAGGCCGAGATCGTCGAGCGCGTAATTGGCCCAGAAGGAGGCGGCGTTGCGCGGCACCAGCGCCACCTGCTGGCCGATCTCGGTGGGATCGGCGCTCTCGGTGACGGTGGCGTCGGTGTAGCTGTAGGCGGCGATCAGCTCCAGCCGGCCGACCTCGCCGCGGGCCTCGAACTCGAAGCCGCGCGAATGCACCTCGCCCTGCTGGTAGGAATAGCCCAGCGCGTCATAGGTCACGACATTGGTCTGCTTGATGTCGTAGACGGCGGCGCTGAGCAGCAGGTTCTGCCCGGCCGGCTGGTAGCGCACCCCCGCCTCGTATTGCAGGCCCTTGCTGGGTTCGAGCGCATCGCCGGTGGCGTAGTTGAGCCCGGCCTGCGGCTGGAAGGACTGGCTGACGCTGACATAGGGCGCGAGGCCGCTGTCGAAGAGATAGACGAGGCCGGCGCGGCCGGTGAAGGCGCTGTCGTCCTGGGTGGTCTCGACGCCGGTCTGGTAGCTGGTGGTGCTGCTGTCCGCCCAGTCGTTGCGGCCGCCGACCAGCAGCACCCAGTGATCGCCGAACTTGATCTGGTCCTGGATGAAGACGCCGTACTGGCTGGCCAGC
The DNA here is from genome assembly GCF_018390555.1 of Ancylobacter oerskovii. Classification (GTDB taxonomy): domain Bacteria; phylum Pseudomonadota; class Alphaproteobacteria; order Rhizobiales; family Xanthobacteraceae; genus Ancylobacter; species Ancylobacter oerskovii. The sequence goes on along the minus strand of NZ_JAHBGB010000031.1, from coordinate 65,126 downwards.
GTGTCGGAACCGCGATCTATCGCATAGTTGACGTTCGGTCCGCCGATGGAGACCCCGGTATCGAGGTCGAGCAGGCTGTAGGAGCTGGCGCGGTAGCGGTGGGTGTCGTAGGAGCGCAGATAATAGTCGAAGCCGGCGAGCACGGTGTGCCCGGCGCCGAGCGCGTCGAAAGTGAACTCCAGCGAATTCGCCGAGGTCACGCCGTAGGAGCTGTCGTCGCGGGCCTGGGCGAGGCGTGCCAGCAGACCGCCGGTCGCGGCCAGCGGCGCGAGGTTGCCGATCATGTAGTCCCAGTTCACGTCGGCGGCGTAGTAGCGGTTGTTGCTGCGGAAGACGATGCCGTTGTCGAAGCGGTGCTCGAACAGCGCCGCCGTGGTGTAGACGTCGCCCTGGTAGGTATCGAACCCCTCTATGCCGAGAAAGGCGTTGCGGGGGATGTTGCCGGTGCTGACATCGTCATATTGCAGCGGGGTGGCGAAGCGGGTGTTGACGTGCTGGTAGCTCGCCAGCAGCGTCAGCGAGGTGTCCTCGTCCGGCTTCCAGGTGAGGGCCGGCGCGATGTAGACCTTGTCGTCCGGCGTGTCCTCGACCCAGTTCTCGCCGTCGCGATAAAGGCCGGTGAGGCGGTAGGTCAGCGTGCCGTCCTCGTTGAGCTTGCCGCCGAAATCCGCCGAGACCTGCGTGGTGTCATAGGTGCCGTATTCGAGATTGACCTCGCGCAGGGTCTCCTCGGTGGGGCGCTTGGAAATGGCGTTGACCACGCCGCCCGGGGTCATCTGGCCGTAGAGGATCGAGGCCGGGCCGCGCAGCACCTCGACGCGCTCCAGCCCGTAGGGTTCCTGGCCGCCGCCATAGACGTTGGACTGGAACTGCATGCCGTCGCGCAGCATGCCGCTCGCGCCGTCGGCGATGTTGAAGCCGCGCAGCATCAGGTCGTCGACCATGCGGGAGAAGGCGCCGGACTGGGCGACGACGCCGGGTGTGTAGAGCAGCGTGTCGGTCAGCGAGGTGGCGTTCTGGTCCTTGATCTGGTCGGCCGTCACCACGCTGATCGACTGCGGCGTCTCGAGGATCGGCGTGGCGACGCCGGTGGCGGAGGAGGTGGTGGTGGCGAGATAGCCGTCCACCGGGCCGAACGGGTTCTGCTGGCCTTCCACCTGGATGGTGCCGAGCTCGATGGCGCCGTCCGGCGAGGACCCGGTCGCGGCCGCCGGGGCGGTGATGGTGAGCGTGTTGCCGCTGATGCGGTAGGCGAGCCCCGAGCCGGCCAGCAGCTGGTTCAGCGCCTCGGCATGGGTGAGGGAGCCGCGGACGCCCGGCGAGTTCTTGCCGCGCACCAGGCCGGCATCGAAGAAAAGCTGCAGGCCGGCGGCGTGCGAGAAGGCGATCAGCGCCCGCGACAGCGGCTGGGCGGGAATGTCGAAATTCGTCCGCGCGGCGACTGCCGCTCCCTGGGCGCGAGCCGGCGTCACCGTCAGCGGAACGGCGATCAGCGCGCTGCTCATCATCAGCGACACCAGCAGCGCGGACCTTGCCCGCCGTCCGGCCCGCACGACGCCCGCCGAACCGTCTGCCGTTCTCCTCATGTCGCCTCGCCGCATCGACCGTGCCCCTGTTCTCGCCCGTCCGCGAAGGGCGCGTCGCACGTCCTTCACAGGGTCAGACACCCGAGGCGGGCGATCCGATGAGCGGCGGGCAAAAATTTTCTCGCGGCTCAGCGGCCATAGACGACGGCGATGAGGCCGCCATCGATCACCCTCACCGGCAGGGTCGCCGCGATGGTGGCGAGGGCGGCGTCGACATTGGTGGTCTCGAACACCGCCGTCACCGGCATGGCGCCGACGCTCCGGTCCATCAGCACGATGCGTCCGTGCCGGTAGCGCTCGAGCTCGCGCAGCACGGTGTCGAGCGGCACATCCTCGAACACGATGCGGTCCTGCCGCCACGCCTGCACCACCGCGGTGTCGACCTCGACCGGCCGGGCGAGGCCGGCGGGGCCGTAGCTCACCTGCCAGCCGGCCTCCAGCGTCACCGGCAGGGCGTCTCCCACCGTCACCGAAACGGCATGCTCGACGACCGTGACGGCGACGGAATCGTCGAGGAGCTTCACGTCGAAGGCGGTGCCGAGCGCGCGGGTGCTTCCGTTTTCCGCCTCCACGACGAAGGGGCGTGCGGCATCCGGGGCCACCTGGAAGAAGCCTTCTCCCTCGACGAGCACCACGCGCCGCCGATCGGCGGAGAAATCCACCGCCAAGGCCGAGGAACTGCCGAGCTCGACCCGGCTGCCGTCGCCCAGCATGAAGCTGCGCCGTTCCGCCGTGCCGGTGCGGTAGGTGGCGAACAGCCGGTCGCGATTGAGCGCGACATAGGCCACCGGCGCCGCGACGAGCGTCGCCAGCCCGCCGAGCAGCACGTCCCGGCGCCCGAGGCGTCCCGCCCGGCGCAGCCGGCGATATTCCGGCTCGACGATGTCGAAGCGGTCCCAGAGCGACTGCGCCCGTTCGAAGGCGGCGGGGTGCGCCGGATCGGCAGCCAGCCAGGTGGCGAAGGCACGCCGTTCCTGGGCGCCGACCTTGTCGTCCCGCATGCGGACGAACCAATCCAGCGCTTCCATGGTGACGGGGTCGGTCGAACGGTCGCTCATCGGCGTCGCGGGGTACATCGGGGAGGGGCACGCCGGGGAAGGACGGCATCGGTTCGCGCAATCGCGCGATGGGGACAATCTACAGGCGCCGGTCGAGTTCGGCCATGGCGGCAACGATGTGGGTGATCGCCGTGTTGCGCGATACGCCCATCCGCGCGGCGACCTCGTCATGGGTGAGCCCTTCGATGCGGCTCAGCACGAAGGCCTCCCGGCGCCGGGGCGGCAGCGCCGCGAGAGCGACCAGCAGGCGCCGCAGCTCGCCGCGATGGAGGGTCGCCATCTCGGGCGAGGGGGCGGGGTCGGCGATACGCTCCAGGTCTTCCCCGGCGACGACGACCTGGGCCCGCCGTCGCGCGTCGCGCAGGTGATTGAGGGCGAGATTGCGCGCGGCCTGCGTCACATAGGCCGGGCTCGGCGTCTCGCCCGTCTCCCGTCCCAGAAGATTGACGAAGGCTTGCTGGACTATATCTTCCGCCGTCGTGTGATTTTGCAGCAGCCGACGAACGCGAGAGATGAGTTTCTCGCGTTCATTGAGATACAGATCCGATATTCCAAGAAATTCTGTGGCCATAGCTCTGGCGGGTGGCGTGGAAGATCGAGCGGAAGACGGCGCGCACGTTACCTGTGCGAACGATCTGGTTCAACGATCATAGTTTTTATCGATTATAATTAAGATGAGTGGGCGGCGCTTATGCTCGCTCGATCATGAATTGCGGCGTCGCGACCACACATCGCCTATGAAGGATTCGCCGATGGCCGACGCGTCGATCGCCGGTCGCCCCTTGCCATGCGGTCCCGTCATCACAGATTAGCTCGGGAAGAGCCGAGGCCCGCACCAGCCGGGTGTGGGCGTGGCGACCGGAGAGCAGGACGACATGAGAAATCTCGCGATCATATCGCTCATTATCGTCGGTTCCCTCCTGTCGCTGCCGGCGCAGGCGCAGGGAATGGATCCCGCGACGCGACGCCTGGTGCACAGGCGCGGCATCGAGGCGATGATCTGGGGCATGCCGGCGGTGAATGCCGATCTCATGCGCCAGGAAATGCTGGCCCGGACGACGGCGAAGCCGAACGACGTCGTCTTCTGGTCGAAGCCGGCCGACTGGAAGAACCAGACGCTGACGCCCAACCCCGATTCGATCTACTTCATGAGCTTCTGGGACGTGAGGGGCGGCCCCATCGTGATCGAGGTGCCGCCGGCGGAGGGGGGCTCGATCGCCGGCAATATCGTCGATGCCTGGCAGATGCCGCTGGAAGACGCGGGCCCGGAGGGAGCCGACCAGGGAAAAGGTGGCAAATATCTGATCCTGCCGCCGGGCTATGAAGGCACGCCGCCGGAAGGTTATATCGTCCTGCCCTCGGATACGTTCACGGGTTTCGCGCTGCTGCGCTCGAACCTTGCGGGCCACGGCGAGGCCGAGATCGCCAAATCGGTCGCCTATGGCAAGCAGATCAAGGTCTATCCCCTTGCCGCTGCGGGCAATCCGCCCCCGACCCTTTTCGTGGACGCGTCCGACACCCTGTTCGACGCCACCATCAAGTATGACGCCAGTTTCTTCCGCAATCTCGACCGTGTCGTGCAGACCGAGCCATGGCTGCCGCGCGACCGGGTCATGATCGACCAGTTGCGTTCGCTGGGGATCGAGAAGGGACAGGCCTACAATCCCAGCCCGGCGGCGCAGGCGGTGCTGAACCAGGCAGGGAAGGAAGCGCAGGCCTGGCTGTCGGAGCAGTACGACAAGGGCTTCCCGGTGATGAATCCCGGCATCCACTGGTTTCCCGCCGCACAGACCGAGGTGATCGAGGCGGTGCAGGACGGCTATGCCGATATCGACGCCTACCCCGTCGATGCCCGCGGCGTGACCTATACGCTGGGCTTCACCGGCATCAAGCGGATCGGCACCGCCCAGTTCTATCTGATGACGAGCAAGGATAGCGACGGCGATCCTTTCGAGGGATCGGAGACCTATCGCCTGACCGTGCCGGCAAACGTGCCGGTGAGGCAATATTGGTCGGTCACGGCCTATGACCGCGCGACGCACGCGCTGATCAAGGACATGCCCCGCGCCAGCATCGCCTCGATCACTGCCGGCCTCGGCACCAACCCGGACGGCTCGGTCGACGTCTTCTTCGGTCCCAAGGCGCCGAAGGGGAGGGAGGCGAACTGGGTGCCGACACATCCGAACGGCAAGTTCGAATTGCTGTTTCGCCTCTACGGCCCGCAAAAGCCGCTCTTCGACGGCAGTTGGAAGTTGCCGGATGCGGAGCGGATCGGCGCGCGCTAGCCAGCTTTCCGAACGCCGTCCGGTGGGCTGGCGGAGCACCGCGAAGCCCGCATCCGCCGGCCTCCCGTCGAGGCGGGTGCTGGGCCCGGGGAGGCACCGCCGGGCCGCCGGGAGGAGGTGATGCCGGGTGCGGCCATGTCGCCATTTGTGCCGACGCCGTCGCGCGATATCCTGCCGCCATGGATCCGATCCGCATCCTCCTGGTCGACGACCATCCGATCGTGCGCGAGGGCTATCGGCGGCTGCTGGGCCGTCAGCCCGGCCTTTCGGTCGTGGCGGAAGCCGGCGATGGCGAGGAAGCGCTGGCCTCCTTCGCCCGGCACCGCCCCGACATCGTGCTGATGGACCTGTCGATGCCCGGAGGCGGGGGCTTTTCCGCGGTGGAGGCGATCCTCGCGCAGGTCCCCGACGCCCGCATCATCGTCGTGTCGATGCACCAGGGGGCGATCTTCGCGCAGAAGGCGATGGCCGCGGGGGCGCGGGGCTTCGTCTCCAAGAGCAGCCCGCCGGACGAACTGGTCCGGGCCATCACCACGGTGGTGGCCGGCCGGCGCGTGCTTTCCGCCGACATGGCCCAGCAATTCGCCCGCACCGCCATCGAGGATGACGACTTCGCCGGGCTGACCCCGCGCGAGCGCGACATCCTGCTGCTGCTGGTGCGCGGCATGAACGGGCGCTCCATCGCCCAGCGGCTCGGCCTGTCCTCGAAGACGGTGCAGAACAACCTGTCGCAGATCCGGGCCAAGCTGGGCGCTTCCGGCGACGCCGACCTCGTGCTCAAGGCGCAGCGCGCCGGCCTCGTACAGGCACTGTGATGCGCGGGCTGTTGCCCCAACTGGTGCTGCGGGTGCTGGCGGCCGGGCTCCTCACCGTGCTGGTCGCGGCTGGCTGGGTGCTGTGGGACACCGCCGATGCCGCCCGCCGGGATGCACACACCACCGCCACGCTGGTTTCCGACGCCATCGCCGCGCGGCCGAGCTTCGAGGGCCTGGCCTTCGGCGGCGTGGCCCCGACGCCGGTGTTCCGGGACTGGCAGCAATTTCCCGCCTGGAGCCTGATCGCGCCGGGAATCTGCGTCGAGCTGGGACCCCGGGACCAGCCGGTGCAGCGGCGATGCGGCCCCTATCTGGCGGCGGCCGCCCCGCCGGCCTGGTTCGTGTGGCTGGCTCAGCATGTCGGCCTGGTGCCGGAGCCGGTCGCCGTGCCGGTGCGCACGCGGTATGTTTCCGATGCCTATGTGACCGCCATCGCCGATCCCGGCGTGATCATCACCCGCGCCTGGGCCCGCACCGGGGACCTGATGCGGATCGCGGTGGGCATGGCGATCGGCGGCGCCCTTCTGACCGGCTTGCTGATGGCGCGTCTCATGGCACCGTTCCGCACCCTGCTGCGCGGAATCGAGCGCTTGCAGCGCGGCGAATTCGGCACGCGCCTGCCGCGGCTGCGCGTCGCCGAGTTCGATCGCCTGAGCACGGCGCTGAACGACACCGCCGCGACCCTGCAGGAGGCGCAGGCGCTGCGTACCGAGCTCACCCGCCGCCTGTTCACCGTGCAGGAGAGCGAGCGGCGGGCGCTGGCGCGCGAGCTGCACGACGAGTTCGGGCAATGCCTGACGGCGACGCGCGCCCTGGCCGCCGCCATTTCCCAATCCGGCGAATCCACGGCGCATGACGGCGCGCGCATCGCCGAGATCTCCGGCCAGATGATGGACGGGCTGCGCGCCGAGCTCTCCCGGCTGCGGCCGCCGGACCTCGACGATCTCGGGCTCCGTCCCGCGCTGGAGCGGCTGGTCGCCGATTGGCGCAACCGCGTGCCGGCGGTCCGGTTCGGCCTCGACTTCGCCGGCGACATCGACGCGGTGCCGGACGAACTGGCGCTCAGCCTCTACCGCATCGCCCAGGAATGCGTGACCAATGCCATCCGGCACGGGGCGCCGAGGACCGTCGCGCTGAAGATCGAGGTCGCCGACGCCATCACTCTGACAGCGCGGGACGACGGCTCGCCCCGGCACGAGGGGCCGATCGACGACGGTTACGGCCTGCTCGGCATCCGCGAGAGGGTCGATGCCCTCGGCGGCAGCTTCTCGCTCAACCCCGTCGAGGGCGGCATGCTCGCCACGGCCCAGCTGCCGCGCTGACCCGGGTGATCTTCCCGGCCGGACCGGGAATAGCTCTCTTGGCCCTCCTCTCCGCACAGGCGCATCCTGCGCCCATACAAGGGAGGCTTGCCGCATGAACGACATGAGCCATCCGATCGCGCGGCTCGGCGTCGAGGTCGCCGCCGGGCTGATCGGCCATGAGGAGATGGTCGAGCGGCTGCTGATCGCGCTCCTCGCCGGTGGGCATGTGCTGATCGAGGGGCCACCGGGCATCGCCAAGACCCGCGCCGTCAAGCGCCTCGCCAGCTATCTGCCGGGCAGCCACGCCCGCATCCAGTGCACGCCCGACCTGCTGCCCTCCGATCTCACCGGCACGCAGGTGTTCCGTCCCGAGACCGGCGGCTTCGATTTCGTGCCCGGTCCGCTCTTCCACGCGCTGGTGCTGGTGGACGAGATCAACCGGGCGCCGCCCAAGGTGCAGTCGGCCCTGCTGGAGGCGATGGCCGAGGGGCAGGTGACCACTGCCGGCGTGAGCCGCGCGCTGCCCGATCCCTTCATGGTGGTCGCCACCCAGAACCCCATCGAGCACGAGGGCACCTTTCCGCTGCCCGAGGCGCAGATGGATCGCTTCCTGCTGCATCTGTCGCTGGGGCTGCCGCCGGCGGAGCAGGAGCGGGCCATTCTCGACCTGGTCGCCGCCGAGCGCGTGGCCCCGCCCGCCTTTGTGCCGGTGCCGCTATCCGCCGCCACGCTGAAGGAGGCGAGGGCGCAGGTCGCGCAGGTGCATCTGGCTCCGGCGCTGAAGGATTTCATCGTCCGGCTGGTGATGGCCTCCCGGCCGGGCGGCGCCGTGGCCGAATGGGTCGAGCATGCCGTCTCGCCGCGCGGTACGCTCGCGCTGGCGGCGGCGGCGCAGGCGCGGGCCTGGCTGAAGGGGCGCGACTATGCGCTGCCCGAGGACGTGACGGCGCTCGCCCCGGACGCGCTCGCGCATCGGCTGATCCCGAGCTGGGCGGCCATCGGCGAGGGACGCACCGGCCGCTCGCTGGTCGCCGACATCCTGCGTGCGGTGGAGCCATGGTGAGGCCGGCGCTCGACGGGCCGGGAATCCGCCTGCGGGCGGCGGAACTCCTGGCGCTGCGGGAGGATATTCCGGCCAGAAGCCGGCATCGTCCTGCCACGCGCCGGCCCGGTGCCCTGCCGGCCCGCCCGGCGGGCGCCGGCATGGACCTGCGGGAGATCCGCGCCTTCGCGGAAGGTGACGATGCGCGCCGGATCGACCCGGCCGCCACTGCCCGCACCGGTGCGCCGCACATACGCAGCTTCCACGAGGACCGCGACGATACGCTGCTGCTGATCGCCGATTTCCGGCCCTCCATGCTCTGGGGAACCGGGACGGCGCTGCGCTCGGTCCACGCGGCCCGCCTGCTGGCGAAGCGGGGCTGGCAGGCGGCGGCCCGGGGCGCATCGCTGGCGGCGATCAGCGTCGACGCCACCGGCCTCGCGCTGGTCCCGTCCGGTGCGGGGGCGATGCAGATGAGCCGGATCAGCCAGATGCTGGCCGGCCGGCACGACCAGGCCCTGCGCGACCAGGCCCTGCACGACAGGGCCCAGGCGGTGCAGGGCGAGGCGCCCACCCTCGCGGAGGCGCTGATCCGCGCCACCCGGCTGGCGCCGCCGGGCGGCGAGGTGCTCGTCGCGACCGGGCCGGACGGCATCGAGGCGGTGGACGAGCCGGCGCTGGCACGGCTGGCGCGCCGTCGCCGGGTACGGGTGGCGCTGGCGCTGGATCCGGTCGACCGCGCGCCTCCCTCGCGGGCGCTGCCGATCCATGCCGGGCCGCTCAGCCGGTTCGCGCGGCTACGCCCTCTCGATCCCGCCCTGCTGTCGCAGCGGCTGCGGGTGTTGAATGTTGGTCTGGAGATGCTGGCCGATGACGCAGGCTGAGCTGATCGCCGCCCTGCCGGCGGGGCGCCTGCCGCCCGATCTGATGCAGGCGCACGCCGCCGACTTCCTGCTGCTCTTCGGGGCCGGACTGCTGCTGGTCGCCTTGCTGTCGGGACTGGCGATGCCGTTCCTCGAGCGCAAGCCCTCCCGGCGTGCCCGCATCCGTGCTACCCGCGGGCTGCCGCCGCAGGAACGGTCTCTCGCCATCGCCCATATTCTCGGCTACCTGCCCGAGGCGTTGCGGGCCACCGCCTATGGCGCCGCGGCACCGCTCGATGCCGCGGCGATCGAGAAGGTCGCGCTCGCCGCGAGGCGCGCACGCCGATGAGCTTCGCCTTTCCCCTGGCGTTCCTGCTGCTGCCGTTGCCGCTGCTGGTGCGGCGCCTTCTCGCCGGGCGCCCCTCTGCGGCGGTGTCCCTGTCCGTCGCGCCGGGAATCTTCTCCGCCGCCGCCGCGGCCGAGAGCCGTGAGGACCCGCTGGGCACCGCGCTGATGGTCGCGGCCTGGGTGGCGCTGGTGGTGGCGCTCGCCGGGCCGCAGCTTGCCGCGCGGCAGGACATCGTCACCGCGTCCGGGCGCGAGATCGTGCTGGCGCTGGATCTTTCCGGCAGCATGGTGAAGGAGGACTTCGTTCTCGACGGCCGGCCGCTGTCGCGGGTGGAGGCGGTCAAGCGCGTGGCCGCCCGCTTCGTCGCGGCGCGGCGCGGCGACCGGATCGGGCTGGTGATCTTCGGCGACCGCGCCTATGTGGCGCAGTCCCCCACCTTCGACGTCGCCTCCGTGGCCCGTGCGATCGAGGTCGCGCAGATCGGGATTTCCGGCCGTTCCACCGCGATCTCCGAAGGGCTGGGCCTCGCCACGCGGCGGCTCCTGCAGAGCGACGCGACCGGCAAGGTCATCGTGCTTCTCTCGGACGGGGTCGACACGACGGGAAAGGTGCAGGCGAGCGACGCCGCGCGGCTTGCCGCCAGCCATGGCATCCGGGTGCACACCATCGCGCTGGGCCCGGATGATCTGGAAAGCCAGCCGGAGGCGCGCGACGCGGTGGACGCCGCCACCCTGCGCGACATGGCCGCAGCCGGCGGCGGTACCAGCTTCCGGGTCCGCAATATGGAGGATCTGGAGGCGATGGCCGCCGGCCTCGACGCGCTCGAGCCCAACCCGATGAAGCGTCCGCCGCTGCAATATTGGCGCCCGTTATGGGTCTGGCCGGGGGCGACGGCCCTGGCGCTGGTCGCCGTGCTGGGCCTGCGGAGGCGGGGATGATCGATCTCGTCCTGTTGCGGCCCTGGTGGCTGGCGGCCCTGCCGCTCCTCGGTGCGATCGCCCTGTGGCGCTGGTGGCGCGGCCCGGCCGCCGGCGGCTGGGAACGGACGATGCCGCCGGCCATGCTGGCGGCGATGCGGGCGCTCGGCCATCTGCGCGGCGCCTCCGGCCGCCTGGGCTCCGCCCCGCTGGTCGCGGCGGCACTGATCAGCCTCGGTCTCTGCGGCCCGGCGGTTCCCCGCTCCGATGCGCCGCTGCTCGCGGGGACCGGCGCGATCCTGATCGCCATCGACATGTCGCCATCGGTCGCGGAGGGCGCAGCCCTCGCGGATGCGCAGGCGGCCGCCGCCGCCGTGCTCGCGGCGGCGAATGGGCGGCCGGTGGGGCTTCTCCTCTATTCGGGGGAGGCTTACGAGATCGCCGCTCCCACGGCGGATCCGGCGACGCTGGAGAGCCAGATCGCGGTGCTCGGCCCCAAGACCATGCCCGGCGGCGGCAGCCGCCCCGCCGCCGGCCTGGCGCTGGCGCGGCAGATGCTCGAGACGGGCCGCAGCGCCGATCTGGTGCTGATCTCGGATGGGGGAGGCATAGACGACGCCACCCGCGCGGAAGCCGAACGGCTCGCCGGCGCGGATATCCGCCTGTCCATCCTCGCCCTGACGGGCGTTGCCGGCGGGCAAGCGGAGGCGGGGGCGCTGGAGACGCTCGGGGGCACGCTCGCGCCGGCCCGTTCGCCCGAACCGGTGCTGCGGCGGCTCGCGCAGCGGGGCGCGCTGGAACGGGACCCGGCGCTGGTCGCGCTCGGCTTCCACGACATCGGGCCCCTCGTCGCCGGCTTGGCCGCCATTCCCCTGCTCGGGCTGTTTCGGAGGCGGGCATGAAACGCGCGGCGCTGCTCGCGGTCGCCGGCCTCGCCTGCATCGCCCTTGCCGGCCCGGCGGCCTGGGGACGCCTCGCGCTCTGGTCCGACCTGCCCGGAGCCGCAGGCTTGCTCGACGATCCCGCTGCGCGCGGGCTCGCTTTGTATCGTGCCGGCGCCTATGCGGCCGCCGATGCCGCCTTCGCCGAAGCCGGGCGCAGCCAGACTTTCAATCGCGGCCTGACGCTCGCCGCCACCGGGCGGCATAACCTGTCGGTCGCCTATTTCGACGCGGTGCTGTTTGCCAATCCGGCGGATGCCGAGGCGCGCCGGCTGCGCGACCTCGTCGATGCCATGGCCACCAAGACCACGGGCGAAAGTCTCGTGCCGGGACGGCTGCCGGGTGGCGGGGGCCTCGGCACCACGGAGGAGGTGAGCGGCCGGATGCCGGCCAGCACGCCGGATCCCGCCTGGAAGAAGCCGATCGAGGCCGGCGGCCTGGTCGCCTCGGATAGCTGGCTCGCCACGCTTGCCGACGATCCCGGCGAGTTCCTCCGCCTGCGGCTGCAGAAGGAATATGAACGCCGGGCCGGCCTGGGGATCATCCGGCCGGAGGAGGGAAGCAGATGGTGAGGCGGATCCTTCTGCTGGTGTTTCTCCTGTGCGCCGGGGGCGCCCACGCGGACAGCCTGCGTCTCGTCGTGCCCGAGGCGAAACCGGTCGTCGGCGAGATGATCCCGGTGACGCTGAGGGGCGAATATACCCGCCTGATCGCGCTGGAGACGCTGACTTTCCCGAATTCGGACGACTATGACTGGATGCAGCTCGCGCGGGACCAGTGGCGGGACGAGCAGATCGGCGGGCGTACGGTCCGGGTGTTCGAGCGTCGCCTCGCGGTGTTTCCACGGCGTGCGGGCGTGCTGACCATCGGGCCGGTGGTGCACCATCTCACCTTGGTCGGCGTCGACAATCTCCGCGAGCCCTTCGACGTGACGGCGCCGGCGGTCACGCTGCCGGTGGCGCCCTTTCCGGCCGAGGGCCGACCCCTTTCCGCGCGCAGCCTGACGATCGAGGACACGCTATCCGCCGCGCCGGGCGCGCTGCGCGACGGTGAAAGCCTGGTGCGGCGCGTCGTTCTCAAGGCGGCGGGAACGCTGCCGCATCTGTTGCCGCCGCGACCGATCCTGCGCGAGCCCTGGCTGATCAGCTTTGTCGCACCGGAACGGCGCGAGACGCGGCTCACGCCCGAGGGACCCGTTTCCACCGTCACCTGGGAATGGCATCTGCGCCCCAAGACCGGCGAGCCGGGCGTGTTGCCGGCGGTCTCCATACCGTGGTTCGACACCGTCACCCGGCAGATGCGGACCGCCGAGATCGCCGCCATCCCCTTCGGCTATGCGAGCTTTGGCGACAATCGCAGCGGCGTCGACCGCCTGCCGGTCGCTGATCTTGCCGCCGGACTGCTGGTTTTCGCGGCCGGCATCGGTGCCGGTCTCGTCGCTGTCCTGGCAGGGGCCTCGCGACGGCGGGCCGGGGTGCTTCGGACCCTGCGGCGGCTGTCGCCGTTCGATCCGGCGCGGCGGAGACTGAAGCGTCTGGCTCGGACCGGCGATCTTCCCGCGATCCGCCGCGCGGCGGATCGCTATCTGCGCCGTCGTCGCGAGCTCGGCCTTGCGGTGACCGGACGGGAAACCGCTCGTCTCGACGAGATCCTCTACCGGCCATCCGAGGGGATCGCGCCTCGGGAGGCGGAGACGGCCATCCGCGGGCTCCTCAACCACCGCTAGTTTCCGGCCCTGAAGGGCGTCGGACGTTCCGGCGCAAAGCACAGCCCCTCAGCTCGCAAGGGAGCGGGGGCTGCTTGCCTGCGGGCGAGCACGGGCCGGGCCTCCCGCTGGGCAGGAGGTTGTCGTCCTTCCCCATAAGTCCTGACCCGGACCCGGATTTATCGCCGCGATATAGTCGTCTTGACTCCGTACATGATAAAATATACGAAAAGATATATGACAAAAGGCGAGCTGCCGCGATCCAGCGCCTTGCCAGGGATGGAGCCCGTTCAATGCATTATTTTGCCTACTGCACCTGGCTGCACGATGCGGAAATGAACCGCTATGCGCCCGAGGCCAAGGCGATCGCCAAGGGATACGCCGCCAATCATGCGCTGCGCTTCCACGCCGCCGCCGACCGGGCGGATCGCGGCTGGTGCCATTTCCTCGGTACCGCCGAAGCCGCAGGCAGCAAATGCTACGGCGTGGTCTTCGAGCTGGATCCGACGCGGTTCCAGGAGGATTATGACGATTTTGAGCGGTGCTGTGTTACCGTATATGGTGAGGACGGCAAAATGTACGATTGCTGGACCTACCGCCTGACCCGGCCCGGCATCGCCATGCGGCCGCCGAACTTCTACTGGGAGCATATCCCGGCCGGGCTGAAGCAGTTCGATTTCCCGCAGGACTACATCGACAAGGTCCTCGCAACGTTCGACGCGGCCGCGCCCTGTCCGCGGGCCGATCGGCCCAATCCTTCCGCGATTCCCGGCAAGGGTGCGGAATCGCGCTGACACGGCACGCCTGATCAATCAGGACGGAGGGAATAATGAAGGCGGTTGCAGGCATCTCGGCATGTGTTCTCTCCGTGGTCTTCGCCCTGGGTGTCGGGGCGAAGGCCGCGGAGACGCCGGTCCCGGCCGGCATCAAGGCAAAGGGCGTCCTGACGGTGGGGTCCCAGCAGACCTTCCCTCCGGTCGAGTTCCGGGAATCCGGCTCGCAGGCGGTGACGGGAGCGTCGGCCGATCTCCTGCGCGAGATCGCCAAGCGGCTGGAGCTCCGGCTCGAATATGTCCAGTCGGAATATGCGGCCCTCATTCCGGGCATCGAGGCCGGGCGCTTCGACATCGCGTCCGGCGGCATCTCCGACACCGAGGAGCGGGAGAAGACGCTCGATTTCGTCAATTACATGCGCTCCGGCGGCGCCATGCTCGCCCTCGCGGCGACGGCCACGCAGTACCGAACGATCGCCGATTTCTGCGGCAAGTCGGTCGCGACGCTGCTCGGCTCGCGGGTGATCATGGAGAAGGTCGAGGCGGCGTCCTCGGCCTGCGTCGCCGCCGGCAAGCCGCCGATCCGGGCCGAGCAGCTACCCTCCGCGCCGGACGCACGCATGCAGCTCGACCTGCGGCGGGTGGACGCCTATCTCGGGGACCTGCCGGCGCTGGCCTATCTCGGCAGCCAGTTCCCCGGCCGCTACGGCATCGTCGGCGGCAACTACATTCTGACGCCCTACATCACCTCCTGGGGCTTCAGCAAGAAGAACGCCGAGCTGAGGGACGCGGTGAGGGCCACCCTCGAGCAGATGGTGACCGACGGCACCTACAAGGCGATAATGACGAAATGGGGCCTGGAGGGCGGTCTGCTCGACAAGATCACCATCAATCTTCCGGCGAGCAAGTGATAGCGGAGCGCCCATGGCCACTGTCGTGCCGGCAAGCCGAGACCTCGGCGCCGCAACCACCCTGCCCATCATACGGCGGCGCCAATGGGGCAGCTGGATCCTCGGCGGGCTCGCGGTGGCCTTCGTCGCGACGGTGATCTGGGGCGGCATCCGTTCCCGGATCCTCGATCTCGAGATCATCGGCATCTATCTCTTCCATCCGGCCATCGTCGCGGGGGCCGTCAATGCGCTCGTGCTGGGCACGCTGGCGCTGGCCATCTCCAGCGTCATCGGGCTCTTCTCCGCCCTGATGCGGCTTTCCGGCAATCCGATCCTGGTCGCCCTCTCGGCGACCTATGTGTACCTGTTCCGCGGCACCCCGATGCTGATCCAGCTGGTCTTCTGGTTCAACGCCGTGCCTACCATGTTCCCGACCATCACGCTCTCGCTGCCCTTCCTGCCGGGACCGCTCTTCGAGACGCCGACCACCGTGGTGGTGACGCCCTTCCTGGCGGCGCTCGCCGGCCTCTCGCTGGCCGAGGGGCCTATATGAGCGAGATCATGCGGTCGGGCATCATGGCGATCGACAAGGGGCAGAGGGCCGCGGCGACCGCGCTCGGCATGACGCACCGGCAGGTCTTCTCGCACATCGTCGCGCCGCAGGCGGGGCGGATCATCGTGCCGGCCTGCGGCAACCAGTACATCATGCTGCTGAAATCCACCTCGCTGGCCTCCACCATCGGCTACCCGGAGATGCTGCGGGTGGTGACGGATATCTACTCCTCCAATTTCCTCGTGGTGGAGCTGCTCGCGGTGGCGGCCATCTGGTATCTGGCGCTGACGGCGCTGGCGACGGCGGTCCAGACCGGGCTCGAGAAAAGGTTTCCGCCGCGATGACCGAGGATCTTCCCGCCGTCTCGCTGGTCGGTATCAGCAAGCACTGGGGCGCCGTCGCGGCGTTCCAGAACGTTTCGCTCGACGTGCCCCGCGGACAGGTCGTCGCCTTGCTGGGGCAGTCGGGAGCCGGCAAATCGACCCTGCTGCGCTGCGTCAACTGCCTGGAGACCATCTCCGCCGGCCGGATCTATGCCTATGGCGAGCTGATCGGCTATCGCGAGACGGCGGACGCCCTGATCGAGCTGACGGACGCGCAGGTCGCTCTCCAGCGCCGGCAGATCGGCATGGTGTTCCAGCACTTCAACCTGTTTCGCCACATGACGGCGCTGGAGAACGTGATGAGCGGACCGCGGATCGTGCTCGGCCTGCCCAGGGCGCAAGCCCGGAGCCGGGCCGAGGCGCTGCTGGCCAAGGTCGGCCTCACGCCGCGCAAGGATGCCTATCCGGCGGAACTGTCCGGTGGGCAGCAGCAGCGTGTCGCCATCGCCCGCGCGCTGGCGATGGAACCGCGCGTGCTCCTGCTCGACGAGCCGACCTCCGCGCTGGATCCCGAGCTCGTCCAGGAGGTCGTCGCGACGATCAGGGCGCTTGCCGAGGAAGGACAGACGATGATGATCGCGACCCACGACATGGCGATCGCCCGGGATGTCGCCGATCGGGTGGTCTTCATGGAGAACGGCGCGATCGTCGAGGACGCGCCCCCGCGCGCCTTCTTCTCCAACCCGCGCAGCGACCGCGCCCGCCAGTTTCTCGCCCGGCTTCTCAGCGAAGCGCATGGCGGCCGCGAGCCAACGCCCGTATCAGAGGATGCCCGCCGATGAAGCCGGCCGAGAACGCCATGTCGACCGACGTGCGCAGCCGGCTCCGCAGCATGATCCTCGGGGGCGAGCTGCTGCCGGGACAGCGGATCGTGGAGGATGAACTCTGCGAGCGGCTGGGGGCGGGGCGCACGCCGGTGCGCGAGGCGCTGCTGCTGATGCAGGGAGAGGGCTATCTCTCGCGGGAGCGGGGCTGGGTCGTCAAGCAGGTCGTGCGCTCGCAGGTCGGCGCCATCTTCGAGAGCCGCGCCGCGGTGGAAGGGGCGACGGCGCGGCTGGCGGCACGGCGCATCACGCCAGCCGAGCTTGCCGGCCTTTCCGCGCTGATCGAGCAGATGCAGCCCGCCGAGCGCCTGACGCGCCACGAGCTCAATCGCCTGAACGGCCTGTTCCATCAGGGCATCGTCGATGCCGCGGCCAATCCCCTGCTGGCCCAGTTCCACGAGCGGACGCAGTTCCAGTACTGGATGCTGCGCGTGCCGGTGCTGTTCGCCGAACAGGAGATCCGCCAGTCGAACGAGCAGCATGGTGCCATTCTCGCCGCGCTCGCGGCCGGCGACGAGGACACCGCGGAGCGGGTTGCGCGGCAGCATGTCGAGATGACACGCGCCATCGTCGAGCCGGCGCTCCACCTCTGAGCGTCGCGTCCATCCTTTCCAAGACTGCAGGTCGCCATGTCCGCCCTCTTCCGCAAGATCCACCACATCTGCATCGTGGTGCACGACCTCGAGCGCGCCGAAGCCTATTATGCGAGCCTCGGCTTCGGCCCGTTCTACGATTACCCGAAGAAGGGCGCCTATGCGGAGCTCGACGTGCCGAACCCGGCCGCCTCGGCCGCGATGAGGTATCGCTGCGCCGATCTCGACAACATGCAGCTCCAGCTCTGCGCGCCCGGAGAGCTGGACAGCCCGCAGCGGCGCTTTCTCGATGAACAGGGCGAGGGCGTCTACCATCTCGGCTTCGAAGTGCCGGACATCGATGCCGGCGTGGCGGCCGGGCGGGCCGTCGGTCTCGGCATCATCGCGCGCGGCAAGCGGGTGGACGGCGGCGGCTTCTGCTACTTCGACACGCGGAGCGAGGCGGGAACCGTCCTCGAGATTCGGACGGCCTGACCCATGCCCCGCCTGTCCGGCCGATTTGCCGGTGCGGAGGGTCGCACGGCGCTGCTGCTTGTCGCGATGCTTCTCTTCGCCCTGTCGGACGTCGCCGCCAAGCAACTCGGCGGCAGGATCCCCGCCATCCAGATCGCGTGGGCGCGATACGCGGTGGCCTCCGTGATCCTGGCCTCCATTTGCGTCCTGTTCGGCCTGCGACCAGGGAAAGCGCAGGCCCGCCGGTCCCAGCTTCTGCGCGGGCTGGGAATGGCAGGGGCCACGCTGTTCCAGATCGCGGCGCTGCACCGCCTGCCGCTGGCGGATGCGACGGCGCTGTATTTCGTCTCGCCGCTCCTGGTGACGCTGCTGGCCGCCCTTGTGCTGCGCGAAGCCGTCCGCCCCGCGCAGTGGTGCGCCGTGCTGCTCGGCCTGGCCGGCGTCCTCGTCGTGGTGAAGCCGGGCGACGAAGGGCTCTCGCTCTTCGCACTGCTGCCCTTGGGCTCGGCGCTCTGTTGGGCGGCCGCCATCGTCAGTTCCCGGCCGGCGCTGCGGCGCGATACCGTGCTGACGACGCTCGCATGGTCGGCGGGGCTGGGGCTTGTCGTCTCGAGCGCCGGCGTGGTGCCGGTGTTCGCAACGCCGACGGCGGGCGAACTGCTCTGGCTGGCGGGGCTCGGCCTGTGCTGGGCCGGCGCGCATGCGCTCGTGGCCTGCGCCTATCAGGGCGAAGCCGTCGCCGTGGCGAGGCTGGCGCCGCTTTCATACACCTATCTCGTCTGGACCCTGGGACTTGGCGAGTTCGTGCTGGGCGAGCGGCCGGGGGCCTCGACCCTGTTCGGCGTGCTGCTGATCGTCGTTGCCGGCATCTGGTCGCAGGCATCGGGACGCGGGGGCGCACCTGCCGGGCGCCCGCTGCCCCGCGCCGCGAGCGAGGCCGTCACCCGGGGAAAATCCGCGCCTTGATCCGCCAGGATCCGTCGTCGCCTACGCGACCCAGCCGCCATGTCTTGGCATCGATCTTCCGGCCGCGGGCGGTCTCGTAGGCGGGCACCGCCAATACGCCCTCCTCGCCGTCCGCGTGGAAGTCGCCCAGGGCAACCGTGCCATCGTTGAACTCGAGAAGCGTTCCTTTGCCCTCGTCGCGCATCGTTACCGGGCATCCCGGGTAGCAATGCGAATCCCCAATCAGAACCTTCATCGTGCCGTCTCCGATGCGGAGCCTCGCGGGCGCATGGACGAGTGTCGTCCATGCGGAGATCCACCGCAATCGGCGCGACGCGGCGATAGACAAGGGCCTTGTCGCCGGCTCCGAGATGCCGCTGCCGGCAGCTCATTTCCCGTCCGGGAACAACCGCTTGCTCAGGATGGCATGGACGCCCCAATTGCCGTCCACCACCTGGGTGATGCCGAAATCGACGGCGGCCGACATCAGGGCGATCGCTTCGTCCTCGCTCAATCCCTTCGTGGTCATCAGGAAGCGCCGCACCTTGCGGAAGGCGTCGCGCATGGCAAGGTCGAGCGAGGACTTGGCATAGACCTCGCTCTGGCCATCGGCACCGAATTCGGCGAGGTAGTTGGGGTGGCTGAAGCCGGTCAGCACCCAGTCGTCCGGCGTCTCGATCAGCGGATAGGTCAGGTCGGCGAGCAGCGTGCCGGCGACCTCGGCCTTCTTGTGCAGCACCACGCGGAAGGTGCCCGTCATCGAGCATTCGATGGCGGTGCCCGACAATTCGCCATCGCCCTGCGCCGCATGCGGGTCGCCGACCGACAGCAGCGCGCCGGGAACGGATACCGGCAGATAGACCGTCGCGCCCTTGCCGAGCCGCCAATTGTCGAGATTGCCGCCGAAATAGGCCGGGGGCACGGAATCGACGAGATCGGCCTCGCGCGGAGCCACGGCGATGACGCCGAAATGCGGCCGCAGCGGGATGCGTATCCCGTCGAGCACGCGCGTTTGCAGCGTCAACGTCTCCGGGCGGACCGGCACGCCGGGGTAATCGTAGAGCGCATGCCGGACCCCGAAGGGATCTAGTTGCGGTTCCCACCGATAGGCATGCACGGCCCGCGCATGAGGTTCGTCGGTATCGGTGACGATCTCGTAGATCGTCACCGTCTCGCGCGGATGCGGCTCGCTGAGGAATTCCGAATAGTGGAAGCCCCACCAGGCCGCGACGCTGCTGCCGAAGACGCGCCCGGCATGATCCGGGTGGCGTGAGGGGCGCGGCTCGATGTCGAGGATATGCACTTCCAGCACGTCGCCGGGCTGGGCGCCGCGCACGGCGATGGGGCCGGTGCAGATGTGCACGCCGAAGCCTTCTCCGGCCCCGCGCCCGAAGACCGAGGCGTCGAGCGGCCCGGCGCCCCGCCGGTCCACGGCCTTGGCGGTGCGCGTCCAGTGGAACACGCTCTCCGCTCCCGGATCTCCCGCGATCATGCGCTCGGGGTCGTCGGAGGCATGCTGTGTCAGCGTCTCGACGGTGACGATGTCGCCGGAGCCGATCTCGATCAGCGGCTTGAGCGAACGGCTGAAATAACCCCAGTGCACATGCTGGGCATGTACCGGCAGATAATGCCGTGCCGGTGTGTCCGGCGTGCCGGCGGGCTCGCCGCTGTCGAGCACGACGCCCCGGCGCGTGTCGGGCTCGGATTTCGTCTGGCGCGCGCGCAATTGTCCCAGCGCCTCCTGCGGCCAGCCGCGCTGGCCGCTCGCGAGCACGCCCTGATCCTGCCGATCGGCCTCGCGGCGGCGTAGCTCGCGCGGAGGCAGACCGAAGCGCTCGCGGAACAGGCGGCTGAAATGGGCGGAATCCGCGAAGCCGTAGCGATAGGCGATCTCGGAGATCGGCACCGCCGCTTCGGCGGGATTGGCGAGATCGTGCCAGGCGCGCTGCAGGCGCCGCTCGCGCACATAGTGGCTGAAGCTTTCCCCCGTGCCTTCGAACAGCTTCTGGAGATAGCGCTCGGATATGCCCTCGGTCTGCGCGACCTCGGCGATCGAGACGTCCTCGCGGCCGATGCTCCGCTCGATGGTCGCGTAGATGCGCTGGAGCAGGGCCGCGCGGCTCGACGACGGATCGACCCTCGTCGCCGCCAGCTCCGCCGACAGGACGAGAAGCAGCTCGGCGGCACTCTGCGCCACCGCTTCCCATTCGGGTTCGGCGAGCCGGCCGAGCGTCGTGGCGGCGGCCTGGATGGTACGGGCGAGAATGTCCGGCAGTCCGTCGGCGGCGAAGACGCGCGGCTGGGAGCCGGCGGGCGGTGCCGCCTTGCGTCCGCGGAACGCATCCGACGGTACCGAGAGCAGCACGGCGCGCAAGCCGCGCTGGAACTGCACCTGCCAGTCCGCCCCGCGCGGGGCGAGGATGAGTTGACCGGCCGCGACGATCTGCGTTTCGCCGCCAGTCGAGAGAACGGCGCTGTTCTCCACCGGCAGCAGCAGGAGCGGCAGGCCGCTCCGCGACGGCAGCGGTCGCAGGATCTGGGCATCCGCCGAGAGCGTGCCGAGCCGAACCCCGAGCGAGGACAGGCGCGACAATGCCGTCGCATGGGCGGGCGAGCCGGTACGGGCGGCGAGCGATTGCAGCCCGAAGCCGGCGAGCAGGTCCTGCCAGGCACGCTCGCGCGCATCCCCGGCATAGGATTCGCTGGTGAACGGCTGGGCAGTCATGTTTCGGACCTCGGCATGAAGGCCCGTTCAAGCAAGTATCATGCCCCCGAATGCGGCCGAGATCGCCCGCTGCGCGTCACCGCCCGGCGAAGATGCTCTTGCGGATCGAGCCGGTGACTCCCCAATTGGCGTCCACCACCTGCGTGACGGCGAAATCGGCGGCGACCGACATCAGCGAGATGGCTTCGTCCTCGGAAAGCTTGTGCACCGTCATGAGGAAGCGGCGCAGCTTGCGGAAGGCGTCGCGCATCGCCTTGTCGAGGCTGGATCGCTTGAGGATCTCGTGCTGGTGGTCGGGGCCGAGCTCGGCGAGATAATTGGTCACGCTGAAACCGTAGACCGACCAGACGTCGTCGTTTTCAAGCAGAGGATGGTCCAGCCCCTCGAGAAGGGTGCCCTCGAGATCCGCCTTCTTGTGCAGGATGAACTCGAACTCGCCGGTGAGCGAGATCTCGATCGCGGTGCCGGAAAGCTCGCTGTCGCCCTGCGAGGCATGCGCGTCGCCGCAGGAAAACAGGCCGCCGGGCACGGCGACGGGGTAATACATGCGCGCGCCCTTGGCGATGCGCCAGTCGTCCATGTTGCCGCCCGTGTAGTTGGGCGGGATGGTGGAGACGAAATCGGCCTCCGCGGGCGCGAGGCCCATCGTGCCGAAATGCAGGCGCGCCGGCACCTTGATGCCGGACAGGATGCCTTCCTTCTTCACGATGGTGCCGTGGTCGACCCGCACGCCGGGATAGTCGATCGTCGGGTGCACGATGCCGTCCGGGTCGGTCTGCGGCGTCCAGAGATAGGAATAGAGGGCGCTGACCGAAGCCTCTCCCATGTCGAGTTCGTAGATGGTGACGACCTCGCGTGGCTTCGGCTCCTCGATCAGGTCCCCGTACTGGAAGCCCCAATTGGCGGAAGGATTGGAGCCGAAGAAGCGGCCCTGATAGGCCGGGTTCGCGCTCGGGCGCGGCCAGGCATCGATGATGCGCACCTCGATGATGTCGCCTGGTTCCGCCCCCTCTATGGCGATGGGGCCGGTGAGCAGATGCACGCCGAGGCCCTCGCCGGAACCATAGGTGAGCGGGCCATTGGTGGCGCCGGCCCCCCGCCGGCGCAGGGTCTTGCCTTGCGCCGTCCAGTGGAAGATGTCCTCCGCCGCCCGGTCGCCGGCGATCATGCGTTCGTAATCGTCATTGGCATGGTGGGTGATGGTCTCGATGACGGCCCGCTCCCCCGACCGGAGCGTCAGCACCGGCGCGAGGGTCTTGCTGAAATAGCCCCAATGGACGGTGTCGGGCGTGGCGGGCAGGCGATGCTTGGTCATGTCGAGCCTCTTGGAGGAAAGGGCGGCGCGGCGGCACGCCGGGGCCTATTCGGCGGTCATCGTGCTGAGGAAGCGGGCGGTGAGCGGATGTCGCGGCTGGGTGAGCATCCGTTCGGCCGGGCCTTCCTCGACGATCGATCCGCCGGCGAGGAAGACGATGCGGTCGGCGACCTCGCCGGCGAAGCGGAGCTGGTGGGTGGAGATGACCATGGCGAGGCCGTCCTCGATCGCGAGGCGGCGGATGACCTCCAGCACCTCGCCCACGAGCTCGGGATCGAGCGCCGAGGTCGGCTCGTCGAGCAGCAGCACGCTCGGTCCCGGCGCCACCGCGCGGGCGATGGCGACGCGCTGCTGCTGGCCGCCGGAGAGATGGCGCGGCAGTGCATCGGCGCGATGGGCGAGGCCGACGCGCTCCAGCAATTCCTGCGCGCGGCGGTCGGCGTCGAGGCGCGACAGCCCCTGCACCCAGCGCAGCGGGCCGGCGATGTTCTCCCTGGCGGTCAGGTGTCCGAAGAGGTTGAATTGCTGGAACACCATGCCGACGCCGACGCTGGCGCGCATCTGCGCCGTGGCGCGCGGCGAGAGCGCACGGCCGCCCTCGTCATTGCCGAGGAAGCGGCCGCCGACGCGGATCGTGCCGTCCTCCCAGCCTTCCAGCCGGTTGATACAGCGCAGCAGCGTGCTCTTGCCGGACCCGCTGGGCCCGAGGAGCGCCACGACCTCGCCGGCGCGGACGTCCAGCTCGATGCCGTCCAGCACGGTCTGGCGGCCATAGCTCTTGCGCAGCTCCTTCACCTCGACGGCGACATTGTTGCCGGCGAGGCGGCGGGCGCGGGCGTCCCGGTCCGGTCGTGCAAGGGCGGATTTCGGGGAGGCCGGCGGCAGCGGATCGGCGGAGATCTCTTCGAGGGGCCCGTCGGCGGTCTTGTCTGCCGCATCCGGCGCCGACGCGGGACGACCGGGCCGCAGCACCCGCAAGGCGCGCCGGAACTGCTCCCGCGGCGGCGGCCGGTCGAGGTCGAGCAGCGTTTCGACGACGATCTGGATGACCGCGATGGCGCCGGTGAGCACCAGATAGATGAGGCCGGAAGCGAAGAAGACGGAAAAGAAGTCGAAGGTCGCCGAGGCGAGCTGCGTCGAGCGCAGCGTCAGCTCCTGCACCGCGACGACCGAGGCGAGCGAGGAGTTCTTCAGCGCGCTCACCGCCTCGTTGCCGAGCGCCGGCACCATGGAACGGATCGCCTGCGGCGCGATCACCCGGCGCATGATGGCGGCCGGCGTCATGCCCAGCGCCTGGCCGGCGCTGACCTGGCCGCGCTCGACGCCGAGCACGTTGGAGCGGAGGATCTCGGCGATGAAGGGAGCTTCGTTGAGCGCCAGCGCCAGGCCGGCGGCGGCGATGGCGGAAAGCTTGATGCCGATCAACGGCAGGGCATTGTAGCAAAACACCATCTGCAGGATCAGCGGCGTGCCGCGGAAGATGATCGAATAGCCGCGCGCGACCACCGACAGCGCTCGGAAGCGGCTGAGCTGCATGGCGGCGAGCACGACGCCCATGACCAGCCCGCCCGCAAGGCCGAGCACCGTGATCAGCAGCGTGTAGCCGACCCCGTCGAGGAGGTAGGGCATGCTGAGATAGTGGAGAAAGAGATCCATTAGCCTTTTCGCGCTGGGTCGGGGAGGGCGGTCGCGAACCCGTCGCGGCCGCCGCTGTCGCCGCCGGTCGTCAGTCGGCCAGCACGAGCTTGGGCGTCTCGAGCTGCTCGGCCGGCAGGTTCCATTTCTTCATCAGCTCGGCCTGCAGGCCGCTCTTCTGAATCTCGACCAGCGCCGCCATCACCGCGTCGCGGAATGCGAGATTGTTGCGCGGCACGGCGATGCCGACCGAATAGGGCAGGGTGACTGCCGTCGCCTTTTCCAGCTTGTCCGGGTAGGCCTTCACCGCGCCGTCGACGGTGTTGACGTCGTTGATGTAGGTGTCGGCGCGGCCGGCGAGGATCGCCTGGATGCAGTTCGCATTGTTGTCGTAGAGCTGGATTTCCGGCGCCGGCTTGCCGGCCGCCTTGCACTCGGCCTCAAGCGCCTGGATCAGCGGCACCTCGACATAGCCGGTATTCTCGGCGGCCACCGTCCCGCAGAGCGAGGAATTGATGCCGCTGATGCCCTTCGGATTGCCCTTCGCGACCAGCACGCCGTCGAACACCTTGAGATAGGTGATGAAATCGGCTGCCTTGGCACGGTCCTTGGTGGCGTAGATGTCGGAGATGACGATGTCGGCCTGGCCGGCCTGGAGCGTCGTCAGCAGCGAGGCGAAGGTGACGGGCTTGTAGGTCAGCTTGAAGCCGAGACACTCGCCGATGGCCTCGCCGAGGTCGATGTCGAAGCCGATGTAATTGGTCGGGTCCTTCGGATCGATGGTCTCGTAGCCCGGGGTATGCGGGTTGATGGCGTTGACGAGCGTCTTGCCCTTGAGCGCGGGATATTTCGCCTGCAACGCGGCGCAGGCTTCCGGCGCGGCGGCCTCGGCCTTCTGCGGCAGGCCGGCCGTCATGCCTCCGGCGGCGACGGCGAGGCCGAGGGCGCCGAGCAGCGCGGATCGAATATGCGCGGCGGCGGACGAGCGGCGCCCGCCGGAATACGTGTCGAGTTTGAGTGCCACTGTGCCTTCTCCTCTGCTGCCGCGTGCCGGTGGGCACGGTGACGGGGACCGAGGAGGAAAGTCTTACGCAGGCGGGGTTCGGCAGACTTGTCTCTGGACGCACCGATTGTTGGACGGGCACCTTCCAATTTTCAGGCAGGCGTCGCCCAATAGGTGAGCGTCGGTCGGCTGCGGCGGCGGAGACGTCGGCTCAGCCTGCCGATCCTGCGGATCTTCGGCGGTAGGTTGTTGAACCAATCGCGATTTGGTTTCCTGCGATCCAGGATTACAGCCGAGGCATTTCGCTTCCGGGCAAAATGCGCCTTTCGCAAAAGTGATTGATCCTAACGGGATTTGATCGCTGGCGGCGCATTTTGAGGCAAATAATCTTGACTCAGCTTTAAACCAATTTATAACCAAATAAAAATCGGTGTGGATTCGTCCGGCCGACGGGCTGCAAATCGGCCCGGCACTTCATGGCGCGCCAACGCCTCTCGGGAGGAAGCCAATGTCCATCATGCTCGATCGCCGCCACGTCCTGCTCGCGGGAGCCGGTATGCTCGGCGCCGCCGTGCCGTCGCTGCTCGCGCCGAAGGCGCAGGCCGCCGGCGAATTCCCCAGCAAGACCATGCAGGTGCTGATCCCGACCGGCGAGGGGGGAGGCGTCGATCAGGCGGCGCGCGCCTTCAATCGCATCTGGTCGAAATATCTCGGCGCCAATTTCGAGTATTCCTACTTCCCCGGCGCGTCCGGGCAGGTCGGCTACGAGGTGTTCGTCGCGAAACGCGAGCCGGACGCCTATAATCTTCTTTTCGGCAATATCGGGCCGGAAATGATCATGTATGCGACCCAGAAGGTCAAATACAAATACCCGGAAGATTTCGTCTATATCGGCAGCATGGATGTCGACGACAGTGTCATCTGGGTGCCGGGCAACAGCCCCTTCAAGACCATCGGCGACATGGTCGAGGAGGGCAAGAAGCGCGAGATCACCCTTTCCACCAGCCGCCTGCCGCATCCGTCCACCATCGGCGCGCTGGCGCTTGCCGAGGCGACCGGCATGAAGGTGCGGATGATCCCCTATGGCGGCGGCGGCCCGGCCCGCTCGGCGGCGATCACCGGCGAGGTGGATGGCTGCGCCACCTTCCTGTCGTCGTCGCTCGGCCTCGGCGACCAGGCGCGCTTCCTTGCCGTGTTCAACGAGACCAATCGCGCGCCGGAACTGACCAATAATGCGCCGCCGATCAACCAGGCGCTGGGGACCAAGATCCCGCAAATGTCCGGCCAGCGCGCCATCGCCATCCACGCCAAGGCCGTGGAAGCCTATCCCGACCGGGTGAAGAAGCTCTCTGATACCTTCAAGCAGGTCTTCGCCGATCCCGACTACAAGACGGTGGCCGAAAAGGCCGGCACGCCCTGGGAGTTCATCCAGTATGGCGACGCCGCTGCCTGCCAGGAATCGGCGAAGGAGTTCGTCGAACTCGCCGAGCGCTTCCGCTCGCTGCTGACCGCCTCCAAGGGCTGAGCCGGTACGGCATTCCCCGGTGCCGCGAGGCGGCGCCTGCGGCCGCGTGCGAGGGCCGCATCCTGCCCGGCGGGTCCGGGCGGCATGTGTGTCATCCGCCTCCTGCGCAGGACATTGCCATGAACGACGAGCGTAACGGCAAGGTCGCGACCGGTGCCGACTGGATCATCCCGGCTCTCGGCGCCGCCTTCGCCACCTACTACCTCTACTCCATCAAGGATCTCGACTGGGAGGCCAAGGTGTCCGGCGTGTTCTGCGCCGTGGTGCTGTTCCTCCTGATCGGCATCTTCGCCCTGCGCACCGCCGTCGGGCTGCTGCGCGGCACCCATTACGTGGAGTGGCGCAGCCTGTGGGAGACCCGACAGCTCGCCATCATACGCGGGGCGCTGTTCGGCCTCACCGTGGCCTCGGTGGCGGTCATCCCCTGGGCGGGCTTCACCCTCTCCACCTTCCTGTTCCTGTTCTTCGCCTTCCTGTGGCTGCAGCGCATGAGCGTGAAGCATGCGGCGATCACCGCCGGCGCGCTGGCGCTCGGCGGCTATGTCCTGTTCATCCTCATCCTGCGCACCGCCTTCCCGACCGGGCCCTTCGAGCGCCTCGTCTCGGCGCTGACCGGCCTGTGAGCCGCCACGGGGGCCCGTCATGAATCTCAGCCTGAGCCTGCTCTCCGACCAGTTCCTGCTGAATTTCAGCTATTTGTGGCTGATCGTCATCGCCACAACCATCGGCATCATCATCGGCGCCATGCCGGGCTTCGGCTCGGCCAACACCATCATCATGCTGCTGCCCTTCACGCTGGCGGTGGATGTCGACGTGGCGATGATCTTCATGGTGTCGCTGTTCGTCGCCTCGCATATGGGCGGCGGCATCACCTCGATCCTGCTCAACATTCCCGGCAATGGCGGCTCGGCGGCGACCTGCCTCGACGGCTATCCGATGGCGAAGAAGGGGCTCGGCCAGCAGGCGCTGGTGCTGTCCTTCGTCGCCTCGACGGTGGGCGGCATGGTCACCGCGCTGATGTCGATCTTCCTGCTGCCCTATATTGCCCGCCTCGCCTTCTACATGCACAGCGTCGAGATGGTGGTGATCCTTTTGTTCGGCATCACGCTGATCGCCTCGGTCGCCTCTGACAACATGCTGAAGGGGCTGATCGCCGGCTTTCTCGGCCTGCTGATCGGCGCCATCGGTGCCGACCACATCTATTCGACGCCGCGCGGCACCTTCGGCTTCATCGAGCTCTATGACGGCGTGCCGCTGATCGCGGTGCTGATCGGCGTCTTCGCTATCTCCGAGGCGCTGATCATGATGGAGCAGAGCTCCGTGCTCAGCGAGACCGGCATGCAGATGATGAAGCAGTCGGGCTGGAAGGAGACCTGGGACGGCGTGGTCATGTCGTTCCAGCGCACCTGGCACATGATCTGGACCGGCATCATCGGGCTGATCATCGGCATCGTGCCGGGCGCCGGCGCCTCCATCGCGGCGTTCGTCGCCTACCAGCAGTCGCGGCTCTATTCCAAGACGCCGGAAAAATACGGCACCGGGGTGCCCGAGGGCGTGATCGCACCGGAATCGGCCAATAACGGCTGCGCCTCCGGCGACCTCATCCCGCTCCTGGTCATCGGCGTGCCCGGCGGCACCACGGCGGCGGTGATGCTGATCGTGATGACCTATCACGGCGTGCAACTCGGTCCGCGGCTGTTCATCCAGAATCCCGGCCTCGGCTATGGCGTGTTCATCACGATGCTGGTCGCCTATGCGGTGATGCTGTTCACCACCCTGCCGCTCACCCGCTGGGTGTCGAAGCTGGTGATGATCCCCACCCCGGTGCTGGCGCCGATCATCATCGCCTTCACGCTGGTCGGGGCCTTCGCGCCGCGCGCCTACATGTTCGACCTGTGGCTGACGCTGCTGTTCGGCGCCATCGGCTATGTCTGCCGCAAGACCGGCTTCAACGTGGTGGCGCTGCTGATCGGCGTGATCCTCGGGCCGATGCTGGAGGCGAACGTGATGCGGGCGCTGCGCATCAGCGGCAACGACCCGTGGGTGTTCTTCTCCTCGCCGGTCGGCAACATATTGTGGGCGCTGCTGGCGTTCTCGCTCGCCATTCCCTCCATCGTGCAGTGGCGGCGCAACCGGGCCGCCGCCCGCACCGCCGCCGCGTGAGGCTTCGAGAATGACCGTCCATACGAGGCCGGCCGCCTCCGCCAGCGCCAATCTCCGTCCGCTCGCCCGGCTCGACTTGCCGGGCGGCGGCGAGGTGACGATCAAGGACGGCTTCGCCTTCATAGGCCACATGTCGCCGCCCGACGGCACTACCATCCTCGACATCGCCGACCCCGCCCGGCCGCGGGTCGTGGCGCGCCTCGCCCCGCCGGATCCTTTCTCGCACACCCACAAGGTGAAGGTGGCCGGCGACCTGATGATCACCAATGTCGAGCGTCATCGCCGGCATTTCTATCGCAAGGGCGAACGGCTCGACGCCGCCACCGCCGAACTCGTGGCGCGCCTCGGCCGCCCGCCTTCCGATGCCGAGGTTGCCGCGGCGCTCGGGGTGGCGAGCGGCGATCTCGCCGATCTGCGCGCCGGCCTCGCGCGCGGCTATGACGCCGGCGGCTTCCGGGTGTGGGATATCGCCGATCCCGCCCATCCCCGCGCGCTCGCCTATGTGAAGACCGGCGGCATCGGCGTGCACCGCTTCGACATGGACGAGCGCTACGCCTACATCTCCACCGAGATGGAGGGCTATGTCGGCAATATCCTCGTCATCTACGATCTTGCCGACCCCACCCGCCCGCGCGAGGTCTCCCGCTGGCACCTGCCCGGCCAGCATGTCGCGGCGGGCGAGGTGCCGTCCTGGCCCGGCCAGCGGCACCGGCTGCATCATGCGCTGCGAGTGGGCGACATTCTCTGGGCTTCCTGCTGGTATGCCGGCGCCTACACGATCGACATCTCCGACATCTCGAACCCGCGCACGCTCGGTAGCTACAACTACCATCCGCCCTTCCCCGAGCCGACGCACACGCTGTTCCGTCTCGCCGAGCCGATCGCCGGCCGCGACATCGCGTTGGTCGTCGATGAGGAACACGAGCACACGCCCGGCCAGCCGCACGCCTTCCTGTGGGTGATGGACGCGGCCGATCCGGCGGCGCTGAAGCCGATCTCCACCTTCCACATCGCGGAGAACGCCTCGCCCTATGCGCAGGCTGGCGGGCGCTTCGGCGCGCACCAGTTCCAGGAGCGGCAGGTCGGCAGCCTGGTCTTCGCCAGCTGGTTCGCCGGCGGGCTCAGGGTGATCGACCTTGCCGATCCCGGGACGCCGCGGGAGATCGCGCACTTCATTCCATCCCCCGCGCCGGGCCATGCGGCGCCGCAGAGCAACGACGTCGATGTCGACCCGCGTGGCGTCGTCGCCCTGCTCGATCGCGACCGGGGGCTCGACCTCCTCGCTTTCGAAGGGTGAGGCGTCATGTGCAGCGACTGCCTCGACGAGCCCTCCCGTGACCTTGCCATCGCGCCGGAGGAGCTGGCGCGGCTCGCCCGGCGCATCGAAGCGGATATGAGCGGCGAGCCGGCGCCGGCCCACGCCTGGTCAGTCTATCTGGGGGAGGAAAGCGGCGCGCTGGAGTGGCGGACGCTCGATCGTCTCGCCCGCGCCATGGATGGGGCGCGGCTGATCGCCTCCATGGCCGGCAGGCCGGCGGATCCTTCGCGCTGAGGCCGGCGCGGGCTGCCTGCGCGCGCAGGGGAGCGCGCTATTCCGGTGCGATCACGAAGGGCGGAACGTTCAGGGCGTCGACGCAGGAGACGTCGGGCCTGCTGTCCGGTGCGGTGAGCAGTGAGTACATCACCGACCTCGCGCAGTCCGATTTCGGCAGCACGTAATGGCCGATGCCGGGAAGCACGATCAGCGTCGCACGGGGGAGCGACCGCGCGACGAACCGCGCGTTCTGCGCGGAGGTCATGGCATCATAGCTGCCGGCGATGACCAGGGTGGGAATGGCGCTGGCCGTCGGGTCGCGCTGCGCCTCCGGCGCCCGGGCGACGTTCCAGACCTTGCAGACCTCGGCCGCGAACGGGAATTGCGGCGCCTGCGACCGGACGGAGGCCGGATAGGCGGGGAAAGCCCGGAGCCCGGCCTGCAGGACGCTGTCCGCGGCTTCGTAGGCGATCCATTCGCTGCACATCACGCCGTTCTGCAATCCATAGCTCAAGGGCTCGGCCGAATGGGCGAAGCCGATGGCGGCAATGATGGACGCGACACCTTCCATGCGGCCCGCCGCCATCTCGTACAGCAGTTCCGGGAGGCGGTTGCCGTAAAGCTCGCTCGCCGCTCCCGCCCAATAGGCGATCGAGGCGCCGTCGATCACCACGTCGACGGCGGGTGCGTCCGGCTCCGGCGGCGCGAGGGGATACAGCGCCGGCACGAGCCGCGTCTTCAGCGGTTTCGCCTCATAGGCGCGCACGAGGGCTTCGAGGGTACCGAGCGGATCCGGGTAGCGCTGCCGGCAGGCCGCATCGGCGGCGCAGGCGGCGAAGATCGCGTCGAGGCCCTGGCGTTGCGACGTCCAGTTGAGGGCGACGCTCGCCAGCGCAGGGGGCAGCACGGAATCGAGGATGACGCTTCGGATACCCTCGGGGTGCTGCCGCATATAGGTCAGGGCGAGGTCGGTGCCGTAGGAAACGCCGAGCACGTTCCAGAGGGGAATGTGCAGCGCCTTGCGCAGATCGGCGAGGTCGGCGGCGCTCTCGGTGGAGTTGTAGGCGGAAAGATCGACCCCCTCGCGTGCCAGCCGCTCCCGGCAGGCGCGGTTGGCGCCCACATACAGCTCCCGGGCCTGCTCGCCATTGCGCCGCATGCCCACGAGCGGGCCGCCCGTCGCGTCGACCTCGGGACAGATGAGAGAGGGCTGCGCGTAGAGCGACCCCCGCTGCCCCATGAGGATCACATCGCGGAACCGGTTGAACCCCGCCTCCACCATGACCGTGGCCGACGGCATCACCGGGCCGCCGGGGCCGCCTTCCAGATAGACGATCGGATCGTCCGCCTTCTTGTCCCGGGCCGGAAGGAGGGCGACGGGCAGGCGGATCATGCGGCTGCCGGGCCGGGCGCGCGTTTCCGGCACGGTGAGATAGCCGCAGCGTGCCTCCTGCAAGGCGGGAACCGGCACGCTGGTGCGCGGGCAGGCGCCCTCCTCGAAGCTTGCGGCCTGCGCCGGACAGGCGGCGGCGGATACGATGCCGGCGATCAGCAGCCATCGCCGAGCCGATGCAAGCGGATTCCAGGGACGGGGCATGAGGTGGCCTGAGGATGAACTGGGCCGGAGGTGCAGGGCGGCGGGCGGCGGGGGCGGGAGACGGTCAGCATCCCTCATGTCCAGCGGGCATGAAAGCGGCATGTCGAAGTAGAGAGGCACCGGATATCGCGT
The DNA here is from genome assembly GCF_018390555.1 of Ancylobacter oerskovii. Lineage (GTDB taxonomy): Bacteria > Pseudomonadota > Alphaproteobacteria > Rhizobiales > Xanthobacteraceae > Ancylobacter > Ancylobacter oerskovii. Next base: position 33,218 of record NZ_JAHBGB010000031.1, on the reverse strand, counting down.
CCATTGCTTCTGTGAAAATTTGATCATGAAGGATCTTCATATCAAGTCTTGGCCGCGCGCCGGTCATGACGCGGTGCGGCGCGCAACGCCCCGGCCCGGCGCGGATCCGAAGGGGTCCTCGACATTCGGCAGGCTTGGCAATGAAGATGCATCCGTGGCGCGATGGTCGGTTCTTCTGCCATTCGCGAGTATTTCCCACGATTTCCACGGATCGCGCGCATCGTGCCTCATTGACGAAGCGCAGCTATTTGAAGGATTATTGTATAAAGTTTCCTCAATGTCGCCGGCATGGAATTTTGATGATGATGGAACTTTAAGCGCGCCTCACCGCACTCTCATCGTCATCTGCCGTCTTCGCTGCCGCCTGTTCCGCCTTCGGGCTTCCGTGGCAGCGTCGCTTCCGCCAAGTCTCCGTGGACGTTCCATGCTGGACAAGCCTTTCCCGTCCGACAGCGTGCTGCGCGCCTTCGCCCGGCGCGCGGGCGTGCCGCGCAGGTTCGCCGCGGCCCTGCTCGCCATGGTGGGGCTCGCACTGGTCCTGTTCGCCCTCGCGGCCCCGGCGCGCGCGCAAAGCTCGTCGCCGGCGGTGGCCCGCATCACCACGGACCAATCGGCGATCATGCGGCAGTTCGAGCCGCCGCTGACGCGGCCGCCTTCGCTGGGCGGGCGCATCAGCGCTCCCGTCGCCGGGCTGCCGACCGATCAACTGGCGAAGACCCGCTTCCGCCTCGCTTCGGTCACGCTGGAAGGCGTCGAGGCCCTGCGTCCTTCCAATATCGCCGCGACGTGGCAGCGTTTCCTCGGCCGCGACATCTCGCTGGAGCAGGTGAAGATCATCCTCGAAGACATCGAGAAGGCCTATCGCAAGGACGATTACGGCGTCGTGGTCATCGCCCCGCGCCAGGACTTCGCCAGCGGCCATCTCCGCATCATCGTCTACGAGCTTTACATTCGCGAGCTGGTCGTCAACGGCGCATCGGAGCATCTGCGCCAGCGTCTCGATCCCTATCTCGAGCGGATCACCGCCATGCGGCCGCTGCGGATCTCCCAGGTCTACCGGCAATTGCTGCTCGCCGAGGACCTCGCCGGCATCTCGATCTATGCCATTTTCGACCGCATCGAGGACGATCCCGGCGCGGCGAGGCTGCAGCTCGACATCACCACCAGCCGCGGTTCGGTCAATGCGGCGCTCAACAATTATGGCAGCCCGAGCACGGGGCGCCTGCAGGGCGCCATGGGCGGCCAGCTGAACGACGCGTTCGGCCTGTTCGAGAAGACCGATCTGCTCGCGGTGACCAATCCGGTGGATCCGAACGACGTCGTTCTCGGCAGCCTGTCGCAGAGCTTTCCGCTCGGGCCGTCGGGCTTCGGCCTCACCTATTCCGTCGGCAACTCCTGGGCCAATCCCGGCGGGTCGCCGGGTCTCGACGGCATACATTCCGATATCTTCACCGCCAGCGCCGGTGTCACCTATGCGCTGCTCCGGGCGATGGAGAGGAACGTCATCCTCTCCGCCGCCGTCAACGTGAACAATACCGACGTCAATCTGCGCGGCGAACCGGTGAGCGACACGCGGGCGCGGTGGGTGTCCCTGGCCGCGCAATATGACGACACCGTCTCCGGCGTGACCTTCATCCTCAAGCCGCAACTGCTGCTCGGGATCGCCGGGCTCGAATCGAACCTGGAGGACACCGATTTTTCGGCGGCGACGCTGACCGGGGTCGCGACCTACAGCCCGACCAAGACCCTGACGGCGCAGCTCAACATCGCCGGGCAATATGGCTTCACGCCGCTGCCGGACGCGCTGTTGACGGCCTATGGCGGCGAGGGGTTCGGCCCTGCCTACGACCCGGCGGCGATCGTCGGCAACAGCGGAGCCTCGGTCGGGCTCAAGCTGTCGCAGAGCATCGACGCCAAGCTCTCCTGGCTGAGCGATTTCAGCCTGTTCGGAACGATCGACTACGGCGCCGTCTGGAACCGTTCGGCGATTCCCTATGATTTCGCCGATCTCGGCTCGGTCGGCCTGGGCGTGCAGGGGACCATCAACGATCACCTCACGGCGATGGTGATGGTCGCGACGCCGCTCTGGTACGACGACACGCTTTCCGCCCTGGGGGTGGAGCAGGGAACCGCCGTCCGCTTCTCCCTCGCCTTCAGGAAATGAGCCGCCATCGCCGCGTTCTGCGGGCCGAGGGGAAACCGCGCCCGAACCCTTGATCGCCCGAGGGCCGGGCCGGCCTGCGCGCGCCATCCGGCTTGCCTTCCCGTCGTCGCGACAGGCAGACGCTGCTTCCCAATTGCATTCTCCCTGTATACAATGACGGCATTGACAGGGGTAGGATTGATGGTCGAATTCGATACCGTGATTGCAGGCGGACTGGTGGTGACGGCGGGGGACCAGGTCCGCTGCGACGTCGGCATCCTCGGCGGCAGGATCGCCGCGCTGGGGCATGGGCTTTCCGGCAAGGAAATCCTCGACGCGTCCGGCAAGCTGGTTTTGCCGGGAGGGATCGATTCGCATGTGCACATCGCCCAGCCGTCCGGCGACGGCATCGTCATGGCCGACGATTTCGAAACCGGCACCCGCTCGGCGGCGCTGGGCGGCACCACGACGATCATGCCCTTCTGCCTTCAGGAACGCTCGGTTCCCATGCGGGAGACCCTTCGCGCCTATCACGCGAAGGCCGAGGGCGAATGCTATGTGGATGTCAGCTTCCACCTGATCATCAACGAACCGACCGAGCAGCTGCTCGGCCAGGACCTGCCGGCGCTGGTCGAGGACGGATACACCTCCTTCAAGGTGTTCATGACCTATGACGATCTCAAGCTGAACGATCGCCAGATCCTCGACGTGATGTCGGTGGCGCGCGAGACCGGCGCCCTGGTGATGGTCCACGCCGAGAATTACGACGCGATCCGCTACATGACCGAGCAGCTCGAGCGGGCCGGCCACACGGCGCCGCGCTACCACGCGACCTCGCGGCCGACGGTGGTGGAGCGCGAGGCGACCCACCGGGCGATCTCGCTTGCGGAGCTCGTCGACGTGCCGGTCATGATCGTCCACGTCTCGAACCGCGAGGCGATGGAGCAGATCCGCTGGGCGCAGCAGCGCGGCCTGCGCGTGCTGGGCGAGACCTGCACGCAATATCTCGTGCTGACGGAGGACGATCTGGACGGCCTGGGCATGGAGGGGGCGAAATATGTCTGTTCGCCGCCCCCGCGCGACAAGGCGAGCCAGGAGGCCTGCTGGGAGGGATTGCGGACCGGGGTGTTCTCGGTCTTCTCGTCGGACCATTGCCCGTATCGCTACGCGGACGAGCAGGGAAAGCTGAACCCGAAGGCGCGGTCGAGCTTCCGCTGGGTGCCCAACGGCATTCCCGGCATCGGCGCGCGGCTGCCGATCCTGTTCTCCGAAGGTGTCGCCAAGGGGCGGATGAGCCTCGAGCAATTCGTCGCCGTCACCGCGGCCAACCCGGCGAAGACCTACGGCCTCTACCCGCGCAAGGGCACCATCGCGGTCGGGTCGGATGCCGATATCGCCATCTGGGACCCCGAGCGGCGCCTGACGCTGCATCACGACATGCTGCAGGACGGCGCGGACTACACGCCCTATGAAGGGCTGGAGATCGTGGGCTGGCCGACCACGACCCTCGTGCGTGGACAAAAAGTGATGGAAGAAGGAAAGCTGGTTGGTAGAAAGGGTTTCGGCACCTATCTCGCGCGGGACCGTTCGCGCTTCGCCGCCTCAAGCAAGAGATCGGACTGATGACGGAACATGCCGCCATGGATGCTGAAGCCGGGGCACGCAGCGAAAACCTGTCGAATCTTGCCTACAAGTCGGTCACGGAGCTGATCCGGGACCGGCGCATTCGAGGCGGGGAGACGATCGTCGAGTCACGCCTGGCGGACCAGCTGAACATCTCCCGCACGCCGCTGCGGGAGGCCCTCCAGCGCCTGGAGGGGGAGGGGCTGATCATCAAGGGCAACGGGCGCTTCTTCAAGGTGCGCCATGTCGACCTTGGCGAATACCTGCAAAGCCTGCGTGTCCGCGAGATTCTCGAACCCGAGGCGGCGGCGATGGCCGCCGGGCACATTCCCCTGAAGGAACTGGTCATCGTTCGCGCCGAGATCAACAGCCTGCGCGGCGCGACGGCCTATCACACCGACGCGCACTGGCGCTCCGACGACAACCTGCACGAACTCTTCGCCCGGCATTGCGGCAATGAAGTGCTGATGAAGGCCATTCGCGGCCTGCGGGTCACCACCCGGCTGTTCGAGATCGCCCGGCTCGCGGACCGTGTCGAGCCGGATTCGGTCGAGCATCTCGCGATCCTCGAGGCGCTCGAGGCGGAAGATCCCAAGGCGGCGCGCAAGGCCGTGCAGGCTCACATTCGCAGCATCGGCGACTTCGCGGTCGCCACGGTCCGCTAGCGGCGTCAGGTCGTCCGCGACCGCAGGGTGACGATCCCGCAGGCGATGATCAGCGCGCTGCCCATCATCACATGGGCGGCGGGGACCTCCTCGAACACCAACCAGCCGATCAGACCGGCCCAGACGATCTGGCTGTACAGGATGGGCGAGACGACGGCCATCGGCGCCAGCCGGCAGGCACCGGTGATCATGAGGTGGGCGGCCGTCCCGGCGACGCCGCCGACCGCGAGCAGCGCACAGGCCGTCAACGGAATGGGCACGGCGTAGAACGGCAGGCCGGCCAGGCAGATGGCCAAGGCCGCCAGGCTCGCCCAGAACACCAGCGTCAACGGCCCTTCCTGCTGGCCGGCATAGCGGGTGAGGACGTAGAGCACGGCGTTGAAGAAGGCCATGGCGAGCGGATAGAGCAGGGCGGGGCCGAACACGAAATCCTGCGGATCGAGGACGATCACCACGCCGACCAGGCCGATGAAGATGCAGACCCACTGCGCCGTCGACGGCCGTTCCCCCAGGGCGACGGCGGCAAGTACCGTCGCCATGAGCGGCGTCGAGAAGGTGATCGAGTAGGTTTGCGCCATCGGCAGGTTGCCGAGCGCCAGGGTGATGAACACCGTCGTCAGCACCAGGCAGATGCCGCGCAGGATGTGGATCCCGACCCGGCGCGTCCGGGTGAAGCCCGGGCCGATGACCGGCACCAGCAGGGCAAGCGCGGCGACCTGCACCAGGTTTCGCACGAACACCAGCATCGGCAGCGGGTGTTCCGCATAGAGCGCCCGCATGATGGTATCGAGCGTGGTGAAGCACAGCATCGCCGCGGCCATCAGCAGAACCGCCAGCCAGGGCCGTTGCGTGCGTTCTCCCGAAGACGCCGGCTCGCCCGCCGAGGCCTGCTCCGCGGCGCCGGCCCGCATCTAGTGGCGCAGGATCTTCGACACGAAATCCCGGGTGCGTGTCTGGGTCGGCGCGTCGAAGATGACGTTGGCGGGCCCCTCCTCGACGATCCTGCCATTCGCCATGAACACGACGCGGGAAGAGACCTCGCGGATGAAGCCCATTTCATGGGAGACGATCATCATCGTCATGCCTTCGCGGGCGAGGAGGCGGACGGAATCCAGCACCTCCGAGACCAGTTCGGGATCGAGCGCGGCGGTCACTTCGTCGAGAAGAAGGATCTCGGGGCGCAAGGCGAGCGCGCGGGCGATCGCCACGCGCTGCTGCTGGCCGCCGGAGAGCTGATCGGGATAGGCGTTGAGCTTGTCGCCAAGGCCGACCTTGGCGAGCAGGGCCTTCGCCTCCTCCTCGACCTCCGCCTTCGGGCGCTTCTTGATCTTGATCGGCGTGATCGTGACGTTCTGCAGAACGGTCATGTTCTGGAACAGATTGTACTGCTGGAACACGATCGCAATGCGGTCGCGCAGGCGACGGAGCTCGCGGGCATTCGCGTAGTCGACCGTCTCGCCGTCCAGCTTCACGCTGCCCGATGCGGGCGGGAGCAGGCCCATCAACACGCGCAGGATCGTGCTCTTGCCCGAGCCGGACGGGCCGATGAGGCCGATGACGTCGCCGCGGCCGACACTGAGATCGATGCCGGAGAGCACGGTATGCGTGCCGTAACGGGCTTCAAGGGCGGTGATGTCGAGATGATGCAAGACGAGCCTCCAGCGCCGCGCCGAGCCGCGCGAGCGGATACGAAATCATGAAGTAGATGACGAGGATCGCGCCGAAGGCGAGGCCCGGCGAGAAGCCCTTGTTGTTGAGTACCTTGCCGGCATAGGTCAGCTCCACCACGCCGATCTGCGAGGCGAGGGCGGTGTCCTTGATGAACAGGACGAAAAACCCGAACGCCGGGGGCAGGATGATCCGCCACGCCTGCGGCAGGATCACCAGCCGGATCGCCTGCAGCCGCGAGAAGTTCATGGTCTCGGCGGCTTCCCACTGGTTCCGGTGCACGGAGAGCAGCCCGCCGCGGATGATCTCCGCGAGGAAGGCGGCGGCGATCACGGTGGTCGTCACCGCCGCGACCACGAAGAGCGGCGTGTTCGCGAAGAACATCTGGAAGACGAAAAACGCCAGCATCAGCGTGACGAGAAACGGCACGCGCCGGAAGATTTCGGTGAAGGCGAAGGCTATCCCCCGCAAGGGGGCCAGCAACCGGCCGCGCGTCGTTCGCGTCACCGCGAGCGCAAGGCCGAGCAGGCTTCCCAGGATGACGCCGAGCGCGGAGAGCGCCAGCGTCGTCCCGGCAGCCTCCGCGAGGAAGACCAGGTTGTAATAGGTGGCGAATTCCGGCCATTCGGCGATCATCTGGGAGAACATCAGATCACCTTTGCACGCGCGCGGAAGGCGAACCGGCCGAACAGGGCCAGCAGCGTCGAGGCGACCAGCGTCAGGACGACGTAGATGCCGGCGGTGACGGTGAAGACCTCGATGGATCGGAAGGTCAGCGAATTGATGTTCAGCGCTTCGCCGGTGAGCTCTTCGACGCCGAACACGGCGGCCATCGAGGTGCCCAGCGTCATGATGATGAAGTGGTTCGACAATGGCGGGAACAGCACCCGCGCGACATGGGGCAGGATCACGTAGCGGATCTGCTGCAGGCGCGAGAAGCCGAGCACCTCGGCGGCCTCCAACTCGGAGCGCCGGGAGCTCTCGAAGCCGGCGCGCTGGATCTCGGTGAGATAGGCGCCGGCATTGAGCGTCATGCCGAGCAGCACCGCATTGTAGGAGGACAGGAGGATGCCGCTGTCCGGCAGCGCGAAGTAGAGGAAGTAGATCTGGACGAGCTGCGGCGTATTGGTGAGGAACGTCACATAGAGGCCGACGATCAATGCCAGCCAGCGCGGGCCGAAGCTCTTCGCCGCCGCGCAGGCGGTGCCGATCAGCAGCCCCCCGCAGAAGGCGAGCAGGGCGATCTGGATCGACAGCACCGCGCCTTCGAGCAGACGGGGTAAATAAGGCCATATCTGGCCATATTGCAGCACGTAGCCCATGCGTCGCTCAGCTTTCCAAGATGATGATCCGGCCGGGAAGGCGGCCCCGGCCGGATCGGACCTGTCTGTACGCTCAGAAGTACGGCGTCACCTGGACGGGGGCGATCATGTCGCCGCCAAACCACTTCTTCCACAGTTCGGCGGTGGTGCCGTTACGGTGCAGCTCGAAGATCGCGACGTTGAGCCAGTCCTTGAGGCCCGTCGAGTTCTTGCCGACGCCGAGCGCGCAGTAATAGATGTCGATCGGCGTCTCGACGATCTTCCACTTGATGTCCTTGTGCTTGTCCATGTGCTCGCGCATGAAGTCCATCACGTCGATCATGGCGGTGCCGCGGCCCTGGGCGAGGGCGCGAACGGCGTCGGGATAGTTGTCGAGCAGGACCAGCTTGGCGTTCTTCAGCTTGTCCTGGATGAACTTCACCGGGGTCGAGCCGCGCACCTGCACGAAGGTGACGTCCGCGCTGTCCATCTCCTTCCAGTTCTTGTAGGGCTTGTCCTCGGTGGTCAGGATGCCGAGCACCTCGGTATGGGCCGGCACGGTGAAATCGATGACCTTCGCCCGATCCGGGTTGCGGGTCATGGCCCCCATCACGAAATCGATCTTGCCGGACACCACGAACGGGATGCGGTCGGGCGAGCCGACCTGGACGACCTCGAGCTTCACGCCGAGCATCTTGGCGATCTCGCCGGCGAAATCGACGTCGAAACCGACGATCTCGTTCTTCTCGTTGAACTTGCCCAGCGGGGGCAGAGTCGGGTTCACGCCGACGCGCACCACGCCCGACGAGATGATTTCGTCGAGCGTGCGCGCCGCCGCCGGCGCCAGCGTCGCCGCGAAGGCCGTGAGCGCGATGAGCCCGGAAAGGGCGATTTTCTTCAGCATTGATGCATTCTCCTCATGGAAGGCCGCTTGGCTTGGCCGCTCCGATCCGGTCAAGCGAGCTGTTGCTTTGGTCGACAATTTGTATACATATTGCCGATCTGTAAAGTGCAAAAGCGAACGCCGGCGCCCCGGATGCCCGGCAGCGCCGGCACCGTGAAGCCATCGCCGGCGCGCCTCGGGCCCTGCCGGTGGCAGGGTGCCGGTGCGGCGCGATCGCCCAGGGCACGGCCGGTGCCGAGAGGACAGGACATTCATGCTGCGATCATTCAACGACCGCCTGGCCGGCATCCACGCCGCGACGATCGTGCCGATGCGGGACGATTATTCGATCGATGCGGAGGCACTGAAGGCGCATATCCGCGCCGTGGTCGCCGTTCGCGGCGTGCGGGGGCTGCTGCTGAATGGCCATGCCGGCGAGAACTTCGTCCTCTCCCGCGACGAGAAATGCCGTGTCGTCGCGCTGGCCCGCGAGGTCGCGCCCGATGTGCTCATCGTCTCCGGGGTGAACAGCGAATCGAGCCTCGAGGCGGCGGGCGAGGCGGCGGCCCTTGAAGCGGCGGGCGCCGACGGCCTCCTGGTCTTTCCGCCGAACAGCTGGGCGCTGGGGCATGACGAGGAGTGCGTCCTGCTGCATCACGCCTTCATCCGCGACGCGACGCGCCTGCCGCTGATGCTCTATGGCGCCCCGGTTTCCGCCGGCCGGATGTCGTATTCCGGGCCGCTGCTCTCGCGGCTCGCCCGGGAGCCGCGCATCGTGGCCATCAAGGAGGGAAGCTGGGAAGTCGCCGCCTATGAGGAGAATATGCGCCGGCTACATGCCGAGCGGCCGGGCTTCGCGGTGCTCGGCTCCGGCGACGAGCATCTGCTGGCCTGCTACATGATCGGAACGGTGGGCAGCCAGGTCTCGCTGGCCGCCGCGGTTCCCCAGCTGATCGTCGATCTCTGGGAGGCGGCCGAGGCGAAGGACTGGGACCGCGCGCGGCAGGTGCATGAGCGCATCTATCCGCTTGCCGTGGCGATCTATCGCGAGGCTCCCGGCGGCCGGGCGACGGCCCGGCTGAAGACCTGCCTCAAATTGCTCGGCCAGCTCGACAACGATACGCTGCGTCCGCCCCAGAACCCGACGACGCAGCAGGAAATCGAATCGCTCCGCCGGGCGCTCGATCTCGCGCTGGCCTGAACATTCATCGTCCCGAGCCGAGTGTTCCCGATGACCGCCATTCGCATCAACGCCGGTCCTTGCGCATCCGACGCGCAGCTGGAGGCCGAGGCTGCGCCGAGGACCCGCGAGCTGTTTCGGAGCCTTCCGCCGTACCTTCCCGCGCTCGGCAAGAGGGCGCTGTGGGAGGGCGCCCGGGGCATTCGCGTCGATCTGAGCGGCGACAAGTGAGGCGGGACATGGGGGCCAGCGGGGTTGAAGCCGAGAGGCGCGATATGATGCGCGACGTGGTGATCGTGGGCGGGGGGATCGGGGGGCTGAGCGGCGCCTGGCGGCTCCGCCACCGCGACATCCTCGTGCTGGAAGCCGGGGATCGGCCGGGCGGGCGGCTGCGCTCGGAGCCCCGCGGCGATTACTGGCTGAATTTCGGCGCCCATCTCTTCGGAGAGGCCTCGTCTCCGGCCGGCGGGCTCGCGGACGAACTCGGCCTCGAGGCAAGGCCGATCCCCGGCGACCGGATGGGGATCGCCTTCAAGGGAAAGGTCGTGGCGGGAGGCCGCTCCGAGACCTTTCCCCTGCGCCTTCCCCTGGACCTGCGGTCCCGGCTGTCCTTCGTCAGGATGGGCCTCAAGCTGCGCGGCGGCGTGCTGCGGCTGCTCGAGGTGCAGAAGAAGATCGACGGCGAGACGCCCGCCGCCCGCCGCGTCCGCCAGCTTTCCTTCGAGAACGGGCGCACGCTCGAGGACTATGTGGGAGCGCTGACGCCGGACGTCGAGCTGATCCTGCGCACCATCACCGAGCGCACCTCGGCCGATCCCACCTATATGGCTGCCGGCTACGGACTGACGTCCTTCGGCCAGGTCTGGTCGAAGCATTCGTTCGGCCGCAATCTGTTCGGCGGTTCCTCGCGCCTGCCCCAGGCCATCGCTTCCGCGCTCGGAGACCGGTTGCAGCTGAATGCCGAGGCGATCTCGGTGGAGCAGAAGGCGGATCACGTCGAGATCGTCTATCGGCAGAACGGCGAGGAGCGGCGCGTGCTGGCGCGGCAGGCCATCGTCGCGACGCCCGCGCCGGTTTCGGGCAGGATCATCAGAAACCTGCCGGCCGATACCGCCGATGCGCTGGGGAAGATCCGCTACGGCGCTTTCCTCTCCGCCGCGGTTCTGACCGCCGAGACCGGGCCGATGCCGTGGGACAACAATTACGCCATCGCCACGCCCGGCCTGTCCTTCGGCGTGTTCTTCAACCAGGCCAGCACCTTGCGCGTCGGTGCGCGCAAGCCGGGCGGCAGTCTCATGCTGTTTCGTGGCGCCCGCGGGGCGGCCGAGCTGATGAAGCTCTCCGACCCGGAGATCGCCAGCCGCTTCCAGGCCGACCTCGAGACGCTCTACCCACAGGCGCGCGGTATCGTCCGGGACATCATCGTGCAGCGCTGGCCGCTGGGAGCGCCCTATTCGTTCCCGGGCCGCGCCGCCTTGCAGCCCGCACTGACCCGCGATCTCGGCCGTCTGCATCTGGCGGGGGACTATCTCGAATTCCCGTGCATGGACGCGGCCATCGCGACCGCCGGAGAAGCGGCGGCCAGGATTGAGAAGGCCCTGCCGGCGCTACTGACCGACCGGGCCGCTTCCGGTTAGGGTGGTGATCGCGCTCGCCGTCGCCAAGCCGACGCTGCTGATCGGGTTGACCTTCGGGTTCGCGTCGGTCAGCGGCTGGCCGGTGGCGAGCTGCTTGCCGATGAGCCGGATGATGTCCGGGCTCTCGGCGAACTTGCCGTGATTGATCCTGTCGTCGGTCTTGATGTCGGTCATGTTGACGACATCGATGCGGTTCTCCGCCAGGAATTCCCTGTATTGCGGTGCGTCGGGATCGATCTCGCCGAGCCGGGCGTTGCTGCCCCACAGCACCTTGGAGACCGCCAGGGCCTTGTCGTCCTTCGAGACGAAGACGGTGAAGGCCGGCCGCTTCTTGCCCATCTCCGCGACCTGGGTGCGGAAGATGTCGATGTCGACATCGGCATCGGCCAGCATGACGTTGCGAATCTTGGGCGGAATCCCGTCGTCGCGGATGGCGATCTGCCGGAGCGTCTCCAGCGTGACCCAGTTGCCCATGGAATGGGCCAGCACCGAGATCTCGTCGACCGACTTGTCGTCGACGAGATATTGCAGAAGGTGCTCCAGCGCGCTGCGCGAATAGGTGGCGCTGTCGCGATCATAGCCATAGGCCAGCAGCTCGCCGCGCGAGGGCCAGGTGAACAGCACCGGGATGGCATCGGTGCCGGAATCATGGACGATCTGGGCAAAGCGGAAGACCGCATCGTCAAAGCGGTTGTTGTAGCCATGGACGAACACCAGCACGTTGCGGCTGGGGCCGCGGGCGAGCCGCTTGGCGAAACGCGCCTTGGCCTCGTCGCGGCTGATCGTCTCCGCACTGAGAGTGGCGAACGAGGTCGCGGGATCGGCCGGAATCTTCTTCGGCCATTCCACGGCGCCGGGCTTGTGACCGGGCGGAATGGAGATGACGATTTCGCCGAAGCCGGCACTGCTGCGATCGCCGCCGAACATCTCGCCGGGCACGGCGGAAGCGTTCCGCGTCGTCGCCACCAGCATGTCGACCTTCGCGGTGGAGATGGCGGCCGGCTCGCTGGCGAGGAAGACGTTTTCCGGCCGCGAGGCACAGGCCGCGCACAGCAGAAGCGCCGCGACCGGCAGCACCAGACGCCTGAGATGGATAAAGACCATGCCCGCAACTCCCGCAGCCCCCACAGCGGGCGCTACTAAACGCAATTTCGTGCAAGTGGCTTGATATTTGGTGCCAAATGACAGCCCGAGCGCGTTTTCTGCGCTCCTTACCCAAAGTGACGGGACGTTGTTGCCGGGCCGCCACAGTTTTGCGGGGGCAGGGGGGGCCTCGTTCCGGCGCGCTCTTCACGGCTGCCCGGCTCGGCGCGCAGGAGGCCCTGAGGGCCGGCTGTCCGCCGGTTCGATTGTTCACCAAGTCGGGAAACAGTCTCAGGGAAACGCGAAGGTGCGAGCGTGCCTCTCGTGTTTATCATCAAATATCGGGCGGAAGCCGGATGCAATAAGAAGATCTACGGGAGGAAACGATGCTCGAGCGCCTGTTCAGGCTGGGCGAACTGAAATCGAATGTTCGGACGGAAGTCATTGCCGGGTGCACGACGTTCCTGACGATGGCCTACATCATCTTCGTCAATCCGAACATCCTGTCGACGACGGGCATGGACGCCCAGGCCGTCTTCGTCGCGACCTGCCTGGCCGCCGCCATCGGCTCGGCGACCATGGCCCTGTGGGCGAACTGGCCCATCGCCATGGCCCCCGGCATGGGGCTGAACGCCTTCTTTGCCTTCACCGTGGTCGGCAAGCTCGGCTATACCTGGCAGCAGGCGCTCGGCGCGGTGCTGATCTCCGGCCTCATCTTCCTCCTGCTCTCGCTGACCGGCATACGCCGCTGGCTGATCGACGGCATCCCCGCCTCGATGCGCAGCGCGATCGCGGCCGGTATCGGCCTGTTCCTCGCCATCATCGCGATGAAGGGCGCCGGCCTCGTGGTGGCGAGCCCGGCGACCTTCATCACCCTGGGCGACCTCACCTCGACGGGGGCGCTGCTCAGCATTGGCGGCTTCTTCGTCATCGCCGCGCTCGACGTGCTGAAGGTGCCGGGCGCCATCCTCATCGGCATCCTCGTCACCACGGTGGCGGCGATCCTCACCGGCGTCAGCCAGTTCGGCGGCATCGCCTCGGCGCCGCCGTCCATCGCGCCGACCTTCTTCCAGCTCGACGTGCTCGGCGCCCTCAAGGGCGGCCTGCTCCATGTCGTGCTGGTGATGGTGCTGGTCGAGGTGTTCGACGCCACGGGGACGCTGATCGGGGTCGCCAAGCGCGCCGGGCTGCTGACGCAGGGGGCGACCCACACCAATCCCGGCCTCAGCCGCGCCCTGATGGCCGATTCCACCGCCATCGTCGCCGGATCGGTGCTCGGCACCTCCTCCACCACCGCCTATATCGAGAGCGCCTCCGGCGTGCAGGCGGGCGGGCGTACCGGCCTCACCGCGCTGACCGTCGCGGTGCTGTTCCTGTTCGCGACCTTCCTCGCGCCGCTCGCCGGCTCCGTGCCGGTGCAGGCCACCGCGCCGGCGCTGCTCTATGTCGCCGCGCTCATGCTGCGCGAGCTGGCCGAGGTGCATTGGAACGACCCGACCGAAACCGTGCCGGCGGTGCTGACGGCGATCACCATGCCGTTCACCTATTCCATCGCCAACGGCCTCGCCTTCGGCTTCGTCAGCTACGCGGTGCTGAAGCTGCTGACCGGCCGGGCACGGGAGGTCCATGTGGCGACATGGCTGGTGGCCGGCCTCTTCATCCTGCGCTTCGTGCTCTATCCCGAGGGCTGAACGCGCGCCGTCTCCGAAAGCGACGCGGCCCGGCCATCGCGGCCGGGCCTGCCTGCGTTCACGGGCCTCACAAGGCGCCCTTCAGCGAGCGCACGGCGAAATCGATGAAGAGCCGCACCTTCGGATCCTGGAATTCGCGGTGGGGGGTGAGGCAGCCGAACTGCGCGCCGAGCGGCGGCGTCTGCGGCAGCACCTCGAGGAGCCGCCCCGCTTCCAGATGCGCGCGCACCTCGTAGCGGGGCCGGTTGGCGATGCCGGCGCCGTCGAGCGCCCATTGCGTCAGCACGTCGCCGTCGTCGACGTCGAAGCGGCCGGACACGGTCATCTTGCGCGGACCGTCCGGGGTCTCCAGCGTCCAGAAATATTCCGGCGAGCGCGGGAAGCGCAGCAGCAGGCAGTTGTGGTCGGCGAGGTCGTCGGGCGACGACGGCGTTCCGTGCCGCGCGACATAGGCCGGCGACGCCACCAGCACGCGGCCGCAATCGGCGATCTTCCGCCAGCTCAGCGCCGAATCCTCCAGCTGCCCGAGGAAGAAGGCGACATCCACGCCCTCTTCCACGATGTTCACCACCCGATCGGAGAGGCGCAGCCGGATCTGGATCTCTGGGTGCTCGCCGCAGAATCGCAGCACCAGCGGCGCGATCAACCGGCGGCCGACCCCGAGCGGAGCGACGACGCGCAGGACGCCCTGCGGTGTTCCCGCATAGGAGGCGACCGTCGCCTCGGTCTCGTCGAGCGCGGCGATCACCTTGCGGGCATTGTCGTAGAGCACCGCGCCGATCTCGGTCGGCGCCAGCTTTCGGGTGGTGCGGTTGAGCAGCCGCACGCCGAAGCGGGCCTCGAGATCCTTGATCCGGTTGGAGGCCGCGGCCGGGGTGAGGCGCAAATCCCGTCCGCCGGCTGAAATCGAACCGCGCGCCACGACACGCACGAACACTCGCAGGCACTCGAGATAGGACACGGCGGCCTCGATTTTTAGCAAAACCGTTGAAACTGTTCCCGGTCGAAGACGGGTTACACCGCCCCGTTTTTTTGCATTCTAATCCTGAGAAACGGGAGACACGCAATGGCCGGGGACATCCGCTTCCTGCTCAACGGTGACGAGGTCCGCCTCGCCTCGGCCGGGCCGGGAGACACGCTGCTCGATTTCCTGCGCCTCGAGCGCCGCCTCACCGGCACGAAGGAAGGGTGCGCGGAAGGCGATTGCGGCGCCTGCACCGTCCTCATCGGCCGGCTGCTGGACGGCGCGTTGGTCTATGAGCCCATCAATGCCTGCATCCGCCTGATCGCCTCCTGTCATGGCTGCCACGTGGTCACGGTGGAGCATCTGGCGGGCCGCAATGGCGAGCTCCATCCCGTCCAGCAGGCGATGGTGGAGCATCACGGCAGCCAGTGCGGCTTCTGCACGCCGGGCTTCGTCATGGCGCTCTACGGGTTGTGGATGGGCAATCCCGAGCCGGACGTCCTCGACATCGAGACGGCGCTGCAGGGCAATCTGTGCCGCTGCACCGGCTATGAGCCGATCGTCCGCGCCGCGCTCGCCGCAGCGCGTGCCGGCGGGCAGGCACAGGATTGGCTGACTACCGAGCGCGCCGCGATCACCGCCCGCCTGGGCGCCCTTGCCGGCACCGGCGCGGATGTCGGCCGCGGCGCGGAGCGCGCCATCGTGCCGGGGGATGTCGACGAGCTCGCCGCGACGCTGGTGGCCCATCCGCAGGCGATCATCGTCGCGGGCGCCACCGATGTCGGCCTCTGGGTCACCAAGCATCTGCGCGACATCAGCCCCGCCATCTTCATCGGGCACCTGATGAAGGAGATCGCCGTCGATGCGGACGGCATCCGCCTGGGGGCCGGCGTCAGCTATTCCGAATTCCTGCCGGTGGTCCGCCAATATCTGCCGGAGGCCGAAGCCTATCTCCTGCGGATCGGCGGCTGGCAGGTGCGCAACGCCGGCACCATCGGCGGCAACATCGCCAATGGCTCGCCCATCGGCGAGATGCCGCCCCTGCTGATCGCGCTGGGGGCGCGAATCGTGCTGCGCCGGGGGGCGGAGCGGCGTACTCTGCCGCTGGAGGATTTCTTCATCGCCTATGGCAAGCAGGACCGGCAGCCCGGCGAATTCGTCGAGACCATCCTGATCCCGCACCACCGGGGCGTGCGGGTCGCGGCCTACAAGGTCTCCAAGCGCGCCCATGCCGACATCTCGGCAGTGTCGGCCGGCTTTGCGGTCCGCGAAAGCGAGGGCCATATCGTGGAGGCGCGGATCGCCTTTGGCGGCATGGCGGGAACCCCGCGTCGCGCCGCCGCCGCGGAAGCCGCGCTGATTGGCCGACCTTTTGCGAGGGACAGCTTCGAAGAGGCCGCCATCGCCGTGCAGGACGATTTCGCGCCCCTGACCGACTGGCGCGGCAGTTCCGACTACCGCCGCATCGTGGCGGGCAACCTGTTCCGCCGGTTCTGGCTCGAGCAATCGGAAACCGTCGAGCCGGTCCGCATCGACCGCGCCCTCGGCGCCTGAGGCAAGGAGGCTGGGATGAAGCACGACATCATCGAGCGCGAGACGGCCCTCGGCAGCGCGCACCAGGGCGTGGCCCATGATTCCGCCATCAAGCATGTCAGCGGCCGGGCGGATTATACCGACGACATCGCCGAGCCGGCGGGGACGCTGCATGCGGCGCTCGGCCTGTCGACGGTGGCGCATGGCCGCATCCGCAGGATGGAGCTCGACAAGGTACGGGCGGCGCCCGGCGTCGTCATGGTGCTGACGGCCACCGACCTGCACGGCCATAACGATGTCAGCCCCACCGGCAAGCATGACGACCCGATCTTCGCCGAAGACGAGGTGCTGTTCCACGGCCAGCCGGTCTTCGCCGTCATCGCCCGGACCCGGCTTCAGGCCCGCAAGGCGGCGGCGCTGGCCGAGATCGACTACGAGGCGCTGCCGCACCATCTCGATCCGCTCGCCGCGCGTGCCGCCGGCATGGATTACGTGACCGAGCCCCTGAAGCTGCGCCGCGGCGCGCCCGAAGCCGCGATGGCGTCGGCGCCGCGCCGCATCGCCGGCCGCTTCTCGATCGGCGGGCAGGACCATTTCTACCTCGAAGGACAGATCGCCCTCGCCATTCCCGGCGAGGACGACGAGATGGCGCTGTTCGTCTCGACCCAGCATCCGAGCGAGGTCCAGCACATGGTCGCCCATGCGCTCGGCATCCGCGCCCATGCGGTGGTGGTGAATGTGCGCCGCATGGGCGGGGGGTTCGGCGGCAAGGAAACCCAGATGAACCTCTTCGCCTGCATCGCCGCCATCGCGGCCCGCAGGCTCGGCTGCGCTGTCAAGCTGCGGCCCGACCGCGACGAGGACATGATCGCCACCGGCAAGCGGCACGACTTCGTGGTCGATTACGAGGTCGGCTTCGACGAGGCCGGACGGATCCGGGCGGTGACCGGCGACTGGCATGCCCGCTGCGGCTTCTCCGCCGACCTCTCGGGGCCGGTGACCGACCGGGCGCTGTTCCACGCCGACAATGCCTATTTCTACCCGGATGTGGAGCTGCGCTCGCATCCCTGGCGCACCCATACGGTCAGCAACACCGCCTTTCGCGGCTTCGGCGGGCCCCAGGGCGTGATCGTCGCCGAACGCCTCATCGAGGAAATCGCCTACGCGACCGGGCAGGACACGCTGGCGGTGCGCAAGGCGAACCTCTACTGCAATGGCCAGCTCACGCCCTATCACCAGCCGGTCGAGGACCAGATCCTGCCGCGCCTCTTCGAGGAGCTGGAGGCGAGCGCCGACTATGCCCGCCGCCGGCAGGCCGTGCTCGACCTCAACGCGAACGGTGGCGTCATCCGGCGCGGCATCGCGCTGACCCCGGTGAAGTTCGGCATCAGCTTCACCGCCACCCACTACAACCAGGCCGGCGCGCTGGTGCATGTCTATTCGGACGGCTCGGTCCATCTCAACCATGGCGGCTGCGAGATGGGCCAAGGCCTGCACACCAAGGTGGCGCAGGTCGTGGCCGAGGCGTTCCAGATCGATCTCGACCGCATCAAGATCACCAAGACCACCACCGAGAAGGTGCCGAACACCTCGGCGACCGCGGCCTCTTCCGGCACCGACCTCAACGGCATGGCCGCGCTCGATGCCTGCGCGCAGATCAAGGCGCGGCTGGTCCGCTTCCTGTGCGAGAGCCGCGATGCGACCGCGGATGAGATCGTCTTCGCCCGCAACCGGGTGCTCGTGCGCGGCGAGGCCATCGCCTTCGAGCAGGTGGTGCGCGAGGCCTATTTCGCGCGGGTGCAGCTCTCCGCCGCCGGCTTCTATGCCACGCCGAAGATCCACTGGAACCGGGCGGAGGGGCGCGGACGGCCGTTCTATTATTTCGCCTATGGCGCGGCCTGCGCCGAAGTGGCGGTCGATACCCTCACCGGCGAGTACACGGTGGAGCGCGTCGACGTGCTGCACGATGTCGGCCGCTCGCTGAACCCCGCCATCGACAAGGGGCAGGTCGAGGGCGCCTTCGTGCAGGGCGCGGGCTGGCTGACCAGCGAGGAACTCTGGTGGGACGAGGCGGGCCGGCTGCGCACGCACGCGCCCTCCACCTACAAGATCCCGCTCGCCTCCGACCGGCCGAAGATCTTCAACGTCGCGCTCGCCGAATGGTCGGTGAACCGCGAGCGCACCATCAAGCGCTCCAAGGCGGTGGGCGAGCCGCCCTTCATGCTCGGCATCTCGGTGTTCGAGGCGCTCGGCATGGCGGTCGCCTCGGTGGCGGATTATCGCGAGGCCCCGCGCCTCGATGCGCCGGCGACCCCCGAGCGGGTGCTCATGGCGGTCGAGCGGCTGAAGGGGGGGAAGGCGCCATGATCCGGGTGCGCGTCGTGCGGGCGCGCGGCTCGACCCCGCGCGAGGAAGGCGCCGAGATGTTCGTCGGCCCCGACACGGTGAGCGGCACCATCGGCGGCGGCCATCTCGAATATATGGCGATCGATCGCGCCCGGCAGATGCTGGCGCGCGGCGAGGCGACCGCGCAGATGGACGTTCCCCTCGGTCCCGCCATCGGCCAATGCTGCGGCGGCCGCGTCCGGCTGGGCCTCGACCGGGCGGCGCCCACCCCGCCCCAACCCGGGCCGCCCGTGCTCATCTTCGGCGCCGGCCATGTCGGGCGCGCGCTGGCCGGCGCGCTGCATCCGCTGCCGCTGTCCCCGCGCCTCATCGACCAGAGGGCCGACGAGCTCGCGCTTGCCGCACCCGGCATCCCCGTCACCCTGACAGCCCTGCCGGAAGCCGAGGTGCGCAGCGCGCCGCCCGGCGCCGCCTATGTCATCCTGACCCACGACCACGCGCTCGACTTCCTGCTCGCGGTCGAAGTGCTGAGGCGTCGGGACGCGGCCTATGTCGGCATGATCGGCAGCCGCACCAAGCGCGCGACCTTCCAGCGCCATGCCGCGCTGGAGGGCGTCGACACCCGGCCGCTGGTCTGCCCGGTGGGCGCCGGGTTTCCCCGTGACAAGCGGCCGGAGGTGATTGCCGCCTTCGCCTGCGCCGAGATCCTGTCGGCCCTGCTGACGCACGGAGCGGGCCCCGGCCCGGGCCTTGCCGCGCCGGCCGAGGTCCCCGCCACCATCTGCCTTTCCGATTGAGCCTTGAGCGACACATGACCAAGACCCTGCTGCGCGGCCGCATCCTCACCTTCCATGCCGATCCGGCGGAGACGGAGGACAACCATCTCTATATCGAGGACGGCGCGATCCTGATCGCCGACGGCGTGATCGAGGCGGTCGGCAGCCATGACGAGCTGCGCCGGCAGGGTCTCGCTGACGGCGCGCGCGAGATCGACCACCGGCCGCATCTCATCCTGCCGGGCTTCATCGACCCGCACATCCATTTCCCGCAGGTGCAGGTGATCGCGAGCTGGGGAACGCAGCTGCTCGACTGGCTGAACCGCTACACTTTCCCCGAGGAAGCGCGCTACGCCGACAGGGACCACGCGACCCGCATGGCGGGCGCCTTTCTCGACCAGCTCGTCGCGCATGGCACGACGACGGCCTGCGCGTTCTCCTCGGTCCACCGGGGGAGCACGGAAGCGCTGTTCGAGGCGGCGGATGCGCGCGGCATGGCGCTCATCGCGGGCAAGGTGATGATGGACCGCAACGCGCCCGAGGGCGTGCGGGACACCGCGCAGTCGGGCTATGACGATTCCAAGGCGCTGATCGCCCGCTGGCACGGCAATGGCCGGCTGCGCTTCGCCATCACCCCGCGCTTCGCCATCACCTCCACGCCGGAGCAGATGGAAGCCGCCGGCGCCCTGGCCGCCGAATATCCGGCGATGCACATCCAGAGCCATCTCAGCGAGAACCTCGCCGAGATCGACTACACGCTCCAGCTCTATCCCGCGGCGCGCGACTATCTCGATGTCTACGAGCGGTACGGCCTGCTCGGCCGGCAGTCGCTCATGGGGCACTGCATCCATCTGCGCGAGCGCGAGATCGCGCGCATGGCCGAGACCGGGACGCGGGCGATCTTCTGCCCGACCTCGAACCTGTTCCTCGGTTCCGGCCTGTTCGACGCGGATGGCCTGCGCGCCGCCGGGATCGTCTCGGGGATCGCCACCGATGTCGGCGGCGGCACCAGCTACTCGCTGCTCCAGACCCTGAACGAGGGCTACAAGGTCCTGCAGCTTCGGAGCCAGAAGCTGCACCCGCTCGCCGCCTTCCACTGGGCGACCCGGGGCAATGCCGTGGCGCTGGGGATGGAGGACCGGATCGGCTCCATCCGGCCGGGCGGGGAGGCGGACCTCGTGGTGCTCGATTCCCGTGCGACGCCCGACATGGCGCTGCGGGCCGAGCGGATCGAGACGCTGTCGGAAGAGCTGTTCCTGCTGCAGATCCTCGGCGACGATCGGGCGGTGGCCCAGACCTATGTCGCCGGCCAGCCGATGAAGCCGGCGGTCCCGGTCGGCTGAGCCGGCCCGGTCCCGAACGAAGGACGCCGCCATCCCATCGGATGGCGGCGTCTTCATGTCGGGGATGCCGACCCTCTCAGGGGAGGATGTCGCGCAGGCGCAGCAGGGCGATGCGGTCGATCTGGCCGAGCGCCGTCTCCTCCTCGGTGGCGGCGTCGTTCTGCAGCCGGCGCTCGAACGCGTCGAGAATGTCGGCCTTGGTCCTGCCTTTCACCGCCATGATGAAGGGAAAGCCGAACCGGCCGCGATAGGCGTCGTTGAGCGCGGTGAAACGGGAAAGTTCGTCCGGCGTGAGCCGGTCGAGGCCGGCGCCGGCCTGCTCGCCGGTGGATTCCGCGGTGAGTTCGCCGGCCAGCGCGAGACGGCCGGCAAGGTCCGGGTGGGCGAGGATCAGCGCCCGCTTCTGCTCGGCGGTGCCGCGCGCCGCCGCCGCCGCCATGGCGGTGGCGAGGCCCTCGGCGGTATCGGCCGGCGTGCCGAGCCCGGCCTCGTACGCGGCCTCCGCGATCCAGGGCGAATGCTCGTAGACGCCGCCGAAGCGCTCGACGAAGAGCGTCCGCGACAGCCGGCCCGGCTTCCAGCCTCCGGCCGGCGGATGACGGCGGATCCAGTGCCGGGCGATGTCGAGGCGCGTCGGCACCCAGGCCTGGTCGTGCGAACGAACATAGTCGAGAAAGCGCGCGAGCGCCGCCGCCCGGCCGGGGCGCCCGACGAGCCGGCAATGCAGGCCGACCGAGAGCATCTTCGGGGAGGCCGCGCCTTCGGCATAGAGCGTGTCGAAGCTGTCCTTCAGATAGGCGAAGAACTGGTCGCCCGAATTGAAGCCCTGCGCCGTGGCGAAGCGCATGTCGTTGGCATCGAGCGTATAGGGCACCACGAGCTGCGGCCCGCGCGGGCCTTCGAGCCAGTAGGGCAGATCGTCGGCATAGGAATCGGCGAGATAGAGGAAGCCGCCTTCCTCCATGCCGAGCCGGACGGTGTTGACCGAGGACCGGCCCTGATAGAGGCCCAGCGGGCGGGTGCCGGCGACCGCGGTGTGGATGCGCACCGCCTCGGCGATGTGGGCGGCCTCGGTTTCGGCCGGGATGGAGCGGTAGTCGATCCATTTCAGCCCGTGGGTGGCGATCTCCCACCCAGCCTCGTTCATCGCCGCCACGACTTCGGCGTTGCGCTGCATGGCGGTGGCGACGCCGTAGACGGTGACCGGCATGTCGCGCTCGGTGAACAGCCGGTGCAGCCGCCAGAAGCCGGCGCGGGAGCCATATTCGTAGATCGACTCCATGTTCATGTGCCGCTCGCCCGGCCAGGGCGCGGCACCGACGATCTCGGAAAGGAAGGCCTCGGAGGCGGCATCCCCATGCAGGACGTTGTTCTCCCCGCCCTCCTCGTAATTGATCACGAACTGCACCGCGACGCGGGCGCCGCCGGGCCAATCGGCGAAGGGCGGGGTGCGGCCATAGCCCACCATGTCGCGGGGATAGGCGGTGCCGGGCAATTTGTCGTCGGGCGATTTGTCGTCGATCGTCATCGGGTCAGCTTCCGCGATAGGTCGAATAGCTCCAGGGCGTCACCACGAGGGGGACGTGGTAATGGCCGTCCGCGTCGGTGATCGCGAAGCGCACCGGCACGACGTCGAGGAAGGGCGAGGCCTCCCGGCCCAGCGCCGCCCGGAAATAGGCGCCGACATGGAACAGGAGCTGATAGGTGCCGGCCTGCATCCTGTCACTCCCGAGCAGCGGCGCGTCGCAGCGGCCATCGCCATTGGTGCTGGCCTCGGCGATGGTCGTGAACCCGCCGGCGGCCTCACGCTGGAGCTCGATCCTTACCCCGGCGGCGGGCGTGCCGCGCGTGGTGTCGAGTACATGTGTCGTCAGTCGTCCCATGGAGCGCAATCCACCTCGCTTTGTCCTGGACCGTCAGCATAGCGCCTGAGCCGCGCGGCGTTTTCAACCGATGGCGGAAAGTCTTTCGCGCCGGACGCATGCCCGCCTGCCGGGACGTGGCGGGGGACGAGCGGTTTCCGCCGGCCCGGAGGGCGATTTTCTGAAATTGCTTGAAAGTGCTCTGCGCTTTCCGGCGCTATCGGATGGCCGGCTTTGCGCTATTCCTGCCGTGAAGTGTCGAGGGAGGTTCGGCGATGGAGAGCGTCGTCATCGAGTGGGTGTCCCTGATCACGCGCTGGACGCACATCACTGCGGGCATCGCGTGGATCGGCTCATCCTTCTATTTCATGCATCTGGACGCCGCGCTGCGCAGCTTGCCGGAGATCCCCACCGGCAAGGGCGGCGAGGCCTGGGAGGTGCATGGCGGCGGCTTCTATCAGGTCCGCAAATATCTCGTCGCGCCGGCGAAGCTGCCGGAACACCTCATCTGGCACAAATGGCAGGCCTACAGCACCTGGCTTTCCGGGATGTTCCTGCTGGGCTGGATCTATTATCTCGGCGCCGACCTCTATCTGGTCGACCCAGCGGTGCAGGCGCTAGCCCCGCTGCAGGCGGCCGGCATCGGCATCGGCTCGCTGATCGTCGGCTGGCTGGTCTATGACGGGCTGGTGCGCTCGCCGCTCGCCAAGCGGGAAATGGCGCTGGCCGCCGTGGGCTTCGCCTTCATCGTCGCCATGGCGTGGTTCTACCAGCAGGTGTTTTCCGGCCGCGGCGCGATGATCCACACCGGCGCGCTGATGGGCACGATGATGGTGGGCAACGTCTTCCTCAACATCATGCCGAACCAGCGCAAGGTCATCGCCGATCTCGTGGCGGGGCGCACGCCGAACCCGGCCTATGGGAAGCAGGCCAAGACCCGCTCGACCCACAACAACTACCTGACGCTTCCCGTCCTGTTCCTGATGCTGTCGAACCATTTCGCGCTGGTCTACACCTCGCCCTATGCCTATGTGATCGTCGGGCTGGTGCTGGTCGCGGGCGCGCTGGTGCGGGTGTTCTACAATGTCCGCCACACCGGCAGGGGCGATCCCTGGTGGACCTGGGGCGTCGCCGCCGCCTGCCTCGTCGCCGCCATCGCGATCTCCGCGCTCACCGCCCCGGCGGCGCGGGAGCAGCTCGGCCTCGATCCCCTGCCGGAGAGCGCGGCCGTCGACGCCGCGGCGCCGGCGCCGGAGGACATCGTCGGCATCGTGCAGGGCCGCTGCGCCATGTGCCATGCCGAGACGCCGGCCTGGCCGGGCATCACGGTCGCGCCGAAGGGCGTGCGGCTCGACACGCCCGAGCACATCGCGCTGTGGAAGTCGCGCATCGTGCTCTATGCCGGCGAGACCAATGCCATGCCGCCGAACAATATTTCGGAAATCACCCCGGAAGAGCGCCGCGCGCTGGTGCAGTGGGCGTCGCTGAAATGACCGCCGCCGCCACTCTTCCCGAGGCCGACGCGGCGCTGGGGGTCGAGGAGCGGCTGGTCGCCCTCGCCGCCATCAGCGACCAGCCCGGCGCGCTGACCCGGCTTTATCTCGGCCCCGCCCACCGGCGCGCCACGGAGCAGGTTGCCGCCTGGATGCGGCAGGCGGGAATGGAGGCCCGGCTCGATTCCGTCGGCAATGTCGTGGGACGCTATGCGGCCTCGAGCGCGGGCGCCCCGACGCTGATCCTCGGCTCGCATATCGATACGGTGCGCAATGCCGGGCGATTCGACGGCAATCTCGGCGTCGTCGCCGCCATCGAGGTGGTGCGCCGGCTGCACGCCGCCAAACGCCGCCTTGCCTTCGCCATCGAGGTGGTCGCGTTCGGCGACGAGGAAGGCGTGCGCTTTGCGAGCGCGCTCGGCGGCTCGCGGGCGCTGGCCGGCCGGTTCGATCCCGCGCTGCTGGAGGAGCGCGACGCGGAGGGCGTCTCGCGGCGTGCGGCATTGGCGGCCTTCGGCTGCGATCCCGACCGGATCGCCGCGGAAGCGCGCGACCCGGCGAAGGTGCTGGGCTATGTCGAGCTGCACATCGAGCAGGGGCCCGTGCTCGAAAGGGAGGGGCTCGCGGTCGCCGTGGTGACGGCGATCAACGGGGCCAATCGCGGGCGCGTCACCGTGACCGGCGAGAGCGGCCATGCGGGCACCGTGCCGATGGCGCTGCGCAGGGATGCGCTGGCGGCGAGCGCGGAGATGATGCTCGCCGTCGAGCGGCTGGGGCGCTCGGAAGCCGATCTCGTGGCGACGGTCGGCCGGCTGGAGATCGACCATGCCGCGCCGAACACCGTGCCGGGCCAGGTGTCCTTCACCCTCGACGTCCGGGCGCCGGACGACGCCGTGCGCGCCCGTGCGGTGGCGGCCATCCGCGCGGCCCTCGAGGCGATCGCCGCGACGCGGGGCGTTTCGGTCCATCTCGATATCGGCTACGAGGCACCGGCGGCCCTCTGCGACGGCGGCCTGCAACAGCGGCTCGCCGCGGCGATGGCGCGGCTGGGGCTACCGGAGCGGCGGATGCCGAGTGGCGCCGGGCATGATGCCATGGCATTTGCGGGGCACATCCCCTTCGCCATGCTGTTCGTGCGCTGCCGCGGTGGTATCAGCCACAATCCGGCGGAATATGCCGCGCCCGAGGATATCGAAACCGCCATGCGCGTGCTCGCCGACTTCATCGACCATTACGACATCTGACCCGCAATCGGAGACTGCCCCATGACCCGCGTCAAAGTGACGGCCGGCCCCTACACCTTCTTCGGTCATTTCGAGGAGACGGCGGCGCCGAAGACCGTCGCCGCCTTCCGTGCCCGCATGCCGTTCGTCAGCAAGATCATCCATGTGCGCTGGAGCGGCGAAGGCGTGTGGGTGCCGCTGGGCGATCTCGATTTCGGCGTGAGCTTCGAGAACAACACCTGCTACCCCTCGCCGGGGCATGTCGTGCTCTATCCGGGCGGCGTGTCCGAGACGGAACTGCTCATCGCCTATGGCAATGTCGCCTTCGCCTCCAAGGCCGGCCCGCTTTCGGGCAACCATTTCCTGACCCTCACCGAAGGGCTGGAGAACCTGTACACGCTTGGCCGCAAGACCCTGCTGGAAGGCCAGCAGGACATCAGCTTCGAGCTGGCCTGACACGCTCGGGCGGTCCGGGACGAAGCGGCGGCCGGCATGGACATGCCGCCCGCCGCTACCGGCGTGGAACCCTATCTGGCCTAAGGCTCGTTCGCCTTGGAGGCCGGTTCCGGATCTCGATGGATCCGGTCGCGATATTGCGACGGCGATTGATGGAAGCGTTGTCGAAACGCCCTGGAGAAGTGGCTGGGATCCTTGAAGCCGTAGGAAAATGCAACCGTCGAGACCGACCGGGCGAGGCCGTCGCCCCGGACGAGATCCGACGCGGCGCGATCCAGTCGCTGATCCCAGATGTATCGCCCCAGCGACGTGCCCTCGATCTCGAAGAGCTTCGCCAGATACCGGGACGAAAACCGCATTCGTTCCGCCACGTAGCCCGGCGTGAGCCTTGGGTCGGCCATATGCGCATCCACGAATGATTTGACCCGGTCCAGCGTTGCCCGCCTGCTTGGCGCACCGGAGCGGTGGGGGGCAGAATTCGAGAGGAACGGGACGGAGGATGCAAAGATACCGGAAAAAGAGAGGCCCAATCTTCCGAGCAGGAAAGAATCCAGCGCATCGGGCGCATTGCATATGTCGTTCGCAAAGCTGAACAACGTGCTCCCGTAAACTTTTACATCCGATAGATTGCGCGCGGTAATAATCTCCACCTCGCCTGGAGGTTGCCCGATCAAATGCCGCGGCAGGCGGATCGCGGCGACCTCGTGCGCCCCCTCTATGCGCAGCGCATAGGGCCGGTCGGTGGCGAGGGCCACGCCATCTCCGGCGCCCAGAAGGCAGGAGCGCCCGGACTGTTCGGCCATCAGGGTCCCGGAATTCACGAAGAACAAAAGAAGGGACTCGGCGCTGGAATCGAAGGCCCGATCCGGGTTGCGCATAATGGTGCACGGCCTGCATTTGATGCGCCCGAAGGTGAATTCCCCCTGAATGACGCCCTTGGCGGCGATGTCGAATGCTTCCGGCGACGGCGTCTCGATTTCGACACTCACCATCGAACGCCGGGCCATCTCCCGCCAGCAATCGAACTTGTCGCTTCCCTTGAGCCGGGTCGTGCTCACGTCAAAGCGTTCATACGTTTCCATCGATCGCCTCGGCCTGTTCGTCAGGTGAGCAGGGGCGCGCATCATAGTCGCTCCGTGGCGGCAGGCCATCTCTCCCGTCGCCCGGGCATCTGCGGCAATCCCCTGCGGCTTGCCCGAACAGGGCGGGGTGTCGCCTGGAACGTGTCGCTGCCGCGCGAAGGTGATGGCTGCAATTCCCGGTCGGCACAGGGCCGTTTCAGCACATCCTTTGGGCCCTCTCAGCCCTGGCTGCGGAAGGCCGATGTGAGCATCATCCTACCTGAAATGAGAGGCTTCTCCAGGTTCCAGAGTGTAAAGCGACAAGTCGCGAAATGACCGGAAATCGTAAAATCATAATGAGGTCCGTTCAGGAATATAAGAATGACTATGTCCAGTATGGAATTCCCAAGAAATATTACCTTCGTGATTCTTCGGATATAAGAAAAATCGCCATAAAATTTCATTGTCGAAAATGTGGACATATTACGAAGAATAAATATGGGCTGACGCTGTCGGATATCGCTGTCGGCTTTCCCTGTCCGCAGTGCAATAAGTATAGCAAGCAGATATAAGGCGCCACGCTGCGAATAGGCGAGGGGGCCCCCGCTCGCCCTGCTTTCCGCTGCGACATCCTCAAGGGCATCCTGCTGCCGGGGTCTTTCGGCACGCGCATCGTCGGACCATGACGCGCGGCACCAGCTAGGCGTGCGCGGGCCGCCAATGCGGATAGGTGACATAGGCGGTCAGCGCGCCTTCCTCATGGGTGCGGAGGGTGACGGCTTCGCCCTTGGGCATATGCACGATGTCGCCGGGGCCGGCGATGACCGTGCCGGCCTCGGTGGAGACCGCAAGCCGGCCCTCCAGAACGATCATGACGTCGTCGACCGCCATGGTCTCGGCGAGGCTCTGATGGGGGGCGTAGCGTCCATAGCCGATGGTGATCGGCCCGCCATGCCGCTCGTCGACCAGATTGCCGACGAATATATCCGCCTCCTGGCCGGGCGAGCGTTCCAGCGAGGCATCGGCGAGGCTGAATTTGCGAAGCTTCATCATTGTCTCCTTCCACGCATGCCTGCGGCCGCCATCGGGCCGCGGCGCTGGCAGCCGGGATCGACGATCTGCGTGCCGAAAGGTTCCTCGACGACATCGACATGCCCGGTCTGGGGGCGACGCGGCGGGGGAACAAGGCCGGGTCGGCGTCTCCCGCACGACTCAGGCGATGATGGCGGTCACGCGGATCTCGATGCGCATGGTCGGCAGTCCCAGCGCCTCGACGCCCGTCTGCGTCCAGATCGGCGCATGGCGCGGCATGTAGCGGCGGTAGAGACGCGCCATCGTCTCGTTGACCTCCGGGGGAAAGCCGCCGACATGGTAGGAATTGACGTGCACCACATGTTCCCAGCCCGCGCCGGCCGGTGCCAGCGTGCGCTCCACGTTGCGGAACGCCTGGGCGATCTCGTCCTCCAGCGTGTCGGGAATCCGCAGATCGTCATCCCAGCCGCCCTGGCCGGAGATCTCCACGCGATTTCCGATCCGCACCGCCTGCGAGTAGTGAAGCAGGTCGCGCAGGCGGTCCCCATAGCCTGGGGTGACGAAGAATTCCGGCTTTTCCATTCTGCCCTCTCTTCAGTGTTTCAGCCCGGACGGTACATCAGGGGATGATGACGACGCGCCCGAGGATGGAATGGCCTTCGGCATAAGCGTGGGCCTCGGCTGCGGCCGCGAGCGGAAAGGTCCTGTCCACGATCACCCGGAGCGCTCCGGTCGCCGCGCGTTCCAGCATCCGGGAAACCGTGCGGTAGACCTCCGGCTTTTCCAATTGCGTTCCCATGAAGATGCCGAAAAGCGATTGGTTCGCCTGCAGCGCCGGCCACAGGTCGATGCCGAGCTGCGACCCGCCGGCATTGCCGACGAAGACCAAGCGCCCCTCGGGACGAAGCGCCGCCAGGGAAGCTTGCAAGGTGGTTCCGACCGGGTCCACGACGAGATCCGCGCCACGGCCTTCGGTCAGGCGCATGACCGCCTCGACGACGTCGGCCGAGCGATGATCGATCGCGTGATCGAGGCCGAGCCCGACAAGGCGTTCGGCCCTCTCGGCCCCGGACACCGTTGCAAGCACGCTCGCGCCGGCCCGATGCGCGAGCTGGATGGCGGCGAGCCCGACGCCGCCGGCGCCGGCCTGAATGAGGACGGTCTCGCCACGCTTCAAACCGCCCCGCGCGAAGAGGCAGTGATGCGCGGTCCCGAAGGCGATCGGCAGGGCGGCGGCCGCGGCCATGTCGAGCCCTTCCGGCACGGGCCAGGTCCGGCTGGCGGCAACGGCGCGCAGCTCCGCATGCGACCCGGCGAGATCGAAGCTCGCCACCTTCTGGCCCGGTCGGCGATCCTGCACCTTCTCCCCGACCGCGACGATCTCGCCGGCGGCGGCATAGCCGACGACGAAGGCGGGGTGGGGGGCAGGCGTGGATGCGCGGTTGATCAGGTCGCCGCCCTCGATGGCAGCGGCCTCGACGCGGATCAGCACGCCGTCGCTCGGGCACACCGGATCGGCAACATCCGCGTAGCGCAGGACATGCGGCGGGCCGGGATGATCATAGATGGCGGCTTTCATGGCCCTCTCACGACGCCGTCACGCGCAAGGCGAGGGGGGCGAGGCTGCGCATGCGGATCGTTCGACGGGCATCGACGTCCCCGCCACACATCCCCGCCACCCCGGCCCGGATCAGCCGGCCTTCACCGGCGTGTGGAGCAGCTGCTGCTCCCACAGATAGGCGATGCCGCTGCCGCCGCCGTGCTGCACGAGCACCTCGGTCAGCTTGGCGGCCGTATCGAGCCGGGCCCAGTCGCGCTGCCATTCGCCGGCTACCGCCATCCAGGTCATCACATTCGCGCCGGCCGCGATCATGCGCTGGATGGCGATCTCATGGGATTCGACCGAAATGCCGCCGGAGGCATCGGTGACCACGGTCACGTCCCAGCCTTCGCCGAGGGCCTGGATCACCGGCATCGCGACGCACACCTCGGTCCACAGGCCGGCGATGATCAATTGCTTGCGGCCGGTCGCCTTGACCACATCCACCACCTTCGGGTCCTGCCAGGTGTTGATGAGCGTGCGGTCGATCACCTCCTGGCCCGGAAACACGTCGGTGATCTGCGGGAAGAGGAGCCCGCCCCGCTCGGCGATCACCGAGGTCAGGATGGTGGGGACGCCGAAGGCCTTGGCGGTCTTCGCAAGGGCCGCCGTATTGTTGATCACCATCTGCGGCTCGTGGCTGTTCAGGTTCGCGAGCTGGTAGGGCTGGTGGTCGATCAGAACGAGGACCGAATCTTCAGGGCGAAGCAGCGAAGCAAGGCCGTTGCGGAAGGTCATTACTGCGTCCTTTGCTGCCGCTTTGAGCGGCACTGGTTTGCGGGAGACAGGCGCCGCCGGGCGACGCGTGCCGGACGCAATTTGCCGTTCCGTTGGGTGATGAGGTAGTGCCATAGTCGGGCACGCTGTGTCGCGAAACGGGGAACGCCGACGTGGACATCGAGGATCTGCAGACATTCGTCGCCGTGGCCGATGCCGGCGGCGTCTCGGCCGCCGCCCGCCGGCTCGGCGTCTCCAAATCGATCGTCAGTCGGCGGCTCCTGCGGATCGAGGCGGAGCTCGGCGTCCAGCTTCTGGCGCGGACGACCCGCGGCGCCGCGCTCACGGAAGCGGGGATCACGTTCAGGGATCATGCGGCCCGGGCCAGCGCCGAGATCGACAGCGCCCGGGAAGCGATCCTCCCCGTCGGGGAACTGCGCGGCCGCCTGAGGGTCGCCATGCCGCTTACTTTCGGCCCGACGCACTTCGCCCCCGTGCTGGCGGAAATGGCGCGCCGGCACCCGCAGCTCCACATCCACACCTCCTACAGCGATCGTTTTGTCGATCTCATCGCGGAGGGGTTCGACTGCGCGATCCGGGGCGCCTACCTCCCGGACTCCAACCTCATCGCGAAGCGTGTCGGGCCGATCCACGGCAAGCTGGTCGCCAGCCCGGGCTATATCGACGCGCACGGCTCACCCGAGACGCTGGACGAACTCGTCGCGCACCAGGCCCTCATGCAGGGAACGGAGACCTGGCAGTTCATGGATGGCGACAGGATCGTCACCGTCCAGCCGCAGGGCAGGTTCAAGGCCGATAGCGCCACGGCGCTCGCGGCGGCGGCGGCGGCAGGTCTCGGCATCGCCTGGCTCCCCGACTGCATCACCTATGAACATGTGGCCGCCGGCGCGCTGGTGCCGATCATGACCCGCTATCCGGTGCCGCCGGGAGCCGTCTATGTTGTCCGTCCGCCGGGTCCGCATCCCACGCGGAAGGTTCGGATCCTCACCGACATGCTGATCGCGTACTTCGCAGGAAACCCCGACGTCTGGGGGCACGAGCGTTGACAGCCGCGCGGCGCGAAGCCCTGTCGAGATCGACGGCATCGCGTGCGCGTTCCACTTGGCGCGACACAGCTTGACGTATCGCGGGGCTAGCCGGGCCTATGCTGTCTCGCCAGTTTGGGCCCTTCGCATCGGCAAGGCGAAGCTCCCGGAACCCCAGGAGAGGATGAGGCGCATGAGTTGGAATCCGGCAATCGAACCGGGCTGTCCCGATGAGGTCGGCCTCGACGCGATCGAAACGCTCATCGTTCCACGCGCTCGCGATCTCGGCGGCTTCGAGGTGCGGCGCGCCTTGCCGGCGCCGAAGCGGCAGATGGTCGGGCCGTTCATCTTCTTCGATCAGGCCGGCCCGGCCGAATTCCTGACCGGACAGGGCGTCGACGTTCGCCCGCATCCGCATATCGGCCTCGGCACCGTCACCTATCTCTATCGCGGCGACTTCCATCACCGGGACAGCACCGGGGCGGACCAGATCATCCGTCCCGGCGAATTGAACTGGATGGTCGCCGGGCGCGGCGTCTCCCATTCGGAGCGCACCTCGGCCGCCGCCCGACGCGGGCCGAACAGCCTGTTCGGCATTCAGACCTGGCTGGCGCTGCCCGAGCGTGACGAGGATATGGCGCCGATCTTCGAGCATCATGGCAAGGAGGCGCTGCCGCTCATCGAGGATCGCGGCGTCTCGGTCCGGCTCATCCTCGGCAACGCCTATGGCGAGACGGCCCCCGCGACGATGTACTCGCAGACATTCTATGCCGACGTGGCGCTCGAAGCGGGAAGCCGGCTGCCGATGCCCGACGATCACGAGGACCGGGGCATCTACATCGTCGAAGGCTCGATCTCGATCGCCGGCCAGGATTTCGAGGCGGGCCGGATGATGGTCTTCCGCCCCGGCGACAGGATCACCGTCGCGGCCGGCGACGGAGGCGCGCGCCTGATGATCCTCGGCGGCGCGACCCTTTCGGGGCCTCGCTACATCTGGTGGAACTTCGTCGCGTCGTCACAGGAACGCATCGAGGCGGCCAAAGCCGAATGGCGGGCCCAGAACTGGGGCAAGGGGCGCTTCGATCTCCCGGCCGATGACCGGGACGAGCATATTCCCCTTCCGGGCTGACCGGGGCTGGCAGGTCGGTCGTCCGAACCCGCGCGCGTCAGCAGGGCGGCGACGGCACTCGCCGGCTCCGCCCTGCGACGTCCGGCTTCACGGCGCCGCGACGCTGGCGATGGAACCTAGAGCGATCCTGCGGGCGGTGCCGCTCCCCGCCCGAGCGACGCGCTGGCGACATGATGTGTCACGGTGGCGATGAAGGCCCTCAGTCGCTGGAGGCGCCTCATGTCGCGGTGATAGCCCATCCAGATATCGCGTGAAGGCGGCTCCGTCGGCAGGTCCAGCCGGCGCAGGCCCGCCATCCGATCGCCCACGACGTGCGGCAGGACGGCGATGCCGATGCCCTGGCTGCACATGCGTCCCTGCACATTCCGGTTGTTCGACCGCAGGACCGTTCGGGCATTCGGGAAGCTCTCGGTGAGCCAGGCGATATCCGGGAACTGGCCCGTCGACGTGTCGTGGGTGATGAGCCGGAAGCCGGTTCCGTCGCCATAGGCCGGCTCGGGCGAGCCTGCCGCGACATAGGCCCCGTAGGCCAGACGGACCAGCCGTCGCTGCACGATGTCGGGACTGTCGAACGGGACGATACGGAAGGCGATGTCGGCCTCCCGCTGCGCGAGGCTGAACAGGCGGGTGCCGGTCAGGATTTCGATGTCGACCCCGGGATAGGCCTTCGCGTAATCGTCGATGATCGGCGGCAGGACATAGGCCCCGAACCAGTCGGCGGACGAGATGCGCAAGGTGCCCTGAAGGTCCTGTTCCTGCCCGG
>NZ_JAHBGB010000030.1 GCF_018390555.1 Ancylobacter oerskovii | reverse complement strand
ATGTCCGCGTCGCTCGGCTGCGGGTTGGTCGGCAGCAGGCTGGCGGCGGCCATGATCATGCCGGTCTGGCAGTAGCCGCATTGGGGCACATCGAGCGCCAGCCAGGCCTTCTGCACCGGGTGGGAGCCATCGGACGAGAGTCCTTCGATGGTGACGATCTTCTGGCTTTCCTCGATGGAGGAGACCGGCATGACGCAGGAGCGCGTCGCCACGCCATCTATGTGCACGGTGCAGGCACCGCATTGGGCGATGCCGCAGCCGAACTTGGTGCCGGTCATGCCAAGCTGCTCGCGCAGGACCCACAGGAGTGGCGTGTCGGGCTCGGCCTCGAACTCCTCGACGCGGCCGTTGACGGTCAATCGAGCCATGACTTGAACCTCCCTTTGAACCCGGTGCGACGGGATCGCAGGCTAGGTTCGCGCTGTCGCAGAACCATGCCCTCCGTAAAGGAAGATGTCGCGAGACGGCTCAGAAGCCGCCGCTGACACGAATTGATACAGTTTAATCTGAGTGCCCGCGACCTCTCGCGCCGGAGGCCGGTATGTAGAAGCTGCAGCAGCGGCACGCTTGCGTAGCCAACCCCCGAAGTGGGGTGATCATGGAAGATCCCGAATACCACCAGGAGACACCAACGGAGAGCGGGATCGGCCTGCTAACCGATGGCGCGTGCCTTCTCTGGAACGGTATGCCTCGCCAGAGTGAGGCGGTTTGCGCCTCTTCCAGTGGTTCCAGTCACGAGCGGTCTCTGGCACGGTCCGCTCGCGTTCGGCGCACTGCCGCAGATACTCGCTGCAGAATGAGGATAGGACAACGTCGAGAGAATGAGGGCATCTTAGGTGGAGTGCAGGCACCTATCACAGCCGCGGCGATCTGGTCGAGCGTTCCGTCCTCCCGCTCGCCACCCGCCTAGGTACACACTCGCTATACGCTTCAACCGCATGTGAGGGACGTAGTCATGCAGGTGCCGACGCAGTGCCGGGCTGCTTCGGATAATGTATGCGATCATGCGAACGCCGCTTCTCGTACCGTTTCCTTACGGAAGGCACAGGGTGTTTGGCCGGTCTCTTTCTAAAGGCTCGGGTGAACGCTGCCAGCGACTAGTAGCCGACGCTACGCGAGACCTCGGCGATGGCAGCGCCCCACTTCCGGATCATCCTCGTGGCCGATAGATGCGCCAGTAGGTCAGGTAGTCGAGCGGTGTTCGGCCGACAATGGCCTTGAACCGGGCGTTCGCTTTCAAGATTCTCGGGGGTCATAATAGCCGTTTGAAATTGAGGCGCGACGGCATGCCGCTATTGGACTCTCAGCCATCCCCCTTCTGGCCCAAAGGAGCCGATGCGCGAGGTTTGATGCAGGTCCGCTTGTGGGCAGCGCGTGCGTCACCGCGGCAATGACCGAGAAGGCGGCGCAAGGCAGACCTCGCCGAACAGGCCGTCTAGGGCCGATAGGGATCAGTAGCGCCCACGCCATTAGTTCACATACTAACTGGCGCCTGGACCGGGAGTTATTCGGCTTTGGGCAAAGTGCCCATACCGCTTTCGCGTGACGTGACCAGACGGTCGATGTTCTCCAGGAAGTGCTTGAGCACGGGTGAGGGGTTGTCCGCGCGATAGCCCGCCGCGATGTCGATCGTGGGCGGATTGCCCACCAGCGGGCGGCTGACGACAGGCCGGGGCAGGAGCGGCTGGACATAGGCCGGCAGGAGGGTCACCCCGCCGGTCGACGCCACCAGCGAAATCCCGGTCGCGATGCCATCGAGGAAGCTCGTCGGCGCCATCGCTACGCCGCGATCGGCCAGATAGCGGTCGACAATGCTCCGCAACACATGCGGCGAGTCGGTGTAGCCGATGAAGGAGTCGGGCCGGATGTCCCGCACGTCGATGGCCGAGCAGGCGGTCAGCGGGTGGTCGCGGGGCAGCACGACCCGTATCGGTTCGGAAGCGATGACCCGGTAGGTCACGTCGGGTTGAGGCTCGATCCGGCAGAAGCCGAGGTCGATGTCGCCGCGCTGCAGCGCCGCGCCGATCTCGACGGAGAAGTCGCTCGAGACCCGAAAATCGATGTCTTTCAGTTGGTCGCGCAGCACGTAGCTGACATGGCGCAGCCATTCCACTTCCTGCCCCGTAAGGAAGCCGACCGAAAAGCTCGGCTTCGGCGGCCGCGCGGCCCGCCGAGCCGCGCCTACCGCCTCCGCCGCTGATTTGAGCGCCAGACGGGCGTGCTCCAGGAAAGCCCGCCCCGCCGGTGTCAAGCTGACGCCCCGTGCGCCGCGCTCCAGCAGTTGCGCGCCCACCTCGTGTTCCAGATCGCGCAGCTGGCGGCTCAACGAAGGTTGCGCCGTGTGCAGGCGCTTCTCCGCCGCGACGGTCAGGCTGCCTTCCTCGGCTATCGCGACGAAGTAGCGGAGATGCCTCAACTCCATCAGCCATGCCTTTAAGCTATGGCTGAGAGATAAACGAAGTCGTTCTCACGCGCAACCGCTCGGCCTATTCAATGAGGGTCAACCCAGCGCCACCGAGCCTTGCGGCGGATGGCGCGGGCCAGAGTCGCCTACCGACCGGCGATCTTCCGGCAACCCACCCTCACCTCCGGCGAAACCCGCCGGGCATGGCGCGCCGCATGGCGCGAGGAGCCGACCCATGTCTCACGAGTTCCGTCTCCTGATCGACGGCGTCGAGCGCCCGGGCTCGGCGGCACAGTCGTCCGAAGTCGTGGACCCGTCGACCGGCGGGGTGATCGGAACCGTCGCCCACGCCACCGTTCATGACCTGACGCAGGCCGTCGGCGTCGCCGCCCGGGGTTTGCGTGCCTGGTCGGCCACCCCGCCTTGGGAACGCGGCCGCGTCCTCAAACGCGCGGCAGACATGCTGCGCGCGGATATGGAGGTCGCGGCCCGCACCATTACGCGGGAGCAGGGCAAGCCTCTGGCCCAGGCTCGGCTCGAGGTCCAGCGCTCCGCGGACTTTCTCGAATGGGGCGGCGAAGAGGGCCGGCGGATCGCCGATTACTCCATCGCGGGGCGCACTCCCGGCAGCCGCACCGAGGTGCAGGCGCATCCGGTCGGCGTCGTGGCCGCCTTCACGCCGTGGAATTTCCCCATGGCGCTGGCCGCCAAGAAGTTCGCGGGCGCCCTGGGAGCTGGCTGCTCGGTGATCTGCAAGCCCTCGCAGGAAACGCCGGGACCCGTGCTGACCCTGGCGCGCACCCTGCTGGAGGCGGGCCTGCCGCCTGCGGCGATGTCCGTCATCTTCGGCGAGCCGGAGTTGATCTCCGATCATCTCGTCGCCGCGCCGGAAGTCGCCAAGCTGTCCTTCACCGGCTCGATTCCGATCGGCAAGCGCCTCGCCGCCGCGGCCGGCGCCCGCATCAAGACCGTCGGCATGGAGCTTGGCGGCCACGCGCCCGTCATTGTCTGCGGCGACGTCGACCCGATCTGGGCCGCCGACATGCTGGCGACCGCCAAGTTCCACAATGCCGGCCAGTTCTGCCTCAGCCCGTCGCGCTTCTTCGTCGAGGCCTCGATCCGCGACCGCTTCGTCGCCCGCTTCATCGACCGCGCGGAAGCGCTGCGGGTTGGTCCCGGTCAGGATCCGGGCATTGAGATGGGGCCGCTCGCCAATGCCCGCCGCCTCAGTGCCGTGGAAGCCATGGTCGAGGACGCCCGCACGCGCGGCGCGAGGGTCCTGGCCGGCGGCCGCAAGCTTCGCAACGAAGGCTATTTCTACGCGCCGACCGTGCTGGACGACGTGCCTGAAGACGCCGCGGTCCTGAACGAGGAGCCCTTCGGCCCGATCGCCCCGATGCTCTCCTTCACGGACGAGGCGGAGATGCTGCGTCGCGCCAATCGTCCGGAGTTCGGACTGGCGTCCTACGTCGTCACCCGTGATCCGGGGCGCCAGCGCCGCCTGATCGACGCGCTCGAATACGGCGTCGTCGGCGTCAACGGTCCCATCACCCACCATCCGGAAGCCGCCCTCGGCGGCTGGAAGGAGAGCGGCATGGAGACCGAGGGCGGCCCCGAGATCCTCAAGCCCTACCAGCGCACCAAGCATCTGAGCCTCGCGGCCTGATCCGGCGCGCTCCTCGAACCCTGGAGATGCGACATGCTCGAAGATCCCTTCGCCTCCCTGTCTTTCATCGCCGGGCCGGCCATCCTGACCAACGCCAGCGCCATCCTCCAGAACGGCGCCACGACGCGCTACAACCTCGCCATCAGCCACTGGCGCGAAACCCGCGCGGCGCTCGAGACGGATCGGCAGAGCCTCGCAAGCCGCTACGTCGACCCCGCCGAGGCGCTTCATCTGATCCGCCGGCGCGTTTGGCTGCAGCTGAACTGCCTGGGGCTGCTCAATGCCGCCGTCGCCCTCTTTGCCGGCACCACCGTGCTCGGCCTGGCCGGCGCGCTGATGCTCCGCAGCCGCGACGGCCCGGCGGACCTGCTGATCACCGGAATGTTGGTCTCGGCCGGACTGGGCCTCGCCGCCCTTCTCGCCGCGACCCTGGCCCTCTTCATCGAGAGCGTGTCCAGCGCAGCCCTGCTGCGCCTCGATCGCGAGCACGGCGAGGCCGCGCCCCGCAACACCAAGCTTGGCTGACCCTCACTCTCAAAGGACGAAGACAATGACCACCCTCTCCATCGTCACCGGCGGCAGCCGTGGCCTCGGCCGCAACACCGCGCTCAGCATCGCCCGCCATGGCGGCGACGTGATCCTGACCTACCGCAGCCGCGCCGACGAGGCGCAAGCGGTGGTCGGCGAGATCGAAGCCATGGGCCGCCGCGCCGTCGCCCTCCAGCTCGACACCGGCGACGTCTCGGGCTTTGGCGCCTTCGCAGAGCAGGTGTGCGACGCGCTGACCGCTCTGGGCCGCGACCGCTTCGACCATCTGGTCAACAACGCCGGACACGGCGAGATGGCCGGCTTCGCCGAGACGACCGAGGCGCAGTTCGACCTCCTCTTCAATGTGCACGTAAAGGGCGTCTACTTCCTGACCCAGGCGCTGCTACCGATGCTGGCCGATGGCGGGCGGATCGTGAACTTCTCGAGCGGCCTCACGCGGGTCTCCTACCCGGGCTTCTCGGCCTATTCGGCCGCCAAGGGCGCTGTCGAGATCATGACGCTCTACATGGCGAAGGAACTGGGCGGCCGGGGCATCACGGCAAACGTCGTCGCGCCGGGAGCCATCGCCACCGACTTCCTCGGCGGCGCGGTGCGGGACACCCCGGCCTATAACGACGCCTTTGCCGCGATGATCGCGCTGGGTCGGGTGGGCCTCCCCGACGATATCGGTCCGGCGGTCGCCAGTTTGCTCGGCCCCGACAACCGCTGGATCACCGCCCAGCGCATCGAGGTCTCGGGCGGCCAAAACATCTGATCTCTCGCTTCCCGAAAAATGGGCGGGGCGTCGGGCGTCCGCCCTTCAAGGAGGCATAACCATGAAGTCCATCCTCATCGTCCTGTCCGCCGCCGATCACCGGACCCGCGCGGACGGCTCGCTCTACGAGACCGGTGTCTGGGCCGAGGAGTTCATCGTCATTGACGAGGCCTTCCATCGGGCGGGCTTCCGGGTGGATCTGGCGACGCCCGGCGGCATAGCGCCGACCATCGACGCTCTTAGCCGTTCGCCTGATCTGATTGGCGAGGACGCCGCGCGTCGCTACCGGAGCTACCTCGACCTGAACGCCGGCCGCCTGACATCGCCTCTCGTCCTCGCCGACATCGATCCGCTGACCTATGACGCCATCGTCATTCCCGGCGGCCACGGTCCGGTCGAGGATCTGTGGAAGGATGCCGACATGGGGCGGGTCCTGGTGGAAGCAGACCGCGCAGGCAAGCTGATCGGTTCGGTGTGCCATGGCCCCGCCGCCCTTCTCGCGGCCGATGACGATGGTCGCTGGCCGTTCGCGGGCCGCCGCATGACCGCTTTCACCGATGAGGAGGAGATCGCGTTCGGCACGGCCGAGAATGCGCCCTGGCTCCTCGCCCGCAGCCTGCGCGAGCGCGGTGCGGTATTCGATCAGGGGCCGAACTGGGGCGTTTTTGTCGTCGAGGACGGCAACTTGATCACCGGCCAAAATCCGGCCTCCAGTGCGGCCGTCGCCAAGGTCGTCATCGCGGCGCTGGGATCGTAGATCTTGCGTCCGATTGCTTTTCTGGGCGAGTCAATACGGGATCGCCCACAGGCACCGACAAGGCGCGTCGCCTTCCCTGGCCATCGATCGCCTGTCGGCTGTCTCAATAGCTTTATTGGCGCGGGTGATCTGCAGGTGGGTCGCGTCCCGCGGAGCGGACTGTCCCGACCAGGTCAAGTCTCGTGCCGGCCGCTGCCCAATCGAACCACATGAATATCGTTGCCGACCCGGGCTCGCCGGGCACCGAGATGGCCGATCTTCTGGTCCGGCTACTTCTTCAGAGTGACAGTTAAAACGCCCAGACGGCTCATTATTTCCAGCGGCTGCCGGGTTCCAGCCGGAGCATCAAGGTGAAATACCGCATCGAGTTCCGCATTCACATCCCGGGAAAGTGCGATATCCAGGGCACCGTCATTCTCATCACGCTCTCCGGAGCGAATGGCAGCCGCGGCCCGCGACATAGTTGAGCGCAAGCACCCTCAGTCGGCGCCGCTCCGCGCCCAATGCGCCGAGAAAATCTCGGGTAGGCGGCGCAGATCGGCGACCAGGGCATCCAGCTCCTTGGCTGAGACGACGGTTGAAACCAGCTGGGCGGTGATCTGCACCATGTCGTGCGGCCGCAGCTGGTCATCGATAGCGGCGACGGGGAATGATGCCTTCTCAAGTTCGGCGTAAAGCTGCGCCTGCAAATGCGCGGTCTTCGCTAGCTGCCCGATGACGATCACCTGATAGCTCGCCTCGCTCTCCTCGCCCTGAGGCAGGCGCTCCATAATCCGCACCAGCGGACGCAGCAGCGTATTGCCGGCCAGAACGAACACCGTGAGCAGCACTGCCTGGGCGACAAGGTCAGCGCCCGCGCAGGCGCCCACCGCCGCCGAGCACCACAGCGTTGCGGCGGTATTGAGTCCGCTGATATTGGCGCCATCCTTCATGATGACGCCGGCACCGAGAAAGCCGATGCCCGATACCACATAGGCGATGACACGGACCGCGCCTTCCGGGCCGCTCAGATGCATGGCGAGATCGATGAATTGGCAGGCACCGATCGCCACCAGCACATTGGTGCGAAGGCCCGCCATGCGCTGGCGATATTGCCGTTCCGCGCCGATCAGGGTGCCGAGCACGAAGGCGACGACTAGGCTGATCAGCGTCGAGGAAAGCTCGGCGATCTGGAACGAGGCGAGGAACGGCATTTCGGGCTTGCCTCTGGCGCAGGGTGGCATCGGTCGGCAGGACGGATGGTGGCACCCTCCCCTGTATGCTCTAAGGCCCGTTTATTGATGTTTCGATGACAACTCGAAACGAGACGCCAAAAGAATCTTTTTGAACGAAGGACATGCCGACGAAGAGATCGCGGCCGCGCTGTTCGTCACCCCCGCAAGGGTCATGTGGTGCCTGCGCCCGGTCACGGTCTCGCCTAGCCGAACTTGTGACGCAAGCCGTCCGATGTCTGTAAATAAGTGCCGAAGCGGAACCTCGGTTGCAAACGGCTTATTGAACCGTCCCGGGTTCGCCGGAGGCCGTTTGGTTTGAAGTCTGGCTGCGATGGCCGGCTCGTCCAGCCGATTTGCTCGCGATCGACATGATCGCCGCCCAAAGCGGTGGATGGCCGCACCGACAAGGCTCAGCTGAACGTCAGATCACCCTTGCCAACTGTGAGCCATCCACACACGGCCTTTTACGCTGACTTGGACTGTGTGATCCGAACACACCAAACACTGCCGCGCCGATCGGGCAAAGCTTGCCACGGTCGACACTAGACGCTACCGAATGTGTCCGTCGTTGGAGTTGACCAATAATGTGTACCTCACTGAGCTACAGGGACCTCGCTGGCAAAGTTTATTTCGGACGAACGCTGGAGCTGACCATCGATCTGCCCTACCAGATCGTCTGGCTCCCGGTTGGCTTTGCAACACGCTCGGAGATTCCGGGGCATCCGCCAGTCGAGTTCCATGCCCGCCACGGCATGCTGACCGTCGCCATGCCGAGTCGCGTCCCCACGGCCGAAGCGCCGCTCGGCATCGATGACTTCAAGGTGCTGGAAGGCCTCAACGAAGGGGGCCTGACCTTCAGCCTGCTGTCCTATCCGGCCGCCGCCGGGACGCAGCGAGCGCTCGCCGCCACGCAGGCGGTGCTGTCGGCCTCCGATCTCGGCTGCTGGATTCTCGGGCAGTTCGCCACCGTCGCCGAAGTAAAGACAGCGCTGGCCGCGCAGCCGATCCTCCTGCAGCCGCTGGCCATTCTCGGCGGCGTGGAATCGCCGTTCCACTACGTGGTGCACGACGTCACCGGCGCGGCCGTGGTCATCGAATTCAACCGCGGCGAGATGTCGGTCTACGACAATCCGGTCGGGGTGATGACCAACGGACCGGAGTTCCCCTGGCACCTCACCAATCTCAACAACTATACCCACCTCACCAATGTCGACGCGCCGACGGCCAGCTTCGGCGGCTACAAGGCGATCCAGCCGGATTCCGGCATTGCCACCGCCGCGCTGCCGGCCTCAAACACCTCCGTCGGGCGTTTCGTCCGCGCCGCCTTCTTCGCCCATTTCACCGAAAAAGCGACCACGCCCGATGTGGCGGTGCGCACGCTGGCGCATGTGATGAACAATTTCGACCGCGCCCGCGGTGTCAGCATCGACTATCCGAACGCCGGGGGTGGCCATATGGAGGTTGCCGGCCTGGAGCCGGAGAAGGGCGTCACCTACGCGACCGAGTTCACCTCCTGGACCAGTCTGTCGGACCTCGACCGCAAGCTGTTCTTCATCCGCGACTATCAGAGCCTGAACTTCACCAGGTTCGACCTCGGCCAGCTGACTTCCCTCACCGTGCCGAAGGTGTTGCCGCTGAAGGCGCTCAATGGCGGCGCGACCGATGCCAGCGAAACGCTCAAGGCCGTTGCCGCCGCGTGACACCTTCCACGCTGCCGCCGGCGGCTTGTGGGAAGGCGTGGCCGTCGGCTTGGTTTGCCCGGTCGCGGCTGTTAACACATTGAAAGGTACAGGCGGGGGCCGACGCGACGAATGCCGCTGCGACGCGTTGAATGGGATCGTCTTGCCGGCGTGATCGCGCCGGTATCCCTGGTGCTTGGCGCCCTGATGCTTGGTGGGTGCGATGCCCGGCTGGCGCCGTCGGTGCCGTTGTTCGGCGCCTACTTCCCGTTCTGGCTGGTCTGCACCGCCGCCGGTGTGATCGGGGCAGTAGTGTTGCGCGGGTTGTTCATTCGCATCGGTCTCGACGACGTGCTGCCCTGGCGGCTCGCCGTCTATGCGAGCCTCGCTGCCGCCATCGGTTTCCTGCTCGCCCTTACCGTGTACGGGCGCTGAGCGATGGCAGCCTCCGCCTATTCCCATCGCCGCAGCCTGTTCGGGTCGAGCATCGCCGCGCTGATCATCGTCGGCGCCGTCGGCGCCGGCTGGCGCTATCTCGACATGGCGGAAGACCGTCCCTTGTCGGAGGATGCCGTTCTGACCGCCAACGTGGTCAACATCGCCTCGACCGTTCCGGGGCGCATCGTCACGCTGGCGGTCGCCGAAAACCAGAAGGTGGCGAAAGGCGACCTGCTGTTCACCGTCGACCCCGAGCCCTACCGTCTCGCTGCCGATCAGGCGCGCGCCGATCTGAAGATCGCCGAGGCGACCCGCGATGGACAGCGCCGCACCATCGCGGCAGAGCAGTCCAACGCCGCCATCGCTGGCGAGCAGATCACCCGCGCCCGCACCAATCTGGCGCTGGCCGAGCAGACATTGGCCCGGCTGACGCCGCTGCTGCCGAAGGGCTACGTCACCGCGCAGCAGGTCGACGATGCCCGCACAGCGCGTGACGATGCCCGCACCAGCCTCGCGCAGGCGGTGAAACAGGCCGAGGCGGCCGACAGCCTCGTCAGCACGCTCGACGCCTCCGAGGCGCTGGTAGAGGCACGGCTCGCCGCGCTGGCCATCGCCGAACGCAGCCTCGCCAATACCGAGGTGCGCGCGCCGCATGACGGGCGCGTGGTCGGGCTCACCACCGCGACCGGACAGATCGTCGCTCCCGGCCAGTCGGTCTTTACGCTGATCGACACCAGCAACTGGTATGCCTCGGCCTCGTTCCGCGAGACCGAGCTGCCGGCCATCGCGGTCGGCGATTGCGCCCGCGTCTATGCATTGGCCGACCGCTCGGTCGCCATCGCCGGCACGGTGCAGGGCGTCAGCTGGGGCGTCATTTCCGAGGACGTCCTCAACCTGCCGCGCGCACTCCCCTATGTGCCGAAATCGCTGAACTGGGTACGCAT
This sequence comes from Ancylobacter oerskovii, assembly GCF_018390555.1. Lineage (GTDB taxonomy): Bacteria > Pseudomonadota > Alphaproteobacteria > Rhizobiales > Xanthobacteraceae > Ancylobacter > Ancylobacter oerskovii. The sequence goes on along the minus strand of NZ_JAHBGB010000030.1, from coordinate 29,314 downwards.
CCAGCAGCGCTTTCCGGTGCGGATCCGGCTGATCGACCCGCCGGAGAACCTCATGCGCATCGGCGCTTCGGCGGTCGCCATCGTGCACCGCGGCGAGCGCTGCTGATGGCGATGGCAGGCGCCTCCGATGCGCCGGATCGGCCGCCGGCACCGCGCTCGCTGCTCTCGCAGGCCGTCGCCGACCTGGCGCCGTTTCCCGGCCGCGCGGCGCTGACCTGGCGCATCGCGCTTCTGTGCGCGCTGGTCTCCGCCACGGCGATGCTGTTCCAGACGCCGGAAGCGGCGATCAGCTGCTACCTGATCATCTTCCTGATGAAGCCCGACGCGGTGCAGAACATCGGCACCGCCATCGGCCTCATCTTGCTGGTGGCGCTGGTCGTGCTCGCCCTGATCCCGATCATCAATGCGACGGTGGAGACCCCGCTGCTGCGGTTGCTCGCCATCGCGCTGGTGTCCTTCATCTTCCTGTTCATCGGCGCGGCGAGCCAGCTCGGCGAGATCGGCGGGGTGATCGGGCTGGTGTTCGCCTTCCTGCTGACGTTGGTGAACATGGCGCCGGTCGCCGACGCCGTGACCTTCGGGCTGCGCTACGCCGCCTATATGGCGATGATGCCGATGGCGTGGATGATCGCGTTCAACCTCGTGCTCGGCCTGTCGCCGGTGCGCCTGCTGCGCGCCACGCTGCGCGAGCGGCTGGAGGCCTGCGCCGACGCCATCGCCAGCGGCGCCCCGGCGCGCCATGAGGCGCTGGCCGAGCTGCTGCGCGCCGACAATGCGGCCCTGGAGAAGCAGGCCGGCTTCGTCCGGCTGCTGAATCTCGTGCGGCGCCGCAACGCCGCGCAGATCGCCCGCGACGTGCGGGCGTCCTACCGGCTGATGCTGGCGGCTTCCGGCCTGCCGGACGACCTCGATCCGGCAAGCCGGACGGACATTCTGGCCGCGCTGCACGCGGCGATTGCCGCGCTCGACGCCGGCGAGCAGCCGCCCATGCCGCCGGCCCCGGATATCGCGGCCGGCGCCGCCGAAAGCGAGATCTTCGCCGCGCTGGCGATCATCGCCGGTGCCCCGGAGGGCGAAGTCGTCGCGGCTCCGAAGGCGCCGTTCCTCTTCCCGGACGCCCTCTCCAATCCCGCCTATCAGCGCTTCGCGCTGAAGACCACCGCCGCCGCGGTGATCTGCTATCTCATCTATACCGGGCTCGACTGGTCGGGCATCCACACGGCGATGATCACCTGCTACGTCGCCGCGCTCGGCACCACCGGGGAGACCGTGCACAAGCTCGGCCTGCGCATCTTCGGCTGCCTCATCGGCGCCGCGATGGGCATGGCGGCGATCCTGTTCGTCATGCCGCAGCTGGAGACCGTCGGCGGGCTGATGGTGCTGGTATTCGCCGGCGTGCTGGTCGGCGCCTGGGTCTCGACAGGACCGGAGCGCATCGCCTATGGCGGGGTGCAGGTCGCGCTCGCCTTCCTGCTCACCGTGCTCCAGGGCTTCGGGCCGGCCACCTCGCTCGATACCGCCTGGGACCGGGTGGTCGGCATCCTGCTCGGCAATGTCGTCATCTACCTCATCTTCACCCATCTCTGGCCGGTGCCGATCGAGAGCGCGGTGCGGGCGCATCTCAAGGCCGCGCTTGCCGGCGTGAGCCGCATCGCCACTCTCGCCCCGGAGCTGCGCCCGCATGCCGTGCAGGATGCCGCCCTGGTCGGCAGCGAGATCGGCAAGGCGGCCGAGCTGGTGGCCCTCGTCCCCTTCGAGCCGCCGGCCATCCGCGCCGCGCCTGAAGTCGAGGCCGTGCTGCGCGCGACGACGGCGGAGATCGGCCAGCTCGTCCGCGATGTCTATCTCGCCCGCGTCCCGGCCGCTTCGGTGGAGGAGTCGCTCGCCCGTCTCGACGCGACGGTGGCGACATGAGGCGCCTGCTGCTGATCGGCGCCTTGCTGGGGCTTGCCGCCTGCGCGCCGAACGCCGCGCATATGGCGTCGCGCAGCGCCGACACGCCATGGGCGCCGAACGGCAAGGAGGACGGCGTGTGGAGCGCGCAGGGCGAGCCCGCGACGCCGCCTCCGGCGACGGCAACCGGCGCGCCGGATTTCCGCGTGCCCGCCAATCCCGCGCTGGCCGTGCTGCCCTCCGCGCCGGAGCTCGATGCGAAGCGCACCTACCGGCTGCCGGAGCTCATCGACATCGCCCAGCGCAACAACCCGTCGACGCGCTCCGCGTGGGAGCGAGCGCGCGAGGCGGCGCTGGCGGTCGGCATGGTCGAGGCGACCTATCTGCCGCTGATCACCGCTAGCGTCATCGGCGGCCGGCAGAGCGTCGAGCAGCCGCTGCCGATCCCCGTCGGCACCCAACGCTATTTCGAGACCACGGCGGAAGGCGTGTCCTCCGCCGTCGCGCTGCAATGGCTGGTGTTCGATTTCGGCCAGCGCGCCGCCGTCGCCGATGCCGCCAAGCAGGGGGCTGTCGCCGCCAACGTGCTGTTCAATGGCGAGCACCAGAAGCTGATCTTCGACGTCACCCGCAGCTATTACAGCTATGGCGCGGCGGTGACGAACACGCGCATTGCCCGCGACACGCTGCGCAACAGCCTCGCCATTCGCAGCGCCGCCGAGGATCGTCTCGGTCATGGCCTTGCTACCATGGTGGAGGTGGCGCAGGCACGCCAGCAGGTCGCCCAGTCGGAGCTCCGGCGCGTGCAGGCGGAGGGGAAGGAGCGCGACGCCTATCAGGCGCTGATCGCCGCGATGGGTGTCAATGCCACGCTGCGCATCCATGTCGGTGACGATGGAAAGCGCCGCCTGCCGGATGCCGGCAATGTGCCGCTCGACCAGATGATCAAGCTCGCTTTGTCGCAGCGGCCGGATGTCGTCGCCAGCTATTCGGCGATGCAGGCCAGCCGGGCCGGCATCAAGGCCGCGGAAGCCGAGTACCTGCCCAAGGTGTTCATCTCGGGCGCGGTCGCCACCGGCCAGGGAAACTTCAACGCCAACGGCCTGCCGACCATCGGCCAGCAGGCGACCGGCTCGGGCGTGCTGATCGGCGCCACCGTGCCGCTCTACGACGCCGGCCTGCGCGCCGCCCAGCTCAAGCAGGCGCAATCGCGGGCGGCGGCGGCGGAGAGCACCTTCCAGCGTACGCAGACGCTGACCGTCACCGAGATCGTCGCGGCCAACAACGCGCTGCGCACCGCGCTCGAATCCTATCGGGCGGCCACCGCGCTCGCCTCGGCCGCCGCCATCACCTATGACGCCGCTCTGGAGGCTTATCGCAACGGCGTCGGTACGGTTACGGCGGCGACCGCCGCCGATTCCGGGCTGCTCGACGCGAGGCAGGCGCAGGCCGACGCCCATGCCGCCGCGCTGATCGGCGCCGCCAATCTCGCCTTCGTGGTGGGAGCGATGACCACTCGCGATACGGTACCCTAAAAGCCAGCGCCTGAAGTCGGCAACCGGAGACACGCACTTTCGCTCAGGGAAGGCGAGCTTAGCCTGTCGATCGCTTTGCCACCTCGCTCAGGACCGCACGGAACGCGCCAGCCGCTGAATCGAGAGACGCTCCGTTGCTCTCGACGACGTAAGTGAGCTTGCCGAGCGGCGGCAGGCCAGCATCTTCGGGAACTTCTTCGAGCACCGTCTTCTTGAAGCTCTTTCCAATGGCCATGACGCCGAGGCCCGATCGTGCGGCGGCGATCACGCCCAACAGATTGCTGCACTCCGCAACGTCGATCCATGGGCGGCGGCTCGTCAGAAGCGCCCGCTCTGTGAGATCGCGGGTGAGGCTCGGCTTCAGGTAGGAAACCAGCGGCACGGGATCGGAAGGCCTCAGCTGGAGCGATCGATGCCCCACCCAGATCAGCTGTTCCTCCCACAGCGTTGCGGCTTCCTTTCCGTTATGGCTCTTGCCCAAAATGACATCGACTTCGTGCGAGCGCAGAACATCGCGGAGATGCTCGTTGCGGCCGGTAATGAACTTCAAGCCGAAATCAGGGAACTGTGCGCGGAAGATGCCGAGGACTTCCGGCAGGCGCGTCCGTACGAACTCATCCTCGATGCCAACCTTGAGCACGCCCTTCAATCCGGGGCGGGCGAGACGTAGGCGCGCTTCCTCGGACAATGCGAGGATCGACCGCGCATAGATCAGCATAGCCTCGCCGTCGGGGGTGAGGCTCACCTGCCGCGTGGTGCGGTGCACGAGCCTGCGGTTGAGACGCTTCTCGAGCCGGGCGATTCGCTGGCTCACCGTGGACTGCGCCGATCCGAGCTCGGCGGCGGCGAGGCTGAAACTGCGCTTCGTCGCCACGGCATCGAACGCACGCAATTCATCCGTATCGATGAGGTTGCCCTGTTCCTGCATCACCCACCCAATCTGTCCATTTCCCTCGTTCTTGGGCGTTATGCATCACAGGTCACATCGATGGCCAGCCTTACCGGCGGGGAACCTACATATATCGGCAACGCGCATAAGAACGCTGGAAACACCGCAGATGAAGGCGGGATTTCGACCCCACAGGCCAGGGCATATTGCGCCGGCTCCCGCTGTCGCCTGCGTGTGAAGGATGGCCCGGCTCAGAATCCGTTCAGAACCTTCAGATGGCTGTGCTCATGGGTCGAGCCTTGCGGATGCGCATGCGACGAGCGCTCCTCGGCCACCGGAACGAGGCTGAGGGCGCCGTGCAGGATGCCACGCTCGGCGAACAGCGCCTCGGCATAGGCCGAGACCTCGCCGACATGTCCGCGCATCAGCATCACGTCGATGGAGGTGGTGTGGTCGAGCGGGGCCGAAAGCACGGCGACCGTCTCGTCATGCCGGTCGAGGCGCCCCCGTGGGACACGGGCCGCGAGGTTGCGGACGGACTGGTCGATGACGCAGCTGACGACGCCGACGCAATGCGCGTCGGCTGGAGCCTCGCGTCGGGCGGACAGGCCACGGCGTACCAGATCGCGGATCGCCTCCGAACGATTGGCCGCACCGGTGCTCTCCATATAGGCGTCGAGCGCCGCGGCGAGATCGTCGTCGATGACGATGGTGGTCCGATGCATGCGCGGCCGCTCCTATCCTTGCCGCACGATAGGCCGACATCGGACGCCGTACAACGAAACCCGGGGCCGCTGGCTTGCCCGCCTTGGCGGCATGTGGGTATGATCTATTACACAGAATTTCATACAGAGAGGCGCCGTGAAGGATCTTCTTGCCATATTCGGCCGGTGCGCCGCGTGCCTGATGCTCGGTGCCGCGCCGGCGCTCGCCCATTTCCAGGAGATCATTCCTTCCGCCGACGTCGTTCCCGAAGGCGGCAAGGTAACGATCGACATGACGTTCACGCACCCCTTCGAGGGTGGTCCGGTGATGGAGATGAAGCGGCCGGTGCGGGTGGGCGTGCTCTCGGCCGGCCGGCAGACCGATCTTTCGGCCGCGCTTGCCGAGAAGCCCGCTGGCGGATCCGCCGGCTGGACCCTCACGCATGATGTAAACGAACCGGGCGCCGCGATCTTCTATGTCGAGCCGCAATCCTATTTCGAGCCCGCCGAAAACAAGCTGATCATTCACTACGCCAAGGTGCTGGTCGACGGATTCGCCTCCGGCGAAGGGTGGGACGAGCTGGTAGGACTGCCGGTCGAGATCCGTCCGCTCACCCGGCCGACCGGGCTGTGGACCGGAAACCTCTTCTCCGGCCTCGTCCTGAAGCAGGGCAAGCCGGTGCCCTTCGCCGAGGTCGAAGTCGAGTTCGTCAATGACGGCACGGTGAAAGCCCCGAACGATGCCTTCATCACGCAGGTGATCAAGGCCGATGCGAACGGGACGTTTTCCTATGCCATGCCGCGTGGCGGCTGGTGGGGCTTCGCCGCGCTGGTCGAAGGCGATGAGCCGGGAAAGTCACCGGACGGCAAGGATGTCCCGATCGAGGAGGGCGGCCTCATCTGGGTGAAGGCGACCGACATGCCCACCGCGCGCTGAGCGACCCGCATGGCCCACATTCCCGACGGCATCCTGTCCGTGCCGGTACTGATCTCTGGCGCCGCCATCGCCGCCGCGGGAGTCGGGCTGGGTCTGCGCCGCCTGGACGATCGCCTCATTCCACGGGCCGGCCTCCTCGCCGCGGCGGTTTTCGTCGCCTCGCTGGTCTCCATTCCCGTGGGGCCGTCCAGCGTGCATGTGCTGATGAGCGGGCTGATGGGCATCATGCTCGGCGTCGCCGCCTTTCCGGCGGTGCTGGTCGTGCTGCTGCTGCAGGCGCTGTTGTTCGGCTTCGGCGGGTTGACGACCCTCGGCGTCAACACCGTCAACATCGCCCTGCCGGGGGTGCTGTCCGCCCTGCTGCTCGGACCGGCGCTACGCAAGGCCGGTCACGCCACGACCCGCGCAGCCCTGGCCGGCCTCGTCGGCGTGCTTTCCGTCGCCGGGACCGGCCTGCTCGTGGCGCTGTCGCTTGCCCTCTCCTCCTCGGATTACACGCCCGTCGCCACCGTGCTGGTCGCGACCTATGTGCCGCTGATGATCGGGGAGGGGTTCGTCACCGCGACGATCGTGGCGTTCCTCGCCCGCGTGCAACCGGACGCGTTGCGACCGGTGGCGCCATGAGGCGGCTGTCCGTCGCGCTGCTGATCGTACTCGCGGCCGTGTCGCCGGCGGCGGCACACAAGCTGAAGGTGTTCGCCACCGTCGAGGGCGCCTCCGTCCGCGGCTATGCCTTCTTCATCGGCGGCGGGCGGCCGGACGGCAGCCCATGGGTGGCGAAGAATCCCGCCGGCACCGTCCTCGCCTCCGGCCGGACGGATGCCGAAGGCCGCTTCGCCTTCGATCTTCCACCCGCCGTGGAGACGGATGTGACCGTCACGGTCGACACGCAGGAGGCGCACATTGCGTCCGCGACGCTGTCGGCGGAGCGTTTCACGACCGGAGCGGCCGCTGCGCCGCCTACGGCAGCCGCGCCGGCCGGCGCCCCGCTCGTCCCGGCGGGCGACGACGCCCGGCTGGCGGCGCTGGTCTCCGTCGCCGTGCAGAAAGAGATCGAGCCGCTGATGGAGCGCATGGAGGTCATGGATTCCCGCTTGCGCTACACGGACGCGATGTCCGGCGTGTTTCTGATCATCGGGCTTGCCGGCATCGGCCTCTGGGCGCGGCGGGGGCGTCGCTGACCGCGCCCGGCGATCCCCGGCTGCGCCTCGTGGCGGCGGTCGTCGCCGTCGCGGCCATTTCGCTGTTGCAGACACTGCCGGTCGCCGCCGCCGCCCTCGTCGTCGCGGCTCTCGTCGCGCTGCTCAATCGACCCGATCCGCGGCTTTGGCGCCGGTTGCTACATGTCGAGGGCTTCCTGCTGCTCCTGTTCGCGACCCTGCCCTTTACCGTGGCGGGCCCGAGCATCGCCACCATCGGACCGCTGAGCGTGAGCGGCACCGGCCTCTGGCGCGCCGGGCTCATCGCGCTCAAAGTATCGGCTTCGGTGCTGGTACTGCTGGTGCTTCTCGGCGACCTCGAGCCGGAACGGCTCGGTGCGGCGCTGCGTGCCCTGGGCGTGCCGGAGCGGCTCTGCCGCCTGTTCGTGACGACAGCCCGCTACGCCACCCTCCTTCGCGAAGAGGCGCGCCGCCTGGGCGAGGCGATGCGCGCGCGCGGCTTCCATCCCCGCTCCAACCGGCACACCTGGAACAGCTACGGCAATCTGCTCGGGATGATCCTCGTGCGGGCGCTCGAACGCGCCTCCCGTGTCGAGGAGGCCATGCTTTGCCGCGGCTATGCCGGGCATTATCCCTATTCGTCGCTTGCCTCGCCGCGACAACGCGACTGGGTCGCCTTCGCGCTGGTTTCGGGCGCGGCTTTCCTGGCTTTGGTGATCGACCGGTTATGAACACGCTCATCGATCTCATCGACCTCACCGTCACCCGCGCCGGAAAGACCGTGCTGACCGGCGTCGATCTCACGCTGTCGCATGGCGAGCGCCTCGCCCTGATCGGACCGAACGGCGCCGGCAAAACAACCCTGCTGCGCAGCATCATCGGGTTGGAGCCCATCGGTGCCGGCCGCATCCGCCTGTTCGGCGAGGCGTGCACGACCGAGCGCGACTTCCGCAAGATTCGTCCACGCATCGGCTTTCTGTTCCAGGACAGCGACGACCAGTTGTTCTGCCCGACCGTGCTCGAGGATGTCGCCTTCGGTCCGCTCAATCTCGGTTGCAGCGAGGAAGAGGCCCGCGGCCAGGCGATGTCCGCGCTCGAACGCCTCGGAATCGCCCTGCTCGCCGAACGGATCAATCATCGGCTTTCGGGAGGTGAGAAGCGGCTGGTCTGCCTGGCGGGGCTGCTCGCCATGAAGCCGGACGTGCTGATGCTCGACGAGCCCACCAATGGCGTCGATGCCGAGAACGGGCAGCGGCTGCGGCAAGCGCTCCACGAATATGAGGGCGCGCTGCTCCTCGTCTCGCATGACGACGCGTTCGTCGCGGAGCTGGCGACACGCGCAATGTTGGTGCGGCATGGACGCCTGGTGGCGGCAGAAATCCATGAACACGCGCATGTGCATCGCCACCGCCACGTCCATCTTGGCTCGGAATAGCCTCTCCAGCGGAAACCGGCATCTGACAAGGGATCAACACCCCTCTCCTCAGTCGAAATCTATTGCCCACCCTGCCGTAAATGCCGGCTATTTATCTTCTATCTTGATAATTTATCGGCGTCGCCAGTTAATGCTGGTGTCGTCGTAGGGGTCGCTGTTATCACAAGACACGATCCCGCAGATCGATCCGGCCTGTCATCAGGACATGGTCGGAAGACCGTGTTCGTCGAGGAATTCGCCCATGCATTTTACCCCGCGAGAAATCGACAAGCTCCTGATCTACACGCTTGCCCAGGTGGCGCAGAAGCGGAAGGATCAGGGACTGAAGCTCAATCATCCTGAGACGGTCTCTCTCATCTCCGTCGCGGCACTCGATGGGGCGCGCGCCGGCAAGACCGTCGAGGAGGTCATGGAGTTGGCCAGCAAGGCGATCACCCGCGACGACGTTATGGAAGGTGTCGCCGAAATGATCCCTTATGTGCAGGTGGAAGCCGTGTTCACCGACGGTAGTCGCCTAGTCACGGTCCACGATCCCATCAAGTAGCGGCGGCGGAGCAGCTTCACATGAGCAATGACCAGGCTAAGACCCCCGTCGGCGGCCTCGTGCTCGGCAAGGGCGATATTGAGATTAATGCGGGTTATCCAACCACCACCCTGAAAGTCCGAAACACCGGCGATCGCCCGATCCAGGTCGGATCGCATTTCCACTTCTTCGAGGTGAACGCCTCGCTCGAATTCGACCGTGCACAGGCGTTCGGCAAGCGGCTTAATATTCCCGCCACCACGGCGCTGCGCTTCGAGCCGGGTGACGAGAAGGAAGTGGTGCTCGTTCCCTATCAGGGCAAGCAGCGGGTGATCGGCTTCAATGGTCTCGTCGACGGCTGGGTCGGCGACGAGAACTACAATGATTACCGCCCGCGTCTGACGGACGCTCTCGAGCGCGCACAGCGCTACGGTTTCAAGACCAAGTCGTGATGCGCACCAACAGTCAGGGAATGGGGATCTGAGATGGCCAAGATCTCGAGGCAGCAATATTCGGACCTTTACGGGCCGACGACCGGCGACAAGATCCGTCTCGGCGATACCGATCTCTATATCGAGATCGAAAAGGACCTGCGGATCTACGGAGAAGAGGCCGTTTATGGCGGCGGCAAGACGCTGCGCGACGGCATGGGGTATGACAACGAACTCACCAGCGCGGCGGGCGCTCCCGATCTCGTCATCACCAACGTGACCCTCCTTGACGCCGTCCAGGGCGTCATCAAGGCCGATGTCGGCATCAAGAACGGGCTCGTCTGTGCCATCGGCAAAGCCGGCAATCCGTCCACCATGTCGGGCGTCACACCGGGCCTTGCACTTGGCCCGGGTACGGATGCCATTTCAGGCGAGCACCTGATCCTGACCGCGGGCGGGATCGATGCCCACGTCCACTACATCTCGCCGCAGCAGGCGCAGGCCGCACTTTCGAACGGCGTCACCACTGTGTTCGGTGGCGGTATCGGGCCGAGTGACGGGACCAACGGTACCACGATCACGCCCGGCACCTGGAACATCGAGATGATGCTCCGCTCGTTCGACGCTTGGCCGGTGAATGCCGGCGTGCTGGGCAAGGGCAATGGCTCGGCGCCCGTCCCGCTGGAGGAGCAGATCCGCGCCGGTGCGGCGGGCCTCAAGATCCACGAGGACTGGGGCTCGACGCCGGCCGCGATCCGCAACGCCCTGACGGTCGCAGACAATTACGACATCCAGGTCTGCATCCACACCGACACGCTGAACGAAGCCGGCTTCGTCGAGAACACGATCGCCGCGTTCGAGGGGCGCACGATCCACACCTACCACACCGAAGGCGCCGGCGGCGGTCACGCACCGGACATCATCCGGGTAGCGGGTCTGTCCAATGTTATCCCGAGCTCGACCAATCCGACCCTGCCTTACGGGATCAACTCCCAGGCCGAGTTGTTCGACATGACGATGATCTGTCACAATCTCAGCCCGAAGATTCCGACCGACGTTGCCTTCGCCGAGAGCCGGGTGCGCGCCGAAACGATCGCGGCCGAGAACGTGCTGCACGACCTCGGGGCGATCTCGATCCTCTCCAGCGACAGCCAGGCCATGGGGCGCATCGGCGAGAACTGGACTCGGACGATCCAGACCGCCGACCTGATGAAGCAGCGCAGGGGCGCCTATCAGGGCGACGCCTCGGGTAATGACAATGAACGCGTTTTGCGTTTCGTCGCCAAAGTCACGATCAACCCCGCCATTGCGCAAGGCGTGTCCCACGTGATCGGCTCCATCGAGATCGGCAAGATGGCCGACCTCGTGCTGTGGGAGCCGGCGTTTTTCGGCGCCAAGCCGAAGATGGTCATCAAGGGCGGCATGATCTCCTGGGCACTGATGGGCGATCCGAACGCCTCGCTGCCGACGCCTCAGCCGGTGATCTACCGGCCGATGTTCGGCGCGATGGGCTCTGCCCTGCCCAAGACCCGCGTGACCTTCACCTCGCATGCCGCCGTTGAGGACGGCATCGTGGAGCGCTATGAGCTGAAGTCGCAGGTGGTTCCGGTTTATGGCACGCGCACGATCACCAAGAGTTCGATGGTCCGCAACACCGCCATGCCGGTGATCGAAGTCAATCCCGAGACATTCGCCGTTACGGTCGATGGTACGCATGCCACGATCGAGCCGGCGACGCGCCTCCCGCTCAGCCAGCTCTATTTCTTCAGCTGAGCCTCGCATCGGATTGTGGAGGGGGCGAGCCCCTCCACACCAACTTGGTGGCCCGGGGCCGATGGACATAATCGACATCGTGTGGGTGGGGTTGGGGGGCGGCGTCGGCTCCCTGCTGCGCTGGCAGGTCGGCCGGCTTGTAGAGAGGCACATCGGCACGCCGTTCAAGGTCGGCACCTTCTTCATCAATGTTTCCGGCGCCTTCGTGATTGCCTATATTTCCGCATCGCTGGCGATGGGTTGGGAACATCGCTACGGCGACGTCATCTCGTCACTGGTGCTGACCGGCGTGCTGGGCGGCTACACCACCTTCAGCACCATGCAACTCGACGCGGTTCAGATGGCGGCAGCCCGGCGGCATGCGCTCGCCATCGTCTATCTCGTCACCTCGGTCGGGGCGGGCCTTCTCGCCGCGGCGGCCGGCGTGGCGCTGGCGAGAGTGTAGGGCACGGCGATGTGGCTGCCGGTCATCATCATCTTCGTAGGCGGCGGTCTCGGGGCGATCACGCGCGAGCTCTCCATGCTCCTGATGGGGCGCTACAGCGTCGCCTTTCCGGTCGACATCTTTGCCGCGAATATCTTTGCGTCGTTCCTGCTCGGCCTCGTATTCGGCCTCCATCAGGCACGTCGCGCCTCGGACAACGTCACACTGCTGGTGTCGACCGGCTTCTGTGGTGGAATGTCGACCTTTTCGACCTTCATCTACGGAGCCTATTCCGAGATGGTCACGCCCGGTCAGCTGGGTCTTTCTTTTCTTTACGTCATCGCCAGTCTCGTCATCGGCTATAGCGTCACATGGCTCGGCCTTGGCGCCGCGACGCAACTGCGTCGCGCCTGATGCCAGCCCCTCGGAGGCACATATGATTCTCGTCGAGAACACGCTCGGTAATCTCCGCGATCCGATCTGGCAGGAGCGGTCACGGCTCGCCGTTGTGGATCGTCTGGTGCTTGAACAGTGGGAAGCGCCCAAGAATCGCCTGCGCAAGGAGAGCGAAGGCGGCATGGAACTCGCCATCTCGCTGCCGCGCTCCGAGCATCTGCACGACGGTGATGTGCTGCATTACGACGAGGCGGCCAAGGTCATCGTCGTCGCTCGGATCGCACTCAAGGATGTGCTGGTCATCGAACTGGAGAACATCGAAAAGCTGTCGCCGCTCGAAATTCTGCGCACCTGTTTCGAGCTGGGCCACGGCCTCGGCAACCAGCACTGGCCGGCCGTGATCAAGGGCTCGACCGTCTACGTGCCGCTTTCCGTGGATCAGAAGGTGATGGCCTCGGTCATGCGCACCCACGCCTACGAGCACATAAAGACCTATTTCGCGCCCGGCGAGGAAATCGCCGCCAAGCTCGATGCCCGCGAAGTACGTCTGCTGTTCGCCGGCGCCGATGCGACGCCGCATCATCATCATCCCGGTCATGCGCATGATCATTCGCACGGGCACGATCACGGCCATCATGATCACGACCACGATCATCATCATGATCATTCGCATTCTCACGGCCACTCGCATTCGCCGGTGAAGTGATGGCGGCTGGAGGCAAGGCAAAGGGCAGCGGTCCTTCCGGTATGGTGCATCTCGCGCGCCTGCTGCAATTCTCCGATTCAACCTTGCCGATCGGGTCTTTCGCCTTCTCCAACGGGCTGGAATCCGCGTTGCAAACCGGCGTGGTGACCAATCCGGAGAGCCTGCTGAAATATGTCGACCTCATCCTGCGCCAGACGGCACGGATGGACGGCATCGCGCTGCTGCATGCGCACCGTGCCGCGGTCGTCGGCGACTACGAGGCGATCCTCGAAGCGGATAGCGAATTGTTCTGCCGTCGCGTTGGCGAGGAACAGCAGATGATGCTCACCCGAGTGGGCAAGAAATTCGCCGAGCTGGTGCTGAAGATCATGCCCTCGCCCATGCTCGAGCGCTGGCTCGACGACATCAAGGCCAATGCGACGGCCGGCTGCCTGCCGATCGGACAGGCGCTCGCTCTCGCTCACATGGGCGTCGATGAAGTGGAAGCCTTTGTAATGCATCAATATGGCATCGCCTCGATGATCCTGAGCGCGGCGCTACGGCTGATGCGGATCGACCATCTCGACACCCAGCGCATCCTGTTCACGGCGCAGGGGCGGGTCGAGGGCGACTATCTGGCCGTGCGCGACCTCTCGCTCGACGAAATGGCGTCCTTCGCTCCCGTCTTCGACGTGCTCGTCGCGCACCACACGACCACCCATGTCCGCCTGTTCATGAACTGACGCGGCGTCGGCAAAGGAAGCGTTTCATGAAGAAAATTACGCGCATCGGTATTGGCGGTCCGGTCGGTTCGGGCAAGACGGCAGTCATCGAGGTGATCACCCCACGGCTCATCGACCTCGGCATCAAGCCTCTGATCATCACCAATGACGTGGTGACGACCGAGGACGCCAAGCAGGTTCGCCGCACGCTGAATGGCATCCTCGTCGAGGAGAAGATCGTCGGTGTCGAGACCGGAGCCTGCCCGCACACCGCCGTGCGCGAAGACCCCTCGATGAACATCGCCGCCGTCGAAGAGCTCGAGGAGCAGTATCCCGACAGTGACGTGATCCTGATCGAGTCCGGCGGCGACAACCTCACCTTGACCTTCAGCCCGGCGCTCGCGGACTTCTACATCTACGTGATCGACGTTGCGGCAGGCGATAAGATCCCGCGCAAGAACGGCGCCGGCGTCTGCCAGTCCGACATTCTCGTCATCAATAAGAAGGACCTCGCCCCCTATGTTGGCGCGAGCCTCGAAGTGATGGACCGCGATTCCAAGCTCATGCGCGGAAAGAAGCCGTTCATCTTCACCAACTGCAAGACCGGCGAAGGCATTGACGACCTCATCCGCCTCATCCTCGACATGGCACTGTTCGACGTGAAGATCACGCCGCCCGCAAAGGTGGATGCCTGACGCCATGGCGCTCCACGAGCAACTCGGTCGCCTCGACGCGGCGCGCGAACTGCGCGATTTCAAGGCCGAGCCGGCCCAGATGCGCGCCGCCGGCCCGGGAAAGGTCGGAGAGCTACGCCTCGGCTTCTCGCTGCGCAATGGACGCTCGATCCTGCATGACCTCTACCGCGTGGCGCCGCTGCTGGTGCAGCAGGCGCTCTACTGGGACGAGGCCATGCCGGAGCTGCCGATCTGCTCGATCATCTCGATCGGCGGCGGCATCCTCCAGGGCGACAGGTACAAGATCGACATCTCCGTGGGCGAAGGCGCGTGCGCCCATGTCACCTCCCAGAGCGCCAATCGCGTGCATCAGATGGATGCGAATTACGCGTCGCAGCATCAGACGGTGACGCTGGAGAGCGGCTCCTATCTCGAATACCTGCCTGACTTCACCATTCCCTATCGCGACTCCCGCTTCATCAACCAGACCGACATCATCATCGCTGATGGCGCGACGCTGCTCTATGGCGAGATGATGCTGGCTGGCCGCAAGCATCACCATGCAGATGAGCGGTTCGGGCTCGATCTGCTGTCCGTGGCCGTGGCCGTGCGCCGGCCCGGCGGGCGCAAGCTTTTTGCGGAAAAGATCCTGATCGAGAAGGGCGACTCATCCGTCGACTACCCGGCCGTGATGCAGGGCTATGACGCCTTCGCCAACATCATGTGCGTGACCCCGCCCACCGTCGCTGCCCGCATCAAGGAACGCTTCGAGACCAATTTCCCGGCCGAGGCGCCGCGGGCGATTTCAGGGGTCTGCCGCCTGCCCAATGACGCCGGCCTCATGCTGCGCGCGGTGGGCATGGAGACCTACGACGTGCGTCGAGAGGTGCGCCGCTTCTGGCAGATCGTTCGCGAAGAGGCTCGTGGACGGACTCTTCCGCAGGAATTCCTCTGGCGTTGACCGAAGGACCGAAGCCATGGCCGTTCATAAAAGCAACCTCCTGACAGACTCCCTCAAGGGCGCCAGTCAGGTCTTCTTCATGGAAAATCCCCTTTCCGGGATCCTGTTTTTCGCGGCGATGGCTTATGCGTCCTATGCCAGCGGCGTCTGGGCGACAACGATCGGCGCAGCGATTGGCGTGGTCATCGCGACGCTCACGGCGCGGCTGCTGGATTGCGATGACAAATCAATCGCTTCGGGCCTTTTCGGCTTCAACGGCGTTCTTGTCGGTGCCGCGTTGCCGACCTTTATCGCCGTCTCCCCCCAGCTTTGGATCTATGTCGTCGTCGGCGCCGCCGCGAGCACTGTCGTTACCGCCGCGTTCAGCGCGACGCTGACCGCGAAGTGGGGCATTCCGGGGTCGACCGGGCCTTTCGTGCTGACGGGCTGGCTGATGGTTGCCGGCGCCTATTCCTTCGGCGGCCTTCTGGTCACCGGGGACGCGCCGAAACTCACGACCGACTACGTGCAGGGGATGGCGACCATTTCCCAGCCAATCGAGCTGGTGCAGATCTTCTTCCGCAACATCGGCCAGGTCTACCTGCTCGGAAATGAGATCTCCGGCGCGATCATCCTGCTTGGAATCTTCATCGCCTCGATCCCGGCGGGCATCGCAGTGGCCGCCGGCTCGCTGGTCGCCATGGTGGTCTCGATCGGCATGGGCGCTGATCCGGCCGTGGTCAGCCAGGGCCTGTACGGCTTCAGCCCTGTGCTCACCGCACTGGCCGTCGGCGTCGTCTTCCTGAAGACCTCGCCGAAAGTGATGGTTTATGCGCTGCTTGCGACCGTGACCACCGTCTTCGTGCAAGGCGCCCTCGACGTGATGGTCGCGCCTGCCGGCATCCCCTCGTTCACGGCTCCTTATGTCCTGACCATGTATCTCTTCATTGCGCCGAAGAAGCTCCTGGCTCCGCACCCGCACCGGCCCGTCGTGGGTCATATGGTCGGCCATGATCATACCGAGGCCGCTCTATCCACGAAGACCACGTGACGAGCGGGATCTAGCCGCGGTGAGTTCCACCCGATGTGTCACGGCGGCTCACGAGCCGTCGCCTTAGGTTCCAGCGGCGCGTAGCCGGGCTCGAAGGTCCGATGCGCGCATCCACGAAAGGGGCAATGGGATGCAAGCTATCAACGCAGGCGATACCGCCTTCATTCTCCTGTGCACCGCCCTGGTGTGCATGATGACCCCCGCGCTAGCGCTGTTCTATGGCGGCTTGGTCAAGCAGCGCGACATGTTGTCGGTGATGATCCAGAACTTCGTCTGCATAGGCGTGGTAGGCCTGATCTGGGTATTCGGCGGTTTCAGCCTCGCTTTTGGACCCGACATTGGCGGCGTCATCGGCAGCATCGTGCCCTATTTCGGCATGTATCACGTCGGCATCGAGCCGCATCCGACCTATGGCCCGAACATCCCCTTCATCATGGTGTTCGCTTATCAGATGATGTTCGCCATCATCACGCCGGCGCTGATGACCGGCGCGTTCGTTGGCCGGTTCCGCTTCGGCGCCTATCTGTTCTTCATCGCCCTGTGGACCATCCTGGTCTATCTGCCCGCCGCCCACTGGATCTGGGGTGGCGGCTTCCTCGCCGCGCTTGGTGTCGTCGACTTTGCTGGCGGTATCGTCATCCACACGGCGGCGGGTTTCTCCGCGCTGGTGACGGCGGCCTATCTCGGCAAGCGGAAGCTCGCCCCAGGCGAGAGCGAGTCGGAGCCCGCCAGCCTGCCGCTGGTGGCGCTGGGCGCGGGCCTGCTGTGGTTCGGCTGGTTCGGGTTCAATGCCGGTGGCGCCTATGCGGCGGACGCGCTGGCGGCCTACGCCTTCCTCAACACCATGCTGGCCGGCTCGATCGCCATGCTCGTATGGATGTTTTGGGAGTGGCGGGAGAATGGGCGCCCGTCCTTCTCGGGTGTGTTGGTCGGCGCTGTAGCGGGCCTTGCCACCATCACCCCCGCCTCGGGTTATGTCGAGCCCATGGCCGCGCTGTTCATCGGCGCGGTCGGTGCGACGGTCTGCTACCACGCCAAGCATGTGCAGGCCTGGCTGAAGATCGACGACTCGCTCGAAGTCTGGCGCGCGCACGGCGTTGGCGGCATGACCGGCGCACTGCTGATCGGCGTGCTGGCGAGTTCTCACATCAATCAGGTGTCGGCGGGTATTCACCAGCTGGGCGTCCAGTTGCTCGCCGTCGCCATCGTCGCCGCTTACGCCTCGCTCATCACCTTCATCCTGCTGAAGCTCCTGGATGGTATGAATGTGCTGCGGGTGCCCGACACCATTCAGCAAGAGGGGCTCGACACGCCATTGTACGGCGAGCGGGCCTTCAATTTCTGGGACATGGATCGCGGAAACCCGAAGTGAACTCAGGCATGGCGAGCCGCCGGTGCGGCTTCCCATGCTGTTAGACATCAGCTGCGCCCGCCCGGGTCCTGAACCCGTGCGGGCGTCCCTGTTTCAATTCTGTTGCTGCCCTGTGCGAGTGCTTCCATGGACCTGACGCTCGCGATCTTCGCTCTGGTGTACGTCGCCATGGGGGTCGGCCACCTGCCGGGCTTTCGCCTCGACCGAACCGGCGCGGCCATAGTCGGGGCGATGGTGCTTATCGCGTCGGGACAAATTTCGCCGGCCGCCGCCTGGGCTGCGGTCGACTACCGCGTCATCGGCCTGCTCTTCGGCCTGATGACCGTCTCCGCCGCCTTCGTGGTCGCCGGGTTCTATGACTTGGTCGCCGTGAAGGTCGGCAACCTCAATGTCGGCCCCAAGGGGCTTCTGGCCATACTGATCGCCGTTTCCGGTGCGATGGCCGCTCTGCTGAACAAGGACGTGGTGGCGGTCGCGATGACGCCGATCTTCTGCTCCATATGCGTGGAGCGGCGGCTCAATCCGTTGCCTTTCCTGCTCGGCTTCTGCTTCGCAGCTAATTTCGCGGCGGCGGCAACGATCCTCGGTAGCCCGCAGAACATGATCATTGCCGAGACACTGCAGCTTTCCTTCGTCGACTTCATGGCCGCTGCCGCTCCACCGGCCATGCTCGGTCTGCCGCTGATCTGGATCGTGATCGTACTTTGCTATCGAGGCCGCTGGACGCTCCCCAACGCGGTGCGACCCTCAGGCGCCGGCGCGACGATCACTGACACGCCCGTCGCCTTCAACCGCGGCGAGACAATCAAGACATGCGTGGTCACCCTGGCCGTTGTCGTCGCGTTCATCTTCAGCGACCTGCCCCATATGCTGATCGCCCTTATGGGCGCGAGCGTCCTGCTCGTCAGCCGGCGCTTCGCGTCGAGCAACCTGTTGCATCACGTCAACGGCGACCTGCTGCTGCTGCTGTTCGGACTGTTCGTTGTCAACGCGGCGCTCACGGCAACGGGACTGCCGGAACAGGTTCTGGCCGGCCTGCGCACGATCGGGCTCAACCTGCATGATCCGCCGTCCATGCTGATCATCATGGCGGTGCTCAGCAACATCGTCGGCAACAACCCGGCAGTCATGCTGGTGGCGCCCTTCATTGGCGGCACGCATCAGCCGGAAGCCCTCGGCGCAGCCATCGCGCTCGGCACCGGCTTCTCTTCGAGCGCCGTGATCTTCGGCAGCCTGGTCGCGATCATCGTGGCCGAGGAATGCCGCAAGCGCGGCATCCCGCTCAGCTTCGCAGAGTTCGCGCGAGCGGGCCTACCTATCTCGATCCTATGCCTGCTGATGGCCGCAGCCTGGATCTACCACCTCGGCTGAGATCATTGCTTACCCTGGCGCGCGACATGCGGCAGATAAGTCTGAACGACATAGACAAAGACGGCGGTCGACCAGCCGATCATCATGATGCCGCTCGTCGCGGTCATCGGAGCGAGCAGGCGGGTGCCGATCTCCGGTTTGATCAGACCGAGCCCGAGCGTCGTGTTCATGATGAATGCGGAATAGAAGGCATTCGGAAAATTATCTGTCAAGTCGAGTGAAAAATAGATCGAAGACCACATCAGAACGCCCATGAGATGGGTCATGAATAAGATCGTATTCGTCAGAACGAGTGTGATCGCGATAAATTTGTAGGGCGACGTCTTGATCAAAACTTCAAGCGGCCGAACCAGTTTGACGATCAGTATCGTGGCACCCAGATGCACGATCATCGCAAAAACGATCGCGGCGAACCCGATCGATAGGTCGACTATCATTCTCCATCCCTGCGTTTCATAACGAGACGGGTTGTTCGCGTTCTGCCGATGTCGGCGCGCGCGGCCGCGATGTGCGCCACCGTTATTGTCATCTGGGTACCACGGCCGTTTCAAGCCGGCCGCGCATCGCGCGGCTGTGCCGCATCCGGCCTCATGCGCTACAGCAAGGTCACGATGACGATGCCGCCAATGGTCAGCAGCGTGTTGGAGACGGCGTAGGGAATTGTGTAGCCCAGCGCTGGAACCTGGCTGCCTGCCCGATCAGCGAGAAGGCCAAGCGTCGCGGTAGATGTGCCCGCCCCCGCACAGCAGCCAAGCACCAGCGCATCATCGAAGCGGAACACGTATTTCCCGACAAGAAGCGCGAAAATCACCGGGATTGTCGTGACTAGCATTCCCCAGAGAAACAGGCTTATTCCGACTTCCCGAACGCCGGCCACGAAGCTCGGTCCGGCTGTGATGCCGATCACGGCGATGAACAGGTTGAGCCCCACGACATTCATGAACCAGATGACGGCAGGCGGCACATTTCCAAATGTTGGAAACACCGAACGCTGCCATCCGGCCGCGATGCCGGCAAAGAGCACACCTCCGGCGATCGACAGTGTCAGCGGCACTCCGTCCAGCATCACGGCCGGCACGCCAATCAACGCGCCTAGCGCGATCATGAGGAACATCACGCTGACATCGGTTTGTTCGTCGGAGAAATCGGCCCGGCCAATGGCACTGATAGAGGCACGTATCCGCTGCGGCTGGCCGACGACGGTCAGAACATCGCCACGGTGAATGGTCGTCTGGGGCAGGATCGGAATCTCCTCCCCCATGGCACCCCGGCGGATGCGAGTGAGGAAAATTCCATGGGTCGCCGCCATATGTGCCAGTTCCGTAAGCGTCTTCCTGTCGAAGGCGCGCTTGGTGACGACAACGTCGACACCAGCCACCGGCACGGCAAGAAGCTCCAGATCCTCGACCTCCTCCGCCCCTATGACGAAGAGGGCGCGAAGGCTGCTACGAACGCCGGCGACGCTCACGACATCCCCCGCCTTCAACACTGTCGCTTCGGTGGCTTCGATCACCTGTCCGTCGCGACGGATCTGGTCGAAGAAGCACCGAGAATGGGCATCGCTTGCTTCGATTTCCCCGACCTTCTGTCCGACCTGCGGCCAGTCGTCGAGCAGGCGATAGGTGCGCATGACGTAGTGATGCCAAGACGTTCCCGATCCGTGGTTTGTCCCACCCATCCGCTTCTCGTAAGCACGGCAGGCTGCCACCAGATCGATGTGAAGCAGCCAAGGGCCAATCTGGGAAATGATGAGGATGGGGCCGATGGTGCCAAAGATGTACGTCATGGCGAAGGCCGTGGAGAGCGCACCAATCATGGCGTGTGTCTCGTCCGCGGACAGGCCGAGCCCCTGAATGGCGGTTGTCGAAAGCCCTAGCGCCGACGAGGCTGTTGCCGCGCCGGCGAACAGGCCCGCGCCGTAGCCAACGGAATAGCCGGCTAGCCGCGCCACTCCATAAGCGGTCGCCAAAGTCACCGCGCATACTACAACGGCAAAGAGCGCCTGCATCACGCCGTCATCAGCGATGCCACGAACAAATTGCGGCCCGACACGATAACCGATGGCGAAGAGAAACAGCAGGAAGAAAACGATCGCGACATTATGCGAGATTTGGATGTGAAGCTGACCGACCAGAATGCCCACCAGCAAGGTCGTTGCGACCGTTCCTAGGCTAATTCCGCGATATTTGAATGTGCCGAGCGGATATCCGAGGGCAACGGTGAGAAACAGCGCAATCGCGGGATGATCCCGCAACGTCGTTACAAACCAGTCTGACATGCACTAACAACCTGCTCTTCATTCGCTATTCAGTGAACTGAGCCAAAGGTCTGATCACCTCAGGTGACTAGAACCAGCTTAAGGTCGTATCATATCTCATTCGGCGAGGAATGCTCGCTCTTTGCACAGACGACACACATGCAGTGATTCCCGCGCGAACTCACAAATGCGAGGCGACGAGCCATCACAGAGTCCGGCGCAGGGCAGGTGGAGCAGAACGTTAGCGCCGTTCGATATTGAAGACTGCGGGTAAGCTACAGCGCTTTGGTATTGACATTCGAGGTCGGCTGCGTAAGGCGTTCGAACATGCGGTGGCATGACATGGAAGCAATGTCCATCAGGCACGCCGCGGAAGACGGCTATCGGTGGGTACGTCGCTCAGTCGGCCTCGGCCAAGTGATGAGTTTCTTCTCTTGAACGCTCCGCGAGGGCCGCTGCTGCGCAAGATACAGATCGTCGCATTTATGACGCTCATAGGGTGCTGTCCAAGGGGGCAGGCATCACGCCGAAACGCATCGGTATCGAGATGAGCGTGGGGCCCTATAGTGACGGACAAGGCTGAAAGACCTCGGTCCAGCCATTGGCGGGGCTTTCCGGTTGATCTCGGCTGGCGCAATCTCGCCGTCTCGACACGCCTCGCCTGCGCGGCGGTGGCAGCGCTCGCTATCGCCTATTGGCTGGAACTGCCGCAGCCGCAGTGGGCGGTCCTCACGGTCTACCTGCTCACCCAGTCCTCGGCCGGCGCCGCCTTCGCAAAGGGGACTTTTCGCCTGCTCGGAACGGTCATAGCGGCGTCTTGCGCTGTTATCTGCGTCAAACTGTTCGCGCAGGCGCCGGTCCCCCTCGTCGGCACCGCCATGGCCTGGATGTTCCTCTGCTATTACGGCGCCACGCGGATGAGCAATTTCACCGCCTATGGCTTTATGCTGGCGGGCTATACGGGGCTGCTCGTCCTCTTCGAGGGAGCGGTTGACCCGAACACTGCCTGGCAGGTGGCGTTGGACCGCACGACAGAGACGTCGATCGGCATCGCCTGCGCCACCCTCGCCAATGCCTTGGTCCTGCCGGTCTATGCCGGCGCCCAGTTGCGGGCGCTTGTGGCTGGCGCCTTTTCCCGTCTGGCCGATTACGCCGCCACTGCGCTGACGTCCCCAACCGGTATTGAGAACGTCATCCGGCTGCGGAGCGACATTCTGCGGGCGGTGACGAAGTTCGACGCGTTGCGCTCCTATACGATGTTCGAGGCGCGCGAGATGCGCGCAAACGACGCGGTGCTGCGAGAGATCGCGCGCGAGTTTCTCACTGTGCTGTCCATCGAGCGTGGGCTGTATGTCCGGCTCACCGATGTTCGAGGCGCAGAGGGCGACCCGCTCACCGCCCGCCTGGCGCCGGTGCTCGAGGCGACGAGCGCCACGCTGGACGCCATTGCACACAATCCCAACGCCTTTGCGAACCCTGAGCGCCTGCGCGCTGATCTTGCCATGGCACGACGGCGGCTAGCGGTCTTTTCGCGGGAGATCGAGGCGCTGGCGGGAGAAGCGCCGCTTGCACCGCTTGCAAATACAGCGCTCGTTGTCCGGCGCGCCATCAAGATGCTGCGCGGCCTTTCTTTCGTCGCGCTCACCGCGCAGTCCACATTCCGCCCGGCCGCGCCCTCCGGGATGGCCCGGAGTCGGCCCCGGCTGGCGGAGCGGCGGGAGGCAGTGCTGCAAGGGGCACGCGCGGCGCTGGCGGTGCTGGCACTCTGTGTGTTCTGGTACGCCACCGAGTGGGATCAGGGCATTGCCGGCATTACTGGCCTCGCCCTGATGAGTTATCAGTGTGTGAACACCGACGATCCCGAAAAGCTCGGCTGGCCGTATTTCCGCGCCGTGATCGCCGCCTGTTTCTGCGCCTATGCGGTGAAGGCGTTCGTCTATCCCTGGCTGGAAGGGTTTGGGATGCTGGCGACCTTCCTGCTGCTGGTGCTGGTGCCGCTGGGCATCCTCATCGGCACGCCGCGCTTTGCGAAAACGGCGGGCACCTTCACCATCTTCTTCGTCGCCTGCGCGACCACCGGGAATGTCTACGATCCCGACCCCCTCACCTTTGCCAATTTCTGCTTCGGATTGGTGGTCGGCATGTTCGTCTGCCTGATGGCGGCACGCCTGCTGCCCGTCACCTCGCAGGCGTCGCGCCGGCTCGCCTATCGGCGCACGATGCACCAGTTGCTCCCCGAAGCAGCGGCCGGACCACGACCGGCGCGCAGGGTCGCCCGCGAGATCGTCGACCTGATTGTCGCCCTGCTGCCACACCTCTCCTCAGTCCGGCAAGAGGACGACGTCTTCTTGCGCGGCATGCTCTGCAGCGCCTCCAGCGCTCTGGAACTCGGGCGCCTGCACCAGGCCGTTGCAAATCCTGCACTGCCGCCAGCGGGGCGCGCGGCGCTCGCCGCGGGGCTGTCGCGCTTCGCCGCGATCTTTACCGCGCTACCCGAGCGGGCCGAGCCGAGGCGCGAAGCGCTGGAACTCGGCCGCGCCGCGATTGGCGAGATGTGGACGGCGCTTGAGCGGCTCGATCCGCCGGCAGGCTCTCCGGCAGCTCGCGCCGTACTGCACGCGGCGTCCGGCCTGCGCTTCCTCCTCGACCGCTTCGAGCTGGACCACGCCTTCCTTGATCGAAGTTTCTCCAGCTAAGGAGCACACAGAGTTATGGATCCGCTGTTCCGCACGGTCGACCTGTTCGGCTTCTATGTGTCGCCCGTCGTCGTGTGGGCTCTCGCGGCGCTCGTTCCCCACCTGGCGCTGAGCCGCCTCGCCGCCTGGAGCGGCCTCTATGGGCTGATCTGGCATCGTCCGCTGTTCGATGCCGCATTGTATGTGATCCTTCTCGGCGCCCTGATCTTCGGGGTGCCGGTATTGCTGGGAGAAACGATGTGAAGCTGGGTGGCGCGATGCGCGTGGTGATGACGCTGGCCGCGGTGGCGATGGCGGTCGTCATTGCCTGGCAACTCTGGATCTATTACACCCTGTCGCCCTGGACGCGTGATGCGCGGGTCCTCGCCAATGTAGTGCAGGTGGCTCCCGATGTATCGGGCCTGATCAGCGCGGTCCATGTGAAGGACAACCAGAAGGTCGCAAAGGGCGATCTTCTGTTCGAGATCGACCGCGAGCGCTTCGAGGCCGCGCTCGATCACGCGCGGGGCGATCTCGAAATCAAAAAGGCCGCGCGAACTCTCGCCTGGGAGAATGCCCTCCGCTACCGCACATTGCGGCAGGAAGAGAGCCCGGGCCTTTCCATCGAGGCCGTTGAGCGCATGACCACCCTCGCCACCGAGGCAGATGGCGCGCTGGTGGTAGCGCAAGCCAATCTCGCCATCGCCGAGATCAACATGCGGCGCAGCCGCATCTATGCGCCTGTAAACGGCCATGTCACTAATCTCACTACCCTTCCGGGCGATTTCGCTTCGGCGGGCAAGGGCGTGCTGGCTCTGGTCGATTCCGACAGCTTTTATGTCTATGGCTACTTCATGGAGACCAAGCTGCCGCGAATCGCCGAAGGCGCGAAAGCGAAGGTGGAACTGATGGCCGGCGGGGTGGTGCTAGACGGGATGGTGGAAGGCCTAGCACGCGCGATCGCCAATCCCGATGATGTGGAAGGACTTCTAGCTTCGGTGCCTCCGCAGTTCTCATGGATCCGCCTCGCTCAGCGTATTCCCGTGCGCATTCGGCTACGCGATGTGCCACCAACCGTTCTCCTCGCCTCCGGCATGTCCGCCACTATCGTCATCATGCCGGGGCCAGCACCGCATTGATCGGCTGCTCCGGCCAACTCGAACTACCCTGGTCAACCGCGTATTCTGGCGGACGGGGTGCAGCCGCACTCGGCAGTAACGCCGCTTTCGGGTTACTCCGATGATCCGTCGGGATTTCTGTGGGATGGCGCCATTATGCCGTTGAGGCAGCGCGACGCGATCAGGGCGTCGCACTGCTGCAAGCGGTCATCCGTTCTGACGACCTACTCCTGCACCAGCCCGGCGCGAACGGCAATAGTGCGACGCTAAACTCCTTCAAGTGCCGTGCACTATAGATTGGGCGATGACATTCACAGTAGCCGTTAGACTGAAAGAAAACTCTCCAGCGCTCCGCAAACAAGCGTTCGATACCGGGCGTTGGGCCTGTAGCAAGACGCATCCTGTTGTTACCGCCATCAAGCAGATCAACCAGTCCTTCACGGATGAGCGGCGGGTTGCGCACTTGCCAGCAGGCTATTCCCAACGTCGATAGCGCTACGGGGAATAGTAGGTCAGTGAGCTCCAAGAGCAGACTCTGCCAAGAGCGTGTCTGATCGTCCGGTATGGGGGCGCAGGCTTCAAGCGATGTCCGAAGCCATGGCGGTCCGCCGCTGCACGGTCGAGCACCTGTTCGGCACCATCAAGGGCTGGATGGGTGCCGCTCACTTCCGAACGCGCGGCCTCAAGAACCTCTCCACTGAAGCCAGCCTGGCGATCCTGGCATATAACATCAAGCGCGTCATCGCCATCGCCGGCGTCGCATTGACCCTCAAGGCGATAGGCGGGTGACCTGAGCCGACGCGCGCCATCGCAACAACCTGCGCGACGAGCCACAGTGAGTTCTCACACAGCCTCGGGCCGCCCGCGGACCGGCCGGTTTTGGCTGCCGCTGTGCAGATTACCGCCGTTCTGCAGCCGCAGGCTGATGTCAGACCTCAATTAATCCGTCGAGACTGCTCGCACCCTGACGAAGAAGCGCCCGGCCGTAACATGAGCTGCTTCGAGTCAAAGTGCAGGGTGGCATGTCACATCCGGGTCGCTCGGCTCGTCATGACCTCGAACGTCGATCTCCGGCGCTCCGAGCACAAGGACGAGATATGAGCGAGAACAAGCGGCTTGCCTGGAACGAGGTGGCCCCGCAGGGAGCCAAAGCGCTCTATGGCATCCACCACTACATCACCACGGGTACCGACCTTCCCCAGGAGCTGATCCACCTCGTCTTCCTGCGGGTGTCGCAGATCAATGGTTGCGCGCACTGCATCGACCTGCATACGCGCGACCTGCTCAAGACGATGCCTCTCGAAAAGGTCGTCCTGGTTCCGGTCTGGGATGAAGTGCCCCATCTGTTTTCTGAACAGTACCGCGCCGCTCTCGCCTGGGCTGAGGAGGTCACGCTGGTCAGCGAGACGCACGCCTCCGATGAAGCCTACGCGGCAGCCAGCGCCGCCTTCGCGCCGAAGGAGCTTGTGGATCTCACGATCACCATCGCGGCGATGAACGCCTTTAATCGGCTAGGAGCGCCCTTTCGACTGCCGGTCCAGGCGAAGGCTTAGTCGGGTCAGTCGCACGCTCAGGGGCGGCGCTACAGCCGTCCCGTTTGCGCCGCGGTTGATCGATCGGTTCCCGCGTCCTCGCGTTTGCGTCGCCGATTTTTCCAGGGGCATGTCACATCCGGCCAACCCGCCTCGTCCTTGTCTTCAACGGACGCCGGAGAGCGGCACATGCCGATTGGTCCGTTCCTAAACCGGGAGATGGATACCATGAAGATCGTGGTGATTGGTGGAAGCGGACTGATCGGGCGTCAACTGACGGCCGACCTCTCGCGACAAGGGGTTGATGCCGTCGCGGCTTCGCCGAGTACCGGCGTGAACGCGCTGACGGGTGAAGGCCTGGCCGAGGTCCTTGTCGGTGCCGACGTTGTCGTGGACGTGTCGAACTCGCCCTCCTTCGAGGATGCGGCGGTGCTCGACTTTTTCGAGCGCTCGGGCCGCAACCTTCTCGCTGCCGAGCGCGAGGCGGGTGTGAGACATCACGTCGCCCTATCCATCGTCGGCACCGATTGCCTGGAGGGGAACGGTTACTTCCGGGCGAAGGTCGCGCAGGAACGGCTCATCAAGGACTCTGGCGTCCCCTTCACCATCGTGCGCGCAACCCAGTTCTTCGAGTTCGTCGCCACCCTCGCCGAAGCATCGGTCGACGGCGACCGCCTGGTCGTACCCGATGCCGACTTCCAGCCCATCGCCGCCGCCGATGTCGCCGCAGCGCTCGCCGATGTCGCGCTCGCTCCGCCGCGCAACGCGACGATCGAGATCGCCGGACCCGACCGCCTGCCCTTCCGCGACTTCGTCGCCCGCCGCATCGCCACCGACGGCGACCTTCGAGAGGTTCAGGCCGACAGGGCCGCGCGTTACTTCGGCGCCGCGCTCGAAAAAGGTTCGCTGGTTCCCGGGCATGTGAGAGCGGCGCGTCTCGGACCAACGCGTTTCGAGAGCTGGCTCGCCGCCGCCTGAACCCGATGCGTATCTCCCATCCACCCAGAAAGCCCCATACCGTGTTCAGAACATTCCTGCTTGGAGCCCTGCTCTCCGTCACCGCCGTTCCCGCCATGGCGACAGATGTCGCAGGGGGCGAAGCGCGCGTAACGACGATCTTCGACCATCCGATACCTTCCGTTCCGGGCAAGAGCCTACGCGGCGTCCTTGTCGAGTATGGTCCAGGCGGTTCCTCGCCGTCCCACACCCACGCGGCATCCGCCTTCATCACGGCGACTGTGATCGAGGGAGCGGTGCGCAGCCGGATCAACGGCGGACCGGAAAAGGTCTTCCGCGTCGGCGAGAGCTTCGTCGAGATGCCGGGTGACCATCATGGCGTCAGCGCCAACGCGAGTGACACCACGCCGTCCAAGCTCCTTGCCGTGTTCGTCGTGGATACGGACGACACCAAACTGACGACGCCGGACCGGCCGTAGGAACCGATGTACGGTAGCGGCAGGAGCCGTCCGCGACCATCATCGCAGAGCAAAAACTGCTGTCGAGGAACGCAATGCGGCAGGTAGATGACGCCACAGACATCTTCGAGGCCCATAGGGTGCGGCTCCTGCGCATCGCCTACCGCATGCTGGGCTCGCGCAGCGAAGCCGAGGACGTCGTGCAGAATGCATGGTTGCGCTGGGTCGCCGCGGACCGAGGGGGTGTCGCAGCCCCGTATCCGTTCCTTGCACGCGTCGTCACCCGGCTTTGCCTTGACGAGATGAAGTCGGCACGCGCCCGCCGGGAGACCTATGTCGGCGCCTGGCTGCCGGAGCCTTTGGTCGAAAGCGAGGAAGATGTCTTGGCGGAGGACGACCTAACCCTGACTTTGATGATGGCACTTGAGCGCTTGTCACCGTTGGAAAGGGCGGCCTTCCTGCTCCACGACGTCTTCGGCGTGCCGCTCGGCGAGGTGGCGGACACGCTCGATCGCGAAGCAGCGGCCGTGCGCCAACTCGCCGTCCGGGCGCGCCGAAACATTCAAGCCGCACGTCCGCGCTTCCCGGTCGAACGCGAAGAGGGCGAGCGGATCGCGCGTGCCTTCTTCGCGGCCTCGACCAGCGGTGACACCGCGACGCTGCGGACACTTCTTGCCGAGAACGTGGTTCTGCGTTCGGACGGCGGCGGAAAGGTTATTGCCTTCATCAACCCCATCACGGGGTTGGATCGCCTCCTGCGGCTGTACGAGGGGGTGCGGCGAAAATGGGGAGAGGGCTGGGCGCAGATGCTTGAACCCGCCTGGATCGACGGGCTGCCCGGATATGTCAGCCGCGAGCGCGGCGACGTCCTCCAAACCACCGCACTCGCCATCGAGGACGGCCGGATCACCGCGATCTACATCACCCGCAATCCCGACAAGCTCCGCCATGTCGCGCGGGCTCTCGCCGCGGGGCCGGACCCGACCTCCCGGACACAGTGATCCGGCCGCGGGCGGCGCATGTCGCCTCCCCCGACATTCAACCTCTCAACGGACTGTTATTCTCGCACGGCGCGCCAGCTCACGCAGGACAACAACATGACGCAGCAGACACCCCTTGGCTCCGGCTTCGGCGCCGCCAGGACGGCCATGGAGGTCATCTCCGGGATCGATCTCTCGGGGAAGCTCGCCATCGTGACCGGAGGTGCCTCGGGCCTCGGGCTCGAGACGACACGCGCTCTCCTCCATGCCGGAGCCGAGGTCATCGTGCCGACGCGAAGCCCCGAGCGGGCAAGAGCCGCCTTACGCGGGCTTTCCGGCGCGACCGTTGAACCCATGGATGTGTTTCGGCGTGCAAGTTTGACCCCGTGAGGCGGGGGATCGGCGTCCAACTTTGACCCCCT
>NZ_JAHBGB010000003.1 GCF_018390555.1 Ancylobacter oerskovii | reverse complement strand
GCATACTCAAGGGGTCAACATTGGACGCCGATCGGGGGGCAACTTTGCAGGCCGTTTGACACCGCGGGCGCGCATCCTGCGAAGCGAGGGCGATGTTGGCGGGGGCGCGAACATTCCGATCATCTTCCGCGAGAGGAACTGTCTCGACGGTGGTCTGCGCGGCGAAGAAGGGAAGCGGCAGATGGAACATGGTGATCTCTTTCTCATCAATCGGGGGAGGAACGGGCGGCCGCGGAACGAGCGTGCCGCCCGCCCCTGACGTCATGCGGCCAGGCGATCGATGCGGGGGAAATCGATCTCGGTGCCGAGTGCCTCATTGACGTAGTTGGTGAACGTGTTGAGGGCGACGTGCGCGATGATCTCGAGGATCTCCGCGTCGCTGTAGCCTGCGGCCCGGACCGCATCGATCTCACGGGCTGCGACGGCGCCGCGCGAGACGACGAGCGCCTTGGCGAATTCGACGGCAGCGGCGGCCTTGGGATCGTTCGAGCTCCCACGGCGATTGGCCGCGATCTCGCTTTCGTCCAGCTTGGCGAACTTGCCGCCGGTGTAAGTGTGCGCGGACAGGCAATAGTCGCAGCCGTTCGCCTCAGCCATCGCCAGCGCGATCCGCTCGCGCGTGGCCGCGGGCAGCTTGCCCTTGCCGAGAGCGCCCTGCAGCGCGGTCCAGCCGCTCAATGCAGCGGGGCTGTTCGAGACGAGCCGGAAGATATTCGGCACGCGGCCGAGCTGCTTCTGCACGCCTTCAAGGATCGCGCGCGAGGCCTCGGGAGCTTCTTCGATGGTGGCAGGGGTCGGAATGTAGGACATCGTCTTGTCTCCAGTTGCGAGAGCGGCTGCTCTCTTCCCCCCCAAGATGATCCCGGCGCTCCTAAAGATGAACGCTGATAAAGAGGAAGGGACTATTGTTATGAGCGTATCAATGAGTGTTCGAACGCGTTTCAGAGCGCGAGCTGGATGCGGTTTTCCTGGTCTGACGCTTGCTCGGCCGGCACTGCGCAGCAGAGCAGCACCTCATCCGCCGCGACACTCGCGGTCGGCTCCTTCACGTAAGTCACGTCACCTTTCAGGAGCTTGGTCCTGCAGGTTCCGCACGTACCCTCGCGGCAGCTGAACTCGGGCTCCAGGCCGCGCGCTTCCGCAAGCTGGAGCAATGTGCCGGAGTCCGGCGTCCAGCGCGCTTCCTTCAGCGAGTCCATGAAGACCACAGGCACCGGCTTGGCCGAAGGCGGAGTGCGAACGGGTGGAGCGGCCCCGACATCAGCCGTGCGCTTCAAGGACGAGGGTCCGAACGCTTCGGCGTGGATCCGCTTGTCGGTGACGCTGTAGCTCCGCAACCCGTCATAGAGGGCCTGCGTGAAGGCCGGCGGCCCGCAGAGATAGAAGTCATAGTCGTTGAATTGGAGGAAGCGCGTCAGCAGGGCCATGTCGATGCGGCCGGAGGCGTCGTAGTCGATGCTCTCCTCGGCGCCGCTCGGATCGCTGAGAACCCGAACGCATTTCACCGCTCCTTGCGCGGCGTTCACGAGCTCGGAGATCTCCCGATCGAAGGGCCGATCCGATTTCGAATGTGCTGCCTGGACGAGGATGATCGGCCGCATCTTCTGCTTGCGAAGCCCCTCGTAGACGACGTGACGAAGCATCGCGAGCAAGGGGGTGATCCCGACGCCGCCGGCCATCAGGACCGCCGGCCTGGTCTCGTAGGGGTCGATCGTGAACTGACCGTCCGGCGCGCGCGCCTCGATCACGTCGCCCACGCGAACCTCGTCGTGAAGGTGGCATGAGACTGCCCCCTCGCGCTTGACGCTGATGCGATAGAGACCGTCAGAAGGGGCCACGGACAGCGTGTACGTCCGGATGACCGCTTTGTCGGCGCCGGTCGGTGTCACGCGGATCGGGAGATGCTGACCGGCGACATGGGGAAGCAGGCCCGCCCCATCGTCCGGTTGAAGGTGAAACGAGCGGATCGACGGGCTCTCCTCAACGATCTTCGTCACTTTGTAGGGCCGCCAGCGCGTCGCGAGCTCGGCTGCGTGGAGCCGGGCGGCAGCTTGGTCCCAATCACCCGTCATGAGCGAACTCGGGGACCAGCCATCCGTCCGGAACGACCAACGCAACGCCAGCGCGCCGGCGCGACGCAGAATACGGCGCGGCTGGAAGGTCCATAGTCTCTCGGCGCCTTGGAATGCGGCGATCTCCGGCGAGTCCAGGATCACCTGCACATCACCGGTCATTTGCAGCAGGTCGCCGGTCTCGTAGTCGACGAAGACGAGCCCCGCCTTGCCGTTGAGATGGATGTTCCCAAGGGTTGCGAAGAAGAGGTTTCCGTTGAAATCGGGCACCGTGAGGGTGCCATCCTCCGCGATCCGGACAAAACCCGCCTTGCCGCCGCGATGCGAGACATCGACCTGCCGGCGCTCGTCCCGGTCGGCGTATGTCGCCACGAAGAACGCATCCGCCGCCTCGATCATGGTGCGTGCCGGCGGATCGAGCTCGCTCAGATCTTCAACGACGCCCGAAAACCTCTGCGCGGGATCCCGCACGAAGTCGAAGTCGCGCAGCTGGATATAGCGAGGGCAGTTCCCGAAGCTCTGGTCGACGTCGACCCGAATTCCTGAATCGTTCAAGGCGACGACGCCGTTCATGCGATTGCGCCGCCGAGTGTGCATCTCGATTCCCAGAAGGCCGATGGGGTCCCCCTCGCGCATGCCTGCGCTCGCCGGGTCGCTGGGGTCCGCCTGCGCGGCAATGTCGAGCGCGGTCGGCGTCGGTGAGGTCATGAAGCCTGGCCTGCCGGCGAGCAGCGTCGCCCACGGATCACCGGCGGCGTCGACGCTGCCGAGCACGATGAACGGGAGCTGCGCGTAGAAGTCCCGATGTTGGTCGGGCATGTAGTCGCGAACCACGCGGCGGCCGACGATCTCCATCCGCTCGGCCACACCGACCTTCTCCTGGATGAATTTCTCACCCTCGTGCCAGGTCGACAGTTTCGTCAGCGTCGCGGTCATTTTTGATGTCCTATCTGGCACGTGGTTGCGGGCGCGCCGGCTGGCGCGCCCGGAAGGGACCCGTCAGGCGGCGAGGCCGACCGGCGTCTGGACGAAGGAAACGAAACCGGGGAGTGCCTCGACCCGGCGAAGGAACGCGTTGACCGCGGGGTAGCCCGCGAGGTCGACATTTCCCTCCGGCGCCCGGGCGACGTAGCTGTAGATGGCGATATCCGCGATCGTCGGATGGTCGGCGACGAGCCAGTCGCGCGCCGCCAGCCGGTCCTCGAGCCGCTTCAGCAGAACATGGGCGCGGCCGATGACCTCATCGGCATCGTATTTCGCGCCGAACACCGTGATGAGCCTGGCCGCCGCGGGGCCGTACGCCACCTCTCCGGCCGCCACCGAGAGCCAGCGCTGCACGGCGGCCGCGCCAGCCGGATCTTCCGGCAGCCAGTCCGCCCGGCCCGCCTTCTTGGCGAGATAGACCAGGATCGCGTTCGAATCCGAGACGACCACGTCATCGTCCTGCAGGACCGGCACTTGCCCGAAGGGGTTGAGATTGAGGAATTCGGGAGCCTTGTGCGCGCCGGCCTTCAGGTCGACCTCGACCAGGTCATGGGGCAGGCCGAGGAGCGACACGAACAGACGAGCACGATGAGAATGGCCCGACAGGGGGTGATGATAGAGCTTCATTTTCAGTTCCTGTGGCGTTGTGGACGGGCCAATTCCCGTTCCGCACCTCCAAACTGCTCTATCGTTCGTGCGACGAGAATGATTGACCTCGACACTTCATCATTGCGTTCGTCGGAATAATCATCTGGGCCTCGACCCCGAATTGCACCTCGCTGATCAACGTTCCGCAAACAGGAACGGTGAATGCCACTCAATGCAGCTAGTGATGAGAGCTAGAGGACGGCATCTCTGTGGGGCCGAACAACTTCGGCTTCGAATTGCTCACCCCCACTCGGAAAGATCAGATCATGTCCTACGATCGTCTCACAGCCAGCAATGCTGCAGTTCTCTTCGTCGACCACCAGACCGGGCTTGCCAACGGCGTGACCACGCAGACCCCGGTGGACTTCCTGAACAACGTCAAAGCGCTCGTGACGATCGCACAGATCTACAAGCTGCCGACCGTCGTCACCACGAGCGCGCACGACGGCCCGAACGGCCCCATCATGCCGGCGGTCGAACAGGGTCTCCCGGACGCGACGATCGTCCACCGCCCGGGCGAGATCAACGCCTTCGACAATGCCGACTTCGCTGCCGCGGTGAAGAAGACCGGCCGCAAGAAGCTGCTCATCGCCGGCATCTCGACGGAGGTGTGCCTTGCGTTCGCGTCGCTGTCGGCCAAGGCCGAGGGCTATGATGTGTACGCGGTCCTTGACGCATCGGGTACCTGGAGCAAGCTGGTCGAAGATGCTGCGATCGCTCGTATGGTCCAGGCGGGCGTCGTGCCTATGACCTGGGTCGGCGTCGGCGCCGAGCTGCTGCACGACTGGCGCTCCGAGACCGGCCTGGCGCATGGCAAGTTGATGGGCGACTATCTGCCGTTCGCGGGCAACAACACGACTGCGTTCTTCGCCGCGAAGGGGCAGAAGTGAGGCGCACGGCGCTGGCCGTGTCGCTCGATGACGTGGAAACCGGGCCCGCAGCGATTGTGCGGGCCGCCACGGCGACCAGATTGCGGTTGATACGGTCCGCCGTTTCGGCGGGCCGTTCGATAAGGCAGGCGCGGCGTTCGAGGCCCGGAGCCTCTCGTCGCTGACAGGAAGCTTCAGCATGTACACGCTCTCTTTTGCCGTCGAAGTAAATCCCGATGGCGTCTCACCCGCGCTCACCGCCGAGCAGGTCTGGAAGGGGCTGGAGATGAAGGCAGAAAATGCAGTGCCTTTCGTCCCCGGCATGACTCGCTGCGAGGTGATCGAGCGCAAGGGCAACACCTTGCTGCGCGAGATCACGGTGCCGGGCGGCGACTTCACCGAGCTCATCACCTTCTATGCGCCGGTCCAGGTCCAGTTCGAACGGGTGGGAAGCGGTGGGTTCATCGAGAACACCATCAGCGAAAGCGAGCGCGGCTTGCTGCTCACCTTCACCTTCGGCCTGCCCTTCCCCGGGACCGAACCCGGTTCCCCGGAAGAGCGAGCGAAGGGCGAAAGCATGCGCGAGAGTTACATCGCCGCGATCGACGCCACGCTGAACAAGGTCCGGGAGCTCGTGAACGCTCACGAGATCTGACGGAGTTCCCCGACACCTTCGGGCCCCCGCGATTGGAACCATCGAGCGCATTCCGCCCGCCCGCGGGTGGCGTGTGCGCCGATCGCTGCCGTGCATGTGTCGGTTCAAAACCTGGTGACGATCGTGCCGACGTTCGGAAGGCGGAGAGGCGAGGGCTGATGTGTCCTTCGCGGCGTCGTGCCGAACGTCATCTTTCCCTCGTTCGGGAGCTGTCGGCCGAATGTTAGCCGTGCAGCTTGATGGTCGTTTCAGCGATGCGGCGACCCTGGTAGCGGGCGCCCTCGAGTTCCTCCTGGCTCGGCATGCGGCTGCCATCCGAGCCCGAGATCGTCGTCGCCCCGTACGGCGCGCCCCCCACCACATCGTCGAGCTTCATCTGGCCGGCGTGGCCGTAGTCCAGGCCGATGATCACCATGCCGAAATGCAGCAGATTGGTGATGATCGAGAACAGGGTGGTTTCCTGACCACCATGCTGGGTCGCACTGGACGTGAAGGCTCCGCCGACTTTGCCGTGCAGCGCGCCGCGCGCCCAAAGCCCTCCGGCCTGATCGAGAAAGGCCGCCATCTGGCTCGACATCCTGCCAAAGCGCGTGCCGGTGCCGACGATGATCGCGTCATAGTCGGCCAATTCCGCGATTGCGGCGACGGGAGCGTCCTGGTCGAGCTTGAAATGGGCGGCCTTCGCGACTTCGGCCGGCGCGGTCTCGGGCACGCGCTTGATGTCCACCTGTGCGCCTGCGGAGATGGCGCCTTCCGCCACCGCCTTCGCCATCGCTTCGATATGGCCGTAGGAGGAATAGTAGAGGACCAGAACTTTCGCCATCATCATATCTCCGCTGTAGGTTTTACGTCGCGTCACTTGCCTTCTGCAGGGTCGAACATCGCGCCGGAAGCACTGCCAACCTCCTGCTGCAGGACATCCCAATGCTCGGCGAGCTTTCCGTCCTGGATCCGAAATAGGTCGACGACGATCTGCGGGGCGGGCGCCCAGCCGCGAATTCGGCCATGGATCGCGACCATGTCTCCCTGCGCCAGAACGATGCCGGGCTCGTAGAAGACGGACTTGTCGAGGTTCTCGACGATCGCACGGAGAGCTTCCCGACCCTGAGGGATCATTGGATTGTGCTGTCGGTAGTCAGCTGCGTAGAGCCGCTCGACCGAACCTGCGTCATGGCGCTGAAAGAGCGAGGTCATGGCGTCGATCACAAGCGCCTTGTTCCGGTGAGGCGAGTGATCACCTATCGCGCCAGCATTTCTGCGGACCGTCATTTTCCCTTCGTTCCGCAGAAGCGTTCCGTCAGGCAGCGTCGCGTAAGAGTTCACGATGCCCGCGTCGAAGTTCTGCACGTTCACCACGGTTGCGCGGTCGGCCTCCTGCCAACTCACCGCGAAGAGGTTGTTTCCGAGGTCGACGACCTGTGTCTCGACGGTCTCCTCGCGAGCGAACGGACCATCCGCGATCACGAAGCGGATCCTGTCGATCGCCTCGAGGTGGAGCGTCACGCTGAACATCGGATATGCGACCTCGACGACAAGTCCGACGGGATAGCTAGGCTCACTCATTCCAAAGCTCCTGTTCGGGTGCTTTCGAGATTGCGATGACGTTGATCGTTGCCCGAGCCCGGCCGCCAGGAGCCCGCAGAACCGGCCCCACCCAAATCGAGGCGAGGCCGGCCGCTTGGTGATGCTCATCACGAGGGGCGCCCGCCACGGACCGAGCTTTCTCTGAGACCCAGGGAGGTGCGCTTCCCCTCAGGCGGGCGCGAGCGGCGACCTGCGGTGCTCGACCGGTCGATCGTCGCTCGCTCCAGCGGCTGAGGCCGATCGACACGGTCAGCGTTTGGCGACTTTTCGATCGAGGAAGCTGCGGATCAGGGGGGCCATTTCGTCGAGCTTGTCTTCGAGCGCGAAGTGGCCCGTGTCGAGGATGTGGACCTCGGCATTCGGAAGATCGCGCTTATAGGGATGCGCGCCTTCCTCGGGGAAAATCTTGTCGTTCTTGCCCCACACGATCAGCGTCGGCGGCTTGCGCTCGCGGAAGAACGCCTGGAACTGCGGATAGAGCGGAACGTTCGTGCGGTAGTCGTAGAACAGGTCCAGCTGGATATCCTTGTTGCCGGGCCGATCGAGACCCGCCTGGTCGATCACCCAGTTATCGGGGCTGATGCGCGAGAGGTCCTTGACGCCGTCGGTGTACTGGAACTTGGTCGTCTCCAGAGCGACCAGGCCCGAGAGCGCCTCGCGGCTCTTTGTCGTGCCATCGGCCCAGTAGGTCTTGATCGGGTTCCAGAACTCACGGAGGCCTTCGTCATAGGCGTTGCCGTTCTGGACGATCAGCCCCGTCACGCGCTCCGGATGCTTGAGGGCCAGCCGGTAGCCGACGGGAGCGCCGTAATCCATCACGTACATCGCATAGCTCTTGGCGCCGAGCTGCCCCATGAGCGTGTCGACCATGTCGGCATAGTGCCCGAACGTGTAGGCGAACTTGGCGTGGTCGGGGGCATCGCTTTGGCCAAAGCCAGGATAGTCAGGCGCGATGACGCGGTAACGATCGGCGAGCAGTGGGATCAGGTTGCGGAACATATGCGAGGATGTCGGGAAACCATGCAGGAGCAGGACCACCGGGCCATTGGTCGGGCCGGCCTCGCGGTAGAACATCTTCACTCCGTCGATCGTGGCGCTGCGATAGTGAACCGTCGCCGGCGCCTTTGCCGTCACGGCCGGCGGGGCGGCATGAGCCGCGATCGGCGCCAGGTTGAGCGCAGCGGCACCGGCAGCTCCGGCAAGCAACAACGAGAGAGCAAATCGATTCATGGTCTGACTTCCTTTTTGGGAGGGCGCTGGGGAGGGCTTTTGCCTTCGCGATCAGCAGTATCCTTTCAGCGGATTCGATTAATCGGTGAAATGAGGAAGGGATTATTCCTGTCAGAGGAATAACGGACGCTGGCGCCCTGAGGAGGCTCTTCCATCGCCGGAAGGGGGTGCCTCGGCGGGGCACGCCGCGCTGAGCTGTTACTGCCTTGGCAGTGCGCGCTCCGTGGCGGACGGCCGTGATGGCCGGGCGCAGGTGCTGCGGAAAACTCCGCCCCTTCCGATGTTTCGATTACGGTCATCGAGACATCGCAGGAGAGGCGGCGCATATGGCTTCGCCGAGAATGCGGGAGCAACGACAGGCGCCGCCATGGAACGCCGGCGCGAGCCGCTGCGCCCTTTTCGATGTGCCTCTCGTGACGAGGCCGCGCGCACGCCGCTCGCAGGGGCCAGATAAATGCGCGGCCGGCAGTCGTGTGAATAGCCTGTTCATCCGGCCCTGACCATTGAGGCATCAGGCTTTACTTATGTCGCGTTCAAATCCCTCTTTCTTGAAGCCTCGTGCTTCAATTGGACCTCGGTGTTCTCCGGGGCGCAGCGCATGCGACGAACCGCGCATGTTCGCGCGAACGATGGCTTCTGATCCGGAGCTTACGCATGCGAATGCCCGGCCGGCGGTCGCCGTCGCTTGGTCCGCGTCATCTTTCCAGATTTGAGAGAATAGCTCTCAAATTCCCACAATATTTGTCCGCGTGTGGAAGCTCTAACATGACGTGTGGGTGTGCACGGCTGATGGGCGACATCGCCGCAGGCTCGCCCTGGATCAAAAGGAACAAGCCATGAGCGACCCATCTCGCCGCGCCTTTGCGCTCGGCCTCCCACTCAGCGTCATCGGCGCAAGCACTCTGTCTCTCGTCGCCGGGGCGGGCAGCGCTGCTGCCGAAAGCGCGGTGACGCCCGTTGCCCCCGTCGCCCCTCTGGCTCAGATCAAACTCGGTCGGTTCACCGTCACCGCCTTGGCGGACGGGTATACGGACATGCCGTACAACTACTTCCCCGGGCGCACGCCCGAGCAGGTCGAACAGGCTGCAAAGGCGCAGTTCGTCGGTCGGCCGAGCGGGGTCCGATTTCTGTTCAACCAGTATCTCATCGATGACGGTGAGCGCCGGATTCTGATCGATACCGGTCCGGCCGGATCACTCGGGCAGTCCGGCATGCTCCCGAAATCACTCGCGGCGCTTGGTCTTCGACGCGATCAGATCAATGCCATCATCGTCACGCATATGCATCAGGACCACATTGGCGGGCTCGTGGTGGGCGGACAGAACAACTTCCCCAATGCTGAACTCTATGTCGACCGTCGCGACGTCGCTCATTGGACGGATGCCGGTAAACGCAACGCGGCCCCCGATTATCTTCAGAACAGCTTCAAGCTATCTTCCGACGTGGTTCGGCTCTATCCGCGGCTTCAGGCGATCGACGGCGAGCGGGAGATCACGCGCGGCGTCTCCATCGTGGATCTGACCGGGCATACACCGGGCCATATCGGCGTGCGCATCGAAGATGCCGGACAGAGCCTGATCATGGTCTCGGACATGGTGTTTCCGGTGGTCCATCCGGAGGGGACCGACGTGTACTTCCTGTTCGAGCAGGACCGGGCGGCGGCGAAAGCCATGCGGGACCGCTTCTACCCGCGCGCGGCATCGGAACGGGCGCTGCTCGCGGCGACGCATATGGCCTTCCCCGGGCTCGGTCGCCTCGTTTCCGACAGAGGAACGCTGCGTTGGCAAGCCGCTGAGTGGGCGTTCCAGAGCTGATAGCGCCGACGGATCTATCGCGGGGTGGGCCTCACCGAAGGCGGGCGCCTACCCCGACCGCACGCATGGACCCGATAGGAATTCGAACGCCAGGCGGGCAGGGCGCCCTCGGGAGCGCCGCCATGGACGGATCCAAAAAGCCGAATCCGTCGCCGCCCCTGGTCGAAACCGCTCCACAGCACAGGCGTGTGTCCGATTGCGCGGCGCTCTTTCGCCGACCGGAGTGATGCCTTTGCGCTGAGATGGAACAAAGCATTGGAAAGGGCTCTCGAGCGCACTTGGCGCGTCATTGAGGAGATTGAACGATCAAGCGGCCTGATCGATGTCGAGGACTGCCTCGTCGATGTAGCTCGTGATTTCGGCCTGACTTGCGTCTTCGGTGGGCTCGTTCCCTCCGCGCCCATGGCGCCGGCGAATGTCCGCGAAAGGACGTTGTTTCAGCGCCTCCCGGCGGGTTGGGCCGAGCGCTACAATGGTCGCGGATATCTCTTCCGCGATCCCATCTTCCATCGCCTTCAACATGAGCGCGTGCCGTTTTCATGGGAGGACGCTTATGGCTCCTGCGAGCGGACCGACGACGTCAGCCTCATTCGCGGCGAAGCAAGCGAATTCGGACTGCGGGCGGGGTATGTCGTTCCCATTGCATTGCTCGGAAATGGACTTGCGGCGATTTCCTTCGGCGGAGATCGCGCGTCCCTGGACCCAGCCGCGACCTCCGCCTTGGGGTTTCTCGCGAGCTATGCGATCGGCCGCGCGCTTCAGCACACCTTCGTTCGAAAGCGATCCCTCGGCAGTTTGACGGTCCGCGAATACGAGTGTCTCCAATGGGCCTCCGAAGGAAAAACCGACTGGGAGATCGCGATAATACTCGGGATTTCACGCCCGACGGTCACCAAACATCTTCAGGCGATCCGAGAGAAGCTCGGGGCCGTCACGAAGGGACACGCCATCGCTATCGCCTTGCGCAACAAGATTCTGCGATGATGGGCCTCTCGCTCTTTGCTCTTTGGTGCCGACGACAGGTCGAGCGCCGAGATCTCCATCACATCGAGGGCTCTTCCACGACACGAACGTCCAAAGCGAGCGCGAGCTTTCAAGAAGCGAATCTCGGTCGCATGGATAGTGCTGCCTAGGCCAGCTCCTCGTGGGGTCGTTCCAGCCCGGACTGAAGGGTGAGTTTGCGATCTTGCTGCGTGCCCGCGTCCGTCACCGACCCTGGCGACGGCTCCGCCCCTGTCGTCATGATCCTCCTCAGCCTCTCAGCGCGTCGGCTCGACGGGGCCCCATCGAGATTGCGATAAGTAGATGAAGCCTCTGGCCTCGACCCATTCGGTGACTGCGCTCGAGAGCGAACGCAGAAGCCTTCTCCGTCTCCTGGTAGCGGCGACCTTCGTCGTTTTCTTCCAAGGCTACATGGTCGCGCCGATCATTCCGCAGCTGTCGAAGGTGCTTCACACCTCGGAGCAATTCACCGGATTGATCGTGCCGGCCTATTTGATCCCGTACGGGATCGCTGTGCTCGTCTATGGTGTTCTCGCCGACCGGATTGGCATCCACCGGGTGATGCTGGCGTCGCTGGCGGCGTTCTCGGCCTTGTCCATCCTGACGGCGACCGCACAGACTGCCGAGCAGCTCCTGCTATTTCGAATTGCCACCGGCATCGGGGCGAGCGGCGTGGTGCCTCTCGCCCTGGCACTGGTCGGACGGCTCTATGTGTTCGAGCAGCGCGGCAAGGCACTCGGCTGGCTCTTCGGCGCGATGGCCGGCGGCATGGCGTTCGGCTCGCCGCTCGGCTCCCTGCTCGAGCCACACCTCTCCTGGCAGGGACTGTTTCTCGTGGTTGGTGCGGCAGGTTTCGCTCTCCTTCTGATGCTGTTTCCCCGTCGCGATTTTATCGCCACGGCAGCACAGCCGGTCATGGGATCGGTCCGAGATGTCGTCGCGGGTTACCGGGAATTGCTCGGACCATCGCGGGCGCGGCGCACCTATGCTTACGTCTTGATCAATTCGATCTTTCACTCCGGCGTCTTCACCTGGCTCGGTCTCTATCTGGAGCAAGTGCATCATCTCGATCCGACCGGCATCGGCCTCGCACTTCTGGGCTACGGCGTGCCGGGTTTCCTGCTGGGACCGGCCATCGGCGCCGTTGCGGATCGGTGGGGCCGAGCACGACTTATCCCCGCCGGCCTGTTGATCGGCGCGGGCGCCGCGGCGCTTCTGACCTTGCCGCTTCCCGCAGTCGCCATTCCGCTTGTCGCCATACTGCTCTCCCTCGGCTACGACATGACCCAGCCTCTCTTTGGGGGAATCGTCACAACGCTCGGCGGCAAGCGCGCCGGCCAAGCCATGGGTCTGAATGTCTTCACCCTCTTCGTGGGCTTTGGCCTCGGCAGTCTTGCCTTCGGCGCGTTGCTCACCTTCGGCTTCGTCACCGCCTTCGCCATCTTTGCCGGCGTTGAGCTGCTGATCGGAATCTTCGCTTTCGCGCTGTTCCGCGGGGAGCGGCCGAAGCATCCGTGAGACGGGGCCGCGGTCGACGCCCCCTTGATCGATCGAATCCATATGGCCTGCTCGCCATGTTGCACGGCGGCGGCCGCCAAGGTTGAGGGGCTCCGCGCGCCTGACCCGGCCGCGAAAGGGGACCTTGCTCCGAGCGTGGTGGTCGCGCCGGCGAGAGAGCTACCCAATTTGCCGGTGCGTAAAAGGCCCGGGTTTGGCGCGGCCCATGCAGGCCACGAGGACCATGCCGACGATGGCAACCCAGAAGGCCAGACGGAAGGCGTCGATATGCGCCAGGGTATAGGCCTCCCGCTGGACCATTGCAGCAAGAGTGCCGAGCGCGCGACCGTGCGCAGCTGCTGCACCATGGCTTGCGTACATCGAGGAGAGGCCGGCCAGAGCCTGCGCCACCGCCCCGTCACCAGCTTCGAGATGTAGTCCAATCAGGTTCGAATGCACCTGTTCCCGCACCCGTACGAAGGTGCCGAGCAAGCTTGACCCGTTCTCGGTGCCGAGCAGCCGTATGATCTGGATGTAGGCGACGAAGGAGGTTGCCTTTGCGGGGTCTGAATTGGCGAGCCCATAGAGGACGAGGGCGAGAAAGCCGAAGGATTGACCGAACGCCTGCAATAGGGCGACCGCCACGAAATTGCCGGGCGCCCAGTCGTGCGTCATGCCTGTGGCAAGCCAGGCAGCCAGTGCGAAACTGGCCAGGCCCGACATCAACACCG
Organism: Ancylobacter oerskovii; assembly: GCF_018390555.1. GTDB lineage: Bacteria > Pseudomonadota > Alphaproteobacteria > Rhizobiales > Xanthobacteraceae > Ancylobacter > Ancylobacter oerskovii. Next base: position 57,472 of record NZ_JAHBGB010000003.1, on the reverse strand, counting down.
CCCGCGCATCGACCCGCTTCAACACAATCAATGCCAGCGGCATCAGCACGACCATGGGCAGGGCCACGGACAGCAACAGCAGTTCGCCGGTCTGTTCGGGTCGCAATTGCCGCACGACGGTGAGAAAGTTCGGCAGAACCAAGCCGTTCGATGTGCCGACGAAGGTGAAACAGAAGGAGGTCGCGAGCAGCAAGGCGATATTGCGGGACATCAAGACCCGGGTGCTCGCCCAGGGGTCCGCCACGACCGCTTCGTTGAGCAAGAAGCCGGCGAAGAGGACCGCGCCGCCCACCAGCAGCGATACGACGACACCAGAATTCAGCCAGTCGAGCCGGTTGCCCTGATCGAGCGCGACATAGACCATCGTGAGTCCAACGCCGAACAGGATCATGCCGCCCCAGTCGGCCTTCGCGAGGAGGGCTCGATCGACTTTGACACGCGGCGCGCCGAGCCAGGTCAGCAACGCCATGATCGGGGCGAGCACGACATCCTGCCAATAGAGCCATTCCCAGCCGAGTTGCTGGGTGTAGAAGCCAGTCAAAAATACGCCAGCGTTCAGCGTGAAGCCGGCGCGCAACACGTAGATCGCGACGCCGGCGGTCCAAAACCGCATCGGCAGGCTCCGGAAGATGATCATCAGTGCCGCCGGGACGAAAGCGCCGAGGAGAGCACCGTGCAGCGCATGCAAGACCAACAACGTGGGATAGTCGCGGGTCAGGGGGATCAGCAGCGAGACAGCGGCGTAAACCAGGGCGGGACCGATCAGCATCCGGCGCAGACCGAACACCGCGACCAGCCAAGGGATCGCCGGCGCCACGAGCATTTGCGGCGCCATCGCCACCGTCGAGAGCCATGCCCCCTCATCCGGATCGAGGCCCATGGCGCCACGCAAATCCGGCAGACCGATGCCGAACAGGCGAGTGTGGAAGCCCGCGATGAAGCAGCCCAGCAGCACGGCCGCGACGGCGAGCGAAGGGATGGGGGCGCGGCCTCCGGCTTCACCGGGTTGCATCGGCCTGCTCCTGGCGCGCGGCCTCCGCAATCGGGCCGATGTGGATGCGCGTCACGACCGACATGCCGGGCCGCAAACGCGCCAGCAGCTCCTGGCCCGGCTCGAACGCGATGCGCACGGGGATGCGCTGCACGACCTTCGTGAAGTTGCCGGTGGCATTGTCGGCCGGCAGCAGCGCGAACTGCGCGCCGCTGGCCGGCGAAAGGCGCTCCACATGACCACGCAGGGGCGTGCCTGGAAACATGTCGACCGCGACCTCGACCGGCTGGCCCGGCGCCACATAGGTCAGTTGGGTCTCCTTGTAGTTCGCGACCACATGCACGTCCGGCAGCGGCACCACGGCGATAAGGTTGCTGCCGACGGTCACATAGTCGCCGGCCTGCACCTGGCGTTCGCCGACCACGCCATCCACTGGCGCTACGACGCGGGTATAGCCGAGCTTCAGGCGCGCGGTTTGCAGAGCTGCCGCGGCCGCCTGCACCTCAGCATCGCGTTGCACGCGCTGGCCTTCCAGCACGTCGATTTGGCGACGCTGCGCTTCGACCGCCGCAAGGCTCGCTTGGGCCGCCGCCTGTGCGGCTTGGTGATCGGCGGTCGCTGTCTCGAACCGCTGGCGAGTGCCGAAGGTCGAGGCCAGCAGGGCCCGCTGCCGCTGCAGCTCGAGGACCGTTTGCTGCTCCCGCGCTTCCGTTGCTTTGGCCTGCGCCTCAGACTGTGTGACGGCAGCGCGCTGCAATGCGATCTGGTTGTGCAGGTTGTCCCGAATGGCACGAGCCACTGCGACGCCGGCCTCTGCCTGAGCCACCTGCGCCTCGTAGTCCTCAGGTGCGATCTCGACCAGAACGTCGCCTGCCCGCACCAATTGGAAGTCCTGCACCAGCACGCGATGGACGTTGCCGGCGACCCGAGCGCTGAGGCGCGTCAGTTCGGCGCGGATAACCGCATTGTCGGTTGCCTGCACACTGGCCGAACTCTGCCATGCGTCCCACCGGATGACAGCGAGCGCTATCAGGCCGCAGACGGCAAGCAGGCCGCCCACCGGAATGGCCAGTCTCCGCAGTGGCCCGCCCGCAGCCGGCGCCGTCGCGGGGGGTTCAGTCGGGCCGGGCGCTGCGTTTAAAGGTTGGACGATAGGCGCCGCAGGGGTTGCTTCCCTCAACAAGGCAGCCTTGTCGATGCTTTGGTTCATCGGAATCTCCTCGACTGCTACCCAGGAGTCGGCTGTCTCAAACCGGGCAGGTTTTGATGCCTTCAGATGATGCGGCGCGGCAGCTGTCGCGATAATCCGAGAAGCGGAAGAAGGATCATCAAGCCTGGCGGGATAATCCGGCGGCTTGCATCGCGACCAGTCGCGTGAAAATGCGCATCTCAGACAATGCCGACGATCGAGGTCGAAACAGAACCGCTAGGTGCCGATCCGCAGGACAATCTTTCCGCGGGGATGCGGCCGCGCTCCCTCCATCATCTCATGCGCAACGCGCACGCCGGCGAGTGCGAGCACGGCGCCGATATGTGTCGAAAGCTCGCCGGCGTCGATCATCGCGGCAATGCGAGCGAGGCGCGCCGTGGTGACCTCGGCGACGAAGAAGAGCGCTCTGACCCCGTAGCGCGCGGCCTCTTCCTGATCGGGTGCGGATACCGTCGATACCAGTACGCCACCACGCTTCAGCAGGGAAAAAGAACGGCGCCCCGCGCCGCCGCCGACCAGATCGACGACGGCATCGACGTCGCGAGCCGCTTCCTCAAAGCGCGGGCTGCGCGCGTTTATGACGACTGAGGCACCGAGGCCGCGGACATAAGCGGTATCCCCATCGTCCGCCGTCGCGATCACGCGCAAACCCGCGCGTGCCGCGAGCTGCACAGCGAACGCTCCGATATTGCTGGCGGCGCCACGAATGAGAACGCTCTGACCGGCTGCGAGATCGGCATGGTCGAACAGCGCCTGCCACGCAGAGACCGCTACCACCGGGATGGAAGCCGCATCGATGAAATCGAGCCGCCCCGGCTGCTTGGCGATCATCGCGGTCGAGGCGACGGCGTATTCGGCGCAGGCGCCGGTAAAGCCGGGATTGGAGACACCAAACACGGCATCGCCAGGCGTGAAATTCGCCACGCCAGGTCCCACCGCCGCGACGACGCCGGCAAGCTCAGAGCCGAGGGTCAACGGCAAAGGCGCGGACGGCGAAATCCTGCCCGCGCGGATCCACGCATCCAAAAGACTCACGCCCGCGGCCTTCACCCGAACCAGGACTTCGCCCTCGGCGGGATGGGGCCGCTCTACGACGTCGAGATCAATGACCCCTGGGGGCCCATAGCGGTGGATGCGAGATGCCGTCATCAGATTGCGAACGTGCGAGATGGGCCGCCGCGGCGTGAGAATGGAGACGTCCACCAGAGCTCCTTCCTGCCACACAGCCGGCGGCGCTTGCTCTCAGGAAGGATGCGGCGTCGCCGTGCGTGTGATAATTCCCGGAGTATTGGAAGGATCATTTGTCAGGGGCGGATAATCCGCAGAGTTCATGGATAGGCTCACCAGCCTGATTGCGTTTGGCCGCGTCGTGGAATGCGGCGGCTTCTCCGCTGCAGCGCGGCGCCTCAACATGTCGGTCACGATGGTGAGCAACCATGTCCAGGCGCTGGAGGATCGCCTCGGTGCACGTCTGCTCAACCGCACGACACGCAAGGTCAGCCTGACCGAGGTCGGCAAAACCTATTACGAGCGCTCCAGCCAGATTCTGATCGATCTTGACGATGCGGACCGAATGGTGGGCGCTCTGCACGCGACGCCGCGCGGCACGCTCAAGCTGCACACCAGTTTGCACATCGTCCCGTTCCTGGCGCCGGTCATCGACGAGTTCCTGACCCTTTACCCGGCGGTTTCGCTGGATCTGGTCGTTGGCGACCGGATGGTCGACCTCATCGAAAATGACCGCGATCTCGCGATCTGGACCGTGTCGCCACCGGATTCCAGCCTGGTGTCCCGGCGCCTGACGCCTTGGCGCCACATCCTGACCTGCGCGCCGGCCTATCTCGAGGCACACCCCGCGCCCACCCGAGTTGCCGACCTCGCGCACCACAACTGCCTGCGATACGTGTTCTACCCTTACGGCGATGATTGGCGTTTCGAGGGGGCAGGCGGCAAGCCGGAGACCGTTCGAGTCACGGGCAACGTCCTGACCAACAGCGCGGAGACCCTTCGCGCGCTGACCTTGAGCGGTCGAGGCATCATGCTGGCGCCGAGCTTCATGATCGCCGGCGAGATCGCGTCCGGCGAGCTCGTGCGGCTTCTGCCGGATCACCGACCGGTGGAATTTGCGATCAACGCCATCTACCCACACCGCCATCACCTCTCGACCAAGGTGCGCAGCTTCATCGATCTCGCCGTCGAGCGCTTCGCCGAGCATCGCAAATGGATGACCGCGGGTGCCGGGGACGAAGAGTAGATCCCCGACGTCGCTCGGCGTGGTCGCGCCCTCGGCCCGATCGCGGAGAGGCCTTACACGACGGCTCGACCGCCCGATTGCGCCATCATGCCACCGGACCGTTCAGCAGTCGTGACGACCTATGTCCGCTCGAGCTATCGGTGGGCCAGCTGGTGCGCCACGGCCCGCTATGCAGCGCGCCCTGCGACGCACTCAACCGTCTCGGCGGGTGGTTTCAAACAGGAACCAGTGCCTGCGCTCGGCTTCGTCGATCCAGTTTTCCAGCAAGCTGGCGCTCGCCACATCATTGTGCTCGTCGCAGAGCTCGTGCGTCTCGCGCATCAGGGCAATCAGCAGCTTGTTGTCCTCGCGCAGCTCGGCGAGCATGCCGTCCGGCGTGACGAAGTCCGCGTCGTTGTCGGAGATGCGCTGGAGGCGTGACGCATGGCCGATGGAGCGCAGCGTCGTGCCGCCGATCTTACGAGCACGCTCGGCAATCTCGTCCGTCATAGCGAAAATCTGAGCGGCCTGTTCGTCGAGCAGGAGATGATAGTCCCGGAAATGCCGGCCCGACATATGCCAATGGAAATTCTTGGTCTTGAAATAAAGCGCGAACACGTCCGCGAGCAGCGCCGTCAGAGCGGCCGCGATATCCTTGGTGGCATTCGCCCCTAGGTCGGAAGGCGTGTCGAGAGCGGCATGCTTGCGATCACTGGCGGCACCAATATTCGACATAGATCGATCCCTCTGATGGTTCGGCGCAAGTGGTCGCTGGCCTCCGAGGAGACGGCCGAGCATCCCATCGTGCCGATGTCGATTGCAGCATCCTTCGATTATCGGATCTCGGGTCGCATCCTGTTCAATCTGGGATAGTCAGGCGCCGTTGTCGGGACCCGTCAGGACCGCGCAGATCCGCATGTGCAATTTCATGCCAGCGCGTCAGCGGCTAGTCTACCCTTCCGCGACGCCCTCGGGCTCGAAGCGACATCAACGTACAAATAAGGTGCCAAGCTCCAATACTTCGGAACCGCGTCGGCTCCACCATTCACGCCTAGGCCCCACCAAAATCTAACGGGATCGCGAGCCGCTGCCGCGCGCGATTCTATGCTTGCGTGATACTCAATCGGAGAGAGTAATGACCGATTTCCTGACGGTTAGCGATGGAACCGAGATCTTCTACAAGGACTGGGGCCCGCGGGACGCGCAGCCCATCGTGTTCCATCATGGTTGGCCGCTGAGCTCCGACGAGTGGGATCCGCAGCTGATGTTTTTCCTGTCGCAGGGCTTCCGGGTGGTTGCCCATGACCGGCGCGGACACGGACGCTCGTCGCAGACCGAACGCGGCACCGATATGGACACGTATGCGGCGGACGTCACCGCCCTCGTCGAGCATCTCGACCTGAAGGGCGCGGTGCATATCGGACACTCGACCGGCGGCGGCGAAGCAACGCGGTACGTCGCGGGGGCGAAGCCGGGCCGGGTGGCAAAGGCGGTTCTGGTGGGCGCGATTCCGCCGGTCATGCTGAAGTCGGAGAAGAACCCCGGCGGCCTTCCCATGGAGGTGTTCGACGGCTTCCGGAAGGGGCTTGCGGCCAATCGCGCCCAGTTCTACCTCGACGTCGCCAAGGGGCCCTTCTATGGCTTCAACCGCCCGGGCGCAGCCATTCAAGAAGGCACCGTCCAGAACTGGTGGCGCCAGGGCATGGAAGGCGCGATCAAGCCGCATTACGACTGCATCAAGGTCTGGTCGGAGACCGACTTCACGGAGGACCTGAAGCGGATCGACGTGCCCGTGCTCGTCATGCACGGCGATGACGATCAGGTCGTCCCCATTGCGGATTCCGCGCTGCTGTCGGTCAAATTGCTGAAGCAAGGCGAGCTCAAGGTCTACAAGGGGTACCCGCACGGAATGCTGGCGACCCAGGCCGACGAGCTCAACGCCGACATCCTCGCCTTCATTCGCAAATAGCCCGGGAAACGCACCGGCACCCGCCTCGGATCAACAGAAGGGATAAGTCCGGTGCGAACTTCCCACGAGCGACAGCGTCCCACAAAAGTCGGATACCGAGGTTTCCTATGACGGCATTTCGATCAATCCCGATCGTGCCGGCCGGGTTCTTCGGCATCGTGCTGGGCCTGGCGGGCCTTGGTGGCACCTGGCGCGCCGCCCATCAGGCATGGGGACTTCCCGAGGCCTTCGGTGAAGTCATCATGCTTGTCGCCGCGGTCGTGTGGGCGGTCTTGCTGGTGCTTTACGTCCTGAAATGGTTTGCCGCGCCCGACGCGGCGCTGGCCGAGATTGCTCATCCCGTCCAGTGCTGCTTCGTGGGCTTGATCGGCGTCGCAACCATGCTCGTGGCTGGCGGCGCCGCGCCCCATGCGCACGCCTTTGCCGTCGCGCTCTACATTGTCGGCTTTGCCGCGACCATTGGGTTCGCGGTTTGGCGCACGGGCGGACTCTGGTTCGGCGGGCGTGATCATAGTCACACCACGCCCGTTCTGTATCTGCCGACCGTCGCGGGCACTTTCGTCGCCGCGGCCGTCGGAGCCGTGCTCGGGTTTGCCGATTGGGGGCAGCTCGCATTCGGCGCGGGGCTGTTCTCCTGGCTCGCCATCGAATCCGTCCTGCTTCATCGCTTGCTGACCGAGCCAGGCATGGCGAGCGCGTTACGCCCGACGCTCGGCATTCAACTCGCGCCTCCGGTCGTTGGTGCGGTCGCCTTGCTCAGCGTCGCGCCCGACGAGTCGACCTTCTTCGCCCACGCCCTGATCGGCTACGGTCTCCTGCAGTGTCTGGTGCTCCTGAGGCTGCTGCCTTGGATCATGGAAGAACGGTTCACGCCGTCGTATTGGGCCTTCACCTTCGGCGTCACGGCTCTCGCGACCGCTCCACTGCGTCTCGTCGCCCAAGGCGATACGGGTGCGATGACGGTCGTCGCCCCGATCGTGTTCGTCTTCGCCAATGGCGTCGTCGTGCTGATCTCGGCGTTCACCGTCGTTCGCGCACTCGAGGGGCGCCTATTGCCGTCCAAGGGAGGGCAGCACGAAACCGCCAAGCCAGCTGGCGGATCTGAAATGCCGGATCACAACGGAGGGAAGGCCTATGAGCGTTGAGGTGAAGGAAGCCGCCGAACCCGACTATGATGCGATCCTGCGCGCCAATGCGCAGCAGGTCTTCAGCGAACGCGATCCCGCCGCGCGGCGCGACGCACTTGAGCGGCTCTGGATGCCGGATGGCGTCCTGTATGAAGCCGGCCATGTCGTGACCGGCCTCGACGAGATTTCAAAGGCCGTGGGCGCGCTTCTTGATACGCTCCCCCAAGGCATGACCTTCGCACCTGCCGGTCCCGCCGTCGGCCATCATGGTCTGGGACGCCTGAGGTGGCGAGCGCTCGATGGCAATGGGCAGCCGGCACCCGTTTCGGGAACCGACGTTGCGATCTTCCGGGAAGGCAAGATCGATCAGCTCTACGTCTTGCTCGACCCAAACGAATAGCATGACAGCGGACCTTGAGAGACGCCTTCGGGCTCTGGAGGACGAGGCGGAAATCCATCGTCTTGCCGCCCGCTTCAGCGATGCCGTCAACGAGCGCGACCTGGCGGCGTTCGGGCGCTTGTGGGCGGAGGCAGGGGCGGTCTGGAGCATCGGCCCGCCTTTGACGTCACGAGCCGAGGGGCGGGAAGCGATCGTCGGCCTGCTCGAGAGCCTCTACAAGCTCGAGCGCTATTTCATGCAGATGACGCATTCGGGGGTCGTCACCCTGGATGGGGATCGAGCAACCGCTCGATACGTCGTGCGGGAACACGGGCGCGGCGATGGAACCTATTACGAGAATCTCGCCGTCTACAACGATGAGCTCGTCCGGGAGGCCGACGGCTGGCGCTTTGCCACGCGCAGTTATGTCTATCGGTTCCTGAGCCAGAAACCGGTCGACGAAGAGGCATTCGAGGTCACGGGGGACCATCCCGACCAAATTTCTCAATGAGAAACTCGATCAGGACTCTTACCTTTCGGGTGAGGTGTTGCGCAGACGGTCGCACGACGAAGATGCCGACGGATGGCAGCGAGTAGTCCGTCATCACACGGACCAACTCGCCGGAGGCCAGGTCGCGTTCAGCGATGACATCCGGCAGAGCGGCGATCCCGACACCCGCTGCCGTGGCTTCTGCGAGTGCGATCGCGCTGTCCGCCTTGAAGCGGCCGTGTGGGTGGATGGGGAAGGTCTTGGTGCCGTCGCTGAACTTCCAGCTCTCCCTGCCCTGCAAAATGGCCTCGTGCGCGAGAACCTCCTCCGGCGTTTTCGGCGCGCCATGTTCGCTGATGTACTGCGGACTGGCAAAGAGATGCACGGCGAAGGATCCGATCTGGCGCGCGAGCAAGTTGGAGTCGGCCAGATATCCCACGCGGATTCCGCAATCGAAGCCCTCGCCGACGAGGTCGACATAGCGGTCGCTGTAATGGGTATGGATGTGCAATGCGCGGTGGCGGCGAGCGAGCTCGGCAAGCGCTGGAGCGAAATGGGAAGGGCCGAACGAGGAGGGGGCAGCGATCCGCAGCCGGCCCCGCAATTCTCCAGAGGGCAGGACGTCTTCGCGCGCCGTCTCGATTTCGGCACAGACCCGGGCGGCATGATCGCGAAAGGTCACCCCGGCTTCTGTCAAAGCCGCGCCCCGCGTGCTTCGTGCCAGCAGCTGGACGCCGAGCTCGGCCTCGAGCCGGGACAGACGCCGGCTGACGATGGACTTGGCGACGCTCAGGCGTTTCGCAGCCGCGGAGATACCTCCCGAATCCGCAACCTCTACGAAGGTCTCCAGATCCTCGATTTCCATAACGTTGTTCCCCGATTTGAAACAGAGCATGCCGGATCGTGGAGCTAGTGTGCCGGCGTGCGGGACGCTACTTTAAGCCTCAAGATTTCGCTTCTGCAAAATGCGCCCCTGATAAATTACGGGTGGTAGAGGCGGACGAACGAAAGGACGTCACATCATGGAACAGCTCAAGATCGAACCGGCGATGAGAAGAGGCGACTGGAATAGTGGCTTCAGCATCGAGATCTTCTATCCGGGCGACGCGCTCAACACCGGCGACAGCGGGATCGGCGCTTTCGGCCGGATCGACCGCGCACGAATCCAGGCTGGCCATGTCATTGCCATGCATCCCCACCGCGACGACGAGATCCTGACCTATTTGCGGGCTGGCACCATGTTGCACCGCGACAGCGTCGGGAACGAGGAGAGGCTGAGCCCGAGCCGCCTGATGATGATGAATGCAGGCCGCGAATTCCAGCATGAGGAAGAGATGCTCGGATCGCAGCCCGTCGAAGCCCTGCAGATTTTCATGCGCCCGCGTGTCGCAAGCCTGGACGCACGGGTGCAGTTCCACGATTTCGACGACGCGCTGAGCCGAGGCGCGTGGCGTCTGCTCGCCGCCCCGCAAGGTGCGCCGTTCGAGGTTCGCGGCCAGGCCTGGGTGCAGGATGCCCATCTCGCGGCGGGCGAGGGCCTCACCTCGCCTAAGCTCCCGGCCGATGGTGCGGAGAGATTCCTGCATGTGTTCGCCGGTGAGGTTTTCATCGACGGTGTGGAGGTGCATGCGGGTGAAACCCTCTATCTCGCGGCCGCCGATTGGAAGGTGATGGCTCGAACCGTGTCCGACCTGGTGCTGTTCACGACCGATGCAGACGCCCCCGTGTTCGCCGGCGGCATGTTCAGCGGCAATGTCCGCGCGGTCAGGAAGCAGCTTCCCGTGTCAGCCTGACCCATTCCCGCCAGAAATGCACTCTCACCGACAACGAGCGCGAGACTATGTCCCACGGATTCTTAGATATCGCTGTCACCCCAAGCGTTCGCACAGTTCAGGCGAAGATGGGGGGTGGATCACATATGGGATGACTTCAACGGAAGCAGGACGTTCGATCGCTTCGGCGATAACGAAGCCGCCTTTATCTCGACGCGCGATAGTTTCTACATGGCATCCGTCTCAGAAACGGGATGGCCTTACGTCCAACACCGAGGCGGCCCTCCCGGCTTTTTGAAGCTGGTCGACGAGCGCACGCTCGCCTTCGCCGACTATCGCGGCAACCTCCAATACATCAGCACCGGCAACATCGCGGCCGACAGCCGGGCTTGTCTTTTCCTCATGGATTACCCCCACCGCGCCCGACTCAAAATCTATGCTCACGCCGAAATTGTCGAGCTCGGGCGCGATCCCGCCCTAACCGAGCTTGTGACCATGCCGGGGTACCGGGCAAAGATCGAGCGCATCTTCCGGTTGACCCTGAACGCCTTCGATTGGAACTGCCCCCAGCACATCACCCCGCGGTTTACCGAGCAGCAAGTCTCCGAGGCGGTGCAGCCCCTTCGCGACCGGCTCGTTCGTCTCGAAGCCGAGAATTCAGAGCTCCGCTCTCGCCTGGCGGAGCTCGGCAAATCTCCAGCCTGATCCAAGCGGGGGCGGCGCTGGGCGCGCCTCACGCCGCGTCTTACGATTGGAAGGCTGTCGTCTCGTCCTGCAGGCGATCTCTCAATCGCGGAGCGGCGAAATCGAGGAACGCGCGCAACTTCCTCGGCGGCAGCTGCTGGCCCGCATGGACAAGGCTCACGGGCCAAGCCGGCAATTCGTACTCGGCGAGAACGACTTCGAGCCGACCGGTGCGCTTTTCGCGTGCGATCTGGTAGGACAGCAGGCGGGTGAAGCCCAACCCCGCCACTGCCCCGTCCACTGCAGCTTCCGCTGTGGTCACCGTCAGCCTCGAACGAACCGGCACCTGGACATCGCCATTGGGCGACGAAAACCGCCAGCCCGCCGGCGATGCCAGATTGTCGAAGGTGACGCAGATGTGTCGCTTCAGGTCCTGGGGTTCCTGCGGCCGACCGTGGGTCGCAAGGTAGGTCGGGCTGGCGCAGGTCACGCGACGCACGGCGCCGACCCTCAGCGCGACCAGGCTGCTGTCGTCCAGCTCGCCGATGCGAAGCGCGACATCGACATCTGCCTCGAGGAGATCGAGGAGGCGATCGGCGAGCACGAGCTTGACGTCGATCTCGGGATATTGGGCCAGGAACTCCGCGATGATCGGGATCATGTGCGTTCGTCCGAAGACGACGGGCGCTGTCACGGTCAGCTGCCCTTTGGGGTCCTTGTAGACGCCCATCGCCGAACGCTCGGCCTCCTCGACCTGCTCGAGGATGCGTCGGCTCGCTTCCACGTATAGTCGCCCCGCCTCGGTGAGGCTCAGCCGCCGGCTCGTTCGGTTGAGGATGCGAGTGTCGAGATGTGCCTCGAGCTCGGCGATGCGCCTACTCACCGTCGCGAGCGGCACACCAAGTTGCTTGGCCGCGGCCGAAAGACTTCCCGTCTCCACAACCTTCAGCAGAATTGCCATCGCACCCAATCTGTCCACGCTTCGATCCTCTCAAATCTAGCAATCTATGTTCTCGAAACGAGATGTTTTGTCGATTTCTGCAATCATATATTGAAAAGTTCGAGAGCAACCACACTCCTTTTGAGGGCTTTCGAACGATGTCGACTAGCCCGCCCTGCCTCGAAACGGATGATAGCGCCAAGCTATTCGATCGATGGCTTGGTGCGCGTCCGACTTCCAGCGCGGATAGCGACCTCGTTTCGACACTGCTCACCGAAGCGCTCTCGCTGTTCGAAGAGGACCCGCCCGCGGCGCGGCGCTGTATCGAGAGCGCTCGCCTGCTTATTCGCGCGCCACCGAATGAGGAGCGCCCGAAAAATTGCCGCCTTGCCGATTGGCAGGTGCGGCGCGCGAAGGAATTCATCTGCAGCAATCTTGGCGCCAGCCTGAGGATCGAGGCGGTCGCCAAACTTGTGCATCTGAGTGCCAGCTATTTTTCTCGATCGTTCAAATCCACGACTGGCATCGCCTATTCGGACTATGTCGCCGGCGCCCGCATCGACCTGGCGAAGAAAATGCTGCTCACCACCGATGCCCCGATTTCGGAGGTCGCCTTGGTGTGCGGCCTGGCCGACCAGTCGCACCTGACAAGGGTCTTCAGCCGCATCGTTGGCTTGCCGCCCAATACCTGGCGCCGTCAGCTCCTGGGAAGCGAGCTCGCGAAGGATCCCTCCGGGAGACAGTCGAATGCGGCTGCCGCGCCGGACGCTCTTGTGGCGGGCGATCTCGCCGATCACGAATGGGAGAATTCGGAAGCGCTAGAGGTTCAATATGCCGCAGAATAAGGACCATTTCAGCACCTCCGTGTCGCAGAGCGGCCGCGACGCCTACTCGACCTTCTTCAGGATCTCGCCGGAGGAGCGCAAGCGCGAAGGCGATCGGCGCGATTATTTCGCGCGGTTTTGGGCCGAAGCAGGCCCCGATGTGCGGGCTGCCTACGATCGCTTCATCTCCGCCTGCCCGTTGTCGGACGGTGTAACCCTCGAGCAGGTGGATGAAGGCGAGGTTGGCGGCTGGTGGCTGCGTCCGGACCATCCGCCAGCCGGCCAAGCGATCTTGTTCATTCACGGCGGTGCCTATGTGTTGGGTTCCGCGCTCGCATATCGAGGCCTCGCCAGCCAGGTCGTGGACCGCACGCGGATTCCTGCGCTCGTCATCGACTATCGCGCGGCAGATCTGATCAAGCAAACCTTCGGGACCTGACTGATGCGGGTTCGGTGAAGACACCCGCTCTCTCCACGATGAGCCGGTCGCTGCCGCTCCGGGCGCTATTTCCAGCAAGCGAAGAAAGCAAGACATGCGAGCTGTATTCTACGAACGCCAGGGTGCGGCCGAGGACGTTCTCGTCCTCGGGGATCTGCCCAAACCTCTGCCCGCCGCCGGCGAAGTGCTTGTCCGCGTCCACGTGTCGGGGATCAATCCCAGCGACATAAAGAACCGGACCGGATTCGTATCCAAGATGGCGTTTACCCGCGTCATCCCTCACCAGGATGGCGCGGGTGTTATCGAAGCAGTCGGCGAGGGTGTGGCGCCGGACCGAATAGGGGAGAGGGTCTGGATCTTCGAAGCGCAGACCGGCCGAGCCGGCGGAACCGCTGCCGAGTATGTGGCGGTGCCGTCGGACAATGCCGTGCGGCTCCCCGATGCCACATCATACGAAGTCGGTGCGTCGCTCGGCGTTCCGGCACTGACGGCGCATCGCTGCCTCTTTGCCGACGGCGACCTTCGTGGGCGGCGTGTCCTGGTCCAGGGCGGAGCGGGAGTGGTCGGCTCCGCCGCCATCCAGCTCGCCAAATGCGCGGGTGCATGGGTCGCTGCCACGGTTCGTCGACCAGAGCAGAAGGAAGTCGCGCAGCAGGCGGGAGCGGACCTCGTCCTCGATCTCAACGCCGCCGACGTGGCGGCGAAGATCAAGGCCGAGACCAACAACGCAGGTGTTGACCGCATCGTGGAGGTGGATCTCAGTTCGAACATCGAGCTCGATCTCAGATGCCTTGCGAATGGCGGTGTGATCGCAGCCTATTCCGCCCACGACGCGGCGGAGCGGGTCCCTGTTCCGATGGTGCCGGCGATGGTCGTCAATGGCGCGGTCAGGTTCGTCTATGTCTACACGATGCCGGACAGCGCGAAGAAGGCGGCGATCGCCGACATCAACGACTGCCTGCGAGCCGGTTCGTACAATCCTCGGATCGCAATGATCCTGCCCCTCTCGCGTACCGTCGATGGACATGTCGCGGTCGAAAAAGGCGCGATCGGCAAGACCCTCATACGAGTCGTCGACGAATGACCTCGGCTCGCCGCTGGTCCGATCCAGATGCGACGTTCCGGCGGCTCGTGCGCGAACAGATCGCAGGGCGGTGAAAATCGCCAACGGGTTCAGCGATCTCGCGGCGTGCGTCAGAGCAGCGGACAGATCCGCCCATGGGTCCGATGGCGACGGTTTCGTAGCCTGCCAAAACGTCACAGTTTCCGCGAGACACCAACGTTCAAAGGAAGCACGAGCCTTCAAGAATTCCAGCCTGGCCCAGGTCAATAATAGCCTGAATGGTCGGAATGATCGGATCGATGCGACGGATGAATTCTCCCAAAGGCTCCTCCACCGACGAAGAACGGGCAACCTCCGATTCCGTGTCGGCCGGGCTTGGGGATTTGGCATCTGCGTCGGAATGGCCCTCTCTTAGCCCGCTGGAAACCGGCCTGCGCGGCCGCTGCCCTAGATGTGGTCAGGGGCGTCTGTTCAAGGGTTTTCTCACGCTTCGACCCCGCTGCGACGTCTGCGGGCTCGACTATTCTTTCGCCGACCCGGCTGACGGCCCAGCGTTCTTCGTCATGATGTTCTGTTGCCTGCCTTCAGTCGGCTTCGCGGTCTGGCTTGAGATCGCATATGAGCCGCCGGCTTGGGTGCACTTGGTCACGACGCTGCCATTGACACTGCTGACCTGCATCCCGCCGCTGCGACCGCTCAAGGGATGGTTGGTCGCTTCCCAATATTTCTACAAAGCGGAGGAGGGTCACCTGGCCCCACCCGAGGAAGCGAACAAGTCCTCCTAAAATAAATCGCTTCTTTTCAATGGCGCATTTCTTCCGAACCACAAGCTCAGGTCCAACATCCACGACACCGGTCGAACGGGCTGAGGCCACTGACCGAGGATGATTGTGAAGAATGTTCGGCGAGGCGCCGCTGGGGCTGCCGCGATGTTCTAAGCGGCGGCCCACCATACAGACGCTTTTGCGACCAAACCTGTTTCTGACCCAGAAGGAGATCGAGAATGTCACGTCCGCCACTGCCGCCTTTCAACGAGCAGACCGCCATCGAAAAAGTTCGGCTCGCCGAGGATGGCTGGAACACCCGTGACGCCGCCAAGGTCGCGCTCGCCTATACGCTCGATACGCACTGGCGAAATCGTGCCGAATTCGCAACCAACCGCGCCGAAGCCCAGGCCTTCCTCACCCGCAAATGGAATCGCGAGCTCGACTACCGGTTGATCAAGGAGCTCTGGGCGTTCACCGGCAACCGCATCGCGGTGCGCTATGCCTACGAGTATCGCGACGACAGCGGCCAATGGTTTCGGGCCTATGGCAATGAAAACTGGGAATTCGCCGAGGACGGTCTGATGCGCAACCGTCACGCGAGCATCAATGAACACCCGATCGCGGAATCGGAGCGGAAGTTCCACTGGCCGCTCGGCCGGCGGCCGGACGATCATCCTGGTCTCAGCCATTTCGGCTTCTGAGCCGCCCGCGTTTCATCGGCCGGGGCGGACGGGTCACCCTCGTGGCCTCTTCGCCCCAACCGATGCGCGCCGCTGTCGAAGGGCACGGGCGTAAGCCCGGCCCATGGTCCATCACAAGGAGATCATCATGACTCGCACTCACCACCCGATGCTCACACGCCGCGGCTTCTGTCTGTGTTGTGTCGCTGCCACCGCTTTCGGAGCTTCGGGCGGGTGGCTCACGCCGCGAGAGGCATTCGCGCAGGCCAAGAATATCGTCGACCTGATCCGGGAGCATGCGGCGACCGATCCGATCAAGGTGACGAAGCTGCGTGGTGGTGTGAGCGTCCTCGAAGGCTCGGGCGGCAACATCGCCGTTCTTACGGGTCCGGACGGGAAGGTATTGATCGATGCCGGGATCACCGCATCGAAGCCTCGGATTCTGGAAGCCCTCGCCGGCCTCGGCAAAGAGCCCATTAACAGGCTCATCAACACGCATTGGCACTTCGACCACACCGACGGCAACGAATGGCTTCATGGCGCCGGCGCCGTGATCCTGGCGCATGAGAACACCAGGAAGCATCTTGAGTCTGCTCAGCGGGTCGAGGACTGGGACTTTACGTTCCCGAAATCCCCATCAGGCGCGCTGCCGAGCGAGACCATGGGCGCGGCAAGCACCCTCAAAGCCAATGGCTCGACACTGCATCTGAAATACTACGGACCGGCCCACACGGACAGTGACATCTCGGTCCATATCGCCGAAGCGGATGTGCTGCACACCGGCGATACCTTCTGGAACGGCGTCTATCCCTTCATCGACTATTCGACCGGCGGAAATATCCGCGGCACGATCGCCGCGGCAGAAGCCAACGTCGCCATGGCGAGCGACAAGACGATCGTCATCCCCGGTCATGGTCCCGTGAGCGACCGGGCCGGATTGGTCGCCTTCCGTGACATGCTCGTCGCGATTCACGCGAACGTCGCGAAATTGAAGGCCCGGGGCATGCCGCTCGAGGAGGTGATCGCCGCCAAGCCGACCGCCGCCTTCGACGAGAAGTGGGGCCAGTTCGTGATCAATCCCGCGTTCTTCACGCGCCTCGTCTACGCGGGCGCCTGAGACGCAGGGTCGGCGGTCTTGGGGCGCTGAGAGAGCGCCCCAAGACCGCCGACTGATAATTTCCTCGGAAACCAACCCTCGGGTGTCGACATGCTGAGCAGAGACAGCACCAGAGCCAGCTCTTCCGAGCTGGTCAACCGCCGAAAGTTCCTCGTGGCGGCCTCTGCCGGCATCGCCGGCAGCACGGTCACGTAAGGTGCTGCCGCCGAGAGTCTCGCCGATGTGCCTCCTCGCGAGCCGGGCGCCGATCTTACCGGTCTCAGCGCTCGCTCCCGCTACGTCAAGATCAGCCGCATCCCGGAGGCCGGCCCGGGCCGCCGCAGCATCGATCCGAGCGAGGCGATCAATTCGAAGGCGCCTCTCCAGGACCTGGTCGGGACCATCGCCTCAGGCCAGGCTCGACAAGAACGCGCTCGTGAATGTTCGGATGCCGAACCGCGATGGGTTTATCCCCGAGCCCGAATTCAGCGGCGCCAAGAAATGAGCTCCGCCAAGGTCTTGGGGCACCGATTGTTCCTTCTGTTCGCGCGCATCGGCATGCTGATCACGCGCGGCCTCGACAGCGGCACCGTTCCGCGGCTTCGCTCGGTCGCCATCGTCGTGGTTGCGGCGAGCGCCTTTGTTTCAACGATCTCATTGGGAGGGCCGGCTATGGCCGCGGATGGATTGATATCGGTGAAGAGCCAGTACCAGCCGCAGGAGACCTTGGCGCGGCTGGAGGCCACGATCTCCGAGCGCGGCTTGACCGTCTTCGCGCGGGTCGACCATGCGGCCGGTGCCGCGCAGGTCGGCCTGTCGCTGCGCCCCACCGTGCTGGTGATCTTCGGCAATCCCAAGGCGGGCACGCCCTTGATGCAGTCCGTTCAAACGGCGGGTATCGACCTTCCGCTCAGGGTGCTGGTCTGGCAAGACGCGGACGGGTCGACGTGGCTGTCCTACTATGACGTGGCCTGGATCGCCGGCCATCATGGAGCAGGGGCGGAGGCAAAAGCTGCGGTCGCTAGAATGTCGACTGCTCTACAGGCGATCGCTTCGCAAGCCGCCGAAGGGTGGCCACCTACGAAGTAGATCTTTGCTTTCTACCGTGGACAGCGGGTCGGTTGTTCACCCACCAACGCCCGCGACGCAGCTTATGGTCGCGTCGCCGAGAGTCGGCGATGAGATTTGGTCGGCCAAAGTTGATGACGCGATGACTTGCGCAGAGAAAGCGGCGGGGCCATCGAAAAGAATCCAGTCGAAATGGGCCCGTTTCGAAAGGCTCGTGACTGCGGCACTCCCGATTGGCTGCGCTCGCTCGCTATTAAGAGGGCTGTAAGAGCAGGATCGGTCTGCTCTCCGCACTTGTCCTCACGCCGAACGAACGAGGTCACCTAAAAGGTGGCGCATATTGCAGGCCCCCGTTCGTCCACAGCGCGTTGAGACCCCGTTCGAGCGCCAGTCTGGAGCCCTTTCCAAGGTTTCGCTCGAAGCTTTCCCCGTAGTTGCCGACGGCTGCAATCATGCGCACCGTCCAGTCGTTGGATACGCCTGGCCCTTCTCCGAACCTGCCGCCGATGCCCAGGAAGCGCCTGATTTCAGGGTTCTCCGTCTTGAGTAACGTCTTGACATTGGCCTGAGGGTCAGGACTCACTGATCAGAGCCAGAAGATGACGGTGGCAGCGAGTGCGATCGCCGAGAAGAAGGCGGTAGGGCAGCGGTCGTAGCGGGTGGCGACACGGCGCCAGTCCTTCAGGCGGCCGAACATGATCTCGATCCGATTGCGGCGCCTATAGCGGCGTTTGTCGTATTTGATGGGCTCGTTGCGCGATTTTCGGCCCGGGATGCAGGGCTTGATGCCCTTTTCCTCCAGCGCGTCCCTGAACCAGTCGGCATCATAGCCTCGGTCGGCGAGCAGCCATTGCGCCCTGGGAAGTTCGTCAATCAGGGCCGCCGCACCGATGTAATCGCTGATCTGGCCGGCGGTCATGAAGAAGCTCAAGGGACGGCCGTTGGCATCGGTAACGGCATGGAGCTTGGTGTTCATGCCGCCCTTCGTCCGGCCGATCAGGCGACCGAGATCCCCTTTTTTACCGCCAGGCTCGACGCCGTGCGGTGCGCCTTCAAATAGGTCGCGTCGATCATCACCGTCTTGCGCTCAGCGCCGGCCGAAAGCCCTTCCATCATGCGCGTGAAGACGCCCATCTGACCCCAGCGCTTCCAGCGATTGTAGAGCGTCTTGTGCGGGCCGTAATCCTTCGGCGCATCCCGCCAGCGCAGCCCGTTACGATTGACGAAGATGATCCCGCTCAGCACGCGCCGATCGCCCACCCTCGGTCTGCCGTGGCTCTTCGGAAAATACGGCTCAAGCCGCGCCTTCTGCTCGTCCGTCAGCCAGTACAGATCGCTCAAATCCAGTCTCCTCACGGAGCCTGAATCACATCACGCCGCTCACATCAATGGGTCCTGACCCTAGGGCCATTTGTATCGCAAACCGGACTGTCGGCAAACCACCCCAACATCGACAGACCGGCAACATATCCTGCGCGTTAAAGCGGCCATCCGCGCAACCTTGGATGGCCGCCCAACGTCAGATTTCCGTCCGCTCTGCCAGCAGCAGTGCGTCCTCCACGTCGACACCCAGGTATCGGACCGTATTCTCAATCTTGGAGTGACCGAGCAAGATCTGAACGGCGCGGATGTTGCCCGTCGCAGATCATGGACGCCTTCGTGCGACGGAGCGAGTGGGTGCCATACTCCTCTTGACGCAGCCGATCGCGGGAGCGGACATTCGATGCCGCTCCAAGGTAAGTGGTAGCGGAGGCCTTTGACGGCGTGCCCTAGCGCGTGTAACTGCCGCGTCCGCGCCGCTGTCTGTCAACATCGCCGCGACTGAACTGATGCGGATCCCGTTTCGCGTCCTGCTCAGTCCTCGTCCTGCCACCTGCGCAGATCCGTCTGGTCATGATAGGCCATGCGGTCCGGCGTGGTGATGAATTCCATCGTCGTGCCCCAGGGCATGCGGCAATAGCAGACCTTGTTCCCCGGGCCTTTTTCGGTTGCGTAAGGGATAGCGCGCGGTGCGGTAAGCGCGGTGCCGCCAGCCTTTTCGAAGCGCTCTACCGATGCGTCGATGTCGTCGGTGTAGACACCAAAGTGCGTAATGCCGAAGTCGCTCGCTCGAACCGGCCGCGCTTGTTCGGGTCCATGCATTTCAAAGAGCTCGATGTCAGGTCCGGTTCCGATTTTGACCATGGCCTGCGCGCGGACGACCGTTCCGGGAAAAGCGCCGGTGGCCCGCTCGAATTCGGGTCCCTGCCGCGGGGGAGCCTGCGGTCCGAAGGACTGGTAGATCACCTGGCCGCCGAAAGCTTCCACCAGGAACGATTTTGCTGCTTCGATGTCGGGCACCGTGATGCCGATATGATTGACGCCGCGAATGACAGGTGGGGTCATGATAGTCTTCCTCTCTTGTTTGATTGATCGAACGCGATCGGTGTGGGCGCAACTCGCCCGCAAACTCATGATCCGCCCGTCCCACGACGGCGTGGGCGCAGAGTTTCAATTGGCTTTGAGGAAATCGATGAGCGCGGCTGCGACTTCATTCGGCCGCTCGTCAGCGACATAGTGGCTGCACCGCGCGATGGGGCCGCCCGTCACATTGGTGGCGAACTCCTTGAGCATCGGCACCATCTGCGCACCGAACCGCTGGTCCCCACCTAGGCCAAGCACCGGTATCTGGAGCGGCTGCTTCTTGTACTCGAGCGCAGTCGCATGATCGGCCGCGAGGGAGCGATACCATTCCATGCCGCCACGTGTGCGACCGGGAAGTGCCATCGCTTTCGCGTAGACCGCGATGTTCGCCGGATCGAAGGTGCTGTGATCGTAGAACCGCTCGGCCATGAAGGCCGAAACATAGTCATATTCACGGCCATGGATCAGGCGCTCGGGTAGGTCCCGGTTCATATGAAAACTGAAGTGCCAGATCCTTGCCGTCGTCGATTCCCATTGCGTCCATCCGGGAAGTGGAACGTCGAGGACAGCAAGATGCGTGACAGCCTCCCGATAGATGGCGGCCTGCGGCAAGGCGACCATTCCGCCGATGTCATGCCCGCACACGGCGTAGTGTTCATGCCCAAGGGCAAGCATCACTTCATGCGCATCGCGCGCCATCGTCGCCTTGTCATAGCCGCCCTGCGGGCAGTCGGAAAAACCCGCGCCGCGCAGATCGATAGCCACCACGCTGAAATGCTCGGCCAGCAGCGGCATCACATGGTGCCATTCCCACCATGTTTCCGGCCAGCCGTGCAGCAAGAGGATCGGCGGACCTGAGCCTCCGGTGACGGCGTTGATCTTGATGCCGTTCGCCGGCACCAGTTGCTCGGGAAACCCCTTCAAAGCTGCGATCATGATCGCTTTCCAATCGATGTTGACGGTCAAACAGAGTTCGCCGCCGGCGCTCAGGACTGGTCGAAATCGGTGGCGATTGTGATGTCACGCCAGGCATCAATGTCGCTGCGGAAAGCCGCCAGCTTCCGCTCGGCGATCGCGTGAGCGGCCGGGCCGAGCGGCAGATGGAGTGGAGCGTCTTCGGCGTCGACTGCCTGCAGGATTACCGCGATCGCCTTGTCGGGATCGCCCGCCTGATTGCCGTTGCTGGTTTCGCGATAGTGTTTGCGTGAGCTTGCGGCATATTCGGACATCTCGTTGGCCGCCATCATGATCGATCGGCCAAGGAAATCGGTACGAAACGGCCCGGGTTCGACGATCAGCACGCGAACTCCGAACGGCTTCAGCTCACCGGCGAGCGCTTCGGAAATTCCTTCCACGGCGAATTTGGCGGCGTGGTAATAGCCTCCGCCGCCGCGGCCCTCGATACCCGCACCGGACGACATGTTGACGATCGTTCCGCCCGAACGTCGTAGGAGGGGTAGCGCGGCTCTGGTGGTTTCGATCAGACCGAAGACGTTTACATCGAACATCGGCCGATATTCTTCGGGTGTGCCTTCCTCGATCGCGCCGAACAGTGCGTAGCCGGCATTGTTCACGAGCACGTCAAACCCGCCAAAGGTCTCCACCGCCTTTACGACCACTGCCTTGGCTGCCGCCGGATCGGTCACGTCGAGCGGCATAGTGATCATGCGATCGCCGAAAGGTTCGGCCATCTTCTCGATCGCCTTGACATTGCGAGCCGTCGCTATAACCCGGTCGCCGCGCTGTGCCGCGGCGAGCGCGAGCCGCTTGCCGAAGCCGCTCGAACAGCCTGTGATAAGCCAGGTTTTCATTACTTCTTCTCCGAGTTGTTTCCCAGGCAGCCGCCCTCATGTGGTGGCGGAATCGCCAGAAGGACGCGCCCCAGACGATGGCGGGAATCTAGGTGCTTAGATTTGTTCTTTAACTGACATAAATGTACTCTCGACGTTCAGTTTTGTGTGGGTGTGGCGATGGAATGGAGTGACGTCAGAATCTTTCTTGCTATTGCGCGATCCGGCACGCTGGGCGGCGCGGCGCGTTCTCTTCACACAAGCCATCCCACCGTCGGCAGGCGCCTTCGCGCATTTGAGCAGGCGATCGGCCACACACTCTTCCAGCGCACGGCGAACGGTCTTGTCCTGACCGAAGAGGGCCACGGAATCGTCGCGCTGGCGGAGCAGATGGAAGAAGGCGCGCTGGCCATGGAACGCCGGCTTGCGGGGCAGGAGCAGAATCTCAAAGGCAGTCTGCGAATTTCATCGGCGGACTGGTTCGGAGCCTATGTCCTGCCTCCTATCTTGGCCAATTTCTCCAAGGCCTATCCCAATGTCGACGTCGAGATCCTGACCGGCACGCGCCGGGTCAGCCTTGCCCAACGGGAGGCCGACGTCGCTTTTCGTATCGTTCCGTTCGACACTGCCGATGTCGTTCAGCGGCGGCTCTTCAGGCTCGAATACGGTGTCTACATCGCCGAGGAGGCGCCTGATCCCAACTATGGCGACGGGACCGGTTTCCGGCTGATCACCCATGACACATCCACGGGCCATTTCCCTGACATCGCGTGGCTCATCGAGAGTTTCCCCAACGCGAAACCGGTCCTGCGATCGAACAACCGCAACGTCCAGGGGCGCATGTGCAGGCAAGGCGTCGGAATCGCCGTCCTGCCCCGCGTGGTCGGCAGTCAGATCCCAGGTATCCGGAGACTGGAACTGCCGACGCCGCCGCCGGCGCGAGACATCTGGATGGGATACCATCGGGACCTACGGCGTCTTCAGCGTCTTCGCGCGTTCATCTCGACGGTATCAGATCATCTCGTGAACGCTATCGCATGATGTGCGGCCCTGAAATGACTCAAGGTTCCCGGAGAAATTCCAAGATCGGTGCTGGCGCGTTCGCGCGGACGGTGGCGCCGCGAGGTCTGGAATGCATAGGCGTTCGCCACGAGCGTCTTGGTCGGCCTGCAGCCGGCGCCAGCCATTCCGGCGCCAGAGGCGTCGGAGACGCACGTCAGATCGCAACGGCCTTCGAGCGCCGACGCGCGTCGCTGATGGTCAGCGAGACCGCAGAAATGAGGAAGTAGAAGGCGCCGAAGGCGGCGTAGGCCGCGATGTCGGCGATGCTGACCGGCGCCGTGCCAACGGCCTTGCTGAGCATGTACGCTCCAGCGAGCCCCGATTGGGCGCCGCTCAAGATCATGGCCCACTGCGCGCCATAGGACTCCAGCGGCGTACCCCGGTGAGAAGCTGGAAGAGGCCGGAGAGCACCGCCCACACGCCGAAGATCTGAAGCACCGCGTGCATGCCGTGCGGCAGGGTCGCCGCGACGGCGACCGCCGTCACCACGCTGACGACAAAGTTCAGCATCTGGATCTTGTTCCTGGCCAGGCCGCCGCTCCGGTTGGCATCGATAAAGTTCGCCAGCGCGTCCCACGCGGGATAAGCGACGAGCATCACCGCGGCCAGCGGCGGCATGGCCTTCGCGACCGTGAAGGCGAGCGCGACCCAGATGACGGAGACTGCGAAGCGCAGATAGTAGTAGGTCCTGAGCCAGTCCCGATCCGGAAACTTCGCGTCGGTGATGAACTTCATGGCATGGTTCCTTTCTGTGATGGAGGCGCACGTCTCCAGTCCCGGGGTTGGGGTGGGTTGGTGGTCGGTGTTCAGGCGGTGTGCGGCTCGTGATCTGCCGCGTCGTCCCCGATAGGTGACACAGACGCTGACGCTGTCGGACTGAGCGTTCGTGTCCGCTTCGTCTGCTTGGCCACCTGGGTGAATGCCGGAATTCAGGCGGCGAAGCCGCCGTCGATCGTGTGCATGGCGCCCGTGATCCCGCGTGCCTGCGTTCCAGCGAGATAGAGCGTCAGGCTCGCGACCTCGTCGGCGGTGCCGTAGCGCTTGATAGCCATCGGCTCGAGCATGCCCGACGCGCGCGGACCATTGGCCGGGTTCATGTCGGTATCGGTAGGGCCTGGCTGGACTACGTTGATCGTGATGTCGCGCGGACCCAGATCGCATGCCAGGCCGCGCGCCATGCCCTGCATCGCCGCCTTGGTCAGCACATAGGCGGCAAGTCCGGGGAACGGCGTGCTGTCGGCGGTATCGGATCCGATGATGAGGATGCGCCCGCCTTCGGGCATCAGGCGCGACGCCTCCACGCTGCCGAAATAGGCACCCCGTACGTTGACGTCGATCATGCGGTCGACCTCGTCGGCATCCAGCGCCAGCGGATCGCCGAGCACCAGCAGACCGGCATTGTAGACGAAGATGTCGATCGGGCCGGCGTCACGGACCGCCGCGATCAGCTCATCGCGCGCGCCCGCGTCCGCCTGGAGCGCTTGCGCGCCGGTCTCCGCGGCCAGCCGGTCGGCCGCGCCGGCGGAGGCGGCATAGGTGAACACCACCGTCGCGCCAGCAGCAGCGAAACGCCGCACGATCGCGGCACCGATGCCGCGGCTGCCGCCGACGACGAAGACCTTGCGATCCGCGAATTCCATCGTGCCAGCCCTGAGATTGGAGAAAGATACTGATCGGTGAGTGGCGCGCGCTGTCGGCTTTGCCCAAGCGCCAACCGGCGCGATCAGAGCGGAGTGCCCGCGGCCCGTGACACCGTTGCATCCGTGAAGCGGGGAACGTCCGCCATCACGGCCTCCGTCTCGGTCGATGCCAGCGCGGCGCGCAGCGCGTCCTCGTCGCGGAACCGGTAGATGCCGACGGAAACATCCGCGGCGTTGGCGTCACGTGGGAAGAACGCGGAGGTGCTCTCCAGCCCGTACCGCTGCCAGCAGGAAAGCGCCAAGGGCAGGTGGACGTCGACGTAATGGTCGCGATCGAAGTAGGTGCCGCCGCTGCACGTGACGATCAGTGTTGCATGTGCCATCGGCGAGTATCTGGACCGATTAACGCTGCCCGTTAACTTACAGGATTGAATTCTCTCTGTTCAGTATTGTGGGTGGTTCGCTAGCCGCTGCTGGTTTTCATCCCCGCCATATTGATCGGCAAGCCCCCACGGCCATCGAACTGTTCAAGGGAACGCTTGTAGCGAGCAGAGCCATGTGGAGGCTTGGGGAATCGTCGACCGACAATTGCGCCACTCGATCATCCTCCCCCACATCGGCGACGGGGTAGCGGCAGCTCTGCTCCAGATTGTCTGCCTGCCAAGTTCGCGATGCCAATGTAAGCATCGTTCATCGAGCGATATCGTTATCGATCGACCTGTCGAACTCCCGGCTCCCAGGGTCCCCTGGCACCGACTCATCAACTCATTCGGAAAACGATGCTCAGGAGAGCGCCAGAGGCAGCTATTCCGCATCTAAAGGAACTACAGAGTCGGTCGGACAAAGTCCAACATTTCAGCCATGCGCGCCCGGCTCATCGGAGGTTGACTTTCAAGCCGTCGGCTTGAGACCCTGTGACCGAGATGAGGGCGCAAAGCGTACCTTGCTGCAGGGCAGTCGAGGGGGAGGTATGGGGCTGCCCGCGGACTGTCTGCTTCTGGCTGATATAGTGAGAAAGCTGACGCTCAAACGACCCCATGTTGGCCTGCTGCCCGTTTCGCGGACACTGTAATAAACTGTTCCATGGGAAAGGAGAGCTGGAATGCAGTGACAGAGGTTCAGGCGAACGAGACGAGGTCGGCTAGCGCAGTACCAACTTTGCTATCAACGTCGGCTAAGTCTGCAACGATGCGCATGTGATCCACTCCCACAATTGTTAGCATGTCTCGCTTTATGGCGGCGTGCTTTAGGTGGAAGGCAAAGTCGCTGGCTTGCTTGTGAAAGGGCAAGGTTTCACGGGCGCCAACCATGATCGAAACCGCCGGACAGGTGCCATAAGCGATACGCAGCGGGCTGAAGCGCTCCACGTCGTCCTCGGTGATATCGATGTGCTCCCTTAGAAAGGAATGTCGCAGCGGCGCGAGATCGTAGATGCCGCTCAGGAATAGCGCACCTGCAATGACGCCGACAGGCTGGCTAGCGTCAAGCAACAGAGCACCCAGATGCGCGCCAGCGGAATGGCCGCTGATTGTAAAACGTTCTGGGTCGCCGCCGTGTTCAGGGATATGGCGCAGCACCCAGTCCCGTGCGCGCCGCACCTGCGCAACCACTGTAGCCATCCCCACCGACGGCATAAGCGCGTAGTCGATTACGACCGCGATCGCTCCAGCGGCGGTGACAGTCTCTGCCACGAAGGAGAAGTCCTCCTTGGCGAACATGCGCCAATAGCCGCCATGGACGAACATGTGCACGGCGCCGGTTGCCAGATGCGGCGGCGGGAGGAAAATGTCGAGCTTCTCGGCCGGAGACGGGCCATAGGCGATGTCGGACAGCATCGGCAGGCGTGCCCGCGTCGCCGCGCTGCGCTTAGCGTAAGCGACCACGTGTTGGTCAAAATCCGGCACGTGGTCGCTGGTGCGAAATGGGTCGGTCATCATGCGGCTACTGGCGGTCAGAGCGTCGTGGCGATGTATTTTGCCTCCAGAAACTCTAGCACGCCATGGGTGCCGCCTTCGCGGCCGAGGCCGGACTGCTTGGTGCCGCCGAAGGGCGCTGCCGGATCGGAGACGAGGCCTCGGTTGAGGCCGACCATGCCGGTCTCGATCCGGCGCGACACCCTGAGCCCGCGCGCCAGATCGCGCGTGAACACATAGGCGGCGAGGCCGTATTCGGTGGCGTTGGCGAGCGCGACCGCCTCGTCTTCCGTCTCGAACCGGCTTAGCGCGGCGACGGGCCCGAAGATCTCCTCGCATCCCATCTTGGCGTCGGCAGGCACGTCGGCGAGCACCGTCGGCGGATAGAAGAAGCCCTCTCCCTCCGGCCTCACGCCGCCGCACAGGAGCTGCGCGCCGCGGGCGAGCGCGTCGCCGACCAACCGCTCGATCTTGTCGACGGCCTTCGCGGTGATCATCGGCCCACATTCGGTCCCGATGTCCTGGCCGGGTCCGACCTTGAGCGCGGCCATGCGGCGGACGAGTTCCTGCGTGAAGCGCTCATAGAGGCCGCCCTGCACATAGATGCGGTTGGCGGCGGTGCAGGCTTCGCCGGCATTGCGCATCTTCGCGAGCATGGCGCCTTCTAGCGCCACGTCGAGATCGGCATCGTCGAAGACGATGAGCGGCGCGTTGCCGCCAAGCTCCATGGAGCAGCTGATCACGCTCTTCGCCGCCTCGGCGAGCAAGGTGCGGCCCACCGGCGTCGAGCCGGTGAAGGAGAGTTTTCGCACGCGAGGGTCGGCCAGCATCGCGGCGGTCACCGGGCCCGGCGCCGTGGTGGTGATCACGTTGACCACGCCAGGCGGGACGCCGGCCTCCTCATAGAGCGTGGCAAGCGCATAGGCGGTGAGGGGAGTCTCACTCGCCGGCTTCAGCACCGCTGTGCAGCCCGCCGCGAGCGCCGGAGCGATCTTTCGCGTGGCCATCGCCGCAGGGAAGTTCCACGGCGTGATCAGCACGCAGACGCCGATCGGCTCGTAGTCGACGACGATGTGGTTGCCGCCGGCGGGCGAGAGAGTGAAGTCGCCGCCGATGCGCACGGCCTCCTCGGCGTTCCAGCGGAAGAATTCGGCGGCATAGGCGACCTCGCCCCGTGCGTCGCGCAGCGCCTTGCCGTTCTCCAGCGAGATCAGGCGGGCCAGATCGTCGGCACGTGCCGTCATCAGCTCGAAGCAGCGGCGCAGGATCTCCGAGCGGCGGCGCGGGCTTGTCGTCCGCCAACCCGGCGCGGCGGCCACAGCGGCGTCGATCGCCGCCATTGCTTCCGTTACCGTGGCGTCCGGTACCTCAGCCAGCACCTGTTCGGTCGACGGATCGACGACGGGAATGGCCGCGCATTCGGCCGGCCAGGACCATTGCCCGTCAATATAGAGGCCGCGCGCGCCGGCGGCCGGATCGATACGCGGCGAAGCGCCGGAGGTGGAAGTCGGGGGCGCGGCGATGTTCATGATTGGGCTTCCTGTTCGAGGGCGACGGCCGCCGCCGCGATGTTGCCGGTATAGGCCGCGTCGATGAGGCGACGCATATCGGCAGGAGCAACGGGACGCGGATTGTTCTTGATCAACCGCTCGATGCCGAGCGCCTGCTCGCCGGTCCAGCCGAGCTTGTCGGCCGGCAGACCGAGCGCCGCGAGCGTGGGGGTGATGCCGATGGCAGCGAGCAGCCGTGTCACCTCGGCGATGGCGGCGTCCGCGAGCCCTTCGCGCGAGTGGCCTTCGCTGGAAAGTCCGAGCGCGATAGCGATCTCCGCCATTTCGCCGAGAGCGGCATCACGGTTGAAGCGCATCACATAGGGCAGCATGGTCGCGACGCCGAGGCCGTGCGCGGTGTGGGTGAGCGCACCCACCGGATACTGGATCGCGTGCGCAGCGGCCGTTCCCGCCGTGCCGAAGGCGCAGCCGGCGGCGAGCGCGGCCAGCATGACGTCGGCCCGTGCTTCCTCATCGCCACCATCGCGGCAGGCGCGCTCCAGGCTGCGGCCGATGAGGCGGATGGCCAGCAGCGCGAAGTGATCGGTCAGAGCGCTCTTGCCGATGAAGACGTGCCGCTGCGCGAGCTCGGCCGAAGGTGGCCGCCGTCCGGCGGTGAACGCCTCGATGGCGTGGGTGAGCGCATCCGCGCCCGCGATGGCGGTGAGCGCGGCCGGGCAGGACAGCGTCAGGTCGGGATCGCAGATTGCGGTTCGCGGAATGAGGTATGGGCTGGAAATGCCAACCTTCAGCGTGCGGTCGGGATCGGAGATCACCGCCACCGGCGTCGCTTCCGATCCGGTGCCCGCCGTCGTCGGCACGGCGATGATTGGCAGCACGGGTCCGGGGACCCTGTACTCGCCGTAATAGTCGGGAAGCCGTCCGCCGTGGCTGATGAGAAGCGCCGCGCATTTGGCCATGTCGAGACAGCTGCCGCCGCCGATACCGATCACGAGGTCCGGGGCGAAGCTCCGGGCGGCCTCGGCGCAGTCCGCCGCGCTGTCGCGGGGCACATCCGGCTGCACGCGGTCGTCGACCCGGACCGCCAGCCCGGCCGCCTCCAGCCCGCCGCGCATCCGGGCGAACTCGGCAGAGCCCGACAGGCGTTCATCGGTGCAGATCAGCACACGCGAGCCGAGACGACGCGCGACGTCGGGCAGCGCATGGCGCTGGTCTTTGCCGAACAGGATTTCGGTGGGCAGCCGGATGGCGGCGAAGGGGGTCACTGACTTCATCCATTTGATATGGCTAATCAATTAGCCAGATGGCGCTTCCAACACGAAATCGTATATGATATCGTATTGAATGAAGTGGAAGATCATGCTAGCTCTCGATCGTTGTCAAGGGGCAAAACCGTGCGCAGTCCGAAAGCTCTCGCCACTCCCGCATTCACCGCCGCGCCGCGTGATGGCTCGCAGGCCATCCAGCGGGCGCCCGGCCTGTCCGAGGAGGTTTACGAGGCGATCCTGGCGCGACTCATGGCACTCAAGATCCCGCCGGGTGCGCGGATCACGGTCGACAATCTCGTGCGCGAGCTCGCGGTTTCGCAGACCCCGATCCGCGAGGCGCTCGGCCGGCTGGAAGGCGAGGGATTGGTGGTGAAAACTCACCTGGTGGGTTACAGCGCCTCACCGCAGATCACCCGCCGCCGCTTCAACGAACTCTACGAGCTGCGCCTGCTGCTGGAGCCGGATGCGGCCGGGCGGGCGGCGCTGGCGATGACCGACGACATCCTGGCCGGGCTGACGCAGGCCGCCGGCGTGATGTCGCGGGAAGGCAGTGCCGATGATCGCGCGCGCTACTCGCAGTTCGCCCGCCAGGACGCGCTGTTCCACGACCGGATCCTCGAGGTCGCGGGCAACGAGCTGATCCGCGAGACGCTCGCCCACCAGCACACCCATTTCCACATCTTCCGCCTGATGTTCCATGCGCGGGTGACCGAGGAGGCGTTGGACGAGCATGCCGCGATCCTCGCGGCGTTCGCCGCCCGCGACCCCGAAGCGGCCCGGCAGGCGATGCGCGTGCATATCGAGCGCTCGCGCGACCGGCTGCTGCCGGCGTTCGACCTATGACAGCCGCCCACGCCGCTCTCGCCCCGGCCGGCCTGCCCGGCCCCGTCCTCCGCGCCGAGCGCCTGGCGAAGGAGTTCAGCGGCGTGCGGGTGCTGTCGGACGTGTCGCTGGACCTGCGGCCGGGCGAGATTCACGCGGTCATCGGCGAGAACGGCGCCGGCAAGTCGACCCTGATGCGGCTGCTCTCGGGCTATCTGAAGCCAAGCGAGGGCACGCTGTTCATGGATGGCGCGCCGGCCGAGTTCCACGCGCAGGCGGACGCGCAGGCGGCCGGCATCGCGCTCGTCCATCAGGAGATTCTGCTCGCCGAGGCGTTGACCGTCTCCGAGAACATCTTCATCGGCCGCGAGATCGCCCGTTTCGGCCGGCTCGACGAGCGGGCGATGCGCGAGGCAGCGGCCGCCCAGCTCGCCGAGATCGGCTGCAAGGTGTCGCCGAACGACCTCGTGCGCGACATCTCTCTCGCCAACCGGCAACTGGTGCAGATCGCCAAGGCGCTGCTCGGCACGCAGCGCGTGGTGATCTTCGACGAGCCAACCGCCGTGCTGACCCATGACGAGGTCGATCCGCTGCTGGACATCATTGTCGAGCTGAAACGGCGGGGCGTCGCCATTCTCTACATCAGCCACCGGCTCGACGAAGTGGAACGGCTCGCCGACCGGGTGACGGTGCTGCGCGACGGGCGGATGGTTGGCACATACGACGCCCACGGCCTCACGCCGCGTCGCATGGCGAGCCTGATGGTCGGGCGCGAATTCGCGAGCCTCTATCCCGCCCGGCAGGATCCGGCGCGGCTCGGCCAGGACGAGTCCACGCCTGCCCTTGAGATCGAAGGCGCGCACGTTCCCGGTTTCGTCACGGACGTCTCGCTGACCCTGCGCAAAGGCGAGATCCTCGGACTCGCCGGGATGATCGGTGCCGGGCGGACCGAGTTGTTCGAAGGCCTGCTCGGTTTGCGGCCCTCAAGCTTCCGCGCGGTGCGGCTGCACGGCAAACCTGTCGGCTTCCACTCGCCGGCGCAGGCGGCAAAGCTGGGTGTCGGCTACCTGACGGAGGACCGCAAGGGCAAGGGCCTGCTGCTCGAGGAGAAGCTGGCGCCGAACCTCACCCTCGCCGCGCTCGATCGGGTGCATCCCATCGCCGGCCTCGATCTTGCCGGCGAGGCGGACCTGCTCGACCGGGCCGTTGCCAGCTACGACATCCGCCTGCGCAGCCGCGACGCGAAGGCCGGCCAGCTTTCGGGCGGCAACCAGCAGAAGCTGCTGCTGGCCAAGGTGATGCTGAACGAGCCCTCGGTCCTCATCATCGACGAGCCCACGCGGGGCATCGACATCGCAAATAAGAGCCAGATCTACGCCTTCATTCAGTCGCTGGTGCGCGAAGGGCGCTCCTGCATCGTCATTTCCTCGGAGATGCAGGAACTGATCGGCCTGTGCGATCGCATCCTCGTCATGCGGGCCGGCCGGATCAACGGCGAGCTCGCTGGCGACGCCATGACCGAAAGCAATGTCGCGCTCTGCGCCACCAGCAGCGCGACCAACGAAAAAATCCCTGGGAGGAACATAGATGGCTGATCTTGCCGCCGCGCCGCCGCGCGCCCAGCATGGCTGGTCCATTGGCTGGGGCGACGCAGGCCCCTTTCTGGCGCTCGCCGCGCTGGTGCTGATCGGCTTCCTCATCAATCCCGACTTCCTGTCGGCCAACAACATCGCCAACGTCGTCACCCGTAGCGCCTTCATCGCCATCATCGCCATCGGCGCCACCTTCGTCATCGCCTCCGGCGGGCTCGACCTGTCGGTGGGCTCAATGGCCGCGTTCATCACCGGCGTCATGATCCTGTTCATGAACTGGGCGGCACCGAGCGTGGGAACGGCTGCCATCCCGCTCGGCATGGCGGTCGCACTCGTCACCAGCATCGCCTGCGGCCTTCTGAACGGCACCATCGTCACCATCGGCCGCATCGAGCCGTTCATCGCCACGCTCGGCACCATGGGCATCTTCCGCGCGCTCATCACCTACATGACCAATGGCGGCACGATCGCCATAGACCGCAGCCTGCGCGATGCCTACCGCCCGGTCTATTTTGGCGACGTACTGGGCGTGCCGATCCCGATCCTGGTGTCGCTCGCGGTGGCGCTCGTCGCCGCCTATGTGCTCTATCGCACCCGCTACGGCCGGCGCTGCGTGGCGGTGGGCGCGAATGAGGACGTCGCGCGCTATTCCGGCATCTCGGTCGCGCGCGTGCGCACTCTGGCCTTCGTCATTCAGGGCGCCTGCGTCGCCATTGCCGCCGTTTGTTATGTGCCGCGCCTCGGTGCGGCGACGCCGACGACCGGGCTGCTGTGGGAGCTGCAGGTCATCACCGCCGTCGTCATCGGCGGCACGGCGCTGCGCGGAGGCCGCGGCCGCGTCTGGGGCACCGTGGCGGGCGCCGTGATCCTCGAGTTCATCGCCAATTTAATGGTGCTTTCCGACTTCGTCTCCGAGTACCTCGTTGCCGCGGTGCAGGGCGTGATCATCATCATCGCCATGCTCATCCAGCGCATGTCGAAAAGGTAGCCGGGACGCGAAACCGGGACGCGCGAGGCAGCCGCAACGCACCGGCCATCAATCAAGACTGCCGCACCTGTGGAGGAAACCATGCTCAGAAATGCCCTGATCGCCGCTGGCGTGACGACCGCTCTGCTGGCCGCCGGCCCCGCATCGGCCGCCGAGAAGAAGACCATCGCCGTCTCCATTCCTGCGGCCGACCATGGCTGGACCGCGGGCATCGTCTACCATGCCAACGCCACGGCCAAGGAAATCAACAAGGCTTTTCCGGGCATCGAGGTGATAGTGAAGACCTCGCCCTCGGCGAGCGCGCAGGTGAGCGCCATCGAGGACCTGTCCGCGACGCGCAAGCTCGACGCGCTGGTGATCCTGCCCCACACCTCCGAGGAACTGACCACGCCGGTCAAGGCCATCAAGGAGAAGGGAAGCTTCATCACCGTCGTCGACCGCGGCCTCAACGATCCGCATATCCAGGATCTCTACGTCGCTGGCGACAACATCGCGGTCGGTTTCAACACCGCGAAGTTCCTGGTGAACAGGATGGGCGGAAAGGGCAATCTGGTGGTGCTGCGCGGCATCCCGACGGTGATCGACGATGAGCGCATCAAGGGCTTCCGCGACGGCATCGCGGGCAGCGACCTGAAGATCCTCGACATCCAGTATGCCAATTGGAACAGCGACGAAGCCTTCAAGCTGATGCAGGACTATCTCGCCAAGTACCCGCAGATCGACGCGGTGTGGGCGAATGACGATGATATGCTTCTGGGCGTGCTGGAGGCGATCAAGCAGTCCGGCCGCAAGGACATCAAGTTCGCGCTCGGCGGCAACGGCATGAAGGAGATCATCGAGAAGGTGATGGCGGCCGATCCCGTCACTCCGGTGGAGACGCCCTATCCGCCGTCGATGATCAAGACCGCGATCTACCTGACCGCCGCGCATTTCGCCGGCCATGCCCCGGTGCGTGGCTCGCTGAAGCTCGACGCGCCGCTGATCACCAAGGAGAATGCCGAGGAATACTATTTCCCGGACTCGCCCTTTTGAGACTTGCGGCGTCGCCAGGTCCTAAAAACAAGCCCGACAGAACCGCCCAGGAACGAACAAACGGAGGAAACCACCATGCCAGGCAAGAAGATCCTGATGCTGACCGGCGAATTCACCGAGGAATACGAGATCTTCGTGTTCCAGCAGGGAATGGAAGCCGTCGGCCATACCGTGCATGTCATCTGCCCCGACAAGAAGGCCGGCGAAAAGATCCAGACCTCGCTGCACGATTTCGAGGGGCACCAGACCTATGTCGAGCGCTACGGCCATCTCGCCGACATCAACAAGACCTTCTCCGAGGTGAGGCTGGAGGAGTATGACGCGGTGTATTGCGCAGGTGGGCGCGGGCCGGAATATATCCGCACCGACAAGCGCATCCAGGCAATGGTCCGCCATTTCCACGAGGCGGGAAAGCCGATCTTCACTATCTGCCACGGCGTGCAGATCCTCATCGCGGTGGACGGCGTGGTGACGGGCAAGCGGGTCGGCGCGCTCGGCGCCTGCGAGCCCGAAGTGCGTCTCGCTGGGGGCACCTATGTCGACCTCTCGCCGACCGAGGCGCTGGTCGACGGCAACATGGTCTCGGCCAAGGGGTGGACGGCGCTCGCCGCCTTCATGCGCGAATGCCTGAAGGTGCTCGGCACCGAGATCCGTCACACGGAGGCGGGACCGGCCGCCGCCGACCGGGCGGCGTGAACGCCGGATGAAACCCGGTCTCCCCGGCCCTCCGGCGCCGGGAGGCCGCAGGGCCACGGACGCCGTCTTCGCGCCCGTGGCCATTGGGCGGCCTTTGGCCGCTGCGCCACCTTGGCCTTTGCGCCCTTTGCAGATGCGGCTCACCCGCCGACAACCGGCCGGGGCCGACGGTCGGAACCGATGGCGACGAAGGTGAAGGTCGCCTCCGTCACCTTGTTCATCGTCTCGCCCTCACGGGGGCGCCGCCAGGCTTCGATGCGGATGCGCAGCGAGGTGCGGCCGACCGACAGCACCTCGCCATAGAAGCTCACCTCGTCGCCCACCAGCACCGGGCTGAGAAAGCTCATCGCCTCCACCGCGATGGTGGCGACGCGTCCCTTGGCCCGGCGGGTCCCCACATTGCCGGCGGCGAGGTCCATATGCGCCATCAGCCACCCGCCGAAAATGTCGCCGGCGGGGTTGGTGTCGGCGGGCATGGCGATGGTGCGGATGACCGGCGAATGGGGCGGCGGCGAATGGGGTGGCGGCTCGGCGGCGGTCATGGTCGGGAGTCCATCAAGTGTGCCGGGCGGGCAACGCATCCCCCGATGCCCTGCCCGCCCCGGCGGTGAGGCGCTATTCGGCAAACACGTCCTCGCGGCCGCGGCGGAAGCTCGGCAGCAACACCACGATCAGCATGATGGCGGCGATGAGGAGCAGACCGGCTGAGATCGGGCTGTCGACGAAGGTGGCCATGTCGCCGCGCGAGACCAGCAGGGCGCGGCGGAAATTCTCCTCCAT
This sequence comes from Ancylobacter oerskovii, assembly GCF_018390555.1. Lineage (GTDB taxonomy): Bacteria > Pseudomonadota > Alphaproteobacteria > Rhizobiales > Xanthobacteraceae > Ancylobacter > Ancylobacter oerskovii. The sequence goes on along the minus strand of NZ_JAHBGB010000003.1, from coordinate 22,243 downwards.
CAGCCGGCCGAGCACGAAGCCGAGCAGCATCGGTGCCGGCTCGAAGCCGAATTTGGCGAGAATGTAGCCGGCAAACCCGAACAGCCCGATCAGCAGCACCTGCACCGGCTCGGAATTGATCGAGAAGATGCCGATGGAGCAGAACATCAGGATGGCCGGGAACATAAGCTGGTAAGGCACCTTCAGGAGCTTCACCCACAGCCCGATCATCGGCAGGTTGATGACAAGCAGCATCAGGTTGCCGATCCACATGGAGGCGATCATCCCCCAGAACAGGTCGGGCGAATTGGTCATCACCAGCGGGCCGGGCACGATGCCGTGGATGGTCATGGCGCCGACCATCAGCGCCATTACCGCATTGGGCGGGATGCCGAGGGTCAGAAGGGGGATGAAGGAGGTCTGCGCGCCGGCATTGTTGGCGCTTTCCGGGCCCGCCACGCCCTCGATCGCCCCCTTGCCGAAGCGGCTCGGATCCCTGGCGATCTTCTTTTCCAGCGTGTAGGCGGCGAACGGCCCGAGCACCGCGCCATTGCCCGGCAGGATGCCGAGAATAGAGCCGATCAGCGTACCCCGCAGGATCGGCGCCGCCGACTGGCGCATCTCCTCCCGTCCCGGCAGCAGCCGGCCGATGGACTGCTTCACCACGTCCCGCGTCTCGACATTGTCGAGGTTGCGCAGGATCTCCGCCACGCCGAACACGCCCATGGCGAGGACGGCGAAGTCGATCCCGTCAGCCAGGAAGTCCATGCCGAGGGTCATGCGGGCCTCGCCGGTCTCGAGGTCGATCCCCACCGTCGAGAGCAGGATGCCGAACAGGATCATGGCGATGGCCTTGAGGATCGAGCCATGCGCCAGCACCACGGCGAAGACCAGGCCCATCACCATCAACGAGAAATACTCCGCCGGGCCGAAGACCAAAGCGAGGCTGGTCAGCGGCTTGGCGAGCGCGGCGATCAGCAGGGTGGCGAAGGTGCCGGCGATGAAGGAGCCGATGGCGGCGATGCCGAGCGCGATGCCGGCACGCCCACGCCGCGCCATCTGGTGGCCGTCCAGCGTCGTCACCACCGCCGTCGCCTCGCCGGGAATGTTGACGAGGATCGCGGTGGTCGAGCCGCCATACTGCGCGCCGTAATAGATGCCGGCCAGCATGATGAGCGCCCCGACCGGGTCGAGCCCGAAGGTGATCGGGAGCAGCATCGAGATCGTGGCGATCGGCCCGACGCCGGGCAGGATGCCGACCAGCGTCCCCACCAGGCAGCCGGTGAGGCACAGGACGAGGTTCTTGAGCGAGAAGGCGACGGCGAGGCCGAGGCCGAGATTGCCGATGAGGTCGAACATGGCTCAGCCTCCTTTCGTCGCTGTCGGGACTTTGGCGGATACGCGCCGCCCGACGAGCAGCACCAGCACCCCGGCGCCGGCCATCAGGGCGGCGGCGAGCCGCAGCGCGCCGCGATAGCTCCAGCCCGCCAGCAGCACCTCCTGCACATAGCGGGGCATGATCGGGATCGGCAGGTTCAAAAGGTCGCCGAACAGCACCAGGCTGAAGGGAGTGAGGAAGAGCGCCAGCGTCACCAGCGGTCGCAGCCGGGCCTCCGGCGAGGCGTAGCCGCCGATCACGATCGCCAGCGGGCCGGCCACGACGAGGCCAAGCTCGGGCGTGCTCCAGCCCTCGAAATGCGAGCTCTTGATCGTCAGGGCGAACAGGGCGGTGGCCGAGAGCACCAGGGCCGGCCCGCGTAGCGAGAAGGTCAGTTCCCCCGGCTCGCCCGCCCCGCGCAAGGCGCCGAGGAGAATGGGGATGGCGCAAAGTCCGAGCAGGACGGACAGCGCCTGCGGCAGCATTCCAGCGCCGACCGAGCGCAGCGTGCCCCGCGGCAGCTCGGAGGAGAGCGCGAAGCCCAGCACGGCGAGCGCGATCAGGATCGCCGCCGCGCCCAGTTCCTTGCGGGAGACGGCCCCCGCCTGCTTGCGCGAGCCCAAGGCCCCGCGCGCCACATCCGTCATGATGCCCTCCCTGAGCGTTCGCCGGGCTCCGGCCCTTGGCGCGTGGTGGCGTTACGGCGTCCCGGTCTTTCCGCGCTCCGGGCCGGGCTCGTCCTTCGCGGCGACACCGTCCCCGCGCGGCATGGTCGCGCCCCGGTCGAAGCCGGGACGCGGAAGGCTCAGTCGATGGAGATGCCGGCCTGTCCGAGGAAGGTCGCCCAGCGGGCGCTTTCCGACTTCATCATCGCGGCAAATTCCTGCGGCGTGTCGCCGACGATGGTGGTGCCCTCGGCACCCAGACGCTCCTTGATCACCGGGGCGGCGAGCGCTTCGAGCGTCGCGCTGCGCAGCTTGTCGATCACCGGCTGCGGCGTGCCCTTGGGCACGGCGAAGCCGTACCAGGCGGCAGACTCGTAGTTCGGATAGCCGCGCTCGGCAACGGCGGGCACGTTGGGCAGCTTGGCGACCCGCTCCTTGGTGGTGACGGCGAGCGGCACCATCTCGCCGCTGTCGACCAGTCCCAGCACCGAGGGGAGCGTCGTCACCATGAAGTCGCCGCGTCCGCCCAGCATGTCGTTGAGCGCCGGGCCGGCGCCCTTATAGGGGACATGCACCGCGTCGATCCCGGCCTGCGCGAGCAGCAGCGCCGTCGCCAGATGGCTCGCCGAGCCATTGCCGGCCGAACCATAGGTCAGGGCGCCGGGGTTCGCCTTGCCGAAGGCGATGATCTCCTCGAAGCTCTTGAACTTGGAGTTCTTGGAGACCACCACCACCAGCGGCGTGCGGGCGATCAGCGTCACCGGATCGAAGGCGGTCAGCGGGTCGAGCTTCAGGCTCTTGAACAGATGCGGGTTGACCACCATGGGCCCCTGGTTGGCCATCAGCACCGTGTAGCCGTCCGGGTCGGCGCTCGCCACGCGCTGGGAGGCGACATTGCCGCCGGAGGTGCCGTTGTTCTCCACCACCATGGGCTGGCCGAGCTTCTCCCCGACGCCGCTGGCGACGAGGCGGGCGATCGCATCGGTGCCGCCGCCGGCGGCGTAGGGCACGACCAGCTTCACCGGACGCATCGGATAGGCGTCCTGCGCATGGGCGGCAGGAAAGACGCCGACAGAGGCGCCGGGAAGGGCGGCGGCCAGGCAGCCGGCCACGAGGAGCAGGGTGAGATGGCGACGGTTCAACATGGTTTCCTCCGAGTTCTTATGTCTTTGGCATCCGCGCCGTCGCGTCGCGAGACACGGGCGATCAGGTTGGGCGATCAGGCTGGGCAATCAGTTTGGACGACGAGGTTAGCCGGACCTTGGGTGCCGCCGGTTTCCCGCTGTTCCGGCAGCGGCACGATGACCGTCCCCTCGAAGATGCGGCGGGCGGTGCGGATCAGGCTGGCGCGGCCCACCTCGCCCGCCGCGTCCAGTACGAGATCGACATCGATCTTGCCGCTGGGATGCTCGATGACGAGCGGCTTCCCGGCAGCCGGCAGGCGCGCCACGGCATGGGCAACGGTGCCGGGCGTGGCGGCGGCCACGGCAACGCAGAGCGCGCCCGTGACCGCGTGGGCACGGTGGGTACGGTGAGGCACGAGGTAGCGCGAGGTGATAGTGCCCTCGGGTCGGACCGGCGGAGCCATCAGCCCGATCTTGGGCACGACCGCATTGGAGACGTCCCCCAACCCCATACGCCGCCCGGCCTCCCGCCGCAGCCGCTCCAGACGCCGGAACAGCGGGCGGTCGGCGTCGAGTTCCTCGGGCATCTCGGTGCCGGCGAGGCCGAGGGCCGCTGCCTGGATGATCATCATCGGCATGGCATAGTCGATCAGCGTCACCGGCACATCCTCGATCGTCTCGGCGAACTGGCCGGTCGGGAACAGGCTGCCGGTCTTCGAGCCGTTGGCATCGAGAAAGGTGAGCTTGATCGGGGCCGCGCGTCCCGGCACGCCGTCGATCTCGGTGTCGCCGCCATAGGTCACGCTGCCGTCCGGCGTCTGCACGATCGCTTCGATCGTCTTGCTGGTGTTGCGGTTGAATATCCGCACCGTGGTCTGGTCGGGGCCGGCGGGCAGTAGCCCACTCTCGATGGCGAAGGGGCCGACGGCGGAGAGCATGTTGCCGCAGTTGGGCGTCATGTCGACGACGGGCTGGTCCACCGCGACCTGCGCGAAGAGATACTCCACATCCACCCCGGGGCGCTGCGAGGGCGCGACGATGGCCACCTTGCTGGTCAGCGGGTTGCCGCCGCCGATGCCGTTCACCTGCAGCGCATCGGGCGATCCCATCATGGCGAGCAGCACCTGGTCCCGAAGCGCGGGGTCGCCGGGCAGATCGCTTTCGAGGATGAAGGGACCGCGGGAGGTCCCGCCTCGCATCATCACCGCGGGGATGCGCATGTCCGTGCTCTTGTGCATCTGATACGATCCTCGCATGAATGGGTCTCATTCATGCTTGTATCGGCGGATGTTCTGCACATTAAATGCAAAGATCGTAAGGATTGATGCGTCTTGAATATCAATTGCGACATTCTCGACCTGCGCGCCTTCCTTGCGGTCGTCGAGTTGGAAGGCTTCCACAAGGCGGCGGAAGTGTTGAACCTCTCTCAGCCGGCGCTCACCCGGCGCATCCAGAAGCTGGAGCAGGCGGTCGGCGCGGCGCTGCTGGAGCGCACGACGCGCCGCGTCGCGCCCACCGCTCTGGGCCGCGAGATGGTTCCGCTGGTGAAGCGGATGTTGGAGGAGTTCGAGAGCTCGCTGTTCTCGGTGCGCGAGCTCGGCCAGCGGCAGAATGCGGTCGTCACCATGGCCTGCCTGCCGACGGCGGCGTTCTACTTCCTGCCCGGCGTCATCAAGCGCTTCAACGAGATCTACCCGCAGATCCGCTTCCGCATCCTCGACCTCAGCGCCAATGACGGTTTGCAGAGCGTGGCGCGCGGCGAGGTCGAATTCGGCATCAGCCTCATGGCCTCCTCCGATCCGCAGCTCCAGTTCACGCCGCTGATGGACGACCCCTTCGTGCTCGCCTGCCGCCGCGATCATCCGCTGGCGGTGGAGGGACCGCTGCGCTGGTCGGAGTTGGAGCCGCACCGGCTCATCACCGTGGGGCGCACCAGCGGCAACCGAACCCTGCTCGACGCCGCGCTGGCCCGTTCAAATCTCAGGCTGCAGTGGTTCTACGAGGTCACCCATCTGTCGACATCGCTCGGCCTCGTGGAGGAAGGTCTCGGCGTTTCCGTGCTGCCGCGTCTCGCCACGCCACGATCCGACCACCCCTTCATCATGACCCGCCCGCTGATCGAGCCCGAGGTGTCCCGTCCGATCGGCGTCGTCCAGCGCCGCAGCGGTCGCCTCTCGCCAGCCGCCCAGCGATTCCTCGACATGCTGCTGCGGGAATGGCGGGAACAGGACTAGGCCGGGACGCCGCCCGGCGTCCTCAGCGATAGGCGGAACCGTCTTCCGGGCGAGCGGGCCGGTCGAGATAGGCTCCCTGAGAGGGCTTGGCGATCGTTTCGCACTCGTCGCCGAGCCGCCGCAGCGCGCGGCGCGGACGACGATGGGCGATGTCGGGCGCCACCTCCCGCGTGCCGTCACCGCGCCGTCGGTCGACAGCAGCGCTTGAGATGGGATGCGGGTGCGGTCCCGTTCGCCGGCGCGGGGCGCAGGCTTCGCTGCGATCCGCCGCCCGCGCCTTCCCGCCAAGCGCGCGAGGCGCGGCATGGTTGCCGGCGAACCCGCGCAAGAAGCGGCCGCGCTCAGCCGCGATCCCGTGACGTGACCAGGCTGTCGATGTTCTCCAGGAAGTATTTGAGCACGGGCGAGGGATTGTCCGCCCGATAACCCGCCGCGATGTCGATCACCGGGGGGTTGCCTACCAGGGGGCGGCTGACAACCGGCCGGGGCAGGAGCGGCTCGACATAGGCTGGCAGGAGGGTCACCCCGCCCGTCGAGGCCACCAGCGAAATCCCGGTCGCGATGCCATCGAGGAAGCTCGTCGGGGCCATCGCTACGCCGCGATCGGCCAGATAGCGGTCGACGATGCTCCGCAGCACATGCGGCGAGTCGGTGTACCCGATGAAGGAATCGGGCCTGATGTCCCGCACGTCGATCGCCGAGCAGGCCGTCAGCGGATGGTCGCGGGGGAGCACGACCCGTATCGGTTCGGAGGCGATGACCCGGTAGGTCACGTCCGGTTGAGGCTCGATCCGGCAGAAGCCGAGGTCGACGTCGCCGCGCTGCAGCGCCGCGCCGATCTCGACGGAAAAGTCGCTCGAGACCCGAAAATCGATGTCTTTCAGCTGGTCGCGCAGCACATAGCTGACATGGCGCAGCCATTCCACTTCCTGCCCTGTGAGGAAGCCGACCGAGAAGCTCGGCTTCGGCGGCCGCGCAGCCCGACGAGCCGCGCCTACAGCCTCAGCCGCTGATTTGAGCGCCAGACGGGCGTGCTCCAGGAAAGCCCGGCCCGCCGGGGTCAATCTGACGCCCCGTGCACCGCGCTCCAGCAGTTGCGCCCCGACCTCGTGCTCCAGATCGCGCAGTTGGCGGCTGAGCGAAGGTTGCGCCGTGTGCAGGCGCTTCTCCGCCGCGACGGTCATGCTGCCTTCCTCGGCTATCGCGACGAAGTAGCGGAGATGCCTCAGCTCCATCAGCCATGCCTTTCAGCTATGGGTGAGAGATAAACGAAGTCGTTCTCACGCGCAACCGCTCGGCCTATTCAATGAGGGTCAGCCCAGCGGAACCAAGCCTTCCGGCGGTTTCCGCAGGCCACAGTCTCCCACGGACCGTTAGTCCGGCAACCGACCATCCCCTCCGGCGAAACCCGCCGAGTATGACGCGCCCGTGGTGCGAGGAGCCGACCCATGTCTCATGAGTTCCGTCTTCTGATCGACGGCATCGAGCGCGCTGGCTCGGCGGCGCAGTCTTCCGACGTCGTCGACCCTGCCACCGGCGAGGCGATCGGCTCGGTCGCCCATGCGACCGCCGATGACCTGACCGAGGCCGTACGCGTCTCCGTCCTGGGCTTGCGCAGTTGGTCGACCACCTCGCCGTGGGAACGCGGCCGCATCCTCAAGCGCGCGGCGGACTTTTTGCGCGCAGACATGGAGGTCGCGGCCCGGACGATCACGCGGGAGCAGGGCAAGCCTCTGGTTCAGGCGCGCCTTGAAGTCGAGCGTTCCGCGGACTTTCTGGAATGGGGTGGCGAAGAAGCCCGGCGGATTGCTGATTACTCCGTCGCGGGGCGCAGCCCCGGCAGCCGCACCGAGGTGCAGGTGCATCCGGTCGGCGTCGTGGCCACCTTCACACCCTGGAATTTTCCCATGGCCCTGGCCGCGAAGAAGTTCGCCGGTGCCCTCGGAGCCGGCTGCTCGGTGATCTGCAAGCCGTCTCAGGAAACGCCGGGATCCGTGCTGACCTTGGCTCGCGCCTTGCTCGAAGCGGGAGTGCCGCCCGCGGCGATTTCGGTCATCTTCGGCGAACCCGGCATGATCTCCGACCATCTGGTCGCCGCGCCGGAAGTGGCCAAGCTGTCCTTCACCGGCTCGATCCCGATCGGCAAGCGCCTCGCCGCCGCGGCCGGCGCGCGCATCAAAACCGTCAGCATGGAACTTGGTGGCCACGCGCCCGTGATTGTCTGCGGCGACGTCGACCCGATCTGGGCCGCCGACATGCTGGCGACCGCCAAGTTCCACAATGCCGGCCAGTTCTGTCTCAGCCCGTCGCGCTTTTTCGTTGAGAACTCGATCCGCGACCGGTTTGTCGCCCGCTTCGTCGAGCGTGCCGAGGCCCTGCGGGTTGGTCCCGGTCAGGATCCGGGCATCGATATGGGGCCGGTCGCCAATGCCCGCCGCCTCAGTGCGGTGGAAGCCATGGTCGAGGACGCGCGGATGCGTGGCGCGACCGTCCTGACCGGTGGTCGCAGGCTTCGCAACGAAGGCTATTTCTACGCGCCGACCGTGCTGGACGACGTGCCTGAAGACGCTTCGGTCCTGAACGAGGAGCCTTTCGGTCCGATTGCGCCGATGCTCGGCTTCACGGACGAGGCCGAGATGCTGCGTCGCGCCAATCGGCTGGACTTTGGACTGGCATCCTACGTCGTCACCCATGATCCGGTGCGCCAGCGCCGCCTGATCGACGCGCTCGAATACGGCGTCGTCGGCGTCAACGGTCCCATCACCCACAACCCCGAAGCCGCGCTTGGCGGCTGGAAGGAAAGCGGCATGGAGACCGAGGGCGGCCCCGAGATCCTCAAGCCTTACCAGCGCACCAAGCATCTGAGCCTCGCGGCCTGATCCGGCGCGCTCCCCGATCCTGGAGGTCAAACGTGCTCGAAGACCCCTTCGCCTCCCTGTCTTTCATCGCCGGGCCGGCCATCCTGACCAACGCCAGCGCTATCCTCCAGAACCGCGCCACGACGCGCTACAACCTGGCCATCAGCCACTGGCGCGAAACCCGCGCGGCTCTTGAAACCGATCGGCACAGCCTCTCGATCCGCTACGTGAACCCCACCGAGGCCCTTCATCTGATCCGTCGGCGCGTCTGGCTGCAGCTGAAATGCCTTGGGCTGCTCAACGCCGCCGTCGCCCTCTTTGCGGGTACCACGCTGCTCGGCCTGGCCGGCGCCCTGATGCTCCGCATCCGCAACGGCCCGGCGGACCTGCTGATGACCGGGATGTTCGTCTCGGCCGGTCTGGGCCTCGCCGCCCTTCTGGCTGCGACCCTCGCCCTCTTCATCGAGAGCGCCTCCAGCGGCGCCCTGCTGCGCCTTGATCGCGAGCACGGCGAGGCCGCGCTCCGCAACACCAAGATTGGCTAACCCTCACTCTCAAAGGACGAAGACCATGACCACTCTCTCCATCGTGACCGGCGGCAGCCGTGGCCTCGGCCGCAACACCGCTCTCAACATCGCCCGCCATGGCGGCGATGTGATCCTGACCTACCGCAGCCGCGCCGACGAGGCGCAAGCGGTGGTCGCCGAGATCGAAGCCATGGGCCGCCGCGCTGTCGCCCTCCAGCTCGACACCGGTGACGTCTCGGGCTTTGGCGCTTTCGCAGGCCAGGTGCGCGACGCGCTGACGTCCCTGGGCCGCGACCGCTTCGACCATCTGGTCAACAACGCCGGACACGGCGAGATGGCCGGCTTCGCCGAGACGACCGAGGCACAGTTCGACCTCCTCTTCAATGTGCATGTGAAGGGCGTCTACTTCCTGACCCAGGCGCTGCTGCCGATGCTGGCCGATGGCGGCCGGATCGTGAACTTCTCGTCCGGCCTCACCCGCGTCTCCTACCCCGGCTTCTCGGCCTATTCGGCCGCCAAGGGCGCTGTCGAGATCATGACGCTCTACATGGCCAAGGAACTGGGCGGCCGAGGCATCACCGCCAATGTCGTCGCACCCGGGGCCATCGCCACCGATTTCCTCGGCGGCGCCGTGCGGGACACCCCAGCCTATAATGACGCCTTCGCCGCGATGATCGCGCTCGGCCGGGTCGGCCTTCCCGACGATATCGGTCCGGCCGTGGCCAGCCTGCTCGGGCCCGACAACCGCTGGATCACCGCCCAGCGCATCGAGGTCTCCGGCGGCCAGAACATCTGATCCCCCAGTTCCTGACCCGACGGGCGGGCGCCGAGCGTCCGCCCCTTCAAGGAAACACAACCATGAAGTCCATCCTCATCGTCCTGTCCGCCGCCGATCACTGGACCCGCGCGGACGGTTCGCTCTACGAGACCGGCGTCTGGGCGGAGGAGTTCATTGTCATCGACGAAGCCTTCCATCAGGCCGGCTTCCGGGTCGATCTGGCGACGCCCGGCGGGGTGACGCCGACCATCGACGCGCTCAGCCTGTCGCCCGATCTGATTGGCGAGGACACCGCCGGTCGTTACCGGGGCTACCTCGACCTGAACGCCGGCCGCCTGACATCGCCTTTCGTCCTCGCCGACATCGATCCGCTGGCCTATGACGCCATCGTCATTCCCGGCGGCCACGGTCCGGTCGAGGATCTGTGGAAGGACGCCGACATGGGCCGGGTCCTGGTGGAAGCAGACCGCGCGGGCAAGCTGATCGGTTCGGTGTGCCATGGCCCCGTCGCCCTTCTTGCGGCCAATGAGGATGGTCGCTGGCCGTTCGAGGGTCGCCGTATGACCGCTTTCACCGATGAGGAAGAGATCGAGTTCGGCACGGCCGAGAATGCGCCCTGGCTCCTCGCCCGGAACCTGCGGGAGCGTGGTGCGGTGTTCGATCAGGGTTCGAACTGGGGCGTTTTTGTCATTGAGGACGGCAACTTGATCACTGGGCAAAATCCGGCCTCCAGTGCGGCCGTCGCGAAGGCGGTCATCACGGCGCTGGAATCTTAGACTTTGCGTCCGATTGCTTTTCTGGACGGGTCAATACGGGACCGCCCCCAGGCACCGACAAGGCGCGTCGCCTTCCCTGGTCATCGATCGTCTGTCGGCTGTCTCAATAGCTTTAATGCCGGGCGATCCGCGGGTGGCCCGCGTTCCGCGGAGCGGTCTCACCCGACCAGGTCAAGTCTCGCGCTTGCGGCTCACGCCCCGCAGTCATCCCCGGCATTTCTTCGAGGCCGACGTCGAGGTTACGCCAGGCAATTCAGGGCTCCGCGCCGCTCGCGTCGCCTCTCTGCGCCGGCCAATGGCAGATCGACATGATGGTGTTCCGCAGCCAACGGTGCGCGAGGTCGGCCTCCATGCGGGGATGCCACATCGCCGAGACGACGATTTCGGGTGTTGCGACCGGAAGCTCGAAGCTGGCACAGCCGTTCATGAGCGACGGGTCGCCAAGGCACGAGCGGGGTACAAGGGCGACCAGGTCGGTGTGACGGGCGATGCGCACGGCATCGGGAAAACCCGGCATGACAGCGACGATGTCCCGCCGAAGCCCCAGCGCCGCCAGGGCCTCGTCGACCGGCCCTTTAGAACCGCCCTTGCGCGAGACCACGACATGCCCAGCCGCGGCATAGCGTTCCGGCGTCACCGACATAGACAATAGCGGGTGCCCTGCCCGCACCACGGCGAGGAAGCGGTCGCGGAAGAGCAGACAGGTCCGCACTTCGGGGGCGAAATCGCCCAGCACCCCGATCTCGATGTCGATCGCGCCTTCCCGCAGAGGCCCGGCGTCCTTCGCGGGCTTCGGCACGAAGCGTAGCCGTGCACGCGGCGCCGCTTCCAGGATGGCAGTGACCAGAGGGGCGGAGAACAGCCGGACAAAACCTTCATTGGCCCGAATGGTGAAGGTCCGGTCGAGCGTCGCGAGTTCAAGCCGATCATCCGGCGGGCGAAGAACCTCCTGCACCTCCCGATTGAGCGTGTGCACCCGATCACGCAGCGCCACCGCGCGCGGCGTCGGCACGAGTCCGCGACCGGCGCGCACGAGCAGCGGATCGCCGGTCGCGGCCCGCAGCCGCGCCAGTGTCCGGCTCATGGCGGAGGCACTCAGGCCGAGGCGCCGCGCCGCGCGGGTCACGCTCCCCTCGGCGAGGAGAGCGTCCAGGGCGGGAAGCAGGTTGAGATCGGCGGCATCCATCGTCCGACTTTAGACCGTCGGGCGGATCAGACATAGCGTCTGGCACAACAATAGTTTGCATTCTATGTGCCTGGTACATTGCCTCCGTCGCTCGCATCTTCGCCGTGGATATCGAAGAGAAAGGCACCCTCCAATGACCCCGATTGATCCCAGCCAGGCGACAGGCACCGTGCTTCTCGTCGGCGCGTCGCGTGGCCTCGGCCATGCCATGGCAGCTGAGTTCGTGGCACGAGGCTGGACCGTCATCGGCACCGTGCGCGGCACCGACCGGACCCCTCTGCACGATCTGGCGCAGGCCCATCCCGGCCGCGTCGAGATCGAGCCGCTCGACATAACCCAACCGCACGAGATCGCCGCCCTGCGGCAGCGCCTTACCGGGCGCGGCATCGACATTCTGTTCGTGAATGCCGGCACGGCCAACGCCGATCAGGACGAAACCATCGCCGAAGTTACGACCGAGGAATTCATTCGCGTGATGGTCACCAACGCGCTGAGCCCGATGCGCGTCGTCGAAGCCTTGCAGGATGTCGTGTCGCCGGCCGGGATGATCGGCGTCATGTCATCGGGGCAGGGCAGCGTCGCCAACAACGTCAAAGGCGGCCACGAGGTCTATCGCGGCTCCAAGGCGGCATTGAATCAGTACATGCGGAGCTTTGCCGCCCGCCATGCCAGGGAACCCCGCGCCTTGGTCCTGATGGCGCCGGGCTGGATCCGCACCGGACTGGGCGGCCCCGACGCCCCCTTCACGATGGAAGAGACCGTGCCGCAGATCGTGTCGACGCTCCTCGCGCAGCAGGGCCGGCCCGGTCTCCGCTACCTCGACCGCGAGGGACATCCCGTCCCATGGTAAGTTCCGTTCCACGAGGGCGATGGCCCCCGAACGGTCGGCCCGGCAAGCAAATCGTCACGCGAAGTCGGCGCTTAGCTGCGAAACAATGCCCGGAGGTCGCCAAGACAGCCGCGAGCATTATGGTGACAACTGGCGGAGGATCAGACGCGCACCATGCGGGCAACCCTTGCTGCCCGTATTGTGCCGCTCAGCGAGATCGCGGATCTGTCTTCCGGTACGCGGCTTGAAAGACTGGGATAATGCGTGGCGCCGCTTTGGCGGCGGCACCAACCTGGCGATCCTTCCGACCGCGCTTTTCGCTCGCCACACGGTCATGGATCACCATCCAATTCATCCGGCCGTCGAGAACCAATGGTCGCTCCCAAGCTGAAGGGTCAGAATCCAGCCAGAACATTCGGCTCACCACACCGGCGGACTGTTGAGCACACCTATCGCCCCGTCGCTGAGGCAAGGCGAAGTGTGCAACTCGTGGAAGCTCCGTTTTTTCATTCCGGTCGATGCCACTGGCCCCAGCATCCTCGCAAAGCTGCTCGACACCTTCCCGGTGGCACGCCCGACCAATTGGCAGTTTACATCGGACCCTGGGGCCGCGGGCAGCTTGTCGCGATAAGCCGTTCTCCAACAGTCCCGACACTCGCCGCAATGGGCCAGAGCCGTCCTCGGCAGAGCCCTGCGCTATCGGCACCGCTTTACGTGGTCGACCAGAGCCCGCAGCTTGGGGGCGAGATTTCGCCGGTTGGGAAAGTAGAGGAAGAAGCCCGCGAAGGGCGGGCAGTAGTCTTCGAGGAGAGGCACCAACTGGCCGGAGGCGACATAGGGCCTAAAGGTCTCTTCCATGCCGAAGGTTATCCCTCCCCCCGCGCAGGCGATGCGGATCATCAGCCACATGTCATTGGTAGTGATCTCGGGATTGACGGCGACGTCGTATTCACGCCCTTCTTCGCCGAATTCCCAACGGTAAGGCGCCGTCTGCGGCGCAGGACGCCAGCCGATGCAGCGATGCTGCGCCAGATCGGACGGATGCGAAGGCCTGCCGAACCGCTCGATGTAAGCAGGTGCGGCGACCACGGTCTGGCGCTGCTCGCCCGAGACGGGAATAGCGATCATGTCCTGGTCGATCACCTCGCCAAGCCGCACCCCGGCATCAAAGCCCTCCGCCACGATGTCGAACTCCTCATCGGTGACGGTCACATCGATCTGAACGGCCGGATAGGCGTCGGCGAAGCCGGCCAGCAGCGGTCCTGAGATGAACCGTTCCGCGATCGAGGACACCGCCAGCCGCAAAAGGCCGCTCGGCGCCATGTCCCTATCCGCTGCGGCGTCCAGGGCCAGGCCGACCTCGGCGATGGCCGGCGCCACGCGCTGGAAAAGCTGCTCGCCGGCCTCGGTGAGGTTGACGCTTCGCGTCGTGCGCTGGACGAGCGCGACGCCGAGGCGATCTTCGAGCCGACGGATGGCTTGGCTTACCGCCGGCCGCGTCACGCCCAGATGCGCGGCGGCCGCGCGGAAGCTCCGCATCTCCGCGACGGCCAGAAAGACAGAGATTCCCGTGAGATCAATAGCCATTGGTAATGTGAAATTACCAGCGTAGTCACGATTGGGCAAGTTGTCCGCTCGGCTGCCGGCCCCTAGTTTTCACCCAGTGAATGAGGGCGCTGACCAATGAGACTCGCTGATTACCGGTTGCTGGGTCGCTCGGGCTTGCGTGTTTCGCCGTTGAGCCTCGGCACCATGACGTTCGGATCGGACTGGGGGTGGGGCGCGGACAGCAACGAGGCGCTCCGCATCTTCGATCTCTACATCGATCATGGCGGCAATTTCATCGATACCGCGGTGAACTATACCAACGGAGCGGCTGAACGCTTCCTTGGAGAATTCATCGGCGACAAGCGGGAGCGGCTCGTCCTCGCCACGAAGTTCACCATGGCCCGCGACCCCGGCAACCCGAATGCAGGCGGCAACCATCGCCTCAACATGGTGCGGTCCGTCGAGCAAAGCCTCAGGCAGCTCGCCACCGACCGGATCGATCTCCTCTACCTCCATGCCTGGGACATGACGACCCGGGCTGATGAAGTGATGCGGGCGCTCGACGACCTCGTCCGGTCCGGCAAGGTCCTCTATCTCGGCATCTGCAATACGCCCGCCTGGCGGATCGCCGAGATGCAGACCCTCGCCGACCTGCGGGGATGGTCGCCCTTCGTCGCGCTCCAGATCGAATACAGCCTGGTGGAGCGCACCGTCGAGCATGAACTCATGCCGATGGCCGCAGCGATGGGGCTCGGCGTGCTCCCATGGTCGCCGCTGGGCGGCGGCGTGCTGGCCGGCAAATACACCAAGGCAGACGTTCAGGATTCACGCGAGGCTGCGGTGTCTGCCAGCCGCAAGGGCGTCATCGCCTCGTCAGGGCATCTCACCGAGCGCTCGATCGAGATCGCGCAGGAGGTTCGTGCGGTGGCCGAGGAAGTGGGAGCGACGCCGTCCCAGATCGCGCTGGCCTGGACGCTCGCGAACCCGACGGTCGTGTCGCCCATCATGGGCGCCCGCACCCTCGCCCAGGCACAGGAGAATCTGGGCGCCTTGGACGTCGCTCTGTCGGCGGAACAGCTCGATCGTCTGAACCGAGTCAGCGAACCCGATCCGATCTTCCCGGCCCGCTTCGTGGAACGTCCCCTGGTTCAGCAACTCATCTTCGGCGGAGCTTCCGTGGCGCGCCGCAGCTGATGTCGGAGGAGAGCGACATGCAACTCTCCGGCTTCTGACCGGCCGCAACGAGACAAGACGTACGGCCCCCCGCATGCCAACGAAAGGAACGATCCCATGACCCTCTTTTCATTGAGCTCCCGCCTTGTCGGCGCGGGCTACAGGCTGCTCATCGCATCGGCATTCCTGGCCGTCATCGCTCCGGCGCATTCCGAGATCACGGCATCCGACCCGGCCGCGGAGACCCATGACACGGCCGTCGAACGACGGAACAAGGCCATCGTCCACGATGCTTTCGAGAAATGGCGCGGAGGCACTTATGTCTTCGGCGCGCTTCTCGCCCCCGATGTCGTCTGGACGATCCACGGTTCCGGCCCGGTCGCCGGCACGTATCGCAGCCAGGAAGACTTCGTCGAACGGGCATCGCGCCCCCTGACCAGCCGTCTCGACACCCCGATCGTGCCGGAGGTGCGCGGCATCTATGCCGTGGGAGACACGGTCCTCATCCGCTTCGACGGCTCGGCCACGACGACCTCGGGCGCCCCCTATCGCAATCGGTTCATCTGGATGCTGCGGATGAAGGACGGGCTGGTCGTCGAGGCCGAGGCGTTTCTCGATCTCGTTGCCTATCAGCGCGTCGTCGAGAACAACGAGCCGCGCCCGCAATAGCCGAGAAGCGGTCTGCGCCGCGCACCACGCGCGGGGCGGCCAACCTCAAAACCCTCGCAGCGCCAGTTCGGCCTTCGCGGCCGACAGCCCCCGTCGATGTTGAGGAGCCCGTTTATGCGACAAGCATTCGCCGTCCTGATGACCGCCACACTCTTGAGCCAGTCCTTACAAGCCGAGGAGCCCGCATTGCAGCCTAACCATCTCTATAGCGGCATGTGGGTGACCGACGATGGTCGCGTTCGCCACGAGCTTCTGCCCACCGGTCGCTATGTCGAGGCGCGCGGCACACGCGAGCGCGCCTATGGAGGCCGTTATGAAGTGACCGGCACGCATATCGACTATTGGGACGACGCCGGCTTCACCGCCGATGGCGACTTCGTGGATCTCAATACCCTGCATCACGGCGGGATGGTGTTGCGCCGTCGGGCGGGTCAAGCGGCAACGCCGTGACGTCCTACGAGCGGCGGACCGACGCGCTCTCGCGGGTGTCACCCCTTCCTGTCCCACTGCTTCAGCAGGTCGATGAAGGCCCGGAGCGGCGACGGTACGTGCCGACTGCGCGGGTAATAGAGCGCCAGACCCGGTGTCGGCGGGCACCAGTCGTCAAGAACGGTCACAAGCCGGCCGGATGTCAGAAACGGCGTGGCGAAGGGCTCGGGAACATAGGCGATGCCGTGCCCGGCCGCCGCTGCCTGCACGAGAAGATCATTGTCGTCGAGGGTGAGATTGCCCGGCACGTCGACCGCGATCTCGGCGCCGCGTCTGGCAAATTCCCAGCGATAGCGCTTCCCGCTGGGAAGACGTTGACGGATGCAGCGATGCGCCTGCAGGTCGTCAGGCGTCGTCGGTGTTGCGCGGCCCTCCAGATAGGACGGCGCGGCCACGGCGATGAAACGCACGTCGCCCCCGAACCTCACCGCGACCATGTCGCGCGGCACCGCCTCCAGCAGGCGCACGCCGGCATCGAAACCCTGTTCCACGATATCGACGAGGCGCCCCTCCGACACCAGATCGAGCTCGACATCGGGATAGAGATCGAGAAATCGCGGCACGACGTCCGCGAGCAGGATGCGGGCACCGCTCTTGTTCGCATTGATCCGCAGCGTGCCGCTGGGAGTGCCGCGCTCTTCCGAAAGAGTATCGAGCGCCTGGTCGAGATCCTGAAGAACCGGGTCGAGGCGTGCGAGCAGACTTGCGCCGGCCTGGGTCAGCGACACGCTGCGCGTCGTTCGGTTGAACAGCCGGACGCCCAGCTTTCCCTCCAAACCGATGATGGCGTGGCTGAGGGCGGACCGCGAAACGCCCATGACATCGGCGGCCCGGCGGAAGCTCCGGTGGCTGGACACGGCTGCAAAAGCGGCCAGGTCGTTCAGGCTCGGACGGGCCATTCGTGACTGATCTTCACCACATCATCCCATTCTGGCGATCTTATATCACCAATATCCACGATCTACATCTGGAGGCGCACGAACGAGGAGCTCGCATGCCAAAGACATGGTTCATTACCGGCGCCACTTCGGGACTCGGCCTTGAGATGGCGCAACAGCTGCTGGCCGACGGTCACATGGTGATCGCGACAGCCCGCCGCCCGGAAGCGCTGGCACGGCTCAGGCAGGATCACTCGAGCCGTCTGGATATCGTCCAACTCGATCTGGCAGAGCCGGGCAGCATTGCCTCGGTTGTCGAGGGTGCTTTCGAGCGGCATGAAAAGATAGACGTGATCGTCAGCAATGCGGGCTACGGCCTGTTCGGGGCTGCGGAAGAGCTCACCACGGCGCAGATCGACCGGCAGATCGCCACCAACCTTGCCGGGTCTATCCATCTGATCCGTGCCGCACTGCCCTTTCTTCGGAGGCAAGGCGGCGGACGGATCGTCCAGGTTTCCTCCGAAGGCGGGCAGATCGCCTATCCGGGCTTCAGCCTCTACCACGCGACCAAATGGGGCATCGAGGGATTCGTCGAATCCGTCGCACAGGAAGTGGCGCCTTTCGGCATCGACTTCATCATCGCCGAGCCGGGGCCGACGGGCACGAAGTTCGGCGCCAACCTCGACCGTGCCGAACCCTTGGCGGCCTACGAGGACACCCCCGCCGACGCCGTTCGCCGCGCGATCAACGACGGACGTTTCGCGATCAAGGGCGACGCGGCGCGGACAGTGGCCGCAATTCTCTCGGCGGCGCAGAGCGCCGCGCCGCCGCTGCGGCTGACGCTGGGCAGCACGGCCTATTCTTCGATCTCAACGGCGCTTGTCGCACGCCTGTCTGCCCTCGAAGCGCAGCGGGCAACGGCCCATTCCGCGGATCGGCAGGATCTGTGAGACGCGGCCGCGGTCTGGACACGCAGACCTCATGAAGAGGAAAGGAAACAACATGCCTATTCGGCCGGTTGTCTTAGCTCTCGCCTTGAGCATCTCGTCTTCTGCCTTCGCGCAGACCGCCGCACAGAACCAGGTGGTGGGCACATGGCGCATGGTGTCGGCGACGATTGACCCCGGCGGTAAGAATATCGCCGCCTATGGAGAGAAGCCCAACGGTCTTCTTGTCTTCACTCCCGACATGCATTTCGTTGAAGTTCTTACCGACGCCGACGTCCCGCGGTTTGCGTCCAATGCTCGGGGTGAGGGAACGGATGATGAAAACCGCAGGGCCATGTCGCGCGGTATCGGGTTCTTTGGAACCTACACCGTTGATGAAACAGGCGAATTCAGCGGAAACCGCGTGGAAGGGGCGACATTTCCGAACTGGGTGGGCAGCGTCCGCACCCGCGACGACCTCACGCTGGTCGTTGCCGGCGACCGCATGACCGAACGCTTCCGACGACCGGAAGGGACCGAGATCAGGATCGAATTGCAGCACGTCGAATGAGGCTCGAAAGGTGGGCGGTGTGGGCAAGGTCCCGATCTTGCTCCCGCTGTGTTTGACATGGTTGCGACCGGCTACGGCAAGATGCTGAGCTGCCGGTCTGCCGCTCGGGCTTCCCAGTCGTAGGCCCTCACGTAGTCGAGAAAGGCGCGCATGGTAGCGCTCGGGAGGCGTCGGCTCGGATAGTACAGAAACCAGTGCGGCAATGTCGGGCTCCACTCGGAGAGGAGCTCGACGAGCCCGCCATTCCGGATATGGGGCTTGGCATAGTCGTCGAAGACATGCGCTATTCCCCTGCCGGCCACCGCCGCCTGGAGCTCATTGTGCGCCGAGCTCACCATCAGGCGGCCCGTGGGAGTGATCTCCATCTCTTCGTTTCCGTCGGCAAACCGCCAGGTGACCAAAGTGCCCCCGGGAAACCGGCGCTTTATGCAGTTGTGACGGACGAGATCGAGCGGCGACTGCGGTCGGCCGTGCTTTTCGATGTAGCCCGGTGAAGCGACGATCGCATAGCGAAGCGCGGGGCCGAGCGGGAGCGCGATCATGTCCTGCGCTAGCTGCTTGCCGAATCGGACGCCGGCATCGAAGCCCTGTTCCACGATGTCGATGACTGCCGCATCGCTGATGATTTCAATGTTCACCTCGCGATAGGCCTCCATGAAATCGAAGGCCAGCGGGCAGAGAACATGATCGACCGCCGGCGCCGGGGCGTTGATCCGCAGCGTCCCGGACGGCGTGTCCCGCAGCTCGTCGACTTCCGCGACCGCGAGCCGGATATCGCTCAATGCGGGAGCCAAACGTTCGAGGAGGCGCTGTCCGGCTTCCGTGGGCGACACGCTCCTCGTCGTGCGATTGAGCAGCCGGATGCCGAGGGTCTCTTCGAGCGCGTTCATCGTCTGGCTCAGGGCCGATGACGACACGCCGCGCTCGAGCGCCGCCGCGCGGAAACCGCCACAGCGGACGATCGAGGCGAACGCATCGAAGCTGTCGAGCCGGATTGGGGTCATTGAGAAGTAAATCTAATCAAGCTGATCATGATTGCGCGTCTTATCGGTTCAATAGCCCTGTGCGACGGTTGCCGCAAGGGTAATTGCCGCGCCCGGCTTGCTCCTGTCCCCGGCCCCCTGCGGCCGCGACGCCGGAACGAGCGCATGCGCCCAAGCGAAAGGGAAGACCGATGACTGCCTTCACCCTCAACCGACGCGCCATCATGCTCTCCGCCGTCGCGGGCGCATCGAGCGCGGTCGTCCCGGCCATTGGCGGATCCAGCAGAGCGAGCGCCCAGGCCGCGCCCTCCCCGCGCGGCAATTCCGGCTGCTACCGCTTCCATGTCGGCGACATAAGGGCGACCGTCCTGAGCGACGGCGTCATTGGCGGCCCGCCGCGTGTCTATGCGAGCGACGCGCCCGAGGAGGAGCTTCAGGAGGTACTACGGCGCACCTTTCTTCCCGCCGACCACATGACGCTCAATCTCAACACGCTGCTGATCGAAACCGGCGGGCGGCGGATCCTGATCGAAGCGGGCGCGGGCAAGACGATGGGGCCGAACGGCGGCCGCCTCTTTGAAAATCTGGCGGCGATCGGGCTTGGTCCTGCCGATATTGACCTGATCGTCATCTCGCACACCCATCCCGATCATGTGGGCAATCTGAGAACGGCCGACGGCGGCAAGGCCTTCCCGCGCGCCACGGTCTTCGTGCCGAAGGCGGACTGGGATTTCTTCGTCCGCACCGACCCGGACCTCTCCTACATGCCGGTCCCGCAGGATTTCCGCGTGCGTTTCGCGGCAGCCATCAAGAGCAGCCTCGCGCCGGTCATGAACGATGTCGAGCTTTATGAGGCCGGCGCGGAGATCGTGCCCGGCCTCACGACGATTGTCGCATCCGGCCACACGCCGGGCATGGCGGCGTTTCTCGTCCATTCCGGCGGCGACCAGCTGCTGCTGACGGCCGACCTCGCCTATCACCCGGTCGTCAACGTCGACAGGCCCTGGGTTCCGGGCCCCGACCGCGACAAGGAAGCGGCGCTCGCATCTCGCCGGCGCATCTTCGACCGGGTGGCGGCCGATCGCATACCCGTGCTTGGCTTCCACTTCCCGTTCCCCGGCCTTGGCCGGCTGCTCAAGACCGACGGCGCCTACGTCTGGGTGTCCGCCAATTGGCAGTTCTGACGCTCAGGACAGAGGAGGACCTCATGGAGCCGTCGAAGATCAACCGACGTCGCTTCCTCGGCACGCTGGGCGGGGCGGCGACGGGGCTCGGCCTCGCCTCCCAGGCGACGGCACACGCGCAGGTGACAGCACAGGCCCAGCAGACGGAGCCGGCTTCGCCCGCTTCGGGAGCCAATCGGGATGTACTGACCCGCACTTTGCCGCGCACCGGCGAGCAGCTCACGACGCTCGGCCTCGGCACCTTCCTGACCTTCGACCTGAAGCCCGGCATGAATCGCGACGCTCTCCGGCAGGTCTTCGAGCGATATGTCGCCGCGGGTGGCCGCGTCGTCGACACCTCGCCGCTCTATGGCTCGGCCGAGGTCAGCGTCGGTCAGTTCATGGGGGAGTATGCAGGATCGGACGGGATCTTTCTCGCCAACAAGGTCTGGGCCACCGGGGAATATCTCGGTGATGAAAGCCACGCCGAGGAAAGCTTGCGGCAGTCGCGGCTGCGCACCTGGCGCGACACGATCAATCTGATGCAATGCCACAGTATCACCAACGCGCCGGTCATCATCCCGCTGATGAAGGCCTGGAAGCGGGAGGGCCTGATCCGCCATGTGGGTGTGACCCACCACGAGTCGGCGGCGCAGGATCAGCTGACGGCCATCGTGGAACGCGAGGATGTGGACTTCGTCCAGACCAACTACTCGATCTTCAACCGCGCCGCCGAGCGCCGCCTGCTCCCGGCGGCCGCCGACAAGGGCGTCGGCGTGCTCATCAACCTGCCGCTTGAAAAGGCACGGCTGATGAAGGTGGTCGAGGGACGGCCATTGCCGGGCTTCGCGCAGGAATTCGGCGCGACCAGTTGGGCGCAGCTCTTCCTGAAATGGGTCATGGCGCATCCGGCCGTCACAACCGTGCTGTGTGGCACATCCAATCCCGACCACATGAACGACAATCTCCAGGCGATGACCGGAGCGCTTCCCGACGCGCGCATGCGCGCGCGCATGGTCGCGCACATGGAGACAATCCCCGGCTTCGGCTCCATCGGCACCATGCCTTGGTATCCCGGCAAGGAGAACATGTATGCCGGACTGATCCGCGAGGCGCAGGCCAACGCCATACGACGCCTGCAGTGATCGTTCGCGTCGCATCCGCACCACGTGCAATTCAAGAGCTGGAGATTGATCTTGCCCTCAAGCCGACGCTCCTTCTTGACCGCATTTCTGACGTTGCCGTTGATCCACGCCGCCAGGACCACGGCGTTCGCGCAAGCGGGTTCCGAACTCCCTTTGACCCCGGAATGTCGTGATGCAGAGGATCTGAC
This sequence comes from Ancylobacter oerskovii, assembly GCF_018390555.1. Taxonomy (GTDB): domain Bacteria; phylum Pseudomonadota; class Alphaproteobacteria; order Rhizobiales; family Xanthobacteraceae; genus Ancylobacter; species Ancylobacter oerskovii. Next base: position 176 of record NZ_JAHBGB010000003.1, on the reverse strand, counting down.
ACTGGAGCGGGAGGCCGGGCCGTTCTTCAGGCCGAACTCGCCGAGAAATCGGGAACTTCATGCAGACGCCCTCGACGGCGAACGGATAACGGTTGCCGGATTTGTCCTCGACTGACCTGAGACCCTGATCTTCCTCCAGATTTAGGTAGAGTCCGTCGATCATGGAGACGGACGAT
>NZ_JAHBGB010000029.1 GCF_018390555.1 Ancylobacter oerskovii | reverse complement strand
AGGGCGGGCGCATGGAGCAGGAAAACTTCGACACCTATGAGGTGATGCGCCTTGCGCAGATGCCCGCGGTCGAGACCATCCTCGTGCCTTCCGGCGGCTTCTGGGGCGGGGTCGGCGAGCCGACCATCGCGGTCGCCGGCCCGGCGGTACTCAACGCGCTCTTCGCGGCGACGGGCAAGCGCTATCGTACCCTGCCGCTCAAGAATCATGAGTTTGCCTGATGCGCTTCATGCTTTTACTGCTGCCGGCGCTGTGGGTGGCCGTGCCCATGGCGCCGGCCGAGGCCGCGCCGCCGCGCGGGGCCACCTCCTGCACCGGCTGCCACCCGCGCACCGCCGGGCGCGGGCCGATTCCGAGCTTGAACGGACGGCCGGCTGAGCAGATCGTCTCGCAGATGACCGCCTTCCGCAGCGGCGAGCGCACGTCCACCGTGATGACGCGCATCGCCAAGGGGTTCAGCGATGAGGAAATCCGCGCCATCGCCGACTATTTCGCCGCCGGCGGCAACACCCCGGCCGGCTCGGCTGCACCGGCTTCCCCTGCACCGGCTCAGCCGTAGGAGCCTCTTGCGCGGCTTCGCCGCCGGCGCCGCCATGCTCGGAGCGCCCACGGTGCTGGCGCAAACAGGCCCGCGCGTCGTCGTGGTCGGCGGCGGCTTTGCCGGCGCAAGCTTCGCCCGCGCGCTCAAGCGCGAGGATCCCACTATCGCCGTCGCCCTCGTCGAGCCGAGCGAGCACTACACCGCCTGCCCGATGAGCAATGCGGTGATCGCCGGCCTGCGCGACATCGGCGCCCAGCATTTCGGCTATCGCGGGCTGGAGGACGACGGCATCGTCCATGTGCCGCAGCGCGTGGTGCGGGTCGACGCCGCCCGGCGCCGTGCGGTGCTCGCCGACGATGTCATGCTCGACTATGACCGGCTCGTCGTCGCACCGGGCATCGACATGCGCCTCGACGCCATCCCCGGCTATGACGCCGCCGCCGCCGAACTGCTGCCGCATGCCTGGAAGGCGGGCGAGCAGACGCTGCTGCTGCGCCGCCAGTTGGAAGCGATGGAGGATGGCGGCCTCGTCGTCATCTCCGCTCCGCCGAACCCGTTCCGCTGCCCACCCGGCCCCTATGAGCGGGCGAGCCTGATCGCCCACTTCCTCCAGACCCGCAAGCCGCGCTCCAAGCTGCTCATCCTCGACGCCAAGGACGCCTTCTCCAAGCAGCGCCTGTTCGAACAGGCCTGGACAGAGCTCTATCCGGGGCTGGTGGAATGGGTGAGCCTTTCCTTCGGCGGCAAGGTCACCGAGGTCGACGCGCCCGGGCGCACGCTCACCACCGAGTTCGGCAGCCACAAGGCGGCGGTCGTCAACGTCATCCCGCCGCAGCGGGCAGGTGCCATCGCGACCGCCATTGGCGTCGCCGACCAGACCGGCTGGTGTCCGATCGACCCGATGACCTTCGAATCCCGCCTCGTGTCGA
>NZ_JAHBGB010000028.1 GCF_018390555.1 Ancylobacter oerskovii | reverse complement strand
GACCGGCTGGCGAACATCGACGGCGCGAGGCCGCCGAGGCTCGTATGGGGTCTGACGGTGTTGTAGTCGATGCGCCAAGCCTCGATGATCCGCCGCGCCTCGGCAAGCGAAGAGAAGGCGTGTTCGTTGAGGCACTCGTCGCGCAGCCGGCCGTTGAAGCTCTCCACGAAGGCGTTCTGGATCGGCTTGCCGGGGGCGATGTAGTGCCATTCGATGGCGGTCTCCTCGCAGAAGGCGAGAACCGCCCGGCTGACCAGCTCGGTGCCGTTGTCGGAGACGATCATGCAGGGCCGACCGCGGCGGAGGATGACCTCTTTGAGCTCGCGCACGACGCGGGCGCCGGAGAGGGAGGTGTCCACCACCGCCGCCAGGCATTCGCGGGTGAAGTCGTCGACGATGTTCAGCACCCGGAAGCGCCGGCCGTCGTTCAGGGCATCGGACACGAAGTCGAGGCTCCAGCGTTGGTTCGCTCCCTGCGGAACGGCCGCCGGCGCCCTGGTGCCGAGCGCCCGCTTGCGCCCGCCGCGCCGACGCACCACGAGCCGCTCCTCCCGGTAGAGGCGGTAGACCTTCTTCAGGTTCATCCTCAATCCCTCTCGCCTCAGCAGGATCGCCAGCCGCCGGTAGCCGAACCGGCGGCGCTCATTGGCAAGCTCCCGCAGGCGCGTGCGGACGGCGGCATCGCCATCCGCCTCGCGC
>NZ_JAHBGB010000027.1 GCF_018390555.1 Ancylobacter oerskovii | reverse complement strand
GCATACTCAAGGGGTCAACATTGGACGCCGATCGGGGGGCAACTTTGCAGGCCGTTTGACACCGACGATAGAGACGCCTAGCGCGGCCCCGAGCGGGTCCGTGAAGGTTCCGGTTTATCGGCGTGAGAGGGGGCGTCTATCTATTTTTGAGGAGCCCTAGAGCCCCTCCAGTGCCTCCTAGAGCGCCGCTCGGGGGCACCTTCATCGACCACCAACACAACCATTCGCGGCCCCTGTCGGCCGCCTAGAGCCTGCCCGTGACGGCCGCGGAGCGGGAACGGAGACGCATGCCTTGATCTACACAGAAGAAGTCCTCGACCGCGCAACGGGCGAGCTGAAGACCATCAATACGGGCGACTGGGTCACCGTCACCGAGTTCGGAGAAATGATGGGCGTGGGGCCACGCAGAGTCCGCACCATCTTGCGGGAAATGGAATTCCTGGCTGTCGAGGGAGGTGGTCTTCATCATCGGTGCCGCATCACGGCAAAGGCGGTGAAGCTCGATCTAGGTCGGAGGATCAATCCGACCAAGAAGGCTACCTACCCCTTCGATGTCATCAGCCCGGCAGGGCGAGCGTGGATCGGTGAGCGGTGGTCTGCGGCCCTCCAGCGCGTCGAGGACCGCCAGCTTGGCAGCGAGGTGCAACACGCGAAGGCCGCCTTGGTCGAGTTTCAGCGGAGCCGCTCACGGCAGGACATGCCCGTGCAAGAGGCGGTCTGTTGGCTGGCGGATCACTTTCCCGAATTAGGTCAGTCAGACGTCGCCAGTGTCCTCGATGTCACCCAGCAGCTTGTTAGTCGGTATCTGAACATCAGGTCGAAGCAGCGTCAGGAGGCCGGGCGTTCGTTCGCTGATTTCGATGATGGTCTTTCCTCGGCGGTGTGGAGACCGTCGAAGGAGGAAGCGTCTCGGCTGCGTGTTGTGGCTTTTGATCGTTGGGCGGTTACATTACCCGCGCCCACAATAGGCTGAAAAATGAACTAGGGAGCCTTTGATAAGTCGAGGGCTCCCCAGCTTCCGACACGGGCAATGTTGCTGTCCCATAGAGCTACGAGAGCCCCCATGTCATCGGTCTCAATCAACGGACGTTCGAGGTGCTCTAAGGCATCAAACTGGGGTACCGGGAAGAAGCCATAAGAGCTGTCATACAGGATGGTGCTTAGTATGACTGAGGTGACCTGACAAATAGCTCTATGGCAACGCTCCAATTCGTTAAGCGAAACGCCGAGGCGAGGTGGTTGGATTAGCGAGCGTGAATGCCGATCTGCTGAATGTGCAACGAACTTATTGGCAAAATCACTGATATCTTTCCAACCGCTGTCTTCTAATTGCTGATCAATGAACGTTAAGACCTCGGGACGGATAGTGTCCTCTCGGTTGCGAGTGGATGGCGTCGTGCCAGACAGATGGTCGAATGCGTCGTGCAGTCGGCAGCTCGTGGTCCATGCTTCGGGGCCGCTGGTGGATAACCACGTCATTCCCGCGCCGTTCGGCTGAGCCTTAGCCCATTCAAAATACGCCGTTCTGCCCGGTTCCGGGTCGTATGGAAGGCCATCGAAGCAAACATAAGCTTCGCGGGTAAAGAGGTGCAAGTGTGTGGTGATGTCCAAGAGAGTCCGCTTTAACGAAATCACTTGCTTGTTGGCGTCCCGCGATGGCGGTTCCCTCAATCGGCGAATTGCAAGAACTTGAGTTGCAACAAAGCCCTCATCGACCATTCGCATCAAGGACGCGTTGACCGACACTGTTCCTGAGTTGCGCGCGGCGGCCAAACGGCGGGCTTCATTAACCATACGAAACACGGCGTCGTTCCAAAGCATGCCCGTGATTTGTTGGCAGATGGAGTGATGTTCATCCTTCCGCATCCAGTGCAGCCACTCGTCGCGCTTGCGGCGGAATTCTCCCAGCTTCGACTTATCCTGCACGTCGCAGCGGTCAATCTCGAACTCATACGACACCTGTCGCTCCTTCTGCCTTAAGCGTTGGCATCTCGCTTCTTGGCCTCGGGGAATCGCACGGACTCCACACACGCCCGAAGCGCGTCCGTTCCTGCTACGCCGGGATACCTACCCATGGTCATCGGAAGCGGGCCGTCCTCCTTCGAATGCCCAACCACGTCCGCGATGGTCCACGCTGTGAAGCCCTGAGCGCCATTCTCTAGTGCCTCGACGGCCTTGCGAATGAACCAGCGGCGCCACGAATGAAAGTCCACCCGTGACTGTCGCACGCCCGGCATTTGGTCATCAACGCCAAGCTCCCGCCGCTCCCTGACGAACGCCTGCGAGGCTGGGGCTGACCGCTTGCGGGCGGCATGGGATTGCTCCGGCAATTCGTGAAAAACGAAGTCACTGGCCGCCTTGCCTTCGCATCGAGCCTTCAGCATCTCAAAGGTGGACGAGTGGATTGGCACCGTCCGAGCGGCACTATCGGTTTTGCCGTCAACAATCCTGAACGTGGATAGATCGGTGCCATCCTCGCCCTCGTTGAAGGTCAAATGACGCACCCGCAACTCGGCAAGCTCGGTAATGCGCGCGCCGGACAGAGCGGCCAGACGGCACATATCCGCCAGTGGCTGTTTGGTGATGCCGGCGATCAGCTTCGCCACCTCGGTGTCCGTGAAGGGGCGCTTGATGCCCTGTCCGTCCTCTCCCTTCGGCCCGGTTCCGACCTTGAGGAACTGGCGATGCCATGGATTGGCGTCGTCCTCGATATGGCCGCGTTTCGCCAGCCATTCCCAGTATGAGGACAAGCCCGATATCGCCTTGTTGGCCGTTGCTGCGTGAATGCCGCCGCTGACGAAGTGCTCGGTGACGAAACGTCCGGCAAGCTTGCGGGTCACGGCCTCGATGGTCACCGGCACCTTCTTGTCCACGCACCATGTTCTGAAGATGCGGATGGCGTGACGCCGTGCGGCCTCCGTCCGGCCTTTGTACGCTTTCTCTTTGATCCAAGCTTCTACGTGGCTATCGAGCGGCGTGGCTGTCCCGAGAGCTATGCCGGCGAGAAGTTGGGCTCTCTCGTGCCCTAACCGATCCGCAACCGCATCAACTCGGTCCTCAAGCGCCATGCGGGCCGTTGTGTCGGACGGCTCTCCGGTGGCTGTATCGTCAGCGATAGCTTCTTTCCACAGCAACGCCTCGGCCACGATAGGATCGGCTTCAGTGCCGCTGACAACGCCGTTGCGGGCGTCTTCAATGCGCTGCTTTAGCCGGGCGATGACCGTCCATTTCAGCGTCTCGGCTGCTCGAGGGCTGTCAGTCGGGAGCGCTTCTTTCAACCATGCCGGTAGTTTCGCCGAGGCTTGCACGGACGGTGGGACGCGCACTTTCACTCGAATGCGCCTTCCGTGCCATTCGAGATGCGAGCCTAATGACGGAAGGCGAGGGGCGGCCATGAGAAGCTGTCCAAATGGGTGTATGAACCCATATTGAACCCCAGTTTTGAACCCCAAGTCAATCTCAAAAAATCATGCAATTAAAGCAACATAACAGGTGGCGGGTGTCGGGTCATGGGCTCCCCTAGGGCGCGCCACTTCCGTACAAAACCGCGAACACCCGGATGGGTGGCATGGTCGGCGAGTACGGCTCTTTCAATCCGATCCTTGAGCATGTCGTCCGGTTCGACGCCGCCGTCAGCGACAAGCTGATGGAGCCGCCGGAGCCTGTCTTCCGGCGTGGTCTTCTCGCGGTAGAACTCCTCGATCCGCGCCTGGGTCTCGGCATCGGCTTTCACCCGCCGGTCGACGACGGACTGCAGCAACACTTCCCGCCGCTCAACCTGCTGGATGGCCAGGGCTGGAAGGTGAGCGACCGACTTCCCGGCCATGCGCTCTACACCGATCCGCCATTGGGCGGTCGGCATGACGGAGGAGGGTGGGGCCGGCCGAGCCCGCCCCTTCTCATCGGCGAGCAGCTAATGAACAGGGTGGGCCGCGCGGTGGAGAAAGCGGAGGCGCTTGGCTTCATGAAGGTGGTGATGGATGCCGAGACGCAGCGCATCCTCGGGGCGGCCATATTTGGCACCGGCGGTGACGAGGCCATTCACGGCCTGCTCGACATCATGCATGCGAACGCCCCCTGCGCCGTCTTCCAGCGTGCGGTACCGATCCATCCGACGGTGTCGGAACGGATCCCTACGCTGCTGGGAAGATGAAGCCGGCAATGTGACGCAGGAAGCTCGGTCGGTTCCGGTTCCGAGCCTTTTCGACGGCATCCTCTCTGGGGCCGGTCTCTTTACCGAAGAAGCAGGCGACACGGCCTCCCTCCGGGCGCCGACAACCGGGGCTGGCATCAGCGCTGTCGAGCGCGACAGCCTGTTGCGATGGGAGGCTGAAAGGCATCCGCGGCCGCCCTGCGCATTCGCGCTAAACCCCGGCGAAGAGCCGGGGTTTAGCGTTTTCAGATCCGAAGGGATCAGAAGGTGCGACGCACCGACAGCAGGACCTGCTGGTTGTCCGAGCTGTCGATCAGCGAACCGTAGTCGTTGAGGACCGGGTTGTCGTAGCTGGTCTGGGCGTAGGTGTACTGGGCGACGAAGAGGAGGTTCTTCACCGGGCTCCAGTTCAGGCTGCCGCCGAGGGTCCAGAGGCTGTAGTCGGAGTAGCCGAGATAGGTGTAGGCGGTGTCCGGGACGCTGTTCTGGCCGTAGTTGCCGTACAGCACGCCGAAGACCTGGGGCGTGAAGAAGTGGGTGAGTTCCGCCGCGATCGTCCAGGCATCGCCGGACTCGAGGGTGTTGTTCACCGGGTTGTAGTAGAGGTCCTGAGCCGCCTGGCCAGAGACGGTCGAGTAGCCACCATTGATGCCGGTGTAGCCGACCGCGCCGCTGCCATAGGTGCCTTCGATGTACAGCGTGTCGCCTTCGCCGAGGGTCGGCAGGTTGAACTTCACGCCGCCGAGGACAGCCCAACCAACCGAGTCATTGGTGGAGATGCCGAAGGGGTCGTAGTAGCTGTCGTCGAGCTGGCGGATGGCGCCGGCGATCTGGAAGCCGCCCCACTCGCCTTCGTAGTTGATGTTGCCGATCAGCGCCGGGATGTCGGGCTGAGCGATCTCGCCGACGCTGTCGCCGTTCGAACGCGAGGAGTCGTCTTCGATCGAGATCGAGGCCGTGAAGCCGCCGCCGAAGTCGGCGGTGTAGGCAGCCGCGGTCACGTCTTCGTCGGCCGAGATTTCCGGGTTGTCGAAGCCCCAGATGTTGTTGTCGGCATAGTAGTCGAAGAACGACTGCACCTTACCGAAGGTGAAGCCAGCGAACTGGATGTAGCCCTTGTCGAGGGTGATCGCGGTGGAGTCGCCGCCGTCGCCGTAGACGTTGCCGAGGCCGTCGCCATAGGTGGCGCGCAGGTCGATGAACGAACGCAGGGTGCCGTACTCGGTCTGCGTGCGGGCATCCAGGCGGATCGCGCCGCGGCTACGGAAGTACGAGGACTGGAAGTCCGCGTTGTTCAGGTAGTCATAGTCCTGATAGTAATAGTCGGCCTGCACGAAGCCGCCGACCTTCAGGCAGGTGTCGGTGCCGGGAATGTAGTAGAAACCCGCGCCATAGGTCGAGCAGATCTTCACATATTCCGCAGCCTTCGCCTTCACAGGCAGATCGGCCGCTGCAGCGGTCCCGACCATCGCAAGCCCGGCGACCGAGCCAAGTAGAAGGTTATTCATCAAAGATTTCATTTCACTTACCCAAAATTGAGCCCACATTCACATTAAATTGTGGCGCTCACCCTGATGAGCAAAAAGATCATCATGAAAGACATTGTTTGAATCGCTCGCGCGGCGCAAAGCCAAAGTGCCGGATTTGGGCGCGGAGAGGGCATTTTTCGGGCAGGTGTTGCATCCATGCACGCATCACGGTTGCGTGAAGACAGATGAGTTATGTAGGGTTTACTTAGCGGTATGCAGGCCTTCGGATTGGGTGAGGGAGGGTATTGATCGCCAACTGCAGCTGGGCGGTTCGGCGATTGTCGCGGGCATCTGGCCAGGGTGGGTCGTCATGCCCTGAAGCTGGTGCCGCGGGGCGGGGTGCGCAGGCGTCCTGTGCCTGGTTCCTCCCGCGCCGAACTGCCCCGTGCAGGGCACGGCAGGATGCCGTCGCAGCGAGCCAGAGAGGGGTGCCGGAAGCCTCCTGGGCCATGGTCCAGGGAAGTGGTCAGGCTTCGGACGGGGCCGCCGCGTAGCGTTCGAAGGCGTCCCTGAGGGTGCGCATCGCCTGGCCGATGGTGGGCGTCCGCCGTGCGGCCAGTCCAACCGGAACCGTCGGCAGCTCGGCATCGGTGCGGATAAGGTGGAGCGCGCCGGAATTCAGGTCGTCTTTCACCGTCGATCCGAAGGCGGCGGTAATGCCCAGGCCGGCTTTGACATAGTTGATGACCGCCGGGATGTTGACCGACTCGATCACCGGCTCGGGGGGAATGGCGCCGGCCTGAAGGCAGGTGCGTTGCACGGTCAGGCGCAGGGTGAAGGTCTGCGGCGGCATGATCCAGTCCGCGGTCGCCAGCTCGGGCCAGGAAACCCGCTTTCCTGCCCAGCGGTGGCCCGGGCCGCAGATGATGACCACGCGCTCCGAATGAATCTGGTCCAGCAGGAATTCCGCCCGTCCCAGCACCTGAAGCGCTTCCGGCGTCATCACCGTGAGGATGGCGTCGAGATCGCCGTTCAGGAGCTGATCGGCCAGCGGGATGATCCGGCCTTCGACGAGGTGGACGCGGAGCCGCGCATCCGCGGCCCTCAATCGCTCGATGACGCTCGGCATGATGCGCCACGCGACGAAGGGGGCCGTGCCGAGGCGAAGGAGCGCCCGTTCCGAGCCCAGCGTCTCCGGCTTGATGTCCCGCAGCGCGTCGAGCCCATGCAGCAGCAGGCGCGCCTGCCGGGCGACCTCGCTCCCCAGCGGCGTCGGCGCGACACCGCGGGAACTGCGGATGAAAAGCTCGTGGCCGATGAGCGTCTCGACCTCCCGCAGGCTCTTGCTCAGAGCCGGTGCGGTCACGTTCATCAGGCCCGCTGTCGTGCGTACGCTGCCCGTGTCCGCCAGCAGGCGCACCATCTCCAGTTGCCGGAAACGCAATTGCTGGAAAGCGTTACGCCCAGGATCCGATTGCATGTTAGCCGTAGGTTTACACGAGGGAACGAAAAGAAAATAGACGCTTTTAAATCAATTCCCTAGCCTCTCCTTCAGTGTCCATGCCGTCGCAAAGAACGGCAGGCTGTTTACCGGGAGGAAGCGATGAAAGGTCTAGGCCGCCTGCAAACGGCTATCGTGTCGGCAGTCCTCATGCTGGGAATCGGCCACGCCTCGGCGGGCGATGCCTATCCGACGCGTCCCATCACCATGATCGTGCCTTTTGCCGCCGGCGGGAACAACGACGTGTCCGGGCGCGTGCTCGCGACGAAGCTGGGCGAGATCCTCGGCCAGCCGGTGGTGGTGGAAAACCGCACCGGTGCGGGCGGCGCCATAGGCGCGGGGGCGGTGGCCACCGCCGCACCCGACGGCTACACGCTCGGCTTCCTCAGCAGCGGTCCGCTCGCGGCGAATGTGAGCATCTCGAAGCTCTCCTACGATCCCAGGAAGGACTTCACGGCCATTGCCCGCTTCACGGTCAGCCCGAGCGTGCTGGTGGTCGCTCCCTCTTTCCCGGCCCAGACGCTCGAGGCCTTCATCGCCTATGGCAAGCAGAAGCCCGGGGAGCTGAACTACGGAACGGCCGGGCAGGGCTCCTCTCCCCATCTCGCGGGAGCGCTGTTCGAATCCATGTCGGGCGTCGCCATGATGCCGATCGCCTATAAGGGCGGCGCGCCCGCGCTCACCGACGTCATGAGCGGGCAGATCGAGACGGCGTTCAATCCGATCCTCGAGGTCATGCCGCAGGTCAATGCCGGCAAGCTGAAGGCTCTCGCGGTCACCACCACGACGCGCTCCTCGCTCCTGCCCGATGTCCCGGCCATCAGCGAGCAGTTGCCCGGCTTCGAGGTGCTGACGTGGAACGGCCTGGTCGGGCCCGCCGGCCTGTCGCCGGCCATCGTCGAGAAGCTGAATTCCGCCGTGCGGGAAGCCATCAAGGATCCTTCCGTGCTGGCCCGCTTGAAGGAGCTCGGGCTGGAAGTCGCCATATCCTCGCCGACCGAGTTCCAGGCCTATATCGACGAGCAGATCGAGCACTTCGCCAAACTGGCGCGCATCGCGAAGGTCGAGATCAACTGACCCTGTCAAGACAATCCGGCGCGGCAGATCGGCGGGCTTCATCGCACCGCATCGCCGCCTCTTGCCCTCATGGAGACGAGAATGTCCAGGATCTTCCAGCCTTCCGAGATTGCCGGCATCCTGCCGCCGCTTCTGACGCCGCTTTCCGACGACGAGACGATCGACGTCTCCTCGCTGCGCGAACTCTCGCGCTTCATGCTGCGGCAGGGCGTTCAGGGCCTGGTCGTCGGCGGCAGCTCGGGGGAGGGGTTCAATCTCTCGGTCGATGAGTTGCGCACGATGACCGGCGTGGTCGGCGAGGAACTGGGCGAGAGCGGGCCGCTTATCGCGGGCGTCATCGCCAACAGCACGCGCGACGCCATCGAGCGGGCGCGTGCGATCGCCGATCTCGGCGTGTCCGCGCTGCAGCTGACGCCGGTTCACTACATCTACAAGACCGACGAAGAGGCGATGATCCGCCATTTCCGGGAGGTCTACGATGCCGTGGGCATTCCGATCATCGTCTACAACGTCATCCCCTGGAACTATCTGACGCCGCGTCTCCTGCTGCGCATGATGCGCGAGGAGCCCGGCGTGATCGGCGTCAAGCAGAGCGCGGGAGATCTCAAGCTCCTTGCCGACCTGCTGCTCGATGCAGGCCCCAGGGATCGCATCTTCGCGGCGATCGATGCGCTTCTGTATCCCTCGATGGCGCTCGGCGCCCATGGCGTGATTTCCATGCTCGCGGCGGCGGCCCCGCGTCAGTGCCTCGAGCTGTGGGAGGCCGTGCAACGCGGCGACCATGCGACGGCGCTCGCCCTGCACCGGAAGATGCTGCGCCTGTGGAATGCGATCTTCGCCGATAACCGCATCGCCACCTCGAAATTTGCCCTCTCGCTTCAGGGCGCCCCTCTGGGAATTAGCCGGCGGCCGACCCCCGCAGTTACGCCGCAACAGCAGGCGGCTATTCGCTCGGCCGTCGCAGATCTGACGGCTCCCGTCGCGGATGTCGCTTAAGGCACGCGCGGAGTCCGTTGCCTGAGGAAGTTGCGGCTGCTGCGCCGTCCGGCGCGGCAGCGCCCGCATTGTCGGAGATGCAGGGCGGCGCCGGGGCGGTTTCGCGCCGGGGGCGGGGATTGGCAGCGCGTCCTCCGAAGCCCCGTCGGCACGAACCCCAACTTCGAAATCTTCCGCACGAGCTGGCCGGGGAGCGCCTCAATGCGCCTCGTGCGAAGCGGCGACATTCGCGCTACTCTCGTTGCGAGCTGGTTCGCCGAGGAAAATGCGCTGCACTCCATGTGGGGCATTTGTTGAGCGAAATCCATTCATCGATGCAGTCATGATTCAGCATGATATGAAAATTCATAAAATATAATTTCTGTATATCATGACGAGCGATATGAAGAATCCGTATATCCAGAAATGGTCAGGGCGCACTTATCATCGCGATTGGCTGCTGGCGCAGGCGAATGGCCTGTTCGATTTCTTCCAGCACAATTCGATCAATTCCAAGGGCGGCTTCTACGATCTTGACGACATCGGCCGGCCCCTGAATGCCGTCGGCCAGATCCGCCCGATCCATATCGCCGCGCGCGCCGTGCATTGCTTCGCCATCGGCGTCCTGCTGGGCCGGCCCGGTGCGTCCGCCGTGGTCGATCACGGCATGCAGTACATTTGGAACCATCATCGCGACAGCGGGAATGGCGGCTATTTCTGGTCGCTCGACGACAACGGTCCCGTCGACACGAGCAAGCAGGGCTATGGTCATGCCTTCGTTCTGCTTGCGGCCTCCGCCGCGAAGACCATAGGCCACCCGCTCGCCGACCCCATGCTTGCCGACATCTCGGAGGTGCTAGCCACCAGGTTCTGGGAGAGCAGGCACAACGCCATCGCCGAGGAATTCACTGCCGACTGGCAGCCGCTCGGCCGCGACGATTACCGTGGTCAGAATTCCAATATGCATTTGACGGAGGCGCTGATGGCCGCCTTCGAAGCGACCGGCGATCGCAGCTATCTCGCCAAGGCCGAGAGCATTTCTGGCCTCATCATCCACCGCATCGCCGGTAGCGTCGGCTGGCGCGTGGCCGAGCATTTCAGTGCCGACTGGGATCTCGACCCGCACTATTATCATCCCAACGAGATGTTCCGCCCCGCCGGCACCACCCCCGGCCATTGGCTGGAATGGTCGCGCCTCCTCCTGCAGCTTTGGGTTCTCGGTGGCCGCAAACACGACTGGATGCCGATTGCGGCCAAGAATCTCTTCGCGCAATCCATCGCACTCGGCTGGGACAATGAGAGGGGAGGGTTCTTCTACACGCTCGACTGGAACGACAGGCCCGACAAGCGCCACAAGCTGTGGTGGCCAGTCTGCGAAGGCGCGGGCGCCGCGCATTTCCTGAACGAGCATCTCCCCAGCGACTTCCACGAGGAATATTACCGCAAGATCTGGGACCTGATCGAGCGCGTCTTCATCGATCACAAGAACGGCGGCTGGCATGAGGAACTGACGGAAGACCTCGTGCCCTCGCACATGCTGTTCCCCGGCAAGGGCGACATCTATCACGCCCTGCAGGCCTGCCTCATTCCCCTGTTCCCGGCAACCGGCAGTCTGACGAAGGTGATCGCCGAGGCCAACGGCAGGATCTGATACGGCGGCAGGGGACACGCGAGGCGCCGGGCTCGGGAGTGGATCGGCACCGGGGCCCCGAAGGATTCAGACCCCTCCGGTTGCCAGCAGCGAAACGACATCCGCCGTCGCCGCCATCACCATGAGCCGCCTGTTCAGATCCCGCACAGGACCGCAGCGGCTGTGCCGGGCGAGGCCGTCGGCGTGCTCAGCACAGCCTCGATATGAGCGCGATGGCGGCGTTGAAGGGCGAGCCGCCGGCCACCGCGCGGGCCGGCATCTCCGTGCCCTCCGGCGGGCCGACGAACCGGTCTATGAGCGCCTCCCCGCAGACCAGTATCATGCCGTGGCACCCTCCGGCCGGATGACGCCCTTGCGCAGGACGATGTTGCCATAGAGCCGTCGCTCGCCCGAGGCGACGATGGCATAGGCGGCACGGATGCGGTCGTAGAACGGCTCGCCGGAGATCGGCACCAGCCGGAAACCGGGTTCGCGGCGATCGATGATCTGCTGGAACTCGACGAACACCTCCTCCAGCCGCCCGCACTCACCATGAGCACAGGGGCGGAAGGCGGCGTGCTCGACCGAGGCGTCGAGCGGCATCAGCGACAGCACCGCGTCGAGGATCGCCGGGGCGGCATGTCCGTCCATGCGCACGAGGCGCCGGGCATGGGCCTCGGCCGGGTAGTTGGCATCGACGATGGCGATCTCGTCGCCATGCCCCATGGCCCGCAATGTCCTGAGCAGGTCGGGGCCGATGAGCGGATCGATGCCCTTGAGCATGGCCTATTCCTTGAAGAGAACGTCGAAATCGCGCGCGAAGGTGGCGAGCAGCGGCAGCGCGGCGCCACCGATGGCGCGGGCGTCGCGCCCGACCGATCCCTCCACCACCAGGGCATCGGTGAGGCCCTGGTGGTCGATAGCGGCGAGCCGCCGGCGTGTCCGCTCGACCAGACGGCTCCGTACATCGACGGGAAAGGCGCCGTCGATCACGACCGCCTCGAAATCGATCACCGCCAGCATGGCGGCGATGGCCTGCGCGAGGCCGTCGGCCGCCTCGTCGATCCAGTCTTCCAGCGGCTCGGCAAATTTCGACCAGTCGTCCGGCGACACCCAGATATCCGTTCCCGGCAGGCCACGGGCGATCAGCCGCCGCTCCAGCCGGTAGATGGAGGCGGTGCGGATGAGCTGTTGCAGGCTGGCGGTGCCGTCCGCCTCGCGCCGCAGGATCGGCATGGAGCCGAGCGCGCCAGCATTGCCCGAGCGGCCCGGGAACAGGCTGCCATTCAGCACGACGCCGCCGCCGATGAAGGTGCCGATATAGAGATAGGCGAAGTCGTGGAACGCCGCTCCGCGGCCGAAGGTCAGTTCGGCGGCGCAGGCGGAGGTGGCGTCGTTGCACATGCGCACCGGCCAGTCCGGGAACAGCTGTCCTAGCTCCCGCGTGACGTCGAAGGTCCGCCAGCCGGCGAGCGCGCCGGGCGGCGTCTCGAGGTCGGCTTCCCAGTTCCACAGCTCGAAGGGCATGGCGACGCCGATGCCGGTGACGCGGGCGTGCTGCTCCTTGGTGAGCACGGCGGTCAGCCGGGGAATCTCGCGAGCCGCGAAGTCCATCAGCGCCTGCGGCAGCGGATAGGCGTAGGTGAGGCGGGCGCGGGCGCGAATGCCGGCGGTGAAGTCCATCAACACCAGATCGGAGGAGCGCCGGCCGATCATCAGCCCGAGGCCGAAGGCGCCGTCCGGGTTCAGCGAGAACGGCACCGAAGGCTGGCCGATACGCCCGCGCTGGCGCTCGCCGGCCGTCAGCAGGCCATCCGCATGCAGCCGGTTCATGATCACGGTGGTGGTTTGGGTGGAGAGCCCGGTCAGGCGGGCGATGTCGACCTTGCCGAGCGCCCGGTGTCGACGGATCAGCGAGAGGATGACCCGCTCATTGTAGAGGCGCACGCCGGTGGGGTTGGTGCCGCGGCCGGCAGGGGAAAGAGGCACGGACTCGCCCGGAATCGGAAAGGACGCCGTCTCGTCCATGCTCCTTGCGTTCCTCATCGTCTTGTTCTCACGCCGCCGCTTCATCGGGCAGGTCTATCGTCGGAAGGATGAGGCAGGCAAGTTGAGCCTGTCAATTATTAAATCTGAGTGATTTATTTATTGACAGGGGTGGGAGGCTGCGGCTTCATGAAAACGCCAAAGAGCACGTCGCGGGACAAACCTGCGCCATTTCACATCGTCCCAAGGGAGGGAAGAATGCGCCGCTCGTTCCGGCATCACCTTGTTTTCTCGGCCGTTTCCGCCATCGCGCTCGCCAGTGTCACGCTTGCGGGAGCCGGGCTCGCCGCCGCCGCCGACAAGCCGATCGTCGGCATCATCACCAAGACCAACACCAACCCCTTCTTCGTGAAGATGAAGGAGGGCGCGCAGGCCAAGGCCGACGAGCTCGGCATGGAGTTGCGTTCCTTCGCCGGCAAGGTCGACGGCGACAACGACTCGCAGGTCGCGGCGGTGGAGAACCTCATCGCCGCGGGTGCCAAGGGCATCCTGATCACGCCCAGCGACTCGCGCGCCATCGTGCCTTCCATCGAGAAGGCCCGCGCCGCCGGCATCCTGGTCATCGCCCTGGATACGCAGCTCGATCCGCCGAACGCCGCCGACGCCACCTTCGCCACCGACAATTTCCTCGCCGGCGAGCTGATTGGCCAATGGGCGGCCAAGACGCTGGGCGAGAAGGCCGGCGCCGCCAAGATCGCGCTGCTCGACCTCAGCGTGAACCAGGTCTCGGTCGACGTCTCCCGCGACCAGGGTTTCATGAAGGGCTTCGGCATCGATCTCGCCAATCCGGCGGTGATCGGCGACGAGAAGGACAAGCGCATCGTCGGCCACGACACCACCCTCGGCAACGAGGAGGGCGGCCGCAAGGCGATGGAGAACCTGCTCCAGAAGGACCCCGGAATTTCGGTGGTCTACACGATCAACGAGCCGGCGGCGGCCGGCGCCTATGAGGCGCTGAAGTCGGTCGGCCGCGACAAGGACGTGCTGATCGTCTCGGTCGACGGCGGCTGCCCTGGCGTACGCAACGTCGCCGATGGCGTCATCGGCGCCACCTCCATGCAGTTCCCGCTGCTGATGGCATCCAAGGGCATCGAGGCGGTGAAGGCCTTCGCCGACACCGGCGCCAAGCCGCAGGCCACCCCCGGCCTCGACTTCGTGAACACCGGCGTCGAGCTCGTCACCGACAAGCCGGTGAGCGGCGTCAAGTCGATCCCGTCCTCGGAAGCGCTGAAGAAGTGCTGGGGCTGATCGCTCTCCGCGCCGTCTCCCGGGCGGCGCGGCGGGTCTGACATCGTACCGCTCCCTGCGGTGCGGATCGTCCTTGTGAAACAACCGAGAGGCTCCCGCGGGGTGCCTCTCCCGGCCCCGTGCATCGCCAGCGCGAAGCCGGTCTGCGGGAGGGTATGGCGATGACCGATGTGAGCAGTTCCGGCGCGAACCCTTCGGGTCCTCCGGCGATGCAGGCTTTCGAGCAGGTGCTCGAAAAGCGCGACAGCCGCGTTGCTGAGTTCGACGTCACGCCCAAATCGCCGATCCAGCGCGTGCAGCATTTCCTGCACGCCAACCCGACCGCGGTGCCGGCCATCGTGCTGGCGCTGGGCATCCTCGGCTTCAGCCTGATCGTCGGCAGCCGCTTCCTGTCGTCCTTCAACTTGTCGCTGATCATCCAGCAGGTGACGATCATCGGCATCATCGGCATCGCCCAGACGCTGATCGTCATCACCGCCGGCATCGACCTGTCGGTCGGCGCCATCATGGTGCTGTGCTCGGTGGTGATGGGCAAGCTGGCGGTGACGCTCGGCCTGCCGGCGCCGCTGGCCTTCATGGTCGGCATCGTGGTCGGCGGCGGCTGCGGCGCCGTCAACGGCGTGCTGGTGACGCGGCTGAGGCTGCCGCCCTTCATCGTCACCCTCGGCACCTGGTCGATCTTCTTCGCGCTCAACCTCTGGTACTCGGCTTCCGAGACCATCCGCTCGCAGGACGTCGCCAAGGCCGCGCCGTTCCTGCAATTCCTCGGCACGCCGGTGGACGTGCTGGGCGCCCGCTTCACCTATGGCTCCGTCTTCATGCTGGGGCTGATCGCGCTGGTCTGGTACGTGCTGAACCGCACCGCCTTCGGCCGGCATCTCTATGCGGTGGGCGACGACCCGGTCGCCGCCGAGCTTTCGGGCATCCGCACCCGCAAGGTGCTGTTCACCGTCTATGTCGCGGCGGGCGTCATCTGCGCGCTCGGCGCCTGGGCGCTGATCGGTCGCATCGGCTCGGTGTCACCGCAGGCCGGCCAGACCGCCAATCTCGACAGCATCACCGCGGTGGTGATCGGCGGCGCCAGCCTGTTCGGCGGACGCGGCTCGATCATCGGCACGTTGATCGGCGCGCTCATCGTCGGCGTGTTCCGCAACGGCCTCGCCCTCTCCGGCGTCGACGTGCTGTGGCAGGAATTCACCGTCGGCATCCTGATCATCGTCGCGGTCGCCCTCGACCAGTGGATCCGCAAGGTGTCGGCATGATTACGGAGCTGAAGACCATGTCCAAGTCCGCCTCCGCCGCCCCCGTCCTCTCCGCCCGCGGCCTGGTGAAGCGCTATGGCCGGGTGACTGCCATGGACCGCGCCGATTTCGACCTCTATCCCGGCGAGATCCTGGCGGTGATCGGCGACAACGGTGCCGGCAAGTCCTCGCTGATCAAGGCGCTGTCCGGTGCCCTGATTCCCGACGAGGGCGAGATCCGGCTGGATGGCGAGGTGGCGAAGTTCGCCTCGCCGATGGATGCCCAGCGGGCCGGCATCGAGACGGTGCACCAGTCGCTGGCACTGTCGCCGAGCCTGTCGATCGCCGACAACATGTTTCTCGGCCGCGAGATGCGCCGGCCGGGCGTGCTCGGCTCGGTGTTCCGCATGCTCGACCGGCCGGCGATGCAGAAGATCGCCCGCGACAAGCTCAGCGAGCTCGGCCTGATGACGGTGCAGAGCATCAACCAGCCGGTGGAGACGCTCTCGGGCGGCCAGCGGCAGGGCGTGGCGGTGGCGCGTGCCGCCGCCTTCGGCTCGCGCGTCGTCATCATGGACGAGCCGACCGCCGCGCTCGGCGTCAAGGAATCGCGCCGGGTGCTGGAGTTGATCCTCGACGTGCGCTCGCGCGGCCTGCCGATCGTGCTGATCAGCCACAACATGCCGCATGTGTTCGAGATCGCCGACCGGATCCATATCCACCGGCTCGGTCGCCGGCTCTGCGTCATCAACCCGAAGGACTACACCATGTCCGATGCGGTGGCCTTCATGACCGGCGCCAAGGCTCCAGCGGAGGAACTGGCAGCCTAGGAACACCGGGCGCTTTCGCGCCGCGCCACCGTTCCAACCGATCGGAAAGAGGTCCGGGGGCCGGAAACCTCCCCGTCCCCCGAGATCGCGGGCCGTCTCCCGCCGGACCCGCGTGGTGCCGCCGACCCGCTTGCGCCGAAGCGGGTCGGCGGATTTTTTATCCGGCCTTCCTCGTCCAATCGGAGTGCATGGCTCCGGCACGGATTTCGCGTTTCTGTGATGCTGCGTTGCTGTGTTTGCCGATACTTGCTGCCGTGCGGCATAAGCCATCGGGAGAGCTTTGGTGCAGATTACTCTGCGGCAGGAGGCGACATTCTCCCTCGCCATCGTCAGCCGTGTGCTACCACGACAGCGTGCGCCGGCCGATCAGCGCGCCGGCCACGGTCATGAAGCCGATGGCCAGTCCGTACCAGGTCAATACGAAGAGCGGGGAATCGTCGGTGCAATGCAGCGCGTAAAGTGCCGCGCCGAGGCCTCCTGCGAGCGCGCCGCCGGCTGCACCTGCCCACGCGGGATGTTCCGGTGCCCCGCGCTTCAAGGCAAATAGCGCCGCTGCAAGTACCGGCGCGCCCATCAGCGTCACCAGAGAGAGGCAGTAAACCGCGTTGTGGCCGATAAGGCCGGGCATCCAGCCCTGCGCCGGCGTCACCAGCAATTCCGCCGCAACCCCAACCGCCAGCACGCCACCGGGCACCGCCAGCGTCCAGACCAAGGACCGCGCATTCGCGCCTGGACGAACGAGGCGCAGCGCCATCCAGACCGACACGGCCGCGAGCGAAAGCGACACGACGAATTTCATCAGCACCCGTGGCTCCATGAGCAGCCCGGGCATGCCCGAGCGAGGCGCCAGGATCATCGCGAACAGGGCCACCGCGCCAGCCAGCCCGACGGCCAGCGCGAGGGCAAGCCCGCTCTCCAGGCTCCGCTGGGGTCGCGTATCGGCGGCGAGGCCACGTATGAGATCGTCGGTCTTCACGTCACATCGTCCTCACTCATCCGCCTTCAGCCGAGCCGAGAGGCTGGCAAAGGCACGGTGCAGCGCCACGCGGACAGCGCCGGGGGTCATGTTCATGCGTTCGGCCGTCTCGCCGACCGAGGCTCCCTCGACCGCGATCGAACGTATCACCGAGCGCTGCTTGTCCGGCAACAACGCCAGATGCCGTTCCACGTCGTCCGCCTCGGTGCTGGGGCGCTCCTCGGGCGCCGCCAGCAATTCCGCGAAATCCTCCACCAGCACTTCAACCCTCCGTCCGCGACGTCGCAGATGGTCGATCAACTTGTTGCGCGCGATGGTCCGCAGCCAGGGGCCGAGCGGGTCGCTCGGTCGCCATGTATGCCGCTTCAGATGGACCGCCAGCAAGGTTTCCTGCACCACGTCCTCGCTCTCGGCCGTCGGCGCGCCCATCTGCCTGAGGCGCCGCTCCACCACGGAACGGATCGCGGGGGCGATCTCGCGCAGCAGCCGTTCATAAGACGGCCGGTCACCGGCCAGCGCGGCCTGCATGAGTTGCATCCAGCGCCGTTCGCGATCGTCCATCGATACATTCCCGAAGGTAAGTTCGTCGGCTACCGGCCGATCATTACATCCCGTCCGGCACGGTCGGAGGATTTTTCCGCGCGGCATATTTCGTCGCCCGTCGCTGTAACGCAATGGCACCGGCCGCCGAAAGAGGAGGTAGCGCCGGGCGAACGGATGCCCTGCGCTTAAGCCAACCTCACAGAGGACATCCCCATGACCGCCAAGACCACCTTCGTCGCTGCCACCCTTGCCGGGTCGATCGCCGCCGCGCTCGGAATGGTGGCCAGCGCCGCTGCCGCCCCGGCCGCGCCGCAGCCGAACATGGACAAGTGCTACGGCGTCTCGCTCGCCGGACAGAACGATTGCGCCGCCGGTGCCGGCACCACCTGCGCCGGCACCTCCAAGGTGAACTATGACGCCAAAGCCTGGAAATACGTCGCCAAGGGTACCTGCGAGACCATCAAAACCCCCAAGGGCATGGGTCATCTGAAGGCGATGTGACGTCGGAGCTTGCGAACCGGAGGGCGCTTGCCGGCGCCCTCCGCATCCCCAGGCAGGAGGTTCTCATGACCACGCGTCTTCCCGCCGGCGCCGGCGTCGGTTTCAAGCCCGAGCATTTCGATGCCATCCTCGCCGACCCCGCCGCGCCGATCGCCTTCCTCGAAGTCCATGCCGAAAACTATATGGGTGCTGGCGGCAGGCCGCATGCCCAACTCTCCGCCTTGTGCGAGCGGTTCGCCCTCTCGCTGCATGGTGTCGGCCTCTCCATCGGGGGCGAAGCGCCGCTCGACAGGGCACATCTCGCGCGGCTGAGAGCGCTGATCGAGCGCTACCGGCCCGAGAGCTTTTCCGAACATCTCGCCTGGTCTTCCCATGGCGGGACATTCTTCAGCGACCTGCTGCCGCTGCCCTATACGCCGGAGACGCTACGCCGCGTCGGCGATCACGTCGCGGAGGTTCAGGACACGCTCGGCTGTCGCATGCTGCTGGAGAACCCGTCGACCTATGTACGCTTTGAGGAGAGCACCATTGGCGAGGTGGATTTTCTCGGTGCGCTGGTCGCTCGCACTGGTTGCGGGCTCTTGCTCGACATCAACAATGTGTTCGTCTCGGCCGTGAACCACGGCACCGATGCGCGGGCCTATCTCGCCGATTTTCCGTTCGAGGCGGTGGGCGAAATCCACCTCGGCGGCCATGACGAGGACATGGACGACAGCGGGGCACCGTTGCTCATCGATGCCCATGGCAGCCCGGTGGCCGATCCGGTCTGGGCCCTGTTCGCGGAGGTGATCGCCCGTACCGGTCCGCTGCCCAGCCTGATCGAGTGGGACAATGACGTGCCGGCCTGGCCGGTGCTGCGTGCCGAGGCGGCGCGGGTCGGTGCGGTGCTGACACGCCATGCAAGCAGCGCGGTAGCCTGAGCCATGACTTCGCTCGCCTCCTTTGCCGGCGCGCTCACGGCACCGGACCGGCGGCCGCCGCCAGAGTTCGCCGGGCATGCCGAACGCCGCTTCGCTGTCTATCGCAACAATGTCGCGGTTGCGCTGATCCGCGCGTTGGAGACGCGATTTCCGGTGCTCATCTCGCTGGTTGGCGAGGAGTTCTTCCGCGCCATGGCGCGGGAATTCATGCTGGCCCATCCACCGACTTCGCTCTTGCTGACGAGTTTCGGTGATGAGCTCCCGGACTTTCTCGCCAGCTTCACGCCGGCCGAGGATTGGCCTTATCTCACCGATATTGCGAGGATCGAGATTGCGCGCACCCGCGCCTATCACGCGCCGGATCTGGTCCGGCTCGGTGCCGATGCATTCTCGGCACTGATGTCGCAGGGGATCGAGGCGTTGCGGGTCAGGCTACACCCGGCTGTCGCGGTGATCCATTCGCCTCATCCGGTGTGGACGATCCTCGCCATGACCAGTGGCAGCCAGCCTGCCGCGGCCATCGACGATTGGCAGCCGCAGGCCGTGCTGATCGATCGTCCCGAACTCGATCCCCTGATACGTCCGCTCACCCTGGGAACCGCGCTGTTCATTGAAGCGCTCGGCGCCGGCGAGCCGCTGGGCCGTGCCGCGAGCACGGCGGCGTCGAGGGCAACGGATTTCGATCTTTCGGCCGCGCTCGCCATTCTCATCGGCGGTGGGCTGGCGACCAGCATCCATGTTTTCGATGGAGATCTGCCATGACTGCGATCAACACCACTGCACGGACGTCGAGCAACATGGCATCCCCAATATTGCATCTACGGGATCGTCTCGATGCGGTCCCGATTTCGCTGGTACTGTTTTGCGCGCGCATCTTTCCCGCCGCCGTATTCTGGCAATCCGGCCAGACCAAGGTCGAAGGCTGGCAGGTCACCGACAGCGCAATTGCGCTGTTCCAGGAGGAGTATCGGCTGCCGCTCATCGATCCGTGGCTTGCCGCGCATCTTGCCGCTTTTGCGGAGCATTTCTTCCCGGCGCTGCTGGTGATTGGGCTCGCCACACGGTTCTCGGCCCTTGCCCTCCTCGGGATGACGATGGTGATCGAGATCTTCGTCTATCCTGACGCCTGGCCGACGCATGGCGTCTGGGCAACGTGCTTTCTGCTGCTTGTCCTGCGCGGGCCGGGAAGCTTTTCGCTGGATGCGATCATCGTCCGGCGCTTCCCATTCTGACGATCCTGCGCCGATTTTTCCGGTGGAATGGTCGGCTTTCGATGAAGCCGACCACGTCGGCGACGCGAACCCGGTTCAGGCGGCCTCGTCGTACCCGATGGCCCGAATTCTCTCCCAGACCCGCCGAGGCCGGGGAATGTCGAGCTTGAAAACGGTTTCGAACGTGTCGGCGAGATGATCGGCGCTGGTGATGCGTTGCTCGCTGACGCCGCTCGCCGTCACGTGGCGCAGGCAATCGTTCTGCAGGGCAACATAGCCGTCCGCGGTATGCCGGAAGACGGCGAGCGCATTGGTGAATGGCGAGCCGGGATCCCGCATCAGCCAATCCTGCGTGGCCGCCATGCCAGCCTCGTCGCTGTAGTCCGGCCGAAAATCGACGCTTTTCGCAATCCCGCGATGATGATTGTTGAAGCGGAGCCATCCGCCTTCCACCGGCACGATCGAAAAATCGAACCCGCGTTGGCTGATCGATCCGACGGCCAGTGGCACCGGCTCGATGATGGCATCCGCCACGCCCACCTCGGCAAGGTAGGGACGATCGAGATCGACGCGCAGCGTCAGGTGGTTGCCGACGGCGAGATCGCCAAGCTTCTCCCGGTCGACCCCGCCGCACAGACGTGTCACCCGGAAGCCGAGGGCTGCGAGCGCGGCGCCGAACAGGCCGTTCATCTCGTAGCACCAGCCGCCGCGGCGCCCCTCCACCATCTTGGCGAAGGCGGATGCCGGCGCAATTGAGGACGGCCATCCCATGAAGGCATCCAGCGCCTCCCAGGTGAAATTCATGAGATGAGCGCGATGAAGTTTCGACAGGCTGCATATGTCGAGGGAACCCGGCCGCTCTTCGCCGATCCTTGCGAGATAGGCTTCGATCTGCTCGGCGGTGAGGACCATGTCTTTGTCGTTCGGGGGGACGTGCGTCATCATTCGGCCTCCTGCGTGGACCGTTGTTGAATTCTCGGTGCTGTGTCTCAATGCGACTTGCTGCCGGCTCCGGCGACCTTGCAGTCGCCAGCGTGTCGGAGCGGGGGCATCACCAATAGTTGGCGTTACTTGCTCGTGACGCCGCCCGGCCGGCGCGACGCCTCTATAGCGCACCCGGAATGCCGGCGTTCCTAAATGAATGTGCAAGGCGTGCGAGATATCCTAAAACTTTGCTAAGCAGGTGTGGGCCGGGCGAAGGGGATGGCGGTGCGGCTCGACGACAAGCTTCTCGAATTCTTCAAGCGGCCGCTGATGTGCATCATCGCCGCAGCCAGTGCTGCCGGACGTCCATCCGTGGGGCGTGGCGTCGGCTTCGACGTGCTGGACGACAAGGAGACGCTCGACGTCGTCTTCTCCGCCTGGCAATGGCCGCGGCTGGAAGCCGACATCCGGCAGACGGGGCGGATCGCCGCCACTTTCGTCAGCCCTTCGGACTATGTCAGCTTCCAGCTCAAGGGGAACGCCACCTTGCAGGACACGGCGGCGCGTGACCTTGATCATGCGGAGCGCTTCATCATGGCGGCGACGGAAGAACTGGCCTCCCTGGGCGTGCCCCGAAGCATCATCGCGCCATGGCTGACCGCCCGTGAAGCGCGGGTTGCCCGGATCGCCGTCCGAGAGATCTACGTCCAGACACCCGGCCCGCTTGCCGGCATGCTGGCCGGCGCGAGATCGCAATGAGCCTTCGCCTTTTCGACCTTTCCGCCTGTTTCGAAGGCGTCATTCCTTCCATCATCGCCACCGCATCGGCTGATGGGACGCCCAATATCTCCTATCTCTCGCATGTGGTGCGGGTCGATGACGACCATGTTGCGCTGTCCAATCAGTTCTTCGCCAAGACGGCGGCGAACATCCGTGCCAATACCCAGGTCACGCTGATTCTCGTCGATGGCTTCACCGGCGACCAGTTCCTGCTCGACATCGAATTCGTACGCTCGGTCGATATAGGCCCGCTATTCGACAAGATCGCGCTTCAGCTCAAGGCCAGCAGCGCCCAGGTCGGTATGTCGGAGGTCATGCGGCTGAGAAGCGCCGACATCTTCCGGGTGCACCGGATCGAGAAAGTGCCCTCTCCGGTACCGACCACGCCGGCGCCCAGCCGCGAGCCCATCAGCCTGCCGGCGCTTGCCGAGGCGATACGGGCGATCGAGGGGCAGGTGGAGGCGGACGAGATCATCGATAACCTGCTTTGCGGTGTCCGGCATGTGCTCGGATATCGCCATGCCCTCGTGCTGATCCGCGACGGCGATCGCGGATGCTGGGTCACGACCGGCAGCATTGGCTACGAGCATTCGGGGTTGGGGTCGGAGATCGCCAGTGGCGACGGGCTGATCGGCGCGGCAGCCGCGAGCCGGCAGACGATCAAGGTCAACGACATGAGCCGACTGCGCCGCTTCGGGGAGGCGATCGGCACCGAAGCGGAAATGTCGGAGGATGCCACGCGCGTCGTCGCCTTCCCACGCCTGCCTTTGGCGATGAGCCAGATCGCCGTTCCCATGGCGGCACGCGGCGCGGTGACCGGCGTCCTTTTCATTGAAAGCGTGGAGCGGTTGGCCTTCCGCGAGGAGGACGAGGCGGCCCTCGAAATCCTGGCGGGACAGGCCGCCAGCGCCTTGCGAGTCGGCGAACAGGCTGCGGTGGCTCAGGCCGCGCAGGTTTTACCTGCTCTGCGGCCCGCTTCCGACGGCCGGGAGATCCGCGTCGTACATCACCGCGTCGACGACAGCGTGTTCGTCGATGGCACGTATATCGTAAAGGGCGTCGCCGGCGCGCTGCTTTGCCTGATGCTGCAATGGCACCTGAAGGATGGGCGCGACGCGTTCACCAATCGAGAAATGCGGTTGGCCCTGGGCGGTCGAACACCTGAGATCAAGGACAATCTCGAAACCCGCTTACTGCTGCTACGCCGCCGGCTCGAAGAAAAGCAGGCCCCGATCCAGATCGTTCGGATCGGGAGGGGCCGCGTCCGCCTGCAGGCGGGAGGGCGGCTTACGATCGACGCGGCACGAGAATAGCCGGGCGGGTCGATTCCGCTCTGCAGGTTGCGAAGGTCGAACCGGGTACCGACAATTTCCGGCCCAGAATTGATGTATGCTGGCGTATCAGCTGAACTACAGCAGGACAGGAGCAGTCCAGAATCATGAATATGGGTGGTGGGAATGCCGGGAAGGTCGACGAGATCGCCTTGCTCCGGCGCCGGGCGGTACTTGTCAGCCGCCGGTCGTTTCTGGTCGGCTCGGCCGTCGGTCTCGGCGCGTTCGGGTTGACCGGTTGCGCGACACCCGACGGCATGAGCCTCGCCGAGGCGGCCAAAGTCTACGGGCCGGTGCCCGAGGAGAAGTTCCCGATACCCGCCGTCGATGTCAGCAAGGTCGACCGGAAGTATTTTCGCCGGACCATTCGCTACGATACCGAGGAAGCGCCTGGTACGATCATCGTCGATCCCAGCAATTACTATGTATACCGTGTCGAGGAGGATGGCTTCGCCACCCGCTATGGCGCGAATGTCGGCCGCGAGGGGTTCCTGTGGCACGGTGACGCCTATGTCGGGCGCAAAGGCGAATGGGCGACCTGGACCCCGCCCAAGGAGATGATCCAGCGCCAGCCCGAGGCGGCGAAATACGCCCGGGGCATGCCGGGCGGGCTTGATAACCCGCTTGGTGCGCGCACGCTTTATCTCTACCAGAACGGCGCCTACACGCTCTACACCATCTACGCCACGAGCGATCCCGAGACGATCGGCTCGGGGATCACCAGCGGCTGTGTCGGTCTGCTCAGCCAGGACATGATCGACCTCTACGACCGCACGCCGGTCAAGACCAAGGTGGTCGTCCTGCCGGCATAGCGGCGGCGGGCCGCCAGGTGAGACCAGACCGATACCGGCGGGCACGATGAATTCGTGCCGCCTTCTTCAAATGGAATGATCTTGCCGAACGGCGGCCTTATCGGGGCCGTCGGATGATGCGTCGTTTGCAAAGAAAAAATAGTTTCAAATCATCCGACCGCGAACCAATGAACCTGCTTCTCTGAGAGAAGGTAGGACGTCACGGCATCGATGGCGTTGACAATAGATTTGCGGCCACGTCCAATAGATTGGACTCCTTGCCGCGTTGGAGATGGGTAATATGTAGCGGTTTTTGGAAGGGGGAGTCTCCATAAAGCTACCAGCAAGCTGCGGGGAGGCATGCCTGAGGTTCTGCATATCACCGGTGCTCACATCAAGCTGAGCGCGAACCTTGTCCTGCGGTTCGGCGCGCCTCTCAGCGCCATCTGGATGGGCAGCTACTTCCTCAATATCCTGCTGCTGCGCGGTGCCGTCGAGATCGGTCTCCTCAGCCGCTTTGCAGGCCTGATTGCGCTCGCGCCCATCATATTGCTGCAGCTTCTTGTCTTCGCCGCGATGTTCATTGTCCTGCGTGACGGGTTGCCCTTGCTGCGCAGAAGGCGTCAGCCGGCCGAGGCGAAAACCGCGGAGACCGACATCCGCGATACCGGTTTCTTCGCCGGGGCCCTGCTGGCCGTCCTCATCCCCTTCTACGGCTATTATGCGGGCTGGGGCTTCCTGTCGAACACGTTGCGCGACTATTCGAGACTGTTCCTCGATACCCAGCTGAGCCGGATCGATTTTCTGAACCCGGCCAATTCCGGTCCCTCCGCCCTGGAGATGGAGAGCTCGCTATGGGTCGTTGTCGCGGTCTTCGTCATATGGGTGCTGCGCCGGGGCGCGAAGGAACTGCACAAGCGAACCGGCCATCGCCTTTGGCCGCTGTTCATCGTTGCCTGCGAGGCGACATGGGCTCTGCTCGGTCTCCATTTGATCGCCGGCTGGCAAGCCCAGCTCGTGGAGTGGCTCGCGCAATTGCCGTCACCACGGGAGCTCTTGCGGTGGTTGGTCCCGGCGGCCAACGCCGAAGTGACGAGCCCGGCGGTGCAACCGGTCGACTGGCCGGCCGAGTTTCAGCTCTTACAATGGCTGACGTCGCTGTTCTGGTATTCCGCCTTGCCCCTGATCTGGTTCAATCTCGGCGCCATCATCTATGGCCACGACCTGAACATGATGACGCGCACGACCGAGCGGGTAACGGGCCGCATGTTGAGCCGCTGGACCCGCCTGCCGAGGCCCGTCACCGACTTCATCAGCTATTTCTGGGGTGGAACGGTCAAGCGGTGGCACGCGGTCGTCAATGGAGTGATGCTGGCGGCATCGGCCGGCGTTGCGCTTACGGTCTCCGTCATCGTGCTCTGGCGTCTTGCCGATTGGCTGGGCCGATGGGCCTGGATCGGCGCGGCGCAGCTTGTCGGCCCGCAGGATCACCTTGTGTGGCGGCTCGCGGAACGACCGCTGAGCATCCTGTTCGGCTTTCCGGGCCAGCCGCAAGACGGCCTCCTCGTCGTTGTCGTCCAGTTCTGCATTCTTGCGGCCGGCCTGGAACTGGCCGGACGTGCCCAGCAGCACGCAAACGTATCCGTCGCTCAAGGCTGATCGGCGCTTCCCGTGCCCGCGCCTATTTGAAGGTGCGCACCGTCGGCTTGATGTCGAATGCGAGCGCGGACGGGCGTGTGCCATAGCCCGAGACGTGCAAGGTGAGATCATCGAGGGCGGAGCTCGGCAGGCGATAAAGCTGGTCGAACGTTGCCGGGGCGTCCCCAGAGACGCTCCTTGTGTTGCAGGTGCCGTTGTCCTTGCCATCCGGCGCCAGGATCTTGGCTGCGCCCCGGGTCGAGTGGCTATGGAGCGGTAGCCAGACGGCACCATCCGCGCCTCGCAGGCTGATCCGGCAATCGACCCACGATGCCGCGGCTTCGGGTGGGCCCTGAAGATCGAGACGCACGAGAAGCAGCGCACGATCCGGCTTGCTTTCGACGACGGCAGCGCGTGCGTCCCGCACCTCGACGCGGATGCCCGCCAGCTCTCCTTCGGCCGTGCTGACCCGGGCGACGCGCCATTCCCGTTGATGGGCGAGGTCCTTGAGGTCGGGCCATGCCGTCAGGCCGAGCGTGGCGGTGAAGAATACAAGCGTGGTCCCGAGCCAGAATATCTGTCTCATGGCTCGACTCTCAGCAGAGCCTGCTTTTCCGGTGCCGTGGCCGGTGGGACGAAATACACGGCGCTGTCCATGACCGCGTTGCCGCGTGCCATCAGCACCAGCCGGCCGCCCACGATCTCGTCCTCGGGCAGTTCGAACATGGCGAGTGCCTTGTCCGTCAGGCCCGGCTGGAACACTACCGAGGAGAGGGTACGCGGAGCGTTTTCCAGGCGGGCGGATTGACTGTACTGGCGACCGGTCGCACCGAGCCAGATCGCCTCCATCTGCCGCGACTCCTCTCGCGCGGAAATCGCGAGCTCGACGACCAGAAAGGTCGCGGATGTACGGCGAACGACGTCCTTGCCGTACTGCGTATAGGAGATCGCCTCGGCCGACCGGAGGCCGCCCAGTTCGGCCGTGAACAGCCGACCCTGCCCGAAATTGCTGTCGTCGGCGCGAACGCTGAAGGGCTGGAAACTGCGGTCATAGCCCGGCAGCGTATTCATCATCGTTCCCAGCATTCCACCGCCGAGCACGACAGCAACGAGACTGGCGAGATGGTTCATGTCGCTGGCTCCGGCCGTGCGCTCAGGGTGCCCGTCGGATAGGACAGCAACCAGCTCGCCTTCGCGTACAGATTGTCCTTGAGCTTGAATTGCTGGGCGCTGAATTCGATGGTCACATCCTGTTCGGACCAGCCCTGCGGAATGTCCCAGACGATCGACACGGCTTCGCGCAGGCGCGGCTCAAGCTGTCTCAGGGGCTCCATGTCCCGGACGAGATAGACGCGGGGCGCGGGGAAGCTGATGCCGCCCGAGGAGAGCTTGGGCGGCTTTTCCGGTGATCCGAATATCGCCACCTGGCTCGTGCCGGACATGTTCTCAAGCTGGCCCGTGAGGACGAGGGTCCGGCCCTTCCGGGAGATGGCCGTTGCCGAGGGCGGGGTGTTCTCGACGGCCAGTTTCTGCGGCGTGAAGACCGCGCGCCCCACTTTGACGGGCTCGCCAAAGGCGATACGCGACGGTGCATCCGGGACGCGCGCGTCTTCCACCTTCATCCACCAGGCAACCACGATGGCGGCTACTATGCCTATCGCGGTGAACATGCGGACCCAGATCTGACGGGCTGTCGATCTCAGCGAATGTCGAACCATCGAAATACGGAAGCAGATGCGGGGCTCATCTTCAACCGTTTTCAGCCAAATCGTGGAGATGGACGTCCCCGTGTCTCTGCTGCCGCAGCTGAAATCGGGAGGAGCGGGCCACTAGACAGGAAACTGTCAGGCGATACCTTTTCAGGTCCGGCGCTGGCCATCCGCCGGCTGCTGCAAGCTTGGGCCATCTGCCGGCGTTGATCGCCCGGATGGGCGCGGCGATCTGCCCGGGCGGCGCGGAATATGGTTGGTACAGTGAGGCGTCCGGTGGGGCCAGCTGTGTCCTGTCAGACCTCTGGATAGATGGGTTGATAGGCCATGGCCTCGATCCGGGCGGCGATGTCGGCCGGGCGCTCGACGCGGGCGAGGCCCTTGTCGAAGATCCTCTCGGCAATCCGCGCCGCCACATGCAGCGAAGCATTCCTGATGTCGTGCTGCGGCGGATAGATGAGACCGCTGTCGAGCTCATCCTGCGTCACCAGTTCCGCTACCGCCTGCGCCGCGACGATGAACATGTCCTCGGTAACGCGCGACGCCTGCGTGGCCAGTACCGCCATGCCCATGGCCGGGAAAATATAGACGTTGTTGCCCTGGCCGGGGATGAACGTCCTGTCGCCGAGACGGACTGGCTGGAAGGGGCTGCCGGAGGCGAAGATCGCCCGGCCTTCGGACCATTTATAGGCTTCCTCGGCGGTGCATTCGGAGCGCGAGGTCGGGTTGGAATAGGGAAAGATGATCGGGCGGTCGTTGATGCGGGCCATGGTCTCGATGACCGCCTGATTGAACAGTTTCGGTACCGTGCTCACCCCGATGATGCCGGTCGGCTTGATCTGCTCGATGGCCTCGACAAAGGAGGCCAGCGCGGCATGGTCATGGGCGAACGGCTTCTGAAAAGCGGCGATATCGGTTCGCGAGGTCACCATCAGGCCGTTGACGTCGAAGAGCCAGTTGCGCGCCCGGGCCTCCTCGATGCCGATCCCCTCCAGCACCATGGCTTCGCTGATGAGCTCGGCGATGCCCGTCGCCGCCGATCCGCCCCCGAGGAACAGGAAGGTCTGGTCCGTCAGCTTCTGCTTGGAAATGCGCAGGGCACCGTAGATACCCGCCAGCGCCACGGCCGCCGTGCCCTGAATGTCGTCATTGTAGGTGCAGATGCGGTCCTTGTAGCGTTCGAGGATCGGAACCGCGTGGAAGTTGGCGAAGTCCTCCCACTGGATGCAGCACGCGGGAAACAAGTCGCCGATGGCGGTGACGAACTCCTCGATGAAGGCGTCGTATTCCTCTCCCCGCATGCGCGGCTGGCGCAGGCCGAGGTAAAGCGGGTCATCCAGATAGGTCTGGTTGTTGGTCCCGACATCCAGGGTGATGGGCAGCGTCATCGCCGGCGGCACGCCCGCGCAGACCGTGTAGAGCGCCAGCTTGCCCACCGGGATGCCCATGCCGTTGACCCCGAGATCGCCGAGGCCAAGGATGCGTTCGCCATCGGTCACGACGATGAAGCGCACATCCTTTTCCGGCCAGTTGGCGATGAGCGACTTCAGCCGCCCCTTGGCCGTGATCGGCAGGTAGAGGCCGCGGGGTGCCCGCAGGATATGGTCGAACTTCTGGCAGGCTTCGCCGACCGTTGGGGTATAGACCAACGGCATGAAGGTCGCCGGATCGGACATCAGCGTGGCGTAGTAAAGTGTCTCGTTGCGCGCCTGCAGATCGCTCAGCAGCAGGTATTTCTGCAGGTCGTCCTCCAGTACGCCCAGTTGCAGGTGGACACGGGCAATCTGGGTGGCCAGCGTGTCGGCGCCGGGTGGCAGCAGGCCTTCGAGGCCGAGCCGGGCCCTGTCCTCCAGCGGGAACGCGCTGCCGCGATTGTGAACCGGATCGTGAAGCAGGGTCGGGCCGGTGGCAGTCATGGCAATCCTCTGGAAATGTCGCGGTCAGCGCGTGGCCGCGGGCGGATGAAGGGGCGTCCGCAACCGGCGCGGTTCCGTCGCTCTCTCCGTGGATGGAAGGTCGCAAGCGATCAGGGCGCGCATTCTCCGCTATCGTGCCAAGACGCCTGCCGACCCGAACGCGCTTTCGGAACATCACCCCTATTGTGGCGAGAACGATCCGTGCTGGGCCTGCGTCCTTCTTGCCCGCTGGATGAGCAGCACCGGTATGAACAGGGCCAGGCCCAGCAGCGACGAGTAGAGTTCCGGGGCCACCAGCAGCAAGGCCGCCACCGCCAGCACCAGCCGTTCCCATGCACGCAACCCGGTAAGCATCCAGCCCGAGATGCTGGCGCCGAGGCAGGTGATGCCGATCACGCATCCCGCGAAGGCGAGCACGAAGTCCGGCCAGTTGAAGCCTTTGGTCACGAGCAGCAGCGACGGCGAGAACACGAAGACGAAGGGAACGAGCACCTTGCCGAGGCCGAGGCGGAAGGCGGTGTTCCCGGTACGGAACGGGTCGGCATTGGCCATGCCGGCGGCGGCATAGGCCGCCAGAGCCACCGGCGGCGTGATGTCCGCGAGGACGCCGTAATAGAACACGAAGAAATGGGCGACGATCGGCTCGACCCCGAGCAGGCCGAGCGCCGGCGCGGCGATGGTGGCCATGATGATGTAGTTCGCCGTCGTCGGAATGCCGCAGCCCATCAGGATGCAGACCACGCCGGTCATGAGCAGCGTGAACAGCAGCGTCAGCGTCTGCGGTGCGGCGAGGGCGGCCGGCAGCGCCGCGCCTGCCCAGGACGCCATCGAGGCGGCGGTCGAGGTGACGATGAACGACACCTTGAAGCCGACGCCGCTGAGCGTCACGACGCCGACGACGATGCCGACGGTGGCCGCCGCGGCACCGACGGCGAGTGCGTATTTGGCGCCGTCGCGCAGGCCCTCGGCGATGTCGGTGAGGCTCATCCGGTTGCGCGGGTTGAGCAGGCCGACGGCTATGCACAGCGTGATGCCCCAGAAGGCGGCGAGATAGGGGGTGTAGCCGGCGAGCAGGATGGCGATCAGCGCCACCAGCGGGATGATGGTCGGCCAGTCGCGCTTCAGCGCCGCCTTCACATCCGGCATCTCGTGCGGTTCGAGACCGCGCAGGCCGTTGCGCTTCGCCTCGAAATGCACCTGGATGAACACGCCGAAGAAATGCATGAAGGCCGGCACGATCGCCGCCAGGATGATCGTGGTGTAGGGCAGGTTCAGGAACTCGATCATCAGGAACGCCGCCGCGCCCATGATCGGCGGGGTGATCTGTCCTCCCGTCGAGGCGGTGGCCTCCACCGCGGCGGCGAAGTGGCGCTTGTAGCCGAGACGGATCATGGCGGGGATGGTGAGCGAGCCGACCGTCACGGTATTGGCGACCGAAGAGCCGGAGATCATGCCGAACAGCGCCGAGCCGAAGATCGACACCTTGGCCGGCCCGCCGGCATAGCGCCCCGCGACCCAGGCGGCGCAATCGAGGAACAACTGGCCGAGGCCGATGCGGGTGGCGAACACGCCGAACAGCACGAAATGGAACACATAGGTCGCCACGACGCCGAGGGCGACGCCGTAGATGCCCTGCGTGGTCAGGTAGAGATGGTCGATCAGCTGGGAGACGCTGGCGCCAGGATGCACCAATATGCCCGGCATGTACGGCCCCCACAGCGCATAGGCCATGAAGACGAGGGCGATGATCGGCAACGGCACGCCGAGCGAGCGCCGTGTCGCTTCCAGCAGCGCGAGGATGAGGAGGCCGCCGAGGATGACGTCGAGCGTCGTCGGGTTGCCGACCCGGAAGGCGAGGTCGTCCAGCGGGATCAGGGGAATGTGCATCACCGCCACGACGGCGGCGATGGCCAGTACCCAGTCCGGCAGAGCGATGCCGAGCGGACGCAGCAAGCCGGCGCGCGCCGGCTGCGTGTAGCCGCGTCGCGTCGCCGGGAACACCAGGAAGACAAGGCCGAGCACGAAGGACAGATGGATGCCCCGGTGCATCGTTTCCTGCAGCAGCCCGAAGCCCGCCGTGTAGTAGTGGAACAGCGACAGGACGACCAGCAAACCGCCGACCAGATAGCCCACTCCCGGCGCCAGCGGCCGGAAGCGGATCTCGGGATCATAGGCCTCTTCCAGCTCCCGGACCTTCGCCTCGTCGAGCTCGAGGCGGATGGCGTCGGGGGAGGGGGATTCTTCCTTGCTCATGGGAGGGCGCCGGGGCTACTTCAGCACGCCCGCTTCCTTGTAGAAACGCTCCGCACCGGGATGCAGCGGGACGCCGAGGCCGTTGGTGGCGTTCTGCAGGGTGATCAGCTTGCCCTTGGCGTGCCCGGCATCGAGCGCCGCGCGAGAGGCATCGTTCCACAGCACCTTGACGATGTCATAGACGAGCTGGTCGGGCTGCTTGGCACTGGTGAGCCACTGCGCATTGACCGAGATGGTATCCGTCGCGCCCACGCCCTTATAGGCATCGGCCGGCACCTTGTCCCTGGCGAAGAACTTGTAGTCGGCGAGCAGTTTGTCCACCTCCGGTCCGGCAATGGGAACGAGCTCGATGCCCGAGGACGAGGCGAGCTCCGAGATCGCGCCGGTTGGGTAGCCGCCTACGAAGAAGAAGGCGTCGAGCGCGCCGTCACGCAGCCGGTCGCCGGCGGGGCCGGGCTTGAGATATTCGGGCTTGATGTCCTTTTCGGTCAGCCCATAGGCGGCGAGCACGATGCGCGCATCGACCAGCGTGCCGGAGCCCGGCTCGTCGAGCGCGACGCGCTTGCCCTTGAGATCCTTCACCGACTTGATGCCGGCGGACTTGGCCGCGACGAGATGGATCGTTTCGGGGTAGAGCGTGGCGATGATGCGCAGGTCCTCGACCTTCGGCTTGCCTTCGTAGAGCCCGGTGCCGGTATAGGCCCAATAGGCGACGTCGGACTGGGAGAAGCCGGATTCGGCGCCGCCGGATTGAATGGCGTTCACATTGGCCACCGAGCCGTTGGAGGCGATGGCCGTCGCCACCAGGCCGGGAACGCCCTTGTCGCCGGCAGCCGAGATGGCGTTGGCGATCAGGCCGCCGATCGGATAGTAGGTCCCCGCCGTGCCGCCGGTGCCGATGCGGAAGAAAGTGGGTTGTTGAGCCAGCGCCAGCCCCGTCAGTGCCGTCAGGCCGGCAAGGGTCGCCACGAGATTCAACTTGCCGAAGAACTTCATGAGCCGTCTCCGCTTCTGCTTTCAGTGGTCGCGAAACCGCGATGGTGCGCTCTCGTTGCGGAACCGGCAAGAGAGCCCTGAAGATTGCGCCGATCTTGCCTCGGCTTCCATCGGGCCGTCTTGTCCAGTGTGCGCTCGTCGACGCCGCCGTTTGCATCGTGACCAGCTCGGGCCGGCTGGTGGTTCCTGGCCTTGGCAAAGCGCGATGCATCGCTCGATCCGGGGAGCGCCGTTCGCGGGATCAGCGCCGTACCTGTTCGATGATCCAGTCGATGAGGTCGCGTGCGGGAGCGGAGGTCTCGGGGCCGGGCCGCATCCAGTACCCGCTGTCGGGACGCGAGATCGATGGGCCGACCGCGACCAGCGTGCCGTCCGCGATCGCGCCGTCGATCAGGCCCGCCCATCCAAGTGCCACGCCCTGATCGGCGATCGCCGCCTGGACCACCAATCCGTAGGTGTTGAGGCCGAGGTCCCCCGGTCCCGGCTCGCGCGCCATATGCATTGCGGCGAACCAGTCGCTCCAGGTGAACCAGCGTGGAAACGGCGTGCTTTCCAGATGCAGCAGCGGCAGTTCGACGATGCGGCGAGGGTTGTCGGCCAGCCCGTGGCGGGCGGCGAATTGCGGGCTGCAGACCGGATAGACGCATTCCTCGAAGAGCAGAGTGGCGCCCTCGCCGAAATCCGGCCGTGCGCCGAACAGCACGGCGACGTCCTCGGCTTCGTCAGTGCCGGGATCTGCAGCGGCGGAGGCGATGATGTGCACCTCGGTATCGGGGCGCACCTGCCTGAACTGCGCGACGCGCGGCATCATCCAGAACGAGGCGAAGCCGTAGTCGGTGTACAACCGCACCACCGGCCGCCGGCTCATGCGGCGGATGGCGCGCGCACCGGCATCGAGCTCGGCGACCGCCGCGCTGGCGGCCCGGTGCAGGCGCTCGCCGGCCGGCGAGAGCGTGCTGCCGCGATGCCCGCGCAGCAGCAGGGAAGTGCCG
This sequence comes from Ancylobacter oerskovii, assembly GCF_018390555.1. GTDB lineage: Bacteria > Pseudomonadota > Alphaproteobacteria > Rhizobiales > Xanthobacteraceae > Ancylobacter > Ancylobacter oerskovii. The sequence continues at coordinate 222,167 of NZ_JAHBGB010000027.1, read as the reverse complement.
AGCTGCTGCTCGAGAATGCGCACGGTGTAGCTGACCGCGGGTTGCGACAGGCCCAGCTCATGCGCCGCCGCGGTCAGGCTGCCGAGCCGTCCGACGGCTTCGAGCACCCGTATCCAGCCGAGGTCGAGGACACGCTCAGCCATAAAGATTCATGAGGGCTGCCATCGAAAAGACCGTGCTTCACAGGGGCAGCCATTTAACGGTCTGATGCGTCAGGGAACAAGATGGCGCAGATCCGAATACGGACAGCCTTTTCGCAAGTCATGTGGCTTCCAGAGGTTCGACCATGAATCGCTTCGCTAGGGCTGCTTGTGCCCTCTCCATATCTCTCCTCTCCACCTCTCTCCTCGCCGGGGCGGCCGCCGCCGCCGATGCGCCCGCCTGCCGGACGATCCGCATGTCCGATCCAGGCTGGACCGACATCACCTCCACCAATGCCATCGCCGGCGTGCTGCTGGCCGGGCTCGGCTACACGCAGGACGTCAAGACGCTCTCGGTGCCGATCGGCTATGAGTCGATGAAGAACGGCAATCTCGACGTCTTCCTCGGCAACTGGATGCCGGCACAGCAGAAATTCATCGATGCCCTCAACGAGGCCAAGGCGGTGGAGGTGCTGGCAACCAATCTGAGCGGCGCCAAGTTCACCCTCGCCGTGCCCAACTATGTCGCCGAGGCGGGGGTGAAGGACTTCAAGGATCTCACCGCCAATGCCGACAAGTTCGGCAAGCAGATCTACGGCATCGAACCGGGCGCGCCGGCCAATGCGAACATCCAGAAGATGATCGATGCGAATGATTTCGGCCTCACCGGCTGGAAGGTCGTGGAATCCGGCGAGCAGGCGATGCTGGCGCAGGTCAAGCGCTCGGCGAACGGCAAGGGATGGATCGTGTTCCTCGCCTGGGCTCCCCATCCGATGAACGAGACGTTCGACATCACCTATCTCTCCGGCGGCGACGCCTATTTCGGTCCGAACTACGGCGGCGCCGACGTGCGCACCCTGGCACGCACCGGCTGGCCGGCGCAGTGCCCCAACGCCGCGACCTTCTTCAAGAATCTGAAGTTCGACCTCTCCATGGAAAACGCCATGATGGGCAAGATTCTCGACGAGGGGCTGGAGCCCGCGGCGGCCGCGAAGGCGTGGCTCAAGGCGCATCCCGAGGTGCTCGAACCCTGGCTTGCCGGTGTCACCACGCTGGACGGCAAGCCCGGCCTGCCGGCGGTGAAGGCGGCTCTCGGGATCTGATCCGCCGCTACGAAATGTTCGGAAGGGTGCGCCGACGCAGGCGTGCCCTTCCTCCTTCTCCGCGGCGGAGCCCGGCATGACACGCCCGAACGTCCTCATCCTCATGGTCGATCAGCTCAACGGGACGCTGTTCCCGGACGGGCCGGCGGCTTTCCTTCACACGCCGCATCTCGACGCTCTGGCGCGGCGCTCCGCCCGTTTTGCGCATTGTTACACGGCAAGCCCGCTCTGCGCGCCGGCGCGGGCGTCCTTCATGTCCGGCCAGCTGCCGAGCCGCACCCGCGTCTACGACAATGCGGCGGAGTTCACCTCCGACATCCCGACTTTCGCGCATCATCTGCGCCGCGCGGGCTATCACACCGCGCTCTCGGGCAAGATGCATTTCGTCGGTCCCGATCAGTTGCACGGCTTCGAGGAGCGGCTGACCACCGACATCTACCCTGCCGATTTCGGTTGGACGCCGGATTACACGCGGCCGGGCGAACGCATCGACTGGTGGTATCACAATCTCGGCTCCGTCACCGGCGCCGGGGTGGCGGAGATCACCAACCAGCTCGAATATGACGATGAGGTCGCCTATCACGCCGGGCGCAAGCTCTATGATCTCGCCCGCCGGCAGGACGACAGGCCGTGGTGCCTGACGGTGAGCTTCACCCATCCCCACGACCCCTATGTCGCCCGCCGGCGTTTCTGGGATCTCTATGAGGGCTGTCCGGCGCTGGCCCCGGTGGTCCCGCCGATTCCGTTCGAGGCACAGGACCCGCATTCGCAGCGCCTCATGCTCGCGAGCGACCACGCCGCGAGCCATGTGACGGACGAGGATGTGCGCCGCTCGCGCCGCGCCTACTTCGCCAACATCTCCTATATCGACGAGAAGATCGGCGAGCTGATCGACATCCTCGAACGCTGCCGGTTCGCCGACGATACCATCATCCTCTTCGTCTCCGACCATGGCGACATGCTCGGCGAGCGTGGATTGTGGTTCAAGATGAACTTCTTCGAGGGATCGGCGCGCGTGCCGCTGATGATCGCCGCACCGGGTTTGCCGGCGGGGCGGATCGACCGGCCCGTCTCGACGCTCGACGTGCTGCCGACCCTCGCCGACCTCGCGGCACTGGACCTCTCGGGCATCATGCCGTGGACCGATGGTGAAAGCCTCGTGCCGCTCGCCCGCGGGAGCGGCGCGCGCTCCGCGGTGCCGATGGAATATGCGGCGGAAGGCTCTGAGGCGCCTCTCATCGCCTTGCGCGACGGGCCATGGAAGCTGGTCCTGTGCGAGCTCGATCCGCCGATCCTGACCAATCTGGAGGAGGATCCGCACGAAATCACCAATCGCGCGCAGGATCCCGCCTGTGCCGGGGTGCTCGCCGCCCTTACCGCGGCCATGCGCGCGCGGTGGGATCTCGCCCGCTTCGACGCCGAGGTCCGGGCGAGCCAGGCCCGCCGGCACGTGGTTTATGAAGCCCTGCGCAACGGCGCCTATTATCCATGGGACTTCCAGCCGCTGCAGAAGGCCTCGGAGCGCTACATGCGCAACCATATGGACCTGAACATTCTCGAAGAGTCACAGCGTTATCCGCGCGGGGAATGACGACGTGTGACCTCCGGCCGAATCTGGCGACGTCCGGCCCGGGCCGATCCCGGCGGGGTCACGTCGCGTCGTTCAAGCGCCTGCGCGGATCTTCCGGCCCAGGCGCCGGCGCCTAATCTTCGCCGGCATGGGCAAGGCTGGCGAAGAAGTCGCGCAGGCGATCCCCCTGGATCAGCACATGATCGCGCAGTTCGCGCTCGGCGCCCTCGGCGTCGCCGGCGAGGATGGCCGCGACGATCCGCTCGTGCTCGGCGAAGGAGGCCGCGATGCGGCGTCCGGCGCGCAATTGCAGGCGGCGATACGGTTGCAGCCGGGCCTGAAGCTGGCGGGACTGCTCCGCCAGAAAGGCATTGCGCGCCGCGCGATAGATGATCTGGTGGAAGACTTCGTTCGCCTGGTAGTAGCTGTCGCTGTCGCCGTCGGCGGCCTCCCGGCGGCAGGCCTCGAGCGAGTTCAACAGGGCCTCCCGGTCGGACGCCACTAGCCGCCGCGCCGCCAAGGCCCCGCACATGCCTTCGAGCGCCGCCATCATCTCGAACCGCTCGACGATCTCCTGGAAGGTGAGCGACACGACGAAGGCGCCGCGGCGGGGTTGCAGCGTCACCAGCCCATTGGCGGCGAGCTGCGCCAGGGCCTCCCTCAGGGGAGTCCGCGAGACGCCGAAGCGATCGGCAAGCCGTTGTTCGTCCAGTCTTTCGCCGGGCTTGAAGACCCCCGTCACGATGTCGGCTTCCAGCGCCTGGCGCAGCCGGTCGGCATGCCGGGTTCCGGTGTCGCGATCGGCGGCCAAACTCGTCAACATGAACCCCATTTTCCGCGGTGCTTGCAACGCGCCAAGCTAGCTTGCGCGATGGCCTTCGCACAATATCGAGCTTCTTGTATACGAAAAAGTTGACTTGGCATTCTATTCGGCGATGATCGCACACGGGTAGACATACAAACCAATCGCCCTGAGGAAACGCCAATGATTGTGACAGCGAAGCTGCGCCCCGGGCGCGGTTGGATGGCTCATGTGCGCGTCGCTCGCCGGACGGGGGAGGTGCGCCATGTCGCATGAACTGATTTCGATCTTCGGGCTGGTGCTGATGTTCGTCGTCGCGACGATCCTGCCGGTCAACATGGGTGTGCTGGCCTTCGCCGGCGCCTTCCTCGTCGGCACGCTGCTGGCAGGACTGACGGCGACGAAGATCATGTCGTTCTTCCCGTCGGGACTGTTCCTGACCCTGGTCGGCATCACCTATCTCTTCGCGATCGCCCAGACCAACGGCACCATCGACTGGCTGGTCCGCCTGGCGGTCCGGGCCGTCCGCGGCCATGTCGCGGCGATCCCGTGGATCATGTTCCTCATCGCGGCCGCGCTGACCTCGGTGGGGGCGGTCAGCCCCGGCGCGGTGGCGATCATCGCGCCCATCGCGCTGGGCTTCGCGGTGAAATACGGCATCAGCCCGTTGATGATGGGCCTGATGGTCATCCATGGCGCACAGGCCGGCGGCTTCTCGCCGATCAGCATCTATGGCGGCATCACCAACGGCGTGGTGGCTAAGGCGGGATTGCCGCTCGATCCGATCGTCACCTTCCTCGCCAGCTTCTTCGTCAACGGAGGTGTGGCGGTTCTGCTGTTCTTCGCCCTGGGCGGGCTGAAGCTTCTCGGCCGGCGGGCGGAGATGGCGGGCGCCCCTGCGGGCGCGGGCTATCCCGCGGCGACGCCGCCCCGCTACGGAGATGCCGAGACCGAGGCCATCACCCTGGAGCGGCGGATCGCGGAAGGCGGGGTGGCCAATGGCGATCCGATGGCGAACAACCGGCCCTACCAGTATCTCACCCTCGCCGGTCTGATCCTGCTGGCGGTGCTGACGCTGGCCTTCAATCTCGACATCGGCTTCTGCGCCATCACCATCGGCCTCGTGCTGTCGCTGGTGGCGCCGACGCTCCAGCGCAAGGCGGTCGCGCAGGTCACCTGGCCGGAGATCGTGCTGATCACCGGCGTGTCCACCTATGTCGGCGTGATGCAGGCCATGGGCACCATCGACTACGCCGCCAACGGCGTCGCCGGCCTTGCGTCCCCGCTCATGGCGGCACTGGTCCTGTGCCTCATCGGCGCGGTGGTCTCGGCCTTCGCCTCCTCGACGGCGGTGCTCGGCTCGCTGATCCCGCTCGCCGTGCCCTTCCTCCAGGCGGGGACAGGGGTGGAGGCGATCGGCTTCATCGCCGCCATGGCGGTGTCCTCCACCATCGTCGATGTCAGCCCGTTCTCGACCAACGGCGCCCTGGTGCTGGCCAACGCGCCGGAAGCCTCGCGCGACGGCTTCTTCAAGCAACTCGTCGCCTATGGCGCGATGGTCACCCTGGTCGCGCCCTTCGTGGTGTGGCTGCTCTTCGTGGTGTTGTGAGGAGGCATCCATGACCAGACCGGACGGGACGGAGCGTTCCTGGTCGACCCGGCGCGAGGACAAGCAGCGCCGCCTCGAGCGGGCGGCCGCCTTCGCCGACGGCCGCGTCCTGAAGCCCGACCGGATCGTCGAGGCGCTGGAGACGATCATCGTCTCCGGCGACCGCGTCGCGCTGGAGGGCGACAACCAGAAGCAGGCGGACTTCCTCTCCCGCTCCCTCGCGAAGGTCGATCCGGCGAAGGTCCATGACCTGCATATGCTGGTGTCCAGCATCAGCCGTCCCGAGCAGATCGACATCTTCGAGACCGGCATCGCCCGCCGCATCGACTTCGCCTATGCCGGCCCGCAAAGCCTGCGGGTCGCGCAGCTTCTGGAGGACGGCAAGCTCGAGGTCGGCGCGATCCATACCTATGTCGAGCTTTATGCCCGTATGTTCGTCGACCTCACGCCGCGCGTGGCGCTGGTGGCGGCGGAAAAGGCGGACCGTGCCGGCAATCTCTATACCGGCGCCAATACCGAGGACACGCCCACCATCGTGGAGGCGGCCGCCTTCGGCGGCGGCATCGTCGTGGTCCAGGTGAACGAGATCGTCGACGTGCTGCCGCGCGTCGACATTCCCGCCTCGTGGGTCGATTTCGTGGTGAAGGCCGACAGGCCGGCGGCCATCGAGCCCCTGTTCACCCGCGATCCGCGCCTCATCACCGAGCAGCACATATTGATGGCCATGCTGGCCATTCGCGGGGTCTATGAGCGCCATGGCGTGGTGTCGCTCAACCACGGCATCGGCTTCAACACGGCCGCCATCGAGCTGCTGCTGCCCACCTATGCGCAATCGCTCGGCCTCAAGGGCAAGATCGCCCGGCACTGGACGCTGAACCCGCATCCGACGCTCATCCCGGCGATCGAGAGCGGCTGGGTGGAGAGCGTCCATTGCTTCGGCGGCGAGGTCGGCATGGAGGGCTATATCGAGGCGCGCTCCGACGTGTTCTTCACCGGCCCGGACGGCTCGCTGCGCTCCAACCGCGTGCTGTGCCAGCTCGCCGGCCAATATGCGGTCGACATGTTCATCGGCGCGACCCTGCAGATCGACGGCGACGCCAATTCCTCGACCGTGACCACCGGGCGTCTCGCCGGCTTCGGCGGGGCGCCGAACATGGGGCACGATCCCGGTGGCCGCCGCCATGCCAGCAAGGCCTGGCTCGACCTCAAGACCGACACGAGTCCGCTGGCGCGCGGCCACAAGCTGGTCGTGCAGATGGCCGAGACCTTCCAGTCCGGCGGCGTGCCGACCTTCGTGGAAGAGCTCGACGCCATCGAGGTCGGCCAGGCGGCGGGCATGCCGATCGCGCCGGTGATGATCTATGGCGAGGATGTCAGCCACGTCGTGACGGAGGAGGGGGTGGCCTATCTCTATCTCGCCCGCGACGAGGAAGAGCGCCGCGCGGCGCTCGCGGCGGTGGCCGGCGTCAGCCCCGTCGGCCTCCGGCACGATCCCGCCCGCACGGATGACCTCCGCCGGCGCGGCCTTGTCGCCTATCCCGAGGATCTCGGCGTGCGGCCGACGGAGGCGAAGCGCTCGCTGCTGGCGGCGCGCACCATAGAGGATCTCGTCGTCTGGTCCGGGGGGCTTTATCAGCCGCCCGCGCGCTTCAGGAGCTATTGAGCCATGACCATCGCTCTCGTTCCTTCTCCCACGGCCCCGGACCGGCTTGCCCGCGCGGGGCTGGCCCAGGCCGAGCGGCTCGCCGCCCTGGTGGTGGACGCATTGGTGGCGGAGGCGGTGCTGACGCCGAAGCCCGGCCTCGTCGACAGGCGCGGCCCCGGCGCCCATGCCGATATCGAGCTCGACACGCTGATCGCTTCCGCCGGCGCGTTGCGTTCCTGCTTCGTGCAGATGGCGCAGGCGGGCGAGGGGCGTGCGGCCTCGCAGGAACTGCGCGAGGAGCTGGCACGGATCGGCCGCGCCGGCGAGGAGGCGATGTATGCCGTCACCGGCGGCGCCAACACCCATCGCGGGGCGATCTGGGCACTGGGCCTGCTGGTCGCGGCCGCGGCCGGCGCCGGTGGCTCGGTCGAGGTGGATGCGATCTGCGATCGTGCCGGAGCCATTGCCCGCCATCGCGATCGCTTCGCCCCGGGCGACGACACCCATGGCGCCCGCGCCTGCCGCATCTGGCGCGTTTCCGGGGCGAGGGGCGAGGCGGCCGCGGGCTTTCCCCATGCCCGCCTTGCCTTCGATGTCCTGCGCCGGCGGCGCGCAGCCGGTGCCGGCGAAGACGAGGCCCGGCTCGACGCCCTGGTCGCGGTGATCGCCCGGCTCGACGACACCTGCCTCCTGCATCGCGGCGGCCGCCGGGCGCTCAGGGTGGCGCGGCTCGGCGCCCGTGCGGTGATTGCGGCGGGCGGCATGCGCGAGCCCGCCGGGCGGGCCGCGCTCATGGCGCTGGACCGCCGGCTGCTGGCGCTCAATGCGTCCCCTGGCGGCGCCGCCGACATGCTGGCCGCGGCGCTGTTTCTCGATAGCCTCGGCAGGGAGGGTTGATCGATGGAGACGCTCGAACTCAGCTTTCCCGGGGAGCGCAGGATATCCGGGCGCGCCCATGTCGGTGTGGTGGCCTCGGGGGATCTCGAAGTGCTGCTCTGGCCGGCAGAGACCACGACAGTGACCGTGCGCACCAGCGTCGATGGCTTCGGCGCCGTCTGGCGCGCCACGCTGGAGCGCTTCTTCGCCCGGCATCCCGTCGCCGTGCGGGTCGAGATCAACGATGCGGGCGCGACCCCCGGTGTCGTCGCGCTGCGCCTTGCCCAGGCTCTCGAGGAGACCGCGACATGAATTCGGCCGCTCTTCTCGCTCGCGACAGTTTCGTCGAGATGGGTGCCCGCGAGCGCGCCCGCAGGCTGCTTGACGCCGCCGGTTTCCGTGAATTGCTGGGGCCGTTCGAAGGGGTCGAGTCGCCGTGGCTCGCCCGGCAGGGCGTGGTGCCGCAAAGCGACGACGGTGTCGTCGTGGCGCGTGGCACGCTCGACGGCGTGCCCGCGGTCGTCCTTGCCATCGAGGGCGCCTTCCAGGGCGGCAGCACCGGCGAGGTGTCCGGCGCCAAGATCGCCGGGGCGCTGGAACTGGCGCTGAAGGATGCCGAGGCCGGCGTGCCGATCCGCCCCGTCCTGCTGTTCGAGACCGGCGGCGTCCGGTTGCAGGAGGCCAATCTCGGGCTCGCCGCCATGGCGGATATCCATGCAGCGCTGATCGCGCTGCGCCAGCATGTGCCGGTGGTCGGCGTCATCGCCGGCATGGTCGGCTGCTTCGGCGGCATGTCGATCACCGCCGGGCTGGTCAGTCGGCTGATCATGACCCGGCAGGGGCGGCTCGGCCTCAATGGACCCGAGGTGATCGAGCAGAATGCCGGCATCGCCGAGCTCGACAGCCGCGACCGGCCGCTGATCTGGAGCCTCACCGGCGGCGAGCAGCGCGTCGCCACCGGCTTTGCGGACATACTGATCGAAGACGATGCCGAGGCCATCGGCCAGGCGGTGCGGGCAGCCTTCGCCGCCGGCATGCCGGCAGCCCATGCCAGCCAGCGCGTGGCGTTCTGGCGGGAGCGTCTGGCGCAGCTGCCGGAACGTGCGGAAGGTACGGCGCTTCGCCGACTCTGGTCGGAAAACGGCTCGGATCGGGAGGCGGGTGATGAGTGAGGCGGCAAGCCTGCGCGGCAGGCGTTGGTTCGAAGGGCTCGCCGGCGGCGTGTCGGCGCTCGCCGGCGACGTGGCCTCGGTGCTGGCCGCCGATGCTCCCCTCGGGCCGGATACGGCGCGTATCATCGCCGTGGTGCCCGATCCGAACAATCGCCTGCCCCGCGCACGGCAGGGAGAGATCGGCATCGACGAGGGGTGGGCGATCGCGGCCCGGGTGCGCGAGGCGATCGACGGCTCGGGGCGCCCGATCCTCGCCATCGTCGACGTGCCCAGCCAGGCCTATGGGCGGATGGAGGAACTGCTCGGCATTCACCTGTCCTGCGCCGGGGCGGTGGACGCGTATGCCACCGCGCGGCTCGCCGGCCATCCGGTCGTGTCGCTGGTGGTGGGAAATGCTCTCTCCGGCGCCTTCCTCGCCCATGGCTACCAGGCGAACCGCGTGCTGGCACTGAACGATCCGGGAGTATCCATCCATGCCATGGGCAAGGCGGCCGCGGCGCGTGTCACCCGGCGCAGCGTCGCCGACCTCGAACGGCTGGGCCGGGATATCCTGCCGCTGGCCTATGACGTGGCTTCCTTCGCCCATCTCGGCCTGTTGCATGCGCTGATCGACGGCGTGAACGCGGATTCGCCGACGGCGGCAGATGTTTCTCGCGTCCGCGAGCAGCTCGTCGCGGCGATCGCCGACGCGCGGCATGGCCCGCGGGACCTCTCCAGCCGCCGCCTTTCGGACGAGGCGCGTCGCAATCGGGCGGCTTCCATCCTCGTGCGCGAGAAGCTGGCGGCGGAATGGAACTGACCCTGGCCGACGACCGGAGGCCGCGGGAGCGCCAACTTGGGGTCCACGATCTGCTGCGGCTTTCTTCCCCGGACGCGGTCGCGGTCGCGGACCCTCCTTCATGGCTGGCCGGGGCGCTGGCGGCGACGCCCTGGGTGGTGGTCCGCCGGGCCCCGCCGCGCGGCGGACGGGTGGCCGTGGGCATAAGGGGGGCTGGCCGGGAGGAGCGTTGCGCCGCCTTCCTGGCACCCTCCGCGATCGTCGAGAGGGTTCGCCCCGAAGATCTGGCGCGTCGACGCGCCTGGGAAAGCGCGGACCGGGCCGGACATCCCGTCATGCAGGCACTACGGCACATCGCGCCGCGGCTCGATGCCGCCGGCCTCCCATGGGGCATCGCCGGCGGCGCCGGCTTCGAGCTGGCGACGGGGCGCCCGGTGCTGCGCGAACAGAGCGATCTCGATTTGATCGTTCGGGCGGAGCTTCCGTGTCCGCTCCTGCCACTGCGGCAAATGCAGGCGATCTGCGAAACGGCGGCGGTGCGGGTTGATGTGCTGGTGGAGAGCAGGCAGGGCGCGGTGTCGCTGGCGGAGCTCTGCGGCACGGCGGAACAGGTCCTGCTGCGCGGGGCGGAAGGGCCGCGGCTCGTCTCCCGCGCCATGCTGACGGCGCAGGCATGAGCACGGCGCTGCTGTTCCCCGGCCAGGGCAGCCAGATGCCCGGCATGCTGGCCGGGCTGCCGCCCCATCCGGCGGTTGCCGCCACGCTGGAGGAGGCGAGCGACCGGCTCGGTCGGCGCTGGCAGGAACTGGACACCGAAGCGGCACTGGCCGGCACCGAGGCCGCGCAGCTCGGCCTGCTTGTCGCCGGGGTCGCGGCGGCGAGGGCGTTGGCGGCTGAAGGCCGGCATGTCGATGCCGTGCTGGGTCATTCGGTCGGCGCCTTTGCGGCGGCTGTCGCGGCGGAGTGTCTCGACTTTGCCGACGCGCTGCGCCTGGTGTCGGCGCGCGGCTCTTTGATGTCCGGCCTGTTCCCGTCCGGCTACGGAATGGCCGCGATACTGGGCCTGCCGGCGCGCCGGGTGGAACGGCTGGTCGCCGAGAGCCGCGGCGCCGGCGACCTCTATTTGTCCAACTATAACGCGCCCCGCCAGATCGTGGTGTCCGGCAGCGACGCGGCGCTGGAGCTGCTGTGCCGGCTGGCCGTGCAGGCCGGGGCACGAAAGGCGGAGAGGCTCGCGGTCGTCGTGCCGTCGCATTGCCCGCTGCTGGCCCCGGTCGCGGAGGCGCTCGCCCGTGTCGCGAGGGACATTCCGTTTCGCGCGCCGCGCCTCGTCTATGCCAGCGCCCGCCGCGCGCGGGTGCTCGGCGCGGCTGAGGCCGTTGCGGAGGATCTGGTACGCAACGTCGCCGAGCCGGTGCGCTGGCACGATGCGATGGAGCTTCTCGTCGAGCGGGGCGTGAACGAGGTGCTGCAGGCGCCTCCGGGTAGGGTGCTGGCCGATCTGGTAGGGGAGGCGCATCCCGGGATGGTTGTGAGAGCCATGGAGCAGGCCTGGCCGTAGCCGTTCCTGGCCGTAGCCGGTCGGTCTATGCGATCAGGGGACGATAATGGTGGGGATGGCGCATCGCGACCAGATCCTTGCGTCGAACGACATTGGTGGGATAGCGCGTATCGAGGTTGGTGGTGTCCATCTCGGCGGTGACGCTGCCTTCTTCCCCATCGAGGATGGCTTCGCGGCGCGGAAACGCGAAGGTATCCGGCCCGAAGACGCCACTTTTCCCCTTGTAGCCAGCGGCTTCGTCGAGAATGTTGGCGAAGGCGAGATACAGGTTGTTCTCGCCGGCGCGGGTGCGCATGAGATGCCAATGATGGGCGGTGGCGCCGGTGGGGATCGGATAATCCTGCGGCACCTTCGATCCGGCATGGGCGGCGACCAGCGGGCCGCGCAGCGCGGCCAGGCAGAGCACCAGATCGCACCCCCTCAGCGCCAGCACCCGGCCCGCTTCCGGGAAGGCGGCGTCGTGACCGATCAGTAGACCGATGCGTCCAAATCCGGTGTCGAAGACGCCCCATCGATCGCCCGGCTTCGCCCAGTTGTGATCGGAGGCGTCGAGATGCAGCTTGCGGTAGCTGCCGACCACGCCTTGCGGGCCGACCAGCACGGCGCTGTTGTAGAGCGTGCCGTCCCGGTCCTCTTCCGCGAGGCCGGCGGCGATGTGGAGACGATGGCGCGTGGCGAGGGCGACGAGCCGGGCCACCGCCGGACCATCGAGCCGTTGGGCGTTCGGCGCGTCGAGGCCGGTGATCGCGCGCTCGGGGAACACGACCAGCTCGGCGCCGTCCTCGCGGGAGGCCTGCACCGCGAGTTGCTCGATGCGGGCGAGATTGGCGGCGACGTCGCCGGTCGGGGCGAATTGCGCGACGGCGATGCGCGAGCGCCGGCCGGGCGGCAGCGGGCGGTGGCCGTAGAGGCCGAAGAAATCCAGCGGGTTCCAGCTATAGGTGCTGGTCGCCAATTCCATGTAGAGCTCCGGCCGGCGCTGCTCGAACACTTTCTCGCCCAGCACCCGCCGCGCGCGGGCGCGTTGGAGGTCGAGCTCGGCAAAGGCGATGCCGTCGCCGGCGTCGATCACCGCCTCGATGGCGCCGTCCGGGCCGATGACGCAGCTGCCGCCGGAGAACTGCACCGTGCGCTCCAGCCCCCAGCGATTGGCCTCGATGAGGTAGCAGCTGTTCTCCGCCGCGCGGGTGATCCAGTAGGGGGCCGGAGTGCGCTCGGCCAGCCAGTTGGAGATATGGCAGATGATGTCGGCGCCGCCGAGCCCGGCGAGGCGCGCGGTCTCGACGAAATGGATGTCCATGCACACCAGCATGGCGATGCGGCCGATGGGGGTATCGAACACCTGATGGCCGAGATCGCCCGGCGCCGACCATTTCGGCTCGGAAATATAGGGGTGCGTCTTGCGGTGGGTGCCGACCACGCCTTCCGGCCCGATCAGCACGGCGGCGTTGTAATAGAGGTTGGTCGCCGGATCGACCTCCGGCATGCCGATGACGATGTAGCTGCCATGTGCGCGCGCCACGGCGGCGAAGCGTTCGGTGGTCGGGCCGGGGATCGGCTCGACGAAGGGCGCGACCTCCTCGCGGTCGAACCAGCAATAGCCGGTGGTGCCCATCTCCGGCGTCACGATCAGCTTCGCGCCGGCCGCGGCGGCTTCCGCGACCATGTCGAGGAGGCGGGCGATGTTGCGTTCCTTCTCGAACATGGTCGGCTCGAACTGGACGGTCGCGACTTTCAGCGGCGTGGTCATGGGAGGCTCCGGGCAAGGAGGGGGCGTCCGGCGCGCCGCAAGGGGCGGGCGGTCACCGGGAAAAGAGGTGGTTGGGCGATCTGTCGGAATCATCCTCTCCCCGCCCGAACTCGGCTGTTGCCGAGTTCGGTTCCGGCAAAGCCGAAGCCGGAAACATCCGGCTTCGGCGGAGAGGTGGCCCGCGAAGCGGGTCGGTGAGGGGTGACGACATTGGGGAGCCGGGAAGACCCCTCACCCCACCCCTCTCCCCAACGGGGAGAGGGAGGCGATAGCTTCCCGGCCGCACGCCATCCATGTTCCCTCACCCCAATCCTCTCCCCAATGGGGAGAGGGAGCTACGTTGCTTGGGGCGGTTGGGGTGGACGTCAGCCGAATTCGGTGCCGGGAGCGGGAGACACGTCTCTCTGCCGGGTCGTCCCTCAGCCGAGATAGGACTTCAGGATGGAGGCGCCCATCGTGTATTTGGGGTCCACCATGTTGCCGAGGCGCACGCGGCCGCACTGGGTGAGCAGCATGTAGGCCTCGATCTCGTCGAAGCCGTAATCGGCGGCCATCCAGCGGATCAGGTCGCGATAGGCCATGCGGGTGGCGTCCTCCATCGGGCGGGTGGAGCCGATGGACATGATGAAGTCCTTGGTCTCCAGCCGCGGCGTGTGGATGGTCCAGCCCTTGATCAGGTCAATCTGCACCGTGGTGACGGTCGGGTGCTCGAGCGCCACGCCGCACAATTCGCCGTCGCCCTGGGTGGCGTGGCAGTCGCCGAGATAGAGCAGGCCGCCCCTGGTGTTCACCGGCAGGTAGATCACCGCGCCGACGCCGACATCCGGCAGGTCCATGTTGCCGCCGTAATAATCCGGCTGCAGCGAGGTGATCGCCTCGATCTCCGGCGAGGTGCCGATGGTGCCGATGAACGGCACATAGGGCAAAGTGAGCTTGTCGCTCCATTTGGTGCCGGTCTCGGCGTCGACATGCAGCTTCTTGACCTTGATCGGCAGCGGCGCGTTGAGCATCGCCGTGTCCTTGGTCGGCACCAGCCCGCCGAAATCGGGCATGATCAGCGTGGTGCCGACCGGCTGCTCGCCGCGCGGGACGATGCTCTTGATGTAGACCGCCAGCGTGTCGCCCTTCTCCGCGCCCTCGACGAAGATCGGGCCGTTCTGCGGGTTCAGATAGGGGAAGTTCAGGATCTCGAGCGGGTTGTCGGTCTCGTGCCTGATCTTGCCCTCGAAGGCGTCATGCGTCTCGGCGGCGACCACCGCACCGGGCTGCACCTTCAGCACCGGGTCGACATAGGGGCCGTAGACATAATGGTAGGTGCCCTGCTCCGCCTCGGTGAGGGTGTGGGTGGCGCCGGCCTTGCCCTTGGCAAGGCCCTTGCGGGCCATGAGGGAGCTTTCGAGCCAGGACATGCTGTTCTCCTTGAAAATGGCGGTCGGTTAGACGGCGAGATGGCGGCGCATGGCGTCGCCGTCGGCGAGCTCCTCGCGCCCGAGCGCGGCGACGACGCGGCCCTTGTCCATGACGTAGCAGCGCTGGGCCATCGCCCGGATCATGTCGATGTTCTGCTCGACGAGGACGACGGTGACGCCGGTGTCCCTGTTGAGCTGCACCATGATGCGGGCGATGTCCTGCACGATGTTGGGCTGGATGCCTTCCGACGGCTCGTCGAGAAGGATCAGCGAGGGGTTGGCGACCAGAACCCGGCCGATGGCGAGCTGCTGCTGCTGGCCGCCGGACATGGTGCCGGCGCGCTGGTTCCAGCGCTCCTCCAGGATCGGGAAATAGCCGAGCACCCGCTTGCGGTCGGCCTCGGAGACGCCGCCGGCCCGCAGGCCGCCGACCGCGATGTTCTCGCCCACGGTGAGGCGCGGGAACACGTCGCGGCCCTGCGGCACGTAGCCGATGCCGAGCCGCGCCCGCTTGAAGGCGGAGAGCCGCTCGACCTGGCTGCCCTGATAGACGATGGAGCCGTCCATGGTGGGGACGAGGCCGATCAGGCTCTTCATCAGCGTCGACTTGCCGACGCCGTTGCGGCCGATCACCGCGACGATCTCGCCCTCGCGCACCTCGAGGTCGAGCCCCTGCAGCACCGGCTTGCCGCCATAGCCGGCCCGGAGGCCGATGGTGGAGAGCATGACTTCCTTACGCATGGAGCCCTCCCGGCTGCTGGTGGGCGGTCGCATGGGCCGTCGTCTGCCCGAGATAGATCGCGGCGACGTCCTCATTGGCGACGATGTCGTCGATGGACCCTTGAGCAAAAACCTTGCCGAGATGCAGCACCGTGACCTTGTGGGCGACCTGCCGCACGAAGGCCATGTCGTGCTCCACCGCCAGCACCGTCATGCCCTCGGCATTGAGGCGCTGGATCATCTCGCCGGTGGCGTGGGTCTCCTCCGGCGACATGCCGGCGGTGGGCTCGTCGAGCAGCAGTAGGCGCGGCTTGAGGCTGATCGCCATGCCGATCTCCAGCCATTGCTTCTGGCCGTGGCTGAGATTGCCGGCGAGGCGGCCGGCATCGGCGGTGAGCTTGAGGAAGGCGAGCAGCCGGTCGATCTCCTCGGCGAGATGCGCGGGCTCGTAATGGTGCTGCATCGCGATTTCGAGGTTCTGCCGCACGCTCAGTGCCTTGAAGATGCCCGGCACCTGGAACTTCACGCTCATGCCGCGGCGGATGCGCTGGAAGGATTTCAGCGCGGTGATGTCCTCGCCGGCGAACAGGATGGCGCCCGAGCTCGGCGTGTGCTCGCCGAGGATCAGCCGGAACAGCGTCGACTTGCCGGCGCCGTTGGGGCCGATGAGGCAGTGCACCTCGCCGGTCTCCAGCGCGAGGTCGACATTGTTGGTGACGTGCAGGCCGCCGAAGCGCTTGTTGAGGGCCCGGGTCTCGATGAGCGGCATTACGCGTCTCCCCGCAGGTTGTTGTTCTCCCGTCTGGTGAAGGGGCGGGCGACGAGCCTGGCGAGCGCGAGGATGAGGCCGCTCGGCGCCAGGAGCACGGTGAGCACCAGCATCGCGCCCATCACCACCAGCGCGTACTGGCTGCCGTGGATGGTGAGCGCCTGGAACACCGCGAGCACGGTGACGGTGCCGACCAGCGTCGTGGTGAGATCGGAGCGCCCGCCGACCGCGACCCAGACGATGGGCAGGGCGGCGGCGGTCATGCCCATGCTGGAGGGCGTGATGTACTGGCCCCAGCTGGTGTAGAGCACGCCCGACAGGCCGGCCAGCGCCGCGCCGATGACGAAGGTGCCGAGCTGGTACTTGCGGATGTCGTAGCCGAGCATCTCGGCGCGCTCGGGATTCTCGCGGATGGCGACCAGCACGTTGCCGAAGGGCGAGTTCACCAGGATGCGCAGGCCGAGATAGACCACCACCAGCATGCCGAGCACCACGTAGTAGAGCTGCACGTCGGGGAACAGCACGATGTCGCCGCCGGGCCAGGGCAGGGTGAGCGGCGGCATGTTGCTCATGCCGTTGAAGCCGTTGAGCCGGGCGTTGCCGATGCGCCATTCCGGGCCGGCGGTCTGCGCCATGAAGCGTTCCAGCACCAGCGTCACCGACAAAGTGACGATGCCGAGGAACACGCCGGAGATGCGGCCGAAGAACAGGAAGTAGCCGAGCAGCGCCGCGAACAGCGCCGCCAGCGCCACCGCGAGAATGAGCGCCACGAAGGTGAAGCCGTAGGCGGCGCCGAAATTGATGGTGAGGATGCCGTAGCCATAGCCGGCGATGCCGAAGAAGGCGGTCTGCCCGAAGCTCAGCGCGCCGCCATAGCCCCAGATGAGGCACAGGCCGAGGGCCATGAAGATCCAGGTGAAGAAATACACCGTGTTGCCGACCGTGTAGCCGTCCGAGAACAGCGGATAGGCGCAGGCGCCGGCGAGCACGACGAGGAAGCCGGCCCAGAAGGCGGGGCCGCGGCCCAGCGTCTGCGGCCCTTCGAGGCGGTGGAGGAAGCGGGTAAGCGCGTTCATGTGTCTCGTGTTCCCGCTCAGGCGCGCTCGCGCAGAAGGAGGCCGGAAATGCCGCGCGGCAGCACCCGGATGACGACGATCACGGCCATGAGCAGGCCGATCTGGCCGAAGAGCTGGCCGTACCAGGAGGTCATGGTGGCCTTCACCACCGCGAGCAGCGCCGCCGCCGGCGCGGTGCCGAGGAACACGTCGGCGCCGCCGACCACCACGGTCACGAAGGCCTCCATGATGAAGGTGGTGCCCATGGTCGGCACCAGCGTCATGGTCGGGGCGTAGAGCCCGCCCGCCAGCCCGGCGAGGCCGGCGCCGAGCGCGAAGGTGAGGCTGTAGACGCGGCGGGTATCGACGCCGAGCGCCGCGGCCATGTGCGGCACCTGGATGGTGGCGCGGGCCATGACGCCGAAGCGCGTCCAGTTGAACAGCGCGTAGAGCCCCGCCAGCACCGCGACCGCCGCCGCGAACAGCACGAGGCGATAGACCGAATAGGAATAGGCGCCGACCTGGAAGCTGCCGAACGGCGTGCCCACCCCGGCCATGGTGGAGCCGAGCAGGATCAGCGTGCCCTGGGTGCCGATCAGGCTGAGGCCCCAGGTGGCGACGATGGTGTCGAGCGGCCGGTCGTAGAGATGCCGGACCACCACGATCTCCACCAGTGCGCCGACCATGCCGGCGACGAGGGCGCCCAGCGCGATGGCCAGCGGCAGCGGCAGGCCGGCATGGGCGGCGGAGACGGTGACATAGGCACCGCACATGATGAACTCGCCATGGGCGAGGTTGATCACCCCCATCATCCCGAAGATGACGGCGAGCCCGCAGGCGGACAGCACCAGGAAGGCGAAGGCGTCGCCGAACTGGTAGAGGGCGGAGAAGGCGAGGGTTCCGACATCCATCGGCGAAGCGGCCTTGTGCTGGAAAAGGAAAGGGTTGCCCCGGCTCGAGGGGGGCGGCCGGGGCAACGGGCGCGGCGGGGAAGGGGACGCCGCCGCGCGAGAGAGCGGGCCGGACCGGCGATCCGGTCGGCAGCGGGCCTGAAGGGGCGCTTCAGAGCCCACCCAATTCCCTCTCCCCGCTCGAACTCGGCTGTTGCCGAATTCGGTCCTGGCGAGACCCAAGCCGGAAACATCTGGGCTCGGCGGAGAGGTGGCCGCCCTCGGGTCTCGCCGTCGGCGAGCCCGAGGACAAGGTCCGCGGGTCGGTGAGGGGCTCTAGCGATGGGGAGCCAAGGAAGACCCCTCACCCCAACCCTCTCCATCGAACCCGGCTGTTGCCGGGTTCGATGTTCCCGGATGCCAAACTCGGCAACAGCCGGGTTCGGTGCGGGGAGAGGGAGATTACCCGTCAGGGCTTCGGCGGCGGGTTCGAGGGCGTGTACTGCGCGCTCGGGTCGCTCTTGGTCAGGTCGCAGCCGGCTTCGCCCAGCCAGTAGGGCTTGATATCGGTCCAGACCTTCGGGAAGGAGATCGAGTGATCCTCGCCCACCTTCGCCAGATAGATGGTGTGCGACATGTGCTGGCTCTTGGGATCGAGGCAGACCTTGCCTTCCGGCGCGTCCATGCAGACGTCGCCCTTGGCGATCTCCTTGCGCAGGTCCTCGCGCTTGGTCGACTTCGCCCGCTCCACCATCTGCTTGTAGAGATAGACGGCGAGGTAGGAGTTCTCCGCCTCCTGGTTCACATAGGGCTCGTCGGGGAATTTGGCCTTGAACTTGGCGAGGAACGCCTTGGAGGCCGGGCTGTCGACTTCCTCGATGTAGTTGGTGGTGACGTACATGTCCTTGAGCGACGGCGGCTTGAAGCGCTTGTGCTCGTAGCCCTGCCCCACATTGACCGAGGAGGCCATCGGCAGGTTCACGCTCGCCGCGGCGGCCTGCTCGTAATAGGAGGCCTGCGCGGTGCCGACCAGCAGCGTCACCACGAAGTCCGGCTTGGCCTTCTGGATGTTCTGGATGTTCTGCGAGAACTGCGAGACGCCGAGCGGGATGAAGTCCTCGCCGACCATCTCGCCGCCATGCTCCTTGACGATGTTGCGCACCCATTCGGCCGAGATCTGGCCGAAATTGTAGTCGGCGGCGAGCGTGTAGACCTTCTTGCCGTACTTCTCCATCATCCACGGGATGAGGGTGGAGAATTGCTGCTCGGGCACCGCGCCGGTGACGATCATGTTGGCGTCGCAGACGCCGCCCTCATACTGGTTGTTGTAGAAGGCGAGCCCGTCGAACTGGTTGACGATCGGGCGGTAGGCCTCGCGCGAGGCCGAGGAGAAGCCGGCGAACACCGCGTCCACCTTGTCGCGCTGGAGCACGCGGCGCATGAACTCCTGGTAGCGGGTGTTGTCGGACTGGGTGTCGTAGACGACGAGTTCCAGCGGGCGCCCGTCAATGCCGCCGGCCTTGTTGATCTCCTCGGCGGCGAGCTGGATGGCGTGCACCTTGCCGATGGTGGCGGCGGCGAAATCGCCGGACTGATCCTCCAGCACGCCGAGCTTGATCGGGTCGGCGGCCAGCGCCGGGGTGAAGCCTTGGGCGGCGCCGAGCAAAAGCGTCCCCGAGAGGGCTGCGGCACGCAGCCCCCGCATGGTCTTCCCAGTCATGTGGTTCTCCTGTGAAAGGTTATCGTCTTGCCGCGCTATGTCCCGTGATGCGCGGTTGCACCGGTTGGCCGAGCGTCTCGGCCCTCTTCCTCATGAACGCCTCGCAATAGTCCTCGAGGGGCTGCCGCGAGCGCATGCTTTCGCGCCGAAGCCATTCATAGGCCTCGTCGTCATCCACGCCCGTCTCCTTCATGCAGGCGATGATGGCCTTCACCACCGCGCGGCGTCCGCGCCGGCGGCGATCCATGTCGTCGAGCCGCGCCCGCAGGTCGCCGCGCAACGTGAACTGGTTGATGCCCAGGAACAGGGCGGTGTAGACGGCGGCGCCATGCACCGGCTTGCGCAGGAACGCCGTCGCGCCGAGATTGACGAGGTGCTTCAGCCGGCTCGGGGCTTCCACCCCGACGAGGCCGATCACCGGCACCGGCGGCTGGCGCGAGCCGGGATCGATATCGAGCGCGATCGGATTGTCGAGGTCGCTGTCGATGAACAGAATGTCGCGCTCGGGCTGAAGGCCGGCGAGGTCGAGCGCCGCGCGCCCGTCGGCGAGGGGCACGAACTCGGCGCTCACGCCGAGCTTGCCGAGGGTGACGGGCAGCGCCTCGACGGCGGAGAGGCTGGTGGTGACGATATGCGCCCGGCCGCCATTGAAATTCTGGAGCAATCGAGGAGCCATCACCTCACCACCTTCAGCGACGTGTTGCGGGGAGCGACTGCATAGCGCGGCGAGGATTGCACCAGATAGGGATCCGGGCGCACCGGGCCGGGCGCCTCGACGAGGATGTCGAAGCGCGATTCCAGGTTGGAGATGCCGATGCGCGGCGTCAGATAGGCGTGCAGCGTCTGCGGATCGATGCGTACTTCGCCTTGCGGCGCGACGAGATGCTGGCGCGTCACCGCCTGCTTCACGGCCTCCACATCGTCCGTGCCGGCCTCCGCCAGCGCCAGGACCAGCAGCTTCATCGCGATGTAGGAAGCCTCCGCATCGGCGGAGGTGGAAGGGCCGTCCGGGAAGGTCTCGCGATAGGCGCGGGTGAAGGCGGAGCTGGCCGGCGTCGCGAGAGAGGAGAAATAGACGCTGGAGCTCAGATGACCGTCCACGGCCTCGGTGCCGATCTCCTCCAGCTCCGGCTCCGACAGCGTGCAGCTCGCCACCGGGATGACCCGCGGCTGGTCGATGCCGCGTGCCGTGCAGGCGGCGCGGAAGGCGCGGAAGAAGGCGTAGTTGCTGATGCCGATGAGATTGTTGAACACGAAGCTCGGCCGCGCCTCGAGGATCGCCTCCACCACCTGGTCGAATTCGGTGTCGCCCACCGGCACATAGCGCTCGGCCAGCACCCGCCCGCCCTGCGCCAGCATGGCCTCGCGGAAGATGCGGGTGTTCTCCCATGCCCAGATGTAGTTGGAGCCGATGCAGAAGGCACTGGTGCCGACATGCGCGAGCATGTGGTCGACGAGCGGCAATACGTGCTGGTTCGGCGAGGCGCCGGTATAGATGACGTTGTTGGAGCTTTCGAAGCCCTCATAATGCGAGGGATACCACAACAGCGCGTCATGCTTCTCGAAGCAGGGGATGACCTCCTTGCGGCTGGAGGAGGTGTAGCAGCCCACCACGTGCCGGATGCCGGATTGCAGCAGCTCGCGGCTGAGTTCGGCATAGCGGGCGAGGTCGCCGCCGGGATTCACCACCACCGGCTCGATGGCGACGCCGGGGACCGCCTCCGCCACCGCCAGCAGCGCACCGTTCAGCATCGAGTGCGGAACGACGCTGTATGGCCCCGTGGTCGAGAACATGACCCCTATGCGGTAGTGCTGCGTCACCCTGCGCTCCGACCAAAAACAAAAAACGCCCGCCGGCCGTCTGGCCGTGGGCGTCCTTGCCGCCAACCTGCAGAGCCGCGAAAGCAGCGCCGTCGTTGGAAATGTTCACCAATTTGCTGCGACATTAGGCATCCTTGCCCGTCGCTCGTTTCTTAGGCTCGCGTGAAGTCATGTTTTTGTCAAGTGCTTCCGTCGGGCAAAACCGGATAAAGGCGCGGTTTCGATGCCGAGATGGCGGGCGATCGCCGGCAGGGTTCGAGCCGGGGCCTCCGGCCGTGTTTGCCGTCAGGCCCGGGGCGCCAGCACGGCCGCCATGTGAACGGAGCGCGGGGAAAGCCCCATCCGCCGGTAGAAGCCCTGTGCGGCCATGTTGGCCGCCGATACGTTGAGGCTGAGCGCGCCGGCATCCTCTTCCTTCAGCCAGCGCCGCATGGCCTCGAACAGCGCGGCGCCATAGCCGCGTCGCCGATGCGCCTCGTCGATGCCGAAGGCCATGATGAAGGCCTCCCTGGGGTAGGGGGCATCCGGGCGCTGGGAGAAGTCCAGCAACCGGACGGCGCTCAGGCCGATGACCGTTCCGTCCCGCTCGATCACCATCGTCCGGCATTGCTCGATCAGCTGCAGCAGCCGCTCGTCGCTGCAGGACGGGCCGTAATCCGGCTCGTCGGCTTCCGCCGCGATCTGGCGGAGAAGGCCGATAATGGCCGCTTCATCGGCCGACGTCGCGTCCCTGACCAGCATGATGGCGGTTGCCCATTGTCGCCGGCGGCACGGGCGGCGCGGCCCTCTCCGGTGTCGTCATCCGGCGCTGCGCGGCGACCGCAGGCCATGGCCGCGTGACGCGTGTGAGGAGGGCGCGCCGTCTCCGGCCGGTGAGGGAAGGTAGGCCCCTGCCGATTCGGCGCGCTCCCGGTCGTGCTAGGCCGCGACCACGCCGTCCTTCACCACGACCCGGTAGCCCTTCAGCTCCACCCGCTCGAACAGCCCGGCATGGCTGTAGGGATCGTCGTTCACCAGCTTCTGCGCGGCCGCCAGGTCTTCCGCCTCGTACACGATGATGGAGCCGCAGGGCTTGCCTTCGGCGTCCAGCACCGGGCCGGCGAAGACGATGTTGGCGGCGATGGCGCGGAGATAGTCGAGATGGGCGGGACGAACCTCGAGGCGCAGCGGCAGGGCACCGGGACGGTCATAGGCGGTCAGGGCGAAATTCATGAACAGGCTCCAACAGGTGAGGGCGCCACTATAGCGGCTGGCCGGAGCCGTGGGGCAGGGAGTTTCGCCCTTGTGGACGGAAAGGCGGATTGGCGGGAATCGGGAATAATCTATATAAAAAGTCGAAAATATATTGACGTTTCGCCGCGCCTGCGTTCACATGATGAAACCGACGCCGGAGGCCCGCTCGCGAGCGGGCCGCGTCGAGGAAATGGGGGCGCAAAATGACCTGGACCTGTCGACGCCGCTGATCGTTCCGGCCCGTGCCGGTTTCCCGTACATCCCAATCCGGCCGTGACGCCGGCGCCATGCGAGCGCCGCGACGGCCCCGCCATGGAAATCCCGATGTCTTTCCTGTCCCGCCGCGCGCTCCTCGCCGCCACGGCCGTGCTCGGCCTGTTCACCGCCGGCCTCGCCCATGCCGCCGACGTCACCATCGCCTATCAGACCGGCGCCGATCCGGCCAAGGTCGCGCAGGCCGACGGCGCCTATGAGAAGGCCACCAAGGCCAGCATCGACTGGCGCAAATTCGATTCCGGCGCCGACGTCATCGCCGCCATCGCCTCGGGCGCCGTGCAGATCGGCTATGTCGGATCGAGCCCGCTCGCCGCGGCGGCGAGCCGCGAGGTTCCCATCGAGACCTTCTATGTCGCGGCCCTGCTCGGCGATGCCGAGGCGCTGGTGGTGCGCAACGGCGCGGGGATCGCCAAGCCGGAGGACTTCAAGGGCAAGAAGGTCGCCGTGCCCTTCGTCTCCACCACGCATTATTCGCTGCTGGCGGCGCTGAAGCACTGGGGCGTCGATCCCAGGAGCGTCGAGATCCTGAACCTGCGGCCGCCGGAGATCGCGGCGGCCTTCACCCGCGGCGACATCGACGCCGCCTATGTGTGGGATCCCGCGCTCGGCAAGATCAAGGAGAACGGCAAGGTCTTCACCTCCTCGGCGCAGGTCGCGAAATGGGGCGCGCCGACCTTCGACGCCTGGATCGTCCGCAAGGATTTCGCGCAGAAGCATCCCGAGATCGTGGCGCAGTTCGTCAAGGTGACCGCCGATTCCTATGCCGACTATGCGAAGAACGGCGCGTCCTGGACGGCGGCCTCGCCGCAGGTGGCCGCGATCGCCAAGCTCACCGGCGCCAAGCCGGAGGAGGTCCCGGATCTGCTCAAGGGCAACCAGTTCCCGCTGCTCAAGGAGCAGCTTTCCGAGGCGCTGCTCGGCGGCGGCACCGTCGAGGCGCTGGCGAAGACTGCCGCCTTCCTGAAGGAGCAGGGCCGGATCGACGCCGTCCTCAAGGACTACGGCCCCTATGTGAGCCGCACCCCGGCCGAGCAGGCCGCCAAGCTCAACTGATCCCCGGCGAGGTTCCCGAGCGCCGTGGTCGAGGCTACCGAACGGCGTCAACTCGGCCCGGCCCGCCGCACTCCGGTGCTGCGGCGCCGGGCCGCTCTTCTCGGGAGCCGGTTTCGCACAGGCTGAACGCGATGAAGCTCACCATTGACGGCCTCGCCGTCCGCTTCCCCACACCCGACGGCGGCACCGCCACCATCCTCGAGAACATCAGCCTCGCCGTCCCGGCCGGAGAACTCGTGGTGTTGCTGGGGGCTTCCGGCTGCGGGAAGTCGACGCTGCTCAACGCCGTCGCCGGCTTCAATCCGGCCTATGACGGGGCGATCCGCGTCGAGGGGCGGCTGGTGCGCGCCCCGGGGGCGGATCGCGGCGTGGTGCTGCAGACGGATGCGCTCTATCCCTGGCTCAACGCGTGGGAGAATGTCGGCTTCGGCCTGCGGATCAAGGGCCTGCCGCAACGCGAGCGCGACGCGCGGGCCGAGCAGGCGCTGGCCCTGGTCGGCCTCGCCGGCAAGGGCGATCATTCGAGCTGGCAGCTCTCCGGCGGCCAGCGCCAGCGGGTGAGCCTGGCGCGCGCCCTGGTCGCCGACCCGGAAATCCTGCTGATGGACGAGCCGCTCGGCGCGCTGGACGCGCTGACCCGCGAGCAGATGCAGGACCTCGTGCTCGATGTCTGGCGCCGCACCGGCAAGACCATCCTCTTCGTCACCCACGGCCTCGACGAGGCGCTGTACCTCGCCACCCGCGTGATCGTGCTTGCCGGGCGGCCGGGGCGGATCGTTGTCGACGAACCCTCGTCCTTCGGCCGCCGCTCGCTGGCGCCGGGCGTCGGCGCGAGCATCAAGTCGACGCCGGATTTCGCCGCCGCCCGCGAGCGGCTGCGTGCCGCCCTGTTCGAAGGAGCCGCCTGATGTCCTCTCCGGTGCCGGTCTCCGATTTCGCCTTGCCGCTGCTCGTGCCCGCCGAGGGGCTGCCGCGGGATTTGCCGCAGGGAAGGACGCCCGGGATGCGGGCGCCCCGTCAGCGCCGCTGGCCGCCGCTTCGCCTCGTCATTTCGCTTGCCACCATCGCCGGGCTGGTCGCCCTGTGGTGGGCGGCGAGCGCGACCGGGCTCGTCAGCAAGCTGTTCCTGCCCTCGCCAGCGGTGGTGGTCGAGCGGCTCGGGCGCATCGCCAGCGAAGGTTTCGTCGACGCCACGCTGGCGCAGCATCTGGGCGCCAGCCTCGCCCGGGTCTTCGCCGCCCTCGTCGCCTCGCTGGCGATCGGCATACCCGCCGGCTTCGCCATCGGCCTGTCGACGCTCGGGCGCGGCATGCTCGATCCGATCGTCGAGTTCCTGCGGCCGATTCCGCCGCTGGCCTATCTGCCGCTCGTCGTCATCTGGGCAGGCATCGGCGAAACCACCAAGGTGCTGGTGATCGCGCTCGCCATGCTGCCGCCGATCATCATCGCCACCTCCACCGGCGTGCGCGGGGTGGCGCGCGACCGCCTCAACGTGGCGCGCGCGCTCGGCGCCACCCGCTGGCAGGTGCTGCGGCTGGTGGTGCTGCCCTCCGCCCTGCCGTCGATCTTCACCGGCACCCGCATCGCGCTCGGGGCCGGCTGGTCGACGCTGGTGGCCGCCGAACTGGTGGCCGCCACGCGCGGCGTGGGGTTCATGATCCAGTCCGCGGCGAATTTCCTCGCCACCGACGTGGTGGTGGCAGGCATCCTCGTCATCGCCGGCGTCGCCTTCGCCCTCGAATTCGCCATTCGGCTCCTCGAGCGGTGGCTGGTCGGATGGGCCATGCAGGCCTGACGGGCGCCAAGCGCGGCAGGCAAGCGACGACGGCCCGGACGGACGGGATCAGGCGAGGCCGTCCGCCGGTTTCTCCGCCGGCATGATCGTCGGCGCCGCGGTCAATCCTTCACGATCTCCCAGCTCTTGTCCGGGTCGAAGCGGCGGATCTTCTCGACCCGCGCCGCGGTGTCGGGGCCGAGGTCCTTCTCGTAGACGATGCCGGCCTGGTTCACGACGAAGCTGTGCACGCCGGTTTCGCCATAGGCGACCGGCCAGGCGATCAGGCCGAAGCCGGCGATCATGTTGCCGTTGATGACATAGTCGTAGCGCCCGCCCGCCACCCTGTCGCCCTGGCCCTGCAGGATGCGGAAGCGGTAGCCGAAATAGCCCTTGCCCTGCTTCGCCTTCTCCAGCGAGCCGGCATCGATGGCCGGGCCGGCCGGGCTGTCGCCGTCGCCCTGTTCCGGCGGCCAGTAGAGGCCGTCGGTCTGGCCCGGCGAGCTGATGAGCTTGCGGGCGAATTCGAGCACGCCGTCGCCGTCATGGTCGGCGGTGGCGTAGGTCCGCTGGGCGTCGACATAGGCGCGCAGCGTGGCGATCGCTTCGATCTCGTTCTCGCCGATGCGCCGGTTTTCGATCTCGTCGAGCCCGGCGGCGGTGTCGAAGGCCCATTTTCCTTCGGCGTTCTTCACCAGCGGGAAGGGCAGGGGCCACAATTCCCGGCCGATATCGAGGATCTTGCGGTCGGCGGCGACATCCTCGACCTCCAGACGCTCGGCGGCGCCCTGCCGGATCTTGTCGAACGTGTCCATGACGCCGTCGCTGGCGCGCAGCTTGCCGGCATCGAGGCCGAGCAGGCGGGCCACGCCGTCGAAGTCGTTGCCGGCCAGCGCGGCCTTCAGCGCCTCCACCGCCTGGGCGGGATCGCCAAAGCCCGGCGATGGCTGGCGGGCGGCAACATCGGCCGGCGCCTGCGCCAGCGCCGCCGGCGTCCCCAGCGATGCGGCCCCCACCGCGACGACGAAGGCGGCCGCTGCCGAGATGGTTCCGCGACGAAGAGCGTTCAGCATGTCCATGTCCCTCCCTCCGTCTCAGCGCCGCCGGCCGCCGCCATGGCCGCCCATATGGCCACCGCCGCGCCCGCCGCCCATGGCCCGCGGGGGCATGGCGCGCTGGCCGCCGCCGCGCACCGAGGCGCCACGCGCCGAATGCATCTGCACGCTGCGCCCGGAGCGCACCTCGCCGAGCCCCGAGGGGACCCTCGGCCGGTTGTCGACCCGCCCGCCGGGCTTGGGCGCGCCGGACGGCCGGTGCACCTGCCCGCCGGACGGCCGGTTCGCCGGGCCGGCCCGGTCGCCGCCGGGGCGATTGCCGGCATTGGGGCGCTGGGCGATGGCGTTGCCGGCGCCGGGCCGGCCCGCGGCACCGGGGCCGGCGCCGGGACCGGGCCGGTTGCCGCCGCCCGCCTTCAACCCGTCGAGCGTGCTCTTGCGCACGTCGTTGACCGGGCCGGGGCGCGGCCTGCCGGGATTGTCGCGGCGGATGTCGCCGGCCTTCGCCCGGAGATCGTTGCCGTGATCGGCCTTGAGCCCGTCGCGGATATTGGTGCGGTCGATCCGGTTGATCTGGCTGCGGTCAATGTTCAGCTTGCTGCGATCGACATTGCGCCAGTCGATGTCGTTGATGTCGACCCGGCCGTTGAAGTTGCGGTTGTTGAAGCAGTTGTTGCAGTCGACATCGACGTCGCCGCGCCAGCGC
The DNA here is from genome assembly GCF_018390555.1 of Ancylobacter oerskovii. GTDB lineage: Bacteria > Pseudomonadota > Alphaproteobacteria > Rhizobiales > Xanthobacteraceae > Ancylobacter > Ancylobacter oerskovii. Next base: position 194,680 of record NZ_JAHBGB010000027.1, on the reverse strand, counting down.
CCGCCCCACACGCCCCAGTCGTCCCAATCGACCGCCGCCGCCCAGACGGCGCCCGTCACCGCCGCGGTGAAGAAGGTCGCCGCGGGCCAGAGATAGGAGGGGTAGGGGTCGGCATAGGTGACGGGCACCGCGGCATAGCCGGGCTCGTAGAGCATCTGCGGCGCGTATTGCGGCACATAGATCTTCTCGGGATTGGCGGACTGGATGACGACGTTGTCCTTGTCCTTCGTCACCGTGACCTTGTCGTCGGACTTGATGATGCCGGCGGCCACCGCCTGATCGCGCAGCTGCTGGATGGCGACCAGCACGTCCTTCTGCTGGTTGGCGAGCGCCTCGCCGAGCTGCTGCGTCCAGTCGAGGTCGTCGCTCATCATCTTGACGATCTCCGGGTAGTTGAGCAGCGAGATGACGCTGCCGTCCCAGCTCGCCTTGGGCTGCAGCTTCGGGTCCTTCTGGCGCGCGTCCAGGAAGCGCTGGGCCTCGACGATCTGCAGCGGATAGAGCGAGGCGGCCGAGATCAGGGCGACCAGTTCGTCCGGGTAGAGCGCGATGCGCGCGACCAGCACTTCCAGTTCCTGTTCGGTCAAGGGTTGCGGGGCGGCCTCGGCCTGCGGGGCGGCATCAGCCTGGGCGGCGGGGGCGGCCGGCGCGGCCTGGCCCTGCGCGAAGGCCGTGCCCGTCAGGTGCGAACCGGCAGGCGCGGCCGAGACGAACGCCGCGCTCAGCAGGAGAAACGGCCAGCCGAGCCCGCGGAAAGAGCGCATTGTTCGCGTGGCGCCGGCTTCGACGGTGCCGACGAGGCGAGGGGCGATCTGAAATTTCGCGCCGGAGCATGGGGCAAACAGAAATCTCATGATACCTCCTCCCGGCAGCCACGGCCCGTTTGTTGGTCGGCTATGGCCATTGCGCCCGCACTTTGCTCGACAGGCCTACGGGAAAGATGTCCGCAGTTCCACCCGGCAAGCAAGCGGATTCATGCGCCGTGAGGCAGGTGGTTGTGGGAAAAGAATGCAGTTTAGGTCAATGGCGCTGCCTTTGATCGTGGCATATGAAATGCATACGACGTTTCGATGCGAGAAAATTTTGTTTTGGGGATAATGACATCCATGTGAGTTTTTCCATTAAAGGAAAGAATTTAGATATGGCCTCTCGAAGAATATGAAATTCGACAAGCATGATTTGAAATTTAAAAAGAAGTATGGATATTTTCTTTGAGTTCAGGGGTTGGGGGGAAGGAAAATCCAGGCGAATTCGTTGCGGAAAATGACGAAGGGCACGCTCGGGAGCCGGATGACCGGACGCGTCGGCGGCGGATCGTCAGGGAGGGCAGGGCTCCCCACTCTTGGCGGGCACGCAGGCCCCCGCGCCGGAGCGTCATCGGAAGCGAATACGCGCATGTCGGTTGTCGGCTATCAGGACAGATCCGCACAGATCGGCATTCGCTCTCCCGAGCCGCCTCGTGGTGGCTTATACTGCCGCTTCAATGCCCGCTATCAACTGGATCATGCGGCATGAACCGACATCATCGCCAGCGTTCCCCTGTGACGCCGTCGCTCGCGGACGAGATGGTGTGGGTAGAGGGCGGCACCTTCCACATGGGCTCGGACCGGCACTATCCCGAGGAGATGCCGGCGCATCGCGTGACGGTGGACGGGTTCTTCATCGATGCGACGCCCGTGACCAATGCCCGGTTCCGCGCCTTCGTCGAGGCGACCGGCCATGTCACGGTGGCCGAGATCGCCCCCGATCCCAAGGATTATCCCGGCGCCCGGCCGGAGATGCTGAAGGCGGGTTCGCTGGTGTTCACGCCGCCGGACCATCCGGTGGACCTGCGCGACTGGCGGCAATGGTGGGCGTTCCGCTTCCGCGCCAGCTGGCGCAAGCCCTATGGGCCAGGCTCCTCGCTCAAGGGGCTGGACGACCATCCGGTGGTGCACATCGCCTATGCCGATGCGCTGGCCTATGCGCGCTGGGCCGGCAAGGACCTGCCGACCGAGGCGGAGTGGGAATTCGCCGCGCGCGGCGGGCTCGACGGCGCGGAATATGCCTGGGGCGAGGAATTCACCCCCGACGGCCGGCAGATGGCCAATACCTGGCAGGGGGAGTTTCCGTTCCAGAACCTCGCGCTCGACGGTTTCGAGCGCACCTCGCCGGTGAAATCCTATCCGCCCAATGGCTACGGGCTCTACGACATGATCGGCAATGTCTGGGAATGGACCGCCGACTTCTGGACCACGCGCCATCCCGAGGACGCGCCCAAGGCCTGCTGCGTGCCGCAGAACCCGCGCGGCGGCGCGGAGGAGGCGAGCTACGATCCCGGGCAGCCGGCGATCCGCATCGCCCGCAAGGTGGTGAAGGGCGGCTCGCATCTGTGCGCGCCGAGCTATTGCCGGCGCTACCGGCCGGCGGCGCGTCATGCCGAGCCGGTCGACAGCTCGATGAGCCATATCGGCTTTCGCTGCGTGCGGCGGCCGGCACCGGAGGCGTGACATGAGACGATCCAGCCCTGGCGCCCTGCGCCCCACCCGTCGCCATGTCGTCGCGGCCTTGCTGTCATGGATCGCCCTGGCCGGGTTGCCGGGAGCCATCGTCCCCCACGCCAACGCCCAGTCGGTCGCCGCCCAAGCCGCCGACCCGCTGCCCTCATGGAACGAGGGGACGGCCAAGCAGTCGATCCGGGCCTTCGTCGAGAAGGTGACGCAAGAGGGCGGCGGCGACTTCGTGCCGGTGGCCGAGCGCATCGCCGTCTTCGACAATGACGGCACGCTGTGGTCGGAGCAGCCGGTCTATTTCCAGTTCATGTTCGCGCTCGACCGGCTGAAGGAGCTGGCGAAGGCCAATCCGGCGCTGGCCGGGCAGGAGCCCTACAAATCCGCGCTGTCGGGCGACCCGAAGGCGCTGGCCGCACTCGGCGAGAAGGGGCTGCTGCAGATCGTGGCGCTCACCCATTCCGGGATCACCGTCACCGAGTTCAACACGCTGGTGCGCGACTGGCTGAAGACCGCCCGGCATCCGCGCTTCGACCGGCCCTATACCGAGCTCGTCTTCCAGCCGATGCTGGAGCTGCTCGCCTATCTGCGCGCCAACGGCTTCAAGACCTTCATCGTGTCGGGCGGCGGGGTGGAGTTCATGCGCGCCTTCACCGAGACGGTGTACGGCATTCCGCCCGAGCAGGTGGTCGGCTCCTCCGGCAAGACCGAATTCGTGCTCGACGGCGACGTGCCGGCGCTGCGCAAGCTGCCGGAGGTCGAGTTCATCGACGACGGCCCCGGCAAGCCGGTGGGCATCAACCGCTTCATCGGCCGCCGGCCGGTCTTCGCCGCCGGCAATTCCGACGGCGATCAGCAGATGCTGCAATGGACGACGCTGAACACCGGCCCGCGCTTCGGCCTCATCGTGCATCACACCGATGCGGTGCGGGAATGGGCCTATGACCGTGCGTCCCATATCGGCAAGCTCGACAAGGCGCTCGACGAGGCGCCGGCGCGCGGCTGGCTGGTGGTCGACATGAAGGCCGACTGGAAGACCATCTATCCGTTCGAGGCAAAGTGACATGTCGGCACGCGAATCCGTCCTCGAGATCCAGTCCCGCGTGAACCGCGCCGTCATCGGACAGGAGCGGGTGGTCGAGCGGCTGGTCATTGCCCTGCTGGCCAATGGCAACGTGCTGCTGGAGGGCTTGCCGGGCCTCGCCAAGACCCGCGCCATCAAGAGCCTGTCGCAGGCGCTGGAGAGCGAGTTCAGCCGCATCCAGTTCACCCCGGACCTGCTGCCCTCCGACGTCACCGGCGGCGAGATCTACCGCACCGATGCGCAGGGCACCGGCAGCTTCGAGTTCCGCAAGGGGCCGATCTTCGGCAATCTCGTGCTCGCCGACGAGATCAACCGCGCCCCGGCCAAGGTGCAGTCGGCGCTCCTGGAGGCGATGGAGGAGCGGCAGGTCACCGTCTCCGGCACGCGCTACCCGATGCCGGACCTGTTCATGGTGCTGGCGACGCAGAACCCCATCGAGCAGGAAGGCACCTATCCGCTGCCCGAGGCGCAGATGGACCGCTTCCTGATGCATGTCACCATCGGCTACCCGAGCGATGCCGACGAGGCGAAGGTGCTGCGGCTGGTGCGCGCCGAGGAGGCCGGCACCGCCGAGGCGCCGCCGCCGAAGATCGCCCAGAGCATCGTCTTCGACGCCCGCAAGGAGATCGACGCGGTGAAGATGGTGGAGGCGGTGGAGAGCTACATCGTGTCGCTGATCGCCGCCACCCGCCGTCCGGCCGAGTTCGGCGACCAGCTGAAGCAATGGATCGGCATCGGCGCCAGCCCGCGCGGCACGCTGGCGCTCGACCGCGCCTCCCGCGCCTATGCCTGGCTGCAGGCACGGGACTATGTGACGCCGGAAGACGTGCAGGCCGTCGCCCATGACTGCCTGCGCCACCGCGTCTCGCTCACCTATGAGGCGAGCGCCGACGGCAAGCGCGCCGACGACGTGATCGACGAGCTGATCCGCCAGGTCGCGGTCGCGGTGTAGGGGGGGCGATGGCACGGACCGTCCAGCCAGAGGCCCGCGCATCCGAGGCTCGCAGGGGAGACGCCGCCACCCGGCAAGCGCGCGCTTACGTCACCCTCGACGAGCTGCTGCGGCTGAACCACCGCGCCAAGGGCTTCAGCTTCCTGCCGAAACAGCCGGTGCATTCGCTGCTGGCCGGCCGCCATGCCTCGCGGCTGCGCGGGCGCGGGCTCGAATTCGAGGAACTGCGCCACTACTACGAGGGCGACGACGTGCGCGCCATCGATTGGCGGGCCACCGCCCGGCTGGGCGAGCCGCAGCTGCGCGTCTATACCGAGGAGCGCGACCGGCCGGTGCTGCTGCTGGTCGACCAGCGGCTCTCCATGTTCTTCGGCAGCCGGCTCGCGATGAAGTCGGTGGCGGCGGCGGAGGCGGCGGCGCTGGCGGCGTGGCGGGTGACGTCGCTCGGCGACCGCATCGGCGGAATCGTCTTTTCCGAGAATGGGATGGACGAAATCCGGCCGCGCGCGCGGCAGGCGGCGATCGGGCCGCTGTTCGAGGCCGTCATCCGGCACAACAACGCCTTGCGGGCCGATGATGCGCGGCCCTCCGACCCCGGCCTGCTCAACGCCGCGCTTGAGAGGGTGCCGCGGTTGCTGCCGCATGACGGGCTGCTGACGCTGATCACCGATGCGGCCGGGGCGGATGCCGAGACGGTGCGGCTGGTGACGCAGATCACTGCCCATAACGACGTGCTCACCGTCTTCGTCTTCGATCCGCTGGAAGAGGAACTGCCGGAGATCGGCCGCGCCGTGGTCGCCGATGCCGGAAGCCAGATCGAGATCGATAGCTTTTCCAGCGGGTTGCGCCGGGATTTTGCCGCCGACTTTCAGGAACGGCGGGAGGCGATCGACGGCTTTTCCCGCCGGCGGGCCATTCCGGTGCTGCCGCTCTCGACCGGGCGCGACACCGCCGACCAGTTCCGCGAACTGCTCGGCCGGCGGCTGGCGCGCCACGTCGCGCCGGAGCATCAGGCGAGTGCGGTGAGATGACCGATCAGGCCGATCTGTCGCGTCTGGCCGATATCGTGGTGCCGCCGCCGGTGCCCTGGTGGCCGCCGGCGCCGGGCTGGTGGATCCTGCTGGCGGCGCTGCTCGCCGCGATCCTCATCCTGCTGGCGGCGGGGAGCCGGCATTATCGCCGCAACGCCTATCGGCGGGAGGCGCTCGCCGCGCTCGACAGGTTGGGGACGGTCTCCGACGCCGCCGGGATCGCGGCTGTCTCGGCCGTGCTCAAGCGGACGGCGCTCGTCGCCTATCCGCGCCGGCAGGTGGCCTCGCTGACCGGGGGGGAATGGCTCGCCTTCCTCGAGCGCACCTCCGGCCGCGGGGACTTCGCCGCCCTCGGCTTTGCCGGGGCGCTGTCCGGCGGGCCGGCCGGCGACGGGGCGGCGCTGCTCGCGGCGGCGCGGCACTGGGTGAGGCGCCACCGGGAGGAGGGCTGACGATGCTGTCCGTCGCCTATCCCTGGCTGGCTTTGCTGCTGCCGGCGCCGCTGCTGGTCTATTGGCTGCTGCCGGCGCACGCGACCCGGCGCCCGGCGGTGCGGGTGCCGTTCTTCGCGACGCTGGCGCGGCTCTCCGGTGCGCCGGCGCGCGAGGGGGCGGGCATCGGCCGGCGCGGGCCCTGGCGACTGGCCGCGCTGCTGCTGTGCTGGCTGCTGGTCCTTGCCGCCCTGATGCGTCCGCAATGGGTGCTGCCCCCCGTGCATCAGGACCGGCCGGCGCGCGACCTGCTGCTGCTGGTCGACCTCTCCGCCTCCATGGACACGCAGGACTTCACCGACGCGGCGGGGCAGAAGGTGAACCGCCTCGTCGCGGTGAAGCAGGTGCTGGACGACTTCCTCGCCCGCCGGCAGGGCGACCGGGTCGGCGTCGCGGTGTTCGGCAATGCGCCCTTCGCGCTGGTGCCGTTCACCACCGATCTCGACCTCGCGCGGCAATTGCTCGGCGAGATGCAGGTCGGCATGGCCGGGCCGCGCACCGCCTTCGGCGACGCCATCGGGCTAGGCATCAACCTCTTCGCCGCCTCCACCGTGCCGGCCAAGACCATCATCGCGCTGACCGACGGCAACGACACGGCGAGCCAGGTGCCGCCGGCCGAGGCGGCGCGGGTGGCGCACGACAAGGGCATCGTCATCCATACCGTCGCGGTGGGCGATCCGGCGGCGGCGGGAGAGGAGAAGCTCGACGAGGCGGCGCTGAAGCAGGTGGCGGAGCTGACCGGCGGCGGCTTCTACCGCGCGCTCGACCGCGACCAGCTGGCGCAGATCTATACGCGGCTCGACCAGGTGGAGGCGCGCAAGGTCGACATGGTTTCCTTCCAGCCGAAGGTCGAGCTGTACTGGCTGCCGCTGGCGGCGCTGGCGCTGCTGTCGATGCTGGTGCAGGCGCTGCGGCTGCTGCGCTGGCCGCGCCGGCATGCGGCGGAGGCGGCGCCATGACGGGCGGCACCCTGACGGCAGCGCTCGCGCAGTTCCATTTCCTGCGCCCGTGGTGGCTGGTGCTGGCGCTGCCGGCGCTCGGCCTGTGGTGGCTGCAGCGGCGCGAGGCCGACACCACGGCGCGCTGGCGCAAGGCGATCGACCCGGTGCTGCTGCGCCATCTCACCATAGGCGGCGAGCGACGGCGGCGGTTGAGCCCGGAGAACCTGCTGCTGGCGGCCTGGGTCCTTGGCATCGTCGCGGTGGCGGGGCCGAGCTGGCGGCAGGTGCCGTCGCCCTTCGCGCAGGCGGCGCGCCCGGCGATGTTCGTCGTCAAGGTCACGCCCTCGATGCTGGAGCGCGACCTCGCCCCGACCCGGCTCGACCGCGCGCGGCAGAAGATGGCGGACCTGCTCAAGCTGCGCGAGGGAGCGCCGACCGGGCTGGTCGCCTATGCCGGCTCGGCGCATCTCGTGCTGCCGCCGACGCCGGATGGCGAGGCGCTGAACGCCATGGCCGGCGCACTGGCGCCCGACCTGATGCCGCGCCAGGGCGACGCGCTCGCCGACGCCGTGGCCATGGCGGCCGAGGTGCTGCGACGCGGCGGACAGGGCGGCTCGATCGTGGTGTTCGCCGATGCCGCGCCGGCAATGGCCGAGGGCGCGGCGGGAGCGCCGGTGTCGCTGTTCGCCATGCTGCCGCCGGACCGTGCCGCCGCCGATCCCGCGCTGGCCGCGGCGGCGGCGGCGCTGCATGCCGACAGGGTGGAGCCGACCCTCGACGACGGCGACGTGCAGGGGCTGGCGCATGTGCTCGCCACCGCCGGCCCGCCGCCGCCGGCGCCGGGGGAGGGCGAGCGCTGGGAAGAGGCCGGCTACTGGCTGACGCCGCTGCTCGCCCTGCTGGTGCTCGCCTGGTTCCGTCGCGGATGGGTGCTGGCATGAGGACGGGACGCGCCTTCGCCCTTCTCGGTGCGGTGCTTGTCGTGGCGCTGGCCCTCGGCTTCTGGATGGCCGGATGGCGCGGGCTGTGGGCCAGCCCCGACCAGCGCGGGCGCTATCTGTTCGAGCAGGGGCGCTTCGCCGACGCCGCCGAAAGCTTCCGCGACCCGATGTGGCGCGGGGTGGCGCAGTTCCGCGGCGGCGACTTCAAGGCGGCGGAGGCGAGTTTCGCCGCCATCGACACCGCCGACGGCGCGTTCAACCAGGCCAATGCACTGGTGATGCTGGGCAAATACCAGGATGCGGTGGCGCGCTACGATCATGCGCTGGAGCGTCGCCCGGGCTGGGCGGAGGCCGAGGCCAACCGCCGCATCGCGGCGCTGCGCGCCGAGCAATTGAAGGCGCCCGGCGCCGATGCCGGCGACCAGCGCGAGGGCGCCGACCAGATCGTCTACGACAAGGACGCGAAGAACCAGGAGGGACAGGAGACCCAGACGACCGGCGGGCCGATGAACGACGAGGCGGTGCGCGCGCTCTGGCTGAAGCGGGTGCGCACCGAGCCGGCGGACTTTCTGCGCGCCCGCTTCGCCTGGCAGTTGCAGGCGCAGCAGGCGCCCGCCGGCGCGGCCGGGGGAACGGCGCCATGAGGGCGCTTCTGGTCCTTCTGATGCTGCTGGGCCTCGCCTTGCCGCTCGCCGCGCAGGAGGCCGGGGCCCCGGCGGCGCCCGCCCCGCCGGGCGTGGTGGTGCGCCAGAGCGCCGATTCCGCGAACGGCATCGTGGTCGGCCAGCATGTCGCGCTCTATGTCGATGTCTTGTTCCCCGGCGAGATGCCGCATCCGCCGCGGGTGAGCCTGCCCGACGTGCCCGGCCTGCAGATCTTCCGCTTCGAGACGCAGGGGACGACGATGCGCGAGAGTATCGACAGCCAAAGCTATGTCGGCCAGCGTTTCGAGTTCGCCCTCTATGCGCGTCGCGGCGGCGCCTTCGACATCCCGCCGGCCGCCGTGACGCTGCTCGACCGCGAGGGCGGCGAGACGGGGAGGGCGCAGGGGCAGGCGCTGCGCCTTGAGGTGATGGTGCCGCCGGGCGTCGACGTCTCGCAGCCGGTGGTCGCCACCCGCCGGCTGACCCTCGGCGAGCAATGGGACCCGGTGCCCACCGGGCGCTTCAAGGCCGGCGACGCGGTGGTGCGGACCCTCATCCGCAGCGCCGAGGACGTGCCGGGCCTCGCCATGCGCGACCTCGCCTTCGCGGCGCCCGAGGGAGTGCGCGTCTATGCCGACCCGCCGGATATCGAGGACCGCAGCAATCGCGGCGTCGTCACCGGCCGCCGCACCGATCGCGTCACCTATGTGTTCGAGCATGGCGGTTCCTTCGTGCTGCCGGCGGTGGTGCAGCCCTGGTGGGACCTCGGCACGCAGCGGCTGGACACCGCGACGGCCCCGGCGGTGACGGTGGCCGTCGAGGCGGGCGCGGCGGCGGCCGGCGGTGGCCGGCACTGGACGGGGCGGGGGCTCGCCTGGACGGGACTCGCCTGGACGGGGCTCGGCCTCGTGGCGCTCGGCGCGCTGGGATGGGGCGCCTGGCTGGGAGCGCGGCGGCTGCGGGCCCGGCGCGCCGAGCCCGAGCGCGCGACCTTCGCGGCGCTGCGGCGCGCCTGTGCCGGCGCCGATGCCGCTGCGATCTATCGCGACTTCCGCGCCTGGGCGGACCAATTGCCGCCGTCGCGGCGGCGGACGGCGAACCGCGAGGCGGAAGCGCTGCAGGCGGCGCTGTTCGCCGGGCCGTCGGGAGCCGCTGGCCCGGGGGGATGGACCCCGGAGGATTCACGCCGGCTGCTGGCCGGCCTCGACGCTCTTCGCCGGCGGCCGCCGTCGGCCGAGGTGCCGGCGGCGCTGCCGCCGCTCAACCCCGCCATGCCGGCCCGGCAGGGCCGGCGGGAGGCAAGTGCATGAAAACAAGAAAATTGTCGCAGGCAACGTAGAGCACGAAGGAGAGAGACAGATGTCTACGGACGATACCGGCACGCCCACGAACGGCACGATGAGCCGCCGCTCGCTGCTGGCGGGCTCGACCGCGCTGGTCGCGGCGGCTGCGACGATGGCCACGGCATCGCAGGCCGCGGCGCAGGGGCAGCCCGCCGCCGGCGGCGCGGCCTCCGGCAAGCAACCGAACATCCTCGTCATCTTCGGCGACGACATCGGCATCTCGCAGATCAGCGCCTACACGATGGGGCTGATGGGCTACCGCACCCCCAATATCGACCGCATCGCCGCCGAGGGCGCCATCTTCACCGACAGCTACGGCCAGCAGAGCTGCACCGCCGGCCGTGCCTCGTTCATCCTCGGGCAGGAGCCGTTCCGCACCGGCCTGCTCACCATCGGCATGCCCGGCGATCCCCACGGCATCGCCGACTGGATGCCCACCATCGCCGACGTGATGAAGACGCGCGGCTACGCTACCGGCCAGTTCGGCAAGAACCATCTCGGCGACCAGGACCAGCACCTGCCGACCGCTCACGGCTTCGACGAGTTCTTCGGCAATCTCTACCACCTCAATGCCGAGGAGGAGCCGGAGGGCTATTTCTACCCGAAGGATCCCGACTTCCGTAAGAAGTACGGGCCGCGCGGGGTGATCCACTCCCATGCCGACGGGCGCATCGAGGATACCGGGCCGCTCAACACCAAGCGCATGGAGACGATCGACGAGGAGTTCCTCGGCGCCGCCAAGGACTTCATCGACCGCCAGCACAAGGCGGACAAGCCGTTCTTCGTGTGGTTCAACGCGACGCGCATGCACGTCTTCACCCACCTCAAGCCCGAGAGCAACGGCAAGACCGGCAAGGGCATCGAGGCGGACGGCATGGCCGAGCATGACGGGCATGTCGGCCAGCTGCTGAAGCAGCTCGACGATCTCGGCATCGCCGACGACACCATCGTGCTCTACACCACCGACAACGGCGCCGAGCTTGCGCTGTGGCCGGATGGCGGCATGACCCCGTTTCACGGCGAGAAGGGCACCACCTGGGAAGGCGGCATGCGCATTCCGATGATGGTGCGCTGGCCGGGGGTGGTGAAGCCGGGCTCGCAGATCAACGACATCGTCACGCTGATGGACTGGATGCCGACCTTCGCCACCGCGGCGGGGCTGCCGGACCTGAAGGAGAAGATGAAGACCGGCTTCCAGGCCGGTACCAAGACCTTCAAGGTGCATCTCGACGGCTACGACCTGACCGAGCTCCTGAAGGGCACCGCCAAGACGCCACCGCGCGACGTGATGTACTATTTCGACCAGGGCGGCAATCTGAACGCCATACGCTGGAACGACTGGAAGCTGAGCTTCGCCGTCGCCAGCGAGGGCAACATCGCCACCGCCGTGCGCGAGCAGCCGAGCTGGGCGCTGATCGCCAATCTCAGGATGGACCCCTATGAGCGGGGCATGAAGGAGGGCGGCGGGGCCGTGGAGTTCCTCGGCCGCAACATGTGGCTGCTGGTGCCGATCCAGGGCAAGATCAAGGAGTTCTTCGCCGACTTCAACGACTTCCCCTACCAGGAAGGCAGCACGCTCAATCCCAGCGGCATCAATTACGGCATGCTGCGCCAGCAGGCGGCGATGAAGCGCCTGCAGGACATGGAGCGCCTCGCGCCGCGCTGAGCCTCGATTGCGCGTCCCGGCGGCAGCAGGACCGCCGCCGGGGCGGGCAGGCCACCCGTCCGCCGCGACCGGCCGGCAGCTTCGCCGGCGCGGCGGGGGCGGGCTTCTGTAGGCCCTTGCCCCGCCGGGCGAAAAGGCATTTGCTCGCCCGCATGACCTTTCCCGCCAGCCTCATCGACCTCGCCGGTTTCATCGCGCTGCTGCTATGGGGCACCCACATGGTGCAGACCGGCGTGCAGCGCGCCTTCGGGCCGCGGCTCAAATCGATACTCGGCGCCGCGCTGGGCAACCGGTTGCGCGCCTTCGCCGCCGGCCTCGGCGTGACGACCCTCCTGCAGAGCAGCACGGCGACGGGACTGATGGTGACCGGCTTCGCGGCCGGCGGGCTGGTGGAGCTGGTGCCGGCGCTGGCGGTGATGCTGGGTGCCAATGTCGGCACCACGCTGATCGTCCAGCTTCTCTCCTTCGACATCGCCGTGGTGGCGCCGGCCTTCATCCTTGTCGGCGTGATGATGTTCCGCCGGGACTCGTCCTCCCAGACGCATGATCTCGGGCGGGTGCTGATCGGCCTCGGCCTGATGCTGATGGCGCTCGACAACCTGCTCGACCTCATGCGCGACTACGAGGACGCGCCCAGCCTGCGCATCCTGCTCGGCGCCATTTCCACCGTGCCGCTGCTCGACGTGCTGCTGGCCGCCGGGCTGACCTGGGCGGCGCATTCGAGCGTGGCCGTCGTGCTGCTGGTCATGTCGCTGGCGGCGAATGGCGCGGTGCCGCCCAACGCCGCCTTCGCCCTGGTGCTGGGCGCCAATATCGGCACGGCGATCAACCCGCTGCTGGAAGGCGTCGCCGGCACCGATCCGGCGGCGAAGCGCGTGCCGCTCGGCAACCTGCTGACGCGGCTGGTCGGCGTGGCCATCGCGCTGGCGGCGCTGCAGCCCATCGGCCGCTTCATGGTCACGCTCCAGCCGGTCGACGCCCGCGCCGTCGCGGACTTCCACACCCTCTTCAACGTCGTGGTGGCGGTGGTCTTCCTGCCGGTGCTCGGGCCGTTCGGGCGGATGCTGACCGCCCTGCTGCCCGACAGTAGCGCCCGGGCCGATCCCTCCCGGCCGCTCTATCTCGATCCGGCGGCGAAGGAGACGCCCATCGTGGCGCTGGGCGGCGCCGCGCGCGAGGCGCTTCGGCTGGCAGACGTGCTGGAGACCATGCTCACCGGCGCCCGCGACGGGCTGCGCAGCGGCGACCGCCGGCTGATCGCCGAGACACGGCGCCAGGACGACGTGATCGACCAGCTGAACACCGCCATCAAGGCCTATCTGACCTCGATCGATCCCGACGAACTGGGGCCGCACGACCATCGCCGGCTGCAGGAGGTCCTCAGCTTCACCATGAATCTCGAACAGGCCGGCGACGTCGTCGATCGCTACCTGCTGCCGCACACCTCCAAGGGATTGAAGCGCGGCCTGGTCCTGCCGCCGGACCGCCAGGCGGAACTGCTGGCGCTGATGGACCGGCTGATCGCCAATCTGCGCACGGCGGCGTCGCTGTTCATGACCGAGGACCCCCGCGCCGCCCGGCTGCTGGGCGACGAGAAGATGGCCTTTCGCGACGCGGAATCCCGCGCCACCCTCCAGCACTTCGAGGGGCTGCGGGACAGCGAGCTTCCGACCGCGCAGGCGAGCGCGCTGTATCTGGACCTGCTGCGCGACATGAAGCTGATCAACAGCCATCTCGTCGCCGCCGCGGCCTACCCGATCCTGGAGCGAAGCGGCGAGCTGCTGCCGAGCCGGATCGCGCGCAACTGAGGCGGGGAGGGGCTTCCCCGCATCGCCCGTCCCGGCCTGCCGCCGGCGGCCCGGCGGCCCGGCGGGTGGCGGGGCGCTATTGCCCCACCGCGGCGAAGAAGTCGCGCGGCCCCATCTGACCGCCCTTCAGGATGATCTCCAGCCTGTCGAGCCAGGGATGATCGGCATGCGCGCGGCACAGCGGCGCGCCGGGAACGCAGGCGGCGCGATAGGAAAGCCCCCAGATCGGCAACGCCCGAACCGCCATCGTCGAGGTGTCGCCGCCGGCGACGACGAGCCGCGCCGGCCGTGCTTCCTCCATCACGGCGGCGAGCAGCCTGCCGGTGGCCGTCGCCACCGCACCCGCCTCGACGGGCGGGCCGTCCGGGCGATCGGTGACCAGTATCGCATTGCCGCGGGCGAGGGCGGCGATCGCCTCGCTCCGCAGGTGCCGGCCATGGGCCGCATCGGACAGCAGCCGCCCCGGATCGACGGCGATCCTCGCATAGCCGTGCGCGGCCTCGACCTGGGCGCGGGTCACCGGCGACAGGCTGCCGACCAGCGCCAGCACCGGACCTTTCGCGCGGGGCGGCGGCGAGGGGGCCCGCGCGTCGGAGCTCGTCGCCTCCGCCGCGGCCAGGGCGCGGGCGACCGAGCTGGGACCGACGGCCAGCATCGGCCCGGCATCGAGGCGCGAGGCGACGAGCCGGCCGATGGCCGCGAGATCCGCCTCGCGCGCCACGTCGAACAGCACCGCGCCGGCCTCGTCCGGGAGACCTGCCAGGCCGTCCGGCGCCTCATGGGCGCGGTAGTCGACGAGTACCACCGGCGCCAGCCCCTGCGCGCCGAGATGGAGGCGCAGATCCGCCTCCGTCATCGGCGTGACCGGGTGCCGGCTCATGGTGGGATGGCGGTCGATGCGGTGCACCGTGCCGTCGCCGGCGGCGGCGAAGAGCTGGCCGAACAGGCAGTAGCGCCCGAGATTGGGCTGGCCGCCGACGATCGGGATCAGCGGATTGGGAAAGAAGCCGCGCAGCGCCGCGACCGCCGCGCCGATGCTGCCGACCTGCGGTGCGCTGTCGAAGGTCGAGCAGCATTTGTAATGCAGCAGCGCCACGCCGGCCGCCGCGAAGAAGCGCCCGGCCGCCTCGAGCTCGCGGGCCATGTCGGGCGGCGCCAGGGTGCGGGTGGCGCCGGCGATGCCGATGGCGTCGAGCGGGCCGGCCGCCGCGAGCTGCCCGGGCGTCGGGAGGCCTAGGAACAGCAGCGCGCGCCGGCCGCGCTCGGCCAGCGTCGCCAGCGTGTCGGTGGCGCCGGTGAAATCGTCGCCATACCAGCCATAGCGCGGCGCAGGGATCGCCATCGCCGCCCTCATGCCGCCTTGCCGCCGAAGAAGGCGAGCGCCTGGCCGAGCTCGGCATGCGTCCGCGCCGCCTCGTCGAGCGACACGCCGGCGGCGACCGCCGCCCAGGCCTGGCGGATGCTCGCCACGCCCGCCTTGGCCCCTCCGGGATGGGCGAGGATGCCGCCGCCCGCCATGAACAGCAGGTCGTCATGGCCGATGGCGTCCCAGGTCGGTTGCGCCGTGCCGGCCCACTGGCCGGAGGAGAAGGCCGGCAGCACGCGGTCGTCGATCCCAGGCGCGAGCGGGGTCACGCAGTCCGTCGCCGAGGCCACCACTTCCGCGTCCTCCTGCGCGAACTTGCCCTGCACGCCATGGACATGCATGTGGTCGACGCCGGCGAGCCGCCAGAGCGCCTGATAGGCCTGGAAGGAGATGCCGAGCAGGGGATGGCGCGAGAAGGCGCCATAGCCGTTGCGATGGCCGTGCAGGGCGAGATCGGTCGAGCGGCGCAGCGTCTCGACGGCCGAGAAGCCGCACCAGTTCAGGCTCGCCATCACGCAGGTGCCGCCCTCGCGTGCCACGAGGTCGGCATGCCGGCGCATGGCGTCGGTCTCGTCGGTGATGTTGAAGGCGACCATGACCTGCTTGCCGGTGCGGTCGGCATGCCGGCGCACCGCCGCCATCACCGCCGGCACGCGCTGCGCCAGCGGGGCATGATCGGGATCGGCGGAGATCTCGTCGTCCTTGATGAAGTCGAGGCCGCTGGCGCAGAGATCGGCGACCAGCGTGGCCGTCTCCCCGGCGCTCAGCCCGACATTCGGCTTGATGATGGAGCCGACCAGCGGCCCGCCGGCGACGCCGGTGAGCGCGCGGGTGCCGGCGATGCCCTGGCGGGGCAGCGGGAAGCGCGCGCGATAGCTCGCCGGCAGCGCGAGGCTGTCGAGCCGGAGGCCGGTGACTTCGCCGAGGTCGAACAGGTTGCCGGCGACCACGGAGGCCAGCGTCGGCAGGTTGGCCCCGACATTGGCGGTCGGAAACGAGATCGTCACCCGGGCCCGGCGCCACGGTCCCTTGATGCGTTTGCGCGTCAGCCAGGCATTGGGCAGGCTCGGCTCGCCGACGCTTTCCAGTTCGTCGATGCGGGTGACGACGGCGCGGGTGCGGGCGCGCAGTTCGTCGGTCTCGCCGGCGACGCGGGTGAAGGTGCCGCTGGACTGCTCGCCGGCCATCACCTCGGCGACGTCAGCCGGATCGAGCGGCGTCTCGATCAGGTAGCTCGCTTCGAGGCGGTCGGGGGAAATCGGGAAGGACATGGGTTCCCCTTTGCCGGGTCGCGCCCGGTCAGGCGTCACGGGCCGCTGCGGTGCCGGGGCGGGCAGCGGCGGGAAGGAGGTGGGGTGTCCGGGTGGGCCGGGCCGCGCGTTACGCCGCCGCCGGGCTGCCGGCCAGCCGGGCGAGGTCGGGGAAGGGCCGCACCGGATCGGTGCCGTCCCAGTTCTCAGAGGCTTCCCGGATCAGCCGGAACATCTCGCCCTTCGGGCCGGCGACTTCCGACAATTCGATCACCGTGCCCGGGTGGTAATGGGTGTCGAAATAGACGAAGCGGCCACGCTCGCCGACCTCGCCGCTCATCACTGGGGTGAAGCCCAGCGCCGTGAGGCGCTGGAGATCGGCGTCATAGTCCGAGGTCCAGTAGGCGACGTGCTGCAGGCCGGTGAGGCCGGATTCGGTGAAGTCCCTGTACATGGACGGCACGTCGTTGCGGCACTGGATCAGCTCGATCTGCAAGGGCCCGGAATTGGCCAGCGCCACCGAATTGTGCGGCTCGTAGGCCTCGCCCTTGTAGCGGTAATTCCGTATCGGCACCTTGGGGTTGTAGAAGAAGGGGCCGATGCCGAGCGCCCGGCTCCAATAGTCCATCGCCGCCTCGATATCCGGGACGACGTAGCCGGCCTGACGAATCTGGCCAAAGAAGCGGCTCATGGGATGCGTTCTCTCGCTGTGAGATGAAGAGGGGAAGCTCAGGAATTGAGGAAGCCGATGGAGATCCACGGCACGGCCGCCACCAGGAGCAGGCCGACGAGAAGAGCCAGCATGTAGCCCCAGATGAACTTCAGTCCTTCGTCCGGGTTGATCTTGCTGATCGCCGCGGCGCCGTAGTAGCCGACCCCGAAGGGCGGGGCGAAAAGGCCGATGCCCATGGCGAAGATCACCACCATGGCGTAGTGGACCTCGTGGACGCCCACCTGCTTGGCGATGGGGAACATCAGCGGCCCGAACAGCACGATGGCAGGGATGCCCTCCAGCACGCTGCCGAGGATGATGAAGGCGAGGATGGAGACGCCGAGGAAGCCCCAGGTGCCGCCGGGAACGCCCGCCATCAGCTTCGCCAGATCCTGCGAGAAGCCCGATTGGGTGAGGCCCCATGCCATGGCGGTGGCGCAGCCGATGATGAAGATGATGGCGCCGGTGAGCGAGGCGGTCTCCACCAGCATGTGCGGCAGGCGGCGCCAGTCGAACCGGCGGTAGATCAGCAGGCCGGCCACGACGGAATAGGCGATGCCGATGGTGGACACCTCGGTCGCGGTGGCGACGCCCTCGACCACGGCGGCGCGGATGACGAAGGGCAGGGCGATGGCCGGTGCCGCGACGAGCGCCAGCTTGAGGATCTCCCGCGCCGTCGGCCGCGGCACCCGGCTGAGGTCCTCGCGGCGATAGCGCCACCAGACCACGAGCCACAGCGCCGCGCCCAGCACCAGGGCCGGCAGCATGCCGCCGGTGAACAGCGCGGCGATCGACACGCCGGTGACCGAGCCGATGGTGATCAGCACGATGGAGGGCGGGATGGTCTCGGTCTGCGCCCCGGTGGCCGACAGCAGCGCCAGGAGGTCGCCGGGCTGGGCGCCGCGCTTCTTCATCTCCGGGAACAGCACCGGCGCGATCGCCGCCATGTCGGCGATCTTGGAGCCGGAAATGCCCGACACCAGGTACATGGCGCCGATCAGCACATAGGAGAGGCCGCCCCGCACATGGCCCAAGAGCGAGGCGAGGAACTGGATCATGGCGCGGGCCATGCCGGTCATCTCGATCAGCGCGCCGAGGAAGATGAACAGCGGCACCGCCAGCAGGATGAGATGGCTCATGCCCTCGTCGAGGCGCCCGACCATGACCAGCATCGGCGTCGAGGTGGTGAGCGACAGATAGCCGAAGGTCGCCAGCGCGAAGGAGAAGGCGATCGGCACGCCGGCGAAGACATTGGTGGCGACGATGCCGACGAAGAAGACCAGCAGGTTGAGCTTGCCGAGCGGCTTCAGCGCAGGTCCCGCCAGCCAGAAGGCCAGCACGAGCAGCGCCGTCAGGACGATGGCGATCGCCACCGGCCGGAACGAGCCGGCGCGCAGGAGCCGCAGGCCGCCGGCGACCAGCATCAAGGCCATGCCGGTCGGCAGGGCGGCGGCGCGCCAGGCATTGGAGATCTCCAGCGCCGGCGTGACGATGAAGGACTCTTCCTGCGCATATTCCAGCGCATGCGGCAGGATCAGCAGCAGGAAGCCGATCGAGGCGGTCAAGGCGAACGCCTCCAGCAGCGTGCGCAGCCGCGGCGGCACGCGATTGACCAGCCCGGTCATCCGCATGTGCTCGCCACGCCGCAGCGCCACCACCGCCCCGAGCATCGACAGCCAGAGGAACAGGATCGAGGCCAGCTCGTCCGACCAGACGAGCGGCGCGTGGAAGCAGTAGCGGGCGACGACGCCCGCTCCCAGGACGACCACCTCGATGGCGACGAGGGCGGCGGTCGCCGCCTCGACGGCGCCGCCCAGGAGGCGATCGATGATCGCCGCCAGGCGCGCCATGCCGAAGGAGGGCGGCGGGGCCTCGACGGCCATGGGTGCAGCGTGTCCAGCCATGTTGTGTTCCTGCCCGTGCCGGTGCCTCAGGCGAGCCGCCCGACCGTGCCCTCCAGCACGCTCCACGCCTCGTTGCCGAAGCGGCCCTGCCATTCCTGGTAGAAGCCGGCCTCGCGGAGCTTGGCCTGGAAGCCTTCCGGCTGCGTCTCGTTGAAGGCGAGGCCCTTGGCGGTCAGCTGGGCGCGCAGCGTCTCGTTCAGCTTGCGCAGGTCGGCGCGCTGCTGCAGCCCGGCCTCGTTGAAGGCGCGGGAGACGATGGCCTTGTCGGCGTCCGGCAGGTTGCGCCAGGAGCGGCCGTTGAAGACCATGTGGTAGCCGTCCCAGCTATGGTTGGTGAGCGAGCAGAACTTCTGCACCTCGTAGAGCTTGGCGGTCTCGACGATGGCGAGCGGGTTCTCCTGCGCGTCGACGACCTTGGTCTGCAGCGCCGAATAGACCTCGCTGAACTGCAGGCTGGTCGGCGACGCGCCGAGCGCCTGGAACAGCGCGATCCCCATCGGGCTGACCGGCACGCGGATCTTCAGGCGCGCGAGATCCGCGGGGGCGGCGATCGCCCGGTTGCTGGTGGTGATCTGCCGGAAGCCGTTGTCCCACATCTTCTCGAAGGTATGGAGCCCGACCTTGGCGAAGGCGGCGCGGATCAGGTTGCCCAGCGGCCCGTCGACCGCGCTCCACACCTGATCGTAATTGGCGAAGGCGAAGCCGACGCCGGTGATGGCGCTGATCGGCGCCAGGGTGGCGATGACCAGCGTGCCGGCATTGAAGATGTCGATGCCGCCGCTGCGCACCTGCGACAGCATGTCGGTGTCGCCGCCGAGCTGGTTGTTGGGGAAGATGTCGACCTTCACCCGCCCGTCGGTCTCGCGCGCGATGCGCTCGGCCGCCTCGGCGGCGCGGATGTTCAGCGGATGGCTGGCCGGCAGGTTGTTGCCGAATTTCAGCGTGATCTCGGCGGCGCGGGCGGGGCGCGGCAGCCCGGCGGCAAAGCCGGCGGCCGGCACGAGCAGCAGGCCCTTCAGCACGTGTCGGCGGGTGGTGGCGGTCATGGTCGTTTCCCCTGTTGTGTGCCTTGCCTTCTGGCAAATGCTCGAAAGGCCCGAGGCTGCGGGCCGGCTCGTCTAGTTGCAGCGCGCGTGCAGGCCGCCGTCGACGAACAGCTCCACGCCGTTGATGTAGCGGGCCTCGTCGCTGGCGAGGAAGACGGCGGCATGCGCCACGTCCCAGCCATCGCCCATCCGGCCGGTGGGCGACATGCGGTGGCGCGCGGCGACCATCGCCTCGTTATCCTGATAGAAACCGGAAATCTGCTTGTAGATGTGCGGGGTGTCCATCACCCCCGGCAGGATGCAGTTGGCGCGGATGCCCTTGCCGGCATATTGCAGCGCCACGCTCTGGGTGAGACTGTTCACCGCGCCCTTGCTGGCGGCGTAGGCGCAATAGGCATAGCCGGTCCAGCGCACCCCGCCGAGGGCGCCGATATTGACGATGGCGCCGGCGCCCTGCGCCTCCATGACCGGCAGCACCGCCTTGCAGGTCAGGAACATGCTCTTGGCGTTCACCGCCATCACCCGGTCCCAGGTCTCCTCGCCGGTCTCGACCGGGCCGCCCTGGGAGGTGATGCCGACATTGTTGTGCAGGATGTCGATCCGGCCGAAGGCGGCGCGGGCCGCCTCGATGCTCTGCTGCACCTCGTCGAGGCGGGTGGTGTCGGCCGTCACCGCGATGGCCTCGAACCCTTCCGAGGCAATGACGGCGCGGGTGGCCTCGGCGGCCGCGGCATCGAGATCGACGGCGACGACGCGGGCGCCCGCCCGGGCATAGGCGACGGCGGCGGCCTTGCCGTTGCCCCAGCCCTCGCCGATGGAGCCGGCCCCGAACACGATCGCCACCTTGCCGTTCAAACGCGGACCCGACACCTGCTTCTCCTGCTTCGGTCCCGCGCCGTTGCCGGCGATGACCTGATGTGATTGATGTTTTTTGATGCGAAATGGCCGAGCGCCGATGCCGGGCCTATCCCGGCCTGCCGCGCGCGGCGGCGCCGGCTCCAGGCGGTCAGCGCCGGCTTTCCGATCCTTTGAATGACATGATGGCGCTCATTTCGGTCTCCCGTTCCGATTATTCGGCTGCGCATTTCACGCTTGCAGGAAATTTACGTTCGCCTAGAACATGAGGTCAAAGCCGAATTTTGATGTTATTTGATGTTTCCGATGTCGATTGAGGACAACGCCAGGACCCGCCAGCTGCCGACCCTCGCCGATGTGGCCGCCCGCGCCGGGGTCTCCACGGCGACGGCCGACCGTGCGCTCAACGGCCGGGCGGGGGTGCGGCCCACCACGCTGCGCCGGGTGCTGCAGGCCGCCAACGAGCTCGCCTACATCACCGATGCCAGCGAGCGCGCGTCCGCCGGCCTGCGGCCGCTGCGCCTCGCCTTCCTGCTGCCGGCCGGCGAGAACAGCTTCGTGACGCTGCTGGGACGCCTGATCGGCGGCGCGCAGGCCCAGTTCGCCGCCGTGAACATGTGCGCGCGGATCGAGCGCATCGAGAGCTTCCGTCCCGACCTGCTCGCGCAGAAGCTGAGGAAGATCGGCCGGGAGGTGGACGGCGTCGCCTTCATGGCGCTGGAGCATCCGCTGGTGCGCGAGGCGGTCAACGGCCTCGCCGAGCGCGGCGTGCCCACCGTCACGCTGATCACCGATGTCGGCAACAGCGCGCGCGTCGCCTATGTCGGGCTGGAGAACCGCTCGGCGGGCCGCACCGCCGGCTATCTGATCGCCCGCTTCATCGGGCCGCGGCCGGCCAAGGTGGCGATGATCGCCGGCAGCCTGAGCTATCGCGCCCATGAGGAGCGCGAGATGGGCTTCCTGCACCTCTTCGAGGAGGCGTTTCCCGCCATCGAGGTGGTGGGGCTGCGCGAGGGGCTGGACGAGGATGCGCGCAATTACCGCCAGACCAAGACTCTGTTGGGCCGGCATCCCGACCTCGCCGGCATCTACAATATCGGCGGCGGCCCGACGGGCGTCGCGCGGGCGCTGAAGGAGGCCGGCCGCCAGCACGAGGTGGTCTTCGTCGGCCATGGCCTGACGCGCGAGACGCGGGCGCTGCTGCTCGACGGGACCATGGATGCCGTCATCACCCAGAACCCGCAGGCGACGCTGGCGAGCTGCCTGTCGATCTTCGCCAATCTGCGGGCCGGCCGCCCCGCGACGGAGGCGGTGCCCGCGCCCTCGATCGACGTCATCTTCCGCGAGAACCTGCCGTGAGAGGCGCCGCGGCCCGCGGTCGCCTCACGCGGCCGGCGCGGAGCGTTCCCGGCACAGGCCGCCGACATGCTGCCAGGCGCGGTGGATATTGGCGAGGATATGCTCGATCGACCCGGACACCTCGGCCAGCTGGTTGCGCTCGACCTGCCGCTTGACGGCCTCGGCATGCAGCACCACCGCGGTGAAGGCATTGATGGCCTCGACCATGGCCGGGCCGTCGGCGCCGCCGGCATGCACCGGCGTCCATGTCCAGGCCGCCTTCGGCTCGCCGTCCCGTTCGACGGCGACATGCACCGCGGCGACCTTGCCGTCGGCATCGCGCTCCAGCCGCACCTGCACCCGACGGCGCACCGGCAGCACGCTGCGCAGCCGCACCATCTGCTCGATCTCGCAATCCTCTCCGCTGTCGAAGGCCTCCGCCATCGCCTGGCGGACCAGCTCGAACTCGCGCGAATCGAGCGGATCGGCCTCCGCTCCGCCTGCGGGCGGGTCCCACCGCATGGCTGGTCCGATCGCCTTGGTCATGGCCCCTCTCCGGCCGCCACCTGGCGGCACGCATGAGTTAGCCGATGCACCGCCGGCAAAGGTGCAAAAAACTGTAAAATCTCGATCAGGCCGGCTGGCGGATCGCCTGCGGACGCAGCGACAGCGCGAACAGTGCCGCCGCCGCCGCCACGGCGGCGATGGAGGTGGCGATCAGCGCCTGGGCGCCGAACGCATAGACGAGGCCGCCGATCGCCGGCCCGGTGGACAGGCCGAGCTTGGAGGCGAAGCCGGCCAGCACCGCCGAGCGGCCGCTGCTGTCGCCCTCGGCGCAGAGCGCGAAGGCGTAGGGCAGCGCCATGGCCATGGTGAGGAACACCGCGGCGACCGCGCCGGCGAACATCGCCGGGTCGTGGCCCAGGCCGATCAGCGCCTTGCTCAAGCCGGCCGCCAGCACGATCGGCACCATCGGGCGCCAGCCGAAGGCGCGGCTGAGCACCAGCATGGCAAGCGCGCCCGGCACGCCCGCCCACAGGCCGAACCCGACCGCCGCCCCGGAGAACGCCGCGGCGTGGCCGAGATCGGCGCCGATGCCGATCAGGAAGGCGCCGAGACCGAGATTGGCGGCCTGGAACAGGAACAGCCCGCCGATCCGCATGAGGCTGCGGGCCGGCAGCCGGGCGGGCGCCGCGTCCGCGCGGCCGGCCGGCTGCGCCGGCGCCTCCAGGGCCGGCAGCCACGGAATCACCAATAGCGCCAGCACGCCGAAGGCGGCGAGGACCAGGAACACCACGCCATGCGTCATGTAGGGCGCGAGGAAGGTGGAGGCGAAGACGCCGAGGCCGCCAAAGCCGAAATGGAACACGAAGAGGATGCCGAAGCCCTGCCGCGGATCCGTCGTGCGGGCGATGAGCGCGTAGCAGAGGCCGACCAGCAGCCCGCCGATCACCCCATGGGTGGCGCGCACGGCGACCAGCGCCTCATAGCTGCGCACCAGCGTGGTGGCGACATCGGCGGCGACGAGGGCGACGAGCAGCGCCACCGCCAGAGGCCGCCAGGGCAGGCGCGGCACGATGAACAGGGCGAGCAGCGCGCCGAGCGTCGAGCCATAGCCGTTGCTGGCGGCGACGAAGCCCGCCTGCGCGGCGCCGAGGCCGTATTCGCTCCGCAGCGCCGCGACGATGGAAGGCATGATGTCGATATAGAGCGGCCCGGCCATCGCCAGCAGCGCCAGCAGCATGGCGACGCGCAGGCCGCCGGGCGGCGTCTCCGCCCGCGCCGCCGCTGCGGAAGAGGTGTGCCTCATGAAACTGCCGTTCCCCTGCGTCGGTCGAACCTGTTGCCGCCGCAGCGAAAATTCGGCGGTTGGTTCTCTTCTCAGACCATGTTTCCGGCCATTATGATAGAGGATGCGATGGCCGAACAGACGTCTCCCGGATCGTTCATGAAACCCGCCTCCCGTGCCGCGCTGTTCGGCCCGTTTCGCCTTTCCCTCACGTCGAAGCAATTGCTGAAGGACGGCGTCGTCGTGCCGATGGGGGGACGCGCGCTGGAACTGCTGGTGGCGCTGGTGGAAAAGCCCGGCGAGGTGCTCACCAAGCAGGAATTGCTGGCCAGCGCCTGGCCGGACCTGTTCGTGGAGGAGGCCAATCTGCGGGTGCAGATGACGGCGTTGCGCCGCGTGCTCGGCGACGGCCAGGATGGGCGGCACTACATCGCCAACATCGCCCGCCGCGGCTACAGCTTCGTCGCCGACGTCACCTTCACCGATGTCGCCGATCGCGACGCCGCCGAGCCCCGCCTGGTCCGGCAGAACCTGCCGCTCAACCTCACCCCGGTGCTGGGGCGCGACGCCGCGGTGGCGGCGATTCGCCAGGAGCTCGCCCGGCATCGCTTCGTCAGCGTCGTCGGCCCCGGCGGCGTGGGCAAGACCACGGTGGCGCTGGATGCGGCCCGGGCCCTGCTGGGGCAGGAGGGAGCCACCGGCCCCGACGCGGCGATCCTGGTGGAGCTGGCGCCGATCGGCGATCCGGCGCTGGTGGAGAACACGGTCGCCTCGGCGATCGGCATGACCTTGGGGGCGGGGGCGATCCAGCTCGCCGAGCGGCTGCCCTTCGAGCGGGGGCTCGTCATCCTCGACAATTGCGAGCAGGTGGTGGTCGCCGTCGCCGTCCTCGCGGAGAGGATGCTCGGCATCAACCCGGAGCTGCGCCTGCTCGTCACCAGCCGCGAGCCGCTGCGGGCCCAGGGCGAGCATGTGTTCCGGCTGCCGGGGCTGGAGGTGCCGCCGCGCGAGGCCGACGGCACCGGCTTCGACGCGCTGGCCTTCCCGGCGGTGCGGCTCTTCGTGGAACGCGCCGCCGCCACGCTGGGAAGCTACGAGCCGACGCCGGAGGAGGTGGCGATCATCGTCGGTATCTGCCGCCGCCTCGACGGCCTGCCGCTGGCGATCGAGCTGGCGGCCGGACGGGTGGACGCCTTCAGCGTCAAGGGACTGGCGCAGCGGCTCGACGACGTGTTCCGCCTCCTGGTCGCCGGCCGGCGCACCGCGCTGCCGCGCCACCAGACATTGCAGGCGACGCTGAACTGGAGCTACGACCATCTGGCCCCGGGCGAGCAGACCACGCTCTGCCGCCTCGCGGTCTTCGCCGGGCATTTCTCGCTGGATGCCGCCAGCAAGGTCGCCGCCATCGAGGAGCCGAGCTGGGAGATCATCGAGAATCTCACCAGCCTGGTGTCGAAATCGCTGATCGCCGCCGATTTCTCGCAGGTGGTGCCGCGCTATCGCCTGCTGGAAGTCACCCGCGCCTATGCGCTGGAGAAGCTTCGGCAGGGTGGCGGCTTCGATCGACTGAGCCGTCGCCATGCCCTCTACATGAAGGAGCTCGTCGCCGCCGCCGAGCAGGAATGGCCACGGGCGCGCCCCGTCGAGTGGCTCACGACCTATGCCGGCCAGCTCGACAATGTGCGTGCCGCCCTCGACTGGAGCTTCGGGCCGAAGGGCGACCGCGAGATCGGCGCGGCGATCACCATTTCCTCGGCGGTGCTGTGGTTCCAGCTGTCGCTGGTGAACGAATGCCGGGCGCATTTCGAACGGGCGGCGATCGGCCTGCGCGAGGGGCTGCCGCTCGATGCCGCCCGCGAAGTCACGCTGCTGACGGCGCTCGGCACGGCGCTGATCTACACCATCGGGCCCGGCCCCGAGGCCGAGGAATCGCTGCGGGCGGCCTGCCGGATCGCGCGCGGGACCGGCAGCGTCGAGCTGCAGCTGCGGGCGAGCTGGGCGCTGTGGCTGGTCGAATTCTGTTCCGGCCGCTACGGCGCCTCGCTCGATATCGCCGCTGATTTCGCCGCGCTCGCCCGTACCGCCGGCGACGGGGTGCGGGCGGCCGATCTCGTCATCGCCCATCGGCTGGCGGGCATCTCCTTCCTGTTCCTCGGTCGCGCCGAGGAGGCGCGGACGGCCCTGGAGGCGGCGATCGAGGGCGGCGGCGCCGCCAATGCCATCGTCCGCATGCAATATGATCAGGAGCTGAACGGGCGCGCCTTCCATTCGGCGAACCTCTACCTCCTCGGGCTGCAGGATCAGGCCTCGGCGCTCGCCACCCGCAACACCGTCGATGCCCGCGTGCATGGCCACGCCACGACGCTGGCGCTCAACCTCGTGGATTCCGGCTGCCCCGTCGCCTTCTATTGCGGCGAGACCGATGCCCTGGCCGAGCGGCTGGAACTGCTGGCCGACGTGTCCGGCCGGCACCCCTTCGGGCCGTGGCGGGCCTGGTGCCGCTGCTATCGCGGCTCGCTGCATCTGCTGCGCGGCGCGTTTTCGCAGGCCGCCGAGGATTTCGCCGCCGGCATCGAGGCGCTGGACCGCACCGGCTGGCCGGTGCGCCGGGCGATGTTCCTCGGCCATCACGCGCAGGCGCTGGGCGGGCTCGGGCTGACGGGCGACGCGCTCGCCAGGGTCGAGGGTGCCATCGCCTTCGGCCGCGCGAGCGGCGAGGGATGGATCCTGCCGGAGCTGCTGCGCATCCGTGCCGGCCTCGTCGCGCCGGAGCGGCCGGAAGCGGCGATGGAAAGTCTCGACGAGGCGTGGCGCCTCGCGCAGCGGACGGGCCTGCGCTCCTGGGCGCTGCGCGTCGCGACGGCGGCGGCGGGGCTGCAGCCGCGGGAGCCCCGCTTTGCGGCGCGGCTGGAGGAAGCCGTCGCGGCGTTCGGGGAAGGGCACGCCAAGCCGGATTATCGCGCCGCGCGCCACGCGCTGGAACGGCTCGGCCCGCCTCGCCGGGCTTAATCCGGCGGATCGGAAGCGCCCGGCGCCTGCCGGTCGTGAGGGTCGCACCACCCATGACCGCGAGAGGCGGCGCAGCGCATGGGCGAGTAAAGATCATCCCCCCGGCAAGCATCTCCGCCGCGTCGCGACCTTCATCGGTATGGACTGGAGCCTGCCGGCTGAAGAGGAGGGATTCGCCATGAGCGATCATCTGGAGGTACTGACGTAAGATATTGGCGGTATCGGTATTTATTCGGCAAGGTTCCGGCGCTAGCGTGCCGCTGGTGACGAAGAATTGCGATGGGGTGCCGTTAGCGCGGGAATATTCACGCGAGGTGTTATGCTGGGTCGCTTGTTGCGCGGGAGCGCTTTGGGGGTGGTCGTCCTGCATCTGGGCGGGTGCGCGGAATATCTCATGATCGAGGCGCAGCGCGGGAGCGACGCCTTGATCGGCATGAGCAAGACCGAAGTCCGCATGTGTGCGGGGTTCCCGACCAAGACCGTCACCGCCGACGGCTCGGAAATCTGGAGCTACGAGGGCGGTTTCGCGGGAGGGAGCGGCTCGGTGAGCTTGCCGGAGATAAACGGCATTTCCGGTCCCCAGATGTCGCGCAACGGCGCCGCCTATTGCCACGCGCAGCTGCGCTTCGAACAGGATCATGTGGTCGAGGTGGCCTTTGCCGGCGGCACCGACATCCTCGGCGCGCGCGACGCCGCCTGCGGGCCGATCGTCAAGGGATGCATCGACTACCGCTCCGCCGCCCGCCAGCGCCCGGACGGGTGAGGCCGTCCGCCCCGCCGTTACGCCTGCACCGGCAGGGGCATCCGGGGCGACGGGGTGGTCCCGGGCCCGTCCGAGGGCTGCCCGGTGCGAAGGGCGTCGACCAGCCGGTCGCGCATCGGCCCGACATGCGGATTTCCGCCGATGATGGCGTCATAGACCTCGGGGCTGTCGCCGCGCACCATGCTGAGCGCGCGCATCAGCAGGTCGAAGCTGGGCGTGCGTATCGTCGGCACCGCCCCGAAGCTCTCGAAGGCGCGGGCGAGCATATGGGTCAGCCCCTGCGACATCGCCGCCTGCCGGTCGTGCTCCTCCGGGGAGGTCACGATGATCTCCAGCCCGAGCTTCCGGCGCAGGAAGGCGGCGACCCGCCGCCATTGCCGGCCGCGCAGGGGGCAGAGCACGATGCGGTGGCCGGCCACGTCGTCCCCGGCGCTTTGCGGGCCGAACATCGGATGCGTGGCGAGGAGGTCGACACCGGGCGGAAGCAGGGCCTGCATGAGGCGCGCGGGCTCCTGCTTCACCGAGCAGACGTCGATGACGATCTGGCCCGGCCGCAGATGGCCGGACAGTTCGGCCAGGCACGTCCCCAGTGCCGATAGCGGCACCGCGAGGATGAGGATGTCGCAGCGCGCGGCTTCCTCCAGGCTGGCGGTGGGAAGGCCCATCTGCCGCGCCGCCGACCGCGCCGGGCCGGACGGATCGTGCACCACCAGGGGCAGGTAGGGCGCGAGGGCTTTCGCCACGAGCCGCGCGAAGGCGCCGAAACCGAAGAGCCCGATGGCGGGAGGAAGGGGGACAGACATGATCCTGATCCGGGAAAGGCCAGGGTCGTCACGCCGATGTCCGAGGTGCAGCCGCTGGCAGGAAGACACAGCGGGTACAAGGGAGCCGTCCGCTGTCTAGGGCAGCGGGTAATACCAGGTCGCGAAGGGGGCGGTGGTGCGGCTCATGGGGCGTTCTCTAGTCCGCTGCGCCGTTCCCGTCAATGTCGCGCGCCGGCACCGGATGCGCGCGCGGGGCGCGGTCAGACGGGGCAGCCGGCGGCCGGGCATCAGCCGGTGGCGGGAAAGCCCACGCGCTCGAACCGCTGGGCGTCGAGGTCCTGGTGGCAGATGCAGTGATATTGGCGCGCAATGTCCTCAACGAGGCGGGCGCGGGCGACGCGCGAGCCGCCAATGGTGCGCTCGATCCACGCATCCGGCACGCTCAGCACCATTCCCGCTTCCAGACGGCACAGGATCTTCTTGAGTTCTTCGCCGTTCATGCGGGCCTCCATCGTCTCGCGCAGCCAGATGCTGGGTCATGCTATAAGGCCCAGCGGGCCGCCGGTTCAAGCGGTGGATCGCCGCGCCCTCCCGGCGGGGGCCGGGGCGCGTGGCGATCAAAAGCGCCGTTCGTCCCGGCGGAAACCGGCGCGGCGACAAAGTCCACCACGCCGGTTTCCCCGGGCGGCGCGATCAGCCGCCGACATGCCGCTCCCGGTAGGCGGGCAGGACCCGCAGGGCGAATTCGACCAGTTCTCCCTCGTCCCGCGCGCCGCGGCCGGTCGCCTCGATGAGCGCGAGCGCCAGCCGGGCGCGGATGTCCGCGCGATCCGCGCTGTCCTCCGGCATCGCCGCGGTTTGCTGGGCCCTGTGCAGGCATATGTCGAGCATGCGGGCGATGGCGGGGTCGAGGAGGCCGGTAAGGCGAGGCGGCATGTCCAAACCTGTGTCGTGTCTCATGGCGTCGTGTCCAAGGGCGTCGTGTCCAAGGGCATCGTGTCTCAGGGCTGGGCGAAGCTAGGGCAATGCCGAGCGAGGCGAGGGCCGGCTCGCACGGTGGGTTGCCAATACGCATCGCCGGAATGTTCATGTTATGTTCTCATATCGACGAAGGCAAGTCGCGCCGGCGGCCGAGCGATGAAAGTGCGCGCGAGGGTTCGATCTCTGCCTTGTCTGAAATGAATAATGAATGCAGAATTCATTTGCGGTGTCGGACGCCGCTCATCCGTTCGCCGCCGCAACGGCCGCGAACGCCATGGAGGCAGGCTGGCAGGCACCCGGCACCCAATGCATAAGCAGCCAAGCCGGGGCGGTCGGCATGTCCTCCTTATCGGAGGAAACGCCGTGACCAGGATTTTCGTCGCAGGGACTTCCGTGCTTGCCGCCCTCGCGGCATCGCAGACGCCGCTGGCCGCCAAGGACTACATTCTGGCGACCGGGCGGTGGGACAACACCGCCATCGTGATCGACGTCGACAAGGCGATCGATCCCGCCAATGACGGCACGCCCAATGCGGTGATCAACCGGCTGCGCGTCACCCCGGACATCGACGGCAAGGGCACCGGCAAGCTCGATACGGTGGCGAGCGGGCAGCCGATCATCATCGCGATCTCGCCGGACCAGAAGCGCGCCTATGTGGTCAATCACTCCGGGAAGTCGAAGCCGGAGGATGCGGCGGCCTTCCAGCACGGGCATCCGGGTTCGGTCACGGTGGTCGATCTGGTGAAGGCGCTGGACCCGGCCAACAACGGCACGCTCGGGGCCGTCGAGGCCTTCATCGATTCCGAAGGCGCCGGCGCCACCGGCTTCGCCGTCACGCCCGATCAGAAATACGGCATCCTCGCCCATGCCGAAGGGCCCGGAAACGAGGATGGCGGCCGCCATATCAACATCGTCGATCTCGCGACCAACAAGGTGATCCACAAGGTCGAGCAGGCCTATGGCAAGCCCGGCCATGATTGCCCGCCGGCGGCGATCCCCCACCGGGCGCCCGATCCGGCCTTCGGCTGCTTTCCCGATACCAACGGCGTGACGGTGAGCCCGATCGGCGGCGGCACGGTCTTCACCGCGAATGGCGGCACCGACGACGTGTCGGTGATCAGCCTGCCCAAGGCGCTGAAGGGCGACGCCGATGCCGAGGTGGCGCGCATCCCGGTGCAGGCCGGAGGGTTCGGCATCACCACCAGCCCGGACGGCAAGCTGGTCGCCATCGCCTCCCGCGAAAGCG
The DNA here is from genome assembly GCF_018390555.1 of Ancylobacter oerskovii. Lineage (GTDB taxonomy): Bacteria > Pseudomonadota > Alphaproteobacteria > Rhizobiales > Xanthobacteraceae > Ancylobacter > Ancylobacter oerskovii. The sequence continues at coordinate 164,267 of NZ_JAHBGB010000027.1, read as the reverse complement.
CGCGTGACGGCAAGGAGGCCAACACCATCTCCATCATCGACGTGGAGCAGGCGCTGCGCGAGCCCGGCAAGGGCGAGGCGGCGCGGATCCTGGTCGGCACCAGCAATCCCGAGGTGCAGACGCGGCCCTTCGTGGCCGCCTTCACGCCCGACGGGAAGCGCATCGTGGTGACGAATTTCCGCACCAACAACCTGTCGATCATCGATGTCGCCAAGGCGCTGTCCGGGCAGCCGGCGGAGCTGGCGCGCATCGCCCTCGAGACCCCCAATGGCGAGCCGTCGCGCCCGCGCGGCGTCGCCTTCGCCAAGGACGGCAAATATGCCGCCATCAGCGGCGCACCGAAGGGCAAGCCGGGAAGCAGCGTCGTCTGGCTGGTCGACCTCGACAGCTACAAGGTCGCGGGACGGGTGACGCAGATCGGCAACGAATCCTACATGCTCGGCGGCTTCTCCGGGAAATAGGCCGGCTGGCCATGACCCGCGGCGGGGCCTCGCCAGGGCCCCGCCGGCATCCCGCCGGGTGCGGCAGGTGAGGCGGCGGCTCCCATGCATGCGCGGCACCACCATCAGTAACGGTCCGGTTCGCCGCGGGCGCTTTCCCATGGCGGATTACCATAGGTCAACATTACGAATATTTCAGAAAGATATTCATATGTCATTCATGTGATCGGCGGCATTGTCTTCGCACAAGAGGCGCGCTGCGATTGCAGTATGAATGGAGTATCTGTCATGAAGCGTATGGTTATTCTTGCTTCGATATTGTCTATGCTTGGCGATTCTGCCTCGATGGCCCAGGGGGCGCCGCCGCTCTATCCGCATGGGCAGCAGAATGCGCAGAAGCCGCACCAGGCCCGGCCGCACGACAATCACCGTCCCCAGACGGCCAGGCCGGCGCCGCATCGCTCGCAATGGTCCAAGGGCAAGCGCCTGCCCCCGAACTATCGGCACGATGTCGTGCGGGACTACGGGCGCCACCGCCTCGCACCGCCGCCGCGCGGCTATAATTGGGTGCGCGTGAACAACGAGTACATGCTGATCGGCATGGCGAGCGGCATCATCTCGTCCATCGTCCGGGCGCAGTGAAGGACGGGGCCGGGGAGGGGAGCGACGCTTTCCTCCCGGGCCCGTGTCGCCCCGGGCGAACCGGGCCGGTTCGTCCCGCGGTCGGTGACCAGAGCGTTTTCGAGCGGAGTGGAATCCGGTTCGCGTGAAGAAAACGCGTTCAAGGCTCTAGGCTTGCGGATCGAGCAGGGCCTGCCGGTCGGGCCGGCGCTCCCGATAGGCCGGCAGGATCCTGAGCGCGAACGCCACCAGCACTTCCTCGTCCTTCTCGCCGAGGCGGGCGGCTTCGATCAGCGCGGAGGCCAGGCGGGTGCGGAGATCGGAGCCGGCGGTTTCCGTCTCCAGCGTGGCGGCGACGGCTTCCGCCCGCGCCAGGCATGTGTCGAGCAACTGGATGGTGTCGGGATCGAAGCGGATGAAATGCGACGGCATGTCCGGTACCTCTGGCGGCCATTCTCGGCCCGGACGCTGATGTAGGAGCGGCCCGCCGACGGACAAGCCCGATCCGGCTACCGTGGGGGGCCCACCGCCCCGCGCCGCCCGCCGCCCGGCGGCGATGCGGTCCCGATCCGCTTCACACGGCGCCTTCACATGGTCGAGAGGGACGAGGACCGGTCGTGCCGCGCCCGGTCTCGCGCTAGCTGCAGCGGCCGAGGCCGGCCGGCGCCCGCGTCCATTCCATCGTCTCGCCCAGCGCCTCCACGCCGACGAAGCCGATGACCGCCAGCCGGCCATTCCGGCGCATCTCGGCCGAGAGCTGGTAGCGGCTGCCGGTCTCGGGATCGTAGATCCATCCGCCCTCGAAGCGATTGCCCTTCGGCTTGAGATCGCCGAGCACGCGCAGGCCGCAGATCGGCCGGCTGCGCGCCGAGCTGTCGGGGTTGCGCGCGTCGCGCAGCGGCTGGCCGTCCATGGTCGGCGTCTTCAGCCAGACGATGCGCCCGCAGACCGCGCCGCCGCACGGGGCGATCTCCACCGCGCCTTGCCCGTCATCGGTCACCCACACGCCGTTGATGTCCTCCGGCGCGGCCTTGGCGCCGGCGACGGCGCCGAGCAGCGCGAGCGCCGCCAGAGTGGTGAGGATCACAGATCGGCGCATGATTTCACTCCCGTGGACGTTGCCGGCTTCTGGGCCGCCGGCTCGGCCTCCTGTTCTTCCTGGGGGCCGATCAGCCAGACGCCGGCGAGAATGAGGGCGATGCCGATGGCCGGCACCAGCCCCACCCCTTCGCCGAAGATCAGCCAGCTGGCCAGCGGCACCGTAACATAGCTGAGCGTCGTCAGCGGGAAGGCCCTGCCGAGCGAGCAGTATTTGAGGATCAGGATCCAGGACGCATAGGTGGCGAAATAGAGCAGCGCCGCCACCCAGCTCGCCGGCGATTGCGCCACCGCCTGCAGGAAGGCCGGGCTGATCGGCATGTCGCCGATGGCGCGGGACGTCGCCTCGAAGGCGATCTGCGTGCCGGTGTCGACCAGAAGGTAAATCCCGACCAGCACCGGGAAGCGGAGCGAGGCGGCGATCATCGCGCGTTCTCCCGCTTGCGGTGGGCGACGAGATCGGGGTCCCAGCGCGGAAAGCCCAGCCACGGCACGGCAAGGCGCACCAGCGCGTGCAGGACGGGGTTGAGATGCTTCACCATGATCGTCGAGGGCCGCAGGCCGCTGCCATAGCGCAGCTTCGAGGCGAAGGCGGTCTGCCCCGTCTGAAGGAAGCGCTTGCCGAGGCGCTGGCACAAACGCACATTCTCCGCCCAGCTCACCGCGTAGAGGTCATGATCGCGGGCGAGCGGATACGACATGCCGAGGAACTTGTCGATGACGCGGTCCGCCTCGACGAGCAGGAAGTTGAAGGCCGCCAGCCGGTCGCCGACCCGGTAGAAGGCGAACAGCACCTGGTCCGGCTGGGCGGCGGCGACGCGCTCGAAATATCCGTCCGGCAGGTCCTCGAAATCGCCGTAGCGGACATGGCTCTGCGCGCGGGTGGCGTCGTAGAGGGCGCGCACCTCCTCCTCAAGCCCCACGATGGACTGGCGCCATTCCACGCTGACGCGGTCGGCGCGCTTCAGCTTGCGGCGCAGGTCCTTGCGGGTGGCGGAGGACAGCCGCGCCAGCCAGTCGTCGACGGTGGAGGTGCCGGCGAGGTCCAGCACCGCATGCGGCAGGCTCTCCAGCGGCACATAGCCGGCGGCCTTCAGCGCGGGGCCGATGCGCTGCATGTCCTGCGGATCGATGTCCTTCACGGCGACGAGGCCGGCCTTCTGGCGCCGGGCCTCGGCCTCGACCCCGCCCAGCAGTTCGGCCAGCACGGCGTCGCGTTCCTCAGGGGGGAGGGAGGGCAGAAGCGCCACCGGGCAGTTCTCGGTGAAGGGGGAGCCGATCGCCAGCAGGCGCCATTCCAGCCCCCGCAGCAGGGCGCGGGCGCCGGAGCGGGCCAGCCGTCCGGCGCGCTCCGCCAGCGTGCCGCCGGGAGGCGCCTCGTCCTCCTCCTGGAAGGGGGTGTCGAGGCGATAGCCGACGGTGAACAGGGGAAAGCCGCCGAGAAAGCCGCGCCCGTCGGCGAGGCTGATGGCCGACAGGGAGAAGGCCGCCGGCGTGCCGGTCTCGCAGGTGACGAGATAGTCCCAGCCTTCGGCGTCGCCCGGGCGGCCGCGTTGCCAGTCCTCGCGGGCGATGCCGGAAATGCCGGCATGGAGCCGGGTCTGCCGGGCGGAGCCCTGGGCCTGCCTTGCCGAACGGTTCGTCCTTGCGGCGTCGCCGGAAGCCGCGGGGCGACCGGATGAGCGACCTTCGCCGGGCTGCGCCCCCGACGAGGGAAGCTCAAGAGCCATGACCGGCTCCCGCCGAGGCGAGCGCCGCCGATCCGAGGCCGGCGACCAGATCCGCCGGCTCCCGCACGCCCGGCGCCGCATCGGCTTCCGTCGCGGCATTGGCGGTGGCCGGCTTCGTCCAAGTGGCGGCCTCGGCCTGCTCGGTCTCGACGTCGCGGGCGATGCGGCCGACGAATTCCACCACCCGCTCGCCGACGAGGTGGCGCTGCCGGTCGACGGTGATGAGGTGGTAGCTGTCCTCCAGCACCATGGTGTCGACGACGCCGCCGAGGCGGCGCTGCAGGGTGATGGCGTTGTCGAGGCTCGCCACGTCGTCGTGGCGGGCATGCACCACCAGGGTGCGCTGGCGGATGAGCGGCAGCAGCGGCTTGATGGTGGTGGTCAGCCGCCAGAGCTCGCGCAGCGCGAGGGCCGGCGTGGCGAACAGGCCGGCCTCCGAGCTGTTGCCGCTGCGCATGGCGTAGGAGACCATGGCGCGCGCGCGCTCGTCCTTGAGGCCGTAGGGCTCGCGCTCCTCGAAGCGATAATAGCGCACCAGCGGCGTGTTCATCACCCAGCGCAGCAGGAAGCTGTATTTGGGGATCGACCAGCCGTCATAGGTGAGGGTCGGCGCCAGCATGACGATGCCGCGCACGCGCTGGGGCTGGCGCGCCGCGACCAGCGCCGCCAGCACCGCGCCCATCGACAGGCCGCCGACCAGGATGGTCGAACAGCGCTTCTCCAGCTCGTGAAGGGCGGCGAGGGCGCTGCCATACCAATCCTCGAACGAGGTGGCGGTGAGATCGTCCTCGGTGCCGCAATGGCCGGCGAGCTGGCAGCACATGGCGGTGTAGCCGGCGGCGGCGAGGCGGCGGGCGATGTCGCGCATCTCCACCGGCGTGCCGCCGAGCCCGTGGATGAGCAGCACGCCGACCGGACCGCGTTCGTAGAGGATGGAATGATCGGTCACGGCTTTGGCCACGGGACTTCCTCACAACTCGCTGGCAACGAGGACGATGCCGGCCATGATCAGCAGGGCGCCGGCCCAGTGGTTCCGGCCCAGCCGCTCGCCGAGCAGCAGGTGGCTGGCAGCCAGGACGCCGAGAATGTTCAGGCTGGCGAGCGGAAAGGCGATGGAGAGCGGCACCAGCGCCAGGATACGGATCCAGATGACGAATTCGGCCACATATATGCCGATTCCGGCCAGCAGCCAGGGCGTGGCGACCAGGGAGCGGACGAACGCTCCCCAGCGGCCCTTTTCCGGCGCCGGGATGTTGTCGGCGCCCAGCTTGAAGGCGATCTGGCCGAACACGTCGCAGGCGACGGACAGGGCGAACAGGACGACGAGTTCGACGGTCATTGCAGCACCGCCTCCATCGCCGAGAGGATGCGCAGATTGGTCGCCTCGTTGACGGCGATGCCGTCGTCCGGCGGCACGGGGCGCTGGTCGCGGTCCAGCCGGGCGAGCAGCGAGCGCACGGTGCCGAGCGAGCCCTCCGGCGAGTAGTCGCCGCAGACATCCATGCCGATCACCGGGCACCGGGCGGCGATCGTCTCGATCGCCTCCAGCACAGCGTCGAGCCGCAGCCGGCCCTGGTCCCAGTTGGTGACGGCTTCGTCGGCGGTCAGCGCGTCCTTGTCGAGGCTGATCCACACCGGCGCCTCGGGCAGCCGGCGGGCGATGTCGGCGATGCGCGCGCTCCAATCGGCGCCGGCCAGCCCGTGCCAGCGCAGCCCGTCGCGGGACAGGCCGCCGGTGCCGTGCGCGCCGGCATTCTCGAAGGAGGGGCCGGCATAGAAGGTGGCGCCGTCGAACCAGGGATGCAGCTCCAGCCGCCCGGAGCGCAGCGCCCCCACCGCGCCGCCCTTCAGCTGGGGGGACTGGATGTCGGCGCTGGTCGGCCCGAGGGTGACGACGCGCAGCACCTGCGGCAGCTCCAGCGCCCGCGCGACCCAGGAGCCGCAATTGAGGCTGGAGGGAAAGCGCACCCAGTCCGGGTGGTTGTCGAAATGCACGATGCTCACCGGCTGCCGCAGCCGCTTCACCAGCAGCAGCGCCAGATGGTGGAAGTCGCCCGAGCCGATGAAGTGGATGTCGCCCGGCGCCGGCGGGCCGAGGCGCGCATCGAGGGCGGCGAGCGCCTCCTCCGAGGCGAGCAGCCGCAGGCGCGGGGCGAGGTCGCGGGCGGCGACGACATCGCCGCCCGATTGCGCGCATACGGCGACCAGGCCGGGCTGGGCCGCGAGCGACCCGTCCGTATCGAGGAGGCGTATGCGCATGGGCGTCACCGGGGCGTTACCCGCTCGAACAGCTGGTCGAGCAGGGCGAGGGCGAGATCGATTTCCTCATAGGAAATCGTGAGCGCCGGCGCCACCGTGATCACGTTCTTATGGTAACCGCCGATGTCCAGCACCAGCCCGTAGCGCTCGCCGCCATGGACGAGGTCGCCCTTCAGCGCCTCGTCGACCATCAGGTCGACCAGCTTCTTGGAGGGGGTGTAGCTGTCGTGCGGCTCGCAGATCTCGATGCGCAGCGCGAGGCCGAGGCCGTCGACGTCGCCGACGATCCTGTGCTTCTCCTTGAGCGCCTTCAGCCCGTCGAGGAAATAGGCGCCCTTGGCCGGCACGGTGGTCTCGTAATCGTCCTCGCGCATCATGCGCATGGCTTCGAGCGCCACGGCGGTGCCGAGCGGGTTGGCGTTGAAGGTGGAGTGGGTCGAGCCGGCCGGGAACACCGTCGGGTTGATCAGCTCCTCGCGCGCCCAGATGCCGGACAGCGGGTTGAGGCCGTTGGTCAGCGCCTTGCCGAACACCAGCACGTCCGGCGTGACGCCGAAATGCTCGATCGACCACAATTTGCCGGTGCGGTAGAAGCCCATCTGGATCTCGTCGACGACGAGCAGGATGCCGTGCTTGTCGAGCACGCGCTTCAGTTCCGGGAAGAAGTTCGGCGGCGGGATGACGTAGCCGCCGGTGCCCTGGATCGGCTCGACATAGAAGGCGGCATATTCCGCCTGGCCGACCTTGGGGTCCCACACACCGTTATATTCGCTCTCGAACAGGCGCTCGAACTTCTTCACGCAAAGCTCGCCATATTCCTCCTTCGACATGCCGCGCGGGCCGCGGAAATGGTAGGGGAACTCGATGAACTGGGCGCGCTCGCCGAAATGGCCGTAGCGGCGGCGGTAGCGGTAGGACGAGGTGATTGCCGAAGCGCCGAGCGTACGGCCGTGATAGCCGCCCTCGAAGGCGAACATCAGGCTCTTCCCGTTGGAGGCGTTGCGCACGATCTTCAGCGAGTCTTCCACCGCCTGCGCGCCGCCGACATTGAAGTGCACGCGGCCCTTCCGGCCGAAGCGTTGCTGGGCGCCGATGCCGATCTCGGCGGCGAGCTCGATCTTCTCGCGGTGGAGATACTGGCTGGCGACCTGCGGCAGGCGGTCGATCTGGCGCTTCAGCGCCTCGTTCAGGCGCGGATTGGCATAGCCGAAGTTGACGGCCGAGTACCACATCTGCAGATCGAGGAACTGCTGGCCCTCGTCGTCATAGATGAAGGAACCCTCGCAGCGCTCGAAGATCTTCGGCACTTCCGTGTAGTGCACGGTATCGCCATAGGAACAGTATTCGGCTTCAAGCGCGTAGAGACGCTCGCGATCGCTCTCGCTCGACAGTGGATTGGAGGTCGGATTACGGTCAAGCATTGAGGTCCTCGAACGAAGTTTCGGCAGATGCCGGCAGAGTGGGGCTCATCTCCGAGATGAGTGCGGGCAGGAAGGCGAGCGCGTCGGCGAAGCTGGAAATTGCCAGATGCGGCAACGACTCTTCGGCGCAGTAGGCGGCAAGACTTCCTTTGGCGAATACGAAATCAGCACGCCGTGCAAGGCAAAAATCGGACCGTCCGTCGCCGATCAGCACCAGCGGCTGCTTGTCGGCGGTGGAGGCGCATTTGCAGGTACCGCTGCCGCAGCCTTCATTGCCGTTGCTGAAGCTTGCCGTCCAGCGGTTTCCCCCGATGGGGAGCATGCGGTTGCAGGTGACCGGCAGGTCGAGCCCGGCGGCCGCCAGCAGGGGAAGGATGGAGACGTCGAAGCCGTCGGAGACCACCGAGACCTCGGCGCCGAGCCGCCGGGCGGCGGCGACGAAGTGCGGCACGTCGGGGTCGAGCGAGATGGTGGAGAGCGCGCGGCGGACGTCCTCCTCGCTGGCATGGATCAGCGCCACCTGGGCGGCAAGACATTCGCGCGACGAAATCTCCCCCGCCTGCCAGCGCTCCTCGATATCGCGCCATTCCGGCTCGGCGAAGCTTTCCAGAAGGAAGTCGGTGGTGTCGATGGGGCAGATGGTTCCGTCGAAATCCAGTGCGAAGTGAAGACGGGAAATCACGTGCATGAGGTTACCGATGGTCATGAATACGTTCCGGCGAGTCTCATGCCCGCTTTGCGAACGACTTTCTTTCACATAGCTAGCAAAATTTCATTTCAATTTCGCCTGCTTCTAAGGACGGAGAAGTCAGGTGCCCGCCGGACTGTCACCAAACGGCCACGGTACCCGTGATACCGTTGCACGCGCTGCGTCAACTTGCGCGGGTATGCATTCGCCGCATGGCCGCCTTGCCCGGCGTGCCGGCATCCGGCGAACTCCCATGACGCACCCCATGGTCACGGATATTTGCACGGGCCGGCGCCCTTTCGTCTGGATTCCGGCCGGGCTTTGCTTCGCGGTTGCTTCGAAGCGCCGCCCGGCGGGCGCTCCCGGCGCGCGCTTGTCCCCGGTGCCGGCCGGGACCGGCGGCGAGGTCGCGGCCCCATCTGATCGAAGGTAGGTTGCACGGGCCTGCCTTTGATTCCGGGACCCGGTCGATGCGACTGCTGCTGGTGGAAGACGAGATCGAGCTTGCCGAGTCGCTGGCGGCGGCGTTGAAACCGGCCGGCTTCGTCGTCGATCACGTCGCGACCATCGCCGATGCCGAGGCGGCTCTCGGGGCCGGGCTCTACGACATCGCCGTCCTCGATCTCATGCTGCCGGACGGCGACGGGCTGGAACTGCTGAAGCGCTACCGGGCGAAGGGGCTCGCCATTCCCGTCCTCATCCTCAGCGCCCGCGACAATCCCGCCGACCGGGTGCGCGGATTGGAGGAGGGCGGCGACGACTATGTGGTCAAGCCGTTCCATCTCGGGGAAGTGGTGGCGCGGCTGCGCGCGCTGCTGCGCCGGCCGGGCCGGACGCACGGCATCCATCTCTCCGTCGGCAATGTCGATTTCAACACCACCGACCTCAGGGTCATGGTGGCGGACATCCCGCTCCCGCTTTCGCGCCGGGAGCTCGGCCTGCTGGAGCTGTTCATGCGCCGCAACGGCCGCGTGCTGACCAAGGAGGTGATCGAGCACGCCATCTATAGTTTCAACGACGACATCGACTCCAATGCCCTCGAAGTGCTCATCCATCGGTTACGCCGCAAGCTGGCCGGGGCGGGGGCCAATGTCGGCATCCACACCTTGCGCGGCATCGGCTATCTGATGGACGACGTGCGGTGAAGAGCCTGCGAGATTTCCGCGCCGGGACGGCTCCTCGCGCCCCCTTCGCCGCCGGCCTCGACCGCGTGCCGGGGAGGGCGGATCATGGGTTGCTTAATTTCCAGATAAAAAATTTTCAAATTCGTACTAATTTATTTCAAATTGTAAGATTGACGTAAGGTTGGCTCGCCAGACTGTCCTCGGGGCGGACGTTGAGACGCACTCAACAGGCACTTGGAGTATCAGGCCGAACCAGGACGCGATCCCCGTCGAGCTGTCTCCCTGAGCGGTGCGGTCGGGCTTTCCCCGATCCGGGCAGAGGCGCGACGCGAGCCGCGATCCCGGACCGCTGACCGGTCGACATCGCTCCGTCTTTTCCGCCGACGACCCATCCTCACTGCCAGATCGAAGGTTCTGCTTCCATGCAAAGAGCGATGACGCATGTCCGTATGGCCCGCGACGCCGCGTCCCGGCGGCGCCCGCGCATCCTGGTGACCGGCGGCGCCGGCTTCCTCGGTTCGCATCTGTGCGACCGGCTGATCGGGCGGGGCGCCCAGGTCGTTTGCCTCGACAATTTCTCGACGGGCAGGCGGCAAAACATCGAGCCTCTCATCGGGCATCCCCGTTTCTCGCTGCTGGTGCACGACGTGGTGGATCCCCTCCCGGCGTCGCTCGATGTCGACGAGATCTACAACCTCGCCTGTCCCGCCTCGCCGCCGGCCTATGCCGCCGCGCCGATCCGCACCACCCTTACCAGCGTGCTGGGCGCGCTCAATCTCCTCGCCCTGGCCACCGCGCGGAACGCCCGGATCCTGCAGGCCTCGACGTCCGAGGTCTATGGCGATCCCGAAGTCAGCCCGCAGCCGGAAAGCTATCGCGGGCATGTCGATCCGACCGGCCCGCGCGCCTGCTACGACGAGGGCAAGCGCTGCGCGGAAAGCCTCTTCTTCGATCATGCGCGCATGCTGGGGACGCGGATCAGGATCGCCCGGATCTTCAACACCTATGGCCCGCGCATGAGCATCGACGACGGGCGCGTCACCTCCAATTTGATCGTGCAGGCCCTCTCCGGCGCCGACATGACCGTGTATGGCGACGGCACGCAGACCCGCTCCTTCTGCTATGTCGACGAGACGGTGGAGGCGCTCATCCGCCTGATGGCGGCGCCCGGCGATGTCGAGGGGCCGGTCAATATCGGCAATCCCGACGAGCGCACCATCAACGACTTCGCCGCCATCGTGCGCCGCATGGCCGGCTCGCGGTCGCGGATCGTCTACCGCCCGCTGCCGGTGCACGACCCGCGCCGGCGCTGCCCCGACATTGCCGCCGCCGTGCGCCTGCTCGACTGGATACCGAATGTGGGCCTGGAAGCCGGGCTCGCGCGCACCATCGCCCATTTCAGGACTGAGCTCGGGCGCGTGCCGGCCGAGCGGGAGGCCGTGGCATGAGGGCGAGCGCGATCCCGGCCATCATGCCCGCCGCCGGTCCCGCGCGGGCGATGTCCGCGGCGGGCCGGCGCCCCGCCATGACGGGGAGGGCGCGATGACCGGCGACCCGCGCCTCCTCGCCGCCTCGGCGCAGGACAGCCCCGGCGCGTTCACCGATCGCCGCGTCTACGCTCTGCCGCGCGCCTTGCTCGCCCCGTTCCTCGCTCCCCGGCAGCGCCTCGAGTTCCTGCTCGCGGTCGGCGTCTGGGCGGCGGCCTTCCTGTTCTTCTGGACGTGGTGGCTGGATCCCGCGCATGTCGACGGCCTCGGGCGCTTCGCCTTTGCGAGCCTGCCCTTCGCCTGGCTCACCCTGATGCCGGTGTACTTCTTCTCCATCTTCATCGGCAGCCGCAAGCCGGCGGGCCTGACGCGGCTTCCCCCCGGCAGCCGGGTGGCGATGGTGGTGACGAAGGCCCCGTCCGAGCCGTTCGAGGTGGTGGCGCAAACCCTCGGGGCCATGCTGGCGCAGCCTTACCCGCACGATACCTGGCTGGCCGACGAGGACCCCTCCGACGAGACCCTCGCCTGGTGCGCGCGGCGAGGCGTGCGCGTCTCCACCCGCAGGGGCGTCGCGGCGTATCAGCGGCAGGAATGGCCCCGCCGCACGCGCTGCAAGGAAGGCAACCTCGCCTATTTCTACGACCATTACGGCTACGAGCTGTACGATTTCGTCGTGCAGATGGACGCCGACCATGTGCCGACGCGGGACTATCTGGAGCGCATGCTGGCGCCGTTCGGCGATCCGGCCGTCGGCTACGTTTCCGCGCCCAGCATCTGCGACCGTAATGCCGGCCACAGCTGGTCGGCGCGCGCCCGCCTCTATGCCGAGGCCTCGATGCACGGCCCGCTTCAGGCCGGCTACACCGGCGGATGGGCGCCGCTGTGCATCGGCTCCCACTATGGGGTGCGCACCGCGGCGCTGAAGGAGATCGGTGGCCTCGGCCCCGAGCTCGCCGAGGACCACTCGACCACGCTGATGATGAACGCGCAGGGCTGGCGCGGCGTCCATGCCATCGAGGCCTTCGCCCATGGCGACGGGCCGTGCACCTTCGCCGATCTGGCGACGCAGGAATTCCAGTGGTCGCGCAGCCTCGTCACCATCCTGCTGCGCTACTCGCCGCAGCTGCTGCCGCGGCTGCCGGGTCGGCTGCGCTTCCAGTTTCTGTTCTGCCAGTTCTGGTACCCGCTCTATTCCGGCATCTGGGCGCTGCTGTTCCTGATGCCGGCAGTGGCCCTCGCGACCGGCGAGCCTTTCGCCAACGTCACCTATATCGACTTCGTCGTGCACTACGCGCCGATGTCGGTGGTGCTGCTGCTCATGGTCTGGCGCTGGCGGGCCAATGGCTGGCTGCGCCCGGTCGATTCCCGCCTGATGAGCTGGGAGGAGATCCTGTTCGTGCTGGCGAAGTGGCCGTGGTCGCTGCTCGGCACGCTCTACGCCCTGCGCGACTGGATGACCGGCTCGTTCGTCGATTTCCGCGTGACCCCCAAGGGCAAGGGCGGCGTGGCCCCGGTGCCGCTGCGCGTGCTGGCGCCCTATGCGGCGATCTCGGCCCTGTCCGCCGCCGCGGCGCTCGTCTTCGGCGATGCCGGCTCGGCGAGCGGCTTCTATGTCTTCGCCATCGTCAATGCGCTGCTCTACGCCCTGCTGGTCGCGGTCATCCTGGTGCGCCATCGCCTCGAGAACCCGCCGCGCGACCGCGCCTGCCGGCGTGGCGCGGGGCTGGCGGGCCTCAATGCCGGCCTTGCCGTCGGGCTGTTCGCCCTGCCGCTGGCCGCCGCCGTGCAGCGCGGGCCGGAAGGGCTCGGCGCGCTCGCCTGGGGGGCGATGCCGCTGGCCTATACCGAGACGGTCTTCTCCGTCACCGGCGCCGGCATGGGGCGCGGCGTCTACAGGCTCGTCTTCGTTCCGCCCTGGATCGACCGGCAGGAACCGCCCGCAAAGCCGCCGCTCGAAAGGCTGTCGCCCGCAGGGCCGCCGGCCGGCGCGCCCCGCCCGGGGAGGCCGGAATGAGACGCACCATCACCGGAAGCCGCCGCCTCGTCGGCCGCGAACGATCCGGGGCCGGCCGGTCGCCGGATGCTGCCGGTCGGCGTGGCGTCCGGTCCGGTGACGGTCGCGCGGGGGAAGGGCGGGTGCCGCTCTGCGCCGGCGCGAAACAGGAGGAGGCAGGAAGATGATGACAGGATCCAGGACGACGTATCTTGCCAGGACGATGTATCTTGCCGCATTGGCCGGAGGGGCGGGGCTCGCGCTGACCGCCATCCTGGTCATTCCCGGCGTGACGCAGTCGACGCCCCGTCCCGCCTTGCCGGCCGGACAGGTCGCGTTCGGCGTCTACGATCCCGACGGCGTGTTCGCCGGGGATACGGGCGTGCGCATCGAGCATGTGTTCATGCCCTGGCGCCATTCCGATCTCGGCTCGCTGGCGAAGGCCGATCATTATGCCCGCCAATATGGCCGCGACCTGCTCGTCACCGTCGAGCCATGGTCGTGGGCGCCGGCGGCGAACCCCCCGGCCGACCGGCTGCTCGCCGACATACTCGCCGGTGCCGAGGACGGCACGGTCAAGGCGGTCTGCGTCGCCGTCGGAGGGCTCCAGAGCCCGGTGACGATCCGCTGGGCGCACGAGATGGATCTGCGGAACGGCCGGTTCCCCTGGGCGGCGTGGTCGCCGCAGGACTATGCGGCGGCCTATCGGCACGTCGTCACCGAGTGCCGCAAATATGCGCCGCAGGCCCGCTTCATGTGGTCGCCGCGAGGCGAGGCGGGGCTGGAGGCCTATTATCCGGGCGACGCCTATGTCGATACGATCGGGCTGACCGTGCTCGACCTTCAGCAATACGACATCGACCGCTACGGGCATGCGCGCAGCTTCGAGGAGGCGCTGCGGCCGGCCTATGAGCGCGTGGCGCCGTATGGCAGGCCGATCGTGGTGGCCGAACTCGGCTTTCGCGGCGACGAAGCCTTCACCGCGCAATGGGAGCGCGACATGCGCACCATCGGCGAGGCATTCCCCGGGCTCGCCGCCGTCATCTACTTCAACGAGGTGGAAACCTATGCCTGGCCCGCGCCCTATGGCCGCCCCGACTGGCGGCTGCAGCGCGGCCTCGTGAACTGACGCCGCCGCGCCGCGCGGCTCGTCGCGGCCGGCATCTTTCAGCATTCGGGAGGTTTGTCATGATGAAGTCCGTTCTCGCCGCGGCGGTGGCCGCGATGCTCGCCGCCGCGGCGCCGCCGGCGCAGGCGCAGGGCCCGGCGCCGCAGGCCGCCAGGAAGCCGGCCCCGGCCGGCCTGCCGGGCGTCGCGGCGATCGATGCGCTCTATTCCGGCAAGAGCTGGATCTGGTCGGACGGCGCGGCCTATTTCTCGCCCAACAGGAAGTTCGTCGCCTGGGCCGGCTCCGGCAACGAGGTGAGCTATGTGCAGGGCACCTGGTGGGTATCGCCCACCGGCTGGGTCTGCTTCCAGGGCCTGTGGCACGCCAACGGCCCGTCGGGACGCAACTCGACCTGCTTCTCCCATCGCCTGGGCCCGGACAAGGTGCTGTATCAGCGCCGGGAGCCGGGCGGCGACTGGTACGTGTTCAAGCACGCGCAGCCGGTCGCCGGTGACGAATATGCCAAGTTCAAGGACGGCGACGTCGCGAGCGCGGGCGTCGCCAGGGCGAAGCAGGAACTGAAGAGGCTGAGGGCGGCCAGCGCGCGAAACTGACCTCGCGGCCGCCGGTCGCCGCCGCGACGGCGCGGCCACGCCCTCCGCAGCGGCAAAGGCGCGCCGGCCGCGCGGCACGGCCCGTTTACTCTGTGCCCGATTATTCGGTCGGGAGAGCCCGCGCCCCGTCGCGGGTACGCCCGACGCCGGCGGCGATGGCGGCATAGTCGAGCGCCGAGCCGTCCCGCTCCATCGCCCGGCGCAGGAAGCGGATGGGGAAGCGGATCGCTTCGCGGTTGGCCTCGCTCATGCCGGGGGCTCGCGAGGAGATTCCCGCCTCGGCGCAGGCAAGCGCCCCGGCGATCTCCTCGCCGGTGAGCACGCCCTTCTGCTTCAGCGCCTCGCACAGGGCGGCGAGGGCGAGCAGCGTGCCTTCCATCTGCAGATTGGCGGTGTTCATGAGGCGATCTCCCGGTTGTCTGGAGCGCATTCCGCCGGCAGCCGGCCAGGGGGCGCGCCAACCGGAGTATAAGCTAGGGTGAGGCGTCGCGCAGAGCCAATCCTTCTTGCGGCCGGGTGGGCGTTCCCGCCCGGGAGCCGCGTGGAGGAAAGGCGGTCGCTCACTCTTCCAGCCGGGTACCCGCCAGCCCGCTCAGGGCGCCGTCCTCATCCGCGAGCGGCGCGTGCGCCCGGCGGCGTGCGGGAGGCACTTCGAGGGTGCGGTGGATGGTGTCGATCTCGCTGACCGGCTCGTGTTCCTCCGGCGCCATCAGGACATTGGGATCGATCGCCAGACGCGCGACCTCCTCGGCCTCCGCTGTCCCGCCTGCGGCGGGGGCGGTCTCCTCGTGCCCGCCCTGTTCGATGGCGACGAGCCGCTCGGCATCGGACCAGTGACGGTCCGCGCGGCCGTCGGGCCTTCCTTCCTCTTCCCACAGCCGGTAGGCCTGCTCCCGGATGCGGTCCTCGCGCTGGCTCATCGTCTCCTCCCTTCACGCTGGTCCCTGACAACGTCGAGGGGAGAGGGCGCGTTCCGTCCGGGCCGGCCGATCATGCCGGCCGGCCCGGGAGGCTCACGTCCTGCCGGCCGTGAAGGCGTCGAAGGCTTCGAGCGCCTGTCCGGCATAGACCGCGGCCGGCCCGCCACCCATCTCGATGGCGACGGCCAGCACCTCGACCAGTTCCTCGCGCTCGGCGCCGTGGCTGCGGGCATTGGCGACATGGAACAGGATGCAGTCCCCGCAGCCCTGGTGCACGGCGATGGCGACGGCGATCAGCTCCTTCACCTTCGCCGGCAGGGCGCCGGCTTTCGAGGCTTCGCCCATCAGCGTGCGGAAAGCGCCCATCGTCTGCGGGGCCGCCTTGGCGAGCGCGCCGAAGCGCAGGTTCATGTCCTTCAATTGCTGCGGCAGGTTCTCGCTGGATGCCATCGGCGCCTCCTCAGACGAAGACCATGCCGCCGTCCACCATCAGGGACTGGCCGGTCATGAAATCGGAATCTGCCGAGGCGAGGTAGCGCGCCACGCCGACGAGGTCGTCCGGCCGCGAGGCCCGCCCCAGCACCGCCCCGGCGGCGAAGGTGTCGAACGCCTCGTTCTGCTTCTGCGTCAGCCCACTGTCGCGGAAGCCCTTGTCGATGGTGTCCCACATCGGGGTCGCCACCACGCCGGGGCAGAAGCAATTGGCGGTGATGCCCTCCTTGCCGAAGGCGCGGGCGGCGGCCTGGGTCATCGCCACCACCCCGAATTTCGAGGCGCAGTAATGGGCGAGCGGCTCATAGCCCTGCTTGCCGGCGATGGAGGCGGTGTTGACGATCTTGCCGCCGCCGCCCTGGCTGCGGAAGGTCTTGATCGCCTCCTGCATGCCGATCAGCACGCCGAGCGCGTTGACATCGGTGATGAAGCGCCAGTCCTCCTCGGTGATGTCGAGGAAGGGCCTCGTCTGGGCGACGCCGGCATTGTTGAACAGTACGTCGAGCCGGCCGAAGGCCTCGACGGCGCGGTCGAGCATGGCGCGCACCTGCGCCCGCTCGCGTACGTCCACCGCCACGGCGATGGCCTTGCCGCCGGCGGCGGTGATCCGACTGGTCACCTGATCGGCCGCCGCTTGCGAGAGATCCGCGACGGTGATGCGGGCACCGTCGGCGGCCAGCGCCAGCGCGATGGCGGCACCGATGCCGCCGGCGGCGCCGGTGATGACGATGCTCTTGTCCTTGAGATCGGGCATGTTTCCTCCTTCGCCGTCCGCCCGTGCGGCGGCGTTCGTGTCGTTGGAGAGCCTGGTTCAGCCTCTGATATGAGCCAATGCCAACTCGTTGACCCGGTTGGCCTTTTCCATCTGCACCATGTGGCCGGCCTCGCCGATGACTTCCGCCTTGGCCCGCGCGCCGAGCGCGCCGGCATGGGCGGCGGGGATCACCTGGTCGCTTTCCCCCCAGACCACCAGCACCGGCACCTTCGCCGCCTTCAGCGCCTCGGCGAGCACCGCGCTCTGCCGCCCGCCGGGGAACAGCGCGCCGGAGAGCGCCCGCAAGGCCTCGTCGACGCCGTCGAGACGCTTGTACTTGAGCAGGTCGTCAACCAGCTGGCGGGTGACGGTGGCCGGGTCGTGGAACAGCTGCTCCAGCACCGGCTTGAGGTCGCGGCGGGACGTCGCCGCGACGAAGCCGTCGGTGTAGCCGCTGTTGATCTCCGCCCCGAGCCCGGCCGAGCCGATCAGCGTGAGGGAATTGACGCGGTCCGGGTGGTCGAGCGCGGTCTGCGCGGCGACGGCCCCGCCCATGGAATGGCCGACCAGATGCGCCGAGGCGATGCCGAGCGCATCCATGAAGCCGGTGACGGCGCCGGAGAGCCCGGCCAGCGAGGCCTCCTTCACCTGCTTGTCCGATTGGCCGTGCCCGGGCAGGTCGAGCGCGTAGACGGTGCCGGCCTCGGCCAGCGCATCGATATTGAATAGCCAGTTGTCGAGGTCGCCGCCGAAGCCGTGGATGAGGATGACGTTCGGCTCGCCGTCTCCCCGCTTGGCGTAGCGCAGCCGCCCCGCAGGGGTCTCGACGAACTCGTAGCGCGGGCCGGCTTCCGCCTCCTCGCCTTCTTCCGCCGCATGGGTGGCGTATTCGGCGACATAGGCGTCGATGTCGGCCTCCGGCACGTCGTCATCGGCGATGACGCCGATCAGCGCCTTCACCGGATAGATTGTGTCGGGCGCGCCGATCACCCGGCGCAGCGTGCCGGCCTCGTTGGCCTCGACGACGCCGGCGATCTTGTCGGTCTCCACCTCGACGATCTCGTCGCCGACGCCGACCCTGGTGCCGGCGGGCTTGAGCCAGCCGGTCACCTTGCCCTCCGACATCGACAGACCCCATTTGGGCATGACGATCGGCTTGATGCGTTCGTTCATCGGGTGCTCCTTCACGCCGCGAGCGCGCGGGCGGTGGTCTTGGTCACGGCGGCGGCGATGGCGTCGGCGGAGGGGATGTAGAGATCCTCCAGCACTGGCGAGAACGGCACCGGCGTGTGCGGCGCCGTGACCATCTGCGGCGCCGCCTTCAGCGCCCCGAAGGCGTTCTGCGCCACATGGGCGGCGACGTCGCCGGCGATGGAGCAGCGCGGATTGGCCTCGTCGACCACCACCAGCCGGCCGGTGTTCTCCACGCTCTCGATCACCGTGTCCCAGTCGATCGGCGAGAGCGTGCGCAGGTCGATCACCTCGGCCTGCACGCCGGTCTTGGCGAGCTTCTCGGCGGCGTCGAGCGCGCGGTGCACGGTGAGGCCGTAGCTGACGATGGTGACGTCCTTGCCCTCGCGCACGATGTTGGCCTCGCCGAAGGGGATGGCGTAGCTCTCCTCCGGCACGTCGGCCTCCGAGCCGTAGAGCGCCTTGTGCTCGCAGAAAATCACCGGGTCGTCGTCGCGGATCGACTGGATGAGCAGGCCCTTGGCGTCATAGGCGTTGGAAGGGCACACCACCTTCAGGCCCGGCACGTGGGTGAAGAGCGGGGTGAGCATCTGCGAGTGCTGGGCGGCGGCGCGGAAGCCGGCCCCCACCATGGCGCGGATCACCACCGGGGTCTTGGCCTTGCCGCCGAACATGTATTTGAACTTGGCGGCCTGGTTGAGGATCTGGTCGAAGCACACGCCCATGAAGTCGAGGAACATCAGCTCGGCCACCGGGCGCATGCCGCAGGCGGCGGCGCCGATGGCGGCGCCGATATAGGCGCTCTCCGACAGCGGGGTGTCCATCAGCCGGTTGCCGTGCTTGGCGTGCAGCCCCTTGGTGACGCCGAGCACGCCGCCCCAGGCGTCGAGCTCGCCCGGCGCGCCGGCGCCGCCGACGATATCCTCGCCGAGCACGATGACGGTGGGGTCACGGCGCATCTCGAGATCGAGCGCCTCGTTGATCGCCTGCTTGTAGCTGATCTTGCGGGCCATTCTGGTTTCCTCCGGTTCTGTTTTCTTGAGCTCAGTAGGCGACGTAGACGTCGGTCAGCAGCTCGCGCGGCGAGGGCAGGGGCGCGCCCTTGGCGCTCTCCACCGCGGCATCGATGAGCGCGGCCACCTCGCGGTCGACGAGGGAGATCTCCGCCTCGCTCACCGCGCCGGCGGAGGTGACGCGGTTGGCGAAGATCCTGAGACAGTCGCGGTTCTCGCGGTTGTAGTCGTTCTCGCCCTTGGCCTTGTAGGTCTGGGCGTCGCCCTCGAAATGGCCGAAGAAGCGGATGGTCTTGCACTCCAGCAGTGCCGGCCCTCCGCCCTCGCGGGCGCGGCGGATCACCTCGCCCGCCGCCTCGTGGACGGCGAAGAAGTCGGTGCCGTCGACGGTGACGCCGGGCAGGCCGAAGCCGGCGGCGCGGTCGACATAGGAATCCACCGCGGTGGCGTATTCGACCGAGGTCGATTCCGCGTAGCCGTTGTTCTCCACCACGAAGATCACCGGCAGGTTCCAGATGGCGGCGAGGTTCATGCTCTCCAGCACGGTGCCCTGGTTGGAGGCGCCGTCGCCGAAGAAGGTGATGCCCACCCCACCGTCGCCGCGGAACTTCGCCGCGAGGCCGGCGCCGCAGATCAGCGGCGCGCCGGCGCCGAGGATGCCGTTGGCGCCCATCATGCCCTTGGAAAGGTCGGCGATGTGCATGGAGCCGCCCTTGCCGCGGCAGGCGCCGGTCGACTTGCCGTAGATCTCCGCCATCATCTCGTGCACGTCGACGCCCTTGGCGATGCAATGGCCGTGGCCGCGATGGGTGGAGGCGATGCGGTCGATGTCGGTGAGGTGCATCATGATGCCGGCGGCGCAGGCTTCCTCGCCGGCATAAAGATGGACGAAGCCGGGAATGTCGCCCTTGGCGAACTCCACATGCAGCCGCTCCTCGAAATCGCGGATGGTGCGCATGGTGCGGTAGGCGGCGAGCAGTTCGTCCTTCGAGAGGGGGAAGGGATTGTTGGTCATCGGCGTAGGTTCCTCCTTGGTTTTCCGGGTTTCTTGTGGGCTGGCGTCTTCCCGGCGGGCGTTCAGGCGTCGACCAGGGGGCGGTCGACCAGCAAGTGCTCCCTGGCCGCGAAGCGCATCACCGCGGCGACGTCGACGGTGTGGAAGGCGCGGTCGACGAGGCGGATCTCGACCTGCTGGTGCGGGTCGAAGAACAGCTCGCGCTCGCCGTCGAGCGCGATGGCGCCGGCGGCCAGCGCGGGGGTGAGCACGGCGCCGGCCGGCAGGCGCCGCCAGCTCTCGATGCCGATCTCCTCGACGAGGCCGGGGGCGATGGGCGCGCGCACCCGCGTCGCGGCGGTGGGGGCGAGCGTCACCGCGAGCCCTCCGGCTTCCGTCCGGCTCACCGGCTCGATCAGGCCGGCAATGGCGGCCATGCCGATTACTTCCGGGTCGGCGAAGGTGACGTAGAGCTCGCGGAAGGTCTCGGTGCGCCACAGCGCCCGGGCGCCGACGAAGCGGTCGGTGACGATGGCGACGTCGACCAGCGCGATCTCCGGCGGGGCGCCGTCGAGGCTGACCTCGATCTTCTTGTTGTCGGCGAAGGCGATGCGGGCCGGCACCAGCCCCATCGCCGCCAGCCCGGTGGCGAGGCCGGTGATGGTCGGCTCGCGATGCTCGGGAAAGGCGTTGTTGGTGCCGGTGGAGATGCCGGCGACCGGCACGCTGCCGCAGCCGCCGACCACCGCGCGGTGGGTGCCGTCGCCGCCGAGCACGATGATCGCGGCGATGTCGCCGGCCGCCGCCATCAGCCGGGCGGCGCGGCGCGTATCCTCCACCGTGCCGGTGACGGGCATGGGAAGGAAGGACAGGCGAGGGAAGCGATCCTCACCGTGGGCCCGCGCGCGCTCGATGCCGCGCAGCACATGGCCGGCGATGCCGGCGCGCTCCGGCATCATCACCGCTTCCTCGACGCCGCAGGCCCGGAGCGCCGCGAGCGCGCGCAGCACGATGTTGGCGCGGTCGGCGATCTGCACGCTGTTGGCGCTGGCGACGACGCGACGTATGTCGCGCGCCGAAATCGGATTGGCGATAATGCCGACCTTCGGCGTCATCCGGCTTCCTTCCCTTGGCGCATTTTGTTTTGCCAAGGCTTCCGCAAGCCGCGGGCCAATTCGCGTTTTTCACATAACTAATTGATTTTAAAAGATATTGCTGATCGGTGGGTTCCCGTTCCACCTGAGGCGGCGGCGCCACAGCTGTTGCACGCGGCGCCACAGCTGTGGCGCCGGCCCCGCAATCCGGGGCCGGCCGCTTGTGCGCTGCCGCAAGGCATTTGCTTGCCGGGTCCACCGTTCGGGGCAACACTCGCCGAAAAGCATAAAATCCTGGAGGACGCCGATGAGACGGGAACAGGCCGCGCACATCGACGAGCTCGTGCGCGTGGCGAACGGTCAGGCCGAGCCGAGCGCGCTGGGGCGCGATGCGGTCATCCAGCAGTCCTGGCGCCGCTGCGTCAGCGAGCACAAGCTCGATCCCGAGGTGCTGCGCGATCCCTGCATCCTGACCCAGTCGCGGCTACGCGAGCATCAGGACGCGATGGAGGAGTTCACCCACACCGCGCGGTTCGGGGTGGAGACGCTGTACCGTCAGGTGGCCGGGCTCGGCTATGTGCTGCTGCTCACCGACGCCAAGGGTGTGACGGTGGATTTCATCGGCGACCCCACCTTCGACAACAACCTGATGCGCGCCGGCCTGTATCTCGGTGCGGACTGGCACGAGCAGCATGCCGGCACCTGCGCCGTCGGCACCTGCATCGCCACCGGAGATGCACTGATCGTCCACCAGACCGATCATTTCGACGCCACCCACATCCCGCTCACCTGCACCGCCGCGCCGGTGTTCGATCCCGCCGGCAATCTCGCCGCGGTGCTCGACATTTCGGCGCTGCGCTCGCCGGTGCCGAAGGAAAGCCAGTTCCTGGCGCTGCAATTCGTGCGCTCCATCGCCAACAAGATCGAGACCGCCAATCTGGTGAACCGCTTCCGGCGCGAATGGATCATCAAGCTGGCCGCCTCGCCGGAATTCGTCGATGTCGAGCCCAGCTACGTGCTGGCGGTGGACGGCTCGGAGCGCATCCTCGGCTTCAACAACCAGGCGCGCCAATTGATGCTGCGCGAAAGCGAGCGGCGCATCGGCCGGCCGGACCGGCGGATGCTGGTGGGGCGCCGGCTCTCCGAATTCTTCGACCTCTCCATCGACGACCTGCCGCGCTTCTCCCATTCGCGGCCGGCCAGCCAGCGCATGGTGCGGCTCGCGGCCTCCGGCACGCCGCTCTTCGCCCAGAGCCTCGCCCCGCCGAGCCGCCCGGGCACGCCGATGGCGGAGCCGGCGACGCCCGCCGTGCCGGAACCCTTGCAGGCGCTGTTCCGCGACGACCCGGCGATGCGGCAGGTCGCGACCCGCGCCGCCAAGCTGGTCAACACCCAGATGAGCCTGCTGATCTGCGGCGAGACCGGTTCCGGCAAGGAGCATCTCGCCAAGGCCATCCACGCCGCCAGCGCGCGGTCGGGGCGGGCCTTCGTGCCGGTGAACTGCGCGGCGCTGCCGGAGACCCTCATCGAGGGCGAGTTGTTCGGCTACGAGCCGGGCGCCTTCACCGGCGCGGCGGCGCGGGGCAAGAAGGGGTTGGTGATCGAGGCCGATGGCGGCACGCTGTTCCTCGACGAGATCGGCGACATGCCGCTCGCCCTGCAGACGCGGCTGCTGCGCGTGCTCGCCGAACGCGAGGTGACGCCGCTCGGCCGTTCCAAGCCGATGCCGGTCAATATCCGCGTCATCGCCGCCACTCATCGCGACCTCGTCGCCGAGGTGAAGGCCGGCCGTTTCCGCGAGGACCTGTATTTCCGCCTGTCCGGCGCGGTGCTTACCCTGCCGCCGCTGCGCGAGCGGCGCGACCTCGGCTGGCTGATCGAGCGGCTGCTGGCGGACCGGGTGGCGGCCGGCCGGACGCTACGCCTGTCGGAGGAGGCGCTGCAGGCGCTGCTCGGCTATGGCTGGCCGGGCAATATTCGCGAGCTGATCAACGCGCTCGACTATGCCTGCGCGGTGGCCGGCGAAGGACGCATCGAGCGCGGGGACCTGCCCGACAGGTTGTCGGCCGGCGTCGACGGGCCCGGCGCCATCCTGGCGCGTATCCCCTCGGCTCCGGTCGACGAGATGGAGCAAGCGGGACGGCGGACGGGGCGGGAGGAACTGGTCGGCGCCTTGCGGGCGCGGCGCTGGAACGTCTCCGCCGTGGCGCGCGATCTCGGCCTGGACCGCACCACGGTGCATCGTCGCATGCGCCGCTTCGGCATCCTGTCGCCTCGCCAGGAAGACACGGCGGAGCCGTGACGGCCGCTGCCGCCGCGCCTCAGGCCGGCGCGGCGCTGTCGGCGAGCCGGTTCAGCGTCCGGTGCAGGGTCGCGATGGCGGGGTTGGCATTCGCCGGCCGCCAGACCGCATGCAATTCGACGATGGAACCCACATCGAGGTCGAGGGGACGCAGCACCACCCCGTCGAAGCCGAGATTTCGGGCCGCGCGCGGCACCAGGGCGAGGCCGATGCCGGCCTTCACCAAGCCCAGGATCGAATGCACCTGGCTGATGTGCTGGGTGTAGTGCGGGGTGATCGCCGCCGAGGCGAACAGCGTCGCGACGAGATCGTAGAAATAGCGCGCCTCGTAGGGGGAGTACGTCACCAGCGCGTGGCGTTCCAGGTCGGCCAGCCGGACTTCCGGCGTCGTGGCGAGGGGATGCTCCTCGGGAGCCGCCAGCATGAGGGGCTCGCGCACCACGCAGAGCGATTGCAGCTCCCGCCGGTTGAATGTCGGGCGGACCAGCCCGACATCGATGCGGCCGGCCGCGAGCGACTCGAACTGGTCGGTGGAGACCATCTCCTTCAGGACGAGGTCGATGTCCGGTGCCTCGGCGCGGAAGGCCTTGATGAGGCGCGGCAGGAATTCGTAGCCGGACGCGGCGGTGAAACCGAGGGTGAGGGCGCCGGCCTCGCCGCTGGCGGTGCGCCGGGCGGCGAGCGCCGCTCCCTCGGCGAGGCGCAGCAGCCGGCGGGCTTCCGGCAGGAAATTGTGCCCCGCCCGCGTCAGCGCCACCGAGCGGCTGGTGCGATCGAGCAGGCGCACGTCGAGCGCATGTTCCAGCAGCTGGATCTGCCGGCTGAGCGGCGGCTGGGTGAGGTTGAGCCGCGCGGCGGCACGGCCGAAGTGCAGTTCCTCGGCGACGGCGACGAAGCAGCGGAGATGGCTGAGTTCGAACATCGATCCAAAAATGGCATCAATCAATGCCGAAAACAACTCATTGTAGCATCGAACATAACCTAGATTGTTCCATGGAAGCCTGCATCGGCCTCCCAATGATCCAAGAGGCGCATCGACGCCCCTTCGCCCTTTTTGGAGGACACGCCAATGAGCCTTCGCCTGCTGAAGGCGGCCGCTGCCGCCCTTGCCTTTACCGCGCTCGTCCCGGCCCTTGCCGGCGCCCAGCAATTCGAGCGTCCCGTCCGCATCGTGGTGCCCTTCGCGCCCGGCGGCACCTCGGACATCCTCGCCCGCCTGATCGCGCCGAAGCTCTCGGAAGCCGTCGGCCAGCCGGTGGTGGTCGAGAACAAGCCCGGCGCGGCCGGCAATATCGGCGCCGACAGCGTTGCCAAGGCGAAGCCGGACGGCCACACCTTGCTGCTGATGGATATCGGCTCGCTCGCCGTGGCGCCGAGCCTGTTTCCCGACCTCTCCTACAATGTCGAGAACGACCTCGCCCCGGTCGGCATGGTGATGTTCGGCCCCTATGTGCTGGCGGTGAACCCCTCGGTGCCGGCCAAGAACGTTCCTGAGCTGGTCGCCTATGCCAAGGCCAACCCCGGCAAGCTGGCCGTGGCCAATTCCGGCGTCGGCGCGCTCAACCACATCACCGCGGTCGCGCTCGCCCGCCATCTCGGCATCGACTGGAAGAACGTCCCCTATAAGGGGGGCGCCGCCGCCTCGCGCGCCGTGGTCTCCGGCGAGAGCAACGTCATCATCAACGGCGCCACCGCGACGCTGCCCTTCGTGACCAACAAGCAGCTCACCGGCATCGCAGTCACCGGCGACGAACGGCTCGCCGCGCTGCCGGATGTCGAGACCTTCAAGCAGGCCAAGCTGCCGCTCGACGACGCCGGCACCTGGCAGGGCCTGCTCACCACCGGCAAGACTCCGCCGGAAGTGGTCGCCAAGCTCAATGCCGAGCTCAACAAGATCCTCGCCATGCCGGAGATCCAGGCCAAGGTCGCCGAGCAGGGCGGCTCGGTGCGCCCCGGCACGCCGGAGGCGGTGAAAAGCTGGCTCGCCACCAATATCAAGAGCTGGGGCGACATCGTCCGCGCCGCCGACATCAAGACCAACTGATCGCGGAGCGGTATCGTGACCGGACGTCGGTTCGACTGGCCGGACCTGCTGTTCGGCGTCTTCCTCATCGCGGTGGCGGCGGGCACCTTCGCCGCCACCTGGCGGCTCGCCGGCGGCACCGCGGCCGATATGGGGCCGGGCTACATGCCGCGTGCCATCGCGCTGGTGCTGCTCGGCTTCGGCCTGTTCTTTGCCGGGCGGGGGCTGGTGCGTGCCCATGCCGGCATAGAGCGGGTGCAACTGCGCCCGATCCTCGGCATCGGAGTCTCGGTCGGGGTGTTCGCGCTGCTGATCGAGAGCGCCGGCCTGGCGGCGGCATCTTTTGCCGCCATCGTCATCGCGGCGGTTGCCAGCCGCGAGAGCCGCTTCTTCGAAGTCATCCTGTTCGGCCTGTTCGTCACCGCCGGCGCGGTCCTTCTCTTCGTGAAGGCGCTCGCTTTGCCGGTGGCGATCTGGCCCTGGTGAGCAGCGCAGGCACGCCATGGAACTGTTCGACAACCTGCTGCTCGGCCTCTCCACCGCCCTGCAGTGGAACAACCTGATCTATTGCCTGATCGGCGTCGTCATCGGCACCGCCATCGGCGTGCTGCCGGGCATCGGGCCGATCCCCACCGTGGCGCTGCTGCTGCCCTTCACCTTCGGGCTGGAACCGGCCTCGGCGCTGATCATGCTCGCCGGCATCTTCTACGGCGCGCAATATGGCGGCTCGACCACGGCGATCCTGGTCAACGTGCCGGGCGAGACGTCCTCGGTCGTCACCTGCCTCGACGGCCATGAGATGGCCAAGCAGGGCAGGGCCGGCCCGGCGCTCGCCATCGCCGCCATCTCCTCCTTCTTCGCCGGCACGGTGGCGACCATCGTCATCGCGGTGCTGAGCCTGCCGCTGGCGGCGCTCGCCCTGAAATTCACCGCGGTGGAATATTTCAGCCTCTTGGTGCTCGGCCTGTTCGCGGCGGTGATCCTGGCGCACGGTTCGGTGGCGAAGTCGCTGGCCATGGTGTTCCTCGGCCTCCTGATCGGCACGGTGGGCATCGATGTGAACTCGGGCATCGCCCGCATGACCTTCGGCGTGCCGGCGCTGGCGGATGGCCTCGACTTCGTGCCGGTGGCGATGGGCATGTTCGGCCTCGCCGAGATCATCGCCAATCTCGAGCGCCCGGAAGTGCGGCAGGTGGTGAGCCAGAAGCTGCGCGACCTCATTCCCTCGCGCGCCGACCTCAAGGCGGCGTTCCCCGCCATGTTGCGCGGCACCTTTATCGGCTCGGCGCTCGGCGTGCTGCCGGGCGGCGGCGCGGCGCTGCCGCCCTTCACCGCCTATGCGCTGGAAAAAAAGGTGGCGAAGGATCCCTCGCGCTTCGGCAAGGGCGCCATCGAGGGCGTCGCCGGCCCGGAGGCTGCCAACAATGCCGGCGCGCAGACCTCGTTCATCCCGCTGCTGACGCTGGGCATTCCCGCCAATGCGTTGATGGCGCTGATGATCGGTGCCCTGATGATGCAGGGCATCCAGCCCGGCCCGCAGGTGATGACCGAGCAGCCGCAGCTGGTCTGGGGCGTCATCGCCTCGATGTGGACCGGTAACCTGATGCTGCTGATCATCAACCTGCCGCTGGTCGGGCTGTGGGTGTCGATGCTGAAGATCCCCTACCGGCTGCTGTTCCCCGCCATCGTTCTGTTCTGCTGCATCGGCACCTACGGCATCTCCAACAGCGCCTTCAATGTCTGGTTGATGCTGGGCTGCGCGGTGGTCGGCTACTTCTTCATCAAGGTCGGCGTCGAGCCGGCGCCGCTGCTGCTCGGTCTCGTGCTCGGCCCGCAGTTGGAGGAGAATTTTCGCCGCGCCATGCAGCTCTCCGATGGCGATCCGTCGGTGTTCCTCACCCGGCCGATCAGCGCCGTGCTGCTCGGCGTGGTCGCGGTGATGCTGCTCGCCATGCTTTCCCCGGCGGTGCTGAAGACCCGCAAGCAGGCGCTCGCCGAATAGCGGGCGCGCCGACCTCATCCCCTTCTGCGACTACCCGAAAGGACGTCCCGTGGACCTGCCCGTCAATACCTTCAAGCGCGCCATCCTGGCCGGCCAGCAGCAGATCGGCTTCTGGAACTCCATGGCGAGCCCCACCGCCACCGAGATCCTTGCCGGCTCCGGCTTCGACTGGCTGCTGCTCGACGCCGAGCACGCGCCCAACGACGTGCCGGGCATCATGGCGCAGCTGCAGGCGATGGCGGGCGAGACCACGCATCCGGTCGTGCGCATCCCGGTGAACGATCCCATCGTCATGAAGCGCTATCTCGACATCGGCACCCTCAGCTTCCTCGTGCCGATGGTCGAGACCGTGGAGCAGGCGCAGGCGGTGGTGGCGGCCACCCGCTTCGCGCCGGACGGGGTGCGCGGCTTTGCCGGCGCCTCGCGAGCGACCCGCTTCGGCCGGGTGAAGAACTATCACCACCGCGCGCATGAGGAACTGTGCCTCATGGTGCAGATCGAGACGCAGCAGAGCCTTGACAATCTGGAGGCCATCGCCGCGGTGCCGGGCATTGACGGCCTGTTCATCGGGCCGGGCGACCTGTCGGCCGATCTCGGCTATCTCGGCGATCAGGGCAACCCGGTCATCGTCGAGCTGATCGAGAAGACCATCCGCCGCATCGTCGCCGCCGGCAAGCCGGCCGGCATCCTCACCGGGGACGAGGGGCTGGCGCGCCGCTACATGGCGGCCGGCTGCACCTTCACGGCAGTGGGCATCGACACTGGCCTGCTCGCGCGCTCGACCGAGGCGATTGCCAAGAAATTCAAGGCGTAACCGTCGCTGGTTTCAGAACGATGTGAGGATTTGACGATGGCTAAGGTAGGATTTGTCGGTCTGGGTATCATGGGCGCGCCGATGGCGGGGCACCTGATCGATGCCGGCCACACGCTGTATCTCTACGACATCAAGCCGGTGCCGGCCGAGCTCACCGGCAAGGGCGGCGTCGCCTGCGCCAACGCCACCGAGGTGGCCAGGCAGGCCGACATCGTCATCACCATGGTGCCCGATACCCCGCATGTCGGCGCGGCGCTGTTCGGCGAGGGCGGCATCGCCGCCGGCCTGACCCCGGGCAAGATCGTCGTCGACATGTCCTCCATCGCCCCGGTGGAGACCAAGGAATACGCCAAGAAGATCAACGCTCTCGGCTGCGACTATCTCGACGCCCCGGTGTCGGGCGGCGAGGTCGGCGCCAAGGCGGCCTCGCTCACCATCATGGTCGGCGGCCCGGAGAAGGCCTTCGAGACGGTGAAGCCGCTGTTCGAGAAGATGGGCAAGAACATCACTTTGGTCGGCGGCAATGGCGACGGCCAGACCACCAAGGTGGCGAACCAGATCATCGTGGCCTTGAACATCCTCGCGGTGTCGGAAGCGCTGCTGTTCGCCTCCAAGGCCGGCGCCGATCCGGCCAAGGTGCGCCAGGCGCTGATGGGCGGCTTCGCCAATTCGCGCATTCTGGAAGTGCATGGCGAGCGGATCGTCAAGCGGACCTTCGCGCCCGGCTTCCGCATCGAGCTGCACCAGAAGGACCTGAACCTGGCTCTGACCGGGGCGCGCCAGCTCGAAATGTCGCTGCCGGCGACGGCGGTGGCGCAGCAGCTGTTCAGCGCGGTGGCGGCGCAGGGCGGCGCGGCGCTGGATCACTCGGCGCTGGTCAAGGCGCTCGAGCTGCTCGCCGGCCACACCGTCGCCCCCGACGCGTGAGGCGCGTCGCCGGCAACGGGCCAACCCGCTGCCGGCGATCTCATCGCGGGTCTACAGACCCAGCCGCTTGGCGTGCCAGGCGATATGGTCGTCCATGAAGGTCGAGATGAAGTAGTAGGAGTGGTCGTAGCCCTCGCGCAGGTTCAGCACCAGCGGGATGCCGGCCGCCTTGCAGGCATCCTCCAGCAGTTCCGGCCGCAGGCCGGTCTTGAGGAACGGGTCGGCCGCCCCCTGGTCGACCAGCAGTTCGGGGAAGCGCTTGCCGTCCTCGATCAGCGCCACCGCGTCATAGCTGCGCCAGGCCAGCTCGTCCCTGCCGAGATATTTCTCCAGCGCCGGCCGCGACCAGTCCGCCGTCGAAGGCTGCACGATCGGCGCGAAGGCCGAGCAGCTCTTGAAGCGGTCCGGGTGCTTGAGCGCGATGGTGAGCGC
This sequence comes from Ancylobacter oerskovii, assembly GCF_018390555.1. Taxonomy (GTDB): domain Bacteria; phylum Pseudomonadota; class Alphaproteobacteria; order Rhizobiales; family Xanthobacteraceae; genus Ancylobacter; species Ancylobacter oerskovii. The sequence continues at coordinate 134,726 of NZ_JAHBGB010000027.1, read as the reverse complement.
GCCATGCCCGCCCATGGAATGGCCGAAAATGCCCTGCCGGGCCATGTCGGCGGGGAATTCCGCCGCGATCAGCGCGGTGAGTTCCTCGACGATGTAGGAATACATCCTGTAGTTGGCGGCATAGGGCTCCTGCGTCGCGTCGACATAGAAGCCGGCGCCGGAGCCGAACTGCCAGTTGTCCGGCTCGTCCGGCACAGCCTCGCCGCGCGGGCTGGTATCGGGCGCGACGATGATGACGCCGTGCCGGGCGGCGGCGGCGCGGTACTCGCCCTTCTCCATGACATTGGCATGGGTGCAGGTGAGGCCGGACAGATACCACAGCACCGGCACAGGTCCGCTCGACGCCTGCGGCGGCACGAACACCGCGAAGGTCATCGGCGTGCCGGTGACCTTGGAGTCATGCCGGTAGACGCCCTGCACGCCGCCATGCGACTTCGCCTTGGAGACGGTCTCCATCGCCCCGGCCATCAGTAGATCACCACCGAGCGGATCGACTTGCCTTCGTGCATCAGGTCGAAGGCGGTGTTGATCTCGTCGAGCGGCATGGTGTGGGTGATCAGGTCGTCGATGTTGATCTTGCCCTCCATGTACCAGTCGACGATCTTCGGCACGTCGGTGCGCCCGCGCGCGCCGCCGAAGGCCGAGCCGCGCCAGTTGCGGCCGGTGACCAGCTGGAACGGGCGGGTGGAGATTTCCGCTCCGGCCGGCGCCACGCCGATGACGATCGAGGTGCCCCAGCCGCGATGGCAGGCTTCCAGCGCCTGGCGCATCACGTTGACGTTGCCAGTGCAGTCGAAGGTGAAGTCGGCGCCGCCGTCGGTGAGGTCCTGGATCGCCTGCACCACCTTGTCGTTGCCGACATCCTTGGGGTTGATGAAGTCGGTCATGCCGAACTTCCTGGCCATTTCGACCTTGGCCGGGTTGATGTCGACGCCGATGATCTTGTCGGCGCCGACCATGCGGGCGCCCTGGATCACGTTGAGGCCGATGCCCCCCAAGCCGAACACCACGACATTGGCGCCCGGCCACACCTTGCCGGTGTAAACCACCGCGCCGATGCCGGTGGTGACGCCGCAGCCGATGTAGCAGATCTTGTCGAAGGGGGCGTCCTCGCGCACCTTGGCGAGCGCGATCTCCGGCAGCACGGTGAAGTTCGAGAAGGTCGAGCAGCCCATATAGTGGAAGATTTCGCCGCCCTGGCCGCCCGTCCGCTCGCAGGAGAAGCGGGTGGTGCGGTCGGGCATCAGGCCCTGGCCCTGGGTGGCGCGGATCGAGGTGCACAGGTTGGAGCGCTGCGACAGGCAGGTTTTGCACTGCCGGCATTCCGGCGTGTAGAGCGGGATCACATGGTCGCCGACCTTCAGCGAGGTGACGCCGGCGCCGACCTCGCGCACGATGCCCGCTCCCTCATGGCCAAGGATGGCGGGGAATTTTCCTTCGGAATCAAGGCCATCCAACGTATAGGCGTCGGTGTGGCACACGCCGGTCGCCATGATCTCCACCAGCACTTCGCCGGGCTTCGGCCCACCGATCTCGATGGTCTCGATGGTCAGCGGCTTCTTGGCTTCCCAGGCGACGGCGGCGCGCGATTTCATAAGCAGATGGCTTTCTTTTTGATGTCCCGAAGGCCTCCTTGATAGGTGATGTCGCCGCCATCATCCACCCCTCGCATGGGGGCCGTCGCATGGCCGAGCTGCGCCATCTGATCGCGGGGTGGCCTATCCGCCGGTGCCGGACGGGGGCTTCCCGGTCAGCTCCTTTCCGCGATGAAAAACGGCCAGGACACCGGTAGAACAAGGCGGCCCGGGGCCGTTTCCAGGGGAGGTTGCCCGATCGAGGTCCAGCCATCGGCGAAGGGTTCGCCCGGTTCGAGGATGGCGGTCGCGGGTAGAGCCGGAGGACGGGGAAGACGGGTCGGCACGGCGACACGCAGCGTGTGACCGCCGGATCGCCGCTCGAAGCCGAACCAGCGCCACGGCGATTTCCCGAAATGCAGCGGCCGATAATCGCCGTGGAGCAGGGCGCGGTTGCGGGCGCGCAGCATGAGCAATCGGTGGATGAGGCCGAAATGCTCGATATCGGCGGGGGCGGCAGTCTCCTTGCCGTCGAGGACGTTCAGGCGCGCGGACCAGTCCACCGGCCGGCGATTATCGGGATCGACCAGCGAGAGGTCGCGAAACTCGGTGCCCTGGTACAGGTCCGGCGTGCCCGGCAGGGTGTGCTGGAGTATCAGCTGGGCAAGGCCGACGACCCGGGTAGCCGGTTCCAGATCGGCAACAAGCCCTTCGAGATGCTCGCGAAATTCCGTGGCTTCCGGCGCCGCGATCAAGCGGGAGGCGAAGGCCTGGCTGACGGCTTCATAGTGTTCGTCGGGGCGCTCCCAGCTGGTGTGGCGCCGGGCTTCGCGCAGGGCCTTGGAGAGATAGGCCTGCATTCTTTCCGTCGTTATCGGCCAGCAGGAGACAAGGGTTTGCAGGATGAAATGGCGGTCCAGCGCGTCGGGAGGGGCCTCTCCACCCGGAGAGGCGCATAGCGGTTGCGTGCGGTGGAGGAAATCGAGCCAGCGATCCGGCGCGAGGCCCAAGGCGGCGAGCCGGGCGCGGGTCCAGGGCCCGCGCTTGGTGTCATGGGTGGCGAGGGGGATGAGGTCGCGGGCTTGTGCCGTTGCGCGTTTCTCATAAATTTCATGGAGTTCACGACGTTTTCTCGATGGATGCTCCAGGCTGCCGCCGACCTCGTTGACCCCTATCAGGACAGGGGTCCGGTACAGCTCGGTGTCTTCGAAGCCCTTCGCCATGGCAGGGCCGCTAAGTTGCTGGAAACGCAAGCGGAAAAGGCGATCGCTTTCCAATTGCGGTGTCTTCAGCCTCTCGAGGAGCAGCCGGCCGGCGGCGGCGGTCAGCGGGTCCTCGGCCCTGTCCATGCGGGCGCCGATACCATCCCAGACGGCTTCGTCGGTGGTGTCGTGAGTATCGGCGGTCGCGTAAGAACGATAGACAGGGCAATGGGTTAGGAGTGCAATGGTTGCCTGCCGGATCGCCGCTTCGGTGAGGTCTCCCGCTTTCACATCGGCATCCAGCCCGTCGCGGGCGAGGCTGGCGAGCTGGTCGACTTCCGCGGCGAGGCTGGTCTCCAATACGTGCCGCTTGGCGGCGGCGAGGCGGTGAGCCGGGGTGCCGACGAGCAGGTGCCGGGAACGGAGATCGTTTTCGAGTTCAGAATATGACTGAGGATCTATAAATAATCCATTGATATCGTTAAGTCTCTCATACCCAGTCGTGCCGTCGACAGGCCAGGGGCGCAGCGTTTCCCCGGGCTCGAGGATCTTCTCCAGGAATATCGGGATACCGAGGCCGACGGCTTCCCGGAGCCGCTGGCAGTAGCCGGCCGGGTCGAGGAGCCCGTCTATATGATCGATCCGCAGGCCATGGACGAGGCCGCGGCGGATGAGGTCGAGCGGCAGGCGGTGGACGAGCGCGAACACCTCCGGGTCCTCGACGCGCACGCCGGCGAGATCGGAAATATTGAAGAAACGCCGATAGTTAAGCTCATGCGCGGCGGTGCGCCACCAGGCGAGGTGCCAATGCTGGGCTTCCAGCAGGGACGGCAGATCGGCCTCGGCGAGCGCTGTCGCCAGCGCTGCGCGTTCGGAGGTATCGAGGGACCGTAGGACGCCGCGCAGCCGGTCCGGTGAGGTGTACGATGCGTGCAATTTGGCCGATGCGGCCGATCGGGCGGGAGCGCCCGACGCCATGTCGGGGCCGCTAGCCTGCCGACCGATGGTGCTGAGCAGTACCGCGACGCTTTCCGGCCGCAGCGGGAAGACATGCTCGGCATAGGTGACGACGATGCGTCCGGTATCATGATCCGCACGAAGGGCGATGGCACCGGCGGCAAGGAGATCACGCAGCGGCTCGCCGAGTACCGGCAGCAGCAGCCGGCCGGCGGCCCAGTTCACGTCGAACAGCCGGGCCGCCGGCGCCTGCGGGCCGTGTTCCAGCATCTCCATCCAGAACGGGTTGTGGCTGGAGGCGGCCATGTGATTGGGCACGATGTCGAGCAGGATGCCCATGCCCTGCGCGGCGAGGGCACGGGCGAGCCGCTCGAAGCCCTCTTCGCCGCCGAGCTCGGGATTGATGCGGGTCGGATCGGCGACGTCGTAGCCGTGGGTGGAGCCGGGGACCGCCAGCGTGATGGGCGAAGCATAGAGATGGCTGATGCCGAGGCGGGCGAGATAGGGCACCAGCGCCTCGGCATCCGCGAAGGTGAAGCCGCGATGGAATTGCAGCCGGTAGGTGGCGCGGAGCTCCGGTGTCGCGGCGGGGGACGGATTCATGCGCTCCCTCCCGCCGGCAGATGCCACAAGGCGGCGGCGAAGGGCGACAGGGATAGGCGGCCATCGGCGATGACGACCTCGCCGACGCTCGCCGCCGGGGCGTCGAGGGCGGGAGCGAGCGTCGCCGCCGCCTCCCCGGAGGGATTCAGCGCCATGACGAGGGTTCCCGCTTCGTAGCACCAGCTGGTGACGAGGACGGAGCCGTCGCGCACGCTGCTGGCGCGGAGGAAGCGGCCGGCGGCGAGCGGCCAGACGATCCCGGCCCGTTGCCCGGCGAGGGTGCGGAAGGCGGCCAGCGCCGCCCGGGCCTCGGGGGCGGCGTAAAGCTCTTCCGTCAGCCGGGCGGAGCGGAAGGTGGCCTCGTCCAGCGGATCGGGGAAGGAGCCTTCATCGTGGTGGCGGAAGAAATCGGCGAACTCGGCGCGCCGGCCCTTGCGTACCGCCTCGGCAAGCGCGCCCTCGAAGTCGCAGAAGAACGGGAAGGGCGTCGGCAGCAGCGCCTCCTCGCCCTGGAACAGCAAGGGGATCTGCGGCGAAAGCATCAGCACGAAACGCAGCAGGGCGAGCCGCTCCGGCGTCACGGTGCCGGCGAGGCGATCGCCGAGCGGGCGGTTGCCGATGTGGTCGTGGTTCTGCGCGAAGCTGACGAAAGCATCCGGCGGCAGGCCGGCGCTGGGGGTGCCGCGCGGGTGGCCGCCGGCATCGGGATAGGGCTCGCCCTGGAAGACGAAGCCTTCCGCCAAGGCGCGGGCCGCCGCCGCCGCGGCATCGTCCGCATAGGGTGCGTAATAGCCGCCGCTCTCGCCGGTCGCCAGCACATGGAAGGCATGGTGCCAGTCGTCATTCCATTGGGCGGTGTAGAGCTTCTGGTCGCGGAGCAGCCATTCGGCGATGTTGTCGTGGTTTTCCAGCACCAGCCAGGCATCCGGGCGCACCGCCCGGCAGGCATGGGCGATCTCGGCGAGGAAGGTTTCGGCGCCCTTGGTCGCCAGCGCGTGCACGGCATCGAAGCGCAGGCCGTCAAAGCCGAAATCGCCGAGCCAATAGGCGGCGTTCTCGGTGAAGAAGCCGCGCACCGTCTCGTTTTCGAGATCGATGGCCGGGCCCCACGGGGTGGGCACGTCCTCGCGGAAGAAGGATGTCGCATAGGCCGGCAGGTAGTTCCCGCTCGGGCCGAAATGATTGTAGACGACGTCCAACAGGACGCCGAGGCCGCGCGCATGGGCGGCATCGACGAGGGCGCGCAGCTCGTCCGCCGTGCCATAGGCGCGGTCGGGCGCGTAGAGCAGCACGCCGTCATAGCCCCAGTTGCGCTGGCCCTGGAAATCGGCGACCGGCATCAGCTCGATCGCGGTGAAGCCGGCGCCGGCATAGTGATCGAGCCGGTCGATGAGGGCGGCGAAGGTACCCTCCGGGGTGGCGGTGCCGACATGGACTTCCGCGATGATCGCCTCGTGCCAGGGGCGGATGGCGTTGCCGAGGCGAGGCGGCGGGTCGGCGATGAGCACGCTCCAGCCGTCCGGGTCGTGCTCCTGCATCCGCGAGGCGGGATCCGGCACCGCAAGGCCGTCGGCGCGGAAGCGGTAGCGCCGGCCGGGAGCGAGGCCGGCGACCTCGACGGCGAAGAAGCCCTCCGCGTCGCGGGTCATCGGCAGCGGGATCATGCCCTCGACCAGCAGCTCGACCCGGCGGGCATCGGGGGCGTAGAGGCGGAAGGCGGCGTCGCGCCCGTCGAGGCGCGGGCCGAAGCGGCGGGCGGGGCGGGCCGGTGCGCCGTTCATGCCCGCCATTCCCACACGACGAGGGTGCGCGCGGGCAGGGCGAAGGAGGCCCCGCCACCCACCTTGGCGCCTTCGAGATCGTCGCCGGTGGCGAGGATCGCCTCCCAGCTGCCGGACGCCACCTGAGGGGCGACGACCTCGACATCGACATGCGAGGCGTTGAGCATGATCAGCAGCGAGGCTTCGTCCGGCAGCGCCGGGGCGAGGCGCACGGTGAGGCATTTCGAATTGGGGTCGGCCCAGTTCTCCTCGCTCATGCGCTCGCCGGAGGTGTTGAACCAGGCGACGTCCGGCTGGCCCATCTCGTTGCGCGCGCCGGTGAGGAATTCCGGGCGCGACAGCGAGGAATGCCGCTTCCTCAGCTCGGCGAGGCGGGCGACGAATTCCGGCAGCTCGGCGTCCTCGTCCGACCAGTCGACCCAGCCGATCTCGTTGTCCTGGCAATAGGCGTTGTTGTTGCCGGCCTGCGAATTGGAGCGCTCGTCGCCGGCGAGCAGCATCGGCACGCCCTGCGAGAGGAACAGCGTGGCGATGAGGTTGCGCTTCTGCCGGCGGCGCAGCGCGTTGATGCCCTCATCCTCGGTCTCGCCCTCGGCGCCGCAGTTCCAGCTCTTGTTGTCGTCGTGGCCGTCGCGATTGTCCTCGCCATTCGCCTCGTTGTGCTTGTCGTTGTAGGTGACGAGATCGTGCAGGGTGAAGCCGTCATGGGCGGTGAGGAAGTTCACGCTCGACCATGGCCGGCGGCGGCCTTCCGAGAAGATGTCCTGCGAGGCGGCGAAGCGGGTGGCGAAGCTCGGCAGCAGGCCCTCCGAGCCGCACCAGAACTCGCGGACCTTGTCGCGGTAGTCGCCGTTCCATTCCGAGAAGCCGGGCGGGAACGCACCGAGCTGGTAGCCGCCGGGGCCGATGTCCCACGGCTCGGCGATCAGTTTCAGCCCGCCGAGCGTCGGGTCCTGGAGGATGGCGTGGAAGAAGGCGTGGCCGGGATCGAAGCCGGTGGGGCGGCGCCCCAGCGTGGTGGCGAGATCGAAGCGGAAGCCGTCCATGCCGTAGACCGAGGCCCACATGCGCAGGGAATCCAGCACCATCTGCAGCACGCGCGGATGATCGGTGTTCACCGCGTTGCCGCAGCCGGTCATGTCGTCATAGTAGCGGGGATTGCCGGGCAGCAGCCGGTAGTAGGAGGCGTTGTCGATGCCCTTGAAGGACAGCGTCGGGCCGAGATGGTTGCCCTCGCAGGTGTGGTTGTAGACCACGTCGAGGATGATCTCGATGCCGGCCTGGTGCAGGTGGTCCACCGCCTCGCCGATGGCGTCGAGCCCGTCCTCGCCGAGATAGCGCGGCTCGGGGGCGAAGAAGGCGAGGGTGTTGTAGCCCCAGTAATTGCTGAGGTTGCGGTCGACGAGGTGGCGGTCCTGCGCGAAGGCGTGGACGGGCAGCAGCTCCAGCGCGGTGACGCCGAGCTTCACCAGATGGTCGATGAATTCCGGCTGGCCGAGCGCGGTGAAGGTGCCGCGGATCGCCTCCGGCACCAGCGGGTGGCGCATGGTGAGGCCGCGCACATGGCCCTCATAGATCACCGTCTTCGCCCAGGAGATGCGCGGATGCTGGGTGGCGGCGAGCGGCGTGCCCGCGACGACGCGGGCCTTCGGCATGAAGGCGGCGCTGTCGCGCGCGTCCATGATCAGGTCGGCGTCGTCGCCGGCGCCGATGGTGTAGCCGTAGAGGGCGTCGTCCCATTTTATGCCGCCGACCAGCATGCGGGCATAGGGATCGAGCAGCAGCTTGTTGGGGTTGAAGCGGTGGCCGGCCTCGGGCGCCCAGGGGCCATGCACGCGCCAGCCATAGACCTGGCCGCGCCCGACGCCGGGCAGGTAGCAATGCCAGACGCCGTTGGTGCATTCGTGCAGGTCGATGCGCTCCTGCTCGGTCTCGCCGAAGCGGTCGAACAGGCAGAGGGTGACGCCGGTGGCATTGTCGGAGAACAGGGCGAAGTTGGTCCCCTGGCCGTCGACCGTCACACCGAGGGGGAAGGCCGAGCCGGGAAGGATTTTCCGCATGAAGGGGATCACCGTCGCTGGGAAGGATGCGGGGACAACGGCGGTGCCCCCTTGCCTGTTCCGGCCGCGGGCGCGGATTTTCGGGCGGGAATCCGCCGCGCGCTCAGCCGGCGGGCGGCGGGCGCACGGCGAGGGCGATGAGACGCTCCAGCGCCTCGTGATCGCCGAGGGCGGCGGCCTTCTCGCGCGGGGTGAGCAGGCCGAGCGCGGCGACGAGATCGGGGGCGTCGTGCAGCTTGGCGCGGGCGACCAGGCGCTCGGGTGCGTAGTCGCCCGGCGCGCGCTGGCCGTCATCGGGCAGCATGGCGCGGTGGGCGGCCAGCAGGGCGGGATCGGCGGCGAGCCGGGAGGTCGCCTCGCCGGGCGGGCCGGCCGCGCCGGTTTCGCGGGCCAGCGCCTTGGCGCGGGCGAGGACGGCGGGCGGGGCGATCTCCTCCGGGGTCTTCAGCACGCCGGCGAGCAGCGGGCGGGCGGCGCCGGTCCACAGCACCAGCGGCACCGCGAGGACGAGGCCGAGCACCACCGGGCTCATCCAGAAGAACAGCGGCAGCGAGATGGCGATCGCCGCGCCGGCGAGCAGAAGGCCGAACAGCGTGTGCGGCAGGAAGTGCACGAAGGTCTGCCGCGCGCTCACGCTGCCGTCGTCGCGGCGCTGCGGCTGCCAGCCGCCGTCCCGCCCGGCGAGGATGGAAGCGACCGCCGCCGATTGCGCCAGCATGGTGACGGGGGCGATGAGGCCGGCGATCAGCGTCTCCGCCAGCAGGCTGAGAAAGGCGCGGACGCCGCCGCCGAAGCCGCGCCGCAGCGGGCCCTGGAACAGCATCAGCGCATAGGCGATGAGCTTCGGCACCAGCAGCACCCCCATGGTGCCGACGAACACCCAGGCGGCGCGGACCGGGTCCTGCGCCGGCCAGTTGGGGAACAGCGAGAACTCGGCGGGGAAATAGTCCGGCGGCACGAAGCGGGCCTGCAAGGCGGTGAGCAGGCCGGCGAGCAGCATGATCAGCCAGAGCGGCGCGGTGGCATAGGAGCCGATGCCGACCAGCATGTGCAGCCGGCTGAGCGGATTGAGGCCGCGCGTCGGCAGCACGGCGGCGTGCTGGAGGTTGCCCTGGCACCAGCGGCGGTCGCGTACCGCCAGATCGGTGAGCGAGGGCGGGCCTTCCTCATAGGAGCCTTCCAGCCACGGCACCATGTTCACGCCCCAGCCGCCGCGGCGGATCAGCGCCGCCTCGACGAAATCATGGCTGAGGATGTGGCCGCCGAACGGCTTGCGGCCGGTCAGATGCGGCAGGCCGGCGCAACCGGCGAAGGCGCGGGTGCGGATGATGGCGTTGTGGCCCCAGTAATTGCTGTCCGGCCCGTGCCAGCCGGCGAGGCCATAGGCGATGAGCGGCCCATAGAGCCGGCCGGCGAATTGCTGCATGCGGGCGAACAGGGTGCGCCCGCCGACGATGACCGGCAATGTCTGGATGAGCCCGGAACGTGGGCTCGCCTCCATGGCGCCGGCGAGACGGACGATGCAGGCGCCGGTCATCACGCTGTCGGCGTCGAGCACCAGCATGTGGTCATAGGCGCCGCCGAAGCGCGTCACCCACTCGGCGATGTTGCCGGCCTTGCGGTCGATGTTGCGCGGGCGGCGGCGATAGAACAGGCGCGCTTCGCCGCCGGTGCGTGCGCGCAGCGCGAGGAAGGCGGCTTCCTCGGCGATCCAGACGTCGGCGTCGGTGGTATCGCTGAGGATGAAGAAGTCGAAGGCGTCGAGGGCGCCGGTCGCTTCCAGCGATTCATAGGTCGCCTGCAGGCCGGCGAAGATGCGCGAGGGGTCCTCGTTATAGGTCGGCATGAGGATGGCGGTGCGCGTCGACAGCGCCGGCAGCGGCGCCGAGGCATCGATGCCGAGGCCGTCATCGGGGCGGGCGAGCATGGTCAGCGCGCCGCTCAGCGCGTTGGTGAAGGAGAAGCCGATCCAGGCGAACAGCACCACGAACAGGCCGAGCACCAGGCTTTCCAGCAGCGTCAGCCCGCCGACCTCCAGCACCCGGTACATTTCGCGGGCGGCGAAGACGGTGAGCACCGCCGCGCCGCCGATGACGAACAGCCGGCGGACGAACAGCGACGCCCGGCGCGGCAGCTGCTCGGCGGGCGGCGCCCGGCGCAGCGACTGCACGGGCATGGCGAGCGGCGCCTCCGGCGGCAAGGCGGGGGCGGGAGGAGGCCGCATGCCGGGCTCCTGCCGGAGCGGCGTCACGCCGTCCATCGATAGATCCAGCTCTCGGCGAGGCGCTCATCGCCGCGCAGGAATTCCGCGCGGAGCTCCACCGCCTCGTTGCCGCCCGGCGCCAGGGCGAAGGAGATGCGCCAGCCCTCGATCTCGGGATTCTTCTGCACCACGATGTCGCCGATCTCGCCCTTGTCGGCGGTGACGCGGGCGGACAGGCCTTCCGGCGGCAGGTCCTTCAGCTTGCCGCCGACCACGTCGAGCACGAACAGCCGGCGCTCGGCGGTGCCGCCGACGCGGGTGGCGCCGAAGCGGCCGAGCTCGGGCCGGTCCGGCCCGTCCCAGCCCCAATGGAGGCGATAGGTGGAGGTGTATTCGCGTCCCTTGCGCAGCGGCTCGCGCGGACGCCAGAAGGCGACGATGTTGTCGTGTACCTCCTCCGGCGTCGGGATCTCGACCAGCACCACCGCGCCGTCGCCCCAATCGCCGATCGGCTCCACCCAGACGCTGGGGCGGCGCTCATAGCGCGCCTCGAGGTCCTGATAGTCGAAGAAGGAGCGCAGGCGCTGCATCAGCCCGAAGCCGCGCAGATCCGAGACGGCGAAGGAGGAGATCTCCAACCGCCGGGGATTGCTGAGCGGGCGCCACAGCCGCTCGCCATTGCCGGTGGCGATGGACAGCCCGTTGGCGTCGCCGACCATCGGCCGGAAATCGTCGATGCCGTCGCGGTCGTTGGGGCCGAACATGAACATGCTGGTGAGCGAGGCGATGCCGACCTGATCGATATCGGCGCGCGGATACACGCTCATCTCCACCGTCATCAGCGTGGTCTCGCCGGGACGGATGGTGAAGCGGTGGGCGGCCGCGCCGCTGGGGCTGTCCAGCAGCGCGTGCAGGACGATGGAATCCGAGCCCGGACGCGGCTGTTCCAGCCAGAATTCGCGAAATGCCGGGAATTCCTCGCCGCCGGAATCGCCGGTCTTGATGGAGAGCCCGCGCGCGGAGGAGCCGTAGGTCTGGCCCTTGCCGATGGCGCGGAAATAGCTGGCGCCCTGGAAGACCGCGACCTCGTCGAAATAATCCGGCCGGTTGATCGGGCTGTGGAGGCGGAAGCCGGAATAGCCGAGGTCGATCTTCGGATCGGGCGGCTTCAGCCCGTGATCGAAGCGGAACATGGTCGGGTCATAGGCGAGCTTCTGCGCCTTGCCGTCGGCGACGACGGAGATGTCGACGCGGTCGCGGAACAGGAAGCCGCGATGGAACAGCTGTGCCTCGAAGGCCGTGCCCTGGCCGCGCCACAGCGCACGGTCGGGATTGAAGCGGATGTTGCGGTAATCGTCGTAGCTGAGCTGGTCGATCTCCTTCGGCAGGTCGCGATTGGCCGCCGCGAAAGGCTTGGCGGCCAAATCGCGCGCCAGCCGGCGTACCGTCTCGGCATCGAAGGGCGTGGGCTTGCCGCCGGCCTCCTGCGCGCGGGCCTCGCTGGTCAGCAGTCCCAGGATGGGAGACTGCGCCATGGCCGCGAGGCCCATTCCAAGCAGGATGTCCCGACGGTGCATTCCGATACCTCGCTGTGCTTCGACGGCACTGCCGCCCACCCCCCAGACAAGCATCGAGGGCGCCGAGGGTTCCCCGAAAAATGCCGGCGCGAAGGCGGCGGGAGGAAGAAGGCGAGGGATATCAGCCTGTTGACGTCGATCTATTGCCGCCAGGGCAGGATCCGCTCCGGCAGCCAGCGGGCGGCGGCATTGGCGAGCGCGCACAGGGCCAGCACCAGCAGGGTGGACAGCACCGCCACCGCGGCGGCGGCGGTCGAGTTGCCCTCATATTGCAGGGCGAACACCATGACGCCGATGGTCTCGTGCCCCGACGACCACAGCAGCGCCGAGAGCGTGAGCTCGTTGAGCGCGGTCATGACGACGAGGAGGGCGCCGGCGACGGCCGCCGGCAGCACGCCGGGCAGGAAAATCCGGGTGAGCCGCCGGGCGAGGCCGGCGCCGACGATGCGCCCGGCCTCGTCGAGCGCGGGATCGGCGGTCTGCGCCGCCGCCGTCACCGGCCGCAGCACCAGCGGCAGGAAGCGGGCGAGATAGGCGACGAGCAGGATCGCCATGCTGCCATAGAGCGACACGCCGAGCAGCGGCAGCGGCGGCAGGAAGGCGAGGATCATGCCGAGCGCCACCACCGTGCCGGGTATCACCCAGGGCACCTCGACGACGAGGTCGAGCCCGCGCACCAGCCGGCCGGGCCGGCGGGTGACGAGATAGGCGAAGGGCACGGAGACGGCGACCGCGACGACGGCGCAGGCCAGCGAGAGCAGCAGCGAGTTGGCGAAGGCGCGGCGCACCGCCTCGTTGCCGAGCACGGCGGCGAACTGCGCCAGGCTGGCGGTGCCGGCGCCGAAGCGCACGCCGACCGCCGGCAGCAGCGCGGTCATCACCAGCGCGGCGAGCGGCACCACCGCGATCACCAGGACCACCAGCCAGATCGCGCCCTCGCCGAGCGGGGAGCGGCGCGCGGGCTCGAAGGGCCGGCCGGCCGGCAGCGGCACGGCGAGCCGGCGCAAGGCGAGGCCGCGCAGAGCGAGGGCGGCGGCGGCCAGCGCCGCCATGACCAGCGCCAGCACCGCCACCTGCCCGGCGGCGGACGGGCCGAAACCGTTGAGCCGCTGGTAGATCAGCGTCGTCAGCACCGAGACCCGGCCGGGAATGCCGAGCAGCGCCGGCACGCCGAAATTGCCGATGGCGGCGGTGAAGGCCAGCAGCGCGCCGGCGAGGATGGAGGGCGCGACCAGCGGCAGCACGATGCCGGCGGCGATGCGGCGGCGGGGCGTGCCGATCACCCGCGCCGCCTCGATCAGATCGGCCGGCACGGCGCGCAGCGCGGCGCGGGTGGCGAGGAAGACCAGCGGCATGTGCTCGACGCCCATCACCAGCGCGATGCCGGCAACGGAATAGAGCGGGTTGGTGGTGCCGGGCGGCGGCGCCAGGCCGAGGGCGCCGAGGATCGGCGAATTGGCGCCGGCGAGCTCGATCCACGCCAGAGCCATGGTCTGGGAGGGAATGACCAGCGGCATCAGGATGAGGAAGGTGAGCGCCGCCCGGCTGCGCAGCCGGAGAAGGCCGACCGCGAAGGCGAGGCCGACGCCGAGCGTCGTCGAGACGATCACCGACAGGCCGGAGGTGACGAGGGTGCCCGACAGCGCGCGGGCGGTGGCGCGGCTCGCCAGCACCTCCGCCATCAGGCCGAGCGGGCTGCCGTCCTCGCCCGGCCGCAAAGCCGCCGCGAACAGCTGCGCCAGCGGCCAGAGCGTGGTGAAGGCCACATAGGCGAGGACGAGGAGGAGCAGCGCCGGCTCGCCGCCACCGGAGCGGCCCGCGCGCCGCAGGCGTGGGCGCGCGGGGTGTGGGGGCGCGGGGCGGCAAGGCTCTGGGCGTGAAGGCCCTGGGCGTGAAGGCCCTGGGCGGGAAGGCTCGGGGCGAGGGGGCGCGGTGTCAGCCGCCATAGAGGTCGGCGAAGCCTTCCTTGTTCTTCTTGTCGTCCTTCAGCATCACCGCCGCATCGGCGGGGAGCACTTTCAGCGTCGCCGGGTCGGGATAGCCCTTGGGCGGGGCGACGCCCTCCAACACCGGGAAATAGCCCTGCTCGGCGGCCTGTTGCTGCGCCGGCTTCGACAGCTGCCATTTCACGAAGGTCTTCGCCGCCTCCAGCGCGTCGCTGTCCTTGAGGATGCCGACCGGCTGGGTGATGACGCTGACGCCTTCCTGCGGGAACACGAAGTCCACCGGCGAGCCCTTGGCCCGGGCGTTGAGCGCCATGTACTCGATGATGACGCCATAGGCCTTCTCGCCGCGCGCCACCGCCTCGATGACGGTGCCGTTGCCCTGGCCGGCCACGGCGCCCTTGTCGGCGAGGGCCTTGTAATAGTCCCAGCCGAAGGCCGGCTGCTGCAGCATGGTGCCGAGATGGATCACCGCCGCGCCGGAGTAGAGCGGGCTCGGCATGATCGTCGCCCTGGCGGCCTCGGCGGCCTCGAGGTCCTTCCACGAGGTCGGCGGCGTCTTCACCAGATTGGTGTTGTAGACGATGCCGGTGGTGATCAGCTTGGTGCCGAAATAGGTGCGGTCCCTGTCGATCACCGCCGGGTTGATGCCCTGGACCGGCGCGTCGGCAAAGGCGTAGAGGCGGCCGTCATTCTTCAGCTGCGTCATGGCGACGGTGTCGGCGATCAGCACCACGTCGGCCGGGCTCTTGCCGGCGGCCTGCTCGGCCCGCAGCTTGGCCATCACCTCGGTGGTGCCGGAGCGGAACAGCTCGACCTTGATGTCGGGGTGCTCGGCGTTGAACGCCTTGATCACCGCCGCCATCTGGTCCTGCGGCTGCGAGGTGTAGACGGTGATCGTCTCCGCCGAGGCGGCGAGAGCGGTGCCGGCCAGGAGGGCGGCGGCGAGAAGGGCGCGAAGGGACATCCCGATCACCTCTCATGCGTTGCGCGGAAGCGCGCTTGATATCGGCGCGTTACGACGGATCGACTGCGGTTTTGCTACGGTTCCATGACGTTCGCGCCGGCCTGCCGGCCACCGGCCGCGGCGCCGGCGAGGGCGGGAGTGGCGGAGGGCATGCGGGGGATGACCCAGCCGCCGGACAATTGCACCTCCACCCGCGTACCCGGCGCGAGGCGCTCGGGCAGGGCGAGGCTGAGGGTCTCGACATCGATGCCGAGCGGCACCAGCTCGGTGGTGTAGATGCCGTTCTGGAAGATCTGGTTGACCACCTCGCCGGCGAGGTGGCCGCGCTGCGGCACGCGGGCGAGGTCGGAGGCGTGGAAGCACAGCCAGCCGGGGCCGGCGGGAGCGCGGCCGGCGACCTTCAGCACGGTGCCGGCGAGATCGACGGTGCAGAGGCCGTCCCGCTCGGCGAGAACCTCCACCGGCAGCGTGCGGCCGCGGCCGATGAAGCGGGCGACGCTCTCGGTCTGCGGCCGGCGGTAGAGGTCCTCCGGCGTGCCGAGCTGTTCCAGCCGGCCGCTCTTCATCACCGCCACACGGGTGGCGACCGCCATCGCCTCCTCCTGGTCGTGGGTGACGAAGACGAAGGTGGCGCCGGTCATGGAATGGATGCGGCGGAACTCGGCCAGCATCGCCTCGCGCAGATGCGCGTCGAGATTGGCGAGCGGCTCGTCAAGCAGGATCAGGCGCGGGCGCAGCGCCAGCGACCGGGCGAGCGCCACGCGCTGGCGCTGGCCGCCGGACAGCTCGTGCGGGCGGCGCTCGGCATGGCCGACGAGCCCGACCACCTCCAGCACCTCCTCGATGCGGCGGCGCCGCTCGGCGGCGGGGAGCTTCTGCACCTTGAGGCCGAACTCGATATTGCCGCGCACGCTCATATGCGGCCACAGCGCATAGGACTGGAACACCATGCCGAGCCGCCGCGCCTCCGGGGGCAGCACGCCATGGGGGCCGGCGACGGCCAGATCGTCGAAATGCAGCTCGCCGCCATCGGGCGCCTCGAGGCCGGCGATGATGCGCAGCAGCGTGGTCTTGCCGCAGCCGGACGGGCCGAGCAAAGCGAGGAAGGCGCCGTCGGGGATGACGAAGCTCACCGCATCGACGGCGCGGACGCCGTCGAAGGTCTTGCTGAGGTTGCGGGCGGTCAGTTGCGGCAAGGTGGGCTCCCGCTCACGGGCGACACCGGTCCGTTACGACGGATCGATGTCGCGGCGATGACGCTTGCGCGTCGCGGCACCTTGGGCGGCGCCTCAGGCGGCGGCCATGCGGGCGGCATCGCCCTTGAGGACGCCCTTCAGCAGCGGCACGAGATAGCCGAGGTCGGGCGACCGGGTTCGCGCCGTCTCGACATGCGCCTGCAACGGAGCGGGCAGGGTGGCGCCGCGTTCGGCCAGCAGGCCGAGCACGTAGTCGCTGCCGAATTCGGGATGCGGCTGCAGGGTGAGGATCGGGCCGGGATAGCTCAGCCCGGCAAAGATGCAGCCCTCGCCGCTGGCGAAGACCTCCGCTTGCGGCGGCAGCTCCACCACCTGGTCGCGGTGCCAGGCATTGACGGCGAATGCATTGCCGTCGCGGTCCCTGTAGAGCTGCGGGCCGGCGATCCAGCCGGCGGCGCGCTCCACCCGGCCGCCCAGCGCCTGGGCGACGATCTGGTGCCCGAAGCAGATGCCGACCAGCGGCCGGCCGGCGGCCTGGATGTCGCGGATCAGCTGTTCCAGCGGCGCGATCCAGGCATGATCCTCATAGACGCCGTGGCGCGAGCCGGTGATGATCCAGGCATCGGCCGCCGCCGGGCCCTCGGGGAAGAGGCCGTGCTCGATGTCGTAGGTGGCGAAGGCGAAGGCCTCGTCGGCCAGCAGGCGGCGGAAGCAGGCGTCGTAGTCGCCCTGCGCCGCGAGAAGACCCTCGGGGGCGCTGCCGGTCTTGAGAATGCCGATCCTGATCTGCTCGCTCATGGCGAAATGTCCCTGCTGCCCGTCCCGCCGGCACGCGCCGCCGGCGGATCGCCTGCCGTTGCCATAGCGCGCCCGGTGGCGGTTCGGCGAGAAAATTCGTCGAGACGGCGGCGAGCCGGCGTCCGCGCCGCCCGCCTCAGAGCCGGGCGGCGAGGGCGGCGCCGATATCCGGGACGTTCTCGATATGATCGAGAAGCGCCAGCAGCCCGGCGGCCCCCTCATCGCCCAAGGCGACGGCGGCATTGGCCGCGAACTTCGCTTCCACCGCGCCCTCGGGCAGCGGCCGTGCCACCCCGCCGGGCGCCTCGACCGAGAGCGGGGAATGATGGTGCGTGCCGTCCTTCAGCCTGATGGCGACGCGGCCGGCGGGGCGGCGCTGGCCGCTCATCAGGGCGCTGGCCTGCGCGTCGACGGCGCCGGTGACGCGGTCGGCGAGGCTCAGAAGCTCCGGCGAGGCCATGTTCGCCGCCTCGTACCAGCGCGGGCGGTCGAGGCGCAGGGCGAGCGCCGCGATGGCATAGGGGAAGGAGAATTGCGCGTCGTTGATGCTGAGCGGGCGCGCATCCATGAAGTCGCGCAGCAGCGCGGCGTCGGTGTGCACGGTGACGGCCTCGATCGCCTCGGCGGGAATGGCGTGATCGGCCAGCAGCGCCTCGCAGGCGCCGAGCGTCGCATGCATCCAGCGGCAGGCGGGGTAGGGCTTGATGGTGTTGAAGCCGAGCGTCCAGCGCGCCCCGAGGCCATCGGTGAGGCGTTGCGGCTCGAACTGGTCGGAACCCAGCATGCGCCACAGGCCGGAGGGACCGTCCAGCACCGCCCTGGCGCCGACCAGCCCGGCGCGGTGCAGGGCGACGCCGCGCACCCCGGCTTCCGCCGCCGGGGCGAGGAAATCCTTGAAGGTGACGAGCGGCCGGCGTTCCCAATTATATTTCCGCAGGCTCGGCACATTGGCGAAGCTGCCGGCGAAGCCGAGCGCGTTCTCCATGCCGCCGGCGTCGAGGCCCATCAGCCGGCCATAGGCGATGGCGGCGCCGATCGCCTGGTGCTGGCACACGCCATAGACGAGGCGGAACCGCTCCAGGCTCGGCTGCATGGCGCGGATCAGCCGGTTGTTCACCTCATAGGCGAGGGCAACGGCGGTGACGAAGGCGGCGCCGGACACCGGCCGCTCGAAGGCGGCGCTGAGCGCGGCGGCGACCAGGCTCGCCCCGGGATGGCCCATGCCGCGGCCGTTCTCGTCCTCCAGCCCGTCGTCGAAATCGAGCGCGTTCATCGCCGCGGCATTGACGAAGGCCGCCGCCACCGGGCCGAAGCCTTCCGCCTCGCCCAGCACCCGGCAGGGGCCGGGACGCGCCTCGGCCCGCGTCGCGGCGAGGATGCGCTTCTGCATGTCGGTCGGCGCGCCGGCGAGGCCGCAGCCGAGGCTGTCCATGATGTGCAGGCGCGCCTTCGCCCGCACCGCCGCCGGGATGCCGGCGCCGTCGAAGCCGGCGGCGAAGCGGCTGACGGCGGCGGTGACGCCGGCCTCCGCGGGGAGGGGATCAGCTGAGGAAGGCGCGGTCATAGAGGTCCGACAGGCGGGCGGTGACGGGGCAGGGCAGCGCGCTGCCGAGGGCGCGGCCGTCGAGGCTCCGCACCGGGGTGAGGCCGCCGAAGGTGCCGGTGACGAAGGCGCCGTCGGCGTTGTAGGCGTCGGCGAGGGTGAAGTCGGTCTCGCGGCAGGTGAGGCCTTCCCCGGCGCAGAGCTCGATGACCTTGCGCCGGGTGATGCCCTTGAAGCAGGTGCGGCCGGTGGAGGTGAGCACCTCGCCGCGCTTCACGATGAAGAAATTGGTCGAGTTGCAGCTCGCCACGAAGCCGGCGGGATCGAGCATCAGCGCCTCATGCGCGCCGGCGGCGATGGCCTGCAGCAGCGGGCGGATGAAGTTGAGCCGGCTGTGCGAATTGAGGTGCAGGTCGAAGCTGTCCGGGCCGGAGGTGCGGAAGCTGGAGGTGAACAGCTTGATGCCGGCCTTCTTGATCTCCGGGTCCGGCACCTTGAACTCGGCGGTGATGGCGATGGTGGGCCGGCCGAGCGCGTTGCGCGGGTCCTGATGCACGGTGTGCTTCTCGCCGCGCGTGACCATCAGCCGGAGATGGCCGCCATCGTCGATGCCGTTGGCGGCGCAGAGTTCCTCCAGCGCCGCCTTCATCTGCGGCTTGGTCAGGCCGATGTCGAGGGCGATGGTGTTGGCGCCCTCATAGAGCCGGTCGAGATGGTCATCGACCAGCACCAGCCGGCCCTTCGCCATGCGGATGCCTTCCCACACGCCGTCGCCGAGGCCGAAGCCGGCGTCGAAGATCGACACCAGCGCCTCGGCGCGCTTCACCAGCCGGCCGTTGAGCCAGATCCACAGATCGTGGTTGCGCGGGTCCTCGACCGGCGTCTGCGCGCCCTTTTCCTCGGCCATTGTCACTCTCACTCAGAAATGGAAGGCGGAGAAGCGGCGCAGGAAGGCCTGCGTGCGTTCTTGCCCGGGGTTCTTCAGCACCTCGTCCGGCGTGCCCTGCTCGTGGATGCGCCCCTCGTGCAGGAACAGCACCCGCGTGGCGAAGTGATAGGCGAAGCCGAGCTCGTGGGTGACGAGCAGCATGGTGCGCCCCTCCTGCGACAGGCCGAGGATGACGTCCAGCACCTCGCCGACCAGCTCGGGGTCGAGCGAGGAGGTCGGCTCGTCGAACAGCAGGATCTCCGGCTCCATGGCCAGCGCGCGGGCGATCGCGACGCGCTGCTGCTGGCCGCCGGACAGGCGCTGGGGATACTGGTCGGCCTTCTCGGCGAGGCCGACGCGCTTCAGATAGTCCTGCGCCTTGGCGCGGGCCTCCTCGCGCTTCAGGCCCTTCACCGTCACCGGGCCTTCCATCACGTTCTCCAGCACCGTCATGTGCGGGAACAGGTTGAACTGCTGGAAGATCATGCCGACGCGGGTGCGCAGCCGGCGCAGCTCGGCGGATTTCGCGGCGAGGACGCCGCCCCGGCCCTGCGTGCCGATCGGCGCGCCATCGAGCACGATGCGGCCGGCGCTCGGCGTCTCCATGAAGTTGATGCAGCGCAGGAAGGTGCTCTTGCCGGAGCCGGAGGAGCCGAGGATGGCGATGCGCTCGCCGGCGCCGACCTTGAGATCGATGCCCTTCAGCACCTCGTTGGGGCCGAAGCTCTTGCGCAGCCCCTCGACGGCGAGGACGGGTGTCGCGTCAGCCATGCTCAGGCTCCCTTCGAGTTGAGGCGGCGCTCGAGCGCATAGGCGGCCAGCGTTCCCGGATAGATGAGGACGAAATAGATCACCGCCACCACGGTGAAGGTCTCCAGCGGCAGGAAGGTCTGCGTGCTCAGCATCTTCGCCTCGTACATCAGCTCCTGCACGGTGATGGTGGAGGCGATGGAGGTCATCTTGGCCAGCTCGACGCCGCGATTGGTGAAGGCCGGCACCATGCGGGCGATGGCCTGCGGCACGACGATCCGGCGCAGCAATTGCCACTCGCTCATGCCGATGGCGCGGCCGGCTTCCCACTGGCCGGCGGGCAGCGATTGCAGCCCGGCCCGCCAGATCTCCGCGCAATAGGCGGAGGTGTTGAGGAACAGGCCGAGCGCGGCGGCGGTGAAGGCGGTGGGCTGCCAGCCCGTCAGCGCCGGCATGGCGTAGTAGAACCAGATCAGCTGCACCAGCACCGGGGTGTTGCGGAACAGCTCGATATAGGCGGTGGCGATGAGGTTCGGCAGGCGCCGGGCGGAGCCGCGCGCAAGCCCGATGAACAGGCCGCAGACCAGCGCGCCGGAAAAGGCGAGGGCGAAGAGCAGCACCGTCAGCTTCAGGCCGCGCAGCAGCAGGTCGCCATTGGCCAGGATCTCGCCGAACTGGAAGGAATAGCTCATGGCGCCCTCCTTCAGCGGGCCGCGCGGCGGGCGAGCCGGTGCTCGACCGCCCGCATGCCGAGGCTGGCGAGGAACAGCACGGTGAAGAACATCACCGCGATGGTGGAGTAGATCTCCATCGGCCTGTAGGTCTGGGTGGCCAGCACCATCGCCTTGTAGACCAGCTCGCCATAGGTGAGGGTGGCGGCGAGCGAGGTGGTCTTCACCAGCTCGAAGGAGCGTTCCATCAGCGGCGGGATCATGCGGCGGAACGCCTGGGGCAGGATGATGCGGCGCATCAGCTGCGCGTGGCCCATGCCGATGGCGCGCCCGGCCTCCCACTGGCCGCGCTCCACCGAGACGATGCCGCCGCGGAACACCTCGGCGAAGAAGGCGCCGGACTGTACCGACAGCGCCGCCGCCGCCGCCGCGAAGGGCGTGAGGCTGATGCCGGTGAGGATGGGCAGGCCGTAGAAATACCAGAAGAAATGCACCAGCGGCGGGGTGTTGCGGTAGAACTCGATGATCGCGGTGGCGGGAATGGAGAGGAACCGCGTCGGCGCCAGCCGGCCGAGCGCCAGCACGAGGCCGATGACGAGGCCGAGGCCGATCGAGAAGCCGGACAGCTTCAGCGTGTTGACCAGCCCTTCCAGCAGCACGCCGAAATTCAGCCAGACCGGCCGGAAGTCCCACACATATTGCATTCGGATCGGCCTTGCGGCTGCGGGAGACGGGAGGGCGCAAAAGCAATTCGGCGCGCCGGGGTCGCGGCGCGCCGAACGGGTGGAGAGGGATCAGGACTTCCAGCGCTCGCGCATGATCGCCGGCGTCGCGGCCGGATCGATGCCGCGGAAGGCGAGATAGTCCTCGAAGATCTTCTGCGTCTGGCCGGTGGCGTAGAAATAGGCCATGCAGATGCCCAGCCAGTCGCGCCAGCTCTTGTCGGGGACGTTCGGCACCGCGGCGGAGGAGGGGGATTCGCGCAGCGGCTGCGGCAGGATGATCTTGCCGCGCTTGATGCGCGACTGCAGCATCACCAGCGCCGGGTGGAACAGCGAGATGCCGTCCATGCGGCCGGCGATGAAGGCGGCGCCGGTCTCGTCGGCGCTGGGGAAACGCTCGATGGTGGCCTTGGGCAGGCGCACGGTGATGTCGCGGTCGGGCGAGGTGCCGAGCACCACGCCGATGCGGAACTCCGGCTTGTTCATCTCCTCCCACGAGGTGACGTTCACGCCATCGGCCAGCAGCACGCCCTGCGCGTACCAGAACATCGGCTGCACCGGGAAATCCACCGCCAGCGCCCGCTGCGGCGTGGCGTCCATGGTGAACATGACGTCGAACTGGCCGGCCTGGAGGGCGGCGACCGCATTGCCCCAGGTGGTTTCCACCGGCACCGGCTTCACGCCGAGCTCCTTGGCGACCGCGACGCCGAGACCCCAGCCGAGGCCGTACCACTCGCCGGTGCGCTGGTCCTTGTAGAACCAGGGCTCGCCCGGGGCGACGCCGATGCGCAGCTCGCCGCGATCGCGGATCGCCTTCAGCGAGCTGCCGGCGGCGGCATCCTGGGCGAGGACCGGGCCGGCGGTGGCGGCGAGCGCGGCGGCCCCGACCAGCGATCCGGCGGTGAGAAAGGTGCGGCGGCTGCCGACCGTTTCAGTCATGTGAGCATCCTCTGGACATGGATGGCAGATGTATATTTGTTTTGTAGATAATTGGTAGCGCGTTTCTTATAGGAATGTTTTATTCCTATTATGAAACTGTCAAGGGGAGTCCGGCGGGGCTTCCTCGAAAGTAAGGCTCTGGTCGGCGGCGCAGACCCAGAAGATCTCCGCATCTTCGCTGCCGGCGCTCAGCAGCGCGTGGCCCATGGTGCTGTCGAAATACACGCTGTCACCCTCCTCGAGCGTGACCGGCGCATAGAATTCGGTGAGCAGCGTCACCTGCCCCCTGAGCACCAGCACCACCTCCTCGCCGGCATGGGCGACCAGCGTGCCGAATTCGCGCGCCTCATGCGCGCGCAGCCGCGCCTTCATCGGCTGCATGCGCTTGGCGGTCAGGTCGGAGCAGAGCATTTCCAGCGTGTAGGCGCGGGTGCGGATGTAATCGCCCTGGCCGGCGCGGGTGAGCGAGCGGCGGCCGTGCGGCGCCTGCTTGCGGGTGGAGGAGAACAGCTCGGAAATATCCACCCCCAGCCCCTGCGCCAGCCGGATGATGTTGTCATAGGTGGGGGAGAGCAGGTTGTTCTCGATCTTCGAGATGGCGGAGGGCGAGATGCCGGAGCGGGCGGCCACCT
Source organism: Ancylobacter oerskovii (assembly GCF_018390555.1). Lineage (GTDB taxonomy): Bacteria > Pseudomonadota > Alphaproteobacteria > Rhizobiales > Xanthobacteraceae > Ancylobacter > Ancylobacter oerskovii. The sequence goes on along the minus strand of NZ_JAHBGB010000027.1, from coordinate 111,680 downwards.
CCTTGATGGTGAAGCCGGCGCGGCCGCGCAGCCCCTTCACCCGGCCGCCCAGGTCGATCCCCTGGTCTTCGGCGATCTTCATGTCCATCGCGGCGCCTCCGACAGCAGCACGGCCCTTGTGAGCCGCATCAAAGCATTACGGCCGGAAGCGAACAATATGTTCCTTTAGGAAACTTGATGCGAAAGCCTGAGGAATGCCGGGCGGACCGACGAAAACGCCCGCGGGGAGGGCCGCGGGCGTGGTCATGCGTCGGATCGTGAAGCCGCGAAGGCGGGGAGGGCTATTCGCCGCGCCAGTTCGGCGGGCGCTTGCCGAGAAAGGCCTCGACGCCCTCGCGGAAATCGGCCGAGCCATAGGTCTCGCGCACCAGATCAGCGTCGGCGGCGTCGGGATCATGGGCGAGGCGGCGCAGCATCTCCTTGGTGACGCGCAGCGTGATCGGCGCGTGCGACACCAGGCGGGCGCAGATCTCCTCGACGCGGGCGTCGATCTCCTCCGGCGCCACCACCGTCACATAGCCCGGCGGCAGCTCCTCGGCCTTCGGCGTCTCGGCGAGCAGCAGCATGCGCTTGACGGTGCTGACGCCGAGCGTGGCGACGAGGCGCTGCACGTTCGAGGCGGAGAGGCAGTTGCCCAGCGTGCGGGCGATCGGCACGCCGAAGCGCGCGCCCGGCGTCGCCAGCCGGAAGTCGCAGGCATTGGCGAGCGCCATGCCGCCGCCGACCGCCCAGCCTTCCACCACCGCGACGGTGGGCACGGCGAGCGCCTCCAGCGCGCCGACATAATGCTCGACCTTCTCCTCATAGGCGATGCCGTCGGCACCCGAAGAGAAGGCGCGGAACTGCTCGATATCGGTGCCGGCGATGAACGCCTTGCCGCCGGCGCCGCGCAGCACCGCCACCCGCACCTCGCGCGTGGCCGCGATGACGCGGCAGGCCTCGGCCAGCTGCTCATACATGCGCCAGGTCATGGCGTTGCGGGCGGAAGGACGGTCGAAGACGAGGCGGGCGACCGCTCCCTCGATGGAGAGGCGGACGGCGCCCTGGCCGTCCTCGGCGGCGGGGTTCACCTTCTGGCCGGCTTCGAGTTTGGCGACGGCGTTCATGACGCGAAGGCTCCACGGGCGGTGAGGTCCTCGATGGCGGCGCGGTCGAGGCCGATCTCCTTCAGCACCTCGTCGGTGTGCTGGCCGAGCAGCGGCGGATGCAGGCGCACCTGCTGCGGCGTGCCGGTGAGCTTCACCGCGAAGCCGATATTCGACACCTTGCCCTCGTTCGGGTGATCGATCTCGATGCGCATCTGCCGATGGCGCCCGTGCTCGCTCTCGAACGCCTCGGGATAAGTGTACATGGTGCCGGCGGGAATGCCGACGTCGAGCAGCGCCTCCACCCATTCGTCGGAGGTGCGGGTGACGAAGGTCTTCTCTAGCTCCTCGATCAGCTCCTCGCGATGGGCGAGGCGGTCGGGATTGGTCCTGAAGCGCGGATCCTCGACGAGCTCGGGGCGCCCCAGCGTGTCGCAGAGCTGCAGCCAGAGCTTCTGGTTGGTGGCGCCCATGACAAAATAGCCGTCCTTGGACTTCACCGCCTGATAGGGCGCGCTCATGCGGTTGGCGGTGCCGAGCGGAATCGGCTGGGTGCCGCGGCCCCAATATTCCGAGATGTCCCACACCGAGAAGGCCAGCGCCGCCTCGAACAGCGAGGCGTCGATATACTGGCCCTCGCCGGTGGCCTTGGCGCCGATATAGGCGGCCAGCACGGCATAGGTGGCGAACAGGCCGCAGCCGATATCGGCGACCGGCACGCCGGCCTTGACCGGCGGCCCGCCGGGATGGCCGGTGACGCTCATCACGCCGGACATGGCCTGCGCCATCAGGTCGAAGCCGGGCCGTCCGGCCCAGGGCCCGGACTGGCCGAAGCCGGAGATCGACGCGTAGACGAGGCGGGGATTGTACTTCTTCACCGTCTCGTAGTCGCATTTCAGCTTCTTCATCACGCCGGGCCGGTAGTTCTCGACCAGGATGTCGGCGCTCTTGACCAGCTCGTAGAACAATTCGCGGCCGGCATCGGTCTTGAGGTTCACCGCCACCGAGCGCTTGTTGCGGTTCATGTTGAGGAAGCCCATGCTGTCGGGCCCCTTCATCTTGAACCCCATGGCGCCGCGCGTCTGGTCGCCGGTGCCCGGCGGCTCGATCTTGATGACGTCGGCGCCGAGATCGCCCAGCAGCATGCAGCTATAGGGGCCGGCCATCACCTGGCTGACGTCCAGCACCCGCACGCCGGCGAGGGGGAGCGGGCGCGGCGGCGCGGCGGTGTCGCCCCGGCGCTGGGTGGCCGGCTTTTCCCGCGAATGGTCCAGAACATCGGTCATCGGTTTCGAGCCTTTCCGCGGGAATAGCCCGCATATAAAATCAATAATTACGAACTGGGCGTGCCGGCCCTCGCGGGCCGGGGCCTTCAGCCGGTGGCGGCGCCCGACAGCCGGCGCCCGCGGCCGCGCGGTTTCGCCGGTGCCGGCTCCTGCGCGGCGCCCTCTTCCTGCATGCGGCTGACGAAGGCGCGGGCGATGCCGACCGTGGTGCCGGTGACATGGGTCTCCAGCAGGGCGGCGAGGCGGACGGCATTGCGGGCCTCGAAGGCCTCGATCATCTGGGTGTGCTCGTCCACCGCCGCCTGCCAGTGCGCCCGGCTCTTGCGCACCACGAAGCGGCAGGCATGGATGCGGGTGAGGATCTGCTGGTAGAAGGCCGAGAGGGTGGCGTTGCCGGCGATGGCGAAGAAGGCCTCGTGGATCAGGCGGTTGTGCCGGAGGTACTCGACCTCGTCGCCGCTCTGGTAGCACTCGACCATGCGCTCGTGCAGCGCCCGCACCCGCGCCACGTCGGCATCGGTGGCCTGCTGGCAGGCCAGCAGGCCGGCGAGCCGCTCCAGCGAGGCCATGATCGGGAACAGCTCCTCGATCTGCTCCTCGGTGATGCGGGCGACGATGGCGCCGCGATGCGGCAGGATCTGCAGCACGCCTTCCGCCGCCAGCACTTTCAGCGCCTCGCGGATGGGCGTGCGCGAGACCCCGAAGCGCTCGCTCAGCTCCTCCTCCGGCACCTTCTCGCCCGGGCGCAGCTCGCCTTGCAGGATCATCTCGCGCAGCGGGGCGACGAGCGATTCGTGGAGGGAATGGCGGACGATAGGGGCGGAGGACATGCGGTCTGTTCCTGGCGGCTTCTGCGAGCCTGAGCGTTTCCCGGCCGTAGGATAGGCGGGAACCGCCGGTATCGGAAAGTCGATCACGCCGACCTCCCTTCCGGCGTCGCGGCCGCGTCGTTCTTCGGCGCCGCCCGGCCGCCCTTGAGCAGCAGGGAGAGTACCGGCAGGGACAGCAGCAGCAGGCCGAGGCCCATCATGGTGGCGACGAGGCCGTTGGAGAAGAAGATCGCCGGCGAGCCGTCCGAGGTCAGCATGGCCTGGCGGAAGGCGTCCTCCGCCTTGTCGCCCAGCACCATGGCGAGCACGAAGGGGGCGAGCGGGTAATCGAGCTTCTTGAACACATAGCCGACGATGCCGAAGCCCAGCGCCAGCCAGACGTCGAACATGTGGTTGGCGACGGTATAGGCGCCGATGACGCAGACGACGGTGATCAGCGGCCCGACCACGGTGAACGGTGCCCGCAGGATGAAGGCGAACAGCGGCACGGTGGCCAGCACCAGCACCACGGCGATGACGTTGCCCATATACATGGAGGCGATGAGGCCCCAGACGAAATCCGGGCGGGTGGAGAACAGCATCGGCCCCGGCGACAGGCCCCAGATCATCAGCCCGCCCATCATCACCGCCGCGGTGGCGGAGCCGGGAATGCCCAGCGCCAGCATGGGCAGCAGCGCGCAGGAGCCGGCGGAATGGTCGGCGGTCTCCGGGGCGACGATGCCTTCCGGCTCGCCCTTGCCGAAGAAGCGGCCCCGGCGCGAGAAGCGGCGCCCCAGCGCGTAGCTCATGAAGGAGGCGGCGGTCGGCCCGCCGGGGGTGATGCCCATCCAGCAGCCGATCAGCGCGCTGCGGATCAGCGTCGCCCAGTAGCGCGGCACCTCGGCGACGGCGCGCGCGATGACGCGGATGTCGAGCCTGGCCTTCACCCCCTCGAACTTCAGCCCCTCTTCCATGGTGAGCAGCAATTCGCCGAGGCCGAACAGGCCGATCACCGCGATGAGGAAGGAGATGCCGCCGATCAGTTCGTCGAGCTCGAAGGTGAGGCGCGACTCGCCGGAGATGGTGTCGATGCCCACCGTGGCGGCGGCGAAGCCGAGCATCATCGACACCAGCGTCTTGAACGGCGAGCCGCCGGACATGCCGATGAAGCTGGCGAAGGCCATGAAATAGACGGCGAAATATTCCGCCGCGCCGAAGCGCAGCGCGAAATTCGCCACCCAGCTGGACAAGAGGGTGATGACCAGCACGCCGGTGAGCGCGCCGATGCCGGCCGAGGTGAAGGCGAGGGTGAGCGCGCGCGCCGCCTGCCCCTGTTTCGCCAGCGGGTAGCCGTCGAAGGTGGTGGCGACGGAAGAGGGTTCGCCGGGAATGTTGAACAAGATGGAGGTGGTCGATCCGCCGAACAGCGCGCCCCAATACATGGAGGTGAGCAGGATGATGGCGGAGATCGGATCCATGGTGAAGGTAAGCGGGAGGAGCAGCGACACGCCGTTCGGCGCGCCGAGGCCCGGCAGCACGCCGACCACCAGCCCGAGAAGCACGCCCATCACCATGATCATCAGGTGATGGGTGGTGAGCGCGACGGCGAAGCCGTCCATCAATTGCCCGAAATTGCCCATGGCGCGTCCCTCGATGCTTTTTTGTTCGTCAGTAGATGCCGAAGGCTTCGAGGACCGGACCCTTGAGCAGCGGGACCATGAACAGTTTCTCGAAGATGACGAAGTTCACCGCCACCACCGCCAGCGCCGAGACGAGCGAGGGGAGGGTGCGGAAGCCGGCCGCGACGCGCAGCGCGTAGAAGATGTAGAGCCCCATGCCGATATAGAGGCCGAGCCAGGCCGAGATGGCGGCCATGGCGACGATCGGCAGGAAGAAGGCGACGACGGTGCGCAGCCGCTCGCCATCGAGGAAGGCTTCGCCCTCGGCGCCGTGCTCCTGCCGCCCGCCCGCGCGGCGCAGCAAGGTCTGCACCACGGTGCCGGCGCTGCCGAGGATGATGAGGCAGCCGACATAGAAGGGGAAATAGCCGGGTTCCGGCCCGGAAGATCCCCAGGCGGTGCCGTTCAGCGTGGCGCCGTAGCACACGACCGCGCCGACGGCGGCGGTGGCGCAGGCGGCGGCGATGTCCATGGTGCTGCGCGAGATGTCCATATGCCTCACTCCGACGCGGCGGGAAGGAAGGGCGGACGGCGGCGAGTCGCCGTCCGCAAGGGGATCGTCCGCGGGGGGAACAGGCGCGGACGACCTCGAAGCGGTTTACTGCTCGGCGCGCAGCCAGCCGTTGCGCTTGTAGATCTCGGCGTAGCTCGCCTCGTGCTTCTTGATGAAGTCCTTGAAGGCGTCGCCGGTCAGCAGGCGCGGGATCTGCGCGCCGCGCTCCTGATAGGACTTGAATTCCGGCGCCGCGGCCGCCTTGGTGAAGAGGTCGGTGTAGTAGGCGAGGGCCTCCGGCGGCAGGTCCGCCGCCCCCCAGATGGTGCGGGGCTGGGCGAAGCTGTCGACGTCGATGCCGGCCTCCTTGCAGGTCGGGATATCGTGCCAGGACTGGCCATCGGCGATCACCGTGGTGTCGGCGAGGCGCTCGCTCTCGAACACGCAGAGCGGCTTCTGCACGCCGGCCTTCCACTGCTCGACGCTCTCGCTGGGATTGTTGACGTTGGCGGTGATGTGGCCGCCGGCGACCTGGATCGCCGCCTCGCTGCCGCTCTTGTAGGGGATGTAGGTGAGGTCGGTGCCGGTGGCGTGCTCGATGAGCGTCATCAGCGTCTCGTCGGCTTCCTTCGCCTTGGCGCCGCCGAGCTTCAGCTGGCCGGGAGCCTCCTTCGCCTTGGCGATGAAGCCCTTCACGTCCTCGATGCCGGATGTCTTCGGGTTCACCCACAGGATGAAGGGATCGAACACCATCGCGGCGATGGGGGTGAGGTCCTTCAGGCCATAGGACAGCTTGTTGGCCAGCGGCAGCACATAGGCGTCCTGGGTGCCGAAATAGAGCTTGTAGGGATCGCCCTTGTTCGACTTCGCGTAGATGAAGGTCTCGGCGCCGGAGCCGCCGGCCTTGTTGCTGACGATGATCGGGGTGGTCAGCAGCTCGTTCTTGCTCAGCGCCGACTGCACCACGCGGGCGAAGGTGTCGGTGCCGCCGCCGGGGCCGGCCGCCGCCACGAACTCTACCGGACGGTTCGGCTTCCACTCGGCGAACGCGACGCCCGGCGCCGCAAGGCCGAGGCAGAGAGCAAGCGCAGTGAGGGCGTGTTTCGGCATCGTGTCTCTCCCATTGGGTTTTTGCGCGGCTCGTGAGGTCCGCCATTGTTGAGGGGAGGTTATCGTATCAATCATCTCATATCAATAATTACAGATTACGTTTTTTGCGGCATGCGCGGACGCCCGGGGGGCGTGCCGAATTGCCGGGGAGGCGAGGGGAGGTTCGCCTGCGGGGACTGACGGGATCGGCAGGGTCCGCGGCGATCAGGACACCTTGAGCAGGTGGCGGAAGTCGCCGCGCTTGGCGAGGACATCGGCCAGCGAATAGCGATCGAGGGTGGCCATAAAGGCCTGCAGCGCCTCGTCCAGCACGCAGGTGAGGCCGCAGGCCGGGGCGATGATGCAGCTGCCGCAGCCGACAAGGTCGAAATCGTCCTCGGTGTGGCGGACCAGCGCCCCGACATTGATCTCCGGGGCCGGGCGGGCCAGCCGGATGCCGCCCGAGCGGCCGCGGACGCTCTGCAGATAGCCGGCGTTCACGAGGTCGTTGACCACCTTCATCAGGTGATTCTGCGAAATGGCATAGGCGCGGGCGATCTCGGCGATCGAGCACAGCCGGTCCGGGCGGGAGCCCAGATAGAGCAGCACGCGCATCGCATAGTCGGTGTAGCGCGTCAGGCGCATTTCGGCTCCACGGTGGAAAAGATGCGTAATCATTGCATGTTTTGTGGCGATCAGATACATGCATATCAGATGCATATATTGGAACGGCGATGACCCTCCTCAAGCTGGATGAAGCCGGACTGGCGGCGTTGGTTCGTGCCTTCTATGCGCGTGTCCGCCGCGATGCCGAGCTGGGCCCCGTCTTCAACGAGGCGGTGTCGGACTGGCCGGCGCATCTCGACACGCTGACGGCGTTCTGGTCCTCGGTGATGCTGGCCAGCGGCCGTTATGGCGGCCGGCCGGTCCCCGCGCATTTCCGGCATCGCGACCGCATCTCGCCCGCCTTGTTCAGCCGCTGGCTCGCCTTGTGGGGGCAGACCGCCGACGAGCTCATGGAACCGCAGGTGGCACAGGCCCTGAAGCTGCGGGCGGCCCGCATCGGCCAGAGCCTCCAATTCGCGCTCTTCGCACGCATGGAGGAGGGCGGGGCGCCGCCTTCTTCCGGCCTCGCGGACCGAGGGCCGCCCTGACGGCACGACCCTGGGCCGCGGCGACACACCGATCTTCCCCCCGACAGGAGACATCCATGTCCCAGACGCTCAGCGAGCGCAGCATCGCGCTCGTCAAACTGACCGTGCCGGCCCTCGAGGCGCATGGGCTCGCCATCGTCCACGAGATGTATGCGCGCCTGTTCCGCAATCCCGAGATCCGCGACCTGTTCAACCAGTCGCATCACGGCGACAGCGGATCGCAGCCGCGGGCGCTGGCCCAGGCCATCCTGGCCTATGCCGGCAACATCGAGAACCTGGCGGCGCTGGCGCCCGCCGTCGAGCGCATCGCCCAGAAGCATGTCGGGCTGCAGATCAAGCCCGAGCACTATCCCCATGTCGCGGAGGCGCTCATCGGCGCGATCCGCTCGGTGCTGGGAGAGGCGTCGACGCCGCAGGTGCTGGAAGCCTGGGGCGAGGCCTACTGGTTCCTCGCCAACATCCTCATCGCCCGCGAGGAGCGGATCTATGGCGAGCAGAAGCATGCCGCCGGCGGCTGGAACGGCTGGCGCGACTTCCGCGTCGAGGACGTCGTGCGCGAGAGCCGCGTCATCACCTCCTTCGTGCTGCGGCCGGTGGACGGCAAGCCGGTGCTGCGCCACAAGCCGGGACAGTATCTCACCTTCTGGCTGGAGATACCGGGCCACGCGCCGGTGAAGCGGAACTACTCGATCTCCAGCGCCGCCAATGGCGAGAGCTACCGCATCTCGGTCAAGCGCGAGGCTTTCGGGCTGGCGTCGGGCTGGCTGCACGACCATGCCGCGCCCGGCACCGTGCTCAAGGTGTCGGCGCCGGCCGGCGAGTTCCATCTGCCCGATCATCCCGAACGTCCGGTGGTGCTGCTGTCGGGAGGCGTCGGCCTCACCCCGATGATCGCGATGCTGGAGACGCTGGCCGCCCGCTCGTCCGGCCTGCCCGTCCACTATGTGCACGGCACCCATGACCGCCACACGCACGCCATGCGCGAGCATGTCCGCGCCCTGGCGGCGAAGGACGCGGCGCTGCGGGTGGTGGATTTCCACCAGACGCCGCTGGCCGACGAAGTGGCCGGCCGCGACTATGACGAGGCCGGGCTGATCACGCCGGAGTGGCTGACCGCCAACACGCCGACCGGCGAGGCGGACTACTATATTTGCGGGCCGCGGCCGTTCCTGCGGGCGATGATCGCGGCGCTGTCGCTTTCGGGCGTGCCGTCCGACCGGCTGCACTACGAGTTCTTCGGCCCTGCCGACGAGGCGCTCGCGGCCTGACGGCCGGTCCTCCTCCGACGCATCCGCTGCGAGACATGCAAACGGGGCGGCACCCGGCGGTGCCGCCCCGTTGTTGCGAGTCGCGGGCGGGCGTCTAGCCGAGGCCGCGTGTCAGCACATGCAGCCAGTCCGCCTCGGTGACGACGCCCACCGGGCGGCGGGCCTCGTCGATGATGAAGACGGAATGCACGCGATCGCGGGCATAGAGCTCCAGCAAGTCGATGGCCGGTGTGGTCGGGGTGGCGGTCGCGGCCGGCGTCATCAGGTCCAAGACGATGCCGGTGGGCCTCAGCAGCTCGCGCAGGCTGATGGCGCCGACGAGACGCCCGGCGGCGTCCACCACCGCCAGGCGGCGGATGTCGCGCTTGACCAGCAGCGCGCGGGCCTGCTCGGCGGGCGCGTCCTCCGGCACGCCGATGACGTTCTCCACCATGAGGTCGGCGCAGGTGAGCGCGTGGTAGGAGCGCGCGACCGCGCGCCGCTCGATGTGCCGCACCAGCCCTTCGAGATCGGCGGCGCCGATGTCGAAGGCCTCGCCGACTTCGTCGAGCGTGGCGGCGATGTCCGCCTTGCTGATGGTCCAGGGCAGATCCCGGGCCGGCTTCGGCGGGGCGGGAACGTGCGGATAGGTATGGCCGGACAGGCGATGGTAGAGCCAGGCGCTGGATACCAACACGACGGCGTTCAACCCCACCGGCACGAAGGGGAAAAGCAGGCTCGACGAGCCGCCGATGAACAGGCCGACCAGCGCCGCCGCGCCGCCGGGCGGATGCAGGCATCGCAGCAGCGACATGGCGCCGATGGCCAGCGCCACGGCGATACCCGCCGAAAGCGCGGTGACCGGCATGAGATGGGCGATCGAGACGCCGATGGCGGCCGACACCATATTGCCGCCGATGGTAGGCCAGGGCTGCGCCATCGGACTGGCCGGCACGGCGAACACCAGCACGGCGGAGGCCCCCATCGGCGGCACGATCCATATGAGGTGATTGAAATCGGCCGCGGCGAGGCCGCCGATCACCGCCGACAGGCCGATGCCCATCAGGGCGCCGAAACAGGCGAACGCACGATCGCGAAGCGTCGCGCCGGCCAGGATCGGCCGGAAGAGTCTTAAGCGTGCAAAGGCTGACAAGGCCCACTCCAAATGCATCGCGCCGAAAGGGAGGATTGGCGACCCGGTGTAAGCGGGAAAGGGAGGGATTGGAAGGAAAGTTGCGTCGTCACCGAGGGACAGCCTTGGCATCCGTCCGGCGGGAGCGCCTTCCGTTAAACATGCAAAATCTATACATGAATAAGGGAGGTGTCCAGCGAGGGGCGGCGGGATGCGACGCCGAGAGGCGCGGCCATGCGCGGCGGGGTGGCCGTTCGAGGGTCGTTCGTCTTTTCCGACGCCGGCGGCATGGGAGGGCAGGGCGAGGGACGCCGCGCTGCGAGGAAGCGCGGTCGTTCCACGCCATGGCTTGTTGCCGGGCGCGGATGAGGCCGGGCCGATGACGGGATGGCCTCGGGCGGCGCGGATCCCCGGCATTCGCCACGGTGCGGCGCATCGCGCGGGGAACTGTCGGCGCGCGGATCTGCGGCGATGAGCGCGGGTGCCTTTATCGGCCGGGAGACGGCTTCCGGTCGGCCGCGATGTCGTCGGCGGCAGGCAGCCCGCAGCCGCCTATCCGGCCTCGTGGACGATCCGCCCGTCGACGACGGTCAGGCGCACGGAAATGTCGCGCAGATCCTGCGGCGGCACGCGGGTCGGATCGTCCGACAGGACGGCGAGGTCCGCGGCGAAGCCGGGCTTCAGCGGACCCTTCCAGCTCTCGTCGAAGGTGAGCCGCGCGCCGGCGACGGTGAACAGCCGGAGCGCGGTTTCGGCATCGAGCCGCTGGCCGGGGCCGATCACGCGCTTGCTCAGGCGCTCCTGCCGGTTGGCCACCACCCACAGGGTGAAGAACGGATCATAGGGAATGTTGTCGGTGGCGATGGAAAGCGGGATGCCGGCATCGAGCATATGCCGGTGCGGGACGACCCAGTCGCCGCCGTCCGGCTCGCTGGGATAGCGCCAGCCGCCCTTCCAGAGGAAATAGGTGGGAATGGTCGTGACCAGCACGCCGAGACGCGCCAGCGCGGCAAGTTCCCCGGCATTGGTGCGCCCGACATGCTCGATCACCCAGCGCCGGCCGTCGAGCGGATACTTCTCGTTGATCGCCTCCAGCACCGGGAGGATCTCGTGGAGCTTGTCGTTCACGATGGTGTGCAGGCGCAGATCGTGCTCGGCGGCGAGGAAGGCGGCCTCGCGGAAGTCCGACGGCGTGACCGCCTGCTCGACGAAGCCGGACCATCCGGTATCGGGTAGGTGCGCGCGGGCGCAGCAGGCGGTCGTCTCGTCGCCGCCATAGGCGATGTGGAGGCCCGAGACGCGCAGCCATCCGTCCCCCAGCCCGGCGCCGCGCGCGGAGGCCAGCCAGTCGCGCATGATCTTCTTCGCCTCGGCGAGATCCGACCAGCTGGGCGAGACGACGAGGCCGACGCGCACGGTGAGCTCGCCCAGCTCCCAGAGCCGGCGGTAGACCGAGATGGTCTCGGCGGCGGAGCCGTGGCCTTCATAGATGCTGGTGGTGCCCCGGGCGTTGTAGAGCTTCTGCGACAGGCGCACGCCTTCGAGCCGGTCGTGGAAGCCGAAGCGCGGCACGGCGGGAAGGAGGTCGAACTCCACCGTCGGCCGGTTGTTGCGCTCGACGATGACGCCGGTGGGCTCGCCGCCGGCGTCCTTCAGGATCTCGACGCCGGCGATGCGCGGCACCGTGTCCCGGGTGATGCCGTTGAGCGCCAGCGCTCGGCTGTTCAGCGCGGTGTAGCCCGGCGGCGTGCCCCAATTGCCGAACACGCCCTGTATGTAGACGGGATGGTCGGGCGCGGCGGCGTCGAGCTCATGGCGATCGGGGACGCGTTTCTCCTCCAGCGCCTCCGGGCCGTCGAAGAAGAAGGGCGGCGTGCCGACCGGCATGGTGACGATCCATTGCCCGGCCGGCGTGGTGCGCGCCGCCGCGCGTATGCGATCGAGAATGTCGGCCACGTTCCGCACGCCGGCGAGCGAGGGACGCTGCCGCTTCAGCCCCTCGCGCTCCATATGCGCGTGGGTGTCGTTGATGCCGGGAATGACGGTGGCGCCGCCGAGGTCGCGGATCTCGGCCTGCGGGCCGGCGCGTTGCAGCACCTCGTCGTCCCCGACCGCGATCAGGCGCCCCGCGCGAAAGGCCAGCGCCGTGGCGCGCGGGCGCGCCGGGTCGAAGGTGATGATGTGCGCGTTGTGCAGCACGGTGACGGGCAGGGGCGGGGTCATGTCAGGACGTGATCTGGTACCAGGGGAAAAGCCGGCGGGCGACGGCGACGAAGGTGCGATCGACCAGGAAGCCGAAGGCGCCGAGCACGGCGAGGCCGATGAACATGATGTCGACACGGAACAGCTGGTGGCCTTCCGACATCATGTGCGCGATGCCCGAGGAGGCGCCGGACATTTCCGCCGCCACCAGCACGACGAGCGACACCGAGAGCGCCTGCCGGATGCCGGCGAGGATGAAGGGCAGCGCCGCGGGCAGCACCACGAGGAACAGCGTGGTGAGGCGGCCCGCCCCGAGGCAGGCGGCCGAGCGCAGATAGATCGGGTTGACGTCGCGCACGCCGATGAAGGTGGTGATCCACAGCGGGAAGAAGGCGCCCCAGGCGATGAGCGCGGTCTTCGAGGTCTCGCCGATGCCGAACCACAGGATGCACAGCGGGATCAGCGCGATGGCGGGAATCGAGCGGAAGCCGTGCAGCAGCGGCTCGAACAGATATTGCAGCCAGGAAAGCCGGGCGGTCATTACCCCGGCGCCGATGCCCAGCACCAGCGCCACGCCGAAGCCGGAGGCGGCGCGCAGCAGGCTGACCCGGATGTTCTTCACGATCTCGCCGGAGAGAAGCAGCGGCACGAAGGCCTCGAACACCTGCGAGGGCGGAGGAAACAGCACCTCGTTGATCCAGCTCGAATAGCGCGGGATCAATTCCCAGGCGATCACGAACAGGGCGATGCCGGCGGCGTTCAGCACGAGCCGCCACATGGCGGCATGGCGCCGGCGCCGGCGATGCTCCGCCCGGAAGGCTTCCTCGAAGCTGCCGGCGGGCGGGCGGGTGTCGGTGCCCGGCTCGATGCGGGCGTCGGACGAGGCGAGGCTCATGCCGCCTTCCTTCCGTGATGGGCGGCGAGTGCGTCCGCCACGTCGGAATAGAGCGCCGCGAAGCGGGGCGATCCCCGGTCGCGGGGATGCGGCGCCTCGATGGCGAGATCGGCGCGGATGCTGCCGGGATTGGCGCCCATCACCACGACGCGCTGGGCGAGGAAGGCGGCCTCGTCGACATTGTGGGTGACGAAGACCACGGAGACGCCGGTCTCCCGCCACAGCCGCAGCAGGTCCTCCTGCAGGCTCTGCCGGGTCATGGCGTCGACGGCGGCGAAGGGCTCGTCCATCAGCAGCACTTCCGGCTCGACGACGAGCGCCCGCGCCACTGCCACGCGCTGGCGCATGCCGCCGGAAAGCTCGTGCGGATAGCGGTCGGCGGCATGGCGCAGGCTGACCCGCTCCAGCGCCCGCAATGCCAGGGCGCGCCGCTCGGCACGCGGCACGCCGCGGGTGCGCAGGCCGAATTCGACATTCTGCCGCGCCGTCATCCAGGCGAACAGCGCGTATTCCTGGAACACCACGACGCGCTCGGGACCCGGGCCGGCGACCGGCGTGCCGGCGAACGACACCGTGCCGCTCGTCGGCTTCACGAAGCCGGCGACGAGATGCAGCAAGGTGGTCTTGCCGCAGCCCGACGGGCCGATCAGGCAGACGAACTCCCCTCGTCCGATGCGGAGGGAGACGTCGCGCAGCGCCCAGTTGGGGGCGCCGTCGCGCCCCGCATAGACCTGGGAGACGTGCTCCACGGCGATCAGCGCGCCGGCCGCGCTCACGACAGGGTGACCCGTTCGGGCAGCAGCGCCTTCGTCGGGCCGTCGGCGATCAGCCCGCGCAGCAGGCTGCGCAGATCGCCCTGCGGCGGCTTGCCGAGATTGGCGGCGATGGCCCAGTTCGCCTCGCTCACCAGATCGTCGAGGAAGCGCTGGTCGAAGCCGAGCTTGAAGACGAAGGTCGAGGTCGCCTGGCGGATCTGCTCCGGCGGGGTCTTGATGCGCTCGGCGATGAGGTTCGGCCAGTTCGGATCCGAATTGATGCGGTTCTCGGCGGCGTAAAGCGCCTTGATGGCGGCCGTCACGACCTCCGGCTTTTCCTTCAGCACCTTGTCGGTGGTCAGGAAGAGCTGGTGGCTCTGGAAATAGGGTTCGATGCCGTCGAGCGTCATCTCGACCACCTTGCCGCCGGTCTGCTTGTCGGCGACCGCGACCGCCTGGCTGCTCCAGGCGAAACCGTCGATGTCGCCACGCGCCAGCGTGGTGGCGAGGTTGCCGGGCGCGACGTTGACGACGGTCACGTCCTGCGGCTTCAGGCCGGCGAGCTCGAGATACTTCGCCAGCAGATACTGGCCGGAGGTGCCGACCGGCGTGCCGATCCGGCGGCCCTTCAGGCTCGCGGGGTTCTTGGGGTCGATGCCGGCATCGCTGCGCACGGCGATGCGCATGTCGCGCGAGTAGCGCGAATAATTGACCACGGCGAGGGGCTTGAGACCGTTGAGCGCGGCGAAGACCAGCGGCGTGTCGGTGGAGGCGGAGAAGTCCGCGGCGCCGGTGAGCAGCGCCTGCATGGCGTCGCGGCCGGAATCGAAGGAGGCGGTGGTCAGGTCGACATTTTGGTCCTTCCAGTAGCCGCCGGCCTCGGCGACATAGGGCACCGCCCAGGTGTAGCCGACGCTGCCATAGGCCACCTTCACGGGCACCGGTGCCTGCGCCCGCAGGATGGAGGGCGCGAAGAGCGCCGCGCCGCCGGCGGCAAGCCCGGCGAGCAGCTGGCGCCTGTCGAAAGCCAGGACACCGAGAGGGGTGGTCATGATGTCTGTCCTTGTCGTGGAGCGGGCGATGGCCGTGCTCGCCGCGCGGCTAGAAGCCCTTGATGAGGCGGAAGGTGGAATCGATCCGGCGCCGGGCGGCGGTGTCGCGCGTCCAGCCGATGGCGGCGCGGTAGCCGCCCATCAGGCCGGCCCTGACGAGGGTGGGCTCGTCGACGAGGACCGGCTGATCGGCCTCCGGCGCGACGTAGAGCGCATCCTCGGGACAATAGAGCTCGCACATGAAGCAGGTCTGGCAATCTTGCCCGCGGGCGATGGCGGGCAGGCCGCCGGCCACCCCCTTCGGCGCCGCGTCGAACACATTGGTGGGGCAGACGCTGACGCAGATGTTGCAGCCGGTGCAGCGTTCGGCACTGACGAGCTCGATCATGCCGCCAGCTCCGCCTGCGGGCGCGTCAGCGGCGAGGACGGGGTGGTCCAGACCTCGTCGAGACCGCCACTGAGAACATGATGCAGCTGGGCGGGATCGGCCTGCGGGTGATCCTCGCGTCGATGCATGCCGCGCGTCTCGGTCCGGGCGAGCGCGCTGCGATACATCCAGCGCGCGACCGCCGTCATCGCGGCCGCCTCCCGCGCCCGTACCGCCTCGTCGCGGGAGGCGGCATCCGCCGTCCGCAGCGAGGCCCACAGGCCGTCGAGCCGGCCGAGGGAGTCGCCCAGCTTGTCGCCGGACCGGAAATAGTTGGTCTCGAAGGGGAAGACCTCGTCCTGCACCTGGCGGATGACGGCTTCGGGGCTGAAGGCCGCCGCGCGGCCTTCGCGCAGCGCGACGGTTCCGGCCGCCGCCGCGACACGCGTCGTTCCCGCGCCTGCGCGCACCCGCCGGCCATGATCGGCGGCGCCCGCTCCGGCCCATTGGCCCGAGCTGATGGCCCAGGCGGCGTTGTGGCTGCCGCCGCCGGTGAACCCGCCGCAGATCAGCTCGCGCGTTGCGGCATCGCCCGCCGCGAAAAGCCCGGGAACCGTGGTCGCGCAGTCGTCGCCGACAATGCGCAGGCCGCCGGTGCCGCGTACCGTGCCTTCCAGGCGCAGCGTGACCGGGAAGCGCTGCGTGAAGGGATCGATGCCCACGCGGTCGAACGGCACGAAGAAATTCGGCTGCGCCTCGCGCATCGATTCCCTCAGCGAGGGTTCCGCCTTGTCGAGCTGGGCGTAGACCGGGCCCTTGGCAAGCCATCTGGCGATGACCGACCGGCCGCCCTGCGAGGCGGCGCCGGGGATCGGCTCGCCGCCGGGCTCGGTGAAGGTGGCCCATTTGTAGAGCAGGGTCTTGGTGACGGAGGCGAAGGCGGGCGAGATGGCATAGGCATTGGAGAATTCCATGCCGGAGAACGCCGCGCCGAGCTCGGCCGCCATCAGCAGCCCGTCGCCGGTGAGCACGTTGCAGCCGAGCGCCCGGCTGAGGAAGGCGCAGCCGCCGGTGGCGATCACCACCGCCCCGGCGCGCACCACCCAATCGTCCCCGCGCTGCCGCCTGACGCCGCGCGCCCCGGCCGCCGCGCCGTCGCCATCGACGAGAAGCTCCAGCGCCGGGCTGTGGTCGAGGACGCGTACGCCGGCGCCCTTCACGAGCTTGCGCATCAGCCGCATATATTCCGGCCCCTGCAGCGAGCCGTGCGCCGGCGCGCCGCGGTCGTCGTGCGGGAAGGGGTAGCCACGCTCGGCGAGGAGTTCGATGCTGGCATGCGTCAGCTCGAGCACCCGCATCGACCAGCGCCGGTCGGCGAGATGCCCGCCCAGCGCGTCACGCGAGAGATAGGCCGCCTGGCGTCGCTCCGCGTCCGGCGGGACATACCAGACGCCGGTGCCGGACGGCGCCGTTGCGCCGGAGGTGCCGCAAAATCCCTTGTCGGCCAGTACCACGCGGGCGCCGGCACGGGCGGCGGACAGGGCCGCCCAGGTTCCCGCGGGGCCGCCGCCGAGAACGAGTACATCGGTATCGAGATCGAGTGCTGCCGTCGGGTAGGTCGCCGTTACGCTCATCTGCACGCGCTCCGATCGGAGGCCAGCTGGCCGGGAGGAACCCCGCCCGGCGATGCCGGGCGGGACGCGGATCACGGGGTCAGAAGTCCACGCCGCCGGGCGCGGGGGCGGCCGGCTTGTCGCGGGGCAGCTCGGCGATCAGCGCCTCGGTGGTGACGAGGAGGCCGGCGACCGACGCGGCGTCCTGCAGCGCGGTGCGCACCACCTTGGCCGGATCGACGATGCCGGCCACCAGCAGGTCGACATAGGTTTCGTTCTGGGCGTCGAAACCGAAGGTCGCCGACTTGTTGTCGAGGATCTTGCCGACCACGATCGAGCCTTCCACGCCGGCATTCTCGGCGATCTGGCGGAGCGGGGCCTCGAGCACGCGGGAGACGATCTGGATGCCGGCCTGGATGTCCGGGTTGTCGGACTTCAGGGCCTGCACCGCCGCCTTGGCGCGCAGAAGCGCGACGCCGCCGCCGGGGACGATGCCTTCCTGCACCGCGGCGCGGGTGGCGTTCAGCGCGTCGTCGACGCGGTCCTTCTTCTCCTTCACCTCGACTTCCGTGGCACCGCCGACGCGGATCACCGCCACGCCGCCGGCGATCTTCGCCAGCCGCTCCTGCAGCTTCTCGCGGTCATAGTCCGAGGTGGTCTCCTCGATCTGCTGCTTGATCTGGGCGACGCGGCCCTCGATGTCCTTCTTCTTGCCGATGCCGTCGACGACGGTGGTGTTCTCCTTGTCGATGCGCACGCGCTTGGCGCGGCCGAGCTGGGCGAGGGTGACGTTCTCCAGCTTGATGCCCAGCTCTTCGGAGATCACCTCGCCCGCCGTCAGGATGGCGATGTCCTCGAGGATCGCCTTGCGGCGGTCGCCGAAGCCCGGCGCCTTCACGGCCGCGACCTTCAGGCCGCCGCGCAGCTTGTTGACGACGAGCGTCGCCAGGGCCTCGCCCTCGACGTCCTCGGCGATGATGAGGAGCGGCTTGCCGGACTGCACCACCGCTTCCAGCACCGGCAGCAGCGGCTGCAGCGAGGAGAGCTTCTTCTCGTGGATCAGGATGTAGGGATCGTCGAACTCGACGGTCAGCTTCTCGGCATTGGTGACGAAATAGGGCGAGAGATAGCCGCGGTCGAACTGGAGACCCTCGACGACGTCGAGTTCGGTCTCCGCGGTCCTGGCTTCCTCGACGGTGACGACGCCCTCATTGCCCACGCGCTGGAAGGCGTTGGCGATGATCTCGCCGATGGTGCGGTCGCCATTGGCGGAGATGGTGCCGACCTGGGCGACTTCGTCCGACGACTTCACCTTCTTGGCGCGCTTGCCGATATCCTTCACCGCCTCGGCGGCGGCGAGGTCGATGCCGCGCTTGAGATCCTGCGGGTTGAGGCCGGCGGCGACCGATTTGGCGCCCTCGCGGACGATCGCCTGGGCGAGCACGGTGGCGGTGGTGGTGCCGTCGCCGGCGAGGTCGTTGGTCTTGGAGGCGACCTCGCGCAACAGCTGGGCGCCGAGATTCTCGAACTTGTCCTCGAGCTCGATCTCCTTGGCCACCGAGACACCATCCTTGGTGATGCGCGGGGCGCCGAAGCTCTTTTCGATCACGACGTTGCGGCCCTTCGGGCCCAGCGTCACCTTCACCGCGTTGGCGAGGATGTCGACGCCGCGCAGCAGGCGCTCGCGGGCATCGGTGGAAAAACGTACGTCCTTGGCGGCCATGTCTCGGCGCTCCTTACTTCTGAATTCGGTGTCAGGCGATCACGCCGAGGATGTCGGCTTCCTTGAGGATCAGGACGTCGCGCCCGTCGAGCTTCACCTCGGTGCCGGACCACTTGCCGAATAGCATCTTGTCGCCGGCCTTCACGTCGAGGGGGATGAGCTTGCCGTTCTCGTCGCGGGCGCCGGGGCCGACGGCGACGACTTCGCCCTCGGAGGGCTTCTCCTT
The DNA here is from genome assembly GCF_018390555.1 of Ancylobacter oerskovii. Lineage (GTDB taxonomy): Bacteria > Pseudomonadota > Alphaproteobacteria > Rhizobiales > Xanthobacteraceae > Ancylobacter > Ancylobacter oerskovii. The sequence continues at coordinate 92,873 of NZ_JAHBGB010000027.1, read as the reverse complement.
GGCGGTATCGGGAATGATGATGCCGCCCTTGGTCTTTTCCTCGGCATCGAGGCGGCGGACAACGACACGGTCATGCAGCGGGCGAAAAGCCATAGAGTCATTCCTTGAAGCGAAAGATGATCATGCCGAGCCGCCGGCGGTCCGCTCAGGACGCGCGGAAGCCGAGCCGCAGGGTCGCCAAGGCACCCTGCGCGGCGGCGCGTATGTCCTCCAGCGTCGCGAATTTCCGGCCGTCCAGCACATCGAACTGGTGGTTCGACGCGTGAAAGCGGAAGCCGCTGTCGAGGCGCGAGGCCAGGCCGGCGCGGCGGCCCGCCACGGCGACGACGAAAATATCGGAACCCGTCTGCTCGGTCATGATCAGAAGAATATAAAATCTGTAGATTAAATCAATATAATGAATCGAGGGATCGACCCCGTCATCGATCCGTTTCCCGCCGACCCGGTTCGCGGCAGGCGGGCGTTCCGGCTCAGAGCGGCGGCGCACCGCTGGTGCGCGCCACCAATGTGCCGTGGCGCCTGGTCATGATGAGCAGGAACGCGGCGACGCACAGGCCGGCGGCGGTGCCGAGCAGCAGCTGCAGTCCGAGCCATTCCGCCGCCGCCCCGATCACGGCGGCGCTGGCCGCCGGGCCGGTTCGGAAGATCAGGCCGTAAAGGGCCATGGTCCGGCCGCGAAACGAGATGTCGGAGGAAAGCTGCGCCAGGGATTGCATGCCGATATTGCACATCACATGGCAAAGGCCGGCGGCGGCGATGAGCGCCAGCGCCAGATTCGCGCCGCCGACCAGCGAGAAGGCGATGATGATGCCGGCCATGCCGAGGCCGGTAAGGCAGGTGAGGCGCACCAGCGCGGGGAGCGACCTGCGGCGCAGCATCCAGGCGCCGCCGAGCAGGGCGCCGACCCCCTGGGCGCTCATCAGCATCGAGAGGATGGTCGGCCCGCCGCCGAACATCTCGCCCGCTATGGCGGGGAAGAGTTCGGTGAACGGCCGCCCGAAGACCGAGAAGGCCAGTGCCAGCAGGAAGATCGTCGCCACGGCCGGCGTGCGGGCGATGTACCGGTACCCGCCGACGATATCCTGCAGGATGTCGGCGCCGGTCGCCGCCCCGGGGCGGTCCAGATAGGTGCGCAGATGCAGGAGCGCGGCGATCATCGCCATGAAGGTGCCGGCGGCGCAGAGGAACGCCAGCGCCGGACCGCCATTGACGATGATGAGGCCCGCCAGGGCCGGTCCCGCGGCGCGTGCCACGTTGAAGCCGATGGAGCTGGCGGCGATGGCGCGTGCCATGTTCTTCCGCCCGGCGAGAAGCCCGACCGAGACCATGCGCGCCGGCTGGCTCAGCCCCTGCCAGGTGGTGTCCGCAAGGGCGAGCAGCCAGAGCAGCCAGATCGTCATGTTGCCCGTCGCCGTCACGGCGTACAGGAGGAGCGACACGGCGATCCCGCAGCACTGGAACAGCAGATTGACGCGAAAGGCGTTGCTGCGGTCGGTGATGACCCCGGCGAGCGGCGCGACCCAGAGCGCCGCGACGATCTCGGTGAGCGCCATGGCACCGACCCAGCTCGTCGACTGCGTGAGATCCCAGGCCAGCCAGCCTATCCCCAGGCGCTGCATCCAGGTGCCGGTCGACGAGACCGATTGCGCGACGGCGTAGAGCGTGAAGGGGCGGCTGGTCCGGTCTCCCGGCTCCGGTTCATCGGCCATGGACGCGGGCTCCGGCGCGGGCTCCACCACGGCGCCCGTTGCGCGCGAAGGGCGCCGCGGCGCGTCGTCTGCCGGCGCGCGGCGGTCTGTTTGCAGGCATCATGCAGGTTCGCGCCGCTTCGATGTCACGCGAGGCGCCGTCGCGCCTGTCCGGCGATCTCGCCGCCGGGCAGGCCGGGCGCAGGGAGGGCGGGTCGGGACGGCCGCCGCCTCAGTTGTTCGCCAGCTTTTTCTGGGCAGCCTCGTAATAGGAGCGGTCGATCCACTTGTCGTAATCGACCTTGCCCTTCAGCAGGCCCGCATCGGCCATGAACGCCTCTTCGCCCTGAAGCGAGCGGATGGCCTCATCGGTGAGCTTCGGGTCCTGCCAGAACTTGCCGTCGCTATAGGTGGAGCGCACGGCCTTCTCGCTGCTGCCGGTCTCCTTGACGAAGATCTGGATCGTCTCCTCGGGATTGGCGTCGGCCCAGCGCGCCGTCGCTATGTCCAGCGCCAGGAGCCGCGCGACGATATCGGGGTATTTGCGGGCGAAGGCGCCGTTCACGCTGAGGACGTGCGGAACCGCCCATTCCTTCTTGCCCGACACGCCGGCATCGAAGAGCACGCGCGCGCCGCCGGCATCGACCAGCTTCTGGGCCGGGCCGGTGCTTTCCACGATCGCGTCCACATCGCCGCGCGCCAGGGCCGGGCCGGAACTCTCTATGCCGATGTTGAGCAGTTCGACGTCCTTGATCGACACGCCGGTATCCTTCAGCGCCTTCGCGAAGGTGGAGTGCCGGACGGTGCCGGTCAGCACGGCGACCTTCTTGCCCTTCAGCTCCTCGAGCTTCTGGATCGGCGAATCCGGCCGCACCACGATCAGCGTCTCGTTGGAGGGAACCCAGCTGGAGAGGCCGATCGCCTTCACGTCGGCGCCGGTGGCGCCCAGACGCAGCGAGGGATTGTTGCCGATATAGGTGAACTCGATGGCGCCGGAGCCGATCGCGACGGAAGCGGGGCCACCGCCGTCGAAGGTCGCGAGCTCGACGCGAATGCCGTCCTTGGCGAATTCCTGCTCCAGCAGCTTCTTGTTCCGGTACAGGATGAATTTGAGGTGGCCGGGCGCCGTCGATCCGATGCGGATCACCTCGGGCTTGTCGGCGGCGCGGGCGGGCACGATGCCGGCAAGGGGGACGATCGCGGCGATGCCGAGCGCCTTCACGACGCTCCGGCGTGTGGGGGACACGATAAGTCGGGACATGGGAAAACCTTTCGGGTGACGGGCGGAGCGTGAGCGGTGGGGAAGATCAGGCGAGGCCCTTGTCCTCGGAGGCGCGCCAGCGCGTCGCCTGCGCCTCGAACGCGACGAGGGCGTAGTTCAGGAGGAAGCCGATCACGGTGAGCGTCAGGATGCCCGCATACATGCGGTCGGTTTCCAGCATCAGCGACGCGTTCTGGATCAGGTAGCCGATGCCCGATTGCGCGGCGAGCATCTCGGCGGCGATCACCGAGAACAGGGAGCTTTTCACGCCGAGGCGGGCGCCGGCGACGATGGAGGGCACTGCCGACGGCAGGATGACCTTGCGAAACAGGTCCCAGTCCGACGTTCCCATGGAGCGCGCGGCCTTGATGTGGAGCGGATCGACCGACTTCACGCCGACGATGGTGTTGATCAGCAGGAAGAAGACGGCCGCATAGAAGGTGATGGCGATCTTCGAGGCCTCGCCGATGCCCAGAACCAGGATGAAGACCGGCAGCAGCGCGAATTGCGAGGTGTTGCGCAGCGTCTGGACGAGAAAATCGCTCAGCTTCTCGAAGAGGGAATAACGTCCCATCAGCAGGCCGAGCGGGATGGCCACGACGACCGCGAGGAGGAAGCCGACCGCCGCCCGCTCGAGGCTGATGCCGATATGCCGGGCGAGCAGCCCGCTGGCGATCATGTCGCCGAGGGCCGCCAGCACCTGGCTGAGCGGCGGGAAGAAGATGGCGTTGATCCAGCCGAGCCGCGGCGCCACTTCCCATAGCAGCGCCAGGACGAGCAGGGCCGGCAGGCCGAGCCCTATCGTGTGGATCGCTTGGCGCAGGGTGGAGGGGGACGGCAGGAAGGCCGGCCGGTTCCACCATAGCCGCGGCGGAACATCCGTCGACTTGTCGGTCGCGAGCGTCATCGTCCGGTCTCCTCAGGCGTTATAGGCGGAGGCGAGGGCCCAATCCTGCTGGGCCTTGCGCACCTCCTCCCGCAGGGCATCCCATACGCGGGCCCGATAGGCGTTGAAGGCCGCGCTGTTGCGGATCTCGATGTCGCGCGGGCGAGGCAGATCGACGTCGATGCTCTCCTTCACCCGCGCCGGACGTGCCGTCATGACGACGATCCGGTCGGCCAGGAAAATGGCTTCGTCGATCGAGTGGGTGACGAAGACGACGGTGGTCTTGATCTGCTCCCAGATGCGCAGCAGCTCGCTCTGCAGGATGTCTCGCGTCTGGGCGTCGAGCGCGGCGAAGGGCTCGTCCATCAACAGCACTTCCGGGTCGGTGGACAGCGCCCGCGCGATCGCCACGCGCTGCTGCATGCCGCCGGAGAGCTGCGAGGGATACCGGTCCTCGAAGCCGGTCAGGCCGAACAGGCTGAGGAAATGCTGCGCCTTCACGCGACGCGCGGCCCGGCCGACGCCTCTCACCTCGAGCGGGTATTCGACGTTCTGGAGCGCGGTGCGCCAGGGAAACAGCGCATATTGCTGGAAGACATAGGCCGTCTCCTGGTGAGGGCGCGTCACCTTGTGGCCGTCGATGGCGGCGAAGCCCGAGCTCGGCTCGGTCAGCCCGGCGATGATGTCCAGCAGCACCGACTTGCCGCTTCCCGACGGGCCGACGAGCGTGATGAACTCGCCCTTGCGAATATCGAGATCGACGCCGGACAGCACCGGGATGCGGTCGCTGGCGTGCCCGTCGATGACCACGCTCTGGCCGGGCTTGAGCTGGAAGGTCTTGCGCACGTCGCTGATGGCGATGCGGTTCATGGCTTGCTGCTCCTGCTTTCCGCCGGTCGCGCCGTGCTCAGCGAGACCTGCCGAAGCCGATGGGTGGGGTCCTGATCCGCGCCTCCCTCTCGCCCTTTCCTCCAGCCGAGCGCGCGCGCGTAGCTTCCGAACAGCCCGGCCTCGTCGGCGGCGCCTTCGGTGATGCCGGTGACGTGTTCGGGATCGGTGGCGACGTAGAGCGCGTCGACCGGGCAATAGAGCTCGCAGAGGAAGCAGGTCTGGCAGTCCTGCTGGCGCGCGATGACCGGCACGCTGCCGGGGACGGTGTCGAACACATTGGCCGGACACGCCTTGACGCAGACGTTGCAGGCCGTGCAGCGGTTCTCCGAGAGAAGCTCGATCATGAGGCGGCGACCTCCGTCGTGTGAGGCTCGAAGGCGAGCCTCGGCCGGTCGACGCCGATCACCGACAGGCGGCGGGACTGGGCGGGATCGCTCGCGGGTGCGTCGAGCCGCCGGTGCATGCCGCGCGTCTCGGCGCGCATCTCGGCGGCGCGATAGGCCCATCGGCTCGAGGCGAGCAGGCCCGCCGCCTCGCGCAGGCGGAACGCCGCCGCCCCGGTGCCGTGGGCATGGTCGCGCAGCTCGGCCCAGGCGGCGTCGAGGAGGGCGAGAGAGGCGGCCAGCTTCGGCGCGCTGCGAAAGAAATTGCGGTCGACCGGCAGCAACTCCTCGCGCACCAGCGCGACGGCGCGTGCCGGATCGATGTCGCGAACGGTGGCCGCGGGCCGCAGGCCCGCCTGTCCGGTGGGGCGTACAGTCCGGTCGTTCGCCCGGCTGCCGAGGCGCGCGGCGAAAGCGGCCGCTCCCTTGCCGGCCCAGACGCCGGTGGCGATGGCCCAGGAAGCGTTCGGCCCGCCGCCGCCGGTCGCGGCGCCGGCGATGTCCTGCCGTTCGAGCGCGTCGCCGGCCACGTAGAGCCCGGCTATGCCGACGCTGCCATCGTCATCCGTGCGTTTCAGGCCGCCGGTGCCGCGGACCGTTCCTTCGGAGCGTAGCGCGATGGGAAAGATGTCGTTGAAGGGATCGATCTTCGCCCGGTCGAAAGGCAGGAAGCAATTGGGCTGGCCGCGCCGCAGCGCATCGGGCAGCGCCCCCGTGGCCTGGTCGAGCCGCGCATAGATGGGGCCTTCCAGCGATTCGCGGGCCAGCACGGGGAAACGCTGCCCCGGCGGGATGTCGATCGGCGATCCGTCGGTGCGGTAGAAGCTCGCCCAGAAATAGGGCAGTCCCTTGTTCACCGAGCTGTGCAGGGGGACGATGCCGTACTGGTTCGAGAACTCCATTCCCGACAGCGAGGCTCCGAGCTCGGCCGCCATCAGCTGGCCATCGCCGGTCAGGCCCGTCGCGCCGAGGATCCGGGAGCCAAAGGCGCAGCCGCCGGTGGCGATGACCACGGCGCCCGCCCGGGCCTCCCAGTTCTGGCCGAGCTGTCGCGCAAAGCCGGCGGCCCCGGCGACGATGTCGCCCGCCACCAGCAGTTCGAGCGCGGGGTGGTGATCGCGGACCGTCACGCCGGCGCGCACGACCTGCATGCGCATGAAGCGCATATAGTCGGGGCCTCGCAGATTGGCGATGTAGAGGTCGCCATCGTCATCCCGCGGGAAGCGATAGCCACGCTCGGCGAGGACATGCAGATGCTGCGTCGCCGTATCGATGACGCGCGGCATCCGGCGGATGTCGGCGAGGCCCTCGGCCTGCTTCAGGCGTTCCTCGACGAGACGCGCCCGCCGCTCGGGCGTGGTGGCGAACCAGGTCCCGGTGTTCGAGGGAGCCGTCGCGCCGCTCGTGCCGACATAGCCCTTGTCGACCATGACGACGCTGCGTCCCGCCTCGCGGGCCGCGAGCGCGGCCCAGCAGGCCGCCGGCCCGCCGCCGATGACGAGGACGTCGGAATTGAGCTGGATGAGTTCAGCCATGGACCCCGCCAAGGCGTGCGGGACTGCACCGCTGCCGGGCCGCGCCGAGAAAGCGCTCATCGGGCCGCGCCTGCGCGGAGCCACGCCGGTGCCTCGGCATGCCGCAGCCGGAAATCCGGCGCTCCGGTGCCGGCGGCAATCCTGTTGGAGGCGATGAGGGGCATGGTTCGCTCGTCGACATGTTATCTATTAAATTTATAGATAATATGAACTGTATCGCGAACGCAAGTGCATCCCGCTCGACGCCGGGGCGAGCGGCCGGGAGGGAAGAGGGGATCCTTCGCGCTGCGGCCTCGCGGGGCACCGTCCTCGATGGTGCGCGACGTCGCGTCTCCATCGACCTGGGCCGGCTCCAGGAAGAGCGGGGGACGTGGGCGTTCGGGTGCGGCTGGATCTGTCGCGGGGAGGGGCCTCGACGCGCGCATGGCGCCGCCGGAGAACGGCCGCGCGGCCTTCTCCCAGGCCGGGCGCGATACGGTCAGGCGAAAATGTCGAGCGAACGGCTAGGCGTCGAGAAGCGCGACCACGTCGTCGGTCGAGATCACGTCGGCGAAGGTGAGCATCATGTTGTTCAACGTAATGTTGTGCTCGAAATCCGTGTGGGTCGCCGTCCCGTCGGATACGAACAGGACCTTGTAGTTCAGCATCATCGCATCGCGGGCCGTCGATTCGCAGCAGATGTTGGTCGCACAGCCGGTGATGATCACCGTATCCACGCCCCGCGCGCGCAGGCGTTCGTGAAGATCGGACGATCCATCGACAAAGGCCCCGAACCTGAACTTGTCGATGCGCATGTCGCCGGGCTCGACATCGATATCGGGATGCAGCGCGTGGCCGGGCTGCCCGACCATGAAGGTGGCGTACATCCCCTCCCGCTTCTCGGGCGTCCAGAACGAACCGAACCAGTTCGACCAGCTGTGCTTGCTCTCCTCGCTGATGGAGTTCTGGATGAACACGTTGAGGGCGCCGGCTTTTCGGCACGCCGCGCTTATCCTGTTCACATTGGGGATGATCGTCGCGGCCGGGGCGATCTCGGCCGGGGCCCCGGGGGTCATGAAGCCGGTCTGCATGTCGATCACCAGATGGGCGGTGCGCCTGGGATCGATCGCCTCGAACAGGCGGAGCCGGCCGCGCCTCTGAAGGGCGATCCGAACGATGTCGTCTTCGAGCTTCACCTTGTGCATCTGGGCTCCCGCCGGGTTCGCTTGCTGATCGGCATGTGAAAAGGGGGGCGGCGGCGCCATGGCCGCCGCCCGACCCTGCTGTACGGCGCGCCGCTACCGCTCGCTGGCGGGCGGGAACACCCATTTGCCGTCCTTGAACGGCAGGAAGCTGCCGTCGTCCACGCCGACTTCGGTGGCGAGCAGACCGTTCAGCTTGGCGTTCAGGGACATTATGAGATCGCCCGACGCCCGCCCCTTCATGGCGAGATTGTTCACCTCGTCCGGGTCGTTCTGCAGGTCGTAGACCTCGAGATCGTTCTGCGCCGTCAGGTCCTCCCATGTGTCGGGCGTGTTGAAGCCCTGCGGCGAGAAATAGCGCGAGAAGCGGTAGCGGCCGTCGAACACGCTGCGGATGGAGCAGCGCAGCTGGAAGTCCGGCGGCTGCTTCTCCATGGCGGCGATGCGCTGGGCGAGCGGGATCGAATTATCGGCCTTCACGTCGAAATGCGCGGCCCAGCGGGCGTCCTGATAGCTCAGCATGTTGTAGCAGAACAGCGCGCCCGGCCGCAGCGTATCCGCCTTGGCGGCGTCGGGGGTGGTGAGCAGCGGCGAGAAGTCATGCCCGGGCAGGCCTTCCGACGCCTGCTTCAGCTTGTCGGGCGCCGCCCCGGTGAGCGCGAGGATGGTCGGGGTGAGATCCACCTGCGAGGTCACGGCATTGCAGGTGAGCCCGCCGGGATAGGCTGGGTGGACGATCATCAGCGGCAGGTGGTTCTGCTGGCGATAGGTGGAGTTGCCCTTGCCGCGCATCTGGTGATGCCCGCCCAACTCGCCATGATCGGCGGTGAACACGATGATGGTGTCGTCCGACATGCCGTTGGCCTTGACGGCTTCCAGCACGCGATGGACCTGCAGGTCGCAATCGCGGATGCAGTTGAAATAGTAGTTCTGCAGCACGCGCCAGCGGCGATCCTCGTCCGGCCACGCGCCGACGAGATAATCCATCACCTCCTGGTAGATGTGCTGCGCCTTGGGGCGGCCGGGCGCGTTGAAGGCCTGGGTGCGGGTGGAGGGCAGCGGCACGTCCCAGGTCGCGGCGTAGAGGTCGTTCCCCGGCGGGCGGGCGATCGGCATGGACGAGCGCTTGCCCTGCACCGTCTGCCCCGGCAGGTCGGAGTTGACGTACATGACGTCGTGCGGATTGACGAAGTTGACGGCGAGGTACCAGGGCTTTCCGGCCGCCTTCAGCTCCTGCCCCTTGGTACGCATCCAGCGGGTGACGAAGGCCGTGGTCGTGTCGTCGTAATTGTAGCCGCCGAGCGTGGTGTCGTTGATGTCGCCGACACCGAAGAAATCGTCGAAGCCGTAGCTCTCGATGATCTCGCGATACTGCGCGAACGGCGCGTCGATCGCCTTGTCGACCTGATCGAGATTGGCGGAGAGGTGCCACTTGCCCTGATAGGCGGCGTGGTAGCCGAGCTGGGCGAGGCGGTGGCCGACCGTCTTCACATCCGTCGACATGTCCGGCTGCCAGAGCGCGTTGGCGTTGTCGAAGATGCCGGTATGGGGGATGTGCTGGCCGGTATAGAGCGTCGAGCGGGCCGGCGAGCAGACGCAGGATGCCGCCTGATGATTGGTGAAGGTAATGCCGTTGGCCTTGATCCATTCGCGGCCCGGCACCGGAAACGGCCAGGCATCGAAGAAATGCTCCTGGTCCACCAGGATGAACAGGATGTTGTAGCCGCCGGGCGGCGCGTCGGGCGCCTTGATGGGGGAGGGCGAGCGGGAGGGCATGTCGCCGGCCTGTGCCGTCTTCGGCAGGAGGCTCGCGCCCACCAGGGCGGCGCCGGAGGTGAAGAGATCCCTGCGGGAGGCAACAACCTTGTTCTCAGGCTTCTTTTCCACTCTGTTTCCTCCCGTTTTATGCTTGAGAATTATCAGCTTCGCCTAGCTTCTTCCAGAAGGGAGGCCGCCGCCTCAAGGTCGCGCGCGGAGAAAAGTTCCGCTGGTAAATTATTAGAATCCAGGCGTGAAGGATTTGTCCCCGCCGTCATGTCGGCGTGCTACCGACATAAGTTTCCCCAGTGTCGTGGAGGAGGGCTGCCGGAAGAAATCAATCGGAGCGGATCATGTGCGGCCAGCCCTCTTCTCACCGATATTCGGCCGCTGTAGGTTGAAACATCATCAGACCAGCAGAACGCAGCCCGTTGGAGCTCCCGTGAAAAAGATCGCCCTTGAAGAACACTTCATCACGCCGGCGCTCGAGCCTTACATGCGGGCCGTCATGCCGAACCTGCCGTCGGAACGCGCCGACCATCTTAGCCAGCTCATGTTGGATTTCGGCGAGCGCAGGCTGGCCGCGATGGATTCCGCCGGCGTCGATATCGCGGTCCTGTCCATCTCCGGTCCCGGCGCGCAGGGCGAACCCGACGCGGCCATGGCCGTGAAGCTGGCCCGGGACGCCAATGACAGGCTGGCCGCGGAGGTGGCGAAGCGGCCGACGCGCTATCGGGGCTTCGCCCACCTGCCCATGCAGGATGTCCCGGCGGCGATCGCCGAGCTGGAGCGCTGCGTCAGCGAGCTCGGTTTCGTCGGCTCCATGGTCAACGGGCATACCCATGGCGTCTATCTCGACCATCCGAAATACGATCCCTTCTGGGAGCGGATGCAGGCCCTCGATGTGCCGCTCTACCTACACCCGGCCGATTCCTTCGTGCTGCCCTATGTGCTCGAAGGTGCCCCGGAACTGCTGAAGCCCACCTGGGAGTGGAACTTCGAGACCTCCTCCCATTTCCTGCGGCTGGTTTTCTCCGGCGTGTTCGATCGCTTCCCCCGGCTGAAGATCATCCTCGGCCACATGGGCGAGACCATGCCCTATCATTTGTGGCGCTTCGACAGCCGCACGGCGCTCATCGTCGGCAAGCGTCCCCTGAAGGAGGCGCCGTCCTTCTATCTGAAGCGGAACATGTTCGTGACCACTTCCGGGCAGTTCGACAATGTGCCGCTGATCGCCGCGCTCTCCGCGCTGGGAGCCGACAAGGTGCTGTTCTCGGTCGATTATCCCTATGAGGATTCGGTCGTCGCCGGGCGCTTCCTCGACGCCGCCCCCCTCGACGAGGAGACGCGCGGGAAGGTCGCTCGCGGCAATGCCATTTCCGTCATGAACATCAAGGCCTGACAGGCCGGGCGCCGCCGCGCCGTGACCGGTGCGGCGGCGCATGGCCGCATCGGCGCTTCCCGCATTGGCGCTTGCCGGAGCGGCGATCGTTCGACGGCTTCGTTGTCCCGGCGCCGGATGGAAGCGGCCTCGCATGCGACGGTCGGCGGCGCCACCGCGATGACCCTCCCCGTGTGCGGGGGAGGGTCAATGGAGCCGCGTGACATCAGATCTCGATCTCGCCGGCCAAGCCCTTCTGCTTGGCCAGTTCCACCACGGCTGCCGCGACCGCGAGGTCCTGCAGGCCGACTCCGGTGCCGTCGAAGATCGTGACTTCCGCCTCGCCGCGGCCGGGGTCCTCGCCGGTCACCACCGCGCCGAGTTCACCGATCGCGGCTTGCGTGATGAGGCCCTGCGCGATGGCGTGCTGGCATTCGCCGATGCTGACCGATTGCGCGATCTCGTCGGTGAAGACCCGTGCCCGCGCCACCAGCGCCGGATCCAGTTCCTGCTTGCCCTTGGTATCGGTGCCCATGGCCGCGATATGGGTCGGGCCCTTCACATGCCGGTCCATGAGCAGCGGACCGAAGGACGAGGTGATCGAGATGATCACATCGGCCTCGGCGCCCAGACGGTCCAGATCGACCGCCTCGAATGGCAGCCCCAGTTCGGCGGCGGTGTCGGAAAGCCGCCCCAGCATCTCGGGATGCGGGTTCCACCCGATCACCTTCTCGAACGGATGCACCTTCGCCGCCGCCCGCATCTGGAATGCCGACTGGTGGCCGGCCCCGATCATGCCCAGCACCCGGGCACCCTTCGGCGCCAGATACTTGATCGAAACCGAGCTCGCGGCCGCCGTCCGCAGGGCGGTGAGCAGGTTGCCGCCCACCGCCGCGCTGACCCGGCCCGTGTCGGGGTCGAACAGGAACACCGTCGACTGGTGATTGATCAGGCCGTGCTCCTGGTTGTGCGGCCAGTAGCCGCCAGCCTTCAGGCCGAGCGCCAGCCCTTCGCCGTCGAACCCGCCCTTGAAGCCGTAGAGCGCGTCCGCATGGCCGATGGCTTCGCGCACGACCGGGAAGTTATAGGCCTTGCGGCGGGCCATCGAGGCAAACACGGCCTCGATGGCGTCGAAGGCCGCCTCGGGGGTCATCAGACCGGCGATGGCCTTTTCGGCGACGACATACATCAGTAGCCCTTTCCGCGCGCCGAGACCGGCCACACCACCTCGACCTTGCCGCCGCGCACGCCGACATACCAGTCATGGACGTTGCAGGTCGGGTCGCAATGGCCGGGCACCAGCCGCAGCTTCTCGTTGACCTTGAGGACGTGGTCCTTGTCCTCGATCACGCCGTGCTCGTCGGAACACTTGATGTATTTCACGTCGTCGCGGCCGAAGACGAAGGGCAGGCCGGAATCCACCGACTGGGCCTTGAGGCCGGCATCGCACACCGCCAGATGCGGCTTGGCGTGGCTCATGACCGAGGTGAGGATGAACAGGGCGTTCTCCCATTCGCCCTTGTCGATGCGCTTGCCGTCCTTGTCGTGAATGCGCCCGTAATCGGCGTCCATGAAGGCGTAGGAGCCGCACTGGAGCTCGTTGTAGACGTCCGAATTGGACTCGAAATAATACGAGCCGGTGCCGCCGCCGGAGACGAATTCCGGGTCGAGGCCCTCGGCCTTGAGCGCGGCGACCGCCTCCTTCACCTGCGAGATGGCCGCGTCGAGCTTCTCCTTGCGCGCCTCGTAGCTGTCGATGTGCTGCATCGCGCCCTGATAGGCCTGGATACCCTTGAAGGTGAGGTTCGGCGCCGCCGCGGCGGCCTTGGCGATCTCCACCACCGCTTCCTTGGTGGTGACGCCGCAGCGCCCGGCGCCGCAATCGATCTCCACGAAGATGCCGAGCTCGGTGCCGTGCTTCTGCGCCGCGGCCGAGAGATCCGCGACATTCTTCACGTCGTCCACGCAGACGGTCACGGTCGCGCCGAACTTCGGCAGGCGCGCGAGGCGGTCGATCTTGGCGGTGTCGCGGACCTCGTTGGTGACGAGGATGTCCTTGATGCCGCCGCGGGCGAACACCTCGGCCTCGGCGACCTTCTGACAGCACACGCCGACCGAGCCGCCGAGCTGCTCCTGCAGCTTCTGCACGTCCACCGACTTGTGCATCTTGCCGTGGCTGCGATGGCGCATGCCGTGGGATTTGGCGTAGTCCCCCATCTTCCTGACATTGCGCTCCAGCGCATCCAGATCGAGGATCAGGCAGGGGGTCTGGATGTCGGCCTCGGCCATGCCGGGCACGGCGGGAATGTCGTAGCCGACTTCGTAGCCGGAAAAGTCCGTCTTGGCGTTCATGGGATTTCCTCAGTTCCAGGGCAGCTTGTCGAGGTCGACGTTTCCGCCGGTGATGATGACGCCGACGCGCTTGCCGGCAAATATCTCGGGATTGCGAATGATGGTGGCCAGCGGCACGGCGCTGGACGGTTCCATCACGATCTTCATGCGCTTCCAGATCAGCTTCATCGCATCGACGATCTCGTCTTCCGTCGCGGTGAGGATATCGGCGACGTGGTTGCGTACGAAGTGCCAGGTGAGCTCCTTCAGCGGCACCTTGAGACCATCGGCCACGGTGTCGGGCGCGTCGTCGGCGATGATGTGGCCGGCGCGGAAGCTGCGGGCCGCGTCATCCGCGTTCAGCGGCTCGGCGGCGTAGATCTTGATGCCGGGGGCAAGGTTGGAAAGGGTGAGGCAGGTGCCGGACACCATGCCGCCGCCGCCGATGGGGGCGATCACCGCATCCAGCCCGTCGACCTGCTCGATCAGTTCGGCCGAGCAGGTGGCCTGGCCGGCGATCACCCGCGGATCGTTGTAGGGGTGGACGAATTCGGCGCCGGTCTCGGCCACCACTTCCGCGAAAACCGCTTCGCGCGAGGAGGTGGAGGGCTCACATTCCACCACCCGGCCGCCATAGCCGCGCACGGCGTCCTTCTTCGCCTGCGGCGCGGTGCGGGGCATCACCACCGTGCAGGGAATGCCGCGACGGCCCGCGGCATAGCTGAGGCAGGTGCCGTGATTGCCGCTGGAATGGGTCGCCACGCCCCTGGCGGCTTGCGCATCGGAGAGGCCGAACACCGCGTTCGAGGCGCCGCGGGCCTTGAATGCGCCGGCCTTCTGGAAGTTCTCGCACTTGAAGAACAGCTCGGCGCCGGTCAGCTCGTTCAGCATCCGCGACGTCAGGACCGGCGTGCGATGAATATGCGGCACGATGCGCTGCCGCGCTGAAATCATGTCGTCCAGTGTCGGGATGGTCATTACAACGTCCTTCAAGTTGCGCTGTCAGGCGTGGTGCGGTGAGGAGCACCTCAATCGGCCGGCAGATGCCGCTGCGCATCGACCGACCCGGCGCATCATACAGCGACAGGAGGCGAGTGGCAGCTTACCTCCGGTCGCAACCGTGCCGCTTTCCCGGCCGGGAGTCAGGGCCGCTGCGCGCCGCTCGTGTTCAGGAAGATGCTGTAGAGGGAGGTGTGCCCGCAGATGAAGAGCCGGTTCCTGTCGCCGCCGCCGAATGTCAGATTGCCGACCCGCTCGGGCACGCGGATCTTGCCGATCAGCTCGCCTTCGCGCGTGTAGCAATGGACGCCGTCGCCGGCGCTCGACCAGATATTGCCGTCGACATCGACGCGGATGCCGTCGGGGGCGTGGGGCGCGACCTCGGTGAGGACGCCGCCGCCGGCGAGCCGGCCCTCCGCGCCGACGTCGAAGGAACGGATATGGCGGGGCCAGGCCGGATTTCCGATGAAGCCGGAATCCGCGACATGGAGCTTGCTCTCGTCGGGCGAGAAAGCGAGGCCGTTCGGCTGCCGGAAGTCGTCGGCGACGATGGCGAGGCTGCCGTCGCGCGGGTCGAGGCGGAAGACGTGATTGCCGCCGAGCTCGCTCTCCGCCTTGCCGCCCTCATAGGCGGCGCTGATGCCGTAGGTCGGATCGGTGAACCAGATCGTGCCGTCCGACTTCACCACCACGTCGTTCGGCGAATTGAGGCGTTTGCCCTGATAGCGATCCGCCAGCACGGTGACGTTGCCGTCCGGCTCGGTGCGGGTGACGCGGCGCGTGCGATGCTCGCAGCTGATGAGCCGGCCCTGCCGGTCCCGGGTGTTGCCATTGGCGAAGTTCGAATCGGCGCGGAACACGTCGACGGCGCCGGAGGCCTCGCTCCACCGCATCAGCCGGTTGTTGGGGATATCGCTCCAGATCAGGCAGCGCATGTCGGCGAACCACACCGGCCCTTCGGTCCAGCGCATGCCGGTGTGCAGCGTCTCCAGCCAGGCGATGGGAATGACATAGGCGCGGAACCGGGGATCGATGATCTCGAACGGATCGATAAGGCTCATATGGCATCCTCCCATGGCGACGCCTTCTGCGAGGTGCGCGCCCTATCCGAGCCCCGTTCCAAGGGCCCACCTTGTCCCGCTGCCTCGGGGGGATCGCCTCCGGCGCTGGCTATATCGGCGCGCAGGAAGCCCCGTTGAGAGGGACCCAGGCCGGGGCCGACCATGCCGGCCAGAAGAGGCTTGCGCAACTGGTATGATGAGATAATGTTATCGTCATCGTGCAGAGGCCGCGGATGCCGACTGCCGGAACAAAATAGACAGAGCCTGCTCGAGCGGGCCGCTATGGGAGGAATTTTCGATGCCTGTGAAGACCCTTGCGCTCGCCTGTACCGCCGCCGTGCTCCTGGCCGCTGCCGGCGCCATGCCGGCGGCTGCGACGCCCGACAAGCCGGTCATCGCGCTCGCCAATGCCTATTTCGGCAATAGCTGGCGCCACCAGATGGTGGATGCCTTCGAAGCCGCGGCCAAGAAGGCCAAGGAAGAGGGCAAGATCGCCGATTACATCATCCTCAACGGTGATGGCACGGTCGCCCAGCAGAACAGCCAGATCGCCGAGCTGATCCTCAAGAAGGTCGACGCCATCGCCGTCGACGCGGCTTCCGAGACCGCCGTGAACGGCATCATCGAGAAGGCGTGCAAGGCCGGCATCAAGGTCGTCTCCTTCGATTCCATCGCGTCGGCTCCCTGCAACTACCAGCTCAATTTCGACTTCAAGGGCTACAAGAAGGCGCAGGCCGAATGGGTGCTGAAGAAGCTCGGCGGCAAGGGCAACATCATCGTCGTGCGCGGCGTGAAGGGCTCGGCGCCTGACGCCGACATGTTCGCGGCGCAGGAAGCCGTGCTGAAGAACTACCCGGACGTGAAGGTGGTGGCGACCGTCTACGGCCAGGCGACCGCCTCGGTGGCGCAGTCGGCGGTGGCCAACGCGCTGCCGAGCCTGCCGCATGTGGATGCCGTGCTCGGCCAGGGCGGCAGCGACGACACCGGCATCGCCCAGGCCTTCGACCAGTATGGCGGCGACTACGCCAAGAAGATGCCGGTCATCGAGGGCGGCGGTTCGTCGAACTTCATCCAGTGGTGGACGAAGCAGCGCGAGGCGAACAACTATTCCACCATCTCGATGAACACCACGCCCGGCATCGGCGGCGCCGCCTTCTGGCTGGCCTATGGCCTGGTGAAGGGCGCCACGCCGCCGAAGCTGATGATCATGCCGGTGGCGACGGTGACCGACGAGAACCTCAAGGACTATGCCGATCTGCCGGCGGGTGTCATCGTCAGCCCGTCCTATTCGCAGCAATGGGTCGAGGACAATCTCATCAAGGCCAAGGCCGGCAACTGACGGCCGGCGGTGGACGCCATGACGGCGGCTTTCCGTACGACGCAACGCGCACCGGAGCGGATGTCCGGTGCGACGGCAGCTTTCGCAGGGTTGGCTGGAGAGGCCATGGACGCGGTTTCCCCGGAACGCGGGTGTGGCATCGGCGAGGCCGGGGGGCATGCCCCGGTTGCGCGGCTCTCGGGCATCTGCAAGGCATTCGGCCCGACCCGGGCCAATGACCGGATCGACCTCGTCGTCGAGCGTGGCGAGGTGCTCGGCCTCGTCGGCGGCAATGGCGCCGGCAAGTCGACGCTGATGCGCATCCTGTGCGGCGTGACCCGTGCCGATGCCGGCGCCATCGAGATCGGCGGCGTCGACGTCGATCCCGGCATCTACGATACCGCTCTGGCGCAAATCGGCGGCATCCGCATCGTCCACCAGGAATTGTCGCTCTGCGACAATCTCTCGGTGGCGGAGAATTTCTTCCTCGAGGCCCCGGAGGCCGCCCGCGCGGTGCCGGGCTGGCGAAGCGCCTATCGCGCCGGCGCCCGCACCGCGCTGGACGAGGTGTTTCCCGGTCATGGCATCAATGTCGACGTCCCCGTCGGGCATCTGCAGATCGGTCAGCGGCAGATGGTGGAGATCGCTCGCGCGGTGACGGCGCCCAGGGTCCGGCTCATCATTCTCGACGAGCCGACCTCCTCGCTCGGGCTGGAACGCAGCCGGCAGCTGCGTGCCTTCATCCGCAGCCGTGCGGCGGCCGGTCTCGCCTTCATCTTCATCAGCCACAAGCTGCAGGAAGTGGTCGAGATCGCGACCCGCGTGCTGGTGCTGCGCAATGGCCGCATGGCCTGGTCCGGAGCGAGCGCGGAGGCCACCGTCGCGGCGCTGGTCGGCGCCATGGGCGGGCCGAGCGAGGGCGCGCTGCGCAAGCGGCGCGCCGCGCGGCCGGCGCTGTCCCCGGACGCGCCGGTGCAGGTGCGCATCGGCGGCGACGTCGTCGCCCCGCTCGGCCGCGACGTGGTGCTGAGGGCGGGGGAGGTGGTCGGCCTCGCCGGGCTCGAAGGCTCCGGCCAGCGCGACCTGCTGCACCGCCTGTTCGCCGGCCCCGGGCGCGATCTCGCGCGGGGCGGCATCGAGAGGCGGGGGTCGGCCAGCTTCGTCTCCGGCGACCGGCAGAAGGAAGGCGTGTTCCCGCTCTGGAGCGTGCTCTCCAACATTGCGCTCGGCCGGCTGAACGGGCGGGCGCCGCTCGGTCTCGTCTCCGAGCCCGCCGAACGCGAGGTGGCGCGCGGCGCGGCCGAACGCCTGAAGCTCGATCCGGCGCGCTTCGATTCCCCGATCCTGGACCTGTCCGGCGGCAACCAGCAGAAGGCCTTGGTGGCACGCGCCCTGGTCGGCGACGCCTCGACCATCCTGTTCGACGATCCCACCCGGGGCGTCGATGTCGCCGCCAAGGAAGATTTCTACGCGCTGATCGGCGATGTCGCCCGCGCCGGGCGACTGGTGGTCTGGCACTCGACCGAGGATATCGAGTTCGTCGAATGCGACCGCGTGCTGGTGTTCAGCGGCGGGCGCATCGTGCGCGAACTGGTGGGCGCGGAGATCACCGAGCAGGCCATCGTCGATGCCTCCTTCGCCGGCGCCGCCGCCATCGAGCGCGACGGCACGGCCGGCCGGCGCGGCCTCGCCGAGTGGCTGGTCGATCTCGCGCCCTTCGCCAGCCTCGCCGCGGTTTTCGGCCTGATGGCCTATGTGAACCCGCTTGCCGTCTCGCTGTTCGGCCTCGACCTGCTGCTCGGGCCGGCCATCGCGCTGGTGCTGGTGGCGCTGGCGCAGATGTTCGTCGTCGGCGGCAGCGAGATCGATCTCGGCGTCGGCGCCTTTGCCGGCCTCGTCAATGTGGTGAGCGCGACCCTGCTGGTCGGCCAGCCCTGGCTCGGCGTCGCCTGCCTCCTGCTTGGGCTGCTCGCCTATGGGCTGATCGGCGCCACCATCCAGCTCCGGCGCATCCCGGCCATCGTGGTGACGCTCGGCGCCTCCTTCATCTGGATCGGCATCGGCTACACGCTGCAGCCGACCCCGGGCGGCTCCAGCCCGGAATGGCTGACGGCGATCTTCGCCTGGCAGATCGCCGGCGTGCCGGCGGCCCTCGTGATGATCGCCCTTGCCGGCGTGGTGGCGCTGGCCATCGACCGCTCGCCGCTCGGGGTGGTGCTGCGCGGCTTCGGCAACAATGCCGCAGCGATGAAGCTCGGCGGCTGGTCGCCGCTGCGCTACGCGGTCCTGCGCTATGTCATCGCCGGCCTGTTCGCCACCGCCGCCGGCCTGTCGCTCACCGCCATCAACACGGCGAGCGACATCAATGCCGGCGGCCCGTTCACCCTCATCAGCGTCGCCGCCGTGGTGATGGGCGGCTGCGCGCTGATCGGCGGGCTGATCTCGCCGCTCGGCGTCGTCGCCGGGGCGCTGACCCTGGCGCTGATCGGCGCGCTGCTCGGCGCGCTCGACGTTTCCACCGACTACAACGCCGCCGTGCAGGGCTGCCTGCTGCTGGCCATGCTGATGCTGCGCGCGCTCGCCGGGCGCCGGGGGGAGGAGCGCCGATGAACCTCACCGAATGGCTGGAACGCAATCGCTGGGTCTGGTCGCTCCTCGGCGTCGTGGTGCTGTGGGCGATCCTCTCCGTGGCCACCAGCCGCTTCAGCCTGCATTCGCTCTCCGGCGTCGCGGCCTCGGCGAGCTTCCTCGTCCTCGTCGCGCTCGGCCAGATGCTGGTGGTGACGACCGGCCGCGGCAATATCGACCTCTCCATCGCCAGCGTGCTGACGCTGAGCGCCTATGCCAGCATCGTCGTCACCCAGGGGCTCGACGCACGCCTGCCGCTCGCCTTCGGCGCGGTGGTGCTGATCGGGCTCGTCACCGGGGCGGTGAATGCGCTGCTCGTGGTGGCCGTCCGCATCCCGGCCATCATCGCGACGCTCGCCACCGGCTACATCCTCGCCACCGGTACGCTGATCGCCAATCGCTGGGCGGCCGGCTTCGGGATGAGCCCGCTGCTGAAGACGCTCGCCGCCGGCCGCATCGGCGGCTTTCCGGTGATGCTGCTGGTGGCGCTGCTCGCGGTGGTGCTGGTCGGCCTGCTGCTCCGGCGCACCGTCTATGGCCGCGCGATCTCCGCGGTCGGGCAGAATGAGCGGGCGGCGGCGCTTGCCGGCATCCGCACCGGGCGTGTCGTCGCCAGCGCCTTCATCGCCTCGGCGGTGATGGCCGCGCTCACCGGCATGCTGCTCGGCGCCTATGTCGGCGGCGCCTTCCTCGAAATGGGCGCCCCCTATCTGCTGCAGTCGCTCGGCGCCGTGGTGCTGGGAGGCTCGCTGATCTTCGGCGGGTCCTCCACCGCGCTCGGCACGCTGTTCGGCAGCCTGCTGCTGGTGCTGATCGTCACCACCATGCAGATCGTCGGCCTGCCGCCGGGCACGCAGGACATCGTCCAGGGCCTCGTCGTCATCGCGGTGCTGGCGCTCGCCGGCGGCCAGGCGGTGCGGCGTCGACGCAGCCGTGCCTCTCCCGCCTGAGGGCGGAGTTTCCACCCGCCGGGAAGCGGCCGATCGCAAAAGCGCCGCCCTGCACCGCACACGCCAATGGAGGAAGACCCCATGTCTTTTCGGACGCCTTTTCGGACGCCTTTTCGGAAGTTGCTGCTTACCGCCGGGCTGGCCGGCATGCTGGCTGCCGGTGCGGGCTCGCTCGCCCAGGCGGCGGACCTGATCGCCATCATCACCCCTTCGCACGACAATCCGTTCTTCAAGGCGGAGGCGGAGGGGGCCTCGAAGCGGGCCAAGGCGCTCGGCTACGAGACCCTGGTTCTCGTGCACAATGACGATGCCAACAAGCAGTCGCAGCTGATCGACACCGCCATCGCGCGCGGCGCCAAGGCCATCATCCTCGACAATGCCGGCGCCGACGCCACCGTCGCCGCGGTGCAGAAGGCGAAGGACGCCAAGATCCCGTCCTTCCTGATCGACCGCGAGATCAACGCCGCCGGCGTCGCCGTCTCGCAGATCGTCTCGAACAACTACCAGGGAGCTCAGCTCGGCGCGCAGGAATTCGTCAAGCTGATGGGCGAGAAGGGCAATTATGTCGAGCTGGTCGGCAAGGAATCCGACACCAATGCCGGCATCCGCTCCAAGGGCTATCACGACGTCATCGACGATTACCCGGACCTGAAGATGGTGGCCCGCCAGTCGGCCAACTGGAGCCAGACCGAAGCCTTCTCCAAGATGGAATCGATCCTCCAGGCCAATCCGAACATCAAGGGCGTGATCTCCGGCAACGACACCATGGCGATGGGCGCCTTCGCGGCGCTGAAGGCAGCGGGCCGCACCGACGTCATCGTGGTCGGCTTCGACGGCTCCAACGAGGTGCGCGACTCGATCCTCTCGGGCGGCATCAAGGCGACCGTGCTGCAGCCGGCCTATCGCCAGGCCGAGATCGCGGTCGAGCAGGCCGACAAATACATCAAGACCGGCTCGACGGGGCAGAGCGAGAAGCAGCTCATGGATTGCGTGTTGATCAACGCCGACACCGCCAAGAAGCTCGAGACCTTCGCGCTGGCCGACTGAGACCCTCCCAGCTGGACCCGGCGGCACGAGGCGGCCGCCGGGTTCCTTTTCGCTCTTCGGCCGGACCGGCGAGAGGCTGCCCGCATGCGCCACCCCACCTTCCTCATCACCGTCGTGCTCGCGGGGCTGCTCGCGCTGCCGGGCTGCAAGCTCGTGAAGAACGAGGAGCTTGCCAAGGCGAAGGCCGAGGGCGGCACGCAGGCCGGTGCCGGCGCGAGCGCCTTCGATCCCGACAGGATGGCGCGCGACATGTGGGGACCCAGGATCGTCCCCTATCTGGAAGCGAAGGCCGGCCCCTTCACCGAGGTGCAGGCGCTGATCGCCCGGAACCCGGACGAGGCCGGCACGCGCTTCGGCTATCGCGAGAAGCCGGAAGGCATGCCCTGGACTATCGCCAGCCGCTTCGAGGGCCGTATCGTCGCCGCCAATACCGCCTCGCGCGCCGCGACCGTCGACGTGGATGTCGACGGCGACGGCACGGCGGATGCGGTGGTGCAGATCGGGCCGGTGATCCGAGGCACGGCGCTGCGCGACCGGCTCGACTTCATCTCCTTCAACGCCTTCACCAACCAGATCGACTATGCGCAATTCGCCAAGTCGCTCAACACGCTGATGGCCGAGACCGCGCTGGCGAAACTGCCGCGCGAGGATCTCGTCGGCCGGAAGCTCTCGGTGATCGGGGTCTTTCCGCTCGACAAGCCGGGCGGCAAGCCGCTCGTCACGCCGGCCGTCGTGACGCTCGGGGACAAGTCATGAGCGCGGGTACCGAGCCGAGTTCCGTCGTGCTCGCCATCGAGGGCGTCACCAAGGTCTATCCCGGCACCATGGCGCTGAAGGGCGTCGACTTCCTCGTGCACCGCGGCGCGGTGAATGTGCTGGTCGGCGAGAACGGCGCCGGCAAGTCGACGCTGATGAAGATCATCGCCGGCGTGGAGCGCCCGACCGAGGGGCGCATCGTGATCGAGGGCGAGCCGGTGCAGTTCGCCGGCACCGACGATGCGGTGCGCAACGGCATCGGCATGGTGTTCCAGGAGCTGAACCTGTTCCCCAATCTTTCGGTGGCGGAGAATGTGTTCGCCTCGCGCGAGATCACCCGCGGGCTGCGTGGCATCGACCATGCCGAGCAGGAGCGGCAGACCGCGATCCTGCTGCGCCGGCTGGAGCACGACATCGATCCGAAGACGCTGGTGGCGGACCTTGCCATCGGCCAGCAGCAGATCGTCGAGATCGCCAAGGCGCTGGCGCAGGACGCCCGCATCCTCATCATGGACGAGCCGACCTCGGCGCTCTCCGCCGTCGAGGTGGAGATCCTGTTCCGCGTCATCGCCGAGCTGAAGGCGCAGGGCGTCGCCATCATCTACATCTCGCACCGGCTGGAGGAGCTGGTGCGGATCGGCGACTACATCACCGTGCTGCGCGACGGCCGCATCACCGGCCACGAGAAGATGGGCACGATCGACGTGCGCTGGATCGTGCGGCAGATGATCGGTTCCGACGCCAAGGACTTCGCCCGTGCCGAATCCGCCGTCGAGGAGCGCGAGGTGTTCCGTGCCGAGGCGATCAGCCTGCCGCGCAGGAGCGGCGGCTATCTGGTCGATCACGTCTCGCTCGACGTGCGGGCCGGCGAAATCCTCGGCATCTACGGGCTCATGGGCGCCGGGCGCTCCGAACTGCTCGACTGCCTGATGGGTCGTCACACGCATGCGCGCGGCGAGATCTTCATCGAGGGCGTCCGCGTCGCCGAGCGCGACGTCACCGGCCGCATCGAACGCGGGCTCGCGCTCATCCCCGAGGATCGACAGCGCGAGGGGCTGGTGCAGGTGCTCTCCATCGCCGCCAACATGACGCTGGCGAGCCTGAAGTCCTTCACCCGCCATATCCACATCGATGCGCGGCGCGAGCGCGAAGCGGTCCGGCATTTCATCCGCGACCTCGCCATGAAGGCGCCGGACCCCGACCGCGAGGTTTCCTCCATGTCGGGCGGCAACCAGCAGAAGGTGGTGATCGCCAAGGCGCTGATGACCGGGCCGAAGGTGCTGCTGATGGACGAGCCCAGCCGCGGCATCGATGTCGGTGCCAAGGCCGACGTGTTCCGCACCATGCGCCGGCTCGCCGCCGAGGGGCTCGGCATCATCTTCGTCACCTCGGACCTCGACGAGGTGATGGCGTTGTCCGATCGCATCGCGGTGATGAGCAATGGCCGCCTCACCGGCCTGTTCGCCCGCGCCGACGCCACCGAGGACAAGGTGGTCGCCGCTTCCGCGGCCGGCCACGGCATAGACCGCCCGCAATCGTCCCTGGAGAGCACGCAATGACAGAGGCTGCCGGAAGGCTCAATGGCAAGGGGATGAGCGGCGCGGCGCTCGCCCTCCATCTCATGAAGCTGCGCACCTTCATCGCGCTGTTCGCGGTGCTGGTGTTCTTCTCGCTGGCGGCACCGAACTTCCTCTCCACCGCCAACCTCATCCTGATGTCGAAGCACGTCGCGCTCAATGCGCTGCTCGCCATCGGCATGACCTTCGTCATCATCACCGGCGGCATCGACCTCTCGGTCGGCTCCATCGTCGGGTTGTGCGGCATGGTGGCCGGCGGGCTCATCCTCAACGGCATCGATCTCGGCTTCGGCTACACCGTGTTCTTCAACGTGCCGGAGATCATCCTCATCACGCTCGCGGTCGGCGTCGGCATCGGCATCATCAACGGGCTGCTGATCACAAGACTGAATGTGGCGCCGTTCATCGCCACGCTCGGCTCGCTCTATGTGATGCGCGGCCTCGCCTTGCTCTCTTCCGACGGGGCGACCTTCGCCAATCTGGTCGGCCGCCCGGAATACGGCACAACGGGCTTCGCCACGCTCGGCGCCGGCAGCATCCTCGGCCTGCCGCTCACCATCTGGATCCTGATCGCGGTCGCGCTCGCCGCCGCCTACATCGCCGGCAGGACGCCGCTCGGCCGGCACATCTTCGCGGTCGGCGGCAATGAACGGGCGGCCGGGCTGTCCGGCATCCGGGTCAACCGGGTGAAGATGTTCGTCTACATGTTCTCCGGCTTCTGCGCCGCCCTCGTCGGGCTCATCATCTCCTCCCAGCTGATGGCCTCGCACCCGGCCACCGGCGAGACCTTCGAGCTGAACGCCATCGCCGCCGCCGTGCTCGGCGGCACCTCGATGTCGGGAGGGCGCGGCACGATCGGCGGCACCATCATCGGCGCCTTCGTCATCGGCATCCTCTCCGACGGCCTGGTGATGATGGGGGTGAGCTCCTTCTGGCAGACCGTCATCAAGGGTATCGTCATCATCGCCGCGGTCGTCGTCGACCAGGCGCAGCGCAAGCTCCAGCAGCGCGTCGTGCTGCGCCAGATGGCCGGGGAGGGCTGAAGCGGTGAGCTTGAACGGGGCCCTGATCGGCTGCGGCTTCTTCGCCGTCAACCAGCTGCATGCGTGGCAGGAGATGCGCGGCGCGCGCATCGTCGCTTTGTGCGACCGCGATCCCGGGAGGCTCGCCGCGGTGGGGCGGGATTTCGGCATCGAGCGGCGCTATGCCGATGCCGAGGCCTTGTTCGCGGGAGAGGCGCTCGACTTCGTCGACATCGCGACCACGCTGCCGAGCCATCGCGCCCTCGTCGAGCTTGCCGCGCGCCATCGCGTGCCGGTCATCTGCCAGAAGCCCTTCGCGGCCTCCATGGAGGAGGGGCGGGCCATGGTCGCCGCCTGCGAAGCCGCAGGCGTGCCGCTGATGGTGCACGAGAACTTCCGCTGGCAAGCGCCCATCCGGGCGGTGCGCGCGGCGATCGATAGCGGGCGGATCGGCGAGGTGTTCTGGGGGCGGGTCTCGTTCCGATCGGCCTATGACGTGTTTTCCGGCCAGCCCTATCTCGCCACCGGCGAGCGTTTCATCATCGAGGATCTCGGCATTCACAGCCTGGACATCGCCCGCTTCCTGTTCGGCGACGCCGAGCGGATGACGGCCCGCACGAGGCGCGTCAATCCGGCGATCCGCGGCGAGGACGTGGCGACCATGCTGCTCGACCACGAGAGCGGCGTCGCCTCCATCGTCGACTGCTCCTATGCGACCCGCCTCGCCGAGGAGCCTTTCCCGCAGACCCTCGTCGAGATCGACGGCAGCCGCGGCACGATCCGCCTCGGCCGCGATTTCCGCATGGTCGTCACCGACGCCGCCGGGAGCGAGACGCTCGAGGTCGCGCCGCCGCTGCACTCATGGATGGAGCGACCCTGGCACCTGATCCAGGAAAGCGTCGTCGCCATCCAGCGGCACTTCGTCGATTGCCTCGCCGAAGCGCGCGAGCCGGCGACCTCGGGCCGGGACAACCTCAAGACGCTCGCGCTGGTCGAGGCGGCCTATCTGAGCGCCGCGACCGGCGACACCATCGCACTGGCCGGGATCTGACACGCATGACCGCCGCATTGCTGCGCGCCTATTACGGCACCGAAGAACCTCTTCCCGAGATCCGGCGACTGCGGGCCGGGGACCTCACGGCCGAACTGGTGGACGGCAATCTCCGCGCCATCGCCTTTCGCGGGCGCGAGGTGCTGCGCGCCGTGTCCTTCCTGGTGCGGGACACCTCCTGGGGCACCTATATCCCGGCCATAGACGATCTCGTGATCGAGGAGGGGCGCGAAGCCTTCGAGGTGCGCTACCGTGCGCGCTGCACGGCGGAGGACGGCTCCGAGCTGACCTATGAAGCTACCATCCTCGGCCGAGCCGACGGCTCGGTGAGCTTCGGCGCCGAGGCAACGCCGACCGGCGATTTCGTCACCAATCGCTGCGGCTTCACCGTGCTGCACCCGATCCTCGGGCTCGCCGGCCGGCCGGTCGAGGTCGAGCATGTCGACGGATCGGTCGAGCACGCGGTGTTGCCCGACCTCATCGAGCCGGCGCAGCCGTTCAAGGACATGCGGGCGATCACTCATGAGGTCGGGCCCGGCATCCGCGCCACCTGCCGCATGGAGGGCGACGCCTTCGAGATGGAGGACCAGCGCAACTGGTCCGACGCGTCCTACAAGACCTATGTGCGGCCGCTGGCCTTGCCCTGGCCCTATACGCTGCCGGCCGGCGTGCCGCTGCGCCAATCGGTGGCGCTGCGCATCGAGGCGCGCGAGCCGAAAGTGCGGGACGGGGCGTCGAAGGTGCCGGAGCCGGTCCGCGTGACCTGCGACGGCGCGGCGGGACGCTTCGCCGATTTCGGCCTGGTGCTGGCCCCGGAGCAGGCGCAGGCCACGCTCGCGCATGCCGGGCGCCTGCAGGAGCTCGCGCCGCAGACGCTGCTCTGCCATTTCGATCCGACCGCCGGCCACGGCGTCGAGGCACTCCGCGATTTCGAGCGGATTGCGCGCCTCATCGACGCCGAAACCGTCCTCGAATGCGTGCTGCCATGCGTCGAGCCGCCGGCCGAGGAGTTGCGCCGGATCGCCCGCCTCGTCGCCGAGGCCGGGCTACGGCTGGATGCCGTCGCGGTCAGTCCGGCGGTCGATCGCCGCTCGACGCCGCCGGGCAGCATCTGGCCGGCCTGCCCGCCGCTCGAGGAGGTCTATGACGCGGCCCGCGCAGCCTTTCCCGGGCTGATAGTGGGCGGAGGCATGTTCAGCTATTTCACCGAGCTGAACCGCAAGCACCCGCCGGTCGCGCGGCTCGACTTCGTCACCCATTGCACCTGCCCGATCGTGCACGACGCGGATGATCGCAGCGTGATGCAATCGCTCGAGGCGCTCCCCTTCATCCTGCGCTCGGCGCGGGCGATCATCGGCAGGGACCGGCCCTACCGGATCGGTCCCTCGACCATCGGCATGCGCCACAATCCCTATGGCGCGCGCACCACCCCGAACCCGGCAGGCGGGCGCGTCACCATGGCGGAGCGCGATCCGCGCCAGCACGGCCTGTTCGCGGCCGCCTGGATGATCGGCTATGCGGCACGCCTCGGCGAGGCTGGTGTCGCAGCCTTCGTCGGTGGCGCGCTGACCGGGGATTTCGGTCTCATCGACGGGGACGGCACGCCGCGGCCGGTCTTCCATGCCGCACGCATGTTGTCCTCGATCGCCGGATGGCAGCGCCGATCCTGCCGCTCCAGCGCCGAGGAGAGGGTGCTGGCCCTCGCCGCCGTCGGCCCCGAAGGCGGCTCGACGCTGCTGCTCGCCAATCTCACGCCGGAGCCGCAGGCGGTGGAACTGCCGTTCGGCGGCTGGTGCACGCTATTGGACGAGACCAGCCTCCTGCCTGAGCGCCGCGCTACCCTGCCGGCGGCGATGACCGGACGGCTGCTGCGGCTATTGCCCTATGCGGTGGCGCGGATCGATCAGCCGGAATGAGCGTAGAGAACGCTGGAGCGGTCGAGGTGCTTCACCATCGCCGCTTCCGCCTCTTCGGGCTGGTGTTCGCCGATGCAGCGCAGGATCAGCGCATGCTCGGTCAGGGTGAGCGCTTCGCGGCCGGTCCAGAGCAGCATCTCGGTGTGATACTGCCGTAGCCAGCCCAGCATGGCCTCGCTCACCGCCTCGAAGATGGGATTGCCGGAGATGGCGGCGATCTGGGTGTGGAAGCGCATGTCGTTGGAGATGAAGGCATCGGGATCGCCGACGCTGCGCGCCTGCTGGTCCAGCGTTTCCTGGAGCCGCGCCACGTCCTCCGGGCTCGCGCGCAGCGCCGCTTCCCGCACCATGCCCCGCTCGAAAAAGCGGCGGGCCTGCTTCAGGTGCTCGAGGCTGTCGGGCGAGGCGGACAAAAGGATGTTGGCGGTGAGGTCGACCTGCTGGAAGATCGATTTGGCGGTGAGGCGCTGCACGCGGGCGCGTTCGCCATGGGTGATGGTGATCAGCCCGATATTGGCAAGTGCCTGCATCGCCTCGCGAATTGCCGGGCGGCCCACGCCGAAGCGGTCCATCAGGTCGCGCTCGGAGGGCATGGCGTCGCCGGGCGCCAGTTCGCCGCCGGTGATCATCGCCTTCAGGCGATCGAACACCTCATGCGAGAGTTTCCTTCGAACGATGGTCTCGGAGACGTTCGCCATCCTCGCGCTCCTGCTGCGTCGCTGCCGCTGGAAAACGGCGCGGCGAGCCGGTATCGAAGCGGTGGTACGTTGAGTATACCACGGCCTGTTCATGCCTCGCTAGTCAATGGCCGATAAGGCGTGCCGGCCACATGACGAGCTCCGGGAACAGCACCATCAGCAGCAGCGCGACGAATTGCACCAGCATGAAGGGCCATACCGCCTTGATCAGATCCTCCATGCCGATGCGGGCGACGCCGGAGACCACATTGAGCACCGTGCCGACCGGTGGGGTGATCAGTCCGATCGAATTGTTCACGATGAACAGCACGCCGAAATAGACCGGGTCGATGCCCGCGCTCTTGATGATCGGCATCAGCACAGGGGTCAGCACCAGGATCGTCGGGGTCATGTCCATCGCGGTGCCGACGATGATCACCACCGCCATGATGGCGAGCAGCAGCAGCGTCTGGTTGTCCATCAGGGGCTGCAGCAGGGCGACGAGATCGCTCGCTATGTCGGAGACGGTGATCAGCCAGGACGACACCAGCGCCGCCGCCACCAGGAACATCACCACCGCTGTGGTCTTGGCGGCGGTGACGAACACGCCGTAGAGCTCGCCGATCTTCAGCTCGCGATACACGCAGGTGGCGACGAACAGCGAATAGACCGCGGCGACCACGGCGGATTCGGTCGGCGTGAATACGCCGAGCTTGAGGCCGACGATGATGATCACCGGCAGCATCAGCGCCCAGGCTCCGTCGATCAGTGCGCGGCCGAGCTCGCGCGGGCTCTGCCGGGGAGGCGGGACGAGGTCTTCCTTGCGCACCTCCCACCACCACGCCAGGGCCAGGGCGACGCCGATGATCAGGCCGGGCACCAGGCCGGCGAGGAACAGCTTGGTGATGGAGACGCCGCCGATCACGCCGAAGATCACGAAGCCGATGCTCGGCGGGATGATCGGCCCGATGACGCTGGACGCGGCGATGAGGCCGGCCGAGCGCGGCTTGCTGTGCCCGGCTTTCACCATCATCGGCACCAGCAGGGCGGAGAGCGCGGCGGCATCCGCCACAGCCGAGCCGGACAGCGCCGAGATCACGCAGGCGGCGAGGATGGCGACATAGCCGAGCCCGCCCTTCACATGGCCGACCGCGGCGAGCGCGACATTGACGATGCGCTTCGACAGGCCACCGGTGTTCATCAATTCGCCGGCGAGCATGAAGAACGGCACCGCCATCAGCGGGAAGGAGTCGGCGCCGTTGATGATGTTCTGGGCAATGATCTGCGGATCGAAGATGTCGAGATAATGCATCAGCGCCACGCCGGCGAGCAGCAGCGCGAAGGCGATCGGCATGCCGATCGCCATGGTGCCGAGCAGGGAGCTGGCGAAGACGAGGATGGTCATGAGACGCCTCCCGCGCGGCGGCCGAGGGCCACGCCGTCGAAGCCTTCGCGCTCGGCGAGGTGGCGGCGCTGGATCTCGTCGACGTCCTCCTCCTCCGACTCGCGGATGGCGACCAGCTCGGCCTCGCTCGCCCGGCCGCTGAGGACGCGGTAGAGGCCGCCGAGCAGGATCGGGATGGTCGAGATCGCGAACACCAGCCCGACGCCGTAGAACAGCGCGACCGAGAGGCCGGAGGCGGGGGCGACGACGTCCCAGTTGATGAGGCTCTGCTGCCAGCTGCCGACCAGCAGCAGGATGATGGCGTAGAGCATCAGCGCGTAGCTCACCACGAAGCAGAGCTTCTTGCCCCACAGCGGCAGGCGGCGCACCAGCGAATCGACGCCGAGATGGCCGTGCTCGCGCAGCGCGACGATGGCGCCGAGGAAGGTGAGCCAGACGAACATCCAGCGCGAGACCTCCTCCGACAGCGTGATGCCGGAATTGAAGCCGTAGCGCAGCACGACATTGCCGAACACCAGCACCACCATTGCCGCCAAAAGCAGCGCGATGAGCGCCTTCAGCAGCGCGAAATAGGCATCGACCAGTCGCGACACGGCCCTTCCTCCCGAGAATCTGCGCGATGGCAGAGCGCCCTCATCCTGAGGTGCCCGGCTTCGGCCCGGCCTCGAAGGATGCGCCTCCGAGGGCGGCGCTCTGCTTCAACCTCCTTCGAGGCCCGCCTGCGGCGAGACCTCGGGACGAGGTTGCTTTCCAGAATGCGGCCGGTCCTCCCGGAGGCGGCCTCGCGGCCGTTCCGGGGGGACGACGAAGCCTCGAGGCTCAGTGCGTGCCGGCGATCGAGGTCTGGGCCTGACGCACCAGCTCCTCGCCGACGCTCGGGGCGTATTTGTCGATCACCGGCTGAAGCTTCGCCTTGATCTTGGCGGTCTCCTCGGGAGACAGCTCGTTGATCGCCATGCCCTTCGCCTTCAGCTCCGAGATGATCTTGGCGTCCTCGGCGCGGCTCACCTGGCGCTGGTAGGTCTTCGCCTCGTTGCAGGAATCGACGAAGATCTTCTGCTCCTCGGGGGAGAGCTTGTCCCAGAGCTTCTTGCTCATGATCATCGCCCAGGGCGAATAGGCGTGCTTGGTTACGCTCACATATTTCTGAACTTCGTTCAGCTTGTTGACGTAGATGATGCCGTAGGGGTTTTCCTGGGCGTCGATCGCGCCGGATTCCAGCGCGGTATAGACCTCCGGCCACGGCATCGGCACGGCGTTGGCGCCGAGCGTCTTGAAGGCGTCGATATAGACCGGGTTCTGCATGGTGCGGATCTTCAGCCCCTCGACATCGGCGGCGGTGGTGATCGGCCGCTTCGAATTGGTCACATGGCGGAAGCCGTTCTCGAAGAAGCAGAGCCCGACGAGATTCTTGTCCGACAGCTTGGCGAGCAGGGTCTGGCCGACCGGGCCGTCGACCACCGCATCGGCCTCCTTCTCGTTGCTGAACAGGAAGGGGAAGTCGAAGATGGCGTATTCCTTGACGAGGCCGACCAAGGGCGCCGTCGAGGTGCCGACGATGTCCTGCACGCCGCCCTGCGTGGCGGAGATGGTCTGCGTCTCCGAGCCGAGCTGCGTCGCCGGATAGACCTTCATCTTGATCTTGCCGCCGCTCTTCTGGCCGACCAGCTCGACGAACTTGTTGGCCCCCTGGCCGAGCGGATGCGCCTCGAAGGTCGAGTAGCCGAATTTCAGCGTGCGGTCCTGTACCTGCGCCGAGGCGGCGGTGGAGACGAAGAGCGAGGCGACGAGCGCGGCGCAGAGGCGTCCGCTGACGAGTATGGGCATGGCTTCCTCCGGGAATGGTTGCTGGCCGCCGTGCCCGTTCGGATCTTCGGCGGGGGAGGGAGGCGGCAGGCCGCCTCCCGGGTCGTCACGCCGGCCGACTACGCGGCCTTGGGCGGGTTGCAGATTTCCTCGACCGAGCGCTGCACCGCCTTGGGATCGAAGATCCGCTCCAGCCAGCCTTCCTTGAAGATCTGCGGGCGCGCCTGGTCGATGGCATAGAGCGCGCCGTCGGAGAACTTGCCTTCCGGGAAGATCTCGAAGGCGATGGCGAGCTCGATGGTGAGGTGGCCGAGCAGGAAGTCGGTCGCCGCCTGGCGCGGCACGCCGCGACGCACGGCCTCGTCGGTCGCTTCGCGCAGCGCAAGGCAGAGCGTGGCGCCGATGGTCTCGGCGAGCGCCGGCTCCATGATGGCGATCTGCTCGACCGTGCAGCGATGCGCGCGCATCACCGGCTTGTAGATGTTGCGGGCGATCTGCTCGCACTGGGCATAGTGCTCCTCCGGCCCCTGCATCAGCGCGCAGACGATGTGCTGCTTGGCGTGCACGCCGCCGAAGAAGTCCTTCTTGGCGGCTTCCGTGACCTCGTCGTTGAAGATCGGCGGGTGGCAGGGATGGGTGACGAAATAGGTCACGTCGTCCCGCTTCGGCAGCTCGCCGGCATGGGGGGCGGCGGCGTCGAGCATGATGATGGCGGTGTTCGGCTTCACCTTCTCGATGAAGGTATGGGCGATCTTGCCGATCATGCGGTCCGGCACCGCCATCAGCACCGCGTCGGATTCGGCGATGGCGTTGTCGCCATCGACGCAATCGATGCCGGTGGCGGCCTTGAGGCGCTTGCGGCCCTCCTCGGAGGGCTCGACATGGAGCACCTCATAGGCCGAGTCCTTGAGGTTGGTGGCAAGGCGCACGCCCATCTTGCCGCCGGCGCCCAGCAAAGCGATCTTCTTCATGTCCCGTACTCTCTCCTGGTCCGATGATTGGTGGCGTTGGCGCCCAAACCCTTGGCCGCCGGGAAGAAATCGGGCGTCCCCATCTGGCCGCCCTTGAAGCTGATCTCGAGCCCGTCATGGGCATCGTCCGCATAGGCGCGGCAGAGGGGGGAGCCCGGCGCCAGCGGCGCCAGCGCGGTGACCGCATAGATGCCGAGCGCCATGCCCGCGTGACCCGACGTGTCGCCGCCGGAGATGACGGCGCGCGCCAGCCCGCCCTCGCGCACCACGCGATCGAGCGCCCTGCCGAGACCGTCGCCGATGCGGGCATTGACATCGCCGGTCGAGGCGCCGCTCGCCGCGATAGCGGCGTTGAGCGCCGGCACGGCCGGATCGTCCGGCCCGCTGGCGGTGAAGATCAGCGGGTCCCGGCCTTCGCCGAGCGTCCGCAGCGCTTCCTGTACGCCGCGCCCGATCTCCCTGGCCCAGCTTTCGGCATCGACCGCGCGCGTGGCGTCGAGCCGGATGCCCGCGAAGCCGTTGTCGAGCGCGACGGCGATCTGCCCGGCGGTGATCGGCGAGCAGGAGCCGGAGACGACGGCGATGCGCTCGCGCGGCGTGATCTCGTTCGCAACCGTCTCGCGCGGCAGCAGGCCGGCGGCGCGCCAATACGCCACCAGTGCGTATTCCAGCCCCTGCGAGCCGACGGTGAACAGCCGGTCGCCGCGATGCGTCCAGACGAGGCGGCCGGCGGCGATCAGCGTCTCCTCGTCGAGCACGTCGAGAGCGACGATGCGCGCGTGGTTCGCCAGCTCGCGGGCGAGCCGGGCGTCGCCTTGCCCGGCCTTCAGCGCGACGAAGTCGACGAGGCCGATGGGGAGGGCGGTCTGGCGGGCGAGGTGCGCCCGCACATCCGCCTCGTGCATCGGCGTCACCGGATGGCGCGCCATCACCGGATGGCGGTCGAGCCGGTAGCCGGTGCCGTCAATGGCGGCGAACAGGTGGCCGAACGCCTGGTAGCGGGCAAGGGCCGGCGCGCCGACGACGAGCGGGTGCCAAGCGCCGCCGAGGATCGGCTCGGCGAGCTCGATCGCCTTGCCGATGGAGCCGACATGCGGCGCGGAATCGAAGGTCGAACAGATCTTGTAGTGAGAGATGGGCGCGCCCAGCGCGGCGAGCTGCCGGAACACCGGCGGCAGATGCTCCGCCATCCAGTCCGGCGACTGCGAGCGCGCCACGCCGGCGACGCCGAGCGCCCGGAAGTCCTTGAAACGGGCGATGCGCTCCGGGGTCGGTGCGCCGAGGAACAGCACGGTCGGCACGCCGGCGAAGCTCAGCACCTCCATCACCGCGGAGGAGCCGGTGTAGTCGTCGCCATAGAAGGTGAGCAGCCGCCCCGCGGGCAGCGCCTCCTCCCGCGCGCTGTGGATCGCCGCGCTCATGCCGCGTAGGTCTCGAGCGCGCGGGCGAGCGCGCGGTGGTCGCGGGCATAATCGGCGAGCGGCACGCGCGCCATCGCCGCCTCCCAGCCCTCGCGCAGGCTGGCGACGCCGGCGGCCGGGCCGTCGGGATGCGCCATGATGCCGCCGCCGGCGGCGAAGATCAGGTCGGCCGAGCCGAGCGCCTCATAGGTGCCCGGCGCCTGCTTCGCCGACTGGCCGGACGAGAACACCGGCATGGCGATGCAGGGCTTCTCCTCGAACATCGGGGTGAGGCATTCGCGCGCCGAGGCGATGACGCTGTCGTCCGCCTCCGAGAACTTGTTGGAGAGCCCGTTGACGTGCATGTGGTCGGCGCCGGCGAGGCGCCAGATCTTCTGCCACGCCACATAGGACCAGCCGAGCATCGGTGCGCGGGACAGATACCCCCAGCCATTGCGATGGGCATGGATCGGCAGCTCGGTGAAGCGGCCCAGCTCCACCATGCCGACGAGCCCGACCGAATTCAGGCTCGCCATGATGCAGGTGCCGCCCTCCTTGAGCACGAGATCATGCCGGCGGCGCATCTGGTCCAGCTCGCCGGTCAGGTTGAAGGCGAACATCACCTTCCGGCCGGTACGGTCCGCATGGTCGTTGATCACGCGCATGACCGCGCGCACCCGCTCGTCGAACGGACAGGCCGGCCCGTCGGACTGCAGCTCGTCGTCCTTGATGAAGTCGATACCGGCCTCGCACAGCAGCTTCACGAGATCGGCCGTCTCCTGCGGGCCGAAGCCGACGCTCGGCTTGACGATGGTGCCGATGATCGGGCGCCCCTCGATGCCGGCAAGGCGGCGCGTGCCCGGCACGCCGAATTTCGGCCCGCCATAGGCCTCGGCGAAGACCGCCGGCAGGCGGATATCGAGGAGGCGCAAGCCGGAGAACTGCTTCAGTTCGAACAGGTTGCCGGCGACGGTGGCCGTGAGGTTGGGCAGGGACGGGCCGATATTGTCGATCGGCCAGGACAGCGTCACCCGCGCGCGGCGGATCGGCGCGTCCCCGTTCTTCGGCCGTCCGGCGCCCGGCAGCGAGGGAGCCTCGGCGTTCTCGGTGATCTCCAGCGCCTCGATGCGGGCGGCGGAGCGTTCCTTCAGCTCCGGCGTCTCGCCCGGCACCGGCACGAAGGTGCCGCTCGACTGCTCGCCCGCCATGGCCTCGGCGGCGGCGCGCGGATCATAGGCGGTCTCGATCAGATAGTCGGCTTCGATGCGGGTGGGAGAGGCCATGCGCGCGTCCTGTGCAGGGAGCGGGGCGTGCGGACCGGGCGTCGGATCGCATTGCCGCGCGGCGCGCACGAGCGCGACGGCGGGCGCTGCGACAATCCTTGGCGTTTCCAATCCCGCGAGCCCCTGTGGCTCACTTATCTATTGAGATAGTGATTATACCAGATGATGATCAGTAGCAAGCTTGCATCCGGCCGTTGGCGGCGGAGGGCGCCCGACATCAGGGTAGGGCTGCGGCAAGCTGGCGGGAAAATGGGCGAAAGACTTTACGCGCTGTGAAGTCGTTTCATTCGAATCTGCATCGATCAGCTTGATATTGCAGCTTATTTTGCGATGCAGCGGACGCAGGTCCAGATAAGTAAGTATTGTTACTTTACATGCTGTGAAGTGCTTGTTAGCGTCGCGTTCATGATGGATGCGGGTGCAGCGAAAGAAGCGGGCGAGGCCGCTATCGAGGGGCGCGATGCCGGCGTTCTGGCGGCGCGGCTGAAGCGTTTCCGGCTGGCGCGCCGCTTGTCGCTCCGCCAATTGGGCGAGATGACCGGAACCAGCGCGAGCTTCCTCAGCCAGCTCGAGCGCGGGCGTTCCGGGGCGAGCCCGTCGACCCTCATCCAGATCGCGGGGGCACTCGGCATTCGCGTCGCCGATCTGTTCGGCGACCAGCCGGCGCCGGTCAATGCCGTGCTGAAGCGCGGCCAGCGTCCGGCGCTTCCCGAGAATGGCGGCTGCCGCAAGACGCTGGTGTCACAGCGCCCGCTGCACGAGTTCGAGGTCTATATCGGCGAGTTCGACATCGGCGGCACGACGGGAGAGGCGCTGTACACCCATGGCGGCCATCACGAACTGCTCGTGGTGCTGCGCGGCATCGTCGGGGTTCATCTCGCAGACGAGACCCATGTGCTGGAGGAGGGCGACAGCATCGAATACGCGCCCTCGACGCCGCACAAGACGGTCAATCTCGGCAATGGACGGGCGGAGGTGATGTGGATCATCGCACCGGCCACGTCCTCCGCCGAAGAGCTCGATCTTTATGTGACGTGGAAGCCGCCGGTGGCGGACAAGAAACGATAACACGCCGCAGAAAGACATAACGCGCCGCGACAGTTTCCAGATGAAGCGGCCACTCTGCTGACAGAGGAGAGGGGAATAATGATGAAGACGCATGACGGAGTTTCCAGCCGCGCCCGCGGAACCTGGTCGGGCGTGATGGCGGCGGGCCTTGCCGTCGCCCTCTCGGCGGCGCCGGCGCTCGCGCAGGACAAGCCGGTGGCGGGCGAGGTCAAGGAAGGCGCGCTGAAGGGCAAGACGCTGACCTTCGTGTCCTATGGCGGCATCTACCAGGACGGGCAGATCGCGGCGCTGCAGGATTTCGTGCAGAAGTCCGGCGTGCGGCTGCTCAGCGACGGCCCGACCGAGATCGCCAAGGTGCAGGCGCAGGTCGAATCCGGCAACGTCACCTGGGACGTCGTCGACACCGCCGATTTCCCGCCCTACGTGCATTGCGGCACGCTGTTCCAGAAGCTCGACATGTCGAAGCTCGACGTCTCGCACATACCGAAGGGACAGGTCGGCGAGTGCAGCGTGCCGGCGATGAATTACGGCGTGATCATCATGTACAACAAGGACAAGTACAAGGATAACCCGCCGAAGGACTGGAAGGACTTCTTCGATACCGCCAAGTTCCCCGGCGTGCGAGCCATCGACGGCAGCGGCGATCCCGTTCCCGGCCTGATCGAGCAGGCCTTCATCGTCGATGGTGGCGACGTTTCGAAGATGACGCCGGCGGACATCGGCAAGGGCATCGCCAAGATCAAGGCGCTCGGGCCGGACACCATCTTCTGGAAGACCGGCGCGGAATCGCAGCAGCTCGCCGAATCCGGCGAAGCCGACATGATCATGATGTGGACCGGCCGCGCCATGACGGCGGCGAAGAACGGCGCCAACTACGCGCCGGTGTGGAAGAACTGGCTGGTGGTGATGGACCAGATCACCATTCCGGTTGGCGCCAAGGACACCGATGCCGCCTATGCGCTCATCAATGCCTATCTCGGGAAGAAGGCGCAGGAAGTGCTGACCGAGAAGACCTCCTATTCGCCGATCAACACCGAGGCGAAGCCGAAGGTCGACGACTTCACCGCCGCCTATCTCACCAATACGCCGGAGCGCGTGGCCCAAGGCTACCAGTACAACATGCCGTTCTGGGTGAAGAACTATGCGGCGGCCGGCGAGAAGTGGACGGAGTTGATGGCCGGCAACTGAGGCCGCCGCATCGGCTTCCGGCGGCGATGCGGGATGAGGGCGGCGGTGACGATGTCCCGCCGCACCGATCCGGCCGCCTCGTCGCCTTCGCCTCCACATGCGTTTTCCTCGCCATGGCCTGGAGAAGGCGCCCTGCGGGCCGCTCCAGGTGCCCATCCGGCAGCCATCTGCGCAAGGTGATCCCGTGAGCCTCCCCACGTCAGATCCGGCCGCGGCCCCCATGCCGGCAGCGCCACCCGCGAAGGGAGCGCGCAAGGCGCCGCGCTTCATCGCCGGCCCGCTCTGGCTCACCGTGCCGGCGCTGGTGCTGCTGGTGGCGGTGGTCGGCTATCCGCTGCTCATCATCGTGCTGCGCAGCTTTTCCGAGCCCGCCTGGGGCGTGCAGAACTATGTCTGGTTCTTCGGCACGCCGGTCAATCTCGTGGTGCTGCAGCGGACCTTCGAGGTATCCGCCTGGGTGACGCTGGCCTGCGTGATCTCAGCCTATCCCTATGCCTACATGATGACGGTCGTCGGCCCGGCGATGCGCATGCTGCTGATCCTCTGCGTGCTGGTGCCGTTCTGGGTCTCGGGGGTGGTGCGCACCATGGCCTGGGTGATCCTGTTGCAGGATTCCGGCGTCATCAACTCGCTGCTGAAATGGGCCGGCCTCGGCACCGTCCGGCTCATCCGCACCCAGCTCGGCGTGGTGATCGGCATGACGCAGGTGCTGCTGCCCTTCATGATCCTGCCGCTCTACTCGGTGATGCGGGGGATCGACCTGCGGCTGGTGCAGGCGGCGCGCAGCCTCGGCGCCCGCCCGTCCCGCGCCTTCCTGCAGGTCTATCTGCCGCTGTCGCTGCCCGGCGTCTATGCCGGGGCGATCATCGTGTTCATCCTGGCGCTCGGCTTCTACATCACCCCCGCCCTGCTGGGCGGCCCGCGCAGCGTGCTGCTGTCGACGCTGATGCAGAACCAGGTGCTGAGCCTGCTCAACTGGGGACGCGGCGGCGCCATGGGCGTGGTGCTGCTGGTCGCGACCTTCGTGCTGCTCGCGCTCGCCGCGCCGCTGATGCGGCAGCGGCACAAGCAGGGGGCGCGCCGGTGATGCCGATGCAGAAACACACCCGCCTCATCCTCGGCCTCGTCTGCCTGCTCGTCGCCGTCTGGCTGGTGGCGCCGACGCTGGTCGTCATCCCCATGTCGTTCAACGCCAACAAGTCGCTGGCCTTCCCGCCGGTCGGCTTCTCCTGGCAATGGTACGAGAACTTCCTCACCAATCCGGACTGGTCGTCGAGCTTCTTCAACTCGCTGAAGGTGGCGACCCTCGTCGCCGTGCTGGCGACCGTGCTGGGCACGCTCGCCGCCTTCGGCCTCGACCGCATGCGGAGCGCGACGGCGAGCGGGATCCTGCGCATGCTGCTGATCACGCCGATGGTGGTGCCCGGCGT
The DNA here is from genome assembly GCF_018390555.1 of Ancylobacter oerskovii. Taxonomy (GTDB): domain Bacteria; phylum Pseudomonadota; class Alphaproteobacteria; order Rhizobiales; family Xanthobacteraceae; genus Ancylobacter; species Ancylobacter oerskovii. The sequence goes on along the minus strand of NZ_JAHBGB010000027.1, from coordinate 54,025 downwards.
GGTGCTGGCCATCGGCATCTACGCCGTCTATCTCGACGCCCATCTGGTCGGCACGCTCGGCGGCTTCGTGCTGGCGCACACCATCCTGGCGATCCCCTTCGTGATCATCGCCGTCTCCGCCAATCTCGAGGTGTTCGACAAGCGGCTGGAGACCGCCGCGGCGAGCTGCGGCGCCGGCCGGCTGACCGCCTTCCGCACCGTGACGCTGCCGCTGATCCTGCCCGGCATCCTCTCGGGCCTCCTGTTCGCCTTCGTCACCTCGTTCGACGAGATTATCGTCGCGCTCTTCATCTCCAACCCGTATCTGAAGACCCTCCCGGTCCAGATCTTCACCAGCATCACCCGCGACGCCGATCCCACGGTGGCCGCGGTCGGCACGGTCCTGTTCCTCGCCACGTCGCTGGTCATCGCCGGCGGCCTGCTGCTGGGGAACCGGCGGAGGAAAAGCTGATCCATGAAGAGCACCCTCGCAACCGCTGCCGCCAAGGGCGCGGCCATCGACATCGTCTCCGCCATCAAGCGCTATGGGGCCTTCACGGCGCTGGACGACGTGTCGCTGCACATCGAGCCCGGCGAGTTCATGACGCTGCTCGGGCCGAGCGGCTCGGGCAAGACCACGACGCTCAACGTCGTCGCCGGCTTTACCGAGATCACCTCGGGCGAATTGACCGTCGGCGGCACCAGCATGGTCGGGGTGCCCGCGCACAAGCGGAACATCGGCGTGGTGTTCCAGCACTACGCGCTGTTCCCGCACATGAATGTCGGCCGCAACGTCGCCTATCCGCTCACCCTGCGCGGCGTCGGCCGGGCGGAGCGCGAGCGGCGGGTGGCGCGGGCGCTCGACATGGTGAAGATGGCCGACTTCGCCCATCGCTATCCGAGCGAACTGTCCGGCGGCCAGCAGCAGCGCGTGGCGCTCGCCCGCGCCATTGTGTTCGACCCGCCGATCCTGCTGATGGACGAACCGCTCGGCGCGCTCGACAAGAAGCTGCGCGAATGGCTGCAGCTGGAGATCAAGCGCATCCATCGCGAGCTCGGCACCACCTTCGTCTACGTCACCCACGACCAGGAGGAGGCGCTGGTGCTCTCCGACCGGATCGCGGTGTTCAACCACGGCAGGATCGAGCAGATCGGCACCGGCCGGCAGCTCTATGACGAGCCGGCGACGCTGTTCGTCGGCAAGTTCATCGGCGATTCCACCGTGCTGCGCGGCGAGGCGCGGGTCTCGGGCGAGGAAACCGCGATCACCATCGCCGGCGAGACCGTGACGACGCGCCGGCGCATCGCCGATGGCGCGCGCCCGGTCATGCTGCTGCGTCCCGAAAAGCTGTCGCTCGCACGTCCCGGCGCCGGCGCGGGCGGCCGCAACCGCCTGTCCGGCGAGATCGCCGAGGCGATCTATCTCGGCTCCGGCTCGAAATACGAGGTCCGGCTGCGCGACGGCTCGACCGCCATCGTCCGCTCGCCGCTGGAGGCGGAGAGCTTCGCCATCGGCGACGCCGTGTCGCTCTGCTTCGCCGAGCGCGACGCCAAGCTGCTGGCCGACGACGACCAGGCCGACCTCATCCTCACCTGACCATCCCAACCCGAAAGCCGCCGCCATGGACGTGAAGACCAACGGCAACATCTCGTTCTGGTATGCCGATATCGGCGGCATACCGGCGCCCCGCTCTCCGCTGCCCGGCGATGTCGAGGCGGATGTGTGCATCGTCGGGGCCGGCTATACCGGCCTGTGGACCGCCTATTACCTGCGCAAGGCCGACCCTTCGATCCGCATCGTGATGGTGGAGCGGGAGTTCGCCGGCTTCGGCGCCTCCGGGCGCAATGGCGGCTGGCTGTCCGGCGGGTTCTGGTGGTCGCGCGAGAAATATCTCAAGACCTCCACGCGCGGCGGCGTCGTCGACATGCAGCGTGCCATGGCCGGCACGGTGGACGAGGTCATCGCGGTGGCGCAGGCGGAGGGCATCGACGCCGACATCGTCCGCGCCGATAACCTCAACGTCGCCGTCAACAAGCCGCAGCTCGACCGGGCGCGAGCGGAATACGAGACGATGCTGCAATGGGAGATGCCGTCCGAGCGGGTGGAGATGCTCGATGCGCGGCAAACCACGGCGCGCATCAATATCCGCAACGCACAGGGCGCCTTCGTCATCCGCGACATGGCGCGGGTGCAGCCGGCCAAGCTGGTGCGCGGCCTCGCCGAAGCCGTCGAGCGCCTGGGCGTGCCGATCTACGAGCAGACGGAAGTGACCCGCATCGAGAAAGGCCGGGTGACGACCAATCGCGGCACCGTGCGCGCGCCGCTGATCATCCGCGCCACCGAGGGCTTCACGCCGGGGCTGCCGGGCTATGAGCGGGCGATCCTGCCGCTGAACAGCGCGCAGATCATCACCGAGCCGCTGCCGCCATCGCTGTGGGACGAGATCGGCTGGAAGGGGCACGAGCTGCTCGGCGACTACGCCCATGCCTATTGCTACGCCCAGCGCACCCGCGAGGGGCGCATCACCATGGGCGGGCGCGGCGTGCCCTATCGCTTCGGCTCGAAGACCGATGTGCGCGGCCAGACGCAGCAGGCGACCATCGACAAGCTGAAGGCCATTCTCGACCGGCTGCTGCCGCAGGCCTCGGGCGCGCGCATCGACCATGCCTGGTGCGGCGTGCTCGGCGTGCCGCGCGACTGGTGCACCAGCGTCGGCCTCGATCCCGCGACCGGCATCGGCTGGGCGGGCGGCTATGTCGGGCTCGGCGTATCGAGCTCCAATCTCGCCGGCCGCACGCTGAGCGACCTGGTCCTGCGCCGCGACACCGAGCTGACCCGGCTGCCCTGGGTGAACCGCACGGTGGCGCCGTGGGAGCCCGAGCCGCTGCGCTGGCTCGGCGTGCACAGCATGTACCAGCTCTACCGCATCGCCGACGAGCGCGAGGAGGCGGGGCTCGGCCACACGTCGCGCCTCGCGCATATCGCCGACCGCATCACCGGTCATTGACCCCTGTTTGCCACGGGCGCCGGGGCGCCCGTCCGCTTCTATCCGCTTTGGAGTTTCCCATGATCGATCTCGAGACCTATCCGGGCGCCGCCACCATCGATCTCGGCCCGGCCCAGCTGAAGCCGACCTCGACGACCGGAAACCAGTTCGAGGCGGCGAAGGCGCTGTTCACCTCGGAGGATGGGCGGGTCGAGATCGGTCTGTGGGAATGCACGCCCGGGCATTTCACCGCCGACCGCTCCACCTCCTCGGAAATCTGCCACGTCATCTCCGGCCGGGCGAGCCTTGCGCGCCGCGACGGCGAACTGCGCGAGATCGGCCCCGGCGACGTGCTCGTGCTGCCGCGCGGCTGGACGGGGGCATGGACCATCCTCGAGACGATGCGCAAGCTCTACATCCTGCATCACGACGCCGGGTGACGCGCGGGCGGCATCGGGAGGCCGTGCCGCCGGCGGCCGCGTCGCTGCCCCTAGGACGGAAGCACCGTGGTGACGATCGACCGGTCCAGTGCCTCGTAATCGAAGTAGCGGATGGTGTCGTAGAGTTCGGCGCGGGTCTGCATCCGGCCGATCAGCGCCTTCGGCGTGCCGGCGCGACGGATTTCGTCGAAGAGTTCCTCCTGCGCCTTGGCGGCCACCCGCAGCGAGGAAACCGGCCAGATCACCATCCGGTAGCCGAGTTCCTCGAATTCCGCGGCGGTCAGCGCCGGGGTGCGGCCGAACTCGGTCATGTTGGCGAGCAGCTTCACGCCCGGCAGGCGCTGCGCCACGTCGCGGAACATGTCGACCGAGGTCAGCGCTTCCGGGAAGATCGCGTCGGCGCCGGCTTCCAGATAGAGCCTGGCGCGCGCCACCGTGCCCTCGATGCCCTCGCTGGCGGCGGCATCCGTGCGCGCGATGATGACGAGATCGCGGCGGGCCCTGCGGGCGGCATTGACCTTGGCAGCCATGTCCTGGGGCGAGGCGAGATGCTTGTCGTTCAGGTGCCCGCATTTCTTGGGCAGGATCTGGTCCTCGATCTGCACCGCGCCGGCGCCGGCATCCTCGAAGCTGCGGACCATGTGCATGACGTTGAGCGCCTCGCCATAGCCGGTGTCGCCATCGACCAGGACCGGAAGGTTCGAGGCGCGGGCAAGCTGGCGGATGTGGAACGCCATGTCGTCGACGGTCAGGATGCCGAGATCCGGCACGCCCATCGCGGCGCTCACCGCCGCACCCGACAGATAGAGCGCCTCGAAGCCGGCATCGCGCGCCTGGATGGCGGCAAGCCCGTTATGGGCGCCCGGCATCTGCAGGATCGTGTCGCGCTCGATCAGGGAGCGGAAGCGCGCGCCGGCCGGGGCGGCGGGAAGATCGGCGCTGAGGAGGTAGGTCACGGCGTTGATCCTTGTGGAGATGCGGTTGAACCGAAGCGGCCTCAGCCGCCTTCGCTGTCGGAGACGGTGCGGATGCGCCGGCCGAGATGCGGCGCCAGCACCGGCACCAGCAGCGTCAGCGCGGCGAGCAGCCAGAACAGGATGGCGACCGGCGAGGAGAACAGGGCCATCGGGTCGCCGTCGGAGATCGAGAGCGCGCGCCGGATGTTGTCTTCCAGCAGCCGCGCCAGCACGAAGGCGATGAGCATCGGGATGAGCGGGATGCCCATCTTGCGCATCGCATAGGCGGCGATGCCGATGCCGGTGGTGAGCAGCAGCTCGAACATCGAGTTGGTGGCGGCGTAGACGCCCGCGAAGGAGAGGCCGAGCACGCCGGGGAACAGGATCCAGTTCGGCACCAGCAGCAGGCGGGCGAACAGGCCGACCAGCGGCAGGTTCAGCACCAGCAGCATCACGTTGCCGATATACATGGAGGCGATCAGCCCCCAGGCGATCTCCGGTCGCTGGGTGAACAGCAGCGGGCCGGGGGTGATCGAGTACATCAGCAGCGCGCCGAGCATGACCGCCGTGGTGCCCGAGCCGGGAATGCCGAGCGCGAGCATCGGCACCATCGAGGCGGTCTGCGCCGCATTGTCCGCGGTCTCGGGCGCGGCAAGGCCCCGCATGTCGCCCTTGCCGAAGGTGTCGTTGCGGTTCGAGACCCGCTTCTCGGCGGTGTAGGCGAGGGCGGAGGCCACCGCCGCCCCGGTGCCCGGCAGCACGCCGAGGAAGAAGCCGATGCCGGTGGCGCGCAGCATCGCCGGCAGGCACCGCACGAGTTCGCCGATCTTCAGCCGGTCGCCGGAGCCGAGATGCGTCACCGCGCCCGACCGCATGCCCTCGGCGACGATCAGGATTTCGCTGACCGCGAACAGGCCGATCGTCAGCGTGGTGAAATCGATGCCGCCCAGCATCTCCAGCGAGCCGAAGGTGAAGCGCTCCACGCCCGAGCCGCCGTCGATGCCGATCATCGCGCCGAGCAGGCCGAGGCAGATCGCCGCCCAGGTCTTGGCGGTGCGCCCCTGTCCCATCGTTGACAGCAGGGCAAAGGCGAGCACCATCAGCGCCACATATTCCGCGGGTCCGAACGCGACGGCGAGGCGGGCGATCGGCACGGCGAGGAAGGTGAGCAGCAGGACGGTGAGCGTGCCGCCGACGAAGCTGCCGATGCCGCTGAGGGCCAGGGCCGCCGCGCCGCGGCCCTGGCGGGCGAGCGGGTAGCCGTCGAGCGTGGTCATGACCAGCCCGGGATCCCCGGGAATGTTCAGAAGAATGGACGAGATGCGTCCGCCATAGCCCGAGCCGTAATAGATGCCGGCCAGCAGGATCAGCGCGCTCTCCGGCGGCAGCTTGAGCGAGAAGCACAGCGGCAGCAGCAGCACGATCGCGTTGATCGGGCCGATGCCCGGCAGCGCGCCGATCGCCGTGCCGAGGGCGGCGCCGGCAAGGGCCAGCGCCAGGTTGAACGGGGTGAAGGCGACGCTGAAGCCGAAGGCCAGCGAGGACAGCGCTTCCATGTCAGATCCCCAGCGGTCCGCGCGGCAGCGGCAGGCCGAGCAGGGTATCGATCAGCAGCAGGAAGGCCGCGGCGAGCGCGAGCGAGGCGATCGCCGTGCCCACCGTCGGGCCGCGGAAGGCCTTGCCGCAGGCGAAGCAGAGCAGGGCCGTCGCGGGGACGAAGCCGAGGAATTCCAGCGCCAGCGGATAGAGAAAGCTCGCACCGGCGACCACGGCGACCCGGCCGTAGTCGCCGACTTCCCACTCGATCTCCTCGGGCCGCAGCAGGATGGAGGCGCCGGCGATCGCCAGCAAGGCCCCGACCACCATCGGGAACGCCTTCGGGCCGACCGGGTCGGCCGCGAAGGGAACGTCCAGCGACCAGGCGTGCCAGATCGCGCCGATGCCGATGAGAAGAAAGAGAGAGCCGGTGATGCGGTCCCCCGACAACCCTGCCTTCATGACCAGACCTCAGTTGCCGGTGGTCTTCAGGCCGACTTCGGCGGCGAGCTTGCGGAAGGCGTCGGTGCGCTGCTTGGCGAAGGCGTCGAAATCCGGGCCGACCAAGTCATAGGCGAACAGGCCCTGATCGGTGCGCACCTTCTGCCATTTGGGATCGGCATTGAGCTTCTTCAGCGCATCGACCCAATAGGCATATTGCTCGTCGGTGATCTTCGGCGGCGCGTAGAAGCCGCGCACGATCGGCCACTGGACGTCGTAGCCCTGCTCCTTGGCCGTGGGCACGTTGGCGAAGACGCCCGGCAGCCGCTCCTCGGAGAAGGTGGCGAGCACGCGGATCTCACCGGCCTCGAGCTGGCCCTGCACTTCCGAGGCATCGCCCGGCACCGCCTGGATGGTGCCGCCGAGCAGCGCGGCCAGCGCTTCGCCGCCGCCTTCATAGGACAGGTAGCGCATCTTGCGCGGATCCACGCCTGCCGCCTTGGCGACGAGAGCCGGCTTCATCCAGTCCTGGCTGCCGACCGTGCCGCCGGCACCGATCGTCACCGAGCCGGGATCCTTCTTCAGCGCGTCGACGAAGTCCTGCAGCGTCTTGTAGGGGCTGTCCTTGCGCACGGCCAGAACGCCGTAATCCGCGCCGATGGCGCCGAGCCAGCGCACGTCGTTCTCGGTGAAGCGGCCGAACTTGCCCTGGGCGAGGTTGACCCAGGAGCCGGTGGACACGGCGATGATCACGTTGGGATCGTTGGGGCGCCGGGCCTGGATGTTGTTGTAGGCCACCGCGCCGATGCCGCCGGGCATGTTGGTGGTGCGGATCGTCGGCTTGACGATGCCGAGCTCGTTGAGCTGCTGGGAGGTGACGCGGCAGGTGAGATCGAAGCCGCCGCCCGGCGCAGCGGGTGCGATGCATTCGGGGTTGGCGGGCTGGAAGTTCTGGGCTGACGCGGCGCCGGCGAGGGCGAGGCCGGCAGAGACGGCCAAAAGCAGGCGTATCATCTGGTTATCCTCCCTAATTTTCATTATTGTCGACACATCGCAGAGAATCGCCGTGACTGCAAGTCATGGAACGAGGATTGATCGGGAGGGGTCTCTGGGTTTGCCCGCTAACGTGTCGACAAGAATCGTTCGCCCGGAGAGTGATCGCCGCGCGAACCAGTCCGATGCGCTGTTCGACATTCTGACGTCGGCGATCATGGCCGGGCGCATCCGGCCGGGCGAGAAGCTGAACGAGCCGGCGCTCGCCGACGAGTTCGGCGTCAGCCGCGCGCCGGTCCGCGAGGCGCTGCGGCGCCTTCAGGAGAAGGGGCTCGTCACCCATGTCGCCCATCAGGGCGTGCGGGTGATCTCGCCGACGCTGGAGGATTTTCTGTCGCTGCTCGACGTGCGCGAAGCGCTGGAGGGAATGGCCAGCCGGCTGGCGGCGACGGCTATGACCGATGCCGAGCTCGAGCAGCTCGCCACCATCGTCGACCGGCACGGCGAGGACCTGCACTCCAACCCGGAGGGGCCCTATGTCCAGAACGACTTCGACAACGACTTCCACGTGCGCATCGCGGTGGGCTGCCGCAATCCGGTGCTCACCGGGCTGCTGTGCGAGCAGTTCTATCCGCGGCTGAAGCTCTGCCGCTCGCGCCACGGGCTGCTGAAGGGGCGCGGGTTCGCCGCCTGGAAGGAGCACCGGCGCGTCCTCGCGGCGCTGGTCGAGCGGGACGGCGACGTCGCGGAAATCCTCATGCGCCGCCACATCCGGTCGGCGCGCGAGGCGCTGCTGGCAACGGTGCCATCGTGACCTCGCCGGGCCGGCGCCGGCCCGCAAGGCGGCTGCCCAGCGAAGCCGTCGCGCCGGAGCGGAGACGGGCGGGTGCGATCAAGCGTCGCCACGGTTTTCGAGCTGCGCGCGCAGCGCCGCGTTCTCGGCCTCCAGCCGGGCAAGGCGTTCATGGAGCGGAAGGATCGCCCGCGTCACCTCCGCCTCGGTGAAGCGGGGGAGGATGTGCTGCTGGCAGTTCCAGTCGAAGGCTTCCAGCCGCAGCCGGAAAAGCCGCTCGGGCTTTCCCCGGTACGCGACATCGACGACCCGTTCGGCCAGGGCCGGATCGGCGTCCAGTGCCAGCTTCTCGACATGGGCGTAGATCTTGAGGCGCGCGCGCCGTGGATAGTCCATGAGGATGAGGCACGCCCGGTCGTTCGCCGCGAGATTGCCGGTGCTGACATATTGCCGGTTGCCGCGATAATCGGCGAAGGCCAGGGTCCGGTCGTCGATCATCTTCAGGAAGCCAGGCGGCCCGCCGCGGTGCTGGACATAGGGCCAGCCGGTCTCCGAGACGGTGGCCATGTAGAAGCTGTCGCGCTCCGCAATGAAGGCGGTCTCGTTCTCGGTGAAGCGGTCGAATTCGCGATGCCCCTCGAAATCCGTCCAGAGGCGATCGGCTCCCATCTCCGCCTGCGCGGCCCGGACGCTCGGGGTGATGGCAATATCCAGAAACCCATAAGACATGACGGTTCTCCAGGGTGAAGCCGGGGCGGGAGGCGCACGACCATCCCGGCGGCTCGCGCCGTCGGGCATTCTACTCCCGACGGCCTTCGTGCGGTTGCGGGCGCCGGTGCGCGGTCAGCGCGCCGCCACGGCGCGATCGAGGAAATCGCGGATGAGCGGGGCCATTTCGTCGAGCTTGTCTTCGAGCGCGAAATGGCCGGTATCGAGAAGATGCAGCTCGGCGGCCGGCAGGTCGCGGAGATAGGGATGGGCACCTTCCTCGGGAAAGATGGTGTCGTTCTTGCCCCAGACGATCAGCGTCGGCGGCTGGCGCTCGCGGAAAAACTGCTGGAATTGCGGATAGAGCGGAACGTTGGTGCGGTAGTCATAGAGCATGTCGAGCTGGATATCCCGGTTGCCCGGCCGGTCGAGAAGCGCTTGGTCGTGCACCCAGTTGTCCGGGCTGACGCGCGACGGGTCGCGGACGCCGTCAACATACTGGAACCGCGTGGCATCGAGGGTCACCAGCCAGGAAAGCGCGTCCCGGTGCTCGGCGGAACCATCCGCCCAATAGGCCTTGATCGGGTCCCAGAACGCGCGCAACCCCTCTTCATAGGCATTGCCGTTCTGGACGATCAGACCGCTGACCCGCTCGGGATGCTTGAGAGCGAGGCGGTAGCCGACGGGCGCGCCGTAATCCATGACATACATGGCGTAGCGCGTGACGCCCAGCTGGCCGAGCAGCGCATCCACCATGTCGGCATAGCGCGCGAAGGTGTAGGAGAACGCCGTGTGATCCGGGGCGTCGCTCTGGCCGTAGCCGGGATAGTCCGGGGCGATGACGCGATACCGGTCACCCAGCAGCGGCATCAGGTTGCGGAACATGTGCGACGAGGTCGGGAAACCGTGCAGAAGCAGCACGACGGGCCCGTCGGCCGGCCCGGCCTCCCGGTAGAACATCTCGACGCCGTCGACCGTCGCGAAACGGTGGTGAATGGTGATCGGCGCGTGGGACGTGATCGGTCGATTCATGATGTCCTCCTCGTGGTCGAGAGCGGTGAACGGCTCGATGTCCGCCTTGCGAGGAGAGATAGCCCCTGTCGCCGGATGCTTTAATCGGCAAAACGCGGAAGTTATTGTTCCGTTGATCGGAACAATCCGTCAGGCCCGAACGATAGGATGTGAGGAGGGGGCGGACACGGAGGACGCCCGGAGCGCCATTCGATGGCGTGGCGTCAGTTGAACAAGCGGTTCGCGCGCAGGCGTTCGACCGCCAGGTCGACGAAGGTTCGCACCTTGGCAGGCGCGCGCCGGCCTTCCGCATGCACGACATGGATCGGCACCGGCTTTTCTTCATGCTCGGTCAGCACGGCCTGCAGGCGTCCCTCCAGCAGGGCAGGGCCGATCTGGTAGGAGAGCACGCGGGTGAGCCCCCAGCCCTGTTCGGCGGCGGCGATCGCGGCCTCGTTGGTGTTGCACAAAAGGCGAGGGCGAACGGTGACGCTGGTCTTTCCGTCCTGTCCGAAGCGCCATTCCGGCGAGGCCCAGGCCGCCGTCGCCGCGATGATCCGGTGATGCGCCAGGTCGCCGGGCTTCCGCGGCATGCCATATGTGTCGAAATAGGAGGGGGCCCCGCAGATTACCCGCCGGACCGAGCCGACCCGGATGGCGCTGAGGCCGGAATCCGGCAGGTGGCCGATGCGGATGGCGACGTCGATGCCTTCCTCGACGATGTTCACCACCCGATCCACGAACAGGCTGCGCCCGGTGACCGCCGGATAGCGATCCAGATATTCGAGAAGGATGGGCAGCGCGTACATCTGGCCGAACATCACCGACCCGGTGACGATGAGCGTGCCGGTGGGATTGGCATGAATGCCGGCGGCCGATGCCTCGGCATCGGCGATATCGGCAAGGATGCGGCGGCAGTCATCGAGATAGCGGCTGCCCGCCTCGGTCAGCTTCACCGATCGCGTCGTCCGGGTGAGCAGCCGGACACCGATCTGTTCCTCCAGCGTGTGGACGGCCCGCGTGACCGCCGGCGGGCTCATGTGCAACTGGCGGCCGGCCTCGGCGAAGCTCTCCGTCTCGGCAACCTTGACGAACACCCTCATGGCCTGCCAGCGATCCATTCCCACCTCCTTCGACCGCATGGCCGCCGGTGAAGCTGCTCGCGGTCGTGGCCGGCGGTCAATGCGTCACAGCGCGGTGACGGCCGATCGCGGGAGGAATTCCGGTCGGCAGGCCCGGAACGTCACCGGGAGGCGACATCCGTAAGCTGGCCCTCGTCCATGGTGTGGGCGGCGGCCCGGCGGATGTGGGCCCGCATCAGCGACTCGGCGAGGTCGGCATCGCGCGCCTTGATGGCGCGAATGATCTGCCAGTGCTCCGAATAGGCGTCATGCTTGCGCTGGGGCACATGTCCCTTGATGCGCCGCATCATCCGAAGCAGATGGTAGAGGTCGCCATACAGGGTGGAGATGAGCCGCGCATTGCCGCTCGCCCGGATGATCCGGGAATGGAAGTCGAAGTCCGACAGCGATTCCGGCTGGCCATCCCTCAAATAGTCCTGCCGCGCCGTTTCGAGGGCGGCGATCAGTTCGGCGAGATCCTGATCCGACATGCGTTCGGTCACGAGACGGCAGGCATAGCCCTCCAGGGCCTCGCGCATCTCATAGAGATCGGCGAGCGCCTGCCTGGAAAGCTTCACGACGCGCGCCTTGGCGAAGGGTTCGCGCGTCACCAGCTGGATGCCCTGCAGCCGCCGGACGGCTTCGCGGATGGGCCCGCGGCTCACCTGGAAACGCACGGCCAGCGCCGCTTCGTTCACGACGGAGCCGGGGGCGAGATCCCCGCGATAGATCATGTCGAGCATCTGCTCGAACACGCGCTCGCCCAATGTCGAGGCTTCGGAAGCGGTTCTGTCGACCATGCGCAATCTGATGCTGCATCTGCGTTATTGTCAACAGATATGGGGCGAAAATCCGAGTGTTAGGCAATTCAAACTCAAAAGTGTTGACACTTTGAGCGTCATTGAGGTTCAAATGGCAAAACGCCGACAGAGAGCGGCGAGTGGGAGGGACGACATGGGTCAACGAAAAGACGTGGCCTCGGCCATGACGCCGCGGATCGGCGAGGGCTCGTCCGCCGGTCGGAAACGCCTGCCGCTTCGGCTGTCCGGCGCCGGGTGGCGACAGGCGGCGTTCGGGTTTTCCGTCTTCGTGCTCGGCGGAGCGGCCGCCATGCTGACGAGCCGGTTTCCTGTCGGGTTCAGCTATGATTCCGCCGGCCCCCGGCTGTTTCCTGGTCTGGTGGCCGCCGGGCTGATGCTCAGCGGGCTGTGCGCCGTGACCGATGCGGTGACCAGTCCGGCCAGCCAGGACGACGAGGAGTACGACCTGCTTCCGGTCGCGCTGATCGCGGGGACCCTGCTGGTCCAGATATTCATCCTGAAATGGGCGGGCTGGCCGCCGACCGCGGCGATGGTGTTCGCGGTGACGGCGTGGGTGATGGGGAGCCGCAATCTTCTGCGCGATCTCGCCATAGGGCTCGGCTTCGGCATCGTGACGCTGCTCGTCTTCAATGTCGGCCTCGGTCTCAACCTGCCGCTCGGCGTGATCGCCGGCCTGTTCCCGGCCGGGTGAGGGGGAAGTGATGGATACGTTCCTCGCCTTGCTTCACGGCTTCGAAGTCGCCCTCCAGCCCCTCAACCTGTTCTGGGCCGCCGTCGGCGTCACGCTGGGGACGGCGGTCGGCGTGCTGCCGGGCATCGGCCCCTCGGTCGCCATCGCGCTGCTGCTGCCGATCACCGGCGGGCTCGACCCGACGCCGGCCTTCATCATGTTCGCCGGCGTCTATTACGGCGCGCAATATGGGGGCTCGACGGCTTCCATCCTGCTCAACACCCCCGGCGAATCCGGGGCGATGATGACAGCGCTCGACGGGCATGCGATGGCCCGCAAGGGGAGGGCGGCGCAGGCGCTGGCGACGGCGGCGATCGGCTCCTTCGTCGCCGGCACCATCGCCACGATCGGCCTGACGCTGGTGGCGCCGCTGCTCGTCGACCTCGCCCTGCTGCTCGGCGCGCCCGAATATTTCGGGCTGATCGTGCTGGCGCTCGCGGTCATCACGACCATTCTCGGCAATTCGCTGTCGCTCGGCTTCATCTCGCTGTTCCTCGGCCTGCTGATCGGCTGCGTGGGCCTCGACCCGCAGACCGGGCAGGCGCGGTTCTCCTTCGGCGCGATGGAGCTGCTGGACGGCATCGACACGGTGATCCTCGCCATCGGGCTGTTCGCCGTCAGCGAGATTCTGTTCGCGGCCTCGCGCGCCCGCTACCACACGGAGGAGCTTTACCGGCTGGCCGGCAGCCTGTGGATGAGCGCGCAGGACTGGAGCCGCTCGTGGCGCTCCTGGCTGCGCGGCACGGCGATCGGTTTCCCGCTCGGCGCCTTGCCGGCGGGCGGTAGCGAACTGCCGACCATATTGTCCTACACGCTGGAGCGCCGTCTCTCTCCCCACAAGGAGGAGTTCGGAAACGGCGCGATCGAAGGCGTGGCCGGCCCGGAGGCGGCCAACAACGCCTCCGCCGCGGGCGCCATCGCGCCGCTGCTGGCGCTCGGCCTGCCGACCTCCGCCACCGCGGCCATGCTCCTCGCCGGCTTCCAGCAATTCGGCATCCGGCCGGGGCCGCTGCTCTTCGAGACCAACGCCTCGCTGGTCTGGGGCCTGATCGCCAGCCTCTATATCAGCAACGTGCTGCTGCTCGTGCTCAACCTGCCCATGGTGGGGCTGTGGGTGCGGCTGCTGACGCTCCCGCGCCCGCTGCTGTTCGGCGGCATCGTGGCCTTTGCCTCGCTCGGCGCCTACACGCTGAACTACAACACCTTCGACCTCGCCCTGCTGTTCCTATTCGGCCTGCTGGGGTTCGTGATGCGCGTGGTGAACGCCCCGGTCATCCCGGCGATCCTCGGCCTGATCCTCGGGCCGCTGCTGGAGCAGCATCTGCGCCGCTCGCTGGCCATCGGCGAGGGCAGCCCGATGATCCTGTTCGAGCGGCCGATCTCCTGCACGCTGATCCTGCTTGCCATCGTCGTGGTGCTGTCGCCCCTGGCGGTGCGCATCTGGTCGGCGCGCGCGGACCGGCGCGCTTCGACGGGAGCGGCATGATGAGCGCCCGTGCCACGTTCCGTTCGCTGCTGGAGGCACCCGAGCTCCTCATCCTTCCGGGTGTCTACGACGCCTTCTCCGCCCGTATCGCCGAGAGCGTCGGCTTCCGGGGCCTGTCCGCCGGCGGCAATTCGACCACGGGCGGGCTGCTCGCCGGGCCGGATCTCGGCCAGTCCAACATGCGCGACATTGCCGACGCCTATGGGCGGATCTGCGACGCGGTGCAGATACCGGTGACCGTGGATGCCGATACCGGCTTCGGCTCGGTGCACAATACCTGGCAGATGGTGCGCGCCTTCGAGCGCGCCGGCGTCGCGGCCATCCAGATCAACGATCAGGCATTCCCCAATCGCTGCCACTATTTTCCCGGCCGGCAGATCGTGCCCGCCGCCGAAATGATCGGCCGCATCAAGGCGGCTCTCGATGCGCGACGCGACACCTCCCTCAGCCTCGTCGCGCGGACCGATGTGGGTGCCGAGAACCTCGACGAGGCGATCGAGCGCTGCCAGCTTTATCTCGAAGCGGGAGCCGACTACGCCAAGGCGCAGGGCATAGACAGCGAGGCCGGTCTTTCCCGTCTCGTCGCCGAGGTGCCCTGTCCGATCACCGCGACGCTGTCGCAGGCCGCCGACAACGACCTGCTCGACTTCGCCGACATGGAGCGCATCGGCCTGGCCGGGGTGACGCTTCCCACCATCGCCATCTACGCCGCCATGCAGGGCCAGCTCGCGGTGATGCGGGCGCTGCGCGAGGGCAGGTCCTTCCGCGCCATAGGCGCCACGCTGCCCAGCGCCCAGGCCTATTACGAACTCGTCGGGCTGCACCGCGAGATGGAGCGGGAGCTCGAATTCGAGAAATCCGCCGCGGCGGTGATCGACGCCGCGCGGGCACGCCGGGACCCATGAACGACTAACGACCGGCGACAAAAACAACGTCAGGAGGAAACGAGGATGAAGCATTTCGCCAAGGGACTTTTCGCCTTCGCGATGACCGGCGTCGCGATTTTCGCCGCCCCCGCCGTCGCCGAGTTCAAGGGCCTGGAGATCATCGCGCCGGGCGGCCCCGGCAGCGGACAGGACCAGGCCGCGCGGGCCATGGCCGACGCGCTGGCAAAGGACAGGCTCGCCTCCAACGTCCAGGTGGTGAACATTCCCGGTGGCGGCGGGATGATCGCGCTCTCGCAATTCGTCACCAGCAAGGAGAACAACAACCACGCCGTGCTGACGCAGGGCTTCGGCCACGTGATCTTCCCGATCTCCAACAAGTCGCCGGTGTCGCTGGCCGACGTGAAGCCGCTGGCGTTGCTTGCCGGCGAATATGAGGTGATGGTGGTTCCCGCCGATTCCCCGCTCAAGTCGATCGACGACGTGATCGCCAGGTTCAAGGCGGATCCCGGCAAGTTCATCTGGGGCGGCGGCTCGGCGGGCTCCACCGAGAACATCTTCTATGCGCTGATCGCCAAGCAGGTCGGCATGGATCCGAAGAAGGTGAACTTCCTGCCGCACGCCAACACCGGCGAGATCATCACCTCGGTGCTCGGCAAGCAGGTGAATGTCGGCGGCGGCGGCTACCAGGACTTCGCGCCGCAGATCGAGGCCGGCAAGCTGCGGATCATCGCCGTCGCCTCGCCCGAGCGTCTTCCGGGGATCGACGCGCCGACGCTGAAGGAGAAGGGCATCGACGTCGTGCTGGCGAACTGGCGCGGTGTCTCCGTGCACAAATCGCTGACCGACAAGCAGACCGCCGAGGTCGCCGCGGTGTTCGACCAGATGGTCAAGTCGCCGCGCTGGCAGCAGATCATGAAGGAGCGCGGCTGGCTCGACCTGTACAAGCCGAGCGCCGACTATGCCGTCTTCCTCGAAGGCGAGCAGAAGAAGGTGCGCGAGATCCTCGTCGAACTCGGCCTCGCGCAGTGATCCCCTTTTCGGTCCGGCCGTCCTGCGCGCCGGACCGCCCGGCTTCCCCTTCATTCCGACCATTGAGGTGAAACATGAGCTTCATCGAACGCATCGGTGTCGATGTCGGCAGGCGCGCGCGCATCGAGGACGGCATCCAGCAGGCGATCGCGCACGGCATCCGATATCTCGACCTCAAGATCGACGTGGCGCCGAACAATGTCGAGTCGCTCACCGATGAGCGGATCGCCGGCATTCGCCGCATGTGCGACGAGCACGGCATCAGGATCGGCATCCACACCATGTCGGCGGTCAACGTCGCCGAGGTGGCGCCGCATGTGCGCGACGGTGTCGATCGCTATCTGCTCGGGCATCTGGAGGCGTGCAAGCGGCTCGGCGGCGAGTGGATGGTGGTGCATGCCGGCTACCACTTCACCTCCGATGTCGAGATGCGGCGCGAAGCCGGCCTCGCCAGGCTTCAATGGCTGGCCGGACATGCCGAGCGGCTGGGGATCGACCTCCGGCTCGAGAACATGAACTGGGAGCCGGACGACGCCGAGGTGCACTACCTCGCGCATAATCTGGAGGAG
Source organism: Ancylobacter oerskovii (assembly GCF_018390555.1). Lineage (GTDB taxonomy): Bacteria > Pseudomonadota > Alphaproteobacteria > Rhizobiales > Xanthobacteraceae > Ancylobacter > Ancylobacter oerskovii. The sequence continues at coordinate 37,538 of NZ_JAHBGB010000027.1, read as the reverse complement.
ACCCGGTACTATTTCGATCGGCTGACCTCGCCGCGCATCCGCTGGGCCTTTACCGCCAATCACGCCCATCTCGTGCCGGAGGGCATCGAGGGCTTCATCGCCGGTCTCGATGTCGGGCGCTGCGACGAGGTGCGCCTCGCCGATTGCTGGCGCAACGGCAAGGAGGTCCATCTGAGGCCCGGCGAGGGCGACCTCGATTTCGGCCGGCTTTTCCGGCTGCTCGACGAGGCGGGGTTCAAGGGGCACTACATAAACGCCTTCGGCTCGATGCAGGACATGATCGAGGGGCGCGAGCGGCTCGGCCGCATGGGGGATGCGGCGTTGCAGGCGGCGTGAGGCAACGGGTGAAAGCGCGCGCCGATGCCCGGCATGTCCACTCCTCCAGCCTTGCGGCGGGGCGCGCCCTGTCTCGCGGCCGGCCTCGCCGGGGGTGCGGTGTTCGGCCTGCTCGGCCTGCCGCTTCCCTGGATGCTGGGCGCGCTCTGCGCGAGTGCGGCGGCCTCGATCGGCGGCTTCGACTGGGCGCTGCCGGCTTCGGCGCGCAACCTCGCCCGGCCGGTGATCGGCGTGCTGGCGGGGAGCGCCTTCACCGCCGAGATCGCCGGAGGCCTGCTGCATCACTGGCAGGTGATGCCGGTGCTGCTGGCCTTCCTGCTGGCGACGCCGTTCCTCGGGCGCGCGTTCTTCGTGCGGCTGTGCGGGTTCGACCGCGTCACCGCCTTCTTCGCCTCCACCATGGGCGGCCTCAGCGAGCTGACCCTGCTCGGCGGCCACCATGGCGGGGACATGCGCCGGCTGGTGCTGGTCCATGCCGTCCGCGTGATCGCGGTCGTCTTCCTCGTTCCCTTCGCGGTGCGGTTCCTGTTCGACCTGGATCCGTCGGTCGGCCCGATGCCGGTTCACGCGCCGGCACTGGCCGCCGCCGACTGGCTGATCCTGATCGCATGCGGGGTGCTGGGCACGGCGATCGGGTGGAAAATGCGCATCCCGAGCGGCGCGATGATCGTGCCGCTGCTGCTGAGCGCGGCCTGCCACATTGCCGGCCTGACCGTGGCGGCGCCGCCCGGCTGGCTGGTGGCGGGGATGCAGGTGCTGATCGGCTGCATCGTGGGCGCCCGCTTCGCCGGGATCCGCCTGCGCGACTTTCACCTGACCATCCTGCAGTCGCTGGCATGGACGGCGCTGCTGCTGATCGCGGCGCTCATGCTCGCCTTCATGGTCTCCGGTTTCGTCGAGGTGCCGCGCGAGGCGCTGCTGCTCGCCTTCGCGCCCGGCGGCATCGCCGAAATGACGACGGTGGCCTTCGCCATCGGCACCGACGTCGCCTTCGTGGTCACCTGCCACGTTCTGCGGGTGACCTTCCTCGTTCTCGCTGCGCCGTGGCTGTTTCGCCTCGGCCTTACCCGCCCCTGATCACGGAGAAGCCGCCATGCATCTGAGGAAGACGGTCGTCGACGGCAAGATGAGCACGGAGCTCCGGCGACAGATCCGCGAGGACGCCTGGCCGCTGCCATGGATCTCCGGCGCGACGCCGCATCACGCCCAGCTCGCGGAGGCGGCCGGCTTCCGGCTGTTCGGCCTCTCGGGCTCGCAGGCCGCGGCGCACATACTCGGCCTTCCCGATGCCGGGCTCATGACCCTCACCGAGGTGGTCGCCAATATCCGCCACGTCTGCGAAGCGGTCTCGATACCGGTGATCGCCGATTGCGAGACCGGGTTCGGCAATGTGGTGAACACCACCCGTGCCGTGCACGAGTTCATCAAGGCGGGGGCCGCCGGCTTCTTCCTCGAGGACCAGGTGTTCCCCAAGCGCTGCGGCTACACCAAGGGGGTGCAGGTCATTCCCGTCGACGACGCCGTGGCGAAATACCGGGCCGCCTGCGACAAGCGCGCGGAACTCGATCCCGACGTCGTCATCCTCGCGCGCACGGATTCGCGGGCGGCCGTCGGGGGCAGCGTCGACGAGGTGCTGCGCCGCTGCGATGCCTATCTGCGCACCGAGGTCGACATGCTGATGATCATGGCGCTCCAGTCGCGCGAGGAAATCCGCAGGGTGCGCGAGGCCTTCCCCGACGCGCTCATGTACATCAATGCCAGCGCGGTGAAGCCGGCCCTCGGCAGCGACGAATATCGCGAGTTCGGAGTGGTGACCTACAACATCTCCATCGCGAAGGTCGCCCAGCTGATGATGCAGGACTTCCTCGCCGATTGCCGGGCGCGCGGCGCCGACGCGCTGAACGACTTCAATGCCGGCCGTGCCGCCAACCCGCTCGGCGAATTCGGCTATCTCGAACTTACCGGCTTTCCGCAGGTGGTCGAGATCGAGCGGCGCTACCTGCCCGAGGCTTCCCTTGATCGCTACGATTCCTCGCTGGGCGTCTATGATCCGCGCTGACGGCGGGCCATGTCAGGGGTGGCGGCGGAAACAAGCCTGGCGTGGCGATCAAGCTTTGCGGGGCTCACTATGTGGAGCGGATTTTCGTAGCGGGCGGCGTTCCGCGTCGTGCGGCGTCGAACAGGCGGCCGACCGGATCGGGGCCGATCCCATCGTGTTCGAAAGTCATGCTCGTCGAAGGCAAGGTCGGCGCAAGCAAATGCGGGCCCGATGATCCGGTGAATACTCGATTCCCGGCGTTTTCTTCGCGGTGCCGATTTGCTATCGCTCTTCTTGCATGCTGGAGGGGCTGGCGCTGTGGGAAACCTGATCCGCCGTTATCCGATTATCGCCTATTTCGTCATCGCTTACGGCGGCTCATGGTTCGTATGGGCCTTTTTCTTCCTCTCGCAGGAAGGAAGCGGCTTGCTGCCGTTCCACGCGCCCGCGAGCTTCCTGCTGCTGACGGCCGTCGGCACGTTCAGCGGACCGACCGTGAGCGCCTTCGTGGTGACGGCTGTCACGGAAGGCCGGGAAGGCGTCGCCCGATTGTTGCGGCGCATTGTGCGCTGGCGCGTGGGCCTGCTCTGGTACGCCTTCGTGTTCATCGGTTTGCCGGCGATCGAAACCATCGGCACGATCGCCATTCCCGGCGCGCTGGCGGAAACGACACCCATCGACATCGTGCCGGAACTGGCGGCCGCCGCCGTGTTCTTCGCCTATCCGGGGCTGCTGGCGGGACCGCTCGGCGAGGAAATCGGCTGGCGTGGATATGCCTTGCCGCGGCTGCAGGAAATCTGGGGGCCGGTGAAGGCGAGCCTGATCCTGGGCCTGCTCTGGGCGTTCTGGCATTCGCCGATCTGGTTCAGCGGGCAATGGACCGTGCCCAGCCTTCCGAACATCGCCGCCTATGTCTTCTGGATCACGGCGGTGACCTTCATCTATACATGGGTCTTCAACAACACCCGGGGCAGCGTGTTCGTGGCGATCCTGCTCCATGGCGTCATGGATGTGTTTCCCAACGCCTTCCTGATGGAGCACCTGCCGGGCCTCGGCCAGATGACGAGCCTCGGCGTGCTGTCGATGTATCTGGGGCTGGGTCTCGGCTTCGGCGTGTTTGCCCTGCTGCTCGTGATCTTCACAAAAGGCCGACTGGGCTACCGGGCGGCCGAACCGGATTGACCGGCGGGCTTCGGGCTGGCCGTCGATCCGCACCGGGCGGGGGGCTCAAAGGCCCCCCATGAGCGGCCCGGTCCACCGGCCTCACATGATGCGTTGCGCGATCATGGCGTGTTGCGCGATCGCTAGGCCCAGAAGGCGCGTATCCTGGGGGCTTCCGTTTTGGACCGCTCATACCCGGCCCGCAGGGCGGGCTCGATCTGCCGGGGATCGAGCAGGCTTATGCCGGGTGGCGTGCCGGCGATGATGAGCATCGTCTTCGTGCCCACGGCTTCCAGCGCCGCGATCTCGTCGTGGATGTTGTGGGGAATGCCGGTGAGCAGGCTGCCCTCATAGCCATTGGTCAGCGTGATCACCAGCGCGCGCCTGGAGCCGGCGACCAGATCGGTATGCGCCCATGTCTTCGATATGCCGCCATCCATGCAGTAGCGCTGCCCGAGCAGCGTCGGCCCGATGATGCCCGGCAGGGAGGAACTGGCGCCGGCCGCACGCGCGAGCGGGATATCGTTGCGGCGGGCGACCTCCTGGTGCACGACGATGCGCTCGCCCGTGTAGCAGTCATTGGCGGTGGTGAACATTTTCGGCGTCGGCCAGCCCGTGCGGCTGTCGCCGGTGAGCAGCCAGGCCAGGCGCGCGACGCCGTCGCCGTTCAGATGATTGTCCGAGGCGAGCGCGGCATGGCCGATGGCCCGGATCGTCTCCTGCGACCCGTCCTTGACGGCGGCGTTGATGTCCTGCGCCCGCTTCTGGCTCGCATTGGGGGCCGTCACCGGCGCGAGCCTGGCGAAAAGGCCCGGGAAATGGCCGAAGAAGTCGAACTCGGTACGCAGCTGCCCGAACCGCCCGGACAGCAGGGACGAGCCCAGATAGGAGCCGGCGGAGGTGCCGACGACCATCTCCGCGATCGTCGGATCGACGTTCTGTTCGAGCAGGCCGTGGAAGAAGCCGCAGTACCAGGCGACGTAATATTCGCCGCCTCCACCGAGCACCAGCGTGCGGTCCAGGTTCTTCGCGAGATCGGAGACGGTCGGGCTGTCCGGCACCGGCCGGGCGAGGCCGTCGCCGTCGAACAGCTGGCCGGAAATGGAGGCCGCTATCTGCGCGGCTCCCGTCGGGGGCGTTGCCGCCTCCGCGGCCGACGCGGGCCCCGCCACCGGGAGCACGGCCGACGCCGCGAGGCCGGTGGCGCACTGGATGAGATGTCTGCGAGAAAACATCGGCTTTCCTTGGTCTGAAGCTGCACGTTGAAGGGCATGGGTGGAAGGCTGGCGGAGACGATCCGGCACGGGCGCGCCGGTGCGCGGCGCCCGGCGGGCAGGGGAGGTGGAAGGCTCAGAAATGATAGGCGAACCGCACGCTGCCGCTCTGCACCTGGAAGGAATCGCCGGCCGAGAAGCCGTACTCCGCCTTCAGCTCGAAGCCGCCCGCCTTGTAGAGGTCGAGGCCCGCGGAGATGGTGCCGAGCACGGCGGGTGAATTCAGATAGGTCTGGAAGGTGCCGTCCCGGGCGGAAGCTCCCGCGAAGCGGGCGCTGACTACGCGCGAATCGTTGGAGCTGAAGCTCACGCCGGCGGTCAGGAACGGGCGCAGGATCAGGTCGTCGAGATCGTAGCGGCCGCCGATCTCCACCATGGGCGAGACGATCACGCCGGCATAATCGCTGCCCTGCACCTCAAGCGCATAGATCGAGCCGCCCTGTTCTCGGTAGCCGGGCGCGTTGGCGTAGACGACATCCAGATCGGCATAGGGGCGGATGTACCAGTTCGGGAAGGTGAACTCGTAGCCCGCCCGCAGGCGGCCGGCGACGAAGGTCATGCTGGTGTCGCTGTCGAGCACCGCCGGCGCCATGCCGTCGACCGGCAGCTGGACGAGCCGGCTGTTGCTGTAATCGCCATAGGCCAGGGCCAGCGAACCGGCGAACAGCCAGGGGCCGGCCACATGCTTGAGCGAGACGCTGCCGTCGACCGTGTAGCCGGAGCCGTTGGAGCCGTTGTCGGAGGAGGACGAGGTCGGGCCGGCGCCGAGCGAGCCGCCGAGATACCAGCCGGGCACCAGCTCCTTCTGGGCGCCGAGCCGGTAGATCACCTGCGAGACGTCGAAGCCTTGCGTGTCGCGGGTCTGCGACTGGCTCATCCAGCTGCCGGCGACCTTCGCCCAGGCGCATTCATCCTCGCCGAGCAGCGTCCCGGAGGTGACGAAGACCGGGCAGCTCAGCGCCGCGCCCAGTATCGTGCCGGCATTGTTCAGAAGGGCGGTGGCCTGCGCCTGCGAGGCCTCCGGGGAGAGCGCCGTGATCGCCGCGGAATAGGAACTGCCGTCGCCGATCTGCGAGAGCGCGCCGAACAGGGGGGCTAGCCCCGCATCCGCATTGGCCCAGGCGGTGCCGAGATAGGTGGCGAAGGAGGCCTCGCCCGGCGTCAGCGTGACGCCGGCCGGCGCGAAATCGGCGGTCGGCGTGAGCGCGGCCGTGTTCGTGCCCGCGTCGATGTCGACGCTCCAGTCGAAGAGCAGGGTGGACGGCACGGTCGCCACGCTCAGGGCGTTGCCGCTCGCGACCGAGAGGAATTCGTAGGACCCCGGCAGCAGGGCCTTCGCCGTGGGGACGACCGTCACGAGCCAGGCCTCGCCGCCCAGCACGGAGAGCATGTCCGCCTTCTGCGTCGCCAGGGCATCGATATCGATCGCGAGGGTGCCGCTGGACTCGAGCCAGCCGGTAAGGGTCGTCGTCGCGACCTTTCCGGTGCCGCCTATGTTGATGGTCCCGTCATTGTCGATTTTCCCGACATCGATGATGGTTCCGGTATTGAGCGTGCCGGTATCGTTGTTCCAAAGCATGCCGGATGTGCCGAGCTCGACGCGGCCGGTGATGGTTCCGTTGTTGACGACATTCGTCGCGCCATAGTAGCCGGCGAGGGCGGTGCCGTTGATGCCGTCGACGGTGCCGAGCGAGCCGGTGGCGCCGATCACGACCTGGTTCTCGGTGTCCCATTGGGCCCAGGTCCCGTAGCCGCCGCCGGAAAGCACGAGGCCGGCGGCGCCGATGGTGCCGCTGAAGCCGGCCATCGTGCCGCCGAGAACGCTGCCGTTGATGGTGATGTTGATCGGCGCGTAGTCGTTGTCGCCGTGGATGACGCCGGTGCTCTGGGCGAGGATGCCGATGGAGCCGGCGCCGGCGGCCTTGATCGACGCGCCCGCTTCGACCGTCACCGACACCGCGCCCGCGGTCGCCACATACTGACCCTCCGAGGTGCCGTTGATCGTCGCGCTGTTGCCGAACGCGAGGCTGGAATTGTCCGGGGAATTGGCGATGCCGCCGCCGCCGCCCACCGACTGGGCGACGACGCCATGGGCATTGGCGCCCGTCGTGGAAATGCTGCCATAGAGATCGACGACGACGTTGCCGGCCGAGATGATGTTCCCGTTCGAGTCGACCACCTTGTCGGGGCTGCTCAGCTGGTTGGCGGTCAGCGACCCTATGGACAGGGAGGGATCGCCGGCGAAGCCGCCGCCGCCATAGAGGCTCTGGGCGAGGATGCCCCAGCCGCCATCGCCCGTCGTCGCGATGCTGGCACCGGTCGCCTGCGTGACGGTGACCGTCCCGGAGGCGCCGTCATTCGCGCCGGCCCTGGCCTGCAGGTTGACCGCGTGCGTGTTGGCGGCCGCGACCGTGACCAGCCCGCCGCCGCCGCCGATGCTCTGCGCGATCACGCCGATGCTGCGGGCGCCGCTCGTCGACAGCGCGTCGTCGACATTCACCGCGACATCGCCGCCGGCGCCGCTGGCACCGGAGCCGCCGCCCATATGGATGGTGAAGGAGGAGGCGTCGTTCCACGGCGCGAAGCTGCCGGTGGTGCCGGCCGGATTGCCGAAGCACAGGGTGGCGGCGATGCCGCTGGTCGAGGCCTGGGTGGAATTGCTGCAGCCGGCGCTGCCGAGGCCGCCGCCGCCGCCGATCGATTGCGCGACGATGGCATGCGCGTCGTCGCCGAGCGTCGTGACGGTGCCGGCGGTGACGGTGACGCTACCGCCATGGCCGGCCGCACTGCCCGAGCCGTTCCAGCCGGCGCCGAGGCCCATGGTCGTGGTGTTGTCGACGGTGCCCTCCGCACCGACGCCGCCGCCGCCGCCGATGGACTGGGCGAGGATGCCGATGGCGCCATAGCCGGCGGTGAGCACGCTGCCGTCGCCTTCGACATTCACGGTGCCGCCATTGCCGCCCGCGCCGCCGCTGCCGCCCACCGATACGGTCAAGGCATAATTGCCCGACTTGTCGTCGACGGGTCCCGCGACGATCGAGTTCGCCGCCACCGTCGCCGTGCCGGCGCTGCCGCCGCCGCCGCCGATCGCCTGAGCCAGGATGCCGTGGGCGCGCTCGCCGAGCGTCGTGACGCTGCCCTCGTTGTCGACGGTGACGGTGCCGCCGTCGCCGCCGCCGCCGCCGCTGCCGCCGACGGCGAGGCTGAAGGAATAGCTGTTGCTCGGCGCGTTCAGCAGGTCCTCGATCTGGAACAAGGCGGAGATGGTCGCCGCCGCGTCCGAGGAGCCGCCGGTGCCGCCGCCGCCGCCGATGCTCTGCGCGAGGATGCCCACCGCATCGCCGCCGGTGGTGTAGGTGCCGCCGCTACCCTGATCGGCGACCAGCTGGCCGGTGGAGATGGCGCCGTCATTGGTCACGCTCACCGTGCCGCCCGTGGCGCCGCTGCCGCCGGATCCGCCGACCGCCACGTTCATCACGATGCTGTCGCCGCTGCCGGTCGCCACGCCGCCGCCGGCATTGCCGCCACCGCCGCCGATGCTCTGGGCGAGGATGCCCTGCGACCCCGAGCCATAGGTCCGTATGAGGCTGCCGGCGCTGTTGGCGACCGTGACCGTTGCGCCGGTGCCGCCGTCGCTGCCATCGCCCCCGATCGCGATCGCGGTGTCGTAGGACGTGCCCGTCTCGGTGCCGAGATTGGGGCTGCTGACGCTGCCATTGCCGACGGCGCCGTTGCCGCCGCCGCCGCCGATGGACTGGGCGAGGAGGCCGGCGGCGTTGTTGCCCTGGGTAAGGATGGTACCGACGCAGCTGGCGTCGCAGCTGCCGGTGTCGCAACCATCGGCGCCGCAGGGGGCCGCGCCGCCATTGTTCACGCTGACGGCGCCGCCGTCGCCGCCCTGGCCGCCCGCGCCCCCGACCGCGACGCTGACCTTGATGCTGGACGAGGCTCCCTCGACGGAGCGCGCGAAGGCGCTGGAATCGCCGCCATTGCCGCCGCCGCCGCCGATGGACTGCGCGAGGACGCCGGTGGAGCCGTCATCATCGGTGGCGATCGTGCCGGTGGAGCCGCCGGCGACCGCCGTGCCGGTATTGGTCACTATGACGGTGCCGCCCGCCCCGCCGCCGCCGCCGGTTCCCCCGACCGCGGTATCGACGGAGATTTGCCATTCGGTCCCGGCGGGCAGCGTTTCCGAACGCGCCAGGGCCGAGCCGCCATTGCCGCCGCCACCGCCGATGCTCTGGGCGAGGATGCCGATCGAATCCATCCCGCTGGTGGCATAGGTCGTGCCGGTCCCGTTGACGGTGACGGTGCCGCCTGCGCCGCCGTCGCCGGCATCGCCGCCTATGGCGGTGGTGACCGTGACGCCGGCATTCGCCGTGTAGACCGCCGCCGCGCCGCCATTGCCGCCACCGCCGCCGATGGACTGTGCGAGAACGGCCGCGGCATGCGCCCCGCTCGTGGTGACTGAGCTGCCGGTGGTGGCGATGTCCACCGTGCCGCCGGCACCGCCGCCGCTGCCGGTGCCGCCGATGGCTGCCGAGATGGCAGAGGTCGAATAGGTCTTGGCATAGCCGCCATTGCCACCGCCGCCGCCGATCGACTGGGCGCCGATGCCCACGGCGAAATCGCCGGCCGTCAGAAGCGTCGAGGCTTGCAGCGTGACGTCCACCTCGCCGCCGGTGCCGGAGGCTCCGCCCTGGCCACCGACCGAGGCGGCGAGGCCGGTGGCATTGGCGCCGTTGCCGCCGCCGCCGCCGATGGATTGCGCGAGGATGCCGAAGGCGCCGTCGCCGCCGGTGGTGAGGGCGCCGCCGAGCTTCTCGACATCGACCAGGCCGCCATCGCCGCCGACCCCGCCATTGGTGCCGACGGCGATGACGCCCGAGGTGCCGGTCGTCGTGCCGCCGCCGCCGCCGACGCTCTGGGCGAGGATGCCGATAGCGGCGATGCCGGTGGTGGAGATGCTGCCGCTATCGGTGATGGTCACCGTGCCGCCGGTGCTGCCCGTACCGGCGGTGGTGCCGCCGAGAAAATTGAGCAGGCCGGGCTTGCTGTCCATCACGCCTCCCGAGCCGCCGAGGCTGAGGCCGAGAATGCCCATGGCGCCGACGCCGGAGGTGGAGATGGTGCCGGAATTGACGACCGTCACCGTTCCGGGCGAGCCGCCGCCGGGGCCGACCTGCCCGACCTGGTCGATCACATAGCTCCCGTCCTCCGCCTTCTCCAGCAACTGCCCGGCGCCGCGCCCGCCCGTCGCGCTGACGGCGGCGATGCCGATGGCGACGTCGCCTTCGGTGGTGATGGTCGCCGCGCTGTTCACTGTCACGGCGCCGGCATTGCCGGCCGGGGCGTAATCCTGGGGTTTGGCATTCTCGCCATGGTCCTGCAGGCTGTCCGGCGGCGTCAGGTCCGGCGAGGAATTGCCTCCGGTGCTCAGGGCGAGGATGCCGATGCCCAGTTCGCCCGAGGTCGTGATGGCGACGTTCGGTTGTGCGTCGACCGTGACCTCGCCGCCATTACCGTTCTGGTGGCCCCAGTCGGTGCCGTTGTCGGCGTACCAGGACAGCCCGCCGACGCTCGCCGCGAACACCGCGATGGACCCGTCACCCGACATGGCGATCGAGGCGCCGGAGGCGAGCGTGACGTTGACCGTGCCGGCATAGCCGCCCAGCGCCGAATACGCGCTGTCGGTCGCGCCCGACGAACCGCCCACCGACAGCGCGTAGATGCCGTAGGCATCGTCGGCACCCTGCCCGTTAAGGCTGCCGGCGAACGTGACGGTCACGTCGCCTCCGGTCCCGCCCGCTCCGACGAGATGGGTGAGGTCCTGGGTGTAGGCGCCGCCCTGTCCCCCGGCACTAAGTGCATAGATTCCGGCGGTGTTCGAGCCGAGCTCAATCACCGTGCCGGCATTGGCGGTGACGGTGACCGATCCCGCCGTGCCGCCCTGGCCGACATAGTGGCCGGTGGCGACATTGCCGCAGCCGCCCAGCGATTGCGCCCAGACGACGGCGCTCTGGGGAAGATAGAGCCCGCCGAGGCCCAGCACGGCGGCGGCGGTGCCGTCCGGCGCGGAAATGGTGCCGTCCGTGGTGAGGCTCACATTGCCGGCGGCGCCGCCTTCCACCGCGGTATCGTAGCCGCCGGCGCCATTGGCGCCGAGCGATTGCGCATAGGCCGTCGCATAGGTGCTGCCGGAGGCGTTGCCGGGATAGGAGGCGCTGATCCCGCCGGTATTGATGCCGTTCTGGGCGCCGCCGGTCACGAGGCAGGTGACCGACTGGATGACCTGGGCATGGCCGAGGGTGGGAAAGAACAGCAGCGCGGCGGCCGAAAGCGCGTAGGCGAGACGCCTGCCGCCTGCGGGCGCAGCCTCGAAGCGCGCACATCCCATGGGACCTACCCTCTGCGTTCGCGCCGACACGTCGCGGAAGCGCCGCCCCTATGGAGGCGACGGCCGGATCACCCGGTGGCGAACGGGAGAGAAGCCTATGTTACCGTCTGACCGGCCGCAATTGCAGAGTTCTCAGCAACCGCTGAACGATCTTCATGTGGCATCGCGCTCAGGCGACGTCCTCCTGCGTGTCCTCGCTGGCCGCCTGTAGCTGCGCGCGCAACCATGCGAGGCCCTCGTCCCCCTCGTCGCAGGCGCGGTAGGCCATCTCCAGGGTCACCTCGATCGGCTCCAGGGCGGGGTCGAGCCTGCGGAGGCCGCCTTGCGCGAGCGCCGAGCGTGCGAGGCGGGCGGGCAAGGTCGCCACCAGATCCGATCCGCGCAGAAGCGGGGCGAGGGCGGTGAAATAGGGCACGGAAACAGCGACCCGCGGCGCCGGGGTGACGCTTGCGGGCGCCTCCAGAACGGCCCGCTCGATCCAGACGCGCCGCACGAGGCCGCGGTCGTCCTGAAAGCCGTCGGTGCGCATCTCGTCGGTTCCGGTCAGTTCGACGACGGCATGCGGATAGGCGAGGAGGCGGGCCGTCGTCACCTCGCCATCGAGCAGCGGGTGGCCTTCCCGCACGAGGAGCGCCGCGCGCTCGGTCATGAGCTCGGTCCTGCGCAGGGTTTCCGGCAGGGTCTCGAACCAGCCGATGAGGAGGTCCACCGAGGCGCTTTCGATCTGCCGCCGGAAGTCCGTGCGGCTGAGCGGCACCACCTTGAGATCGACGGCGGGCGCCGCCACGGCCAGGCGCGCCAGCAGCTTCGGCAGGGTGATCGAGCAGAAGAGGTCGCCGGCGGCAATCCGAAAGGTGCGGCGCGATTCCGCCGGCACGAAGGGAGAGGCATTGAGCGCCGCGCCGAGCAGCATGACCGCGTTCTGGACCGGCCCTGCGAGCGCCAAGGCCCGCGCGGTCGGCACCATGCCGTTCTCGCCGCGCACGAAAAGCTCGTCATTGAGGGTCTGGCGCAGCCGCGCCAGCGCGTGGCTGACCGCGGAAGCGCTCACATTGAGCTCCTCACTGGCGAGGGAAATGCTGCGATGGGTCATCACCTGATGGAAGACATACAGCAGATTGAGGTCGATCTGGCGCAGATGCATGACGACTCGGGTTCCCATCTGGGGAGGGCGATCGTGGCATGTCGCCGGTCTCGATGCATGGGGATATCGGCGAGAACGGCGGCCGGCAGTGTTCGGAGCGCCGGTGAAGAAGGCGAGGGCGGACGCTGTTTTACGGTTTTTCACCTCGTCGCCAAAGTCAATCAAGCTTCCATAATCTCCCGCCTACATCATGTTTTCATCGTCTGTTCTGGATGTGCGTTGATGTGCTGCGCGTTTTTGTTCCTGCGGGACGGCGGACCAGATGCCGATCCCGGCCTCCAGATCGTCTGGCGGTCGCTGCTCGGGACGCGCGTTTTTACTTCGCTTAACTCGCCTGGGGTCGAGCGCTGAAGCAAGATCCCTTGCGTCATCGAGCGAGGTGAAAGGCCCCGCCCGTCTCGCGCCATGACGGACCATGGCGCGGAGAAGCTCGTTCCTTTCGCGCCGTAATCCTGAGGTCGCGACGCTTCTCGAAGGGCCGATCGGCCAATCCTCCCGAACAGCAAGATGGAGATCGAGGATGAGTAATGAGCATGACACCAATGGTTTCGGCGTTGATCGTCGGGATGCGCTGCGGGTCGCCGGGGCGATGGTCCTGGCCGCAACGGGGGCGGGTGCGGCGGGCGCGGCTTCGGCGCAGAGCGCTCCGCCGGTTTCGACAGCGGTCCGTGATCGCCGGCCATTGGGAGCGCGGCTGCAGGGCGTTCAGCACTTCGGCCTGACCGTGCAGAACATGGATCGTGCCTTCGAATTCTACACGGAAGTGCTCGGCGGCACCGAGGTGATGCGCGATGGCGACTTTCAGGGCGAGCGCATCCACAACACGCTGCTGACCGACCAGGAGATCCTGGCGCGCGAGCGCGGGGTGAACCCGCGCACCATCGGCGTGCCGGACCTGCAAGGCGGTGCCCAGCGCCTCGACGTGCGTTTCGTGCAGTTCGACAATGTGGTGATCGAGCTTCTGCAGTATCGCGATGCCGCGCAGCCGATGGGTGGCGGCCATAGCTTCGCCGAGCCGCTCGATCACATGAGCCCGGCCTTTCCGCGGATGATGCATATCTGCTTCCATATCGGCGACGATGTGGACTTCAACACGTTCATCCAGGATCTCGAGGCGGAATCCGCGCGCCGGGGCATGACGCAGGTGAGAGCCAATCGCGTCGTGACGGTGCGCTCCGAGACGGCACGTCTCGCCGCACCCAGGGAGGCCAACTCCAATCCCATCACCGAGGGAAAATCGAACGGCTGGACGCTCATCTACTGCAAGGGATGTGAAGGTGAGCAGCTCGAATTCGTCCAGGCACTGGGCCCGGTGAAGAAGACGTTCGACGACGCTCTGGCCGCCCGGCGGCGCCTCGCAAGCGCCAGCGGAAACTGAAGCCGCCCGGATCGGAGGAGGAACGTTCCATGGCTGGAAAAATGCGGCCGGTCGCACTGGCGGCCCTGTCCGTGCTCCTTGGGGGCTGCTTGGGCGCGCCGGCGGCACTGGCTCAGTCGGGCCCGGGCGAGGGATATGCCCGGATCCCTGCGGGCGCCTATTCCGTCGTTGCCGAAGTGCGGGCAAAACCCGGCAAGGAAAACGAGCTGCGCGCCGCGACGCTACCCCTGATCGACCTCGTGCGGAGCGATCCCAAGAACCTCGTCTATTTCCTTCAGGAAAACCGCGAGGCGCCCGGGCATTTCATCTTCTACGAGATCTTCGCCAATCAGGTCGACTTCGAGGCCCACAACGCCATGCCATATGTGCAGGAATGGTTTGCCAGACTTCCCGACCTCGCCGTCGGAGGCGTGAAGGTGATGCGGATGGAGGTTCTGCCCGACGCGGGCAAGTGAAGCTACGCCGCCTCCAGCAGAGATACGACCCGTCGAGGGAGGAGCCCGCCTCCCTCGCTTACGGGTCTACGCGCATGCGAGCGGGAAGCGTCGCAAGAGAAGCGTCGCAAGACTTGCCTGCCAATACAGGGCGATACATCGAAGGATCGGAGCCGTTGCCTCCGCTCGTTCCGACACCCTGCGGGCCGGGTATGCCCGTGGCTGCTCGCCTAGGGACGCCATTCCAGGCAAGCGACGCCATGAGCTTCCTTGATGACGAGCCGAGGGTCGATCCGGGTACAGGCCAGCGTGCCGATGGGGCAGCGCGTCCGGTACCCGCACCCCTGGTGCATGTCGGCCGGGAACACGGGCTCACCCGGCATGCCCAGGCGATCCGTCACGCGCGGGCCGCCGATGCGCGGCAAGGAGTCGACCAGGGACCGGGTATAGGGATGGCGGGGCCTGCCCAGCACCTCGCGCGTCGGTCCGATCTCGACGATCCGGCCCAGATACATCACCGCCAGGCGATCGCACATCGAGCCCACGACATTGAGATCGTGGCTGATCATGAGATAGGTCAGGTTGAACATGCGCCGAATGCCGCGGATCAGCGCCAGCACCGTCGCCTGCACGGAGAAGTCGAGCCCCGATGTCGGCTCGTCGAAGACGACGATCTGCGGTCCGAGCACGAGGATGCGCGCCAGCCCCGCGCGCCGCTGCTGGCCGCCGCTCAGCTCATGCGGGTACAGGTCGAGATGTTCCTCCGCCAGACCGACGGCGCCGGCAATCTCCCGAACCTTCGCCTCGCGATGCTCGCGTGACCAATCGGTGTGGATCACCAGCGGCTCATGCAGGGAGCGCCTCAAGGTCCAGCGCTGATCCAGAGAGGCGCCGGAATCCTGGTAGACATATTGCAGCCGGGCACGCACGCTCAGCGGCCGTCTCGACCGTTGCGTGGCGATCGGCTCGCCGGCCAGGCGGATCACGCCGTCGGTCGGATCGTGAATGCCGCCGAGCGTCTTGCCGAGGGTCGACTTGCCGCTGCCGGACTCGCCGACGATGCCGAGCGCCTCGCCCTCCCGAAGGCTGAGAGACACGTCGTCGACGGCCCGCAACGTCCCGGCACGACGGCCCAGCAGGCCCCGGATCGGAAAGTGGCAGGACAGGCGTTCAAGCTCGAGAAGGGGCGGAGACGACGGCTCAGACATGAGCGGGCGAGGACGCGGCGGCCCATGGGTGATGGCAAGCCACCAGATGACCGTCCTCGCTGCGCGACGGCAACGGGCGCGCCTTCCGGCAGATGTCGGATGCCATCGGGCAGCGCGGGTGGAACCGGCATCCGGGGGGAGGGGAAAGCGGGCTGGCGGACTCGCCGGATATGCCGATCGCCTCGCGTCCGGGCTCGGGCAGGCTGGCGAGCAGCATGCGCGTATAGGGATGGCGCGATTTCGCGAAGAACGCCGTTCGCGGCAGGATTTCGGCGATCTGGCCAGCATACATGACGATGATCCTGTCGCAGATCTCCCAGGCCGCGCCAAGATCATGCGTCGTGAACAATATGGCGACACCCCGTTCGGCCGCAATGCGCCGGAGCAGCCCGAGAATCTGCACCTGCACCGTGACGTCCAGCGCGGCGGTCGGCTCGTCCGCGATGATCATGCGGGGCTGCGGCAGGAGCGCCATCGCCAGCATCACGCGCTGGCGCTGCCCCCCGGAAAGCTGGTGCGGATACCTGTCCAGCAGGGCGCGGGACTGCGGCAGCTGCACGGCGTCCAGCATTTCGAGGATCGCCGTCTCGCGGGCGTGCCGCGCATTGCCGAAGCGGCCTTCCTTCGCGGGCGGGGCTCGGTAGCGCATGATGTCGGCAAGCTGCGTTCCGACCCGGAAAAGGGGGTTGAAGCTGTCCAGCGGGTCCTGCGGCACGAAGGTCACGACGCGGCCGCGCAGACTCTCCGCGGCCTTTCCTCCACGCAGCATATCGACGCCGTCCAGCCGGATGCGGCCGCTTGCTATCTCCGCCTGGGGCACCGGCAACGCGCCGAGGATGGCGCGGGCCAGGCTGGTCTTGCCGCTGCCGGACTCGCCGACCAGGCCGACGATCTCGCCGGGCGCCACGGTGAGATCGACGCCATCCAGTACCTGGGCCGGACCCTTGTCCGTCCGAAAGGCGAGGCACAGATCGCGGATCTCGAGCAGCGCCGTCATGCGTTCACCCACTGCGCCGGGTCTTGGGATCGAGGATGTCGCGCAGCCCGTCGCCAAACAGGGAGAAGCCGAGAACCGTCACGAAGAGGGCGAGGCCGGGCGCTGCCGCATACCACCACGCTTCCGGCAGATATTCGCGGCTCTCCGCGATCATGCGCCCCCATTCCGGTGAGGGAGGCGGCGGGCCGAGCCCGAGGAATCCGAGGGTTGCGGAGGCGAACATCGTCGTCCCCACGGCGACGGTGGTGCGGACGACGATGGACGAGGCGATGTTGGGCAGGATGTGAAGGAATATGACGCGCCAGGACGAGGCGCCGAGCGCGATGGCGGATTCGACGAAGATCTCGTTGCAGATCGAGCGCGTCTCGGCATAGACGAGCCGTGCCCAGAACGGCCAGTAGGTGATGGAGAGCGCCAGGATCACGCTCCCGATCGACGGGCCGAGCGATTGCGTGATCGCGATGGCGAGAATGATCTGCGGCACCGCCAGGAGAACCTCGGCGACCCCCATAAGCGCGATGCTGAGCCCGGTATTGAAGTATCCGGCGATCAGGCCGATGGGCACGCCGATGATCACCCCCGAGCACACCACGGCGGCGGTGATGAGCAGCGTCATCCGTGCGCCCAGAATGACCCGGCTGAAGATGTCGCTGCCCATCCGGTCGGTGCCGAGGATCGCCTCCGACGACGGGGGCATCAGCCGACGGTCGATATGAAAGCTTTCCGCCGCGTCGGGATGGGGCGCGATCAGCGGAGCCGCGATCGCGATGGCGGTCACGAGGACGAGCAGCAGGAGGCCCGCCAGAGCCGTGCGATGGCCGATGATGGACTTGATCAGCTTCGTCATTTCACTCCGCGGGGATCGATGACCATCTGGAGCAGGTCGACCAGCAGATTGGAGATCGCGAACACGATGCCGGCGCAGAGCGTCACTCCCATCACCGCGTTGTAGTCGGAGTGCAGGATCGAACGCGCCGCATAGGTGCCGAGCCCCGGCCACTCGAAGACGGCCTCGATCACCACCGCGCCGGTGATCGAAATGCCGAACACCAATCCGAGCTGGGTTACCGTCGACGTGAGCGCCGAGCGCAGGATGTACTTCCAGACGATGACGCGGCGGGGCAGGCCCATCGCCGTCTGATACGCGACCGAGGGCGAGGTGACGGCGTCGAGCACGGCGGTGCGCGTGAAACGCATCACCACGGCCCCACCGGGCAGAGCCAGCGTCAGCGCCGGAAGCACGAGGTGGCGCAGCGCCGAGAGGAAAAGCTGCAGATCGCCGGCGAGCAGCGCATCGATGGTTATCAGGCTCGTCACCGCCTCGGGCGCGACGTCGTCGATCCGGCCGGAAAGCGGCAACCAGCCCAGCTGCATCGAGAACAGCATCTGGAGTTGCATCGCGATCCAGAACGGCGCCACCCCGATGAGCAGGACGCTCGCCAGGCGCAGCATGTGATCCAGCCACGAATTGCGATGGAGGGCGCTCAGCACGCCGAGCGGCACGCCGATGAGCGCCGCCGCCAGCACGCCGACAAAGGTGAGCTCGAGCGTCGCCGGCAGCCTTTCGGCCAGGTCGCGGATAATCGGCTGCTGGGTATAGACGCTGGTGCCGAGATCGCCCCGCGCCACCTCGCGAAGATATTCGACGAACTGTTCCAGCAGCGGCCGGTCGAAGCCGAGGCGATCGCGGGTTTCCTGCACCTGCTCGGCCGACGCATTCTCGCCGGCGGCCAGAACGGCGGGATCGGACGGCACGATGCGCGCGAGCACGAAAACGACCGCGAGGAGCCCGAGCAGGGTCGGCAGGAACCAGACCAGCCGATTTGCCACCACGGAATATGCGTTCACGATGCCGTCTCCAGGCCGCCTGTCTTGGTCAGCGCTTGATCGACGCCCAGCGAATGTCGTTGCCGTTGCTTGCCGGCGAGAACCGGATTCCCGAAACCCTGGTGGAATAGGGGCCATACCACCGCGTATTGTAGATGAAGATGCCGGCCGCATCGTCGCTGACGATCTGCGTCATTTTTTCGTAAAGCATGCGGCGCTCTTCATGGTCGCTTGTCAGAAGAGCCCGGTCGAGCAACTGGTCGAATTCGGGGTTGCTGTAGTAGGACATCGTGCGCGTGCCATGGTAGCGCGTGCCGAAACCTTCCCCGACCCAGTTGTTCGGGTCGACATAGAAGGTGCTCCTCCAGACCGGCGTGACATCGGCCTGGGTTTCCGCCTTGGCGAAGCGGCTGGCCACCACCGGCCAGGGCGTTACGTCGATGTCCGCCTCGACGCCGATCTGGCGTAGCGCGCCCTGGAAGAGCACGGCCGCCTGCTCGGATTCGCTGTAGCCGGCCAGCGAATTGATGCTGATTTTCCGCAGAGGCTGCTTTACCTGCGCGAGTTCCTCGCGGGCCTTGGCGAGGTCGAAGCTGTAGCCCTTCAACCCGGCCGGCGATCCCCAGATGGTGACCGGATTGGGACCGGGATTGCGGGTCACCGAATCCTTCATGATGTTCTTGATGAAGCCGTCATAATCGAAGGAATAGGCGAGGGCCCGCCGGAAGTGCACGTCGTTCATCAGCGGCTTGCTGTTGTTGAGCGCCAGCAGGAAGATGCGCATCGACTCCTGTTCGAGTATCTGCACGTTGGGGGACTGCTTCAGGCGCAGGATCTGATCGTAGGGCAAGCCGTCCGCCCCGTCGAAGTCGCCGCGCATCAGTCCGAGCACACGGGTATTGGTCTCCAGCACGGTGCGGAATTCGACCTCGTCGATCGGCTGTCCGGCCCAGCCGGCGAAGTGTTCCGCGAAGCGCTGTCCGGTCCAGCCGATCGCCGGCTCGTAACGGCGCAGGACATAGGAGCCCGTTCCGGCTTCGTTGCGGGCCAGCCAGCCCGCGCCCCAGTCTCCGTCCTTCTCCCTGGACTTCACGAGAGTGCTGTTCACCACGAGAATGTCCGGCACCGTCGTCAGGAAGAGCGCCGAGGGGGTGGCGAGATTGAAGATGACGGTGTGCGGATCGGGTGTCTGCGTCGTGCCGGGCTTGATGAGGTCGAGATAGAAGCTCGCGGGGCCCTTCCTCAGCGCGATGATGCGCTCGACCGAATAGGCGACGTCGGCAGACGTCACCGGCGTGCCGTCGTGAAACCTGGCATCGGGCCGCAGCTTGAAGGTGTAGGTCTTCCGGTCGTCGGAGACCGTATGGCTCTCCGCCAGCCAGGGAATCAGCTTCGGCGGGTTGTCCACGAAACGGTAGAGCCCGTCATAGAGATTGAAGCGGACCGCGGCACGGCCCTGATCGAAGACCGTATGGGGATCGAGACTGTCGAAGGCGCTGCTATTGGCAAAGACGAACTTGTTCCTCGCTTGCGCCGAGGCGCTCTCGGTTCCTCCCCCCGCGAGCAGCGCCAGGCACAAGAGGCCCAATTTCAAAGCGTTACGACGAGATGTCGTCATGCAGTCACTCCGCCAGGCAAAGACGTCCCAAGAAAGGTCGATCGACTTTCAAGCTATCACCCCATCCTCCGGCCCGCTGCGAACGGACCGTCCTGCGGCGTTAAACTTGGTAAGAAACGGTAAATTGAGGCGTCGGCACTGCGGAGCCGCGCCGGGGAAGCTGTTGATTTCCCATGCAAGAACAGGAGAAAACCAGAATAGACGTCCTCACGGGATGCCAGCCGCCGCGCTGTGATCTTGTATGGGGTAAGTCCTTGGGGCATCCTCCTGTCGGGAAGCTGCAGCCACATGAGAACTTTGTAGACTTGGCCGCGCTTTGGAAGGAGCGACGGGCGACAGCTTCAACAAGGGCTATTGCAGGGCATGGAAGCACAGTGTCCCGAACCCGATGGCACAACCTATGTGTTCGGCCCGTTCAGGCTCGTGCCTAGCCGCCAGCTGCTGCTTCGTAACGGTATCCAGGTGCGCATAGGCGGCAGGGCGCTCGACATACTGACCTTGCTTGCACGAAGGCCGGGCGAAGTCGTCACCAAGAACGAGCTTCTGCAGTTCGTCTGGCCGGATACATTCGTGCAGGAGGCAAATCTCAAGGTCAACATGGCGGCGCTTCGCCGGACATTGGCCGAAGGCTCGTCGGATCCCTACATCGCGACGGTCGCCGGCCGTGGGTATCGCTTCGTCGCGCGTGTCGAGATCGAGCAGCAGACGGCTTTCGTTCAGGCGTCGCCGGCGCCGCCCGCCCGGTCGCTTCCCAAGCGTCCGGCCATCGTCGGGCGTTCGAACGAGATCGCACAGATCGTGGCGACCCTGACCGTGGCCCGTTCGATTACCGTCGTCGGGCCCGGTGGCGTCGGCAAGACGGCGATCGCCCTCGCCGTGGCTCACCATATGTCCGATGCCTATGCCCATGGCGTCGCCTTTATCGATCTGTCGACCGTGGGGGACGCGCAATATGCGATGGCGGCCATAGCGGCGGGGGTCGGTGTTCGCCAGCGATCGGAGGATACGCTTTCGGAAGTCATCGACCTCTTGCACGGTCGACACATGCTGCTCATCCTCGACAATTGCGAGCATCTCGCCGCCGCCGTCGCGACGGTGGTGAATCGGCTTCTGGAAGCCATACCGACGATCACGCTGCTCGCGACCAGCCGCGAACCGCTGCGGACGACCTCCGAACAGGTGCACCGCCTCCCGACGCTGGCGCTGCCAACGGAGGCGGCCCGTCTCACCGCGGAAGAAGCCCTGGACTTCGGGGCCGTCCAGCTCTTCGTCACCCGCGTGCAGGAGAAGGGCCCCTATGTCCTGACCGATGACGACGCACCGCTCGTCTGCGCGATCTGCCGGCGTCTCGACGGCATCGCCCTGGCGATCGAATTGGCGGCCAGCAAGGCGCTCGCCCTGGGCGTCCCGCAGCTGTCGAGCATGCTGGAGCAGAGATTCCTGCTGGTGAGGAACGGCGAGCGCTCGGCGCCGCTCCGGCAGCAGACCCTGCTCGCCACGCTGGATTGGAGCTACCGGCTGCTGTCGGAGGACGAAGCCGCGCTCCTCAGGCTGCTCTCGGTCTTCGCCGGCGCGTTCAGGTTGCAGGATGCGGTCGCCATGTCGCGGGCCGCGGGTTTCGATGCGACCCAGACGATCGATGCCCTGGAGCGGCTGACGAACAAGTCGATCGTCTGCGCGGACTATCGGGATGGAAAGCTCAGCTACCGCCTGCTGAAGAGTACGCGCGCCTACGCTTCGGAAAGACTGGCAGATGCGGGCGAGCAGGAGCGGGCTCTGCAACTGTGCGCCTGGCACGTCCTCGAGCTTTTCGAACGCGCCGCCGAAGAGTGGGAGTGGCGCGAGAAGTCCGACTGGATGGTCGACTATGCCGATCGGGTCGACGATCTGCGCAACGCCATGGCCTGGGCCTTGGGCCCCGGCGGCGACAGGATGATGGGCATTCGGCTCACGGCCGCGGCGATACCGCTGTGGAACGAGCTGTCTTCCATGGGCGAAATGCAATCGCGCGTGGAGCGCGCTCTGCTCGCCGCCCGCGAGATGGGCAACTGCCCTTCGGATCTCACCGCGAAGCTGATCGCCGCGCGCGCGTCCGGGATGAGCTTCGCCATGCATCTCGCTCTCGATGCGGAGAGCGCCTGGCACGAGTGCTACAAGCTCGGCATCGAGATCCAGAGCCCGAAATACCAGCTTTATGGCCTGTGGGGCCTCGCCTCCTATCTCGTCTTCATGGGACGCAATCAGGAGGGGATCAACTGGTTCAACCAGTTCATGAGCCTCGCCGAGACGCAGGGCGACTGGCCGGCCCTGGCCGAAGGCAACCGCTCTCTTGCGATGGCCGAGATCTATACCGGCAAGATCGCCAGCGCGAGGCAGAGGCTGGAGCGACTCGTCACGCGTCATCAACGGTCCACCGATCCGGTGCATTTCGCGCGCTTTCACGCGGAGCGGGGCGTGGCCATCCGATGCTCGTTCGCGATCGTGCTCTGGATATCGGGCGAGCCGGACCGTGCGATGGACATGGCGCGGGAGGCGGTCGACCGCGCCGAGGCGACCGGACATGTCGTCTCCCAATCGAACGCGCTGGCCGTCTGCGCCATCCCCATAGCGCTCTGGACGGGCGACCTGCAGAGCGCGGCCCGTTTCCTGACGTCGCTCGAACAGAACGGCCTGAAGGAAGACATCGGCATCTGGCGCGAAGTCTGCCGCTTCTTCAGGAGCGTGCTCCGTGCCAAGCGCCAGGAACCGGGCGCCGCCGCCGAGATGCGGGTCCGGCTGGAGGAGCTCATGGCGGCGCGCTTCCTGCTGCGCGCTCCCATGCATTTCAGCATGGTCGCCGAGGCGCTCCTGGCGTCGGGAGCCAGGGAGGAGGCGCGCGAACTGATCGAGGAAGCCCATTCCATGGCGTGCATCCAGTGCGCCGAATGGTGCATGCCCGAGATTCTGCGCATATCCGGCTTGATCGAGCTTCGCTCGGGTAACGCGGGCGAGGCTGAACGCCTGTTGCGGCTTGCGATCGGCAAGGCCAGGGAAATCGGCGCCCTGACGCTGGAGCTCCGCGCGGCATTCGCATTGTCGGCGAAGCTGGAGACGGACGGGCACGTCGCCGATGCCTATGAGCTTCTCGATCGAACCTGTGCCCGGTTCAAGGACGACACGCAGTTCACGGAGCTGACCGACGCCCGGCGTCGACTTCATGCCTTCCTGACGCTCGATTGATCCGGTTTCAGCCGCTCTTCGCATGATCTCGGCGATCCGCGGGCTGCCGTCGCGCGGGGGCGGCCGGTGGCTGGCCGTTCCTGCATGGTTCATCGGGTGGCAACGGGCCGGAGCGGACGGAGCGTTTACCGCTTTTGACCAGCTTTGACGGGCTCGCAGCGACGAGGTCGCTAAGCTGCTTCCTGCAAACCCGCCGGTCGCTTGACGGCAGGATCCGTCGAGGCGTGGTTCGCGCATCTTCCCGCTTTGCCGCGCAATCGAGGTTGTCGACGTGTCAACTGATGGCTCTTCATCCCTGTTTTCCCCGGCGACGATCGGGGCCATGAGCGTTGCCAACCGCATCGCGATGGCACCGCTTACACGCTCGCGCGCCGACGCCGACGGCGTTCATTCCGAACTCGCCGTCGAATATTACCGGCAGCGCGCGTCGGCCGGCCTCATCATTTCCGAGGCCACCAATATTTCAAGGCAGGGGCGGGGTTACGCCTTCACCCCCGGGATCTACACGGATGCGCATGTCGCGGCCTGGCATCGCGTCGTCGAAGCGGTGCATGGTGCCGGCGGCAAGATCGTCTGCCAGCTCTGGCATGTCGGCCGCATGTCCCATGTCGACCTGCAGGAGGGCGGCGCCGCGCCGGTCGCGCCGTCGGCCATTCGCGCGGGTGAGCTGATCTTTCTCGAAACCCAGACGCAGGCCCCGCCCTCGATGCCGCGTGCGCTCGAGACCGGGGAAATCCCCAGCCTGATCGAGGATTACAGGAACGCCGCGCGTCGGGCCAGGGAAGCGGGCTTCGACGGCGTCGAGGTTCATGCGGCCAATTGCTATCTGCTGGAGCAGTTCATCCGCGACAGCACCAACAAGCGCACCGATGCCTATGGCGGCTCGATCGAGAACCGGACCCGGCTCCCCATCGAGGTCGTCACGGCCGTCGCGGAGATCGTCGGCGCCGACCGTGTCGGCGTAAGGCTTTCGCCGCTCACGCGCGCGGTCGGGGACACTCCGTTGGACAGCAATCCCCGGGCGACCTACGGCTATCTGGCGCATCAACTGGGGCAGCTCGGATTGGCCTATCTCCATTGCGTGGAAGGCCAGACGCGCGGACCCAACGCCGCCGCCGACTTCGACTTCAAGGCGCTGCATGCCGTATTCGGCGGCAAGTATATCGCCAATAACGGCTATGACCGGCAGCTGGCGCTCGACGCCATCGGATCGGGGCATGCCGCCATGATCGCCTTCGGTCGCCCGTTCATCAGCAACCCGGATCTGGTCGAGCGGCTGCGTCGCGACGCGCCGCTGGCCGATGCCGACAATACGACGTTCTACGGCGGCGGCGCCGAGGGCTATACGAGCTACGGAACCCTAAGCGAGCTTGCCGCCTCCTGATCCTGATCGGTGAGGTCTCCCCGTCTTCCGGTGATCCGATAGCGCTCCGCGTGCTGCCGCAAGGCCCACCGCATGGACGGCGCCGAACGGCGCCGACGGGCGTTGCCTCGGAGGCGGAGCTACGCCTTTTCGGCCAGGGCGCCGAGCTCTTCGAGATCGAGATCCCGCTCGAGCTCCTGCAGCGTCTCCTCGTCGATGTCGCCGCTGCGATGAAGACGCAGCAACTCGGCTCGTCCGGCGCGGACGGCCTCCAGCACGACATCGAAATGAGCATGCATGGACGGCGCGAAGTCGACCTCGCGGCCGGCATAGTCCGCCATGTGCTCGGCCTTGCGCCGATAGCGCTCGAGCAGCAATGGATGGATCAGGTGGCCGGCCTCGTCATAGGCGAGCGTCGCGACACGCTCCGCCTGTACGCGCGCCATCGCCGCCTCCGCCTGGCTCATGGTGAGGCGCGGCCGGTCGACGGCCGCCTCCTCGAAATTCGCCCAGCGGATCAGACTTCCGAGCGTCATGCCCTGGATGAGGACCGTGACGAGAATGACCGCGAAGGCGGTCACAAGCATGAAGTCGCGCCCCGGAAAATTCTCCGGCAAGCTGAGCGCCACCGCCAGCGTCACCACGCCCCGCATGCCGGCCCAGCCGAGTGCCACGGCGCAGCGCGGCCCGAGGGGGGCGTAGCGGCGGAAGCCGAGCATGCGGGCGATCAGGATGATCGCGTCGGAGCCGAAGACCCACACGAAGCGGGCGGCGGTCATGGCGAGGAGAATGATCAGGATGGGCCCTGCCATCTCGTCGAGCACCACAACGAAGCCGCCGACCCGCTCGATCACCCCGCGCAGCGACAGGCCGATGAGCAGAAAGACCAGCGCTTCCATCAGGAAGATCATCACCGTCCAGAATGACGTTCCCCGCATTCGGACCGAGGCTGGAAAGAGCGCGTGCTGATAGCAGCCGCAGATCAGCCCGGCCATCACGGTGGCGATGACGCCGGATACGTGGAGACTTTCGGCGACAAGATACGCCGCCCAGCACACGAGAACCGACGCCGCAATGATGAGGTAGTCGTCGCCGAGCCGCCGGACGAGGAGAACCCAGATCGCGCTCACGACCACGCCGACGGCGGCGCCGCCGAGCGCGAGGGCGACGAAGCTCTGCAGCGCGGCGGTGGCGCTGAAGGCGCCCGTCACGCCGGCGGCAATGGCGAAGCGGAAAAGCACCAGACCGGTGGCGTCGTTGAACAGGCTCTCGCCCTCGAGCAGGATCGACAGGCGGCGCGGCAGCTTGAGCTGGCTCAGCACGGCCCGTGCCGAGACGGCGTCGGGCGGCGAGACGATGGCGCCCAGGGCGGCGCAGGCGGCCCAGGGCAGCTCGGGCAGCAGCGCGTGTGTGACCACGGCGACAACCACCGTCGTAAACAGCACGGCGCCCACCGCGAGCGCGGCGATGCCGAACATGTGCCGACGCAAGGGGCGAACCGCGATGAACCATGCGCCGTCCATCAGCAGCGGCGGCAGGAAGATGACGAGCACCAGGGCCGGATCGAGCGTTACCGTGGGCAGGCCCGGCAGAAAGGCGAGGGCCGAGCCGCCTGCCAGCAGCGCCACGGCCGGCGGCAGCTTCAGCCGCGTCGCGAGATAGTGGAGGGCGATGATGGCGAGCAGCATGGCGATCATCAGCTCGAAGAATTGCATCGATGGCATGGCTCTCTCCGATGCCGGTTCGAGTGGGTGCGTTCAGCTCGGCAGGTGGCGCTGCAGGAAGTCACGCATCAGCGGGACGATTTCGTCCCCCTTGTCCTCGAGAGCGAAATGCCCGCTGTCGAGGAGATGCAACTCGGCATCGGGAAGGTCGCGCAGGAAGGCTCGGGCGGCCTCGACCGGAAAGATGCGGTCATTGGCGCCCCAGACGATCAGGGTCGGCGGGCGAAACGTGCGGAAATAGGACTGGAAGGCAGGGTAAAGCTCAACATTGGTGCGATAGTCGTAGATGATGTCGAGCTGGATATCGACATTGCCCGGTCGATCGAGAAAAAGCTGGTCGTGCAGCCACGCAGCGGGATCGAGGCGCGAAATGTCCCGCACGCCGTCGACATATTGGAACCGGGTGCCGTCCAGCGTCATGAAGCCGCGCAGCGCATCGCGATTGGCGGCGCTGTTGTCGGCCCACAAGGCGCGGGTCTGATCCCAGAAGTCCTGCAAGCCATCTTCATAGGCATTGCCGTTCTGCGTGATCAATGCGGCGATGCGCTCGGGGTTCTTCAGGGCCAGCCGAAAGCCGGTCGGGGCGCCGTAATCCATCACGTAGAGCGCGAACCGCCCGACGCCGAGGTTGTCGAGCAGCCCCTCGACGATATCGGCGAAGCGTCCGAATCCATAGTCGAACTCCGTGCGCGCAGGCATGGCGGACAGGCCGAACCCCGGCAGGTCGGGCGCGACGACCCGGTAGCGGTCGGCGAGCGCGGGAATGAGGTTGCGATACATGTGCGACGAGCTGGGAAACCCGTGCAGCAGGACCACCGCGGGGGCATCGGCAGGGCCCGCCTCGCGGTAGAAGATCTCCAGCCCGTCGATCCGTGCGGTGCGATGATGAGTGACGGCCGGTGGCGCCTGCGTGCGCATCGAAGCTCTCCATTGAGCGCGGCGGGGAAGAGAAGGGCCCGGCGTCGTGGCCGGCGATAACGCGCCCATCGCCTCGATGCGGCCCCGAGCGGCATCCTTGCCGCAACTGTTCAATAAATAATGGATAGATACAGGATAGATATGCGCGAAATAACCAGTTTTTACCTAAATTAACCTAATAAATCTGCGCAACAATATAGCGTCCATTACGTAGGGAAGATGTTGCGGCCGCTGTTCGGGAGAGGGAGCCTCCAGATGGCCTATTCGCTCAACGTGAATGGAAAGAATTATTCTGTCGACGTAGATGCCGATACCCCGCTTTTATGGGCGTTGCGCGATGTTATCGGTCTTACCGGTACCAAATTCGGCTGCGGCGTCGCCCAGTGCGGCGCCTGCACCGTGCATCTCGACGGACAGGCGGTACGGTCCTGTGTGACGACCGTCGAAAGTGCCGGCACCGCGGCGATCATGACGATCGAAGCCGTCGGCTCGACGCAGGTCGGCAATCGTGTCCAGCAGGCGTGGCTGGAACAGGAAGTCGTCCAGTGCGGCTATTGCCAGTCCGGACAGATCATGTCTGCAACCGCGCTGCTGAATGAAAATCCCTCTCCCAGCGACGACGACATCGATGCCGTGATGTCGGGCAATATCTGCCGCTGCGGTACCTACCCGCGCATCCGCGCCGCCATCAGGCAGATCGCGGCCGGCCCCGGCTTCCACCGGAGGAGGCTGAGATGAGCGCCTTTGCCAGGATCGGGACGGCATCGCTTTCCCGCCGCACCTTCCTCATCTCGGTAGTGCTCGCCGGAGGTAGCCTCGTCATTGCTCCCCGCCTGGTCGGCCCGGCGCAAGCCGCCGATGCGACAGCGCTCACTCCCTTCATCCGCATTCCACCGGCCGGAAAGATCGAGCTGGTCATCGCGTCGGTGGAGATGGGGCAGGGCGTCTATATGGGCCTGTCCACCCTGCTCGCCGAGGAGCTGGAGGTGAGGCTCAACCAGATCGTCGCGGTTGCCGCACCCGCCGATCCGGCACGCTACGCCCATCCCATGCTGGGCGATCAGATCACCGGCGGTTCCGTCACCATACGCGGCTTCTGGGAACCGATGCGCCAGGCCGGGGCGACCGCGCGCAGCATGCTGATCGCCGCGGCCGCGGATGAATGGGGCGTCGCGCCCGCGACCTGCCGTGCCGAGGCGGGGGAGGTGATCCACACGGCAAGCGGGCGGCGGCTCGCCTATGGCGCACTCGTCGACAAGGCGGCGACGCTGCCTGTCCCGCAAGGTGTCGCCCTGAAGCCGGCGAGCGAGTTCCAGCTGATCGGCAAGCCGGCCCGGCGCATCGACACGCCGGCAAAGGTGAACGGCAGTGCGAAGTTCGGGCTGGATGCCCGTCCTGCGGAGGCGAAATTTGCCGCGATCGCCATCTGTCCAACATTCGGCGGAACGCTCCAGAGCGTCGACGAGGCTCCGGCGCTGAAGGTGAAGGGCGTGCGCAAGGTCGTCCGGCTCAGCGACGCGGTGGCGGTGGTGGCCGACCATACCGGCGCGGCCCGCAAGGGCCTCGCGGCCCTCGATATCGCGTGGAATCGCGGCGCGAACGGCGATCTCACCATCGGGGAGCTGGAGCGCAGCGCCGACGCGGCGCTGGACGGTACCGCGCGGGTCGCGTTCGACCAGGGCGACGTCGACGCGGCGGAGGCGCGGCACCCGCGCGGCATCGAAGCCATTTATCGCCTGCCCATCTTGCCGCACACCACCATGGAGCCGATGAACTGCACCGTGCATGTTCGGCCCGATGGTTGCGACGTCTGGGTGGGGACACAGGTGGCCGGCCGGGCCCGCCAGGCGGCGGCAGATCTCACCGGCCTGCCGGTCGAGAAGGTCGTCATCCACAACCAGTTCCTCGGCGGCGGCTTTGGCCGCCGGCTGGACCATGACGTCGTGATCATGGCGGTGCGGGTGGCGCAGCAGGTCGATGGGCCGGTGCAGGTGGTGTGGAGCCGCGAGGAGGACGTGCGGCACGATTCCTATCGCTACCTCAACCGCAGCCGCATCGACATCCGGCTCGGCCCGGACGGCATGCCGGTGTCGTGGCGCCACCGCGTGGTCGGGCCGGCGATCATGGCCCGCTTTCTTCCGGTGCTGTTCAAGGACGGCATCGATCTCGACATCGTGGACGCCGCGGAAAGCCCCTACGACGTCGCCAGCAAGCGCGTGGAATTCGTACGCCACGAAGCGCCGGACGGCATGCTGACCGGCAATTGGCGGGGCGTCGGTCCCACGCGCAACGCTCCCGCCGTCGAAGGCGGGATCGACGAGGCCGCCCATCTGGCCGGGATCGATCCGGTGGAATATCGCCGACGCCTCCTCGGCAACAATCCGCGGATGAAAGCCGTGCTCGACCTCGCCGCCGACCATGCGGGCTGGGGGCGCGATCCCGGGGCGGAACGGGGCCGCGGCGTCGCGCTGCTGTCGGCCTTTGGCAGCTTCGCGGCGATGGTCGCGCAGGTCCATGTTCGGCCGGACGGCACGCTGAAGGTGGAGAGGATCGTCGCGGCCGTCGATTGCGGGCTCGTCGTCAATCCCGATGTGCTGCGCCAGCAGGTGGAGAGCGGCATCGTCTACGGGCTCAGCGCGGCGCTGTACGGGCGCCTCACCATAGAGCAGGGGGCGATCGTCGAGGGCAATTTCGACGACCAGCCGGTCCTGCGCATGAACGAATGCCCGCTCATCGACGTCCATGTCATGGCAAGCGCGGAGGCGCCGGGCGGCATCGGCGAACTGGGAACGCCCGGCGTGGCCCCTGCGCTGATGAACGCGATCTTCGCGGCAACCGGCAAGCGGCTGCGTAGCCTGCCCCTCGCCACCACCGATCTGCGTGGGAGCTGACCGTCATGCGACGCTTTCAGGAGGTGTCAGGCGTGGCGTTCGCCGCGTGCGCCGCGGAAGCGCTGCTCGCCGTGACATTGGCGGTCGGCAGCGGCCTTGCGGACGACAAGATCCAGCCCCCGGCCGATGGCACGCTCAAGGGCGTTGCCGATTTCCAGTCGATCGGCGAGCCGAGCGCCCGCTCGCGCGCGCTTTTCACCGAGGCTGCCAAGGTGATTACCGGCCCGCGTTGCATCAATTGCCACCCGGCGACGCGCAGCCCGACGCAGGGGGATGACCGGCATCCGCACCGGCCGCCGATACAGGCCGGCGAGAGTGGCATGGGCGTTGCCGGCCTCAACTGTCATTCCTGTCATCGCTTCAAGAACACGTCCCTGCCGGGCAGCCGTGTGGGATCGATACCGGGCGCCGAGCACTGGTTGCTCGCGCCGGCGAGCATGGCCTGGCAGGGCCTCACTCTCGGCGAGATCTGCCGGCAGCTCAAAGATCCCGCCCGCAATGGCGGACGATCGCTCGCCGATATTCACAAGCATATGAGTACGGATCATCTCGTCGCCTGGGCGTGGCAGCCGGGGGCTGGGCGCCGTCCCGCGCCGGGAACGCAGGAAGTCTTCGGCGCGCTGATCGAAGCCTGGATCGCGACGGGCGCGGAATGCCCGTCGTGACCTGTCGCCGCCGAAGCAGCACGGTCGATGGCGTGGGCGGCCAAGTAAAGGTCTGCTCGGCTGTTCAGGAGAAACCTCGGAATGTTTGCCGCATAGTGCGGCAGGCTGCGTGGCGACCTCGCGCACCGACTGGGGACGTGCGCCAATCCCCTCAATGTGCCCGGGCGGACGGGCCTCGGCGGCCGTGTCACGCAGGTCCTCGCGTTCGCGCCATTCGCCCGGCGTGACGCCCTCCCAGTCGCGGAACGCGCGATAGAACGAGCTCGCATCCTGGTAGCCGAGCAGGCAGGCTACCTCCTCGATGTCGGTCGAAGGATCCGCCAGCAACTGTCGGCCGAGTTCCCGCCGAGCTTCGACGAGCAGTGCGCTGAAGGTCGTCTGCTCGTCGGTGATGCGCCGCTGCAGGGTGCGCTCGCTCGTGCCGAGGTCCCGGGCGACGTCGGCGAGTTCTGGCCTCCCGCTCGCCAGACTGCGCTTCAGCACCGTCTTCACTCGGGCGCCGAAGGAACTGTGCGCCTGCGCGTGCAGGCCTGCGGCGTCTGCCATTCCGACGCGAGCACGGTCGAGGGCGCGTTTCCGATCGCCTGGCCGCGCGTGCCGGGCCATGAGGCGGTGGGCGTGATCGACACGATCGGCGACCATGTCGAGGGCTGGACGCTCGGGCAGCGCGTCGGCGTCGGCTTCCTCGGCGGCAGCTGCGGCCATTGCGAGGAGTGTCGCCGGGGCGACCTCGTCAATTGCCGGAACCAGGAATTCACCGGCGTCCACCACGATGGCGGCTACGCGCAGTCCATGCTGGCGCGGGCCAGCGGGCTGGTGTCGGTCCCCGACAGCCTCTCATCCGAGGCCGTCGCGCCGCTGCTCTGCGCCGGCCTCACCACCTTCAGCGCCCTGCGCAATTCGCCGGCCCGCTTCCGCATCGTCCTCACCATGTGACCCTCCCGCCATTTCCAACCCGTCGTGACGTCGAGCCGGCCGGCTCGCGAAGGACCGATCATGTCGCTTGAAACCGCAATCACCGAATTCCTCGACGGCATGCTGGCGCAGCTCCTCGCCGTGCAGCAGCCGGATCTGGTCGCCCGGATCATCAT
Organism: Ancylobacter oerskovii; assembly: GCF_018390555.1. Classification (GTDB taxonomy): domain Bacteria; phylum Pseudomonadota; class Alphaproteobacteria; order Rhizobiales; family Xanthobacteraceae; genus Ancylobacter; species Ancylobacter oerskovii. The sequence goes on along the minus strand of NZ_JAHBGB010000027.1, from coordinate 5,855 downwards.
CGCCGGCGCGGCACCGCGCGGCGGCGAGGAGCACCTGCTCGCCGTCGTAGAGGAAGCGTTTGCGAAGGGCGCGCCGGATGTGCGGCTGCCGCTGTTCTTCACGCCCTCCGAGGCGAGCCAGCGCGCCGGCCGGGCCTTTGTCGCCCGCGCCGCCGCCCGCAGGCGAGACCGCGACCTGGAGAGCGGCGACGATGTCAGCGGGCCGCAGGCGAGGGCGATCATCGGCTGGTGCGCGCGCCAGGACGAGGGCGAGGCGACGCTGCGCTCCATCGGGCAGCCCGCGCTGATCGTGCATGGCGGCGACGACACCATGTTTCCCAGCCTCAACGCCTACAACATGTTCAAGGCGATGCGGAATGCCGAGCTGATCCTCTACCCGGACTCCGGCCATGGCGCGCTGTTCCAGTACCCGGAGAGGTTCGTCGCCCATTGCCGTACCTTCCTGGACGGGGCCAGCACGATCTTCCACGGCAGGTGATCGAGACCCGGCGGCACCCTCGTCGGTCGAGGCGTGAGCGTGTCGAGTGCCGGCGCTTTCGATCGGCGGGGTGCCGTGCCGGCTTCGACCATGTCGGCGATTGGGAGAGCGAGGCGGGCGCCGATGGGGGAGGGCGGCGCTGCGGGGCGGAGTGGCCTCGAGCCGAAGGAGGCTCGGGTCCAGAGCTCCATTTTCGCCGACATTTCGGTGTCGAACGTAGCAAAAGCGGCATGCGATAGCGTAGAAACGTGCACACGAAACGGGACGTGTGCACCGGCCGACAAAAGAAATGAATATTTATCAACGGCTTAGGTTCTCCGTCGCCCCCATGATGGACTGGACGGACCGTCATTGCCGGGCGTTTCACCGTACCTTGTCGGCCCGGTCGCTGCTTTATACGGAGATGGTGACTGCCAATGCGGTGATCCATGGCGATCGTGAGCGGTTGATCGGTTTCGCCGCGGCCGAGCACCCTCTGGCGTTGCAACTGGGCGGCTCCGACCCAGACGCCCTGGCGAAGGCGGCGGCCATCGCGGCGGCATGGGGATATGACGAGATCAACCTGAATGTCGGCTGCCCTTCCGATCGGGTGCAGGGGGGCAATTTCGGCGCCTGCCTGATGCGCGATCCGGCGCTGGTCGCCCGCTGCGTCGCGGCGATGAAGCGGGAGGTCGGCCTTCCCGTCACCGTGAAATGCCGCATCGGCGTCGACGAGCAGGACCCGGAAGTCGCGCTCGACGCGCTGGCCGACGCGGTGCTGGCGGCCGGTGCCGACACGCTCACCGTGCATGCCCGCAAGGCGTGGCTGCAAGGCCTGTCCCCGAAGGAGAACCGGGACATTCCGCCGCTCGACTATGACCGGGTCTACCGGTTGAAGCGACGCCTGCCGCAGGTGCCGGTCATCATCAATGGCGGCATCGGCTCGCTGGAGGAGGCGCAGGCGCACCTCGCCCATGTCGACGGCGTGATGCTGGGGCGTGCCGCCTATCAGCAGCCGGAGATCCTGCTCGCCGTCGATTCCCGCCTGTTCGGCGCGCGCGATCCGCATGAGGACGCGTTCTCGGCCGTCGCGGCGTTCGAGCCCTATATCGCCGCGCATCTTTCCGCCGGCGGACGGCTGCACGACATCACCCGCCACATGCTCGGCCTGTTCACCGGCCGTCCGGGCGCGCGGGCCTACCGGCGACGCCTCGCCACGGACGGCGTGAAGCCGGAGGCGGGAATCGAGCTATTGCGCGCGGCGGTGGACGAAGTGCGCCGCGCCGAGGAACGGCGGATATTGGTGGCCTGATGATCGCATCGCTTCCCCTCGATCAGATTCTCTGGCTGGTCGGCATATTGATCGTGGCGGGCTTCGCCACCGGCATACTGGCCGGGCTGTTCGGCATAGGCGGCGGCGCCATCGTGGTGCCGGTGCTCTACGAGGTGTTCGGCGCCGTCGGCGTGCCCGATTCCGAGCGCATGCACCTGGCGGTCGGCTCGGCGCTCGCCATTATCCTGCCCACTGCGCTGCGCTCCTTCTTCGCCCATCGCTCGCACACCAAGATCGACACCGGGGTGCTCAGGCAATGGGTGGTGCCGATCGTCCTCGGCGTGGTGGCCGGCACCGGACTGGCGGCGGTGTCGCCGGACCGCGTGCTGCAACTGGCCTTCGTGGTGTTCGCCACGCTGATGGCGATCCGCCTCCTTTTCGCACGCGAGAGCTGGGTGCTGGCGGACAAATTGCCGGGGCCATGGCCGATGCGGGCCTATGGGGCCTTCATCGGCGTGATCGCTTCGCTGGTCGGGATCAGCGGCGGCGGTATCGCGGTGGCGATCCTGTCGCTCTACCGGGTGCCGATCCATACCGCGATCGCGACATCCTCGGGTCTGGGCGCGCTCATCGCGGTGCCGGGGGTGATCGGCTATGTGCTGGGCGGCTGGCCGCATCTGGCCGAATTGCCGCCGCTATCGCTGGGCTTCATCTCGCTCCCCGGGGCGGTGCTGGTCGGTACCATCGCCGTGCTGGCGGCGCCGTTGGGGGCGAAGCTGGCGCACCGCTTCACCAAGCGCCAGCTGGAGGTGGGCTTCGGTCTCTATCTCGCGCTGATGGGGCTGCGCTTCCTGGTGGCGCTGATCGCCGGCTGAGGGCGCACCCTTGGAAACAGGTTCAGCTTATTGGTCCAGGGCCTTGGCCCGCATGACCAATTTCTCGCCGCGAATCTCGAAGCTGTCGAGGCGGGACAGGAAGGTCATGCCGAGCAGGCTGTGCTTGAGCGTGCCGGGGCTGGCGATCAGCGCCGGCACCTGCCGCTCCTCGATGCTGCCGGCGATCGACACCCGGTCGAGCACCACCGCGGCGGCGCGGCCGCGGCCATTGGCGGTGTCGATGGGAATGTCGTAGCGCAGCAGCTCCATCGGCAGGCCGGCGGCCACCGCGTCCTCCGGGGTGAGCACGACGCTGGAGGCGCCGGTATCGACCAACATCGGAATGCGGTTGCCGTTGATCTCGACGCGGATGTTGAAATCGCCGTCGCGGGCGCGGGCCACCTCGATCGCCGGCCCGGTGTCGTGGCCGACCGGCACCGCATAGCCGGGGGCGAGCTCGGCGAGCACGCGATAGGCAACGCCATGGATTTCAAAGCGATAGGTGTAGCCGAGCCCCAGCACGGCGAAGATGACCAGCCAGAGCGCCGCCGCGCGCAGCGCGTCGCCCAGGCGGCCGGCAAAGGCGGCAACCGCGCCGGCGCCGACCACCAGCGCCACCGCCGACAGGGCGATGAGGCGGGTGAGCTGGTTGGTGGTGAGGCCGGCTATGCCCCCGGCCTCGGCATTCCACACGATCAGCCCGATGCCGGCGGCGAGGCCTATCACCACCACCCACATGAAGCGGTCGGCATTCATCGCCCGGACTCGCGGCGGTTCTGGCGGGCGAGGCGGTTCATGATCGCGCGGCGCGCGGTTTCGTCGAGGCTGGGCCAGGCGCCGATCTCCTCGAGCGTGCGCCCGCAGCCGATGCAGGAACGGCCGGCGGTATCGAGCGCGCACACTCCGATACAGGGGGTAGAAACACGTTTGGGCATTGGAATCGGCGGTTCATCCGATCGACCGCGCGAAGATAAGCGCCCCCAGAAGGAACGCAATCTCGACGGTCAGCGCCGCCGCACCGGCGACGTCGCCGGTTTGCCCGCCAAATTTGGCCGACGCAAGGCGAATGATGCCGATCCAGGCGATGGCGGCGAGGAAAAGACCGCCGGCCAGTTCCTTCCAACCATTTGCCAGCGCTAGGGAAATGGCGGAGATGGCCAGGGCGGCGATCCCCGCCTTCCACAATGTGGCGACGGAGGGGCGGCCGGCGCGGCCGGCAAGGCCATCCGGCCGGGCGGAGGGCAGGGCGCCGACCACCGCCAGCGCGCCCAGGCGGGCAAGGCTGGAGGCGGCGAGGAGCGCGCTGGCGGCGCCCGCCCAGGATATCGCGGCGAGCCCTTCGAGCGCGCCGATCCGCAACAGCAGCGCCAGCATCAGCGCCAGCGCCCCGAAGGTGCCGAGGCGGCTGTCGCGCATGATGGCGAGCCGGCGCTCCCTGTCCATGCCGCCGAGACCGTCGGCGGTATCGGCGAAGCCGTCCTCGTGCAGCGCCCCGGTGGCGAGGACCATCGCCCCGACCGCCAGCGTCGCGGCGACGAATCCGGGCAGGAGGACGAGTGCGGTGAGGTGGACGATGAGGCCGATCAGGCCGATCAGTGCACCGGCGAGCGGAAAGCTGGGGCCGAGACGGTCGAGATCCGGCGGGCCCGCCTCCGGTTCCCATGCGAAGCGCGGCACCGGCAGCCGGGTGAGGAAGCGGAGCGTCTCCGGGAGGTAGAGCAATATGGTCGGGCGGCGGGCCATGGGATCCGGGTTCGCTCAGCGCTCCAGAAGGACGTCGTCGGGCGGCAGGCGATGCTCCCAGCCGGCGCGCTCGAGCTCCGGGACGTCGGAAGGCGCGCGCGGATAGCCTATGCACAGATAGGCGGTGAGCCGCCAGTGCCGGGGCACGTCGAGCGCCTCGGCCACCGCCGGCGCGTCGAGGATCGACACCCAGCCGAGGCCGAGGCCGCGCGCGGCGGCGGCCAGCCACAGCGTGTGCACGGCCAGCACGGCGGAATAGGAGAGGGTCTCCGGCATGGTGGCGCGGCCGAGACCGTGGCCGATCTGCGTCTGCGTGTCCACGAAGACGGCGACCTGCTCGGGCGCATCGTCGAGGCCGGCGAGCTTCAGCCGGGCATACAGGCCGGCGCGCGCCTCCGGCTGGGCGGCCAGCGCCTCGGCATTGCAGGCCTCGAAGATGGCGCGCACCGCCGCCCGCCGCCCGGCCGAGGCGACGCGCACGAAGCGCCAGGGCTGGCTGAGGCCGACGCTCGGCGCCTGGCAGGCCTGGCGGAGCAGGATATCGAGCAGCCCTTCCGGCAGCGGCCGCGTCTCGAAATGCCGGACATCCCGCCGCCAGCGGAACAACTGGTCGAGTTCGGCGCAGAAGGCGGGAGACGGGGCGATCATGCGGCATCCCCTAGCAGAAATCGCCGCGGGGTGTCAGCCGGGGTGGCGACGCGCGGCGGATCAGGCGGTGCCGTCGAGCGGGCGGATGTCCACGACATCGGCGGCCGCCCGCTCGGCGCGCCCGAGATCGTGGGCGGCCTGAAGGTTCATCCAGAATTCCGGTCCGGTGCCGAACAGGCGGCCGAGCCGCAGGGCGGTGTCGGCGGTGACCGAGGTTTGCTCCCGCGCCAGCCGCTCGATCCGGGTGCGCGGCACATGCACCGCCCTGGCCACTGCATAGGGGCTGAGGTTCAGCGGCAGCAGGAATTCCTCGCGGAGGATCTCGCCGGGGTGGATGGGGGGCTGGGGGCCGTGCATGGGATGGTCCTGAAGGAGGGGCGGCGCGACAGGCTCTGCCTGCCCGGGGAAGAGCCTTTCACGCCTCCCGATGGCGTCGCCCCTCACCGACCCGCTTCGCGGGCCACCTCTCCCCAACGGGGAGAGGGAGAGGAAAGAAGAGGTCGGGGAGAGGGAGCGGGGAAGGCAATGCGTCGAGGATGTCAGCCTATCACGAAAGGGCGGCCCCGGCGGATGGGGCGAGCGAGGTGGGGTGCATGATGATGCGGTCGGTTGGCACGTCGTGGGAGGCGAGGGACGAGGGCGAGGAGCGCGGGGCTGGCTTCACTTCCCGATGTCGTCGCCCCTCACCGACCCGCTGCGCGGGCCACCTCTCCCCAACGGGGAGAGGGAGAGGAAAGAAGAGGTCGGGGAGAGGGAGCGGGGAAGGCAAGGCGTTGGTGATGTCAGCCTGTCGCGAAGGGCGGCCCCGGCGGATGGGGCGAGCGAGGTGGGGTGCATGATGATGCGGTCGGTTGGCACG
>NZ_JAHBGB010000026.1 GCF_018390555.1 Ancylobacter oerskovii | reverse complement strand
CTGACAAACTGAACGCCGTTGTCGATCAGCGCCGTGTGGATCTTGTAGGGGCAGCGATGAGCAGGGCCTTATCGCGGCCGGTTCGACGGCTTCCACGCCGTGCCGGCCTCGGTGTCCAAGACCAGCCTGGTGCGCTTCGACAACAACCGCTACTCCGTCACGGCCAGCGCCGTGGGGCGACCTGTCGAGATACGCGCCTATGCCGACCGTATCGAGCTGCGCCAGGAGGGCAGGCTCGTTGGCGAGTATCCTCGCTGCTTCGGGCGTGACCAGACGATCTATGATCCCTGGCACTATGTTCCTGTCCTGGCGAGGAAGCCCGGCGCTTTGCGCAATGGGGCGCCGTTCAAGGACTGGATCCTGCCGACAGGGCTGGAGCGGGTGCGACACAAGCTCGGCTCCGTGCCCGATGGCGGGCGCCAGATGGTCGATATCCTCACCGCCGTGCTCAGCGACGGCTTGCCCGCCGTCGAGGCCGCCTGCCTGGAGGCGCTTGGCGAAGGTGTCCACTCCGCCGATGTGATCCTGAACATCCTGGCGCGCTCCCGGGAGCCGGTGCGCCCGATCACCATCCTCACCCCGGACACTCTGCGGCTGCGCCATGAACCGGTGGCCGATCGTGCCCGCTACGACAACCTCAGGAGAGTACTGTGATGGACCGCTCCGAGATCCTCGCCTCGATGGGCGAGCTGAAGCTTTACGGCATGAAGGCCGCCTTCGACGAGATCATCGCGACCGCCGTGAAGCGTCAGCATGAGCCTCGGCGCGTCGTCGGCGACCTCCTTAACGCTGAGATCAGCGAGAAGCAGGCCCGCTCGATTAAATACCAGATCACCATTGCCAAGCTGCCGCTCGCCCGCGACATCGACGACTTCGTGTTCGACGACACCCCGATCAACGAGGCCCTGGTACGGGACCTCGCCTCCGACAACTTCCTCGCCCATCAGCGCAATGCCGTGTTGATCGGCGGCACCGGGACCGGCAAGACCCATCTGGCCATCGCCATCGCCCGCGCCTGTATCCGGACCGGTGCTCGTGGACGCTTCTTCAACGTCGTGGATCTCGTCAACAAGCTCGAGGCGGAAACCCGCGCCGGGCGCCAGGGGCGGCTAGCCGACTATCTCGGCCGCATGGACCTCATCGTGCTCGACGAGCTCGGTTACCTGCCCTTCGCCCAGTCCGGCGGCCAGCTCCTGTTCCACCTCATCAGCCGGCTCTACGAGCAGACCTCGGTCATCGTCACCACCAACCTCGCCTTCGGCGATTGGCCGTCAGTGTTCGGCGACGCCAAGATGACCACGGCTCTCCTCGATCGCCACACCCATCACTGCGACATCATCGAGACCGGCAACGAGAGCTGGCGCTTCAAGAACAGGATCTGACCTCGCTCGCCGATCTTTCCCGGGGTTCCTTTTGCACGCCGATCAAGGGTCCCGTTCCAACGCCGCTTGACACACGAGAGCCACATCGACCGGATAGATTTTCTGGCGCGCTCCGATGCCGACGGCCCAGATGAGTAGCCGACGCCGCCGTCACGGGCAGCCATCGGCTGGACGCTTTTGCGAGCCCCGGCACCGATCAGACCCGCCACATAGGCCGGACACATCCGCGCCCGCACCTTGTGCCGCAGAGCATCGAGAAAGGGCCAGAGCCAGCCCTCCAGATCGGACTTCCAAGTCTCGTCCATGGCCGGCCCTCCACAAAGCCGACCACCCATGAGTCACGCAAACCGCGCCGTGGGAATCCCAAATACGCCAGACGATCAAAAAATCTGCCAAAGTCGTGTTTGATTATATCGACAACACACCATCCAAAATTCGTCCATACTGAAGACTTATCCTAGATGGACGCAAATATCTTGACCTAATGTCCATTTTTTTTAAAATACTTAAGTATTCCTCTCCAGTAATTTCATTAACCTGACTAATAGCCCTTCGCAAATCAACAGCATTTCCAAATTCGTATAAGAATTTATGTAATTCATATGGAAATATCTCCTCCGTTATCGCTGTTTTCGGTGCAACCATAATTACTCCCATCGACAACGATAATAGAGCCACCCCAGATGTCATCACACCGCTATTCGCAGATACCAAACAAATAGAATCTTTAAATAATGTTGGAACGTCATGATCCGATACTGATTTAATGTTCCAAACCACATCATCTCTTTTTGAAATTATTGACTTCAATGTTTCTGCATATATATCATCGGATATCGGCGACCCACTGATTTTTAAATAAAGTTTATGACTTTCCAAAAAAGAACGATCCAAACTTTCTATTATAAAATCGATATTTTTATATCTTCTTACTTTACCAAACACCAACATACATCCAGTTTTTTTTATTTTATTGTAGTCATTATTCTTCGCGCCAATATCAAACCATCCGTAATATGAAGGATGATCAAGCATCATGACCTTCTTAAGGTCAATTATACCTATTAGAGATAGGTATTTTACCGTTTCGCTATTATGTGATATTATTGCACTACTCGCTTTTGAAATAATTTTGCGAAGTTTAATATGCGCCTCTACAAATATTTCCTCATGCGGTAGAGCGTTATGAATCGTCCACAAAACCTTTCCACCAATTCTACAAAATTTTTCGATCAATTCTTCAAACTGACGTACAATTTCCTCCGCTTCAACATCTGTCTGACATTTTTTTAATAAGAATTCATCCCAATGTATATGAAAAATACCTTTTCCTTCCAATACGATTCTATCTATAGCATCATCTATAGTACCCGGCAATATATTATATCGCCCATGCAACGAAATATATAACATTCGTTGATATGGATTCTCTTTGAAAAATGGAAAATTAATTACATCCATACCGCTATCCCTCTATATCAAAATTGTAATTACTGCCGGCGAAACACTAACGGACAATATAATCTGTTCAAATTATTAGGATGAATTGATTTAATTAATTCGTTTATGAAGTTCATGAGATTTTCGTCAGACACTTTATCCAAAAGTTCAATTTTCTCCAACATCCATTTCCTGTTAAATGCAAACGAAAGATGATCTCCATCTGAATGAAGTACGCAACTGCCACTAGTAAAAAAACTATTGTAATTCAAATAAAACACTTCCGTTTTTAATATCGGACATTCTGGATCTCTTACATACATAAGATGTATACATTCAAGTCGGTTCGGATGGGACCAATCTGCAGATCCATGAAATATAATAATTTCTCCGCGAGCATGGAGCAAGGCGAGCTTCAGGCAATATTTTGACCCTCTTTTTGTTGTGTTTAGAATAATCTTAATTCTTGTATCGACATACTCCAGATCCAACAACTCCTTTTGCTTCATATCATTTACACCATCATAAATTATTATGATTTCGAAGTTATAATATTTCTGACTCAATATAGAATCAATAGACATCTTAATATCATCGAAATCGTCGTCTAAATATAGATACACAGATAGTAATTCACGGTCCCTATTATATATTTTGTCAATATTCTCATTTTTTGTGTGTATATCCACAGCGCGGGCTTCAGCAACCGCCACAAAAGCATTATCATGACTAAGGCTTATTCGGCTAAATTTAGATTTGTCGAGTAATTTGTTCGCGTTATCAATGGCAGAAACATAATCTCCAGATAGGCATGATTTAATATAAAAACATAAGTGATAATCAAATTCATGCTTATACGTCAGTTCGAGTTCTTTCAATTGTTGAAATATATGTTCAACATTATCATATTCTTTCATTCTCAGGTCGCAAATTATCGTATAAATAAGCAACCCCGCATCAGATTCCCAAAGGCTATTATACTCTCGTAGATCTTCTATAGCCACATCATAGCGACCTGCGTATACGAGGGACGCGATCCGAGCACGAGTCAGATCTAGGTTCTTAATTGCTATATAAGATGGCACAATATCCTCAATTTTATCGACAATTTTATTACGAATATTATAGTATATTAAATCGACCCGCGCCTGATACATATCAGTGCACAAATTTAGCCGATTATTTAACGAGACAATCGTATTTATATCTAATTCAAACTCCGAATTATTTGGACCAATTATAGAGCTAACCAAGAGTTGATGATTAGACGCACATATATTCTCCATTATTGATTTGGATATTTCAGCTTTTTTGCATATTATACACATTTTTAGAAACGAAAGACGAACTTGAATCGACGACGGATCTTTAAACAGTTCATTTCTCCAAAATGAATAAGACGACCCCATCATTGATGAAATATCGTTATCTATATAAAAAACATCATAGTTTTTAATAGAATTACTACTAAGAACTATTATTTCAATCATTTCTGGATCATGATTATGTGACAACAATACCTTCTTCGCATAAATGATTGCTTCTTTGTATTCCATATTTTTAAAATGAATTTTCGCCATCAAACGACACGGCAATAACGACAATGATTCAGTATTTGATAAGCGATCGAGGAACTTTTCGGCTGCCAATAAATTCCCGTTATCGTATGCAACAATAGATAAATTGTATAGCAACTCATTTCCATTTATATATTCGTCTGGCGTATTCGATAATGGTTGCATAAGCAAATGCAAGAATTGGTGGCTAATGGAAATGGTTATTATTTCTGATAATCTAAACTCCTTGAATGTCAAAGCATGTGATATAATTCGCCATATCAATCTTTGATGTACAAAAAAAATACACAAAATTTCAATAACTATGATCGTGATACGTTTATTTCTGAGACTATTTAGGAGATCTAACAATTTATTACAATCTTTTGTATCGTTGGTAGACACAAGATTGTATATCTGCTTACGAATAGCGCTCGATATACCATGATTTTTAAATTTTTTGCTTAGAAACTGTGTAAAATCATAAAAATTTGATTTTTCGCGAGCGCGATGTAGAATTTGAGATATCAAATCTATGTATTGTTTATTTAACGGATCTAAAAATGGTTTTTTATTCAGTGTTATGCAATCGATTTCGTGTTGATTTCCAATCAACACCAGACATTGAATAAGCAAAACCGTCGCTGACTCGAAAAACGGTGTATTCTTTATTATATCTTTTAATCCACCAATGGCCCTTTGTATCTCTCCACATTCTGCGTTGCGCCGAGCTTCAAGCAACTTCTTTTCCTGGCGCATCAAAACTCGTTTGGCTACTTTATGCGATATCGTACCTGCAATCGGAACAATCGTATTTGGATTACCCAGTAGATTAAGGCGTCCAGAAAACGAGAATCCCGATGCATTCAAGATGGGTAGAGATATTATGAATGTTGATGCTTTATAAGCAAATGATACTTCACTTGAGCGAAATGGCGCAGACTGTGTGCGAATGGTTAGACGAGCTCTGCCGGGTTGGAAGTCCCGCAACCGTACACGATATTGCCTATCACCATGCGGCTCAATTTGGACTGGTAGCTGGTGGTGGCCGTTAATGCAGGCGTGGTCCACGAGCCAAAATAGAACGTCGCGGATATAAAAATAATAGCTTTCGCCGCTCCCATGATGGGGCGGATTGTTAAAAACCGCTTCAAGCAATCGTCTATCTAAACCAAACTTAATTATTTCATCTCCCAACTCACCAATAGGTTTATTAGGCCGTTCTAACAGGCCCTTTAGATGCAATATATCCTCTGAGGATATATTTTCTAAATTATCGCGCATCAATTTTTGACCCGCCACAAGAGGGTCAATCACATTATACTTAAATTTATCGCTTAGATATATCATCCGCATGAATGATATATAACCATCATCTAAGTAATTATTGATAACATTTCTATCTACAATGACGTCTCCGACCATAAAACTCATAAGACTGTTAAGCCCTTTTGAGGTCACTTTGGCATTTACAATGGGATGAGTGGATGCATCTATATAATCAGCCATTTGCCTCTTGTCGTTCCTATGTTATACAATTCCAACTTCATTATTGGAATATAAGTGGTAAATTAACCTCTCTATGACTCGTTATTCCAACGCTTTCCCATTATAATCATGCCTACTGAACTTGGACTTATTCCAAATATCATGGCAATTTCTTTATATGTCATTTTATTCTTCAGGTATTTAATCTTTCGAACCTCGCCATCAGACAGCTCCGTTTGCGAACTATATCGACGATGGCGACCGCCACGTCGCGAACTTTCAGCCCTCGCCTCCCCATGAGATGTGGGTGGGGTTCATACAACCCAAGCCCCCCTTCTCACAGGAAAACACTGGAGCGCTGTTTGCCAGTGGCGGCGACCCCCAAACGTACATGCATAAAACGCGAGCGGCTAAGACCCTCCTGTTTCGAACGGTCATTATAGCATAGCCTGCTTTGTTACGGTTGAACGGCCATGCGAGGCATTCTTCACCCGCATTGTTGATTTCCGTTGAGAAGTGACCCTGGATTTCCACTGAGAACTGACCCGGGCTGATGGTGGGTCTCGGGTCAGGTGGCGGTCAAGTTTCGCGGCTTCTCCCTGGTCGGTTTGGGTGGCTTTGCCGAGCTGCTCTTGAAGCGGAAGCTGTCATTGCCGGTCTCGATGATATGGCAGTGATGGGTGAGCCGGTCGAGCAGGGCCGTGGTCATCTTGGCATCGCCGAAGACGGTCGCCCATTCGGAGAAGCTGAGATTGGTGGTGATGATCACGCTGGTGCGCTCATAGAGCTTGCTCAGCAGGTGGAACAGTAAGGCGCCGCCCGAGGCGCTGAACGGCAGGTAGCCGAGCTCATCGAGGATGACGAGGTCGGCATGGACGAGGCGGCTGGCGATCTGACCAGCCTTTCCCTGTGCCTTTTCCTGTTCGAGGGCGTTGACGAGCTCGATGGTGGAGAAGAAGCGGACCCGCCTGTGATGATGCTCGACGGCGTGGACGCCGAGAGCCGTGGCGATGTGGGTCTTGCCGGTACCCGGCCCGCCGATCAGGACGACGTTGTGCGCGTCGTCGAGGAACTCGCAGCGATGGAGCTGGCGCACGAGCGCCTCGTTGACCTCGCTGCTGGTGAAGTCGAAGCCGGCGAGGTCGCGATAGGCCGGGAAGCGCGCGGCCTTGAGCTGGTAGGCGGTCTAGCGTACCTCCCGCTCGGCAGTCTCGGCCTTCAGGAGCTGTGAGAGGATCGGCATGGCGGTCTCGAAGGCGGGAGACCCCTGTTCGGTGAGTTCGGCGACGGCTTGCGCCATGCCGTGCATCTTGAGGCTTCTCAGCATGATGACGAGGGCTCCGCTGGTCGGATCATGACGCATGGCGTGCCTCCCTGGCCCGGCGAAGGGCGTCATAGCGCTCGACATTGGCCTGTGGTTCGGTGGTCAGCGCGAGGGCGGCTGGAGCCGGGATCGTCGGCGTGCTCAGCGGTGTGCCGTCGATCAGGCGGTGCAGCAGGTTGAGGATGTGGGTCCTGGTCGGCACGCTGGCCTGCAGAGCGAGTTCAACGGCCGTGAGCACGACCTGCTCGTCATGCTGGAAGACCAGGGACAGAATCTCCACCATCTCGCGGTCACCGCCCGGCCGCTTGAGCAGATGCTGCTGCAAGGATCGGAACGCCGGCGGCATCTCGGCGAACGGTGCGCCGTTGCGCAATGCGCCGGGCTTGCGCTGGACCACGGCCAGATAATGCCGCCAGTCATAGACGGTCCGGCTGTGACGATCATGGGAGCGAGCGAACACCCGACCATGCTCACAGATGGCCTGTCCCTCAGCGACCACAACGATCCGGTCGGGATAGACACGCAAGCTCACCGGGTGGTTGGCGAAGGAGGCCGGCACGCTGTAGCGATTGCGCTCGAGGTGGACGAGGCAGGTCGGGGAACGCGCTTGGCGTGTTCGACGAAGCCGTCGAACGGCCGCGGCATCGGCATCAGGTGGCGGATCTCCTCAGCCCACACATCGGCGATCGAGCCGGGTTGCGAGCCGTGCCCGGCCTGCGACTGCTGACCTGAGACCCTTTTCTCCTCCGGCTTAGGAGAGAGTCCTTGGGTTGATTTTTGGCCT
>NZ_JAHBGB010000025.1 GCF_018390555.1 Ancylobacter oerskovii | reverse complement strand
ACGCCGGTCACCGTGGTCTTGGTGGTCGGGCGGATGCCGACGATCTCGACTTCCTCGCCCACCTTGATGATGCCGCGCTCGACACGGCCGGTCACCACCGTGCCGCGACCCGAGATCGAGAACACGTCCTCGATCGGCATCAGGAACGGCTGGTCCACCGGGCGCTCCGGCTGCGGGATGTAGGCGTCGACCGCCTCCATCAGCTTCAGCACCGCGTCGCGGCCGAGCTTCGGATCGCCGTTCTCCAGCGCCACCAGCGCCGAGCCACGGATGATCGGGATGTCGTCGCCGGGGAAGTCGTACTTCGACAGCAGCTCGCGCACCTCGAGCTCCACCAGCTCCAGCAGCTCCTCGTCGTCGACCATGTCGCACTTGTTGAGGAACACCACCAGGGCCGGCACGCCGACCTGGCGGGCCAGCAGGATGTGCTCGCGGGTCTGCGGCATCGGGCCGTCGGCCGCCGACACCACCAGGATCGCGCCGTCCATCTGCGCCGCGCCGGTGATCATGTTCTTCACATAGTCGGCGTGGCCGGGGCAGTCGACATGCGCGTAGTGGCGGTTGTTCGTCTCGTACTCGACGTGAGCCGTCGAGATCGTGATGCCGCGCGCCTTCTCTTCCGGCGCCTTGTCGATCTGGTCGTACGCCGTGAACGTCGCCCCGCCGGACTCCGCAAGAACCTTCGTGATCGCTGCCGTCAAGGACGTCTTGCCATGGT
>NZ_JAHBGB010000024.1 GCF_018390555.1 Ancylobacter oerskovii | reverse complement strand
AGGGCGGGCGCATGGAGCAGGAAAACTTCGACACCTATGAGGTGATGCGCCTTGCGCAGATGCCTGCGGTCGAGACCATCCTCGTGCCTTCCGGTGGCTTCTGGGGCGGGGTCGGCGAGCCGACCATCGCGGTCGCCGGCCCGGCGGTACTCAACGCGCTCTTCGCGGCGACGGGCAAGCGCTACCGCACCCTGCCGCTCAAGAACCATGAGCTGAGCTGATGCGCCTTATGCTTTTACTACTGCCGGCGCTGTGGGTGGCCATGCCCATGGCGCCGGCCGAGGCCGCGCCGCCGCGCGGGGCCACCTCCTGCACCGGCTGCCATCCGCGCACCGCGGGGCGCGGGCCGATTCCGAGCTTGAACGGACGGTCGTCGGAGCAGATCGTCTCGCAGATGACCGCCTTCCGCAGCGGCGAGCGCACGTCCACCGTGATGACGCGCATCGCCAAGGGGTTCAGCGATGAGGAAATCCGCGCCATCGCCGACTATTTCGCTGCCGGCGGCAACGCCCCGGCCGGCTCGGCTGCACCGGCTCAGCCGTAGGGGCCTGCTGCGCGGCCTCGCCGCCGGCGCCGCGATGCTCGGTGCGCCGACGGTGCTGGCGCCAACGGGTCCGCGCGTCGTCGTGGTTGGCGGTGGCTTTGCCGGGGCGAGCTTCGCCCGCGCGCTCAAGCGCGAGGATCCCACCATCGCCGTCGCCCTCGTCGAGCCGAGCGAGCCCTACACCGCCTGCCCGATGAGCAATGCGGTGATCGCCGGCCTGCCCGACATCGGCGCCCAGCATTTCGGCTATGGCGGGCTGGAGGACGACGGCATCGTCCATGTGCCGCAGCGCGTGGTGCGGGTCGACGCCGCCCGGCGCCGTGCGGTGCTCGCCGACGATGTCATGCTCGACTATGACCGGCTCGTCGTCGCACCGGGCATCGACATGCGCCTCGACGCCATCCCCGGCTATGACGCCGCCGCCGCCGAGCTGCTGCCGCATGCCTGGAAGGCGGGCGAGCAGACGCTGCTGCTGCGCCGCCAGTTGGAGGCGATGGAGGATGGCGGCCTCGTCATCATCGCCGCCCCGCCGAACCCGTTCCGCTGCCCGCCCGGCCCCTATGAGCGGGCGAGCCTGATCGCCCACTTCCTCCAGACCCGCAAGCCGCGCTCCAAGCTGCTCATCCTCGACGCCAAGGACGCCTTCTCCAAGCAGCGCCTGTTCGAACAGGCCTGGACAGAGCTCTATCCGGGGCTGGTGGAATGGGAGAGCCTCTCCTTCGGCGGCAAGGTCACCGAGGTCGACGCGCCCGCGCGCACGCTCACCACCGAGTTCGGCAGCCACAAGGCGGCGGTCGTCAACGTCATCCCGCCGCAGCGGGCAGGTGCCATCGCAACCACCATTGGTGTCGCCGACCAGACCGGCTGGTGTCCGATCGACCCGATGACCTTCGAATCCCGCCTCGTGTCGA
>NZ_JAHBGB010000023.1 GCF_018390555.1 Ancylobacter oerskovii | reverse complement strand
ACTTGCTCGTCGGCGGGAGCGGCTCTATATTCGCCGGCCTTTCGGCCGTCAAGCCCGAATTCGAAACAACCGCTCGAACCCGAACCCCTCAACCTAAGGGCTCACACCCTTAGACCGTCGACAGTTTTCCCGCCGGCGACCGCCGGTCCGAAGACCTCGTCTCTGTCGGGAACAACCGGAGGAGCGTCAGCACCGCGTCAGCGGCGCGCCCCGTCGATGAGCGGGGTTATAGAGGGGGCCCCCGAGGGTGTCAACATCGATTTCGGGAGGATTTCGAAAAATCGACATCTCCCTGTCGCCAGACCGACATCAAAGGCCGGTCCGGCCTTGTGCCACAAGGCTTTCCCGCCGGTGGAAAATCAGAGCAGATAGCCGTGAGCGCCCAGATAGGCGACGATGTCGTCGGCCAGCGCCTCCGGCGAACGCTCTCCCGCCGCCAGGTGGATCTCGGGCTCCGCCGGCGCCTCATACGGGCTGTCGATCCCGGTGAAGTTCTTGATCTCGCCGCGCCTGGCCCGAGCATAAAGCCCCTTCGGATCGCGCCGCTCGGCCACCTCGAGCGGCGTGTCGACGAAGATCTCCACGAACTCGCCGGGCTCCAGGATCTCGCGCGCCATCTGCCGCTCGGCCCGGAACGGCGAGATGAACGAGGTCAGCACGATCAGGCCGGCATCCACGAACAGCTTCGCGGTCTCGCCGACGCGGCGGATGTTCTCCACCCGGTCCGCCGCGGTGAAGCCGAGATCCCTGTTCAGCCCGTGCCGGACATTGTCGCCGTCGAGCAGGTAGGTATGGCGGCCCAGCGCATTGAGCTTCTTCTCGACCAGATTGGCCACGGTCGACTTGCCGGAACCCGACAGGCCGGTGAACCACAGCACCACCGGCTTCTGGTGCTTCATCGCCGCCCGCGAGGCCTTGGAGATCTCCAGCGCCTGCCAGTGCACGTTGGTCGCCCGCCGGAGCCCGAAATCGATCATCCCGGCGCCGACGGTGAGATTGCTCATCCGGTCGATGACGATGAAGGCCCCGGTCTGCGGCACATCCGCGAAGGGATCGAAGGCGATGGGCTGCTGGGTGGCGAGATTGACCACCCCCACCTCGTTGAGCGCCAGTTGCTTGGCCGCCAGCTTCTGGAAGCTGTTGACGTCCACCTTGTGCTTGATCTCGGTGACGCTGGCGCTCACCGTCCGGGTGCCGATCTTGATCAGATAGGGCCGGCCGGGCAGCAGGGCGTCGTCATGCATCCAGATGAGATGCGCGGCGAACTGGTCGGACACTTCCGGGCGCGCCGTCGCCGCGGCGATGATGTCGCCGCGCGAAATGTCGACCTCGTCTTCCAGCGTGAGCGTCACCGCCTCGCCGGCCTCGGCGCGAGGCAGCGACCCGTCCCTGGTGACGATCGCCTTCACCTTGCTGGTACGCCCGGAGCCCGCCACCACGATGGCATCGCCCGGCCTCACCACACCGCTCGCCACCGTGCCGGAGAAGCCGCGGAAGTCGAGATTGGGCCGGTTCACCCATTGCACGGGCATGCGGAACGGCCGTGCCAGCGCGTCGTCGGCCACCGGCACGCTTTCCAGATGCTCGACCAGCGTCGGCCCGTCATACCAGGGCGTGCGCGGGCTGCGCTCCAGCATGTTGTCGCCATAGCGGGCCGAGAGCGGCACCGCGACGAGGGTCTCGAAGCCGAAACCGGCCGAGAACTCCCGATAGGCGGCGACGATCTCGTCGAACACGCCCTGCGAGAAATCCACCAGGTCGATCTTGTTCACCGCCAGCACCACATGGCGGATGCCGAGCAGCGACACGATGAAGGAATGGCGCCGCGTCTGGGTGAGGATGCCCTGCCGGGCATCGACCAGGATCACCGCCAGGTCGGAATTCGAGGCCCCCGTCGCCATGTTGCGGGTGTATTGCTCGTGGCCGGGCGTATCGGCGACGATGAACTTGCGCTTGTCGGTGGCGAAGAAGCGATAGGCGACGTCGATGGTGATGCCCTGCTCGCGCTCGGCGGCCAGCCCGTCCACCAGCAGCGCGAAGTCGAGATCGTCGCCGGTGGTGCCGTGCTTGCGGGAATCGCTCGACAGCGTCGCGAGCTGGTCCTCGAACAGCAGCTTGGTGTCGTAGAGCAGCCGGCCGATCAGCGTCGACTTGCCGTCGTCGACGCTGCCGCAGGTGAGGAAGCGCAGCAGGCTCTTGTTTTCCTGCGCGGTGAGGTAATCGGCGACGCTATTCGCCTCGGCAACGGCGCTCATCTCAGAAATATCCTTCGCGCTTCTTCTTTTCCATCGACGCGGCCTCGTCGTGATCGATGAGGCGGCCGGCCCGCTCGGAGGTGCGGGCGATCAGCATCTCCCGCACGATGTCCTCGAGCGTGGTCGCGTCGCTGTCGATGGCGGCGGTCAGCGGGTAGCAGCCCAGCGTGCGGAAGCGCACCATGCGCTCCTCCGGCGTCTCGCCGGGCCGGAGCGGCAGGCGCTCGTCGTCGACCATGATCATCTGGCCGTCGCGCCACACCACCGGCCGGCGGGCGGCAAAGTACAGCGGCACGATGGGGATGCGCTCGGCGAGGATGTATTGCCAGATGTCGAGCTCGGTCCAGTTCGACAGCGGGAAGACCCGGATCGATTCTCCCGGCCGCACCCTTGTATTGTAGAGGTTCCACAGCTCCGGGCGCTGGCTCTTGGGGTCCCAGGCATGGGTCTCGGTGCGGAAGGAGAAGATGCGCTCCTTGGCGCGGCTCTTCTCCTCGTCGCGCCGCGCCCCGCCAAAGGCGGCGTCGAAGCCGTAGTGCGTCAGCGCTTCCTTCAGCGCCTCGGTCTTCATCACGTTGGTATAGAAAGAGGAGCCGTGATCGAAGGGATTGATGCCCTCCTCGATGCCGGCCTGATTGGTGTGGACGATCAGGTCGAAGCCGAGCTCCTTCGCCATCCGGTCGCGGAAGGCGATCATCTCGCGGAACTTCCACGTCGTGTCGATGTGCATCAGCGGAAAGGGCGGCCGGGACGGGTAGAACGCCTTCACCGCCAGATGCAGCATCACCGCCGAATCCTTGCCGATGGAATAGAGCATCACCGGCTTTTTGAACTCGGCCGCCACCTCGCGGATGATGTGGATGGATTCCGCCTCGAGGCGCCGCAAATGGGTCATGCGATCTGACGACACGACACTGTCCTTTCAAGATGCGTGTCCGCAGCCCCGCCGGGGCCGGCCGGACGCCGCCGAATTCATGACGCCGCCGCGTCCGGCAACCGGGCGATGCTCGCCGCAAGCGCCGGATCGCCATAGGCGACGAAGAAGGGATTGGCGAAATCGGAATCGGCGGCCTGCCGGCGCTTGCCATAGAGCAGCGGCGCGCCGTCGAGCGTCACCACGCCACCGCCGGCCGCCCGCAGCACGGCATCTCCCGCCGCGGTGTCCCATTCCATGGTGCGGCCGTGGCGCGGATAGAGATCCGCCGCCCCCTCGGCCAACAGACAGAACTTCAGCGACGATCCCGCCGAAACGAAGCTGTGCCCGGGAAAGCGCCGCAGCCACTCCGCCGTCTGCGGCGAACCGTGCGACCGGCTGCCCACCACTCGCGGATGCGGCGGCGCGGAACTCACCGCAATGGCGATTTCGTCGCCGAGCGCCTCGCCTTCCACCTTCGCCTTGAAGGCGTGGCCCGGCCGGCCGGCATAGAGCACGCCGAGCGCCGGGGCATGCACCACCCCGACGATCGGCACGCCGGCCTCGATCAACGCGATATTGACGGTGAACTCGCCGTTGCGGGCGAGAAACTCACGGGTGCCGTCGAGCGGATCGACCAGAAAGAAGCGTGCGCCGGTCTCCGGCATCCGGCCGGCGGCGCATTCCTCCTCGGCAATGACGGGAATTTCCGGCGCGAGAGCCTTGAGGCCGGCAAGGATCACCGCCTCGGCGCGCTGGTCGGCCTCGGTCACCGGCGAGTTGTCGGCCTTGCTGGAAACGGCGAATTCCGTCGCGTAGACGTCGAGAATCACCCGCCCCGCCTCAAGCGCCAGCTGCGCGAGACGAGAAAGAAATTCTCCGTTCGAAGAAAAATCCGCTGCTTTCATGTTGTCGGTCTATATCTTACACAGAGGTTCAATGGAATATTTTTAATCACAAAAATTATACGTTATATAAGCCGTGCGAAACGCCGGGCGGCGGGCCGCCCGCGGCGTCGCTCGCTGCGTCAGGCGAGATGTGATAGGCAGCGCCCCCGAGCGTGGAAGCGTCGCTTCCCTGCCGGCAAAAGCAAGAAAGGACAAGGCCGTGAGCGCCAACGCCAACCTCTATGCGGCCATCGAGACGAGCGCCCGGCGCGCCGCGCACACCGTGGCCTTCTCGCAGCCGGACGGATCCACCCTCGACTATGCCGAGCTGCTCGCCCTGGTCGGCCGCTATGCCGATGCCTTGACCCAGCACGGCGTCGGACGCGGGGATCGCGTCACGGTGCAGGTGGAAAAGTCGCTCGGCAATGTCGCGCTCTATCTCGCCACGCTGAAGGTCGGCGCGGTCTACCAGCCGCTCAACACCGCCTATACCGCCGCCGAGCTCGACTATTTCCTCGGCGACGCCGAGCCTGTCCTGCTGGTGGCCGATCCGCGCCGGGCCGACACGCTGCGCCCGATCGCCGCCGCCCGCGGCGTGCGCCATGTCGAGACGCTCGATGCCGAGGGGAAGGGCTCGCTGGCCGACCTTGCGGCCGACCTGCCGGGAGAGACGCCCACCGCCGTCTGTGCGCCCGACGACCTCGCGGCGCTGCTCTACACCTCCGGCACCACCGGGCGTTCGAAGGGGGCGATGATCACCCATCGCAACCTGGCCTCCAATGCCGAGGCGCTGAGGGAGATCTGGGCTTTCCAGCCGGGCGACGTGATGCTGCACGCCCTGCCGATCTTCCATGTCCATGGCCTGTTCGTGGCGCTCAACACCGCGCTGCTCAACGGCTCGCCGACCATCTGGCTGCCGAAGTTCGACGCCGACGCGGTGATCGCCCAGCTGCCCGCCGCGACGGTGATGATGGGGGTGCCGACCTTCTATACCCGCCTGCTCGCTCATCCCGGCTTCACCCGCCAGCTCTGCGCCGGCATGCGGCTGTTCATCGCCGGATCGGCGCCGCTGCTGGCCGAGACCCATCGCCGGTTCGAGGCCGCGACCGGCCACGCCATCCTCGAGCGCTACGGCATGACCGAATGCGGCATGATCACTTCCAACCCCTATGATGGCGAGCGCCTGCCCGGCTCGGTGGGCTATGCGCTGCCGGACGTGTCGGTGCGCGTCGTCGGCGAGGATGGCGCGGAGCTCCCGCGCGGCGAGGTCGGCATGCTGGCGACCAACGGCCCCAACCGTTTCCTCGGCTATTGGCGCATGCCGGAGAAGACGGCGGCCGAGATCCGGCCGGACGGCTTCTTCATCACCGGCGACCTCGCCAGCATGGCGCCGGACGGGCGGGTGACCATCGTCGGGCGCGGCAAGGACCTCATCATCTCCGGGGGATTGAACATCTATCCCAAGGAGATCGAGATGGAGATCGACCAGTTTCCCGGCGTGGCGGAATCGGCGGTCATCGGCGTGCCGCATGCCGATTTCGGCGAGGCGGTGGTGGCCGTGGTGGTGCCGAGGCCGGATGCCGCGCTCGACGAGGCCGCGCTCGGCGCCTGGCTCGGCGGCCGGCTGGCGCGCTTCAAGCTGCCCAAGCACATCGCCACGGTCGAGGAGCTGCCGCGCAACACCATGGGCAAGGTGCAGAAGGCCGCCTTGCGCGAGCGCTACGGGACCCTGTTTCCCGCCGGGTGAGGACGGCGGCGGCGTGGGAGTACCGGAGGGGCGGTGGCCTGCCACCGGCGATGCGAAAGCCGGCGGAATCGTGGAACCGCGGGGCCTTTCGCGACGTTCTGGCTCCATCACCAATCCGCGAAACGGGCCGCCTCGCGAAGCCCGACAGGGAGACGACGCCATGGGCCTCTTGTCCCGGGATATCAAGTCACTCGGCGACCTGCTGCTGCAGGGGCTCGGGGAAGCGCTCTATGCCGAACGGCGCTGCGCCCGCGTGTTGCCGACGCTGATCGCCAAGGCTTCGGACCTGCAGCTGAAAAGCGAGCTGGATTCGGTCGTTGCGGCGAACCTCGCCGGCATCGGCCGGCTGGAGGCGGTGTTCCGGCTGCTCGACCGGGCGCCGAAGCCGGTGGAGTGCCCGGCCATAGACGGCCTGTTCATCGGCGTCGAGGAGATCAGCGGCGAGATCGACGACCCGCATGTGCTCGACACCGCCATCGCCGCGGCGCTGCAGGACGTCGCCAGCTACAAGACCGCGCGCTATGCCACGCTGATCGGCTGGCTGCGGCAGCTGGGGCGGCGGGACGCGGCGGAACTCATCCAGCCCAACCAGGCGGGGAGCCGGCGCTTCGCCGACACGCTTTCCGTGCTGACGGAGCGCCGGCTGATCCCGCGCGCCGGCGGGCAGCCGCAAGCCGTTCCGCGGCTCGCCGGCCAGGCCGGTCAGGTGTAGGGTGAGGCCGATCCCGGACCGCTGGACCGGCCTCGCCGCGCGTGCGCGGAGGACGGCTCAGCCCCAGCCGACGATGCCCTTGATCTCCAGGAAATCGTGGATCGCCCAATCGGCATATTCGCGGCCGTTGCCGGACTGCTTGTAGCCGCCGAACGGCGCCATGGTATCCCATTCCGGGTAGTTGAGATAAACCGAGCCGGCGCGCATGCGGGCCGCCACCGCGCGGGCATGCTCGATCTCCTGCGACTGGATGTAGGCGGCGAGGCCGTACACCGTGTCGTTGGCGATCTCCACTGCCTCGTCCTCGCTGTCATAGGACAGCACCGACAGCACCGGGCCGAAGATCTCCTCCCGCGCGACGGTCATGTCGCGGGTGACGTGGCCGAACACGGTAGGACGGATGTAGTAGCCGCGATTGAGCCCTTCCGGCCGGCCGGGGCCGCCGGTGACGAGGGTGGCGCCCTCGGCGATCCCCGACTCGATGAGCCTCTGGATCTTGTCGTACTGGATCTCGCTCACCACCGGGCCGAGATCGATGCCCTCGGCGTTGGGGTCGCCGGTCGTCAGCGCCTCCGCCGCCTCCCTGGCGATGGCGAGCGCCTCGTCGTGCCGGCCGGCCGGCACCAGCATGCGGGTCGGCGCATCGCAGGACTGGCCGGAATTGCCGAAGCAGGACCGCACGCCCTGCGCCACCGCTTCCTTGAAGTCGGCATCCGGCAGGATGATGTTGGCGGACTTGCCGCCCAGTTCCTGCGCCACCCGCTTCACCGTATCGGCCGCCGTCTTGGCGACGATGATGCCGGCACGGGTCGAGCCGGTGAAGGACACCATGTCGACGTCCTTGTGGCCGGCCATGATCTGGCCGACATCCGGCCCGGTGCCGTTGACGAGGTTGAACACGCCCTTGGGGGTGCCCGCCGCCTCCATCACCTCGGCGAAGAGGATGCCGCTGATCGGCGCGATCTCCGAGGGCTTGAGCACCACCGTGCAGCCGGCGGCGATGGCGGGGGCCACCTTGCAGGCGATCTGGTTGAGCGGCCAGTTCCACGGGGTGATCAGCGCGCACACCCCGATCGGCTCCTTCACCACCATGGTGGTGCCGCGATGCTCGGTGAACGCGTAGCTCTCGAAGGCCTTGATGGTGGCCTCGATATGGGCGCGGCCGGCCCAGGCCTGGGCGTCGCGGGCGAAGGAAAGCGGCGCGCCCATTTCCTGGCTCACCGCGCGGGCGATGTCCTCGAAGCGCTCATTATAGGCGGCGAGGATGCGATTGAGCAGCGCCAGCCGCTCTGCCTTCGGCACCCGCGAGAAGGTCGCGAAGGCGGCCTTGGCGGCGGCGACCGCCTTGTCGACATCGCCCGCCGAGCCGATGGCGATCCGGGTATAGGGCTCCTCGGTCGAGGGATCGATGACGTCGAGCAGGCGCGGCTCGACCGGGTCGACCCAGGCGCCGTCGATGTAGAATTTCTGGTGGTGGCTCATCTCACGCTCTCGTTTGAACGGACCGGCAAGGAAGGTCGCCGCGGCATCGGCGCGGCGGATTCGCCCCGCCGCCCGCCTCGATTTATGCACGCCGGGCGCCGGATGAACATGCCGCCGGACGGATGAGACCCGCCGTTCCCGGGGAGCCCCCGGCACGGTCCCGCGGGAGGCGACGGCGTGGCTTTCAGGCCGGGGAGGCCGCCGGCTGCGCCGCCGCGAGCCTTGCCTGCGCCGCCTGAAGCAGGGACTGCAGCGCCGGGCGGGCCGGGGCGAAGAAGGTCGTGCCGGTGTGCGGGGTCGAGAAATCCAGCAGCCGGTCATAGGCGCCGGGCGGATCGCCGACATACATGCGCTGCAGCATCTTCTCGATCACCCACAGATGGCGGGAATAGCCGATGAAATAGGTGCCGAACTCCCGGTGCCCCGGCCGGCCGAACGGCATGTTGTCGCGCAATATGTCGTGCTCGTTGCCCGCCGCGTCCACGATGGTGGCCAGCGATTTGTGCGACTTGCGCGGGGCCGCGTCGTCGTCAATCTCGACATTGTCGCTCTTGGTGCGGCCGATGATGGCCTCCTGCTCGGGCGTCGGCACCCGCCCCCATGCATCGAGATCGTGCAGGTACTTCTGGACGACGACATAGCTGCCGCCCTGGAAGCCGGCATCCTCCCCGCCCACCAGCGCCGAGGCGGGCAGATCGAGCCCGGTCGGGTTGGCGGTGCCGTCGACGAAGCCGAGCAGGTCGCGCGCGTCGAAGTAGCGGAAGCCCGACACCTCGTCGACGACGCTGACGCCGGAACCGAGGGCGGCGAGCAGCAGCCGCTCGAATTCGAAGCACAGATCGGCGCGCTCGGCACGGATGTGGAAGAGAAGGTCGCCCGGCGTCGACGGCGCCGCATGCACCGGCCCGGCGATCGGCGCGAACGGCTTCAGTTCCTGCGGCCGCGTCTCCAGCCCCAGCCGCCCCCAGAGAGCGGAGCCGATCCCGACGATGCAGGAAAGCCGGCCGGACAAATCGCGGAATCCGACGGTCTTGACCAGATCGTCCAGCCCGTCGAGCACCGAGCAGACCGTCGCCAGAGCCTCCGCCCCGTCCGCGACGGTGACGACGAGGAAAACCGCCGCCCGCGAGAGCGGGGCATCGATGCTCTGTGCATCGATCGGTACCCGGTCCCAGTTCTTGTCCGACATCGCAATCACTCCGTTCGCGCCCTGGAGGGATTACAAACGGCGGCGGCGGCACCGTCCAGTACCTATGCCGCCGCATGCCCCGGCATGACGGATCGGCGCCCGGTCGGGGGTGGGCTTTTCCACCGTCCGGTACGCCAGGACGGAAGCGGCGCCCCGGGAGTGATCTCCCGGGGCGCCGCTCTCCAACGTGCCGCCGCATGGGGTCGCCGGCACGAAAGCACGCAGGGGACGCGATCAGGCCGCGCGGGCGAACCGGGCGCCCAGCTCGGCAAGGCGCGCGCGCGTGTGCGGCGGCAGCTGGCGCGCCGACTTCACGCGCGGCAGATCCAGCTCGGCGATCGGCGCTTCCGGCGCGTCTTCCCAATTGTCGAAGGCCTGGCGGGCCACGTTGTCGACGAAGGTCTCGGCCGGCACGCCCTCGGCGAGGATGAGCGACTGGTCCTCCAGCTCCACATGGTAATAGGTGAAGGTCTTCGGCATGGCGATGTGGCGCAGGATGCCGGCATCGTTGACCAGGGCGCCGGCCTGCACCAGCACGCCATCGATCTGCAGCGCATGGTCGGCCGAGACGAAGAGATCACGCACCGGCAGATTGTCGCCTAGCGCGCCGGCGCGGATCCGCACCGGCATCACCCGCAGCGGATCGGCGAACACGGTAGAAACGGTCTGCCGGGCCAGCCAGCGCACCGGCCGGGCGACGCCCTCGGCGGTGAGCACGAGATCGCCGGCCTTCAGCGTCTCGATCGCCACCTCCCCCGTGGGGGTCGCGATCATCGTGCCGGCAAGGAAGCACACCACGAAGCTGTCGCCGCTGTTCACCGGCTTGCTGTTGCCGGTCTGGGCGGTGTCGGTGAGCAGATAGCGGCTGCCATTATACAGCACGACCATGCCGTCGCCGCTGGCATAGAGAAAAGTGGCCGTCCCGCTGGAAAATCCACCGATGGTGATGTTTTCCCCGGAGGTGACGG
Organism: Ancylobacter oerskovii; assembly: GCF_018390555.1. Taxonomy (GTDB): domain Bacteria; phylum Pseudomonadota; class Alphaproteobacteria; order Rhizobiales; family Xanthobacteraceae; genus Ancylobacter; species Ancylobacter oerskovii. Next base: position 232,624 of record NZ_JAHBGB010000023.1, on the reverse strand, counting down.
TGTTGTCCGCGCCGGAATCCACGGTCGTGTTCTGATACGGATTGCCGGCATGCCCCGCGGCACCGCCGTTCTGCACCTTTTCCTGATTGTTGAGCAGGTAGGTGTAAGCGAAAGTCTCGACCGCCATCGAAAATTCTCTCTTTTCATCAATCGAATACGTGGAAACGCCCCGCAGGCCGGACAGCGGAATCTTTCGCGGAGATCCACTGCGTTGCGTGAGGGTTAACCGCGGTGAAAAATTTTGAAAGAGTTTGAGAATAAAAAAGAACGAAATTTAAAATAAAAATCAGGTTTTAATTTCGTATTTTTGCATCAAAATTTGTTCTAATTTGATATCAACATATCCGCACAACCCATTTGGATACCGACGGATTTTCGTGGCGGAGGTGCCCCGGTGTCGGGGAGCGTTTCGCCCTTCGCGACCGGGGCATGCGGTGGATTGTCGCAGAGGGGCGCGGGTCGCCCTCCCGCGGATCGACCGACGCAGCTGCGTCTCCGGCTCACGAAGCCTTGTGCGGCCGGCGCCGGCGCCTTCATCTGAATGACATATGCCGCGGCTAACCAGCCCCCGCAGCGGCCGGCGCCCCCGCGGCAGCGGCGCGTGCCCGCCGCAAGGAGCCGAATCGATGCCGATCCACAGGCCGACCCGCCGCGCGCCGCCTCCCGCCCTCCGGCCGTCCCGGCGCCAGCTGCTTGCCGGCGCGGCCCTCGGCCTGCTCGCCGCCGGCCCGGCCCGGGCCTCCGTCAGCCTGAGCTTCGAGGAGCTTTATGGCAGCCGGGGCGTGTTCGGCCTGACCTTCTCCGACAAGACCAAGGCGCTCGCCGGCAAGAGCGTGGCGATGCGCGGCTTCATGGCGCCGCCGCTGAAGGCCGAGGCCGACTTCTTCGTGCTGACCGAGATCCCGATGGCGCTCTGCCCGTTCTGCTCGTCCGATGCCGACTGGCCGGACAACATCGTGGTGATCAGGCTCGACCGGGCCCAGACCTTCGAGCAGGCCAATGCGCTGATCGAGGTGACGGGCACGCTGGAGGTCGGCTCCTGGACCGACCCGGACACCGGCTTCGTCAGCCTGCTGCGCATCGTCGGCGCCCGCTTCGGACGCGCCTGACATGCCCGCCCTCGCCGTCGAGGCCCTGGAGGTCCGGTTTCCCGGTCTCGCGACGCCCGCCCTCGCCATTGCGCATCTGACGGTGGAGAGCGGCGCCCGCCTCGGGCTCACCGGCCCCTCCGGCTCCGGCAAGACCACGCTGGTCAACCTCGTCACCGGGCTGGAACGGGCCGGCCGCGGCCGCCTCGCCTGGGACGGCACCGACATCGCCCGCCTCTCCGAAGGCCGCCGCGACCGCTGGCGGGCCGCCAATGTCGGGCTGGTGATGCAGGACTTCCACCTCTTCGACGGGCTCTCCGCCCGCGACAACGTGCTGCTGCCGCTGCGCCTGTCGCGCCTGTCGCTGCCGGCCGGCGCCGGGGCGGAGGCCGACCGGCTGCTCGCCCGCGTCGGCATCGAGCGGCGCGACCAGAAGGTGGAGACGCTGTCGCGCGGCCAGAAGCAGCGCGTGGCGGTGGCGCGGGCGCTGATCGCCCGGCCGGGCATCCTCGTCGCCGACGAGCCGACCGCCAGCCTCGACGCCGAGGCGGGCGCGACGGTGGCCTCGCTGCTGCTCGAGCTGGCCACCGAGGCGAAGGCGACGCTGATCGTCGCCAGCCACGACCCCCGCCTGCTGGAGCGGCTCGACCGCGTCGTCCGGCTCGAGGCCGGGCGCATCCGCGAAACCGGAGGCTGACCGATGTTCCGTCTCGTGGTCGCGGACCTGCGACGCAACGCGCTCGGCGCGCTCGCCATCGTGCTGATCGTCGCCTTCGCCGCCGCGCTCGGCGTCGCGGTGACGCTGCAGGAGCGCGCGCTCCGGCTCGGCAGCGCCCGCGCGGCGACGGCCTTCCCGCTGGTGGTCGGCGCCGCCGGCAGCGAGACGCAGCTGATGCTCTCGGCGGTGTTCCTGCAGCCGGCGCCGCTCGGCCTGGTGCCGGGCCGGGTGCTGTCCTCCCTCGCCGCCGACCCGCGGGTCGCCTGGGCGGCGCCGGTCGGCTTCGGCGACTTCGTCGAGGACTATCCCATCGTCGGCACCACCCAGGCGCTGGTCGACGGCCTCGGCGGCCTGCGCGACGGGCGCGCCTTCGCCCGCCTCGACGAGGCGGTGGCCGGCGCCGCCGTGGCCTTGCGGCCGGGCGACCGCTTCCATCCGCTGCACGGCCAGGCCTCGACCGGCGGCCACATGCATGGCGAGACCACCTATGAGGTGGTCGGCCGCCTCGCCCCGACCGGCACCCCCTGGGACCGCGCGGTGCTGGTACCCGTCGAGGCGGTGTGGCGTACCCACGGCCTAGAGGCGCACGAGGACGAGGCGCATGAGGGCGAGCAGCACGAGGGCGAGCAGCACGAGGGCGAGCAGCACACGGACGAGGCGCACGCGAGCGGGGCGCCCGGGGCCGCACAGGCGCCGGACCCGCAGGCCGCCATCGACCCGGCGCGGGTGACGGCGGCCGGGGCGCCGGGCGTGCCGGCCATCGTGGTGAAGCCGCGCAGCATCGCCGACGCCTACAAGCTGCGCCAGGAATGGCGCACCGACACCACCCTGGCGCTGTTTCCCGCCGAGGTGCTGACCCGCCTCTATGCGACGCTGGGCGATGCGCGCCGCGTGCTCTCCGCCGTGGCCATCGGCGCGCAGGCGCTGGTGGCGGCGGCGATCCTGCTGGTGATCCTGCTGCATGTCGGCCAGCGCCGGCGGCAGATCGGCGCGCTGCGGGCCTTCGGGGCGCCGCGGCCGGCGGTGTTCGCCGTGGTGTGGATGGAAGGCTTCGCGCTGCTCGGCCTCGGCCTTCTCGCCGGCGTCGGCCTCGGCTATGGCGCGGCGCGGCTCATCGCCGCGCGGCTGGAGGCGCAGAGCGGGGTGGCGCTGCCGGTGCTGTTCACCCGCGACGACCTGACGCCGCTGCTGGTGCTCGCCGGCGCGACGGCGGTGCTGGCGGCGGTGCCGGCGCTGCTCGCCTATCGCCAGTCGCCCGCCGCGGCGCTGCGCGGCTGAAGCCTTCCCGCGACAGCGCCGACCGGAACGGGGGGTTCCCATTCCCCATCGAGGCCGGAACGCGGGACATGTTTCCGAAATAGAGCAGCCATTTCAACGGCCTGCGACGGCGGTGGCCTCCCGGAAGGGAATCGAACCCCTGACCCCAGGTTTAGGAAACCTGTGCTCTATCCTGCTGAGCTACCGGGAGGCAGCCGGCACGGGCGGCGCCCGACCCAAGCGTATGGTCCGAACGCGCCGCGGTTGCAAGGGGCGGCGCGCGGTTCGCCGCCGAAGCAGCGGCCGGATGGCCCGCCGGCCTCGCGCCTCGCGCGTGCGCGCCGATTCACGCAGCTGTGACGGGAACCTTCAGCATTCATGCGGATTCACCAAAGGAATCGCATTGACCCCGGCAACAAATGTTCTAACTTTGTTCTCATGATGCTCACGCTCCCCTCCCTTAGTGGCGATTCGATGCGCGACGACGGCCCGCTCAGCGTCGCCGACAGCGCCCTCGCCCGACGCTTTCGGCTCTGGCGCAGCCCGGATGGGCGGCGCCATGTGTTCTCCGTCTATGCCGTGAAGGACGCGCCGGACTATCCCGACGCGATCGCGCTCGCCGTGCGCCGCGTGGGCGATCGCTGCGTGGTGCTGTGGAGCGGCCCCGCCGGCGCCCGGGCCCGCGTCGCCGCGCTCGCCGCCGGCGCCCACGAGATCCACCTGCGCATCGCGCCGGAAACCGAGAGCGGCCCGCTGGCGCCGGAATGAGCCTCGGGGGGACCGCGCGGGACCGATGAAGCTCACCGGTCGCGCGGCTCTCGATGCCCTGGCTCTGGGGTGTGAGCGCCGGCAGCCGCCCGGCCGGGCGACGCCCTCCCGCGATTGCGGGATCAACGGGAGACCGCGCCCGCGCCGGCTCGCCACGGGCTGTTTCGGCGACTACCGGACAGGGAAGCCCTGAACGGTGGGACGGGAGCCCGGCCTCTCCATCACCGCCAGTCCCATCGCCGGAGGAGGGGCCGTAGCGGCTTCATCGCACGGCGCGGCGCGACGGAGGAATGACGCGCGGCGGCCGATCGCTCTCTCCGGTTCCATCCGGCGTGTGAGGGGAAATCTCCTGCATTCGACGCGCGGCCGAGAGCGGGATCGAACGGAGGAAATTCGTGCCTTGGTGGCCCGCGTGAGATGAACCATGCGGCGCGGCCATCCCTTTCAGCTTGCGCGGCATGCCCGGCAGGGCGCTGACTGCCACAGGTTCAGACCCGACCCCGCAGCCGCCGTCCTCCCCGCGCGTTGTGATCCTTCGGCCTTTATAACCGCAGCCATCCCTACCAGCCTGCGACGGGATACCCGGCGGCGTGGAGACTACCGCAGGTCCGGACGTGACTTGGCATCCGCCCTTCCCGGCCGTTGCGGCTCTCGTACGCTATAGCCGCGCGGTCATCTGTTTCAGCTTGTGGCGGCATGCTCGCGGATGCGGATGACCGCAGATTCCGAGGGACATGATCTGACGTCCGCCGCCCTGCCCAGGCGTTATCGCCCTTCGGCCGTTATAGCCATGGCCATCCCTTCCAGCCTGCGACGGGATACCCGGCGGCGCGGGGACCACCGCAGGTTCGGACGTGATTGGCATCTGCCCTTCTCGGCCGTTGCAGCTCTCGTGCGCTATAGCCGCGCGGTCATCTGTTTCAGCTTGCGGCGGCATGCCCAGCGGGACGCGGATGACCGCAGATTCGGAGGGAGATGATCTGACGTCCGCCGTCCTGCCCAAGCGTTATCGCCCTTCGGCCGTTATAGCCGTGGCCATCCCTTCCAGCCTGCGACGGGATACCCGGCGGCGCGGGGACCACCGCAGGTTCGGACCTGCCCCCGCGTCCGCCATCCTTCCCGGCCGTCACGGCAGCTCTACGGCTGGAGCCGTGCGGTCATCCCTTTCAGCGGCATGCCGGCAGCGCGCGGGAACACCACAGGTACGGGGATGACCCTTCATCCGCCGTCCTGCCTAACCATGCGATGGCCCTGCGGCCAGAACCGCGCGGCCATCCATTCCAGTTTGCGACGACATGCCCGGCGGGCACGGATGGCCGCAGCTTCGGAGAGGATCTGACGTCCGCCGCCCGACCCGTCCTTCCCAGCTGTTACAGCCGCGGCCATTCCTTCCAGTTCTGCAGCGGCATACCCGAAGGGGTCGGAATCATCATGGGTTCGCACCTGGCCCTACACCCTGCGGCTACAGCCGGGCGGCCATCCATTCCAGCTCCGCATCGGGAATGCCGAGCTCGGCGAGGTGGCGGGCGGTGGCGCGGACATAATCGACATTCGGCCCGCCAATGCCATGGCCCTGCCGCACCAGATGCAGCCGCTGCTCCGGCGCCATCGCTCCCGCATATTGCGCATGGCCGCGATCCACCAGAAAGGCCAGCGCCGGCACGCTGCGCGCGCTGCCGTCGCGCAGCCACACCCGGCGGGTGCTTTCCCGGTAGATGTTGGTCACCTGCTCGCGCTCGCGCAGATAGGCGACCGTCGCGTCCGCCCGCGCCGCGGCGACCCGGAAGGCGAGGCCGATGCAGCTGCCGCCCCGGTCCAGCCCCAGCACCAGCCCCGGACGCTCCGCCGTGCCACGCCAGTGCACCGACAGCACGCAGAGCGAGCGATGCGCCCCGATGAGCCGGGCCGGGACGCTTTCCTCATGCTCGAAGCCGGGATTCCACATCAACGAGCCATAGCCGAACACCCAGAGATCGGTGGCCGCCTCGCGGGCGGAAGAAGGAAGGGATGCCATGTCTCGATCCAAACGCCGCTCGATCCTAACGCCGGGCGCGCCGCACGGGCGTCGCCGATTCGCGATGCTGGCATCGGCGGCGACGGCGCGGAAGTACCGATCGACGGCGCGCACCCGTTCGGGGACGGAACCCCGGGGATGGCCGCGCGGGGACCGCGACGGGGGATGCGGGAGAAGAAACCGTCGGCCTTTCCGCCGGCCTTGCGGGACCCGCGGACGGCCTGCGGGATGCCGGCCGCCGCCAACCGGGATGGGCGCACGGCACGGGCGGTGAAGGCTGAACGGTCGGCCTCGCATGGTCGCCCGGAGGCGCCGGCTCCTCGCAAGGCGCTCCCGATCGCGCGGGGATGCCGGCCTATTGCATGATCTGCGGCGTGCCGCATTTCGGCGGCGTGCAATCCGGCAGCGGCGCCTGCGTGGCGTCTCCCTCCGGCGGCGGGCCCGGCGGCGGCTTCACCACCCCGTTGCCGAGCTGATTCGGCGCCGTGCCGGAGGAGGACGGAGCCGAGGGCGGGGTTCCGGCGGCATTGCCAGGCGGGGTGGAAGCCGGCGGATTGGGACCCGTGCCGTCGCCGGCACCGGGTGTCTGCGCCCGGACCGGGCCGGTCATCATCGTCGCGACGATCGCCGCGACGACCATCGTCCCGGTCCCGATCCGGCGACAAATGCGCGTGTCCATCCAGGCCTCCCGCTTCGTGTCCTCGGCATTCGGCATGTCTCGCGACGGGGCCAGTATCGCCATCACCGGGGGAATGGCAACCGCCCGGAGACGGCGCTACCGCCCCGCTCGGCTCTTAACGCGGCGGGCGGAACGCGATATCCGGTCGGGCGGCGGCCCGTGCCGGCCGCCGCACCGGTGACGCAATGGCAGGCCAAAGGGCACGCGGTGCCAGGGGCCGTGCAGGAGACCAGACCGATGACCGAACCCGACCGTGCCGCCGCCTCCGCCGACGGAACGCCTCCCGCTCCCGGTCGCCGCTCCTCGCTCTGGGTGGTCCTGCCGCTGGCGCTGTTCGTGCTCGCGGGCATCGGCTGGACCGCCGCCTGGTTCTACGCCGCCGGCCGCGCCGAGCAGGAAATCGACAGCTGGATCGCCAATGAGGCGGCGGCCGGCCGGCAATGGAGCTGCGCCGACCGGCGGCTGACCGGCTTCCCCTTCCGCTTCGAACTGATCTGCGCCCAGCCGAGCGTCGCCTTCACCGGCCCGGATCCGTGGCAGTGGTCGGCGGCGCGCGCCCATGCGGTGGCGCAGGTCTGGAATCCCCGCCACATCATCGCCGAGTTCCAGGGTCCCTCGGTGCTGAAGGAAGCCGCCGCCGGCCGCAGCATCGAGGCCAACTGGTCGCTGCTGCAGGTGAGCGCGGTCGGTTCCGGCGGCGTGGTCGACCGCGTCTCGACCTCCGCCAACGACTATGTGCTGACCGAGGGCGGCCGGCCGCTGTTCTTCGCCCGCCATGCCGAATTGCATGCCCGCCACCATCCCGGCGCCGACGGCAACACGCTCGACCTCGCCATCGGCCTGAAGGCGGCCGGCAGCGGCGCGCTGGGCGGCGGCACCCAGGCGGCGGCCGACGCCGAACTGCAGGCGACCATCTCGCAGGTGCCGCCCTTCCAGGCCATGCCGGTGGCCGAGCGCCTGCGGCTGTGGCAGCAGGCCGGCGGCAAGGTGAAGATCGAGGTGGCCAAGCTTTCCGCCGGCGGCGGGGTGATGAACGCCACCGGCGATGTCGGCCTCGACGCCGAGCGGCGGCCGAACGGCGCCCTCACTTTGGCGGTCGCCAATCCGCAGGGGTTGATGGCGGCGCTGGGCGGCTCCGGCCTGCTGCCGGAACAGGCCACCTCGCTGGCGCCGCTGCTGATGGCGGCGGGGATGCCCACCACCCTCGACGGCGCCAAGGCCAGCGCCTTCCCCTTCGTGTTCCGCGACGGGCGGGTGGCACTTGGTCTGATCCCGCTCGGCAAGATCGGGCCGCTTTACTGAGGGCGGCTCCCGAAGGAAGCATAGTAGCATGAGGTTGCTCCCTCTCCCCATCGGGGAGAGGGTTGGGGTGAGGGGTCTTCGACGCTTCCCGAGCGCGTCCCCCCTCACCGACCCGCTACCGGGCCACCTCTCCCCAACGGGGAGAGGAAAGGAAAGGCAGTCGACGACCCCTACCGCTGCCCTCCCGGACAGGGGTGGCAGGTAGAGAGATTCCCTCTCCCCATCGGAGAGAGGGACATCGAGGACACTTCGTCGAACGGAGCTAGTCTCGCTCACGCCACCGCGAAGATGGTGGCGCCGGTGTCGGCGGTGCCCACCGCCGCCCGGAACGAGCCGAACAATTCGCGCCCCACGCCCCAATGGCTGGGAGCGAGATCGGCGGTAGCCGGCTCGCGCGCCGCCCATTCCGCCGGGTCGACCTTCACGGTGAGCGTGCCGGCGACGGCATCGACGCGCACGATGTCGCCCTCGCGGATCCGCGCGATGGCGCCGCCATCGGCCGCCTCGGGGGTGACGTGGATGGCGGCCGGCACCTTGCCGGAGGCGCCGGACAGCCGCCCATCGGTGACGAGCGCCACCTTCTGCCCGCGATCCTGCAGCACGCCGAGCGGCGGCATCAGCTTGTGCAGCTCCGGCATGCCGTTGGCCTTCGGGCCCTGATAGCGCACCACCGCGACGAAATCGCCGGTGAGCGTGCCGGCCTTGAAGGCGCGCTGCAACTCCTCCTGCGAGTGGAACACTTTTGCCGGCGCCTCGATGATGTGGCGCTCGGCGGCGATGGCCGAGGTCTTGATCACCGCGCGGCCGAGATCGCCGGAGAGCAGCTTGAGCCCGCCGGTCGCCTGGAACGGGCGCGAGGCCGGGCGCACCACGTTCTCGTCGCCGCTTTCCCGCGCGCCGTCGCGCCAGTCCAGCGTGCCCTCGGAGGTGAGCTTCGGCTCCAGCGTATAGGCATCGAGGCCAGAGCCCCACACCGTCTCGACGTCCCGATGCAGCAGGCCGTCCGACAGCAGCTCGCGGATGACGAAGGCCATGCCGCCGGCGGCGTGGAAATGGTTCACGTCGGCCTTGCCGTTGGGATAGACGCGGCACAGCAGCGGCGTGATGTCGGCGAGCTCGGAGAAATCGTCCCAGGTGAGCACGATGCCCGCCGCCGCCGCCATCGCCACCACATGCATGGTGTGGTTGGTGGAGCCGCCGGTGGCGTGCAGGCCGACAATGCCGTTGACGAAGGCCCGCTCGTCCAGCATGCGCCCGACCGGGCGATAATCGTTGCCCAGCGCCGTCATCGCCATCGCCCGCTCGGCGGCGGCGGTGGTGAGCGCGTCGCGCAACGGGGTGTTCGGGTTGACGAAGGAGGCGCCGGGCAGATGCAGGCCCATGATCTCCATCATCATCTGGTTGGTGTTGGCGGTGCCGTAGAAGGTGCAGGTGCCCGGCCCGTGATAGGCTTGGCTCTCGGCCTCGAGCAGCGCGTCGCGGCCGACCTTGCCCTCGGCGAAGAGCTGGCGGATCTTCGCCTTGTCGTCATTTGAAAGGCCCGAGGTCATCGGCCCCGCGGGGATGAACACCGCCGGCAGGTGGCCGAAGGACAGCGCGCCGATGACCAGGCCCGGCACGATCTTGTCGCAGATGCCGAGATAGACCGACGAATCGAAGGTCTGGTGCGACAGCGCCACCGCGGTCGACAGCGCGATGACGTCGCGCGAGAACAGCGACAGCTCCATGCCGGCCTCGCCCTGGGTGACGCCGTCGCACATCGCCGGCACGCCGCCGGCCACCTGCGCGACGCCGCCCGCCGCCCGCGCCGCGGCGCGGATGAGGTCCGGGTAGCGCTCATAGGGCTGGTGGGCCGAGAGCATGTCGTTATAGGCCGTGACGATGCCGAGATTGACGCCGGCGCCCTCGCGCAGCATCGCCTTGTCGCCCGGCCCGCAGGCGGCGAAGCCGTGCGCCTGGTTGGCGCAGCCGAGCTTTTGCCGGCTCGGCCCCTTCTCGGCGGCGGCGGCGATGCGGTCGAGATAACGCGAGCGGCTGTCGTGCGAGCGGCGGACGATGCGCTCGGTGATCTCGCCGAGGCGGGGCTTCACGCTGGACGATTGAACGGTTCCGGCCATGCGGATCTCCTCGGGACGTGACGGGTTCGGACGGCGGTCAGGGACACCAGAAGATGTCGGGCGCACGGGCCGCGCGCAGCACGGCACGTACCGGCATCTCCTCCACGGGCCCATCGGCCAGCGCCGCCTGCAGCACCGGACGCTTGGCCTCCCCCTCGATATGGAGCGCCAGGCCATCCGCCGCCAGCAGCACCGGCAGGGTGAGGGTGAGGCGCGGCTCGCCGGCGCCCGGCGCGCGCATCGGCAGCAGGCCGAGCGTGCCCTCCGGGTCCAGCGCCTCGGACAGGCGGTCGCCGCCGGGGAAGAAGGAGGCGGTGTGCCCGTCCTCGCCCATGCCGAGCACCGCGCAGGCCAGCGGCCAGTAGAGATCCTCCAGCGCCTCGTTGATGGCGAAGAAGCCGTCCTCCGGCGTCGGCGCGTCATTGGCGAGCGGCACGAAGCGCGCCGCCGCCGCCGGGCCCTTGAGCAGGTGCTCGCGCACCAGCCGGGCATTGGAGCGGTCCGAGGTCTCGCGCACCCAACGCTCGTCGACGAGGGTGATGCCGATCTTCGCCCAGGGCAGGTCGCGGCGCGACAGCGCCTCGAAGAAGCGGGTCGGCGTCCGCCCGCCGGACACGGCGAGGCTCGCCCCGCCGTCGCGGGCGACGCGGGCGGCGAGCTTGCCGGCGACGAAATCGGCCAGCGCCTCGGCGAGGGCGAGCCCGTCGGGGAACAGGCGAAGGGCAGGAGTGTCGGTCACGTCATCATCCTCTGCGGCGTCGCGCTCAGTCTTTCCCGGGCGGCCGCCTCACGCGCCGTCTTCCAGCCACGTCCGGCCGTCGCGCTCGATCAGCGCGATGGAGGCGGAAGGCCCCCAGGTGCCGGCGGTGTAGGGCCGCGGCGGCTCCTTGGCATTGCGCCAGGCGTCCAGGATCGGGTCCACCCACTCCCATGCCGCCTGCACCTCGTCGCGGCGCATGAACAGCGTCTGGTTGCCGCGCACCACATCGAGGATGAGCCGCTCATAGGCGTCCGGGTTCCTCACCTTGAACGCCTTGGCGAAGCTCATGTCCAGCGGCACATGGGTGAGGCGGATGCCGCCGGGGCCGGGATCCTTGATCATCAGCCACAGCTTCACGCCCTCGTCCGGCTGCAGGCGGATGACCAGGCGGTTGGATTCGATCGGCCCGACATTGGCGCCGAACACCGAATGCGGCACCGGCTTGAACTCGACCACGATCTCCGAGACCCGCGAGGCAAGGCGCTTGCCGGTGCGCAGATAGAAGGGCACTCCGGCCCAGCGCCAGTTGCCGACCTCGGCCTTGAGCGCGACATAGGTCTCGGTCTGGCTGCGCGAGGAGCCGAGCTCCTCCAGATAGCCCGGCACCGCGCCGCCCGCCGAGGCGCCGGCGCGGTACTGGCCGCGCACGGTGAGGGTGCCGGCGTTCTGGTCGTCTATGGGCTTCAGCGCGCGCAGCACCTTCAGCTTCTCGTCGCGCACCGCATCGGCGTCGAGCGAGGAGGGCGGCTCCATGGCGACGAGGCACAACAGCTGCAGCATGTGATTCTGCACCATGTCGCGCATGGCGCCGGCGGTGTCGTAATAGCCGGCGCGCTCCTCGACGCCGAGCGCCTCGGCGACGGTGATCTGCACATGGTCGATATGGGCGCTGTTCCACAGCGGCTCGAACAGCGCGTTGGCGAAGCGCAGCGCCATCAGGTTCTGCACCGTCTCCTTACCGAGATAGTGATCGATGCGGTAGACGCGGTCTTCCGGGAAGATGCGGCCGATCTCGGCATTCAGCGCCAGCGCCGAGGCGAGATCCTTGCCGATCGGCTTCTCGATCACCACCCGCCCGTCCTCGGCGAGGCCGTATTTGCCGAGCTTCTCGCAGATCGGCCCGAACAGCTCCGGCGCCGTGGCGAGATAATAGACCTTGATGCGCTCGCCTGCCGCCTTCATGCGCTCGGCGAGCTTGTCCCAGCCCTCCTCGCGCCCGGCATCGGCGGAGACATAGCTGATGCGGGCGAGGAAACGCTCCACCAGCTCCGGCTGCAGCTCGGCGGCCGGGATGTGATCGTGGAGCGCCTGCAGGGCGAAGGCGCGGAAATCCTCGTCGCTCAGCGGGCGCCGCGACACGCCGATGATCGTGGCCTCGGCCGGCAACTGCCCGTCAATGTCGCGATGATAGAGCGCCGGCAGCAGCTTGCGCCGCGAGAGGTCGCCGGTGGCACCGAACACGGCGATGACGAACGGCGCCACCGGAATAACGCGACTGGTCATGAAACGGACTCTCCCTCAACCTTCGCCGGCACGCCGCCGCGCAGCCGGAACGTGCACCGCCTCGTAGCAAAAACGATTCCGCGCGGCGACACCATCGCCGGCGGGCGCCATCCTGCTCCGCGCCGGATGCAGGGCCGTGACAGGAGCCGGGTCCCGGAACCGGCGTGGAAATGACCAGGCGCGCGCGGAAAAAGTTGCTGCGCCGCAACATCAACGGCGGCATTGCGCCGATAATCGGGCGGAAACAAGGCCGGGATTGCGACAAGCGGGCGATCCCGACGCGAAGCGGCGAAATCCACCGGACAACCGGCCTCGGCACACCTAACGCTGGGGAATACGCCGCAGGGGAATTGAAATATGTGAGCGGGCAATGGGTTACTTAATGGAATATGCCGGAACGGAATATAAATTATTACGTATACCAAGAACGGTATACCAGATGCCTGAATATTAAATATGTAATGCCTTCTTACCTTGCGTCGCACCACACGAAATTAGAATTATCTCTTGGCATTACAGGCATCTTGGTACAACTTATTCCAAGGACAGAATGGTGCGGAGACAAAAGCAAAGCAGCCGGCTGTCCCTGTGCCGCACCTCATGGGCTTCGACTTCGCGTCAACGTCGTCGACGCCCTGAAGACGAGCGGCTCCAAGTAAAAATTACCAAACAAGAAAGCCGTCAGAAACAGAACGGCAAGAGACCAAACCCCGTGGGAAGGAACGCCAAATGAAGAACTTGCATGCTCTCGGCCTCGGGACGCTGACCGCGCTCGGCCTGGCGGCGATGTCGATGGTGCCGGCGGCGGCGGAGTGGAAGCCGACCAAGCCGGTCGAGTTCATCGTCCCGGCCGGCACCGGCGGCGGCGCCGACCAGATGGCCCGCACGCTCCAGGGCATCATCGCCAAGCACGAACTGATGCCGACCCAGCTGATCGTCATCAACAAGTCCGGCGGCGCCGGCGGCGAAGGCTTCCTCGACGTCAAGAACTCGAAGGCCAACCCGCACAAGATCGTCATCACCCTGTCCAACCTGTTCACCACCCCGCTGGCGACCGGCATTCCCTTCAACTGGAAGGACATGACGCCGGTGGCGATGCTGGCGCTGGACGAGTTCATCCTGTGGGTGAACGCCCAGGAGCCCTACAAGACCGCGCAGGAATACGAGGCGGCGATCAAGGCGGCGCCGGACGGCACCTTCAAGATGGGCGGCACCGGCTCCAAGCAGGAAGACCAGATCATCACCGTCGCCGTCGAGAAGGCGCTCGGCAAGAAGATGACCTACATCCCCTACAAGGGCGGCGGCGAGGTGGCGGTGCAGCTGGTCGGCGGCCACGTCAACTCCACGGTCAACAACCCGATCGAGGCGGTGTCCCAGTGGCGCGGCGACAAGGTGCGCCCGCTCTGCGTGTTCGACAGCAAGCCGCTGCCCTACACCGACAAGATCCTCGGCGACCTGTCCTGGTCCTCGGTCCCGACCTGCAAGTCGGCCGGCCTCGACGTGGAATATGTGATGCTGCGCGGCATCTTCATGCCGCCGGGCGTCTCCGAGGAGCAGGTCGCCTATTTCGTCGACCTGTTCAAGAAGGTCCGCGAGACCCCCGAGTGGAAGCAGCTGATGAAGGACGGCGCCTTCAACCAGACCTTCATGGCCGGCGCCGAGTTCAAGGACTGGCTGACCAAGGCCGAAGCGACCCACAAGGGCCTGATGCAGGAAGCCGGCTTCATCGCCGCCGCCAACTGACGCCGACCCGTCACGGCCCGCGCCCCGGCGCGCGGGCCGCCTGACGACCCGGCGGCCCATCGACGGGACCACGGCTCCGGCGGATCCAACCTCCGGGGAAAACGGGTTCCGGCATCGATCGCCAGCAGCCCCGCCCGGCAAGCGCCGCCCGCCGGCGCCGCGCGCGGGACCATCGGCGGCGCAGAGAACATCGCGTCAAACGAGAATGCGCCGACCCGGCACCGGCGGGAGACATCCCGCCGGACGGTCGAATCGTGATCAGCATCGCGGAGCAAAACATGAGCGAACTACCCCATGGCGCCGGCACGGGACCGTCGCAGCGCAGTGCCGAGATCGGCGTCGCGCTGCTGACCCTGGCCTTCGGCCTCATCGTCGTCTACGGCAGCTACATCGTCGGTTTCGGCTGGGGGGCGGACGGCCCGCAGGCCGGCTTCTTTCCCTTCTATGTCGGACTGATCATCGCCGGCTGCAGCCTGATCAACCTGGTGAGCGGACTGCGCGAGGATGCCCGCGAGCTGTTCACCGAGTGGGGCCAGCTGAACCAGGTGCTCAAGGTGCTGGTGCCCACCACCATCTATGTGGCGCTGGTGCCGTTCCTCGGCATCTACCTGCCCTCGGTGCTGCTCATCGCCCTCTTCATGAAGTGGCTCGGCAACTACAACTGGGCGACCACCCTCGCCGTCGCGTTCGGCGTCCCGGCCTTCTTCTACGTCACGCTGGAGCGCTGGTTCCTCATTCCCCTGCCCAAGGGGCCCATCGAAGCCATGCTCGGGCTTTGACGTCACAAAAAAGCTGAACGAGGCCGGCCGCGGGGCCGCCTCCCAGGGGAAGCGCTCATGCTCGAGAATTTCACCTATCTCTACCACGGCTTCGGCATCGCCGCCGATCCGTTCAACATCCTCCTGATGGCGGTCGGCATCCTGCTCGGCGTCATCATCGGCGTGCTGCCGGGCCTCGGCGGCGCCAACGGCGTCGCCATCCTGCTGCCGCTCACCTTCTCGATGTCGCCGACCTCGGCGATCATCCTGTTGACCTGCATCTACTGGGGCGCGCTATTCGGCGGCGCCATCACCTCGGTGCTGTTCAACATCCCCGGCGAACCCTGGTCGGTGGCCACGACATTCGACGGCCATCCCATGGCGCGATCGGGACGGGCAGGCGAGGCGCTCACCGCCGCCTTCACCTCCTCCTTCGTCGGCGCCTTCGTCGCCATCGTCATGATCACCATGATCGCCCCGCTGGTCGCCCAGTTCGCGCTGCGCTTCGGCCCGGCGGAAAAATTCGCGGTGTATTTCCTCGCCTTCGCCTCCTTCGTCGGCATGAGCAAGGAAGCCCCGTCGAAGACCATCGTGTCGATGATGATCGGCTTCGCGCTCGCCGCGGTCGGCCTCGACATGGTGACCGGCCAGCTGCGCCTCACCTTCGGCTTCGAGGAGCTGCTCAACGGCTTCGACTTCCTCATCGCGGTCATCGGCCTGTTCGGCATCGGCGAAATCCTGCTGACCATGGAAGAAGGCCTCGAATTCCGCGGCAAGGCGGCGAAGATCGACGCCAAGGTCGTGTGGCACACCTGGAAGACGCTGCCGAAATACTGGATGACCTCCATCCGCTCCTGCATCATCGGCTGCTGGATGGGCATCACCCCGGCGGGCGCCACCCCGGCCTCCTTCATGGCCTACGGCATCGCCAAGCGGGTCTCGAAGAACGGCAAGAACTTCGGCAATGGCGAGATCGAGGGCGTCATCGCCCCCGAGACCGCCGCCCACGCCGCCGGCACCTCGGCCATGCTGCCGATGCTGGCGCTGGGCGTGCCCGGCTCGCCCACCGCGGCGGTGCTGCTCGGCGGCCTCCTGATCTGGGGTCTCCAGCCCGGCCCGATGCTGTTCGTCGAGCAGGCCGAATTCGTGTGGGGCCTCATCGCCTCCATGTATCTCGGCAACATCGTCGGCCTGATCCTGGTGCTCACCACGGTGCCGCTGTTCGCCTCGATCCTGCGCATCCCCTTCTCGATCATCGCTCCGGTGATCCTGGTGATCTGCGCCATCGGTGCCTACACGGTGAACAACAACGTCTTCGACGTGGTGATGATGCTGGTGTTCGGCGTCATCGGCTATGTGATGAAGAAGACCAACTACCCGCTGGCGCCGCTGGTGCTGGCCATCGTGCTCGGCGACGCCGCCGAGGAGGCCTTCCGCCAGTCGCTGCTGGCCTCGGGCGGCGCCATCAGCGTCTTCTGGTCGAACCCGCTGGTGTCCTCGATCATGGGCCTCGGCCTCGTCGCCGGCCTGTGGCCGCTCATCTCCAACCTGTTCAGCCGGCTGCGTACCCCGCAGCCCGCCTGATCCTGGAGACCGCAACCGGGCTCGCCGCGCCTTTCGCGCGGCGGGCCTTCGATCCGCCGGAACGGATCGGCCGCATGCCCCCCACGCCGTGACACGCCGACAAGGCGGCCGGCCGGCATGTCGGCGCCAGTCACGCATTCGGGGAGTGGGAGGCAATGCCAATGACCAACATCAACGACGCCGGGATCCACCGCTCGCGCGGCCCCGCCGTGCCAGCCATCCAGAAGACGCGAGCCGTACGATGAGCATCGAAACCAGCATCCAGCGCGTCGGAAGCGGCGCCGCCAAGCTCGCCGTGGCCCCGCTCGAAGACACCTCGACCTTCAAGAACCGCGCCTATGCGGCGCTGAAGGACGTCATCGTCTCGCTCAACATCTACGACCAGCCCCACGAGGTGCGACTCGACGAGCGCCAGCTCGCCCAGAGCCTCGGGGTGAGCCGCACCCCGGTGCGCGAGGCGATGGCGCAGTTGGAGCGGGAGGGCTTCGTGCACTCGGTGCCGCGCCGCGGCATCTATGTGGTGCGCAAGACCAAGCGCGAAGTGATCGAGATGATCCAGGTCTGGGCGGCGCTGGAAAGCCTCGCCGCCCGGCTGATCACCCAGCATGCCAGCGACGAGGAGATCGCCATGCTGCGGGCCATGTTCGCCACCTTCGAGGACGGCGCCCCCCACGCCAAGCTCGACGAATATTCCGAGGTGAACATCCAGTTCCACCAGACCATCATCGCCATGGGCGGCAACGGCATCCTCGTCAATCTCGCCGAGAACCTGTTCACCCATATGCGGATGATCCGCCGCAAGACCATCGCCGAGGAGGATCGCGCCGACCGCTCGATCCAGGATCACCTCGCCATCATCCAGGCGCTGGAGGCCCGCGACACCGACACCGCCGAGGTGCTGGTGCGCAACCATGCGCTCGGCCTCGCCGATCACGTCGCGCGCTACGCGACCTATCTCGAATAGCGGCCGCGCGCCGGGCGCAGGACGCCTCGCGTCCGGCGCCCGGCACTCGTCGTTTCCAAGTACTGCGCCCGGCGGGTTCCTCGACCTCGCCGGGCTTTTTTCATGCCGCCGGGCCTTTTCCGGCCGCGCGGTGTGTCCCGCCTGCACGCACGCGCCGGGATCGCGCCACGCCCATGCGGCGATGATTGCGCGGCCGCCGCAATTCCGATAGGCAAAAAGCGGGGTCGGCGAGCGGCCCCGCCTTATCCCCATCCCTTGGTTCGACCGGGGTTTCCGAGGCCTCGCCGCTGGAGCTTTGCGCCGGCATGCTGCGCAGTTTGACCGATTTCATCGCCGAGATCGCCGGCGGCACCCGCGAGCCGGCGTTCGCCGAGAACGATTATCGCCTCGCCGCCGCCGCGCTGCTGGTGCATGTGGTGACGATCGACGGCGTGATCGGCGACGCCGAGCTCGAAAAGCTCAAGCGCATCCTCGCCTTCCGCTTCAGCCTGAAGGAAGAGGAAGCCGAGCACCTGCTCGAGGCCGCCATCGCCCGCGACGCCGAGGCGGTGGACCTCTATGCCTTCACCAGCGTGCTGAACCGGGCGATGGACGAGGAAGGCCGCAAGCGGGTGATCGAGATGATGTTCGAGGTCGCCTATGCCGATGGCGGGCTGACCGAGTTCGAGGACAATCTCGTCTGGCGGGCGGCCGAGCTGCTGAACGTGTCCTCGCGCGACCGGGTGGAGATCCGCAAGCGCATCCGCGAGACCTCCGACGAGGCCTGACCGGCCGGACATCGGCGCCTTGCCCCGCAAATCACGTCGAAACGCTGGGTTTTGACGCCGGGCGCCTTGAAACCGCTCGAAAATCATGTCGTCATGGCTGACATATGCCGCAGCGCAGCGTTGCGGATTCGCGCCGACGACGAAAAGAATGGGTCAACTGCTCGCCTCCCGACCGGCCGCTTCCGACGTGCTGGTCGTCCTGCATCAGGAACATTCCTCGCCCGGCCGCGTCGGCCGGCTCCTGGTCGAACGCGGCTACCGGCTGGACATAAGGCGCCCCTGCCTCGGCGAGGCCCTGCCCGCCACGCTCGAACATCATGCCGGCGCCGTCATCTTCGGGGGGCCGCAGAGCGCCAATGACTGCCACGATTATGTGCGCGCCGAGATCGACTGGATCGGCATCGCGCTGAAGGAAGCCAAGCCCTATCTCGGCATCTGCCTGGGGGCGCAGATGCTGGCGCGCCATCTCGGCGCCCGCGTCGCGCCGCATCCCGAGGGACTGGTGGAGATCGGCTATTATCCGCTGCGCCCCACCCCCGCCGGCCGCGCCCTGCTCGACGAGGCGTCCCCGGCCCGCGAGATCGCGGACGAGACGGCAAGCGAGCCCGGCGGCGACTGGCCGAACCATGTCTATCACTGGCACCGGGAAGGCTTCGAGCTCGCCCGCGGCGCCGAGCTGCTCGCCAGCGGCGACGCCTTCCCCAACCAGGCCTTCCGCTACGGGCCCTCGGCCTATGGGCTGCAGTTCCACCCGGAAGTGACCCATCACATGATGTGCCGCTGGACGGTGCGGGGCAGCGAAAGACTGTCCCTGCCCGGCGCCCGGCCGCGCAACGCCCATTTCACCGACCGCCTGCAGCATGACGGGCGGGTGCGGCTGTGGCTGGAAAGCTTCCTCGATCGCTGGATCGGCAGCGGCGCCGATGCCTTCACCGCCCCGATGCAGGCTGCACAATGATGTCGAGCCGCCGCAGCTTGGCATAGAGCGCGCGGTCGCGGGCATAGGGCCACCAGTCGAACAGCAGAATCTCGACCGGCCGCCACAGCCCGACCCAGCCGGCGATGATGGCGCCCTCGCTCAGCAATTCGCCCACCAGCATGTCCTCCAGCGCCGAGCTGTTGATCAGCGCCGCGGCGCCGATGCACAAGGCGAGGAACGCCGTGCCGACCGCCAGCGTGCGCATCCCCTCGCGCCGGGTCTCCCTGAGCTTGCGCTCCGCATAGTCGCGATTGGTGTCGCAATAGCGCGCCAGCGCCTCGCCGATCCGCGGCGCCAGCTCGGCATTGGCCGGCGTCGGCACCACATGCAGCCGCACGCGCACCGGCCGGCGCCGCCAGCCGCGCTCGGCGGTCACCAGATCGATGAGCCGGTCGATGCCGGATTCGTCGATATCCTCGCCGGCGAAGGGGTCGACCTCCGGCGTGGCGAAGAAATTGCGCAGGTCGCGCAGTCTGATGTCGATCTCGATCGGCGCGGCATCCATCGGCGTACGGCTCGTGCTCAGATTACCTGCCACCGGTCATAGCAGCCGCCGGGCGCCGCGTCTGTGGCGGTATTCAGCGCCGCAGCGCCGCACGCAGCCGCGCCATGTCGGCCCGCAGGCGCTCCACCGCCCGGCGATCGAAGCCGGTGGCCTCGCCGATGGCCGCCGGCACCGAGGCGGCGCGGGCCTCCAGGGCCTGCCCCTCGCCGGTGAGATGCACATGCACCTGCCGCCCGTCCTCGAGGCTGCGGCGCCGCGTCACCAGACCCATCGCCTCCAGCCGCTTGATCAGCGGCGTCAGCGTGCTCGATTCCAGATCGAGGCGGCCGGCGATCTCGCCCACCGTCTGCCCGTCGGCACGCCACAGGCTCACCATGACCAGATATTGCGGGTAGGTGAGCCCCAGCGCCTCCAGCAGCGGCTGATAGGCGCGGTTGAAGGCGTGGTTGGCGGAATAGACGGCGAAGCAGAGAAAATCGTCGAGGCCGGCGCCCGCCGGGGCCGGCGGGTCGTTCCTCTGGTCCAGATGTCCCTTCATCGCGGTGGCCCTCGCTGGCGAAATGTCGCCCACCGCTAAAATAATCGCACGCGATCTAATCGCAAGCCATGAGGTTGCCCGAGCGCCGGAGCGGGCGCCGGACCGGCCTCATGCCGCCGCCGGCTCGATGGCGGCGTTGCCCGCCAGCTCGCTTTCCTCGGCCATCTGCGCCGCCCGCAGCCGGCGGCCGGCCGCGGCGTCGGCCCGCCGCTTCCACAGCTCATAGGCGACGGCGCCGACGAGGGTGGCGGCGACGATGATCACCGCCAGCGCGCTGATCGCCGGGGTGGAGCCCTGCCGCACCCGGCCGGCGAGCACGGTGGTCAGCGTCTTGTCGGAGAGGATGGCGAAGGTGGTGGTGTTGTAGTTCTCGAACGAGGACAGGAAGGCCAGCACCGCCGCCGAGAACAGGGCCGGCTGCAGGAAGGGCAGCAATATGTGGCGGAACACCTGCGGATAGGTGGCGCCGAGATCGAGCGCCGCCTCCTGCTGCGCCTGGTCGAAGCGCTGCAGGCGGGCGAGGATGATCAGCATGCAATAGGCGGAGATGAAGCTCGACTGGCCGATCACCGTGAGGATGATGCCGTCATAGAGGAACTTCATGCCGGTCAGCGTGGTGAATTCCCGCCAGAACACCACGGTGGAAATGCCGATGATGATCCCCGGGGTCAGCACCGGCGAGACCACGACGAGGTAATAGGCCGAGCGCACCCGCGGCTGGATCTGCGTCATCACGATGGCGCCGGCGAGCCCGACCGGCACCGAGATCGCCACCACCAGCAGGCCGATCCACAGGCTGGTGACGAGGCCGTCCATCAGGTCCTCGTCGGCGAAGAGCTGGGAGAACCAGTCCAGCGTCACCCCCTCGATCGGCCAGACCTGCGGGTATTGCGGGGTGTTGAAGGCGGAGACGCCCATCACCGCCAGCGGCCCGAGCAGATACAGGAAGAAGATCGCGACATAGACGGCGAAGGCGACGCGCTGGAGCGGACCGGATTTCATCGCGCGCTCTCCGTCATCGGGTGATCTCCCCCAAGCTCAGGCGGAACATCTTCAGCACCATCAGCACGAAGACGATGCAGGTGACGAGCAGGATGAAGGCGTAGGCCGCGCCCTGCGGCCAGTTGAACGCCTGGTAGAAGCGGTCATAGACGATGGGCGTGAACCACAGGGTGCGCGGGCCGGCGAGCACCAGCGGCGCGGCCAGCGCGCCGGCGCACAGCATGAAGACCAGCGTGCAGCCCGAGGCGATGCCCGGCTTGGCGTGCGGCATCACCACGAAGAGATGGATGTGCCACCAGGGCGCGCCGAGATCCCGCGCCGCCTCGATCTGGTTCCTGTCCAGGCTCTCGATGGCGCTGTAGAGCGGGAACACCATCATCAGGAGATAGGCATAGGACAGGCCCATATAGAGGCCGATGTCGGCGCCGAGGAAGTCGATCGGCTCGGCGACGAGGCCGGCGCCCAGCAGCAGCTTGTTGATGATGCCGCCGGAGGACAGCAGCACCCGGAAGGCGAAGGCCCGCAGGATCTCGTTCACCCAATAGGGAATGATCATGAGCAGCAGCAGGATGCGCAGCCGCGCCGCCCCGGCCGACTGCGCCATGTGGAAGGCGATCGGGTAGCAGAGGGCGAAATTGAACAGGGTGATGGCGATGCTCACCCCGATGGTGAGCGCGAAGGCCTTGAGGTGGATCCAGTTCCAGCTCGCCGTCGAGGTGGTGGAGCCGAACAGGAAGTAGCGGTAGTTCTCCAGCGTGAACACGTCCTTCGGCCCGCCCATCTGCGAGGGCGGCAGCTTCGGGCGGAACGACATGTCCACCATCGAGAACTGCGGAAGCACGATGACGAAGAACACCCAGAAGCCGACCGCCAGCACCAGGTAGAGCCCGACCGCGAGGCCGTTGCGCTGGAAGAAGCCCGGCCCGGTGGCGAGGCCCATGCGCCGCTCATAGGCGGACAGCGCGAAGAAGAACAGGGCGACCGCCAGCGGCAGCCCGAAGACGAGGGTGAGGCCGCCGGTCGCTCCCATCAGCGCCTCCCCTCAGCGGCTGGCCGGCCGGGCGAGCAGCAGCCCGTCCTGCGGCCGGAAGCCGATATGCAGCGTCTCGCCGCTAGCCGGCAGTACGCCGCCGCCAAGGGTGGCGGTGATCTTCTGGCCGGTGCGGACGCGCAGCGTCACATGGGTGACGCTGCCCTCATAGGCGACGTCGACCGCCTCGCCGTCGAAGCCGACCGTCGAGCCGTTCGGCGTGCCGGTGGGCACCAGCGACAGCGCTTCCGGCCGCACGAACAGCAGCGCCTCCTCGCCCGCCGACAGCCCCACCGGATTGCGCCCGACGAGCGCGCCGAGCGGCGTATCCAGCGTCGCCAGGCCGTTCTCCACCGCCGTGACGCGCCCGCGGATCTGGTTGTTCTCGCCGACGAAGGACGCCACGAAGGGCGTGCGCGGCTCGGCATAGACCGAGCGGCCATTGCCTACCTGCTCGATCACCCCGGCATTCATCACCGCGATGCGATCGGACATGGTCAGCGCCTCGCCCTGGTCATGGGTGATGTAGATGAAGGTGATGCCGACCCGCTTCTGGATGGCGCGCAGCTCGGCCCGCATGTGCTGGCGCAGCTTCAGGTCGAGCGCCGAGAGCGGCTCGTCGAGGAGCAGCACCTTCGGCTCCACAGCCAGCGCCCGGGCGATGGCGACGCGCTGCTTCTGGCCGCCGGAGAGCTCGGACACCTTCTTGTGGCCGTGCTCGGCGAGCGCCACCTGGATGAGCAGGTTCTTCACCTTCTCGTCGCGCTCATGGCGCGGCACGCCGCGCACCCGGAGGCCGTAGCCGATATTCTCCGCCACCGTCATCATCGGGAACAAAGCGAGGTTCTGGAAGATGAGGGCGGTCGGGCGCCTGTTGGGGCCGATGCCGCTCATATCCGCCCCGCCGATGCGCACCGTGCCCCGCGTGGGCTCGATGAAGCCGGAAATGGTGCGCAGGAGCGTGGTCTTGCCACAGCCCGAGGGGCCGAGGAAGGAGAAGAACTCCCCCGCCTCGATGGTGAGATTGGCGTCGCGGACGGCGATGAAATCCCCGAACGTCACATTGACGCCGTCGAGCTCCACGGCTGCGGCCATAGGGTCTCCGGTCTGCTCTCAAGGGTCCGCCGGATGGCGGAAGGGGCGGGGCGCGCGAGCACCCCACACACGGACCGAAGCCGGCTAACCGGCTTCGGCTGACGACAAGGCGCGATCAGGCCGACTTGAACTTCTCGGCATATTGGGTGCGCAGCTCGGCGTACCACGACGGCTCCGGCGGGCGGCTCCACAGCTTGGAGAGCGCGTCGCCCGGATAGGCCTCGGAGAAGTTCTTCTTGGCCACCTCGGACAGGAAGGCGTCGGCGCCCTTGACCACCGGGTTGTAGCCCGAGCCATCGGCCACCTGCGCCGAGACTTCCGGCGAGTGGATGTAGTTCAGCCACTCATAGGCCTGGTCGATGTTCTTGGCGCCCTTGGTGATCGCCCAGCCGTCGACCCAGGTGATGGCGCCTTCCTGCGGTGCCATGTAGGTGACCGGCTTGCCCTGCTTCTTCAGCGACAGCGGCGGGCCGTCCCAGGTCTGGCCGATGACGCAGCCATTCTCCATGAAGCCGGACTTGGTGTTGTCCGAGGAATCCCAGAACTGCTTGACCTGCGCCTTGTTGGCGATGGCGAATTCGAGGATCGGGTCGTAGATCTTCTTCATCGTCTCCTCGTCCTTGAACGCATCCAGCATGCGGTTGGACGGGAGCTTGCCGGTGGCGTCCATCCACAGGCCGATGCCGAGCAGCAGCGAGTGCGGGCGGCCCTGCATCTTGCCCTTGAATTCCGGCGCCCACAGCGTGCCGTAGCTCAGCTTGTCATAGGTGAGACCGGGCGCGAGGTCGGTGCGCCAGGAGATCGCCTCCGAGCCCCAGCAATGCGGCACGTGGTAGAGCTTGCCGTCCCAGGTCCACACGCTGGTGGAGGCTTCCAGCATCGAGGGCAGCAGGTTGTCGAGGTGCAGCTTGTTGGTATCGAACGGCGCGAGGACGTCGAGTTCCTTGAACTGCGGGGCGCGGTCGCGGGTCGGTTCGCACAGGTCGAAGCCCTCGCCGCCGGTGGCCTGCAGCTTGTTGATCTGCTCCTCGTTCTGCGAGAACGGGGTGGTCTTCACCTTGATGCCGGTCTTCTTCTCGAAATTCGGGATCACCGGGTTGGGCAGCTCGTCGTCCCAGTTGAGCAGCGAGAGCTCGCCGGAGGAGGAGAAGGCATCCTTCACCAGCCAGGGGCCGGAGGCCGCCACCGCGCCGGCGCCGAGCGCGCCCTTGAGCAGGGTGCGGCGGGTGAAGCCGCGCGCGGCGAGAAGGGTCAGGTTCGTCGAGTTGCGAAGGTCGGTCTGCTTCGTCACGTCCTTGTCCTCGCTCTGGGCCGCCTTTCTGGCGGACTGATGCGAGGGGATCAGCAGGAAGCGTGCCACGGACGCCGGCGGGTCTCGAATCACCCCTCGGCCGGGCGGAATTTTCCGCCGCGCCGGAAGATCAAGCGCGGGTTGATGTCGATTTCGGCAGGATCTCGCCGATGCATGCACGCGAATTGAGCGCAGATTGAAAAGCGACGAAATAATTTCGGTTTCGCCCGCGCCCGAAGCGCGCGCGAACCGAACGGCGGCTCAACCCGCGCGCGCCGCCTCGATCAGGGCGGCCGCCAGGCGGTGCAGATCGTCGCGATGGCCGCTGCGGCCGGCGGGGCTGTCGGTCGCCGAGGTCATGGCGAGGGTGAGGCCGCGCTCGGGGACGACATAGAGCATCTGCCCGCCATAGCCCCAGCCATAGGCGACGTCGGCGCCGGCGAGCGTGCGGCGGAACCAGCCATAGCCATAGCCGTCGCCGGTGAAGCGCGACTGGGTGCGCACGCGCCAGCTCTCCTCGATCCAGCCTTGCGGGAGGATGCGGGTGCCGTCCGCCGCGGTGCCGCCGCGCCGGTACAGCTCGCCGAAGGCCAGCAGCGAGGCGGGCCGCATCGCCATCTGGTTGCCACCGAAATAGATGCCCTGCGGGTCGCGATCCCACGACGTGATGGCGAAGCCTTGCACCGGGCCGAGCCACTCGCGCGCCAGGGCCAGCGTCGAGCGGCCGGTCTTGCGGGTGAGGATGGCGGAGATGAGGTGCGTGGAGCCGGTGGAATAGAGCATCGGCCCGCCGGGATCTTCTTCGAACGGCTCGGCAAGCGCCGCGCGCACCCAGTTGGGTGAGGCGATCCAGCGCCCGTAATTCGGCCCGGAGGTGCGCGCCAGCCCGGCCTGCATGGACAGGAGGTTGCCGAGGGTGACGCGGGCGAGGCGCGGATCGGGATCATCCGGCAGGTCGCGGGCGAGCAGCGGTGCGATGGGCTGGTCCGGGCCTTCCAGCACGCCCTTGTGAAACGCGATGCCGACCAGGGCAGACATCACCGATTTCGACGCGGACTTGATGTTGGCGGGGGCGGTGAGGCTGGCGCCGTTATAGGCGCGGGCGGCGGCGAGCCGGTTGTCATGCGCGATGTGGACGGTGCGCAGCGGATTGAGAGCGGCGGCGGAATCGAGGGCAGGGGTGAAGGGGGATGGGGTGGGAGCAGATGGCCCGGCGGGTTGCGCCAGGATGGCGCGTGGGATGAGCAGCAGGGCCGGGGCGGCGAGCAGGAGGGTGCGGCGGTTCATGCCGGGGAGGATAGGGCGGAATCATCAGAGGGGTGGTCACGATTGGGCGAAACGGGTATTCCCCCTATAGGAATCGTGTTATAGAACATAACAAGAACATAAAATTTTCACCGTTTGATGACTCGACGGGAGGCTTCGAATGACTCGCGACGCTAGGGAAATCGCCAATGCGATCCTTGATGTCGCCCAGGACAGCAAGATATATTTGACGAATCTGTCTCTGAATAAAATATTATATTTTACCCATGCTTGGTATATTGCAATTTATGATAAACCTTTAGTTGCATCATACTTTGAAGCCTGGCAATTCGGCCCTGTTCATCCTAAAATATACCAACAGCTTAGGGGGTTTGGAGACCGGACTATTGTCGTACGTCTGACGCGCGTTGACGCTGCAACCGGGGAGGATGCCCCTTATCCCGTTGCACTTTTGCGCGAAGAGCGGGAACATATCGAGAAGATGACTCGATTCTACGGCGCCAAGTCGGCCAGATGGCTGGTGAATGCGTCCCACGAGGTTGGGGCGCCATGGGATCAGGTATGGTTGGCATCTCAAAGCTCTGCCCAGCCGGGAATGAAAATTCCCGACGATATGACAAGGGATTATTATAGGGCGAAGCTGAAGAGGCGATTGTAGGACACTAGAAATGGCCGATCTATGCCGTACGCCGTCACTGCAACATGCTATTTGGCTCATAAAAAGCAACGTTGAAGACACTGTGCTCGAGATGCGGAAGCTCGACGCCGCACGGATTACCATATCGCTGAATCCTGCCAGGCACGCACTCAAGCTGCTAATGCAGGGCCATGATGTTGAGTGGGTGGCGAAGCAATTCTCACTGCTTTCCTACAAGAAAAATATCCAGCCAAATACCGACGTAGTTCGAGCATTCGCGCCCTACGCTGCAGAAAAATCGGTAGAGTGGTTCCGAGAGTTTCGTCCTGCGTCGTATCGAATTGGTCGAGGCGTATTCATACCGGTTCGACCTTCGGGTTATTGGTCCGAGGGCGGACGGCTACATGTCTTATGGGCGCAGTGCTGGAAAGGGCGCACGCTCGACCCGCTTCAACTCGCCATACTGAACACGATTTTATTGGATTCGGTCCTCGTTGACGATTTTCGAGGCGCACAATTTGAGTGGTTGGACCTGCGTGAGGTTACTCCCAAAAAGGGCAGGGAGCGGCACGTCATTTACGGAGACCAAATTGGAACGGTCTCCGAGGCGGAATTGAAATTCTACTTGGATATACTCCTGACGGCGTTCGAGCAGTTCTCTGCTGAGAAAACTGCGCGA
Organism: Ancylobacter oerskovii; assembly: GCF_018390555.1. Taxonomy (GTDB): domain Bacteria; phylum Pseudomonadota; class Alphaproteobacteria; order Rhizobiales; family Xanthobacteraceae; genus Ancylobacter; species Ancylobacter oerskovii. The sequence goes on along the minus strand of NZ_JAHBGB010000023.1, from coordinate 205,580 downwards.
AGCGCGGCCGAGAGAGCGGAGAAGAGAAAGAGTATCGGTCCTTCCGAGCTGCCTCTCTTTAGGTGAACGCCAAACAATCTGTTCACCCCCCACCCAACACCAGATCGTCCCGGTGCACCATGGCGCTCCTTCCCTCGAAGCCGGTGATCGTCGCGATCTCGTCGGATGAGCGTCCCCGGATCCGCTCGGCGTGGTCGTGGTCATAGGCCACCAGGCCGCGGCCGATCTCGGCGCCGTCGGGGCCGCGCAGCACCACCGCGTCGCCGCGGGTGAACTCGCCCTCCACCTTCTTCACCCCCGCCGGCAGCAGCGATGAGCCGCGCCTGAGCGCCGCCACCGCGCCGGCGTCGAGATGCAGCACGCCGCGCGGCTCCAGCGAGCCGGCGATCCAGCGCTTGCGCGAGGCCACCGGATTGGCCGGGGCGAGGAACCAGGTGCAGCGCGCCCCGGTCTCGATGGCGCGGATCGGGTTCTTCACCTTGCCCGAGCCGATCACCATGTGCGCGCCCGCCGTGGTGGCGATCTTGCCGGCCTCGATCTTGGTCTTCATGCCGCCGCGCGAGAGCTCGGTGCCGGCGCCGCCCGCCATCGCCTCCACCTCGGCGGTGATGCGCGGCACCACCGGGATCAGCGCCGCGTTCGGGTCGTCATTGGGCGGGGCGGTGTAGAGGCCATCGATGTCGGAGAGCAGGATCAGCAGGTCGGCGCTCGCCATGCCGGCGACGCGGGCGGCGAGCCGGTCATTGTCGCCATAGCGGATTTCCGAGGTCGCCACGGTGTCGTTCTCATTGATCACCGGAACTGCCTTGAGCTCCAGGAGCTTGTTGATGGTGGAGCGGGCGTTGAGGTAGCGCCGGCGCTCCTCGGTATCGCCCAGCGTCAGCAGGATCTGCCCGGCGGTGACGCCCTCATGCGCCAGCGCCTCCGACCAGGAACGGGCCAGCGCGATCTGGCCGATCGCCGCCGCCGCCTGGCTCTCTTCCAGCTTCAGCGGGCGCTTGGGCATCTTCAACAGGTTGCGGCCGAGCGCGATGGCGCCGGAGGAGACCACCAGCACCTCCTTGCCCTCGCGATGCAGCGCCGCCACGTCCTCCGCCAATGCGGCGAGCCAGGCATGGCGCAGCGCCCCGCGGGCGGAATCCACCAGCAGCGCCGAGCCCACCTTCACCACGATGCGGCGGAAGGAGGCGATCTGCGGCACCGCCGTCAGGCTGGCGGCAGACAGGGCGGCGGCGGTCGAATCAGCGGTGGTCGAATGCGAGGACATGGCGATCTCGGAGGCGAGCGGCGGAAAGCACGGGCTTATAGGCCAAAGCTCGCCCGCCGTCTCGCGCGGACGCCTTCAGCGCGAAGGGGCGCGGGGCGTCACGGTCGCCATGCCTCGTGCACCTCGTGCGAGGCCTCTTCCGCGCGGCTTTCGCCGATGACGAGGGCCAGCGCGCGCAAGGCCTGCGTCACGCCCTCGCCGGACTGGGCGGAGAGCACCAGCGGCTTCTTGCGGGCGGCGCGCTGCAGCCGGGCCACCTGCTGCTTCAGCTGCTCGGGATCCAGCGCGTCGGCCTTGGACAGCGCGACGATCTCCGGCTTGTCCTCCAGCCCGGCGCCATAGAGCTCCAGCTCCTTGCGCACCGTCTTGTAGGTCTTGCCGGCATGCTCGCTGGTGCCGTCGACGAGATGCAGCAGCACCCGGCAGCGCTCGATATGGGCGAGGAAGCGGTCGCCGATGCCCACGCCCTCATGCGCGCCCTCGATCAGGCCGGGAATGTCGGCCAGCACGAATTCGCGCCCGTCCACCCGCACCACGCCGAGGCCGGGATGCAGGGTGGTGAAGGGATAGTCGGCGATCTTCGGCTTGGCCGCGGTGGTGGCGGCGAGGAAGGTCGACTTGCCGGCATTGGGCAGGCCGACCAGGCCGGCATCGGCGATCAGCTTCAGCCGCAGCCAGATCCACCGCTCCTCGCCCTCCTGGCCGGGATTGGCCCGGCGGGGCGCCTGATTGGTGGAGGTCTGGAAATGCGCATTGCCGAAGCCGCCATTGCCGCCCTTGAGGAAGCGGATCCTCTGCCCGACCTCGGTGAGGTCGGCGAGCACGGTCTCGCCCTCCTCGTCCAGCACCTCGGTGCCGGCGGGAACCTTCAGCACCACGTCGTCGCCCTTGCCGCCGGCGCGGTTCTTGCCCATGCCGTAGCCGCCCTTCTTGGCCTTGAAGTGCTGCTGGAAGCGGTAGTCGATCAGCGTGTTGAGCCCGTCGACGCATTCGATCCACACGTCGCCGCCGCGCCCGCCATCGCCGCCGTCCGGGCCGCCGAACTCGATGAACTTCTCCCGCCGGAACGACAGGCAGCCCGCGCCGCCATCGCCGGAGCGGACATAGATCTTGGCCTGGTCGAGGAATTTCATCTCAGCACAGCTCGTTTCGTAAAAGCGCTCCCCGCACCGGCGAACGGGCGGGGAGCGCACCATCATAGCAAATCGCCGGCACAATGCCGCACGTTCAATGCGCCGCCTGCCGGCGCTTCACTGGACGTGCCGGGTCGGCGCCGCCGTCGCTCCCCAGGAGCGAAGCGAGGCCCAGAGCCGCTTCTCGAGACGGAACCGGTCGACGGGAACCGAGGCACCGATCGCGCGCACCCGCGTCAGCCCGACACCCGTCCACTGGAAGCCGCACTTCTCCAGCACCCGCCGCGAGGACGGATTGACCACCCGCGCCGCCGCGTTGAGCGCCGACAGGTTGCGGTCCTCGAAGGCATGGTCGAGCAGCGCCCGCACCGCCTCGGTGGCATAGCCGTAGCCCCAATAGGGCTCGCCCAGCCAGTAGCCGATCTCCGGCGCCGCCTCGTCGCGCGGCGCGAAGCCGCACATGCCGATGGGGATCGGCGGACCGAGCGGGTTGGAGCCGTCATTCTTCATGAACACCGCGAAGGTCGCGCAATCCCGCCCGACCGGCAGGTTGGCGACGAAGGCCGCCGCATCCGCCATGCCGTAGGGATGGGGAATGTTCGACGTCATCTCGGCTATGCGCCGGTTGTCGGCGAGCTCGGCGATCCAGGCCATGTCCTCGATTCGCGGGGCGCGCAGGAACAGGCGGCCGGTCTCGAGGACGGGGGTACTGCTCTCGGCAAGGGCCGACCGGAAGGTCGCTTCGACGATGGTCATGGCAGGCTCCAGGGTGCGTGGAACGACGAAGGGGAGGCGGTCTTCCTCGCCTCCCCTTCGGGCACCCGGAGCTTTGACGGTGGCTCCAGAAATCCTACCGGTCGGGCGAGACCGGTGGGATTTCAAGAAACCTCACCGGCTTTATTCGGCGGCCTCGGCGGCCGGAATCACGGATACGTAGGTTCGGTCATTGGCTTTATTGCGGAACTCGACGCGGCCTTCGACGAGGGCGAAAAGGGTGTGATCCTTGCCCATGCCGACATTGGTGCCGGGATGCCACTTGGTGCCGCGCTGGCGCAGAATGATGTTGCCGGAAATGACGGCTTCGCCACCGAACTTCTTCACGCCGAGACGACGGCCGGCCGAATCACGACCGTTGCGCGAGGAACCGCCTGCCTTTTTATGAGCCATGGTGCTCTCCTAAATCCTGCTTGCGGTCTCAGGCGCCGGTGATGGCGGTGATGCGGACCACGGTGAAGTCCTGCCGGTGGCCGATCTTGCGGCGCGAATTCTGCCGGCGGCGCTTCTTGAAGGCAATGACCTTGTCGCCACGGGTGTGGCGGACCACCTCGCCGGTGACGGCGGCGCCGTCGACGAGCGGGGCGCCGACCTTCGGGGCATCGCCACCGAGCATCAGCACCGGGAAGGTGACGGTGGCGCCGGCCTCGGCTTCGATCTTGCCGAGCGTGACCACTTCGTCGGCGGCAACGCGATACTGCTTGCCACCCGTCTTGATGACCGCGAACATGTTATGTCCTTTCGTTCGAGCCCGGACTCTGCCCATCGAAGGCGGGACCGGCTTCTTTCGGTCGGTTGCGGATAAGGCGCAGGACACACTTCCCGCGCCAAGCCCGGGCTCATAAGCGCTGAACCCGCTCAAGTCAAGGATCAAGGCCCTCTCCGGCATGACGGCCCGGCCTGAACCTTCATCGTCCTGCGGCGTTGTCTGCCAGCGAAGCCGGCCGCGGTGGACCGGCCGTGCAACCAGCGAGGACGAGATGAGCAGGAATCGGATCACCGGCGCGGCCCGCGACATGGCGAACGAAGTTGGCAGCCGGCTGCGCAGCGTCGCCAGCGGCGCGGGCCGGCCTTCCGCCGCCGAGCTCGAGGAGTTCTACGACGATGCCCTCGCCATGAGCCAGCGCACACGCGGGCAGGCGATGCACCTCGCCGACGACGCGCTCGCGCTCGGCCGCTCGGCCTATGGGCGCGGCATGAACGAATTGACCCGCCAGGCCGGCAGCCACCCCGTGGCGCTCATCCTCGCGGCGGGCATCGCCGGCGCCGCGCTCGCGTGGCTGTGCAGCTCCGCGACGCGACGCTGATCCGTCGCTTCGGCACGGCGGCCGTGCACGGATGAACGGCAGTTGGTTTCGGGCTCTTGTGCCCGGCCGCCTCCTCGGCTATTGAGCCTGCGCTCCACGACGCGGCGCCCGCCGTCGCGTCCCGTGCGCGGAGAGGTGCCGGAGTGGTCGATCGGGACGGTCTCGAAAACCGTTGTGCGTGCAAGCGTACCGTGGGTTCGAATCCCACCCTCTCCGCCAATCTCTTCCCCCCGCATCGTCTGTCCCCTCTCGCGGCATGGTTGATTTCCCCCGCGCCAGCCGCTTTGTAGCGGCGGGCTCACGCGCGGCCGGAGAGGGAAAGCTAATGTCGCTCATGGAACGGACGGCCACCGAGCTGTCGCAGCTGATCGCCTCGCGGCAGATCAGCCCGTCGGAGGTCATGGCGGCCTATCTCGCCCGCCTTCCCGTCAACGACGCCATCAACGCCATCGTCTCCCCCCGCGATCCCGACCAGCTGATGGCGGAGGCGAAGGCGCTGGACGATCGCCCGCCGGCCGGCTGGCTGCACGGATTGCCGCTGGCGGTGAAGGACCTCGTCGGCGTGCGCGGCCTCCGCACCACCTTCGGCTCGCCGCTGCATCGCGATTTCGTGCCGGAGAAGGACGACCTCGTCGCCGCGCGGCTGCGCGCCGCCGGCGCGATACTGGCCGGCAAGACCAACACCCCGGAATGGGGGCATGGCAGCCACAGCTTCAACCCGGTATACGGGGTGACGCGCAATCCCTACGACCTCACCCGCACGGCCGGCGGCTCGTCCGGCGGCGCCGCGGCCGCGCTGGCGGCGCGGCTGGTGCCGGTGGCCGACGGCTCCGACATGATGGGAAGCCTGCGCAACCCGGCCGCCTTCTGCAATGTCTACGGCTTCCGGCCGAGCTGGGGCCTCGTTCCCGCCGATGCCGAAGGCGACACCTTCATCGCGACGCTGGCGACCGACGGGCCGATGGCGCGCACGGTCGAGGACCTCGCCCGGCTGCTGGAGACCCTGGCCGGCGAGAACCCGCAGGTGCCCTTCGGCCGCCCCGCGGCCCCCTACGCGACCCGGCTCGACATCGACATGTCCGGCCTGCGGGTCGGCTGGCTGGGCGACTGGGGGGGCACCTATCGCTGCGAGCCGGGCATACTGGACCTGTGCCGGCAGGGGCTCGGCGTGCTGGAGAGCCTCGGCGCCCGCGTCGACGCCCTGGCGCCGCCCTTCCCGGCGGACGAGCTCTGGCAGGCCTGGATCCACTTGCGCGGCTTCCTCAACCACGCCGCGAAGGGGGCGCTACTGGCCGATCCGGCCAAGCGCGCCCTGCTCAAGCCGGAAACCGTGTGGGAGATCGAGTTCGGGCAGACGATCACGGCGGCGCAGGTCTATGCGGCCAGCCTCACCCGCTCGCGCTGGTACGCCCGGGCGGCGGCACTGTTCGCGCAATATGACGTGCTGGTGATGCCGTCGGCGCAGGTCTGGCCCTTCCCGGCCGACTGGCGCTGGCCGCAGGCGATCAACGGCCATGCCATGGACACCTATCATCGCTGGATGGAAATCGTGGTGCCGGTCAGCCTGATCGGCCTGCCTTCCCTCGCCGTCCCCTGCGGCTTCGGTGCCCAGGGCCTGCCGATGGGCATGCAGATCATCGGCGCCACCGGGGCCGACGCCAAGGTGCTGGCCATCGGGCACCACTATCACCAGGCGACCCGATGGCCGGAGCAGGGGCCGCCGCTGGCGGCGGCCTCCTGAGCGAGCGGCCGCGCCTACAGCGTCGAGGACACCCGCCACAGATCGGTGCCGCCCTCCTGGGCATGCCGGTCGATGGCCGCCAGCTCCTCCGGCGCGAAGTCGAGCGCCTTCACCGCGTCGAGCGAATTGTCCAGCTGCTCGACGGTGCGGGCGCCGATCAGCGCCGAGGTGACGCGCCTGTCGCGCAGCACCCAGGCGATCGCCATCTGCGCCAGCGTCTGGCCGCGCGCCTGCGCGATGTCGTTCAGCGCCCGGATGCGCGCCAGATTGTCCTCGCTCAGCATCGACGTCTTGAACGAACCCTGCTTCACCGCGCGGGCATCCTCCGGCACGCCGGACAGATATTTCGAGCTCAGCAGCCCCTGCGCCAGCGGCGAGAAGGCGATGCAGCCGGTGCCGAGTTCGGCCAGCGTGTCGAGCAGCTCCTCCTCGACCCACCGGCTCAGCATGGAATAATTCGGCTGATGGATGAACAGCGGCACCTTTTCCTCCTTCAGGATCGCCGCCGCCTTGCGCGTCAGCGCCGGCGAATAGGAGGAGATGCCGACATAGAGCGCCTTGCCCTGGCGATGGAGATGGGCGAGCGCGCCCATGGTCTCCTCCAGCGGCGTCGCCGGATCGACGCGGTGGGAATAGAAGATGTCGACATAGTCGAGCCCCATGCGCCGCAGCGACTGGTCGAGGCTGGCGACGAGATATTTCCGGCTGCCGCCGACACCGCCATAGGGGCCGGGCCACATGTCCCAGCCGGCCTTGGTGGAGACGATCAGTTCGTCGCGATGGGCGCGGAAGTCGCTCGCCAGCACGCGGCCGAACATCTCCTCCGCCGAGCCGGGAGGCGGGCCGTAATTATTGGCGAGGTCGAAATGGGTGACGCCGCGGTCGAAGGCCCGGCGCAGGATCGCCCGCCCGGTCTCGAACACGTCGGTGCCGCCGAAATTCTGCCAGAGACCGAGGGAGATCAGCGGCAGATCGATGCCGCTGGCCCCGCAGCGACGATAGGGCATCGCCCCGTCATAGCGGGAAGCGGCGGGCGTGTAGGTCATGGTCCAGCATCCTTCGGCTCGATGATCGGGAGCGAACCATAGTCGGCCGGGCCTTGCGGGCAATCGACCGAACTCTCAATCAGGCTTAATGCTACATTGAACGAGATTCATGCATCAGGGCGCGAGTCATCCGCAGGCACAGGAAGCGCGGGCGGCCGTTCAGGGACGGGCAGGCCGGAAGGTCCAGACCAGGTTGCCGGCATAGTGCCACAGCACCAGCAGACCGGTAGAGATCAGCTGCGCCGCCAGATAGGGCAGGCCGAGCCAATGGATGAAGCCCGCCATCATCAGCGCGTTGAGCACCAGCCCGCAGCCGGCCACCAGGAAGAAGCGCGGCGCCGCCTCGCGATGCGGGCGGTCGCTGCGGAAGGCGATGCGGCGGGCCAGCAGGTAGTTCACCACCCCGCCGGTGAGGAAGCCGGCGGTGGAGGCGACGACCGGATCGACGCCGGCCCCGCTCGCCAGCGCCACCAGCACCGCATATTGCGCCAGCGTGCCGAGCGCACCGAGCGCCGCGAACAAGAGGAAATGTCGCAGGCGGGCGATCAGCGGAGCGGCGGCAAGGTCCATCGCGGCGCCTCCGTCACGGCGCCTTGCGGGCCACGGTCGCCGAGCCGGGGCCGTTGAAGGAGACGGCGGGCGTTTCCGGGTCGGCATCGTCGTCCCAGGGAAGCGGATCGACGATGGGCGTGTGGCGGGCGCGCAGATCCACCACCATGGCGAGCGGCACCCCGAGCCGGCTGATGGTGCGATAGGTCAGGCCGGGCACCAGGTTGTCGCAGCCGACATTGCGGGCGGTGAGCAGGAAATCGGCATCGTCCCAGCTCTCGGTGAATTCGAGATGCGGGCCGAGGAAAGGCTGGATCTGGCCGTCCTCGGCGCAGATCGCCACCTTGTAGGGCCTGGCGGGGGGATGCGCCTCGATGCCGGTGCGCAGCGCGTTTGCCGCCTCGCGCATGGTGGCCGACCAATAGTCGCCCTCGAAACGGCCATCGGCGCCCCTGAGCCCGCCGACCAACTGGTTGTAGCCGACATATTCATAGGGATGCAGCGCCACGAAGGTCGCGGCATTGAAGACGAAGAGCCCGCCCGCCACCGCCGCGGTGGCAAGACCAAGGATCGGCGAGACCCGCAGCGCCCCGCGCCACAGGGCGGCGAGGCCGAGCGCGGCTGCGATGGTCGCCGGCGGGATCACGAACAGGAAATGGCGGATGCCGTTATAGAGCGGCGGATGCTCGGCCAGGGTGAAGGCGACCGGCACCGCCAGTGCCAGCACCAGCGGCAGGAAGACGAGGGCGCGCCGCCGCTCGCCGGCTTCCGCCCGGAAGAGCGCGGCGATACCGAGGGGAAGCGCGGCGATCAGGCCGAGAAGCGCGACGTCCGGCAGCTTGATCAGCAGATATTCGCTCATATAGGTGCCGGGCACCTCGCCGATCGGCACGGTGCGGCCATTGATCAGCGTCGAGAGATCGAAGCTGAAATGGCTGAAGGCCCCCATCGCCTCGAAGAGATTGGTCGGGGGCAGCACCGACCACGGCCAGGCGAGCGCCATCACCATCAGCGCGATCAGCCCGGCGGGAACGAGCCGCAGCACGAGGCGCAGCACGAGCCGCGGATCGCGATGGACCACCCCGCCCGCGAGCACCGTCAGGCCGAGATAGAAGATCGCGAACACCCCGCCGACCCGCAGCCCCAGCGCGCAGCCGACCGCGAGGCCGAGGCCGACCACCGTGCGCCAGGCCGGCAGGCCGGGCAGCGCCGCCGCGACGCAAGTGACGAAATAGAGGCTCCACGCCATGGCGGCCGCGAAGGGCACGTCCTTGGTGTGGGTGAACATCGCGCCGCCATACATGCCGGTGATGGCCAGCAGGGCGACCGCGAGGATGGCGGTCTTCTCGCCGGCGATCAGCCTCGTCCAGCGCCACACCGCCACCAGACCGGCAAGGCCGAAGCCGGCGGAGATCAGGTGGCGCAGGTCGTAGACCGGCAGGCTGACATAGGGCTCCAGCCCGGCGGCGATGAGGTCGAACAGGCCGCCATAGAGATAGAGGTTGATGTAGTGGAAGGCGCGGTCATCCTTGAAGCCGCTGCCGTACCACTGCCAGAGCAGCTGGCCGTAGGTGTGCTGCACCGGCTCGTCATTGCTGATGCCGTAGTCGCGGAACACCGCCAGCACCCAGGCGGTGAGGCCGGCGAACAGCAGCAGGCTCGCGAGGCGGGTGAGCGTCTGCGACTGCCAGGCGCGCGCGACGAGCGCAGCGAAGCGGCCGGCAAGGCGGGCCGGCGTCGGCCGGGAAACAGCGAGGGTCACGACTGGGTCTCGACCAACGGAACGAGGGGAAAGGCAGCCGGGACATAGCCGACTTCATCGGCGACGATATAGAGCGGGCGCTGTTTCACTTCCGTGAAGATGCGGCCGATATATTCGCCCATCACGCCGAGGCTGATCAGCTGCACGCCGGACAGGAACAGCGTCGACACCATGATGGTGGCGAAGCCCGGCGTCTTCACGCCGAAGAACAGCGCCTCGAAGATGAGATAGACGCCATAGAGCGCGGACAGCGCGGCGAGGCCGACGCCGATCAGCGACCACACCCGCAGCGGCACCATCGAGAAGGAGGACAGGCCGTCCACCGCATAGCGCAGCAGCCGGATGAAGTTGAAGGAGCTGACGCCGGCGGTGCGCTCGGCGACCTCGAAATCGACCTCCGCCTGCTGGAAGCCGACCCAGCTGGTGATGCCCTTCATGAAGCGGTTGCGTTCCGGCAGCGCGTTGATGGCGTTGACCACCCGGCGATCGAACAGCCGGAAATCGCCGGCGCCCTCGGGAATGTCCACCTCGCACATCAGCCGGAAGAACTGGTAGAAGCCCCGGCTGAACAGCCGGCGCGCCAGGGGATCCGTGCGGCGCGAGCGGCGCACCGCGGTGACCATCTGCGCGCCGCGGCTCCAGGCCTCGATCAGCTGCGGCACCACTTCCGGCGGATGCTGGAGATCGGAATCCATCAGCACCACGATGTCGCCGGTGGCGGCGCGCAGGCCGGCGGCCATCGCCGCTTCCTTGCCGAAGTTGCGGGCGAAGCGCAGCCCGCGCACGCCGGCGTCGTTCACGCCGATGGCGGCGATGCGGGCGAAGCTGTCGTCGCGGCTGCCATCGTCGACGAAAACGAATTCGCGGGCCAGGCTGGGATAGACCTCGAGCACACGGCACAGCCGCCGATGCAATTCTTCCAGGCTTCCGGCTTCGTTATACACGGGAATGACGAACGAAATCAGACGCGGCACGCGATTCTGCACCGTGCTTTCGGGCGCGCTATGAATCATCTGCGGAACTTTCCGGCTCAGACGGCAAATAGTCGTAAGCGGTCTTATTTGCTGCTTATTCCATAGCTAAGTATAAATCAATTGCGATATTTTTAGGGCCCAAGAAGTGACGGCATCCATACCTTACCCCATAGTAATCTGTGCCGATGACTTCGGTTTAAGCAGTGGCGTTTCCGCGGGCATCATCGAGCTGATTACCTTGGGGCGCCTGTCCGCCACCGGCGCCATGAGCGGCCTGCCGGGCTGGCGGCGCCATGGCGGCGAGCTGGCCCGCACGGTGCGGGAACATCCTGCCGATATCGGACTGCACCTTACGCTGACCGGCCAGCGCCCGCTTACGCAGGCGCAAGGTCTTGCCGCGAATGAACGTTTGCCGTCGATCGGCACCCTCACCCGCGCCGCCGTGAGCCGGACGCTGCCGCTGGAGGCGGTCCGCGCCGAGCTGCGGGCGCAGCTCGATGCCTTCGAGGACGTCTGGGGCGCTCCGCCCGACTTTCTCGACGGCCACCAGCATTGCCATGTCCTGCCGGGGATCCGGCGGGTGGTGATGGAGGAGCTCGCCCACCGCTATGGCGGTTCCCCCTGGCTGCGCTCCTGCGGCGAAACGCTGCACCGCGCCCGGCGCCGCACCGGCTTCGCCAAGGCGATGGTGATCGCCGCCTTCGACCGTGGCCTCGGCGCGCAGGCGGCACGGTTCGGCCTCGCCACCAATGACAGCTTCCGCGGCTTCTACGACTTCTCCGACCGCGTGCCCTACGCCCGGGTGTTCCGCGACAGCCTGAGCAACGCGACGAGCAGCGGCCGGGTGCTGGTGCACTGCCATCCCGGCCGGGTCGATGCCGAGCTCGTCGCGCTGGATCCGCTCACCACCCCGCGCGAGCAGGAACTCGCCTATCTCGCCTCGCCCGCCTGCGGCGACGCTCTTGCCCGCGCCGGCGTGCGGGCTGCGCGCTTCGCCGAGCTCCCGAAGGCATAGGCGCGCGCGCGGTCGCCGCTTGCCGTTTGCGCCGGACTGAGCGAGGTTTCCGGCCCCGCCCGGAGGCCCCGTCATGCTGCGCGCCGCAACCGCCCTGTTCCTCGCCCTTGCCGTTCCGCTGGCCCCCGCCCTGGCCCAGTCGCTGCGCGAGGGGGAGACCCTGAGCTCGATCACGGTGGCGCCGGTGGCCACGCCGCACCCGGTGCGCGGCGGCGACGGGCGGACCCACCTCGCCTATGAACTGTTCGTCGCCAATCCCAGCCGGCTCTTCGTCACCCTGGACAAGGTCGAGGCCGTCACGCCCGAAGGCACCGCCCTTGCCGTGATGGAGGGGGAAGCCCTGGCGGCGATGATGCAGCGTTTCGGCGGCGAGGGCCCGACCCTCGCCCCGGGGATGACCGCGACGCTGTTCATGGATGTCGCCCTGGCCAGCGAGACGGCGGTGCCGACGCGGATCGCCGCCCGCATCGGCGCCACCCGGCAAGCCGCCGACAAGGACGGCAAGCCGGTACCGATGCCGGCCGATACGCCGTTTCCCGCCCGCTACGGCTTCACCACCGCGCCCACCGCCATCGGCTGGCCGGCGGTGGCGGTCGAGGCGCCGTTGCGCGGCAAGGGCTGGGTGGTGGTGAATGGCTGCTGCGACAGCATCACCTCGCATCGCGGGGCGGTGATGGCCGTCAATGGCCTGTTGCGGGTGCCCGAGCGCTTCGCCATCGACTTCGTGAAGCTCGACGACGCCGGCCGCCTGTTCACCGGCGCCGAGGGCACGCTGGCGAGCTATGCCTTTTACGGGGTGCCGGTGCACTCGGTCGCCGACGGCACCGTGGTCAACCTCTATGACGAGGCGGAGGAACAGGTGCCCGGCCAGGCGGCCAAGGGCATCACCGCCGCCAATATCGGCGGCAACATGGTGGTGGTCGACATCGGCGACGGCCGCTTCGCCTTCTACGCCCATCTCCAGCGCGGCAGCCTGCAGCGGAACGGCTCCGGGCTGAAGCTCGGCGACCGCGTGAAGGCCGGCGATGTCATCGGCCTTCTGGGCAATACCGGCAATTCCTCGGCGCCGCACCTGCACTTCCATGTGATGGACGGCCCCTCGCCGCTCGACGCCGACAGCCTGCCCTATGTCTTCCGCAGCTTCACCGGCATGGGCGTGCTGCCGCCGGAAGAGGACGAGGCGCTCGAGAGCGGCCGGGCGCTGAAGATCGACACCGGACGGCTGGCCGGGCCGCAGACCGACGCCCTGCCGCTCAACGATCAGGTGGTCGATTTCGGCGAGTGAGGCGGAAAGAGCGCCGTCAGTTCCTCGGTCGTCGCGGGGGATGGCCGGATGCCGACATAGGCGGCGAGATATTTCACATATTCGAGCAGCAGCAGCCGCCCGGACGCCAGCACGCCGGAGAAGCCGGGGCGGGCGACGCCGGCGACGGGATAGGGCAGCAGCTCGATCTCCGGCATGGCGCGCCCCATCTCCACCAGTGCCCGCGGCATGTGCCAGCCGGAGGTGACGACGATCAGCGACCGGAAGCCGAGGCGATGCGCCCATTCCGCCGTCTCGATGGCGTTGCCGCGCGTATTGAGGGCGGAGCGGCCCAGCTCGGCGCAACAGTCCAGCACCGTCTGCGCCACCGGCACGGTACGGCCGATCTCGACCAGCGTGGTCTCGGGATGCACGCCGGTGATCAGCAGGCGCCGGCCGCGCTGCTCGGCAAGCAGGTTGGCGGCCTCCGCCACCCGGTCGGCGCCGCCGGTGAGCACCACGATGCCGTCGGCGGTGCGGCCGGTCCGGTCGGAGGGGCCGAGAATGCAGAACAGGAAGGCCGCGAAACCGGCCAGGAACGCCAGCACCATCGCGGCCAGCAGGCCGGCGGCGATGGTCGCCAGCCGGCGCACCCGGCTCGGGCGAGCCGCGCTTTCCCGATGGAACGGCGCTGATTCGCTCTTCGTCACGGATGAACCACCTAGCCGATACCGCGCAGCGTCCGGTAGACGGTGATACGCGAGGTCACCGCCGTGACCAGCGCCACCAGCACCGCGGCGCCGAGGATACCCCCATAGCCGCGCAGGTCGAGCGTCATCGCCCCGAGCAGCGTGTCGGCGGGCGTACCGGCGCCGATCCAGTGCGGCACGGTGGAGGCGAGGAAGAACACCGCCATCGCCGCCCCGCCGCCCAGCGCACCGCCCTTGAGCCCCACGGCGAGGAAATGGTGCTGGAACTCCGCGGCGATGAAGCTGTCCCGCGCGCCGACGAAATGCAGCACCTCGACGATGGAGCGCGCCGCGTCCACCGCCGCCCGGGTGGCGAACACCACGCACAGCACGGTCGCGATCCCCACCAGGCCCAGCACCGCGAGGCCGATCGTCACCACCGCCCGCGCGGTGGAGGACAGGCGCTGGGTCCATTGCCGGTGATCGTCGAAACTGGCGGAGGGCACCTGCTCGGCCAGCGCGGCGCGCAGCGCATCGGCGGCCTGCGGGCCCGCATCGGGAGCCAGCTTCACCACCACGAGGCGCGGCACCGGCAGGCTGGAGACGTCGAGCCCGGTCCCGAGCCACGGCTCCAGCAGCCGGGCCGTCTCGCCGGCATCGAGCGCCCGCGCCTCGACGATGCCGGGCGTGGCTCTGGCGACGCTCACCGCCTTGGCGAGCGCCGCCTCGACGTCGAGCCCGCCGCCGGGCTTCACCTGGATGGTGGTCTCGCGGGCGATGTCGGTGGTCCATTCCGACGCGACGGAGCGCACCGCCGCCACCGAGCCGATGGTGATGCCCGCCAGGAAGGTCATGATCGCCACCACCGCGACCAGCGCCCCGCCGGTGACGGTCGCCGACGGCACGATGGCATGACGGGAGCGCGGACGCCGCCCCTCCCCGGCCTCGGCGCCGCGACCGACGGGCAGCAGTGCCGTGAGGCGCGTCCACCATGCCGGCCGGGAGGCGGAAGCGGGTTCGGACATGTGGTGCGTGTCAGTCATAGACGGTCAGCCGCCCCTGATTGATCACCAGACGCCGGGCGTCGAACTGGTCCATCAACGCGATGTCGTGGGTGGCGATCAGCACCGAGGTCCCGGTCTTGTGCAGCTCGACGAACAGCCGCAGCAAACGGCGGGCCAGGCGCGGATCGACATTGCCGGTCGGCTCGTCGGCGAGCAGGATTTCCGGCCGGCTGATCAGCGCGCGGGCGATGGCGGCGCGCTGCTTCTCGCCGCCCGACAGCACCGGCGGCAGCACATGCATGCGCTCGCCGAGCCCGACCCAGCCGAGCAGCTCGGTCACCTCGGCGCGATAGCTCGCCTCCTCGCGCTCCTGCACCCGCAAGGGCAGCGCGACGTTCTCATAGGTGGTGAGGTGGTCGAGCAAGCGGAAATCCTGGAACACGATGCCGATGCGCTGGCGCAGCGCCGCTACCTCATCCGGCCCGAGTGCGGCGACATCGCGACCGAAGACGTTGATGAGGCCGCGCGTCGGGCGCAGCGACAGGAACATCAGCCGCAGCAACGTCGTCTTGCCGGCGCCGGAAGGGCCGGTAAGAAACTGGAAGGAATGCGGGGGAATGCCGAAGGTGACGTCCCTCAGCACCTCGGGCCCCATGCCGTAGCGCAGCCCGACATTCTCGAAGCGAACCAATCTGCGAATCCCTCGGACACGAACAAGTGCCGCCGGCGGCGACGATGCCGGCCTTGTCCTAACATAGAGTGTGCATCCGTGTCGGGAAGGCGCTACGGCTGCCCCCGTCTGGACGCGGGACGGGCAGCCGGTCCATCCTGCCGACCTTGAGCGAATTCGACCAGCAGGAGACATCATGAGCGAAGCGGACACCGGAGAGCAGGCGGCCTCGCCGAGGATCGATGTGCTGTTCGACGCCGAAACCATCGCCGCCCGCAACCGCGCGCTCGCCGACGAGATCGTGGCCGCCAAGCCGGAGAAGCTGGTGGTGATCGCGGTGCTGAAGGGCAGCTTCGTCTTCGCCGCCGACCTGATCCGCGCCATGCACGACGCCGGCCTCGCCCCGGAGGTCGAGTTCATCACCTTGTCGAGCTATCGCGATTCGCAGGTCTCCGCCGGCTACGTCACCGTGCTGCGCGACATCGACAGCGAGGTGAAGGGCCGCGACGTGCTGCTCATCGACGACATCCTCGAATCCGGGCGCACCCTCGCCTTCGCCAAGGACCTGCTGGCCGCACGCGGCGCCCGGCGCGTCATGGTATGCGTGCTGCTGGAGAAGCCGCACAAGCGGGCGGTGCAGATCGAGGCGGATTTCGTCGGCTTCCAATGCCCGGATTATTTCGTGGTCGGCTACGGCATGGATGTCGCCCATGCCTATCGCCAGCTGCCCTATATCGGCCATATCCCCGACGGCGAGATCGTCTGATCCCCTGGGGCCGGGCGCTCAGCCGCCGGCCCCGCCGGCCAATGCGACCGGCTCGGCGCCCAGATGATGCCGGCACTCGCCGTGATCGGCGAGGATCTCGATCACCCGGCATTCCCCGACATGGCCGTGCGAGCAGCCCTCCACCATGCGCATGAGCTCGGCCCGCAGCGCCTCCAGGCTGGCGATGCGGCGCTCCACCTCGGCGAGCCGGTCGCGGGCGATGGCATCGGCGGCGGCGCAGGACTGTTCCGGCTCGTCCTGCAGCTTAAGCAGGGTGCGGATCGCCTCCACCTCGAAGCCGAGCTCGCGCGCGTGGCGAATGAAGGCGAGGCGACGCACGTCGCCGGCGTCATAGGTGCGGCGGTTGCTGCCGGTACGCGGCGGGCTCGGCAGCAGCTCGATGCTTTCATAATAGCGGATGGTCGGCACCTTGACCCCGCTCGCCTTCGCGGCGGCGCCGATGCTGAGATTGGGCATCGCGAAAATCCCCGAAATCGCCTCTTGATCCTCTAGTCGCTAGAGGATGTAGCGTCGCCTCCGCTGATGGACAAGGAGGCGTGCATGTCGGCGCTCAAGCAACGTTATCGCATCGAGGGTATGGACTGCGCGTCCTGTGCGTCCAAGATCGACACCGCCGTGCGCCGGGTGCCGGGTGTCTCGGAGGTGGCGGTCTCCGTCACCGCCGGCACCATGACCGTCGAGCATAGCGGCGCCGACCTGATGCTGGTGGAAAAGCGGGTGAGCGGGCTTGGCTACGGCATCGCGCCTCTGTTTCGCCCCGCAGAAGGGCCGACGACACAGTCTCATAATGATGGCCGTGATCATGCTTGCGGTTGCGGGCATGACCACACCCATCAACACGCTGCACATGATCACGCCGGCCATCGGCACGGTTCCGATGGGGATCACGACCATGCCGGCCATGATCACGATCATCACGACCACGCTGGGCACGGGCACGATCACCGGAGCCCCCCCGCCATCCCCGCCCGGGCGGCCGACGGCCATGTGCATGCGATGGAGGCCGGCTCCTGGTGGCGCAGCGGCAAGGCGCGGCTGACGCTGGCCTGCGGCGCGGCGCTGGTCCTCGCCTATGCCGCCGGGCATCTCTGGCCGGACTATGATCGCCTGATCTTCACCGTCGCCATGCTGGTCGGGCTGGCCCCGGTGGCGCGCCGCGCGGTGATGGCGGCCCTGGCGGGCACGCCCTTCTCCATCGAGATGCTGATGACCATCGCCGCCGTCGGCGCGGTGATCATCGGCGCCGCGGAAGAAGCGGCGATGGTGGTGTTCCTGTTCCTGGTCGGCGAGCTCTTGGAAGGCGTCGCCGCCGGCCGCGCCCGCGAGTCCATCCGCGCGCTCACCGCTTTGGTGCCCAAGGTCGCGCGCCTCGTCGAGAACGGCACGACGCGCGAGATCCCCGCCGAGCGCATCGCCATCGGCGATACCATCCTCGTCCGGCCCGGCGAGCGCATTCCCGCCGACGGCGCCGTGCTGGAGGGCGCGAGCTCGGTGAACGAGGCGCCGGTGACCGGCGAGAGCGTTCCCGTCGCCAAGGCGCCGGGCGATCCGCTCTTTGCCGGCACGGTGAATGGCGAGGCGGCGCTGACCATGCGCGCCACCGCCACCAGCGCCGACAACACCATCGCCCGCGTGGCGCGCCTCGTCGAGGAGGCGCAGGAGAGCAAGGCGCCGACCGAGCGCTTCATCGACCGTTTCTCGCGCTGGTACACGCCCTTCGTCGTGCTGCTGGCGGCGCTGGTCGCCGTGGTGCCGCCGCTGCTGTTCGGCGCCGCCTGGGACGAATGGATCTACAAAGGCCTCGCCATCCTGCTGATCGGCTGTCCCTGCGCGTTGGTCATCTCCACCCCGGCCGCCATCGCCGCCGCTCTCGCCGCCGGTGCCAAGCGCGGCCTGCTCATCAAGGGCGGCGCGGTGCTGGAGAAGCTGCGCGAGGTGAACGCCGTCGCCTTCGACAAGACCGGCACCCTCACCGAAGGCAAGCCGCAGGTCACGGATATCGTTGCCTTCTCCGGCGATGAAGCCGGCGTACTGCGCCTTGCCGGCGCGCTGGAGGCCGGCTCCACGCATCCGCTCGCGGTCGCCATCCTCGCCGCCTGCGAGGCCAGGCAACTCGCCTTGCCCGCGGCGCGGCAGGCCGTCGCCATCGGCGGCGAGGGCGTGACGGCAACGGTGGAGGGGCGGGCGCTGTTCCTCGGCTCTCCCGTCGCGGCCGCCAAGCGGGCGCCGATGCCGGCCGAACGGCTCGCCGCCATCGAGGCGCTGAACGCCGACGGCAAGACCGTCGCGGTACTGGTGGCGGACGGGGCGGCACTCGGCTTCCTCGCCATGCGCGACGAACCCCGCGCCGATGCCGCATCGGCTCTCAAGGCACTGGCGGATCAGGGAATTCGTACGGTGATGCTCACCGGCGACAATGCCCGCACCGCGCGGGCCGTCGGCCGAGATCTCGGCATCGAGGTCCGCGCCCAGCTGATGCCGGCGGACAAGCAGCGGATCGTCGGCGAGCTGAAGGCGCAGGGACTGACCGTCGCCAAGGTCGGCGACGGCATCAACGACGCGCCGGCGCTGGCGGCCGCCGATGTCGGCATCGCCATGGGCGGCGGCACCGATGTGGCGCTGGAAACCGCCGATGCCGCGGTGCTGCATGGCCGCGTCGCCGATGTCGGCGCGATGATCGCGCTGTCGCGGCGGACCATGGCCAATATCCGCCAGAACATTACCATCGCCCTGGGGCTGAAGGCGTTCTTCCTCGTCACCACCATCGCCGGCATCACCGGCCTGTGGCCGGCGATCCTCGCCGATACCGGCGCCACCGTGCTGGTGACGGCCAATGCCTTGAGGTTACTCAAAGGGCGTTAGCCGTTGGCCGTCTGCGTGCTTCGAGGCTCGCTTCGCTCGCACCTCAGCATGAGGAAGGTGGGTTGGGGGGTGGCGGAGCCGTCCTCATCCTGAGGTGCCCGGCCAAAGGCCGGGCCTCGAAGGACGCAGAACGGTGCCGTCTCACCCCTTCGCCAGCAGCTTCAGCCAGCGCTTCGCCTGGGCGCGGACATTCTTCGGCGCGGTGCCGCCATAGGAGACGCGGCTCGCCACCGACTTGGACACCGACAGCACCCCGAACACCTCCTGGGTGATCCGCGGCTCGACCGACTGCATCTCGGCAAGGCTAAGCCGATGCAAGGGCAGGCTTTTCCCGCTCGCCAGCGCGACGATGCGGCCGGTGACGTGGTGGGCCTCGCGGAACGGCAGGCCGAGTACCCGCACCAGCCAGTCGGCGAGATCGGTGGCGGTGGAATAGCCGGAGCCGGCGGCGGACTTCATCTTCGCCTCGTCCGGCACCATGTCGCGCACCATGCCGGCGGTCGCCGCGACCATCAGCGACAGGGTGCCGAGCGCGTCGAAGGCGCCTTCCTTGTCTTCCTGCATGTCCTTGGCATAGGCGAGCGGCAGGCCCTTCATCACCATCAGCAGGCCCGAGAAGGCGCCGGCGATGCGGCCGATCTTGGCGCGCACCAGTTCGGCGGCGTCCGGGTTTCGCTTCTGCGGCATGATCGACGAGCCGGTGGTGAAGCGATCGGACAGCTTGAGCAGACCCACCAGCGGCGAGGTCCAGATGACGATTTCCTCAGCAAAACGCGTGAGATGCATGGCGCAGATCGACGCGGCCGCCAGCGCCTCCAGCACGAAATCGCGGTCGGAGACGGAATCGAGCGAATTGGCGGTCGGCCGGTCGAAGCCGAGGCTTGAAGCGGTGGCGAAACGATCGATCGGGAAGGAGGTGCCGGCCAGCGCGGCGGCGCCGAGCGGGCATTCGTTGAGGCGGGCGCGGGCGTCGCGCAGGCGGCCCCGGTCGCGGCCGAGCATCTCGACATAGGCCAGCAGATGGTGGCCGAAGGTCACCGGCTGGGCGGTCTGCAGATGGGTGAAGCCGGGCATCACCGTGCCGGCATGCTCAAGCGCCTTCTCGCTAAGTGCCTGCTGCAGATCCGTAATCTGCGTATCCAGCGTATCGATGGTGTCGCGGACATAGAGGCGGAAATCGGTCGCGACCTGGTCGTTGCGCGAACGGGCGGTGTGCAGGCGGCCGGCGGGGGCGCCCAGCAGGGTCGCCAGCCGGGATTCCACATTCATATGAATGTCTTCCAGCGAGCGCTGGAAGGTGAAATTGCCCGCCTCGATCTCTGACAGGATCGTGTCTAGACCCTCGGCGATCTTTTCGGCATCAGAGGCCGTGATGATCCCCTGCGCGGCCAGCATGGAGGCATGTGCCTTGGAACCGGCGATATCCTGTGCGTAGAGACGCTGGTCGAAGCCGATGGAGGCGTTGATCTCCTCCATGATCGCGTCCGGCCCGGTCTCGAACCGGCCACCCCACATCTTGTTGCTCATGCTGACTTTTTCTCCGCGAGGACGGCCATGACCGAACGACCCGACCCCATCGATCCGGCACCTTCCGGGAACCGGCGCGGGCGCGGGGGACGGCTTGCCCTTTATGCCGCGCTCGCCCTCGTCCTGGGCGGCGCCGCCGGGTTTGCTGGCGTATACGGGATCGGAGGGGGGCTGCGCAACGCCGACGCGCCGGCCGGCGCCGCCGGTCCTGTCCGCGTGGCCGCCGGAGAGGCCGGTGGGGTGGACGATCAGGCCAGCCCGGCGGCCGGGGAGGCCGGTCAGTGCAGCCGGGCGGGCGAGGTCGCCCGCAAGCTCTCCGACCTCGCCAAGGGGGAGCTCGCCGCCTTCGCCCCGACGCTGAAGCCGACCCGCATTCCCGACCTCGCCGTGATCGCCCCCGACGGCACCGCCACCCGGCTCGGCGGGATCGGCGGCGACGGGCTGCGGCTGGTGAACATCTGGGCGACCTGGTGCGTGCCGTGCCGCACCGAGATGCCGGCGCTCGACACGTTGCAGGCGGAACGCGGCGGCAACGGCTTCGAGGTGGTCGCCATCAACATCGACACCCGCGACGGCGAGAAGCCGAAGCGCTTCTACGAGGAGACGGGGATCCGCAACCTCGCCCTCTACACCGACCCCAAGGCGAAGGCCTTCCAGGACCTGCGGGCGGTGGGGCGCGGCTTCGGCCTGCCGACCACCATGCTGATCGACGCCGAGGGCTGCGAGATCGGCCATATTGCCGGGCCGGCGGAATGGGCGAGCCCGGAGGCGCTGGCGCTCATCGACACCGCCAAGGCCGCCTACGCGACCCGCTGACGCGGCCCCGCCGCGATGGACCGGCGCGGGTTCCTCGCCTTTCTCGGCCTGCTGGCGGGCAGCGGCTTCCACGCCGCCGCCGCCGAAGCGGGGCCTGCGGAGCCGGCCCCGTCGCCGCAGCGGGTCGTGTCGCCGCAGCGGGTGCTGCCGCTATGGCCCGACGAGCCGCCGGGCGGCGGAGGGCCGCGGGGCGAGGCCCGGCGCGATCGCCGCGGCGCGGTGCGGCAGCTCGCGCGGCCGACGCTGACGCTGTTCCGCCCCGACCGCCCGTCCGGGACGGCGGTGCTGATCGCCTCCGGCGGCGGCTATCGGCGGATCGAGGACGGCAAGGAGGCGCTGCCGGCGGCGCGCTGGCTCGCCGCACGGGGCCACGCCGCCGCCGTGCTCGACTATCGCCTGCCCGGCGAAGGCTGGGGCGCCGGGCCGGCGGCGCCGCTGCAGGATGCGCGACGGGCGCTCGGCCTGCTGCATGCCGGCGCCGCGGGGCCGGATATCCGCCGGATCGGCGTGCTCGGCTTCTCCTCCGGGGCGCATCTGATGGCGCTCGCCGCCGGAGCGGTCCCGATGGGCGCCTATCCCGCCGTCGATGCCGCCGACACGACGCCGGCGCGGGCGGATTTCGCGGCGCTGATCTATCCGGTGCTCGATCTCGGCGACGGCATGCGCCCGACCTCGGCGCAGCGCCGGATGGTCGGCCGGCATCCGCCGCCGGAGCGGGCGGCGGCGTGGTCGGCCACGACCTATGTCGATGCCCGCTACCCGCCGACCTTCCTCGTCCAGGCCGCCGACGACCCGGTGAGCGACCCGCGTCAGGCACCGCTCATGGCGCAGGCCTGCGCGCGGGCCGGGGTGCCGGCGGAACTGCATGTGCTGGCGAGCGGCGGCCACGGCTTCGGCATGGGCGAACCCGGCACGGACGCCGCGCAATGGGCGGGCTGGCTCGCCGCCTTCATCGCCGGGCTGCCGCGCTGACGGCCGGCGAGCAAGACGATCCCCCCACCGAAAGGCAGCGCCGGCCGAACGCCCCCGCTGAAACGTGTGGCGCCGCCGCCGGCCGGCTGGTATCTCCGGCGGGGATGCGGCGGCAACGGCCCGCGCGCCCCGCCCGCCGACGCCGTGCCGATACCGCCGACCGCGTGGCCTGCCCGGAGAATTCCATGTCCAGCCCATCCGTCCGCCCCGGTCCGCCGCCCGGCGTCGCGCCGATGGGACCGCTCGATTGGGGCCTCTTGGTATTGCTCTCGGCGATCTGGGGCGGGTCGTTCTTCTTCGGCAAGATCGCCATCGCCGAGATCCCGCCGCTGACCATGGTGCTCGCCCGCGTCGCCATCGGCGCCACGGTGGTGTGGCTGATCGCCCGGCTGCGCGGCATTTCCATGCCGCTCGACGCCGGGCTCGTCGCCGCCATGGTGGTGATGGCGCTGTTGAACAATGTGGTGCCGTTCTCGCTCATCGCCTGGTCGCAGCAGCATCTGCCGAGCGGGCTCTCCGCCATCCTCAATGCCGCGACGCCGCTGTTCACCGTGCTGGTGGCGCAGGCCTTCACCCGCGACGAGAAGCTGACCCCCGGCCGGCTCGCCGGCGTGCTGCTCGGCTTTGCCGGGGTGGCGGTGATGATGGGCCCGGCGCTGCTCGGCCGGCTGGGCGGGCACGAATTGCCGGCGCAGCTCGCCGCCATCGGCGCCACGATCTCCTACGGCCTCAGCGCCGTCTATGGCCGGCGCTTCCGCGGCCTGCCGCCGCTCGGCGTGGCGGCGCTGCAGCTCACCTTGTCCAGCCTGATGCTGCTGCCGGCGGTCATGATTCTCGATGCGCCCTGGCGGCTGCCGGTGCCCTCGGCGCATGTCCTCGGCGCGCTGATCGGGCTCGGCGTGCTGTCGACCGGCATCGCCTACATCATCTTCTTCCGCATCCTCGGCCGGAACGGGGCCACCAATATCTCGCTGGTGACGTTCCTGGTGCCGGTGAGCGCGGTGCTGCTCGGGGCGCTGGTGCTGGGCGAGGCGCTGGAACCGCGCGAATTCATCGGCTTCGCGCTGATCGCGGTCGGGCTGGCGGCGATCGACGGCCGGCCGGCAAAGATGCTGTTCGGACGGCGGGGATAGCGGCGGAGGAGGCGCGGGACACAGAACCACCGCGCGAAGCCCCCCTCACCCCAGCCCTCTCCCCCACGGGGAGAGGGAGCTGCCCTTTCCGGCAGCGACGGACCTCGCGGGGGAGAGGTCGGCTTCCGGCCGGCGGGGGATCGGCGCTATTCAGGAGATGGCCGATTCGGCCCAATGCTGCACGCCAGCGCTCCGCGCATGCGCCCAAAGCATGTGCCGCAAGCCAGTGCCCAAGGAGGATCCTGCCTTGACCCATGCCACGCCCCAGCCCGCCCCCAACCCGCCGTCCCGCAACCTGCTCGGTGTCCACGCTCTCGTCTGGGTCGGCGACACCTCGCGCGAGGGCATCGAATTCGCCGTGACGCGCACCGCCGAGACCGGCTACGACCTGCTGGAGCTCTCGCTGCACGGGCTCGACGGGCTCGACACCGCCCATGCCCGCTCGACCATCGAGGCGGCCGGGCTGAAGGTCGCCTGCTCGCGCGGCCTCTCCCTCGATGCCGACGTCTCGCATGAAGACCCCGCCGTGGTGGAGCGCGGCGCGAAACTGCTGAAATCCTCCATTGAGAAGAC
Organism: Ancylobacter oerskovii; assembly: GCF_018390555.1. Classification (GTDB taxonomy): domain Bacteria; phylum Pseudomonadota; class Alphaproteobacteria; order Rhizobiales; family Xanthobacteraceae; genus Ancylobacter; species Ancylobacter oerskovii. The sequence continues at coordinate 181,736 of NZ_JAHBGB010000023.1, read as the reverse complement.
CGCCGCCATGGGCGGCACGGTGCTGACCGGCGGGCTGTTCTCCGCCTTCTGCAAATATGCGAGGCCGGTGAGCCCGCGCGGGCGCGCCAATGCGGTGGCGGTGCTGAAGGACCTGTCCAAGGACGCGGCGGCGCTCGGCGTCACCCTCGGCCTCGAAGTCGTCAACCGCTACGAGACCCATGTGATCAACACCGCCGCGCAGGCGCTGGTGCTGGCCGACGAGATCGGCGCCGACAATGTGATGGTTCATCTCGACACCTACCACATGAACATCGAGGAGGACGATTTCGTCCGCCCGCTGCACCTGGTCGGCGACCGGCTGGGCTATGTGCATATCGGCGAGAACCATCGCGGGCCGCTCGGCTCCGGCCATATCGACTTCACCGGCTTCTTCCACGCGCTCGACGACATCTCCTATGCCGGGCCGATCACCTTCGAGAGCTTCTCCTCCGCCGTGGTGGCCGAGCAGCTCTCCGGCGACCTCGCCATCTGGCGCAACCTGTGGGCCGATGGCGAAGCGCTGGCCCGGCAGGCCATCGCCTTCACCCGGGCGCAGATCGAGGCGGCCCGCGCCCGGCCGAGCTCGCCGCGGCGCGGCTGAGCCGCCGGACGCGGCGCGCCCATGGAAGCGGACACCCGCCGATGAAAAGCCCTCCCCAGCGGTGGGGCGCCGGGGAGGGCAAGTGAGACGGTCGTCTCGGAAGCCGGCCGCCTCCCCAAAGGGATCGCCTCAGAACTGCGCCGTCTCGGTCGAGTCCTGCATCGCCGTGGTGGCGCTCATGCCGTTGGTGAGCGTGGTGGCGATGGCGTCGAAATAGGAGGTGCCGACCTCGCGCTGGTGGCGCGTGGCGGTGAAGCCCTCCGCCTCGGCGGCGAACTCCGCCTCCTGCAGCTCGGAATAGGCGGCCATGCCGTCCTGCTTGTAGCGGCGGGCGAGGTCGAAGGTGGTGAAGCTCACCGAGTGGAAGCCGGCCAGGGTGATGAACTGGTACTTATAGCCCATCGCGCCGAGCTCGGCCTGGAAGCGCTTCATCGCCGCCCGGTCCATGTATTTCGCCCAGTTGAACGAGGGCGAGCAATTATAGGCCAGCATCTTGCCGGGATGGTGCTCGTGCACCCCCTCGGCGAAGCGGCGGGCATCGTCGAGGCTCGGGGTCGAGGTCTCGCACCAGAGCAGGTCGGCGTAAGGCGCATAGGCCACCGCGCGGGCGATGCCGGCCTCGAAGCCGCCTTTCAGCCGGTAGAAGCCTTCCGCCGTGCGCTCGCCGGTGATGAAGGGCGCATCGGTCTCATCGATGTCCGAGGTGATGAGCCGCGCCGCCTCGGCATCGGTGCGCGCCATGATCACCGTGGGCACGCCGAGCACGTCGGCGGCGAGGCGGGCGGCGTTCAGCGTGCGGATGAACTGGCGGGTGGGCACCAGCACCTTGCCGCCGAGATGGCCGCACTTCTTCTCCGAGGCCAGCTGGTCCTCGAAATGCACCGCCGCCGCACCGGCCTCGATCAGCGCCTTGGTGAGCTCATAGGCGTTGAGCTGGCCGCCGAAGCCGGCCTCGGCATCGGCGATGATCGGCACGAGATAGTCGGTATTGCCGTCCGCCTTGCCCTCGCAGCGCTCCAGCGTCTGGATCTGGTCGGCGCGCAGCAGCGCCTTGTTGATGCGGCGGACCACCGCCGGGACGCTGTCGACCGGGTAGAGGCTCTGGTCCGGGTACATGTCGCCGGACGAATTGCCGTCGGCGGCGACCTGCCAGCCGGAGAGATAGATCGCCTCCAGCCCGCCCTTCACCTGCTGCACCGCCTGATTGCCGGTATAGGCGCCGAAGGTGGGCAGGAAATCGCGGTCGTGCAGCAGCTCCCACAGCCGGCGGGCGCCGTGCTGGGCCAGGGTGTGCTCGATGCGGAGCGAGCCCGCGAGCTTTTCCACATCGGCCGGCGCATAGGTGCGGGAGATGCCGCGCCAGCGGTCGGGCGCCCAGTGCGGCGCGGGGAAGGGCTGGTTGGGATCGGGACGGGCGGTGTCGAGCATGAGAGCCTCGGTAAAGCCTTTACAGAACGGGGGCGGAAGATGGGGAGGGCGAGGATGAGCCGGGCGGGCGGCGGCACGGACATCGGCCGTACCGCTGGCGCCGGCGGCGCCGTTTAAGCGTGCCGCCCGGCTGTTCTCTCGCCCGCGCCCTAGCGGCCGGCGCGGCGCATATAGGTGGCGGCCACCATCGGCCGCATGCCCATCTCCTCGCCGAGATGCGCGGCGAGCGGCGAGCCCTCCGGCAGGCGGAAGCTGTGGCGCCCCATGCGGTGCAGGATGGAGAAGCCCTTGGCGGCGAGGCCGTCCTTGGCATAGACGCGCCCGACTTCCTCGGCATCCTGGCCGATGATGGTGATGAACTCGTCGCTGTCGTTGCGATGACGGTGGGTGCGGTGATCGTGGGTCGACATGGTCGCGCTCCGTGTTTGCTGATGTAAAGATTTGACCACTCGACATCGCAAAGCAAGATATATAAGAAAATCATGGTGTTAAGCTGAAAATGCCTGTAAAGTTCTCTTCAGCGGATTGTAAAGCGAGCAAAGCGCGATGGCGGCGGACGATCCCCAGGTCGGCGGGCGCATACAGAGGCTGAGGCGCCAGCGCGGCGTCTCCCAGGCCGAGCTGGCGAGCGCGCTCGGCATCTCCGCCAGCTATCTCAACCTGATCGAGCACAATCGCCGGCGCATCACCGTGCCGCTGCTGCTCAAGCTCGCCTCCTTCTTCGGCATCGAGCCCGGCGAGCTGGTGGAGAATGACGAGACCCGGCTGCTCGGCGACCTGATGGAGCTGTTCGGCGACGACGTGTTCGCCGATTCGACGCTGACCAACCAGGATGTGCGCGACCTCGCCAATTCCAACCCGGCGGTCGGCCGCGCGGTGGTGCGGCTCTACGACCGCTACCGCGCCCTGCGCGGCGTGCGGGCCGGCAGCGCCGGAGCGGCCGGGCCGGCGGAAGCGGAGCCGGCGACGAGGGGCGGGCAGGGCTCCGGCGGCCACCCGGCCACCGACGCGGTTTCCGACTTCGTCCAGGCCAACGCCAACCATTTCCCGACGCTGGAGGCCGCCGCCGAGCGGGTCCGCAACGACATCGACGCCGAACCGGATTCGCTGGATTACGGGCTGCGCAACTACCTGTTCAACGTGTTCGGGCTGAACTGGCGTACCGCCAACCTGCCGGCCGGCATCGCCCGGCGCTACGACCCCGAGCGGCGCGAGATCCTCACCGCCGAGGTGCTGGAGCCGGCCTCGGCCGCCTTCGCGGTGGCGCACCAGATCGGCCTGTTTGCCGCCGGGGCGGAAATCGAGCGGCTGATCGAGGACAGCGACCTGCCGGCCGACGCACCGGTGGTGGCGCGCAACGCCCTCGCCTCCTATTTTGCCGGCGCATTGATCATGCCCTACGAGCCGTTCCTCAAGGCCTGCCGCGAGACGCGCTACGACATAGAACGCATCCAGCGCCGGTTTCGCGCCAGCTTCGAGCAGGTGTGCCACCGCATGACCTGCCTGCAGCGGCCGGGGCAGATGGGGGTGCCGCTGCATCTGGTGCGCACCGATATAGCCGGCAACATATCCAAGCGCTTCTCGCTCTCCGGCATCCATATCTCCCGCCATTCCGGCGCCTGCCCGCGCTGGAACGTCTATTCCGCCTTCCTGCACCCGGAGCGGATCAACGTGCAGATCAGCCAGATGCCGGAGGGGCAGCGCTATTTCTGCATCGCCCGCTCCTATGCCCGCGGCGGGCACGGCTACCAGGCGCCGCGCCGGCATTTGTCGATCGGGCTGGGCTGCCACATCGCCCATGCCGGCAGCCTGGTCTATTCGGACGGCATGGACCTCGCCGACCCTGGCCAGACCGTGCCGATCGGGGTGGGCTGCCGCATCTGCCCGCGCCTCGATTGCGAGCAGCGGGCGCACCCGCCGGCCGACCACCATTTCACCATGAACGAGCGCGACCGGGCGGAGAGCTTCTACGCGCCCGGACGCTGGGGAAGCTGACGGCGGCAGGCCCGGCGGCGGTCACGGCAAAGGGACTTGCGGGATCGGCCGCGGCGGAGGAGCATGGCGCGTCTTTCGCCGGTCCATGAATACCGCCGGCGAGGACGCGAACCGGGAGGCGACCATGGCGACGACGCATGTCGAGCTGAGGAGCATGCCGGGCACCCAGGCCGCCACCGGATGGGTCGGCGGCCATACGGTGACGGTGGACCGGGCGGAGGGGGTAGCCGGAGGCGCGGGCCTCGGCTTCAACGGCAACCAGCTGCTGGCGCTCGCCATCGGCGGCTGCTTCTGCAACGATCTGCATACCACCGCCCATGCGATGGGGGTCATCCTCACCGAGGTGGCGGTGAGCGTGGAAGTGGATTTCGCCGGCGAGCCGCCCATGGCCGTCGGCGCGCGCCTCACCGCGCAGGCGAGCGCCCTGCCGCGGGACGTCGACATGCAGCAACTGATCGACCGGGCCTTCGCGGCCTCGGCGGTCGGCAATTCGCTCCGCCGCGGCGTGCGGGTGGAACTCGCGGCCGCCTGACGGCGGCGGCCGGTGCCGCTGTCCGGCCGGCCGACGCCCGGCCGGACGGGAGGGAATGACCGACCCGCCGGGGATCCGTTCGGCCGGCAAGACCGCCGCCGTCCCGACCGCACAAGCTCCCGGGGAAGCGCGGAGCCAGCCGCGCCGGCCATCCCGGGAGCGCGTGCGCCGGCACATCGGGGCACATGGTGTCGTCGCGCATCCGCGGGAGATCCGACCGGCAGGCCGGTAGCCGCGCCGGCCATCCCGGGAGCGTGCGCGCATCGCGCCACCTGCGGTCGGGGCGTGTCGCCTCATCGCCTGTCCGCCGGTTGTTCCCCGGCCGACGGCCGCTACGATGACCGCCCGGCGCCCCGCGGCGGCAGGCCGAGGACTGCGCTGGCGCACCGGACGGCAACGGAGGATCGAGCCCATGGCGACGATGACGGTAGAACTGCGCAGCGTTCCCGACACCCGGGCCGCGATGGGCTGGGCCGGCGGCCACACGGTGACGGTGGATCGCGCCGAAGGCGTCGCCGGCGGCAACGGGCTCGGCTTCAATGGCGGCCAGCTGCTGGGACTCGCCATTGGCGGCTGCCTCTGCAACGACCTGCACTACGCCGCCGCGCAGCTCGGCATCGAGGTGACGGAAGCGGCGGTGAGCGTGGAGATCGACTTCGAGGGCACGCCGCTGCTGGCGACGGCGGCGCGGGTGAAGGCGCGGATCGCGGTGCAGCCGGAAGACGCCGATGCCGGCCTGGTGCTGCGCCGCGCCTGGGAGATGTCGACGGTGTCGAACTCGCTGCGGCGCGGCGTGCCGGTGGAACTGGCCGGCGGGTAAGGGGGCGGGCGCGCGCCCCCGCTCCCGGGCCCGATCGGCAAGGCGGCGACGTCACACCGGGACGACGACGCCGGCGAGCGGCCGCAGCGCGATCACCTGCGAGCTTTCGATAGGCTCCGGCAGCCGGGCGAACAGCCCCGCTATATGCGGGGCCGCGAGAGGCTGGTCGGCATGCTCGAGCCGTTCGGGCGCCTGGAGGCGGATGCCGAGCGGCGCCGGGAGCTGGCGCGGGCCTGCGCCGAGCTGTTCTACCACGGCACGAGGCCGCCTCCCGGCTGAAACCGGGAGGGCCGCGTCAGGGCCGATCCGGCCGCCTTCAGCGGGTCGGGACCGGCTTCTCGCCGCGATAGTCGTAGAAACCGCGCTGGGTCTTGCGGCCCAGCCAGCCGGCCTCGACATATTTCACCAGCAGCGGGCAGGGGCGGTACTTGGAATCCGCCAGCCCCTCATGCAGCACCTGCATGATCGACAGGCAGGTATCGAGGCCGATGAAATCGGCCAGCTGCAACGGCCCCATCGGGTGGTTGGCGCCGAGCCGCATGGCGGTGTCGATGGCGTCCACCGAGCCGACGCCCTCATAGAGGGTGTAGATCGCCTCGTTGATCATCGGCAGCAGGATGCGGTTGACCATGAAGGCCGGGAAATCCTCCGACACCGCATAGGTCTTGTTCAGCCGGGTGACGAAGCCCTTGGACAGCTCGAAGGTCTCGTCCTCGGTGGCGATGCCGCGCACCAGCTCGACGAGCTGCATGATCGGCACCGGGTTCATGAAGTGGATGCCGATGAAGCGCTCCGGCCGGTCGGTGGTGGCGGCCAGCCGGGTGATCGAGATCGAGGAGGTGTTGGTGGCGAGGATCGCCTCCGGCTTCAGATAGGGGCAGACGGTGGCGAAGATCTTGCGCTTGATCTCCTCCTTCTCCACCGCCGCCTCGATGACGAGGTCGGCGTCGGAGAGGTCGCCGACATTGTCCGAGCCGCCGATGCGGGCGAGCGCCGCCTGCTTCTCGGCGTCGGAATACAGCCCCTTCGACACCTGCCGGGTCATGTTGCCGTTGATGGTGGCAAGGCCGGACTTGATGCGGTCGGCTTCCAGATCGTTGATGATGACCTCGTAGCCGGCGAGCGCGCACACATGCGCGATGCCGTTGCCCATCTGTCCGGCACCGATGATGCCGACGCGCTTGATCTCGAAACCCATCACCTTCGCCCGTTGCCGCCGCCGTCCATGGGGGGGCGGGATACCCACTATAGCCCGCTCCCCGTCTTTTGCCTCAGCTGTTTGACTTTACCTTGGCGATTTCCGCCGTCAGTTCCGGCACCACCTGGAACAGGTCGCCGACCAGGCCGTAATCGGCGACCTGGAAGATCGGCGCCTCCTCGTCCTTGTTCACCGCGACGATGACCTTACTGTCCTTCATGCCGGCGAGATGCTGGATGGCGCCGGAAATGCCGAGCGCCACATAGAGCTCGGGGGCCACCACCTTGCCGGTCTGGCCGACCTGCCAGTCGTTCGGCGCGTAGCCGGCATCCACCGCCGCGCGCGAGGCGCCGACGGCGGCGCCCAGCACGTCGGCCAGCGGCTCGACGACGCTGTGGAAGTTCTCCGCCGAGCCGAGCGCCCGGCCGCCGGAAACGATGACCCGCGCCGCGGTGAGCTCGGGACGCGCCATCTGGGCGATCTCCTCCGACACGAAGGTCGCGCCCTTCGCCTCGCCGGCGGCAGCGGCCTCGCGGATCGGCGCCGCGCCGCCCTCGCCCGCCGCGGCGAAGCCGGCGGTGCGGATGGTCAGCACCTTCTTGCCGGATGCGCGCACGGTCTGGATGGCGTTGCCGGCATAGATCGGCCGCTCGAACGTGTCGGGCGCCACCACGGCGGTGACGTCGGAGACCTGCATCACGTCGATCAGCGCGGCGATGCGCGGCAGCACGCTCTTCCACACCGCGGTGGAGGGCGCGACCAGCGCGTCATAGTCGGCGGCCAGCGCCACGCCGAGCGCGGCCACCGGCTCGGCCAGGCGATGGGCATAGGCGGGGGCGTCGATCAGCAGCACCTCGGCGACGCCCTCGAGCCGGGCGGCGGCCTCGGCGGCAGGGCGGGCGTTCGCGCCCACCACCGCGACGGTGACGGGGGCGCCGAGCGCGAGGGCGGCGGTGAGCGCGCGAGCGGTGACCGGGTTCAGATGCGCGTCGTCATGTTCGGCAAACAGCAGCGTCGCCATCTCAGATCACTCCCGCTTCGTTCTTCAGCTTGTCGACCAGCTCGGCCACCGAGGCGACCTTGACGCCGGCCGAACGCCCGCCGGGCTCGACGGTCTTGAGCACTTCGAGCCTGGGAGCGATGTCGACGCCGAGATCGGCGGCGGTGGTTTCGGCGATCGGCTTCTTCTTCGCCTTCATGATGTTGGGCAGCGAGGCGTAGCGCGGCTCGTTGAGGCGCAGATCGGTGGTGAGGATCGCCGGCAGGGCGAGCGCGAGCGTCTGCAGGCCGCCGTCGATCTCGCGGATCACGGTGGCGGTCTCGCCCTCGATCGTCACCTTGGAGGCGAAGGTCGCCTGCGGCCAGGCGAGCAGCGCCGCCAGCATCTGGCCGGTTTGGTTGCAGTCGTCGTCGATGGCCTGCTTGCCGAGGATGACGAGGCCGGGGCCTTCCTGAACAACGATGGCCTTCAGCAGCTTGGCGACGGCGAGCGGCTCGACGGCGGCGTCCTCGGTCTTCACCCAGATGCCGCGATCCGCGCCCATGGCCAGCGCGGTGCGGATGGTCTCCTCGGTCTTCGCCGGGCCGACCGACACCGCGATCACCTCGGTCGCCTTGCCGGCTTCCTTGAGGCGGAGCGCTTCCTCGACGGCGATCTCGTCGAACGGGTTCATCGCCATCTTGATGTTGGCGAGCTCGACGCCGGAGCCGTCCGGCTTGACGCGAATCTTGACGTTGTAGTCGACGACCCGCTTCACGGGCACGAGGATCTTCATCAGCCGGATCTCCCGCCGCCCGCGACCGGCGGGATCGGCAGTCTCGAACGTGAGGAATGGCGCCGCGCGCGACAGGCGCGACCCCGCGAGGCGCCGGGGAAACTATGGACAGCCCCCCGGCCTGTCAACGTAACGATTCGACGAAAGGGAACCCGCGCGAACCCTTTTGCCGCTTATGGAATTCTGAAATTTCCAAAACAGCCGCGGGCCCGCGCGCCCTCCCGGCGCGGGCGGCGATCAGATGGGCGGATGGCCGTCCGGGGTGCCGTCGCGGGTCGTCACCCAGAGCGGCACGCCGGGCCGGCGCAGGAACACCACCAGCACCGCGCCGGCGGCGAGCCCGCCGACATGCGCCCACCAGGCGGTATCGGCCTCGCCGGCGCGCAGGGCGTTCCACATCTGGAAGGCGATCCAGGCGCCGAGCGGCCAGATCGCCGGCACCCGGATCGGGATGCGCATGAACATCAGCACCCAGATGCGTACATTGGGATGCAGCATCAGATAGGCGCCGACCAGGCCGGAGATCGCCGCCGACGCCCCCACCAGCGGCGAGGACGAATCCGGCACCGCCAGGGCGTGGGCGAGGCCGCCGGCGACCCCGCAGGCGATATAGAAGACGAAATAGCGGGCATGGCCGAGCGCATCCTCGACATTGTCGCCGAACACCCAGAGGAAGGCCATGTTGCCGGCCAGATGCAGCCAGCCGCCATGCAGGAACATGTAGGAGATGAGCGTCAGCTCGGCCGGCAGCCGCTCATATTCGGCCGGCAGCACCGCCGCATGCGTCACCACCGCCGGGATGGCGCCGTAGCCGAACACCGAGGCGACGTCGATCTCCGCCTTGTAGCCATGCTGCACCAGCACGAAGATGGCGATGTTCACCGCGATCAGCGCCCAGGTGACATAGGCGTGGGTGATGCCTTCGAGCGGGTTGTCGTCGTTGATCGGCAGCAGCATGGGATCGGGCGATTCGGGCGCGGGCACCGGCGCTCCGCGAGGGCAGAATGCCGCGTCGCGACGCCGGGCGCCACAAAACTCGTCGCGACGGCTCAGCCGGCACGCAGCGTCATGGAAGGGCGGCCGGCGAGGCGGGACCACCAGTCGGCGAGGGCGGGGACGTCGCCGAGCAGGGCCGCGCCCTCCGGGGCCTTGACGAAATAATCGATCATCGGCGCCACATGCAGATCCGCCAGCGACAGGGCCGCCCCGGCGAGCCAGGGCCCGTCGCCCATCACTTCCGCCAACGCCCCGATGCACAGGCGCGCCGTCGCCAACGCGGCGTCGACGGCCGCCTCGTCGGCGATGCCGCCGCGCGCGGGCTTCTCCACTCGCTCGACATAGACGCCCCAGACGAGGGCCGGATAGGCATAGGCGTCGGCAATGCCGATGAGCTGGTTCATCCGCGCCCGGCGGCGCGGATCGACCGGCTGCAGCGCCGGCCCGTCAAAGGCCTCGTCGACATAGCGGGTGATGGCGCCGGTCTCGTAGAGGCGGAAGCCGTCATGCTCGAAGGCCGGGATGCGCCCGAAGGGATGGCGCGCCAGATAGCCGGGCGGCAGGCCTTCCTCCGCGAAGACGTCGACCGGCACGCGCTCGCAGGCGACACCCTTCTCGGCCAGCACCAGCCGGACGATGCGCACATAGACGCTGTAGTCGGCGCCGAACAGCCGCGGCAGGTCGGTCATGGCGGACCGGCTAGTCACGCCCCGCCGCCGGCACCCACAGCACGTCGCCGCCGGCGGCCGCATTGGCGGCGCGGCTCATGACGAACAGCAGGTCGGACAGGCGGTTGGCGTATCTGATCGCCGCCGACGAGACGACCTCGCTTTCGCGGCCGGCGAGCTCCACCATCAGCCGCTCGGCGCGCCGGCACACGGTGCGGGCGACGTGCAGATGCGCCGCCGCCGGCGTGCCGGCCGGCAGCACGAAGGAGCGCAGCGGCTTCAGCCCGGCGTTCAGCGCGTCGATGTCGCGCTCCAGCCGGTCGACCTGCGAGGCGACGATGCGCAACGGCTCCCAGCCCCGGTCGACGCCGTCGTCGGGGGTGGACAGATCGGCGCCGAGATCGAACAGGTCGTTCTGGATGCGCGCCAGCATGGCGTCCATGTCGGGATGGGCGGCGAGGTGCAGCCGGGCGACGCCGATCAGCGCATTGGTCTCGTCCACCGTGCCATAGGCGGCGATGCGCAGATCGTGCTTCGGCCGGCGCTCGCCGGAGCCGAGCGCGGTGGTGCCGTCGTCGCCGGTGCGGGTGTAGATGCGGTTGAGCACGACCATGGCCGGGCCTCAGCCCTGGTGCATCAGGATGATGGTGGCGAGCACGAAGCACAGCGCCACCGCCTGCAGCAGCACGCGCCACTGCATCAGCTGCTGCGAGCGCAGCGGCGAGCCGCCCCGCACCATGTTGGCGAGCCCGAGGATCAGCACCACCGCCACCGCCCCGAGGGCGATGGGCAGCACCACGAATTTGGCGATGAAGAGGATGTCCATATCCGGCCTCGTCTGGCCTCCCGCGGCGGCGGCGCGCCGCAGAGAGGCGTCCGCTCAGTTCATCGCCACAATGGCAGCGTTCAGCGCTGTCGCATAGCACAGCCAGAGGAGATAGGGCGCCAGCAGCCACGCCGCGGTGGTGTCGAGACGGGCGGAGGCGGCGATGGCGGCGACGACCGCGCCGACCAGCAGCACGATGACCGCCAGCGCCGCCGCCGGCGCCTCGAGGCCGAAGAAGACCGGCGACCACAGCGCATTGAGCGCCAGCTGCACGAAGAACAGCCCCACCGCCAGCCGCCGGGCGGGCGAGGGCCCATGCAGCTGCCACAGCCGCCACAGCGCCACCGCCATCAGCACGTAGAGCACCGTCCAGACGACGGGAAACACCTCGCCGGGCGGGGTCCAGCCGGGCTTGGCCAGCGCCGCATACCAGGTCGGGATCTTCGGCGTGGTGGCGAGCGAGCCGATGGCACCCACCGCCAGGCACAGGCCGACGCTGACCACGAGGCGGAAGAAGGAAAGCGTCTTCAAGGGCGGTCCTCCGGGGTGCGGCACCCGTCGCCGGCACGCGCCCATTACGAAGGAGGGGCGGGCCAGGATCAAGCCGTCCCTGCGCGCCGGGGATTGAGAGCCGCGCCCGACATCCCACAGACGGGCCCGGCGGGAGCGCCCGTCAGGCGGCGAGGTGCCGTTCGATCTCCTCCACCGGCAGATGCACCATGTCGCGGCGGACCTCGCCGATCAGCGCCTGCTGCACCGCCCGCCCATAGAGCGGCCGCAGGATGCCCAGGGCCCGCGGCGCCGCCACCATCACCAGCGAATCGGCTTCGCCGGCGGCGAGGAGCGTCTCCAGCCGTCCGGCGACCTGACGCAGGAAGGCGGCCTCGGCCTCTTCGTGGAAATCGGTGGTCTCCACCGCCGAGCGGGCCGTTCCCACCGACTGGTGCACGCGGCCGGGAGCATCGGTGCCCTGGGCGGCGGTCGGCGGATTGTCCTGCTCATGCACCTCGCGGGTGCGCAGATTGGGGGCGGCCGCGTCGCCCTCGTTGCGCAGGATCAGCGCCCGGCGCCCGTCGCAGACCGCGACGAGGACGCCGGCCGGAAGGCGGATCTTGTCAGGATGGGTCATGTGCCGGGGCTCCTCACGCTCGCCGGCGCCGCCGTCCGGCAAGGCAGGAGGCGGCCCGGCCCGGGTCAAGGCGCGAGGGGCGGCGAAAGTTCCCCCTCGCTCGCCGCGCCTAATAGGCGGCTTCCCGCGCGCGGCGGATCGAGGCGTTCAATTCGCCGCCGTAAACGAAGATCGAGGCGGTGGTGTAGAGGAACACCAGCGCGATCATCACCGAGGCGAGGCCGGCATAGGTGGTGACGTAGTTGCCGGCGAAGGCGGCGAGGTAGCGCCCGAAGGCGGCGCCGGCGCCGAGCCACAGCGCCAGCGTGACGAGGATGCCCGGCGCCACGTCCGACAGCCGCCGCCGCCCGGCCGGCAGCCACATATGCGCCACCACCAGTGCCACGATGAGGATCACCGAGGTGGCGGCATAGCGCAGGAAGGTGACGACCCAGCCGAACGGCTCCAGCGCCGGCACCCAGTGCACCACGCCGAGCCACAGCACCGGCCCGAGCACCACCAGGAAGGACAGCGCCAGCAGCCCGGCGGCGCCGACCAGCACATAGCCGATGGATTCCAGCCGCAGCCAGTACCAGGAGCGCATCTCCTTCACGCCATAGGCGCGGTTGAGGCCGATGCGCAGGCTCTCGATGCCGTTGGAGGAGAAGTAGATGGCCAGCACCACGCCCACGGTGAGCGCGTCGGTGCGCACATGGGTGAGCACCGAGGAGATCTCCCGCCCGATGGGAGCGGCCACCTGCGCCGGCCAGGCCTCCAGCATCAGCTGCACCGTCTCGCTGGCGAGGTCCTTGAAATCGAAGAAGGCGGCCAGCGCGGTGACGAAGATGAGGAAGGGGAACAGCGACATCAGCGCCGACAGCGCGATGTGGCTGGCGATCGCCCAGCCGTCATCCTCGACGAAGCGCCAGAACGCATCCCAGGCGATATCGTAGGCACGCAGGATAATGCTCGTGTCTCCCGGTATGGCGCGGCGGGTGGCAACGACATCGGATGCCCGGACGCAAATGGCAAGCCTCGGCGCGCCGATTCGCCGCCACAGGGTTAAGCGACGCCAGAATGCGGGAGAGATTTGGCATGCCGGCGACGGAATGTGATAGAAGAGCCGCCCTGTTTCCCCCGCCACCCCTTCGGCTCCGACGAGTAACGCCATGTCCGCCGCCCTCTCCCCTCTTCCCGCCGCCACCGCCGACGACACGTCCCGCGGCGCGCCGGCCCCGGCGGAGGTGGCGGCGCTGATGCGCGAGATCGGCCAGCGCGCCCGCGCCGGCGCCCGCAGGCTCGCCCTCGCCCCGGCGGCGACCAAGGAAGCGGCGCTGAAGGCGGCGGCCGAGACGATCCGCGCCGATGCGGCGGCCATTCTCGCCGCCAACGCCGAGGATGTCGCGCGCGCCCGCACCGCCGGGCTCACGGAAGCGCTGATCGACCGGCTGACCCTGACCCCGGCGCGGCTGGAGGCCACCGCCGCCGGCGTTGCCGAGATCGCCACCCTGCCCGATCCGGTCGGCAAGGTGACGGAAAGCTGGGAGCGGCCGAACGGGCTGCGCCTCGAGCGCGTGCGCACGCCGCTCGGCGTGGTCGGCGTCATCTATGAGAGCCGGCCCAACGTCACCGCCGATGCCGGCAGCCTGTGCCTGAAGGCCGGCAATGCGGTGATCCTGCGCGGCGGCTCCGACAGCTTCCATTCCAGCCGCGCCATCCATGCGGCGATGGTGAAGGGCCTCGTCTCGGCCGGCCTGCCCGCCGACGCCATCCAGCTGGTGCCCACCCGCGACCGCGCGGCGGTGGGCGAGATGCTGGCCGGGCTCGACGGCAATATCGACGTCATCGTGCCGCGCGGCGGCAAGAGCCTGGTCGCCCGCGTGCAGAGCGAGGCGCGGGTGCCGGTGTTCGCGCATCTGGAAGGCATCGTGCACGTCTATGTCGACAAGGCCGCCGATCTCGACAAGGCGCTCACCGTGGTGCGGAACGCCAAGCTGCGGCGCACCAGCGTCTGCGGCGCCGCCGAGACGCTGCTGGTGGACCGCGCCGGAGCCGAGCGTTTCCTGGCCCCGCTCGTCACCATGCTGCTGGATGCCGGCTGCGAGGTGCGCGGCGACGAGGCCACCCGGAAGGTGGATACGCGGGTGAAGCCGGCCGCCGAGGCGGACTGGGACACCGAGTATCTCGACGCGGTGATCTCGGTCAGGGTGGTGGACGGGCTCGACGCCGCCATCGACCATATCGAGACGCATGGCTCGCACCACACCGACGCCATCCTTACCGAGGACGCGGCGGCGGCCGAGCGCTTCCTCGCCGAGGTGGATTCGGCGATCGTGGTGCACAATGCCTCCACCCAGTTCGCCGATGGCGGCGAATTCGGCTTCGGCGGCGAGATCGGCATCGCCACCGGGCGCATGCATGCACGGGGCCCCGTGGGGGCGGAGCAGCTGACCTCCTTCAAGTACCGGGTGCGCGGCACCGGCCAGACCAGGCCGTGACGCCGGCCGTGACGCCGGGCCTTCCACCCGCCGAGCTCCGCATCCCGCCCTCGGCGCCGGGCATGCGGATCGGCCTCTATGGCGGCTCGTTCAACCCGCCGCATGCCGCCCATCGCGCCGCCAGCCTGCTGGCACTGAAGAAGCTCGGCCTCGACCGGGTCTGGTGGCTGGTGACGCCCGGCAACCCGCTGAAGGACAATAACGGCCTGCCGCCGCTCGCCGAGCGGCTGGCCCTCGCCCGCCGGGTCGCCGACCATCCGGCGCTGGTGCCGACCGGGCTGGAGGCCGGGCTCGGCACCCGCTACAGCCACGACACCGTGGCCGAGCTGGTCCGCCGCCGCCCCGGCGTGCGCTTCGTCTGGCTGATGGGCGCCGACAACCTCGCCAGCTTCCACCGCTGGCAGCGCTGGCGCGACATCGCCGCCCTCGTGCCCATCGCGGTGATCGACCGGCCGGGCCTGAGCCTCAACGCCACCGCCGCCCCGGCGGCGCGGGCGCTGGAGCGCTGGCGGCTCGACGAGCGGTGGGCGGGCCGGCTGGCCGGGCTGCCGCCGCCGGCCTGGGTGTTCCTGCACGGGCTGAAATCGCCGCTGTCCTCCACCGCCCTGCGCTCGCGCGCCGCGCCGCCGGAAACCCGCCCGGGCGCCGCGGCGGAGGCCTGACCCACCCCCTCGGGCGGCGCGGCGTGAGGCTCCGGCTGCGCAGCTTTGCGGCGCCGCGTGGCGAAAAGAGCGGCAAAGCTTGAAAAGACGGGTGGTTTCACGATATCCTAGGCACGCATTGACGGTGGGAAAATTCCCCCCGCGACGTGCAACATGAGAGGATCCGGCCCCCTGTCCAGCATGGCGCTTTCCGCAGCCGCCCCCACCAGCCCGGCCGCTGCTCCGGTCTCCGAAGCGCGTTACGACGCCGACGAGATCCTGGCCCTCGTTCTCGCCCGTCTCGACGACGACAAGGCGGAGGACGTCACCTCCATCGACCTGCGCGGCAAGACCACCATCGCCGACCACATGGTGGTGGCGTCCGGCCGTTCGCAGCGCCACGTCGGCGCGATCGCCGAGCACCTCGTCGAGGCGCTCAAGGCGTTCGGCGTGAAAGGCATCCGCATCGAAGGCCTGCCGGCCGCCGACTGGGTGCTGATCGATGCGAGCGACGTGATCGTCCACCTCTTCCAACCCGAGGTGAGGTCCTTCTACAACATCGAGAAGATGTGGTCGGGCGGACGCCCGGACGCCACCAAAGCCCCGCGCGGCTGAGCGGGTGCGCCTTCTGATCGTCGCGGTGGGCCGGCTGAAGACCGGGCCCGAGCGGGAACTTTGCGCCCGCTACGTCGACCGCACCCTCAAGGGCGCGCGGGCGCTGGGCCTCTCCGGCCCCGACATCGTCGAGATCGGCGAGAGCGCCGCGCGCCGGCCGGACGACCGCATGGCGGAGGAGGGCGCCGCCCTGCTCGCCGCCTTGCCCGAGGGGGCGCAGATGATCGCCCTCGACCCGCGCGGCACGCAGCTTTCCAGCGAGGAACTGGCGGACGACATGGCCGCCCGCCGCGACCGCGGCACCCGCACGCTCGCCCTGCTGATCGGCGGGGCCGACGGGCTGAGCCCGCCGGTGCGGGCCCGCGCCGAGAAGCTGATCGCCTATGGCCGTGCCACCTTTCCGCATCAGCTGGTTCGTGTGATGCTGGCCGAACAGCTCTACCGGGCGACCACCATCCTCGCCGGCCATCCCTATCACAAGGGATGAACGGGGATTGGGGGGAGAGGGTCGCCCCCGGTTAAGCGCGCGTTAACCAGCTTGCCGCTCTGCTCGTCCGATGCCTGCACCCGTCCACGCCCGCTCCCCGCGCCTGCGCGCCCGTCCCTCCGTGGCGGCGGCGCTGGCGCTTGCGCTCGCCGCCGGCACACCGCCCGGGCCGGCATGGGCGGAGGGACAGGGCCTCGACGGCCAGATGCGCTCCTTCGCTCCCGTCGAGACGGCGCAGGATGCCGAGACTTCGCAGGAAGCGCCGACGCCGACCGGCGCCGGCCAGCCGGACCGGGACTCCCCGCCGGCGCCCGCCGCCTCGGAGCCCGCCGCCTCCGAGCCTGCCCCGGCCGCCGGCCCGCCCGCCCGGACACCGGCGGCAGCCGCACCGCCCGCGGCCTCTCCGCCCGCCGGCGATCCTGCCGCCCGGGCGCAGGCGCAGAAGCAGCGCATGCAGCAGATCGAGACCGACATGAAGGGCAGCGCCGCCGAGCAGGCGCGGCTCGCCGACGAGATCGAGGCGATCAAGGGCGACCGCGCCAAGCTGAACGCCGCGCTGATCGACACCGCCACAAGGGTGCGCGCGGTGGAGGACAAGCTCGACGCCAGCGAGCAGCGGCTGGTTTCGCTGGAGCGCGAGGAGGCGGACATCCGCGAATCGCTCGATTCGCGCCGGGACGAGATGGCCGAGGTGCTGGGCGGCCTCGCCCGGCTCGGCAGCCACCCGCCGCCGGCGCTGCTGGTGCGCCCGGACGACGCGCTGCAATCGGTGCGCTCGGCGATGCTGCTCGGCGCGGTGCTGCCGGAGCTCAAGGCGGAGACCGAGCTGCTCGCCAGCGAGCTCGCCGCCCAGGAGCGGGTGCGCAAGGATGTGGCCGCCGAACGCGACGCTCTCGCAGAATTGAAAGCGACGCTGGGCGAGCAGCGCCGCCGCACGAGCGCGCTGATCGAGGAGCGCCAGCGCTCGCAGGAGGCCGGCGAGACCGCGCTGGCCGCCGAGCGCGAGCGCGCCGCCGCCTTCGCCGCCGAGGCGAGCAATGTGCGCGATCTCCTCAAGCGCATGGAGACCGAGATCGCCGCCGCCCGCAAGGCGGCGGAAGCGGCCAAGGCCTTGGCGAACAAGCCGGATCAGACATCGGCGCAGCGGCTGGCGGCGCTCTCCAACCCCGGGCGGATGACGCCGGGCGTGGCGTTTTCCGAGGCGAAGGGCCTGCTGCCGCTGCCGGTGAGCGGCAGCGTGCTGAAGAATTTCGGGACCGAGGACGGCTATGGCGGCGCCGAGAAGGGCATGTCCTTCGGCACCCGCCGGCAGGCGCAGGTGGCGGCGCCGAGCGACGGCTGGGTGGTCTATGCCGGCCCGTTCCGCTCCTATGGACAACTATTGATCATCAATGCCGGCGGCGGATACCATATTCTTCTGGCCGGTATGGATAAGATAACGGTCGAGTTGGGACAGTTCGTATTGTCCGGCGAACCGGTCGGGGTGATGGGCGACGGCCCCCAGCTGGTCTCTTCGGTCGGCCTTGGAACCGCCCAACCCATTCTCTATGTCGAGTTCCGCAAGGACGGAACGTCGATTGACCCGACCCCCTGGTGGGTGACGAGCGAGAGCGAGAAGGCACGCGGATGATGCGTAGGACGTCTGTATTTCTGATGGGCGCGGCGGTCGGCGCCATCGTCGCCGTGGGCGCTTCGCAGCCGCGCCTGCTGCTCGAACCGGCCGCGGCGATGGCGGCGGCCTCCGACACCTACCGCCAGCTGAACCTGTTCGGCGACGTGTTCGAGCGCGTGCGCGCCGATTATGTCGAGAAGCCCGACGACGCCAAGCTGGTCGAGGCGGCGATCAACGGCATGCTCGCCTCGCTCGACCCGCACTCGACCTACATGGACGCCAAGGACTTCCGCGACATGCAGGTGCAGACCCGCGGCCAGTTCGGCGGGCTCGGCATCGAGGTAACGATGGAAGACGGCCTGGTGAAGGTGGTCGCGCCCATCGACGACACCCCCGCCGCCAAGGCCGGCGTGCAGGCCGGCGATCTGATCGCCAAGCTGGACGACGAAGACGTCAAGGGCATGACGCTCAGCCAGGCGGTCGAGAAGATGCGCGGCGCGGTCGCCACCCCGATCAAGCTGACCATCATCCGCAAGGGCCAGGACAAGCCGCTCGAGCTGACGCTGACCCGCGACATCATCAACATCAAGTCGGTGCGGTCGCGCGTCGAGGGCGACGACATCGCCTATATCCGCGTCACCTCCTTCAGCGAGAACACCGCCGAGGGCCTGAAGAAGGCGATGGAGGATCTGACCAAGCAGATCGGCGAGGACAAGCTCAAGGGCTTCATCATCGACCTGCGCAACAACCCGGGCGGTCTGCTCGACCAGGCGATCGAGGTGTCCGACACCTTCCTCGACCGCGGCGAGATCGTCTCCACCCGCGGCCGCAACGCCGACGAGATCGAGCGCCGCAACGCGCGGCCCGGCGACCTCGCCAAGAACAAGCCGGTGATCGTGCTGGTGAACGGCGGCTCGGCCTCGGCCTCGGAGATCGTCGCCGGCGCGCTGCAGGACCACAAGCGCGCCACCATCCTCGGCTCGCTGTCCTTCGGCAAGGGCTCGGTGCAGACGGTGATCCCGGTCTCCGGCAACGCCGCGATCAAGCTGACCACCGCGCGCTACTACACGCCGTCCGGCCGCTCGATCCAGGCCAAGGGCATCTCGCCCGACATCGAGCTCGTCCAGGACGTGCCGCAGGAAGTGAAGGAAAAGGCCGAAGCGGCCGGGGTGGAGACCACCCGCGGCGAAGCTTCGCTGAAGGGCCACCTGAAGAACGGCGACGATGAGAAGACCGGCTCGCCGGCCTATGTGCCGCCGGATCCGAAGGACGACACCCAGCTGAAGCTGGCGGTCGACCTGATGCACGGCGTGCAGAAGAACGCCGCCTATCCGGCCGATCCCAAGGCGGCGGTGCCGAACTGAGCCTTCTACCGCAGGAGGTCCTGCGAGCCTCTGGTCCTGCGACAGGACTGAACGTCACGACCGGACCCCGCCGCGAGGCGGGGTTCCGATTCGGGGTACCCGGTTTCGCAGGGCCGCCGCGTCCACGCCGGGAAAGGCCGGCGGGGGACAGCGCGACTTCTGTGCAACAGGTGTGAAACATCGCATCGGGCAGCGTTTTTTCCGCTTGGCGGCGATCGGGCTGCCGCGATGCTGCCTTGGTCCGGTTCGACAAGAATCCGCATGACGACGCTTCGCCAGCCGCCGGCCGCCGCGCCGGCCTTTTCCCCGAAGACCCTGACCGAGGTCGAGGAGCCGCTCGGCCGCGACCTCGGCCGCGACAGCGACCTCAATCGTGCCGCGGTGACGATCTTCGGCCTGGCGGGGCTGGGCATCCTCGCCGTCACCTCCGCCTGGCTGATGCTGCGCGGCGAGGCGCCAGCGACGGTGCGGGTCGATGGGCCGCTGCTGAGCGGCGGCATCGAGCCGGGCAATGCCGCCGGCGACATGCCGACGCTCCGCCAGAGCTGGCCGGCCGATGACGGCCCCGGCCCCGGCGCCTTCACCCTGATGGACGCGGCGACCGGCCTGCGCGAGGTGGTGGAAGTGCTGCCGCCCGGCGGCGCGCCGACCGTGGCGCGCTGAACGGCCCGGCCCTCTCCGTCAATCGCCTGCCTCTGCGAACAGATCGAGCGCCAGCGCCGCCATGGCGGCATGGACGCCCGCGCGGTCGACGCCGGGCGCATCGCGACAAATGTCCGGCTCGGCGCGACGGGCCTGCGGCGTGCATTCGCCGAGAAACACGTAATGGCCGGCATCGGCGCCGAGCGACACCAGCCGGCTCGCCGGCAGCACCTCGTGCAGCCAGCCGGCGCACTCCGCGGCCGGCGCCTCCCGATCCGCGCCGCCGACGGCGAGGACCACCGGGAGGCGGATGGCGGCGAGGCTTTCCGGCGTGAAGGCGCGCACGGTCGGCGCCGGCGCCATCAGCAGCGCCGTGCGCAGGCGCGCATCGCGATAGTCCCGCGACTGGCGCTCCCAGGACTCCCGAAAGACCGCACTTTCCGCCAGAAGCGGCGCGATGCGACCGCCGAGATCGGGAAATTCGCGCGGGCCGCGTTCGAAAGGCCCGCCCGCCGCCCAGGCGAGGAAGCGCGGCACCTCGGTGATCGCTCCGAGCAACGCCAGCACGGCATGGCCGCCGAGCGAGAAGCCGGCGGCGTGAAGCCGGGCCGGGTCGATGCGGCCCGCAAAGCGCGGGGCGGCCAGAAGATGGTCGGCCAGCCGCGAGAGGTCGCCGGCACGCTCCCACCAGCACAGGAAACCTTCCGGCCGATAGGCCTCGCGGGCGGTGTTGCCGTGATGATCGACCCCGGCGACGAGGAAGCCCCGCGCCGCCAGCCGATGCGCCAGCCATTCGAGACCGGCGACCGTGCCGCCGGTGCCGTGGGAGAGCAGCACCAGCGGAAGCGGGGCCGCGCCCGCCGCCAGCGGGGCATCGCGATAGCGCGGCGACCGGCGAAAGCCGGAGGACGCCGGGCCGTCATCGGCGGCCGCCACCCGGCCGGCGTCGGCCGGATACCAGGCGGACCAGCGGACCGGCCGGGAACCCTCGCCGGACCAGTGAGGGCGGGAAGGATCGGTGAACATCCCCTCCGCGAATCCCACGGGAAAATCCCCACTGAGCGCCGCAGCCATTGCCCGTCTCCGCTCCTGCCCACCCGGCAGGGAAGGCGGACGACCGGCGGCTGTCAATGCCGGCGGCGCGATGCCCGGCGCGGGCGGCACGGAGGCCGGCGGGGGCGGCGGGGCGTTCCGGCCCGGTAAGCATAAATCCATCCGCTCCTACGTTCCGTCATCGCCCCGGCCTATGATGGGCGGGCGGCGAGGGTGCCGCGCCCGTTTCTCCGACCCGGCTTCAGCGATGACCCCGTTCGAACAGCTTCCCTACCGCCCCTGCGTCGGCGTCGTGCTCGTCAATCGCGACGGGCTGGTGTTCATCGGCCGCCGCGCCGAGGACCGCAACGAACCGGTCGACGCCACCCATGCCTGGCAGATGCCGCAGGGCGGCATCGACGAGGGCGAGAGCCCGGAAGAGGCGGCGCTGCGCGAGCTCTACGAGGAGACCAATGTCCGCTCGGTGGAGCCGCTGGCCGTCGCGCCCGACTGGTTCGCCTATGACCTGCCGGAGCCGATCGCCCGCAAGGCCTGGAAGGGGCGCTATCGCGGCCAGATGCAGAAATGGGTGGCGCTGCGCTTCACCGGGCCGGACAGCGAGATCGACGTGCACCGCCCCGGCGGCGGCAAGCACAAGCCGGAATTCGGCGACTGGCGCTGGGAACGCCTCGGCCGCACGCCCGGGCTGATCATCCCCTTCAAGCGCCCGGTCTACGAGAAGGTGGTCGCGGCCTTCGAGCCGGTGCTGGCGGCGACGCGCTAGACGGCGGCGGACACGTTTCCGCCACGAATTTACGCAAGGTAATAAATGCGAACGAACGTTCGTTCTTGACTCTCTCCCGTCCTTGGGCAAGCGTGAGAACGAACGTTCGCTCTTACATCGAGGCCGACTCGTCGCCGGCCCTCCAACGGATCGCCCATGGTCGCCGTCACCGAAGCCGAACATCGCCCAGCGGCACCCAAGCCGGTCGGCCGCGCCCGCAAGCCGGATCCGCGCCGGCGGGTGCTCGACGCCGCCATCGCCTGCTTCACCCGCACCGGCTTCCATGCCGCCTCGATGCAGGAGATCTGCGCCGAGGCGGGGATGAGCCCCGGCGGGCTCTATCGCTACTTTCCCTCCAAGGAGGCGATCATCATCGCCATCGTCGAGGAGGAGCGCAGCGCCCGCATGAAGATGCTGGAAATGCTGCACGGCGCGCCGAGCTTCGCCGCCGGCCTCACCGCCATGGGGCGGGCGCTGTTCTCCGGCGAGATGCCGATGGTCTGCGCCGATCTCGGGCCGGAAATCGCCGCCGAGGCCGCGCGCAACCCCAAGCTCAAGGTCAAGTTCGACGAGGTGGACGAGGAGATGAGCCTCGCCATCCGCGACGCCTTCCTCGCCGGGCAGGCCCGTGGCGAGATCGACCCCGGCATCGATCCCGACGTCGCCATGACGCTGATCGACGCCATAGGCGACGGGCTGCTGCTGCGCCGGCGCCTGCAGCCGGAGCTGCCGCTCGCCGCCATGATGCCCGGCTTCGGCGATCTCATCGCCCGCATGCTGGCCCCCGCCCGATCCGCCCCCTTCGTTTCCGCCACGGTCGACCCGACATGACGCTCCCTCCCTCCCCCTTCCGCCGGCGCATCCTGCTTGCCGTCGCGATGACCGTCCTCGTGGTGGGGGTCGGCGGCTATGCGCTGCGCGACCGCATTCCCTTCGGCCTCCGGCTCGGCGTCGCCGAGCCGGCGCAGGCGACCACCGTTCCCGAGCCGGAAAAGGCCCGCGGCGTCACGGTGAGCGTGGTGGCGGCGGCCCCGCGCGAGGTGGTGGAGCGCCTGCCGGTGACCGGCACGCTGGCCGCCCGCGAGGAGATCATGGTCGGGCCGGAGATCGACGGCTACCGCATCACCGAGATCCTGGTCGAGGAAGGCGACCGCGTGGCCAAGGGCGCGGTGCTCGCCCGGCTGTCGCGCGACACGCTGGAGGCGCTGCTCGCCCAGAACACCGCCAACGCCGCCAAGGCGCAGGCCGCCATCGCCCAGCAGAAGGCGGCGCTGGAACAGGCCAACGCCCAGCATATCGAAGCGCAGGCCGCGGTGGAGCGCGCCCGCACCCTGATCAAGACCGGCGCCACCTCGCAGGAGGTGCTCGACCAGCGCGAGCGCGCGGTGCGGGTCGCCTCGGCGCAGGTCACCGCCGCCGAGGAGACCGTCACCGCCGCCGAGGCCGACGCCGCCCAGATCAAGGCCAATCGCGACGAGCTCGAGGTGCGGCTGGCCCGCACCGAGATCAAGGCGCCGGAAGCCGGCATCGTCTCGGCGCGCGCCGCGCGCATCGGCGCCATCGTGCTCTCCGCCAATACCGAGCCGCTGTTCCGCATCGTCAAGGACGGCGCCATCGACCTCGACGCCGAGGTGCCGGAATCCGCCCTGCCGCGCATGAAGCCCGGCCTGCCCGTCGCGGTGACGCCGGCCGGCTTCACCGCGCCGCTCGCCGCGACGGTGCGGCTCGTCGGCGCCAATGTCGACCCGGCCACCCGCCTCGCCCGCGTCGCCGTGGCGCTGCCGGACGACCCGCGGCTGCGCCCCGGCGCCTATGCGCGCGGCGACATCGAGCTCGCCCGCCACACCGGCCTCGCCTTGCCGCTCTCCGCGGTGCAGTTCGACAAGGACGGCGCCTTCGTGCTGGCGGTCGACGGCGACACGGTGCGCCGGCGCGAGGTGAAGACCGGGCTGATGGGCGAGGGCTACGTCGAGATCGCCGAGGGCGTGAAGGAGGGCGACAGCGTGGTCGCCCGCGCCGCCGGCTTCCTGCGCGACGGCGACCGGGTGAGCCCGGTGCCGCTGCAAGGGAACCCCAACGCCGCCAAGGGTGGTGTCTGATGGCGCTCAACGTCTCCGCCTGGTCGATCCGCACGCCGATCCCCTCGATCGTGCTGTTCGTGGTGCTGACCGCGCTCGGCCTCTACACCTTCGACCGGCTGCCGGTGACGCGCATGCCGAACATCGACGTGCCGATCGTCACCGTCACCGTCACCCAGCCGGGCGCCGCGCCGAGCGAGCTCGAAACCCAGGTGACCAAGCGCGTCGAGACCGCCATCGCCGGCACCCAGGGGGTGAAGCACATCACCTCCTCCATCACCGAGGGCACCTCGGTGACGACGGTGGAGTTCCAGCTGGAGACCCAGGTCGACCGCGCGGTGAACGACGTGCGCGACGCGGTGACCGGCATCCGCTCCGAGCTGCCGCAGGACATCGAGGAGCCGCTGATCCGCCGGGTCGACGTCGAGGGCATGGCGATCGTCACCTATGCCGCCTCGGCGCCGCAGATGACGCCGGACGAGCTGTCCTGGTTCGTCGACGACACGGTGATCCGCGCCTTGCAGGGCGTGCGCGGCGTGGCTCAGGTGAAGCGCGAGGGTGGCGTCGACCGCGAGATCCGCATCTCGATGAATCCCGACCGGCTGGCCGCGCTCGGCGTGACCGCCGCCGACGTCAACCGCCAGCTGGTCGCCACCAATGTCGACCTCGCCGGCGGCCGCGGCGAGATCGGCACGCAGGAGCAGTCCGTCCGCACGCTGGGCGGCGCGCTGACCGTCGCCGACCTCGCCGAGACCCGCATTGCGCTTCCGGGCGGCCGGCAGGTCCGGCTCGCCGACCTCGCCACCGTCACCGACGGCGCCGCCGAGCCGCGCATCTTCGCCCAGCTCGACGGCAAGCCGGTGGTCGCCTTCGGCATCTACCGCGCCAAGGGCTTCTCGGATGTCGACGTCGCCGACCGGGTGGAGGAGGCGCTGCGCCAGCTGGAGGCGGCACATCCCGAGGCGCGGATCACCCTCATCGATTCGATGGTGCGCTACACCCAGGCCGACTACGAATCGGCGATGCACACGCTGATCGAGGGTGCGGTGCTCGCCATCATCGTGGTGCTGCTGTTCCTGCGCGACTGGCGGGCAACCATCATCTCCGCCACCGCCATCCCGCTCTCCATCCTGCCCACCTTCTGGGTGATGGACATGCTGGGCTTCTCGCTCAACGGCGTGAGCCTGCTGGCGGTGACGCTGGTGACCGGCATCCTGGTCGACGACGCCATCGTCGAGATCGAGAACATCGTGCGCCACATGCGCATGGGCAAATCCGCCTACCGCGCCGCCATCGACGCCGCCGACGAGATCGGCCTCGCCGTGGTGGCGACCACGCTGACCATCGTCGCGGTGTTCGCGCCGGTGAGCTTCATGGGCGGCATCGCCGGGCAGTATTTCCGCCAGTTCGGCATCACCGTCGCGGTGGCGGTGCTGTTCTCGCTGCTGGTGGCCCGCCTGCTCACCCCGATGCTGGCCGCCTATTTCCTGAAGGACCACGGCCATCGCGAGACGCCCGACAGCGCGCTGATGCGGGGCTATGTGCACCTGCTGCGCGCCAGCGTGCGCCACCGCTTCGTCACCGTGGCGGCCGGCATCCTCCTGTTCATCGGCTCGATGTGGCTCTCGACGCTGCTGCCCTCCGGCTTCATTCCCAATGCCGACGTCTCGCGCTCGGTGCTGGCGCTGGAGCTGCCGCCGGGATCGACGCTGGATTCCACCCGCCGGGTGGTGAACGAGGTGACCGCGCTGCTCGAGAAGCAGCCGGAAGTGGCGAGCGTGTTCGCCACCGGCGGCGGCGGCGTGGCGGTCGGCCCGGTGAGCGCCGCCGGCGAGGTGCGCAAGGCGACGATGATCGTCAACCTCAAGCCCCGCGCCGAGCGGAGCGACACCCAGAAGCAGTTCGAGGCGCGGATGCAGCGGGAGATCGCCCGCATTCCCGACCTGCGCTTCAATTTCGGTGCCTCCGGCGGCGCCGGCCCCGGCGGGCGCGAATTCACCATCATCCTCTCCGGCTCCGACGGGGCGGTGGTGGAGAAGGCGGCGCTGGAGCTGGAGCGCGAGATCCGCGCCGACGTGAAGGGCCTGACCAACGTCGTCACCTCGGCGGCGCTGGAGCGGCCGGAGCTGCGGGTGATGCCGCGCCTCGCGGAGGCGGCGCAGCTCGGCGTCTCCGTCGCCGACATCGCCCAGACGGTGCGCATCGCCACCATCGGCGACATCTCGCAGAACCTCGCCAAGTTCTCCGCCGGCGACCGGCAGGTGCCGATCCGCGTGCAGCTCGACCAGAACGCCCGCGCCGACCTTGCCACCTTCCGCACGCTGAAGGTGCGGACCGCCGCCGGCGCCGCGGTGCCGCTCGACGCGGTGGCCGACATCTCCTTCGCCACCGGCCCCACCAGCCTCGACCGCTACGACCGCGCCCGGCGCGTCGCCATCGAGGCCGACCTCTCCACCGGCACCGAGCTGGGCGAGGCGCTGGCCGAGGTCTACGCCCTGCCCGGCGCCAGGAACCTGCCGGCTGGCGTGACGCTGAAGGAAAGCGGCGACGCCGAGATCATGGCCGAGGTGTTCGGCGGCTTCGCCACCGCCATGTCCGCCGGCGTCATGATGGTGCTGGCGGTGCTGGTGCTGCTGTTCGCCAACCTCCTGCAGCCCATCACCATCCTGGTGGCGCTGCCGCTGTCGGTGGGCGGCGCCTTCGTGGCGCTCCTGCTCACCAACAACGCCATGACGCTGCCGGTGGTGATCGGCTTCCTGATGCTGATGGGCATCGTCACCAAGAACGCCATCCTGCTGGTCGACTTCGCCATCGATTCCGTCAAGGCCGGGCATGACCGCACCACCGCGCTGGTGGAGGCCGGGCGCAAGCGCGCGCAGCCGATCATCATGACCACCATCGCCATGGCGGCGGGCATGGTGCCCTCGGCCATGGGCCTCGGCGAGGGCTCGGATTTCCGCGCGCCGATGGCGATCGCGGTGATCGGCGGGCTGCTGGCCTCGACGCTGCTGTCGCTGGTCTTCGTGCCGGCGGTGTTCACGGTGATGGACGATCTCGGGCGCCTGCTCGCCCGCATCTTCGGCCGCTTTGTCGGCGAGCGCGACGAGCCGGAGGAACCGGGCGCCCCGGCCGCGACGCTGCACACCATGCCGAAACCGCCTCTGGCGGCGGAGTGACGGCGGGTGCGGGAACGCCCGCTCCCGGACGGCTCTCCGCTCCCCGAGAACGACGTCATGGCCGGGTTTGTCCCGGCCATCCACGCCGTCTCACAAATGCACCGGGCCGAAGACGTGGATGCCCGGGACGAGCCCGGGCAAGACGATGTGGGGGTTGGCGGCGTCCGCTCGGCCGTAGCTCTATCGGTCGTGCATAGACGCAGGAACGGTTGACGCAGGAACACCCGGCTTCCCTTTCGGGGAGAAGGCTCTTCTTCGCTTCCCGATGCCGTCTCCCTCACCGACCCGCTGCGCGGGCCGCCGCCTCTCCGTCGAAACCGGATGTTTCCGGTTTCGACCTTGCCGGAACCAAACTCGGCCGCAGCCGAGTTCGGGCGGGGAGAGGGAAAGAAGCCGATTGCAGGGGAGACCGGGGAGCCCCGCCTATTGCAGCGGCGTCTCGTTGTCGCCGTCCGGCCCGCGGACCAGCGCCATCTCGGTGACGGCGATCAGCATCTCCGCCCGGGTGGCGAGATCCGAGGCCTCAAGCAGCGCCTGCTTCTCCCGCGCGCCGAAGGGCGACATCATGGCGAGCGCATTGACCAGCGCCTCGTTCGGCGCGTCCTTGATGCTTTCCCAATCGGCTTCCAGCCGGTTGGCATCGAGATAGGCGGCCAGCGTCTTCAGCAGCCGCCCGCGATCCACCGCCTCGGCGCCGATATTGGGGGTGAAATCGTCCTCGAAGCCGGCAAAGCCGATCCGCGCCTGCCGATAGGGCGTGGTCGCCGCGACTTCCTCGACCAGCCGGAAACGGGCGACCCCGGTCAGGGTGACGAGATAGCGCCCGTCGCCGCTCTCGGCGAATTCGGTGATGCGCCCGAGGCAGCCCACGCCCTGCAGGGCGGGATTGGCGGTGGTGACCAGCGCCGGCACCGGCTGGACGATGCCGATGATCCGCTCGTCCCGCAGCACCTCGTCGACCATGGTGAGGTAGCGCGGCTCGAACACGTTGAGCGGCAGCTGGCAGCGCGGCAGCAGCAGCGCGCCTTCCAGCGGGAACAGCGGCACCGTGGAGGGAAGCTCCGCGGGCCCGGCATAGGGGCGGTTGATCGCCATTCACCCTCCGAAAGGCCGATCCGGCGGATCGGCCGTCACTCGCACCGGCAGGCAGGGCCGCGCGATCACGCGAACAGGATCGAGGACAGGCGGCGGCGGCCGAGCACCGTCATCTCGTCGGTCGGGCCCCAGGCCTCGAAGAACTGCACCAGCTGCTTGCGGGCGCCGTCGTCGTTCCAGTTGCGGTCCTTGCGCACGATGGCGAGCAGCTCGTCGATCGCCTCCTCGCGCTTGCCGCGGGCGTTGAGCGCCAGGGCGAGGTCGAACCGGGCCTGGTGGTCCGACGGGTTGGCCTCGACCTTCGCCGCCAGCTCCTTCACGTCGCCCAGCGCGCTGGCGGCCTCTTCCAGCTCGATGGCCGCGCGGACCGCCGCGACGGCGGCGTCGCCGGCGCCGGCCTCCGGCACCAGGTCGAGCGTCGCCTTGGCCTGGGCGAGGTCGCCGGCCGCGAGATGCGCGCGGGCGATGCCGGCGAGCGCCTTCGCGTTCTGCGGCTCCTCGGCCAATACATGCGCATAGAGTTCGGTGGCGCCGGCGGCGTCGCCCTCGGCGAGGGCGGCATCGGCGCTGGCGAGGATCTCGGCGAGGTCCGGCCCGCCGCCGCCGGCGGCGACGAGGCGGTCGACCAGCGCCTGCACCTGCGATTCCGGCTGCGCGCCCATGAAGCCGTCGACCGGCTGGCCGTTGACGAAGGCGTAGACGGTGGGCAGCGACTGGATGCCGAGCTGCTGGGCGACGGCGGGATGCTCGTCGGTGTTCATCTTGGCGAGCCGCACCTTGCCCTTGGCGCCGCGCACCACCTTCTCGATCACCGGGGTGAGCTGCTTGCAGGGGCCGCACCAGGGCGCCCAGAAATCGACCAGCACCGGCCGGCGCTTCGATTCCTCCACCACATCCTTCATGAAGCTGCGGGTGGTGGTGTCGATGACGACGTCGTCGCCGGCCTGAGCGCCGTTATCGGCCGGGGCGGCAGACTGGTTGAGCAGCATGGGGTGTCCTCGAGCGGGATCGGTAGTCGGTCGGTGTGTAAGATGGTCCGTCGGGCGGCGATTGCAACCGCTCAGGCGACGCCGGACGCCGCATCGGCATCGGCCGGCGCCTCCCGGCGGCGCGGCACCGCGAGGACCTGCGGCTCGTGGCCGGTCGCCCGCAGGAAGCGGACGAGATCGTCGCGGGCGATGCTGGTGGTCGCGGTGTTGACCAGCGGGTGGCAGTTGATGAGCGCGTGATCCATCAGCTCGGCATCGATGATCACCCTAACCCGGCCGGCGGTGTCGTTCACCGGCGCGAAGGCGGTGACCGAGCCGGGCTTCACGCCCAGCACCTCTTCCAGGAGCTCGGCGCTGCCGAAGGACAGGCGGCTGGCGGCACCCAGCGGGCCGTGCAGGCTCTTGAGATCGACCGGCGCGTCCTGCCCGATGACGACCAGGAAGAGGTTGCCCTTCTTGTCCTTCAGGAACAGGTTCTTGGTGTGGCCGCCGGGCAGCGCCTCGATCACCGCCTGCGATTCCGCGACGGTGAATACCGGCGGGTGCTCGACGGTGCGGGTCTCGATGCCGAGATCGGCGAGGCGGGCGAACAGTTCGGCGGGGGTCAGAGCGGGCATGGGCACATCCTGGGCAGCCCGCCGGGCCAGCGCGGCGGGGAAGGAGCGGGCAGCGTGTCGTATCAAAAGCCGACCACGACCGGCAAGCGACCGGCGAAAACGCGCATGAAGGCCACCCCCGCGACGGGCACCGGCCAAGAGGCGGAAGCGCAAGACAAGGCGAAGGCGCCCGTCCTGCTCTCCGGCGGCAATCCGCAGATCGCCAAGGCCGAGGGCGACGCCCCGGTGCAGCACTACATCGCCGCGATGCCGGGCTGGAAACGCGCCATCGGCGAGCGCCTCGACGCACTCATCGTCGCCACCGTTCCCGGCGTCGCCAAGGCGGTGAAATGGAACTCGCCGCTCTACGGCGTCACGGGGCAGGGCTGGTTCCTGTCGGTCCACGTCTTCACCCGCGCGGTCAAGGTGACGTTCTTCCGCGGCACGGAGCTGAAGCCGCTTCCCCCCGGCGGCACGCCGCGCAGCGGGGAGACGCGCTGGATCGACATCGGCGAGGGGGGCTTCGACGAGGCGCAGATGGCGGACTGGGTGAGGCAGGCCGCCGCCCGGCCCGGCTGGGTTCCCGGCAAGTGAGCCGAGCGTGGCGAGGCGCGAGCGTGTCGAGACAAGAACGTGTCGAAGCCTGCCCGTTGACAGGAGCGGGGCGGCGATCCCACATCTGGGCAACCAACCGGGAAAGTGATCACAATGCGTCCTGTCATCGGCGTCATCTGCGACGTGAAGGCTTCCGGCGGGCATGTCGTGCACGGCGTGACCGAGAAATACATCTATGCGGTGGCGAACGGCGCGGAGGCGCTGCCGGTGCTGCTGCCCGGCACCGTCTCGGCGGTGGATGCCGCGATGAAGCCGGAACGGCTGGTGCTCGACGAGATCTTCGAGCTGGTCGACGGCATCTTCCTGCCGGGCAGCCCCTCCAACGTGGCGCCGCATCTCTATGGCGACGCGCCCTATGAGCCGCCGCTGCCCTCCGACCCGCATCGCGACGACCTGTCGATCCCGCTGATCCGCGGCGCCATCGAGCGCGGCGTGCCGCTGTTCGGCGTCTGCCGCGGCTTCCAGGAGATGAACGTCGCGCTGGGCGGCTCGCTGTTCCAGAAAGTGTACGAGCAGCCCGGCCATTTCGATCATCGCGAGGATGCGAGCCTCGACATCGCCGGGCAATACGCGCCGGTGCACGACGTGGCGCTGGAGCCGGGCGGGCTGCTCGAGGGCCTCGCCGGCGCGCCGCGCTGGAAGGTGAACTCGCTGCACGGCCAGGGCATCAACCAGCTGGCGCCGGGACTCACCGTGGAAGCCCGCGCGGAGGACGGCCTCGTCGAGGCGTTCCGGGTGACGGAGGCGCCGGGCTTCACCCTCGCCATCCAGTGGCACCCGGAATGGCGCTTCTGGGACGACAGGCTGTCGAGCGCGGTGTTCGCCGCCTTCGGCGCCGCGGCCCGCCTCAGGGCCGAGCGGCGTGGCGGCCGGGCGCTGAAGGCGGCGCAATAGCCGTATTCCTCAGCCGAGTTGCGCCCTCAAATGGCCGATGCCGTCATGGATATCGGCCTCGATCGCCCGGCGCAGCGCCGCCTCGTCGCCGGCGGCCAGCGCGTCGAGCGCCTCGCGGTGGCGGTCGACCCGGTAATGCTCCTCGAGATCGGTCAGGGCGAGCCGCATGAACGGCCCGATCTGCAGCCACACCGATTCGATCAGCGGCATCAGCACCGAATCGGCGCGGGTGGAATAGAGCGCGGTATGGAAGGCGAGATTGGTCTCGATCATCGCCTCGATGTCGCCCTGCCGCCACGCCGCGTCCGACAGCCGGTCGAGCGCGGCGAGCCGCTCGCAAAAAGCCGGATCGGCGAAGGGCAGGGCCCGCGCCGCCGCCTCGACTTCCAGCAGCGTGCGGGCGGCGAACAGCTCGTCGAAGCGCTGCGCCGTCATCTCCGGCACCCGGACGCGGCGATTGTCGAGCAGCACCAATGCCCGCTCGGCGACCAGGCGGCGCAGCGCCTCGCGCACCGGCATGGCGGAGACGCCGAGCGCCTCGGCGAGGCCGCGTATCGTCACGGCCTGGCCGGGCGGGAAGCGTCCGCTCATCACCGCGCGCCGCAACCGGCGGAACACCCATTGCTGCACGGTCTCCCCGGTCAGGCGGGGCTCATCGGCAAGGGAAAGCGGGGCGGTATCCATAGGCGCGGGGCAGATCCCGAAGTCGGAGAGGGGAGCAGACGAGGCATCGGGACAACGCCTGGTCGACGCATGGGGCGGCCACATTCTTCTGACATGCTGACGCGCGATTGTCAGGATCGCCTTCTATGGTATCGCGTTGCATCGGTTATAAGCAGGCGACGCATACGCCTCCACCCGACATGGAATCGACACATGCCCGAGACCGCCCACCGCACCGGCTATGAGCTCGACCCCAAGCTCCTGGAGATCCTGGTCTGCCCCGTCACCAAGGGGCCGCTGGACTATGACCGGCAGGCGCATGAGCTGGTCTCGCGCGCGGCGCGCCTCGCCTATCCGATCCGCGACGGCATCCCGATCATGCTGGCCGACGAAGCGCGCCCGCTGACCGAGGAAGAGGTCGCCAAAGGCTGACCGCGCCACCCCGGCATTTCCGGGACAGCGCGACGGGCGCCGTCAGAGCGCCTCGCCCCGCAGCAGCCGCGGCGGCTGACCGCCCAGGCCGGCGGCGCCGCGGATGAGGTGGCCTTTCAGTCCCGGCAGGCGGTCGACGAGGCCCATGCCGATGTCGCGCATCAGCCGCAAGGCGTCCGAGCGCTGGCCGAACAGCCGGTTCAGCCCGTCGGTCGCCACCCCCATCGACACGGTGTCGAAGCGACGCCAGCGCTGGTAGCGCTCCAGCACGTCCGGCCCGCCGATGTCGAGGCCGAGGCGGGCGGCGTCGGTGACGGCCTCCGCCAGCGCCGCAACATCGCGCAGGCCCATATTTATGCCCTGGCCGGCGATGGGGTGGATGGTGTGGGCGGCGTCCCCGACCAGGGCCAACCGGTCGGCGACGAAACGCCGCGCCATCTGGAAGCCCAGCGGGAAGGCCTTCGGCGTGTCGAGAACCTCCAGCGCCCCCAGCTCGAGGCCGAATCGCTGCTCCAGCTCGTCGAGCAGCAGCACCCGCGGCAGCGCGAGCAGCCGCTCCGCCGCACCGCTCTCCTCGGTCCAGACGATGGAGGAGCGGTTGCCGGCGAGCGGCAGCCGCGCGAAGGGGCCGGCCGGCAGGAAATGCTCCACCGCCTTGCCCTCGTGCGGGCGCTCATGGCCGACCGTCATCACGATCGCCGACTGCCGGTAGGACCAGCCGACGGTGGCGATGCCGGCAAGGCTGCGCAGCCGCGAACGCCCGCCGTCGCAGGCGGCGAGCAGCGCCGCGCGCAGGCGCGTGCCGTCCTTCAGCCGCGCCGAGACCCCGGCCGCGTCGACCGAATACGCATCGACGCCCGCCGGCAGCAGGACGAGGCCGGCCTCCCCGGCCGCCGCGAGCAGCGCGTCCTGCATGAGCGCGTTGGGCACCATATCGGCGAAGGGCTCGCCCGGCTCCACCTCGCCGTCGAACTGCAGGAACACCGGCCGGGCGGCGTCGCCGAGCCGGCTGTCGGTGATCTCCATCGCCAGCATCGGCTGGGCCTCGCCGGCGACGCGCGCCCACACGCCCACGGTATCGAGCAGCCGGCGGGCGCCGGCGGCGAAGGCGGAGGCACGCAGGTCGTCGTTTCGCCGCGCCGGCGCGGCGAAGGCCGGATCGGCGATGGCGAGCCGCGCGCCATCCCCCAGCCCGTGGCGCAGCGCCAGCGCGAGCGAGAGGCCGGCAAGACCGCCGCCGGCGATGACCACGTCGAAGACGGCGGCGTCTTCGGCTTGCTGCGGCATGACGACCCTTCCCTGATGGCACTGTACCGGGGGCATCTTATGCCTTAGCTACCGATCAAAGAACACCGTGCGGGAATGCGGACATGTCGACCATCGCCGAACTCGTCCAGCTGCTCGACCTCGACATTCTCGAGGTCAACCTGTTCCGCGGCCACAACCCGCCGGAATCCTGGCCGTTCCGCACCCGGGTTTTCGGCGGGCAGGTGCTGGCGCAGGCGCTGGTGGCCGCGCAGCGCACGGTGGAGACCGCCACCGCGCATTCCATGCACGCCTATTTCATCCTCGCCGGCGATCCGCAGATCCCCATCGTCTACCAGGTGGAGCGGGTGCGCGACGGGCGCAGCTTCGCCACCCGCCGGGTGGTGGCGGTGCAGCACGGCCGGCCGATCTTCATCATGTCGGTGTCCTTCCACATCGCCGAGGAGGGGCTCGATCACCAGATGGCGATGCCCGACGGCGTGCCGCCGCCGGAGGAGGTGCCCTCCGCGCGCGACCTGCCGGCCGAGCTGCTCGACGCGCTCGCCCCCTCGGTGCGCAATTACTGGACCCGGCCGCGGCCGGTGGAGCTCCGCCCGGTGGGCCTCATGCAGCGGCTGGTCGCCGGCAATGACGCGCCCCCCGCCGAGCCGGTGCAGCGCGTGTGGTTCCGCGCCGACGGCGCCCTGCCGGACGACCCCGCCATCCACCGGGCGGTGCTGGCCTACGCCTCCGACATGACGCTTCTGGAGACCACCACGGTGGTGCACGGCACCAGCGTGCTCGGCGACCGCATCCAGGCCGCCAGCCTCGACCACGCGCTGTGGCTGCATCGCCCGCTCAAGGCCGACGACTGGCTGCTCTACGTGCAGGACAGCCCCAGCGCCCATGGCGCGCGCGGCCTCGCCCGCGGGCTGATCTACGACCGGGCCGGGCGGCTCGTCGCCTCGGTGGCGCAGGAAGGGCTCATCCGCCCGGTTTCGCCTACTGCGGCATCGTAGAGATCATTTTTTAGGCAATATTTGCCCAGGATTCGACGGCGCCGAAACTGCTTCGGCACCGAAGATCAAGAATTAAGCAGCACAACCCTGTCACGCGCCCGGCGTTTTTCGCGCGGGTGGCGATCATGTGCGCCTTTCCGCGCCGCCCGAGGCGCCGCAAACCCCCATCGTTGCACGGTTGGCACGCGACTTGATTCTGTGTGCGCCGGCTTGTCCGTGGGGTTGGGAAACCCGTTTGGCCGAGTCCGACATGAAACGCCCGGGATTCGCCTGTTGCGATCCGGGGCCAAGCGGGGACAGGAACCATGAAGATCGTCATGGCTATCATCAAGCCTTTCAAGCTTGAGGAAGTCCGGGATGCGCTCACCGGCATCGGGGTGCACGGACTGACCGTTACGGAAGTCAAGGGATACGGCCGGCAGAAGGGCCACACCGAGATTTACCGCGGCGCCGAATATGCGGTGAGCTTCCTGCCGAAGCTCAAGATCGAGGTCGCGGTGGCCAGCGACCAGGTCACGAAGGTGATCGACGCCATCTCCACCTCGGCAAAGACCGGCCAGATCGGCGACGGCAAGATCTTCGTCTACGCGATCGACCAGGCCGTGCGCATCCGCACCGGCGAGACCGACGCCGACGCCCTCTGAAGCCCGCGCCATTGATCCCGACATCTCACGTTTCCGACGGAGCACTCAACCCATGACGATCAAGACTTGGATGCGCGCGGGACTTCCCGCGCTGGCGACGACGGCGCTGTTCGCCGTTGCCGCCCTGGCGCAGGAGGCCGCAGCCCCGGCGACCGACGCGGTGGCCGACGCCGTGACTGTGGACAAGGGCGACATCACCTGGATGATGATCTCCTCCATCCTCGTGCTGTTCATGACCGTGCCCGGCCTGGCGCTGTTCTATGGCGGCCTGGTGCGCGCCAAGAACATGCTGTCCGTGCTCATGCAGGTCACGGTCATCGCCGCGGTGATGATGCTGCTGTGGGTGTTCTACGGCTACTCGCTCGCCTTCACCTCGGGCAACGCCTTCATCGGCGGCTTCGAGAAGGCGTTCCTGGCCGGCGTCACCACCGAAAGCCTCGCCGACACCTTCTCCAAGGGCGTGAAGATTCCCGAATACGTCTTCATGGCGTTCCAGATGACCTTCTCGGCCATCACCCCGGCCCTCATCATCGGCGCCTTCGCCGAGCGCATGAAGTTCTCGGCCATCCTGCTGTTCTGCATCCTCTGGGTGACGCTGGTCTACTACCCGATCGCCCACATGGTGTGGTTCTCGGAAGGCTACCTGTTCGGCATGGGCGCGCTCGACTTCGCCGGCGGCACCGTGGTGCACATCAATGCCGGCATCGCCGGCCTGGTCGGCTGCCTGCTGGTCGGCAAGCGCACCGGCTTCGGCAAGGAGCTGATGCCTCCCCACTCGCTGCCCTACGCCATGGTCGGCGCCAGCGTCCTGTGGGTCGGCTGGTTCGGCTTCAACGCCGGCTCCAACCTCGAAGCCAATGCCGGCACCACGCTGGCGCTGGTGAACACCTTCGTCGCCACCGCCGGCGCCATCGTCGGCTGGACGCTGATCGAGTGGCTGGCCAAGGGCAAGCCCTCCATGCTCGGCGCCATCTCCGGCATGGTCGCCGGCCTCGTCGCCATCACCCCGGCCGCCGGCCTCTCCGGCCCGATCGGCGCCATCGTGCTCGGCTTCGTCGCCGCCATCATCTGCTTCTTCTTCTGCACCACGGTGAAGAACGCGCTCGGCTATGACGACAGCCTCGACGTGTTCGGCGTCCACGGCATCGGCGGCATCGTCGGCGCCATCGGCACCGGCGTGGTCGTCGCCCCCGCCCTCGGCGGCCCCGGCATCGCCGACTACGCGATGGGCCACCAGGTGTGGGTGCAGATCACCGCGGTCGCCGTCACCATCGTGTGGGGCGGCGTGATCTCGGCGATCCTCTACAAGATCGTCGACGTCATCGTCGGCCTGCGTCCGTCGGTGGAGAAGGAGCGCGAGGGTCTCGACATCGTCGAGCACGGCGAGCGCGCCTATCACAGCTGACCGGCCTTTCCGGTCCGGCGCGGGCTCGCCTGCCCGCGCCGCGTCCCCAGCCCCCGCGCTGCCCAAACCCCGGCTTCGGCCGGGGTTTTCCATTTCCGGGCCGGCTCCTCCGCGCCGGTGTCCGCCCGGCGGCTCCCGGCGTGATTCCGTGGCATTCGGCGTGGAGCCGGCCTTGCCGCCCGTGCGGATCCGCTGCGCCGCAAAGGCAAAATCGTGCGCCGGAGACGGGCCGGCCCGATCTGCCGGAGCTTGCCCTCCTGTCGTCATGGTTAAGGGCGCCTTTACCGCCCGGCGCTATTTTGAATCGCTAACCACGATGGACGAGACGTGACCTCCGTGCCCGCAACGTCGCCAGAAGCCTCCGCCAACCGCCCGCCGGCCACGCCGGATCCGGGCCCGGCGGCGCGTTCGCCCTTCATCCGCCTCGGCGAGCTGCTCGCCGGCATCGAGCCGGGCAAGCCGCCGCTGAGCCTCGCCGTCGGCGAACCGCGCCATGCCATCCCTGCCTTCGTCGGCGCGGTGCTGGCGGCCCATCTCGACGGCTTCGGCCGCTACCCCGCCGGCAAGGGGCTGCCGGAATTCCGCGCCGCCGCCGCCGATTGGTGCGGGCGCCGCTACCGCCTGCCGCGTCCGCTCGACGCCGAGCGCGAGGTGCTGGTGCTGAACGGCTCACGCGAAGGGCTGTTCCTCGCCGCCCTCCTCGCCCGCCGGCTGGTCTCGCCGGCCAAGGCGAAGGCGATCGCCGAAAGCCGGCAATCTTCTTCCGGGCCGGCCATCCTGCTGCCCAATCCGTTCTATGCCGCCTATGGCGCCGGCGCCGACGCGGCGGGCTGCGAGAGCGTGCCGTTGCCGCTTCCCGCGTCCGGCGGCTGGCTGCCCGACCTCGACGCGCTCGATCCGGCGCTGCTCGCCCGCACGGTGGCCCTTTATTTCGCCTCGCCGGCCAACCCGCAGGGCACCATCGCGCCATCAGCCTATCTCGAGAAGCTGGTGGCCATCGCCCGCGCGCACGAGATCCTGGTGTTCGCCGACGAGTGCTATTCGGAGATCTGGCTCGGCGCGGCACCGCCGACCGGCATATTGGAAGTCGCCGGCCCCGACTATGCCGGGGTGGTGACGTTCAATTCGCTGTCGAAGCGCTCCAGCCTGCCGGGCCTGCGCTGCGGCTTCTGCGCCGGCGATGCCGGCTTCATGACCGCCTTCGCCGAATTGCGCAACGTGGCGGCGCCGCAGGTGCCCGAGCCGTTGCAGCAGGTCGGCATCGCCGCGCTGGCCGACGAGGCGCATGTCGAGGAAAGCCGCGCGCTCTATCGCGCCAAGTTCGACATCGCCGACCGGCTGTTCGCCGGCCGCTTCGGCTATGAGCGGCCGGATGGCGGCTTCTTCCTGTGGCTCGACGTCTCCGGCATCGGCGGCGGCGAGGAGGCAGCGAAACGACTCTGGCAGCGCGAGGGCCTGCGGACCGTGCCGGGCGGCTATCTGTGCCGCACGGAGGCGGACGGGCGCAATCCGGGTGCGGATTACCTCCGCCTCGCGCTGGTGCAGGACCTCGCCACCACGCAAGCGGCGCTGCCGCGCGTGGTGGCCGGATTGAGCTGAGCCGAACCGTTGGGTGGCAAGCGGAATCGAGGCGGGATGATGGGCGGGCAGACACAGTCGACGGGCCGGACGCCGCGAACGCGGCAGGCACAGCCTCGCATCGCCGACGCCGCGCCACCGCGCCAGGCCCAGCGGGCGAAGGCCGGCGTCTCCGCGCGCGGCCGCGGTGCCCGGCGGCGCCTGCTGCCGGAAGAAGTGCGCAACGTGCTGCACCGGCGCGTCGCCGAGATCGCCGGCCTCGCGCTGCTCGGCCTCTGCGCCCTGATCCTGGTGGCGCTGGCCACCTGGTCCGCCAACGATCCCAGCCTGTCGCGCTCCAGCGCCGCCGCGCCGCACAACCTGCTCGGCCTGCCCGGCGCCGTGGTCGCCGACCTGCTGATGCAGCTGTTCGGCGTCGCCTGCCTCGCGGTGGTGCTGACGGTCGGCGTGTGGGGGTGGCGGCTGATGACGCATCGCCCGCCGCACCGCATGCGGGCGCGCATGGTCGCCCTCGCCGCCGGCACCGCCTTCGCGGCCGGCTTCGCCGCCTGCCTGCCGCGCTTCGGCACCTGGCCGCTGCCGAGCGGGCTGGGCGGGGTGCTCGGCGAGGCGATGCTGATCCTGCCCTCGCTGATCCGCTCCGGCTGGCTGACCACCTTCGACTACACGGTCGCCGGCGCCCTGTGCCTGTTCGGCACGGTGATGACGCTGCCGCTGGCCGTCGGCGTGGGCCTGAAGCGCCGCGACGAACCGCAGGAGGAGGAGGACGCCGGCACTTTCGAGGACGACGAGCCGGCGCGCTTCGGCCTGCTGTCGATCGGCGCGCTCGTCCACTGGTGGCTGACGCTGAAAGCCTGGCTGATGCCGGGCCGCAATCCCTATCCGCGCCGCCGCCGCGGCCTGATGGCCCGCCTCGGCGCGCTGTTCGGCAGCGAGGACGAGGACGCGCTGCTGCCGCGCGGCTCGCGCCGCGAGCCCAATTTCCGTGGCGAGGAGCCGGATGCCGGCGACTGGGACGACGACGAGCGCGACGAAGCGGGCTTTCTCGACGAGCCGGACGACCTGCCGCCGCCGCACCCGGTGCCGGAGACGACCCGCACCGGCCGCCGGCCGCCCTTGCGCTCGATCCGCGGCGGACGCACGGCGCGCGAGGAAGAGCGGCTGCGCTATGCCAATCCCGGCCTCGACCTGCTGACCCCGCCGCCGGCGCGCACCGGCCCGGCGCTCGACGACGAGGCGCTGGAGCAGAACGCCCGCGACCTCGAAAGCGTGCTCGACGATTTCGGCGTGCGCGGCGCCATCGTCAATGCCCGACCCGGCCCGGTGGTGACGCTCTACGAGCTGGAGCCGGCGCCCGGCATCAAATCGAGCCGCGTCATCGGCCTCGCCGACGACATCGCCCGATCGATGAGCGCGGTGTCGGCCCGCGTGGCGGTGATCCCCGGCAAGAACGCCATCGGCATCGAGCTGCCCAACCCCAAGCGCGAGAAGGTGCTGCTGCGCGAGATCATCGCCGCCAAGGATTTCGGCGAGGCGGCGCACAAGCTGGCCCTGGCGCTCGGCAAGACCATCGGCGGCGAGCCGGTGATCGTCGACCTCGCCCGCATGCCGCATCTGCTGGTCGCCGGCACCACCGGCTCCGGCAAGTCGGTCGCCATCAACACCATGATCATGTCGCTGCTCTACCGGCACCGGCCCGATCAGTGCCGCCTCATCCTCATCGACCCGAAGATGCTGGAACTCTCCGTCTATGACGGCATCCCGCACCTGCTCTCCCCTGTCGTCACCGACCCGAAGAAGGCGGTGGTGGCGCTGAAATGGGCGGTGCGCGAGATGGAGGAACGCTACCGCAAGATGTCGAAGGTCGGCGTGCGCAACATC
Organism: Ancylobacter oerskovii; assembly: GCF_018390555.1. Taxonomy (GTDB): domain Bacteria; phylum Pseudomonadota; class Alphaproteobacteria; order Rhizobiales; family Xanthobacteraceae; genus Ancylobacter; species Ancylobacter oerskovii. The sequence goes on along the minus strand of NZ_JAHBGB010000023.1, from coordinate 141,804 downwards.
GACGGCTTCAACGCCCGCATCGCCGAGGCGATGGCCAAGGGCGAGCAGATCGTGCGCACCGTGCAGACCGGCTTCGACCGCGAGACCGGCGAGGCGATCTACGAGCGCGAGGAGATGGACCTCACGCCGCTGCCCTATATCGTGATCGTGGTCGACGAGATGGCCGACCTGATGATGGTCGCCGGCAAGGACATCGAGGGCGCCATCCAGCGCCTCGCCCAGATGGCCCGCGCCGCCGGCATCCACCTGATCATGGCGACCCAGCGCCCGAGCGTCGACGTCATCACCGGCACCATCAAGGCCAATTTCCCCACCCGCATCTCCTTCCAGGTGACGAGCAAGATCGACAGTCGGACCATCCTCGGCGAGATGGGCGCCGAGCAGCTGCTCGGCCAGGGCGACATGCTCTACATGGCCGGCGGCGGGCGCATCTCGCGCGTGCACGGCCCGTTCGTCTCCGACCAGGAGGTCGAGCGCGTCGTCGAGCATCTGAAGACGCAGGGCCAGCCCGACTATCTCGACGCCGTCACCACCGACGAGGACGAGGAGGAAGGCGGCGAGGACGGCGCGGTGTTCGACAAGGGCGGCTTCGGCGGCGAAGGCGGCGGCCTCTACGAGCAGGCCGTCGCCGTGGTGATGCGCGACCGCAAGGCCTCCACCAGCTACATCCAGCGCCGGCTGCAGATCGGCTACAACCGCGCCGCCTCGCTGATGGAGCGTATGGAGAACGAGGGCCTCGTCTCGCCCGCCAACCATGCCGGCAAGCGCGAGATCCTGGTGGAACCGCGCGACGCGGAAGCGGGTTGACGCAGCGCCGCCCGGCCCGTGCCAGCCTTATCCTCGCCACAGCGACCGCTTACCGCCTACAGGACGATCCGACGCCCCCGCGCCGCCCGCGCCGACGAGAGTGCCCAATGCGCCCGATCCTGCCGACGACCCTTTGCGCCGCCTTCGCCCTGCTGGCGGCCCCGGCCTTCATCTCGGCGCCGGCGCTCGCCCAGCCCGCGAACGGCGTGCCGCTGCCGCCCTCGGTGCAGGCGGCGGTCGACGGCAAGCCGGTGGTGCAGATGGCCGCCGCCACCGGCCAGAAAGCGGCGCAGCAGACCATCCAGCGCATCAATACCTATTTCAACAGCTTCAAGAACATGACCGGCAACTTCGTGCAGGTCGACCCCGACGGCACCCGCCGGCAGGGGCAGTTCTACCTCCTGAAGCCCGGCCGCGTGCTGTTCGAATACGACCCGCCGAGCCGGGTCGAGCTGGTGGCCGATGGCCGCTCGGTGGCGGTGCGCGACAAGAAGCTGAAGACGCAGGACATCACCCCGCTCTCGGCGACGCCGCTGCGCTTCCTGCTGTCGGAGAATTTCGACCTCGCCCGCAACGCCAACGTCACCGGCGTCTACCAGGACGACGTCTTCGCCACCGTGGTGCTGGAGGAGAAGCAGCCCATGGTCGGCACCTACCGGCTGATGATCATGTTCGACGCCAAGACCATGCAGCTGAAGCAGTGGACGGTGACGGACCCGCAGGGCTTCGACACCACGGTGGCGGTGTCCAACCTCGACACCTCCGAGCGGCCGGACCCGATGCTGTTCGTGATCAACCGGAATTGAGTGCCGCCCAAGGCATTCAAATCCCGGCAGGATTGCTCTAGGGTCCCGCACCTTACCGATCCCGAGGTGCCCTTTCCCGTGCCGCTTTCCATCGCCACCTGGAACATCAATTCGGTGCGGCTGCGCATCGAACTCGTCGCCCGCCTCGCCGCCGAACTGCAGCCGGACGTCATCTGCCTGCAGGAGACCAAGACGCCGGATGACCGCTTCCCGCTGAAGGACGCGGCGAAGTTCGGCTATCCGCACGCGGCGATCCACGGCCAGAAGGGCTATCACGGCGTCGCCATCCTCTCGAAGCGCCCCTTCGAGAGCGTCAGCCGGCAGGGCTTCTGCGACATGGGCGATGCCCGCCACATCTCGGTGGTGCTGGGCAAGGAAGCCGGGCTCGACGCGCCGGTGACGGTGCACAATTTCTACATTCCGGCCGGCGGCGACATTCCCGACCCCGAGCTCAACCCGAAATTCAAGCACAAGCTCGCCTTCCTCGACGAGGCGACCCAATGGGAGACGCTGCACCCCACCGCGCCCGACGCCCGCTCGGTGCTGGTCGGCGACCTCAACATCGCCCCGCTGGAGGCCGATGTGTGGAGCCACAAGCAGCTGCTCGACGTGGTCAGCCACACGCCCGTCGAGGTGGAACGGCTTGGCAAATTGCAGGCGGCCGGCAATTGGGTCGACGTGATGCGCAACTTCGTGCCGCCGCAGGAAAAGCTCTACACATGGTGGAGCTACCGCGCCGCCGACTGGGCCGCCTCCAATCGCGGCCGGCGGCTCGACCATGTGTGGGCGAGTCCGGCCCTGGCGCCGACCGCGCAGGCCATGACCGTGCTGCGCGACGCACGCAGCTGGGAGCGCCCGTCCGACCACATACCGGTGATGGTAACGTTCGACGTGTGAGGTGGAGCGGGCCTGCGCGCTGCGAGGTCCGGCTCGCCTTTCGCCGATTCGCCGCTATAGTGCCCTCGCCTGTCCTGCCCGCCCGAGGATTATCCGTGTCCCGCCCGAACCGTATGCCCGCCGCCGCGCTTCGCCTTCTCCCCGCCATGCTCGCGCTCGGCGGCGCGCTCGCCCTTGCCGGCTGCGGCGTGAAGGGCCCGCTGGAGCCGCCGCCGGGCACCGCACTCGGCACGCCCGGGCCGGACGGCAAGATGCCGAAGGACACCGGCCCGGTGAAACCGGACAAGCCCTTCATCCTCGACGGGCTGCTCTGACGTCCCGCCTTCCCTGACCTTCGGCTTCACCAACCTCCGGGCTCGCCATGCACCATTTCACCTACCGCGACGGCGTCCTCCATGCCGAGGACGTCAGCCTCGCCGATATCGCCCGCGAGGTCGGAACCCCGGCCTATGTCTATTCGACCGCGACGCTGGAGCGGCACTACAACGTCTTCGCCCAGGCCTTCGCCGATACGAAGGCGACGGTGTGCTACGCGCTGAAGGCCAATTCCAACCAGGCGGTGATCGCCACCCTCGCCCGGCTCGGCGCCGGCGCCGACATCGTCTCCGGCGGCGAACTGAAGCGGGCGCTGGCGGCCGGTATCGCCACGCACAAGATCGTGTTCTCCGGCGTCGGCAAGACCCGCGAGGAGATGGCCGCCGCGCTCGACGCCGACATCATGTGCTTCAATGTGGAGAGCGAGCCGGAGCTGCTCACCCTCTCCGAGGTGGCGGTGAGCCACGGCGTGGCCGCCCCGGTGTCGATCCGCGTCAACCCGGACGTCGACGCCAAGACCCACGCCAAGATCTCCACCGGCAAGTCGGAGAACAAGTTCGGCATCCCGGTGTCGCGCGCCCGCGACGTCTACCGCCACGCCGCCGCGCTGCCGGGAATCCGCGTCACCGGCGTCGACATGCATATCGGCAGCCAGATCACCGATCTCGAGCCCTTCGACAATGCCGCCGCCGTGCTGGCCGAGCTGGCGCGCGACCTGCTGGCCGAAGGCTTCCCGCTGACCCATCTCGACCTCGGCGGCGGGCTCGGCGTGCCCTATGTCGCCGGCGAGCCGGATCCGCCGCTGCCGTCCGCCTATGCGGCGCTGATCAAGCGGCACACCCACAATCTCGGCCTCGGCCTCGTCTTCGAGGTGGGGCGGCTGATCGTCGCCAATGCCGGGGTGCTGCTGGCGCGCGTGCTCTATGTGAAGGAAGGCGAGGGCAAGACCTTCGTCATCGTCGATGCGGCGATGAACGACCTGATCCGCCCGACGCTCTACGACGCGCATCACGAAATCCTGCCCGTGCGGGACGCGGCCGCCGGTGCCGCCGGCATGACCGCCGACGTGGTGGGGCCGGTGTGCGAATCCGGCGATTTCCTGGCCTTGGGACGACATCTGCCGGGGCTGAAGGCCGGCGATCTCATCGCGGTGATGACCGCCGGCGCCTATGGCGCGGTGCAGGCCAACACCTACAATACCCGCCCGCTGGTGCCCGAGGTGCTGGTGCGCGGGGCCGATCATGCGGTGGTGCGGCCGCGCCTCGACGCCGAGGCGATCATCGCGCTCGACAAGGTGCCCGGCTGGCTCGGCTGAGCGGCCGCCGCCTCCTTCCGCCACATTCCCCCGGCCGTATTCCCCGGCCACATGGCCCGATCGCGCCGATCACGCAGCGATGAACGCATGGGCATGCCCGTTTTTGCAGCGGGGGTAGCGCCCGGGCTCATAGCTGCTAAGGTGACCTTGGGGATTGGCGGGACGACGACGACGACCGAGATATTTCGCCGACGGGGCTGGTGTGTCGGAGGCTTGAGCGCGTGACGGCGACACCGGAAGATCATTCGCAACCCACCGGCCGGACCGGCCGTGCCGCGATGGTGGAACGCGCGGAAACGCGTCTGGCGACCGCCTTGCGTCGTGCCGGCGCGGCGCTGATGTGGGAACGCATCTGGCCGGCGCTCGCCACCGTGCTCGGCGTCCTCGGTCTCTTCCTCGTCGCGTCCTGGCTCGGCCTGTGGCTGGTGCTGCCCGGCTGGGGCCGCATTGCCGGGCTGCTGCTGTTCGCGCTGCTCCTCGCCGCGGCGCTGCTGCCCGCCCTGCGGATCCGCCGGCCCTCGGAGGACGAGGCGCTGGCACGGCTCGACCGCACCAGCGGCATGGCGCACCGGCCGGCAACCGCCCTGGCGGACCATCTCGCCACCCGTCCCGACGACCCGGTGGCGGCGGCGCTGTGGCGCGCGCATCTCGGCCGCGTCGCCGGCCAGCTCGGCGCCCTGAAGGCCGGCCTGCCGTCGCCCCGCCTCGCCGCCCGCGACCCGCGCGCCTTCCGCGCGCTGGTGCTGCTCGGCGTCATCGCCAGCTTCTTCATCGCCACCGGCGACCATATGCGGCGCCTCGGCGCCGCCTTCGACTGGGCGGCGGCGATCCAGCCCAGCCCCTATCGCATCGATGCCTGGGTGAACCCGCCGGCCTATACCGGCCGGCCGCCGGTGATCCTGCCCGGCCTGCGCTCGGAGGAGGCCCGCGACAGCGCCGCCGCCGCGACGGTCGACACCCCGGCCCATGCCGCCGCCGCGATGAGCGTGCCGGCCGGCAGCGAACTGGTGGTGCGGGTGACCGGCCTTTCCGGCTCCCCTCTCTCCCTCGCCGGCGGCATCGCCCCGCCGCCGCCGAAGGAAGGGGAAGCGGACGCCGCGGCCGGAAAGGACAATGCCGGCCACCGGCAGGAAGCCGGCGCCGGGGATGCCCAAGCCAAGCGCCCTGAGGCCAAGCTCCCTGAGGCCAAGCTCCCCGAGGCCAAGCGCCCCGAGGCCGGCGAGCAGCGCTTCGTCATCGCCGGGGACGGGTCCGCCCGCATCGCCGGGCCGGACGGGCGCAGCCTGACCTGGCAATTCACCGTGGTGCCGGACAAGCCGCCCACCATCGCCTTCGCCAAGGAGCCGGGCGCCTCCGGCCGCACCGGCCTCGTGCTCGCCTACAAGGTGGAGGACGACTACGGCGTCACCGGCGCCGAGGCCCGCTTTGCCGCCGTGCCGCCGCCGGCGCCGCTCTTCGCGCTGAAGAACGCGCCCGCGAAGCCGGCCCCGCACCCGCTGGTGGAGGCGCCGAACTTCCCGCTGCCGCTGCCCGGCGGCCGGCCGAAATCCGGCACCGGCCAGACCACCAAGGACCTGACCGAAAGCCCGTGGGCCGGCACACGGGTGACGCTCACGCTCGTCGCCAAGGACGATGCCGGCAATCTCGGCTCCACCGCGCCCAAGACCCTCACCCTTCCGGCGCGCGCCTTCAACAATCCGCTGGCCCGGGCGCTGGTGGAGGAGCGGCGGGTGCTCGCCTTCGACGCCAATCAGCGCCCGCGCGTCGCCGCGGCGCTGGAGGCGCTGGCGATCGCCCCGGAGCGCTTCACCCCCGATCCCGCGCATTATCTCGGCCTGCGCACCGCCTATTGGCGGCTGGAGGCCGCGCGCAACGACGACGAGCTGCGCGGCGTGGTCGATTATCTCTGGGAAGTCGCGGTCCGCATCGAGGACGGCGACATGTCGGACGTCGAGAAGAAGCTGCGTGACGCCCAGCAGGCGCTGCAGGACGCGCTGGAGAACGGCGCCAGCGACCAGGAGATCCAGAAGCTGGCGCAGGAACTGCGCAAGGCGATGGAGGACTTCATGAAGGCGCTCGCCCAGGAGGCGCAGCGCAATGGCGACATGGCGGACGCTCCGCCCGATCCCAATGTCCGCACGGTCCGCCCGCAGGACCTGCAGAAGATGCTCGACGACATCGAGAACATGGCGCGCAACGGCGCCCGCGATGCCGCGCGGCAGATGCTGAGCGAATTGCAGAACATGCTCAATGGCCTGCAGGCCGGCCGCCAGCAGCAGCGCCGGCCGGGCCAGAACCAGATGTCGCAGGCCATGGACCAGCTCGGCGACATGATCCGCCGCCAGCAGCGCCTGCGCGACCAGACCTTCCGCCAGGGCCAGAACGGGCAGCAAGGCCAGCAGGGGCAACAGGGACAGCAGGGACAGCAGGGACAGCAGGGCGAAGGCGGCGAGGATTTCAGCCAGCTGCAGCAGAACCAGCAGCAGCTGCGCGACCAGCTTCGGCAGCTGCGCGAGAAGATGCAGCAGGCGATGCGCAATCGCGGGCAGCAGGGTCAGCAAGGCCAACAGGGCCAGCAGGGCGAGGGCGAGCAGGGTCAGCAACAAGGCCAGCAGGGGCAGGGCCAGCAAGGGCAGGGCATGCCCGGCGAAGGCGGCCTCGCCGAGGCCGAGCAGGCGATGCGCGAGGCCGAGCAGGCCCTCGGCAATGGCGACGGCACCGGCGCGGTGGACGCCCAGAACGAGGCGCTGCAATCGCTGCGCCGCGGCGCCCAGCAGATGGCCGAGGCCATGCAGCAGCAACAGGGACCCGATGGCGGCCCCGGTTCGCCCTCCGGCCAGCAGGCGGAACGCACCGACCCGCTCGGCCGGCCGCTGCGCTCGCGCGACTATGGCGACGACACCACCGTGAAGGTGCCGGACCAGATGGATGTGCAGCGGGCTCGCCGGGTGCTCGAGGAGCTGCGCCGCCGCTTCGGCGATCCGCAGCGCCCGCAGCTGGAGCTCGACTATCTCGAAAGGCTGCTCAGGGACTTCTGAACCGGCGCGCAGCTTGGGCGAGGGTCGCCGCACGCACCCGCCCGCATGCAATCCCCGGAGGCGGCGCCGATGCGCCGCTATTCCTGCCGCCAGAGCGGCCAGGTGTCGGTGAGGCGATAGCCGGTCGGCCAGGGATCGTCCGGGTCCAGCATCAGCTGGGCGGTATGGGTGACGAAGCCACGCCCCATGATCGAGGGCCGGATCGCCGGGCGGCCTCCCACCCTCGTCTCCTCCTCGATGCGGCAGTCGAAGCGGGAATTGATGATGGAGCGGCCGATGAACGGGTCGCCGAGCTTCAGCACGCCCCTCGCGTGCAGCACCGCAAGCCGGGCCGAGCAGCCGGTACCGGTCGGCGAGCGGTCGATCTTGCCGGGCCGGATCGCCACCGCGCTGGCACCGCAGGCGACGCCGTTCTCATAGGTCAGCGGCGCGGCGAACTGGCAGAAGGAAATATGGTCCCACCCGGTATTTTCCGGGTGGCGGAAGCCGAGCTGCGCATTGGCCGCCTTCACGATCCTCATGCCGGTCTCGGCAAGCTCCCGGGCTTCGTCCGGGCGGATCGAGAAGCCCAGCGCATGGGCGTCGACGATCACGAAGCTGTCGCCGCCATAGGCGGTGTCGACCGTGAGGGTGCCGAGGCCTTCCACCTCGAGGCTCGCGCCGAGCCGGTCGGCGAAGGAAGGGTGGTTCACCACCTTGATCTTCCGCGCCTTGCCGTCCCGGCAAAAAGCGGTGGCCTCGATCAGCCCGCCCGGCGCCTCCAGCACCATGCGGGTCTCGTCGCCGGTGATCGGCACGATGCCGGTATCGACCAGCACCGTCGCGACGCAGATCGCATTGGAACCGGACATTGGCGGGGTGTCTTCCGGCTCCATGATGATGAAGCCGGCCACGGCGCGCGGATCCTTGGGCGGCACCAGCAGGTTCACATGGCGGAACACCCCTCCTCGGGGCTCCTGCAGCACGAAGTTGCGCAGGGCGTTGTCGGACGCGATGAAGCGCGATTGCGCCCACAGCGTCTCGCCGGGCGGCGGGGCGACGCCGCCGACGATGACGTCGCCAACCTCCCCCTCGGCATGGCAGCCGACGATGTGCACGATCCGGCTCGAACGCATCGGAAGCTCCCCGGAGCGATCAGGTGACGACGAAGCCGTGCGCGAAGGGGTCGCGGTCGTCGATGAAGATCGTGTTGTAACCGGTCATCCGCGCCCAGCCGCCGATGGAGGGCACGATGCCGTCATAATTGCCGACCTGGGCCCGCGCCTCGACCCGGCCCTTGAACAGCGAGCCGATGATGCTCTCATGCACGAAATCGTCGCCGACCTTTAGTTGCCCCTTGCCGGCGAGCTGGGCCATGCGCGCCGAGGTGCCGGTGCCGCAGGGCGAGCGGTCGATGGCCTTGTCGCCATAGAACACCGCGTTGCGGGCATGCGCTTCGGGATCCCGCGCGGCGCCGGTCCACAAGATGTGGGAGAGGCCGCGGATCTCCGGCTTTTCCGGGTGCACGAACTCGTATTTGGCGTTGAGCGCGGCGCGCAGGCCGGGGCTCATGCGCACGAGGTCGCCGGCGGTGAAGTCCGCCATGTCGCGATAGCCCGCCTGCGGCTCGACGATGGCGTAGAAATTGCCGCCATAAGCGACGTCGACGGTGATCTCGCCGAGGCCGGGGCATTCGGCGGTGAGGCCCGTCGAATGCAGGAAGCCGGGCACGTTGGTGAGGCGGACCTCCTCGACATATTGCCCCTCCTGCCGGTATTCGGCGACGACGAGGCCGGCCGGGGTGTCGAGGCGCAGCACGCCGGGCGTCTTCGGGGTGACGAGGCCGTGCTCGATCGCCATGGTCACCGTGCCGATGGTGCCGTGGCCGCACATGGCGAGGCAGCCGGAGGTCTCGATGAACAGGATGGCGACGTCGCAATCCGGCCGCGTCGGCGGATAGAGGATCGAGCCGGACATCATGTCGTGGCCGCGCGGCTCGAACATCAGGCCCTTGCGGATCCAGTCATATTCGGCGAGGAAATGCGCCCGCTTCTCGATCATGCTGGCGCCGACGAGGTTCGGCCCGCCGCCGGCCACCAGTCGTACCGGGTTGCCGCAGGTGTGGCCGTCTATGCAGAAGAAGCTGTGTCGCGCCATGATCGTGCACTCGTGAGGGTTAGAAGCGGTCCGCCCGAAGCGGGGCGAGGTCGAGCGGCGGCCGGCGCCCCATGATGAGATCGGCAACGATCCGCCCGGTGCCGGCGCTCTGGGTCAGGCCGAGATGGCCGTGGCCGAAGGCGTAGACGATGCGCTCGCTCGCCTTCGAGGCGCCGATCACCGGCAGCGAATCCGGTAGCGAGGGGCGGAAACCCATCCATTGCGTGCCGCCGCCGGTCCGAAGACCGGGCAGGAAGGCCGCCGCCTTCGCCAGCATCGCCTCGGAGCGCTTGAAATTGGGCGGCCGCTTCAGCCCGCCGAGCTCGACCGCGCCGCCGACGCGAATGCCGGTCACCAGCGGCGTCACCACGAAGCCATGACCGCCGAAAGTGAGCTGGCGCCTGAGGTCGAAGGCGCCGGGGGGCAAAGTGGTGTTGTAGCCACGCTCGGTCTCCAAAGGGATGGCGTCGCCGAGCCCGGCGGCCAGCGGGCGCGACCAGGCGCCGCCGGCGATGACCGCCTGCCCGGCATCGAGCCGGGTGCCGTCGCGAAGGCTCACCCGCACCCCGGTCTCGGTCGGCACGAGCGCGGCAACCTCGCCATGGGTGATCGCGCCGCCGCGGGCCATCACCGCCTCGAACAGGGCGAGCGCGAAATGATAGGGATCGTCGACCGTCTTCCAGTGCGGGGTGAAGGTGCCGGCGACGAAGCGCGGCGCGAGGCCGGGCTGGAGCTCGGCGAGCCGGGCGCCGCGCACATGCTCGAAGACGATGCCGGCGCGGGCGCGCTGATCCCAGCCGTGCTGCGCGGCGGCCAGCTCGGCCTCGCTCTCATAGAGCTGGAGATTGCCGTCGGCGCGGACCCGATGCGACAGCCCCGCCCCCCGCACCATCGCTTCCATCGCGGCGGCGGCGACGCGCATCAATTCGCCCTGCACCACGAGGCTGCCGCGGTAGCGGTCCGGCCGGCTCGCCCGCCAGAAACGGAGGAGCCACGGCACGATGCTGGGCAGATAGGCGGGCGGGATGGCGAGCGGTCCCAGGGGATCGAGCAGCCATTTCGGTGCCTTGCGCAGGATGCCCGGCGAGGCGAGCGGCAGGATGTCGGTGAAGGCGAAGGCGCCGGCATTGCCGCGGCTGGCCCCCTCCGCCACCCCGCCGCGCTCGATCAGGCGCACCCGGCGCCCCTCGCCCTGCAGATGGAAGGCGATGGCGAGGCCGACGATGCCGGCCCCGACGATCACCACCTCGTCGCTCATGATGCCCTGTGTTCTCATGGTTTCGCGCGTCCGGCGTCGGATTTGCCGACATCGGCAGGAGATGGCCTTGCCTCTTTCTTATCCTCTCCCCGTTGGGGAGAGGTGGCCCGCGCAGCGGGTCGGTGAGGGGCTCTGGCGATCGGGGAGCGAAGAAGACCCCTCACCCCATCCCTCTCCGTCAAAATCGGATGTCTCCGATTTTGACCTTATGGAATGCCGAACCCGGCAGCAGCCGAGTTCGGTGCGGGGAGAGGGAGCTTTGTCGCTCGGCTTCAGTAGCCGCCAGCCCTCACGCCGCCTTGGCGAGCAGCGGGCGCCGGGCGAGCGCCTCGGCGACCAGCTTCTCCACATGGGCGCGCTGCGCGCCTTCCAGCGGCTGCCGCGGCGCGCGCACCCGCTCGGTGGTGCCGGTGACCAGCGCCTCGACCAGCTTCAGATTCTGCACCAGATAGGTCGAGACATCGAGATCGAGCAGCGGGCGGAACCAGCGGTAGATGGCGAGCGCCTCCTCGTAGCGCTTGGCCTTCATCAGCTGGTAGATGGCGACCGTCTCCTCCGGGAAGGCGACCACGAGACCGGCGACCCAGCCCACCGCGCCGGCGGCCAGCGCCTCGAAGGCGAGGTTGTCGACGCCGGTGAACACGTCGTAGCGATCCCCGAAGCGATTGATGATCTCGGTGGTGCGGCGGATGTCGTCGGAGGATTCCTTGATCGCCACGAAGCGCTTGTCGGCGGCGAGCGCCTCCATGATCTCCAGCGTCACGTCGACCCGGTAGGCGACGCGGTTGGAATAGATCATCACCGGCAGGTCGGCGGCGGCGGCGACGGTGGAGAGGGTGGCCACCGTTTCCTTCGGATTGGTGTGGTAGACGAGGCTCGGCACCACCATCACGCCGGTGGCGCCCGCCTTGGCGGCGCGCTCGGCGAGGCTGGCGCAGTCGCGGGTGGCGGCATCGGCGATGGTCATCAGCACCGGGCGGCCGCCGGCGACGCTCTTGGCCACATGCAGCACGTCGAGCCGCTCGTCATGGGAGAGCATCGGGCCCTCGCCGAGCGAGCCGTTGACGATGAGTCCGTCGACGCCGGACGCGATCTGCCAGGCGAAGCTCTTCTCCATCTCCTTGATGTCGAGCGTGTCGTCGGCGGTGAACTTGGCAGTGACGGCGGGCAGGATGCCAGACCACATGGGCGGAACTCCGGTCGGAAATAGGGTGACGGCGAGCTTCCAATTTTTGGATCCAATATGCAATATGCTTTTTGTGACCACTCTGCGGGGATATTGGGCAGGCCGGCCAGAAGTCACCGGATTGCCGGCCGGCCGGCGGACGGGTAGAGCGGTGACAGGAGCGCGGGAGGCGGCGACAGGTGAAAGTGAAGGCTACCGACATCGCCCAGATGCCGTCGCCCGCCGACGTGATCTTCGACGCCCTGCGCGAGGCGATCGCCAAGGGCGACATCTCCGAAGGCCAGGTGCTGCGCCAGGATCATATCGCCCGCATGTTCAACGTCAGCCGCATCCCGGTGCGGGAAGCCCTCACGCGCCTGGAAGAACAGGGCCTCGTCTCCACCCAGCGCTACCGGGGCGCGGTGGTGACGACGCTGTCCATCGAGGAAATCCGCGAGGTGTTCGAATTCCGGGCCCTCCTGGAATCGGAGATCCTGCGTCATTCCATTGCGCGCATGTCCCCGGAAGCCCTTGATCGCGCCAAGCAATTCGCCCACGGCTTCGCTACCGAGCCGGATTCCTCGCGCTGGGGCGATCTCAACCGGCGTTTCCATTACAGCCTCTACGAGCCGGCCGGCCGGCCCTATTACCTGCAGACCATCTCGACCGCGCTCGACCGCGTCGACCGCTATTTGCGGGCGCAGCTGGTGCTCACCGACGGCATGGCGCGGGCGCGGCGCGAGCATCAGGCCATTCTCGACGCCTGCATCGCCGGCGATGCCGAGGCGGCGGCACAGCTCACCTGCGAGCACATTCTGGGCGCCGCCGATTCGCTGGTCGCCTTTCTCAACCGCACCCGCGCACCGGAAAACGTCTAGAGGAATCCCGAGCCATGCATTTTCCCGACAATGTCGCCGGCATCGGCCAGTTCGAGGGCGAGGAACTCCATGAAGTCACGCTCGCCGCGGCCTCCGGCGCGCGCGCCCGCGTGCTGAGCTGGGGCGCGACGCTGCGCGACCTGATCGTGCCGGGGCCGGATGGCGGCCTGCATCGCGGGGCGCTCGGCTTCACCGATCTCGACAGTTACCTCGCCAACCCTTCCTATCTCGGCGCCACCTGCGGGCGGGTGGCGAACCGCATCGGCGGCGGGCGCTTCACGTTGGAGGGGAAGACCTACGAACTGGCGCGCAACGAGCGCGGCGTCACCCATCTGCACGGCGGCGCGCGCGGCTTCTCGCACCGGCCGTGGAAGATCGCGGCGGTGGAAGCGGACAGCGTCACCTTCACGCGCACCGCGGCGGACGGCGAGGAAGGCTATCCGGGAAAGCTCGATCTTTCATCGACTTACCGGCTGCTGTCCCCCGGCGTGCTGCGGGTGGAGATGGAGGCACGCACCGATGCGACGACACCGGTGAACCTCGCGCACCATTCCTATTTCACCCTCGATCCCGGCCACTCCTCGCATGAATGGACGGCGGAGATCGCCGCCAGCGGCTACACGCCGCTCGACGCGCTGAAGGTGCCGACCGGGGAAATCGCCGCGGTCGAGGGGACGGGATATGATCTGCGCCGCCCCCGCCGCCTTGGCGACAGCGGCATCACCTACGACATTAATTTCGTTCTGGATCAACCACTTGGCGAGTTGCGCTTCGCCGCGCGCGTGGCCTGCCCCCGCAACGGGCGGACGCTCGAGGTCTGGACCACCGAGCCGGGGCTGCAGCTCTACGACGCCTCGATGCTGGCGGAGACCGACAAGGGGCTGGATGGGCTAACCCACGGCAAGCACGCGGGAATTTGCCTCGAAGCACAGAATTTCCCCGATGCGGTGAACCACCCCGGCTTCCCCTCGCCCTGGCTGCGGCCGGGCGAGCTGTACCGGCAGGTGACGGAATATCGCTTCAGCTAGAAGGGCTTGAGCCGGAAGAACTCGAACTGGAAGAGCTTGCCGCCGTCTCGGCGACGAAGCCGGCCCGGGCGCCGCGTACCGCCTCGACGATGAAGCTCTCCACCTCGCGGATGCGGCGCAACTCATGCACATCGGCATGGGTCACCAGCCAGTAGGAACGGCGAAAGCTGTGCTCCGGCAATAGCTTGACCAGATCCGGGTGCCGCTGCGCCGCATAATCGTGGAGGATGCCGACCCCGGCGCCGGCGCGCACCGCCTCCAGCTGGCCGACCACGCTGGCGCATTCGATGCGCCGCGCCTCGATGCCGCGGAAGGTCTCGAAATAATCGAGCGCCGGCGAGTAGACGAGGTCCTCGACATAGGTGACGAGAGCGCGGCCGGCGAGACCGGTGAGGTGGACGATGGGGCCAGTGCGGGCGAGATAGTCCGACGAGGCGTAGATGCCGAGGCTGTAATCGGTGAGCTTGCGCGCGACCAGCCGCCCCTCATGCGGTCTCTGGAGCGTCACCGCGATGTCGACCTCGCGCTTGGGCAGCGAGAAGCTCCTCGGCAGCGGGGCGAGCTGGATGGTGAGCCCGGGATAGCGCTCGGCGAGCTCACCCAGCCGGGGGGCGAGGAAATAGACGCCGAACCCGTCCGGCGCGCCGATGCGGACCGTGCCGGAGAGCGCCAGATTGGCGTTGCCGAGCGCCGACTGCGCCTGCAGCAGCTCCGTCTCGATCCGCTCGGCATGTTCAAGCAGCCGCTCGCCGGCGGGGGTGAGGGCGCTGCCGGTGGTGCGCCGCTCGATCAGCTTCGCCCCCAGCCCGGCCTCCAGCGCGCCGATGCGCCGGCCGACGGTGGCGTGGTCGAGCCCGAGCTGGCGCGCCGCCGCCAGCATCTGCCCGGCGCGCGCCACGGCGAGGAAGACCCGCAGATGATCCCAATCCATGGTTCCCGCCCGGCTTATGGAAATTTCGCACAACGGATGCGGAAGCATGGTCGTTGAGTTGATCTGATTTCGCAAGCACAACAGGCGGCGACACGATATCTGGGCGGCTATCCCGCGAAGGCCTTCTTCCCTCATCCCCCCGGGCTTGACCCGGGGATCCACCCGCCAGCGAGCACCCGGCCGAAGGCGTGGATGGCCGGGTCGGGCCCGGCCGTGACGGCAGGCAGGCGGGATTCGCCCAGCAACTGAATTTTCGCGGCAAGCTCCCAAGGAGGACCCCATGGCGGTGATCGGGCATTATATCGGCGGCAAGCAGGTGAACACGGCGGGGCGCACCGCCTCGGTATTCAACCCGGCGACCGGCGCGCAGTCGGGCGAGGTGCTGCTGGCCTCCGCCGCCACGGTGGGCGAGGCGGTGGCCGCCGCCAAGGCCGCCTTCCCGGCCTGGGCCGACACGCCGACGCTGACCCGCGCCCGCATCATGTTCAAGTTCAAGAACCTGCTGGACCGCGACATCGACAAGCTGGCCGAGGCGATCACCCTCGAGCACGGCAAGACCTTCGAGGACGCCAAGGGCGAAGTGACCCGCGGCATCGAGGTGGTGGAATTCGCCTGCGGCATCCCGCATCTGCTGCGCGGCGACTTCACCGAGCAGGTGGCGCGCGGCGTCGACGTGTTCTCGGCCCGCCACCCGCTCGGCGTGGTCGCCGGCATCACCCCGTTCAACTTCCCGGTCATGGTGCCGATGTGGATGTTCCCGGTGGCGCTGGCCTGCGGCAACAGCTTCGTGCTGAAGCCCTCCGAGAAGGACCCGACCCCCTCGCTGATGCTGGCCGAGCTGCTGGCCGAGGCCGGCCTGCCCAAGGGCGTGTTCAACGTGGTGCAGGGCGACAAGGAAGCCGTCGACACGCTGCTGACGCACCCGGATGTCGCGGCGGTGAGCTTCGTCGGCTCCACCGCCATCGGCGAATATGTCTACAAGACCGCCTGCGCCCACGGTAAGCGCGCCCAGGCGCTGTGCGGCGCCAAGAACCACCTCGTCGTCATGCCCGACGCCGATCTCGACAAGACCGTCGACGCGCTGATGGGCGCCGGCTACGGCTCGGCCGGCGAGCGCTGCATGGCGGTCTCGGTGGCGGTGGCGGTCGGCGGCGTCGGCGACGCGCTGATGGAGAAGCTGGTGCCGAAGGTGCAGGCGCTGAAGGTCGGCCCCGGCATGGACGCGGATAGCGAGATGGGACCGCTGGTCACCAGGGAGCACCTCGCCAAGGTGCGCGGCTATGTAGATGACGGCGTCGCCGCCGGCGCCAAGCTGGTAGTCGACGGGCGCGACCTCAAGCTGCAGGGCTATGAGGACGGCTATTTCCTCGGCGGCTGCCTGTTCGACGACGTGACCACCGACATGAAGATCTACAAGGAAGAGATCTTCGGCCCGGTGCTCTCGGTGGTGCGGGTGCCGGCCTATGAGGACGCGCTCAGGCTGGTGAACGACCACGAATATGGCAATGGCGCCGCCATCTTCACCCGCGACGGCGACGCCGCCCGCGCCTTCGACCGCGATGCCAAGGCCGGCATGATCGGCATCAACGTGCCGATCCCGGTGCCGGTGGCGTTCCACTCCTTCGGCGGCTGGAAGCGCTCGGTGTTCGGCGACCGCAACGTCTACGGCATGGAAGGCGTCGGCTTCTACACCAAGATGAAGACCACCACCGCCCGCTGGCCGACCGGCATCCGCGCCGGCGCCCAGTTCGTCATGCCGACGACGGGCAGCTGAGCCGAGCCGGCGAAAAGCCCGGTCCGAATCCGGCTAACGAATGCGAATGCCCGGCGATGAGCCGGGCATTTTCGTTTGAGAGCGCCGATGGACCGGCGACCGGGGGGATGGACGACGCCCTCGGACGGAGGGGCATTCCCGGATGGAGAGGGAGGGGGCGAGGGGTCTTCTGCGCTTCCCAATCGCGTTCCCCCTCACCGACCCGCTGCGCGGGCCACCTCTCCCCAACGGGGAGAGGGCAAGAAAGAGACGCGGCAAGCGGAGCGGAAAATGGGCCGGATGGCGTCCAACCGGAACTTCCCTCTCCCGTGGGAAAGGGGAAGCGACAGCGCGTCTGCCGGAGGCTCAGCCGCCCTGCGTGGCCGGGCTTGTTTCGGCGGGGCCGGCGCTGCGGCTGGAGGAGACGGCGATGACCATGCTGCCGGCCACCGCGACCACCAGCAGCACCAGCGCGGCGATGAAAAGGGTCTTGCGAAGATGTGTCTGCACCTGATGCCTCACTGCCCGGCCGGATCCTTCGCCGGGCGTCTGCCGTCCGGTCCGGTCGCCGGTTCGGCCCGGCCCGGAATGTCCTGACGCTCGATGTCCCGGCGCACGATGTCCTAGCGCTTCATGTCCGGGCAGACATAGGGCACCTTGGCGAGGCTGTAACGATGTTCCGTCACATCCTTGCCCGCCCCGACCTTCAGCACCAGCTGCGCCGGCGACACCGACGCCACCTTCGCGGTGATCGTCGCGCCGTCCTCGTCCCAGGCGATGGCGTCCGGCGCGGTGCGGCTCCATTTGCGCAGCGCATAGGTCTCCCAGCAGGAATCCATGATGAGGGTGCCGTCCGGCAGGAACACCAGCATCGGGCCGGGCAGGCCGGACGCCGGCTTCGTCTCCACCCAGACGCGCCCGACCAGCGGGTCGGCGGCCACCGGCTGGGCGGCCGAGGCGGCGCCCGCCGCGGCGAGCGACAGGCCGAGCGCGAGAAGGGCGGCACCGGCGGGATGAGGCATGGGGGTCTCCTGTTCGGCAGGCGGAAGAAAGCGCGGTGAAGCATCGACGCTGCTGCCAGTATCCGTCAGCAGTCTCGCGGCTATAATGCGGCATGTCCCGTTCCGAGCGCCTTTTCGACCTGCTGCAGGTGCTGCGCCGCCATCGCCGGCCGGTGAGCGGGCGCGCGCTCGCCGGCGAGATCGGGGTGAGCCTGCGTACGCTCTATCGCGACATTGCCAGCCTGCAGGCGCAGGGCGCCACCATCGAGGGCGAGCCGGGCGTCGGCTATGTGCTGCGGCCGGGTTTCCTGCTGCCGCCGCTGATGTTCACCCCGGAGGAGATCGAGGCGCTGGTGCTCGGCTCGCGCTGGGTGGCCGGGCGGGCGGACGGGCGGCTGGCCGAGGCGGCGCTCGGGGCGCTCGCCCGCATCGGCGCCGTGCTGCCGCCGGACCTGCGCGAGGAGATGGAGGGCTCCTCGCTGTTCATCGCCCCCGGCGCGCCCATCCCTGCCGACGCCATCGACCCCGCCTTGCTGCGCAAGGCGATCCGCACCGAGCGCAAGCTGCGGCTCAGCTATAGCGACGCCAGCGGCGCGAGCAGCGAGCGGGTGGTGTGGCCCTTCGCGCTCGCCTTCTTCGACCAGGTGCGACTGATGATCGGCTGGTGCGAGTTGCGCAACGATTTCCGCAGTTTCCGCACCGACCGCATCGCCAGCGCCGACATGCTGGAGGCCCGCTACCCCACCCGCCGGGCCGAGCTGGTGCAGCGCTGGAAGCAGTGGAAGCACGCCCAGCCGCGCGAGGCGCCGAACGTGCCGGCGACACTGATGCCCCCCGAGGCGGAGCCGGCCGACAGCGCCGCATGATGCTGCCGGAAATTGGCAGCATGAACGTGTAGGCTCCCCGCATTCATTGCAGCACGGATTTTCGGGGGCCGATCATGATCGATGCCAGCAACCTGTTTCTCTATGTGAACGATCCCCGCGCCAGCGCCCGCTTCTATGGCGACGTGCTGGAGCGCCAGCCGGTGGAGGCGAGCGCCGGCTTCGCGCTGTTCGCGCTGGCGCCGGGCCTCGGGCTCGGCCTGTGGCGGCGCGACGGGGTGAGGCCGACGCCGCATCTGCGCTCCGGCGGCAACGAGATCGGCTTCAAGGTGGCGGATGCCGCCGCCGTCGACGCCACCTATGAGCGCTGGGCGAAGAAGGGCGTGCCGATCGCACTGCCTCCGACCGACCTCGATTTCGGCCGCAGCTTCGTGGCGCTGGACCCCGACGGCCACCGGCTGCGGGTCTATGCCAAGCTGGAGAGCGAGGCGGCGGTCCCGGAAGCGGGCGAGGCGACGAGCGAGGCCGAGGCGGCGTGAGCAACGCCGCTCTCTCCCGTCTCGACCATTGCCGGGCCGGGGTCCGGGTCCGACAGGGTCGCTGCCGGAAGCATCCGGTCGCGACGGAGACATGGCCCGCGAGGCGGTGAGGAGAAGCAACGACTGCGGGCCGGAAGCCCCCTCACCCTACCCCTCTCCCCGCCGGGGAGAGGGACATCTGCCGGACTTGGCTCAGCCGCGCTCGCGGCCGAAATCGGGGGCGGCGGTCTCCTGGCCGATCTCGATGATCGAGCAGCGGATGGCGCGGGTGCGGGTGAACAGGTCGAACAGCGCCTCCCCCTGCTCCCAGCGGATCGCCCGCTGCAGCGCGATCAGATCCTCGGTGAAGCGGCCGAGCACCTCGATCACCGCCTCGCGGTTGTTGAGGAACACGTCGCGCCACATGGTGGGATCGGAGGCGGCGATGCGGGTGAAGTCGCGGAAGCCGCCGGCCGAGTATTTGATCACCTCGGAGGAGGTGACTTTCTCCAGGTCCGCCGCCGTGCCGACGATGTTGTAGGCGATGAGATGCGGTACATGCGAGGTGATTGCCAGCACCAGGTCATGGTGCTCGGCGGTCATGGTCTCGACATTGGCGCCCATCGCCGTCCACAGCGCCGAGAGCGCCGACACCGCCCCCGCCTCCGCGCCCTCGGGCGGGGTGAGGATGCACCAGCGGTTCTTGAACAGCGTCGCGAAGCCGGCGTCGGGGCCGGAATATTCGGTGCCCGCCACCGGATGGGCGGGCACGATGTGCACGCCCGCCGGCAGGTGCGCCGACAGCGCGGAGAGCACCGCGCCCTTCACCGAGCCGACGTCGGAGACGATGGCGCCCGGCTTCAGATGCGCGGCGATGTCCTGCGCCACCGCGCCCATGGCGCCCACCGGCACGCAGAGGATGACGATGTCGGCATCCCGCACCGCCTCGGCGGGCGTGGCGGCCACCTCGTCGGCGATGCCGAGCTCGGCGACGCGGGCGCGCACCGCCGGCGTCGCGTCATAGGCGACGCCGACCTCCGCCAGCCGGCGGGCCTCCGCCACGCGCAGGATCGAGGAGCCGATCAGGCCGAGGCCGATGACGGCGAGCCGGCCGACCATCGGCCGCGGCAGCGGCGGATCAAGCACCATGGCCATGGTCCTTCGCGGAGCTTTTGCCGAGGAACTCGGCCAGCACGGCGACCAGCAGCCGGTTGGCCTCCTCGGTGCCGACGGTGAGCCGCAGCGCGCCCGGCAGGCCATAGGCGTCCATGCGGCGCAGGATCAGGCCGCGCGCGGAGAGGAAGGCATCGGCATCCGGCGCCCGCTTGCCGTCGACGTCCGGGAAATGCACCAGCACGAAATTGCCGACGCTCGGCGTCACCGTGAGGCCGAGCGCGGTGAGCTCGGCGGTCAGCCAGGCGAGCCAGGTATCGTTATGGGCGACGGCGGCCTCGACATGGGCAGTGTCGCCGATGGCGGCGGTGGCGGCGGCGATGGCGGCGGCATTGACGTTGAAGGCGCCGCGGATGCGGTTCACCGCGTCCACCACCTCGGCCGGGCCGTAGAGCCAGCCGACGCGCAGCGCCGCGAGGCCGTGGATCTTGGAGAAGGTTCTGAGCATGGCGACGTTGCGGGTGGTCGCCACCAGCTCGATGCCGGATTCATAGTCGTTGCGCCGCACATATTCGGCATAGGCGGCGTCGAGCACCAGGAGAACGTGCGGCGGCAGGCCGCGCTGCAGCCGGCGCACCTCGTCGAAGGGCAGATAGGTGCCGGTCGGGTTGTTGGGATTGGCGAGGAAGACGATGCGGGTCTTCTCGTTCACCGCCGCCAGCAGCGCGTCGACATCGGCGGTGAGGTTCCGCTCCGGCACCACCACCGGGGTGGCGCCGGCCGCCAGCGTGGCGATGCGGTACACCAGGAAGCCGTATTGCGAATAAATGACCTCGTCGCCCGGGCCGGCATAGGCGGCGGCGATCAGGGTGATCAGCTCGTCCGAGCCGGTGCCGCAGACCAGGCGCGCGGGATCGAGACCATAGGCCGCCGCGATGGCGTCGCGCAGCCTGGTCGAGGACCCGTCGGGATAGAGCTCCAGCGCGTCGGCGGCATGGAAGGCCTCGCGCGCCTTCGGGCTGGGGCCGAGCGGGTTCTCGTTGGCCGACAGCTTGTAGACCTTGGCGACGCCGCCCGCCTGCGCCTTGCCGGGCACATAGGCCTCGATCGCCAGCACGCCCGGGCGGGGAACGGGACGATCGGAAACGGGGGTGGTCGACATCACGGAAACTCCGGCAGCGGACGGGAAGGGGGAAACTATGGGCAGTTCATGCCAGCGGGACGGTCGGCAATTCCCTCTCCCCATTGGGGAGAGGTCGCCCGCTCTCGGGTCTCGCCTTTGGCGAGCCCAAGGACAGGCTCCGCGGGTCGGTGAGGGGGGACGATATGGGGAAGCGTGGAGCCCCCTCACCCCATCCCTCTCCCCCACGGGGAGAGGGAGCTTTGCCGCGGGGCGCCATCACCGGGCGGCTCCCGCGGGCGCATGCACATAGCGGCTGGCATGCGAGCCGACGAGGGCGGCGGAGCGCACCGAGGCGCCGCAGGCGCGCAGGGCGCCGAGCACGCCGTCAAGCCCGACCTCGCCCGCCAGCGGGATGGAGACCAGCAGCGCGGCGCCGTCGAGGCCGCGGTCCGGCACCGCCAGCGTCTCGGCCAGCGGGGCGAGCGCGCGCGCCGCGCCGGCGTTCCAGCCGGCGACGCGGACGCTCCACATCTCGACCTCGGTCACCGCGCCATCGGTGACCGGATGCGCGATGCAGAACACCGGCAGGCCGGCGGGATGATCGGCACGCTCGACGAAGGGCAGCCGGGCGATGATCTTCGGCGCGTTGTCGCCTTCGAGCGCCGTCCACCACGGGCCGGCCCCGGGCGGGGCGAAGGCGGGAACGAGGCCGAGATCGCCCTTCGAGCCGGCCACGGCGCTCACCACCGCCCCTGCCCCCATATGGGCGACGAAGGGCACGGTGAAGCCGAAATGGAAGCGGGAGGTGTCGCGCATCGCCGCTTCGCCGGAAGCGAGGTCGGCATGCACGGCATAGGGCGCCTGCACATAGGTGAAGGTGGAGATGATGACGCGCCAGATGCCCTCGACGGTGTCGAGCGGCAGGATGCCGCGATGCCGGTCGGCGATCATCCGCATCATCGAGGCCTCGCGCGCCGGGCGGAAGGCCGAGCCGCCCTCGGTGGCGCGCGAGCGCTTCACCTCGACCAGCCGGTCGATGATCTCGCCGCGCTCGATCAAAAGCGCGTGCATGGCGGCATCGATGCGGTCGATGTCGGCGCGCAGCCCGGTGAGCGCGGCGGCGGGATCGGCAGGGGCCGACCCGGCGGCGGCCGGCTGATTTTCGGGAGAAGGGGCGTCAGCGGATCTCATGGCCCGCTGTCCTAGAACATGTTCCGCAAAAGATGAACGATTTTCGCGAGCCCGCGCCGCTGTCGGGGCGGATCGCGCCGGCCCCGCCGCCGCCTTCCCCAAGGTCGAGGCGGCACATCCCGGCCCGGCCGCTATTGACAAGATGGCGCTGTAGGATCATCGGATCGTCCGTTATATCGAACTGTTCGTCCGGTAAGACGGTTGAGATGCCCGGGAGCGACACGGTGAACGACAGGAACGAGGCCGCGAGCCCCGCCACCGGAACCCACGCCACGGGAACGCCCGCCGCGGGGGGCGCCGACGACCGCCCGGTCGGGCCGGGGCGCGCCTATGAGGCGCTGGCGCGGGCGCAGGCGGATTTCCCGCAATCCGAACTGGCGCATTTCGGCCCCGACACGCCGCTGACCCTCGATGCCGGCGTCACGCTGACCCCGTTCCAGGTGGCCTACCAGACCTATGGCACGCTCAATGCCGACAAGTCGAACGCCATACTGATCTGCCACGCGCTGTCCGGCGACCAGCACGCCGCCAATGTCCACCCGGTGACCGGCAAGCCGGGCTGGTGGGAGACGCTGATCGGGCCGGGCAAGCCGATCGACACCGACCGCTTCTTCGTCATCGCCTCCAACGTGCTCGGCGGCTGCCTCGGCACCACCGGCCCGTCCTCGATCAACCCGAAGACCGGCTTCCCCTACGGGCTCGACCTGCCGGTGGTGACCATCCGCGACATGGTGCGGGCGCAGGCGATGCTGATCGACCGGCTCGGCATCGACAAGCTGCTCGCCGTGGTCGGCGGCTCCATGGGCGGCATGCAGGTGCTGCAATGGGCGGCGAGCTATCCCGAACGGGTGTTCGCGGCGATGCCGATGGCCGCCGCCGCCCGGCATTCGGCGCAGAACATCGCCTTCCACGAGGTCGGCCGCCAGGCGGTGATGGCCGATCCCGACTGGCGCCAGGGCCGCTATCTGCTGGAAGGCACCAGCCCGCGCCGCGGCCTCGCGGTGGCGCGGATGGCGGCGCACATCACCTATATGTCGGACGGCTCGCTGCACCGGAAGTTCGGCCGCCGCCTGCAGGACCGCGACGGGCGCACCTTCTCCTTCGACGCGGATTTCCAGGTGGAGAGCTATCTGCGCCACCAGGGCGAGGCCTTCGTCGACCGCTTCGACGCCAATTCCTATCTCTATGTCACCCGGGCGATGGATTATTTCGACCTCGCCGCCGATTATGGCGGCGTGCTCGCCAACGCCTTCAAGGGCGTGAAGACGCGCTTCTGCCTGGTCTCCTTCACCTCCGACTGGCTGTTCCCGACCTCGGATTCGCGGGCCATCGTGCACGCGCTGAACGCGGCGGGGGCGCCGGTCTCCTTCGCCGAGATCGAGAGCGACAAGGGGCACGACGCCTTCCTGCTCGACGAGCCCGAGCTCACCGCCATCACCCGCGGCTTCCTCGATTCCGCCGCCCGCGCCGTGGGGATCGCCCGATGAACGCCCGCGAAGCCCTGATCCAGGACCTCACCATGAAGGAGGCCGCCCGCGCCGCCTCCGGCGCCCGCGTCGACCTGCTGCTGATCGCCGAGCTGGTCGAGCCCGGCTCGCGGGTGCTCGATGTCGGCGCCGGCGACGGCGAATTGCTGGCGCTGCTCGCCAATACACGCGGCTGCGACGCGCGCGGCATCGAGATTTCCCGCGCCGGGGTGAATGCCGGCGTCGCCCGCGGCCTCGCCATCATCCAGGGCGACGCCGACATCGACCTCGCCGACTATCCCGACGACGCCTTCGACTATGTGATCCTGTCGCAGACGCTGCAGGCGACGCGGCGCCCGAAATGGGTGCTGGAGCAGATGCTGCGGGTGGGCCGGCGGGTGATCGTCTCCATCCCCAATTTCGGCTTCTGGCGGATGCGGCTCGACCTCTTGCTGAACGGGCGGATGCCCTCCACGGAGAACCTGCCCTATAGCTGGTACGACACGCCCAACATCCATTTCTGCACCATCCGCGATTTCGTGGCGCTGGTGGAGGAAGTGGGCGCGCGCATCGAGCACGCCACGGCGCTGAACGGCTACGGCCAGAAGGTGCGCTTCAACCTGCCCTGGGCGGTGTGGAACCTGCTGGGCGAGCAGGCGGTGTTCCTGCTGTCGCGCGGGAAGTAGGGCCGGGGGCGCCGGCGGAAAACCATGCGCGCCGCCGCGTGCGGCTACGTGCCGTCGAAACGCCGGACCGTCGCCCGGAAGAAGGCGTCCGCCTCCCGGCGGGCCGCCTCGCGCGCTGCCGGGGGTGCAACCCGGGAGGCCTCGCGCGCCCAATCGAATTCGCTGTCGAGAAGGCGGGCGATGGCGTCGGGCAGCGCCGCCCGGCCGAGTTCGCGCGTCTCTGCCTTGCGGGCAAGCAGCTCGACGATCTCGGCGCCGACATTGGCGGGCACGTCGGTCTCGGCGACCAGTGTCGGAAGGTCCATCGGGCCGTGAGCTCTCGTCGGGTTGAGGCGCAGCCAGCGCAGCATCACCGCCGGCCGAAGGGCGTAGAACAGCTTCTTCAGCGGCACGTCGGCCGGATCGGCGAGATAGGTCCGCCGGTTGCGCTCGCCGAGATGGAGATAATGCCGCATGGCGAGCGAACGCTCGGCCGCCCGGCCGGCGAGGTCCAAGAACTCCGTGCGAAAAGCCGTATCGGCGCCATAGACCAGAGGCGAGGTCAGCCACTCCACCACGACGGCATTTCCACGCAGCATGAGCCTCAGCGCCTTGGCGAGATCCCAGCCATTGACGTCGAACACCGCGTCGAGCGGCGTCTCGATCACATCGCGGTGCGGGTGGAGTGCGAGATAGTGGTCGAGCGGGCGCACATAGATGAAGCGGCAGTCATAATCGCTGTCCGGTGAAGGAAAGCCCCAGGCACGGCTGCCACTCTCGATGGCGAGGGGAATCGTCACGCCATGCTCACGGGCGACCCGCGCCAGCCGATCGTCGATCCGCGCGACGATGCCAGCCTCCATATCGGCGCCGATGTGGCGGGACGTCTCCCCCTGCGCTCGTTCCCGCATGCTTATCCGCCCACCCTCACCCGCCCGCCGGTTGCGGGGCGAGTACCGGGGCGAGCACGCGCATGCGCGCCCGCCGCTTCACCGCCACCGGCCTGTAGAGCTGCTTGGTCGCCTCCACGATGTGGACCCCGGCGAAAGGCGAGGCGATGAGGCCGCCCACCCGCTCCCAGGCCACCGCCGAGCGCAGGAACCAGGTGCGCGGCACCGGCGGCACATAGAGCGCTTCGCCCCAGCCGACCGGGGTGAACAGCGCCTCGCGCAGCAGCGCGGTGACCTGCGAGCGCGAATAGGGGCGGCCATGGCCGAACGGGTTGTTGTCCACCCGCGCCCAGACGCCGCGCCGGTTCGGCACCACGCAGAGCAGCCGCCCGCCCGGCGCCAGCACCCGCCACACCTCGCGCAGCACCTCGGTGGCGTCGGAGGCATGCTCGATGAGGTGCACCGCGACCACCCGGTCGATGGCGCCGTTCGGCAGCGGCAGCTCGCTCTCGTCGACCAGGGCGGCGAGGGTGGGCGCGCGGGACGGCCAGCGCGTCACCCCCTGCGCCGCCGGCATGAAGGCGAGCGCCCGCTCGCATTCCTCGCGGAACACGCCGAGATAGGGCGTCGCATAGCCGATGCCGAGCACGGAGAGCCCGCGCACATTGTCGAAGCGCGCGCGCACCGCCCGGCCGACCAGCCGGCGGGCCACCACGCCGAGCGGCTGGGCATAGAAGCTGCGCAGATCGACGACGTCGGGATACATGTCGCTCCTTGAACGGCCAAAGCGGCCGCGGCGAAAGCGGCCTTCTCCCCTATATAAGCGGCGATGCCTTGAAATCCCCGCCTTTTTGCGCCACATAGGCGCTGCATGCGAGACGGAGGGGCCGATGCGCTCCCTGAGCCGTGCTCGTATCGGGGCCGCGTCGCTCGATTTCCGCTTCGGCACATCTCCCGCTTCCGCGGGTGCCGCGGCAGTCTTCGGCCCCTGATCATCCGGTTTCGCCGACGTCCCAGGCCACGCGGGGTGTCCACCATCCCCGCGACGGGCGGTGCGCACCATCAGGCGCGCGCGGCCGGACGTCGCCCCCATGAAAGAACGTTACTTGACCTCCTTTTCCGAGCTCGGCCTCGTCGAGCCCATTCTGAAGGCGCTGGCGGAAGCCGGCCACGACACCCCCACCCCGATCCAGGCCCAGGCCGTGCCGCAGGTGCTCGCCGGCCACGATCTCGTCGGCATCGCCCAGACCGGCACCGGCAAGACCGCCGCCTTCGCGCTGCCGATCCTCCAGCACCTCGTCACCGTGCGCCGCCGTCCCGAGCGCCGCACCGCCCGTGCGCTGATCCTCTCGCCGACCCGCGAGCTCTCCGGCCAGATCCTCGAGAGCTTCCGCAAATACGGCAAGCATGTGCGCCCCTCCACCGCGCTCGCCATCGGCGGCGTGCCGCTCGGCCGGCAGGCCCGGGCGCTGGCGGCCGGCGTCGACATCCTCGTCGCCACACCCGGCCGCCTCGTCGATCTCGTCGAGAACGACGCGGTCCGGCTGAACGAGGTCGAGGTCTTCGTGCTCGACGAAGCCGACCAGATGCTGGACATGGGCTTCATCCACGCCATCCGCGCCATCGTCGCCAAGCTGCCGGCCAAGCGCCGCAACCTGTTCTTCTCGGCCACCATGCCGAAGGAGATCGAGAAGCTGGCCGCCGCGCTGCTCACCGATCCGGTGCGCGTCGCGGTGACGCCGGTCGCCAAGACCGCCGACAAGATCGAGCAGAAGGTGTTCTTCACCGACCGCGCCGGCAAGCCGGAGCTGCTCATCGAGGTGCTGCAGGGCGAGGGGCTCGACCGCGCCCTCGTCTTCGCCCGCACCAAGCACGGCGCCGACCGGGTGGTGAAGGGCCTCGCCGGCGCCGGCATCGCGGCCGAAGCCATCCACGGCAACAAGTCGCAGCCGCAGCGCGAACGCGCGCTGGCCGCCTTCCGCGAAGGCAAGGTGAAGGTGCTGGTCGCCACCGACATCGCCGCGCGCGGCATCGACGTGCCCGGCGTCAGCCATGTCATCAATTACGACCTGCCCAACGTACCCGAGAGCTATGTCCACCGCATCGGGCGGACGGCCCGCGCGGGCGCCGACGGCATCGCCGTCTCGCTGTGCGACGGCGAGGAGCGCGCCTATCTGCGCGACATCGAGCGGCTGATCAAGCTGACCATCCCCAGCGTCGACCGCCGCGGCGAAAGCCGCCGCGAGGGCCGACCGGTGCGCGAGGGCTTCCGCGACGAGCGGCCGCCCCGCGAGGAGCGCGGCGGCCGCGGCGGCCGCGGCGAGGGCGCCGGCCGTCGTGACGGCGAGCGCGGCCCGCGCCCGGCGGGTCGCTCCGGCCGTCCCGGCGGACGCCCGGAATATCGCGGCGGCGAGGGGCGCGGCGAAGGCCGTTCCGAAGGCCGCTCCGGCGATCTGAGCGGCGTCGGCTTCATGCAGCCGGCGCGCGGCGAGCGCCCGCGCCACGAGGGGCCGCGTCACGAAGGATCCCGCCACGAGGGCGGCCGCCATGACGGACCCCGCCACGAGGGAGCGCGCCATGAAGGCGCCCGCCCGGAGCGTCCGCGCCACGAGGGGCCCCGCCCCGAGGGCGGGCGCGGCGAGCGGCCCTGGAAGTCGCGCGGGCCGGCACGCTGAGACCGCTTCCGCAAGGGTTCACCCACCCTTGCGGAGCAGATATCCGATGACCCATGAGCACTTTCCTGTCGATCGGACGATTTGAGCCGGCAGGAAAGGGCTTTGGACGAGACAAAGCGCTGGAGTCAGGGTATTTGCCCTGACCACAGGCTCGAAAGCTTCGACAAGGAGAGCCAGGAATGGCGAAAGAGGAACTGCTCGAGTTCGACGGCACCGTCACCGAGGTGCTGCCCGACGGGAACTTCCGCGTCGTGCTCGACAACGAACATGAAATTCTCGCCTATGCGGCGGGCAAGATGAAGAAGAACCGCATCCGCACCATCGTGGGCGACCGCGTGGTGGTGGAGATGTCGCCCTACGACCTCGAGCGCGGGCGCATCAATTTCCGCCATAAGACCGGCGGCCCGACCCCGCCTGTCGGCTCCGGCCAGCGCCGCCCGCCTCCGGGCCGCCGCCGCTGAAGCCCGAGCGCGCGGCACCTGACGGCCGCGCGCCGCCGGGCCGGCTTCGCGAGCGGTCTCTCGCCGAGCGGCTCCCGGCTCTGCTTCTTCCGATCAGCTTCTGTCCCTCCGGCCGGCGCGCCGA
Source organism: Ancylobacter oerskovii (assembly GCF_018390555.1). Lineage (GTDB taxonomy): Bacteria > Pseudomonadota > Alphaproteobacteria > Rhizobiales > Xanthobacteraceae > Ancylobacter > Ancylobacter oerskovii. Next base: position 113,426 of record NZ_JAHBGB010000023.1, on the reverse strand, counting down.
TGCGGGCTTTTTTCGTTGGCCGCCCGGCCGTCTCCCGGCCGGCCCCGCTCACTCCGCTTCGGAGCCGGATCCCGCGCCCCCGCGCGCGGACAGGCCGGGCTCCAGCCCGAGCGCCTGGGCGAGCCCCGGCGGGCGGCTCCCGTTCGGCTCCGCGAGGTCGAGTTCCTCGGCGACATGGGCGATGTGCACGCGCATGAGCCGCGCCGCCGTCTCGCCATCCCCGGCCTCGATGGCCTGCACGATGTCGGCATGCTCGTGTGGCGGACAGGCGGCGTGCTCACCGCGGGCATAGAGCAGGATGGCGAGCGAGGACAGCGCCTGCAATTCGGTGAGCAGGCGGACGAACACCGGATTTCCCGCCGCCTCGGCCAGCGCGATGTGGAATTCCCCGGTAAGACGCACCAGCGTCGCCCGCTCGCCGGCGGCGCGGGCCTCGTTCTCCATCGCCACATGGCGGCGCAGCCGCGCCACCGCCGTCGCCGGCCCGCAGCAGGCCGTGGCGGCGATCTCCGGCTCCACCACCGCGCGGGCATCGAGCACATGGCGGGCATCGGCGCGGCTCGGCGCCGCGACGAAGGCGCCGCGATTGGGCCGCTGCTCGACGATGCCGTCCTGGGCGAGGCGCGCCAGCGCCTGCCGCACCACGGTGCGGCTGACGCCGAACAGTTCGGCCACCCGCTCCTCGGTGAGCTTCTCGCCGGGATGCAGGCGCCGCTCGAAGATCGCCTGCAGGATGCGCGCGCGGATCGGCGCTTCCGAACGCCCGCGCTGCGCGACCGGGCTATCGACGACGGGACGGTCCATGTTCCTCCGCGGCGGATCGCCGGCTACCTGCCAGATTAAGCACCTTCCGGGCGCCGGCGCCATGGCCGCCCGCCTTCCGCCGCGCCGCCCGCGCGGGCCGAGCCGTCAGATCGGCCAATCCGCCTCGCGCCAGGCCGAATCCCAGAACATCCATTCGAGCTTGCTGGCATAGGCATAGGCGCGGTGCATGCGCGCGACGACGCTCGGCGAGGAGGCGTCGGCCGCCCGGTCGGTGGCGGCGATCACCGCGCGCACCGCCTCGTGGAACTCCTCGCCGGCATAGGTGTCGATCCAGGCGTCATAGGGGTTGGGACGCGCGGCGCGGCCGAGAATGTCGCGGCCGATCTCGGCATAGATCCAGAAGCAGGGCAGCAGCGCCGCCAGCACCACCGGATAGGGTTCGGCATGGGCGCTGGCGATCAGGAAGCTGGAATAATGGTGGCAGACCGGCGACATCTGCGTCGCCTCGAAGGCTGCGGGGGAAATGTCGAAGGAGCGGAAGAAATCGGTGTGCAGCGACCGCTCGACGATCACCGCCACCTTGGCCGCCTCGGCGAACTGCACCAGGCCGTCGGCATCGTCGGCCTTGGCCGCCGCCACCGCCAGCGCACGGCCGAAGGCGATGAGGTAATGCGCGTCCTGCACCATGTAGTGGCGGAAGCGGCCGAGCTCCAGCGTGCCCGCCGCCAGCGCCTCGTTGAAGGGCATGGTGCGGATCGCCTCGTAGACGGCGAGGTTGCGCTGCCAGGCCTCGCGGCTGAAGGAGGCGGCGTCGGGCGGCGTGGCGTTCATCGCGGATCTCCCGGACATGAAAAAGGCCGCCTCGGAGACGGCCTCGTTTCGTCTTGCTTCAGCGGCCCGCCGCGCGGGCCCCGATCAATGCGCGGTGCGCCCGTCGGCCTCTATGGCGGCGGCGGTGGTCTTCAGCGCGTCGAGCACGGTCTGGCGCTTGAGACGGGTGGCGTCGTCCTTGGCGTCCTCGACGTCTTCCTGCGCGTCCTTGATCATCTGCGCCAGCTTGCCCGGGCCCAGCTCGGCCAGCGGCACCGCCGTCTCGGCGAGCACGGTGAGCCCCTGCGGGCCCGCCTCGGCGAAACCGCCGCGCACGAACAGCTTCTGCACCTTGCCGTCGCCCTTGATGATCAGCACGCCGGGCTTGATCACCGAAACGAAGGGCGCATGGCCGGCGAGCACGCCGAACTCGCCTTCGGCGCCCGGAACGACCACCTCGGTCACCGAGCCCGAATAGACGAGCTTTTCCGGCGAGACGAGTTCGAACGGGAAATTGGCCATGATTCCTCCAGCGCCCCGTCGGGGCAGCCAAGCAACTAGTCGCTACGCCGCGGCACGGTGACGACCGGCCCCCGCAGGGAGGGCCGGCGCCGGATCACGCCGCCAAGCCGCACGCGGCAGAGCCTCACGCGGCTTCAGCGGCCAGCTTCTTGCCCTTCTCGATCGCCTCTTCGATGGTGCCGACCATGTAGAAGGCCTGCTCCGGGAGGTGATCATACTTGCCTTCCACCAGGCCCTTGAAGCCCTTGATGGTGTCGGCGAGGTCGACGAGCTTGCCCGGCGAACCGGTGAAGACTTCGGCGACGTGGAAGGGCTGCGACAGGAAGCGCTCGATCTTGCGCGCGCGGGCGACGGTGAGCTTGTCCTCTTCCGACAGCTCGTCCATGCCCAGGATCGCGATGATGTCCTGCAGCGACTTGTAGCGCTGCAGCGTCTGCTGCACCTGGCGCGCCACGGTGTAGTGCTCCTCGCCGATGATCAGCGGCGACAGGATGCGCGAGGTCGAATCGAGCGGGTCCACCGCCGGGTAGATGCCCTTTTCCGCGATCGAGCGCGACAGGGTGGTCGTCGCGTCCAGATGGGCGAAGGAGGTGGCCGGCGCCGGGTCGGTCAGGTCGTCGGCGGGCACGTAGATGGCCTGCACCGAGGTGATCGAGCCCTTGGTGGTGGTGGTGATGCGCTCCTGCAGGGCACCCATGTCGGTGGCCAGCGTCGGCTGGTAGCCCACCGCCGAGGGAATGCGGCCGAGCAGCGCGGAGAGCTCCGAGCCGGCCTGCGTGAAGCGGAAGATGTTGTCGACGAAGAACAGAACGTCCTGGCCCTGGTCGCGGAAGTGCTCGGCCACGGTGAGGCCGGTCAGCGCGACGCGGGCGCGGGCGCCCGGCGGCTCGTTCATCTGGCCGTAGACCAGCGCGCACTTGGAGCCGGCGGTGGAGCCGCCATTCTCGTGCGGGTCCTTGTTGACCTTGGACTCGATCATCTCGTGATAGAGATCGTTGCCCTCGCGGGTACGCTCGCCGACGCCGGCGAACACCGAGTAGCCGCCATGCGCCTTGGCGATGTTGTTGATCAGCTCCATGATCAGCACGGTCTTGCCGACGCCGGCGCCGCCGAACAGGCCGACCTTGCCGCCCTTGGAGTAGGGGGCCAGAAGATCGATGACCTTGATGCCGGTGATGAGGATCTCGGCCTCGGTCGACTGGTCGGCATAGGAAGGCGCCGGCTGGTGGATGCCGCGGGAGGTCTCGCCGACCAGCGGGCCCGCCTCGTCCACCGGCTCGCCGATGACGTTCATGATGCGGCCGAGGGTGGCGTCGCCGACCGGCACCGAGATCGGGCCGCCGGTGTCCTTCACCTCGGCGCCGCGGACCAGACCTTCGGTCGAGTCCATCGCGATGGTGCGCACGGTGTTCTCGCCGAGGTGCTGAGCCACCTCGAGCACGAGGCGCGCGCCATTGTTGGTGGTCTCGAGCGCGTTGAGAATCTCCGGCAGGTGATCCTCGAACTGCACGTCGACGACGGCGCCGATGACCTGCGTGATGCGTCCGACCTTAGCCATGTTCGGTGTCCTTCTGGTCCCTTGCCTCACAGCGCCTCGGCGCCGGAGATGATCTCGATCAGTTCCTTCGTGATCATCGCCTGGCGGGTGCGGTTGTAGGTCAGCGTCTGCTTCTTGATCATTTCACCCGCGTTGCGGGTAGCGTTGTCCATGGCGCTCATGCGGGCGCCCTGCTCGGACGCCCCGTTCTCCAGGAGCGCCGTGAAGATCTGCACCGCGAGGTTGCGCGGCAGCAGGTCGGCGAGAATCTCGTTCTCGTCCGGCTCGTATTCGTAGGTCGCGGCCGCGCCCGAGGCCGCCGCGACGCCCGTGAAGGTCGCCGGGATGATCTGCTGCGCCGTCGGCACCTGCGAGATCACCGACTGGAAGCGGCTGAAGAACATGGTGGCGACGTCGAACTCGCCGGCCTGGAACATGCCGGAGATCTTCTCGGCGATCGCCTGCGCGTCGGCGAAGGTCACGCCCTTGTTCGCGCGCAGCTCGACGAACTCGACGATCTGCTTCTCGAACTGGCGGCGCAGCGGCTCGTAGCCCTTGCGGCCGACGCAGAAGATCTTGACCGTCTTGCCCTGCGCCAGCAGCGCGGTGGCACGCTCGCGGGCGAGGCGGACGATCGAGGAGTTGAAGGCGCCGCACAGGCCGCGCTCGGCGGTGAGCACGAGCAGCAGGTGCACGTTGTCCTTGCCGGTGCCGGTGAGCAGCAGCGGCGCGTCCGGCCCGCCGGAGACCGCGCTGGCAATGTTGCCGAGCACGCTCTCCATGCGCTTGGCATAGGGGCGCGCGGCTTCGGCGGCGGTCTGGGCGCGCCGCAACTTGGCGGCGGCGACCATCTGCATCGCCTTGGTGATCTTCTGCGTCGCCTTCACCGAAGCGATGCGGTTGCGCAGATCCTTAAGGCTGGCCATCTACCCTCGGCTCCCGTGCCCCGATACCCGTCCGCCCGGTCAGGCGAAGGTCTTGGCGAAGGCGTCGAGCGCCTTGACCAGCTTGTCGGCGGTGTCCTTGGACAGTTCCTTGGACGTGCGGATCGCGTCGAGAATGTCGGCGTGCTTGGAGCGGAGGAACAGCAGCAGCCCTTCCTCGAAGGCGCGCACCTTGCTCACCGGCAGCGTGTCCAGATAGCCGTTGGTGCCGGCATAGATCACCACCACCTGCTCCTCGACCTTCAGCGGCGCGAACTGCGACTGCTTCAGGAGCTCGGTGAGGCGGGCGCCGCGGTTGAGCAGCTTCTGCGTCGAGGCGTCGAGGTCCGAGCCGAACTGGGCGAAGGCGGCCAGCTCGCGATACTGGGCAAGCTCGCCCTTGATCTTGCCCGCGACCTGCTTCATCGCCTTGATCTGCGCCGAGGAGCCGACGCGCGACACCGAGAGACCGACGTTCACCGCCGGGCGGATGCCCTGGAAGAACAGGTCGGATTCAAGGAAGATCTGGCCGTCGGTGATCGAGATCACGTTGGTCGGGATGTAGGCCGACACGTCGTTGGCCTGGGTCTCGATGACCGGCAGGGCGGTCAGCGAGCCGGCGCCGTTCTCGTCGTTCAGCTTGGCGGCGCGCTCGAGCAGGCGCGAGTGGAGATAGAACACGTCGCCCGGATAGGCTTCGCGGCCCGGCGGGCGGCGCAGCAGCAGCGACATCTGGCGGTACGCCACGGCCTGCTTGGACAGGTCGTCATGGATGATGAGCGCGTGCATGCCGTTGTCGCGGAAGAACTCGCCCATGGCGGTGCCGGCGAACGGCGCCAGGAACTGCATCGGCGCGGCGTCGGAGGCGGTGGCGGCGACGACGATGGAATATTCCAGCGCGCCCTGCTCTTCCAGCACCTTCACGAACTGGGCGACGGTCGAACGCTTCTGGCCCACCGCGACGTACACGCAGTAGAGCTTGGCCTTCTCGTCGGTGCCCTGGTTGATCGGCTTCTGGTTCAGGATGGTGTCGAGCGCGATGGCGGTCTTGCCGGTCTGGCGGTCGCCGATGATCAGCTCGCGCTGGCCGCGGCCCACCGGGATGAGGGCGTCGATCGCCTTCAGGCCGGTCTGCATCGGCTCGTGCACCGACTTGCGCGGGATGATGCCCGGCGCCTTGACGTCGACGCGGCGGCGCTCGGTGAACTCGATCGGGCCCTTGCCGTCGATCGGGTTGCCCAGGGCGTCGACGACGCGGCCGAGCAGGCCCTTGCCGACCGGCACGTCCACGATGGCGCCGGTGCGCTTGACGGTCTGGCCTTCCTTGATCTCGCGGTCGGAGCCGAAGATCACGACGCCGACATTGTCGATCTCGAGGTTCAGCGCCATGCCGCGCGTGCCGTTCTCGAACTCGACCATCTCGCCGGCCTGGACGTTGTCGAGGCCGTAGACGCGGGCGATGCCGTCACCGACGGACAGGACCTGACCCACCTCGGAGACTTCGGCTTCCTGGCCGAAATTCTTGATCTGCTCCTTGAGGATCGCGGAAATTTCAGCGGCGCGGATATCCATATCAGCGAACCTCTTTCATCGCAGTTCGGATCGAATTGAGCTTGGTCTTGAGCGAGGCGTCGACGAGACGCGAGCCGATCTTGACCTTGAGACCACCGAGCAGGGACGGATCGACCTCGACGGCGAGCTGCACGCTCTTGCCGGTCATCTGGTCGAGCGCGCCCTTGAGGGTGGCGGCGTGAGCATCGGAAAGCGGCTGGGCGACCGTGACCTCGGCCACGATCTCGCCCTTCTCGGCCGACACCAGCGCGTCGAAGGCGCGAATGATCGCCTCGATCGCGAACAGGCGCCGATTGGCCGCCACCGTCTTGAAGAAATTGCCGGCGAGACCGCCGATCCCGGCCTTGGCGAGCACCGCGGCGACCGCGCGCTCCTGATCCTCGGAGGAGAATACCGGGCTGCGCACCAGGCGCTTGAGATCATCGCTCTCGGCGATGAGGGCGCCGAACCGGTCGAGGTCGGCCTTCACAGCGTCGATGGCACCGGCCTCGCGTGCCAGCTCGAAAAGAGCCGTCGCATAGCGCCCCGCCACACCGGATACGTAGGTCTCCGCCACCGTGCCTCTCTCGGGCTTCTCGGGTTGTCCGCCTCAGCCGGGAGAGGCTGGGGACGAACCCGGTTTTACAAGGGTTTTGAACTGAAAAAGGAAGGCCGACCGAGCGGGCCCCCCAATCAGGTCGGGCGGTTCCCTAACACGCCTCTTCCCGTGCTGCAACACGGTGAAAGCATGGATTCGAACCGCCAAATGACGTAGCGCGCCATTGGCACGCGCTTCGAAGGCCTTGCCGAGGTTCCAGGCGGCGTTTCAACGGCTTGCCGCCACCTGCGGCGCATTGCAGCACCTGGTATGCCAGAGCCGCCGATTCGCGGAATGGAAATATTTTTCATTCCCGCGTGGCGCGCAGCGCGGCGGCGGCGGCCACCGGGCCGAGCACCAGCGCCCCGAGCGACAGGCCGGCGAGGATGCGGAACGGCGCGCCGAACGGCACCGTGCCGCCGATCGCCGCCCCGGTCGCCGCCACGCCGAAGATCAGCACCGGGATGGTGAGCGGCATCACCAGCACCGCCACCAAGAGCCCGCCGCGCCGGAACGCCGCCGCGAAAGCGGCCCCGACCAGCCCGAGGAAGGTGATGGCCGGCGTGCCGACCAGCAGCGTCAGGCACAGGGCGCCGATCGCCGCCGGCTCGAGATTGAGCAGCAGCGACAGCACGGGCGCCGCCACCACCAGCGGCAGGCCGGTGGCCAGCCAATGGGCGAGGCCCTTGGCCGCCGCCGCCAGCTCGACCGGCAGCTCGCTCATGAACATCAGGTCGAGCGAACCGTCCTCGGCATCGGCGGCGAACAGCCGGTCGAGCCCGATCAGCGAGGCGAGCAGCGCGCCGATCCACAGGATCGCCGGACCGATGCGGGCCAGCAGATTGAGGTCCGGCCCGATGGCGAAGGGTGTCACCACCACCACGGCGAGGAAGAACACCACACCGAGCCCGGCGCCGCCGCCGGCCTTCAGCGCCAGAGCGAGGTCGCGGCGCAGGAGCGCGAGGAAGGCGCGGATCATCGCGGCGCCCCCCCGGCGTCGGAGGCCGTGCGCGCCGCGTGGCGGCCGATCTCCAGCGATTCGCACGGCCCGAGATCGAGCGGCGCATGGGTGGCGGCGACGAGCAGGCCACCCTTTTCGACATGCGCGCGTGCGTGCGAGGCGAACAGCGCCTGCGCCCGCGCGTCGAGCGCCGTGGTCGGCTCGTCGAGGATCCAGAGCGGGCGCTCCGCCACCAGCAGCCGGGCGAGGGCGAGGCGCCGCTTCTGGCCGGCCGACAGCACCGCCACCGGCAGGGCGCCCAGCCCGGCGAGCCCGACCTCGTCCAGCGCCTCCTCGACCTCCAGCGCCGAGCCCCGGTCGACGCCGCCGAGCATGTCGCGCCAGAAGGCGAGGTTGTCGGCGGCGGAAAGGGAGAGCTTGTGGGCGTCGAGATGGCCGAGATAATGCACCTGCTCACGGTAGGCGTCCGGCTCCGGCGCCCCCTCCAGCCGCACGGATCCGGCTACCGGCGAGGCCAGCCCCGCCAAAAGTCTTAGCAGCGAGGATTTGCCGGCGCCGTTGGGGCCGGTGACGACCAGCGCCCGCCCGGCCTCGACCGTGAAAGCGAGGCCGCGGAACAGTTCGCGCGCGCCGCGCCGGCAGGTGAGTTCCCTAACGGCCAGCCGCATCGGCGCTCCCCGCGGCGACCGCGGCGCCCCCGCATTGCACAAATTTCCGCTGCACCCCGTCAGACCCCTAGGATCGTCGTTTGAAATCGCTCTATATAGAAAACCGAACGATGCGCCGTGGCCTTGAGGCCAGCCGCGCGAGCTATAGCCCGCGCCACCGCTTCCTGTCCAAGGGCTCCAACGAGCGTGTCGAGGCCACTCTCACCTAGGATGCGTCTGCCGTGACGTCGCTCGACAGCTTCAAAAGCCGCAAGACCCTCACCGTCGGAAACAACAGCTACACCTATTACAGCCTGCCGGATGCCGAGAAGAACGGCCTCGACGGGGTGTCGGCGCTGCCCTTCTCGATGAAGGTGCTGCTGGAAAACCTGCTGCGCTTCGAGGACGGGCGCTCGGTGACGAAGGACGACATCGTCGCCATCAAGGACTGGCTGGTCAACCGCGGCAAGGCCGAGCGCGAGATCGCCTATCGCCCGGCGCGCGTGCTGATGCAGGACTTCACCGGCGTGCCGGCGGTGGTCGACCTCGCCGCCATGCGCGACGCCATGGTGCATCTCGGCGGCTCGCCCACCAAGATCAACCCGCTGGTGCCGGTCGACCTCGTCATCGACCATTCGGTGATCGTCAACTTCTTCGGCGACAACGCCGCCTTCGGCAAGAACGTCGCGGAGGAGTACAAGCAGAACCAGGAGCGCTACCGCTTCCTGAAATGGGGCCAGTCGGCCTTCGACAATTTCCGCGTCGTGCCGCCGGGCACCGGCATCTGCCACCAGGTGAACCTCGAATATCTCGCCCAGGCGGTGTGGACCAAGCAGGAGGACGGTACCACCGTCGCCTATCCCGACACCTGCGTCGGCACCGATTCGCACACCACCATGGTGAACGGCCTCGGCGTGCTGGGCTGGGGCGTCGGCGGCATCGAGGCCGAGGCGGCCATGCTCGGCCAGCCGGTCTCCATGCTGATCCCCGAGGTCATCGGCTTCAAGCTGACCGGCAAGCTCAACGAGGGCATCACCGCCACCGACCTGGTGCTCACCGTCACCCAGATGCTGCGCAAGAAAGGCGTGGTCGGCAAGTTCGTCGAGTTCTTCGGCCCCGGCCTCGAGCATCTCTCGCTCGCCGACCGCGCCACCATCGGCAACATGGCCCCGGAATACGGCGCGACCTGCGGCTTCTTCCCGGTGGACGAGGAGACCATCGCCTATCTCGACGAGACCGGCCGCGACCCCGACCGCGTGGCGCTGGTCGCCGCCTATTCCAAGGCGCAGGGCATGTGGCGCCATGAAGGGACCGCGGATCCGGTGTTCACCGACATCCTCGAGCTCGACATCTCCACCGTGCTGCCCTCGCTCGCCGGCCCCAAGCGCCCGCAGGACCGCGTGCTGCTCTCCGGCACCAAGGCCGGCTTCCTCGCCGCGCTGGAAGGCGAGTTCAAGAAGCCCGGCGAGGCGGCCAAGCGCGTGGCGGTGGAAGGCGAGAGCTTCACGCTCGGCCATGGCGACGTGACCATCGCCGCCATCACCTCCTGCACCAACACCTCCAATCCGAGCGTGCTGATCGCCGCCGGCCTCGTCGCCCGCAACGCGGTCGCCAAGGGCCTGACCACCAAGCCGTGGGTGAAAACCTCGCTGGCCCCCGGCAGCCAGGTGGTGGAAGGCTATCTCAACGCCTCCGGCCTGCAGAAGGACCTCGACGCCATCGGCTTCAACCTGGTCGGCTTCGGCTGCACCACCTGCATCGGCAATTCGGGGCCCCTCCCGGAGCCGATCTCCGAGGCCATCAACCAGAACGACCTGGTGGCCGGCGCCGTCATCTCCGGCAACCGCAACTTCGAAGGCCGCGTGAACCCCGACGTGAAGGCGAACTACCTCGCCTCGCCGCCGCTGGTGGTCGCCTATGCGCTGGCCGGCTCGCTGCAGATCGACCTGACCACCGAGCCGCTCGGCACCGGCTCGGACGGCCAGCCGGTCTATCTCAAGGACATCTGGCCCTCCAACAAGGAGATCGCCCGGTTCATCCGCGAGAACGTCACCAAGACGATGTTCCTCGAGAAATATGCGGACGTCTTCAAGGGCGACGAGAACTGGCAGAAGATCGCCGTGCCGCAGGGCGAGACCTATGCCTGGGACGACCGCTCGACCTATGTGCAGAACCCGCCCTATTTCGTCGGCATGACCCGTGAGCCGGAACCCGTCACCGACATCCTCAAGGCGCGGGTGATGGGGCTGTTCCTCGATTCGATCACCACCGACCACATCTCCCCGGCCGGCTCGATCAAGGAAGCCAGCCCCGCCGGCGTCTACCTGCGCGACCACCAGGTCCGCCCCGCCGACTTCAACCAGTACGGCACGCGGCGCGGCAACCACGAGGTGATGATGCGCGGCACCTTCGCCAATATCCGCATCAAGAACCAGATGCTGGGCGGCAAGGAAGGCGGCTTCACCCGCCACTGGCCGGACGGCACGGAAATGCCGATCTACGACGCCGCCATGCTCTACAAGCAGGAAGGCGTGCCGACCGTCGTGTTCGCCGGCAAGGAATACGGCACCGGCTCCTCGCGCGACTGGGCGGCCAAGGGCACCAAGCTGCTCGGCATCCGCGCCGTCATCGCCCAGAGCTTCGAGCGCATCCACCGCTCGAACCTGGTCGGCATGGGCATCGTGCCGCTGGTGTTCCAGAACGAGGATTCCTGGCAGTCGCTCGGCCTGAAGGGCGACGAGATCGTCACCATCACCGGCATCGAGGGCGACCTGAAGCCGCGCCAGACGCTGATCGCCGAGATCGTGTTCTCGGACGGCAGCGTGAAGAACGTGCCGCTGACCTGCCGCATCGACACGCTGGACGAGCTGGACTACTTCCGCAACGGCGGCATCCTGCAATACGTGCTGCGCAACCTCGCCGCCTGAGCACGGCCTGATTCACATGAAACGGCGGCGCGAAGGGCCTGTCCCCTCGCGCCGCCGGCGTTTCGGGCCGGCGGTTGCGGCGCCCGGTGCGCCGCCAGGCCCGCGCCGGGGCCGCGCCGGCGCCGCCACCTGTCGCCCGGCGGCAACTTCACCCTTCCGTGCGCGGGCGACACTCCAATGTGACTGGCCGCGGGCGGCCGCGCGTCCTAAAGCCTAACCGGTCCCCGACTGCCACGGGACGCAGATGAGGAATTGCCGTCCCGATGTCGCTGCCCCTGTCCGGTCCTGCCGGCCGCCTCCCCCGAGCCGTCCTCCCCCGCCTGCCGGGGCTGGTGACGTGCCTCGCGGCGCTGAGGATCGCCGGGATGGGGATTGCGGGGCTGGGCTTCATCGGCATGCTCTCCGCCATGATCGCCCCGGCCCGGGCGCAGGAGGCGAATGCCGGCACGCTCCACGCCGTGACCAAGCCGCGGGCGGTGATCGAATTGTTCACCAGCCAGGGCTGCTCCGCCTGCCCGCCGGCGGACAAGCTGCTGGCCGAGGTCGCCGAGCGGCCGGACGTGATCGCGCTCACCCTCGCCGTCGACTACTGGGACTATCTCGGCTGGAAGGACACGCTGGCCAAGCACGGCCACACCTCGCGCCAGAAGGCCTATGCCAAGCTGCGCGGCGATTCCAAGATGTTCACCCCGCAGGCGGTGGTGAACGGCACCGCCATGGCGGTGGCCAATGACCGCTCGGCGCTGGAGCAGACGCTCGCCACCTCCCGTGCCCCCGACCTGCCGGTGACGCTGTCCACCCAGGGCGGCAAGCTGCATGTCGCGGTCGGGCCGGGCACCGGCAGCGGCGAGGTCTGGCTGTGCCCGGTGGCGAGCAAGGCCAAGGTGGTCATCGGCCGCGGCGAGAACGAGGGTGCCGAGATCACCTACCACAATGTGGTGCGCGGCTGGGTGAAGCTGGGCGACTGGAACGGCAGCGCCGCCAGCTTCGAGGCGCCGCTGCGCCGGCCGGGCGACCTCGATGTCGACGCGCTCGCGGTGCTCGTGCAAGCCGGCTCGGCCGGCGCCCCCGGCCCGATCCTCGGGGCGGCGCTGCAGCCGATCCCCTGAGCCGCGTCGCGCGGCGAGGGCAGGAGGGGCAACCAGCCGGGCGGCAAAAAGAAAGGCCGGCGTTGCGGCCGACCTCGATCAGTTCGTTGGGGATTGAACCTGAGTAGCGCCAGGCACGGTCCACGCGACGCCGCGGGGGGCTGGGGGGCTGGGAAACCGATGCGCTTCGCGGATCGGCCTGACGCTATGGTTAATCTTATCCACCCCGCGCTTGGCAGCCGAAAGGCCGAATCTTGGCAAGGCTGTGTCCATGGTTGACGAGGCCGTGAGGGGTGGCCGAAGCCCGCGGCCCCGCGCTTTCCGCGCCCACCGGCGCGGGGGCCGGCCCGGAGGGGGCTTGTGGCGGCCGGCCGGCGGGGCGATCATGACAGATCGATGATGCCGGGATCCGATCGCACGCTCCGATCGCAGCCCGGCGGCAGCCCGGGCGAGCCGCGCGGGCGCAGGTTCCGGGAGGTCCGCGTGGCGGATATCGAGCCCATAGGATTGGCCGCCGCGGCGCGCGGCGGCGAGAAGACCGGCCAGAAAAACGACGTCGTCACCTTCGATCGACAGGAGCTCGACCGCATCCTCGGCCTCTACGGCCGCATGGTGGCGCTGGGCGAATGGCGCGACTACGCCATCGCCTTCACCCGCGAGCGGGCGGTGTTCTCGATCTTCCGCCGCGCCACCGAGGTGCCGATCTACCGGGTGGAGAAGGACCCCCGCCTCGCCAAGCGCCAGGGCGCCTACACGGTGGTGTCGCAGACCGGGCTCATCCTGAAGCGCGGGCACGAACTTGCCCGCGTGCTCGCAGTGTTGGAAAAGCCCCTGCGGGCGGTCAACTGAACCGGCCCGAATCGGTCTCGCGCTCCCGGAGCTCCCCATGCGTGTTCTTACCCTCGCCGCCACCCAGATGCGCTGCGACTGGGATATCCCCGGCAATATCGCCCGCGCCGAGCGGCTGGTGCGCGAGGCGGCGGCCGGAGGGGCGCAGCTGATCCTGCTGCAGGAGCTGTTCGAGACCCCCTATTTCTGCCAGGACCAGCTGCACGAATTCCTCGACCTCGCCGCCCCCTTCGAGGGCAACAAGCTGATCGCGCATTTCGCCAAGCTGGCCGCCGAGCTCGGCGTGGTGCTGCCGCTCTCCTTCTTCGAGCGCGCCGGGCCGGCCGCCTATAACAGCCTCGCCATGATCGACGCCGACGGCACGGTGATGGGCGTCTACCGCAAGAGCCACATTCCCGACGGGCCGGGCTACACCGAGAAGTTCTATTTCTCGCCCGGCGATACCGGCTTCAAGGTGTGGGACACCGCCGCCGGGCGCATCGGGGTCGGCATCTGCTGGGACCAGTGGTTCCCGGAATCGGCGCGGACGATGGCGCTGATGGGCGCCGAGGTGCTGCTCTACCCGACCGCCATCGGCTCCGAGCCGCACGATCCCGGCCTCGATTCCGCCGCCCACTGGCAGCGGGTGATGCAGGGCCATGCCGGCGCCAACCTGATGCCGCTGCTCGCCTCCAACCGCATCGGCACCGAGCCGGGGCGCAACGGCACGCAGATCACCTTCTACGGCTCCTCCTTCATCGCCGGACCGACCGGCGAGAAGGTGGCGGAAGCCGACCGCACCGACGAGACGGTGCTGCTGGCGAGCTTCGACCTCGACGCCATCGCGCATCAGCGCCGCTCCTGGGGCGTGTTTCGCGACCGCCGGCCGGAGCTCTATGCGCCGATCCTCACCCTCGACGGCAAGACCACCCCTACCGTGAGCCGCTGAACGGGCCTCCCGCTCCCTCGCCCCTCCCTTCCGCCGCCCTTCCGCTTTCCATGAGCCGCGCATGACCGAGACGCTCCTCACCTCTCCCGCCGCCGACGGCTTCCGCATGCCGGCGGAATGGGAGCCGCATGCCGGCACCTGGATGATCTGGCCGGAGCGGCCGGACAATTGGCGCGAAGGCGCGGTGCCGGGGCAGGCGGCCTTCGCCGCGGTCGCCACCGCCATCGCCCGCTTCGAGCCGGTGAGCCTGCTGGTCTCCGCCGGCGAGTGGCAGAATGCCCGCGACCAGCTTCCCGCCCATATTCGCCTCGTCGAGGCGGCCAATGACGACGCCTGGTGCCGCGACAGCGGGCCGACCTTCGTCACCGACGCCAAGGGCCGGCTGCGCGGCGTCGACTGGGAGTTCAACGCCTGGGGCGGGCTCTATTCGCCCTACGACAACGACCGGCTGATCGCCGCCAAGGTGCTGGAGACCGAGCGCGCGCCGCGCTACGCCGCGCCGCTGGTGCTGGAAGGCGGCTCGATCCATGTCGACGGCGAGGGCACGCTGCTCACCACCGAGGAATGCCTGCTCAACCCCAACCGCAATCCCTCGCTCACCCGCGAGGAGATCGAGCAGCATCTGAAGGACCATCTCGGCGTCTCCAGCATCATCTGGCTCGGCGCCGGCCTCGTCGACGACGAGACCTCCGGCCATATCGACAACATCGCCTGTTTCGTGCGGCCGGGCGTGGTGGCGCTGACCTGGTGCGACGACCCGGCCGATCCGCAGCACGCCATCTCCCGCGACGCCCTCGACCGGCTGAGCCGGGCCCGCGACGCCAGGGGCCGCGCCCTCGAAGTGGTGAAGCTGCCACTACCCGGCCCGCTGCATCGCACGCCGGAGGAGGCGATCGACCTCGCCTCCGGCGGCACGATGAGCCGGCTGGTGGGCGAGCGGCTCGGCGGTTCCTATGTGAATTTCTATGTCGGCAACGGCTTCGTGCTGATGCCGCGCCTCGACCCCGCCCAT
This sequence comes from Ancylobacter oerskovii, assembly GCF_018390555.1. Taxonomy (GTDB): domain Bacteria; phylum Pseudomonadota; class Alphaproteobacteria; order Rhizobiales; family Xanthobacteraceae; genus Ancylobacter; species Ancylobacter oerskovii. The sequence goes on along the minus strand of NZ_JAHBGB010000023.1, from coordinate 98,308 downwards.
GACGAGGAGGCGGCGTCGATCCTCGGCCGGCTGTTCCCCGGCCGGGAGGTGGTGGGCCTGCCGACGCGCGAGATCCTGCTCGGCGGCGGCAACATCCATTGCATCACCCAGCAGCAGCCGGCGGGAATGCCGGGCTGATCGGCAAATGCCGGCTTCCCCTCGGGCGGGCCGGCGGCTAGCGTGCGCCCGCCGAGAGAGAGCGATGAACCTGCCGAACCAATCGCCGCACGAGCATGAAGCGACCGCCGCCGTCGGGACGGAGGCGGCCGCGCCGACGCTCGGGCCGACGCTGAGCCCGGCCGAACTCGACCTGCTCATGCGCCATGCGCGGGCGGCGCGCGGCATCATCGAATATGGCTGCGGCCATTCGACCGGGGAATTCGTGCGGGCCGGCGCGGCGCGCATCCTCAGCGTCGATTCCGACCCGGCCTGGATCGCCCGGCTGCGCCTGGTGCCGGCGCTCGCCGAGGCCGAGGCCGAGGGACGCCTCGCCTTCATCCATGTCGATCTCGGCCCGGTGAAGAACTGGGGCAAGCCCAAGGACAAGAGCCTGAAGGGCCGCTGGCCCGCCTATGCGCCGGCGCCCTGGGTGCAGGCGCCGGACTTCGCGCCCGATCTCGTCTTCGTCGACGGGCGGTTCCGCGTCGCCTCGATCCTCGCCGCGCTGCTGTTCGGGCCGCCGGGCGTGACGGTGGCGGTGCATGATTTCTGGAACCGGCCGGAATATCACCCCGTGCTGCGCTTCGCCGCGGTGCTGGAGCGGGCGGAGACGCTGGCGGTCCTGCGCGCCGCGCCGCGCCTCAACCGCCGGGCGCTGGCGACGGCGCTGCGGCCGGCGCTCGCCGATCCGCGCTGAACGCGAAGCGGCGGCAGGCCCGCGCCCGCCGCCGCCGCGTCGCTTACCGCCTCTCAGCGGAAGATGGCGTTGAACTCGTCCTTCACCTCGGCCGCCTTCTTCTCCAGCGCCGCATAGTCGACGGGGATGATGACGAGGTCCGAGACTTTCGGGCTGCCGGCCGGCGGATCGACGTCGCTGCGCGCCGCATAGCCGCCGTCCGCCGGGAAGATCTTCTGCGCCGCCTCGCTGATCATGAAGGCGGCGAAGGCCTTGGCCGCCTCGGGATTCGGCCCGCCCTTCACCACCGCGGTGGGCGAGGGAATGACGAAGGTGCCGTCGGCGGGATAGACGGTGACGATGTCGTGGCCGCTGGCACGGTCTTCCGCCGCGTAGGAATCCAGCGCCCCCACCGCGATCAGCCGCTCGCCGCGCTTGAGGTTGTCGGAGACCTGCTGGTTGCCCTGCACCACCATCACGTCATTGCCGGCGAGCTGCTTGTAATAGTCCCAGCCGAGCTTCTCCGACAGCGTGCCGACCACCGACAATTGCAGCGAGGTGAAGGACGGATCGGTCATCACCAGCTTCTTGTCGAAGGTCTTGGCGGTGAGGTCGGTCCATTTCTTCGGCCGCTCGGCCTCCGGCACCTTGTCGCCGCGCATGTAGATGGTGATCAGGTTCAGCCGCTGGCCGATCCAGTTGCCGTCCTTGTCCTTCGCCGTCTCCGGGATCTTGTCGAAATCCTTCGGCTTGAACGCCACGAACAGGCCCTGCTCCGCCATCATGTTGGAGGCGGCGGGGTCGGAGGTGGTGAGCACGTCGGCGGCGATGCGCCCGGCCGAGGCTTCCTGGTTGAAGCGCCGCAGGATCGCCGAGCCGCCGGAGCGGAACAGCTCCACCTTGATGCCGCTCTGCTGCTCGAACAGCTTGGCGAGCTTGTTGGCCTGCTCGATGGGCGTCGAGGTGTACCAGACCACCTTGCCCTCGGCCTTGGCCTTGGCCATGTCCGCCTCGTCTGCGTGGCCCGCCGCCGGCAGCGCCGCGGCGCCGGCGAGAAGGCCGAGCGCGAGGGTGAACCCGCGCCGGTCGATGAGCGTCCTCATATGTTCCTCCTGATGTATTATTTGTTGTTGTTGGCGTTTTCGTCGGTACTCCGCGTTTCTATCCGCCGCGGTAGATCGGCTCCGGCTGCGTGAAGAAGCCGTGCAGTATGTGGTAGACCAGCATGTAGTTCTTCTGCTGGAACGACGCGTGCGAGATGCCGGGCATCACCGCGAACTGCTTGTCGGAATTGGGCAGCTTCCTGAAGAACGCGATCAGGTCGTCCATGCCGGCGATGCCGTCATATTCGCCGCGCATCACGATGGTCGGCACGGTGATCTTCGCCGGATCGATCACCGGCAGATGGGTGCACATGTCGATATAGGTGCCGTTGGGCATGGAATCGTCGAGCGCGGTGATGGCGTCGGCGAAGGCCTCGATCACCTTGTCCTCGGCGGTGCCGGGATGGTCGCGGTTGAAGATCGAATAGACGAAGGCCTTGTCGATCGGCCGGCGCCCGCCGCGCGGGAAGTCCGGCAGCTTCTTGCGGCGGTTCTCCAGCGTGTGGCTGCCCTCGCCGGTCCATACGAAGGCGTCGAGCGCCAGCCGCTTCACCCGCTCGGGATGGCGCTCGGCGAAGGTGGCGGCGCGCAGCGCCCCCGAGGAGATGCCGTAGACGTGGAAGGCCGGCACGCCGGTCTCGGCGATGATGTAGTCGGTGGCCGCAGCGAGGTCCTCCGCTCCCTGCGCGATGGTCGCCTCGGTGCCCGGGCGCTTGTCGGAACGGCCATAGCCGCGCAGATCGACGGTCCAGGTCTCGAAGCCCTTGTCGACGAAATAGTCCATCGCGGAGGAGAAGGGCCGGCCGGGCACCTCAAGGTCGAAGGTCGGCTGCGAGGCCATGGAGGAGCCGTGCACGAACAGCACGGTGCCGGCTTTCGCCCCGGCTTCCGGGGCCTTGCGCCACAGGAACAGCTCGGCGTCGCCGTTCCTGGTCCAGTGCTCTTCCCCGCGCGGCGCGGGCTTCAGGGCGGCGGTGGTGGACATGTCTTGCGTCTCCTTGTCGGGATGTCAGTGCGCGGCGCCGGCGCGCGGGAACACGCTGCAATCGGCGGCGTCGATGGAGAGGTTCACCCGGTCGCCGACCGAGAAGCGCTCCAGCGGGTGCGTCTGCGCCCGCAGCGCCGTGCCGGATTCGAGCTGCAGCCAGTATTCGACGAGATTGCCGAGATAGGTCATGTCGGTGACGGTGGCGGCGAGCCGCCCGGTCCCGGCCTCTCCGACGGCGAGGCGCACGCTCTCCGGCCGCACGGCGAGATCGACCGGCTGGCCGGCGGCGAGCGTGCCATGCACCGGCGCCGGCACCGCCACCCCGTCCACCGCCACGGCGAGGCCGTTCGGCCCCGCCTCCACCGTGCCGGGCAGGAAGTTCACGATGCCCATGAAATCGGCGACGATCTTGTTGGCCGGGCGGCGATAGACATCGTCCGGCGAACCGTATTGCTGGAGCTCGCCGCCATGCATCACCGCGATCTGGTCGGAGAGCGCCAGCGCCTCGGCCTGGTCGTGCGTCACATAGACGAAGGTGATGCCGGTGCGGCGCTGCAGCTGCTTGAGCTCGGTGCGCATCTTCTCGCGCAGTTTGGCGTCGAGATTGGACAAGGGCTCGTCGAGCAGCAGGATGCCCGGCTCGACCACCAGCGAACGGGCCAGCGCCACGCGCTGCTGCTGGCCGCCGGACAGCTCGCTCGGCAGCCGGTCCTCGAGCCCGGCGAGGTTCACCATCGCCAGCATGTCCAGCACCTTGCGCCGCGCCGCCTCGGCCGGCACCTTGCGCAGCCTGAGGCCGAAGACGACGTTCTCGAACACCGTCTTGTGCGGCCACACCGCATAGTTCTGGAACACCATGCCCATGCCCCGCCTGTCCGGCGGGGCCACCCCGTCGGCCGACGAGACCACGCGGTCGCCGACGCGGATGGTGCCGGCATCCGGCGTGATGTAGCCGGCTATCAATCTGAGCGTCGTGGTCTTGCCGCAGCCGGAAGGGCCGAGCAGGGTGACGAACTGGTTGTCGCGGATATCGAGGTTGAGGCCGCTGACCGCCGCCCCGCCTTCCTTGCTGCCGTAGAACTTCGACAGGTTGTTGATCTGGATCGTGGCCATGTTGTTCTCTTGCCTCAACCGCCGGTCTTCAGGCCGATGCGGCTGCCGCCGAAATGGCGGGCGATGCCGATGGCGACCGCGATGATGATCATGTTGACGATGGCGAGAGCGGCGACGGGCTCGGTGTAGCCGGTCTCGTAGAGGTTGTAGACCGCCACCGCGAGGGTGATGGATTCGGAGGAGAACAGGAGGATCGAGGCCGAAAGCTCCTGGATCACCGGCACGAACACCAGGAGCCAGCCGGCGAACAGGCCGGGCCGGATCAGCGGCAGGGTGATCTCCTTCATCCGCGTGCCCCAGGAGGCACCGAGGATCTGCGCCGCCTCCTCCAGCGAGGGGTCGATCTGGCGCAGCGAGGAGTTGGCGGCGCGCACCCCGAGCGGCACGTAGCGCCCGACATAGGCCAGCAGCAGGATGGCGAAAGTGCCGTAGAGGGCGACCGGCATCTTCAGCCAGAACTGCAGCAGCGCCACCGCCATCACGATGCCCGGCAGGCCGAGCGGGATCAGCGCGGCATAGTCGAGCAGCTTGCGGCCGGGGAGCCTGGTGCGGATGTCGATCCAGGAGATGATCGCCCCGAGGAAGACGCAGAAGGTCGCCGCGATGGTGGCGAGCATCAGGCTGTTGAGGATCGCCCGGCGGGTGACGTCGTAGTCGATGAGGATGAAGCGGTAGTTCTCCAGCGTCAGGTTCTGCCAGAAGGCGAGGCCCCAGCTCTTGGAGAAGGACACCGCGATCAGCGTGCCATAGGGCAGCAGGATGGCGACCACGAAGGCCACGACGCACAGCGCGAACAGCGCCCAGCGCCAGCCGCCGAGGTCCATCAGCTGCGGGCGTGCGCCCTTGCCGGCGAGCGTCACATAGGAGCGGCGGGCGAGGAAGGCGCGCTGCAGATAGAGCGCGATCACCGTGATGGCGATGAACAACAGCGACAGCGCCGAGGCGACGCCATATTGCGGCGGGTAGTCGAACAGCGCGTAGATGCGGGTCGGCAGCGTCACCACCCGGCCGGGCAGGCCGATGATCGCCTGCGAGCCGAACAGCGCGATGGCGTTGACGAAGGCGAGCAGGGTTCCCGACAGCACCGCCGGCGCCACCAGCGGCAGGGTGATGCTCAGCGCCGTGCGCAGCTTCGACGCGCCGAGGATCTGCGCCGCCTCCTCATAGGAGGCGTCCACCGATTGCAGCGCCGAGGAGGCGAGCAGGTAGACGAAGGGAAAGGTGTGCAGCACGGTCACGAAGACCAGGCCGCTCATGGTGAAGATGTTGAAGGTGACGTCGAGGCCCACCACCTCGCGCAGGAACACGTTGGCCACCCCGGCATTGGGGCTGAACAGGTTCACGAAGGCGATGGCGGTGAGGAAGGGCGGCGACAGGTAGGACAGCGTCGCGGTGAGCTGGATCAGCCCCTTGGCCGGCACGTTGGTGCGGCTGACCGCCCAGGCCAGCGGCACGCCGATGACGATGGAGATCAGCCCGGTCCAGGCGCCGAGGATCAGCGAATTGCCGAGCGCCCGCAGATTGGCGGTGCTGCCCAGCGCGGTGGCGAAGAAGGAGCCGGTCAGCCCCTTGTCCCAGACGCTCGCCGCCACCAGCGACAGCACGGGCAGGACGACGAGCACGACGAGCGCGGCGATGGCGCCGCCGATGACCAGGCCTTCGAGGCCGAGCCAGCGCGGCAGGGCGGCCGCCCGCGAGGGGGACGCGAGGGTAAGCAGAGCCATTTTTCCTCCCGGAGCCGGCGCCTTGTTTCTGCGCTTCGGCTTTTGGCTGGCGGGCCTTTCGCCCGCCCGATCTAGGCGTGTGATCTCATGCGCAGGTCGTCAGGCGAACGGGTTGCTCAGCGTGCCGATGCCGCTGATGGTCATGGTGACGTTGTCGCCGGCCTTGAGGAATTTCGGCGGGTTGAAGCCGAGCCCGACCCCGGCCGGCGTCCCGGTGGCGATGAGGTCGCCCGGCTCCAGCGTGGTGCCGGCGGAAATGGTCTCGATGAGGCCGGGTATGTCGAAGATCAGGTCGCTAGTATTGGCGTCCTGGCGCAGCTCGCCATTGACCCAGGTGCGGACCTGCAGGTTCTCTGCATCCACCTCGTCGGCGGTGGCGATCCACGGCCCCATCGGGCAGAAAGTGTCGAGCGCCTTGCCGAGGAACCACTGGCGGTGGTTCTTCTGCCGGTCGCGGGCGGTGACGTCGTTGATGATGGTGTAGCCGAAGATGTGCCGGTGCGCCTCGGTGCGGGAAATGTCGCGCCCGCCCTTGCCGATGACGATGGTGAGCTCGACCTCGTAGTCGACGGCGCTGGTGACGCGCGGATGGGTGTCGACGGTGTCGCCCGGCCCGATCACGCAGGTGCCCGGCTTGGTGAACACCGCCGGATAGTCGTCGATCTCCGCCCCCTTCACCGCCCCGGCCTCATAGCCGGAATTGGCGAACTCCTTCGCGTGGTCACGATAGTTCTTGCCGACGCAGAAGATGTTGCGCCGCGGGCGCGGGACCGGGGCGAGCAGCTTGACCTCGGAAAGCTCGGCGCCGTTGCCGTTCCGGCGGATCGACGGGGCGATCTCGTCATAACGGGCGATCAGCTCGACCATGTCGGCGACATCCACGCGGTAGACGCGCCCGGCTTCGGCATCGACCAGCCCGACGCTTTCCTTCCCCTGATGGACATAGGTGGCGAATTTCATCTCCGGTCCTTTATTGGTTGACCAATTGCCACCTATCAGGCCATATTGGTTTGCCAAATGTCAACCAGCGGCTCCAGACTTTCGGCGATATCGCCTTGAAATGCGCCTCACATTGTTGTTTGCGGCGGAATCTATTGGTATACCAAATGCAAGAAACGGGACGGAGACGTCATGGATAGCGTGCTGGTCGACCGCAAGCCGGCGAGCCTGGTGCAGGACTTCCTCGACCGGGCCATCGGCTCCGGCACCTATGGGCCGGGCGCCAAGCTGCCGACCGAGCGGGCGCTGGCGGAGAAGCTCGGCGTGCCCCGCTCGGCGGTGCGCGACGTGCTGTCGGTGCTGGAAGCGCAGAAGAAGGTGGTGCGCATCATCGGCTCCGGCACCTATGTGGCGAAGACGCCGCCGGCCGGCGAGCCCGCCCGCAGCCGCGACGCCAGCCCCACCGAGATCATGGCCGCCCGCCTCATCGTGGAGCCGCGCCTGGCGCAACTGGTGGTGATGAACGCCACCGCCGCCGATTTCGAGCGCATGGAGGCCTGCAACCGCGAGGCGGAGGCGGCTGACGACTTCGAGGAATTCGAGACATGGGACGCGGCGCTGCACCAAGCCATCGCCGAGGCGACGCATAACCGGCTGATGGTGGCGATCTACGCCACCATCACCGCCGCCCGCGACCATGCCGACTGGGGCGAGCTCAAGCGCCGCTCCATCACCGCCGAGCGCCGCGACCTCTACCGGCAGGAGCATCGCGAGATCGTCGCCGCGCTGCGCGCCCGCGACGGCCGCGCGGCCGAGGCCGCGATGACCCGGCATCTCGTGCGGGTGAAGGCCAACCTGCTGGGGGAATGACGAACCCCGCCGGCCTCAGCCGACGATGCCGGCCGCGCGCAAGGCGGCGATCCGCTCCGGCGCATAGCCGAGCACCTCGCCCAGCACGGCATCGGTGTGCTCGCCGAGCCCCGGCGGCACGCGGCGCACAGTAGGCGGCGCCTCGGCCAGCCGCAGCGGGCTGCGCACCGAGCGGAAGCTGCCGATGGCCGGGTGCGGCGTCTCCACCACGCTGCCGCGCAGCTGCGCCGTCTCGCTGGCGAAGGCCTCCGACACCGTGTGCACCTTGCCGGCCGGGATGCCGAAGCGGTGCAGCCGGTCGAGAATGTCGGCGAGCCCGAAGCCGGCGATCTTCGTCGACAGCGGCGGCAGCAGCGCGGCGCGGCTTTCCGCCCGCCCGCGATTGGTGACGAAACGCGGATCCTGCGCCAGTTCCGGCGCCTCCAGCACGTTCACGCACAGCCGGCGATACTGCTCGTCATTGCCCACCGCCAGCGCCAGCCGCCCGTCGCGGCAGGCGAAGATCTGGTAGGGCACGATGGAAGGATGCGCATTGCCGAAGCGCTTCGCCTCATTGCCGGTGTTCAGATGCGCCGAGGCGACATTGGCCAGCAGGAACAGCGCCCCGTCCATCAGCGCGATGTCGATCGCCTGCCCCTGCCCGGTACGCTCGCGCATGTAGAGCGCCGCGAGGATCGCCTGCACCGCGTTCATGCCGGAGACGAGATCGACGAAGGCGACGCCGAGCTTCATCGGCTCGCCCTCCGCCTCGCCGGTGATCGCCATGAACCCGCTTTCGGCCTGGATGACGAAATCATAGCCGGGCCGGTCCTCCTGCGCGTTGTCGCGGCCATAGCCGGAGATCGAGCAGTAGATCAGCCGCGGATTGATCGCCTTCAGGTCCTCATAGGTGAGGCGGAACTTGCGCAGGCTCGCCGGGCGGAAATTCTCGATGACGATGTCCGCCTGCGCCGCCAGCCCGGCGATGATCTCCCGCCCTTCCGGGGTGGTGAGATCGACGGCGAGGCTCTTCTTGTTGCGGTTGGCGGCGAGGTAATAGGTGGCGATGCCGCCGGCGGCGGGCGGCGCCCAGGTGCGGGTGTCGTCGCCGGAGCCGGGATTCTCCACCTTCCACACCTCGGCGCCGAGGTCGCCCAGCGTCATCGTCGCCCAGGGCCCCGCGAGGACCCGCGACAGGTCGAGTACCTTGATGCCGTCGAGCGCGCCGGGCATGAGACCGCCTCCGTTTCGGGAAGACGGCACATAGCGGGTTCCGGGCGTGCGGAGCAAGCGGCCGCGGACGCCGGCGGGCGTCCCCCTTCCAAAGGCGCGCCGCAGCAGGCGCGAACGGGCTTGCTTCCCGTGGCCCATCCATCGTTATATTCACATGGACATAACGACGGATGGATGATGCAGATGCGCGGCAGGCGTAGGGCGGACCGGCGGCGTTCCGCCGTGGCGATCCGCCATGTGGCCTTCGAGGACCTCGGCGGCTTCGCCCGCACGCTCGATGCGCGCGGCTGGTCGGTCTCCTATTGCGAAGCGAGCACCGACCAGCTCTCGCACTATTCCATTCGCGACGCCGACCTCGTCATCGTGCTCGACGGGCCGATCGGCGTCGGCGACCAGCGCGCCTTCCGCTTCCTCGCCAGCGAGATGCATCTCATCGAACGCCGCCTGTCGCGCGGCCAGCCGACGCTCGGCATCGGCCTCGGCGCCCAGCTGATGGCGGCCGCGCTGGGCGGGCGGGTGGAGGCCGCCACGACGGCGCCGATCGGCTGGGGCGAGGTGTCGCTGACGCCGGAAGGCCGGCGCTCGGCCCTGGCGCCGCTCGGACGGCCCGGCGCCAAGGTGCTGCACTGGCGCGGCGACGGCATCGAGCTGCCGCCCGGTGCCCGCCGGCTCGCCTTCGACGCCCATCGCGAGAACCAGGCCTTCGCCTGCGGCGGCGAGGCCGGGCTGGCGCTGCAGTTCCACCTCGAGGCCGATCCGCGCGGGCTGGAGGAATGGTATGTCGGCCATGCGGTGGCGCTCGCCGCCGCCGGCATCGACGTGCGTCAGCTGCGCCGGCAGGGCCGGATCTGCGCCGAACAGGCCCGCGATGTCGCCGAGGCGGCGTTCGGCTGCTGGGTCGATGCGCGTTTCCCGGAATCGGCGCAGCAGGGACGGGGGACGCCGCTCGATCGCCTGTCGGCATGACCCGCCCGGCGACCCGCCCGGCGCGCCGGCGGATGCGGCGGCAAAACGGGGGATGTCCGCGCGGCGATCCCGGCTTGGCGAGCCGCGTCATCCGTTATAGATAGCTCCCCGCGCGGGCGTGGCGGAATTGGTAGACGCAGCGGACTCAAAATCCGCCGTCCTCACGGATATGTCGGTTCGAGTCCGACCGCCCGCACCAGATCACGGTACCTGCCAGCCCAGCGCCTCGCTGATCGCCTCCGCCGTGCGGCGCACTTCGGCCGACAGCGCGTCCATCCGCTCCGGCTGCATATATTGCGCGATGCTTGAGACGCTCAGCGCCGCGACGATGGCCCCGCTGGCGTCGCGGATCGGCGCCGCCACGCAGCGCAGCTGCGATTCGGTCTCTTCCATGTCGAAGGCGATGCCGTTGGCGGCATAGGCCCGCATCCGCCCCAGCCAGGCCTCCCGCGTCAGCGCCGCCGGTGCACCGGGGCGCGGCCCGCCGGCGCCGTAGAAGCCGTTCCACCGCGCCTCGTCCATGTCGAGTACCAGCGCCTTGCCGAGGCCGGTCGACCAGACCGGGTGCCGGTCGCCGATGGTCGAGCGGATCTCGAACAGCCGCTGTCCCGGCACCTTGTCGAGATAGAGAACCGCGTCGCCGTCGAGTATGCCCAGCTGCACCGTGTCCTGGGTCTTTTCCGCCAGTTGCCGGAGATGGGCGTGCGCCGCCTGGCGCAGCGGCATGTCGCGCTGGGCGCGGAAGCCGAGCTCCATCAGCTTCGGGCCGAGGCTGTAGCCCTGGCGTGGCACGAAATTCAGGTAGCGGCGCTCCACCAGCGCCGCGGCGAGCCGATGCACCGTGGTGCGCGTCATGCCGAGCTCGCGCGAAAGGCTCGCCAGATCGCCCCGGCCGGCCGCCACCGCTTCCAGCACGTCGAGCCCCCGCAGCAGCGTCTGCGCACCCGAGGGCGCGGCCCCCTCCGGCTTCCCGGAGGCGGAAGGGCGGGCGCCGTCCGGCGGCACGGCGGGTGAATCCACGGCAGGTGAATCCACGGCGGGCGTTTCCTTGGCCATCATGTCTCCCTGGAGATCGGTGCGGCGACCCTAGCGGCCGCAGGCAGGACCGACAACGCCGCCGCGACGGGGCGGGCGCAGCGCGTCCGAGCGCCCGCCACGCCTTGACACCGTGCCATCTTCTGCGCTTTTATTCCACATATGAAACATAAATCCCATTATATGGGATTTCAACAACAAGAAACCACCTTGGGAGATGAAGCTGCAGCGATCGCTGCGCCGGGCCTTGCCCTTCCCGACTGAGTTCGCCTCGCCGCCTCGCGGACGTCACCGCCGGGAACCGCCGGACGGGACCGGCTCGAGGCAGTCCGTCCCGCCCTCCTTCAGGAATCCTCCGCCGTGAAACTGTTGCGCTATGGCCCGTCGGGCCAGGAAAAGCCCGGCCTCCTCGATGCCGAGGGCCGCATCCGCGATCTGTCCGCCCGGCTCGCCGACATCGATTCCCGGGCGCTGGCCCCCGCCGCGCTGGCCGGGCTCGCCGCCGTCGATCCGGCCACGCTGCCGCTCGTCGAGGGCGCCCCGCGCCTCGGCGTGCCGCTTGCCAATGTCGGCAAGTTCATCGCCATCGGCCTGAACTATGTCGACCATGCCGAGGAATCGAACCTGCCCATCCCCACCGAGCCGGTGGTCTTCACCAAGGCGACCTCCTCGCTGTCCGGCCCGGACGACACGGTGATGCTGCCGAAGGATTCGGTGAAGGGCGATTGGGAAGTCGAGCTCGGCATCGTCATCGGTACCCGCGCCTCCTATGTCGAGGAGGCGGACGCGCTCAATCATGTTGCCGGCTATTGTCTCGTCAACGACGTGTCGGAGCGCGAGTTCCAGATCGAGCGCGGCGGCACCTGGGACAAGGGCAAGGGCTGCGACACCTTCGGCCCGGTCGGCCCGTGGCTGGTGACATCCGACGAGGTCGGCGACCCGCAGGCGCTCGACATGTGGCTGGACGTCAACGGCGTGCGCATGCAGACCGGCAACACCCGCACCATGATCTTCTCCTGCGCCACCATCGTCGCCTATGTCAGCCGCTTCATGACGCTGCTGCCCGGCGACATCATCACCACCGGCACGCCGCCCGGCGTCGGCATGGGCAAGAAGCCGGCCCCCGTCTATCTCAAGCCCGGCGACGTGATGACGCTCGGCATCGAGAAGCTCGGCACCCAGCGCCAGGCCGTCGTCGCCTGGTCGCGCGGCTGAGGAGAACGGACATGCTGTTCCCCGATCGTTTCGCCAACCGCGCCGCCGTCGTCACCGGCGGCGCGTCCGGCATCGGCCTCGACGTGGCCAGGCGCCTCGTCGCCGAGGGCGCCAAGGTCAGCCTGTGGGACCTGCAGGCCGACGCGCTCGCCGCGGCCAGGCAGGCCACCGGCGCCCATGACGTGCAGGCGCTCGACATCTGCGACGACACGGCCGTGGCCGAGGCGATGGCGGCGAGCACCGCCGCGCTCGGCGGCCTCGACATCCTCGTCGCCAGCGCCGGCATCACCGGCCCCAACACCACGGTGCGCGACTATCCGGCCGAGGCCTGGCGGCGAGTGATCGACGTCAACCTCAACGGCCTGTTCTACTGCAACCAGGCGGCGATCCGCGCGATGGAGACGAAGGCCTATGGCCGCATCGTCAACATCGCCTCCATCGCCGGCAAGGAAGGCAACCCCAACGCCTCGGCCTACAGCGCCTCCAAGGCCGGGGTGATCGGCTTCACCAAGTCGCTCGCCAAGGAAGTCGCCACCACCGACATCCGGGTCAACTGCATCACCCCGGCGGCGGTGAAGACGCCGATCTTCGACCAGATGACCCAGGCGCATATCGACTTCATGCTGTCGAAGATCCCGGTGAAGCGCTTCGGCGCCATCGAGGAGATCTCCGCGCTGGTGTGCTGGCTCGCCAGCGAGGAGGCCTCGTTCTCCACCGGCGCCGTCTTCGACGTGTCGGGCGGGCGCGCCACCTACTGAAGCCCCGTCGGGCCAAAGCCGTCGAGCCTCGCGCGGCGGTCGCCGCACCGCCGGGCGCGGCTCCAACCACCAATCGATCCCGCCAAGGAGGAGACGCGATGTCGGTCGCGACGGGAGTGCCATCGGTCGAAAGTGACGACGCCATCCGCAGGAGCGTGCTCGGCAAGCTGCGCTGGCGGATCGTGTTCTATTGCTTCGTCCTGTTCATCATCAACTATCTCGACCGCGTGAATGTCGGCTTCGCCGCGCTTCACATGAACAAGGACATCGGCCTGTCGCAGACGGCCTATGGCCTTGGCGCCGGCATCTTCTTCATCGGCTACATCGCCTTCGAGATCCCCAGCAACATGATCATGCGGAAGGTGGGGCCGAAGCTCTGGATCGCCCGCATCATGATCACCTGGGGCCTGATCTCCGGCGGCATGGCCTTCGTGGGCGGCGAGTACAGCTATTACGCGATGCGCTTCCTGCTCGGCCTCGCCGAGGCCGGCTTCGTGCCGGGCATCCTGCTCTACCTCACCTACTGGTTCCCGCAGCGCGACCGCGCCAAGGCCACCGCCGGCTTCATGACCGCCACCGTGCTGTCCACCGTGATCGGCGCGCCGATCTCCGGCTGGATCCTCTCCGCCAACCCGACCTGGCTCGGCCTCGTCGCCTGGCAGTGGCTGTTCATCCTCGAAGCCGTGCCGGCGGTGATCTTCGGCATCATCACCCTGTTCTACCTGGTCGACCGGCCGGAGCAGGACACGCGCTGGCTCACCGCGCCCGAGCGCAAATGGCTGATCGCCGAGCTGGAGCGCGAGCATGAGGAAGTGAAGGCGGTGGGCGCACACGATTTCGGCGCCATCTTCCGCGATTACCGCGTCTGGCTGCTCACCGTCATCTACATGTTCAACGCCATGGCGGTGTATGGCGTGGTGCTGTGGCTGCCGCAGATCGTCAAGTCGATCGGCGGGCTCACCGATTTCCAGACCGGCCTCGTCACCGCCATCCCGTTCATCTTCGCCGCCATCGGCCTCGTCGCCGTGGCGCGCAGCTCGGACCGCACCGGCGAGCGCAAATGGCACACCGCCTTCTCGGCCCTGCTGGGCGGCGTGTTCCTGGGCGCGAGCGCCTTCGCCTCCGATCCGACGATGGGTCTGGTGCTGATCTGCATCGCCGCCTTCGGCGTCTGGGCGGTACTCGGCGTGTTCTGGAGCCTGCCGACGCAGTTCCTCACCGGCGCCGCCGCCGCCGGCGGCCTCGCCTTCATCAACGGCTTCGCGCAGATCGGCGGCTTCGCCGGCCCCTATCTCGTCGGCTGGATCCGCGACGCCACCCAGAGCTTCACCCCGGCGCTGCTCACGCTGGCGACCGGGCCCATCCTCGCCGCGCTGCTGTGCTTCACCATCAAGGTGAAGCCGACCAGACGCCGGCCGAACTAGGCGCCGGCCGATACCATCCCCGCGCGGGCGCCCTCACGGGCGCCCGTTTCGTTTCAGCGACGCCCCGCCGCGGGGCTTTCCACACGCCGCCGAACCTGCGAGGACATCGCGGCGGGCCGCAAGGTGCGCCCGCCGAAGGGCAGCCGAAGATGGGCCACATCCTTGTCGCGGGCAGCGTCAATGTCGACCGCATCTGGCGACTGGACGCGCCGCTGCGCGGCGGCGCCCGCCTGACCTATGAGGGCCACGCCCTGCGATGCGGCGGTGGCGGCTTCAACACCGGCGCGGCGCTGCTGGCGCTCGGCCATGCGGTCACTCTCGTCGCGACGCTGGCCGAGGACGATCTCGGCCAGGCCTGCCTCGACCGGCTGGTGGCGCTCGGCTTCGATATCGGCGCGATCGGGAGATCCGGCCGCCGCACAGTGCCGCTCGACATCTTCGTCGACCCGGCCGGCGAACGCACCATCCTGGCGCCGCGCACGACCGAGGCGCGCCGCCTCCACGCAGTGCCGCCGCGGGCCGCCGACATCGCCTATGTGAATGTCCGGCGCATGCAGCCCGATGTCCTGGCCGGCCTCGCGCGCGAAACCATCGTGGTGGCGCAGGTGCCGCTGGAAGCGGGGGAACGGCGCCCGGCGCAGGTGCTGATCGGCGCGGCGCCCGATGGCGGCATCCCCCTCGGGCCGGACAGTTTCGAGCAGGCGCGGCGGATCGCCGGCCCGTCGCTCTCCACCCTGGTGCTCACCGACGGGCCGCGGCCGGTGCATCTCGTCGAGGCGACCGGCCAGACCGCCCTGCCGGTCGCGGCCGTCGCGGGCGCCGGGGACACCACCGGGGCCGGCGACGTGTTCGCCGCCGGCTACATCGACGCGCTGCTGCGCGGCAGGACCGCCCCCGAGGCGGTGCGCCACGCCAGCGCGATCGCGGCCCGCTTCCTCGCCGACCGCCGGCACTTCTGGAACGACGCGCCGCTGCTCACCACCGACTGACGCGCCGCGCGAGGCTGGTTCAGGTTTCCGGCGGCCGGGCCTCGGCCGGGAACTGCGCGAGGATCGCGATCACCTCCGCATCGCTGAGCTGGCCGAAATCCTCATAGAAGCGACCAATGGCACCGAACGGCTCCGGCGTGGCGAGGCAGACCAGCGCATCGACCTCCCGCCGCAGCGCCGCCACCGCCTCGGCCGGCGCGACCGGCACCGCCAGCACCAGCTCCGCCGGCTCGCGGCGCCGCAGCGCCCGCAGCGCCGCCTTCACCGTCGCGCCGGTGGCGATGCCGTCATCGACGACGATCGCCACCCGTCCCGCCACCGGCACCGGCGTGCGCCCGCCGAGATAGCGGGTCCGGCGGCGCTCGATCTCCGCCAGTTCGTCGCGGCACACATGCTGGAAGGCCTCCTCGCCGACATGGGCGCTGCGGATCAACGCCTCGTTGCGCACGATGAGCGGCGCCGCCCCGTCCACCACCGCGCCGATGGCCAGCTCGGAATGGCCCGGCAGGCCGATCTTGCGCACCAGCAGCAGGTCCAGCGGCGCCGCGAGGCTTCGCGCGATCTCCGCCGCCACCGGCACGCCGCCGCGGGGCAGGGCCAGCACCACCGGGCGGCGGGACCGGTAGGCGGCCAGCGTCGCCGCCAGCCGGCGCCCGGCATCGATCCGATCCTCGAAGAGCATGGCCCTCTCCCGCCGGTTCGCCGGCACCGCCCGGGCACGTTCCGGCGCGCGTGCCGGAACAGGGCACATAGGGCGCCGGCGCCCGGCGGCAATGGCGATGACGCGGCGGGCGGACAGCGCGGCGGCGCCGGCTGGCCTGTCCCGCGCCCCGGGGTTGTGCTACCGTTGGGTCACAGTGCAGCAGACATCCGATTGGCGTGACATGAACAGGCTGGGGGGCCTCATGAATCCGCTGATTTTGCTTGCCGGTAATCTTCTTCCCAGCCTGCTCGACTTCCTTGTCGGCAAGCGCGGCGACAAGGTCGCCGACGCCGTGGTCGAGGCGGTGGCCCGCACCACCGGCTCGCTCGACGCCACCACCGCCCAGGAAAAGGTCGACCAGGACCCGGCGGCCGCGGCCGAGCTGCGGCTGTCCCTTGCCCGCATCGTCGCCGAGGAGAAGCGGCTGGAGCTGGAGGCCGAGGCGCAGCGCCGGCGTGACGAGATCGCGCAGGAGGCGCAGGTCCGCAAGGATGCGCTCGACCGCGACCTCGCCGCCCACAAGGCCCGGCTCGACGAGATCGTCGCCGGCGAGAAGGCGGCGCTGGAGCAGCGCCAGCAGGACCTTGCCGACACCACCGGCGCCCGGCAGCTGCTGAGCACGCTGCTCGACAAGGACACCATCGTCGCCCGCACGCCGATGGTGCTGTCCTACATCGTCACCATCGGCTTCTTCCTGGTGCTGGCGATGTTCCTCCTGCTGAAGAACCGGCTGGAAGTGCCGCAGCCGCCCGAGCTCCCCGAGGAGCTCGCCGACATCATCGGCACGCTGCAGCCCGCGCAGATCGCCGCTCTGGTGCAGCCGCGCTCCGATTTCGTCATCCAGATCATCAATATCTGCGTCGGCGCCCTCGCCGCCGCCTTCGCCACGGTGATGAGCTTCTGGCTCGGTTCCTCGCAGAGCTCGCGCAACAAGGACGTGCTCGCCGCCGGCCTGCAGCAGCGCACCGCCGAGAGCCAGGAGCGGCAGGCGAAGGAAAACATGCGCACCGTCGAGGAAGTGGCGAAGACGGTGTCGCAGGCCAAGTCGCCGCCGGCGGGCACCATCGTCGTCGCCGAGGACGGGTCGATCGCCACCGTCTCGCCGTCCCCGGGCGTCGTCGTCGCCCCGGCGGCCGAGGAACCGGCGCCCGAGCCGGCCAAGCCGATGAGCCCCAGCGTGCTCACCGAGCTGATGCCGAAGCTCACCCACCCGCACCGCCATTTTCCCGACGGGGTGAGCTGGGCGCTGACCCCGGCCGGCATCGCCATAGACGGCGCCCGCGCCGAGGGCACGCCGGGCGAGCCCACGACCGTCAGCGGCATCTGGGACCGGTTCGGCCCGCTCTGCGCCGCCTCGGCGAAGAAATACGGCGTGCCGGTGGAGCTGGTGGTCGCCACCATCGCCACCGAGAGCTCCGGCAATCCCGGTGCCCGCCGTGCCGAGCCGCAGATCGGCGACGAGAGCGTCGGATTGATGCAGACGCTGGTGAAGACCGCCCGCTTCGCCACCGGGCGCGAGAGCCTGAAGGCCGACGACCTGCTCGATCCGGCCACCTCGATCGACGCCGGCACCGCCTACATCGCCAAGCAGCGCAGCTCCACCCAGCTCGACCCGCCGCGGGTGGCCGCGGCCTACAATGCCGGCTCGCTCAAGCGCGACGAGGCGGGCGCCAATCGCTGGAAGCTGCACTGCTTCCCGCGCGGCACCGGCCAGCACATCGACCGGTTCGTCGCCTGGTTCAACGACGCCATGCGGGTGTCCGACGACGAGGATTGGGGCCGGGTGCGGGAGTGCCCGAGTTTCGCCCAGGAACTGGTCGGCATCGCCCCGCCGCCGGCGGCGCTGGACCTCTCCTCGCCCGACTTCCCCCCGCGCCCCGGCTTCCGCCCGCTGCTGTCGCTGGAGGACCGCCAGAAGCTGTTCGGCGCCTTCCAGTTCGTGCACGCCCCCGTCGCCGGCAATCCCGAGAACATCCGCATCCTCGGCGATTGGGAGACGCGCAACATCGTCAAGGTCGAGATCCCGCTCAAGAGCTTCCTCGGCAAGCCGGGACCGCTCGCCATCCGCTTCCACGTCAAGGCGAAGGACCAGCTGGTGGCGCTGTGGCTGGAATGGGAGAAGGCCGGGCTGCTCGACCGCATCCTCACCTATGACGGCGCCTTCGTGGCGCGCTTCCAGCGCAAGAGCACCACCAAGCTGTCCAACCACGCCTTCGGCACCGCCTTCGACATCAACGCCGCCTGGAATCCGCTCGGCGTCGAGCCCGCGGCGATGGGCGAGAAGGGATGCCTGCGCGAGCTGGTGCCGATCGCCAACCGGCACGGCTTCTATTGGGGCGGCCACTTCAACACCCGGCCGGACGGCATGCATTTCGAGGTCGCCCAGCTGCTATAGGCCGAGACCGGCAGGGCACTTCCGCCCGCCGCGCAGCCCCGCCCGCCGATCCGCAGGGCACGTCGCTTCTGCGTCCACGCAGGATCGCGGCGCCCGCCGGCGCGGCATTTCCGGCGATCCGCTCCCGACTTCTCCCCGCGGAAGGCATGCTTCGGCCCCGTTTCCGCCCGGGTGCTGACGCGAAGCGGCGGGATGCTGCCGGCTGGGTCGGCGAAACCCACGTTCCGGTTCCGGCGTTGCAGCGGCAGATGGGCCGCCTCCGCGCCGAAGCGGGACGTCCCCTTGCGGGAGAACAGACGTGGACAGACGTGGATTTCTTCTCGGCCTCGCCGGCGCCATCGGCGCCGGGGCGACGGCCGGCCTCGCCTTCGCCGCCCCGGCCGAGGCGACGCCGCTCGATCAGCTGAAGGGCCTCGCCCCGCCCGACCCCGCGGCTGCCGCCACCCCGGACGGCACCGCCATCGAGGACGCACAATATTGGGGTCCGCCCCGCCACGGCTGGGGGCCGCCTCCCGGCCCGCCCCCGGGCTATTGGCGCCGCCGCCGTCGCTGGCGCGGCCGTCGCCGCCGGGTCTGCGGCTGGCGCCGCGACCGCTGGGGCCGGCCGTTCCGCAACTGCTGGTATGTCTGGCGCTGACGGGAAGCCGATCGGCAGGGACGGCGCGAACCCTCGCGCCGTCGCTCTCCCGGTGCCGGGTCCTTGACCGCCTCCCGATGGCGCGCCCCGGCTGGCGCCCAGCGGCAAGCCGCGAGCGCGCGGCAAGCATCGCGGCCGGGCTCGCACGTAGCCATCAATGTGAAGAAGCGGACCGTTCGGCCCCGCTCGGGGGGTAATGGTGCCGCGGAAGGGATTCGAACCCCCGACCCACGCATTACGAATGCGTTGCTCTACCAGCTGAGCTACCGCGGCACGGACACCCGTCGACGGCGCCTCTGATAGCCGCGAAGCCGCGGTTTTTCAAGCGTGCCGCCGGCATTGCGTGGAATATGGCTCCTCGCGTCCCTCGGCGTCGCCCGCCAGGCTCGCGTCAGGGCCTTATCGGGTCCGCGCCGGGCCACCCCTCGAGCCGGCCGCGATACGCGGCTCAGCCCCAGGGGCCACGGCGCCCGCCCTCCTGGCCGCCCTTCTGGCCGCCGCCTCGCCCCCACGGATCCGACGAGGGTCGCGCCGTCGCGCCGGCACCGCCCTGCGGCTGCCCACCCCAGCCGGAGCCGGCCGGGGCCGCGCCGCCCATTTCCCGCGCCAGCGCCTCGAGCGCGGCGATGCGGTTCTCCGTCGCCGGGTGGGTGGAGAACAGATTGTCCATCCGCTCGCCCGACAGCGGGTTGATGATGAACATGTGCGCGGTGGCCGGGTTGCGCTCGGCCTCCATGTTCGGCACCTGATGCGCGTAGTTCGAGATCTTCGCCAATGCCGAGGCGAGCCACATCGGCTGGCCGCAGATCAGCGCGCCCTCGCGGTCGGCGACATATTCGCGCGAGCGCGACACCGCCATCTGCACCACCATGGCGGCGAGCGGGGCGAGGATCATCATCAGGATGGTGCCGATCACGCCGAAGGGATTGTTGTTCTCGCGGTTGTGCCCGAAGAACATCGCGAAATTCGCCAGCATCGAGATCGCGCCGGCCAGCGTCGCGGTGACGGTCATGGTCAGCGTGTCGTAATGCTTGATATGCGCCAGCTCGTGCGCCATCACGCCGGCCACTTCCTCACGCGAGAGCGCGTTGAGCAGGCCGGTGGAGGCCGCCACCGCGGCATGGCTGGGGTTGCGGCCGGTGGCGAAGGCATTGGGCTGCGGGCTGTCGATGATGTAGACGCGCGGCATGGGCAGGTCAGCGCGGGCCGCGAGCTGTTCCACCATGCCGACGAATTCCGGCGCGCTGGCGCGATCCACCTCGCGGGCGCCGTACATGGACAGCACCATGCGGTCGGAATTCCAGTAGCTGAAGACGTTCATGCCGGCGGCGACCACCAGCGCGATCATCATGCCGCCGGACCCGCCGATCATGTAGCCCACGGCCATGAACAGCGCCGTCATCCCCGCCAGCAGGATCGCCGTGCGAAAATAGTTCATCGATGCCCTCTTCCGGCGCCGGTTCCGCGGCGCCTCGTCGGGAATAGGATGGGAAGCGGCACCGGCTGACGCAAGGGAGCCGCGCGGCGACGGACCAAAGCCCCCCGCCATGGCGGCTGTCGGTCATGCCTTGACGCGCCGGCCCGAGCGGTGGTTCCAATGGGCCATGGACGAGAACGACACCAACTCTCCCGCGCCCCCGCCGGCCCCGCCGCGCGAGCTGCCGCCCGCCGCCCGCCGCGCCCTGGAAGAGGCCGCCGCCCGCCGCGCGGCCCAGGGCGCGCCCGCGCCGCTGCCGAAGGAGATCGACGGGCGCGGCGGCCCCGAGCCGGTGCGCTATGGCGACTGGGAAGTGAAGGGCATCGCCTCGGATTTCTGAGGCCATCCAGACAACGACGACACGCCTCCTGAACATCACGCCAGGTCGTGGACGCCGGAGCGCGTCAAAAAGTCGGGCGCGCCTGCCACTGAAAACATCCCGATACGGATGATCGGTCTCACATCAGATCGCACCGACGTTTCCGTCCGGGCGACAGCTTTGGAAGCCACCATACCGCCGAAGCCCACCCATCGACGTCGCTACGGCACCGCAAGGAAAGAGCCGGCTATTCCTCGCCCCCGCCGCCCGGCTTGTCGCGCCGCAGCGCCTTGACGCCGGAACGCCGCGCCTTGCCTTCCAGCCGGCGCATCTTCGAGCCCAGCGTCGGCCGGGTGGGGCGGCGCGTCACCGGCACCACCGCCGCCTCGCGGATCATCTCGACAAGGCGGGCGAGGGCGTCCTCGCGGTTGCGCTCCTGGGTGCGGAAGCGCTGGGCGGAAATGACGATCACCCCGTCATTGGTCAGCCGCTTGCCGGCTATCTTTTCCAGCCGCTCCTTCACCGCCTCGGGCAGGTTCGGCGAGGCGCGCACGTCGAAACGCAGCTGCACCGCGCTCGACACCTTGTTGACGTTCTGGCCGCCGGGCCCGGAGGCGCGCACGAACGCCTCGACGATCTCCTCCTCGGCGAGGCTGATGCGGTTGGTGACGGGGATCATGGCGCGACATCCGCTCCGGCGGCGCGCCTCAGCGCCCGCCCGCCGGCGTGCCGATGGCGTCGAGCCGGCGGCGCACGCCTTCGAGTTCGCCCAGCGTGGCGCTCACCCGCGCGCTCAGCGTCTCGGCGAGGCGCACCGCCGATTCGGGATAGCTCTCCACCGTGCGCATGAAGATGACGCGCGGAATGCGCAGCACCGCGGAGGGCTCCAGCGCGATGGCGGTGGCCGGCCGCTTGGTATCGGTGATCAGCGCCACCTCGCCGAGCAGCGTGCCCGGCCCCACTTCCTCATTGTGACCGGGCTTGGCGCTGCGCTCGGGATTCTCGTGGGAGACGCGCAGCCGGCCGCTCACCACCACATAGGCGGCATCGGCGAACTGGCCCTCGCGGAACAGCACCTCGCCCTCGTTGAGGCTGCGCGTATCGGCGCTGATGGCGATCACCCGCAGCCCCTCGCGGCCGAGCAGCTGCAGGAGCGGCACGCCTTCGAGCAGCGCTATGTCGTCCTCGATGGCCATCGCCCGGCCCACCTCCAGCGCGCGGGGGCGAATCGCCCACGCGAATCAGCAGTCGCGCGCGAGTGAATCACCTGCCGCGCGGTCAGGGTACCAGTTTGTAGCCGCCGGCCTCGGTGGCCAGCAGATTGGGATGCGAGGGATCCTTCTCGATCTTCTGGCGCAGCCGGTAGATATGCGTCTCCAGCGTATGGGTGGTGACGCCGGAATTGTAGCCCCACACCTCCTGCAGCAGGATCTCGCGCGCCACCGGCTTCTTCCCCGCCCGGTAGAGATAGCGCAGGATCGCCGTCTCCTTCTCGGTGAGGCGGATCTTGGAATTGCGCTCGGTCACCAGCATCTTGGCGCCGGGGCGGAAGGTATACGGCCCGATGGTGAACACCGCGTCCTCGCTCGCCTCGTGCGAGCGCATCTGGGCGCGGATGCGGGCGAGCAGCACCGCGAAGCGGAAGGGCTTGGCGACATAGTCGTTGGCGCCGGCTTCCAGCCCCATGATGGTGTCGCTGTCGGTGTCGTGGCCGGTCAGCATGATCACCGGCGCCTTGAAGCCCTTCTGCCGCATGGCGCGCACCGCCTCGCGGCCGTCGCCGTCCGGCAGGCCGACATCCATCAGCACCAGGTCGATGCGGCCGGCGTCGACGGCCTCCTGCGCGGCGCGGCCGCTGTCGGCGGCCACCACCTCGAACTCGTCATAGAGGGCGAGCTGCTCCACCAGCGCCTCGCGCAGTTCCCTGTCGTCGTCGACCACCAGAACTCTTTGAGCATTCGCCATCTGTCAGCTTCCGATCGCTTGAGTTGCCCTGCCCGTGCCGTCGTTCGAAACGCAGGCGTGATATCAGCTTCGACGTCGATCACGTTTCCCGACTAGGCAGGCTCGGCCCCTTCGGCAAGAGTGGCCGCGTCGCCAAACGGCGATACAGCCGGCCCCGTGACGTGATCGTGAACGGAAAACGCGTGAAGAAGAAGAGGTTTCACAAAGAAAAGCCGGGGACGATCTCCCGGCTGCGCGTCGTCGCCCGGCCCGGATGCCCCACCAGAGGCGTGGTCATCGGCCCCGGATTCGCGGCGCCGGTGGCGCTCGGGCGTAGCGGGATACGGCACGACAAGCGCGAGGGCGACGGCGCCACCCCGGCCGGCAGGTGGCATCCGCTGCAGCTGCGCTGGCGCGCCGATCATGGCCGCCGGCCGGCGAGCCGCCTTCCCCTGCATCGCACCCGCCCGGAGGATCTGTGGTGCGACGCGCCGGAGCACGGACGCTACAACCGGCCGGCGCGCGCGCCGCTCGGGGCCTCGCATGAGGAGATGTGGCGGCCGGACGATCTGTACGACCTGGTGGTGGTGCTCGACCACAACCAGCGCCCGCGCCGCGCCCGGCGCGGCTCGGCGGTGTTCCTCCATCTGGCGCGCCCCGGCTTCGAGCCCACGGCCGGCTGCATCGCCTTCCGCCGTCCCGACCTGCTGCGGCTCCTGGCGCGTATCGGGCCCCGCACCGCCCTCGTCGTCGGCTAGCCCGCCGGGATCGGCGGACGCCCGCCGAAAATGGCGCTGCCGACCCGCACATGGGTGGCGCCCAGCGCCACCGCGGTCTCGTAGTCGCCGCTCATGCCCATGGACAGCGTCGCCAGCCCGTTGCGGCGGGCGATGGTGGAGAGCAGTGCGAAATGCGGCGCCGCCGGCTCCTCCGCGGGCGGGATGCACATCAGCCCTTCCACCGGCAGGCCGTAGTCCTCGCGGCACATCCTGATGAACGCATCGGCCTCCAGCGGCGCCACCCCGGCCTTTTGCGGTTCCTCGCCGGTGTTCACCTGCACCATCAGCCGCGGCGCCTTGCCGTCCGCCCGGGCGATCTCCTTGGCGAGCTCCTTCGCCAGCGAGGGCCGGTCGAGCGTATGGATGACGTCGAACAGCGCCAGCGCCTCGCGCACCTTGTTGGTCTGCAGCGGCCCGATGAGGTGCAGCTCGGCATCGGGGTATTCCGCCTTCAGCTCCGGCCATTTCGCCTTGGCTTCCTGCACCCGGTTCTCGCCGAAGCGGCGGTGGCCGGCGGCGAGCGCCGGACGGATCGCCTCGGCATCGAAGGTCTTGGACACGGCGATCAGCTTCACCGCCTCGGCCGGCCGGCCGGCATCGCGGCAGGCGCGGGCGATGGCGGCCTCGACCTCGGCGAGCCGAAGCGCGACGGGGGAGGGGGCGGAAGAAGCGGCGGGAGGGGCGGCGCTCATGCGGGCATCCTTCGGACGGCGACGGACAGATGCTCCATATGCCAAGCAATGACGCGATTTGACAGACGGCAGGCGCGATTTCGCCCGTCCGTCCTTGCCGCGTGCCAGGACACGGGTTAGCGTCGCTTCCCGTAGGTCAGAGCACATACGACGCATCGGTGACGAACGATCGGGGTGCCGACGGCACCTCCTCTCCCCGCGCTTCCTGGTTGCAGCTTCCCCGCACGGTCCGTTCGCGAACGCGAACCGTCAGCCTCCGGGCGCGCCTCGCGACCTTCGTGGTCTGCGTCATGACGCTGGTGATCGGCGAGCGCAGCGTCAGCATCTTCAGCCTCCACGCGGAGGCGGTCGAGCAATCCCGCCTGCGGGCCATGGAGTTGGTGCAGCAGGGCATCAGCCGATACGCCGAGGAATTCGCCGCCGCCAACGCCGTCCTGACCACGCTGGCCACCGACATGGCGCTGGCGGCCAAGGCCGACCCGTCGGACGAGCCGCCGCCCCAATGCACGCGCCTGTACACCGTGCTCGATGCCGCCCCCAGCATCGAGAGCCTGGGCCTCGCCGACACCGACGGCCATGTGGTCTGCACCACGACCCCCGAGGCGGAGGGCCTCGACATCGGCGAGCGCGAATATTTCCGCATCGCCATGCACGGCATACGCAACTTCAGCACGGTGAAGCAGAGCTTCGTCACGCAGTCCCCCGCCATATACATGGCGGCGCCGGCGGTGGAGGAGGACGGCCAGGTCCGCGCGGTGGTGGTGGCGCGGCTGGGGATCTCCGGCCTGTTCCCGGATTCCTACACCACCGACCTCGACCTGCGCTCGCAGGTGCTGCTGATCGATCCCACCGGAACCGTGATCCGCGCCACGCCCGACGACGGCACGCTGGCGGGGCAGGACCTGCGCCATAGCCCCGTCGTCGAGCAGGCCCTGGCACGCACCCTCGGCACGCTGATCGCCGAGGGTGCGGACGGGGTGCCGCGCCTCTACGGCTATAGCCGCCTGCCCCGCAGCAACATGCACCTCATCGTCGGCCTCGACATGAGCGCGGTGACGCGCGAGGTCGAGCGGGCGACCTGGCGGGCGGCGATGACGCTCCTGGTCGCCACCCTCGTCATGCTGCTCGGGCTGTGGCTGGTCGGCGAGACGCTCATCGTCGCGCCCGTGCTGGCGCTGTCGCAGCGCCTCACCCGCTTCGGCCAGGGCAAGCGGGAGGACGACGGCGCCGGCGGCAGGGTGGTGATCGCCGAGCTGGCGCCGCTGGCTTCCGCCTTCGAGGCGATGGCGGAGGAGCTGACGCGCCGCGAGGACGCGCTGCGCAGCGCCAACCGCCGGCTGAGCTCGCTGGCCAGCCTCGATCCGCTCACCGGCATCGCCAACCGGCGCAGCTTCGACGCCGTCTTCGCGGTTCAATGGAGCACGGCCCGGCGGCTCGGCCTGCTGATGATCGATATCGACGATTTCAAGCCCTACAACGACCATTTCGGCCATTTGGAGGGCGATCGCTGCCTGAATCGCGTCGCCCAGGCGCTCGCCTCCGCCGTCCAGGGCAACGATGTCGTCGCCCGCATCGGCGGGGAGGAGTTCGCGGTGCTGATGCCGGATGCGACGCCGGCCGCCGCCACCGAGCTTGCCGAGCGGCTGCGCGCCACCGTGCGAGAGCTCGGCATCGCCCATACCCCGTCGGTCGGCGGCCCCGTCACCATCAGCGTCGGCGGCGCCGCCTGCACGCCGGCGCCGGAGTTGCGGGGCAGCGACCTGATGATGGCGGCCGACCGGGCGCTCTATGCCGCCAAGGAGGCCGGCCGCAACCGCGTCCGCATCGCCGGCCACGTCTACCCGGCCGGCGGAGAGGCCGGCACCGCGCCGGCACCGGGCGCCGCCGGAGGTTGACCGGAGCGCCGACTTCGTGCCCTAGTCCGGCGCCGCCGTTCCGCGCGTGCGATTTTCCCGCGCGCGACCGCCCGGCTCGCCACATCCCGCCCGCCTTTCACGACTGCGACGACAAGACCGGCTTCCATGACATCGCCTTCGCCCCAGACATCGACCACCACCGAGCGCTACAATGCCCGCGAGGCCGAGCCCCGCTGGCAGAAGATCTGGGACGAGCGCGGCATCTACCGCACCGCCAACGGCGATCCGCGGCCGAAATACTACGTGCTGGAGATGTTCCCCTATCCGTCGGGACGCATCCATATCGGCCACGGCCGCAACTACGTCATGGGCGACGTGGTGGCGCGCTTCAAGCGGATGAAGGGCTTCAACGTCCTGCACCCGATGGGCTGGGACGCCTTCGGCCTGCCGGCCGAGAACGCCGCCATCGAGCGCAACACCCATCCGGGCAAGTGGACCTACGAGAACATCGCCACCATGCGCGAGCAGCTCAAGCTGCTCGGCCTGTCGCTGGACTGGTCGCGCGAGATCGCCACCTGCGATCCCTCCTATTATGGCGAGCAGCAGCGCATCTTCATCGAGTTCCTGAAGGCCGGCTTCGTCTATCGCCGCGAGAGCGAGGTGAACTGGGACCCGGTCGACAACACCGTGCTCGCCAACGAGCAGGTGATCGACGGCCGCGGCTGGCGCTCCGGCGCCCTCGTCGAGCGCCGCAAGCTCGCCCAGTGGTTCTTCCGCATCTCCGACGCCTCCGAGGAACTGCTCGCCGGCCTCGACACGCTGGAACGCTGGCCGGACAAGGTGCGCCTCATGCAGCGCAACTGGATCGGCCGCTCCGAAGGCCTGCATGTCCGTTTCGCGCTGGAGAACGCTGCCGCGGAGCTGCCGCAGGAAATCAAGGTCTACACCACCCGCCCGGACACGCTGTTCGGCGCCTCCTTCCTGGCGCTGTCGCCCGGCCACCCGCTGACCGAGGCGCTGGCAGCGGGTGATCCGGCGTTGAAGGCCTTCGTCGAGGAATGCCGGCGCGGCGGCACCTCCACCGCCGAGATCGAGACCCAGGAGAAGATGGGCTATGACACCGGCCTGAAGGTGGCCCATCCGCTCGGCGGGCCGTCGGTGCCGGTCTATGTCGCCAATTTCGTGCTGATGGATTACGGCACCGGCGCCATTTTCGGCTGCCCGGCGCATGACCAGCGCGACTTCGACTTCGCCACCAAGTACCGCCTGCCGATCGTCCCGGTCGTGCTGCCGACCGGCGCCGATCCGGCACAGTTCTCGGTGGCGGACGGCCCCTATGACGGCGACGGCACGCTGTTCAACTCGCAGTTCCTCGACGGCAAGAGCGTGCCCCACGCCAAGGAAGCCGTGGCGCTGCGCCTCGAGAACGAGATCCGCGGCAACGAGCCGGTCGGCGAGCGGGCGGTGAATTACCGCCTGCGCGACTGGGGCATTTCGCGCCAGCGCTACTGGGGCTGCCCGATCCCGGTGATCCATTGCGAGAGCTGCGGCCCTGTCCCGGTTCCCGAGGACCAGCTGCCGGTGCGCCTGCCCGAGGACGTCACCTTCGACCAGCCCGGCAACCCGCTCGACCGGCATCCGACATGGAAACATGTCGCCTGCCCGCAATGCGGCGCCCCGGCCCGGCGCGAGACCGACACCATGGACACCTTCGTGGATTCGTCCTGGTACTTCGCCCGCTTCGCTTCCGAGCCCGGCACCGCGCCCTTGCAGAAGGACGCCGCCGACGCCTGGCTGGCGGTCGACCAGTATATCGGCGGCATCGAGCACGCGATCCTGCACCTGCTCTATTCGCGCTTCTTCATCCGCACGCTGCAGAAGATCGGCCGCGTCTCGGTGAAGGAGCCGTTCGCCGGCCTGTTCACCCAAGGCATGATCGTCCACGAGACCTACAAGGACCAGGCCGGCAAGTGGCTGTTCCCGGAGGAGGTCGAGAAGCGCCCGGACGGCACCGCCGTGCGGGTCGGCACCGATGAGCCCGTCACCGTCGGCGCACCGGAGAAGATGTCGAAGTCGAAGCGCAACGTCGTGCCGCCGGAAGTGGTGGCCGACACCTATGGCGTCGACTGCGCCCGCTGGTTCATGCTCTCCGACACCCCGCCGGAGCGCGACAGCGAATGGACTAGCGCCGGCATCGAGGGCGCCTGGCGCTTCGTGCAGCGCATCTGGCGGCTGGTCGGCGACACCGTGGCGCTAGCCCCGGCGGCCACCGCCGCGCCCGCTGATTTCGGTGCCGAATCGACCGCCCTGCGCCGCGCCTCCCACCGTCTGGCCGCCAATGTCGCCGACGATGTCGAGCGGCTGCGCTTCAACGTCGCCGTCGCCCGCGTGCACGGCTTCGCCAACGAGTTCGGCGACGCCCTCTCGGCCGCCCGCAAGGCGAAAACCGTGGCGCCCGACCTCGCCTTCGCCCTGCGCGAGGCCGCGTCGATCCTGGTGTCCGTCATCGCGCCGATGGTGCCGCATCTCGCCGAGGAATGCTGGACGGTGCTCGGCGGCGCCGGCCTCGCCGCCACCGCTCATTGGCCGGCGAGCGATCCCGCCTTGCTCGTCGACGACAGCGTGACGCTGCCGATCCAGATCAACGGCAAGAAGCGCGGCGAGATCACCGTGCCCAAGGCGGCGAGCCCTGCCGAGGTGGAGCAGGCGGTGCTGGCGCTCGATCTCATCGCCGAAGCCCTCGACGGGCGCGCACCGAAGCGTATCATCGTGGTTCCGCAGAGGATCGTGAATGTCGTCGCCTGAGCTGTCGCGCCGCCCCGCGCCCACCCGCCGCCGCCTCTTCGCCCTCGCCGGCGTCGTGCTGCTGTCCGGCCTCACCGCCGGCTGCTTCCGGCCGATGTACGCCAACAGCACCAACGAGGCCGGCACCGGCCTCCAGGACCAGCTCGGCGACGTCGAGGTGGTGTTCGCTCCCGGCCGCGTCGGCAACGAGGTGCGCAACGACCTGATCTTCGCCCTCACCGGCGGCGCCGGAAATCCGGTCGGCGCGCCGTACCGGCTGGTGCTGAACGTCACCGACAACACCACCGCGGCCATCATCGACCCGATCTCCGGCCTGCCGGAAGTCGAGATGATCACCGTCGATTCGAAGTGGCAGCTCTTCGAGGCCGGCAACGACAAGAAGCCGGTCATGGCCTCCAATGCCTATGGCAAGGCCTCCATCGATTCGGGCTATCAGCGCTTCGCCCGCGCCCGCGCCATCCGCGACGCGCAGAACCGCGCCTCCACCGTGGTCGCGCAGACCATCCGCACCCAGCTCGCCGTCTATTTCTCCACCAAGGGCGGGGCGACCGTCAGCCCGAATTCCGCCTCGACCCTCGTCACCGATCCCACGACGCCGGTCATCGGTACCCCGACCTCCGCCCGCCCGCGGAACTGAGCGTCATGGTCGCCGTCCGGCCCGCGGATGTCGAGGCCACGCTGTCGCGCATCGATCCGCTGCGGCCGGTGCTGCTGCTGTTCGGCCCGGATACCGGGCTGGTGCGCGAGCGCGCCCGCAGCTTCCTCGCCAAGGCCGGCGAGGGCTCCACCGATCCCTTCGGCCTGGTGCGGCTCGACGGCGACGAGATCGCCGGCGATCCCGGCCGGCTGGTCGACGAGGCCGGGACGGTGGCGCTGTTCGGCGGGCGCCGGGTGATCTCGCTGCGGGCCGGCGCCAAGAACGTCGTCCCAGCCGTTGAGGCGCTGCTCGCCATGCCCGCGCTCGAGGCCGTGGTGGTGATCGAGGCCGGCGACCTGAAGAAGAACGCCCCGCTCCGTTCCGCCTGCGAATCCTCGCCGCGCGCGCTGGCCGTCGCCTGCTATGCCGACAGCGAGCGCGACCTCGCCCGGCTGATCGACACCATGACCGCCGGCGCCGGAATCGCCATCGACCGCGACGCCCGCGAGGAACTGATGGGCCTGCTCGGCGGCGACCGCCTCGCCTCGCGCGGCGAGATCGAGAAATTGCTGCTCTACGCCGCCGGCGAGCCGCGCATCACCGCCCGGCACGTACGCGACATCGTCGGCGACGCCTCGGCGCTGGCCCTCGACGAGGTGGTGGATTCCGCGCTCGCCGGCCTGTCGGCGGAGGCGGCGGAGGCCTATCGCAAGGCGCTCGGCGAAGGCATGCGCGGTGACGTCATCCTCGGCTCGGTCGCCCGCGCCGCGCAGGGGCTGCATCTGATGCGGCTTGCCATCGAGGCCGGCGGCAGCGTCGAGCGCGCCCTCGACGGCGCCCGCCCGGCGATCCATTTCCGCCGCAAGCCGTTGGTGGAGAAGGCGTTGCGCAGCTGGACCGCCGCCCGGCTGGAACGGGCGCTGCTGACGCTCGACGACGCCCTGCTCGCCGCCCGGCGCAACGCCGCCCTCGGTCCGGCGCTGGCGGAGCGGGCGCTGCTGCAACTGGCCGCCACCGCCCGGCGGGGATGAGGCGGATCGTTCCGTTCTCGAATCGAAGCTTTCGCCGCAACGGGCGCCCGGTTGAGGCGCCTCAGCCGGCCGACAGCCGCCGGCACACCTCGTCCAGCTGCTCCAGCGAGGCGTAGCGGATGCGGATTTCGCCGGACTGGCCGTCATGGCGCAGGCTCACCGCCAGGCCGAGCACGTCGGAAAGCTGCTTCTCCAGCGCCCTTGTGTCGGCGTCGACCTCGCGCGGGGTGCGCGGCTTGCGCGCCGGCTTGCCCTCGGCGCGGGCCTTGGCTTCGTTGAGCTCCTGCGCCAGCGCCTCGACGGCGCGCACGTTCAGCCCCTGCTCGACGATGGCGCGGGCGATGGTCTCCGGGTCGTCCTGCGTCAGCAGCGCGCGGGCATGGCCGGCCGAGAGCCGCCCGTCGGCGAGATAGGCCTTCACGCCGTCCGGCAGCTTGAGCAGCCGCATGGTGTTGGCGACATGCGAGCGGCTCTTGCCGATCACCCGCGCCAGATCGTTCTGCGAATAGCTGAACTGTTCGGCGAGCTGCTGATAGCCCGCCG
This sequence comes from Ancylobacter oerskovii, assembly GCF_018390555.1. Classification (GTDB taxonomy): domain Bacteria; phylum Pseudomonadota; class Alphaproteobacteria; order Rhizobiales; family Xanthobacteraceae; genus Ancylobacter; species Ancylobacter oerskovii. Next base: position 67,319 of record NZ_JAHBGB010000023.1, on the reverse strand, counting down.
CTTCCTCCAGCGGGTTGAGATCGGCGCGCTGGACGTTCTCGACGATGGCGATCTCGAGTGCCTCGCGATCCGAGACGTCGACCACCACGATCGGCACCTCGTGCACGCCGGCCCGCTGCGAGGCCCGCCAGCGTCGCTCGCCGGCGACGATCTCGTAGGCGTCGCGCTGGCCGGCCAGCTGCCGCACCACGATGGGCTGGATGATGCCGCGCTCGCGGATCGAATTGGCGAGATCCTCCAGATCGGCCTCGACGAAGGTCCGCCGCGGATTGGCCGGGTTCGGCCGCAGGAAGGCGAGCGGCACTCGCCGGGCACCGCCCGCCGGGGTCGCGCGCTCCGACGCCCCCGGGGCATCGTCGCCGAAATCGCCGATCAGCGCCGCCAGGCCGCGCCCCAGACGCGAACGTCCGCCGTCTTCCGCCATCGCCATGAACGCCTCCTCAGAGTGCCGTCGCCGCGCGCAGATTGCGCTCGCGCTGTATTATTTCGGATGCGAGACGAAGATAGGCCTGCGACCCGACGCATTTGAGATCGTAGAGCAGCACCGGCTTGCCGTAGGACGGCGCCTCCGACACCCGCACATTGCGCGGGATGATGGTCTCGTAGACCTTCTCGCCCATGAACTGCCGCACATCCTCCACCACCTGGTTGGAGAGATTGTTGCGCGCATCGAACATGGTGAGCACCACGCCGTGGATCGACAGGCCGGGATTCAGCGTCTGCCGCACCTGCTCCACCGTCTTCAGCAGCTGCGACAGGCCCTCCAGGGCGAAGAACTCGCATTGCAGCGGCACCAGGATCGCATTCGCCGCCGCCATGGCATTGACAGTGATCAGGTTCAGCGAGGGCGGGCAGTCGATCAGCACATAGGTGAATTCGAGGGATTCGTTTCGTGCCAGAGACGAATCCCCGTTCAGCCGGCGCACCGCGTCCCGCAGCCGATAGGCGCGGTCGCGCGCGGTGGCCAGCTCCAGTTCCAGCCCGGACAGATCCATGGTGGACGGCGCGATATGCAGCCGCGGCACCGCCGTTGGCAGCGCCGCCTGCCGCAGCGAGACCTCGCCGCACATCACGTCATAGGTCGACATGCGGCGGTCCCGCCGCTCGATGCCGAGTCCGGTCGAGGCGTTGCCCTGCGGGTCGAGGTCGATGATCAGCACCGTCTCGCCGATGGCGGCCAGGGCGGTGCCGAGATTGATGGCGGTGGTGGTCTTGCCGACCCCGCCCTTCTGGTTGGCCAGCGCCAGCACCCGCGGCACCGCCGCCGGCGCACGCGGCGCGAGCGAGGCCGCCTCGCCGGATGCCGCCTGGTCGTCGATCTCGCTCATGGTCCGTTTCCGCCTTCCGCGAACCGCCGCTGCGGTTCAATCCCTTGCCAGGAGCATGCGCATGCGCTCATCCGCCGGCCTGCGATCCGCCCGGATCGCGATCGAGCGGCATGGCGTGATCCACCACCAGGATACGTCCGCCGGGATCCGTCACGCTCTCCGAAATTCGAGCCTCGATTCTCCAAGATTTAGAGGACTCGGTCAATTCGTTATCAACATCTTGTCCCTTCAGAAACAGGCCGCGGGCACCCTGCGCGAGGAAGGGAAAGCTCAGTTCCAGTAGTTTCGGCAGCGGGGCCAGCGCGCGGGCCGAGACGATTTCCACCCCGGCGGCGATCTGCGGCGCCACCTGTTCGATGCGCGCCGGCAGCACGGTGGCCGGCAGTTCCGCGATGCGGGCCGCCTCCCGCAGGAACGCCGCCTTGCGGCTGTCGCTCTCCACCAGCGTCACGTCCGCGCCCGGCCGCTCGGCCAGCGCCGCCGCCACCACCAGCCCCGGAAAGCCGCCGCCCGAGCCCAGGTCGACCCAGCGCGTCACCTCGCCGGCCAACGGCACCAGCTGCAGCGAATCGGCGATATGGCGGGTCCAGAGCTTGGGAAGCGTGCCCGGCGCCACCAGATTGATGGTGCGCTGCCACTTTTCCAACAGCGCCGCGATGGCGACGAGGCGATCCTCCGTTTCACGTGAAACAGGGGTCAGCGCCAAGGCGCGGCGGCGGTCATCCGAATCGGCGGTCATCATGCCTCCAGCATAGCGCCGCCGGCCTGCGGTAAAAATCCCGCAGGCGGCAAATGCCGGCGCTTATCCCTTGCCCACGCTGTCTCGAAACCCGCGCTCAGCGGGCCCGTCGCGCATGCGCCGCCAGCAGCGCCAGCGCCGCCGGAGTCATGCCGTCGATCCGTCCCGCCTGGCCAATGGTACGGGGCCGAATCGATTCCAGCTTGGCCTTGATCTCGTTGGAGATCCCCGCCAGCCCGCGATAGTCGAGCTCCGGCAGCTCGGCACTTTCCTCGCGGCGGAACGAGGCGATGTCGGCCTCCTGCCGATGCAGATAGACGGCATATTTGGCGTCGATCTCCACCTGTTCGCCGATGCCGGCATCCTCCGCCGCCACCTCCGGCCAGATGCGGCAGATGTCGGCCCAGCCCACATGCGGATAGGAGAGCAGGTCGAAGGCGGTGCGCCGCTGGCCGTCGCGGTTGAGCGTCAGCCCGTGGCGGTCGCCCTCCGCCGGGGTCAGCGACACCGAGCGTGCCCAGCCGCGCACCCGTTCGAGCGCCGCCAGCCTGCCGGCGAAGAGCCGCTCCCGCTGCGGCCCGATCAGGCCCAGCTCGGTACCGCGCGCGGTCAGCCGCTGGTCGGCATTGTCGGCGCGCAGCGACAGGCGGTACTCGGCCCGCGAGGTGAACATGCGGTAGGGCTCGCTCACCCCGCGGGTGACGAGATCGTCGATCATCACCCCGATATAGGCGGCGCTGCGGTCGAAGGTGACGCCGTCCATGCCGGCGGCGCGGCGCGCGGCGTTGAGCCCGGCGACCAGCCCCTGCGCCGCCGCCTCCTCATAGCCGGTGGTGCCGTTGATCTGCCCGGCGAGAAACAGGCCGGCCGCCTTCTTCGCTTCCAGCGTCGGCGCGAGCTCGCGCGGGTCGACATGGTCGTATTCGATGGCGTAGCCCGGCCGCAGCATCACCACCTTCTCCAGGCCGGGGATGGTGGCGAGCAGCGCCCTCTGCGCGTCTTCCGGCAGCGAGGTGGAAATGCCGTTCGGGTACACGGTCGGGTCGTCCAGCCCCTCCGGCTCGAGGAAGATCTGGTGCCCCTCGCGCTCGCCGAAGCGGACGATCTTGTCCTCGATGGACGGGCAATAACGCGGCCCGATGCTCTTGATGTTCCCGGAATACATCGCCGAGCGGGCGATGTTGGCGCGGATCACCTCATGGGTGGCAGACGTGGTGCGGGTGATGCCGCAGCTCACCTGCGGGTTGGGCAGGCGTTCGGTGAGCGCCGAGAACGGCTCCGGCGGCTCGTCGCCCGGCTGCATCTCCAGCGACGCCCAGTCGATGGTCCGCCCGTCCAGCCGCGGCGGCGTGCCGGTCTTCAGCCGGCCGAGCGTCAGCCCCAGCCGCGCCAGCGTGCCGGACAGGCCCAGCGCCGGCGCCTCGCCCATGCGGCCGGCCGGGGTCTGGCGGTCGCCGATATGGATGAGGCCATCGAGAAAGGTGCCGGTGGTCAGCACCACCGCGCCGGCGGCGAGTTCCCGCCCGTCGCGCAGCACCGCGCCGGCGACGACGCCGTCCGCCAGCCGGAGATCATGCGCCTCGCCCTCGATGACGGTCAGATTCGGCTGCGCCGCGATCGCCGCCTGCATGGCGCGGGCATAGAGCTTGCGGTCCGCCTGCGCGCGCGGCCCGCGCACGGCGGGACCCTTGCGGCGGTTGAGCAGGCGGAACTGGATGCCGCCCTGGTCGGCGACCCGGCCCATCAGCCCGTCCAGCGCGTCGATCTCACGCACCAGATGCCCCTTGCCGAGCCCGCCGATCGCCGGGTTGCAAGACATGGCGCCGATCGTGTCGCGCCGGTGGGTGATCAGCGCCGTGCGGGCGCCAAGCCGCGCCGCCGCTGCGGCCGCCTCGGTACCAGCATGGCCGCCGCCGATCACCAGCACGTCGAAACGCGTGTCGCTCATTCCGTTCGATCCTTCGGGCATGTCGGCGGTGTTGAAGCGCCAATTCACCGGCGCCGTCAAGCAGACGCTGGCCATCGCGGCCTTCGGCACCGGGTGCCGGCCGCCGGTTAAGGAAGCGTTCACCGTGATTCACGTGAAACAGTACGGCGGCGAATCGATGCCGGTCGCCGGCCGGTTTCACGTGAATCCATCCGCGGCCGGGAAAACCCGTGCCGGGGATATCGCCTCACTTGCCGATGCAGAACTCGCGGAACACCACGTCGAGCAGGTCCTCGACATCGATGGCGCCCGTCACCCGGCCGAGCGCGCGGGCGGCGAGCCGCAATTCCTCGGCGACCAGCTCGTCGCTCAGGGCTTCCCAGCCGGCGAGCGCCCGGCGCAGATGATCCGCCGCCTCGCCCACCGCCCCGCGCTGGCGCTCGCGAATCAACGCCGGATGCTCCGCACCGCCGGCACGCGCGGCGACGAAGGCGGCCAGCGCCCCGGTGAGCGCACCGAGCCCGGCGCCAGTACGGGCGGAGACGGCGAGAATCCGCGCCGCACCCGGCGTCGTGGTCGGCGCGGCGGCAAGGTCGCTCTTGTTCGCCACCACCCAGATCTCCGCGCCCGGCGGGGTGGCGATGTCCGGCACGATCTCGCCGGCGATGCCGGCATCGTGCACCCACAGCACCAGATCCGCGGCGTCGATGCGCGCGCGCGCCCGGCGGATGCCCTCCGCCTCCACCGCCCCACTCGCCTCGCGCAGCCCGGCGGTATCGATGAGCGTCGCCTTGTGGCCGTCAAGATCGAGCGCCACCTCCAGCACGTCGCGGGTGGTGCCCGGCTCGTCGGAGACGATGGCGACGTCGCGCGCGGCCAGTGCGTTCATCAGCGACGACTTGCCGGCATTGGGCCGGCCGGCGATGGCGATCGCCGCGCCCTCGCGCACCATGGCGCCGCGACGGTCGGCGAGCGCGGCGTCGAGCTCGGCGAGCAGCGCCTCCAGTCCCGGCCTGGCAAGCGCGCGGGCCTGCGCCGGCACGTCGTCCTCTTCGGCGAAGTCGATACCGGCCTCGACCAGCGCCATGCCGCGCACCAATGCCCCGCGCCAGGCCTCCACCCGGTCGGCGAGATGGCCGAAGGCGTGCGCCAGCGCCTGCCGGCGCTGTTGCGCCGTCTCGGCCGCGATCAGGTCGGCCAGGCCTTCCGCCTCGGCCAGGCTCATCCGGCCATTGAGGAAGGCGCGGCGGGAGAATTCGCCCCGCTCGGCTGGCCGCACCCCGGGCTGCGCGAACAGCGCCGCCAGCACCGCGGCGACCACCGCCCGGCCGCCATGCACCTGCAGCTCCGCCATGTCCTCGCCGGTGGCGCTGGCCGGGCCGGGGAACCACAGGACCAGCGCCGAATCCAGCCCCTCCCCGGTGCGCGAATCGGCAAGGCGCGCGAGGCTCGCCCGGCGCGGCGGCGGCAGCCGTCCGGCCAGCGCGCGCACCGCCTCCCCCACGCGCGGACCGGAGAGGCGGATCACCGCCACCGCCGCCGCGCCGGTACCGCTCGACACCGCCGCGATGGTATCGGTGGCGAGGGTCCGCGCCGCGACGCCGGCGTGAGCGATGGCCTCGGCGATTGTGCTTTCTTCCTGTCCGTTCACCGGCTACGCCCTAGTTTGAAGAGTCGCCATCCGCGCCAGAAACCCTCGTCCGACGGGAGAGACGCCGTGCCGAACCGCCTCGCCGACGCCGCCAGCCCCTACCTCATCCAGCACGCCGACAATCCGGTCGACTGGTGGGAATGGACGCCGGACGCCTTTGCCGAGGCCAGGCGCTCGGGCCGCCCGGTGCTGCTGTCGGTCGGCTATGCCGCCTGCCACTGGTGCCACGTCATGGCGCATGAGAGCTTCGAGGACGACGCCACGAGCGCCGTGATGAACGAGCTTTTCGTGAACATCAAGGTCGACCGCGAGGAACGGCCCGACATCGACCAGATCTACATGGCGGCATTGCAGCAGCTCGGCGTGCCCGGCGGCTGGCCGATGACGCTGTTCCTCGATGCCGAGGGCGCGCCGTTCTGGGGCGGCACCTATTTCCCGAAGGAGGCCCGCTACGGCCAGCCGGCCTTCACCGATGTGCTGAAGACCATGGCCAACGCCTATGCCTCCGGCGACCCGCGCATCGCCACCAATCGCGAGGCGCTGCTGCACCGGCTGCGCGAACGCGCGCGCCCCGAAGGCCGGGTGGTGATCGGCGCCAACGAGCTCGACGACGTCGCGACCCGCATTCTCGGCATCATGGATCCCGAGCATGGCGGGCTGAAGGGGGCGCCGAAATTCCCCAACACGCCCTTCCTCGAGCTGCTCTGGCGCGCCTATGAGCGCACCGGCCGCGAGCGCTTCCGCAACGAGGCGCTGCACGCGCTCGACGCCATGAGCGAGGGCGGCATCTACGATCACATCGGCGGCGGCTATTCGCGCTATTCGGTCGATGACCGCTGGCTGGTGCCGCATTTCGAGAAGATGCTCTACGACAATGCGCAGCTGCTCGACCTGCTCTCGCTCGCCTTCGTCGAGACGCATGAGCCGCTGTTCCGCGTCCGCGCCGAGGAGACGGTCGCCTGGCTGCAGCGCGAGATGCTGGTGGAGGACGGCGCCACCGCCGGTTTCGCCGCCAGTCTCGACGCCGATTCCGAAGGCCATGAGGGCCGCTATTATGTCTGGACGCTGAAGCAGCTTCTGGAAGCGCTGGGTGCCGCGGACGCCGAGTTCTTCGCCCGGCACTACGACATCACCCCGTTCGGCAATTGGGAAGGCGTTTCGATCCCGAATCGGTTGAAGGAGGTGGAACGCTCCGGCGCCGACGAGATCCGCCTCGCCATGCTGCGCGACAAGCTCCTGGCGGCGCGGTCGAAGCGGGTGCCGCCCGGCCGCGACGACAAGGTGCTGGCCGATTGGAACGGGCTGATGATCGCCGCGCTCACCCGCGCCGGCGGCCGGCTCGACCGGCCGGAATGGCTGGGACTGGCGAAGCGCGCCTTCGCCTTCGTGGTCGAGCATATGAGCCGCGGCGACCGGCTCGGCCACAGCTACCGGCAGGGCAAGCTGGTCCTGCCCGGCCTTTCCTCCGATTATGCCGCCATGGCCGGGGCGGCGCTGGCCCTGCACGAAGCCACCGGCGAGGAGGCCTATCTCGCCCGCGCCATCGCCTGGATGCAGGCGCTCGAGGCCCATCATGCCGGCCCGGACGGCGGTTATTATCTCACCGCCGACGATGCAGGCGAACTCATCCTGCGCCCCGACGCCACCCAGGACGATGCCGTCACCAATCCCAATGCGCTGGCGGCGCGCGTTCTCTCGCATCTCGCCGCCCTCACCGGCGACGCGCATTGGCGTGCCCGGCTCGACCGGCTGTTCGACGGCTTGCTGCCGCGCGCGGCGCCGCAGCTCTACAGCCATGCCGGCCTCCTCAACGCGCTGGATACGCGGTTGCGGTCGCCGGAAATCGTGGTGATCGGTGCGGCGGGCGATCCCGCCGCCGAAGCTCTCTGGGAAGCGGCGCGCCGGCTGCCGCTGATCGACGCGGTGCTGCAGCGGATCGAGAGCGCCGCCGGGCTTCCCGCCGATCACCCCGCGGCAGCGAAGGTGCTGGCGGCCGCGCAACCCTCGGCCTTCCTCTGCATCGATGCCGCCTGCTCGCTTCCCGTCACCGAGGCCAGTCAGCTGGCGGCGCTGCTGCGGACCTCACCGGCCGGGTGACGGGCTCGGCGTGCAAAGGAGCCCCTCTCCGCGTTCCTGTGGGCAAGCCTGTGGATAAGTCGGGGACAAAAATCCCCGATGCCCGTGAAAACCCCGCAGATCGCCCAGGACGGCGAAACCGGGTTTCATGACCCATCCATCGGATCGAACCCGAAACGGCCGTCCTGAGTCAACTGTGGAGGGCATCATTTCGGTAGCGAATCTATCATGCGACTCGCAAAAGTTGTCCGCCGCGCCATCGGGATAGCCCGCCCCTTTCGAGGCTGCAGCAGCGGGGCGGTGGAAAACACCCGCGCGCGGTGCTCCGGCGCCTCAGCGCGAAAAGGGGCGCTTCTTCCGGTCGTCATGGCGACCGAACCGCATATTGGCGAACATCAGCGGCACGGTGATCGCCAGCGCCGCGCACAGATCCGCCTGCAGCACATAGAAGCCGCCGAGCTCGTCGCGGATCGCCGCGCCGATCACCGGATCGGCGAGCTCGGCAATGATGACGGAGACCGCGAACGCCACCGGCACCCACAGCATCAGCGGCAGCCACCAGCGGCGGCAGGCCATGACGAGGCTGAGCCCGGCAATGGTGAACAGCGCGAACCACAGCACGGTGGCCGGCGGCTCGCGCGCCGCCATGCCGCCGGCGCCGAGAGCCGGGGCGACGGCCAGCGCCGAGCCCGCCAGACCGAGGAGGGTTCCGCGCATCGCCGCCATATGCCCGTCTCCGCTATGCGGCGGCCGGCCGGGCCACCGTCAGGTGTTCATGGAGTCGAAGAAGTCGCCATTGGTCTTGGTCTGGCGCAATTTGTCCAGCAGGAACTCGATGGCGTCGACCGTGCCCATCGGATTGAGGATGCGCCGCAGCACATACATCTTCTTGAGCACGTCGTTCGGCACCAGCAGCTCTTCCTTGCGGGTACCCGAGCGGGTGATGTCGATGGCCGGGAACACCCGCTTGTCGGAGACCTTGCGGTCGAGGATGACTTCGGAGTTACCCGTGCCCTTGAACTCCTCGAAGATCACCTCGTCCATGCGCGAGCCGGTCTCGATCAGCGCGGTGGCGATGATGGTCAGCGAGCCGCCTTCCTCGATATTGCGCGCCGCGCCGAAGAAGCGCTTGGGACGCTGCAGCGCGTTGGCGTCGACACCGCCAGTCAGCACCTTGCCGGAGGACGGCACCACGGTGTTGTAGGCGCGGCCGAGGCGGGTGATGGAGTCCAGGAGGATCACCACGTCGCGCTTGTGCTCGACCAGGCGCTTGGCCTTCTCGATCACCATTTCGGCGACCTGCACATGGCGCTGCGCCGGCTCGTCGAAGGTGGAGGACACCACCTCGCCCTTCACCGAGCGCTGCATGTCGGTCACTTCCTCCGGCCGCTCGTCGATGAGCAGCACGATGAGGTAGCACTCGGGGTGGTTGGTGGTGATCGACTGGGCGATGTTCTGCAGGAGAACGGTCTTGCCCGTGCGCGGCGGCGCCACGATCAGGCCGCGCTGGCCCTTGCCGATCGGCGCCACGATGTCGATGATCCGCGGCGAGAAGTCCTTGCGGGTCGGATCCTCGATCTCGAGCTTCAGCCGCTCGTCGGGATAGAGCGGGGTGAGGTTGTCGAAATTGATCTTGTGGCGGATCTTCTCCGGGTCCTCGAAATTGATCGTGTTGACCTTGAGCAGCGCGAAATAGCGCTCGCCTTCCTTGGGCGAGCGGATCTGCCCCTCGACGGTGTCGCCGGTGCGCAGGCCGAAGCGGCGGATCTGCGAGGGCGAGACATAGATGTCGTCGGGACCGGGCAGGTAGTTGGCGTCCGGCGAGCGCAGGAAGCCGAAGCCGTCGGAGAGGATCTCGACGACGCCTTCGCCGATGATGTCGGTCTCGCGGGCGGCCAGTTGTTTCAGGATGGCGAACATCAGCTCCTGCTTGCGCAGCGTGCTGGCGTTCTCGACCTCAAGTTCCTCGGCGGTGACGAGCAGCTCGGCCGGGGTCTTGGACTTGAGGTCCTGGAGCTTCATTTCCCCCATGGGAAAGGGCCTCGGTGTTTGGATGTTTCCGGGAGGATCGGAATCCGGCCCGGACAATCGGGGAGTAAGGGAAGCGCTGGTCTGCGGACCGGGCCGGCAAGAAGCCCGCCTCCTGTCCGACCCATCGGCCGGCACCCGGGGAAGGTGCCGATGAAAGCGATGCGTCAGCCAGCTTCGTGGAAGAGTGCGCACCATAGGCAAGCGCGCGATTCCGCGCAAGCCCGCCGGAGCGACGATCAGAAAGGTTTCACCGCGACGAGGATCACGATCCCGATCATCAGCAGCGTCGGCACCTCGTTGGCGATGCGATAGAACCGGGCGGAGCGGGTGTTGCGGTCCTGCGCGAAGTCCCTGACCCGCGCGGACAGGAAGCCGTGGAAGCCGCTCATCGCCAGCACCAGCGCGAATTTGGCATGGAACCAGGGCGCCACCCACCAGCCGCCCTGCCACACCAGCCACAGGCCGGCGAGCCAGGTCACCGCCATGGCCGGGTCGATGATGCCCTTGAGCAGCCGCCGCTCCATGACCTTGAAGGTCTCCGATTGCGGCGAGCCGGCCGGCGCGTCGCAATGATAGACCATCAGGCGCGGCAGATAGAGCATGCCCGCCATCCAGGAGATGACGGCGAGGATGTGCAGCGCCTTGATCCAGTCGTAGAGCATCTCAGAAACCTCTGATCCGCTTCAGCATCTGCTCGACATGGGCGATCGGCGTCTCCGGCCGGATGCCGTGGCCGAGATTGAAGATATGCGCCGCGCCGCGCAGATCCGCCAGCAGCGCGTCGATCGCCGCGTCGAGCGGGGCGCCGCCGGCGATCAGCGCCAGCGGGTCGAGATTGCCCTGCAGCGCCACCTTGCCGCCGATCCCGAGCCGCACCGCCTTGCGGTCGACCGTCCAGTCGAGCCCCACCGCATCCACCCCCGCCTCCTCGACGAGGCGGGTCAGCCCGGCGAGGGTCGCCCCCTTCGGGAAGGCGATGATGCGGGCATCCGGCCTTTTCGCCCGGACCAGCCCGACCAGCCGCGCAATCGGCCGGATCGTACACCTGACGAAACTCTCGGGATCGAGCACGCCGGACCATGAATCGAAGATCTGCACCGCGTCGGCGCCGGCCTCCAGCTGCCCGAGGAGATACTCCGCGGAGACCTCCACCAGCCGGTCGACGAGGGTGTCGAAGAAGGCGGGATCGGTGAGGGAAGCCAGCCGCGCCGGGGCCTGGTCGGGCGTGCCGCGCCCGGCGATCATGTAGGTCGCCACCGTCCAGGGCGCGCCGCAGAAGCCGAGCAGGGCGGTCTCGGCCGGCAGGCTGGCGCGGATCTTTGCCACCGCCTCGAAGACCGGTCCGGTACGGACGGGATCCAGCGTCTCGCGCAAGCCCTTGAGATCGCCGAGATTCTTCACCGGGTCGAGCCGTGGTCCCTCGCCTGTCTCGAAGGCAAGGCCGACGCCCAGCGCATGCGGCACGACGAGAATGTCGGAGAACAGGATTGCCGCATCGAAACCGAACCGGCGGATCGGCTGGAGCGTGACCTCGGTGGCATAGGCGGGCGTGTAGCAGAGCGAGAGGAAGTCACCCGCCTTGGCGCGCAGCTCGCGATATTCCGGCAGGTAGCGCCCCGCCTGGCGCATCAGCCAGACCGGCGTGCGATCCGGGACATGGCCGGCGAGAGCCTGAAGGATGATCGATCGGGAAAGCGCGTCGTCCACCGGGCTCTTCATACTTCATTAATCTCTTTGAATGAGAGTCTTCAGTGTTTGTGGGTGGGCATTAGCCGGGTTCCTGGCATCGGGCAACCGACCCCCAGCCCATGGCGCTTTTCCCCGATTCCCACTCCGCCGATTCATCAGGCTTTTTCAAAGGCTTGATCCAGTCGGCGCGGCTTATCCTCACAGTTCGCCCGGAAGCGCGGAAGCGGCCCACAGCGGGCGGGAATGTGGATGGAATCCCCGGTCATCCCCAGCCGCCCCTTGCCAGCGTCCTGTGCGCATGTCTTGTTCCCAGCCTATGCACAGCCCTGTGGATGGCTCCGTGACCGACAGCGCCCGACCGGCCGAGAACTACTACCACCTGCATCTCGTGTCGGATTCCACCGGCGAGACGCTGATCAGCGTCGCCCGAGCCGCCGCGGCGCAATACAGCGGCATGAAGCCGATCGAGCACATCTATCCGCTGGTGCGCACCCACAAGCAGCTCGACAAGGTGATCGGCGATATCGACGAATATCCCGGCATCGTGCTGTACACGCTGACGGAACCGGAACTGCGCAACCGGCTGAAGGCCTATTGCCTCGACAACGGCATTCCCGTGCTTTCCGTGCTGGCGCCGGTGGTGCGGCTGTTCCAGGCCTATCTCGGCGGCGTGCCGACCCCCCGCGTCGGCGGTCAGCACCAGCTCGACGGCGAATATTTCCGCCGCATCGACGCGATGAACTTCACCGTCATGCATGATGACGGCCAGCACACCGAAGGGCTGGAAGCGGCGGACGTGGTGCTGCTCGGCATTTCCCGTTCGTCGAAGACGCCGACCAGCATCTATCTCGCCAATCGCGGCATCAAGACCGCCAACATCCCGCTGGTGCCCAACATCCCGGTCCCGGCGGGGCTGTCGGAGCTGAAGAGGCCTCTCGTCGTCGGCCTGGTGGCGAGCGCGGAACGCGTGGTCGAGATCCGCCGCAACCGTCTGATGGGATTGAACGCGGCCCAGCCCAACGATTCCTATGTCGACCGCGAGTCGGTCGCCGAGGAGATCGCCTTCTCGCGGCGCCTGTGCGCCCGCCATGGCTGGCCGGTGATCGACGTCACCCGGCGCTCGATCGAGGAAACGGCGGCGGCCATCATCGGGCTGCTGCAGGAACATCGCCGCAAGCTGGCGGAGGACAGGAACTGATGCCGGAGCGCGACAGCCGGGACGCCCCATCCCTGTGGCAGGGCACCGATGCGCTGGTGCTCGCTTCCAAGAGCATTGCCCGCCTGTCGCTGCTTGCCGCGGCGGGGCTGCCGGTGGAGACCGTCGGCATCGAGGTCGACGAGCGCGGCATCGAGGCACGGCTGCTGCAGGAAGGGGCCTCGCCCGCCCGGATTGCGGTGGAGCTTTCCATGGCCAAGGCGCTTGCCGGCAGCGCGCTGCGCCCGGGGCGCCTCGTCATCGGCGCCGATCAGACGCTGGCGCTCGGCGATGAACGCTTCCACAAGCCGGCGGATCTGGAGGCAGCCGCCCAGCAGCTGCGGCGGCTCGCGGGCCATACCCACGCTCTGCATTCGGGCGTCGCGGTGGCGCTCGATGGCGCCATCGTGTTCCGCACCGCGGAATCGGCGCTGCTGTCGATGCGCGAGCTGAGCGACAGGGCGCTTGCCGCCTATCTCGCCGAAGCGGGGCCGTCGGTATCCTCGAGCGTCGGCGGCTACCAGCTGGAAGGCCTCGGCATCCATCTGTTCGAGAAGGTGGCCGGCAATCACATGGTGATCCTCGGCCTGCCGCTCATTCCGCTGCTGGCCTTCCTCCGCGATCGGGGAGATCTGCTTTGACGCGTCACGTCGCGGTCATCGGCCATCCGGTGGCGCATTCGCGCTCGCCGCTGATTCATGGCCACTGGATCGCCGAGCACGGCATCGACGGCAGCTATGACCGGCGCGACGTGCCTCCCGCCGATATCGCCGGTTTCCTCGCGGATTTTGCCGCCAGCGGCCTTGTCGGCGCCAATGTCACGGTGCCGCACAAGGAAGCGGCCTTCGCCGCCGCGCAGCAGCGCGATCCCGTCGCGCAGGCGCTGGGCGCGGTGAACACGCTGTGGCTGGCGGATGGCCGGCTCCATGGCGCCAATACCGATGTGCACGGCTTCCTTGCCAATCTCGACACCGCGGCGCCGGAATGGGACCGGGCGCTCGACGAGGCGGTGGTGCTGGGGGCGGGAGGGGCGGCGCGGGCGATCGTCTACGGCCTGCTCAGCCGCGGCATCGGCCGCGTCACCGTGGCCAACCGTACCTTGTCGCGCGCCGAGGCGTTGCGGGCACAGTTCGGCGACCGGGTGCTGCCGGTGGATTGGCGCGATCTCGCCGGCACGCTGCCGAGCGCGCGGCTGCTGGTGAACACCACCTCGCTCGGCATGAAGGGCCAGCCGCCGCTCGATATCGACCTGTCGCTGCTCTCCCCCGATGCGGTAGTCACCGATGCGGTCTATGTGCCGCTGGAAACGCCCCTGCTGCGGGCGGCGAAGGCCCGCGGCTTGGCGGCGGTGGACGGGCTCGGCATGTTGCTGCACCAGGCGGTGCCCGGCTTCGAGCGCTGGTTCGGCGTCACCCCGCAGGTGACGCCGGCGCTGCGGGCGCTGGCCGTGGAGGATCTGCGTGCCAAGGGGCAACTTGCTTGATCGCGGCGACGGAGGACAACGCCGGCGTGCCGTTGTTCCGGCTAGGCCTCACCGGCTCGATCGGCATGGGAAAGTCGACGACCGCCGGGCTGTTCCGCGAGCTCGGTGTGCCCGTCCATGATGCCGACGCCGCCGTGCACGCCATCTATGGCGATGAAGGCGTCGCACCGGTGGAAGCCGCCTTCCCCGGGGTCGGCGTCGATGGACGGATCGACCGGGTGAAACTCGGCGCGCGCGTGCTGCACGATGCCGAGGCGATGAAGCGGCTGGAGGCCATCGTGCATCCGCTGGTGCGCCGGCGCGAGCAGGCCTTTCTGGAAAAGGCGCGGCTCGCCAGTGCTCCGCTCGCCGTACTCGATATCCCGCTGCTCTACGAGACCGGCGCGGAGGCACGCGTCGATGCGGTGGCCGTCGTCTCGGCGCCGACGGCGGTGCAACGCGAGCGGGTGCTGGCGCGGCCGGGCATGACGGAAGAGAAATTCCGGGCGATCCTTGCCCGTCAGGTTCCCGATTCGGAAAAACGGCGGCGCGCCGACTTTGTCATCGACACCGGAAGCGGTATCGAGGCGACCCGCAAGGAAGTGGCGGCGCTGGTCCGCCGGCTGACCGCAGCACAGGAGCGACGCGATGCGTGAGATCGTCCTCGACACCGAGACCACCGGCCTCGACCCGCTGCGCGGCGACCGGCTGGTCGAGATCGGCTGCGTCGAGATCTTCAACCGCATCCCGACCGGCCAGAATTTCCACGTCTACATCAATCCCGAGCGCGACATGCCGGTCGAGGCGTTCAACGTGCACGGGCTGTCGGCGGAGTTCCTCTCCGACAAGCCGCTCTTCGCGCAGGTGGTGGACGATTTCCTCGCCTTCATCGGCGATGCGCCGCTGGTGATCCACAACGCGTCGTTCGACATCGGCTTCATCAATGCCGAATTGTCGCGGACCGGCCGGCCGCCGCTCACCTTCGATCGCGTCGTCGACACGCTCGCCCTGGCGCGGCGGCGTCATCCCGGCGCGTCGAACCGTCTCGACGACCTGATGGCGCGCTACGGCATCGACGGTTCGCGCCGTACCAAGCATGGCGCGCTGCTCGATTCCGAATTGCTGGCGGATGTCTATGCCGAACTGGCCGGCGGTCGGCAGACGGCGCTGGGCTTCACCGTGGCCGAGGCGGTGGTGGAGGTGACGGCGGAAGGACTTGAGCCGGTCACGCTGGCGCGGCCGGCGCCCCTGGCGCCGCGCCTGTCGGAGGCGGAGACCGCCGCGCATGCCGCTTTCGTGCGGACGCTGGGCGAGGCGGCGATCTGGAACGACTATGCGCCGCCGCCGCAAGCGGACCAGCCGGGCTGACGCCCGGCTGCCTCTTCCCTCAGGAAGCGAGCACGTTGCTCGGCTGGGTCTTGGCCATGCGCTGGCGATACAGCGTCACGAAATCGACCGGGTCGATCATCAGCGGCGGGAAGCCGCCATTGCGCACGGTGTCGGCAACGATCTGCCGCGCGAAGGGGAACAGCATGCGCGGGCATTCGATCATGACGAAGGGATGCACCGTCTCCTGCGCCACGTTCTGGGCGCGGAACACGCCGGCGTAGAGAAGCTCCAGCGCGAACAGCGTCTTGTTCTGGATCTCCGCCTTCACCTCGATCTTCAGCTCGACCTCGTACTCGCCCTCGCGAACCGGGCGGGCGTTCACGCCGATCTGGATGCCGATCTGCGGCTGGCCCTGGGGCGCCAGCGATTCCGGCGCGCCGGGATTCTCGAAGGACAGGTCCTTGATGTACTGGGTCAGCACATGCAGGGTCGGCATGGCGGGGGTCGCGTCGTTCTCGGCCATTATGGTCTCCGTGCTCCGCCGTCCGGCGGCGCCTCGCGTCGGCGGGATGCGCTGCAGCGTCGGCATGATGCTGACGGCAGGGCCTGAAGGGCGAGAGTGGCTAACACGGTTGCCACCGGGTCACAAGGCGGCTCCACTTGAGGCTTGCCCGAAACCCGCCGTACTGCGGCGCGACTTTGCCGCGCGCGGGTCATGCTCTACTCTTTCATCGAATTGTCGGATAAGGACCTGAACACGATATGGTGTCGCTAGGTCAGCTTGCGACGCGCGGAGACTGGCGAAATCGCCGGGACGACGTAAATAGCCTGTAGGACGTCTCCCAAGTCGGGCGGGCGGCCGCGTGACACACCCATCGCTCCCGGTCCGCCGGAGCGACGAGCAACGGCGAAAAGCGAAGTGTTCGATATCTACACGATCATATTCCTGGCGCTGGCCGTCTTCATCTTCATCCGGCTGCGCAGCGTGCTCGGCCAGCGGACCGGTCGCGAGCGCCCGCCCTATGATCCCTATTCGCGTCGCGATGCCGCCAAGGCGCCGGCCGGGGTCGAGTCCGGCGCCGACAAGGTGATCAATTTTCCCGATCGCAAGGGCGATCCGGCGGGTGCGCCGGTGCCGGCGGAACCGGCCGACGAATCGGAGCCAGCGCCGCCGCGCTGGGCCGGGGTCGCCGAAATCGGTTCGGCGGTCGCCAATGGCCTCGATGCCATTGCCGCCCAGGACCGCGACTTCGACGCCAAGCATTTCGTCACCGGCGCGCGGGCGGCCTATGAGATGATCGTCGTCGCCTTCGCCGAGGGCGATCGCTCCACCCTGAAGGACCTGCTGGCCAAGGACGTGTATGACGGCTTTGCCGCCGCCATCGCCGAGCGCGAGCAGCGGGGCGAGAAGATGGAGACCCGTTTCGTCGGCATCGAGAAGGCGGATCTGGTCGAGGCGTCGGTGAAGGGCCGCACCGCGCAGATCACCGTGCGCTTCCTGTCGCAGCTGATCTCGGTGACGCGGGACCGCAATGGCCAGACGGTCGACGGCGACCCGGAAATGGTGGCTGACGTCACCGATGTGTGGACCTTCTCCCGCGATCTCGGCGCCCGCGATCCCAACTGGAAGCTCGTCGCAACCGAGGCGGCTTCCTGATACGCTAGCCGGGTGCCTGCATTCGCTCCCATCCTTCGGCCCCTGCTGATCGCGGGACTGGCCCTGTCGTCGCCGGCCGCGCATGCCGGGAGCGCGCCGCCGCCGCCGCTGTTCGGGGAGGCGGCGGTCGAGCCGCTGCGTTTCGCCGATCTTCCGGGCTGGCGAGACGACGATCCGCGCGAAGCCCTCGCCGCGTTTCGCCGCAGCTGCGGCAAGATCCGCTGGGGCCGCGATCTGGTCGAGCCGCCGCGTCCCGTCTTCACCGCGCTCAAACGCGTCTGCCGGCACGCGGGGCGCCTGCCGGCGCGGCCGGGCGAGAGGCAGGCTCGGGCCTTCTTCGAGCGGGAATTCCGACCCCTGCGCGTGGTTCCGCTTGATGCCCCCCAGGGCTTCCTCACCGGCTATTACGAACCCGAGGTCGCCGGCTCGCCGGTGCGGACCGACGACTATGCGACCCCGCTCTATCGCCGCCCGCCGGACCTCATCCTCGAGGCGCCGCCGCAGAATGGCGTCCCCGCCAATCGCGGCAAGGCCTTCCGCGAGGAAAACGGCGCGCGCGTGCCCTATTACGACCGGGCCGCCATCGAAGAGGGCGCGCTGGCCGGCAAGGGGCTCGAGGTCGTGTTCATCCGCGATCCGGCCGATGCCTTCTTCGCGGCGATCCAGGGCTCGGTGCGCGTCCGGTTGCCGGACGGCCGCTTGCTGCGCCTGAACTATGACGGCCATAATGGCCAGCCTTATACGCCGGTCGGCCGGATTCTCGTGGAGAGGGGCATCGTCCCACGGGAGAAGATGTCGATGGATGCCATCCGCGCCTACATCGCCGCCCATCCCGAGGAGGGACGGGCGCTGATGCGCGAGAACCGTTCCTACGTCTTCTTCCGCGTTGCCGACCAGCTGTCGGACAAGGACGGTGCCGTCGGTGCCCAGGGCCTGCCGCTGGTGGCGGAGCGGTCCATCGCCGTCGACCGGCGCATCCATGTCTACGGCACCCCGGTCTTCATCGATGCCGAGTTGCCTCTAGCGGCGGAGGGGGCGTTGCAGCCGTTCCGCCGGCTGACCATCGCGCAGGACACCGGCTCGGCGATCATCGGCCCGGCGCGCGCCGACATCTTCTTCGGCGCCGGCAGCGAGGCGGGCTCGCTCGCCGGCCGTATCCGGCATCCCGGCGACTTTGCCGTGCTGGTCCCGCGCGCGGTGGACCCGTTCCGCCCGCATCCGGCCCCGCATCCGCCGCGCCGCCCGACGGACATCTCCGGTCAATGAGCGCCGAGGATCCGCCTCCCCGCTCCTCCCGTCGCCGCAGGGGGCTGGCGGCCAAGGAAAAGGCCTTGTGGGAGCACGTCACGCGCTCGGTGCGCCGGCTGCGCCCGGAGCCTCCGGCGGCGGCGAAGCCGGCCCCCGACTTCAAGGAGTTGCTCGGCGAGGAGGAGCCGAAGCCGGCTTCCCCGGCCCCGGCGCCGTCCAGGCCCGCGGAACGGACCCGTCTTCCCGCCCCGCCGCCGCTGGCGCCGCTGGAGCCGAAGCTGCGGCGGCGCCTGTCGCGCGGCGCCGAGGTGGATGCGCGGCTGGATCTGCACGGACTGACGCAGGCGGCGGCGCATCACCGGCTGGCGGCCTTCCTGCGTTCGGCACAGGGACAGGGCCATGCGGTGGTGCTGGTGATCACCGGCAAGGGAGGTGGCCCGGCAACGAGTGGGGCGTCGCCGCTTTTCGGCGAGGGCGAGCGCGGGGTGCTGCGCCGCCTGGTGCCGCAATGGCTGGCGGAGCCGGCGCTGCGCCAGATCGTCATCGGCTTCGAGACCGCGAGCCGCGGCCATGGCGGCGAGGGCGCGCTCTATGTGCGCCTGCGCCGGGTGCGGGAGGTCCGGCGATGACCCCCTTCGGCCGCCGCATGCGGGAGATGCGCGCCGAGCGCGGCGTGACGCTCAGCCAGATGGCGGAGCAGATCGGCGTCTCCCCCGCCTATCTTTCGGCGCTGGAGCACGGCAAGCGCGGCCAACCCACCTGGCTGATGCTCCAGCGCATCATGGCCTATTTCAACGTCATCTGGGACGAGGCCGAGGCCTTGCGGATGCTGGCCGACATGTCCGATCCCCGCGTGGTGGTCGACACCGCCGGCCTGTCTCCCGAGGCCACCGAGCTCGCCAATCTGCTCGCCCGCGAGATCGCTACCCTGCCGCAGGAAGCGGTGGCGGAATTGCTGGGCCGGCTCAAGATCCTGAGCCGGCCCGGCTAATCCCCGGCTGATTCACGTGAAACCGCGGCCTACAGGATGAACCGGCTGAGATCGGCGTTCTGCGCGAGATCGGCGACGCGCTCGCGCACATAGCCGCCGTCGATCGTCACCACCTCGCCGGAGCGGTCCGGCGCGGTGAAGGAGAGATCGTCCAGCACCCGCTCGATCACCGTCTGCAGGCGGCGGGCGCCGATATTCTCCACCGTGGCGTTCACCTCCACCGCGAGGTCGGCGATGGCCTCCACCGCATCCTCGGTGATGTCGAGCGTCACCCCCTCGGTACCCATCAGCGCCACCGACTGCTTGACCAGGCTCGCCTCGGTCTCGGTGAGGATGCGCTTGAAATCCTCGCGGGTCAGCGCCTCCAGCTCGACGCGGATCGGCAGCCGGCCCTGCAGTTCCGGCAGCAGGTCGGAAGGCTTCGACACATGGAAGGCGCCGGAGGCGATGAACAAGATGTGGTCGGTCTTCACCGGCCCGTGCTTGGTCGAGACCGTGGTGCCTTCGATCAACGGCAGCAAATCGCGCTGCACGCCCTCGCGCGAGACGTCGGCGCCGCCGCGCCGCTCGGAGCCGGCGATCTTGTCGATCTCGTCGAGGAAGACGATGCCGTTCTCCTCCACCGAGCGGATCGCCTCCTGCACGATGGCGTCCTGGTCGATCAGCTTGTCCGCCTCTTCCGAGAGCAGCAGCGGGTGCGCGTCCTTCACGGTGACGCGGCGCGGCTTGGAGCGGCCGCCGAAGGCCTTGCCGAGCATGTCGCCGATGGAGATCGCGCCCATCTGCGCGCCGGGCATGCCGGGAATCTCGAACATCGGCATGCCCTGCCCGCCGCCGGACGCCACCTCGACCTCGACTTCCTTGTCGTCGAGCAGCCCGTCGCGCAGCTTCTTGCGGAAGCTCTCGCGGGTGCCCGGCGAGGCGCCGGCACCGACCAGGGCGTCGAGCACGCGTTCCTCGGCGGCCAGATGCGCCTTGGCCTCGACATCCCGGCGCTTGGCGTCCCGCACCAGGCCGATGCCGATCTCCAGGAGGTCGCGGGCGATCTGCTCGACGTCCCGGCCGACATAGCCGACCTCGGTGAACTTGGTGGCCTCGACCTTGAGGAAGGGCGCGCCGGCCAGCTTGGCGAGACGGCGGGAGATCTCGGTCTTGCCGACGCCGGTGGGGCCGATCATCAGGATGTTCTTCGGCAGCACCTCCTCGCGCAGCTGGCCTTCCAGCTGCTGGCGGCGCCAGCGGTTGCGCAGCGCGATGGCGACCGCCCGCTTGGCCTTGTGCTGGCCGACGATGTAGCGATCCAGTTCCGAGACGATTTCGCGGGGCGAGAAATTGTTCATGGGGTCAGGTCCTCTCGGCAGTCCGTGGCGCCGGGCGCACGGCGCCGATCCGGTGTCGGGCGGGAAGTGTCGATGGCGCGGGGCCGGCGATGCCGGGCTCAGGCGATGTCGAGCGTCTCGATGGTGAGGTTGCCATTGGTGTAGATGCAGATGTCGGCGGCGATCTCCAGGCTCCGGCGCACGATCGCCTCCGGGTCCTGCCCGCCATCGGCGAGCGCCCGGGCCGCCGCCAGCGCATAGTTGCCGCCCGAGCCGATGGCGGCGATGCCGTTCTGCGGCTCCAGCACGTCGCCGGTGCCGGTGAGGACCAGGGTGATCTTGGCGTCCGCGACGATCATCATCGCTTCCAGCCGGCGCAGATAGCGGTCGGTGCGCCAGTCCTTGGCGAGTTCGACGGCGGCGCGCTGCAACTGGCCGGGATACTGCTCGAGCTTGGCCTCGAGCCGCTCGAACAGGGTGAAGGCGTCGGCGGTGGCGCCGGCGAAGCCGCCGATGACGTCGCCCTTGCCGAGCCGGCGCACCTTGCGGGCATTAGACTTCATCACCGTGGCCCCGAGCGTCACCTGCCCGTCGCCGCCAATGGTCACGCGCTTGCCGTCGCGCACCGAGACGATGGTGGTGCCGTAGATGGTGTCGGGGGAATGCTGGGTGGGAAAGCCGCTGCTGTTCATGAAGGACTCCGGGACAGAGCCCTTACTTAGCTACGAGCGGCGGTTTCGCAACAGCCGCGTTCCCGCCCATGCCGGCGGCCGGGACGAGGCCCGCCAGCACGATCAGCCCGCCCGCCAGCAGGAAGGCGTCGCTGGAGAACAGGGTGAGCAGGCTGGTGAGCAGGCCGGCGACGAACACGCACAGCGCGACCCCGGCATTGGCGATGCCGAGCGCCCAGCCGCGCTCGCTCTCGTCGACGCAGGAGGAGATGGCCGCCAGGAGCGTGATGAAGGCGAAGATATTGGTGAAGGTGGACAGGAAGGCGAAGGCGATCTGTCCCCAGGCCGGCACCGGCAGGGAACTCGCCGCCACGAACAGCCCGCACAGGGCGAGGCCGATCAGCGTCACCGGCCGGTCGCTGGCGAACCGCGCCCGCAGCGCCTTGAATCCCCAGGCGGAAGAGACCACGCAGCCGATTCCCATCACCATGGAGAACAGGCCGAGCCCGGCGGTGGAGAAGCCGTAGGAGGCCTGCATCTCGACGAGGATGAAGGTGTAGTAGATCAGGAAGCCGAGCTGGAACAGGAAGAAGGCGGCGGCCGGCCGCTGGATGGCGGGCCGCTCGCGGAGGCGGGCCAGCAGGCGGAAGGGCTGCTTCCAGTCGAGCTGCAGGGCGCGGCGGACCTCGTCGCTCGCGAAATGCGCCCGGCGCAGCAGCGCGAGGGTCACGAGGCAGAGAGCCAGCGCGAGGCCGAGCGGCAGGCGGAAGTCCCAGTGGCCGAGCACGCCGCCGATCGCCGGCCCGGCCACCATGCCGAGCGTGTTGACCAGCACCACCTGCGCCATGGCGGCGCTGCGCTGGTCTTCGGGGGCGGCATCGACCACCGACGCCTGGGCGATCGGCGCCGTGCCGGCCATCAGCCCGCAGGCGAGGCGGCCGAGGAAGAACAGCCAGAGATGGCCGATCTCCAGCGCCGCCCACATCAGCCCGTAGCCGGCGGCGAGGCCGCCCATGCAGATCATCAGCGTCCGCCGGCGGCCGAGCGCATCGGACAGGTCGCCGAGCAGCGAGGCGCCGAAGAACATGCCGATCGGAAACAGCGCGAAGGCGAGCGACAGCAGGGCGTCGCGGGTCGCCGGCGCATAGGCCTGCGCCACCCAGCCGCCGCCGAACAGCGCGACGATCAGCGGGTACATCAGCCCGAAGGAGAAGATGTCGATGAAGACGGCGAGGAACAACGGCGCGCGGGCGCGCAGCGCAGCGGAATCCATGGGCTCGCTCCGGGATGGCGAAAAGCGATGATGACGGCAAAGTGGAAGCCCTGCCAGCCCCTTGGCGGGCGCGGGCGGCTTTGGGTGGCGCCGGGCCGGCAATGCTGCTAAGACGCCGGCTCTTCCGGGAGCCCGATCATGCGTAAGGCGTCCATTACCCGCGCCACCAAGGAAACAGATATCCGCCTCGCCGTGAACCTCGATGGTACCGGCAAGGCGTCGATTGCCACCGGCGTGGGCTTTTTCGACCACATGCTGGACCTGCTCGCCCGCCATTCGCGGATCGACATGGAGGTGGCGGCGAAGGGCGACACGCATATCGACTTCCATCATACGGTGGAGGATGTCGGCATCGCGCTCGGGCAGGCGGTGCGCCAGGCGCTGGGCGACATGCGCGGCATCACCCGCTATGCCAGCCTGCATATGCCCATGGACGAGACGCTGACCCGCGTCGCGCTCGATATTTCCGGCCGGCCCTTCCTCGTCTTCCGCACCGACTTCGCCGTGGCGAAGATCGGCGAGTTCGACACCGAGCTGGTGCGCGAGTTCTTCCAGGCCTTCGCCATCCATGCCGGCGTCACCCTGCATGTCGAGACGCTGTACGGCGCCAACGCCCACCACATCGCCGAGAGCTGCTTCAAGGGGCTGGCGCGGGCGCTGAGGACGGCGGTGGCGATCGATCCGGCGTCGGCGGGCGAGATCCCCTCGACCAAGGGCAGCCTCGGCGGCTGAGGCCGGAAGGACGGACGATGGCTGTGTGGACCGTATTCGAGCCCGAGGAGACCGTGACCGGCGAAGCCGGCTGGTCCGAGCGGGTGGTGCTGGTGCGCGAGGCGTTCGCCTGGCGGGCGCTGTTCTTCGCGCCGCTGGTGCTGCTGGCGAACCGGCTGTGGCTGGCGGCCTTCGCCTATGTGGTGATCGAGGCGGCGCTGCTGGCGGCTTATGTCAGATTCGAGCTCGGCACCGGCTTCCTCGCCGTGCTGCTGATCCCGCATCTGTTCGTGGCGCTGGAGCTGCCGACGCTGCGGCGCCTGAAGCTCGTCCGCCTCGGCTTCGAGGAAGCCGGGGTGGTGAGCGCCGATGGCGCCGAGGCCGCCGAGCGGCGCTTCTTCGAGACGCGGCTCGGCGGGAGCGTCGCGCCCGGCCCGGTGCTCGGCCTGTTCCCGGAGGCGGTACGTCGATGAACGATACGGTGGCGCTGATCGATTACGGCTCGGGCAACCTGCATTCGGCGGGCAAGGCGCTGGAGCGCGCCGCCCGCGAGAGCGGATCCGGCGCCCGGGTGGTGGTGACGAGCGATCCCGAGGTGGTGCGCCAGGCCGATCGCATCGTGCTGCCCGGCGTCGGCGCCTATGCCGATTGCCGCCGCGGCCTCGATGCGGTGGACGGCATGGTCGAGGCGCTGAACGAGGCGGTGATCGCGAAGGGCCGGCCTTTCCTCGGCATCTGCGTCGGCCTGCAGCTCATGGCGACGCGCGGCCTCGAGCACGGCGTGACGCCGGGCCTGGGCTGGATCGCCGGCGACGTGGTGAAGATCGTGCCGGGCGACGCGGCGCTGAAGATCCCGCATATGGGATGGAATGCGCTGAACCTCCGGCGCGCGCACCCGCTGCTCGACGGCATCCCCACCGGCGCGGAAGGGCTCGATGCCTATTTCGTGCATTCCTATCATCTCGCCGCGGCGCGGGAGGACGAGCTCGTGGCGACCACCGATTATGGCGGCAAGGTCACCGCGGTCGTCGCCCGCGACAACCTCGCCGGCACCCAGTTCCATCCCGAGAAGAGCCAGCGCCTCGGCCTCGCTCTGCTCGCCAATTTCCTGACGTGGACGCCGTGATCCTCTTTCCCGCCATCGATCTCAAGGACGGCAAGTGCGTGCGCCTGCAGCAGGGCGACATGGCACGCGCCACCGTGTTCAACCACGATCCCGCCCAGCAGGCGGCTGAATTCGAGGCGCAGGGCTTCCGCTACCTGCACATCGTCGATCTCGACGGTGCCTTCGCCGGCAAGCCGGTGAACGCCGAGGCGGTCGACCGCATTCTCGAGGCGGTGGGCATGCCCGTGCAACTCGGCGGCGGCATTCGCGACCTCGCCGGCGTCGAGGCGTGGCTGGGCAAGGGCGTCACCCGCGTCATCCTCGGCACGGCGGCGGTGCGCGACCCGGCCTTCGTGAAGGAGGCGGCCCGCCGCTTCCCCGGCCGGGTGGCGGTCGGGCTCGACGCCAAGGACGGCCGCGTGGCGGTCGAGGGCTGGGCGGAGACCTCCGACCTCGGCGCGCTCGAGCTGGCGCAGCGTTTCGAGGATGCCGGCGTCGCCGCCATCATCTACACCGACATTTCCCGCGACGGCCTGCTGAAGGGGCTCAATCTCGACGCCACCATCGCGCTGGCCGAGGCCATCTCGATCCCGGTGATCGCCTCCGGCGGCCTCGCCTCCATAGAGGATGTGAAGGCCCTGCTGGAGCCGCGCGCGAAAAAGCTCGAAGGCGCCATTACCGGCCGGGCCCTCTATGACGGAAGGCTGGATCCGCGCGCCGCGCTGGCGCTGGTGGCGGGGGTCTCGGCGTGAGCGGCGATTCCCTGCTGAAGGTCCGCGTCATCCCCTGCCTCGACGTGAAGGACGGGCGGGTGGTGAAGGGCGTGAAGTTCGTCGACCTGCGCGACGCCGGCGATCCGGTGGAGGCCGCCAAGGCCTATGACGCCGCCGGCGCCGACGAACTCTGCTTCCTCGACATCACCGCCAGCGTCGAGGCGCGCAGCACGCTGATCGACGTGGTGAGCCGCACCGCCGAGCAATGCTTCATGCCGCTCACCGTCGGCGGCGGCGTGCGCACGGTGGAGGATATACGTGCGCTGCTGAATGCCGGCGCCGACAAGGTGTCGATCAACACCGCGGCGGTGAACCGGCGGGAATTCGTGCGCGAGGCGGCGGAAAAGTTCGGCGAGCAGTGCATCGTCGTCGCCATCGACGCCAAGAAGGTGTCGCAGCCCGGCGAAGAGGATCGCTGGGAGATCTTCACCCATGGCGGGCGCAACCGCACCGGCATCGACGCGGTGGAGTATGCCCGCGAGGTGGTGGCGCTGGGGGCGGGCGAGATCCTGCTCACCTCCATGGATCGCGACGGCACCGGCGAGGGCTTCGACCTGAAGCTGACCCGCGCCGTTTCCGATGCCGTCACCGTGCCGGTGATCGCTTCCGGCGGCGTCGGCACGCTGGACCATCTGGTGCAGGGGATTCGCGACGGCGGGGCGAGCGCGGTGCTGGCCGCCTCGATCTTCCATTTCGGCACCTTCACCATCGGGGCCGCCAAGGACCGCCTCGCCGAGGCGGGCCTGCCGGTGCGGCGGGGCTGAGGAGGCCGGGGATGAGCAAGGCGAACAAGGACGACCGGCGCGTGACCCTGGACGATCTGGCCGATATCGTCGCCGAGCGGGTGGCCGGCGGCGGTCCGCCCTCCTACACCCGCTCGCTGGTGGAGAAGGGCGTCGCCAAATGCGCCCAGAAGCTCGGCGAGGAAGCGGTCGAGACCGCCCTGGCGGCGGTGGCGGCTGATACCAAAGCCGTCGTTTCGGAGAGTGCCGACCTCCTCTACCATCTCGTGGTGCTGCTCCATGCGCGGGGAATTTCCCTCGAGGACATCTATGCGGAGCTGGGTCGTCGTACCGCCCGTTCGGGCATCGAGGAAAAGGCGTCGCGTTCCGCCGGCTAGCCGCTCCCGCAGGGTGGGAGGCTGCCGGTATCCGACGAGGCGTGAACGTGGTATACGGTCGACCAACGTCCGGCAGGATCACGCCCGGACGACGACGGCATATGCCGTCCCGGGGAAACGCAGTCCATGGACATGAAGC
This sequence comes from Ancylobacter oerskovii, assembly GCF_018390555.1. GTDB lineage: Bacteria > Pseudomonadota > Alphaproteobacteria > Rhizobiales > Xanthobacteraceae > Ancylobacter > Ancylobacter oerskovii. The sequence continues at coordinate 40,885 of NZ_JAHBGB010000023.1, read as the reverse complement.
TCGACCGCAGGGGGCTGTCCCCCTTCCGCAACTTCTCGCGTGCCGAATGGGCGGCGCTGCGCGCCGACACGCCGCAGCCGCTCACGCCGGAGGAGATCGCCCGGCTGCAGGGCCTCAATGACCGGCTGTCCCTGGCGGAGATCGAGCAGATCTACCTGCCGCTGTCGCGGCTCTTGTCCATCTATGTCGCGGCGACGCAGAAGCTGTTCCGCGCCATGCAGAAGTTCCTCGGCCCGGAGCAGGCCGGCAAGATGCCCTACATCATCGGCGTCGCCGGCTCGGTGGCGGTGGGCAAGTCGACCACCTCGCGCGTGCTGCAGGCGCTGCTCGCCCGCTGGGCCAACACCCCCAAGGTGGCGCTGGTCACCACCGACGGCTTCCTGCTGCCCAATGCGGTGCTGGAGCGCGAGGGGCTGATGCAGAAGAAGGGCTTCCCGGAAAGCTACGACCTGCCGGCGCTGCTGCATTTCCTCACCGACATCAAGGCGGGCCGGCATCCGGTGACCGCGCCGGTGTACAGCCATTTCAACTATGACGTGACGCCGAATGAGCGCGTCGAGGTGGACCAGCCCGACATCCTCATCGTCGAGGGGCTGAACGTGCTGCAGACCAGCCGCCCGCCGAAGGACGGCCAGGGCATCCCCTTCGTGTCGGACTTCTTCGACTTCAAGATCTATATCGACGCCGACGAGGCGATCCTGGAACGTTGGTATGTCGAGCGCTTCATGCGGCTGCGCGAGACCGCCTTCCGCGATCCGGCCGCCTATTTCCACCGCTATGCCGGCATCTCCGGGACCGAGGCCGACCAGACCGCCCGTTCCATCTGGCGTTCGATCAACCTGGTGAACCTGCAGGAGAACATCCTGCCCACGCGCCAGCGCGCCGACCTCATCCTGCACAAGGGCGGCGATCATGAGGTGGAAGCGGTGGCGCTGCGCAAGCTCTGAGGGCGTGCAATGGCCTCTCTTCCGCTCGAACTCGCGCCGGGGTGCCTGTGGTGGCAGGGCTATCTCGACCGCGCCGCGCAGGAAGCGCTGGTCGCCGATATACGCGACGTGCTCAGGGCGGCGCCGCTGTTCACCCCGCGCATGCCGCGCACCGGCAAGCCGTTCTCGGTGCGGATGTCGAATTGCGGGCCGCTCGGCTGGGTGTCGGACGAGGCGGGCTATCGCTACCAGCCGCTGCATCCGGTGACCGGCGCGCCCTGGCCGCCCTTCCCGGCCGCGTTGCGGCGGGCATGGGAAGAACTCGCCGGCACCGACCTGTCTCCCGAAGCCTGCCTGATCAACTGGTACGACCGCGAGGCCCGCATGGGGCTGCACCAGGATCGGGACGAGCAGGAATTCGCGGCGCCGGTGCTGTCGCTCTCGCTTGGCGATACCGCGATCTTCCGCATCGGCGGCACCGGGCGCCGCGACCCGACCCGCTCGATCCGCCTCGCCTCCGGCGATGCGCTGCTGCTGTCGGGGCCGAGCCGGCTGGCCTTTCACGGCATAGATCGTATTGTGGCGGGCACCTCGACGCTGCTCGGCCAGCCGGGGCGCATCAATCTGACGTTACGGCGCGTGCATCCGGCTCGCGGGGAGCGGGAAGCGGCGCTATGAGCAGACACACAATCCAAAGCTTTCCCATGGAAGGACATGCCATGCGCCGCCTCGTCCGCGCTGTCGTTCTGATCGCCGCGCTGGCCGGCTCTCCTCTCGCGGCACTGGCGGAGCCGGTTTTCCCCAATGACGGCTCGGTCGGGATGCAGCCGCCGGAGGGCATGACGCCCATCCCCGGCGTGGCGGGTTTCGAGGACCGTGCCGCCAAGGCGGCGATCGTGGTGATGGAAGTACCGCACGGCGATTTCGACACCATCGTCAAGACCTTCAACCGCGAGACGCTGCAGCAGCAGGGCGTGACGGTCGAGGGGCAGCGCGAGATCGCGCTCCCCGATGGCGGGCGCGGGCTGGTGCTGACCGGCTACCAGAGCGTCGGGGCGGTCGCCCTCAAGAAGTGGATCATGCTGGCCGGCGGCAAAAGCCAGACGGCCCTGGTGACCGCGCAGCTGCCTGAAGAGAGCTCCAGCCGCTATTCCGACGCCGCCATCGAGGCGACCCTGGCCAGCGTGGTGTTCCGCGCGCCGCCGACCCAGGAGGAGATGCTGGCGCGGCTGCCCTTCACCTTCCAGTCGCTGGAAGGTTTCAAGGTCATGCGGGTGCTCGGCAATTCGGCGGTGCTGCTGGTGAAGGGCGAGGAAGCGGCGCCGCAGGAGGGGCGTCCGATCTTCATTGCCGGCGTCGTGCCGGGCGAAGTCGGCGAGAGCGAACGCGAAAGCCTTGCCAAGCGGGCGATCGCCTCGGTGCCGGGCGTGCGCGACCTGCGGGTGGAGCGAGGGGGCCCGTTGCGCATCGGCGGCCAGCCGGGCATCGAGATCGTCGCCAATGCGGCGGACCTGCAGACGGGCAAGCCGATGAAGGTGGTGCAGTGGCTGCGTTTTGGCCGCACCAACTATATCCGCATGGTCGGCGTGCTGCCGGCCGACGATTTCGCCCGCGATTTCGACGGGCTGCGCGCGCTGCGCGACGGGCTGGAGCCGCGCTGAGGCGCCGCTCCAGCACCCACAAGGCCGGTCAGTTGGACGTGTTGCCCTGGGCGTCGGCCGGAGCGGCCTTCGGGCCGCCCTTGGAGACGCCGACCAGCGCCGGGCGCAGCACGCGCCCGCCAATGGTGTAGCCGGGCTGGATCACCTGCACCACGGTGCCGGAGGGCACCTCGGCATTCGGCACCTCGAACATCGCCTGATGCAGGTTGGGGTCGAACTTCGTGCCTTCGGCCTCGATCCGGGCGACGCCGTGCTTGGCCAGCGTCTGGTTGAGGCTGCGCGCCGTCAGCTCGATGCCGTCCAGCAGCGTCTTCAGCGTGCCCTCGGCGCCGGCGCGGGCGTCGGCGTCGATGGTGCCGAGCGCGCGCTCGAAATCGTCGGCCAGCGACAGCACGTCGCGCGCAAAGCCGGTGATGCCGTAGACCTTGGCGTCGGCGACCTCGCGTTCGGCACGGCGGCGCACATTGTCCGCCTCGGCGAAGGCGCGCAGGAACTTGTCCTTCAGGCTGGCGATCTCCGCCTCGTAGCGCTCGCGCTCGGCGGCGAAGCCATCCTCGCCATTCTCAGTCGCGCCGACGGTCTCTTCGCTCGGCGTACCGGCGACCTCGTCGGAAGCGTCCGCCGGCTTGCGGTTATCTTCGGTCATGACTGCCTCGTCGGGGGAAAAGGATTCCGGGCGCGGAGCGCCGCGGTCGCCCGCCATATCGGGTCGCGGCGGCAAAAAATCAAGCCGCGTCGAAATCCGGGCGGCCCAGGACCCGGCTCACCACCCGGGCGGTGAAATCCACCATCGGCACGATGCGCGCATAGTTGAGCCGCGTCGGGCCGATGACGCCGAGCACGCCGACGACCCGGCCCTGCCCGTCACGATAGGGTGCCACGATGGTGGAGGAGCCCGACAGCGAGAACAGGTTGTTCTCCGAGCCGATGAAGATGCGCAGCCCCTGCGCGTCCTGCGCGCGTCCCAGAAGATCGACCACCTCCTGCTTGGCCTCGAGGTCGTCGAACAGCCGGCGCACGCGCTCGAGATCCTCGATCGCCTTGAGATCCTGCAGCAGCCGGGTCTGGCCGCGCACGATCAGCCGCCGCTCGGCCTTGTCGCCGCCCGACCAGGAGGCGAGGCCGGCGGCGACGATGCGCGCGGTGACCTCGTCGAGCTCGGCGCGGTGGGCGGCCAGCGTCCGCTCCACCTCCGCCCGCAGTTCCGAGAGGGTGCGCCCGCGCGTGCGGGCATTGAGGAAATTGGTCGCCTCGACCAGGGCGGAGGGCGGCAGGCCGGCCGGCAGCGGCACCAGGCGATTCTCCACCTCGCCATCTTCCGAGACCAGGATCAGCAGGGCCCGCGAGGAATCGAGCGGCACGAATTCCATGTGCTTCAGCCGGGTGTCGCTCTTGGTCGCGGTGACGACGCCGGCGCCGCGCGACAGGCCCGAGAGCAGGTTCGAGGCTTCCGCCAGCACGCCCTCGACGGTCTGCCCCCGCGCGGCGGCCTTCACCTGCACCTCGATGGCGTTGCGTTCCTCTTCCGAGACGTCGCCGATCTCCAGGAGCGAATCGACGAAGAAGCGCAGCCCCCGCTCGGTCGGCAGCCGCCCGGCGCTGGTATGCGGGGCGAAGATGAGGCCGGCCGCCTCGAGATCGGCCATGACGTTGCGCACCGAGGCCGGCGACAGCGTCATCGGGATGAGGCGCGAAATGTTGCGCGATCCGGCCGGCTCGCCGGTGGCGAGATAGGTTTCGACGATCTGCCGGAAAATCTCCCGCGACCGCTCGTCGAGCTTGGCGAGGGAGGGAGAGGTGGAAGCGAGGATCGGGTCGAGAGGCATGGTCGTGCGCAACCGCCAGGGGACGTTTCATGTGAAACCTATAATCGGTGTTCGCCCCGGGTGGTTCAAGGCGCGGCGTTATGCGCTTGCGGTCGCGGGGCGCTGCCCCTTACAAGGAGCGCCCGAAGGCCGGCGCCCGATCGACGGCGCCTGCCGCCTGCGAGCCGATGTCCGTCTCGCCCGGAACTGCCTCATGGAGACTTCGACATGCGTCCCTCCCGCCGCGCCCCCGACGAGATGCGGGCCGTCAGCTTCGAGCGCGGCGTGCTGCGTCACGCGGAAGGCTCCTGCCTGGTGAAGTTCGGCGAAACCCATGTGCTGGTGGCGGCGACGCTGGAGGAGCGGCTGCCGCCCTGGCTGAAGGGGCAGGGCCGCGGTTGGGTCACCGCCGAATACGGCATGCTGCCGCGCGCCACCCATGAGCGCACCCGCCGCGAGGTGACCGCCGGCAAGCCGTCCGGCCGCACCATGGAGATCCAGCGGCTGATCGGCCGCTCGCTGCGCACCATCGTCGATCTCGAAAAGCTGGGCGAACGGCAGATCACCGTCGATTGCGACGTGATCCAGGCCGATGGCGGCACCCGCACCGCCGCCATCACCGGCGCCTGGATCGCGCTGCATGATTGCCTCGGCTGGATGAAGACGCGCGGCATGCTGCCGGCCATTCCGCTGCGCGACCATGTCGCGGCGGTGTCCTGCGGCATCATCGACGGCGAGCCGCGCCTCGACCTCGACTATGCCGAGGATTCCGACGCCGGCACCGACTGCAATTTCGTGATGACCGGCTCCGGCGGCTTCGTCGAGCTGCAGGGCACGGCCGAGAAGGTGCCCTTCACCGAGGAGGAGTTCAACGCCATGCTCGCCCTCGCCCGCAAGGGCATCGGCCGTCTGGTCGATCTGCAGAAGCTGGCGGTGGCCTGAGCCATGGACGAGGACCGTCACGCGCATCGCCGCCTCATCGGCAAGGTGGTGATCGCCACCCACAATCCCGGCAAGCTGATCGAGATGCGCGGGCTGATGGAACCCTATGGCGTCGAATTGGTCTCGGCCGGCGATCTCGGCCTGCCCGAGCCGGAGGAGACCGGGCTCACCTTCGAGGAGAACGCCCGCATCAAGGCCCGCGCCGCCTGCGAGGCGACCGGCCTGCCGGCCTTCGCCGACGATTCCGGCCTGTGCGTCGAGGCGCTGGGCGGGGCGCCCGGCCTCTTCACCGCCCGCTGGGCGGGGCCGGACCGTGACTGGGGCCACGCCATGGCCAGGGTCGAGGAGGAATTGCGCAAGGTCGACGCTCTCGATTCCGCGCAGCGCCGCGCCTATTTCATCTCCGCGCTCTGCGTCGCCTGGCCGGACGGTCATGTCGAGGATTTCGAAGGCGTCGTCTCCGGCGAGATGATCTGGCCGCCGCGCGGCGACAGCGGGCACGGCTACGATCCGATGTTCCTGCCGGACGGCTCCAGCCGCACCTTCGGCGAGATGACCGGCGAGGAGAAGCACGCCATGCCGCCGCTCGGGCGCGGCGGGTCGCACCGGGCGCGCGCCTTCATCAAGCTGGCGGAAGCCTGCTTCGGAGCGCGGTTTGATTGACAGGGCCGACAGGGCGCCGCCGCCGGTCGATCCCGGCTTCGGCGTCTATGTGCACTGGCCGTTCTGCAAGGCCAAGTGCCCCTATTGCGACTTCAACTCGCATGTGCGCCACGCCCCGCCGGACGAGGCGCGGTTTGTCGCCGCCTTTCGCGCCGAGATCGCGCATATGCGGGCCCGCACCGGGCAGCGGCGCACCCAGAGCGTGTTCTTCGGCGGCGGTACCCCCTCGCTGATGGCGCCGGCGACGGTGGAGGCCATCCTCGACGCGATCGATGCGGCGTGGCCGCTCGATGCCCGCGCGGAGGTGACGCTGGAGGCCAACCCGACCAGCGTCGAGGCCGGGCGCTTCCGCGGCTATCGCGCCGCCGGCATCAACCGCGTCTCGCTCGGCGTGCAGGCGCTGGACGATGCCTCCCTCAAGGCGCTCGGCCGCATGCACAGCGCCGCCGAGGCGCTGGAGGCGGTCGCCATCGCCCGCTCGGCCTTCGAGCGCTCGTCCTTCGACCTGATCTATGCCCGTCCCGGCCAGACGCCGGAAGATTGGGCGCGGGAGCTGAACCGCGCCATCGCGGAAGGCTGCGAGCATCTCTCGCTCTACCAGCTCACCATCGAGGACGGCACGCCCTTTGCCGCGCTCTATCGTGCGGGCAAGCTGAAGACGCCGGAGCCGGACGTCGCGCGCGCCCTGTGGGACGTGACGCAGGAGACCACCGCCGCCGCCGGCCTGCCCGCCTACGAGATTTCCAATCACGCCCGCCCCGGCGCCGAGAGCCGGCACAACCTGCTGTACTGGCGCTATGGCGAATATGCCGGCGTCGGGCCCGGCGCGCATGGCCGGCTCGACACGCCGGAAGGACGGCGCGCCACCTCGACCGAGCGCGGGCCGGAGGCGTGGCTGGAGCAGGTGGAGGCCGGCGGACATGGCCTGGTGGTCGATGAGGGATTGAGCCGGCCGGAGCAGGCCGACGAATATCTCATCATGGGCCTGCGCCTGGCGGAAGGTATCGACCGCCAGCGCTTTGCCGCCCTGTCCGGCCGCGATTTCGATGCGGGACGGGTGGCGGCGCTGATCGGCGAGGGCATGCTGGAAGAGCGCGCCGATGGCCGGCTGCGGGTCACGCCGCAGGGATTCCCGGTGCTCGACGCTATCGTCGCCGATCTGGCGGCGTAGTCCCGCCGTCAGATCCCCTGCTCGGCGAAGCTGCGCGGCGCCGGGCTGGCGATCTGGGTGCTGCCGCTGGCGATGCGCATCACCGCGAGGCCGCGCTGGTTGGTGCCGTCGGCGCGGAAGCGGAAAATGCCGTCTATGCCGCCGAAGCCCGAGGGATTCTGGATCGCGGTGTCGTTCAGGCCGGCCTCGCCGCCGGTATTGACCAGCGCCGCCATCAGCGACACCGCGTCATGGGCGAGCGTCGCGGTGCGCACCGGCTTGCGGCCGAAGCGGGCCTCGTAGCGCTGCGAGAAGGCGCGGAACCCGGCCGGATCGGGGGCCGCGAAGAGGCCCCCCTGCAGCTGCGGCGCGTTGAGGAGGGTCGGGCTGTCCCACAGGCCGGTGCCGATCAGCTGCTTGCCGGAGAGATTGATCCCCGCCCCCGACATCGCCTGCAGGACCTGCGGCACGGCCTCGCCGGAATCCGGCAGGAACAGCGCATCCGCCTGCGCCGCCGAGGGCGCGATGCGGCGGGCGGCCTCGGCATAGTCGCCGGCATTGCCGGGCGCGTAGCGCTCGAGGCCGACCACCCGGCCGCCGGCGGCCGGCACCGTCTCGCGGAAGGCGGCCTCGACCACCGAGCCATAGGCGTTGTCCGGCAGCATCGCGATATAGGCGCGCCGGCCGCTCGACGATGCGTAGCGCACCGCCCGCACCACATCGGTCTGCGGCAGGAAGGAGAGCAGGTAGACGCCGCGCGTCGCCACATTGGTGTCGGTGGAGAAGCCGACCAGCGGCACGTTGCGCGAGCGGGTCACCTGGCCGGCGGCGGCGACGGTATGGGCGAAGAGCGGGCCGATGACGGCGCGAGCGCCCTCGTCCATCAGTTGCTGGGCCGCGGTCTGGGCTCCCGGGCCGGTGCCGCCGTCATCCTTGACGATGAGCTGGATATTGGCGCCGGTGAATTCGGCGATCGCCATGTCCGCCGCGTTCTTCAGCGATTGCGCGGCGACGGCGGCATTGCCGCTGGCCCCCAGCGGCAGGATGAGGCCGATGCGCACCGTGCCGGTGCCGAGGACATTGGTCGGCTGCGCCGGTACCGCCGGTGCCGGGGGCAGGGCGGCCTGGGGAGGCGGCGAATCGGGTATCGAACCGCAGGCGGCGAGCGTGGCGCTGCCGGCCATGAGCAGGAAGCCGCGACGGCTGTGGCGAAGGGCGGCGCGGGCGCCGAGCTGTGCCGGTTTACGTGGCTCGGTCATCGCCTCATCGGGTGGCTGAGCGGGTATGTTCTCCTCTTGTAGGATGCCGAGGGGGCGCCTGTCACCCGCCGTGCCCCGGCATGGCACGCAAAAATGCCGACATATCCCCTTCCGGGCGACGATGCGGGCATGACGGCGCCGCGCGCGGCTTCTAGAATGGCGGCGCAATGACCCAGCCTTCCGCCGCCCCTGCGCGAACCTTCCGCCTTGCCGGCCAGAACGTGCCGGCGCCGCGCCCCGATGCGGGGCTGCATGTCGTGGCGACGCCGATCGGCAATCTCGGCGACGTGACCCTGCGCGCGCTGGAGACGCTGGCCGGCGCCGATCTCGTCGCCTGCGAGGACACGCGCGTCACACGGCGCCTGCTGGATCGTTACGGCATCGAAACGCCGCTCGTCGCCTATCACGACCACAACGCCGCCAGCATGCGCCCCCGCCTGCTGGCGCGGCTGGAGGAAGGTGCGGCGGTGGCGCTGGTGTCGGATGCCGGCACGCCGCTGGTCTCCGATCCCGGCTACAAGCTGGTGGAAGCGGCCATCGAGGCGGGGTTCCGCGTCGTGCCGATCCCGGGCGCCTCGGCCAGCCTCGCGGCGCTGGTGGCGGCCGGCCTGCCGACCGATCGCTTCCTGTTCGACGGTTTCCTGCCGCAGAAGGGTGGCGCCCGCCGCAGCCGCATCGCCGAGCTGTCGACCATCCCGGCGACGCTGGTGCTCTATGAGAGCGGCCCGCGCCTGCCGGAGAGCCTCGCCGATCTCGCCGCCGGGCTCGGGTCGCGCATGGCCGCGGTCTGCCGCGAACTCACCAAGACCTTCGAGGAGGTGCGGCGCGGACCGCTCGCCGAGCTGGCCGCGCATTATGCCGAGGCCGGCCCGCCGCGCGGCGAGATCGTGCTGGTGGTCGGCCCGCCGGCCGATGTGGAGACCAGCGACGCCGACATCGATGCCGCCTTGCGCCGGGCGCTCGCCAGCCTGTCGCTGAAGGATGCCGCCGCCACCGTCGCCGCCGCCACCGGCCGTCCGCGGCGCGATGTTTATGCGCGGGCGCTGGCCCTGCAGGCGGCAGCCGACGAATGACCCAGCCGAAGCCGACGGCGTTCTCCCGTGGCATGGATGCCGAGGACGCCGCGGCCAGGCTGCTCGCGCGGCAGGGCTTCGACGTGCTGGCGCGGCGCGTGCGCACCCCGCGCGGCGAGATCGACCTCATCGCCCGCCGCGGGAATCTGCTGCTGTTCGTGGAGGTGAAGGCGCGCGCGGGCCTGCGGGCGGCGGCCGAATCGCTGCTGCTGCGCCAGCGCCGCCGCATCGCCGCGGCGGCGGAGGTCTATCTCGCCGCCCATCCCGAGCTTGCCGGCCTCGACATGCGGCTCGATGTCGTCCTGCTGGCGCCGGGCCGGGCGCCGGTGCATCTGCCGGGTGCCTTCGAGGCGGAATGACGATGCGCCCGCCCCGCTTGGCGGCGCCGGGCACGAGGCGGTAAACAGGGAGCGAACGCCGCCCGTGCGGCCCCTCCTCCCTTGGGACGTCAGCATCCATGAGCCTCAACGTCGCCGTCCAGATGGACCCGATCGACCGCATCAACATTGCCGGCGATTCGACCTTCGCCCTCATGCTCGAGGCGCAGGCGCGCGGGCATGCGCTGAGCTATTACACGCCCGACACCCTCGCCATGCGCGACGGCGAGGTGTTCGCCACCGTGCAGCCGGTCGAGGTGCGCGACATCAAGGGCGACCATTTCACCCTCGGCGAGAAGCGGCGGGTGCGGGCCGACAGCTTCGACGTGATCCTCATGCGCCAGGATCCGCCCTTCGACATGCACTATGTCACCGCCACCCATCTGCTGGAGCGGGTGCATCCCCGGACCCTGGTGGTGAACGACCCGGCGCATGTGCGCAACGCGCCGGAGAAGATCTTCGTCACCGAGTTCCCCGAGCTGATGCCGCCGACGCTCATCACCCGCGATCTCGAGGAGATCAAGGCGTTCCGCGACGAGTTCGGCGACATCGTGGTGAAGCCGCTCTACGGCAATGGCGGCGCGGCGGTGTTCCGCCTCACCCGCGACGACCTGAATTTCGGCTCGCTCTACGATTTGTTCGCCACCACCTTCCGCGAGCCCTGGGTGGTGCAGCGCTTCATCCCCGAGGTGACACAGGGCGACAAGCGCATCATCCTGGTGGACGGCGTGTTCGCCGGCGCGGTCAACCGCGTGCCCAGCGCCGGCGATTTGCGCTCCAACATGGTGCGGGGCGGCGCGGCGCGGGAAACCGACCTGACCCCCCGCGAGCGGGAGATCTGCGCGGCGCTCGGACCGTCCTTGAAGGAAAAGGGGCTGCTGTTCACCGGCATCGACGTGATCGACGGCAACCTCACCGAGATCAACGTCACCTCGCCCACCGGCATCCGCGCCATCCGCCGTCTCGGCGGGCCGGACATTGCGGCCCTGATCTGGGACGCGATCGAAGCCAAGCGCAGCTGACCTGACAAGGCTACGGCTGAGCGAAAAAGGCGCCGTCCGCCGGACGGCGCCTTTCCGGGCAAATGAGGGTCAGTGCACGCTGACCATGACGAGCTCGTTCTGCATGGCGCTGGCGATGGCCGCTTCCCGGCTGTCGGTCAGCATCATCGGCGTGCCGTCGGCGGCATGCAGGGTGAACAGCTTGAGGCCCGGCTGCAGCTGCGCCTGCGGGAACAGGCGGCTCGCCTCCTCCGAATCGATGGGGCGCACATAGGCGATGTGGCCGCCGCCGAGGCTGGCGAAGTCTTCCGTCGTCAGGGCGCCGGGCGCGCCGTCGGCGGTGGGGTGGAGAGTGAATTCGTTGGTCATGGTCCGCGACTCCTTCCGTAGCTGTCGAGACCGGCTCGGGGCATGATCACTCGTCGGTTGCTATGGCGATACGCCTGACCACCCGTTCCGGTTCCGGCCGGATGAGATCAACCGAGAGAAGACCGTTCTTCAGTTCGGCGCCGATGACATGCATGCCCTCGGCCAGCACGAAGGTGCGCTGGAACTGCCGGGCGGCGATGCCTCGGTGAAGAAAGGTCCGCTGTGGCTCCTCGGCCTGGCGGCCGCGGATGACGAGTTCCTTTTCCTCGAGCGTCACATCCAGCTGGTCGCGGGCGAAGCCGGCGACCGCCAGCGTGATGCGCAACCGTTCCGGCTGGCCCGGTACGGCGATGCGTTCGACATTGTAGGGCGGATAGCCGTCCGAGCCCTTGGCGACCCGGTCCAGCGCCCGCTCCACCTCGTCGAACCCGAGCAGGAAGGGGCTCGACAGCGTGGGAATGCGCGACATGCTCCCAAAGTCCTTGTCCGAAGCGACTTTGCAGTGTGGGACCCCCTGGGGGCATCCCGTTGCTTCGAGATATGGGAAGGCCGCATCGCGGCGCAAGGTGCCTCGCCGCGCTGCCGGCAAAGATCGCGCGGCTCCGGGCCGGCTCAGGCGGCGTAGCGCTCGCCGTTCATGCCGAAATGGCCGAGATAGCGCGGGTCGATGCGCTCGATCGGCAGCACCATCAGCACGTCGGTGGTGCCGAACTGGCGATCCACCACCGCATCCTGGCCGATCTGCGCGCCGAGGCGCAGATAGCCCTTGATCAGCGGCGGCACCTCGTTGAGGGCCTTCCTCGCGTCGAGTTCGTCCTTGGCCAGCGTACCCATCGCCGAGGCGCGGCCGGCGCGGGCGCGCACGCACCATTCCGGGTCGGAAGGGGCGAAGTGGTGCAGGAAGGCCAGCGGCCGCTGCAGCGCCGTGAGGTCGGTTCCCTCCAGGCTGGCGCAGCCGAACATCACGTCGATGCCGTGCTGGCGGACATAGGCCCAGATGCCGTGCCAGAGCAGCTCCACCGTCCGCTTGGTGCGATAGGAGCCGAGCACGCAGGAGCGGCCCAGCTCCAGGAAACGGCGGTGCGGATGGCGGGCGAGGAGCGGCGCGATATCGAACTCGCCGGCGGTATAGAAGCCGCCATGGCGCAGGGCGATCTCCTGCCGCAGCAGCCGGTAGGTGCCGACCACCGTCGGTACCCGCCGGCCGCGGACCAGCCGGCAGGCATCGTGATCGATCACCAGGAGATGGTCGCAAATGGCGTCGAAGCCGTCGAAGTCACGGCGCGCGAGGCGGGCGGCGGCGCTGGGCAGGGCCGACATTTCCTCGTAGAACACCTGGTAGCGCAGGCGCTGCGCGCGTCGCACGTCGGCCGCGGTGCGCGCGAGCCGCACTTCCAGCGAGCCGATGCGGCCGAGGCTCTCCGGTCCCGGGGCGGCCCGGGTCTCGCGGTGGCGCAGCCCGGAATAGGAGCGCAGCGCCGGCATCAGGCGCGAGGGAGCCAGCGGCCCGGCCATGCGCCGCATGGGCGCGGCGATGTGGGGAGCGAGCGCCATGGGCAACACCAGACGCAACGCCGAAGCGAAGGCGTTCGGCGAGGGGCCGGCCGGGTCGTCAGCGTAGTAACGTGTCATGGCGTTGCCCTGAAACTCTCGGGTAACATAGTTTCAGGTGACGACAGAATCACGCTTTTCCAACGGCGATGTGACAGTAGGTCGCCTGGCGGATCGTTGGCGCGGGCGGGCATTGCGCGGTGGCACGCCCGGCGAGGGCGCCTTGGTCGCTATGGCCGGAAATATCCCTTTATATCAAATGATTGGGATTTATCGCCGATAGTGATTAGTCGGCTTATAAATGCCGACAAGGATCAAGCCGCTCCAGATCGGTCGGAATGCCGGGCGGTGTCTGCGCCGGCCGCGCGGCCCCGATCGAAGGCAGCAGCCAAGCACCGTCCCGCCAGCCCGCGTGATGTCACATCGCGTCGGTCGTGATGTCCGCGCCGCTGGCTGTCCGCGCAAGGCCGCCCATCCGTCGAACAGGCAGGGAATCCCGCGGGCGCGCATCCAACGCCCCGCAACCCGGCCGGCCGGGTTGCGGGGCGTGCCCATGTACCGGGACGATGTCCGCGGGGAATCAGTGTGTTTCCCAGTCCCGCTATTCTCGCTCGGTCCTTCTCTTCCTTGTCGACCTCGATGGAAACCCACCTGCCATCTGTCCGCTGCACCGCTCCGGTCTCCCCAAGACCGACCCGAGCGGCAGCATGTGTGCCTTCCAGACGGGATGTCAGGTGCGGTTTTCAGCTTGGCCGTCGCCGTGGGGCGGTCGTCCGGGATCGGCCGAACGGGTCTTTCGCGAGGAAACGAGGCGGCGTCCGTACCTCCGAACCCCGGACGACCCGGCCGAGCGTTGCAGCACCCCGGTGATAGCCGCGCGCCGAGGGACGCATGATGCGGGCAGCATCGGCCGGCAAGGCCGCGCCGCCGGTGTCGGGCGAGGCGATCTCCTCGATAAGCGTCCCTGCGGCCTCGGGGGGGCGGCTTGCTCCCCGCGTTACGCTGCCGCGCTCGTTCGGTCGGCACCGACGCGATAGGCGAGCGCCTCGGCGACATGGGGGGCGTCCCACCGTCTCGGCGCCGGCGAGGTCGGCAAGCGTGCGGGCCACCTGCAGCACCCGGTGATAGCCGCGCGCCGAGAGGCGTATGATGCGGGCGGCATCGGCCGGCAAGGCCGCGCTACCGGTGTCAAGCGAGGCGATCTCCTCAATAAGCGTCCCTGCGGCCTCGGGGGGCGGCCTTGCTCTCCCGTTTTACGCCGCCGCGCTCGCCCGGTCGGCGCCGACGCGATAGGCGAGCGCCTCGGCGATATGGGGGCGTCCCACCGTCTCGGCGCCGGCCAGGTCGGCAAGCGTGCGGGCCACCCGCAGCACCCGGTGATAGCCGCGCGCCGAGAGGCGCATGATGCGGGCGGCATCGGTCAGCAAGGCCGCGCCGCCAGTGTCGGGCGAGGCGATCTCCTCGAGCACCGGTCCGGCGGCCTGCGCGTTGGTGGTGAGGTCCGGCCGTCCGAGGGCGGCGAAGCGCTCGGCCTGGATCTCCCGGGCCGCGGCCACCCGCCGGGCGACGGTGGCGCTCGATTCCGCCGGGGCCGGCCGCACGAGATCGACCGCGGAGACGGCGGGCACGTCGAGATGCAGGTCGATGCGGTCGAGAAACGGCCCGGACAGGCGGGCCTGGTAGTCGGCGGCGCAGCGCGGCCCGCGCCGGCAGGTGAAGCCCGGCTCGCCGGCGCGCCCGCAGCGGCAGGGATTCATCGCCGCCACCAGCTGGAACCGCGCGGGATAGGTGACGCGGTGATTGGCGCGGGCGATGAAGGCATCGCCGGTTTCCAGCGGCTGGCGCAGCGCGTCGAGCACCGAGGGCTGGAACTCCGGCAATTCGTCGAGGAACAGCACGCCATTATGGGCGAGCGACACCTCGCCGGGCCGAGCGCGGTTGCCGCCGCCGACCATCGCCGCCATCGAGGCGGAATGGTGGGGGGCGCGGAACGGCCGCCGGTCGGTGAGCGCGCCGGAGTGCAGCGTGCCGGCCACCGAGGCGATCATCGAGACCTCCAGCAGCTCCGCCGGCGACAGCGGCGGCAGGATCGAGGGCAGGCGCTGCGCCAGCATCGACTTGCCGGCGCCGGGCGGCCCGGAGAACAGCAGGTTGTGGCTGCCGGCGGCGGCGATCTCCAGCGCCCGGCGGGCGGTTTCCTGCCCGCGTACCTCGCAGAGGTCCGGCAGCGCGGCGCCGGCGGTCTCCAGCCGCGGCTCCGGCCGCGTCAGGCGCTGCCGGCCGGTCAGGTGGCCGACCAGCTGGATCAGCGAGGAGGGCGCCAGCACCGGCATGTCCGGGCTCGCCCAGGCCGCCTCCTGCCCGCAGTCGGCGGGGCAGATCAATCCATGGTCGCGGGCATTGGCGCCGATGGCGGCCGGCAGCACCCCGGCCACCGCGGCGATCCGCCCGTCGAGCGCCAGTTCGCCGACCACGGTGAAGCCTTCCAGCGCCTCGGCCGGCACCGCGCCGATCGCCGCCATCAGCCCGAGCGCGATCGGCAGGTCGTAATGGCTGCCCTCCTTGGGCAGGTCGGCGGGGGCGAGATTGACGGTGATCCGCTTGGGCGGCAGCGCCAGGCCGGAGGCGATCAGCGCCGCGCGCACCCGTTCCTTGGCCTCGGTGACCGCCTTGTCGGCCAGCCCGACCAGGTTGAAGGCCGGCAGTCCCGGGCTGACCTGCACCTGAACGTCGACGGGCCGCGCCTCGATGCCCTCGAACGCCACTGTCGCCACGCGCTGGACCATGGAACTCCCGATCACGTCTTCGCGCGGGCTCGCCTGCCTTCCCGCCTCCGGATACCTCACTCTACGGCACGGAAGCGGCACGTCAAGAACATTAAGGGAACATGACGATCGGATCCGGCCGTTGCCGGTGGGATATCGTGTGTGTTCGATAGAACCTTTCTATCAAGGCACGGAACACCGGAATTGATTTCCGTCAAGTCAGGCACGATGTTCTCCATTGGAAAACTTTAAAAGAAGGTCCGGGAGAAGATGCCGCACTACGAGCCCTGGAGCGAGGAACGGGCGGAAGCCGTCATCGGCGAGTTCGCTCATCTCGAAGGCCCGCTCATGCCGATGCTCCACGCGGTGCAGGAGACCTTCGGCTATGTGCCGGACGCCGTGGTGCCGATGCTTGCCGAGCGCCTGAACGTGTCCCGCGCGGAAGTGCACGGCGTGGTGACCTTCTATCACGATTTCCGGCATGAGCCCGCCGGCCAGCACGTGCTGAAGCTGTGCCGCGCCGAGGCCTGCCAGGCCGCCGGCGGCGATGCGCTCGCCGCCCATGCCGAGCACAAGCTCGGCTGCAAGCTCGGCGAGACCACGGCGGATGGCCGCGTCACCGTCGAGCCGATCTACTGCCTCGGCCTGTGCGCCACCGCCCCTTCCGCCATGCTGGACGGGCGCATCGTCGCCCGCCTCAACGAGCGTCGCCTCGACGCGCTGATCTCGGAGGCGCAGTCGTGAGCACCAACTCCGTGACCGTTCGCATCTACGTTCCCAAGGACGCCTGCGCCATCGCCTGCGGCGCCGACGAGGTGGTCGAGGCCATCCAGGCCGCGGCGCTCGCCCGCAAGCAGCCGGTCGAGATCATCCGCACCGGCTCGCGCGGCATGCTCTGGCTGGAGCCCCTGGTCGAGGTCGCCACCCCCGAGGGCCGTATCGCCTACGGCCCGGTGGAGGAAGGCGACGTCGCGGGCCTGTTCGACACCGGCTTCCTCGCCGGCGGCGCGCATGCGCTGCGCATCGGCCGGCCGGAAGAGCACCCCTTCATGGCGAAGCAGACCCGGCTGACCTTCGCCCGCTGCGGCATCGTCGATCCCACCTCCTACACCGATTACGTCGCCCATGGCGGCTATAAGGGCCTGGAGCGCGCGCTGGCGCTCGGTCCGGTCGGGATCATCGAGGAGGTCAAGAAGTCCGGCCTGCGCGGCCGCGGCGGCGCGGGCTTCCCCACCGCCATCAAGTGGAAGACGGTGGCGGACGCCAGGGACGACCGCAAATACATCGTCTGCAATGCCGACGAGGGCGATAGCGGCACCTTCGCCGACCGCATGATCATGGAAGGCGATCCCTTCGAGCTCATCGAGGGCATGACCATCGCCGGCATCGCGGTGGGCGCCACCAAGGGCTACGTCTACACCCGCTCGGAATATCCGCACGCCATCGCCGCGATGGAGAAGGCGATCGAGGTCGCCCGCCAGCACGGCATGCTCGGCATCAACATCGCCGGCTCGACCCACAGCTTCGACATGGAAGTGCGCATGGGCGCCGGCGCCTATGTCTGCGGCGAGGAAACCGCGCTGCTGGACAGCCTCGAGGGCGGCCGCGGCACGGTGCGCGCCAAGCCGCCGCTGCCGGCGCACAAGGGCCTGTTCCAGAAGCCGACCGTCATCAACAACGTGCTGTCGCTGACCGCGGTGCCGCACATTCTCGCCGATGGCGGCGAGTTCTACGCCAATTTCGGCATGGGTCGCTCGCGCGGCACCATGCCGATCCAGATCGCCGGCAATGTGAAGCATGGCGGCCTGTTCGAGACCGCCTTCGGCATCACCCTCGGCGAGCTGATCAACGACATCGGCGGCGGCACCGCTTCCGGCCGCCCGGTCAAGGCGGCGCAGGTGGGCGGCCCGCTCGGCGCCTATGTGCCGACCTGGCAGTTCGACCTGCCCTTCGACTACGAGGCCTTCGCGGCCAAGGACGCGCTGATCGGCCATGGCGGCATCGTGGTGTTCGACGAGAGCGCCGACATGGTGAAGATGGCCCGCTTCGCGATGGAGTTCTGCTCGGTGGAGAGCTGCGGCAAGTGCACGCCCTGCCGCATCGGCTCCACCCGCGGCGTCGAAGTGATCGACCGCATTGTCGCCGGCGAGCGCCGCGAGAAGAATCTCGAAGTGCTCAAGGACCTCTGCCAGACCATGAAGCTCGGCTCGCTCTGCGCGCTCGGCGGCTTCACGCCCTACCCGGTCCTGAGCGCCCTCACCCATTTCCCCGAAGAATTCGGCGACACGCCCCGTCGCCTCGAAGCCGCTGAATGAGGAGGACTGACCATGTCTCTCGTCCATGAGATCGACTACGGTACGCCCGCCCCGAAGACCGACAAGATGGTGACGCTCACCATCGACGGCGTCGAGGTCACGGTCGCGGAAGGCACCTCCATCATGCGCGCGGCGATGGAGATGGGGACGCAGATCCCCAAGCTCTGCGCCACCGACATGCTGGACGCCTTCGGCTCCTGCCGCCTCTGCCTGATCGAGATCGAGGGTCGCAACGGCACCCCGGCCTCCTGCACCACGCCGGTGGCGCCGGGCATCAAGGTGCATACCCAGACGCCCCGTCTCGCGCAGCTGCGCAAGGGCGTGATGGAGCTCTACATCTCCGACCATCCGCTGGACTGCCTCACCTGCGCCGCCAATGGCGACTGCGAGCTGCAGGACATGGCCGGCGCGGTCGGCCTGCGCGAGGTGCGCTACGGCATGGAGGGCGCCAACCACTTCGCCCCCACCTCCGAGCTCGTCATGCCCAAGGACGAGTCGAACCCCTATTTCACCTATGACCCGGCCAAGTGCATCGTCTGCAATCGCTGCGTGCGCGCCTGCGAAGAGGTTCAGGGCACCTTCGCGCTGACCATCTCCGGCCGCGGCTTCGACAGCCGCGTGTCGCCCGGCCAGTCGGAAGCCTTCCTCACCTCGGAATGCGTGTCCTGCGGCGCCTGCGTGCAGGCCTGCCCGACCGCCACCCTCTCCGAGAAGCGGCTGATCGAGATCGGCACGCCGGAGCACTCGGTGGTCACCACCTGCGCCTATTGCGGCGTCGGCTGCACCTTCAAGGCGGAGATGCGCGGCCAGGAAGTGGTGCGCATGGTGCCGTGGAAGGAAGGCAAGGCCAATCGCGGCCATAGCTGCGTGAAGGGCCGCTTCGCCTGGGGCTATGCGATGCACAAGGATCGCATCCTCAACCCGATGATCCGCGCCAAGGTCACCGATCCGTGGCGGGAAGTGTCGTGGGAAGAGGCGATCACCCACACCGCCAACGAGCTGAAGCGCATCCAGGAGGCCTATGGCCGCCGTTCGGTGGGCGGCATTACCTCCTCGCGCTGCACCAACGAGGAAGCCTACCTCGTCCAGAAGATCATCCGCGCCGGCTTCGGCACCAACAATGTCGATACCTGCGCCCGCGTCTGCCACTCGCCGACCGGCTATGGCCTCAACCAGGCCTTCGGTACCTCGGCGGGCACGCAGGACTTCGATTCGGTCGAGGACAGCGACGTCATCCTGGTGATCGGCGCCAACCCGACCGACGGCCACCCGGTGTTCGGCTCGCGCATGAAGAAGCGCCTGCGCGACGGCGCCAAGCTGATCGTGGTCGATCCCCGCCGCATCGACCTGGTGCGCTCGCCGCACATCACGGCCGACTTCCACCTGCCGCTGCAGCCCGGCACCAACGTCGCCATCGTCACCTCGCTGGCGCATGTCATCGTCACCGAGGGCCTGGTCAACGAGCCCTTCGTGCGCGAGCGCTGCGACTGGGACGAGTTCCAGGATTGGGCCGAGTTCGTCGCCGACGAGCGCCACTCGCCGGAAGCGGTGGCGCAGTACACCGGCGTGCCGGCCGAGCTGATCCGCGGCGCCGCCCGCCTCTATGCCACCGGCGGCAATGCCGCGATCTATTACGGCCTCGGCGTCACCGAGCACTCGCAGGGCTCGACCACGGTGATGGCGATCGCCAACCTCGCCATGGCGACCGGCAATATCGGCCGCCGCGGCGTCGGCGTGAACCCGCTGCGCGGCCAGAACAACGTGCAGGGCTCCTGCGACATGGGCTCGTTCCCGCACGAGCTGCCCGGCTACCGCCACATCTCCGACGACGCCACCCGCGCGACGTTCGAAGCCATGTGGGGCCGCCCGCTCGACGCCGAGCCCGGCCTGCGCATTCCCAACATGCTCGACGCCGCCGTCGAGGGCACCTTCAAGGCGATCTACATCCAGGGCGAGGACATCCTGCAGTCCGACCCCGACACCAAGCATGTCGCCGCCGGCCTCGCCGCCATGGAGCTGGTCGTCGTGCAGGACCTGTTCCTGAACGAGACCGCCAACTACGCCCATGTCTTTCTGCCGGGCTGCACCTTCCTCGAGAAGGACGGCACCTTCACCAATGCCGAGCGCCGCATCCAGCTGGTGCGCAAGGTGATGGCGCCGAAGAACGGCTATGGCGACTGGGAAGTGACGCAGATGCTGGCCCGTGCCATCGGCATGGACTGGAACTACACCCACCCGTCCGAGATCATGGACGAGATCGCCGCGCTGACCCCGACCTTCGCCGGCGTGTCGTTCAAGCGCCTCGACGAGCTCGGCTCGGTGCAGTGGCCGTGCAACGACGCGAACCCGGAAGGTGTGCCGATCATGCACATCGAGACCTTCGCGCGCGGCAAGGGCAAGTTCGTCGTCACCGAATATGTGCCGACCGACGAGCGCTCCGGCGCCCGCTTCCCGCTGCTGCTCACTACCGGCCGCATCCTCAGCCACTACAATGTCGGCGCGCAGACCCGCCGCACCGACAATGTCGCCTGGCACCCGGAGGACCTGCTGGAGATCCACCCGCACGATGCCGAGCAGCGCGGCGTGCGCGACGGCGACTGGGTGCGCATCGACAGCCGCGCCGGCTCCACCACCCTGCGCGCGGAGATCACCGACCGCGTGGCGCCGGGCGTCGTCTACACTACCTTCCACCACCCGACGACCCAGGCCAACGTCGTCACCACCGACTTCTCGGACTGGGCGACCAACTGCCCCGAGTTCAAGGTGACGGCGGTGCAGGTCGCCCGCTCCAACGGGCCGTCGCAGTGGCAGGAAGACTACGACGCCTTCGCGCGCCAGAGCCGCCGCATCGCCGTCGAAGCGGCGGAGTGATAGCATCGGCTCATGATCGATCCGGCTGTTCGCGTTTCTCGTCTCGCCTGCACGCCCAGGGGCGTGCAGCGGGGCGAGCGCGTGATCCCCGAGGAGACGCCGGTCGCCATCGTCCATAACGGCTCCACCTATGCCGTGATGATGGCGACGCCGGCGGATCTTGAGGATTTCGGCATCGGCTTCAGCCTGACCGAGGGCGTGATCGGCGCGCTCGCCGATATCGAGGATCTGGAGATCCTCGAGCATGAGGAAGGCGTCGAGATCCGCCTGTGGATCAATGCCGACCGCGCCGGCCAGATGGTGGCGCGCCGTCGGCAGATCGCCGGTCCCACCGGCTGCGGCCTGTGCGGGGTGGAAAGCCTGGAGCTCGCCGTGAAGCCGGCGCGGTCGGTTGGCGAGGGGCGGGTGTTCTCGCCGGCCGAAATCTCGCGGGCCATCGCCTCGCTGGCGCCGGCGCAGCAGCTCAACCACGCCACCCGCGCGGTGCACGCCGCCGGCTTCTGGGAGCCGGAAGCCGGCTTGCTGGCGGTGCGCGAGGATGTCGGGCGTCACAACGCGCTCGACAAGCTGGTCGGCCATCTCGCGCGCGAGCGGCGGGAAGCGGCCGGCGGCATCGTGCTGCTGACCAGCCGGGTGTCGATCGAGATGATCCAGAAGACCGCCATGCTCGGTGCTTCGGTGCTGGTGGCGGTGTCCGCGCCGACCTCTCTGGCGGTACGCACCGCGCAGGCGGCGGGCATCACCCTCGCGGCGATCGCGCGCGACGACGGCTTTGAAATCTTTACCCATCCGCATCGCATTGCGACCGGCGGATCCAACACGGAGACCGTTCCCCATGTCGCATGATTCGCATGACAGCCTGCCGCGGCTGATCTACATGGCGAACCAGATCGGCGCCTTCTTCGCGACCCAGAAGCACGACAAGGCGGTGGTCGGCATCGCCAAGCACATCAAGGATTTCTGGGAGCCGCGCATGCGGGCCAAGATCGAGGACCACATCGCCGCCGGTGGCGAGGGGCTGCAGCCGCTGGTGCTCGAATCGCTTAAGACCCTGCCGCCGGTGAAGCGGGCCGACATCCCGGTGCCCCACGCCGCCGATAGCCTGCCCGCCCATCACTGACGGGCAGGCGGCCCCTGTTTCCTGTTGCCGGAAACGCGCGCATGGTTGCCGCCATGCGCGCGTTTCGCGTCGTTTTTCAGGGCGTTTCCGCTAGACGTCTTTAGTCCTTGCCCGAAAGGTGCTCCGATGGGCAGGGCGCCTTTCGGCCGCGTCGCGACCATCGTTCCGCCATGGCCGGGAGGCATCGGAGCAGGGGGGACGCGGCCGGTCGCGGAATGGAGTGAGCGGGATGCACGGGGAAGGATACGGGCTGCTGATCTCGGCGCTGGTATTCCTGGTGGCGCTGGTGGTCGCGGTCCCGGTCGCCCGCCGGCTCGGCCTCTCGCCCATCGTCGGCTATCTCGCCGCCGGCATCGCCATCGGCCCTTCCGGCCTGGGCGCCATCCGCGATCCCGAGCGCATCATCACCGTCGCCGAGATCGGCGTGGTGCTGCTGTTGTTCGTCATCGGGCTCGAGCTGAAGCTGTCGCGCCTGCTGGCGCTGCGCCGGGCGATCTTCGGCATCGGCACCGCGCAGCTGGTGTTCACCGGCGGCAGCATCGCCGTGCTGGCGCATTTTGCCGGCAAGGATTTCGACTGGCGCGCCGGCGCCATCGCCGGCCTGGCCCTCGCCTTGTCCGCCACCTCCATCGCCCTGCAATTGCTGGAGGAGAAGAACGGGCTGGCGCAGCCCTATGGCCAGCGGGCCTTCGCGGTGCTGCTGTTCCAGGACATGGCGGTGGTGCCGCTGATCGCCTTCATGCCGCTGATGGTGCCGGGCACGCATGAGGGGCAGTCGCTGCTGGATTCGCTGCGCGACGTCGCCATCGTCTTCGCCGCCGTGGCGGTGGTGATCGGCACCGGCCGCTACCTGCTCACCCCGCTGTTCCAGATCCTGGCCCGCAGCAACGCCCGCGAGGTGATGACCGGCGCCGCGCTGCTGGTGGTGCTCGGCGCCGGGGCGCTGATGGCGGCGGTGGGCATGTCCATGGCGATGGGCGCCTTCCTCGCCGGGGTGATGCTGTCGGAATCGAGCTTCCGCCACGAGCTGGAAGCCAATGTCGACGCCTTTCGCGGCCTGCTGATCGCGCTGTTCTTCATGAGCATCGGCATGTCGATGAATCTCGACGTGGTGCTCGCCAATGCGCCGCTGCTGATCCTGGGAACGCTGCTGATCACCTTGGTGAAGGCGGTCTCGGTCTGGGCGGTGTTCCACCTTTCCGACGGCTCGGAAGCCGATTCCGTGCGTGCCGCCTCGGTGCTGACCTCGGCCGGCGAATTCTCCTTCGTGCTGTTCCCGCTCGGCCTCAGCCTCGGCCTGCTCACCTCGCAGCAGGCCGACCTGCTGTCGGCCTGCGCGGCGATGACCATGATGCTGGGGCCGCCGGTGGCGCTGATCGGCGAGCGGATCGCCCGCCGGCTGGAGCGGCGCGACGCCACGGTGCCGAAGCCGGACGATTTCTCGGATGCGCACGGCTCGGTGCTGGTGGTCGGCTTCGGCCGCTTCGGGCAGATCGTCTCGCAATGCCTGCTGACGCAGGGCCTCGAGGTGACGATCATCGACAATGACGTGGAGATGATCCAGAGCGCCGGGCGCTTCGGCTTCCGCATCTATTACGGCGACGGCACCCGGCTGGACGTGCTGCGGGCCGCGGGTGCGGAGCGCGTGCGGGTGGTCGCGGTGTGCGTCGACCGGCGCGAGACCGCCGATCGCATCGTCGAGATCCTCAAGGCCAACGTGCCGCATGTGCAGCTGCATGTGCGGGCCTATGACCGCACGCACAGCCTGGCGCTCAAGGCGAAGGGGGTCGATTTCGAGATCCGCGAGACCTTCGAATCGGCGCTGGCCTTCGGCAATGCGACCTTGCGGGCCAACGGCGTGGCGGTTGACGCCGCGCGCCATGTCATCGCCGAGGTGCGCGAACTCGATCGCCAGCGCCTGCAGCTTCAGATGGAGGGCGGCGTCGATTACGGTCCCGGCCGCATGGCCGCCGAGCCGGAGCCGCTGGTGCCGCCCGAGCGCGAGGCGCATCCGCTCAATCCCGAGGCGGAGGACGCGCTGCGCCACGAGACCGAATTCTCCGGCTAGAGGCGTCCCCCGGCCGGCAGGGCGGTCTCAGCCGGTGGCGGCAGCCTCCGCCGCCGCCTTCTCGGCGAGATCGTTGGCGGCCTTGCGGCTGGCCGCCGCCGCGGCGCTCTGGTCGCCGCCCAGCGATTGTACGGAGACGGTGTTGTTGGCGAATTCGATCCCCTGCTGCGGCAGGATGCGGATCATCCGCTTCACCGCCTCGCGCTGGATCACCGTCGGCCGCGTCGGCTTCACGGTGAACTTGAACCGCACGACAAGGGCGCTGTCGGCGATGTCGGCCACGCCCTGCATCTTCAGCGGCATCAGGAAGTCCTCCTTGTATTCGGGGTCTTCCTGCAGCTCGATGCCGATCTTCTTCACCGTCTTGCGCAGCTTTTCGAGATCGGTGTCGCGGGTGAAGCGCAGGTTGAACTTCAGCGTCGACCAGTCGCGGCTGAAATTGGTGATCTGGCCGAGCTGGCCGAAGGGAATGGTGTGCACCATGCCGTTCTGGTGGCGCAGCTTGAGCGAGCGCAGCGTGAAGCCCTCGACCGTGCCCTTGGCCTTGCCGCAATCGATATATTCCCCCACCCGGAAGGCATCGTCGACGAGATAGAACACGCCGGAAACGATGTCCTTCACCAGCGTCTGGCTGCCGAAGGAGATGGCGAGGCCGACGATGGAGGCGCCGGCGATCAGCGGCGTGATGTTGATGCCGAGCTGGGAGAGCACGGTCAGCGCCGCCATGACGACGATGGCCAGCAGCATCGTGACCCGCAGCAGCGGCATCAGCGTGCTCATGCGCGAGGCGGTGGTGGGCGCGGCGGTGTCCTCGGTGTCCTGGTGGCCGGGGAGGCCGCCGGCGGCGGGCGCGGCGTAGAGCTGGGTGAAATATTCCACCGCCTGCCAGGCGCAATAGGCGCCGAGCAGGATGGCGCCGGCGGGCAGCGCCGCCGCGGCCATGGCGTTGTAGCCGCTCATGTCCATCATGCCGACGCCGTGCACCGCCCAGATGCGGAACAGCAGGGTGAGGGCGCCGAGCAGGATCGCCACCCGCACGCAGCGCATCAGCGCCTCGATGGCGCGCTCCCGCCGGGAATGGGTGATCTCGATGTCGGCCTGCATCAGGCGGCAGACCTTGTCCATGAAGGATTCGAGGATGAGGAGGCCGATCAGCACGTTCATCGTCATCACGATCGCCTCGTGCAGGCTGTTGGCGGTGGTCAGGGCGCCGTAGACGCGGGCCATGCCGAGCACGAGGAAAAAGGGAATGGCGAGGATCAGCCAGAACCGCGCAAGGCCGGCCACCAGCGGCCCCGGCCTTCCGCCCTGGCTGATGCCGTGGAACCACTTCGCCACCGGCTCGCGGATGGCGATGGCCGCGGCGATGAGCAGGCCGGTGAGCAGGAGCGAGTTGATCAGCGTGGCGCAGGCGACCACCAGCGGCGGCGAATGTATGCCGTCGAGGATGCGGCGGAAATCGGCGAGGACGATGGCCGCCAGTATCAGCGCCGAGGCCCAGCGATAGACCTTCAGTGCCTCGGCATCGTTGATCTCGGCGAGCCGGGCCTGCGGCATGTTCGGCCGCAGGGCGATGCGGAACACCAGGACATAGAGGCGCCAGTAGAAGACGCTGGTGAGGACGAGATAGCCGAGATGCGCCTGTGGTATCTGTCCCTCGAAGAAGCCGACGATCATCGCATGCGTCACCAGCCACACGCCGGCGAGGATCAGCACGTCGAGGCTGACGAGGGCCGCCAGCGCCCAGAGCGAGGCGGCGCCGGTGACGCGGTTGGCCAGGTGTCGCCGCGGCGGCCGCAGGGCGTAGCGCAGCAGCTTTTCCGTGGCGAGCGCGACGGCCACGCAGGCGGCCAGCAGCAGCAGGAAGCGCCCGAGCGACCGGCCATTGTTCATCTCGGCATCGAGCAGGCGCGGAATCCGGCCGCTCTGTTCGATCAGCGCCGGCAGCTCCGCCAGCACGTCGTCGCTGCGGTCGAGCACCTCGATGAACTTCTCGCTCATCGGCTCTTCGCTCGCCATCCGCATCATCGGCGCCGGGGCCGGCTCGGAGGCGGGCACGGCAGCGGGGGGCGAAGCGGCCGCCGGGGAGGGCGCGGCCTCGGCCTTCGGCGCCGCCGGTTCGGTGGCGGCTGTCGCCGGGCCGTTCTTCAGCCGCTCCGCCACCGCCTTGCTGAGGGAATCCACCAGCTGGTCGAATTGCTGCTGGCTGAGCGGTGCGGGTGCGGGGGTCTGGGCAGTGGCCGGGGCGGCGCACAGCAGCAGGAAAAGGGCGAGGACGGCGCGACGCAGACGATTCATGGAGGTTTGGCCGGGCAAACGACCGCCATGACAAACGCTCAAGCCGGAGAATGCCCCGCGCGGAACGACGCGGGCAAAGCCCCGAACTCAGCGGGTCGCTTCGAGGCAGTCATCATCGGCGCGACCGCCGCACTATCGGTTGCGCCGGTTCGGCTGTCCATCGGGAAATCCGAGGTTTTTCCTTCGGGAAAGCCGCGCGCGGCGCCGGAAACCGGAGTCGATCCCGGCTTCCGGCCGCGGTTCACGCCGCCTTGGCTTCGCGGCGCCGGCGGTGGAGGATGAACTCGGTATAGCCGTTGGGCTGCCGGCGGCCCTCGAAGACGAGATCGCGTGCGGCCCGGAACGCGAAGCCGTCATAGGCCGGGGCCATCGGCCGGTAGGCCGGATCGCCGGCGTTCTGGGCATCCACCACCCCGGCCATGCGCCGGAGCGTCTCCTCCACCTGCTCGGGCGTCACCACGCCGTGCAGCAGCCAGTTGGCGACATGCTGCGAGGAGATGCGCAGGGTGGCGCGGTCCTCCATCAGCCCGACATCGTGGATGTCCGGCACCTTGGAGCAGCCGACCCCCTGGTCGATCCAGCGCACCACATAGCCGAGGATGCCCTGGATGTTGTTGTCGAGCTCCTCCTGCACCGCGGCGGGCTCCCAGTTGCCGCGGTCGACCACCGGCACGGTGAGCAGGTCGCGGCGGGAGGCCGGCTTGCGATGGCGCAATTCCGCCTGACGAGCGAAGACGTCCACCTTGTGGTAGTGCAGCGCATGCAGCGTCGCCGCGGTCGGCGAGGGCACCCAGGCGGTATTGGCGCCGGCCAGCGGGTGGGCGATCTTCTGCGCCAGCATGTCGGCCATGCGGTCGGGCATCGCCCACATGCCCTTGCCGATCTGGCCCCGGCCGTCGAGATGGGCGGCCAGGCCCGCATCGACGTTGTTGTCCTCATAGGCCTTGATCCAGAGCTGCGCCTTCATCTCGTTCTTGCGGACCATGGGACCCGCCTCGATCGAGGTGTGGATCTCGTCGCCGGTGCGGTCGAGGAAGCCGGTGTTGATGAAGACCACCCGGTCGCGGGCCTCGTGGATGGCGGCGGCGAGATTGACGCTGGTGCGGCGCTCCTCGTCCATGATGCCGATCTTCAGCGTGGTCGGCGCCATGCCGAGCAGCGCCTCGACACGGCCGAACAGCTCGACCGCGAAGGCGACTTCCTCCGGCCCGTGCATCTTCGGCTTGACGATGTAGACCGAGCCGGTCCGGCTGTTGCGCAGCGGTCCGGTGCCCTTGATGTCGTGCAGGGCGATGAGCGAGGTCACGGCGGCGTCGAGAATCGTCTCCGGGATCTCGCGGCCATCCGCATCGTGCACCGCATCAGTCATCATGTGATGGCCGACATTGCGCACCAGCAGCAGGCTGCGCCCGTGCAGAACCTTGTCGCCGCCGTCCGGCGCGGTATAGACGCGGTCGTCGGCGAGGTGGCGCTCCACCGTCGCCCCGCCCTTGTCGAAATGGGCGCTGAGCGTGCCCTTCATCAGCCCGAGCCAGTTGCGGTAGATGACGATCTTGTCGGCGGCATCCACCGCCGCGACGCTGTCCTCGCAATCGATGATGGTGGTGACCGCCGCCTCGACGATCACGTCGGCGACGCCGGCGGCATCGGTGGCGCCGATGCGGCTGGTGCGGTCGATCTTCAGTTCGACATGCAGGCCGTGATTGACCAGCAGCACCGCGGTCGGCGCGGCGGCGTCGCCGGTATGGCCGGCAAACTGGGCGGTGTCGGCCAGCCCGGCGACGGCGCCGGAGGCCAGTGTCACCTTGAGCGCGCCGCCGTCGACGGCATAGGCGGTGGCGTCGCGATGCGAGCCGGCGGTCAGGGGGAAGGTTTCGTCGAGGAATTCCCGCACCTTGGCGACCACCGCCGCCGCCCGCACCGGGTTGAAGCCGCCCGAACGGGTGGCGCCGTTGTCCTCCGGCAGCGCGTCGGTGCCGTAGAGCGCGTCATAGAGGCTGTTCCAGCGCGCATTGGCGGCGTTCAGCGCGTAGCGGGCATTGGTGATCGGCACCACCAGCTGCGGGCCGGGAATGCGGGCGAGCTCGTCGTCGACATTCTGCGTCGCCACCGAAACGGCGTCCGGCTCGGGAAGCAGATAGCCGATATCGCTGAGGAAGGTCTCGTAGTCGGCCGGATCGATGGTCCGGCCCTTGCGGGTGCGGTGCCAGTCGTCGATCACCGTCTGCAACGCGTCGCGCTTGGCAAGCAGCTTGCCGTTGCGGGGGGCGAACTCGCCGACGATGTCGGAGAGGCCCTGCCAGAAGGTGGCGGGATCGATGCCGGTGCCGGGAATGGCCTCGTCGTTCACGAAGGCATGGAGATCGGCGTCGATGCGCAGGCCGGCGATGTCAACGGTGCTCATGATTGGCGTACTCCGAGCATTGGCCGGCATCCAGACCGGCACATCATTCGTTTTGCTATGCAGCAACCACGGAGTGCAGCGCAATATCGCACATAGTCGGGTATGACACTCCTCTGACAGGAGGCCCGGCGCGGGTCCCTTCGTTCTAAAGCTTTGGAAAGGCGGGATGTTCCGCGCATGCCTTTGCGGAAGACGACGGCTTCTAGTCCCTTGCCAGCGCGGCGACGGGATCGAGTTGCGAGGCGTTTCTCGCCGGCAGGAAGCCGAAGGCGATGCCGATCAGGCTCGAGCACAGCACCGCCGCGACGATCGAGGTCGTCGAATAGATGAAGCTGAAGCCGGAGCCGAGCACGCCGGCCAGGACCCCGAGGCCCAGCGCCGCCGCGATGCCGAGCACGCCGCCGATCAGGCAGACCAGCACCGCCTCGATGAGGAACTGCTGGAGAATGTCGGCGCGCCGCGCCCCCACCGCCATGCGCACGCCGATCTCGCCGACCCGCTCGGATACCGACACCAGCATGATGTTCATCACCCCGATGCCCCCGACCACCAGCGAAATGACCGCGATGGCGGCGATCAGCAAGGCGAGCGTCTGGGTGGTGGCGGTGATGGTCTTGCGGATGTCGTCGGTGTTGAGGATGAAGAAGTCCTTGGTGCCGTGGCGTTGGGTGAGGAGGCGCGTCACCGCCTGTTCGGCGAGGTCGGTCGATACGTCGTCGGCGACCCGCACGGTGATCGAGCGCAGCGAGGAGCTGCCGAGAAACCGCGCCTGCACCGTGGTGTAGGGCAGATAGAGCGAGAGGTTCTGGCTGGAGCCGAAGCCGCCCTGCTGCGGCTGGGTGACGCCGATCACCCGGGCGGGGACGTTGCCGATGAACACCACCTCGCCGACGGGGCTTCGGGTGGAGCCCTCGAACAGCGTCTTGCGGGTGTTTTCGTCGATGACGACGTCCTGGGCGAGGGTACGCACGCTGGTGGCGTCGAACAGGCGCCCGTCCGCGAGATGAGTGCCCTTGGCCGTGAAATATTGATCGCCGACGCCGTTCACCAGCGCGTTCGCCTCCTTGGAGCCGTAGCGGACGGTGGTGGAGGTCGAGACGGTCGGCGTCACCGCCGCCACATAGGGTTGGCCGGCCAGTGCGGCGGCATCCGCCACCACCAGGGTGGTCACGCGGCCGGAGCGGGTGTCGCCGAAGTCCCGGCCGGCGAAGATCTCCAGCGTATTGGTGCCGAGGCTGGAGATGTTGGCGAGCACGCGCTGCTGCGAGCCCTGTCCCAGTGCGACCACGCTCACCACCGACGCGATGCCGATGATGATGCCGAGCATCGTCAGGAAGGTGCGCAGCCCATGCGCCCGCATCGCCAGCAACGCCATGCGGAAGGCTTCGCGGAACCGGTCGGCGAAGGCGCCTATCCCGCCGCGCGCCGGCGGGGCTGCCGGCTCGCCGGCCGGCGTGTCGGCCGGCGGCGCGACGCGGCGATCGGAAAGGATTTCGCCGTCGCTGATCTCGATGATGCGGCCGGTGCGGTTCGCCACCTGCATGTCGTGGGTGACGATGATGACGGTGCGCCCCTCGGCGTTGAGCTCAGAGAGGATGCGCAGCACTTCCTCGCCGCTGTGCTTGTCGAGCGCGCCGGTCGGCTCGTCGGCGAGGATCACGTTGGCGTTGTTCATCAGCGCGCGGGCGATGGAGACGCGCTGCTGCTGGCCGCCGGAAAGCTGGCTGGGCCGGTGGCCGGTGCGATCGCCCATGCCGAGCCGGCCGAGCAGCGCGGCGGCGCGGGTGCGGCGCGCGCCCGGCGATTGCCCGGCATAGATGGCGGGAATCTCGACATTGCCCAGGGCGGTCAGCTCGGACAGCAGGTGATAGCGCTGGAAGATGAAGCCGAAATGCTCGCGCCGCAGCGCCGCCAGCTCGTCGGCATCGAGATCGGCGACGTCGCGGCCGGCGACGCGATAGGTGCCGGAGGTGGCGCGGTCGAGACAGCCGAGAATGTTCATCAGCGTCGACTTGCCGGAGCCGGACGCGCCGACGATCGCCACCATCTCGCCCGCCTCGATGGCGAGGTCGATGCCGTTCAGCACCTTGATGCTGCGCTCGCCGGACGGAAACTCGCGGCTGAGATCGCGGACCTCGATGAGCGGCCTGCCCATGGTCACAGGCCCATGGGCGGGCCGGGCCGGCGCGACGACGAGGCGGCCGTCTGGCCGTTTGCCTGGTCGATGACGACGCGCTCGCCTTCCTCGAGGCCGGACAATACCTGCGCGGTGATCTTGTTGTTCAGGCCGATCTCGACCGTTCGCGTCGAGACGCTGTCGTTCGGGCCGGCGATCCGCACCTGGTAGCGGCCCTCGCCGTCGCGCTCGCCGAGCGCGGAGGCCGGGATGGTGAGCACGCCCTTCGCGCTGCCCAGCACGATGTGCACCTCGGCAGTCATGTAGGTGCGCAGGCGCCCGTCCGGGTTGGGCACGTCGAACACGCCATTGTAATAGATGGCTTCCGACGAGGAGGACGAGGAACTCGAGCTCGAGGTGGTCGAGCTGGAGGAGGAGAAGCTGGAATCGCTGCGGATCGATTCCGGCGCCGGCTCGATGAAGCCCAGCATGGCATCATAGCGCCGCTCCGGCTCGCCGAGCACGGTGAAATAAAGCGGCTGGCCCTGCTTTACCCGCACGATATCCGCTTCGGAGATCTCGGTGCGCACCGTCATGGTGTCGAGATTGCCGAGGATGACGATGGTCGGCGCCGATTGCACGGCGTTCACCGTCTGGCCCTGCTGGCTGACGATGGACAGCACCGTGCCGTCGGTCGGCGCGGTGATGCGCGTATAGCCGAGATTGGCCCGGGCGGTGTCGACCGCGACCTGCGCCTCGACGATCTGCGCCGACAGCGCATCGATCTGCGCACGGGTGATGTCCACATCGGCCTCGGCGGTGTCGAAGTCGGCGCGCGATACCGCGTTCTGGTCCACCATGCGCTTCTGGCGGGCGAGCGTGGTCTCGTTCAGCCTGAGCGTCGCCTGCTTCTCGGCGCGCTGGGCGGTGACGTTGGCGAGCGCCGCCTCGGCGGTGCGCAGGTCGTTCTGTTGCGTCACCGAATCGATTTCGGCGAGCAGGTCGCCGGCGCGCACGACGTCGCCGAGCTTCACCTTCACCGTGGTGATCCGCCCGGAGGCCTGGGCGCCGACCGCCACCAGCTTCACCGGCTTCAACGTGCCGGTGGCGAGCACGGTTTCCTCTATGTCGCCGCGCGTCACCGGCGCGGTGATCAGCGTCGGCACGGCGGCGGCGCTGCGTTGCTGCCAGGCATAGGTGCCGGCGCCGGCCAGAAGGAGCAGCAGCGCGGCCGTACCGATGAAGCGCGTGCGGCGGCTCACCGGCGGCTCCCCAGGGGATCGGTGACGCACGGGCATGGAAGGAGGGTCATGGCGTGGGGGCGGATGGCTGGCGTGGAGACGGGGCGACCGCGACATGCGGCCCGGTATTGGTATCTACCACTTCCGGCTTCGAAGAATCGACCGTTCCGTCCCAGCCGCCGCCGAGCGCCTTGTTGAGGGCGACGTAGTCGGTGGCGATGGCGGCGCGGCTCTCGATGAGCGAATCCTCGGCCGAATAGAGCGAGCGCTCGGAATCCAGCACGTCGAGGAAGCTCGACGAGCCGGACTGGTACAGCGCGCGGGAAAGCCGCGTCGCCTCGCGATAATGCTGCACGGAGCGCGACAGCGTACCCTGGCGGATGCGTTCCTGGCCCAGCGCGACGGTGGCGTTCTCGACGTCTTCCAGCGCGGTGAGCACCGAGGCGCGATAGGCGATGAAGGACTGGTCGCGCTGCGCCTCCGTCACGTCCACCGCAGCGCGGAGCTGGCCACCATTGAAGATGGGCACGGTCAGCGACGGGCCGAACGACCAGCTGATCGACGAACTCTTGGCGAGGTCGCCGATCTTGGTGCCGGTGGAGCTGACCGAGCCGGTGAGGCTGATGCTCGGATAGAGCGCCGCCTCCGCCTCGCCGATCAGCGCGGTGGACTGGGCGTATTGCCGTTCGGCGACCCGCACGTCGGGGCGCGCCAGCAGGATGTCGGCCGGGATGCCGGTGGGGATCGGCAGCCGGGGCGTCGGGATCGGCCGCACCGCCTTCATCCGCGCCGTCAGCGCGGCCGGCGGCTGGCCGGTGAGCACGGAAAGCCGGTGCACCGCCTCGGCATAAGCAGCCTCATAGGTCGGGATGTTGGCCTCGGTGCTGGCCGCCTGGCCGGAGGCGTTCGCCACGTCGACGCCCGATGCCGAGCCGGCATTGTACTGGGTGCGGGTGAGCGCGGCGGTCTCGCGCTGCGAGGCGGCGGTGCGGCGCGCGAGGGCGGCGCGGGCCTGCGCCGAGCGCGCCTGGACGTAATAATTGGCGACGTCGCCGACCAGGGTCAGCAAGGTCGCGCGCAGATCCTCCTCGGCGGCGTCGAGCCCGTAGCGGGCCGCCTCGACCGCCCGCCGGTTGGCGCCGAACAGGTCGACCTCCCAGCTGGCGTCGAGACCGGCCTGATACTGGGTGAACGGGCCGGAAATGGTCACGTCGCCATCGCTCGACACGTTCGAGCCGTTGTCGTTGCGCGTGGCGGACCCCGAGCCGTCCACGGAGGGCAGCAGCGTGCCGACCGCCTGGCGATAGGAGGCGCGGGCCTCGCGAATCTTCGCCTTGGCGGTGGCGACGTCGAGATTGCCGGCGACGGCCTCGTCGATGAGACCGTCGAGCGTCGGGTCGCGCAGCCGCTTCCACCACTGCGCCAGTTCGGGCGGGCGTGGCGCGGTCTTGGGCTTGCTGCTCCCCCAGTGCGCCGGCATATCCAGATGCGGCGTCTTGTAGTCGGGACCGACGGCGCAACCCGCGAGCAGCAGCGCGCCGAGGACGATGACGGCCGGCCGGCCGAAGCGAAGGGGCGGCACGCGGATCAACTCCGTTCCGCCGGCACGCTGGCGCGGAAGTGAAGGGGTGGTATGGAAAGGCTGACGTTGGGAAGGGAGAACAGGAGCAACACCAGCCGATCCTTATTTACAAAACTTCAACGTTTCTATAATCGATGAAGTTGCCGGATGTCAAACCCGGGGGATCGGCTTCGATCCGTCCGTTTCCGGCACGGCCGGGCTCCTGAAAATGTCGAGGGTGGACAAGGTGGAGGTGCATCAGCAGCCGGAAAGGCGCGGTCGCGGACGGCCCAAGACGCGGTCCGACGACGAGCAGGCCGCGGCGATCGTGGCGCAGGCGCGCGCCCTGTTCCTGGCCGGGGGCTATGGCCGCACCACCATGGACGAGATCGCCGCCGCGTGCCGGATTTCCAAGCGCACGCTTTACCGGCTGTTTCCCGCCAAGATCGACCTGTTCGCGGCGATCATCGAGGAGCACCGCTTCTCCATGCTGGCGCTGCCGGGCGATTATGACCAGCTCTCGCTGGTCGACGCCATCGCCGCCATTTTCAGGGTCGACATCGGCGACGCCGAAAATCGCGAACGGATGGCGCTGGTCGGCTTCGTCCTGTCGGAGATGCGGCAGTTTCCCGAGCTCGGCAAGGTGGTGCACGTCCATGGTGCGGAGCCCTCGCGGGCCATGCTCGCCGCCTGGCTCGCCCGTCAGGCCGAGCGTGGGCGCATCCGCATCGCCAATCCCGGCTACACCGCGCGGATGCTGATGGACCTGATCTTCGGCGCCATACCCTTGAAGCACAGCGACCTGCCCGAATGGCCGGAAGAACACGATCGCAGCAATTATCTGCGCGAGGCCATACGGCTGATGGTGGAGGGCATGGTTCCGCGCTGAAACCGCCGCGAGCGATGCCGGCACCGGCCTCGCACCTTGACGAGGGTCGGCGCCGGGCGTCATGAGGTCGGTGGCGGACCGGCGAGCTTCCCGGTAGGATTTCCCCGGTCTTTCACACGGGTGGCATTCGGGCGATGGGCCCGCGGGGGAATGTGCGGACATGTTCGGTGCGCTTGCGGGAACATGGCATGGCGGGCTTCCTTCCGGGCGGCG
This sequence comes from Ancylobacter oerskovii, assembly GCF_018390555.1. Taxonomy (GTDB): domain Bacteria; phylum Pseudomonadota; class Alphaproteobacteria; order Rhizobiales; family Xanthobacteraceae; genus Ancylobacter; species Ancylobacter oerskovii. The sequence continues at coordinate 6,247 of NZ_JAHBGB010000023.1, read as the reverse complement.
CGAGCGTGCCCGCGCCGGCGCCGGTGCGGGGCAGATCTGGCCCGCCCTCCTGCTTCTGGTCGTGAGCATCCCGGCGATCGGCCTCGCCGCGCTTGGGGCCGGTGCCGGCACCGATCATGTCGCCGTGGTGGCGCCTCCCTGGTATGGACCGGCCCAGACCCTGGCATTGGTCGACCGGGCCGGTGGGCGTTTCGTCGACGTCGGACGGTACGGTAACGTCGTGGTAGCGACCGTCGGCGAGGGCGACAGGCGGATGTTTCTCGATGCCTTGAGCCGGGAGGGGGCGTGGCTGACGCTCGACGCGGGTTCCCTTGCGGGATGCACCGGCCGCTAAGGCTTTACGTTCATTGCTTTTATGCCATTGTTTGCGGCGCGGCGAACGGCATGACGAAACCCGTGCCATGTGCAAAGTTTCCATAGGATGAGGCCATGATCGAGATCGAGCGTCTGCGGGTCCGCTTCGGTTACCTGCTGCTGGCCCTGCTGTGGCTGCATTTGCCCGTCGCGCTGATCGTCGCCAATGCCGTCGGGCGCGACATGGTGGCCCCGGCGCTGATCGTCGCCTTGCTGGCCGGCGCCTACACGCTCTCCTGGCTGCTGTACGGGGTGCAGCCGGTCACTCGCTATGTGTCGGCCGTGGCGCTGATGGGCATGCCCTCGCTGTTCGTGTTCCTGCTGGCGGGGCACGGCTGGCAGATGGACCTGCACATGTATTTCTTCGCCTCGCTGGCGCTGATGATCGGATGGTGCGACTGGCGCCCCATCCTCATGGCGGCGACGGCGGTGGCGCTTCACCATCTGGCGCTGAACGTTGCATTTCCCGCGGCGGTGTTTCCGGCCGGGCAGGATCTCTCTCGTGTCTGGCTGCATGCCGGCATCGTCGCCTTCCAGACGGTGATCCTGGTGTGGATCTGCGAAATGCTCGTCGGCGGCTTCAATCGCGTCCAGGCGATGAGCGAGGAGATCATGCTCAGCAACGAGACGCTGGAGCACAAGGTTGAGGAACGGACCCGCGAGGCGCAGGCCGCCAATGCCGCCAAGGGCCTGTTCCTGGCCAATATGAGCCACGAGATCCGCACGCCGATGAACGCCATTCTCGGCTTCACCCATCTGGCGCTGCGCGGGGACCTGCCGCCCAAGCAATTCGAATATCTCACCAAGATCAGGCAGGCGAGCACCGCGCTGCTGGCCTTGATCAACGACATTCTCGACTTCTCCAAGATCGAGGCCGGAAAGCTGGTGCTGGAGAAGTCCTGCTTCGACATTCGCGAGGAGGTCGATACCGCCATCGGCATCGCCATGCTGAAGGCGACGGAGAAGGGGATCGACCTGCGGGTTTCCTTCGCGCCGAACGTGCCGGACATGGTGGTGGGGGATGCGCTGCGCCTCAACCAGATCGTGCTCAACCTCGTCGGCAACGCCGTGAAGTTCACGGAACGCGGCGAGGTGCAGATCGCGATCCGTCGCCTGCCCGATCCCACGCCGTCCAAGGCGGTGCTGGAGATCGCGGTGCGCGATACCGGCGTCGGAATGGACGCCGAGCAGCAGGCCAACCTGTTCCGTTCCTTCGCCCAGGCGGACAGTTCGACCACGCGCAAATTCGGCGGCACGGGGCTGGGCCTCGCCATCACCAAGCAGCTCGTGGAGCTGATGGGCGGCTCGATCGGCGTGCAGAGCGCGCCGGGGCTCGGCAGCGTCTTCACCGTCTCCCTGCAGCTGGAAGAAGGCAGCGCGGCCCGTCCGGCGAAGGCTTTCGCCCTGCCGCCGGACATGCAGGGCCTGCGGGTGCTGATCGTCGACGACAATCCGGGCGCCCGCGAGATCCTGGCCGCCATTTTCGCCGGGTGGTCCCTGCAGGCGGAGCTCGCGGCGTCGGCGCCCGAGGCCCTGGCGGCCCTCGAGGCCGCGGCCGAGCAGGGATCGCCCTTCGACCTCATGCTGGTGGACTGGAAGATGCCCTCGGTGAGCGGGGTCGATCTGGTTCGCGAGCTGGAGCACAATCCGAAGCTGACCCGGCCGCCGGTCGCGCTGATGGTCAGCGCTTATGCGCGCGAGGACGCCATGACCGCGGCCCAGGACGTCGGCATCGCCGCCTTCCTGGTCAAGCCGATCGATGGCGGCATGCTGCTGGACACCATCGTCGATCTGTTCAGGGCCAAGGAAGGAAAGGCGCTGCCCGCCGATCCGCCCGCCACCGGCAACCAGGACGCGGTGCCCATGGTCTCGGCCGGCGTGCGGGGCGCCCGGGTGCTGCTGGTCGAGGACAATGAAATCAACAGCGAGGTGGCGTTCGAGATTCTCACCGATGCGGGCCTGATGGTGGAGCTGGCCGGCAATGGCCGCATCGCCTGCGAGATGGTGCTGCAAGCCGGCCGCCAATACCAGGCGGTGCTGATGGACGTCCAGATGCCGGAGATGGACGGGCTGGAGGCCACGCGCCGCATCCGCCAGAGCCTTTCCTCCGCGCAATTGCCGATCATCGCCATGACGGCGCACGCCTATGAGCGCGAGCGGCGGGCCTGCATCGAGGCTGGGATGGACGATCACATCGCCAAGCCCGTCGATCCCGAGCGGCTGATCGCGACGCTCGATCGCTGGATCGGCGAGCGGCTGGCTGGCGGTGCTGCGACCGGCGAGGTGGCGGCGCCCGCCGTCGCGGCCCGGCCGGCCCGGGCGCCCGAGCTGCCCGACGCCTTGCCTCCCTTCGACATTGCGACCGCTCTCGTCCGGGTCAACGGCAAGCGCTCGCTGCTCATGAAGCTGATCGTCAGCTTCGGCGAGAAATATGCGGACGTGGTGGCGCAGCTGGGCGACCAGATCGCCCGGGAAGATGTCGACGAGGCTCGCCGCCTGGCGCATTCGCTCAAGGGCGTCGCGGGGTCGCTGGAGCTGCGGCACGTCGCCGAAGCGGCGCGCCAGCTGGAAGACGCCCTCACGCATCGCGAGACGGATTCCTTCCAGATCAGGCTTTCGAAGCTCGACCAGGCCATGCTACCAGCGCTCGCGGCGGCCCGTTCTCTGACTCCGGGTTCCGGGACGCAGGCGCCCCCAGCCGGGCCTGCGCCGGATGCCGCGGAAGCGGCGGACAGGCCGGTGCTCGGCGAGCCGGCGCTCGAACTGGTGACGACCCTCGTCACCCAGCTCGAGCGTCGCAATCTGGGCGCCCGCCGGACCTTCGAGCAGCTGGAGCGGGTCGTCGGGGCGGACATGCCGGCGCTCGCTCCGCTGAGAGCCGCGCTGACACGCCTCGATTTCAATGCCGCCCTGATCGTCGCCCACCAGCTCGGCGACGCGACCAAGACCGAGGAGACGCAATCTTGAACGAGCGCCAATCGGTGTTGATCGTCGACGACGAGGTATCCAACATCGAGATTCTCTCGGCCGCGCTGGAAGACGACTACGAGATCTTTTTCGCGACATCCGGCGAGGAAGCCGTGGACCTCGCGCGCACCAACATGCCCGATCTCATCCTGCTGGACGTGCTGATGCCCGGTACCGACGGCTATGTCGTCTGCAGCACGCTGAAGGCCGACCCGCTGGTCGGCGACGTGCCGATCATCTTCACCACCGCTCTCGGCGACCGCGACGCCGAGGTCCGGGGCTTGATGCTGGGGGCGATCGACTACATCACCAAGCCGATCAGCCCCATCGCGGTGCGCGCGCGCGTGCGCAACCATCTCGACATGAAGCGCATGCGCGACCAGCTGGCGGAGATGGCGGTCACCGATGCCCTCACCGGCCTTGGCAACCGCCGGCGGCTGGAGCGGGTGCTCGACCAGTCGGCGGTGCGCCTTGCCATGAACGGCGCGCTGCTGTCCCTGATCATCGTCGATATCGATTTCTTCAAGCGCTACAACGATGCCTATGGCCACACGGCGGGCGACCGCTGCCTGTCCATGGTGGCGTCGGCGCTCAAGCGGGCCATGCAGCGCACGGCCGACGTGGCGGTGCGCTATGGCGGCGAGGAGTTCGCCTGCGTCCTGCCGGAATGCTCCCATGCCGAGGCGATGGAGGTGGCGCGGCAGATCCATCAGCGCGTGCAGTTGCTCGACATTCCCCATGCCGCTTCCGAGGCGGCGGCCTTCGTCACGGTCAGCGTCGGCGTCGCGACGGCGGCCTGCATCCCGGGCGGCGCGCCCGAGGCCTGGGTGCGTGCGGCGGACGAGCAGCTCTACCTCGCCAAGTCGGCCGGCCGTAACCAGGTGATGGGAATAGAATTTTCCGTGCAGGCCTGACCGCCGCCGTCGCAACATGGCTGGACGCAGGCGCGACAGGCCGTGCCGTGGCGGGCCGCCTGATCGTTCGCCCGCCTTGGGGAAGGCCATGCGGGAAGTTCGGGCAAGCCGCGAGAGCCGGCCGATGCACCGGCGCTATTTTTCAGGAATTGTCGCGATCACTTCCCAAGCAGCCGAAGGGTCTCCGCATCCGGTTCGCCTGCGAAAAAGCGATCGAGCGCTCGTTGAAACGGTGCGATGCCCGGTCCTCTGGCTGCGATCGTGAACAGTGTCATCGACGATCGAAATTTCATGTCGTCGGGGGAGCCGAAGATCGCGTGCGCCGAGTTGACGTCGGCAGTCAGGACCGCCGCCGTCGCGAGCCGCAGTCTTTCACCGAGTACCGGATCATCGAGGTAGGCTCGAGCCTCCTCGATCGAAGCCATCCCATAGAAGTGAGCCGTCGGCGAGCGGCCCAGGCCGCGTAGCTGCGGGAAGACGAACCACATCCAGTGCGAGCGCTTGCGGCCGGCCCGGAGCTCTGCCAGGGCCGCGGCGAAAATCGGATTTTGCGCCGTTCGGAATCGCGCGAGGTCGAACGGGTCTGCTTGGCTCATCGCCGTTACTCCGCGCCGGCCGGGTTCGGCCCGGCTCTCATTATCGGCCGCCGTCGAGAGACGCCCGACGATCCGGCATGAGGTATAGGGCGAGCGACGGGGGCGGCCTTGCCTCGGATGTCGGCTCCCGGATAGAGAAGCACGGCGCAGCCGGCCTGCGTCTCGTCACTCCGGCCGGGGATCGCCCGGCCCTTCTGTCCGGCCCTCGAAGGAGCCTCGCTATGGCTGCCCCTGGCGGACATCTGCGAACGACCCGCGACCGCATCCGCCACGCCGTTCTCTTCGAGATTGTCGCTCTCGCCATCGTGGCGCCGATCGGCGCGCTCGTGTTCGACGTGCCGGTGGACGATTTCGGTGTGGTCGCCATTGTCAGCACGACCATCGCGATGGTTTGGAACTACGTCTACAATCTGGCCTTTGATCACGCCATGCTCAAGCTATGGAAACATACGCGGAAGACGCTGGGGACAAGGCTGATCCACGCCGCGCTGTTCGAGGCGGGCCTGCTGTGCGCGCTGGTCTCCTTCATCGCCTGGTATCTTGGCGTGGGGCTGTGGCAAGCCTTGGTCATGGACGTCGCGCTCGCAGGTTTTTACGTGGTCTACGCTTTCCTGTTCAACTGGGGATACGACCACGTCTTTCCGTTGAAGCCCGGGCTGTCTTCGATCTGACCCTGCGGGGTCAGGCAGGAAGACCGGCCTGTTCGGCGGCGGCAAATGACACCGCACGGAAGGCGCCGATCGGGACCAGGGCATCCAGTATCATGTGCCGCCGACTGGTGCAGGGGTGTTCAGAGAAGCCTTCCCGCCGACTGTCCGCCAGAAAGCGGGCCGCGCTTTCGACGGCTGGAGCGCCGCAGGCAAGGACGGCAGAAACCCTAAATCGGTGAACCGCCGCTCGTCTCGCGCCGGTCCGCCCTGCGCTCCGGTCAGGTGATCAGGAAGTTGCTCGTGGTGAGGTCGGCCAGCTTGGCGTTCTGCAGCACGATGCCGTCCTGGCCGTCCCAGATCACCACGTCGGTGCCGTTCTGGAACGCCGCATCCATCGCCGCGCCGATCGAGGCGAAGATGGCGCTGTCGAACACCACCCGGTCGCGGGTGACGTTCCAGTCGACGAAATAGTCGACCCCGCCGCCTTCCTCGAGGATCGCATAGTCGTAGCCCAGCCCGCCATAATAGGCGTCGGTGCCCTTGCCGCCGGTCATGTAGTCGTTGCCGTCCTCGCCGAACAGCCGGTCGCTGCCGTCATGGCCGTACAGGCTGTCCGCACCGCCGCCGCCATAGAGGTTGTTGTTCAGCCCGTTGCCGGAGACGATGTTGCTCTTGCCGTTGCCGCCAGCATCGGTCGCCGTGCCGAACAGCACGATGTTCTCGAAATCGGCGTCCAGCCCGCGATTGACCGAGGTCCACAGCGTGT
>NZ_JAHBGB010000022.1:2500-5557 GCF_018390555.1 Ancylobacter oerskovii | reverse complement strand
GCGTGCGTGTGCTTAGCAGGCCTGGCAGCGACCTACTCTCCCAGGTCTTGAGACATAGTACCATCGGCGCTGAGGAGTTTAACGGCCGAGTTCGGGATGGGATCGGGTTGGGGCTCCTCGCAATGGCCACCAGGCCGGCGAAGCACACGCATATTGCGAAGCAAGTCTCTTTCGAGAGAACGCTCTTTCGAGCGTCTGGTCCTTGGAACAGCTCGTCCTTGATAGATATCGAGGATGAGAACGATCAAGCCAATCGAACGATTAGTACCGGTAAGCTCAATGTGTCACCACACTTACACACCCGGCCTATCAACGTGGTCGTCTTCCACGGTTCTCGAGGGAATACTCGTTTTGAGGTGGGTTTCCCGCTTAGATGCTTTCAGCGGTTATCCCGTCCGTACATAGCTACGCTGCACTGCGGCTGGCGCCACAACAGCTCCACCAGAGGTACGTTCATCCCGGTCCTCTCGTACTAGGGACAAATCCTCTCAATATTCCTACACCCACGGCAGATAGGGACCGAACTGTCTCACGACGTTCTGAACCCAGCTCACGTACCACTTTAATCGGCGAACAGCCGAACCCTTGGGACCTGCTCCAGCCCCAGGATGTGATGAGCCGACATCGAGGTGCCAAACGATGCCGTCGATATGGACTCTTGGGCATCATCAGCCTGTTATCCCCGGCGTACCTTTTATTCGTTGAGCGATGGCCCGTCCACGTGGGACCACCGGATCACTATGGCCGACTTTCGTCTCTGCTCGACTTGTCAGTCTCGCAGTCAGGCGGGCTTATGCCATTGCACTCGACGACCGATTTCCGACCGGTCTGAGCCCACCATCGCGCGCCTCCGTTACTCTTTGGGAGGCGACCGCCCCAGTCAAACTGCCCACCATGCAATGTCCCGGACCCGGATGACGGGCCGCGGTTAGACATCCATATCTATAAGGGTGGTATTTCAAGGGTGACTCCACGAGAGCTGGCGCCCTCGCTTCAAAGTCTACCACCTATCCTACACATACCGACACGAATGCCAGTGCAAAGTTGCAGTAAAGGTGCACGGGGTCTTTCCGTCTGACCGCAGGAACCCCGCATCTTCACGGGGAATTCAATTTCACTGAGTCTATGCTGGAGACAGCGGGGAAGTCATTACGCCATTCGTGCAGGTCGGAACTTACCCGACAAGGAATTTCGCTACCTTAGGACCGTTATAGTTACGGCCGCCGTTTACCGGGGCTTCGATTCAAAGCTTGCACCTCTCCTCTTAACCTTCCGGCACCGGGCAGGCGTCAGACCCTATACGTCATCTTGCGATTTCGCAGAGCCCTGTGTTTTTGCTAAACAGTTGCCACCCCCTGGTCTGTGCCCCTCCCACCTGGTTGCCCAAGTGGAAGGCCTCCTTATCCCGAAGTTACGGAGGTAAATTGCCGAGTTCCTTCAGCATAGTTCTCTCAAGCGCCTTGGTATACTCTACCAGTCCACCTGTGTCGGTTTCGGGTACGGTCTTGATGTGGGAGCTATTTCCTGGAACCCCTTCGCTGCCAGAACAGAACCAATTCGTCTGACAACACACGGGATTCGTCACTACCCACAGGCTCAGGAATATTCACCTGATTCCCATCGACTACGCCTTTCGGCCTCGCCTTAGGGGCCGGCTAACCCTGCGCAGATTAGCTTTACGCAGGAACCCTTGGACTTTCGGCGACAGTGTCTCTCACACTGTTTGTCGTTACTCATGTCAGCATTCGCACTTCCGATACCTCCAGAGGCCCTCACGGGTCCTCCTTCGCAGGCTTACGGAACGCTCCGCTACCGCTCATCTTGCGATGAACCCTAAGCTTCGGCGCGTGGCTTGAGCCCCGTTACATTTTCGGCGCAAGAATCCTAGACCAGTGAGCTGTTACGCTTTCTTTAAAGGATGGCTGCTTCTAAGCCAACCTCCTGGTTGTTTTCGGACTCTCACATCCTTTCACACTTAGCCACGACTTGGGGGCCTTAGCTGTAGGTCAGGGTTGTTTCCCTCTCGACGACGGACGTTAGCACCCGCCGTCTGTCTCCCGCGCAGTACTTCCAGGTATTCGGAGTTTGGTTAGGTTTGGTAAGATGGTAAATCCCCCTAGCCCATCCAGTGCTCTACCCCCTGGAGTATTCACGCGAGGCACTACCTAAATAGTTTTCGCGGAGAACCAGCTATTTCCGAGTTTGGTTGGCCTTTCACCCCTAGCCACAAGTCATCCGAGACTTTTTCAACAGGCACCGGTTCGGTCCTCCAGTGCGTGTTACCGCACCTTCAACCTGCTCATGGCTAGATCACCCGGCTTCGGGTCTAATCCGACGAACTGAACGCCCTGTTCAGACTCGCTTTCGCTGCGCCTACACCTATCGGCTTAAGCTCGCTCGCCAGACTAAGTCGCTGACCCATTATACAAAAGGTACGCTGTCACCCAGGACGAACCTTGGGCTCCAACTGTTTGTAGGCATCCGGTTTCAGGAACTGTTTCACTCCCCTTGTCGGGGTGCTTTTCACCTTTCCCTCACGGTACTGGTTCGCTATCGGTCGCTGAGGAGTACTTAGGCTTGGAGGGTGGTCCCCCCATGTTCAGACAGGATTTCACGTGTCCCGCCTTACTCGAGGATGAAGGTTCGCATTACGTGTACGGGGCTATCACCCACTGAGGCCCGGCTTTCCTGACCGGTTCCACTTGTCTTGCCTTCACCACTGGCCTGATCCGCGTTCGCTCGCCACTACTAACGGAGTCTCTGTTGATGTCCTTTCCTCCGGGTACTTAGATGTTTCAGTTCCCCGGGTTCGCTTCAAACCCCTATGTATTCAGGATTTGATACCTTCATCTGACAACTGGAATTCCAAAGCCTCACGGCCAGGATCCCACAAGGGGACACCGAGGCAAGACCTCAGAGTCCCAGTCGTCGAAGGTGGGTTTCCCCATTCGGAAATTTACGGATCAAAGCTTGTTCGCAGCTCCCCGTAACTTATCGCAGCGTACCACGTCCTTCATCGCCTCTCAGCGCCAAGGCATCCACCGAATGCCCTTAAGA
>NZ_JAHBGB010000021.1 GCF_018390555.1 Ancylobacter oerskovii | reverse complement strand
ACAAGGGGCGCTTACCGCGACCGCAGCTGAAGAAGAGGTGGTTCCCGCCTCTGCCTTTCGGGGCGCAGCAGGAGCAGATCCGCGAACTGCACGTCTGTTGGGCAAGAAGACGCTGGAGGTGGAGATTCTCCAGGAAGCCCTCACCGTGGCGGAGGATATAAAAAAACGGAGATTGCGGTCGCTGTCGCTCCCAAAGGACGGTTTGCCGTGAGTACCGTCGCCGCGACGCTCGACGTGGCTCGTTCGCATCTCGCTGCGCGGCTGGCGCAGCGGACGGCCGGGCGCTCGCCACAGCGCAGAGGCCGTCCGCCCCTGCCGGAAGAGGCGCTGCTCGCCGCGATCGAGGCGGTCATCGCCGACATGCCGACCTACGGCTATGCCCGCCACGACGGCCGCATCGCGGTTGCGCGCTCCAATCTGCGCTGGTGCTCCGACGGCTTCGAGATCGGTTGCGACAACGACGAGAAGGTCCGCGTCGCCTTCGCACTCGATTGCTGCGACCGGGAAGCCATTGGCCCTGTCGCCACCACCGAGGGAATCGAGGGCGAGGATGTCTGCGACCTGATGGTCACTGCGTCGAGCACCGCTTCGGCGGGATCAACCGCCTGCCGCAGACCATCGAATGGCTGACCGATAACGGCTCCTGCTTCATCGCAGGACCGACCCGTCGCTTTGCCCGCGAGATCGGCCTGGAACCGCTGACCACCCCGATCCAGAGCCGCAGAGCAACGGTATGGCCGAAGCCTTCGTGCGCACCTTCAAGCGCGATTACATCTCGGTGAATCCCGTCCCCGATGCCAGAACCGTCATGCTCGCCCTGCCGAAATGGTTCGACCACTACAACGAGCTTCACCCGCATCGGGCGCTCGGATATCGTTCACCCCAC
>NZ_JAHBGB010000020.1 GCF_018390555.1 Ancylobacter oerskovii | reverse complement strand
TCAACATGGCCGATCGTACCAATGTTGCAGTGAGGCTTCGAACGGTTGAACTTCTCTTTGGCCACGGGGCTCTCCGTCGGTCGGTATTCAATGTTGATACGAAATCACTCGAAAGGCCGGCGCCAACCTTTTGAGTTGGCGCCACTTATCAGATCAAGCTTGCGTCACGCGTACTTGGCCTGAACCTCCTGAGCGACGTTCGACGGCACCTGCTCGTAGTGGTCGAACTGCATGGTGAAGGTCGCGCGGCCCTGCGAGAAGGACCGGAGCGTATTGACGTAGCCGAACATGTTGGCCAGCGGCACCATCGCGTTCACGACGTTCGCATTGCCACGCATGTCCTGGCCCTGGATCTGGCCGCGGCGGGAGTTGAGGTCGCCGATGACCGAGCCGGTATAGTCTTCCGGGGTCACAACCTCGACCTTCATGATCGGCTCGAGGAGCACCGCGCCGCCCTTCTGCAGGGCTTCACGGAACGCCGCACGCGAGGCGATTTCGAAGGCCAGGGCCGACGAGTCGACTTCGTGGTAGGCGCCGTCGATCAGCTCGACCTTGACGTCGACCACCGGGAAGCCGGCCAGCACGCCCGCACCGAGCACGCTTTCCAGGCCCTTGTTGACGCCGGGGATGTACTCCTTCGGCACCGCGCCGCCGATGATCTTGCTCTCGAAGGCGAAGCCCTTGCCGACTTCGTTCGGCTCGACGATGAACTTCACGCGAGCGAACTGGCCGGTACCGCCGGTCTGCTTCTTGTGGGTGTAGTCCACCTCGGTCTTGCGGGTGATCGTCTCGCGATAGGCCACCTGCGGGGCGCCGATGTTGGCGTCCACCTTGTAGGTGCGCTTCAGGATGTCGACCTTGATGTCGAGGTGCAGTTCGCCCATGCCCTTGAGGATGGTCTGGCCGCTCTCGAAATCGGTGGACACGCGGAAGGACGGATCTTCCGCCGCCAGCTTGGCGAGGGCGAGACCCAGCTTCTCCTGGTCGGCCTTGGACTTCGGCTCGATCGCGATCTCGATGACGGGTTCCGGGAACTCCATCTTCTCGAGGATCACCGGCTTGGCGGGGTCGCACAGCGTGTCGCCGGTGCGGACTTCCTTCAGGCCGGCCAGCGCGACGATGTCGCCCGCATAGGCTTCCTTGATGTCTTCGCGGTTGTTCGCATGCATCAGCAGCATGCGGCCGACGCGCTCGCGCTTGTCGCGGGTCGAGTTCAGAAGGCCCATGCCGGTCTCGAGCTTGCCCGAATAGACGCGGCAGAAGGTGATGGTGCCGACGAAGGGGTCGTCCATGATCTTGAACGCGAGGACCGACAGCGGCTCGCTATCCGACGGCTTGCGGTCGGTCTCTTCTTCGGTGTTGAAGTCGATACCCTTGATAGCACCGCGATCGATCGGCGACGGCAGGTAATCGCACACGGCGTCGAGCAGCGGCTGCACGCCCTTGTTCTTGAAGGCCGAGCCGCAGAACACCGGGTTGAACACGCGACCGATCACCGCCTTGCGGATCAGGCCCTTCAGGGTGGCCTCGTCCGGCTCGACGCCGTCGAGATAGGCCGTCAGCACGTCGTCGTCGAGTTCGACGGCCGCCTCGAGCAGCTTGCCGCGATATTCCACGGCCTGCTCGGCGAGTTCCGCCGGGATCTCTTCGTCGTGATACTTCGCGCCGAGCTCTTCATTGTCCCACACGACCGCCTTCATGCGGACGAGGTCGATGATGCCCTTGAAGTTGTTCTCCGAGCCGATCGGCAGCTGGCAGCACACCGGCTTGCCGTCCACGCGGTCGATGATCATCTCGACGCAGCGGAAGAAGTCGGCACCGGTCTTGTCCATCTTGTTGACGAACACGATGCGCGGCACGTTGTACTTGTCGGCCTGGCGCCACACGGTCTCGGTCTGCGGCTCGACGCCCTGGTTGCCGTCGAGCACGCAGACGGCACCGTCGAGCACGCGCAGCGAACGCTCGACTTCGATGGTGAAGTCGACGTGGCCGGGAGTGTCGATGATGTTCAGGCGCTTGCCGTGCCAGAAAGCGGTCGTCGCGGCGGACGTGATGGTGATGCCGCGCTCCTGCTCCTGGGTCATCCAGTCCATGGTGGCGGCGCCATCATGGACTTCGCCGATCTTGTGGCTCTTGCCGGTGTAATAGAGAATCCGCTCGGTCGTCGTGGTCTTGCCGGCATCAATGTGGGCCATGATGCCGAAGTTGCGATAGTCTTCGATAGCGTGCGTGCGCGACATATCAGATCCTCGTCCCGGCTCTCGTCATCACCAGCGGTAGTGAGAGAAGGCGCGGTTCGCCTCCGCCATGCGGTGGGTGTCTTCACGTTTCTTCACGGCGGTGCCGCGGTTGTTCGAGGCGTCCAGCAGCTCGCCGGACAGACGCTCGACCATGGTCTTCTCGTTGCGGGCGCGGGCCGCGGTGATCAGCCAGCGGATCGCCAGCGCCTGACGGCGCTCGGGGCGAACCTCGACCGGCACCTGGTAGGTGGCGCCGCCGACGCGGCGGGAACGCACCTCGATGGCCGGCGACACGTTGTCGAGCGCCTGGGTGAACACGCCCAGCGGCTCCGACTTGGCACGGGCCTCGACGATGTCGAGGGCGCCATAGACGATCTGCTCGGCGACCGACTTCTTGCCGTCATACATGACGGCGTTCATGAAGCGGCTCAGCACCTCGCTCCCGAACTTCGGATCGGGGGTGACTTCGCGACGCTCTGCGCGGTGGCGACGGGACATCGTTAAATCCTCACTTCGGCCGCTTGGCGCCGTACTTCGAACGGCGCTGCTTACGATTCTTGACGCCCTGGGTATCGAGCACGCCGCGCAGGATGTGGTAGCGCACGCCCGGAAGGTCCTTCACGCGGCCGCCGCGGATCATCACCACGGAGTGCTCCTGAAGGTTGTGACCTTCGCCAGGGATGTAACCGATGACTTCATAGCCATTGGTCAGACGAACCTTGGCGACCTTACGAAGCGCCGAGTTCGGCTTCTTCGGGGTCGTGGTGTACACGCGGGTGCAAACGCCGCGCTTCTGCGGGCTAGCCTGCAGGGCCGGAACCTTGTTCCGGGCCTTTTGGGCTTCCCGCGGCTTGCGGATGAGCTGGTTGATCGTCGGCACGACTTCTCGCCTTCGCTTGCGCTGAGGGCAGGATGCCCGGCGCTAACCTATTTCCGCGGCCGCAACCGCATGAATTATCTCTCTCGGCAGCTCGGAACCTTCCGCATGCGCCGGCCATGCCGACTCACCAGGTCAATCTGCGAACGAAAGAAGCGCCGCCGGCCAGATCTGGCCGAGGGCGCTTGCCGTTCAGAGGATCGCGCGGACTTTGCAGCCACTTGCGCGATCATGCGCCTGATAGTTCATGCTTGCGTTCCGGCAGCGTCTCGGAATTCTCTGTCCGGGCAAGGCGCCCCGACACGGCAATTCCGACCTGCCTGCCGTGAAAGTCCGCGCCTTCTACGCGCCGACTCGCCTTTCGTCAAGTGAGAAAGCGTGCAATCTCGCGGCTTCGCGGCGCGATCGCGCCGCCATTTACGCTTTCTTAAGGATCGACGGCCGGTGGATCACCCTCCTCCGGCCCGCCGGACGGCCCGCGGCCGGCCCGGGAGGCCGCGAAGGAATCACGGATGCCGACGATCGCCTCGCGCAGATTCGCAAGCTCGGTCACGCCCTTGCCGGAACAGGACAGGATATGCGGGGGAATCGCCGCCGCCTCGTCCTTGAGCTGGTGCCCCGCCGGCGTCAGGCTCACGATGAGTTGACGCTCATTGTCCGGGTTGCGCCGGCGCGTCGCGAGGCCCATGCCCTCCAGCCGCTTGAGCAGCGGCGTCAGCGTGCTCGATTCCAGCATCAGCCGATCGGCGATGGCGCCCACGGCCTGCCCGTCCCGCTCCCACAGCACCAGCATGACGAGATATTGCGGATAGGTGAGCCCCAGCCTTTCGAGCAGCGGCCGATAGGCGCGCATCACCGCATGCGCCGCCGAATAGACGGCGAAGCAGAACTGCGAATCCAGCTTCAGCGCATCGTCATCCATCGGCCCTCTCCTCACCCGCGCGCGGGCGCTTTCCTGCTGCGAGAATTCTTATCGCGATAACTTTTCGCTGGACAATGCTCCGAATGGGCGATATCCGTTTTATATCGTACACGATATATTATCGTGCAATTCAAATCCGGCACCGACCGGCGTTCAAGCGGAGTGAAGACGATGAAGGTTCTCTACAAGACCCAGGCGACGGCCACCGGCGGGCGCACCGGCTCCGCCGCCACCAGCGACGGCGCCTTCAAGGTGACGCTGGTCACGCCGAAGGAACTCGGTGGGCCCGGCGGCGAGGGCAACAATCCCGAGCAGCTCTTCGCCTCCGGCTATTCCGCCTGCTTCCTCGGCGCGCTCAAATTCGTCGCCAGCCAGCAGAAGGTGAAGATCGCCGACGACAGCACCGTGACCGCCGATGTCGGCATCGGCCCGCGCGACGACGGCACCGGCTTCGGCCTCGACGTGGCGCTGACCATCTCGCTGCCGGGCGTCGAGCGCGCGGTCGCCGAGGATCTGGTCCAGCGCGCCCATATCGTCTGCCCCTATTCGCACGCCACCCGCAACGGCCTCGACGTGCGCCTCACCCTCGCCTGAGCCGGCATCGCGTGACCGGGAAAGGGCCGCCCCATGGGCGGCCCTTTTGCTTTGGAGGCGGAGGCGGGCCGCCCGGTGGCCGACCCGTCATTCGTGTTTTCCCACGAGCGCCCTCATCCTGAGGTGCCCGGCCAACGGCCGGGCCTCGAAGGATGCTCGCCCCGGGGCGCCCCTTCCCGCCCCTCCTTCGAGGCTCGCTGCGCTCGCACCTCAGGATGAGGGTGAGTTGCGGGGTAAAGCTTCAGTGTCGGCTCCCGCGCAGCCGCCTGCGCTCCCGAAAGCAAAAAGGCCGCCCCGGAGGGCGGCCTTTTCGTTTCACGTCAGCCGAAGCCGGCGGATCACTCCGCCGGGCCTTCCAGCGCCGGAGCCTCGGTGACGCCGGCGTCCTGCTCGTTCTGGGCGAGGATCAGGTCGTCGCGCGAGGTCGCGGTCACCCGCAGCTTGGCCATCTGGGCGCCGGTGCCGGCCGGGATCAGCCGGCCGACGATGACGTTCTCCTTCAGGCCGCCGAGATCGTCGGCCTTGCCGTTGACCGCCGCCTCGGTGAGCACCCGGGTGGTCTCCTGGAAGGAGGCCGCCGAGATGAAGGAGCGCGTCTGCAGCGACGCCTTGGTGATGCCGAGCAGCACGGGGTGGCCCGACGCCGGCTTCTTGCCTTCCGCGATGAGCTTCTCGTTGATCTCGTCGAGCTCGGAGGCATCGACCTGCTCGTTGGTGAGCAGATCGCTGTCGCCCTGCTCGTCGATCTCGACCTTCTGCAGCATCTGGCGAACGATCACCTCGATGTGCTTGTCGTTGATCAGCACGCCCTGCAGCCGGTAGACCTCCTGGATCTCGTTGACGAGGTAAGCCGCGAGCTCCTCCACGCCCTTGATCGCCAGGATGTCGTGCGGCGCCGGGTTGCCGTCGACGATGAAGTCGCCCTTCTCGACGAGGTCGCCATCCTGCAGGTGGATGTGCTTGCCCTTCGGGATCAGGTACTCGACCGGATCATCCGTCGAGTCCTGCGGCTCGATGGTGAGGCGGCGCTTGTTCTTGTAGTCCTTGCCGAAGCGGATGGTGCCGGCGATCTCGGCGATGATCGCCGCATCCTTCGGCCGCCGCGCCTCGAACAGCTCCGCCACCCGCGGCAGACCGCCGGTGATGTCGCGGGTCTTGGCGCTCTCCATCGGCACGCGGGCGAGCGCGTCGCCGGCGCTGACGGTGGCGTTCGGATCCACCGAGATGATGGCGTCCACCGGCAGCGTGTAGCGGGCGTCGCCGCCGCGCGGCAGCTTCAGCACCTTGCCGTCCGGGCCCTTCACCACGATGGACGGGCGCAGCTCCGAGCCGCGGCCCGTGCGCCAGTCGGTGACGACGCGCTTGGCGATGCCGGTCGATTCGTCGACCGTCTCGCTCAGCGAGGCGCCTTCCACCAGGTCCTCGAAACCGACGATACCCTCGACCTCGGTGAGGATCGGGCGGGTATAGGGGTCCCACTCGGCGATGCGCTGGCCGCGCTTGATCGCGTCGCCCTCGTCCACCTTCAGCTTGGCGCCGAACTGGATGCGGTGCGCCGCGCGCTCGGAGCCGTCGTGATCGACGATGATCACCGACAGGTTGCGGCTCATCGCGATCAGGTCGCCTTCCGAGTTCCGCACCACGTTGCGGTTGCGGATCTTCACCGTGCCCTCGAAGGAGGCCTCGATGAAGGACTGCTCGGAGAGCTGCGCCGCGCCGCCGATGTGGAAGGTACGCATGGTGAGCTGCGTGCCCGGCTCGCCGATCGACTGCGCCGCGATGACGCCGACCGCCTCGCCCATATTCACCGGGGTGCCGCGCGCCAGGTCGCGCCCGTAGCAGGTGCCGCAGACGCCGCTCTTGGCCTCGCAGGTCAGCACCGAGCGGATCTTGATCTGCTGCACGCCCGCCTTGGAGATGCGATCGACGTCGGCCTCGTCCATCATGTGGCCGGCCGGGACGATGACAGCGCCGGTCGCCGGCTCGATCACGTCCTCCGCCGCGGTGCGGCCGAGAACGCGCGAGCCGAGGGTCGCGACGATCTGGCCGGCGTCGACGATGGCGCGCATGCCGATGCCGTTGGTCGTGCCGCAGTCGCGGACCGTGATGATGCTGTCCTGCGCCACGTCGACGAGACGACGGGTCAGGTAGCCCGAATTCGCGGTCTTCAGCGCGGTGTCGGCCAGACCCTTGCGGGCGCCGTGGGTCGAGTTGAAGTACTCGAGCACGGACAGGCCTTCCTTGAAGTTCGAGATGATCGGCGTCTCGATGATCTCGCCCGACGGCTTGGCCATCAGGCCGCGCATGGCGGCGAGCTGGCGCATCTGCTCGCGCGAGCCGCGCGCGCCGGAATGCGCCATCATGTAGATCGAGTTGATCTGCTTCTCGCGGCCGGTGACCGGGTCCTTCTTCACGGCCGAGATCTCGGCCATCATCTCGTCGGCGAGGCGCGCGGAGCACTTGCCCCAGGCGTCGACGACCTTGTTGTACTTCTCGCCCTGGGTAATCAGGCCGTCATTGTACTGCTGCTCGTACTCCTTGGTGAGCGCACGGGTCTCTTCGACCATGTCCCACTTCTTGGAGGGCACCACCATGTCGTCCTTGCCGAACGAGATGCCGGCGCGGAAGGCATTGGTGAAGCCGAGCGACATGATGCGGTCGCAGAAGATGACCGTCTCCTTCTGACCGCAATGGCGGTAGACGGTGTCGATCATGTTCGAGATCTCCTTCTTCGTCATCAGCTTGTTGACGACGTCGTAAGGAGTCTTGGCGGTCTTCGGCAGCAGCTCGCCGAGCTTCATGCGGCCCGGCGTAGTCTCGTAGATCTTCGAGACCTGGTTGCCGTTCTCATCCACGCCGATATAGCGGCCCTTCACCTTGGTGTGCAGGGTGATGGCCTTGGCGGCGAGCGCATGGTCGATCTCGCCCATGTTCGCGAAGGCCATGCCCTCGCCGGGCTCACCCTCGCGCATCATGGTGAGGTAGTAGAGGCCGAGCACGATATCCTGCGACGGCACGATGATCGGCGCGCCGTTCGCCGGGTGCAGGATGTTGTTGGTCGACATCATCAGCACGCGGGCTTCGAGCTGCGCCTCGATGGACAGCGGCACGTGCACGGCCATCTGGTCGCCGTCGAAGTCGGCGTTGAACGCCGAGCAGACCAGCGGATGCAGCTGGATCGCCTTGCCCTCGATCAGCACCGGCTCGAAGGCCTGGATGCCGAGGCGGTGCAGCGTCGGGGCGCGGTTCAGCATCACCGGATGCTCGCGGATCACCTCGTCGAGGATGTCCCACACTTCGGGACGCTCCTTCTCGACGAGCTTCTTCGCCTGCTTCACGGTCGCAGAGAGGCCCTTCGCGTCGAGACGCGAATAGATGAACGGCTTGAACAGCTCCAGCGCCATCTTCTTCGGCAGGCCGCACTGGTGCAGCTTCAGCTCGGGACCCACCACGATCACCGAACGGCCGGAATAGTCGACGCGCTTGCCGAGCAGGTTCTGGCGGAACCGGCCCTGCTTGCCCTTCAGCATGTCGGCGAGCGACTTCAGCGGGCGCTTGTTGGCACCGGTGATGACGCGGCCGCGGCGGCCGTTGTCGAACAGCGCATCGACCGCTTCCTGAAGCATGCGCTTCTCGTTGCGGATGATGATGTCCGGCGCCTTCAGCTCGATCAGCCGCTTCAGGCGGTTGTTGCGGTTGATGACGCGGCGGTACAGGTCGTTGAGGTCGGAGGTCGCGAAGCGGCCGCCGTCCAGCGGGACGAGCGGGCGCAGGTCCGGCGGGATCACCGGCACATGCGTCAGGATCATCCACTCCGGCCGGTTGCCAGACTGCTGGAAGGCCTCGACGATCTTCAGGCGCTTGGCGAGCTTCTTCGGCTTCAGCTCGGTGGTCGCCTCGGCGATCTCCTTGCGGAGGTTGCCGGCGATCGCCTCGAGGTCCATGCCGCGCAGGATCTCGCGGATGGCCTCGGCGCCGATCAGCGCGGTGAAGCTGTCATCGCCATATTCTTCCTGGGCGCGCAGATAGTCCTCTTCCGAGAGGAGCTGACGCTCCTTCAGCGGGGTGAGGCCCGGCTCGATGACGCAGTAGTACTCGAAGTACAGGATGCGCTCGAGGTCCTTCAGCGTCATGTCGAGCAGCAGGCCGATGCGGCTCGGCAGCGACTTCAGGAACCAGATATGCGCGACAGGCGCGGCCAGCTCGATATGGCCCATGCGCTCGCGGCGCACGCGCGAGAGGGTGACCTCGACGCCGCACTTCTCGCAGATGATGCCCTTGTACTTCATGCGCTTGTACTTGCCGCACAAGCACTCGTAGTCCTTGATCGGACCGAAGATGCGAGCGCAGAACAGGCCGTCGCGCTCCGGCTTGAAGGTCCGGTAGTTGATGGTCTCCGGCTTCTTGATCTCGCCGAAGGACCAGGACTGGATCTTTTCCGGGCTCGCGATCGAGATCTTGATCTGATCGAACGTCGGCGCGGGGGCCGCCGGATTGAAGAGATTCATCACCTCTTGATTCATCGCCGTCTCCTTCGGCTCGGACTTCGCCGCCGCCGTCGCGGGGGCCGAATGTCACGGGGCCAGATGTCGCAAAAAACGTCGTCTCGAACGGGCTCCGCGCGGAAGGCCGGGCCTTCCGCGCGGTCGTCAGTCTGTCCGCTTACTCGGCGGCCTGGGCGCTTTCGCCGGCGCCCGGCACCACGGACTGGGTCTTGGAGTTCATCAGCTCGACGTTGAGACCCAGCGAGCGCATTTCCTTCACGAGCACGTTGAAGCTCTCGGGAATGCCGGCCTCGAAGGTGTCGTCGCCGCGCACGATGGCCTCGTAGACCTTGGTGCGGCCGGCCACGTCGTCCGACTTCACGGTGAGCATCTCCTGCAGCGTATAGGCCGCGCCATACGCCTCGAGCGCCCACACCTCCATTTCGCCGAAGCGCTGGCCACCGAACTGCGCCTTGCCGCCCAGCGGCTGCTGGGTCACGAGCGAGTACGGGCCGATCGAACGGGCATGGATCTTGTCGTCGACCAGGTGGTGCAGCTTCAGCATGTAGATGTAGCCCACCGTGACCTTGCGGTCGAACTGCTCGCCGGTGCGCCCGTCATACAGCGTCGACTGCGCCGACTTGTCGAGGCCGGCCAGCTCCAGCATGCGCTCGATGTCCGCCTCGCGGGCGCCGTCGAACACCGGCGTGGCGATGGGAACGCCGCGCCGCAGGTTGGTGCCGAGCTCGACCAGCCCTTCCTCGTCGAGCGAGGCGATGGTCTCGTCCTTGCCGTAGATGTCGCCGAACGCCTTCTTCAGCGGTGCGACGTCGTTGGCGCGGCGATACTGCTCGATGGCGTTGTCGATCACCTTGCCGAGGCCCGCGCAGGCCCAGCCCAGATGCGTCTCGAGGATCTGCCCGACATTCATGCGCGAGGGCACGCCGAGCGGGTTGAGCACCATGTCGACCGGGGTGCCGTCCTCGAGGAACGGCATGTCCTCGACCGGGACGATGCGCGAGACCACGCCCTTGTTGCCGTGCCGGCCGGCCATCTTGTCGCCCGGCTGGATCTTGCGCTTCACGGCGATGAAGACCTTGACCATCTTCATCACGCCCGGGGGCAGCTCGTCGCCGCGCTGCAGCTTCTCGACCTTGTCGAGGAAGCGCTGCTCGAGGCGCTTCTTCGATTCGTCGTACTGGTTGCGCATGGCTTCCAGTTCGCTCAGCAGCTGGTCGTCGGCCACCGCGAACATCCACCACTGGCTGCGCGGATAGTCCGCCAGCACCGTGCGGGTGATCTGGGTGTCCTTCTTGAAGCCCTTCGGGCCGGCGACGCCGACCTTGCCGTCCAGCATCTCGGCCAGGCGGCCGAAGACGTTGCGGTCGAGGATCGCCTGCTCGTCGTCGCGGTCCTTGGCGAGACGCTCGATCTCCTCGCGCTCGATCGCCTGGGCGCGCTCGTCCTTGTCGACGCCGTGGCGGTTGAACACCCGCACCTCGACGACCGTACCGGTCACGCCCGGGGGAACGCGCAGCGAGGTGTCGCGCACGTCGGCGGCCTTCTCGCCGAAGATGGCGCGCAGAAGCTTCTCTTCCGGCGTCATCGGGCTCTCGCCCTTCGGGGTGATCTTGCCGCAGAGGATGTCGCCCGCCTGCACCTCGGCACCGATATAGACGATACCGGCTTCGTCGAGGTTCTTGAGCGCCTCTTCCGAGACGTTCGGGATGTCGCGGGTGATTTCTTCCGGACCCAGCTTGGTGTCGCGGGCCATCACCTCGAACTCCTCGATGTGGATCGACGAGAAGATGTCGCCCTTCGAGATGTTCTCGGACAGCAGGATGGAGTCCTCGAAGTTGTAGCCGTTCCACGGCATGAACGCGACGAGGATGTTCCGGCCGAGCGCCAGGTCGCCGAGATCGGTCGAAGGACCGTCGGCGATGATGTCGCCCTTGCGCACCGCGTCGCCCACGCGCACCAGCGGACGCTGGTTGATGCAGGTCGACTGGTTGGAGCGCTGGAACTTCTGCAGCCGGTAGATGTCGACGCCCGACTTCGACGCATCGTTCTCTTCGGTCGCCCGGATGACGATACGGGTGGCGTCCACCTGGTCGATGATGCCCGTGCGGCGCGCCGCGATGGCGGCACCGGAGTCACGCGCCACCACCGATTCCATGCCGGTGCCCACGAAGGGGGCGTCGGCGCGGACCAGCGGCACCGCCTGGCGCTGCATGTTGGAGCCCATCAGCGCGCGGTTGGCGTCGTCGTTCTCGAGGAACGGAATCAGCGCCGCGGCGACGGAGACCAGCTGCTTGGGCGACACGTCCATGAAGTCGACGCGGTCCGGGGTCACGAGCAGCACGTCGCCGGCATGCCGGCAGACGATCAGGTCCTCGGTGAAGCGGCCCTCGCTGTCGAGCGGGATGTTCGCCTGCGCGACGTAGTACTTCCCCTCCTCCATGGCGGAGAGATAGACCACCTCGTCCTGGACCTGGCTGTCCTTCACGCGGCGATAGGGCGCCTCGATGAAGCCGTACTTGTTCACGCGGGCGAAGGTGGCCAGCGAGTTGATCAGGCCGATGTTCGGGCCTTCCGGCGTCTCGATCGGGCAGATGCGGCCGTAATGCGTCGGGTGCACGTCGCGCACCTCGAAGCCGGCGCGCTCGCGCGTCAGACCGCCCGGGCCGAGCGCCGAGAGACGGCGCTTGTGGGTGATCTCCGACAGCGGGTTGGTCTGGTCCATGAACTGCGAGAGCTGCGACGAGCCGAAGAACTCGCGCACCGCCGCCGCCACCGGCTTCGCATTGATCAGGTCCTGCGGCATCACGGTGTCGATGTCGACGGACGACATGCGCTCCTTGATGGCGCGTTCCATGCGCAGCAGGCCGACACGGTACTGGTTCTCCATGAGCTCGCCGACCGAGCGCACCCGGCGATTGCCGAGATGGTCGATGTCGTCGATCTCGCCCTTGCCGTCGCGCAGCTCCACCAGCGTCTTGATGACCGCGAGGATGTCCTCGCGGCGCAGCACGCGCACGGTGTCGGCGGCGTCGAGGTCGAGGCGCATGTTCATCTTCACGCGGCCGACCGAGGAGAGGTCGTAGCGCTCGGCGTCGAAGAACAGCGAGTGGAACATCGCCTGCGCGCTGTCGAGCGTCGGCGGCTCGCCGGGACGCATCACGCGGTAGATGTCGAACAGCGCGTCCTCACGGGTGACGTTCTTGTCGATCGCCAGCGTGTTGCGGATATAGGCGCCGATATTGACATGGTCGATGTCGAGGATCGGGAGCTCGTCATAGCCGAGCTCGCCGAGCTGCTTCAGCATCTTCTCGGAGACTTCCTCGCCGGCCTCGACATAGATCTCGCCGGTCTGGAGGTTCACGAGGTCCTCGGCCACGTAGCGGCCGACCATCTCGTCGTCGGAGATCTTGAGCGCCTTGAGGCCCTTCTCGGCGAGCTGGCGCGCCTGGCGCACCGTCACCTTCTTGCCGGCCTCAACCACCACTTCGCCGGTGTCGGCGTCGACGAGGTCGGCGACCGCCTTGTAGCCCTTCATGCGCTTGGGATCGAACGGCATGCGCCAGCCGTCCTTGGTGCGCGAGAAGGAGATGGTGTCGTAAAAGGTGTTGAGGATTTCCTCGCCGTCGAGGCCGAGGGCGAACAGCAGGCTCGTCACCGGAATCTTGCGGCGACGGTCGATGCGCGCATAGACGATGTCCTTGGCGTCGAACTCGATGTCGAGCCAGGAACCGCGATACGGAATGATGCGGGCGGCGAAGAGCAGCTTGCCCGAGGAGTGGGTCTTGCCCTTGTCGTGGTCGAAGAACACGCCCGGCGAGCGGTGCATCTGCGAGACGATCACGCGCTCGGTGCCGTTGACGATGAAGGTGCCGTTCATCGTCATCAGCGGGATGTCGCCCATATAGACGTCCTGCTCCTTGATGTCCTTGACGGACTTGGAGCCGGTATCCGGGTCGACATCGAACACGATGAGGCGCAGCGTCACCTTCAGCGGGGCGGCAAAGGTCATGCCGCGCTGGCGGCACTCGTCCACGTCATATTTCGGCGGCTCGAATTCGTAGCGGACGAATTCGAGCATCGCGGCGCCCGAGAAGTCCGAGATCGGGAAAACCGACTTGAAAACCGCCTGAATGCCGTCGTCCGCACGCCCGCCCTTCGGCTCGTCGATCTGCAGGAACTGGTCGTAGGATGCCTTCTGAACCTCGATGAGGTTCGGCATCTCCGCCACTTCCTGGATCTTGCCGAAAAACTTGCGGACCCGCTTACGACCGGTGAACGTCTGCGCCATGTCGCTCCTCGCTCCGTCCGAGTATCCGTCTGAGCGCCTCGATGCCCCGGCGTGGCTGCGCCGCTGGCTGAGAACGCATTCTCGCGGAGAAGTTGGCCATCCGTGCGGCATGCCGCCCTCGATGCCTTCCTTCCGCGCCCGACGGCTCGCCCAACGATCCCGATCGAACGGGATGGTCGGGGAAGCCGTCCGGCCTCCTCCGCCTCCGCCCCTGCGGGCAAAAGGCGGAAGGACCGCCGGCAGAACCGGCGGCCCCCGAAAATGATCGTCAGATCACTTGAGCTCGACCTTGGCGCCGGCCTTCTCGATCTGCGCCTTGATCTTCTCGGCTTCTTCCTTGGTCACGCCTTCCTTGACGGGCTTCGGAGCGCCTTCGACGAGGTCCTTGGCTTCCTTGAGGCCCAGGCCGGTGATGGCGCGGACTTCCTTGATGACCTCGATCTTCTTGTCGCCGGCCGAGGCCAGGACAACGGTGAACTCGGTCTGCTCTTCGGCGGCCGGGGCGGCAGCGCCGCCAGCGCCCGGAGCGGCAGCCACGGCAACGGCCGCAGCGGCGGAAACGCCCCACTTCTCCTCGAGGAGCTTCGCGAGCTCGGCGGCCTCGAGAACGGTGAGGGAGGACAGCTCGTCAACGAGCTTCGACAGGTCAGCCATTTTATCTAAGTCCTTGAATTTCGGTTCGAACCAGATTTACCGGGAAAGCCTCACGCGGCTTCGTTCTCACGGGCATAGGCCCCGAACACGCGGGCCAGCTTGGCAGCCGGCGCGGTGCTGAGCTGCGCGATCTTGGTCGCCGGGGCCTGGATGAGGCCGACCAGCTTCGCACGCAGTTCATCGAGGGACGGCATGGTGGCCAGAGCCTTCACACCATCCACGTTCAGGGCCGTGGTGCCGAACGCCCCGCCAAGGATGACGAACTTGTCGTTCGTCTTGGCGAAGTCGACGGCAACCTTCGGAGCCGCAACAGGATCGCTCGAATAAGCGATGATGGTCGGGCCCTTCAGCAGGTGCCCGACATGTGCGACATCCGAACCTTCGAGAGCGATCTTCGCGAGGCGGTTCTTTGCCACCTTCACGGTCGCGCCGCTCGCCTTCATCTGCCGGCGCAGGGCCGACATCTGGGCGACGGTGAGACCGGAATAGTGGGCCACGACGACGACCGAGGTGCTCTTGAACACCTCGTTCAGCGACGTGACGAGCTCTTCTTTTTGAGCGCGATCCACTTCACTTACTCTCCGGTGGCGGAACAGCGAGCCGCTCCGCCGGTTAGCGCCTTGCCTCCCCGCCCGAAGGCGGATCAGCGGTTGAAATCCTGTCCCCTGGGACCGGAAAACCGGCCAAGGCGCTGGTTCGAGCCGAAATTCAAGCGCCGGCGAACCGGCCCTCCCCTCTCGGTCGTACCCCGTCTATGCAGGCCCCGAAGCGGGATTAGACCAACCCGGAACGGGTCGGCACCTGCAGTCTCGGACAGGACTTAGGCCGGCAGGGCGAGCCCTACCAGCCCCTTCGTCCGGGTTAGCGGACGAAAGCTTTGAATGTCTTCGGCATCGCACCCGGCACGGGTCATGGCGACTCGTGGCCGGGGGCGAAACAGCCCATATAGAGGGTCGAATGGGATTTGTCAGCCCCCAGATAGCACCGGGAGCCGACCAATTCCATCCCTCGCCCGATCACGCCGTCGCGACCGGGCCGGCGACGCGCCTCAGGACGCGGCGGCCAGAACCGTCGCCGGCTCCACCTTCACGCCCGGGCCCATGGTCGAGGACAGCGCGATGCGCTGCACATAGGTGCCCTTGGCGCCGGTCGGCTTGGCCTTGACCACCGCGTCGGCGAAGGCGCGGATGTTCTCGGCGAGCTTGTCGGCGGCGAAGGAGGCCTTGCCGATGCCGGCGTGGATGATGCCGGCCTTCTCGACGCGGAACTCGATCGCGCCGCCCTTGGCGGCCTCGACGGCGCCCTTCACGTCCATGGTCACGGTGCCGACCTTCGGGTTCGGCATCAGGCCGCGCGGGCCGAGCACCTTGCCGAGACGTCCGACCAGCGGCATCAGGTCCGGGGTGGCAATGCAGCGATCGAACTCGATGGTGCCGCCCTGCACGGTCTCGAGCAGGTCCTCGGCGCCGACGATATCGGCACCCGCCGCCTTGGCCTCGTCGGCCTTGGCGCCGCGGGCGAACACCGCCACGCGCACGGTACGGCCGGAGCCGTTCGGCAGGTTGCACACGCCGCGGACCATCTGGTCGGCATGGCGGGGGTCGACGCCGAGATTGATCGCGACCTCGATGGTCTCGTCGAACTTGGCGTTGGCACGCTCCTTCAGCAGCCCGATGGCCTCGTCGAGACCATAGAGCTTCAGGCGGTCAATGCCCTCGCGGGTGGCGCGAACACGCTTTGCAATCTTGGCCATCAGCTCAACCCACAACCTCGAGGCCCATGGAACGGGCGGAGCCTTCGATCATGCGGACCGCCGATTCGACGGTGTCGCAGTTCAGATCCTTCATCTTCTTCTCGGCGATCTCGCGCATCTGCGCCTGGGAGATCTTGCCGACGAAGCCGCCCTTGCCGGGGGTCTTCGAGCCCGAGCCGGGCTTCTTCTTCGTCTCGAGGCCGGCGGCCTTCTTGAGGAAGTAGGAGACCGGGGGGGTCTTCAGCTCGAAGGTGAAGGAACGGTCCTGATAGGCCGTGATCAGGACGGGGATCGGCATGCCCTTTTCCATCTGGGCGGTCTGGGCGTTGAACGCCTTGCAGAACTCCATGATGTTGAGGCCGCGCTGGCCGAGCGCCGGGCCGATCGGCGGGGCCGGGTTGGCCGCGCCGGCCGGCACCTGCAGCTTCACATAGCCGGTAATCTTCTTCGCCATGAAAGGCTCCTGCTTGCACGTCCGGCTGCCAGGCCGGAAGCACAAATCACGCCGTCACGGCCTGTTGCAGCCGTGGGCGACGTGGCTTTCGGGTCGCGGTCGCGGCACGCGTGCTCCGGCTGGCGAACCGGTCGTGCCTCCCGCGGATGGATCGATCCTCGGAGGATCGGCATGCCCTTTCGGGACATGCGGTCGGTCGCTTACACCAGAATCGGCACGAAGGAAAGCCCGCCATGGCAGATCGTGCCCGGCGGGTCGGTCGGCCGGGCGTGCCGGCGCGCGCCTCGCGTCACACCATCGGGTGCAGCGAACGCCGCGCCCGTCGTGCCTCGCGCGCCAGTATGGCGTCGGCATCGAGCCCGGCAATCGGCTTGGACAGGTCGCGCGGCACCTCTCCCTCCAGCTGCAGGACGAGATAGCGCCCGCAGCAGACCCGCAGGAAGGAGGAGAAGTTCTCCACCCCGCCATGGGCGAAGGTCAGCTCCTCATGCAGCTTGGCTAGCAGCTGGGCCAGGCTCATGCCGTCGCGCCGGGCGATTTCGTCCAGCACGCGCCAGTAGAAATTCTCCAGCCGCACGCTGGTGGAGAAGCCGTTGAGCCGGAGCGACTTCAGCCGCGTCTGCCACAGCCGCGCATCGGCCTCGATGAAGAGCTTGCACATCGCATCCCTCCGGGAAGGGTCCGCCGGGGAAGGATCATAGCCGCTCCCCTCGCCCGGCGGAAGCAGGGGCCTCACGCCGCCTTGCGGGCCTCGCCATGGCTGATGGCGGTGCCGAGCACGGCGAGGAACTGGGCGATCCAGGCCGGATGCGCCGGCCAGGCGGGCGCGCTGACCAGATTGCGGTCGGTCACCGCGGCGTCGATGGCGATGTCGGCATAGGTGCCGCCGGCGAGTTCCACCTCGGCGCGGCAGGCGGGATAGGCCGAGCAGGTGCGCCCTTCCAGCACCCGGGCGCCGGCGAGCAGCTGCGCGCCGTGGCAGATGGCGGCGACCGGCTTCTCCGCCGCGAAGAAGTGGCGGACGATCTCGATCACCTTGTCGTTCATGCGCAGATATTCCGGCGCCCGGCCGCCGGGGATCACCAGCGCGTCGTAGCGGGCCGGGTCGATGTCGGCGAAGGTCGCGTTGAGCGCAAAATTATGGCCGCGCTTTTCCGAATAGGTCTGGTTGCCCTCGAAATCGTGGATGGCGGTGGCGACGCTGTCGCCCGCGCGCTTGTCGGGGCAGACCGCGTGGACGGTGTGACCCACCGCCAGCAGCGCCTGGAACGGCACCATGGTCTCGTAGTCCTCGACGAAATCGCCGACGATCATCAGGATGCGCTTGCCGGACATGTCCTTCCTCCCTGAGCTGCCGCCCTGTGGCGTGTCGGGGAAGCATAGGCCGCCCGTCTCCGGGGCGGGTGTTATCGGGTTATAGCGTCGGAGGGCTTCGGCCGGCGCCCCGCCCGAAGCGCCCGAACGGAGCACCACGCTCCCGTCATGCATGCATCACGTCCGGCCCGCTCACCGTCATGGCCGGACTTGTCCCGGCCATCCACGCCTTGTTCCGCCCCCGGGGATGACATCGCCCCAAACAAAAAAGGCGCGGCCATCGCCGCGCCTTTCCGCATCCGCCTGTCGCGGAGGCTCAGGTCTTCTCGACCTGGTTGAACTCCAGCTCCACCGGGGTGGCGCGGCCGAAGATCGACACCGCCACCTTGAGGCGGGAGCGGGCATCGTCCACTTCCTCGACGATGCCGTTGAACGAGGCGAACGGGCCGTCCGACACCTTCACCGTCTCGCCAACCTCGAAGCTCACCGAGGGCTTCGGCCGCTCGATGCCTTCCTGCACCTGCTGCAGGATGCGCATCGCCTCCGATTCGGCGATCGGCATCGGCTTGTTGTCGGCGCCGAGGAAGCCGGTGACCTTCGGGGTGTTCTTGATGAGATGGAACGCCTCGTCGGTGAGGTCCATCTTCACCAGCACATAGCCGGGGAAGAACTTGCGCTCGGCATCGACCTTGCGGCCGCGGCGCACCTCGGTGACCTTCTCGATCGGCACCAGCACCTGCTCGAACAGCTCGGCGAGACCGCGCTGGGCAGCCTGTTCCTTGATCGAATCGGCGACCTTCTTCTCGAAGTTCGAATAGGCGTGGACGATGTACCAGCGCTTGGCCATGACGATATCCCTCAGCGCCCGATGTGCAGCAGTTGCGCGACCGCGAAGCTCAACACCTGGTCGGCGACCAGGAAGAACAGCGACGCCACGACCACCATCACGAACACCATCGCGGTGGTGATCAGCGTCTCGCGACGGGTCGGCCAGGTGACCTTGCGCGTCTCGGCGCGGACCTGCTGAAAGAACTCGACCGGGTTCGTCTTCGCCATGCTCGTCTCGGAACGCCTCTGGGCGGAGCGCCTTCCCGCCAGGGAAGCCGGACCGCGAATTCGGAAAATGCGGGAGAAACCGCGCATCGCCCTTCGTAAAGAGCGACGCGGGCGTATAGCCTGCAAACCCGCCCCTCGTCAAAGCAAACCCGCTTCACGAGAAGGAGGCCCGCCGGCTCGGCCGCCATCCCGGGGGCGGCGTCCGGCCGGAGAGAGGGGCTCCCGGCCTGGGAACCGGGGCCTTCGCCCCGCGCAAGGCGGTTTCAACCCTGGCGAAACGCGCCCCGAACTGCCTGTCGCGGTAAGCGATGGCAGGAGTGGAGGGACTCGAACCCCCAACCCCCGGTTTTGGAGACCGGTGCTCTGACCAGTTGAGCTACACTCCTGTGGCCCGCGAAGCAGGCGGCGCTCTTCCTATTCATCCGCCGCCCGGATGTAAAGAGCGTGAGAGCGGCGAATAGCGGCGCTCCACATGCACGGCGCCTTCCGCCCCGGCGCCGAGCGCATCCTTCCGGCTCCCGGACGCCCTGCGACGCCCCCTGCCCCGTAGCGCGTCTTCATCCCGAGATGCGAGCGCAGCGAGCCTCGAAGGAGGCTCGGGAAAGCACACCCGGGCGCGCCTCCTTCGAGGCCCGGCCGTTGGCCAGCCACATCAGGATGAGGAGGCTCCGGGCGGATGACGATTTCGTCCCCGGGCGCCCTGCGACGCTCCCCTGCCCCACAACGCACCCTCATCCTGAGGTGCGAGCGCAGCGAGCCTCGAAGGATGCTCGGAAGGCGTGCCCGGGCGAGCCTCCTTCGAGGCCCGGCCGTTGGCCGGGCACCTCAGGATGAGGGGGCTTCGGGTGAATGACGTCCCGCCTTTCGTCGCGGCGAAAGCCCAGTCGGGCACCAAAAGAAAAAGGGGAGCGCGAGCGCTCCCCTTTCCTGTCTCGTTCGCCGAGGCGCAAGCCCCGCCGGATCACTCGATGATGGCGGCGACGACGCCGGCACCGGAAAGGAATGCGGTGTTCCGCATTCCGCCGTTGCCGCGATCACTCGATGATCGCAGCAACCACTCCAGCTCCAACCGTGCGTCCGCCTTCACGGATGGCGAAGCGCAGCTTCTCTTCCATCGCGATCGGCACGATCAGCTGCACGT
>NZ_JAHBGB010000002.1 GCF_018390555.1 Ancylobacter oerskovii | reverse complement strand
CGGTAGCGGAAAGGAAGCTGGACGCCTTCCGGGCCGACATCGCCGCCTGGCGCGACATCTCCATCGCCACCGATTTCGACACGCACAATTAGGAAACCCGCCGGCACGTCTTCGGCGGCGGGCACGGGATCGACGTCCATCCCGCTCATGCGCGAAGGCCGGGTCTCTCGGGGCGCGAGCGTTTCGCCGGCGTTCTCTCTCGGAGAGACGGCGGCGGCGCGGCCGCAATCGCGACCTGCGTCTTTCGCGACGAGGCGGATTCAGTCGTCCGACTTCTGCCTGTTTCCTTCGGACGGGGCGTTCAGGCCGTTTCTCCGAGATGGTGACGGACCCATTGCGCTTCTTCCGATGCCGTCCGTCCGAAATGCCGCCGGAAGTCCCGGCTGAACTGGGCTGGGCTTACATAGCCGACGGAGACTGCGACCTCGGCGATCGTCTTGTCGTTGCGGGCAATCAGCAAGCGCGCCTCGTGCAGTCTCGTCGCCTTTACATACTGCATCGGCGTGCTGCCCGTCAGCGCCTTGAAGTGGGCGTGATAGGAGGGCACGCTCATGCCCGCCTCCCGCGCCAGGCTGCCGACGGATGTCGCCGCGCGGTAGTTTTCCCGAAGCCGGGCAAGACTCTGCACGATCCTCCCGGATGAGCCCAGCTGCCGAAGTGCGGCGATCATCGCCCCGCCCTGGGGGCCGACGAGTACCCGGTAGTGCAGCTCCCGCAGGACGCCGTCGCCCAGGACGGCAAGCTCGACGGGATCGCGCAATAGGCGGAGCGCGCGCAGCAGCACGTCCTCCAGCTCCGGCTCCATGGGGCTGGAAACCAGGCTCTTTACCTCCGCAGGTTCCGGCCGCCCTCGATCGAACCGCGACGCGATCTCGGCGGCCAGGCGCATGTCGAACTCGACATAGATGGCCAGCAACGGACGCTCCGGGCTCGCCGTCGACCTCATGCGGAACGGGACGGGTACCGAGACGGCCAGATAGTGTTCCTCGTCGTAGAGATAGACCCTGCCTTCGAGCAGCCCCTGCTTGCGGCCCTGCAGCACGAACACCGCGCCCGGCCGGTAGAGGACCGGAACGTCTTCAAGGATCTCCTCCGTCCTCAGGATGCGGACGCCGCGCAGCCCCGTCGGGTTGTAGCCGTGACGGGGGGCGAGCCGCGCCGCCAGTTCCAGCAGCTCGCGTCTGATCGCTCTCGGAGGAGGCTCGCTCATAGGATCAGGCAACACTCTTAGAGATTTGAGGATCGATACCGCCCAAGGCGAAGATTATTCGTCATGGGCATCCATCCTCAAGAAGAGAGTGACACATGTCGGGCAGGACCTTCTTCATCACCGGAGCAAATTCCGGCTTCGGCTACGCCATCGCAGCGGCCGCGATCCATCAGGGCGACATTGTTATCGGCACGGTGCGGTCCGAGGAGGCGCGCGAGCGTCTGAAGGAGCGCCTGCCGGCGGTACGCCCGGTCTTCTGCGATGTGACGCGGTTCGACCGGGTCGATGAGATCGTCCGGCGGGCTGAGGCGGAGCATGGCCCCGTCGATGTGCTGATCAACAATGCCGGATATGGTCACGAGGGCATCATCGAGGAGTCGCCGCTCGACGAGATGAGGCGGCAGTTCGACGTGAATGTCTTCGGCGCGGTGGCGGTCGCCAAGGCCTTCCTGCCGAGATTCCGCGAGAGGCGCCGCGGGTTCATCGTCAACGTGACCTCGATGGGCGGCATGATCACGATGCCGGGCCTCGGCTTCTACTGCGCCAGCAAGTTCGCCCTCCAGGGCCTTTCGGAAGTCATGCGTGCCGAGATGGCCCCCTTCGGCGTCCATGTGACGGCGCTCTGCCCCGGTTCGTTCAGAACCGACTGGGCCGGACGTTCGATGGTCAGGAGCGAGAGGTCCGTTGCCGACTATGATCAGCTGTTCGATCCCATGCGTCTGGCACGGCGGGCGAAGAGCGGGAAGCAGCTTGGCGATCCCGACAGGCTGGCAGCCGCCGTGCTGGACCTGGTCGCGACGGAAGATCCGCCGGCGCAGCTTCTGCTCGGTAGCGACGCCCTTCACCTGGTTTCCGACAAGCTCGAGCGCCTGAGGAAGGAGATCGGCGAGTGGGAAGCCGTGACGCTCTCGACCGATGGCTGATCGAGCCGGCGACTGGAGGCCCGTCAGCCGGGAAAGCTTCCGTTACCGCGATGAAGGCAAAGGTCCGTTCGCCGCGGGAGATCAGCCGTCCGCTTCCCGCGCCGTGCGGCCCCCGGCGGCCACCTTGCCATTCACTGCGGCGCCTTCGTGGAGACCAGCATATCCCGCGAGACGTCTTCGAGGGCGGTGAGGCCCGTCAGCCCGAGATTGCGCAGGGTTTCCTGCTGAAGCAGGTCGAGGGCATGGCGCACGCCGGGCGTGCCGCCGATCGCGGCGGCGTAGAGCAGGGGGCGGCCGACGAAAACGAACTGCGCTCCCAGGGCCAGCGCCTTCAGCACGTCGGAACCGCGCCGGATGCCGCCGTCCAGCATCACGGCCATGCCGCCGGCATGCCGCGCGACGG
This sequence comes from Ancylobacter oerskovii, assembly GCF_018390555.1. Classification (GTDB taxonomy): domain Bacteria; phylum Pseudomonadota; class Alphaproteobacteria; order Rhizobiales; family Xanthobacteraceae; genus Ancylobacter; species Ancylobacter oerskovii. The sequence continues at coordinate 980,694 of NZ_JAHBGB010000002.1, read as the reverse complement.
CCTCCACCGCCCGCAGGGGGGCGACGGCGCCATCGAGCTGACGGCCGCCGTGATTGGAAACGATGATGCCGTCCGCGCCGTGCTCGGCGGCCAGCGCGGCATCGCGCGCGTCGAGAATGCCCTTGACCACCAGCCGGCCGGACCAGAGCCGACGGATCTGCCCGAGATGGGTCCAGCTAAGATGATCGCGCGCTCCGAAATCGCGCATCACGTTGCGGGCGATGATCGGCGCGCCCCGCGTCGCCTGGGTGTTCTCGAAATGCGGGATCCCGTGGGCCAGCGTCCGCAGGAAGGTGCCGAACGTCCAGTGAGGACGCATGAGGCCGTCACAGGCAAGGCGTAGCGACGGACGCAGCGGCGTGGAGAAGCCGGTGCGGATATTCGTTTCGCGATTGGCCGAGACCGAGACGTCGACCGTCACCACCAGCGTCTTGAAGCCGGCGGCGGCGACGCGGGCGACCAGTGCCTCGATGCGTGCCGGCTCTCCCGGCACATAGGCCTGGAACCACGCGCCCGGATAGACCGCCGCAATCTCCTCCATGCGGGTGAGCGAGGAGCCGCTGACGATCATCGGGACATTCATGTCGCGGGCGGCCTCGGCCAGCACCAGATCGCCGCGATAGGCGATCAGCGCCGAGATTCCCATCGGGGCGATGCCGAAGGGCGCGCTGTAGCGCGTGCCGAGCAGTGTGGTCGCCGTGCTGCGCTTCGAGACGTCGTTGAGCACGCGCGGCACGAAGGACCATTCGTCGAACGCCGCGCGGTTGCCGCGCAGCGACGATCCGGTTTCCGCGGCGCCGGAGACATAGCCGAACAGCGGACGCGGCAGGAAGCGCCGCGCCGCGCCTTCCAGGTCGTCGAGTGAGAGTATCCGCTGCAGACGGGCCGAGGTGTCGCTCATGGTGGTGAGTTCCGTTGTCGTGTCGGGCGCGTTCAGTCGACGAATGTGCAGCCGAGTTCATGCAGGGACTTGTCCACCCAGGAGCGGTCGAGCGTGCCGGCGAGGGTCTGCTCGATCTGCCGGGCTTCGGCTTCCTGCTTCTTGCGGGCGGCGAGGTAGACGGTATCGACCTCCGCCCGCGGCACGCAGACGACGCCGTCGCCATCGCCCAGCACGAGATCGCCGGCCTCGATCACCATGCCGGCGATGGCGATGGGAAAGCCGATTTCGCCGGGCCCCTCCTTGAAGGGGCCGCGATGCGTGGCGCCGAGGGCGAAGGTCGGGTGGTTGGTTTCGAAGATGGCGTCGGCGTCGCGCACCGCGCCATTGATGACGAAGCCGGCCACGCCGCGCTGGATCGCATGAGTAATCATCATGTCGCCGATGAGGGCGGAAGTCACTTCACCACCGGCATCGACGACGATGACGTCGCCCGGCTCCGCCATGTCGATCGCCTTGTGCAGCATGAGGTTGGCGCCCGGCCGGGTCTTCACCGTGAAGGCCGGGCCGATGAGCATGCCGCTGCGGTGCATGCGCTTCAGCCGGGCGCCGCCGGCGAACATGCGCGACATGGAATCCGAGACGTTGGCGACCGGGATGTCGCGGAACCGTTCGGCCGCCGCGGGGCTGACGCGCGGCCAGCTCTTCCTGATCCTGAAGCCGATGGTCATCTGTCTGTCTCCGGTGGGGTCGCGAGGGCGCGTAGGGTTTCGATCCGATCCGGCGCGGTCAGGCTTCCGGCGCCGCGAGCGCGGCCGTGGGCGCGGCCTTGGGCGTTCGCCGGCGATGCAGGGCCGGCAGCACCACCAGCAGCACGGCCAGCGTCAGCAGCCCCGCCGAGATCGGATGGGTGAGGAAGACCGAGGGGTCGCCCTGGCTGATCACCAGCGCCCGGCGGAACTGCTGCTCCGCGAGCGGACCGAGGATCAGCCCGACGATGCAGGGCGCCACCGGCACGTTGGTGATGCGCATGCCGAGCCCGAGCAGGCCGATCGCCCACAGGATGACCAGATCGGTGGCGTTGTTGTTGAGCGTGTAGGTGCCGAGCGTCGAGATGACGAGGATGCCGGCATAGAGCCACGGGCGCGGAATGAGCAGCAGCTTCACCCAGACCCCGGCCATGGGCAGGTTGAGCATCAGCAGCAGCACATTGGCGATGTAGAGGCTGGCGATCATGCCCCAGACGAGCTGCGGATTGTTCTCGAACAGCAGCGGTCCCGGTTGCAGCCCATATTGCTGGAACGCGGCGAGCATGATGGCCGCCACCGCCGAGGTCGGCAGGCCGAAGGCGAGCAACGGCGCCAGTACGCCGGCAACGGCGGCGTTGTTGGCCGCTTCCGGCCCGGCGACCGCCTCGATGGCGCCGTGGCCGAACTGCTCGGGATGCTTCGACAGCCGCTTTTCCAGCGCATAGGACATGAAGGTCGGGATCTCGCTGCCGCCCGCCGGCATGGCGCCGATGGGAAAGCCGAGCAGCGTGCCGCGCAGCCAAGGCTTCCAGGAACGAGCCCAGTCCTCCCGGCTCATCCACAGCGAGCCCTTCAGCGCATAGATCTCTTCCCGTTCGAAGCGATGGCGCGCGGCGAGGTAGAGCGTCTCGCCGATGGCGAACAGGCCGACGGCAAGCACCACGGTATCGATGCCGTCCATCAGTTCGATGGAGCCGAAGGTGAGGCGCGGCTGCCCAGTCTGCAGGTCGAGCCCGACAAGGCCGATGGCGAGGCCGATGAGCAGGCTGGCGAAGCCGCGCGACACCGAGCTGCCGAACAGCGAGGTGATGGTGGTGAAGGCCAGCACCATGAGCGCGAAATATTCCGCCGGGCCGAACATCAGCGCCAGCCGGACCATCAGCGGTGCGACGAAGGTCAGCGCGGCGGTGGCGATGGTGCCGGCGACGAAGGAGCCGATGGCGGCGGTGGCGAGCGCCTGGGCGCCGCGGCCCTGCCGCGCCATGGCGTGGCCGTCCACCGCCGTGATGATGCTGCCGCTTTCGCCGGGCGTGTTGAGCAGGATGGCGGTGGTGGAGCCGCCATACATCGCGCCGTAGTAGATGCCGGCGAACATGATGAAGGCATAGGTGGAATCGAGTTGGTAGGTGACGGGCAGCAGCAGCGCGACGGTGAGCGCCGGCCCGATCCCGGGGAGCACGCCGATCGCCGTGCCGAGCGTGACTCCGAGCGCCGACCACATCAGGGCATAGGGCGTCAGCGCCACGGCGAAGCCGTTACTAAGGGCGGCGAGGGTTTCCAGCACGAATTCGGAACCTTTCGGGGCAGCGATATGGCGGGTGCGCTTCTGGTCGGGGCGGGCGGGTCAGTCGGCGTCGAGCCAGTTCTCGACGAGCGAGCCGACCGGCAGGTCGAGCCCGAGGCCCTGGTCGAAGCCCACGAACAGCACGCCGGCCAGCGCAAGGCCGATGAGGATGTCGAGCCAGAGCCGGCGCTCGCCGAAGGCCCGCGAGGCGGCGGCGAACAGCACGGTCGCCGCGGGAATCCACCCCAGCGTGTCGAGCAGGACCAGCTCGGCCACGAGCCCCGCGGCGATGAGCAGGACAGCCCATCCGTCAAGGCGGGGGACGGCTTCCTGGCTGTCTTCCGGCTGGCGGGCGCCCCGCACGATGACGAGACCGACCAGGGCAAGGCCCGTGGCGATGAGGTAGGGAAAGAACTGGGCGCTGGCGAAGAAGCCGGCGCCTCGCGGCAGGGCCGCGGCGGAGGAGGCGACCACGCCCGCAAGCACGACCAGGGCCGAGCCGAGCGCGAGGTCGGGGCGATGCCAGGTGTAAGCGCGCCTCATATGTGGCTCCCTCTCAGGTGAGGTCCGGCTGACCGGAGCTTGCGTCTCGCCACGGCCTCTCGCGTGGCGGCGAGATGTCCGGCAGGGCGAAGGTTACGGCCCCCGGCCCTCGGCGCGGCTCGGGCCGCACCTGCCGTTTCGCGGGAAGGCTCCATGACCGACGTCGCGAGCGGAGGGGGCGTGCGAGGCTATTTGAGTACGCCGATATCCGTGAGGGTGGCTTCGAGCTCGATCTTCTGCTGCCTGAGCCAGGGAGCGAACTCGGCTTCGGGCATGTAGATGTCGATCCATCCCCGCTGCGCCAGCGTTTCCTTCCACGCGGGCGTCTTGACCATCTCGGCGATGGCCTGGCCAAGCTTCTCGCGCTCGGCCGGGCGCATGTCCTTCTGGACGAGTAGGCCGCGCCAGGTGGCGAGTTCGACGTCGACGCCCTGTTCCTTCAGCGTCGGCGTATCGACGCCCGCCAGGCGGGCCGCCGAGGCCACGCCGAGTTCGCGAAGCTGGCCGGAGGCGTATTGCGCGGCGAATTCGCTGCGGCCGGCGACCGCAGCCGCGATATGCCCGCCCATCAGCTGCGACAGCGTCTCCCCGCCGGCGTTGATGACGACAACGTTGAGCTTTGTCGGGTCGACGCCGATGGCCTTGGCGAAGCGGCCGAGGAAAACATGATCGATGCCGCCGGGCGAGCCGATGCCGACGGGAACGCTGCCCGGATCCTTCTTGAGGCGCTCGATGAAGTCCGCGAGCGTCTTGATGTCGGAACCGCCGCCAACGGCGATCGTCTGATAATCGCCCGTCAGACGGGCCAGCGGCGTCACATCGTCGAAGGTGACGGCCGATTTCTGGATGATGGTGTTGCTGAGCAGCGAGAAGGCGGCGCTGAGCAGATAGGGAGAGCGCTTCTTGCTGGTGACGAACTGCGTCAGCGCGATGAGACCGCCGCCGCCCGTCAGGTTCGAGACCTGCACGCCGGTGGCGAGGCCGGCATTCTGCAGCGCCGACTGGACGGAGCGGGCGTTCGAATCATAGCTGCTGCCCGGACCGCCCGGCGCCAGGATCTCGATGCCCCGGATCTGCGCCTGCGCCGGAGCCGGGCTCAGAAGCGGGGCCGCAAACGCGCCCAGCATCAGGGCCGCCGCCAGCGAGCTGCGGAATGTCGTCTTCATCATCGCCTCCCATGAGCGTTCTTGTGTTCATCGACATCCGCCCGGTTTGCGAATGTCGGTCGGGATCGTTCGATGCGCCCGAGCTTGGAAGACAGTTGGCCATCAATCGGACCTTGCAAAAAGGTAGTTTATTGTTCGTTCAGACGATACTTTTGGTTTGTAATGAACACGCTGTTTCTCGAAACCTTCGTCGCCGTGGTCGACTGTGGCTCGCTTGCCGAGGCCGCGCGGCGGCTGGGCATCACCCCTGCCGCCGCCGCCAAGCGGGTGCGCGCGCTGGAGGACGAGCTGTCCATGCGGCTGGTCGTCCGCTCCGGCCGCACGGTGCGGCCGACCGCTTCCGGCCACGCGGTGGTCGAACGGGGGCGGGAGGCGTTGCGCCTGATCCAGGACGTCAGGAACGTGCCGCATGACGGCGAGGTGCGCGGGGAGCTGCGCATCGGCTCCATTCCCAACGGCATTACCGGCATGCTGCCGGAAATCCTCATGGCGTGCAGCCGGCAGCACCCGAACCTGTTCATCGACATCGCGCCGGGCCGTCCTCCCGAACTGTACGGCCAGGTGATGGAGGGCGAACTGGACGGAGCGATCATCGTGCGCCCGCCCTTCGAGCTGCCCAAGACGCTCGGCTGGCAATTATTGCGCGAGGAACCGCTGATGCTGCTGGCGCCGAAGCGGCTCGCCGGCAGCGATCCCCATGCGCTGCTGACGACCGAGCCCTTCATTCGGCAGGGCCCGAACTGGGCGGCGCGGCTGATCGACGACTATTTGCGGGCCGCCAATCTAGCGCCGAGGGCGCGCTTCGAACTGGTGACGCTCGACGCAGTCGCCGTGCTGGTCGATCGCGGGTTCGGCGTCGCATTGGTGCCGGACTGGAGCCCGCCCTGGCCCGAGGGATTGTCGCTGGCGCGCATGGCGCTGCCATTGCCCAGCCCGCCGCGGCGCATCGGTTTCGTGTGGCTGCGGTCCTCGCCGCGTGCCCGGCTGATCGACGCGTTTCTCGCACAGGCGCGGATGAACATGCCGGTTGTCTCGTCCTTGCTGAGGCAGGAAACCACATATCGCCCCGGGTGAGGTGCGGAACCGGCGGCTCTCTTGGCGGGTGCCCGGTTCCGCTGGTCGGTTGCACGCGGCGCGCCGTCTCGCGCGACGGACATTGCCGCGGCTATTGGTTCCATCGGACCGCCGAGCGTCCGCTGGTCAGATCCGCAAGCAGTCGGTCCACGCCGCCGGCTTCCGATTTCGGCGCGGTCACCGACAGGATCGCACCGGTATCCGTGAAGGCCTGGACGTCCACCTGCACGGCCGGAAGCGCGCCCAGCCGCGCCTGGAGCCGCGTCAACTCGCTGAACCCGCAGGTGGCCGTCCCGGAGACGGTCTCGATGAGCGCCACCTTCCCGGCTTCGCGCAGGCACAGGGCCGCGGTTCCGCCATAGGCACGGATCAGGCCGCCGCTGCCCAGAAGGATGCCGCCGAACCAGCGCGTCACGACGACGGCGACGCGGTCGAGGCCCTGCCCGTCGATCGCGGCGAGGATCGGCTTGCCGGCGGTGCCGCCGGGTTCGCCATCGTCGTTGAAGCGGTAGTTCTGCCCCAGGCGCCATGCCCAGCAATTGTGATTGGCTGCCGGATCCGACTGCGCCGCGATGAAATCCTTCGCCGCCGCCTCGTCCGCGACGGGACCGGCGACGGCAATGAAACGGCTCTTCCTGATCTCTTGCTCGCCTGTGGCGAGTTCAACGAGGGTGAGGCGTGCGATCATGCGCTCCTCTACCACGACCCGAGCCCTTGATCCTCCTCCGGCAGGGGATATGAGGGCGACGGGCGGGTTCGACGGCGCGCCGTCTTACCGGTCGCCGCTCACGCATCCAGCCATGTGTTGTAGAACCAGGGATAGGAGCGCGTCTGTCCGAAGCCCTTCACGTTCGGACGCAGCACGAAAACCTGCGAATCCTCAAGCAGCGGGATCGCGTAGACATTGTCGATGAGATAGTCCTGAAGCTCGCCGAGCAGCTCGGCACGGCGTTCGGGATCGACCGCCGTCACATGGTCGGCGAGAAGCTGCTCGAGCTTCTTGTCCTCGCCCTTGAGCCGGAAACGGTCGCCGAGCGTGCTGAGATAGGAAACGGTGAGCGTATAGGGATCCTCCGACGGCCAGCCATTGCGGCGCAGCCCGACCGAGATGTCCGAACTCACCGTCGGATAGCTCGAATAGTCGGTCTCCTTGATGTTCAATTGGAGGCCGATGTTCTTCAACTGCCACTGGACGAGCTGGTAGAGCTGCTTCGACGTGTTGTCGTAGACGTCGACATAGATGTTGATCTCGAGCTTCCTGCCATCCTTGCGCCGGATGCTGTCCGTGCCGCGCTCGGTCCAGCCGGCGGCGTCGAGGAAGCCGTTCGATCTGGCCGCATCGAAGGCGAACTTGGCCGACAGGTCCTTGTAGCCCAGCGTGCCCGGCGCCAGCACGCTGGTCGCGACCTTCCAGTTGTCGGTGTAGAGCTTGGCGTCATGCCGCTAGTCGAAGCAATAGCCTATTATTTTTATATTCTATACGCCGGCAGAGAGCTGTTCTCGCCCGGTCCTTGAACGAAGATGTTTGAACTGCCTGCGGGAGAAGGCGGGTGCCGGGTGAGCCGCGCCGTGGAACCGCGAAGAGGAAACAAACGCGCCATGCGCCAGCCGGAACCGCTCCCGGGCACCGGCGCGGCGGCGGTGTCGGCAATGGGCGATGGCATTTGCCCTGGCGTCTCGATAAGCTGCGCCAGCCATGGCTACTGAATCGCGATGTGACTCGAGGGCTGGGACAGCGAGGCCGTTGGTGGGTTCGGTGGCGAAGCGGGCCATCTTTTTGCTCGGCGGTCTCGTGATGTTGTGCGGCCCGGCGACCATCGTCGGCGTCGCCCAGAACGCGCCCTTGCCCGTGGTCGTCGAGCCGGTGCGGATACAGGATGTCGCGCCCGCCACCGAGTTCGTCGGGCGGGTCGAAGCGGTAAACGCGGTCGACATTCGGGCACGGGTCGAGGGGTTCATCCAGCAGCGCTCCTTCGAGGAAGGCCAGGAGGTCCAGAAGGACCAGGTGCTGTTCCTCATCGAGACCGCCTCCTATGACGCGGCGCTGGCATCCGCCCGGGCCAGCCTCGCGGGGGCGGAAGCCACCCTGCGGGACGCGGAAACGCGGCTGCAACGAAACCAGGAGCTGCGGCGCACCCAGGCTGCGTCGCAGGCCGCCCTCGACGAAGCCCGGACGGCGCGCGACACGGCGGAAGCGGCCGTCGGTTCGGCGCAGGCGAATGTCCGCCAGGCCGAGCTTAACCTGAGCTACACGACCATCAGGGCGCCGCTTGCCGGGCGGATCGGGGTCGCGGCCTTTGCCGTCGGCAGCCTGGTCGGCCCCTCCTCGGGGGCGCTGGCGCGCATCGTCCAGGTCGATCCGATCCGGGTGGTGTTTTCCGTCAGCGATCAGGTCATCCTCGATTGGCGCATGCGCATGGAGAATGCGTCCCGGGGCGCGCAGTCCTATGTGCCGACCCTGCGGCTGTCGAACGGGCAGGATTACCCGGAACAGGGGCGGATCGAGTTCGTGGGCAACGAGCTCGACCCGGCCACCGGTACCGTTCCGGTGCGCGCGCTCTTTCCCAATCCCCGGGCGCTGCTGGTGCCCGGCCAGTTCGTGACGCTGGTGATCCGTCCCGCCGAAGCGCGGACGCGTCCCGTCGTGCCGGTCGGCGCGGTGCAGCTCGACCGCGAAGGCCGCTTCGTCCTCGTCCTCGACGGCGACGACAAGGTCGTCCTGCAGCGCATTCGGACGGGAGCGCAGATCGGCCAGAACTGGACGGTGGAGGAGGGGCTGACGGGCGGCGAGAGGCTGATCGTCCAGGGCATCCAGAATGCCCGGCCGGGGGCCGTGATGCGCGTCGTGCCGGCAACCGACGATCCGGGCGCGGCTCCGGCCCCGGCGGCGATGGGTCGATAACGGTGATTTCCTCCGTCTTCATCGATCGTCCGCGCTTCGCCATGGTGATCGCGGTCGTCATGATGCTGGCCGGGCTGCTTGCTTTGCTGCAGATCCCGGTGGCGCAGTTCCCGCCGATCACGCCGCCCGAAGTGCAGGTGACGGCCAGCTATCCCGGCGCCAGCGCCGATGTGGTGATGGACAGCATCGGCGCGCCGATCGAGGATCAGGTGAACGGCGTCGAGGACATGCTCTATATGTCCTCGTCCAGCACCAATAATGGCGGTTACTCGCTGACCGTCACCTTCGCGGTGGGGACGGATCCGGCGATCGCGCAGGTCAATGTGCAAAATCGCGTGGCGCTGGCGACGCCCCGGCTGCCCGCCGCCGTCACCCAGACCGGCGTGTCGGTTCGAAGCCGGTCGACCAGCATGCTCATGGGCGTAGCGATCTACTCGCCCGAGGGGACGCAGGACGAGATCTTTCTCAGCAATTACGCGTCCATCAATATTCGCGACGCGCTCGCCCGCATTCCCGGGGTCGGCGAGGCGAGCATATTCGGGCCGGTCTACAGCATGCGGATCTGGATGAATCCCGATCGCATGCAGGCTCTCGGCATCACGGCCGCTGATCTCACCTCGGCGATCCAGGCCCAGAACGCGCAGGCATCGGCCGGCTTGATCGGCTCGGCGCCCGCTCCTTCCGGCCAGCAGCTCCAGATGACTGTGATGGCCCATGGCCGCCTAGCCAATCCCGAGGAGTTCGGGGCCATCGTGCTGCGCACCAGTCTCGACGGGGCGATCGTGCGCCTGCGCGACGTGGCGCGGGTGGAGCTTGGCGCGCAGTCCTACGATTCGACGTCGAAATTCAACGGCCGGCCCAGCGCCACCGTGCTGGTCTACCAATCGCCGGACGCCAACGCTCTCGCCGTCGCCAATGCCGTCAACGCCGAACTGGCGCAGCTCGCGACCCGGTTTCCGCCGGACATGGCCTATACGGTGGTCTTCGATACGACGAGCTTCGTCACCGAGACCATCCGCGAAATCATCGTCACCCTCATCATCACCTTCCTGCTGGTGGTGTTCGTCACCTATCTCTTCCTCCAGGACTGGCGGGCGACGCTGATCCCGACCCTGACCATCCCGGTCTCGCTCGTCGGCGGCTTCGCCGTGCTCTATGTGCTCGGCTTTTCCGCCAACACGATCACCCTGTTCGCGGTGGTCCTGGCCATCAGCCTCGTGGTCGACGACGCCATCATCGTCGTCGAGAACGTGCAGCGCGTGATGAAGGAGGACGGCGTCGCCGTCGGGGAGGCGACCCGCCGGACCATGGAGCAGGTCACCGGACCGATCGTCGCCACGACGCTGGTTCTGGCGGCGCTGTTCGTGCCGATAGGCTTTCTGGCCGGGATAACCGGCCAGCTCTACCGGCAGTTCGCCGTGACGATCCTGGTCACCATCGTGTTTTCCACCATCAACGCGCTGACCCTGAGCCCGGCGCTCTGCGCCCTGCTGCTGCGCCCGCCCCGGGACGGGCGCAGGGGGCTGTTCGGCGTCTTCAACAACGTGCTCGATACCTCGCGCGGGTGGTATCTCGGCCTGTTGGAGCAGGCGGGCAGGCGGCTCGCCCTGTGCGGAGTGGTGCTGGCCCTGGTGTTCGGCGCCATCTTCGGCCTGTTCCGGCTGCTTCCAACCGGCTTCATTCCTTCCGAGGATCTCGGCTATGTGTTCGTGAACGTGCAGTTGCCGAATGCGGCCTCGCTCGAGCGAACGGACCGGTCGCTGGCCGACATCACCCGCGTCCTGGCGGAGACGCCCGGTGTCGCGAACAGCATCACCATTTCGGGCAGCAGCCTTCTCGGCAGCGGCGGCTCTGAAACCGGCATGGCGATCGTGGCCCTCAAGCCGTGGGGGGAGCGCACCCAACCCTCCGAAAGCCTGGCCGGCATCATGGGCCGATTGCGGGCGGAATTCGCCCAGCGTCCCGCCGCCTCCATCGTGCCGTTCAATCCGCCCGCCATCCCGGGCCTCGGGGCGACCGGCGGTTTCGATCTGCGGCTGCAGGCGCGTGCCGGCCAGACCCCCGAGGAACTGGCGGAGGCCATGCGGGGGCTTATCTTCAAGGCCAACCAGACCGCCGGCCTCAGCGGCGTGTTCGGGACCTTCTCCGCCGATGTGCCGCAGATCTATCTCGATATCGACCGCCAGCGCGCCGAACTCGCCGGGGTGTCCCCGGAGGCGATCTTCCGCACCCTGCAGGCGCATCTCGGCTCGGCCTATGTGGATGACTTCAACATTCTGTCGCGGGTCTACCAGGTGCGCATCCAGGACGAGCCGAATTTCCGTGGCAGGGTCGAGGATATCCAGCGCCTGCATGTGCGCAGCGTGAACGGGGACCTCGTGCCCCTGCAGTCGATCGTGGTGCCCTCCACCACCTTCGGCCCCAACGCGATCAATCGCTACAACCTGTTTCCGGCGGCTTCCGTCAACGGCCAGGCCGCGCCCGGCACCAGCACCGGGCAGGCGATCGCCGCCATGGAGGGGCTGGCGCGGGAGAGCCTGCCCGACGGCTTCGGCTTCGAGTGGACGGGGCTCTCCCTGCAGGAGCGGCTCGCCGGCAACCAGACGGTGATCATCCTCCTGATGGGCATCGTCTTCACCTATCTGTTCCTGGTCGCGCAATATGAGAGCTGGAGCGTGCCGATCGCCGTCATGCTGTCGATCTCGGTGGCGGTGCTCGGCGCCCTCGGCAGCCTGGCCCTGGCGGGCATCCCCATCGACATCTATGCCCAGATCGGTCTGGTCCTGCTCATCGGACTGGCCGCGAAGAACGCCATCCTGATCGTCGAGTTCGCCAAGGTGCGGCGCGAGGAGGGCCTCGGCATCAGGGAAGCCGCCGCCGCGGGAACCAGGCAGCGCTTCAGGCCGGTGCTGATGACGGCGTTCGCCTCGGTTCTCGGCGTGCTTCCCCTCGTTTTCGCCACCGGCGCCGGGGCGGCCAGCCGCCAATCGATCGGCATGACGCTGTTCGGCGGCCTCCTGTTCGGCACGGTGCTGGGGCTGGCGTTCATCCCGGTCCTCTACATCATGGTCCAGTCGACGCGGGAATTTCTCAAGTCGCGCCTGCTTTCCTAATCCAGCTCCCGCACCAGATGATCGATGAAATGATGCGCGGCGTCGGGCAGCTTGCGCCCCGTCATCGTCTGGATGTCGATGCTGCGGGCCATTCCGTGCGATGAGGCGATGGGCACGCCGGTCAGCAGTTCCTTCGCCAATAGGCTCAAGACCGAGAGCGGCGAGAGAATGGAGACCGCCTGACCGCCACCCACGAGAAGAGGCCGATATGGCCGCAAAACCCGCGGATGCGCAAACATCCCCGGTCAACCACGGGTCGGCGTGGCCGGGGCGCGAGCGCATGCCGAAGCATATGGCCTTGCAGGTGATTGGCTACCTGCCGTCCGGCGTGAGCGATAACAGGCGCGTGCTGCAGATGGCCGAGAAGATCGTGACGGCGTTTTTTGAGTCGGATGTGGCTGACCCGCCCCGAGCCAGCCACGCGCCACAACGCGCAACAGCAGCGCTCGGCCGCCCAGCCCTTCGAATGGGCGGCGGGGCACCTAGACGCCGGTTGGGACAACCGTGCGATTGAACCCAGAAGGTGCCAAAAATATCAATGAAATCAATGGGTTTGGCGGAGAGAGCGGGATTCGAACCCGCGATACGGTTCCCCGTATACACACTTTCCAGGCGTGCGCCTTCAACCACTCGGCCACCTCTCCCCGGCATCGGCCGTTTCCGGCCCATGCGCGTCCCATGAGGGACGGTGGCGCGGAATATAGTGAAGCCGGCGGCTTGGCAAGCGTTCCGTCGAAACAGAATGTCCGACGGCTCAGTTGGCGGCCGGTGCTGTGGACGAGATGGCGCACCGTGCCGCATCTGCGGCGCTGCCCATGAGATGGACCTGATCCTTGCCGGTGCTGCCGCCGACGATGTTGTAGATCGTGGTGCTGGCCGTTCCCACCGCCTTGCCGGATGCCGTGAAATCGCAGGTCACCACCGCTGCGCCCACCGTCGCCTGCCCCTCGTTCACCACCGACACGTCCATCACCGAGCCGACCGGATCGGTGAAGATGTCCCCATGCTTCACCTTCAGCGCCGAATCGGCGGCCACGACCGGGGTGGTACAGGCAACGAAGGCCGCGAGGGCCAGCAAGGTCCGTGTCGGTGTGCGTGGGATCGGCAGCTTGCGGGCGAGGCTCGTCATCATCATGCTGCGTCCCATGGTTCGGATACGGTCCGGGCGGCGTTGCCGCGTGCCGCGGAATCAATAAGGTCTGGCCGGCGCCGACGCCAGAGGATATCGCGTCCGTGGAGGCCTCCGCCTTTTCCTTGCGGCCCCCGAACTCTTTCACGGAAAAGTTCAACAACTTCGGTAAGCTAGACAAGGCCCATGCCCTTAATATAGTCGGGCCGGTGGGGATTGTTCGCGGGGGTGGCTGATGAAGCCGGTACGGTGGCGTGTTGTGGGACCGGCGCTTATGGGCGCCGTCGGCCTCGCCTTGGCGATGTCGGGCTGTACCGAGAAGAACGAATATGTGCCGCCGCCGCCGCCGAAGGTGACCGTGGCGCCGCCGATCGAGCAGCCGATCATCCGCTACCTCGAGCTCACCGGCAACACCGCGACCATCAACACCGTCGACCTCGTCGCGCGTGTCGAAGGTTTCCTGATGTCGATCGACTACAAGGACGGTGCGACGGTGAAGAAGGGCGACCGGCTCTTCCTCATCCAGCAGGACACCTACCAGGCGGATCTCGACCAGGCGAAGGCCTCGCTCGCTTCGGCCAACGCGCAGCTGACCAATGCCCAGGCCGAGTACCAGCGCCAGTCGACGCTCGGCCAGCAGGATTTCTCCTCGCAGGCAGTGGTCGACAAGGCCCGGGCCGCGCGTGACCAGGCGCAGGCCGCGGTCGATTCGGCCAAGGCGAATGTCGAGGTCGCGACGATCAACTTCGGCTACACCACGGTGACGGCGCCGTTCGACGGCATCGTCACCCGCCATCTCGTGGATGTCGGCCAGCTGGTCGGGCAGAGCCAGCCGACAAAGCTGGCCACCATCGTGCAGATGGATCCGATCTATGCCTATTTCAACCTGAGCGAGAATCAGGTGCTGCGCATCAAGCAGGCACTGGCCGAGGCGGGGCGCACGATCGAGCAGGTCAAGGACGTCGAGATCGACATCGGCCTGCAGAACGAGGACGGCTACCCGCACAAGGGCCGGCTGGACTATGTCTCGCCGGAGGTGGATCCCTCCACCGGCACGCTGCTGGTGCGCGCCCTGTTCGAGAACAAGGATCTCGCCCTGCTGCCGGGCCTGTTCGTCCGCGTGCAGGTGCCGGTGCAGCGCTTGCCCAAGGCGCTGCTGGTCCCCGACGTCGCCATCGGCTCGGCCCAGCAGGGCAGCTATGTGCTGGTGATCGGCAAGGACGACACCATCGAGCAGAAGGTGGTCACCACCGGCCAGGTCGTCGGCGGCTATCGGGTGATCGAGAGCGGGCTCGCCGGCACCGACAAGGTGGTGGTGGGCGGCATCCAGCGCGCGGTGCCCGGCTCCAAGGTCGTGCCCGAGGAGGCCGCGGCTTCGGCACTGCCCCCGGTGCCGGCCGCCGCCCCGGCGGCGCCTGCGGCTTCCACCTCGCCTCCGGCCTCCACCACGCCGGCTGCAAAGCCCTGATCGCGCTCCGGCGCCTCATCCGCCCGGCGCCGGGCGGCGCCTGACATCGACATCGGCAGACCGTAACCAAGGCACGAGCCATGATCTCCCGCTTCTTCATCGAACGGCCGGTTCTGTCGAACGTTCTGGCGCTGGTCTTCGTGCTGATCGGCGCGGTGGCCCTCTTCACCCTGCCGGTGGCGCAATATCCCAATGTCGTGCCGCCGACCGTGCAGGTGACGACACTCTATCCCGGCGCCAGCGCCCGCACCCTGGTCGATACCGTGGCTCTGCCCATCGAGCAGCAGGTGAACGGCGTCGAAGGCATGCTCTACATGCAGTCGACCAGCGCGTCGGACGGCACCTATACGCTCACCGTCACCTTCGCCATCGGCACCGATCCCGACATGGCGCAGGTGCTCGTCCAGAACCGCGTCGCCATCGCCATGGCCTCGCTGCCGCAGGCGGTGCAGATCCAGGGCGTGAACACGCAGAAGAAGTCCACCGCCATCCTGCAATTCGTGGCGCTGTATTCGCCGGACGGCCGCTATGACAGCCTGTTCCTCGCCAATTACGGCATCATCAACGTGCAGGACGAACTCGCCCGCCTGCCGGGCGTCGGCAATGTGACGGTCCTCGGGGCCGGCCAATATGCCATGCGCGTCTGGCTGAATCCCGACCAGATGCAGGCCCGCGGCCTCACCCCGGATCAGGTGATCTCGGTCATCCAGCAGGAGAGCCAGGAGGTTCCCTCGGGCCAGGTGGGCATGCCGCCCATGCCGAAGGGGCAGAACTTCCAGTATACGCTCAACATCACCGGGCGGCTGAACGACGCGGCCGACTACGAGAACATCATCGTCAAGGTCGACAACGCCAATGGCGGGCAGATCACCCGCCTGCGCGACGTCGCGCGCGTCGAGCTGGGCGCCCAGACCTACAGCCAGATCTTCACCTTCAACGGCCGGCAATCCGCTTCGCTCGGCATCTACCAGCTGCCCGAGGCGAACTCGCTGCAGGTGGCGACCGAAGTGCGCGCCAAGATGGAGGAGCTGGTCAAGAATTTCCCGCCCGGCCTGGCCTATGCGGTGCCGTTCGATACCACGATATTCGTCACCGCCTCGGTCAGCGAAGTCTACAAGACGCTGTTCGAGGCCGGCATCCTGGTGCTGATCGTCATCCTGGTGTTCCTGCAGGACTGGCGGGCGACGCTGGTGCCTGCCACCACCGTGCCCGTCACCATCATCGGCACCTTCGCCGCGATGGCGGCGATGGGCTTCACGGTGAATCTGTCGACGCTGTTCGCCATCGTGCTGGCCATCGGCATCGTGGTCGACGACGCCATCGTCATCGTCGAGGGCGTCTCCCGCCATATCGAGCGTGGCCTGCCGGGCCGCGAGGCGGCCGAGAAGGCGATGGACGAACTGTTCGGGCCGATCATCGGCATCACGCTGGTGCTGATGTCGGTGTTCATCCCGGCGGCCTTCATGCCCGGCCTCACCGGCCAGCTCTACCAGCAATTCGCGCTGGTCATCGCCGCCACCGCCTTCATCTCGGCCATCAACGCGATGACGCTGAAGCCGACGCAATGTGCGCTGTGGCTGCGCAAGCCGGTGCCGCCGGAGAAGCGCAACTTCTTCTATCGCGGCTTCAACGCCGTCTACAACAAGGCCGAGCACTGGTACGCCGGGCTCATCCGCCACATGGTGAAGGTCGCCCACTTCACCACGCTGGTCGGTCTTGCTTTGATCGGCGTGTCGATCTGGGGCATCACCCAGGTGCCGACCGGCTTCCTGCCGACCGAGGACCAGGGCTACGTGATCATCGGCGCCCAGCTGCCCGACGCCGCCTCCATGGAGCGTACGGAGGCGGTGATGCAGAAGATCTCCAAGATCGCCTCGGACACGCCCGGGGTGGAGAACGTCGTCACCATTTCCGGTGTCTCGGTGCTCGACAACAATGCGACGCTGCCCAATGGCGGCGTCGCCTATGTGATCCTCAAGGACTGGGACGTGCGCGACAAGGCCGGGCAGGGCCTTCTGGAAATCTACACCTCGCTGAATCGCGAATTGCAGCAGATCCAGGAGGCCGTCACCTTCGTGCTGGTGCCGCCGCCGATCCAGGGCGTCGGCAACGCCTCCGGCTTCACCATGATGGTGGAATCGCGCGACGGCAGCTTCGATTTCTCGCAGTTGCAGAACGCCACCCAGCAGATCACCGAGAATGCCGGCTCGCAATCGGCGATCCAGCATCTCAGCACCTCGTTCCGTGCCAACGTGCCGCAGCTGTTCATGAGCATCGACCGGGTGAAGGCCGAAACGCTCGGCGTCACCGTCGGGCAAGTGTTCTCCACCATCCAGGGATATGTCGGGTCGAGCTACGTCACCCAGTTCAACCAGTTCGGCCAGACCTTCCAGGCCTATGTGCAGTCCGAAAGTGAGTTCCGCCGCACGCCGGAACAGATCCTCGACATGAAGATCAAGACGCCGTCCGGGGACATGGTGCCGATCGGCACGCTGGCGACGATCAAGCCGGTGCTGGGCCCGCCGCTGATCACGCTTTACAACCTGTACCCGGCCTCGACCATCCTGGGCGTGCAGTCGGCCGGCTTCTCGTCCGGCCAGGCGCTCGACATCATGAAGCAGGTCGCCGACGACACCCTGCCGCCGGGCATGAGCTTCGACTGGAGCGCCATGTCCTATCAGGAGGTAGTGGTCGGCAACGAGATCTACTTCGTGTTCGGTCTCGCCATCCTGCTGGTCTATTTCGTGCTGGCCGGCCAGTATGAAAGCTGGATCCAGCCGCTCTCGGTGCTGCTCGCCGTGCCGCTCGCGCTGCTCGGCACGGTGGCCGCGCTCACCGGCCTCGGCGTCGCCAATAACCTCTACACGCAGATCGGCCTGATCCTGCTGATCGCGCTATCGGCGAAGAACGCCATCCTGATCGTGGAATTCGCACGCGAGAAGCGGGCCGAGGGCCTGGAGATCCTGGACGCGGCGGTGGAGGCGGCGCGGCTGCGCTTCCGCCCGATCCTGATGACCTCCTTCGCCTTCATCCTCGGCGTGCTGCCCCTCGTGCTCGCCACCGGGGCCGGCGCCAATTCGCGCAAGTCGATCGGCATCGCGGTGTTCTCCGGCATGCTGGCCTCGACCTGCCTCGCCGTGCTGTTCGTGCCGTCCTTCTATGCGGTGCTGCAGCGCTTCGAGGAGCGCGGCAAGCGCAAGGCGAAGTCCGGCACGACGCCGGAAGCGTCGGCCGGCCCGGAGCCGGAACAGGGCGGGGCGACGCCGGTCGCCTGACGGCGCGCGCGGCGTTGGTCCGCGCCGCGGCAGGCGCCCTTGCTGCCTCGATAACAGGCATGTGGTCGGCGATTGCCTGAGCGGCGAGCGCTCCGATCCCGGCCGGTCCTTACGTAGCGCCCCGTGGGATCGGCACGATTCGTGCGTGGATCGTGCGACGGAAGGCGCTTGCCCCTTCCGGCAGGGGGGAGCGTCGGCGTAGGCTGGCTTCCCCGTGTCCGCGTTGTCACGTTCCAGTTGGTGCCATGACCATTTTCGCCAGCCTGCATCACGTCACGGCCTATAAATACGACCGCCCGGTCACGCTCGGTCCCCAGATCATCAGGCTGCGGCCGGCGCCGCATTGCCGCACGCCGGTGAAGAGCTATTCGCTCAAGGTCACGCCTTCGACCCATTTCGTGAACTGGCAGCAGGATCCGTTCGGCAACTGGATGGCCCGCTTCGTCTTCCCGGAGCCGGCGAGGGAGTTCCGCATCGAGGTCGATCTGATCGCCGACATGACGGTCTACAATCCCTTCGACTTCTTCGTCGAGGAATATGCCGAGAAGCTGCCCTTCGCCTACACGCCCGACCTCGCCAAGGAACTGATCCCCTATCTCGAACCGGAAGAAGGGGGGCCGTTGCTCGACGCCTATGTCGAGAAGGTGCGGCCGCAGGACGGGGAGCCGACCGTCGATTTCCTGGTGAACCTCAACCAGAAGCTCCAGTCGGATGTGAGCTACCTCATCCGCATGGAGCCCGGCGTGCAGGCGCCTGACGAGACCCTGAGCCTCAAGGCCGGCTCCTGCCGCGATTCCGGCTGGCTGCTGGTGCAGATCCTGCGCCGGCTGGGCCTCGCCGCCCGCTTCGTCTCCGGCTACCTGATCCAGCTCAAGCCCGACGTGAAGGCGCTGGACGGGCCGACCGGCACCGATGTCGACTTCACCGACCTGCACGCCTGGTGCGAGGTGTATCTGCCCGGCGCCGGCTGGATCGGCTTCGATCCCACGTCCGGCCTGCTCTGCGGCGAGAGCCACCTGCCGCTCTGCGCCACGCCGAGCTATCGCTCCGCCGCCCCGATTTCCGGCGGATTCAGCGCCGAGGAAGGGACGAAGACCGAGTTCGACTTCGAGATGCAGGTCACGCGCGTCGCCGAGAAGCCGCGCGTAACGCTGCCCTTCTCCGACGATGCCTGGGCGTCGCTCGATACGCTCGGCGACAAGGTGGACGCCGATCTCGCGGCGCAGGACGTGCGGCTCACCATGGGCGGCGAGCCGACCTTCATCTCCATCGACGACTATCAGAGCCCGGAATGGAACACCGCTGCGGTGGGGCCCACCAAGCGCATGCGGGCGGACGACCTGGTCCGCCGGCTGCGCAAGCGCTTCGCGCCCGGCGGCATGCTGCATTACGGCCAGGGGAAATGGTATCCCGGCGAGAGCCTGCCGCGCTGGACCTTCTCGCTCTACTGGCGCAAGGACGGCAAGCCGATCTGGCGGGACCCCGCCCTGATCGCCACCGAAACCCATACCGGTGCGGTGATCGATCAGGCCAGAATCCTCACCGAGAACCTCGCCGACCGGCTCGGTCTCGCCAAGGGGTACGCTCAGCCCGCCTATGAGGACGCCGCGCACTGGATCCTCAAGGAAGCCGACCTGCCGGAAAATGTCGACGCGCTCGATTCCAAGCTGGAGAACGCCGAGGAGCGGGCCCGGCTGGCGCGCGTCTTCTCGCGCGGCCTCAGCCGGCCGAGCGGCTATGTGCTGCCGGTGCAGCGCTGGCAGGCCCGCGCCGATCTCGGCTGGACCAGCGAGTTCTGGCAGTTCCGGCGCGGCAAGCTGTTCCTGGTGCCGGGCGACAGCCCGGTCGGCTACCGCCTGCCGCTCGCCAGCCTGCCCTGGGTGCCGCCGGCGCTGTACCCTTACGTGAACCCCGCCGACCCGATGGCGATCACCGGCGACTTGCCGGACGCCGAGGCGCTGCACCAGCGCTATCAGCGGGTCGACAATGACGACGGCCACCAGGAGAAGGTCGACCAGATCCTCACCGGCACCGGCTCGGTGCGTACCGCGCTGGCGGTGGAGCCGCGCGATGGCCGCCTCTGCATCTTCATGCCCCCCACCGAGCGGCTGGAGGATTATCTGGAACTGCTCGCCGCCATCGAGGTCACGGCCGCCGAGCTGAAGCTGCCGGTGCATATCGAGGGCTACGCGCCGCCGGTCGATCCGCGGCTGAACGTCATCCGCGTGGCGCCCGATCCCGGCGTCATCGAGGTGAACGTCCATCCGGCGGTGAACTGGAAGACCTGCGTCGAGATCACCCGCGACCTCTACGAGGACGCCCGCCAGACCCGGCTCGGCACCGAGAAGTTCATGGTCGACGGCCGCCACACCGGCACCGGCGGCGGCAACCATGTGGTGGTGGGCGGCGCCACCCCGGCGGACAGCCCGTTCCTGCGCCGGCCGGACCTGCTCAAGAGCCTGGTGCTCTACTGGCAGCGCCACCCCTCGCTGTCCTACCTGTTCTCCGGCCTGTTCATCGGCCCGACCAGCCAGGCGCCGCGCATCGACGAAGCCCGCCATGACAGCCTCTACGAACTGGAGATCGCGCTTTCCAACGTGCCGGCGCCGGGCAAGGGCTACACGCCGCCGCCCTGGCTGGTGGACCGGCTGTTCCGCAACCTGCTGACCGACGTCACCGGCAACACCCACCGCTCCGAGATCTGCATCGACAAGCTGTTCTCGCCGGACGGGCCGACCGGGCGGCTCGGCCTCGTCGAGTTCCGCTCCTTCGAGATGCCGCCGGACTGGCGCATGAGCCTCGCCCAGCAATTGCTGCTGCGGGCGCTGATCGCCTGGTTCTGGCGCGAGCCGCAGGAAGGCGGGCTCACCCGCTGGGGCACGGCGCTGGCCGACCGCTTCATGCTGCCGCATTTCGTCTGGGCCGACTTCCTCGACGTGCTCGCCGATCTCGGCCGCGCCGGCTATCACGTCGATCCGGCCTGGTTCGAGGCGCAGCGCGAGTTCCGCTTCCCCTATTTCGGCCAGGTCGAGCATGGCGGCGTGCAGCTGGAGCTGCGCCAGGCGCTGGAGCCCTGGCATGTGCTGGGCGAGGAGGGCGCCGTCGGCGGCACGGTGCGCTTCGTCGATTCCTCGGTCGAACGGCTGCAAGTGCGGGCGGAGGGGCTCAATCCCGCCCGCCATGTCATCGCCTGCAATGGCCGCCGTATGCCGCTGATTCCCACCGGCCGCTTCGGGGAATATGTCGCCGGCGTGCGCTTCAAGGCGTGGCAGCCGGCCTCCGGCCTGCACCCGACGATTCCCGTGCATGCGCCGCTCACCTTCGACATCGTCGATCTGTGGTCGAACCGCTCGCTGGGCGGCTGCGTCTATCATGTCGCCCATCCGGGTGGGCGCAATTACGAGACTTTTCCGGTGAATTCCTACGAGGCGCAGGCCCGGCGTCTGGCGCGCTTCCAGGATTATGGCCACACTCCCGGCTATCTGTTCGTGCCACCTGAGGAGCCGACACCGGAATTCCCCGCGACCCTCGACCTCAGGAGGCCGGCGCGGATCTGAGGCTCGCCGGCCGCCGCGATGCCGTGTAGGAGAGGCGGCGGCTGAAACGAGGAGGCCATGGCGGGAGGGAGCGAGCTGCAGGCGCTGACGCGCCGCTTCGAGGCCGAAGCGGCGGAATCGCTGCTGGCCGGCTATCGGCTGCTGCCCGGCGTGCATGACGAGCTCGTCGATGCCGAGGGAAAGCTGCGTCCGCACTGGGGGCCCCTGCTTGCCGGGCTGGCCGAGATGGGCGTGGAAGAGGTCAACCGTCTCTTCACCGCCGCCGACCGCTATCTCCACCGCTCCGGCGTGTTCTACCGCGTCTATGACGATGCGGGCGGCGGCGAGCGGCCCTGGCCGCTGGCGCATCTGCCGCTCCTCATCGACGAGAGCGAATGGCAGGCGCTGTCCCAGGGGCTGATCCAGCGGGTGCAGATGCTGGAATCGGTTCTGGCCGATCTCTATGGCGACGGCGAGCTGGTACGTTCCGGGGCGCTGCCGGCGGCGGCGGTGGCCGGCAGCCCGGAATTCCTGCGCCCGCTGGTGGGCGTCGATCCGCATGGCGGCAGCTTCCTGCGGCTCTACGCCGCCGATCTCGGCCGCGGGCCGGACGGGCGCTGGTGGGTGCTGTCCGACCGTACCCAATCGCCTTCCGGCGCCGGCTACGCGCTGGAGAACCGCATCGCCATCTCCCGCTCGCTGCCCGAGCTGTCGCGCTCGATGAACGTCGTGCGGCTGGCGGGCTATTTCCAGGGATTGCGGGCCGGCCTGACCAAGCTGGACCGTTCCGGCGAGGGGCGGGTGGGGCTGCTCACCCCCGGCCCGCTCAACGAGACCTATTTCGAGCATGCCTATCTCGCCCGCTATCTCGGCTTCGTGCTGCTGGAGGGCGAGGACCTGACGGTGCGCGACAACGCCGTCTATGTGCGCACCGTGGCGGGGCTCAAGCGCGTCGACGTGCTGCTGCGCCGCCTCGATGCCGATTTTGCCGACCCGCTGGAGCTCAACCCGCGCTCGCATCTCGGCATTCCCGGGCTGGTGCAGGCGGTGCGCGCCGGCGGGGTGGCGCTGGCCAACGCGCTGGGCGCCGGGCTGATCGAGGCGCCGCTGATGATGAGCTTCCTGCCGAAGATCGGCCCGCGCATCCTCGGCGAGGACCTCGCCCTGCCCAATGTCGCCACCTGGTGGTGCGGGCAGGCGGCGGCGCGCGAGCGGGTGCTGGACGGGCTCGACGATCTCGTCATCGCGCCCGCCTTCCAGCGCACGCTGCCCGGCCTGCTGGACGAAGGGCCGGTGATCGGCGCCGACCTGACGCCCGCCCGCCGCGAGGCGCTGGTGAAGGCGATCCGCACCCGCGGGGTGGACTTCATCGGCCAGGAGGCGGTGCGGCTCTCCACCATGCCGGTGTGGCGCAACGGCCAGCTCGAGCCGCGCCCCTTCACGCTGCGCCTGTTCGTCGCCGCCACCGAGAAGGGGTGGCAGGTGATGCCCGGCGGCTTCTGCCGCGTCTCCGACAACCGCGATTCCCGCGCCGTGACCATGCAGCGCGGCGGCCGCTCGGCGGATGTGTGGGTGCTCGGCACCGGGCCGGTGGAGCAGACGACCCTGTTGCCGGCGCCCGGCGCCGCCGAGGTGCGCCGCCAGATCGGCCCGCTGCCGAGCCGCGCCGCCGACAATTTCTTCTGGCTCGGCCGCTATGTGGAGCGTGCCGAGCTCACCCTGAGGCTGCTGCGCACGCTGGTCGGCCGCCTGTCCTCGACCATAGAGGGCGACAGCGCCTCGGTGGCGAAGCTCACCCAGTTGCTGCAATCCTGGGGAGCGGTGCCGACCGGCCTCGCCCATGCCCACACCACCCGCCATGCCTTCGCGGCCCTGTCGCGCCGCGACCTCTCCGGCGCCCTGCCGAGCCTCGTCGAGGCGGCGCGCCACACCGCCTCGGTGATCCGCGACCGCCTGTCGCCCGATGCCTGGCGCACGCTGGCCGACCTCGCGCTGATGCTGGCCGAGCCGGTGCCCGCCAAGGGAGCGGATGCCGAGGCCCATGAGCGGCTGGAGCGGGCCTTGCGCGCGCTCTCCGCCTTTTCCGGCCTCGCCTCGGAGAACATGAACCGCCAGGCCGGCTGGCGCTTCCTCGACCTCGGCCGGCGCATCGAGCGCGGCATCGCCACCGCCCGCCTCGCCCGCGTCCTGGTGGGCGAGGCGGTGAGCGCCTCGACGCTCGACGTGCTGCTGGAGCTGTGCGACAGCCAGATCACCTACCGCTCGCGCTATGTGATGACCGAGAGCCGGGCGCCGGTGCTCGACCTCGTGCTGCTCGACCCGGTCAATCCGCGCTCGCTGGCCTACCAGATCGACGCCATCGCCGAGCATCTCGACCAACTGCCCGGCCATCATGGCGACGAGCTGCCGCTGCCGGAGGAGCGGCTGGCGGCGCGGCTGCTCGCCTCGATGAAGGCGTTCGGCGCCAACGAGTTCGACGATGCCCGGCTCACCGAGGTGGAGGCGCAGCTGATGGAGCTCTCCAACGACATCGCCGAGCGCTATTTCATCCATCGCTCGCCGGTGGAGACGCCGTGGGACCTCTCGGCGTGAGGCGGAGGGGCGGGTCATGAGATACGACATCCACCAGACCACCGCCTACAGCTACGCCCAGCCGGTGCCGGTGGCGCGGCATATCCTGCGCATGGTGCCGGTCAGCCGGCCCGGTCAGCGGGTGACGGACAGCCACATCACCGTCGATCCCGAACCGGCGGAATGGGTGGAGACGCGGGATTTCTTCGGCAACCTCGTGGCGCATATCCGCCTCGAGACCGCGCATACGCGCTTCACGGTGCGCTCCTCGGCGCGGGTTCAGGTCGAGCCGGCGCCGGAACGCGATCCCGCCGGCGGGCCGAGCTGGGAGCAGGTGCGCGAGGCGGTGGGAGAGAGCGGCGACCTCTCGCCGCTCTCCCCGGTACACCAGGCCTATCCCAGCCCGGCGGTGCCGCTCAGGGCGGAGATAACCGATTGGGCAAGAAAGAGTTTTCCTGCCGGCCGGCCGATGCTGGAAGCCTCGGTCGAGCTGATGAGCCGCCTCTATGACGAGTTCGCCTATGACAGCCGCGCCACCGATGTCTCGACGCCGGCCATCGAGGCCTTCGAGATGCGGCGGGGCGTGTGCCAGGACTTCGCGCATATCATGATCACCGGCCTGCGCGGGCTGGGCCTGCCGGCGGCCTATGTCTCCGGCTTCCTGCGCACCGAGCCGCCGCCCGGCAAGGAGCGCCTGCAGGGGGCGGACGCCACCCATGCCTGGGTAAGCGTCTGGTGCGGCGAGGAAATCGGCTGGGTCGGGCTCGACCCCACCAATGCCCTCGTCGTGTCCTCCGACCATGTGGTGCTGGCGGTGGGGCGCGACTACACCGATGTCGCGCCGATCGGCGGGGTGCTGGTCGGCTCCGGGCGGCAGAAGCTCTCCGTCGCCGTCGACGTCATCCCGATGCCGGAGGAGACGCCGGATGCGATGCCGCGCGCGGGCATCGCCGGCGAGGCCGGTGGGATGGACGATGCGACCGAAAACCCCGGCTGACGCACCGATATGCGCTGCCGGGCCGGGCCGGCGCGACAGCGCGAGGGCGACGGGTTAGACATTGGCGGCGGCGCCGCGAATCGCCGCCATCCTGTTCGCCGACGACCGAGGCCTCGCCGATGACCGAGACCGCCAGCCGCTCCGCTCCCGCCGAAGAGACCGACGGCTTCCTCGCCAGCCTCGCGGTGTATCTGCGCCCGCGGGTGCTGATCGTCATCCTGCTCGGCTTCTCCTCCGGCCTGCCGCTGGCGCTCTCCGGGGCGACGCTGACCATCTGGATGGCGGAGGCGAAGGTGAACCTCGCCACCATCGGCCTGTTCGCGCTGGTGGGCGTGCCCTACAACTTCAAATTCGTCTGGGCGCCGCTGGTCGACGCGCTCGACGTGCCCGTGCTCTCGCGCCTGCTCGGGCGGCGGCGCGGATGGCTGGTGTTCACCCAGCTGCTGCTGGTGGTCGCGATCCTCTGGCTCGGCTTCCAGGACCCGGTGGCGGCGCCCTGGCAGGTGGCGCTCGGGGCGTTCCTGGTCGCCTGCGCCTCAGCGACGCAGGACATCGTGGTCGACGCCTTCCGCGTCGAGAGCCTGGAGACCCGGGAGCAGGCGGCCGGCATGGCCGGCTATGTCGCCGCCTACCGGGTCGGCATGCTCGCCTCCGGCGCCGGGGTGATCCTGCTGGTCGCCTGGTTCGAGGCGATCGGCGTCGACCGCGCCGATGTCTGGGCCTGGGGCTACGCGGCGGCGGCGGCGATGGTGGGCGTCGGGCTCGTCGCCGCGCTCTGCGCGCGCGAGCCGGCCGGCGGGGACGCCGTGCCGCGCGAGGCCAATGTGGCCCGGCGCGTCTGGGACACCGCCGTCGGCGCGTTTTCCGACATGCTCCTGCGCCGCGACGCCATCGCCATCCTGCTGTTCGTGGTATTCTTCAAGTTCTGCGACGCCTTCGCCGGGGTGCTGACCGGCGCCTTCGTCATCGACATCGGCTTCGACAAGGCGGCCTATGCCGGCATCGTCAAGGGCGTCGGCTTCGCGGCGGCGCTGATCGGCGGCTTCGCCGGCGGGCTCATCGCCCGCGCGCTGCCGCTCGGCCCCAGCCTGTGGATCGCCGGCATCCTGCAGATGCTCTCCAACCTCGTCTTTTCCTGGCAGGCCTGGGTGGGCGTCGATCTCGCAGCGCTGACGCTGACCATCGTGGTCGAGAACTTCACCGGCGCCATCGGCACGGTAATCTTCGTCGCCTATATCTCGGCGCTGTGCGGCGCGCGGGCGCACACCGCGACGCAGTACGCCCTGCTCACCGCGCTGGCGGCGGTGGGACGCACCTTCCTCGCCTCCGGGGCGGGGTTCATCGCCCAGAGCACCGGCTGGATGTGGTTCTTCGCGCTTACCGCGCTCGCGGCGCTGCCGGGGCTGGCCTTGCTGGCCTTCCTGCAGGCGCGCGGGCACTTCCGGCAATTGGCGGCGCAACAGGTCGCGCTCCGGGGGTAGCGCCGCCTCCGTGGCGGTACGGCGGATACGGGCGAGGGAAGGCCGCGGCGATGTTTCGATGGGTGGACGACAGCGCCGAGCCGCTTCTGGTGATCGACCTGCAGGCCCTCGACGTCGTCGCCCTGGCGCCGAAGGCGCGCCGGGCGCTGGACCTGCCGCCGGATGCCGCCTTGCCGCTGCCGCTCGCCGGGGTGCTGGCGCCGGATGCGCGTCTGGCGGAGCTGCTGCAGTCGCCCCCCGCCGCGGCGCAAAAGCTGCCGCTGCGCCCGCTCCATGCCGACCGGCCGGTGGAGGGCGCGGTGCGGCGGCTCACCGATCGCCATGTCCTGGTGAGCCTGAACGCGACGCCGGAGGGGACGCTGCAGGACCGCATGACCGACATTCTCAACGAATTGCCGGTCGCCATCGAGATCTATGACGAGAATCTCAACGCCATCTTCTACAACCGGATGTCCGACGACCTCTTCCTGTATGAGGAGAAGGTCGTGCTGCACCATGACGAGTGGTGGGAGCTGGGTTTCCCCGATCCCGCGCAGCGTGCGGCCGCCTTCGCCGAATGGCAGCAGAAATTCGCCCGCCTGCGGGACGAGCCGGACAGCATCCAGTTCAGCGAATGGTCGGTGCGCTGCCGCGACGGCTCGACCCGTATCGTGCAGTTCCGCTATCGCCGGGTCGGCGGCGTCTATGTGCTCGCCCTGTGGGACGTGACGTCGGAACGCGAAACCGCGGAGCAGCTTCGCATGCTGGCGGGGTCGGACCCGCTGACCGGGCTGTGGAACCGCCGCCGCCTGCTCGACGCCGGTGCGGCGGCGATGGACGACAGCGCCGGCGACGGCGCGCCCTGCTCGCTGCTGCTCATCGATATCGATCACTTCAAGCAGATCAACGACCGCCACGGCCACGGCGCCGGCGACGCGGTGCTGCAAGGGGTGGCCCAGCGCAGCCTCGCGCAGCTGCGGGCGGCCGACCTGATGGCGCGGATCGGCGGCGAGGAATTCGCCGTGCTGCTGCCGGCTACCTCGACCGATGAGGCCGGGCAGGTGGCCGCGCGGCTGCAGGAGGCGATTCGCCAGCCGGTGGTGCTGGAGGGCGGCCTCCGGCTCCATGTCACGGTGAGCATCGGGCTGGTGAACGCCGCCGGGGAAACGGATTTCCCGGCGCTGATGGAGCGCTGCGACCGGGCGCTGTACCGGGCCAAGCAGGACGGGCGCGACCGGATCGTGACCGACGCCCCCTGAGACCGAAGCGGCGGTGGAAGAGGGCCGGATCCCGCGCCGCCATGCCGGGGCCTTAACCCATCATTAACCCCGGTGGCTCGAACGTTTCCGCCACGCGTGCGCCGCCAGCACCCTCCTCATTTCATCGGAGTCCCGCCGTGACCACCTCCTCGACCCGCCTGCGCATCGCGGTGCTCTTCGGCGGACGCTCCGCCGAGCACGACGTCTCGGTGATGTCGGGCACCAATGTCATGCGGGCGCTCGACCCGGAGACATACGACGCCGTGCCGGTGTTCATCACCCGCGACGGCCGCTGGCTGGCCAGCCGCTTCGAGGGCGGCGTGCTCGACACGCCGGAGAGCGGTACCGAGCTCACGCTGGTGCCGGGCGGCAAGGGGCGCCTCGTGGCGCTGCCGGCCGGCGGCGTGCCGCACGAACTGCCGGCGATCGACCTCCTCTTCCCGGTGCTGCACGGCCTGCCGGGCGAGGACGGCTCGGTGCAGGGGCTGGCCGAGGTGGCGGGCGTGGCGCTGGTGGGCTGCGGCATCCTCGGCTCGGCCACCGCGCTCGACAAGGACATCGCCAAGCGGCTCTATCTCGAGGCCGGGCTGGCCACCGCCCGTGCCGTCACCATCCATCCCGGCGCCGAGCCGAGCTTCGCCGAGCTGACGGCGACGCTGGGGCTGCCGGTGTTCATCAAGCCGGCGCGGCAGGGCTCCTCGGTCGGGGTGAGCAAGGTGGCGAGCGAGGCCGACTATGCGGCGGCGCTGACCGAGGGCTTCCGCCACGACCGCAAGCTCATCGCCGAGGAGTTCATCCGCGGCCGCGAGATCGAGCTGAGCGTGCTGGAGCAGCCGGACGGCACGCTGTTCGTCTCCCGCCCCGGCGAGATCCGCCCGGCCGAGAGCCACGGCTTCTACAGCTACGACGCCAAATACATCGATGCCGACGGCGCGGCGATCATCGTGCCGGCGCAATTGCCGGCCGAGGTGGAGACGCAGCTGCAGGCGATGGCCGCCGACGCCTTCCGCGCGCTGGGCTGCGATGGCATGGCCCGCGCCGACTTCTTCGTGACCGAGGATCTGCGCGTGCTCGTCAACGAGCTGAACACCATTCCCGGCTTCACCAATATCAGCATGTACCCCAAGGCGATGGCCGCCAGCGGGGTGAGCTATCCCGAGCTGATCGACCGGCTGGTGGCGCACGGGCTGGCACGGGCGGGGCGGTAGGGCAGTCCCGCCAAGCGCGGAGCCGTTCCCGACCGCCGGGAGCCTGTTGGGTTAGAGCGCGGTGCGGGCGCGGATCGCCGCCGCCAGCGTGCCCTCGTCGAGATAATCGAGCTCGCCGCCCACCGGCACGCCATGGGCGAGGCGCGTGACCTTCACCCCGGTCTCGCGCAGGAGCTCGGTGACGTAATGCGCGGTGGTCTGCCCGTCCACGGTGGCGGGCAGGGCGAGCAGCACCTCGGCGACGGTGCCGCCGCCGGCGGTCGGCTGGCGCACCCGGCCGGCCAGGCTCGCCATGTTCAATTCGTCCGGGCCGATGCCGTCCAGCGGCGACAGCGTGCCGCCCAGCACATGGTAGCGGGCGTTCATCGCCCCGGCGCGTTCCAGCGCCCACAGGTCGGACACGTCGGCGACGACGACGATCAGGGTCGGGTCGCGCGTCGGGTCGGCGCAGACGAGGCAGGGGCTTCGGACGTCGAGATTGCCGCAGACCGGGCAGGTCTCGATCTTGCCGAGCACCTCCTGCATGGCGCCGGCGAGCGGGGCCATCAGCGAGTCGCGCTTCTTGATCAGTTGCAGCGCCGCGCGGCGCGCCGAGCGCGGGCCGAGGCCGGGCACGCGGGCGAGCAGCTGGACGAGGCGTTCGATTTCGGGGCCGGCGACGGCGCGGGCCATGGTGAGTCCTCCTGAAGCGCAGCCGATGATTAGGCCGCCGGCGCCGCAGGGCGCAAGGGCCGTGCCGCGCCCGCGGCACCCGGATTCGCTCGACAGTGCCGGAGCGGGTTGCTAACCCGGACGCAGGGTTCACAAGCGCCGGGGGAACGCGACGATGAAGCTCATGGGGCCGGTGACGGCGATCCTCCTCGCTCTCCTGTCCGCCGGCCCGGCGCTGGCCGCCGAGGGCGCCGGCCTCGACGGGGCGAGCCTGTCGCTGGCCTGGGGCATCCCCTTCGCCGGCATGCTGCTCTCGATCGCCATCCTGCCGCTGGTCGCCGGGCATTTCTGGCACCACCACTATGGCAAGGTGGCGCTGTTCTGGGCGCTGGCGGTGCTGGTGCCCTTCGTGGCGTTCGCCGGCACCGGCGTCACCGTCTACGAGGTGACGCACGCGGCGCTGCTGGAATACATCCCCTTCATCGTGCTGCTGTTCACGCTGTTCACCATTTCCGGCGGCATATTGGTGACCGGCAATCTGCGCGGCAGCCCGGCGGTGAACACGGCGATGCTGGCGGTGGGTACCGTGCTCGCCAGCCTGATCGGCACCACCGGCGCCTCCATGGTGCTGATCCGCCCGCTGCTGCGCGCCAATGACGGGCGGCGGCACAATGTCCATACCGTGGTGTTCTTCATCTTCCTGGTCTCGAACATCGGCGGCTCGCTGACCCCGCTCGGCGACCCGCCGCTGTTCCTCGGCTTCCTCAAGGGGGTCGACTTCTTCTGGACCACCAGCCACCTGTTCCACGACACCGTGCTGGTGGTGGTATTGCTGCTCGCCGCCTACTACCTGCTCGACCGCTGGTTCCACGCCCGCGAGGAAGGCCTGCCGCCGCCGCCCGATCCGACGCCGGACACCGAGCGCATCGGCCTGCGCGGGCTGTCCAACCTGCCGCTGCTCGTCGGGGTGATCGCCGCCATATTGATGAGCGCGCTGTGGAAGCCCGACATCGAGTTCCACGTCGCCGGGACGGCCCTGCCGCTGCCTTCGGTGGCGCGCGACATCATCCTCCTGGGCCTCGCGGCGGTGTCCATCCTCATCACCCCCGCCTATATCCGCGAGCGCAACGGCTTCGACTGGGAGCCGATCCGCGAGGTGGCCAAGCTGTTCGCGGCGATCTTCCTCACCATCATCCCGGTGATCGCCATCCTGAAGGCCGGCGCCGACGGCGCGCTGGCACCGCTGGTGGCGCTGGTGACGGACGCCAATGGCGAGCCGGTGAATGCCGGCTATTTCTGGATGACCGGCCTGCTTTCCGGCTTCCTCGACAACGCCCCGACCTATCTGGTGTTCTTCAACCTCGCCGGCGGCGACGCGCAGGCGCTGATGACCACCCATGCGGTGACGCTGGAGGCGATCTCCGCCGGCGCGGTGTTCATGGGCGCGCTGACCTATATCGGCAACGCGCCCAATTTCATGGTGCTGGCGATCGCCAGGAGCCGCGGCGTGAAGATGCCGAGCTTCTTCGGCTACATGGCGTGGTCGGGCGCCTTCCTGCTGCCCTGCTTCGCGCTGCTGACCTTCCTGTATTTCCGCTGAGCCGGGCGAGCCCCTCACCTGAGTCGGGCGAGGCCCCTCACCCCATCCCTCTCCCCAATGGGGAGAGGGGGCTTCGGCGCTCGGGCGGGCGGCGTTCACGGCTTCAGGACGACGCTCCGGCAAAGCGGGTGCGGAACCAGCCGGCGATCATCGCCCGCTCGTAGCGCAGCGGCGCGCCGGAGCGGGCGGCAACCGGGTCCATGAGATAGTTCATCGCCCGCAGCGTCTCCTCGCCGCGCCCGATCACCCGCCCGTCGCGGAGGAGCCGGTAGCGCAGGGGGAGCGAGGGCCAGGTGTCGGGACGCATCACCCGCAATTCGCCGGTGCGCGAGGCGAGGGGATCGATCCTGCCGGCGAGGTCGAGGGCGAGGATGTCGATCTCGATAGTCGTGCCCGGCGGCAAAGCGCGGCGCGCCTCGCGGTCGAAGAGGCGCGACAGCCCCTCGAAGGTGAGGCGCTGGTCGACGCTGGACCATTGCAGGTTGCCGTCGACATAGTTCTGCGGCGCGACGAAATTCACCCGCGCCACGGCCGGAGAGGCGGCGCGGGTGCCGGCGGAAGCCGGGCCGGCGGCGGTGAGCGCTGCCAGCAGGGTGACGAGCGGAACGAGGGGCGGGCGCATGGACGGTCCTCCTGCTGCCGCCCCTTCAGATGACGGCGCGGCCGGCGGACCCGCCGCCGGCCGCCGCCGGGGCGGGCCGCGGACAGCCTGCCGTCATTCGGCGGCGATGGCCATACGCGGCTGCGCGTCGCGCACTTCCGGGTCGACCTCCGCCTCGAAGCGGGCGAAGTTCTCCGCGAACAGGTCGACGAGCCGCTTCGCCGCGGTCGCATGCTCGCGGCGATTGGCCCAGGCCTCGACCGGATCGAGCAGCTTGGCATCGACGCCCTCGACCTCCACCGGCACCTCGAAGCCGAAATGCGGATCGGCACGGAACGCGCCGGCCGCCAGCGAGCCGTCCAGGGCGGCGGCGACGAGCATATGCGTCGCTTCCGGCAGGATGCGCGCGCCGCGCCCGGCCTGCCCGCCGCTCCAGCCGGTATTGACCAGCCAGCACTGGGTCTCGCCGCCGGCGATCAGCTCGCGCAGCAGATGCGCCCCCGCCGCCGGCGGGTGGGCGGCGGCGAAGCGGGCGCGCGGCGCCTCGCCGTCGTCCGCCGGCGCGGTGTAGCCGGACAGGAGGTGATAGACCGCCTGCTCCGGGCTGAGCCGGGCGATGGAAGGCAGCACGCCGAAGCCGTCGCAGCTGGCGAGGACCAGCGTGCGCGGCGCGCCGGCGCTGCCGGCATGCGTTCCCGGCAGGATGGCGCGGGCGGCGGCGGCACCGGCGAGATCGGGCTCGCGGCTGTCGGCGTCGAGCGGCACGTTTTCCAGCACCGTGCCGAAGCCACCCCTGGCGTCGAGCTGGTGCACCCGCCGGCGGCGGCCGGCGAACAGCCCGAACACGCCGTCGCGGTTCCAGCCCAGCGGGCCGTCGGCCATCAGCGTGAAGCGCGGATCGGCGGCGAAGGCGCCGGCGAGCGCGCTCTTGCCGCTGTCCGGCGGGCCGAGGAACAGCGCGAGCTCGCCCTCGGTGCCGAGCGAGGCGGCCCCGTTCAGCGTCAGCGTGCCGATGCCGGCCAGCAGGTCGCCGAGATGGGCGACGAGCGCCTGCTCGACATGGCCGAGATCGAGCGTGCCACCCACCAGCACCAGGCCGATGCCCTGATCCTCCGCGATCACGCCGGGGCCGGCGATGCCGTGGCGGTCGGCGTCCGGCCGGAAATGCGGCAGGCAGAACAGGGTGATGTCCGGCACGAAGCCGGCGATGGCCTCGGAGGCGGGCTGCTGCATAAGGTTGCGGATGGCGAGCGCCTGCCAGGCATGCTCGGCGAACACCCGCAGGCGGCGGGCCTCGCCGGCGGCGGTGGCCACATGCAGATCCTGCGCGAACAGGGTGCGGCCGGCGGCATGGGCCAGCATTTCCTGCTTCAGCCGCTCGAAGGTCTCGGGATCGAGCCGGGCGACGCCGTCCGGCGCATTGGTCGGCTCGTTCGCCTCGCCGAGCAGGTGGCGCGGCAAGGGCGCGGTGCTCGCGGCGCCGCTTTCCACCACCAGCGCGCCGGCGGCGGAAAGGCGCGCCTCGCCACGGGCGATCGCCCGTTCGTAGAGGGTGGGGCCGGCAAGGTTCCAAAACACCTTGCCCGAACCGGAAAGACCCGCGGCTGCCGCGGCATTCTCCGGGTTGCGCATGCCGGTTTCCAGCATGTGTTACTCCTTCTCGTATACCCGCCGGGGCGGCAAACTGACGGAGCACTCAGGCCATTTGTCTGTCATATAGGGTCGAAACCGTGGCGAAAGCAGGCCGCCGCGGTGGCGGTCCTGCTTCACCCCGATACCGCTTCGGCTCAGCGGTGCTCGTGGGTTTCGCCGCCGCCGTCGCGGCGCGGCGCCGGCACGCCGGCGATTTCGCGAGCCTTCACCGCCAGTTCCACCAGGATGCGGTGCACGTCGCGGCCGCTGACGATGCGCCGGTCGAAGGCGAGGCGGCGGGCGACGTGGCCGGAGATGAGGTCGCAGCCCTCGGGATCGATGCCGGTCATGCGCCACTCGCCCGGCGCCGCGCCGAGCAGCGCGGTGGCGTAGAGGCCGATGGCGTCGGCATGGTCCTCGTTCATATGGGCGATGGCGCCTTCCTCGCTCGCCAGCGCCTCGTCGGCCCCGCCGAGATCGGTGAGGAATTCGGCGGCCGGCACCTCGGCGATGCGCCCGAAGCCGGCGACGATGTGGGCGCTCTCGAGCTCGATCCGGTAGAAGCCGAAATCGGCGAAACCGGCGAAACCGGCCGAATCGGCATGGCGGGCGAGGAAGCGGCGACGGGCGACGGCGATCTCCTCCTCGCCCTCGACGCGGAAGATGCGCCCCTTGAAGCTCGCGCGCGCGCCCTGGAGCTCGTCGCCGGCGCGCTGCTCGTCGATGAGCAGGCTGACGCGCCGGTCGCCGGCGATGTTGCGGGTGTGGCGGGCCAGCTGCGACAGCAGCAGCACCGGCGCGCCATCGTGCAGGGTGGCCATCTGCACCAGCGAGGCATAGGGCCAGCCGTCGCGGTCGAGACTGGCGAGGGCGCCGGTGCGGCCCTCGCGCAGGAGGCGCTTCACCGCGGCGGCGGCGTCGAAGCCGGCGGCATTCATGTCGTTCATGGGAAGGTCTCCCGTTTGGCTGTCCCGGCCGGCCGTTTCAGTGACGAAGCCGGGCCGCAGCGTCAAGTGCGGCCGATCGCGGCGGGCGAAACCGGGGCCGCCGGCGGCGCAAGCGGGGCGCGCGGGCGCCGTCATCCCCACCTACCGGCGGGGCGCGCATTGGCTAACCGCCTCGAAACGCGCTATTTCTATCTGAGTCTGCTTGCGTGTCACATTCTGGCCACGCCGGCACGGTTCACCGCCGGGTGCGACATCCGCCGCCGAACAGGAACATGTAGATGCCGACCATCGCTCTCGTCGACGACGACCGCAACATCCTGACTTCCGTCTCGATCGCCCTCGAATCCGAAGGTTACCGCATCCAGACCTATACCGACGGCGCCACCGCGCTGGACGGCTTCAAGAGCAACCCGCCGGACCTCGCCATCTTCGACATCAAGATGCCGCGCATGGACGGCATGGAGCTGCTGCGCCGCCTGCGCCAGAAGAGCGACATGCCGGTGATCTTCCTCACCTCCAAGGATGACGAGATCGACGAGCTGTTCGGCCTGAAGATGGGCGCCGACGACTTCATCAAGAAGCCGTTCTCGCAGCGCCTGCTGGTGGAACGGGTGAAGGCGGTGCTGCGCCGGGTGGCGCCGAAGGACGGCGCCGCGCCGCGCGAGACCGACAGCGCCAAGGTGCTGGAGCGCGGCCTCTTGCGCATGGATCCCGAGCGCCACACCTGCACCTGGAAGGGTGAGAACGTCACCCTGACCGTCACCGAGTTCCTGATCCTGCAGGCGCTCGCCACCCGCCCCGGCGTGGTGAAGAGCCGCAACGCGCTGATGGACGCGGCCTATGACGACCAAGTCTATGTCGACGACCGCACCATCGACAGCCACATCAAGCGGCTTCGCAAGAAGTTCAAGGTGGTGGACGACAATTTCGAGATGATCGAGACCCTCTACGGCGTCGGCTATCGCTTCAAGGAGTAGGCGGCTCTTGCTCGACCCGGAATCGACGCGGAACCTGCCGCCGGGGGAGGACCCCGAGGAGCAGGACGAGGCCGTGACCGAGACGGCGGCCGAGACCCCCCGACGGCGCAGGGGCCTGCGGGGGGCGCTCGGCGCCGGCCCGCTGGGCGCCGGCCTGTTCGGGGGCGGCTTCCTCGCCGGGCTGCGCCGGCTGCGGCATTTCGTGGCGCAGAAGAGCTCGTCGAGCCTCACCCGCCGCATCGTGCTGCTCAACCTCGCCGGCATGGGCGCGCTGGTGGCGGGCATCCTCTATCTGTCGGAGTTCCGCGCCGGGCTGATCGACGCCCGCGTGCAGAGCCTTCTGGTGCAGGGCGAGATCATCGCCGCCGCCATCGCCGGCTCGGCGCAGGTCGAGACCAACGCCATCACCATCGATCCCGAGCGGCTGCTCGAATTGCAGGCCGGCGAGAGCTACGGGCCGGGCGAGGAAGGCTTCGCGCCGCTGGAGTTCCCGATCAACCCGGAGCGCGTCGCCCCGGTGCTGAAGCGCCTCGTGGAGCCGACCGGCACCCGCGCCCGCATCTATGACCGCGACGGCATCCTGGTGCTCGATTCGCGCTCGCTCTATTCGCGCGGCGACATCCTGCGCTTCGAGCTGCCCGAACCGACCGCCCGTCCGCCCAACTGGATGGAGCATGGCTGGAACAGCGTGAAGATGTGGTTCGAGCGCGGCGAACTGCCGCTCTATCGCGAGCTCGGCCCCAATAACGGCAAGGGCTACCCGCAGGTGGTCGGCGCGCTGCTCGGCCAGAAGGCCAGCGCGGTGCAGGTGAACGAGCGCGGCCAGATCATCGTGTCGGTGGCGGTGCCGATCCAGCGCTTCCGCGCCGTTCTCGGCGCGCTGCTGCTCTCCACCCAGGGCGGCGAGATCGACGAGGCGGTGGCGGCGGAACGCCTGGTCATCGTGCGGGTGTTCCTCGTCGCCATGGTGGTGATGGTGGTGCTGTCGCTCTTGCTCGCCGGCACCATCGCCGGCCCGGTGCGCCGTCTCGCCGACGCGGCGGAGCGGGTGCGGCGCCGCACCCGCCAGCGCGTCGAGATCCCCGACTTCACCGGCCGTTCCGACGAGATCGGGCATCTGTCGGGGGCGCTGCGCGACATGACCGACGCGCTCTACTCCCGCATCGAGGCGATCGAGAGCTTCGCCGCCGACGTCTCGCACGAACTGAAGAACCCGCTGACCTCGCTGCGCTCCGCCGTGGAGACCCTGCCCCTGGCCAAGACCGACAATTCGCGCGGGCGGCTGATGGAGGTGATCCAGCACGACGTGAAGCGGCTCGACCGGCTGATCACCGACATCTCCGACGCCTCGCGCCTCGACGCCGAATTGCAGCGCCAGGAGGCCGAGCCGGTCGACCTGCGCCGGCTGCTCGGCACGGTGTGCGGCGTGCAGAACGACGTGGTGCGCGGCGACGAGGTGAAGGTGAAGCTCGTCTTCGAGCCGGAGGCCGAGGGCGGCCGGCCGGTCGACTTCGTGGTGGCGGGGCACGATTCCCGCCTCGGGCAGGTGATCAACAACCTCATCGACAATGCCCGCTCCTTCTCGCCGCGGGGCGGGGAGGTGCGGGTGAGCTGCCACAAGGTGAAGGGCGGCGTCGAGATCATGGTCGACGATGACGGGCCGGGCATTCCCGAGCACGCGCTGGCCCGCATCTTCGAGCGCTTCTACACCGATCGCCCGGAGGAGCAGGGCTTCGGCCAGAATTCCGGCCTCGGTCTGTCGATCTCCAAGCAGATCGTCGAGGCGCATGGCGGGCGCATCTGGGCGGAGAACCGCCCGCCCGCCCCGCCTCCGGAGCCCGAGCCGGCAGCGGACGGCACCCGCAAGCGCCGCCGCACCGCGAAGAAGGGGGCAAGCGGCGGCGCGCGCTTCGTCGTGCGCCTGCCCTGCGCGTGAGGGAAGAGATGGCCGAGAACGAACGCCTCGCCGACCCGCATTTCAGCTCCACCCATCACGCCTCCTGCGTGCGGGTGGGCGAGGCCGGGGTGCTGATCCGCGGGCCTTCCGGCGCCGGCAAGTCGCATCTCGCCTTCGCGCTGCTGCTGGCCGGGCGAACCGGGCTGATCCCCGAGACGGTGCTGGTCGGCGACGACCGCCTGATACTGGAGCGACGCGGCGACGGGCTGATCGCCGCGCCGGTGCCGGTGCTCGCCGGCCTCATCGAGGTGCGCGGCGCCGGGCTGCGCCGGGTGCCCTATGTCGAGGAGGTGGAGGTGGCGCTGGTGGTCGATCTCGCCACCACCGACGGCGCCCGGCTGCCGCGCCCGGAGGATTGCCGCATTGCGCTCGGCGGCGTCACGCTCACCCGGTTGCCGGTCTATGATCGCGGCGATGCGGTGCACCAGGTGCTGGCGATGCTCTCGACCGAGAGCGGACTTCAGGAAACTTAAAGCATATTCGAGGGAATTTGCCGGCGTCCTGCGTGCGTGCCGCCGGGGCGCCGGCGGATAGGCGAGCAATCTCCGCGACTTGCGGCGATGCCGGCCGCGCGGCGGGCCCGCCGCGTCATCCCCAGCCTTTCACGCGGCGCACTTGCCATTTATGTGCAGCGCAACGATGATGCTTCCCCCACGGGAGCGGGGGAGGACCCGCTTGCCTCGAAAGCCTTGGGCGATGTCGGAGGGGACGCGCCCGGTTTCGTGCCGGTCAGCGCACGGCGGAGCAGAATGATAGGGCTTGTACTCGTCACCCACGGACGCCTTGCCAGCGAGTTCCGTGCGGCGTTGGAACATGTGATGGGACCGCAGTCCCAGATCGAGGCCGTCACCATCGGCCCCGACGACGACATCGAGCAGCGTCGCCTCGACATCGTCGCCTCGGTCAAGGCGGTGAACAGCGGCGAGGGCGTGGTGATCCTCACCGACATGTTCGGCGGCACCCCGTCCAACCTCGCCATCTCGGTGATGACCGAGCCCGACATCGAGGTGGTGGCCGGCATCAACCTGCCGATGCTGGTGAAGCTCGCCACGGTGCGCGCCGAGGTGCCGATGGAGGCCGCGGTGGCCCAGGCGCAGGAGGCCGGGCGCAAATACATCAACATCGCCAGCCGGGTGCTCGCGGGTAAATGACCTTGGCCAGCACCTCCGCCACCCTGCAGCGCGAACTGCCCATACTGAACAAGCGCGGCCTGCATGCCCGTGCCTCCGCCAAGTTCGTGCAGACGGTGGAGCGCTTCGACGCCACGGTGCAGGTGACGCGCTGCGGCGAAACGGTGAGCGGCACCTCCATCATGGGCCTGATGATGCTGGCGGCGGCGCCGGGAACATCGATCATGGTCGCCGCCGAGGGCCGCGAGGCGGAAGCGGCGCTCGACGCCCTGACCGAGCTGGTGGGCGACCGCTTCGGCGAAGGCGAGTAGGCCGGCCGCTCGGGCCGCGCGGGCGCTCGACCGGGAGTGTCGGGCTCGCGGCTATCTTCCATTGGTTCATCCTCCTGGGACGTGCTTGCCGGTCATCCTCTCAGGATGTGGACCGGATCGATCCCTCGCGGGACGGTGTCCAATGGGCTGGGCGCGGCGGCTCCTCCTCCGCCAAGGGGAGGGGCAAGGGGACCTGCTGGGTGGGGGCCGGTGCGCCGGGCCCCCTCTCCCCGACGGGGAGAGGGGTGGGGTAAGGGGTGCTCAGCGCCTCCCGATGTCGTGGCCCCTCACCGACCCGCTGCGCGGGCCACCTCTCCCCAACGGGGAGAGGATCAATCAAGGGGACCGGCTGGGCGGGGTCGGTGCGCGGGGGCTCCCTCTCCCGATTGGGGGGAGGATCAAGCGAGGGGGGGCGGCGCGTGACGGGTTCTGTGTCTCCGCCTCTGTCATATAAAGACATCTTTATATCGTTATTGAAACCTTCGGCCGGGGCTGCTATCAACCTGGCCGAGCTTCGATCCACCGGACCGGGGCCGCTTCGTCCAGGCCCGTCGGCATGGAGGCGGCTCGCGGTCCCTCAGGCACAAGGAACCCGACCATGGCGCTTGCCAGCGACTACATCGTCAAGGACATCGGCCTCGCCGGCTTCGGCCGCAAGGAGATCGAGCTCGCCGAGACCGAAATGCCGGGCCTGATGGCGATCCGCGCCGAATACGGCCCCTCGCAGCCGCTGAAGGGCGCGCGCATCGCCGGCTCGCTGCACATGACCATCCAGACCGCGGTGCTGATCGAGACGCTGAAGGCGCTCGGCGCCGATGTGCGCTGGGTCTCCTGCAACATCTTCTCGACGCAGGACCATGCCGCCGCCGCCATCGCGCAGGCCGGTATCCCGGTCTTCGCCTATAAGGGCGAGACACTGACCGAGTACTGGGACTACACCGCCAAGCTGTTCGACTGGCACGGTGGTGGCGTTCCCAACCTCATCCTCGACGATGGCGGCGACGCCACCATGCTGGTGCATTACGGCCTCAAGGCCGAGGGCGGCGACACCGGCTTCCTCGACACCCCCGGCTCCGAGGAAGAGGAAATCTTCTTTGCGCTGATCAAGCGCCTGCTCGCCGAGAAGCCGAAGGGCTGGTTCGCCGAGGTCGCCAAGGCGATCAAGGGCGTGTCGGAAGAGACGACGACGGGCGTGCACCGCCTCTACAAGCTCGCCGAGCAGGGCAAGCTGTTGTTCCCGGCGATCAACGTCAACGACAGCGTCACCAAGTCGAAGTTCGACAACCTCTATGGCTGCCGCGAATCGCTGGTCGACGCCATCCGCCGCGGCACCGACGTGATGCTGGCCGGCAAGGTCGCCTTCGTCGCCGGCTTCGGCGATGTCGGCAAGGGCTCGGCCGCCTCGCTGCGCCAGGCCGGCGCCCGCGTCATCGTCTCCGAGGTCGATCCGATCTGCGCCCTGCAGGCGTCGATGGAAGGCTACGAGGTGGCGACCATCGAGGACGCCTTCTCGCGCGCCGACATCTACGTCACCTGCACCGGCAACAAGGACATCATCACCGTCGATCACATGCGGCAGATGAAGGACCGGGCCATCGTCTGCAACATCGGCCACTTCGACAACGAGATCCAGGTCGCCGGCCTGCGCAACTTCAAGTGGACCAACATCAAGCCGCAGGTCGACGAGATCGAGTTCCCGGGCGGCAGCCGCATCATCCTCTTGTCGGAAGGCCGGCTGGTGAACCTCGGCAACGCCATGGGCCACCCCTCCTTCGTGATGTCGTCCTCCTTCTCCAACCAGACGCTGGCGCAGATCGAGCTGTGGGCCCATTCCGGCAAGTACGAGAAGAAGGTCTACACTCTGCCGAAGGTGCTCGACGAGAAGGTGGCGGCGCTGCACCTCGAGAAGCTGGGCGTGAAGCTGACCAAGCTGCGCCCCGAGCAGGCCGACTATATCGGCGTGCCGGTCGAGGGGCCGTTCAAGCCGGACCATTACCGCTACTGAGCGGCGACGGTTTCCGACGGATCATGCGAAGGCCGGGGCTTGCCCCGGCTTTCTGCGTTTCCGGCCGGAGTGGCTGCCCGAGGAACGTCATGGCCGGGCTCGGCCCGGCCATCCATGTCTTCCCGCCGGGCGCGCCTTTCCAAAACGTGGATGCCCGGGTCAAGCCCGGGCATGACGTTGCGCAGGCGGCAGGCGGCAGGCGGCAGGCGGCAGGCGGCAGGTGGTAGGCGGCAGGTGGTAGGCGG
This sequence comes from Ancylobacter oerskovii, assembly GCF_018390555.1. Classification (GTDB taxonomy): domain Bacteria; phylum Pseudomonadota; class Alphaproteobacteria; order Rhizobiales; family Xanthobacteraceae; genus Ancylobacter; species Ancylobacter oerskovii. The sequence continues at coordinate 939,744 of NZ_JAHBGB010000002.1, read as the reverse complement.
CAGGTGGTTTCGTGGGTCGGAGCGAGGGCGACTTTCGCCCTCACAATTCCTTCTGCACCAGCACCAGATCGAGCCGCTCGCCGAACTTGGTGCCGATGCCGCGCAGATGGCCGCTCTCCTCGAAGCCGAGCCGCCTGTGCAAGGCGAGGGACGGCGCATTGCCGCCGGTGATGGCGCCGATCATCACCTTCTTGCCGAGCGCGCGGGCCGGCTCGAACAGCGTCTCCACCAATTGGCCGCCGATCCCCTGTCCCCGCGCCTCCTCCGCCACATAGACGGAATGCTCGACGCTGATGCGGTAGCCGTCGAAGGGGCGGAAATCGCCGAAGCTGGCATAGCCGAGCACGGCGTCGTCGGCGTTCTCGTCCACCGCCACCATCACCGGATAGCGCTTGGAGACGCGGTCGATGAGCCAGGCGCGGCGATTGGCGAGGTCGACCAGCGTGTCGTTCCAGATGGCGGTGGAGGTGAGGACGGCGCGATTATAGATGTCGAGGATGCCGACGAGGTCGCGCTCCTGCGCATGGCGAAGCCGCATGATGGTTCTTTCGCTTCCGGCGGGCCCCGGGGCCGTGCCGGCCGCCGGCAGCGCCGCGATCGGAACGGTCTATCGCGGCTTCGCCGTCGCGCGCAATGTCGCGCCCACGGGAATTTCAGCCGCGCTCGTCTGGAACCCGCAGGGTTTCATCCCATATCACCGGGGCACGGGGCGACCGTGAGCCAGGGAAGGGACAGGAATGAACGCGAACGATCCGTTCGGCCAGATGCGGTTCAGCGTGCGGCGGGTGAGCTGGTGGCAGGTGGCGATCGTCGTCGCCGTGGCGCTGGCGATCGGCACGGCGCTGGCGCTGGTGGCGGCAAGCGTGTTCATCGTGGTGGCGCCGGTGCTGCTGATCGCCGGCCTCGCCTACAAGCTGTTCGGCGTCAAGCCGCGGCGCCCTGCCGGCGACACCACGGTGATCGATGCGGAATATCGCGTGCTCTCGCCCGAGGAGGCGGCGCGGGATCGCGACATGCCGCGCGACCCCGGCCGGCTGCGCTGAGGCCCGGCCATGGGAATGGTCGGGGCGCTGGTGCGGGCCGGGGTGCAACTGGTCGGAATGCTGATCGAGGCGCTTACTTCTCGACGAAGGCCTTCTCGATCACGAAATCGCCGGGCTCGGTCGTCGACCCCTCCTCGAAGGCGAGATCCTTGAGGATGACGCGCATGTCGTCGAGCAGCTGCGGGCTGCCGCACAGCATGACGCGGTCGTCCTCCTTGTCGAGCGGCGGCAGGCCGAGATCGGCGAACAGCTTGCCCGAGGTGATCAGGTCGGTGATGCGGCCCTGGTTGCGATAGGGCTCGCGGGTGACGGTCGGGTAATAGACCAGCTTCTCGCGCACCAGCTCGCCGAAATACTCGTTGTCCGGCAGCTCCTTCTCGATGAAGTCCTGATAGGCGAGCTCACCCACCGTGCGCACGCCGTGCACCAGGATGACCTTCTCGTAAGTCTCGTAGGTCTCCGGGTCCTTGATCAGGCTCATGAACGGCGCCAGGCCGGTGCCGGTGGCGAGCAGATAGAGCCGGCGGCCGGGCACCAGATAATCGACCAGCAGCGTGCCGGTGGGCTTGCGCCCGACGATCACCTCGTCGCCGATCTTCAGGTTCTTCAGCCGCGAGGTGAGCGGGCCGTTCGGTACCTTGATCGAGAAGAACTCCAGCGTCTCCTCGTAATTGGCGCTGGCGATGGAATAGGCGCGCAGCAGCGGCTTGCCGTTCACCGGCAGGCCGATCATCACGAACTGGCCGTTCTTGAAGCGCAGCGCCGGGTCGCGCGTGGTGGTGAAGGTGAACAGGTTGTCGGTCCAGTGGTGCACCGACAGGACGCGCTCGTGATGCAGGTTGCTCATTTACGAACCGTTTTTGTGAAAACTTCCAAACAAGCCGGAAGTCATGTAATTCTCTGCGGCGGGGTTTACTGCGCAACGGCGCCGCTGTCGAGCAGTCCGTGACATTTCCGTGTTGCGCCTTGCGCAGGGCGGCTCCGCCGGTCCCAATGGGACACAGACGGGGCCGACGAGGACGCCATGTTCACCCACATCATCCTCGGCGCGCGCGACCTGCCGCGCCTGACCGCCTTCTACGACACCGTGCTGGCGCCGCTCGGCCTCGAGCGGCTGGATCTTGCCGACGATGGCGGGCCGCCCGGTTCGATGTGGGTGATGCCCGGCCGGCGCTGGCCGCAATTCTTCGTGCAGCTGCCGTTCAACGGCCTGCCGGCCACCTGGGGCAACGGGACGCAGGTGAGCTTCGCCGCGCCCTCGCCGGCGGCGGTGGACGCCGCCTGGCGGGCGCTGGTGGCCAGCGGCGGCACGGATGAGGGGGCGCCGGGGCTGCGCCTGCATTACGATCCCGACTATTACGGCGCCTATGGCCGCGACCCCGAGGGCAACAAGCTGTGCTTCGTCCATGCCGGCGGGCTGGAGGGACGGACGGCGCCGGCGTGACGAGCGGCCCAGGGTACCGATCTTCGGGGCCGGTTACTGGCCGCGCTTGTTCTCGTACATGTGCAGATCGGCGCGCCGCACCACCGCTTCCAGGCGCTCACCCGGCTCGCTGGTGGCCATGCCCATGGAAACGCTGAGCGCCTGCGCCGAATAGAACTGGTTGTTCATCGCGATCAGCTCGGCGATCTCGGCCATGATCGCTCCGGCTCCGTCGGCATCGACGCCCGGCAGCAGCACGGCGAACTCGTCGCCGCCGATGCGGGCCGCGACGTTGGGCTTGTCGATCGCCTTGGCAAGCACCTCGCCGGCCCGGCGCAGCAGCGCGTCGCCGGCCGCGTGGCCGAGCTGGTCGTTGACCTGCTTGAGGTCGTTGAGGTCGATCATCACCACGGTGACGGGGAAGGGGCCGCGCCGCTCCAGCCGGTTCAGCTCGTCGACATAGAAGGAGCGGTTGTAGAGCCGCGTCAGCACGTCGTGATTGCCGAGATATTCGAGATAAGCCTCGGCCTTCTTGCGGGCGGTGATGTCGGTGAGCGCCAGCTGCACCAGCGACCAGTCGTGCTCGCGCCCCGGCAGCACCGAGAATTGCAGCAGCAGGTTGATCTCGTCGCCGGCCAGCGAATAGTTCACCACCTCGCGCTGGTGCATCAGCTTGCCGTTCCACAGATCGATCAACTGCTCGCGGAAATGCCGGTGCATGTCCTCGCGGAACACCCGGTCCATGCCGGCGAACAGCGCCTTCTTGTCGGCCGCCTGGAACAGGTCGAGCGTGTGCTGGTTCACGTCGATGACGCGCACCTCGCTGATGCAGCGCTGCACGAAATCCGGGTGCACATCGGTGAAGACGCGCAGATCCTCGATGCCGCGATGGCGCAGGTCGTCGATCAACTGCTTGATGGTGGAGAAATCCTCCACCCACAGCGACACCGGCGAATGCTCGAACAGGCCGCGGGCGTATTCCTCCGCCTTGCCGGCGGCGCGGCGGGCATTCTCGCGGTCGGTCACGTCCTCGGTGGACAGCAGCACCCGGTCGAGACGCTCTTCATGGCCGGGCAGCACATGGCCCCGGAGCTGGACGTCGAGCCGGCGGCCGGAGAGCGTGTAGTTGGCGGTGTTGCTGGCGAACTGGGTCTTGCCGTCCCAGAGCTGCGACAGCTCTTCGATGTGGGTGCGCAGCATGTCGCTGCGGAACACCCGGTCGAGATGGGCGACGAGGTGGTCGAGGCTGTCGGCCTCGAACAGGTCCAGCGTCGCCTGGTTGACCTTCAGCACCCGGATGCGGCTGGCGCAGGCCATAACCCGGCGCTCGTCCTCCCAGAGATGATCGCGCAGCGAGGTGACGCCGGCACGGCGCCAGCCGTCGAACAGGGCCTTGACCTCGCTGAAATCCTCCAGCCACATCGGGATCGGCGCCAGATCGAACATCTGGCTGTCGTCGAACCCGGAGCTGCGGTCCGCCGCCGGCGGGAGGGTCTGCTGCTGCAGCATCCGTGCTTCACTCGTCCGATGCTTGGCCGCGTCACGCCCCGGTCGCAGGAGGCCGGTGGCATCATGTCAGGTTGCGCAACGCCTGAACGAGCATTTACCACGTTTCACACGCAAACGAATATGTTCGAATGCAAACTGGGACTGTTTCGATAAAATTTCGATATTGCGCGAATGACTGAGGTATCTTGATCCGGTCCGGCGCGCAGAGGGGGAGAGACGACATGACCATGCATGACTTTACCGCCCGACACTGGATCGCCGCGCTGGCGATTCTTCTGCTGGCGGTCGGGGCGTTTCTGTTCAGCTGGACCTGATCGCGCGCCGCTTCTGGTCTTTGTCACATTTGCCGCCTATCTGTGGGGACGGTGGCAGGGTGAGCCCCCCGTTCGGAGGGGGGCAGGAGGAGCGGTTCAGGTCGTGCAGGGCGAAAAATCGACGGGTGGCGCCACCGCCGACGAGACGGTCGATCTCGACAATGAGGCCACGCGGCTGTCGGATGTCCTTACCGCCATCGCGTCGGACGAGACGCGCGAGCGCATCGCCATCGGCGATTTGCTGGCGGCGATGCAGGAGCGTGCCTTCGGGCCGCTGATGCTGGTCTTCGCGTTGCCCAACGTGCTGCCGACGCCGCCGGGCACCTCCACCGTGCTCGGCGCGCCGCTGATCTTCCTCACCGCCCAGCTGGCTCTCGGCCGCAATCCCTGGCTGCCGCCGCTGATCTCCCGCCGCTCGATCGCCCGGCGGGACTTCGCCGCCTTCGTCACCAAGGCGGTGCCGTGGCTCGCCAAGGCGGAAAAGCTGCTGCGGCCGCGCTTCGGGGCGCTGGCGCACCCGCCGGCGGAATATGTGGTCGGGGTGATGAGCCTGGTGCTGGCGGTGGTGCTGGTGCTGCCGATCCCGCTCGGCAACATGCTGCCTGCGCTGGCGATCTGTGTCCTCGCGCTCGGCATATTGGAGCGCGACGGGCTGTGGGTGCTCGCCGGCATGGCGGTGGCCTTTGCCTCGCTCGGCGTGGTGTCCGGCGTGGTCTGGGGCTTCGTGAAGGCCGGGCTCTATCTGTTGAAGAGCTTCCTCGGCTGAGCCGCCGGGGCAAGCCGGCCCGACAAGCTGGCCGGGGCGCCGCGCCTCAGCCGGCGACCGCCTGCGCATTGGCCAGCGCCCGCGACAGCATCTCCAGGCACTCCTCGGCCTGTTCCTGCCCGACCGCGTCGCCGCGCAGCCGCTGGGCAAGGTCGCGCAGGTCGCGAATGGCGACATCCACCGCGGTCATCAGGTCGATCTCCGGCTCGGCATCAGGGGACGACACCCGGACGGGGAAGGGAATCACATTACTCATCACGGCACTCGGCTGGGCGAATCACGCGGCTGCGCTTCCCGAAACCTTGCCGGCAATTGGTTAACGCCATCCTCCGCTTACCGCTGGTCCCGCCGCTCCCGGGCGAGAGCGGAAGGGCGGGCGCGGGGGAGGAAGATCCCGCGCCCGCCCGCTGCCTGCCGGGGAGGGGGCGGCCCCCGGCGGGAAGGTCGGCTCAGGCGTCGCAGCGCTGCGGCCGGCGGGCCGGCTCGTCGCGGACGATGTGCCCCGCCGAGAGGGCGGCGAGCGCGATGAAGGCGGCGAACAGGACGATGATCGTGGCGTTCAGCATGACGGGCTCCTCGATGAGGGCGATCGGCGGGCGGGCCGTTCCGATCGGGGTTGTTGGCGATATGTATCGCATACGATATGATCTGAGGCGATATGAAATTCGCGCAGCCGCGGCGGAACGGCACACGAGCGCGTGATCGGCAGGATCGGCGTGTCGCGGCAGCCGCCCGCTCTGCGCGAACGTGGCCGAGCCCTGCGGCCTGCGCGGGTCACAAGCCCTGCATTTGGTGCTACTCGTCGGGCCAAACCGGCACCGGCCGGCTGGGCCCCTGCGTCAGCCGCGCCCCACAAGCCCCGAGGAGACCGATATGAGCGACGCCCCCGCGCTTTCCCCCATCGCCGCCTTCGCCAGCTGGGACAAGGACGACCAGGGCCGGCTGAAGATGTGGCCGCTCCAGGCCTTCACCACCGCGCTGATGAATGGCGAGGCGGTGGGCCTGCGGCTCGAGATCGGCGCCCCGCCCAAGCCCGGCGAGCCGGTGCCGGCGCTGCAGCTGGTGCTGCGCCCCGAGCAGGTGCGCGAGCTCGCCAATGCCCTGGCCGAGGCGGAGGCGCGTCTGGCCGACGCGCATTTCTCCACCGTCGGCCGCGCCTGATCCTTTCCCCTTCAGTCAGCAGAACGGTGCCTCCATGACCAAGCTCGCGGATATCGGCGTCTACGGCCTCGCCACCATGGGCGCGAATCTCGCCCGCAACGCCGCCGGCAAAGGCTTCACGGTGGCGGTGGCCAACCGCAACCACGAGCGGACCGACGAGCTCATCGCCGAGCATGGTGGCGAGGGCAGCTTCGTGCCGGCGCGCTCCATTCCCGATTTCGTCGCCGCCATCGCCAGGCCGCGGCCGATCCTGATCATGGTGAAGGCCGGCGCGCCGGTCGACGCGGTGATCGAGGAACTGCTGCCGCATCTCGATGCCGGCGACATCATCATCGACGGCGGCAATTCGCTGTTCACCGACACCGCGCGCCGCAACGCCTATCTCAAGGGCAAGGGCCTGCGCTTCGTCGGCATGGGCGTGTCCGGCGGCGAGGAGGGCGCGCTGATCGGCCCCTCCATGATGCCGGGCGGCGAGGTCGAAGCCTATGAGCGGGTGGCGCCGATGTTCACCCGCATGGCGGCGCAGGTCGATGGCGAGCCCTGCTGCACCCATATCGGCCCGGACGGCGCCGGCCATTACGTGAAGATGGTGCATAACGGCATCGAATATGCCGACATGCAGCTGATCGCCGAAGCCTACGACCTGCTCAAGACCCTGCACGGGCTGGAGGCGCCGGCCATCGGCGAGATCTTCGCCGAATGGAACAAGGGCGAGCTCGATTCCTACCTGATCGAGATCACCGCCGAGGTGCTCAAGAAGATCGACGCCGCGACCGGCAGGCCGCTGGTCGACCTCATCACCGACGAGGCCGAGCAGAAGGGCACCGGGCTGTGGACCTCGAAGTCGGCGCTCGATCTCGGCGTGCCGCTCACCGCCATCACCGAGGCGGTGTTCGCCCGCGTGCTGTCGAGCCGGCGCGGCCAGCGCATCGAGGCGGAGGGGCTGCTCACCCACGCCAGGCCGCCGGTGACGCCGGCCACCCCGGAAGCCATCGAGGCGATCCGCGCCGGGCTCTACGCCTCGAAGATCGTCGCCTATGCGCAGGGCTTCCAGCAATTGCAGGTGGCGTCCGAGGAATATGGCTGGAAGCTGAAGCTCGGCGACCTCGCCACCATCTGGCGCGGCGGCTGCATCATCCGCGCCCGCTTCCTCAACCGCATCCGCGAGGCCTATGGCGACGGGGCGGAGGTGTCGAGCCTGCTGTTCGAGCCGTATTTCCGCGAGGCGGTGCTCGCCGCCGAGCCGAAATGGCGCAAGCTGGTGGGCGAGGCGATCGCGGCGGGCGTGCCGACCCCGGCCTTCTCCTCGGCGCTGGCCTATTATGACGGGCTGCGCCGCGCCCGTGGCCCGGCCAACCTGTTGCAGGGCCTGCGCGACTATTTCGGCGCCCACACCTATGGACGGCTCGACCGGCCCGGCAAGTACCACACGCGCTGGGCGCAGGACGGCAGCGAAGTGAAGGCGTGAGGGGAGGGGCCGCCGCCGTTCCCCGGCGACGGCAGCCGCTTATGCATCGTCATCCCCGGGCTTGTCCCGGGGATCCACGCCTTCCATAGGGCGTACCCGGCCCAAGACGTGGATGCCCGGGCCGAGCCCGGGCATGACGTTGCTCATGGGGAGGCGAGGCGCTCTCGGGTGCCGGCCCGGCGCGGGCATGGCACCTTGCGCCCGCATCGTCGTCACGGCCGGTTCGACGCCAGCGCCGTCATCCCCGGGCTTGTTCCCGGGGATCCATGCTTTCCCGGGGGCGTGCCCGGCCCAGGACGTGGATGCCCGGGCCGAGCCCGGGCATGACGTTGCTTATGGGGAGGCCAGGCGCTCTCGGGTGCCGGCCCGGCGCGGCCATGGCGCCTTGCGTCCGCATCGTCGTCACGGTCGGTTCGACGCCAGCATCGTCATCCCCGGGCTTGTCCCGGGGATCCACGCCTTCCCTGGGGTGTGCCCGGCCCAGGACGTGGATGCCCGGGCCGAGCCCGGGCATGACGCTGCTCATGGGGAGGCGAGGCGCTCTCGGGTGCCGGCCCGGCGCGGACATGGCGCCTTGCGTCCGCATCGTCACGGCCGGTTTGACGCCCGCGCCGTCATCCCCGGGCTTGTCCCGGGGATCCACGCCTTCCATAGGGCGTACCCGGCCCAAGACGTGGATGCCCGGGACAAGCCCGGGCATGACGGTGGTCGTGGGGAGGCCGGGCCGGCGGCCGGGCGCCTCGGGATGAGGTGGCTCTCGGGTTCGGGAGGTGGCTCCCGGGAAGGGCGAAGCTTCGCGCCGCCCGCCGGAGCGACCGCTCGCCTATGCCGCGATGTACTGCGCGTCGGACTGGTCGAGGCGGCGGCGCATCTGGGTGACGACCAGCGCCTCGTCGGGGGCGCAGTTCTCGTAGGTCAGCCGCTCGCCGGCGCGGATCGGCTTCAGCACCCGCGCCTTCTCGGCGAGGCCGAGCGGCAGGGCGAAGCTGTCGCGCGCCTCGCGCCATTCCATCGCGAAGCCGCGATAATCATATTCCCCGATCTTGCCCAGCACCTGCCCCGGCTTGAGGTCGCGCTTGGCCACCGCCGTGCATTCGGCCACCGGATGGTCGAGCACCTCCATGTCCGGCCGGCCGTGCAGCACCGCGCGCACCGCCGAGAGCGGCACTTCCAGGCTGGTGAGATGATAGGGGCGCACCAGCGCGAAGCAGGGGCCGGGGCCCACCTTGAGGTCGGCCATGCGCTCGATCACCCGCGGATGCCGCGGCTTCACCACGCAGAACACGCCGGGCGCCACGCCCTTGCCGATCGAATAGTCCACGACGCCGGAGCGCGAGAGCAGGCCGCCATCCTCCTTCGTGCACAGCACCTGCGCCAGTTCCTCGCGGGTGGCGGTGGGGCCGTGCATGCCCGGCACGTCCGGCACCAGGCCGGTGGCGTTGGCGAGCGCGGTCATCTCCACCATGGTCTTGGAGCCGTCGACGAACTCCACCAGCATGCGCGGATTCATGTGGCGCGCGCGGGCCTCGGCCTCGAACTCGTCCGGAGTGGCGTCGAACTTCAGCGGGTTGTTCTTGCCCTTGCCGGCGGCGACGATCTCGAAGCCGAGCGACTGCGCGAAGCCGATGAGCTCGATGGTGGCGGCCGGCTCGTCGCCGGCGGCGCCGGTGAGCACCACGCCGGCCTTGCGAGCCTCCTGCTTCAGCCAGCGGCCGATGGTGATGTCGGCCTCGACATTGAGCATCACCACATGCTTGCCGTGGCGCATGGCGTCGAGCGCCACCTCGGTGCCGGCATTGGGATTGCCGGTGGCGTCGATGACCACGTCGATGCGGCCGGCGGCGCAGAAGGCACGGAAATCGTCGGTGATGGCGATCTGGCCGGCCTCGATGGCGCGGTCGACGGCGGCGGGACTGGAGGCGGCGACGAGGCTGTCCCGCTCATGGCCGGCCATCAGCGCCGCGTCGATGGCGTTCTGCGCGTCGATCTCGGAGATCGCGCCGATCCGCACGCCCGGCATCAGCGCCACCTGCACCACGAGATCGGTGCCCATCTGCCCGGCGCCGGCGAGGCCGATCGTCACCGGGCCATGCGCCTGCGTCCACCTATCCAGTTCGGCGGCGAGACCCGACCGCGCGATCCTGTTATCGACGTGCATGGCAAACTCCCGGGGCGGCGCGGCCGTGAACCGCACATCAGCGCCCTTCGGTTACCCGACATTTGTTCTGAGTCAAATGCGGATGTGACTTTCGCGCTCAGAAATGCGCGCCCGCTGCCGTCAGGACACGCGCCGCGGTGGCCTCGTCGGTGATGAACACGGTGGGGCGCAGCAGCCGCAGGGCGCCGAGAATGGCCTCGGTCTTGCCCGGTCCGCCGGAGGTGAGGATGCGCTGCGGGGTGGCGCACAGCGTCTCCAGCGGGATCGACATCACCCGCGAATTGATCGGATGGTCGACCGGCCGGCCCTCCAGATCGATGAAGTTGTAGGCGATGTCGCCCACCGCGCCGGCCGCCACCAGCGACTCCCAGTCGGCCGGGGAGAAGAAGCCGAATCGCAGCGAGGTGCTGGTCTCCTCCATCTCGCCGACGCTCAGCACCACCGCGTCCATCTCGCGGGCGCGGTTATAGACGTTGGAGAGGCCGCAGCGCTCGATCAGCGCCCGCTTGGTCTCGACGCTGTCGACGATGGCGGGGGCGGCGATGAGGTGGCAGTCGGCCTGGAACAGCCGCGAGAGTTGCCAGGCGAATTCCGACGGGTTGTACTGCTTGGCCTTGGTGATGCCGCCGAGCAGCGAGACCACCGACAGGTTCGTCACCGACTTCTCGTCGATGAAGCCCAGTGCGCGCATCAGCGTGCGGCCCCAGCCGAAGCCGATGGTCATGTCGGAGCGGATGAGCTCGGAGATGAACTGGCCGGTGGCGGCGCCGATGGCATGGGTGGGGTCGGCCTGCGGATCGGAGACCGGGGCGACGATCGCCTCCTTGAGGCCGAAGGTCTTCTGCAGCCCCATCTCCAGCCGCGGCAGTTCGGCGATCTCGCGCGACAGCGAGATCTTCACCTCGTTGAGGCTGCGGGCATCGGCGAGCAGGCGCACCACGGTGACGCGGCCGATGTCGAGCGCCTCGGCGATGGCGCTCTGCGTCATACCCTCGACGTAATACATCCAGGCGGCGCGCAGCCGCAGCCGCGCCGAACGCCGGCCGGTGGCGCTGAGCCCGGCATAGGCCTCGGCGGAAGGGGAGGCGGGGCCGGCTTTCGCGTCGCCTTCGGACATCTGACCCATTCCCCCTTCGTTCCGTCCCGGATGCTATAGAGGAGAGGCCCCGCATCTTCAAATGCTGTCCGCAGGGCGGGTACGATTTCCGCCGAGCGGAAATTCGGCGATCGCGCCGCGCCACACCGCGCCGCCGGGCGCGCGCGGGATCGCGCGCAGGCTGTCGAGGACGCGAAATCCCGCTTGAGGTGGCCCGCGATCGGGGGCAGAGTCTCCCGTCATGCCCGACACCGCAGACAAGCTGAAACTCGACGATTTCCTGTGTTTCGCCGTCTATTCGGCGAACCATGCGTTCAACCGCGTCTACAAGCCGCTGCTCGACCGGCTGGGGCTCACCTATCCGCAATATCTCGCCATGGTGACGCTGTGGGCGCAGGACGGCCTCACCGTCGGCCAGATCGGCGACAAGGTGCTCCTGGAGACCAACACGCTGACCCCGCTCCTGAAGCGGCTGGAGACCGCCGGGCTGGTGCGCCGGGTGCGCGACGCGCAGGACGAGCGGCAGGTGCGCATCCATCTCACCGAGAAGGGGCGCTCGCTGAAGGCCGAGGCGCTGGCGGTGCCGAAGGAGATGGGCCTCTGCCTCGCCCGCGACCGCCAGGCGGTGCAGCAGCTGACCGGCGAGCTCGCGGCCCTGCGCGACACGCTGCTCGCCAAGGTGAAGAGCTGAGCCCTACGCCGCGCTTTCCGCGGCGGCCGGGGCGGGCGCGTCCACGGACAGGCCGTTGCCCTCGATGAAGCGGCGGTGCTTGCCGATCTGCTCGGCGAGGAAATCGAGAAAGGCGCGCACCCGCGGCGCATGGCGCAGGTCGGGATGGGTCAGCAGCCACAGGTCGGCGGCGAAATCCGGCACCGGCGGGGTGAGCCGCACCAGCGAGGGGCGGGCGTCGCCGATCATGCAGGGTATGTGGCCGATGCCGAGCCCGGCCTCCACCGCCTCGGCGAGGCCGAGCACGGTGTTGACGCGGTAGCCGAGATTTTCCGGCGGTACGTGCTTCTCGACATATTTGACGGCCTTGAGCGCTCCCATGGTCTCGCCCAGTGCCACCCAGTTGCAGGCGAACAGGCGGGCCTCGTCGACCGCCGCCGGCTCGGGGAAGTCCTCCGCCCGCCCGTAAAGCGCCCAGGCGATGCGGGCGAGCCGGCGCCCGACCAGATTCTCCGGCGGGTTGTCGGTGGCGCGGATGGCGACGTCGGCGTCGCGCCGCGACAGGTTCAGCGCCTGGTTGGACAGCACGATGTCGAGCTGCACCTGCGGGTAGCGGCGGCGGAAATCCGCCATCATCGGGATCAGGAGGTGGATCAGCAGCGAATCCGGCGTGGTGACGCGCAGCTCGCCGCAGGGGGCCGGCTCGCGCCCGGCGATGCGCCGGCCGGTGGAGGTGATCTCCTCGTCGAGCCGCTGGGCGAGGCCCACCAGTTCCTCGCCGGCGGGGGTGAGCGCGTAGCCGGTGCGGTGGCGCTCGAACAGCGTGGTCCCGAGCGCGTCCTCGATCTGCTTCAGCCGCCGGAACACGGTGGAATGGTTGACGCCGATCTGCGCCGCCGCCGCCGGCAGGCCCTTCGCGTCGGCCACCGCCTTGATCAGGCGGAAATCGTCCCAGGCTAGATTCTTGAACGGATCGGCCATGGTCCATGCCCCCCTTGCAGCCCCGCCTACATATCAGCACAGCGTCGATTGCGTCAATGCAATTGAAATGACGTGGCAAGCCGGAGTTCCGGGCATATTTGTAGAGCCACGAGAGAGCGCCGGCGCATATCGGCCGGCGCACCGGAGAGGACAGAGCCATGAACCGCAACGGCATCCACCACGTCACCGCGATCGCCGGCAACGCGCGTCGCAATGTCGAGTTCTACACCCGCACCCTCGGGCTGCGTCTGGTGAAGAAGACCGTCAATTTCGACGATCCCGGCACCTATCACTTCTATTATGGCGACGAGGTCGGCTCGCCCGGCACCATCCTCACCTTCTTCCCGTGGGACCATGTGGCGCCCGGCCGGCTCGGCATCGGCGAGACGCAGGAGACCGCGTTCCGCGTGCCGGAGGCCTCGATCGGCTACTGGACGCACCGCTTCACCGACAAGGGCGTCGCTTATCAGGCGCCGGTGAAGCGCTTCGGCCAGAGCGTGCTGAGCTTCAAGGACCCGCACGGCATGCGTCTCGCCCTGGTCGGCGTGCCCGGCGTCGAGAACGAGCCGGCCTGGCTCGGCGCCGACGTCCCCGCCGAGCATGCGATCCGTGGCTTCCACTCGGTGAACCTGCTGCTCGCCGAGGCGGCGCCCACCGGCGCCATCCTGACCGACGTGCTCGGCTTCAGGGAGGTCGGCCGCGAGGGTTCGCTGGTGCGCTTCCAGGCGGAAGGCAGCGATGCCGGCGGCCAGATGGGGAGCATCGTCGACATCCATGAGGCCGGCGGCTTCCTGCCGGCGCGCATGGGCGGCGGCTCGGTGCATCACATCGCCTTCCGTGCCGCCGACGACGCGGCCGAGTTCGAGATGGTGAGGAAGCTGCAGGAAAATCACGGCATTCGCACCACCGAGCAGAAGGACCGCAACTACTTCCGGTCCGTCTACTTCCGCGAACCCGGCCATGTGCTGTTCGAGATCGCCACCGACATCCCCGGCTTCGCCGCCGACGAGCCGGTGGCCCATCTCGGCGAAGCGCTGAAGCTGCCCGACTTCCTGGAGAGCCGCCGCGCCAATATCGAGGCGGTGCTGCCGGACGTCGCCTGACCTCTGCCGCCCCGCCCCCGGCAATCGGGGACGGGGCGGTTCCTTCATTCTTCTCCGACAGGAGGCTGACATGACCGCCGCCCGCGCCGCCGCGCCCTCGACCTTCGTCCACCGCTATGTGCCGGCCTCCGCGCCGGGCCGCCCGCCGATCCTGCTGCTGCACGGCACCGGCGGCAACGAGGACGACCTCCTCGGGCTCGGCGAGCGGGTGGCGCCGGGCTCGGCGCTGATCTCGCCGCGCGGCAAGGTGCGCGAAGGCGGTGCCAACCGGTTCTTCCGCCGCTTCGCCGAAGGGGTGTTCGACGAGGAGGACCTCGCCGCCCGCACCCATGAGCTCGCCGATTTCGTCGACGCGATCCGCGCGCAGGAGGACGTGCCGGCGCCGGTGGCGATCGGATTCTCCAACGGCGCCAACATCGCCGCGGCGATGCTGCTCCTGCGGCCCGGAACGCTCGCCGGCGCGGTGCTGCTGCGGGCCATGTCGCCCTTTGCGGAGAACTCGCGCTTCGCCGATCCGGTGGCGGCGATCCCCGGCACGCCGGTGCTGCTACTGTCCGGCGATGCCGACCCGATCGTGCCGGCAGCGGACGCCGCCCGCCTCGCCGCCACGCTGAAGGGCGCCGGCGCGGAGGTGACACGCCAGGTACTGCCGGCCGGCCATGGCCTGTCCTCGCCGGATCTCGGCCTGACGCACCGCTTCGTGGCCGGACTTTCCGTCCCGGCGTGAGCCGCGACGCGCCGGTCCGATCCGGCCTGCCTGTAGCGAAGACCGCCGCCGGACCATGGAACCGGCGGCGGCTCCGCGCATTGCTGCACGGGTGTGGCTGGATCACCGCCGCTCCCCCTATTATGGTCCGGGTTCGGACCGTTATGGCCGGCGAGTGACGGGTGCAGGAGGCGACCATGCGGTGGGAAGATTTCCGGCGCAGCGACAATGTCGAGGATCGGCGGGGCCAGGGCGGCCTCGGCGGCGGCCTCGGCGGCGGGCGGGTGCCCGGTGGACGCGGCGGCCTCGGCATTGGCGGGCTGATCATCGTCGGCCTCATCGCCTGGGCGACCGGCATCAATCCGGCGGTGCTGATCGGCGGCGCCGAGATCCTGATGGGCGGCGGCGGCCAGTCCCAGCAGCAGCAACAGCCGAGCCAGAGTGCGAATCGCGGCGCGCCGGACGACCAGCTCGGGCAATTCGCCGCCACCGTGCTCGCCCAGACCGAGGACGTCTGGTCGGAGATCTTCAAGCAGCAGGGCAAGACCTACAAGGACCCCGGCATGGTGCTGTTCTCCGGCTCCACCCGCTCGGGCTGCGGCGCGGCGCAATCGGCGATGGGGCCGTTCTATTGCCCGCTCGACCAGAAGGTCTATCTCGACCTCTCCTTCTTCCAGGAGATGAAGACCCGCTTCCGCGCCTCCGGCGACTTCGCCGCCGCCTATGTGATCGCCCACGAGGTCGGCCATCACGTCGAGAACCAGATCGGCCTGCTCGCCAAGGTGCAGGAGCGCCAGCAGCAGGTGTCGCGCGCCGAGGCCAACCAGCTGTCCGTGCGGGTCGAGCTGATGGCCGACTGCCTGGCCGGCGTGTGGGCCAACCACGCCGATGCGCGCTTCAAGATCCTCGAGGACGGCGACATCGAGGAGGCGCTGAACGCCGCCTCCGCCATCGGCGACGACCGGCTGCAGAAGCAGTCGCAGGGCTATGCCGTGCCGGACAGCTTCACCCATGGCACGTCGGCGCAGCGGGTGAGCTGGTTCAAGCGCGGGCTGCAATCCGGCTCGCTGCAGCAGTGCAACACCTTCGGCAGCGGCAACATCTGAGGGGAAAGGCCCCGGCCGCCGGCGGCCGGGGCTCGAAAGGTGGCGATGGCCACCACATATCGGTATCCCCCCGACGCTTTCGAGGCCGTTGCCATGTCCCACCCGACGACGTTCCAGCCATCGCCTGCCGCCGCCGAGCGGCCCTTCGTGCCGCTCGCCATCGCGGTGCTGACCGTCTCCGACTCCCGCACTTTGGCCGACGACCGCTCCGGCGACACGCTGGCGGCCCGCATCGAGGCGGCCGGGCATCGTCTCGCCGACCGCGCCATCGTGCCGGATGATGTCGAGGCGATCCGCAGCCGCGTCGCCGGATGGATCGCCGATGCCGGCATCGACGTGGTCATCACCACCGGCGGCACCGGCTTCACCGGCCGCGACGTCACCCCGGAGGCGGTCGAGCCGCTGTTCGAGAAGCGGATGGAGGGCTTCTCCACCGTCTTCCACATGGTGTCCTTCGCCAAGATCGGCACCTCGACGCTGCAGAGCCGGGCGACCGCGGGGGTGGCCAACGCCACCTACGTCTTCTGCCTGCCCGGCTCGCCGGGCGCCTGTCGCGACGGCTGGGACGAGATCCTGGTCAAGCAGCTCGACATCCGCCACCGGCCCTGCAATTTCGTCGAGATCCTGCCCCGGCTGGACGAGCACCTGAAGCGCGACAAGGCGAAGAGCTGACGCGCGGGAGGATGCCGCACGGGACGATGCGGCCCGGGAGGATGCGGCGGCGGAGGCGCGGCTAGCGCACCGGCATCAGCATGTGCGAGCGCAGCAGCACCATGCGGCCGCGGCCGAGGCGCGCGATCAGCCTGTGCGGCGCCCGTTCGCCCTCCTCATGGCCGCCCAGCTGGCGGTAGAGGCGCTGATGGATCAGCAGGCCCTGCGCCGGCCGGGTGCGGCCGGTGGTGACCTGCCACAGCATCGTGGTGGCCTCCCGCAGCCGGGTGCCGAGGCCGAAGCCGTCGAGCGCGGGCCGGAAGCTGGCGGCGCGGCTGCCGGCGCTGCCGGTCCGTTCCGCCTGGTCGATGAAGCTGCGCACCTCGCGCGTCCAGCCTTCCTGCAGCAGCCCGGCAGGTTCGAGGAACATCAGCCACGGCCCGCGCGCCGCCTCGGCGCCGAGGCGGAGCCGGGCGCCGGTATCGGCGGGGCCGGGCAAATACTCGCAGCCGGCGGCATCGGCGACCTCGGCGATCTCGCTGGAGGATTCCGGGGCGCCATCGACCAGCAGCACCTCGCGCACGAGGCCGGCGGCGGCGCCGGGAACCAGCGCCGCGAGGGTGGGTATGAGAAGGCCGCCCGACTCGCGTGTCGGAATCACCACCGAAATCACGCGGTCCGCCCGTCCCTTTTGTGCGCCGAAACTGCCGGCCGTTGTCGCAATCGGGAAGCCGCCGCCGGCGGCGGCTCCTGCAAATCCTTGCGTTGCCTACAACACAAGCTCGGGCAGGTGAAGCGGTGCGTGCGATGAAAACGCATGACGTTCTTGATATGTTCTCGTCATTCCGCTAGCTTGGGAACATGGAACGCCGCCTCACGCCCCCTGCCGATCCCGCCGCCCCGCTGCGGCCCCCGCCGGCCCCGAAGCATCTCGGGCAGCTGGCGGAGGAGCGGCGTGCCGGGCGCGCGGCGGAAGAGGCTGCGCGGCGCGAGCGCGCCGCGGCCGCCGATCTCGACCTGCCGGCGGGCGAGGGCGACCTGCCGGCGGTGGAGACGGAGCGCCGCCGCGGGCGCGGGGCGCTCTCCAACGCCGCCGGCCGCTTCGAGCCGCATGCGCGGGAAGCGTTCGACGATGGCTGGCAGAGCCTCGACGACCTGCCGGCCTTCCAGACCACGGTGACGGCGGAGCGGGCGCGCACCATCATCACCCGCAACACCTCCCCCGATGTCGGCTTCGACCGCTCGATCAATCCCTATCGCGGCTGCGAGCATGGCTGCGTCTATTGCTTCGCGCGGCCGACCCATGCCTATCAGGGCTATTCCGCCGGGCTCGACTTCGAGACCAAGCTGTTCGCCAAGCCGGATGCGCCGGAACTGCTGGTCAAGGAGCTGTCCAGGTCGGGCTACGAGCCGCGCACCATCGCGCTCGGCATCAACACCGACAGCTACCAGCCGATCGAGAAGGAGTGGCGGCTGACCCGGCGCCTCCTCGAGGTGCTCAGCGATTTCGGCCATCCGGTGGGCATCGTCACCAAATCGGCGCTGATCCTGCGCGACCTCGACATTCTCGCGCCGATGGCCGAGCGGGGGCTGGTCAAGGTGGCGCTGTCGGTGACCTCGCTCGACCACAAGCTGGCGCGCATCATGGAACCGCGCGCGGCCACGCCGATGCGGCGCATCGAGACCATCCGCCGCCTTTCCGAGGCCGGGGTGCCGACGGCGGTGCTGGCGGCGCCGATGATTCCGGCGGTCAACGATGCCGAGCTCGAGCGCATCCTCGACGCCGCGGCGGCGGCCGGGGCGGGGGAGGCGGGCTATGTGATGCTGCGGCTGCCGCTGGAGATCCGCGACCTGTTCAAGGAATGGCTGCTGGCGCATTTCCCCGACCGCTACCGCCATGTGCTGTCGCTGGTGAAGGAGTTGCACGGCGGCAAGGAATACGACGCCGCCTTCGGCCAGCGCATGACCGGCTCAGGCCCCTATGCCTGGACGGTGGGGCGCCGCTTCGAGCTCGCCGTCCGGCGCCTGGAGCTGAACCGGCGCAGCGTGCGGCTCACCACCCGGCATTTCCGCCGCCCGCCGCAAAAGGGCGAGCAGCTGTCGCTGTTCGGCGAGCCGGGATGACCGCCGGCGCCGGGAAGGAGGCGGCCAGCGACGGATGGCACGTGGTGAATGGCATGTGGCGGACGGCACATGGCGGACGGCACATGGCGGACGGCATGTGGCGGATGGCGGTGGACATTGCGTGGTGGAGGGGTCTTCGCCTGTCCCCGTCGGCCCCTTGCCGGCATGGCGGAAGGCCTGGCCTTGCGAAGGGATCCGGCCGGCGGCGAGGCGGGCGAGATTCGCGAGAGCATGGACCTCCGCCGTGTTGCGGGAGGACGGGCACCGGCCGTGCCGACGAGGGAGCAGGTCTCGGTCGCGACGAGTCGGGCGTGGAAGGTGATGCTGCCAGCAATGGCCTCCGGGGCGTTGCAGGCTCTCTCCGCCGCCTTTCCTGCCAATGCGGGATCGGCGCGGAGGGGCGGAAATGCAGGCAGGGGAGGCTGCGATGGAATGTTCGGGTTTGGCTGTGGGAGCCGGGAGAATGCGAAGGGAGGAGATCGCGGAGGTGCCGCCGCTCGCTTTGTCGCTGGTGACGCTGGGCGTCGCGGATCTCGCCCGATCGGCGGCCTTCTATGAGGCGCTGGGCATGGTGCGGCGCGACCGTGGCACCACCGGCGTGGTGTTCTTCCAGGCGGATGGCCGGCGGCGGCCGGGTGCCGGCGGCGTGGTGCTGGCGCTTTATCCCCGCCATGAGCTCGCCGCCGATGCCGGGGTGATCCCCGGCCGGTTCGGCAGCTTCGGCGGCATAGCGCTCGCCTGCAACCGGTCGAGCCGGGCCGAGGTCGACGCGACGCTGGCCCGGGCGGTGGCCGCCGGCGGGCGGGCGCTGCGCCCGGCGCAGGAAACCTTCTGGGGCGGCTATTCCGGCTATGTCGCCGACCCGGATGCCCATCCGTGGGAGATCGCCCACAATCCGGCCTTCCCCCTCGATAGCGAGGGGCGGGTGATCTTGCCGGAATGACCCCTCGCCGCGCCGGGCGAGGCGGGCCTTCGGCTCATGCCGGCCTGTCCGCCCGGCGAGCGTGAAAGTCATCGAGGCCGGGCCGGCCGCTTCTTGCCGGCCTCCGGCTTCGAGGCGGGCACAGGATGCCGGCGGCATGGCCGGGCATCCGTCCCGCTCCTGAAAGTGCCGACCATGGCAGCCGGTCCAGGAGGCGCGGTTTCTGGATCGGTCGCCTTTGCTCAGTTCGAGCCGACAGCGGCGCCAGTTCCTTGTCGAGTTCCCCGGGCGGGGGGCGCCGGGCACTTCCATGCCCTTGATGAAGGCCCGGATGGAATCGACGCCGATCCCGCCGATCCTGCCGCCCGGGAGACGCGGCTCCCGGGCCATCCGTCCGCGGTCAGTTCGAGCCGAGCAGCGGCGCCAGTTCCTTGTCGAGTTCCCCGGGCGGGGGGCGCCGGGCACTTCCATGCCCTTGATGAAGGCCCGGATGGAATCGACGCCGATCCCGCCGCCGAGGCCGCCGGGGAGGTGCGGTTCCCGGGCCTGTCATCCGCGGTCAGTTCGAGCCGAGCAGCGGCGCCAGTTCCTTGTCGAGGTCCTCGGGGCTGAGGGCGCCGGGCACCTTCTTGCCGTTGATGAAGGCCCCGGGGATCTACCCCCGATCCCGCCGCCGAGGCCGCCGGGGAGACGCGGTTCCCGGGCCTGTCATCCGCGGTCAGTTCGAGCCGAGCAGCGGCGCCAGTTCCTTGTCGAGGTCCTCGGGGCTGAGGGCGCCGGGCACCTTCTTGCCGTTGATGAAGAAGGTCGGGGTCGAATCGACGCCGAGCTCGGCGCCGCGCTTGGCGGACTGGTCGATCTCGCCGGCCAGCTTGGCGTCCGACAGGCAGGCGTTGAACTGCTGCTCGGTCATGCCGCTCTGCTTGGCGATGGCCAGCAGCGCCTGCGCCGGATTGTTGGTGAAGGCCCAGTTCTTCTGGTTGTCGAACAGCGTGTCGACCATCGGGTAATATTTCCCCTCGCCCGAGCAGCGCGCCAGCATGAAGGCGGCCTTGGCGACGATGTCGAGCGGGAACTCGCGCAGCACGAACCGCACCTTGCCGGTGTCGATGTACTTCTCCTTCAGCACCGGCCAGGTGGTGGCGTGGAAATGCGCGCAATGGCCGCAGGTCATCGAGGCATATTCGACGATGGTGACCGGCGCGTCCTCCTTGCCGAGCCACTGGTCCGGCAGTGGGCCGGCCTCCAGCAGCTTGGCGGCGTCGACCGTCTGCGCATCGGCCTGGCCGACGAAGCCGAGCTCGCCGAGGCCGAGGCCGCGCGGGCCGGAAAGCGCCAGCAGCGCCGCCGCGGTGAGAAGGACGGTGCCGGTGCCTTCGAGGAAGCGGCGGCGGTCGATCATGAGTCTCTCCAGATCGGAGGCGGCCGAAAGGCTCGCCCGGACAAGTCATGCGCCTACAGCGAGCCTGCGATCATGGCAACGGTACGGCAGCTCCGCCTTTGGTCACTGCTGCGTGAAGCGTTTTTGCGTCTTACGCAAGGTCATTTCCGATTGCGCTCGCGCGCCACCAGCGCGCCGAGCCGGGCCAGGGCGGCGGCGAGCGCCGGGTCCTCGATGGTGCCGAAGCGGCCGATGCGGGCGCCCACGCGGGCGCATTCCTCCGCGCCGGGCTCCTCGGGCCGCCGGCGGGGACGCGCGAGAACGGGGACCGGCCCCTGCTTCAGGCTGAGCCGGCCGATGCAGCGCCAGCCGAAATAGCGGTTCACCCGCTCGATCACCACCGGCGCCAGATGCTGCAATTCGATGGCGTAGCCGCCCTCCACCCGCACATGCAGCACGCCGGGCTCCTCGCTGTCCGGCCGCGAGGGCCAGGCGAGCTTGATCGGCTGCGCGCGGCGGGCGAGGTCGTCGCCGATGATGTCGGCCCAGCGGGTGACGATCTCCACCGAGGCGAGGCCGCGCTGCTTGCAGCTCGCCGCGATGGTCGCGTCGATGAGGTCGGCGAGCGGTTTGGGGTGGGAGCGGGGAGGCATGGCGGTCAGCTGAAGCGGGCTCGAGGAAGCCGGGGAACGAGACGGCCGGCTCGTGCGAGCCGGATAGGCTGTGGGCGGCGGCACCGGCGGGCTTGCCGGGGGCGAGGCGCGCACCCACCTTGGGCAGGCATCCGAGGGAGCTTCCGCACCGCATCCATGCCCGCACGCGCGAGCCTAGCATCCGTTTCGCCGCCGACAAAGCCGGCCGGCCGTGGCGACGTCGCCCTTGCCGCGCCGGATCCGCGCGCGTTGCTGCGCTGGTACGACCGGCATCGCCGCGAGCTGCCCTGGCGCGCCGCGCCCGGCACGCGGCAAGATTCCTACAGGGTGTTCCTGTCGGAGATCATGCTGCAGCAGACCACCGTGGTGACGGTGCGGCCCTATTACGCCGCCTTTCTCGCCCGCTGGCCTACGGTGGCGGCGCTGGCGGCGGCGAAGCTGGAGGAGGTGCTCTCCGCCTGGGCCGGGCTCGGCTATTATGCGCGCGCCCGCAATCTCCATGCCTGCGCCCGCGCCGTCGCCGACGCGCATGGCGGCGTGTTTCCCGACACCGAGGCGGGACTGCTCGCGCTGCCGGGCATCGGCCCCTACACCGCCGCGGCGATCGCCTCCATCGCCCATGAGCGACGGGCGGCGCCGGTGGACGGCAATTGGGAGCGGGTCGTCGCCCGCCTCTTCGCGGTGGAGGAAGCGCTGCCCAAGGCGAGGAAGCGCCTGCGGGCGCTGGCGGAAACGCTGCTCCCCGACGCCCGCTTCGGCGATTTCGCGCAGGCGATGATGGATCTGGGCGCCACGGTGTGCACGCCGCGAAAGCCGGCCTGCATCCTCTGCCCCTGGCGCGGGAGTTGTGTGGCGCAGGCGCAGGGCAATCCCGAGGCCTACCCGGTCAAGGCGGCCAAGGCGGCGCGGCCGACACGGCGCGGTGTCGCCTTCCTCGCGGTGCGGGCCGATGGCGCGGTGCTGGTGCGCAGCCGCCCGGAAAAGGGTCTGCTGGGCGGTATGAGCGAGGTGCCCTCGACGCCGTGGCTGGAGGGGGAGCCGGCGGATCCCGCCGCCCATGCGCCGCTGGCCGCGCCCTGGCAGGCCCTCAACGGGACGGTCGGCCATGTGTTCAGCCATTTCGCGCTGGAACTCACGGTCTGGCGCGCCCGCGTGGCCGCCGGCACGCCGGCGCCGGCCGGCCACCGCTGGGTGAAGCGGGAGGGCTTCGAGGCGGAAGCCTTTCCCAGCGTGATGGTCAAGGTATTGGAATACATCGACTAATTCGCCGCGGGGAGCGAACCTCCGCGCCGCTCGCGCGTTATCGGCTCGGCCTGCACGGGTTGCAGGCGATCAGGAGACGATGACCATGGGTAGCGCGATGGACAAGGCCAAGGGCCATGCCAACGAGACGATGGGCCATGCCAAGCAGGCCGTCGGCAAGATGGCGGGCTCGAAGAAGCTCCAGGCCGAAGGCAAGGGGCAGGAGCTGAAGGGCGAGGGCCAGAAGGCCATGGGCAAGGCGAAGGACGCCGTGAAGAAAGCGGCGCCTCACTGAGCCCGGCCGTGAGCGAGGAAGGGCCGCCGCGAGGCGGCCTTTTCGTTTTCAGAAGCGGGTTCAGTCCGCCAGCCCGATATGGCCGGGCCGCGCCGCCACCCGGTCGAGCCAGCGGCGGATGCCGGGGAACGCGCCGAAATCGTAGCCGCCTTCCTCCGCCGTGTGGGTGTAGGCGTAGAGCGAGATGTCGGCGAGGCTGAAGGCATCGCCCGCGAGCCAGCCATGGCCGGCGAGCCGCGTCTCCATCACCGCCAGCGCCCGGTTGCCGGCCTCGAGCAGCTGGGCGAGCCGCTCGGGCGTCGCCAGGTGCCGGCGTTCCTCATAGACGAACAGCGCGCGACGCACCGCGATGGCCGGCTCGTGGCTGTACTGCTCGAAGAACAGCCACTCATACATCTTGGCGCGGTCATAGGCGTCGGCGGGGACCAGCGCCGACCCCTCCGCCAGATAGAGCATGATGGCGTTGGATTCGCCGAGGAAGCGGCCGTCCTCCAGTTCGAGGGTCGGCAGCTTGCCGATCGGGTTCTTGGCGAGGAAGTCCGGGCTGCGGGTCGAGCCGTCGCGCGAGGACATCGTTACCCGCCTGAGCGGCCGCCCGAGATGGGCGGCGGCCAAGCGTACCTTGTAGCTGTTGCCGGAGTCCGGCATGTCGTAGAGCGTGATCATCGGCGGCCCCCCAGTCTAGGCCGGCAGCTTATCGAAAAGCTATTCCGCCGCCATCGCCATTTCCGAGCGCACCACGGCGCGCAGGCTGTCGATGGGCTTCAGTCCCTCGCTGGTCTCGATGTGCCAGTAGGTCCAGCCATTGCAGGCGCCGGCGCCCTGCGCCGCCGCGCCGGCACGGTGGATGGAGCCCACGGTGCCGAGGCCGGGCGCGGTCTCCAGCGACAGTGTGCCGTCGGCGCGCACCATCGCCTTCACCTGCGCGCGGGCGTCGGTGAGCAGGGTGCCGGGCGTCACCAGCCCGCGCTCCACCAGCGAGGCGAAGGCGACGCGCGGCGCTTCGCGTGCCGACGGCGCCGGGACGAGAGCGGCGTCGGGCAGCGGCGTGGTGGCGTCCACCCGCGCGCGCGCCGCCTCGGCATAGGCGGGATCGCGCTCGATGCCGACGAAGTGCCGGCGCAGCTTCTTCGCCACCGAGGCGGTGGTGCCGGAGCCGAGGAAGGGGTCGAGCACCACGTCGCCGGGCTTGGAGGCGGAGAGCAGGATGCGGGCGATCAGCGCCTCCGGCTTCTGGGTCGGGTGCAGCTTGTTCCCTTCGGCATCCTTCAGCCGCTCGCCGCCCGAGCAGATCGGGAACAGCCAGTCGGAGCGCATCTGCACGTCCTCGTTGGCCGCCTTCATCGCCTCGTAATTGAAGGTGTAGCCGCGCGCATTGGGCTCGCGCGCGGCCCAGATCAGCGTCTCATGCGCATTGGTGAAGCGCCGGCCGCGGAAATTCGGCATCGGGTTGGACTTGCGCCAGACGATGTCGTTGAGGATCCAGAAATCGAGGTCCTGCAGCATCGAGCCGACGCGGAAGATGTTGTGATAGGAACCGATCACCCACAGCGTACCGGTGGGCTTCAGCACCCGGCGCACCGCCAGCAGCCAGGCGCGGGTGAAGGCGTCATAGGCCTGGAAGCTCTCGAACTGGTCCCATTCGTCGTCCACCGCATCGACCCGGCTCTCGTCGGGGCGCTTCAGCTCGCCCTGGAGCTGGAGGTTGTAGGGCGGGTCGGCGAAGACGAGGTCGACCGACCGGGCCGGCAGCCGCGACAATTCCGCGACGCAGTCGCCATTGAGGATGGTGTCGAGGGGGAGGGTACCGGCATCTGCCCGCGCGACGCGGGAGGATGAGCGGGAGGCGAGGCGGGGAGCGGCCTCGACGGCCTCGGCCTTCGGCACGACTTTCATGGAACGGCACCCGACGCTTGAACGCAGACTGGAACGCAACAGCACGATCCACAATCTCCGCCGGTCAGGGTAAAGGTCGGGTAAAGGGTTCCGATTGGATTTGAAGCAAGTGGCCGCCCCCACCTCCGCCTCCGCCTCCTCCTGGCACGGCGACGGCCTCGCCGCCCGCTCCGTCCGCTTCGCGCTGACGGTGATGGCGCCGATCGGCGCCGCCCTGACGGTCGGGGTCGATGTCTGGCTCGTCTATGCGATGATCACCGGCATCCTCGCCTTCGCGCTCGATACCGGCGGGCCGGCGCTGCGGCGGCTGGCCTGGATGGGATCGGCCGGCGCCATCGTGGTGTTCGGCACCGGGCTCGGCACGCTGGCGGCCGGCACGCCGGCGCTGATCATGGCCGGCTTCGGTCTTGCCGGCGTCCTTTATGCGCTGGTCGAGCGCCTCGACGACCATATGGCGGTCGGCGCGCGCTTCCTGTGCCTCACCTTCGCGGTCGGCGCCCTCTATACGCCGCTCGATGCAAGGGATGTCGGGGTGGTGGCTGGCTTCGTCGCCTATGCCTGGCTGGTGTCGCTGTTCTGGGACGCGCTGGGCGGCAGGCTGCGCGCTTCCACGGCACCGGCGCTGCGCGATATCTACGCCCGGCTGCGGGCGACCAAGCGGGACCGGTGGATGTTTGCCCTCGCGGTCGCCCTCACCGTTCCGCTCGCCTATCTCGCCAGCCATGCGCTGGGGCTGCGCCACCCCTTATTGGGCGCTCATGGCCGTGGTGATCGTGCTCCGGGCGGATGCGCTGTCGAGCTGGCGGCTGATCGGGCAGATGCTGCTCGGCACGGCGCTCGGCATCGCCGCGGCGCTGTTCTACGGCCTCGGCGCCACGGAGCTGCGCCGGCGCGGCCTCGACCTGCCGCAGCATTCGCTGCTGCTGGTCGGCATGGCGGTGGCGGCGCTCTTGCGCTGGCCGTTCCAGCAGCTCAGCGGCATGCTCGGCACCGCCGCGCTCACCGCCTTCATCATGCTGTTCCTGGAAGTGATCGCCGGCACGGTGGGCGATGCCGCCACCGCCATGGCCGAGCGGCTGGTCGATGTCGCCATAGGCTGCGGCTTCGCCCTGCTGGCGCTGGGCATCGACCGGCTGGGCCAGCGGGGCCTCGCGCGGCTATGCCGGGGCCGGGGTTCCGGCTAGGGCACCAGCCACAGCACCGGCAGCCAGCCGGCGGCCTGCGCCATCTCGATGCCTTCGGCCAGCGGAATGGCGGCGAGGAACACGCAGGCGTCGACGAAGGTCTGCATCACCATGCGCGGGCGAATCTCCAGCGTGTCGACGTTCTGCCACAGCCGGAAGTTTGGCCAGAAGCGCGGCACCCGCGCCTTGTAGGCGAGATAGGTCTCGCCGAAGCGCTCGGCGAGGAAGCGCTCTTCCTTGCGCACCACGATCGAGAACACCGCCCAGGTCAGCAGCGTCGCGGCCAGCGCGGCGGTCAGGCTGCCGAACTGGGCGCCGGCGCCGGCGGCGCCGATGAAGGAGAACACGTAGAGCGGGTTGCGGCAGATCGAATAGGGGCCGAGGGCCACGATCTCCGATTTCTTGCGACCGCTGATATAGAGCGAGCACCAGGTGCGCCCGGCGATCGCCACGA
Source organism: Ancylobacter oerskovii (assembly GCF_018390555.1). Taxonomy (GTDB): domain Bacteria; phylum Pseudomonadota; class Alphaproteobacteria; order Rhizobiales; family Xanthobacteraceae; genus Ancylobacter; species Ancylobacter oerskovii. Next base: position 913,438 of record NZ_JAHBGB010000002.1, on the reverse strand, counting down.
ACAGCAGGGCGAGGCCCACCGTTTCGATGATCTCGTGCAGGCTGTCCTCGCTGTCCGGCCACAGCGAATGGCCGGTGAGCAGCACCAGCACCGCGAGGGCGCCGAGGCCGAACAGGGCGAGTTTGCGCAGATATTGCACGGACCCGAGATCGATGCTCGGCGTCGGCTGGCCCACCGGCGAGGACTTGTCGTTCATGGCGGCTGGTTCCCGAGAAAGGTAGCCGGCCACTAAACCCCGCTTGCGGCGAATTTCAGGCCATCGTCACCCGCCTGTCGCGCAAGGCGAGGCCGGCGGCGACCAAGGCGAGGCCGGCGACGTGATAGAGATGCAGTTCCTCGCCGAGCAGGCCGACCGCCAGCGCCGCGCCGAATACCGGCATCAATTGCAGGAACTGGCCGGCGCGGGTCGGGCCGAGCACCGCGACGCCGCGGGCCCACAGCACGAAGCCAAGGGTAGGAAAGACGGCGGTATAGGCGATCAGCAGCGCGATCTCTCCCGCATGGGCGGTACCCGCTCCGGCCTGCGCCATCTCGAGGGCGGCGAAGGGCGCCAGCGCGACGAGGCCGAAGGGGATCGACACCGCCAGCGCGGCGGCGGCGGACAGCCCGCCGGGGAAGCGCTTCAGCAGCACCGCATAGAGCGCGAAGGCGCTGATGCCGCCGAACAGCACGAGGTCGCCGGGGTTGAGCGCGAGGCCGGCGAGGTTGGCGATGTTGCCCCGCGTGACGATCAGCGCCACGCCGAGGGTGGAGATGCCGAGCGCCAGCCGTGCCCGGCGGCTGGTGCGCTCGCGCAGGATGAGCCAGCCGAGCAGGCCGACCAGGATCGGCGCCGCCGAGCCGATGATCGAGCCGTTGACGAGGGTGGTATGGGCGAGGCCGGCATAGATCATCACGGTGAACACCGCGATGTTGAGCACGCCCGCCGCCATCCACAGCGGCCAGCGGCGCTTCAGCTCGTCGGCCTTGGCGCGGATCTCGCGGAAGGTGAAGGGCAACAGCAGCAGGAGGGCGAGAGCCCAGCGGGCGGCGGAGAAGGTGGCCGGCGGCAGCACCTCGGCGGCCATGCGCCCGGCAAGGAAATTGCCGGACCACAGCAGCGCCGCGCCGGTGAGCGCCAGGGCGGCGAAGCTGGCCGGTGGCAGCTGCGGGCGACCAGCTTCGCGGTGCCTTGCCGTGCCGGAGATGAGCGGATTCAACGTGTCTGCCACGAATGCCATGACGCTGCCTCCTCGCTTTCAGGAAACGCCGGGGCGGTGGATGTCACCGCGGATCACCGATATAGGTCAGTATAGTTGACCTATGCCCGGCATGTCCTTGCGTTCTGCGGGAGGGCGGCGGCGTTGCGCGGCAGATTCTGCCGTCAGCGCCGCATTTTTGGCTTGCCGCTGTCGGTGCCCATCTTTTCGGCAACGGATTCGGGCGCCACCGGCGAGGGGCGTAGATGGCCGAGCGGCAGGGTGCCGCTTTCCTTCACCCGCTTCAGCGCCAGCGAGGAACGCACGCCGCGCACCCCCGGCAGGCCCATGAGCACGTCATGGGCGAAGTGGGCGAAGCCGTCGAGATCCTCGCACACCACATGCAGGAGGTAGTCGCTGTCGCCGGTGACGCTGTAGCAGGCGATCACCTCCGGCCGGCCCAGCACCGCCGCCTCGAAATCCCGCGCCGCTTCCTCGACCTGCCGCTCCAGATGTACCTGGATGAAGGCGAGCACGCCGAGCCCCAGCTTCATGGCATCGAGCCGCGCCTGATAGCCGGCGATCAGCCCCTCTTCCTCGAGGCGCCTTGTGCGCCGCAGGCAGGGCGAGGGCGACAGGCCGATGCGCTCGGACAGCTCGGCATTGGTCAGCCGTCCGTCCTCCTGCAATTCCCTGAGAATGCGCATATCGAACGTATCGACCACGGGAGGGCGCATGCTCTGTCTCCATGGAGGCGGATTGCGGCAGGATCGGCCGACGAGGAGGAGTTTGCCGGCAGAACCCGCTAGAGGTCCATTGGCCTTTCGGTCAGGAAGGCTGACATTTCGCAGCCTCCCCGGGGGCACGCCGTCATTCCCCACACGCTGCCGTCGCAGGGCAGGCCGTCATCCCCGGGCTTGTCCCGGGGATCCACGACGTGGACCGGATGCGCCGTCGGAACCGGAGGGATGGAGGCCCGGCCATGACGGCGTGCCCGGCCCTCCATCCCTCGCCACCCTCCCGGCCGGGCCATCCAGGCCGGAGCCGAACGCCCTCATGACGGCGCCGAGCGGCGGAAATCCCCAACATGTCGTGGATCGCGCGCCGGCGACCACTTGAACTTGTGGCTCCCGCGCCGCACCCTAGGGGTATGAAATTCACCCGGCTGCGCCTTCTCGGCTTCAAGACCTTCGTCGAGCCGACCGAGATGCTCATCGAGCCCGGCCTGACCGGCGTGGTGGGCCCGAACGGCTGCGGCAAGTCGAACCTCGTCGAAGCGCTGCGCTGGGTGATGGGCGAGAACTCCTACAAGGCGATGCGCGCCGAGGGGATGGACGACGTCATCTTCGGCGGCACCACCACCCGCCCGGCGCGCAACACCGCCGAGGTGATGCTGGTCATCGAGAACGAGGACCGCACCGCGCCGGCGATCTTCAACGATGCCGACCGGCTGGAGGTCTCCCGCCGCATCGAGCGCGAGGCCGGCTCCTCCTATCGCATCAACGGCCGCGAGGTGCGTGCCCGCGACGTGCAGATCCTGTTCGCCGACGCCTCCTCCGGCTCGCGCTCGCCCTCCATGGTGCGGCAGGGGCAGATCGGCGAGATCGTCGGCTCCAAGCCGACCGCCCGTCGCCGCATCCTCGAGGAGGCCGCCGGCGTCGCCGGCCTGCATGCCCGTCGCCACGAGGCGGAGATGCGGCTGCGCGCCGCCGAGGCGAACCTGGCCCGCCTCGAGGACGTGATCGGCCAGATCGGCACCCAGCTCGACGCGCTGCGCCGGCAGTCGCGGCAGGCGGTGCGCTACCGGGCGATCTCCGGCGACATCCGCAAGGCGGAGGCGACGCTGCTGTGGCTGCGCTGGTCGGAAGCGGCCGGCGCGCTGGCGGAAGCGAGCCGTACCCTCGACCTCGCCGTGCGGGAGGTGGCCGCCTGCACGACGGCGCAGGGCGAGGCCGCGCGCGCCGCCGCCGTCGCCGCCCATGGCTTGCCGGGGCTGCGCGAGGCGGACGCCGCCGCCGCCGCCGCGCTGCAGCGCCTCACCCTGGCGCGCGGCGAGCTCGACGGCGAGGAGGCGCGCGCCAGCGCCCGCGTCGCCGAACTGGACCGTCGCCTCGCCCAGCTCGCCGGCGACCTGCAGCGCGAGGCCGCGCTCGCCGCCGACGCGGACGGCATGCTGGCCCGGCTGGAGGAGGAGACGGCGGCGCTTCAGGAGATCGAGGCCGGCGCGACCGAGGCTCTCGAGGTGGCGCAGGAGGAGAGGGTGATCGCCGAGGAGGCGCTCGCCGGTGCCGAGGCGGCCTTCACCGAGGCCACCGCCGCCAACGCCGAGGGCAGCGCCCGCCGCGCCGGCGCCGAGCGGGTGCTGCGCGAGGAAACCGATCGCCTCGCCCGGCTCGACCGCGAGCTGGCGCAGTTGGCCGAGCAGGCCCGCGCCTTCGCGGCCTCCGCCGACGCCGACCGGCTGGAGGAGCGCCGCGCGGCCGCCGAGGCGGCCGCGGCCGCCTTCGCCGAGGCCGAGGCCCTGGTGGGCGAGGTGGAGGCCGCGCATGCGGCGGCCCGCGCGGCACTCGATCATGCGCGTCGCCCGCTCGCCGAGGCGGAACGCGCCGCCCAGCGGCTCGATACCGAGCAGCGCACGCTGATGAAGCTCCTGGATGTCGGCACCCCCAAGCGCTTCCCGCCGGTGCTCGACCAGATTTCGGTGGCGCGCGGTTTCGAGACCGCGCTCGGCGCGGCGCTCGGCGACGATCTCGATGCGCCGGCCGTCGATTTCGCCGCGGCCGGCGAGGCGCCGGTGCGATGGTCGCCGACCGGGCAGGGCGAGTTGCCGCTGCAGCCGCCGCGTCCCGCCGATTCCGCCTTGCCGCCGGGGGCCGAGCCGCTGGCCGTCCATGTCCAGGCGCCTGCCGTCCTGGCCCGTCGCCTGGCGCAGATCGGCGTGGTCGCGCGGGCGGACGGCCCGCATCTGCTCGCCCGTCTCGCTCCCGGCCAGCGTCTGGTCTCCCGCGAGGGCGACCTCTGGCGCTGGGACGGCTTCGCCGCCGCCGCCGACGCACCCACCATGGCCGCCCGCCGTCTTGCCGAGCGCAACCGTCTGGCCGACCTCGACGCCCAGCTCGCCGCCGCCCGCGACGAGGTCGCCACCCATCGCGCGGCGCTGAACGCCGCCGAGCAGGCCCTGCGCGCCGCCGGTTCGAGGGAAGGCCACGCCCGCGAGGCACGGCGGGCGGCCCTGCGCGCCACGGAGGCCACGCGCGAGGATTATGCCCGGGCCGAGCGCGCCGGCGCCGAGCGTGCCGCCCGCAAGGCGGCGCTCGACGCCAATCTGGAACGTGCCACGGCGGAGCGCGAGCAGCACGCGGTCGCGCTGGAAGAGGCGCACGAGGCGCTGGCCGCGCTCCCTCCGCCCGGCGCCGCGGAGGCGCTGCTGGCGGAAGCCCGGCTCGCCGTCGCGCAATATCGCGCCGCCCTGGCCGAGGCCCGTTCCGCGGCGGAGGGGCTGGTGCGCGAGCGCGACCAGCGCCGGCGCCGGCTCGACGCCATCCTGCACGAACGCGAATCGTGGAAGGGCCGCGCCGCCGGCACCGGCGAGCGGGTGGACGCCATCGAGGCCCGCCGCGAGGAGGCGGCGATCGAGCGGGCCGATCTCGACGACGCGCCCGCACTTTTCGCCGCCCGCCGCCGCGAGCTGCTCTCCGCCATCGAGCGGGCCGAGGCCGCCCGCCGCGACCGTTCCGATTCGCTGGTCGCCGCCGAGGCGGCCAGCCGCCAGGCCGAGCAGGACGCCCGCGCCGCGCTCGAGGCGCTCTCGGCGGCGCGCGAGGCGTCGGCCCGGGCCGAAACCCGGCTGGAGGGCGCCCGCCAGCGCCGCGAGGACCTGATCCGCGAGATCGCCGACACGCTGGACGGCCCGCCGGAAAGCGCCCGGCAGATCGCCGGCATCGAGACCGATTCACCTCGGGACCTGCCCGATCCGCAGGCGGTGGAGGCCGATCTCGACCGGCTGAAGCGCGAGCGCGAGCGCCTCGGCGCGGTCAATCTGCGCGCGGAGGAGGAGCTTGCCGAGGTCGAGGGCCAGCAGCAGGGCCTCGCCGCCGAGTGCGACGACCTCACCGAGGCGATCAAGCGGCTGCGTCAGGGCATTTCCAGCCTCAACCGCGAGGCGCGCGAGCGGCTGAACGCCTCCTTCGCCGTGGTGGACGGGCATTTCCGCCAGCTGTTCGGCACGCTGTTCGGCGGCGGCGAGGCGCAATTGGTGCTCACCGATTCGGAAGACCCGCTGGAAGCCGGCCTCGACATCATCGCCAAGCCGCCGGGCAAGAAGCCGCAATCGCTGTCGCTGCTGTCGGGCGGCGAGCAGGCGCTGACCGCCATGGCGCTCATCTTTGCGGTGTTCCTCACCAACCCGTCGCCGATCTGCGTGCTCGACGAGGTGGACGCGCCGCTCGACGACGCCAATGTCGAGCGCTTCTGCAACCTGCTCGACGAGATGCGGCGTCTCACACAGACCCGATTCGTCACCATCACCCACAATCCGATCACCATGAGCCGCATGAACCGGCTGTTCGGCGTCACCATGGCCGAGCGCGGCGTCTCCCGGCTGGTGTCGGTCGATCTCGCGACCGCGGAAAGCTACCGCGAGGCGAGCTGAGGTCGGCCGCCGCGAGGTCGCCTTGCCTCGGGGCGGCGTTCTGGCATGCCAGAATCGCGGTCTCTGGCATGCCAAAAACACAGCGGACAGCTTCCCTTGGTGCGGGGAGGCGTGCAAAACACCTGCGACACGGCGTCCCCTTGAGAGTTTTATCGATCATTTTCAATGACTTGAAAGATGCGCGCGTCGCCTTGACACCCTAGGGGGCGATCACTATGGTGCGGCCGACTTCGGGGTAGGGAAATCGTCTCCGGTCAGGACCGAGCACGGATCATGGGCGACCGCGATAAATCGGACGACCAGGGCGGCCGGGCTCGGGCTGAGCCTTCCGATTCCGAACTCTCCGGCCGGCTCAGCGGCCTCGGCGCGGCACTCCAGCGGGTGCAGGCCGACCGCAAGGCCGAGGCGGCGGATCCGAAGGCGGATCCGACGTCCGCGGCTTCCGGCATGGCGCTTGCCTTCCGGTTGGGCGCCGAGTTCGTGGCGGGGGTGCTCGTCGGTGCCGGCCTCGGCTGGGGTATCGATTACGTCCTCGGCACCACGCCGTGGGGAATGATCGTGTTCCTGCTGCTCGGCTTCGGGGCGAGCGTGGTGAACATGATGCGGGCGGCCGGCGAGTTCGGCCGCAAGACGCCGCCGAAGGGCGGCGCTTAGGACCAGGGCGCCGCCGGGCGCCGGCCGGATCCCGCCGCGATGCGGTGCGTGGGTCGAGGCTGCCGCCGAAAGGTGGCGTGAAGTTGACGAAGACGCCGCCCGTGGGCGGCGCCTGAAGGGCCGGGTGGTCGGGGCCGCCGGTGTCGCTTCGGATCGGTGAATTCATGCGTGCCGCCCGTCCGGGCGGTGCGGTCAGGCAGGGCGGGGCTCCATGGCGGGGCGACCCGGGACGAGGGCAGCGACCGGCGATGGCAGTCGAGATCGATCCGATCCATCAGTTCCAGATCTTCAATATCGTGGATCTGGGGGCGCCGGGCGGCGTCCATCTCGGTTTCACCAATTCCGCCGCCTTCATGTTCGGCATCGTGGCCGTCATCTTCTTCTTCCTGACCTTCGCCACCCGCGGGCGCACGCTGGTGCCCGGGCGGCTGCAGTCGCTGGCCGAGCTCTCCTACGAGTTCGTCGCCTCCACGGTCCGCACGACGGCCGGCAACGAGGGCATGAAGTTCTTCCCCCTCGTCTTCTCGCTGTTCATGTTCGTGCTGGTCGCGAATTTCGTCGGCATGATCCCCTATGCCTTCACGGTGACCAGCCATCTCATCGTCACCGCCGCGCTGGCGCTGGTGGTGATCGGCACCGTGATCACCTACGGCTTTGTGCGCCACGGCACGCATTTCCTGCACCTCTTCGTGCCGTCGGGCGTGCCGGCCTTCCTGCTGCCCTTCATGGTGGTGATCGAGGTCATCTCCTTCCTCTCGCGCCCGATCAGCCTGTCGCTGCGTCTCTTCGCCAACATGCTGGCCGGCCATATCGCCATGAAGGTGTTCGCCGGCTTCATCGTGATGATGACCGCGGGCGGCGTCGCCGGCTTCCTCGGCGCGGTGCTGCCGCTGGCCATGGTGGTGGCGCTCACCGCCCTCGAATTCCTGGTCGCCTTCCTGCAGGCCTATGTGTTTGCGGTGCTGACCTGCATCTATCTCAACGACGCGCTGCATCCGGGTCACTGATCGGCGCGCTCGCGGGACCCCTTAAAGCCTTCAACTCAATCTTGCGAATTCAATAGGAGAAGATCATGGAAGCGGAAGCCGCCAAGTTCCTCGGCGCCGGTCTCGCCTGTCTCGGCATGGGCCTCGCCGGCATCGGCGTCGGTAACATCTTCGGCAACTTCCTCTCGGGCGCCCTGCGCAACCCGTCGGCGGCCGACGGCCAGTTCGCCCGCGCCTTCATCGGCGCGGCGCTCGCGGAAGGTCTGGGCATCTTCTCGCTCGTCGTCGCCCTCGTCCTGCTGTTCGTGGTCTGACGTCCTGACTTGAGGCGGCGGGTGCGCTTGTTTCGCGCGCCCGCTGGCCCTATCCTCCGAGGAAGCCCGCACCATGTCCGAGACCCACGGTCCGGCCGGTACCTTCATCATCGCCCAGACCAGCGCGACGCCCGAGGCGCCGGCGCCCGGTACGGGCACCCATAGTGGCGTGGAGATCGGCGTGCCCCCCGCGGAAGCCCATGGCGCCGGATTCCCGCCCTTCGATGCAACGACATTCCCCTCGCAGCTGATCTGGCTGGCGATCGCCTTCGTCGCGCTCTACTGGCTGATGAGCCGGGTCGCGCTCCCGCGCATCGCCACCATTCTCGAAGAACGTCACGATCGCATCGCCGACGATCTCGAGGAGGCCGGCAAGCTGAAGGCGGAGAGCGAGGCGGCGGCCAAGGCCTATGAGCAGGCGCTGGCCGGTGCCCGCGGCAAGGCGACCTCCATCGCCAGCGAGACCCGCGACAAGCTGACGGCGGAAGCCGAGGCGAGCCGCAAGTCGCTCGAAGCCGAGCTCAACGCCAAGCTGACCGATGCCGAGAGCAAGATCGCGGCGACCAAGACGAGCGCCATGACCAATGTGCGCGGCATCGCCGTCGACGCGGCCGGCGCCATCGTCAACCAGCTGACCGGTGCCGCCCCCGCCCCCCAGGCGGTGGAAGCGGCGGTCGACAAGGCCATCGGGAGCTGACGCGCCATGGGTAGCGATACTTTCTGGGTACTGGTCGCCTTCGTCATCTTCATGGCGATCGTGGCCAAGTTCGGCGCCTTCTCCGGCATCGCCGCCAAGCTCGATTCCCGCGGCGAACGCATCCGCGCCGAGCTGGAGGAAGCCCGCCGGCTGAAGGAAGAGGCCCAGAAGCTGGTGGCGGAATATCGCCGCAAGCAGCATGAGGCGGAAGCCGAGGCCGAGGCGATCGTCACCACCGCCAAGGCGGAGGCCGAGCGCCTCGCCGCCGAGGCCAAGGCGAAGCTGGAAGACCTGATCGCCCGTCGCACCAAGATGGCCGAGCAGAAGATCGCCCAGGCCGAAGCGCAGGCCTTGGCCGATGTGCGCGCTGCCGCCGCCGATGCGGCGGTGAAGGCGGCCGAGGTGGTGCTGGCGGCGAATGTCGTCGGCGAAACCGCCGATCGGCTGCTGGATTCGGCGGTTGCCGAGGTGAAGTCGCGGCTCAACTGAGCGGCGCACGCCGGTGGCTCGCGCCGCCGACCTGACGATCCGAGAGCCCGGCCCTGTGCCGGGCTTTTGCTTTTGGCGCGAGGGTACGGCGCGGACAGCCGCCCGACAGCGCGCAGGCTGCGCTCGCCGGCCATGCGGAGCGGCTCACGCCGTGGTGCCGAGGTCGCGCGTCGCCGACCAGGGTGGAGGGCTCGGCCATCTCGGCTGGCCGCTCATCGCCGGCGGGGGAGGGCGCCGCGCTCTGCCGGCTCGGGAGCATATCGTCTCGCCAGGTCGTTCAGGGCATGATCTCGCTGCCTTCACGACTCTCCGATGGACGCCTCTCCTTTGGCCAGCCACACCGCATTATCGCCGTGCATCCATCTGCGCCGTCCGGATTGGCCAGTTGGCCACCGGCCTCATTTCTCGCGGAGGCGTCGCCGGAGTACCGATCGGCTGGCCGAGGTGCGGGCTGGGGGCTCGGCGCACTGTATATGGCCCGCCGCGTGGACGGGTCTGCGGTCCTGTCCCAGGGTCATCTCCCGAGGCAACTCACTCCATGTCGGGGGACGGCGATGTTCGAGGATGGGCCGCAAGAGGCCTCACGAAGCGACGCATGCGAGGCTGCGGAGGGGAGCAGGCTTGCGCCGCCCGTCAAACCATGGCGTGAGGCTGGTCGCCGGAGCGATCCGCCGGAGTCCCATGCATTCTTCGGATGTAATGGGAGGTGGCTTTCCGCCGCATCGGATTAGGCTCGGACCGCGATCTGCCCGGATTCCCCACGACGGCAAAAAAGTCTTCCGCTTTTGTCGGCGGGCGCCGCCTCGAGTTTCGGGATGTCAGCTGGTCCAGCGCCGAGGACGATAGAAGGTGTGCTCGCCGATACGGTCGAGCTTGCGCATTTCCCGGATCCAGAACGGGCGGACCGAGCGGGCGTGATAATGGGTCGCGCGTCCGACCCTGGTGTCCCACAGCTTGCCGTCCAGCATGTCGGCGGCGATGCGCTCGGCCTGCTTCCACAGGCGCGGCTCGGTGACGACGTCGCGGATATTGTCGCAGGCGAAGGTGAACTGGCAGGCGAATTTGCGCCGGGCGTTCTGGTAGACGGCGCGACAGACATCGGCGGGGTAGTAGCCGGAGAACACCCGGTTCATCACCACCTGCGCCACGGCGATCTGCCCGCGCTCCGGCTCGCCGCGGCTCTCGAAATACACCGCCTCGGCGAGGCATTTCTCGGCCCTTGCCCGGCGGCGGCCGTCAAGCCCGAGCCTCTCGGCCGGCGAGGCGCCGGCCATCTGGCCGAGCGTCGGGGTGTCGGCGCCGTCCACGTCGTCGGCATCCTCCGGGTCATCGGCATCCTTCGCCGCTACCGAGCTGCCCGATCCGTCATCCGGGGTCTCATCGCCGCCGAGGAAGCGCTGTGCCGGCGTGCCGTCCAGCCCGAAGATCAGGCTGGCCTGCCGGTAGATCGGCAGCGCGCCTTCGGCCGCGCCGAGCCGCCCGCCATCGGTCCTGGCAAAGGGATCGGCATAGGCGGGCCCGGTCAGACCGCCTTCTCCGAGCCTGGCGACGATGGCGTCGTCACCGGCGCTGGCGGCGTTCTCCAGCTCGGTGGGGTCGCCGGTCGGGTCGCCGGCGTCGCCGGAATAGGCGGCGAGGTCGTTGGCGTCGGCGACGTCCTCGCCGGCCTCATAGGGATCGGTGCCGGTTCCCGAACGGGCGAGCGCCGTGCCGACTCCGGTGCCGGTCCCCATGCCGGCGGCGGTCGGGGCCGAGCCGGTCCCCGTGCCGGCGGGAGCGGCGAGGCTCGCCGTACCCGCCGCGGCGAGGGCGTCGGGCAGGCCGGGTTCGGCGGGCTCCTGCCCGGGGAGCCGGTCGCCCTTGCCGGAGCGGTCGATGTCGATGGCAAGCGGGGCGAGCCGTGGCGGCGAGGGAATGGCCGAGCCGGGCGGCAGCGAGGAGGTGGCCGGCCAGGCGAAGGTCGCGGCCTTCAGGGTGCGGAAGGTGCCGGGCAGCACGTCGAGCCGCACCTTGGCCACCACGCCAGGATTGTGGGTGAGCAGGGCAGCGATGTCCTGGTGGCCGATGCCGCTGGCGAGGAAGGGCGTGACCACGCCGGCCAAGGCGAGGCCGGCGATGAGGCGCTGGCGTCGCCAGTGTTGCCAGCGCGATGTCCAGACCGACCGATGCGAAACCTTCATGACGCGGCGCCTACGCAACATGGCCGCTCCGCGGCCCGACCCGCCCGGCGTGGCGGCCGCGCATCAGGCAAGGCCCCGCGCGCCGGGCCTCATGGTTGTCGCGTATTAACCTTGCTGCGCGGTTAACGCGGCGCCGCCGCCCGCCGCAGACGGTCGGCGATGGCTTCGCCGAGACCCTGCGAGGGGAGCTCCACCACCGCGATGCCGGCGACGCCGGGCGCGTCGAGTTCGCGCAGATAGGCGTAGAGATTGGCGGCGGCTTCCACCAGGTCGCCCACGGGGCTGAGGTCGCGGGTGCGCACGGGTGGCGTGCCGTGCAGCGCCCGCCCGGCGAAGGTCAGCAGCGCCTCGCCTTCATGCAGCTCGCCGGCCTGGAGCCGCACCGGCACCGAGGGTGCGTAATGCGAGGCGAGCATGCCGGGCGCCTGCGGCGTTTCCTCGTCGGTGACGCGCTCGGGCAGGGCGAGCGGATGGCCGAGCACCGCCTCGATGTCCTCGCGCGCCAGCCCACCGGGCCGCAGCATCGCCGGTACTTCGCCGGTGCAGTCGAGAATGGTGGATTCCACCCCCACCGGCGCCGGGCCGGCATCGAGCACCAGGTCGATGGCGCCGAGAAGATCGGCCATCACATGGCCGGCGGTGGTGGGCGAGACATGGCCGGAGCGGTTGGCGCTCGGCGCCGCGATGGGCCGGCCGGCCGCCTTGAGCACCGCCCGCGCCACCTTGTGCGCCGGCACCCTGACGGCGACGCTCGCCAGGCCGGCACGGGCGAGCGGCGAGGTGGCCTCCTCGATGGCCGGCACCACCAGCGTCAGCGGTCCCGGCCAGAAGGCCTGGGCGAGCGCCGTGGCGGTCGGCGAAAAGCGGCCCACCTTCAGCGCCGCCTCGATATCCGGCACATGGGCGATCAGCGGGTTGAAGCTCGGCCGCCCCTTGGCCGCGTAGAGCTTCGCCACCGCATGCGGGTCGGTGGCGTCGCAGGCAAGGCCGTAGACCGTTTCGGTGGGGATGGCGGCAAGCCCGCCTTCGCGCAGCACCTGCGCCGTCTCCGCAATGCCGTCCTCGTCCGCCGGCACCAGCCGGGTGGCAATGATCGGGGTGGCCAGTGTCACGGCGCGGTCCTCGGGGGAAAATCCGCTTCCGCTTAGAGCATGTTCCGCGAAAGTGGAATGGCTTTCGCCGCCGAACCGGCGCGGCGGAAGCGATGGAGGTTCAGGGGCCGCATGCGGTGCCGGCCGGATCGGGGGCGGTGAAAAAAGCCGGCGATCTCACGCTGCCGCGCTGGCCTGCCGGGTCGGCGTGGCATATCGTCCACCATCGGATGGCTCCAGAAAACCGATAAACGCCGTCCGCCCCGGTGCATTTTCGAGCGAAGCGCATGCCGGTTCGCCTGCAGAAAATGCGGAGAGCCACGAACCCGAACGCTTCGTCGTTTCATCGAGGCGGTGAAACGACCGTCCAAGGATGCCCATGAACACGCTGCTGATCGCGCACGACGCCTGCCTCGACCATGTCACGCCGCCTGGCCACCCGGAGCGTCCCGACCGCGTGCGGGTGCTCAACCGCCTGTTCGAGAAGGAGGAGTTCGCCACGCTGGTGCGCGTGCAGGCGCCGCTCGCCAGCCGCGAGGACATCATCCGCGTGCATCCGGCCGACTATGTGGACGCGCTGGCCGAGGCCAGTCCCGAAGAGGGGCTGGTGCGCATCGACGGCGATACGGTGATGTCGCCCGGCACCGGCGAGGCGATCTCCCGCGGGGTGGGTGGCTCGGTGCTGGCGGTGGACGAAGTCGTCACCGGCAAGGTCGCCAACGCCTTCGTCTCCATGCGCCCGCCGGGGCACCATGCCGAGACGCGCACGCCGATGGGCTTCTGCCTCTACAACAATGTCGCCATCGCCGCCCGCCACGCGCAGGCGGTGCACGGCCTCGGCCGCGTCGCCATCGTCGATTTCGACGTGCATCACGGCAATGGCACGCAGGAGATCTTCTGGTCGGACCCCAGCGTGATGTACGCCTCGACGCATGAGATGCCGCTGTTTCCCGGCACCGGCTCGGTGGGCGAGCGCGGCACCTCGGACAATATCGTCAACGCGCCGCTGCGCGCGGGCGACACCGGCGAGCGCTTCCGCGAGGCCTTCGAGAGCCGCATCCTGCCGCGGCTGCAGGCGTTCGGGCCGGAACTGGTGATCATCTCCGCCGGTTTCGACGCGCATGTGCGCGACCCGCTGGCGAATATCTGTCTGCTGGAGGACGATTACCGCTGGGTGACGCTCAAGCTGATGGAACTCGCCGAGAAGCATTGCGGCGGGCGCATCGTCTCGGTGCTGGAGGGCGGCTACGACCTGGAGGGCCTCACCCGCTCGGCCGAGCAGCATGTGCTGACCTTGATGCGTGGCTGATCGGGTATAAGGCGGGACGCGAGGGGCGCCGATTCGAGCCTCTCGCACGAGCGGAGGATGCCATGACCGATTTTGCGGATGTCGCGACGCTGAGCTTCGAGAAGGCGCTGGCGGAGCTCGAGACCATCGTCGGCAAGCTCGAGGGTGGCAATGTGCCTCTGGAGGAATCCATCGTCCTCTATGCCCGCGGCGAAGCGCTGAAGGCGCGCTGCGACGCGCTGCTGAAGGATGCCGAGGCGCGGGTGGAGAAGATCACGCTCGGTGCCGACGGTCGTCCGGCCGGCACCGTGCCGCTGGACGGCGAGTGAGGCGGCCGGGACGCCCGCGCGGATGAGCGTTCGCGGATGAGCATCCGGTTGCGCGGCCACCATCTGCTCTGCCTGATGACCTATGTCGGCCGGGGCTACACGCCGGCCTTCACCGCCCATTACGACGCCCTCGTCCTCCGCCTCGATGCCGGCGAGCCGGCCGAACTGGTCGAGGGGCCGGACGATATCTGCACGCCGATGCTGGGCGAGGCCGGCCATCACTGCCTGAACGACAGTGTCGTCGCACGCGACGCGCGGGCACGCGCCGCGCTGGCCGGGCTGTTTGGCGGCGGTTTCGCGCCGGGCGATCGTCTCGACCTGTCGGCGCCGCGGCTCGCGGCGATGCGCGCGGCCTTTGCCAGCGGCGCCAGCCGGGCCGCCTGTGTCGGCTGCCAGTGGACGCGATTGTGCGACGACATCGCCGCCGGTGGCTTCCGCCGGGTGCGCCTGAAGGGCACGCCGGCGGAAAGCGGTGCGCCGGATATCAGCCTGCCGGATATCAGCCTGCCTTGCGGGTCGCGCAGTCGGGATTGAACACCCGCCGCGTCGAAGCCGGGTTCCGTGCCAGCGCCGCCTCCGGCCGCACCGGCCGGCGCACCAGCTCGCCCGAGCAATTGGGGCAGATGCCGCCGAGCACCCTGTCCGCGCAATCGGCGCAGAAGGTGCATTCGAAGGTGCAGATCATCGCCTCCCGCGACGCCGGCGGCAGATCGCGGTCGCAGCACTCGCAGCCCGGGCGCAGTTCCAGCATGGGGGCCTCTCCCTGCAGTCTTTTCGCGCGAAGCGGATGCCGGTTCGCGCAAGGAAAACCTAGAGCACGCCCGGCACGATGCGGGCGGTGCGGGCCATGTAGGCGCGGTATTCGTCGCCGAAAGTGTCGAGCATCATCGCCTCCTCGCGGCCGACGCGGAAGAGATAGAGGATGCCGAAGCCGATCACCCCGGCCGGGCCAGCGATCCAGTTGGGGATGAGGATCAGCTGCGCCAGCGCCCACAGGAAGAAGGCGGAATACATCGGGTGGCGCACATAGCGGTAGACGCCGCCGGTGATGAGCTTGTGGGTGTCCTTGATCTCCAGCGTCACCGACCAGTTCTTGCCGAGGTCCTCATGGGTGCGGCGGAACAGCCAGAGCGAGAAGGCGAAGGTGAGCGCGCCGAGTACCAGCTGCGCCGCCGAATAGGGATAGTCGGCGAAGTCGAACAGGTCCGAGGTCGCCCACAACAGCGGGATGATGCCGAGCCCGCAGGTCGAGCAGGACAGGAGGATCAGCTCGCGCACCTTGTGGCGGGCGTCGACCACCTTCTCGCGCTTCACCTTCTGCTCGAAGGGAATGCGGATGACGTACCAGCCGACGACGCCGATGGCCCAGATGATCTTGGCGGCGATGATGAGGTTCATGAAGCGTCCTCTCGGGCGTCCTGCGGCGCGGAGGCCTCGTTCCTGGTATCCGTGGGGTTCTGCGGCGGCAGGACCGAGCCGTCCTCGGCGAACAGGCTGATCGGTCCGTTGCGCGAGGCGCACAGCTCGGCGAAGGGCACCGGGCCGAGGGCGATCATGAAGAAGTCGTAGGGGGCCTTCATCTCGTTCGCCAGCAGGAACTGGTAGTGCAGGCGCATGATGTGCCAGCGCAGCGCCCGCAGCTTCTCGCGCGAGATCATCTGCTTGAGATTGGCGTTCTTCAGCACTGGCTGGCCGTATTCCGCCGTGTCGAATTCCGCCCGCTGCAGCTTCACCGGATGGAACTTGTAGAAATTGATGGCGTCGTGCCGCGCCTGGTATTCGGTCCAGACCAGATCGCCCCGGCGGGCGATGGCCTCGGCCTCGGCGCGTATGGCGCCGGCGCCGGGATGCAGCGCGAATTTCGGGATGGTGGCGCCGCAGGTCAGCAGGTTCAGCCGCGTGCCGCGCCGCCCGAACTGGGGATCGCGCGCGAAAGCCTGCACCAGCACCCGCAGCGCCAGCGTGGCGCCGAGGCTGTGGCCGACCAGGATCACCTCGTCATAGCCGCCGGTGCGGACCTTCTCCACGAGGTAGTCGGCGAAACGCCCCAGCCGCTCGTCCAGCACCGGGGTGTGCCCGTGCAGATAGTCGCGGGCGAGGTCCCAGTCGTCGAGCGCCTGATGCAGTCGCCATCGCCGCCCCGGCTGGTGGAACAGGCCGAGAAAAACCAGCGATCCGACCACCAGCCCGGCGAGCGTGGCGGGGTGCCCGCCGACGTCCGGCGGGATGAGGAGGTCGGCGATGAAGGCGCCGGCCAGCCCGGCCAGCAGCCCCCCGAGCAGCAGCAGCACCAGGATCGCCACCGGGAACAGGCAGAAGATGCCGTAGCGCAGCGTCGCCTTGAAATAGCGGCGGCTGGTGCCGTTGCGCGCGAATTCGTAGAGCGCCGCCAGCCCGCGCCAGAGGCGCACCAGGGCGAGGCGCTCGTCGAGCGCCACCACGATGTCGTCCCAGCGCAGCACGGCGAAATCGGTGTCCTGCCGCCAGTTGGGCCCTTCGCTGCGGGCGCTCCACAGGCTCACCGGCTGGTCCGGCTCGTCGCGGCGCCCCGACACCTCGGTCCGGCAGGACCACAACGTGGCGAAGCGCCCCGCCTGGTTGGCGAAGCGGCCGTGATGATAGTCCATGTCCGTCGGATCATGGCCGGGCAGGAACAGCACCAGGCGTCGCCCACCGTCGAGAGCGGCAGGAAGCGGCACGTTGGGGTCGTTCGAGTCGGGAGGGGCCCCTACTGTCATGGCGTGGTTCTAATGTATGCGGGCGGGCGTTTCCATGTCCGTCGCGCCGTTCGGCGACGGTCTCCACATGGTTTGGGCGCCATGGGGCGGGCCGCGGCCCGCGGGAGCGGACAACTGGAGGGCGTAGGTCCGGCGCCGGGCGGTTCCGCGTGCCGCCGGCGGCGGGGCGGTTGATTTCCGCCCGCTGCGCGCCACCTACCCTGTAACGGGTGCTCGCCGCGGGCGCCGGGGTGAATCGCCGGCGACGCGGCCGGCTCCCCGGTGCGTGAGGCGGCCCGCGTTGCGTGGCTGCGCGCCAGCGTGTATGCCCTAGAACTTCGTCCGGCGGGCGGTGGAGCGCCCCGCGCGTTCGGACGGCGAGCACCGAGGTAGTACTTGACCCGCCCTTCCACGCCGCTTCTCGACACCCTCCGCGAACCGGCGGATCTGCGCCGGCTGGCGGACGAGCAGCTGCCCCAGCTCGCCGCCGAGCTCAGGGAGGAGACGATCTCCGCCGTCTCCGTGACCGGCGGCCATCTCGGAGCCGGTCTCGGTGTGGTCGAGCTCACCGTCGCGCTGCATCACGTCTTCGATACGCCGAGCGACCGGCTGATCTGGGACGTCGGCCATCAGTGCTACCCGCACAAGATCCTCACCGGCCGGCGTGAGCGCATCCGTACGTTGCGCCAGGGGGCCGGCCTGTCCGGCTTCACCAACCGCGCCGAAAGCCCCTACGATCCCTTCGGCGCCGGGCATTCCTCCACCTCGATCTCCGCTGGCCTCGGCATGGCGGTGGCGCGCGACCTCGAGGCGGAGGGCGATCCCGCCGCGCCCCGACGCAACGTGGTCTGCGTCATCGGCGACGGCGCCATGTCCGCCGGCATGGCCTATGAGGCGATGAACAATGCCGGGGCGATGGATTCCCGCCTCATCGTCATCCTGAACGACAAC
This sequence comes from Ancylobacter oerskovii, assembly GCF_018390555.1. Lineage (GTDB taxonomy): Bacteria > Pseudomonadota > Alphaproteobacteria > Rhizobiales > Xanthobacteraceae > Ancylobacter > Ancylobacter oerskovii. Next base: position 895,913 of record NZ_JAHBGB010000002.1, on the reverse strand, counting down.
GACATGTCGATCGCCCCGCCGGTGGGCGCCATGTCGGCCTATCTCGCCCGCCTGCTGTCGGGGCGCACCTACCGTTCGCTGCGGGAAACCGCCAAGCAGCTGGCCGGCAACCTGCCGAAATTCTTCGAGCGCCAGGCGGCGCGGGCGGAGGAGTTCGCCCGCGGCTTCTGGACCGGCGGCACGCTGTTCGAGGAACTCGGCTTCTATTATGTCGGCCCCATCGACGGTCATAATCTCGACCACCTGCTGCCGGTGCTGCGCAATGCGCGCGACAGCGACACCGGGCCGATCCTGGTGCATGTCGTCACCCAGAAGGGCAAGGGCTACGCGCCGGCCGAAGCCTCGGCCGACAAATATCACGGCGTGCAGCGTTTCGACGTCGCCACCGGCGCGCAGGCCAAGGCGATCTCCAACGCCCCGTCCTACACCCGCGTCTTCGCCGACAGCCTGATCGACGAGGCGCGGCGCGATCCGAAGATCGTCGCAGTGACCGCCGCCATGCCGGCCGGCACCGGGCTCGACCTGTTCGAGCAGGCCTTCCCCGAACGGACCTTCGACGTCGGCATCGCCGAGCAGCACGCCGTGACCTTCGCCGCCGGCCTCGCCACCGAAGGCTACAAGCCGTTCTGCGCCATCTATTCCACCTTCCTGCAGCGCGCCTATGACCAGCTGGTGCACGACGTCGCCATCCAGCGCCTGCCGGTGCGCTTCGCCATCGACCGTGCCGGGCTGGTGGGGGCCGACGGCGCCACCCATGTCGGCGCCTTCGACGTGCCGATGCTCGCCTGCCTGCCCGGCATGGTGGTGATGGCCGCCGCCGACGAGGCCGAGCTCGTCCACATGGTGGCGACCGCGGCCGCCTATGACGAAGGCCCCATCGCCTTCCGCTACCCGCGTGGCGAGGGCGTCGGCGTCGAGCGTCCCGAGCACGGCGTACCGCTGGAAATCGGTCGTGGCCGCATCGTGCGCGAGGGCTCCAAGGTGGCGCTGCTGTCGCTGGGCACGCGCCTCGCGCCCTGCCTCGCGGCCGCCGACCAGTTGGCCGGCTTCGGCCTGTCGACCACCGTCGCCGATGCCCGTTTCGCCAAGCCGCTCGACCGCGACCTTATCCTGCGCCTCGCGCGCGAGCATGAGGTGCTGGTGACGGTGGAGGAGGGGGCGGTCGGCGGCTTCGGCTCGCATGTGCTGACCCTACTCGCCGAGGCGGGGGCGCTGGAGCGCGGGCTGAAGATCCGCACGCTGCAGCTGCCGGACCGCTTCATCGATCACGACACCCCGGCCGCCCAGCTGCGCGACGCCGGCCTCGACGCTGAGGGCATCGTGCGCGGCGTGTTCGCCGCCCTCGGCCGCGCCGAGGACGTGCCGCCGGCCCTTCTCCGGGGCTAGGCCCGGGGAACCCTGCCATGGCGGACGCCGCACCGGTCCCCAAGCCTCCCCGCAGCGAGCGCCAGCGCGCCGACCGGGTGCTGGTCGAGCGCGGCCTGTTCGACAGCCGGGCCCGCGCCCAGGCGGCCATCGAGGCCGGGCTCGTCACCGCCGACGGCAAGGTGGTCGCCAAGCCTTCCGAGACCATCGCCGTCGATGCGGTCATCGAGGCGCGCGAGGCCTATGAATGGGTCTCCCGCGCCGGATTGAAGCTGGAGGCGGCACTCGACGCCGCCGGGCTCGACGTCACCGGCCTGGAGGCGCTGGATGTCGGCGCTTCCACCGGCGGCTTCTCCCAGGTGCTGCTGGCGCGCGGCGCCGCCCGCGTGCATGCGGTGGATGTCGGGCGCGACCAGCTTGCCGAGAAGCTGCGCATCCATCCGCGCCTCGTCTCGCTCGAGGGCACCGACATCCGCAGGCTCGCCATCGGCGAGGTGCCACCGGCGGAGATCGTCACCATCGATGTCAGCTTCATCGCGCTGGAGCAGGTGCTTCCCGCCGCGCTGGCCCATGCCGCGCCGGATGCCTGGCTCGTGGCGCTGGTGAAGCCGCAATTCGAGGTGGGGCGCGAACATGTGTCGAAGGGCGGCATCGTGCGCGACCGCGCCGTTCGCCTGGCCGCCGTTGACCGGGTGGTCGCACGGCTCGGCGAGCTCGGCTGGCTGGCGACGCACCGCCTCGTCTCGCCCATCCTCGGCGGCGACGGCAATGAGGAGCATCTCGTCGTCGCCGCGCGTACCGCCGCGCCGCTGATCGACGTCACACTGAGCGAAGGTTGAGCATGTCCGCCCCGTCTGTGCACGGCGTTTCCCCGTCCGGCCTCGCCACGCTGCGCATCGACCGGCTCGGCCATCGCGGCGACGGCATCGCCGATACGCCCGAGGGACCGGTCTTCGTGCCGCTGGCGCTGCCCGGCGAGTGGGTCGAGGTGGAACGGCAGGGCGAGCGCGCGCGCCTCGTCTCCGTGATCGAGCCGAGCCCGGAGCGGATCGACCCGTTCTGCCGCCATGTCGGCGTGTGCGGCGGCTGCGCCTTCCAGCACTGGCAGGCCGAGCCCTACCGGGCCTGGAAACGCGGCCTCGTCGTGGAGGCGCTGGCCCGCGTTGGCATCGACACCGAGGTCGCCGCGCTGGTGGATGCCCATGGCGAGGGCCGCCGCCGCGCCACCTTCCACGCGCGGGGCACCGGCGGATCCGCACCGAAAGGGCGTGACACCTTGGCCGTCGGCTTCGCCGGCTGGCGCAGCCATGCGGTGGTCGCCATCGATACCTGCCCGATCCTGGCGCCGTCGCTGGATGGCGCGCTGCCGGCCGCCTGGGCGCTGGCGCAGGCGCTGGCCCCGGTGGCCAAGCCGCTCGATATCCAGGTCACCGCCAGCGAGACCGGCCTCGATGTCGACGTGCGCGGCTCCGGGCCGCTGAAGCCGAGGAGCGTCGCGGCGCTGGCGGAGCTCGCGGGCGCCCACAAGCTGGCCCGGCTCACCCGTCATGGCGAGCTGGTGCTGCAGCGTGAACCGCCCTTGCTCACCATGGGCCGCGCCCGCGTGCCGCTGCCGCCGGGCTCCTTCCTGCAGGCGACCGCCGCCGGCGAGGCGACGCTGGCGGCGCTGGTGGGGGAGGCGACGGCCGGCGCCAAATCCATCGCCGATTTGTTTTCCGGCGTCGGCACCTTCGCGCTGCGCCTTGCCGAGCGGGCGCGGGTCGCCGCCTATGAATCCTCCGCGCCAGCCATCGAGGCGCTGGGCAGGGCGGTGCGCGGCACGTCCGGCCTCAAGCCGGTGACGGGCGAGGCGCGCGACCTGTTCCGCCGGCCGCTCTTGCCTCTGGAATTGAAGGCCTTCGACGCCGTGGTGTTCGATCCGCCGCGGCAGGGCGCCGAGGCGCAGTCGGCGCAGCTGGCGGCCAGCAAGGTGCCGCTCGTCGTCGGCGTGTCCTGCGATCCCGTCACCTTCGCGCGCGACGCGGCGCTGCTGGTCAAGGGCGGCTACCGGCTGGAGCGGGTCACGCCGGTCGACCAGTTCCGCTATTCCTCCCATGTCGAGCTGGTCGGCGTGTTCCGGCGCTGATCCCACTGTAATGGCCGGCCACGATCTGGCCGGACCTGTGCCCATAGGCACACCGTCATCCCCGGGCTTGGCCCGGGGATCCACGTCTTCCCGTCCCGGCCGGCGCGCGGTGCGGGGTTGGTGCTCCGGTCCAAGTCGTGGATGCCCGGGTCAAGCCCGGGCATGACGACGTTCTCCCGGTAGCGGCAGGCTGGAAATCGGAGGCCGATCCCCGCCGCCGCGCCTCAGTTCCCCCAGCGCTCCATCCACATGCGCTCGCCGATCGAGCAGGAGACCCGTTTCTCGCCGGCCACCGGATGCACCTCCGGCACCGGGCCGATGCGCGGCGGCGGCAGCCGCAGCCCGGCGATTTCCAGCACCAGCTTGGTCTTGATGGCGGTGGCGAATTCATGCATGCCGCGCACCGGCACCACGAAGGCGCCGGGCCCGCCGATGACGCAGTCCTCGTAATAGACGTCGAGCTGGCCGATATCGAGCATCGAGCCGGCCGGCTCCTTCATCATCAGCGGCAGGCCGTTGATGGTGATGCCCTGCTTGACCACCTCGTCGCGGGTGGCGTCGACCAGCGGGCCCTGATTGTTGGTGCCGTCGCCGGAAATGTCGATCACCCGCTTCAGCCCCTTGAAGCGGTTGTTCCTGATCAGCTCGGCGCTGAAGCTCATCGCGCCGGAGATCGAGGTGCGGTAGACGCGGCGCAGCGGCGCGGCGCGGATGGCAGCGGCGAAGGCCCGCGCCTCCGCCTCGCTGCCGATCTCGGTCCAGTCGACCACCAGCTTCTGGTCCTCGGCGCCGGCCCATTCCACATAGGCGAGCGCCACCTTGCCATTGGGGCCGAGCTTGAGCGCATTGAGGAATTCCGGCGAGGTCACTGCGCCGATATAGCCGTCGCGCTGCAGCGCCAGCTCGTCGAGGTCCATCGAATAGGAGACGTCGACCGCCAGCACCAGTTCGACATCGACGGTCGCGTCCGCCGCCGCCGCGGGCGGCGCCAGCCCAAGTCCTGCTGCCAGTCCCGCTGCCAGCACCGCCAGGAACGCGGCGAGAGTCGACCGCACCACACGCACATCCGGCATTGCGACCTCCGTCCGAGAGGGCACCACGACGACGGCACGATGACGGCTCGATGAACCGTCCATGTCATGGTGGCACGAGGGTCGCCGCCGCCGAAAGCCGAAATTGGCGCCACCGCCAGGCTTTCGATGCCGTTCGCGTGAGCGGGAATGGCCGGAGAAGTGGTCGGGGGTTATCAGATACCGTCAGACATCCAGTACCTCGGTGCCGACGATCTCGATGCCGAAGCCGGCGACGCCGACATAGGTGCGCGTGCGGGAGGCGATGAGGCGAATCGAGGTGATGCCGAGATCCTTCAGGATCTGCGCCCCCAGCCCGACCTCGCGCCAGGCCTCGTCGCGCAGCCGCGTCGATTCGGTCTTGCCTTCCTCCTGCCCGACCGAGGTGGTCGGCACGCCGGCGGTGCCGTCGCGCAGATAGACGAGTACGCCGCGCCCTTCCGCCTTGATGCGCTCCAGCGAGGTCTGGATCGCCTTGCCGCCGGTGAACACGTCGCCGATCGGGTCGGCGCGGTGGAGCCGCACCAGCACGTTGCGGCCGTCGCCGATCTTGCCGTGCACCAGCGCGAGGTGGTTCACCGGCTCGAACGGGGTGACATAGGAGATGCCGTGCATGTCGCCGACCACGGTGGGGGCGGTGAACTCGGCAGCACGCGTCACCAGCTTCTCGCGCGACTGGCGATAGGCGATCAGGTCGGCCACCGAGACGCGGGTCAGCTTGTGGGCATTGGCAAAGTCGCTCACCTGCGGCCCGCGCATCACCGTGCCGTCGTCATTGACCAGTTCGCAGATGACGCCGACCGGCTCGACGCCGGCGAGCTTGCACAGATCCACCGCCGCCTCGGTATGGCCGGAGCGCATCAGCACCCCGCCCTCGCGGGCGATCAGCGGGAAGATGTGGCCCGGCCGCACGAAGTCCGCGGCCCCCGCATTGGGGTTGGCGAGGCCGCGCACGGTGGCGGTGCGGTCCTCGGCCGAGATGCCGGTGGTGGTGCCGTGCTTGTAGTCGATGGAGATGGTGAAGGCGGTGGAGTGCGGGGCGTCGTTGTCGCTCACCATCGGGTTGAGCCGCAGCTTGCGCGCATGCTCGGCGGTGATCGGCGTGCAGACGATGCCGGAGGTGTGGCGAACGATGAAGGCGAGCTTTTCCGGGGTGGCGTGGACGGCTGCGAGGATGATGTCGCCTTCGTTCTCGCGGTCGTCGTCATCGGTGACGACCAGCATGTCGCCGCGGGCAAAGGCCTCGATGGCCGCCTGGACGCGGGCCTGGAGATTGTCGGTCATGGTCTTCACCTCGCTGATGTCGAGCCCGAGGAAGTCGTTCGGCGTCACCGCGCCGCCCGTCGCCGCGGCGATGCGCGCCGCCGCCTCCCGCGAGACCCAGGCCGGGTCGTCCTTGCACAGGGCGGTGATGCTCGCCGGCGACAGGCCGCACGCGCGGGCGAAAGCGCTGCGCGTGGTGCCGGTCGAAGTGAGCCAATCCGCCAGTTTCATGCGGAAATTATAGAAGCGGGCGGGTTCAGCTGCAATGAAATAACATTGCATTTTCAGCCGTACTGAAATTGCGCGAATGCTGGGGGCTGCGTGCTTCGAGGCTCGCTGCGCTCGCGCCTCAGCATGAGGAGCGTTGGGAAGGGTGGGGAGCCGGGAGGGAAGGTTCATGCCACGAGGCAGGGCTCCTCATCCTGAGGTGCCCGGCCTTGGCCGGGCCTCGAAGGACGCGGGCGGCTTATGCAGCAGGGCCGGAGCATGTGCCCGCCGGCGCCAGCCCCCGCCCTCAGGTTCCCCGCCCTCAGGCCTCCGGCCGGGCGAACGGCCACGCCGGCGGCACCGCCACCTGCGCCCGCGCCCGCAGCACATGGTCGGCCAGCACGCAGGCCATCATCGCCTCGCCCACCGGCACGGCGCGGATGCCGACGCAGGGGTCGTGCCGGCCCTTGGTGAGGATCTCGGCGTCCTCGCCATAGCGCGTCACCGTCTTGCGGGGCGTCAGGATCGAGGAGGTCGGCTTCACCGCGAAGCGCGCCACCACCGGCTGGCCGGTGGAGATACCGCCCAATATGCCGCCGGCATGGTTGGCGAGGAAGATCGGCTTGCCGTCATTGCCCATGCGCATCTCGTCGGCATTGTCCTCGCCGGTGAGCGCGGCGCTCGCGAAGCCCTCGCCGATCTCGACGCCCTTCACCGCGTTGATGCTCATGAAGGCCGCCGCCAGATCCGCATCGAGCTTGCCGTAGATCGGCGCGCCGAGGCCGGGCGGCACACCGTCGGCCACCACCTCGATCACCGCCCCCACCGAGGAGCCGGACTTGCGGATGCCGTCGAGGTAGTCGGCCATCCGCGCCGCCGCTTGCGCGTCCGGGCAGAAGAACGGGTTGTTGCCGATCTCGTCCCAGTTCCAGCTGGCGCGGTCGATATGGATGTCGCCCATCTGCACCAGCGCGCCCCGCACGGTGACGCCGGGCAGCACCTTCATGGCGAGCGCCCCGGCCGCCACGCGCACCGCCGTCTCGCGGGCGGAGGAGCGCCCGCCGCCGCGATGGTCGCGCAGGCCGTATTTCACGTCATAGGCATAGTCGGCATGGCCGGGCCGGTAGCTCTCGGAGATCGCCGAATAGTCCTTGGAGCGCTGATCGACATTCTCGATGAGGAAGGCGACCGGCGTGCCGGTGGTGGTGAGCAGGCCGTCCTCGCCGGGCAGCACGCCGGAGAGCACCTTCACCTCGTCGGGCTCGCGCCGCTGGGTGGTGAAGCGCGATTGGCCGGGCCGGCGCCGGTCGAGCGCCGCCTGGATCTCCTCCAGCCTGAAGGCGATGCCGGGCGGGCAGCCATCAACGACGCCGCCAATGGCGGGGCCATGGCTCTCGCCGAAGGTGGTCACCCGGAAAGACTGGCCGAAACTGTTGAAGGACATCGCCGGAAATCACGCTGAACGGGGCCGTTGCATGGGCTTCTAGGCGCCATGCCGGCCCCCGTCAAACCGTCCGTCGCGGGTCGTGTATGCCAGACGCATCGCAAATCGCCGGCTTTGTGCTATAGGGTGGGTGTGGCTTGTCCCCCATCTGGAACCGATGCCCTTATTTGAAATCGCTGTCGTCGTTCTCCTCGTCCTGTTGAACGGCGTTCTCGCCATGGCCGAGCTTTCGGTCGTGTCGTCCCGTCCGGCCCGGCTGCGCTCGCGCGCCGAGCAAGGCTCCTCCGGCGCCCGCGCCGCCCTCCAGCTCGCCGCCGATCCCGGCCGCTTCCTTTCCACCGTGCAGATCGGCATCACGCTGATCGGCATCCTCGCCGGTGCGTTCTCCGGCGCCACGCTGGGCGACATGCTCGGCGACTGGCTGGAGACGCAGGGCGTCTCGCCCAACCTCGCCGAGGGCCTCGGCTACGTCATCGTCGTCGCGGCCATCACCTATGTCTCGCTGATCATCGGCGAACTGATTCCCAAGCGCCTCGCCCTGCAGAACCCGGAGCAGCTCGCGAGCCTTGTCGCCCCGGCGATGATGATCTTGTCGCGCGTCGCCGCCCCGGCGGTGTGGCTGCTCGACCTGTCCTCGCGGCTGGTGCTGCGGCTGATCGGCGATCGCGCCGGCGGCGGCGACAACAACGTCACCGACGAGGAGATCCGCGCCATCGTCGCCGAGGCCGAGACCGCCGGCGTCATCGATCCCGAGGAGCGGCGGATGATCGCCGGCGTCATGCGCCTCGCCGACCGCCCGGTGCGGGCGGTGATGACGCCGCGCCACGACATCGACTGGATCGACCTCAACGACGACCCGGAAGTGGTGCGCCAGACCATACGCGAGACCCGCCACACCCGCATGCCGGCCTGCGAGGGCTCGCCGGACGAGCCGGTCGGCGTCATCGACATACGCGACCTCCTGGAGGCCTATCTCCAGGGCGTGACGCCGGATCCGCGCCAATTGGTCAAGCAGGGCGCGGTGCTGGTGGAGACCGCCGGGGCGCTCGACGCCATGAAGCAGCTGCGGCACGCGGAATCGCCGCTGGCGCTGGTGGTCAACGAATACGGCACCATGGTCGGCATCCTCACCCCGGCCGACCTGCTCGACGCCATCGCCGGCACGGTGATGGTGGACGAGGCCGGCGTCTCCGGCCCGCATGCGGTAGAGCGCGAGGACGGCTCCTATCTCGTCGCCGGTGCCACGCCGACCGACGAGCTCGCCGATCTGCTCGGCATCAGCATCCCGCAGGATTCCGGCTTCCACACCGCGGCGGGCTATGCGCTGCACGAATTGAAGGCGATCCCGCAGGAAGGCGTCGCCTTCACCGCCAAGGGATGGCGCTTCGAGGTGGTGGATATGGACGGGCGGCGCATCGACAAGCTGCTGGTCTCGCGCGCCGTGGTGCCGCGCCGACGGGCACCGCTGGGCACCTGACGGCGCCTCGGAAGGCGTCGGGCGGCGCGCCGCCCGACGGTCGTCAGCGTATCGTCTGCACGATCTGGGGAGTGGCGGCGGAGGCGCGTTCGCCATAGCGGGCGCTGAGCCCGGCCACCACCGTGACGATCGCTACCGCCAGGGCGGCGGCGATCAGGCCGTATTCCAGCCCGGTGCCCTGCGGGCGACGGGCTACCGCTGCGCGCCGGCGATGGGACATGTCCCGCATCGCCGGCTCTCTCACCGCTGCCTCTCTCATCGCCGTCTCTCTGCTTGCGCTCATCTCGCCGATATCTGCCTGGGGACAGATTTTATTGTGGGAGCACCTTGGCGCCGCAGATGTTGACCGGTCCTTAAGGCGGGGGGTGGCGGCGACGGCAGCCGATTCCGTGGTTAATGCTTTGCGTCCGCCCGCTCGCGGGGGCGTGAGGCGCTCAGCCGCGCGGCTTGGCCCGCCGCGTCGCCTCGGCGCTGGCCGGGTCCTCCGGCCAGGGATGACGCGGATAGCGCCCGCGCATCTCCGCGCGCACCTCTCTCCAGGAGCCGGCCCAGAAGGAAGGCAGGTCGCGCGTCACCTGGATCGGCCGGTGCGCCGGCGAGAGCAAGGCGAGCACCAGCGGCACCCGCCCGCCGGCGAGCGCGGGATGCGTGCCGAGCCCGAACAGCTCCTGCACCCGCACCGAAATGGTCGGCCCGCCCTCGGCGGCGTAGTCGACCGGCAGGCGCGAGCCGGTCGGCGCCTCGAAATGCGTCGGCGCCTCGGCGTCGAGCCGGCGCGCCAGCTCCCAGTCGAGCAATCCCGGCAGCGCGCGGCCCAGGAGCTCGGCGTCGAGGGCGTTGAGGCTGGTTGCCTCGGTGAGCAGCGGCGCCAGCCAGTCCTCGACGCTCGCCGCCAGCGCGGCGTCGGAGAGGTCCGGCCAGGTCTCCGGCGCGGCGGTGTGCAGGAAGCGCACCCGATCGAGCCATTGCCGCTGCGCCGCCGACCAGGCGAGCCGCTCGATCCCCCGCGCCGCCGCCGCGCGGGCGAGCGCCCGGCCGGTCGCCATGCCGGCCGCGACCCGCGCCGGCTTTTCCGACAGCACCAGCGCACCCAGCCGCCGCACCTTTCGCGCCCGCAGGGCGCCGGCGGCGGCGTCGAAGCTGGTCTCCTCGGCCTCCGTGATCTGGTCGCCGAACTCGGCCTCGATCTCGGCTTCGTCGATCTCGGCGGCGAGCAATATCCGCGCTTCCTCGGCGCTGCCGCTCATCTCCGCCACCGCGAGGAACCGCGCGCGGGCGAGCGGTGCGGCCGGGTCCAGCGCCCCGCCGCGCCCGTTCGCCAGCACGAAGCGCCGTCCGTCGCCACGGGTGCGGGCGAGCCGGTCGGGGAAGGCATGGGCGAGCAGCGCGGCGGGGGAGGGCGTCGCCGCCGCGTCCCGTTCCACCAGTCGGCCGGCTTCCTCCGCCCAGCGCGCCGCCATGCGCCGCGCCTCCTCGCCGCGCCGCGAGCGATCGGACGCCAGCAGATCGAGCCGGTGGGCGAGATCGACATCCAGGCCGCCCAGCCCGCGCTCCGACAGCACGGCGGCGATGCGCGCCGCCTTTTCGCCGCCGCCGCGCCGCGCGCCTTCCAGTACCAGGCGCGACAGCCTCGGCTCCAGCGGCAGCCGCGCCATGGCCCGCCCGTGCCCGGTGACGCGCCCGTCGGCGTCGAGCGCGCCGAGCGCGGCGAGCAGGCTCCGCGCCTCGGCGAGCGCCGCCGCCGGCGGCGGATCGAGGAAAGCGAGGGTGGACGGGTCGCTCACCCCCCATAGAGCGAGGTCGAGCACGAAGCCGGCGAGGTCGGCGGCGAGGATCTCCGGCGTCGCATAGGCCGGCAGGCTGGCGGTCTCCGCCTCGTTCCACAGCCGGATGGCGACGCCCGGCTCGGTGCGGCCGGCGCGGCCGCGCCGCTGGTCGGCCGCGGCGCGGGAGACCCGCACCGTCTCCAGCCGGGTCATGCCGACGCCGGGCTCGTAGCGCGGCACGCGGGCGAGCCCGCTATCGACCACGAGGCGCACCCCCTCGATGGTGAGGCTGGTCTCGGCGATGGAGGTGGCCAGTACCACCTTGCGCGTGCCCGCCGGCGCCGGCTCGATCGCCCGGTCCTGCGCGCGGGCGTCGAGCGCGCCGTAGAGCGGGGCGATCTCGACCCTCGGATCCGCTATCGCCTCGCGCAGCAGGTTCTCGGTGCGCCGGATCTCCGCCGCGCCGGGCAGGAAGGCGAGCACCGAGCCGGTCTCCTCCGCCAGCGCGCGACGCACCGCCTCGGCCATCTGCCGCTCGATCGGCGCGCGCGGGTCGCGCCCCGCATAGCGGGTCTCCACCGGATAGGCGCGGCCGAGACTCTCGATCACCGGTGCCGCATCCCGTCGCCCATCGCCGAGCAGCCTGGCCACTCGCGCGCCGTCGAGCGTCGCCGACATGACCAGCAGCCGCAGGTCCTCGCGCAGCGCGGATTGCGCGTCGAGGGCGAGGGCGAGGCCGAGATCGGCGTCGAGCGAGCGCTCGTGGAATTCGTCGAACAGCACCGCCGCGACGCCGGCAAGCTCCGGGTCGTCGAGCATCATGCGGGTGAAGATGCCCTCGGTGATCACCTCAATACGCGTGGCCCGGCCGATCCTGGAGCCGAAGCGTGCGCGATAGCCGACCGTCTGGCCGGCCTGTTCCCCGAGGGTGGAGGCCATGCGCTCGGCGGCGGCGCGGGCGGCGAGCCGGCGCGGCTCCAGGACGAGGATCCTGCGCCCCTCCACCCATGGCTCGTCAAGGAGCGCCAGCGGCACCCGCGTGGTCTTGCCGGCGCCGGGCGGCGCCACCAGCACCGCGCGGGAACCGGCGGACAAGGCCGCCGCCAGCTCCGGCAGGGCGTCGTCTATGGGCAGATGGGTGTCGAAGGCGCGCATGGCGTCCGCACATAAGGCCGACGGCAGCCAATGTCATCCGCCGGCCGGAAAGCGGAAGCCCCGGCCGGTGGCCGGGGCGTCGCATTCTGCGGGGCAAAGCGACGGGGTGCCTCACATCACCGCGTCGATGGTCTTGCCGATCTTCTCCACCAGCTCGCCCACCTGCGCTTCGTTGATGATCAGCGGGGGGCTTACCGCGATGGTGTCGCCGGTCACGCGGAACATCACGCCCTCGTCGTGGAAGCCGTGCTCCATCGCCTGGTAGCCGCGCTTGCCCGGCCCTTCGGCGGCCGGCGCCATGTCGAAGGCGGCAACCAGGCCGACGGTGCGGATGTCGAGCAGGCCCGGCTTGCCCTTCAGGCCCATCACCGCGTCGGCGAAGATCGGTTCCATCGCCCGCGCGCGCTCGAACAGCGCCTCGTCGCGGTAGAGGTCGAGCGTCGCTAGCGAGGCGGCGCAGGCCAGCGGATGGCCGGAATAGGTGTAGCCGTGGAATAGCTCGATGACGTGCTCCGGGCCGTTCATGAAGGCGTCGTGGATGTGCTTGCGCACGATCACGCCGCCCATCGGCACCGCGCCGGAGGTCACGCCCTTGGCGAAGGTGATCATGTCCGGCACCACGCCGTAGCGCTCGGCGGCGAAGGGGAAGCCGAGGCGGCCGAAGCCGGTGATGACCTCGTCGAAGATCAGCAGGATGCCGTATTTGTCGCAGATCTCGCGCAGCCGCTTCAGGTAGCCCTTCGGCGCCGGCAGGCCGCCGGTGGAGCCGGCCATCGGCTCGACGATGACGGCGGCGATGGTCTGGGCGTCGTGCAGGGCGACAAGGCCCTCCAGCGCGTCGGCCTTCTCGGCGCCCCAGTCCGGCTCGCCCTTGGAGAAGGCCTGCTTGTCGCGGTCATAGGTGTGCGGCAGGTGGTCGGTGCCGACCAGCAGGCCGCCGAAGAAGCGGCGGTTCGGCGAGATGCCGCCCACCGAGATGCCGCCGAAGCCGACGCCGTGATAGCCGCGCTCGCGGCCGATCAGCCGGGTGCGGGTGCCCTTGCCGGTGACGGCGTGATAGGCGAGGGCGATCTTCAGCGCGGTGTCGCCGGCTTCCGAGCCGGAATTGCAGAAGAACACATGGTCGAGGTCGCCCGGCGCCAGCTCGGCGATGCGCGAGGCCGCCTTGAACGCCAGCGGGTGGCCGAACTGGAAGGTGGGGGCGAAGTCCATCTCCGCCGCCTGCTTCTGGATGGCGGCGACGATGGAATCCCGGTTGTGGCCGGCATTGGAGCACCACAGCCCGGCAGAGCCGTCGAGGATCGGCCGGCCCTCGGGGGTGAAGTAGTGCATGTCCTTGGCGCGCGCGACCATGCGCGGGCGGGCCTTGAAGGCGCGATTGGCGGTGAAGCCCATCCAGAAGGCTTCGAGATCGTTGGGCGCCGCGCTGCCGACGGCATCGAGATCATAGGCGAGGGACATGAACCGCTCCGGGGAAGTGGCCCTGCGAGGGCCGTGATTTTGGTCATGTATAATGCTTGGGCAGCGTCCCGCTCACGAAAAAATTCGATGATGTGATCGGCTCCGCTTCTGCCGAACCGGGAAATCCACCTGCGCGTGCTTGACCCCGGGGAGGGCGGCGTTCATCAACTTTGCCCCGTGACATTGTCACGTAACGTCATATATTCCGCCCGCCGGGGGTTTGATCGACAAAGGGAATGATTCCCGCTTGAAGGAACCTCCGTGACCGACACCCTGTCCCTATCCACTCCGACGGATATGCCCGAGGGCGAGGAGCAGGCCGCTCTCGGTTCCGACGGCACGTCGCCGGGGACGGCGTCGGTCGAGCAGGCCGGGGCAAGTCCGCTCCAGGCACGGGAGGCGCTCGCCCGCGTGCTGGAAGCGGAGGAACTGCGCGCCTCGCCGCAGCTTTCCACGATCCTGCGCTTCGTGGTCGAAGCCACGCTCGACGGGCGTCGCGAGGCGATCAAGGGCTACACCATCGCCGTGGAAGCGCTGGGGCGCGATCCGTCCTTCGATCCGCAGATCGATCCCATCGTGCGCGTCGAGGCGACCCGCCTGCGCCGCGCGCTGCAGCGCTACTACGCCGGCGCCGGTGCCGACGACGAGATCGAGATCGTCATTCCGCGCGGCTCCTACGTGCCGCTCTTCGTGCCGCGCCGGCAGGATGCCCAGGGTGGCGCGCCCGGCGGCAGCCCGCCCGGCGCCGAACCGCAGGAGGCGGCCTCCGGGGACGAGGCGCCCGCCGATGCCGCGGCCCTGCCGGTCTTCCTTCCGGGCGTTCAGCCCCGCGCCGGCGGCGTCCGCGCCTGGCGATGGATCGGCGGTCTCGTGCTGCTGCTCGTCCTCGCCACCGCCATCATGATGGCGGTGGACGTGGTGGAGACGTCGAGCCTGCGGGCGCTGTTCCCGGGCTTTGCCCTGCGCCCCATCGAGCGGTCGAACCGGCTCGGCATTCCCATGGTCGAGGTGCGGGCCTTCGATATTGCCGGCTCGATGCCGGTCGCCGCCGCCGCTCTCGCACCGGCCGCGGGGGCGCCGTCGGCCGCTCCGGCGGCCCGCCCGCCGGGCGGGGAGTTGCCGGCGCGCGGGCTGGAGATGCGCATCCGCGACGCGCTCGCCCGCTTCGACCTGCTCGACGTGCTGGCGAGCCCGGATGCCCGGCCGCGGCTCGAATGCGGCATTGGCGGCGCCTCGCCGCATTCGGCCTTCGCACTGGGCGGCCTCGTCGAGAACCATGAGGACGGCTCCTTCTCGCTGCTGCTGCGCCTGTCGGATCTGTGCGACGGCACCATCGTCTGGTCGCGCGATTTCGATGCGCTGCGGCCCACCGAAGACCCCATCGCGGTCGAGAACGAGCTGGTGCGCGAGATCATGGCCTCGCTCGCCGAGCCCTATGGCGTGATCCAGGCGCGGGCCCGCGCGCGGGTGATGTCGTCGGGCGGCGCGGCCAAGGCCGGTCCCTATGGCTGCGTGCTGCTCGCCTATGATTACTGGCGCAGCTACCTGCCGGCCGATCACGCGGCGGCCCGGGCCTGCCTGGAAAAGGCGGTGGCGACGGACAACACCTTCGCGCTGGGCTACGCCCTGCTCGCGGAGCTCTATCTCGACGAGATCCGCAACGGCGCCAATCCGCGCTCCACGCCGCCGGCGGTCAACCGGGCGCTGGCCGCCGTCGAGCAGGCCATCGAGCTGTCGCCGACCAGCGGCTTCTTCCGCCGCGTGGCGCTCGACGTGCATTCCTATCGCGGCGAGCGCGGCGCTGCGCTGGCGGAAGGCGATCTCGCCCTGCAGCTGAACCCCTACGACGTCGATACGCTCGCCGCTTATGGCGGCCGGCTGATCACCTTCGGGGAGCTGGACCGCGGCGAGGCGATGCTGGCCAGCGCGCTCAAGGCGGCGCCGGCCATGCCGCCGACCGTGGATTATTACCGGGTCGTCGCCGCCTATCTGCGCGGGGATGCCGCCGGCGCCGCCGCCGCGGCCGACCGGCTCATGGGCGAGGTCTTCGCGCCGGGCCTGCTCGCCCGCGCCCTCGCCACCCATCTCGCCGGCGACGAGGCCACCGCCCGTATGGACGTGGACAAGCTGGTGGCGCTGGTGCCGGCGTGGAAGACCGACACCGCCGCCCTGCTGTCGCGCTTCTTCCCCGCCCCGCACATCGCCCGACAGGTCGGCGCCGACCTCGCCGCTCTCGGCCTCGGCGCCCCCACGCCCTGACCTGCCGCAGTGTCACGGGCCAAACGTCGCGTGGCGTCAGCGCGGCCGGCAGGCTAAGGGAAGAGTATCCTTCCACCGCGCCGGAACGCTCTCATGTCGCAGGCTTTCGATCTCGCCGTCGTCGGTGCCGGTGTCGTCGGCCTCGGCCATGCATTGGCCGCCGTGCGCCGGGGTCTGCGCGTGGTGGTGATCGACCGCGATGCCCAGGCCAACGGCGCCTCCATCCGCAATTTCGGCTTCGTCACCGTCACCGGCCAGCAGCGCGGCGAGTGCTGGCGCCGCGCCATGCGCTCGCGCGACATCTGGGCCGAGGTGGCGCCGCAGGCCGGCATCGAGGTGGTGCATCGCGGCCTCCTCGTCAGCGTTCGCCGGCCGGAGGCGGTGGCGGTGCTGGAAGCCTTCCTCGCCACCGAGATGGGAGAGGGCTGCGCCTTGCTTTCCGCTGCCGAGGCGCGGGCCCGTCTGCCGGCGCTCGACGGGCAGCAGCTCGCCGCGCTGTGGAGCCCGCACGACATGCGGGTGGAATCGCGCCGGGCGATCCCGCAGCTCGCCCGCTGGCTGGAGGAGGCCAAAGGCGTCGTCTTCCACCGCTGCACCGCCGTCACCGGCGTCGAGCCCGGCCGCGTCCGCACGGCGTCGGGCACCATCGAGGCCGCGCGCATCGTGGTGGCGCCGGGCGACGATTTCCGCACCCTGCTGCCGGAGCGCTTCGAGGCTTACAATCTCACCCGCTGCAAGCTGCACATGCTGCGCGTCGCCGATCCCGCCCTCGGCAAGTTGCCGGGTTCCGTCATGAGCGACCTCTCGCTCGGCCGCTATCTCGGCTATTCGGAGCTGCCCGAGGCCGAGCCGCTCAAGGCCCGGCTGCGCGCCGAGCAGGGCGAGCTGCTCGACAATGGTGTGCATCTCATCGTCGTCCAGTCGGCGGACGGTTCGCTGGTGGTCGGCGACAGCCATCATTATGCGGCGACGCCGGACCCGTTCGCGCCGGAGCAGGTCGACGCGCTGATCCTCGACGAATATGAGGCGGTGTTCGGCCGCCGTCCGGCCGGCATCGTCGAGCGCTGGACCGGCACCTATGCCTCGGCGCCCGACCGGCTCGCCTTCATCGACCGGCCGGACCCGACGATCCGCCTGGTGGTGGTGACCAGCGGCACCGGCGCCTCCACCGGCTTCGCCATCGCCGAGGAGGCGGTGGCCGAGCTTTTCGACTGACGCCTTTCATCAGGGCGTCTCAAAAGGACCTTTCAACAGGATCTCGCAACAGGGGCCAGACCTCGGGGGACATCGCATGGCGCTGAAGGCACTCATTCTCGATTGGGCCGGCACAGCGGTCGATTTCGGCTCGCGCGCACCGATGGGTGCCTTCGTCGAGGCGTTCGCGCAGGTGGGAATCCCGCTCACCATCGAGGAGGCGCGCGGCCCGATGGGCCTGCCCAAGCGCGACCATGTGGCGGCGCTCATCTATTCCCCTTCGGTCTCGCAACGCTGGCAGGCGCTCTACGGCGCCGCCCCGACCGAGGCCGATGTCGACCGGGTGCTGGCGATCTTCGAGCCGCTCAACGTCGAGGTGATCCCGCGCCACGCCGACCTCATCCCCGGCCTGCTCGACGTGGTGGCGGGTGCCCGCGCGCGCGGCCTGAAGATCGGCTCCACCACCGGCTACACGCGGCCGATCATGGAGAAGCTGATGCCGCTCGCCGCGGAAGCGGGCTACGCGCCGGACAATGTGGTGTGCGCCGGCGATCTCGCCGCCGGCCGGCCGTCGCCGCTGATGATGTACCGCACCTTCGCCGATCTCGGCGTCTGGCCGCCTTACGAGTGCGTGAAGATCGACGACACCGAGCCCGGCATCGCCGAGGGGCTGGCCGCCGGCACCTGGACCGTCGGGCTCGCCTTGTCCGGCAATGCCGCCGGCCTGTCCAAGGACGAGCTGGCGGCGCTGGCCCCTGACGAGCGGGCGCATCTGCGCGCCCGCGCCTCCGCCCGGCTCTACGGTGCCGGCGCGCATTTCGTGGTCGATACCATCGCCGAGCTGCCGCCGGTGCTGGAGGCCATAGAAGCCCGCCTCGCGGCGGGGCTTCGTCCGTGACGCGGAAGCTTGCGCGTCTGGCCGCGGGGCTTCGTCCGTGAGCGACATTCCCGGCGGATGAACGTCATGGCCGGGCTTGTCCCGGCCATCCACGTCTTCGCTCCCGCACGGCGCGTCCGGTCCAAGGCGTGGATGCCCGGGACAAGCCCGGGCATGACGGGGATCCCGTGAGAGACCGATGCAGCCGGCGGCAGGTATGCGGTCACAGGAAGGACGTCCTCGTTCTTTCCCTCTCCCCGTCGGGGAGAGGGAGCCGCACAGCTCCGTGACCGCCGCCTATTGAAAGAGGGGCATCCCCTCCCGCCACCATCGTCCACCGGGGCGCGGGTCCCACGCAGCCCCGCGCGCGACCCGCGCCCAGCGTACCCCGCCATTGCCGCCGCGCGTGCCATCCTCTAAACCGCGCCGCAACACCTCTTCGAAGGACGGCGCCCATCATGGCCAAGGACAAGCCCACCAAGCTCAAGGCGCGCATGCCGCGCGGCCTCGCCGATCGCGGCCCGGCCGAGCTCGCCTCCACCCGCGCCATGCTCGAGACCATCCGCAAGGTCTACGAGCTCTACGGCTTCGAGGCGCTGGAAACGCCGTTCATCGAATACACCGACGCGCTCGGCAAGTTCCTGCCCGACCAGGACCGCCCGAACGAGGGCGTGTTCTCCTTCCAGGATGACGACGAGCAGTGGTTGTCGCTGCGCTACGACCTCACAGCCCCGCTCGCCCGCCACGTCGCGGAGAATTTCGACCGCCTGGCCAAGCCGTTCCGCAGCTACCGCGCCGGCTGGGTGTTCCGCAACGAGAAGCCCGGTCCCGGCCGCTTCCGCCAGTTCATGCAGTTCGACGCCGACACGGTGGGCGCCCCCACCGTCGCGGCCGATGCCGAGATCTGCATGATGGCCGCCGACACGCTGGAGGCGCTGGGCATCGCGCGCGGCGACTATGTGATCAAGGTCAACAATCGCAAGGTTCTCGACGGCGTGCTGGAGGCCATCGGCCTCGGTGGCGAGGAGAATGCCGGCCGCCGGCTCACCGTGCTGCGCGCAATCGACAAGTTCGACAAGGTGGGCATCGAGGGCGTGCGGGATCTGCTCGGCGAAGGCCGCTGGGAGAACCCGGCCGCCAAGAGCGGCGACTTCACCAAGGGCGCCGGCCTGGACGAGGCGCAGGCGGCGGTCGTGCTGTCGCTGCTCGACCGGCAG
Source organism: Ancylobacter oerskovii (assembly GCF_018390555.1). Lineage (GTDB taxonomy): Bacteria > Pseudomonadota > Alphaproteobacteria > Rhizobiales > Xanthobacteraceae > Ancylobacter > Ancylobacter oerskovii. The sequence goes on along the minus strand of NZ_JAHBGB010000002.1, from coordinate 877,033 downwards.
GCTTCCTATGAGAAACCGGCGAACGAGACCTATGCCGCCGGCCTCGCCGAGCTCGACGAGATCGCGGCTCTGGTCACGGCGGCCGGCTATGAGGGCCGCGTGAAGATCGACCCCTCCGTGGTGCGTGGCCTCGAATATTACACCGGCCCGGTCTTCGAGGCCGAGCTGACCTTCGAGGTGAAGGACGAGAAGGGCCGCCCGGTGCGCTTCGGCTCGGTGGGCGGCGGCGGGCGTTATGACGGCCTTGTCGGCCGCTTCCGTTCCGAGCCGGTGCCGGCCACCGGCTTCTCCATCGGCGTCTCTCGCCTCGCCTCGGCGCTGAGCTATCTGAAGTCCGCCGAGGCGGCGCCGGAATACGGCCCGGTCGTTGTGGTGGTGATGGATCGCGACCAGACCGCCCATTACATGGGCCTCGTCGCGACGTTGCGGAGCGCCGGCATCCGCGCCGAGATGTATCTCGGCAACCCGAAGAATCTCGGCAACCAGTTCAAATATGCCGACCGCCGCAACTCGCCCTGCGTGGTGATCCAGGGCTCGGACGAGCGGGCTGCCGGGCAGGTGCAGATCAAGGACCTGATCGAGGGCGCCAAGGCCGCCGCCGCCATCACCGACAATGCCGAGTGGCGCTCGTCGCGCCCGGCGCAGTTCGCCTCTAGCGAGGCCGAGCTGGTCGAAAAAGTGCGCGAGCTGCTCGACCATCACGGCGTGCCGCACGGGGCCGCGCTGAGCTGAGGCCTCTAAGCTGAACCGATGCGTAAGTTGTTAATATATAAGTGAAAATTATATCGACGGAGTCGGCTCGAAAAAGTCAAACGATCACTAAAGAAAAAAGTGAATCAATTCACAACTTGGATGTCTTGCTGTCGTGGCCGTCCTGTGTTGTGAATGTCGTTACCGTACAAGATGTCCGGTCGGCAGTTCCCGTCTTACAGCTTCGCAGCTGAGGCGGTGATTGGACTCTGCTCAAGTTGCTGAGAGTTTCTCGCTCTGGCGAGGAAGGGGGGCGCCCCCGGTGACACGACGACGCCCCCAAACCGCCCCGTTAAGGGGCGTCCCCGAAACGCAGGGGCCTGCCATGGCAGGCCCCTGCTACGGACGCTTTTCAGCGCCGGCCAGTCAACTTTACAGGTGTGCATAGGAAGAGTCCGCAAGAATTGCGCTCTAGGGGGCACCCGTTCACATTTTTCTCCGATTTCGTACAAAATGTTTTTGCGATTCCAGCGCCCAACCGACGGGCTGAGCGTTTCCCGCTGATATCGGGGCGTGCTTGAAGCTGTCTTACTAGGGACAACGCTTGATTCCGAGGGCGGCATCACCGTCATCAGCACGGCGGGCGCGGCCAATCAGGACTATCTGCGCGATCTCGGCGCGACCCCGACAACCTATGGGCCGGGGCTGAAGGAGCGGGTGCGCGCCCTGGCCCCGCAGGGCATCGATGCGGCGCTGGACGTCGCCGGATCGGGCATCCTTCCCGAGCTGATCGAGATCGTCGGCGCGTCGTCCCGCGTCGTCTCCGTGGCGGATTTCTCCGCTTCCCGCTACGGCGCGCGGTTTTCCGCCGGGCCGCCGCGCGACCCGGACCGCGTGCTCGCCGAGGCGGTGCGGCTGTGGGCGGACGGCCATCTGCGCGTGAATATCGACCGGCGGTTTCCGTTCGCGCGCACGGCGGAGGCTCATGAGGTCAGCGCCCGCGGCCATGTCGCCGGCAAGCTGGTGATCACGGTTCCCTGAGCGCCGGCTCGGCCGTCGTCGCGGCGCGAGAAAACTGATCCGCACTCCCTCCGCCCGGCCTTATCCTCCCTGCACCTCGCTCGATGAAGGGGCGCAACCGCAGCGGCCGATCGCGCGGGCGGAGGGCGGTGGCCATGGAGCGGGCGTAACGCACCCGGTTCATGGCCGCCCAAGCCCTGTATTCCCGGCCGGCCTTCCCGCCGGTCACGCGGCGAAGCGTGCCTCCCGCAAACTCCGGCCGCTCGCGGCGGGGAGCTTTCGGCGCTTGCGTTGCACCTCCGCGCGGCAACCATGTCACATGCCGTGCATGGACCCGGCCGGCCCGCTTTGCTAGAAGCCGCGGACCGATGCCGCCCTTGGGCCGGCGCATGCCAGAGACGAGACCATGACCGCCGCCCCCACCCATGCCGAGGAGCTGCTCGCGCTCTATGCCCGCGCCGGCTATGAGCGCGTCGATCCGCCGGTGCTGCAGCCGGCCGACGCTTTCCTCGACCTGTCCGGCGAAGCGATGCGCCGCACCATGTTCGTCACCACCGGCGAGGATGGCAGCGAGCTCTGCCTGCGCCCCGACCTCACCTTGCCGGTGTGCCGGCTCTATATCGCCGACGGCGCCGCCCAGCCGCGCGACTTCGCCTATCTCGGCCCGGTGTTCCGTTCGGATGCGCCGAATGGCGAGTTCCTGCAGGCCGGCGTCGAATCCTTCGGCCGCGCGGACCGCGAGGCGGCCGATGCCGAGCTGCTCGCCCTCGGCCTCGAAACCGCGGCGCTGTGGGGCGTCACCGAGCCGAATGTCCGCCTCGGCGATGCCGGCCTGTTCGCCGCGCTGCTCGACGCGCTCGACCTGCCGCCCGGCTGGCGGCGGCGGCTGGTCAAGGATTTCGCCCGCTCCGGCGATCTCGGCGCCGATCTCGCCATGCTGCGCGAGCGCCCAGACGGCGGCGGTGTCGCCGCCCATGCCGGCGTGCTGAAGGCGCTGGCGGGCTCCGACAAGGCGGCGGCGCACGCCCTCGTCACCGACCTCATCTCCATCGCCGGCATCTCGACGGTGGCCGGGCGCTCGGTGTCGGAGATCGCCGAGCGCTTCCTGGAACAGGCCGCCTCCGGCGATGCCGAGGGCCTGCCGCCGGAAAAGGTGGCGGTGCTGGAGCGCTATCTGGCGGTTGCCGGCGAGCCGGACGCCGCCGCCCGGGCGCTCCGGGCGCTGGCCGCTGATGCCGGGCTGGATCTTTCCGCCCCGCTCGACGCCTTCGAGACCCGCACCAATTTCCTCGCCGCCCAGGGCGTCGAGGTGGAGCGGCTGCATTTCGCCGCCGCCTTCGGCCGTCCGCTCGACTACTACACCGGCATGGTGTTCGAGCTGCACGACAATGGCGGCGACACCCCGCTGGTGGCCGGCGGGCGCTATGACGGGCTGCTCGCCCGGCTCGGCGCGCCCTATCCGATACCGGCGGTCGGCTTCGCGGTCTGGCTCGGCCGGCTCGATGCCCTGGAGGCTCGTTCATGAGCGCAAAGATGAGCTCGCTTGTCGTCGCGGTTCCTTCCAAGGGCCGCCTGCAGGAAAATGCGAGCGCCTTCTTCGGTCGCGCCGGCATGACGCTCGCCCAGTCGCGCGGCGCCCGCGACTATCGCGGCACGCTGTCGGGGGTCGAGGGGGTCGAGGTCGCCTTCCTCTCCGCCTCGGAGATCGCTTCCCAGCTGGCTTCCGGCGCCGTGCATCTCGGCGTCACCGGCGAGGATCTGGTGCGCGAGACCATCCCCGACGCCGATTCCAAGGTGCTGCTGGTCGAAGGCCTCGGCTTCGGCCACGCCAATGTCGTGGTGGCGGTGCCGCAGGCCTGGATCGACGTGCGCACCATGCGCGACCTCGACGACGTGGCGACGCATTTCCACGCCAGCCGAGGCCGCCGCATGCGGGTGGCGACCAAATATCTCAATCTCACCCGCAGTTTCTTCGCTCGCCACGGCATCGTCGATTACCGCATCGTCGAGAGCCTCGGTGCCACCGAGGGCACCCCGGCGGCCGGCACGGCGGAGCTGATCGTCGACATCACCACCACCGGCTCGACGCTGGCGGCCAATGCGCTGAAGGTGATCGACGACGGGGTGATGCTGCGCTCGGAGGCCAATCTGGTCGCCTCGCTGAACGCCGCCTGGACGCCGCAAGCCCGCGCCGCGGCGCGGGCGCTGCTGGATCGCGTCACCGCGGCCAAGCGTGCCGCCACCATGCGCGAGGTGAAGACGCGCTTTTCCGCCTGCGACACCGCCGTGGTCGCCGAGGCGGTGCAGCGCTTCCGCGCCGTCGCGCCGTTCGGTGCCCCGACCTCCTCCGGCATGGTGACGCTGCACTGTCCGCCGGACACGCTGCACGGCCTTGCGGTGTTCCTGCGCGAGAAGGGCGCGGCGACGGTTTCGGTCGGCCCGCTCGATTATGTCTTCGCGGCGGAAAACCCGCTTTACGAGAAGCTGGAGGCGCGGATCGGCTGAGGGGCGGATGGCAACGGGCCTGCTGGCAACGGGCCTGTGTGCTTCGAGGCTCGGTGCCGCTCGCACCTCAGCATGAGGAAAGCTGAGCCGAAGGTTTTCGCTGTCAACCGACCTTCCTCATCCTGAGGTGCCCGGGGCGTAGCCCAGGCCCTGAAGGACGCAGGCGGCCGATGCAGGCGACGGCGGATGCGCATCCGGGTGCAGCTAGGCCACGAGAACGACGTCATGGCCGGGCTCGGCACGGCCGTCCATGTCTTTGGCGCGGTCCGGCGCAGGGCCCCAAGGCGTGGATGCCCGGGACAAGCCCGGGCATGACGGCCTGACGGTGCGGGCATGACGGCCTGACGGTGAAAGTGTCGTATCGAGCGAGGGGCGCGCCGCTCACCCCTGCGCCGCCAGCCCCTGCGCTTCGGCTTCCGCCAGCGCGAATTCTTCCGCCTCGCCGAGGGCGAAGCCGAACAGGATCAGGCACGGTCCCGACGGGCGGCCGCCGAACTTGTCCGCCACCGCCGCATCGAGCCTATCCTTCAGCGTCGCGACCGTCGCTGCCACCCGGAATTCCTCCGGGCGGGTGGCGGAGAACACGGCGAGGGCGGGGGTATGCGGATCGAGGCCGGCGGCCATCGCCTTTCCGGCGAGCTCGCCCCAGGTGCGCTGGGGCATGTAGACCACGGTGGTCGCCGCCTTGTCGGCGAGCGCCGTCCAGTCGAGGTCGACAGGCAGCTTGCCGTCGCGGGCATGGGCGGTGACGAATTGCAGCCGGCGCGCATGGTCGCGATGGGTCAGCGACACCGTCATCCGGCTCGCCGCGCCCTGCGCCGCCGTGATGCCCGGCACCACGTCGATCGGCAGCCCGGCGGCACGGGCGGCGGCGATCTCCTCGCCGGCGCGGCCGAACACCATCGGGTCGCCCCCCTTCAGCCGCACCACGCGCTTGCCCTGCTGCGCCAGAGCCACCATCAGCGCGTTGATGTCGTCCTGCTTGCAGGAGGGCTTGTAGCCGGACTTGCCGACCAGCGTCTTCTTCGCCTCGCGGCGGGCGACGTCGAGCACCGCCGGGGCGACGAGGTCGTCATAGAGCACCACGTCGGCCGATTGCAGCACTCTCACCGCCTTCAGCGTCAAAAGCTCCGGGTCGCCCGGCCCGGCGCCGACCAGGGTGATGGAGCCGCGGCCGTCTTGCTCGCGCGCGCTGCGGGCGCGAGCGAGCAGATCCTCGCGCAAGGCCTCGTCCGGCAGCGTGTCGGGCGCTTCCAGCGCGTGGCGGGTGAAGCGTTCCCAGAAGCGTCGCCGGCCGTGATGGCCGAGTTCGAGCGCGGCGACGAAGGGGCGCCAGCTGCGGGCGGCCTCGGCCCACTGCTTGAAACCTTGCGGGACCACCGATTCGATCTTGGCCCGCACCGCCTGGCCGAATACCGGCGCCGCCCCGTCGGTGGAGATGCCGACCACCAGCGGCGAGCGGTTGACGATGGCGCCGAAGGCGAAGTCGCACAAGGCCGGCTTGTCGACCACGTTCACCGGCACGCCGGTCGCGCGGGCGACGGCGGCGAAGCGTGCGCCTTCCGCGTCATCCTCGATGGCGCCGATGGCGAGCGTGGCGCCCTTCAGGTCTTCCGGCGTCCAGTCGCGCGCATGGAGCGTGACGCGGCCATCGGTTTCGGCCACGAGGCCGGCGAGGGCCGGCGACGCCTCGGCGGCATAGACATCGAGTCGCGCCCCGGTGGCGGCGATCAGTTCGGCCTTCCAGGCGGCGGCGTCGGAACCGCCGGCCAGCACCACGCGACGCCCCTCCAGCGCGAAGAACACCGGCAGCCGGGCGAGCGGCGCCATACGCCCGCCGCCCTGTTCGGCAGGGCGGCGCGGGGGAGGGGATTCGCCCGTAGGGTCGGCCATGGGTTGTCTCGTCGTCGTGCCGGAGCGCAGCGTGGCTGCGCGGTAAACCGCCAATATACCATGGTGTCGCCGGCGATGAATGCCGGCAGCGCCGGGCCTCAGTGGCTCTTTTCGGAAAGCTTGTCGGTCCAGGCCAGCACCACGCCGGAGACCACAAACACCACATGGATGATCACCAGCCAGGTCAGCTGCTTCTCGTCGACGCCGCGGTCGAGGTTCATGAACGCCTTCAGGAGGGCGATGGCCGAGATGGCGACGATGGAGGCGAGCAGCTTCTGCTTCAGCCCGGAGAAGTCGACCTTGGTCATCCATTCCGGCCAGTCGGCATGGCCTTCGGCGTCGATCTTGGAGACGAAGTTCTCATAGCCGGAGAAGATGACGATGATCACCAGGCTGCCGGTGAAGGTGAGGTCGATCAGCGCCAAGATGCCGAGAATGGTGTCGTTCTCGTCGAAGCCGTTGGCATGGCTGACGAAATGCCACAGCTCGATGCCGAACTTGTACAGTAGCACCGCCAGCGCGATGACGAGGCCGATATAGAACGGCGCCATGATCCAGCGGCTGACGAAGATGAAGCGTTCGATCAGTTTTTCCATGTCTGGCCCATTCTCCGCCTGCCCCGTTCGGCGCGCCGCTCGCCGGCGCCGCCTTCTCGCAGATGCGAAGAGGGGTGGCATGACGCGGCGGCGGGTTCAAGGGGGGCCGTGGCGGATCGGGAAGGTTGTCGCACCTCGGGGCGAGCGGAGCTGCCCGCATGGCCGGGTGGCCCGATCCTGGCCGGGGAGCCGACACGACGACGGCCGGGAGATGTCCCGGCCGTCGCCTTCATCCGCAGGAAAGGAGCGCTCTCAGGCGCCGACGCCGGTGCCGATCGGGCAGGAGACGCCGGTGCCGCCGAGCCCGCAATAGCCGCTCGGATTCTTGGCGAGGTATTGCTGGTGATAGCCCTCGGCGAAATAGAATTCCGGGGCCGGCACGATCTCGGTGGTGATGGGATCGTAGCCCTTCGCCGCCAGCGCCGCGCCATAGGCCGCCCGGCTCGCCTCCGCCGCCGCCTGCTGCTCGGGGGAGAAGGTGTAGATGCCGGAGCGGTACTGGGTGCCGATATCGTTGCCCTGGCGCATGCCCTGGGTCGGGTCGTGCGATTCCCAGAACACCTTCAGCAACTCGTCGTAGCTCACCACCTTGGGATCGAAGACCACCAGCACCGCCTCGGTATGGCCGGTGCGGCCGGAGCAGACCTCCTCATAGGTCGGGTTGAGCGTCGGCCCGTTGATGTAGCCGACCGCGCTCACCCATACGCCGGGCGTCTGCCAGAATTTGCGCTCGGCGCCCCAGAAGCAGCCCAGCGCGAAGACGGCGGTTTCCAGTCCCTCGGGATAGGGCCCCTTGAGCGCATGGCCATTGACGAAATGCGTCGAGGCCGTCGGCAACGGACTTGCCCGTCCCGGCAGCGCCTCGGACGGGGTGGGCAGTTCCAGCGATTTCTTGAAGAAGAACATGTTTACGTCCCTCGCTTTTCCGCGCCTCAATATGGTGATCCGCCGTCGCGATTGCGAGGGGAGGCGTCAGGCGCGCCTGCGCCCGGCGAGGAGCAGCAGCAGGCCGAGGACGATCAGCACCGCCGCCAGCGGCGCTTGCAGCAGCGGCGCGGCGAGGTGGCTCCAGCCGCCGGCCGGCAGATCGGCGTCGCCCAGTGCCTGCCCGAGGCTGGTCGCGCTCGCCGCCGCCCAGGCATCGCCCAGGGGCGTGTAGAGCAGCCGCGAGGAGGCGATGGAGCGCACCCCGTCGAGCACCAGCGCCACGAAGCCGCCGGCAAGCAGCCAAAGTCCGAGAAAGCGCAGCAGAAACCTGATCATGTCCTCTCTTTCGCCACTCGAAGCCGCGGCGCCGGCGCCGCTCGCCCGAGCCTCCGGTCTAGGCGAGCCCCGCCGGGCTGGCAAGCACCGGCGGGGTGCCGGCGGGGTGCCGGCGTCGGGGACGGGCCTGCCGTTCGCGCAGCCTCGGCTCCCGTTTCCGGCATTGACGTTACGGCGCAAATTTTGTAAGTGATCGTTCACTAACATATTTGAAGAGGGTGTGCCGGATGTTCACGCGGCTGATGACGGCACGGCGCTTCGCGCCGATGTTCTGGGCCCAGTTCTTCAGCGCCTTCAACGACAATTTCGTGAAGAACGCCATGGCGCTGCTGATCCTCTACGGACTCGGCGAGACGCATGGGGGCGCCCTCGTCACCGCCGCCGGCGGCGTGTTCATCCTGCCCTTCTTCCTGCTCTCGGCCCTCGGCGGCCAGTTGGCTGACCGTTACGACAAGGCGCTGGTGGCGCGCCGGCTGAAGTTCGCCGAGATCTGGATCATCCTCGTGGCGGTCATCGGCTTCGTGCTGCAGTCCTTGCCGCTGTTGTTCGTCGGGCTGTTCTTCATGGGCGCGCTGAGCGCGCTGTTCGGGCCGGTGAAATACGGCATCCTGCCCGACCAGCTCGCCAAGGAGGAACTGGTCTCCGGCAACGCGCTGATCGAGATGGCCACCTTCATCGCCATCCTCGCCGGCACGGTGGGCGGTGCCATCGCCATCACCCATACCGGGGAATGGTTGGTCGCCGTCTTCACCTTCGCCGTCACCGTTTTTTCCTGGCTCGCGGCCCGCTTCATCCCGCCGACCGGCCCGGCGGCACCGGACCTGCGTATCGACGCCAACATCTTCCGCGCGACCGCCCGGCTGCTGGCCGAGCTGAAGGTTCGCCGGCCGGTGTGGATCGGCGCGCTGATCGTCAGCTGGTTCTGGCTGGTCGGGGCGGTGGTGCTGTCGCTGCTGCCCACCCTGGTGCGCGAGAATATCGGCGGCGACCAGGGGGTCGTCACCCTGTTCCTCATGCTGTTCACCGTCGGTGTCGCCATCGGCTCCACTTTGGCGGCCAAGCTGTCGGAGGGGCACATCCTGCTGGCGCTGGTGCCGTTCTCCGGCATCACGCTCGGCATCTTCGCGCTGCTCATCGCCTGGGGCATCGCCGGCGAGCCGGCAGCGGCCGGGCTGATGGGGTGGCGGGAATTCCTCGCGACCGGCTCAGGGCCGTGGATCGCGCTCGCGCTGACGGGGCTCGCGGCGTCGGGCGGCGCCTTCGTGGTGCCGACCTTCGCCTATGTGCAGAGCGAGGCGCCGGAAGACCAGCGCGCCCGCGTGATCGCCGCCAACAATGTGCTGAACGCCGCCTTCATGACCGCCGCCGCGGTGGTGGTGGCGCTGCTGCAGGTCGCCGGCGCGGGCGTGCCGCTGCTGATGGCGCTGGTCGGCCTCTCGACATTGCTGGTGGCCGTCGCGGTCGGGCGCGCCTTCCAGGGCCATGTGATGCGCGATCTGATCCGCGTCATCTTCCGGGTGCTGTTCCGTGTCGAGGTGACGGGTGCCGAGCATCTGCGGGCCTCCGGCGAGCGCACCGTGGTGGCGATCAACCATGTGAGCTTCCTCGACGCACCGCTGATCATGGCGCTGCTCGACAACGACCCGATCTTCGCGGTCGATGCCGGCATCGCCCAGCGCTGGTGGATCAAGCCGTTCCTGAAACTGGTACGTGCCTTCCCGCTCGACCCGACCCGGCCGCTCGCCACGCGCGATCTCATCCGGCTGGTGCAGCAGGGCGAGACGCTGGTGATCTTCCCCGAGGGGCGCATCACCGTCACCGGCTCGATCATGAAGATCTATGACGGGTCGGCGCTGATCGCCGACAAGTCCGACGCGCAGATCGTGCCGGTGCGCATCGAGGGGCTGGAGCAGACCCCGTTCTCGCGCCTCACCGCGGATCAGACCCGCAAGCGCTGGTTCCCCAAGGTGCGCGTCACCATCCTGCCGCCGCGCCGGCTGCAGGTCGACAAGGAACTGTTCGGCCGCAAGCGCCGCCGGGCGGCAGGAGCCGCGCTCTACGACGTGATGAGCGACCTCGTCTTCGAGACCAGCCATACCGGCACGACGCTCTATGAGGCGGTGGAGGCGACCGCCGATCGTCTGGGCCGCAAGCGGCTGATCGTCGAGGACCCGCTCGGCACCCAGCTCACCTACCGCAAGCTGTTCCTCGGCGCGAAGATCCTCGGCGCCAAGCTCGCCGCGCTGACCGGCCCGGGCGAGGCCGTGGGCGTGCTGTTGCCGAACGCGGCCGGCATCATCGTGGTGCTGCTCGGCCTGCATCGCCATGGCCGGGTGCCGGCGATGCTCAACTACACCGCCGGCGCCGCCAATCTCGTCTCCGCTTGCAAGACGGCGAAGCTCACCACCATCGTCACCTCCAAGGCCTTCATCGAGAAGGCGCGGCTGGAGGACGAGATCGCCGAGCTCGCAAAGCATGTGCGCATCGTGATGACGGAGGACATCCGCGGCGGCATCACCGCCTTCGACAAGCTGAAGGGGATGCTGCCTGCACGGTTGCCGGTGCGGATGGATCCCGACGGGCCGGCCTTCATCCTGTTCACCTCCGGCTCGGAAGGCGTGCCGAAGGGCGTGGTGCTGAGCCACCGCAACATGCTCGCCAATGTGGCGCAGGTGGCGGCGCGCATCGATTTCTCGCCGGCCGACATCATCTTCAACGTGCTGCCGGTGTTCCACTCCTTCGGCCTGCTGGGCGGGCTGGTGCTGCCGATCGTGTCCGGCACCAAGACCTATCTCTATCCCTCGCCGCTGCACTACCGGATCATCCCGGAGCTGGTCTACGCCACCAACGCCACCGCGATCTTCGGTACCGACACCTTCCTCGCCGGTTATGCCCGTACGGCCAATCCCTACGATTTCCGCTCGCTGCGCTTCGTGGTGGCCGGCGCCGAGCCGGTGAAGGCGGAGACGCGGCGGGTGTGGATGGAGCGCTTCGGCCATCGCATCCTGGAAGGCTACGGTGTGACCGAATGCTCGCCGGTGGTGGCGGTGAACACGCCGATGTTCAACAAGGCCGGCACGGTCGGGCGCATCCTGCCGGGAATCCGCCGTCGTCTCGAGCCGGTCCCCGGGATTGAAGACGGGGGGCGGCTGCATGTGAAGGGGCCGAATATCATGCTCGGCTATTTGCGGGCCGAGGAGCCGGGCCACATGCAGCCCCCGGAGGCCGGCTGGTACGACACCGGCGACATCGTCGCCATCGACGAGGAAGGCTTCGTCGCCATTCGCGGCCGTGCCAAGCGCTTCGCCAAGGTGGCCGGCGAAATGGTCTCGCTCGCCGCCGTCGATGCCATGGTGTCGGCCCTGCGGCCCGACGCCGAGCACGTGACCGTGGCGGTGCCGGACGCCAGGAAGGGCGAGCGCATCCTGCTGCTCACCACCGCCACCGATCTCACCCGCGCGGCCCTGCAGGCGCATGGCCGCGAGGTCGGCGCCACCGAGCTGATGATCCCGGCCGAGATCCTCTTCATGGACAGCCTGCCCCTGCTCGGTTCGGGCAAGGTGGACTTCATGGCGGCGCGCAACAAGGCGCTGGAGGCGGTGGCCGCGCGCAGCGTCTCCTCGCGGGAGGGACAGGCGTGAGCACGCCCGGCGGTCCCTCCCAAGGACGAGGGCCGGAAGGACGCGGCGCCCGCACCCGCCTTCGGATCGAGGAAGCGGCGCTGCGGCTGTTCGCCTCCCGCGGGGTGGCGGGCACCTCGGTGCGCGACATCGCCGAAGCCGTCGGGGTGTCGGAAGGCGCGCTCTATCGCCATTTCCCCTCCAAGGAGGAGCTGGCGCGCGCGTTGTTCCTCGAGCGCTATGCCGATCTGGCGCAGCAGATTCTCAAGCTGAAACAGCGGGATATGCCGCTGTCTCGGCAATTGGGGCGAGTGGTGGAGCTCGGCTGCGCACTGTTCGACGAGGAGCCGGCGCTGTTCGCCTATCTGCTCATCAACCAGCACGACCACCTCGCCCATGTGCCGGACGATCCCGAGCGCAATGCGGTGTCGGCACTGGCGGTGCTGCTGGAGACCGGCGGCTCCGCGCCGCCGCAGCCGCCGGCATTGGCGGCGGCCATGGTGCTGGGCCTTCTGGTCCAGCCGGCGGTGTTCGCGCTTTATGGCCGGCTCGACGGCCCGCTGATGCGGCACGCGCCAGCCATCAGCGAGGCGATGCTGCGGGCGCTGGGCCTTGCCCCGATCGAGGGAGGCGACGGCGCCTGAAAGGCGAGCGATCAGAACAGCTTGAGACCGGGCGGGATCGGTAGGCCGGCGGTGAGCGCCTGGGTGCGCTCCTGGATCAGCCGCTCGCCCTTGCCGCGGGCGTCGCCATGCGCGGCGACGATCAAATCCTCAAGGATTTCAGCTTCTTCCGGGTTCAGCAGGCTGGGGTCGATGGTGACGCCCTTCAGTGCGCCCTTGGCGCTCATCACCACCTTCACCATGCCGCCGCCGGAGACGCCCTCGACCTCGATGGCATCGAGCTCGGCCTGCATCTGCTCCATGCGGGCCTGCATCTCCTTCACCTTGGACATCATGCCAAGCAGGTCTTTCATGCGGAAATCCTCAAGAAAAATCGTGGATTGTCAGGTGGTTAGAATTCGATCTCGTCATCGGCGCCCGGGCCGTCGTCGCGGGCGGCCATGAGCTCGTCGTCGCTCGCATAGTCGTCGAGCGCGGGCGGGATCTCCGCCGTGGTGCGGACATCGACGATCTTGGCGCCCGGGAAGCGCGAGAGGACCGCTTCCACCAGAGGGTTCGCCTGCACGTCGGAAAGCAGGGTCTCGCGGGCGGATTTCGCTTTCTCCGCAACGGTTTGCTCGCCTTCTTCGCGGGAGAGGGCCACCAGCCAGCGGCGGCCGGTCCAGTCGCTGAGCTTGTTCTGCAGCTCGGCGACGAGGCTCGGGCCGGCCTCGGGAGTGAGGGCGATCTCCAGCTTGCCTTCCTCGAAGGCGACCGGCCGGACGTGATTCTCCAATGAAAACTTGAGCTTGAGGTCACGCCGTGCCGAGGCGAGGGCCACCAGGTCCGCCATGGTCTCGATGCGGATGGCAGGCGCCGTCTCCACCGGGCGGACGGCCGGGCGGGGGGCTTCGGTGCGGCTGGCGACGGCCAGATGCGAGGCCGGTGCGGTGTACGATGCGGCCGACGGAGCGGCGGCGATGGCCGGTGAGGCCATCTGCTTCGAAATCGGGGCCGATTGCATCGCCACGGCGCTCGCCGGGCCGGCTCCGCGCGCCTGCGGCCCGGGGCCGGGGCCACCGAGGCGAGGCGAGGGGGCGTCGCCGCCTCCGCCCGGGGCGCCGTCCGTGTCGCGCAGCCTGCGCAGCGCCTCGTCGGGGGTCGGCAGGTCGCTGGCATAGGCGAGGCGGACGAGCGCCATCTCCGCCGCCTGCATCGGCTTGGCCGCCTGCTGCACCTCGGCGAGGCCCTTGACCAGCATCTGCCAGGCGCGGGCCAGCACCCGCATCGACAGCGTCTCGGCGAGCGCCCGGCCGCGCACCCGCTCGGCCTCCACCAGCGCCGCGTCGTCCGCCGCCTGCGGCAGGATCTTCAGCCGGGTGACGAGATGGGTAAACTCGGCGAGGTCGGCGATCACCACCGCCGGGTCGGCGCCGGTGTCGTATTGCTCGCGCAGCTCGACGAGGGCGGTGGCGACGTCGCCCTTCATCAGTGCCTCGAACAGATCGATGACGCGGCCGCGATCGGCGAGGCCGAGCAGCGAGCGCACCTGCTCGGCATGCACGGTGCCGCCGCCATGGGCGATCGCCTGGTCGAGCAGCGACAGCGAATCGCGCACCGAGCCCTCGGCGGCGCGGGCGACGAGGCTGAGCGCCTCGGCATCGATGGTGACGCCTTCCGCCTCGCAGATGCCGCGCAGGTGATTGGCGAGCACGCCGCTGTCGATGCGGCGCAGGTCGAAGCGCTGGCAGCGCGAGAGCACCGTCACCGGCACCTTGCGGATCTCGGTGGTGGCGAAGACGAACTTCACATGCTCCGGCGGCTCCTCCAGCGTCTTCAGCAGGCCGTTGAAGGCCGCGGTGGAGAGCATGTGCACTTCGTCGATGATGAACACCTTGTAGCGCGCCAGCACCGGCTTGTAGCGCGCCGCCTCGATGATCTCGCGCACGTCGCCGATGCCGGTGTTGGAGGCGGCGTCCATCTCCTGCACGTCGACATGGCGCGATTCGATGATGTCGCGGCAATGGCGGCCGAGCACGGGCATGTCCAGCGTCGGCGCGCCGCCGCCCGCCGGCCCGTCCGCCGGCTCGTAATTGAGCGCGCGGGCGAGGATGCGGGCGGTGGTGGTCTTGCCCACCCCGCGCACGCCGGTGAGGATATAGGCCTGCGCGATGCGCCCCGACGCGAAGGCGTTGGAGAGCGTGCGCACCATCGCCTCCTGCCCGATCAGATCGGTGAAGGTCTGCGGCCGGTACTTGCGGGCGAGCACGCGATAGGGCGTCGCGGCCGGAGCCGCCGGGACGGTGGCGAGACCGAGGCCGGGCATGGCGTCGTCGTCGGCGGGTAGGTCGGGGCGATCCGCGCTCATGGTGCCTTCATAGCATCGCGGGGGGGCGGCAATGCAACGCCGCCGGGCGGATGGACGGAAAAATCCGGGGAAGGCGAGGTGAGGCGGCCCGGTCGATGCAGGCTGGCAAAGGCCTCGGCGCCGTCGATCCGTGCGCGGACGAAGCGGCGGGAGCTTTCGACGAGGTTCTGCGCGGCCTCGCGCCCAAGGGCGGCGGGAAGGCTGCCGCGCGGCCTTGCGGGCGTGCTGCGAGCGGCAGGCGCCCGGCCGGTCGGCGACATGGCATCCCCGGCCGGCGCGCGCAGAAAGCCGACCCACGGCGATGGGGCGGATGGCGGCGGCTCTCGATTTTCCGGGAAGGCCTTCCCCGAAGCGGGAAGGCGACGCAAGGGTGGGAGGCTGACATGCGACCCGAGACGGGCTCGTTGGGGCTGCTTCCTTCCGGACCTGACCCGGTTGGCGAGTGGCTCGTCCACCGCCAACCTCCCGCCGCCTATATCGGGCAGATGCGCCGGCGATGCAAGGGGGCGCCAAGGGGCGATTGTCCATCCCCCGTCCGCGCGCTATGCCAGCGGAACCGGATCTCGTAGCCGGCGATCATCAGGGCGGCCATCACCCATGAGCGCGGATCAGCCCACCGACCACACC
The DNA here is from genome assembly GCF_018390555.1 of Ancylobacter oerskovii. Taxonomy (GTDB): domain Bacteria; phylum Pseudomonadota; class Alphaproteobacteria; order Rhizobiales; family Xanthobacteraceae; genus Ancylobacter; species Ancylobacter oerskovii. The sequence goes on along the minus strand of NZ_JAHBGB010000002.1, from coordinate 861,849 downwards.
GTCGACCCTCCCGTCGGCCTCTTCGCCCTGCCGGCCTGCCGCGACCGCGCCTGGACGCGCCGGGCCATCGAATTGCTGCAGGGCGACCGGCGGCGCTCGGCCGACACGCATCTGCTGAAACCCGTCTTCACCGGGCTGGCGGGCATCTCGGTCTATCTCAAGGACGAATCCACCCACACCACCGGCAGCCTCAAGCACCGGCTGGCGCATTCGCTGTTCCTGTACGGCATCTGCAACGGCCGCATCGACGAGGGCACCACGCTGGTCGAGGCCTCCTCCGGCTCCACCGCGGTGAGCGAGGCCTATTTCGCGCAATTGCTCGGCCTGCCCTTCATCGCGGTGATGCCGCGCTCCACCAGCCCGGCCAAGGTCGAGGCCATCGAGCGCTTCGGCGCGCGCTGCCATTTCGTCGACAGCCCGGCGGAGGTCTACGGCACCGCGGCGCGGCTCGCCGCCGAGGCCGGCGGCTACTATCTCGACCAGTTCACCAATGCCGAGCGCGCCACCGACTGGCGCGGCAACAACAACATCGCCGAGAGCATCTTCGGCCAGCTCGGCGCCGAGCCGGACCCGGTGCCCGACTGGGTGGTGATGAGCGCCGGCACCGGCGGCACCTCGGCGACCATCGGCCGCTACATACGCTACCGCAACCTGACGACGCGGCTCTGCGTCGCCGATGTCGAGAACTCGGCCTTCTTCGACGCCTATCATTCCGGCGATCTTTCGGTGACCTGCCCGCGCGCCTCGCGCATCGAGGGGGTGGGAAGGCCGCGCGTGGAGCCGTCCTTCATCCCCGGCGTCATCGACCACATGATCCGGGTGCCGGACGCCGCCTCCATCGCCGCCGCCCATGTGCTGTCGGAGCGGCTGTTCCGCCGGGTCGGCGGCTCGACCGGCACCAATTTCCACGCGCTGTGCCAGCTGGCCGCCGGCATGCTGCGCGAGGGGCGCCGGGGATCGCTGGTGACGCTGATCTGCGACGGCGGCGACCGCTATGCCGCCACCTATTACAACCCCGACTGGCTCGCCGCGAGCGGCCTCGACATCGCGCCCCATCGCGCGGCGATAGAGCGCTTCCTCGACACCGGCATCCTGGCGCTGCCGTAAAGGGGCCGCCCTTTCCATCCCGCTCCCTCACGGGGAGAGGGGGCTTTGCCGCTCTCTTGGCATTTTCGGCCGGGCTTCGCGGGGGACTAGGTGCCGGCGAAACGGTCCGTCGCCCGGATCAGCCGGTCCAGTATCCCCGGCTCGCTATAGGCGTGGCCGGCGCCCTCGATGAGGTGGAACTCGGCCTCCGGCCATGCCTTGTGCAGCAGCCACGCATATTTCGCCGGGCAGGGCATGTCGTAGCGGCCATGCACGATGACGCCGGGAATGCCGGCGAGCTTGGGGGCGTCGCGCAGCAGCTGGCCGTCCTCCAGCCAGGAATCGTGGAAGAAATAGTGGTTCTCCACCCGCGCGAAGGCCAGCGCGTAATGGCCGTCATGATAGGGCGCGGTCAGCTCCGGGTTGGGCAACAGGGTGATGGTCTCGCCCTCCCAGATCGTCCACGCCTTGGCGGCTTCCAGCTTCCGGGCGTCGTCGTCGCCGGTCAGCAAGGCGCGATAGGCGCGCACCGGGTCGGCGCGCTCGGCCTCCGTCTTCAAGGGCGCGAGGAAGCGCTCGAATTTCTCCGGGAACATCTCCGAGACGCCGAAACGGTAGTACCAGTCGATCTCGGCGGGCGTCATCGTGTAGATGCCGCGCAGGATCAGCGCCGAGACGCGCTCGGGATGGGCCTCGGCATAGGCGAGCGCCAGCGTCGAGCCCCAGGAGCCACCGAACACCACCCATCGCGCGTGGCCGAATTTTTCCCGCAGCCGCTCGATGTCGGCGACGAGGTGCCAGGTGGTGTTGGCCTCCAGCCCGGCATAGGGCGTCGAGCGGCCGCAGCCGCGCTGGTCGAACAGCACGACATCGTAGCGGGCGGGATCGAACAGGCGGCGGTGGCTCTCGCTGATGCCGGCGCCGGGCCCGCCATGCAGGAACACCGCCGGCGTCGCGCCCGGCGTGCCGACGCGCTCGTAATAGAGGACATGGCCGTCGCCGACATCGAGATGGCCGGTCTCATAGGGCTCGATGGCGGGGTAGAGGGTGCGCAGCGCCGCAGGCTGGTCGGTCATCGGGGACTCACCGAATCGGGACAGGATGGCAAGGCTTAACCGGGGCGGGCCGGTTTGTAAGCGTATCCTTTCCGCCCGATGGGGGCGCTTGCGCGAGATGTCCTTGCGCGAGATCTCCTTGCGAGACGTGGCCGCGCCGGCGTTCCGCGTCTATAGAGAAGGCCTGTACAGAGACCGCTGGCTCACAGACGGCTTGCACCGGACCCGGGACGGTACGACGACATGACGACATCCGACATCTTCGCCCTCGATCCCCGCCTCGCGGCCGACAGCTTTCCGGTCATGGAACTGCGGCGCTCGACGCTGCTGCTGATGAACGACGCCCGCTATCCCTGGCTGATCCTGGTGCCGCGGGTGCCCGGCGCCGTCGAGCTGATCGACCTCGACCCGGCGGTGCGCGCGGGGGTGATGCATGAGCTCGACCGGGTGGCGCGGGAGCTGAAGCGGCTGACGAACTGCCACAAGCTCAACGTCGCGGCGCTCGGCAACATGGTGCGGCAGCTGCACCTCCACGTCATCGCCCGCTTCGAGGCCGATGCCGCCTGGCCGAACCCGGTCTGGGGGCGTGGCTCGCCGGTGCCCTATGCCAGCGCCGCGGCGCAGGACCTGATCGCGCCGCTCAGGGCCGCGCTGGAGGACGTCGCGTGAGCGTGGACGAGATGGATGCCGCCGGCCTCGGCGAATGGCCGCATCTCGGCTACAGCGCCTTCCGGCTCGACCGCGCGAGCGACCGGCGCGCCCGCATGCCGGAATTCCTCGCCGACCCGCGCGCCCGTGCCTGCCTGATCGCCGGCGAGACGGTGGTGCTGGTGCCGCGGGCGGCAGGCGCCTCCGCGGCGTCGCATTCGGCGCTCATGCCGCTGGCCGAGGCGCTGGCGCTGGGCGGGCGCACCGGCGAGGCCTGCCTGCTCGGCCTCGACGGCGAGGGGAGCGAGGCGGTGCCGCACATGGTGCTGCCGCTGCATGCGGCTTCGGCCGGGGCGCTGGCCGAGCGGGAAGAGTTCCTGCTCACCGACCTGCGCTCCATCGCGGTGCAGGGGCTGGTGCCGCCGGACGAGCTCGCCGAGCTCGCCTGCGCCAAGGCGATGCTGGCCTGGCACGCGCGGCGGAGCTTCTGTTCCAATTGCGGCACCCGGCTCACCGTGGCGGAGGCGGGGTGGCGGCGCGAATGCCCGCATTGCGGCGCGCAGCATTTCCCGCGCACCGACCCGGTGGCGATCATGCTGACCATCGACGGCGATGAGTGCCTGCTCGGCCGCTCCGCCCGCTTCGCGCCGGGCATGTGGTCGTGCCTCGCCGGCTTCGTCGAGCCGGGCGAGACCTTCGAGGAGGCGGCGCGGCGCGAGACGCTGGAGGAGGCCGGCATCCGCACCGGCGCGGCGCGCTATCTGTGCTCGCAGCCCTGGCCGTTCCCGATGTCGGTGATGATCGGCTTCCATCTCCAGGCCGCCAGCCGGGAGATCCGCATCGACGACAACGAGCTGGAAGGCGCGCGCTGGTTCCACCGCGACGAGGCGCGCCTGCTGCTCACCCGCACCCATCCCGACGGGCTGGTGGCGCCGCCGCCGATGGCGATCGCCCACCATCTCATCCGCGCCTTCGTCGAGGGGCGCGACCCGCCGGCGGGGTGAACCCGCCGCGCGGGAGGGGAGCGGTTAGCGGGTCAACGTTTGGCACGTCAACGCTTGGCCAATGCCGCCTTCTCGATGCTCCTGGCGAAAAGCGGCGTCTCGCCCTGATTGTGCACCGACGAGGCCTTCTGGCGGGCGGCGGCCGCCTCCGCGAAGGCGATGCCGTGCTCCTTGATGAAGGCGTCGAAGGCGTCGGTGGCGCGGGCGATGACGCTGTTGCGGTATTCGACGCGGCCGTCTTCCAGCCGCCGCGCGGAGAGCTCCCAGGTGACTTCCGAGGTGGTGCGGCCCTGGGGGCCGAAGACATCGGTGATCGAGACGAGCTTCAGGTCGTGCGGGTCGGCATGGCGCTCGACATAGTTCTGCACCAGGAGCGCGCCGCCGATGCGCTCCACATTGATCGACATGCGGGTGCCGTCATCGGCGAAGGTGGCGCCGCAGGCGATGTGGTCCGGCGAGCAGCGCTTGTACTCGGCGGTCGGCAGCGCATAGAGCCAGGCGGGGATGTCGATCTTCTCAAACGGCGCGTCGATGATCGCGGTGAAGGACGACTGCGAAAGAATGGCTCCGGCCATGATCCTGCTCCTGCTGGGGTCCGCCTTTCGGACCGCCGGGAGCCTCTCATCGCAGCGCGACATCCACCATCAGACGGTGGTTTTGCCGAGCATATCCAAAGGTTTGCCGGCCGAGACCTTCGTCTGGCCGCGGCTCACCCCTCGCGCGTCCACGGGCGGAAATGCTTGGACAGCTTCAGCCCCTGCGCCTGGTAGTTGGAGCCGAGGCCCTCGCCATAGAGCGAGCGGGGCCGCGCCAGCATGCGCTCATAGACAAGGCGGCCGACGATCTGGCCGTCCTCCAGGATGAACGGCACCTCGCGCGAGCGCACCTCCAGCACCGCGCGGGCGCCGCCATGCGCATTGGCGTGCCCGCCCGCCGCCGCATGGCCGAAGCCGGGATCGAAGAAGCCGGCATAGTGGACGCGGAACTCGCCGACCAGCGGATCGAACGGCACCATTTCCGCCGCATGGCTCGGCGGCACATGCACGGCCTCCTTGGAGGCGAGGATGTAGAAGGCGTCGGGATCGAGCACCAGCTCGCGCCGGCCGCGCGTCACCAGCGGCTCCCAGTAATCCTCGACGTCGCATTGCGCGCGCTTGTCTACGTCGATGAGGCCGGTGTGGCGCTTGGCGCGGAAGCCGAGCAGGCCGCCGAAACCGGCGCCCGACAGATCGACGCTCACCGCGATGCCGCCGCCGGCGACGTCCGGCAGGCGGGTATCGACGAGGCGCTCGGCGGCGTTGAGCGCGGCGGTCTCGGCCTCGCCGAGCCGGGCGTCGCCGCGCCGGAAGCGGATCTGCGACAGCCGCGAGCCCTTGCGCACCAGGATCGGGAAGGTGCGGGGGCTGATCTCCAGATAGAGCTTGCCGGCATAGCCGGCCGGGATGATGTCGAAGGAGCGGGCGCGATCGGCGATGACGCGAGTGAACACGTCGAGCCGGCCGGTGGAGCTCTTCGGATTGGTGGAGGCGGCGATGCCGGCGGGCAGCGCCAGCGCCTCCTGCAGCTCGACCAGATAGACGCAGCCGGTCTCCAGCACCTCGCCGCCGGCGAGGTCCAGCTTGTGCAAGGCGAGCCGGGACAGCCGGTCGGCGACATCGGCGTCGGCGCCGGGCAGGAAGCTGGCGCGGATCCGCCAGGCGGTGTCGCCGAGGCGCAGATCCAGGCTCGCCGGCTGCACCTGGTCGCCGTCGAAGGGGGAGGCGGTGCGGATGGCGCCGGCGGCATGGAGCGCGACGATGGCGCTGTCCGGCAGGATGCCGTCGCCCGTTTCGGGCAGACCCAGTTCTGACACGCTCGACCCTGAGAAGGTTGCGGATCTCCGCGATGGATGATTTCCGTCGCTGATGTCCTGACGATGGATGCTTTCCATCACCGCTTTAGACGACCACCGGCGCCTCGCCAAGCCGGACAAGGGCTTGCGGCGCGGTTTCGGCGACGAAGATGCGCCTTGACGGGACGCGTCGCGCGGGAGTAAGTCCGCACTACCACGTGGTCATTTGGAGCCGACCGGCTTGCCGCCACGCTAAACAAGGTTGCTAAAAAGGTCGGGGCCGCGCGACGTATGCGCGTGGGCGACCCCGGTCTATCGATGAACCCGGAGCCGCCTAATGTCTGAAGCCCCCGCCGAAAAGCTGACCGCCGCCGAGATCGCCGAGCTGCGTCCCGATACCCGCCTCGTGCATGGCGGCATCCTGCGCTCGCCCTTCGCCGAGACCTCCGAGGCGCTGTTCCTCACCCAGGGCTATGTCTACGACACCGCCGAGCAGGCCGAGGCGCGCTTCAAGGGCGACGATCCGGGCTTCATCTATACCCGCTATTCCAACCCGACCACGGCGATGTTCGAGGCCCGCCTCGCGCTGCTGGAGGGCGCGGAAGTGGCGCGCGCCACCGCCTCCGGCATGGCGGCGGTCACATCGGCCATGCTGTGCCAGCTGAAGGCCGGCGACCATGTGGTGGCGGCGCGCGCGCTGTTCGGCTCCTGCCGCTATGTGGTGGAGGAGCTGCTGCCGCGCTTCGGCGTGACCACGACGCTGGTCGACGGCACCGATCTTTCCGCCTGGCAGGCGGCGGTGACGCCGGAAACCCGGGTGTTCTTCCTGGAGAGCCCGACCAACCCGATGCTGGAGCTGGTGGACATCGCCGCGGTGGCGACGATCGCCCGCGCCGCCGGCGCCCGGCTGGTGGTCGACAACGTGTTCGCCACCCCGATGCTGCAGAGCCCGATCGCGCTCGGCGCCGACATCGTGGTGTATTCGGCGACCAAGCACATCGACGGGCAGGGCCGCTGCCTTGCCGGCGTGATCCTGTGCTCGCAGCAGTTCCTCACCGACCATCTGCAGACCTTCCTGCGCCAGACCGGCCCCTCGGTGTCGCCGTTCAACGCCTGGGTGATGCTGAAGGGGCTGGAGACGCTGCCGCTGCGCGTCGAGCGCTCGCAGGCCAGCGCGACGGCGCTGGCCGACCGGCTGGCCGGCGAGGCCAAGATCGGCAAGGTGATCTACCCCTACCGCGCCGACCATCCCCAGCACGCGCTGGCCAAGCGGCAGATGCGCGGTGGCGGCACGCTGGTGACCTTCGAGGTCGACGGCGGCAAGGCCGGCGCCTTCCGCTTCCTCAACGAGCTGAAGGTGGTGCGCATCTCCAACAATCTCGGCGACGCCAAGAGCCTGGTGACGCATCCGGCGACCACGACGCATCAGCGCTTCACCCCCGAGGCGCGGGCGGAGATGGGGATCTCCGACGGCATGGTGCGGCTGTCGGTCGGCCTCGAGCATGTCGACGACCTCACCGACGACATCCGCCGCGCGCTGAAGGCGGTGTGAGGGCGGGCGCCGGGCGCGCGGCTCCCGGCCGCCCGAGGGAGGCCGGGGCGGCTGCCTCTCCCCGTCGGGGAGAAGATAAGGAAGGGGATGGGCGGGCTCTTCGCGACCCGGCTGTCGACGTGGCGCTGGCGGTGTCGGGCGGCTCCCTCTCCCGTCGGGGAGAGGGAAGGAAGGCCGCCATCTCGTTCCCCGACGGGGAGGGGAAAGGGGCCGGGAGACAGCCGCCTTGCCCTCGCCGGCCATTCGGCTTTCACTGGCACCGGCCGGATTCGGGAGGGCGGAATGTATCGAGCGACCACGCGCGGCGTGCAGGTGACGGTGACGCCCCGTTTCGCGCCGGAACGCTCGGATCCCGCGCGCAGCCAGTATTTCTGGGCCTACACCATCGAGATCGTCAATCTCGGCGCCGGCACGGTGCAGTTGATGACCCGCCACTGGATCATCACCGACGCGCTCGGCCGGGTGCAGGAGGTGCGCGGCGCCGGCGTGGTGGGCGAGCAGCCGGTGCTGCCGCCCGGCGCGCATTTCGAATATACCAGCGGCGTGCCGCTGCCGACCTCCACCGGATCGATGGAGGGCAGCTACGGGCTGGTGGACGAGGGCGGCCGCCTGTTCGACGTCGAGGTGCCCGCCTTCTCGCTGGACATGCCCGGCGCCTCCCGCACGCTGAACTGAACGGCGCCGCCGACCGCAGGCTTGCCGCTTCCGGCGCACCCGGGAAGCGGCTATGCTCACGCTCCGTGCAACCCGCCGTGACGAGCCGAGTCCTCGCTTCCGTGATCGATTTCCGCCCGATCGCCGCCGTGCTCGGCGTGCTGCTGGCCGTCCTCGGCACCACCATGATGATTCCGGCCCTCGTCGACGTGCTGGCGGGGGAGAAGGACTTCATCGTCTATGCCGCCACCTCGGCGATCACCGTCTTCGTCGGCCTGTCGCTGTGGCTGGCCGGGCGGACCGGCGAGGTGGAGCTGCTCGGCCTGCGGCAGGCCTTCGTGCTGACCACGCTGAGCTGGGTGCTGCTCTCCTTCTTCGCCGCCATCCCCTTCATGTGGTCGGAGACGCGGCTCACCTTCGCCGACGCCTATTTCGAGGCGATGTCCGGGCTGACCACCACCGGGGCGACGGTGATCTCCCATCTCGACGACCGGCCGCCGGGCATTTTGATCTGGCGCGCCTTCCTGCACTGGTATGGCGGCATCGGCATCATCGTGTTCGCCATGGCCTTCCTGCCGATGCTGCAGGTGGGCGGCATGCAGCTGTTCCGGGCGGAATCCTCGGACAAGTCCGAGAAGGTGCTGCCCCGCGCGGCCCAGCTCGCCAAGGGCATCCTCGGCACCTATGTGGCGCTGACCTTCATCTGCGGGCTCGCCTATCTCCTCGCCGGCATGGACGCCTTCGACGCGCTGACCCACGCCATGTCGACCATCTCCACCGGCGGCTTCTCGACCCACGACGCCTCGCTCGGCTATTTCCACAGCGCCGCCATCGAGTATGTGGCGATCGTGTTCATGATCGCCGGCTCGCTGCCCTTCCTGCTCTATGTGCGGGTGCTGGCCGGCGACTTCTCGCGGCTGTTCGCCAATACCGAGGTGCGGCTGTTCCTCGGCCTCGTGGTGATGTTCACCCTGATCTCGACATTCGAGCAGGTGCGCGGGGGCATCGCCGGCGGCGAGACGGCGCTGCGCAACGCGCTGTTCAACGTGGTGTCGCTGATGTCGACCACCGGCTTCGTCACCGTCGACTTCACCCATTGGGGGCCGCCGACCGACGCGCTCTATTTCATCCTGCTGTTTCTCGGCGGCTGCACCGGCTCGACCTCCGGCGGCATGAAGACCTTCCGCCTCGCCATTCTCGGCTCGGCGCTGGTGCAGCACCTGAAGCGCATCGTCTACCCGAACGGGGTGTTCCCGGTGCGCTATGGCGGCGCGCCGGTGGACGACGCGGTGGTGGCCTCGGTGCTGTCCTTCGTCTTTCTCTATCTCGCCGGCTTCGCGGTGGTCGGCATCGCGCTGAACGCGCTCGGCTTCGACCTCGCGAGCGCGCTGTCGGCGGCCATCACCGCGATCGGCAATGTCGGGCCCGGCATCGGCCCGCATGTCGGCCCGGCGACCAATTTCGCCGGCCTGCCGGACAGCGTGATCTGGATCCTGTCCTTCGGCATGCTGCTCGGGCGCCTCGAATTGTTCACCGTCCTCGTGCTGTTCCTGCCGAGCTTCTGGCGACGGTGAACGAGTTGGCGTAGACCGGGCGATGCCGTCTATGCTCGGGCGGTTCGAACGCGCGCAATCCGGGAGCGTCCATGCTGGCAGGCCGTACCACCACCGAGGAATTGCTGGCCTATCTGGTGGGCTTCGACACCACGAGCCGCAATTCCAACCTCCGGCTGATCGGCTTCGTGCGCGACTATCTGGAGGCCTTCGGCGTCGCCTCGGTGCTGGTGCCGAGCGAGGACGGCGAGAAGGCCAGCCTGTTCGCCACCATCGGCCCGCAGGGCGTGGGCGGCATCTGCCTGTCCGGCCATTCCGACGTGGTGCCGGTGGACGGCCAGCCCTGGACCACCGACCCCTTCACCCTGACGCCGCAGGACGACCGCCTCTATGGCCGCGGCTCCTGCGACATGAAGGGCTTTGTCGCCACCTGCCTCGCCAAGGTGCCGGACATGGTGGCGGCGCGGCTGTCGACCCCGATCCATATTCTGATCTCCTATGACGAGGAGCTGGGCTGCACCGGGGTGATCCCCGCCGTGCGCAAGCTGGGCGTCGACCTGCCGCTGCCCCGCGCGTGCATCGTCGGCGAGCCGACGCTGATGAAGGTGGTGGACGCGCACAAATCCGGCGTCGGCTATGTGACGACGGTGACCGGCCGCGAGGCGCATTCCTCCATGCCGCATCTCGGCGCCAACGCCATCTTCGCGGCGGCCGAGCTGATCGCCGAGCTGGACCGGCTGCGGGTCGAGCTGATCGCCGCCGGCGACGCCTCCGGGCGCTTCGACCCGCCGAACTCGACGCTGCAGGTGGTGGGCATCGAGGGCGGCACCGCCGGCAACATCGTGCCGCGCCGCTGCGTGGTGAAGTGGAACCTGCGCGGCCTGCCGGATTTCGACGAGGAGGGGCTCGTCGCCCGCTTCGACCGCTTCGCCCAGGAGGTGGTGCTGCCGAAGCTGAAGGTCGAGGCGCCGGAGGCGGCGATCGAGACGCATTTCACCTATCGCGTGCCGCCGCTGGCGCCGCAGCCGGGTTCGCCGGCCGAGGTGCTGGCGATGCGGCTCGCCGGGCAGAACGCCACCCACACCGTCTCCTACGGCACCGAGGGCGGGCATTTCCAGGCGCAGGGCATTCCCACCGTGGTGTGCGGGCCGGGTTCCATCGACCAGGCGCACAAGCCGGACGAGTTCATCGCGGTGGCGCAATTGCGGGCCTGCGAGCGCTTCCTCGACGGGCTGATCGCCGAGTGCGCGGGGTAGGGGCGCGGCGCGGGGCGCCGGGGCGGTTTTGTCCGAGCGGTCCTGTCGGCGCTGCCTCCCCGGCTGGCGAGGGTTGGCTCCGGCTATAGGGCGGTGAGAGGGTTTTGCCGAGGGGCGCGGCGCCTCAGCTATGGCCTGTTGCGGGTTGCTGCTTCCTCGCCGGTTCTTTTCCCTCGCCGCTGCTCCCCCTCACCCCAGCCCTCTCCCCGACGGGGAGAGGGGGCGGGTTGCTCCCGGAAGCTCGCGCGATCGCGGATCGTCGGGGGGGGGCGTCGGGGATGACGTTTGAGAGGGGGGAGCAGGTCGTCCTGGCGGCTCACGCCTCGTCGGACGAAGCTTCCGGCTCTTCCGGGGTGACGATCTCCTCGGCCTTGAAGTCGTAGGAGCGGCCGCAGAACTCGCAGGTGACGACCACCTTGCCGTCCTCGACGAGGCTTTCGCGCTCCTCGCGGGAGAAGTTCGCCAGCACGTTGCTGACGCGCTCGCGCGAGCAGGAGCAGCGCGCGACGATGTCCTCGGGCTCGAACACCCGCACGCCACGCTCGTGGAACAGCCGGAACAGCAGCCGCTCGGCGGAGAGATCGCCGTCGACGAGCTCGACGTCCTCCAGCGTGCCGACCAGCGACTGCGCCTCCGTCCAGGCGTCGTCCTCCTGCGCCTGCGGCAGCTCGGCGCCCTCCGGCGCGTCGCCGGGATGCAGGTCCACCGCGCGGATGCGACCGCCCTCGGTGGGCAGGAACTGCACCATCAGCCCGCCGGCGCGCCAGGACGAAGCGGCGGCGCCCGGATGCACCTCCTCCGCCACCGCGAGGCGCACGCGGGTGGGGATCTGCTCCGACTGGGCGAAGTAGCGATGCGCGGCATCCTCGAGATTGCCGCCTTCCAGCGCGACGATGCCCTGGTAGCGATTGACGCTCAGGCCCTGGTCGATGGTCATGGCGAGATGGCCGGCGCCGAGCAGCTTGCCGCTGTCCAGCCGCTGGCCGGGCGCCAGCGACGCCTGCAGCGCCGCGAGGCGCTCGGCATCGAAGCGCGCATAGGCGCGCACGTCCTGCGGCGCGGTGAAGTCGACCACCACAAGGTCGACCGGCCCGTCGGTGCGGGTCTGCAGGATGAAGCGGCCGGAAATCTTCAGCGTCGAGCCGAGCAGCACGGTGAGCGCCACCGCCTCGCCGAGCAGCCGCTTGACCACCGGCGGATAGTCGTGATGCGCCATGACGGCATCGAGCGCGGTGCCGAGGCGCACCACGCGGCCGCGCGCGTCGAGGCCGTCGACGTGGAAGGGGGTGACCTGGTCGTCCACCGCCTCGGCGAGCGGCAGGCGAGAGGTCAGGTCGGGATCGGGAGTGGGAATGGAGTGTGTCATGTCGCCCGCCCATATGGGTGCGAAGATGGCGTTGCGCGAGGGGGAGGGCCTCCTCCCCGCGGGGCCGAAACGAAGAGGCGCCCCGCAGGGCGCCCCGAACGCTCAGATCGACGCGCCGTCCAGGCACCAGGCGAGGATGCCCTTCTGCGCGTGCAGGCGGTTCTCCGCCTCGTCGAACACCACCGATTGCGGCCCGTCCATCACCTCGTCGGTGACTTCCTCGCCGCGATGCGCCGGCAGGCAGTGCATGAAGATGGCGTCCTTGGCCGCCCGGCGCATCAGCGCGCCGTTGACCTGGTAGGGCTTGAGCAGGTTGTGGCGCCGTTCCGCCTCGACATCGCCCATCGACACCCAGGTGTCGGTGACGACGCAGTCGGCGCCCTCCACGGCCTCTTCCGCCCGCGTGCCGAAGCGCACCCTGGCGCCGGTCTTCTTCACCCAGTCGACCAGCGCCGGGCGCGGGGCGAGCTCCGGCGGGGTGGCGACGTTGAGCGCGAAGTCGAAGCGCTCGGCCGCCTGCACCCAGGAGGCCAGCACGTTGTTGGCGTCGCCGGTCCAGGCGACGGTGCGGCCCTGGATCGCGCCCTTGTGCTCCTCGAAGGTCATCACGTCGGCCATGATCTGGCAGGGATGGCTGTCGCGCGTCAGGCCGTTGATCACCGGCACCGTGGCATGGGCGGCCAGCTCTTCCAGCGCGGCATGGTCGAGGATGCGGATCATGATCGCGTCGACATAGCGCGAGAGCACCTTGGCGGTGTCGGCGATGGTCTCGCCGCGGCCGAGCTGCATCTCGGCGCCGGTGAGCATGATGGTCTCGCCGCCCAGCTGGCGCATGGCGATGTCGAAGGAGATGCGGGTGCGGGTGGAGGGCTGGTCGAACACCATCGCCAGTACCTTGCCGGCAAAGGGCTTCTCCAGCGCCACCTTCTGCCGGCGCTTCTTCAGGTCGTGCGAGAAGCGCATCAGCTCGCGCAGCTCGCCGGCCGGCAGGGTGTCGAGGTCGAGGAAGTGCTTCACGCCGTTCTTGCTGTCGGTGCTCATGCCGCCGCTCCTTCCGATGCGGTGAGCGAGGCCGCGACGCGCGCGCAGGCGGCGTCCAGCTTCGCAAAGGCGGCGTCGATCTCCGCGTCGCCGATGTTCAGCGGCGGCAGCAGGCGCACCACGTTCTCCGCCGCCGCCGGGGCGAGCATGTGTTCCTCGCGCATGGCGGCGATGAGGTCGCCATTCGGCACCAGCGTGCGCAGGCCGATCAGCAGGCCCTCGCCGCGCACCTCGGCGATGACGGCCGGGTGGCGGTCCTTCAGCTCGGCCAGCCGCTGGCGCAGCCGCGCGGCGGTGGCCTGCACCTGATCGAGGAAGCCGTCGGCCAGCACCACGTCCAGCACCGCATTGGCGACGCTCATGGCGAGCGGGTTGCCGCCATAGGTGGAGCCGTGGGTGCCGAGCGTCATGCCCTTGGCGGCCTCCTCGGTGGCCAGGCAGGCGCCGACCGGGAAGCCGCCGCCGATGCCCTTGGCCACCGCCATGATGTCCGGCGTGATGCCGGCCCATTCATGGGCGAAGAACTTGCCGGTGCGCCCGACGCCGCACTGCACCTCGTCCAGCACCAGCAGCAGGCCCTTCTCGTCGCACAGCGCGCGCAGGGCGCGCAGGAACGCCCAGGAGGCCGAGCGCACGCCGCCCTCGCCCTGCACCGGCTCGATGAGGATGGCGCCGGTCTCGGGGCCGATGGCGGCCTTCACCGCGTCGAGATCGCCATAGGGCACCTGGTCGAAGCCTTCCAGCGCCGGGCCGAAGCCTTCGAGATACTTGGCGTTGCCGCCGGCGGCGATGGTCGCCAGCGTGCGGCCGTGGAAGGCGCCCTCGAAGGTGACGATGCGGCTGCGCTCCGGCGCGCCGTTGGCGTAGTGGTACTTGCGCGCCATCTTGATCGCGCATTCCAGCGCTTCCGCGCCGGAATTGGTGAAGAACATGGTGTCCGCGAAGGTCGCCTCGACGAGGCGGCGGGCCAGCCGCTCGGCGCCCTCGATACGGAACACGTTGGACAGGTGCCACACCTTGCCAGCCTGCTCGGTCAGCGCCGCGACGAGGTGCGGATGCGCATGGCCGAGGACATTCACCGCGATGCCGGCGGTGAAGTCGAGATATCGCTGCCCGTCCTTGGTGAACAGCCAGGCGCCTTCGCCCCGCTCGAAAACCAGGTCGACACGATTATAGGTCGGCAGGACGGGGTCGATCACCTGCCCCTCCTCTATTGATGACGGCTCTTGAAAGCCTGGGCCCAAAACGAAACGTGCCGCCCTTGCGGGGGCGGCACCCGATGCGGCGGATTTTAAAGGATCGCCGCCGGCGGTCAACATGGCTGCGCAACATGACGGCCCGACAACAAGCGGCCGGCGGCAGGGGGCCGCCGGCCGGTCTGTCGTGTCGGCGGATCAGGCGCGACGCCTCACTCCTGCTCGTCCTCGAAGATCCACAGTTCCAGCGTCGGCTGCGGCTTGCCGGCGACATCGGTCATGCCGAGGAAGCCGGGGACGCGGCGCTTCTGCTCCGGCGTCAGCGAGGCCACCAGCGGCTTGGCCGCGGCGATCACGCTCTTGAGGTCGGCGGCGCGCGCCGCCTCGGCATCGGCGAGGCGCTCCAGCACGATGAGGAAGTCGGTCGCCGGCTCGGCCTTGGCCCGCTCGGCGGCGCGGGCGGCGCCGTTCTTCGCCGCCTGGCGGATGGCGGCCTCCACCGGGTCCCAGAGCTTGGCCTGGTCGGGGGTGAGGCCGATCACCGTCTTCAGGGCGATCAGGCGGGCGTCGAGCACCGCCTGCGCATCGGCCGGCGTGTAGAGGTCGACCAGCGGCGGCGCGTCGGCGGGCGGGGTGGTCTGGGCCATGGCCGGACCCGCCAGCAGGGCGGCGGCGGCGACGACCGGGGCGAGGGCGGAAAGGCGGGTAAGGATACGGGTCATGATGGGTCTCCGCTCAGGCCGGGTTCACTGCCAGCCGCCATCGGGCAGGCGGCCATGGTAGGGGGTATCGCGGCAGTGACCCCAGGGGCCGCGCCACCAGCCGGGAGGGCAGCCATTGCCGTAATAGACCGGTGCGCCCGCCGGCGGGGCATAGCCGCCACCCGGCAGCGGCCCGACATAGGGGGTGTCGCGGCAGCCGCCCCACGGCCCGCGCCAGGCGCCGATGCCGCAGCCCTGGGCGACCTTGGTCACCAGCGCGTCGGGGGTGGGCAGGGCCGGCGAGACCGGCGCCGCCGCGGCCGGCAGCGCGAGGAAGCCGGTGGCGACGGCGGCAAGCACGGCAGAGGCGAATGTGGCGGCGCGGCGGGCCGGCGCCGGGGCGGCGGTATGAGGGTGAGGCGTCATCGGTTGCTCCATCGGGGCAAATCAGGCGGCGCCATGGATGCATGCCGGGCGGGCCGGAACAATGCCCCGCAAGGGGAAGAGGCTCATTTCAGAGCCGTTCCAAACCGATTGCGATCGGGGACGCGGACGGCACGGATTCAAGTCGTTGATCCGACTCATTTCCTTAACCGAGTGTTGCGCCGCGGACTCTCAACTGGGGAAAACAATCGTTTCGGCTCTGAACAGACTGGGCGAGAGTCTACGCATATTGTAGCCTCCCGACCGTCAGATACGACATCTCGTGCGGCGACAATCCATCGTGGCGTCAGCGGCAATGATCCGGCCGATCGTCTTCGGCCGGAAAGCCGTGGGATTTTGCCTGCACGGTCGATGAGCTCAAGGAGGAACAGCGATGAACTGGACGGACGAGCGCGTCGAGCTCCTCAAGAAATTGTGGTCCGAAGGACTCTCCGCCAGCCAGATCGCCGCCGAGCTCGGCGGGGTCACGCGCAACGCGGTGATCGGCAAGGTGCACCGCCTCGGCCTTTCCGGCCGCGCCAAGGCGGCACCCGCGCCGGCGCCCCGCCCGCGCAAGCCGCGCCCGGTGACGGCGGTCGCCGCGCCGGCCCGCCCGATGGTCGCTGGCAACACCGTGCTGGCGCCGGTCATCCGCCCGGTGATCGAGGCCGAGCCGGAGGAACTGCCGGATCCGGTCGCCAACGTCATCCCGATGGCGGATCGCTGCACCATTCTCGACCTGACCGAGTTCACCTGCCGCTGGCCGGTGGGCGAGCCGGGCAAGGGCGACTTCTACTATTGCGGCAGCCGCACCAAGACCGGCCTGCCTTACTGCGCCTATCACGCCCGCATCGCCTACCAGCCGGTGCAGGATCGCCGCCGCGACCGCCGCGTGGCGCGCTGACGCGAGCGCCTTGGAGGCACGGCGGCCGGACCTCGGCCGCCGGTGCCGGGACAGCGTTGGCGCGGGCGTGGATCGGCACCATATTGGAGCGCATCCATCCCCGGTCCGAGCATGCTGTTCCGAAGGCCGCCGACACTCCCCCTAGAGAAGCGACAGCCGCCGGCGCGGCGCGAGGCGACCTCGCTTGCCTTGCGCGTCGACGGTAGCGAAGTGATCGTCGCCCTGCGCCGGGATGCGCGGGCGCGGCGCTATACGCTGCGGGTCCGCGCCGCCACCCGCGACGTGGTGCTGACCCTGCCGGCACGCGGCAGCCTCAAGGAGGCGACCGCCTTCCTCGAGCGCCATACCGGCTGGATCGCCGTCCGCCTCGCGCAATTGCCGGTCGTCGTCGCCTTCGAGGCGGGAGCGACGGTGCCGCTGCGCGGCACCCCGCATCGCATCGTGCATCGCCCGGGCATGCGCGGCACCGTCTGGACCGAGACCGACGCGCAGGGCGAGGCGCTCATCTGCGTTGCCGGTGAGGCGGCGCATCTGGCGCGGCGGGTGGCCGATTTCCTCAAGCGCGAGGCGCGGCGCGACCTCACCGAGGCGAGCCGGCGCCATGCGGCGGCCCTCGGCGTCACCATCAGCCGCATCACCCTGCGCGACACGGCGAGCCGCTGGGGCTCCTGCTCCTCCACCGGCGCGCTGTCCTATTCCTGGCGGCTGATCCTCGCGCCGCCGGAGGTGCTGGACTATCTCGCCGCCCATGAGGTGGCGCATCGTCGCGAGATGAACCACGGCCCGCGCTTCTGGGCGACGGTGGACCGGCTGTTCCCCGGCCGGCGCGAGGCCGAGGCGTGGCTGAAGCGGCGCGGGGCGGAACTGCACCGGTTCGGCGGCGGGGAGTGACGGCCGCCGGCGGATCGGCCGAGGGTGGAGGCCTGGGGGCGTCAGGCTTCTTTGCAAGGACAGCCGCAATGGGTTGCGGAATGGCTCGATGACCCTGGAGTGTCGGAGGCCCCTCACCCACCCCTCTCCCCGACGGGGAGAGGGAGTCAGGTCGCGCGGGCGGGCGGCGGCGTGACGAGCGGAAATTCCCTTGCGGTGCCCTTTCCCGGAGATGGGAGAGGGAAGGGGCTGGCGAAGCGGGCGTCATAAGGCGGCGCCATGCCGGCCGTTCGGGGGGATCCGGGTGTTGTCGCCGCCTTCCGGCAACGTCTGGCCTTGCCCGATCCGCCCTCCGCCGCATGTGACGGGCGTGGAGCGTCGGAGGCCTCTCTCCCCGGCGGGGAGAGGGAGCAGGTCGCGCGGGCGGCGTGACGAGCGGCCTCAGCCGCCGAACAGCTTGTCGAGCAGCCAGTTGTCGATGGTGGCCGGCTTGCGCTGCGCCTGCGGGCCGCCGGTGACGACGGGGTCCTCCGGCACCTCGCCGGGGGGCAGGCCCGGCGGGGCGGCGGCCGGCGGCGTCTCGGTGCCGGCGCCGGGCAGCGGCACCGGCGACATGTCCTTGTGGGCCGCCTTCATCACCTGGCTCCAGATCTCCACCGGCACGCCGGAGCCCGACGCCTTCTTCGTCGGCGAGGAATCGTCGTTGCCGATCCACACCGCGCCGACCAGCTTGCCGGTGAAGCCGATGAACCAGGCGTCGCGATAGTCCTGGCTGGTGCCGGTCTTGCCCGCCACCTGCCAGCCGGGCAGGTCGACGCGCTTGGCGGTGCCGGTGAGCACCACCTGCCGCAGCATGCGGTCGATCATCGCCAGATGCGGCGGGGCGATCACGCTGCCGCGCTCCGCCGACGGGGCGGTGTAGAGCAGCTTGCCGCTGGCGCTGTCCTTCACCTGGCTGATCACATGGGGGGCGACGCCAAAGCCGCCATTGGCGAAGGGCACATAGGCATCCGCCATCTCCAGCACCGAGACCTCGGAGGTGCCGAGCGCGATCGAGGCGTTGGGCTCCAGCTTGGAACTGATGCCGAGGCGCTGGGCGGTGCTGATCACCGCGGCGGGGCCGACCTCGAGCGCGAGGCGCACCGCGACCGTGTTGAGCGACAGAGCGATGGCGGTGGTGAGGTCGACCGGCCCGCGATAGTCGCGGCTGAAATTCTCCGGCTTCCAGCCCTTGATCTGCACCGGCGCGTCCTCGCGCACGCTGGCGGGCGACATGCCGGTCTCCAGCGCGGTGAGATAGACGAAGGGCTTGAAGGAGGAGCCGGGCTGGCGGCGGGCGGTGACGGCGCGGTTGTACTGGCTCTCCTCATAGGAGCGCCCGCCGACCAGCGCGCGCACGCCGCCCTCGGTGTCCATGATGACCATGGCGCCCTGCTCGACGCCGAGCTTCTTGCCGTTCCTGGCCAGCGCGTCCTTCAGCGCCTTGTCGGCCACCGCCTGCAGCGACATGTCGAGTGTGGTCTGCACGATCACGTCATGCTCGATGCTGGGCAGGATGGTCTTGAGCTGGTCAGCCACCCAGTCGGCGACATAGCCGGCGACGTCGGAGGAGTTGTTCTTCGCGACCGTCGCGGGCTTGGCGAGCGCCGCCTGTTCCATGTCCGGCGAGATGAAGCGGGCGTCGACCATGGCGTCGAGCACCACGCTCGCGCGCTGCTGCGCGGCTTCCAGATTGCGGGTCGGGGCGAGGGAGGAGGGCGACTTGACCAGGCCGGCGATCATCGCCGCCTCGGCGAGGGTGAGCTGGCGCGCCGGCTTGTTGAAGTAGCGCTGCGCCGCCGCCTCAATGCCCCAGGCGCCGGCGCCGAAATAGACGCGGTTCACATAGAGCTCGAGGATCTCGTTCTTGGAATATTTCGTCTCCAGCCAGATCGACAGGATCAGTTCCTGGATCTTGCGCGAGAGCGTGCGCTCCTGGGTGAGGAACAGGTTCTTGGCGAGCTGCTGGGTGAGGGTGGAGCCGCCCTCGCGCAGCCGCCCGGAGGTGAGGTTGGTGACGAGGGCGCGGGCGAGGCCCATCGGGTCGATGCCGAAATGCGAATAGAAGCGCCGGTCCTCGATGGCGACGAAGGCCTGCGGCACGAAGGGCGGCAGCGAGCGCAGCGGCACGGCCGAGCCGCGCATCTCGCCGCGCGTGGCGATGGTCTTGCCGTCGGCGGCCTGGATGATGATGGTGGGCGGCCGCTCGGGAATGGCGAGGTTCTGGATCGGCGGCAGCTGGCTCGCCTCGTAGAAGATGAGGCCGGCGACGCCGACCACGCCCCAGATGCCGAGCACGAAGCTCCAGTAGAACAGCCGCGACAGCAGGCCGCGTCGCGGCTTGCGCCCGCCGCCGCGCCCGGATGAGGAGCGCGTGCCGGTGCGCTTGCCGTCCGAGGCGCCGGCGCCGGACTTGCGCGACGAGCCGCCGCCATTGCGTGCCATGGTGGTGGGACGGTCCTCGGGCGACAGGCGCATGTCGCCATGCGCCGTCATCGCCGCCGACGCGCCGAGCACCGGCTCGCGCCGCTCCATCCTGCCGTTACGCTGCACCATACGCGCGGACCGCCCCCGAAAACCGTCGGTAAACGAACTCTAAACCGCGGCGTTTAAACGTGGGGTTAAGGGCGAAATCGCGGCGGCCGCCCGGCGTTCGGCAAAGCCTGCGGCTAGCCGGGCAGGAGGCGCTGCGCCTCGTCGAGCGCGCGGGTGCAGGCGGCGGCGTCGCCCGCCTGATCGGCGGCCTTGGCCTGCTTCAGCAGATCGCTGAGCGGCTTTGCCGAGGTCGCGCCGCCCTGCGCGGCGGTGGTGCCGCCGGAGGTCTGGGCGCGGACGTCGGCGGGGGACGTCGCCTTGTTGCCGACGGTGGCGTTCATGCCGGCGGTGCCGCCGGTGCCGGGCACCTCGCCGGCCTTCGGCACGCCGGCGGCCGGCGGGCTGGTCGGCGCCGGGGTGGCCTGCGTCGGCCCCGAGCCGGCATCGGTGGTGGAGAGCGACTTTTCCATCGAATTGATGCGGTCGGTGCAGGGGCCGGCCTGCGCGCCGGTGGCGAAGGCGGCGAGGCCGACGCCCAGAAGCAGGATCCTCGTCTTCATGACGTCCTCCTTTGACGTTCCGTCAAGGGAGAAACGGTTCTGGAGGCGAGGCGTTCCTTGCCGGGCTGCCGCGCTCAGGCGGCCGGCGAGCTGCCGGCCGAGCTGACCGCCGAGCTGCCCGCCATGGCGCCGGCCTCGTCGTCGGCATCGAGGACCGCCAGCAATGCGCGCCGGATCGCCGAGTGACGGGCGGCGCCGATGATCTTCGCTCCCATCAGATCGGTGACGTAAAACACGTCCACCACCCGCTCGCCGAAGGTGGCGACATGGGCGGAGGCGATGTTGAGGTTGAGCCGCGACAGCGTCTGGGTGAGGCCGTAGAGCAGGCCGGGCCGGTCGAGCCCGGTCACTTCCACCACGGTGTGGCGGTTCGACCACGAATTGTTGAGCGTCACCTCCGGCTCGACGGTGAAGGCGCGCGGGCGCTTGGGGATCTTCTTCGCCACCACTTCCGGCAGCCGGATCTCGCCCGACAGCGATTTCTCGATCGCCGAGGCGATGCGGTCGGCGCGGCGGATCTCGTCCGAGTCCTGCTCGAAGGCGCGGGTGAGCGAGATGGTGTCGAGCGCCCGCCCGTCGGTGGTGGTGCTGATCTGTGCGTCGACGATGTTGGCGCCGGCCGCCGCGCAGGCGCCGGCGATCACCGCCAACAGCTTGGGATGGTCGGGTGCGAAGACCGTGAGCTCGGTGATGCCGCGCGTCGGGTCGGTGCGGCTGACGGTGGCCAGCGCCCGGCCCTGGGCTTCCGCCGCCAGGATGAAGTTGGCGTGCTCGACCTTGTGCGCGAGGTCGACCCGCAGCCAGTAGCTGGGATAGAGCCGGTCGATGTAGCGCTCCAGCGCTTCCGGCTCCCAGCCCGAGGCCGCGCCCGCCGCCGCGGGCTGCAGCATGGCGGTGCGGAACTCGGCCTGCGCGCGCCCGACCCGCTGGTTGCGGTTGGAATCGGAGAAGCCGCCGGTGACCACCGGTTCGGTCTCGTAATAGAGCGTGCGCAGCAGCTGCGACTTCCAGTTGTTCCACACGCCGGGGCCGACGGCGCGGATGTCGGCGGTGGTGAGGATGAGCAGGAGCTTCATCCGCTCGAGGCTCTGCACCACGGCGCCGAAATTCTCGATGGTCTTGCGATCGGAGAGGTCGCGCGACTGGGCGATGGTCGACATGACCAGGTGTTCCTCGATCAGCCAGGCCACCGTATCGGTATCGGCGGCGGACAGGCCGAAGCGCGGGCACAGCTTGCGCGCGACGCGGGCGCCGGCGATCGAATGATCCTCCGGCCGCCCCTTGGCGATGTCGTGCAGGAACACCGCGACATAGAGGAGCTGACGGTTCTTGATCTGGTGGATCAACTCGTTGGCGAGGCCGAGCTCGGGCCGGTCGCCGCGCTCGATGGCGGCAAGCGCGCCGATGGCGCGGATGAGATGCTCGTCCACCGTGTAGGAGTGGTACATGTTGAACTGCATCATCGCGACGATCTTGCCGAATTCCGGCACGAAGCGCCCGAGCACGCCGGTCTCGTTCATCCGCCGCAGCACGATCTCGGCGGTGTCGCGCGCGGTGACGATGTCGAGGAACAGCCGGTTGGCTTCCGGGTTCTCGCGCACGCCGGCATCGATCAGCTTCAGCGAGCGGGTGGCGAGGCGCATCGCGTCGGGATGGAAGGCGAGGCCCTTCTTGCCGGCGTAATGGAAGATGCGGATGAGGTTGACCGGGTCGCGGGCGAAGGCCTCGGGATCGGCGACGTTGATGCGGTCGTGGTCGACGATGAAGTCCGGGCTTTCCTTCAGCTTGCGGTTGGGCGAGCGGCGCAGCCGGGCGATCATGCGGTTGAGCCGCGGCACCGGCTTGTCGTGCCGCTCCTCCAGCGCCGCCGAGACGATGGCGGTGAGGTCGCCGACATCCTTGGCCATGAGGAAATAGTGCTTCATGAAGCGCTCGACATCCTTCATGCCGGGATGCGAGGTGTAGCCGAGCCGCTCCGCCATCTCCCGCTGCAGGTCGAAGGAGAGGCGCTCCTCCGCCTTGCCGGCGAGGAAGTGCAGATGGCAGCGCACCGACCACAGGAAGCTTTCGCAGCGGCGGAACAGGCTCGCCTCCTCGGGCGTGAACACGCCCTTGGCGGCGAGATCGCGGGTCTCGCGCACGCGGTAGACATATTTGGCGATCCAGAACAGCGTGTGCAGGTCGCGCAGGCCGCCCTTGCCGTCCTTCACATTGGGCTCGACGAGATAGCGCGAGGCGCCGGCCCGCTTGTGGCGCTCCTCGCGCTCGGCGAGCTTGGCGGCGACGAATTCCGCCGCGGTCCCCTCCACCACCTCGGCGTCGAAGCGGCGGATCAGCTCGTCGAACAGCGCTTCCTCGCCGAGCAGCAGCCGGGCTTCCAGCAGCGCGGTGCGGATGGTCATGTCGCCGCGCGCCTGGCGGATGCACTCGTCGACCGAGCGGGTGGCGTGGCCGACCTTCAGCCCCATGTCCCACAGCACGTAGAGGATGGATTCCGCGACGCTCTCGCCCCAGGCGGTCTGCTTGTAGGGCAGGAGGAACAGGATGTCGGTATCCGAGCCGGGCGCCATCAGGCCGCGGCCATAGCCGCCCACCGCCACGATCGCCATGCGCTCGGCGGTGGAGGGGTTGTCGGCCGGGTAGAGGTAGCGGACGACGAGCTCGTGCACGAGCTGGAGGATCTCGTCCTGCAGCCGCGACAGCCGCTCGGCGCAGCGGCGCCCCGAACCATCGGCCATCAGCCATTTCTCGGCGGTCTTGTGCCCCTCGGCATAGGCGACCTTCAGCCGCCGGGCGACGGCGCTGCGCAGCTCGATCTCCCGGCCCGGCTTGCCGCCGCCGACCATCTCGTCGGCGAGCGCGAAGAGCTCGCCGCGCAGGGCGTCGATGTCGAACAGGTCCCGGAAGGGCTGGTCGGTTCGGCGACGGCGGGTTTCGGTCATGGCGGGGTCCGGCGTGAGGGGTCTACCGCTTTATCCGATCCCGCCGCCGCCGTCATCGTCGGCGAAAGGCCCCCGTGGCGGGACGCCTCCAAACGCAACATGCCCGGCGGGAGGCCGGGCATGTCGTCGTCGGGGGGAAGTTCGCGGCGGGTGAACCGTCCGGGCTCCATGGAGCCCGGCGTGGGTCACTGGGTCTTGGGCGCCGCCGCCGCGCTGTTGCTCTGCTCCAGGGTCTTGAACTCGGGGGCCGAGTTCAGCTCTTCCTTGGTCAGGGCCAGCACGATCTTCTCGCCGTCCTGCGTCGGGGTGGCGGTCAGCGACTTGAAGGAAACCGCGACCGGCTTGGCGCCGATGCCGAGGAAGCCGCCGACATCGATCACCGCCGCGACCACGGAGCCGTCACGCTCCACCACCACATCGCTGATCGAGCCGAGCTTCTCGTCGGTCGCCGTGACGACATCGGTACCGATCAGGTCCGAGCCGAGCCATTGCGTGCCGGTCTGGGCGCTGACGAAGGTCGGCGTGGTCGGCACCGCCGTGGTGGCCGCGCTGGCATCCGGCATGGTGGAGGCCGGTGCATTCGGCGAGGCCGGCGAGGGCGACGCCGTGTTGGGCATAGTCTGCTGGTTGGCGGCGTCGGGCTGCTGGGAACTGGGCGCGGGGCTCTGGGCAAACGCCACGGCGGGGGCGAGAGACAGGGCCGCGAGAGCGGTATAGGTGACAATCCTGTTCGTCATCATCGTACTCCCGTCAATATATCAATCCGATATTGCTGCGGTCCTGCGACCGTCTGGACATATAACCGGGTCGATACAATTCGGTTCCGAAGTTTTTACTAACTACAGGTGCGATAATACTTTTTCGCTCAATCGATTGTCGAGATATCGGCCATGCAGACGGTGAGATTCTCGGTCGGGATGTTCGGCCGGATGCCGCCGAGGGCGGACAGGCAGCCGCGCGGCATGGGGCCGGGGGCGGCGCCGGCGGGCGCCCGCGGGGCGGCCGGCGCCTTCATGTCGAGCGCGGGCTGCGGGACCGGCGGCACGTCCCGCGCCAAGGCGGGTTCGCGGGCGGGGTCGGGTGCGAGGCCGGGTGCGAAGCCGGGTTCTTGGGTCTGGGCCGGTGAGGGCGCCACGCGAGCGGCTGCCGGAGCGGAGAGGTCGAGCCGGGGGCCCTTGGCGGTGCGGTTCACCATCGGCGACTGGGTGATCGCCGGAGCCTCGATGGCCCGCGGCATCGGCGCGGGCATGCGCTCGGGCGTGAAGGCCAGCGCGGCGAGCGGCAGCGCGGCCGCCAGGCCGAGCGCGGCGCCGAAGATGAAGGCGGTCCCGGCGATGCCGGCCCTTGCGGCGGCGCCCGAAGCGGCGGGGCCTGGAACGTGGCGGCTGATCATGTCTCGAACCCTCCGGCGAAGGCGCGTGACGGGCGTCGCGCGAGGGCGCGCGTCGCGTCCTCGTCGGGAAGTCCCACGAGCGTTGAGCGAATGCCGCCGACGCATGGCCTGCCGTGCCACCGGCGTCGCGGCTGCATGGTTAACGCACAGCTAAGGAAGTGGTTCCCGCCGCGAATCAGCGAGGCAGCGAAAGATGGTGCTCGGGAACCGAGACGTGGCAGGCCAGCCCGTCCGGGTTGAAGGCGAGCTCGACCTCGCCGTCGAGGCCACGGGCGAGATTGCGCTCGATCACCAGCGAGCCGAAGCCGCGGGCGGTCGGCGGCTTGACCGGCGGGCCGCCGCTTTCCTTCCAGCTGAGCTCGAAGCCGCCGCCCGCCTCGGGCTGGCGCCTGGCCCAATGGATCGCCACCTTGCCGGCCGGCACCGAAAGGGCGCCGTACTTCACCGCATTGGTGGAGAGCTCGTGCAGGGCGAGCCCGATGTTCTGCGCCGCTTCCGGCTTGAGGAACAATTCGGGGCCGGCGATGGAGATGCGGTTGCTGTCCGGGTCGAGATGATGGCCGAGCTGCGAGCGGACCATGTCGTGCAGCGAGGCGCCGTGCCAGCTTTCCTGCACCAGGAGGTCGTGCGAGCGCGACAGCGCCTGCAGGCGGGCGCTGAACTGCTCGACGAAATGGTCGATGGTGGCAGCGTGGCGGGCGGTCTGCCGCGCCATCGCCTGGATGACGGCGAGCAGGTTCTTGGAGCGGTGCGTCAGCTCGCGCATCAGCAGGCGCAGGTGCCGCTCGTTCTCCTTGCGCTCGGTGATGTCGACCGCGGCGCCGGTGAGCCCCACCGTCGTGCCCGACAGGTCGCGCAGCGGCTCGATGTGGACGTCGTACCACATCTGCGTGCCGGACTCCTCGACCTCCACCTCGCCCTTGCGCGGCTCGTTGCTGGCGAGGGCCTCCCGCTTCAGCAGGACCAGGGAGCGCGCGCGCATCTCGCCGAGCAGTTCGGCATCGCTGGCGCCCAGCACCTGCTCGACCGGGAAGCCGAACAGCGGCTTGCTGATGGAGGTGTAGCGGAGCTCCCGGTCCTGCGTGAAGATCGACACGTTGGAGCCGCGCAGCGCCATCTCGTAGCGTTGCAGCGCGGTGGCCAGCTCCAGCGCGAGACGCCGCTGCTCGCTCGCCACATAGACGGGCGAGGGCAGGGAGACCAGCGCCTTGAGATTGGTCCACAGCGCCACCGCGCCGACCACGTTCAGCATCGCCAGCCCGAAGCGGATGGTGGTCTGCACCCAGGCGGCCACGCCCTCGTAATCGATCGCCGCCGCCAGCGACAGCATGCCGACGGTGAGCATCAGCGCGGCGAGCAGGAAGACGAGGAAGCGCAGGCGCAGCGACATGTCGCGGCGCAGATAAAGCAGCCGCACCAGCGCGAGCGTCATGGCGAAGGACGACACGACGCTGACGACGCGCGCCATGTCGTCCACAAGGTTGAAATCGATGAACGGCATGCCTCAGCTCAGGCGGTAGCGCGCTGCTCCCGCGGCCGCGCCTTGCGCTCGAAGAAGAGGGCCTGGCTGATGACGGCGGCGACCATCGACGGCTGGAAGGGCTTGGCGATCAGGAAGGCCGGTTCCGGGCGGATGCCGGTGAGGAAGCGCTCGGGATAGGCGGTGATGAAGATCACCGGCACCTCGACATTCTCGATCAGCTCGTTCACCGCCTCGAGCCCGGAGCTGCCGTCGGCGAGCTGGATGTCGGCGAGCACCAGCCCCGGCGGCTTGCGGCGGGCGAGGCTGACCGCCTCCGAATGGGTGCGGGCGATGCCGGTCACGCGGTGGCCGAGGCTCTCCACCAGCCCCTCGAGATCGAGGGCGATGAAGGGCTCGTCCTCGATGATGAGGACATCGGTGGCGATCTCGGCCGCCAGCTCGCGCCCCGCCTCCTCGACGAGATTGCGCAGCGTGGCCACGTCGATATCGAGCACCGCCGCCGCTTCTTCCTCGGTGAAGCCTTCCAGCGAGACCAGAAGGAACGCCTGGCGGACCGGCGGCGTTATGTGGCTGAGGCGCTGCTCTCCCTTGATGGGCGGCGGCCCGGGCTCGGCACGGCCGTTCAGCGTGACCGAGTTCCACAGGCGGGTAAGGAGCTGGTAGAGCGCGATGCGCGGTCCCGCCGGATTGTCGAGAACGCCGGGTTCGGCGATCAGCGTCTCCAAAAGGGCCGTGACATAGGCGTCGCCAGCGGTCTGGCTGCCGCTCAGCGCGCGGGCATAGCGGCGCAGGAAGGGCAAATGCTGCGCAACGATCTGTGAGGTGCTCACAACGCGTCTCTCCGGGAAATGCATTCAGCCAAGCGAACGTCAACGCTCGAGGCGGGTCAAGGTTCCGGGTTGCTCAACATTCTTTCAAATTTTTCGCGAATGCTGGAACTCCCTCGCCGTTCGCCGGTTATCGCCGGCATGAAGCGACGGAGGCTCCTGTCCAGACGGTGTTGGAGGCTCGATGTCGGGAAAAGATAATATGACGACAGACGACGAAAATGAGGGGCGGGAAACGAGGGGCGACATCATGGCCGCATCTCCGCCGCGCACGCCGGCGAGCGCTCTGGATAGCGACATCCAGGCCAAGATCGGCCAGCACCTGCGTGCGATGTATGACGATGTGGTGCGCCAGGGCGTGCCCAATCGTTTCCTCGACCTGCTGGCCCAGCTCGACAAGCCCTCCGGCCAGACTGGCAAGAAGTCGGGGGGAGGAGCCGGCTCGTGAGCACCCTCGATCCCGGGCTGCGCGACGAGATCATCGGCGCAATCCCGAATCTGCGCGCGTTCGCCATTTCGCTGAGCGGCAGCGTCGATCGGGCCGACGATCTCGTGCAGGAGACGCTGCTGCGCGCCTTCGCCAATATTTCGAGCTTCAACCCCGGCACCAACCTGTCGGCGTGGCTCTTCACCATCCTGCGCAACCTGTTCCGCTCGGAATACCGCAAGCGGCGGCGCGAGGTGCCCGATCCCGATGGCGCCTTCGCGGCGACGCTGACCACCAATCCCGACCAGAACAGCCATCTCGACTTCGAGGATTTCCGCACGGCGCTGGACAAGCTGCCGCCCGACCAGCGCGAGGCGCTGGTGCTCGTCGGGGCGTCCGGTTTTTCCTATGAGGAAGCGGCGGATATCTGCAAATGCGCGGTCGGCACCATCAAGAGCCGGGTCAATCGTGCCCGCAATCGTCTCGGCGAACTGCTCGCCCTCGATGCCGCCGAGGACCTCGTTCCCGAGAAGCCGCTGGGTGTGTCGATTCCTTCCACCGAGCGTCTCTGACCCTACGTCCCGACGAGATCGCCAGCACCGAAGGCCGGCGGGATGCGGTGATCGCGTCCCGCCGGCCTTCGCGCGTCGTGCCGGTTGCGTCACGCGCGGTGAGACGAAAGACACCCCGCCTGCCGCTGCCGGCAGGCGGGGTGTCTTTGCCCGGCCGCAGGGCGCCTAGGGCGCCTAGGGCGCGCGTCGGCCGCGGAGCATTCCCAGCACCGCCGAGATGACGAAAAGGATGATCGCGACAAAGAAGATGATCTTGGCGATCTCGATCGCGGTGCCCGCAATGCCGCCGAAGCCGAGCACGGCGGCGATCAGGGCGATGACGAGAAAGGTAAGGGCCCATCCGAGCATGGCAGAACTCCCAGCTGTGCGGCGGCGCAGGGCCGCCTTCGCCGATGCGGGGGCATGATGCCGCCCTGCCGCATCAACGGGCGGGACGGCTCGGGAGTTCCGTATCCGGCTTACAAAGAGGACCGGCGGCTCAGAGGCGCTTGGCGAGGTCGGGGGCCACCGCCTTGGCCTCGGCGATCAGCGCCGCGACCAGCGGCGTCATCGGCTCGCGGTCGAGCGCCACCAGGCCGATCTGATGCACGATCTCCGGCTCGCCGATCGGGATCGAGCGGATGGAGTTCGGGAAGGCGAAGACGTCGGCGAGCGCCTTGGCGACCACGCTCGACCACTGGCCGGTGCGCACATGCGACAGCAGCGCGATGGTCGAGTTGGCCTCCAGCATCGGCTCGGCCAGCTGGCCGGCCTCGCGCAACTGCCGATCGACGATGCGGCGGTTCTGCATGTCGGGGGTAAGCAGGCAGAGCGGCACCCGGCCGATCTCCTCCCAGCTCACCTTCTGCCGGTCGCCCAGCGGCGCGCTCACCGAGGTGAGGAAACGATAGGTTTCCTTGTAGAGCGGCACCGTCTTCACCCGGCCGAGCGGGTCGTTGTCGAGATAGGTGACGCCGGCATCCGCCTCGAGATTCTCGATCAGGCGCAGCACCTCGTTGGAGCTCGCGGAGATGAGGGTGAAGCGGACGTCGGCATGCTTCTGGTGGAACGGCGTCGTCAGCTCGCTCAGCATCGGCATGGCGGTGGGGATGGCGGCGATGCGGATGTGGCCGGACAGGCCTTTGCGCAGGGTGGCGATCTCCTGGCGCATGGCGCGGGTGTCGGCGATGATGCGCCGCGACCATTCGAGGGCCCGCTCGCCCTCCGGCGTGAAGCCGATGAAGCGCGAGCCACGCTCGACGAGGCGCACGCCGAGCGCCTCCTCCAGCTGCTTCAGCCCGGCCGACAGCGTGGGCTGGGTGATGCCGCAGGCTTCGGCGGCGCGGCCGAAATGGCGTTCCTTGGCAAGGGCGAGCAACAGTTCGAAACGGTCGATCACGCGGAGGCTTCCAGGCAAATGGGCGAAAGCACCTGTCTATCAGAGGCGATAGCTTTTGCGAATTAGACAGTTGAAAAAAGCGATGCTTCGCCGCACCGCGCCCGCAGGCGCTACTCGGCGGCGCCGCGCAGCTCCGCCCCGGCGCCGGGGGCCTCTGGCGGATCGGAAAATTCCAGCTGGGCGATGCGCCCGCCGCGGCGGGCGATCTTGTCGGCCGAGGTCAGCGCCTGGGCGACATCCTCGCTCGCCTGCGCGAAATGCCGGGAAAGATTGCCCACGCGCTCGCGCAGCCGCTTCACGTCCTCCACCAGCGCCCCGCATTCGGCGCGGATGCGATCGGCCTGCTCGCGCATGCGCGCATCCTTGGCGATGGCCTGCACCACCTGCACCGCCAGCATCAGCAGCGAGGGCGACACCAGCACCACCCGGGCCCGGAAGGCCCGCTGGATGATCTCGTCGAAATGCTCGTGCAGGTCGGCATAGACCGACTCGGACGGCACGAACATCAGCGCGACGTCCTGGGTCTCGCCGGCCACCAGATAGCGCTCGGCAATGTCGGCGATGTGCTTGCCGACATCCTGCTTGAGCCGGGTCTCCGCCTGCCGGCGGGCCTCGGGGGCGGCGGATTCGCGAAAGGCGGTGATGGCCTCCAGCGGAAACTTCGAATCGATGAGCAGCGGCCGCGCGTCGCCGGGCAGGAAGACGGCGCAATCGGCGCGGCGGCCATTGGCCAGCGTGTGCTGGAAGGCGAAGGTCTCGCGCGGGAGCGCATCGGCGATGATCGCCTGCAGCCGGCCTTCGCCGAAGGCGCCGCGGGCCTGCTTGTTGGCCAGCGTCTCGCGCAGGCTCATCACCTGGCCGGAGAGCTCGCCGAGGCTCGCCCGCGCCTGGTCGACCAGCGCCAGCCGCTCGTTGAGCCGCATCAGGTTCTCGTGCGTCGCCTCGTTGGCGCGCGCCAGGCTCTCGCCCATGCGGTAGGAGGTGGCGTCGAGCCGCTCGGCGACCGCGCGGGCGAGCTCGCTCTGGCGATGGGCGAGGGTCTCTCCCATCGACTGCACCCGGCCGGCGGTTTCCGACTGGTTGCGGGCGAGCTCGATCAGCCGGTCCTCCAGTTCCTCGGCGCGCCGCGCCTGCTCCTCGGCCTCATAGGCGCGGGCGCGCGCCTGCCGCGACACCGCCAGCAGCACCGCGACCAGAAGCAGGAAGGCGAGAGCGGCCGCGCCGGCCGCGAACTCGGCGACGGTGACGGCGTGCCCGGCAAGGACGAACAGAAGCTGATCCATGCCCCGCTTCTAGCAGATTTCGCCCGGCTTGCGAACGAAATGAGAACATCGTGGTTTCGAGACCGTTGACCGGCGGCGTCGCCTCGCTTATCTCCCGGGCATGTCCGTGCGCCCTCTCGTCATCATCCCCGACACCCGCCTGCGCCTCGTCTCCGACCCGATCGTGCGCGTGGACGCGCGCGTGCGCGCGCTCGTCGACGACATGTTCGAGACCATGTACGACGCGCCGGGCATCGGCCTCGCCGCCGTGCAGATCGGCGTGCCCGAGCGCATCGTCACCGTCGATGTCGGCAAGCGCCGCGCGAAGGAGGAGGACGGCGACGAGGAGGGCGAGAAGAACCCGATCGCGCTGATCAACCCGGAGATCGTCTCCGCCTCCGAGGAGCTGTCGGTCTATCAGGAAGGCTGCCTGTCGATCCCCGACTATTACGAGGATGTCGAGCGGCCGGCGCGCGTCAGGGTGCGCTACATGGACCTCGATGGCGAGACGCGGGAGATCGACGCCGACGGCCTGCTCGCCACCTGCGTGCAGCACGAGATCGACCATCTCAACGGCGTGCTGTTCATCGACCACATCTCCAAGCTCAAGCGCGACCGGGTGATCAAGAAGTTCACCAAGGTCGCCAGGGAGCGCGAGCGCGGCTGACGCGCCTCCCATCCCCCTTTCACCGGCGCGGAGGCTCTCATGCGTGTCGTCTTCATGGGAACGCCGGATTTCGCGGTGCCGACGCTGGTCGAGATCGTCGGCGCCGGCCACGAGGTGGTCGCGGCCTATACCCGCGCGCCGGCGGCGGCGGGGCGGCGCGGGCTCGATCTCGTGCCCTCGCCGGTGCACCGCACCGCCGAGCGCTTCGGCATCCCGGTGCTGCACCCGCATTCGCTGAAGGGCGAGGCGGCGGCGGAAGCCTTCGCCGCCCATAATGCCGACGTGGCGGTGGTGGTGGCCTATGGCCGCATCCTGCCGCCGGCGATCCTAGCCGCGCCGGCGCTCGGCTGCCTCAACCTGCACGCCTCGCTGCTGCCGCGCTGGCGCGGCGCGGCGCCGATCCAGCGGGCGATCATGGCGGGGGATGCTGAGACCGGGGTGGCGGCGATGCGCATGGAGGCGGGGCTGGACACCGGCCCGGTCGGCCTCGTCGAGCGCGTCGCCATCGGCCCCGACATGACCGCCGGCGAGCTGCACGACCGGCTGATGGCGATCGGCGCCGACCTGATGGGCCGGGCGCTGGCGGCGCTGGAGCGCGGGGCGCTGAATTTCACGCCGCAGCCGGAAGACGGCGTCACCTATGCCGCCAAGATCGACAAGGGCGAGACCCGCATCGACTGGAGCCGGCCGGCGGACGCAGTGCACAATCATATTCGCGGCCTGTCGCCCTTTCCCGGCGCCTGGTTCGAGCTGGACGGCGCGCGGGTGAAGGTGCTGCGCTCGACGCGCGGTGAGGGCGCCGGCGTGCCCGGCACGGTGCTGGACGATCAGCTCACCATCGCCTGCGGCACCGGCGCGGTGCGGCTGGTGGAGGTGCAGAAGGCCGGCGGCAAGGCGATGCCGGCGGAGGAATTCCTGCGCGGACACGCGCTGAAGCCGGGCGACGGGGTGAACGGATGATCCGGGCGTTACGGGCCGACGATCACGAGGCGTGGCTGCCGCTGTGGCAGGCCTATCTCGCCTTCTACGAGGCTGAACTGCCGGCGCCGGTGACGCGCACCACCTGGGAGCGGCTGATCGATCCCGCCGAGCCGGTGCATGGCGCGCTGGCCTTCGATGCGGCGGGGCAGGCCGTCGGGTTGGTGCAGTGGCTGTTCCACCGCTCCACCTGGAGCATCGGCGACGTCTGCTACCTGAACGATCTGTTCGTGGACGGCAGCCAGCGCGGCAAGGGGCTCGGGCGCGAGCTGATCGCCCATGTCCATGCCGATGCCGCCACACGCGGGGCGCCGGAAGTGTACTGGCTGACCCACGAGACCAACCTCACCGCGCAACGGCTCTACAACGCGGTGGCCGAGCGGCCCGGCTTCATTCAGTACCGCCAGCTGACCGGCGAATGAAAACGGGCGCGCCGGAAGCGCGCCCGTTCGATCGATGCCGTCCCGGTCGGCACGGAAGCCGGCGGTCCGTATCCTGCCGTTCTGGCCGGCGCCGGGCTCACTTGCCCGGCTGGGGAACGACGCGCAGATAGGGCTTCAGCGTCTTCCAGCCCTCGGGGAACTTCTCCTTCGCCGCCTCGTCGCTCACCGAGGGAACGATGATCACGTCCTCGCCGTCCTTCCAGTTCGCCGGGGTGGCGACGGAGTGCCGGGCGGTGAGCTGCAGCGAATCGATCACCCGCAGGATCTCGTCGAAGTTGCGGCCGGCGCTCGCCGGATAGGTGAGCGAGAGCTTCAGCTTCTTGTCCGGCCCGACGATGAACACCGAGCGCACGGTCATGGTGTCCGACGCGTTGGGATGGATCATGTCGTAGAGGCCGGAGATGGTGCGGTCCTGATCGGCGATCAGCGGGAAGTTCGGCGCGTAGCCCTGGGTCTCGGCAATGTCCTGCGACCATTTGGCGTGGGCGTCGAGGGGGTCCACCGAGAGGCCGATCACCTTGACGCCGCGGCGGTCGAATTCCGGCTTCAGCCGGGCGACCTGGCCGAGTTCGGTGGTGCAGACCGGCGTGAAGTTCTTCGGGTGGGAGAACAGCACGCCCCAGCTGTCGCCGAGCCACTCGTGGAACCGGATCGGCCCCTCGGTGGTCTGGGCTTCGAAATCGGGCACGACGTCGCCAAGGCGGATGCTCATCGGAAGGCTCCAAACTTATCCACAAATAAATCGTGTATATATATTATAAACCACGATCATGCTTTGGGGAAGAAGATCGTCGTTACTGCGGTATCTTACGGAGGGAACCGATGCCGGGGGATGACGTTACTACCGGTGGAACCTCGTTCCACCGCTGGGTGTTCTGGAGAGAGACCATGATGATCAAGATTCTTGCCATTTCCGCCGTGGCGCTCAGCCTCGCGGCCTGCACCACCACCGAGCGCCGCGCGACCGGTGGGGCGCTGATCGGCGGCGGCACCGGCGCCATCATCGGCGGCATCGCCGGTGGCGGCACTGGCGCGGCGGTGGGCGGCGCGATCGGCGCGGGCACCGGCGCGGTCATCGGCGCGGCGACCTCGCCGGGCGACTGCTATGCGCGGGACCGTTGGGGTCGCACGGTGAGCGTGCCCTGCCGCTGATCGCCGGCACATGTGAAGCGGGCGGCCCCCCGACCGGGGGCCGTTCGCGCGTCGGGCCTCTACTGGCTTGCCCAGAGCACCCGCGCGACCGAGGCGATGTCGGCCGTCGGCACGATCTGGTCGGGCAGGCCGGGGGCGAGCGAGCGCAGTTCCAGCGTGCGGGCGGTGCGCCGCTTCAGTTCCTTGGCGATCACCTCGCCGCGGCGGGTCCTGACGATGACCCGGTCGCCGCGCCGGACCGCGGCGGTGGGCGACACGATGACGATGTCGCCATCGCGATAGAGCGGCGTGAAGGCGTCGCCGGCGATCTCCAGCGCATAGGCGTGGTCCTCGGCGAGATCGGGAAAGAAGGTTTCCTCCCAGCCGCCGCCGATGACCGGCAGCCCGGCCTCGTCGAAAAAGGCGCCGTTGCCGGCCTGGGCCAGGCGGATCAGCGGAATCCGCCGCCCGCCCTGCGGGCTCTGTACCAGATGCATGAAGTCGTCGATGCTGGTGCGGGTCGCGTCGAGAATCTTGGCGATGCTCTCGGTCGAGGGCCAGCGCGGGCGCCCGTCCGGCGCTTCGCGCTTGGAACGGTTGAAGGTGGTGGCGTCCAGCCCCGCTCGCTTGGCCAATGCCGATGCCGTCAGACCGTGGCGCTCGGCGAGCCGGTCTACCGCTCGCCAGATCTGGGCATGGGTGAGCATGATGCAATCCAGAGGTGTTATTATGGTTAATGCAATCCAAGATTAGGAATTATACCCTATTGCCCGAGCCGTCCAGTGCCGCTTGCAAGCGACGTCCCGCGGGGTTACAGGCGCCATACGGGCGGGCGGTGGGGAACGGGGCGGCCGGCTCGCGTGACGGGCAAGGCCGGATGATGGGATCGTGCATGGCCGGCTTCATCTACAAGATCTCCCCCCGCGGGGCGTGGGCGCAGGCCGAGGCCGCCGGCCGTTTCGACGGCGCGCCGGTCGACCTTGCCGACGGGTTCATTCATTTTTCCACCGCGAACCAGGTTCGCGAGACCGCTGCCAGGCATTTTTCCGGCCAGGCGGATCTCGTTCTCGCGGCGATTCGGGTGGAGGCGCTCGATCCGCTCGCTTTGCGCTGGGAGCCCTCGCGCGGCGGCGCTCTCTTCCCGCATCTCTACGCGCCGCTGCCGATGAGCGCGGTGGCCTTCGTCCGCGACCTGCCGCTGGGCCCGGACGGCACGCACCAGTTCGGAGAGATCGCATGAGCGCCCTGCTCGACCTCGCCTTGCCCTTCGCCCGGTTGATCGACCCGGAGACGGCGCATGGGCTGGCCATCCGCACGCTTTCCTGCCTGCCGGCGGGAACGCCGCCGCCGGACGATCCGAGCCTCGCGGTGCGGGCTTTCGGCCTCGATTTTCCCAATCCCATCGGCCTTGCCGCCGGCTTCGACAAGGAGGCCGAGATACCGGACGTGATGCTCGGCTTCGGCTTCGGCTTCGTGGAGGTCGGCACGATCACGCCGCGGCCGCAGCCGGGCAATCCGCGGCCGCGCAATTTCCGCCTCGCCGAGGATCGCGGGGTGATCAACCGCTACGGCTTCAACAGCGGCGGCCAGGACCCGGCGCGCGAGCGCCTGCACGACCGCCGCGGCCGCCCGGGCATCGTCGGGGTGAATATCGGGGCGAACAAGGAAGCCGCCGACCGGGTCGTCGACTATGTTTCGGGCGTCGAGGCGTTCGGGGACGTCGCCAGCTACTTCACCGCCAATGTTTCCTCGCCCAACACGCCGGGCCTGCGCGACCTGCAGGAGGAGCGGGCGCTGGACAGCCTCATCGCGCATCTGCTCGACGCGCGCGAGCGCGCCGCGCCGGGCGTGCCGCTGCTGATCAAGATCGCGCCCGATCTCGGGCTCGCCCATCTCGACGCGGTGGTGCAGGTGGCGCGCCGCCGCCGGGTGGACGGGCTGATCGTCTCGAACACCACCATCTCCCGCCCGGCGAGCCTGCGCTCGGCGCGCCGGAAGGAGACGGGCGGGCTCTCCGGCCGGCCGCTCTTCCCGCTTGCCACCCGCATGCTGGCCGAGACCTATGTGCGGGCGGAGGGTGCCTTCCCGCTGATCGGCGCCGGCGGCATAGACAGCCCGGAGGCGGCGATCGCCAAGATCGAGGCCGGGGCGACGCTGGTCCAGCTCTATTCCGCCCTGGTCTATGAGGGGCTGGGCCTTGTCGGGCGCATCCGGGACGGGCTTTCCGCCTATCTCGCCGCCGATGGCCGGCTGCTGTCGGAACTCGTGGGAACCACGGCGCGCGAGCGCGTGGCGGAGCCGTTCCCCGGCTAGGCGAAGGTGCGTCGGATCAGCGCCGGCACGCGCAGGGCCTGAAGCACGCCGCGGCCGGCCATGAAGGCGAGATAGGCGCACCACAGGCCGGTATTGCCGAAGGGCCGGCCGATCCACCAGGCGGCGAAGAACATCACGGCGGCCCCGAGCATGAGGTTGCGCATGTCGCGCGACCAGGTGGAGCCGGCATAGATGCCGTCATAGGCGAAGGCGGTCACCCCCATGACCGGGGTGAGCGCGGCGAGCGGCAGATAGGCGCGCGCCACCTCGCGCACCGCGGGATTGCTGGTGAGCGCGTCGATCACCGCGCCGCCGCCCAGCAGCAGCGCCAGCGTCGCCGGCACCGCGAAGCCGAAGCCCCAGAACAGTACCAGGCCGACCGAGCGGCGAAAGCCCTCGCGGTCGCGGGCGCCGACGGCCTGGCCGCAGATCTGCTCGGCGGCGGTGGAGAAGCCGTCGAGGAAGAAGGCGGTCACCATCACCATGTTGTAGAGCACGGCATTGGCGGCGAGCGTCACGTCGTCCGCCCGCGCCCCCTGGGCGGTGAAGAACATGAGCACCAGCATCAGCAGCCCGGTGCGGATCATGATGTCGCCGTTCACCCCGATGGTTTCGACGAGGCGCGCGCGGTCGAGAACGGTGGCCAGCGGTAGCCGCCACGCCGGGCCGATCAGCCGCCGGGCGACGAGGAGGCCGGCGACGGTGCCGGCCAGCTCGGCGAGCGCGTTGGCCAGCGCGGCGCCGGCGATGCCCATGTCCCAGTGCAGGACGAGGAGCAGGGTCAGCACGGCGTTGATCGCGGCGATGAAGACCTGCAGCCCGAGGCCGACATCGGTGCGGGCGATGCCGACCAGCCAGCCGAGCAGCGCGAAATTGCCGATGGCGAAGGGAGCGCAGAACACGCGGATGGAGAAATAGACCGCCGCCGCGGCGGTCACCGCCTCGCTGGTGCCCATCAGGCGGAAGGCGAGCGCGCCGACCGGCACATGCAGGACGATGATGACGAGGCCGATGGCGCCGCAGAGCAGCAGCGCGCGGGCGAGGGTGGCGCGCACCTCCAGCGCATCGCCGCGCCCCAGCGCCTGCGCGGTCAGCCCGGCCGTGCCCATGCGCAGCGAGCCGAACACCCAGAACAGGAAATCGAACAACAGGGCGCCGACCGCCACCGCGCCGAGCAGCACCGCGTCGCCGAGGCGGCCGACCGCCGCGGTGGCGACGAGGCCGAGCAGCGGCGTCGTCATCTGGGCGAGCGTGGCCGGCAGGGCGATGGCGAGGAAGCGCCGGTGCGTGACCTCGACCCGGCCGGCGGCGGCGAGGCTCATGGACTCACCGACCGCGCTGGGCGACGCGCATGATCAGCCAGAGCGGCACCACCACCACGGCGCCGAGCAGGAAGTAGCGCCAGAGCTTTCCGAACGCCTCGAAGCCGAAGCTGAACAGCCCGCGCACCAGCCGCTCCAGGCTGTCGAGGATGTTGAGTGGATCGAGGCCGAGGGCGCTCATGATCACGCCGATGACCACGGAGAGGATGACGAGGCGGACCAGCACCCAGAGCGGCGAGCCGCCCATCAGCCGCGAAATCTGGTTGTCGGACATGGAATCGGCACTCCCGGTTCAGGATGCTTGCGTATCACGCCGGGGCGCGCGGCGGGAGGCGGGCCGCGCCGTGTCCTGCGGATCGGGTTCCGCGCCTTCGGCACGCAGCAGGGCTTCCAGCGTCGCCAGCCGGTCGGCCTCGCCGGGCGGCTTGTCCCAGCGCAGCCGCGCAATGCGGGGAAAGCGCATGGCGACGCCGGAGCGGTGGCGGGCGGAGCGGGCCAATCCCTCGAACGCGACTTCCAGCACCAGGCCCTCGGTGGCGGTGTGGACCACTTCCCGCACCGGGCCGAAGCGGTTCACCGTGTTCCGGCGCACGAAGCGGTCGATCTCGGCGAGCTCGGCATCGGTGAAGCCGAAATAGGCCTTGCCGACCGGCACCAGCTCGCCCTCGCCGGAGGTCTCTCCCGTCCAGACGCCGAAGGTGTAGTCGGAATAGAAGGACGACCGCTTGCCGTGGCCGCGCTGGGCGTACATCAGCACCGCGTCGACGCTGTGCGGGTCGCGCTTCCATTTCCACCACGGGCCTTTCGGCCGGCCGGGGACATAGAGGCTGTCGGCGCGCTTCAGCATGACGCCTTCCACCGCCTCCGCGTCGACGCCGGCGCCGTGGGACGCCGGATCGGCGCGGGCGGCGGCCAGCTCGTCCCAATTCGCGAACGGCACCAATGGCGAGAGGTCGAGCCGGCCATCGGCGGGATGGGCGGAGACCAGCGCCTCCAGCCGGGCGCGGCGGGCGTCGAAAGCCAGGTCGCGCACATCCTCGGTCCCGTCGACCAGCAGGTCATAGGCGCGGATATGCGCCGGGAATTCGGCGATCAGCTTCGTCGAGACCACCTTCCGGTTGAGCCGCTGCTGCAGCACGTTGAAGGACTGCACCCGGCCCTCGCGCAGGATGAGCAATTCGCCATCCACCGCGCCCTCGAAGGCGAGCGCCTCGGCGAGATCGGGAAAGGCGCCGGAGATGTCCTCGCCGGTGCGGCTGTAGAGGCGGGTGGTGGCGAGGCCGTCCGCGGTGCGCGCCCGCACGGCCTGGATGCGGATGCCGTCCCATTTCCATTCGGCGCGGAAGGCCTGCGGGTCGAGGCCGGCGCGGTCGGCTTCCTCGAGAGGGTGCGACAGCATCACCGGGCGGAACGGCGTCGGGTCCTCCGTCTCCGGTCGCGGGCCGCGTCCTTCCGCCCAGGCGAACAGTTCCTCATAGGGCGGGGCGAGGCCGGGCCAGACCAACTCGATGTCGTCCGGGGCGAGCGTGCCGAGCGCGGCGACCGCCGTCTTGGCGAGGCGGGCGGAGACGCCGATGCGCAGGGAGCCGGTGATCAGCTTGAGCAGCGCCCAGCGGCCGGTCTCGTCGAGCCGGTCGAGCAGGCCGGCGAGCACGGCGGGCATTTCGGTGCGGCCCATATGGGTGAGGATGTGCACGACCTCGGCGAGGGGGATGCCGGGGGTGGGGCGAGCCTCCCCCTCGTGAAAGCGCGCTTCCCCCTCACCCAACCCTCTCCCCGCCGGGGAGAGGGCTTCTGAAGCCGTGCGCCCGGCTCCCTCTCCCCGTCGGGGAGAGGGGTGGGGTGAGGGGCCTTCCAGCCGCGCCGGCGCCGGCCACATCAGCGCCACCGTCTCGGAGAGGTCGCCGACATAGTCGTAGGAGAGCGCGAACAGCACCGGGTCGGTGCGCTCGGCGATCAATTGGCGGATCAGCCCCGGCTTGGCGTTGCGGAACGACAGCGCGCCGGTGAGCGCGGCGAGCGCATAGCCGCGGTCCGGGTCCGGCACATGGCGGAAATAATCGGCGATCAGCCGGATCTTGCCGTTGCGGCGCGGCTCATAGGCGAGGCGGTCGATGAGGGCGGCGAAGCGGTTCACGACGCGGGGGCCTCCCCGGGCGATGCCGTGTTCTCCTTGTCCGTGGCCGGGGTGCCACCGCTCTCCGCCTCCTCCTCCTCGCCATAGCCGACGAGGTGCAGCGGGCGGGCGGCCAGCCCGGCCTGTCCCGCCCAATGCACCAGGGCGTCCTCCTGGCCGTGCGTCACCCACAACTCATTGCAGCCGGTGGCGAGGATGGCGTGCTGCAGATCGTCCCAATCGGCGTGGTCGGAGATGACCAGCGGCAGCTCGACGCCATGCTGGCGGGCGCGGGCGCGGATGCGCATCCAGCCGGAGGCGAAGGCGGTCACCGGATCGGCGAAGCGCCGCGACCACACCTCGGCGAGCGAGCCCGGCGGGGCGATGACGACGGCGCCGGGAAGCTCGTCCGCCGCCGCCTCGCGGGCGAGCTTCACCGGGCCGAGCGCGACGCCCTGGGCTTCGTAATAGGCGGTGAGACGCTCCATGGCGCCATGCAGCAGGATCGGCCTGTCGTGGCCGGCGGCGCGCAGCAGCGCGATCACCCGCTGCGCCTTGCCGAGCGCATAGGCGCCGACGATGTGGGTGCGCTCAGGGAACAGGGCGAGCGAGGCGATGAGCTTGCCCATCTCCTCCGTCGGATCGGGATGGCGGAACACCGGCAGGCCGAACGTGGCCTCGGAGATGAGCACGTCGCAGGAGACCGGCTCGAAGGGCGCGCAGGTGGGATCGCGGCCGGGCTTGTAGTCGCCGGAGGCGACGATGCGGCAGCCGTCCTTTTCGACGCGGATCTGCGCCGAGCCGAGGATGTGCCCGGCCGGGAAGAAGGCGACCTTCACGCCGTTGACCTCGACGCTCTCGCCATAGGCGATGGCCTGCGTGCGCCCGGCGAAGCCCTCGCCATAGCGGATCGCCATGATGTCGAGCGTCTGGCGCGTCGCCAGCACCGCGCCATGGCCGGCGCGGGCATGATCGGAATGGCCGTGCGTGACCAGCGCGCGCGGGACCGGCCGCATCGGATCGATGAAGAAATCGCCGGCGGGCGAATAGAGGCCCTGCGGCGTCGAGCGCAGCAGCTCTTCCGGGCGCATCGTGGAACGCGTGGGAGATGCCATGGGCCTTGCGAAACTCTCTTATCAAGCGGGTCGAGGGAGGATATAGGGCGTCGCCCCGCGATTTGCCGCGATGTCGGCTACAGAGACCTCCCATGGCTGGCGCCCCGCTTCTGCTTTCGTCCGGCGATCCCACCCTCGATCGCCGCGTCGACTGGGCGCGCGCGCTGCTGGCGGAAGGCAACGCCGCCGACGCCGCGGCGCTGCTCGACGAGGTGACGCTGCGTGCGCCGGGGTTCCTGCCCGGCTGGTTCCTGCTCGGCGAAGCCCGCGAGGCGCTGGGCGATGCCGCGGGGGCGGGCGACGCCTATGCCCGCGCCCGGACGCTCGACCCGCAGGACCGGCTCGGCGTCGCGCTGCGTCTCGCCCGCCTCGGCCGGGAGGAGCCGCCCGAGATGAGCGCCGCCTATGTCCGCACCCTGTTCGACCAATATGCGGGGCGCTTCGACCAGGCGCTGGAGCGGCTCGATTATCGCGGGCCGGAGCTGATCCACGGCGCGCTGGCGGCGGCCTGCGCGGGGCTCGGGCGATCCTTCGCCTTTGCGCGTGCGCATGATCTCGGCTGCGGAACGGGGCTGGTGGGGGTGCGTCTCGCCGATCATGTCGGGGGCATGGACGGGGTGGACCTCTCGCCCAACATGATCGCGCTCGCCCGGGAACGCGGCCTCTACGACCGGCTGGTGGCCGGCGACATGGTGGAGTATCTCGCGGCGCTGCCGGCCCGCGAGGCGGACCTCGTCTTCGCCGGCGACGCCTTCTGCTATCTGGGCGATCTCGGCCCGGTGCTCGCCGAGAGCCGGCGGGTGCTGGAGGGCGGCGGGCTTCTCGCCTTCACCGCCGAAACGCATGCGGGCGACGGCATTCTGCTGCGCGACACGCTGCGCTACGCCCATGCGGAGGACTATGTGCGGCAGGCGCTGGAGGCGGCGGGGCTGGCGCTGCTCTCCTGCGACACCGCCTCCACCCGTACCGAAAAGGGCGTGCCGGTGCCGGGGCTGGTGGTCGCGGCGATGCGGGAGGGTTAAGGCGGCGGCCGGTTTCGCCGTCTCCGTCGACGCAGGCTTGTTCCCGGCCGAAGACATGGATGCCCGGGCCAAGCTCGGGCATGACGGGTACAGCTTCCCGGCGCCTTTTTCACCCATGCCACGCCATGGCCGGACTTGGTCCGGCCATCCATGCCTTTTCGCCGGGCTTGGGGGAGGACGGCGCCCCAAGCCGTGGCAGCGGTGTGCGGGAAAACGAAAGTTGTTCCCGTTTTACCCTCGCTTTTTGCGCCGGAGGCGTTAGCTTCACGCGCGTGACGACACCCAACCCTCTCCATGGCGGCGACCTGCCCGAGCCGTTCCGCAGCTGGTTCGCCGGCCGCGGCTGGGCGCCGCGCGCGCATCAGCTCGCCTTGCTGGAGCACGCCCGGCAGGGGCGCTCGACGCTGCTGATCGCCCCGACCGGCGCCGGCAAGACGCTGGCCGGCTTCCTGCCGACGCTGGTGGAACTCGCCGAGCGGCCGAGAAAGCGCAACAGCGTGCGCCCACCCGGCCTGCACACGCTCTACATCTCGCCGCTGAAGGCGCTGGCGGTGGATGTCGCCCGCAATCTGGAGCGGCCGGCCGCGGAGATGGCGCTGCCGATCCGCGTGGAGACCCGCACCGGCGACACCCCGGCCTCGCGGCGCCAGCGCCAGCGCCGCGACCCGCCGGACATATTGCTCACCACGCCCGAGCAGATCGCGCTGCTGCTCGCTTCCGCCGACGCGCCGCACCTGTTCGGCGACCTCCGGCGCATCGTGCTCGACGAACTGCACGCGCTCGCCGGCTCCAAGCGCGGCGACCTGCTCTCGCTCGGCCTCGCCCGCATCCGGGCGCTGGCACCTGAGGCGCAGACGGTCGGCCTGTCGGCGACGGTGGCCGATCCCGACACGCTGCGCCGTTGGCTCGTGCCGCAAAGAGGGGAGCTCGAAATGGGCGACCTCGTCATCGCCGAGGCGGGGGCGGCGCCGGAACTGTCCATGCTCGACAGTGCCGCCCATGTGCCCTGGGCCGGGCATACGGCCAAGCATTCCCTGAGCGAAATCTACACGCTGATCGCCGCCAACACCACGACGCTGGTGTTCGTGAACACCCGCATGCAGGCGGAGCTGCTGTTCCAGGAACTGTGGCATATCAACGAGTTGAACTTCCCCATCGCCCTGCATCACGGTTCGCTCGACGTCGCGCAGCGTCGGCGCGTCGAGGCGGCGATGGGCGAGGGACGGCTGAAGGCGGTGGTGTGCACCTCCTCGCTCGACCTCGGCATCGACTGGGGGGCGGTGGACCTCGTGGTGAATGTCGGGGCGCCCAAGGGGTCCTCGCGGCTGATGCAGCGGATCGGGCGCGCCAACCATCGGCTCGACGAGCCCTCGCGCGCCGTGCTGGTGCCGGCCAACCGCTTCGAGGTGCTGGAATGCCGCGCCGCCATGGAGGCGGTGCGCGCCGGGGCGCAGGACGCGGCGGTGGAACGCTCCGGCGCGCTCGACGTGCTTGCCCAGCACGTACTCGGCATGGCCTGCGCCGGGCCGTTCGACGCCGACGCGCTCTATGAGGAGGTCCGCTCGGCCGAGCCCTATGCCGCCTTGCCGCGCAAGGATTTCGACGACGTTCTGGCCTTCGATGCGACGGGGGGCTACGCGCTGCGCGCCTATGAGCGCTTCGCCCGCATCCGCCAGATGAAGGACGGACGCTG
Organism: Ancylobacter oerskovii; assembly: GCF_018390555.1. GTDB lineage: Bacteria > Pseudomonadota > Alphaproteobacteria > Rhizobiales > Xanthobacteraceae > Ancylobacter > Ancylobacter oerskovii. Next base: position 818,491 of record NZ_JAHBGB010000002.1, on the reverse strand, counting down.
GCGGGTGGCCAACCCGATGGTGGCGCAGCAATACCGGCTGAATGTCGGCACCATCGTCGAGGCGACCATGCTGAAGGTGCGCCTTGTCGGCGGCAAGGGGAAGTCGCCGGCCCGCTATGGCGGGCGGGTGCTCGGCGAGGTGGAGGAGTATTTCGTCGAGACGATGAGCCCCGGCGATACCTTTGTTTTCGCAGGCGAAATCCTCGAATACCGCGCCATTGTCGAGGACACGGTGCTGGTGGTGCGCTCCACCGCTCGGGAGCCCAAGGTGCCCTCCTATGAGGGCGGCAAGTTTCCGCTCTCCACCTTCCTCGCCGCCGGCGTGCGGGCCATGCTGGCCGACCCGGCGCGCTGGAAGAGCCTGCCGGCACAGGTCCGCGACTGGCTGGAGATCCAGCGCCGGCGCTCGCGGATGCCGGGCCGCGAGGACCTGCTCGTCGAGACCTTTCCGCGCGGCGGGCGGCATTATCTCGTCGCCTATCCCTTCGAGGGGCGGCTCGCCCACCAGACGCTCGGCATGCTGCTGACGCGACGGCTGGAGCGGGCCCGGCTGCGTCCGCTGGGCTTCGTCGCCAACGACTATGCCCTTGCGATCTATGCGGTTTCCGATCTCTCCTTGGCGATCGGGCAGGGGCGGCTCGACCTCGGCGTGCTGTTCGACGCCGACATGCTCGGCGACGATCTCGAGGCCTGGCTCGCCGAGGCCGCACTGATGAAGCGCACCTTCCGCCAATGCGCCATCATCGCCGGGCTGATCGAGCGGCGCTTCCCCGGCAAGGAGAAGAATTCGCGGCAGGTGACGATGTCGACCGACCTCGTCTATGACGTGCTGCGCTCCCACGAGCCCGACCATGTGCTCTTGCGGGCCGCCCGGCAGGACGCCGCCACCGGGCTGATGGACCTGCGGCGCCTCTCGGGCATGCTGACGCGCATCCGCGGGCGAATCGATCATGTCGCGCTGGAGCGGGTGTCGCCGCTGGCGGTGCCGGTGATGCTGGAGATCGGCCGCGAGATGGTCGGCGGCGAGGCGGCGGACGCCCTCCTCGCCGAGGCGGAGGACGAACTGGTCGAGGAGGCGATGCGTGGCGATTTCCGCGTGCGGTGAGGTGTATGATCCGGCCGAATTGTCCGGTCCGGCCGGGCTGGCGGTGCTCGCCGGCATCGAATTGCGGCTGGATCCGGCCGGCGGGCTGTTCTGGCCGGCCGAGCGGATGCTGATCGTCGCCGATCTCCACCTCGAAAAGGGCTCCTCCTTCGCCGCCCGCGGCATCGCCCTGCCGCCCTATGACAGCCGCTCCACCCTCATGCTGCTGGCGGACATGGTGGAGCGGTGGCGGCCGCGCATCGTGCTCGCGCTCGGCGACACGCTGCATGACCGCCGCGCCGGCACCCGACTGGGGCCGGTGGAGCGGGAGCTGCTGGCGGGGATCGCGCGCGGGCGGGAGATGGTGTGGGTCGCCGGCAACCACGATCCCGACGCGGTGCCCGAGCTCGGCGGCACGCATCTGCCGGAGCTCCGCACCGGCGGGCTGGTCCTGCGGCATGAGCCGGGCGCGGGGCCGGCGGCGGGGGAGATCGCCGGGCATCTGCATCCGGTGGCGCGGATCGTGCGGCGCGGGCGCTCGGTGCGCCGGCGCTGCTTCGCCACCGACGGCGCGCGCCTCGTCATGCCGGCGCTCGGCGCCTATGCGGGGGGCCTCAATGTGCGCGATCGGGCGCTGTCCGGGCTGTTCGCCATGTCCTTCGAGGCGCATCTGATCGGCGGCGCGCGCACCTACCGCATCGCCCACCATATGTGCGTGCCGGATCGCTGAGCGTCCGGCGGCGGTGCTTCAGCTGCGCGAGGCGGACCGTCAACTGCGCGAGGCGGACCGTTTAACTGCGCGAGGCGGTCTTGCGCGCCGGGGCGAGATCGAGCTCCGGCAGGCCGGAGCCGCTATTGGCCTTGGCGTCGACCACCGCCGGCGTCCAGAGCTGCAGCGCCTTGCGGGCGGTGGCGAGGGTGTCGGCATCGAGGCGCGCGGCGATCTCGTCGCGCTTGAGCCCCGCTTCCTGGTCGCCGCGCTGGGCGGCGAGCGCGAACCAGCGCCACGCCTGTACTTGGTCGGCCTCGACGCCGTAGCCGCGCGCATACAGCACGCCGAGATTGTACTGGCTGTCGCGCACGCCATAGCCGGCGGCCTTCTGGAACCACACCGCGGCGCCGGCATAATCCGGCGTCGTGCCATCGGCGAGCAGCACGCCGAGATTATGCATGGCCCGCACATTGCCGCCGCCGGCGGCGGCCTCGTAGAAGGCGCGGGCGCGGGCGAGGTCGCGCGGCAGGCCTTCGGTGCCCTTCTCGTAGAGCGCGCCGAGCCGGTAGGCGGCGGGAATCGAGCCATGCGCGGCGGCGAAGCCGAACCACTGCACCGCGCGCGGCGTGCTGGGCGGAATGCCGTCGCCTTCCAGGAAGCGATGGGCGACCTCATAGGCGGCGGCCGGATCGCCGCCCTGCGCCGCCACCCGCAGCCCCTGGCTGCCGATGGCGCCCGGCAGGTCGCCCAAGGGTAGGTCGCCCAAGGGTAGGTCGAGGCTGGAGGAGCCCGGCAGCGGGGCTGGCGGCGCCGGCAGGGCGGGCAACTCCGGGCCGGCCGGCGCTTCTGGCGTGGCAGGCGGGGCGGCGGGACGCGGCGATACCGAGCCGGTGATGTCGTCGGGGGTCGGCTCGGCCGGCAGCGAGCGGGCAGTGGAGGTGGCGGCGGGGGCGCTGGCGCGCAGGCGACCTTCCTTCATGCCGCTGAGCAGGTGCCAGGAGGCGAAGGCCAGCGCCGAGCCGCAAATGCCGACCAGGAACATCGCCCGCAAGCGGGCCAGCCAGCGGGTGGAGCGGGCGCGGCTGCCGCGTCCTTCGGCGATGCGGGGGCCCAGCGGCAGGCCGGGCAGGGCGCCCCTGAGGGCGCTTCCCACGGCGCCGCGCGCCGGTCCCTTCGTCGCGACGTGAGCCGCCCCCGGACCCGTGGCCGGGCTGCCGGGCGAGGCGGGGTGCGCGAGGCCGCGCGCGGCGCGGCGGGCCTGGGCGATGAAATCGATGCGGGCCGGGCCGCCGCCGCCGGCTTCCGGGTTTTCGCGATCCGCGGCGTCGGCCGGCGCTTCCGGCGTGCCGTCCGGGGCCTCGGCGACGAACGGCTCGCGCGGCGGCGGCGTCACCAGCGGCGCCGCCGGGGCGGAGGGGGTGGGGGAGGAGCCTGCCGCCACGACCGTACCGGCGGTTTCGGCGAGGTCCGATGCCTCCGGCGTTGTGGCGGCGGGAGCTGTCCCGGCCAGCGGCGCGGGTGATGCCGTCGCCATGGCGGCCGTCGGCGCGGGGGCCGTCGGCGCGGCGGCGGGCGCCGGTGCCGGGCCGGAGGGCGCGGGGGGCGTCGGCTCGGGGGGCGTCGGCTCGGAGGGCGCGCGCGGCGGCGGAACGCTCACCAGCGTGGCGCGGGTTTCCTCCATCTGGATGAACAGGTCGTTCAGCGCCCGCTCGATGCCGGCGAGCCGGTTCGGCTGGGCGTTCTGCGCCTCCAGCCGGTCGGCCAGCGTGGCGATCTGGCGGCCGAGCGTCTCGAAGGCGGCGGTGTCGGGCGCTGGCGTCGTGGCGGCGCCGGGGCGCTCCTGGCGCCCGAACCGCTCGAAGCGGGCGTCGAGGCCCTGCAGCAGCTTCTCCATGCCCGGCGGCGTCTCGCGGCGGAGCGCCGAAAAATTCTCGGCGATGTTCTCCCTGAGATCGTCGATGCGGCGATAGACGCCGCCGAGATCGACCTCCGCCGGCCGGGCCGCCTGGGCCTCGATGCGGGCGGCGAGCTGGCCGAGGCGCTCCTCGATGCCGACCAGCGCGAGGCGGAGCGCGCCTTCCTGGCTGCCGGCCTCGCGGCTGACGCGGCCGACCAGCAGCGTCACCTGCTCGACCAGCTGGCGCACGGTATCGTTGGACAGGGCGCGGCCGATGACGCCGCGGATCTCGCCGAGCTGCGCCTGCAGGCGGGCGATGGCGGCGCCGTCCACCTGCTTGGCGGCGAGAAGATCGAGCTTGCGGGACAGGGCGTCGAGGCGGCCCTGCATCACCGCGGGATAATCGGGCAGGCGCAGCGCGGCGATCATGTCGCGCAGCGCCGTCAGGGTGGCGCACAGCTCCTTGTCGCGCAGGCCGGAAGCCTCCACCCGCGCGGCCAGCCGGGTGACGGTGCGCTGAAGCTCGTCCACCGCCTGGCGCGGGGCTATCGCGCCGAGCGCGGCGCGCAGGCCGGCGAGGTCGCCGCGCAGCGTGTCGAGGGCGGCGGTGAAAAAGGGGGCGGGATCGGCGGGAGGCGACGCCGCAGCGGGTGTCGCCGTCGGGCCCGGCCGGGGGGCCGTGGCCCGCTCGGCCATGGGCTTCCCGGCGGATCGGGAGGCGGCGGCGCGTTCGGCGGCCGGCGCGACGTCCAGCTCGCGCTGGCGGGCGGCGATCTCGGCGACGGCGGCCTCGATGCTGGCGACGCTGGGCGTGGCGGCCTCGCGCGGCGCGGCGGTGCGCGGCGGAGCCGACGGCGCGGCGGAAGCGGAAAGGGCGGGGCGCAGGCGCGCCCGCGGATCGCCCACCAGCGCATCGAGCTGCGAGCGGATGTCGTCGAGGGCGACCTCGACGCGCGAACTGGCGGCGGCGACCGCGCCGGCCGGATCCGGCGGCGTCGCGAGGCGGCTCATGGTGCTGGTGAGCTCGCGGATGCGGCGGCGCAGATCGGCGATATCGCCGACCGCTCCGCCGCGCTCGTCGCGGCCGAGATGCCCGAGCAGGCGCTGGTGCAGCCACTCGTCCAGCGGCAGGCCGGCGCGCCGGGCGGCTTCGTTCATCGCGGTCCAGGCGGCGGTAGGGATCTCGCCGGCCTGGGTGGGGGCGCCTTGCCTCACCGTCTTCTCCGTCGCGTCAGGCGTCGGCGAAGCGGGAGAATCACCCGTCGCGACGCTGGAGGCTGCTGGCGCCGACTGTTTCGGTTCTTGGTAAATGACGGGTTAATGCCGATCCGCCTCCGGCATCTTCCTACCTCCCCTCGGGCGCGGCATCCGACTTTACCTGCCGCCAGGGTAAGGGATCGCGTATGAAGGTAATATCGTATTTATCGATATGTAACATGACTTTACATGTACGTTTAACAGTAAGTTTCCCTAACGGAGGGTGCTACTTTCTCCCGTTACGGCAGGTGGGTCGGTACACATTCGGACAACGCTGCTGACGCGATCGCTTCGGCGTCCCCTTGCGTATCGTCAACCGACCAGGAGATTCCCGCCATGGACTTCACTTCCTTCGAGCAGGATCGTGCCGTCGACACCGCCGTCGCTTCCTCGGGCGATGCTCTCTATTTCACCATTGGCGACCTCGCCCGCGAATTCGACGTGACGCTGCGCGCGCTGCGCTTCTATGAGGACAAGGGCCTGCTCTCCCCGCGCCGCGAGGGCCTGACCCGCCTCTACACCCCGTCCGACCGCTCGCGCCTCGCCATCATCCTCAAGGGCAAGAAGCTCGGCTTCACCCTCGCCGAGATCAAGGCGATGGTCGCCCTGCGCGAAGGCACCGCCACCATGGCCGGCCTCGCCCTGACCCGCGAGAAGTGCGTGGAGCAGCTCGGCCTGCTCGAGCAGCAGAAGGCGGAGATCGAGGAAGCCATCGGCGAGCTGAAGCAGATGATCGCCTCCTATCCGGTGCGCAACGCCGCCTGAGCGCGCTGCCACCGACCTTCGAAGCGGCGCCCGACGGGCGCCGTTTTCGTTTCCGGGCATACCTTCCCGCCCGCGCCGGACTTGATGCGCCGCTGCGACTGCGCTTCAAAGGAGGCGCCGCGGCCGCCCCGGCCGCCGGCATGGACATGAGGGCCTCGCGCGTCCGGGCATGCCGCCGGCCCGCCGGCTCCAGCGAGGCGCGGATGAGCCGTTCGATCGATTATTTCTTCTCCGTTGTCAGCCCCTGGGCGTTCATCGGCCATGCCGCCTTCATGGCGGTGGCGCAGCGCCACGGGGTCGCCGTGCGTTATCATCCGGTGCAGCTCGGCGGGCTGTTCGCGCAGACCGGCGGCCTGCCGCTGCCCAAGCGGCATCCGGCGCGCCAGCATTACCGCCTCGTCGAGCTGCAGCGCTGGCGCGCCGCGCGCGGGCTCGACCTCCATCTCCACCCCGCGCACTGGCCGTTCGACGGCGCCCTGGCTGACCGGCTGGTGCTCGCCGCCGCGGCGGAGGGGCACGATGCCGACCCGCTGGTGCGGCGGCTGACCTCCGGCGTGTGGCAGCGCCAGGAGGACATGGCCGACCCGGCGCAGCTCGCCGCGGTGCTGGCGGAGCTCGGCCTGCCGGCGGTGCTCCTGGAGGCGGCGGGCTCGGAGGCCGTCGGCGCGCTCTACGAGGCCAACCGCCAGCGGGCGGTGGAGGCCGACGTGTTCGGCTCGCCGGCCTATGTGCTCGACGGCGAGGTGTTCTGGGGGCAGGATCGGATCGATCTTCTCGACGCGGCGTTGTCGAGTGGCCGGGCGCCGTTCACGCCGGAGGGCTGAAGGCGCGCCGGCGGCGCCGCCTCAACGAGGGAGGCTCCCCCATGATTCGTATCGTCCTTGCTCGCCGGGTGCTTGCCAGCCGCATCCTTGCCAACATCGCGGTACCGACCGTGATGGCGCTGGCTCTCGCGAGCGCCGGCCGCGCCCAGCCGGCCCCCGGCGGTCCGCCGCCTCCGCCGCCGGGCGCCGGCGCGTCCTCCCGCGAGGCGCCGAACTTCACCATGCAGCCGGTGGAGGGCGGGGTGCTGCGGCTCGACACCCGCTCCGGGACGATGAGCTTCTGCGCCAGCCGCGGCGGCGTGTGGCGCTGCGAGGCGCTGCCGGACGAGCGGGCGGCGCTGGAGGCGGAGATCGCCCGGCTGCGCGAGCGGCTGGCGGCCGGCGGTGGCGGCGTGCCGGACATTGCCGGGCCGCCGCGCGAGCCGCCTTCCGCCGCGCCGGCGCCGGACGCCGCCCCGCCGGCCAAGCCGGACGAGGAGCGCGGGCGCTTCGACGCGGCGATGGAGGAGGCCATGCGCCGGGCGGAGACGATGTTCCGCCGCTTCTACGAGATGCTGGAGCGGCTCAGGGACAACCCGCCGCAGGGCGAGAAGCTCTGACGGCGGGCGCCTCCGGGGGCCGCTCAGCTGGCGGCGAGGAAGCCGGCGATGCGGGCGAGCGCCTGGTTGGCGATGGAGCCGGGGAAGCCGATGAAGACATGGCAGCCGCCGGGATAGACGGCGAGCTCGGCGCGGTTGCCGGCGGCGAGCCAGCGCGGCGCCATGAACAGCGTGTCGTCCAGCAGCGCGTCGCGGGTGCCGATGGTGAACAGCGCCGGCGGCAGGCCGGAGAGATCTGCCTGCAGCGGCGAGATGTCCGGCGTCGCCACGTCGCCGCCCTCGCGCAGGTAATGGCCGACGAAGACGTTGATGTCGCGGGTGTTCAGCACCAGCGGCTCCTCGCCCCAGCGGCGGGCGCTCGGGGTGAGGCCGAGATCGTAGCAGCCGGCGTTCAGGCTGGCGCCGCGGAACGGCGCGAGGCCGTGCCGGTCGCGCAGGCGCAGCAGCGTCGCCACCGCGAGATTGGCGCCCGCGGATTCGCCGCCGATGACGAAGCGGTCGGTGCCGAAGCGGGCCTTGCCCTCGCGCAGCAGCCACAGCGCCGCCGCCTCGCAATCATCCGGCGCCGCCGGCCAGGGCTGCTCCGGGGCCAGCCGGTAATCCACCGAGACCACGGCGAAGCCGGTGCGCTCGACCAGGCGGTGGTTCAGCCCGTCATTCTCGCGCGCCGAGCCGAGACACCAGCCGCCGCCGTGAAGATGCAGGTAGACGCCCTTCGGCGCCTCCGGCGGGGTGTAGAGGCGCAGCGAGACCGGGCCCTGCGGGCCGTCGATCTCCTCCACGCTGGCATAGGGGCTTTCCGGCGCCAGCGGGAAGGGGCCCTTGCCGTCCAGCCGCAGCTTGCGCAGCAGCGCCATGGGGAACACCCAGCGATCCGGCACCGCGCCCAGCGCCTTGACGATGCCGGCATTCACCGCGCGGGTTTCCGGCGACACCGCCGCCGGGTCGAACAGCGCGGGATCGAGGAGGAGGGGGGACGTGTCGCGGCCCGGAAGGGCCGAAGCGGGCGTAGAGCTCTGGGCAGCCATAAGCAGGGTGCGCTCCATGATGGCGTGGGCCGAGGACATCGAGGTCCGACGCAAGGTGGACCTTGGGGGTTCGGATCGAGGCGTGCATCCGGTGCGGTTCCGCCCTATCCAAACCCAGCGGCGCCCATTCGTCCAGTGCAGTGCAGCAAAGGAATGGCCGGCAAGACCTCGATCGGCGGCTTTCGGGCCGGGAGACGCCGGCCAGGACGCCGGCGAAGACGACGGCAGCGGAGGCGGTTGCCGGCCGGAATGCGGTTTTCCGCCCGTTTCCCGCCCGAGCCGCCGATTTTGCCTTGCCTCGCCGCGCGCGGTCGGGCTTTGAGGCCGGACAGCCGAGAGATGCAACCGAGACAGGGAGGCCGGGCCGTGGCCGAGATCCGACAGGGCGAACCGCGCGAGACCCGGGTGACGCGGCGGGTGAGCGCCGAACTCGTCATCGAAACGCCGGGCCGCGGCTTTACCGACATCACCCGCGTGGTGGCGCGGTTCCTCGCCGGGATCGGCGCCGGCGACGGCGAGGTGTCGCTGTTCTGCCGCCACACCTCGGCGTCGCTGACCATCCAGGAAAATGCCGATCCCGACGTGCGGGTCGACCTGCTCGCCGCGCTCGACCGGCTGGCGCCGGAGGATGCCGGCTGGGTGCACGACATGGAGGGGCCGGACGACATGCCCGCCCATGTGAAGGCGGTGCTGACCGGCATCCATCTCGCCATCCCGGTGGTGGAGGGGCGCATGCGGCTCGGCACCTGGCAGGGGATCTACCTGGTGGAGCACCGCGTCCGGCCGCATCGCCGCGAATTGACGGTGGCATTCGTCGGCGATGGCAACTAAAGCTCTTCGTCGGAGACGAATGTTCAAGCCTGCCTCCGACGCGGCCCGGGATAGGGCATCCCGACGCTCATTCAGGCAATGGCAGCGCTTGCATGCGTGGTGCGACCGAACCATGATCGCGGCGGGGCATATGCGACCAATGGCGTATGCCGGCTGAAACCGAGGGGGCCTTTTGCAGGTGGGTACGACGAGTTTCCGGCTGGCCATCGCCGATGACCATCCCTTGTTTCGCGGCGCGCTGCGCGAGGCGGTGACGCGGCAGTTTCCGCAGGCGGAGCTGTTCGAGGCCGGCGGCTTCGAGGATCTCCAAGCGCTGCTGGAGCGCGAGAGCGAGATGGACCTCGTGCTGCTCGACCTCACCATGCCCGGCGTGCGGGGATTTTCCGGGCTGATGTACCTGCGCGCGCAATATCCCGCCATTCCCGTGGTGGTGGTCTCGGCCAATGAGGAGGCCGGGGTGATCCGCCACTGCATGGAGTTCGGCGCCGCCGGCTTCATCCCCAAGACCAGCGCGGTGGAGACCATGCGCGAGGCCATCGGCGCCGTGCTGGAGGGCCGCACCTGGACGCCGCCGGATGTCGACCTCTCCGCCGGCAGCGACCGGGAGGCGGCGGCGCTGGTGGCGCGGCTCGCCACGCTCACCCCGCAGCAGGTGCGGGTGCTGATGATGCTGTCCGAGGGGCTGCTCAACAAGCAGATCGCCTATGAGCTCGGCGTCTCCGAGGCGACGGTGAAGGCGCATGTCTCGGCGATCCTGCAGAAGCTCGGCGTGGAAAGCCGCACCCAGGCGGTGATCGCGGCTTCCAAGATCGAGGCCGGGCAGTGGTCGCAGGTGGCGGGGTAGGGGACCCCGGCGGGCGGCGTTGAGGCCTGGCGCGGAGTGGCCCAAGGGCGCTCCTTTCCTTCCAAAGGCGGCTGGGTTGCTTCTTTTCTGCTCCCTTTCCCTCTCCCCGTTGGGGAGAGGGGGCCCGCGTAGCGGGTCGGTGAGGGGGGCTGACGATTGGGGAGCGAAGAAGGCCCCTCACCCCAGCCCTCTCCGTCAAAATCGGATGTCTCCGATTTTGACCTTATGGAATGCCGAACTCGGCAACAGCCGAGTTCGGTGCGGGGAGAGGGAGCCGGTCGCGCCGGCGGGAGGGCGAGGCGTTTGGGGGCTTGTGGCTCCCAAAATAATGGCTGGGGCCGCTTCTTCCTTCCGAAAGGCGGCTGGGTTGCTTCCTTCCTGCTCCCTTTCCCTCTCCCCGTTGGGGAGAGGTGGCCCGCGCAGCGGGTCGGTGAGGGGCTCTGGCGATCGGGGAGCGAAGAAGACCCCTCACCCCATCCCTCTCCGTCAAAATCGGATGTCTCCGATTTTGACCTTATGGAATGCCGAACTCGGCAACAGCTGAGTTCGGTGCGGGGAGAGGGAGCCGGTCGTGCTGGCGGGAGGGGGCGCTTCGGACGAGGGAACTGGCGAAGGCGAACGCGGGAAGAGCGGAGGCGGCGGGGCGGGCCTATTCCGCCGCCATCCGCGCGGCGCGCCATTGGGCGAGCAGCGCCCTGAGTGCCGCCGGGCGCACCGGCTTGTTCAGCACCTCCATCTCGGTCGCCTTGGCGGTGTCGCGCACCTTCTTCGAGCGGTCGGCGGTGATCAGCACCGCCGGCAGCGACTGGTCGAGCTTCCAGCGCAGATGCTTGGTCGCCTCGATGCCGTCGCCTTCGTCGAGGTGATAGTCGATCAGCAGCACGTCCGGCCGCGCCCGCGCCTCGCGCAGCATGGCGAGCGCGCCGGGCACGTCGGCGGCCTTGAACACCCGGCAGCCCCAGCCCGACAGCAGCGTTTCCATGCCGTCGAGGATCGAGGGGTCGTTGTCGATGCACAGCACCGACAGCCCGTGGAGCCCGGCGACCGGCGCCGCCGCCGCGCGGGGAGCCGGCCCGGCTTCCGCCGGGATCGGCGGGGCGACCGGCAGATCCACCGCGAACATGCTGCCGCGCCCGGTCTGCGAGGCGAGCTCGATGGGATGATCGAGCACGCGGGAGATGCGCTCGACGATGGAGAGCCCCAGCCCCAGCCCGCGCGCCGCCTTGGCGCCCTGGTCGAGGCGCTGGAACTCCTTGAAGATCAGCTTCTGCTTGGATGCGGGGACGCCGAGCCCGGTATCGAACACCTGGATGCGCAGCCGCCCGCGGCCCCGCCGGTGGCGCACGCCGATCAGCACCCGCCCGCGCGGGGTGTATTTGATGGCGTTGGAGATCAGGTTCTGCAAAAGCCGCCGCAGCAGGCGCCGGTCCGAGCGCACCGCCGCCGTGGTGGGGGCGAAGGTGAGGCGCAGGCCCTTTTCCTTGGCGAGCGGCGCGAATTCCACCTCCAGCTGGCGGAACATGTCGTCGAGCCGCAGGGGTGCCAGCTCCGGCTTCATCGCCCCTGTGTCGAGGCGGGAAATGTCGAGCAGGGCGGAGAGGATCTCCTCCACCGCCTCCAGCGAGGCGTCGACATTCTGCGCGAGGCGGACATTCTCCGGGGTGATGGCGCGCTCCACCAGGCTGGTGGCGTAGAGCCGCGCCGCGTTCAGCGGCTGCAGGATGTCGTGCGAGGCGGCGGCGAGGAAGCGCGTCTTGGAGATGTTGGCGTCCTCGGCCTCCGATTTCGCCTGGGCGAGGGCGGTGTTGAGGTGCTCGAGCGCCTTGGTGCGCTCCTTCACCCGCTTCTCCAGCGTCTCGTTGGCGCGCTCCAGCGCCTCGGCGGCCTCCACCGTCGGGGTGATGTCAGTGAAGGTCACGACCACGCCGCCATCGGGCATGGTGTTGACCCGCACCTCCATCACCACGCCGCGCGGCGCCAGGCGCTCCATGAAGCTGGCGTTGCGGCGGGTGAAGCGGGCGAGCCGCTCGCGCACCAGCTCCTCCACCGGGCCGGGGCCGAACAGCCCGCCGCTGGCGCTGACCCGCAGGATCTGGTCGATGCCCACGCCGATGCGCACCGCCTCGGCCGGCAGGTCCAGCATCTCGCCGAACTGCCGGTTCCAGAACACCAGGCGCAGGTCGCGGTCGAACACCGCGATGCCCTGGCGCACATGATCGAGCGCGGTCTGCAGGATCTCGCGATTGTACTGGATGGCGGCGGAGGCATCGTCGAGCAGTTTCAGCGCCGCCTTGGTGGAGACGGTGCGCTTGCGCAGCATCAGCGACAGCACGAGGCGCGAGGAGGCGGCGCCGATCGCCGAGGCGAGCAGGTGCTCGGCATAGCGGATGAGCTGGAAATCCGCCTCGCGGGCGGGATCGAGCGACAGGCCACGCATCGCCGACACGCTCTCGAAGGAGGCGCGGGTGCGTTCCTCGCCGAGATAGCGGGCCACCGTGGCGGTGAGCTCGCCCACCGTGACCGGCGAGCGCCACAGCCGGAAGGACGGCGCCGACGGGCTGCGGTCCGCCTCGACGAAGACGCTGGCCTGCAGCCGCTCGATCGGGCTCGGTTGGCGCATGAGCGACACGGTGACGAAGACGATGAGGTTGACGCTGAGGCTCCACAGCACGCCATGGGTGAGCGGCGCGGCGTGCAGGCCGAGCAGCGCCTGCGGGCGCAGGAAGCCGAGGCCGAACGGGCCTTCCGTCAGCAAAGCGCGGGCCACCAGGCCGGCATCGGCGAGGCTGGGCAGCAGCAGCGTATAGGCCCAGAGCGCCACGCCGGCGGCGATGCCGGCCATCGCCCCCAGCGCGGTGCCGCGCCGCCAGACCAGGCCGAGCAGCAGTGCCGGGCCGAATTGCGCCACCGCGGCGAAGGAGAGCAGGCCGATCTGCGCCAGCTGCGCCTCGCCGGTGATGCGGTAATAGAGATAGGCCAGCAGCAGGATGGCGAAGATCGCCGCCCGCCGCACCAGCAGCAGCTTGTGCCCCATATCCGAGGCCGGCGGCGCGGCGTCGGCGGGCAGGCCGCCCGGCCGCGGCGCGTGGATGGCGGCGGATTCGGCGCTATGGCGTCGCGCGCGCACCAGCAGCGGCATGACGAGATCGTTGGACACCATGACCGCCAGCGCCACCGTCTCGACGATCACCATGGCGGTGGCCGCCGACAGGCCGCCGACGAAGGCGAGCAGCGCGATGCCCTGCGCCCCGGCCGACATCGGCAGGGCGAGCACGTACATGTCGCCGTCGATGAAGCCGGGCGGGAAGGAGACCAGGCCGGCGATGGCGATGGGAATGACGAAGATGTTGATGGCGACGAGATAGGTGGGGAACAGCCAGGCGGCGGTGCGCAGCTCGCCCTCCGAGGTGTTCTCCACCACCGCGACGTGGAACTGGCGCGGCAGCATCAGGATGGCCAGCGCGGAGAGCACCGACATGGTGCCCCAGTCGCCGAGCGAGAAGTGCCGGGTCAGCACCGGCAGTACGTCCCTCTCCTGCGCCTGCGCGACGAGGTCGAACGGCCCGGAGAACATCACGAAGGTGACGAACAGGCCGACGGCGAGGAAGGAGACCAGCTTGACGATGGATTCCGCCGCCACCGCCAGCATCAGGCCTTCCTGGTGCTCGGTGGCGTCGATGTGGCGGGTGCCGAACAGCACCGCGAACACCGCCATCGCCATGGCGACCAGCAAGGCGAGGTCGCCGATGACCGGGTAGTGCAGCCCGAGCCCCTCGAAATCGCCGAGCAGCGCCACCAGCGAGATGGCGACCGCCTTCAGCTGCAGGGCGATGTAGGGCAGCGAGCCGAGGATGGCGACGAGCGCCACCACCGCGGCGACGCCCGGGCTCTTGCCGTAGCGGGCGGCGATGAAATCGGCGATGGAGGTGATGTTCTGCGCCTTGGCGAGGCGCACCAGCCGCAGCAGCAGCGGCACGCCGAGCGCGAACACCAGGATCGGCCCGACATAGATGGTGAGGAAGTCCACCCCCTGCGTGGTGGCGAGGCCGACCGAGCCGAAGAAGGTCCAGGAGGTGCAGTAGACCGCCAGCGACAGCGAATAGATCACCGGCCGGCCGCGAGTGCCCCCCTTGCCGCGCGCCTGCCGGCGATCGCCATAGCTCGCCACGGCGAAGAGGAAGCCGATATAGGCGAGGGCGACGGCGATGATGACCCAGGCCTGAAGCATGGGATCTCCGGTGAGGGGCGGGCGGCGACGTGGCCCTTTATGCGCCCGCCGGGCCGGGCGCGGCAAGCGGGTGGCGGGGGGCGCGGGCGGCGCTGGCTTGCCGCCTTGCGCTACCGGGGTAAGAATATCCGGGCAACGCGGCCATGGGGAGCCGCGCGATTCGGCCGGAGGAAAGAAATGCTCAAGGAATTCCGGGAATTCGCCATGAAGGGCAACGTTGTCGATCTCGCCATCGGCGTGATCATCGGCGCGGCCTTCGGCGCCATCGTCACCTCCATCGTCGGCGACATCTTCATGCCGGTGGTCGGCGCGATTTTCGGCGGCCTCGACTTCTCCAACTACTTCCTGCCGCTCGCCTCCAACGTTACTGCCACCTCGCTGGCCGCCGCGCGCGAGCAGGGGGCGGTGCTGGCCTATGGCCACTTCCTCACCGTGGTGATCAACTTCCTCATCATCGCGTGGATCCTGTTCATGGTGGTGAAGGGGATCAACAGGCTGCACCGCAAGCAGGCCGATGCCCCGCCGCCGCCGGCGCCGCCGACCAAGGAAGAGGTGCTGCTGGGCGAAATTCGCGACATCCTCGCCCGCAAGGCCTGAGGCCCGCCCGGCGACCGCCCCGCACCGGGGCGTCGCCGGGGCACGGAGCCGGTGTGGAGCCGCGATACGGGCGGCGCGCGGGGTGTCCCGTGCGACGTTCCGTGCGGTGCCGGATGGGATGGCGGCTCGGGGGGCTTTCGGCTTCGTCGATTTTCCGTTCTGTCGTCATCCCGGCCGACGCGTGACGCCTGCGGGCGGCTTTGCCCATGCTTCTCAGGGCGCTCTGGCTGTCGTCGGGGATGGCGGGGGCTGTTCCGCATTCGGTCGTTGTTGCTTGCCTCGAAAGCTCCGGGGCGGGACGCATGCTGCTTCCGAAAGGCGGCCGGAGCCGTTGCTTTCCTTCCGAAAGGAGGCTGAGGGCTGCCTCCTTCCTGTCCCCTTTCCCTCTCCCCATTGGGGAGAGGTGCCCCGTGCCGCGGGTCGGTGAGGGGGTCTGGCGATTGGGGGGCGAAGAAGGCCCCTCACCCCACCCCTCTCCCCAATGGGGAGAGGGAGCTGGTTGCGCTGGCGGAGAGGGCGGGACGTTCGGGGCCTTGCTGCTCCCGAAATGATGGCTGGGGCCGTTTCCTTCCTTCCGAAAGACGGCTGAAGGGCTGCCTCCTTCCTGTCTCCTTTCCCTCTCCCCATTGGGGAGAGGTGGCCCGCGCAGCGGGTCGGTGAGGGGGTCTGACGATTGGGAAGCCGGGAAGAGCCCTCACCCCAGCCCTCTCCCCGACGGGGAGAGGGCGCCGGTCGCGCCGGCGGAGAGGGCGAGGCGTTCGGGGGCTTGTGGCTTCCAAAAGGCGGCTGAGGGGCGTTTCCTTCCTGCTCTCTTCCCTCTCCCCGCTGGGGAGAGGTGGCCCGCGCAGCGGGTCGGTGAGGGGGGCTGACGATCGGGAAGAGGTGAAGACCCCTCACCCCGGCCCTCTCCGTCAAAATCGGATGTCTCCGATTTTGACCTTATGGAATGCCGAACTCGGCAAAAGCCGGGTTCGGTGCGGGGAGAGGGGGCCGGTCGCGCCGGCGGGCGGGGCGTTCGGAGGCGGGGCGCGCGTGGGCGGTGGCGGTCGGTGCGCGGCGGCGCCTCTAGGCAAGCGCTTTCGCCCTGTGATAGTCCGCCAGCTTCGACAGGCGTGGCAGGAACGACATGACGCGGCGTGTGCTTGTGACCGGCGGGGCCGGCTTCATCGGATCGGCAGTGGTGCGCCGGCTCGTCAGGGACGGCTGGGAGGTGCTGAATGTCGACAAGCTCACCTATGCCGGCAACCTCGCCTCGCTGAACGAGATCGACAACCGGCCGAACTACCGCTTCCTCAAGGCCGATATCGGCGATGGACGGGCGATGCGCGAGGCGCTGGACACGTTCCGCCCCGACCTCGTGATGCATCTCGCCGCCGAATCCCATGTCGACCGCTCGATCGACGGGCCGGGCGACTTCATCCAGACCAATGTGGTCGGCACCTTCAACCTGCTGCAGGAGGCGCTGCGCTACTGGCGCGGGCTCGACGCCGGGGCGCAGAAGGGCTTCCGCTTCCACCACATCTCCACCGACGAGGTGTTCGGCTCGCTGGGCGCCGACGGGCTGTTCCGCGAGGACACGCCCTACCAGCCCAACTCGCCCTATTCGGCCTCCAAGGCGGCCTCCGACCATCTGGTGCGGGCGTGGTTCCACACCTATGGCCTGCCGGTGGTGATGTCGAACTGCTCGAACAATTACGGGCCGTACCATTTCCCCGAGAAGCTGATCCCGCTCACCATCCTCAACGCGCTGGAGGGCAAGCCGCTGCCGGTCTATGGCCGCGGCGAGAATGTGCGCGACTGGCTCTATGTCGACGACCACGCCGCCGCGCTGGAGCTGATCGCCACCACCGGGCGGCTCGGCGAGAGCTACAATGTCGGCGGCAACAATGAGCGCCGCAACATCGATGTCGTCCGCACCATCTGCGCCATCATGGACCGGGTGGTGCCGGATGCGCGGATCGGCGCGCGCGAGGCGCTGATCGCCTTCGTCACCGACCGGCCGGGACACGATGCGCGCTACGCCATCGACGCCGGCAAGCTGAAGGACGAGCTCGGCTGGACGCCGGCCGAGACCTTCGAGACCGGCATCGAGAAGACGGTGCGCTGGTATCTCGACAACGCCTCCTGGTGGGAGCCGCTGAAGGCGCGCTACGACCGCGCCCGGCTGGGCACCGCCGGCTAGCGGCCCGCTGGCGGCGGGCTCCGGGCGCCGGGCTAGCGGCGGCGGGCCAGCCACACGGTGTGGCCGCCGCAGCCGGGGTCTTCCGCGCGGTGGGCGACGAGGTCGAAGCCGGCTTCGTCCAGCCGCGCGCGGTATTCCGCCGGATCGAGGCTGGCATGGTAGAGCGGCTCGCCCTCGAGCGTGCCGATCGCCTCGCCCGCCGCCGGGCCGGAGGTGAACAGCAGCGGCGCGCCGGGCTCGGCATGGGCGGCGAAGATCGCGAACATCCGGCGCTGGTCGCCCGGCGACAGGTGGAAGAAGCTGTCCCAGGCGATCAGCCCGCCGAAACGGCGGCCCAGCGCGAGTTCGCGCATGTCGGCGACGCGGGCCTCGGCCTCCGGCAGGTTGGCGCGGAACAGCGCGATCATCTCCGGCGCGCTGTCGATGCCGGTGACGCGATGGCCGTGCGCGACGAGGTGGCCGGCAATGGGAAGGCCGGGGCCGCAGCCGATGTCGAGAAGGGCGGCACCGGGCGTGACGAGAGCCAGGAACCGCGCGAGCCACGCCTCCTCCATCAGCCAGGCGCCCGGCGGCATCGCGGTGCGCGCGCCGGCCCAGGCTTGCGCATGGCGGCGGTAGAGATCGACGATCCGGTCGGAGAGGTCGGTCACGGGGCGTCGTCCTGTCTCGGCTTTCGCAGGCGCCGCGGCCGGAAATCCACGGCCGGCCGAAAGCGACGTCCGGCGTGAGCCCGGCTTGCGCGACACGGGCTTACGCGACACCGGCGCGTTTCACAACGGACGACCGTTTACCCGCGCCGCGCCGCCATCGGGCCTGCGGGCGGGATGGGGACGCGCGGTGCCGGCGAGCGGTGCCGTCCATCACCACCGCAGATGGGTCGTCGCACAGCTTTTGATGAATGGGACGCCGCGGCGCGGCTATGGTAGGAGCGTCGCCGAACCAGCCGGGAAGCCCTCATGTCCGTCGCCGCCAGCCCCTTCGTGCCGAGCCCCTCGCTCCTCGACTTCGTGCGTCCGCAGGCATTGGCGCTGCCGGAGAGCGGCATCGTCGAGGTGTTCAACTACGGGCGCACCCGCGAGGGGCTGATCCCGCTCTGGGCCGGGGAGGGCGACCTGCCGACGCCGGCCTTCATCAGCGAGGCGGCGACCCGCTCGCTCGCCGCCGGCGAGACCTTCTACACCTGGCAGCGCGGCATTCCCGACCTGCGCGCCGCCATCGCCCGCTACATGACGAAGCTCTACGGCATCGCCGAGGACCCGGAACGCTATTTCGTCACCGGCTCGGGCATGCACGCCATCCAGATCGCGCTGGCGCTCACCGTCGGCGCCGAGGAGGAGGTGATCATCCCCTCGCCGGAATGGCCCAATGCCGCGGCGGCGGCGCAGGCGGCCGGGGCGCGGCCGGTCTTCGTGCCGTTCGGCTTCGATCCGGCGGAGGGCTTCTCGCTCGATCTCGGCCGGCTGGAGGACGCGGTGAGCCCGCGCACCCGCGCCATCTTCATCAACTCCCCGGCCAACCCGACCGGCTTCGTCGCCTCGCACGAGGTGCTGGCCGGCGTGCTCGACATCGCCCGCCGCCACGGGCTGTGGATCATCGCCGACGAGATCTATGGCCGCTTCTACTACGAGGCCGGCGAAGGCGGGCGCGCGCCCTCCTTCCATGACGTGATGGAGCCGGAGGACCGCATCCTGTTCCTGCAGACCTTCTCGAAGAACTGGGCGATGACCGGCTGGCGCATGGGCTGGCTGGAGGCGCATCCCTCGCTCGGCGACGTCATCGAGAACCTGATCCAGTACACCAATTCCGGCGTCGCCGCCTTCATGCAGCGCGGCGGCGTGGCGGCGCTGGAGCGCGGCGAGAGCTTCGTCGCCCACCAGATCGAGCGGGCGCGGCGCGGGCGCGACATCGTCGCCGACGGGCTGCTGCCCACCAACCGGGTGCGGCTCGCCCGGCCGCCGGGGGCGTTCTACGCCTTCTTCGGCGTCGAGGGCGAAACCGACATGCGCCAGCTGGCGCTGAAGCTGGTCGACGAGGCCAATATCGGCCTGGCGCCGGGCACCGCCTTCGGGCCGGGCGGCGAGGACTTCATCCGCCTGTGCTTCGCCCGCGGCGAGGCGCAGCTGGCCGAGGCGACCCGCCGCCTCGCGGCCTGGCTGACCCGCTGAGCCGAAGGCGGCCGCCGGACACCCCATGTCTGGTGATGCCGGCGGCTTTGCATTACCCATGGGATGAAGAGGCGCGCCGGGCGGCGTCGCGTCAGGCGGGGCGGGGACGGACCATGGACGACACGGGCGAGCGCTTCATTCCCGGGACCGCCGGCAGCATCGCCGCCGAGCATCAGCACCGCTACGCCTTCGCCGCCGGGCTGATCGCCGGGGGCGCGGTGCTGGATGTCGCCTGCGGCGAGGGCTACGGCGCCGCGTTCCTCGCCCGCCATGCCGGTCGGGTGGTGGGCGTCGATCTCGACGCGCAGGCGGTCGCCCACGCCGCCCGCCGCTATGCCGGCATCGGCAATCTCGGCTTCGAGGCCGGCGACGTCGGCGCGCTGCCCTTTCCCGACCACAGCTTCGACGCGGTGGTGAGCTTCGAGACCGTCGAGCATGTCGCCGATCCGCGCCGGGCGCTCGCCGAGCTCCGAAGGGTGCTGAAGCCGGGCGGGACGCTGATCGTCTCCACCCCCGACCGCGACGTCTATTCCGGCGTCCTCAACAACCGCAACCAGTTCCACCTCGCCGAGCTGTCGGCCGGCGAGTTCGAGGGCGAGCTGCGCCGGCTCTTCGCGCATGTCGCGCTGCGCGGGCAGGCGGTCGGGCTCGCCTCGATGATCGCCGCCGCCGACGAAAGGGCCGGGGCCGCCGACATGTGGTGGCTGCACGGCGAGGCGCCGGCGCGGGCGCCGCTGCCGCCGGCCCGGCCGGTGTTCCTGCTCGCCGTCTGCTCCGATGCGCCGCTGGCGGTGCCGGCGGATTCGGTTCTCATCGACGGCGGTGCCAGCGGCGCCGGGGCGATCGAGACGCTGCAGGCCTGGGGCAACGAGCTGGCCGGCACGCTGGATGGCGTGCGCCGGCAGGCCATCGCCGATTATGACGGCCTCACCGCGCAGGTGGCGGCCTTGCAGGCGGCCGGCGCGGAGAAGGATGGACGGCTGGCCGGCCAGGAGGCGACGCTGCGCGAGCAATTGCGCATTCTCGACGAGCGGCAGGCGCTGATCCAGGCGCAGGCGGCGGTGATCGCCGAGCAGCGCGAGGCCCACCTGTCGCAGCTGCGCCGGCTCGCCGAGAAGGACGAGGTGCTGGCGCGCGAGATCGACCGGCTGAAGAGCGCCGTCGAGGCCGAGCGCCGGGCGCGGCTGGCGCAGGCGGAGGCGGCGCACCGGCAGGAGATCGTCGCGCTGGAGGAGGAGTGCCGGGAACTGCGCGCACGCTGCCAGGCGGCGGAGCGGGAGCGGGCCGAGCTCGCCGCCGGCATGCCGCCGCGGATCGAGCAGGCCGAGCAGCTGGTTCTCGCCCTGCATGCCGCCCATGGCGAGGAGGCCCGGGCGCTCTCGATCCGCTCCAAGACCCTGCGGCAGCGGCTGGTCTCCTGCGTGCCCTCGCGCCTGCGCAAGCGGCTGCGGCTGAACGGGCGCACCGGGCGCGAGCGGCGCGCCGGCGCCGTGGCGCAGGCGGCGGCGCAGCGGGCCGCCGGGCTGGCGCAGGACTGCCTCGCCCAGTGCCGGGAGCTGCGCCACCTGATCACCGCTCCGCTCGCCGCATGGGAGGCGGCCGAACCCGCGCCGCCCGTGGAGCCGAGCGCCGAGACGGCGGAGATCGCGCCGCGGGTGCCCGATCCGCAGGACGACGATATCCGGCTGCTGGAATCCAGCGCGCTGTTCGACAGGGCCTGGTATGCCGAGACCCATGGCGTCGAGCCGCACGAGGCGGCGCGGCACTATCTCGACACCGGCTTTCGCCAGGGCGCCAATCCCAGCCTGCTGTTCAGCACTGCCGATTATTTCCGCGGCAACCGCGACGTACCCTCCGACCAGAACCCGCTGCTGCACTATTTGCGCCACGGCCTCCGCGAGGGACGCTCGCTGCATGCGCCGAGCGCGGCCTTGTCCGACACGCTGCCCGACCGGTTCTGGCGCTACGGCCTGCGCCCCGCGCCGGCCGAGCAAGGCGCGGGGCTGCACGGCTGAGCCGCCGGCCGTCGCGCCGCCGCGGGCGCGCTTCCGTGACGAGGCGTCCGCCGGCTCAGCGGCCGCGGAAGGAGCGCGCCACCTGATCGGTGAGCGGCTTGACCAGATAGGACAGCACGGTGCGGTCGCCGGTCTTGATGAAGGCCTCGAGCGGCATGCCCGGCACCAGCTTCAGCCCGTCGAGCCGGGCCAGCTCCTTCGGCGGCAGGGCGATGCGCACGGAATAGAAGCCCTCGCCGGTGACGGGGTCCGGCACGATGTCCGCCGAGATGCGGCTGACGGTGCCGTTGAGCTCCGGCGTCTCCCATTGCGCGCCGGCGGAGAGGCGGATCACCGCCGGCTGGCCGATCGCCAGCTGGTCGATGAAGGGCGGTGCCACCCGCGCCTCGGCCTCCAGCTGGTCGTTCTTCGGCACCACCAGCATGATCGGCTCGCCGGGGCCCACCACGCCGCCGATGGTATGGACGGCCAACTGGTGCACGGTGCCGTCCTGCGGGGCGCGGATCTCGACGCGGCTGAGCTGGTCCTGCGCGGTGACGATGCGCTCGCGTGTCTCCGACAGCTTGGCGCGGATGTCGGCGAGCTCGGTGGCGACCTCGCTGCGCATGTCCTGGTCGATCTGCAGGATCTGCAGCTCGGTCTCGACGATGCGGCCCTTGGTCTGGGCGATGTTGGCGATCAGCAGGCCCTTCTCTCCCTCCAGCCGCGCGGCGTCGCGCTCCAGCGCGGTGACGCGCTGAATGGAGACGAGATTGTCGGTCCAGAGCTGGCGCACGCTCTTGAGCTCGGTGCCGATCAGCGCGATCTCCCGGTCCTTGGAGCCGAGCTGGAAGTCGAGGCCGCGTATCTCCTCCCCGAGCTGGGCGATG
Organism: Ancylobacter oerskovii; assembly: GCF_018390555.1. Lineage (GTDB taxonomy): Bacteria > Pseudomonadota > Alphaproteobacteria > Rhizobiales > Xanthobacteraceae > Ancylobacter > Ancylobacter oerskovii. The sequence continues at coordinate 796,594 of NZ_JAHBGB010000002.1, read as the reverse complement.
CGCTCCTTCAGCTGCGCCTTGCGGCCCTCGCGCAGGAAGCGGCGGGTCTCGAACAGCTTGCGCTCGCCGACGAGGATGCGCTCGACATCGGGGTGCTCGGCGCGGGCGCGCAGCTCCGGCGCGAAGCCGAGCTCGGCGATGCCGTCGCGCTCGGCCTCGTTGCGGGCCTGCCGGGCCTGCAGCTCGTCGAGATTGTTGGCGAGGATGGCGAGATTGGCCTCGGCCACCGTCTTGTCGAGGCGCAGCACCACGTCGCCGGCACGCACCTCGTCGCCTTCCTTCACCAGCAGCTCGCCGACGATGCCGCCGGTGGGGTGCTGCACCTTCTTGAGGCTGGAATAGACCACGAGCTGCCCGGGCGCGATGACGGCGCCGGAGATCTGCGTCGCCACCGCCCAGCCGCCGACGCCGAACACCACGGCGACGACCAGAGCGAGCCCCAGGGCGAGATGGCGGCGGATGGAACGATGGGGGCCGGCCGGCGTCGGATCGCTCACGGCAGCAGGCCCTCCTTCTCGGCCGGCTCCGCGCCGGCGGCTCCGGCCCCGGCGCCCGGCCGCGGCGGACGCTCGCCGCGCCCGCTCATCACGACGACGTCGGCACCGCCGGCCGGCACCGGAGCGGCGGCGGGCTGCGCGAGCTTGCGCAACACCTGCTCCTTGGGGCCGAAGGCGCGGAGGCGGCCTTCCTGCATCACCAGCAGCCTGTCGATGCTGGCCAGCGCGCTGTGGCGGTGCGCGACGATGACGACGATGCCGCCGCGCGCCCGCACCCCGGCCACCGCCTGGTTGAGCGCCGCCTCGCCATCGGCGTCGAGATTGGAGTTCGGCTCGTCGAGCACCACCAGGAAGGGCGCGCCGAACAGCGCCCGCGCCAGGGCGATGCGCTGGCGCTGGCCGGCGGAGAGCGCGGCGCCGCCCTCGCCGATCGGCGTCTCGTAGCCCTGCGGCAGGCTGAGGACGAGCGCATGCACCCCGGCCGCCTCCGCCGCGGCGATGATCGCGCCATGGTCGGGATCGGGGTGGAAGCGGGCGATGTTCTGCGCCACCGTGCCGGCGAACAATTCGACGTCCTGCGGCAGATAGCCGATGGCGGCGCCGAGGTCGTCGAACCGCCACTGCTCGAAGGCGGCGCCGTCGAGCCGCACCTTGCCGCGCGCCGGCTGCCAGACGCCGACCAGCGCCCGTACGAGGCTGGACTTGCCCGAGCCGGAGGGGCCGACGACGCCGAGGCACTGGCCGGCCTCCAGCGTGAAGCCGACCTCCTGCACCACCAGCCGGCGGCTGCCGGGCGGGGCGACGGAGATGGCCTCCACCGCCAGCGTCCTGTGGGGCCGGGGCAGCGCGATCGGCTCGCCGGCGGCGGGGAAGGCCCGGAGCAGCTCGCCGAGCCGCTTCCAGCCCTGGCGGGCGGCGACGAAGCCCTTCCAGTGCGCGATGGCGAGCTCCACCGGCGCCAGCGCCCGCGCGCTGAGGATGGAGGCGGCGATCATGATGCCGGCGCTCGCCTCGCCGCGGATGACCAGCCAGGCGCCGACGCCGAGCACGGTGGATTGCAGCGCGAGGCGCAGCCCCTTGGACAGCGAGCCGAGCCCGTTGCCGATATCGGCGGCGCGCTGCTGCTGCAGGGTGTAGCGCCGGTTCGCCTCCGCCCAGACGGTGCCGAAGCGCTCGGTCATCGCCATGGCGGCGAGCACCTCGGCATTGCGCCGCCCGACCTCCGACAGCGCGTTGCGCGCCGTCATCTCCAGCATGGCCTGGCGCACCGGCTTGCGGGTGGTCATCTCGGTGACGGCGGTGAACGCCACGAGCACGAGGCAGCCGGCGAGCGCGGTGACGCCGATGAGCGGGTGGAACAGGAAGCAGATGACGAGGTAGAGCGGCATCCACGGCAGGTCGAACAGCGCGGTCGGGCCGAGGCCGGAGAGGAAGCCGCGCAGCTGGTCGAGATCGCGCATCGGCTGCAGGCCGTCGCCGGCCGGCACCGCGCGCAGCGGCGCCCGCACCACCGCGGCATAGACCCGCGCGCCGATCCCCTCGTCGAGGGCGAGGCCGATGCGCGACAGGATGCGCAGGCGCAGAATGTCGAGCGCCACCTGGAAGGCGTAGAGCATCGCCGCGAGGAGGGCGATGCCGACCAGGGTGGGAATGCTGCGGCTGGGCAGCACCCGGTCATAGACCTCCAGCATGAAGATCGAGCCGGTGAGGTAGAGGATGTTGATGACGCCGGTCATCAGCCCGATGCCGATGAAGGCCGTGCGGCAGGCCTGCATGGCTTTGGCGAGGTCGGAAGTCATGAGGCGACTACCCTGCTGACGGGCGGGCCATGCCCGATACGGATTGATCCATGGTGCCGAACGGCAGGCAGCGCATGGTCCTGCGCGTAGTTGTAGATGACGCCCTCTTCTTGCGCTATATCCGGCAAGCCAGTTGAAAACCAGTATCTTGTGAGTGGCGCGAGACGTTCGTCCTGTCGGGCTGACGTATCCATGTGTCGGCCTGGTCGAGCGATGTCCTGCGCAACCGGAGCCGGCGTTCGGGCGAGCGACCATGTCGACTGTTATCAGGTGCAGCGGGAAATCGCATTATGGCTGATGTGGTGAATGTCGACCCGACGGGCGATGATTATATCGATGGTATTCTTGCTGGGTTCAAATGGGAAGGCAAGACTACATACAGTGCGTGGGGTTATAATCCGGCCATTGGCTGGCTGGTTTCTACGGGAGGAGACCACGGTCTTCTCAACCGCGAACCGCCTCATCACTACAGTGACGAGATTGATGATTATGTTTATTATAACAATGGAAATTTGAGGTTCACGCATGAAGAAATCGCGGGTGGGCCTTTTGATGTTTCCCCGGTCATTGTTGAAGATGAGGTCGACCCATGGCTGGGCGGGCAGGCCGTTCATATTGACATACGATTCAATTGGCTGTGGAGGGGAACCGCTCGGGATCTGGGTTCTCCCAGCGCCGGCGATTTCGCCTATCTCATCCACGCACAGGCGCTTGGCTACACGCGAGGCCTGAAGCTGACAAGCGCGCCCGGCGGCGTGAGCGATGTTGTCGTGCCCGAGGACAAGGATTCTCTCGAATATACTGTAATGAGCCAGCGCTCTTATGTCGGTGGGCCGGCCGATCTCTATGATGTGGGCGAAGAACGCGATTTTCCTCAGACGTTCATGCGGCTCGATATTCTGGCGTTGCAAACGCTCTACGGAGCGGAGTACGGCAGAAACAGCAGTGATAGTGTTTATCGCTGGAATTCCGAAACCGGACGGATGACCGTAAACAATTCTGCGCAAGGTTCGATGCCGGGTTACAACAAGATATACATGACTCTCTGGGATGGCGGAGGGGTGGATACGTATAGTTTTCTCAATTACGATGAGGGTGTATCCGTCGATCTGTCGCCCGGCGGGGTCAGTCTTTTTTCGCAGGAACAGCTGGCCTATCTTGGCGACGGCGTCTATGCGCAGGGCAATGTCTACAATGCCTATCTTTTCAATGACAATCCGGCCTCGCTGATCGAGAACGCCATCGGCGGCTCCGGCAACGACACGCTGCGCGGCAACGTCGCCGACAACATCCTCAATGGCGGCGGCGGCGCCGACACCATGATCGGCCTCGCCGGCAATGACAGCTATGTCGTCGACTATGTCGGCGACGTGGTGGTCGAGGCGGCGGGCGAGGGCACGGACACCGTCTATGTGCGAGCCACCGGCTATGTGCTGCCGGCCCATGTCGAGCAGGCCAAAATCGAGGAAGGCTATGGCAATGTCGAGATCTGGGGCAATGCCGAGGCCAATCTGCTCGCCGGCAATGCCGGCAATAACGCGCTTCATGGCGGGGCGGGAGCTGACGTGCTCTACGGCATGGCCGGTGCCGACACCCTCGATGGCGGCACCGGGCCGGACCAGATGATCGGTGGTCTCGGTAGCGATACCTATGTCGTCGACCACCTCTCCGACGTCGTCTACGAGGCGCCGGGCGAGGGCGTTGACACGCTGTGGACCTCGGTCAATCGCGGGCTCGACGCCGATTTCGAGAACATCGTGCTGTTCGGGGCGGCGACCGATGCCGGCGGCAACGGCAAGGCCAACATCGTCACCGGCAGCGAGCTGGCTAATAATCTCTATGGCGGCGGCGGCGCGGACAGCCTCTATGGCAAGAACGGCAATGACCGGCTGTTCGGCGAGGACGGCAACGACTACATGACCGGCGGCAAGGGGACCGACGCTTATTATGGCGGTACCGGCTACGATTATGCGATCCTGGAGGAAGGCGGCGGGGTGGATTACTTCGTCGACTGGAATGCGAGCCGCGACCGGGTGGTGTTCGACAGCGCGATCTTCGCCTCGATCGGGGCGGCGATGGATGCGGCGTTCCAGAACGGCACCGACGTGGTGATCTGGGACGGCAGCGACGGCATCGTGTTGCAGAACGCCAGGCTGGCCGACCTCACGACGAGCAACTTCCTCATCGCGTGAGGCATCCTCCCGCATCGCGCCTCTCGCTGCCCGTGCGAGGGCGGCGGAGCCGGGCTGTCGACGCCTGCGTCGAGCCATGCGCGCGATCGCGCCGGCCCGCCCGCGGGGGGGGGCACCGCAGGCCGAGGCGCCGCCTGACGTTACCGTCGACAAGATCTGTGCGGGCACGCGCATTATTTCATCTGCCGGTTGTCTTGCCCGGCATAACATGGATGATGCTGCGGAAGGCAGATGAGCGCCGGTTGCGCTAGGCAAGGAGAGCGGGCGTGGGACTTCCTGTCAATGTCGGCCTGACCGGCGACGACTATATCGACGGCCTGCTGCAGGGCAGCAAATGGGCCGGGGATACGACGTATTCATTCAATAATGCCAATCCGTATGTCAGCTACGATTACATACATTCGGTTCACGTTAAATATCAATATATAATCGCAATCACTAATATAAAATTGCGGTACGTCGTAAAATATAATGAAGAATCTCCGCAATCTGGGGATGGAAATATTCGTGTCGGCAATGCGTGGAACGCTCCGCCATTCATGAGCTCTCCGGCCGATGGTGGGGATATTCTTTTCGATCCTGCATATAACCCCCAGATCGGAGATGTTGATTATCTCACCTATATGCAGGGCGTCGGCATTTCCCTGGGCCTGAAATATGCCAGCGACCTCGGCGGCGTGGCCAATATCGCCGTGCCGGCGGATATGGATTCGCTCGAATACACCGTGATGAGCCGGCGCTCCTATGAGGGCGGTCCTGTCGGCGCCTATACCGTCGAGAAGTACGGACATCCGCAATCCTATATGGCGCTGGACATTCTGGCGCTGCAGAGTCTCTATGGCGGTGCCGACTACAGCTACAATGATCGCAACACCAGCTATCGCTGGGATCCGGCGAAAGGGGACACCTTTGTCAACGGCTGGTCGTCGGGTGTGCCGGGGGGCACAAAGATCCTCCGCACCATCTGGGACGGCGGCGGCATCGATATTTACGACCTGTCGGCCTACAAGACGTCGGTGTCGATCGATCTCACGCCGGGCGGCCACAGCATGTTTTCGCAAGCGCAGCTCGCCCAGCTCGGCGACGGCGTCTATGCGCAGGGCAACATCTACAACGCCTTCCTGTTCGACAATAATCCGGCATCGTTGATCGAGAACGCGCTGGGCGGGTCGGGCAACGATACGCTGCGCGGCAACATCGCCGCCAATCTGCTGAATGGCGGCGTGGGCGCCGACATCATGACCGGCCTCGCCGGAAACGACAGCTACGTCGTCGACAATGTCGGCGACGTGGTGATCGAGGCCGGCGGCGAAGGCACCGATCTCGTCTATTCGCGGCTGGCTTCCTATGTGCTGCCGGCGAATGTCGAGAACGGCAGGACGGAGAACATTGCCGGGGTGTTCGACCTGCATGGCAATGCGCTGAACAATGTGCTGTTCGGCAACTATACCGACAACGCGCTCTATGGAAATGCCGGCAACGACACGCTCTATGGTGCCGGGGGCAACGATCACCTCGACGGTGGCGCCGGAGCGGACAAGATGATCGGCGACTATGGCGACGATACCTATATCGTCGACAGCCTGGCGGATATCGTCTTTGAAAAGCCGAGCAACGGTGTCGACACGCTGTGGACCTCGGTCAATCGCGGCCTCGACGCCGATTTCGAGAACATCGCGCTGTTCGGCACGGCGACCGATGCCGGCGGCAATGGCCTCGACAACATCGTCTCTGGCAATGCGCTGGCGAACAACCTCTATGGCGGCGCCGGCTCGGACAGCCTGTACGGCCATGTCGGCAGCGACCGGCTGTTCGGCGAGGAGGGCAACGACTACATGACCGGCGGCACCGGCCGGGACGCCTATTATGGCGGCGCGGGCTATGACTACGCCATCATCCAGAACGGCGGCGGGGTGGATTACTTCGTCGACTTCAAGGCGTCGGAAGACCGGGTGGTGTTCGAGAGCGCCATCTTCTCCTCGATCGGCGCGGCGATGAGCGCGGCGTTCCAGAACGGCACCGACGTGGTGATCTGGGACGGCAGCGACGGCGTCGTGCTGCAGAACACCAGGCTGGCCGACCTGACCACCAGCAACTTCCTGTTCGTATAGGCGCGCGAGGGGCGTGCCGGGCCGCCCGGAATGACGAGGATCTCATGGCGAGCGTTGTGACTGTCGATCCGACCGGCAATCCCTATATTGACGGGCTGCTGGGCGACACGAAATGGTCGGGCCCGGTCTCGTTCACCGTCGGCGACTGGTACGGCTCGAGCGACGATCCCGCCGTGCTCGATACCTCCCAGCAGCAGAGGCAGGTGATAAGGACCTTCCTGATCGCAAGGAGTTACTACACCAACGAGGATCACGTACAGCGATACGGCCATGTGACCGGGATCACCAATATAAGTCTGGTGGAGAAGTCCGTCGAAGGCGGGGACATCTTCATCTATAATTCGGCGGCGGCCAATCCCCTGGCGACCGGCTCGCCGCCCTCCGCGGATGGTGCCGAGGTGGTGTTCGGCACCGCCCTGGACGGCACGCCGCGCGACCTCGAAAACCCGCAGCTCGGCAATTACGCCTATCTGATCCATCTGCAGATGGTGGGCGCGGCGCTGGGGCTGAAGGTGGCGAGCGCGGCCGGCGGCGCCGGCGACACCGTGGTGCCTGCGGACCGGGACGCGCTGGAATATACGGTGATGAGCCACCGCTCCTATCCGGGCGGCCCCGCGAGCACCGACTACACCACCGGAACCTGGGACAACCCGCAGACCTACATGGCGCTCGACATATTGGCGCTGCAGACGCTCTACGGCGCGGATTACAGCTATTACGCCACCGACGACGTCTATACATGGGATCCCGCCAACGGCCAGATGTCGGTGAACGGCGAAGGCAAGGGCATACCGGGCGGCAACAAGGTCTTCATGACCATCTGGGACGGCGGCGGCGTCGATACTTACGACTTCTCGAACTATGGCAGCGCGGTATCGGTCGACCTGGCGCCGGGCGGGGCGAGCCTGTTCTCGGCGTCGCGGCGCGCCTCTCTCGGCGACGGCGTCTATGCGCGCGGCAACGTCTACAATGCCTATCTGTTCGAGGACAACCCGGCCTCGCTGATCGAGAACGCCATCGGCGGCACCGGCAACGACACGCTGCGCGGCAACATCGCCGACAATGTGCTGAACGGCGGCGCCGGCGCCGACACCATGACCGGGCTGGCCGGCAATGACGGCTATGTCGTCGATCATCTCGGCGACATCATCGTCGAGGCGGCGGGCGAGGGCACCGACATCGCCTATGTGCGGGTGAGCGGCTATGTGCTGCCGGCCAATGTCGAGCGGGCCAGGGTCGAGGAAGGCTTCGGCAATATCGAGGTGTGGGGCAATTCCGGCGCTAATCTCATGGGCGGCAATGCCGGCAACGACACCCTGCATGGCGGCGCCGGCGCCGACGAGCTCTACGGCAATGCCGGCAACGACCGGCTCGATGGCGGCACCGGGGCGGACGCCATGATCGGCGGCCTCGGCAACGACACCTATGTCGTCGACAGCCTTTCCGACGTCGTGTTCGAGAAGCCGGGCGAGGGCACCGATACGCTGTGGACCTCGGTCAATCGCGGGCTGGACGCCGATTTCGAGAACATCGTGCTGTTCGGCACCGCCACAGATGCCGGCGGTAACAGCAAGGCCAACATCGTCACCGGCAACGAACTCGGCAATAATCTCTATGGCGGCGGCGGCTCGGACAGCCTCTATGGCAAGAACGGCAATGACCGGCTGTTCGGCGAGGCGGGCAACGACTACATGACCGGCGGCCGCGGCACCGACGCCTATTACGGCGGTGCCGGCTACGACTACGCGATCATCGAGACGGGCGGCGGGGTCGACTATTTCGTCGACTGGAACGTGGCGCAGGACCGGGTGGCGTTCGACAGCGACATCTTCTCCTCGATCGGCGCGGTGCTGACGGCGGCGTTGCAGAGCGGCACCGACGTGGTGATCTGGGACGGGGCCGACGGCATCGTGCTGCAGAACGCCAAGCTGACGGAACTGACGACGAGCAATTTCATCTTCGTCTAGCAGGCATTCGACGCTCCGGCCGGCGCGGCGGCCGGTTCTGCGGCGCGTCGCGGGCGGGCAGGGCCGCGTTCGACTGCCGGACGCGGCCGTTTCACATCGGGTGATTTTAGCGAAACCTTCATGGCGACTGCTGTAGGCAGGACGAATCCGTCCACGCCGGCGGCACCTGGAGCCGATTCATGCATCTCGAGCGTCGCGTCCTCATCACCGGCGGAGCCGGCTTCCTGGGGTCGCATCTGGCGGAGCGCCTGCTGGGCGAGGGCTGCCAGGTTCTGTGCGTCGACAATTTCTTCACCGGCACCCGCCGCAACATCGAGCATCTCATCGGCCATTCCGGCTTCGAGCTGCTGCGGCACGACATCGCCCATCCGCTCTATGTCGAGGTGGACGAGATCTACAATCTCGCCTGCCCGGCCTCGCCGGTGCACTATCAGCGCGACCCGGTGCAGACGACCAAGACCAGCGTGCTGGGCGCCATCAACATGCTGGGGCTGGCCAAGCGGCTCAACGCCCGCATCCTGCAGGCGTCCACCAGCGAGGTCTATGGCGATCCCCATGTGCATCCGCAGGCGGAAGACTATTGGGGCAATGTGAATCCCATCGGTCCGCGTTCCTGCTATGATGAAGGCAAGCGCTGCGCAGAAACGCTGTTCTTCGACTACTGGCGCCAGCACGAATTGCAGGTCAAGGTTGCCCGTATTTTCAATACCTATGGCCCGCGAACCCATCCCAATGACGGGCGCGTGGTCTCGAGTTTCATCGTGCAGGCTTTGCTGAATCGGGATATTACGGTCCACGGGAGTGGGGAGCAGACGCGTTCTTTTTGCTATGTCGATGATATGATTGATGGTTTGATCAAGCTTATGGAAAGTCCAGCCGAGGTGACGGGGCCGATCAACCTCGGCAATCCCGCCGAGTTCACCATTTTGGAGCTCGCCCGCCTCGTCATCGAGCTCGTCGGATCGCGGTCCCGGATCGTGCACCGGCCGCTGCCGGAAGACGATCCGCGCCAGCGCCGGCCGCAGGTGGACCGGGCGCGCGAACAGCTTGGCTGGCAGGCAACGGTACCGTTGCGCGAGGGCGTGAAGCGGACGATTCCCTATTTCGAATCGCTCGTTTCGCAAGGATTGGTGCAGCGTGTTATCGCTGTTTGAGCGAACGCGGGGATGGTCGCGGTGACAGCGGAACGAATTCTGGTCGTCGGCGGTGCCGGCTATATCGGTGCTCATACCTGCAAGGCGCTTGCGCTGGCGGGCTTCCTGCCGGTGACCTATGACAACCTCTCCACCGGCCATCGCGACTTCGTGCGCTGGGGGCCGCTGGTGGAGGGCGATATCCGGGACGCCGCCGCGGTGGCCGCCGCGGTGCGCACCCATGGGGCGGTCGCCGCCATCCATTTCGCCGGCTCGGCCTATGTCGGCGAATCCATGGTCAACCCGGCCAAATATTACGAGAACAACGTCGTCGGCTCGCTGTCGCTGCTCAACGGGTTGCGGGCCGCCGGCTGCGACAAGCTGGTGTTCTCCTCGACCTGCGCCGTCTACGGCCAGCCCGAGCACATGCCGATCGACGAGAGCGTGCCGACCGTGCCGGTCAATCCCTATGGCCAGAGCAAGCGCATGGTCGAGCACATGCTGGCGGATTTCGGCATGGCCTATGGCCTGAAATCGGTGGTGCTGCGCTATTTCAACGCCTGCGGCGCCGATCTCGCCGGCGAGCTCGGCGAACTACGCGACCCCGAGACCCACATCATCCCGCGCGCCCTGATGACGCTGCAGGGCTATATCGACGACTTCGCCGTGTTCGGCTCCGACTTCCCGACCCCGGACGGCACCGCGGTGCGCGACTACATCCATGTCGTGGACCTGGCCGACGCCCATGTGCTGGCGCTGCAGCGGCTGCTGCGCGGCGAGACCGGCGGCACCTTCAATCTCGGCACCGGCGAGGGCTATTCGATCCGGCAGGTGCTGGGGGTGATCGAGGACGTGACCGGCCTGCGGCTGCCCGAGGTGGTCGGCGGCCGGCGGGCGGGCGATCCGGCCATATTGGTGGCCAATGCGACGCGCGCCCGCGACGAGCTCGGCTTCGAGACCCGGCATTCGGGCCTCCGGCAGATCATCGAGACCGCCTGGCGGTGGCATCTTCGCGCGCATCCCCGGCGCAACGCGCCGGTCGGCGCCGTTGCGGCGGAGGTGGTGGCCGCCGACGTGGTGGCCGCCGATGCCGTCGGCCGTCGCGCGAGCCGGTGATGGACGCGCTTTCGGGAGAGACGGCCATGCCGGACACCTCCGGGCCCGCCCGGGACGCCTCGCCGCTGCCGCCGCTCGCGAGCCGGCGCGAGCCGCGGCAGACCTGGGTGAACCTGCTCGCCCTGCATCTCGACGCCCGCCGCAACTGGCGGGAACTGAGCGAGACGGCCGGCGGCGACGCGGGCCTCAACGAGGTCGACGTCTTCCTCGCCGGCGTGATCGCCCGGCTTGCCGGCGCCCGCAGGGTGGCGGTCGGGGAGGCCGAGCTGGCGCGCCGGCTCGAACATTGCCGCGTCGATCCCGCCATCTCCTTCGTCGAGGCGGCGGACGAGACGCCGGCCGGTGACGAGGTGCGGCTCTATCCGGCCGCGGCGATGGAACGGGCCGGCCGGGCGGCGCTCGGCGCTGCCGGGGCGGTGGTGCTGGTCCATGGCGTCGGGCGCGACTGGCAGGGCCTGGAGGGCGCCGCCGTCGGGGGCGTGCATGGCCGGCCGCTGGCGGGCCTGTCGCCGGCGCTGTGGAAATCCTCGCTGCTCCTGCTCGCCGCCGACGAGCGGCGCGCCGACCGCGACCGCCTGCTGGCGCAGCTGTCGACGCTCCTGGCCGACCGCGCCATCGACCCGTTCTTCCTGCTCGACCAGATCCAGGAACTGCGCGCCGCCGCCCGTCGCCCGCAGGCGGCGCCCGACGACGCCGAGGCGCTGAAGGCGCGGATTGCCGAGCTGGAGCACGAGGTCGCCAGCCTGCGCCGCTATGCGACGCTGCAGCAGGAGAGCATCCGGCATCTCGGCGGCGCCGCGGATCTGCCCTGATGAGCGACGGCATGCTCCCCGTCATCGCGCCTTTCGGCATCAACTGGTTCTATGAGAGCCAGGCGGAGAACCTGGCGCAGGACCTGACGGCCTTCGGCCTGCCGGCGGCGGCGCTGGCGTCCGCCGACGTCGCGGCGCTGCGCGCGCGGGCCGGCGACACGGTGCTGATCGTCAACTATTCCGAATGCCTGATCGCGGCGGAACGCGCCGGCCGGCGCGCCGAGCTCAACGCGGCGCTGGAGCGGTTCGAGCACCGGATCCTCGTCAATTACGACACCGTCTATTCGCACTGGTTCGGCAACCAGTTCCCGCATGATGCCGCTCCTGTCACCGCCGTGGTGGACCTGACCATGGTGCGGCAGGTGGAGGTGCCCTTCATCCGCGGGGTGCCCTATGCCTGGGCGCCGGAGGCGTTTTCCGCCCGCGAGCGCGCCTCGCTCGGGCGCTGGCAGGCCGGCCGCCCGCTGCCATGGGCCATGCTCGGCCATGCCACCGCCGACCGGGCCGCCTTCCTCTCCGCCGCCATGGAGACGCTGGGCGGCGACGGCTTCGCCTTCCTGCCGCCGCACCGCCCCTATGAGCGGCGATCCGGCCTGGAGGCGGCGGAGATCGCCCGCGTGCTCGCGCGCGCCGACCTCTATCTGTGGAGCAGCCACCACAGCTTCCCCTATCACGAGGGTTTCCGGGCGCTGCACGCGGTGGCGGCCGGGGCCGTGCCGGCCAAGGTCGATCCGCTGAACGCGGCGCATTTCGCGCATGTGCCCTGGGTCTACCCGCATCTGCAGGCGGTGCGGGAAGCGAAGGAGCGGTTCGGGCTCGCGGCGCTGTATCAGGCGGCGTTCGACTTCATCGAGCGGCACGGCCGGCTGGCGGCCAATGTCGCCCGGGCCATCGCCCCCTGGTGCCCGGCGGCGCGCCAGCTCGCCGGGGCGGAGCGGGGCGCGGAGGTCGCGCCATGATGGACGGGCGCAATCCTGACGGCGTGTCGATCTGCATTCCCAACTGGAACCACCGCAACTATCTCGGCCGGTCGATCGGCAGCGCCTTGCGCGCCGCCGAGAACCTGCGCGCCCGCGGAATCGGCTGCCAGGTGATCGTGGTGGACGATTTTTCCCGCGACGGCTCGCAGCGCCTGCTGGCGTCGCTGGCGCTGGCGGACCGGCTCGGCGTGCTCGACCCGATCCTCGCCACCGGCAATGAGGGGCTGGCGGCGACCCGCAATCTCGCCATGCGCCATGCGCGCTACCGGCATGTCTGCTTCATGGACGCCGACAACGAGCTGGTGCCGGAAAACCTGCATCATTTCTGGCGGGCGGCGCGGGACACCGGCGCGGCGATCACCTACGGCAATCTGGTGATGCATAACGGGCAGCGCTCGATCGGGCTGCTGTCGAACGACTTCGTCGACGAGCGCATCCTGGACATGAACTATATCGATGCGTTCTCGCTGGTCGATGCCGACCAGATCGAGGATCTCGGCGGCTATTACGGCAAGCACGCCGCGGCGCATGAGGATTGGGAGCTGCTGCTGCACCTGTGCGCGGAAGACCGGCTGCTGGTCTTCGTGCCGATGGTGCTGGGCTATTATCACGTCGCGCCGCTGTCGATGATCCAGACCACCCAGTTCGACCACTCGAAGATGCGGCGCGTCTATGCCCAGCGCAAGAGCGGGCTGCCGCTCGGCTTCGACGGGCGGCGCATCTACCATCCCGACATAGGCTGGCTGTAGCGCCGGCGTGACGGGAAGGGTGGCCGGCGGGAAAAACCGCATGCCGGCCCGGCATCGAAATTGACCTTCGGTGCCGGGTGGCGCATTGATCCCCAGCAACCCAAATCGCCGTTCATGCCGCATCCGCAGTCTTCCGAACCCCGCCGCAACCGCCTGCGCGGACTTGCCCGAACCGCCGCGACGCTGGCGCTGGCCCTGGCCGGCGGCGGGCTGTTCGCCTTTCTCGGCATGCCCGCCGGCTGGCTGTCGGGGGCGCTGGTCGCCTGCGCCGTCGCCTCGCTGGCCGGGGCGCCGGTCGGGATCGGCCGCCGGCTGCGCGACGTCACCTTCGTGCTGCTCGGCACCTCCATGGGCTCGGCGGTGTCGCCGGATACGCTGCGCGGCATCGCCAGCTGGCCGGCCACCATGGCGATCCTGATGATCTCGCTGCCGGCGATGATGCTGGCGGTCGGGCTCTATCTGGAGAAGGTCGCCAAATGGGACCGGCGCAGCGCCTTCTTCGCCGCCGCGCCGGGGGCGCTGTCCGCCGTGCTGATCATGGCGGAGACCTCGGGCGCCGACGTGCGGCGCGTGGTGTTCGGCCAGTCGCTGCGGCTGTTCGTGCTGGTGGCGCTGCTGCCGGCGGCGATGGGCGGGCTCGGGCACCAGCCCGCCGGGACGCTGCCGATCAACCCGGTGGCGCCGGATCTCTACAATCTCCTGCTGTCGCTCGGCGCCGGGGCGCTCGGCGGCTTCCTGTTCGAGCGGGTACGCTTTCCCGGCGGCGCCATGGTCGGCGCCATGCTGACCAGCGGCGTGCTGCACGGGGCCGGCCTCGTGGAGGGCCGGCTGCCCGATCTGCTGCTGATCGTCTGCTTCGTGATCCTCGGCGCCAATTCCGGCGCGCGCTTCGCCGGCACCTCGATGGCGACGCTGCGGCGCTTCTTCATCGACGGGCTGGTGGCCCTGACGGTGGCGGTGAGCGTCGCCTTCCTGTTCGCCCTCGCGGCGGCCTGGATCGCCGGCGAGCCGCTGCCCAAGGTGTTCCTCGCCTATGTGCCCGGCGCGCTGGAGGCGATGACCATCATGGCCTTCGTGCTGGGCGTCGATCCGGCCTTCGTCGCCGCCCACCATCTGGCGCGCTTCGTCGGGCTGTCGCTGGCGCTGCCGCTGGTCGTGCGCTTCGTGTTCGGCCCGGCGGCGGTGCCCAAGCCCGGCACCTCCGATCCCGATGCCGATCCGAAGGACTGACCCGCCCGGCCGGCGCGGGTGGCCGGCTCCCTGCTTCCGGCCTATTCGGCCGCTTCCGCCTGCGTGACGAAGCGCAGGCCGAGCCGTGTCCACACATCCACCATCGCCGCGGTGAGCGCCTCGACGAGGGCGTCGTCGTGCCGCGGGCCGGGGGTGATGCGCAGCCGCTCGGTGCCGCGGGGCACGGTGGGATAGTTGATCGGCTGGATGTAGATGCCGTGCTCGGCGAGCAGCAGGTCGCTCGCGGCCTTGCACAGCTCGGCATCGCCCACCATCACCGGCACGATGTGGGTGTCGGTGACGACGAGCGGCAGGCCGGCGGCCTCGAAGGCGTTCTTCACCTTGGCGACCTGCTCCTGCTGGCGGTCGCGCTCGACGCTCGACGCCTTGAGATGGCGCACCGAGGCGGCGGCCGCGGCGGCGACCGCCGGCGGCAGGGCGGTGGTGAAGATGAAGCCCGGCGCATAGGAGCGCACGGCGTCGATCACCGCCCGCTTGCCCGTGATGTAGCCGCCGACCACGCCGAAGGCCTTGCCCAGCGTGCCCTCGATGACGTCGACCCGGTGCATCACCCCGTCGCGCTCGGCGAGGCCGGCGCCGCGCGGGCCGTACATGCCGACCGCGTGCACCTCGTCGAGATAGGTCATGGCGCCGTATTTCTCGGCGAGATCGCAGATGGCGCCGATCGGCGCCACGTCGCCATCCATCGAATAGACGCTCTCGAACACCACCAGCTTCGGCCGGTCGCCGGCGCCCGCGAGCAGCTGCTCCAGATGGGCGAGGTCGTTGTGGCGGAACACCGCCTTGTCGCGCCCGGCATGGCGCACGCCCTCGATCATCGAATTGTGGTTGAGCGCGTCGGAAAGGATCAGGCAGTCCGGGATCAGCCGGGCGAGGGTCGAGATGCCGGTCTCGTTGGAGATGTAGCCGGAGGTGAAGACGAGGCCGGCCTCCTTGCCGTGAAGGTCGGCGAGCTCGCGCTCCAGTTCGACGATGGCGTGGCTGTTGCCGGAAATGTTGCGGGTGCCGCCGGCGCCGGCGCCGACCGTGCGGGCGGAGGCGCACATCGCCTCGACGACGCTCTCATGGCATCCCATGCCCAGATAATCGTTCGAGCACCAGATGACGATCTCGCGGGCGCCCTTCGGCGAATGCCAGGTGGCGCGCGGGAAGCGGGCGACGTCGCGCTCGATCTCCGCGAAGGTGCGGTAGCGCCGCTCGCTCTTCAACGTCTCGACGGCGGCTTCGAAGATCCGGGTATAATCCATCAATGCATCCACTCTGCTTCGCCGGGCAGGCGTGGCCGTCATGCCGGCGGCCGCCCGCCCCGACGGGCGTCGCGGGCAAGATGAACTTTGGATCGGTTCCGATCAACCGGACAAAACGCCCATACGGCCCCCAGACGCGTGGCATTGCGACACGCCGATGTCACGACTGCGCGAGCGGAACGGCCTGTCGCGGCTTAGATCTCCGTCAGCTTGCGCACTTGCGCCAGCGGCAGCGCGCGCGTGGCCGCGCCGTCGAAATAGACGAAGCGCAGCTGCTGGCGGCGCGACACCATGGCTTTCGGCAAGGGATCGTAGCGGAAGCTGCCGCCGCCCAGATGCGGCATCACCGCGCCGACATCGGTGGCGGCATGGCTTTCCACCCGCAGCAGGCTGAGGCGCGTGCCGTCCTCGGCGCGGGCGTCGAAGGGCACGCGGGCGAGGCGCAGGAAGCTGGTGGGATCCGAGGCGCTCGCGAAGCCCTCGACGAAGGCCTGCTCGACGAGGTCGAGATCGGGCTCGTCGTGATGGTGATCCTCCGGCGGCGGGGCATCGGGCAAATGCGGGGTCTGCCACTGGGCGACGCGGGCCGGGCCGTGGCCGTGATTGTGCCCGGCGTGGGAGTGGCTGTGGGCATGGGCGTGGGCATGGCCGTGAGTGTGGCTTCCCGCGCCGTGGTCGTGAGGATGATCGTGGTCGTGTCCGCGATGCATTGGAAAACGTCCCTATTCGTTCTGTCACGGCTCAGGTACAGGATCGGTCATGGCCGGGCTTGACCCGGCCATCCACGTCTTGCGCCGGTGTGCTTCGCTGAAGTCGTGGATGCCCGGGCCGAGCCCGGGCATGACGGCGCACTGTTTGAAGAGCGACGAACCGCCTCAGAAATTCACCGGCTTGTCGATGATGTGCCTGTGGGCGCCCATCTTGCCGTGCGCCACCATCGAGCCGAGCGCCTCGACGACGACGCGCAGCCCGAACAGGGCGGTGATGTCGGAGGTGTCGTAGGGCGGCGAGACCTCCACCACCTCCAGCCCGCACAGGCCCTCGGCGGCGACGAGGCCGAGGATCTTCAGGGCCTCGCGCGGCAGGAAGCCGCCCGGCTCCGGCCAGCCGGTGCCCGGCACGAAGCCGCAGTCGATGCTGTCGACGTCGAAGGAGATGTACACCGCGTCGGCGTCCTTCCAGGCGAGCTCCAGCGCGATCTCGGCGGCCTTCTCCAGCCCGATCTTCTCGATGTCGTCGATGGTCAGCACGTTGGTGCCGCGCTTCCTCGCCTCCTGCACGCCGTAGCGCGGCACCTGCCAGCCGCCGATGCCGAGCTGGACGAGGTTCTTCGGCGAGACGTTGGGCAGGTTGGTCGCCCAGTACCACGGCGTGGTGTGCATCCGCTCGTCGAGATCCTTCTCCTGGATGTCGATGTGGCGGTCGAAATGGATGATGCCGATGCGCTTGGAGGTGCATTCGGCGATGCCGCGCACGCAGGGAAAGCCGATCGAATGGTCGCCGCCCAGCATGATCGGCAGCGCGCCGGAGGAGAAGACGTGGCTGACGCCGCGCGAGATCTGGTCGAAGCTCTTTTCCAGATTGGCGGGAATGGTGAACACGTCGCCGACGTCGCACAGCGTCATCTGCTCGCGCAGGTCGACGCCGAGCTCGTAATTGTAGGGCGTGTAGAGCGCGGAGATCCGGCGGATGCCCTGCGGCCCGAAGCGGGTGCCGGGGCGATAGGTGGTGCCGCTGTCGAACGGAATGCCCATGACGGCGGCGTCATATTTGCCGACGTCGCGGACATTCTCGACATAGGGCGCCTTGAGGAAGGTGTTGATGCCGGCGAAATGCGGCAGCTCGCCGCGCGCGAAGGTCGGGATCGACTTGTCGGTGATGCTGTCGGCGCCGGGCAGGCCCATGTCGAGCGCCCATTGCTGTTCCTTGCGCCAGCCGGCCTCGGAGAGGCCTTCCTCGGCCTCCAGCGCCTTCCAGCCCTGCATTCCCTTGATCTCGAAATTGGGATGGTGGCGGCGCTTGCGGGCGGGGGCCGGGGCGAGGCCGGCGAAACGGGTCGAACGGGTGGGATGGGAACGCATCAGGTTCTCTCCTTGCGATCAGTCCTTGCGACCGGTCCTTGGAGAGCCCTCGGGATGAGCCGGAGGGTCACGCCGCGAACCGCTCGCGCGAGCCTCCCGGGCTTTTATCCCGCCGTGGACCCGGCGCATGTGGTGGAGCGAACCTCCGGGAGGAAGCTCCGGCCGCCGGGTTGTCCCTCTCGGACCAGACGCATCGCCGATGCCGGAACCCTAGGGACAGTGCCGAAAATAAACGGGCTCCCGATGGATCGGAAGCCCGGAATAGCGGCACCTGCGTGCCGGAACGCCGAAAATTTCGGCGGCGACGCGAAGTGGCGCGCGCGTCAGATCACGCCGGACAGCAGGCCGAGGCCGGCCACCGCCACCACCGCGCCCAGCGCCTGGGTGAGGCGCGGCGCGCGGGTCTCGCCGAGCTTGCCGAGTGCAAGGCCGATGCCGATGCCGGCGAGGTGCAGCACCGTCGTGGCGGCCAGGAAGCCGGCGGCATAGGCGAGGCCGGACGCGTCGGTGGGCATCTCCGTGCCATGGGCATGGCCGTGGAACACCGCGAAGAAACCGACCAGCGCCATGGCGGCGCCGAGCGGCGCGTTCTTCCAGCCCAGCGCGACCACGAGGCCGAGCGCCACGATGGAGCCGACGATGCCGAGCTCGACGAAGGGCAGGTCGACGCCCCACATGCCGAGCGCGCCGCCGGCGGCCATCAGCGCCACGAAGGTGGCCGGCACCGCCCAGATGGCGCGGCCGCCGAGCTGGGCGGCGAAGATGCCGACCGCCACCATGGCGAGCACATGGTCGAGCCCGCCGATCGGATGCAGGAAGCCGTGCACGAGGCCGGCTGCCTCGCCATGGCCGGGATGGGCGAAGGCGAGGGCGGGGACGAGCGCGAAGCCGGCGGCGAGCGCAGCACGGGCGGTGTGGCGGCGGAGACGTGTGGAGACGGCATTCGACATGACAGGCCCCGTTGGACAGGCAGGCCGCCTTCGGGGATTCCCGGCGCGGGAGAGGCCCGGTGCGTACGTCTGCATATGACGATTTGACTGAATCAGCATACGCCGGGGTGGAGGTGGGTCAATCCGGTTTTCGCATCTGCGAAGAGGTTTTCACCGGGAGTGAACGAGGTGGGAGCGAGGGCGGGGAAGGGCCTGCGTCCTTCGAGGCCCGGCTGCGCCGGACACCTCTGGATGAGGATGGGCCGAGTGGAGGTCGAACCTTCTCATGCCGGGGAGTTGGGGCGAGCCGGGATGGCTGTTCGAGCAAAGCATCGAGGAGTGGCCGGGATACCTCCTCCTGCCGAGGAACAGGGCGGAGCCCTGCGTCTCGAAGCACGCACGCGGTTTCCACTGACCCCGCACGCGCCTCAGTCGTCCCGATGCGCGTGCGGCTCCTCCCCGGCCGGCACCAGATGCAACTGCCCGTAGCGGACGCCGCGCTGGGTGACGACGGCGTCGGCGAGTTGCTTCACCTCGCCGGCCGGCCCGCGCAGCACCGAGACCTCGAGGCAGGTGCCGTGATCGAGATGGACATGCAGCGCCGCCACCGTGAGGTCGTGATGGCCGTGCTGTACCTGAGCGAGGCGGCGGGCGAGCTCGCGCTTCTCGTGCTCATAGACATAGCTGAGCGTGGCGACGCAGGGCGCGGTGTCCGCCGCCGGGGCGGCGTCGGTGCCGAGGAGGGCGGTGCGCAGGGCGTCGCGGATCGCCTCGGAACGGTTGCCGTAGCCGTGCCGCGCGGCATGGGCGTCGAGGGCGGCGAGCAGCGCGTCGTCGATGGTCACGGTCACGCGCTGCATGCTGCCTCGCTCTGGAGCCTTATTTGGTGCCGAAGATTCGGTCGCCGGCGTCGCCGATGCCGGGCACGATATAGCCGTGGTCGTTGAGGTGGCTGTCAACCGCCGCGGTGTAGACGGGCACGTCGGGATGCGCGTCGTGGAACACCTTCAGCCCTTCCGGCGCCGCGATGAGGCAGACGAACTTGATCGACTGGCAGCCGGCCGCCTTCACCTGGTCGACCGCCGCCGCCGCCGAATTGCCGGTGGCCAGCATCGGGTCGAGCACGATGGCGGTGCGCTCGGAAATGTCGCGCGGCAGCTTGAGATAATATTCCACCGCCTGCAGCGACACCGGGTCGCGGTAGAGGCCGACATGGCCGACGCGGGCGGCCGGCAGGATCTCCAGCATGCCTTCCAGGATGCCGCCGCCGGCGCGCAGCACCGAGACGAGGCAGAGCTTCTTTCCCGACAGGATCGGCGCCTGCATGGTGGTAAGCGGCGTCTCGATCTCGATCATCTCCAGCGGCATGTCGCGCGTCACCTCATAGGCGAGCAGCATGCTGATCTCGCGCAGCAGCAGCCGGAACTCGTTGGCCGGCGTGCGCGAGCGGCGCATCAGCGTGAGCTTGTGCTGGATCAGCGGGTGATCGACCACGACGGTGGAGGCCGGGGCGGTGACGGTGGCGGTGTCGGGCATGGCCATGGGATGCTCGCTGAAGGCTGGATGAAACGCGACGCAGAGTTCCACAAGCTAGCGGAAACGCGAAGGACGATACATTCGGCGATACAAATTTCGGACCAGTCCGTCCGAAATTTTTCGCGGTTCGGCGCCGCCCCTCTTGCAGAACGTCACATATCGCGCTCACATTCAGTGCTTCCCGAGGACCGGCCGCCAAGGCCGGGCGAGAAGCGAGCCCATCATGTCCGTCACCACCGGTTCCGGCGGTCGTTCCCGCAATCACATCGTCCTCACCTCCCACGGCGCCCCGACCGGCGTGTCGGGAACCGCGCCCGCGCTCGACTGGGGCGCGCCGACCGCGGCCCAGCGCGGCCCGGTGGTGGCGACCCTCACCGATCCGAAGCGACGCAACGCCATCGGCACCCATGGCGGCGGCTATTCGGTGTATCGCGCGCTCGCCATCGCCGCCGGGGCGCTGCCGGCCGACTTCAAGGCCGACCTCACCAATACCGCGCCGTCGGATCTCATCGGCCCGCATCCGCAATGGGCCGACCCGGCGAAGATCGTCTCCATCGATCCCTATGGCCACATGATCGGCGAGGCGTTCGGCGATCTGATCGCCCAGGGGCTCGACGTGCGCCCCACCATCGCAGTGACCCGCGCCCATATCGACATGCCGGAGATCCGCGACGCCATCCGCGCCGGGCGCCTGAGGATCGACGGCGACATCATCGGCCCCAAGGGCGATGTGCGCGTCACCAAGGCGGCGATCGACCCGGTGTGGTACCTGCCCGGCATCGCCCAGCGCTTTGGCATGGGCGAGGGGCAGCTGCGGCGGGCGCTGTTCGAATATACCGGCGGCATGTTCCCCGAACTGGTGACGCGCGGCGACCTGAAGGTGTTCCTGCCGCCCATCGGCGGCATGACGCTCTACATGTTCGGCGACCCGTCGAAGATCGGCGACGGCGTCACCCCCATCGCCTGCCGCGTGCATGACGAGTGCAACGGCTCCGACGTGTTCTCCTCCGACATCTGCACCTGCCGGCCCTATCTCGCGCATGGAATCGAATTGTGCGTGGAGATGGCGCAGAAGGGCGGCACCGGCCTCGTGGTCTACAACCGCAAGGAGGGCCGGGCGCTCGGCGAGGTGACGAAGTTCCTCGTCTACAACGCCCGCAAGCGGCAGGAGGGCGGCGACCGGCCGGACGCCTATTTCAAGCGGACCGAATGCGTCGCCGGCGTGCAGGACATGCGCTTCCAGGAGCTGATGCCGGACGTGTTCCACTGGCTGGGCATTACGAAGATCGACCGCTTCGCCTCGATGAGCGACATGAAGTTCAACGCGCTCGACCGCGCCGGCATCGAGGTGGTCGAGCGGGTGCCGATCCCCGACGAGCTGATCCCGCCGGATGCGCGCGTCGAGATGGAAGCCAAGGTCTCGGCCGGCTATTACGGTGCCGGCTTCCAGAGCCAGTATGATGCGACGCAGGGGCGGGGGTTGAAGGACTAGCCGCGGCCCCTGTCATCCGCGCCCGGCGCCTGCGTGCGTCGGGCGTTTTCCTGAACAGCAGAGGCGGGCATGGCCGGCGACGACGAAGACTATGTGTATGACGAGGCGACCGGCGAGTGGCGGCCGGCCTCCGAGGTGAAGGCCGAGGCGGCGCTGGCGAGCGCGGTGCGCGACGCCGCCGGCAACATCCTCGCCGACGGGGACTCGGTGGTGCTGGTCAAGGACCTGAAGGTGAAGGGCGCCGGCCAGACGCTGAAGCAGGGCACGGTGATCCGTTCGATCCGCCTCACCGACAATCCCGAGGAGATCGACTGCCGCCACGACAGCATCAAGGGCCTGGTGCTGCGCACGGAATTCGTGCGCAAGCGCTGAGGACCGCCGGCCCGGAAGGCGGCGAGCGCCGCCTTCCCGTCATTCGAACAAGGACGCCGCATGATCCCGCCCGAACTCGCCGCCCTGCGCTCCCCCCATGCCGTGCGCGCCCGCAGCCACAGCGTGCTCGACCATGTGCAGGCGGGGAACTCGCCGTATTTCACCCTCGACGAGGGCGCGCTCGACACGGTGGCGGACTATGTGGCGGAGGTGACGCGCCGCGCCTATCCCACGCTCGACATTCCCTATCACAGCCGCTGGCGGCATTTCGATGCCGGCGGCGTGGCCCGCTGGGAGGCCTTGGCCGCACGGCTCGAGGCCGATCCGCTGGAGACGGCGCGGATCATGGTCGACCTCGCGGTGGCGAGCGTGCTGCTCGACGCCGGGGCGGGCGACGCCTGGCGCTACCATGAGGCGGCCACCGGGCTGACGGTGACGCGCTCGGAAGGGCTGGGGGTCGCCAGCCTGCGCATGTTCGAGGCGGGGGCGTTCTCCTCCGATCCGTCGGTGCCGTTGCGCGTCGACGCGCAGGCGCTCATCGGTCTCGACGCCACGACGCTGGCCCGGCATTTCCAGGTGGGGCCCGACAACCCGCTGGTGGGGCTCGAGGGGCGGGTGGCGCTGCTCAACCGGCTCGGCGCGGCGATGGCCGCTCGCCCGGACCTGTTCGGCGACGGTGCGACGCGGCCGGGCGGGCTGATCGACGCGCTGCTGCCGCAGGCGCGGCTCGGCCGGCTGCCGGCGGCCCGCATCCTGGAGGCGCTGCTCGACGGGCTGTCCTCGATCTGGCCGGCGGGGCTGGTGGTCGACGGCGTGGTGCTGGGCGATGTCGGCCGGCATCCGGCGATCGTGGTACCCGACCGCTCGGCCGGGCTGGTGCCGTTCCACAAGCTGTCGCAGTGGCTGACCTACTCGCTGCTGGAGCCCTTCGAGGCGGCCGGCGTGGCGGTGGTCGACCTCGACGACCTCACGGCGCTGCCGGAATACCGCAATGGCGGCCTTCTGGTGGATCTCGGGCTGATCGTGCCGCGCGCGCCCGTCGACCCGGCGCAGAAGCATCCGGTGGATTCGGAGATGATCGTCGAGTGGCGGGCGCTCACCGTGGCGCTGATGGACCGGCTCGCCGACCGGGTGCGCGAGCGGCTGGGGCTGGATGCGGCGGCGTTTCCGCTGGCCAAGCTGCTGCAGGGCGGGACATGGACGGCGGGCCGGCAGATCGCGGCGCAGAAGCGCCCGGGCGGCCCGCCCCCCATCGCCATCGATGCCGATGGCACGGTGTTCTAGGCCCTGAAGACGCACATGCCCGGGACGAGCCCGGGCATGACGCTGTTGCGGGAGGGGCGCCTCAGTCGACCTGGGCGCCCGACGCCTTCACGATCGGCGCCCATTTGGCGAGCTCGGCCTTCACATGCGCGCCGAGCTCCTCGGGCGTCGAGCCGACGACGGTGGCGCTGAAATCGGCGAGGCGGGCCTGCACCTTCGGGTCGGCGAGCGACTTGTTGGCGGCGGCGTTCAGCTTGGCGACCACTTCCGGCGGCGTGCCGGCCGGGGCGAACAGCGCGTTCCACGTATAGGTCTCGTAGCCCGGTATGGTCTCGGCGATGGCCGGGATATCCGGGAAGGACGGGGCGCGCTTGGCGGTGGTGACGCCCAGCGCCCGCAGCTTGCCGCTCTTGATGTGGCCGGCCGAGGAGGGGAGGTTGTCGAACATGATCGGCACCTGGTTGGCCAGCACGTCGTTCAGCGCCGGCCCGGCGCCCTGATAGGGGATGTGCTGCATCTGCACCCCGGCCAGGCTCTTGAACAGCTCGCCGGAAAGATGCAGCGGCGTGCCGTTGCCGGAGGAGGCGTAGCTGTACTTGTCGGGGTTCTTCTTGAGCAGCTCGACGAGTTCCGGCACGGTCTTCGCCGGGAAGTCCGGGTTCACCACCAGCACGTTCGGCACCACCACCAGCAGCGAGATGGGCGCGAAGCTCTTTTCCGCGTCGTAGGGAATCTTCTTGTACAGCGCCGGGTTGAGGGCGTGGGTAGCGACGGTGCCCATGAGGATGGTGTAGCCGTCCGGGTTGGCCTTCGCCACCTGCGCCGCGCCGAGATTGCCGCCGGCCCCGCCCTTGTTCTCCACCACCACCGGCTGGCCGAGCTCGGCGCTCATGCGCTCGGCGACCAGACGGCCGACGAGATCGGTGGAGCCGCCCGCCGGGAAGGGAATGACGAGGGTGACGGGGCGCTCGGGAAAGCCCTGGGCGCCGGCGGGACCGGCGGCGAGCGCGAAGGTCGCGGCGCCGGCGGCGGCGAGGAGCGCGCGGAACGTGGCGCCGAGGGCGGCGCGGGGCGGAAGGCGGAACATGGCGGATCTCCCATGGGGACGGATGGCGGCATCTTGTGAGAGTGCCCTTGCGCCACGTTCCCCGATTTGGCGGCCGGGCTCAACGGTTGCTCGGGCAAGTTCGACCAATGGACGGCGAGTTTTCTTCGATTGTATTCGATCCGTGGAAAAATCGTATCCTATCTAGGCAAGCGTGGCCCGGGATGCCCAAAAGCTGGGCGCCGGCCCGGCGGCTCCTTTTCCCCGCCGCGCCTGCCCGGCGCCGAAACCGGCGCCCGCCCATCCCTGCGGCAACTGGCACAGGCCTTGCGATGCCCGGATCCGACGAGCGGAGAGGGTGGCAGGCCAGATGAGCAAGGGCGCCGACATCGAGCTGATCCGGGTGACCAAGCGCTACGGGCTGGCGCTGGCGGTCGACGCGGTGACGCTGAAGATCCCCGCCGGCACCTATTGCTGCCTGCTCGGCCCTTCCGGCTGCGGCAAGACCACCACGCTGCGCATGATCGCCGGGCATGAAAGCATCACCGAAGGCGACATCCGCCTCGGCCCGGCGGTGGTGACGGACCTGCCGCCGGCCCGGCGCGGCACGGCGATGATGTTCCAGAGCTATGCGCTGTTCCCGCATCTCGACAGCGTCGACAATGTCGCCTTCTCGCTGAAGATGCGGGGCATCGACAAGGCCACGCGCCGCGGCAGGGCGCTGGAAATGCTGAAGCTGGTGCAACTCGACCACCTTGCCGAGCGGCGGCCGGCGCAGCTCTCCGGGGGGCAGCAGCAGCGGGTGGCGCTGGCGCGCGCGCTGATCACCGACCCGCAGGCGCTGCTGCTCGACGAGCCGCTCTCGGCCCTCGATCCCTTCCTCAAGATCAAGGTGCGGCAGGAGCTGAAGAAGCTGCAATTGCAGCTCGGCATCTCCTTCATCCACGTCACCCACAGCCAGGAGGAGGCGATGGCGCTCTCCGACCTGGTGGTGGTGATGAATGGCGGGCGCATCGAGCAGGCGGCGACGCCGCGCGAGGTGTTCAACCGGCCGGCCACCGCCTTCGTCGCCCGCTTCATGGGCGACCACAACGTCATCGCCGGCCGGGTCGCCGGGCGGGCGGGGGACGGCTTCACCTTCGAGGTGCCGGGCGGCGCCACCTTCAAGGCGCCGGACGAGGAAGGATTGGAGGCCGGCGCGCCGGTGGAGATCGCGGTGCGCACCGACCGCATCCGCATCGGCGAGCCGTCGACGCCCGGCTGCGGCCTGACCGGACTGGTGCAGAACATCGAATATCACGGCCAGAAGGTGCAGGTGGCGCTGGCCGCGCCCGGGGTCGACGACTTCGCGGTTCAGGTGCCGGAATCCGCCTTCTTCGCCAGGCCGCTCTCCATCGGCGACGCGGTGCCGCTCGCCTGGACGCCGGACGACATCCACCTCCTCAAGCCTTCGCCTTCCGCCTGACGCCGACACGACAGACGCCGACACCAAGACGCCGACACGAAGACGCCGACACGAAGACATGGCCGTGGCGCGAGATCCCGGCCAAACGACATCTCGGGAGACAGACATGACGAAGAAGACCAACTCGAAGGGCGTGAGCCGCCGCCAGCTGCTCAAGGGCGCGGCCGCGGCCGGCGGCCTCGCCGCCGGTGCCGGCGTCGTCACCGGCTTTCCCACCATCTGGGCGCAGAACCCGATCACGCTGCGCCAGTTCGGCACCGGCGTCTCGAACCTCAACGCCATCGCCGAGAAGTGCAAGGCCGACCTCGGCATCACCCTGCAGATGACCGCGCTCGATTCCGACGCGGTGTCGCAGCGCGTGGTGACGCAGGCGAACAGCTTCGACATCGCCGACATCGAATACTGGATCTGCAAGAAGGTGTTCCCGGCCGGCACGCTGCAGCCGATGGACGTCACCAAGATCAAGTATTACGACCAGATCGTGCCGATCTTCACCACCGGCAAGCTGACGCCGGAATCGAAGATCGCCCAGGGCACGGCGCCGAACACGGTGGGCTTCGTCGAGGGACCGGACTCCAAGGTGTTTGCCAAGGCGCCCACCCAGTGGATGACGCTGATCCCCACCATCTACAACGCCGACACGCTGGGCATCCGCCCCGACCTCGTCGGCCGGCCGATCAAGAACTGGAAGGACATCCTCGACCCGGCCTTCAAGGGCAAGACCTCGATCATCAACATCCCGTCCATCGGCATCATGGACGCGGCGATGATCTGCGAGAGCGCCGGCATCATGACCTATGGCGACAAGGGCAACATGACCAAGGCGGAGATCGACGGCACCGTCGATTTCCTGATCAAGACCAAGAAGGCCGGCCAGTTCCGCGCCTTCTGGAAGACCTTCGACGAGAGCGTGAACCTGATGGCCTCCGGCGAGGTGGTGATCCAGTCCATGTGGTCGCCGGCGGTGGCGGCGGTGCGCTCCAAGGGCATCCCCTGCGTCTACCAGCCGCTGGAGGAAGGCTATCGCGCCTGGGGCGGCGGCCTCGGCATCGCCAAGCATCTCAAGGGCGCGCAGCTCGACGCCGCCTATGAATACATCAACTGGTACCTGTCCGGCTGGGTCGGCGCCTATCTCAACCGCCAGGGCTACTATTCCGCGGTGCTCTCCACCGCCGAGAAGAACATGACCCCGGACGAATGGGCGTTCTGGATGCTCGGCCAGCCGGCCAAGGCCGACATCCTCTCGCCGGAGGGCAAGGTGATGTACACGGCGGGCGCGGTGCGCGACGGCGGCTCCTTCAAGGAGCGCATGGGCGCGGTCGCCTGCTGGAACTCGGTGATGGACGAGGACCGCTACATGGTCCGCCGCTGGAACGAGTTCATCGCCGCGTGAGGAAGGGCGCCTGCCGAGGCAACGCCTCCTTCTCCCTCTCCCCGTGGGGGGAGAGGGGTGGGGTGAGGGGGGGCGAGCGTCAGCGTGCTTCGAGGCTCGCTGTCGCTCGCACCTCAGCATGAGGAGCGGAAGAACGGGAAAGTCCGCCCCTTCCTTCTTCCGATCCCTGCCCGGGCATCCTGGTCCTCCGAGCCTGACCGAAGGAGCCCCTCATCCTGAGCTGCGAACGCAGCGAGCCTCGAAGGATCCGGGCACCGTGCCGCTGTCTCTGCCCGCCAATGCCGTGCCGTTGCTTCGAACCGGAACGCCCGCATGACGCTTTCACGCTTCGCGCCCTATCTCCAGGCGACGCCGCTGACGCTGATCCTGGCGGCGTTCCTGGTGCTGCCCATCGCCACCATCGTGATGGTGAGCTTCTGGGACTATGATTCCATCCAGATCTTCCCGGCCTTCGTCTTCACCAATTACGAGGAGACGATCACCTCGCCGGTGACGTGGAACACCTATCTCAACACGTTCAAATACACGGCGATCGTCTGGGCGGCGACGCTGTTCGTCGGCTTCTGGGTGGCCTATTACCTTGCCTTCCACATCCGCTCGACGACGACGCAGATGGTGCTGTTCCTCGTCTGCACCGTGCCGTTCCTGACCTCGAACATCATCCGCATGATCTCCTGGATCCCGTTCCTCGGCCGCAACGGGCTCCTGAACCAGACGCTGATGCAGATGGGGCTGATCGACCAGCCGCTGGAGTTCCTGCTGTTCTCGGATTTCGCGGTGGTGCTCGCCATGGTGCACCTCTACACGCTGTTCATGGTGACGCCGATCTTCAACACGCTGATGCGCATCGACCGGGCGCTGATCGAGGCGGCGCGGGATGCCGGCGCCAATGGCTGGCAGATCCTCACCAACGTCATCATCCCGCTGGCCAAGCCCGGCATCGCCATCGGTTCGATCTTCGTGGTGACGTTGGTGATGGGGGACTTCATCACCGTGCGCTTCATGTCCGGCGGCCAGTCCGCCTCGGTGGGGCTGATGATGGCGAACCAGATCGCGCTGCTGCAATACCCGGCGGCGGCGGCGAATGCGGTGATCCTCCTGATCATCGTGCTGCTGCTGGTCGGCGGCATATTGCGCATCGTCAACATCCGCAAGGAGCTGTGAGATGCGGGCGGGGCGGGTGTGCGAGGCGAGCCTCCCTCGAGGCCCGGCCGCTGGCCGGGCACCTCGGAGCCTGAGCGGACATTCTGTGCGCAGCGTCATCCCCGGGCTTGTCCCGGGGATCCACGCCTTGGCTTCCGCCTGTACCCGGCCGGAAGACGTGGATGGCCGGGACAAGCCCGGCCATGACGGCGCACCTCTTCATCCTCGGAGGACGTGCCGGTCAGGCTCTCGGGACGACGGCGCTCCCGGCGGGAGCCGGGCGCGGGCCGCGGCTTCGATCATTCCTCGTCGTGTCGAGGCGCGAGCGCCGGCGCGCCTCGACGCACGCAGGTCGGTCGACGCCGGCAGCACGGCCGGACACGGAAGGAGTGAACCATGAACTCGGAACGGCGCGGCCCCGGCTTCTATGTCCTCACCGCCTTCTTCGTGCTGTTCGTGCTGTTCCTCTACGGCCCGCTGACGACGATCTTCATCCTGTCCTTCCAGGGGCCGAATGGCGGGCTCACCTTCCCGATGAACGGCACCTCGCTGCACTGGTTCAGGAACCTGCTGTTCGAGCAGCAGGCGGTGGGCGATTTCGGCGGCGCCTTCTCCCGCTCGCTCGTCCTCGGGCTGATGACCATGGCGGCGACCGTGGTGGTGTCGCTACTGGCCGGCCTCGCCTTCCGCCGGCGCTTCCTCGGCGCCGGGCCGCTGTTCTACCTCACCATCGCCAGCCTGATCGTGCCCTCCATCCTGGTCTCGCTCGGCATCGGCCTCGCCTTCAACGTGACCGGGCTGGAGACCGCCTGGTATTCCTCCGGCTTCGGGGCGCATCTCACCTGGACGCTGCCCTTCGGGCTGCTGATCATGTTCGCGGTGTTCAACCGCTTCAACCCGGCCTACGAGGAAGCGGCGCGCGACCTCGGCGCCACGCCGTGGCAGAGCTTCGCGCATGTGGTGCTGCCGATCATCCTGCCGAGCCTGGTCGGCGTCGGCCTGTTCGGCTTCACGCTGTCCTATGACGAGTTCGCCCGCTCGCTGATGACCGCCGGCACCTTCAACACCCTGCCGCTGGAGATCTACGGCATGACCACCAACGTCACCACGCCGGTGCTCTATGCGCTGGGCACGGTGACGACGCTGTTCTCGATGGCGATCATCGTGCTGGCGCTCGTCGCCATCGCGGTGATGAGGCGCCGCCGGGCGCGCCGGGTGGCGGGCTGACCCCCGGCGCCGCCCGATTTTCGCCGAATCGTCCTGCCGTTGCGGAAATATTCGGCCTCACAGAGGCTTGCGCAGAAAGTGCTTGCCGGGGGGCGCAAGGAACCGGATAGTTCGTGGCGGGTTGATGTCCAGAATAAGTCGTGCGGCTGGAACCCACCGGGCCGAAGCGGCGTGGACGTTATGGGAGAAACGCCATGAACATCTGCACCACGGACCGCACCATCTGCGATCTGCTCAGGGAAGTGGCCAAGGACGACCGCAAGCACGCGCTAATCATCAAGCTGCGCAGCGGCGACACCGTCACCGCCTATGGGCCGATCGAGGTGGCGGATCGCTTCATGCTGTGCCGTCTGCACGACAACAACTACCAGGGCAACCAGCTGATCGCGCTCGATACCATCGAGTTCATCCGCTGACCCTTCGCCGCTGAGGCGAATCAGCTTCCCACCACCAGGCGCGCGGCGGCGAGATCCTCCAGCGCCGCACCCACCGATTTGAACAGCGTCACCTCTTCCGCCGTCCGCCGGCCGGGATGGCGGTCGCGGGCGAGGTCGTGCAGGTCCGCCCGGAGGGCGTCGGCCGACCAGCGTCCCGCCTTGAGCGGCTGCAGCAGGTCGCCCGCCTCGGCGAGCGCGCCGGCGCGGGTGTCGACGAACACCTCGGCGCGGGCGACCAGGGCGTCGTCGCTTTCGCGCATCGCCGGGTTGAAGGCGCCGACCAGGTCGACATGGGTGCCGGGGCGGATGTCGGCGCCCTTCACCAGCGGCTCGGTCGAGGTGGTGGCGCAACTGACGATGTCCGCCTCGGCGAGGGCGGCGGGCAGGGCGTCCACCGCCGTGGCCTCGATACCGCTGGCCGCGATGGCGGTGGCGAGCGCGTCGGCCTTCTCCGCGCGGCGCCCCCACACCAGCACCTTCTCGATCGGCCGGACGGCGCGGTGTGCGGCGGCGAGCTGCGCCGCGACATGGCCGGTGCCGACGATCAGCAGGGTGCGGCTGTCCGGCCGCGCGAGGAAGGAGGCGGCGAGCGCCGAGGCGGCGGCGGTGCGGCGATTGGTGATCGCGTCGCCCTCCATCACCGCCTGCGGCTGGCCGGTGACGCCGTCGAACAGCACATAGAGCGAGGCGACGGCGCCGAGCCCGTGCGCCGCATTGTTGGGGAACACGGTGACGAGCTTGGTGCCGATCGCCTCGCCACGCTTCCAGGCCGGCATGGTGAGCAGATGGCCGGGGGCCTCGCCGGTGCCGACGTCGAAGGCGCCGCGAACCGGCAGGGCTTCGTCATGGGTGGCGAAGGCCTCGCGCAGCGCCGCGATGAGGCGGGGATAGTCGAGGGCGGCCTCGATTTCCTCGGCGGCGTAGAAGCGCATCGGCGGGTCTCCTGAAGGTGCGGCAGAATCCGGGGGAAGCTAGTGCATGTTCCGCGCCGGCGGAATGCGGCTTTCGCCGCGCCCGGTACCCGGCGCGCCGGGGGCATCCGGGGGATCTGCGTCGGCGCCGATCAGACAGGCCGAGCGTCAAAGCGCCTGCCGTCGGGCGGCGGGCGGGGCGGCGAGCTGCTCGAAGGCATCCTCCACCAGGCTGACATGGTGCAGCATGGCGGCATGGGCGCTCGCGGCATCGCCGGCAAGCACCGCCCGCATCACCGCCCCATGCTCGGAATGTGAGAGCGCCAGCCGGCCGGGGGCGCGAAACTGGGCGCGGCGAAACGGCGCCAGCCGCCGCCGCAGCGTCGCCGCCATATCCGCCAGCACCGGATTGTGCGAGCCGGCATAGAACAGGGTGTGGAAGCCGATATTCGCGGCGGCATAGGCCTCGACATCGTCGCGCACCACCATGTCCGCCATGCTGTCGTGCAGGGCGCCGAGCCGCCGCCGCTCGATCGGCGTCATGCTGAGCGCGGAGAGGCGCGCGCAGGTGGCCTCCAACTCGCCCATGGCGACGAAAAGGGTCTCCAGCTGCTCGGAGGTGATCTCGGCGACGATGGCGCCGCGGCGCGGGCGCAGCTCGATCAGCCCGGTGGTGGCGAGCTTGCGCAGCGCCTCGCGGACCGGGGTGCGCGAGGTGCCGTAGCGCGCCGCCAGCATGTGCTCGTCGAGGCGCGTGCCGGGTTCCAGCGACCCGTCGATGATCGCGTCGGCGATCTCGCCGGCCAGCTTCTCGGTGCGCGTCTGCCGTTCATCGACCATGCCGGAATGCGCCTGCTCGAAGGGTTGCCCGCCTATCTCCCGATGTCATCGCATGAATCGCCCTGGGCATACAGCACAGAATTTCAGCGTCCATGACGGCAATTTAAGCACGCAAGATTTCAAAATTGCATGCACAATATTTGTCGAACCCAGCATTCCCCCGCTTGTTCCCATCGCCACGCCGCCCGGCCTCATTCCTGGAGCTTCGCCTGATGAATCGTCGCGAATTCCTGAAGTCCGCCTCCGCCCTTTCCTCGCTCGCCGCCACCGGCGTGGCGGCACCGGCGGTGTGGTCGTCGGCGCGCGCCCAGTCGGCGCGGGCGGAGACGCTGCTTCTGGTGAGCGAATCCGGCCCGAACAATCTCGACATTCACGGGGTGGGCACCAATCGTCCCGGCTATGAGGTGGCGTGGAACTGCTACGACCGGCTGATGAGCTACGGCACCAAGACGCTGGCGGACGGCTCGGTGAGCTACGACCAGAACAAGCTGGTGCCCGAGCTTGCCGAGAGCTGGGACGTCTCCGCCAATTCCGCCACCTTCAAGCTGCGCCGGAACGCCACCTTCCACGACGGTTCGCCGGTGACCGCGCAGGACGTGAAGTGGTCGTTCGACCGCGCGGTGTCGGTGGGCGGCTTCCCGACCTTCCAGATGAAGGCCGGCTCGCTGGAGAAGCCGGAGCAGTTCGTGGTGGTCGACGACCACACCTTCCGCGTCGACTTCATCCGCCCCGACCGGCTGACCATGCCGGATCTCGCGGTGATCGTGCCCTCGGTGTTCAACTCGAAGCTGGTGCAGTCCAAGGCCACCGAGCAGGACAAGTGGGGCATGGAATACACCAAGCAGAACACCGCCGGCGGCGGTGCCTACAAGGTGGTGAAGTGGACCTCCGGCACCGAGGTGATCTTCGAGCGCAACGATACATGGGCCTGCGGCCCGACGCCCTCGATCAAGCGGGTGGTGTGGCGCATGGTGCCGTCCGCCGGAAACCGCAGGGCGCTGATCGAGCGCGGCGATGCCGACATCTCCTTCGACCTGCCGGCAAAGGACTTCGTCGAGCTCGACAAGGCCGGCAAGGTGAAGGTGGTGTCCAACCCGGTCAGCAACGGCGTCCAGTATATCGGCATGAACGTCACCAAGCCGCCCTTCGACAAGCTGGAGGTGCGCCAGGCGGTGGCCTATGCCATTCCCTACCAGAAGATCATGGACGCGGTGCTGTTCGGCCTCGGCAAGCCGCTGTTCGGCGCGGCGTCCAACAAGGTGAGCCAGCCGGTGTGGCCGCAGGCGCATGGCTACAATACCGACCTTGCCAAGGCCAAGGAATTGCTCGCCAAGGCCGGCTACCCGGAGGGGTTCGAGACCACGCTGTCCTTCGATCTCGGCGCGGCCGTGGTGAACGAGCCGCTGTGCACGCTGGTGCAGGAGAGCCTCGGCCAGATCGGTATCAAGGTGACGCTGAACAAGGTCCCGGGCGCCAACTGGCGCGGCGAGATCACCAAGAAGGAGATGCCGCTGATCTCCAACTTCTTCTCCGGCTGGCTCGACTACCCGGAATATTTCTTCTTCTGGGGCTATCACGGCCAGAACGCGGTGTTCAACACCATGGGCTACAAGAATTCGGAGATGGACAGGCTGGTCGACGGCGCCCGCGCCGCCGCCGCGGCCGGCGACTGGCCGGTCTACGACAAGGATGTCACCGGCTTCATCGACCTCGCCTTCGCCGAAATGCCGCGGGTGCCGGTGTTCCAGCCCTATCTCAGCGTCGCCATGCAGAAATCGATTGCCGGCTATCAATACTGGTTCCACCGGCAGCTGGACTACCGCACGCTCAGGAAGGCGTGAGGAGGCAGGGATTGGTCTCCTTGACGCTCTCCTCATGTATCGATGCGCTGCGGGTCGAGACAGCAGCGTGACGGCGGCTCCCTATCTTTTCCTCTCCCCGGTGGGGAGAGGTGGCCCGCGTTAGCGGGTCGGTGAGGGGGGACGACATTGGGAAGCCAGGAAGACCCCTCACCCCACCCCTCTCAGTCACCGCCGGATGCATCCGATGGCGACTACTCCGAGTGCCGAACTCGGCAACAACCGAGTTCGGTGCGGCGAGAGGGAGCCGGTCGCGCCGGCACCCCACTGCCGCACGCCGTGGAAGGCGTAGCGGGAGCAACATGTGGATGGCCGTCATGCCCGGCCTTGGGCCGGGCATCCACGACTTCGGCGGCGGCAAGACGTGGATGGCCGGGTCAAGCCCGGCCATGACGACGGGACGGAGCGTACCGGACATCTCATCGACCATTGGATGGAGGCCACCGTGTTCAAGCAGATCGTCCGCCGGCTCGGCACCGCCGTCCCGAGCCTGATCGGCGTTGTCATCGTCACCTTCCTGCTGACGCGGGTGCTGCCCGGCGACACCGCCGCCTATTTCGCCGGCCCGGCGGCGACCCCGCAGGCCATTGCCGAGATCAAGGCCCAGCTCGGCCTCGACCGGCCGCTGCCGGTGCAGTTCCTTGCCTATGTGAAGGACCTCGCCACCGGCAATCTCGGCATGTCGCTCACCACCGGCCAGCCGGTGTTCGAGGATATCCGCGCCCGGCTGCCGGCTTCGGCCGAGCTGACGCTGCTCGGCCTCATCCTCTCGGTGGCGGTGTCGGTGCCGCTCGGCATCCTCGCCGCCGTGCGGCAGGGCTCGTGGATCGACCATCTGTGCCGGGTGATCGCCACCGCCGGCGTGTCGCTGCCGGTGTTCTTCACCGGGCTGCTGCTGGTCTATGTGTTCTACTACAAGCTCGGCTGGGCGCCGGCGCCGATGGGCCGGCTCGACTTCTTCTACACCGCGCCCGACACCGTCACCGGCTTCTACCTGATCGACAGCCTGCTCGCCGGCGATCTCGAGGTGTTCCGCGCCGCCTGGTCGCAGATCTGGCTGCCGGCGGTGACGCTCGCCATCTTCTCGCTGGCGCCGATCGCCCGCATGACCCGCGCCTCCATGCTCTCGGTGCTGGCCTCGGATTTCGTGCGCACCGCGCGGGCGAGCGGGCTGAAGCCCTCCAAGGTCGTGATGGGCTACGCCTTCCGCAACGCGCTGCTGCCGGTGATCACCACGCTCGGCATGGTGTTCTCCTTCCTGCTCGGCGCCAATGTGCTGGTGGAGAAGGTGTTCGCCTGGCCGGGCATCGGCTCCTACGCCATCGAGGCGCTGATCACCTCCGACTACGCGCCGGTGCAGGGCTTCGTGCTCGCCATGGCCATTCTCTACGTGCTGCTCAACCTCGCGATCGACATCCTCTACGGCCTCGTCGATCCGCGCGTGCGCATCGAAGCCTGAGGAGGGCGCCATGACCCTTGCCGCCACCGACGCCGCGCCCAAGGACAGCCTGTTCTCCCATGCCCGGCACATCGTCGCCGAGAACCCGGTCACCGGCCTCGCCTTCGGCCTGTTCGCGCTGTTCGCGCTTGCCGCGCTGATCGGCCCCTATGTGGTGCCGCACGACCCGCTGGCGAGCAACACCTCGGCGGCGCTGCAGCCGCCCTCCGCCACCTACTGGTTCGGTACCGACCAGCTCGGGCGCGACATCTTCTCGCGCGTGGTGGTGGCGGCGCGGCTCGACATGATCATCGCGGTGGCCTCGGTGGCGCTGGTGTTCGTAGGCGGCGGCTTCGCCGGCATCGCGTCGGGCTATTGCGGCGGCTGGACCGACCGCATCGTCGGCCGCGTCTCCGACACCATCATGGCCTTTCCGCTGTTCGTGCTGGCGATGGGCATCGTGGCGGCGCTGGGCAACACGGTGACCAACATCGTCATCGCCACCGCCATCATCAATTTCCCGCTCTATGTCCGCGTCGCCCGCGCCGAGGCGAATATCCGCCGCGAGGCCGGCTTCGTGCAGGCGGCGCGGCTCGCCGGCAATTCGGAGATGCGTATTCTCCTCGGCCACATCGCGCCGAACATATTGCCGATCATGATGGTGCAGGTGTCGCTCACCATGGGCTACGCCATCCTCAACGCGGCCGGCCTCTCCTTCATCGGGCTGGGCGTGCGCCCGCCCACCCCGGAATGGGGGATCATGGTGGCGGAGGGCGCCTCCTTCATCATCTCCGGCGAATGGTGGATCGCCTTCTTTCCCGGCGTGACGCTGATGCTGGCGGTGTTCTGCTTCAACCTGCTCGGCGACGGCCTGCGCGACCTCGTCGATCCGCAGCGGCGCACCTGAGGAGAGCTCCCATGAACATGCATGCCGGAGCCAATCACATGCAGCCGCCCTTGCTGGAGGTGCGCGACCTCACCGTCGAATTCGCCACAAGGCGCGGCACGGTGCGGGCGGTGGAGAAGATCGACCTGACGCTGGCCAAGGGCGAGACGCTCGGCATCGTCGGCGAATCCGGCTCGGGAAAATCGGTCACGTCCTTTGCGGTGATGCGCATTCTCGACCGCGCCGGCCGAATCGCCGAGGGCACGATCACCCTGGGCGGCGTCGACATCGGCACGGCCCCGGAGGGTGCGGTGCGCGCCCTGCGCGGGCGGGAGATGTCGATGATCTTCCAGAACCCGCGCGCGGCGCTCAATCCGATCCGCAAGGTGGGCAAGCAGATCGAGGACGTGCTGATCGAGCATGTGCAGGCGCAGCCTTCCGATGCGAGGGAGAAGGCCATCGAGGTGCTGAAGGCGGTGCGCATCGCCCGGCCGGAGGAGCGCTACCACGCCTATCCGTTCGAACTGTCCGGCGGCATGTGCCAGCGCATCGTCATCGCGCTGGCGCTGGCCTGCCGGCCGCAATTGCTGATCGCCGACGAGCCGACCACCGGCCTCGACGTCACCACGCAGAAGGCGGTGATGGACCTCGTGGTCGAGCTCACCCGCGCGCGCAACATGTCCACCATCCTCATCACCCACGATCTCGGGCTCGCGAGCGCCTATTGCGACCGGGTGATGGTGATGGAGAAGGGCAGGGTGGTGGAAACCGCGACCGCCGCCGAGATCTTCCGCGCCCCGCAGCATCCCTATACGCGCAAGCTGATGCGGGCGACGCCGCGCAGGGGCGTCACCCTGCGCGACCTGCTGCCGGTGGACGCCGCGCCCGCCGCTGCCGCGCCGACCGCGCCGGTGGAAGGTGCCGGCACGCCGCTGCTGGTCGTCGAGAACCTGGTGAAGGAATATCCGCGCCAGGCGCCCGCAACCGGGCTCGCCGGCGCGTTCGGCATCAAGGGGGCGGCGGCCGATCCGTTCCGCGCGGTGGACGGCATCAGCTTCTCGGTGGCGCGCGGGGAGAGCCTCGGCCTCGTCGGCGAGAGCGGCTGCGGCAAGTCCACCACCTCGATGATGCTGATGCGGCTGCTCGATCCCACTTCCGGGCGCATCGTGTTCAAGGGCGAGGAGTTGTCGGCCATTCCGGCCAGGCGCTTCGCCGGCTCGAAATGGCGCTCGCGCATCCAGCTGGTGTTCCAGGACCCGACCGACAGCCTCAACCCGCGCTACACCGCCGCCCGCGCCATCGCCGACCCGCTGCTGCGGATGGGTTCCGGCCTGTCCGGCAAGGCGCTCAGGGCGAAGGTGGAGGAACTGGCCGGCCTCGTCGGCCTGCCGGTGAACCTGCTCGACCGCTTCCCGCACCAGCTTTCCGGCGGGCAGAAGGCGCGGGTGGGCATCGCCCGCGCCATCGCACCGGACCCGGATCTCGTCATTCTCGACGAGCCGACGGCGGCGCTCGACGTCTCCGTGCAGGCGGTGGTGCTGAACCTGCTGCAGGACCTCAAGCAGCGGCTGGGCATGAGCTACATCTTCGTCAGCCACGACCTCGAGGTGGTGCGCCTGCTCTGCGACCGGGTGATGGTGATGCGCGCCGGGCGCATCGTCGAGGCGGGCGCCACCGAGACGGTGATGACCGCGCCCAAGGCGGACTATACGCGCGAATTGCTGGCGTCGATTCCGCATCCGCCGATCTGAGCGCGGTAGCGCTCGCGGCGGATTGAGCTCACCTGCCAAAGCCGCGATGATGCCGCGGGCCCCGTCGCGGGGGCGGCGGAGATTCGGTCTGCATGTTCACGGCTCTGCTGCGCCATCCGGTGAAGCTCATCATCGGCGTCATCGTGGCGCTGTTCGTGCTGTACGAGATCAGCGTCCGCTTCTTTGCCTATACCGCCGATGCCTATGTGATGAGCGACATACTGGTGGTCTCCTCGGAGATCGCGGGGCCGGTCTCGCGGCTGGCGGTGCAGAACAACCAGTCGGTCGCCGCCGGGCAATTGCTGTTCGAGATCGAGAAGACGCCCTATCGGCTCAAGGTGGAGCAGACGCAGGCGGCGCTGCAGCAGGCGCAGGCCGACCTGGAGCTCGCCCGCGACGAGGTGAATTCGGCCAAGGCCGGCGTCACCTCGGCCCAGGCGGTGCTGACCAATGCGCAGGCCCAGCTCGGCCGGGTGAAATCGCTGTCCACCGAGGGCTTCTCGCCCGAGGCGTCGCTCGACGTCGCCACCCGCGACGTCGCCACCGCCACCGCCAATGTGCAGACCGCCCAGGCGGCGCTCGACGTGTCGAACCGCCGGGTGGTGGTGGCGGGCGCTACCATCGCCTCGGCCAAGGCCGATCTGGACAAGGCGCAGTACGATTTCTCCAAGACCACGATGAGGGCGCCGGAGGCCGGCCGCATCGCGCCCTTCACCATCCGGCTGGGCGACTATCTCAGCCCCGGCACCGAGGTGCTGGCGATCGTGACCGACCGCCGCCGGCGGATCGTGGCGAACATGCCCGAGCGGCACCTCGCCCGCATCCGTCCGGGCCAGCGCGTGTGGCTGACGCTCGGCTCGGACCCCTGGGTGATCCATTATGGGCGGGTGAGCGGCGTTGCCGCCGGGGTGTCGCGCTCGCCGAGCAATCCGCAGGTGGTGCCCTATGTCGAGCCGACGACCGACTGGGTGCGGCTGCCGCAGCGCTTCCCCATCGAGATCACCCTCGACGACTGGCCGGCCGGGCTCGGCCTGTTCAACGGCGCCGATGCGCGCACGCTGATCTGGTTCTAGGCGATGGACGACGTCACCCGCCAGGCCCTCGCCACCGCCTCGGGTGTCCTCGCCGCGGTCTATATCTCGCTCGCCATGGGGCTCGCCGATCCCTACTGGGCGGCGCTCTCGGTGATGATCATCGCCAATGTCGACCGCGACCAGCTGTTCACCAAGGGGGTGCTGCGCATCACCGGCACCATCGTGGGGGTGTCGCTCGGCTATCTGGCCGGGCAGTGGCTGGAGGGACTGCCGGTCCAGCAGATGGCGTTCGCGTCGCTGGCGGCCGGCATCAGCACCTATGGGCGCCAGCGCAGCACCTATGGCTATGCCTGGTTCTATGGCGGGATCACCTTCGCGCTGGTGGTGCTCTACACCATGCAGCAGCCGCAGGACCTCTATTCCCTCGCCTGGAACCGCTGCTACGAGATCGGCATCGGCGTCACCTGCGGCACGCTGGCGAACTGGGCGCTGGGCCCGCGCGCCGGCGAGCTCGGCCATCTCGTGGCCACCCCCACCACCGCCACGCATGAGGGGGCGCTGAAGCAATCGCTCATCGCCGCGCTCGGGACATCGGTGCTGGTGGTGGCCTGGTCGCTTTTCGCGCTGCCGCAGCTGCCGCAGGTGCTGATCTCCTGCCTCGTGCTCATCGACGCCGACCCGGTGGCCTCCCGCCATCGCGGCTTCCAGCGCATCGTCGGCTGCATCATCGGCGGCACCGCCGGGCTCGTGGTGATCGGCCTCGACGCCACCGAGGAATGGTGGTGGGCGACGGCGCTGTTCCTCGGCGTGTTCTTCTTCGCCCGCGTCCATCTCGCCAAGTCGGCGCAGACCTATATCGGTACCCAGTCGGCCATCGCCTATCTGGTCACGCTGGTGTCGACCGGCCCGCCGGTCACGCTCGATCCGCCGGTGGAGCGGCTGGTCGGCATCGTCATCGGCGTCAGCATCATGACGACGCTGGTCTGGGCGCTGAACGCCCGGCAGATCGCCGCCG
Organism: Ancylobacter oerskovii; assembly: GCF_018390555.1. Taxonomy (GTDB): domain Bacteria; phylum Pseudomonadota; class Alphaproteobacteria; order Rhizobiales; family Xanthobacteraceae; genus Ancylobacter; species Ancylobacter oerskovii. Next base: position 756,623 of record NZ_JAHBGB010000002.1, on the reverse strand, counting down.
AGGAAGCGAGCAAGGGCTGAGCTCAGGGCCGGCGCGCCGGGGCAATCTCGTCGAGAAGGCTCGCGAGGTCGTCGCCGCGCCGCACCAGCCGCCAGCGCTCCGGCATGCCGGCCGGCACCACCACCGCCGCGCCCTTCGGGCAGACGCCGAGGCAATCCACCTCTACCACGGCGACATGGGCACCCTTCCGGCGCGGCTTCCTGGCCGGCTTGCCGCCCTCGCGCCGGGCCACCGCGTCGCGCAGCGCCGGGGCGAGGCGGTCGTCGCCCTCCTCGCCGAAGCCCTTCTTGAGCTTCTTCGCGCATTTGCGGCAGACCAGCACCACGTCGGTCCAGTCGGAGGCGATGGGCTTCATCGGTTTCATGGCGCCGGTCTGCCACGCGGCGGATCGGAAGTGAAGCGCCGTCCGTCAGTGCGTCACGCCGAGGAACTGCTTGAGCTCCGGCGTCTTCGGGGCGGCGAACACCTCCTCCGGCGGCCCGATCTCGTGCACCCGGCCCTGATGCATGAACACGACGCGCGAGCACACGTCGCGGGCGAAGCGCATCTCGTGCGTCACCATCATCAGCGTCATGCCCTCGCTCGCGAGCTCCTTCACCACCGCCAGCACCTCGTTGACCAGCTCCGGGTCGAGCGCCGAGGTGATCTCGTCGCAGAGCAGGGCGATGGGCTGCATGGCGAGCGCGCGGGCGATGGCGACGCGCTGCTGCTGGCCGCCGGAGAGCTGGTCCGGGTAGGCGTCGAACTTGTGGCCGAGGCCCACGCGCTCCAGCATCTTCTTGGCCATCACCTCGGCCTCGGCCTTCGGCGTCTTCTTCACCACCATCTGCGACAGCATGACGTTGCGGCCGGCGGTGAGATGCGGGAACAGGTTGAAGCCCTGGAAGATCATCCCGACCTTGAGGCGCAGCGCCTTGAGGTGCAGCTCGTCCGGCAGCAACTGCGCGCCGGCGACGGAGATGGAGCCCTCGTCGATGGTCTCCAGCCCGTTGATGCAGCGCAGCAACGTCGACTTGCCGGAACCGGACTTGCCGATGATGGCGATGACCTCGCCCGGCTCGACGTCGATATTGATGCCCTTGAGCACTTCGTTGTCGCCGAAGCGCTTCTTCACCTCAGTGATTTCGATGAGCGACATTGAGCTTCCTCTCGAGGATCTGGGAGGACTTGGACAGTGGCCAGCACAGGCAGAAGTAGATCAGCGCCACGAAGCCGTAGACGGTGAAGGGCTCGAAGGTGGCGTTGGTCACCATGGTCCCGGCCTTGGAGAGCTCCACGAAGCCGATGATCGAGGTGAGCGCCGTGCCCTTCACCACCTGGACGGAGAAGCCGACCGTGGGCGGCACGGCGATGCGCAGCGCCTGCGGCAGGATCACCCAGCGCATCTGCTGCAGATAGCCCATGCCGAGCGAGGAGGATGCCTCCCACTGGCCCTTGGCGATGGATTCGACGCAGCCGCGCCAGATCTCGGCGAGAAACGCGGCGGTCCACAGGATCAGCGCCACCCCGGCGGCGAGCCAGGCCGGCACGTCGATGCCGAACAGGCCGAGGCCGAAAAAGGCGAGGAACAGCTGCATCAGCAGCGGTGTGCCCTGGAACAGCTCGATATAGGTCCTGGCGAAGGCCGGCCCGAGCCGCCCCTTGCCGATGCGCGCGAACAGGAGTGCGCCGCCGACGAGGCCGCCGCCGACGAAGGAGACGATGGAGAGCAGGACGGTCCAGCGCGCCGACAGGAGGAGGTTGCGCAGGATGTCCCAGGTGGTGAAGTCGCTCATCGCCGTTCCCTCACCGTGCCGCGCGCTTGGGAAAGATGGTCCAGCCGATGCCGCGCAGCAGCTGGCGCAGCGCGATGGCCAGCGCCAGATAGATCAGCGTCGCGGCGACATAGGTCTCGAAGGCGCGGAAGGTGCGCGACTGGATGAAGTTCGCCGCGAAGGTGAGATCCTCCGCCGCGATCTGCGACACCGCCGCCGAGCCGAGCATCACGATGACGATCTGCGACGACAGCGCCGGCCAGATGCGCTGCAGCGCCGGCACCAGCACCACATGCCGGAAGGTCTCGATCCGGCTCATGCCGAGGCTGGCGCCGGCCTCGAACTGGCCGCGCGGCGTCGCCTGGATTCCGGCGCGGATGATCTCGCAGCCATAGGCGCCGAGATTGATCACCATGGCGAGGTTGGCGGCCGGTAATTCGCCCATGCGCAGCCCGAGCGCCGGCAGGCCGAAGAAGATGAAGAACAGCTGGATCAGGAACGGCGTGTTGCGGATCATCTCCACATAGGCGGCGACGATGGGCTTGAGCCAGCCGGGACCGAGCGCCCGCGCCCAGGCGCAGGCGATGCCGAGGCCGATCCCCAGCACGCCGCCGACCAGCGTGAGCTCGACGGTGATGCCGATGCCCTTGAGCAGCACCGGCCAGTAATCGGCCAGCCAGCCGAAATCGAACGCGTAGTTCATGGCACTGAACTCCCGCTGGTGGGGTGATGGGAAGCTGGAAGGCCTCTCCGGGGAAGAGGCCAGCCCGTGGGAACGCGTGTCAGGCGACGGGGCCACCGGGATGCTCCCTCTCCCCGTCGGGGAGAGGGGTGGGGTGAGGGGGCTCGGCGCTTCCCAGTGTCGTCCCCCCTCACCGACCCGCTGCGCGGGCCACCTCTCCCCAACGGGGAGAGGGCAGGAAAGAGATCCGGTGCTGATGGCGTCCGTTTACCCTCATCCCGACGTGCTGGCTGTCAGGAGATACCTACGGCGGAAGTACCGCGCAGGACATCGCCCTGCCGGGCCCGGCAGCCTCACAGATCCGCCGGCAGCTTGGCGCCCAGCCACTTCTGCGAGATGGCGTCGAGCGCGCCGTCCTTCTTCGCGTCGGCGATGATGGCGTCGACCTTGGCCAGCAGCGCCGGCTCGTTCTTGTTGAGGCCGATGAAGCAGGGGGAGTTCTTGATCAGGAACTTGATTTCCGGCTTCTTCGGCGGGTTGCGCGCGAGGATGGCGGCGGCGACCACGTTGCCGGTGGCGATGAGGTCGACCTGGCCGGACAGGAAGGCGGAGATGGTGCCGTTATTGTCCTCGTAGCGCTTGATGGTGGTATCGGCGGGAGCGATCTTGGTCAGCTCCAGATCCTCCACCGCGCCGCGGGTGACGCCGACAGTCTTGCCGGAGAGGTCCTTGGCCTCCTTCACCGCCGCATCGGCGGGACCGAACACGCCGTTGAAGAACGGCGCATAGGCGGTGGAGAAGTCGATCACCTTCTCGCGCTCGGCGTTCTTGCCCAGCGAGGAGATGACGAGGTCGACCTTGCTGGTCTGGAGATAGGGAATGCGGTTGGCGCTGGTCACCGGCACCAGCTCCAGCTTCACGCCGAGCTTGTCGGCGATCAGCCTGGCGACGTCGACGTCATACCCCTTGGGCGCCATGTCGGCGCCGACGCTGCCGAAGGGCGGGAAGTCCTGCGGCACGGCGATGCGGATGACCTTGCCCGCCTCGATGGTGGCCAGCGCGTCGGCATGCGCCGGCGGGATCAGGGCGGGCAGCGCCTGTGCGGCGACCACGGCGCCGGCGAGAAGGGCGAGAAGCGTGCGGCGGTTCATGGATCAGTCCTCTGTCTTCGATGGATGGTGAGGCGCATGCGGCACCGCGACCCCATGGGCGTGCGGCATGGAAGGAGCCACGTCGTTGAAGGTCGACGGGGTCAGCAATTCGCGCAGCGAGGCGAGCGGATCGGGCTTGGCGGAGAGGTCGAGCCCCGCCTCCACCTTGCCGATGTGCTCCTCCATCAGCCGGGCGGCGGCGGCGAGGTCGCCGGCCTCCATCGCCGCGACGATGTCCTCGTGGTCGTGGCTGGATTCCGCCGCCTTCTCGGTCGGCTGGTAGAGCATGGAGATCAGCGTGGTGCGGGCGGTGAGGTCGCGGATGATCTCGGTGAGCATCCGGTTGCCCAGCGCATCGGCGAGGTGGATGTGGAAGTCGCCGAGCAGGCACGCGCGCGACGACACGTCTCCCGTCTCGATGGCCTGCCGCTCGATGGCGACATGTTCCTTGAGGCTCGCCAGCACCGGCGGCGGCACTTCGCGCACGGTCTGCAACAGCCCGGTCTCGATGACGCGACGGGTCTGGAACGCCTCGCGCGCCTCGTCGGCGGAGGGCTCGACCACGAACCAGCCGCGCCGCGCGCTCACCTGCACGATGCCGCGCGTCTCCAGCCGCATCATCGCCTCGCGCACGCGGGTGCGGGAGACGCCGAACAGGTCGGCGAGCTTCTGCTCCCCGAGCCGGGTTCCCGGCGGGATGCGGCCGGCGAGGATGGCCGAGAGGATGGCTTCCTCGATATTGGCGGTGGACGGGTTCATCACGCTGGGCTCGCAGCCTTGTATACAAGGCTGTCAAGCAAGCGTTGTGCCAAAGTCGGAAGGGGCGGACGCTGCTCTCAGTGGCCGCGGTCGTCAGGCGGTCTTAAGGCGGGAGCAACTCGCTTACGGGGGATACGTCGGCGACATCGGCTCTATCGCGGCTACTTGCCGCCGGGAGCGGATGAAGGAGGCGCCGGCCCCCTCCGCCGGGTCCATGCCTATCGCGGCATCAGCAGTCGGTTTCTGCCGTTTTTCTGCTCATGCCGCTGCCCGGCTATGCCCGAGCCGGCGGGCAATGGCCTCGACGAGCTCTTCCGCCGCCTCGGCGATTACCGTGCCGGGCGGATAGATCGCCTCGGCACCGGCGGCGCGCACCGCGTCATGGTCCTGCGGCGGCACCACGCCGCCGACCACGATCATGATGTCGGGCCGTCCCTCGGCGTCCAGCGCCGCCTTCACCTGCGGCACCAGCGTGAGATGGCCCGCCGCCAGCGACGAGATGCCGATGACGTGGACGTCGTTCTCCACCGCCTGGCGCGCCGCTTCCTGCGGGGTGGCGAAGAGCGGGCCGATATCGACGTCGAAGCCGAGATCGGCGAAAGCGGAGGCGATCACCTTCTGGCCGCGGTCGTGCCCGTCCTGCCCGACCTTGGCGACCAGGATGCGTGGGCGCCGGCCCTCTTCGGCCTCGAAGGCCTCGACCCGTTGGCGCACCCGCGCCACCTTGTCGCCCATCTGCCCGGCCTCCCGCCGATAGATGCCCGACACGGCGCGGATCTCCGCGCGGTGCCGGCCGAACACGCTCTCCAGCGTATCGGAGATTTCGCCTACCGTCGCCCGCGCCCGCGCGGCGTCGATGGCGAGCGCCAGCAGGTTGCCGCCGCCGGCGGCGCCCTCGCGCAGGGCGTCGAGCGCCGTCTCCAGCATCTGCGGGTCGCGCTCGGCCTTCAGGCGCCTCAGCTTTTCCAGCTGCGCCGCCCTTACGGCGGAGTTGTCGACCTTCAGCACGTCGATCGGCGTCTCGCGGTCGGGGCGGTACTTGTTGACGCCGACCACGGTCTGCGCGCCGGCATCGATATGCGCCTGCGTGGTTGCCGCCGCCTCCTCGATGCGCAGCTTGGGGATGCCGGCCTCGATGGCCTTCGCCATGCCGCCCAGCGCCTCGACTTCGGCGATATGCGCGCTCGCCTTTGCGGCGAGATCGGCGGTGAGCCTTTCCACGAAGAACGAGCCGCCCCACGGGTCGATGGCCCGGGTGGTGCCGCTCTCCTGTTGCAGCAGAATCTGGGTGTTGCGGGCGATGCGGGCGGAGAAGTCGGTGGGCAGCGCCAGCGCCTCGTCGAGCGCGTTGGTGTGCAGTGATTGGGTGTGCCCCTGCGTCGCCGCCATCGCCTCGACCATGGTGCGCATGACGTTGTTGAACACGTCCTGCGCGGTGAGGCTCCAGCCGGAGGTCTGCGAATGGGTGCGCAGCGGCAGCGACTTCGGGTTCTGCGCCCCGAGATCGGCCATCAGCTTCGCCCAGATCAGCCGGGCGGCGCGCAGCTTGGCGACCTCCATGAAGAAGTTCATGCCGATCGCCCAGAAGAAGCTGAGCCGCGGCGCGAAGCTGTCGATCGGCAGCCCCGCCGCGATGCCGGCACGGGCATAGTCGAGGCCGTCGGCCAGCGTATAGGCGAGCTCGAGGTCGGCCGTCGCCCCGGCCTCCTGCATGTGGTAGCCGGAGATCGAGATCGAGTTGAAGCGCGGCATCGCCGATGACGTGAAGGCGAAGATGTCGGAGATGATCCGCATCGAGGGCGCGGGCGGGTAGATATAGGTATTGCGGACCATGAACTCCTTGAGGATGTCGTTCTGGATGGTCCCCGAGAGCCGCGCCGGGGGCACCCCCTGCTCCTCGGCGGCGACGACATAGAGCGCCAGCACCGGCAACACCGCGCCGTTCATGGTCATCGACACACTCATCTCGCCGAGCGGAATGCCGGCGAACAGCGTGCGCATGTCGAGGATGGAATCGATGGCCACCCCGGCCATGCCGACATCGCCGGCGACGCGCGGGTGGTCGCTGTCATAGCCGCGATGGGTGGCGAGATCGAACGCGACCGACAGCCCCTTCTGGCCGGCGGCGAGGTTGCGCCGGTAGAAGGCGTTGGAATCCTCGGCGGTGGAGAAGCCGGCATATTGCCGGATCGTCCAGGGCTGGGTGGCGTACATGGTGGGATACGGCCCGCGCAGGAACGGCGCGAGGCCGGGATAGCTGTCGACGAAGGGCAGGCCGGCGAGGTCGGCCGGGCCGTAGGCGCCCTTCACCGCAATGCCTTCCGGGGTCGGCCACGGGGCCGCCGTCGCCGGCACGGCGGGCCGGCGCGGGGCGCGCCAGCCGAGGCCGGCGAAATCCGGGATACGGCTCATCGAGAGGCCTCCAGACCGCAGGAAAGGAAAGCACGGCGGGCGGTCATGGTTCCGCTCCCGGCTTCAGCCCGAGCGCGCCATGGGCGGCGCGCAGCATCTCCAGCGCATCGCCGCCGGCAAAGACGAAGCCGTCCACCCCGGCCGCGCGCAGTCCGTCCTCCCGCTCGGGCAGCCGGCCGGCGACATAGACCCGCAGCGCCCCCGCCGCCTTCAGCGCGCCGGCGACGGCAGCGGCGCGGTCGCCATAGAGCGCATCGGAGGAGCACAGGCAGGCGAGCCGGGCGCCGGAGGCGCGGAAGGTGGTGGCCAATGCCGTGTCGTCGTCGGCGCCGTCATGAGGCAGGGCGGCGAGGCCGCCGGCTTCGAACAGGTGGCGGGCGAAGCCGGCCCGGGCGGTGAAGTCGGCCGGCGTGCCGAGCGTGGCGAGGAAGATCGCCGGGCGCGGTTCGGCCCGCTCGGCGGCGGCGCGCAAGGCCTCGAAGGGCTCGGCGAGGCGGTGGGCAACGAGGGGCTCCACCAGCAGCGCGCCTTCCGCCGGCGGGGCGGCGTCGAGCCGGGGGAGCGGCGCCAGCACGGCCGGCACCGCGGTGCCGAGCAGCGGGAATTCCGAGGTGCCGGTGATCGGCGCCTTGCGGGTGGCGACGTCCGTCGCCCGCGCCGCCCGCGCCTGGGCGATCCGCCGCTGCCAGCTGCCGGATTGCAGGGCCTCGACGAGGCCGCCTTCGCCTTCCACCGCGCGGAACAGGTCCCAGGCCGCGGCGGCGAGCTGTTCGGTCCGCTCCTCGATGGCGCCGGCGCCGGCGCCGGGATCGGCGACGCGGTGCAGGTTGGATTCCTCGATCAGGATCAACTGGGTGTTGCGGGCGAGCCGCCGGGCGAAGCCGTCCGGCAGGCCCAGCGCCTGCGTGAAGGGCAGCACCGTCACGCTGTCGGCGCCGCCCACCCCGGCGGCGAAGGCGGCGAGGGTGCCGCGCAGCAGATTGGTGTGCGGGTCGAGCCGGGTGAGACTGCGCCAGGCGGTCTCCATATGTACCGCCAGCGGCGGCGGGCTCTCGATGCCGCAAGCCGCCAGCGCCGCCGCCCAGAGGAGCCGCAACGCCCGCGGCTTGGCGAGGGTGAGGAACTGGTCGACATCGGCGGTCAGCGTCGCCTCGATCAGCGGCGCGGCCTCCTTGATAGCGAGGCCGGAAGCCTCCAGCGCCCGCAGATAGGCGACGGCGGTCGCCAGCACGGCGGCAAGCTCCTGCGCGTCGGTGGCGCCGGCGGCGTGGTGGAGGCGCCCGTCCGCCCGCACCATCGGCGCGGCAAAGCCGCGCGAGCGCAGGGCGGCGACGGTCTGGCCGAGCCGGGCGCCGAGCGCGTCCCACTCGATCGGCGCGGTGCCGAGTGCCGCGAGGTCGCCGATGGGATCGAGCCCGAAGCGGATGTCGAGCCGCGCCGGGTCGTGCGGCTCCAGCAACGCCGCCAGCGCCAGCGCGATGTCACGGCCCTGGAAGCGCCCGGCCTCGACGCGCAGCGTGACGAGATCGGCCATCACCCCGTCGAGCGCCGCCGCGATGGCCTCGCGCGTCACCGGCAGCCCGAAGCCGCGGGCCGAGGGCGCGCCGGCGAACATCAGGGCGAGCCCGTCGGCGCCGTTCGCCAGATCCTCGAGCGCCTGCGCATTGGCGGCGGCCGGGTCGGTGTGGTCGATGCGGGTCAGCACCTTCCAGGCCGTCCCCGCCGGCCGCGCCGCGACGGGCCCGGCGTGCGACCGGCGCGGCGGCAGCGCGTCGAGCGCCAGCCCGTCGAGCGTGTGCGCCACCATGCGCCGCTCATAGGGCGCGCCCTTCAGCACGCCCTCGACCAGCGCCAGCCAATCCTCGCGGCTGGCGGCAGGGAAGCTGCCGAGGTCGAGATCGAGGGTCATGGACGTGGCTCCATGCAATCCGACTCTTTCTTTCCCTCTCCCCGTTGGGGAGAGGTGGCCCGCGCCGCGGGTCGGTGAGGGGCGACGACATTGCGGAGCGAAGAAGACCCCTCTCCCCAATGGGGAGAGGGAGAAACCGTTGTCATTGGCCAACTCCCCTCCCGACGAGTCAGGTTCTCACGCGAATTCGAGGATCACGGCGTCCACCGCGAGGCTGTCGCCGGCCTTGGCGAGCACCTTCTTCACCGTGGCGTCGCGCTCGGCGCGCAGCACGTTCTCCATCTTCATCGCCTCGACCACGGCGAGGGCTTCGCCGGCCTTCACCTCCTGCCCCTCGGCGACGGCGATGGAAACGACGAGGCCCGGCATCGGGCACAGCAGCTGCTTGCCCGATCCGGCGGCCACCTTCTCCGGCATCAGCGCCGCGAGCTCGGCCTCGCGCTCGGTATAGACCACCGCCTCCACCGAGACGCCGCGATAACCGAGCGTCACGCCGTTGAGCCGCGGGCGCACCTGCACGCTGATCCGCTCGTCGTCGAAGACGCCCTGCCACACCGGCTCGCCCGGCTTCCAGCCGGAACGCAGCTCATGGGTGCCGGCCGGCCGGCCATGTTCGTCGAGGAAGGTGACGATATAGCCACCGGCGGCGCGGTCCACCTCGCAGGGAAGCGACACCTCGCCGAGCCGCACCACCCGCCGGTGCTGGAACATCACCGTGCGCCCCGGCAATTGGTGCGTGATGGAGCGCTTGCGGGCATTGCCGATATTGTCGATCACCGCCGCCACCGCGGCGAGGGTGCGGGCGAGCGCCGGCGTGAGCGCGGCGCCGGTGAAGCCGCCCTTGTATTCCTCGGCGATGAAGCCGGTGGAGAGCCGCCCCTCGCGCCAGCGCGGATGGTCCATCAGCGCGGAGAGGAAGGGGATGTTGTGCTGGATGCCGTCGAGCACGAAGGCGTCGAGCGCGTCCGCCTGCGCCGCGATGGCCTCCGCCCGCGTCGGCGCATGGGTGATCAGCTTGGCGATCATCGGGTCGTAATAGAGCGAGATCTCGCCGCCCTCATAGACGCCGGTGTCGTTGCGCACCGTGACGCCCTCGCGCACCCCTTCCGCCGGCGGGCGGTAGCGGGTGAGCCGGCCGATGGAGGGCAGGAAGTTGCGGTAGGGGTCCTCGGCATAGACGCGGCTCTCCACCGCCCAGCCCTTCAGCGTCACGTCCTTCTGCGCGATGGCGAGCTTTTCGCCGGCGGCGACCCGGATCATCTGCTCGACGAGGTCGATGCCGGTGACGAGCTCGGTGACCGGATGCTCCACCTGCAGGCGGGTGTTCATCTCCAGGAAGTAGAAGCTCTTGTCCTGCCCGGCGACGAATTCCACCGTGCCGGCGCTGTCGTAGTTCACCGCCTTGGCGAGCGCGACCGCCTGCTCGCCCATCTTCCGGCGCGTCGCCTCGTCGAGCAGCGGCGAGGGGGCCTCCTCGATGACCTTCTGGTTGCGGCGCTGGATCGAGCATTCGCGCTCGCCGAGATAGACGACGTTGCCGTGCTTGTCGCCGAGCACCTGGATCTCGATGTGGCGGGGATCGACGATGAACTTCTCGACGAACACCCTATCGTCGCCGAAGGAGGACTTCGCCTCCGAGCGGGCGCGGTCGAAGCCGTCCTGCACCTCGTCGCGGGAATGGGCGATGCGCATGCCCTTGCCGCCGCCGCCGGCCGAGGCCTTGATCATCACCGGATAGCCGATCTCGTCGGCGATCCTCGCGGCCTGCTCGGCGTCCTCGATCACCCCGAGATAGCCGGGCACGGTCGAGACCTTCGCGGCAGCGGCCGCCTTCTTGGATTCGATCTTGTCGCCCATCGCCTCGATGGCTCCCGGATTGGGGCCGATGAAGACGATGCCCTCGGCGGCGAGCGCCTGCGGGAAGGCGGCGCGCTCGGAGAGGAAGCCGTAGCCGGGATGCACCGCCTCGGCGCCGGTCTGCTTGCACGCGTCGATGATCCTGTCGATCAGCAGGTAGGACTGCGCGGCCGGCGCGGCGCCGATAGGCACGGCTTCATCCGCCATGGCGACGTGCAGCGCGTCCTTGTCGGCGTCGGAATAGACCGCGACGGTCTTTATGCCCATGCGGCGGGCGGTCTTGATGACGCGGCAGGCGATCTCGCCACGGTTCGCGATGAGGATTTTCTTGAACATGCGACGGATCCTCGGATGCCCGGCTTCAACTGGAGGCGACGTCATGGCCGGGCTTGGCCCGGCCATCCACATCTTGGACTGGACGCGCGTTGCGGTGGAAGTCGTGGATGCCCGGGCCGAGCCCGGGCATGACGGTGCCCTGTTGTGTCACAGCGGCAGATTGTCGTGCTTCTTGGCCGGCGCCTCGACATGCTTGGAACGTAGCATGGCGAGCGCCCGCGCGATGCGCTTGCGCGTGGAGCGCGGGGTGATCACCTCGTCGATATAGCCGCGCTCGGCCGCCACGAAGGGCGAGAGGAAGCGCTGCTCATATTCCTTGGTGCGGGCGGCGATCTTCGAGGGATCGTCGATATCGGCGCGGAAGATGATCTCCACCGCCCCCTTGGCGCCCATCACCGCGATCTGCGCCGTCGGCCAGGCATAGTTGACGTCGCCGCCGACATGCTTGGACGCCATCACGTCATAGGCGCCGCCGAACGCCTTGCGGGTGATCACCGTCACCAGCGGCACGGTGGCCTGCGAATAGGCGAACAGCAGCTTGGCCCCGTGCTTGATCAGCCCGCCATATTCCTGTGCCGTGCCGGGCAGGAATCCCGGCACGTCGACGAAGGTGACGATCGGGATCTCGAAGGCGTCGCAGAAGCGCACGAAGCGCGCCGCCTTGCGCGAGGCGTCGCTGTCGAGCACGCCGGCCAGCACCATCGGCTGGTTGGCGACGATGCCGACCGTGCGCCCCTCCACCCGGCCGAAGCCGGTGACGATGTTGGCGGCAAAGGCGGGCTGGATCTCGAAGAAATCGCCCTCGTCCACCACCTTGGCGATCAGTTCCTTGACGTCGTAGGGCTTGTTCGGATTGTCCGGCACCAGCGTGTCGAGCGAGGGATCGAGCCGCTCGCCATCGTCGAAGCTTGGCCATTGCGGCACGCCGGAGCGGTTGTTGGCCGGCAGGAAGTCGATCAGCCGGCGCATCTGCAACAGGCACTCGACGTCGTTGTCGAAGGCGCCGTCGGCCACCGAGGATTTCGTCGTGTGCACCTTGGCGCCGCCGAGTTCTTCCGCCGTGACGGTCTCGTTGGTCACCGTCTTCACCACGTCCGGGCCGGTGACGAACATGTAGGAGGTGTCGCGCACCATGAAGATGAAGTCGGTCATCGCCGGCGAGTAGACGTCGCCGCCGGCGCAGGGTCCCATGATCACCGAGATCTGCGGGATGACGCCCGAGGCGGTGACGTTGCGCTTGAACACCTCGCCATAGCCGCCGAGCGCGGCGACGCCTTCCTGGATGCGGGCGCCGCCGGCATCGAACAGGCCGATGATCGGCGAGCGGGTCTTCAGCGCCATGTCCTGGATCTTGGTGATCTTGGCGGCATGGCTTTCCGACAGCGAGCCGCCGAACACGGTGAAGTCCTTGGCGAAGACGAAGACCTGCCGGCCGTTCACCGTGCCCCAGCCGGTGACGACGCCGTCGCCGGGGATCTTGGTCGCTTCCATGCCGAAATCGGTGCAGCGATGCTCGACGAAGGTGTCGAACTCCTCGAAGGAGCCGGTGTCGAGCAGAAGTTCGATGCGTTCGCGGGCCGTGAGCTTGCCGCGCTTGTGCTGGGCGGCGATGCGCTTCTCGCCGCCGCCGAGACGCGCCTCGGCGCGACGGTGGTCGAGTTCGTCGAGAATATGCTTCATGGCCCGCACCTTTCGGGGCGCGCATGTGGCGCCCGGTCGCTTCGTCTCTTCTAAGCCCTTGTGACCCGCACGATAAGCTGTGAAAATGCGGATCGTAAAACTGTAAAAATTTCACAAGGTCGATGCGCGAAGCGAGAGAGCCGGCCCTGCTCCCTCTCCCCAATGGGGAGAGGGCTGGGGTGAGGGGCCTTCCACACCCCTCAAATGGCGTCTCTCCGCACCGACCCGCTGCGCGGGCCACCTCTCCGTCGAAACCGGATGTTGCCAGTTTCGACCTTGCCGGAACCGACTTCGGCAGCAGCCGAGTTCGGGCGGGGAGAGGGAAGCTGGTCGGATGACGGCGTTCCCACGATCATCTCCGCGGAGGTATCATGTCCAAGAAGGTATTTGCCGGCCATGCGGTGCGCAATCTGCGCGAAAGGCTGGGCCTTACCCAGATGGACTTCGCGCGCCGCCTTTCGTTGTCGCCGAGCTATATCAACCAGATCGAGAGCAACCAGCGTCCGCTGACCGCCGCGGTGCTGCTCGCCATCGGCCGGACCTTCGATCTCGACATCACCCGCTTCGGCGCCGACGACCTCGACCGCATCGTCGCCGACCTGCGCGAGGCGCTGGCCGATCCGGTGTTCCGCGGCCTGGAGCCGAGCCTGCAGGACCTGAAGAACGCCACCACCCATGCCCCGGCCTTCGCCCATGCCTTCCTGCGCCTGCACGGGGCGATGCGGCGGATGGTGGAACGCCGCGCCGCGCTCGACGAGGTGGCGGTCGCCAGCGGCGAGGCGGATGGCGAGACGCGCAACCTCGCGCCCTATGACGAGGTGCGCGACCATTTCCATTATATCGACAACTACGTCGACGGCCTCGACCGGGCGGCGGAGGAGAAGAGCGCCGCGCTCGATCTCTTCGCTCGCCCCGATGCCGGCGCCGTGCTGGAGCGGCATCTGCGCGAGCGTCACGACATCGGCGTCGAGAGCGCGCCGCCGGATGCGGTCGAGGCGCCGCTGCTGCGCTTCGACCGTCACCGCCGGGTGGCGACATTGGCGCGGGGGCTGGATCCGGCCAGCCGGATCTTCCGCCTGGCCACCCTCGTCGCCCGTTTCGAGCAAAGCGAACTGATCGACCGGCACGTGGCGGAGGCGGGCTTTCGCAGCAGCGCCGCCCGCGAGGTCTGCCGCCTGTCCCTGCAGAACTATTATGCCGGCGCGCTCATCCTGCCCTATCGCCGCTTCGCGCGGCTGGCGCGCGAGAAGCGGCACGATCTCGACCTGCTCACCTCCATCACCGGCGCCAGCCTGGAACAGGTGTGCCACCGGCTCTCCACCTTGCAGCGGCCGGGCGAGAAAGGCGTGCCGTTCTATTTCCTGAAGGTGGATCGCGCCGGCAACGTCATCAAGCGGCACAGCGCCACCCGCTTCCAGTTCGCCCGCTATGGCGGCGCCTGCCCGGTGTGGAACGTGCACGAGGCCTTCGAGCAGCCCTCGCGGCCGCTGGCGCAACTGGGCGAGATGCCGGACGGGGTGCGCTATCTCTGCCTGGCGCGGGGAACGGTGAAGCCTGTCCAGCGCTTCGGCCAGCGCGAGCGGCGCTACGCGCTCGGCATCGGCTGCGAGCTCTCCTATGCGGGGGAGATCGTCTATGCCGACGGGCTGGACCTCAAGGCGGCGGCGGTGGCGCCGCTCGGCGTCAATTGCCGCATCTGCCCGCGCGCTTCCTGCCCGGACCGGGCCTTCCCGCCGCTCGACCGCGAGATCGTGCTCGATCCCGACCGGCGCGGCGTGGTGCCGTTCGAGGTGAAGGACGAGCTGCGCTTCTGAGCGCGCGGCCGGTCACATACCGCCGGTCATATGCGGCCGTTCACATGCGACTTGGCCGGGCGATCCAGACATAGCCCTCGCCATATTGCGTGGCGATGAAGCGCGGGGCCCTTGCCCGGTCGCCGAGCTTGGCGCGAAGGCGGTTGATGATGAAGTCGACGCTGCGGTCGGTGGAGTTCGCATCGATGCCGGCGATGGCGTCGAGCAACTGGCCACGGCTCATCACCCGCCGCGCATTGCTGGTCAGTGCCCTCAGCACGGCGCGCTCGGAACGGGTGAAGCGGATTTCGTCGCCCGGCCCGCGGGTGGCGAACAGGAACCCCTCGTCGAAGGTGACGCCGTCGAATGAGCGCCCCGTCATCGCGCCGTCCCCCTGCCCGCCCTGCCGGGAGTTCAAACACTACTGCAACAATTGGCGCGCAACGTTCCGGCCCAGCGGGCTGATCCCCGTGTCCAAAAGGCGAGGGGGCGCCATGCGGAGGTGGTGTGTGTTCGCGGGCTGGCTGGCGCTGTCGCTGGCGCTCGCGCAGGCGCCGCCGCGACCGGCACAGGCGGGGCCGCCCATGGAGGTCGATCTGGAGCTGCTGGCCACCGATGTCTCCACCTCGATGGATCGTGGGGAAAAGAAGCTCCAGCTTGCCGGCTTCGCGGCGGCGTTTCGCGACGCTGCCGTCATCGGCGCCATCCGCCAGGGACGCCGGGGGCGCATCGCCGTCACCTATGTGGAGTGGGGCGGGGAAAGGCGCGCGCAGATCGTCCTGCCCTGGACATTGATCGACGGTGCCGCGGCCTCCGTCGATTTCGCCGACCGCCTCGCCCGAGTCTCGCCCGGGCGTCTCACCTATGGCACCGCCATGGGCGATGCGCTCTGGTTCTGCGCCGACCTGTTCGGGCGGGGCGGCTATGCCGGCGAGCGGCGGGTGATCGACCTTTCCGGCGATGGGCTGAGCAATCGCGGCCGCGCACTCGCCCGGGTCCGCGCCGAGGTGGTGAGGCGCGGCATCACCATCAACGGCCTGCCGCTGGTCTACAAGGACGCGGTGGAGGACGAGACGACCTTCCCCCCCGATCAGCTCATCCGCTATTTCATCGAAGAGGTGATCGGCGGGGAGAATGCTTTTGTCGAGCCGGTGCGCTCGGCCGAGGCCTTTCCCGCCGCGGTCCGGCGGAAATTGATCCGCGAGATCGCGGGGGCGCCGAGGCCGGACCGGATGGCGGAGAGCCGGCCGTGACGTCGGCCGGCCCGTGAGCCCCGCTGTTCCGCGAGGCTCGATCGTCGGCGAGGCTCAGATATCCAGCGTGTTGTCGCGCTCCCACTGGGTGAGATGGCGCGAATAGGCGTTCCATTCCTCGTGCTTCAGCTTGAGGAAGCCCTCGACCACCGGCGCGCCGAGCGCGTTCTTCAGCACCGAGGACTTCTCCAGCGCCCGCAGCGCGTCGAGCAGGTTCAGCGGCAGCTTCTTGGCGCCGCGCACCTTGTGGCCGTCGGTGTACATGTTGATGTCGAGGCGCTTGCCGGGATCGCGCTGGTTCTGGATGCCGTCGAGGCCGGCCGCCAGCACCGCCGCCGGCGCCAGATACGGGTTCGCCGCGCCGTCCGGCAGCCGCAGCTCCAGCCGGCCCGCATCGGGGATGCGGATCATGTGGGTGCGGTTGTTGCCGGTATAGGTGACGGTGTTGGGCGCCCAGGTGGCGCCGGAGACGGTGCGCGGCGCGTTGATGCGCTTGTAGGAGTTCACCGTCGGGTTGGTGAAGGCGCACAGCGCGTCGGCCGAGTGGATCAGGCCGCCGATGAAGTTGTAGCAGAGGTCGGAGACGCCGAGCTCGCCGTCCTCGTCCTCGAACAGGTTGGTGTCGCCCGACCACAGCGAGGTGTGCATGTGGCAGCCCGAGCCGGTGAGGTCGATGAACGGCTTGGGCATGAAGGTGGCGCGCAGGCCATGCTTCTCGGCGATGGAGCGCGCCATGTATTTGAAGAAGACGTGGCGGTCGGCGGTGACGAGGGCGTCGTCGAAGTCCCAGTTCATCTCGAACTGGCCGTTGGCGTCCTCGTGGTCGTTCTGGTACGGCCCCCAGCCGAGAGTGAGCATGCCGTCGCAGATCTCCTTGATGACCTCATAGCGGCGCATCAGGGCGGACTGGTCGTAGCAGGGCTTGGTGGCGTCGTCGGAAGCGTCGGAGATCTTGGTGCCGTCCGGCGTGGTCAGGAAGAACTCGCACTCGACGCCGGTCTTCATCTGGTAGCCGATGGATTCGGCCCCCAGCATGGTGCTTTTCAGCACGTTGCGCGGCGCCTGCCTCACCAGTTCGTCGTTCATCACGAGGTCGGAGGCCAGCCAGCCGACTTCCGGCTTCCACGGCAGCTGGATCAGGCTGTCGGCATCCGGCACCGCGAACAGGTCGGCATCGGCCGGGCTCATGTCGAGCCAGGTGGCGAAGCCGGCGAAGCCCGCGCCGGCCTTCTGCATGCCGCCGATCGCCTGCGCCGGTACCAGCTTGGCGCGCAGGGCCCCGAACAGGTCGACATAGGAGATCAGGAAATACTTGATGCCGAGTTCCTTGGCGGCGTGGGCGAGATCGTTGGCCATGCTGTCGTCCTGTTCCCCTGCGACCCATTTAGGGCTCGTGTCGTGTAATCATCGTGGTGCAATTTACTTGCCGGCCTTCTTCAAGGGCGGCGTATGGGCGACCCTGCTCCCTCTCCCCGCGGGGAGAGGGTGGGGTGAGGGGGCAGCAACGCTTCCCGATGTGGTTCCCCCTCACCGACCCGCTTCGCGGGCCACCTCTCCCCACCGGGGAGAGGGAGGTAAAGTAAGCGGTCAGAAATTCCCGTTGCTGCCGGGGATCCAGTTGGTGCCGGCCAGCGGCACGTTGGCCATCGCCGCCGCCTCGATGGTCAGCGCGACGAGGTCTTCCGGCTCCAGATTGTGCACATGGCTCTTGCCGCAGGCGCGGGCGATGGTCTGGCACTCCAGCGTCAGCACCGCGAGATAGTTGGCGAGGCGGCGGCCGGCGGCGACCGGGTCGAGCCGCTTCATCAGCTCGGGATCCTGCGTGGTGATGCCGGCGGGGTCGCGGCCCTCGTGCCAGTCGTCATAGGCGCCGGCGGTGGTGCCGAGCTTCTCGTACTCGCCCTGCCAGTGCGGGTCGTTGTCGCCGAGCGCCACCAGTGCCGCGGTGCCTATCGCCACCGCGTCCGCCCCGAGCGCCAGCGCCTTGGCGACGTCGGCGCCGTTGCGGATGCCGCCAGAGACGATCAGCTGCACCTTGCGGTGCATGCCGAGATCCTGCAGCGCCTTCACCGCCTGCCGCACGGCGGCGAGGGTGGGGATGCCGACATGCTCGATGAAGATCTCCTGCGTCGCCGCCGTGCCGCCCTGCATGCCGTCGACGACCACCACGTCGGCGCCGGACTTCACGGCGAGCGCGGTGTCGTAATAGGGACGCGCCGCGCCGACCTTCACATAGATCGGCTTCTCCCAGTCGGTGATCTCGCGCAGTTCCTCGATCTTGATCTCGAGGTCGTCCGGGCCGGTCCAGTCCGGGTGGCGGCAGGCCGAACGCTGGTCGATGCCGACCGGCAAAGTGCGCATGCCGGCGACGCGCTCGGTGATCTTCTGGCCGAGCAGCATGCCGCCGCCGCCGGGCTTGGCGCCCTGGCCGACCACCACTTCGATGGCGTCGGCGCGCTTGAGATCGTCCGGGTTCATGCCGTAGCGCGAGGGCAGGTACTGGTAGACGAGCTGGGTCGAGTGCCCGCGCTCCTCATTGGTCATGCCGCCGTCGCCGGTGGTGGTCGAGGTGCCCATCGCCGAGGCGCCGCGTCCGAGCGCCTCCTTGGCGTTGGCGGAGAGCGAGCCGAAGCTCATGCCGGCGATGGTGATCGGGATCTTCAGCTCGATCGGCTTCCTGGCGAAGCGGGTGCCGAGCACCACCTCGGTCGAGCACTTCTCGCGATAGCCCTCGAGCGGGTAGCGCGACATCGAGGCGCCGAGGAACAGGAGGTCGTCGAAATGCGGCAGCTTGCGCTTCGCGCCGGCGCCGCGAATGTCGTAGATGCCGGTCGCCGCCGCGCGGCGGATCTCCGACAGCGTGTACTCGTCGAAGGTCGCCGAGGCGCGGGGCTTGGTGCGGGGCGTGTTGGTGAGATCGTTCATCGCGCTGTTTCCTCCGTCATGGCCGGGCATGTCCCGGCCATCCACGAATTCGCGGCCAAGGCGTGGATGCCCGCGCCGAGCGCGGGCATGACGTGATCCGATAGGGACTTGGATGAAGCCATTTCAGTAGCTCGACACGTTGTCGACGTGGAAATGGTAGAGCGTGCGGGCCGAGCCGTAGCGGCGGAACTCGCCGATATCGACCTCGCCGAGGATGCCGGCGGCCTTAAGCTTCTCGGCCAGCAGCGCCTTGTGCTCGTCGCGCATCTCCTTCTCGATGCAGTCGGCCCCGAGGCCGGCGACGGTGCCGCGCACGAACAGCCTGGCCTCGTAGAGGCTGTCGCCCAGCGCCTCGCCGGCGTCGCCGAGCACGACGAGCGAACCCGCCTGGCCCATGAAGGCCGAGAGGTGGCCGACCGAGCCCTTCACCACGATGTCGATGCCCTTCATCGAGATGCCGCAACGCGCCGAGGCGTTGCCGTCGATGACGAGGAGCCCGCCATGGGCGGTGGCGCCGGCCGACTGGCTGGCGTCGCCCTTCACATGGATGAAGCCCGACATCATGTTCTCGCCGACGCCGACACCGGCATTGCCGTTGATCACGACGCGGCCGCGCTTGTTCATGCCGGCGCAGTAATAGCCGACCGGCCCGTCGATCTCGATGTCGATGTCGGCGTCGAGGCCGGCGGCGATGGCGTGGCGGCCATTGGGATGCGCCACCTTCCAGAAGGTCTCGTTGCTGTCGGGCGCGAGGGCGTGCAGCGCGGCGTTCAGCTCGCGCACGCTCGAGGTGGAGAGGTCGACCAGCTTGGCGCCGTCGAGAACGGCCTGCGTCACGGAGAGGGTCATGCTGCGCGGTCCCAGAAATAAACCTTGGCCGGCTCCGGCTCGAAGACGCGAGCGTTCTCGATGCCCGGCAGGCCGGCGAGCGCGCGGTATTCCGAGCCGAAGGCGACATATTGATCGGTCTCGGCCATCACAGCCGGCTTGCAGGCGATCGGATCGCGCAGCACGCCGAAGCCGCTCTCGGTGCCGACCACGAAGGTGTAGAAGCCGTCGAGATCGCCGAGCGAATGCTCCAGCGCCTCGCCGAGCGTATCACCCTCGCGCATCCGGTAGGTGAGATAGGCGGCGGCGACTTCGCTGTCGTTCTCGGTCGTCAGCGTCAGCCCCTCGCGCTCCAGCCGGCGGCGCAGGCCGGCATGGTTCGACAGCGAGCCGTTATGCACCAGGCACTGGTCGGAGCCGGTGGAGAAGGGGTGGGCGCCATCCGTCGTCACCGCGCTCTCGGTCGCCATGCGGGTGTGGCCGATGGCGTGGGTGCCGCTCATCGTCTCCAGCTTGAAGCGCTTGGCGACGTCGGCGGGCAGGCCGATCTCCTTGTAGAGCTCCATGCGGGCGCCGGTGCTGATCACGTCGATGGCCGGGAACCGGCTCTTCAGCGCGGCGCGCACATCCGCCTCGGCAGCGGCCGGCACGGTGAGTACCGCATGGGTGTCGCGCGGCGTCACCTCATGGCCGAGCGCGGTGCCGATGGCGGCGAAGTCGGTGCCGGCCGGGCCGCGCAGGGTGAGCTTCACCGTGCCGTCCTTGCCGCTGCCATAGACGGCGAAGCCGGCCGAATCCGGCCCGCGGTCGCACATGATGTCGAGCATCTCGGCGAGCAATGCGCCAAGCTGCGGCTCCAGCTTCGGATCCTTGATGAAGAGGCCGACAATTCCGCACATGAGCGCGTCTCCCCGCTGCACTTGATGTCGGATCGACATGTACGGGCAAGCCGGCAGGTCGTCAATCTGTGCGGAATAAATTTTTCCTGTGAGGAAATAACAGGGCCTTCACCTTCCAGCCAACCCACACACCCTCATCCTGAGGTGCGAGCGCGGCGAGCCTCGAAGGAGGCTCGCTTTGGCGCACCCGGAGACCATCCTTCGAGGCCCGGCTGGCGCCGGGCACCTCAGGATGAGGGGGACTGGGAGGAAAGCGAGAACTGCGTCACCCCTCAGAGCGGATCGCGCGGGTAGATGATGATCGACAGATAGGTCATCGGCCGCACCAGCAGCTCTTCCGGGCCGTGGGTGGCGGCGCTGTCGAACATCAGCGAATCGCCGGGCCGCAGGTGGTAGGTGCGGTCGCCGTGGCGGTAGACGACCTCGCCGCTGAGCATGTGGAGGAACTCCACCCCGGCATGGCGGAAGCCGGTATAGGGCACCGCTTCCTCGCTCAGCGTGATGAGATAGGGCTCCACCGCCACCTCGCCGCCCAGCGCATGGCCGAGCAGCTCGTATTGGTGCCCCACCTTGGTGCCCCGCCGCTCGATATGCACGCCCTGTCCGGCCGGCACGAAGGAGCAGTCGCGCTTCTCCTCGAATCCGGCGAACAGGTTGGAGATCGGCACGTTCAGCACGGTTGAGATCGCCTGCAGGGTGCCAAGCGAGGGGGAAATCAGCCCGTTCTCGATCTTGGACAGCATGCCGACCGAGATGCCGGCGGCGCTGGCGAGATCGGAGACCGTGAGGTCGAGCTCGCGGCGGATGGCGCGCACCTGCAGGCCGAGCGCCTGTTCCAGCGTGCGCTCATTGGTGGCCGGCGCCCCCGAGCCGGTGCGCAGCTCGTCCGCGCCGGTCGCTTCCGCCGCGTCGGCCGTCTTCGCGCCGCCCTCAGCCTGCCGCCGCTGTCCTGCCAAGGCACCTCTCCCTCATGCTGGTGGGTGCCGTTTTAGCCGGGAAATGCCCGGGCGGGAACGCGGAACGTCATACCGGCTTGGCATTCATCGTGCATTTGGCGCAGATGGGCCATGAGGAGCGACGCCGGGCATGCATGACTATGAGATGATCGTCATCGGCAGCGGTCCTTCCGGGCGCCGCGCCGCGGTGCAGGCCGCCAAGCTCGGCAAGTCGGTGCTGGTGGTGGAGAAAGGCCGCCGGGTGGGCGGCGTCTCCGTGCATACCGGCACCATCCCCTCCAAGACGCTGCGCGAGACCGTGCTCAACCTGTCGGGCTGGCGCGAGCGCGGTTTCTATGGCCGCTCCTACCGGGTGAAGCAGGATATCGGCGCGCCCGACCTGATGGCGCGGCTGCACAAGACGCTCGACCACGAGGTGGAGGTGCTCGAGCATCAGTTCAGCCGCAACGGCGTCAGGACCGCCCGCGGCGAGGCCCGCTTCGTGTCGCCGCACGACGTCGAGATCACCGGCGAGACCGGCGAGCACACCACGGTCTCCGGCGCGCATATCCTCGTCGCGGTCGGCACCCGGCCGTTCCGGCCGGACTATGTGCCGTTCAACGGCACCAGCGTCTTCGACAGCGACGAGATCGTCGAATTGCCGCGCCTGCCGCGCAGCCTGGCGGTGATCGGCGCCGGGGTGATCGGCGTCGAATACGCCACCATCTTCAGCGCGCTCGACGTGCAGGTGACGCTGATCGAGCCGCGCTCCAGCTTCCTCGATTTCATCGACAAGGAACTGATCGAGGAGTTCACCCACGAACTGCGCGACCGCAACGTCTCGCTGCGCCTCGGCTCCAAGGTTGCCGCCATCGAGCTCGGCCATGACGGGCACCCGATCTGCCGGCTTTCCGACGGCCGCACGGTGTCGAGCGAGATGCTGCTCTTCGCCGCCGGCCGCGTCGGCGCCACCGACACGCTCAATCTCGGCGCGGCGGGGCTGGAGGTCGACCATCGCGGCCGGCTCCAGGTCGATCCGAAGACGCTGCAGACCTCGGTGCCGCACATCTATGCCGCCGGCGACGTCATCGGCTTTCCCAGCCTCGCCTCCACCTCGATGGAGCAGGGGCGCGTCGCCGCCTGCCACGCCTTCGGGCTGGCGCCGCCGCCGCCGCCGGAATTCTTCCCCTACGGCATCTATTCCGTGCCGGAGATGTCCACCGTCGGCATGAGCGAGGAGGAGGTGCGCAAGCGCGAGATCCCCTATGAATGCGGCATCGCCCGCTTCCGCGAGACCTCGCGCGGCCACATCATGGGGCTGAACACCGGCATGATGAAGATGATCTTCTCGGTGAAGACCCGCCGGCTGCTCGGCGTGCACATTGTCGGCGAGGGCGCCACCGAGCTGATCCATATCGGCCAGGCGGTGCTCAACCTGAAGGGCACCATCGACTATTTCATCGAGAACACCTTCAACTACCCGACGCTCGCCGAGGCCTACAAGATCGCCGGCCTCGATGCCTGGAACCGCCTGTCGCGGGGGTGAGGGGGAATGTCAGCTTAGGGAGTTGAGGTTGCATTGGCCAATAAATCGAATACCTTCATTTTCAAAGAGTGGAAACTTTCGTGTCTATTTATCTGTGAGACGGTGATGTGGATGGGTCTGATACAGCTTGCTCAAGCAGACGTTTAAACTGCAGCATCATCCTGATTTCAGCTTCTTGCCGATGCTGCTGCTCGCTCCAATATGACCTAGTGTTGAATAGGCCGCTGGAACTACCCGAAAACCATGCGTCGCGAGCAAGAAAATTCGATCCTTCTTGATCGCCTAGCATCGCGAGCACGAGATCGTCTCCGTACGTCTGTCTGGAGAGATAGCGGCGAAACGAGAACGCGCACGCGTCAGCCAGCTGAAGAATCGGCGCTCCGCTCTTGTCCACAAAATGCGGAACGTCGACAATATGTCTGATCGCATATGTGTGGGCTGCTGCTTTTATACCGAGTTCCTTCTGCCAAGGCTCGGCGAGAAGATGTTCTTCCGTCATTTCGATGGGGTGGTCGCGGAACATAAAGCCGGAATTTGTGAGTATTTCTCTTGCTTCCGGTAGATCTTCTGCCACAACTTTGCCGGTTTCTAATCCGGATAAATACTTATGTATGAACCAATCTGTCCGCTCCATGCATCTTTGAAATGCGGACAAATGTTCGAATCGATGCATCGGTATGGGGATCTTCTTTCCGGTTTTTGTCTCGATTTCTGAGGCGCGCTTATCATGGATGCCATTAAATGTAATTCCAAGTGCGATGGGAATGTTGTGTTGCCGAGGTATGGATAAAAACTGTTTGAAAAACTCCATACGCTCTTGGATTGGCCAGGAATTTCGATTGATATTTTTACCGCCATTGAATATTTCTTTTCCGTGAAAAATAAATCCCTTCTGGAATTCAGTAGGGACATTTGCGTTAATCAGCTCCTTGATGGCAGCATCGACAGTTGCCCATTGCTTGTCGGCTTCGACTATCACGGCGGCAACTACACGCACGGGTTCTGCCGGGGCGGTTCCTGCCTCGTCCGCGTAAATTAACCGCATCGTCAACCTCACCAAAATTTATCACGATTCCCTTTGGTAGCTACGTAGGCTATTCTCAACCGCAGTGGCCTACAACGATATGCGGCAGACTCCTGAGTGACGCTGCTGTGCCAACAGGCGATGAAACATCCACGAAAGAAAATGTCGCCGGCCTGCCTTATGCGACCATAGAATTATCCAGCCATGCGCTGAGCGCGGTTCAATATGTCGCAGGCCCGGTATATGACGAGCGCTAATCGCGCGGGCGCCGGCCGGAGACGGTCGCGCCCGTTCTCGTCAAGCGCGCGCCCCAGGATCCCATGAGAATCCCTAGCGCGCCGCCGCCTACGGAGCCTTTTCGACAATGTCCCTTGCAGCCACCGCGGAGCGGGCGGAACCCGCCGTCGCCAATCCGCGTTCCCGCGTCATTCTCGCCAGCCTGATCGGCACCACGATCGAGTTCTACGATTTCTACGTCTACGCCACCGCGGCGGTGCTGGTGTTCCCGCATCTGTTCTTCCCGGCCGGCGACGACACCGTGGCGCTGCTCGCCTCGCTGGCGGTATTCGGCGCGGCGATGGTGGCGCGCCCGCTCGGCGCCATCTTCTTCGGCCATCTCGGCGACAAGCGCGGCCGCAAGGCGACGCTGGTCGGCGCGCTGCTCACCATGGGCATCGCCACCTTCCTGATCGGCGCGCTGCCGACCTATGAGATGGCCGGCTGGCTCGCCCCGGCGCTACTGGTCATCATGCGTCTGGCGCAGGGCTTCGCGCTCGGCGGCGAGTGGAGCGGCGCGGCGCTGGTCGCCACCGAGAACGCGCCCAAGGGCAAGCGGGCGGTGTACGGCACCTTTCCGCAGCTCGGCGCGCCGATCGGCTTCATCGTCGCCAACGGCCTGTTCCTGATCATCGCCGCGGTGCTGCCCTCCGACGATCCCTCGCGTCCCTCGCAGGCCTTCCTGGAATGGGGCTGGCGCATCCCGTTCCTGTTCTCCATCGTCATGGTGATCGTCGGGCTGTGGGTGCGGCTCAACCTCGTCGAGAGCGCGGCCTTCGAGAAGACGGTGCAGAAGGGCAAGGTCACCCGCGTGCCGCTGGCCGCCGCCTTCCAGAACCACTTCAAGGCGATCGTGCTCGGCACCTTCTACATGCTGGCGACCTATGTGCTCTTCTACCTGATGACCACCTTCTCGCTCAGCTATGGCCGCGCCGCCCCGGGCGCCGCGGTGCCCGGCCTCGGCTACGACTACCGCACCTTCGTGCTGATGATGATCGGCGGCGTGGTGTTCTTCGGCATCTTCACCCTGCTGTCCGGCCCGTGGGCCGACCGCTGGGGCCGTCGCCGCACGCTGATCTGGATCACGCTCGGCATCATCGCCTTCGGCTTCGTCTGGGTGCCGATGCTGGCCGCCGGCCCGCTGGGCGTGATGGCGTGGCTGATCCTCGGCTTCACGCTGATGGGCATGACCTTCGGCCCGATGGGGGCGCTGCTGCCGGAGCTGTTCCCGGCCAATGTGCGCTACACCGGCTCGGGCATCGCCTACAACGTGTCTTCGATCCTCGGCGCGGCGGTGGCGCCGTTCATCGCGGTGGCGCTGTGGCGCTATGGCAATGGCTCGCCGTTCTGGGTCGGCGTCTACCTGTCCTCCATGGCCTTCATCACGCTGGTGGCGCTGCTGCTCGGCCCGGAGACCAAGGACGTCGACATCGAGCACTGAGCCACCCGGCTGTGCCTTGCGAACGCCCGCGACGGGGGACCGTCGCGGGCGTTTTGCGTTGCGCGCTCATGTGCTGACCGATGGGTGCTAACACTTCCCAAACCGCGGACGGCGTAAGACACCGGGCAGGACAAGACGCTGGTGACACCGGCGCGGGGGAGGGCGACATGAGCGATAGAGCACGGGTGACGCGCCGCGGCGTGCTGGCCGGCGGCGCGGCGGCCGCCACCGCGCTGGGGATCGGGCCGCTTCTCGGTCAGGAAGCCTCCTCGCCCATCCCCGCCGCACCCGCCATCGTGCCGGATCGCTGGGATCGGCTCGCCCGCATCGCCGGCGACGACCTGCTGCGCCCGTCGAGCCCGCAATTCGCCGCCGAGGCGCTGCCGAACAATCTGCGCTTCGAGCAGGTCCGGCCGGAGGCCATCGTGCCGTGCCGGTCGCCGCGGATGATCGCCGAGGTGCTGGCCTGGTGCCAGGAGCACGAGATGCCGTTCGCCCTTCGCGGCGGCGGCCATTCCTATGCCGGCTTCTCCACCAGCCGCGGCGTCGTCCTCGACATGACACCGATGGACGCCATCGCCTATGACGCGGCGAGCGGGCGGGTGCGGGTCGCCGCCGGCGCGCTCAATGCGCAGGTCTACGAGGCGCTGCGCGGCGCCGGGCGCATGATCACCCATGGCCGCTGCCCGACCGTCGGCGCCGCCGGCTTCCTGCTCGGCGGCGGCATCGGCTTCAACATGCGCCGCTTCGGTGTCGGCGCCGACCGGCTGGTCGCCTCCGAGATCGTCACCGCCGATGGCCGCGTGCGGGCGCTGTCGCAGACGGACGAGCCCGACCTGTTCTGGGCGATCCGTGGCGGCGGCGGCGGCAATTTCGGCGTCAGCACCTCGTTCACGCTGGAAACCCAGCCGGTCGATACGCGGCTGACGGTGGCGCGCCTCGTCTGGCGCGACAAGACGCTGGAGGCGGCGAAGGCGCTGTTCGCCTGCACGGATGCCGGCCCGCGCGTGCTCGGCTCGCGCATCGCGCTCGGCGGCGTCACCCCGGCGCTGGCGGCGAAGGGGCGGCAGGTGCCGCTCACCCTGTTGGCGCAATATGCCGGGCCGCGCGAGGAATTCCTCGCCTTGCTGGCGCCGGTGCTGGCCGTGGCAGCGCCGGATTTCACCGATATGCGCGAGCTCGCCTATTGGGAGGGCCAGCATTTCCTCCTGGAGCCCGGCGAGCCCGGTTGGTACCGCGAGCGCTCCGCCTTTCTCGCGAACGCGCCGTCGGAGGCCTTCCTCGAAACCGCCGTCGAGCATCTGCGGCAATGGCCGGGTACCGGCGCGCAGGCCAGCCTGTTCTTCTTCCAGACCGGCGGGCAGGTGAACGAGACGCCGCCGGAAGCCACCGCCTTCGTGCATCGCGACAGCCGCTGGCTGGGCGTGGTCGGCGCGGTGTGGAATGCCGAGGATGTGGCACGGCCGGAGGTCGTGCGCGCCGCCAAGGCGTGGCAGGACGCGCTCTATGGCGTGGTGAACCGCTTCGGCGGCGCGGGCGCGTTCCAGAATTTCCCGGATGCCTCGCTCACCGATTGGCGCGCCCGCTATTACGGCGCCAATCTCGCGCGGCTGGAGCGGATCAAGGCGGCGGTGGACCCGACCAACCTGTTCAGCTTCCCGCAGTCGATCTGAACGGGGAGCGTCGGCCGCCGGTCAGCCGGCCGCCACCTGTCGCCGCGCGGCCGTGAGGGTGTTCTGCAGCAGGCAGGCGATGGTCATCGGCCCGACGCCGCCCGGCACCGGGGTGATCAGCCCGGCAATGCCCTGCGCCTCGTCGAAGGCGACATCTCCCACCAGTCGCGTGCCGCCGCCCGGCTTTTCCACCCGGTTGATGCCGACATCGATCACCGTGGCGCCCGGCTTGATCCAGTCGCCGCGGATCATCTCCGGCCGCCCGACCGCGCCGATCAGGATGTCGGCGCGCCGGCACTCCTCCGACAGGTCGCGGGTGCGGGAATGCGCGATGGTGACGGTGCAGTCCTCGCGCAGCAGCAGTTGCGCCACCGGCTTGCCGACGATGTTGGACCGGCCGACCACCACGGCGCGCAGCCCGGCGAGGCTGCCGAGATGGTGCTTCAGCAGCATCACGCAGCCGAGCGGCGTGCAGGGCACCAGCGCCTCCGCGCCGACCGCGAGGCGGCCGACATTCACCACATGGAAGCCGTCGACATCCTTGGCCGGGTCGATGGTGGCGAGCACCTTCTGCGCGTCGATATGGCCCGGCAGCGGCAGCTGCACGAGGATGCCATGCACCGCCGGATCGACGTTCAGCGCCTCCACCAGCGCCAGCACCTCGGTTTCGGAGGCGGTGGCCGGCAATTTGTGCTCGATCGAGGCCATGCCGGCCTCCAGCGTCTGCTTGCCCTTGTTGCGGACATAGACCGCGCTGGCCGGGTCCTCGCCCACCAGCACCACGGCGAGGCCCGGCGTGACGCCGGTCGATGCCTTGAAATCCGCGACCTCGCCGGCGATCCGCCGGCGCAGGTCCTCGGCAAAGCCCTTGCCGTCGATGAGGCGGGTCTCGACCATGCTCTTCCCCCGAACGTTCAACTCAAACCCCGAATCGACCGGCACGCCCTCATCCTGAGGTGCCCGGCGTCGCCGGGCCTCGAAGGATGCCCGTTCCCGGCCGGCATGCCGGCGGGCCATCCTTCGAAGCTCGCACTCGCTCGCACTTCAGGATGAAGGCCCCGGCAAGACGATTGCCTTGCCCGCCCGGCACGCGGACGTCAATCGCGGAACACCACGGTCTTGTGGCCATTGGTGAGTACCCGGTCGTCGAGATGCCAGGCAAGCGCGCGGGCGAGCACGCGGCGCTCGATGTCGCGGCCCTTGCGCACCAGCGCCTCGGCGCTGTCCTGGTGGGTGATGCGCTCGACGTCCTGCTCGATGATCGGGCCCTCGTCGAGGTCGGAGGTGACGTAATGCGCGGTGGCGCCGATCAGCTTCACGCCGCGCGCATGCGCCTGGTGATAGGGCTTGGCGCCCTTGAAGCCGGGCAGGAACGAATGGTGGATGTTGATGCAGCGCCCCGACAGCTTGGCCGACAGCCCGTCGGACAGCACCTGCATGTAGCGGGCGAGCACCGCGACCTCGGAGCCGGTCTTCTGGAACAGCTCCCAGAGCTGGGCCTCCTGCTCCATCTTGGTCGATTTGGTGATCGGCAGGTAGTGGAACGGGATGCCGTCGAAATCGAGATGGGCGTAGGTCTCGCGCGGATAGTTGGCGGCGATGGCGGTGATCTCCATCGGGATCTCGCCGATGCGCCAGCGATAGAGCAGGTCGGCGAGGCAGTGGTCGAACTTCGATACCAGCAGCATCACCTTGCGCTTCTGCGAGCGGGCGCGCAGCCGCCAGTCGAGCTTGAACGCCTCGGCCACCGTGGCAAAACCGGCCTTCAAGCTCTCCAGCGTTTCCTCGCCCGACACCCGCTCGAAGGAGACGCGCATGAAGAAGCGGCCGCTCTCGGTGTCGTCGAATTGCTGCGCCTCGAGGATGTTGCAGCCATGCTCGAACAGGAAGTTGGCGACGCCGGCGACGATGCCGGGGCGGTCCGGGCAGGAAAGGGTGAGGATGTAGCTGTCGGCGGCGGTCGTGTCGGCGGTGATCGTGTCGGTCATGGCGGGTCTCGTCGGGGCGCCTTGCTGCGTCCGCCGGCGCGCGCGGGCGGAAACCCTCGGGCGGCTCGGGCGGATCAGGTTCGGCGCGGGTTTTAGGGGAGATGCGGCGTCGAGGGAAGCGCGCTCCGCGCCGCTCTCAACCTCGATGGACGAGTTCCAGCCCATATTCGGCGCCGGAGGCGACGAGGAAGCGGGCAAAGGCCACGCGGTAGCTGCGCGCCACCAGGAAGACGAAACGGTCCTCGCCCGGTTCGCGCCAGAAGCTGACATTGACATGCGCGACATTGGTGGTCGCCGCCGCCCCGGGCGGGAAGGCCGCCGGATCGAGATCGAGGCTCACGCCCTTGGCGAGCAGGTCGCGGGCGTGCGGGCCGTCGATCTCCACGCCGACATAGGCGTCGGTCTGCTCGGTGATCGCCGCGTGGGGGGCCAGCGGCGCGAGGCGGGCGGCAAGGTCGCCCTCGGTGCCGGCGAGCAGCAGCCAGCGGCCGGGGGCGGTGCCGATGGCGGAGAGGCCGTCGGCGCGTGAAAGGCGCGGGGCATCGGCCAGGTCCAGCCCCAGCTCCACCCGCGCCGCCGCGGCCAGCGCGATGCCGCCGCCGCGCCGGGCGGCGAGGGTGGCGAGCGCCGGCGGGTCGAAGAGGCGGGCGGTGACGCCATGCGTGCCGGCCGGGCCGTAAGGACCGTCCGCCGGCATCTGCGTGACCGGGAGAATGTCGAGCGCGGCGGTCATTGCATGCGTCTCCAGGCGAGCGGTAGCAAAGAGGGTGCTCTGTCCTTGGGCGAGAGGTCTGGCGTGGACCGAAAGATCGCCAGGCTCCCTCTCCCCGAGGGGGAGAGGGGTGGGGTGAGGGGTCTTCCTCGCCTCCCAATGCCGTCGCCCCTCACCGACCCGCTTCGCGGGCCACCTCTCCCCAATTGGGAAAGAGGGCATCTGACGGACCACCGTCCTGCCGGGTGCGTTCCGGTCATATCCGATCCGTGCTCAGCCACGCAGCCGCTCCCCGTTGGGATCGATGAAGGCGGGCGCGCAGACCTCCACCTCGAAGTCGCCGCCGCGCACCGGGTCATAGGCGCGTACGCGCTCGCCGATGCGCGCCGGGCCGTTCTTCAACAGGCCGAGGCCGATCCAGTGGCCGAGATGCGGCGAATGCGCCACCGAGGTCATGTAGCCCTGATCATGCGCCATGTCCGCCGGCGCGCCGATGGTCAGGAAATGCGCCCCCGCCCGCAGCCGCTGGCCCGGATCCACCGGCTTGAAGCCGACAAAGCTCAGCCGCTCCGGGTCGGCGATGCCCGGCCGTGCCGCCATGACGCGGCCGATATAGTCCTTCTTGGTCGACGCCATCTTGCCGAAGCCGAGATCGCCGGCGCTGGTCTGGCCGGACAGTTCGTTGCCCGACACATGCCCCTTCTCGATGCGCATCACGCCGAGCGCCTCGATGCCGTAGGGGGTGATGCCGAATTCCTCGCCCGCCGCCATCAGCGCCCGGGCGAGCGCCTCGCCCTGCCGGGCCGGCACGGCGATCTCGTAGCCGAGCTCGCCGGAGAAGGAGAGGCGGAACAGCCGCGCCTTCACCCCGCCCATCACCGTGCGCTCGATGGCGCCCATGAAGGGCAGGCCCTCATTGGAGACGTCGACGCCGGCGTCGACCACCCGCGCCAGCACGTCCCGCGAACGCGGCCCGGCGATGGCGATCTGCGCCCATTGCTCGGAGACCGAGGCCAGCGTCACGTCGAGCTCCGGCCACAGCACCTGCAGGCAGAATTCGAGATGCTGGAACACCTTGGCGGCGTTCGCCGTGGTGGTGGTCATCACATAGTGCTCGGGCGCGAGGCGCGCGGTGGTGCCGTCGTCCATGACGAGGCCGTCCTCGCGCAGCATCACGCCGTAGCGGGCCTTGCCGACCGCCAGCGTCGAGAAGGTGTTGATGTACACGCGGTCGAGGAAGGCGCCGACATCCGGCCCCTGCAAGTCGATCTTGCCGAAGGTCGAGACGTCGATCAGCCCGACCGAGGCGCGCACCGCCTTCACCTCGCGGTTCACCGTGGTCAGCCAGTCGGTCTCGCCGGCCTTGGGGAAATACTGTGCCCGCAGCCATGGCCCGGTCTCGACGAACACCGCGCCGAGCGACGCCGCCCATTGGTGGGTGGGCGTCAGGCGGGTGGGGCGGAAGTCCTTAGCCCGATGATGGCCGCCGAGCACACCCAGCGACACCGGCGTATAGGGTGGGCGGAAGATGGTGGTGCCGGTCTCCATGATGCTGGCGCCCGTCAGCTCCGCCATGATGGCGAGGCCGTTGACGTTGGAGGTGCGGCCCTGGTCGGTCGCCATGCCCAGCGTGGTGTAGCGCTTCATCAGCTCCACCGCGCGGAAGCCTTCCTTGTAGGCGATGCCGAGATCCTTGGCGGTGACGTCGTTCTGCTGGTCGACGAAGGCCGGTCCCTTCGAGCCCTGCACATGCCAGAAGGCGGCGATGCCCGCCGGGGTGTCCTCGGTGGCCGGCAGGTCGGGGAGGGCGGCCGCGAAGCCGAGAGCGCTCGCCGCGTCAGTACCCTGGCGCGCGCCCTCCGCGAGGATGTCGCCGAGCCCGTAGGTGCCGCGCGCGGCGCCGGCGACGCTCAGCCCCGGCGGCGTGCGGCCGGGCACGAAGGCGGCGAGGCCCTCGTTCCACACCGGCTTGCCGCCGTGATGGCAGGTGAGATGCAGGCTCGGCGACCAGCCGCCGGACATGGCGAGCGTGTCGGCGGCGAGGCGGTCGCTGCGCCCGCCGGTGCGGAGGGAAAGGCCGGTCAGCGCGCCGCCGATCGGCTGGCCGCTGGTGCCGGTCACCTGCGTGTCGGTGAGCACGGCGATGCCGAGCGCCTTCGCCCGCGCCGCCAGCGCCGGGGCAACCTCGCGGCGGATGTCGATCAGCGTGGTGACGTTGACGCCGGCCGCCTTCATCTCGAAGGCCGAGCTCCAGGCGGAATCGTTGTTGGTAAAGCAGGCGACGCTCTTGCCGGTGGCGACGCCGTAGCGGTTGGCGTAGCTGCGGGAAGAGCCGGCCAGCATCACGCCCGGCCGGTCGTTGCCGCCGAACACGATCGGCCGCTCGGTGGCGCCGGCGCAGAGGATGGCGCGCCTGGCGGCGATCTTCCACAGACGCTGGCGCGGCTGGAACGGCGCGGGGGTGGGGAGGTGGTCGGACACCCGCTCCACCGCGCCATATTCGTCGTCATAGACGCCGAACACCGTGGTCCGGGTCATGATCCGCACATTGGGCAGGCTGGCGAGTTCCGCCATCGCCTGCGCGGCGAAGACATGGCCTGGCTCGCCGCCGACCGTCACGGCTTCCGAATTGAGACGGCCGCCGGCCAGGAAGTCCTCGTCGGCGAGAATGACGCGGGCGCCCGCCCGGCCGGCGGCCAGCGCCGCCATCAGGCCGGCCGGCCCGGCGCCGATGACGAGCACGTCGCAGAAGGCAAAGGCCTTCTCGTAATGGTCGGGGTCGGCGCTTGTCGCGGCGCGGCCGAGGCCGGCGGCGCGGCGGATCGCCGGCTCGTAGACGCTCTCCCAGAATGTCGCCGGCCACATGAAGGTCTTGTAGTAGAAGCCCGCCCCGAGGAACGGCGCGACAAGGCCGTTGAGGCTCAGCGCGTCCAGCGCCAGCGAGGGCCAGCGATTCTGGCTGGCGGCGTCGAGCCCGTCATAGAGCTCGGCCACGGTGGCGCGGGTGTTGGGCTCGCGCCGGGAGCCGCTGCGCAGCTCGACCAGCGCATTCGGCTCTTCCGGCCCGGCGGAGAGGATGCCGCGCGGCCGGTGATATTTGAACGAGCGGCCCACCAGCCGCACCTGGTTGGCGAGCAGCGCCGAGGCGAGGGTGTCGCCGGAAAAGCCATGATAGCTCTTGCCGTCGAAGCGGAAGTTCAGCCGGCGGGAGCGGTCGACGAGACCGGAGGAGGGGAGACGGCTCATCGTGCGCCCTCCGCGAGTTCGGCGCCGGCGATGGCATGGGTGGTGGTGTCGCGCGCGACCTTCACCCAGCGGCGGCAGCCGCCCGCGTGGTACCACCATTCCGAATGCGCCCCGGCCGGGTTGTCGCGCAGATAGACATAGGCGTGAAAGGCGTCGGCCGCGTCCGGCGCGGCGGGATCGGGGCGGGTGAGCGTGGCGTCGCCGAGATAGGCGAATTCGCTGGCGTCGCGCGCGCCGCAATAGGGGCAGGGGATGCGCATCAGAAGCAGTCTCCACGAACGGCCATCGACGCTCCCGGCAGAGCCGCGGTCATGGCCGCTGTCGTCATCGTCGTCATGGCCGGGCTTGTCCCGGCCATCCACGCCTTTCTGCCGTGCCGACGTCGTGGATGCCCGGATCTCGGCTTCAGCCGAGATCCGCAGGTGGAAAACCGAAGTCGGCAACAGCCGACTTCAGCCCAAGGCCGGGCATGACGAAGGCTCCAGGCGGAATTGGCGGCCGTGCCGGCAAGAGAGTGGGCGTGAAACATCAGTGCAGGTTCGGCTGGGCGCCGACTCCCTTCTCGTCGATGAGATGGCCGGTGCGGAAGCGGTCGAGCTTGAAGGCGGTCGCCGTGGCGTGGTCGGCGTCGGTGGCGAGCAGATGCGCGAAGCACCAGCCCGAGGCCGGCGTCGCCTTGAAGCCGCCATAGCACCAGCCGGAATTGAGATAGAGGCCGGGGCGCGGCGTGCGGTCGATGATCGGCGAGCCGTCCATCGACATGTCCATGATGCCGCCCCACATGCGCAGGAGCCGCAGTCGGCCGATGCGCGGCATCAGCGCCATGCCGCTCTCGGCGACGTCCTCGACCACCGGCAGATTGCCGCGCTGGGCGTAGGAATTGTAGCCGTCGATGTCGCCGCCGAACACGAGGCCGCCCTTGTCGGACTGGCTGATGTAGAAGTGCCCGGCGCCGAAGGTGATCACGCCGTCGACCAGCGGCTTCAGCCCCTCGGAGACGAAGGCCTGCAGCACGTGGCTCTCCAGCGGCAGCTTCAGGCCCGCCTGCTTCGCCACCCGCGAGGAGGAGCCGGCCACCGCGAGGCCCACCTTCTTCGCCCGGATGGCCCCGCGCGAGGTCTCCACCCCGACGATGGCGTCGCCCTCGGTGAGGAAGCCGGTGACTTCGCAATTCTGCACGATGTCGACGCCCAGCTGGTCGGCGGCGCGGGCATAGCCCCATACCACGGCGTCGTGTCGGGCGGTGCCGCCGCGCCGCTGCGCGAGGCCGCCCTGGATCGGGAAGCGGGCATTGTCGAAGTCGAGGAACGGGTACATCGCCCGCACGCCGTCGCGGTCGAGCAGCTCCGAATCCGCCCCGGCGAGCCGCATGGCGTTGCCGCGCCGGGCATAGGCGTCGCGCTGGGCGTCGGAATGGTAGAGGTTGAGGATGCCGCGCTGGCTGACCATGGCGTTGTAGTTCAGCGCCTGTTCCAGCCCCTCCCACAGCTTCATCGACCATTCGTAGAACGGCTCGTTGCCGGGCAGCAGGTAGTTGGAGCGGATGATGGTGGTGTTCCGCCCGGCATTGCCGGAGCCTATATGCCCCTTCTCGATCACCGCGATGTTGCGGATGCCGTGCTCGCTGGCGAGGTAGAAGGCGGTGGCGAGGCCGTGGCCGCCGCCGCCGACGATGATCACGTCATAGGCGGGCTTGGGCGCGGCGTCGCGCCAGGCGGGCTTCCACCCGCTCTGGCCGGTGAGGCCGTTCTTGAGGAGGCTCAGAAAGGAATAGCGCATTCGGGCAGCTCGCTAGCTCTATGCATATAGCTATAGAGGCTGGGCGAGATGGTGATAATATAAGTTTTGTTTATAGTGTGGACGGTGTTCTTCTCTGGATGAGGTTCTCGGCGAAGGGGCTCCCTCTGGTTGGCTTCTTTCCTTTCCTCTCCCCGTCGGGGAGAGGTGGCCCCGCGGAGCGGGGTCGGTGAGGGGAGACGCCGCTGCGGAGTCCCGGAGCGCTCCTGCCCCTCACCCCAACCCTCACCCCAACCCTCTCCCCGTCGGGGAGAGGGGGGGCAGGCTTGGCGTGATCCTTCGCAGTCTGACTGCCACTGTTGTTCGAGATCCGATCATGCCCCCAGCCGACACGCTCCCCTTCGACCTGCGCGGCCTCGACATCTTCCTCGCCGTCTGCGACGCCGGCACCATGGCGGCGGCGGCGCGGCGCCTCGCGCTCACCCAGCCGGCGGTATCGCAGGCCATCGCCGAGCTGGAACGCCGCATCGGCGTCGCGCTGTTCGATCGCGGCGCCCGCCCGCTCGCCCTCACCGCCGCCGGCGGCGCGCTGCGCCAGCGGGCCAGCGCGCTGCTCTCGGAGGCGCGGCAGATCGCGCCGCTGCTGCGCGAGGCCGAGCATGCCCGCCTGCCGCTCCTGCGCGCGGGCCTGGTCGATTCGCTGTCGCGGGCGCTGATGGCGCCGCTGGCCGGCAAGCTCGGCGAGATGGCCGAGCAGGCCTCCATATTGTCCGGCCTCACCGCCTCGCATGCCGGGGCGCTGCTCACCCGCCAGCTCGACCTGCTGGTCGGCGCCGACGATCTCGACGAGATCGAGGGGCTGGAGCGCTGGCCGCTGCTCACCGAGCCCTATGTGCTGCTGATGCCGGCCGATCTCGCGGCCCCGGCGCGGCCCGCCGACCTCGTGCAGCTGGCGTCGACGGTGCCGCTGGTGCGCTTCTCCGCCCGTTCCAAGACCGGCATGGAGGTCGAGCGGCATTTGCGGCGCCTGCGGCTCGACCTGCCGCGCCGGCTGGAATTCGACACGCCCTATGGGGTGACGGCGAGCGTCGCCGCCGGCGGCGGCTTCGCGATCACCACGCCGCTCTGCATATTGGAGGCGGCGGTGCCGCTGGACGGACTCGCCTGCCGGCCGATGCCCGGCCCGGCCGTCACCCGCCATCTGACGCTGATCGCCCGGCGGCAGGAGCTCGGGCGGCTGCCGCGCGAGATCGCCGGCTTCTGCCGCGCGCATCTCGCCGGGCTGGCCGCGGCGCTCGACCGGCTGGTCGGCCGCGAGATCGCCGCCAGCTTCCAGGTCGAGGGGGCGGAGGCTCAGCCCTCGTAGCGCTTCAGCGCCAGCACGGCATTGAGCCCGCCAAAGGCGAAGCTGGAGGAGAGGGCGATCGCCGGGGAGGCGTCGCGGGCGGCGTTCGGCACGCAGTCGAGGTCGCAGTCCGGGTCGGGTTCGTTGAAGCCCATGGTCGGCGGCAGGAAACCCTCGCGCAGGGCGAGCGTCGTGGTGACGAAGTCCAGCGCGCCGGAGGCGTTCATGGTGTGGCCATATTGCGATTTCGACGAGGAGACCGGCAGCTTGCCGAGATGCTCGCCGAAGACGAGCCGCAGCGCCGCCGCCTCGGTCTTGTCGTTCAGCGCCGTGGCGGTGCCGTGGGCGCTCACATAGTCGACCGCCTCCGGCGCCAGGCCGGCATCCTCCAGCGCGAAGCGGAGGGAGGCGGCGACGCTCGCCGTCTCCGGCGCGGTGATGTCCATGCCGTCGGCGCTCATGCCGAAGCCGATCACCTCGCCATGGATGGTGGCGCCGCGGGCCACGGCGCGGTCCAGGTTCTCCAGCACCACCGCGCCGGCGCCCTCGCCGATGACGAGGCCGTTGCGGTCCCTGGAGAACGGCCGGCAGCCGTCGGGCGAGAGCACGCGCAGCGCCTCCCAGCTCTTCAGCATGCCGTAGGTGAGCTGCGATTCCCCGCCGCCGGCGATGGCGACGTCCAGCATGCCCGAGCGGATCATGTGGAAGGCGGTACCGATGGAATGCGACGCCGAGGAGCAGGCGGAGGCGATGGAGAAGGCCGGGCCGTGGATGCCGAGATCCATGGTGATCTGGCTCACCTGCGCGCTGGGCATGGCGCGCGGCACGGTGAAGGGGTGCGGGCGCGGCGCCTTGTCGGCATAGAGCTTGTGGTAGCTGTCGTCGACGGCATGGAAGCCGACCGAGGCGGCGAAGACGACCCCGGCGCGGTGGCGCGCCACGCCGTCCAGCGCCGGCCCGGCATCGTTGAGCGCCTGGCGGGCGACGACGACGGCGAATTGCGAGGTACGGTCGATGAGGCCGAGCTGGCGCGGCTCGAAATGCGCCTCCGGCACGAAGTCCTTCACCTGCGCGGAGATCTTCGTCTTCATCGAGGAGACGTCGATGCCCTGCGTCTCGCCGATGCCGACCGTGCCGGCCTTCAGCCCGGCGAGATGAGCGGCGACGTCGTTGCCGAGCGCCGAGAGCGAGCCGAGGCCGGTGATGGCGACGCGGGGCATCAGGCGTTGCCGGCCTGCTTGGCGTGGATCAGCGCCGCGACATGGTCGGCCAGCGCGCCGACGGTGACGTCGGTGCCGTTGAGCGGGCCGTCATTGGGGATCTCGATGCCGAAGCGGCCCTCGAGCTTGAAGATCGTCTCGATGAGGTCGAGCGAGGAGATGCCGAGCTCCGATACCGGCGTGTCCGGGGTGAGCAGGGACGAATCGACTCCCACCTCGGCAGAGATGAAATCGACGATTTCGGCGACGGCGGGGTCGTCTGTACGCATGCCTTGGCTCGGTCTGTGACGCCGCGCGGGGCGCGGGCTCGGGACAATCTAGGTAGCACGAAGTTGGACGGTTCGAGCAATAGGCGTCAATTGACCGACATATGTGTCGGTTGCATGTCGGCGGGGCCATCGCCCGCCTCGGGAAGGCTCAGGGGCCGGTGACGATGCCGCCCGTCGGCTCGCCCCGCGCCACCGCGGCGAGATAGGCGAAGGAGGCCTTCGGCGTGCGCTGCAGCGTGGCGAAATCGACATGGATGATGCCGAAGCGTCGGCTGTAGCCCTCCGCCCATTCGAAATTGTCGAGCAGCGACCAGACATAATAGCCCTTCAGCGCGCAGCCCTCGGCGATGGCCTGCTGGCAGGCCAGCAGATGCTCGCGGATGAAGGCGACGCGGGCGGGGTCGTTCACCGTGCCGGCCTTCGGCGCCGGGTCGTCATAGGCGGCGCCGTTCTCGGTGATGAAGGTCTGCGGGTTGCCGTAGTCGTCGCGCAGCCGGGCGAGCACCTCGACCAGGCCGTGCGGCTCGATCGGCCAGCCCATGGCGGTGGTGCGGGTGCCCGGCGGGTGCGGCCCCCAGCCGGCGCCGGCGATCACCCCGTTGGGATCGTCGATCACATGGGCGCGGCCGTAATAGTTCACCCCGAGGAAGTCGACCGGCACCTTGATGAGATCGAGGTCGCCGTCCCGGATGACGGGGGCGAAGTCGCCGGCGCTGATCTGCGGGTAGCGGCCATGGAATAGCGGGTCGAGATTGTTGCCGTTCCAGGCGGCGTCGAAGCGCACCGCCGCCTGCGCGTCCTGCGGCTTGTCGGTCGCCGGCAGCACCGGCTGCAGCGAGAACACCGTGCCGAGGCCGAGCCTGGGATGGGAGGCCCGCACGGCGCGGATGGCGCTGCCCTGGGCGAGGTTCATGTGGTGCTGGGCGGCGAGGTAGTTCTTCCAGCCCGTCATCCCCGGCGCGTGGTTGCCGAACGCATGGCCGAAGATGGCGTGCACCGAGGGCTCGTTCAGCATCGCCCAGCGCGGCACCCGGTCGCCGAGCCGGGCGAGGGTGAGCTGCGCATAGTCGGTGAAGCACCCGACAATGTCGCGGTTGGTCCAGCCGCCCTTGTCCTGCAGCGCCTGCGGCAGGTCCCAGTGGTAGAGGCAGGCGAAGGGCTTCACCCCGCGCGCCAGCAGCCGGTCGACCAGCCGGTCGTAGAAGTCGAGGCCCGGCACGTTGGGGGCGCCGGTGCCGTCCGGCTGCACGCGCGGCCAGGCGATGGAGAAGCGGTAGCCGCCGAAACCGGCCTGCGCCATCAGCTCCACATCCTCGGCGAAGCGGTGGTAGTGGTCGCAGGCGACGTCGCCGTTGGAGCCGTCCTTGATGCGGCCGGGCGTGTGGGAGAACGTGTCCCAGATCGAGGCGCCGCGCCCGTCCTCGTTCACCGCGCCCTCGATCTGGTAGGAGGAGGTCGAGGCGCCCAGGGTGAAGCCGGCCGGCAGCCTCGGCCCGGCGGCCGGTGCCGGAGCGGCGGCCTGGGCGAGCGCGAGATCGCGCGGCAGGGCGCTGGCGGCCAGCCCGGCGGGCATGGCGAGCAGAAGGTCGCGGCGTCGGATCATGGAAGCGTCTCCCCCCGAACGGTTCAGCTAGCGGCCAAACGCAGCAAGATGAGGGCAGCGAGCGCCACGCCGCCCTGGATCGCGGTTCCCAGCGAGAAGCGCGCCACCGCCGATGCGGGCGACAGGCGGCCGGCCTGCGCCACCAGCCAGAACAGCCCGTCATTGAGGTGGGAGACCGTCATCGCGCCGGCGCCGATGGCCAGCGCGGCGAGCGTCCGCCCGGCTGGATCGTCGAGGCCGAGCGGCGCGACCAGCTCCATCATCATGCCGGCCGCGGTGATGGCGGCGACCAGCGACGAGCCTTGCAGCGTCTTCATCGCCGCCGCCACGGCGAAGGGCAGCAGCAGCGCCAGCGCGCCGGCGGGGCGGCAGCCCAGCAGCCGCTCGGCGTTCATCTCCGCCATGCCGGTTTCCTGCGCCATCTTGGCGAGGCCGCCGGCGACGCCGATCAGCAGGATCAGCCCGGCCGCCGAGGCGAGGCCGCGCCCCACCCAGCCCCGTTCGCCGAGCGCGCCTTCCTCGCGGTGCCAGCTCAGCAGCAGCATCAGCGCCACGCCGGCCAGCAGCAGCACCGGCGGCCGGCCGAGCGCCAGCAGGAATTCGCGGTTGGAGCCGCCGCCCAGCGGCTCGGAGGCGATGTCGCCGAGCGACTGGGTGATCAGCAGCGCGATCAGTCCGATGCTCACCAGCACCAGCGCCAGCGCCGCCCGCCGCGGCGCGTGCAGGCTGTCGCCGTCCATCGCCGCGCTGGCATCGGCGTCCAGCGGCCGGCCGGAGGCGGTGGCGCGGGCGTAGCCGAG
Source organism: Ancylobacter oerskovii (assembly GCF_018390555.1). Lineage (GTDB taxonomy): Bacteria > Pseudomonadota > Alphaproteobacteria > Rhizobiales > Xanthobacteraceae > Ancylobacter > Ancylobacter oerskovii. The sequence continues at coordinate 716,570 of NZ_JAHBGB010000002.1, read as the reverse complement.
GCCGATAAGGGTGACGAGCACCGCCACCGGCAGGCCATAGGCGAGGGCGAGCGTCCAGTCGGCGGCGAGGATGGTGACGCTGGCCAGCATCACCGGCGCCGGGATCAGCAGGCCGTGCGCGCCGGAGAGCGAAAGGCCGAGCGTCGTCGCGGCGCGCGGCGCCCCGCCGCCGATGGCGCGCGTGAGCGGGGTGAGCACCGCGAAGGCGGCGGCCGGCGTCGAGGCGACGCCGGAGACGAGGCCGAGCGCCGCCAGCGGCGCCGAGCGGGTGCGCCAGCCGCGCGCCTTCTCCCGCAGCCACGCGGTGGCGCCGGCGGCATCGGCGATGGCGGCGAGGAACGCCGCCGCCAGCACGGTGAGGCCGAGCCCGTTCACGCTCTGCGCGAAGCCGAGCCCGAACGCCTTGGTGAAATGGCTGGTCGACATGCCCGCCGCGTAGCCAAAGCCGGCGGCGCCGACGAGCAGCGCCAGCAGGGGCAGCACCCTGCCGCGGGCGGTGACGAGAAGGACGAGGACGACGGCGAGGACGAAGAAGGCGGCCTGGTAAAGCGACATGGACGGGAGAAGCCGTGATGTTGCGCCAGCGCGGCGGGGATGAAAAAGGCGGCGGGAAAAAACGGTGTCGGCCATGGTTAGCCCGAGCGAGGGGGCGCTGTCACCCCGCCCCTCGCATCGCACCAGGCCGGCATCGCGGTGATTTCCCGCGCCGGCGACATGCGCTAGCCTGCCGGCCATGATCGCTCGCCCCGCAGGCCTCCTCCCGGCTCTCCTCGCCGCTTTCCTCGCTCTCGCCGCGCCGGCCGTCGCCCAGCAGGAGGCCGGTTCCGCGCCGCCTCCCTCCCCGGGCTTCGTCCGCGCCGAGGGCCCGCGCTTCGTGAAGCCGGACGGCTCGACGTTCCCCATCAAGGGCATGAGCTTCGGTAACTGGCTGCTGCCGGAAGGCTACATGTTCAAGTTCAAGGTCCAGCGCTCGCCGCGCGAGATCGAGGACGTGATCGCCTATCTCGCCGGGCCGGAGGAGGCGGCGACATTCTGGAAGGCGTTCCGCGACGTCTATATCCGCGAGGAGGACCTCGCCTTCCTGCAGGCGGCCGGCTTCACCACCGCGCGGGTGCCGCTGCACTGGAAGTTCTTCATGGATCCGGCCGATCCCTCGAAGGTCGATCCGAACGGCGAGGGCTGGGCGCTGATCGATCGCGCGGTCGGCTGGGCGAGGGCGCATGACATCAAGCTCATCCTCGACATCCATGCCGCGCCCGGCGGCCAGACCGGGGTGAACCACGATGACGGCGTCGGCTATCCGCTGACCTTCTATGTGCCGGAGTTCAAGCGTCGCACCCTTGCGCTGTGGACGGCCATCGCCGCGCGGTACCGGGACGAGACGGCGGTGCTGGCCTATGACCTGCTCAACGAGCCGATCTCGCCCTATCACGACATGGATTATCTCAATCCGCGGCTGGAGCCGCTCTATGCCGAGATCACCGCGGCGATCCGCAAGGTCGATCCCAACCACCCGGTGATCCTCGCCGCCGCGCAGTGGAGCACCAATTTCAACGTGTTCGGCCCGCCCTTCGCTTCGAATGTCGGCTACACCTACCACAAGTTCTGGGCCAGCCCGGAGCGGCGCGAGGTGCAGGACTACGTCAATTTCGCCCATCGCTGGGGCGTGCCGATCTTCCTCGGCGAGACCGGCGAGCTCACCGACGAATGGAACGCCAAATACCGGGCGATGAACGAGAAGTTCGGCATCGGCTGGAGCTTCTGGACCTACAAGAACCTCGATTCCCGCTCGACGGTGTCGTCGATCACCCTGCCGGAGGGCTGGAACGCCATCGCCGCATTCGGCTCGGCGCCGCGGTCGGAATGGGCGTCGATGCCGAAGCCGCCGCGCGAGCAGGTGGTGGCGACGCTGCGGGAATATCTGGAGAACGCCCGCTTCGCCAACACCACGATCAACCGCGGCTACGTCGCCTCGCTGGGGCTGACGGCGCCCTGAGGCGGCATTCTTCCGCATCTTGGTACGTCCGCCCGGCAAGCACGCCCTCATCCTGAGGTGCCCGGCGTCAGCCGGGTCTCGAAGGATGCTCGTCCGGGCGCGCTTCACCGAACATCCTTCGAGGCTCGCTTACGCTCGCACCTCAGGATGAGGGCGTGCCGGTGGAGCGAAGACGGGGCGCCGCCCCGCCGCCCCGCCGTCCAGCCGCCAATCCAGCCGTCCGTCAATCCGGCAGTCCATCCGACCGGCGGTCCATCCAACCCGTCAAACCGTCCAACCGGCAGTCCGTCATGCCCGGGCTTGTCCCGGGCATCCACGTCTTGGACCGGATGCGCCGGTCAATGCCGCGTGGATGGCCGGATCACCTCCGGCCATGACGTCGCATCCTATGGTCGCCGCCGCCACGCGGACAACCGGTGCGGAACCCCCGCTAGCCGTTCACCTTGCCCAGCGTCTCCACCAGCTCGGTGATCTTCCTGCGCTGCTCGTCGGGATCGCCGGAGGCAATAGCGTGCTCCACGCAATGCGCGACATGGTCGCGCAGCACCTCTTCCTCCACCCGCTTCAGCGCCGCCCGCACCGCCGCCACCTGCGTGACGATGTCGATGCAATAGCGGTTGTCCTCGACCATGCGGGAGATGCCCCGCACCTGGCCTTCTATGCGGCTGAGGCGTTTCAGACAGGAGGAGCGCGTATCGTTCTGCATGCTTGTCATATACCCCCACAGGGTATATATCGCAAGTCATGGATACCCGGGTGGGGTATGAGGAGGAAGGCATGGCGCAAAACGACCACGATCCGGCGGCCCCTTCGCAGGATGAGGGAAAATCGTGCTGCGGCGGCCATTCCCATGCCGCGCCGAAGGAGGAGGCTTCTTCCTGCTGCGGCGGAGATGCCCATGATCCCGCGCCGAAGGCGGCGGCCGAGGCGCCCGGCGCCTCCTGCTGCGGCGGGCCTCATCATGAGCACGGCCACGCCGCCGCGCCCGCTCATTCGCACGCTCACGGGCCTGCACATGCCCATCACCATCCCGCGCCGGCCGGCGGGTCGCACATGGCCAAGGACCCGGTCTGCGGCATGGATGTCGATCCGCACACCGCGACGCTGAAGGCCGACCATAACGGCCTCACCTATTATTTCTGCTCGGCGGGCTGCCGCACGAAGTTCATCGCCAACCCGGACAGGTATCTCGGCGACAAGGCGCCGGCGGAGCCGGTGCCGGAGGGCACGGAATATACCTGCCCGATGCACCCGGAGATCCGCCAGATCGGCCCCGGCTCCTGCCCGATCTGCGGCATGGCGCTGGAGCCGGTGCTGGTCAGCCTCGACGACGGCCCGAACCACGAGCTGATCGACATGGTCAGGCGCTTCTGGATCGGCCTCGTGCTGACGCTGCCGGTGTTCGCGCTGGAGATGGGCAGCCATCTGGTGCCGGCGCTGCATCATCTCGTGCCGCCGGAAACCTCGAGCTGGATCCAGCTGGTGCTCGCCACCCCGGTGGTGCTGTGGGCGGGCTGGCCGTTCTTCCAGCGCGGCTGGGAGTCTCTGGTCTCGCGCCATCTCAACATGTTCACGCTGATCGCGCTCGGCACCGGCGTCGCCTATCTCTACAGCCTCGTCGCGGTGCTGGCCCCCGGCCTGTTCCCGGCCGCCTTCCGCGCGGCGGACGGCACGGTGGCGGTGTATTTCGAGGCCGCCGCCGTCATCACCGTGCTGGTGCTGCTCGGCCAGGTGCTGGAATTGCGCGCCCGCGAGCAGACCTCCGGCGCGCTCAAGGCGCTGCTCGACCTCGCGCCCAAGACCGCCCGTCGCCTGAACCCGGACGGCTCGGAAGAAGAGGTGTCGCTCGACGCCATCGCGGTCGGCGACAAGCTGCGCGTGCGCCCCGGCGAGAAGGTGCCGGTCGACGGCACGGTGGAGGAGGGCCGCTCGGCGCTCGACGAGAGCCTCGTCACCGGCGAATCCATGCCGGTCACCAAGGAGGTCGGCGACAGGCTGATCGGCGGCACGCTGAACCGCTCCGGCGGCCTCGTCATGGTCGCGCAGAAGGTCGGCCGCGACACCATGCTGTCGCGCATCGTGCAGATGGTGGCCGAGGCGCAGCGCTCGCGAGCGCCGATCCAGCGGCTTGCCGACCGTGTCGCCGGCTGGTTCGTGCCGCTGGTGGTCGCCTGCGCGCTCGTCGCCTTCGCCGCCTGGGCGCTGTTCGGGCCGGACCCGAAATTCGCCCATGGCCTCATCGCCGCGGTGGCGGTGCTGATCATCGCCTGCCCCTGCGCGCTCGGGCTGGCGACGCCGATGTCGATCATGGTCGGGGTGGGGCGCGGCGCGCAGATGGGCGTGCTGATCAAGAACGCCGAGGCGCTGGAGCGTCTCGCCGCCGTCGATACCCTCGTCGTCGACAAGACCGGCACGCTGACCGAAGGCAAGCCCAGCCTCGTCGCACTGGAGCCGGCCGATGGCTTCGACGAGGCCGGCGCGCTGCGCCTCGCCGCCGCCGTCGAGGCACCGTCCGAGCATCCGCTAGCGCATGCGATTCTCGAGGCGGCCAAGGCGCGCGGCCTCGACCTGCCCAAGGTGCGCGGCTTCGATTCGCCGGTCGGCAAGGGCGCCTATGGCATGGTCGAGGGCAAGCGGGTGATGATCGGCTCCGCCGGTTTCCTGAAGGACCTCGGCATCGACGTGTCACCGCTCGAGGCCCGCGCCGACGCGCTGCGCAAGGATGGCGCCAGCGCCATCTATCTGGCGGTGAACGGCAAGCCGGCCGCCATCCTCGCCATCGCCGACAAGGTGAAGGACACCACCCCCGAGGCGCTGAAGGCGCTCGCGGCCGATGGCGTGCATGTCGTCATGCTCACCGGCGACAACCGCACCACGGCGGAGGCGGTGGCCAGGCGGCTCGGCATTGCCGAGGTGGAGGCCGAAGTCTCGCCGGAGGACAAGGCCGATGTCGTCGCGCGGCTGAAGAAGCAGGGCCGCGTCGTCGCCATGGCCGGCGACGGGGTGAACGACGCCCCGGCGCTGGCGGCGGCCGATGTCGGCATCGCCATGGGCCACGGCACGGATGTGGCCATCGAGAGCGCCGGGGTGACGCTGCTCAAGGGCGACCTGATGGGCATCGTGCGCGCCCGCCGGCTGTCGGCGGCCACCATGGCGAACATCCGGCAGAACCTGTTCTTCGCCTTCGTCTACAATGCCGGCGGCGTGCCCATCGCGGCGGGCGTGCTCTACCCGATCTTCGGCATCCTGTTGTCGCCGATGGTGGCGGCGCTCGCCATGTCGCTCTCCTCGGTGAGCGTCATCGCCAATGCGCTGCGGCTGCGGGCGGCGCGGCTGTGACGCCCGCCCCGAAACGAAAATGCCCGGCGCGGGGCCGGGCATTTCGCGCTTCGCCGCGCGGCGGGGGTCTGTCCGCGCGGCTATCCGTTCCGCCTCATTCCGCCGCGATGGCGTAGGAAGCGGCGAGCGGCGCCTCCACCGGCAGGGCGGCGGCGATCTTCTCGCCCACCATGTGGGCGGTGACGGCGGAGAGCGTCCAGCCGAGATGGCCGTGGCCGGTGTTGTAGAACACGCCCGGCAGCTTGCCGGCGCCGACGCGCGGCATCATGCTCGGCAGCATCGGCCGCAGGCCCGCCCACGGCACCACGCGGCTGGTGTTGACGTCCGGGAACAGCCGGCGCGTCCAGTCGATCAGCGGCTTCACCCGGTCGTTGCGGATGTCGCGGTTCTCGCCGTTGAACTCGGCGGTGCCGGCGACGCGGAAGCGGTCCTTGCCGAGGCGCGAGGTGACGATCTTGGTCTTGTCGTCGAGCAGGCTCACCCAGGGCGCGCCGTTCTGGCTCTTCTCGTCGTCGAGCATCACGGTGATCGAATAGCCCTTCACCGGATAGATGTTCACCCGGTCGCCGAGCTTGGCGGCGAGGTCGCGCGAGCCGACGCCGGCGCACACCACCACACCGTCGAAGGAGCGGGTCTCATGCGCGACGAGGCCGCTCTCGTCGGGCGCGGCGACCGAGAAGGCGATGTCGATCCCGGTGCCCCCGGCGCCCTTGCCGGTGTGGGTCACGCCCTCGACGGTCGCCTCGTTGATGAAGGTAACGCCCAGCCGCTTGCACACATCGGCGAGGCCGCGGGTGAATTTGTGGATGTCGCCGGTGGAATCGGAGTCGGTGAAGTAGCCGCCATAATAGTCGCCGTGCAGCGTCGGCTCGATCGCGCGCATCTCGTCCGGCGTCACCGCGCGGCGGGCGAGCCCGCCCTCGGCATACATCTGGCTGACGCGGCCGGCACCCTCGAAGCTCGCCTTGTCGCGGTAGATGTGCAGGATGCCGCGCTTCTCGAGGTTGAACTCGATCTTCTCGCGCTCGGCGATCTCGAACATGTAGTTGCGCGAGGCGATGGCGAGCCGGGTGGTCTCCACCGTATTGGCGCGGTAGTTCGGGATGTTGGCGAGGAACTCCGCCATCCAGCTGTATTTGTGCCAGGAGGGCTTGGGGTTCATCAGCAGCGGCGCGTCCGGGGTGAGCATCCATTTGATGCCCTTGAGCACGGTCGCGAAGGAGTTCCATACCTCGGCATTGGAGGCCGAGAGCTGGCCGCCATTGGCGAAGGAAGTCTCCATCGCCGGGTATCGCTGGCGGTCGATGACGGTGACGTCGTAGCCCTTCCTGATCAGGGCATAGGCGGTGGTGATGCCGGTGATGCCGGCGCCGATGACGGCGAAGCTGCGCATGGGGCTCTCCCGCGCTTGAGGACCACAAGGCCGGTCCCCCTCGCGGGGCGTTCCGGCCGGCTGTCCCCAATCTGTCGCGGATACCTGAGAGCTCGCCCCGAGATGGACGGACGAACCGTCGCCTTCCCGGGCTTCCCCTTCGGTGGATGCCTGGCGCGAGTTCAGCCGTGCGCCGGCACCTCTCTCCAGATTGTCCTGACCATGCGGTCCTTTTGCCTGAGAGTTTCCTGGGGGGTTGCTCCGTCGGCGCCGGCACGCATCCATTTCGGGAGGGTCGATCTCTCCCGCATGGCCATTAGCAGACCCCTATATGCATCGCACAAAAGCATGCCCGTTTCAAGGGCAAGGGTGCGACAATCCGTTCTCCGCTACCCCCTGCGAAAGGCGGAGAGCACCCGTCGCCGACCGCACGGCACGTCCGCCCGCCGGGCGGCGGACGGCATAGCCCCGCCCGGCAGATGCTGCGGAAATCCTGCCGCTAGGCGGCTTCCAGCGCGTCGAGCCCCAGGTCGAGCACCGGCGCCGAATGGGTGATCCAGCCGACCGAGATCAGGTCCACCCCGCTCGCCGCCACCGGCCCGATGGTCTCTCGGTTGATACGCCCGGATGCCTCGGTGAGGGCCCGCCCGTTCACGATCCGCACCGCCTGCGCCAGCGTCGCCGGGTCCATGTTGTCGAGCAGCACCGCGTCGACCCCGACCGCCATCGCCGCGTCGAGCTGGGGAAGCGTGTCGACCTCCACCTCGATCTTCACCATGTGGCCGGCATGCGCCTTGGCGCGGGCGATGGCGGCGCTCACCCCGCCGGCCACCGCGATGTGGTTGTCCTTGATCAGCACCGCGTCGTCGAGGCCGAAGCGGTGGTTGGAGCCGCCGCCGGCCTTCACCGCGTGCTTCTCCAGCGCCCGCAGGCCCGGCGTAGTCTTGCGGGTGCACACCACCTGCGCCTTGCCATGCGCGCGCGCCACGCTCACCAGCGAGTGGGTCGCGGTGGCGATGCCCGAGAGATGGCTGGCGAAGTTCAGCGCCACCCGCTCGCCGGTGAGGATGGCGCGGGCATTGCCCTCCACTTTCAGCACCGGGTCGCCTGGCGCGACCGCCGTGCCGTCGCCGCGCAGGATCTCCACTCGCAGCGTCGGGTCGATCAGCCCGAAGGCCAGCGCCGCGACGTCGAGGCCGGCGACGACCCCCGGCTGCCGGCTGCCGATCACCGCCGAAAAGGCGAGACCGGCGGGGATCACCGCGTCGGTGGTGATGTCGCCGGCCCGGCCGAGATCCTCCAGGAAGGCGGCGCGCACCAGCGGCTCGATCATCAGGCGCGGAAGCGGGGACAGTGTCATGGCATGCTCTTCTGCGATGTCGGCGAAGCCGGGGCCTCGCCTGGAAGGCGATTTTCGGGGACGGCCGGCTCAGGCCACCCGGCGCTCGTCCGTCGCCACGGCGGCCTCCATGGCGGCGTCCAGCGTCCCGGCGAGCGTGATGCGGCTGTGGCGGGCGATGGCGGCGGGATGCGGATGATCGGTGCGGAAATGCCCGCCCCGGCTCTCGGCGCGGGCGAGGGCGCCGGAGGCGACCATGAGCGCCACCCGTGCCGCGTCGTCGTCGCCGGCAGCCGCCAGCGCGGCGACGGCCTGGCGCAGCCCCGCCTCGTCGCGCACCACCCCGACATGCCGTTCCATCAGCGCCCGCAGGGCCGGGGAGGGCGGCGCGGCGGCCTCCGGCACCGCGGCCGGCGCCGGGTCGCCGGGCGCTGTGCCATCCGCCACGTCGGCGGCGATCCATGAGGCGTAGGCGAGGGCCTCCACCAGCGAGTTGCTGGCGAGCCGGTTGGCGCCGTGCAGCCCGGTGGAGGCCACCTCGCCGCAGGCCCACAGGCCGGGCAGGGAGGTGCGGCCCCGCGCATCCACCTCGACGCCGCCCATGTGGTAATGCGCCGCCGGCCGCACCGGGATCGGCTCGCGCACCGGGTCGAGCCCGTTGGCGCGGCACAGCGCCACCACGGCGGGGAAGCGCCGCTCGATCTCCTTCAGCCGCGCGTCCAGCACCACGCGGCGCCCGGCCGCCAGCTCGGCGAAGATGGCGCGGGCCACCACGTCGCGCGGGGCGAGCTCGGCGCCGGGAATATCGGCCATGAAGCGGTCGCCGCGGTCGTTGACGAGGCGGGCGCCTTCCCCGCGCAGGGCCTCGGTGGCGAGCGGCAGCGGCAGGCCTTCGGCCATTGCCGGGCCGCAGGCGATGGCGGTGGGGTGGAACTGCACGAACTCCATGTCGCGCATCACCGCTCCCGCCCGCGCCGCCAAAGCGAGCCCCGAGCCGGTGGCGCCGAGCGGGTTGGTGGTCGCCGCATAGAGCGCCCCGAGCCCGCCGGTCGCCAGCACCACCGCCCGCGCGGCGAGCGCGGCGGGACGTCCGCCGGCGTCGCGCAGCCCGACGCCGGCGATGCGCCCCTGCGCGTCGGCGAGGAGGGCCGTGGCACGTGCGCCTTCGAGGAGCGTGATCGCCGGGCAGGCGCGCACCGCGGCGATCAGCGTCTGCAGCACCACCCGGCCGGTGCCGTCGCCCTCGGCATGGACGATGCGCCGGCGCGAATGCGCCGCCTCCAGCCCCAGTGCCAGCGCGCCCTGCGCGTCGCGGTCGAAGGGGGTGCGCAGCCCGAGCAGCCAGTCGATGGCGGCCGGCGCCGCCCCCGCCACCCGTCGCGCCGCTTCCGGCTCGGAAAGCCCGGCGCCGGCGGTCAGCGTGTCGATGGCGTGCAGGTCCGGCCGGTCGTCGGCGCCGCGCGCGGCGGCGATGCCGCCCTGCGCCCAGAAGGTCGCCGCGCCCGGTCCGAGCGGCCCGGCGACCAGCAGCGTCACCTCCAGCCCGGCGCCGGCGAGGCGCAGCGCGGTGGAAAGCCCGGCGATGCCGCCGCCGATGACGAGGGCGCCATCGCGGGGCGCGCGGTCGGTCTGCGTCATGGATGTCGTCCCGGCGGCAGGGCTAGCGGATGGCGATCATGCGTTCGACGGCGGCGCGGGCCCGTTCGGCCAGCGCCGGGTCGATCTCCACCGCGCCCTCCATGGTCTCCAGCGCCCGGCGGATGCCCGGCAGCGTGATGCGGCGCATATGCGGGCACAGGTTGCAGGGCCGCACGAACTCGATGTCGGGATGATGCACGGCGACATTGTCGGCCATGGAGCATTCGGTGATCAGCACCACCCGGCCCGGCTTCTCGCGGCCGACATAGTCGGCCATGTCGGCGGTGGAGCCGGCATAGTCGGCGGCGGCCACCACCTCCGGCGGGCATTCGGGATGGGCGAGCACCACCACCCCGGGATGGTTCTCGCGCAGGTCGCTTATGTCCTGCGGCGTGAAGCGCTCATGCACCTCGCAATGGCCCTTCCAGGCGATCAGCTCGATCTCCGGCACCTGCTTCTGCACGTTGCGGGCGAGATATTCGTCCGGCAGCATGAGGATGCGGTCCACGCCCCATTCGCGGGCGACGTGGCGCACCACCTTGGCGGCGTTGCCGGAGGTGCAGCAATAGTCGCTCTCGGCCTTCACCTCGGCGGAGGTGTTGACGTAGGTGACTACCGGCACGCCGGGATAGCGCTGGCGCATCAAGCGGATATCGGCGCCGGTGATGCTGTCGGCCAGCGAGCAGCCGGCGGCCATGTCCGGCATCAGCACGGTCTTGGACGGGTTCAGCAGCTTGGCCGTCTCGGCCATGAAATGCACGCCGGCCATCACGATGACGTCGGCCTCGACCTTCACCGCCTCGCGGGCCAGCGCCAGCGAATCCCCGACGATGTCGGCCACCGTGTTGAAGATCTCCGGCGCCTGGTAGTTGTGGCCGAGGATCACCGCGTTGCGCTCGCGCTTCAGCCGCTCGATCGCCGCGACCTCGCGGGCGTGGAGCGGCCATTCCGCCGGGGTGACGTGGCGGGCGACGCGCGCATAGAGATGCGGCAGCGGCAGAGCCTCGCCGGCGCCGTCGCGGCGCGGCCGGTCGGAGGGGGCGGTGTCCTCACGGGTGGCGATGGCGTCGAGCATCGCGACCTCCCTTATGCTCGAATTGAGTATAATTAGGGCCGAGAAGAACCGGGCCAAAGGCCCGGCAACCATTCCTAAGCTGGCTTATGCTAGGACTGAGTATAAGTCGCTGTCAACCGTTCGTCACAGATCGGCCGATGCCGCTTCCCTATCGTCGTGCCGGCCGGCGCGGGGCCGGCGGAAACCTTGTGGCAACACCTGCCGCCGAACCGTCGCCGCGCTGGAAAAACCGCCGGCGGAAGGCTTGACTTGCCCCGGTCGCTGCCGGCTCTAGGAGCCGGGCAGGGGTGCCCTGGGGAACCGTGCATGCCGAGCTTCACTCCGCCTTATCCGTCGCAGAGCGACTGGATGTCGGCCGCGCCGGGCGGCGGCCGCGTGGCGATCATCACCCGCACCAGGAACCGCAACCTGCTGCTGGGGCGGGCGCTGGCCAGCGTGCTCGGGCAGAGCCATGCCGACTGGCATCTCTACCTCGTCAATGACGGCGGCGATGCCGGGGCGGTGGAGGCGACGCTGGCCCCGCATCGCGCGGCGTTCGCGGACCGGGTCACGGTGATCCACAACCCGGTCAGCCTCGGCATGGAGGCCGCCTCGAACCGGGCGCTGGCGGCGGCGCAGGCGCAGGACGGGGCGGCCGGCGACTTCCTGGTGGTGCATGACGACGACGATGCCTGGCACCCGGATTTCCTGAAGGAGACCGTCGGTTTCCTCCGGCGCGAGGAAAATCGCGGCTATGCCGCCGTACTCACCCGCATGACCCGCGTCTATGAGCGGCTGGAGCCGGACCGGGTGGTGGAGCTCTCCCGCGAGCCCTGGCACGACTGGCAGCCCAATCTCGACGGCATCCAGCTCCTGTCGCGCAACGTCTTCTGCCCCATCGCCTTCCTCATCCGCATGTCGGTGGTGCGGCAGATCGGCCTCTACAATCCCCATCTGCCGGTGATCGGCGACTGGGACTACAATCTGCGCGTCTTCGCGGCGGGCGACATCGGCACTCTCGACCAGCCGCTGGCCTACTACCACCTGCGCCCGGAAGCCACCGGCTCCTACGGCAATTCGGTCGAGGCCGGCCGGGCGCTGCATGCGCGCTACAACGTGCTCTACCGCAACGCGCTGCTGCGCACCCATCTCAACGCCGATCCCGGTGCCGGCGGGTCGATCATGACGCTGCTGCACGTCATCGCCGATTATCGCGAAATGGTCCGGCAGCGGCTCGACGCCATCGAGGCGCCGCTGCTGGCCCGCCTGCAGGAGATCGCCGAGGCACAGGCGGCGCTGGCCGGCGCCGTCGCCTCCGGCGAGCCGGTGATAGCCGGGCTGCGGGAGCTCGCGCAGGCGCAGTCGGCGAGCGCCGCCCGGCTCGACGCCCTCGTCGCGCTGACGGAGCGGCTGGCCGATGGACAGACGCGGCTGGCACAGGCGCAGGAGCGGCAGGAACAGGCGCAGGCCCGGCTGGCGCAGCGTCTCGACGAGGTTCAGGGGCGGCTGGGGAAGCTGGGGTTCCGCGCGTGGTGGAAGCGGCGCTGGCGCCGGCTGGGCGGCCGGTGAGCGGGAGCGCGGGGGACATGGGGATCACCGTCGGATCGGCGCGGGCCGATGACGAGGCCGAGGCGGTGGCGCTGTGGCACGCCTGCGGGCTCACCGTGGCCTATAACGACCCGGCGACGGATTTCCGCTTCGCCCGCGCCGGCGCCGCCTCCGATGTGCTGGTGGCCCGGGCCGACGACGGGGCGCTCGTCGGCAGCGTGATGGTCGGCCATGACGGCCATCGCGGCTGGCTCTATTACGTCGCCGCCGCGCCCTCCCGGCAGGGCGAGGGCATCGGCCGGCTCCTGGTGGAGGCCGGCGAGCGCTGGCTGCGCGAGCGCGGCGTGGTGAAGGTGCAGCTTCTGGTGCGCGAGACCAATACTCCGGTGATCGCGTTCTACGAGCATCTCGGCTTCGAGGTGGCACCGCGCACCGTGATGTCGAAATGGATCGACGGCCACGACTGAGGCGTCTCCAGATGTCGATGCCTCGGCCGCCGCGTGTCGGCGCGCCGAGGTGGCCGCGCAGCGGGTCGGTGAGGGGGACGACATCGGGGCGATTGCCTCGGCACGGATAGGCCCCGAATGGCGCTTTGTATGAGGCATCTCCCTGATGGCGTCATGCCCGGGCTCGTCCCGGGCATCCACGCTTGCCTTCGAACGACGCCACTCCGATTGGGTCGAAAGGCGTGGATGGCCGGACCAAATCCGGCCATGACGTCGCTCTGCGTTTCCTGGCGACACCCCCGCCGCGAACGACGGCTGATCGGCGCGCCGAGGCGGCCTGCGCAGCGGGTCGGTGAGGGGGACGACATCGGGGCCATTGCCTCGGCACGGATAGGCCCCGAATGGCGCTTTGTATGAGGCATCTCCCTGATGGCGTCATGCCCGGGCTCGTCCCGGGCATCCATGTCTGCCTTCGAACGACGCCACTCCGGTTGGGCCGAAAGGCGTGGATGGCTGGACCAGCCCGGCCATGACGCCGCTCTGCGTTTCCTGGCGACACCCCCGCCGCGAACGACGGCTGATCGGCGCGCCGAGGCGGCCGCGCAGCGGGTCGGTGAGGGGGGACGACATCGGGGCGATTGCCTCGGCACGGATAGGCCCCGAATGGCGCTTTGTACGGGGTATCTCCCCGATGGCGTCATGCCCGGGCTCGTCCCGGGCATCCATGTCTGCCTTCGCACGACGCCACTCCGGTTGGGCCGAAAGGCACGGATGGCCGGACCAGGTCCGGCCATGACGTCGCTCTGCGTTTCCTGGCGACACCCCGCCGCGAATGACGGTCGAGCGGCAGGCGGCGCCATGTCGCGTCGAGCTGCGATCCGCCCGTCTTTCCTTCCCTCTCCCGCTCAACCCGGCAACAGCCGAGTTCGGGCGGGGAGAGGGAGAGAGGTTCCGCCGATCGCGCCAGCGGCTGCACGTCGATGGCCGATGGAGGAGAGAGGGAGGTGCCCCCGGAGGTCGACGCGCCGTCCTAGCGCCGCCCGCCGCTCGGCAGGCGCACGCCGGGGGCCGGGCGCTCCAGCAGCACCTCGCGGCGGAAGCGCACCAGCCGCGCCGGCCGGCCGCCGGTCTCGGCGCTGCTCTCGCCGGTTTCCTCGACAAGGCGCTGCTGCTCGATCAGGCGGCGGAAATTTCCCTTGTGCAGCAGCGTGCCCGACAGCGCCTCCACCGTGCGCTGCAGCTGCAGCAGCGTGAAGCTCGGCGGCATCAGCTCGAACACCACCGGGCGATACTTGATCTTGCCGCGCAGCCGGGCGATGGCGAGCGCCAGCATGCGCCGGTGGTCGACGGTCATCTCGACGCCGGCCGCCGGCGGGGCGCCGCGCTCGGATCCGCGCTCGCGCAGCGCCTCCGGCACGAGGCCGGCCTCGTAGAGCAGCTCGTAGCGCTCCAGCACCCGCTCCTCGTTCCAGCCCGCGCCGACCAGGCCGCCGGGCATCGGGCCGCCGAAGCACAGGGTGATGCGGTCGGCCCGCATGTCGGCGAGCCGCGGCTCGGCCGCCGCCGCCCAGGCGCGCAGGCCGTGGACGAGGGTGTCGAGCACCGCCGGCCGCCCGCCGCGCCAGTCCTCCCAGGGGAAATAGCGGTACCAGCTCTGCCAGCTAGCATCGGCGTCGCCGGCCGGGCGCGCCTCGCGCACCAGGGCGAGATAGGCGAGGGAGAGCGAGCGCCGCCCGTCCTCGCCGCGGGCGCGGTCGCCGAAGGTGTAGAGCTGCTCGACATAGCCGAGATGCTGCAGCGTCTGCCGCTCCACCCAGCTGCGCAGGCCGATCTCCAGCGTGCGGTGGCCGCGTTCCAGCGGGCCGGAGGGAAGGCCCTCGCGGCCGCCGCTCTCGCGCCCAACTTCCTCGCCGTGGCGGATGGCGAGCACCTTGGGGTCGTCGCCGGTGACGGCGAGGATCACCGCGCTGAGCTCGATGCCGAGCTCGTTGTCCTGCTCGGCGGCGGGCGGCGGGGCGAGGCTCTGGGACGGCGCGCTGGACATGGGACTCCGGGACAGGCGGACGGCCGCCTATGAATAGCACGCTTGCGCGGCGGCGGCGGCGGTGGCATGCCCGTCAGGACGCAAAAGGTGAGGCCAAGGTAAGGAAAGTCGCGATGAAGACGGTTCAGCTTCCCGGCGGCGAGAGGGTTCCCGCGCTCGGCATCGGCACCTGGATGATGGGCGAGCGCGCGGCGGCGCGGAAGGAGGAGGCCGAATCGGTGCGCCTCGGCGTCGAGCTCGGCCTGAAGCTGGTCGATACCGCCGAGATGTATGGCGAGGGCGCCTGCGAGAGCTTCCTCGGCGACGCCCTCGCGGGGCTGCGCGACAAGGTGTTCCTGGTCTCCAAGGTCTATCCGCACAATGCCAGCCGCGCCGGCGTGATCGCCGCCTGCGAGCGCAGCCTCAAGCGGCTGAACACCGACCGGCTCGACCTCTATCTCTTGCACTGGCGTGGCGGCGTGCCGCTGGCCGAGACCATCATCGGCTTCGAGCACCTCAAGAGCCAGGGCAAGATCCGTCACTGGGGCGTGTCGAACTTCGACACCGACGACATGAACGAGCTCTACGAGACCCCCGGCGGCGAGGGCTGCGCCGTCAACCAGGTGCTCTACAACCTCACCCGCCGCGGGCCGGAATGGGACCTCCTGCCCTGGCTGCAGCAGCACGAGATGCCGCTGATGGCCTACAGCCCGATCGAGCAGGGCCGCATCAAGACGGCGGGCGTGCTGGCGGAGATCGCCGCCAGGCATGGGGTGAAGCCGTTCCAGGTGGCGCTGGCCTGGGCGCTGCGCGATCCCGGCAACATCGTCATCCCCAAGGCGTCGCGGCCCGAGCACATGCGCGAGAACGCCGGCGCGCGCGACGTGAAGCTCGACGCCGAGGATCTGGCGAAGCTCGACGCCGCCTTCCCGCCGCCGAGCCGCAAGCGCTCGCTGGAAATGCTGTGACCATCGTCGACCGCCCGCCATCTCGCGCCCTGCCATCCCCGGGCCTGCCCGAAGCGTCGTCATCCCCGGGCTTGCCCGAAGCATCGTCATCCCCGGGCTTGGCCCGGGGATCCATGCCTTCGGCCGATGCAGGCGTGGATCATCGGGCCAAGCCCGGTCCTGACGGCGGTGGGTCGGGGCGGGATGCGGCGGCCGGCACCGCCATCCGCCTCAAGCGCGTCACGCTCGCCCGCGGCGGCCGCACCGTGCTCGCCGACGTGTCGCTCACGCTCGCCGAGCGGCGCATCGGGCTGATCGGCGCCAATGGCTCCGGCAAGAGCTCGCTGATCCGCCTGCTCAACGGCCTGCTGGTGCCGGACGACGGGCGCGTCGAGGTGCACGGGCTCGACACCCGCGAGCAGGCCGCCGAGCTGCCGCGCAAGGTCGGCTTCATCTTCCAGAACCCCGACCACCAGATCATCTTCCCCACCGTCGCCGAGGAGATCGGCTTCAGCCTGGAGCAGGCCGGCCGGCCGCGCCGGCAGGCGCGCGAGGAGGCGAAGGCGGTGCTCGCCCGACATGGTCGCGCCCATTGGGCCGAGCGGCCGGTGCACGCGCTCTCCGAGGGCGAGAAGCAGCTTCTGTGCATCATCGCCGTGCTGGTGATGCAGCCGGCGGTGCTGGTGCTCGACGAGCCCTTCTCCAGCCTCGACCTCATCACCCGCCGCCGGCTGGAGGCGGTGATCGCCGCGCTGCCGCAGCAGGTGATCCTCGTCGCCCACGAGCTCGACGCCTTCGTCGGCTATGACCGGGTGATCTGGCTGCATGAGGGCCGGGTGCGGCTGGACGGCCCGCCGGACACGGTGGTCGAGGCCTACCGCGCCTTCGCCGAGGACGCCGCCGGCGCGCCGGACGCGAGGGCGGCGTTTTGATCTCGCTCTATCTCGGCGAGCGCACCTGGGCGCACGCCGTCCCCGCCGGCTGGAAGCTGCTGGCGCTGGCGCTGGTCAGCCTGCTCGTCACCCCCTTCGACAGCCTGCCGCTGATGGGCGGCCTGCTGGCGGCGGTGCTCGCGCTCTATGTCAGCCTCGGCCGCGCGGCGCTGCGGCAGGTGGTGCTGCTGCGCCCGATGATCCCGCTGCTCGTCCTCCTCGTCGGGCTGCATTGGTGGACCGGCAGCCTCGCGGCGGGCATCGCCATGGCGCTGCGCCTCCTCGCCATGATCCTCCTCGCCAATGCCGTCACCATGACCACCCGCATGGACGACATGATGGATGCGGTGGAGCCGATCCTGCGTCCCCTCGCCCTGTTCGGCCTGTCGCCCCGCGCGGTGGCGCTGATGGTGGCGATGATGCTGCGCTTCGTGCCGCTGCTCTTCGCGCTGTGGGAGGCGCTGAACGAGAGCTGGCGCGCCCGCACCGGCCGGCGCGGCGGCTGGCGCCTGCTCGCGCCCTTCTGTATCCAGACGCTGAGACTGTCGCATCACACCGCCGAGGCGCTCGCCGCCCGCGGCGGCGCACCGAAAGGACCACGCCGATGAAGGACCGCGCGCTCGTGCAGATCGCCCTCTATGCCGCGATCTTCGCCGTGCTGGGGCTGATGCCGAAATTCGACCTGCCGATCGCCGGCGGCGTGCCGATCACCGCCCAGAGCATGGGGGCGATGCTGGCCGGCGTGATGCTGGGGGCGAAGCGCGGCGCGCTGTCGATCCTGCTGGTCCTCTTCGTGGTGGCGCTGGGCGCGCCGATCCTTGCCGGCGGGCGCGGCGGCCTCGGCGTGTTCTTCACCCCCTCGGCCGGCTTCATCTTCGGCTGGGTGGCGGCGGCCTTCGTCGCCGGCGCGCTGATGAGCCTCCTGCGCGCCCATGCGGTGTTCGCCTCGGCGCTGATCGCCTCGGTGGTCGGCGGCATCGTGGTGCTCTACGCCTTCGGCATCGCCGGCATGGCGCTGAAGACCGATCTCTCGCTCGTCGACGCCGCCAAGGCCTGCCTGATCTTCATTCCCGGCGACACGCTCAAGGCGGTGCTCACCGCGCTGGTGGCGCAGACCGTGGCGCGCGGCATGCCGGAGGCGCTGCTCTCCCGCGCCCGCTAGCGCATTCGAGCGGAGCGGATTCCGGTTCGCGACGGCCATGCACACTACCGAAGATCCCGCGATGGACCGCACCATCGGCGACCGTCTGGCGGCGCTGGCCCGGCAGGCGCCGGATCGCCCGGCGCTGGCCTGCGGCGAGGAGGTGCTCGCCCGCGCCGCCTTCGCCGAACGGGTGGCGCGCCGCGCCGCCGATCTCGCCCGCCGCTCTCCGCCGGGCGCCGGCATCGCGCTCGCCATGGGCAACAGCCCGGCGCTCGCCGCCGCCTTCTTTGCCTGTGCCGTCGCCGGCCGGCAGGCGCTGGTCTATGACCCCGCCTGGCCGCCTCCCTACCGTGCCGCCGTCGACGCCGCGCTCGCCCCCGCTTTGACCTGGGCCGACGAGACGGAGCCGGCCGATCCGGCGGGCACGCCGCCGCCCGGTCCGCGGCCGGCCGATCCGTTCTATGTCGGCTTCACCTCCGGCTCGACCGGCCTGCCCAAGGGCTACCGGCGCAATCACCGCTCCTGGATCGACAGCTTCGCCGTCAGCGAGCAGGCGTTCGGCCTGACGCCCGACGACGTCATCCTCGCGCCGGGCGGCCTGTCGGCCTCGCTGCATCTCTATGGCGTGGTGCACGCGCTCCACATCGGCGCCATGGCGGTGATGCTGCGCCTGTTCCATCCGCAGCGGGCGCTGGAGGCGATCGTCCGGCACGGCGTCACCGCGCTCTATGCGACGCCGACGCAGCTGCAGATGCTGGCCCGCGCCGCCGTCGAGGAGGGCGTCGTGCTGCCGGGCGTGCGGCTGATCCTGATCAGCGGCGCCAAATGGCGCCCGCAGACCCGCGCCCTCGTCGCCGCCGCCTTTCCCCGCGCGGGCATCGCCGAGTTCTACGGCGCCTCGGAGACGAGCTTCATCACCCTGACGCGACCGGGCGAGGCGGTGCCGCCGGGCTCGGTCGGCCGCGCCGCGCCGGGGGTCGATCTCGTCATACGCGACGCCGCCGGGCGCGATCTGCCGCCCGGCGCCACCGGCACCATCTGGGTGGCCGGTTCCATGCTGTTCGACGGCTATGCCTGCGGCGGCGGCGAGGAGGCGCGGCGCGACGGCGGCCATCTCACCATTGGCGACCATGGCTGCCTCGATGCCGCCGGCTACCTCACCCTCGCCGGGCGCGAGAAGCGCATGCTGGTGACATCGGGCCTCAACGTCTACCCGGAGGAGATCGAGGCGGTGCTGGCGGGCGCGCCGGGCATCCTCGAGGCCGCGGTGTTCGGCCTGCCGGATCCGCTGCGCGGCATCGAGCTGGTGGCGGTGCTGCGCGGTCCCGGCGCCGCCGACCTCGCCGGCCTGCGCGCCCATTGCCGGCGGCATCTGCCGGCCGCCAAGCTGCCGCGCCGCTTTCTCGCGCGGGACGAGTGGCCGCGCACCGCCGGCGGCAAAGCCGATCTGCGGGCGCTGGAGGCTTGGGCCGCGGCGCTGCGGCCGCGCCGGATGTTGCAGCGCAGCTAAGGGTTTGTTTGCGGTCGGGGCGGGCGATGGTGCAGGATCACCGCGAATCCTCGCCGGGCTGCCTGTCGCCGCGCCGGCGGCGGGCGGGACTTTGCGGGGCCAACGACAATGAACGCCATTTCCTCGCGCCAGCAGGACATATTGATGCTCGCCCGCGCCCAGGGGCGGGTCAGCGTCGAGGACCTGTCCTCCCGTTTCGATGTCTCGCCGCAGACCATCCGCAAGGACCTCAACGATCTGTGCGTGCGGCGGCTGATGTCGCGCGTGCATGGCGGCGCGGTGGTGGCCTCGGGGGTGGAGAACCTCGCCTATGAGGCCCGCCGGGTGATGGCGCAGGGCGCCAAGCGCGCCATCGCCGAGGCGGCGGCCAACATCGTGCCGAACCGCGCCTCGCTGTTCATCAATATCGGCACCACCACCGAGGAGGTGGCCCGCGCGCTCGGCAATCACGAGGACCTGCTGGTCATCACCAACAACCTCAACGTCGCCACCGAGCTCTACCGTCACCCGACCATCGAGCTGATCATGGCCGGCGGCCCGGTGCGCCATGCCGACGGCGCGGTGATCGGCTCCTCGGCGGTGGATTTCGTGCGCCAGTTCCGCGTCGACTATGCGGTGATCGGCGCCTCGGCGATCGAGGAGGACGGCACCCTGCTCGATTTCGACTATCGCGAGGTGCAGGTGGCGCGCGCCATCATCGACAATGCCCGGCAGGTGATCCTGGTGGCGGACCGTTCCAAGCTCGAGCGCTCGGCGCCGGTGCGCATCGGCCATATCGACGAGATCGACACCTTCGTCACCGATGCGGTGTCCTCGCCGCTGCTGCGCGACGTGTGCGCCCGCGGCCAGGTGGAGCTGATCGAGGTCGGCGGCGCCGACGAGGAGGCGTTCTGAGCTTCCGTCGGCTCCGGCCGCGGGTTAGGCTCGTCCGGCCTGCGCGCGGCCGGTCCGGGGCCGGCCCGGCGGTGATCCTACGGCCGGGAAGCCCTGCATGATCGTCCGAAACCATCCCAGCCTGCTGGAGCTGTTCTTCATCCTGCGCAGCTCGGTGCTGCAGCGGATCTGGCCGCAGCTTGTCTTCGTCATGGGGCTGTCGACGCTCATCGTCGCCGGCCATGCGCTGCGCCCCGGCCTGGTGCCGACGCTGGACGGCATGCCCTTCGCGCTGATCGGCATCTCGCTGTCGGTGTTCCTCGGCTTCCGCAACAGCGCCTGCTACGACCGCTGGTGGGAGGCCCGCAAGCAATGGGGCGGCATGCTGGCCGCCACCCGCGACATCGCCCGCCGCAGCCTGCTGCTGGAAGCGCGCGGCGAGGTGGGGGCGGCCGCGCGCCATGCGCTGCTCGGCCGGCTCATCGTCTTCATCCGCCTGCTGGAGGCCGAGCTGCGCGCCCCGGCGCGCGCCGCCGCCGGCCACGGCAGCCGCTTCCCGGTCGATGCGGTGCTGCGCGAGGCCGGGGCCGGGCTCGCCGGGGCACGGGCGGCGGGTCTCGTCTCCGACGTCGAGTTCTCGCTTCTCGACGGAAGCCTGGCCGATCTCAGCCGGGCTGCCACCGCCTGCGAGCGGCTGCGCGCCACGCCGGTGCCGTTCGGCTACACGCTGCTGCTGCACCGCACCGCCTATCTGTTCTGCCTGCTGCTGCCCTTCGGCTTCGCCGACGTGCTGGGCTGGGGCACGCCCTTCGTCACCGGGCTGGTCGCCTACACCTTCTTCGGGCTGGATTCGCTCAGCTCCGAGATGGAGGAGCCGTTCGGCACCCGCCCCAATGCGGTGCCGATCGCCGCCATCGCCAGCACCGTCGAGATCAACCTGCGCGAGGCGCTGGGCGAGACGGACCTGCCCGAGCTGCCGCAGCCGGTGGACATGATCCTGCTGTAACGCCCGCCGCCTAAAGAACAATCGGCGGGTGGTTCCCCGTCCGCGCGTCTTGTCTAGACTGCCGCCGAATTCTGCCGTCGAATCTTCACCGCATGGCCGGCATTGCCGCCTTCGCAGGAGACCGCCCCATGGAACTTCGCCGTCTCGGCCGCTCCGACATCCTCGTGCCGCCGCTGTGCTTCGGCGGCAACGTGTTCGGCTGGACCGCCGACGAGGCCACGAGCTTCCGCCTGCTCGACGAACTCCTCGCCGCCGGCTTCAACTTCATCGACACCGCCGACGTCTATTCGCGCTGGGCGCCCGGCCATGTCGGCGGCGAATCCGAGACCATCATCGGCAAGTGGATGAAGGCGCGCGGCAATCGCGACAGGATCGTGCTCGCCACCAAGGTCGGCGCCGATATGGGCCGCGGCAGGGTGTGCCTGAAGGCCGACTACATCGCCGAGGCGGCGGAAGCCTCGCTGAAGCGGCTGCAGACCGACCATATCGACCTCTACCAGTCGCATTGGGACGATGCCGAGACCCCCTTCGAGGAAGTGCTCGGCGCCTATGACGCGCTGATCAAGGCCGGCAAGGTGCGGCTGGTCGGCGCCTCGAACCTCACCGGCCAGCGCCTGTTCGACGCGCTGGCGGTGAGCGCCCGCGAGCAGCTACCGCGCTACGCGACCATCCAGCCGGAATATAATCTCTGCGCGCGCGCCGCCTACGAGACCGACATCGAGCCGGTGTGCCGGGCCAACGGCCTCGGCGTCATCACCTATTTCTCGCTGGCGGCCGGCTTCCTCACCGGCAAGTACCGCTCGCCGGAAGACGCCGGCAAGAGCGTGCGCGGCCAGGAGAACGTCAGCAAATATCTCAACGAGCGCGGCCTGCGCATCCTCGCCGCCCTCGACGCGGTGGCCGCCGCCCATGGCGCCAACCCCACCCAGGTGGCGCTCGCCTGGGTGATGGCGCGCCCCTCCGTCACCGCCGCCATCGCCAGCGCCTCGAAGCCCGAGCAACTCGGCGACCTCCTCAAGGCGGCGGAGCTGAAGCTGACCGGCGGCGACATCGACCGCCTGAACGCCGCCAGCGCGTGAGGGCCGCCTTTTCGGCCCCGCCACAAGGGAAACGCGGCACCTTTTTCCCCTTTCCCGGGAGGGGCGGCCCTTTCTTCCCTCTCCCCGTCGGGCGGCACCTTTTTCCCCTTTCCCGGAAGCGCGGCCCCTTTCTTCCCTCTCCCCGTCGGGGCGGTACCTTTTCTCCCTCTCCCCGTTGGGGAGAGGGTAGGGTGAGGGGTCTTCTTCGCGTCCCGATCGTTCGCCTCTCGCCGACCCACCCCCCGATCGGGGGGAGGAAATCTGAGAGCCAGCTCCTGAGGAGAACCCGCATGACTCCCGCCAGCCGCGACGAGATCGCCCGCTTCATCGACCAGGGCCGCGGCATCGTCCCGGCCGATCTCGTCATCAAGGGCGTCCGGCTGCTCGATGTCGTCACCGGCGCGATCACGCCGACCGACATCGCCGTCTGCGGCGACCGCATCGTCGGCACCCACGCCACCTATGAGGGCGCCACCGAGATCGACGGCGCCGGCCTCTTCGCCGTCCCCGGCTTCATCGACACGCATCTGCACGTCGAATCCTCGCTGGTCACGCCGCTGGAGTTCGACCGCTGCGTGCTGCCGCACGGCGTCACCACCGCGATTTGCGATCCGCACGAGATCGCCAATGTGCTGGGCACCGAGGGCATCCGCTATTTCCAGGCCTGCGCCCGCCACACGCTGATGGACCTCAGGGTGCAGCTGTCCTCCTGCGTGCCGGCCACCCGGTTCGAGACCGCCGGCGCCGAGCTCACCGCCGCCGACCTCATGGCGCTGCGCGGCGACCCGTCCGGCATCGGCCTCGCCGAGTTCATGAATTTCCCCGGCGTGCTGTTCAAGGACGCGGGCTGCCTCGACAAGCTCGCCGCCTTCTCCGGCGGGCACATAGACGGCCACGCCCCCTTGCTGTCGGGGCGCGACCTCAACGGCTACATCGCCGCCGGCATCCGCACCGAGCACGAGGCGACGACGCTGGAGGAGGGCCGCGAGAAGCTGGCGAAGGGCATGAACGTGCTCATCCGCGAGGGCTCGGTGTCGAAGGACCTCCACGCGCTGATCCCGCTGATCGACGCGAACACCTCAGCCTATCTCGCCTTCTGCACCGACGACCGCAACCCGCTCGACATCGCCGAGGAAGGCCATCTCGACTACATGATCCGCACGGCGATCGCGAACGGCGCGCCGCTGCATCACGTCTACCGCGTCGCCAGCCTGTCGGCCGCCAATGCCTTCGGGCTCGTCGATCGCGGGCTGATCGCGCCCGGCCGGCGGGCGGACATCGTGCTGGTGGACGACCTCGCGCAATGCTCGGTGCGGCAGGTGATCGCCGCCGGCCGGCCGGTGACGCCGGCACTGTTCGCCACGCGGGGGAGCGTGCCGGCCGTCGGCCTCGATTCGGTGAAGGCGGCGCGCACCGAGGCCGGCACCTTCCGCATCCCCTCCAACCGCACCGCCACCCGCGTCATCGGCGTGGTGCCGGGCCGCATCATCACCGAGGATCTGAGCATGGAGCTGCCCATCGCGGGCGGTGCCAAGCAGGTGGATCTCGTCCAGGACGCGGTGAAGGTCGCCGTGGTCGAGCGGCACGGCCGCTCCGGCAATATCGGTCGCGGCTTCGTGCACGGCTTCGGCATGCAGCGCGGCGCCATCGCCTCCTCGGTCGGCCATGACAGCCACAATATCTGCGTCGTCGGCGTCGACGATGCCGACATGGCGGTGGCGGTGAACCGGCTCATCGAGCTGCGCGGCGGCTTCGTGGTGGCTGAGGGCGGCGAAGTGACCGCCGAGCTGGCGCTGCCGGTGGCCGGGCTGATGTCGGACCGTTCCTTCGAGGAGGTGCATGACGCGCTGGTGGTGCTGCGCAGGGCGGCCAAGGCGCTCGGGGTGGTGCTGCCCGAGCCCTTCCTGCAGGTGGCCTTCCTGCCGCTGCCGGTGATCCCGCATCTGAAGATCACCGATTTCGGCCTGTTCGACGTGAACCGCTTCGAGCTGATCGAAGGGTGAGGGAGGCCGCCAAACGAAGCGCGCCCTCACCGACCCGCCGCGCGGCCCCCCTCTCCGTCGAAACCGGATGTTTCCGGTTTCACCGTTGCCTGCCGGGACCACGGCGGAGAGAAGAGAGGTTCCCTCTCCCCGCACAGAACCCGGCTGCTGCTGGGTTCTGCACTCAATGAGGTCAACATCGGATGGATCCGATGTTGACGGAGAGGGGTGGGGTGAGGGGGCTTGGACGCTTCCCGATCGTCCTCACCGACCCGCTGCGCGGGCCACCTCCCCGTCGAAGCCGGAGTTCCCGGTTTCGACCTTGCCGGAACCGACCTCGCCGGCAGCCGGGTTCGGGTGGTGAGAGGAAAGGAAGCAGCCGAGTTCGGGCGGGGAGAGGAAAGGAAAAAGTCGTCCGTCGACGGTTCCACCGTTGCCTGCCGGGCTCCCTCTCCCCGTGGGGGAGAGGGGTGGGGTGAGGGGGCTTGGACGCTTCCCGATGTCCCCTTCACCAACCCGCTGCGGGGGGCATCTCTCCGTCGAAGCCGGAGTTTCCGGTTTCGATCTTGCCGGAACCGAACTTGGCAGCAGCCCGGCCCCGCCATCCTTCACGCCCGATGCACCAATGCCCGGCCAGCCTGTCGCCCGCCCGTCCGGCTTCTGCTACTAGCTTGTTCGGTTCCCGCGTTTCGCCGTCGAAGAGTCGATGTCCATCCTGTTCCTGCCGCTGCTCGTCCTGTGGACGCTGCTCCTCGCGCCCGCCGCGCCGGTGCTGGCGCTGATGAAGCGGCCGGAGCGGGTGCGCACCTTCTCCCGCTTCTGGGCGCGCGGCGTGCTCGCCATCCTCAAAGGCGTCGGCCGGCTCGGCTATCGCGAGATCGGCCGGCAGAACCGCCCCGCGGGCCCGGCGCTCTATGTCGCCAACCACCAGTCGGCGTGGGAGACCATCGCCTTCGCGGTGCTGGTGCCGGACGTCGCCATCGTGCTCAAGGAAGAGCTCTACAGGATCCCGGTGTTCGGCTGGTTCCTCAAGCAGTCGCCGATGATCGCCATCGACCGTGCCGGCGGCGCCTCCTCGCTGAAGAAGATGCTGCGCGAGGGCCGCGAGGCGGTGGCGGCCGGCCGCAGCATCCTGATCTTCCCGGAAGGGACGCGCCGCGGCCCGCATGAGCGCGCCGAGTTCCAGCGCGGCGTCGCCCTGCTCTACAAGGCGCTCGGCCTGCCGGCGGTGCCGGTCGCCCATGATGCCGGGCTGTTCTGGAAGGGCCGCAGCTTCACCCTCAATCCCGGCACCGTCACCGTCAGCTACCTGCCGGCGCTGCCGCCGGGCTTGCCGGATGCCGACTTCATCCGCCTCGCTTCCGAGGCCATCTATGCCGAGCGCGACCGGCTGGTCGCCGAAGGGGAGACCAATCGATGAGCGTCGTGGTCATCGGTGCCGGCCAGGCGGGGTTTCAGCTGGCCGCCAGCCTGCGCGAGGCCGGCTATGAGGAGCCGATCACCCTGGTGGGCGACGAGCCGGTGCTGCCTTATCAGCGCCCGCCGCTGTCGAAGGCCTATCTCAAGGGCGAGGTCGGCGTCGATCATCTCGAATTGCGCCCCGCCGCCTTCTTCGCCGATCATCGCATCGGCCTCGCCCATGGCCGCGTCGTCGCGGTGGACCGCGCCGCCCGGCGGGTGACGCTGGAGGGCGACGGCAAGCTCCCCTACGGCCACCTCGTCTTCGCCACCGGCGCCCGCAACAGGGTGCTGCCGGTGCCGGGCGCCGAGCTCGACGGCGTGTTCTATCTGCGCACCCTGGCGGAGGCGGATGCCGTCCGGGCGGTTCTGCCGGCGGCGGGCCGGGTGGTGGTGATCGGCGCCGGCTTCATCGGGCTGGAATTCGCCGCGGTGGCCCGCAAGCTCGGCCATGAGGTGGTGGTCGTCGAGGCGGCCCCGCGCGTGCTCGGCCGCGCCCTCGGCGGGGTGATGTCGGATTTCTTCGCCGGCGAGCACCGGGCGATGGGCTCGACGCTGATGCTCGGCGCCGGTGTCGCCCGGCTGGTCGGCGAGGGCGGCCGCGTGGTGGCGGTGGAGACGGCGGAGGGCGAGCGCGTCGCCGCCGATCTGGTGGTGGTCGGCATCGGCGTGGTGCCGAATGTCGAGCTCGCCGCCGCGGCCGGCCTGTCGGTCGACAACGGCATCGCGGTCGATGCCCGGCTGCTCACCGAGGACCCGGAGATTTCCGCCATCGGCGACGTCGCCTCCTATCCGAGCCGGCATGCCGACAATGTGCGCGTGCGGCTGGAATCGGTGCAGAATGCCGCCGACCAGGGGCGATGCGTCGCCGCCCGGCTCACCGGGCGCGCCCATGACTACACGGCGGTGCCGTGGTTCTGGAGCGACCAGGCCGATCTCAAGCTGCAGATGGTCGGCCTCTCCCGTCCCGGCGATGCGGAAGTGGTGCGCGGCGATCCGGCCTCGCGGCGCTTCTCGGTGTTCCGCTTCCGCGAGGAGCGGCTGGTGGCGATCGAGAGCGTCAATCGCCCCGCCGACCATATGCTCGGCCGCCGCCTGCTTACCGGCATCCCCTCCCTGACGCCGGCGCAGGCCGGCGACGAGGGGTTCGATCTGAAGAGCCTGTTGGCGCGGTAGGCGGGCGCCGGCCCGGGCTCGTCCGAAGATCCCGCAGCGGAGATGGGACGCCATGGCGAAGCTGGTTTTCGGGATGATGCAGTCGCTCGACGGCTATGTCGACGGTCCGTCGGGCCATCTGGAAATGCCGGGGCCGGGTGACGCGCTGCACCGTCATTTCAACGACCATGTCCGGAGCCTCGCCGGATGCCTCTACGGCCGGCGCATCTACGAGCTGATGCGCTACTGGGAGGAGGACCGCCCGGAATGGGGGCCGATCCAGCGGGACTACGCCGCGGCCTGGCGGCCGCAGCCGAAATGGGTGGCCTCGCGCACGCTGAAATCGGTCGGCCCCAACGCCACGCTGATCGATGGCGAGCTGGAAGCCTTCGTGCACCGGCTGAAGGCGGAGGTCGATGGCGAGATCGACGTCGCCGGCCCCGATCTGGCGGCAAGCCTCACCCGGATGGGCCTGATCGACGAGTACCGGCTCTATTTCCGCCCCTTCGTGCTGGGGAGCGGCAAGCCCTACTTTTCCGGCTCCCGGCCGCCGCTCCGCTGCGTGGCGAGCGAGCCGGTCGGCGAGGATGCGATGCGGCTGACCTACGTGCCGGCCTGATCGGTCATCCGGCCGGGCCAATCGTCCTCATCGTCCACCTCACTGCACACGCCGCGGCCGCCGCCGGGGCGGCCTTCATCGCCCTATCCAGCCATCGGCAGGCGATGCTACCATCGGCCATCCCTTCGCATATCGGAAGTTCCGATGGCATTCTCGCTGCGCCAGCTGCAATATTTCGTCGCCGTCGCCGAGAACGGCTCGGTATCGTCAGCCGCCCACATCCTCTCCATCTCGCAATCGACCGTCACCGAGGCGCTGCGCGAGCTGGAACTGGATCTCGGCTTCAAGCTGCTGGAGCGCCATGCCCGCGGCGCCGACCTGACGCTGAAGGGCCATCATTTCCTGCGTCATGCGCGCAAGATCCTCGGCGATGTCGCCGATGCCCGCCGCGCGCTGTCCGGTTCGGAGGCCGCGACGCTGGAAGGGCGGCTTGCGCTCGGCGTGACGCCGCTGGTCGCCGGCTACGTGTTCTCCGATCTGCTCGCCCGCTTCCGCCGCGCTTTTCCCGGCGTGGCGGTGGAGGCGGTGGAGGATGCCGGCGATTATCTCGAACATCTTCTCGTCGGCGGCGAGCTCGATGTCGCGGTGATGGTGCTGCCGCCCGGCAGGCGCTCTGCGGCCTTGCAGACCGAGCCGGTGCAGGTTTCTCCCTATCGCGTGTGGATGCCGCTCGGGCACCCGGCGCTGGCCGAGGACAAGGTGAGCCTGCGCGATCTCGCCGCCGAGCCGCATGTGCTGCTGACCATCGACGAGATCGCCGAGGCCTCCGAGATCGTCTGGCGCCGGCTCGGCATCCGTCCGCCGGTGGCCTTCCGCACCCGCTCGGTGGAGGCGGTGCGCTCGCTGGTCGCCACCGGCGCCGGCGTCGCGGTGCTGCCGGACCTCACCTATCGCCCCTGGTCGCTGGAGGGCGACAAGATCGAGGCCCGGCAGCTCGCCGAGGAGTTGCCGGCCATCGAGGTCGCCACGGCCTGGCGGCGGGGCTCGCCTCTGTCGCCCGCCGCCACCGGCTTCCTGTCCATCGCCGGCACCCGCCAGCCGGTCCGCCTTCGCCATGGCGGGGCCATCGCCTGATTTCCGGTTATCGGTTTTTCCGATGCCTGCGTTCTTTTCTTTGGTGTGGCAAGCCGCCCGACGCAGCGGCACACTTCCCTCAAAGGGCCTCCGATGCCCGCAGAACAGAGGGAACCCGCATGCCGACGCACACACGCCTCCTGTGCCTGCCCGCACTCGCCGCCTGCGCCTCGCTTGCCGCGCAACCCCTTGTCGCTGCTGAATTAAAAGAGCTCGGCAAGGGCGAGGGGCAGGTCGATATCGTCGCCTGGGCCGGCTATATCGAGCGTGGCGAGACCGACAAGGCCTATGACTGGGTCACCGATTTCGAGAAGAAGTCCGGCTGCAAGGTCAATGTGAAGACCGCCGGCACCTCCGACGAGATGGTGGCGCTGATGAACGAGGGCGGCTTCGACCTCGTCACCGCCTCCGGCGACGCCTCGCTGCGCCTCATCGCCGGCAAGAAGGCCGCGCCGATCAACACCAAGCTGATCCCGAGCTGGGGCAGCGTCGATGATCGCCTGCAGGACGCTCCCTGGCACACGGTGAACGGCGTGCATTACGGGGTGCCCTACCAGTGGGGCTCCAACGTGTTGATGTACAACACCGAAGCCTTCAAGGGCGAGGCGCCGAAAAGCTGGAATGTCGTGTTCGAGGAGCAGGTCCTGCCGGACGGCAAGTCCAACAAGGGCCGGGTGCAGGCCTTCGACGGGCCGATCTACATCGCCGACGCCGCGCTCTATCTCATGGCGCACAAGCCCGAGCTCGGCATCAAGGATCCCTACGAGCTGACCGAGGCGCAGTACAAGGCGGCGCTCGATCTGTTGCGCGAGCAGCGCAAGATCGTGCAGCGCTACTGGCACGACGCCATGATCCAGGTCGACGACTTCACCAATGAGGGCGTGGTCGCGTCCTCCTCCTGGCCGTTCCAGGTGAACCTGCTGGTGAGCCAGAAGAAGCCGATCGCCTCCACCGTCCCCGCGGAAGGCGCCACCGGCTGGGCCGACACCACCATGATGCATGTCGATGCCGCCCATCCGAACTGCGCCTATATGTGGATGGAGCATTCGATCGCGCCGAAGGTGCAGGGCGACCTCGCCGCGTGGTTCGGCTCGGTGCCGGCCGTGCCGGCGGCCTGCAAGGGCAACGAGTTGCTGGGCGCCGAAGGCTGCGCCACCAACGGCGCCGGCAATTTCGAGAAGACGCATTTCTGGCGGACACCGGTAGCCAAGTGCGCCACCCAGGCCGAGGGTTGCGTGCCTTATTACCGCTGGGTGTCGGACTACATCGCCGTGCTCGGCGGACGGTAGCCGCACTATTCTCGAACACCCTGAGCCTGAGGTGCCCGGGCGAAAGCCCGGGCCTCGAAGGATGCTGGAACCGAGGATGCTCAAACGGGCATCCTTCGAGGCTCGCTTCGCTCGCACCTCAGTATGAGGGTGCGCGAGTTGATTTGGACCGCACATGCACGCTCCCGCCCCCAGCGCCGCCGTCTCCGCCGTCCGCTTCGCCGGCGTGGTGCGCCATTTCGGGAGCGTGAAGGCGGTCGACGGCGTGGACCTGTCCATCGCCCCGGGCGAGTTCTTCGCCATGCTCGGCCCGTCCGGCTCGGGCAAGACCACCTGCCTCCGCCTCATCGCCGGCTTCGAGCAGCCGGATGGCGGCCATATCGAGATCTTCGGCGAGACGGTGGAGGGGCTGCCGCCCTATCGCCGGCCGGTGAACACCGTCTTCCAGGACTATGCGCTGTTCCCGCATCTCTCGGTGGGCGAGAACGTCGCCTACGGGCTGAAGGTGCGTGGGGTTCCCCGCGCCGAGCGCGAGAAGCTGGCGCGCGAAGCCCTCGCCCTGGTCAAGCTCGCGGGGCTGGAGGCGCGCCGCCCGGCCCAGCTCTCCGGCGGCCAGCGCCAGCGCGTGGCGCTCGCCCGTGCGCTGGTGGTGCGCCCGAAGGTGCTGCTCCTGGACGAGCCGCTCGGGGCGCTCGACCTCAAGCTGCGCGAGGAGATGCAGGTCGAGCTCAAGGGTTTGCAGCGGGCGCTCGGCCTCTCCTTCGTGTTCGTCACCCACGACCAGGGCGAGGCGCTTTCCATGGCCGACCGGGTGGCGGTGTTCAACGAGGGCCGCATTGTGCAGGTCGGCCCGCCCGAGGAGGTGTATGAGCGGCCGGCGACCCGCTTCGTCGCCGCCTTCGTCGGTGCGGCCAATGTGATCGAGCCGGACATGGCGGCGGTGCTCGGTGCCGTTCCTCGCCTCTACAGCCTGCGGCCGGAGAAGATCGCGCTGCTGGCACATGCCGCTCCGGCGCCGGCGGGTGCCGCCGTCGTCGAGGCGGTCGTGGTCGACGTGTCCTATCAGGGCCCGGTGCGGCGCCTCGCGGTCCGCACCCCCGGCGCGACGCTGGTCGCGGCGGTGCCTGCCGCCCAGCATGCGCCCGCGCCCGGGGAAACGGTGCGCCTTGCCATCCCGCTGGCGGCGCTGGTGCCGATGGAGGGCGAGCCGAAGGGAGGCGGTGCATGAGCCTCGTCACCCTCGATCTTCCGGCCCCCCGCGACGGCTTCGCGCGCCGCCTGTCCGACGCGCTGATGCGGCGGGCGTCTCTCATCGTGCTCCTGCTGCTGGCGCCGCCGTTGCTCTGGCTCGGCATCGTCTATCTCGGCAGCCTGCTCGTCTTCCTCGGCCAGGCGATCTTCTCCATCGACGAGTTCTCCGGCACCATCGTGCGCGAGCCGACCACGGCGACGCTGCTCGAGCTGTTCCGACCGGCCAATTTCGACATCCTGATGCGCACGGTCGGCGTCGCCACGGCGGTGACGCTGCTCTGCGCGCTGATCGCCTTTCCCATCGCCTACTACGCCGCCCGCTATGCCGGTCCGCGCGCCAAGGCGGGCTTCTACCTCGCGGTGATGATGCCGCTATGGTCGAGCTATCTCGTCAAGGTCTATGGCTGGAAGCTGCTGCTGGCCAGGGAAGGGGCCATCTCCTGGTTCGCCGGCCGGCTCGGGCTCGATGGCGCGCTCGAGGCCTGGCTGGCGCTGCCGCTGGTCGGCGGGCCGTCCCTGTCGGTCAGCTACACCGGCATGGTGCTCACTTTCACCTATCTCTGGCTGCCCTTCATGATCCTGCCGGTGCAGGCGGCGCTGGAGCGGGTGCCGGCCAGCCTCATCGAGGCGGCGGGCGATCTCGGCGCCAGCCCGGGCTACACCTTTCGAAGCGTGATCCTGCCGCTCGCCATGCCCGGCGTGGTGGCCGGCGCGGTGTTCACCTTCTCGCTGACGCTGGGCGACTACATCGTGCCGCAGATCATCGGCACCTCGGCGCTGGTGCTCGGTCAGGCAGTCTACACGCTGCAGGGCACGGCGGGGAATATCCCGCTCGCCGCCGCCTTCTCGCTGGTGCCGATCCTGGTCATGGCGCTGTTCCTGACGCTCGCCAGGCGCACGGGAGCCTTCGATGCGATGTGAGGCGGGGGAATGCGGCCGAAGAGTCTCTCCTGAGTCCCGGATCGGCGCTGCGCCTGCGGCGTTGCTGGTCCGGGACGCGGGGGCCCCTCGGTTTCCCGGACAAGCTGCGCGCAGCGCAGCGCCGATCCGGAACCCAGCGGAAACTCCGCCCAAGGCGGCACTCCTCCCTCTCCCCAAGGGCGAGAGCGGTGGGATGAGGGGACTTGGCCGGAAGCACCGTCATGCCCGGCCTCGGGCCGGGCATCCACGCCTTTCCTACCCACGGCGCATTCGCTGCAAAGTCGTGGATGGCCGGGCCAAGCCCGGCCATGACGGCGCGTTCAGGAGCGCCCTCCCATGAACCGCCCCTCGCTCGGCCTGAAGATCGCCGCCCTTGGCGGGCTGGCCTTCCTGCACATCCCGCTGCTGTTCATCCTGCTCTACGCCTTCACCACCGAGGAGAAGAGCTACGCCTTCCCGCCGCCGGGCTATACGTTGAAATGGTTCGGCGTCGTCTGGGGGCGGGCGGACATCTGGGCGGCGGTGGGGCTGTCGCTGAAGGTCGCCGCCATCGCCACGCTGATCGCCCTCGTGCTGGGCACGCTGGCGGCGGGCGCGCTGGCGCGGGCGAAGTTCTTCGGCCGCGAGCCGATTTCGCTGCTCTTCGTGCTGCCCATCGCCCTGCCGGGCATCGTCACCGGCATCGCGCTGCGCCAGGCCTTCGGGCTGATGGAGATGCCCTTCTCCTTCTGGACCATCGTGCTCGGCCACGCGACCTTCTGCATCGTCGTCGTCTACAATAATGCGGTCGCCCGGCTGCGCCGGCTGTCGCCCTCGCTCATCGAGGCGTCGATGGATCTCGGTGCCGATGCCTTCCAGACCTTCCGCCTCGTCGTCTTGCCGAACATCGGCACCGCGCTGCTCGCCGGCGGCATGCTCGCTTTCGCGCTGTCCTTCGACGAGGTGATCGTCACCACCTTCACCGCCGGCCAGCAATCGACGCTGCCGATCTGGATGCTGTCCGAGCTGATCCGCCCCCGCCAGCGGCCGGTGACCAACGTCGTCGCCGTGCTCGTCATCCTCGTCACCTTCCTGCCCATCCTCGCCGCCTATTACCTCACCCGCGAGGGTGGAACGGCGCGCGGAACCGGTGCGGCCGGCAAATAGGAGAAATCCATGACCGCCACCCTCGACACCGAGATGCTGATCGGCGCCACCTTCGCCGCCGGCACCGAAGCCCCGGAGACGGTGCTCAACCCGAAGACCGAGGAAACGCTGGTCGAGCTGCCGGAAGCTTCAGCCGATCAGATCGACGCGGCGGTGAATGCGGCGGACAAGGCCTTCGCCGGCTGGGCGCGCACGACGCCGGCGGAGCGCTCTTATCTGCTGCTGAAGCTCGCGGATCGCATCGAGGCGGAGGCCGAGAGCTTCGCCACGCTGGAAGCGCTGAACTGCGGCAAGCCGCGCCACGCGGTGCTGCGCGACGAGATCCCCGGCGTGGTCGATTGCTTCCGCTTCTTCGCCGGCGCGGTGCGCACCCAGCACGGCATGGTGGCGGGCGAGTACCTCGCCGGCCACACCTCGATGATCCGCCGCGACCCGATCGGCGTCGTCGCCTCCATCGCGCCGTGGAACTATCCGCTGATGATGGCGGCGTGGAAGCTGGCGCCGGCACTCGCCGGCGGCAATACCGTGGTGATCAAGCCCTCCGAGCAGACCCCGCTGACCGCGCTGAAGCTGGCCCGGCTGATCGCCGACATCTTCCCGGAAGGGGTGGTGAATGTGGTGGTCGGGCGCGGCGAGAGCGTCGGCAATGCGCTGATCAACCATCCCAAGGTGGCAATGGTCTCGCTCACCGGCGACATCGCCACCGGCAAGAAGGTGCTGACCGCCGCCGCAAGAAGCGTGAAGCGCACCCATCTCGAGCTCGGCGGCAAGGCGCCGGTGATCGTGTTCGACGATGCCGACATCGCCGAGGTGGTTGAGGGCGTGAAGGCGTTCGGCTACTACAATGCCGGCCAGGACTGCACCGCCGCCTGCCGCATCTACGCGGCGGACCGCATCTATGACAGGCTGGTCGCCGATCTCGCCTCGGCCGTCTCCGGGCTGAAATTCGCCTCGCCGAATGACGAGGAGAACGACATCGGCCCGCTGATCTCCGCCCGCCAGCGTGCCCGCGTCGCCTCCTTCGTCGAGCGCGCCTCGGAGGTGGGCCATATCGAGATCGCCACCGGCGGCAAGCTCGCCCCCGGCAAGGGCTTCTTCTATGAGCCGACGGTGGTCGCCGGCGCGCTGCAATCGGACGAGATCGTCCGGCGCGAGGTGTTCGGCCCGGTGGTCTCGGTGACGCGGTTCAAGGAGGTCGAGGACGCGGTGGCCTGGGCCAACGACAGCGATTACGGCCTCGCCTCCTCGGTGTGGACCAAGGACATCTCCCGCGGCATGGCCACCGCCGCCCGGCTGCAATATGGCTGCACCTGGGTGAACTGCCATTTCATGCTGGTGAGCGAGATGCCGCATGGCGGCCTCAAGCAGTCCGGCTACGGCAAGGACCTGTCCGCCTATGCGCTGGAGGATTACACGGTGGTGCGCCACGTCATGGTGAAGAACGGCTGAGAACGCTTAGCCGGCTGGTGCGCGGATGCCGCCCGCCCTGTAGGATCGAGGCTCCGCGGAATGGCCGCGGTTGCCGATCCCGGGGGCCTTCATGTCGTCCGCCGTCTCGACCTTGCGCCTCTGGCTTGCCGCCCTGTTGCTGCTTGCCGCTTTCTCGCCCGCGCGGGCGGAACTCGTCGATCCGGTGCCGCGCACCGCGGTGCTCTGCGCCTTCGAGCCGGAATGGAGGTCGCTGCGCGCCGTCGCCACCCACATGCAGGAGCACAGCTACAAGGGCGTTCCCATCGTCACCGGCGAGATCGACGGCAAGCCGGTGGTGCTGGCGATGACCGGGGTGAGCATGGTGAACGCCGCCATGACCACCCAGATGGTGCTCGACCGGTACAAGGTGACCCGCCTCGTGGTGTCGGGCATTGCCGGGGGCGTCGATCCCTCGCTGAATATCGGCGACATCGCGGTGCCCGCGCGCTGGGGGCAATATCTCGAGGTGATCATGGCGCGGGAGACCCCGCAGGGCTTCCGGCTGCCTTCCGACGACACGCAGGAATTCGCCAATTTCGGAATGATGTTCCCGCGCGGGGTGCGCGTGTTCCGCGAGGGGCAGGCGTCGTCGCCGCGCCAGTTCTGGTTCGACGTCGATCCCGCCCTGCTGGAGATCGCCCGCAAGGTCGGGGCGCAGGCTGACGGTGCGCTCGAGCGCTGCAATGCCGCCAATGTCTGCCTGCTGAAGTCGCCGCAGGTGCGCATCGGCGGCCACGGCGTGTCCGGCGCGGCCTTCGTCGACAATGCGGCCTTCCGCAGCTATGCCTTCGATACCTTCCAGGCCCATGTGCTGGACATGGAGAGCGCGGCCATCGCCCAGGTGGCGACCACCAACGGCGTGCCGTTCATCGTGTTCCGCGCCCTGTCGGACCTGGCCGGCGGCGGGCCGGGCGAGAACGAGATGCACGTCTTCATGGACCTCGCCGCCAACAATTCCGTAGCGGTGATGCGCAGCTTCCTCAGAGCCCTGCCGGATTGACGGAGCGGTGTGTGATATGATCGGCACGCCAGCGACGTTGTGATCGATGTCGTGCGAATATGACAAAGTTTTAAGTTGGAACTTTTCCTCACTTCGGCACTGTCGATTTTCTGGCGTCATTTTGCGACGCAGCGACGGGCGAGGAGATTGTATGCGACGCGTGACGGGCCTGCTTGTGTGTCTGGCCGTGCTGGCGGGAGCCGGAGTGCTTGCTCATCGGCAGGGCTGGATCGCGAGCGGTCTGTCCGCCGTAAAGGGTGAGGCGCGCGCCGCGCCGGAGGCCCGCCCGGCCCCCCGCATCCCGGTCGAGATCGCGGCCGCCCGCCAGGAGCAGGTGACCGCCGACATCCGTTCGATCGGTACGCTGCAGTCGGATGAATCCGTCAAGGTCGCCGCCGAGGTGGCCGGCCGGATCGAGAAGATCAATTTCAAGGAAGGCCAGCAGGTTCGGGCCGGCGACGTGCTGATCCAGCTCGATGCGGCGTTGGTGAAGGCCTCGCTGGAGGAAACCGAGGCGCGGCTGGAACTCGCCAAGGCCAATTTCGATCGCGCCCAGCGGCTGCAGCAGAGCGGCTCGGGGACCGCCCGGGCGCTCGACGAGGCGAAGGCCGAGCTGAACACCGCCTCGGCGCTGATCGATTCCCAGCGCGTGCAGACCGCCAAGCACACCATCCATGCGCCGTTCGACGGCGTGGTCGGCCTGCGCTCGGTCTCCGTCGGCGCCTATATTCCCGTCGGCACCGCGCTGGTGAACCTCGAGAAGATCGACGTGCTCAAGGTCGACTTCAAGGTGCCGGAGGTGTTCCTGCGCCAGATCGCGCCGGGACAGAATGTCGAGATCGCCGTCGATGCCATGCCGGACCGCAGCTTCACCGGCGCCGTCTATGCCCTCGATCCGATGGTCGATGTCGACGGGCGCTCGCTCAGCGTGCGCGCCAACCTGCCCAATCCCGGCCTGATGCTGCGGCCGGGCCTGTTCGTGCGGGTGGTGGTGAAGGGCCTGGAGAGCCGGCCGACCGTGTTCGTGCCGGAGAGCGCCATCGTGCCGCGCGGGCAGGAGCGCTTCGTCTGGCTGGTCGCCGACGGCAAGGCCAAGGAGGCCAAGGTCGAGCTCGGCCAGCGCCGCGCCGGCGAGGTGGAGGTCATCAAGGGCGTGCCGGCCGGTGCCAGCGTTGTCATCGCCGGCCAGGGCCGGTTGCGCAACGGCGTCGATGTGGAGGTGGTGCCGACCCCGCCGGCCACGCAGAGCTGAGGCACGGCGATGGGTATCTCCGAACTGTGCATCCGCCGCCCGGTCTTCGCCACGGTGCTGAGCCTTCTGATGGTGCTCATCGGCATCGTCTCCTACAGCCGCCTCACCGTGCGCGAATATCCCAATATCGACGAGCCGGTGGTTTCCGTCGTCACCACCTATACCGGCGCCTCGGCGAGCATCGTCGAGAGCCAGGTGACGCAGGTGCTGGAAGGCTCCATCGCCGGCATCGAGGGCATCGACGTCCTCGAATCCACCAGCCGCTCGGAATCGAGCCGCATCACCGTGCGCTTCCGGCTGGAGGTGAATCCCGACGTGGCGGCCAGCGACGTGCGCGACCGCGTCAGCCGCGTGCGCCAGCGCCTGCCGGACGAGATCGACGAGCCGGTGATCTCCAAGGTCGAGGCCGATGCCCAGCCGGTCGTCTTCGTGGTGTTCCGCTCCGACCGCATGAACGCGCTGGAGCTGTCCGACTATATCGACCGCTACGTCGTCGACCGCTTCAAGAACCTCACCGGCGTCGCCGATGTGCAGATCTATGGCGAGCGTCGCTATGCCATGCGCATCTGGATCGATCGCGAGCGTCTCGCCGCCTATGAACTGACGGTGCAGGACATCGAGGATTCGCTGCGGGGGCAGAATGTCGAGATCCCCTCCGGGCGCATCGAGAGCACGGATCGCGAGTTCACCGTGCTCTCGCGCACCGCGCTCGCCACCGTCGACCAGTTCAACGACATCATCGTCAAGCGGGCCAACGGCGCGCAGGTGCGCCTCGCCGACGTCGCCCGCGTTGCCCTCGGGGCGGCGGACGAGCGGCGCTCCAGCCGCTTCGACGGCGGGCAGGCGATCATCGTCGGCATCATCAAGCAGGCGGTCGCCAATCCGCTCGACGTATCGTCCGGCGTGCGGGCGGTGCTGCCGGAGATCAACGACACCTTGCCGGAAGGCATGAACGCCACCATCGGCAACGACAATTCGGTGTTCATCGACCGCTCGATCCGGGCGGTGTTCCACACCATCGTCGAGGCGGTGGTCCTGGTGGTGCTGGTGATCGTGGTCTTCCTGCGCTCGTTCCGGGCGTCGCTGATCCCAGTGATCACCATCCCGATCTCGCTGATCACCACCTTCGCGCTGATGTACGCGCTGGGGTTCAGCATCAACACGCTGACCCTGCTCGCCATGGTGCTCGCCATCGGCCTGGTGGTCGACGACGCCATCGTCGTTCTGGAGAACATCTTCCGCCACATCGAGCATGGCATGAAGCCGATCCCCGCCGCCATTCGCGGCGCCAGGGAGATCGGCTTCGCGGTCATCGCCATGACGCTGACGCTCGCCGCGGTCTATGCGCCGGTCGCCTTCGCCGCCGGCCGCACCGGGCGGCTGTTCACCGAATTCGCCCTGACGCTGGCCGGCGCGGTGCTGGTGTCCGGCTTCGTGGCGCTGACCCTCACCCCGATGATGTGCTCGCGCCTGCTCCGGCACGAGGCCAATCCGGGGCGGATTTCCGCCTTTGTCGAGCGCGGCCTGCGCGGGATGGAGGACGGCTACCGGCGCCTGCTCGGCGGCGTGCTGCGGATGCGGGCGCTGGTGTTGCTGGTGGCGTTGCTGGTCGCCGGCGCCAGCGGCTATTTCTTCGCCGTCCTGCCTTCGGAACTGTCGCCGGTGGAGGACCGGGGCACGGTGCGCGTCACCGGCAGCGCCCCGGAGGGCTCGACGCTCGCCTACACCTCCCGCTACACCGGCCAGATCAACGGCATTCTCGACAAGATCCCCGAGCTGGATTCGGTGCTGATCATCAACGGCATGCCGGAGGTCCACCGCTTCCTCGTCATCGGCCGGCTGAAGGATTGGGACGAGCGGGAGCGCCGCCAGCAGGAGATCGTCGCCGCCACCTCGCCGCAGCTGCGGCGCATCGCCGGCGTCAACGCCTATGCCAACAACCCGGCTTCGCTCGGGGCTTCCAACAATTCGCGGCCGATCGAATTCGTGATCCAGACGTCCGGCACCTATGAGGAGTTGGACGAATATGTGAAGCAGTTCCTCGCCCGCATCGCCGATTATCCCGGCCTGGTCAGCCTCGACAGCGACCTGAAGCTGAACAAGCCGGAAATATCGGTCACCATCGACCGGGCCAAGGCGGCGGATCTCGGCATCGACGTCGCGGTGCTCGGCCGCACGCTGGAGAGCCTGCTCGGCGGCCGGCAAGTGACGCGCTTCGAAGTCGGCGGCGAGCAATACGACGTCTATGTCCAGCTGGACGCCAGCGACCGCGCCTCGCCCACCACGCTCGACACCATCTATCTGCGTTCCGCGGGCGGACAGATGGTGCAGCTGGCCAACCTCGTCTCCGTCCGCGAGAGCGTGGCGCCGCAGGAGCTCAAGCGCTTCAACCAGCTGCGCTCGGCGACCATCTCCGCCAACCTCGCCCCCGGCTTCTCGCAGGGCGAGGCGCTGGCCTTCCTCGACCAGGCGGCCCGCGAGGTCCTGCCGGACACCGCGCGCACCGACGTCGCCGGCCAGAGCCGTGAGTTCCGTGCCGCCGGCCAGAGCCTCGCCATCGTCTTCGTGCTGGCGCTCGGCTTCATCTATCTGGTGCTGGCGGCGCAGTTCGAGAGCTTCCGCGACCCGGTGATCATCATGCTCACCGTGCCGCTCTCGATGACCGGGGCGCTGGCCGCGCTCTACTATGCCGGCGGCACGCTGAACGTCTATTCGCAGATCGGGCTGGTGACACTGGTCGGCCTCATCACCAAGCACGGCATCCTGATCGTCGAATTCGCCAACCAGCAGCAGGAGGCCGGTCTTGATCGCCTGTCGGCGGTGATCGACGCGGCGGTGCTGCGCCTGCGGCCGATCCTGATGACCACCGGCGCCATGGTCCTGGGCGCGGTGCCGCTCGCCCTTGCCACCGGCGCGGGGGCCGAGAGCCGCCAGCAGATCGGCTGGGTGATCGTCGGCGGCATGACGCTGGGCACGCTGCTGACGCTGTTCGTGGTGCCGACGGTCTATTCGCTGATCGGCCGCATCCACACGCACCCGGCCGCCGAGGTGATTCCGACGCCGGTTCCCGCTCCGGCGCCCGCGGAATAGCCCGGCCGGCGCCCTAGGTGCCGGCCCGCCAGGCGGGAAACACGCCGCCGAGCGCGTCGGTGATCATTTCCATGGCGATGGCGGCGAGGATGATGCCCATCAGCCGCTTGGAGATGGACAGGGCGGTGGGCGAAAGCCTGGAGCCGATGACCGGCGCCAGTGCCATCGCGGCGGCGAAGAAGACGAGATAGCCGAGCAGGCCGGCATAATAGGACGCGATCCCGGCGGTTCCCTGCGCCTCCTGCGCGAAGACGATCAGCGTCGCCATGGTGCCGGGGCCGAGCGCGATGGGCAGGCCGAGCGGATAGACGCCGACATTGGCCACCGTCTCGAATTGCCGCTGCTCGGCCTCCGTGCCCTGATGCGAGGAATGATCGTCGCCGCTCAGCATGGACAGCGCGATCATCAGCACGATCAGCCCGCCGGCGAGCCGGAAATGCGGCACGTCGATGCCGAAGGCCGAAAGCACCGCCTGCCCGGCCAGCGCGCAGACCAGCGCGCCGGCCGTCACCGTGACGATCATAGCGAGGAGGGTGCTGCGCCGCTGGGCCGGCGTGAGGTCGCCGGTCAGGGCGAGGAAGATCGGAATGGTGCTGAGCGGATTCATGATGGCGAACAACGCCGCGAACAGCTTCGCCGTCAGTGTGAGGTCCATGCCGCTTCCCCGCCGAATCCGTGGCGCAGCATGGCGCCTCAGCGCCGTTCGTACCAGTCCTGCAGGCGGTACCAGGCGGCGGCGATCGGCAGGAACCACGGGTTCGGCCGCCCGTCATAGAACGGCACGGCGGTGAAGTCCTCGCGGTCGAACGCCGTGGGACGGTTCTGCCGGCCGAGGATCTTCTGCGCCGTCTGGTAGCCGAGATAGCTCATCAGCGCGACGCCGTTGCCGTTGCAGCCGACCGCGAAGTCGCTGAGGTCGCGCTTGCCCATATGCGCGACCTTGTCGACGGTCATGGCGACGAAGCCGCTCCAGGCATGGCTGATCCTGTAGGCGCGCAGTTCCGGGAAGATCTCGGTCATGCGGGCATAGATGGCGGGTGCCGCCTCGCGGTCGGTGACCTCGGTGAGGCCGGGCCGCGAGCCGAACAGGATGCGGCTGCCATCCGGCGAGGGGCGGGTATAGATCACGTCGCGCCTGGTGTCGGAGATCATCCGGCCCCCGGGGATCAGCGTCTCGATCAGGTCGGCGGGCAGCGGCTCGGTGGCGATCTGGTAGCTCTTCACCGGCACCACGCGCCGGGCGATGTCCGGCGCGGCGTCCTTGCGGGTGTAGCCGTTGGTGGCGGTGACGACATGGGTGGCCAGCACGTCGCCGCGCGCCGTCGAGACCAGCTTGAGGCCGTTCGGGCCGTCCTGCACCGGCTTCGCCCGCGCATGCGAGCGCAGCATCACCCCGCTCGCCCGTGCCCGCTGGCGCAGCGCCCGGTGATATTTGCCGGGATGCAGGCCGCCATACTGGTCGATCACCATGCCGCCGAAATAATAGTCGGAGCCGATCGCCGCCCGCTGGTTGGAGCGGTCGAAGAAGCTCACCGTCACGCCGGTCTTCTCGGCGAGGATGCGACCATTGCGATGGATCGCCTCCATCTGGTTCGCCGCATGGGCGCCGAAGAAGCGGCCGGTGATCTTCAGGTCGGCGTCGAGGCCCTCGCCGTTGATCAGCGTCTGCAGATAGTCGAAGGAGCCGATGCTGTCGCCGATCATCCGCTCGAACAGCTCGGGGTCGATGCCCTTGATGGCACCGCCCACCACCAGCTTCTGGCCGCTCGACACCATGCCGCCGGAGCGGGTGGAGCCGCCCTCGCCGATGCGCTCGCCGTCCAGCACCACCACGCTCATGCCGGCGCGGGCGAGCTCGGTGGCGGCGTTGAGCCCGGCATAGCCGGAGCCGATCACCGCCACGTCGACCCGCGCGGGCAGCGGGTCGAGATCGGTCTCCGGCTCGGCGGCCTCCCACCAATAGGGCTGGTCCTTGAAGCCTTCCGCGAAGATGTCGTTCGCCGCCATGGCGCATGCCTTCTCTATGTGCACCGGCCGTCGCCCGCGCGAATGCGCAGGGCAGGGCGCCGGTCCGGGTCGTGGAAGCGGGCCGCGCGGTCCGCCGGGTCTGTCAGAGCACCTGTCCGAGGAATTCGCGGGTGCGCGGGTCCTGCGGCGCGTCGAAGATCTGCGCCGGCGGGCCGCTTTCGACGATGCGTCCGTGATCGGTGAAACACACCCGGTCGGCGACCTCGCGGGCGAATTTCATCTCATGGGTGACGAGGATGCAGGTGAGGCCCTCATCCACCAGTTCGCGGATGGCGGTGAGCACTTCCTTCACCGTCTCGGGATCGAGCGCGGCGGT
Organism: Ancylobacter oerskovii; assembly: GCF_018390555.1. GTDB lineage: Bacteria > Pseudomonadota > Alphaproteobacteria > Rhizobiales > Xanthobacteraceae > Ancylobacter > Ancylobacter oerskovii. The sequence continues at coordinate 674,294 of NZ_JAHBGB010000002.1, read as the reverse complement.
GACCTCGTCGAACAGGATCACCTGCGGTTCCATGGCCAGCGCCCTTGCGATGGCGACGCGCTGCTGCTGGCCGCCCGAGAGCTGGCCGGGATAGGAATCCGCCTTCTCCGACAGGCGCACCTTGGCGAGCAGCCGCCGCGCCCGTACCTCGACCTCCTTCGGGTCGTGGCCGAGCACCTGGATGGGCGCCATCATGACGTTTTGCAGGGCGGTGCGGTGGGGGAACAGGTTGTACTGCTGGAACACCATCGATACCTGATGGCGCAGCGGGCGCATCTCCTTCTCGGTCTTCATCTTGTGCACCGCATGGGTGCCGACGCGAATGGAGCCGGAATCGATCGGGATCAGCCCGTTGATGCACCGCAGGATGGTCGACTTGCCCGAGCCCGACGGGCCGATGATGCATACCGCCTCGCCGTCCTTGACGGAGAGCGAGATGCCCTTCAGCACCTGGAAGGCGCCGAAGCTCTTGTTGACCTGGTCGAGCTCGATGAGGACGTCGGAGCGGTTCACAGGGAATCTCCCTTGACCGACTGTTCCATGCGCCGCGCCAGCAGGGCCAGCGGGTAGCAAAAGGCAAAGAACAGGAACAGCGCGGTGATGTAGAAATAGACGATGACCCGTTCGTTCTCCATCGCCAGCAGTGTATTCAGCGTGGTGATCACGTCCTGAATTCCGGTGACGGTGGCGAGCGAGGTGGCGATCATCAGCAGCGCGTAGAGGTTCATCCAGCCGGGGATCATGCGGCGCAGCGCCTGCGGCAGGATGATCCGCCAATAGATCGCCATCGGCATGTAGCCGAGCGAGCGGGCGGCCTCCCACTGGCCGGAATGGATCGACTGCACCGCGCCGCGGATGATCTCGGCGAAATTCGCCGCGGTTGGCAAGGCGAGGCCGATCACCGCCTTGACGAAGGCCGGCACGGCGATGGAGATCCCGAACAGCCGGATGTTGAACGGGATGATGTAGAGCATCGCGAACAGCAGCACGAGCCAGGGCGAGTTGCGCAGGAAGTTCATCACGAAGAAGCACGGCACGCGCACCAGCCGGTTCTTCGCCAGCATGCCGAAGCCGAGCACGGTGCCGAGCAGCGCCGCCAGCGCCATGGCGCACAGGCTGAGGAAGATGTTCAGCGCGAAGCCGCCGGAGAGCGGCCAGCCCGAACCGTTGCCGGTGAGCAAGATCGGCAGCCGCGCCCAGACGCGCGCCCACCCCTCGCCGCCGCCGGCGGCGGCATCGAGCCCGATCCAGGCCGCGACGGCCAGCACGATGCCCAGCTGCACCGCGCGCTTCTTGTCGGCATAGGTCACGAGCAGCGCCATCTCAATGCGCCCTGCCATAGCCGGGGAAGGCCAGTGCCCGCTCGATGCGCACCATGCCCCAGGAGAGCAGGCTCACCAGCGAGACATAGATGAACAGCACCAGGATCATCACCTCGGCGGTGCGGAAGGTGTCGTTGTAGATCTGGCCGGCGTAGTACATCAGCTCCGGCACGGTAATCACCGAGGCCTGCGAGGTGGTCTTGAACTGGTTGGTCATGATGTTGGTGAGCGCCGGCAGGCAGATGCGGCTGGCGATCGGCGCCTCGATGCGGCGGAAGCGCTGCCAGCGGCTGTAGCCGAGCGAGCGCGCCGCCTCGGTCACCGCCCGCGGCAGGCTGTCGAGCCCGGAGCGGAAGGCCTCGATGCACAGCGCGCCGCCGAACAGGCTCAACGAGATCAGCGCGCAGGCGAAGGCGGAGAGGAGCGGCACGCTCACCCCCGTCGCCGGGTCGGTCACCCTCAGCCCGATGGTGCTGAGGGTGAAGTAGAAGAACAGCATCTGCAGCAGCGGCGGCGTGTTGCGGAACACTTCCACGAACAGCTCGATGAAGGCATCCAGCCAGGCGATGCGCAGCGTCAGCGCCAGTGCGCCGAACAGGCCGATCACGAAGGAGATCGCCGAGGAGGCGAACGCCAGCTCGATGGTGGTGAGCGTCCCGCGGATCAGCCAACCCTGATAGACCGGGTCGGCCAGCCACGAATAATCGAGATTGAACACGGCTCGGCCCCCGCGGGACGTCAGGTCACGGCTTCAGCTTGGCCTTGGCGGCCTCGGCGCGCTCGGCGATGTACTTGGCGTGCGGCATGCCGTAGGTGGTCTCCCACTCGATCAGCTTGCCCTCGGCCTCGGCCTTGAGGATCGCCTTGTTCACCGCCTCGCGGAAGGCGGTGTCGTCCTTGCGGATGCCGGCGGCCTGCGGGATGTACTCATAGGGATCGATGGCGATCTTGTAGCCGGCCCAGTCGGCCTCCTCGGTCTTCTTGCGCAGGGTCATGTCGTCGAAGGCGAAGCCGACGCAGCGATTGTCCTTCAGCGCGCGATAGGCCTCCGGCTGGGTCTTGAAGTTGGTGAGATTGATGCCGTAGGCCTCGGTCAGGTGCTTGTTGAAGTAGGAGCCCTGGATGCCGCACAGGGTCAGGCCCTTCATCTCTTCCCATTTGGAGAAGGTGGCGCTCTTCGGCGCCAGGATCGAGGGGCCGGGCGCCGAGACGTAATACTCGGAGAAATCGATCACCTTGGCGCGCTCCGGGGTCACGCCCAGCGTGGCGAGGATGATGTCGATGCGGCCGGAATTCAGGAATTCGATGCGGTTGGACGCCACCACCGGCACCAGCTCGACCTTGCCGTCGGGGCCGAGCAGCTCCTTGGCGATGTACTTGCCGAGATCGACCTCGAAGCCGACGATCTCGCCCTTGTCGTTGAGCAGGCCATAGGGCGGATAGTCGTTCTTCACGCCGATGGTCAGGGTGCCCTTGGATTTGACATCCGCCAGCGTGTCGGCGTGCGCCGCGCTCAGCCCGAGCGCCAGCAGCAGGGAAGAGGCAATCGTCAGAATGGTTGTCTTCACTGTAGGTCCCCGTCTGGTTGCGGTTGGTGAGGTATCGTTGAGGGGACTCGCAGAGCCGCGCGATCGCGTTTGATGGCTAAAATTTAGCCCGCTTCCCCTGTGCTTGAATTTTGAACATTGATTATCAGTTTTTCTCACACTACAAGTGTATGGAGGTTATTTTATCATAATATGGAAAGATGAAATGTCGGTTTCCAGTGCCGGTGGGTCGCAGCTGCTGGATCGCGCCGCCCTGCTGCTCGACCTCATCGCCGACGGCAACCCGGAGGGGGCGACGCTGAAGGAACTGGTCGACCTGTCCGGCCTCAACACGGCGACCTGCCATCGCATCCTCAACACGCTGGTCGGCCATCGGCTGCTGGCGCGCGACGACAAGCGCAAGCGCTACCGGCTCGGCGCCAAGATGTTCATCTATGGCGCCCGCGCCGCGCGCGGGCCGGGGCTGATCAGCCGCTGCGAGATGAGCCTGGCCCGGCTGCGCAAGAAGACCGGCGAGACCACGCATCTCATGGCGCGCCACAACCACGATTCCATCTGCCTCGACCGTCGCGACGGCGAATGCGTGGTGCAGACGCTCACCGGCTCCATCGGCGGCTCGGTGCCGCTCGGCGCCGGGCCGGGCAGCATCTCCATGCTCGCCTTTCTCGACCGCGAGGAGCAGGAGTTCATCCTGCGCGCCAATGCCGCCCGGCTGGGGGATTTCCGCGATCTGCCGGTCGAGAAGGCCTGGCGGCTGATCGAGGAGACGCGCATCCGCGGCTATGCGGTGGATATTGGCGAGTTGATCCCCGGCATTGCCGGCGTCGCCATGCCGATCCGCAACGAGGCCGGCGTGCCGGTCGCCTCGCTCGGCTTCACCTTTCTCTGCGCCAAGATGACACCGGGGCTGGTCGAGAACTACGCCGCGCTGCTGCGCGCCGAGATCGACCTGATCGAGCGACGGAACTGAGCCTCTCCGTCCGGCTCAGAACGATTCTTCCAGCCGACAGTTCACCGCGAACTCGGCCACGCTCGAGGTGTTCGGCAGCTCGATGAGGAAGGCGATGCTGCGGGCGAGATCCTCCGGCAAGGTCAGTTCCTCGGCGGGGAGGTCGGTGAGCGGCAGGCCCATATCGGTGGCGACGAAGCCGGGGCACACCGCGGTCGCGCGAATGCCCTGTGCGAAGCCGGCATGGCGGATGGCGTGGGCCAGCCCCGTCGCGGCGAATTTCGAGACCGCGTAGAGGCCCGAGGCAGCCGACTTCACCCGCTTGCCGGACAGCGAGGACACAATGATCACCCGGCCTTGCCCGCTCGCGACGAGATCGTCCCAGGCCGCCTTCACCAGGCGGCGCGGGGCCGCGACGTTCACCGCCATCAGCGCGTCGAAATCCGCGTCGCTGGTCTCCACCACAGTGCCGCGGATCATGATGCCGGCATTGGCGACCACGGCATCGATGCCGCCGAAGCGTGCGCGTGCCGCCGTCACCCAGTCGGCGGCCGATTGCGCGTCCAGGGCATCGTAGGGGTGTGCCTCGACGGTGCCGGCCACCTCACCTGCCCAGTCGGGCACGGCGGGGCTGCGCATGCCCAGCGAGACGTTCCAGCCCGCCGCGGCCATCACCCTGGCGGTCGCGGCGCCGATGCCGCGGCCGCCGCCGGAGATGAGAACGGTGCGTGCGCCCATCTTTTCCTCCTCAGGCATGCGGCGGAATGTCGGCGCCCTCGCGCTGCGCGGCGCGGGTGTCCTGATGACGGAAATAACGCAGCCGCAGCTTCGGCGCGTAGCTCATATAGAAGGGGGCCGGCTTCAGCGGCTCGACCTTCAGGGCGAGGTCCTTCTCCGGCACGCCGAGCGCCCATTCGGCGAGGATGCCGCCGAGCATGGAGCCGGTCGGCACGCCGCGCCCGGACAGGCCGGTGAGGGCGGCCACGCCGGGCGCGAGCCCGTAGAGGCGCGGCACGGTCTTCACCTGCATGTCGAGTTCGCCGAACCAGAAATATTCCCAGCGGATCGGCTCCCTGATCTGCGGATGCAGCCATTTCAGCCGGTCGGTCATCACTTGGCGGGTATAGTCGAGGTCGCGCCCGCGCGCGCCCATCGGGAACATCGAGGCGACGATGCGGCCTTCGGCATTGTATTTGTAGACATAGATGTCGCCGCGCCCGTCATGCATGGTGGTGTTGTGGGGCAGCACCTTGGCGCGCGTCTCCGGGTCGAGCGGCTGGGTGGCGCAGACGAACACCCGCAGGATCTTGAAGCTCTGGTCGAGCTTGGGCCATCCGGCGACCGTGTAGGCGCCGGTGGCGAACACCACCTTGTCGGCGACCACCTCGCCCTTGGCGGTCTTCACCTTCCAGCGCCCGCCCTCCTTCTCCACGCCCTCCACTCGCGAGCCGGTATGGAGGATGCCGCCTTCCTGCATCACCGCGCGGGCAAGGCCGCGGGCATAGCCGAGCGGGTTCATGTGGCCGGCCTCGGTGTGCAGCCAGCCGCCATGGAAGCGCGGGCTGCCGGTGAGCGCCTCGACCTCCTCGCGGTCGATCAGGCGAGTCTTCGCCCCCACCGCGTTGTAGCTCTCGACCTTGCCTTTCAGCACGTCGAGGGCGCCCGGCCGCAGCGCGCCCATCACATAGCCGTTCTGCTGCCACTCGCAGTCGATCTGGTAGTCGCGGATCATGGCGCTGACCCGGTCATTGGCGCGGGTCTGGCGATGGATCAGCCGTTCCGCCCAGGGCTCGCCGAGCATCTTCCGCAACGAGGCGATGCTGTAATAGCTGAAGGTCGGCGTGCAGTGGCCGGCATTGCGGCCGGAGCCGCCGAAGCCGGCCTCCTCGGCTTCCAGCACCACCACCCTCACGCCCTGCCTGGCGAGTTCGAGCGCGGTGGTCAGCCCGGTGTAGCCGGCGCCGACGACGCAGACGTCGGCGGTCAGTCGCTCTTCAAGCGGATGCGTCTCGGGAGCGGGGCGTGCGGTGGCGTACCACAGCGTGGCGTCGAAGGGAGAGAATTTGCTCATTGTCGTGCCGTGAGGTGAGGCGATGGGCTAGTGCCTATTTTTCGTACCCGATCACGCTCCAAGCAAAATCGTCAAGTAATTCCATATTCAGAAATTTCATATCATAATATTTTCATATTATGGAATATATGCATCACCGGGTCTCGCTTCCCGCGCTTGGCGAAGGCTGTCGTGCCGCATTCGGCAGGCGTCCCTCGGCTGGTGCGCCGCCGACGGTCGCGGGGCGGCCGGTCGTGAGCCGGCTTCCACCGCGCCCTTATTCATCACGCACTGCAGCATGTCCTGTCGTGTGGAGATTTACGGCGTGGGATTTCGAAAGATGAAGGCGCCATCCGCCGCCGCACGCCCGTATCGCCATCGATTTCGCATGTGCAGCAAAAATATTATCCTTTAAGGGCTTACCTCCTGTGGGCATTTTGGATTAAATGATCGTCTCCAGCGTGGGATCGATTAATAGAATACAATGCTCATAAATATGTAATACAATCGAAGTCTTCGTGCTGTGTGGGGGCGTCATGGCAAGTCAGCCAACCGGTAAGCTTTCGCTGTTTTCCCTTACCGCCATGGTCGTCGGTTCGATGGTCGGTGCGGGAATCTTCAATCTGCCGGGCCGCTTCGCGACGGCCACCGGTCCGTTCGGCGCCATCATCGCCTGGGCGATCGCCGGTACCGGCATGTACATGCTGGCGCGTGTCTTCCAGGCGCTGGCCGAGAAGCGGCCGGATATCGATGCCGGCGTCTTCGCCTATGCCAAGGCGGGCTTCGGCGACTATACGGGCTTCCTGTCGGCCTTCGGCTATTGGCTCGGCAGCTGCCTCGGCAACGTCTTCTACTGGGTGCTCATCGGCTCGACGCTGGGGCGCTTCTTCCCGGAAATATTCGGGGACGGCAGCAGCGCCACCGCGATCATCGTGTCGCTGGTCGGCATCTGGGCCTTTCACTTCATGATCCTGCGCGGGGTGGAGCAGGCGACCTTCATCAACACCATCGTCACCATCGCCAAGATCGTGCCGCTGATCGTGGCGGTGCTCGCCTTCATCTTCTTCTTCAACTACACGCAGTTCTCGGAGAATTTCTTCGGCGGCGTCGGCATGCCGGAGAAGACGCTGGTGGCACAGGTGCGCGACACCATGCTCATCACCGTCTTCGTGTTCCTCGGCATCGAGGGGGCGAGCGTCTATTCGCGCTATGCCAAGACGCGCTCGGATGTCGGCTCGGCGACCATCCTCGGCTTCGTCGCCGTCACCGGGCTCATGGTGGCCGTCACGCTGCTCCCCTATGCGACGGCGCCGCGGGCGGCGATCGCCGGGGTGTCGAATCCTTCGCTCGCCGGCGCGCTGGAACTGGTCGTCGGCCATTGGGGCGCGGTGTTCATTTCCATCGGCGTGCTGATCTCGGTGCTCGGCGCCTATCTCGCCTGGTCGCTCATCTGCGCCGAAGTGCTGTTCGCCGCCGCCAAGTCGAACGACATGCCGAAGCTCTTCGCGGCGCAGAACCGCAACCGGGTGCCCGCCAACGCGCTGTGGCTGACCAACATCGTCGTCTCGCTGTTCGTCATCTCCACTTATTGGTCGCGCGACGCCTTCAACGTCATGCTCGACATGACCAGCGTGACCGCGCTGCTGCCCTATCTGCTGGTGGCGGGCTACGGCGTGCTGCTGGCGCGCCGCGGCACCGGCTACGAGACGACGCCGCATGAGCGGGTCCGCGACCAGATCTTCGCCTGGATCGCCGTCGTCTACACGCTGTTCATGTTCTTCGCCGCCGGCCCGAAATACGTGCTGCTTCTCGCCGTGCTCTATGTTCCCAGCACCATTCTCTATTTCTGGGCGCGGCGCGAGCAGAAGGCGCGGCTGTTCGCGCCGGCCGAGCTCATCGTCTTCGGCATCACTTTGCTGGCCGGCGCCATCGGCGCCTATGGTCTCGCGACCGGCCTCATCACTCCCTGACAAGAAGGGCATCAAGGAGCCTCATCATGGAAACTCCCTTCGGCGTGCATTCCGAGGTCGGCCAGCTGCGCAAGGTGATGGTCTGTGCGCCCGGACGCGCCCATCAGCGCCTCACCCCGAGCAATTGCGACGCGCTGCTGTTCGACGACGTGCTGTGGGTCGACGTCGCCAAGCGGGACCATTTCGACTTCATCACCAAGATGCGCGACCGCGGCATCGAGGTCGTCGAGATGCACAACCTGCTCACCCAGACCCTGGCCATTCCCGAGGCCAAGAAATGGATCCTCGACAACCAGGTCGTGCCGAACCAGATCGGCCTCGGCTTCGTCCAGGAGGTGCGCGCCTATCTCGAAGGGTTGCCGGACCGCCAGCTGGCCGAGACGCTGATCGGCGGGCTGTCGACCTATGAGTTTCCCGAGACCATCGGCGGCGAGACCCTGGCGCTGATCCGCGACGCCGCCGGCGTGAACGAATATCTGCTGCCGCCGCTGCCCAACACCCTCTACACCCGCGACACCACCTGCTGGATCTATGGCGGGGTGACGCTGAACCCGCTCTACTGGCCGGCGCGGCACGAGGAGACCATCCTCACCACCTCCATCTACAAGTTCCATCCCGATTTCGCCGGCAAGGTGAATGTCTGGTGGGGCGATCCGACCAAGGATTGGGGGCTCGCCACCCTCGAGGGCGGCGACGTCATGCCGATCGGCAAGGGCAACGTGCTCATCGGCATGAGCGAGCGCACCTCGCGGCAGGCGATCAGCCAGCTCGCCGGCGAGCTGTTCGCCAAGGGCGCCGCCGAGCGGGTGATCATCGCCGCCATGCCGAAGCTGCGCGCGGCGATGCATCTCGACACTGTCTTCACCTTCGCCGACCGCGACTGCGTGCTGCTCTATCCCGACATCGTCAATGCCATCCAGTGCTTCTCCTACCGCCCGGACGGCAAGGGCGGCATCGAGCTGTCGAAGGACAAGGGCCTCGTCGAGACGGTGAGGGAGGCGCTCGGGCTCAAGGAGATCCGCGTCGTCGAAACCGGCGGCAACGACTACATGCGCGAGCGTACCCAGTGGGATTCCGGCGCCAACCTCGTCTGTGCCTCGCCGGGCGTCGTCTTCGCCTATGACCGCAACACCTATGCCAACACGCTGCTGCGCAAGGCGGGCATCGAGGTCATCACCATCGACGGGTCCGAGCTCGGGCGCGGGCGCGGCGGCGGCCATTGCATGACCTGCCCGATCATCCGCGACGCGGTGGATTTCTGATGGCGCGAGGCGCCCGGGGCGGTGCGGCGTGGTCGCGCCGTCCCGCCGCACGTGCCGATAGGCGATAGCCGTAATGAGCCAGCCGACGGACGCGAAATTCGCCCTTCCCACCCTGACCGCCATGGTGGTGGGGTCGATGGTGGGGGCTGGCATCTTCTCCCTGCCGCAGACCTTCGGCCGCGTCACCGGCGGCCTGGGCGCGCTCGCCGCCTGGGCCATCGCCGGCGGCGGCATGCTGATGCTGGCCCTGGTGTTCCAGACCCTGGCCCGCCGCCGGCCGGAGCTCGACGCCGGCGTCTACGCCTATGCCAAGGCGGGCTTCGGCGAATATCCCGGCTTCCTCTCGGCCTTGGGCTACTGGACCGTCGGCTGCCTTGGCAACGTGTCCTACTGGGTGCTGATCAAGTCCACGCTCGGGGCGCTGTTCCCCATCTTCGGCGACGGCAACACCGTCACCGCGGTGGCGGTCTCCTCGCTCGGCGTGTGGATCGTCCATTTCCTCATCCTGCGCGGTGTCCGGCAGGCGGCCTTCATCAACACCGTCGTCACCGTCGCCAAGATCATCCCGATCCTGATCTTCCTCGTCTTCGTCGGCTTCGGCTTCCAGGCCGACATCTTCGCGGTGAACTTCTACGGCGGGCCGGGGCTGGAGGCGGAAGGGCTGTTCGCGCAGGTGCGCGGCACCATGCTGGTGACGGTGTTCGTCTTCGTCGGCATCGAGGGAGCGAGCGTCTATTCGCGCTATGCCCGCCGGCGCGCGGATGTCGGGCTCGCCACCCTGCTCGGCTTTCTCGGCGTGCTCTGCCTGCTGGTGCTGGTGACGATGCTGTCCTATGGCGTGATGCTGCGCCCGGACCTCGCGGAGCTGCGCAACCCTTCCATGGCCGGCGTCCTGCGGGCGGTGGTCGGCCCGTGGGGAGCGGTGTTCGTCAGCGTGGGGCTCATCGTCTCGGTGCTGGGCGCCTATCTCTCATGGTCGCTGCTGGCGGCGGAGGTGCTGTTCTCGGCGGCGAAGATGGAGAGCATGCCGGCCTTCCTGTCGGCGGAGAACCGCAACAAGGTGCCGTTCGCGGCGCTCTGGCTCACCAACATTCTCGTGCAGTGCTTCCTGATCCTGACGCTGTTCGCCGAGCAGGCGTTCCTGCTGGCGCTCAAGCTCACCTCCTCGATGATCCTGCTGCCCTATCTGCTCACCGCCGCCTATGCGCTCAAGCTCGCCTGGACCGGCGAGAGCTACGAGGCCGGGGCGCGGGAGCGCCGCGGCGACCTCGTGCGTGCGGCGCTGGCGACGCTCTATGCCGCGGGGCTGATCTATGCCGGCGGCCTGACCTTCCTCCTGCTGTCGCTGGTGATCTACGCGCCGGGGACGGCCTTGTTCGTGATCACCCGGCGGGAGCAGGGGCGGCAGGTCTTCACGCCTGCCGAGCTGATGCTTTTCGCCGTCATCGCCGCGGGGGCGGTGCTGGCCGTCTACGGCCTGGCGACAGGGCGCATCGTCGTCTAGCGGTATCGATCGGCGGGGGCTTGTGCACAGGTGGAGCCGTCCCTCCTCCATGAAGGGGGCTGGTCCGCCGCCCCCAGACTCCGCTAGGGTGCATTTCCTCGCTCGACGTCATCCGATCAGCGGCAGTGCATGCTTCCATGAACGACGCCTTTGTGACCTTCGAGAAAGTCCGCAAGACCTATGACGGGCGCACGCTCGTCGTGTCCGATCTCGATCTGGAGATCGCCAAGGGCGAGTTCCTGACGATGCTCGGCCCGTCCGGCTCGGGCAAGACCACCTGCCTGATGATGCTCGCCGGCTTCGAGCATCCCACGGCGGGGCGGATCACCCTGGCCGGCCGCCCCATAGACGGGGTGCCGCCGCACAAGCGCGACATCGGCGTCGTCTTCCAGAACTACGCGCTGTTCCCTCACATGACGGTTCTGGAGAACGTCGCCTTCCCGCTCGACGTGCGGAAGCTGTCGGCGGCGGAGACGGAGCAGCGCGCGCGTGCGGCGCTCGGCATGGTGCATCTGCAGCATCTGGCGGACCGCAAGCCGGGCCAGCTCTCCGGCGGCCAGCAGCAGCGCGTGGCGCTGGCGCGCGCCCTGGTGTTCGAGCCGGTGCTGATCCTCATGGACGAGCCGCTCGGCGCCCTCGACAAGCAGCTGCGCGAGGCGATGCAGTACGAGATCAAGCATCTGCACGAGCGGCTCGGCGTGACCATCGTCTATGTCACGCACGACCAGGGCGAGGCGCTGACCATGTCCAATCGCGTGGCGGTGTTCAACGAGGGGCGCATCCAGCAGCTCTCGACCCCGAAGGAGCTCTACGAGCATCCGCAGAATGCCTTCGTGGCCAGCTTCATCGGCGAGAACAACGCCGTGCACGGCACGTTGAAGAGCGTGGCCGGCAATGCCGGCGAGGTGGAAACCCCGGCCGGCCTGCTGCGCTGCGATCTGCTCGGCGACCGGAGCCCCGGCGCGCGCAAGCTGGTCTCCATCCGGCCGGAGCGGGTGCATATCGCCGCGGCGGGCGCCACCTATCCGAATGTGATGCCTGCCCGGGTCGAGGAGGTGATCTATCATGGCGATCATCTCCGGCTGAGGCTGGCGACCATGGGCAGCAGCGACTTCATCGCCAAGGTGCCGAACGCCGAGAGCAGCCGCGAGTTCGTGGCCGGCCAGGAATTGCGGATCGGCTTCAACATTTCCGACTGCCTCGCCCTCGACGCCCCCGCGCGTTGAGGATCGGGCCGGGCGACGTGCCGTACGACAACAAGGGAGGGGAACCACCGTGAAGAACACCTTCGGACGACTGATCCTTGCCGCCGGCCTGACGGCCGGCCTTTCCATGGCGGCCGGCGCGGCGATGGCGCGCGACCTGACGGTGGTGGGCTGGGGCGGCACCGCCCAGGCGGCGCAGGACAAGGCGATGTTCCAGCCTTACGTCAAGGACACCGGCAACAAGCTGGTGCAGGACAGCTGGAACGGCGGCATCGGCGTGCTGCGCACCAAGGCGCAGGGGGATTCGACCTGGGACGTGGTGCAGGTCGAGGCGGACGAGCTGGTGCTCGGCTGCGAGGAAGGCATCTATGCCAAGCTCGACTGGACCAAGCTCGGCGGGCAGGAGCAGTATCTGCCGGGCATGACCGACGAATGCGGCACCGGCACCTTCGTGTGGTCCACCGCGCTCGCCTATGACAAGGCCAAGCTCGGCGACAACGGCCCCAAGAGCTGGGCCGACTTCTTCGACACCAAGAAATTCCCCGGCAAGCGCTCGCTGCGCCGCGGCCCGCGCCAGTCGCTGGAGTTCGCGCTGCTGGCGGACGGCGTGCCGCAGGGCGACGTCTACAAGGTGCTGGCGACCAAGGAAGGCGTGGACCGCGCGTTCAAGAAGCTCGACACCATCAAGAAGGACATCGTCTGGTGGGAGGCGGGCTCGCAGCCGGTGCAACTGCTGCAGTCCGGCGAGGTGGCGATGACCAGCGTCTATAACGGGCGCATCTTCGCCGTGAACAATGCCGACAAGACCAATTTCGCCCTCGCCTGGCCGGCCGGCTTCATCTACCAGGTCGACAGCTGGGTGATCCTCGCCAATTCGCCGAACAAGGACCAGGCGCAGGCCTTCCTGAAGTTCATCCAGACCTCGGCGCGGCAGCAGGAAGTGGCCAATGTGCTGGCCTATGGTCCGACGCTGAAGGACTCCACCGGCAGCATCGCCCCGAACGTGCTGCCCTATCTGCCGACGGCGCCGGGCGTGATCGAGCACGGCCTCGCCTTCGACACCGCCTTCTGGGTCGACAATATCGAGGCGCTGAACGAGCGCTTCAACGCCTGGGCCGCGCAGTGACCCGGGCCGCGTAGTGAGCCGGAAGGGCAGGGCGGCGCGATGGAGACGATGACGGCGGGCGATGGCCGGAGCCTGCGCACGGCGCTGCGTCGCGCCGAGCGCGCGCGCAGCCTGCGCGGGCTCGGCCTCGCCTTGCCGCTCGTCCTGTTCACGCTGGTCTTCTTCGTGCTGCCGATCGCCGGCATGCTGGTGAAGAGCGTGCAGAACGGCCCGATGCCGGCCATCATGCCGCAAACCTCGGCGCTGCTGCAGCAATGGCGCGGCACCGATCCGCGCGGCCTTCCCGACGAGGCGGTCTTCGCCGCCTTCGCCGGGGAGTTGCGGACCGCCTCGCAGGACCGCACGCTTCCCGAGCTCGCCACCCGGCTCAACTTCGAGAATGCCGGCTATCGATCGCTGCTGATGGCGACCGCCCGCCGGCTTCCCGAGGCGCCCGCCGGCAGCTGGCGCGACACGCTGGTCGGCCTCAACCCGCAATGGGGCGAGGTCGGGATCTGGGCGGCGCTGGGCCGCGCCTCCACCCGGCTGACCGACGGCTATCTGCTGGCCGCGCTGGATCACCGGCGCGACGACAATGATCGCGTGCAATCGACCGATGCGAGCCGGTCGATCTATGTGGCCTCGCTGCTCCGCACGCTCGAGATCAGCGCCATCGTCACGCTCATCTGCCTTGTTCTGGCCTATCCGCTCGCCTACCGGCTGGCCACCCTGCCGGAATCCACCGCCAATCTGCTGATGATCCTGGTCCTGCTGCCATTCTGGACCTCGCTGCTGGTGCGGACGGCGAGCTGGCTGGTGATCCTGCAGCGCGAGGGGCCGATCAACGAGATGCTGCAATGGCTCGGCCTCATCGACCAGCCGCTTGAGCTGGTGTTCAACCGGCCGGGCGTCATCATCGCCATGACGCATGTGCTGCTGCCCTTCATGGTGCTGCCGATCTATTCGGTGATGAAGGGCATCCCGCCCAACTACATGCGGGCGGCGACCTCGCTCGGCGCGCCCTTCTTCACCGCGTTCCGGCGGGTCTATTTCCCGCTGTCGCTGCCGGGCGTCACCGCGGGCTGCCTGCTCGTCTTCATCCTGGCCATCGGCTACTACATCACGCCGCTGCTCATCGGCGGCGCCAATGACCAGATGGTCAGCGCGCTGATCGCCTTCCTCACCCTGCAGACGCTCAACTGGGGGCTGGCGGCGGCGCTCGGCACCGTGCTGCTGGTCATCACCATCGCCCTCTATTTCGTCTATACGCGCGTCGTCGGCACCGACGGCGTGAAGCTGGGCTGACGCCATGGGACAGCGCATCCGCGGCATTCTCCTGTGGACCGTGAGCCTCCTCGTGCTCGCTTTCCTGGTGCTGCCGCTGCTGGTGATCGTGCCGATCTCCTTCTCCTCGGCCAGCTTCCTCAGCCTGCCGATTCCCGGCGTGTCGCTGCGCTGGTACGAGGCGCTGCTGACCAGCCCGGCCTGGGGGCGGGCGATCCTCAACAGTTTCATCGTCGGCGCCATCGCCACGGTGATCGCCGTCGCGCTCGGCACGCTCGCCGCGATCGGGCTGCACCGCAACGAGTTCCGCGGCAAGGCGCTGCTGATGGGGCTGCTGATCTCGCCGATGATCGTGCCGATCGTGATCGTGGCGCTCGGCAGCTATTTCTTCTATGCGCCGCTCGGGCTGTCGAGCTCGCTGCTGGGCCTCGGCCTCGCCCATGCCGCCCTCGGGGCACCGTTCGTGCTGGTCACCGTCAGCGCGACGTTGACCGGCTTCGACGCCAATTTCGCCCGCGCCGCCGCCAGCCTCGGCGCCGCCCCGCTCACTGTGTTCCGGCGGGTGACGCTGCCGATCATCGCCCCGGGGGTGATTTCCGGCGCGCTGTTCGCCTTTGTCACTTCCTTCGACGAGGTGGTGGTGGCGCTGTTCCTCACCGGGCCGCTGCAACGCACCCTGCCGCGGCAGATGTTCGACGGCATCCGCGAGAACATTAGCCCGACCATCCTCGCCGCCGCCACGCTGCTCATCGTGTTCGCCATCGTCCTGCTGCTGACGGCGGAGATGCTGCGGCGGCGCAGCCAGCGCCTGCGCGGCATCAGCTGAGCGGCCTAGGCGACGCCGTAAACCCGCAGCGTCTTCTTGGTGTATTCCTCGACATAGTCCATCAGCGCGTCCGAGGCCTGCTTGGCGCCGGCCTCGTCGCCCCTCGCGATCTTCCGGGCGATGGCGGCGTGAAGCTCGCAGACGCGCTGCAGGTCGCCGAACTCCTTGAAGTAGAGAAACCAGAAGCGTCGCGTCTGTGCCTCGATCGGGCCGATGGCCTGGGTGGCGTATTTGCTGTTGGCGGCTTGGATGACCAGCGTGTTGAATTCGCGATCCGCGGCGACGAAGGCCGCACCTTCGCGGCTTGCCGCCACCTTGTCGAAGGCGTCGGCGACGGCGGCGAATTCCCGCTTCAACGAATTGGTGGCGAAGCGCGCGGCGCGTCCGGCGAGGACGCTTTCGATGCCGCGCCGGACCTCCAGCATGCCGAGTTGCTCGACGAGGTCGATCTCGGAAACGAAGACGCCGGACCGGGGCACGACCCGCACCGTGCCCTCGAAGGACAGGCGCTGCAGCGCCTCCCGAATGGGCGTCCGGCCGATGCCGAGCGTCTTGCTGAGCGAGATCTCGGAAATCTTGTGGCCGGGCGGCAGCTTGAGGGTGACGATCATCTCCTCGATGAGCCGGTAGGCCTGGCGGGCTTGGGACAGTTCCGGCTGTTCGATCTGCTTGCCCATTACCTGTCCTTGGCTACCGCCGGCCCGTTCGCGGCAATGTAGGGCAAACGCTGGGAAAAAAAAGCAGGCGCCGCAGCGCCTGCCAGATGCCGATTGGAAGAAACGAACGGCAGGATGACCGGCCGGTCAGCCGCGCTTCAGGTCGCGCCGGATCGCCATGTGGGCGCCCTTCACGCCGTCGACGACCTGGGTGACGCGCAGGTCGCCGGCGATGCTGCACAGCGAGTAGGCCTCCTCGCGCGACAGGCCCCATTCCCGGCCGAGCAGCGCGATCATCTCCAGCACCGCCTCCTTGGTGGCCTCGTCGAGATCCTCGCTGAAGCCGTGGCAGATCCACAGGTCGGGGGTCTCGAGGATCGGGTTCTTGCTGCGCGTGCCCTTGTGCAGCACGAGCTGGATGGTGGCGTTGACATGCGCCTCGATCGCCGTGCCGTTCACCTCGCCGTCGCCCTCGGCGAAGTGGGTGTCGCCGGCCCAGAACAGCGCGCCCTTCTTGTGGACGGGGTAGAACATGCTGGTGCCGGCCACGAATTCGCGGTTGTCGACATTGCCGCCATGGACGCCGGGCGGCACGGTGCTGATCGGCTCGTCCGAGGGCGGGCAGACGCCGGCGGTGCCGAAATGCAGGCGCAGCGGCACGACGATCCCGTCCAGCGCCGGCTTGCGCTCGGAGGTCGGCACCTTCGTGTAGCGGCCGGGAATGCCGCGCTCCGGCGGGCTGTCATAGGGAAACTGGAACAGCGCCTTGGCGGTGCCCTTCTTCACGTCCGCCTCATAGACGATGACGTGTTCCTGGCTGTCGAACTCCTTGTCGAGCAGGCCCCACCGGCCCTGGAAGTTCACGCCGTAGTTGAGGCGCGGCTCCATGCTGAGGACGCGGCATTCGAGCGTGTCGCCCGGCTCGGCGCCTTCCACATAGATCGGGCCGGTGAGGATGTGGACGCCGGGGGTGCGCTGGTCTTCGGGGATGCCGTCATAGATCGCGCGGATGGCGTCGTCCATCAGGTAGTCCGGCGCGTCGCCGGCGTGATGGCACAGGCACTCGATGCGGACGATGTCGCCGGAGGCGATGGTGCAGACCGGGGCGACGCTGCCGTCGAAGGCGCCCCATTGCACGGTTTCCAGCGTCGCGGGAACCTCGTGATAGGCGATGGACGGCGCGGTGGCGAATTTGGCGTGCTTGTTCATGTCATCCCTCAGAAGGCAAAGGTGAGCTGGCCGCGGGCCGCGGCGACGGCGGCGAAGCCGATGAAGGTCCCGACGATGGCGAAGATGCCGCCGAGGACGTTGGGCGCCGGGATGGGCGCGCGGACGGCGGTGTAGATGAGGCCGGTGACCAGCCCGACGACGGCGGCCTGTATCTCGACCGCGCCGATACCGATTTCAAACATGCGTGCCTCCCGAGATCAGCTGTTGTGCGGCGGACGGCCGAAGCCGATCTGGCCGCGCATTTTCTGCACAATGAGGTAGCCGATGAACGTAAAGATGATGGCGAAGATGCCACCAAGAACGTTGGGGGCCGGGATCGGAAGGTTGAGATAGGAGTAGATCGTGCCGGTTATGAGGCCGACGGCAAGCGCAACGACTTCGTTGCGCCCTACGTAAACGTAGTGCATGGGGCGTTCCTCTCGATAATTCATCGGCGCCATTGTTTTTATATGCGGCGCCATGATTGCACGTCAGTCGTTCAATCGCTGTCGTGATACGTCAAAGTTATAAACTGACATGTCAGATTGCGCAATTGAAATATTTCGTTGAAACGACGATTGCGGACGAGATCTTGCGTGTCGATGGGCATGTCGGAGACGATGTGGTATTCGAAGACCTGCACCCGGCGTGTCGCGAGCCGCAACCGGCCGTCGCGGGCGCAGGCGGGATGGCGTCGATGCGTGCCGTGCTCGAATTCCAGAACAAACGACACAAAGGGAGGGTCGACCATGAAATATGTGGTCGCCATTATTGCCGTGATGCTCGGTACAAGTCCCGTTCTTGCCGAAAAATGGGACCTGTCGACGATGACGTGCCAGCAATTCATCAATAGCGACAAGTCGACGATCGGCGTCATCCTGTCGTGGCTGGATGCGTATTACAAGGACGAGGACGCGCCGCCGGTCATCGATACCGAGAAGTTCGTCAGCAATGCCGAGAAGCTCGGAACCTATTGCGCCGCCAATCCCCAGATCGGCCTCATAACCGCGAGCGATACGCTCTTCGGCGAATAAGATCTCCCGCCGCGCAGGCAGGAATGTCGTCGGTGGGCGGCGGTGCGCCTTCTTTCACGCCGCTCTTCATGCGCCTGGGCAAGACAACCGCCGCGACGTCCCCGTCGCGGCGGTCGTATCTCAGATCCCGATGGCGATCCCGTCGCTGCGCGGGTCGTGGGCGCCGGTGATCGTCCCGTCATCGCCGATCACGATCGCCCCGGCCTGGCCGGCGAGGGCGCTGTTGGCGGGGATGAGGCTGGTCTGGTGGCCCATCCGCTCCAGCGCCGCGACGGTCGCCGGGCTGATGCTCCGCTCCAGCTTGAGCGTGTCGCGGCTGTCCGAGAAGGTGCGGCCGAGCAGGAAGCGCGGCCGGGCCAGCGCCTCCGACGGGTCGAGCCCGTAGTCGATGAGGCGCGTCAGCACCACGGTGAGCGTCTGCGGCTGGCCGTCCGCGCCCTGGGTCCCGTAGAGGATATGCGGCTTGCCGCCCTTGAGCGCCATGCCGGGATTGAGGGTGTAGAACGGCCGCTTGCCGGGGGCGATGGCGTTCGGGCTCTTCGGATCGGTGCTGAAGGCGGCGCCGCGATTCTGCCAGAGCACGCCGGTGTCGCCGACCACCACGCCGCTGCCCCAGTCGAAATAGGTGCTCTGCAGCACGCTGACGCTGCGGCCCTGTGCATCGGTGGCGCCGAAGAACACGGTGTCGCCGGTCTTGAACACCGCCGGCCACGGCATGGCGCGCTTGCGGTCGATCGCCGCCGCCTTGCGGTCGAGCAGCGCGGCGTCGAGCCACAGATCGGCCGGCAGGTCGACGAAATGCGGGTCGGCGATCCGGCCGCGGTCGAGGAAGGCCTGTTTCACCGCCTCGACGCAGAGATGGTAATATTCCGGGCTGCCTTCCTCGACGGCGGCGAGGTCGAAGCGGTTCAGCACGCCGAGGATGGCGAGCGTCGAGATGCCCTGGGTGGGCGGCGGCGGCGCCAGCAGCGTCAGGCCGCGATAGTCGAGCGCCACCGGCTCCTCGAGCAGCGCGCGGGTGGCCCGCAGATCTTCGGCGGTCAGCGGCGAGCCGGCTTGCGCGAGCCCCTTGGCCAGCCGCGCGGCGAGCTCGCCCTCGTAGAAGTCGCGGGCGCCGTTGCGGGCGATGAGCTTCAGGCTCTCGGCGAGCTGCTTCTGCACGAAGGTGTCGCCGGTGCGCGGCGCCGTGCCGCCGGGAAGGAAGGTCTCCACGAAGCCCGGCCAGGCGGGCAGGTCGTTCTTGCGGAAATCGGTCCAGAAGGCCTGCGAGGGCGAATAGGCGAAGCCGTTCTCGGCATAGCCGATGGCCGGGTCCATCAGTTCGGCGAGATTCCGGCGCCCGCCCCAATGGGTGGCCGAGAAATCCAGCGCCACGCGCCAGGCATCGACGGCGCAGGCGGAGGAGGCGGTCGAGGCCGGGCCGCGCACCGGGATCGGGCCGCTATAGGCGGGCACCTTCATCGGCGCCTGGCCGATGCCCATGATGGTGCTGCGCCGGCCGTCGCTGTCGGCGATCATCCAGATCGCGTCGCCGCCGATGCCGCAGAAATGCGGGTAGGTGACGGCGATCGCGGCGCCGATCGCGACCGCCGCCTCGATGGCGTTGCCGCCTTCGCGCAGCACCTTGGCGCCGGCTTCGCTGGCGAGGGTGTGCGGGCTGGTGACCATTCCCTTCGAGGATGTCGCGAGGCGCGGCCGGACGATGCCCGCACCCGGATCCCCCTCGGCCTGCGCCGAGGGGCCGAGGGCGGCGAGCGAGGCGGCGCTCGCCGAGGCGGAGAGGAAGGACCTGCGGGACATGGACACGACTTTCAACCTTTCAGGGAAGCACTTGGGACGCGGCGCTCAGGGACGCGCCGGCGCGGGGGCCGCCGCGGGACGCGGCGCAGGGTGGTGGTGCACGCCGAACTTGGCGGTGAGGATGGCATAGACCGGCCCGAGCGCGTTCATGGCGGCCACCGCGGCGAGCGCCACCAGCGGGTCCTTCGGCACCGGTCCGAAGCCGCCGAAATAGGTGGCGAAATAGGAGGCGAAGCCGAAGAACATTCCCGGGATCAGGCTCAGCGGCTCGAAGCGGCCGAGCGCCATCATGCTTCCGTTCAGGCAGAACAGGATGGCGCATTGCGCGAGCGTCAGCGCCGTCCCCGAGAGGTTCTGCGCGGCGACGCCGAACAGCACCACGATGATGCAGGCGGTGACATTGCCGAGCAGCATGGTCGGCCAGATCTTGCGGAGGATCTCGGGCTTGGGGCCGCCGGCGGCGAAGGTGCCGGCCCAGCCGACGAAGATCGCCCAGACGGGCAGGTGCCAGGGATAGAACAGGGTCGTCACCGCCAGGGTGGAGGAGACGATTTCGACGGGCAGCTTCCTCATGATGTCATTCCTTGTTTGGCGGGTTGGCGCCCGCGGTAGTTCATCGAATGCTCCCGGCCGCAGTCGCGGCAGATGCGGCTGTCCACCGTGGTCACCACGGTCACGCGCCCGCGCTTCAGCACCCAGGAGCGGGCCGGCAGGTCGAGCAGGGCGTCGGCGACCGACAGCGTGTCGAGGATGACGATGTCGGCCTGCTTTCCGACCGCCAGCCCGTAATCGTCGGACACGCCCACCGCCCGCGCGGCGTTCACCGTGCCCATCTTCAGGATCTCGACCTGGTGCTCGGGAGTGCCGAACTGGACGAGATGCGCGAGCAGATTGCCGATCACCAGCGGGTCGGCCTTGCCGAACGGCGTGAAGGCGTTGCGGATGTTGTTCGACGAATAGGCGACGTTGACGCCGGCCTCGTGCAGCGCGCGCACCGGGGTGAGCCCGCGCCGGGGCTTCGCCTCGTCCTTGCGGCCGCCGAGATAGACGTCGGTCGCCGGCAGGGTGACGATATGCACGTCGGCGCGCCGGAGCAGCTCGATCACCGGCGCCAGCTCGTCGGGCGGCAGCGCCCCGAGGCTGGTGACGTGGCCGAGCGCGACACGGCCCTGATAGCCGGTCGCGATGGTCTTCTCGGCGATGTAGCGCGCCGAGGCGAAGCGCTGGTCGCCGACGTCGTCGGCGAAGTCGGCATGCATGTCGACCGGCAGGCCGCGCTTCATCGCGAGGTCGAAGACCTTGTCGATATGGCTGCGGGTGTCGTCCCAGCTCAGCTCGTTATAGGGGCAGCCGCCGACGACGTCGGCGCCCATGTCGAGCGCCTCCTCCATCAGCTCGTCGACGCCCTCGGTCTTGAGGATGCCCTCCTGCGGGAAGGCGACGATCTGGATGTCGATGAGGTCGCGATATTCCTCGCGCAGGGCGAGCGCCGTCTCGACGCCGATCAGCCCCTGGATCGGGTCGACGTCCGGGTGCGCCCGCACCAGGGTGGTGCCGTTGGCCACCGCCATGTCCAGCACGCGGCGGGAGCGCTCCAGCACGTCCTCCCGCTCCTGCTTCGCCTTGAGGATGCCGGTGACGCGGATCGCCTCTTCGAGCGTGCCGGTGCGCGCCGGCAGCCGGCGATGCAGGAAGGCCTTGTCGAGATGCAGGTGAGGCTCGATGAAGCCCGGCAGCGCGGCGCGCCCGCCGGCATCGATCTCCTCCTCGCCGCTTTCCTCGATGGTTTCGGCGATTTCCACGATGCGGCCGTTCTCGACGCCGATGTCCATCAGCGGCTTTTCGTCGTCGATACGGACACGGCGCAGGACGATGTCCATCAGCGTCTTCCTCCTCCGGTGACCCATTCAGGGTCCTCATTATGGGAGGAACTCTGGCGCTGACCGAACGTCATGCCAATCGGCGCCGTCCGGTGGCGGCCTAGGACTTTTCCGAGCTGCGACGCAGCGTATGTCAGGCGAGTTTCTTCGCGAGCGCGTAACGCACGAGATCGGCGGTGGTCTTCGCGCCCATCTTCACCAGGACGTTCGATTTGTGGGTCGAGGCGGTCTTCACGCTGAGTTCCAGCGCATGGGCGATGGCGGAAACGGTCTTGCCGGCCACCAGCATGTCGAAGATCTGCCGCTCGCGCGCGGTCAGCCGCTCATGCGGGCGGGGATCCTCCGGTTCGAGCATCTGGCGGATCATCGCCTGCGAGGCGGCCGGGCTGACCGCGAGCTCGCCGGCGGCGGCCTTGCGCAAGGCGTCGAACAGCTGGTCCGAGGCGCTCGACTTGGTCACGTAGCCGGCGGCCCCGGCCTTCAGGGCCTCGATCACATATTGGCGCTCCTCGTGCATGGACAGCACCACCACCCGCTGGCCGCCGCCATGCGCGGCGACCTCGCGCACGAGGGCGATGCCGGAGGCACCCGGCATCGACAGGTCGAGCAGCACCACGTCGCAGGGAGCCCCGTCGAGGCGGCGCAGCAGCTCGTCGCCGCTGGTGGCCTCGCCGACGATGGCGAAGTCGGGCTGGTCGCCGAGGAGCTGCTTCAGGCCCTCGCGGAAGATCGCGTGGTCGTCGGCGATCCAGATGCGGATCATCGCTTCTCCTCCCCCGAGCGGCGGCGCGTCAGCGGCAGCCGCACCGTCACCGTCGTGCCGCGGCCGGGGATGCCGAGGATTTCCACCGAGCCGCCGACGAGGCGGGCCCGCTCGCGCATGCCGGCGAGCCCGAGGCGGCCGCCCGGCGTCGCGGAGGGATCGATGCCGCAGCCATCGTCGGCGACCTCGATCTCGAAGTCCTGGCGCCACCGGCGGCCGGATACCCTTATCCGGGACGCGCCGCCATGGCGGACGGCGTTGGTCAGTGCCTCCTGCACGATGCGGAAGGCGGCGGTGCGGGCTTCCGCGTCGAGGCGCTGGGCGGCGGCGTCGATATCGAGCGCGACCGGAAGCTGCGCGGTGTCGGCGACCGTCTGCGTCAGCCATTCCAGCGCGGCGGGCAGGCCGAGCTCGTCGAGGATCAGCGGCCGCAGTTCGGTGGCGATGCGGCGCAGGTCGGAGACGGAGCGGTCGACGATGGCGATCAGCCGGTCGATCTGGGCCGCCGCGGCCTCGGGCGAGGCGAGGGCGCGCGTCTTCAGCGACACCAGCTGCATCTTGATCGCCGTCAGCGTCTGGCCCAGCTCGTCATGCAGCTCGCGCGCGATCCGGGCGCGCTCGCTTTCCCGGGCCTTCTGCTCGGCGCCGGACAGCCGCCGCAACTCCGCCCGCGAGGCGATCAGCTCGTCCTCCGACGCCTTGCGCTGCGTGATGTCGCGGGAGATGCCGACCGTGCCGATGATATGGCCGGCCTCGTCGCGGATCGGCGACTTGATGGTGTCGTACCAGCGCAGCTCGCCGGAGGGGATGGGACGGCTCTCCTCGTAGCGGCGGCGCTTGCCGCTGCGGAGCACCGCATGGTCGGTCCGCAGATAAACCTCGGCGATCTCCGGCGGCCACAGGTCTTCCGGCCGCTTGCCGATGACCTCGGCCTCGGCGAGCCCGAGAAATTCGAGATAGGCGGCGCTCACCGCGAGGTAGCGCGAGTCGCGGTCCTTCAGCCACGCCATGTCGGGAATGTTCTCGAGCAAAGCGCGGCGCAGCCGAAGATCGGCGGCTTCGGTCGGGGTCATGGGTGCGATCCACGCGGGGCCACTACCTTGTTCGGGCTGATCGGGATCATCGTTCGCGCCCTCCTCGGCTGTCGCGCGCATGCTCCTGGGGGCCGCTCCGGGAAGTCAAGTGCGTGCCGCGAGCCGGCAGGACCGTCCGCGAAGCTCGGGCCGCCGGCACCACCGGTCAGGTCCCCCGAAACACCGCCTTCCGCTTTTCGAGGAAGGCGGCGATGCCCTCCTGGAAATCGGCGCTCTCATAGACCTGCCGGCGCATGTCCTGGATCCGTTCGAACACCTGCGCCGCGATCGGCTGGTAGTCGCTGAGCACCCGGAGCTGTTCCTTGATGACCGCCACCGCCAGGGGGGCCTTGGCGGTCATTCCCTCCGCCAGCGTCCGGGTGAAGCCCTCGAGCTCGGCCGAGGGAACGAGATGGTTGACGATGTGCCAGTGCTCGGCGTCCGCCGCCTTGAGCGGCGCCGCGGTGAAGAACATCTCCTTGATCAGGTTCATCGGCAGCCGCCCGATGAAGTGCATCAGCCCGGTGGTGTTGTAGGGCAGGCCCAGATTGACCGGCGTGATGGCGAAGCTCGCGGTCTCGTCGGCGACGATCATGTCGCAGGACAGGACCAGGTCGAACGCCCCGCCCCAGACGGTTCCGTGCACCATGGCGATGACCGGCACCGGCAGCTCGCGGATGGCGCGCAGCGCCTTCTCCAGCGGGTCGGAATAGCCGAGGGGGTCTTCGTGTCCCCTGGGCAGTTCCTTGATGTCGTGCCCGGCCGACCATACGGGAAGCCCCGCCGCGGCGCGCAGGATCACGACGCGCACCTCCTGCGTGTCGAGGCTCTTCAAGCCGGCGACGAGGGCATCGAGCAGGGCGGCGCTGAGCGCGTTGCGCTTGGCGGCGTTGTTGAGGGTCAGCGTCGCCACGCGGTTGGCGATCCCGACCGTGACCAGATCGGAGGGGGGCGTGTCGCTCATCGCCCCGCTCCCACGAACTCGGCGAGGATGGCGGCGCGGTCGGCGTCGAGCTCGGGGGGAGGCGCGAAGCTCGCCGGCTCGGCGGCGCCCACCACCTTGATCGGGTTGCCAGCCACCTTGATCGCGCCGGCGACGGGATCCTGCACGGTGACGATCATGTTGCGCGCCGCGACCTGCGGCTCCTGCATCATGTGCGGGATGTCGTTGATCGGCGCGCAGGGCACGCCCTTGGCGTTCAGGGCGTCGAGCCAGGCGGCGACGGAGCGGGTGCGGAGCGTCGTCTCCATCGCCGCCTGCAGCGCGTCGACGTTGAGATGGCGCAGATCGTTGGAGACGAAGCGGGCGTCGGTCGCAAGGTCGGGGCGTTCCAGCGCCTCGGTCATGAGCCGGTACAGATGATCGTTGCCGGCGGCGATGACCAGGTTGCCGTCCTGTGCGGCGAAGGACTGGAAGGGGGCGATCGAGGGGTGGCGGGTGCCCTTGGGGCCGGGGACCTCTCCGGTCTTGTCATAGGCGGTGACGGCGTCTTCCATGATCGCGATCTGGCAATCGAGCATCGCGATGTCGATCTTGTTCGCTTCGCCGGAGATGGCGCGCCTGTAGAGCGCGGCGGTGATGCCGTTCGCGAGATAGATGCCGGCGGCGATGTCGCCGATGGAGATGCCGACGCGGGCGGGTGGCTGGCCGGGATAGCCGGTCACGCTCATGATGCCGCCGAGGCCCTGCACCACCATGTCGTAGGCGGCGCGCTGGGAGATCGGGCCGCTGTCGCCGAAGCCGGAGGCCGCGCCGTAGATCAGGTGCGGAAACCGCGGATGCAGCACGTCCCAGCCATAGCCGAGCTTCTCCATGGTGCCCGGCCGGTAGTTCTCGACCAGCACGTCCGCCTTCTCCAGCAGCGTCTCGAAGATGGCGCGGTCGTCGGCGTTCTTCAGGTTGAGAGCGATGCTCTCCTTGTTGCAGTTGATGGCGGAGAAATAGAGCGACTTGCCATTGGCGAACGGGCCGAAGGCGCGGGAATCGTCGCCGGTGCCGGGTATTTCCACCTTGATCACCCGCGCCCCCAGATTGGCGAGGGTCATGGTGCAGAACGGCCCGGCCAGCACGCGGGACAGGTCGATGATGGTGACGCCCGACAAAAGCGGGGTGGAAGGGGCGGATTCGGCCACGCGAAGCTCCTCGTTGTGCCGGCCTTTTCCGGGGCCGCAGGTCTGCGCCCGCCTTGCCCGAGGCCTGTTTCCTCAAGGGCACGATAACCAAGTCCCGGGCGGAAATCATCACCACGGCACCGCCGCGCCCGAGACGCCCCGGAAGGGAAACGCCCGCGCCGCGACGGTGCCCGGGCCGGCGCGATGTCCGGGCACGAGCGGTTCCGGCCGGCGGTTGGAAGAGGCCCCGGGCGGGTCGATTGACCGCCATGCCGCGCTCCACCATCCTTTCCGGCCATCGCTTTTCTGGAGAGGCCGATGTCCGCCGACGCGAAACGGGTGTTCCTGAACTACGATCAGCAGGAACTCGACAGGGCCTATGACCAGTCGGTCTGGGCGCCGCAAATGGCGCAGCTCGAAGCCGATGACGGGCTCGCCAGCGCCGCGGTCCGCAAGATCATGCCGCCGCTCACGAAGCAATACGGCCCGGCCGGGAGCGACGTGATCGACGTGTTCGTGCCGGAGGGAGCCCGTGCGGCCCCGATCCTGGTCTTCATCCATGGCGGGGCCTGGACCCGCAACACCAGGGAGGATGCGTCCTACCCGGCGCCGACCTTCGTGGGGCGCGGCGCCGCTTATCTCGCGCCCGATTTCGGTAGCCTCAAGACGGTACGCCTGCCGCAGATGGTCGAATCGTGCCGCGCCGCCGTCGCGTGGACGATCCGTAACGCCGGCAGCTTCGGCGGCGATCCCGGCCGCGTGTTCCTCGCCGGGCATTCATCTGGCGCGCATCTGGCCGCCTGCGTGCTCACGACCGATTGGACGGCCCACGGCCTGCCGCGGGATGCCGTCAAGGGCGGCTTTCTGGTGAGCGGCATGTACGACCTGCATCCGGTCCTGCTGTCGTCGCGCCGGGAATATCTGCACGTCACGCCCGAGGAGGTCGTGGAGTTCAGCCCCATCCGGCATCTCGATCGGATCTCCTGCCCGATCGGCATCGCGTCGGGGGATGGAGACAGCCCGGAATTCGCGCGCCAGTCGGATGTGTTCGCGAGGGCGCTGGAGGGCATGGGACGATTGGCGAGCCGAACCGTCGCGGTCGACGCCAATCATTTCCAGGTGCCCGGGAGGCTCGCGCAGCCGGACACGGACGTCAGCCGGGCGGCCTTCCGGTTGATGGGAATATGAGGGCCCGTGCCGCAGCGTGGCGGGGCCGGGATGGTGGGGTGGCGAACCCTGTGCGTTGCGCGGAATGCTCGTCCGCACCCCCTTGAACCGCGCGCGGCGCCCCCCTAATGTGCGCCGCGTCGATGCGGGCGTAGTTCAATGGTAGAACGGCAGCTTCCCAAGCTGCATACGAGGGTTCGATTCCCTTCGCCCGCTCCAGTCTCCCCCGATGTTCTCGATTTCCCGCAACCTTCGGTTGACGTTGCCGGCTCCCTCCTATTCCCTTGCGGAAAAGGGAGGGGTGGATGGACGAGGCATTCCTTGCGCGCGTGAACGGCGATCGTCTCACTAGTCGACAGATCGACGAATTGATCGGTATTTCCCGCGGTCTCATCGCAGACGGGCAGATTAACGAGGCCGAGGTTCAGTTTCTCCAGAAGTGGCTTGCCGCCAATCTGGCGATCAGCGCCGAGCCCCTGATTCACGGTCTCTACGAGCGTGTTGCCGCGATCCTCGCCGACAGCGTGGTGGACGAACAGGAGAAGACAGAGCTGTTGGAGACGCTGGAGCGTTTCACTGCGGGCAATTTCGAGCTCGGCGAGGTGCTCAAGTCGACCAGCCTGCCGCTTTGCCAGCCGGCGCCGGCTCTCAGCTTTGCCGGCCAGCGCTACTGCTTCACGGGCACCTTCACTTTCGGCCAGCGCCGGCATTGCGAAGCCGCCGTGGTGGAGCGCGGCGCGCAGGTCGGCGGCATCACACAGAAGACGCAGGTGCTGGTCATCGGTGCCTATGCCACCGAATCCTGGAAACACTCTTCCTTCGGCAACAAGATCCTGCAGGCCGTCGAGTGGCGGAGCAGTGGCCTGCCGATCTCCATCGTGTCCGAGGAGCACTGGCGACGGCATCTGTGACGGATGGCAGGCCTTCTTCTCTGCGCGTCAAGAAGGCGCGCGAGTTCAGGCCCCCGTCGCTACACCACGCCCTTCAGCTGCGCCACCAGCGCCTCGATGGCGAGCTCGTAGCCCATCGGCCCGGCGCCGATGATGCAGCCGGTCACGGCAGCGGAAAGCGGCGAGAAATGCCGCAGCTTCTCGCGCTTGAACACATTGCTCACATGCACCTGGAAGGCCGGCTTGCCCAGCGCCGAGAGGGCGTCGAGCACGCCGATCGAGGTGTAGGACAGGCTGGCGGCGTTGATGATCAAGCCGTCGGCCTCGGTGCGCGCCGCCTGGATCCAGTCGATCAGCACGCCCTCATGGTTGGATTGGCGAAAGCGCAGCGTGGCGCCGAGGCTCGCCGCCTTCGCCTCGCAGCGCGCGCCGATGTCGGCCAGCGTCAGGCTGCCATAGGGGCCGGTGGGGTCGAGCCCGTAGAGATTGGCATTGGGGCCGTTGACGACGTCGAGGCGCAGGGCGGTCACGGGCGGGCTCCGGTTGCGGGGGAAAGGCGCGGGCGGCAGCCCACGCCGCAGGGGGGCGAAGAGGGGCGGGAGGCCCGCCGCCTCAGGCGACGTGCTCGCGCGGGCGCGTCGCCGCCATGGACGGGCGGGCGTCGAAGGCGGCGAACCACACCGCCGCCTGCGGCCGTCCCTCGCGCCAGTTCAGCTCGGCATAGCGGAAATCGAGATAGCCGAGCGCGCAGCCCAGCGTGATCGTGCCGATGGTGGCCGGGTGGTCGGATTGCTGCGGCAGCTCCGGCGCCAGCGCCTCGATGGCGTCGAGCGCGCCGGCGATCTTGGCGAGCTGCGCCTTCGTCCAGTCCGGCCAGCGCAGATCCGCCGGGCGCGGCACCGTCTCGTAGCGGTTGGCGATGGCGGCATCGAGCAGCCCGTCGCCCAGCGCCTGCTGCGTCAGCGCCGCCCAGCGCGCCGGGCCGGCGGGCGGGAACAGCACGGTGTCGCCGGCGGTGGTGGCGAGGTATTCGCAGATCACCGGGCTGTCGAACAGCACGCGGCCGTCGTCGAGCACCAGCGCCGGGATCTTGCCAAGCGGGTTGTGGCCGACGAGGGCCGGATCGCGCTGCAGCGGGCTCGCCGGGTTGAACTCGATCTCGAGCCGACCGGCGAGGCCGGTCTCGTGGGCGACCGCCATCACCTTGCGGACGAAGGGCGAGGTCGGGGCGAAGATCAACTTCATCGGTTTGAGCTTCACGGGATCTGGTCCTCCGCGCCGATGGCGGCAAGCCCCGCCCGCGCCACTTCCACGTCCTCGGCGCCCTTGCCGGAGCCCACGCCGATGGCGCCGAGGCACTGGCCGTCGATGATGATCGGTAGCCCGCCTTCGAGATTGGTCAGCCGCTGGCCGGCGGCGAGCGACAGCTTCACCTCGTCCTTCGGGTTCAGTCGCGATGAGGGCTGGCGATGCGAGGCGGCGGTCACGGCCTTCGACATCGAGGTCTCGCGGGAGAGCAGCTTGGCGCCGTCCATGCGGACATAGGCGAGCAGGTTGCCGCCCTCGTCGACGATGGTGATGTTCTGCGGCACGCCGAGTTCGGTGGCCTTGGCGAGCGCGCCATTGAGCGCCTTGAGCGCGCCTTCATGGGTCAGCTTGAGGGCAGGGCGGGTGATCGGCATGCGGCACCTCGAAAGTGATCTTGAAAAAGCGAAAGCGGCTGGCGTGGTGCGTCTTTCGAGGCTCGCTTCACTCGCGCCTCGCGATGAGGGGGCGAAGGATGCTGGCCTTTCTCCCTCAGGCTGCGCAGCGGGACATGGCCCCGCGTCTCGAAGCCCGCAGGGCCGTGCCGCCTCTATTCGTCGCCGGGCACGCCGTAGGACGGCGCGGTGGACGGGTCGAGGGCGCGGGTGACATAGGCCTCCAGCTGCGGCTTCCACAGCTCCCACAGGCTCGCCAGCTCCGCCATCACGTCGCCGTCCGACCAGTCGATGCGCAAATCGGCGACCGGCCAGGCCACCTTGTCGACGATCAGCAGGCCCACCGAATGCACCGGGCCTTCCTCGCCGCCGGCCTTCACCGCCGCCTGCATGGCGGCGACCAGCCGGTCGCCGAGGTCGGCGGAGGGCATCGACAGGAAGCTGTCGACCATCGCCTGCGGCACCGCCGTGGAGGACAGGAGGTTGCCCGCCGCCGCCACGTCGGGGGCGTGGACGATAGTGTGGGTGCCCAGCGTCTTCACGCCGGAATGGCCGGCCGAATGGCCGGTCCTGTCCAGCACCACCACCTGCCGGTAGTCGAAATGCGGCGCCTCGGCCCTGAAGCGCGCCATCACCTCGTCGGCGGAGAGACCCTGCGCCATCAGGTCGAGCCCCTTGGGGCCGAGCGTCGGGTCGGTGATGTTCTGCGTCGCCACCACGCCGACGCCGGCGCGGACATGCGCGCAGCGCGCCGCCACCGCCGGCGAGGAGGAGGACACCGCGATGCCGAAGCGCCCGGTGCGGGCGCAGCGTGCGGAGATGGAGAAGGTCACGTCGGCGCCTTTCAAAGCATTTTCAAGCGAAGCGGGTGTCGGGTCGCGTGAAAGAAAATGCGGTAAAACAAAAGGTTGGTGTATTTCTGCGGTTCCGGGAAACGCGGAAATACCTGCTCAGGCGGCGTCGGGAATGACGGCGGTGACTTCGATCTCCACCACCCATTCCGGGCGGGCGAGCGCCGGCACCACCAGCCCGGTGGAGCAGGGGAACACGCCCTTCAGCCACTTGCCCATCTCCTGATAGACCGCCTCGCGGTAGCGGATATCGGTGACATAGACGACGATGCGGCAGATATGACTCATCTCGCTGCCGGCTTCCTCCAGCAGCATCTTGATGTTGGCCATCGCCTTTTCGGTCTGCTTGCCGGCGTCGCCGACATGCAGGCTCTCGCGGGTGTCGAGATCCTGCGCCACCTGGCCGCGCAGGAACACCATGGTGCCGCGGGCGACCACGCCCTGCGACAGGTCGTTGTCCAGCTTCTGCTCGGGATAGGTTTCCTTGGTGTTGAAGGGGCGCAGACGCGTGTGCACGACCATGGGAGCAGCCTCGTTGGGGCAAAGGGTGGGGGTTAGAAAAGCGGGTCGGAAGGGGTGTCGCCGAGCGCGAGCGCCAGCCGGCGCATCAGCTGTTCGGCGCGGGTGAGTTCGTCGAGGCCGATCCATTCGTCGGCCTTGTGCGCGCGGGCGATGTCGCCCGGCCCGCACACCAGTGTCGGGATGCCGGCTTCGTCGTAAAGGCCGGCCTCGGTGCCGTAGGCCAGCGTGATCGGCGCCTCGTTGGAGCCGGCGAGCCGGGCGAGCCGGGCGGCGGCGGGCAGGTCGGCGGGGGTGTCGAGGCCGGGATAGGCGCTGATCGGCTCGACGGCGATGTCGGCCTCCGGCGCCTGCGCCTTCAGGTTCGCGCGCACCTCGGCGACCAGCGCATCTATGCGGGCCTTGATCGCGACGGCGTCGGCGCCGGGAATGGTGCGCACCTCATAGTCCAGCACCGCGCGGTCCGGCACCAGGTTCAGCGCCGTGCCGCCATGCAGCGCGCCGACATGCACGGTGGTGTAGGGCGGCTCGAAGGCGTCGTCGGTGATCGTCTTCAGCGAGGCGCCGATCGCCTCCAGCCCGACAACGATCCTCGCGGCGGCCGCCACCGCATTGGCGGCGCGATGGGGCAGGGCGGAATGCCCGCCCTTGCCGGTGACGACAAGGCGATTGGCGAACTTGCCCTTATGCGCCCGCGCCACCTTCAGCGAGCTCGGCTCGCCCACGAGGCACAGCGCTGGGGGCACCGCCAGCGCTGCGGTTGCGGCGACGAGGTCCGGCGCGCCGGCGCAGCCGACTTCCTCGTCATAGGAGAAGCACAGATGCACCGGCCGGGTGGTGGCGTGGCGCACGAAATGCGGCACCGTCGCCAGCACGGTGGCGAGGAAGCCCTTCATGTCGGAGGAGCCGCGCCCGTAGAGCCGGCCGTCGCGGATCGTCGCGGCGAAGGGCGGGGTGGACCAGTCCTGTCCCTCCACCGGCACCACGTCGGTATGGGCGGAGAGGGCGAGCCCCGGCGCCTCCGCCGGCCCGATGGTGGCGAGCAGCGAGGCCTTGTCGCCGGCGGCATTGGGGATCCGCCGGCTGTCGACGCCATGCTTGGCGAGATAGGCGGCGATATAGTCGATGACCGGCAGGTTGGAGACGGCGCTGATCGAGGGAATGGCGATCAGGTCGGCGGCGAGGCGCAGCAGCTCCGGCGTGGGTTCAAGCCGCTCCCCCGCTACCAACCCGTTCTCGGCATGCCCCACCGCCCCCACGTTCATGCCTCAGACCATGTGCAGCTTGTGGTAGCCGCGATTGGAATAGATCAGCGGCTTGGTCTCGAAGCTTTCCAGCGCCACCACCTCGCCGGCGATGATGTGGTGGGTGCCGAACTCGAACACGCTGGCGATCTTGCAGTCGAAGCGGCACAGGGCGCCCGGCAGCACCGGCGAGCCGGTATGAAGGGCGTCCCATTCGGCGACCGCGAAGCGGTCCTCGCGCAGCTCGGGGATCAGGCCGGCAAAGCTGTCGGCCACCCGGTGCTGGTCATGGGCGAGGATGTTGGCGGCGAACACGCCGTTGCTCATCAGCGTGTCGAGGATGCGGCTGCCCTTGTGCAGGCAGAACAGCACCGAGGGCGGCTCCATCGACAGGGAGCAGAGCGAGGACACGGTGACGCCGCCACGTCCGGCGTCGCCGTCAGTCGTTACCACCGTCACGCCGGAGGCGGTGCGCCCCATGGCCTGGCGGAAGAGGGCCGTGTCGATCCCGTGTCCCGTTTCACTCATTTTCCGGTTCCCATCACCTTGTCCGACAGGCCCGCCGCCTTGCGCACGAAGTCGAGCGGGCCGGAGAAGTCGAAGCTGTTGTACACCGCATTGAGATGATTGAAGTGCGGCGCCTGCGCGAACTGCACGAAGGTCAGCCGGTGGCCGGCATAGTCGGAATTGAGCAGGTCGCGGGCGAAGGCGAGCAGCTTGCGCCGGTCCTCGCTCTCCCACTGCTTGTTCAGCGAGTAGAACTTCTGCAGCCACGGGCCCGAGCCTTCCGACTCGAACGCCGCCGAGTTCGGGGTGACGCAGATCTGCCCGCCGCACAATTCGCGGGCGATGTGCATCATCGCCGGCAGGTTGGCGCAGCCATGCACGCGGCCGGCATAGAGGATGGACTGGTTGGGCATCAAGAGCCCGCCGGGGCTCTTCTCCGCCAGCGTGATCGAGGCGGTGAGATGCGCGTTGATGCCCTCGCGGTAGCAGACGAGGTCGGCCAGCTTCTCGCGCACCGATTGCAGCTTGTCGAGGCCGGTCTGCTTGGCGTTCCACATCGCCGCGCCGATCATCATGTCGGCGACGTAGAGCAGGCGGTGCACATAGGGGAAGGCCGAGTAGCGGTGCAGCGTGGCGCGGATGAACTGCGCCGCCTTGGTGTGCCGGTAGAAGAACACGTTCTCCCAGGGGATCAGCACATTGTCGAAGATCACGAGGGATTCCACCTCGTCGAACTTGTTGGCGAGCGGGTAGTCCTTCGGGTTGTTGCGGCCGGCGAAGGAGGAGCGGCAGATCTGCTTCACCCCCGGCGCGCCCATGTCGATGATGCCGCCCACCGCGTAGTCGGACAGCGTCTCGTTGGTCCAGGCGCCGACGGTCGGCTTCAGGAAGGCCTGGTCGGCGTAAGCCGCGGCGGTCTCGTATTTGGCGCCGCGGATGACGATGCCGGCATCGGTCTCCTTGACCACATGCACCATCATGTCGGGGTCCTGCTCCTGCGGCGGCAGGGAACGGTCGCCCTTCGGGTCGGTATTGGCGGAGATGTGGAAGATGTCGTTGTCGAAGATGTTCTGCACGTGCCGGTCGACATTGTCGGCGAAGCGCGGGTCGAATTCGGCGAGCACGTCGCGCCCGTCGATCAGCGACCACACCTCGCCGATGGTCTCGTCGCCGACGCGGGTGACGACGCCGCCGATGTCCTGCATCACCGCGTCGACGGCCTCGAGCTTGTCGGTCCAGTCCTTGGTCTCGCGCGGCGGCTTGTAGAAGATCGTGTTGCGCTTGTTGTCTTCGACATAGGTGAGGCGGTCCTGGTACTTCGCCTCATGGGCCATGTCGTACATGCGGGCCCGGACGTCGACGATCGGCTTGAAGGACGGGTGCTGGGTGACGTCCTTCACCCGCTCGCCGTCCATCCAGACCTCACGGCCGTCCTGAAGTCCCTCACGATACTGGTCGCCGGTACGGATCATGGTTCCATCCTTTTCCTGTGAGGAAATATTGCGTTGCGCCGATAGATCGGTAAAATATTTTCATTCATTTTTTGGGATAAGAAAATCCGATGCTGAAGCGCAATGATCCGGGTGAACCGATGCGGATGGGCCGATGAACGTCTCGCTCCGGGCGCTGCGCTATGTCGTCGCCACCGCCGATTTCGGCAATCTCACCGAGGCGGCGAAATATCTGAACGTGTCGCAGCCCTCGATTTCCGCCGCCGTCGCTCAGTTCGAGGCCGAGTGCGGCGTGCAGATCTTCGTGCGCCACCATGCCAAGGGCGTCACCACCACCATCGCCGGCACCCGCATCATCAACGAGGCGCGCCTCTTGCTGAACCATGCCCGCGATTTCGGCCAGAACGCCCGCGCCATGGCGGACGAGGTGCGCGGCGAGATCACGGTGGGCTGCTTCTGGACACTGGCCACCCATTTCATGCCGAGCCTGCTATCCGATTTCGCCGAGGGGCATCCCGGCATCTCCGTCAGCCTCGATGAGGGCGATCAGGCGCAGATCCTCGACGCCATCATCTCCGGCCGCACCGAGCTCGCCTTCTCCTATGAATTCGCCGTGCCGGAGGATGTGGTGGCCGAGCCGCTGGCGGAGCTGCCGCCCTATGTGGTGCTGCATCCCGACCACCCGCTCGCCCAGCGCGACAATGTCCGGCTCGCCGATCTCAAGGACGAGCCCTTCATCCTGCTCGACCTGCCGCATTCGCGCGACTATTTCCTCGGCCTGTTCCGCTCGGTCGGCATCGAGCCGCGCATCGCCTTCCGTTCCAAGGCCTATGAGCTCACCCGCGGCCTGGTCGGGCATGGGCGCGGCTACACCATCCAGAACGTCATGCCGCGCACCCAGACCACGCATGATGGTGGCCGGGTGGCGGCGGTGCCGCTGGTGGAACGGCTGGAGCCGGTGCACCTCGTCAGCCTGCGGCTGCGGCGCCAGGCGCCGCGTCCGGCGGTGGAGGTGTTCGCCCGCCACCTGAAGGAATCGTTCTCCGCCGGCGGCGTCTTCGCCCCCGGCACCCTCTCGCCGCAGGTGACGATGCGCTGAGGCCCGTCCCCTTCCTGGAAGACATTCCAGCAACACACGTCACCGGAGCGACCTGCTCCCTCTCCCCGTCGGGGAGAGGGGTGGGGTGAGGGGCCTTCTTCGCCCATAATGTTGTCGCCCTTCACCGAACCCGCCACGCGGCCCTCCCGGCAGGTAGAACGTCGCCGGCTTCGGCAGCGCCGAAACCCGCCCCGCAGCAGTCGGACGGGGAGGGGCAACGACAGGCCGCCCCGCAACATATCGAGGTCGCCGGCAGCGGCCGTCACCGTCACCCCGGACGGCCGCAGCCCGATCCGTGCCGCCTCGCCAGGGTCGGCCGATCCCGCGCTCCGGCTGCCGCTTCCCGCCGGGATGACGGAGGCGGCCGCTTCCCCTCCATAAGCGCGCCCTATGCAATCCATCGGCAAACTGTTGCCACGGCGTCACTTCTTCCGATTGCCGGGGGAGGAGGACGCTCGCTAGTCTCCCGCCTCTTTGACCGAAGGGGCGTCGCCGGCCGGGCCGGGGGCGCGGGAGTGCATCATGTCGCTGAAAGTCCTCACCATGTCCGACTATGCCGTCACGCCGTGGAAGAACGGCGGCGGCATCACCCGGGACGTGTTCCTCTTCCCGGAGGGAGCGACGCATGAGAGCTTCGACATCCGCCTCAGCCTGGCGCCGATCGTGACGGAGGGCGCATTCTCCTCCTTCCCCGGCATCGACCGCCACATCACCCGCCTGAGCGCGGCGTCGCTCGGCCTCGCCTTCGGCACCGAGACGCGCGAGCTGAAGCGGCTGGAGCCGCTCTATTTCGACAGCGTGCTGCAGCCGCGCTCGGTGCTGGCGGAAGGGCCGGCGCAGGTGCTCAACGTGATGACGCGGCGCGGGCGCTGGAACGCGCAGGTCATGCCGGTGGTCGGCGCCACCGAGCCGCTGCTGGCGGTGCCGGATGGCGGCTTCGTCGTGCTCCACGCCGTCAGCGGCACCTGGCAGGTCGGCGATCGCGTCGGCTCGGCGATCGTGCGCCCCGGCGAGACGCTGGTCTCGCGCGAGGAGGCGACCCTGCGCGCGTCCTCGCAGCGTGACGGCGAGGCGATCGTGGCCTTCCTGTCGCCGACCCGTCGTCCCGAAGCGAAGATTGATTTTTCCAATCTTGGGGAACAGTAAAAAGTATTTTTCTATTCAGCCGGCAGTCGCAACATTTCCTGACAGGAAAAAGCACCGACAGGAGTTGCCCCCGATGCAGCGCTTCGCCGACCCTGTGCGCCTCACCATGGAGGCCTTCTGATGGGACGCGATGCGCTCGTCTTCTACAGCCCTGTCGACAGCGCCGAGGAGTGGCGCGCGGCGCTCGCGGCCGAACTGCCGGATCTCGATTTCCGCGTCGATCCCGAGGTCGGCGACCCCGCCGAGGTGCATTACGTCCTCGCCTGGACGCCGCCGGACGGTTTCTTCGCCCGCTTTCCCAACCTGAAGCTGGTCACCAATCTCGGTGCCGGCGTCGACCGGCTGGTCAATCGCGACGATCTGGTGCCGGTGTATTTCTCGCGCCTCAACGACACCGGCATGACGGCGATGATGACGAGCTACGTCGTGTTCGCCGTCACCCGCTACGCCCGCGACATGCACGTCTTCGAGCGCGCCAAGCGGCGCGGCGAGTGGGAATATGTGCATCCCCGCCCGCTCGCCGACATCAAGGTCGGCGTGCTCGGCCTCGGCGAGCTCGGCGCGCCCGCCGCCGCCATGCTGGCGCAGATGGGCTACACGGTTTCCGGCTGGTCGCGCTCACAAAAGTCCATCCCCGGCGTGCGCTCGCTCACCGGCCGCGAGGGGCTGGAGACCATCCTGAAGGAAAGCGAGATCCTCGTCAGCCTCATCCCGCTGACGAAAGAGTCGCGCGGTCTCCTCGGCGCCGCCGAGCTGGCGCTGATGCCGAAGGGCGCCAAATTCGTCAACGCCTCGCGCGGGCCGGTGGTCGACGAGGACGCGCTGGTCGCCGCGCTCACCTCCGGCCGCCTCGCCGAGGCGACGCTCGACGTGTTCAATGTCGAGCCGCTGCCGCCCGGGCACCCGTTCTGGGCCTTGGACAACGTGTTCATCACCCCGCACATGGCGAGCATCACCGTGCCGGCGCTGGCCGCCCGCGACGTCGCCGAGAGCATACGCCGCGTGCGCGCCGGCCGGCCGCCGCTGCACGAGATCGATCCCGCCCGCGGCTACTAGGCCGCGTGCGGGAGGTGCCGCGGCCAACGATGTCGCGGCCGGAAAATCCGGCGGCTCAAGCCGCCCAATGAAGAGAGGTGGAACTATGAAGAAGCTTGCACTCGCGCTCGGCGCGTTGGCGGTCGTAGCGTCGGCGACCGTCGCCTCGGCCCAGGAGAAGCTGGTGATCAGCACCTGGGGTGGCAACTGGAAGGAAGGCGTCGCCATCGTCGGCAAGGAGTTCACCAAGCGCACCGGCGTCGAGGTGGAGTACATCACCGGCGGCACGCTGGACCGTCTCGCCAAGGCGAAGGTCGCCCGCGACAACCCCGAGTCCGACCTCGTCAACACCACCGCTCATGTCGGCTATCTCTATCATTCCGACGGGCTGATGGAGAAGCTGGACTGGTCGAAGATCCCGAACGCCGCCAAGCTCTACCCGATGGCGAAGCGTTCCGACTACACGGTCGCGGATTATGTCTATGTCTATACGCCGGCCTTCCGCACGGATCTGATGCCGAAGGATTTCAAGATCGACAGCTGGGAGGCCCTGTGGGGGGCGGAAGTCGCCGGCAAGCTCGGCCTGCCCGACTTCGACCCGAGCCACGTCATCATCGCCGCCACCAAGCTCGCCGGCGTGAAGCCGGAGGAGTGGGACAAGGTGAAGCCGAAGCTGCTCGAGCTGAAGAAGAGCATCAAGGCCTTCTACCAGTCGGACGCCACCAGCCAGAACCTCATCCGCACCGGCGAGACCCCGGTGCAGGTGCTGCTCAACATCAACGGCTACCACATCCAGAAGCTCGGTATCCCGATCCAGATCGACGTGCCGAAGGAAGGCGCGGTTGCCGGCACCGATGTGTGGGGCATCAACAAGAACTCGAAGAAGAAGGCGCTGGCCGAGCAGTTCCTCAACATCGCGCTCGAGCCGGAAATGCTGGCCAAGCTGTGCAACTTCCACAAGTGCTCGCCGATGAGCGGCGAAGCCAAACTGGACCCGGAAATCGCCAAGCTGCCCGGCATCTTCACCAGCCAGGAGGCGATCGAGAAGGGTGCCATCGTCCTCGACGACAAGACCTACGCCACCCTGCTGCCGCAGTGGAAGGCGTGGTTCACCGAGAACATGATGCACTGATCCGCGGAGAGGACGGCCGGCGGCGTCGCGCTGCCGGCTGCCATCACTGGCTCGTCGCCCGGGCCGGCTCCCGGTCACCGCCGGGAGGTCGCTCTGGGCGATCGCCCGACGAGAACGACGTCATGGCCGGGCTTGACCCGGCCATCCACGACTTCCTCCCGGTACTCCGGGCCCAGGACGTGGATGCCCGGGGTAAGCCCGGGCATGACGACGCTGTCGCGGAGGGAGGGCTCCATTCCGCCGCCGCTTTCCTTTCCTCTCCCCGCCCGAACCCGGCTGTTGCCGAGTTCGGTTCCTGCAAGGTCGAAACCGGAAATGTCCGGTTTCGACGGAGAGGTGGCCCGCAAAGCGGGCCGGTGAGGGGAGACGCGACCGGGAAGCGTTGAAGACCCCTCTCCCGACGGGGAGAGGGAACGTGCCGTACTCTCCCGACCGCCGCCCGCCCATCCGCCACCCGTCCGCCCCAACCCGACCGAAGGCCCGATGCTCGCCAAACGCCCCTTCTTCATCACCTTCCTGGCGCCGGCGGTGCTCACCGCGGTGATCCTTGCCGCCGCCATCTTCGAGGTGCTGCAATACAGCGTGCGCGAGTTCATTCCCGGCTCGCTGAATGTCGGCGGCTTCACGCTGGCCAATTTCGCCGCCCTCAACAAGCCGATCTACTGGTGGGTGCTGGCCGACACCTTCTTCATCAGCCTGCTCACCGCCATCTTCTCGCTGCTCGCGTCCTATCCGGTCGCCTATGCGCTGGTGCGGGCGAAGCGGGACTGGGTGCGCTCGGCCCTCGTCTCGCTTTCCATCACCCCGTTGTTCACCGGCGAGATCGTGCGCACCTTCTCGTGGATGCTCACGCTGGGCACCGACGGCTTCATCAATTCGATCCTGCGCAAGCTCGGCCTCATCGATATGCCGATCCAGCTCATGTACACCCGCTTCGGCGTGGTGGTGGCGCTGGTGCAGTTCTCCATGCCGGTGATGATCATCCTGCTCGCCACCGCCATCGCCCATGTCGACCGCGACTGCGAGAAGGCCGCCGCCAATCTCGGCGCCTCGCCGACGGCGGTGTTCTGGCGCATCACCCTGCCGCTGACCGTGCCGGGCATCCTGTCGGGCATCGTGGTGGTGTTCGCCTGGACCATGAGCGCCTTCTCCACCCCGCAGCTGATCGGCGGCGGCAAGATCCTGATGATCTCCAACCTCGCCTATCTGCAGGGCTTCTCGGTGCTGAACCTGCCCTTCGCCGCGACGCTGAGCCTGATCGCCCTCGTCTGCGCCCTCGGCAGCCTCGCGCTGATGAAGGGCGTCACCAGCCGCATCGAGCGGCGCCTCGCGGTTCATTGAGGAGCAAGCCGATGCGCTCTTTCGCCTTCTGGAGCCTGGTGGTCGCGCTGCTGACCTATATGACGCTGCCGACCATCGTCGTGCTGATGACCTCGGTGAACCCCACCGAGATCCTCGCCTTCCCGCCGCAGGGCGTCTCGTTCGACTGGTACGCCAAGGCGGTGAGCTACCCGGACTTCCAGCTCGCCTTCAAGAACGGGCTGATCGTCACCGCCTGCGCCTCGACGCTGGCGCTGATCGTCGGCTCCGCCTTCGCCTGGCTGATCCATCACTACGAGTTCCGCGGCCGCGGCCTGCTGGAAGGCGTGCTGTGGTCGCCGCTGATCATCCCGCACTTCACCCTCGGCTTCGGCTTCCTGCTGCTCGGCGGCGCCTTCCGGCTGCAGCAGGGCTATGTGATGATCGTGCTGGCCCACATGGTGCTGGTCATGCCGTTCGTCACGCGGGCGGTGCATGTCAGCCTCGCCAATATCGACCCGGCGCTGGCGCGCGCCGCCGCCAATCTCGGCGCCTCGCCGTGGCAGGTGCTCACAAGGATCACCCTGCCGCTGGTGGTGCCGGGCATGGCGGGCGGCTGGCTGATCGCCGCGGTGCTGTCGCTCACCGAGTTCACCGCCTCGCTCTATGTCACCGGCTCGCGCACCCAGACGCTGCCGGTCGCCATGTACAACTACATCCGCGAATATGCCGACCCCACCGTGTCGGCGATCTCGGCGCTGCTCATCATCGCCACCACGCTCATCATGCTGGTGGCCGACCGCACCATCGGTCTGCGCCGCGTCCTCGCCATCGACACGCACTGAAACTGCCGGAGACGCCTGATCCCATGACTGCCACGCCCACCCAGCAAGCGAACACCTTCAACCCGTCGCCGGAGGCCGGCAGCGCCGTCGACATCGTGCGGGTGCGCAAGGATTTCGGCGCGGCGGTCGGCGTCGCCGACGTGTCGCTCACCATCGCCAAGGGCGAGTTCGTCACCCTGCTCGGCCCGTCCGGCTGCGGCAAGTCGACCCTGCTCGGCATGATCGCCGGCTTCGTCACCCCCACCGCTGGCAGGATCGTCGTCGACGGCGCCGACATCACCGGTCTCGAGCCCTACCGGCGCGACATCGGCATGGTGTTCCAGTCCTATGCGCTGTTCCCGCATATGAACGTCCGCGACAACATCGCCTTCGGCCTGAAGATGCGTAAGCTGCCGGCGGCGCAGGTGGAGCAGGAGGTCGCCCGCGCCATCGCGATGATGAAGCTCGACGGCTTCGAGAATCGCCGCGTGCGCCAGCTGTCCGGCGGCCAGCAGCAACGCGTGGCGCTGGCCCGCGCCATCGTCATCCGGCCCAAGGTGCTCCTGCTCGACGAGCCGCTCTCGGCGCTCGACAAGAACCTGCGCGCCCAGATGCAGGTCGAGCTCTCCGAGCTGCACCGCAAGACCGGGCTCACCACCATCTTCGTCACCCACGACCAGGGCGAGGCGCTGTCGCTCTCCGACCGCATCGTGGTGATGAACAAGGGCTCGGTGCAGCAGGTCGCGACGCCGATCGAGCTCTACCGCCAGCCGGCCAACGGCTTCGTCGCCTCCTTCATCGGCGAGATCAACGCCCTGCCGCCGGGCCGCTGCGAGGTGAAGGACGGCATCGCGTCGCTGGTGCTGCCCGGCGCCGGTCCGCTGGTCTTCCCGGCGATGCCCGCCGCCGGCTTCGCGCCGGGCCGGCAGGTGCGCGCCTTCCTGCGGCCGGAGCATGTGCGCCCGGCCGCGCCCGGCGAGGCCGGGCCGAACATCGTCACCGGCAAGGTGGACGCCCACATCTACCAGGGCTCGCACACCATCACCCGCGTGGTGGTGGAGGGGATCGGCCTGGTCGAGACGCGGGTGACCGGCTCCGACATCGTGGCCGGCGCCCCGGTCGGCGCGCCGCTGGCGCTGGCCTTCGATCTCGGCGAGGCGGTGCTGCTCGACGCCTCGGAGTGATGCGGGAGTGACGCGCCCGAAGGAGAGGATCGGCGCGCGCGGCGTCAGCCGAGGGTCGCCTCGGCCACCTGCGGGCGATGGAAATAGAAGCCCTGATATTTCGTGACGCCGAGCTCGCGCAGCTTGCCGAGCTGGGCGTCGGTCTCCACGCCTTCGGCGACGAGCTCGAGGTCGAGCGAATGGGCGATGGAGATCGCCGCCTTCATCAGCGCCTCGTCGATCGGGTCTTCCAGCAGGTCGCGGGTGACGCGCCAGTCGATCTTGATGCCGTCGACCGGCAGCTGCTTGAGCGAGTCGAAGGAATTGTAGCCATTGCCGAAATCGTCGAGATAGGTGCGGATGCCGCGCCCACGCAGCAGCGCGAGGAACTCGGTGATCTCGTTGAGGCTGTGCACGGCCTCGGTCTCGGTGATCTCGACCCGCAGCGCCGGCTCGCAGCCGGGATGCAGGTCCAGCAGCTGCACCAGCTCCTTCTGGAAGCCGGGATCGGCGAGGGTGCGCGCGCCGATATTGACCGAAATATAGCGCGCCACGCCACGCCGCTGCAGGCGGGCGGCATAGGAGACGGCGCGCCGGCACACCCAGCTGTCGATCCGCCGCATCAGGCCCAGCCGGCGGGCGGCGGGCAGGAAATGGCCGGGGCCGTGCACCTCGCCCTCGTCGTCGCCGAGCCGGATCAGCGCCTCATAGCCGAGCGTCTCGCCCTCCGCGTCGACGATGGCCTGCAATTCGAGGATGAGCCGGTCGAGTTCGAGCGCGCTGCGGATCCGCTCCGCCCAGCCGGTCCGGTCATGGGTGTCGGAGACCTTGGGGTCGCCGGTGTCGTAGATCTGCACCCGGTCGCGGCCGGATTCCTTGGCCACGCAGCAGGCGGTATCGGCGCGCACCAGCAGGGCGCTCGCCGAGGAACCCGGCCCGCCGGCGCGTGCGAGGCCGATGCTGACGCTGAGCGCGAAGCTGTGCCCGTCGATCAGGAACGGATGGCTGCGGGCGGCGGTGGCGATGCGCGAGGCGATGCGCTGCGCCTCGGTCTCGTCGAGGTCGATCAGC
Organism: Ancylobacter oerskovii; assembly: GCF_018390555.1. Lineage (GTDB taxonomy): Bacteria > Pseudomonadota > Alphaproteobacteria > Rhizobiales > Xanthobacteraceae > Ancylobacter > Ancylobacter oerskovii. Next base: position 631,645 of record NZ_JAHBGB010000002.1, on the reverse strand, counting down.
AGCACCGCGAAACTGTCGCCGCCGATGCGGACGATCAGGTCGTCGGCGCGCATCTGGCTGCGCAGGAACTGGGCGAAGTCGATGAGCAGCCGGTCGCCGGCGGCATGGCCGACCAGGTCGTTGACGGTCTTGAAGTGGTCGATGTCGATGAAGCTCAGCCAGAGTTCCGGCTGGGTTTCCTCGGTGAGCAGCAGGTCGAGGCGCTCTTCCAGCGCGAAGCGGTTGGGTAGCCCGGTCAGGGCGTCGCTGCGGGCCTGCCGCGACACCAGCCGGGCGAAGTCGGCGAGCGCGGCGGCCTGCTGCTCGAGCTGCGCCCGCGCCTCGATGAGCTCCTGCTCGCGGCGCTTCTGCACGGTGACGTCGGTCCAGATGGCGGCGAGGCAGCCATCCTCCATGCGCCGGTGGCCGGCGAGCAGCCAGGAGCCGTTGCCGAGCTCGATCTCCACCCGCGGCTCGGCATCGCTGTCGGCGCTGCCGGCGAGAAGGGCGAGTGTCTCGGGGCTGGTGCCGGGACCGAACAGGCCGGCCTGCTGCGCGGTCTCTATGGCGGTGCCGAAGCGCCCTCCATTCCGCAGCGTCACGTCCGCCGTGGCGAAGAGGCGGTTCATCGAGGCGTTGGCGAGGATGATCGATCCGTTGGGATCGAGCAGCACGAAGCCCTCGCCGATGCCGTTGATGGCGTCGCGCAGCTTCTGCTCGACGGTCTTGAGCTCGCTGATGTCGGTCCAGGTGGAGACGATGCCGCCGGCGGGGGTGCGGCGTTCGCGCACCCGGGCCCAGCCGCCGTTTTCCAGCGGGATGTCGAAGGCCTCGCCATCGGCGAGGTGGTGGCGGCGCATGCGTTCGGCAACATAGGCGTCGGGGTCGCCCACCCGGCTCCATTCGCCGCAGGGGACCGAGGCGAGCGCGAAGAAGTTCAGGCCCTCGAGGTCGCCGAGCACCGAGAGGAAGGGAAACAGCTCGAGAAAGCGGGCATTGTGGATGACGAGGCGGTCATTGTCGTCGAACAGGGCGAAGCCGTCGCTGAGGAAATCGAGGGAGGTGCGCAGGTCCGCGTCCTCGCCCCAGGGCGACAGCCGCGCCAGGGGCGCCTGGCCGCGCGGGCTCGGTTCGTCGGAAGCGCCAGCCTTGGCCATCGGATGCGGTCTCCCTCGCAACGCCCATTATCGACGACGGCGGCGAGCCTAAAGTCAATAGTCGATCAAATGTGAAGAAGCTGTTGAGCAAGACCTCCCGTGACGAAGCGGCGTCGCGGATGGTATAAAAAATCCGACCGGCGCGCGAAGTTCCGGCGGGAGTTCCTGCAGATGGGCGAGAAAATGCGGACGCCGATACCCGCGCTGGCGGGGGCACCGCGAAATCGGGACTGGTTTTCTTCGGCCGTGCGGATCGGATGTGCGCTTCTCGCCGCGGCGCTCCTGGCTGCGGCGATCGGCCTGTGGGCGCGCCACGGTTCGGCCGTTTTCTTTGACCTGATTGCCAGCGGCATCGCCTATTGCTTCTGAGGCGGGACCGGCCGCCTCGGGCGGGCGGGCTCGCGCGGGTCGGCGGCGGTGCGCCCTCGGCCTTGGCTCTTGATCTGTGGACTGTGCATGCCCGCTCGCCGTCGCCTGCTTCTCGTGCTCGCTGCCTTCCTCGTGGGAGCGGCGGCCGTCGCCGTCTCGGTCTTCGCGCTGTTGCCGCCGCCGGCGCCGGTCGCGACGCAGGCGAGCGTCGGCGGCGCCTTCTCCCTCGTCGACCAGGACGGTCAGCCGGTCAATGAGGAGACCTTCAAGGGCGAGCCGACCCTCATCTTCTTCGGCTTCACCCACTGCCCGGACATCTGCCCGACCACGCTGTTCGAGATGTCGCAGCTGTTCGAATATCTCGGTGAGGATGCCCGCAAGGTGCAGGGCCTGTTCATCACCGTCGATCCCGAGCGCGATACGCCCGAGGTGATGAAGTCCTATATCGGCAGCTTCCACCCGAGCATACAGGGCCTCACCGGCACGCCCGAGCAGGTGACGGCGGCGATCAAGGCGTTCCGCGCCTATGCGCAGAAGGTGCCGGGGCAGGATGGCGACTACACCATGAACCACACCGCCATCGTCTATCTGATGGACAAGAACGGCACCTTCGTCGCGCCTTTCGATCTCAAGCGCCCCCCCGCCGACGCCGCCACGGCGCTGCGCCCGTATTTCTGAAACCGGCGGCTGCGGCTGCTTTCCAACCTGCGGCACGGACGGCTCGGTTCCTGAAACCGTCCGTGCCGTGGGAAGAGATGGGAGCGTCACGGCAGCCGCAACGAGCTCGGGCAGGCGTCTCGACCCCGGCGAAGCGGTATCGCGGCGGATCGGGGGGGGCGCTTTACGGCTGTCGCAGCGGGCCGGAGCGGGTGTCACGACCTCGACGAAGAGGCATGGCGCAGATTGGTGGACGCTCCACGGCTGCAGCAGCGGATCGGAGCGGGTATCGACCCCGTAAGCGGCATGCCGCCGATCGACGGGTGCTCGACGACATCTCCCCTGTGCCGCGCCCCGGATCGTCAACGGGCTTGCTCCAGCGCGACCCGCCGGCGCGCTCGGGGGATGCTGCCGCCCGCGGCCCCCGCAGGATCGGCGAAAGCCAGGCTCCGGCCGCCCGACACCCCGGCGAAAGGGCGGGCCGGTCGTTCACCCGATCGCTTTTCCCTTCGCCTGCGCCCGTCCGCGCGTCCGGCGGCGCAGGGAATGTTTGCGGCAACGTGGACCGCGAGGCGACAACGACATCGGCGGTCTCAGGAGAGGATTGAACGCCCGGATCCTCGCGGTGGTCGATGGCAGAAGCCGGTGCACAACCCGCACCGGCTTTCGGCTCGGGCTTATCCCGAAACCGCTTGCCGGTCCGCCGCGCATGCGTTCGGAAGCGCGGCAAGCCGTCCGGTGGGTAAAAGCTGCCCAAGGATATAAGAGGCAAGACACGCAAGTATCGCCACACGAAGGGGCTCAAGCAGACGCCCATGCCCCGCCGATCGCGGCGATGAGTAGTGGGTGTCACACCCTGGCCGGGCGGGATCGGCGGAAGGGCGCATGCTTCCGGCCATGGATAGCAGGCGTCCCCCACGAGTTTCCGCGTCTTCTCTGGGCATCGCTACGGTGAGATGCGCGCCTCGTCGGGGAGCGTCGCATGCCGATTGATGGGCCGCAGCCGCCCAAGCGGATCGAGTCCCGCAAGCCCCGCAGGACGACGGGACTTCCGCAGTTCCGCAGGGCAGGACGCCCGCGGCGATGACATCTGGAGCCTTCTGCCCTGTTGGGCCGGCTCGGCGGGAAGGCGCATGCTTCCGGCCATCGATCCGGTGAGATGTTTTCGGGGGCACGGCCACCGTCTGCTGAGTCGGAGCTGCCAAGAGGGATCGAGACCCGCAAACACCGCACCGCGACGGAGCCCGCGCGGTTCCGCGCGGAGCAGGACGACCGCGGCGATAACCGTTGGATCATTCTCATACGCCGTGGCGGCTCGGCGGAAAGGGCGCATGCCGCCAGTCATGGATAGCAGGCGTCCCTAAGCTCCACGCTTTCTCCGGGCATCGATGCGGTGAGATGTCCGTTATTTGGGAGCGCCGCAGGTCGTCTGCTGGGTCGAAGCTGTTAAGGGATCAAGACCCGCGAGCACGGTCGAGTGACAGGGCTTAGGCACGTTCGCAAGGGCGAGGCGACCGATCAATTCAGGGTGAAGCGAACCACCCAGCTATCCCATAAGTGACGAAGACCGGGCAGATCGGAAGAAGGAGAAGGCGTGGCCCACATCTGCTCCGCCCTCGCCGACCCCTTCGGCCCCCTCTCCGGCTGCCTTCACTGGCCCAGGCACTCCGACTTCTTCCCGGAAGTCGCGTTCCCTTCTCCGCGCTGCGCGACGGTAGCCAATGATGCCGCCCGGCCGACAAAGGACGGACGCTCGGCGTCGTCGCGGCTCGATCACGGCAGGATGCGACAGGATGCGGCACGGGATGCGCTGGCAAGCGTCCTCCTGCCCGGACGCTGCCAGGCTCACCCGCGACGAGGCCCTGCCAGCTTCCAACCGGCTTCTCTGTTGGTGTCGAAGAGAGAGTGCCGGGGTGGCTGACACGGGAGTGCCGGCTGGGCAACGGGAGCGGTGTCATCCCGCCGGAGCGACGACGGGGCGGGATGCTGGCGGGGGCGCCCCGTCCGATATCTCGCGGCGAGCCATCACAGGCCGGCCGCCGGTGGAAGGCGTGCCGTCGCCATCCATGTGCGGTAGTCCGCTTCCCGGCGTTCCGCTCCCGGGGCTCCGCATCCCGGTGACCCGCACCGATCATCCGCAATGCGGTGATCTGTCTCCGTACGACCGATGCGCAGGCAATCCGCTCCCCCCGCCCCGCTTCCCGAATGGCTCCCCGTCCCAGCGGCCGGCGAGGCGTGTCAGCCCGACGGCGCCGGCCGTCTCGCCCTCGTGGTCCGCACGCGGCGCACGCGCAGGCGCACCGGCCGCCGGCGCGAGGTGCGGGCCAGGCCGTGTTCGGTCTTCTCCCAGCGCTGCGGCGCGGCGATGAGCTGGAACAGGGCCCGCCAGCCGGCGATGGAAAGCATCAGCCAGTAGACCGGGATCAGCGGCAATACCCGCCACAGCCCGGACAGCCGGCGATGGCGCATGCCGACCACCGTGCAGAGCATGGTGGCGCCGTAGCCGACGAGCAGCACGAGAATGCCGAGCCCGTCGAGCAGCAGGCTGGCGAGCGTGGTGCCGCTCGGATCGCCGAGGCTCCAGCGCAGCGCCAGGGCGAGCACGAACACCGGATGCATGAGCGCCGAGACGAGCCCGCCGCCGAGCAGCAGCAGGAAGCTCAGCATGCCGCTCCAGCCGATCTCGGCGATCAGCCGGCGCGGGGTGCGCCCGTGCACCAGCAGGGTCTGCATCCAGCCCTTGTACCAGCGGGTGCGCTGGCGCAGCCAGGCGCCGGCCGTGCGCGGGGCCTCCTCGTCGGTGGTGGAGGCGATGATCCGCGTGTGCCAGCCGCCGCGGGCGAGCCGCACGCCGAGATCGGCGTCCTCGGCGACGTTGAAAGGGTCCCAGGCGCCGACGCGGTCGAGCGCCGCGCGGCGGAAATGATTGGAGGTGCCGCCGAGCGGCAGCGGCAGGTCGGCGGCGGAGAGCAGCGGCAGCACCACGTCGAAATGCGCCGCATATTCCGCCGCGAACTGGCGGGTGATCCAGCTGTCGGCGACATTGTCGATGGCGAGCCGCGCCTGCACGCAGCCGACCCGCCGGTTGCCCGGCGTGGCGAAGACGGCGCAGGCCCGCCGCAATTGCTGCGGATCGGGGACGTCCTCTGCATCGTAGATGCCGATGATCTCGCCACGCGCGAAGGGCAGGGCGGCGTTCAGCGCCTTCGGCTTGGTGCGGGGCCCGACATCGGGGGCGGTGAGGATGTCGAAGCCGGGGCGGGCGGCATGGCGCGCCAGCGCCGCGGCGGTCTCGCCGTCGTCGGGCTCGATCACCAGCAGCACCTGCAGCTTCTCGAGCGGGTAGTCCAGCGCGGCGAGCGCCTCGATCAGCTGCGGCACCACCCGCGCCTCGCGGTAGAGCGGGACGATCAGGCTGTAGGCCGGCAGGCCGGCATCGTCGCGTGGCGGCGGGGGCGCGACTTCCGGCGTCTGGGTCGAGGCGACCAGCCGCAGGCACGACCAGCCGAGCAGCAGCAGCGAGACGAGCAGCACCGGGCCGATCAGCAGCAGCGCCGGCGAGATCAGCGCCAGGCCGGCGAGCACCACGCAGGTGAGCGCGCCGAGCACCAGGAGGTGGCGCGAGAGGCCGAGCGTCGCCGCGCTCTGTTCCGGCTTCTCGTCGCGCAGCGAGAATGCCGCGAGCCGGCCGAGCGGTTCGGCGAAGCGCCGGCGCACCAGTTCCGCCAGCCGTTCCGGCGTGGTCAGCCGCAGGCGGAGGCGCAGCTCCGGCCGCGCTTCCAGCGCCGCGGCGAGACGGCGCAGCCGCAGGCCGCGCTCGGCGGTGACGAGAGTGCCGTCGGGCTGGCGCAACAGGCCGCTGCGCATCATGCCGTGCAACGTCCCGGGTGAAGGCACGGTGACGGGAGTATCCGCGTCGAGCGGCTCCGTCGCGAGGCCGAGCCGGGTCGCGACGGCGGCGGCGAGACGGTCCGGCGTCGCCGCGGCGGCGGCGAGCAGCACCTCGTCGGCGCCGATGCCGAGGCGGGCCGCGCGCTCCCGCGCCGCCTCCAGCCGTGCTTTCGGCAGCTGGCCGGCGAGCCCGGCGATCTCGACCGGCAGGTCGACATCCTCTTCGGCGTCCGCTGTGAAGAGCGGCGCGGCGGGCCCTCCGGCAAGGCTTTCGGGATATCCGGCCGGATATCCGCCAAACGGCCCGCCGACAGGTTCCCCGGCAGGCCCTTCGTCCGCCTCCACCATGATCCGGGCCGCGATCAGGGCCGCCGCGGCACCTGCCGCCGGCCCCGTCGCGTTCGCCATCCCCTGCTCCGCCGCACTCCCGTCCACGCCGTGCCGCCCCTCGCCCTAGCCCCGCGAAGACGCTACAAGATCGGGATCGGTCTTCAATCGACCGGAGCGGATTAGAGGCGCCAGTTGCCAGACGCGACGTGGAAATCCAGTGTCTGTGGCCTTGCGGCCGCGCTTCTCGTGGCTTGTGCGGCCGCGGGCGGGCTCGCCGGCGCGGCGGCGCAGGAGGCGCAACGCTCCCCCACCCCGCCGGCATCCGCTTCGCCGCCGGCTGCCGCATCCGGTTCCGCCCGGACGGCTCCTGACGTCCCGGTGCCGGGTTTCTGGGATCCCCGGCGCCAGCCGGAGAAGCCGGATGTCACCCGCGTGCCGGTGCAGATCCGCTTCGTCACCACCGAGGACTACCCGCCCTTCAGCTTTCGCGGCGAGGACGGGCGCCCGGCCGGCTTCAATATCGACCTCGCCCGCGCCATCTGCTCCGAGCTCGCCATCACCTGCTCGCTGGAGGTGGTCCCCTTCGAGGCGCTGACCGAGGCGCTGGCCGGCGGCAAGGCGGACGCCGCCATCGCCGGCCTCGCCATTTCCCCCGCCAGCCGCGAGGCGGTCGATTTTTCCGATCGCTATTTCCGCTCGCCCGCCCGTTTCGTCGCCCGCAAGGCGGATGTCCTCCCGGCGGTCACTCCCGACCTCGTGGCGTCGAAGACGGTCGGCGTCGTCGCCGGCACCGCGCATGAGGCCTATCTGCGCGATTTCTTCGCGGAGGCCGCCATCCGCTCCTATCCGACGCCGGAGGAGGCGCGCGCCGCCCTGCTCCGACGCGAGGTGGATCTCGTCTTCGGCGACGGCGTGCAGCTTGCCTTCTGGCTCAACGGGTCGTCCTCGGAGGCCTGCTGCGCCTTCGCCGGCGGGCCGTTCACCGAGAGCCTCTATTTCGGCGAGGGCATGGGCATCGCGGTGCGGCGCGGCGACGATGCGCTGCGCCAGTCGCTGAACTATGCGCTGGCGCAGATCTGGGAGAACGGCGCCTATGTCGATCTCTATCTGCGCTGGTTCCCCATCGGCGTCTATTGAAGCGGTCGCCCGCCTCCACCACGGCGCCGCCATCGCGAAAAGCACCAAAAGCGTCACCCCGGCCTCCCCATCCGCTTGACGCGATGAGAACATAAAGCGAACATCGATGCAAGAACCCGGTTGGGGAGGTGCGCTTCGATTGACGCTGCGGGTGCGACTGCCTAGTGTCCGCGCCCATTCTTTCAAGGTCGGGAGAGACCCATCATGACGGCGACCGCTCCGGTCGAGGATTTTGCTGCCGAACTGCGTACGCTGGCGGAGACCGCCGGCGCCTGGCCGTTCGAGGAAGCCCGCAAGATCGTCGAGCGCCTGACGCGGAAACCCAAGGCCGAGGTCCTGTTCGAGACCGGCTACGGCCCGTCCGGCCTGCCGCATATCGGCACCTTCGGCGAGGTGGCGCGCACCACCATGGTGCGCCACGCCTTCCATGTGCTCACCGAAGGCAGGATTCCGACGCGGCTGCTGTGCTTCTCCGACGATATGGACGGCATGCGCAAGATCCCGGACAACGTGCCGGATCCCGCCGCGCTGAAGCCCTATCTGCAGATGCCGCTCACCGTGGTGCCCAACCCGTTCGGCGGCGGCTATGCCAGCTTCGGCGACCACAACAACGCCATGCTGCGCCGCTTCCTCGACACGTTCGGCTTCGAATACGAGTTCGCCTCGGCGACCGACTACTACAAGTCGGGCAAGCTCGACGCGGTGCTGCTCAAGGCCGCCGAGAAGTACGACGCCATCATGGAGGTAATGCTGCCCACCCTCGGGGAGGAGCGGCAGGCGACCTATTCGCCCTTCCTGCCGATCTCGCCGACCTCCGGGCGCGTGCTCTACGTGCCCTTGAAGGCAGTGGACGCCAAGGCCGGCACCATCACCTTCACCGACGAGGACGGGGTGGACAAGACGCTTCCCGTCACCGGCGGCCAGGTGAAGCTGCAGTGGAAGCCGGATTTCGGCGCCCGCTGGGCGGCGCTCGACGTCGATTTCGAGATGTTCGGCAAGGACCACCAGACCAACGCGCCGATCTATGACCGCATCTGCGAGATCCTTGGCGGCGTGGCGCCGGAGCATTTCGTCTATGAGCTGTTCCTCGACGAGATCGGCCAGAAGATCTCGAAGTCGAAGGGCAATGGCCTGACCATCGACGAGTGGCTCACCTATGCCAGCCCGGAGAGCCTGGCGCTCTACATGTTCCAGTCGCCGCGCTCGGCGAAGAAGCTGCATTTCGACGTCATTCCCAAGGCGGTCGACGAATATTACGGCTTCCTCGCCCGCTACCCGACGCAGGACTGGAAGAACCGGCTCGGCAACCCGGTGTGGCACATCCATTCCGGCAACCCGCCGGCGATCGACCTGCCGCTCTCCTTCGGCCTGCTGCTCAAGCTCGCCTCGGCCTCCAACGCCGAGGACAAGGGCGTGCTGTGGCGGATGATCAGCCGCTATGCGCCCGGCGTGACGGTGGAAACCCATCCGCATATGGACGCGCTCGCCGGCTATGCGGTGCGCTATTTCATCGACCGGGTGAAGCCGCGCCGCGTCTTCCGCCTGGCCGACGAGGTGGAGGCCGATGCGCTCGCCCGCCTCGACGCCGCGCTGGCGCCGCTCGACGGCACCGACCGCGAGGCGATCCAGAACGCGGTGCTCGACGTCGCCCGTCCGGTGCCGCGCTATCAGGACCTCAAGCGCAAGGGTCCCGATGGCGGGCCGGGCGTCTCCTTCGCCTGGTTCAGCGCGCTGTACGAGTTGCTGCTCGGCGAGAAGGAAGGGCCGCGCTTCGGCACCTTCGTCGCGGCCTATGGCATCCCGGAGACGCGGGCGCTGATCGCCCGGGCATTGTCCGGCGAGCTGGCGAGGGGCGCGGCGTAGCGACGGCGGCCTCTGCGTCCGGCACGCGGGAGTGCCTGCGGCCGGCCGCTATGGGGCGCCGGATCGGCGTCCCGCCTTCGCTGTCCGGCGGGCTTGGCGGTGCGGCGTTCCGTGACGATGTGTCGGTCTCGGCATGCGCCGCGGCGCCCATCGATGAAGAGCCGCTGCCGCGATGTAGCCTCCGCCGACGCGCCGCTGCCGGCTCGCTGGCCCGAAGGATGCTCGGCGGTGTGGCGTTCCGTGACGATGTATCGGTTTTGGCATGCGGCGCGGCGCCCTTCGATGGAGAGCCGCAGCCGCGATTTGGGCTACCCGCCGGCGTCCCGCTATCGGCTCGCCTGCCGGGAGCGGGCCCGGCGGTGCTGCGGTGCCGGAAGGATGTTCCGGCTCGGCATACGGATCGGGGAGTCGGTGGAAGAGCAACTGCTGCGACGCGCGCCGCCGGATCGGCATCCCGGTATCGCCTTCGCTCCCGCGGACAGGCTCGGCGGTGTCGTGACGGTGTTCCGGCTTCGGCATATGGCGCGCCGATCCGCTGGTGGAGAACCGGTACTGCGGCGCGAGCCGACCTTGCCGCCCATTGATGCCGGATACTAGCCTGCCGCCGGATGGGCCGGATGAGGAGAACTATGTCGCGCTTTGGGGGAGCCGTCGCGGCGGCGTGTACGCTGTTCTGTGTTGCCGGGGCGGCGAGCGCCCAATCGGTGCCGCCGGGCAGCTATCAGCAATCCTGCCAGGATGTTCGCAATGTCGCCGGCTGGCTTCGCGCCTCCTGCCGCGACCGTTCGGGGCGCTGGGTCGAGGCCACGCTGGCGATCTCCTGGTGCGCGCCCGGCAACGACATCTCCAACGAGGATGGCCGCCTCGTCTGCAAGCCGGGTTCTTCCGGTTCCTCCGGCTTCGGCGAGCGTTCGCCGCAGGGCTCCTATATGGGCACCTGCCGCGATGTGCGCATGTCGGCGGGCTGGCTCAAGGCGAGCTGCCAGGACATGAAGGGCCGCTGGGTCGACGCCACCACGGCGGCCAGCTGGTGCACCGGCCGCGACATCGCCAATGTCGATGGCCGGCTCACCTGCCGCTGATTATCACCGCGGAAAGGCATTACCCCGACCGCCAACGCCCGACCGCCGGAATGCCGCCGGTCGATATCGACTGGCGAGCGGCTCCCGCCGTCCCCTTGCGGGTGCGGGGCGTGCCCGCCCCCGGTTCAGCTCAGCGAGCGGTCCCCCAGCGCCTTCTCCCTCAGGGCGGTCAGCGTCGTGGTGGGGGTGATCGCTTCCGGGTCGAGCAGCACATGCACCACCGCCGGCCGGCCGGAGGCCAGCGCCGCGTCGAGCGCCGGCACCAGCAGGTCGTCGCGCTCCACCCGCGCCCCGAAGGCCCCGAAAGCCCTGGCATAGGCGGCGAAATCGGGGTTCACCAGCGAGGTGCCGAACACCCGCGTCGGGAATTCCCGTTCCTGGTGCATGCGGATGGTGCCGTACATGCCGTTGTCGATCACCACCGCCAGCACCGGGATCTCGTGCTGCACGGCGGTGGCGAGTTCCTGCCCGGTCATCAGGAAGTCGCCGTCGCCGCACACCGCCACGGCGAGCCGTTCGGGATGGGTCCGCCGGGCGGCGATCGCCGCCGGGAAGCCGTAGCCCATCGAGCCCGAGGTCGGGGCCAGCTGGCTGCCATGGGCGCGGAAATGGTGGAAGCGATGCACCCAGGTGGCGAAGTTCCCCGCGCCGTTGCAGATCGCGGTGTCCGCCGGCAGCGCCCGCAGCCAATGCACCAGCGTCGCCATCTGCACCGCGCCGGGATTGGCCGGCGGCTGGTCGCTCCAGGCGCGGAAGTCGGCCCGCGCCTCCTCCCGCCAGCCGCTCCAGCGGATCGCCTGCGGCGGCTGCACGCCTTCCAGCGCCGCGGCGAAGGCCTGCGGCGAGGCGTTGATGGCGAGCGCGGGCTGGAACACCCGGCCGAGCTCGTCGGCATCGGCATGCACATGCACGATGTCGACGCCGGGATCGGGAATGGGGAACAGCGAATAGCCCTGCGAGGGCACCTCGCCCAGCCGCCCGCCGGCGAGGATGACGAGGTCGGCCGCCCTCAAGCGCGCCACCAGCTTGGGGTTGATGCCGAGCCCGACATCGCCGGCATAGCAGGCATGGTCGGCGGGAAACAGCATCTGCCGGCGGAAGCTGACGCAGACCGGCAGGTCGAAGCGCGCGGCGAAGCGCTTCACGCTGGCGATGGCCTTCTCGCTCCAGCGGCTGCCGCCGAGCATGAGGATCGGCCGCTCGGCGTTCCACAGCAGCTTCTGCAGCCGCATCATGTCGGTGAGGCCCGGCCAGGTCTCGGCCGGCTCGAAGGCCGGCGCGTCCGGCACCTCGACCGTGTCGGCCAGCATGTCCTCGGGCAGCGCGATCACCACCGGCCCGGGCCGGCCCTGCGTCGCCATGCGGAAGGCGCGGGCGATGATCTCCGGGATGCGCGCGGCCTCGTCGATCTCCACCGCCCATTTGGCGAGCGTGCCGAACACCGCGCGGTAATCGACCTCCTGGAACGCCTCGCGTCCGCGCATCGCCCGGCCGATCTGGCCGACGAACAGCAGCATCGGCGTCGAATCCTGCTGCGCGACATGCACGCCGGCGGAGGCGTTGGTGGCGCCCGGCCCGCGGGTGACGAAGCAGATGCCCGGCCGGCCGGTTAGCTTGCCCGCGGCTTCCGCCATCATCGCCGCGCCACCCTCCTGCCGGCACACGACGAAGTCGATCTCGGTGTCCGACATGGCGTCGAGCACGTCGAGATAGCTCTCGCCCGGCACGCCGAAGGCGCGGGTGACGCCGTGGGCGACGAGCGCGTCGACGAGCAGGCGGGCGCCGGAGCGGGCGGGCGGGGTGGAAGCGATGTCGGGCATGGAGCGGGCACTCGCGACGGGAGGGGCGGGCGCAGCCTATCGCGGGAGCGCGCGGCGGTGAACTGGGCGCGGGCGACGCTCCACTCTTTGCGCGCGGCTAGAGAAAGCCGATCCACCGCCCGGCCAGCAGCACGCCGAGCCACAGCCCCATCGAGGCGAGGGCGCGCAGCTTCACGCCCGGCGTCGGCTCCGCGCCGGCGAGGAGCCGGCGATAGCCGCCGCTGGCGTGCTGCCAGCCAATATTGGCGAGCGCCAGTGCCAGCAGGCCCATCTTTGCGAGGAAGGCGGCGTTGCCGAGATATTCGGCCGGCCGCACCGTGAACAGCCAGAGCCCGGTCGCCAGCGCGAGCCCCACCCCCAGCATGGCGGCGCGGGAGAGGAAGGGCACCAGCAGCGCCGCCGGGATGGCGCGCGTCAGGCCGAGCAGCCGGGCATCGAGCGGCAGCACCGCGCCGAGCAGCAGCCCGATGCCGAGGATGTGCGCGGCATTGACGAAGAGATAGGCGGTGCCCGATCCGTGCAGCCACCGCGCTCCCGGCCAGCTCGCCAGCACCGCGACAAGGTCCATGGCGCGCCGCGGCGTCAGCCGTCGCCGATCCGCTCGGGATACATGTCGTAGTTCTTGCCGGCGATGGTGAGGCGCACCGCCTTCATATGCGCCTGGGCATGGTCGCGCGAGCGGTTGCCGAGCACGGTGACGGCGTCGCCCGGCTTGGCGGTGTCGGCACGGAAGCCGGACGCCTCCGTCTGCCGGGGATTGCCGAGGTCGACCCGCCACACGGTGCCGTCCTGGGCGGCGACCTGCAGGGTCGGATGCGGCGGCGCCATGGAAATGGAGCGGATGGTGCCGGTGAGCGTCATCTTCTCGCCCTCCGCCCAGGACCAGCCGTGATGGGCGAGGGCGGGAGCGGCAGCGCCCAGCGCGAGCGCGCAGGTGACGATGAGAGCGGGAGCCGAACGGAGCATGGAGGCCTCCTGTCGCAAACAAGCCTGACGCAAGGGTAAGTCGCGAATGGCAGGGAAGGCGACCGCCCCTTCTCTCACAATCGCGCCAGCGGGCCTCCGGCCGTCGCTCGGCCGAGGGGAGGGGCGGATCGGCCTGACCGACGGCATCGGCCGCACCATACACCTCACCGGACACGACGCGGCGGGGAAGCGGGCGTCGCGCTTTCGTACCGACCGGCCCGCGATCGGCCGCATCCTTCATCCCATCCTACGCGAGGGCGGAAGCGGCAGCATCGGTCTTTCCGGCCCGAACGGCCGGAAACCGGCCGCATGCTACACCTCACCGGACGCCCGGCGCCTGTGGCACCGGACGGGGCTCATCTTGCAGGATGTAGCCGAACATTTTCCCGGGCACGGATTTCGGGCCGAGACGACGGACGGCGAGCCGGGAGAGGCCTGCGAGGACTTGCGGTCCCCGCATGAAGACTAGACGTCTACGCTGGCGCGCAGCGCATTGTCCTGGATGAATTCGCGGCGCGGCTCCACCACGTCGCCCATCAGCCGGTTGAACAGGTCGTCGGCATCGGCGACCTCCTTCACCTTCACCTGCAGCAGCGAGCGGGCATTGACGTCGAGCGTGGTTTCCCACAGCTGCTCGGCATTCATCTCGCCGAGACCTTTATAGCGTTGCAGCGACACGCCTTTCCGGCCGGCATCGGTGATGGCGTCGAACAGGTCCATCGGGCCGTGCACCACCGTCTCGGTGCTGCGCCGCCGCAGCGTCGCCGCCTGCATATGCACCTCGTGGAGGTTGCGGACGAGCTGGTCGAGCCGCCGCGCCTCGGCCGAGCCGACAAAGGTGGCGTCGAGATGCACGACCTCCTTCACCCCGCGCACGGTGCGCTGGAAGTGGAAGCCGGAAGGATCCGCCTCGCCGCTCCAGCCGCGCTCGATATCTTCGGCAATGTTGTCGAGGCGTTGCGCCACTTCGGCGGCCACCTTCGCCGCCCGCACCTCGTCGGAAAGCAGGCCGGGTGCCAGGGCGTCGGCCAGTGCCGCCTGTTCCACCACGGCGCGGTTGTAGCGCGGATGCAATCCCTGCAGCGTGGCGCGGAAGGCGCGGGCGCTCTCCACGACCGAGAGCAGGTCGGCACCGGCGCGGACCTCGCCATTGGCCATGACGAGGCTGGCCTCCTCAAGTCCCTGCGAAATCAGGTAGTCTTCCAGCGACCGCTCGTCCTTGAGATATTGCTCGGACTTGCCGCGGGTCACTTTGTAGAGCGGCGGCTGGGCGATGTAGATATGCCCGCGCTCCAGCAATTCCGGCATCTGGCGGAAGAAGAAGGTCAGCAGCAGGGTGCGGATGTGCGAGCCGTCGACATCCGCGTCGGTCATGATGATAATCTTGTGATAGCGCAGCTTCTCGACATTGAAGTCGTCGCGGCCGATTCCGGTGCCCAGCGCCGTGATCAACGTGCCAACCTGGTCGGAAGACAGCATCTTGTCGAAGCGCGCCCGCTCGACATTGAGGATCTTGCCTCGCAGGGGAAGAATAGCCTGGAAGGCCCGGTTGCGGCCCATCTTGGCCGAGCCGCCTGCCGAGTCGCCCTCGACGATGAACAGCTCGGATTTTGCCGGGTCTCTTTCCTGGCAATCGGCGAGCTTGCCCGGCAGGGAGGCGACATCGAGCGGGTTCTTGCGGCGGGTGAGTTCGCGCGCCTTGCGCGCCGCCTCGCGGGCCGCGGCGGCCTCCACCACCTTGCCGACCACCGATTTCGCCTCGGCGGGGTTTTCTTCCAGCCAGTTGTTCAGCGCGTCGTTGACCAGCGTCTCCACCACGGGACGCACCTCGGAGGACACCAGCTTGTCCTTGGTCTGCGAGGAGAATTTCGGATCGGGCACCTTCACCGACAGCACGGCGGTGAGCCCTTCGCGGCAATCCTCGCCGGTCGGGTCGACCTTTTCCTTCTTGGCGATACCCGATCGCTCGGAATAGCCGATGATCTGCCGGGTCAGGGCTGCCGCGAAGCCGGTAAAATGCGTGCCGCGGTCACGCTGCGGGATGTTGTTGGTGAAGCACAGCACGTTTTCATGGTAGCTGTCGTTCCAGGACAGCGCGCATTCGACGGTAATGCCGTCCTTCTCGGCGCGAATCACCACCGGCTTCGGCAGCAGGGCCTGCTTGGAACGGTCGAGATACTGAACGAAGGCTTCGACGCCGCCCTCGTACATCATCTCCTCGCGCTTGATTTCCGCGTGGCGGGCGTCGGTCAGGATGATCTTCACGCCGGAATTCAGGAACGCAAGTTCCCGCAGCCGGTGTTCCAGTGTCGCGTAGTCGAATTCGATCCGGGTGAAGGTTTCCGGCGAGGGGAGGAACGTGACGCGCGTGCCGCGTCGGCCTTCCGGCGCTGGGCCGACCTGCTTCAGGTCTTCCTCAGCATCTCCATGGCGGAAGCGCATGGTATATTCGTAGCCATTGCGCCAGATCGTCAGGTCAAGCAAAGTAGAGAGCGCGTTGACCACGGAGACGCCGACGCCGTGAAGGCCGCCGGAAACCTTGTAGGAGTTCTGGTTGAACTTCCCGCCGGCGTGAAGCTGCGTCATGATGACTTGCGCGGCCGAGACGCCTTCTTCCGGGTGAATATCCGTCGGAATGCCACGGCCGTTATCCGTCACCGTCACCGAGCCATCGGCGTTCAACGTGACGGTCACTTCGGTCGCATAGCCCGCCAATGCTTCGTCGATGGCGTTGTCAACCACCTCGTATACCATGTGGTGCAGACCCGAACCATCGTCGGTGTCGCCGATATACATGCCCGGCCGCTTGCGCACCGCGTCCAGTCCCTTGAGGACCTGGATGGACTGCGCGCCGTACTCTTCGGGAGTCGGGGCGGAATCGGTATCGGCCATGGCTGTCAGCTCTTCGAATCGTTGAAATTGCTCAGGAGTCTTTGTAGCGCAATCGCGCGCCTATTTCGTGGCCACCATCACCGCGGCGCCGGCCATGGCCGTGCCGCAGGCGCGGTTGATCAGCTGGATCGCCCGGCGGCTCGCCACCATGCCACGCGCCCGCTGGGCGAGCCCGACATAGGTGCCGAACACCAGCGCCAGCACCAGCGCGATGATCGCGCACATCTCGGAAAAGGCCAGCAATGTCAGTCGATTGAGATCGATCAGCGTCGGCAGCAGCGCCAGGTAGAAGGCCATGGCCTTGGGGTTGCCGAGCGTCATGCCGAGCCCGGTGAAGAACAGGCCGACGCGCGAGCCGGTCGGCTTGGGGGGCGTTGCGGCGATGGCATGGGCTGGCGCCGTCCACAGCTTCCAGGCGAGGAACAGCAGGTAGAGCGCCGCCGCCAGCCGTACCAGCACGAACAGCGAGCCGAGGGCGGCCGCCAGGGCGGCCAGGCCCAATGCCGCCGCCGCCAGCCACACCATGTCGCCGAGAATGATGCCGACAACCAGAGGGGCCACGCCCTGACGGCCATAGGCCAATGTCCGCGCCACCAGGGCGATCACGCTGGGGCCCGGCGAGGCAGCGGCCAGCGCAAGGGCGGCAGCGAAGACGAACAGTCCCAATAAATCCATGGCTCTTCGTGCGCGCGTGCGCGCGAAAGGTCAAGGGATTAAATAGTTTAATCAGCTCAACGTGTTGGACGCCTCATGCCGGGGCCGGATGCACATGGCCGGGGCTGACCGAAAACCGCATGGCTTCCGGCGGCAGGGCCGCGAACGCGGCGGGGTCGGCACCGGTCATCCATACCTGGCCGCCGAGTGTCCTGAGCGTGGCGAACAACGCCTCGCGGCGGCCGGGGTCGAGATAGGCGACGACGTCGTCGAGCAGCATCACCGGGCTCATGCCGGCCATCTCGGCTACCAGCCGGGCATGGGCAAGGATGAGGCCGATCAGCAGGGCCTTCTGCTCGCCCGTGGAGCCCTGCGAGGCCGGCATCGCCTTCGGGCCATGGCCGACCATCAGGTCGGACAGGTGCGCGCCTTCCAGCGTCCGGCCCGCCGCGCGGTCGCGGGGGCGATTGTCGCGCAGGAGGCCGCGATAGCCGTCCTCCACCTGGGTCGCCGACAGGTGGGCAAGCTCGCGCTCGATCTCGCCGTCGAGCTGCAGCGTGGCCCAGGGAAAGGCGGAGGCCTCGTCGCGCCCGGCGGCAATGCCGGCATCGAGGCGGCGCACCGTTTCCAGCCGAGCCGCCGCGACGGCCACCGAGAGGGCCGCAAGCTCCTGTTCCACGGCGTCGAGATAGCGGGCGTCCGTGCGCGGCTCCTCCAGCAGGCGGTTGCGCGAACGCAGCGCCCGCTCCAGCGCATTGACCCGCGCGCCATGCTCCGCATCGACGCTGAGCACCAGCCGATCGAGGAAGCGGCGACGTTCGGAGGGCGGTCCGGTGAACAGGCCGTCCATCTCCGGTGTCAGCCAGATCACCCGCACATAATCGGCAAAGGCGGTCGCCGAGCCTACCGGGGCGCCATCGATGCGGCAGCGCCGCGTCCGTATCTCCCCGCTGGGGTCCGGCTCCTGCCCGGTGCCGAGCGTGACGTCGCCATAGGGGCCGTCCAGCGTCGCCGAGACCGCCCAGCCTTCCGCCGGCACGCCGTCCTCGCG
Source organism: Ancylobacter oerskovii (assembly GCF_018390555.1). GTDB lineage: Bacteria > Pseudomonadota > Alphaproteobacteria > Rhizobiales > Xanthobacteraceae > Ancylobacter > Ancylobacter oerskovii. The sequence goes on along the minus strand of NZ_JAHBGB010000002.1, from coordinate 613,797 downwards.
GTGAGCAAACTGGTCGAGCGCGGCACGCCGCAAGCCGCGCCCGGGCGCGAGCAGCGAGACGGCCTCCAGAACGTTGGTCTTGCCGGCTCCGTTCGGCCCGATCAGCACCAGCGTATCGGCCTCGGAGCGCAGCTCGGCGACCTCATAGCTGCGGAACCGCGTCAGGCGCAGGCGGGTGATGCGCGTGGCGGGCGGGCTCACACGCGCATCGGCATCAGCACATAAAGCGCGCCGCGCCGCTCGGGATCCTGGACCAGCGTCGGCGAGCCGGGATCGGCGAATTTCAGCTCCGCCGTAGTGCCTTCGATCTGGCCGGTAATGTCGAGGAGGTACCGGCTGTTGAAGCCGATGTCGATCGCTTCGGCCGCGTACTCGACCTCGATCTCCTCGGTGGCGCTGCCGGAATCCGGGTTGGTGACCGAAAGGGTGAGCTTGCCGTCGGCGATGGAGAGTTTCACCGCCCGGCCGCGCTCGCTGGCCACCGTGGAGACGCGGTCGACCGCGGCGGCGAAATCCGCCTTCTCGACCACCAGCGTCTTGTCGTTGTTGAGTGGGATGACCCGGCCATAGTCCGGGAAGGTACCGTCGATCAGCTTCGAGGTCAGCACCACCCGGTCGAGCGAGACGCGGATCTTGGCGGTGGACAGCTCGAAGGTGACTTCCGCATCGCCATTCTCGGCGAGGCGCTGGATCTCGGCCACGGCCTTGCGCGGCACGATGATGCCGGGCATGCCCGCAGCACCGGCCGGAGCTTCGGTCTGGGCCTGGGCGAGGCGATGGCCATCGGTGGCGACCGCGCGCAGCACCGGGGTGCCGCCGGCATCGGCGACGTGGAAATAGATGCCGTTCAGATAATAGCGGGTCTCTTCGGTCGAGATGGCGAACTGCGTCTTGTCGACGAGGCGCTTGAGCTCGCCGGCCGACAGGGTGAAGCGATGGCTCATCTCGCCGGCGGCGAGGTCCGGGAACTCGGTCTCCGGCAGCGTCTGCAGCTGGAAGCGCGAGCGGCCGGCCCGCACGGTGAGCGTGCCGCGATCGCCGGAGGTCTCGATCTGCACCTGCGCGCCCTCGGGCAGCTTGCGCACGATCTCGTAGATGGTGTGGGCGGGAACCGTGGTGGCGCCTTCCTGGCCGACCTCGGCGGGAATGGTCTCCACCACCTCGATGTCGAGGTCGGTGGCGCGCAGGGCAAGGCCGCGCGCATCGGTGCGCATCAGCACGTTCGCCAGGATCGGAATGGTATTGCGCCGCTCGACGACCCGGTGGACATGGGCGAGAGACTTGAGGAGCTCGGCCCGCTCGACGGTGACCTTCATGGCCGCGACACCCGTGGCTTTCGGAAAGGGGAGGGACTTCCCAGGGCGCGGAATGAAGCGGGCGCTGCCTCACATCGCGCCCCGGCGAGCGGCGCAGGCGCGCCGCCGGGCTGACGACATTGCCGCCAGACCTCCGGCAATACAAGCCCACCATGCCGCAGTGCGGCGATTTCGTGGGGATAAGCGAGCGCTCCCGGCGGCCGATTATTCGCTGACCAGCCGCTTCAGCGTCTCGACCTCGCTGGCGAGCGCGCTGTCGCTGCCGACCAGCCCTTCGATCTTGCGCACCGCATGCAGCACGGTGGTGTGGTCGCGCCCACCGAAGCGCCGGCCGATCTCCGGCAGAGAGCGCAAGGTCAGCATCTTGGCGAGATACATCGCGATCTGGCGCGGCTTCACCACATTGGCGGTGCGGCGCTGCGAGAGGATGTCGGCGCGGGTGACGTTGTAGTGCTTGGCGACCACGCGCAGGATGTCGTCGACCCGTACCCGCTTCGGCTCGGAGGAGCGCACGAGGTCGCGCACCGCCTCTTCCGCCATTTCCAGCGTGATGGCGCGGGAGGTCAGCTGGTTATGCGCCAGCAGGCGGTTCAGCGCGCCGTCGAGATCGCGGCCGTTCTGGCCGCAATTGCGGGCGATGAACTGCAGCACGTCCTGCGGCACGCTGAAGCCCGGATGCTGCTGGGCCAGGGCGGCGACGCGGGACGCCAGGATCTCCAGCCGCAGATCCTCGTCGAGCGGGTCGATCTCCACCACGAGGCCGCCGGCGAGGCGCGAGCGCACCCGCTCCTCCAGCGCGTCGAGCTCGGACGGCGGCCGGTCGGCGGCGATGACGATCTGCCGGCCGGAATCCATCAGGGAATTGAGGGTGTGACAGAATTCCTGCTGCACGCTCTTGCCCTGCAGGAATTGCAGGTCGTCGATCACCAGCGTGTCGATCTCGCGGACCTGCTCCTTGAAGGCAAGAGCAGACTGGCTCTTCAGCGCGGCGATGAAGCCGTACATGAAGCGTTCCGCGGTGAGATAGACGACCCGGCGGCCGCGCTCGGCGCCGGCGGCCACGATGGCCTGCAGCAGATGCGTCTTGCCGAGGCCGACGGCGGCATGGAGATAAAGCGGGTTGAACACCGCGGGCCCGCCGGCGGGGGCCTGTGCGACCTTCAGCGCGGCGGCGTGGGCGAGCCGGTTCGAGCTGCCGAGCCGATAGGTGCCGAAGGTCAGCCGGGCATCGAGCGGCGAGCCGGTGCCGAGGTCGGGCGTCGAGACCGGAGCGGCGAGCGTCACGGTCGCCGCCGGCTTGGCCTCGGCGGGCTGGCGCGGCGAGACGGAAGGCTCGCTGCGGACGATCATCGGGGTCTGGCCGGGGCCGCGCAGGACGGCGGTGCGCACCGACAGCTCGACGCGCGAGCCGGAAATCTCCTCACGCCACAGGCTGGTGAGGCGATCGATATAGTGCTGCTGGATCCAGTTCTTCAGGAAGCGCGTCGGCACCGAAAGCCGCACGGTCTCGCTGAAAATGCCGTCGAGCTCCACACGCGCGAACCAGCTGAGATAGACCTCTTCCCCGATCTCCGCGCGCAGGCGGCGGCGGACCCGGTCCCACAGGCTGCGGGGGTCTCCATCGAAGCCGTCGGCCTCCGCTTCGTCACCCCGGCGGGCGGAGAGGGAATCGGAAATCGTCGTCTCGGCGATGCTGGCTTTGAACATGAAGGCTCCGCTGCTTTTTGGCGGGTTATTGGAGGCACCGGCCGGCGGCGCGTCCCGCCTGCATCAAGACGATGCGCGGACGCGCGACGAGCGCGACGGTGACGATGACAGGTCGGATGATACGCGGCCGTCAGGGCGGCGGCGTCACCGGATCAGGCCGGCGGCCCGGAACAGGGGGGCAGGGCGAATGAACAGGATGCCAGAGGGTCGTTCGGCAGATCGTGGCCGTTGGACATTCCCCGAGGCCGACTGGCGCGGCCGGCAGATCCTGTGCGCGTCATATCAAACGCGCCCATTCGCGTGAACATAAGAGCCCCTTCGCGGCAAGTGCATTGCCGTCCCTGTTGACGTTTATTTGTTTCAGGTGACGCTATATACCAACGCTACTAGAATTCCGACGGAAGGTCGAAGTCATGCGACAATAGCCTCCGTCGGTTCCGGCGTACTCTATATACGTGAAGCAGGTGGATATTATGGGTGACATATCATCCTCCTCCTCACGTGCAATGAGTAGTTCAAAAACTCAACTTTTCGCTGAGATATCCAGCCTCGCCGGATGAAGAGACCATACACAGGGGGGCTCTCTCGCGCAACGCTCTTGGCCGTCCCGATGCCGTCGCGGGTGGTCGATTCGGTTCGCCGGCACCGACCGCGTCCGACTGCTAGTCGGCAAATCTCTGACTCCTCTGGAAGATTCAGGAAGGCGGCGCGAATCGGGCCGGAGCAGGTTTTTTTTGATCGCGCCCGATGGAGCCGGCCCGGCGGAGGCGATTCTCGGCGGTGTGCGGAGCGTGGCATTCAAGCTGTTGATTTATCACCCGAATATTTGTGCGCCCGTTAACGGTTTCCGGCGCTTGCGACAGAGCTTGCGCTGCGTTAGGCCGGGATCGGAGTCAAGGCTGGAATGTGGCGCGGTCGCGCTCCGTTTCCATCTGTGTCGTTGATGTGACGGATCGCCTGCCGCGCCGAGGCGGGCGGGCCGGCGGTCGCGCCAACGCAGAAAGCCCGGCACGGAGCCGGGCTTTCTGTTCTTGTGCGGATAGGCGCGTATCGGTGCGATCAGGCGCTGAGCTTGGCCAGACGCAGGGTCAGGCGCGACACCTTGCGCGAAGCGGTGCTCTTGTGGAGGACACCCTTCTGCGCCGCGCGCATGATCTCCGGCTCGGCGGCCTTCAGGGCCACCGCGGCAGCGGCGCCGTCGCCGGCCGCCAGAGCTTCCTCGACCTTGCGGACGAAGGTGCGCATGCGCGAGCGACGGCTCGCATTGACCTCGGTACGACGCGCAATCTTGCGAGCCGCCTTCTTGGCGGAGGGCGTATTGGCCATCGGCCGTCCTCTTCGATCTCGCCGGTTCAGCGCAAGCCGTGCCGGCAGGAATGTCGTGTGACAAAAGGGAAGCGGGCGCTCCATGGGAGGGCCCGCGTGAGTGGCGGGCTTATAGTCGGGGGGCGCCGCGGCGTCAATAGCGGCGGGGGCTCTTCACCGGTTGTTAAAGTTCGGGCTGCGCTTCTCGGCGAAGGCGCCCATGCCTTCCTTCTGGTCGAGCGTGGCGAACAGGGCCTGGAACAGCCGGCGCTCGAATCGGATGCCCTCGCTGAGCGTCGTCTCGAAGGCCCGGTTGACACTCTCCTTCGCCATCATCACCGAGGGCAGGGAAAGATTGGCGATGGTCTCGGCGACCTTCATCGCCTCGGCCGGCAGGTCCGCCAGCGGGACCACCCGCGAGACGAGGCCGTACATATCGGCTTCGCTGGCGGTAAGTGTCCGTCCTGTCAGGCACATTTCCATCGCCTTCGCCTTGCCGACCGCGCGGGTGAGGCGCTGCGAGCCGCCGGCGCCGGGGATGATGCCGAGCTGGATCTCCGGCTGGCCGAAGCGGGCATTGTCGGCGGCGAGCAGGATGTCGCACATCATGGCGAGCTCGCAGCCGCCGCCCAAAGCGTATCCCGCTACCGCGGCAATCGCCGGCTTGCGGAAGCGCGACAGTCGTTCCCAGGAGGTGATGAAATCGTCGGAATAGGTGCCGGGAAAGCCAAGTCCTTGCATTTCCTTGATATCCGCGCCGGCGGCGAAGGCGCGTTCCGAGCCGGTGAGAATGACCGTGCTGATGCCGGCATCGGTCTCGAAACCGTCCAGCGCCCGGTTCAGCTCGGCGATCAATGCCGAATTGAGCGCGTTCAGCGCCTTGGGGCGATGGAGGGTGATGACGCCGACGCGCCCGTTGGTCTCGACCAGGATGTTCTCGTAACCCATTGGCTCGTCGTCCCTATTTCTGGCATTCCCTGCAATGGAAGGTGGAGCGCCCGGCCTGGACCAACCGCTCGATCGCGCCGCCGCAGCCCGGCGTGAGGCAAGGCTCTCCGGCGCGGCCATAGGCGCGGAAGGTGTGCTGGAAATAGCCGAGCGTGCCGTCGACCTGCGCATGGTCGCGCAGGGTCGAGCCGCCGGCGCGGATCGCCTCCTCCAGCACCTCGCGGATCGTCGCGACGAGCCGTTCGACCGGTCCGGTGGGGTGTCGCGTGGGAACGATTTCCTCGTCCGGCGGTCCGATGGGGCCGACGAGGCTGGCCGCCGGCCGGTCCGGGGCGATTCCCGCCCGGTGCAGCGCCTCGCAGACATAGATGTTGCCGAGCCCGGCGACGACGGTCTGGTCGAGCAGCACCGCCTTGATCGGCGAGCGGCGCCCGGCACAGGCCGCCGCCAGCGTCGCGGCGTCGAAGGCATTGCCGAGCGGTTCCGGCCCGAGGTCGCGGAACAGCGGATGCTGTTCCAGCTCGTTGCGCGGCACCAGCAGCATGGCCCCGAAGCGGCGCGGGTCGTTGTAGACGATGCGGGCGCCACTCTCGAAGCCGAACTCGACATGATCATGCGCCGCCGCCTTGGAGCGGGGGAGGGCGAAGCCGCCGGGCAACTGCGCCTCCGTCTCCGGCAGCTCGATGCGGAAGGAGCCGGACATGCCGAGATGCATGACGAGCGCCTCGGCGGGGTGCGGCCCTGCCGCCTCGAGGTCGGCGACCAGATATTTCGCCCGCCGCCCCAGCCCGGCGACGCGCCGGCCGGCGAGCCGCTCGGCGAAGCGCTCCGGCAGCGGCCAGCGCAGGTCCGGGCGCCGGGCCACCGCCTCGACTAGCCGCATGCCCTCCATCACCGGGGCGAGGCCGCGGCGGACGGTTTCGACTTCGGGCAGTTCGGGCATCGGCGGCTCCGGGAGTGACGTCCCTCGGGGGGACGCACTCTATATAAGAGAGAGTCCGGCGAGAAACCTCTCCAGCCCGGCGGCGTCGGTGAAGCGGTGGGCGTGGAGGCCGGCGGCGCGGGCGCCGTCGATGTTCACCTGCTTGTCGTCGATCATCACCGCTTCCTGCGGCGCGGCGCCGTAGAGCGCGGCGAGGCGGCGATAGATGTCGGGATCCGGCTTCTTGGTGTTGAACTCGGCGGCGACATGCATGGCCGGGCCGAACACCTCGCGCAGGCCGGGCACCAGAAGGTCGAAATGCTCCTTCATGATGTGCCCGTTATTGGTGAGCAGCGCGATCGGGGTGCGCCGGGCCACGCGCAGCGCCAGATCCACCACCTGCGGGAACAGCGTCATGGCGAGGCCGCGCGTGCGCGCCCATTCCGGCCGGCCGAACGGCACGCGCAGCGCGGCCGAGAGGGCGGCGAGATAGGCGTCGGCATCGAGCTTCCCGGCATCGGCCGCATCCTCGATGCCGTCCTCCCAGATGAGCCGCGCGACATCCGCCAGGCTGAGGCCGGCCAGCTCGGCGATCGCCTGCTGGCGCGCGGCCACGTCGTAATGCAGCAGCACGTCGTCCATGTCGAAGATGACGAGCCGCACGGGCGGCCGGCCCGGAGGGGCGGGCGTGCCGGGAGCCATCGCCTCGCCCGTCACGGCAGGGCGTCGTATCCCTCGCCGAACCCCTTGAGGCTGAGCGGGATGCCGATTCCCTCTTCCGGGGTCTGGAACACGATGAAGGTGGCGTTCTGGCCGTTGCGCAGCTGCTGGGTGAGCTTGTCGTCCAGCACCACCTCGGCGACGCAGCCATTGGGCACGCAGCGCACGAAGCCGGCGCGGCCGACATCGGTGTTGTCGATCTTCAGCCCGAGGCCGGAGGGCAGCAGCACGCCGAGCGGGGCGAGCACGCGCAGGAGGCGGCTCTGGCCGTCGGCGGTCTTCAGCACGATGACGGTGAGGCCGACATTCGGCCGGTCGTCGGCCTGCACGCTCTGCAGCAGCACGCACTGCTCGGACTGGGCGCCGGGCGGCGTGTCGCAGCGGATCTGCCATTCGCCGTGCACCGAGCGCACGACGCCCTGGGCATGCGCCGAGCCGCCGGCAACGCCGACGAGGAGGAGCAGCGCCAATATGGCAGGGTGGAGGGCCGGGAAGCCGCGCATGGGCCTTGTCTCCCAATCAGGATTGGTCATTCGGGCGAAACCCGGGACGACGATAATAACGAGGGGTGAAGAAAGGGCGAATCGCCGCGACGGCGATGGCGACCCTCCCGGACCCGATCGGGTCCCCCGCTCGGGCAAGGGGGTTACTAGGCTTCCGCGCGATGTCAAGAATGCGGCGGCGGCTTGCCGATTTTCCTGCCTTCACGTTGCTTTCAAGCCCCTGTCGCCGGCCGGCGCCGGAGATGGAACGGTTCCAGCCACCCGACGTCTTGTCGCAGAGGTAGAGGTGGTTGTTTCGTTGCCCGGTGGGTCATTTTGTGTTTGATGAAGATCAAATGTGACCGGCTGGCCTGCCTCAACGCGGCCGCCGGGAAGACTGGGCGTCGAGGGGAGTGACGATCGCAATGAACGGGCGGACGAGCGCTAATCGGACCAGCCGTAACTGGATCAGCCCCGCCCTGCGCGCCGGGGCGGGCGTCGCGGGCGCGGCCGCCGGCCTGCTGGGCCTCGCCGGCGCGGCTTTCGCCGGCACCGGCCAGCCCTCGCCCTGGCAGGTGAACTTCCAGGGCGCGGCCAGCCCGGTGATGGAGAACATCCACTCCTTCCACCACTTCCTGCTCGCCATCATCGTCGCGGTGGTGGTGCTGGTGGCGGTGCTGATGGCGGTGGTGGCGTTCAAGTTCAACGAGAAGGCCAACCCGGTGCCCTCGCGCACCACCCACAACACCCTCATCGAGGTGCTGTGGACGGTGGTGCCGGTGCTGATCCTGGTGGCGATCGCCATTCCCTCCTTCCGCCTGCTGTTCCTGCAGCTCGACCTGCCCAAGGCGGACCTGACGCTGAAGGTGACCGGGCACCAGTGGTACTGGTCCTATGAATATCCCGACAACGGGCCGTTCGGCTTCGACAGCCTGATGGTGGCGGAAGCCGACCTGCAACCCGGCCAGCCGCGCCTGCTCGCCGTCGACAACGAGGTGGTGGTGCCGGTGAACAAGACCGTGCGCATCCAGGTGACCTCCGCCGACGTGATCCATTCCTTCGCGGTGCCCTCCTTCGGCGTGAAGATCGATGCCCTGCCGGGCCGCCTGAACGAGAGCTGGTTCCAGGCGACCAAGGAGGGGGTGTATTATGGCCAGTGCTCCGAGCTGTGCGGCAAGGACCACGCCTTCATGCCGCTCGCCATCCGGGTGGTGAGCGAGGCGGACTTCACCGCCTGGGTCGAGGACGCCAAGAAGAAGTTCGCGGCGGCCGAGGCGCCGGCCCGCGTCGCCGCCAACGAGAACGCGCAGCTGCCGGCGGCCCGCTGACGGGACGGCGGACGTCAGGCTCTGGGATTTAAGAAGCGCGTGCAAGCGCGCGAGTGAGGGACGGATCTATGGCGACACATGCAGCCGGTCATGCGCACGGTGGCGACCCGACGGGTTGGAAGCGCTGGGTCTATTCGACCAACAACAAGGACATCGGCCTGATGTACCTGATCTTCGCCATCGTGGCGGGGATCGTCGGCGGCGCGCTCTCCATCGGCATCCGCATGGAGCTGCAGGAGCCGGGGATGCAGATCTTCTCCGATCCGCAGACCTTCAACGTGTTCACCACCGGCCACGGCCTCATCATGATCTTCTTCATGGTGATGCCGGCGATGATCGGCGGCTACGGCAACTATTTCGTGCCGCTGATGATCGGCGCGCCGGACACCGCCTTCCCGCGCATCAACAACGTCGCCTTCTGGCTGCTGCCGCCGGCCTTCGCGCTCGCCATCCTCTCCCTGTTCGTCGAGGGCGCCGCCGGCTCCAACGGCTTCGGCGGCGGCTGGACCATCTACCCGCCGCTCTCCTCCAAGCTCGGCCATCCCGGCCCGGCCATGGACCTCCTGATCCTCTCGCTGCACATCGCCGGCGCCTCCTCGATCCTCGGCGCCATCAACCTGATCACCACCATCCTGAACATGCGCGCCCCGGGCATGACGCTGCACAAGATGCCGCTCTTCGCCTGGTCGCAGCTGGTCACCGCCTTCCTGCTGCTCTTGTCGCTGCCGGTGCTGGCGGGCGCCATCACCATGCTGCTCACCGACCGCAATTTCGGCACCACCTTCTTCGACCCGGCCGGCGGCGGCGACCCGATCCTGTTCCAGCACCTGTTCTGGTTCTTCGGCCACCCCGAAGTGTACATCCTGATCCTGCCGGGCTTCGGCATCATCTCGCACATCGTGGCCACCTTCTCGAAGAAGCCGGTGTTCGGCTATCTCGGCATGGCCTATGCCATGGTGGCGATCGGCGTGGTCGGCTTCGTGGTGTGGGCGCACCACATGTACACGGTGGGCCTGTCCTCCGGCACCCAGGCCTATTTCGTCGCCGCGACCATGATCATCGCCGTGCCGACGGGCGTGAAGATCTTCTCCTGGATCGCCACCATGTGGGGCGGCTCGCTCTCGTTCCGCACCCCGATGCTGTGGGCGTTCGGCTTCATCTTCCTGTTCACGGTGGGCGGCGTCACCGGCGTGGTGCTGTCCAACGCCGGCATCGACCGCTCGCTGCACGACACCTATTACGTGGTGGCCCACTTCCACTACGTGCTGTCGCTGGGCGCGGTGTTCGCCATCTTCGCCGGCTGGTACTACTGGGCGCCGAAGATGTTCGGCTACATGTACTCCGAGACCATCGGCAAGCTGCATTTCTGGCTGACCTTCGTCGGCGTGAACCTGGTGTTCTTCCCGCAGCACTTCCTCGGCCTCGCCGGCATGCCGCGCCGCTATGCCGATTATCCCGACGCCTTCGCCGGCTGGAACTTCGTCTCCTCGATCGGCTCCTACATCTCGGGCTTCGCGGTGCTGGTGTTCCTGTTCGGCATCTACCGCATGTTCGCCGCCAAGGTACCGGCCGGCGCCAATCCGTGGGGCGAAGGCGCGACGACGCTGGAATGGACGCTGCCCTCGCCGCCGCCCTACCATCACTTCGACGTGCTGCCGCGCATCAAGTGAGTACCGGAATGCCCGGACGGGTTCGCCTTTCGCGGCCCGTCCGGTAGAAGACGAAGGCGCCGCCCTGCGCGGCGCGATGAAGCCGCAGGCGCCGCCGCGCGCGGCGCTGGAGTGACGACATGACCGACGTCGCATCGCGCGATTACGACCTCACCGCCGCCGAGGAGCGCCCGCTCGACGGGCCGTCCTATGCCTCGGTGTCCGACTATGTCGCGCTGCTCAAGCCGCGGGTGATGTCGCTCGTCGTGTTCACCGCGCTGGTGGGCATCTTGCGCGCGCCGGGCGAGGTGCATCCGGTGATCGCCTTCACCGCGCTGTTGTGCATCGCCATCGGCGCCGGCGCCTCCGGCGCGCTCAACATGTGGTGGGACGCCGACATCGACGCGGTGATGAGCCGCACCAAGCGCCGGCCGGTGCCCGCCGGCCGCGTCACCCCCGGCGAGGCGCTCGCCTTCGGCATGACGCTGTCGGTCGGCTCGGTGCTGGTGCTCGGCCTGCTGGTCAACGTGCTGTCGGCGGCGCTGCTGGCCTTCACCATCTTCTTCTATGCCGTCATCTACACGATGTGGCTGAAGCGCTCGACGCCGCAGAACATCGTGATCGGCGGCGCCGCCGGCGCCTTCCCGCCCATGGTGGGCTGGGCCGCCGCCTCGGGCGGCATCGGCCTCGAAAGCGTGATCCTGTTCCTGATCATCTTCTTCTGGACGCCGCCGCATTTCTGGGCGCTGTCGCTCTACAAGGCCGACGACTATGCCCGCGCCGGCGTGCCGATGCTGCCGGTGGTGTCCGGCCCGGACGAGACGCGCCGGCAGATCCTGCTCTACACGCTGCTCTTGGTGCCGCTCGCCATGTCGCCCTGGTTCCTCGGCATGGCCGGCCTCGCCTATGGCGTCGTCTCCGGCGTCACCGGGGCGATGATGCTGGCGCTTGCCGTGAAGGTGTACCGCCTGCGCGAGGGGGCACCCGCCATCAAGGCCTGCAAGCAGCTGTTCGGCTTCTCGATCCTCTACCTCTTCACGCTGTTCGCGGTGCTGCTGGTCGAGGCGCTGCATGTGCCGTCCTGGCTCTCCGGGCTCGGGATCTGAGCCGATGGCGCAAGGAAGCCTCTCCATGGCCGAGCAAGACAGCACGCCGCGGGATACGCACCGACAGGATCCCCACCGACAGGATTCCCACCCGCGCAAGGCGTCGCCGGACGCGAAGGGCCGGCCGGACGGGCAGGCGCCGGCCGACGGCGTGGTGCTGACCGAGGAGCAGCGCCGCCGCCGGCGCTCGCGTTCCGTCGCCATCGCCGTGGTGCTCGGCGCGCTGTGCGTGCTGTTCTATATCGTCACCATCGTGAAGCTCGGCCCGGCCGTGCTGATCCGGCCGCTGTGAGGCGAGGATGAGCGACAGCCCCGCGCCCCACCCGGAACGCGCGCCCGTCCCCGCGGGCGGCGCGAATGCGCGCCGGCACGGATGGGTGGCGGCGGGCTGCGTGGCCTTCGTGGCGCTGATGGTGGGCGCCGCCTATGCCGCCGTGCCGCTCTACCAGCTGTTCTGCCAGGTGACCGGCTTCGGCGGCACCACCCAGGTCGCGGCCAGCGCGCCCGCCGCCACCTCCGACCGCGAGATCGAGGTGCGCTTCGACGCCAATGTCGCGCCCGGCCTGCCCTGGCGCTTCGCCCCCGAGCAGCGCTCGGTGACCGTGAAGCTCGGCGAGACCAGGCTCATCTTCTACAAGGTGGAGAATATCGGCCCCAAGCCGGTGACGGCGACCGCGAGCTACAACGTCACCCCCGGCCAGGCGGGCTACCACTTCGCCAAGATGCAGTGCTTCTGCTTCACCGACCAGACCCTGCAGCCGGGCGAGACGCTGGACATGCCGGTGGTGTTCTTCGTCGACCCGGCGCTGGCCGCCGACCCCGACGCCACCGGCGTGAAGACCATCACCCTGTCCTACACCTTCTTCGCCAAGGCCCATGTCGCGATGCCGGATGCGGCGGCGCGGCGGCAGCCGGACGCGGCGGAGAAGTCCCCGCTCTAGGCGCTTGCCCATCGACCGGGCGGCGTCCGGTCGATGGGCAAGCGCCGCGGCGGGACGCCCCGGCCATGCCGGCGCCGGTTCGCGGCCGGCGCGGCCGGAACCCAGGACCTTCCTCCATCGCCCGGGCAGCCTCCGGCCGATGGAAGAGGGCCCGACCCGCCGGAGCCTCTCCGCAGCTGCCATCCGGCATTGCGGGAGGGCGAGGGCTTGCGGGACCCGGCCCGGCGGGCGGATACGCCGCAGCTGGGCCGTGACCTAGAGGCAGAACGACACATTGCGGCCGCAAAGTCGGACCGCTAGGAATAAGACGGAACGGAGAGCGCGACCCATGGCCGAGGCCCACGCCAAGCAACACGACTACCACCTCGTCGATCCGAGCCCGTGGCCGTTCGTGATTTCCGTCTTCGCCTTCGTCATGGCGGTGGGCGCGGTGTTCTGGATGCATGGTCAGCTCACCGTGCTGGTGATGATCGCCGGCATGCTGGGCGTGGTCTACACCATGATCGTGTGGTGGCGGGACGTGATCCGCGAGGGCCAGCAGCACTACCACACGCGGGTGGTGCAGCTGCATCTGCGCTACGGCATGATCCTGTTCATCGCCTCCGAGGTGATGTTCTTCGTCGCCTGGTTCTGGGCCTTCTTCGACGCCTCGCTGTTCGCCGGCGAAGCCATCAACTACACCCGCGCCGAATTTACCGGCGGGCACTGGCCGCCGCAGGGCATCGAGACCTTCGATCCCTGGCACCTGCCGCTGCTGAACACGCTGATCCTGCTCACTTCCGGCACCACGCTCACCTGGGCGCACCACGCGCTGGTGCATGGCGACCGCCAGCAGGCGAAGTGGGGCCTGTGGTGCACGGTGGCGCTGGGCGTGCTGTTCTCCTCGCTGCAGGCCTACGAGTACAGCCACGCCACCTTCGCCTTCTCGGGCAACATCTACGGCGCCACCTTCTTCATGGCGACCGGCTTCCACGGCTTCCACGTCATCGTCGGCACCATCTTCCTCGCCGTGTGCCTCGGGCGCATCTATGCCGGCCACTTCACCCCGACCGCGCATTTCGGCTTCGAGGCGGCGGCCTGGTACTGGCACTTCGTCGACGTGGTCTGGCTGTTCCTCTTCACCTTCATCTATGTGTGGGGTGCGGGTACCGTCGCGGCGCATTGAGCGGCGCATCCGACAGATTTCGGCGGGGCGGCTGGGGCCGCCCCGTTCGCGTTTTCGCCCCGCCGGCCTTCCACGCCGCCGGTGCCCGCCAGAGAGCCTGCCCCGCGCGGCGGCGGGCGTGATGTCCGGGCCCGGCCCCGGCCGCCCGAAATGCCTCGCGCCGTCCGGGCGCGCGTGCCGCCCCGGCGGGACGGGACGCTGATGGGGACGACCCTGCCGGCCGCCGGGACCCGGCGCGATGCCCGGGCGACACCCGCCCGTGCGGCAGGAACGGAGGCCGGCCCGCCTGCGCCGGCAAGACGACGGAGAGACGAGAATGGACCTGCAACCCTTCCATACCGGCGTCTCGCCCTATGCCGCGGGCCTTGCCTGCCGTTGCCCGCGCTGCGGCCGCGGCAAGCTGTTCGCCGGTTTCCTTTCCGTGGCCCCGGCCTGCACCCAATGCGGGCTCGACTACAGCTTCGACGATTCCGGCGACGGGCCGGTGGTGTTCATCATCCTCGCGGCCGGCTCGCTGGTGGTCGGCCTCGCTTTGTGGGTCGAGATCAGCTTCGCGCCGCCGCTCTGGGTGCACGCCATCCTCTGGACGCCGCTGGTGCTGATCTCGACGCTCGGCCTGCTGCGCCCGCTGAAGGCGACGCTGATCGCCCTGCAATATGCCAAGAAGGCGGAGCAGGGCCGGCTCGACAAGGGTGAACCGTGAGCGAGCCTGCCTCCCCGGCCCGCCGCCCGATGAAGCGCGGCCGGGTTATCGGGCTGATCGCCAGCGGCCTCGCCTTTGCGGTGCTGGTGTCGCTCGGCGTCTGGCAGCTGGAGCGGCTGGCCTGGAAAGAGAGCCTCATCGCCAAGGTGGAGGCCCGCATCCACGAGGCGGCGGTGCCGGCGCCCGAGGAGCAGGACTGGGGCACGGTCGATTTCGACGATGACGAATATCGCCGGGTAAGCGTCGCCGGCCGCTTCCGCCACGACCTCGAGGTGCAGGTCTACACGCTGGCCGACCAGACGCCGGACGGCGGCGGCGGGCCGGGCTACTGGGTGATCACCCCGCTTGTCACCGCCGAGGGCGCGGCGATCCTCGTCAATCGCGGCTTCGTGCCGATGCGGCTGAAGCCGCCGGCCAGCCGCGCGGAAGGCCAGGTCGAGGGCGTGGTGAACGTGACCGGGCTGATCCGCATGCCGGAGGAGGGCGGGCTGTTCACCCCGCAGAACGACCCGGGCAAGGATGCCTGGTTCGTGCGCGATCCCTTCGCCATCGGCGAGGCCAAGGGCCTGCTGCGGGTGGCGCCCTTCCTCATCGATGCCGATGGCGCGGGCAATCCCGGCGGCTGGCCGCAGGGCGGGATGACGCGGATCGCCTTCCCGAACCGGCACCTGGAATATGCGCTGACCTGGTTCGGCCTCGCCGCCTCGCTGGCGGGCGTGGGGGCGGCGGTGCTGTGGCGTCGGCGGAGGGGGTAGGGAAGCCGTTCGGTCGGGTGCGCTCGCGGCAGAGCCCCAGTCCGGGCCCCAGTCAGGACGCGGCGCCCAGTGGAATCGCTCGATCGGCGGTGGCCATAGCCTGCCGCAGTTCCGGGAGACCCCTGTCCACGCCGTCTCGGGGACAAGCCTCCAATCGACACCCTGCTTGCGCGCGGCAGCCCGCCCCGGAGACCGACAATTTTCATGAGTGCGCGACCTCGGCCTGGGGCCGCGGCGGGGCGTTTGCGGTGCGGTAACCGAGATGCTTGCCACTCGGGCGTGCCGCCACTAGGTTGCGGCGCTTTCCGGCGGCCCAGGGCCGCCCGACCGTTTCCAGTGGAGGCGCGAGGTTGCGCTATATCTCGACACGCGGCGAAGCGCCGACGCTCGCCTTTTCCGACGCGTTGCTGGCCGGGCTCGCCCGCGACGGCGGGCTCTATGTGCCGGAGGCCTATCCGGCGCTCGCTCCCGCCGACATCGCCCGCCTCGCCGGCCATTCCTATGCCGAGGTCGCCGGCCGGGTAATCGCCCCCTTCGTGGACGGCGCCTTCGCCCCCGCCGTGCTGGCGCCGATGCTGGAGGAGGCCTACGCCACCTTCCGCCATGTCGCCACGACGCCGCTGGTGCAGATCGCGCCCAACCGCTTCGTGCTGGAGCTGTTCCACGGCCCGACGCTCGCCTTCAAGGACGTCGCCATGCAGCTGCTCGGCCGCATGATGGATCATGTGCTGACCGAGCGGGATGCCCGCGCGACCATCGTCGGCGCCACCTCCGGCGACACTGGCTCGGCGGCGATCGAGGCGTTTCGCGGCCGGGCGCGGACGGATGTGTTCATCCTCTACCCGGCGGGGCGCGTCTCCGAGGTGCAGCGCCGGCAGATGACCACGGTTGATGACGCCAATGTGCATGCCATCGCCGTCGAGGGCACCTTCGACGACTGCCAGGCTCATGTGAAGACGCTGTTCAACGACCACGGCTTCCGCGACCGGCTGGCGCTGGCCGGGGTGAACTCCATCAACTGGGCGCGCATCGTCGCGCAGGTGGTGTACTATTTCTATGCCGGCGTGGCGCTCGGCGCGCCGCACCGGCCGGTGTCCTTCGTGGTGCCGACCGGCAATTTCGGCGACATCCTCGCCGGCTATGTCGCCAAGCAGATGGGGCTGCCCGTCGCCCGGCTCGCCATCGCCACCAATGTGAACGACATCCTCGCCCGCACGCTGGCCACCGGCCGCTACGAGGTGACGGGGGTGAAGCCGTCCTCCTCGCCCTCGATGGACATCGAGGTGTCGTCGAATTTCGAGCGGCTGCTGTTCGACGCCCATGACCGCGATGCCGGGGCGGTGCGCGGCCTGATGGCCTCGCTGGCGCAGTCCGGCTCCTTCTCGCCGCGCAACGAGGCGCTGGCGGCGATCCGCGCCGAATTCGACGCCGGCCGTGCCGACGAGGCCGAGACCGCCGCCACCATCGCCCGGGTGCGGGCCGAGACCGGCTATCTGCTCGATCCGCACACCGCCGTCGCGGTGGCGGTCGCCGAGAAGCTGAAGCACGACCCCAAGGTGCCGCAGGTGGTGCTGTCGACCGCGCATCCCGCCAAGTTCCCCGACGCGGTGGAGAAGGCCTGCGGCGAGCGGCCGGCGCTGCCGCCGCACCTCGCCGACCTCATGGAGCGGCCCGAGCGCACGCCGACGCTGCCCAACGACATCGCGGCGATCCGCGCCTATATCGAGGCGCATGCCCGCATCGCGGCGGATGCGGCATGAGCGGCGCCCCCGTGAACGCGCCGCGCATCACCACGCTGGAGAACGGCGTCACCGTCATCACCGACACGATGGGCCATCTCGCCACCACCTCGCTCGGCATCTGGGCGGGGGCGGGCTCGCGCGACGAGGTGCCGAGCGAGCACGGCATCTCGCATTTGCTGGAGCACATGGCGTTCAAGGGCACGCGCCGGCGCTCCGCCCGCGCCATCGCCGAGGAGATCGAGGCGGTGGGCGGCGACATCAACGCCGCCACCAGCGTCGAGCACACCTCCTACAATGCGCGGGTGCTGGGCGAGGACATGCCGCTGGCGGTGGACGTGCTGGCCGACATCCTCACCGAGCCGGCCTTCGATCCCGAAGAGCTGGTGCGCGAGCACAATGTCATCATCCAGGAGATCGGCGCCGCGCTCGACACGCCGGACGACCTGGTGTTCGACCTGTTCCAGGAGCGGGCCTTTCCCGGCCAGCCGGTGGGCCGCTCCATCCTCGGCACGCCGGCGAGCGTGAAATCCTTCGGGCCGGACGACCTGCGCGCCTATCTCGACCGCAACTACCGCACCGGCCGGACGATCGTCGCCGGCGCCGGCGCGATCGAGCACGACCAACTGGTCGAGGAGGCCGGCCGACGGCTCGCCGGCCTGCCCAGGGGCGACAAGCCGGCACCGGTGGCGGCCGAGTACAAGGGCGGCGTCGAGATCGGCGGCGGGCGCGACCTCGAGCAGGCGCATGTGCTGGTCGGGCTCGAGGGCCTGTCCTATCGCGATCCCGGCATCCATGCGCTGCAGGTGTTCACCAACATTCTCGGCGGCGGCATGTCGTCGCGGCTGTTCCAGGAGGTGCGCGAGAAGCGCGGCCTCTGCTACGCCGTCTATGCCTTCCACTGGAGCTATGGCGATACCGGCCTGTTCGGCGTCTATGCCGGCACCGATGCCGGCGACCTCGGCGAACTGGTCAATGTCGTCATCGACGAGGTCGCCGGGACGGTGGAAACCCTCACCGAGGCCGAGCTCGCCCGCGCCAAGGCGCAGGCCAAGGTGGGGCTGCTAGCGGCGCTGGAGAGCTCCGGTGCGCGGGCCGACCAACTCGCCCGGCAGATGCTGGCCTTCGGCCGGCCGATCCCGCTGGAGGAGATCGTCGCCAAGGTGGAGGCGGTGACGCTGGAGGACGCCCGCGCGGCCGGCCGCCGGCTGATCGCCGGGGGGCGCCCGACCTTCGCGGCGCTGGGGCCGCAAAAGCCTCTTGAATCCGCGGCCCGCTTCGCCGAACGTCTGGGGTCTGGCTAACCGTTCCGTCGACCTCCATGGCCCTGTTCCGCAGCGTCTCCTGGCCGGATCCACCCTCGCTGATCGAAGGCGAGGGGGTTGTGCTGCGCGTGCCGCAAATGTCGGATTTCGCCGCCTGGGCGAGCCTGCGCGAGGAAAGCCGCAGCTTCCTCGCGCCCTGGGAGCCGCTGTGGCCGGCGCACGACCTGACGCGCGGCGCCTTCCGCCGTCGCATCCGCCGCTATGCCCGCGACCTCAAGGAAGACAATGCCTATCCCTTCCTCGTGCTGCGTGCCGCCGACCGGGTGCTGCTCGGCGGGCTGTCGCTGTCCAATGTGCGGCGCGGCGTGACGCAGACCGCGAGCCTCGGCTACTGGATGGGCGCGCCCTTCGCCGGCAAGGGCTATATGGGCGCGGCGGTGCGCGCGCTGCTGCCCTATGCGCATGGCACGCTGGGGCTGCGGCGGATCGAGGCCGCCTGCCTGCCGAGCAACCAGCCCTCGATCCGGCTGCTGCAGAAGGTCGGCTTCCGCCGCGAGGGCTATGGCCGGGAATATCTCTGCATCAACGGCGTGTGGCAGGACCACCTCCTGTTCGCGCGGCTTTCCAGCGACCCGGTGGCGCCGGCTCCCGGCCCGGCCCGTCCGACGCTGGTGCACGATGCCGACGAGGTCGGAGAGGGCTGAGGCCGGTCCGCGGCCTTCACCCGGCGTGGCAGGGGTACCCCGGGCTCTTGGGGATCCGGTCGTGCCGCATGCAGGCGGCGCCGGCGGATGCCGGCGCGCCGGCCCGGTAGGTGCCTGCCAGCAGGACGATGTATGCCGGTAGTGTTCGGCGGGTCTTCAGTCTGGAATCCATATAAAGAGATGGGCTCACAGACTAGAAGTTCTAAAAACTTTGGCCGGACAAAGCAGAATATTCGTTCCTGTGATCGCACGATCGGGTTTTCCCGATTGACGCCGGCGCCGATTGACGCGAGAAGAGAAGTACAGGCAGAAATTTAGAATTATTCTAAATAGCTCGTCACTTGGTTCCGCCGCACGATGATTGTGTGTTCGTGTAACGTGCTGTCCGATACGCAGGTCCGCGCCGCGATCTCCGATCCCGCGGCGAGCGTGCGTACGGCGGGGCAGGTGTATCGTTGCCTGGGCTGCAGCCCGCAATGCGGCCGCTGCGCCCGCACCATCCGCAAGCTGATCGACGACATCAACGCCGCCCCGGCCTGCGGCGCCTGCCCGCTGGACTGCGCCGTGAAGGACCATGTTCACGCCCATGAGCATGAACATGCGCATGTCCACCCGCACGCCGGCGATCTCGCCGACCTCGTCCCGGCCAATCTGCTGCCGGCCGAATAGCCGCGTCCTTCGCAAATTCCTGTTCCCGCATGGATCGCCGCCGTCTCGCCAGGGACGGTGCGGCCGAGCCTTTCCGCCCTGTCGCGGCCGTTCCACCGCACGGGGATAACCGTCGCGCGGGCGCTTATTCGCGTCTTGTCATTTGATTGGAATAATTCTAAAAAGATGGCGCTTACCCATTGCGTACCAATCAAGAGGCAAGGCCATGAAGGGCGATACCAAGGTCATCGAATATCTCAACCGCGGCCTGCGCTCGGAGCTGACGGCGATCAACCAATATTGGCTGCATTACCGCATGCTCGACAATTGGGGATTCAAGAAGCTCGCCGCCAAGTGGCGCGCCGAATCCATCGAGGAGATGCAGCATGCCGACAAGTTCGTCGACCGCATCCTCTTCCTCGAGGGCTTCCCCAATCTGCAGGTCCTCGACCCGCTGCGCATCGGCCAGGACATCAAGGAAGTGATCGAGAGCGATCTCGCTGCCGAGATCGAGGCGCGCGCGCTCTATCAGGAAGCCGCCTCCTATTGCGACGAGGTGAAGGACTATCCCAGCCGCGACCTGTTCAAGGAGCTGATGGCGGACGAGGAGGGGCACATCGACTTCCTCGAGACCCAGCTGGACCTCATCGCCCGGCTCGGCGTGCAGCTCTACGCCCAGCACCACATCGGCGAGCTGGACTGAGCGCATCGCGCCTGTCGCCTTCGACGAATCGAGGCCGGTCGTCAGACCGGCCTTTTTCGTGGCGCGGCTCCGTGGCCCAAGAGATTTGGAGTGTTTCTAAACTATTGCGATCACTTACCTTTTGATTGACCCATCGTCAGGCCTCTTCTAACGCAGCCGCATTGGGCAGGCGCTTACCGCTCCAGCCGTGGCGGCAGCCGGCGGACGCGCCAGGAGGAGGACGACGCATGAGGACCAAGCTGGCCGGCACCGTGGCGCGGCGTACCATTCTGGGCGGGCTGGTCGCCGCCGCGGCGGCACTGGCGCCGTTCGGCGCGAGCGCGGAAGAGGTGGTGAATGTCTACACCACCCGCGAGCCGGCGCTCGCCAAGCCGGTGTTCGACGCCTTCACCGAGAAGACCGGCGTGAAGGTCAACACCGTCTTCGTCAAGGACGGCCTCGCCGAGCGCGTGAAGGCCGAGGGCGCCGCCTCGCCGGCCGACGTGATGATGACCGTCGACATCGGCAACCTGCTCGACCTCGTCGAGCAGGGCGTGACGCAGAACGTCAAGTCCGAGGTGCTGGAGAAGGCGATCCCGGCCAATCTGCGCGGTGCGAACGGCGAGTGGTTCGCGGTGTCGATGCGCGGGCGCGTCGTCTATGCCTCCAAGGACCGGGTGAAGCTCGACGCCATCACCTATGAGGACCTCGCCAAGCCGGAATGGAAGGGCAAGATCTGCATCCGCTCCGGCAAGCACCCCTACAACACCGCGCTGATCGCCGCCTACATCGCCCATCACGGCGAGGCCAAGGCCGAGGAATGGCTGAAGGGCATCAAGGCCAACCTCGCCCGCAAGCCGGCCGGCGGCGACCGCGAGAATGCCCGCGACATCCTCGCCGGCATCTGCGACCTCGGCGTCGCCAATTCCTACTATGTCGGGCTGATGCGCTCCGGCAAGGGCGGGCCCGAGCAGGAGAAGTGGGCGGAGGCGATCAACGTCGTCCTGCCGACCTTCGAGGGCGGCGGCACCAATGTGAACGTCTCCGGCGCCTCGGTCGCCAAGAACGCGCCGAACAAGGAAAACGCGCTCAAGCTGATGGAATTCCTAGTCTCGCACGAGGCGCAGGACGTCTATGCCCGGGCGAACTTCGAATATCCGGTGGTGGCCGGCTCGCCGGTCGACCCGATCATCGCCGCCTTCGGCCCGCTGAAGATCGACAATCTGGACATCGCCAAGATCGGCCAGTATCGCAAGCAGGCGGCCGATCTCGTCGACAAGGTCGGCTTCGACAACTGATCCCGTCTTCCGGCGCGTCGCGCCGCGAGATATGCGCGCCCGTCCCGGTGACGGGCGCGTTCCCGTTTCGAGGACGATGCGCGTGGTGACGCCGTCTTGGCGATGAGTTCCCCGGCGAACGACCGGCCTTCCAGCGTCTCCGGCATCGCCGGCGCGGCCGGCGGGCTCATGCGCCTCGGCGCGCTCGCCATCGTCGGGCTGGTGCTGCTGCCGCTCGCCGCGCTGATCGCCACCGCCGCCCACGGCACCGGCGACCTGTGGCCGCACATCGTGCGCAACGTGCTGCCGGTGGCGATCACCGACACCGCGCTGCTGGTGCTGGGGGTGGGGATCATCGCCGGCACGCTCGGCACCGGCACCGCCTGGCTGGTGGCGGTGTGCCGCTTCCCCGGCCGCGGCTTCTTCGAATGGGCGCTGCTGCTGCCGCTGGCGATCCCCACCTACATCCAGGCCTTCGTCTATGTCGACGCGGTGCATCCGCTGGGGCCGATCCCCACCGCGATCCGCGCCGCGCTCGGCATGACCAGCCCGCGCGACCTGCCGCTGCCGGAAGTGCGGAGCCTGCCGGGCTGCATCGTGCTGCTGGGCTTCGTGCTGTACCCTTACGTCTACCTGCCGGCGCGGGCGGCCTTCCTGGTGCAGACCGCCTCGGCGCTCGACGCGGCGCGCACGCTCGGCCACGGGGCGACCGCCACCTTCTTCCGCATCGCGCTGCCGCTCGCCCGTCCCGCCATTGCGGTGGGCGTGACGCTCGCCCTGATGGAGACGGTGAACGATATCGGCGCCTCGGAATTCCTCGGCGTGCAGACGCTGACGCTGTCGATCTATTCCACCTGGCTGAACCGCTCCAGCCTGCCCGGCGCGGCGCAGATCGCGCTGTTCATGCTGGTGATCATGATCGGGCTGGTCATGCTGGAACGCTGGGGGCGGCGGCATATCAGCCATGCCAATGTCGGCAACCGCGCCCGCCCGCCGATGCGCCGCCAACTCTCGGCCGGCAGCGCCACGCTCGCCTTCCTCGCCTGCCTCGTCCCGGTGACACTGGGCTTCCTGATGCCGGCCGGCCATCTCGTCCACGCCGCCTATGGTCGTTTCATGTTCCGCGGCCTGCCGGAGACGCTGCTGCCGGAAGCCCTGAACACCGCGCTCTTCGCCGGCATCGGCACGGCGCTGGCGCTGGGCTGCGGCCTGCTGCTGGCGATCGCCGCCCGCACCGGCACGGTGCGCTCCCCGCGGCTGCTGCGCTTCGCGGCGCTCGGCTATGCGGTGCCCGGCACGGTGCTGGCGGTGGGGCTGCTGGTGCCGCTCGCCGGCTTCGACAACCTGGTCTCGGCGACGGTGCAATCCCTCGGCGGGCCGGCGACGGGGCTGATCGTCTCCGGCTCGGGGGCGGCGCTGATCGTCGCCTATGTCATCCGCTTCCTCGCCATTCCCGTCGGGGCGCTGGAGACCGGCTACGAGAAGGTCGGCATGAGCCTCGACATGGCGGCGCGGGGGCTCGGCGAGGCCCCGGGCGGGGTGGTGCGGCGCATCCACCTGCCGCTGCTGCGCCCGGCGCTCGGCACCGCGGCGCTGCTGGTGTTCGTCGACTGCATGAAGGAATTGCCGGCGACGCTGATGCTGCGCCCGCTGAACTTCGAGACGCTGGCGAGCCAGGTCTATGGCGAGGCCGCGCGCGGCTCCTATGAGGACGGCGCCCTGGCGGCGCTGCTGATCGTGCTGGTGGGGCTGATCCCGGTGATCCTGCTGGCACGGCTGAGCCGGCCGCGCCAGCACCTCGACAGCTTCTGACGGCGGGTTGGGGACGCGCGGGTGTTGGGGGCTCTGGGTTCGACCTCCTCCGCCTGCGAAAGTGGCTGGTTCCGATTTCGCCGACCTCGCCTGCCTCGTTGATTGCCTCTCCCCGCCGGAATTCGGCTGTTGCCGAGTTCGGTTCCGGCAAGGTCGAAACCGGACGCCTCCGGTTGCGACGGAGAGGCGGCCCGCGCAGTGGGTCGGTGAGTGGCGACGGCAGGGGGAAGTAAAGTAGACCCCTCACCCCACCCCTCTCCGTCAAACTCGGCTATTGCCGAGTTTGACTTTCAGAGAGAACGAGCTCGGCAATAGCCGAGGTCGATGTGGGGTGAGGGAGCCGGTCGCGCCGGGCCCGCGGCTTCCCGCTTCCTCCCGAACCATCTCAGGATGAGGCGCCCGGAGACAGCCGGGCCTCGGAGGAGGGGCCTTCGGGCGCGCTTCGGCGAGCATCCTTCGAGGCTCGCTGCGCTCGCACCTCAGGATGAGGGCGCTCCGTTGGCCTCAGGATAAGCGCGTTCCACCAGCTTCAGGATGAGGGCGCTGCATTGGAAAGAGGACGTCATCCCGGACGGCCGGAAGGCCATCCGGGATCGCGCAAACACCGAAGCGCGATCCCGGTTCTCCGCTTCGCTGCGGCCGGGATGAGGATGGAGCCGGCCCCGGCTCTGGTTCGCCCCGGTTCTCCGCTTCGCCGCGGCCGGGGTGATGACGGAACCGGTCCCGGGGCGCTCAGTTCGCCAGCTCCGGCAGGTTGCGGTAGAGGTCGAGCGATTCCGGGTTTGCCAATGCCTCGGTGTTCTTCACCGGGCGGCCATGCACCACCTCGCGCACCGCGAGCTCGGTGATCTTGCCCGAACGGGTGCGCGGGATGTCCGCCACCGCGACGATCTTCGCCGGCACATGCCGCGGCGAGGCGCCGACGCGGATCTGCGTCTTGATGCGCTTGTCGAGATCGGCGTCCAGCGCGACGCCGGCCTTCAGCCGCACGAACAGCACCACGCGCACGTCATTGTCCCACTCCTGGCCGATGGCGATGGCCTCCAGGATCTCCGGCACCTGCTCGGCCTGGGCGTAGATCTCGGCGGTGCCGATGCGCACGCCCTGCGGGTTCAGCGTCGCATCCGAGCGGCCGTGGATGATGATGCCGCCGTGAGACGTCCATTCCGCGAAGTCGCCATGGCACCAGACATTGGCGAAACGCTCGAAATAGGCGGCGTGATACTTGGCGCCGTCCTTGTCGTTCCAGAACATCACCGGCATGCAGGGGAAGGGCCGGGTACAGACCAGCTCGCCGCGCTCGCCGACGACCGGCTTGCCGTCGTCCGACCACACCTCCACCGCCATGCCGAGGCCGGGCGCCTGGATCTCGCCGCGATAGACCGGCGCGGTGGGATCGCCGAGCACGAAGCAGGAGACGATGTCGGTGCCGCCCGAGATCGAGGCGAGGTGCAGATCGGGCTTGATCGCCTCATAGACATAGGCGAAGTCGGCCGGCGCCAGCGGCGAGCCGGTGGAGGTGATCGCCTTGAGCTTCGACAGGTCGTGGGTGTCGACCGGGCGCAGCCCCTCCTTGCGCAGCGAATCGATGTACTTCGCCGAGGTGCCGAACAGCGCGAAGCCTTCTTTCTCGGCATAGTCGAACAGCACGGAAGGGCCGGGCGCGAAGGGCGAGCCGTCGAACAGGCAGAGCGCCAGCTTGCTGGCGAGGCCGGACACCAGCCAGTTCCACATCATCCAGCCGCAGGTGGTGAAGTAGAACAGCCGGTCGCCCGGGTGCAGGTCGCAATGCAGCCGGTGCTCCTTGATGTGCTGCAGGAGCGTGCCGCCGCCGCCATGCACGATGCATTTCGGCACGCCGGTGGTGCCGGAGGAGAACAGGATGAACACCGGGTGGTTGAACGGCACTCGCTCGAAGGTCAGCGGCGCCGGCGCGAAGGGCGCGATGAAGGCGTCGAGCGAGGCGCCGTTCGGCAGGCGCGCCGCCACCTCCTCCGCCTCGCCGAGATAGGGGACGATCACGGTCTTCACCGTGCTGTCGAGATGCGGCACCACCGCGGCCAGCTTGTCGCCGATGGCGACCCGCTTGCCGGAATACCAATAGCCGTCGACGGCGAAATACAGCTTCGGCGCGATCTGGCTGAAGCGGTCGAGAATGCCGCGCTCGCCGAAATCCGGCGAGCAGGAGGAGAAGATCGCGCCGAGCGAGGTCGCCGCCAGCATTATGGCGATGGTCTCCGGCATGTTGGGCATGGTGGCCGCCACCCGGTCGCCAATGCCGATGCCGGCCGCCTTCATCGCCTGCTGCAGGCGCGAGACCAGCGCCGTGAGCTCGCCGAAGCCGACGCGACGCTCCACCTTGTCCTCGCCGCGGAACACCAGGGCGAGGCTATCGGGATCGCGCGGGCGCAGCAGGTTCTCGGCATAGTTGAGCCGCGCCTGCGGGAAGAACTCCGCGCCGGGCATGCGCTCGCCGTCGCGGAGGGCGGGGCCGGCGCGCTCGCCGATCACCTCGCCGAGGTCCCACACCGCCTCCCAGAAGGCGGCGGGCTCGGCGATCGACCAGGCATGCAGGTCGCGATAATCGGCAAGCCGGGTGCCGTGGCGTTCATTGACGGTACGGATGAAGGCGAAGACGGCGCTGCGCGCAACACGCGCCTCGCTCGGCGTCCAAAGCGGCTGATCGTTTTCCGCACTCATCAAGGCTGGCCCTCCCAGGCTCCGGCAGCGACGATTCATCGGTGAGCGTCGGGCGGCCATTTTGTCGGGTTTGCAGCCTGCCCGGCGAATTCATAGCGTCCGGTCCACAACTTGTCAGGCCATGAAACAGACACAGACAAGCAGGATGTTGCAGGATGGCGGCGATTGGTTTTATGCCAGTTCGCGGCCGGTCGACGGGAGGGGTGGTTCGTCGGGCCGAGACGCGAGGCAGGCGCAGCATGCGGAATGCCGACGGGGTTGTGGCGACACGCGATGAGAAAACTGCTGGCGATCCTGCTGCTGCCACTCCTGCTCGTGGTCGTCGGCGCCGCCCTCGCTCCCAAGCTGGCCTCGCAGGCGCGGCTGCGCGCCGAGGCGCTCGGCATGATGCGCACCGCCACCGGCATGGATGCCGCGATCGACGGTGACGTGCGCTTTTCCGCCTTTCCCTGGCCGGCGCTGGAGGCGCGCGGCGTCCGCATCGGGCAGGAGGGCGGCCCGAGCCTGACGGTGCCGCATCTGCGGATCGTGCTCGACCTGCTGCCGCTGGTCACCGGCAGCGCCCGCGCCGACCATATCGCGCTGGCGGATCCGGTGCTGACCGTTCCCGACCGCGTCTCCAACACCGCCATGCTCGCCGAGCTGCTGCGCCGCATCGGCGGGGGCACGCTGTCCGGCGAGATAAGGGTGCTCGACGGGCTGGTGCGGCTCGTCGACGAGGACGGCGCCACCACCACCACCGCCCGCATGAACGCCACCATCGACTGGCGCGGCGGCAGCGCGCTGAAGCTCGATGGCGGGTTCATCTGGCACGACCAGCCGATGGAGATCGACGTCGCCTTCTCGCAGCTCGGCGAGCTGGCCGGCGGGCGCAGCGCCCGGCTGCGCGCCGCCGCCTCCGGGCCGCTGGGCGAACTCTCCTACGAAGGCAGCTTCGGCTTCGCCAGCGGGCTTTCCGGCGAGGGCTCCGTCTATGCCGCGGCGCGCTCCGTGCGGGCGGCGCTGGACTGGCTCGGCCTCGACACGCCGACCGAGGGCGGTTTCGGGCCCTTCGCGCTGAAGGCCGACATGCTCTATTCCGGCAAGTCGGCGGCGCTCAGCCGGGTCCGGCTCGAGCTCGACGGCAATGTCAGCGAGGGCGGCTTCAATCTGCGCCTCGACGAGGGCCGCCCGCAGATCCAGGGCACGCTCGCCGCCGGCACGCTCG
This sequence comes from Ancylobacter oerskovii, assembly GCF_018390555.1. Taxonomy (GTDB): domain Bacteria; phylum Pseudomonadota; class Alphaproteobacteria; order Rhizobiales; family Xanthobacteraceae; genus Ancylobacter; species Ancylobacter oerskovii. The sequence goes on along the minus strand of NZ_JAHBGB010000002.1, from coordinate 586,716 downwards.
ACCTGGCGCCCTATGGCCAGCTGGCGCTCGCCGGACCGGACGGCAACCATTGGAACCGCGATCCCCTCGAGACGCAGCGGCTGCAGCGCTTCGACCTCGACCTGCGCCTCTCGGCCGGCGAGGTGCGTGCCGGCGGCGCCAAGCTGGAACGCTTCGCCGCCAGCGCGGTGGTGAGGGGCGGCAAGCTGTCGCTCGCCATCGGCGAGGCCGAGGGCTGGCAGGGCATCTTCCGCGCCTCCGCCCAGGTGGCGCCGGTGGCGGCGGGCACCGAGGTGCGGGTCGAGCTCGCCTGCGAGGATGTCGCGCTGGCCCAGGCGCTCGGCGACATCTTCCGCACCCAGAGGGTGGAGGGGACCGGCTCGTTCCGCCTCGCCGCCACCGGCACCGGCCGCGACATCGCCGGCATCGTCGGCAGCCTCGACGGCAGCTTCCGGCTGGAGGGCGCCAATGGCGCGCTGGTGGGGATCGACGCCACGCGCATCCTGACGCGGCTGGCCGAGCGCCCGCTTTCGGGCATCGGCAATCTGCGCGGCGGCCGCACGCCCTTCGACAGCCTGGCGGCGGAGGCGACGATCAGTTCCGGCATCGCCGACCTCACCACCCTCGCCGTCGACAGCACGCGCCTTGCGGTGCGCATGAACGGCACCGCCTCGATCCTGGCGCAGGAACTCGATCTCGCCGGCACCGCCATGCTGAAGGATGCGAGCGGAACGGCGAGCCCGTTCGAGCTGCCCTTCGTGGTGCGCGGCGACTGGGACGACCCGCTGCTGCTGCCCGACCCGCAATCGCTGATCCGCCGCTCCGGCGCCGCGCGGCCGCTGTTCGGCCCGCGCATGGAGGCGACGGGGATCCTGGGGCCGACGCCCTGAGTCTCGCCCTGAGCCTGCCCGCGGCGTGCGCCGGCGGCCCTACTCCGCCAGCACCCGGGTCGAGGGGAAGGTGATCTCCACCAGCGTGCCGGAATCCACCGCCGAGCGGATGGAGAAGGAGGCGCGGTTGGCTTCCGCCAGCGCCTTGGTCAGCGGCAGGCCGAGCCCGGTGCCGCCCGAGCCGATCTGCCCGGAGGTGGCGATCTGGCGGAACGGCTCCATGGCGATGGCGATGTCGGCCTCCGACATGCCGATGCCGGTGTCGCGCACCCTGAGCACCACCTCGCCCTGCGCCGTCAGCGCGGTCGACAGGATCACCTGGCCGCCCGGCCGGGTGAACTTCACCGAGTTCGAGACGAGGTTGAGGATGATCTGGCGGATCGAGCGCGCATCCGCCACCACCGGCGGCAGATCGGCGGCGAGCGAGGAGCGGATGATGATGCGCTCGCGGTTCGCCTGCGGCTGCATGATCGCCATGCCCTGCTGCACGATTTCGTTGAGCGCCACGCTGGTGAAGGACAGGTCGAGCTTGCCGGCCTCGATCTTCGACAGGTCGAGCAGGTCGTTGATCAGCGAGATGAGATGGCCGCCGGAAGCGTGGATGTCGCGCAGATAGTCGCGGTAGCGCTGGTTCTCGATCGGCCCGAAGCGCTCCTCCATCATGACCTCGGAAAAGCCGATGATGGCGTTGAGCGGGGTGCGGATCTCGTGGCTGATCTTGGCGAGGAAGTCGGACTTCGCCATGTTGGCGCGCTCGGCGAGCCGCTTGGCCTCGGTGAGCTCTTCCTCGGCGCGCTTCCACTGGGTGATGTCGCGCAGCACGGCACAGAACTTCGTGGAGTTCTCGCCGACGCGGCCGACGGTCATGAACAGCGGGATCAGCCCGCCCTCGCGTACCCGGCCGATGACCTCGCGCCCGTCATTGAGCACGCTGGCGACGCCGTTGGAGGCGAGGCCGTCGAGATAGTCGACGGCGGCGCGCTGGCTCTCGGGGGCGAAGAGCAGGGTGAAGTTCTCGCCCTGCACCTCGGCGGAATCGAAGCCGAACAGCGCCTCGGCCGGGCGGTTCATCGACAGGATGAGGCCGCTGGCATCGATGAGCACCACGCCGTCGGTGGCGGTGTCGAGGATGGAGCGCAGCTCGCGGGCGGTGGATTCGGACTGGCGCAGGGCGAGCTCGGCCTGGCGCTGGCGCTCGTCCGTCGGCTCGCCGAGGCGGCGCAGCAGATAGAGCATGGCCGGGGCGCCGTCCCAGGGGGCGGACATCAGCCGCGCCTCGACCGCGACCGGCGCGCCGGAGCGCGACAGGATCGACAGCGACGCCCCGTCCTCCCCGCCGGCGGCGACCGTGCCGCCGAACAGCGCGGCGAGGCCGCCGGCGGCCTGGATTGCCGCGGCGTCGGCATAGCCGGTCCAGTCGAGCAGGGCACGGTTGGCGTAGAGGAGCCGGTCGTCGCGCCAGGCGACGACGCCGACCGGCAGGCGGTCGAGCACCGGCCGCTCGGGTTCGGCGAAGCTGCGGCGCAGCCCCTCGCCGCGCCCGCCCTCGCCGCGTCCGCCCGCGCGGAGGAGGGGCTCGGGGGCGGGCGGTGCCGGGACGGGGGGAAGCTCGGGAGCGGGCGCGTCGGCCGGCGGTTCGGCGATCGCGGCGGGGGAGGGCGGCTCGGCGTCCGGCAGCCCGATAGCGGCGGGGGGCGTGTCGGCAAGCGGCAGATCGGCGGGCGGCAGGTCGGCGGACTCGACATCCATGCCCTCGATGCGGGCGCCGAGCGCGCGGGCGATCTCGCGGAACGCGTTGCGCTCGCCGGTCGACAGGCCTTCCCAGGAGGCGCGGGCCGCGTCGCCGCGGGCGGGATCGGCGCGGCCGTTCTCGCCGGCGCGCAGCGGCACGACATTCGGCACCGGCGGCACCAGGCTGAGCGTGGGGCGCGGCGTTTCCGGCGCGCCGGCCGGCTCGCCCGGGGACGGCCCGGCGGCCGGCGGGGCGGCGTCCTCAGCTTCGGTGGGCGTCGGGGAGGCCGGAGCCGCCGGCGTCGGCACGAAGGGCTCTTCCGGCGGCTCATGTGCGGGCGGCACCGGCCACGCGGCGTCGACGACCGGCGGAACGGCGGGGGGAAGCGCGAGGCGGTCCTTCACCACCCCGAAGCCGCGCATGCCGCCGTCGCGCAGCGGCGCGCCGCCGAGTTCGATCCGCCGGCTGCCGGCGGGGCCGGGAAGGTCCACCGGCAGATGCGCGAAGCTCCTGCCGGCCATGACCGCCTCATGGGCCTGCGGCGCGCCGAGATCGGCCCAGCTGCGGCCGGCGATCTCCTGCGCCGGGCGCCCGAGCAGGGCGGCGAGCCCGGCATCCGCCGGGGCAAGCCGGCCATCGCCCTGCGTGCGCCAGGTGAAGCGCCGCAGCTCCGGCGGTGTCGGCGCCGGCACCGGCGCGGCGGCCTCGGCCGGCGGGGCCGCTTCGGCGGCGAGAGAAGGGGGCGTGTCGGCCGGAACGGAGGCAGGGGGGGCCGGCCGGGGCGCGAGGGCCGGTCCCGAGGCATCGAGCGCGATCAGCAGCACGGCGCGCGTGCCGGCGGCGGCAATGAGCGTGCAGGCGACCGTGACCGGTATCAGCCGCGCCGGCAGGCGCAGCTTTTCCAGCCGCTGCCCGGCCTTGCCGCGGGTCGCGGCGCTGCGGGCGGCGAGGCCGGCGAGATCGCGGGCGAGCGGCATCGAGGCGCGATCGGACAGGGCAGGGCCGAGGAGGGCGCGGCCGGCGGGATTGCCGGCAAGCAGGCGGCCATCCGTATCGATGAGCAGGGCCGGCGCCGGTGCCGCCAGGGCTGCGGCGATACGCGGCTCGGCCAGCAGCGCCTGTGCCGTCTTCATGCCGGCGCCTGCCGCCTCATATCCGTCGGTCGGTGTCGTCATGAACCCGAACACTACGCTCCGCACCGGGCCGCGACGGACCCGCGAGGCGGCGCCGTGCCGCCCCGTCACCCCTGATCATAAGGCGCGGGGCCTCCCCACGCCATGCCGAGGCGCGCCCCCGAGGGCAGCTTCGCCTTTCGCGGTTAACCGGTTACGACCAGAACGCCGCCCCGATTCCGGTTGCCTTTCGCAGGGCGGGCGATACTTTAGTCGTATGCCGCTCGGCGAGTGGACGCGGGCGTGCGCTGCGGTATCATGCCCGCCATCATGCTTGGCATGTCTTTCTCGGCATGTCTTTCGGGAGAAGGTCGATGGCTCAGAATCCCAAGCTCGACATTCCGAACCACCTGCGCAACTTCGCCGAACAGGGCGTGGACAAGGCGCGCTCCGCCATCGACAACCTGTTCGGCGCCGCACACAAGGCGCTGAGCGATGTCGAGCGCCAGGTGGATGTGGCGCATCAGAACGTCCGCGATCTCGGGCGCACCACGGTGGACCTCGCCGAGGCGAACATCGCGGCGGTCTTCGAATTCGTCGGACGTCTGGCGCGGGCCACCTCGCTGGAGGAATGGAACCGGCTGAACGCCGCCTTCGTGACCGAGCAGGCCAAGCGACTGGGGGAACAGGCGCGCGCCCTTTCCAAGAGCGGCTTCCCGGCGAGCGGTTTCCCGGCGGCCGGTTTCCCCGGGGCGCAGGGCGATGCCAAGGCCGCCGGTGAGCCCGCGCGGCCGCCAGTGGCGCCGACGCCGAAGCCGGCCGCCGCTCGCCCCGCTGCCCGGCCGCCGGCGAAATCCGCCGCGGCCAAGCCGGTCGCGGCCAAGCCTGTTGCCGCGAAGCCTGCTGCGACGAGGCCTGCTGCGGCGAGGCCCGCCGCGGCCAAGCCCGGCCCCGCCGCCGCGGCACCGGCGGTCGCGATCGCCCCTGCCGCCGAGGTCGCCGCAAGCTCCGCCGCACCGGCTTCCGGTCGCAAGGCCGCGACGGCCAAGCGGGCGAACGCCGCCCGATCCGCGGCGACAGGACGCTCGGCGGTGGCCACGCCGGCCGTCGCCGCGCCGGCCGTGACCAAGACGTCGAGCGCCGAGACGCCTGTGGGCCGGAAGTCCGGTGCCAAGACGTCAGCGGCCAAGGCGTCAGCACTCAAGACGCCGGCAACCAAGACGCCGGCGACCCCGTCCGTGGCCAAGGCGCCGGCGGCCGGAAGGCGATCTGCCGGGGGAACTGCCGCCGCGCCGCCCGCCGCCAAGGCGGCGTCACCCGCCAGGGCACCGGCGACGCGGCCCGCCGCCAAGGCCTCGCCTGCCAAAACCTCGCCTGCCAAGGCCGCGACGACGCTTGCGGCAGCCGAGGTCGCCAAGCCGGCGGATGGCAAGGCGCCGGCACCGCGCCGCTCGGCCAAGCCGGCATCCGCCAAGCCGGCACCGAGCAAGCCGGCAACGGGCAAGCCGGCGGCGCAGGCCGTGGCTGCCGCGCCGGCCGCCGGGACGCCGCCCGATGCCGTCGCGCCGGTTGCGGCGACCCCGGAGAAGCCGGATTCGGCCAGCTGAGGCTGCCTCACGGGTTCCTCGGTACCGGTTCTGATCATTTTTCGGCCTTCGCGACGAAAAAATTCGCAGAAGCGGGTTGATTGTGCATTGCAATATGATATTGCATTGCACAAATAAACGATGCGAAGTCGGAAAGGGCGGGAAGAACATCCCCGCTCGCGTTTTCCGAGCGCCGCGCCCACTCCGTGCCGAGGGCCGGGACGGGCAACTTCATTGAGCACCCGTGAACGCGAGGACAAACCCATGACCGAGGCCGCTGAGACCCCGACCTCCACCCCGAAGAAGACCGCGAAGGCCGCCAGCGCGGCGTTTGCGGCGTCGCTGCCGAAGCTCGACGTGCCGAACCTCGAAGTGCCCGCCGTCGTGCGCGAGCTGGCGGAGAAGAGCGTGCAGAACGCCCGCGAGACCTATGAGAAGCTGAAGTCGCACGCGGAGGAGACCACCGACCTCCTCGAGGACACCTATTCGACCGCTTCCAAGGGCGTCGCCGAATACAACACGCTGGCGCTCGAGGCCCTGCGCACCAATGTGAACGCCACCTTCGACTATTTCGGCGCCCTGCTCGGCACCAAGAGCCTGTCCGAGGCGGTGGAGCTCTCCACCGGCCACCTGCGCAAGCAGTTCGACGTGCTCTCGGCTCAGGCCAAGGACCTCTCCGTGCTGGCCCAGAAGGTCGCCAACGAGACCGCCGAGCCGATCAAGGCCTCGGTCGAGAAGACCATCAAGAAGGCGTCCTGACGCCTTGCTGCCGTTACGGCTTCCGAAAGCCCGGCCCGCCTCGCGCGGCCGGGCTTTTGCGTTTCGGGTCCGCCTCCCGGCGGGAATTCGCCGGCCGCCCTCGCCCTCGCCTTGACTCTGCCTCGGGGCCTGCCTATCTCGGCAGCGGCTTTGGCACTCGCTTGCGCTGAGTGCCAGCCGGTCTGCCCCCGCGGGTGCCATGCCGGCGCATGCCGGCGCCAGAGAGAAATAGCCGAGGATCACCGATGGCCAAGCTCAAGTTCCGTCCCCTGCACGACCGCATCGTGGTGAAGCGCATCGACGCTGAAGAGAAGACCGCCGGCGGGATCATCATCCCCGACAGCGCCAAGGAAAAGCCCTCCCAGGGCGAGGTCGTCTCGGTGGGCCCCGGCGCCCGCGACGAGAGCGGCAAGCTCGTTCCCCTCGACGTGAAGGCCGGCGACAAGGTGCTGTTCGGCAAGTGGTCCGGCACCGAGGTGAAGCTCGACGGCGTCGACTACCTCATCATGAAGGAATCCGACGTCATGGGCATCGTCGGCTGATACCGGCCGCCCACGCCCCGACCGGCCCGGCCCGCGCCCGCTGAGGCGCGGGGAAGGCCGGCCCCGACATCTATTCAGGAGTGAGCCCCATGGCTGCCAAGGACGTGAAATTCTCCGTCGAAGCCCGCGACAAGATGCTGCGCGGCGTCGACATCCTCGCCAACGCCGTGAAGGTGACGCTGGGTCCCAAGGGCCGCAACGTCGTGATCGACAAGAGCTTCGGCGCCCCGCGCATCACCAAGGACGGCGTCACCGTCGCCAAGGAGATCGAGCTCGAGGACAAGTTCGAGAACATGGGCGCCCAGATGGTGCGCGAAGTGGCCTCGAAGACCAACGACCTCGCCGGCGACGGCACCACCACCGCCACCGTGCTCGCCCAGGCGATCGTCCGTGAAGGCGCCAAGGCGGTTGCCGCCGGCATGAACCCGATGGACCTGAAGCGCGGCATCGACCTCGCCGCCGCCGAGGCGATCAAGGACATCGAGAAGCGCGCCAAGAAGGTGAAGTCTTCCGGCGAAGTCGCCCAGGTCGGCACCATCTCCGCCAATGGCGACACCGCGATCGGCGAGATGATCGCCGGCGCGATGCAGAAGGTCGGCAACGAGGGTGTCATCACCGTCGAGGAAGCCAAGACCGCCGAGACCGAGCTCGACGTCGTCGAGGGCATGCAGTTCGACCGCGGCTATCTCTCGCCCTATTTCGTCACCAATGCCGAGAAGATGGTCGTCGATCTCGAGGATCCCTACATCCTCATCCACGAGAAGAAGCTCTCCACGCTGCAGCCGCTGCTGCCGGTGCTGGAAGCGGTGGTGCAGTCCGGCAAGCCGCTGCTGATCATCGCCGAGGACGTCGAGGGTGAAGCCCTGGCGACCCTCGTCGTCAACAAGCTGCGCGGCGGCCTGAAGGTCGCGGCCGTGAAGGCGCCGGGCTTCGGCGACCGCCGCAAGGCCATGCTCGAGGACATCGCCATCCTCACCGCCGGCCAGGTCATCTCCGAAGAGCTCGGCATCAAGCTGGAGAGCGTCGCGCTCAACATGCTCGGCCGCGCCAAGAAGGTGCTGATCGAGAAGGAGAAGACCACCGTCGTCGACGGCGCCGGCAAGAAGAAGGACATCGAGGGCCGCGTGGCGCAGATCAAGGCGCAGATCGAGGAGACCACCTCGGACTACGACCGTGAGAAGCTGCAGGAGCGCCTCGCCAAGCTCGCGGGCGGCGTCGCGGTGATCCGCGTCGGCGGCGCCACCGAGATCGAGGTGAAGGAAAAGAAGGACCGCATCGACGACGCGCTGAACGCCACCCGCGCCGCGGTGCAGGAAGGCATCGTGCCCGGCGGCGGCATCGCGCTGCTGCGCGCCAAGAAGGCGATCGAGAAGCTGACCTCCGACAATGCCGACATCCAGGCCGGCATCAAGATCGTGGTGAAGTCGCTCGAGGCCCCGATCCGCCAGATCGCCGAGAATGCCGGCGTGGAAGGCTCCATCGTGGTCGGCAAGGTGCAGGAATCGAAGGACCAGAACTTCGGCTTCAACGCCCAGACCGAGCAGTTCGTCGACATGATCGAGGCCGGCATCGTCGATCCGGCCAAGGTGGTGCGCACCGCGCTGCAGGACGCCGCGTCGGTGGCCGGCCTGCTGATCACCACCGAGGCGATGGTCGCCGACCTGCCGAAGCCGGCCGCGGCCGCCCCGGCCATGCCGGGCGGCGGCATGGGCGGCATGGATTTCTGACGAAATCCAAACCGCCCACGCGGTCTTACGTGCCGAAGCCGGGCAAGCCCGGCTCGGTGGCGGCATGGATTTCCGGCGTCTGCCGGCCGTTGATCGAAAGAAAGGGCGCGGCGAGAGCCGCGCCCTTTCCGTTTGCGCGGGAGGGGCGCGCACGATGAGCATCCTTCGAGGCTCGCTTACGCTCGCGCCTCAGGATGAGGTGGTATGGGCTGGAATGGGTGGAGGCCGGCTACATCCTCCGTCGTACACGACGTGCGTCGATCTGCCGTTCCCGGCCAATACCACCTCATCCTGAGGTGCGAGCGTAAGCGAGCCTCGAAGGAGGCTCGTCCGGGAGCGGGAATGAGCGCCTTCGCCTCGCCTCGTCCCGGTATCTGCGCGGTGAGCCCGCCCGGACAGGCAAATTCCACCTCCCCGATTTCTGATGTGCACGGCCCTCGAAACCGGTCCACCCTGCGGGCTTCCCGGGAGGAACGCCAATGGACCAGCGCATCATCGACCTCTATGACCGCTTCACCCATGGCCAGATCGGCCGGCGGGATTTCATGGAGCGGCTCGCCGCGCTTGCCGGCTCGGTCGCGGCGGCGAGCGCCCTGCTGCCGCTGCTCTCCAACGACTATGCCCGCGCCGCCGTGGTGGCCGAGGACGATCCGCGGCTCGACATTTCGACCGCGAGCTATCTGTCCGGCGGCAAGAATGTCAGCGGCCTGCTGGTACGGGCCAAGCGCGTTGACACCAAGCGGCCGGCGGTGCTGGTGATCCACGAGAATCGCGGCCTCAACCCGCATATCAAGGACATTACCCGCCGGCTCGCGCTCGAAGGCTATCTCGCCTTCGGCGTCGACCTGCTCTCCGTCGATGGCGGCACCCCGGCCGACGAGGACAAGGCACGCGAGATGATCGCCGCGCTCGACCGCCCGGCCACGCTGGCGCGCGCCGTCGACGCGGTGGCTTTCCTCGCCCGCCACGAAGCCTCGACCGGATCGGTGGGCGCGGTCGGCTTCTGCTGGGGCGGCGGCATGGTCAACCTGCTCGCCGAGGCGAGCCCGGAGCTGAAGGCCGGCGTCGCCTATTACGGAGCGCAGCCGCCGCTGGACAAGGTGCCGGACATCAAGGCGGCGCTGCTGCTGCAATATGCCGGCCTCGACGCCCGCATCAACGAGGGCATCCCCGCCTATGAGGACGCGCTCAAGAAGGCGGGCAAGGACTACACGATCTATGTCTATGAGGGCGCCAACCACGCCTTCAACAACGACACCGGCCCGACCCGCTACGACCCGCAGGCCGCCGCGCTGGCCTGGAGCCGCACCGGCGCCTTCCTCGCCAAGCATCTCGGCGCGCCGCCGCCGGTGGAGACCTGAGCGGCGGCGGGCGAGATCTGCGAGGGGGCAGGGCGGCGAGAGGTCAGATCGGCGGCAGATGCAGCCAGTTGGCGGCGGCGCTGAGGATGAGGTCGATCGCCATCGCCGCCAGGATCATGCCCATCACCCGCGAAATGATGGAGCCGCCGCCCCGGCCGATCACCCGCGCCAGGAAGCCGGCGCAGAGCAGGATGGCGAGGGACAGCAGCAGCACCACGCTCATGGTGACGAGGGTGAGCATGCGGTCCGCCAGATCGTGGCGTGAATCGTCGGACAGCACCACCGCCGCCAGCATGGCGCCGGGACTGGCGATGGACGGGATCGCCAGCGGGTAGATGGCGATGTCCATCGGATTGGCATCGATCTCGGGATGCGCGCTGTTGGCGTGGCCGCCATGGATCATGCTGAGCGCGAACAGGAACAGCACGATGCCGCCGGCGATCTGGAACGAGGCGATGGAGACATCCATCGCGTCGAGCAGCCAGTGGCCGGCAAGGGCGAAGAACACCAGCACCGCGAAGGAGATGGCGATCGACAGCACCGCCACCTTGCGGCGGGCGGCCGCCTCGAGGCCGGTGGTGACCGCCAGGAACACCGGCAGGGTGCCGAGCGGATCGATGACGACCCAGAAGGTGACGAATTCCTGCAGGTGTGACGACCAGTTCATCGCATCGCTCGCGTGAGGCCGTCACGAAGACCCTGCTTCCCAAGGGGAAGAAGGCGTCCCGCGACCCGGCCCGCTATCCACATGCTGCGCCAGTGGCGACACGAGGGCGCGCTGCGGGCGTTGCGTCCGGCAGCATAGAGACGCATGGTCGGCCGGCACAATCCACCCGCGTCGAATCGCTCGTAAAAATGCCGCCACGCCCGATCGTCCGTTCCGGTCCCGATTTCGCCCATGAGCAGGCCGCCTGGATGGCCGGCGAGGTGCCGGTCGCCGGTGCCGACGAGGTGGGCCGCGGGCCCTGGGCCGGGCCGGTGGTGGCGGCGGCGGTGATCCTCGATCCCGAACGGGTGCCGGACGGGCTCGACGATTCCAAGAAGCTGACCGCCGCCCGGCGCGAGGCGCTCTACGAGATCATCTGCGAGACGGCGGAGGTGTCGGTCGCCTTCGCGCCGCCGGCACGCATCGACGCCACCAATATCCGCCAGGCGACGCTGTGGGCGCTCGCGCGGGCGGCCGCCGGCCTGCCGCGGGCGCCGCGGCTGCTGCTGGTCGACGGCAACGACCTGCCGGCGGTCGGCTGCGCCGCGCGGGCGATCATCGGCGGCGACGGGCTGGTGGCCTCCATCGCCGCCGCCTCGATCGTCGCCAAGGTGACGCGCGACCGGCTGATGGGCGAGCTCGGGCGGCTCAACCCCGGCTACGGCTTCGAGCGGCACATGGGCTATGGCACGCCCGAGCATGGCGCGGCGCTGGAGCGGCTCGGCGTCTGCCGCCACCACCGCACCTCCTTCGCGCCGATCCGCCTGCGCCTCGCGCGCGGTGCCGAAGCGGCGGAGTAGGCGTCGCCGGCTCAGTGATAGCCTTCGCCGGCGCGCACCTTGCCGCGGAATGTCCAGTAGACGAAGGCGACATAGCCGAGGATCAGCGGCAGCATGAACACCGTGCCGATGAGCATGAACACCTGGCTCGCCGGCGCCGCCGCCGTCTCCCACACGGTGAGCGTGGGCGGCACGAGGTGCGGGAAGATCGACACGCCGATGCCGAGATAGCCGAGCAGGAACAGCCCGATCACCCCGAGGAAGGGCAGGTGCTCGTGGCCGCGCTCCAGCCAGCGCCAGACGAAGCCGGCCAGCAGCAGCGTCACCACCGGGATCGGCGCGAGATAATAGAAGTTGGGCAGCGAGAACCAGCGCTCGGCGATGCGCGGGAAGGCGAGCGGCGTCCACAGGCTGACGAGGCCCATGAAGACGAGCACCACCGGCAGCAGCAGCCGGGCGTGCTGGCGGGCGCGGGCCTGGGCGGCGCCGTCGGTCTTCAGGATCAGCCAGACCGCCCCGATCAGCGCGTAGCCGGCCGTGACGCCGAGCCCGCACAGCAGCGCGAAGGGCGTGGCCCAGTCGAGCGGGCCGCCGGCGAAGGCGTTGTTCTCCACCTTCATGCCCTGCACGAAGCCGCCGAGCAGAACGCCCTGGAAGAAGGCCGCGAGCGTCGAGCCGCCGGCGAAGGCGATGTTCCACAGGAAGCGGCTGGTATCGGCGACGTGGCGGAACTCGAAGGCGACGCCGCGGAACACCAGGGCGAGCAGCATGAAGATCACCGGCAGATACAGCGCCGGCATCAGGATGGAATAGGCGAGCGGGAAGGCGACGAGCAGGCCGCCGCCGCCCAGGATCAGCCAGGTTTCGTTGCCGTCCCAGAACGGGGCGACGGAGTTCATCATCTGGTCCTTTTCCACCTCGCTGCGGGCGAAGGGGAACAGGATGCCGATGCCGAGGTCGAAGCCGTCCAGCACCACGTAAAGGGCGATGGCGACGGCGAGCAGCAGGGCCCAGATCACGGGCAGGTAGTATTCCATGCCGAGGCTGACCATGGCGCTCACTCCCCGGGATGCTGGATGGCGGCGCGCGCGGCCTCGCGGGCACCGGAGATCGGCTGGCTGGGCAGGCCCTGGTCCGGCGGCTCGATGGCGGAGCCGGTGGGCCCGCGCACGATCAGCCGGTTGATGTAGTAGAGGCCGCCGGAGAACACGATGCCGTAGACGATGACGAACAGCACCAGCGTGGTGAGCACCGCCCAGCCCTCGACCGGGGAGACGGCATCGGCGGTGCGCAAGATGCCGGTGGCGATCCAGGGCTGGCGCCCGACCTCGGTGACGAACCAGCCGGAGAGGATGGTGACGAAGCCGACCGGCCAGACGAATTGCGCGGGCCAGACATACCAGTCGGTCTCGAACAGCCGGCGCCGCCAGAGCAGGAAGGCGCCGGCCCAGCCGATCACGATCATCAGCACACCGAGCCCGACCATGATGCGGAAGGCGAAGAACGGCACCAGCAGCGGCGGCCGGTCCTCGCGGGGGAAGTCCTTGAGGCTGGCGAAGCCGTCCGTCCAGCTATGGGTGAGGATCAGGCTGCCGAGATGCGGGATGGCGATCTCGTAATCGTTGCTTTCCGTCTCCTCGTTCGGGATCGCGAACAGCACCAGCGGCACGCCGGCTCCCGGCGGATGGCCGCCCCAGTTCGCCTCCACCGCGGCGATCTTGGCCGGCTGGTGCTGCAGCGTGTTGAGGCCGTGTGCGTCGCCGATATAGGCCTGGATCGGGGCGAGGATGGCGATGAGCCCGATGGCCATGCGCATCATGGTGCGCCCGTCCTGCGGGTATTTCCCCGCATACACGTAGCGGGCGCCGATCGCCAGCACCACCAGCGCGGTGGTGAGGTAGCAGGCCGTCACCATGTGCATGAAGCGATAGGGGAAGCTGGGATTGAAGATGATCGCCAGCCAGTCCACCGGATAGGCGATGCCGTCGATGACCTCGTGCCCGGCCGGCGTCTGCATCCAGCTGTTGGCGGACAGGATCCAGAACGCCGAGAAGCTGGTGCCCACCGCCACCGCGATGGAGGCGAAGACATGCAGCCCCTTCGGCACCCGGTTCCAGCCGAACAGCATGATGCCGAGGAAGGTGGCTTCCAGGAAGAAGGCGGTCAGCACCTCATAGCCGATCAGCGGCCCGACGACGTTGCCCACCACATGCGAGAAGCGGCTCCAATTGGTGCCGAACTGGTAGGACAGCACGATGCCCGAGACCACGCCCATGCCGAAGGACACGGCGAAGATCTTGGTGAAGAAGCGGGCGATGCGATGGAAGTGCTCGCGGCCGGTGGTGATCCACAACACTTCCAGCGTGGCGATATAGGCCGCGAGGCCGATGGTGAAGCTGGGAAAGATGATGTGGAAGGAGACGGTGAAGGCGAATTGAATGCGAGCCAGAAGAACGGGATCGAATTCCATCGGCATGCCCCTGTCCGATGCGGCGACAGGCACCGCAAGGGAAACTCTACGCGGTGACCGTGCAGAATGGAACAGGTCTGAACTATAGTTTGCCGACCCGGCGATGACGCGGGTCAAGCCGCCGCGTATTGCGATGCCGCGCGCCGACTTTGGTCGGGGGCACGATCCGGCTTCCGTGGGCCATCGTCCTGAAGGTCCGGCGGATGAAATCCTCTCCCGCCGGCCTCCGGCTGCTGCCGGATTCGATGCCGGTTACGCTGAAGCCGAAGCATCCGGCTTCGGCGGAGGTGGCCCGCAGGAGGGTCGGTGAGAGGGCGCGCGATAAGGAGCGTTGAAGACCCCTCACCCAACCCTCTCCCCGACGGGGAGAGGGGGCTGTACCGTGCCTCTCACCATCGGTCGGGTGCCTGCGATGCCTGGGCGACGGAAGATTGGGCGACAGGAGATTCGGCGACGGGGGGCGCGGGGCGCTGTCCCCGGTCGGTTTCGAGGTACGCCTGCCGGGCGTGAGGACACATCGCCCCTTTCTCCCCCTGACGGGAGGAGGGGGCTTCCCCTTGTTGGCCAGGTTGCGGGATGAGACGTACGGGGCCGCGACGGCCGGAAAGACCCTGACAGCTCCCTCAGCCGGCTTCCGGCCTTGTCTCGGCGAGCTTGCGCTCTATGGCCAGCATGTCGCGCCAGACCATGCGCTTGCCGAGCGGCGTACGCAGCAGATAGGCCGGGTGGAAGGTGGCGAGCGCCTGTATGCGCCGCGTGCCGGTGTCGTAGTCCATCCAGCGGCCGCGCGCCTTGGTGATGCCGTCCTTGATGCCGAGCAGCGTCTGTGCCGAAGGACCGCCGAGGCAGACGAGGATGTCCGGGTCGGCGAGCTCGATCTGCCGGCGGATGAAGGGCAGGCAGATGGCGGTTTCCTGCGGCGTCGGCGTGCGGTTGCCCGGCGGGCGCCAGGGCACGACATTGGCGATATAGGCCTTGGTCCGGTCGATGCCGATGGCGGCGAGCATGCGGTCGAGCAGCTTGCCGGAACGGCCGACGAAGGGCTTGCCCTCGATGTCCTCGTCGCGGCCCGGCGCCTCGCCGACCAGCATCAGCTTGGCCTGCGGGTTGCCGTCGGCGAAGACGAGGCGGGTGGCGGTGACTTTCAGCGGGCAGCCGTCGAAGCGCTCCAGCAACGCGCGCAGCGCCTCCAGATCCGGTGCCGAGGCGGCGGCCTCGCGGGCATCGGCGGCGGCCTGATCCGGCGGCGGCGGCGCGAGGGTGCCGGGAGGAGGCAGAACCGCCGGGCGCGCCGCCGGACGCGCTGCGTCGCGTGCCGACGCCACGGGGCGGTCGGGTGCGGAAGCCGGCGCCGGGCGAACCGCGGCGCGGACGGCGCTGCGCTCGGCGGCGCTCTCGGCGAATCGGTCGACGGGGGCGTCGCCGATGGCGGCATCGACCCCGGCTTCCGCATAGAAGGTCAGCAGATCGGCAAGGGCGTCGCGCGGATCGATCTCACGCGGATCTTGGGAAAGGTCCATATCGCATTCTATCGCGTCGCGGCGGTGATTGTCAGGCCGGCGCAAGCGTGGAAGAAGTCCAGACAACAGATTACGTGCCGGAGAGTGACATGGACGCGGCCGAACTGCCCGAACGCGAGGGCATGGATTACGACGTGGTGGTGGTCGGCGCCGGGCCGGCGGGCCTCGCGGCGGCGATCCGGCTGAAGCAGCTCGACGAGAACCTCTCCGTGGTGGTGGTGGAGAAGGGCTCGGAAGTCGGCGCGCATATCCTGTCCGGTGCGGTGATCGATCCGATCGGCCTCGACCGGCTGTTCCCCGATTGGCGCGAGGACGCCGACGCGCCGCTGAAGACGGCGGTCACGGAAGACCGCTTCTACCTGCTCGGGCCGGCCGGCTCGTTGCGGCTGCCCAATGCGGTGATGCCGCCCTTGATGAACAATCACGGCAATTATGTCGGCTCGCTCGGCAATGTCTGCCGCTGGCTGGCCGGCAAGGCCGAGGCGCTGGGCGTCGAGATCTATCCCGGCTTCGCCGCCGCCGAACTGCTGTTCGACGGGAACGGCGCCGTCACCGGCGTCGCCACCGGCGACATGGGCATCGGCCGCGACGGCGAGCCCGGCCCGAATTTCGCCCGCGGCATGGAACTGCGCGGCAAGTACACGCTGTTCGCCGAGGGCGCGCGCGGATCGCTGAGCAAGCAGCTGATCGCCCGCTACAAGCTCGACGAGGGCCGCGAGCCGCCGAAATTCGGCCTCGGCATCAAGGAGCTGTGGCAGCTCGACCCCGCGAGGCACAAGCCGGGGCTGGTGCAGCACTCCTTCGGCTGGCCGCTCTCCTCCGACACCGGCGGCGGCTCCTTCCTCTATCACCTGGAGGACGGGCAGGCGGTGGTGGGCTTCGTGGTCCACCTGAACTATTCGAACCCGTATCTCTCGCCCTTCGAGGAGTTCCAGCGCTTCAAGACGCATCCGCTGATCCGCGAGCAGCTGGAGGGCGGCAAACGGCTCTCCTATGGCGCGCGGGCGATCACCGAGGGCGGCTACCAGTCGGTGCCGCGCACCGTGTTCCCCGGCGGGGCGCTGATCGGCTGCGCCGCCGGCTTCGTCAACGTGCCGCGCATCAAGGGCAGCCACAATGCCGTGCTCTCCGGCATGCTCGCCGCCGAGGAGGCCGCCGCCGCGCTGGCGCAGGGGCGGGCGCAGGACGAGCTGGAAGGCTACGAGACCGGCTGGCGGGCGGGGGAAATCGGCGCCGATCTGTGGAAGGTGCGCAACGTCAAGCCGCTGTGGTCGAAATTCGGCACCTATGTCGGCATCGCGCTGGGCGGGCTCGACATGTGGGCGAACACGCTGCTGAAGTGGTCGCCCTTCGGCACGCTCAGGCACGGCAAGCCGGACTCGGACACGCTGAAGCCGGCGAAGGATTCGCGGAAGATCGCCTATCCCAAGCCGGACGGCGTGGTCTCCTTCGACCGGCTGTCCTCGGTGTTCCTGTCCAACACCAACCACGAGGAGGACCAGCCGGTGCACCTCAAGGTGAAGGACATGGCGCTGCAGAAGCGCTCCGAGCATGATGTCTATGCCGGCCCGTCCAACCGCTACTGCCCGGCCGGGGTCTATGAGTGGGTGGAGAAGGACGGCGAGGAGGTCTTCGTGATCAACGCGCAGAACTGCGTGCACTGCAAGACCTGCGACATCAAGGATCCCAATCGCAACATCACCTGGGTGACGCCGGAAGGCGGCGGCGGGCCGAACTATCCCAACATGTGAGGAGCCTGGCATGCGCGCAAGCGCGACGGTGGTGCTGCGGGCGTTGGCCGCGACGCTGGCGCTATCGATACCGGCAGCGATGCCGGGGGCGACGACGGTCGCTTGGGCGGCCGGACTGCCGGACTATGCGCCGTTCCGCGAAGGC
Organism: Ancylobacter oerskovii; assembly: GCF_018390555.1. Taxonomy (GTDB): domain Bacteria; phylum Pseudomonadota; class Alphaproteobacteria; order Rhizobiales; family Xanthobacteraceae; genus Ancylobacter; species Ancylobacter oerskovii. The sequence continues at coordinate 569,657 of NZ_JAHBGB010000002.1, read as the reverse complement.
CGGTTCCTGCGCTATCTCGACGCCGAGCCGGGCGGCGGCATCGACCGGGTGCCGCGCATCGGGCTGTCCTTCCCCGGCAGCGAGCGGCGGCTGTCGGCCGATCTCGATTCCGGCTCCACCGGCATCGTGGTGGCCGCGGCCTATCTTCCCGGTTTCGACCGGCTGCCGAGCCAGGGGCCGGGGCAGCTGACCTACACCTCCTCCGGCCGGCAGATGATCGGCCAATGGGTGGTGGTGCCGGTGACGCTGTCCGGCAAGGAGGGAGCCTCCGTCACCACCGAGCCGATGCCGGTGCTGGCGGTGACTGAGCTGCGCTGCCTCGATCATGCCCGCGACTGCACGCCCCGGCAGATGCCCGAGCACATCGCCATGGTCGGGGTAGGCTTCGCCCGCGAGGCCGACCGGCAGAGCCAGGGCACGCCGGACAGGAACCCGCTGCTGCGGGTGGCCGGCGGGGAAGGACCCCGGCGGCGCGGCTACATCCTGTCGCCCGAAGGCGTGCATGTCGGGCTGACCGCCGGCAATACGCGCGGCGATTTCCGGGCGCTCAAGCTCGACCGCCGGGACGACGGCGCGGACTGGAAAGCGACGCCGGCCTGCCTCGCGCTGAACGGCGCCGCGCCGGCGGCCTGCGGCACGATGCTGGTCGATACCGGCGTCCCGGCGATGTTCATGACCGTGCCGCCGGCGCAGGCGGCGGGCGCCGAGGGCACGTTGCCGGCGGGAACCGAGGTGGCGATCCGCGCCGGCACGGCGCAGGACGGCTTCGAGCTCTACCGTTTCACGGTGGGCGGGGACTCGCCGCTGGCGCCTGAGGCGATCCATCTGCGCGTGTCGCCGGAGCGGGTGTTCGTCAATACCGGCTTCCACCTGCTCAACGGCTATGACGTGCTCTACGACGCCGATGGGGGGTATGTCGGGTTCCGGCGGCGGTAGCGCGACGCGGGGAGCGGGTGCGTCCTTCGAGGCTCGCTGACGCTCGCACCTCAGGATGAGGAGCCGTCTGCCTGAACAAGGCTCTCACTTTTTGCGGCCGGCACTTCAGCATGTTGATCCGCCTGCCAAAAGAGCGAGTAGCCTCATCCTGAGGTGCTCCGCGCAGCGGAGCCTCGAAGGACGCACGCCGCTCAGAACTGCGCGATGAGGAAGGCCGCGAACAGGATGAAGGCGGCGACGAGGTCGCTCGCCATCGCCATGTTCTCGCGGAGGTTCCGCTCCGGCCGGCGCATGTGGTTGAGCCCGGCGAGGCCGAGAAAGGCGGCGCCGACGAAGGCCACCGGGAACACCCAGCTGGAAATCAGCAGCGACAGCAGCCCCGCCGCGCCCATGGCGAGGTTGGCGCAGCCGAGCTCCTGCACCAGCACATGCGCGCGCACGTCGTCCACCCCGAGGATGGCGGAGGCGGTGTAGCCCGGCTTGATCAGCTGCATCAGGCCCGCCAGCAAAAGCCGCACGCCCACCGCCCAGAACACGAACCATTTCGAGGCGATGGCGAAGAAGCCGATCAGCGTGCCGTTGCCGGCGAGTTCCGAGGCGATGGAGACGATGGGCAGGATGACCATCGTGAGCAGAAGCGTGGCGAAATAGATCATCGGGCAGGGCTCGGCGAATGAGATGACGCAACGGCACATCATCGTGAATGTCACGGAAGTGTAACGTCAGGTTCATCCCGACGTCACCCGCCATCGCTACCCCCTCGTCGACCCTGACAGCCGACGAGGACCATCCATGGCGGCAGCGCTTGAAATCGACCGCGTGAGCAAGACGTGGGGCTCGATGCGGGCCGTGGACAATGTCTCGCTGCGGATCGAGCCGGGCGAGCGGGTGGCGCTGATCGGCGCGTCCGGCTCCGGCAAGTCGACCCTGATCCGCATCGCCTCCGGCCTCGCTTTGGCCGATGCCGCCAGCGGCGGCGTGCGTTCCTTCGGCGTCGGCGTGCAGGACAAGGGCAGGCTTTCCTCCGAGGTGCGCCGCGCCCGCCGGCAGATCGGCCTCGTCTTCCAGCAATTCGCCCTGGTGGGCCGCCTCTCGGTGATGACCAACGTGCTGGTCGGCGCGCTCGGCCGCATGGGACGGCTGCGCGGCACGTTCGGCCTGTTCAACGACGACGAGAAGCGCACCGCGCTCGCCGCCCTCGCCGAGGTCGGCATCGCCCAGCACGCCGCCAAGAAGGCGCGCGAGCTTTCCGGCGGCCAGCAGCAGCGCGTCGCCATCGCCCGCGCGCTGGTGCAGGGCGCCCGGCTGGTGCTCGCCGACGAGCCGATCGCCTCGCTCGATCCGAAATCGGCGAAGCGCGTCATGGACACGCTGGTGACGATGAGCCGCGACCATGGCATCGCCCTCGTCGTCTCGCTGCACCAGGTGGACTACGCCACCGCCTATTTCGACCGGGTGATCGCCATGAATGCCGGCCGCGTCGTGTTCGACGGGCCGTCCTCGCGCATCACCGCGGCCTTCCTTACCGAGCTCTACGGCGCCAGCGCCGAGGAGCTGATCCTGCCGAGCCAGTTCGCGGTGCCGGCCGCCGAGACGCTCGCGCCCACCTCTTCAGAACCCGTATCCTGACAGGAGCGACTATCATGAAGCGCATTCTTGCCGCCGGCCTCGTGCTGGCCGGCCTCACCGCCCCGCTGGCGGCGCAGGACGTCAAGGAGCTGAACTTCGGCTTCATCTCCACCGAATCCTCCGCCAACCTCGCCAAGAGCTTCGAGCCGCTCCTGAAGGACATGGAGAAGGCGATCGGCGTGCCGGTGAAGCCCTTCTTCGTCGGCGACTATGCCGGCGTGATCGAGGGCATGCGCTTCAAGAAGGTCGACGTGGCGTGGTACGGCAACAAGTCGGCCATGGAAGCGGTGGACCGCGCCAATGGCGAAGTCTTCGTGAAGACCGCCAAGCCGGACGGCTCCTCGGGCTACTACTCGCTGATCGTCACCAATGCCGACCGCAGCGACATCAACACCCTGAAGGACGTGCTCGACTGCTCCAAGGGCTATAATTTCGGCAATGGCGACCCGAACTCCACCTCGGGCTTCCTGGTGCCGGGCTATTACGTGTTCGCGCTGAACAATGTCGACCCGCAGAAGTGCTACAAGCGCGTCGTGACCGGCAACCATGAGGGCAACCTGCTCGCGGTCGCCAACAAGCAGGTCGACTTCGCCACCAACAACACCGAGAACATGACCCGCCTGCAGCAGACCCGCCCGGCGGAAGCGGCGAAGATCAAGGAAGTGTGGCGCTCGCCGATGATCGCCGGCGACCCGATCGTGTGGCGCAAGGACCTGCCGGCCGACCTCAAGGCCAAGATCTACACCTTCTTCATGACCTATGGCCGCAACGGCACCCCGGAAGAGATCGAGCGCGCCCGCGCGGTGCTGGCCAAGACCTCCGACGGCTGGGGCCCGTTCCTCGCCTCCTCCGACGCGCAGCTGATCCCGATCCGCCAGCTCGAGTTGTTCAAGGCCAAGGTGAAGGCCCAGAACAACGACAAGCTCTCGGCTGACGAGAAGGCCGCCGAGGTGAAGAAGATCGACGCCCAGCTCGCCGATCTCGACGCCCAGCAGAAGAAGCTGCCGGCCATGTGATGTCGCCGGAGGCCGGCTCGCCCGGCCTCCGTGCAAGGCTCGCCGCCGTCCCCGGCCACCCGGGGGCGGCGTTCGATCGAGAGGGACGCCCCATGTCTGCCGCCGAGACCGCCCATCGTTCCGTCGTCGCCGGGCTGCCGGCGCCCCCGGTGACGCCGCTCGCCACCCGGCTCAGCCGCCTGCTCATCGCCGCGCTGACGGTGGTGGTGCTGGTGTTCTGCTGGTACGAGGCGGAAATGAACCCGGCCCAGCTGGTGCAGGACGCCGGCAACATGGCGACGCTCGGCGCCGAATTCGTGCGGCCGGACTTCACCGACTGGGACGTCTATTTCAACTCGATGCTGGAAACGCTCGCCATCGCCATCTGGGGCACGCTGCTGGCGGTGGTGGTCGGCATTCCCTTCGGCATTCTCTGCGCCGACAACGTGGTGCCGCGCTGGGTCGCCTTTTCCGTGCGCCGGCTGATGGATTGCTGCCGCGCCATCAACGAGCTCGTCTTCGCGCTGATCTTCATCGCCGCCGTCGGCCTCGGGCCCTTCGCCGGCGTGCTCGCCTTGTTCGTGCACACCACCGGCGTGGTCGCCAAGCTGTTCTCCGAGGCGGTGGAGGCGATCGACCCCGCGCCCGTCGAGGGCATTCGCGGCACCGGCGGCACCTGGCTGCAGGAAGTGGTCTATGGCGTGCTGCCGCAGGTGCTGCCGCTGTGGATCTCCTACGCGCTCTACCGCTTCGAATCCAATGTGCGCTCGGCGACCGTGCTCGGCATCGTCGGCGGCGGCGGCATCGGCATGGTGTTCAACGAGACCATGCGCGGCTTCCTCTATTCGCAGGCTTCGGCGATCCTGATCATCGTGATCGTCACCGTGTCGGTGCTCGACATGATCAGCCAGAACATCCGCAAGCGCTTCATCTGACACGCATTTTCCAGCCGCCGGCCAACCGGCGGCCGCGTTACGCATTCGCACGATCAGACTTCCGTGAACTTCCCTTACGACCTGATCGCAAGCGACATAAATCTTCTCCGAAAGCACGCCATTGTCGTTCGCGCGACACGTCGCACATAGGAGAAGACCCCAATGAACCGGATTTTCGTCGTCACCGCCCTGATCGCCAGCCTCGGCATCGCCGGCGTGACCGCCGCTTCCGCCGCCGGCCGCAGCAAGGACGAGCGCAAGTCCTGGTGGGACACCTACCATCAGGTCACCAAGTCCCCCGAGGGCACGACGCAGCAGTCCAAGCCGTCCCGGCCGGCGCCGAAAGCGGCCAAGCCGGCGCAGTGACGCTTGCGGCGCTTTCGCCGAAGCAGATGCAGAGACGATCGGGAGCGGCATCCGGCAAGGGTGCCGCTTCTCTCGTATTGGGCCGCCTGCAAGGCCTTCTGTTCATGACCCTGGGGCATGCGGCCTGAACAAAGTTTAATTTCTTCGCCATCCTCCCGCCGGGATTGCTTCCGCTAGTCTTGCAGCGGGTATGTCCGCGCCGGCTTTCGCGCGTGCGTCCCCTGCCTTGCCTGTTCCCTCCGGCCGGAGAAGCCCCCGTGCGTGCCATGTTCCGTCTTCTCGCCGATGTCTGGCGGCTGTCGACCCCCTATTTTCGCGGTGAGGACAAATGGCGGGGCGGGGCCCTGCTCGCGGCGGTCGTCGCGCTGGAGATCGGCTGGGTCTACGGCACGGTGCTCCTGAACCAGTGGAACAACGCCTTCTACAACGCCATACAGGAGAAGGATTATCCCGCCTTCGTGCACCAGTTCTGGCTGTTCGGCCTCTATGCCGCGGTGCTGATCGTCATCGCCGTCTACCAGGTCTATCTGCGGCAATGGCTGGAGATCCGCTGGCGGACCTGGATGACCGAGAAATATCTCTCGGGTTGGCTCGACCACCAGACCCATTACCGGCTGCGGCTAAAGGGGGATGCCGCCGACAACCCCGACCAGCGCATCGCCGAGGATATCCGCGCCTATATCGCCACCACCATCGGCCTGTTCATCGGCATCCTCAATGCGGTGATGACGCTCGCCTCCTTCGCGGTGATCCTGTGGGGCCTGTCCGGCGACTTCCATCTGCCGCTGTTCGGCTATGAGCTGGACATTCCCGGCTACCTCGTCTGGGCGGCCTTCGCCTATGCCGCGGTCGGCACCTGGCTGACGCATCTCATCGGCCGGGTGCTGGTGCTGCTGAACTTCAACCAGCAGCGCTTCGAGGCCGACTACCGCGTCGACCTGGTGCGGGTGCGCGAGAATGGCGAGCAGATCGCGCTGATGGAAGGCGAGAAGGTGGAGCGAGCCCGGCTGCTGGAGCGCTTCTCGCATGTGGTGCACAATTACTGGGGCCTGATGATCGCCCAGAAGCGGCTGACATGGTTCACCGCCGGCTACGGCCAGCTGTCGAACGTGTTCCCGTTCATCGTGGTGGCGCCGGCCTATTTCGCCGGCGGCATCCAGCTCGGCCAGCTGATGCAGACCGCCTCCGCCTTCGGGCAGGTGCAGGGCTCGTTCTCCTTCTTCATCAACGCCTATTCGACGCTGGCCGAATGGAAGGCGGTGGTCGATCGTCTGATCGGCTTCGAGGACCACATCGCCCAGGCCCGCGCCGAGGCGGCCGCCGACGCCTATGTGCGCCAGCCGGCCACCGGCGGCGCCATGCTTACCGTCGACGATCTGGAACTGCGGCTGCCCGACGGACGGGCCCTGCTCACCGTCGCGGATGTCGCCATCCGGCGTGGCGAGAGCGTGCTGCTGACCGGTCCCTCGGGATCGGGCAAGTCGACGCTGCTGCGGGCCATCGCCGGCATCTGGCCCTATGGCTCCGGCACGGTGGCGGTGGCGCCGGAGGCGCGGCTGCTGGTGCTGCCGCAGCGGCCTTATCTACCGGTGGGCACGCTGCGCGGCGCGCTCGCCTATCCCGATCCGCTGGCCGAGCATGACGACAGCGCGCTGCGCGAGGTACTGGCGACGGTGGGCCTCGACGCCTTCGCCGCCCGGCTCGACGAGCGGGCGCTGTGGCCTTCGGTGATGTCGGGCGGCGAGCAGCAGCGGCTGGCCGTCGCCCGCGCGCTGCTGATCAAGCCGGACGTGCTGCTGCTCGACGAGGCGACCTCGGCGCTCGACGAGGAAGGCGAGGCGGCGCTCTATCATGTGCTGCGCCAGCGGCTGCCGGCGGCGGCGATCCTGTCCATCGGCCACCGTTCCAGCCTGCACGCGCTGCATGGCCGGCACCTCGAGCTTCAGCCGACGGAGAGCGGGCCGGCGCGGCTCGACGGCGCCGGAGCGCTGGCGGCGGCGGGCTGAGGCCGCGCCGGGCAGCAGTTGCCCACAGCCGGTCAGTGGGCCGCTTAGTCCTGCGCCTTCGGCGCCGCCATGCCGGTGAGGTCGCTGCGGGGCCGGCGCAGGCGGAAGCGCCGCCGCGGCGCCGGCTGGCCCTCGGCCTCGATGGCCAGCGTGCGCTCCAGCAGGATCTCGTAGATCGGCCGGCCGCCGAGCCGCTGCGCCACCATGTTGGAGACGATGGTGGTGAGCATCACCGGCACCAGCAGGCCATAGGCGCCGGTAAGCTCCATCACCAGCACCATGCCGACCAGCGGCGCGCCGATGGTCGCCGCGAACAGCCCGCCCATGGCGGCGATGGCGAGCGCCACATGGGTGCTCTCGGGCAGCGGCACCGCGCTCTCCAGCGCCGTGCCGAAGGTGAGGCCGATGGTGGTGGCCAGCGCCAGGATCGGCGCGAAGATGCCGCCGGCCACCCCGGTGGAATAGCTGGCCATGGTCATGACGAAGCGGATGAGCACGATGGCCGCCAGCACGGCGAGCGGCCGGCTTTCCGTCGCCAGCTGCACCGCCAGCGCCTCGCCGCCCTGCGTCGCCTCGGGAAGCAGGAAGACGAGCGGGCCGACCGCGAGCCCGATGGCGACCGGGAACAGGTAGAAGGAGGTGGCGAGGCCCAGCCGGCGCACATGATCGAGCGACCAGACCAGCATCCGGTTGAATCCGACGCCGACCGCGCCGAGCAGGGCGCCGAGCACGAGGAAGGCCGGCAGCACGCTGTGCGGCAATGCCGAGGCGGGCAGCAGCATATAGGGCACGTTGCCGGTCAGCTGGCTGGTGACGATGGCGGCGGCGAGCGAGGCGAGGATGACGCCGACATAGGTGCGGGCGCTGTAGGGGAATTGCCGGCGCGTCTCCTCGATGACGAACAGCACCGCGGCGAGCGGCGCGTTGAAGGCGGCGGCCAGCCCGGCGGCGCCGCCGGCGGCGAGCAGGCCGCGCATGTCCTCGGAGGAGAGCCTGGCGAGATCGGCGGCGGCCTTGGCGATGGAGGCGCCGATATGGATGGTCGGCCCCTCGCGGCCGAGCACCATGCCGGAGGACAGCGACAGCAGGCCGGCCACGAATTTCACCGGCAGCACCCGCTTCCAGCGCACCTCGCGCAGGCCTTCCATCGCGCCCTCGATTTCCGGCACGCCGGAGCCGCCGGCTTCCGGTGCGAAGCGTCGCACCAGATAAAGCGACGCCACCGCCATGGCGGCGGCGACCAGGGCGGCGGCGAGGTAGAGCGCGGTGCCGGACAGGGCGAGCGTGTCGCGCAGCAAAGCGGGCCAGGCGGCGGTCAGGCTTTCGACGCCGAGATGGAAGGCGACGCCGGCGAGGCCGACCGCCACGCCGACGAGAACCGCTACCGCATGATAACCGCCATTGCCCATGCCGCCTTGCCCCTGTCCCCGCTCGATGGCCCGATGTGCTGGGTAGCATCGCCGGGCGCAGGCTGGAAGCGGCGGATGGGGCGGGTGGGGTTCCCGGATGCACGGCGGAGCCCGCCTGCATCGCTTCCGGGTTCCCCCGCAAGAGCACCTCCATCCCGAGCTGCGAGCGGAAGCGAGCCTCGAAGGTTGCGCGTCGGGGCGCTCCCGATGACCGTCCTGCGAGGCCCGGCCCGCGGCCGGGCACCTCAGGATGAGGCTCGCTATGGGGCAGACAGCCGGGCGGCTCTCACGGCAGGACGGGGGCGTAGGTGGCGACCGGCTCGACGGTGTCGATCAGCCCGTGCTGCTTCATGAAATCGCCGAAGCGGGTATAGCGGCCGGCATCCAGCGCCGCCGGCGCGTGGGAGAAGCGGCGCAGCGTGTCAGTCCAGGCGGTGCGGTTGAGCTCGTCGTCGAGCTTCGGATTGGCCTTCACGAATACGCCCCAGGCCTCGTCGGGGTGGTTGAGGACATAGATGGTGGCGTCCTCCACCGCGGCGAGGAAGCGCTTGAGGCGCGGATCGGCGACGAGATCCTTGCGGGTGACGTAGATCAGCTCGTCGAACACCGGCACGCCGTGCTCCTCGGGAAAGAAGGCGACGCCCTCCTTGCCTTCCAGCTTGATCTGGGTGAGCTCGAAATTGCGATAGGCGCCGATGACCGCATCGACCTTGCCGGCGACCAGCGCCGGGGAGAGGGCGAAATTGACGTTCACCATGGTGACGTCGGAAGGCTTGAGCCCGGCGCTGGCCAGCATGGTGCCGAGCAGCGCGTCCTCGAAGCCGGCCACCGAGAAGCCGACGGTCTTGCCCTTGAGGTCGGCGAGCGACTTGACCGGGCCGTCCTTCAGCGCCACCAGCGCGGTAAGCGGGGTCGAGACCAGCGTGCCGAAGCGTACCAGCGGCAGGCCTTCCTTCACCGACAGATAGAGGTTCGGCTGGTAGCTGACCGCGACTTCCGCCTGCCCGGCGGCGACGAGGCGCGGCGGGGCGGAGGGATCGGCCGGGGCCACGAGCTCGACGTCGAGGCCATGGGCGGCGAAGAAGCCCTTTTCCTTGGCGATGACCAGCGGCGCATGGTCGGGATTGACGTACCAGTCGAGCAGCACGGTGAGCTTGTCGGCCGCGGCGGCGGGGGCCAGCGAGAGCGCCAGGGCGAGGCCGGCGGCGGCGATGGTCTTGACGAACATATGGATCTCCTCCCGTTTCGGAGATCCGGCGCATGAGCTGTCGGGGGAAATCCGGCGCGGGAGGCCCGTCATGGCCGGCCCCGCCGTGGTTCCGTCCCTTCGCCGGCATGACCCGGATCAGGTTCTAAGGGTCTGGCGGACGCCATCTCAGCCCCTTGGCCCTTTCAGGCCGGCGGGACACCCCTCGGACGGACGGAATCTAGCAGAGCTGGTATGCCACGGCAATCGGCCGGCGGTGATCGGAGGCGGGTGGGTCTCGCGCTGCTTCATCTCCCCCGAGGTGTGGGAGGGGCGCATGGCGCCTCGAAATGGCCCGGCCCCTCACCCCACCGCGTCCCGGTCGACCTTTCCTTTTCGGGGAGAGGTCGGGAAAGCCGCCTTGCGGCTCAATTCCCGCGCCAGCCGTCGAGATAGCGCACGCTCTCGACGCCGGCGAAGCGGGCGACGCGGGCAAGCTCGGCATCGAGCCGCTCCAGCCGGCCGGAGGAGGCGCGCACCCCCGGCTCCAGCCAGAGCTTCCTGACGTCGAGCGTGCCCGCCTTGCGGTCCGCCTTCATGTCGATGCGGCCGATCATGCGGTCGCCTTCCATGAGCGGGAAGACGTAATAGCCGTAGACGCGCTTCTCCGCCGGCACGAATACCTCGATGCGGTAGGAGAAGCCGAACAGCCGCTCGGCGCGGTTGCGGTCGCGCAGCAGCGGGTCGAAGGGGCTGAGCACCCGCAGCCGCGCCGGCGGTTCCGGCAGCGCCTCGAGGGCCGGGCCGCTGCCGGCGACGGCGAAGGAGGCGCGGGGCCTGCCGCCATCCGCCGTCACGATGCTGACCTCTTCCAGCTTCTCGCGATTGCGCGTCACCCAGGCCCGGGCCTCCTCCGGCGACACCAGATCCCAGAAGGCGGCGATCTCGCCATGGGTGGCGAAGCCGAGCCGCTCCAGCGCCGAGGCGCAGGCCCAGTCGACGAAATCCTCGCGCGTCACCTCGCGGCCATAGTGACGGGCGGGAATGACCCGCTCGGCGAGGTCGTAGATCTTCTGGAAGCCGTCGCGCCCGGCAATGGCGAGGCGGCCGGTGCGCCAGAGATATTCCAGCGCCGTCTTGGCCGGGTGCCAGTTCCACCAGCCGCCCGGCAGGCGCTCCTCCGCCTCGAAATGCCGGGTCATCAACGGCCCCTCGGCGGTGATGCGCTCGAGCACATGATCGACCGATTGCTCGAAGCCGTTCTCGTGCCAGTTGCGCCAGCGCGCCGCGAGGTTTTCCCGCGCATGGTCGAAGCGGTGCTTCCAATAGGGATAGAAGGCCGAGGGGATGATGGCGGCGTCGTGCGTCCAGTGCTCGAACAGGTCGCCGTCGCGCTCGAGCAATGTAGCGAGATGTTCGGGCCGGTAGGTCTGGGCGCGGGCGAACAGGATGTGATGATGCGCGCGCTCCACCGTGGCGATGCTGTCCACCTGCACGAAGCCGAGATCATGCACCAGCTCCAGCAGCCCGGCCTTGGTGAGCGCGCGGCCGGGCGGGCGGGACAGGCCCTGCTTCGCCAGGAAGATGCGTCGCGCATCGTGGTTGGAGAGGTGCAGGCTCATGTGCCGTCGATCCATTTGAGGTCCACCGCGACGGCCCGGCCGGTCGCCTTGGCGGCGTACATCAATATGTCGGCCCGGCGGAGCAGCGCGTCGGCATCCACCGCCTCGCCGGTGAGGGCCACGCCCAGGGCGGCGCCGATGGTGATCCGGCTGTCGTCGACGAGCATCACCGCGCAGATCGCCTCGGCGATGGCCTGCAACTCGGCGGCGGTCGGCGGCTCGTCGCGCGGGAAGGTGGAAAGCAGCACGAACTCGTCGCCCCCGATCCGCGCCGCGAAATGCTGCGGATCGACATAGGCGCGCAGGCGTTCGGCCACGCCGCGCAGCACCCGGTCGCCGACCAGATGCCCGTAGCGATCATTCACCGACTTGAAGCCGTTCAGGTCGATATAGGCGAGGGCGAGGCCCTGCCCGGACGGCCGCTGGGTGGAGAGGTTGCGCAGCCGGTGGTCGAAGGCGGCGCGGTTCGGCAGCCCGGTCACCACGTCGGTATAGGCGGCTTCCAATATGCGCCGCTCGACCGCCTTGCGCTCCGAATTGTCGATGATGATCTCGATGTCGAGCCGCTCGCCATTGATGGTGCGGCGCTGGGTCGAGATGAGGGTGGGGATGACGCGGCCGGAGGAATGCCGCAGGTCGACTTCTTCCAGCTGGTAGAGGCCGACCGTTTCCAGCTCGTGCAGCCGGCGCAGCCGCTCCGGGTCGTCGAGGCTGCGCACCGTGTCGAGATACATGGGCTGGCCGGCGATCTCCTACCAGCTCCGGCCGATCAGCCGCAGATAGGCGGGATTGGCCATGATGTAGCGGGAGACGTATTCGGCCGTCGAGATGCAGATGGCGACCGGCGAGAGCTCGAACACGTCGACCAGCGCTTCATAGACGACTTGGCGGGGAATCATGGATCCTCACAGGACCGGCGGCAGCCCAGCGTTGCGCATCAGCACAGCATGAGTCCACCGTCCCGCGCCACTCACTCGCGCGCCGACCCCGTCTCCGGCGCCCAGGGAACCAGCCGGGCGAGGGCGCGGTCCACCAGGGCGAACAGGATCAGCGCCACCGCCAGCAGGATGGCGAGCGCCGCGAACACCATGTCGGTCTGCATGCGGGCATTAGAATAGACCATCAGATAGCCGAGCCCCGCCGAGGCCCCGACCCATTCGCCCACCACCGCCCCGATGGGGGCGACCGCCGTAGCGACCCGCAGCCCGGACGCCAGCGCCGGCAGTGCCGAGGGCACGCGGATGAAGCGCAGCATGGCGAGATCGCCGGCGCCGTAGAGCCGCCCGAGATCGACCAGCCCCCGGTCGGTGCGGGCGAGCCCGTCATGGAAGGCGGAGGCGACGGGGAAGAAGATGATCAGGCTGGCCATCACGATCTTGGAGGCGAGGCCGAAGCCGAACCAGATGACCAGCAGCGGGGCGATGGCGAAGACCGGCAGCGCCTGCGCCACCAGCAGCACCGGCCGCATGGCGCGCCGTACCGCCGGCGAGGTGGCCATGGCGAGCGCGCAGGCGATGCCCAGCCCGGCGCCGCAGACGAGGCCCAGCAGCATTTCCCCGAGTGTGATCCGTGCATTGTCGAACAGCACGCCGCGATTGAGCCACAGGGCGAGGCCGATGCGCGAGGGAGCGGGCAGGATATAGGCCGGCACGCCGGCAAGCCGCACCGCGATTTCCCATATGCCCAACAGGAGGGCCGCGACGAGGCAGCCACGTGCGAGGCCGGCCATGAGACGTTCTCCGTTCGAGGGCGTTCGGATATCGTGTCGCCCGGTGGCTCCGCCCGGCCGCACGCGGTCGCGGCGCAAGCCCGCCTATCGTCTTAGCGCGTCTTCTCCGGGCGGATCGATAGCCGGCACGACGAAAAATATTCCGCGTGCGTGATGGACTTGACGCCCGTCGATGCGGGGCCACCTTTTGAGAGGTAACAACGATGACGTCTGGACAGTGGAGGAAGGCATGATCAAGGACATTCTCGTCAGTCTGAGCGTCGGCGAGGGCGTGGACGCCACGAAGGATTATGCCGTATCCGCGGCCGCGGCGCTGGGCGCGCACCTGACCGCCGTGGCGGTGAGCTACGACATCGACATTCCGCCGGTCTATACCGAGGCCTTCTCCACCGATTTCCTCGAGGCGCAGCGTGCCGAGGGGCAGCGGCTGGCGAAGCTGGCGGTCGAGCGCTTCGGCGAGGCGGCGCGCGCGGTGGGCATCACCCCCGAGGTGAGAAGCATCGACGGCACCCCCGGCGGGGCCGCCGAGCAGATCGGCGCCATGGCGCGGCTGTTCGACCTCACCATCGTCGGCCAGTCCGATCCCGAGAGGATGGGGCCGGAAGAGGTGATCGCCGAGGCGGTGCTGTTCGAATCCGGCCGGTCGGTGCTGCTGGTGCCGCGCAAGCAGCAGAAGCCCTTCGCCGCCCGCCGCATCCTGGTGGCGTGGGACGGCGGGCGCGCCGCCGCGCGCGCGGTGGCCGAGGCGCGCGCGCTGGTCGAGAAGGCGGAACTCGTCGAGGTGGCGGTGGTGGAGACCGGCAAATCCAAGCCGGGCCGGCTGGCGGGGGCGGACCTCGCCGAGCATCTGGCGCGCCACGACAAGAATGTCGAGCTGCGCCGGCTGGTCCCCGCGAGCGACGAGGGCATCGTCGACGTGCTGCTGAAGGAAATCGCCGAGCGCGACATCGATCTGGTGGTGATGGGCGGCTACGGCCATTCGCGGCTGCGCGAATTCGTGCTGGGCGGCGTCACCCGCGACATGCTGGAGCGGATGACCGTGCCGCTGCTGCTCGCCCATTGAGCCGACGGGCCGGGGGAGGGGCGCGCCGCCCCGTCTCCCGGCTCAGCGGCCGTGGAGATAACGGTTGCGGCAGCGATAGCCGATGAAGCACTGGGGATTGTCCGAGGTGGCGAGCCAGGCGGGCGTGGTGACCGACTGGTTGTCGCAATAGCCCTGGTTGGCCACGTAGCGGTCGAACAGGTTCGGGCCGGTGCCGATCACCACCGCTCCCTGGCGCTTGACGAGGTCGGCGACCTGCGTGCAGGTCATCTGCAGGGAGTTGGGCATTGCCTGGGCCAGCGCCGCCGGCGCCGCCGCCATGACCAGAGGCAGACAGAGAAGAAGAACCCGCATCGTTTTGCCTCGCCGACAACTGCCGCTTTCGCGACGATCATCGTCGCACTTACATGGAAGAACAGTAAATTGCGCGTGTTCGCGTCCATCCGGGCCGGCGGTTGGCGCCACTTCGCGACAGCGGGCGACGTGCCCTGCTGCGTCAGGAGCCCGCGACCGGGTTCCTGACGCTCAGGCTCGACAGGCCGGCAGGGCTCACGCCGCCGCCGATGCCTCCGCGCCGGCGGTGATCCGCGCCCGGATCTCGATGGGCAGCTGGCGGGCCGACTTCACCCGCGGCAGGTCCATCTCGCCGGTGCCCTGGCGTTCGGTGCCGTAGAGCGCCTCGAACTCGGCGTAGTTGTCGAAGCGGCGACGGCTGACATTGTCGACGAAGGTCTCGGCGGCCACGCCCTCGGCGAGGACCAGCTCATGGTTCTCGAGCTCCACATGATAGACCGTGAAGCGCGCGCCGAGCTCGGCCGTCGTCATGTGGCGGATCGTGGTCTGGTTCACCAGCGCGCCAGCCTGGACGAGGACGCCGTCCAGCAGCAGGGCGTGGTCGGCGGTGAGCTTCAGGTCGCGCGCCGGCAGGTCGGCGCCGAGCGCACCGGCCGAGACGAGCACCGGCCGCCGCCGTTCCGGCATGCCGAACCGGCTGACGACCGTCTGCATGCCGATCCACTTCACCGGTACCGCGACGCCGGTCGCGGTCAGCACCAGATCACCGATGGCGAGATCCTCGACCGCCACGTCGCCGGTCGGCGTCGCGATCATCGTGCCGGAGAGGAAGCAGAAGAAGTCTTCCACGTTCATCTCGGGCGCGCTGCCGGGAGGCTGCGTGGAATAGACCGTATTGGAGGCGAAATAATACTGATTGCCCGGGATGCTGGTGAAATAGGGCTCTCCGGCATCGGAAATGCCCTGATACGTCACGCTGGTCGTGGAACCGTCGGTGAAGGTGACGGTGATGACTTCCCCCGGCTCGAGCGTATCGCCGTCGTCGATCGTGATGGACGCGGATTCTGCATTGACCGTGTTGACGTTCCCGGCCGGCGCGCTGACGCCGTAATAATATTCGAAATCATACGTGGCCATGACTTCCCCTCATAAATAGATGGATGGCGGCTATGCCGACCAGTTCCGACTAAAGTCGGAACAAAAAACCGAAAGCATTCCGAACTTTAATGCATCGGGTTCGTTCCGCAAGACGATTCCAGATTGCAAAATAATAATACGAGGTTATTTCAATTTTATAATCATATGTAAGCGTCATGATGGAAATTCGATTAGTGCGCTAGCGCAGCATAATCTGACCCGGCAGCAGAAGGCAGATTAGTGATTCAGCCGTTGGCGCGAACGATTCCGCCACCTCGGGAGCTTGTTGTTTCTCTCTATGGTTTCATTGCCATCGAGCCAGGAGGCGGTACAGCAGGCGCTGTCTAAAGCTCGCATGTGCGAAATGGATCTCGGACGGCTCAGTTCACATCCGGGGGCATATGCCGCCATTCGCCGCCTGCTCGTCGTGCGAGAGCGCGGCGTGGCAATCGTTCGTCTCCGACAGGAACAGGGCACTGCCGAGGTCAAAGGTCCTTCGGATCGACGAGCGACCGATGAACGCCTGGATCTTCTTGAGAACGACGCCCTGTTCGATGAAGAGCGCCGCCGCAACCTAGTGCGGTTGCGTAGAGTGACCCCGGCATCGGGCGGCGCTCGCCATTTCCACGTCGCGGATCCGGCGAGCCTGGTGGATGCCGCGAGGTGGCATGACGGTTCGGGCCGTCAGAGCCCCGGCACCTCGATCGCGGGGCCGAGGACCAGTTCCGACGCCACATAGCGTTCGATGCGCCCTGGCAGATAATAGAAGTCGGCGACGCGGTCATGTTCCGCGACGGTCCATTCCTGGTCGCCCTGCCGCCGAACCCACAGGAAGGCCATCACCGCATCGGCAGCCGGCGATTTCACCCGCGCCTCCGGGGTGATGCCGTTCGTCAACAGGTCGGCGACCTGGGCGGCCACGGTATCGGGAATGCCCTTGCCGCCCGTCGCCCACCGGCGGGCCGTGCGGACGTCGACGCCCAGCATTTTCGCGATGGCAGCGGGCGAAAGGCCAAGGGTGTCCAGGGCGGCTTTGAAGTCTTCGGGTGTCATCGCGCGGAACTCCGGCAGGCGTGAGGGCGATGAAGTAGCAGCACGATCACGCACGGGCCAGCACGGGCAGCCGTCCGGCGCCGCTTTCCCTCACTTCGGCAGGGCCATCTCGCCCGATTGGAAAAAGGCGTCGGTGATCTGCTTCAGGTAGGGCCGGGCATCCGCATGAGTGGCGCCGGGATCGAGCGAGACCGATTGAGTGTAGAAGTTTATCGGTATCCGCTGCCCGGGAACGACGTTGGGTATGTCGGCCGACGTCGGCTCGAAAACGACATTGCTCATCAATTTGGCGCTCATGGGGCCGGACGGGCCCGACGCGGCGTGCATGAACCAGAAGACGCGCACCGCCCTGTCCTGGTTGAACGCATCGGAAACGGGGAACCTCTTGGTCTTGAAGTCGGCTGTGATCATGACCTCGGTAAAGTTGAGGCCGGCCGCCTGCGCCCGCTTCTTGAAGTCGCTGCTCAACTCGCTACAGGCCTTCCCCGTCCATGCGATTCCCGTGGCGGGGCTGCATGTGAAGACGATCCCGCCCGTGGCGTCAAAGCGTCGCTTGGGTGGGCTGTCCTGCGCAGATGCCTCGCCGCATCCGACCGCGACCACTGCCAAGGCCCAAGCAACGCACCGCATCACAGCCCCCAATGCACATGCCGGAGAAACATGACGCAGCGTCATGCGAATGTCGAGACTTACGCGACAGCCGCTCGCATCCGAGGATGGCGGCGATATCTGCTGGCTCGACCTGTCGGCGGCTGGTCACGCTGCCGGGTGCGGGGGGGCGGCGCCTGCACGGTCGGTGTCGAGGAGAAGGCGCCGCCTTGAGGGCCGTGGCCGAGCGGATGGCAGGCTACGCTCCAGGGGCTGCCCTTCCATGCCCTCATGATGCGTCAGATGGAGGCGCGGTCGCTACGCCGCTGCGGAACGCCGCGAACATCGCACATCCGTGTTGCAGGGATGCTGGCAAGGCGCGGGAAGGCGTTGAAAAACAACGATCGGCGCGGAAGCCGGCTTTCGCGCCAGAGCCGCCGGCTCATGGTGGCCGTCTTGTGATAAAGGATTGATATCCTTGGCATTATTCATGGTACAGGTGGGTGGACTTGAACCACCGACCTCCGGTTCCACAGACCGGCGCTCTAACCAACTGAGCTACACCTGCATGCCAGAATGGCGCGGAACCTAATCGGGCGAGTGCCGCTTTGCAAGGCCGGCAAGCGCTGCCGAGCAAAATCCTTGGGATAGCTGCCGGGTTTGGCCTCCTCTGTCCCGGGTCGGCATGGCACGTTTCCTGAATTGGACGGCACCGGTCGGAGGGCGAGGGGCGATATCCCCGATGCGGTGCCCGGCGGCCGCGGTGCCAGGGAGGACGATGTGACGGATCAACAGGCCGGCGGCATGCCGGGCCAAGCAGGGGCCTATCTCGATGCGGCGCTGGCGCTGGCCGGCCTGCCGCTGGAGCCGGAGCTGCGGCCGAGGGTGCTCCTGCACCTCGAGACCGCGCTGCAGATGGGCGCCCTGGTGCTCGACTTCCCGCTCCCCGACGAGGCGGAGCCGGCGCCGGTCTACCGTCCATGAGCGCTCCCGTGACCGAACCGTCGCCGACCACCATCGCCGATCTCGCCGCTGGGCCGGCGCTTGCCATCGCCGCGGCGGTGCGCGCCGGCCGCGTCTCCGCCCGCGCCATATGCGAGGCGGCGCTGGAGCGGATCGCCGCGGTGGATCCGAAGCTCAACGCCTTTACCCATGTCACCGCGGTGCGTGCCCTCGCCGAGGCCGATGCGGTGGATGCCGCCCGGGCGGCGGGCGCCGCGCCCGGCCCGCTCGCCGGCGTGCCCTATGCGGTCAAGAACCTGTTCGACCTCAAGGGATTGCCGACGCTGGCCGGCTCGAAGATCAATGCGGACCGGCCGGCGGCGGACCGGGATGCGACGCTGGTGGAGCGCCTGCGCGCGGCGGGGGCGGTGTGCCTCGGCGCGCTCAATATGGGCGAATATGCCTATGATTTCACCGGCGAGAACCTGCATGCCGGCCATTCCCGCAACCCTCACGACCTCGGCCACATGTCGGGAGGCTCTTCCGGCGGCTCGGGGGCGGCGGTGGGGGGCAGGCTGGTGCCGCTGTCGCTCGGCTCCGACACCAACGGGTCGATACGGGTGCCGTCCTCCTTCTGCGGCATCTTCGGGCTGAAGCCGACCTATGGGCGGCTGTCGCGGGCGCGCAGCTTTCCGTTCGTGGCGAGCCTCGACCATCTCGGTCCTTTCGCCCGCAACGTCGCCGACCTCGCCGCCACCTATGACGCGCTTGTGGGGCCGGATGCGGACGACCCGGCGCTTGCCGATATCGAGGCCTTGCCGGCGCTGCCGGAGCTGGAGCGCGGCGCCGACGGCCTGCGCGTCGGCATTCTCGGGGGCTGGTTCGCCCGGCAGGGTACGCCCCAGGCCTATGACGCGGTGGCCCGCGCGGCTGCGGCGCTGGGTGCGGAACGGACGGTCGAACTGCCGGAGGTCGAGCGGGCGCGGGCGAGCGCCTATCTCATCACCATGGCGGAGGGCGCGGCGCTGCACCGCGACCGGCTGCGCGACCGGCCGGCCGATTTCGACCCGGCGGTGCGCGAGCGGCTTCTCGCCGGCGCGGCGCTGCCGGCCGCCATGGTCGTCAAGGCGCAGAATTTCCGCCGCTGGTTCCGCGACCGGGCGCTGGAGCTGTTCTCGCAGTTCGACGTGCTGGTCGCGCCGTCGACGCCGGTGCCGGCGCCGCGGAGCGGGCAGGCGACCTTCGTGCTCGATGGCCGGGAGATGCTGGTGCGGCCGAATATCGGCATCTACACCCAGCCCATCTCCTTCATCGGCCTGCCGGTGGCGGCGGCGCCGATCCCCGGCGGCGGGCCGCTGCCGATCGGCGTGCAGCTGATCGCAGCCCCCTGGCGGGAGGATGTCGCGCTGCGGGCGGCGCGGGCGCTGGAGACGGCTGGCGTCGCCTATGCGCCGGAGCCGGTGGTGTAGAACGCCGCGCGGGGATCTTCAGTCGCGCCGGAACACGACATTGGCGACGAAGCCGACCGCGAGGGCGCCGAGCATGGTGGCGAGGCCGTAGAGCAGCGCGTGGTCCTGCGCGGCGGTGGCCACCGATTGCTCGAAATCGATCTTCGCCACCTCCAGCGCCAGCCGGCCGCTGGCGACGCGTTCGCCCTTCGCGAACAGCTTGACCTGCACCTCGTAGACGCCGATCGGCGCGGTGCCGGGAATGGGTATCACCGTGCGGAAGACGTGCGGGGCGATGAACTCCACCGCGTCGGTGCGCTCGAAATAGAGGCCCTGCGACTGCTTCACCCGCAGGAAGGCCTGCCGGAACGGATCGCCCGGCACGACATCGGCATAATCGGTGCCGACGCGCTGGAGCAGGCGGTTATTGGTGAAGCCGGCCTGCTCCTGGCGGAGCGTCTCGGCATCCGCCATCTCCGCCGGGGGCCGGTTGCTCAAGACGGCGAGATAGGAGGGGGCGGCGAGGAAGGAACGGCTCTCGACATTGGTCCACAGGCCGAAGCGGCGTTCCTTCTTCCAGGTGATGAAGCTCTGGTTGGGGCCGCGCACGCTGACCACGACATCCGGTGCGTCCACGACATCCTCGGGGACGACGCCGAACAGCACGATGCTGTCGCCGGAAAAGCTGGAGGTGATCGTCACCCGCGCCTTGGACAGCGACAGGACGAGGCCCTGGCGCTCGGCCGTCTCATTCTGCGCCGCGGCGGGCGCGAGGCCGAGGGCGAGAAGCCCGAGCAGGGCGATGAGGTGGGCGGGCCTCACCGGTTCGCCTCGTCGAGGGTTACGGCGTAGAGGTCGGCCGGCTGCCGGATCTGGTCGATGGCGACCCTGAGGCCGACGCCCAGCACCAGGAGGCCGAGCAGAAGGCGCAGGTTCTCCGCCTTCATCGCCTGGCCGGCGCGGGCGCCGAACTGGGCGCCGATGGTGCCGCCTACCATCAGTACCAGGCCGAGCACCGCGTCCACCGTCTGGTTGAGCACCGCGTGCATGACGATCGCCGCCGCCATGGTGACGAGGGTGAGCATGAGCGAGGTGGCGACCGAGGTCAGCGTCGGTACCCGCAGGAGATAGATGAGCGCCGGTACCAGCAGAAAGCCGCCACCAATGCCCATCAAGGCGCCGAGGAAGCCGATGGCAAAGCCGATGGCGAGGACCGGGATGATCGAGACATAGATGCGCGACTGCCGGAACCGCATCTTGAACGGCATGCGCAGGAACCAGGGATGGGCGCCCGGGCGGCGGATGCGCGCCGGCTCGCCCCGCCAGTTGCGCAGCAGCGCCCTCAGGCTCTCGATCACCATCAGCGTGCCGATCGTGCCGAGCAGCGCGATGTAGGAGATGGCGATGAACAGGTCGAGCTGGCCGAAGCGGCGCAGCAGCATGAAGGTGATCACGCCCGTCAGCGTGCCCGTCAATCCGCCCACGAGCAGGACGCATCCCAGCTGCACGTCGACAAGTCTTCGCCGCAGGTAGTTCAGCGTGCCGGACAGCGACGAGGCCGCCATGTGGGTCGACACGCTCGCCACCGCCACCGCCGGGGCGACGCCGAGGAAGATCAGGAGCGGCGTCATCAGGAAGCCGCCGCCCACCCCGAACATGCCGGAGATGAAGCCGACCGCGATGCCCAGGGCGAGCAGGGTGAAGATGTTCACCGGCAGTTCGGCGATCGGCAGATAGATGGTCACGCGCGTCGGATCCCAGGGTGGGGAGATAGGGCGTGCTCCCCGCTTAGCAGATTTCCGCTAACAGGAGATGAGGGCATCGAGAGCAGGCCGCCGTCGCGCCCGCAGCCATCGCCCGCCGTTCCGCGCCGCCGTAACGGAAGAGAGTATCTTCGCCTGTTTTTAAGTATCGGCGTTGGGTGTATTTCATTGTTATGGTGCGATGCAATGTAGTATAAATTATTACATCGTCAAAATGTTGTAGAATGTCCTTTCCTTTCGCGTGGGCATGGCAATACTCCTTGCCGGAACGGGTCCGAACGAGGCCCGAATGCCTGGGAGGATACTGCATGACGACCTCTGCAACAGGCGTGCGCCTGCGCACGCTGCTGACCTCGACGATGCTGGCCGGCGCGCTGCTGGCTATGGGGCACAGCGCGGCGAGCGCGCAAGCCACCGACAATCTGGAGAAGCTGTCGAATTTCCAGTCGACCGGCGCGCCGATGGAAATTCCGACGGTGCCGCAGGACGGGCCGCGCGTCGCCGCCTTCAACAAGACGCTGTCCGGCATCAAGCTGCCCGACGGGTTCAAGATCAAGCTCTATGCCATCGTGCCGGATGCGCGCGAGATGGCGGTGGGCCCGTCGGCCGGCGTGGTGTTCGTCGGTACCCGCAAGTCGCGCGTGTGGGCAGTGACCGACCGCGACAAGGACCGGGTGGCCGACGAGGTGAAACCCTTCGCGCCGTCGATCCAGATGAAGCTGCCGCATGGGGTGTGCTTCTCGAAGGACGGTTTCCTGTTCGTCGCTGAGCAGAATCGCGTGCTGCTCTTCCCGGCGGCCGAATTCTTCTATGAGGGGCCGGATGTCGCCGCCTTCCAGGTGGTGAAGCAGGGCGACCTCATCCCGAAGGAGGAGGAATCCTACAACCACACCGCCCGGGTGTGCCGGATCGGGCCGGACGACAAGCTCTACATCACGCTCGGCCAGCCGTTCAACGTGTTCGCGCCGGAGAAGTACGACCTCTACAAGAAGGTCGGCATCGGCGGCATCGTCCAGATGGATCGCGACGGCAAGAACCGGAATGTCTATGCGTGGGGTATCCGCAACTCCGTCGGCATGGACTTCAACCCGAAGGACAAGACGCTCTGGTTCACCGACAACCAGGTCGACGGCATGGGCGACGACATCCCGCCCGGCGAGCTCAACCGCGCCGAGAAGGCCGGGCAGACCTTCGGCTTCCCCTATTATGGCGGCGGCTCGGTGCGTACCGTCGAATACAAGGACAAGGAGCCGCCGGCGGATTCGGTGAAGCCGCAGGTGGAGATGGTGGCGCATGCCGCCGATCTCGGCATGACCTTCTACACCGGCAGCCAGTTCCCGGAAAAATATCGCGGCGGCGTCTTCTCGGTGCAGCACGGTTCGTGGAACCGCACCACGCCGGTGGGGGCGCGGGTGATGTTCACCGAGGTGAAGGAGGACGGCACCGCCGGCAAGAGCGAGCCCTTCGCCGAGGGCTGGCTGACGCCGAACGGCGAGTATCTCGGCCGCCCGGCCTCGGTGGCGCAGCTCAATGACGGCTCGCTGCTGGTATCCGACGACACGTCCGGGGCGATCTACCGCATCTCCTACGGCGAATGAGGCCTGCCTGTACGAGGCCTTGCCCGTGCGAGGCGAAGAAGCCGATGGCCGCGGCGGCGCATGCCGTCGCGGCCGTTCTCCCGGCCAACCGCGGAAAGAGTTGATGATGCGGATGTGGAGCCCGCCGCTGGGCGCGGCGGTACGACTGATCTACCCGACCCTCGCCTGTGCGATCCCGGCCTTCATCTTCGCCTTGGGCGGTCCCGCCCTTGCCGGCGACGCGGCCGCCGGGCGGGCCAAGGCGAGCCAGCAATGCGCGGTGTGCCATGGCGCCAACGGCATGTCCCAGCACCCGGAAGCGCCGAACCTCGCCGGTCAGGTCGAGATGTATCTCGCCAAGGCGCTGGAGGAGTTTCGCTCCGGCAAGCGGGTCAACGAGATGATGACCGTGGTGACCAAGGATCTTTCCGACGACGACATCGCCAATTTCGCCGCCTGGTACAACTCGATCGAGATCACCGTGCAGGCACCGCCCTGAGCCGGTGCTGGGCGACGAGCGCCGCCAGGAGGTTGCCGAAGCCGCGCAGCAGCCGGGCGCGGCCGAGACGGCCGCCGGCGCGTGGTTGCGGGATGTGGACGAACACCGCGAGGCGGCCCGGCGCGCCCTGCGCCCAGCCATAGGCGCGCCAGCTCAGCGCATTGCAGACATAGCCGCCGGCATCGCGCGACGGCCGTGCCGGCAGGCCGGCGACGGCAAGCGCCCGCAGCAATGGCGCGGGATCGACGGCGCAGCGGCGCGTGGCGCCCGCGCCGGGATCGAAGCGGGCTCCGGGCGGGCGCCGCCGCGTCGCATCCGGCGAAAGCCGGGTGCGGTTGCGCCCCAGGAGCTCCACCGACACCGCCCGGCGGCGGGCGGCGAGGCCGATCATCAGCACGATGTCGGGCGCCAGCGCGTCGAGCACGGCCGGGAAGCCGGCAGCCTCCTCCCACGAGGTCGGCAGCAGGCGCAGGCTGCGGCGGGTGCCGGCGAGCGCCGGCCGTCGCAGCCGCGCGAGATCGCCGGCCAGCCCGGCCGCCGGATTGGCCGGTGCGCCAGGAAAGGGACCGAAGCCGGTGATCAGGATGTGCGGGCCGCCGGGCCGGATCATCCCTGGGCGCGGCCCCGGGCGCGGCGGGTTACGACGGCGGAGGCGAGGGCATCCTCCAGCTGGGCGAGCTGGAAGGGCTTGGACAGCAGCGGCAGGCTGCGCCACGGCTCGCTGATCGCCTCGTCGTCATAGCCGGTGGAGAACACCACCGGGATGCCCTGGTCGCTGGCCGCCTGCGCGACGTCATAGCTGGCGATGCCGCCGAGATTGAGATCGAGGAGAGCCACGTCGATCTCCTGGTGACGCGCGGCGACGAAATCCAGCGCATCGGGCAGGCGCCGTGCGCTGCCGATCACCACCGCGCCCAGTTCCTCGATCATGGCCTCGATCATCAGCGCGACCAACGGCTCGTCCTCGACGACGAAAACGCCCCGTCCGGCGAGCCGGTTGTCATTGCCCATCGTCAATCCCATCGCCCCGTCATCCTGGCCGGCACGCCGTCGCCCCATGCAAGCGTACGGCGCCTCGGAAGACTGCACAGAAGTGAACCAAACATTCCGTCTTTTTCAGGTCGGCTCAAGTCCGAGGCGCACGGCGATGCGCGCGGCGGCGAGGCCCGGCGCCAGTCGGCCGGCCGCCACCTCGGCGGTGATCTTCGGTACGTCCTCGCGCAGCCCGGCATGGGTGCGGATCCGCTCGCGCATGCGCTCGTCCAACAGCGTCCACATCCAGCCGACCTGCTGGGCGCTGCGCCGCGCGGCGAAGGCCCCGGCCTGCCGCGACCGCTCGCCATGCAGCCGCACCTGCGCCCACAGCTCTTCCAGCCCCTCGCCGGTGAGGCCGGAGCAGGCGAGGACCGGCGTCGACCAATGAGCCTCGCGCGCGCCCAGCACATGCAGCGCCGCGCGATAATCGCCGGCGGCGGCGCGGGCGCGGGTGCCGCCGTCGCCATCCGCCTTGTTCACGGCGACGATGTCGGCGAGCTCGATGATGCCCTTCTTGAGGCCCTGCAATTCGTCGCCGGCGCCCGGCAGCATCAGGACCAGGAACGTATCCGTCATCTCGGCGACGGCGGTCTCGGACTGGCCGACGCCGACCGTCTCCACCAGCACCACGTCGTATCCGGCGGCCTCGCAGATGAGCAGCGTCTCGCGGGTGCGGGCGGCGACGCCGCCAAGCGTGCCGGCGGAGGGCGAGGGCCGCACGAAGGCGCGCTCGTCCACCGCCAGCCGCGCCATGCGGGTCTTGTCGCCCAGGATCGAGCCGCCGGTGCGCGCCGATGACGGATCCACCGCCAGCACCGCCACGCGATGGCCCTTGCCGGTGAGAAGCGTCCCCAGCGAATCGATGGCGGTGGACTTGCCGACCCCGGGTACGCCGGTGATCCCGACCCGCACGGCACCGCCGGTGAAGGGCAGCAGGGCCTGAAGCAACGGCTCGGCAAGGGCCCGATGCGCGGCCTTGCGCGATTCGACGAGGGTGATGGCCCTTGCCAGCATCGCGCGTCGTCCGGCGCGGACGCCATCGACCAGTTCGTCGAGCGAGGGGAGGGCCGGGGCGTGGATCAAAATCGGGCTCCGAGCGTTGTCGAAGCGATGCTAGCAGCCGCGGCCGTGCCTGACGAGGCACGGCAAGCCAATGTTTTCACGGAGATAACGCCATGAACTGGGACCGTATCGAAGGCAACTGGAAACAGATCAAGGGGCAGGTGCGCCAGCAATGGGGCAAGCTGACCGATGACGACATCGATCGCCTGCACGGCAAGCGCGAGGAGCTCGAGGGCGTGCTGCAGGAGCGCTACGGCATCGCCAAGGACGAGGCCAAGCGCCAGGTCGACGAATGGAGCACCCGCTACCGCATGTGAGGCGGTTGTGGCATGGCGGATGTCCGCCGACAGATGCGGCCGGGGCTCTCCCCGGCCGTTTGCCGTTAGGGCCGCGGATCAGGTGTGGGCAAAGTCCCAGTAGAGCTCGCGGGCGCGCCGGAACACCGGGCCGGGTTGCAGCTCGCGATCCTCGATGCCGGTGATCGGCGTGACCTTGGAATAGTTGCCGGTGGTGAACAATTCGTCGGCGGCCCTGAAATCGTCCCAGCGCAGCGTCGTCTCCACCACCTCGATGCCGGCCTGTCGCATCAGCCCGATGGTGCGGGTGCGGGTGATCCCCGCGAGAAAGGTGCCGTTGGCGGCCGGGGTGAAGGCCACGCCGTCCTTCGCCATGAAGAGGTTGGCGGTGGCGAGCTCGGCGACGTTGCCAAGCATGTCGCACAGCGCCGCATTGTCGAAGCCGCGGCGGTGGCACTCGACGAGCGCGCGGGCATTGTTGGGATAGAGGGCGCCGGTCTTGGCCTCGGTCACGGCGCATTCCACCGTCGGGCGGCGGAACGGCGACAGGGTAATCGAGGTGCCGCGCTCCGGCGTCGGCATCGGCGCCTCGTAGAGGCTGAGGCACCAGCGGGTGGATTCCGCATCGGCATCCACGGTGCGCGCGCCGGGAAGCTCGGCCCAGTACATCGGCCGGATGTAGAGCGCCGCATCGGGGGCGAAGCGCTTCAGCCCTTCGGCGGCCAGTTCCATCCAGCGCTCGACGGACACGACCGGCTTCAGCCCCATGGCGAGCGCCGAGCGATTGACGCGGGCGCAGTGCAGGTCGAGATCCGGCGTCACCCCCTCGAAGGCGCGGGCGCCGTCGAATACCGAGGTGCCGAGCCAAGAGGCATGGGTGCGCACGCCCATGATCGGCACGTTGCCCTCGTGCCACGCGCCATCGAGGAAGGTCCAGGTCCGCGACCAGTCGCCGGTCATCTCACGCACTCCCGAATGTCAGCCGAGGGCACCATAGCCAAAGATGGAGATGACGGGCGACATCCCTTCTCGTCCTTTCGGCGAGGGATGCCGCCCGGCAGGCGACCCGGGCCTCAGGCCGCCAGGGAGGCGAGGATGCGCACCCAGCTGCGGATGCCCTTGTGGAACGAGGCGAGGTTGTACTTCTCGTTCGGCGAGTGGATGCGGTCGTCGTCGAGGGCGAAGCCGACCAGCAGCGTGTCCTGCCCCAGCGTCTTCTTGAAATGGCCGACGATCGGGATCGAGCCGCCGGCGCCGATGACCACGGCGGGCCTGCCCCATTCGTCGGCAAGCGCTGCGGTCGCCTTGGCGAGATTGGGATTGTCGTGCGAGACGGCGACGGCCGGCGAGCCTTCGCCGCCGAGGAACTCGACCGAGCAATCCGCCGGCAGATGCGCCCGCACGAAGGCGCGCACCGCGTCGCGGACATGCGCCGGATCCTGGCCGGCGACGAGACGGCAGGAGATCTTCGCGGTGGCGATGGAAGGGATCACCGTCTTGGTGCCGTCGCCCGTGTAGCCGCCCCACAGGCCGTTCACCTCGAAGGTCGGCCGCGAGGTGGTCATCTCGACGAGCGAGCGGCCCTTCTCGCCGACCGGTTCGGCGAGGCCGATCGGGCCGAGGAAGCTCTCGGGCGTCATGCCGAGCGCGTTCCACTGCGCCTTCACCTCGTCCGGGGGCTCGACGACACCGTCATAGAAGCCGGGGATGGTGATCCGCCCATCCGGCCCGTGCACGCCGGCGATGATCTTCGACAGCACATGCAGCGGGTTGGCCGCGGCGCCGCCGTAATAGCCGGAATGCAGGTCGCGATTGGCGCAGGTGACGACGATCTCGTCATGCATCAGGCCGCGCAGCGAGACGGTGATGGCGGGAGTCTTCGCGTCCCACATGCTGGTGTCGCAGACCAAAGCGACGTCGGCCTTCAACTCGTCCCGGTGGGTTTCGAGGAACGGCGGCAGGTTGCCGGAGCCGTTCTCCTCCTCGCCCTCGACCATGATGGTGACGTCCACCGGCAGCGTGCCAGTGACCTTCAGATAGGCGCGGCAGGCCTCGACGAAGGTCATCACCTGACCCTTGTCGTCGGAGGAGCCGCGGGCGACGATCCGCTTCACCCCGTCCGGCCCGTCGACGATCTTGGGCTCGAAGGGCGGGTTTTCCCACAGGTTCAGCGGGTCGACCGGCTGCACGTCGTAATGGCCGTAGAACAGGACGCGGTGTCCGGCGCCGACATTCGACGTGCCGGTGACGATGGGATGGCCGGGCGTGTCGTTCAGCCTGGCGACGAGACCGAGGCCGGCGAGGTCGTCCGCCAGCCACTGGCCGGCCTTGCGGCAATCCTCGGCATAGGCGCGGTCGGTGGAGATCGAGGGGATGCGCAGGAAGGCGAACAGGCGCTGCAGGCTGGCATCGAGATCGGCATCCACGGCGGCGAGGACGCGGTCGAGATCGGACATGGCGATAAAACTCAGTTGCGGCGGATCATCTGTGGCAAGTCATTGGTAGAAAAGGCGTTCATGCCCGGTCATTTGCGCCCGGTGCCGGAGAAGTCGTCGAAGATCTGCGCGAAGTCGTTGCCACCGCCGGAAGCGCGGCGCGTGGAGGTGGAGGAGACCGCGCGGGTCGAGCGGGAGCGCCCGCCGAGCACGTTGCGCAGGATCGCCTTGGTCACTTGGTTGGTGACTTCGCGCGCCACCTGCCGCGTGACCTGCTCGCCGACGCTCATGCGTCCGCGCGACGGGGTGCCGAAAATGCCGCCGAGCACGTCGCTGATCCAGCCGCCGCCGGACGCGGTGCCGGCTTCGGTGGGCGCGGGGGCGTCGGGAGCCGGCTTTCCGGGCGCGGCCTCGGGCGTGGTCTCCTCGGCCCGCTTCGCCAGCATCTCGAAGGCGGATTCGCGGTCGAGCGTCTCGTCATAGGTGCCCTTGAAGGGGCTTTTGGCGAGGATCGCCGCGCGTTCCTGCGGCGTCACCGGCCCGACGCGGCCGGAGGGCGGGGCGATCAGCGTGCGCTCGACGATGGAGGGCGTGCCGTTGCCTTCCAGCATGGAGACCAGCGCCTCGCCCTTGCCGAGCTCGGTGATGACCTGCGCCGTGTTGAGCTTGGGGTTGGGGCGGAACGTGTCGGCCGCCGCCTTCACCGCCTTCTGGTCGCGCGGGGTGAAGGCGCGCAGCGCATGCTGCACGCGGTTGCCGAGCTGGGCCAGCACGGTTTCCGGCACGTCGAGCGGGTTCTGGGTGACGAAATAGACGCCGACGCCCTTGGAGCGGATCAGACGCACCACCTGCTCGATCTTCTGCAGGAGCGCCTTGGGTGCCTCGTCGAAGACGAGATGCGCCTCGTCGAAGAAGAACACCAGCTTGGGCTTGTCCGGGTCGCCGACCTCCGGCAGTTCCTCGAACAGCTCGGAGAGCAGCCAGAGCAGGAAGGAGGCGTAAAGCTGCGGCGAGCCCATCAGCTTGTCCGCGGCGAGGATGTTGATGGTGCCGTAGCCGGAGCGATCGACCTGCATCAGGTCGGTGATCTTCAGCGCCGGCTCGCCGAAGAACTTGTCGGCGCCCTGATTCTCCAGCACCAGCAGGGCGCGCTGGATGGCGCCGACCGTGGCCGGCGAGACATTGCCATAGGTGGTGGTGAGCTTGGCAGCGTTCTCGGCCACGAAGGCGAGCATCGCCCTGAGGTCCTTCAGGTCGAGCAGCAGGAAGCCGTTCTCGTCGGCGACGCGGAAGACGACGTTGAGTACGCCCTCCTGCACCTCGTTGAGCCCCATCAGCCGGGCGAGCAGCAGCGGCCCCATCTCGGTGACGGTGGCGCGCACCGGATGGCCCTGCTCGCCGAACAGGTCCCAGAACACCACCGGGAACTCGTCGGCCTGATACTCGACGCCTATCTCCTTGCAGCGCTTGAGAATCCAGTCCACCCCGTCGCCCTTCATGGCGACGCCGGAGAGGTCTCCCTTGATGTCGGCGGCGAATACCGGCACGCCGGCGCGGGAAAAGCCCTCCGCCAGCGTCTGCAGCGTCACCGTCTTGCCGGTGCCGGTGGCGCCGGTGGCGAGGCCGTGGCGATTGGCGAGCTTCAGCGTGAGAAATTCGGGCTTTTCCGAACGCCCCACCAGGATCTTGCCGTCGACATCCCCGGTCATGAGGGTCTCCCCGTGTGGATTCATCGGCGCCTATAGAGCGCGGGGGCGGGGCATTCGGCAAGCGGGACCTGCGCAGATTGTCGCCGATGGCCGCCGGCGCCTTGCTTTCGCCGGCGCGGCGCGCAATTTGAGAGAAAATGCGGGATCCTGCCATGTCTGCGTCGTCGCCTGCGTCACTGACTGCCACGTCGCCGGTCGCGTCGACCGTGCGCCGCCTGCCTTTGCCGCCCCCGGCGGAGGCGGTGTTCGATGCGCGCGGGCGGCGGCTGGACTATGCCGGGCGCACGCTGGTGATGGGCATTCTCAACGTCACGCCGGACTCGTTTTCCGATGGCGGGCGCAGCGCCGCGCTGGCCGATGCGGTGACCAATGCGTCCAGGCTGGTGGCCGATGGGGCCGATATTCTCGACATAGGCGGCGAATCGACCCGGCCGGGCCACACGCCGGTGCCGGTGGAGGAGGAGATGCGCCGGGTGCTGCCGGTGCTCGGGGAGATCGCCGGCCTCGGCGTGCCGGTGTCGATCGACACCCAGAAGGCGCGGGTCGCCGAGGCGGCGCTCAAGGCGGGGGTGCATATCGTCAACGACATCTGGGGGCTGATGGGCGACCCGGAGATGGCGCGGGTGGCGGCCGATTTCGACGCCGGGGTGGTGGCGATGCACAACCGCGCCACCGTCGACCCCTCGATCGACATCGTCGCCGACATGCTGGCCTTCTTCGAGGCGGCGCTGGAGCGGGCGGCACGGGCCGGCATCCGCGCCGACCGCATCAGCCTCGATCCCGGCATCGGCTTCGGCAAGAGCTTCGAGCAGAACCTCACCGCCCTTGCGCGGCTCGGCGACATCGTCAGGCTCGGCTTCCCGGTGCTGCTCGGCACCTCGCGCAAATCGCTGATCGGCAAGGTGGTGGTGGCGACGCCCGCCGAGCGGCTGCCGGGCACCATCGCCTCCAACGTGATCGGCATCATGGCCGGCTGCGCGATCATCCGCGTGCATGACGTCGCCGAGCATGTGCAGGCGGCGCGGGTGACGGAAGCCATCAAGGGGGCGAACCAGGGTGCCGCCTGAATTCTTCATCCGCCGGCCGCGCAAGGTCGAGAAACACGTCGCCTATCTCTGCCTCGGCTCCAATCTCGGCGACCGGGCGAAGACCATGGCGAAGGCGGTGGGGCTGATCGCCCGCACCGGCGGCGTGACCATATTGCAGCGGTCCTCGCTCTACGAGACGCCGCCCTGGGGGCCGGTGCCGCAGGGGCCGTATCTCAATCTCGTGGTCGCCATAGAGACGGTGCTCTCGGCCCGCGAGCTCCTGCACATGCTGCTCGGCGTCGAGCATGCCTTCGGGCGCGACCGCACCCGGGAGGTGCGCTTCGGCCCGCGCACCATCGACATCGACATCCTGCTCTATGGCGAGGAGAAGATCGACGAGCCGGACCTCGAGATCCCGCATCCGCGCATGATGGAGCGCGCCTTCGCGCTGTTGCCGCTGGCCGAGATCGCCCCGGACCTCGCTGTGGGCGGCGTGCTGGTGCGCGATGCGCTGGCCGGGCTCGACACCACCGGCATCCTGCGGGTCGCCGATGCCGCCTGACGCGGAAAGGGCGACGGATCGCCCCGTCGCCCTTTCGCCTCGTCAAGCTCTGCCGATTTCACGCAACTCAGCGGCAGACCTCGACATCGCGGTAATAGGGGCGGCCCCAGCGATTGTAGAAGGTCTGCGTCTCCACCCAGCAACGCGGGCGATAGGCGCGGTAGCCGTAGCCCGGGCCATAGCCGGGGCCGGGCCCGTAGGCATAGGCCGGGCCGGGCCGATAGGGGCGCGGCGGGGGCGGGTCGTAATAGCCACCGCCATAGCCGCCGCCATAGGCATTGCTGGCGGCGCCGGCGACGAGGCCGCCGACGATGAGGCCGCCGACCACGCCGGCAGCGACGGCGGCGCCGTTGTTGCGATGGTCGCGGGCCTGCGACGGGGTGGGGAGGGCGCTGGCCAGGGCGACGCCCGCGAGGGCGATCGCGGCAATCTTGGTGCTGTGAGCGAAGCGGCTCATGACGACCTCTTGCATCTCGGTCTCGGCCGGGGATCGGCCTGTCGATGGAATGAAGCTAATCCCCGTCGCCTCAACTCAATCTGAACCCGCTGTTGCAAAAGGTTCATCAAACTGAACGCAATCCTTCGGGTTCGTTCATCTAGCGTTCATCCCGCGAGCGGGGAGGTGGCCGGTGCCGGATTACGACAATGAGGGGTTCATCGCGGCCTGGGCCTTCGATGGCGCGGGCGGAGCGCGCAGGATCGGCTGGGCCGAGCTGCGCGGCGGCTACCAGGCCGGGGAGCGCGGCTATATCTGGATCCATCTGCAGCTCATGGACCGCCGCCAGCAGCCCTGGCTGGAGGCCGATGCCGGCATCGAGCCGGGCATCGCCGAGTCGCTGACCGCCGAGGAGACCCGCCCGCGCTGCGTGCTGTTCGATTCCGGCGCCTTCCTCAATCTGCGCGGCATCAACTTCAAGCCCTATTCGCTGCCGGACGAGATGCATTCCATCCGCTTCTGGGTGGAGCCGAAGCGGATCATCTCGGTGCGCACGCATCCGCTTTCCGCCCTCGCCGATTTCGAGGACGCGCTGGCGCGCGGACGGGCACCGCGCACGCCGGGCGAATTCATCGCCGACCTGTCGCTGCGCCTCGTCGACCGCATGGACACGGTGATCACCGCGCTGGCCGAGCAGGCCGACGAGCTCGAGGAACATGCCTGGAGCGCGACGCTGGCCAATCTGAGCCCCAAGGTCTCGGAGCTGCGGCGCGTGGCGATCATCCTGCGCCGCTACATCGCGCCGCAGCGCGAGGCCCTGAACCATTTCTCGCTCGAGGACGCCGAGTGGATCACCGTGCGCGACCGCAACCGGCTGCGCGAGGCCGGCGACCGGGTGACGCGCTTCGCCGAAGAACTCGATTCGGTCCGCGACCGCGCGGCGGTGATCTACGACCAGATGGTGGAACGCCGCGCCGAGCAGATGAACCGCTCCATGCAGATCCTGGCGGCGGTGACGGTGATCTTCGCCCCGCTCACCCTGATCACCGGCCTGATGGGCATGAATGTCGGCGGCATTCCCGGCGCCGACGATCCGGTCGGCTTCTGGGCCGTCACCGTGCTGGCGGGCATCGCCGGCGTGGCGATGGTGCTGCTGTTCCGCTGGGTGCGCTGGCTATAGGGCTGCCGCAGGGGTAGGATGGTGCTGCGGCGGCGGGCCGCGGGGGCCATTGCGCGAGGCGCGAGATGCACATCCTGCCGATGCCGGCCCGGGCAGCCGGAAGGGGCCTGGCCAGCCTGGGATCTGCCAGCCTGAGATCTGCCGCCCTGGGGTTTGCTACTCTGGGGCTTGCTGCGCTGGGAGTTGCCACATTGGCTCTGGCCGCCGTGGCGCTGCCGACCGGCGCCGCCGCCTATGAATTCACCGGCGCGTTTCCCGGCGGCGACTGCGTCGCCATGTCGCGGACCATTCCGCCCTCGAAGCTCTGGTACGGCCATTTCACCGGCCAGCGCCAGTGGGGAACCTTCGAGGAGCGGATCCAGACGCGCACCGTGGAAGGCTGCTTCAGGACCCGGGCCGAATGCGACAACTGGCTGTACCAGTGGCGCTCCACCTTCCAGTACAATTTCTGGAACGACTACTGCGTGATCAGCAACCAGCCGCGGCCGCGGCGCCCCTATGCCGGCTGAGCCCGGCGAGGGTAGGCGGGCGCAAGGCGCGCTCTCCGGCGCCAGACGTGAAAAAGGCGCCGGCCCGCCGGGCCGACGCCTTTCGCATGGTCGGATCGAGCCGGCTCAGACGGCCTTGGAATACAGCTCGGCGACGTATTCCCAGTTCACCAGGTTCTCGACGAACGCCTTCAGATAGTCGGGGCGGCGGTTGCGGTAGTCGATGTAGTAGGAGTGCTCCCACACGTCGACGCCGAGGATCGGGGTGGCGCCGGAGACCAGCGGGCTCTCGCCGTTCGGGGTCTTGGCGACGATGAGCTTGCCGTCCTTCACCGCCAGCCAGGCCCAGCCGGAGCCGAACTGGGTGACGCCGGCCTGGATGAAGTCTTCCTTGAACTTCTCCACCGAGCCGAGGTCCTCGACGATCTTCTTCTCGAGCTCGCCGGGAATGGCGCCGCCGCCATTGGGCTTCAGCCAGTGCCAGAAGTGCAGGTGGTTGTAGTGCTGGCCGGCATTGTTGAAGAGGCCGGGATTCTTGCCGTAGGAGCCCTTGACGATCTCCTCGAGCGACTTGCCCTCGAACTCGGTGCCCTTCAGCAGGTTGTTGCCGTTGTTCACATAGGCGAGGTGATGCTTGTCGTGATGATATTCGAGCGTCTCGCGCGACATGTAGGGAGCGAGAGCATCATAGGAATAGGGCAGATCGGGAAGCGTGAAGGACATCGATTCTGTCTCCGCAATGTAAAACCGGCTCTGCCGCCCCGGCGGCAATGCGCCGGGCGGCTTCCTCCCAAAGGTGCGTGCGCACCGAAAAGAGATCGACGGTGACTAGATAGGGCGGTCCGCCGTCCGCGACAACCGATCGGTGCGCCGAGCCGGCGTTTCCCCGGGAAGAATTTCCACGGCGCGGCGGCGACGCCGGCGGATTTGGCGACGCTGCGAAAGCAAATCATCTTGGTAATCGTGCCGAGCTTTCGTAAAAGCCATGCGCGACGTAAGTTTGAATGGAGGGAGGGCTGGTCGCGAATCAGCCCGGCGGAGTTTTTCTATGGGTGCAATCATCATCGGCATCGGTCTGGTGGTCGGCGCGATCGGCGTCGTGATCGGGCTGATCGGCGTGCAATCCCTGGCTCAACCTTCCGGGCCCACGCTCGTCATCGTCGGCACTCTCGGCTTCGTCGGAGGATTGCTGTTGCTGGCGCTGGGATCCATCCATCGCGCGCTCGTCGACATCGGACAGAAGCTCGACGGCGTCGTGCATGTCGAGGCGGAGGATTATTACGAGAGCGAGGGCGCCCGGCCGATCGCGTTCCACGAGGAGGCCGAGCGTGCCGTGACGCCGGTGGAGCCCGTTCGGGAGCCCGCGCGGCATGCCGAGAGCGTGGCGGAGACGGCGCTGCCGCCGGTGGCGGCGCCCGCGCCTGTCGCCCCCTTGCCCGCCGCTCCCTTGCCCGCCGGACCGGCGACGCCCGTGCCGCAGGCGGCCATCAAGGGGCTGGCGGGGAGCCTGTCCGGCAGCCTGCCGGCCTGGTTCCGCCGCAAGCGCGCCGAGCCCGCGGACGAGCCGGAGCTGGAGCCGGAGACGGCGTTCGACGAGACGCCGGCCCTCGGCGAGCCGGCCGGGGAGGCGCTGGAACTGCCGCCGTTCGAATTGTCGGACCTGCTGGAGCCGGAGCCCGCGCCCAGGCACGAGCCCGCGCCCAAGCCGGAAGCCAAGCCGCAGCCCGAGACCAAGCCGCAGCCGGAGAGCAAGGCACCGGCCGCGCCGAAGCCGGCTCCCGCGGCGCCCAAGCCGCCGATCGCCTCGCCGGCCGCCTCGCCGATCGTGCCGCCGGCGGCCAAGCCTACTGAACCCAAGCCGATTGAAGCCAAGCCTGCCGAGCCTAAGCCGGCTCCCCTCGCTCCGAAGCCGGGTGCCGGCGAGGCGGCCCGTCCCGTTTCGCCGGTGGCGCAAGAGGCCTTGCCCGCCGATGCCGATGACGGCCCCGGCGCGCCGCCGGCGTTCCTGCATGTCAACGATCTCGTCGACGAGCCGGCGCCCGCCTCGATCACCGTGCTCAAGGCCGGGGTGATCGGCGGCATGGCCTACAAGCTGTTCTCGGACGGATCGATCGAGGCCGAGCTGCCGGACGGCACGCTGCGCTTCGCGTCGCTGCAGGAACTGCGCGACCACGTCTCCGGTGTCGGCCAGGGCTGAGCCGTTCGGCGGGAATGAGAGGCCAGGGCGCCGCGACGAGGGTCGCGGCGCCCTTTTCCATTGTCAGGCGGCGGGGGCCGCCACCCGTACCGCCGCCAGCGCGAAGGCATAGACCAGCGCGGTTTCCTCCAGCCGGTCGAACCGGCCGGCGGCGCCGCCATGGCCGGCGTCCATATTGGTCTTCATGAGCAGCGGCGCGTCATTGGTGCGGGTGGCCCGCAGCTTCGCCACCCACTTCGCCGGCTCCCAATAGGTGACGCGGGGATCGGTGAGCCCGGCCAGCGCCAGGATGGCCGGATAGGCCGTCGCCGCGACATTGTCGTAGGGCGAATAGGAGCGGATGAAGCGGAACGCCTCCGCATCGGCGATCGGATTGCCCCATTCCGGCCATTCCGGCGGGGTGAGCGGCAGCGTGTCGTCCAGCATGGTGTTCAGCACGTCGACGAAGGGCACCTCCGCCACGATGCCGGCGAACCGGTCCGGCCGCAGATTGGCGACCGCGCCCATCAGCATGCCGCCGGCCGAGCCGCCATGGGCGACGATGCGGTCGGGCGCCACGATCTTGCCGGCGGCGAGATGGTCGGCGGCCGCGATGAAATCGTGGAAGGTGTTGGTCTTCTTCGCCAGCTTGCCGTCGAGATACCAGCGCCAGCCCTTCTCGGTGCCGCCGCGTATATGCGCGATGGCATAGACGAAGCCGCGATCGACCAGCGACAGCCGCGAGGTGGAGAAGCCGGCGGGGATGGAGATGCCGTAGGCGCCGTAGCCATAGAGCAGGCAGGGGGCGGTGCCGTCCAGCGGGGTGTCGCGCGCGAACAGCAGCGAGACGGGAATGCGGGCGCCGTCCGCCGCTTCCACCATCAGCCGGCGGGTGACGTAGCGGGCCGGATCGTGGCCGGAAGGCACTTCCTGACGCTTGCGCAGCACCCGCTCGCGCGAGGCGAGGTCGTAGTCCCACACCTCGGCGGGGGTGGTCATGGAGGAATAGGTGAAGCGCACCAGCGTCTTGTCGAAGCCGTGGCCGGGATCGAAGCCGAGCGAGTAGGCCTCCTCGGCGAAGGCGACCACATGCTCGGCGCCATCGGCGAGGCCGCGCACCACCAGGCGGGGCAGGCCATCCTCCCGCTCCAGCCGCACCAGATGGTCGCGGAAGACGCTGTGCGACAGGATCAGCCGGCCGGATCGGTGCGGCACGAGGTCGCGCCAGTTCTCCCGGCCGGGGGCGGCGAGGGGGGCCGACACGATCTTGAAGTCCTCGGCGCCGTCCGCATTGGTGAGCAGCACCAGCCTGTCGGCGCCGGCGAGATCCGGGTGATGCTCGACGCCGTAGCGCAGGCCGGGATGGCGCGGCTCGACCCGCCGCGGGGCGGCCAGCGGATCGGCGAGGTCGAGGAGAAGCACCTCGCTGGTGTCGTGATCGCCGCAGGAGATCAGCCCGAACCGCTCCGACTGGGTGCGGCCCAGCGAGACGAAGAAGCCCTTGTCCGGCTCCTCATAGATCAGCACGTCGCTCGACGGATCTGCGCCGAGCGCGTGGCGGTAGACGAAGCTCGGGCGATGCTCGGCGTCGCGGCGGATGTAGAACAGGTAGCGGCCGTCGGCGCTCCACAGCACGTCGCCGGTGGTCTCCTCGACGCGGTCCGGCCGTTCGGTGCCGGCGTCGATGTCGCCGATCCGCAGCGTGTAATATTCCGAGCCGGCGGTGTCGGCCGTCCAGGCGACGAGGCGGTGGTCCGGCGAGGGCTGCACGTCGCCGAAGCTGAAATAGGCCAGCCCGGCCCCGAGCGCATCGCCGTCGAGCAGCACCTGCTCGTCGCCGCCGGCGGCGGGAATGCGGCAATAGAGCGGATGCTGGCCGCCTTCGCGGAAGCGCGTGTAATAGGCGAAGGGCCCATCCACCGACGGGACGGCGGAATCGTCCTCCTTGATGCGGCCGCGCATCTCCCCGACCAGGGTGCGGCATAGCGCGGCATGCGGGGCGAACCAGGCATCGGCGGCCCGGTTCTCGGCCTCCAGATGGGTGCGGATATCCGCCGGCAGCACCGCGGGGTCGCGCATGACCTCGCGCCAATTGTCGGCGCGCAGCCAGGCATAGGGATCGGTCAGCGTCTCGCCGTGGAAGGAGCGGACGAGCGGGGCATGGACGGCATCCGCCGGGCTGTCAGCGCTCACCGGCGCCCTCGCTGGCCTCGGTGCCGGCATCGGCGCGGAAGGTGAGGGCGACGCCGTTCATGCAGAAGCGCATGCCGGTCGGGCGCGGGCCGTCGGGAAAGACATGGCCGAGATGCGCGTCGCAGCTGGCGCAGCGAATCTCGATGCGGTGCATGCCGTGCGAGTGATCGTGGACGGCGCTGACCGCCTCCTTCGAGACCGGCTGGAAGAAGCTCGGCCAGCCGGTGCCCGATTCGAACTTGGCGGAGGAGTGGAACAGCGGCTCGCCGCAGCACACGCAGCTATAAATGCCGGCTTCCTTCTGCGACAGATGCGGGCCGCTGAAGGCGCATTCGGTGCCGTGGCCACGGGTGACGCGGAACTGCTCCGGTGTGAGCAGTGCGCGCCATTCGGCCTCCGTTTTCACGACCTTGGGACGGCGGGCTGTCTCGACCATATGGAAATTCCTGCTGAACGGGGCTTGAGATAGGCGCCGCCCGGCCGCTCTTCAAGCCTGCGCGCCGGCCGGACCTTGCCGGGCCTTGCCGGTCCTGCCGACAGCGGGCCGGATTCTTGCGGAAATTTCATGAAACGTCCGTCGAGGATCGGGTATATCGGTGCGGCGATCGCACGCCAGGGCACATTCGGGCGAACACGATCAGTTGAGCGAGCGGTGTTCGGAGCGCTCGGATGCCGCTACACATGCGGCCGGATGCTGAAAGATGATTCAAAATCGAAAGTTCTTGATGCCGGCCGCAAACAATCCTATTTAAAAAGGGTAGAAACGCATATGGCTGCTGATCCCCGTTCGGATTTGTCCTCGGGGCGACGTTGCGGCGGATGGTTGGTCGACGGTTATTCTGTCGACCTGGCGGAAAAGAACGACCCATGAGCGAAAATACTGATATCGAGAAATATATTGAACTCGCCGCAGACATCGTCTCCGCTTATGTGAGCAACAATGCGGTGATGTCGAACGATCTGCCGGCGCTGATCGGCGACGTGCATGCGGCGTTGCAGTCCCTCGGCAAGGTGGTCGAGGACGCGGCGCCCGAGCCGTTGAAGCCGGCGGTGTCGGTGAAGAGGTCGATCGCGCCGGATTTCCTCGTCTGTCTCGAGGACGGCAAGAAGTTCAAGTCGCTCAAGCGGCACCTGCGGACCCAGTATGGCATGACGCCGGAGCAGTATCGCGAGAAGTGGGGCCTGCCGGCGGATTACCCGATGGTGGCGCCGAACTATGCCGCCGCCCGCTCCGAGCTCGCCAAGCAGATGGGGCTCGGCCAGCAGCGCCGGCGCGGCGCCCGCTGACGGCGCCGGCGCCGGCGGCGTCGATCATGTCTTGATGGAACAGGCCGTCGCGGGTGCCGCGGCGGCCTTTTTCACGTCCGCCCGCCTCTCGTCCGCTCGCCTCTCGTCCGCCCGCCTCTCGTTCTCGAGGCGCCGCAACGCGGCGTGGCGGGCGGCGTCGTAGCCGATGCCGGTGAGGGCGGCGCGGCGTTCGGCGCGCAGCAGCCGGGCGAGGCGGGCGCGCCGCTCGGCGCCCTGGCCGAGAAACGGCCGGAGCGCCGCCGCCCTGGCGGCGATCTCCTCGGCGGGCTCATGGCTGCGCATGGCGCGGAGCCGGACACGTCTCGGTTGTGGTCTTTCCATCGAAACCTCCCTGGTCGCCTCCATTGTGAGGCGGGGCGGAGGCGTGCGGATAAGTCGGCTTTCCTGCCGGCGCAGGGCGTGGCGCACCTGTCGATGGTGTCTTGCCAGGGGTCAACTTTTGGATGTAGGTTTAAATTCCTGCAACCAATAGTTTATGCCAATGGCGCAGCCTTCTTCCATGTCGCGTGCCGAGCCGATGGGACGTCCCAGCCTGCTGGCCGCCTGCCTCGCTGCCGAGAGTTCCGGCCTGCCGGTGCACGAGATCCTGCACGTCCGGCGGGGGCGGCGGGCCAGTGCCGCCGCCCGGGCGCTCGCCATGTATCTCGCCCATGTCGGCCTCGGCGAGCCGATCGGGCGGGTGGCGCGGGATTTTCGCCGCCACCGCTCCACCGTGGCCCATGCCTGCCGCCGCATCGAGGATGACCGGGACGAGCGCGGCTGCGACGACCGGATCGCCGCGCTGGAGCAGCAGCTGCGCGGGCGGACGGAGGTCGGCCATGGCGGATGAGCGCAGGGCGGGGCGTATCGTCGAGCGCCTGGAGATCGTGATCGACGGCCAGCGGAACTGGGTGGAGGTGGACCTCACCGAAAGCCCGCTCGTCTGGCTGGCGCGCCGGCGCGGCCGCGACGGGCGCTGCTTCATCGACGCGATGCAGCTCATGGCCGGGGAAAGGTTGCGGGCCGATTTCACCCGGGCGCAGATGATGCCCCGCACCACCGCGGACTGGAGCGGCGGCGGCCGGGCGCCCGCCCGCCATGCCGCCCGCACCGGGCTCGACATGCCGGAGATGCGGCTCGCCGCCCGGCAGCGGGTGGACCGGGCGATGGAGGCGGTCGGGCCGGAATTCTCCGGCACGCTGCTCGACGTGTGCTGCTTCCTGAAGGGGCTGGAGACGGTGGAGCAGGAGAGGGGATGGCCCGCGCGCGCCGGCAAGGTGGTGCTCGGCCTCGGCCTCGACCGGCTGGCGCGCCATTACGGCCTGTCGCGCGAGCTGAAGGGGCCGGCGCGCGGCCCCATGCGGCACTGGAGGGCGGAGGCGCAGCCGGAGCGGTCAGACGGCGGCTAGCGCCTCGCGGGCATCGGCGCGGATGCGCTCCACCATGGAGCGCAGCCCGTTGGAGCGCTGCGGGGTGAGATGCTCGCGCAGGCCGATGCGATCGAAGGTGGCGGCGGGATCGACGGCGAGGATGTCGCGGGCGGAGCGGCCGGAATAGAGCGCCAGCAGGATGGCGATGAGCCCGCGCACGATATGGGCGTCGGAATCGCCGATGAAGGCGAGGCGCGGGCCGTCGCTGCCCTCCGCCGGGCGGCTCACCAGCCACACCTGGCTGGCGCAGCCCTGCACCTTGGTGGCGTCGCCGCGCTCGTCCTCCGGGAAGGGCGGCAGCTTGCGGCCGAGCTCGATCAGGTAGCGATAGCGGTCGTCCCAGCTGTCGAGCAGCTCGAAATCGTCGATGATG
This sequence comes from Ancylobacter oerskovii, assembly GCF_018390555.1. Lineage (GTDB taxonomy): Bacteria > Pseudomonadota > Alphaproteobacteria > Rhizobiales > Xanthobacteraceae > Ancylobacter > Ancylobacter oerskovii. Next base: position 528,811 of record NZ_JAHBGB010000002.1, on the reverse strand, counting down.
TGGTCGATGGTCATGGCCATGTGGATCCGCCCCTCGTCCCGCATATAGGGGCGAGCCCGCCCCGAGCGCAATGGCGCCGGTCAGCTCGGGCGGCGCGGCGGGGTGGGAACCGCCGGCGTCGCGGCGGCGGGAGAGGCCCCGCCCTGCACGGCCGCAGGCGGGCCGAAGATGGTGGAGGACGAATCGGCGCGCGGGCCGGTGTCGCCCGGGGCCTGCCAGGCCGGGCTGAGATCGTGGGCGGTGAGGGTATCGCCGCTCGGATTGGCGGCCGCGCGCTCGGCGGCCTTGCGCTTCTGTTCGGCGATCTGGTCGCCGATATAGCCGAGCAGGAGCTGCGCCCCGGCTTGTGCCCGCGTGCCGAGCTGGGTGAGGATCTCGCTGCCGATGGCGCAGGCCTGCGGCTGGCGCTCGCAGAAGCTGCCGGCATCCGACACGGCGGAGGTGGCGGCGGACAGCGCCCGGAGCGGGTCGATCTGCCCGCCCGACGCCGCATGTTCCGACGGCTGCGCGTTCGATGCCTGCAGGCCCGGGGACGGCGTCTCCGACAGCCGCGTTCCGGGAATGGCGGGCAGCAGCAGCAGCACGACGGTCAGCCAGAACGCGATACGCAGAAGGAAGAACATCGCCCTGTCTCTCGTTTGCGGACAGGCGCGGCCGGCGTTCCTCGCACGCCCCTCTCTCGCCCATCTTCGGCGATACTAGCGGGCAGACGTTGCGCAACCTGCCTCGCATTCGCGCGAAATCAGCCGATTGCGGAAAGCCGATGTTAAGCACGTCGGCCGCAAGATCGTCGCGCAGGGCGCCGCAGGCGGCGTCAGGGATGGCCGGCCGGCAAGGCCGGCGGCGAGGGAGCAGCGGATGCCGCGGTCTTATGCGAGCGATCTTCTCGTGGACGGGATCGATCTCGGCGCGCAGCGCAGCCTCGTCCTGCCGGACCGGCCGCGCCACCGGCGCTCGGACCTGTTCATGCTGCTCCTGGCCGCCCTCGCCAGCGGCACCGTGCTCGCCAATGCCTTCGTGTTCCAGGACGGCCGGCGCGAGAGCGGTGGCACGCCGGTGCCGACGCCCACCCCGGCCGCAAGCCGCCCCGCCGCCGCGGCGCCGGCTCCCGAACCGGCCGCCCGCGCCGGCGCTCCTGTCGAGACGCCGGCCGCGCCGGTGGCCGCGGCGACCCCGTTGCCGCCGGTGAAGCCGCCGGCGCCCAAGCCCGCCGCCAAGGCCGAATCCGTCGCCAAGCCCGATGGCGGCATCGCCGCGCTGGCCAACCAGGCGGGCGCCGCGAACCCGGCGGCGGCGGCCGCGCCGGTGCGCCCGCCCGCCGATGTCGCCGTCTCCGCGCGGATGCTGGAGGTGCAGAAGGCGCTGGCCCGCCTCGGCTACGGCCCGGTCCGCATCGACGGGCGCGCCAGCGAGGCGACGGAAAAGGCCATCAAGGACTTCGAGCGCGACCGTCGCCTGCCGGTGACGGGCCAGATTTCCGACCGGCTGGTGCGCGAGCTCAACGCCGTCGCCGGCTTCTCCATCCAGTAGCGGCACCATGCGGCTGAAGAGCGCCATCTGGGTTTCCGCCCTGCTGCGGCGCGCCAATGGGGCGGGTGCTTTCGCCGCCGTGCGCCGCCGCGGCGCCGAGGAGGCGGGGGCGGTCTTCGTCAAGGTCGCGACGCTGGACGGCAAGGCGAGCCTGTACGGGCCGGCGCCTCCCTCCTTCGACGACGAGGCAAGCCCGGAGCGCCGCTTCACGCCGCTCGTGGCCGACCGGCCGGAAGCCGAGGCGGAAGAGCGGATGGGCAAGGAGATCCGCTTCGACCCCGATTTGTGGTTCGTCGAGATCGAGGACCGCGCGGGACGCAGCTTCCTCGACCTCGCCTGAGCCGGCCTCAGGCCTGCCGGCGCGGCTCGGCGGCGCTCTCGCCGGCGGGCGCGGCGGCGGGGCGGGGCACGGCGAAATCGCGCATGGACGGCGCTTCCGCCGCGCCGCGCGGCGCGCCGGGGCGGCGGCTGCCGCGCCAGATCGCCACCATGTGCTGCGCGCTCGCCAGCGGCAGCGAATCGAACAGATCCGCGAGGCGCGCCATGTCGCTGGAGGAGCGGCCGACCCCGGGGTGAAGCCGGAACAGGATCCGCGACAGCACCGCGAAGCTGAGCCCGAGCGCCCGTGCCGCGACCGCCAGCGCCTGGCCCGCCTCGTCGCCGACAATGCGGGGGGCGACGTCGGCCGGCACCGCCAGCGCCCGTTCGAGCAGCAGGGCCAGCGCGGCGCGATCCTCGCGCTTGGCAGCCGCGAGCAGGCTGTCGGTGAAGGCGTCGCCCTGGGCGCCGACCCGCTCGGCCAAGGGCAGCGGCGGCAGGGCCAGCAGGCGATGCAGCATGCCCGCGCGCTCTTCCGGCGCTGCCGTGAAGAAATCCGGCCCCGCCGGCGCGGGACGCTGGTGGCTTTCGCGCGCCCGGTGGACGGTGGAGGCGAGGCGCTTGGCGAGTTCCGGCGAGACATCGCGACGGGCGGCGATGGCCTGCAGCCGCGCGGGTTCCGCCCCGGTGGCCAGGGCGATCAGCGCCGCCTCGTCCAGCGCCGGCGACAGGCGCAGCAGCGGCGCGGCGATGTCGATGGGGCCGGAGGCGAGGAGGCGGGCGAGCGCCGCCGGCAGGTCGGGCCGCCGGGCCAGCCGCTCGGCGGCCTGCCGTGCCAGCGCCGGCGGCACCGCCTGCATCAGCCGCGGCAGCAGCACCCCGAGCCGGGCCACCGCCTCGTCATCCCCGCCGGCCCCCTGCTCGACCACCCGGTCGACCAGCAGGGTCAGCAAGGCCGGGCGCGTATCGGGATCGCGACGGCGCGCCTCCTCGATGGGGGCCTTGAGACTGGGGCCGTCATTCGAAAGCATGGAGGACGAGGGGGCTCGACAGGATGGGGGGAGGCGGCACCGGGCCGGCCGAACCAAATTGCGCCATGAACGTTAGCAACGCGTTAACCATGCCGAAACTAGCTTCCCATTGGTCCGGTTTGGCTGAAGATCGGAGGATGCAGAATGGGTTCGGTCGTACCGTTTCCTGCCTCCCGCAAGCTGCGCACGCGGCGTGATCGCCGCCGGGAGGCCGTGCCTGGGCCGGCGCAGGTGGTGATCCTGCCGGCAATCCGCATATCCCGCTCGGTGCCGCCGCCCGCGCCGGCGCCGGCGACCTCCAGCGTCGCCGCCGCGCCGCCCAAGGCGTGAGCGGCGCGCGTGGCATGCGTGCTGCCTGGGCGCGCAGGCGGGATCAGGGCACGGGCGTGCAGCTCGCCGCGGCGACGGCGGCCTTCACCTCGTCGCGCGCGCCGCGCTCGCGGGCCATGGCGCGGATGAGCACGATGCCTTCCTCGGCCGGCGATTCCACCACCAGCCGGTCGGCGACGGTGACTTCCTCGTCTTCCGGCATCGCCGCCTTCTGGCGGGCGTTCATCAGGTCGAGCTCAATGACGGTGCGGCCGGCGGAGCGGTCGTTGATCGCGTAGAAGGGCAGGCCGTAGCGGGTGTAGAAGGAAATCGAGGTGTAGTCCTCGGTGGTCGGTACCTTCACCTTCAGCGGCCCCTCGGCGAGATCGTACAGGCACACGGCCGTCACGAAGGCCGGATCGGAGGCGGGCAGCACCGTGGCAAGGGTGCGCGGGTCCTCGATGAGCGTGGCCGCGTTCACCTGGCTGACCCCGGACAGGCGGGCATAGGCATCCTGTTCCGCGACATAGGGCATCATCAGCACCCCGACGAGATGCACCAGCGTGCCCAGCACCAGCCCGGCGAGGATGGGGATGACGACGCGCTTCACGGGCAGCGCTCCGTGATCAGCTTCGGCATTTCCGGCGCGTCGCTGGTGCGGCTGGCGAGGCCGACCGGGGCATCGTAGAGGCGAAGCGTCAGCGCGAGGCGGTCGCGGGCGCCGGTCGGCAGCCAGTTGCCGGCCCGGGCGCGCGGGCCCAGCACCACATCCACCATGCCGTCGCGATTCCACACCACTTCCGTCGAGGTGAAGCCGTGGCGGTCGGCGGCGTTGTCGACGAGATTGCCGTCGCGATCGGTGAGCGTCAGCGTCCAGAACCGGGCCTGCGGCACCGTACCGGAGAGGCGGATGTCGCAGCGCCCGTCCAGCGGCCGGCCGGCATCGTCGGTGACGGCGACGAAGGCGAGCCCGTCGGCGAGCTCCAGCGGCAGTTCCCCGGCGCGGGCGAGCGCTGCGCGCGCATAGGGATCGGCCTCCTCGGTGCCGGCCTTGGGCCACGCCTTCCAGGCGCCGGCGCGCACCAGGCCGGGACCGTAGCCGTTCGCCGTGGCGAACCAGGTGAGGCCGAGGCCCACCACGGCGCCGATGACGAGGGTCAGGATGAACAGGAGCGGACGCACGGTCGGGACGAATCCGGTCTCGGGGGCAGGGGGCCAGCCATGGGCTTGCCGGCGGCGCGGGTCAATTGCGGTCGGTGGCGGAGCGAGGGGCGGAGCCGGCCAGCTGCTCGCCGGTCGGCGCGGAACCGGGCAGCGCGGCGCTCGGCGAGCGGCGCGGGGCCTCGGCCGCCGCCCGCATCCGGTCGGACAGCGCCATGAGCCGCGTCGCCGCCATCGGGGAGAGCGTCACCGGGCGCTGAAAGCCCTCGATGTCGAGCGACGAGGCCTCCGCCACCGCGCCGTCGAGCTTCGGCGCCGGCTGGTTGCCCAGCCCCGGCGTCGGCTTGAGCTCGATGCCCTGATGCGCGAAGGCCATCACCTTCTGCCAGGTCATCGCCGGCAGCGAGCCGCCGGTCATCTTGCGGGTGGGGGTGAAGTCGTCATTGCCGAACCAGATGGCGCCGGCATAGTTGCCGGTGAACCCGACGAACCAGGCGTCGCGATAGGCATTGGTGGTGCCGGTCTTGCCGGAGACCTTGGTGCCGGGGATCATGGCGCGCCGGCCGGTGCCGTTCTCCACCACGCTGTTCAGCATCGGGTTGATCATGGCGATGATGTTCTCCGGGATCACGCGGTGCGGCTTCGGCCCGTTGCGGTCGAAGCTCCAGACCGGGTCGCCGGCGGGGGTGCGCATCTCCAGCACCGCGTGCGGGTCCACCGACATGCCGTTATTGGCGAAGACGGCATAGCCGGTCGCCTGGTCGATCACCGTCACCTCGGCGGCGCCGAGCGGCAGGGCGCGGGTGATCTTCAGTTCGCTCTTCACGCCCATGGCGTGGGCGAGGTCGACGATGCGCCCGCGCCCGATCGCCTCGGCGAGCTTCACCGCCACGGTGTTGAGCGAGCGGGTGAGCGCCTGGATCAGCGGCAGCCGCCCGGCATAGGAGCGGCCGTAATTCTGCGGGCACCAGTTGCCGATGCAGATCGGGCCGTCCACCACCATGGTCTGCGGGGTGAATTTCCCGGTCATCAGCGCCGCGGTGTAGACATAGGGCTTGAAGGACGAGCCGGGCTGGCGCAGCGCGTCGGTGGCGCGGTTGAACTGGCTCTCGCCATAATCGCGCCCGCCGACCATGGCGCGCACGGCGCCGTTGGGCTCCAGCACCACCATGGCGGACTGGCTGGTGCCGTAATCCTTGCCGAACTGCTTGAGGCTTTCGCGGATGGCGGTGTCGGCGGCCTTCTGGATGTTGGGGTCGAGCGCGGTGCGCACAACGAAGGAGCGCTCGGCATAGTTCTTCGGCAGCGTCTCGACGATGGTCTTCACCTGGTCGAAGGCGTAGTCGAGATAATAGTCCGGCGTGTCTTCCTGCTTGCGGTCGATGGGGGTGGCCGGATTGCGCCGGGCGCCGAACACCTGGCCCTCGGTCATGAAGCCGGCATCGACGAGATTGTCGAGCACCACCGAGGCGCGCCCGCGCGCGGCGGGCAGGTTGACGTGCGGGGCGAATTTCGACGGCGCCTTGAACAGGCCGGCCAGCATGGCCGCCTCGGCGAGCGTCACTTCCCGCGCGGACTTGCCGAAATAATACTGCGCCGCCGCGTCGACGCCGAAGGCGCCGCCGCCCATATAGGCGCGGTCGAGATAGAGCTTCAGGATCTGGTTCTTGGTGAGGTGGAACTCCAGCCACAGCGCCAGGAACGCTTCCTTGATCTTGCGCTCCAGCGTGCGCTCGTTGGACAGGAACAGGTTCTTGGCGAGCTGCTGGGTGAGCGAGGAGCCGCCCTGCACCACGCCGCCGGCGCGGGCATTCGACAGCACGGCGCGGAAGGTGCCGGGGATGTCGATGCCGAAATGCTCGTAGAAGCGGCGGTCCTCGGTGGCGAGCACCGCCTTGATCAGGTGATCGGGGAACTCTTCCAGCGGCACGGTGTCGTTGTGGCGGATGCCGCGCTCGCCGATGGTGTTGCCATAGCGGTCGAGGAAGGTGACGGAGAGCTCGGAGCGCTTCAGCCAGTCGTCCGAGGTCTCCTGGAAGGCGGGGATGGCGAGCGCCAGCATCAGCACCGCGCCGACCGCGCCCCAGGTCATGCCCTCCGAGGCGATCTCGACGCCCCAGCGGGCCGGGCCCTGCAGGTTGAAGCGCTCGGTGAAGGCGACGAAGCCGTCCCATGCGGCGCGCAGGCGCACGCCGCCGGAATAGATGCTCGAGTCGATCCAGGAGTCGATGGCGAGGAGGACGTTCCGAAGCCGGCGCATCCGGCCCGGCCGCTCCTCGGGGGAGCGGGTGCCGTCCGGCGTCGCTTGTCCCGCAGGGGCGTCGTCCTTCTTCGACCCGTCGTGCAAGCCGCGATCTCCGCGAGGTACTCTAACAGTCCGCCCTTATAGCCGAGACGCCCTGTGCGCACCACTTCGCGCTGCGCTCTCGCCATTGGCGGGCGTGGAAGCTATCTAAGGTTTGATTGACAAGCCGTGAAGCGGGGCCGCCTTTGCCCCTCCCGGGAGACCCGATGACCGCCGATCTCGCCACCGCCCCGCAACTGCCGTTCTGGAAGCGCAAGTCGCTGGAGGACATGAGCGCGGGGGAATGGGAAAGCCTGTGCGACGGCTGCGGGCGCTGCTGCCTCGTCAAGCTGCAGGACGAGGACACCGAGGCGATTGCCTATACCGACATAGGCTGCCAGCTGCTGGACGATTTCGGCTGCCGCTGCCGCGACTACCCCAACCGGCAGGCGCAGGTGCCCGATTGCGTGCGGCTGACGCCGGAGGTGGTCCGCACGCTGGAATGGCTGCCGCCTTCCTGCGGCTACCGGCTGGTCGCCGAGGGACGCGACCTCTATTGGTGGCATCACCTCGTCTCCGGCGACCGCGAGACGGTGCATGCCGCCGGCGTCTCGGTGCGCGGTCGCGTCGCCGCGCTGGAGGACGAGCTGCCGCTGGAGGACTTCGTCGACCACATGGTGCGCTGGCCGCTGCGCCTGCCCAAGGGGGCGGCGAGCCGGCAGCGCAAGGGAGAAGCGGGCCGGCCGCGCCGGCCCGCCAGAGGGTGATCAGAGCGCCAGCACGCTCTTGTCGACCTTGTTGATGTCCTTGGTGCCGGTGAGCGCCATGGAGACGTCGAGCTCCTTGCGGATGATCTCGATCGCCTTGGCGACGCCGGCCTGGCCGCCGGCGGCCAGCGACCACAGGAACGACTTGCCCATCATGCAGCCCTTGGCGCCGAGCGCCACGGCCTTGAGCACGTCCTGGCCGGACTGGATGCCGCCGTCGAACCAGATCTCGCTGGTGCCGCCGTTCCTGCCGCCGCCGATGGCGTCGACGATCTTCGGCAGCGCCGAGATGGAGGACACCGCGCCGTCCAGCTGGCGGCCGCCATGGTTGGACACCACGATGGCGTCGGCGCCGGTCTCGGCGGCGATCTTCGCGTCCTCGACGTCGAGCACGCCCTTGAGGATCAGCTTGCCCGGCCAGATGGAGCGCACCCACTCGACATCCTTCCACGACAGCGAGGGATCGAACTGGCCGGCGATCCACTGCGACAGGGTGGTGAGGCTGTCGCTCTCCTTGCGCACCGCGAGATTGCCGAAGGAATGGCGCTTGCCCATCAGCACGCTCAGCGCCCAGGCCGGCTTGGTGGCGATGTCGAGCGCGTTGGCGACGGTCAGCTTGGGCGGAACGGCGAGGCCGTTCTTGATGTCCATGTGGCGCTGGCCCTGGATCTGCAGGTCCAGCGTCAGCACCAGCGCCGAGCACTTGGCCGCCTTGGCGCGCTCGATCAGCGACTCGGAGAATTTGCGGTCGCGCATCACATAGAGCTGGAACCAGAACGGCTTGTTCACCGCCGCCGCCACGTCCTCGATCGAGCAGATCGACATGGTGGACAGGGTGAAGGGAATGCCGGCGGCATGGGCGGCGCGGCAGCCATGGATCTCGCCGTCGCCATGGAACAGGCCGGTGAGGCCGGTGGGGGCGATGGCGAGCGGCAGCGCGACGTCCTCACCGATCATCGTCGTCCGGGTCGAGCGCTCGGACACGTCGATCATCACCCGCTGGCGCAGCGCGATGGCGTCGAGGTCGGCCTTGTTGGCCCGGAGAGTGGTCTCGTCATAGGAGCCGCGGTCGGCATAGTGGAAGATCGCGCGCGGCACCTTCTTCATGGCGATGGCGCGAAGATCCTGGATATTGGTGACGGTGGCCATTGGCCCGGCTCCTATAGTTCCAAAGAGGAGGGGAGGCGCCGCGGCCTCCCCTTCGTGACGTCAATTATGGATCACCAGCGCCGTGAACGGCCACAGGTGAGCCTGGGCGCTGACCAGGAGGCCTACCAGCACCGCCAGCGCGATGGAGTGGAAGAACACGTAGCGCAGGATGGTGCCCTCCGAGTTCTGCCAGCCGGTGGCGGTGGAGGCGACGACGATCGACTGGGCGTCGATCATCTTGCCCATCACGCCGCCCGAGGAGTTCGCCGCCGCCATCAGCACCGGCGACAGGCCGAGCTGCTGCGAGGTGATCTTCTGCAGGCCGCCGAACAGCACGTTGGACGCGGTGTCCGAACCGGTGAGCGCGACGCCCAGCCAGCCGAGCAGCGTGCCGAACAGCGGGTAGAACGGCCCGGTCGCCGCGAAGGCGAGGCCCAGCGTAGCGTCGAGGCCGGAATAGCGGGTGAGGAAGCCCAGGGCCAGCATGATGGCGATGGTGGCGAGCGAGTAGCGCACCTTCCACAGCGTGCGGCCATAGATCTTCACCAGCGCCACCGGCGAGAAGCCCATGGCGAGGCCGGCGACGATGGCCGACAGGAAGATGCCGGTGCCGGTCATCGACATGATGTTGAAGTTGAATACCGCGGGTTCCGCATGCGCGGTGGCGACCACCGGTGGCATCTTGATGACCATGTTGTGCAGGCCGGCCATCTCGAATTTCTGAATGAAGAAGCCGTCGAGCAGCGCCTTCACCTGCGGGATGCCCCAGGCGAACACGAACACGGTGAGGATGCCCCAGGGCAGCCAGGCCTTGACCAGCGCGCCGGTGGAGGGGCGGGCGGTGGTGAAGTCGGTGGCGGCCTTGGTGGTGCCGCCTTCCGAGCCGTCGCCGTTCTCGCGGCCCTTCAGCGCCGTCGAGGTCCAGATCGTCTTCGGCTGCCACACGCGCAGGAAGGCGACCAGGCACAGCATGGAGACGATGGCGGCGACCACGTCGACCAGCCAGGGGCCATGGAAGTTGGAGACCAGGAACTGCGGGACGGCGAAGGAGACGCCGCAGACCAGGATGGCCGGCCAGATCTCCATCATGCCGCGCCAGCCGGCGAAGGCCCAGATCAGCCAGAACGGCACGATCAGCGAGAAGAAGGGCAACTGGCGGCCGATCATCGCCGACAGGTCCATCAGGTCGAGGCCGGTGACGGCGGCGAGCGCGATCACGGGGGTGCCGAGCGCGCCATAGGCAACCGGCGCGGTGTTGGCGATCAGCGACAGGCCGGAGGCGGCGAGCGGCGAGAAGCCGAGGCCGATCAGGAGCGCCGCGGTGACGGCCACCGGGGTGCCGAAGCCTGCCGCGCCCTCGAAGAAGGCGCCGAAGGAGAACGCGATCAGGAGGAGCTGGAGCCGCCGGTCGCCGGTGATGCCGGCGATGGAGCGCTGCAGGGTGGTGAAGGACCCGTTCGCCTCGGTCATCTGGTGCAGGAAGATGATGTTGAGGACGATCCAGCCGATCGGCATCAACCCGTACATGGCGCCGTAGCCGGCGGCGATGCCGGCCTTCTCCGTCGGCATGCCGAAGGCGAACACCGCGATCACGAAGGCGGCGACGAGGCCGGCAAAGGCGGCGACATGCGCCTTCATGTGCAGGAAGCCGAGGCCGACGAGCATCACCACCACGGGTACCGCGGCGAACAGCGTCGACAGCGCAAGGCTACCGAACGGGTCGTATATCTGGTTCCAGGTCAAGATCCGTTTCCTCCTAGAGAGCAGCGGACTTGGCGTCCGTTTTGCGCGTTCGCGATTGGGAGCCGCCCCGGCGGCACCTTAACCCTGCCCGCTAGGGAAGGCGTTAACAGGAGACCTGCTTGGTAAAATTGCCTTACCAAACGAGTCAACTGGTTAAGAGCTTAGCTCTTGGTTGTAGACGCGCGGGCCGGAAAATGGAAAAAGCAGCGGGAATTCAGCTCGGAGCTCGACCCAGATGACCGCGCGGCTGCGCACGCCCAAACTGGCAGAGGCCATTGCCGGGCATATTGAGCGGCTTATCCTCGAAGGCGTGCTGCGCCCCGGCGAGCGGCTGGCGAGCGAGCGCGACCTTTCCGAGCAGCTGGAGGTCTCGCGCCCCTCGCTGCGCGACGCGCTGCAGATCCTCGAGGAGCGCGGGCTGCTGGCGATCGGCCGCGACGGCACGCGGGTGACGCAGTTCCTCGCCCCGCTCACCGAGCCGCTGGCGGGGCTGCTCAACTCCAACGAGCAGGTGACGGCGGATTATTTCGAGTATCGCGAGGCGGTGGAGCGCAAGGCCACCGCCCTTGCCGCGGTGCGGGCCAGCGACCCGGAGCGGCAGGCGATCCGCGAGTGCCTCGGCGAGATGCAGGCGGCCTACGACGCCAACGACGCCACCCGCGAGGCGGAGGCGGACATCGTGCTGCACCGGCTGATCTACGGCGCCTCGCACAACCTCGTCATCCTGCATGTCATGCGCGCCTTCAGCGAGATGCTGCGGCGGGACATCTTCTTCAACCGCACGCAGCTCTTCGCCATCGACGAGTTCCGCGAGGAATTGCTGAGCCAGCACAAGGCGATAGGCGAGGCGGTGGTGGGAGGCGACGTGGCGGCGGCGGAGGAGGCGGCGCTGCGGCACCTCGTCTATACCGGCCAGAGCGTCGAGCGCTTCCGCCGCGACGAGGCGCGCACCAGCCTCGCGCTGCGGCGGCTCAACCGTTCGACGCTGATCTCCGGCGGCTGACGAGGGGTTTCACCGCCTATTCTTCTCAGCCGGCGGCGCGCTGGCCGGCGAACTGGCCGCGATAGCCGACCTCCGGTACCCCCAGCGTCTGCTCGAGGATGAGCTGGCACACCTTCATGCCGGTCCTGAGGCGGATGGGGCGCGGGCCCAGATTGATGATCTCGAGCTGGATGCGCCCGGTGGAGCCGGCATGGATGGTCGGCGCGGTGAGGTGGACGATGAGGCCGATGCGGGCCAGCGAGCTCTTGCCCTCCACCCGCGCGGCAAGGCGGGCGCCGGGCGTGAGGTCGACCTTCTCGCAGGTCCAGCCCAGCACCAGCCGGCCGGGATCGAGCACGAAGCCGTCGGCGCCGATCTCGATATCGTCGGCCATGGCGAGGATCGCCTCGCGGAAGCTGTAGCCGGGACCCGCCGGATCGATGACCGGATCCTCGCCCTCCGCCGGGGCGCGATAGAGGGTGAGGCGGGAATCGAGGCGCAGGTCGACGCCGTTCGGCGCGTAGAACTCCGCCGGGGGCGGCGGGTCGATGGCGAGCAGGCCGGCGGCCAGCGCGTCGCGAATGTCGCGATCGGTCAGGATCAAGGCGGGTATCCCCGTTTACGCGAGACAAGCCCATGATCGGTAACATGAATGCCGGGGCGGCGCGAGCGCGGCGTCGCCGCGCAACCCTGCTGCCACCGCGAAGCGGCCCTTGCGCGGACATTGCTACATATGAAATGATACCGACCAGTATCGTTCATACTCAGGAGACGTTCTTCCCCATGACCGCCCGTTTCAAGCTTCTCGGCATTTCCGGCAGCCTGCGCGCCGCGTCCTATTCCACCGCCCTGCTCGAGGCCATCAAGGCCGCGGCCACCGACAAGGCCGAGCTGACCGTGTTCCGCCTGAACGACGTGCCGCTCTACAACCAGGACGAGGATACCGCGACCCCGCCGGCCGGCGCGGCGGCGCTGCGCGCGGCCATCGCCGAGGCGGACGGGGTGATCTTCGCCTCGCCGGAATATAATTTCGGCACGTCCGGCGCGATGAAGAACGCCATCGACTGGGGGTCGCGCCCTTATTCCAAGGGCGCGCTGCTCGGCAAGCCGGTGCTGGTCGTCACCTCCTCGCCCGGCTCGACCGGCGGCATCCGCGCCCAGGCGCAGCTGCGTGAATCGCTGACCGCCGCCGGTGCCCGCGTGGCGGTGGTGCCGCATGTGGCGGTGCCGAGCGTCGCCGACAAGGTGAAGGACGGCGCCTTCATCGACGAGAAGACCAAGAGCTTCGTGCTGAGTGGCGTCGATGCGCTGATCACCGAGATCCGCTTCGTCGAGCACCTGAAGAAGGGGGCCTGATACGGCCGCGGACGACCATAGCGGTGCCGGCGAGCCGGCGCCGCCCGTGGCCGGGGAGGCAGGAGCTTCCACCGGGCGCCGCTGCCCGACCCGCCGCACCGGGCGCGGGCAGGCGACCTGCGACCGGCTGCGCCGCGTCGCCGCCTGCCTGTTCGTCGCCCGCGGCTATGACGGGGTGAGCCTGGACGAGATCGTGCAGGCGGCCGGCGGTTCCAAGACCAACATCTATGCCTTCTATGGCGGCAAGGAGGGGCTGTTCGTCGCCGCCATCGAGGCCGCCCTCGGCGAGGTGCTGCGTCCGCTCACCGAGGCGGATACGCGCGGGCTCGCGCTCGAGGAGGGGCTGACGCGACTGGGCCAGGCGCTCATCGACGCGCTGCTCAGCCCGAAGGCGCTGGCGCTTCATCGCACGCTGATCGGCGAGACCGGCCGTTTCCCGCGGCTCGGGGCCGCCTGGTACGCCGCGGGGCCGGCGACCTCGCAGGCCGCCTTCGCCGGCTTCCTCGCCCGCGCGCTGGCCGCAGGGGAGGACGCCGGGCGCGCGCCCGGCGACCCGTCGGAGATCGCGGTGCTGGCGCGGCTGTTCCACGACATGGTGGCGGGCGACCTGCAGCAGCGGGCGCTGTTCGAGACCGAGCCGGCCGGCGTGGCCGAGCGGGCGGCGGCAGTGGCGGCGGCCGTTCGGGCGGTCGAGGCGCTGGTCGCGCGTCGCGGATAGGCTTTGTCGATGCCGGCTGCCGTGGCGGGCCGGAAGGATCAAGCCCCCGGCCGTGGCTTCGGGCGCTTCGGCGAGGCATTCAGCGCCGCGGCGGCGCGGAGCAGCGCCCCGAAGGCTTCCGCATCGAGGATCTCGCCTTCACGAAGGTCGATGGCCCGCCGGGTGTTGCCCTCCAGACTGGCATTGAACAGGCCGGACGGATCGGGCAGCGCGGCACCCTTGGCGAAGGTGAGCTTCACGACGCTCTTATAGGTTTCGCCGGTGCAGAGGATGCCGTGGCGCGACCACACCGGAACGCCCCGCCATTTCCACTCCTCGACCACATCCGGGATCGCCTCGCGGATGAGGGCGCGGACCTGCGACAGCGTTCGGCCCCGCCAATCGTCCAGCGCCGCGATACGGGCGTCGATCAGCGCGGAGGCGCTCGGCTCGCTTTCCGACATGTGGCACGTCTCCATCGGCACCTTGCCGCAGGACGGGACGGCCCGCGGCTGCGCCAGCCTAGCCGGTGGGGCCGCGATCCGCGAGCCCACGCCCGGAGATGCCGCCGCGCCTCACTACGGCCGGAAGGTCTGGCGGTCCCCCGGCTGCTCCGGGGCGATGGGGGTGAAGAGGCTGCGCTCGGGCTTGAGGTCGAGCAGCGGCGTGCCGTCGATGCAATCGAGCCCGCGCACGATGAGCCGCTCCGGCTCCACCCGCACCAGCGTGGCGATGGTGGTGCCGATGGGATTGGGCCGGGCCGGCGAGCGCAGCGCGAAGGTGCCGTGGCCGCGCCCGTCATTGGCCGGGCTCTGGATGACGAGATCGCGGCGCGACAGGTGCATCCAGAACAGCACCTCGATGCGCGCATAGGCCTCGATGCCCCGGAGCGCCGGCCGCCAGGGCTCGAAGATCTCGAGGGTGCATTCCGGCCCGTCCGGCCGGCCGAGGCGGGGCGTCTCCAGCCGCGACACCCAGGGCGTGCGGATGCGGCCGATGAAGGCGAGGCCGGCATCGTCGGCGGCCGGCGGGGCCGCGAGGACCTCGCCGGCGCGGACTTCGTCGAGGCGGACCATGCCGGCCCTCCCGCTACAGGGAAGCGATCAGTCGACCGCGACCAGCACGTCGGAGGCCTTGATCACCGCATAGGCGGGGCCGCCGACGGTGAGGCCGAGCTCGTCCACCGCCTCGTTGGTGATGGAGGAGGTGAGCACCTGGCCACCCGCGATCTCGATGCGGACATGGGCGGTGGTGGCACCCTTCTGGATGGCCACGACCTTGCCGGGGACGACGTTGCGGGCGCTGAGCTTCATTTCGGGGACTCCGGTTTGAGGATGTCGATGCGGGCGATGGCGAACACCGCCCGCGAACCGCGACGGTCGCCGGGTATCACCAGGCGGGGTTGCCTGTCCTCAGGGAGGGCGGCGCCGTCGCGCTCATAGGCGACCAGCACGGCCTTGGCTTCGAGATCCGGGGCAAGCTCGCCGAGGCCGAGCAGGGCGGCATAGCCGTCGCGGGCGGTGACCAGCACCGCGCTGCGGGCGATGCCGTGATGATCCTTCGGATCGACGAGGCCGGCGGCCGTGAGCACGTCCCACAGGCGGGCGCCGGTGAAGCGCCCGGTCTCCTCGCCGCGCGAGGTGAGGAAGCTCGTCTCCAGCGTTACCGCCGGCAGGGCGCGCAGCGCGTCCGGCGCCAGCATGCGGGTGCCGGCTTCCGGGGCGGACAGGCGCAGATCCTGCGCCGGCACCGCCGTCGCCGAGAGCATGGCGAGCGTGGCGGCAAGGCAGCCGGCCCGGCGCAGGCGGCGGAGGAAAGGCGGCATGCGGCACCTCGAAAGCTATGCATGGATGAATATAGCAAGGCGGCATGCCCGGCAATGCGATCATCGGGCGAGTGCGGGTTCTGATAAAATCCAGACGTGTAGGAATATATGCCTTGACAGCGTCGCGCTGCTCCGGTAGGTTCTGGCCATGCTCCACAATTGCGTCCGAAGCCGGCGGGGCCGGCAGGGGACGCCGCAGTCGTCAGCCGGCCGGTAAGGCCGGCTTTTTTATTGTGGCGGGGCCGATAATTCGAGGGGAAACCACGGATCATGACCATACCCAAGCGCGACGTCCCGCCCGAGGCGATCGAGGAAGCCCGCCGCCTCTACGAACATACCCGCGTGTCGAACCAGCACATTGCCGATCTGCTCGGCATCAGCCGCTCGACGCTGAGCGTCCGCATCGGCCAATGGGGCTGGAGGCGCCGCAAGGACCGGCTGGCCCTGATGGGGCCGGGGCCGGAACCGGGAGCACCGGAGCCGGCGGCGGCGGCGGCCGTCGCCACGGAGGCGGACGGGCCGGTGTCGCGCCGGCTGCTCATCGCCCGGCTGGTGGCGCGGATGGAGGGCGAGCTCGCCGCCGTGGAGCGGCTGCTGGCCCGCGCCGGGCTGCATGCCGGCCGCAGCGGCGCCGATGCCGAGCGGGCGGCGCGCACCCTCGCCATACTGGTGCGGGCGATGCGCGAGCTCGCCGCCATCTCCCGCGACGCCAACGAGGATGCCGGGGACGAGGGCGCCCATGACGACGTGTTCCGCAATGCCGACGCCTACCGACGCGAGCTTGCGGAAGCTCTTGAGCGCGTGCTGGCGGAGCGGGCGGCTTGACGCAGCGGTCGCCGGGCTGAGCCCCGGCGTCTCGCACTGGCTGCTGCACTGCTGGAGCCTGCTGGCGCGGCCGGCGCAGCTGCCTCCCGCTGCCGCGCAGGGCGGCGGCGACTGGACCACCTGGCTGGTGATGGGCGGGCGCGGCGCCGGCAAGACCCGCGCCGGCGCCGAATGGGTGCGCGGGCTGGCGCTCGGCACGCCGGGATTTTCCGCCCGGCCGGTGGGCCGGATCGCCCTGGTGGCGGAGACCTTCGCCGATGTGCGCGAGGTGATGGTGGAGGGCGTCTCCGGCCTGCTCGCCATCCATCCCCGCGCGGAGCGCCCGCGCTGGGAGCCGACGCGACGGCGGCTCGAATGGCCGAACGGGGCGATCGCCCAGGGCTTTTCCGCCGACGACCCGGAAAGCCTGCGCGGGCCGCAATTCGACGCCGCCTGGTGCGACGAGCTCGCCAAGTGGCGCTATGCGCAGGCGAGCTTCGACATGCTGCAATTCGGCCTGCGCCTCGGCGACCGGCCGCGCCAGATGGTGACGACGACGCCCCGCGCCACCCAATTGATGCGCCGGCTCATCGCCGATCCGACGACCGCGGTCACGCGGATGGGCACGGCGGAGAACGCCGCGCATCTGGCGCCGACCTTCCTGGAGGCGGTGGTCTCCCGCTATGCCGGCACGCGGCTCGGCCGGCAGGAGCTGGAGGGCGAGCTGATCGAGGACCGCGCCGACGCGCTGTGGAACCGGGCGGGGATCGAGACCGCCCGGGAGGAGGCGGCGCCGGCGCTCACCCGCATCGTGGTGGCGGTCGACCCGCCGGCCTCCTCGCGCAAGGGGGCGGATGCCTGCGGCATCGTCGCCGCCGGGCTCGACGGCGAGGGGCTGGTGCATGTGCTCGCCGACGAGAGCGCGCAGGGCCTGACGCCGGGCGCCTGGGGGGCACGGGTGGTGGCTCTGTTCCACAAGCTCGCCGCCGACCGGGTGGTGGTGGAGGTGAACCAGGGCGGGGAGATGGTGCGCACCATCCTCGCCGGCCTCGATCCCGGCCTGCCGGTGGCCGAGGTACGGGCGACGCGCGGCAAGTGGCTGCGCGCCGAGCCGGTGGCGGCGCTCTACGAGCGCGGCCGGGTGCGCCACGCCGGCACCTTCCCGGCGCTGGAGGACGAGCTCTGCGACTTCGGGCCGGACGGCCTGTCGGGCGGGCGCTCGCCCGACAGGCTCGACGCGCTGGTGTGGGCGATCACCGCGCTGGCGCTGGGACCGGGGGAAGCGGCGCCGCGGGTGCGCCGCGTCTGACCGCGCGGTGCATCGCGCCGGCCCGACCGTGAACCGACATGTCTCGAGGCCGGTGCACGCCGGCCTTTTTCGTGGCCGCCACCTCTCCGGCCGGCCGGTGTTCCTCCGAAGCGCGGGATACTCCGATGCGTCTGCCCTTTCGCTTTTTCCGTCCCGCCGCTCCCCCCGAGGCGAAGGCCTCGCGGGCGGCGCCGCTGGTCGCGCTGCTCGCCGCGGGACGGCCGCGCTGGACGCCGCGCGACTATGCCGCGCTCGCCGGCGAGGGCTATCTGCGCAACGCCGTCGCCCATCGCTGCGTCAGGATGATCGCCGAGGGCGCGGCGCAGGTGCGCTTCAGCCTGATGGAGGGCGCGCAGGAACATGCCGGCCATCCGCTGCTCGACCTGCTGGCGCGTCCCAACATGCGGGCGACGGGGGCCGGCCTCATCGAGGCGGTGGCGGGGCATCTGCTGCTCGCCGGCAATGCCTATGTCGAGGCGGTGAGCCTCGACGGCCGGGTGCGCGAGCTGCATGTGCTGCGCCCCGACCGCATGAAGGTGGTGCCCGGCATTGACGGCTGGGCGGAGGCCTATGACTACACGGTGGGCGGGCGCACGCTGCGTTTCCTGCAGGACGGGCAAGCGGGGAACGGCGTGCCGCCGATCCTGCATCTCGCCTTGTTCAACCCGCTCGACGACCATTACGGCACGGCGCCCTTGGAGGCGGCGCAGACCGCGCTCGACCTGCACAACGCCGCCGGCGCCTGGAACAAGGCGCTGATCGACAATGCCGCCCGGCCGTCCGGCGCCTTGGTCTATGGCGGGGCGGGCAATCTCTCCGACGAGCAGTTCGACCGGCTGAAGGAGGAGCTGGAGGCGAATTTCTCCGGCGCCCCCAATGCCGGCCGGCCGCTGCTGCTGGAGGGCGGGCTCGACTGGCGCCCGCTGTCGCTGTCGCCGAAGGACATGGATTTCCTCGAGGCGCGCAACGCCGCGGCGCGGGAGATCGCGCTCGCCTTCGGCGTGCCGCCGATGCTGCTGGGCATTCCCGGCGACGCGACCTACGCCAATTATTCCGAGGCCAACCGGGTGTTCTGGCGCCAGGCGGTACTGCCGATGGCGCGGCGCATCGGTGAGGGACTGGCGCGCTGGCTGGCGCCGGGCTTCGGCGACGCGCCGCTGGAGTTGGTGCCGGACCTCGACGCCATCGAGGCGCTGTCGTCCGAACGCGAGGCGCTGTGGCGCCGCGTCGGCGACGCGGCGTTCCTCAGCGAGGCGGAGAAACGCGCGGCCGTGGGGTATGGCGAGGGGTAGAAGAGGCGCTGGGGGCGACGGAGCGACCGGCCCCCCTCTCTCCGTCGGGGAGAGGGATGGGGTGAAGGGGCTTACCGGCTTCCCGATGTCGTTCCCCCTCACCGACCCGCTTCGCGGGCCACCTCTCCCCCTCGGGGAGAGGGAAGAAAAACCCGTGATCGCGCCTCACTTGCGCGTTTCTCAGTCCTTCTTCCCCACCTCGACGACGATCTCGTCGACGCAGCTCTGCGGCTGCGTCCAGGGGGGGCTGCGCCAGTCGCCGTCGATCAATCGGGCATCGCGGACGCGCTCCAGGAACAGGCAGCGCCATTCGCCGCCCGACGGCAGGCCGCTGGCGCTGCCGCCGGCGAACTGGAAGGCGAGCGCCCTTGCGTCGCCGTGCTTGTAGCCGACCACATGCACGCAGAGCTCACGCTCATGGCCGTCATAGCGGCAGGCGAGAGGACGTTTCTCGCGCGCCGAGCGGACGAACAGATCGAACACGCCGGACATGGCGGAGCTCCTTGTGGGACGCGGGGAGCCTGGCATTCGTTGCGGTATGCCGGGGTCGTCCCGGGCGGCCGCAGGTCGGTCCGGGATCGCGCAGATATCGGAACGATCCCGGCTCGAGGGCTACGCCTTTGGCCGGATGAAGAAGAGCGGCGTCGCGGCATTGGCTGGGCCGCGTGGATGCCCGGGTCAAGCCCGGGCATGACGTGGCTTTGTCAGTGTAGCGTCGCGAAAGAGAGAGGATTGGTCAACGTTCCGGCGTGACGGAACGGACGCCGGATATCGTCATGGCCGGGCTTGACGTGGTTGTGGTGTGATGCGGCGGAAGATCGTGCCCGTTGACGTTCGGGTGCGCGGGGCCGCCGCCGGACCGGGATTGAAGCCGGATATCGTCATGGCTGGGCTTGACCCGGCCATCCACGTCTTCGGGCATGCCGCCGCGCATCGGGACGCGATCCCGGCTCGAAGCCTACGCCGCCAGTCGGGATATCGGGACGTGATCCCGGCTCGAAGGTTTCGCCTCCGGCCGGGAGGACGGGGAGCGGGGGCATCACCGTCGTCTTTTCGACCGGCCCGCCGCCGCGCGCGGCCAATCCGGCTGCAACCGAGACCGCCCATGGACCACCTCATCGACGCCTTCGTGGCGCGGGGCGATCTCGCGCATCTGGCCTTGCTCGCCTGGGCGCTCGGCGCCTCCGGCTTCGCCTATGTGCTGTTTCGCGAGCTCGCCGCCGGCGTGCGGCGCTTCGACGACTTCGTGCGCGAGATCGCGCGCTTCAACGCCAGCTTCAATGCCCGGTTCACGGCTGACACCAAAGCCACCTTCGGAGACGACGAATGAAGGTCACACCCCGCATCCGGGCCTTCCTGCCCGGACGGCCGCGGCTGCCGGCGCCGACGCGCGCCGGCGACGCGCCGAAAGTCTTCCGCGATTTCGGCCGGACCCTCGGCAGACTCGACCGCGCCGCCCATGTCGACAAGCCGGCGGCCACCTCCGCCGCCCGATCGGCCAAGGATGGCGGGAAGGGCGGCGCATGAGTTCCTTTCGCATCGATGCCGCCCGCCGGGCGCCGGCGCTCGCGCCGCCGGAGGTGAAGGCCCGCCCGGCGGCGCTGGCGCAGATCGAGGCCGACGGCAGCTTCGAGGGCTATGCGGCGCTGTTCGGCCGCGTCGATCTCGGCCGCGACCTGATCCTGCACGGCGCCTTCTCCCGCTCGCTCGCCGAACGCGGCGCCGGCGGGGTGCGCATGCTGTTCCAGCACGATCCGGCCGAGCCGATCGGCGTGTGGACCGAGATCCGCGAGGATGCGACCGGCCTGTTCGTGCGCGGCCGGCTGATGTCGGACGTGGCGCGTGCCCGCGAGGTGCTGGCGCTGATGCGTGCCGGGGCGATCGACGGGCTCTCCATCGGCTTCCGCGCTGTGGAGGGCCGTACCGACCCGCGCTCGCGGGTGCGCCGGCTCTCGCGCATCGATTTGTGGGAGGTGTCGGTCGTCACCTTCCCCATGCAGCCCGACGCCCGCATCGACGCGGTGAAGCGGCTCGGCGGCTCCAATACCCCGCTCGTCGCCGCCATCCGCCGCGGCGCCCGGCGCCTGCGCGCCCTCGGCGCCCTGCCGACACCCGGCTCCCTCTCTCCCCTGAAAGGATGACCCTTCATGTCCAGCAATCCTGAAACCAAAGCCGGCCTCGAGACCAAATCCGCCGGCCCGGAGGTGAGCGCCGCCTTCGAGGAATTCATGGGCGCCTTCGAGGCGTTCAAGGACGCCAACGACCAGCGCCTCGGCGAGCTGGAGCGGCGCGGCGTCGATGCGGTGACCGCCGACAAGGTGGAGCGCATCAACGCCGCGCTCGACACCCAGAAGGCGCTGATCGACGAGCTGGTGCTCAAAGCGCGCCGGCCCGGGCTCTCCGGCCGCGCCGACCTGGCGGGCGACCTCGCGGCGCGCGAGCACAAGGCCGCCTTCGACGCCTATGTCCGGCATGGCGAGGCGGCCGGCCTCAAGCGCATCGAGGCGAAGGCGATGTCGGCCGGCGTCGCCGCCGATGGCGGCTATGTGGTGCCGGGCGAGACCGAGCGCGAGATCGGCAAAAGGCTCGCCGCGCTCTCGCCGATCCGCGCCATCTCCGACGTGCGGACGATTTCCGCCGGCACCTACAAGAAGCCGTTCATGACCTCCGGCCCGGCGGTCGGCTGGGTGGCCGAGACGGCGGCCCGCGCGCAGACCGCCAGCCCGGTGCTGGACGAACTCGCCTTCCCGGCGATGGAACTCTACGCCATGCCGGCGGCCACCCAGACCCTGCTCGACGACGCGGCGGTGAACATCGACGAATGGCTCGCCATCGAGGTGGAGGCGGCCTTCGCCAGCCAGGAAGGCACCGCCTTCGTCACCGGCGACGGCACCGGCAAGCCGAAGGGCTTCCTGAGCTATGCGAGCGTGGCCGAGAGCGCCTGGGCGTGGGGTTCGCTCGGCTTCGTGGCGACGGGCGCGGCCGGCGGCTTCCCGAGCGCCAATCCCGCCGATCCGCTGGTCGATCTCGTCTATGCGCTGAAGGCCGGCTATCGCCAGAACGGCAGCTTCGTGATGAACCGCCGTACGCAAGGCGCGGTGCGCAAGCTGAAGGACGAGAACGGCCATTATCTCTGGGCGCCGCCCGTCGGCCCCGGCCAGCCGCCGAGCCTGATGAACTTCGCCGTCCACGAGGCGGAGGAGATGCCGAATATCGGCGCCGACAGCCTTTCGGTGGCGTTCGGCGATTTCCGCCGCGGCTATCTGGTGGTGGACCGCGCCGGGGTGCGGGTGCTGCGCGATCCCTATTCCGCCAAGCCCTATGTGCTGTTCTACACCACGAAGCGCGTCGGCGGCGGCGTGCAGGACTTCGACGCCATCAAGCTGCTGAAGTTCGCCGCGTCGTAACGGGCGCGACCTGCTCCCTCTCCCGCCAGGGGAGGGGGCAGGTCGGACCGTGCGGCGCCGGGGCCAGACGCAGCAAGCTCCCGCTTCCCGTCGGGGAGAGGGAACGGACGGGCGCGATCTCTTCTCCCCAGCGGGAAAGGGGGATCACTGCGCGCCCATGCTCCGCGCGGTGGCATCGACCCAGGCGCGCTGGGGACCGACCAGCGTCGCGCCGGTGACGCCGCCGCAGCCGCGCGCGCCGCCGGCCGCCGTCGACCAGCCGATGATCCCGGCCACCGTGCCGTCGAGGAAGACCGGGCCGCCGCTGTCGCCGGTGCAGCCGCCGGCGGCCGCGCCATCGGAGAGGCGGATCATGATGCCGCCGGTGGTGCCGATGCTCGGCAGGCTCACCACGCGCAGCGTGCCGGCCGACTTGCCGTCGCCGTCCTTCGTCACGCCGTAGCCGGCGAGGGTGAAGGCGGTGCGGCGGGCCGGCAGCGCCGGCTCGCTCGACAGCTGCGCCGGGCGCACGCCGGGCAGCGGCGCCGAGAGCTTCACCAAAGCGAGGTCCGGCGTCGGCCGGCGGGTCTCGAAGGAGGCAGGGTCGAAGCGCGGATGCAGCGCGATGCGGCTCGCCTCGACGAGGCGCGGGCCGGACGCCTCGAACACCACCGCCGCATAGTTCGCCGAGGGCTGCACGCAATGCGCCGCGGTGAGCAGCACCTGCGGGGCGACGACGACGCCGGTGCAGGAGGCGCCCCGCGTCGAGACGATGAGCGCCGTCTGCGCCTTCGTCGCCTCGTCCGCCGGGCGGCCGCCGACAATGGCGAGGGCCGGCGCGGCGCAGGCCAGCAGGGGGGCGGCGACGGCGGCGATCCGGGCGAGGCGGAAGAAGGAGGGGCGCGGCATCGGGCTTCCTCGATGAGGGGGTGGCGCGGTTCTGCCGGCCGGCTCCCGCCGCGTCAAGTCATGGCGGGCGTCGGGCCGAGGCACGTCGCTGCATCGTTTCACAGCACAAGAGGGGAGGGGCCGATGCCCGCCTTGCTGCTCGCGGGACCCGCGAGCGAACCGCTGACGCTCGCCGAGGCGAAGGCGTATCTGCGCGTCGACCATGACGGCGAGGACGCGCTGATCGCCTCGATGATCACCGCCGCGCGGGCGACGGTGGAGACGCTGACCCGCCGGGCGCTGATCGACCAGAAATGGCGGATCGTCCGCGACGCCTGGCCGGCGAGCGGGCTGATCCCGGTGCCGGTGTCGCCGCTGCGCACGCTCGACAGGGTGGCGCTGATCGACGCCGCCGGCGTGGAGATCGAGGTGCCCGGGACGGCTTTCAATGTCGATGCCGCGCGGCTGCCGGGGCTGATCCGCGTCGACCGGGGGGCGGTGGCACCGCCCCCGCGCCCGCTCGCCGGCATCGCGCTCGACATCACCGCCGGGCACGGGCCGAGCGCCGCCGAGGTGCCGGCGCCGCTGATCGAGGCGGTGCGCCTCGTGCTGGCGCATTTCCACGAGCATCGCGACCTCGCCGGCCCGGCCGCGGCCTTTCCCGCCGCGCTGGGCACGCTGGTCGCCCCCTGGCGGGTGGCGCGGCTGTGAGCGGGCTCGGCGGACTGCGCCACCGGCTGGTCCATGAGACGCCGGTGGCGACGCCCGATGGGCTCGGCGGGGCCGTGCTCGCCTATGTGGCGGCGGGGCAGCTGTGGGGCGCGCTGCGCAGCGACGCCGCGCCGGCCGAGATCGCCGACCGGCCGGGGGCGGTGCTGACGCATCGCGTGACGCTGCGGGCGCCGGCGGCGGTGAAGCCGGGCGACCGGCTGCGGCTCGGCGCGCGGGTGCTGCTGGTCGAGGCGGTGAGCGACCCGGACGGACGCGGGCGGCGGCTTTCCTGCCGCTGCCGGGAGGAGGCGCCATGAGGTTTTCATCCAGCCTGAAGAGCGCGACGCTTGCCCGGCTGATCGCCGTGCTGCGCCGGCAAACGGCTTTGCGTGCGGAGGTTGCGCGCGAGGTGGCCGCGCGGGAGGGCGGGCGATGAGCGCGGCGGCGGCCTTGCGGGCCGCACTTCACGCGGCGCTCGGCGCCGATGCGCCGCTGCTTGCCGCGCTGGGCGGCGCGCGCATCTACGATGTGCCGCCGGCGGCGCCGGTGTTTCCCTATGTGACGCTGGGAGACGCGCAGGTGCTCGACTGGTCCACCGCCACCGAGCGTGGCGAGGAACACCGGCTCACCCTGCATGTGTGGTCGCGCCAGGGTGGGCACGGCGAGGCGCACCGGATCGCCGCGCTGGTGCAGGAAGCGCTGCACGATGCGGCGCTGCCGCTGGCCGAGGGGCGGCTCGTCAACCTGCGCACCACCGGCGCGGAGATCCGGCGCGAGGCGGGCGGGCGCACCTATCGTGCGATCGTCCGGTTTCGCGCTGTGACGGAAACGACTTGAACGGGCAGGACGAATCTCAGGAAAGCCGGCTAATATCCGGCGGGGACTCGGGAAAGCGCCTTCATCCTGAATCGGAGGATGAGCTCACTTGGCGGCGATTCCTCATCCTGATTCAGAACATGAGACGGGCGCTGGCGGCGATCACCTGATCGCCGACCCTGGCCCTAGGTTGCCGCATCGCGGTTAACGGTTCCTAAATACCAAGACGGGAGACGGCCATGGCCGCGCAGAAGGGCAAGGACCTGCTTTTGAAGATCCACGACGGCACCGCCTATGTGACGGTGGCCGGGCTGCGCTCGCGGCAGATCGCCTTCAACACCGAGACGGTCGACGTGACCCATGCCGAGAGCGCCGGGCGCTGGCGCGAACTGCTGGCGGGGGCGGGGGTGAAGCGCGCCTCCGTCTCCGGTTCCGGCGTGTTCAAGGATGCCGCCTCCGACGCGCTGATCCGCCAGAGCTTCTTCGACGGCGCGGTGCAGAACGCGCAGCTGGTGGTGCCCGATTTCGGCACCGTCACCGGGCCGTTCCAGATCGTCTCGCTGGAGATCGCCGCCGAGCACGACGGCGAGGTGACGTTCGACATCGCGCTGGAAAGCGCGGGCGAACTCGCCTTCGTGGCGCTGTGAGGGACCGGACATGAACGTTTTCGCGGCCAACCGTTATCGCGGCGAGATCGTCGCCGAGCTCGACGGGCGCCGGCGGCGGCTGGTGCTTACCCTGGGCGCGCTGGCGGAGCTGGAGGAGGCCTTCGGGGCCGCCGACCTGGTGGCGCTGGCCGAGCGCTTCGGCGCCGGGCGGCTCTCCGCCCGCGACGCGGCGCGGGTGATCGCCGCCGGCCTCGGCGGTGCCGGCGAGGAGATCGGCGCGGCGGAGGTGGCGCGGATGACGACGCCGGGCGGGGCCACCGGCTTCGCCCGCATCGTCGGCGACCTGATCGCCGCCACCTTCGGGGCGGTGCCGGAGGAAGGGCGACCGGACCTGCCGGCGGCCGCGGAGGCCGTGCCGGACCCTCGCGTGCCGCGGCGGGACTGAACGCGACCGAGCTGTCGCGGCCCGTCGCGGCGTTTCCCTGGGCGGAGGCCATGGCGTTCGGCTTCGGCCGGCTGCGGCTTGCCGCCCGCGACTTCTGGGCGCTGACGCCGCGCGAACTCGCCGCCGCCATGCGCGCCTTCGCCGGCCCGGAGCGGGCGCCGCTCGACCGCAGCGGCCTGGCGGCGCTGATGGCGCGGTTTCCCGACTGATCCCCGACCTTCCGACCGATCGCATGGAGCCGACATGACCGAGGATGACAGTCTGACGGCGGCGGATCTCACCGTCGAGATATCGGCGGACACGAGCGCCTTCCGCCGCGAGCTTTCCGAAGCCGAGCGCCTGGCGCGCGGCTTCGGCCGGTCGGTGGGCGACGCGCTGACCGGCGCGGTGGTGAAGGGCAAGGAGGCCGGCGACGTGATCCGCGCGCTGGGGCTCAGGCTTTCCTCGCTGGCGCTCGACATCGCCCTGAGGCCGGTGGAGCAGGGCTTCGCCAGCCTGGTGCAGGGCCTGTTCGGCGGGGCGCTGGGCTTTGCGAAGGGTGGCGCCTTCGAGGGCGGGCGGGTGGTGCCGTTCGCGAGCGGCGGCGTGGTGGCGAGCCCGACCTATTTCCCGCTCGCCGGCGGACGTACCGGGCTGATGGGCGAGGCCGGCGCCGAGGCGATCCTGCCGCTGCGGCGCGGGCCCGACGGGCGGCTCGGCGTGGCGGCGGGCGGCGGCGGCCGGGCGGTGAACGTCACCGTCAATGTCGCGACGCCCGATGCCGGCTCGTTCCGCCGGTCCGAGGCCTATCTCGCCGGGCTGGTGAGCCGGGCGGTCGCCCGCGGGGAGCGCAGCGGCTGAGGCGCCGCCGCCGTGCCGCCATTCCGATATTCGCAATGAAAGGCATGCCATGGCCGCCTTCCACGAGGTGCTGTTTCCGCTCGACATCGCGCTCGGCGCGGCGGGCGGGCCGGAGCGGGCGACCGAGATCGTCACCACGCTGACCGGCCGCGAGGAGCGCAACACGCGCCTCGCCCATTCCCGCCGGCGCTGGGACGCCGGCTACGGCGTCACCTCGCTGGCGCAGCTGGCCGGCGTCGTCGCCTTCTTCGAGGAGCGGCGCGGGCGACTCTATGGCTTTCGCTGGCGCGACCGGCTCGACCATTCCTCCGCCGCGCCGGGAACGGCGGTGACGCCGCTCGACCAGGCGCTCGGCGCCGGCACCGGGGCGCGGGCGCAGTTCCAGCTCGCCAAGACCTATGGCGGCGCGCACGCGCCCTATGCGCGGCCGATCGCCAAGCCGGTCGCCGGCACGGTGCGGGTGGCGGTGGACGGGGCCGAGCAGACCGAGGGAACGCATTACGCCCTCGACGCCACGCTCGGCACCGTCACCTTCCTCGCCGGCCATGTGCCGGCGGCGGGAGCGGGCGTGACCGCCGGATTCCTGTTCGACGTGCCCGTGCGCTTCGACACCGATTTCCTCGAGGTGAACCTGACCGCCTTCGAGGCCGGGCAGATCCCGCGCATTCCCGTGCTGGAGATAAGACCATGAGGACCTTGCCACCGGACCTCGCCGCCGCCCTGGCCTCCGGCGCCACCACGCTGGCACGCTGCTGGCGTCTCACCCGCCGCGACGGCACGGTGCTGGGGCTGACCGAGCACGACCGCGACCTCGAGGTGGACGGCACGCCCTTCCACGCCGCGGCGGGGGTGACGGGAAGCGAGACGGCGGCGGCGCTCGGCTTCGCGGCCGCGGCCGGGGAGATGGCCGGCGCGCTCGCCGCCGACCAGCTCGACGAGCGCGACCTCGCCGCCGGCCTCTATGACGGGGCGGCGGTGGAGCTGCTGCTGGTCGACTGGTCGAACCCGGCGAGCTTCGTGCGGCTGCGCCGGGGTAGCCTCGGCGAGGTGCGGCGCGAGAACGGCACCTTCGTCGCCGAGCTGCGCGGGCTCGCCGACGCGCTCGGGCAGGTGCGCGGGCGGCTGTTCACCCGCAGCTGCGACGCCGATCTCGGCGACGTGCGCTGCCGGATCGATCTTGCCGCGCCGGCGTTCCGCGGCGAGGGGGCGGTGGTCGCGGTGGAGGCGGCCGGGCGGTTCACGGCGAGCGGGCTCGACGGCTTCGCCGCCGGCTGGTTCACGCAGGGACGGCTCGTCTTCACCGGCGGGGCCAATGCGGGCTTCGCCAGCGAGGTGAAGGCGCATGGCATGGCCGGCGGCACGGTGCGGCTCGACATGTGGCAGCGCCCGCCGGAGCCGCTGGCGGCAGGCGACGCCTTCACGGTGAGCGCCGGTTGCGACAAGCGGTTCTCCACCTGCCGCGACCGCTTCGCCAACACGCCGAACTTCCGCGGCATGCCGCACATGCCGGGCAATGACGCGGTGCTGCGCATCTCCCGGCCGGGGGCCTCCTGACATGAGCGAGACGGAGCTGCGGGCGAAGATCATCGCCGAGGCCCGCCGGTGGATCGGCACGCCCTATCTGCATCGTGCCTCGCTCGCCGGCGAGGGCGCCGATTGCCTCGGGCTGGTGCGCGGGGTGTGGCGGGCGGTGCTCGGCGCCGAGCCCGAGACCCTGCCGGCCTATGCGCCGGACTGGGCGGAGGCGACGCGGACCGAGCAACTGGCGCAGGCCGGGTTCCGGCATCTGGCGCCGGTGGCGGTGGAGGCCGTCCGGCCCGGCGACGTGCTGCTGTTCCGCTGGCGGGCGCATCTGCCGGCCAAGCATGCGGCGATCCTGGTGGCTGATGATCGCATGGTGCACGCCCATGACGGGGCGAGCGTGGCGGAGGTCGCCTTCGCGCCCTGGTGGCGGCGGCGCCTCGCCTTCGCCTTCGCCTTTCCCGGCGCGGGGTAGGGGACAAGAAACCGCACCGCGATTGCGTCTTTCTCTGACATCGGAACCTCATCCATGGCGACACTTCTTCTCGGCGGCGCGGGGGCGGCGCTGGGCGGCTCGCTGTTCGGGCCGCTCGGCGCCATTGCCGGCCGTGCCATCGGCGCGCTGGGCGGGGCGGTGATCGACCGTGCGCTGCTCACGCCCGGCAAGAATGTCGAGGGGCCGCGGCTGGCCGATCTCGACATCATGACCTCGGTGGACGGCGCCCCCATGCCGCGGCTCTATGGCCGCGCCCGGCTCTCGGCGCAGCTGATCTGGGCGAGCGAGGTGGAGGAGGTGGTCTCCACGCAGACCGGTTCCGCCGGCGGCAAGGGCTCGTCGCTCGGTGGCGGCACCACCACGACCACCTATTCCTATTACGCGAATTTCGCGGTCGGCCTGTGCGAGGGGCCGGCGACGTGGATCGGCCGCATCTGGGCCGACGGGCGCGAGCTGGATCTGGAAGGGCTCAACGTCCGCACCTAT
The DNA here is from genome assembly GCF_018390555.1 of Ancylobacter oerskovii. Taxonomy (GTDB): domain Bacteria; phylum Pseudomonadota; class Alphaproteobacteria; order Rhizobiales; family Xanthobacteraceae; genus Ancylobacter; species Ancylobacter oerskovii. The sequence goes on along the minus strand of NZ_JAHBGB010000002.1, from coordinate 500,057 downwards.
CTCGGCGGCGAGGACCAGATGCCCGATCCGCTGGTCGCGGCGCTGGAAGGCGAGGGGGCGCCGGCCTATCGCGGGCTGGTCTATCTCGTCTTCGAGCGACTGCCGCTCGCCGATTTCGGCAACCGGCTGCCGCAGCTCTCGGTGGAGGTGGAGCGGGCCGTCGGGGCGCTGGAGCCGCGCCTGAAGGCGGTGACGATGATCCCCGCCGCCACCGAGTTCGGCTACGACACCACCGAGCTCAAGCGCGTCGAACGGGCGGGCAGCTACGCGGCGGAGAACCGCCATGCGACGATCGCCGCGACCGATGTCGAGGCGTCGCTCGACCGGCTCATGGCCTGCTGCCCGAACCTCGAACGGGTGGCGCTGGTGGTGTCGTGGTTCGGCACCGACCTGCGGGCGGGGCGGTGCGAGGTGCATCCCGGCGTCGAGCGGCGGGACAAGACGGTGAAGGCCGGCGGCACGACGCAGGCCTGGCGGGTCGCCGGCCGCACGCGGGCCGACGCGCATCTGGTGAGCGCGCATGAGGGACGCCCGGCCTATGGCGGCACGCCTTCCGACGCCAGCGTGGTGCGCGCCATCCAGGCGCTGAAGGCCCGCGGGCTGAAGGTGACGCTCTACCCGTTCATCATGATGGACGTGCCGGCCGGCAGCGGCCTGGCCGACCCCTGGACCGGCAATGCCGACCAGCCGGCCTATCCCTGGCGCGGGCGCATTACCTGCGATCCCGCGCCGGGACGGCCCGGCACGCCGGACGGCACCGCCGGCGCCGGCGCGCAGATCGCCGCGCTGTTCGGCACCGCCACGGCGGCGCAGTTCGCGATTTCCGGCGGCGAGGTGATCTATGCCGGCCCGGCCGATTGGGGGCTGCGGCGGATGGCGCTGCACTATGCCCGGCTGAGCGTGCTCGCCGGCGGGGTGGAGGCGCTGCTGATCGGCTCGGAGATGGCGGCGCTGACGCGGGTGCGCTCGAGCCCGGGCGTCTATCCGGCGGCGCAGCACTATGCGGCGCTGGCGGCCGAGGTGAAGGCCACGGTGGGGGCGGGGACCCTCGTCTCCTATGCGGCCGACTGGACGGAATATGGCGCCCATTCGCTCGATGGCGGGGAAGAGGTGCGTTTTCCGCTCGATCCACTCTGGGCGTCGCCGGCCATCGACTTCATCGGCATCGACTGGTACGCGCCGATCGCCGACTGGCGCGACGGCGACGTCCATCTCGACGCCGCGAGCTTCGGCAGCGGCTATGATCCCGCCTATCTCGCGGCGAATGTCGCCGGCGGCGAGGGCTTCGACTGGTACTATGCCGACGAGGACGCGCGCGCCACGCAGGCCCGCACCCCGATCACCGACGGCGCCTATGGCGAGCCCTGGGTGTTCCGCCAGAAGGACATCGCCTCCTGGTGGGGCCATGCCCATCACGAGCGCATCGGCGGCGTCCGGCAGGCGGGCCCGACCGCCTATGTGCCGGGGGCGAAGCCGGTGCGGCTGACCGAGATCGGCTGCGCGGCGGTCGACAAGGGAGCGAACCGGCCGAGCGTGTTCCCCGATCCGAAATCGGTGGAGAACGGCCTGCCGCCCTTCTCCAATGGACAGCGCGACGACCTGATCCAGCGCCGGCATCTCGAAGCCTCCTTCGACGCGCTTGCGTCCGATGCCGCCAATCCGCCGGCCGCCGGCCTGCCGGGCGGGCGGATGATCGACCTCGCGGGCGTCTATGCCTGGACATGGGATGCGCGGCCGTTCCCCGCCTTTCCGCTCGCCACCGATGTGTGGGCGGACGGGACGAACTGGACGACCGGCCACTGGCTGACCGGGCGGCTGGGCTCGGCGCCGCTCGCCGAGATGTGCGCGGCGCTCGCGGCTGATGCCGGCATCGAGGGGCTGGACGCCTCGCGGCTGGCCGGCGTGATCGACGGCTATGTCGTCGACCGGCCGATGAGCGTGCGGGCGGCGCTGGAGCCGCTGGGCCGCGTCTTCGGCTTCGACCTGATGGAAAATGGCGACGGGCTGGCGCTGCGCCCGCGCGGCGGCCGGCTGGCGGCGGAACTCGCCGACGAGGATGTCCTCGCCGACGAGGACCGGCCGGCACCGAGCGTCACCCGGGCATCGGAGGGCGAGCTGCCGCTCTCCGTGACCATCGGCTTCGTCGATGCGATGGCGGAATATCGCCGCTCCACCGCCGCCTCGCGCCGGCTCGCCGGCGCCGCGCGGGTGGAGACGAGCCTCGATGTCGCCATGGCGGCGCATGACGGGCTGGTCTCCGGCCTCGCCGAGATGTGGCTGCAGGATGCCTGGGCAACGCGCGAGAGCCTGCGCTTCGCGCTGCCGCCCTCGCGGCTCGCGCTGGAGCCGGGCGATATCGTCGGCCTCACCCGCGACGGCCGGCGGCGGCTGGTCGAGATCACCGAGGTCAGCGACACCGAGGCGCGGGAGGTGACGGGACGCAGCATCGATCCCGGCGTGTTCGCGCTGGCGGTGCGCGAGCCGCGCGCGACCGGCGTGACCCTGCCCGTGGCGGCCGGGCCGCCGGAGCTGGCGGTGCTGACCCTGCCGGCATTGCCCTCTTCCGGCGAGGCGCCGACGCTGGCCTGGCTGGCGGCCTTCACCTCCCCCTGGCCGGGGGCGCTGGCGGTGTGGCGCGGGATCGACGGGGCGAGCTTCGAGCGGGTGGCGACGCTGCCGGCGCCTTCGGTGATGGGGCGGCTCACCGGGCCGCTGGCGCCGGGAGCGCCCTGGCTATGGCAACCGGGCGCGCGGCTGACGGTGGAGCTTTACGGCGGGCTGCTGGCGGCGGCGAGCGAGGAGGCGGTGCTGAACGGCGCCAATCTCGCGGCGCTGGTGGCGCCGGACGGCGCAGTGGAGGTGATCCAGTTCGCCGAGGCCGAGCTGGTCGGCCAGCGGGTGTGGTCGCTCGGCACCCTGCTGCGCGGGCAGGGCGGCACCGAGGCGCGGGCGGCCGCCGAATGGCCGGCCGGCACGCTGTTCGTGCGGCTCGACCGCAACCTCGCCGGCGTGGCGACCGGAGCCGAGCAGATCGGTCGCGCGCTCACCCTGCGGGCGGGGCGGGCCGATCGCGACCATGGCGATCCGGCGGTCTCCGAAACCGGGACGACCGTCGGCGCTCTCGCCCTGGCGCCGCTCGCGCCGGTGCATGCCCGCGCGCGGCGCACGCCGGCGGGCGTCGAGATGAGCTGGACCCGGCGCACCCGCCAGGGCGGCGACAATTGGGACGTCGTCGAGGTGCCGCTCGGCGAGGCGGCGGAGGCCTACCGCGTCGAGATCCTGAACGGCGCCGCCGTGGTGCGGACCGCGACCGTGACCTCGCCGGCCTTCCTCTATGCGGCGGCGGCGGAGATCGTCGATTTCGGCGCCGCGCAGCCCTTCATCGACCTGCGCGTCGCGCAGCTTTCCGCGAGCGCCGGGGCGGGAGCGCCGCTCCTTGCGCGGCTGGCGACCTGATCCTCCGGCCTGAACGCCGCAACAGCACGAGATCACCATGAGCGAGACGACCCCGTCGCTGGCGCTGCCGCTGCTCGCGGCGGCGCAGGCGCAGAAGCACGTCACCCATAACGAGGCGCTGCTGCTGCTCGACGCCGCCGTGCAACTGGCGGTGCTCGACCGCACGCGCGCCACGCCGCCGCCGACGCCCGTCCTCGGCGACCGCCATATCGTCGCCGCCGGCGCCGGCGGCGACTGGGCCGGACGCGCGGGCGCGGTGGCGGTGCATGACGGCTCCGGCTGGCGCTTCCTCACCCCCCGGGCGGGCTGGCGGGCGCATGTGGTCGCCGAGGGGCGCAGCGTCGGCTTCGACGGCACGGCCTGGCGCGACGCGCTGGCCTTCTCGCCCTCCGGCGCCGGGGTCGGGCTGCGGGTCGAGGAGATCGAGGTCGATCTCGCCGGCGCCGCGGTGACGACGGCGCTGGTGATCCCCGACCGGGCGATCTGCCTGGGCGTGGCGAGCCGCGTGCTCGTCGCCCTCGCCGGCACCGCCGGCTGGAGCCTCGGCATTGCCGGCGAGGCCAGCAAGTTCGGCACCGGCCTCGCGACCGGCGTCGGGGCGACCACCATCGGCGCCATCGGCGCGCAGGCCTTCTACGCCGATACGCCGGTGGTGGTGTCCGCCGGCGGCGGCACCTTCACCGGCGGGCGGGTGCGCCTCGCGCTCACCACCCTCGTGCTCGCCGCGCCGGGTGGACCGGCGCCCGAGCTGCCGGAAGGCCGCGTCCTGCTGGCCGGCCGCGTGTCGGAGGGCGTGTCGCCGCTCGCCGGCCGGATGCCGGACCTCTCTCATTCCCCACTCTCAGGAAAGACCAGTTGATGTCGGGCGAAATCGAACTCGCGCCGCAGCGCGCGCTCACCCATCTCGTCGGCCATGACGCGGACGGGTTCTTTGGCCGCCACTCGCTCGCGGCGCTGCGCGCGCGGACCGGCGACCTGCCGGCCAATAGCGGGGCGTTCCCCTTGCGCAGCGCCGAGGAATATTACGGGCAGGTCGCCACCAATTGCCGCATCGCCACCGCGCAGGCGACCGACGGCATCAGCACCTTCACCCGCACCCGCCACACGCTGCGCGCCGATGTCACCGAGCTGGCGGTGCGCTTCCCCAACTGGTTCGCCAACCGGGCGGGCGACAAGTTCGAGACCGCCGTTCAGGCGCAGGTGGCGGTCTCGGCATCGATCGAATACCCGACGGGCACGCTCACCCAGATGTCCTTCGCCGGCGCCTCGCAGGGCTTCATCGACGCCGGCGGCGACCTGTGCACCGACTTCCTGCCGATCACGCTGGCGGCGGGCGCGGAGATCCATGTCCGTATCGCGGTCTATGGCTCGGTCGGCTATGTCCATGCCAATTTCCGCCAGAACGACTATGCGGCGGAAGGCTGCACCGCCTCGACCTCGCGCACGGCGGACCTGACGCGGCGCTTCGGCACCCCCGATCCGGCGACCCGCTCGGTGGGAACCTGGCCGGTCGGCATCATCGCGCGCACCACCCATGGCGGCGTGCTCGGCATCGGCGACAGCATCGTCGAAGGCACCGGCGATGCCTATGCGGCCGACGATGCCAGCGATGGCGGCTTCGGGCTGATCGGGCGCGCCGTCTCCTCCAGCCACGCCTATATCAGCGGCGCCATGGCCGGCGACGATCTCGAGACGGCCACCCGCAGCTGCAGCAACCGCCTCGCCCTGGCGCGCTATGTGAAGAACATCGTCTTCGAGCATGGCGTGAACAGCATCGCCGGCGGCGCCACCCTCGCCGCGATGCAGGCCAACATGCTGGCGCTGTGGACGCGCGGCGCCGGGAGCGCCCGGACCGGCGCCCGGCTGTTCCAGACCACGCTCACCCCCGAGACCAACTCGACCGACAGCTGGGCGACGCTGGAGAACCAGACGGCGCGCACCAATTTCTCGATTTCCGGCAGCGGCGTGCGCGAGCAGCTGAACGACTGGCTGCGCGACGGGGCGCCGCTCCTTGCCGGCGTCCCCGTGGCGGCCGGCACCGTCGGCGCCCTGCGCGCCGGCGAGACGGACCATCCGCTGCACGGGGTGTTCGACGTCGCCGACGTGGTGGAAAGCAGCCGCAACTCCGGCAAGTGGAAGGTGGACGGCACCGCCGGCAAATACACCGCCGACGGCATCCATCCCACCCGCTTCACCAATGTGACGGTGGCCGCCTCCGGGGCGATCGACACGGCGCAATTCGCCTGATCGGCCGGCACGCCCATTCGTCCGCCGCCGCCCGCCGGGCGGCTTTTTTGTGCCCATTCATCAGGAGACCCCCATGGCGCGCAGCGTGAACGACGCCGGCCTCGCCCTCATCAAGCAGTGGGAGGGCCGGCGCCTGACGGCCTATCGCGATCCGGTCGGCGTCTGGACCATCGGCTACGGCCATACCGACGCCGCCGGCCCGCCGGCGGTGAAGCGCGGCCAGAAGATCACCGAGGCGCAGGCCGAGGCGATGCTGCGCGCCGATCTCGCCCAGTACGAGGCGGCGGTGGAGGAGGCGGTGGACGTGCCGCTTTCCGACAACCAGTTCGCGGCGCTGGTGTCGTTCTGCTTCAATGTGGGATCGGGGAACTTTCGGGCCTCGACGCTGCTGAAGCAGCTCAATGCCGGCGACCGTGCCGCCGTGCCGGGCGAGCTCGCCAAATGGAACCGGGCCGGCGGCAAGGTGCTGGCCGGGCTCGCCAACCGCCGCGCCGCCGAGGCCGGGCTGTGGGCGCGCGGCGATTTCGTCGCCTCCAACTATGTCGAGCCGGCTGCCCGGCCGACGACGGGCGCGGGCCTCGAAGGCAAGGGGGCCCTGACCGCGACGCTGGGCACCGTCGGGGCCATGGTGACGGAGGCGGCGCAGCAGCTCTCGCCCTTCGCCGAGATGTCGCGCATCGCCCAGCAGGCCTTCGTCGCCCTCACCGTGCTCGGCATCGGCCTCTCGCTCCTCGGGGCCCTGCGCCGGGCACGGGAGGAAGCGGGCCTCGCCTGACAAGCCGGTGCCGCAATGGCATGCTCCCTGACGAAGGCCACGCCGCCGGCAGCGGCGTGGCGATTCGTCGTATGAAGGGGCCTGGCTGTGCGTTTGCTTGTCGTCGAGGACGATCCCGATCTCAACCGGCAGCTCACCGAGGCGCTGACCGACGCCGGCTATGCCGTCGACCGCGCCCATGACGGCGAGGAGGGGCATTATCTCGGCGACAGCGAGCCCTATGACGCGGTGGTGCTGGACATCGGCCTGCCGAAGATGGACGGGCTCTCGGTGCTGGAAGCCTGGCGGCGCGACGGCAAGAAGATGCCGGTGCTCATCCTCACCGCCCGCGACCGCTGGAGCGACAAGGTGCAGGGCTTCGACGCCGGCGCCGACGACTATGTGGCCAAGCCCTTCCACATGGAGGAGGTGCTCGCCCGCATCCGCGCGCTGCTGCGCCGCGCCACCGGCCATGCCGCCAGCGAGCTGAGCTGCGGCCCGGTGATGCTCGACACCCGCTCCGGCCGGGTGACGGTGGATGGCAAGGCGGTGAAGCTGACCTCGCACGAATACCGGCTGCTCGCCTATCTCATGCACCATGCCGGGCGGGTGGTGTCGCGCACCGAACTGGTCGAGCATCTCTACGATCAGGATTTCGACCGCGATTCCAACACCATAGAGGTGTTCGTCGGGCGCCTGCGCAAGAAGCTCGGCATCGAGGTGATCCAGACCGTGCGCGGGCTCGGCTACCTGCTCGCCCTGCCGGACGCGCCGCGCTGATGCGCGCGCGCTCGCTGGCGCTTCGGCTGTTCGTCTCCGCCACGCTGGTGATCGTGGTGGTGCTCACCCTCACCGGGCTGGTGCTGTCCACCGCCTATCGGCAGGCGGTGGAGCGCGCCTTCGACCGGCGGCTCGACGTCTATCTCAAGACCATCGTCGCCGACGTCGCCAATTCCACCGCCGGCCAGATGCCGGAGCCGACGACGCTGGGCGACCCCATCTTCTCGTTTCCGCTCTCCGGCTGGTACTGGCAGATCGTGCGGCTGGACCGCACCGCCAAGGAAGTGAAGACCTCGCGCTCCATGCCCGAGGGCACGTTGCCGGTGCTGGTGGAGAAGGGCACCGATTCCGACCTGACCGGCCTGCGCGAGGACTATGCCAAGGGACCGGCCGACCAGCGGCTGCGCATCGTCGAGCGCGTGGTCGATCTCGGCGAGGACGGGCGCTACGCCATCGCGGTCGCCGCCGATGCCGGCGAGATCGACGACGAGGTGGAGGGCTTCGACACCGCGCTCGCCATCACCCTCGCCGTGCTGGGCCTCGTCTTCCTGATGACGGTGGCGTTCCAAGTACTGTTCGGGCTGCGGCCGCTCAAGCGGATGCTCGCCGCGCTGGCCGCCGTGCGCGAGGGGCGCGCCGAGCGGCTGGAGGGCGACTACCCGATCGAGGTGGCGCCGGTGGTGGCGGAGATGAACGCCCTGATCGACACCAACCGGGAGATCGTCGAGCGGGCGCGCACCCATGTCGGCAACCTCGCCCATGCGCTGAAGACGCCGATCTCCGTGTTGCAGAACGAGGCGCTGCGCCTGCCCGCCGGCGGCGCCGATTCCCCGCTCGCCCTCAAGGTGCAGGAGCAGGTGGAGGTGATGAAGGGGCAGGTGGCGCACCATCTGGAGCGCGCCCGCATCGCCGCCCGCGCCAAGGTCGTCACCACCGTGGAGGAGGTGGGGCCGGTGATCGAGAAGCTCGCCGCCTCGCTCGGCAAGGTCTATCGCGGCCGCGGCATCGACGTGGAAACCGACATCGCCGGGGCGGTGCGCTTCCGCGGCGAGCGGCAGGACCTCGAGGAGATCGTCGGCAACCTCGTCGACAATGGCTGCAAATGGGCCCGCACGCTGGTCGAGATCAGCGTCCGTGCGGCGGGGGAGACGGCGGGCCGGCGCGTCTTCGAGATCACCATCGACGATGACGGGCCGGGCCTCACCGAGGAGCAGCGGCACGAGGCGATGAAGCGCGGGCGACGGCTGGACGAGACCACGCCGGGCTCGGGGCTGGGCCTGTCGATCGTTTCCGAACTGGTCGGGCTGTATGGAGGCTCGCTTGCGCTCGACCGTTCCCCTTTCGGTGGGTTACGCTGCGTGGTGCGGCTGCCGGCCGCCTGAGGCGGGAGCCGCGGTTTTGCCCTAATCCTCCCGCCTTCTGCGCCGCACCGCTGAGGCTGGGAAGATTCGGAAGGGACTTTTATGCGCGCTATCCAATTCGTCGCCGTCGCGCTGATCGGCGCCACGCTGGCCGGCTGCACCGCCACCCAGGAAAATCCCAACATGGTGGGCGGCGCGGCGACGGGCGCCCTTGCGGGCGGCGTGATCGGCGCCATCGCCGGGCGCAACGTGGCGGGTGCCGCGATCGGCGCCCTGGCCGGCGGCCTGATCGGCGGCGCCATCGGCAGCGCCCTCGACGAGCAGGACCGCCAGCGCGCCCGGCAGGCCGAGATGCAGGCGCTGGAATATGGCAGCCCCGGCGCCCCGGTGAGCTGGCGCGGCGAGGACGGCAATTACGGCACCATCGTGCCCGGCCCGACCTATGCCCGCGGCGGTTCGCCGCGCTGCCGCGAATTCACCCACACCATTTATATCGACGGCCAGCCGCAGACCGCGCGCGGCACCGCCTGCCGCAACCCGGACGGCACCTGGGCGCCGGTGGCGGGCTGACTTTCGGCTCGTCCGGGCCGACCGCCGATGGCGAATCCGACCGCCCGCCTGCCGGTGCAGGCGGGCGGTTCGTGTTTCCCGCGACCTCACAGTCGCGTGAGAACGGGCCGATTCCTCGCGCGACTGTGAGGCTGCGGCGATCGGACCGAGGTCGTTACGGATTGGCGGCGCCCGTCGCGTCGGCTACCTGAGCGCATTAGAGGAAGACTAATGTTGCTGTGGCTGGCCATTTCACTGATGACCGGCGCCGCCATCATGGCGGTGCTCTGGCCCCTGCGCTCGCGCGCGGGCGACGGCGTGTCCGATGGGCAGGCCGATCTCGCCGTCTATCGCGACCAGCTTGCCGAGATCGAGCGCGACCGCGCCTCCGGGCTGATCGGCGCCGCCGAGAGCGAGGCGGCCCGCAACGAGGTCGCGCGCCGCATCCTGCGCGTCGCCGGCGCCGAGGCCGCCGAACGCGCGGCGGGCGGCGCCGACCGGCGGCGGCGCGTCGCGGCGGTGGTGGCGCTGATCGGCGTGCCGCTCTTCGCGGGCGGGCTCTATTTCGCGCTCGGCTCGCCGCAGCTCGACGGCCAGCCGCTGGCCGCGCGCCTCGACGCCCAGCCGAGCGGGGCGGACGTCGCCATCCTGGTCCGGCGCGTCGAGGAGCACCTCGCCACCAATCCCGATGACGGCCGCGGCTATGAGGTGATCGCGCCGGTCTATATGCGCCTCGGGCGCTATGAGGATGCGGCGCGGGCCTGGCAGAACGCCATCCGGCTGGACGGTTCCGATGTCCGCCGGCAGAACGGGCTCGGCGAGGCGCTGCTCGCCCAGTCCGGCGGGGTCGTCACCGCCGAGGCGAAGGCCGCCTTCGAGGCGGCGCAGGCTGCCGATGCCAAGGATCCCCGCGCCCGCTATTTCCTGGGGCTGGCCGCCGAACAGGACGGGCGGCCGCAGGACGCGGCGGCGATCTGGTCGGCGCTGGCCGCCGATACGCCCGCCGACGCCCCCTGGCAGCCGATGCTGGCGGCCGCGCTGGCGCGGGTGGGAGCGCCCGCGGCGCCGGCTCCGGGACCGAGCGCCGAGGATGTCGCGGCGTCCCAGCAGATGAGCGCGCAGGATCGCGATGCCATGATCCGCGGCATGGTCGACCGGCTGTCGCAGCGCCTCGCCGAGAAGGGCGACGATCTCGACGGCTGGCTGCGGCTGATGCGGGCGTGGAACGTGCTGGGCGAGGGCGCCAAGGCCCGCGATGCCGCCGCCAAGGCGCGGGTGCAGTTCGCCGCCGACGGCCAGGCGCTCGGCCGCATCGACGCGCTCGCCCGCGAACTAGGGCTCGGGAGTTAGCCGCATGACCCGCAAGGGCCGCCGCCTCGTCCTCATCTCCTCCGCGCTCGGCGTGCTGGCCATCGCCGCCGGGCTGGTGCTGTTCGCGCTCAACGACACCATCGTGTTCTTCCGCTCGCCGAGCGAGATTGCCCAGGAGCACACGGCGCCGGGCACGCGGCTGCGCGTCGGCGGGCTGGTGAAGGACGGCAGCGTGGTGAAGAGCGACAATGTGCATGTGCGCTTCGCCATCACCGATGGCGGCGCCGATGTCGAGGTCGCCTATGTCGGCATCCTGCCCGACCTGTTCCGCGAGGGGCAGGGGGTGATCGTGGAAGGCCGGCTGACCGGCCCGATGAGCTTCACCGCCGACAGCGTGCTCGCCAAGCACGACGAGAAATACATGCCGCGCGAAGTGGTCGATGCCCTCAAGAAGCAGGGCGTCTGGCAGGAAGGCGCGAACGGCAATCCGGTCAAGGCCACCCAGGGGAGTGCCGCGCCATGAACCCGGAGATCGGCCATTACGCGCTGGTGCTGGCGCTCGCCGTCGCCATCCTGCAGACCGTGCTGCCGATCTGGGGCGCGCGCACCAACGACGCGGCGCTGATGCGGGTGGGGCCCTCGCTGGCGCTGGCCTTCTGCGGTTTCGTCGCGCTGTCCTTCGCGGTGCTGGTCGTCGCCTATGTGACGTCCGATTTCTCGGTGCTGAACGTCGTCGAGAACTCGCACTCCCTGAAGCCGCTGCTCTACCGGATCACCGGAACCTGGGGCAACCATGAGGGCTCGATGCTGCTCTGGGCGCTGGTGCTCGCCATCTTCGGCGCCACCGTGGCGCTGTTCGGCGGCAACCTGCCGGCGCGGCTCAAGGCGAATGTGCTGGGCGTGCAGGGCTCGATCGGCGTCGCCTTCATCGCCTTCCTGCTGCTGACCTCCAACCCGTTCACCCGGGTGATCCCGGCGCCGGCCGAGGGCAACGACCTCAACCCGGTGCTGCAGGATATCGGCCTCGCCATCCATCCGCCGCTGCTCTATCTCGGCTATGTCGGCTTCTCCGTCACCTTCGCCTTCGCGGTGGCGGCGCTGATCGACGGGCGCATCGACGCCGCCTGGGCGCGCTGGGTGCGGCCCTGGGCGCTGGGAGCCTGGGCGTTCCTGACGCTGGGCATCGCCATGGGGTCCTACTGGGCCTATTACGAGCTCGGCTGGGGCGGCTGGTGGTTCTGGGACCCGGTGGAGAACGCCTCGCTGATGCCGTGGCTGGCCGGCACGGCGCTGATCCATTCCGCCGTCGTCATGGAAAAGCGCGACGCGCTGAAGGTGTGGACGGTGCTGCTCGCCATCCTCGCCTTTTCGCTGTCGCTGCTCGGCACCTTCCTGGTGCGCTCGGGCGTGCTGACCTCGGTGCATGCCTTCGCCACCGATCCCACGCGCGGCGTGTTCATCCTCGGCATCCTGGTGTTCTTCATCGGCGGCTCGCTGACCCTGTTCGCCGCGCGGGCCGGCAATCTGCGGCAGGGGGGCATCTTCGCGCCGATCTCCCGCGAGGGGGCGCTGGTGCTGAACAACCTGCTGCTCACCGCGGCGGCGGCGGCGGTGTTCGTCGGCACGCTCTACCCGCTGGCGCTGGAGGCGACGACGGGTGCGAAGATCACCGTCGGGCCGCCCTATTTCAACCTGACGGTCGGGGCGCTGATGCTGCCGGTGGTGTTCGCCATGCCGTTCGGGCCGCTGCTGGCCTGGAAGCGCGGCGATCTGCCCGGCGCGGCGCAGCGGCTGATGCTCGCCTTCCTCATCGGCCTGGCGGCGGCCGGAGCGGCCGCCTATGCGGAGAGCGGCGGGCCGGCGCTGGCGCCGATCGGCATCGGGCTCGGCGCTTTCGTGATTCTCGGCGCGATCATCGACATCGCCGAGCGGTCCGGCCTCGGGCGGGTGCCGGCGGCGACCGCCTTCGCCCGCTTCAGGGGACTGCCGCGCGCGGCGCTGGGCGCGGCGCTCGCCCATGCCGGCATCGGCATCTGCCTGCTCGGCATCGTGGCGGAGACCAGCTGGAACAGCGAGACCATCGTCGGCGCCAAGGTCGGCGACAGCTTCGCGGTCGGGCGCTACGAGCTGACGCTCGCCCGTCTCGAACCCCGCACCGGGCCGAACTACCGCGAATTGGCGGGCGTCTTCGACATCCGCCGGGGCGGGGCGAGCGTCGGGACCATCGAATCGTCCAAGCGCCTGTTCACCGCCCGCAACATGCCGACCACCGAGGCCGGCATCCGCACCTTCGGCTTGAGCCAGCTCTATGTCAGCCTCGGCGACGAATTGCCGGGCGGCGGCCTCGCCATCCGCGCCTATTGGAAGCCGCTGGTGACGCTGATCTGGATCGGCGCCGTCATCATGGCGCTGGGGGGCGCCTTGTCGCTGAGCGACCGGCGGCTGCGCGTCGGCGCTCCCAAGCCGGCCCGCAAGGCGGTGGCCGCCGCAAGGCCGGTGGCGGCGGAATGAAGAAGCGCGCGACCCTCTTCCTCGCGGTTCTCGTCGCGCTCATCGCCGCGAGCCCGCTGCGCGCGGTGCAACCGGACGAGGTGCTGCCCGATCCGGCGCAGGAGGCGCGCGCCCGCGCGCTGTCCCGAGAACTTCGCTGCATGGTCTGCCAGAACCAGTCGATCGACGATTCCGACGCACCGCTCGCCAAGGACCTGCGCCTTCTCGTGCGCGAGCGCATCAAGGCCGGCGACGACGACCGGGCGGTGCTCGACTTCCTTGTCACCCGTTACGGGGAGTTCGTGCTGCTGCGCCCGAGCTGGCACGGCGCGAACGTCATCCTGTGGACCGCGCCGTTCCTCATCCTGATCGGGGGCGGGCTGGCGATCTGGCTGCGCGCGCGCTGGCGCGAGAGCGCGGCGGCGACGGTGCCGGCGCTTTCCGCCGAAGAGCGGCGGAAGTTTGACGAACTGATGAGCAAGTCGGACGACAGCATTACAAATGTTTAAGTTCCCCGCCAGTCTGCGTTAAGGCGACGCGCCCTAGTTTCTCGTTCAAGCCTCCTGCAAGAGGCAGCGAAGGTCGATGAACGAGGACTGATCCATGTCGCGTAATGCGCTTCCCGAATCCAGCAAGACCTCTACCCTGCGCAAGAGCCGCAGCCGGCTGCTGGCCGGCGTGTTCACCCTGGCGCTCGCCGGCGGTGCCGTCGGCGCCTTCGTCGTGCCGGAGGCGGTGACGCCGGCTTTCGCCCAGATCACCACCAACCAGCCGACCAACACCTTCTCCTTCGCCGACATCGTCGAGAAGGTCTCGCCCGCCGTGGTGAGCGTGAAGGTGAAGAAGGACGAGGCGGATGAGATGGCCTCGAACGACGACGAGCCCGGCGCCCAGAACGTGCCGCCGCAGATCGAGCGTTTCATGCGCCGCTTCGGCTTCGGTCCGGGCGGCCAGGGTGGTCCCGGCCGCGGTCCCGGCCCGCAGGGCCATGGTCGCGTCGTCGGCCAGGGTTCCGGCTTCTTCATCTCCGCCGACGGCTATGTCGTGACCAACAATCACGTGGTCGATGGTGCCTCCGAGGTCGACGTGACCACCACCGACGGCAAGAGCTACACCGCCAAGGTGATCGGCACCGATCCGCGCACCGACGTGGCGCTGCTCAAGGTCGAGGGCAAGGATAACTTTCCCTGGGTGAAGCTGGCCGGTGCCCCGCCGCGCGTCGGCGACTGGGTGGTCGCGGTCGGCAACCCGTTCGGCCTCGGCGGCACCGTGACCGCCGGCATCGTCTCGGCCCGCGGCCGCGACATCGGCTCGGGTCCCTATGACGACTTCATCCAGATCGACGCGCCGATCAACCGCGGCAATTCGGGCGGCCCGACCTTCGGCCTCAACGGCGAGGTCATCGGCGTGAACACCGCCATCGTCTCGCCCTCGGGCGGCAATGTCGGCATCGCCTTCGCGATCCCGTCGGAGACGGTGTCGGAAGTGGTGGAGGCTCTCAAGAGCGGCGGAACGGTGGCGCGCGGCTATGTCGGCGTCCAGATCCAGCCGGTGAGCGAGGACGTCGCCGAGGCGCTCGGCATGAAGGACGCCCAGGGCGCGCTGATCGCCCAGGTGCAGCCGGGCACGCCCGGCGAGAAGGCCGGCCTGAAGGCGGGCGACGTCGTCACCGCCATCGACGGCAAGGAGGTCAAGGACTCCCGCGAGATGTCGCGCGAGATCGCCAAGCTGAAGCCCGGCACCAGCGTGAAGCTGAGCGTGCTGCGTGACAGCAAGCCGATCAACGTGTCGGTCAGCCTCGAACAGCTGCCCACCGATGTCGCCTCCAACGACCAGAAGGACGGCGAGCAGGAGAAGGGTGACCGCAACGGTCCCCGTCTCGGCCTGTCGCTCGCTCCCGCCAAGGGCGTCGCCGGTGCCGGCGACCAGGGCGTGGTGGTGACCGAGGTCGACCCGAACGGCCCGGCGGCCGAGCGCGGCATCAAGGCGGGCGACGTCATCCTCGACGTCGGCGGCAAGCCGGTCACGTCGCCGGCCGATGTGCGCGCCGGCCTCGCCGACGCCCGCAAGGAGAACCGCAAGGCGGTGCTGATGCGGGTGAAGTCCGAGCAGGGCACGCGCTTCGTCGCCATCTCGCTCGGCCAGCAGCGCGGCTGATCCCGGCCGCTCCGATCAGCCGATCGGTTTCGATCGGTTCCGGCTGCGGTCCGTTCCGTCGCCCCTTGGGTTGCAGCCGGTCCGATGGCGCGGGGGTCCGAAAGGGCTCCCGCGTCTGTCGTTTGCAAGCAGGTGTAAAGAGCGCCGCAAGGTGCCTCTGCGATAGGCGGGAGGCCGATTATGCCGTACATCATGTCGAAACCGACCTGTGCCGCCGATTCCCTTCGGCCGCCGCTGCGCCCGGCCGGCGTGGCCGACGCGTCGACGGACGGCGCCTTTTGCTCTGAAGACTTCACCATGCGTCTGCTCATCGTCGAAGACGACCGCTCCGCCGCCGACTACCTGCGCAAGGCATTTCGCGAGGCGGGACACATCGTCGATCTGGCCGGGGACGGCGAAGAGGGCCTCGCCCTCGCGCTGGACGGCGGCTACGACGTGCTGGTGGTCGACCGCATGCTGCCGCGCCGCGACGGGCTGTCGCTGATCACCGAACTGCGCGGGCGCGGCGACGCGACGCCGGTGCTGATCCTCTCGGCCCTCGGCCAGGTCGACGACCGGGTGACCGGGCTGCGGGCCGGCGGCGACGACTACCTGCCCAAGCCCTATGCCTTTTCCGAGCTGCTCGCCCGGGTCGAGGCGCTGGCGCGTCGCGGCGGGCCGCAGGCGGCGGACACGCTCTATCGCGTCGCGGATCTCGAGCTCGACCGGCTGGCGCATCGCGTCACCCGCGGCGGGCAGGAGATCGTGCTGCAGCCGCGCGAATTCCGCTTGCTCGAATATCTCATGCGCCATGCCGGGCAGGTGGTGACGCGCACCATGCTGCTGGAAAATGTCTGGGACTACCATTTCGATCCGCAGACCAACGTGATCGACGTGCATGTCTCGCGGCTGCGCTCCAAGATCGACAAGGGGTTCGATCCGCCGCTTCTGCATACGGTGCGCGGGGCTGGATATGTCGTTCGTGACATCGCTCGGTAGGCTGGTCCGCACCACGGCGTTCAAGCTGATCGCCGCTTATCTCCTGGTCTTCGCGGTCTTTGCCGGCTCGCTGATCGGCTATCTCGGCTGGCACACCCAGCGCCTGGTGACGCGCCAGGCCAGCGAGGCCATCCAGGCCGATACCGACTTCATGAAAAGCCAGTTCGAGCGCGGCGGCATTTCCCGCCTCGTGCAGGTGGTCAACCGCCGTTCCCGCGCGCCCGATGCCGGCCTGCTGCTGCTGACCAGCTTCAATGGCGAGCCGCTTGCCGGCAACGTGCTGAACCTGCCGCTGAATTTCCTGTCCCAGGAGGGCTGGCAGGAAATCGACTATCTGCGCTCCGACGAGGCGGTGCGTCCCGGCGGGCGGGCGCTGGTGCATGTCATCTATCTGCCCGGCGAGTTCCGGCTACTGATCGGCCGCGACGTGGTCGAGCGCGAGGAATTGCGCAAGATCATCATCGGCCCGGCCGTGTGGGGGCTGGTCCTGCTGGTGGTGCTCGGCGTCGCCGGCGGCATCTTCGTGACGCGCCGGGTGCTCAAGCGCATCGACCAGATGACCGCGACCTCCGAGAGCATCATGGCCGGCAATCTTTCCGGCCGCCTGGCGGTTGCCGGTACCGGCGACGAGTTCGACCGGCTGGCGCTGAGCCTCAACGCCATGCTGGAGCGCATCGAGGCGCTGATGACCGGGCTGAAGCAGGTCTCCGACAACATTGCCCACGATCTCAAGACGCCGCTGACCCGGCTGCGCAACCGCGCGGAGGACGCGCTGCGTACCGCGCGCACCGACGAGGACTGGCGGCTGGCGACCGAGCAGACCATCGACGAATCCGACGGGCTGATCCGCACCTTCGACGCCCTGCTGATGATCGCGCGGGTGGAGGCGGGGCAGGGGCAGTCGGCGATGCAGCCGCTGGACCTCGCCGAGACCGCGACCGGCGTCGCCGAGCTCTACGAGCCGCTCGCCGACGAGCAGGGGCTGGATATCGAGGCGACGATCGACGGTCCGCTGATGGTGCGGGGCGTGCGCGAGCTGCTGGGGCAGGCGCTGTCCAATCTCGTCGACAACGCGATCAAGTACGGCGCGCCGGATGTGCCGGGTGGGCGCGGGCGCATCGCCATTTCCGCCGGTCGCGACGGCGAAACGGTGCGCCTTGTCGTCGCCGATGGCGGCGCGGGCATCCCGCCCGAGGAACGCACGCATGTGCTGCAGCGCTTCGTCAGGCTGGAAAAAAGCCGGACGCAGCCGGGTTCCGGGCTCGGCCTGTCGCTGGTCGCCGCGGTGGTGCATCTGCATGGCGGCACGATGCGCCTGGAAGACAACGCGCCCGGGCTGCGGGTGGTGATCGAGCTGCCCGCCGAGGCGGAGCCGGCCGATCTGCAGCTTTCCTCCGGGGATGCAGCACTTTGACAATTCTTTGCCTATAGACTGGGCGGTGGGTTGGAGGTGCACGGACGACATGGCGGAACGACAGGGCAGGCGAAAGGCGGCGCGGAAGGAACTGAGCGGACTGGCGGCGCGCATGCGCGTGGAAGAAGCCGGGCCGGACGTTTCGAAGGCCGCGACATCCTTCGCCAGCCTGATCGAGACGGCCCCGGCCGCTCTCCGCCGTGCTCTCGCCGACCTGTTGGCGAGCTGTCCGGCCGCGGCGACGGTTCTCGCAAATGTCGCGGCGCATTCGCCTTTCCTGTCGGAACTGATACGCCGGGACCCGGCGCGGCTTCTGCGCCTGCTGACCACCGACCCCGAGGACAGCCTGGTCCATGCGCGTTCGGCGATGGCCGAGGCGGTGGGCGCGGCGGCGGATGAAGCCGTGGCGATGGCGGCGTTGCGGCAGCTGCGCGCCGAGACGGCGCTGACGGTGGCGCTTGCCGACATAGGCGGGGTGTTCGACCTCGATGCGATCACCGCCGCCCTTACCGCCACCGCCGATGCGGCGATCTCGGCGGCGGTCGACCATCTGCTGCGCGAGGCGGTGGAGGCGGGCAAGCTGCGGAAATTCACCCGTGGCGCCAGCGGCTATGTGGTGCTCGCCATGGGCAAGCACGGTGCGCGCGAGCTCAACTATTCCAGCGATGTCGACCTCATCGTGCTCTACGATCCCGCACGCGCGCCACTCGGCGAGGAGGTCGAGGCGGCGTCGTTCTTCGTGCGGCTCACCCGCCAATTGGTGCGGCTGATCCAGGAGCGCACCGCGGACGGCTATGTGGCGCGCGTCGATCTGCGGTTGCGACCGGATCCGGCATCAACGCAGGCGGCCCTCTCGGTCGACAGCGCCCTCGATTATTACGAGCGCGAAGGCGCCACCTGGGAGCGCGCCGCCTACATCAAGGCGCGGCCGATCGCCGGCGATCTCGCGCTGGGACAGAGCTTCCTGAAGCAGATGGCGCCTTTCGTGTGGCGCCGCTCGCTCGACTATGCGGCCGTGGCCGACGTGCACGCGATGAAGCAGGAGATCCATGCCTTTCGCGGTCATGACGCGGTGGCGGTGGAGGGGCACAACGTCAAGCTCGGGCGGGGAGGCATACGGGAGATCGAATTCTTCGCCCAGACCCAGCAGCTGATCGCCGGCGGCCGCGACGCCCGGCTGCGCACGCCGCGGACGCTGGAGGCGCTGGAGCGTCTCGCCGAGGATGGCTGGATCGGCAAGGTCGCCCGCGATGAGCTGACCGAAGCCTATCTCTATCTGCGCCGGGTCGAGCATCGGCTGCAGATGGTCGCCGACGAGCAGACACACACCCTGCCCGATGAACCGCAGGCGCTCTCGGATTTTACCGCCTTCATGGGCTATGCCTCGCCCGAAACTTTCGCCGCCGAGCTCACCCGGCGCCTTACCCGCGTGCAGCGGCATTATTCCCGCCTGTTCGAGGACGCGCCTCCGCGCGCGGCGGTGGAAGGCCGTCTCGAATTCCCTGCCGAGGCCGACGACCGCGAGACGCTGGCGACGCTGCATCGCCTCGGCTACCAGCAGCCGCAGCAGGCCAGCGCCACCATACGGGGCTGGTTGTCGGGCGAGGCGCGCGCGCTGCGCAACACCGTCGCGCGCGAGCGGCTGGCGGTGATCGTGCCGCCGCTGCTCGACGCGCTGGCCCGCGGCGGCGAGCCGGATCTCGCGCTCATCGCCGCCGATCGCTTCTTCCGCCAGCTGACCAGCGGTCTGCGCCTCCTCTCGGCCCTGTCCCGTCACCCCGATCTCGTCCGGCTGCTCGCCACCATCCTCTCCACCGCGCCGCGCCTTGGCGAGATCCTCGCGCGGCGCCCGGTGCTGTTCGACGCCTTGCTCGATCCGGCCTTCTTCGGCGCCTTGCCGGACGAGGCGGCGCTGGAGGCGAGGCTGCGTTCCCAGCTCGCCGAGGCGAGCGACGAGGAGGATCTGCTGGATCGCGCCCGCCGCTTCCGCCAGGAGCAGCATGTGCTGATGGGGGTGCGGGTGCTGTCGGGCACGTTGCCGGCGGCACAGGCGGGCGATGCGTTCGCGCGCCTCGCCGACGTGGTGATCCGGGTGCTCGGCGAGGCGGTGATGGCCCGTTTCCGCGAGGCCCATGGAGTCCTCGCAGGCGGCGAGGTGGCGGTGCTTGCCATGGGCAAGCTGGGCGGAAGGGAGATGACGGCGGGGTCCGATCTCGACCTCATCGTGCTGTATGATTTCGACGACGAGGCCCCCGAATCCGACGGGCCGCGGCCGCTGCACGGTACGCAGTACTATGCCCGGCTCACGCAGAGGCTGGTAAGCGCGCTGACCACCCCCACCAATGCCGGCCGTCTCTATGAGGTGGATCTGCGCCTGCGGCCCTCCGGCCGGGCCGGGCCGATCGCCACGCGCTTGCCGGCCTTCGAGGTCTATCAGGCGGAGGAGGCCTGGACCTGGGAGCACATGGCCCTGACGCGGGCGCGAGTGGTACTGGCGACGCCGGCCTTTCGGGAGCGGGTAGAGCAGACGATCGCGGGGGTTCTTTGCCGCCGGCGCGATCCCGAGCGGCTGGCGGCCGACATACTCGACATGCGCATGGCCATTGCCGAGGAGAAGGGCGACGGCCAGGCCTGGGACCTCAAATACAGCCAGGGCGGGCTTGTCGACCTCGAATTCCTCGCCCAGTACCTCGTGCTGGCCTATGGCGGGAGCTATCCCGAGATCATGCAGACCTCGACGGTGCGGGTGCTCGCGAGCGCCGGGCGCGCGGGGGTGATCGAGGCCGCCGATGCGCAACTGCTCACCCGTGCCTGCTCCCTGCTGCACGATCTGACGCAGGTGCTGCGCCTGGCCGTCACCGGCGGCTTCGATCCGGCTCAGGCCAGCCCGGCGCTGCGGCAATTGCTGGCACGGGCCGGCACCATGCCGGATTTCGCCACGCTCGACGCCCATCTGCGCGAGACCCAGCAGGAGGTGCGGGCCTTGTTCCTGCGCCTGCTGTCGGGCGTGCCCTCGAAGCGGCGTTCGTAAGCCTCAGCGGCGCAGTTTCTCCGCGACCAGATCGCCGATCGCGAGACTGGCGGTGAGGCCGGGGGATTCGATGCCGAACAGGTTCACCAGCCCGGGCACGCCATGTTCGGCGGGGCTATCGATGCGAAAATCGGCAGCCGCGGCGCCCGGCGGGGTGATCTTAGGCCGGATGCCAGCATAGGCGGGGGCGAGGACGCCATCCGGCAAGGCCGGCCAGTAGCGGCGGATCGCCTCGTAGAAGCGCTCGGCGCGGGCGGGATCGACATTGTAGTCGATCGTCTCGATCCATTCGGTGTCGGGGCCGAACCGTGCCTGCCCGCCGAGGTCGAGGGTGAGATGGACGCCGAGCCCCGCCGCCTCCGGCACCGGATAGACCAGCCGCGCAAAGGGAGCCCGGCCGGGCAGGGAATAATAGGAACCCTTGCACAGATAGGCCGGAGGAACGTGCCGCGGATCGAACCCTTCGAGGGCGCGGGCAAGGGCGACGGCGCCGTGGCCCGCGCTGTTGACGAAGCTTGCGGCCAGCAGCGTCATCGGCTCGGCGCCGCCGACCTCGAGAAGGATGCCGTCGGTCGCGAGGGAGCCGCCGAGGATCGGGGCGTTGAAGGCGACGGAGCCGCCATGGTCCTCGATGTCGCCCTGCAGAGCCAGCATCAGGCCATGGCTGTCGATGATGCCGGTCGAGGGCGAGAGCAGCGCGGCCTCGGCCTTCAGCGCCGGCTCCATGTCGCGCAGCGCCGCGCGGTCCAGCGGTTCGAGATCGTCGACGCCGCAGGCTTGGGCCCGGGCGCGGATGGCGTCGAGCCGGGCGATTTCCGCGTCGCCATGGGCGACGATCAGCTTGCCGCAGCGCTTGTGGCCGATGCGGCGTTCGGCGCAATAGGCATAGAGCGCCTCGCGGCCGGCGACGCAGAGCCGGGCCTTCAGCGAGCCGGGCGGGTAGTAGATTCCGGCATGGATGACCTCGCTGTTGCGGGCGGAGGTCTCCGAACCGATGAGGCCGGTGGCTTCCAGCACCAGCACCTCGCGCCCGGCCAGCGCCAGCGCCCGCGCGACGGCGAGGCCCACCACCCCGGCCCCGGCCACCACGCAGTCGACCGGGACGGCTTCATCGATGGAGAGAGCGGGCATGGAGATCGATCCGGTGTACGGTGAGGCCGAAACTAGCCTGCTTCGGTCTCGTCGGCCAATTCGCCCGCCGCATTCCTGTACTGCAGTCCGGGACGGCCGTTCAGCGGCAGGCGGATGATCACCGTGGTGCCGACGCCCTCGGAGGAGCGGATGCGCATGGTGCCGCCATGCAGCTCGACGAGCGACTTGGCGATGGCGAGGCCGAGGCCGGATCCCTTGTGCGTCTTGGTGAACTGGCTTTCCACCTGCTCGAAGGGCCGGCCGATCTTGGCGAGGGCGCTCTTGGGGATGCCGATGCCGGTATCCTCGATGACGAGCAGCGCCGACTGCTTGGTCCGGCGCGTGCGCAGGGTGATGCGGCCGTGCTCGGGGGTGAACTTGATGGCGTTGGAGATCAGGTTGAGCGCGATCTGCTTCAGCGCCCGCTTGTCGGCCTCCACCATCAGCTCGGGGTCGGCCTCGGAGACGACGGCGAGGTGCTTCTCGTCCGCCCGCACCGACATGACGCGGATGGCGTCGGCGACGACCTCGTCGAGTTTCACCGGCTGCAGGGAGAGCTGCATGCGGCCGGCCTCGATGCGCGACATGTCGAGGATGTCGTTGATGACGTCGAGGAGGTAGCGGCCGGAATCGCGGATGTCGCGGCAGTACTCGTTGTACTTCTCGCTGCCGAGCGGCCCGAACAGGCCGCTTTCCATCAATTCGGAGAAGCCGATGATGGCGTTGAGCGGCGTGCGCAGCTCATGGCTCATATTGGCGAGGAATTCCGACTTGGCGCGGTTGGCGTCCTCGGCCTTGGTCTTCTCGTCGGCGTAGTTCTGGGCGAGCTCGGCGAGCTGGAGGGCCTGCATCTCCAGCGTCTGCTGCGATTTGCGCAGGTCGGCGACCAGCGCCATCAGGCGCTTCTCGCTGTCCATCAGCCGCTCTTCGTGGCGCTTCAGCGTGGTGATGTCGGTGCCGACCGAGACGTAGCCGCCGTCCTTGGTGCGGCGCTCGGCGATCTTCAGCCAGCGCCCGCCCTCGATCTGCGCCTCGAAGGAGCGCGCGCCTTCCTCGGGCCGGTCCTCGGAGCGCAAGGGGATGCGCACCACCGGCTGGCGCAGCTGCGCGGCGATGGTATCGAACGGCGTGCCAGGCACCAGCATGGTATCGCCGAAGCCGTGCAGGGCCTGGAACTTGGAATTGCAGAGCACCAGGCGGTTGGTGGTGTCCCACAGCACGAAGGATTCCGAGATGCTCTCGATGGCGTCGCGCAGCCGCATGTCGGCGGTGGCGGTGCGCTCGGCGAGGCGGCGTTCCTCGGTGACGTCGACGGCGATGCCGATGAGATGCGGCGGCTCACCATTCTCCTGCGCGACCACTTCCGCCCGCGCTCGCAGCCACACCCAGTGGCCGTCAGCATGGCGCATGCGGAACACGCGCTCGATGATGCGCCCCGGCTTGTCGGCGATCTCCTTGGCCATGTCGTAGAGATCGACGTCGTCGGGATGTACGAGGCCGCTGACATCGCCGAAGGAGACGAGGTCGTCGCGAGGCTCGAGACCGAGCATCTCGAACATCGATTCCGACCAGAACATGCGCCCGCGGCCCATGTCCCAGTCCCAGAGACCGCAGCGCCCGCGCGACAGCGCGGTGTCGATGCGGGCCCGCACGGTGTCGTAGATGCCGTCCGCCTCGCGCGCCCGCGTCGCCTGCCAGTGGAAGGCGAAGCCGAGGATGAGCAGCACGCCGCCGGTGGTCGAGAGCAGGGTGACGGTGAGGATGGTGTCCGACTGCCAGGTCGACAGGGCGCCGGCCAGCGGCTGGATCGCGACCAGCTGGAGCGGCTGGCCGGGAATGTTGCGGACGGTGGCGAGGCCGTCGCGGCCGTCGCTGAGCGTGACGTCGAGCACGCCGGCGCTTTCGGCGAAGATCGTCAGCGCCTGGGCATTGGCGAGGACGAAGCGGATGTCGGCGGCAATGGCGGGATCATCGTCGCTGGAGGCGCGGACATTGCCGTTGGCATCGGTGACGGCATAGCGTCGCCGGGCCTCGGCGGCCCGAACCGGCAGGCTCGCCTTGAGGGCGGTGACGAGGGTGGCGGCGTCCGCGTTTCCCTGTCCCTGGTGCTGGCGCAGCTCGCTGGCGACGGCGAGGGTGAACAGCGCCAGCTCGTCCTTGGCATCGGTGATGGAATCGGCACGATAGGCGCGGATCTGCACCACGGCGGCCACGGCGACGATGGCGATGAAGGCGACGATGAGCGCCGGCACCGCGCGGCGCATGAAGGGCTCGGCATCGACCAGCCGCTGATAGGCGGGTCGTGCGACCGAGCGCGCCAGGCCGCGCATGGCCTGAACGCGCACGGACGCGCCCGCAGCGTTGGCGCGCGCCATCGCCGGCCTCCCCCTGACAAACTTGCCCTGATCCCAGACCCGGCGGGACCATCCCTGCCCGCCGAATCACCGTTGATTTGAATCGAAACGGGCCCCCCCTGTCCAGAGTCCCGGAGAGTCAAGTTAATGATTCAGCAACTTTAAGGGGTGGGAGCTGCGGCAAATCGAGTCGCGCCAGACAGTTACGCCGGGACAGCGCATCAGCCGCATGGACGATGATCCGAGCGGGATGCTATGGCCGCATCAGTCAGGATCCAGAGGGACAGATCAATGACCGACATTTGGTTTCGCACCGGAGAAGCGACGGTTCTCGCCGCCGACGGACAGTTCACCGACGCCATGCCGGAGATCCTCATCGGCTCGGTCCGGGGCCCGGCGGGTCAGGCCTTCGCGTCGATGATGGGGCAGGCGGCGGGCCATACCCGCATGTTCGTCATCCGCGACCTCAACCAGATGGTGCGCCCGGCGACCATGATGACCTCCAAGGTCACTATCCCCTCGGCCGCCTATGTGGAGCTCCTGGGCGGCGTGGTGCAGGCGGCGATCGGCGACGCCATCGTCGATTGCCTGGCCGAGGGCATCCTGCCGAAGGATGAGGCCGACGAGCTGTGCATGATCGTCATGGTGTGGCTCGACCCGCGCTGCCCGGAAGATCCGAACCTCGACCAGAAGGATCTCTACCGGACCAATTACGAGGCGATGAAGATCGCCATCGAGCGTGCGCTCACCGGCAAGCCGACCGCGGACGAGCTGATCGCCAACCGCAAGAGCGTCAAGCATTACGCGCTCGACGGCGTGGTGGAGTACTGAGGGAACTCAGTCGGCGGGCGCGATGTCGACATCGACGTCGCGCCCGATGAGGCCGATCTCGAAGCGGCCGTCCTCCAGCTGGCTGGCGACGGCGATGTGATCGCGCCCGGCCGCCTTGGCGGCATACAGGGCGCGGTCGGCGATCTGCACCAACTGGTAGGGCGTGCGCAGCCGGCGCGGCTGGCCGAAGCGGAACAGGGTCAGGCCGGTGCAGATGGTGACCCGGCCGAACGGGCTGCCGCGATGCGGCACGGCGAGCCGGTCCACCGCCTCGGCCATGCGGCGGGCGATCGCGACCGCCTCGGGGGCGTCGATATCGACGAAGATGGCGGCAAATTCCTCGCCGCCATAGCGGGTGACGATGTCGCGGGAGGGGCGCCCCACCTGCTGCAACGCCTCGGCGACCTGGCGCAGGCAGTCGTCGCCGGCCTGGTGCCCGTACAGATCGTTGAACGACTTGAAGTAATCGACATCGATCATGGCGAGCGCGATGCTCGGGCGCTCGCGCTTGGTGCGGCGGAACTCGCGCTCGAGGCATTTGTCGAACTTGCGGCGGTTCGGCAGCTCGGTGAGGCTGTCGATCTCCGCCAGCAGGCGCAGCCGGCGATTGGCGACGATGAGGTCGTGCTCGAGGGCCCGGCGCTGGCGGATGGTCGCCTCCAGCTCCCGCTCGACCTGCTTCTGGCGGGTGATGTCGATGCTGGTGGCCAGCATGCGGGCCGGGCGGCCTTCCGGCGTGTGGGCGATGACCTTGCCGCGGCTGAGGATGAACCGCCAGTCGCCATCCTTGTGGCGCAGCCGATAGGTGGCCTCGAAATCGCTGCGGGTGCCGGCGAGGATCGGCGCCATCGCCGCCTGCACGACCCGGCGGTCGGACGGGTGCACGATGCGCCAGGGCTCGTCCTGATCGGCAAGCTCCTCGGTCGTGTAGCCCAGGGCGCGCTTCCACTGCTGCGAGCGCCAGACACGGTTCTCGACGATGTCGAAGTCCCAGACCCACTGGCCGGCGCTTTCCAGCGCGAAGCTCGACCGCTCGGCGGCACGCTGCAGGGCCTCATGCGCCTCGGTCGAGGCGGTGATGTCGGCAAGGGCCAGCGACACGCCGCCCTCGAAGCGCGTCGCCGACAGGCGCAGGACCTGCCGGATGCCGGCGCGATCGACCGCGAGATCGATCTCGCCGGAGGACGGGGGGCCGGCGACCAGGCCGGCGAGAAAGTCGCCGGCGCCGGGCAGGCATTCGTCCAGCGCTTGTCCCACGAGGGGCGCGGTTGCGGCGGCAAGGTCTTGGAAGCGCTGGTTGCAGGCGAGGACCCGCAGCCGGTCGTCGAGGGTGCAGAGGCCTATCGGGGCGCATTCATAGGCCGGCCCGGCGAGGGTCCCGAAGGGAGGGTCGAACACATCGGATGTCCTCTCGCCCATGATGGCCGATGGCCTTCCTTGCCGCGCTGCCCGAAGCCTAGCACGATCGCGCCCCGTCGTATGGTGGAAGTTCGGCGGGGGCTCCTCAGGCCAGCGAGCGGGTGACGATGTCGGAGACGTCCGGCGACAGGCCGGCCGTGCCGGCGATGCGCCGCAGGGCCGCCTCCGCCTTGCCGCGACGCCCCTCCTCGAGCACCCGCCAGCTCTTGAGGGCGCCGAGCAGGCGAGCCGCGAGCTGCGGATTCGAGCCGTCGAGCCCAAGCACAGTGTCGGCGAGGAAGTCGTAGCCGGCGCCGTCGGCGCGGTTGAACTGCGTCGGATTGCCGGTGGCGAAGCTGCCGATCAGCGCCCGCACCCGGTTGGGGTTGCGCAGGGAGAAGGCCGGGTGGCCGGTGAGCTCCCTGACCCGATCGAGCGTGCCCGGCTCGGGGATCTGCGACTGGATGCCGAACCATTTGTCGAGCACCAGCGGGTCGTCGCGGAAGCGCTCGTAGAAGTCGGCGAGCACCTCGGCGCGCTGCCCCGGCGCATGGTGGCAGAGCGTCATCAGCGACTGCAGGCGATCGGTCATGTTGTCGGCGGCGCGGTAGAGGCCGAGGGCGCGGGCGACGCCCTCGCCGGCCCCGGCTTCCGCCAGCAGGCTGAGGCAGGTGTTGCGCAGCGTGCGCCGGCCGGCCGAGGCGGCGTCCGGGGAATAGGGGCCGGGGGCGGCGAAGCGCTCGAAGGCGCCGGCCAGCGGCTCGGCGAGCGCGGTGCCGACGGCACGGCGCAGGGTGGCGCGCGCGGCATAGACCGCGTCGGGATCGACATCGCGGCCGATCTCGCGGGCGATGTCGCTTTCCGACGGCACGGTGAGGACCTGGCCGACGAAGGCCGGATCGAGCGCCGGATCGGCGAGGCTCGCGCCCATGGCGGCGATCAGCGCCGCCGGCTCCGGCAGGTTGCGGCCGGAGCGCACCGCCTGCGTCGCCTCGATGAGATAGCCGAGGGCGAGGGTCTGTACCGCCTCGAAGCGGTTGAACGGGTCGCGGTCGTGGCGGGCGAGGAAGACGAGGTCGTCGCTCGACAGGTTGCTGGCGAGCCGCACCGGCGCCGCGAAGCCGCGGTTGAGCGAGGGCACCGGACGCTCGGCCACGTCGCGGAACACGAAGCTGTGGCGGGGGGCGTCGACGGTGAGCACGCCGCCCGCCGGCGAGGTGCCGTCGGCGAGGGTGAGGGGGAGGTCCTCGCCGGACGGTCCGACGAGGCCCAGGGCGAGCGGGATCACCATGGGCTGCTTGTCCGGCTGGCCGGGCGTCGGCGGCACGGACTGCTCGACATCGAGGCGATAGCTGCGCTCGGCCGGGTTCCACTCGCCGGTGATGGCGAGCTGCGGCGTGCCGGACTGGGCGTACCACAGCGCGAACTGGGCGAGATCGGTGCCGGTGGCATCGGCGAAGCAGGCGAGGAAGTCCTCGATGGTCGCCGCCTGCCCGTCATGGCGCTCGAAATAGAGGTCCATGCCGTTGCGGAAGCCTTCCGACCCCAGCAGGGTCTTCAGCATCCGCACCACCTCGGCGCCCTTCTCGTAGACGGTGGCGGTGTAGAAGTTGTTGATCTCGCGATAGGTGGCCGGTCGCACCGGATGCGCCAGCGGGCCGGCATCCTCGGTGAACTGGTAGGCCTTCAGCAGCCGCACGTCGATGATGCGCTTCACCGGGCGCGAGCGCTGGTCGGCGGAGAATTCCTGGTCTCGGAAGACGGTGAGCCCTTCCTTCAGGCACAGCTGGAACCAGTCGCGGCAGGTGATGCGGTTGCCGGTCCAGTTGTGGAAATATTCGTGGGCGATGATGCCCTCGATGCTCGCATAGTCGTTGTCGGTGGCGGTCTCCGGGCTGGCGAGCACGTATTTGTCGTTGAAGATGTTGAGGCCCTTGTTCTCCATCGCGCCCATGTTGAAATCGGCCACGGCGACGATGTTGAACACGTCGAGATCGTATTCGCAGCCGAAGGCCTCTTCGTCCCAGCGCATGGAGCGCTTCAGCGCGTCCATCGCGTAGCCGGCGCGCGCCGCCTTGCCGGGCTCGACATAGATGCCGAGCTCGACGTCGCGCCCGGTGGCGGTGACGAAGCGGTCGCCCACGCGGTCAAGCCGGCCCCCGACCAGCGCGAACAGATAGCAGGGCTTCGGCCACGGATCGTGCCACACCGCGAAATGGCGGGTGGTGCCGGGCAGCTCGCCTTCCTCGACCTTGTTGCCGTTGCCCAGCAGCACCGGCGCTTCCTCGCGCTCGGCCTCGATGCGGGTGGTGTAGACGGCGAGCACGTCCGGCCGGTCCGGGAAATAGGTGATGCGGCGGAATCCCTCGGCCTCGCACTGGGTGCAATAGGTGCCGCTGGAACGGTAGAGCCCCATCAGCTTGGTGTTGGCGGAGGGATCGAGCAGCGTCTCGATCTCCAGCGTGAGGGCGCGCTGGGGCGGGGCCAGCAGGGTGAGCGAGGAGGGCGTGACGCTGTAGGCGTTGCCGGCCAGCGTCTCGCCGTCGAGCGCCAGTGACTTCAACACCAGTTCGTCGCCGTCGAGCACGATGGGCGCGCCCTCGCGGCCGGCCGGGTTCGGCCGCATGCCGAGCCGGGCGCGGATGACCGTGGCGGTCGGATGGAGGCCGATGTCGAGATCGACGGTATCCACCAGCCAGTCCGGCGGCCGGTAATCCACGAGACGGATGGGCTTCGGATCGGCATCACGCATCGTCGCTCACTCCCGCATGCACGAGGATCAAGCTGTAGAACGTCGGGCCGGCGTTCGGAAGTCCCTTCGCATCGGGAGCGCACGTAATCGAAAACGGAACTCTCGCCACATTGTCCCGTTAGTGATTCGGGGGAGTGCCGACAGTCATGCGCCTGTTCATGCCTGACGGCAGGATGGTACCTGAGAGGTTAGCGACATGAATTCTGCCGCGACGGGCGAAAGATTCGAGGTTCTCGACTCCTGGCGCGGCGTATGCGCTATCATGGTAGTCATCTATCATTTCATTTTCATCGTCGATACGCCGTTTTTGCAGAATGAATTTATTTTGAATTCATATCTGTTTGTCGATTTTTTCTTTGTGCTGTCGGGCTTCGTCGTCTGCCACGCCTATCGCGACAGGATCCGCGACCGGCGGCAGTTCACCGGCTTCCTGCTGCGGCGCATCGGCCGGCTGTGGCCGCTGCACCTCGCCATCCTGTTCGCGATGATGCTGGGCGTGATGGCGATCAACGTGATCGGCTATCATCCCGAGCGGCTGCTGATCGACGCCAAGAGCGGCAATTATTCGCTGCGGGCGCTGCTGCTCAACGCCTTCCTGCTCAATTCGATGGGGTTCTACGGCTCGGCGTGGAACGGGCCGGCCTGGAGCATCGGCGCCGAGTTCTACACCTATTTCCTGTTCGCCCTGGTGGTGCTGACGGCGCGCCGGAAACTGCTGCTGGTGTCGTCGGCGCTGGCCGTGGGGGCGGTGGCGATCATCGTCGTCTTCGCGCCGGCCTATATGAATTCCACCGCCGATTTCGGTTACATACGCTGCATTGCCGGCTTCTTCACCGGGGTGGGCGCCTATCATCTGCATGCGGCGCTGCGCCACCGCCGGCTGCCCTTCGCCACCCCGCTGGAGCTGGCCTCCCTGGCACTGGCGGCGGCGTTCATCGTCGCCGCCGGCCGCGGTCCCGACAAGGCGCATGTGCTGAGCGTGCTGGCACCGCTGGCTTTCGCGCTGCCGATCCTCGTTTTCGCACGGGAGGGCGGGCTGGCCTCGCGGCTCATGCGGCTCGACCCTCTTCAGGCGCTCGGCCGCTGGTCGTTCTCCATCTACCTCATCCACATGCCGGTGCTGGTGCTGGCGGTGAGCTACGGGCTCTGGCTGCATGGCGACCTCGCCGGCATCGATCTGCGCCGCGAGGTGATCGTGGACGGGGTCGCCAAGCAGCTCTACGACGTCGGCCCGGTGGGCGCCGGGGTCCTGCTGGTTCTCGTGGTGGCGCTGGTGGTGGCGCTGGCGGCGCTGAGCTTCCGCCTCGTCGAGGTGCCGTGGCGCGACCGCTTCGCGCGGCTGGCGCGGGTGCAGGAGAAGCCGCTGCGCCTGCTGCCGTCGGCCCGGATGGCCCCGCGCTACGGCGCCCCGGTGCCGGTGCGCGTCAAGCGCCGCTGACCGTTCAGTCGCGCTGGCGGACGATCTCGACCCCGACGTCGCGCAGCACGCCGGGGATCGGGGCGTTCGGCTTGTGCACTTCGACCCGCACGCGCTCGACGCGGGCATAGCGGCGCAGGATCTCGGCGGCGATGGCCTCGGCGAAGGCCTCGATGATGTGGAAGCGGTGCCCCGCCGAAACGGCGTGCACGGTCTCGAACACCTTCTCGTAGCCGACGGTTTCCGCATAATCGTCGTGCTGGGCGGCCGGATGGGCGTCGAGCCACCAGTCGACATCGATCACGAAGCGCTGGCCGAGGCGCGCCTCTTCCTCATAGAGACCGTGATAGGCGTGCAGCTCGATGCCGCGCAGGAAGATACGGTCGGACATGAAGGCGCTCCCGGTCATTATGTCGGTTCATTCCGCCGCGAGGGCGGCGGACAGCAGTCCCACCGCCACCGCCGGCGCGCAATCGGCCGCCGGGCCGGCGAGCGAGGCATCGTCGGTCAGCACGTCGGCGAGATCGAGATAGGCGGCGCCGCGCCGCTCGGCGAGCTGGCGCGACAGGAAGCGGCCGATGCCGGCGCCGACCACCAGGCCGACATCCTCCTCCTGCGCCGAGGCGACCGTGTCCAGCGCCGTGGCGAGCCGGTGCAATTGCTGCTGGCCCAGATGATAGGCGAGGCGGCGCGCGCGGCCCCGGTTCGCCGCGGTGAGGTCTTCCCCCACCATCCGCAGCAGCCGGCGGGCGCTGGCCTCGGCGGTCTTCTCGCCGCCATCGGCGGCCGGGTGCAGGTCGGCTTCGTCGGGCAGGAGGTCGAGCACGTGGTAGATGTCGGCGGAGGTGGCGTAGAGCTCGGCCATCAGCGGCACGAGGCGGCCGGCGAAGGGCACGCGCTCGGCGAGCGCCATCACCGGCGTGCGCACGATGCCGGTATAGAGCAGCTCGCCATGGCCGAGGCGCTCGGCGTCGCTGAAGCCGCGCGCCGCGACCCGGCCCTCGCCGAAGGCGATGAGATCGGCGGTGGTGGAGCCGATATCGACCAGCACGCCGGCCGGCAGCAGATGCGCCAGCACCGCCGCGGTGGCGTACCAGTTCGCCGAGCCGATGGTGGCGGAATGGGCGGCGGCCTGCTCGGCCGGCACGAAGCCTTCCGGGCCCGCGAACAGCGCCAGCGGCGCGCTCCCGAGCTCCTCGATCAGCACGGCGGCGGTACCGACCACGCCGGCATGCCTGTCCGGCCAGAGATCGGCGCCCTCGGCGGTCATGGTGACGGCGGAGGTGGCGCTCGCCGGGAATTCCGCCCGCAGCCGGCGCACGGCTTCCGCGAGATGGTGCGCGCCCTTCCAGACCGGGCACGGGGCGATGCGTACCGCCGCGAGGCGGCCATCCTCGCCGAAGGCGGCCAGCTTCACATGGGCGCCGCCAATGTCCCAGCCCAAACGTGTAATCGTCGTCACACAAGCACCTCGACCGGAACAGGCGGGGGAAGATGCGGCAGCTTCGGCACCACGCCGTCGCGCACCAGATCGGCGACGAAGGCGAGGGGGTTGATGCCGAGCGACCGCCGCAGGCCGGCATAGGAGGTGGTCAGCCGCGGATTGACCTCGACCACCACCGGCCCGTCCGGCGTCGCCAGATAATCGACGCCGACGAGGCCGTGCAAGCCCGGAAGTGCGGCGAGGATCGCCTGCGCCAGCCCGGCCTCGACCTCGCCCGGCGGCCGGATGCCGACGGTGACGCCATGGAAGCCGAAGCGTCCGTCGGCAAGCGTCACATGCTGGCGGTTGATGCCGAGCACCTCCGCGCGACCGGACTGGCAGAGCAGGGTGAGGCTTTCGGCCGCGCCCGCCACATGAGGCTGGACCACCATGCCCGGGCCGGCGGCCGCGGCGTCCTCGCGCGACGGGCACAGGCGGATGCCGAGGCTGCCGGCGCCGTCATCGGGCTTGACCACCAGCGGGCCGGCCGCGTGCGGCGGAATGGCGCCGGGCTGCCAGCAGGGCACGACGGGGACGCCGGCGGCGGCAAAGCGGGCCGCGGTGGCCTGCTTGCTGGCGCCGATGCGCAACGCCTCCTCATCCGACGCGACGACGCGGCGGCAGCGCTGGCGCAGCCGGGCGACCACCGCCTCCATCGCGCCGTCGGTTTCCGGGGCGATCGGCCAGGCGAGATCCGCCCCGGCGGCTAGCTCGGCCCAGATCGCCCCGGCGTCGTCGCCGGCGGCCACCGGCCGGCTGTCGCCGCGGAGGGGCGGCGGCAGGCGGTCGTCATGGGTGGTGAGGACGCGGATGCCGGGCAGGTCCTCGAGATCGCCGACCAGCGTGTCGCGCATCAGCGCGCCCTCGGCGGCGAGCGAGGGCGAAAGCGCCTCGCGCCGGAGCCCGCCTCCGGTTACAAACTCGCACACCAGAACCCGCATCGAACCCTTCACGGCGGAGCCATTTCGCGTGGAACTTATACCGGTGATCGACCTGATGGGAGGCGTCGTCGTGCATGCGCGGCGCGGCGATCGTGCGAATTATCGTCCCATCGCCTCCCGCCTCTGCGAGGGCGCCGCGCCGGACGACATCGCGCGGGCGCTGCGGGCGCTGGCGCCGTTCCGCACGCTCTATGTCGCCGATCTCGACGCCATCGCCGGCCGGGAGCCGCACCGGGCGGAGCTGGGCGGGCTCGCCGGGCATTTCGCGCGGCTGTGGGTGGATGCCGGGGAGGCGCGGCTTGCCGGGCCGGGCCTGCACCGGGTGCTCGGCACCGAATCGATGGCGGATGCGGAAGGCGGGCTGGCGGCGCTGCGCGAGGGGCCGGCGGTGCTCTCGCTCGACCACGGCCCGGAAGGCCGGCGCGGGCCGGCCGAGCTGCATGAGCGGGCCGATCTGTGGCCCGGCGAGGTGATCGTGATGACGCTCGCCCGCGTCGGCGGCGATGCTGGCCCCGATTACGACCGCCTGCGGGGCGTTCTGGCGCGGGCGGGCGGGCGCCGGGTCTATGCCGCCGGCGGGGTGCGCGATGCGGCGGACCTGCGCCGGCTCGCGGAGATCGGCGTCGCCGGGGTGCTGCTGGCGAGCGCGCTGCATGACGGGCGGCTCGGCGCGGAAGATCTCGCCGCGTTCATGGGCTGAGGGCGGCGGCGAACAGGCTGGCGACCGTCAGGTCGGCGCTGGTGCCGGGATTGAGGCCGCGCGCCTTCAGGCCGGCGTCGAAGGCGGCGAGCGGGGGATGGCGCCGGGCGGCCGGGGCGTGCCAGTCGATGCCGGCGACGAGTTGCCGCGCCTCTTCCTGTACCGCCTCGGCGGCGGCGCGGCCGAACTTGCGGCCGATATGGCTGTCCGGGAAGGCGCAGAGGAAGGCGAGATAGGCGGCCTCGGTGCGCGCCTGCGGCTCGGCGCCGGCGAGCTGGTGCAGCCGGGCGACGCCGATGTCGAAGACGTCCGCGAAACCGCTCGTATATTGCCGGGCGATGCGGTCGTCGCCGGCGGCGAGCTGCATCGCCTCGACGAGGCCGATGGTGGCGGGAGCCGCGACGTCATGCTCGGTGCGGCGCCCGAGCCCGCCGGGATTGGCGGCGGCGATGGCGCGGAACACGGCGGCGGCGTCCTGCCTGTCGAGCGCCGCCAGCGTCTCGACCAGCGCGGCGCGCAAGGGCCGGGGCCGCTCGGCGGCGGCCGCCAGCGGCGCGCAGAGCAGCAGGATGCCGAGATTGGTGTTGAGGCCGGTGACGCCGAGCGAGGCGGCGACCGCGGTCTCGATCCGCGTGCCGACGCGCTCGTCCGGCCGGGCGATGGCGGGGGCCGCGGCGCGCGCCGCCGCCTCGAAATGCGCGACCTCCATGCCGTGGCCGGCCGCGAAGCGGTGGACGTTGCCGGGCTTGAGCGCATCGAGTTCGGCGAGGCAGGAGCGAAGGAAAGCGTCGGCGATGTCGATCGTCGTCATGGCGTCTCTCCCGCTGCGCCTTGCATCTCGTGCCACAGCGCGTCCATGCGCAGCAGCATCACGCCGCGTGCCTCCTCGGCATCGCGTCCCTCGCCGAAGACGGTGCAGACCGGCTCGCCGCGATGCAGGCGCGTGCCGGGGGCGGGGCGGTCGGCGGCATGCGGCGGCAGATGGGCGAGGCGCATGTCGAAGGTGATCGGCGCATAGAAGATGCCGGCGGCACGTGCGCCGACCTCCGGGCCGGGGCGCAGCGGCACGAGGTCGGGCAGGCGGCCCGCACAGGCGTCGAGATGCAGGCGAAGTAGCGGGGGCAGCGGGGGGCGGTCGAACAGGTCGAGCGTCGCGCCGGGGCGCGGATTGAGCTCGATCAGGCTCCAGCCCTCACGCGACAGGATGAGGTCGGCGCTGGCGAGCCCGACAAGGCCGGTGGCCTCGGCAAGCCGGCCCAGCGCCCGAGTGACCTCTGCCTCGACCGCCGGCTCTAGCGCGATGGGGCCGGCGGCGCCGCCATAGCGAAAGGGCGAGGCGGCATCCGGCGCGCACCATTGCTCGGAGAAGGCGACAAGGCGGATGTCGCGCCCATTGGCGAGGAACAGCGCCGAGGCGGAACCGCCCTCGATCCGCTCCTGCAGATAGTGGCCGGGGCCGCGCGTCCGGCGCGCCGGGTGGACATGGCCGCCGCCGGACGCGCCGATGGCCTTCTCCAGCGTCTCGACGCCGAGCGGTGCCTCCTCGGCGAAGACGCGGGGATGCGGAATGCCGAGGGCGGACAGGAGATCGCTGAAGACGAACGGATCCTTCAGCCGCCGCACTACCGCGCCGTCATTGCCGGCCAGCCGGCCGCGCGCGGCCAGTCGGTCGACCAGATCCGGCATCGCCTCGAAGCCCGATCCCAGCACCAGCGGGCAGGATCCGTCGACATGGGTATCGAGCTGGAGGAGCAGGTCGTCGGCATCGATGGCGAAGCCGGCGCGGCGGCGCAGCGTCACCAGGGTGGCCGCGAGTTCGCGTGTGTCGGCGTCGCCGAACAGATCGAACACCAGCGGCTCCAGGCCGGCACGCCGCGCCGCCGCCGCCAGGGCGCGGGCGGAAAGCGCGGCCACCGCGATCGCGGGCATGCGCCTTCAGACGGCGAGCGAGCGGGCGAGGTCGAAGGCGACCTCGACGCCGATGTCGAGCGGCCCCTCGGCGACCCGCATGCGCTTCAGAAGCTCGTGCTGCACCTGATATTTGAGCTGGCCGATGGTGAGGGCGCCGATGCCGCGGGCACCGCCCGGCAGCGCGGTGCCGTTCGCCATCGCGTCGATGCCGTCAATGCCGGCGGGCGGCACCGCGTTGATGTCGGCGGCGACCTGCAGGGCGGAGGCGGCGGCCAGCGCATCGGCGGAAAGAATTTCGACGCCGGCCTTGCCGCAGGCGAGCACCACCTCCGCCTCCGGGAGCAGGGCGCGCTTGTCCTCCTCGCTGCGGGCGGCGGCGCAGGCGAGCGAGACGCTGAAGCGCCCGGCGAAATCGCGGGCCTTGGCCTCGACGCTTTCGATGTCGCGATGGCTGACCAGCGTCACGTCGGCGCCGGCGCGGGCGGCCAGCACGCCGGCAATGCCGCCGACCACCCCGGTCGCGCCATAGACCTGCACCCTGGCGCCTTCCAGCCCTTGCGGGCGGCTGGCGCGCAGATGACGTTCCACTTCCGCCACCATGGCGGCCGCGGTGGTGAAGGAGCCCGCCGGATCGACGAAGATCGAGATCTGGAACGGCGGGAACAGCACCTCCCGCGCGCGGTCGGCCATGTCGAGCGCCAGCGCCGCGTCCTTGCCGCCGATGAACAGCCCGGTGCGCGGCGCGCCGGCCGGGGGACGCGAGAACATCATGTCCTGGACCAGGCCGCCGATCTCCTCCAGCGCCACCTGGCCATAGGGCAGGATGGTCGCATAGCCGGCATCCACCGCCATGTTGACGTCGAAGGGGCTGATGTGGCGCAGGGGCGAGACGATGTGCAGGATCGGCGCGTGCTCGTCCATTCGATGGTTCTCCCGGGAATGTCAGTCCATGCCGAGCCAGTCGGTGCGGGCACCGGTGTTGCGGCCGCGCGCCACCACGAAGGACAGGTTCGGCCGATCGGCGAAGCGCTCGCGCAGCAGGCTCGCGAGCCGGTCGGCGGCGTCGGGCGAGCCGAGAATGGCGAAGCCGGTCGGGCCCCAGGAGCTCTGGCCGACGCCGGCGGCGCCCTCGGCGGCGGCGAGCTGCATCGCCGCCTCGACATCCCGACTGGTGTAGCGCCCGCCCTGTGCGCGGGCATAGTGATCCCCGAGCCGGGCCTGGATCTCGCCGATGGCGGCGCCGAAGGCCGCGCAATCGCGCTCGATCAGCGCGGGCAGCGCCTTCATCAGCGTCAGGCGGCAGAAATGCCCGGCCAGCGCCTCGTCGAAGGGGGGCAGCGTGTTCATCGCCGTCACCTCCTCGCTGCCGCTCAGCCCCTGCGACTTGTCGTCGAAGGCGAGCAGGAGCCGCCAATCCGCCGGAAAGGGGTGGCGGGCGAGAATGGGAGGCGGGTCGTCGCGGCCGGAGGCCTTGCCGCCGTCGAGCAGCACGCCTCCTTCCGCGAAGGCCCCCATGCCGATGCCCGAGCGGGCACCGCGGTCGAGCGCCGCGGTGAGGACGCGGGCGTCCAGCGGGTGGCCGCGCAGCGTCGCCACCGCCGAGCCGGCGGCCAGCGCCAGCTGCGTGCCCGAGCCGAGGCCGGCATGCGGCGGCAGCGCCCGTTCCACCGTGATCGCCACGCGCGGGTCGAGATCGAACTGCGTCGCCACCCGTTCGACGGCGGCGCGGGCGCGGGCGGCATCCGGCCCGGTGGCGGCGAGCACCTCCGCCGGCTCCATCCTCAGCGACAGTGTCGGCTGGTCGAGCGTGAGGCCGAGGCTGCCGAAGCGGCGGCCGAGACTGCCGGAGAGATCGAGGAAGCCGAGATGCAGCCGCGCCGGCGCGACGACGCGAACCCCGTTCGCTTGGGTCGGCCGGCGGGGGCGGGCGATGGACTGGGTATTTTCGTTCACGGGCATTTCCTCGCCGCCATGGTAGAGCCCGGCCGCCACAAGGGGCAACCGGGCCGCGACCATTTGCCGGTGGGCGGGGCGAATGCCGAAAGGGGCGACGCTGCGGCCTTCGTGATTTGCCGGGCCCCGCCGGCGGGCGTAGCGTTCCGACCGGCGCCGCCATGCGGTGGAAGCCGACCGCATGAGGGAGTGTTGCCCGGGCGGCGCCCTGACAAGGGAGGCGCATATGGGACGCTATTTCATCGATTGCCGGGAAATGCCCAGCGACAAGAAGTGCACGCTGGCAATGGCCGCCGACAGCGAGGGCGAGCTGATGGAGGCGGCCGTGCAGCATGCGGTCGCCATGCACGGCCACAAGGACACGCCCGAGCTCCGCAGCGAGATGAAGAAGGCCATCCACCGCGGCACGCCGCCGGCCGCGGCGCCGCGCGCGGCCTGACGGCACGCCGCAAGGCCGGCCCTCCCGCCGCTGCGTTGCGAGAGCGGGAGGGCCGGCCCGGGCCTAGAGCAGCGTGCCGTGCAGGATGGCCAGCGCGACGCTGAAATAGATGACGAGGCCGGTGACGTCGATGAAGGTGGCGACGAACGGGGCCGAGGCGCTCGCGGGATCGAAGCCGGCGCGCCTGAGCACGAAGGGCAGCATCGAGCCGATCAGCGAGCCGAAGGTGACGATGGCCACCAGCGCCGAGCCGACGGTGAGGGCCACCAGCACCCAGTGCTCGCCATAATCATGGAAGCCGGCAAGCTGCCAGATGGCGATGCGCGTCATGCCCAGCGTGCCGAGAATCGAGCCGAGCACAAGGCCGGAGGGCAGTTCGCGCAAGGCGACCCGCCACCAGTCGCCGAGCTTGATCTCGTGCAACGCCAGCGCCCGGATGATCAGCGAGGTGGCCTGCGACCCGGAATTGCCGCCCGAGCTCATGATCAGCGGGATGAACAGCGTGAGCACGATGGCGCGCTCCAGCTCGTCCTCGAAATGCTGCATGGCGCTGGCGGTGAGCATCTCGCCGAGGAAGAGGATGGAGAGCCAGCCGGCCCGCTTCTTCAGCATGTCGAGGAAGCCGATCTCCATATAGGGCTCATCCAGCGCTTCCATGCCGCCGAATTTCTGCGCGTCCTCGGTGCCTTCCTCGATGATGGCGTCGATCATGTCGTCGACGGTGACGATGCCGAGCACCTGCTCGTTGGCATCGACGACCGGTACGGCGAGCAGGTCGTATTTGGAGATGAGGCGCGCCACTTCCTCCCGGTCCATCAGCGGATCGACGGTGATGGGGTCGTGGGCGGGCGCGCAGGTGAGGATCGGCTGCTGCGGCTCGCCGGAGATGAGCCGGCGCAGCGTCACCGCCTGCAGCAATTTGTGGGTGGCGGGATCGAGCACATAGATGGCGTAGATGGTCTCGCGCGTGCGCTCGATGGCGCGGATGTGGCGCAGCGTGTCGCCGATCGTCCAGCTGGAGGGGACGGAGACGAATTCGGTGGTCATCAGGCTGCCGGCGGTGTGCTCCGGCCAGGAGAGCAGCCGATTGAGCTCGGCCTGCGTCGCCGCCGGGAGGCGGGCGAACAGGTGCGAGCGGGCCGGCTCCTCCATCCAGCGGAACAGGTCGGCGGCACGGTCGGCGGAGAGCTCGGAGATGAGGCGCACGGCCTCCTCGACCGGCAGCGCCTCGATGAGGTCGCCGGAGAGGTCGAAATCGGGCAGGTCGAGGATCTCGATCTGCTTGTCGCGGGGCAGGCTGGCCAGCACCGCCGAGGCAACCTCCGGCTCCTCCTCGTCGAGGGCCTCGGCGATGTCGGCGGGATGTTCCTCGGCGAGTTCGGCGGCAAGGGCGGCGGCGTCGACGAATTCGTCGTCGCGACGGGGATCGTCGCGACGGTCTTCGGCCGTGTTGCGGATATCGTCCATCTCGGCTCACTTTCCGTCGTCCGTCCCGGGAGGGCGGCGCGGGTGAGCCGAGCGCTCAGGTCATGCCTGCGAGCGGCTCACAAACGCCGGCCGCCACGGGCCGGACAATCGACTGTCACTGTCGCTGGGCATGGGTTGAATCTTGAAGGTTGTGGAGAGCATTGCATCGATGATGCACTGCATCATGACGATGTCAGTGAACCCGGCCCGTGCATCTGTCAAGCCTCATCGCTTGGAGAGGCGGACGGCGGGGCGGCGAGGGTTCGATCACCCGTTCCGATAGGGGGCGCGGGGCTTGCGGCCGGCACGGCGAACGGGCATGCCGGCCGGGGATCAGATCACCAGCCAGACCAGTAGGAGCAGCACGACCGCGAGGGACGCAAAGCCCCCGAAGGAGCGGCTGCCGCTGGTTTCGTCCTGTTCGGACTGCATCGAAATACTCCGCAATTTATTTCGATTTTTTATATTGACGTGACGGTAACTCTATCCCGCTGCGGAGTCCAGATCGATGGAGGGTTTTCGGCCGCCTGGCCTCGGCGGCGGTCTTCGCCTCAGCCGAGCGCGCGAACCAGGACCCGCGCCTGGGCGAGGCGCACCGGGTCGAAGCGGCCGGTGCGCCCCTCGACGCAGAGCGCGCCGCGGAAGCCGAGATAATCGGCGCCGATGCC
Source organism: Ancylobacter oerskovii (assembly GCF_018390555.1). Classification (GTDB taxonomy): domain Bacteria; phylum Pseudomonadota; class Alphaproteobacteria; order Rhizobiales; family Xanthobacteraceae; genus Ancylobacter; species Ancylobacter oerskovii. The sequence goes on along the minus strand of NZ_JAHBGB010000002.1, from coordinate 460,084 downwards.
GCCGAGCGCGGGGATGTCGTCGAGGGTGAGCGAGCCGGCGAGGCCGGTCATGAGGCCGTTGCGGCGGGCCTCCTCGACGAACTGGCCGAGGGTGAGCGGGTCGAGATGGGCGGTGAGCGGCCCGGCCTTCTTGTCGGCGGTATCGAGCATGATGCCGTAGAAGCCGGCGGCGCCGGCCTCGGCAACCAGCGAGAAATCCGGGTCCTGATCGGCGAACAGCACGCCGACGAGGCGGGTTCTCGCCGCCAGCGGCGCCAATGCAGCGATGCAGGCGCCGGCATGCGGGCTGGCGAACAGCCCGGCCTTGACGATCGGCACGCCGGTGGCGGCGACGCGGGCACAGGCGCTGGCAAGGATCGCCGGCACCATGGGCTGGTCGCCGGCGGTGGCGCTGAGCGCCGGGCGCCCCTCGCCGCAGGCGTTCCACAGCATCACCGCGGCTTCCAGCGCGTCCGTGCTCCAAGCGCCGAGCGCGCCGAAGGCCGGCTGCTTGAGATCGACGATGTCGGCGCCGCCGGCGATGGCGGCGCGCATTTCTGCGAGGTCGGCGACGCTGGCGAGCAGGCCCGGCGCCGAGCCGGGAGCGACCGGGCGCAGATGCGAGACGTGGCGGCTCATGAGCCTCGGTTCCATGGCGCGCCCCTCATGAGACCGTTGGGTCCGGGGAGGAGCGGTCGTCGCGCTGGCGACGATGGGCGGCGACCGCCTCCACCATCCACTCCCAGGCCTCCTGCTCCTCCGGTCCGGCGGTCTTCTCGACGGCGATGGCGAGATAGGCCATCTCGGCATCCACCTTGTCGTCGGGAAGGATATGAAGGCGGCTGACCAGCACCGCCGCCTCCAGCACCGCCGCCTTGGCGCGGTTCATGCCGAGGAAACGGTGATGCCCCTCGCTGTGATAGGTCTTGCAGAAGATGCGCGGGCGCTGCGGATGATCCTCGACCTTCTCGACGGTGATCTCGTCATGAGAGAGCGCGCCGACGAGGCGCGGGCAATCGATATGGGTCGCCTTCTGCGTCTCGACCGGCACGCGCTTGCCGAGCACGCAAGCGGCGATGAGGCGCACATCGTCGGTGAAGTTGATGACGCCGATCTGGGTGTCGACGAGATTGTCGAGCGTGCGCGAAGGCCGGAAGGGCTGCAGCAGATAGCCGCCCTCGATCACCGTCGCGCCCATGGGGGCGATGTGGCGCTCGCCGGAGCGCGAACGGGTGGTGACGATGGTTTCGCGGATCATGGTTCGCTCTTATCGGGCTTCGCCGGCGGCGTCGAGCTTGCCAGCGTCGAACCCGCCTTGTCGAAAGTCAAACGGTGCGGGTCGGCGTTTCCGTCCTCCGCGCGGCCGTCGCCGCGGCCGGCGACGCCCCATTTGAGCGCCTCGTCCTGCGCGTAGCGCTTGCCGAGGCGGAAGGCGATCTCGGCGCGGGCGGTTTCCACGCCGAGATAGAAGGCATGGGCCGCGTCGCCCTCCACCCCGAGGGAGGGGAAGAAGGCGAACGGGTCGGCGCCGATGTGGTGGCCGTCGCGGTTGAAGACGTGCACGCCGTCCTCGCCGACCATGATGCGGTAGTTGCGGTCGCGCACCTCGCCGGCAAGGTCGGCGATCTCCGCCGGGCTCGCCGGCCAGGGCCGCCGGTCGCGCAGCGCCATCAGCCCGCCGCCGAAGCCTTGCGGCAGCGCCCCGGCCTCGCGGGCGGCGAAGAATTCGCGCCGCGCGCGGTCGAATTCCTTCACCGCCGTGCGGCAATGCGGGCTGACCTGCACCGCCAGCACGGCGTTCAGCCTCAGTTCCGAGATCACCCCCATCAGGATGGCGTTGATGCCGGTGGTGTCGGCGTCGGTGAGCTCGGTGACGTTGCCGATGCCCATCAGGATCCCGATGTCCGGGTAGCGCCGGCGCAGTTCGGCATAGCGCTCCAGCGAGGCGGTGAAGCCGTAATGGATCGGCTCCAGGATCGGGTCGGCGAGGAAGGCCCGGCCCTTGGCGCGGCAGGCCTCGATGGCACGGACGAGGGAATCGAGATCGTGCGGCGGCGAGGGGACGAGCACCGGCGCGGCCGGGCCTTCGTCGACAATGTCGAGGGTCGCTTCGGTGAGGCTCAGCAGATAGTCGGCCCCGGCGCGGGTGGCGCGGGACAGTTCCTCCGGGTTGAAGCTGTCGACGCTGACCTTCAGCCCCTCGGCCCGCACCAGCGCGATCGCCTCTTCCAGATGCGGGAACGGGGTATCGGGCAGGCAGCCGAGATCGATCACCTCGGCGCCGTCGGCCGCCAGGCTTTTCGCGCGGGCGAGGAGGTCGGGAAGCGACAGCGCCGAGGCGTCGACGATCTCGGCGAAGATCGTCACGTCGTGGCGGGAGAGATCGGCGCGGGCGCGCGCCTTACCGAAATGCTCCGGCAGGTCGGCGAGCTCGTCGGGCCCGCGCTCGAAGGGCAGGCCGAAATGCCGCTCCAGCCGCGAGAGATCGCCGCGGAAGCGGCCGGGCATGACTACGCGGGCCGCACCCTCGGGGACCTTCAGCCGGCGCTCGACGATCTCGGCGGTCATCAGTGCCGCGACCTTGACGCCGACATTCACCACCACCGGATCGAGGGCCGGCGAGGCGATCTCGCCCGCCACCTTGGCGAGGCGCGGCTCGGCGAGCGAACCGGTGACCAGGGCGACCCGTTCCGCCCGGCCGGCAGGGTTTGCCGGCTCGTCAGCCATCGGAGGATACTCCGGCGGCAAGCTCCGCCTTGCGGGCGGCGATCGACTGCTCCAGCGCGCCGATGGTCTCTACCACCGTGCAATAGTCGAAGCGCGACAGGCGGTCGGTGTTCTCCAGGTCGATGGCGCGCGGATAGACCGGCACCGGCCCGCGCGGCGCCATGGTGATCATTTCCGGCGAGGTGTCGCAGGCGAAGACGATGCTCGGCACCCGGCACTTGCCGGCCTGGGCGAAGCAGTTGGTGACCAGCGAATCCGCGATGCCGTAGACGCATTTCGCCACGGTGTTGGCCGAGGCGGGCGAGACGACGAGCGTGTGGTAGCGCCCTTCATAGAAGCGGCCGACCGGCACCGCGGAGGCGGAGAGATCGTGATAGATGCGCAGATGTTCCGGCAGTTCCTGCCGGTACATGCGCAGCACCTCCTCCGCCGCCTTGGAGACGAACAGGTCGACCGGGTCGAGCGTGGCGATCAGCGCCAGCGACTCGACGAAGAAATGGCCGGAGCCGGTGAACGCCCAGGCCCAGCGGGCCGCCTCGCGCGGGCGGGGTGCGGTGTCGCGGCGGGTTCCGGCGTCGCTCATGCCGCACTCCGGTTGCAGGGGAAGGCGGCCAGCGCCTCCTCGACCGACAGCAGTTCGAGGCGGCCGGCATAGCGGGCGGCCAGCGTTGGGACGAACGGGTCGACGAGGCCGGCCGCGGCCCATTCCCCGGGCGCGGTGCCGTGGGATGGCGCGGACTTCACGAAGGCGAGCCGGCGGGCCCCGAGATGCAGCGCCAGCCACAGGGCGAGGCTGTCGGAGGTGACGTTCCAGCTCGCCGGGAGATCGGCGGCGCGGCCCATTTCCGCCGGCAGCCACAGGGCGGCACGGCCTGCCGCGTGGGCGCGGGCCATGGCGGCGGCGTCGGTGCAGGGAAGCAGGCGGGGCTCCAGGTCGCCCAGCGCCAGGGCGAAGCTCTCCATCGCGAGGATCGCCATGTGGTGGCAGGCGCGGTCGCTGAGCGAAAGCCGAGGCTGCAGATCGCGCACCGCATCGGCTAGCGGACCGCCGCCGGGCACCACCACCAGCGGCGCGCCGGTCTCTGCCAGGCGGGCCAGCAGCCCGGCAAGGCCGGGCGCGGCGGCGAGGCTGCCGCCGAGCTTGACGATGACCGCTTCCGGCAGAGGCGTCTGGTGCATGAGGTCACGTCCCGCGGCTCGCATCCCGCTTCATTGAGCACGGATGCGCCGCGATGCTTATGCGACAAAAGGTCGGACGGGAAAACCTTTTGGTTTCCGCGCCTTGCCATTCCGTGGCACTGGAGGCCGCGGCGGGCGCCGGAAACCCGTGTGGCGAGCCGAAACGGCGGCGGTGATCGGAGGGGGCCGGTAGCCGGACCGCCCTGGCGGGGGCGGTCCGGCATGAGGCCGCTGCGTCGGAACGCAGCACCTACCTGTCTCGCGGCGGCACCGGACCGGCATTCCACTGCGGGGGGCGGTATGCGGAACGGCCGGCGGCGGGGCGGACGTCGAAACGTCTCCGCCGCGAAGACGAAGGCACCCTAGTTCCAAATTGAGAAACTTACCAGTACCAATAATATTGACACGCATTCGGCTTTCGCGTTTCCGAAAGGCGGGCGGGGCGGACACGAGCGTCGGAGCACAAAAAAAAGCCCGGAGCGATGCCCGGGCTTTGATAGGTAAGACGGTCATAGAGCGGCACGCCGCTCCGTATTCCCATCCGAAGATGGGCCCGTTCCCCCGGCTTGTCGAGGGTGATTCGTGCCGATCACGTATTCGGGAATTGCAGATCACCTTCCGCCGCGAAGCTCCGGCCGGCGCGGCGGGGAGCCGCCCGCCGCGCCGGCCGGACGTCGCCGTCAGAGGTCGGCGAGATGATACAGGGCGATGCCGGCGGCCGTGGCGACGTTGAGGGAATCGAAGCCGCCGGCCATCGGGATGCTGACCGTCCGGGCCCGGACCATGACCGCCGCGGACAGGCCGGGTCCCTCCGCTCCCACCATCAGCGCCGTACGGGGCGCGGCGACGACATCCTTCAGCTTCGTCTCTCCCGCCGGGCTGAAGGCGAGCAGCTCGAAACCCTCCGCCACCAAGAGGTCGAGCAGGGTGGCCGCATTGCCTTCGCGGGCGAAGGGCACGACGAGGCTGCCGCCGACCGAGACCCGGATCGCCTTGCGATACAGCGGGTCGCAGGAGGCGAAGTCGAGCAGCACCGCATCCGCCCCGAAGGCGGCGGCATTGCGCATGATGCCGCCGACATTGTCGTGATTGGTGATGCCGAGCGCCATGACGACGAGCGCCCGTTCCGGCAGGGAGGCGACGAGCTCGGCGGCGGAGGGCTCCTCCCCGCGCAGGCCGACGCCGAGCAGGCCGCGATGGATGTGGAAGCCGGTGATGCCGTCGAGGATCTCCTGGCTGGCGGTATGGATCGGCAGGTCGGCCGGCGCCTGCGCCAGCAGCGGGGCGAGGGCGGCGGCGCGGCTCTCGGCGATGAGCAGGGATTCGAGGCGGAAACGGTTGCGCGGCGACAGGGCGACGTCGAGCACCGTCCGGCCCTCGACGATGAAGCGCCCGCCACGCCCGACGAGATCGCGCTCCTTGATGACACGATAGGCGTCGATGCGGGGATCGTCCGGCGAGGCGAGGGCGATGAGGCGGGGGGCGGGGCAGGGCATGCGCGCGTCTTAGCCGTTTCGCGGCGGGATGTCGCCTGCGTGCTTCGAGGCTCGCTTGCGCTCGCGCCTCAGCATGAGGATGGTTGTTTATCCGCCGTCATCGCGGACTTTATCCCTCATCATCCCGGACGGCCGACAGGCCGATCCGGGATCGCGCAGACATGGGAGAGCGATCCTGGCTCTCCGCTGTGCGGAGCCTGCCCTCGGGCTTGCCAAAGGCAAACCCGAGGGCCGCGATAACGAGGGTGGCGGGAGAGAGCCGCCCTATCCCCCCAGTTCCTCGCGCAGCATCTCCAGCTCCAGCCATTGCTCCTCGGCCCGGGACAGCTCGCCCTGTGCCTTTTCCAGCGCCGCCGAGGTCTTGGCGAAGCCGGCGGGATCCCTGGTATAGAAATCCGCCGCCTGCATCTTCTCGGCGAGCTTGCCGATCTCGGTTTCCAGCCTGGCGATGGTCTTCGGCAATTGCTCCAGCGCGTGCTTCTCCTTGAAGGAGAGCTTGCGCTTGCCGGCGGATTTCTCGGCGGCGGGCTTCTCTGCCGGCTTCGGGACTTCCTTGGCGGGCTTCTCGCCGGCGCGGGACTGAACGCCATGGCCGCGCTGGGCGACCATGTCCGAATAGCCGCCGGCATAGACGGTCCAGTTGCCGTCGCCCTCATAGGCGATGGTGGCGGTCACCGTACGGTCGAGGAAGTCGCGGTCGTGGCTGACGAGGAGCACCGTGCCGGCATAGTCGTCGATCATCTCTTCCAGGAGGTCGAGCGTCTCGAGGTCGAGGTCGTTGGTCGGCTCGTCCAGCACCATGAGATTCGACGCCTGGGCGAGGGCGCAGGCGAGCAAAAGCCGCCCGCGCTCGCCGCCCGACAGCGAGGAGACCGGCGTGCCGGCCTGCTCCGGTGTGAACAGGAAGTCCTTCATGTAGCCGATGACATGGCGCGGATTGCCGCCGATGAACACCTGGTCGCCGCGCCCGTCGGTGAGTGTGTCGCGCACCGAGCGGGTGGGGTCGAGGGCAGCGCGGCGCTGGTCGAGCGTCGCCATCTCGATATTGGTGCCGAGCTTGATCGTGCCCGAGTCGGGGGCGAGCTCGCCGGTGAGCATCTTCAGCAGCGTGGTCTTGCCGGCGCCGTTGGGGCCGACGATGCCGATGCGGTCGCCGCGCTGGATGCGGATCGAGAGGTCGCGCACGATGGGGCGGCCGTCATAGGCCTTGGCGATGTGCTCGGCCTCCACCACCAGCTTGCCGGAGGTCTCCGCCTCGGTGGAGGTGAGCGTCACTGTGCCGAGCGCGCGGCGATGCTCGCGGAACTGCTGGCGCAGGTCGGCGAGTTCGCCGACGCGGCGCATGTTGCGCTTGCGCCGGGCGGTGACGCCGTAGCGCATCCAGTGCTCCTCGGCGACGATCTTGCGGGCGAGCTTCTGCTGGTCGCGCTCTTCTTCCTCGAGCACGGCGTCACGCCATTCCTCGAAGAACTTGAAGCCGCGCTCCATGCGTCTAGTGGTGCCGCGATCGAGCCAGACGGTGGCGCGGGTGAGGTCCTCCAGGAAGCGGCGGTCGTGGCTGATCAGCACCAGCGCCGAGCGGGAGGACGCGATCTCGCTCTCCAGCCATTCGATGGCCGGCAGGTCGAGATGGTTGGTGGGTTCGTCGAGCAACAGGATGTCCGGCTCGGGGGCGAGCACGCGGGCGAGCGCGGCACGGCGGGCCTCGCCGCCGGACAGGCTCGCAGGCGCCTCGTCGCCGGTGAGGCCGAGCTGCTCGAGCAGATAGCGGGCGCGGTAGTCGGGATCGCCCGGCCCGAGGCCGGCCTCGACATAGGCGAGCACGTTCGGGAAGCCGGAGAGATCCGGCTCCTGCGGCAGGTAGCGCACCGTGGCGCCGGGCTGCACGAAGCGCGTGCCGGAATCCGCCTGCACGAGGCCGGCGGCGATCTTGAGCAGGGTCGACTTGCCCGAGCCGTTGCGGCCGACGAGGCCGACGCGCTCGCCGGCGGAGACGGACAGCTCCGCCCCCTGCAGCAGCGGCGTGCCGCCGAAGGTGAGCCGGGTGTCCTGGAGAAGAAGCAGAGGGGGCGCCATGCGCGGGGCATAGGGGATGAACCCGCGCGGGGCAAGGGGCGTGTGGGCAAGGCGCGTGTGGGCGGGCGCCAAGGGCTCCGCCGGAGCTCATTCCTCCAGCCCGTAGCGGTGGAAGACGGCGGCGAGCTTGTTGCCGTCCGGGTCCCGCACATAGGCGACGTAGAAATGCGGGGTGTAATGCGGACGCAGGCCGGGAGCGCCCTCGCTCGTGCCGCCATGGGCGAGGGCGGCGGCGTGGAAGGCATCGACCTGCTCCGCGCTCGCGGCGCGAAAGGCCACCATCGGGCCATTGCCGGGCGCGGGGGCGCCACCGTCGAAGGGATGGCACAGCCACAGGCTGACGCCGCCGTCATAATCGGGGCCGTAACCCGCCCAGCCGGGCGTGGCATCCTCGCTGCGGACATGATCCAGCGTCGCCATCACCGGGTCGTAGAAGGCGAGGGTGCGGTCGAATGCCGAGATGCCGAGGGTGACGTAGAGAATGAGCGAGGACATGCCGGGTCTCCTGCGGAACGGATCTTCCCGCGGCGGTTCACGACCGGGGACGCCGGGCGCCCGGGAGGCGGACAAGGGCCCGGCGGACGCCCGGCGTCATATGGCGGCAAGCGGCGCGGCCGTGTAAACAGCCGGGCGACCGCCTTTGCAGATAATCGGACGTTGCCATGACCTCGACGACAGCCGCCGACCTCGCCCCGCTCCTGGAAAAGATCGCCCGGCGCATCGGCGCCCCGCATGTGCTGACCGAGCCGGGGGACACCGCCGCCTATCTGCGCGAGGAGCGCGGGCTCTATGACGGCCGCACGCCGGCGGTGCTGCGGCCGGGCAACACGGAGGACGTCGCCTTCATCCTCGCGGCCTGCGCCGAAGCCGGGGTGCCGGTGGTGCCCCAGGGCGGCAATACCGGCCTCGTTGGTGGGCAGATGCCGTTCGGCGAACTCGTGGTCTCGCTGGCGCGGCTCGACAAGATCCGTCATGTCGATCCCGTCGACATGACGATGACGGTGGAGGCGGGCTGCATCCTCGACAGCATCCACAAGGCGGCGGAAGCGGTGAACTGCCTGTTCCCGCTGCACATTGCGGCGCAGGGCTCCTGCCGCATCGGCGGCAACCTCTCGACCAATGCCGGCGGCACCGCGGTGCTGCGCTACGGCAACGCCAAAGAGCTGGTGCTCGGCCTCGAGGTGGTGCTCGCCGATGGCCGCGTCTGGAACGGGCTGAAGCGGCTGCGCAAGAACAATGCCGGCTACGACCTCAAGCAGCTGTTTCTCGGCACCGAGGGCACGCTCGGCATCATCACCGCCGCCGTGCTGAAGCTGTTCCCGGCGCCGGCGCAGCGCACCACCGCCTTCCTCGCCGTGCCCGACCCCGAGCATGCGCTCAAGCTGCTGCACCGGCTGCGCGGGCTTGCCGGCGACGGGCTGACCACCTTCGAGCTGATGGCGGATTTCGGCATCGAGACGGTGCTGAAGCACATGCCCGGCACGGTGCGGCCCTTCGCCGATCGCCATGACTGGTACGTGCTCGCCGAGTTCTCGGCGCCCACCCGTGCCTTCGATCTCGGAGCGCTGATGGAGACCGGGCTGGAGGCGGCGATGGAGGCCGGTGAGGTGACCGATGCGGTCATCGCCGCGAGCGAGGCGCAGGCGGATGCGCTGTGGCGGCTGCGCGAGGACATGAGCGAGGCGCAGAAGCACGAGGGCGGCTCGATCAAGCACGACGTCTCGGTGCCGGTGTCCCGCGTGCCGGAGTTCCTCGCCCGCGCGCTGCCGGCGGTGACGGCCGAGCTACCGGGGCTGCGCCCGTGCCCGTTCGGCCATGTCGGCGACGGCAATATCCATTTCAACCTCAGCCAGCCGGTGGGGATGGAGAAGGCGGCGTTCATCGACATGTGGGAACATTTCAACCGCATCGTGCACGATATCGTGACCGAGATGGACGGCTCCATCGCCGCCGAGCACGGCATCGGCCGATTGAAGGCGCACGAGCTCGCGCACTATGCCGACCCGCTGGCGCTGGAGCTGATGGGCCGGCTGAAGCGGGCCCTCGATCCGCAAGGGCTGCTGAACCCCGGCAAGGTACTGGATGTGTAGCGGTCTCCGTGCCTAGTCTAGAACGATCATAAGGTAGGAAATCGAAGTATTCGTCCTCTTTTGAACGGTTCTACTGTTTGAAGAATGGGCATTTTGAGGTTGTCGGGAGCGTATAGAGGGGTTTAAGGAAACCGTTAATTGACCAGTCGCCCACCCTTTGGCCTCCGGGCACGGCGCAAGCCGCGTTGCGCGGGGCCATGGGCGGGCTGCCAATGACGGGTAGACCCATGCCGACCCTTCGTCTGCCGACGACACGCCTTTCGATGCTGCGGCTCGCCGCCTCGCCCCGCCATTCGCTGATCGCGCTCGTGGCGCTGTCGGTGCTCGCGGGACCGCCGGTGGCCTTCGCGCAGGGCGTGGCGCCGACGACGACGCAGGCGGCCCCGGCCGCTCCCGCTCAGCCGCAGGCGCAGGCTCCCGCCCAGGCGCAGGCTCCCGCCGCCCCGACGACGACCGTGCCAACGACGAGCGCCCCCGCGCCGGCGGCGTCCACGATCGCGCCTCCCGCCACCGCTCCCGCTGGCAACGGCCTGCCGGGCGAGGCCACTGCTCCCGGGGCCTCCCCGGTGCCTACCGCTCCCGAAGCCGCCGGCGCTCCCGCCGATGCCGCGGCGCCGGGCGCGGAGGGCGAGGACGTCAGCGTCTCCGCGCAGCTGCCGCACGACCTGTCGCCCTGGGGCATGTTCATGGCCGCCGACTGGGTGGTGAAGGCGGTGATGATCGGCCTCGCCTTCGCCTCGGTGGTCACCTGGACGGTGTGGCTGGCCAAGAGCGTCGAGCTGATGGCGGCGCAGGGCCGGGTGCGCAAGGCGGTGAAGGGCCTGCTCGCCAGCGCCACGCTGGAAGAGGCCCGCCGGGTGGGCGCCAAGGGGCCGACGGCGGCCATGCTGCGCGCCACCGATCTCGAACTGAAGCGTTCCGGCGACCTGCCGGCTGATGGCATCAAGGAGCGCGTCTCGATCTCGCTCGGCCGCATCGAGGTGGCGACCGGCCGCGCCATCAACCGCGGCACCGGTCTGCTCGCCACTATCGGCGCCACCGCCCCCTTCGTCGGCCTGTTCGGCACGGTGTGGGGCATCATGAATTCCTTCATCGGCATCTCGAAGGCGCAGACCACCAATCTCGCCGTGGTGGCGCCGGGCATCGCCGAGGCGCTGCTCGCCACCGCTATCGGCCTCGTCGCCGCCATTCCGGCGGTGGTGATCTATAATCACTTCGCCCGGCAGGTTTCCGGCTACCGCATCCTGATGGGCGACGCCTCGGCCGAGGTGCTGCGCCTGCTGTCGCGCGACCTCGACCGCCGCGACGCGCGCGCGACCGCGCCGCGCCAGCCGGCCGCCGCGCGGCTGCACGCCGCCGCCGAGTGAGGTGAGCCGATGGGTGCCAAGCTCCAGAGCAGCGACGTCGACGATCTCGGCGAGAACCACGAGATCAACGTCACGCCCTTCATCGACGTCATCCTGGTGCTGCTCATCATCTTCATGGTGGCGGCGCCGCTCTCCACCGTCGACGTGAAGGTCGACCTGCCGGCGTCGACGGCGGCGGTGCAGCCGCGCCCCGACAAGCCGGTCTATCTCAGCGTGAAGAGCGATCTCGGCCTCGCCATCGGCAATGACGACATTCCGCGCGGGGGCCTCGGCCCGGAGCTCGACCGCACCACGGAAGGCAAGAAGGATACCCGTATCTTCCTGCGCGCCGACAAGAGCGTCGCCTATGGCGACCTGATGGAGGTGATGAACCTCCTGCGCGCCGCCGGCTATCTCAAGATCGCGCTGGTGGGACTGGAGGCGGCCCCGGCCGCCGCGGCCGCGCCAGCGGCGACCGGAGCGGGGGCGGTTCCCGGGTCTCCCGCTTCCGCCGCGCCGGCCTCTGCCGCCCCTGCCGCCCCGGCGCCTGCCGCGCCCGCGGGTGCCGCTCAATGAGCCTGCTGCTGCTGCGTGGCCGGGCGCTCGACCGGGTGGCCCGCGCCGGCTGCTGGGTCGGCTGCGGCGTGCTGGTGCTCGGCGCGCATGGCGGCGCGCTGGCCTATCTCCTTTCCGCGCCGCCGCCGGTGCCGCTGCAGGAGCCGGCGGCGATCATGATCGAGCTGGCGGAAGTGCCGGTGGCGCCGCCCTCCGAGCCCGTCGATGTGGCGCCCGGCCCACAGATGGTCGAGGCGCCCAAGGAGGTCGAGGAAGAGGTCAAGCCGGACGAGCAGCCCGAAGAAGAAGTCGAGCCGCCGCCTCCCGAGCCGATCAAGCAGGAGGAGCCGCTGCCGGAGGTGACGGAATCTCCCGCCCCCGACATCGAGGTGCCGCTGCCGCCGCCGGCCCCGCTCGCCTCCGAGCTGACGCCGCCGGAGAAGAAGATCGAACCCAAGAAGGAACCGCCGAAGAAGAAGCCGAAGCCGCGCGAGAAGAACGAGAAGCCGCCGGCGCCGCGGACCTCCGCCGCCCCGCAGATGCAGGCGGAGAACTCCGAGCGCATCGCCGCGCCGACGGCGGGGGCGGCCAATGCGCGCTCGATGACGCCGGCCAACTGGCGCTCGCGGCTGATGGCGCATCTCAACCGCCACAAGCGCTACCCGACCGGCGAGAGCGGTTCGGGCAAGGCGCGGGTCGCCTTCACCATCAACCGCGCCGGCCAGGTGCTGAGCGCGCGGCTGGTGGGCTCGTCGGGCAATTCGCGCTTCGACGAGGAGGCGGTGGCGATGGTGCGCCGCGCCTCGCCGGTGCCGGCTCCGCCCCCGGAAGTGCCGGGAGGCTCCATCGCCTTCACCGTGCCGGTGGACTTCACCCTGCGGTGAGGTGAGGCGGTGGACGTTCAGCCGAGCGCCGCGAAGGCGGGGGCGTGGCGCAGCGTGCCGGCGGTGGCCGGCAGCGCGCCGCCGAGCGCCAGCGCCATGAAATGAGGCCCGGCATAGGGCGAGGCGAAGCCGGCCGCCGTCGCGACGGAAAAGCCGAAGCGGCCGTAATAGCCGGGATCGCCGAGCACGAAGACCGCCCGCCAGCCCATCGCCTCGGCACGCCCGATCGCCGCCCTGACCAGCGCGCCGCCGATGCCGTGGGCGCGGTAGTCCGGCCCGACGGCGAGCGGGGCGAGGGCGAGGGCCGGGAAGGCGGCGGCGATGGGCGAGAGCAGCACATGGCCGACGATCTCGCCGTCCTCCTCCGCGACGAGCGAGAAGGTGGCATCGCCGGCGTCGCGCAGCCGGTTCACCAGATCGGCCTCGTCCGGCCCGTCAAAGGCGTCGCGCAGCAGCGCGTGGATGGCGGCGGCCTCGTCGGGGCGCTCGTCGCGAACAATCATGCGGGGTCTCCTAGGGGGCGAGGCGGGCGAGGAAGCCGGCGAGATCCTCCCACAGCTCCTCGGCATCCTCCAGGCCGATGCTGAGGCGGACGAGCGGTCCCCGGTGCGGCCAGGGCGTCGTGCTGCGTGGCGGCGCGAGGCCCATCGGCGCGATCAGGCTGTGGGTGCCGCCCCAGGACGCGCCGATGGAGAAGACCCTGAGCCCCGACAGCGCCGTCTGCAGGCGGGCATCGCTTTCCGGCGTCAGCACGAGGCTGAACACGCCGGAGGCGCCCTTGAAATCGCGGCGGAAGGCCTCGTGGCCTGGGCATTCCGGCAGCGCCGGATGCAGCACCTTCTCGACCTGCGGCAGGGGGGCGAGGCGGCGGGCGAAATCCTCCGCTACCCGGCCGCAATGGGCAAGGCGCACCGCCATGGTCTCGATGCCGCGCAGGGCGAGGGCGCACTCGTCCGGCGAGACGCCGATGCCCAGCGCCGACAGCGTCTGGCGCAGCCGCCGGTACAGATCCATGTCGGCGACGGTGATCGAGCCGAGCAGCAGGTCGGAATGGCCGCCGGCATATTTGGTCAGCGCCTCGGCGACGATGTCGACGCCATGGGCGAGCGGCTTGAACAGGAGTGGCGTCGCCCAGGTGTTGTCGCAGCCGGTGAGCACGCCGCGCGCCTTCGCCGCCGTGACGAGGGCGGGGATATCCGCCACCTCCATGGTGCCGGAGCCGGGCGCCTCGATCCAGACGAGGCGGGTGCGATCGTCGATGAGATCGGCGATGCCGGCGCCGATCATCGGGTCGTAGACGGCGGCCTCGATGCCGCGCGGGGCGAGATACTGGGCGCCGAGCGTGCGCACCGGCGGATAGGCGTTGTCCGGGATTAGCACCCGGTCGCCCGGCACCAGCAGCGTCAGCATCGGGATCGAGATGGCGGCCTGCCCGGAGGGCACGACGAGGCTGCGCAGGCCGCCCTGCAGCCGGGTGATCTGCTCGGCGAGGACGCGCGTGGTCGGCGTGCCGTGCAGGCCGTAGGTATAGCCGTCGACCCCGCGTGCGGCCCGATGCAGGAAGGCCTCGCCATCGGGATAGACGATGGTGGAGGCGCGGTGCGTGGGCACGGCGAGGCTGGCATAGCCTTCCTGCGACACCTCGGGATGATGCACGCATTGCGTGGCGTCGCGCATGGCCGGCCCCTTCTCTCGAGCTGTCGCTAATCCACCGCCCAGCAGGCGACCATGCGGCCGGACTTCATCTCCAGCGGCGGATTCTCGCGGCGGCAGCGGTCGAAGGCGAGCGGGCAGCGCGGGTTGAACGGGCAGCCGGCCGGCGGATCGAAGGGCGAGGGGAGCTCGCCCTCCAGCACGATGCGCTCCTTCTTCGCTTCCGGGTCGGCGACCGGGGTGGCCGACATCAGCGCCCGCGTATAGGGGTGCCTGGGGTCGTCGAAGATGGCGTCGCGCGGGCCGTGCTCCACGGCGCGGCCGAGATACATCACCATCACCTCGTCGGCCATGTGGCGGACCACGCCGAGATCGTGCGAGACGAACACATAGGCGACGCCGAGGCTTTCCTGCAGCTCCACCAGCAGGTTCAGCACCTGGGCGCGCACGGAGACGTCGAGCGCCGAGACCGGCTCGTCGAGCACCAGGATCTTCGGGCGCAGCACCAGAGCGCGGGCGATGGCGATGCGCTGGCGCTGGCCGCCGGAGAACATGTGCGGGTAGCGGCCGTGATGCTCGGGGCGCAGGCCGACCCGCTTCATCATGTCGATGGCACGCTCGCGGCGCTCGGCGGCGGAGAGCGAGGTGTTGACCAGCAGCGGCTCCTCGATGGCGGCGCCGATGGTCTGGCGCGGATTGAGCGAGCCATAGGGATTCTGGAACACCATCTGCACCTCGCCGCGATAGCGGCGGCGGGTGCCGGCATCGGCATCGGCGACATCGACATTGTCGATCATCAGCGCGCCGGTGCCGGGCTTCTCGATCATGGTGAGCATGCGCGCCAGCGTCGACTTGCCGGAGCCGGACTCGCCGACCACCGCCAGCGTCGAGCGCGGGGCCAGCGCGAAGCTGATGCCCGCCACCGCCTTCACCGTCGCCGGCTTGGCGAGCAGGCCGCGCGTGACCTCATAGGACTGGGCGAGGTCGATCGCCTCCATCACCGCCTGCGGGACTGTCGGAGTCATGCCGGCATCTCCAGTTTCTTCAGCGCGCGCGGATGGCCGTCGACGAGCGGCGTGTGGCAGAGGGCATAGCCGAGATCGGCGCCCGCGCGGGGCGGCGGGATGGTGCGGCAGGTCTGGGTGGCGAAGCGGCAGCGCGGCGAGAACAGGCAGCCGGCCGGCCGGTCCGCGAGGCCCGGCACCACGCCGGGAATGGAGGGCAGGATGCGCCCGCTCGCCCGCTCCGGCAGCGCCGCCAGCAGGGCGGAGGTGTAGGGGTGGTGCGGATCGCGGAACAGGCCGCGCGTGTCCTGCATCTCCACCTGCTGGCCGGCATAGTGGACGCAGACGCGCTGCGCCGTCTCCGCCACCACGCCCATGTCGTGGGTGATCAGGACGAGGCCGACGCCGCTGTCCTTCTGCAGGCGGAGCAGCAAATCCAGGATCTGCGCCTGGATGGTGACGTCGAGCGCGGTGGTCGGCTCGTCGGCGATGATCAGCTTGGGATTGCAGGCCAGCGCCATGGCGATCATCACCCGCTGGCTCATGCCGCCGGAGAGCTGGTGCGGGAAGGCCTTCAGCCGCCGCTCCGGCTCCGGGATGCCGACGAGGTCCAGCAGTTCGACCGCCCGCTTCTGCCGGGCGGTCTTGTCGAGGTCGAGATGCGCCTTCATCGCCTCGCGCAGCTGGAAGCCGACGGTGAAGCAGGGATTGAGGCTCGACATCGGCTCCTGGAAGATCATCGACAGGTCGCGGCCGATGATCTTCCGGCGCTCGCGCGGCGTCAGCGCGAGCAGGTCCTTGCCGTCGAAGCTCAGCCGGTCGGCGGTGACGGTGGCGGTCCAGGGCAGGAGGCCCATCACCGCCAGCATGGCAACCGACTTGCCGGAACCCGACTCGCCGACGATGGCCACCAGTTCGCCGGCGGCGACGTCGAGGTCCACCTTGTCCACCGCGCGGAACGGGCCGCGGCCGGTGGCGAAGGTGACGCTGAGATTGCGGATCGAGAGGAGGGGAGTGGACGTGGCGTTCATGGCTCAGCTCCTCCGCAGCTTGGGATCGAGCGCGTCGCGCAGGCCGTCGCCCATCAGGTTGATGGCGACCACGGTGATGAGGATGGCGAGGCCGGGCAGGGTGACGATCCACGGTGCGGCGCGGATGAACTCGCGCGAATCCGCCAGCATGGCGCCCCATTCCGGGATCGGTGGCTGGGCGCCGAGGCCGAGGAAGCCGAGCGCCGCCGCCTCGAGGATGGCGTCGGAGATGCCGAGCGCCGCCTGCACGATGAGCGGGGCGAGGCAGTTCGGCAGCACGGTGACGAACATCAGCCGGATGCGGCCGACGCCGGCGACGCGGGCGGCTACGACATATTCCTTCGACAGCTCCGCCATGGCAGCGGCGCGCACCAGCCGCACATAGCGCGGCAGGTACACCACCGTCACCGCCACGATGGTGTTGACCAGGCTCGGGCCGAGCACCGCCACCACCAGAATGGCGAGAACCAGCGAGGGAATGGCGACGATGAGGTCCATGATCCGCATCACCACCACCTCGACGATGCCGCGCAGGAAGGCGCTGGCGAGGCCGAGCACGATGCCGAGCGCCACCGAGACGATCATCACCGACAGGCCGATGCCGAGCGAAATGCGGGCGCCGTAGATCAGCCGCGAGAGGATGTCGCGGCCGACGGCATCGGTGCCGAAGGGGAAGGCCCAGGTGCCGCCCGCCCAGACGGGCGGCTGCTGCACCGAGGCACGGAACTGCTCGATCGGCGAATGCGGGGCCACCAGCGGTGCGAACAGTGCCAGAAAGGCGATGAACAGCACCACGGCGAGGCCGAGCACCGCGCCGCGGTTCTCGCTGAAGGCCGACCAGAACGCCTTCAACGAGGAGGGCGCGGGTGGCACCGTCTCGATGATGGCGCCGTCGGGGAGGATCGTCTCGCCGGGCAAGGGCTGATCAACCATGGCGGATCCTCGGGTTGATCGCGACGTAGGTGAGGTCGACGATGAGATTGACCAGGATGACGATGCTGGTGATCAGCATGATGCCTCCCTGCAGCGCCGGGTAATCGCGGCGGGCGATCGACTCGATCAGCCATTTGCCGACCCCGGGCCAGGCGAAGATGGTTTCGGTGAGCACCGCGCCGCCGAGCAGCGTGCCGGTCTGCAGGCCGATGACGGTGACGACCGGGATCAGCGCGTTGCGCAGCGCGTGCAGCCCGACCACCCGGAAGGGCGACAGGCCCTTGGCGCGGGCGGTGCGCACATAGTCCTCGCCCAGCACTTCCAGCATGGAGGACCGCGTCATGCGCGCGATCACCGCCAGCGGCACCGTGCCGAGCACGATGGCAGGCAGGATGAGGTGCGAGACCGCCGAACTGAAGGCGCCTTCCTGATCCGACAGCAGGCTATCCACCAGCATGAAGCCGGTGACGGGCTCGAAGTAGAAATTGATCAGGTCCATGCGGCCGGACACCGGCGTGAGGCCGAGATATTCCGACATGAACATGATGAGCAGCAGGCCCCACCAGAAGATCGGCATGGAATAGCCGGTGAGCGCTATCGTCATCATGGTGTGGTCGAACACGCTGCCGCGCTTCACCGCCGCGATGACGCCGGCGGGAATGCCGAGCACGATGGCGAAGGCCAGCCCGCACAAAGTGAGTTCCAGCGTCGCCGGGAACAGGGTGGCGAATTCGCTGAGCACCGGCGTCTTGGTGACGATGGAGACGCCGAAATCGCCATGGACGATGCCGTTGGCGTAATCGAGGAACTGTTGCCACACCGGCCGGTCGAGGCCGAGTTCGTGGCGCAGCATGGCGAGGCGCTCGGGGGCGATGCCGCGCTCGCCGGTGCGGGCCTCGATCGGATCGCCGGGCACGAGGCGCACCGCGACGAAGGTCACGAACATCAGCGCCACGAAAGTCGGCAGCGTCAGGGCGACGCGACGTATGAAAAAGCGGAACATCGATATCCCGGGCTTGCGATGCGCCATATCCGGCGCGTCCCGCTCCCTCGGGGAGCTTCGGGGCGCTGCAGGAGGCGGATCGGGGGCGTCACATCACGGACGGGGCGCTCATGCGCGGCGCGCGACACAGGTGAATGCGGAACGGCTGAGGCCGACCGGACGAAGGCCGGCATGCTCTAGCGCATCAGCGCGGTCGTGCGTTTTCGAAAAGGCACGGTGCCGGCGGAGCGCTCCTTCCGCCGGCACCGGCATCACGTCACTTCAGGTCGACGCCGTAGAACTCGTGGCGGCCGAACGGGCTGACCTTGTAGTCGACGACTTCCTTGCGGGTCGGCTCATAGACCACCGAATGGGCGATGGTGAACCACGGCGCGTCTTCCTTCACGATGACCTGCGCCTGCTCGTAGAGCTTGGTGCGCTCGGCGACGTCCGGGATGGTCTTCGCCTTGTTGATCAGCGCGTCGAAGTCCTTGTTGCACCACTTGGCGAGGTTCTGGCCGCCCGGACGGGCCGCGGCGCAGCCGAGCAGGAAGAAGAAGTTGTCCGGGTCGCCATTGTCGCCGGTCCAGCCGAGCTGGCCCGTCATGTGCTCGCCCTGCTGCAGGCGCTTGCGGTACTCGCCCCACTCATAGGAGACCAGCTTGGCATTGATGCCGAGCTTGGCGAGGTCCGACTGCATCATCTCGGCGATGCGCTTGGCGTTCGGGTTGTAGGGGCGCTGCACCGGCATCCACCACAGGTCGATGTCGAGCGGCGTTTTGACACCCGCATCGGCCAGCATCTTCTTGGCCTTCTCGGGATCGTAGGGATAGTCCTTCACCGCGGTGTTGTAGGACCAGATGGTCGGCGGGATCGGATTGACGGCCGCCTGGCCGGCGCCCTGATAGACGTCCTTGATGATCGCCGCCTTGTCGATCGCCATGTTGAAGGCCTGGCGGACCTCCTTCTTGTCGAAGGGCGGCTTCTGGGTGTTGAAGGACAGATAGGCGATGTTGAGGCCCGGCTGCGACAGCAGGTTCAGCGCCGGATCGGTCTTCATCGCCGCGATGTCGGCCGGGTTCGGCGCGATCATCACATGGCACTCGCCCTTCTTCACCTTGGCGTAGCGGGCGGTCGGATCCGGGGTGATGGCGAAGACGAGGTTGTCCAGCGCCGGCTTGCCCTCGAAATAGGTCGGGTTGGCCTTGTAGCGGATCACCGCGTCCTTCTGGTAGTTCACGAAGGTGAACGGGCCGGTGCCGACCGGGATCTGGTCGAACTGCTCGGGGGTGCCCTTCTTGAGCAGGAAGTCGGCATATTCCTTCGACATGATGGTGCCGAAGTCCATGGCGAGGTTGGCCAGCATCGGCGAGTTCGGCTCGGTGAGCGTGAACTTCACCGTGTAGTCGTCCACCTTGTCGATCGACTTGAGCAGGTCGGGCATGCTCATGTCGTTGAAGTAGTCATACGCGCCGCCGGTGACCTTGTGGTAGGGGTTGTCGGCCTTCCACTGGCGGTCGAAGGAGAACAGCACGTCGTCGGCATTGAAGTCGCGGGTCGGCGTGAAGCCGTTGACGCCGGCGTGCCACTTCACGCCCTTGCGCAGCTTGAAGGTGATTTCCTTGCCGTCGTCCGACACCGTCCAGCTCTCGGCGAGGCCGGGCACCACCTTGGTGGTGCCGCGCTCGAACTCGACCAGCTGGTTGTAGACCGGGCGGGCGGCGTCGAAGCTGGTGCCGGTGGTGTTGAGCGCCGGGGTGAAGTTCTCGGGGCTGCCTTCCGAGCAGTAGACGAGCGTCTTGGCGGCGTAGGCAGGCGCGGACAGCGCCACCAGTACGGCCGCGGTGGCGGCCAGTTTGGCATTGAATACCGACATAATGGGTTCCCCTTATTTGGATGTGCGGCGGTAGCCCGTGCACGCGGGCTGGATTATTGACGGTTCGTCGCACCCATAGCGCGAAATCAAACACGCCTTGATCACTTGCGCAATAAGGCTGCGGGGTCCTACCAAAGTCGTATGTCTAGACATTTCCGGGCGACGCTGGGCGCCGCCGTGCCGCGGGTGTAAGAGGAGGGAGGTCGCGCCGGCCACAGGCGCGGACGCATAAGGGAGACGAGACGAATGAACGCCGCGCCGCATGCCGCCCCCAAGGCGATCTTCGATTGGGAGGATCCGTTCGACCTCGACGGCCAGCTCACCGAGGACGAGCGCATGGTGCGCGACACGGCGCGCGATTATGCCCAGGAAAATCTGATGCCGCGGGTAGCCTCCGCCTATCGAGAGGAGCGCTTCGACCGCGAGATCATGAGCGAGATGGGCGCGCTCGGTCTGCTCGGGCCGACGATTCCCGAGGAATATGGCGGCGCCGGTCTCGGCTATGTCGCCTATGGGCTGGTGGCGCGGGAAGTCGAGCGGGTCGATTCCGGCTATCGCTCGGCGATGAGCGTGCAGTCCTCGCTGGTAATGCACCCGATCCACGCCTATGGCAGCGAGGAGCAGAAGCGCAAATACCTGCCCAGGCTCGCCACCGGCGAGATCGTCGGCTGCTTCGGCCTGACCGAGCCCGACGCCGGCTCCGACCCGGCGGGCATGCGCACCCGCGCCGAGAAGATCGACGGCGGCTACCGGCTCAAGGGCGCCAAGATGTGGATCACCAACTCCCCGATCGCCGACATCGCGGTGGTGTGGGCGAAGTCGGCGGCGCATGACAACGCCATTCGCGGCTTCGTGCTGGAGCGCGGCACCAAGGGGCTGTCGCTGCCGAAAATCGAGGGCAAGCTCTCGCTGCGCGCCTCCGTCACCGGCGAGATCGTGATGGACGACGTCGAGGTGCCGGAGGAGGCGCTGCTGCCGAACGTCGCCGGGTTGAAGGGGCCGTTCGGCTGCCTCAACCGCGCCCGCTACGGCATCGGCTGGGGCACCATGGGCGCGGCGGAAGCCTGCTACGCCGCGGCGCGCGTCTACACGCTCGATCGCGTGCAGTTCAACCGGCCGCTGGCGGCCAACCAGCTGATCCAGAAGAAGCTCGCGGACATGGCGACCGAGATCGCGCTCGGCCTGCAGCTGGCGCTTCGCGCCGGCCGGCTGTTCGACGAGGGCCGGCTGCCGCCGGAAGCGATCTCGGTGCTGAAGCGCAACAATTGCGGCAAGGCGCTCGACATCGCCCGCGTCGCCCGCGACATGCATGGCGGCAACGGCATCTCGTCGGAATATCCGGTGATGCGCCACATGGTGAACCTGGAGACGGTGAACACCTATGAGGGCACGCACGACATCCACGCGCTGATCCTCGGCCGGGCGATCACCGGGATTCAGGCGTTCTTCTGAGATATTGCCCGTTCTTGAGCCGGCTATTGGGGCAGGGCGTGCCCTTCTTTTCCTCTCCCCGGTGGGGGCATGGGGGAAACGAAGAAGGCCCCTCACCCTACCCCTCTCCCCGACGGGGAGAGGGAAAAAGGACAGCCCCAGCCTCGTCTTGTCTCGTCGGGAAAGATGTCCGCCCCACCTCGTCGGCAAGAACGACCCCTCTTTCTTTCCCTCTCCCCGTCGGGGAGAGGGAACTGGCCTGCTCCTGCGATTAACTCGGGAAAGAAGTGTCTCTCAGCCCGCCTCGGCTTCCAGCGCCGCGATCAGCATTTCCGCGGTGGAGAGGTTGAGCGCGATCGGGATGTCGTAGACGAGGGCGACGCGCATCAGCGCCTTCACGTCGACATCGTGCGGCTGGGCGGTGAGCGGATCGACGAGAAAGACCAGCGCCCGCACCCGTCCCTCGGCGATCAGCGCGCCGATCTGCTGGTCGCCGCCGAGCGGGCCGCTCTTCAGCCGGGTCAACCGCAATTCCGGGCAGGCATCGAGAATGCGCCCGCCGGTGGTGCCGGTGGCGACGATGTCGAAACGCGCCAGTGTCGCGCGGTGCTCCACCGCCCAGGCGACCATGTCGTGCTTCTTGCTGTCATGGGCGACGAGGCCGAGCAGCCCGGCGGCCGCATCGGAAGCGGGCGGTACGCTCATATGTGGTACATGAGGTCGGCGTCGGCATTGCGGGCGAAGGCCATCATCTCTTCCAGCGTCATGCGGTCGAGAATGTCGCTCATCGCGTCGCGCACCTTGCTCATGGTGACCTGAACCGCGCAGATCTTGAGATCCTGGCAATCCTGGCAAGGCACATAGGCGCTCTTGGAGGCGCAGTTGATCGGCGCCAGCGGCCCGTCCAGCGTACGGATGATGTGGCCGACGCGGATTTCCTTCGGCAGCCGCGACAGCGCGTAGCCACCGCCCGGCCCCTTCTTGGAACGCAGCATGCCGGCGTTGCGCAGTTCGAGAAGGATGGCGTCGAGGAATTTCTTCGGAATGTTGTTGGCGCTGGCGATCTCGGCGCCCATGGCGCTCTGCCCCTGGGGCAAGCCGGCGAGGAACAGCATCGCCTTAAGCCCGTACTTGCCCTTATTGGTCAACATCGCCGCTATGAATCCCATTGCGCCGGGGCGAATCCGCCTCCGGCCTTTCTTCATAGATGATAGATCAAGCGGCTTTTTAAAGGGGATGCAAGAGGCGGGGAGGCTCAGCGCGACGTCGCGGAAGCCGTGACGGCCGCCGCCGGGGCTTCCGCCTCGCTTGCGCCGGGATGCACGAACAGCACCGCCGCGGCGATGGCGCCATAGGCGAGTGCGAACATCAGGGTGTGGCGATGGCGGACGATGCGGCTCATGAAATCCTCTTCCATCATAGTCTATGGACACCATCGACTATGTAAAGTGGAAATCGGATCAATCACGAGATTTTTTGCATGTCGTCTTATTTAACGTAATTTATATGTGTTATTGCTGCCGTAACGGGAAAAGTTCGGCTTCCGCCTCGAAGGCGGAGGCGAAGGCCGCCACCCGCCGGTCGATGCGAATGTCGCTGGCCCGCAGCGGCCGGACCAGCGAAAGCCCCTCCAGCGAGCGGGCGCGGGAGAGGGCGACATAGGCCTGCCCCGCCGCGAAGGCACCGGAATCGAAGTCGATCCGCACGTCTTCCAGCGTCAGCCCCTGCGCCTTGTGCACGGTGACGGCCCAGGCGGGCACCAGCGGCAGCTGGGTATAGGTGCCGACCACCTTGGCCTCGACCTTGCCGGTCGTCTCGTCCCAGTCGTAGCGGATGCGCTCCCAGCTCACGCGCTCGATTTCCGCCACGCCGCCGGCGTCGAGCCGCACAAAGGCGCGGTCGGGGGCGAGGCCGATCACCGTGCCGACCGAGCCGTTGACCCATTGCCGCTCCGGGTCGTTGCGCACCGTCATGACGCGGGCGCCGACCTTCAGCAGCAGCGCCTCCGGCACCGGGAGGCGGTCATTGGCGAGGTCGAACTCGCCCTGGCTCGCGCCCTCATAGACGCGCCCGCCATCGGCGAGGCCCTCGAGGCCGCGGCGGTTATAGGCATCGACGCGGGCATTGGTGGGGGCGAGCACCACCGGGATGCGTCCGTCGCGATGCGGACGGAAACAGGCCTCGTTGATCGCCGCCACCGCATCGGCGACGAAGCGCCCGGAGCGGAGCGCGGCGAGATGCTCGACGAAATGGATGTCGGACTGGCGCCAGACCTTGGTGAAGGGCAGGCGGGCGACGGGCGTCTCGCGCAGCACGCGGGCATCGAAGGCGAAGGGCCCCTCATAGCCGAAATGCTCGAGGATCTCGCGCTCGGCCATCGGCACCACCGGCGGCAATTGCAGGAAATCGCCGACCAGCACCATCTGCACGCCGCCGAAGGGCTCCGGCCGGCCGCGGACGATGCGCAGGCAGCGATCCACCGCGTCGAGCACGTCGGCGCGCACCATCGACACCTCGTCGATGACCAGCCGGTCGAGCTTCTTCATCAGGGTGCGCTTGGGCGAGCGCGGGCGGACCTGATCGGGATCGACGAGGCGCGGCGGCAGGCCGAAGAAGGAATGGATGGTCTGGCCGCCAAGCTGCAGCGCCGCCACGCCGGTGGGCGCGAGGAAGACCTGCCGCGAGCCGCCATGCTTGCGCAGCATGTGCAGGAAGGTGGTCTTGCCGGTGCCGGCGCCGCCGAGCACCATGGTCACCGGCGCCTGCTCGCGCAGCATCGCCAGCGGTCGGGCGAAGGCCTCCTCATGGCCGGCGGGGCGAATCACGTCAGTTTCGGTGGCGGTCGTGCTCATCGGGCCAATTGAGCACAGCCACGGCGATAGCCCAAATCGGCGGGCCTCAATGCAGCTTGATCAGCGCGAGGCCGGCGACGATGAGCGCCGCCCCGGCAAGGCGGCTCGGGCGCGGCGGCTCCTTCAGCAGGAATACGGCGATGAGCGCGGCGAACAGCACGCTGGATTCCCGCACCGCCGAGACGAGGCCGATCGGGGCCTTGGTCATCGCCCAGATGGTGATCCAGTAGGCGGTGAGCGACATGGCCCCGCCGGCCGCGCCGGGGCCGAGGAAGCCGAGCATCGGCCGCAGGGCGCCGGAGCCGTGGCGCAGCAGCGCCACCGCGAGCACGATGGGGCCTTCCGCCAGGAACAGCCAGGCGGCGTAGAGATGCGGATTGCCGGTGGCGCGCGCGCCGGTTCCGTCGATGATCGAATAGACGGCGATGGACAGGGCGCAGGCCCCGGCAAGAACGAGCGCCCGCCGGTCGAGATGGCCGCCGCGCGGCCAGGCGATGGCGAACACCCCGGTGGCGAGCAGGGCGACGCCGGCCACGCCCTGGGCGTCGATCGGCTCGCCGAGCCGCACCAGCGAGAACAGGGTGGTGATGAGCGGCGAGCCGCCACGCGCCACCGGGTAGACGAAGCCCATGTCGGCGCGGCGATAGGCGCCGGTCAGCGTCAGGTAATAGACGAGATGCACGGCGATCGAACCGGCGATCCATGCCCAGGCATGCGGGGGCGGCGGGCCCAGCGCCAGCGCGACCGGCAGGACGATGACGCTGGAGGCGCCGGTGATCAGCGCCATGGCGACGAAGGGATCCAGACGGATCTTCAGCAGGGCGTTCCAGCCCGCATGCATCGCGGCGGCGGCGATGATCGCCATGAAGACGCTGGGTTCCATGCGGCGACGGGCTCGCGGAGGAGGGCCGGTCCCGTTGGAGCGGCGGACGCGGTGATACGTGATTCCGCGCCCGCCGCCGAGCCGTCATGACGGATTTGTCACACTGCGAAACGGGTGACGAACTTGGTGTTCACATAGGCTTCCATCGCCTCGGTGCCGCCTTCTGAGCCATAGCCGGAATCCTTGATGCCGCCGAACGGCACCTCGGGGAGGGCGAGGCCGTGATGGTTGATCGAGATCATGCCGCTCTCGACCCGCCGGGAGAAATCTTCCGCGGTGGCGGAAGAGGTCGTGTAGGCATAGGCGGCGAGGCCGTAGGGCAGCCGGTTCGCCTCGGCGATGACCGCCTCGGTGGAGGTGAAGGGCTGGATCGGCACCAGCGGGCCGAACGGCTCCTCGTTGAGGATGCGCGCATCCGGGGGAAGATCGGTGAGCACGGTCGGCTCGAAGAAGTAGCCCTTGTTGCCGATGCGCGAGCCGCCGGTGCGCAGCGTGGCGCCCTTCTGCACCGCGTCGGCGGTGAGCGCCTCCATGGCGTCGATGCGGCGGGAATTGACCAGCGGGCCCATGCGCACGCCGTCTTCCAGGCCGTTGCCGACCTTCATGCCCTTCACCGCCTCGGTGAAGCCGTCGACGAACTTGTCATAGAGGTTCTCGTGCACCAGGAAGCGGGTGGGCGAGACGCAGACCTGGCCGGCATTGCGGAACTTGGCGCCGGACAAGAGCTTCACCGCATGGTCGAGATCGGCATCCTCGAACACCACCGCCGGGGCGTGGCCGCCGAGCTCCATGGTGACGCGCTTCATATGTGCGCCGGCGAGCGCGGCGAGCTGCTTGCCGACCACGGTGGAGCCGGTGAAGGTGATCTTCTTCACGATCGGATGCGGGATCAGGTACTGCGAGATCTCCGACGGCACGCCGAACACCAGGTTGACCACGCCGGCCGGCACGCCGGCATCCTGATAGGCCTTGAACAGCGCGGCGCAGGAGGCGGGGGTGTCCTCCGGTCCCTTGAGGATGATCGAGCAGCCGGCCGCCAGCGCGGCGGAGGCCTTGCGGACCGCCTGGTTGATCGGGAAGTTCCACGGCGTGAAGGCGGCGACGACGCCGACCGGCTCGCGGACGACCACCTGATGGATGTTTTCGGCGCGCGGGGCGATCACCCGGCCATATTGCCGGCGACCTTCCTCGGCGAACCAGTCGATGATGTCGGCGGCGGCCAGCGTCTCCACCCGCGCCTCGGCGAGCGGCTTGCCCTGCTCCATGGTCATGATGCGCGAGATGTCCTCGGCGCGCTCGCGCAGGATGTCCGCCGCCTTGCGCATGATCTTGTAGCGCTCATGCGCCGGCACGCGCTTCCACGTCGCAAAGCCCTTCTCTGCCGCGGCGAGGGCGTCGTCGAGATCGGCGATCGAGGCATGCGCGAGGGTGCCGATGACCTCCTCCGTCGCGGGGTCGACGATGGGCTGGCTGGCGGGGCTGCCGCCATGACGCGAGCCTTCGCGCCAGACGCCGTCGATGAACAGGAGGACATCGGGGTAGGAAGCCGTGGACATGGGAACCTCTCGGAAAGAAGGCGCCGTCGTGGGAAGCCCGAGGAGGGCTCCGGGGCGTCGCAGTCCTCCACACCTAATGGTCCGGCTGTCCGGTTGGAAGAGCCCAGGCGGCGATTGGATCCGGGATTTGCGCGGGACGGTTGTTCACCGGTGCGGGAACCCGGACCGGCTGCCGGCGTTGACGGCGAGCGGGCTGCGGCCCGGCCTCGTTTCCGCACCGGCCGATCGGGGGCACATGAACAGCAACAGCCAAGGCGACGCGCAGCGCGACGGGACGCCGGCTCGCCGGCCGGTATCCGAGCGCGACGACCGGCCCTGGTGGCAGCGCAGCTGGGGCGCGGTGCTGATGCTGGCCGGCGCCGCCCTGTTGATGGGACTGGCCCTGACCCTGTGGAGCGAGGCGGCGCCGTTCGGAGGCTAGGATCCCCGCGGCGGTGCCGGATGGCGGGCGCGACCGGCCCATGAAAAAGGCCCCGGCATGCGAGCCGGGGCCTTTGTTGCAGGCAATCATGGCGCGGGGTTAGTGACCCGAGCGGCCGTCCGAGATGATCTCGCGCTTGCCGGCATGGTTGGCGGGACCCACCAGCCCCTCATTCTCCATCCGCTCCATGATCGAGGCGGCGCGGTTGTAGCCGATCTGCAGCCGGCGCTGGATGTAGCTGGTGGAGGCCTTGCGGTCGCGCATCACCACGGCGACGGCCTGGTCGTAGAGATCGCCCGGCTCGGCGCCCATGGCGGTGGCGTCGAACACCGCCGCGTCCCCGCCCGCCGGCGGCACGACCTCCTCGTCGTCCTCGGCCGTCACCTCGTCGAGATAGTCCGGCCGGCCCTGCGCCTTCAGATGCTCGACGACGCGCTCGACCTCCTGGTCGGAGACGAACGGGCCGTGCACGCGGGAGATGCGCCCGCCGCCGGCCATGTAGAGCATGTCGCCCTGGCCGAGCAGCTGCTCGGCGCCCATCTCGCCGAGGATGGTCCGACTGTCGATCTTGCTCGTCACCTGGAAGGAGATGCGGGTGGGGAAGTTGGCCTTGATGGTGCCGGTGATGACGTCGACGCTCGGGCGCTGGGTCGCCATGATCAGGTGGATGCCGGCGGCGCGGGCCATCTGGGCGAGGCGCTGGATGGCGCCCTCGATGTCCTTGCCGGCCACCATCATCAGGTCGGCCATCTCGTCGACCACGATCACGATGTAGGGGAGGGGCGAGAGATCCATGATCTCCTCTTCCTCCATCATCTCCCCGGTCTCGCGGTCGAAGCCCTTCTGCACGGTGCGGGTGATGATCTCGCCCTTGGCCGCCGCCTCCGCCACGCGGGCATTGAAGCCGTCGATGTTGCGCACGCCGAGGCGGCTCATCTTCTTGTAGCGCTCCTCCATCTCGCGCACCGCCCATTTGAGGGCGACGATCGCCTTCTTCGGGTCGGTGACGACGGGGGTGAGGAGGTGCGGGATGCCCTCATAGACCGAGAGTTCCAGCATCTTCGGGTCGATCATGATCAGCCGGCACTGGTCCGGGCGGTGCCGGTAGAGCAGGCTCAGGATCATGGTGTTGATGGCAACCGACTTGCCGGAGCCGGTGGTGCCGGCAACGAGCAGATGCGGCATCTTGGCGAGGTCGACGATCACCGGCTCGCCGCCGATGGTCTTGCCGAGCGCGATGCCGAGCTTGGCCTTAGCCGCCTCGAATTCGTGGCTCGACAGCATCTCGCGCAGCCATACCGTCTCGCGGCGCTGGTTGGGCAGCTCGATGCCGATGACGTTGCGCCCCTCCACCACCGCGACGCGGGCGGAGATCGCGCTCATTGAGCGGGAGATGTCCGCGGAGAGGCCGATGACCCGGCTCGACTTGATGCCGGGCGCCGGCTCCAGCTCGTAGAGCGTCACCACCGGACCGGGATTGGCGTCGATGATCTCGCCGCGCACGCCGAAATCGTGCAGCACCTGCTGCAGCTTCACCGAATTGCGCTCCAGGAATTCTTCCGAGAGCTGGTAATCCGGCTCGACTTCCGGGGGGACGGTGAGCAGGTCGAGCGGCGGCAGATCATAGCCGATGCGCGTGGGGACCGCGGGGACCGGAGGTGCCGCGACGGGCCGCGGCGCCGGCACCGCCGCGGGCTCGGGAGCCGGGGCCGGCTGGGCGGCGACCGGCGCCGGGCGTTCCGGTGCCGGGGCCGGAGCCGAGGCCGCGATGGCGAAGGCCGGCCAGGAGAAGGTGACGGCGGCGCCCCCGAGGCCATAGGCGGCATCGAAGGCTCCGGCGGCATCCTGCTGCGCGGCTTCCGGCGCCGGAGCGACGGTGGCAAGCATCTCCTCGACCGGCGTGCTTTCCACGATCACCGCCGTCGCGGCGGCGAGCGGAGCCCCCGCATCGGCGGAATCCGGCAGGATCGCGAGATCGTCTGTCTCGTCGTCGTCGAAGTCCTCGACGTCCTCGTCTTGCTCGAACGCGTCGTCCTCCTCGATGTCGAGCTCCGCCGCCATCTCCAGAACGTCGTCGAAGGCGTCGTCGGATGCGGGTCCGTCCTCGACCGGGGACACGGCCGGCGCGTCGAGCGCCACCGCCATGTCCTGATGCGCGGCCACCGCCGGCGGCTCCGCCCAGCCGAGCTGGATCAGCCCGGCAATACGCTGGATGGAGCTCGGCAGGCCCTCGCCGGGCTGCGGCTGGAAGGTGGCGGTGGGGGCCGGCGCGGCGGGAGAGGGCTCCGGCACCGTCGCTGCCGGCGCCGGCTCGGCGGCCGCATGGACCGTCGACAGGGCGCTGTTGGGGGTCGCCGGCTGCAGGATGGGCGAGGCCGGCGGCTTGCGCGGCTGCACCACCAGCGCCGGCGGGCGTGCCGCCGCGGCCGCCGGTGCGGCGGTCGGCACGGCCGGAACCTCCGCGGCCGGCGCGGGCTCGGGGGCCGGCGGCTGGCGCAGCAGATAGTCCGGGGTGCGGGTGAAACGGGTATTGGGCGGCATGGTGAAGGGCTGCAGCCAGCTCGGAATCACCACGCGCGGGCCGGGCGCCACGGCGGGAACGGGGTTGCCGGCATAGGCCGGCTCGCGCAGCGGCGCGGGATCCCGCGGCACGGCGGGCACGCGCGGCATGCCGGTGGCGGGATAGCCGGCGGAAGCCGGCCGGGCGGGCGGCTCGGCGAGCGGCGCGCCGGCATAGAGCGAGGGCGCCGGCAAGGTGGTGCCGGGGCCGCCGGCCGGATTCTTCACCTGGGGCGGCGGTGGCGCGTTCAGCTTGTGATTGGCGCGCGAGACCAGGCGCGCGGCGCGCGCGGCGTCGTCCGACGTGCCGGTGGATGGGGAATCATTCCGATCGGAAGGACGATCCGGGAAACGCATGAGCCGCCAAACCTGTGCCGCTGGAACCGTGACGGACCGCCATTGGCGGCCCGCCTCTCAACTGGCTTCAGGCATAGAAGATCAGCGTTAATGAAGCGTTTGGAGCCGGCGCTTTCCCCAGCGGGTGATGCGCCGGCGCCACGCCGATGCGGTGGACGATCAGACCGGAAGGCCCAGAGTGGCGCGGATTTCCGGCGCCATCAGATTATGGGTTTCCGGGTGCTTGATCATGTAGCGGCCGAATACCGAGCAGCGCGGGATGACCGAGAGGTGCCGCTCGCGGGCGCTGGCGAGGCCGGCCTCCACCAGCCGGGTGGCGAGGCCGCGGCCGCCGAGTTCCGGCGGGACCTCGGTGTGGGTGAAGATGATGTGGTCCGGTGCCAGCACATACTGGGCGATGGCGAGATGCCCGTCGATCTCGATCTCGAAACGGTCCTGGGCGCGGTTGTCGCGGACCGGGATTTCGCCGTTCATGCTCATTTCATGCTCCTTGGAGGCTGTGCCCCGTTTTCGGGTTGTCCGCGCCGGTCGCCCGACGGCGGATGGGATATTGTCGACCAAAACCGCCGTTGCGTCGCCCCCGCGCCGGATGATTCTTTGCGATCGGCGCGGACGAGGCCCGCGAAGCGGCCGTCGGCACGCTTTTGACCGCCCGGTGGGGCTGGGCTATGCCGGAACCGTCGTCAACCTCCGCGGACGGCCGGGATTCCCGCGGTGCCAGCCTGGAGGATTCGCCATTTCCGACACGTCACCGTCCGAAACCCTCGCCGCTCCCGCTGCGGCGCTCCTGCCTGCGCTGCCGCAGATGCTGGCCGCCATGGCGTGCCGGCGCTCGGTGCCGCCGGCGGCGCTGACGCTGCCGGCTCCCTCCGACGCACAATTGCGCGACATGCTCGCCCTGGCGGTGCGGGTGCCCGATCACGGCCTGCGCGAGCCGTGGCGCTTCGTCATCGTCGCCGGCGAGGCGCGGGCGGAGCTCGGCCGCCGCCTGGCGCCGCTCTACCGCGCCGCCAATCCGCAGATGGAGCCGGCCAAGCGGGAGAAGTTCGCCGGGATCATGGAGCGCCTGTTTCTCGCTTCCCCCATGGCGGTGGTGGTGATCAGCCGGCCCGACCGTGCCTGCGCGATCCCGGTGTTCGAGCAGGAGCTTTCCGCCGGCGCCGTGTGCATGAACCTGATGCAGGCGGCACATGCTTCCGGCTTCGGGGCGATGTGGGTCACCGGCTGGGCGGCCACCCACCCGGAGGCCGCGGCGTCGATCGGCGCCGGGGAGGGCGAGAGGATCGCCGGCATCGTGCATGTCGGCACGGCCGTCAGCGTGCCGCCGGAGCGTCCGAGACCCGATGTCGCCGCCTTGACGAGCTTCTGGGCGCCGCCCGCGGCGTGAGATGGGCGGCGGCGTGGCCGCCGGTTCATCAGCGCGGTGCCCCGCGCAGGCGAGGACGCATGGACGAGGGGCGCATGGACAGGCGAGGGCGCATGGACAGGCGAGGCGCATGGAAAAGCCCGGCGCACCGCAGGGCGCGCCGGGCTTTCCAAGGCGAGGGACGATGCGGGGAGCCCGCATCGTCATGAAGGCTCACGCGGCCGCGGAAGCGGCGGTCGAGACCTCGGAAATGGTCTTCAGAACCTGGGAGGCGATCTGGTAGGGGTCGCCCTGGGAGTTGGGGCGGCGATCCTCGAGATAGCCCTTGTAGTCGTTCTTGATGAAGGAGTGGGGCACGCGGATCGAGGCGCCGCGGTCGGCCACGCCGTAGGAGAACTTGTTCCACGGCGCGGTCTCATGCTTGCCGGTGAGGCGCATGTGGTTGTCCGGGCCGTAGACGGCGATGTGGTCCTCGAGGTTCGTGGCGAACTGCGCCATCAGCGCCTCGAAATAGGCCTTGCCGCCCACTTCGCGCATGAACTTCGTGGAGAAGTTGCAGTGCATGCCCGAGCCGTTCCAGTCGGTGTCGCCGAGCGGCTTGCAGTGCCACTCGATGTCGATGCCGTACTTCTCGGTCAGGCGCTGCAGCAGGTAGCGGGCCATCCACACTTCGTCGGCGGCCTTCTTGGAGCCCTTGCCGAAGATCTGGAATTCCCACTGGCCCTTCGCGACTTCCGCGTTGATGCCTTCGTGGTTGATGCCGGCCTCGAGGCAGAGCTCGAGATGCTCTTCCACGATCTGGCGGGCGACGTCGCCGACATTCTTGTAGCCGACGCCGGTGTAATAGGGGCCCTGCGGCGCGGGATAACCATGCTCGGGGAAGCCGAGCGGACGGCCGTCCTTGTAGAAGAAGTATTCCTGCTCGAAGCCGAACCAGGCGCCTTCATCGTCGAGAATGGTGGCGCGGGCGTTGGACACATGCGGGGTGACGCCATCGGGCATCATCACTTCGCACATCACCAGCACGCCGTTCTTGCGGGCGGGATCGGGATAGACGGCGACCGGCTTCAGCACGCAATCCGAGGAGCGGCCTTCGGCCTGCTCGGTCGAGGAGCCGTCGAAGCCCCAGAGCGGCAGCTCTTCAAGCGCCGGGAAATGGTCGAATTCCTTGATCTGCGTCTTGCCGCGCAGGTTGGGGACCGGCTTGTAGCCGTCCAGCCAGATGTATTCGAGCTTGTACTTCGTCATATCAGGTCTCTCGTGAGCTGGCGACGCCAACAAGGTTGCTGCCAGTGACCGTCGTGGGTTCGGTCGCCAACGGCCTGCCGCCTATCAAGCATTATCCGTGCCAGTTCCTGCGGGCGAGATGCGTTCGGTATCTCCGTATGTGGTCGCCCGTGCGGAGAGACGCGTCGCGCGCCGATGGCCGGCCGGCGACGGGATGCTGTCGCGCCGGGCTTTGCCGGTGTCCGAAGCGGGTCGTGAACCCATCGGGCGCGGCGGCGTTGACCTTGGGGCGGTGCGGCCGGAGTGCCGGTCGGCCGGGCAATCGAGCGTGTGATTAAATAATATGCATTCAATGATATTTTTTTACTCATACTGATCGATGTTCGGGCATCTCGTGCTATATAGGAGTGACCGCCGCTGCCGGCAGGCGCGGCGTAAACAGGAGAAGAAACGATGAATGTCAGTCCCATTGGCGGCTCCGCCAAGATTTACGAGTTCCCCCGGGGCGGGCGGGCCAGCCTGGTCGGTCGCCGCGAGAATGAGCGCCTCGATGCCAATGCCGCCGCCCTGCGCGCGGTGCCGGTGGCTTTTGATGCCGGCTGGTATCATGAAGAGGCGATCAAGCAGGATCGGCCGACCGACAAGCGGTCGTGACCGGCGTGACACCAATGTCCGATGCTTGCCCGTACCCGGTACGGTGGTCTCTTCCCAAAAGGGCCGGCACCTCGTGTCCGGCCCTTTTTTATGGTCTGCTCGCAAACTGATCTTGTTGATTAAAAATTAGGCGGCATCTTGCGCTGCATCGACCGGGCCGATGCCCCGTTCATACTATTCTACTATTTCCAGATTGGCGGCTTCGCCGTTCGGTAGCCCGGCTCGATCACAGATGCCCGAAGGGTAGGCCGGACATGACAGACCACGCCCCGCCGCCGCCGAATGACAGCCCGGTCATCCGCACCATCGCCATGCCGGCCGATACCAATCCCGCGGGCGATATTTTCGGCGGCTGGCTCATGGCGCATATGGACCTCGCCGCCGGCAATGTCGCCACCCGCCGCGTCAAGGGGCGCGCCGCCACGGTGGCGGTGGAGGCCATGGCGTTCCTCAGCCCGGTGCTGGTGGGCGACGAGGTGAGCTTCTACGGCACCATCATCGCGGTCGGCCGCACCTCGCTGAAGA
This sequence comes from Ancylobacter oerskovii, assembly GCF_018390555.1. Classification (GTDB taxonomy): domain Bacteria; phylum Pseudomonadota; class Alphaproteobacteria; order Rhizobiales; family Xanthobacteraceae; genus Ancylobacter; species Ancylobacter oerskovii. The sequence continues at coordinate 426,442 of NZ_JAHBGB010000002.1, read as the reverse complement.
TCCGTATCGAAGCCTGGCGCCGCAAGCGCGAAGGCGAGGAGATGATCAAGGTCACCGAGGCCACCTTCACCTTCGTGGCGATCGACAAGAACCGCCGGCCGCGGCCGATCGATCCCGTATGAACGATGCCTCCGTCATATTACCTTGCGTAATGTGAAGGGCGTGGCCAAGATCCGCCGGAAATCCTTCTGGTCGGATCGGCGTGTTGCGATGAAGATCCTGGTGATCGGCGGCTCGAATTCCGTGATGAAGCCGGGATATCTGAGCCATACCTCGGAGTGGCTAAAAAAGAAGGCGCGGGTCGCCGCCAGGCTGACCAATCTGAGCGTCGGCGCCAATAATTGCCTGATCGGGCTCGAAAACCTGAAGACGAGCGGATCGCTGGAGGAATTCGACAAGATCGTCGTCGAATTCGCCATCAACGACATGTCGCTGGCGACGCCGGAAGGCTTCGACACCTGGCAATGCGCCTATGAGGGCCTGCTGCGCCACATCCTGCAGCACAATGCGCGGGCGCAGGTCTTCCATCTGCTGCTGGGGCGGCGTTCCGAGCGCTATCGCGACCGCACCGAGCGGATCCGCGCCGGGATGAGGGAGATCGTGCGGCACTATGCCGGCGCGCGCGATGTGAGGCTGCTCGATTTCGACCTCTCGCTCCGCAACCTGCTCGATAACGACCAGGCGCGGATCAGCACCCATTACAAAGACGAGGTTCACTACGATCTCGAAAAGGGCGCGCCCATGCTCGGCCGCTATGTCGCCAAGCATCTGACCGCCGCGCCCACGCGCCTTCCGGCGCCGTGCCCGGCGCCGCTGCACGCGCAGGCCTTCGACCGCGCGGTGCTCTGGCCGGTGAGCGAGATGTCGGGCGACCTCGACAGGCGCGCCTTCTCCAATAGCCGCTTCGCCCGGACGGGCAGCGTGCTGCAGCCGGCGCGGCCGCTGGCGGTGGAACTGCCCGGGCCGCTGATCTGCCTGTCCTTCCTTGCCACCGCGGATTCCCGGCCGCTGCTGCTGGAGGAGGAGGGCGAGCGGCCCGTGTTGCTCCACACCGCCCATGTCGAGCTCGTCAAGACGCCGGAAAAATTCCGCATCAAGAATTTCACCCTGGACTGGAAGCGCTGGACGGCGATGGAGCGCAAGGGGCCGCGCCGGGTGGTGCTCACCGCGCTCGAGCGGACCGATGTCCCGCGCTACGAGGCGTTCCTCGTCGAGCGGTTCAACATGGTGCCGGGCAACGGCGAAGGCGGCGGCCCCTATGTGAGCAACCTCGCCTATCTGCCGCCGCCCGGCGACGATGCGAGGGATGCGGCCATCGCCGCGGCCGGCGTGCCGGCGGCCGCCTACTGATCGGCGCGGCCGGCGCGGCGGGCGATCAGCAGGCCGGCGAGGCCGATGCTCATCGAGGCGGTCACGATTCCGCCGACGGACAGGGAGTCGTGGCCGATGAGGCCGACGCACAGCGTCACCAGCGCCCCGACCGCCATCTGGATGAAGCCGTAGAGGCTTGAGGCGGTGCCGACCGCATGCGGATTGGCGCTCATCGCCAGCGTCGCCGCACCCGGATTGGCGAAGCCGCCGGCGAAGGTCATGACGAAGAGCGGCGCCACCACCGTCGCCACCGCGTCCGGCGCCAGCAGGCGCCCGCCGAGGAAGGCGAGGGCGGCCAGCGTGGCGGCCGTGGTTCCAATCAGGGCGATGGCGCCGAGGCTCATCCGGCGGGAAGCCTGCCGGGCGGCGAGGGCGCCCAGGATGGAGCCGGTCACGACGGCGAGATAGATGAAGCCGATGCCGAGGCTGGCATGCGGCAGCTCCTCGCCGATGAGGAAGGGCAGCGCCGCGTAGAAGGCATAGGCGGTGACGGTGCAGGCGGCGCCGCACAGCGAATAGCCCATGAAGGCCGGCATGCGCAGGAGCAGGCCGTAGGTGCGGACCATGCCGGGCAGGCTGAGCGGTGCGCCGCGTTCCGTATTGGTTTCGGGAAAGCGCAGATAGAGCAGCAGGAGGATCACCGCCGCCGCGGCGAGCAGCACCGCGAACAGCATGCGCCAGCCGATGAGCAACGTGAGATAGCTGCCGACCAGCGGCGCGACGGCCGAGGACAGCGTGATCGCCGAGGCGAGCACGGCGAGCGCGGCGACGGCGTCCCGCCCTGTCGACGTCTCGCGGATGGTGGCGCGCCCGATCACCAGCCCGGCGCAGCTTCCCACCGATTGCAGCACCCGCGCCAGCAGCAGGGTGGAGAGGCTGGGGGCCAGCAGCGCGCCCACCGTGCCGACGAGATAGACGCCGATGCCGCCGAGGATGACCGGGCGGCGGCCGAAGCGATCGGAGAGCGGGCCGTGCACGATCTGGCCGAGGGCGAGGCCGATGAGATAGAGCGTCACCGTGAGCTGGATCTGCGACGGCGTGACCGCCAATGCCGCGGCGGCGGCCGGCAACGCCGGTACGAAGACATGCATGCTGAAGGTGGCGACGGCGGTGGTCATCGCCATCAGCATCAGATTGACGCGCGGCCGCGGCGCCGTCGGCACGGTGCCTGCCGCCCTTGCCGGGTGGTCGTGGCGCTCGGCGTCGAGGGGAGGCTCGATCACCGCCAGGGCGGGCGCGTTCATCGGAAGCGCCCCGGGCCGCTGCCCGACCGGCCGGCGCCGGGCATGGCGGTGCGCCCGGCGGTACGGGACGATGGAAAACGCGGAACCGGGAGGGGGAGCGGCATGGCAGGCTCGTGAACCGGGCCGCAGCGCAGGGCGACCCTTCCCCTCGCATCGCGGAATTCCGCGCCGCCGGCAACCCCCAAGATCATGGACCCTGCCATGCAGGGCTCACGATGCCGGGAGGCGAGCCAGATGAGGGGGCGGATGTCGGCCCCGCTCGCGGCGGCGGTTAACGATAGCGCGACAGGGCGAGGTCCGCGGTCTCGATGGCCGGCTTCACCCGGTTGACGAGGTCGGCCAGCACCTTGCCGGAGCCGCAGGACATGGTCCAGCCCAGCGTGCCGTGCCCGCCATTGATGTAGAGGTTGCCATAGCGCGTGCCGCCGATCACCGGAGTGCCGTCCGGCGTCATCGGCCGGAGGCCGGTCCAGAAGGTGGCCCGCTTCTGGTCACCGGCCCCGCCGAACAGGTCTTCCACCGAATGCTCGAGCGTGGCGCGGCGGGCGGGGGGCAGATCGAGGTTGAAGCCGGCGATCTCCGCCATGCCGCCGACGCGGATGCGGTCGCCGAGGCGGGTGATCGCGACCTTGTAGGTCTCGTCCATCACGGTGGAGACCGGGGCGCGCGCCTCGTTCACGATCGGCACGGTGATGGAATAGCCCTTCACCGGATAGACCGGCAGATCGAGCCCGAGGGGCTTCGCCAGCGCCGGGGCGTAGCTGCCGAGCGCCAGCACATAGGCGTCGGCCTCGATGTCGCCGAGACTGGTCTCCACGGCGACCACGCGGTCGCGCTCATGCTTGAGCCGGCGGATGTCGACGCCGAAGCGGAAGCTGACGCCGGCGGCCTCGCAGAGCTTGTGCAGGGCGTTGGTGAACTTGAAGCAGTCGCCGGTCTCGTCGCCGGGCAGTTGCAGGCCGCCGACGATCTTGTGCTTCACCGGGGCGAGGCCGGGCTCGGCGGCGACGCAGCCGGCCGGGTCCAGCACGTTGAACGGCACGCCGTCAGCCTTGAGCACCTCGACATCCTTGCCGATGCCGTCGAGCTGCTTCTGGTCGCGGAAGACCTGAAGCGTGCCCTGCATGCGCTCGTCATAATGGATGCCGGTCTCGGCGCGCAGTTCCTCCAGGCAGTCGCGGCTGTATTCGGCGATGCGCACCATGCGGCTCTTGTTCACCGCGTAGCGCTCGGCGGTGCAGTTGCGCAGCATGGCGAACACCCAGCGCCAGGTGGCGGCATCCGCCATCGGCCGGATGATCAGCGGCGCGTGCTTCATGAACAGCCACTTCATCGCCTTCACGGGAATGCCGGGCGCCGCCCAGGGCGAGGAATAGCCGGGAGAGACCTCGCCGGCATTGGCGAAGCTGGTCTCCAGCGCCGGGCCGGCCTGCCGGTCGAGGACCGTGACCTGGTGGCCGGCCTTGGCGAGATACCAGGCGCTGGTGATGCCGATGACGCCGGCGCCGAGGATGACGATCTTCATGGAAGGTCTCGTTGTTCTTGCAGGTATCCGCAGGTGTCTTGCAGGACTTGTGCCGGCCGTCAGCGATAGACGCGATGGTAACGCGCGCCGAGACGGGTGAGGATCTCGTAGGCGATGGTGCCGGAGGCTTCGGCGACGTCTTCGAGCGTCTGGTGCGGGCCGACGATCTCGACGAGGCTGCCGAGCTTCAGCGCGTCCGGTGGCAGGGCGCTGATGTCGAGGATGATGCTGTCCATCGACACCCGGCCGACGAAGGGCAGGCGGGTGTCGCCGAGGAAGGCGGCGCCATGGTCGGTGAGATGGCGCGGCAGGCCGTCGGCATAGCCGGCGGCGACGGTGGCGAGGCGCATCTGCGTGGGGGCGACGAAGCGCCCGCCATAGCCGATGCGCGCACCCGCCGGCACGGTGCGGGTCTGGATCACCGGCACGTCGAGGCGCACCACCGGTGCCATCGGGTTGGGCCGGCCGCCAATGGGGGCGCCGCCATAGAGCGCGATGCCGGGGCGGGCAAGGGACCCCGCATAAGCCGGTCCCAGGAAGCTGCCGCCGGAATTGGCGAAGCAGGGCGTCGCTTGCGGAAACAGCGCGGCGAGGCGCTCGAAGGCGGCAAGCTGCGCGGCGTTCTGCGCATTGTCCGGCTCGTCGGCACAGGCGAGGTGGCTCATGACATGCAGGATCTCGACGCCGGCGAGCCGGGCCGGATCGGCGGCCAGCGCCTCGGCTTCCTGCGGTTCCAGCCCGAGGCGGCACATGCCGCTGTCGAATTGCAGCAGGGCGGGCAGGGTGATGCCGCGCGCGCGGGCGAGGCCGGCCCAGTTGTCGAGCTGCTCTAGCGAGTTGAGCACCGGCACGATGCCGGCCGCGGCGCAGGCGGCTTCCGCGCCGGGCTGAAGGCCGTTGAGCACGTAGAGACGGGCATGGGGCGCCAGCAGCGGGCGCAGCTTCAGCGCCTCGCCGAGATGGGCGACGAAGAAATCGCGGCAGCCGGCGGCATAGAGCGTGGGCGCGACGCGGGCGGCGCCCAGCCCATAGGCATCGGCCTTCACCACGCCGGCGGTGCGGGCGGGGGCGAGCCGTGCCTGGAGCAGGCGGTAATTCGCGGCCAGGGCGGTGAGATCGATGGTGAGCACCCCCGAGGCGGCATCGACGATCGGCCGCTCGGCAATATCCGCGAACATCAGCCACTCCTCTGGACGGGACGAAGTAGCCTAGCGCGCCAATCGTGCAATTGCCGGTCATTTCATGCTTGGAAATTCCGGTATTTGGTATTTCATGCATGTATCGATCATGAATTGGACGAATGCGCCATGTCCGCCCTCGACCCCGCCGACCGTAACATCCTACGGCTGCTGCGCCTCAATGCGCGCATGAGCACGGCGAAAATCGCCGAGGAGGTCGGGCTGTCGCCATCGAGCTGCCTCCGGCGCATCAAGCTGATGGAGCATAGCGGGGTGATCCGCGGCTACACGGCGATCGTCGACCATTCGGCGCGCGATCCCGGCATGGCGGTGATCGTCAACATCACGCTGGAACGTCAGACCGAGGACTATCTCACCCGCTTCGAAACCGCGGTGCGGCGCCACCCGGAAATCCGCGAGTGCTACCTGATGACCGGCGGCTCGGACTACCTCCTGCGCGTGGAGGTGGAGAATGCCGGCGAGTTCGAGCGGGTGCATACCGAGATCCTCTCGACCCTGCCCGGCGTACTGCGCATCCATTCCAGCTTCTCGATCCGCAACGTGATGGCGTCGCGCCGGCGCTGAGGGGGGCGGGAGAAGGATTGCGTGCTTCGAGGCCGGCCGGTGGCCGGCACCTCAGCATGAGGAAGGTTGCGGACTCGTGGAGATACCTGACGCCTGACCGACCTCTCCTCATCCTGAGGTGCGAGCGCAGCGAGCCTCGAAGGACGCAGGCCGCTGCCGTGGGAGCGCGCGCCGCATGTCGGCGGTTCCCAGCCGGTGCGGGCCGGCCTATACCGGCGGCTCCCCAAACGCGGACCGCATCATGCTCACCATCGGATTCGTCGGCACCGGCATCCTCACCGAGGCCGTGGTCACCGGCCTCCTGCAGACCCAGTCTCAGCAGGATCTTGCCGGCCGCTGCCGCATCCTGCTGTCGCCGCGCTCGGAGGCGGTCTCGCGCCGGCTGGCGCAGGCGCATGAGGCGGTGGAGCGCTGCGCCGGCAACGAGGAGGTGGTGGAGCGCAGCGACGTCGTCGTGCTCGCGGTGCTGCCCAAGCAACTGGCCGAGGTGACGGCAGGCCTGCCGTTCCGTCGCGGGCAACGGGTGGTGAGCTTCATCGCCGGCGCGCCGGTGGACAGCGTGAAGGCGCTGGTGGCGCCGGCCGAGACGGTGGTGCGGGTGATTCCGCTGCCGCCGATCCGCTTCCGCAAGGGGCCGGTCGTGCTCTACCCGGGCAATGAGATGGTCGAGGACTTGTTCGGCGGGCTGGGCGAGCTGATCGTCGTCGAGCGCGAGAGCGAGCTCGCCGCCATCGGCCATGCCAGCGCGGTGATGTCGTCGCACTACGAAGTGCAGAACACCGTCATCGGCTGGCTGCAATCGCGTGGTCTCGCCGAGGCGACGGCGGCGCTCTATGTGCGCTCGCTGTTCGCCGGGCTCGGCGAACTGGGGCTCGACGCGGCGCGGAAGGGCGAGCCGGTCGATCCCGCGCATCACGAGACGGCGGGCGGGCTCAACGAATGCGGGCGCGCCTATCTCGCGGGGCGGGGCTGGTTCGACGAGATCGGCAAGGCGCTTGACGCGATCGAGGCGCATGTGCCGTCGAAGCCGAAGGGGTGAGGGCGGGGGCGTCCTCAAGTCCCTTCTCTATTTCCTCTCCCCGCCCGAACCCGGCTGTTGCCGGGTTCGGTTCAGGCAAGGTCGAAACCGGATATGTCCGGTTTCGGCGGAGAGGTGGCCCGCGCAGCGGGTCGGCGAGGGGAGACGACATGGGGACGCGCAGAGCCCCCTCACCCCACCCCTCTCCCCCGCGGGGAGAGGGAGAAGGGGCGGTCTTCGGCAGGGTGCCGGGGAAACGACCGGCTCCCTCAGATGCCGGCCATGTTGATGTACTTCACCACGACATAGTCCTCGATGCCGTAATGCGAGCCTTCGCGGCCGAGGCCGGACTGCTTGACGCCGCCGAAGGGAGCGACCTCGTTGGAGATCAGCCCGGTGTTCACGCCGACAATGCCGTATTCCAGCCGCTCCGCCACCCGCCACACCCGGCCGAGGTCGCGGGCGTAGAAATAGCTGGCGAGGCCGAACTCGGTGTCGTTGGCGAGCGCGACGACCTCGTCCTCGGTCTCGAAGCGGAACAGCGGCGCCAGCGGGCCGAAGGTCTCCTCGCGCGAGACCGCCATTTCCGGCTTCACGTCGACGAGGATGGTCGGCTCGAAGAAGGAGTGGCCGAGCGCGTGGCGCTTGCCGCCGAGCGCCACCTTGGCGCCCTTCGACACGGCGTCGGCGATGTGCTCCTCCACCTTCTCCACCGCCTTCTCGTCGATCAGCGGTCCGATGCGCACGCCCTCGCCCGTGCCGTCGCCGACCTTCAGCGCCGCGACCGCCTTCACCAGCTTCTCGGCGAAGGCATCGTAGACCTTGGCGTGGACGTAGAGCCGGTTGGCGCAGACGCAGGTCTGGCCGGCATTGCGGTACTTGGAGAGGATGGCACCTTCCACCGCGGCGTCGAGATCGGCATCGTCGAAGACGATGAAGGGGGCGTTGCCGCCGAGCTCCATCGACACCTTCTTGATGGTGGCGGCGGTCTGCTCCATCAGCACCCGGCCGATCTCGGTGGAGCCGGTGAAGGTGAGCTTGCGCACGATCGGGTTGGAGGTCATCTCGCCGCCGATGGCGCGCGCCGAGCCGGTGATCACCGAGAGCACGCCGGCCGGCACCCCGGCCCGCTCGGCGAGCACGGCCAGCGCCAGGGCGGTGAGCGGGGTCTGCGAGGCCGGCTTCACCACCATGGTGCAGCCGGCGGCGAGCGCCGGCCCGGCCTTGCGGGTGATCATCGCGGCGGGAAAGTTCCACGGGGTGATGGCGGCGCAGACGCCGATCGGCTCCTTGGTGACGACGATGCGCTGGCCCTTGGCGGGGGCCGGGATGATGTCGCCATAGATGCGCTTGCCCTCTTCGGCGAACCATTCGACGAAGGAGCCGGCATAGGCGATCTCGCCCTTGGCCTCGGCCAGCGGCTTGCCCTGCTCGGCGGTCATGATGGCGCCGAGGTCGTCCTGGTTGGCGAGGATCAGCTCGAACCAGCGGCGCAGCACGGCGGCGCGCTCCTTGGCGGTGCGGGCGCGCCATTCCGGCCAGGCGGCATTGGCGGCCTCGATGGCGTCGCGGGTTTCCTTGGCGCCGAAATTCGGCACGGTGCCCACGACCTCGCCGGTGGCGGGGTTGCGGACCTCGATGGTGCTCTCGGAACCGATCCAGCTTCCGCCCACGAGGCATTCCTGGCGCAGCAGGCTGGCATCCTTCAGTTTCAGCACGGCAGTTCTCCGAAAGGCGGCCGCCGGTCGGGCCGGCGCGCCGGAGGCGGGCGGGGCGAAGCAAGGATGACCTTGTAGCCCCGTCCGCCGGGCGGAGGAAAGCCGTCGATTCGATGCGGCGTACGATCAGCCCGGCTGGATGCCGGGCTGGCCGGTGGGAAAGCGGGCGAGGACGGCCGGATCGATGTTCAGGTGCTGGGCGACCAGCTCCGGCGGCGCGTGAGCCAGCCAGTTGGACAGGTCGATCTCCTGATATTCCGGGGCCCGGAACACCGCCAGCACCTGCACGTCCTCGGTGCCGGTGTTCTCGATGTAGTGGCCCTGGCTCTTCGGCACCACGCCGAGGTCGCCGGCCTGGAAGTCGATGGTCTGCGCGCGCGGGCCGGCATTGAACACCGTCATCCGGCCCTTGCCCTTGATCCAGTACTGCCACTCGTCGGCATTGGGATGCCAGTGCATGCGCCGGAGCGCGCCGGGCTTGATGGTCTCGATCGCCGCCGCCACGGTCTTGGACACCTTGAAGCTGCGGCTGTCGGCGAGATGGATGCTGCCTCCGGGACCGTCGATGACCGGCTTGGTGCCGGTGAGCGAGAAGGTGAAGGGCTCGGGCGGGGTGCCGCCGGCGGCGACGGCCGCCTGATCGACGGCGAGCGGGGGCGGCTCCTTGCCCTGGAAGATCCAGAGGTCGTGCAGCGCGATGTCCTTGAACGTCTCCGGCGGCACGCCGAAATTCTGGCCGAGCACCTTGGGCGGGGTGTGGATGAACCAGTCGGTCAGCAGCAGGGTATTGTATTCCGACTGATAGGCATCGTCGAAGACGATGACGAACTCGCAGCCCTCCGGCCCGAGGCCCTGCAGCGAATGCGGGTAGCCCGCCGGGAAGAACCAGATGTCGCCGGCGCCGACGTCGCGCACATAGGCGCGGCCCTCCGGGTCGAGCACGGTGATGCGGCACTTGCCGTTGGTCATCAGCGCCCATTCGCCGGCGAGGTGCCAGTGCATCTCGCGGATGCCGCCCGGCCCGAGGCGCATGTTGACGCCCGAGACCTCCTTGGCCGCCGGGAACTCGGTGGCGGTGGCCTGCCGGGCCCAGCCGCCGGCCTGGATGCGCTTCGGCATGATGTTGAAGGACGACCACATCATCGGCATGTTGCCGACATCGGTGGGCGGCTGGTTCTGGAAGGAGGGCAGCTGCTCCTCCAGCACCGGGTTGCGCGGGCCGGGATTGGACAGGGCGCCGGGCGTGGAGTTGATCGCGCCCTGGGGCGGCTGGTCGGGATTGCCGAAGCTGGCGGCGTGGGCCGTGCCGGCGGCGAGCGCGGCGCCGCCGATGGCACCGGCGGCGAGCAGGCTGCGGCGGGACAGGTCTTCCATGGTTTCCTCCTCGCGGATGGATCTCCGAGGCTGGAAACAGGATGAGCCCGCCGGGCGGCGGCGTCTTTTCCCGACGAATGACCGCAGGGGAGGCCGGCGCGCGGGCATATCGGCAATGGCCGGCACCGCGCAGGCCGGTTGCGGCACGCCGGAGGTGGCGAGGGGCCCGCGGCCTCGGGACGCGTCAGAACACTTCCGGCACCCGGTGGCGGGCATAGGGAGGCTCGGTGTAGCCCTTCGGCTTCTGGCGCTTGGGCAGCTTGATGGGTTCCCGCTTCGGCGGCTCGTAGGGCACCTTCGACAGCAGGTGGGTGATGACGTTCAGCCGCGTGCGCTTCTTGTCGTCGGACTGGACGACGTGCCACGGCGCCCATTCGGTGTCCGACATGGCGAACATCTCGTCGCGCGCCCGCGAATAATCGTACCAGCGATTATAGGATTTGAGGTCCATCGGCGAGAGCTTCCAGATCTTGCGCGGGTCGCTGATGCGCTGCTCGATGCGGCGGGTCTGCTCCTCCTGGCTGACCTCCAGCCAGTATTTGATCAGGAGGATGCCGGAATCGATGATGGTCTTCTCCATCGAGCCGATGGTCTCGAGGAAGCGGCGCGCCTGCTTGTCGGTGCAGAAGCCCATCACCCGCTCGACGCCGGCCCGGTTGTACCAGCTGCGGTCGAAGATCACGATCTCGCCCGCCGCCGGCAGATGCGGCACGTAGCGCTGGGCGTACATCTGCGATTTCTCGCGGTCGCTCGGCGGGGGCAGCGCGACCACGCGGAACACGCGCGGGCTGACGCGCTCGGTGATCGCCTTGATGACGCCGCCCTTGCCGGCGCCGTCGCGTCCCTCGAACAGCACGCAGATCTTGGCGCCGGTCGCCTTCGCCCATTCCTGCAGCTTCACCAGCTCGACATGCAGCTTGTAGAGCTCCTGCTCGTAGGTCTTGCGGGACATCTTGTCCGGCGCGGCGGCCGGCTTCCCGATGGCGGTTTCCATGACACGTGGCTCCCCGGAAGTGAAAGGCGGTCGATTTCCTGCCGCGGCCGCTACGTCGCCGCCGCGGCCCTGCGTTCCTGCGCCGCCAGCCGATCGAAGCGGGCGGCGGCTTCCTCGACGTCGTCGAACACCATGTCGCGGCCGATCCGGTCGACGACGCCGGCCCGTTCCAGAAGCGTCAGCGGATCGGTGTGCAGTTCCACGATGCCGAAGGCGATGCCGCGTTCGGCGAGGGCGGCGCGCACCTCGTCGAGCATCGCCGCCGCCGTGCTGTCGATCTGCGTCACGGCGCTGGCATCGAGCAGGAACCAGCGCGTGTCGGCCGGCAGCGCCTCCATCACCTCCTGCAGCCGCGCGCGGACATAATCGACATTGAAGAACAGCAGGCTGCCCTGGATCAGATAGATGGCGAGGCCCGGCACCGGCCGCGCTTCCCTGAAGCGGTGCAGCTTGTAGAAGCCGGGCCGGCCCGGCAGCCGCCCGAGCAGCGCGTCGTGCGGGCGCATCTCCTTGATCAGCACATAGAGCAGGGTGGCCGCCACCGCGACGATGACGCCGTTGAGCACGCCGAGGCTGACCGCGCCCCACATGCCGATCAGCGCGAAGCCGAACTCCATGCGGCTGATCCGCCACAATTCCCTGAGGCTGCCGACATCGATGAGGCCGATCGAGGCGGCGACGAGGATCGCCCCCAGCGCCGGCGAGGGAAGCAGGCGCAGCGCGTCGTTCAGGAACAGCATGACGCTGGCCAGCGCCAGCGCGGCGACGAGGCCCGCCATCTGGCTGCGCCCGCCGACCGACAGGTTGATGGCGGTGCGCGAATCCGAGACCGTCACCGGAAAGCCGCTGAACAGCCCGGCGGCGATATTGGCGCCGCCGAGGCCGACCAGCTCGCGATTGGTATCCACCGGAAAGCCGCCGCGGGCGCCGAAGCTGCGGGCGGCGACGATGCCGGAGCTGAAGCTCACCAGCCACAGCGCGCCGGCGCCGAGCAGTAGCTCCTGTAGCGGCAGGCCGGACGGGGAGGGCAGCGCCAGCGACGGCAGCGCCTGCGGCAGCGCGCCGACCACCTTGATGCCGCGCCCTTCGAAATCGAACAGCGCGGAGGCGGCGATGCCGAGCACCACCACGACCAGCGGGCCCGGCACCGGCGATTTCAGCCGTTGCAGCAGCAGCGTCAGCGCCAGCAGGCCGAGGCCCAGCGCCAGCGACGGCCAGTGGATGGCATGCCATTGCTGCACCAGATCGACCAGCGGCGCGACGAGGCCGTCCGATTTGATCTTCAGCCCGGTGAGGCGGCCGATCTGGCCGACCATGATGGAGATGGCGATGCCGCCGATGAAGCCGATGAGGATCGGCCGCGACAGGAAGGCGGCGACGGCTCCCAGGCGCAGCGCGCTGGCGATGAGGCACATCCCGCCCACGACGAGCGCCAGCAGCGCCGCGATGCCGACGCGATCCGCCGTCGGCTGCTGGGCGACGAGGCTCGCCAGCACGGCGGCGAGCACGGTCATGGTGGCAGCGTCCGGCCCCACCACCAGGCGATGCGAGGGGCCGAGCAGGGCATAGCCGATCAGCGGAAAGATCGAGGCGTAGACGCCGACTTCCGGCGGCAGGCCGGCAATGGCGGGATAGGCGATGGCGCTGGGAATGGCGACGGCAGCAATGGCGAGCCCCGCCATGGCATCGCGCCCGAACCATTGTGCCCTGTAGCCCGCAAAGCCCTGGAGCAGGGGAATCCTCGCCGGCATCGTACCCTCACGCCTACGCATCGGCCTGCCGGCCCGCACCGGGACCGGCCGCAGCGTCAGGCGCCAAAAGTGGAGCGATTGCCGCCGGCGGGCAAGTATGTCCGTGACAATCTTTTGACACCGTGGCCGGCGGAAGGCGTACCCGCCGGCGCCACCTCAATCCGCGAGGGGAACCTGCACCGGGGCGAGGCCGGGCAGGTCCGGCCCGACCGGCACGATGCCGTCCGGGTTCAGCGACTTGATGGAATAGTAGCCGCGCTTGATGTGGTCGATGCTCACCGTGTCGCGGATGCCGGGCACGTCCAGCACCCGCAGCATGTAGGCCTGCAGCGCCGGATGATCGGCGAGGCGCTTCAGGTTGCACTTGAACAGGCCGTGATAGGCGGCGTCGAAGCGCACCAGCGTCACGAACAGCCGGATGTCGGCCTCGGTGAGGCGATCGCCGAACAGGAAGGGGCCGGCGCCGGAAAGGCGCCGCTCCAGCTCCGCCAGCATGGCGAACACCTCGGCGAAGGCTTCCTCATAGGCGAGCTGGGTGGTGGCGAAGCCGGCGCGGTAGACGCCGTTGTTGAGGCGCGGATAGACGCGCTCGTTCAGCGCGTCGATCGCCTCGCGCAGATCCGCGGGGTAGAGGTCGACGCCATCATCCGCCAGCGCACCGAAGCCGGAATCGAACATGCGCAATATGTCGGCGGATTCGTTGTTGACGATGGTGCCGCGCTGCCTGTCCCACAGCACCGGCACGGTGGCGCGGCCGGTATAATTCGGGTCGGCGCGGGTATAGATCTCGTGCAGATAGGTGGCGCCGTTGACCGTGTCGGCGGTGGCGCCGGGCGGGCTCTGCGGCATGCCGAAGCGCCAGCCCTGATCGGTGAGCGCCGGCTCGACCACCGAGAGCGAGACGACCTCCTCCAGCTTCTTGAGCTTGCGGGCGATCAGCGTGCGCGACGCCCAGGGGCAGATCAGCGCGACATAGAGATGGTAGCGGCCGGGTTCGGCGGCAAAGCCGCCCTCGCCGGTGGGGCCGGGGGCGCCGTCCGGCGTCACCCAGCTGCGGAAGCCGGAGACCTGCCGCACGAAGCCGCCCTTGGCATCCTTGGCCTGCACCGGGTGCCAGTCGGCCGTCCATTTTCCGTCGACCAGCATGGGCGTCTCCTCCGTGTGGGTTCCGGGTGTCCGACGCCGGAAATTGCCGGCGGCGCCGGCAATTTCGCAAGGGCGCGTCGCGCGTCAGCGGGTGGCCGAGGTGGTCGGCTTCAGCGCCAGCGCGCCGTCGCCGCCGAGCGCCACGCCGAGCAGGGCGACGATCCACAGCGCCAGGAATTCCCAGCCGCCATTCGGATTGGTGAAGAAGAAGCCGGCCGGGCCATGCACGGTGACGATGGCGCCGAGCAGGATCGGGATGAGCGCGAGGGCGGCGAGGCGCGGCCACAGGCCGAGGATCAGCGCCACCGCGCCGATGAGCTCCCAGGCGATGGTGACATAGGCGAGCCAGCCGGGCAGGCCGAGCGAGGAGAAGAAGCCGGCGGTGCCGGCCGGGGTGAACACGAAGAGCTTCAGCCCGGCATGGGCGAGGAAGAGGATGCCGAGCGCGAGGCGCAGCACCAGGACGGCATAGGGAGCCGTGCGGCTATCGATCATGGCAGGATCCTTTCGGGGAATCGGTCGCCGCGGATCCTGCTCCCATCGCGACCGGGTGATTATCCGGGCGGAGAGCGGAAGTTTCCTTCCATTTCGGAAGGAATGGAGATCACCAGCCCCGATCCCATGCCGGCCGGCCGCGGAAGCGGGCGACGAGGAAATCGACCAGCACCCGGACCTTGGCGGCGAGATGCCGCCCCGGCGGGTAGACCGCGAACAGGCCGTGCGGCGGCGCCTCGCATTCCGGCAGGAGCCGCCGGACATGGCCGGCGCGCAGGGAGGCACCGGCGATGAAGCTTGGCACATTGGCGATGCCGAGCCCGGCGGCGGCGGCGGCGAGACAGGCCTCGCCGCTGGAAAAGCGCAGGCGGCCGGAGATCGGCACGTCGACGACCTCGCCCGCCGGGCTGCGGAACCGCCAGTTGAGCGGGTCGCGGAAATTGGTGTCGACGAGGCATTCATGCCCCGTGAGGTCCTGCGGGCGGCCCGGCTCGCCGCGGGCGGCGAGATAGGCGGCGGCGGCCACCAGCACCACGCGGGCGTCGCACAGCTTGCGGGCGACGAGGCTGCTGTCGCCCGGCGTGCCGATCCGCACCGCGGCGTCGTAGCCTTCCTCGACGAGATCGACCACCCGGTCGGTGAAGCCGACATCGAGGCGTATCTGCGGATAGGCGCGGGCGAAATCGAGCAGCGCCGGGGTGAGCTGGATCGAGCCGAACGACATCGGCGCGGTGAGGCGCAGCGTGCCCGCCGGCGTGGCCGACGCGTTGCGGACCGCGGCATCGAGCGCCTCGAACTCCTCCAGCAGCGCCTTGATGCGCTGGTAATAGGCGGCGCCGGCCTCGGTGGGCGCCAGCGCCCGGGTGCTGCGCCGGATGAGCTGCACGCCGAGATCGGCCTCGAGCCGCGAGACCAGCTTCGAGGCCTGTCCGCTCGAGGTGCCGAGCCGGCGGGCGGCAGCGGCGAAGCTGCCGAGGTCCAGCACCGCCACCAGCATCCGGTCGCAATCCAGCCGCTGCATCCGAGTTTCCAATCTGGATATGGTATGGCTCATTGCAGCATGAATGCTGCCGGATTGGAATTTCGACCGTGCCGCCGGCGCCCGCCACTATTGCCGCGCCACCGGCCGGGCTAGGCTGGCGCACTGGCGACCGGGAGTGTGAAGGGCCGTGACGTTTCCTGATGTAAGCCTCGCCGATGTCGAGGCGGCGGCGGCGCGTATCGCGGGCGCGGTGGCGGCGACGCCCTTCGTGCCGTCGCAGACCCTGTCCCGCCAGCTCGGTGCCGAGGTCTGGCTGAAATTCGAGAATCTGCAGTTCACCGCCTCGTTCAAGGAACGTGGCGCGCTCAACAAGCTGCTGTCGCTGTCGGCCGCCGAGCAGGCGCGCGGCGTGATCGCGGCGTCCGCCGGCAACCATGCGCAGGGCGTCGCCTATCACGCCCGCCGCACCGGGGTGAGCGCCACCATCGTGATGCCCACCACCACTCCCAATCTCAAGGTGGAGCGCGTGCGCGAGCACGGCGCCCGGGTGGTGCTGCACGGCGAGGGCTTCGCCGAGGCGGCCGCCGAGATGATCAGGCTGGCCCGGGAGGAAGGGCGGACCATCGTGCACCCCTTCGACGATCCCGCCGTCATCGCCGGGCAGGGGACGGCGACGCTGGAGATGCTGCAGGCGCAGCCGGCACTCGACACCCTCGCCGTGCCGATCGGCGGCGGCGGGCTGATCGCCGGCGCGGCGGTGGTGGCGCGGGCGCTGCGCCCGGACATGCGCATCGTCGGCGTGCAGTCCGAGATGTTTCCCGGCATGGCGCGGGCGACCGGGCGCTTCGACGGCGAGGCGGAGCCCGGCTCGTCGGTGGCGGAGGGCATTGCCGTCGCCGATCCCGGCCGGATCACCCGCGCCATCGTGGCGGCGGGCGTCGACGAGATCGCGGTGGTGGGCGAGGACGCCATCGAGGAGGCGATCGCGCTGCTGCTCGGCGTCGAGAAGACCCTGTGCGAGGGAGCCGGCGCCGCCGGCATCGCCGCCATGCTCGCCCGGCCGGACCTGTTCCGCGGCCGCAAGGTCGGGGTGATCCTGTCCGGCGGCAATGTCGATACCCGCGTGCTGGTGGCGGTGCTGCAGCGCCATCTCACCCGTATCGGACGCATGGTGCGCATCCGCGTGGAACTGCCGGATCATCCCGGCGCGCTGGCACGGCTGACCGCCGCGGTGGCGGCCGAGGGCGGCAACATCTACGAACTGCGCCACGAGCGGCTGGCGGCGGCGAGCCGGGCCAAGGAAAGCTCGGTTTCCCTCGATATCGAGCTGCGCGATTCCACCGACCTGCCCCGCCTGCTCGACCGGCTGGCGGCCGAGCGGTTCCGGGCCCGGCGCGACGCCTTCTGATGCGCCGGCCGACATCGTGCGGGCCGAGGGGTGGGCTTCGGGGGCCTCGCGGCACGGCTTCCCGCGGACGGTATCCCGGGCGGTATCCCTTGCCGGCGGACACAACGCCGCAAGCGGGGGCAACCATGTGCAAACCATTAGTTTTACTATTCCTTGCCCATGAAATCGCGCCTATTGTCGAAATAGATGCGCGCCGCGCCGGCCGGGGCGTGCACGACCGTGCCTGGAAATGCAGGGAGAGTTGATGGGCCTGGGGGGCAGCCTGAGGCGGCAACTGCCGATTCTCTTCATCGCGCTGGCGCTCTGCGTCGGCGCGGGAGCGGCCGGCGGCGCCGAGAACGGTCCCATCAAGCTCCAGGTCGTCGGCGGCCTGGCGGGCGTCACCCAGTTCACCCGGCTGGAAAAACCCTTCTGGGAGAAGGAGATCGCCACCCGTTCCGGGGGGCGGGTGACGGCGACCATCAAATCCTTCGATGCCGGCGGGCTGCGCGGCCAGGAGATGCTGCAGCTGATCCGCATGGGCGTGGTGCCGTTCGGCACCGTGCTGCTCAGCGTCGCCTCGGCCGACGATCCCGAATTGAGCGCCGTCGACCTGCCGGTGCTCAATCCCGACATGGCGACGCTGCGGCGCACGCTCGGCCTGTTCCGCGAGCATCTGGGCACGGTGCTGCGCAACCGCTACGGCATCGAGCTGCTGGCGGTCTATGCCTATCCCGCGCAGGTGCTCTATTGCGACCAGCCCTTCGCCGGGCTCGACGACCTCGCCGGCCGCAAGGTGCGGACCTCCTCGGTGGCGCAGTTCGAGCTGATGAACGCGCTCGGCGCGGTGCCGGTGGTGGTTCCCTTCGCCGAGATCACCAAGGCGTTGCGCGACGGCGTGGTGGACTGCGCCATCACCGGGACGCTGAGCGGCTACGAGATCGGCCTGCCGGCCGTCACCACCCATGTGCATGCCATGGCGCTCAGCTGGGGATTGTCCTTCTTCGGCGCCAATCTCGCGGCGTGGAACGCGCTGCCGCCCGATGTGCAGGAGATCATCCGCACCGGGGTGGCCGACCTCGAGCAGCGCATCTGGCGGCAGGCGGAGGCCGATACCGAGCGGGGGCTTGCCTGCAACACCGGCAAGCTCGCCTGTGCCGGCACGCCGCAGCCGCCGATGGCGCTGGTGCCGACCTCCGCCGCCGACGAGGCCCGTCGCAGCCACCTGCTCGCCGAGGTGGTGCTGCCGCGCTGGATCGAACGCTGCGGCGAGAACTGCGTGAAAGCCTGGAACACCTATTTCGCCCCCGCCCTCGGCATCCAAGCCAAGGCGAAGTGAACGTGTACGCTGCAGCCAGAAGTGAGAGATGATCCGGCATCGCCTTCAGCTGATCGTCATCGTTGGGACGGCCGTTTTCTTGCTGGTGATGGCGGTCGGCCTGGGAATTCTGCTCGACCGGGGCCAGCGCGGGGCCATGGCCACGGCGGAAGCCTCGCTGGAGCGGGCCTCGCAGGCGGTGGAGAACGCCCTCAACCGGCAGCTCCTGCAGGTTCACGGCGCGCTTGCCAGCCTGTCCACCCTGTTCGCCGCCGCCAAGGCATCGCCGCAGACGCCGGAGATCGCCGGCGAGCTGCTGCGGGGCGTCAACTTCCAGACCCTCGCCTATAACGACCTGATGCTGGTCAATGCGGAAGGCCGGGTCATCGCCGCCGCCCGCACCCGCAGCCTGGGACGGACGCTGCCCTTCGGCGCCCGCGAGTTCGGCGCCGGCACGGCGGCGCTCATCGGCCCGGTGCGCAACCGCGTGACCGGCGAATGGTCGCTCTACATCTCCCGCCGGGTACCGGAGTGGAAGGGCGTGACCCCCGTCGCGGAAGTGCCGCTGGCCGGGCTGATGGGGGTGCTCGGCGAGGCGGGCATCGACCCGCGGATGCAGATCCAGCTGGAGCGGCCGGACGGGCAGCTGATCGCGGCGCTGCCGCATGACGAACTGCACACCGGCGAGGTGCCGCCCTCGGCGCTCGGTGGGCGCATGCCGGACGGCCGGGTGTTCCTGGTGCCGGACGGCGCGGAGGGGCCGCAGCTCGCGGTGGTGCGGGCGTCGCTCTATGACGACGTCCGGGTGATCCTCACCGCCAATCGCCGGGCGATGCTGGACGACTGGCACCGCGACCGCGACCGCCTGACCTTCGCCACCGGCGCCGCCGCGCTGCTGCTCGTCGCCTTCGCGGCGGCGCTGCTCTTCGCGCTGAGGCAGCGCGAACGTGCCGACGCCGAGCGCGCCCGCGCGGCGGCGGTGCTGAGGAACGCCATCGAGGCGATGTCGGACGGCTTCGTCATGTGGGACGAGCAGGATCGCCTCGTCACCTGCAACCAGCGCTACCGCGACATCTACCCGATCGTCGCGCCGTTCATGCTGCCGGGCATCCGCTATGAGGAGCTCATCCGCAAGGGCGTCGAGGTCGGCCAGTTCCCCGATGCCGGGCCGGATGCCGAGGCGTTCGTCGCCGGCATGGTCGCCTGGCATCGGAGCGGCACCGGCACGGATGAACGCCGGCTGCCGGACGGGCGCTGGATCCTGGTGCGCGAGCGGCACACCGCCGATGGCGGCATCGTCGGCATCCGCACCGACGTCACCATGCTCAAGACCGCGCTGGCCGAGCTCGCCGAGGCCAATGTACGGGCGAACGAGGCCGCCCAGGAGGCGCAGCGGCAGAACGCGGCACTGACCGAGCGTGAGAGCCGCATCCGCTTCCTCGCCCATCACGACGACCTGACCCGCCTGCCGAACCGGGTGCTGTTCCGCGAGCGCGCCGAGGCGGCGCTGCACGGCGCCAAGGAGCAGGGCGTCCGCATGGCGCTGCTCTATCTCGATCTCGACCGCTTCAAGGACGTCAACGATACGCTCGGCCACCCGATCGGCGACGCGCTGCTGCGCGCCGCGGCCGACCGGCTGCTCGGCTGCGTCGGCGATTCCGACCGCATCGCCCGGCTCGGCGGCGACGAGTTCGCGGTCATCAGCCTCGCGCCGGCCGCCTCGGCGGAAGCGCAGATTCTCAGCGGGCGCATCATCGAGACGCTGAGCGCGCCCTACAGCATTCTCGGCCATTCCATCGCCATCAGCGTCAGCGTCGGCATCGCGCTCGCCGACGGGATGGGAACCGATGCCGACGCCCTGCTGAAGCAGGCCGACCTCGCCCTCTACGAGGCGAAGGCCCAAGGGCGGGGCACCTACCGGATTTTCGCGCCGGAGATGGACGAGCATCTGCGCGCCCGGCTGGAGATGGAGGCGGATTTGCGCCAGGCGCTGGCGGCCGGGCAGTTCGAGCTCGCCTACCAGCCGATCTTCCAGCTGGCGCAGGCGCGGCTGAGCGGGTTCGAGGCGCTGCTGCGCTGGACGCATCCCCGGCGCGGTACCGTCTGCCCGGGCCTGTTCATTCCGCTGGCCGAGGAAACCGGGCTCATCGTCGAGATCGGCGCCTGGGTGCTGCGCCGCGCCTGCGAGGACATCGCCGGGCAGCCGGGCGAGCTGAAGGTGGCGATCAACATCTCGCCCGTCCAGCTGGCTTTCGGCGGCATCGTGGAAACGGTGGGCGAGGTGCTGCGCGCCACCGGCCTCGATCCCGGCCGGCTGGAGCTGGAGATCACCGAGACCACGCTCTTCGCCGACAACCAGCGCAATCTCGACGTGCTGCGGCGGCTGCGGCTGCTGGGCGTGCGCATCGTGCTCGACGATTTCGGCACCGGCTATTCCAGCCTCAGCCATCTGCGGCTGTTCCCGCTGGACAAGATCAAGATCGACCGGTCCTTCGTGCAGGAAATGCCGCACCGGGCGGACAGCGCCGCCATCGTCGATGCCCTGGCCGCGCTCGCGCTGCGCCTCGGCATGACCACCACCGCCGAGGGGATCGAGACCGCCGAGCAACTGGACGTCGTCCGGCGCGCGGGCTGCACCGAGGGCCAGGGCTATTATCTCGGCCGTCCGCGCCCGCTGCAGCAGGCCCTCGCGGAAGCGGGCGCCGCCGCGGGGCCGCTCGCATGAGGGGCAAGGTAGACTATAAATTCAGTAGACAATTTTCGGTCGTTATGCGACCGATGCCGTCCATTGCCGCGGCCTCGTGCCCTGGCGAAAACCGCGCGCGGGCCCCAACTGGACCAGGGGTTCCCGCGCGCATGTGCGCGGCCTGCCGCCGTGAGGTGAGATCATGAGCTTCATCAGCAAGACCCTGTTCGCCGTTGCGATCGCCGCGCTCGTGCCGCTGGCGGCCGTCGCCCGGGCGGACGAGCTGGCCAGCATCAAGCAGGCCGGCGTCATCCGCATCGGCACCGAGGGCACCTATCCGCCCTTCACCTATCACGACTCGGCCAACAAGCTGGTCGGCTTCGACGTCGAGATCGGGCAGGAGATCGCCAAGCGCCTCGGCGTGAATCCCGAATTCCTGGAAGGCAAATGGGACGGGCTGATCGCCGGCCTCGATGCCCGCCGCTACGACGTGGTGATCAACCAGGTCGGCATCACCGAGGCGCGCAAGGCGAAGTACGACTTCTCGCAGCCCTACATCGCCTCCAAGGCGGTGCTGATCGTGCGCGACGGCAACGACACGATCAAGAGCTTCGAGGACCTGAAGGGCAAGCGGGCGGCGCAGTCGCTGACCTCCAATTTCGGCAAGCTGGCGGAGGGCTACGGCGCCAGCCTCGTCGGCACCGACGGCTTCGACCAGTCGATCCAGCTGGTGCTCAACGGGCGGGCCGACGCCACGCTGAACGACAGCCTGTCCTTCCTCGACTTCAAGAAGCACAAGCCGGATGCACCGGTGAAGATCGTCGCCGAGCAGAAGGACGCCGACTATTCCGGCATCATCCTGCGCAAGGGCAATCCCGATCTCGTCGCCGCCATCAACAAGGCGCTCGACGCGATCAAGGCCGACGGCACCTATGCGCGCATCTCCGACGCCTATTTCGGCGCGGACGTTTCGAAGTAAGCTGGTCGGGGCGGCCCGACCGTCGCCTCCGCCTGCCGACCCGATCCGTAAGCCGTCCTCATCCTGAGGCGCGGGCGTGGCGAGCCTCGAAGGATGCTCGGTAAAGCGCGCCCGGAGGAGCATCCTTCGAGGCCCGGCCTGCGGCCGGGCACCTAGGGATGAGGTGGTTCTCGGGTCGACCCCGGAGGCGGCCCCGCGCCGGCGCATCACCTCGAGGACCGGCCGCAGGGCCGGTTCTGTCGCATCTGGGAAGGACCGCCGTGCCGCACTGGCTGCAACTCATGCTCGACTCGCTCGCGCCGCTCCTGTGGGCCTGTCTCGTCTTCACCGTACCGCTGACGCTGCTGTCCTTCGCCTTCGGCCTGACGCTCGGCTTCCTGACCGCGCTCGCGCGGCTCTACGGGCCGCGCCCGCTGGTGGCGCTCGCGCGCTTCTATGTGTGGATCATCCGCGGCACGCCGCTGCTGGTGCAGCTCTTCGTGATCTTCTACGGCCTGCCCAGCGTCGGCATCCTGCTCGACGCCTTCCCGGCGGCGCTGATCGGCTTCACGCTGAATGTCGGCGCCTACAGTTCCGAGATCGTGCGGGCGGTGATCGCCTCCATCCCCAAGGGCCAGTGGGAGGCGAGCTATTCCATCGGCATGAACTGGGCGCAGGCGCTGCGGCGCACCGTGCTGCCGCAGGCGGCGCGCACGGCGGTGCCGCCGCTGTCCAACACCTTCATCTCGCTGGTGAAGGACACCTCGCTCGCCGCCGCCGTCACCGTGCCGGAGCTGTTCCAGGCGGCGCAGCGCATCGTCGCCACCAGCTACGAGCCGCTGATCATCTATATCGAGGCGGCGTTGATCTATCTGGCGCTGAGTTCGGTGCTGTCGGCGCTGCAGGACCGGCTGGAGCACCGGCTCGCCCGCGCCAGCGGCCTTGCCCCGGAGGCGGCGCGATGATCCGCCTCGCCGACATCGTGAAGAGCTTCGGCGACCTGACGGTGCTGAAGGGCGTGAGCCTCGCGGTGCGCGAGGGCAGCGTGACGGCGCTGATCGGCCCGTCCGGCTCCGGCAAGTCGACGCTGCTGCGCTGCGTGAACCTGCTGGAGATCCCGGAGGCGGGACAGCTGGTCATCGGCGGGGAGACGGTGCGCTTCACCGGCCGCCCGCCCGAGCGCGAGACGCTGCGCCGGGTGCGGCGCCAGACCGGCATGGTGTTCCAGAACTTCCAGCTGTTCCCGCACCGCACCGCGCTCGGCAACGTCATGGAAAGCCTGATCGTGGTGCTGAAATGGCCGGAGGCGAAGGCGCGGGCCCGGGCGCTGGAGCTGCTCGACAAGGTGGGGCTGGCGGACAAGGCGCAGGCCTGGCCGGCGCAGCTTTCCGGCGGCCAGCAGCAGCGCGTCGCCATCGCCCGCGCGCTTGCCTCCTCGCCGCGGGTGCTGCTGTGCGACGAGCCGACCTCGGCGCTCGACCCGGAATTGTCGCTGGAAGTGGTGGAGGTGCTGGCGCAGCTCGCCCGCGAAGGCACCACCATGCTGATCGCCACCCATGACCTGCGCCTCGCCGCGCGGGTGGCGCAGGACGCGGTGCTGCTGGAAGCCGGCGAGGTGGTGGAAGGCGGGCCGGCGGCCGAGCTCTTCACCCGGCCGCGGCAGGAGCGCACCGCGCGCTTCATCGCCACGCTGGGGCATGGGGTGGTGTCGGACCAAGGGGCGGAACCCGGCTGAGGCGTACGGGCTTCCCGCTCGCGCGATGATCCGTGCGGGTATCCGAACCGGCCGGCGGCGGGAGTGCCTCCCGTTGCCGGCGCCGGATTGGCGGCGGGGCAGCGGCGGCTTGCGCCGTGCCGGTGGCGTCGGTGTCGCGTAGCCGTCACGCAAGTGTCATGCGGCTCGCTTAGCTGTGCCCGGATCGTTCGCATCCGGATCCCTCATGTCCTCCGACACAAGCCCAGCGGTCTCGGTCCGCGGCCTCGGCCTGAGCTATGGCCCGGCGCGGATCCTCGACGAGGTCGGCTTCGACGTGGCGCCCGGCAAGGTGCTGGCGCTGCTCGGCCCTTCCGGCTGCGGCAAGACCACGCTGCTGCAACTGGTCGCCGGGCTGCTGGCGCCCAGCGCCGGGCGGATCGAGATCCTCGGCGTGCCGGTCGCCGACGCCGCCCTCGGCCGTTTCGTGCCGCCGGAGGCGCGCGGGCTCGGCATGGTGTTCCAGGACTATGCGCTGTGGCCGCATATGAGCGTCGCCGGCAATGTCGGCTTCCCGCTGGAGATGCGCGGCGTGCCGTCGGCCGAGCGGCGCGCCCGCGTGGCGGCGGCGCTGGAACGCGTCGGGCTCGGCGCCATGGCGGAGCGCCGGCCCTCCGACATGTCCGGCGGCCAGCAGCAGCGGGTGGCGCTGGCCCGCGCCATCGTCGCCGAGCCGCCGCTGGTGCTGTTCGACGAGCCGCTGTCCAATCTCGATCCCGAGCTGCGCGAGGCGATGGTGGGCGAGATCGGGGCGCTGGTCGCCCAGCTCGGCCTCACCGCCCTCTATGTGACGCACGACCGCACCGAGGCCTTCGCGCTCGCCCATCAGGTGGCGGTGATGCGCGGCGGGCGGATCGTCCAGATGGCGGCGCCGGAGACGCTGATCGCCGAGCCGGCCAGCCCGGAAGTGGCTGAGTTCCTCAATCTCGGCTGCCTGCTGCCGATGCGCCGCTCCGAGGCCGGGTGGCTGATCGAGGGCACCGACATGAGCATCGGCCCCGGCGGTCCGGCGGCGGAGGCGGCCCGGCTGCTGCTGCCCGCCCGGGCGACGCTGGTCGGCCCGGCGATAGAAGGGCGTCCCCGCGCCGAGGTGATCCGCACCCGCTTCCGCGGCGATGGCCATGTGCTGACGCTGCGCCTCTGCGGCACCGCGCTCGACATCCAGCTCGCCAGCCCGCGCCGCGCCGCCATCGGCGAGATCGTCGGCCTGTTCTGTCCGCCGCAGGACCTGCGCTGGTTCGCCGATCCCGTCACGTCGTCCCCAACCAACGCGGCCTCGTCCTCCGGGACCTCTTCCGCCGCCGCCTAGCTGCAGGAGCCGATCATGCGCGCCTTTTCCCTCGCCCTCGCCCTCGGGGCGTCGCTGCTCGCGACGAGCGCCGCCCTGGCCGACATCACCGTCTATTCCGCCGGCCCCGGCGGGCTGATCGACAAGCTGGCGGCCGGCTACACCGCCAAGACCGGCGTGAAGGTCAACGTCTTCCAGGCCACCACCGGCAAGATCATGGCGCGCATCGAATCCGAGGCCGCCAACCCGGTGGTCGACGTGCTGATCTCCGCCTCCTGGGACACCGCCACCGACTTCGCCAGGCGCGGCTGGCTGGTTGCTTACACCAGCCCCAACGCCGAGAAAGTGCCGGCCTTCCTGAAGAACGACACCGCGGTAGCGCAGGGCATCTCGGCGCTCGGCATCGCCTGGAACCCGGCCTCGGGCACGCCGAAGCCGGCGGAGTGGGCCGACCTGACCAAGCCGGAGTACAAGGACCTCGTGACGATCCCGGATCCGGCGCAGTCCGGCGCTTCGTTTGAGCTCACCGCCGCGTTGCAGGCCAAGGATGGCTGGGAGCTGTTCAAGGGTCTCGCCGCCAACGGCGCCATCGTCGCCGGCGCCAATGCCGAGGCGCTCAACCCGGTGATGCAGGGCGCCAAGGCGGCGGTGTTCGGCGCCGTCGACTACATCTCGCTGGCCGCCAAGGCCAAGGGCGAGTCGATCGACGTGATCTTCCCGGCCTCCGGCACGGTGATCGCTCCGCGCCCGATGATGATCCTCAACTGGTCGAAGCAGCAGGACGACGCCAAGAAGTTCATCGACTACGTGCTTTCCGACGAGGGCCAGAAGGCGGTGGCGGCGACCTATCTGATGCCGGCCCGCGCCGACGTAAAGGCCAACCGGCCGCTGATCTCCGAGCTGAAGATCCTGCCCGTCGACGCGGCGGCGGTCTATGGCAAGCGCGACGCCACGCTGGCCGAATTCGGCAAGGTGTTCGGCAAGTAAGGCGCTCGACATGCGCGCGGCAGCGGCGAGGACGAGCGGCCACGGCCCGATCGGCTGGGTGGCGGGGGTGAGCCTCGCGCTGATCGTCGCCGTGCCCTTCGTCTTCATCGTGCTGCAGGCGATCTTCCCGGAGCTCGGGCGCGGCTCCTTCGCCAAGCCCCTGCAGCATCTGCCGAAGACGCTGGCCGACCCGGCGCTCATCCGCCTCGCCGGCCACACGCTGCTCATCGGGCTGGGCGTCGTCGCCGGCTGCACGCTGATCGGCGTGCCGCTGGCGGTGGCGCGGGCGCTGTTCAGGGTGCCCGGCGCGCTGGTGTGGGACGTCGCCTTCCTCGTGCCGTTCATGATCCCGCCCTACATCGCCACGCTGGGCTGGATCATGACGATGCAGCCGCGCGGCTATCTCCAGCAATTGACGGGGATCAATCTCGGGCCGCTGCTGTTCTCGGTGCCGGGCATGATCCTGATCATGACCCTCAACCTGTTCCCGGTGGTGTATTTCGCGGTGTCGCGCACCATTGAGGCGGTGGGCACCCGCTATGCCGATGTCGGCCGGGTGTTCGGGGCGCGGCCGGCGCGGGCGTTCTGGCGCATCACCCTGCCGCTGGCGACGCCGGGGCTGGCGGCGAGCCTGCTTCTGGTGTTCGCACTCGCCATCGAGGAATACGGCACGCCGGCGGCGCTCGGCACCCGTTTCGGCTTCGAGGTGCTGGTGACCGGCATCGAGACCCGCATCTCCGACTGGCCGATCGACCTGCCCGGCGCCGCCATCCTGTCGCTGCTGCTGGTCGGGCTGTCGCTGGTGGCCTTCCTGATCCAGCGGCGCATCCTCTCCGGGCGCAACTTCGACACCGTCGGCGGCAAGCCGCAGGCGAAGGACAAGCGGGCGCTCGGCCCGTGGGCGGTGCCGGTGGGGCTCGCCTTCGCGCTGGTCGCGCTGCTGGCGACCGGGCTGCCGCTCGCCGCCATCCTCGCCACCGCGCTGTCCAAGACCATTTCCGGCGGGCTGAAGCCGTCCAATATGGGGCTGCAGAACTTCGAGGAAGTGCTCTTCAATGCCGGCGGCGCCTTGCAGGCGCTGGGCAATTCGCTGAGCCTGGGCATCGGCACCGCACTGGTCGCCGGCGCCCTGGGGGCGCTCACTGCCTATGCGGTGGTGAAGGGGCGCGGGCGCGGGCGGCTTGGGCTGGAAGTGCTGGCCATGCTGCCGAGCGCGCTGCCCGGAGTGGTGGTGGCAGTGGGCATGATCCTCGCCTGGAACCAGCCCTGGCTGCCGCTGACCCCCTACAACACCGCCTTCATCCTGCTCATAGCCTATTGCTGCATCCTGCTGCCGCAGCCGGTGCGCTACGCCACCGCGGCCTTCCAGCAGATCGGCGACAATCTGGAGGCGGCGGCGCGGGTGGCGGGCGCGCGGCCGCTCACCGTGTTCCGCCGCATCATGCTGCCACTGATCCTGCCCAGCCTCGTCACCTCCATGCTGCTGGTCTTCGCGGTGGCCTCGCGCGAACTGGTCGCCTCGCTGCTGGTGGCGCCGGTGGGGATGATGACCATTGCCGGCTTCATCTGGCGGCAATTCGAGCAGGGCTCGGTGGGGCTCGGCATGACCATGAGCTTCATCGCCATCGTGCTGACGACGTTGATCCCCATGCTGCTGATCGCCGCGCTGCGCCGCTTCGCCGGCGCCCGCTTCACGGGGCTGCAGTGATGAAACGTCTGGCCGCGCTGTCGGGATGGGGCATGAAGGGGCCGGCCTGCTTCCTCCTCGAGATGGACGGCCGGCGCCTGCTGCTCGACCTCGGCGAGGGGCCGGATGCCGGGCGGCGACCGTCTCTGGGCGGCATCGGCAAGGTGGACGCCATCCTCATCTCGCACGGCCATCCCGACCATGTCGGGGCGCTGGACCTCGCGCCGGAGATCGGCGATCCGCCGGTCTACGCCACCGAGGCGGTGCGGGCGCTGGCGGGCGAGGACCGGCTGCGGCAGGCACAGGACCTGCCATTCGGCGGGACGACGCGGATCGCCGGCCTCGACGTCGAGACCGGGCCGGCCGGCCATGCGCCGGGCGCGGTGTGGATGCGCATCGGCGGGGCCTCGGGCCTCCTCTATAGCGGCGACTATTCCGCCGAGAGCGCGCTGTTTCCGGTGGTGCCGCCCTTGCCGGCGGCGGCGCTGGTCTGCGACGCCTCCTATGGCGACGCCGAGGAGCCGCTCGACCGGCAGGCGGCCGCTCTCGTGGCGCTGGCCCGCGCGCGGGCGCTGCTGCTGCCGGCGCCGCCGGCCGGGCGGGCGCTGGAGATGGCGCTGGCCTTCCAGCGCGCCGGGGTGCCGGTCTCGCTCTGTCCGGCCACGCGGGCAGTGGCGCAGGCGATGGCCGAGCGGCCCGCGACCGCCGTGGCGGAGCTTCGCGACTGGCCGGCGCAGGTGCTGGAGACCGCCGGCACGCTGACGGCACGCAGCCCGGCCGCCGGCGTCATGATCGTCGCCGGGGCGCAGGCCGAGCGGGGGCTGTCCGCGGCGCTGGCGCAGCGCTTCGTCGCCAGCGGCGAGGCGGACGTGGTCTTCACCGGCCATGTCGCCGCGGGATCCGCCGCCGAACGCCTCGTCGCCGGCGGGCAGGCGACGCTGCGGCGCTGGAACGTGCACCCGACCCGCGAGGGCCTGCGGGTGCTCGTCGCGGCGGTGCGGCCTTCGGTGATGCTGCCGGCCTTCCTGCCGAAGGCGCGCCTCGCCGGGCTGAAGGCGCTGTTCCCGGAGCTGCGCCTCGTCACCGAGGCACCGGACTTCGCCTGGCAGGCGGGCTAGGCGACGCGCCAGGCACGCACCCGATCGATGCGATGCCCCTTCAGCGCCAGCACCTCGAACCGCCAGCCATGCCATTCCAGCGTCTCGCCGACCTCCGGCAGCCGGCCGAAACGCTCCAGCACGAAGCCGGCCAGCGTCTCGAAATCGTCGTCCTCGCCGCGCAATCCGTCGAGGCCGAGGGTGCGTTCCACCTCGTCGACGGGCATGCGGGCGTCGAGCCGCCAGGAGCCGTCCTCCTGCCGCTGGGCATGGGGTGCCTCCTCGCCGGCAAGCTCGGGCAGGTCGCCGGCGATGGCGATCAATATGTCGGTCGGCGTGACGATGCCTTCGAAGGTGCCGCGCTCGTCCACCACCACCGCCATGTGCACGGGCGAGCCCTTGAACTGTTCGAGCAGGCGCAGCACCGGCAGCGTCTCGGCGATGTAGAGCGGCTGGCGCGCCACCTTGCCGATATCGAGCCGGCCGTCGGCGTCGTACTGTGCCAGCAGGTCCTTGGCGTGCACCACGCCCATCACCTCGTCGATCTCCCCCCGGCACACCGGGAAGCGCGAGCGCCCGCTGCTGCGGATCTCGTCGAGGAGCGCCTCCGGCGGATCTTCCACATCCAGCCACACCGTATCGACCCGCGGCACCATGATGGCGCGGACCGGCCGTTCGGCGAGGGTGAGGACCCGCTCGATCATCGCGCTTTCCTCCGGGCTGAAGGCGCCGGCCTCGCCCATGGTGGAGGCGATGACGGCGATTTCGGCGGAGCTCTCCGGCGCGCTCTCCCCGCCGCGCAGCAGGCGCAGCACCGCGCGGGAGGTGCGCTCGCGCAGATCCAGGGTGGTGACGCGCCGGCGCAGGTTGCGGCGGGCCACCTGGTTCGCCGCCTCGATGAGGATGGAGAAGCCGATGGCGGCGTAGAGATAGCCCTTGGGGACATGGACGCCGAAGCCCTCGACGATCAGGCTGAAGCCGATCATCAACAGGAAGCCGAGGCAGAGGATGACGACGGTGGGGTGTGCGCCGACGAAGGCCGCCAATGGCCGGCTCGCCAGCATCATCACCCCGACGGCGATGACCACGGCGATCATCATGATCGGCAGCTCGCGCGCAATGCCCACCGCGGTGATGACGCTGTCGAGCGAGAACACCGCGTCGAGCACGATGATCTGCACGATCACCTGCCAGAACACCGCCTGGCCGCTGCTGCGCCGCTCGTCCGCATGGCCGCCCTCCAGCCGCTCGTGCAGCTCGGTGGTGCCCTTGAACAGCAGGAACAGGCCGCCGGCGATGAGGATGATGTCGCGCCAGGAGATCTCGCTGCCCAGCAGGGTGAACAGCGGATAGGTGAGGGTGACGATCCACGACACCGAGGCCAGCAGGGCGAGGCGGGTGATCAGCGCCAGCGACAATCCCGTCAGCCGCGCCCGGTCGCGCTGATCCGGGGGCAGCTTGTCCGCGAGAATGGCGATGAAGACGAGATTGTCGATGCCGAGGACGACTTCGAGGACGATCAGCGTCGCCAGCCCGACCCAGGCGGCGGGATCGGCAATCCATTCGAACAGCATGAGCCCTTCTTCCGGCTGCAAGGGATGAGGCAGACTAGCATCGCGGCCGCCGCCTTCCGCAACGTCGGCGGCGGCGGGCGGGAAAATTCATCGCACAGGGGGGCGGCGATCGGGAGGGCGATCGAGACTAGGCGAGGTCCGGCTGCCAGGGCTGCATCTGCAACACCGTGCCGCCGAGCCGGGAAAAGGCCCGCTGGCGGCAGGAGAACACGATGATCTGCTGCTCGCGGGCCTGCCGGTGCAGCGCGTCGAACATCCGCTCGATGCGGTCGTCGTCGGAATAGACCAGCGCATCGTCGAGGATCACCGGCGCCGGACGGCCGTCATGGGCGAGCAGCCGCGCGAAGGCGAGGCGGGTGAGCACGGAGAGCTGCTCGCGCATGCCGCCCGAGAGCCGGTCCACTTCCTCTTCCTGGCCGTTGCGGCGCACGGCCTGCGGCAGCAGGGTCTTCTCGTCGAAGGTGATGTCGATGTCGTCGAACAGGAGGCCGAGCAGGGGCCTCAGTTCCGTCAGCACCGGCCGCAGATAGAGGTCGCGCGCGGCCGAGCGCGACTCCTGCAGCGCCGTGCGCAGGCGGTCGAGCACCGCGACCTCGGTCTCGAAGGCGCTCACGCGTGCCTCGGCGGCGGCGAGCCTGTCGCGCGCTTCCTGCCAGACTTCCTCCACCGCCTCGTCCGAGCGGGTGCGGATCCGTCCGTTGAGGTCGGCCAGGGCGACATTGAGCCGGCTTTCCTCCTGCGTGGCGGCGTCCTCGGCCGATGTCGCCCGGCGCAGCGCCGCCTCGGCGGAGGCGAGGTCGGGGGCGGCCGCGCGCAGCCCGTCGGCATGGGCGGCGGCGCTCCCGAACACCGCCTGGCCGTCGGCATGGGCGGCGGCGAGGGCCTGCTCCCGCGCCTCGCGTCCGGCTTCCGGGCCGAGCAGGGCATCGAGGCGGGCGCGCTCGCCGGCATGGGCCTTGAGCACGGCCTCGACCTCGGCGTGGGCCTCGATGGCGCGGGCCTGAAGCGGCTGCGTCTCGCGGGCCCTGTTGCGGGCCGTCCCGACGCGCGCCTCGGCACGCTGGACGGCGGCGTGCGTCTCCTCCGGGTCGGCCTTGAGTTCCAAAGCCTCGGGCAGCACCGCGGCGCGGCGGGCCACCTCTTCACGCAGTTTGGGCAGCCCGTCCGGGGCCAGATGGCGCAGTTCGAGGCGCAGGCGGTCGCGTTCGGCGGCCTTCTCCTGCGCCTCCACCTGCCGGCGACGCGCGGCGGCGAGATCGGAAACGCCGAGGCTTTCCAGCAGCTCGGCGCGGCCGCGCTCGGCGGTCTTGCGCGCCGTGTCGGCACCGGCGGGGCGATTGGTGCGGATGGTGAGCGTGCCGATGCCGGGCAGGGCGAGCCGCGCGACATCGTGGATCGCCCGCTCCTCGTCCGGCCCGAGCGGCTCGCCGTCGAGCATGAGCGGCGCGCTCCCGGGTTCATAGGCAAGACGCAGCGAGGGCAGCCGCGCCTCCTCGGCGGCGCGCAGCCGGGCGATCTCGACCTCGAGGCGTTGCAACTGCTCGACCGCCTCGGCGGGAATGGCGAGCAGCGCCAGCGCCGCCTCGGCCTGCTCGACGCCGCCGCGCCGCGCTTCCGCCTGCCGCAGGCGGTCGCGCAGCACCTCCAGTTCCTGCGCCGCCTGCCGGGCCCTGAGGGCGGCATCGAGCCGGGCGAGCAAATCGCGCGCCTCGCGCTCCTCGGTCTCGGCGGCATGCACCTCGGCGGTGGCGGCCTCCACGGCGGCGGCGGCATCGCCGCGCCGGGAAAGTGCCTCGACGCGCCGGGTTTCGGCGCCGGCGAGTTCGGCGCGCAGGGCGCCGGCGCGCGCCAGCGCCTCGCGGAAGGCGGCGAGCTCGCGCTCGGCCCCGTCGTGGCGGTGGCGCGCGAGGGCGGCCTCGGCCTCGGCGGCCTTCAGCTTCTCGGCATGGGCCTTGGCCGCCTCGAAGGCGGCGGCGGCCTTCTCGACGGCGGCGCGGCGGGCGGCCTTCTCCTCGGCATTGCCGAGCTCGGCAAGGCGCCGGAGGGTCTTCGCGCGCTCGTCCAGCGCCTGGCGCAGCGCCTCCACCTCGGCGGCGAGACGCCGTTCCTCCTCTGCAAGAAGATCGCGCTCGCCGATGGCCTTGAGATAAGGGCCGCCGCTTTTCGGCTTCAGCGTCGGCGTGACGAGAAGGCCGAGTTCCTCCTCGCAGGCGGCGATGATCTCCGACATGCGCCGGCCGCCGGTGATCGCCTCGACCTCGCCCTGCACCGAGGTGAGCAGGCTCTCGCGGACCTGCCGCTCGTCCTCGTCCTCCTTGCGCTTCTCGAGGCCGGTATTGCCCTGCCGCACCCAGAGCAGGCCGGCCGGGCCGGCGGTGCCGCCGCGAATGAGGCCGGCGATGAAGCGTTCGGCCTCGTCCGCCTGCGCGACGAGCCGGCCGATGGCGAGATCGACGACGCTGGCGCGCTTGCCGCCGATGAACTGTTTGGTCAGGCGGAAGCGGCCCTCGGGCACCACGATGTCGGCCTCGACCAGCGGATTGCCGCCGCTATAGGGCTGCAGGCGCCGCACATCCTTCGGCACGCCGGTATGCGGCTGGAAGAACAGCGCGTGCAGCGCCTCGAAGCTGGTCGACTTGCCGAATTCGTTGGCGGCGCACAGCACGTTGACGCCGTCGCCGATGCCCTCGATGGCAATGCCCTGCCGGGCGAAGCGCCTGACATTGTAGAGCCGCAGCGCCGCGATCTTCATGAGCCCACCCGCTGGCTCAGCGAGAACAGCCGCGCCAGCGCGGCGCGGGCGATGGC
The DNA here is from genome assembly GCF_018390555.1 of Ancylobacter oerskovii. Classification (GTDB taxonomy): domain Bacteria; phylum Pseudomonadota; class Alphaproteobacteria; order Rhizobiales; family Xanthobacteraceae; genus Ancylobacter; species Ancylobacter oerskovii. Next base: position 393,518 of record NZ_JAHBGB010000002.1, on the reverse strand, counting down.
GCGCTCGGCGGCGGGACGGGCGGCATCGAGGCTTTCGGCGCGCAGCGCCTCGGCGGCCTCGCGCAGGGCGCCGGCGCGGTCGATGAGATCGAGATCCTCGGCCTCGATATCGTTCATCAGGCCGGACTCGTCGAGTTCCAGCAGGGCGAATTCCGGTGCGGCATGGTCGATGGCGGCGGCGAGCGCGCTGCGCCCGGCGAGGCTGGCGCGGCCGGTGGCGACGAGGCGCGCCAGCGTCTGCCGGCGGGCGGGGCCGGGCGGCAGCAGGCCGGCGAGCCTTTCCGCACCGTCATCCCCGGAGAGGAGGTGCAGCGGCAACATGCGCCAGGAAAAGCTCGCGGTCTCGACCGGCATCACCTCCGGCGCGGCGGCGGGGGCGGACAGGCTGACGACGAGGGCCTCGCCGGGGCGGTCGTGCTTGAAGCGGTCCGGCTCCGGCGTGCCGCTGTAGCGGGTGCGGGCATCGAGGGCCATCGCGCCGTGCCAGTCGCCGAGCGCGAGATAGGCGAGCCCGGCGCGGGCGGCGCGGTCGGGGGCGAGCACGTCGAGGCCGACGCCCTCCTCGGAGAAGTCGCGCATGGCGCCATGGGCGAGGCCGAGGCGCAGCGTGCCCTCCGGCGTCGGCGCGGCGTCCATCCATTCGGTGAGGTCGCGGCCGGGGCGGCGGGCGGTGCAGGGGGCGGGCAGCAGCACGACGCCGGGCGCCAGCTCGACGGGCGCGGGCTCGGTGGCGAACACGACATTGGGCGGCGCCTCGGCGCGGATGGCGCTCCACAGCTGGCTCGCCTGCAGCGAATCGTGGTTGCCGGGCAGCAGCACCCAGCGGAGCGGGGCGTGATGACCCATCTCGGCCAGCGCCTGCCGGCGGATATCGGGCGAGGGCGTTTCGGTGTCGAAGCTGTCGCCCGCGAGCAGGATCGTGCCGGCGCCCTGCTCGCGGGCGCGGGCGGCGAGCCGGCCGAGCACGGTGTGGCGGGCGTCGCGCAGGCGCCCGCGCAGCGTCTCGTCGGCGATGTTGCCGAAGCGCTTGCCGAGATGCAGGTCGCTGGAATGGAGGAAGCGGAAGCTCATGCGAGACCCGGTCGATCCCCTGTCCGGCGCTGGAACGTGTCCGCCGGGCCGCGCTCCGGGGCGCCGCGCCGCGGTCTCGGCAGGTTGGGTCCGGTCCACGGGCGAATCTTGCTGCTGCGCATGGCGCAAACATGCCCGCATGCGCGCGGCGGCGCCAGTGGCGGCCCGCCCTTGCCCTCAGGCCGAGGGCGCCGGCCGGCCGATGGCGGCGCAGACACGCCGGCGCGGACGCCGGTGTCCAGGCTGCCGGGACGGCGTCACCAGGAGGTCAGCACCGAGCCCTTGAACTTCTCCGCGACGAACGCCTTCACCTCCGGCGAGTGGTAGGCCTCGACCAGCGTCTTCACCCAGGGCTTGTCCTTGTCGACGCTGCGCACGGCAATGAGGTTCACATAGGGGCCCTTGGCCTCCTCCTTGAGGATCGGCCCCTTCACAGGGTCGAGGCCGGCCGACACCGCGTAATTGGTGTTGATGGCGGCGGCGTCGACATCGTCCAGCGCGCGCGGCGTCTGCGCCGCCTCGAGCTCGACGAAGCGCAGCTTCTTCGGGTTCTCGACGATGTCGATGATGGTCGGCTTGAAGCCGACGCCGTCCTTCAGCTTGATGACGCCCTTGTCCTGCAGGAGCAGCAGCGAGCGCCCGCCATTGGTGGGGTCGTTCTGGATGGCGATGCTGGCGCCGTCCGGCACCTCGGCCCAGCTCTTCCACTTCCTGGAATAGATGCCGAGCGGGAAGTTCACCGTGAGCGCCACCGGCTCGATCTTGTAGCCGCGGTCGGCCTTCTGGTTGTCGAGATAGGGCAGGTTCTGGAACGAGTTGGCCTCGATCTCGCCGGCGTCGAGCGCCTGGTTCGGCACCACATAGTCGGAGAATTCGAGGATCTTGATGTCGAGGCCCTTGGCGGCGGCGACCGGCTTCACCGCCTCCAGGATCTGCGCGTGCGGGCCGGGCGTGGCGGCGATGCGGATGGTCTCGGCCTCGGCGCCGCCGGCCGCGAGAAGGAAGGCAAGCGCCGCAAGGGTGGAGCGCGTGAGCATGGGGTTCTCCGGGATCGGACGGGATTTCAGTGACGCCGCAGCCGGCGGTTGACCTTCTTCGCCAGCGTCTCGCCGAACGACTGGACGGTCTGCACGAGGACGATGAGCACCACCACCACCATCAGCATCACCTCGGGCATGAAGCGCTGGTAGCCGTAGCGTATGCCGAGGTCGCCGAGCCCGCCGCCGCCCACCGCGCCGACCATGGCGGAGTTGGACAGCAGGCTGACCACCGAGAGGGTGACGCCGAGCACCAGGCCGGGCAGCGCCTCCGGGATCAGCACCTTGCGCACGATCTGCAAGGGCGTCGCGCCCATGGCCAGCGAGGCCTCGACGAGGCCCTGGTCGACCTCGCGCACCGCCGCTTCGACGATGCGGGCGATGAAGGGCGTGGCGGCGAGGGAGAGCGGCACGATGGCGGCGGTGGTGCCGATCGAGGTGCCCGCGACGAGGCGGGTGAAGGGGATGATGGCGACGACGAGGATGATGAACGGCGTCGAGCGCGTCGCGTTGACGACGAGGCCGAGCACGCGGTTGACCGTCACCGCCTCGAACAATTCGCCCTTGCCGCTGGTTGCCAGGAAGATGCCGAGCGGCAGGCCGGCCAGCGTGCCGATCAGCGCCGCGATGGCGACCATGTAGAGGGTCTCGAGCGTCGAATCGACGATCAGGCTGAGGATGGCCGGCGAGATGAGGTCAGAGAACATGGCCGATCACCTCCGTGGTGGCGCCGGCGGCGTCGAGCGCCGCGCCGACCGCGCCGCTCGCCCAGGCCGCGGTCGGCACGCCGACATAGAGCAGCGCGAAGGGCAGGGTGCCGATGCTGTCGATCTGGCCGCCGAGCAGCGCGATGTCGATGCCGAGCTCGCGCGCGAGGCGGGTGACGAGGGGCTGGCTGGCCGTCTCGCCGGTGAGGGTGAGCCGCAGCACGCTCTGGCGCGCCCCGGCCGGGTCGTCGGTGAGGCGGCCGGCCAGCGAGGCGGGGATCTCGCGGCCGGGCAGGCTGCCGATGAAGGAGCGGGCGGTGGTGGTGCGCGGATGCGCGAACACCTCCGCGACCGGGCCTTCCTCGATGATGCGCCCGGCCTCGATGACGCCGACGCGGTGGCAGATCTCCTTGATCACCGCCATCTCGTGGGTGATCAGCACGATGGTGACGCCGAGCTCGGCATTCACCCGCGCCAGCAAAGCGAGGATGGAGCGGGTGGTCTCGGGGTCGAGGGCGCTGGTCGCCTCGTCGGACAGCAGCACCTTGGGATCGGTGGCGAGGGCGCGGGCGATGCCGACGCGCTGCTTCTGCCCGCCGGACAGCTCGACCGGGTAGCGGTCGCGCTTGTCGGCGAGGCCGACGAGATCGAGCAGGCGGTCCACCCTGGTGCGGATCGCCGCACGGGACAGGCCGGCAAGCTCCAGCGGCAGCGCCACATTGTCGAAGGCGCTGCGGGAGGACAGCAGGTTGAAGTGCTGGAAGATCATGCCGATCTTCCGCCGCTCGGCGCGCAACGCCGCCTCGTCGAGCCGGTTGACGGTGACGCCGTCGACGATCACCTCGCCGCTCGTCGGGCGCTCCAGCCCGTTGATGGTGCGGATCAGCGTCGACTTGCCGGCGCCGGAACGGCCGATGACGCCGTAGATCTCGCCGCTGGGGATGTCGAGCGAAATGTCGGCCAGCGCCTCCACCGCCGCGTCGGATCCGCGGGCGGGGAAGGTCTTGCAGACCTCGCGCAGCACGATGGCGCCGCCGCCGGCCGCGTCGCTGCGGCGGCCGTTCCCGACGCCGGGCCGGGCTTGCGCGACCTCGCCGGCCGCCGACGGGGCGGCGGCGAAATCGCGGAACAGGGCCGGCGGGAAGGAAGGGGCGGAAACGTTCTGGAGCATCATGTCCGTCGGGGCGGTTTCAGGCCGCGCGGGGCAGGGCCGGGCCCAGGCGCGTGGCGAGGCGCCGCCGCTCGCGGTCGAGCTTCACCCGCACGACGCCGGGTGTAAGCCCGTCGCGGCGCAGGATCAGGCTGACGAGCGGATCGGCGAGGATCTCGTCGAGGGTGGGTTCGGAAAGGTTCAGCGGCGCCTCGATGGCGCCCGACAGGGATGCGGAGCTCATGGCGAATATCCCAATGGTCGAATGCCCGCCGGGCGGGTCATCCTGCAGTCTCGGCGGAAGGGCGGAGAAGGGGCCTCAGGCCCGTTTGGGACGTCGACAACACATGGTCATGGCTCAGCTCCTCAAGCTCGTTGCCCGACCACGAAGTCGCTCCGTGGCGCTTTAGCGTTGATGACGCGGTGCAAGCTGCCGGGTGTCAAATCCCGCGACCCGACGGTTTTACCCTCGGATGGCGACCTATCTAGCATGTTGATGCGAGAAGTCAATCAAACTTATAGATTAATGCCGCCGCCGGGTTAGTGGGTGCGACAGGCGGAACCTGCACAATCCGTGCGCAAATCGCATAACAAATATGCATGGCTTGTATTCCATAAATTCAATAGACTATTCGGGCGAGGCCGGCTTCCCTGAGGATGCCGAGGCGCCGGACGCCTCACGACATCGAGGAGAGAACACATGACCGCCCTTACCCGCCGCTGGCTCGGCATCGGCCTCGGCGCGACGCTGGCCGCCTTCGCCATCCTGCCCGCCCATGCCGCCGACAAGGTCAAGCTCGGCGTGATCGGCGGCGACGAGGAGGAGATCGCCGAAGTGGCGAAGAAGGTGGCGGCGAAGGACGGGCTCGACATCGAGGTCGTCACCTTCTCCGACTACACGCTGCCCAACGAGGCGCTGTCGCGCGGCGATCTCGATGCCAACGCCTTCCAGCACAAGCCCTATCTCGACGCGCAGATCGCGGCGCGCGGCTACAAGATCGTGCCGGCCGGGTTCACCATCGTCGAGCCGATCGGCTTCTATTCGCTGAAGGTCAAGGATTTCAAGGACCTGCCCGAAGGCGCGCAGATCGGCATTCCCAACGATCCGTCCAATGGCGGGCGGGCGCTGAACCTGTTCGCGGCCAACGGGCTCATCAAGCTCGCGCCCGGGAAGGGGCTGCAGCCGACCGTGCTCGACGTCACCGACAACCCGAAGAAGGTGAAGTTCCGCGAGCTCGACGCCGCGCTGCTGCCCAAGCAGCTCGCCGACCTCGACGGCGCGGTGATCAACACCAATTACGCGCTCGGCGCCAAGCTCGATCCCCGCAAGGACGCGCTGATCCAGGAGAGCCGTACCGACAACCCGTATGGCAACTTCATCGCCGTGCGCGCCGGTGACGAGGGCAAGCCGGCGGTGGCGAAGCTGGTGAAGGCCTATCAGTCGCCGGAAGTGAAGGATTTCCTCCTCACCCGCTTCAAGGGCGCCATCCTGCCGGCGTGGTGAGCCGGCGGGATTTGCCCGGTCCGGGGATTCCCGGCCCCGGACCGGGCGTCACCTCGATCAACCGGTGATGGCGGGGCGGCGGTCCTGCCGCTCGATCATCCAGCCAGGATATTCCGCCGGCAGGGCGCTGACCTTGTCGAGCGCCGCCATTTCCTCCGGCGTGAGCTTGAGTTCGGCGGCGGCCAGATTGTCGTCGAGCTGCTCGACCGAACGGGCGCCGACGATGATCGACATCACGAAGCGCTTCGCCAGCACATAGGCGAGGGCCACCCGCGCCACCGAGACGCCGCGGGCCTCGGCGATGACGCGCATGGCATCGATGCAGTCGAAGGCGCGGTCGCGGTTCACCGGCGGGAAGTCGAAGGACACCCGTCGCGACCCTTGCGGGCCGTTGCCGTCGCGGTCGTATTTGCCGGACAGCAGGCCGCCGGCCAGCGGGCTCCACACCATCAGGCCGAGCTTCTCGGCCTCCAGCAGCGGGGCGATCTCGCGCTCGAGGTCGCGGCCGGCGATGGTGTAATAGGCCTGCAGCGTCACCGGCCGTGTCCAGCCGTGCCGGTCGGCGATGCCGAGCGCCTTCATGAGGGTCCAGGCCGACCAGTTGGATAGCCCGACGTAGCGGACATGGCCCTGGCGCACGAGGTCTTCCAGCGCCCGCATCGTCTCCTCGATCGGCGTGACGGGATCGAGGCCGTGGATCTGGTAGAGATCGATATAGTCGGTGCCGAGCCGCTTCAGGCTGGCCTTGACGCCGTCCATGATATGGCCGCGCGAGGCGCCGCGGTCGTTCACTCCCGGGCCGAGCTGGCCGAGCACCTTGGTGGCGAGCACGACGTCGGTGCGCGGGTGGCCGGAATTGCGCATCGCCCGGCCGGTGATCTCTTCCGACAGGCCTTCCGAATAGACGTCGGCGGTGTCGATGAAGTTGACCCCCGCCTCGAGCGCGCGGGCGACGATGGCGTCCGCCGCCTGCTGATCGGCGTCGCCGATGGCGGTCCAGATGCCGCCCTGACCGCCGAAGGTCATGGTGCCCAGACAGATCTCGGAGACCAGCAGGCCCGAGGGGCCGAGCGTGTGATAGCGCATGCGTCTTGCCTTTCCAGAGGGGTATCGCCGGGGCGCTGGCGATGGTGGCGGCGCCAGCCGAGCGCCGCGTTGCGGCCGGGTATCCTAGGCCGGCGATGGCGGTGCCGAATTCACGTCTGCCTGAACGGCGGGCTTCCGATGTCATCGGCCACTCATCCTCGGTCGGTGACGTGACATCGGCGAGACGGCGATTGTCGAGCGGCGGAAGGCGCTTAGGCACGGGGGCGAAGCGAGGCGGCATGCTCCGGCCAAGGCTTACGTAACGTCCTGAAACTAAACAAGATTTAATTACCGTTCCCGGCGTGTTGCAGGGCACAATGGCGCGGAGACCGGAGCCCCGCGGAGTAGAGATGACGGAGACTGCAACCACGCCGCCTCGGAGAGGCCGCCGTGCCATCCCATTGCTGGTCGCCGCACTGGCGCTGGGTGGTGGCGCCTATGCCTGGCGCGAAAGCCGGGTGCAGGCCGCCCAGCCGGCGACGGTGACGGCTGCGAAGGCGCCGCCGGTGAGCGTGCATGCGGTGGCGGTGGAGCGGCGCGACGTGCCGGTGGTGCTCAACGGGCTCGGCACGGTGCAGGCCTCGCAGACCGTCAACATCCATGCGCGGGTGGACGGCACGCTGCAATCGGTGAACTTCACCGAGGGGCAGAATGTGAAGGCCGGCGACGTGCTGGCCAGGCTGGATCCGCGGCTGGCGCAGGCGAGCCTCGACCAGGCGCGGGCCGCCAAGGCCAAGGACGAGGCCCAGCTGAAGGGCGCCGAAGCGGATCTCACGCGCTATTCGCAACTGGTGCAGAAGGACTATGCCAGCCGGCAGTCGGTGGACCAGCAGCAGGCGACCGTCGACGGGCTGAAGGCGTCCATCGTCGCCGACGAGGCGGCGATCGAGACGGCGCAGACCAATCTCGACTACACGACAGTGGTCGCGCCGGTGGACGGGCGGATGGGCATGCGCCAGCTCGATGCCGGCAACATCGTGCATTCGAGCGACAGCACGCCCATCGCGGTGCTGGCGACTCTGAAGCCGATCTCGGTGGTTTTCTCATTGCCGGAGAAGGACTTGGATGCCGTGCAGCAGGCGGCCGCGCGCGGGCAGGTGGCGGCGGTGGCGACCCGCGACGACGGCACCGTGCTCGGCACCGGGACGCTGTCGGTGATCGACAACCAGATCGATGCCGCCACCGCGACGCTGAAATTGAAGGCGGTGTTTCCCAATGAGGACGAGCGGCTGTGGCCGGGCGCCTTCGTGCATGTGAACCTCCCGGTGGGCACGGTGAAGGACGCTTTGACCGTGCCGGTGGCAGCCGTGCAGCGGGGACCGGACGGGCTTTTCGCCTGGGTGCTGGGCGACGGGGATACCGCCACGGTGAAGCCGATCGAGACCGGTCGGGTGGCCGATGGGATCAGCGTGGTGACCAGCGGGCTCGCCGATGGCGACCGCGTCATCATCGACGGCCAGTATCGCCTGCGCCCGAACGCCAGGGTGGCGGTGATCGGAAGCAAGGGCACTCCCGCCGAGCATCTCGCCGAGAGCGAGAGCGGCAAGGTCACCCGGTGAGGACGGCGTCGTGAACCTCTCGGCCCCCTTCATCGAACGCCCGATCGCCACCTCGCTGATGATGGCGGCGCTCGCCGTGCTCGGCGTCGTCGCCTATCCGCTGCTGCCGGTGGCGCCGCTGCCGCAGGTCGACTTCCCCACCGTGCAGGTCTCGGCCAGCCTGCCCGGCGCCAGCCCCGACACCATGGCCTCGGCGGTCGCCGCGCCGCTGGAGCGGCGCTTCGGCCAGATCGCCGGCCTCGACCAGATGACCTCGACCTCGACGCTGGGATCGACCTCGATCACGCTGCAGTTCGACCTCTCGCGCAACATCGACGCGGCGGCGCAGGACGTGCAGGCGGCGATCACCGCGGCGCAGCGGCAATTGCCCGACGACCTGTCCTCGCCGCCGAGCTATCGCAAGGTGAATCCCGCCGATTCACCGATCATGATCCTCGCCGCCCGCTCGGACACCATGCCGATGACGGCGGTGGACGACTTTGCCGACAATGTGCTGGCCCAGCGCCTGTCGCAGGTGCAGGGCGTGGCGCAGGTGATCATCGGCGGCGAGCAGAAGCCGGCGGTGCGGGTGCAGCTCGACCCGGCCCGGCTGGCCGCCAGCGGGCTGACCTTCGAGGATGTGCGCGGCACGCTTGCCGATTCCACCGCGCTGGCGGCGAAGGGCACGATCAACAATGCGGTGCGCAGCTTCACCATCGCCGCCAACGACCAGATCGTGAAGCCGGCCGACTATGACGACGTGATCCTCGCCTATCGCAACGGCGCGCCGATCCGCGTGCGCGACGTCGGCCATGCGGTGGAGGGGCCGGAGAACGTCAACGTCGCGGCCTGGAGCACCGACAAGCGCGCGGTGGTGCTGCTGATCTTCAAGCAGCCGGGCGCCAACGTCATCGAGACGGTGGACGCCATCAAGGCGACGCTGCCCAAGCTCGACGGCATCATCCCCGCCGGCATCACCCTCGATACCATCATCGACCGCACCACCACCATCCGCGCCTCGGTGGAGGACGTGCAGTTCACCCTCGCCATCACCATCGCGCTGGTGGTGCTGGTGATCCTTTTGTTCCTGCGCAACATAAGGGCGACGCTGATCCCGGCGGTGGTGGTGCCGATCTCGCTGGCCGGCTCGGCGGCGGTGATGTACGCGCTGAACTTCAGCCTCGACAATTTGTCGCTGATGGCGCTCACCATCGCGGTGGGCTTCGTGGTCGACGACGCCATCGTGGTGGTGGAGAACATCGTGCGCCACATGGAGGAGGGCGAGGCGGCCTTCCCGGCGGCGATGAAGGGCGCCCGCGAGATCGGCTTCACCGTGCTGTCGATCAGCATCTCGCTGGTGGCGGTGTTTATCCCGCTGCTGCTGATGGGCGGCATCGTCGGGCGGCTGTTCCGCGAATTCGCGCTCACCGTCACCGCCGCCATCGCGGTCTCCGCCCTGGTGTCGCTGACGCTCACCCCGATGCTGTGCTCGCGCTTCCTCAAGGCCCCCGCGCATGAGCACGGGCGGCTCTATCGCCTGGTCGAGGCCGGCTTCGACGGCATCCTCGGCTTCTATGCACGCACCCTGACCATCGCCCTGCGCTTCCGCTTCCTGACGCTGATGGTGTTCTTCGCCACCATCGCGCTCACCGGATGGCTGTTCGTCGTGGTGCCGAAGGGCTTCTTCCCGACGCAGGACATCGGCGTCATCACCGGGCTTTCCGAGGCGGCGCAGGATGTCTCGCCGGACGAGATGAAGCGGCTGCAGACCGCGCTGGGGGCGGTGATCGCCAAGGACCCCGCAGTGGCCGCCTTCGGCTCCATGCTCGGCGCCGGCGGCGCCAACACCACCAATACCGGGCGGTTCTTCATCGCGCTCAAGCCGCGCGAGGAGCGCGACGTCAATGCCCGGCAAGTGATCGACCGGCTGCGGCCGAAGCTGATGCAGGTCTCCGGTGCCAATGTGTTCCTGCAACCCTCGCAGGACATCAGCGTCGGCGGGCGCATCTCGCGGGCGCAGTACCAATATACCCTGACCGACGTCGATCTGGACGAGCTGAACAACTGGGCGCCGAAGCTGCTGGCCCGGCTGCGCCAGCTGCCCGAGCTGACCGACGTCACCAGCGACCAGCAGGGCAACGCGCCGCAGCTGAAGATCAGCATCGACCGCGACCGCGCCGCCCGCTTCGGCATCCAGCCGGAGCTGATCGACGCCACGCTGAACGACGCCTTCGGCCAGCGCCAGGCGACGCAGTACTTCACCCAGCTGGATTCCTACTCGGTGATCATCGAGGCGACGCCGGAGCAGCAGAAGCACATCGGCACGCTCGACCAGATCTATGTGAAGTCGCCGAACACCGGCGTGGCGATCCCGCTCTCCACCTTCGTGACGATCGACGCCAAGGCGGTGGGGCCGCTCTCGGTGTCGCACCAGGCGCAGTTCCCGGCGGTGACGCTGTCGTTCAACCTGAAGCAGGGCGTGTCGCTCGGCGAGGCGGTGGCGGCGATCAACGCCGCCTCGGCCGATCTCGGCGCGCCCGCGACGATCACCGGCAGCTTCCAGGGCAGCGCGCAGGTGTTCCAGAGCGCGCTCGCCAGCGAGCCCGCCTTGATCGCCGCGGCATTGTTCGCGGTCTATGTCATCCTCGGCGTGCTCTATGAGAGCTACATCCACCCGCTGACCATCCTGTCGACGCTGCCCTCGGCCGGCATCGGCGCGCTGCTGGCGCTGTGGGCCGGCGGCTTCGACCTGTCGGTCATCGGCATCATCGGCATCATCCTCCTCATCGGCATCGTGAAGAAGAACGGCATCATGCTGGTGGACTTCGCCATCGCCGCCGAGCGGGAGCGGGGCAGGACGCCGGAGGACGCCATCGCCGAGGCGTGCCGGCTGCGCTTCCGGCCGATCCTGATGACGACGCTGGCGGCGCTGCTGGCCGGCGTGCCGCTGATGCTCGGCACCGGCACCGGATCGGAGCTGCGCCAGCCGCTCGGCTACGCCATGGTCGGCGGGCTGGCGCTCAGCCAGGTGCTGACGCTCTACACGACGCCGGTGGTCTACATCTATCTGGCGAAGCTGCAGCGGCGCTTCGCCAGGGAGCCGCAGGCGACGGCGCAGCCCGCACCCGCCGAATGAGCGGGAGCGGGCCGGACGTTCCGGTCAGGCGGCGCGCTTGAGCGCGTCGCCGAGCATGGAGGCGATGTCGTCGATATGCCCGGTCTCGGCGATCAGCGGCGGCGACAGCGCGATGATGTCGCCGGTGACGCGGATCAGGAGGCCCTTCTCGAAGCAGTCGGTGAAGACGTCATAGGCGCGGGCGCCGGGCGCGCCCTCGCGCGGGGCGAGCTCGATGCCGGCGACGAGGCCGAGGGTGCGGATGTCGACGACGTTGGGCAGACCGCGCAGCGCATGCATCGCCTCCTCCCAATGCGGGGCGAGCTCGGCCGCGCGGGTGAGCAGGCCCTCTTCGGCATAGATGTCCAGCGTGGCGATGCCGGCGGCGCAGGCCACCGGGTGGCCGGAATAGGTGTAGCCGTGGAACAGCTCGATGGCCGCCTCCGGGCCGGTCATCAGCCCGTCATGCACCTTGCGGCTGGCGAACACCGCGCCCATCGGGATGGTGCCGTTGGTGATGCCCTTGGCGGTGGTCACGAGATCCGGCGTCACGCCGAAGAAGTCGGTGGCGAACGGCGCGCCGAGGCGGCCGAAGCCGGTGATGACCTCGTCGAAGATCAGCAGGATGCCATGGCGGGTGGCGATCTCGCGCAGCCGCTCCAGATAGCCCTTGGGCGGCAGCAGCACGCCGGTGGAACCGGCCATTGGCTCGACGATCACCGCAGCGATGGTCTCGGCGCCGTGCAGGGCGACCAGGCGCTCGAGATCGTCGGCGAGTTCGGCGCCATGGGCGGGCAGGCCGCCCTTGGTGAAGGCGTTGCGCGCCGGATCATGGGTGTGGCGCAGATGGTCGGCGCCGGGCAGCAGCGGGAACACCCGGCGGTTGTTGACCAGGCCGCCGACGGTGATGCCGCCGAAGCCGACGCCGTGATAGCCGCGCTCGCGGCCGATGACGCGGGTGCGGGTGCCCTGGCCGATGGCGCGCTGATAGGCGATGGCGATCTTCAGCGCGGTATCGACCGATTCCGAGCCGGAATTGGTGAAGAACACCCGGTCGAGCCCGCCCGGCGCGATGGCGGCGAGGCGCTCGGCGAAATCAAAGGCGATGGGGTGGCCCATCTGGAAGGTCGGCGCGAAGTCGAGGGTGGAGAGCTGGCGCTCGACCGCCTCGGTGATCTGCCGCCGCCCGTGGCCGGCATTGACGCACCACAGGCCGGCGGTGCCGTCGAGCACCCGGCGGCCGTCGTCGCTGGTGTAGTACATGCCCTCGGCGGCGGCGAGCAGGCGCGGCGCGGCCTTGAACTGGCGGTTCGCCGTGAACGGCATCCAGAAGGCGTCGAGGGACGGGGTATTGGCGCGGATGTTCACGGCGGGTCTCCTTTTGCGGAGGTCGACCTTGGCCACGATGGGCAGCGCGGAACAAGTCCTTTTCTGGCGTGAAGTAAGCCGTTGATATATAGGCGATCGTGTCGAGGAGTTTGCGCTATTCGCAACGGGTGAAACACCGATATGGTCGAGGACGATCTCGGGGGGCGGCTCCGCTATGTCCGCCAGCTGCACAAGCTGTCGCAGCGCGAGCTGGCCCGGCGGGCCGGCGTCACCAATTCCACCATCTCGCTGATCGAATCCAACACCAGCAACCCGTCGGTGGGGGCGCTGAAGCGCATTCTCGACGGCATCCCGATCAGCATGGCGGATTTCTTCGGCCTGACGCCGACGCTGCCGAAGCAGGCCTTCTACCGCGAGGACGAACTGACCGAGATCGGCAAGGGCGCCGTCTCCTATCGCCAGGTGGGCGAGAGCGCCTTCGGGCGGGCGCTGCAGATCCTGAAGGAATGCTACCAGCCCGGCGCCGATACCGGCATCATCCCGCTGGTGCATGACGGCGAGGAGGGAGGCATCATCCTCTCCGGCCGGCTGGAGGTGACGGTGGACGGCGACAGGCGGGTGCTGGGGCCGGGCGACGCCTATTATTTCGAGAGCCGGCGGCCGCACCGCTTCCGCTGCATCGGGCCGGTGCCGTGCGAGGTGGTGAGCGCCTGCACGCCGCCGACCTTCTGACCGACGCTACGCTGCACGGGCGGCACAGGGGGATCATGCCGACAGGCGGGCGGCGGCGAAGATGCCGGCATCCGCGCCGCCGTCTCACGCCAGCCGGGGATAGAAGGCGGCGATGGCGGCGTTCTCCAGCTCGATCACCCGGTCATAGGTCGCCTCCGGGATCGCCTCGAAGCCGACAAGGCCGAAGGCGGCGCGGGCGGGGGCGGCGGCCTCGTCGACGAGGAGGGCGTCGAGCGCCCGGCGGATCGCCGCGACCTGCGGCTCCGGCGTCGCCACCGGCACCACCAGCGGCAGGCCGGGGCTGGCCGGCGTCACCGCGAGCACGCGGACGCCGGCGACCCGCTCCGGCGCGTGGCGGGCGGCGAGGGTGAAGGTGACGCCGTCTATGGCGGCGACATCGGCGCGTCCCTGCGCCACCGCCTCGACGCTGGCGAGATGCGCGCCGGTCTCCACCACCGCGGAGAAGAAGGGACGCCCGCCGGCGAGCGGGGCCAGCGCGGCGCGAAACAGGTTCATGCCGCTATTGCTGTCGGGGCCGTTGATCGCCGCGACCCGCCCGCGCCATTCGGCGAGGCTGCCCGCCGGCTCGTCGGCGCGCACCACGATGGCGCTGCGGTGCCAGCCGCCCTCGGTATAGGGCGTGGCATAGACGGGGGTGGCGACCGGCTTCAGCCGGCCGGCATAGCGGGTGCGCAGCGGATAGCCGCAGGTATGGCCGAGCGCGAGGCGGGGATCGGCGAGCGCCTCGCCGATCGGCCGCGTGCGGTCGAGCGCCGATGGCAGCCGGCCGGCGAACGCCTCCACCCCCTCGGCGACGAGGGCGCGGCGCAGCGCCGCCCAGAGCGCGTCCTGCTCGGCATGCAGGAAGGGCGGGTCGTACATGCCGAGCGTCACGACGGCGGCGGCGGGAGCGGCCAGGGGAGACGCGCCGGTATCGGATGCGGCGATGGTCATGGCGGCCTCCCTCGATGGCCCGGAAGCTCCGGTGCGACATGCCCGCTTATAGCATCGACGCCGGCGTCCTCCATGGTCGACAGGCAGGGGCGGAGGTCTTGGAGCGTGGTGTCAGAACACCTCCTTAATGCGGGCTGGCAGGTCGCTCCATGGTCGACAGCCCCGGAATCGCCGGATCCATGACCTGGTTCGATGCGGCCGCGGCGTCGCGCGGCGGCGCCTCGCCCGTTCGTCCACCCATGCCCTTTCACTATGTCCCAATGGCGAAAGAGCATTTGCGCGGCTCAGCAACGCATGGTCCGCTCGCGGTCAAGCAGAACAATGGCCGAGGGTGGAACGTGAAGAGGCAGGTCGAGGTCGCGGTCATCGGGACCGGGTGGTGCGGAGGCATTCGCGCCGAGACCCTTTCGCGCTCGGCGCTGGTGGACAAGCTGCACATCTGCGAGATCCGCCCCGAGCGGCTGGAGGAAGTGCGCCTTCTCACCAAGCCGGCCACCGCGACGCTCGACTATCGCGACATCGTGGAGAACGACGCCATCGGGGTGGTCTACATCTCGACGACGCCGGAGAGCACGCACTACCCGATCGCCCGCGACTGCCTGAGAGCCGGCAAGCATGTGCTGCTGGAAAAGCCGATCGCCATGGAGCTCTGGGAGGCCAATGAGCTGATCGAGCTCTCCCAGCGCAACCGGGTGAAGTTCACCATCGGCTATTCGCAGCGCTTCAACCCCAAGATCGCCTATGCCAAGAAGAAGATCGCCGACGGCACGCTGGGGCGGGTCGTCAATGTGATGGTGTCGCGGCATCTGTCGCGCAGTCTCGGCAAGAAGATCGCCTCGCGTACCAAGCTCTCGCCGGCGGCGATGGAATCGACGCACGACCTCGACTTCGTGTTCTGGCTGCTGGAGCCGGCCAAGCCGCTGCGGGTCTATTCGCAGGGCGCCTATGGCTACATGCAGGAGATCAACGGCTCCTATGACTGCATGTGGTCCACGGTGACGATGGACAACGGCACGCTGGTGGTGATCGGCGGCGGCTGGAACCTGCCGCCCGCCTATCCGAATTATTGCGGCACCTGGATCGAGATCACCGGCACCGAGGGGGCGCTGATCCTCGACGACACCCAGCGCGACAACTGGCTGAGCACGGTGAGCGAGGGCACACGCTTTCCGATGTCGACCATGCCGGGCGAGCAGGTCGACCATGTGTTCGCCGGGCAGATGGGACCGGAGACCATCCATTTCCTCGAATCCGTGCTGCGCGACCGCCCGGTGATGGTGGCGCCCGAGCACGCCCGCATGGTGATGCAGAGCTACATGGCGGCCGATCTCTCGGCGGCGGTCAACGAGCCGGTCGACCTGCCGCTGTCGAACCGCGCGCTGGCGCAGATCAGCGACCTGAAGGCGGCCTCGCTCGCCGCCTCCTGAACGGGGCCGCAGGCGCGGCCGTTCCCGGCAGCGGACCCATGCCGGTTCGCTATGTGCCGATGGTGAAAGAGTATTTGCGCGCTCCGTCGACGGATGGTCCGCTCCGAAACAGGCAGGAAAAACGAGGTCGGGAGAGAATGATGACGCAGAGCCTTCGCCGTACGGGCGCCAAGCCGGAAGGAGCCCTGTGATGCGCCGCCAGTCTCCGAAGGGCATCGGTCTCGCCATCGTCGGCGCCGGACGCGTCGGCCTGTTCCGCGGCGCGGTCGCCGCCCGCCATCCGGCGGTGGAATGGATCGGCCTCGCCGAGATCAATCCCGAGCGCGGCCAGCGCGTCGGCGCCGAGATCGGCGCCGATTTCGTCACCACCGACCATCGCGAATTGCTGAAGCGGCCGGAGGTGACGGCGGTGATCGTCGCCACCGACGAGCATCTGCATGTCGACCCGGTGATGGCGGCGCTGGAACGCGACCTGCCGATGCTGATCGAGAAGCCGCTGGCGACGCATCTCGACGATTCCGCGCGGGTGCTGCGGGAGATCGAGGCGTCCGGCGTCGATGCGGTGGTCGGCTACACCCAGCGCTTCCGCCGCCGCTGGCTGGCGGCGAAGGAGAAGGTGCGCACCGGGGCGCTCGGCGACGTGACCATGGTGACGTCGCGCGCCTTCATGAACCGGCTGGTCGCCATCGACAATTACCGCCGCTCCAACGCGCCGGAGACCATCTCGCCGATGGTGATCTCCGGCACCCACGCCCTCGACATCGTCATGTGGTACCTGGAGGCCAAGACTCCGGTGGAGGTCTATGCCCGCTCGGTGGACAAGGTGCTGGGCCCGGACTGGCGCGGCATCGACGGCACCGCCGGCATGATCATGATGAGCGACGGCTCGATCTACCACCTCAACATTTCCTGGGCGCTGCCGGTGACATGGCCCGGCGCGGTGTACAGCCTGGAGGTCGGCATCGTCGGCACCACCGGCGTGCTGACCATCGACGACACCCATCGCGACATCGTGCTCGCCGTCTCGGCGCCGCAGGAAGAGGGCTACCTGCCGGACAAGACCCGGCTGGTCGACTTCATGGGCAGCTACCCGCCCGGCGACATGGCGCTCGGCGAATTGCGCGGGCCGATGCGCACCGAGACCGAATCCTGGCTCAACCGCATCGCGCTCGACCTGCCCACCCAGCACGCCACGGCGGCGGAAGCGCACAACCGGCTGATGCTGACCAAGGCGCTCGACCTCTCCGCCAAGCTGAAGCGGCCGGTGAAGCTGCCGCTGGAGGTCGAGGGCGAGCGCGAGATGATGCGCGAGGCCGCCATGGCCTGAGGGCTCGCGGCCCGCCGCACGATCTGCCCGACGAAGCGTGCCTGTCACCGCAAGCTGAAAACGGCGCCAGCCAGAACAACAAGCGGCGCCGCGATTCCTGGGAGGGAACGATGAAAGCCTGTCCGTCCGTCACACGCCGTGCCGTTCTTGCCGGAGCCGCCCTCGTCGCCGCCGGCCTTGCCGTCGCCGGTCCGGCGCGGGCGCAGTCCGACTACCCCAACCAGCCGATCACCCTGATCGTGCCCTTCGCGCCGGGCGGCGCCTCGGACTTCGCCGCCCGCCTGCTGCAGCCGCGGCTGTCGCAGATCCTCGGCCAGCAGATCGTGGTGGAGAACCGCGACGGCGCCGCCGGCAATGTCGGCATGGACCTCGCCGCGCGCGCCAAGCCCGACGGCTACACGCTGTTCCTCGGCAATGTCGGCACCGTCTCGATCAACCCGTACATCTTCTCCAACCTGCGGGTGAAGCCGCTGCAGGACTTCGTGCCGATCTCCATCGTCGCCGACACGCCCGGCCTGCTGATCGCCAACCCGAAATTCCCGCCCAACAACGTCAAGGAACTGGTGGAGTATGTGAAGGCGCGGCCGGGGCAGGTGAACTTCGCCTCGCCCGGCACCGGCTCGGTGAACCGGCTGGAGATGGAGGCGTTCCGCCGCGAGGCCGGGCTCGACATGATCCACGTTCCCTACAAGGGCGGCGCGGGGCCGGCCACCGCCGACGTGATGGGCGGGCATGTCAGCCTGATGTTCGTGACCATCTCTTCCGGCATCAACCATGTGAAGGGCGGCCGCCTGAAGGCGCTCGGCGTCTCCACCAAGCAGCGCGTGCCGCAGCTGCCGGACGTGCCGACCATGACCGAGCAGGGCTTCCCCAAGAGCGTGTCGTCGTCCTGGCAGGGCGTGCTGGCGCCGGCCGGCACGCCGCAGCCGATCATCGACAAGCTGCATGCCGCGGTGGTCGAGGCGATGAAGGACCCGACCATCCGCGAGCGCATGGGCGAATCCGGGGTGATCGCGGTGTCGAGTCCCAGCCCGGCGGACTTCAAGGCCTATATCCAGGCCGATGCCGACAAGTGGAGCGGCATCATCAAGGAGATCGGCGCGAAAGCCGACTGATCCGGCCGACCGACGCCGGCGGACGGGCGAGGGCCGGGCGGCGAGGCCGCGCCGGCCCTCTTCCCGCCTCCGCTTTCCGGCCACCCGCGCTTCGATGCGGCCCGCGCGCCGCATCCGGCGCGGATCACCCAGGGGGTGCCTCATGAACATCAGGCTTTCGTCGGATTTCCTCACCGGGCTGCTGTTCTGCGGTCTCGGCGCGCTCGCCATCATCATCGGCTCGGACTATCCCATCGGCACCACGTCCCGCATGGGGGCGGGCTATTTCCCGCTGGTGGTGAGCATCGGGCTCATCCTCTTGGGCGGCGTGCTGATCGTCCGCTCCATGGTGAGCGAGACCGAGGAGGTCGGGGCCGTCGACCTGCGCCCGCTGATCGTCCTGCTGGGCGGCGTGCTGCTGTTCGGCTTCCTGATCGAGGATTGGGGCTTCCCGCTCGCCGGGCTGGCGGTGGTGATCGCCGCGCACATTGCCGGGCGCGACTTCAAGCCGCTGCAGACCGGGCTGCTCGCCGTCGGCCTGGTGATCTTCTGCGTCGCGCTGTTCTCCTACGGTCTCGGCCTCAATCTTCCCCATACGCGGTTCTGGTGAGGGCAGGGCATGGAACTCTTCAACGACCTTCTGCTCGGCTTCTCCGTCGCCCTGACGCCGATGAACCTCGTCTACGGCTTCCTCGGCGTGCTGCTCGGCACGGTGATCGGCGTGCTGCCCGGCCTCGGGCCGGTGGCGACCATCTCGATCCTGCTGCCCGTGACCTTCGCGCTGCCGGCGCCGGCGGCGCTGATCATGCTGGCCGGCATCTATTACGGCGCGCAATATGGCGGCTCGACCACGGCGATCCTGGTCAACCTGCCGGGCGAGAGCTCGTCGGTGGTGACCGCCATCGACGGCTACCAGATGGCCCGCAAGGGACAGGCCGGGCTGGCGCTGGCCACCGCCGCCTTGTGCTCCTTCATCGCCGGCACGCTGGCCACCGTGGTGATCGCGGTAGCGGCGCCGGCGCTCGCCGAGGTGGCGCTCGACTTCGGGCCGGCCGACTATTTCTCGCTGATGCTGTTCGGCCTGGTGGCGGCGGTGATCCTCGCCCATGGCTCGATCGTCAAGGCGATCGGCATGATCCTGGTCGGCATCCTGCTCGGCACCATCGGCATCGACGCCAATACCAGCGTCGAGCGCTTCACCTTCGGCGTTCCCTCCTTCGGCGACGGCATCGACTTCGCGGTGATCGCCATGGGCATGTTCGGCATCGGCGAGACCATCTCCAATCTCGGCGGCACCGACCAGAGCCGCACCTTCGTGAAGGAGGTGAAGAACCTCTGGCCGCGCTGGGCGGACATCAAGCGCTTCATCCGGCCGGCGCTGCGCGGCACCGCGCTCGGCGGCTGCCTCGGCCTGCTGCCGGGCGGCGGGCCGGTGCTGGCCTCCTTCTCCACCTATGCGCTGGAGAAGAAGCTCTCCAAGACGCCGGGCGAATTCGGCAAGGGCGCCATCGAGGGCGTCGCCGGGCCGGAGGCCGCCAACAACGCCGCGGCGCAGACCGCCTTCATCCCGATGCTCACCCTCGGCCTGCCCTCCAGCGCGGTGATGGCGCTGATGATCGGCGCCCTGATGATGCAGGGCCTGTCGCCGGGGCCGCAATTGATGAACCAGCGGCCGGACCTGTTCTGGGGGCTGATCGCCTCGATGTGGCTGGGCAATCTGATGCTGGTCATCCTCAACCTGCCGCTGGTCGGCATCTGGGTGAAGCTGCTCTCGGTGCCCTATCGCATGCTCTATCCGGCGATCATGCTGTTCTGCTGCATCGGCGTGTATTCGATCCACAACAACGCGCTCGACGTGGTGCTGGCGGCGATCTTCGGCGGCTTCGGCTTCCTCGCCAAGAAGCTGCATTGCGAGCCGGCGCCGCTGCTGCTCGGCTTCATCCTCGGGCCGATGATCGAGGAGACGCTGCGCCGGGCGCTGCTGATCTCGCATGGCGACCCGATGGTGTTCGTCGAGCGGCCGATCAGCCTGAGTTTCCTGGTGCTGACCTTCCTTCTGCTCATCGTGCTGGTGGCGCCGATGATCCGGGTGACGCGCCAGCGCGCCTTCGAGGAAAGCACCGACTGAAGCGGGGCAATGTAGGGTTTAAACGACGACGGCCGGGCATGGAGCCCGGCCGTTTCGCGTGGAAGAAGCCGGCTTTGCTCAGGCGACGCCGGCCAGCGTGCGCTGCTGCGGCGGCGCCCAATGGGGCGCGTTGTCCGGCAGGGCGCTGAAGATGCCGCGCTGGGCGAGCGCGTCGATCTCGGCGCGCAGCAGGCCCATCACCGCATGGGCGGCGGCGCTGACATTGTCGCCGACATGCGAGAGCATGATGGTGCGGCTGAGATTGACCCCGCCCACCGCGAGACCGGTAAGCAGGCCCTCGTCGATCTCCTTGCGGAAGGCGGAGATCGGCATGATCGAGGCGCCGC
The DNA here is from genome assembly GCF_018390555.1 of Ancylobacter oerskovii. GTDB lineage: Bacteria > Pseudomonadota > Alphaproteobacteria > Rhizobiales > Xanthobacteraceae > Ancylobacter > Ancylobacter oerskovii. Next base: position 372,972 of record NZ_JAHBGB010000002.1, on the reverse strand, counting down.
GCCCGCGCAGCAGCATGCGCCTGATCGCCTCCACCGCGTCGATCTCGCAATCGACCTCGATGCACACGCCATGCGAGGCGAGCTGCTCGTCGACCAGCGCCCGGATGCCGCGCGTGACCAGCATCGGGGTGGAGGCGAGCTCGTCCAGCGTCACCACCGGCGAGACGCCGCGCGACAGGCGGGGCATCACCACCACGATCGGCTCGGTGAGCACGGCGGTGAAGCGCAGCGCACGGTTGGGCGGCGGGTTGGTGAGCAAAGCGAGGTCGACCTGGCTGTTGACGAGATCGACCTGCAGTCGGCGGGTGAATTCCTCGACGATGGTGAGGTTGATCGCCGGATAGGCGGAGGCGCAGCGCTCGATGAGGCCGGGCGTGAGCAGCGAGGACAGGGTCGGGGAGATGCCGACCACCACCCGGCCGGACACGCCGTCGCCGCCGATGTTCATCTCCTCGGTGGCGCGGGCGACTTCCTGCAGGATCCGGCGGCTGTGCTGCAGGAAGCGGCGGCCGGCAAGGGTGAGCTGCACCCCGCGCGGCAGCCGGACGAGGAGGGGAGTGCCCACCTCGGTCTCGATGCGCTGGATGTGCCGGCTGAGCGCCGGCTGGACGATGCCGAGATCGCGGGAGGCCCGGGTGATGCTGCCGAGCTCGGCAACGCGCACGAAAGCCTCGATGCTGCGCAGTTCCATGGCGTTTCCTCCGAGAGAGCCCCTGTTTTGTTGTGATGCGGGCTCTTTGCTGCTGATCCTCTCACGCGGGCGGCGGTACGCGAAACACGCGCAGCGCGATGGCAAGCATGGAATAATAGCCGAGCAGGCCGGTGAGCTCGATCACCGTGCGGCGCCCGAAGCGGGCGACCGCGGCGGCGAAGAGCTCGTCCGGCACGTCCTTCTGCCGATAGACGGCGCTGGCGAAATCATGCACCAGCGCGGCGTCGGCCTCGGTGAAATCGGGCCGGCGTCCCTCCGCCAGCGCCTCGATCTCGATCTCCGGCACCCCGGCCTTGCGCGCCTCGCGGGAATGGACGCCGAACTCGTATTCGGCGCCCCAATAGGCTGCCGTCGTGAGGATGGCGAGCTCGGACAGGCGCGGCGGCAGGCCGGTGCGGTAACGGCAGAAGGCGCCGACCGCCTGAGCGGTGGCGGCGAGCTCGGGGCTCTCGACATAGATGTGAAACGGCGCCGGCACCGCGCCGGCGCGCGGGCGGCCGATCTCCTCGAAGATGCGGCGCTGCTCGGCGTCGAGCGCGGCGGGGTCCAGCTCGCGGTAGCGGGGGGCGGGGTCGGTGGGGCGGTTCATCCTGTGCGGTGTCCTCGGTGTTTTCTGTCTTTTCCTCTCCCCGTTGGGGAGAGGTGGCCCGCGAAGCGGGTCGGTGAGGGGCTCTAGTGATTGGGGAATGAAGAAGGCCCCTCACCCCACCCCTCTCCCCCACGGGGAGAGGGAGCATCTTCATGATCAGCGTCGCACGGGCGACCGCCGGTATAAGTCTCACGCACTGGCTTTGAGCGCGGGGCGATCCACGGTCTCCCCTGCCTCCACCTTCACCGGCATGTTGGTCGCCACCGAGCGGCAGATCGCTTCCAGCACCGCGATGTTGCCGACCTTCTGCGCGTCGGTGAACACATAGGGTGCATCAGTCTCGATCGACCGCGCAAAGGCTTCGAGATTGGCGCGCACCGTGTCGGTCCATTCATATTCGCGCACCTCGCGCCGGCCGTCCTTGTGCTGGATGGTTAGCGTCGTCGGGCCGGGGGTGTCGGGATGCGTGTGGTTGCGCGCCTCGACCCAGGCGTCGGTGCCGAACACGGTGATGCCGATATAGAGCGGCGTCACCAGGATCGCGTTGAGATAGCCGGTGGCGCCAGAGGCGAAGCGGGTATGCACCGACACCACGTCGCCATTCGGCCGGTCGGAGGCGCGGCTGGCGGTGGCGGCGTAGACCTCGGAGATCGGCCCGAACAGCTCGAGGAAGCCGTCGGTGAGGTGGATGCCCATAGCGGTCATGCCGGCGGCGGGAGCGTCGACCGGCGAGGCGCGCCAGTCGCCCTTCGGTACGGCGGCGAGCTTGTCGTGGCTGAAATTCGCCTCGACATGCATGAGCGTGCCGAGGGCGCCCGATTGCACCAGCTCCTTGATCTGCAGCATGGCGAGCTCGTAGCGGCGCTCATGGCCGATGCCGAGCTTCACCCCGGCGGCGCGGCAGGCGGCGACCGAGCGCTCGGCGTCGGCACGGGTGAGCGCCAGCGGCTTCTCGCAGAACACATGCTTGCCCGCGCGGGCAACCTGCGCCACCTGCGCGGTGTGCAGCGAGTGCGGCGTGCACAGGATCACCGCATCGATGGAAGCATCGTTCAGCACGTCGTCCCAGTTCGTCGTCAGCGGGATGCCATGCTCGGCGGCGAAGGCGGCCTGCGCCTCCGAGGTATCGATGGCGGCGACGATGCGCAGTTCGCCGGAATCCGCCATGCGGCGGATCATGTGCTTGCCCCACCAGCCGAGGCCGGCAATTGCGGCGCGGATCATGTGTCCTCCCTTCGCCGCCTGCGGCGGCGGCTCTTGATCTTCGACGGTCACTCGGCGGCGGCGGAGCGGCGGCCGGCATTCACCGCCGGCATCACCTTCTCGGCCATCAGCTCCAGCGAGCGGATGGCGAGCCCCTTGTCGGCCCAGTCATGGCCGGCATAGAGCAGGGTGCCGAATTCGCCGATCTCCTCCTCGAAGGCGGCGAGCTCGTCGGCCACCTTGTCCGGCGTGCCCCAGATGACGAGGTCGGCCAGCACGCTGTCCACCGTCACCGATGAATCCGGCGCGCTCTGGTCGCGCTTGAACAGGTTGGCGCGGCCATTGCCGACCAGCTTGGTCGCCAGCGAGTTGTAATAGGCATAATACGGGCTGCCGGGCTCGGTGGCGTAGCGCTTCGCGGTGGCGAGGTCGTCGGCGACGAAGATGCTCTTCGCCACCCGCCAGTTCGCCGGATCGGCCGGACGCCCGCCCTTCTCGCAGCCCTCGACATATTTCGGCCAGTGGGTCTTCACCCAGCACGGCAGCAGGAAATTGGCCGAGATCGGCTCCCAGCCGCGCGCGGCCGCCTCGGTGACGCCCTTGGAGAACGGCGCCACCGCGGTGACGACGATCGGCGGGTGCGGGGTCTGGTAGGGCTTGTGCATCACCCCCTGGCCGAGCGCCGGCAGGTAGGTGCGCTCGGTGGTGATGGTCCAGTGCTGGCCGACCCGCTTGTAGGGCGCCTCGCCGGACCAGATGCCGAGTATGTGGTCGATGGCCTCGACGAACATCTCGGTGCGGTTCTTGTCGAGATTGCCGAACAACTCGGCGTCCGACAGAAGGCCGCCGGGGCTGATGCCCATGATGTAGCGGCCCTTCGCCATGTGATCGAGCATCGCCACCTCGCCGGCGACCCGGGCGGGGTGCTGGTTCGGCAGGTTGATGGTGCCGGAGCCCAGCTTGATGGTCCTGGTCTCTTCCAGCAGCCAGGCGATGAAGATCAGCGAGGAGGTGATGGTCTCGGCGCCGTCGGTGACGTGTTCGCCGAAATAGCCCTCGCAGAAGCCGAGCTTCTCGGCGATGAGGCAGAATTCCCGGTCCTCCCGCAGCGTCTCGGCGAGCGGACGGTGCAGCGGGTGGATCGGCATGGTGAAGAAGCCGAGTTTCATGAGGCGCGTTCCCGGTTCGCGGAAATGTCTTTCGAGGAAAGGTCGTTGGCCGGCGGATCGGCGGGCAGCAGCGCCGGGCCGCACAGGGCGCCGGTGGCGTAGATCAGCGGCTCGCCGTCGCGATGGGCGGCGCGCAGCACCCGGCCGAGGAAGATGAGATGGTCGCCGGCCTCGATGACCTGCTCGGTGCGGCATTCGAAGCGGGCGATGGTGTCCTCGATGAGCGGCGCGCCATGGTCGCCGATGCGATGCGCGACCGATCCGAACTTGTCGGCATGCGGGGTGGCGAAGTGGCGGCACAGATGCTTCTGGTGCGTGCCGAGCACGTTCACCGCGAAATGGCCGGCCGAGGTGAAGCTCGCCAGCGACGGCGCCTGCTTGCGCAGGCTCCACAGCACCAGCGGCGGATCGAGGGAGACCGACGAGAAGCTGTTGGCGGTTAGGCCCTCGAGCTTTCCGTCGGCGGTGCGCGTGGTGACGATGGTGACGCCGGTGGCGAAGCGCCCGAGCGCGCGCCGGAAGTGGCCATGATCGTCGCTGGATCGGAAATCGATGACATGTTCGCTCATGGAGATGAGCTTACGGTGGCGCCGGACGCTTCAGAAATGATATGATCTGCTCGTCTCCATCAGGAAACGTAATGGCGATGAGCGATACGCTGCGGGATGTCCGGCTGTTCGTGGCGGCCTATGAGGAACGCTCCTTCACGGCCGCGGCCGAGCGGGAGAACGCCACGCAATCCGGCGTCTCCCAGCATATCCGCAAGATCGAGGACCGCTTCGGCGTGAAACTGTTCGCGCGCGGCGGCGGCAGCGTGCAGCCGACCCCGGCCGGCGAGAGCTACTATCGCCACTGCATCGAATTGCTGCGGCTGAACGAGGCGGCCAACCGCTCGGTGGGACGCTTCGGCGTCGGGCTCGACGGCGAGATGGTGGTGGGGCTGATGCCGACCATGACCCGCTCGGTGCTGGCGCCGGCGCTGGCGCGCTTCGTCGCGCTGCATCCCAATGTGGTGGTGCGGATCACCGAGGCCTATTCGGCGACCCTCACCCAGCAGGTGCGGGCGGGCGAGCTCGCCTTCGCCATCGTCCCGGCCTCCACCGGCACGGTGGGGGTGAAGACGACGCGCTTCGCCTATACGCCGGAGGTGCTGGTTTCCGGCGCGGCGTCGGGGCGGGCGCATATGCAGCCGGTGCGGCTCGCCGATCTCGGGCCGATGAAGGTGGTGGTGCCGAGCGGCCAGAATGCGCGGCGCGCCAATATCGAGACCTATCTCGCTTCCAACGCGGTGGCGGTGGAACGGCGACTGGAGCTGGACGCCATGATGGGCACGCTCGATTTCGTCGCCTCGACCGACTGGGTGGCGATATTGCCGGGCCTGATGATGGCGCAGGAGGTCGAGCGGTCGGCCGCGCGGCCGGCCGGATGGGACATGCCCCGGCGCTTCACCATCAACCCCATCGCCGACCCGCCGCTCGGCATGGACCTCGTGCTGATCGAGCCGGCGCGCCGGCCGCTGGAGCCGGTGGCCGCCGCCTTCCTCGACGTACTGGCGCAGGAGACCGCGCGGATCGGCGAGGTGTGGGGCGAGCGGGCCGGGCTCTATGAAGAGGCCGGCTTGTCGTAGTGCCCGCCGCTCATGGTGCCGTCGGCGGCCCTGCCGGCGATGCCGTGGGTGGTGTCCTTCACCACGAAGAACAGCACGTCCTCCTCCGGCAGCGCCACCGTCGAGTGGATGATGCCGGGCGGGAAGTAGATGAGCGTGCCGGGGCCGGCGATCTGCTCGGGCTGGCCCTCGATGTTCACCCTGAGCCGGCCCTTCACCACATAGTTCCATTGCTCGTTGGGGTGGGAATGCGGGCGGGCGCCGGTGCCCGCCGCCTTGCGCATCAGCCCGCACTGGGTGCGGATGCCTTCCACCACCGAGCCGATGGCGGTGGAATAGCCGGGGCCGCCCTCGATGGCGGAAAGCTGATCGAGCTGGAACAGATAGGCACCGTCGCCGGCCTTGAAGGCGCCTTCGTTGATGGTCCGGCGTTCGGTCGCCGTGGTGGTGGCGGGCATGGCTGGTCTCCTGGGATCTAGGACTGCCGGGCGGCGAGCGGCTCGATGCCGAGCGTCGTGGCGAGCTCGTCGAGCTGGCGGCGCAGCGGCGGCGGGATCGGCACGCCGTCGCGGATGCGGGCCTCGCGCAAGACCGCGCGGCGGTCGCCGGGAATGCGCACCCCGTCGGTGCCCGGCAGCGGCGCGTCATGGCGCAGTTCGTCGAGCTGGCGCTGTAGGACGGCGGCGAAGGCGGCCGGCGGCATGAAGCGGGCGACGTCCAGCGCCACCAGGAAATGGCCGGTATTGGTCTCGGAGGTGGAATCGGCGTTGAAGTCGATCACCTCGCTGCCGAAGGCGGCGGCGTTGAGCGTGCCGGCCAGCAGGCCGAGCATCAGTGCGAGGCCGGAGCCCTTGTGGCCGCCGATCGGCAGCAGCAGGCCCTCGCCGCTGCGCTTGGGATCGGTGATGGCGCTGCCGTCCTTCCTGCTGACCAGCCAGCCCTCGGGCATCGGGACGTCGTTGAGGACATGCTTCTTGACGGTGCCGTAGGACACCACGGTGGTGGCGATGTCGAGCAGCACCGGCGGCTTGCCCTCGCCGGCGGGAATGGCGATGGCGAGCGGGTTGGTGCCGAGCAGCGAGGAGGTACCGCCCCAGGGCGCCATGTGGTTGGAGCTCGCCACCACCGAATAGATGCCGACAAGGCCGCGCTGCGCGAGCATGTCGACATAAAGCGCCGCCGGGCCGGCATGGTTGGAGCGGCGCACCCCGACCCAGGCGATGCCGATCTCGCGGGCGATGGCGGTGGCGGTGTCGGCGGCGACGCTCATCACCAGATGACCCATGCCGTTGTCGCCGTCGACCAGGGCGACGCCGGGCGCGGCGCGCTCCACCTCGATGCGCGGTGTCGGGTTGACCGCGCCGCCCTTCAGCCGCCGCACATATTGCGGCAGGCGGAAGATGCCGTGGCCGTCGGCGCCGGTGAGATCGGCCTCGGCCATCAGCTTGCCGACGCGCTGCGCGTCCTCGGCGGGAAGGCCGCAGACGCGCATGGCATCGGCGACAAGGTCCTCGATCGCCTGTGCCGGCGCGGTGGCGGCGATGCCGGGATCGGGTTTCACGGCGGCGTTCATGGGCGGCCTCCGGCGGCTTTGTCTCCGGCCTGCTTGTCCGCGGCATGTTCGGAGGCGATGGAACGGGTCTCGCCGGTCGCCGCCAGTGTGCGGGTGGCGGCGGTGTCGGCATAGGTCCAGAAGATGGCGAGCGGCGCGCTGTCCGAGGCGTTGCGGAAGCGGTGCGGCACGTCCGGCGGGATCCAGGTGGTGTCGTGCGTGGTCAACTCGTGGGTGACGCCGTCGATCTCGAACACCGCATCGCCTTCGAGGATGATGACGCTCTCCTCGCAATTATGGCTGTGCAGCGGGATCGCCGCGCCGGGACCGAAGCGGGTGATGCCGTTGAGCAGCCTCGTTGAGCCGAGCTCGGCGGTGACGAGCCGCACGGTGCGCGCGCCGCCGCCGCGCTCGGTGACGGGCAACTCGCTGGGGCGCAGGATGGCGGCGTTGCGGGTCTCGGTGCTCATGCGTTCACCGCCTGGCGCGAGGCGGCGGGGAGGCCGAACCAGCCGGCCGCGGTGGTGCCGAGAATGGCGGCCTCGTCGGGCTTTGGCAGGCCGGCGGCGCGCACCTGCCGGGCGCCTTCCAGCGTGCCCATGTCGAACGGATAGTCGCTGCCGAGCAGGATGTGATCGGCGCCGAACGTATCGGTGAGGTAGCGCAGCGCCGGGCCGAAATGGGTCAGCGTGTCGAAATAGAGCCGGCGGATCGAGACTTCCGGGCTCTCCTTGATGAAGCGCCGGCATTCCGGGCGCTCCTTCCAGCCATGGATCATCCGCCCGGTCTGGAAGGGCAGGAAGCCGCCGCCATGCACGAGGCAGATCCTGAGATCGGGATAGCGCTCCAGCACGCCGCCGAACACCAGCGAGGCGCTCGCAATGGTGGTCTCCAGGGGGTTGCCGATCAGGTTCTTGAGATAGAATTCCTTGGTGCGCTCGCCCGCCGCCGTCTTCTGCGGATGGATGAGGATGAAGGCGCCGAGCTCCTCGGCGGTGGCCCAGATCGGTTCCAGCGCCGGGTCGTCGAGATTCCTGCCCTCGATATGCGAGCCGATCTGCGCGCCCTTCAGCCCGAGCTTGGTGACGGCGCGGCGCAGTTCGTCGGCGGCGCGGGCGGGGTCCTGCATCGGCAGGGTGGCGATGCCGAGGAAGCGGTCGGGCCGGCGGCGCACCAGCTCGGCGATCGCCTCGTTCTGGATCTGGCAGAGCGCGCCGGTGAGTGCCGCCTCGCGCTCATAGAGGAAGGTCTGCGGGCAGTTGGACAGCACCTGCAGGTCGAAGCCGGCGATGTCGAGGTCGGCGAGGCGCCGGTCGAGATCCCAGCCGCCGCGCGGGAAGGGGCGCTGCACGATGTCGCCGACCTTCAGCACGCCGCCCTCGGCATCGACCTCCGAGAGGGTGGGGCCGATCTCGGGCGCCTCGCGGCGCATGCGGGCCATCATCTCCTCGGTGAGGATATGGGCGTGGACGTCGATCACGGGTGCGGTCATCGTCAGGTCCTAGTCGGAGGAATGGGACAGCGCCTCGGCGACGCCGGCACGGCGCGCCGCGCGGCGGGCGAGGAAGAAGCCGAACAGCGGCAGCACGAGCGAGCCGATCACCAGCAGTGCCAGCACGGCGGAGAGCGGGCGCTGGACGAAGATCGCCGGGCTGCCTTCCGACAGCATCAGGCTCTGGCGCAGCGAGCTCTCCATCAGCGGCGCCAGCACCACGGCGAGCACCAGCGGCGCGCGGGGGATGTCGGCGCGGATCATCAGGTAGCCGACCATGCCGAAGAACAGCGTCAGCCCGACATTGAACAGGCTGAGGCTGATCGCGTAGGCGCCGACCAGCGACACGACGAGGATGCCCGGCACCAGATAGGAATAGGGAATGCGCAGCACGCTGGCGAAGAGCGGGGCGAGCGGCAGGTTCATGATCAGCAGGATCACATTGCCGATGAACATCGAGGCGATGAGGCCCCACACCAGGTCGGCCTGCTCGGTGAGCAGCATCGGGCCGGGGCGGATGCCGAGCAGCACCAGCGCCGCCAGCAGCACCGCGGTGGAGGCCGAGCCGGGAATGCCGAGCGCCAGCATCGGCACCATGGCGCCGTGCGCGGCGGAGTTGTTGGCCGATTCCGCCGCCGCCACGCCGTCCAGCGCGCCATGGCCGAATTTCTCCGGGTGCGGGCTGGCCTTCTTCTCGACGACATAGGCGAGCAGGGCCGCCACCGTCGGGCCGGCGCCGGGCATCAGGCCGATGACGAAGCCGATCACCCCGCCGCGCAGCATCGCCATGCGGCACTCGACCCAGTCCTTGCGGGTCAGCCACATGTCGCGCAGCCGCGTGCGCACCGCCGCGCTGGCCTGCGTCTGCTCCATCGAGACCAGGATCTCGGCGATGCCGAACACGCCGATGGCGACGGGCAGGAAGTCGACGCCTTCCAGCAGCTCCAGCGAGCCGAAGGTGAGGCGCGAGGTGCCCTGGATCGGATCGGTGCCGACCAGTGCGATCATCAGGCCGAGGGTGGCGCCGATCATCGCCTTCACCGCCGAGCCGGTGCCGAGGCTGGCGGTGGCGGTGATGCCCAGCAGCGCCAGCAGGAAATATTCCGGGGCGGAGAAGCCGAGCGCGAAGGCGCTGAGCGCCGGGGTGAGGAAGACGAGCGCGGTGACGGCACCGATGCCGGCGAGGAAGGAGCCGATGGCGGCCGCGGCCAGCGCCTGCCCGGCGCGGCCCTGCCGGGCGAGCTGGTTGCCGTCGACGGCGGTCATCACGCTCGCCGCCTCGCCGGGCACGTTCACCAGCACCGAGGTGAGGGTGCCGCCATACATGCCGCCATACATGATGCCGGAGAGCATCACCAGCGCGGTGACCGGATCGAGGCCGAAGGTGACGGGCAGCAAGAGCGCCATGCCGGCCGAAGGGCCGATGCCGGGCAGGGCGCCGATGAGCTGGCCGAGCGTCACGCCGATGAACACGAACAGGAGGTTCGTCGGCGTCATGGCGACGGCGAAGCCCTGGGCGAGGGAGGCAAGGGCGTCCATTGAAAGCTCCCGCGCTGTCAGATGCCGAACGGGCCGGTGGGCAGGGCGATGCCGAGCCACGCGATGAACACGCCATAGACGAGGCCGGTGATCACCGCGGTGGTGAACAGGCTGGGGACCAGCGGTCGCCGTTCGATGCCGAGCAGCAGAAACAGGGAAAAGGCGATGGCGGCGGGCACGAAGCCGATGAGCGGGATGACGAGCACCATCACCCACAAGCCGGCGGCGAGCGCGGCGACGCGCACGAGGCCGCGCCGGTCCGGGAAGCTGTGCGGCTCGCCGCCATGGTCCATCGCCGTCGTCACCAGCAGCGCGATGGCGAGCACGATGCCGACCACCGCCACCCAGAAGGCGGCGAAGGCCGAGCCGGGCGCGAACTCGGCCCAATAGGGCAGCTCCCAGGTGCCGAGCAGCACCAGGGCCGAGAGAGCGAGCAGCGTCAGGGCGGTGATGACGTTGACGGCTTTCATGCGAGGCTCCGTTGCCGGTTCCGTTCAGGCGCAGAGGCGGCCGGGCGGACGGAGCGTCCGGCGCTTTGTTTTCCTCTCCCCGCCCGAACCCGGCTGTTGCCGAGTTCGGTTCCGTCAAGGTCGAAGCCGGAAACATCCAGCTTCGACGGAGAGGTGGCCCGCAAAGCGGGTCGGTGAGGGGGCGCGATTGGGACGCGTTGCTTCCCCCTCACCCCACCCCTCTCCCCACCGGGGAGAGGGAGCAGGTTGTTCCCGGCGGCACGGTCGGTGAGCTTGCTTGAGCCGGACGAGGCATCGGGAGGCTTGCTGCCCCTCTCCCATGGGCGAGGGAAAAGACGCGGCGACGTTCGATGCGGCATCCGTTTCACCAGAGCTGCCGTCGGTTCCACCCGGCCCGACCGGCCCCCTCTCCCCGTGGGGGAGAGGGATGGGGTGAGGGGCCCCCGGCCGGCCGGGGCGAACTTCACCCGTCGCTCACTGCACCGCCGGCTGCTTGGCGAGGCCGAGGTCGCGCAGCAGCGCCAGATGTTCGTCATGCAGCTTCTGCATGTAGGGTTTCACCTCGGCGGCCGGCACCATGCGGCTGCGCAGGAAGTTTTCCTTGAGGCTCGCCTGCCATTCCGGGTTGGCCACCAGCTTGGCGATGGCGTCGTCCCAGAACTTCACCGTGTCGGCGTCGAGGCCGGGCGGGCCGGCGAGGCCCCAGGACTGACCCCAGACGATGTCGAAGCCCTGCTCCCTGGCGGTCGGGATATCCTTCAGCTCCGCCGCCGTGCTGCGCTCGGTCGACAGGATGGCGAGGATGCGGGCCTTGCCGCTCTTCACCAGCGGCAGCGCCTCGCTGGGGGTGAGGGTCATCAGGTCGACATTGCCGCCGAGGAAGGCGGCCTGGGCGGCGCCGCCACCGTCGAAGGGCACGTAGTTCAGCTTCACCTTGCCGGCCTTCTCGACGAGGCCGGCCACCATGTGGTCGGTGGAACCGGACTGGGCGCCGGCCACCTTCACCGAGCGCTCGCGCTGGGCGGCGAGCGCGACCAGCTGCTTCAGGTCCTTCACCGGCGAGGAGGGCTGCACCACCAGCACCAGATCGCCCTGGATGAACATGCTGATCGGGGTGAGCTTGTCATAGAGCGTCGGCAGGCCCTGGGTGATCGGGGTGGTGAGGATCGGCTGGGCGATGCACAGCACGACGTTGCGGTCGCCCTTCTTGCCCATCACGAAATTGGCCGCGACCATCCACGAGCCACCGGTGCGGTTCTGCACCACCAGCGGGTTGGTGATGATCTTCTGCTCGTTGAGGATCTTGGCGGCCCGGCGCATCAGCACGTCCGGCGTGCCGCCGGGGCTGGTGCCGGTGGTGATCTCGATGGGGCCGGTGGGGGCGGTCTGCGCCCTGAGCGCGGCCGGTGCCGCGACCAGCGCGGCGCCGAGCGCGATGGCGACCGCGGATTGCTTGAGGCGCAAATGAAACGGCGGAGCGACGTGAAGCTGGATCATGTGGCGTTCCTTCCCAGGCATGGCAGTGACACAGCGTCTTGTGACGTCTTGTGGCATGAAGAGAAGATGCTGTTGCGGAACTGTCAAGTTAAAATGAAATATTTATTCAGGATCGATCCATATCGGGACGGCATACCTACAGTACTTCTCGGCATGAATGAGGTATTTATCGTGTATCCGGGGAAACAGGTTTATCAAGCCTGGATGCGGGCGCAAGTCTGTCCCGGACAGGATTTATCCGTAACCGTGGAATATCTGTAAGTTTATATGGCGTTATATGAGGTATATGGCGGAGTTATTTGCTGATTTTCCTGTCTAATTTCTGTATACCGTCGACATGATCGAGAGGTGTGTGATAGGATTCAGGGAAATGAACAAGAATGTCAGGGGTAGGAAAATGTCAGGAATACTGACTAAATTGTTGTTTTATGTGCGCAGATGCCTGGTTGTTGTCGGTGGCGCGTATTGCATACATGGTTACGATCCCGGATATGAGGCCGACGTCTGGCCGGATGAATGGCGCGATTCACGCTGCCGTCCGGGTGGCGAGAACTTCGAGACTGTTGCGTAAGGCTTCCGGCTCCATGTTGCGGGTGATGAACACGATGCGCGTCGTGTGATCCTCGCTCGGCCAATTGGCCAGACGCACCGGCGGATGCAGCACGGCCTGCACCGCATGCACGACCATCGGCGAGGCTTCGCCGCGAAGGGCGACGATCCCCTTCATCCGCAGCAGGTCGTCGCCCCGCAGCGACAGGATCGACCGCAGCCAGCCGCGCAGCGCCTCGCGTTCCACCGGCCGGTCCAGCGTGACGGCGAAGGCGCGGATTCCGTCGTCATGGGGCGAGCGGGGATCGCCGGGCCTGCCGGCGAAGGCGTCGCCGTTGAGCCAGGCGAGGACATCGGAGCCGGTGCGCGAGGGATTTTCCGGCACGCGCGCGAACAGATCGTCCGGCGCGATGGCCCCCTGCACCACCGGAACCAGGCCAGCCCCCGGGTTGATCGCCTTCAGGCGGGCGGTGAGGGTGGCGACCGCCTCGGGCGGGGCGAGATCGGATTTGGTCAGCACCAGGATGTCGGCGAGCGCCGCCTGGTGACGGGCCTCCGCGAAACCGTCGAGCTGGCCGGCGCCGTTGACGGCGTCGACGGTGGTCACGACGGCGCGCAGCGCGAAGCGCGCCACCAGCGTCCGCTCGGTGAGGAAGGCGCGGACGAGGGCGGCGGGGTCGGCGAGGCCGGTGGTCTCGATGACGATGCGGGAGAAGGCCGGCACCTCGCCCTGCGCGACTTTGGTGCAGAGATCGTCGAGCGTATCGACGAGATCGCCGCGCACCGTGCAGCAGATGCAGCCGCTCTGCAGCACCACCGTGTTCTCGATGGCGCTCTCGACCAGCAGATGATCGATGGCGATGTCGCCGAACTCGTTGACGATCACCGCGGTGTCGGCCATGCCGGGATCGCGCAGGAGATGGTTGAGCAGCGTGGTCTTGCCGCTGCCGAGGAAGCCGGTGATCAGGACGACGGGCAGGGGATCGCGGGGGATGGTCATGCCCGTGCCTCCCCGCCGGCTCAGATGTCGAGTTCCAGTATGTAGATGCCGCCGGCATGGCGGTCGCCGCAATAGACGATGCCGTTCTCGTCGACATAGACCTCGTTGATCTGGATCGCCGGCACGCGGGCGCCGGGCGGGGCGGAGGGCACGAAGGCGGCGACTTCGCGGGGGATCAGCGGGTCGGAAATGTCGTGCACGCGCAGGCCGCCATTGAACAGCGTCGAGAACAGCAGCGTCTCCGAATGCAGCGCGGTGTCGCGCGGCGGGTTCTCGTGCAGGTTGTGGCAACCGAAGCGCCCGCCCTTGCGGCCATATTCCTCGAAGGAGGGCATGGGCAGGGTGGAGAGCGGCACCGGATTGTCCTCGCGGCGGATGTCGAGCAGCCAGGTGAGCTTGGGCCAGTCGAAGCCGTCATCGTGGATGCATTCGTGGCTGGCCACCGCGAGGTCGCGGCCGAACAGCGGCATCAGCGTGTGGGCGAAGCCGGGGAAGGGCGGGTTCGGGCTGAAGCGGGAAATGACGGTGGGGCGCGACTTGTCGGAGATGTCCATCACATAGAAGCCGCCGTCGATATAGCCGACATAGGCGCGGTCGGGGCGGTCCGGGTAGACATTGGTGTTGTGGCAGCGAAAGCCGCTGTCGATCTTCAGCCGTTCCGGCGGCGGGGCGTCGTCGCCCTCGGCGGTGCCGGGCATCCACCAGCGGCCGGCCTCCACCGGCTTCGACGGGTTGCGCACGTCGATGATGCGGTAGGCCTGGTCGTCGAGCGGGTTGCGCGGGGTGAAGTCGGCGGCGCCGGCGGCGCAATGGATGAACTCGCCATCGACGAACCACACCTGGTGCACGCCGCGCGAATGCGGGCCCGAACAGTCGAAGAAGCTGATCGAGCGCGGGTTCTCCGGCACGGAGATGTCGAACAGCTCGATGCCCGCCGGTTGCAGGCCCGGCTGCGCGGTCTGGTAGGCGACGGCCATGATGTCGCCGGTGGTTTCCAGCGAGTTGGAACGCACCTTGTTGTGCGGCAGCTCGGTCTGCACGATCACCTTCGGACGGGAGGGATCGGTGACGTCGACGCCGGTGAAGTTCTTCGGCGGCCCTTCATGCGCCACCCACAATATGCGCCGGCCATCGGGCGCGCGCTGCAGCGACATGCCTTCCCCCACGCCGCCGAAACCGGCCAGCGGGTCATGCGCGATCAGCCGCATGCCGGAGATGAGGTCGATTTTGACGTCGGCGGCCTTGGTGTGGTCGAGCATGCGGCGTCCTCCCGACGGATCGTCGCGAGCAGGCGCCCGTCGAACGGTCCTTGTGATTGTTAATCGCAAGGATGTTCGAACAAAATATCGATGTCAATAAAGTTGGAGCTTGGTGGTTCGCGGAAGCCTCAGTCGCCATTGCCCGCGGAGAGGCTGCGCGAGACCTCCTCGTAATTGCGGATCACCACCTCGACGCTGCCCTGGAAATGCTCGGCGAGGATGGTGGTGGCGCGCTCGGCGTCGCGGGCGATCGCCGCCTCGGCGACGGTGCGGTGCTGCTCGCGCACCCGCTTGAGCAGCGCTTCCGACGAGGAGGTGACGACGATCACCGCCCGGCGGTAGCGCTGGAAATGATCGGAGAGCGCGCCGCAGAAATGCAGTAGCCACGGCGAGCCGCAGGCGGCGATGAGGCTGTGGTGGAAACGATCGTGCCGCTGCTCCCATTCGTCCACGGTCTTGCGGTCCTCCACCGAATGCGGGAGCGGCGTGCGCTCCAGCCGGTGCAGGGCGGCGAGGATCTCGGCCTCCCAATCCTCGTCGCCGCCGGCGATGGAGCGGCGCAGCGCGTTGCAGCTGAGCTCGGTGCGCAGCGCGCACAGATCGTGGAGATCGGACAGCGACAGCGGCGCCACCGTGTAGCCGCGATGGCCTTCGAAGCGCACCAGCTGGTCGGACACCAGCCGCGAGAGCGCCTCGCGCAGCGGCGCGATGCCGACGCCATAGGCGGCGCTGAGCTGGCGGAAGCGCAGGCGCTCGCCCGGCTTCAAATGTCCGGCGATGAGATCGCGCCGCAGGCGGGCATAGATCTCGATGCCCAGCGTGGTGGCATCGTCGTCGCCGGGCGAAACGGATTGAAGGGACACGGCGCTCTCCGCTCGGGCGATGGACTCCGCGCCGATCATAGGCGCGCGGCATCTTCGATCAAAGCGGAGATGTTCGAGCGTCCATCGTCGAATGGTCTAAGCCGGAACCTCCACGCGCTCGGCCAGCCGCTTCAGCACCGGGCCGACGCCGGCGAGGAAGGTGTCGACGGCGTTGCGGATCATGGCCGAACGGTCCACCGGCATCGGGAACTGGTACACGATCTCCCGCACGCCATAGTAGAAGATGCCGCCCTGCAGGGTCCAGAACAGCTCGACCTCCTCCGGCGTCGGCGGCTCCTCGCCAAGGCCGAAGCTGTGGCGGGTGGCGAGGGTGATCGGCCGCAGGATCTCCTCCTCCACGGTGGCGGCGTAGCGGCGGTTGATGTCGACGCCGCGCAGGCCGGCGAAGAGATAGATGCGGATCCATTCCGGCGTGAAGATCGTCGCCGTGTAATCCTCGTAGAAGGCGATGATGCGCTCGCGAATCGGGCGGGTGTCGTCGATGAGGCCTTCGCGCCATTCCTTCTTCCAGCGATTGACGTAGATCTCCTGGTAGACGGCGGCGATCAGGTCGTCCTTGCTGGGGAAATAGCGGTAGAGCAGGGGCTGGGTGACGCCGAGCCGCTGGGCGAGCTCGCGGGTGCCGGCTTCGAAGCCGATCTCGGCGAACAATTCGACGGCCTTGCGGACGAACTCCCTGTGCCGTTCCTCGGGCTTGTTGCGGGTGCGCCGCGCCGCCACCGGCTTCGCGGCGGCGGGCGATAGGGATGAGCGTGGTGTCATCATCTCGTCCTTTCCGGTGTCGCGCTGTCACACGACCGGATTGTCGCTTTCCATCCCCAGGGCCAGGCGCCCGAAGGCGGCGTTGGCGACATCGGTGCTGAAGGCGATATGCGCCGTTATAGCATGAGCATCGCGAAAACGGCGCTGCTGGCTACCGGCGAGATACAACCCCTGGGCGCCGCTGCCGGCGTTGATCTCGTCGACCGCTTCCCGCGCCAGCCCGGTCGCGTGGGCGAGGTCGCGCCGATAGGCGAATTTCGTCACCGTGTCCGGGACATGTCCGCGCTCGGCGTCGCGCATCGCCTCCTCGCAAATGCCGAGCATCATCCGCCGGGCATGGCTGAGCCGAGTGGCGGCGCTGCCGATGTGGATCTGGATGCTCTGCAATTCGGCGAGGCGGGCGCCGGTGTAATTGGCCGACCGCTTGCGGGTGGAGCCCACATAATCGGTGAGCGCGCCCTCGCCATTGCCGAGCCCTACCCCGGAGAGAATCGCCGGGAACAGCGCGAACACCGGCAGCCGGTAGAGCGGGGCGGGGTGGCGCTCGCTGCCGGGCGTGGCGCCGCCCTTCAGATCCGCGACCGAGACGCTCATCGCTTCCGGCACGAACACCTCCTCGCACACCACGTCGTTGGAGCCGGTGCCCTTGAGGCCGGTGACGTGCCAGGTGTCGAGGATGCGGTAGTCGGAACGGGGGATGAGGAAGACGCGATGGTCGGGTGCCTCGCCCTCGGCGCGGACGATGCCCGCCAGCATGTTCCAGGAGCAGACGTCGACGCCGGAGGAAAACGGCCAGCGCCCGGAAACCACATAGCCGCCGGGAGCCTTCGCCACCTTCGCCGCCGGAAAGACGAAGGACGAGGCGATCAGCGCGTCGGGATCCTCCTTCCAGATGCGGTCCTGCGCCGCGGGCGGGAACATCGCCAGCATCCAGTGATGGCTGGCGAGATTGGTGAGGTTCCACGCCGTGGAGGCGCAGCCGGCGGCCAGCGCGGCACCGATGGTGATCAGGCTCTCATAGCCGAGCTCGGACCCGCCGAGCGCGGCCGGCTGCAGCATGCGGTAGAGGCCGCTCTCATGCAGGTCGCGCTCGCTTTCCGGCGGCAGGCGGCGCAGTTCCTCGGCGCGCGGCGCGCGGCCGGCAAGGACCGAGGCGAGATCGATGGCGCGCTGGAGCATCTCGTCGTGGCGCTGCTCGACAGGCGAGCGCATCGCGCGCGGGGAGGCGAGGGGGGCCGTCGTCATATCGCTCATCGTCGCCTCCCTTCATGCGCGGCGGCGGTCGAGGAACAGCGTCGCCTCGAGATTCTCGCCCACCTGCTCGAAGCGGTCGGCAAGGCGCTTCAGCTCGGGGATGCGCGCGGTGTCGAGGCTGGCGACATCCGGCCAGTCGACCTCGACGAGATTGCCGCCGGGATCGCGCAGATAGAGCTGCACCGTGCCATCCGGCATCTCGTTGACGCCGTTGCCGAAGGTGGCGTGGTCGATGAGGCCGGCGTCGCGGGCACGCTCATACACGCCCATGAAGTCGTCGACGTTGATCGCGAAGTGCTGGTAGTGCGGCGTGGCGTCGGGCAGGCCGAAAATGTGCAGCTGCTGGCTGCCGCAGCGCAGATACTGGGTGCGGAAGCCGAAATTGTAGGTGGGGATCACCTCCATGCCGAACATCTCGACATAGAAACGCACGGAGGCATCGACGTCCTTCGCGCCGATGGAGAGGTGGTTCAGGCCGGTGGCTCGCATGGCGTTCCTCCTATTAATTATCGCTTGATAAATAACATGGAGGCGGACGGCGGGCAAGCGAGGCTTGACACTCTCGCCGGATTTAGTTTTCACTCGATAAATAACAACTGATCGCGACCGGATACAAGGGTGTACCGGATCGGTACCGCAGCCGGCGCCGGGAGGAAAACATGGCCCGCCATCTCAAGACCGCGCGCTCCGTCGAGGAGCGCGCCGATGCCGACGCGCAGGTGCGCGCCACCGTCGAGACCCTGCTCAAGGAAATCGAGGCGGGGGGCGACGCGGCGGTGCGCGCCTATTCCGAGCGCTTCGACGCCTGGTCGCCGGCGAGCTTCCGCCTGTCGGAACAGGAGATCGAGGCGGCGCTGTCCCGGGTATCGAAGGCCGATCTCGACGACATCCGCTTCGCGCAGGCGCAGGTGCGCAACTTCGCCGAGAAGCAGCGCGCCTGCATGCTCGACCTCGAGGTGGAGACGCTGCCGGGGGTGATCCTGGGGCACAGGAACGTGCCGGTGGAGCGGGTCGGCTGCTATGTGCCGGGCGGCAAATATCCGATGGTCGCCTCCGCGCATATGAGCGTGGTGACCGCCAAGGTGGCGGGCGTGAAGAGCGTGGTGGCGGCGGCGCCGCCGTTCCAGAACGGGCCGCACCCGGCCATCGTGGCGGCGATGCATCTCGCCGGCGCCGAAGAGATCCTGGTGCTGGGCGGCGTGCAGGCGGTGGCGGCGATGGCGCTGGGCACCGAGACCATCGCGCCGGTCGACATGCTGGTGGGACCGGGCAACGCCTTCGTCGCCGAAGCGAAGCGCCAGCTCTATGGCCGGGTCGGCATCGACCTTTTCGCCGGTCCGACCGAGACGCTGGTGATCGCCGACGAAACGGTGGATGCGGAGATCTGCGCGACCGACCTGCTCGGGCAGGCCGAGCACGGGCCGACCTCACCGGCGGTGCTGCTCACCAATTCGGAAAGGCTGGCGCGCGAGACCATGGCGGAGGTGGAGCGGCTGCTCACCATCCTGCCGACGGCGGAGATCGCCGCGGCGGCGTGGCGCGATTTCGGCGAGGTGATCGTCTGTGACAGTGTCGACGAGATGGTCGTCGAGGCCGATCGCATCGCCTCCGAACATGTGCAGGTGATGACCGCCGACCCGGATTATTTCCTGAACAACATGCGCAATTACGGTGCGCTGTTCCTGGGCCCGCGCACCAATGTCGCCTATGGCGACAAGGTGATCGGCACCAACCACACGCTGCCGACCAAGAAGGCGGCGCGCTACACCGGCGGGCTGTGGGTCGGCAAGTTCCTCAAGACCTGCACCTACCAGAAGGTGATCAGCGACGCGGCCAGCGCCGAGGTGGGCGCATATTGCTCGCGGCTCTGCGTGCTCGAAGGTTTTCTCGGCCATGCCGAGCAGGCGAATGTGCGCGTGCGCCGCTATGGCGGCGGCAATGTCGACTACGCGACCGCCGCCCGCCGGACCGGCTGAGCCCGGCGCCGCCTTCGGGCGGCCTGTCTCCCGTGAGCTTCCCCTCGGGCCGGAGCCTATGCTCCGGCCCATTTTTTCTGATGCGTGAGATATTTCAAGACTCTGCTCTCAGGAGCTGAGGCGGATGGCTCATGGCCGGCTCGCCAGTCGCTCTGTTTCGGATAAAGGCTTGCTGGCAAGTGATTGGGGTGAATTCCGCAAGGGAATGGCGATGGCATATTGACGTTATCGATCGATCAATATACGCTTCGTGATATCTCAGAGGTGAGGCGGTTCCCATGAACCTGGTTCGCAATAGGGTGTATGAGATGGTGCGGCGGGACATCCTGTCCTGTGCCATCGTGCCCGGCGCGGAGCTGCGGGAGGCCGACCTTGCCGAGCGTTTCGGCGTGAGCAAGTCGCCGGTGCGCGACGCCATGCAGAAGCTGGAACTCGAAGGCCTCGTGGAGATCGAGCCGCGGCGCGGCCATCGCGTGCGGCAGATCTCGGTCAGCGACGCCGCCGACATGCTGGAGCTGCGGCTGATCCTCGAAACCGCCGGGGTGCGCAAGGTGGCGCTGGTCGCCACCGACGAGGAACTCGCGGCGCTCGACGCCTTCCGCGATGCCGACACCGCCTCGATCCCGGTGTTCACCGAATATAATCGCCGCTTCCACCATCATCTGGCCGGTCTCTCGCGCAACCGGCGGCTCGCCGAGGAGATGAGCCGGGTGATGGATCTCTATGAGCGGCTTTGCATGATCAGCCTGTCGGCGGTGGTGGCGCACGACCACAATGAGGGGCCGCTGCGCGAACACAACGACATCATCGACGCCCTGCAGGCCCGCAACGGCAACGCCGCCGCGCGCATGCTGAAGCGCCATATCGGCCGCTCGCAGAGCCAGATCCTGCGAGCCCTCGAAAGCCGTCCGATCGTCGCCTGACGGACGGATCGCCTACGCGGCCGGTTCGCCGCCGCCCGCGCCTACGACCCCGAACGGGGGTGCCCCGGACCCGTCCGCATCATGCAGAAGACGGGCCGAGGGCCAAGGAAACGCCACATGCCGTCCCGACGCCTGACCGGCGAATGAAGCCGGCTGCGCGCGCGACGCGGAGGAGCGAGATGAACGCGATTGCCAGCCATCTGGTCGCCGCCTCGACCAGCCATATCGACCCCGACATCGTCATTTCCGCCCGCGACCTGGTGAAGGCCTTCAACAGCCAGGTGGTGGCGCTCGATCGCGCCAGCTTCGACATCAAGCGCGGCAGCTTCGTCTCGCTGGTGGGACCGAGCGGCTGCGGGAAATCCACCTTGCTGCGGCTGGTCGCGGGTCTCATCGGCAAGTCGGCCGGCGAATTGAGCGTGCTCGGCCACGGGGTG
Source organism: Ancylobacter oerskovii (assembly GCF_018390555.1). GTDB lineage: Bacteria > Pseudomonadota > Alphaproteobacteria > Rhizobiales > Xanthobacteraceae > Ancylobacter > Ancylobacter oerskovii. The sequence continues at coordinate 352,099 of NZ_JAHBGB010000002.1, read as the reverse complement.
AGCGGCCCCTCGCACGAGGTCGGCATGATGTTCCAGCGCCCGACGCTGCTGGAATGGCGCACCGCGGTGGAGAACGTGCTGCTGCCCACCGAGGTGCAGGGCACCACTACCGATGCCGACCGCAAGCGGGCCATCGAGCTGCTGCAACTGGTCGGGCTGAAGGATTTCGAGTTCAGCTTCCCGCGCCAGCTCTCCGGCGGCATGCAGCAGCGCGTGGCGCTCGCCCGGCTGCTGCAGACCGGCGCCAACATCCTGTTGCTCGACGAGCCGTTCGGCGCGCTCGACGAGTTCACCCGCGAGCGGCTGAACCTCGAATTGCTGCGCATCGTCGACGATGTCGACGCCACCGTTTTGTTCGTCACCCACAACATTTCCGAGGCGATCTTCCTCGCCGACCAGGTGATGGTGATGACGCCACGTCCCGGCCGCCTGGCGAAGATCGTCGACGTGCCGTTCGAGCGCCCGCGCGAGATCGGCCTGATGCAGACGCCGGAATTCAACCGGCTGGTCGGCGAGGTCCGCTCCATCCTGGGAGGGCATTGAGATGAGCCTCGCAACCGACGGCAACCTCTCCATGACCGATGTGGCACCCGCGCGGGGCCGCCTGATCGGGCAGGTCGCCCGCCACATAGCGCTGTTCCTCGCCGTGATGCTGGTATGGGAATTCGCCAGCACCTATGAGCTCGTCGATCCGCTGATCCTGCCGCGCCCGAGCGCGATCGCCACCGCGCTGGTCAACATGGTGCTCTACCAGGGCACGGTGTGGTTCCATCTCGGCGTCACGTTGTGGGAGGCGGTGGCCGGCTTCGTGATCGGCTCGGTGATCGGCATCGGGCTCGCGGTGGCGGCGGGGCTGAACGAGAGCTTCCGCCGCTACATCTCGCCCTACATCATCGCGCTGCAGGTGACGCCGCGCATCGCGCTGGCGCCGATCGTCATCGCCTGGCTCGGCTTCGGCATGATGCCGAAGATCGCCATCGGCGCGCTGATCTGCTTCTTCCCGCCCTTCATCAACACGCTGACGGGGCTGCTCAACGTCGATGAAGATGCCAATGAGATGTTCCGCTCGCTGGGCGCCAAGAAGCGGCAGATCTTCTTCAGCCTGATGCTGCCCAACGCCATGCCGATCATCATGGCCGGCCTGAAGACGGCGATCTCGCTCGCCTTGATCGGCGCCATCGTCGGCGAGTTCATCTCGGCGAGCGAGGGCATGGGCGTGCTGATGCAGCGCTACACCTTCGCGCTCAACATGGCCTCGTCCTTCGCGGTGCTCGTGATCCTCACCGTCATGGGCTACGCGCTGTTCGTGCTGATGGAGTGGGCCGACAACTGGCTGGTCTACTGGCGGCACGATACCCGGATGACGGCGATCAGCCGCAAGAAGGCCAGGGCCTGGGCCGGTATCATCGGCCGCCGGCAGGCGTGAGCGCCGCGCGACATGCCGGGCGACGGCGCGCCCGCCGCCCGCTTTTCCGTTGAGACCGCACGAACAGAACAACGGCGCGCAAGGCGCCGAAGGGGAGGATGCGTCATGCTGACGGACAACGCTTTCATTTCACGTCGCGGCTGCCTCGGCCTGATGGCCGGGACCGCCGCCGGCCTCGCGCTCGGCCCGATGGCGGCCGGCCGCGCGGCAGCGCAGGGGCTGCGCACGATCAACGTGATCATGCCGCTGCCGCGGTCGGCCAATTTCTATCCGCTGATCGCCGGCGAGGCGCTGGGCTATTTCGAGAAGGAGGGCATCAAGGTCAATTTGCTGCCGTCCTCCACCACCGTGCCCTATGTCGCCTTCGTGCAGAACGGCCAGGCCGAGCTCGCCATGCTCGATGCGCCGCAGACCTTCCAGTCGGTGCAGGCGGGCATCCCCATCAAGGTGGTCTATGAGGCGATGCAGCGGGCGCCGGAGGGCATCGCGGTGAGCGCCGATAGTCCGATCAAGTCGGTGGAGCAGCTGAAGGGCACCACGGTCGGCCTCGTCTCCGACCGCGACCGCACCACGCTGGCCATCGCGCTCGACACTGCCGGCATCACCATAGACGAGGTGAAGACGGTGGTGGTGGGCGAAGCGGGGCCGACGCTCGCCAATGCCTTCCGCAAGCAGACCGTCTCCGCCATCGCCGGTGCGGTGCCGGATTGGCTGTCCCTGCAGGCCAACGGCATGAAGATCCGGCTGATCACCCCGCCCGAGGTCGCCGACACGCCGGCCAACTCCTTCGTGGTGAATGGCGGCAAGCTCGATGAACTGCGCCAGCCGCTGGTGGGCTTCTTCCGCGCCTGGTCGAAGGGCATGCAGGTCGGCAAGGTCGATGTCGAGGCGCTGGCGGCGATGTGCCGCAAGGCGGTGCCGGAGGAGTGGGAGAACGCCACCTTCGGCCGCGAATTCCTCGATGCCTCGATCCCGATGAACTACTCGGTGACGCCCAAGCTCGGCGATCTCCAGCCCGAGGTGTGGAAGCGCGTGCAGGGGCCGATGGTCAAGCTCGGCGAGCTGCAGAAGGAGATCGACCCGGCCAGCTTCCTCGACCGCAGCCTGATCGACCCGGCCAACGACTTCTCGCGCGAGCAGGTGGCCGCCGACGTCGCCGCCTGGAAGGCCAAGAGCATGTGAGACCGCAGCATGTGAGGCCTGAGCATGTGAGGCCGCAGCATCTGAGCCCGGCTGGCGCCGGCCTCCGCCGGCGCCGCACCCGGCCGCGCAAAAGGTCATGCGCGCCGCGATCATTTTCCCGAAAGGACGTTTCATGGACCACAGCATCATCGATGCCGCGACGCTGGGCGGCAATGTGAACCGCTACGGCCCCACTTCCGCGCGCCAGCCCTCCGCGACGCCGGCCCGGCTCGACACGGTGACGGTCGATATCCACGCCCATGTCGCGGTGCCGGAGGCGCAGGCCTATGTCGCCCCGCATCTCGATGTCAGCCAGATCGCGATGGTCAGGCATTCCAACGACGAGACGCGGAAGGTGAACCAGCGCCAGGACCAGGACCGGGCCGTCACCATGGTCGACATGGACGACCGGCTGAAGGTGCTGGACAAGCTCGGCATCTCCATCCAGGTCGTCGCCCCGCCGCCCTTCCAGTGCTACTACACCGTCGATGCCGAGCATGGCGTCATCGCCAACCGCATGGTGAATGACGGCATCGCCGCCTTCGTCGCCAAGCGGCCGGACCGTTTCGCCGGGCTGGGCACGCTCGCCATGCAGGACCCGGCCAGCGCGCCGGCCGAGCTGGAGCGCTGCGTGCGCGAGCTCGGTCTCAAGGGCGTGCAGCTGCTCACCAATGTGAACGGACGCGAGCTGTCCTCGCCCGAATTCGAGCCGGTCTTCGCCAAGGCGGAAGAGCTCGGCGCGCTGATCATGATCCACCCCAACGGCTTCACCGGCGGGGAGCGGTTCTCGCGCTTCTATTTCAGCAACATCATCGGCAATCCGCTCGAGACCACGGTGGCGCTGCACTACCTGATCTTCGACGGCGTGCTGGAGCGGCACCCGAAGCTGAAGCTGCTGGCCGTGCATGGCGGCGGCTATCTGCCGGCCTATTCCGGGCGCATCGACCATGCCTGGGGGGCGCGCAAGGATTCGAATGGCGGGTTGCCCAAGCCGCCGACCGACTATCTGCGGCGGGTCTATTTCGACAGCGTGGTGTTCACCCCGCACCAGCTGGAATATCTGGTGAAGACCTATGGCGCCGACCATATCGTGATGGGCACCGACTATCCCTACGACATGGCCGATTACGACCCGGTGCAGCACGTTCTCAGCGTCGAGAGCTTCGACGACGAGACCCGCGCCAAGATCGCCGGCGGCACCGCCCGCACGCTGCTGGGGCTGTGAGCATGGGACTGCTGAGCGAACGCGCGCCGTATCTGGCCTTCCCGGACCGGCCGCGCCTGCATCTGCCGGACGACGCCCGCGTGGCGGTGTGGATCATCGTCAATGTCGAGGAGTGGTCCATCGCCCGCGCCATGCCGCGCACCGTGCTGCCGCCGCCCATGGGGCAGCCGCTGATGCCGGACCTGCCCAACTGGGCCTGGCACGAATACGGCATGCGGGTCGGCTTCTGGCGGCTGCTCAAGGCCATCGAGAGCCGCGGCCTGCGCGCCACCTTCGCGGTGAACGGGCATGTGTGCCGCTCTTATGAGCGGGTGGCGCGGGCGGCGCGCGATGCCGGCTGGGAGTTCATGGGCCATGGCTATGTGCAGCAGCCCATGCACCATGTGGAGGACCAGCGGAAGGCGATCTTCGACACGGTGGCTACCATACGCGATTTCACCGGCCGGCCGCCGCCGGGCTGGGAAAGCCCCGGTCTCACCGAAAACGACGAGACGCTCGACCTGCTCAAGGAAGCGGGCGTCGGCTATGTCGCCAATTGGGTGATCGACGATCTGCCGCTGGAGCTGTCTACCGCGCATGGGCCGATCTTGTCGGTGCCCTATTCGGTGGAGACCAACGACATCGTCGTGCATGCCGTCCAGCACCAGCCCTCCGACGCCTTCCAGCGCCGCTGCGTGGACCAGTTCGACCGGCTGTGGGAGGAGGGGGCGGACAACGCCAGGGTGATGGCGATCAGCACCCATCCCTACCTGACCGGCGTGCCGCACCGGATCGGCTATTTCGAGGAATTGCTCGACTATGTGCTGTCGCGCCGGCAGGTGGCGATGATGACCGGCGAGGAGATCGCCGACTGGTATCGTGCCAGTAGCGGCGCCGGGCCGGGCTAGAATTCCGGCAGGCGCGGCGCACCGGGCGCGGCGGGAAGCACCTCGTCGCGCCAGAAGCCGTTGCCGCGCTCGCCCAGCAGGTCGGCGAAGGCCCCGGGCCGCGCAAGATCGGCAGCGGCGAGCACACGCACCTCGAGGCCCGCGGCGGCGAGCCTCTCGCGGCGGCGGCGTTCGGCGGCCGGCAGCAGCGGCGAAGGGGCGAACAGCACCGCCTTCGCATGGCCGGCGCCCAGCCAGAAGAACATGTCGACCGGCACATGGTCGATGCCTCCGCCCTCCGCCGGCAGCGGCAGCAGCGCGCGCGGCAGCGGCAGCGGCGCGGAATAGAGCACGTCCTCCGGCGCGAACAGTCCGGCCATCGCCGCCCATCGCGCGGCGATTTCCGCGCGATGGGCGGCGATGAGCCCCTGCAGATGCGCGAAATAGCCGTCGATGAACAGGCCGCCGAGGCGGCTCCAATTGCCGGACAGATGCTTGAGATGCCCGGCGAGGCGCGGGCCGGGCGCGATGTCCTGGCCGATGGCGGGAGCGGGCAGGTCGAACGCCTCCGCGTTCAGCCGCAGCGCCTCCCCCGGAAGCAGCGGCACCCGGGGGAGATGATCGAACCGGCCCGCATCCTGCGGCGCCTTGTCGAGGCCGTAGAAGACCAGCGGCGGTGAGCCGGCCAGCCCCAATGTCTCCTGCGTCACCGGCGGCTCTCGGGATGCCAGATCAGGATGCGGCGGCGGATCATCTCGACGCTCTTCACCACCACGAAGCCGAGGATGATGATCTGCACGATGCCGGCAAACACCCCGACGGAGTCGGCGAAGCGCCCGGCCATGATCATCGCGCCGCCGACCCCGCGCCCGCCCATCAGCATCTCGGTGACGATGGTGGTGATCATGCCCACCGGCAGCGCCACCTGCAGGCCGGTGAGGATCTGCGGCATCGCCATCGGCAGGTAGACCTCCCACAGCAGTTCGCGTTCCCCGGCCCCGAAGGAGCGGGCCGACCAGATCGGCCATTTGTCGAGGCTGGAGCAGCCGGCATAGGTCGCCGCCACGATGGGAAAGAAGCAGGAGAACGCCACCATGATGATCTTCGAGGTGTCGTAGATGTCGAACCACAGGATGAAGATCGGCAGGAAGGCGATCTTCGGCATCGGGAAGCCGATGGACACCAGCGGGTCGAGGAACCAGCGCACCACGTTCGAGCGCGCCATCAGGATGCCGGCGGGTATGCCGATCACCGCGCCGATCGCGAAGCCGAGAAGCGCACGGTAGAGGGTGAGGCCGAGATCGACCGGCACCGTGCCGGCGATGAGATCTTCCCAGATCCGCCCCAGCACCACGCTGAGCGGCGGCAGCAGGAAGGGGTTCAGCGCGCCGAAGCGGGCGCCGAACTCCCAGATGCCGGCGAGCGCCGCGACCACCGCCACCTGCACGGCGACGTCGACCATATGCGGCGAGAGGTGCAGCCCCCGGCGGGGTGCCGGCAGCTTCTGCTTCTGCGACGGCGAGTTGGGAGCGATGGGCCGGGCCTGGGCCATGTTCATCATGCCTCCCTCCAGCGAAGGGCGCGCCGGGCGAACATCGCGTAGAGGCGATCGGCCGCAAATCCGATGCCGGCGACGAAGAAGATGGCGGCGAACATGGCGGGGTACTGCCCGCCGTCGCCGAGCGAGGAGATCATGAAGCCGACGCCGTCGGTGGCGATGACGAATTCCGAGCTCACCATCAGGATGAAGGAGAAGGCGAGCGCGGTGCGGCAGCCATTGAGGATGTCCGGCATCGCCGCGCGCAGCACCACCTCGCGCAGCACGTCGACGCGCGAGGCGCCGAGGCTGGCGGCCGACCAGAGCAGGAACGGGTTCACCCCGCGGGCGCCATTATAGGTGCCGACCACCACGGGGAGCAGGCAGCCGAGGAAGATCAAGAGGATCTTCGAGGAATCCCCCAGCCCGAGCCAGATCATCACCACCGGGATGAGCGCCGATTTCGGCATCGGGTAGAAGATCTGCACGATCGGGTTGAACAGCAGCCGCACCGGGCGAAACTGCGCCATGAGCAGGCCGAGCAGCACGCCCACCACCACGGCCCCGCCGAGGCCGGCCGCGGCGCGACTGATGGAGCGCGCGGTGTTGTAGAGGAGCTCGCCGCCGAACAGCATGGAGGAGAACGCGTCGGCGATTTCGCCCAGACCCGGCAGCATCTGCTGCGAGACGAGGCCGGTGAGCCCGAGGAATTCCCAGCCGAGCGCTAGCAGCAGGAGCGGGGAAAACCGTACCGCCGTGTTGACGATCGCATAGGCGAGCGGCGGCCCAGTCCGGCCGCCGGCGAGGATGTCGCTCATCAATGCGCCCCCCGGGTCGCGGCCACGGCCTGCTCGCGCACCAGCCGCCAGATCTGTTCGCTGAGGCGGATGAACTCGCGGTTCTCCAGTATTTCCTCGCCGCGATCCTTTGGCAGGTCGACGTCGATCACATGCTGGATGCGGCCGGGGCGGGCGCTCATGATCGAGATGCGGTCGGCGAGGAACACCGCCTCCTGCACGTCATGGGTGACGAACACCACCGTCTTGCGGCTGTCGCGCCAGATGGCGCGCAGTTCCTCCTGCATGACGCGCCGCGTCTGGGCGTCCAGCGCGCCGAACGGCTCGTCCATCAGGAGGATGCCGGGATCGACCGCCAATGTGCGGGCGATGGCGGCCCGCTGCTGCATGCCGCCGGAAAGTTGGGAGGGGTAGGCGTTCTCGAAGCCGGTGAGGTGCACCATGTCGATGTAATGCCGGGCGCGCTGCTCGCGCTCGGCGGCGTTGAAGCCGGCTTTCTTGAGGCCGTAGAGCACGTTGTCCTTCACGGTCTTCCAGGGAAACAGCGCGAAGTTCTGGAAAACGATGCTCCGGTCCGGGCCCGGTGAGGTGACCGGTCCGGCCGATGTGGCGATCACTCCCGCCTGCACCGGGATGAAGCCGCCGATCAGATAGAGCAGCGTGCTCTTGCCGCAGCCGGAGGGGCCGAGCAGGCAATGGAACTCGCCATCGGCGATCTCGAGGTCGATGCCGTCGAGCGCCAGCATGCCGCCGGCGGTGCGGGCGCCATAGGTGTGGGACACGCCGCGGACGGAGATGCCGCTGGCGGTGTGGGCGCGGCTGCGCGGGGAGGCGGAGAGATGCGTCACGCTCATTGGCCGGCCTCGATGCGCTTCTGCGCTTCCTTGACGAAGCTGAGGTCGACATAGTCCGGGTCGACCTTGATGGCGCGCGGGGCGAGGCCGAGATCGACGGCGATGTCGATGCTCTCCTGCAGCGCCTTGACGTTCGGCACCATGAAGGGGTCGCGGAAATAGTCTTCCTTGGTGAACAGGTAGCCGAGCGTCTCCGGCGGCTGCTGCATGAAGTTGGCGATGATCTTCACCGCCTCGTCATGGTTCTTCGGATCGGTGAACCAGCGCACCGCGCGCACATGGTCCTCGAAGAAGTCCATCAGCGCGGCGCGATTGTCGTTGAGGAACTTGCCGTTGGCGGCGAGGAACACCAGCTGCGAGGGGCCCATGGCGTCCTTGGAGGTGAACAGCACCTTGTACTTGCCGGTGGCGAGCAGCTGGTCCGACATCGGCTGCAGCACGGTGCCGAGATCGATCTTCTTCTCGTCGATCATCGCCGGGATGTTCGGGAAGGCGACCTCCACCATGGTGTAGTCGCGCTTGTCCTGCATGTTGTTCTTGCGGAACATCGCCCGCATGGCGGTGTCGGAGGCCGAGCCGATGGCATTGGTGCCGACCCGCTTGCCCTTCATGTCCGTCACCTTGCCGATGCCGGAATCGGCGCGGACCATGAAGGTCTCGCTGTGATAGTCCCCGACGCCGTCCTGGATGATGTCGGCCACCACCTTCACGTCGAGCCGGGCATTGGTGACGGCGAGCGCCAGCACCAGCGGGCCGAAGGCGGCCATGTCGATCTCGCCCGCCGCCATGGCGGTGATCTGCGGCGAGGAGCCACGGAAGCGGATCGGCTCCACCGTATAGCTCTTGCCGTAATATTTCAGGATTTCCGGCTTGCTGTAGAGCACCGGGATGAGGTGCCCCGGCATGGTCGACCAGCCGATGCGGATCTTCACCGGATCGGCCCTGGCGGGCGTCAGGCCGGCGGGTGCGATGATGAGGGCCGCCAATGCGGCCGCGAGCGCCAGCGCGCCGCGTCGTGTTGCCATGGTCGTCTTCTCCCGATGCCCCCGGATCGTTGCCGGGCGGCTTGTTGTTCTGGGCAGTGTCGGCCGGGCAGTTCCACGAACCCCGCGCGGGCAATGGGCGTCCCGGTCGGCTTGGCGTCGTCGTCAGGCTGTCGTCGTCGGCTTGGCGTTGCCTGCCGCCGGTTTCCAGTGCGGCAGCGGTCGCTTATTTATCGATAGATAATCACGTGGATTTTCGATCATGTCAACGATGCAAGATGATTTGCGCATCGTTCGCAAGCTGAATCGGTGCCGCGCCGCAGCGTGCGCGGCCCGGCCGGCGGCCCGCGCGTCATCGAGGCGTAGCAAGGGGAAGAGGCCTCAGCGGCCGCCCGCCACCGGCACGATGGCGCCGGTCACATAGGTGCTGGCGGGGGAGGCGAGCCACATCACGATGTCGGCAACTTCCTGGGCGGTGCCGGGGCGCTGCATCGGGATGGACGGACCGAGCCGCTCCAGCCGGTCGGGGGCGCCGGCATTGGCGTGCAGGTCGGTGGCGATGAGGCCGGGGGCGACGGCGTTGACGCGGATTCCTTCCGCCGCCACCTCGCGGGCGAGGCCGATGGTGAGGCTGTCCACCGCGCCCTTGCTGGCGGCGTAATGCACCCATTCGCCGCCGCCGCCGAGCGCGGCGGCGCGCGAGGACATGTTGACGATGACGCCGCCACGCCCGCCATGGCGGGTCGACATGCGCCTGACCGCCTCGCGGCAGCACAGGAAGCTGCCGATCACGTTCACCGCCATCACCTCGGCGAGGGCCTGCGCGCTGAGGGCGTCCACCCGGCCGAGCGGGCCGACGCCGCCGGCATTGTTGACCAGCACGTCGGGCGCGCCGAAGCGGGCATCGACGGCGGCGAAGAGGGCGAGGACATCCTCTTCGCGCGCCACGTCGGCCTTGACGATCAGCGCCTCGGCGCCGGCGCCTTCGACGGCCCGGGCGACCTGCTCGGCGCCGGCGGCGTCGCCCTTGTAGCTGAGCGCCACGCGGAAGCCGGCGAGGCCGGCGGCGCGGGCGATGGCGGCGCCGATGCCCTTGGAGCCTCCAGTGACGATCAGGGTGCGGGGCGTGACGACGCTCATGGCGATCTCCCTCAGGCGACGGTGACGAAGCGATCCTGTCCGACGGCGGCGACGATGGCTTCCAGCACCGCGACGCCGTGGATCATCTCTGTGGGGGCGATGGGGTAGGGCGCCTGCCCGCGCACGGCGCCGGCGAAAGCTTCCAGCTCGGCGCGCAGCGTGTCGAAGCCGGCGAGCGTCTCATGGACGGCCGCGGCCGGCGGCTGGCCCGGCGCGGTCGGCGCCGGCTCAAGGGTGAAATGGTCCAGCGTCGGCGTGGCGATGCCGGCCACGGCCCGGGAGCCATAGGCAACGAAGCGGAACACCGGCGCCGTCGCCGTGAAGGCGAGCAGGGTGCCGGTCTGCCCGCTCGCGAAGCGCAGCAGCACCGAGGTGGTGTCCTGTGCCCCCGACGGCGCGGCGCGGTTGACGCTCTGGCAGGCGACGGCCTCGATCGCGCCGAACAGGTCGATCATCGAATCGACGAGATGGATGCCGAGCCCGGTCATGCCGCCGGCCGGCGACTGATCGGGATCGGTGCGCCACACGCCCTTGGGCAGGAACAGGCCGGTGGGCGAGCTCATCTCGCCATGGCAATGCAGGAGGGTGCCGAGCTCGCCCGCCCGCACCAGCGCACGCAGGCGCTGCATGTGCGGATGGAAGCGCCGGTTGTGGCCGAGGGCGAGCGTGATGCCGGCCGCCTCGCTCGCCGCCACCGCCGCCGCGGCGCTCGCCTTGCTCATGGTGAAGGGCTTCTCGACGAAGACGTGCTTGCCGGCCGCCGCGGCCTGCTCGATCTGCGCCGCATGCTGGAGATGCGGCGTCGCCAGCACCACCGCCTCGATGGCGGGATCGGCCAGCACCTCCTCATAGCTGTCCTTCAGGGCGATGCCGGCGGAGGCGGCGAAGGCCTCCGCCCTGGCGCGATTGCCGGTGGCCCCGCTGGTGAAGCGGAGCAGGCCGCTGGTGCCCTGCACCGACCCGACGAGGGTCTGGCCCCAGCGGCCGAGCCCGATGATGGCGGCGTTCAGCATGTCCGGCTCCGTTTGGAATCGAGGGTCAGAACGCTACCTGGTCGGCGCCCTTCAGATCCAGCATGGCACGCGCCTCGTCGGGCGTGGCGAGTTCCAGTCCCATGCCTTCGAGGATCTGCCGCGCCTTCTTCACCTGCGCGCCGCTCGACGGGGCGAGCTCGCCCGGCCCGATCCACAGCGAATCCTCCAGCCCGACGCGGACATTGGCCCCCATCGAGGCGGCCATGGCGGCGACGCGCAACTGCGAGGCGCCGGCGCCCAGCACCGACCAGCGGTACTGGTCGCCGAACAGCCGGTCGGCGGTGCGCTTCATGTGGATGATGTCCTCGGGATGGGTGCCGATGCCGCCGAGAATGCCGAACACCGACTGCACGAACAGCGGCGGCCTGACGAGGCCGCGATCGAGGAAGTGCTTGAGATTGTAGAGATGGGCGATGTCGTAGCACTCGAACTCGAAGCGGGTGCCGTTGCCGTAGCAGGTCTCGAGTATGTACTCGATGTCCTTGAACGAGTTGCGGAACACCAGGTCGCGCGTGGCTTCCAGATGCTGGCGCTCCCACTCGAACTTGAAGTCCTTGTAGCGGTCGAGCAGGTGGTACAGGCCGAAATTGATCGAGCCCATGTTGAGGGAGGCGACCTCCGGCTTGAACCGCGCCGCCGGCAGGACGCGCTCCTCCACCTTCATGTAGGGGCTGCCGCCGGTGGTGATGTTGATGGCGGCATCGGTCTGCTGCTTCAGCTGCGGCAGGAAGCGGCCGAACGCCTCCGGCGTCTGGTCCGGCTTGCCGGTCTCCGGGTTGCGGGCGTGCAGATGCAGGATCGCCGCGCCGGCCTCGGCGGCGCCGAGCGCATCGGCGATGATCTCGTCCGGCGTCACCGGCAGATGCGGCGACATGGAAGGCGTGTGGATCGCGCCGGTGCAGGCGCAGGTGACGATGACCTTGCGGGCGGCAGCCATGGTCGGCTCCAATGCAATGAGCGGCGAAAGGAGGGCGGCTGTCGCGCCGTCCCCCGGCTGATCGGCCGATGCGGCGCTACTTGATCGCCTGCGGGTTGATCGGCGAGCCGGTGCCGCCGGTGATGATCAGCGGCGGGCCGCAGAAGAAGAACTCGTAGACGCCGTCCCTGGCGCAATCCTCGGCGAGTTCCTTCACGTAGAAGATCTCGCCCATGCACAGGCCCATGGCGGGGATCACCACCCAGTGCCAGGGCTGGTTGGCCTCGGTGGTCTCGTTCGGCCGCACCTCGACGCCCCAGGTGTCGGAGCAGATCGCCGCGACCTCCTTCTCGTGGCACCAGTAGCAGTTCTCGAACTTCACGCCCGGCGCGTCGCCGCCGGCATAGCCGCCCCATTCGCCCTCCGCGAGGCAGCGCTCCATCTGGCCGGTGCGGACGATGACGAAATCGGCGCGGCGGATCTCCACGCCCTGCTTTTTCGCGCAGGCATCGAGCTCGTCATTGGAGATGGATTCGCCGTCCTGCAGCCAGTCGACGCCGCGGAAGCGGGCGATGTCGAGCAGCACGCCGCGCCCGTTCATCTTCGACTTGGAGTGCTCGATGCCGAGCACGTTGAGCCCGCGCGAGTTGATGAGGCGCGGGTCGTGGCCGTTATAGGCCTTGTCCTCGTAGAAGATGTGGCCGAGCGCGTCCCAGTGGGTGGCGCCCTGCACGCAGAGATTCAGCGTGTCGTCGGCGTAGCGGATCCTGTTCCAGTCCTGCTGGCCGGTGACGGCGTCGGTGCCGGTGGCGAGCATCTGGTGGATCGGGTTGAAGCGCCCGCCGAACAGGCCGTTCTGCGGCCCCTCGCGATCGAGCGGGATGCCGAGAGCGAACACCTTGCCGGTCCTGATCAGCCCGGCCGCCTCGACGACGTCCTGCGGCGTGACATGGTTGAGCGTGCCGCTGTGGTCGTCCGCTCCCCAGCGTCCCCAGTTGGAGAGCTTGCGCGAGGCTTCTTCGATGGCGGCGAGACCGACGGTGATATCCATGGGGCTTCCTCGGTTTTCTGGATTTTTGCGTCCGGCCTGACGTCTCATCCGGCCGGAGGAAAGGCGGTGCGGCACGGCCCCGGATGTGCGGGCTCCGGGAAGGCGGGATGGGCTTTTCAACCGCGTCCGATTTGTTTATCGTTTGATAAATATCAAATCCAACCGCCGCTCTTGTCAATCGCCCGGCTGCGGCAATCGAAAGGAAGCTTCCGTTTTTCGCCCGGCGCACGGCGGTGGCGGACGACGATCAGCATTCGTGATCGGCGGGATCAGAACTTATGGTTTCGCCGCCCGAAGGCGCCGCCGATAGCGTCGCCGCGGGCCGGAGGCGGCAAACGCCCCGGAAGACAAGGGAAACGGAGAGGAGACGCCTATGACGCCTATCACGGAGATCGTCGCCTCCGGCGGCGCCGAGATCGCGGTGCGGGTCGACGGGCCGGAGCACCTGCCGTGGATCGTGCTGTCCAACTCGCTGGCCGCCGATCTGAGCATGTGGGACGACCAGATCCCCTTCCTGACCCGGAGCTACCGGGTGCTGCGCTACGATACGCGCGGCCATGGGCGCAGCAGCGCCCCGGCGGGGGCCTACAGCTTCGAGCTGCTGGTCGGCGACCTCGTCGCGGTGATGGATCGCTTCGGCATCGCGCAGGCGGATATTCTCGGCCTGTCCATGGGCGGCATGACGGCGCTCGGCCTCGGGCTCGCTTATCCCGAGCGGGTGAATCGCCTCATCTGCGCCGATGCCCGCGCCGACGCCCCGCCGCCCTTTGTCGCCGGCTGGGACCAACGCATCGCGGCGGTGGAGGCGGGCGGCATGGGCGCGGTGCTGGCCGGCACCATGGAGCGCTGGTTCACCGCCGTAACGCGGCAGCACCGGCCGGAGGTGGTGGACCGGGCCTCGCGCATGGTGCTCGCCACCTCGCCGGTCGGCTATATCGGCTGCGCGAGGGCGCTGCAGGGGCTCGATTATCTGCGCCATCTCGCGCGGATGGAGCCGGAGACGCTGTACATCGTCGGCGCCGAGGACGCCGGCGCGCCGCCCGAGGCGATGCGCGCCATGGCCGCGGAGACGCCCGGCGCGCAGTTCGAGATCCTGCCCGGCGTCGCGCATATCGCGAACATGGAGGACGTCGCCAGCTTCAACGCACGGGTGGCGGAGTTTCTCGACATTTCCAGGCAAGCGGCGGAGTGACGCGCGTGACGAGCGAGACGAAGGAGACCGTCGGCATCATCGGTCTCGGCATCATGGGCACGGCCTATGCGAAGAACTTGCTGGAGAGCGGGTTCGGCGTGGTCGGCACCGACGTCGCCGAGGAGGCGCTGGCGACGCTGGCCGCGCAGGGCGGCCGGCGGGCCGGCTCCGCCCGCGAGGTGGCCGAGGCGGCCGATATCCTGCTGCTGGCGCTGCCCTCGGTGAAGGCGCTGGAGGCGGTGACGAAGGAGATCGCCGGCGCGGTGCGGTACGGCGCGGTGGTGTGCGAGATGGGCACGCTGCCGATCGAGGCCAAGGAGGCGTGCCGCCTCGCGCTGGAGGGCCGGGGCGCGCATGTGCTCGATTGCCCGGTGAGCGGCACCGGCGCGCAGGCGGCGCGGCGCGACCTCTCCATCTATGCCAGCGGCGACGAGGCGGCGTTCCGCAAGGTGGAGGCGGCCTTCGCCGGCTTCGCCCGCGACGTGCGCTACTGCGGCGGCTTCGGCACCGGCATGAAGCTGAAATACATCGCCAACCTGCTGGTGACGATCCACAACCTCTCCACCGCCGAGGCGCTGCTGCTCGCCGACCGGGCCGGGCTCGACCTCAACCTCGTCTACGACGCGATCCGTCCGGGCGCGGGCGGCTCGCGCATGTTCGACGTGCGCGCGCCGATGATGATCGAGAACCGCTACGAGCCGGCGACGATGAAGATGGACATCTACATCAAGGACCTGCAGCTCATCATGGACTTCGCCCGCGAGATGCGCTCGCCCACCCCGCTGATGGCGGCGAGCCTGCCCTTCTATTTCGCGGCGCTGGCGGAAGGGCGCGGCAAGGAGGACACCGCCTCGCTCTTCGCGGTGCTCAAGGGCATGACCGAGCCCAGAAACTCGTCAGGCGACAAGGGAGAATGAGATGAGCGATCTCACCCTCGACAAGGCCGACATCATCGGCCGCGTCGCGCTGGAGGATGCGCGGGCGCGCGGCGCCCGGCCGCTCACCGTGGTGGTGCTGGACGCCGGCGGCCATGTGAAGCTGGTGCGCCGCGAGGACGGCAGCGGCATCGCCCGCTTCGAGATCGCCTATGGCAAGGCCTGGGGCGCGCTCGGCATGGGCATCTCCTCGCGCGGGCTGGCGGCGCGGGCGGCGACGATGGGCACGTTCTTCGCCGCCCTCGCCGCCGCCACCGATGGCCGCGTGGTGCCGGTGCCGGGCGGCGTGCTGGTGCGCGACGCGGAGCAGCGCATCGTCGGCGCCGTCGGCATCAGCGGCGACACCTCGGACATTGACGAGTTCTGCGCCGTCGCCGGCATCGAGGCGGCCGGCCTCGCGCCCGATATCGAGGAGCGCTGAGGTGGCGGCGCTCGACGGAAAGACGGCGCTGGTCACCGGCGCCGGGCGCGGCATCGGCCGCGCCACCGCGCTCGCCCTGGCGCAGGCGGGCGCGCGGGTGATCGCGGTGGCACGCACGCAGGCGGATCTGGACGAACTGGCCCGCGAGGGCGCAGGGCGCATCGAGCCGCTGGCCGCCGACGTGCGCGACGAGGCCTTTCTCGCCCGCATCGAGGCGATGGAAGACCTCGACATCCTCGTGAACAATGCCGGCGGCAACCGGCCGAAGCTGATGGTCGATGTCGACGACGAGACGCTCGACTGGATGATCGACCTCAATATCCGCTCGGTCTATCGCGTGGCGCGGGCGGCGGCGCGGGCGATGGGCGCCGGCGGGGTGATCGTCAATATGTCCTCGCAGATGGGCCATGTCGGCTCGCCCAAGCGTACGGTCTATTGCATGACCAAGCATGCGGTGGAGGGGCTGACCAAGGCGATGGCGGTGGAACTCGCCCCGCGCGGCATCCGCGTGGTCTCGGTGGCGCCGACCTTCGTGGTGACGCCGATGACGCAGGACATGTTCGAGGACCCCGAGTTCAAGCGCTTCGTCTACGACATGGTGCCGCTGGGCGAGCTGCCGGCGCCAGAGGATATCGCGCAATCCATCCTGTTCCTCGTCTCGCCCGGCGCCCGCTTCGTCACCGGCGACAGCCTGCGGGTCGACGGCGGCTGGACGGCGCGCTGACGGCCTATTCCCGCATGATCGGCGCGACGCCCGGCCCGACCGCGACCTCGTCGCTGACGAAGCCGAGCACCGCGAGCACCAGCAGCACGATCACCAGCACGCCGATGAGGCCGCGCAGCCCATAGGCCCGGTGGCCGGCATAGCCGCCGCCCAGAAGCACGAGGATCAGGATCAGCACGATGATCGTCAGCATGGCAGCCCCTCCGCTTCTCCCTGTGAATGCCGGAAGGGGCGGGCAGGTTCCGGCGCATTCAGGCCGTTGCGAAGCCGGACGATTGCGCGGATAGTCCCGCCCGGCGTCGTTCGGCGCTTTTCCTTTCAAGCGCAGTACGGTGGTATCGCAGTCATGGTGGACCAGAATGCGACCATTCTGGTGGTCGACGACGTGGCGGAAAACCGCGATCTTCTGGCTCGTCGCCTGCGCCGGCTGGGGCTGAACCGCATCGACGAGGCCGCCAATGGCCATGAGGCGCTGGCGGCCATCGCCAAGACCCCCTACGACCTCGTGCTGCTCGACATCATGATGCCGGAGCTCGACGGCTTCGGCGTGCTGGAAGCCCTGCGCCGCGACGGCCGGCTCAACGACCTGCCGGTGATCGTGGTTTCCGCGCTCAACGAGCTCGACCCGGTGGTGCGCTGCATCGAGCTCGGCGCCGACGACTTCATCTTCAAGCCGTTCAACCCGACGCTGCTGCGCGCCCGCGTGCTCGCCACGCTGGAGAAGAAGGCGCTGCGCGACCGCACCCGCGACGAGCTGAAGCGCAAGCAGGCCGAGCTCAACGAGGCGCGGACCCTGCAGCTCGACCTGGTGCCGCCGCCCTTCGCCGGCGAGGCGGCGGGACGGCGGATCGCCGTCGAGGCGCTGCTGGATCCGGCCAAGGAGGTCGGCGGCGATCTCGTCGACTATTTCTTCATCGACGACGACCGGGTGGTGCTGGCCCTCGGCGACGTTTCCGACAAGGGCGCCGGCGCGGCGCTGATGATGGCGCGCACCCATGCGCTCTTCCGGGCGCTGGCGGCGCGGCCCGACGCACCGGAGCTGTTCGCCGATCCGGCGCGGGCGGTCGGGTTGGTCAACGAGGCGCTGGCGCGCGGCAATGCCGGCTGCATGTTCGTCACCTTCGCGCTGGTCAGCGTCGATCTCGCCACCGGCGCGCTCGCCTATGTGCGGGCCGGCCATGTGCCGCCCTATCTCGCCCGCCGGGACGGTGCGGTCCTTCGGCTCGCCGGGGGGAGCGGCCCGGCGCTCGGCATCGTCGAGGGCTTCGCCTATCGCGCCGACCGCGCCGAGCTGGCGGCGGGCGACCGGCTGCTCATCGTGACCGACGGCTTCACCGAGGCGCAGGATCCGGCGGGGACGCTGTTCGGCGAGGCGCCGGTCGGCGAACTGCTCGCCGCCTCCGGCACCGGGCCGGGCGCCGTGCTGCAGAGCCTGGTCGGGGCGGTGCGCGCCTTCGAGGCCGGGGAGCCGCCATCGGACGACATGGCGGCCATCCTGCTGAGCGTGGATGTGATCTAGCCGGAATCGCGGCCGGGCTTTACTGCTGGTCGCGCAAGAGGTCGGGGGAACGGGAAGATGGACGGCGAGGCGGCACAGCAGGACGGCGATGCCTGCCCCTATGATCCCGGCGGCCTGGGCCGGGAGGCGACGCTGCTGCGGGCGACGCTGGAGAACATGGCGCAGGGCGTCGCCATGTACGATGCCAGTTACCGGCTCGTCACCTGGAACCAGCTGTTCCGCGAATATCTCGACATGCCCGACGAGTTCTTCGACAACGCCCACACCTTCCAGGACTACATCCGCTATCTCGGCGCGCGGGGCGAGTTCGGCGACCAGGTCGACATAGAGGCCGTGCTCGCCAGGCGCCTCGCCCAGCTCGACCATTCCCACCGCTTCGAGCGCACCCGCCCCGACGGCACCATCCTCGAGGTGCGGCGCGACCCGGTGCCGGGCGGCGGCTTCATCGCCATCTACACCGACATCACCGAGCGCAAGCTCGCCGAGATGAAGCTGCGCGAGGACGAGGAGCAGCTGCGGGCGGTGGATGCCGCCGCGCCGGTGGGCCTCGTCATCATCGACCGTGCCAGCCACCTGATCCGGCATCTGAACGGCGGGATGAGCCGGCTCATCGGCCGCGAGGCCGCCACCCTTGCCGGCCGTCCGGTGGAGGCGATGTTCGCCGATCCCGACAAGGGGCGGGAGCTGTGGGACATTCTCGCCGGCCCACCTGTCGAGCGGCGCGAATTCATCCTGCCCGGCCCGGACGGCGCGCCCATCTGGACCATGGTGGCGCATGGCGATCTCGATTTCCGCGGCGAGCCGGCCATCATCGCCACCTTCGTCGACATCACCGACCGCGTGCAGATGGAGCAGCAGCTGCGCGAGGCCAAGGAGGCGGCGGAATCGGCGAGCCAGGTGAAATCCGCCTTCCTCGCCAATATGAGCCATGAGCTGCGCACGCCGCTCAACGCCATCATCGGCTACAGCGAGATCCTCAGCGAAGACGCCGCCGACAATGGCGACACCGCCATGGTGGCCGACCTCGACAAGATCCAGGCGGCCGGCAAGCATCTGCTCGGCCTCATCAACGACATCCTCGATCTGTCGAAGATCGAGGCGGGGCGCATGGACGTCTATCTGGAGCAGGTGTTCCTGAACCGCACGGTGGACGAGGTGCGCACCATCGTCGGCCCGATGATGGAGAAGAACGGCAACCGCTTCGTCATCGACTGCCCGCTCGATCTCGGCTCGCTGCGCACCGACGTCACCAAGCTCAAGCAGAGCCTGATCAACCTGCTCTCCAACGCCGCCAAATTCACCAAGGGCGGGCAGGTGAGCCTTTCCGTCACGCGCCGCCAGGAAGGGGAGGTCGGCACGGTGCGCTTCGAGGTGCGCGACACCGGCATCGGCATGACCGAGGAGCAGATCGGCCGGCTGTTCCAGGCCTTCACCCAGGCGGATTCCTCCACCACCCGCAATTTCGGCGGCACCGGGCTGGGCCTCACCATCACCAAGCATTTCGTCGCCATGCTGGGCGGCACCATCACGGTGAGCAGCGTGCCCGGCGAGGGGTCGGTCTTCGCCATCGAGCTGCCGGCCGAGGCGGCCGAGGCCCCGCCGGCGGAGGCGCCGGTGATCGACGGGGGAGCCCCGGTCGAGGCGGGCGCCATCACCGTGCTGGTGGTCGATGACGATCCCGCCGTCCACGAAGTGCTGGCGGCCACCCTCGGCAAGGAGGGCTATGTGCTGCGCCATGCGCGCGACGGCATCGACGCGCTCGACATCATGCGCCGGGATCCGCCGGACATCGTCACGCTCGACGTGATGATGCCGAAGATCGATGGCTGGTCGGTGCTGGGCATCATGAAGTCCGAGCCGGAGCTGGCGCATATCCCGGTGATCATGCTCACCATCGTCGACGACCGGAACCTCGGCTACGCGCTCGGCGCCTCCGAATACATGACCAAGCCGATCGACCGGCAGCGCCTGCTGGGGCTGATCCACAAATTCACCCCCGGCGAGGAGGGGGGACAGGTGCTGGTGGTGGACGACGACCCGGACGTGCGGGCGATGGTGCGGGCGGCCATCGAGGATGGCGGGCTCCACGCCGCCGAGGCCGGCAACGGCCGCGAGGCGCTTGTCTGGCTCGGTGCCCATCCGCTGCCGTCGCTGGTGCTGCTCGACCTGATGATGCCGGTGATGGACGGCTTCGCCTTCCTCAGCGAGGTGCGCGCCAACTCCGCCTATGCCGACCTGCCCATCGTGGTGCTGACGGCAAAGGAGCTGACCGAGAGCGAACGCAGCTATCTGGCGCAGAACACGCTGCTGATCCTCAACAAGAGCGCGCAGCCGATCGGCACGCTGGGGGCGGCCCTGTCGGCGATCGCCGGGCGCAGCCGGGGCGTGGGCGGCAAAAGCGCGGCCGGCAAGGCCGCGCCGGGCGGGGCGGGCTAGGCCATGGCGACGATCCTGCTTGTCGAAGACAACGAGATGAACCGCGACATGCTTTCGCGGCGCCTCACGCGCAACGGCTACGAGGTGCTGCTGGCGGTGGACGGGCAGCAGGGCGTGGATCTCGCCACCTCGCGCCGGCCCGACCTCATTCTCATGGATATGAGCCTGCCGGTGCTCGACGGCTGGGAGGCGACCCGGCGGGTGAAGGCGGCGCCCGAGACCGCCGCCATACCGGTGATCGCGCTGACCGCCCATGCGATGGAACAGGACCGCGAGGCGGCGATGGCGGCCGGCTGCGACGAGTTCGATACCAAGCCGGTCGAGCTGCCGCGGCTGCTGGGCAAGATCCGGGCGTTGCTCGGCGAGGAAGGGTGATGCGCCCGGCGTGGCGCTTGCCCGGATCGGCCCCGCTCTTGCACGGGGCGGCGGCGCGCCCCGGCGCGCTCGTCCCGCGCAATCGATGAGGAATGGCATGCCGCGCTTGCTCCTGAGGGGTCGTTGACCGCATGGCGACCCTGGCATTGCTGCTCAGCGGCCTCGGCCTGTTCTTCATCGGCGTGCGCTCCCTGTCCGCCAATCTGGTGCCGCTGGTCGGCCGCCGCGGCCGCGCCGCCTTTTCCCGCGCGCTGCGCGGCCCGGTGAGTTGCGCCGTCAGCGGCGTCATCGCCGGCATCGTCACCCAGAGCTCGACGGCGGTAGCCTGGATCATCGTCTCCTTCGTGCGCGGCGGCGTGCTGCCCGCCGGCCCGGCGCTGGGGGCGCCGAACTGGGCGAATGTCGGCACCGCGCTGCTGCCGCTGATCGTCGCCATCGACACCTCGACGGCGGCGGGGATCGTCATCGGCCTCGGCGGCTTCATCACCTATTTCAAGCTCGCCCGCGGCGACCGCATGCGCCATGTGGTGGAAGCGGCGCTGGGGGCGGGGCTGCTGCTGTTCGGCATGCATCTGGTCGCGGTGGCGGTGGGGCCGGTGCGCGACAGCCTGATGCACAATCCCTTGTGGACCGTCGCGCTCGCGCATCCGCTGCTGCTGGCGCTGATCGGCTTCGCCTTCTCGGTGGCGGCGCAGTCCTCCTCGGTGGCGGCGGCGATCGCCGTCGCCGCGGTGGGCGGCGGGCTGCTCGACCTGAACTCGGCCTTGCCGCTGGTGGCCGGCGCCAATGCCGCCGGCATGATCAACAATGCGCTGATGGTGCCCGGCGAGACCATGGCGGGGCGGCTCATCTTCGCCATCCAGGTGGTGCAGAAGGGAGCCGGCTCGCTGCTGCTGGCGGTGCTCTGCGTCGTCGCCGCCGTCCTCCCCGATGCCGTCGCCGTGCTGCTGCCGGCGGATGACGACACCCGGGCGCAGATCGCGGTGATCTTCCTGCTGGCGCAGATCGGCGGCGCCTTCCTCGCCGGGCTCGCCCAGCCGGCGACGCGCCGGCTGCTGGAGCGCTATCTGCCGGCCAGCCCGGCGGAGACGCTGGCGCAGCCGGCCTTCCTGCTGCGCGAATCCCTGTCCGATCCCGCCGCCGCGCTCGACCTCACCGTGCGCGAACTGGCCCGGCTGACCGACCGCCTGCCGATGATGCTCGACAAGGTGCGCGAGGAGGCGGATCCGACGACCCCCGCGCCGGCGACGTTGCGGGCGGCGGGCATCGCCCTTGCCGGCACGGTCCGGTCCTATCTCGCCACGCTGCTGGACGGCCAGATGAGCCGCCGGCAGGTCGCGGTGGCGCTGCTGCTGGACGATGCCGCCGGCAGCGTCGGGGCGCTGCACGAGGCGCTGGGCGAATTCGCCGAGGTCGCCGGCCCGGCCCAGGCGCTGCCGACCGCGCGGCGGCTGATCGAATCCCTCCACGCCCTGCTGGGGGCCGTCGCCGAGCACGGGGAGAGCCTGGGTGTCGAGGATCCCGAGCTGGTGCTCAGCCTGCTCGGCCATCGGGACCAGGTGATGGAGGCACTGCGCCAGCGGCTGTCCGCCCAGCAGGCGCTTACGCCGCTGCAGCAGGACGCGCTCTTCCGCATGACATTGCTGTTCGAGCGCATCGTCTGGCTGGCGCGGCAGGTGGTGAACAGCTTCAGTCAGGCCCACCGCGCCTGATGCCCACCGCGCCTGACGCCCGCGGCTCCGGCGCGCTTGGCTAGCCGTCGAGGGTGAAGGCGAGCGTGACCACGTTGCATCCGTCCTCGCGCCGATAGGCGAAGCGGGCCGCCAGCGTGCGCACCAGATGCACGCCGAGGCCGCCGATGCGGCGCTCCTCGATGGAACTGGTGAGGTCCGGCGCCGGGGCGGTGAAGGGATCGAAGGCATCGCCGTCGTCGGCGAGCACGACCTCCACCTCCTCGCCGCGATGGCGGACCGACACGGTGATCTCGCCGGCCCGCCGGTCGGCATAGCCGTAGTCGACGGCGTTGTTGACGAACTCGTCGACCGCGAGGGTGAGGCGATGGGCCACCTTCTCCGGCAGCGCCGAGGCCTCGGCGAAGAACTCCAGCGCCCGCACCAGCGGCTCGAGTTCCGCTAGGTCATTCGCGAGGCGGAGATCGAGCTGCGCGATGATCATGGGCTCTCCGCTGCCGCTCTCGAGGAAACGCTCAGGCCAGGATGGCCAGCGCGGCGTCGCGGGTCGGGTGGATGGGGATGAGGGTCGAGAAGCCGCTGACGTCGAAGACCTCGTGCACCGGCGGGATCAGCCCGCAAATGGCGAGGGTGACGCCGGAGCCCTTGGCCAGCTTCGCGGCCTTCAGCACCACGCGCAGCCCCGCCGAGGAGATATAGGTGAGCTCGGCGAAATCCAGCAGCAGCGCGCTGCTGCCATCGGGGATCACCGCCATGAACTCGTCGAGCTTCGGCGAGGTGGAGCTGTCGAGCCGCCCCCTGACCGCGGTGATCACCACATCCTTCTCGACAAAACGGTCGATCTGCATCGAAGACACGGCTCCGGCTCAAGGGGGCGGGCAAGGCGGCACAGGCCGCCTCGAACCGCATCAGAACTATCCGACATCGACGCCCGCCGGCAAGCGGGCGCTGCACGGTCTCAATGCTCGAAGCGCAGGGTGAGCGCCTGGCGGTCGCCGGTCTTGCCGATCACCAGCTTGTCGGCGCGTTTGCTCAGCATGTAGCCGACGAAGCGCGCCACCGCCGCGCTGTCGCCGAGCAGGTCCTCGGGCGAGGGGCGCAGCGTGGGGATCTCGATCGCCTCGCCCCGATAGGCGAGCACGACGTCGAAATTCATCTCGTCGAACTTCGCCCGCATCTCCAGCTCGCCGGGGGCGACGCCGGTGTCGAGCAGCATCTCCACCGCCTCCGCCACCACCGGGATGGCGGCGGCCACCACGTCGCGCCGGGCGCCCCACACGTCGCCCTGGAGCTCCAGGAACTCGGTGGCGGCGGTGAACGGGTTGTCGTCGGTCGTCACCGTCACCGCCGCCTCCTGGCGGATGCCGATGCGGAAGAACAGGTTGAGGGCGACGGCCACCGCCGTCGACACCGACAGCGGCGATTCCAGGATCGGCTGCGCCCAGGTCGGCGCGGCATGGACCAGCTCGGGCAGGATCGCCACCGCCAGCCCGGCCATCACCGCCAGGCCGACGGTGAAGATGCGCCGGTCGCTCAGCCGGCGGGACAGGATGAGCTCCATGCCGGCCACGATCAGGAACGCCGCGCTGTAGACCAGGATGGCGCCGACGACCGGATCGGGGATCACCGTCAGCGCGCCGATGAGCTTCGGCGAGAAGGCGGCGAGCAGGATCATCACGCCGGAGACGACGCCGATGCGCCAGGCGGTGGCGCCGGTGGCGAAGGCGACGCCGATGGCCGCCGAGGAGGAGGCGCTGGCGAAGCCGCCGGTAACGGCGGCGCCAGCGTCGCTCAGCGTGTTGGCGCGGATGGCGCGGGCCGCCTGTCCCATGTCGGCGCGGCGCCAGTCGGCGTCGTCCATGCGCTGCATCGACACCACCGTGCCGAGCATGTCGACGGCGGAGATGATGCCGGTCAGCACCGCGGCCGGCAGCATGGCCCAGGAGAAGGCGAGGCCGGGCCAGCCGAGCTGCGGCAGGTCGATGAAGGCGAGGGCGTCGAGACCCGGCTCCGCCGGCGCGCGGGCGACCCCGACATAGGCGGCCAGCGCCCAGCCGACGCCGGCGCCGATGGCCACCGCGAACAGCCGCAGCGCGCCGCGCGAGAAGATGGCCAGCACGATGATGATCAGGAGCGCGGTGAAGCTCACCAGCGGGTAGCGCAGGTCGAGCAGCGTCGTCGCCTCATGGGCGCTGAGGCCGAACATGCGGCGCAGCGCCGGCGCGGCCAGCGCCACGCCCAGCATCGTCACGGCGACGCCGCAGATCTCCGGCGGGAACATCGCCCGCATCGCGTTCTGGAACCGGGTGAGCGAGAACTGCGAGACCGCCGCGATCAGGCTCATCGCCGCATAGAGCGCCGTGCCGCCGGCCGAGAGCGCCTGCACCGCCAGCGGCAGATGCGCGGTATTGGGGATCTGCACCAGCAGCATGCCGGCGCCGGATTTCGAGCGCGGCAGGCATTCGAGGATGGTCGCCACCCCCATGAAGATGATGCAGCTGGTGATCAGGATCTGCGTGTCGGTGAACGACAGGCCGGCCTCGGTGGCGGCGACCAGCGGATAGACCACGAAGAGCAGGGCGAGCGTCGCGTGCTGCACGCCGAGGACCAGCAGCGTGCCGAGCGGCATCTTGTCGTCGGCGGCGTAGACGATGTTGGACGGTTTGCGCGGCATGAAGGGAGGCACCGGGAGATTGGGAGAGGCGGGACGGACGCCTCGCCTCCCTCCGCTCGCCCGTGGCCCCGGCCGGGCCGCACGCGCCGCGATCATCGATCGGGGAATCCGTTGGCGCGACTATGAAACCTCGCCGGTTCCGCCGCAACTCGATCCTTTGCCCGCGCGGCTAGCGCGTCGCGCCGAGCAGCCGGCGCGCCAGCAGCGCCGCCGCGAGGGTGAGCGCGGCGCAGGCGAGCGTCGCAAGGCTCAGCCCGCGCGAGAACGCGTCGTGCGAGGCCCGCATCAGTGCCTCGCCCGACGGTCCGCCGAGCTGCCGCGCCGCGGCGACGGCGCCGTCCAGCGTGCGGCGGGCGTCGGCCAGCAGCCCGGCATCGGCACCGGGCAGGCTGAGACCTTCCATGTTCACCCGGTAGGTTGCCGCCACGATGCTGCCGAGCACGGCGATGCCGAGCGCGCCGCCGAACTCGAAGCTGGTCTCCGAGATCGCCGAGGCCGCGCCCGCCCGCTCCGCCGGGGCGACCCGCATCATCAGATCGGTGGTGAGGGTGCCGACCGGCGACAGGCCGAGGCAGAACATCACGATCGAGGCGGTCATGACCGGCAGCGGCGCGCGCTCGATCTGGCTCAGCAGCGCGAAGCCGGCGGCGGACAGCAGGAGGCTCGCCACCAGCAGGTCGACCGGCCGCACCCGCCGCACGATGTGCGGCGTCGCCAGCGAGCCGATGGCGAAGCACACGCCGGAAGGCGCCGTCCACAGCCCGGCCTCGAACGGGCCCATGCCGAGCACCAGCTGGAGATATTGCGACAAGGCGAGGAAGATGCCCATGGCGCCGAACATCGCCATGATGTTGACGGTGAGCGCGGCGCCGATCCTCGGGTGCCGCAGCAGCGACAGGTCGATCATCGGGTCGGCGAGGCGCTTCTGGCGGGCGACGAAGAAAAAGCCGATGACCAGGCCGAGCGCAACGGCGAGCGCCGTCTGCGCGTCCGGTCCCGCCTCGGCGACGTGCTTCATGCCATAGATCAGCGCCAGCACCGCCGCCACCGATTGCACGGCGCTGACGATGTCGAGCCGGCCGGCATGCGCGTCGCGATATTCCGGCAGCAGGAACGGGCCGACCAGGAGCAGGCCGATCATCACTGGCACCGCCAGCAGGAACACCGCCCCCCACCAGAAATGCGCCAGCACCGCGCCGCCGACCAGCGGCCCGATGGCGGCGCCGGCGGAGAAGCAGGCGATCCACACCCCGATGGCCAGCGTGCGCTCGCGCTCGTCGAGGAACATGTTGCGGATCAGCGAGAGGGTGGAGGGTGCCAGCGTCGCCCCGGCGATGCCGAGCAGGGCCCGCGCCGCGATGAGCTCCTGCGCCGAGCGGGAGAAGGCGGCGAGCACCGAGGCGGCGGCGAATGCCGCGGCGCCGATGAGCAGCAGGCGCCGGCGGCCGATGCGGTCGCCGAGCGTGCCCATCAGCATCAGCATGCCTGCCACCATGAAGCCGTAGATGTCGATGATCCACAAAAGCTGGGTGGCGCTCGGGGCGAGATGCAGCGCGAGCTGCGGCACCGCGAGGTTGAGCACCGTCAGGTCCATCGCATAGACGAGGCAGGGCAGGGCGATGACGGCGAGGCCGGTCCATTCCTTGCGCGTCGCCCGCAGGCCGGGTTCGGTCGGCTGGTAGGGGTCGGCACGCATGGTCGGCACTCCGCACTCTGCACGCACGGCCGCTCGGCCGGGGCGTGGCTCGATAGACCATTCCGCCCGATCCCGCCACCCGCTTTCCCGTGAGGAAGCCGTTTCAAGGACGATGGGAAGGAGCAAGTTCCGCCGGCGGGATGGTGCTAGGCTGGCCGCATGGCCCTGTGGGGAACCGGCGTTGGCGCCGGTGGTTTTCCAAGCCCGGGAGGATGCGACATGAGCCATATACGCTACGAGATCGTCGAGCATGACGGCGGCTGGGCCTACAAGCTGGGCGACGTGTTTTCCGAAACGCACGCCACGCATGAAGGGGCGCTGCGGGCCGCGCGCGAGGCGGCCGCGCGCCAGTCGCTGGCGGGGGAGACCCGGCCGATCCTCTATCAGGACGCCGCCGGCGTCTGGCATCAGGAAACCGCCGACGGCAGCGACCGGCCGGAGGCGGACATAGACGACCCGGACGCGGGCAGGCGCTGACGCCGGGGTGATGCCTTCCGCCCGCCCGAACGCGGGACGGCCCGGCAGGGGGCACGACCGGCGGGGCATGGCCGGCAGGTGGTTATGGGCGGCAGGGGGGTGTGGGCGGCAGGTGTCATGGTCGGGGTTGGCAGGTGTCATGGCCGGCAGGTGTCATGGTCGGGGGGCGCGCGGCCATCCGCCCGATCCTGCCGGATGCACCCGGGTCCAAGGCGTGGATGGCCGGGCCAAGCCCGGCCATGACGGGTTGTAGGCGGTCATCCCGGACGGCTGGCAGCCGATCTGGAAGCGCCTGAAAACCG
This sequence comes from Ancylobacter oerskovii, assembly GCF_018390555.1. GTDB lineage: Bacteria > Pseudomonadota > Alphaproteobacteria > Rhizobiales > Xanthobacteraceae > Ancylobacter > Ancylobacter oerskovii. The sequence goes on along the minus strand of NZ_JAHBGB010000002.1, from coordinate 324,646 downwards.
GGAGCGATCTCGACGCCGCGGCCTCGCCTCCAGCCGGGATCAGGCTGTGGCTTCCGGCCGGGATGACGCTGCGGCCCCCGCTCGGGATGAGGCTGCGGCCTCCAGCCGGAATGACGATGAAGGCACGGGAGGGCGCGGAACGCGCTTCGCTTTTCGCGCGGGTTCCCTTCGAGCCGCGTCATCCCCGGGCTTGGCCCGGGGATCCATGTCTTGGTCCGGGTGGGTCCGGTGGAACTGCGGGAACGGCCGGGCCAAGCCCGGCCATGACGAGCTGTAGGCGGTCACCCCGGAGGGCTGTCGGCCGTCATCCCGGGCGGCGGCCGCTCTGGAAGCGCCTGGAAGCCGGGAGCGATCCGGCGCTGCGGCCTCGCGCGTTGCCCCCGGCCGGCGCACCGCCTAGACATGGGGCCGCCCCGCCGCCGATCGCCAAGGCCGCCCCGTGACCGCAGATCCCGCCGCGTCCCCTCCTGGTGCCTCCCCGTCCATGCTCGTCCGCCTGCGCATGGGCCTGCGCGAGAGCGAGTTCGCTCTGGTCGCGCTGGCGGCGGCGATCGGCGTGCTCGCCGGGCTGGTGGTGGTCGCCATGGGGGCGGCGACGCAGTTCCTGCATGTGGTGCTGTTCGGCATCGCGCCCGATGCGCATCTCTCCGTCACCGCCGGCGTCGCGCCGCTGCTGCTCGTTCTCGTGCCCGCGCTGGGTGGGCTCGTCTTCGGCCTTGCGAGCCAATGGATCCGGCGCGGGGCCGCTTCGGCGCCCGTGGATCCCATCGAGGCGAACGCGCTGCAGGGCGGGCGTATGTCGCTGAAGGACAGCGTCGTGGTGGCGGTGCAGACGCTGTTCTCCTCGGGCGTCGGCGCCTCGGTCGGGCTGGAGGCCGGCTATACGCAGGGGGCGAGCGGCATCGCCTCCTTCCTCGGCCAGCGCCTGCACCTGCGCCGCGCCGACCTGCGCACGCTGGTGGGATGCGCGGCGGGCGCGGCGATCGGCGCGGCGTTCGATGCGCCGCTGATGGGCGCCTTCTACGGCTTCGAACTGATCATCGGCACCTATGCGATCCCCGCCTTCGTGCCGATGATGACGGCGAGCTTCACCGCCGCGGTCACGCGCCGCCTGCTGGCACCGGAGGCGCTGCCGGTGCTGGCGCCGCTCTCGGCGCCGGGCCTCGCCGACCTGCCGGCGGTGCTGCTGCTGGGCGCGTTCTGCGCGCTCGCCGGCATCGCGGTGATGCGCGGCGCCACCCTGGTCGAGGCGGGCTTCCGCCGCGTGCCGCTGCCCGTCGCCCTGCGGCCGGCGCTGGGCGGGCTGGCGGTGGGAATGATGGCGCTGGCGAGCCCGACCGTGCTCTCCGCCGGGCACGGCGCGGTCTATCACTTCCTCGCCGCCGACGCCTTGCCGGGCACGCTCGCGCTGCTGCTCCTCGCCAAGATGGCGGCCTCCTCGATCTCCATCGGCTCGGGTTTTCGCGGCGGCCTGTTCTTCGCCTCGCTGCTGATGGGCGTGCTGGCCGGGCGCAGCTATGCCGCCGCGCTCGCCTTGGCGCTGCCGGCGCTCCCGGCCGACGTGTCGCTCTATGGGCTGATCGGCATGAGCGCGCTGGCGGTCTCGGTCGTGGGCGGGCCGATGACCATGACCCTGCTGGCGCTGGAGATGACCGGCGACCTCAATCTGACGCTGGCGGTGCTGGCGGCCTCCGGCGTCTCCTCGCTGATGACGCGCCGGCTGTTCGGCTTCTCCTTCGCCACCTGGCGCTTCCATCTGCGCGGCGAGAGCATACGCGGGGCCTATGACATAGGCTGGCTGCGCGAGCTCACGGTCGGCGAGCTGATGCGTTCCGACGTGCCACGGCTTGCCGTCGACATGTCGCCGGGGGAGGCGCGCCGCCTGTGTCCGCCGGGCGCGACGGCCGATCTCGTCGCTACCGAGGCGGACGGCCGCTATGCCGGCATGGTGCCGCCCGCCGCGCTCTATGCCGCGGAGGGCGACGCGCCGGCGACGCTGCGTCCGCTGCTGCGGCTCGCCTCGACCGCGCTCACGCCCGGCATGACCATCCGCGAGGCGCTGGCCGCCTTCGAGGGGGCGGAGGCCGAGGCGCTGGCGGTGGTGGTGGATGACGGCAGCCGCCGGGTCGTCGGCCTGCTGAGCGAGACCCGCGCCATCCGCCGCTACAGCGCCGAGATGAGCCGGCGGCTCGGGGAGATCACCGGCGAGAAGGGCGACTAGCTTCCGCCGCGCCGGCCTTCATTCATGCCAGGCGCGGGCGAGCACCCGCAGCCAGTTCTCCCGGCACAGTTTGGCGAGGTCGTCGGCGCCGAAGCCGTCGGCGGCCAGCGCCTCGACCAGCGCCTGCTGGCCGGCGGCGTCGCCGATGGCGGCGGGGATGGTGGCGCCGTCGTAATCCGAGCCGAGCGCCACGCCGTCGATGCCGACGCGCTCCACCAGATGGCGGATATGCGCGACCATGGCGTCGAGCGGCGTGTCGGCGTCCTCGCGGCCGTCCGGGCGCAGCATGGTGGTGGCGTAGTTGAGCCCCACCAGGCCCTTGCTTTCCCGGATGGCGTCGAGCTGGCGGTCGGTGAGGTTGCGCGCCACCGGGGTGAGCGCATGGGCGTTGGAGTGACTGGCGACCAGCGGCTGGTCGGTGGTCTTCGCGACGTCCCAGAAGCCCCGCTCGGTGATATGAGCGAGATCTATGAGGATTCCCAGGCGGTTGCAGGTGCGGACCAGTTCGAAGCCCGCCTCGGTGAGGCCGGGGCCGGTGTCGGGGCTCATCGGGAAGGCGAAGGGCACGCCGTGGCCGAACATGTTGTTGCGGCTCCAGACCGGGCCGAGCGAGCGCAGGCCGGCGGCGTAGAAGGTCTCCAGCGCCGCGAGATCGGCATCGATGGGCTCGCAGCCCTCCATGTGCAGCACCGCGGCGAAGGTGTCTTCGGCCATGGCGGCGCGGATCTCGGCGGTGGAGCGGCAGAGCTTCCACAGGCCGGCGCGCTCCAGCCGGAAGGCGATCGCCGCCATGTCCAGTGCGGTGTCCAGTGAGGGTGAGCGCTCCAGCGGCTCGGCGAGCGGGGTGGCGTAGTGGCCGCTCGCGTCGGCCTGCTTGAGGATGAGCTCGCCGGACGGGATGTAGATGGCGCAGAGCCCGCCGGCGAGCCCGCCCTTGCGGGCGCGGGGGGCGTCGATATGGCCCTTGTCGGTGCCCTCGCCGAACTCGCGTACCGGATCGGCGCCCGCCTTCGCATGCTCCCACAGCCGCAGCAATACGTCGTTGTGGCCGTCGAAAACCGCTTCCATTTTCTCTCGTCCCTTCATGATCGGGTCAGCGCCGCAATGACTGCCGCGCAGTCGGCGACGACGCCGGTCATGTCGGGAGCGGTCGGGCGGGGTTTGTCGGCGCCGACCATGCCGCAATCGGCCGCCGGTTCCAAGATGCCGCTGCGGCGTCAGGAGGCGGGCGCGGCGGCGACCGTCCCGGCGCCGACCCAGGCGGGCAGCACGTCGGCGAGGTCGCGTATGTCCGCCTCGACGCGATCGTCGCCGCGACTGGTGGAGGCGAAGAAGATGCCGTCGAGCATCAGGCCGATGCGGCGGGCGGTGCGGGCGACGTCGTGCGGGGCGAACAGGCCGGCCTCGACGCCACGCCGCAGCGCCCCTTCCAGCACGTCCTGCTCGCCGCGATAGAAGCCGGCGATCAGCGCGTCCAGCACCTCGTCGCGCATGCCGGAGCTGGCATAATCCGCCATCAGCTTCACCATGCGGATCAGCGTCGGGGCGATCTCGGCATGGATTTCCAGCCAGGCGAGGAGTTCGGCCAGCGGGTCGGGCTGCTGGGTGCGGCGCTCCTCATAGCCGAGCATCAGCTGGCCGATCGCGTGCTCCAGGGCGCGCCGGACCAGATCGTCCTTGCTGTCGAAATAATGATAGAGCAGCCCGACATTCATCTCGCAGACCTGCGCGATGTCGCGCACCGTCACGATGGAATAATGCCGCTCGGCGAACAGCCGCAGCGCCTCGTCGAGAATCATGGCCCGGCGCTCGGCCGGCGGCAGGCGCCGGCGTGCCGCTTTTGCGGTCATGGGCCTCTCCCCTGTACGGCGGATGGCGAAAGCATCGATTTTTGTGCCTTGCTCATATGCTATGCGTGCTTATTTGTTAGGCTTGCATGCCATATTAAGTCAACGCTTAATAGTGGGGTATTCCCGCGACCGGAGCCCCGCCCATGAAGCGTTTCCTGAGAGCCGCCGCGCTTGCCGCCGGCCTCGCCGCCGTCGTCCTCGCCGGTGCCGAGAGCCCGGCGCATGCCGCCCCCAAGAAGAGTTTCAAGGTCGCCTACACGGTCTATATCGGCTTCATGCCGCTGGCCTACATGAAGTCGTCCGGCATCATGAAGAAGTGGGCCGACAAATACGGCATCGAGGTCGAGCTGATCCAGGCCAACGACTATGTCGGCTCGGTCAACCAGTTCATCGCCGGCGAGATCGACGCGGTGGGTGTCGCCTCGATGGACGGTCTCACCATGCCGGCGGCGGGCGGGGTCGACACCTCGGTGTTCCTGATCACCGACTATTCCAACGGCAACGACATCGTCCTTTCCAAGACCGCCAAGGACATCAAGGAACTGGCCGGGCAGGACGTCTACCTGCTGCAGTACAGCGTTTCGCACTACCTGCTGAATCGCGGCCTGCAGCAGGCGGGCATCACCGACCCGACGGCGACCAAGACGGTGAACATCTCCGACAGCGAGATCGCCGCCGCCTATGTGTCGCAGCCGGACCTGAAGCACGCGGTGTCGTGGAAGCCGCTGACCGAGGACATGCAGAAGGTCGCCGGCACCACCGTGCTGTTCGACTCGTCGAAGATCCCCGGCGAGATCATGGACGTGTTCGTCGGCAAGACCGAGGTGCTGAAGGACAACCCCGACTTCGCCAAGGCGGTGCTCGGCGCCTGGTACGAGGCGCTCGGCATTCTCAAGGCCGGCGGCGAGAAGGGCGCGGAGATGCGCGCGGTGATGACCAGCGCCATGGGCACCGATGCCGGCGGCCTGCAGAGCCAGCTCGACACCACCCACTTCTTCTATACCCCGGCCGAGGCGCTCGCCTTCCTGACCGCGGCGGACAACGCCAAGATCTGGGACAGCATCCGCCAGTTCTGCTTCTCGCAGGGCCTGTTCGGCCAGGGCGCCGCCAGCGTCGACAGCATCGGCATCGAGGTCGCCGACGGCACGGTGCTGGGCGACAAGGCCAACATCAAGATGCGGATCAACCCGACCTTCACCAAGCTCGCCGCCGACGGGAAGCTCTGAGGCTGTAGTCCGGCGAAGCCGCAGGCTCCCTCTCCCCGTGGGGGAGAGGGGTGGGGTGAGGGGTCTTCCCGGCTCCCAATCGCCAGAGCCCCTCACCGACCCGCTGCGCGGGCCACCTCTCCCCGACGGGGAGAGGGAAAGAAAGAAGCGGAAGAGGCCTTGCGTGGGCCGGCTCTCCGCCGAAGCCGGGGGCCGACGTCCCGCTCGCCGGAACCGAACTCGGCGAAGCCGTCGACTCCCTCTCCCCGTCGGGGAGAGGGGTGGGGTGAGGGGGCTACTTGGCTTCCTAATCGCTAGAGCCCCTCACCGACCCGCTTCGCGGGCCACCTCTCCGTCGAAACCGGATGTTTCCGGTTTCGACCTTGCCGGAACCGAACTCGGCAGCAGCCGAGTTCGGGCGGGGAGAGGGATGAAGGAAGTACGAGGGCGAACTCGCCCATCTACCGCCAGGAAAGGCCGATCCATGCGTCGCATCATCAATTATGCGCCGAGCTCGGGCGCCAAGGTGATCCTCGCCGCCTTGCCCTTCGTGCTGCTGGTTGGCGTCTATTTCCTCGGCTCCAGCGCGCGGCTCGCCATCGATCCCGCCGACAAGCTGATGCCGGGCTTCGCCTCCTTCTATGCCAGCATGGTCAGGCTGGGCACCACGCTGGACATCGCCACCAAGCAGTACCTGCTCTGGTGGGACACCTGGCTGAGCCTGCAGCGGCTGTTCCTCGGCCTCGGCATCTCCGCGCTGATCGGGCTGGTGCTCGGCATCCTCGTCGGCTTCGTGCCCTATCTGCGCGCCACCTTCGAGCCGTTCTTCGCCGCCTTCTCGCTGATCCCGCCGCTGGCCGTGCTGCCGATCCTGTTCATCCTGTTCGGGCTCGGCGAACTCTCCAAGATCGTGCTGATCGTGTTCGGCATCGCCCCCTTCATCACCCGCGACGTGATGCTGCGCGTGGCCTCGCTGCCGACCGAACAGATCGTCAAGGCGCAGACGCTGGGCGCCTCCACCTGGCAGATGATCACTGGGGTGATCCTGCCGCAGGTGATGCCGCGCCTGCTCGATTCGGTGCGCCTCTCGCTCGGCGCCGCCTGGCTGTTCGTCATCGCCGCCGAGGCGATCACCGCCGAGGGCGGGCTCGGCTACCGCATCTTCCTGGTGCGTCGCTATCTCGCGATGGACGTGATCCTGCCCTATGTCGCCTGGATCACCCTGCTCGCCTTCCTGATGGACTATGCCCTGCGGAAAGTGGCCGCCGTCGCCTATCCCTGGGACCGGATCAAGGCGGCCTGAATGACCCAGATCATCTTCGACGACGTGTGGAAGGAATATGGCGAGCATATCGTGCTCGAGCGCATCAACCTGACGCTCGACGACCACGAATTCCTCGCGGTGATCGGCCCTTCCGGTGCCGGCAAGACCACCTTCCTGCGCATGCTGCTCTCGCAGGAGGCCCCGACGCGCGGGCGCATCCTGATCGATGGCGAGCCGATCGCCCCCGAGCCCACCGCCGATCGCGGCGTGGTGTTTCAGCGCTACTCGGTGTTCCCGCACCGCACCGTGCTGGGCAACGTGATGATGGGCCCGCAATGGGCGGCGTCCCCGCTGCTCGGCCGGCTGTTCGGCGCTCGCCGCCGGGCGGTGGAGGAGCGCGCCATGGCGCTGCTCACCCGCGTCGGCCTCGCCGAGCATGCGGAAAAATACCCCGCCCAGCTGTCCGGCGGCATGCAGCAGCGCCTGGCGCTGGCGCAGGCGCTGATCATGAAGCCGAAGGTGCTGCTGCTCGACGAGCCGTTCGGCGCCCTCGACCCCGGCACCCGCAAGCAGATGCACGAGCTGGTCAGCGAGCTGTGGGAAGAGAACGCCATGACCATCGTCATGGTGACGCATGATCTGCCCGAGGCGTTCCTGCTCGGCACCCGCGTCATCGCGGTGGAGCGGCCGCGCAAGGATCCGCAGGCGCCCGAGCGCTTCGGCGCCACCATCGTCTCCGACTACGAGACGAAGTGCCGGATCGTGCGCGACTCGCGCCGCTTCGAGGCGGACCGCGCCAAGGCACGTCTCACCCTGGTTCCCGATGCTTTCTTGCCCGCCGACGGCACCTCCGCGGCGGCACTGGTGAAGGACTGACGAAAATGGCCGACAAGCGCTTCCACCTCGCCTGGTTCATGAACTTCACGCCCGACGAATGGCGCGAACCCTTCGGCCAGGGCGGCAATCCGTGGGACGGCCAGTTCTACATCGAGATGGCGCAGGCGATGGAGCGCGCCTGCTTCGACCTCATCATGATCGAGGACAAGCTGATGGTGCCGGAGACCTACGGCGCCTCGCGCGACCTGTCGCTCAAACACGCCATGATGGTGCCGAAGGCCGACCCGGCGCCGCTCGCCGTCGCCATGGGCATGGCCACCAAGCATCTCGGCGTCGTCGCCACCATGTCGACCATGGCCTACCCGCCCTTCATGCTGGCGCGGCTGTCCTCCACCATCGACAGCCTGACCAAGGGCCGCTTCGGCTGGAACGTCGTCACCTCCGCCGAGGACCTGATGGCGAAGAATTTCGGCATGGACCAGCTGCCTCCGCGCGAGGACCGCTACGCCATGGCCGACGAGTACATGGAGGTGGTCGGCAAGCTATTCGACTCATGGGAGCCGGACGCGGTGGTGCTCGACCGCAAGAACGGCATCTATGCCGACGGCTCCAAGGTGCATACCGTCGACCATGAGGGCCGGTTCTACAAGGTGCGCGGGCCGCTCAACACCGTGCCCTCGCCGCAGCGCCGCCCGGTGTACCTGCAGGCCGGCGCCTCGCCGCGCGGCCGCGACTTCGCGGCGGAGCATGCCGACGCCATCGTCTCGGTGGCGAACGGCGTCGAGGGGATGAAGGCGTTCCGCGCCGATATCCGCGCCCGCGCCGAGAAGCTCGGCCGCAACCCGGACGACATCAAGGTGTTCTTCTGCATCTGCCCCAGCCTGGGCGAGACGGAGGCGGAGGCGCGCGCGCGCTACGAGAACGTCACCATGTCCGACAATTTCGTCACCGACGTGCTGATCTCGATCTCCGCCATCACCGAGATCGACTTCTCCAAGTACGACCTCGACAAGCCGCTGCCGGAAAAGCTGGTGACGAATGGCGAATCCGGCACGCTCGACAAGTTCCAGCAATGGGGCTCCGGCAAGACGCTGCGCCAGCTGGCGGCGGCGGGCGGCGGCGGGCTCGTCTCCTCCATGGAGCTGATCGGCACCCCGGCGCAGGTGGCGCAGAAGATGGGCGAGGCGATGGAGGAGGTCGGCGGCGACGGCTTCCTGATCACCACCCCGGTGCTGCGCGTCTCGCGCCGCTACATCACCGAGATCTGCGACGGGCTGGTGCCTGAGCTGCAGGCGCGCGGGCTTGTGCGCACGCAGTACAAGCACCAGCTACTGCGCGACAATCTGCGCGAATTCTGAGCCGACACGACCATGTCGCGCGGAGACGAGGAGATCGCAATGGGAGCCTGCCAGCACAGGGACATCGTGCCGGAGCCGCCGACGCCGATGCCGGTGGAGCGTCAGGCGTATCGCGACGCCATGGCACGGCTCGGCGCGGCGGTGAACGTGGTGACGACCGACGGCCCCGGCGGGCGCCACGGCTTCACCGCCTCCGCCGTGTGCAGCGTCACCGACGATCCGCCGACCCTGCTGGTGTGTCTCAACCGCGGCTCCTCGGCGAGTGCCATCGTGCATGCCAACGGGGTGCTGTGCGTCAACACGCTGGCGGCCGGGCAGCAGGAGTTGTCCGACCGCTTCGGCGGCCGCGTGCCGCCGTCCGAGCGCTTCCAGGCCGGTCAGTGGCGGCCGGGCGTGACCGGCGCGCCGGTGCTGGTGGGGGCGCTGGCCTCCTTCGACTGCCGCATTTCCCGCTTCGTCGAGGTAGGCACGCATGACGTGCTGTTCTGCGAGGTGGTGGGCCTCGACGAGGCCGGCACGCGCGAGGGGCTGATGTATTTCCTGCGCCGCTACCACGCGCTCAAGGAGACGCTGCCGGAATAGCCCGGCCGCCTTCTTCACCCGCCGCGCCCGCCGCGGGCGGCCGGGCCGGCGGGCGGTTTCGCCTTGGAACAGGCCGGCCGCTGCGGCGTTCCTCCCCCTCAGGGAGGATCGCATGGACAGACCCCTTCTCACCCCCTTCGTCGCCGGGGCGCTGCTGGTGCTGGCCGCCGGCGGCCTCGCCGGGGCGCAGACCGCCGGCCCCTCGACGGGCAACAGCTCGGCGCCGGCGCTCTCCGCGCCGCCGGCGGGCAATCCCGCGCTGCAGCGGCCGTCGCAGGCGGAGCCGACGCCGGTCATGCCGGCGCCTCCCGCGCCGCCGGTCCGGCAGGTGCCGTCCACCGGCACGGCGCCATCGGGATCGGTGAACGACATGCCGACGCCCGATTGCACCCCGCCCAATTGCGGCACGCCGAAGATCATCACGACTCCTTGAGCCGGCCTGCCCCGCAAATGGCGGAGCGGCAGCGCCCGGAAGCCATTCGGGGCTTGGCCTGCGGCTGGACGAGGGCCCGCGGCCCGCCGATACGGCTTCCGGTTTGTTGACCTTGCGGCAACCCCGGTCCATGCATGGCCGATGCCGGTTTCAACCTCGCAGGTGTCGTCGATCGCGCACAATGCCTCCCAGACTTCGTCCCGCCGGGTCGGCGTGGAGATCGAGTTCGTCGATCTCTCCGTCCGCGATGCGGCCTTCGCGCTGGAGCGCCGCTTCGGCGGGCAACTGGTGGAGGAGGATCCGCAGGCGTTCCATCTGATCGGCAGCCGCCTCGGCGCCATGCGCGTCGAACTCGACGTCCGCCATGTCCATCCCGGTCGCGGCGCCGGCAATCCGCTGGCCGGCCTGCCGCGGCGCCTGACGACGGCGCTGGGCAGCCTGCTGGCGCCCTTCGTGCCGCGCGAGATCATCATCGGACCGCTCGAACGGTCCGAGCTCGACGGCGTGGACGAGGTGGTGGCCACGCTCCGCGCGGCCGGTGCATCCGGCGATGGAACGACGCTTCTCGATTCACTGGGGCTGCATTTCAACATCGCGCAGCCAAGCGAGGACGAGCGGGAGATCGTCGCGACCTTCAAGGCCTTCCTGACGCTGGAGCCGGAACTTCGCCGCGCGAATGGCGAGGGCGTGCTGACCCGCCTTCATGCCCCTCCGCCTTATCCGCCCGCCTATGTGCGGCGCGTGCTGGCGCCCGATTACTGGCCGGATCTCGAAACCTTCCGGCACGATTATCTGGCCGCCAATCCCACCCGCAAGCGCTCGCTCGATCTGCTGCCGCTGCTGCTGCACTTCCATGCCGGCACGTCGCTGCCGCGCTTCGCCGGCAAGGTGCGGCCACGCCCGGCCTTCCACTACCGGCTGCCGCTCGCCCGCGTCGGCCGGCCCGGCTGGACGATCGCCGCGGATTGGGAGCGCTGGACAGAGGTGGAACGGCTGGCGGCGGAGATCGCCGCCGCCGCCCCGCGCAGGGAAGCCGGGCCGGGGCCGCGATAGCGGCCGGGCCAGCCGTTTCCGGCCGGCGTCGCGCTAGCGTTCGACGGAAGCGAACATGCCTTCCATGGCGCGGATGCTGGCGTCGTAGAAGGCCTGGTAGCGCCGCCGGCTGGTCTCGGCGAGCGCGGAGAGCGGGGCGGGATCCTCGGCGAGCTTCAGCAGGCTGGCCACGAGGGCATCGAGATCCTCATGCCCGTGCATCGGGTCGCCGGTCTCGATGCCCTTGCCGCCCCATTTCGTGGTGAGCAGCGGCATGCCATAGGCCATGGCCTGCACCGTCTTCACGTTGATGCCGGTGCCCATGGTGACGGGCGAGACGACGACGTCGGCATCCGCATAGAAGGTGCCGATGTCCGGCACGAAGCCGTGCAGCTTCACCCAGGGACGGGTGAACAGCTCGGCGTCCTCCGGGGCGAGGTCCTGCACCATGTCGCGGACCTGGCCGGCAATGTGCAGCGTGAAGGGCGAGGGCCGCCCGTCGAGCTGGCGCTCGATGGCCTGCAGCAGCTGCAGCGCGATGGCGAGATTGATGCGGTTGGCGCTCGCCACCATGCCGACATCGGTCATCTTGGTGAAGGCGCGGTCGAGGAAGCGGGCCTCCTCCACATGCGGGATGACGATGGCGGTCTGGCGCCCCGTCACCGAGTTGAAATATTCCGCCTCCTCGGCCCGGCGGGCGACCACGAGGTCGGCGCGGCGCAGATAGGCGCCTTCCTCCTCCGGCGAGCAGGAGAAGAATTCGAGCGGCTGGCCGTTCCGGCGCAGCATCTCGTAGCGGTCGCCCATCTTGTCGTGGGTATCGACGACCTTGAGGATGTGCGCCGGGACATAGTCGAGCAGCCGCGACTGGAACACGTAGGAGCAGAACACGATATCGATGTCGTAGCGGGCGCAGAGCAGCTGGATGCGCTCGCCCAGGCCCTCCTCGTACCAGCCGTCGAACGGGATCGGCTGGCCGCTGGAACCGAGCCCGCAGCTGTTCGGCAGCAGGTCGAGGCTGTCCCATGCCGCCTGCATCATCGCCAGCGTCTCGGCGTCGTACATGTGGCTTTCCAGCAGGGCGAAATGCACCTTGTGGCCCATCTGCTGGAACTTGCGGGCGAAGGCCTGGATGGTCGCCTGGTTGCCGTGATTGTCCGGGTGCGAGGGGAAGGGGCTGAAATAGAGCACGTTCAGCGCCCCCGACCGGCGCCGTTCCAGCGCCGACAGCGGCGGCTGGCGCTGGGCGTGCGCGGCGGCGATATCCGGCGGCGTGCCGGCCGGCATGTGATCGATCAGGAAGGTGTTGCGCCACTTCTTGACCAGCATGTTCCCGTGCTTCACCGCCAGCTGCCGGGGCCGGGCCTTGCTTTCGGCGGCATAGGAGCCGTGCTCGAAATGGACCGCCTCCGACGCCGCCACGCAGACGACGCGGTGGCCCTTGTCGCGGGCGGTCATGGCGAGGTCGGAATCCTCGCAATAGGCGGGCACGTAGCGTTCGTCGAAGCCGCCGATCTCGCGCCAGAACGCGCCGCGCACCAGCATCGAGGCGCCGGTGGCGTAATCCACCTCGCGCGCGACCGAATAGAGCGGCGTGCGCCGCGCCCGCCCGCGGCCGATATTGCTCGCGGAACCGTCGGAGAACAGCGCGGCGCCGGTCTCCTGGATCGCGCCGTCCGGGTAGACCAGCTTGGAGCCGGCGATGGCGATGCGGGGATCCTCGTCCATCGCCTGCAGCAGCGGCTCCAGCCAGCCAGGCAGGACCACGGTGTCGTTGTTGAGGAACAGCAGGTGGCGGCCGCTGGCGCGCGCCGCCGCGGTCTTGCAGTTCAGCAGGAAGCCCTGGTTGCGCTCGCCCTTGACGACCCGGAGCCCGGGGAACAGCGCTGCCGCGTTCACCGTCTCGTCGGTCGAGCCGTCATCGGCGAGGATCACCTCGTAGCGGATGCCCGTGGCGCGGCCCGCCACCAGCACCGAGCTGAGGCAGGGCCGGGTGAGCTCCCATTTGTTGTAGGCGGGCACGATGATCGACACGTCGATCGGCGTGCTGGCGTCGTAGCTCGGGAAGGCGGCCGGCTCGGCGGCCTGGCAGTGCTGGACATAGAGATCGAGCGGCAGCACCCGCGCCCGGTCCAGCATGCGCAGGAAGGAGGAGCGGTTGGCGAGCTCGCCGAAATTCTCCCGCACCAGGACCCGGCCGTTCTCCGCCAGGCGCGACCATAGCGCCTGGTCGCGATAGAGGGCGATGACGGCGTCGGCGAAGGCTTCCGGCTCGTCGCGGACCAGCGCGTGCAGGCCGTCGACGATGCCCATGCCTTCGGCGCCGATGGTGGTGCAGACCGACGGCACGCCGGCGCCGAGGCTGGCGCCGAGCTTGCCCTTGATGCCGGCGCCGTACAGCAGCGGCGCGACGCTCAGCCGGTAGCAGGCCAGCACCGGATCGAGTTCGGCGACATAGCCTACATGGCGCACGCCCGGCTGGTTGCCGAGCGCCACCACTTCCGGGGGCGCCTCGGCGCCGACGATGTGGAACTCGACGTCCGGCAGCGCCGCGCGCACGCGCGGCCAGACCTTGCCGACGAACCACAGCACCGCGTCGACATTCGGCGTGTGCTTGAAGCCGCCGAGGAAGAAGAGGTCGCTGCGCTCCTCATAGCCCGGCGGGTCCTCCACCACCGGGCTGTAGAGCGCGGGGAAGACCGAGATCTTGTCGCGGTCGAGATGGGCCTCGAGGAAGGGCAGCTCGGCCGGGCTCACCAGCACGACATGGTCGACGGCGCGCATCATGGCGATCTCGCGCTCACGCGTCGCCTCCGCCTTGGCGCGCATCGCCGGATCGCCGCTCAGATCGGCGGCGCGTCCCTCGCGCAGGAAATAGAGGTCGGGCGCGTGCAGCACCACCAGCGCGTCCGGCGCCACCTGCCGCGCCGCCGGCAGCAGCGCTTCCGCCACGTCGAAGCGGACGAGGTAGTAGGCGCCGAAGGTCGCGCCGTGCTCGCGCACATAGTCGCCGGCGCTGTGATAGCCGCTGGCATGGGTGATCACGGTGACGCCGAGCGCCTCGAGATCCTGCCGGTAGGGCGCGGTGTCGGAAAGATCGGTGGCGCAGAACACCACCTCGAAGCCGAGGGTGCAGAGATCGGCGATGACGCCGAAGGTGGCCCGCTCGCCCGCCGAGACGTCCGGGCGCGGCAGGCGGTAGTCGGAGACCAGGATCCGCCGGGCGCGCTGGGGATCCACCACCGGCTCGTTGACCTTGCCCTGGTCCGAGCCCTCGGCGCTCAGGTTCATCAGCAGCTCGGCGTCGCGCTGCGCCTGGGCGATCTTCACCGGGTCGCGCTTGTCGGCGGAGCGGCGGAAGCGCGCGGCGGTGCGCATCGAGACCGGCGCCACGCAGGCGGCGAGCACGCGCAGGGCGAAGGCATATAGCGAGGTTCCCGCCGGCGGCCGCGGCCGGTCGGGCTCGACCAGATGGCCGCAGGCCGTGAGCCAGTCGCGCTGGAAGCGTGCCGACCGGCGGCTCTCCAGCGAGCGGCGCAGGCTGGAGGCGCTGCGCCGGGGCAGCACCGGCTCCGGCAGCAGCAGGAAGCGCAGCGCCGCCCGCTCCAGGCTCTTGCGCAACGGGCGGAACGGCTTGGAATAGGCGCGGCGCAGCTCGCGCACCAGCCGGTCGCCGGCGGTGCTCATGGTGGCGATCCGCTGCTCGGCCTGGCGCAGCGCCGCGTCGCCGGCGAACTTCGCCTCGGCGAGCTGGCGGCGCAATTCGTCGATCTCCTGGCGCTCGCGGTTGGCGCCGGTCGCGGCTTCGTTCTGCTGCGCGGTGTCGCGCGCCTGCAACTCCTGCTCGCAGACGTCGAGCGCCGCGCCGAGCCGGGCGACGCTTTCCCTCTGGGCCTCGAGCTGGGCAGCCACCTCGTTCCGTGCCTGTTCGCTCGCCTGCAGCCGGAGCGCGAGGTCGCCGGCCCTGGCCTGCTCTTCATGGGCGGCGGCGGTGAGCGCATCGATGCGCTCGCGCAGCCGGTCGGAGAGCGTGCGCTCCCTGGCGAGCTCGTCGGACCGCCGGACGATGCTGGCGAGCGCCGCCACCAGCGCTGCCCGCAGCTCGGCGTCGTCGTCTTCGGCCGCAGGAGCCCGGCTGCCCTCGATGTCGCTCATGAGTCGTTCAACGTCCCGCAGGTTTGATGATGTCTGTTCGAGGGCAAGCTCGGCAAGGCGTGCCTGCAGGTGCGGGCGCTCCGCCAGAAAGGTCGCGCTGGTCGCCCCGAGCCGTCCGATGTCGGAAACGACCGCCTCGGTGGTGCCGAGATGCTTCTCGAAGGCGCCGCGCATCTTGTCGATGGAGGTATAGCCGATGCCCTGCGACATCATCACCAGCGGCACGGTGTGAGCCCGGAACGCCGCCAGCGACAGGTGCATGCGCCCGGTGACCAGAAGGTCCACCGCACCGAGCACGACGATGTTGCCGCTGTAACCGATATCCGGCGGGGCCTTGACCGCGCGCCCGGCATCGAGGTTCCGGGTGATCCAGTCGAGCGCGAGGTCCTGATAATAGGCGTCGGAGGGGTGATTCTCCCACTGCCGCTCGTCATTGGACAGCAGCACGTACAAGGCTTGCGGATGCACGTTCGCCAGCTCCTCGATCACCCGGGCGACGAAGAGGCGGCGGTTCTCCTCGGTGTGCTCGTCGTAGAACGAGCGGAACGAATGCTCGGCGAAGTTGAGGCCGATGACCGGGTGCCGGTCCCCGGCCGCGGCGATGGCGGCCAGCACGGCCTGCGTCGTGGCGCTGGGCGCGGGGGCGCAGAAGAAGGAGATGTCGGGGAAGTAGCGCCCCTTCAGGCCGGTCTGCCGGCGAAAATTCGCCAACGAATGGTCGTCGCGCAGCAGGAACTCGACGCCCGGCATCAGGCGCAGGCGTTCGAGGATTTCCGGCGCGACCTGCGAGCGGAACGAGCAGGAGGCGAACACCGGCAAGCCGCGCAACAGCGCCTCGGTGGCGAGATCCAGCCGCTCGAAGCTGGGTTCGAGCCCGCAGGTGCCGTCGAGGACGTCGGCCCCGAGCAGGAACAGGACGTCTTCCGCCTCCAGCCGACCGCCGAAATCCCGCAGCGGGCCGGGCGCCTCGCCGACGGTGCCGTTCTCGTCCTGGAGCGCCAGATGGTCGAGCCACATGCGTTCCGGCGCGGGATTGACGATCACCACGGGATGGTCGCGGAACAGTTCCAGCGCGCCGCGCACCATACCCTCATCGCCCTTGCTGCCCGGCGCGGCGGGCGGAATGAGGATGATGCGGCCTTTGCTCATGGCACGTCCTTTGGCACGTCGTTGTCGGCGTCTGCGATCGACCGGAAGCGGACAGGCCGATCCCCGTTCCGCCGCTGGCCCCGGCGCGCGACCCGCGCCGCCGGCCCGCCGCGCGTCAGGGAATGTGGGTTACGGTGGAGCCGCCATTGGTCAGCGCCACCTTGACGACGTTGCCCTGGCCGAAGCGCTCCGAGAACAACGGGTGCAGGTTCGGATCCGCAAGGAACAGCACGAAGCCGCCGCCGCCGGCGCCGAGCAGCTTGCCGCCCCAGGCGCCGAGTTCCTTGCCGTGAATATAGAGCTCGTCGATCGCCGAGTTCGACACCGACGAGCCCAACTGGCGCTTCAGCTGCCAGCCGTGATCGAGGAGCTCGGCGAAGCGCACGATGGTCGACAGGTCGTCGCCCGGCGATTCGAGCAGGGACGCGCCGATGCGGGTCATCTCGTACATCTCGCGCAGATAGCTCTCATTGGCGCCCGATTTCGTACGCTGATCCTGGTTCTGGAGCACGACCGACGCGCTGCGTTGCCCGCCAGTATAGACCAGCAGCATCGAACTGTTCAGCAGCGTGAGGCGGCTGGTGGTCAGCCGCAGCGGCTCGATGGAGAAGGTGTCGCCGGTGAACTCGTAGCGCGCCAGCCCGCCGAAGGCGGCGTGGATCTGGTCCTGGACGCCGACATTCTCCTTGAGGATGTCCTGCTCCATGTGGATGGCCTGCCGCGCCAGCTCGTAGCGCGTCAGCTCGATGCCGCGCATGCGGTTGAGCAGGTTCAGGAAGCCGACGGTGAAGGAGGAGGAGCTGCCGAGGCCGGTGGAGCCCGGCAGGTCCGACATGGTGGCGATGTTGAGCGGCGCGGTCCAGCCGTGCAGCTTCAGCGCCTCGCGGATCACCGGATGCTGGATGTCCTCGATGCGGTCGACGCTCTCGGTGGTGCGGTAGGTGACGCGGAAATGCTGCTCGGCGATGGCCGCCAGCGGCAGCGCCTGGATGAAGACGTATTTATCGATCGTGCCGCCGAGCACGGCGCCGGGATGCGAGCGGAAATGCGAGGGGTAGTCGGTGCCGCCGCCGAGAAAGCTGGCCCTCAGGGGGGTTCTGCTGATCCACATGTCGTGCCTCGGAAACTAGATCGATTGTCGCAGCAGATCCAGCACGGAACCGCCCTGATAGCGCACGCCGCGGATGCCGGCCGCGGCCGCCGCCTGCATGTCCGCCTCGGTGTCGCCGAGCATGACGCTGCGCGCCGCATCGACCGGCCAGGCGGCGAGGAGGTCCTCGATCATGCCCGGTCCCGGCTTGCGGCGGCGGCAGTCGCGGCGATAGGCCTCGACGGTGCCCTCGACATGGTGCGGGCAATATTCCAGCGCGTCGATATGCCCGCCAATGTCGGCGAGCTGGCCCTGCATCGCCCGATGGAAGGCCAGGACCGCGGCTTCGTCATAGCGGCCGCGCGCGACCCCGGCCTGGTTCGTCACCACGAAGACAAGATAGCCCGCGGTATTGGCGTGGGCGATCGCCTCGCGCGCGCCGGGCATCCAGTCGAGATCCTCGACGCGGTGCGTGTAGCCGGCATCGCGGTTCAGCGTGCCGTCGCGGTCGAAGAACACCGCCGGGCGGGTGCGCACGCGCGGCAGTTCCTCCTGCACGCGGGCGAAGGTCTCGGGCACGCCGATATCGATGAAGTAGCTGCCCGGCGCCGCGGCGATGCCGGCCACCCGCCCGGCCGCGACGAGGCGCGGCAGCACGTCGGCCTCCAGCGAGCAGGCAATGCCGGCGGGGATGAGGTCGAGCACCTGCCGCGTCAGCAGATAGACGCCGGCATTGATGAGGCCGGGCTTGCCGGCGCGCTCCGGGCTCTTCTCCAGGAAGGCGCGGACATGGTGGCCGTCCAGCGTCACGCTGCCGAAGCGCCCGGCATCCGGCACCTGCTGCAGCAGCATCTGGGCGGCGAGGTCCGGCTCGGCGGCCTTCGCCGCGCGGAAGGCGGCGGCGAAGCGCACCAGATCGGCGTCGATCCAGGAATCGCCGTTCAGCAGCAGGAAGTCGTCGTCGAGCGCGCCGGCGGCGAAGGCGAGCGCGCCGCCGGTGCCGAGCGGCGCCGGCTCCACCAGCACCTCGATCCGCGCGCCATAAAGCTCGCGGCCGTGGAAGGCTTCCACGACCTGGTCGCCGAAGCGGCCCGCCAGTAGCACGATGCGCGTGATGCCGTAGCGGGCGACCTCCTGGATCAGGTGATCCAGGAACGGACGCCCGGCGACCGGCAGCATCGGCTTGGGGGTGGTGGCCGTCAGCTCACCGAGGCGGGTGCCGAGCCCGCCGCACAGGATCAGCGCTTGGGAGAGCACAGGGTCGACTCGACGAGCGCGCAGATGAGGTGCCCGACCGCGATATGCGCTTCCTGGATATGGTTGGTCTGGCCGTGCGGCACGGCGATGAGGATGTCCGACAGCGCCGTCATCTTGCCGCCATTGGCGCCGGTGAGGCCGATGGTGACGATGCCCATCTCGTGCGCCGCCTCGAACGCCTTCACCACATTGGCGCTGTTGCCGCTGGTGGACATGCCGACCAGCACGTCGCCGGCCCGGCCGATGCCGCGCAGCTGGCGCGAGAAGGTGTTCTCGTAGCCGTAATCATTGCCGATGGCGGTCAGCGCCGAGGTGTCCACCGTGAGGGAGAGCGCCGCCATGGGCTCGCGGTCGAACAGGAAGCGGCCCATCAGCTCGGCGGCGAGATGCTGGGCGTCGGCGGCCGAGCCGCCATTGCCGCAGAAGATCACCTTGCCACCCTTGGTGAGTGCCGCCATCCAGGCGTCGGCGGCCTGCGCCACCTCGTCGCCCACCTCGGTGAGGCGGCCCATCAGCTTTTCGGTTTCAGCGAAATATGCCGCGATGACCGCCGCCCGGTCGGTCGAACTTGTCAGCATGCGTCTCTCACTCCGCCGGGGATAAGCCTCGGCATTTCATCGCGTTAGTCCGTCGCCCCCAAGCGCGAGAATCCGACATAGCGGTTCCTCCCGGAAAACGCCAGTGTCAGCTTTGTATCGTTCGAAAATAGACGGAAAGGACGCGCGACGCGGAGAGGCCGGCAAGCGAGCGGCTGGCGGGGGACGGCCGGTGGGTGCCGGCCGTCCCCCGGGGCCGATCAGGCCTTGAAGTCTTCCAGCCGGAACGGCAGCGAGCGCAGCCGCTGGCCGGTGGCGTCGAAGATGGCGTTGGACAGCGCCGGGGCGACGCCCGGCACGCCCGGCTCGCCGATGCCGGTCGGCGGGTTGGCCGAGGGCAGGATGTGCACCTCCACCTTCGGCATCTCCGACATCCGCAGCGGCACGTAGCCGTCGAAGTTGGACTGCTCCACCACGCCCTTGTCCATGGTGATCTCGTCATGCAGCGCCGCGCCCAGCCCGAAGCCGACGCCGCCCTCGATCTGCGCGGCGATGACGTCCGGGTTGACCGCGATGCCGCAATCGACGGCACACACCACCTTGTCGACCTTGACCTGGCCGTTGACGATGGAGATGTCGATCACGCTGCCGACCACGGTGTTGAAGCTCTCGTGCAAGGCGAGGCCGCGACCCTTGCCGGTGCCGGGCTTCGGCCCCCAGTTCGCCTTCTCGGCCAGCAGCTTCAGCACCGCGGTGTGGCGCGGCTTGTCCTTGAGCAGTTCGAGCCGGAACTCCACCGGGTCGCGGCCGGCGGCGCGGGCGAGTTCGTCGATCGTCACCTCCACCACATGGGCGGTGTGGGTGTGGCCGACCGACCGCCACCACAGGGTGGGCACCTTCACCTTCGGCGAGTGCAGGTCCACGGCGAAGTTGCCGATGGCGTAGTTGGTGTCGGAGGCGCCTTCCACCGAGGTGCCGTCCACGCCTTCCTTAATGATGAAGGCCTCGAACGGCGTGCCGGTGATGAAGGACTGGCCGACGATGCTCTGCTCCCAGCCGGCGACCTTGCCGTCCGCCGTCAGCCCGGCGCGGACCTTGTGGTAGAAGAGCGGCCGGTAATAGCCGCCCTTGATGTCGTCCTCGCGGGTCCAGACGAGGTGCACCGGCGCGCGCCCGTCAATGGCCTTGAGGATGGTGGCGGCCTCGGCGATGTAGTCGGCCGGCGGGTTGGCGCGGCGGCCGAAGGAGCCGCCGGCCCATACCGTCTCGATCTTCACCTGCTCCGGCTTGAGGCCGAGGATGCCGGCGGTGACCGCCTGCTCCACGGTCTGGAACTGCGAGCCGGCATGGATGGTGACGCCGTCGGCGGTCTTCTCGATGACGCAGTTCAGCGGCTCCATCGGCGCATGGGCGAGATAGGGGAAGGCGAACTCGCTCTCGATGGTCTTGGCCGCGCCGGCGAGGCCGGCGCTCGCGTCGCCCCGCCGCGCCGCCTTGAGGCCGGGGGTGCCGGCGAGCGCCTTGTACTCCTCCAGCAATTCGGCGGTGCCGCGGTTCTCCGCCTGGCTCTCGTCCCATTCGATGGCGGCGAGCGCCTCGCGGCCCCGGATCGCGGCCCAGGTGTTGTCAGCCAGCACGGCGACGCCGGCCGGCACCGCCACCACGTCGACCACGCCCGGCACCTTCCTGGCGGCGGCGGCGTCGAAGGACTTCACCGTGGCGCCGAAGCGGTCCGGGCGCCGGATGACGGCGGTGAGCATGCCGGGGACGCGGATGTCGAGCGCATAGACCGCCTTGCCATCCGTCTTGTCGGCGGAATCGAGGCGGGGCAGGCGCGTGCCGATCAGCTTGAAGTCCTTCGGGTCCTTCAGCTTCACGTCCTTGGGGATCGGCTGGCGGGCGGCCGCCTCGGCGAACGCGCCGAAATTGCCGCTGTGGCTGCCGCTCTTCAGCGTGCCCTTCTCGACGGTGACGCTGTCGGCCGGCACGCCCCATTGCTCGGCGGCGGCGGCGACCAGCATCTGGCGGGCGGCGGCGCCGGCCTTGCGCAGCTGTTCCCAGCTGTTGGCGACCGAGGTGGAGCCGCCGGTGCCCTGCACCGGCCCGAAGAGCAGGTTGTTGTAGAGCTGGGCGTCGGCCGGCGCGAAGGCGGCGCGCATCTGGCCCCAGTCGGCGTCCAGTTCCTCGGCGACGAGGGTGGTGAGCCCGGTGGTGACGCCCTGGCCCATGTCGAGGTGCTTGATCAGCACGGTGACGGTGTTGTCGGGCGCGATCTTCACGAAGGCGTTCGGCATCGGGCCGTCGGTCGGCGCGGCGGCAAGCGCCTCGGACGGGCCGAGCCGCACCCCGATGACCAGAGCGCCGGAGACGGCCGCCGCGGCCTTGAGGAAGCCGCGGCGCGAGGGGGCGGCAAGGGCGGTGTCGCGCGCGGCGGCCGGAGCGAGGCGCTCAAGCATCCGGGCATAGTCGGCAGGCTTGATGATGTGCATGGCGCTCACGCGAGGTTGGAGGCGGCTTCGTGGATGGCGGCGCGGATGCGCTGATAGGTGGCGCAGCGGCAGACATTGCCGTCCATGGCGGCGTCGATGTCCTCGTCGGTCGGCTTGCGGTTCTCGCTGAGCAGGCCGACGGCGGACATGATCTGGCCGGACTGGCAGTAGCCGCACTGCACCACGTCGAGCTTGCGCCAGGCCGCGACGACGGCGGTGCCGACCTCGCCGCCGACGCCCTCGATGGTGGTGACGCTCTTGCCCTCGACATCGGACAGCGCCGTCTGGCACGAGCGTACCGGCGTGCCGTCGACATGCACGGTGCAGGCGCCGCACAGCGCCGCGCCGCAGCCGAACTTGGTGCCGGTCAGCCCGACGACGTCACGCAGGGCCCACAAGAGCGGCATGTCGCCATCGGCCTCGATGGTGCGTTCGGATCCATTGAGTGTGAATTTCATCTTCGCCCTCTCCATTGGGGATGAGGACGCGCGAGCGCGCGCCGCCGAATTTCCCGGCCGGCGGCCGTCGCCTCTACGCTCCCGGTAAAAGGCTAGGCTTCATGACGAGCATCATCTAATCACCACTCCGTGACCGGTGGACAGGCCGGTCGCAGGAGGTGGGGGCGTTGGCCCGCATGCGCTCCGCTCAAAATGGAGGCATCGAATTACGGCGTCCGGCACAGTCTAGAAGAGGGGTGGCGCAACTTAGGCGCCGAGCCGACAAGTTATAGTAATTCCAAATATTCTCCCTGAGCTTACGTTCCATATCCGTGCATGCTAAATCCCCTCATGTCCTCTTGAGGCCGATGGTGGATCGCCCGCGCATGCAGCCAGACCTGTCGCTCGTCTTCTCGGCGCATGGGACCGAGCTGAAGCGGTACCTCAATCGCCGGCTGGGCGACCAGCACATGGCGAACGACCTCGTGCAGGACACGTTCGTGCGCGTCATCGAGCGGCCGGAAACCCGTGTCCAGGACATCCGCGCCTATCTCTACACCGTCGCCCGCAACCTGCTGCTGAACCATCTGAAGCAGGAAGCCCGCCGGCGCACCGATGTGGTGGCGCCGGAGGCGTTCGGCGAGATTGCCGCCGACCAGCCCTCGCCGGAGGAGGCGGTCGATTCCCGCCTGCAGCTCGAGCGCATCTATCTGATGGTGCAGGAGCTGCCGCGGCGCACGCAGGAAATCTTCGTGCTGAACCGCATCGACAACCTGACCCACGCCGAGGTCGCCCGGCATCTCGGCCTTTCCGAGAGCGCGGTGCAGAAGCACCTTGCCATGGCCATCGCCCATATGACGCGGCGCCTGCGCGCGCGCTGAGGCGATTTTTACGGTCATGCCCCGCCTCGGTTGTCGTATAGGGCGGGTGCGGCATTTCATGGAATGAGCAGTGGGCGACAGCGGGCAACAGGCGGAAGAGATCGAGCTGCGGGCCGCCGAATGGGTGGCGCGCCTCGATGGAGCGCCGCTGAGCGAGCGGGAGACGGGCGCCCTGCGCGCCTGGCTGGGCGAGGATCCCGAGCACCGGGCGGCCTTCGAGGAGGCCAGCGCGACCTGGCGCGAGCTCGGCGCGCTGCGCCGCGACCCCGGCCCGCTGCGCGCGGTGGTGCGGCCGGGACGGCAGGGACGACAGGTCTCCGCCGCGCGCAAGGCGGTGCGGATCGGGGCGGTGGTGGGACTGCTGGCGCTCGCCGCCGGCATCGCCCGTTTCCAGCTCGGCGATCCCTGGCTGCTGGTCGCCGCCGACTACCGCACCGCGCCGGGCGAGCTGCGCACGGTCTCGCTGCCGGATGGCAGCGTGGTGGAGCTCGGCCCGTCCAGCGCGATCGCGCTGGACTACAGCGAGGGCGAGCGCCGGGTGCGGCTGCTGGCCGGCGAGGGGTTCTTCTCGGTGGCGCCGCGCGCGGGGGAGGAGAGCCGCCCGTTCGTCGCCGAGGCGGCCGGCGGCACCACCACCGCCCTCGGCACCAAATTCGTGATCGAGGAGAACGGGACCGATGCCGAGGTGCTCGCCGTCGAGCATCAGGTGGAGGTGGCGACCGGGGCAGGGCGCGGTGTGGTGCTGTCGCCGGGGCAGGAGGTGCGCTACCGGCGCGACGGCGGCCTCGGCCGCGTGCACAGCCGCGACGTCGAGACGGCGACGGCCTGGCGGCGGGGACTGCTGGTGTTCGACGGGGCCCGCCTCGGCCGCGTGGTCGAGACGCTCAACCGCTACCGGCGCGGGCGCATCGTCATCCTCGACAGCGCCCTGGCGCAGCGCCGGGTGAGCGGCGTGTTCCCGACCCGCGATCTGGACGACGCCATCGACACCATCACCACCGAGCTCGGCATCGGATCGCGGTCGATTTATCCCCTGATCACCGTGCTTTACTGAAAATCGTCGCAAAATCGCAAAAATTTTTACGGTCACGGGCGCGTGAGTTGTCTTCCTTCCTGCAGGCCGGCGCGAGCCGCCGCCGTGCCATGCGCGCGAGATGAAATGAAGGAAGGACGATCCATGAGGCTTCGGGGGATGAGCGGCGCGCGGCGCCTGCGGCGGCACTATCTCGGCGGTACGGCGCGCCATGCCCTGGCCCTCGGATTGATGGCGGCGGCCCTCGGCGCCTCGGCGCCGGCCGCCCATGCGCAGGCACAGGCGACGGCGAGCGTCGCCCCCGCCCGGATCGCCTTCGACATCCCCGCGCAGGACCTCAACGGCGCGGTGCTCTCCTTCGCCCAGAAGGCGGGGGTGCGGGTGTTCTTCGACACCGCCAAGTTCGGCGGCCGGCGCTCCTCCGCCGTCTCCGGCACCATGAGCCCGCCGCAGGCGCTGGACGCGCTGCTGCGCGGCACCGGCCTGACCTATCGCTTCACCGCGCCGAACCGCGTGACCATCGTCGATCCCGCCGCCTCGACGGCGAGCTCCGGCGAGACCGTCGGCATCGAGCTCGACACCATCGCCGTGCAGGGCTCGGGCGACGGCACGGTCGGCTATGTCGCCACCCGCAGCACCGCCGGCACCAAGACCGACACGCCGCTGCTCGAGACGCCGCAATCGGTCTCGGTGATCACCCGCCAGGAACTCGACGATCGCAACGTGCAGACGCTGACCGAGGCGGTGGCCTACACCCCCGGCGTGCGCACCGGCCAGAGCGGCTACGACCCGCGCTTCGACGTCTTTACCATCCGCGGCTTCGACACCACCTATAACGGCATCTACCGCGACGGCCTGCGCTGGCCGGGCGCCAACATGTCGGTGTTCAAGATCGAGCCCTATGGCGTCGAGAACATCACCGTGCTGCGCGGCCCGTCTTCGGCGCTGTACGGCCTCGGCTCGCCGGGCGGCCTGGTCGACGTCACCTCCAAGCGCCCGACCGAGGAAGCCTTCGGCGAGATCGAGCTGCAGGCCGGCAATTACGACTGGCTGCAGGGGCAGTTCGACATTGGCGGGCCGCTCGACAAGGACGGCACGCTGCTCTACCGCCTGACCGGCCTGCTGCGCGACGCCGACTCGCCGAACACGCTCGGCGGCGGGGTCAACGACATGACCTATATCGCCCCGGCGCTGACCTGGAAGCCGAACGACCAGACCAAGATCACCTTCCTCGGCGAATACCAGAAGTCGGAGACCCCGGCCTCGCTGCCCTTCTATGGCTGGGACGGCACCGGCACGGAGACCTTCAGCCGCTCTCCGGGCGACTATAACAGCCAGCCGCAGGAGCAGTGGCGCATCGGCTATTCGGCCGAACACGAGTTCAACGACGTCTTCACCTTCCGCCAGAACCTGCGCTACGGCAACGCCGATACCACGGTGCGCTACACCAGCCTGTACGGCATCGACCCGGACACCAATATCGGCACGCGCGGCACCGGCTATGTGCACGACATCCTCGACAGCTTCGCCGTCGACAACCAGGTGCAGGCCGACTTCGTGACCGGCGCCGTCGAGCACAAGCTGCTGTTCGGCCTCGACTACACCTATCTGTCGCTGGATGGCGGCATCGGCTTCGGCACGGCGGCCGATTTCGACTTCAACACCGGGCAGCCGCTCGGTCCGACCTACGATCCCGGGTTCAACTATTCCCGCTACAAGCAGACGCAGAACCAGACCGGCCTCTATATTCAGGAGCAGGCCAAGTTCGACCGCTGGATCCTGACCCTGACCGGCCGGCAGGACTGGGTCGACAGCAAGGACGACGACCTGCTGAACGGCACGTCGGAGAATACGGACGACAGCGAGTTCACCGGCCGCGTCGGCCTGACCTATGTGTTCGACAACGGCATCGCGCCCTACGTCACCTATTCGACCTCCTTCGCGCCCAATCTCGGCGTCGACGTCAACGGCGACGCCTTCTCGCCGACCACCTCCAAGCAGATCGAGGCGGGCGTGAAATACGCGCCCACCGGCTTCGACGGCTACTTCACCGCCGCGGTGTTCCAGATCAACCAGGAGAATGGGCTGGTCACTGACGACACCAACCCGCTCTTCCAGGTGCAGACCGGCGAGGTGCGCGCGCGCGGCTTCGAACTGGAGGCGGTCGCCAATCTCGGTGCCGGGCTCAAGGTGCGCGGCGCCTATACCTATCTCGACCTGACCAATGTCGCCGGCGACCCGACCACCATCGGCCTAGCGCCTTCCGGCCAGCCGCAGAATGCCTTCGCCATCTGGGCGGATTACCAGTTCCAGCCCGGCTCGAAGCTCGCCGGTCTCGGGATCGGTGCCGGCGTGCGCTACACCGGCGCCACCTGGGGCGACTCGCTCAACAGCTTCGAGAACGACGCCTACACCCTCGTCGACGCCAAGCTGAGCTACGACTTCGAGTACCTCAACCCGAAGCTCAAGGGCTGGAGCGCGCAGATCAACGCGCAGAACCTGCTCGACGAGGAATACGTCACCTGCGACGCCGGCTACTGCTATCTCGGTGCGCCGCGCACCGTCATCGCCGGCCTGAAGTACCGCTGGTGAGCGGATCGCCGCTCCTGTCCCGCCGGGCCGCGCTGCTCGGCGGGCTGGCCTCGCTTCCTCTCGCCCCGCTCGCCACCGGGCCGCTTGCCGGTGCGGCGGCGGGCGGGGCGCCGGCCCGGCTTCCGCGCGTCGTCTCGATGGATTTCGGCCTCGCCGAGACCCTCATCGAGATCGGCGTGCCGCCGCTTGCCCTTCCCAATCCCGGCATATGGGGGGATTGGGTGGTCGAGCCGGCGCTGCCGCCCGGCCTCGTCAATCTCGGCGCCGATCTCGAGCCGAACCTCGAATTGCTGGCCGCCCTGAAGCCGGATCTGATCGTCACCACGCCCTATCTCGCCGGCGTCCGTCCGTTGCTGGAGGCGTGCGCGCCGACGCACGAGATCTCCGTCTATGCGCCGCCGGTGGGGCACCCCTATGACCGCAGCGTCGCCGGCACCCGGCAGCTTGCCGCCGCCGTCGGCCGCGTCGCCGAAGGCGAGGCGCTGATCGCCCGGGCGGAAGCGACCCTGCAGGCGGCGGGGCGGGCCTTCGCCGCGAGCGGCGCCAAGGGCCGGCCGGTGCTGATCGTCCAGTTTCTCGACACCCGACATGTGCGCGTCTACGGCCCCGGCGGCCTGTTCGGCGACGTGATCGAGCGCACCGGCCTCGTCAATGGCTGGGCACAGCCGGGCAATTACTGGGGCTTCAGCACCATGG
This sequence comes from Ancylobacter oerskovii, assembly GCF_018390555.1. Lineage (GTDB taxonomy): Bacteria > Pseudomonadota > Alphaproteobacteria > Rhizobiales > Xanthobacteraceae > Ancylobacter > Ancylobacter oerskovii. The sequence goes on along the minus strand of NZ_JAHBGB010000002.1, from coordinate 297,549 downwards.
GCATCGAGGCGCTGGTGGGGGCGTCGGCGAGCCGGCTCGTCTATCTCGAGCCCATCGCCCCCGACACGCTCGACCGGCTTGCCGCCAGCCCGCTGTGGAACAGCCTGCCCTTCGTGCGGGCGGGGCGCGTGGATCGCATGCCGGCGGCGCTGATGTTCGGCATGCTGCCCTCGGCGATGCGCTTCGCGCGCGAGCTGGCACGGGTGCTGGCCGGAGAGACCGCGCATGGCTGAACGCGTCGCGACCGCGCGTGCCGCCCGCCGGGCGAGGCCGGGGCCCGCGCGGCTGGTCGCGCTGCTGGCCGGCGCGGCGCTGGTGCTGACCCTGGTCAATCTGGCGCGGCATCTGCCGGCCGGCGGCTGGTGGGCCGCGCTGATCGCGCCCGATGCCGACGATCCGGCGCAGATGTTCGTCGCCTTCGCCTATGCGCCGCGGCTGGCGGTGAGCCTGCTGGCCGGCGCGGCGCTGGGGCTCGCCGGCGCGATGCTGCAGGTGGTGCTGCGCAACCCCATCGCCTCGCCCACCACGCTCGGCATCGAGGCGGGTGCCACGGTGGCGCTGGCGGTGACGCTGAGCTGGGCGCCGGGCCTGATCGGCTTCGGCCGCGAATGGGTGGCGCTCGGCGGCGGGCTGGCCGCCATCGGCATGGTGCTGCTGCTCTCGCGGCGCAGCGGCTTCGCGCCGCTGGTGGTGATCCTGGCGGGCATGGTCACCAGCCTCGCCGGCGCCGCCTTTTCCGCGCTGCTGTTCCTCTTCAACAATCATTATCTTTCCGGGCTGTTCCTGTGGGGAGCCGGCTCGCTGAGCCTGCAGGACTGGTCGGAACCGGTCTTCCTCGCGCCCCGCCTCGCGCTCGCCATCGCCTGCGCGGCGCTGCTGGTGCGGCCGCTGACGCTGATCGACCTGGACGACGGCGTGGCCCGCAGCCTCGGCCTCGGCCTCGCCGCGGCCCGTTTCGCCGCGCTGCTTGTGGCGGTGGCGCTCACCGTGCTGGTGGTGGCGAGCGTCGGGGTGATCGGCTTTCTCGGACTCGCCGCGCCGGTGCTGGCGCAGTTCAGCGGTGCGCGCCGGATCGGCTCCCGGCTCCTCTTCTCGACGCTGGTAGGGGCGAGCCTGCTGTGGCTGACCGACCAGGGCGTCCAGCTCCTGTCGTCGCAGTTCGGCACGCCGCTGCCCACCGGCGCGGTGACCGCCATGTTCGGGGCGCCGCTGCTCCTCTGGATGGTACCGCGCCTGAAGCTGCCGCCGCATGTCGGGGCCGGGATATCGGTGCGCATCGGCGGGCCGGTCATCGCCGTCGCCCCGCTGTTCGCCGGCCTGGTGCTGGTGCTGGTGGCGGCGCTGGTCCTCTCGGCGAGCCTCGGGCAGGGGCTCGACGGCTGGACATTCGCCGGGCCGCACAGTGGGCTGTGGGACCTGCGGCTGCCGCGGGCGCTCGCCGCCTTCGCCGGCGGGGTGATGCTGGCGGTGGCCGGCGGCATCCTGCAGCGCATGACCGGCAACCCGATGGCGAGCCCGGAAGTGATGGGGGTGAGCGCCGGCGCCGCCTGCGGCCTCGTCGCGGCGCTGTTCCTGTTCGACGAGATCGGGCGGGTGGAACGTACGCTCGCCGCTTCTCTGGGGGCGCTGGCGGCGCTCGCCGCCATATTGGCGCTGGCGCGGGTGGCCAAGGGCGCGCCGGAGCGGGTGATCCTCGTCGGCATCGCCACCGGCGCGCTGCTCGACAGCCTGGTGAGCGTGCTGATGGCGAGCGGCGACCCGCGCGCCACGCTGCTGTTCAACTGGATGACCGGCTCGACCTATGGCGTGGGCGCGCCGGCCGCGGCGTCGAGCCTCGTCGCCACGCTGGCGGTGCTCGCGGCCCTGCCGCTCATCGCCCGCTGGCTCGACATTCTGCCGCTCGGCGAGCCGGGCGCGCGGGCGCTCGGCGTGCCGGCGGCGCTCAGCCGCTCGCTGATGCTGATGCTGGCCGCCCTCGCCACCGCCTTCGCCACGCTGCTGGTCGGCCCGCTGTCCTTCGTCGGGCTGATCGCGCCGCATCTGGCCCGGCTGTTCGGCCTGCGCCGGCCGCTGGCGGAACTCGCGGGGGCGGCGCTGATCGGCGGTCTCGTCATGGTGCTGGCCGACTTCGCCGGCCGCGTCGTCGCCTTCCCCTGGCAACTGCCCGCCGGCCTCGTGGCCTCGATGATCGGCGCGCCCGCCTTCCTCTGGCTCCTGTCGCGAAAGCAGACCGCCCCATGAACGCTTCCCCGTCGGCCGCCTTCATCCCGGATACCGTCACCTTCGACCTGGCTCCCGCGGGGGGCGGCGAGCCCTGGCGCATCTTCCTCTACCGCCCGCCGGGCGAGCCGCCGCAAGGCGGCTGGCCGGTGATGTACTATCTCGACGCCAATGCGATGGCCGCTACCGTCGCCGACATCATGCGCGTGCAGGCCGCCTGGCCGCTGGGCACCGGCATCGAATGGGGGGTGATGGTCGGCATCGGCTATCCGGTGGACGGCGCCTATGACGGGGTGCGCCGCTCCTGGGACCTGGCGCCGCCGCCGGGCCAGAGCTATCCGCCCTTCACGCCAGACGGGCCGGAAGTGCGCACCGGCGGCGCCGACCATTTCCTCGCCTTCATCGAGGAGGAGCTGAAGCCGGAGATCGCCCGCCGCGTGCCGGTCGACCCCGCCCGGCAGGCGATCCTCGGCCATTCCTTCGGCGGGCTGTTCGTGCTGCACACGCTGTTCCGCAAGCCGCGAGCGTTCTCGCGGTGGATCTCTGTGAGCCCGGCCGTCTGGTGGGAGGGCGCCGGCATCGTGACGGCGGCCGAGGCCTTCCTCGCCGAAGGCGGCGAGGCGAGCGGCCGGGCGCTGCTGATCGTCGGCGAATATGAACAGGCGCTGGCGCCGTTCCAGATCGGCGCCGAGGACGAGGCCAAGCGCCTCGCGGCCTTCGAGGACAGCCGCATCGTCGACAACACCCGGCTGATGGCCGAGCGTCTCGCCGGCGCGAAGGGGTTCGGCGCCGATTACGTGCTGCTGCCCGGCGAGACGCATATGTCGGTGCTGCCGGCCAGCCTCAACCTCGGCATCCGCTTCGCCTTCGGCCGGGCGGGCTGAGGCCGGGCGCGCGGCGTCAGTTCAGCAAGGTGCCGGCGCGACGCAGCGGACCCATGTCGAACGGCGCCGGTTGGCCGGGAGCCGCGCGCGGCGCCGGTGCGGCGGGCGGCTGCGTGTGGCCGGCGGCGATTTTCGCCGGGGCGGGCACGGGCGCGGCGGGGCGGGCGAGGGGAGCGGCCTCGGGCCCGGCTTCCGATTTGCTGGCATCGACGGAGATCGTCGCCAGCCGCCAATTGTCGGCGGTGGCCGCGAAGCCGAGGTCGAAGCCGATGCGCAGCGGTGCGGTGGGGAAGTAACCCTTGAGCCGCAGCAGGCCGTTGCCGTCGATGGCGGGCGGCTGCGACAGCTTGGCGTCGAGCAGCAGGATGGCGGCGAAATCCAGCGCGTTGTCGCGCCAGGGGCGGAACTGGTCGGCCAGCTGGGCGGCGTTGTAATTCTCGCGGAAGGCCGGGGCGCCGAGATCGCGCAGCACCGAGTAGTTGCCGGTGACATTGGCCTGGTTGACCGCCGCCAGCGTGCTGCGCAGCAAGGCGAGCAGCACCGGTGCCGGCGGCACCTGCACAGCCGGATCCGGCCGTGCCGAGACCTGCGGCGGGGAGGCCTGCGGCGTAGAGACCTGCGGCGCCGAGATCTGCGGGGCCGGTGCCGGCCGCACCTCGTCCTGCACGGCACCCGGGAGCGGGGGCATCGCCATGGCGGGGGCGGCGGCCCGCGGGGCGGGCGCCGGGGTGGCGAAGCCGGCGGGCTGGCTGGTCTGGGCCGGCCAGCCGAGCACCAGGCCGGCGCCGGCCGCGAGGGCGAGCAGGGCGACGCGGAGGATCACCATGCCATCACCAGCCCGGCCTTGCCGCCGATGGTGCCCTCCTGCAGGCCGAAGCCGACGCCGCCGGTGAGGAACAGCGTGTCGTCCATCAGCCGGGCAATGCCGGAGAAGGCCATGGCGTTCTGGCCGCCGAAGGTGCCCCATTGGGCGCTGAGCGCGACGTCCTTGCCGGCGGGCAGGTTCGGCGTGTCCATGGCGAGGGCCATGGCGACGCCTTCCTGCACGCGATCGATCTCCTGATAGACGCTGTCAAGGTTGAAGAGATCGTTCAGCGAGGCGGAGGCGAGATTGCCCGAGGCGTCGGTGGTCACCACCTGCACCGCGCCGGACTGGGCGGCGCGGCTCGCCGCCGAGGTGAGGCCCGGCATCGTATAGGTGCTGGCATCGGTGCCGACCGCGACCTGGTTGGCGCGGGTGGTCGTCGCGCCGCTGCCGATGGCGGTCGAGCCGGCATAGGAGGCATTGGCGCCGGTGCCGATGGCGGTGGCGTTGGCGGCCGAGGAATTGGCCCCCTGGCCCACGGCGGTCGAGCCCTCGAAGGCGGCGATGGACCCTTGCCCGAGCGCCGTCGAGCCCACCCCGTTGGCGGTGGCGTTCCAGCCGAGGGCGGTGGAGCTTGCCGCATTGGCGGCGGCGATGGTGCCGACGGCGGTGGCGCCTTCGGCATTGGCGGTGGCGTTCTGGCCGAGGGCGGTGGAGGACGCGCCATTGGCGATCGCTTCCTGCCCGAGCGCCGTGGAGCCGACGCCATTGGCATTGGCACCCTGGCCGATGGCGGTGGCTTGCGCCGCACCGGCGCTCGCCCCCTGGCCCAGCGCGGTGGTGTCCGCCGCATTGGCCTGGGCGCCATAGCCGAAGGCGGAGGCGTTGGTACCCTGCGCGGCGGCGCCGGAGCCGACCGCGGTGGTGTAGTCGAGATTGGCGTTGGCGCCCTGGCCGATGGCCGTGGCGTTCAGCCCGTTGGCGCTCGCCGCCTGGCCGATGGCGGTGGCCGCCACCGCATTGGCAGCGGCGTCGGTGCCGATGGCGGTGGTCTGGTCGGCATTGGCGGCGGCGTTGCGGCCTATTGCCGTGGAGGAGGCCCCGTTGGCGGCGCTGTTCTGGCCGACCGCGGTGGAGGATACGCCGTTCGCCACCGCCAGCTGGCCGAAGGCGCTGGCATTGCTGGCGAAGGCCTTGCTGCCCTGGCCGATGGCGGTGGTGCCGTCCTGCGTGGCTTCGGCGCTCTCGCCGATGGCGGTCGAATCGGTGCCGGTGGCCGAGCCGGCGCAGCTCAGCGCCGTGGCGGTGAGATCGCAGGTGATGTCGGCCGCCTGCGCCGGCACGGCAAGGAGAAGCGCAAGCACGGCGAAGGACGCGGATCGCGTCCATCCGCGCGGCCACTCCGGTGCTGTCCTCTGCATGACCGTCTCGCCCACCCCGCCGAGCCTTCTCGATTGAGGCCGATTCCGGCGCCAGCATCGGCTCGGCATGGTTAATGTTCGGTAAATTCCGGCTTGGTGTGGCCGGATGATACCTCCGCGATGACGCGGGCATCATGATCCGGGCGAGGCCATTCATGAACCCTCGATATGACGACATGCCGGTTCTGCCGTCTAATCGATAGACGCCGCCGCGCCTATCTTTCCGCCCGACGCAGCGCAGCGGCTCTTCGCCGCCATTCGGGAGCCGGATCATGCGGAAACGTACACTTGGCAAGAGCGACCTCGAGGTCTCGTCGATCGGCTTCGGCTGCATGGGGCTCGATTTCGGCTACGGGGCGGCCCTCGATCGCCGCGAGAGCGTCCGGCTCATCCGCGAGGCGGTCGAGCTCGGCGTCACCTTCTTCGATACCGCCGAGGTCTATGGCCCGTTCACCAATGAAGAGGTGGTCGGCGAGGCGCTGGCGCCGCTGCGCGACGAGGTGGTCATCGCCACCAAGTTCGGCTTCAACATCGTCGACGGCCGGCAGAGCGGGCTGAACAGCCGGCCCGAGCATATTCGCGAGGTGGTCGACGCCTCGCTGAAGCGGCTCGGCCTCGAGGTCATCGACCTGCTCTACCAGCACCGGGTGGATCCCGAGGTGCCGATCGAGGAGGTCGCCGGAACGGTCAAGGACCTCATCGCCGCCGGCAAGGTGAAGCATTTCGGCCTGTCGGAGCCGGGAGCGCAGACGGTGCGGCGCGCGCATGCGGTGCAGCCCGTCACCGCCCTGCAGAACGAGTATTCGCTGTGGACCCGCGGCCCCGAGGGCAACGGCATCCTCGAGGCCTGCGAGGAGCTCGGCATCGGCCTCGTGGCCTACAGCCCGCTCGGCAAGGGCTTCCTGACCGGGGCCATGTCCAAGGACACGCAGTTCGCCGACGACGACTTCCGCCGGATCCTGCCGCGCTTCGCCCCGGCGGCCATGGAGAAGAACCAGGCGCTGGTCGACCTGCTCAAGGCGATCGCCGCCGAGAAGCAGGCCACCCCGGCGCAGGTGGCGCTCGCCTGGCTGCTGGCCCGCAAGCCCTGGATCGTGCCGATTCCCGGCACCACCAAGCTGCACCGCCTGCAGGAGAACGTCGCGGCGGCGGATCTCGTGCTCAGCGCCGGCGATCTCGCCGGCATCGAGCAGGCGGCCGATGCGATCGTCATCGAGGGCGAGCGCTACCCCGCGCATCTGATGGCGACCACCGGCCGCTGAGCGACCGGCGATCTTCGGCACGCCCGGCACTCGAAGGATGAGGAACATGACGGACAACATCGACGGCAAGGTCGTGGTCATCACCGGCGCCAGCAGCGGCCTCGGCGAGGCGACCGCGCGCCATCTCGCCGCGCGTGGCGCGCGGGTGGTGCTGGGCGCCCGGCGTCTCGACCGATTGCAGGCGCTGGCGCAGGAACTGGGGCTGGGCCCGCAGGCGGTGGTCCAGACGGATGTCGCCGACGCCGGCCAGGTGCAGCGCCTCATCGACCAGGCGGTGGCCGCTCACGGCCGCCTTGACGTGCTCGTCAACAATGCCGGGCTCATGCCGCATTCGCCGCTGGAACGCGGAAAGATCGCCGACTGGGACCGGATGATCGACGTCAATCTCAAGGGCGTGCTGTACGGCATCGCCGCCGCCCTGCCGCCTATGAAGGCGCAGAAGAGCGGCCACATCATCAACGTCTCCTCGGTCGCCGGGCACAAGGTGCGTTCCGGCGGCGCGGTCTATGCCGCGACCAAGGCGGCGGTGCGCATGCTGTCGGAAGGGCTGCGCCAGGAGGTGAAGCCGTACAACATCCGTACCACCATCATCTCGCCCGGCGCGGTCGAATCCGAGCTGCCGCAGAGCATCACCGAGGCCGACGTCGCCGCCGGCATCCGCGATTTCTACGAGGCCGTCGCCATTCCGGCGGAAAGCTTCGCGCGCGTGGTGGCGTTCGCCATCGGCCAGCCGGAGGAGGTCGACGTCAACGAGATCCTGTTCCGGCCGACCGCCCAGGAATTCTGACCCCGCCGGCCCGGCCGGACCGTTCCGGTTCGGCCGCGGGCCGAGGTCCGGCCGGCGGCGTTCCGGCGCTTCCAACAGACAGAAGGAGAGGCTCGCATGAAGAACATCGCCGCCACCGTGGCGATCTCCGCGCTCGCCGCGACCGCCGCCGATGCCGAGGAGCGCCGCAATCCGCGGGTCGCTCCTCCCGCCGTCTATGAGGTGGCGCCGGGGCTCGGTCATTTCACCGACGACGTGCTGTTCGGCGAGGTATGGCCCGGCGCGACGCTGGCCCCGCGCGACCGCAGCCTGGTTACCGTGGCGACGCTGGTCTCGACCGGAAAGGTCGCGCAGATCGGCAGCCATGCGCGCCGCGCGCTCGACAACGGCGTGACGCCGGCGGAGCTCGGCGAGCTCATCACCCAGCTCGCCTTCTATTCGGGCTGGCCGAACGCGATCTCCGCCGTGGGCGAGGTCAAGAAGGTGTTCGACGAGCGGAAGATCGGCCCGGTCGCCGACAGCGACGCGGCACGTCTCGAGCTCGAGGCCGCCGCCGAGGCGGCCCGGACGGCCACGGTGGAGGCGGGGGTGGCGCCTACGGCGCCCGAACTGGCGGAACTCACCAATCGCGTGCTGTTCGGCGATCTGTGGCGGCGGCCCGATCTGGCGCCCCGCGACCGCAGCCTCGTCACCATGGCAGCGCTGATCGCCATCGGCCAGCCGGAGCAGCTTCCCTTCCATGCCAATCGCGCCATGGACAACGGGCTGAGCCGCGCCGAGGTCGCCGGTGTGGCGGCGCATATCGCCTTCTATGCCGGCTGGCCGCGGGCCATGTCGGCGGTGCCGGTGCTGCAGCGCGTCTTCGCGAGCCGCGAGGCCCAGGCGCCGACCGAGGCGCCGGCCAGTGCCGCGCCGGCGGAGCTGCGCATCGTGCGGGCCGCGCCGGCCGGCGAGGGGACGCCCGGTCCCGCCGCCTATTTCACCGGGGAGGTGCGGGTTTCCGGCAATTATCGTGGCGACGAGCCGGCACGGATCGGCGGTGCCACCGTCGCCTTCTCGCCCGGCGCGCGCACCGCCTGGCACACGCATCCGCTCGGCCAGACGCTGTTCATCGTCTCCGGCCGGGGCTGGGTGCAGAAGGAGGGCGGCCCCGTCATGGAGGTGCGTCCCGGCGACGTGGTGTGGATCCCGCCGCATGTCCGCCATTGGCACGGCGCGACCGCCGACGAGGCGATGACGCATTTCGCCATTGCCGAGGCACTCGACGGCAGCGTCGTGACCTGGATGGAGAAGGTTTCCGACGAGGCCTATCTCGCCGGCCCGCGCCCGGCGGACCGCACTCCGGGCTGAGGCGTGCGGCGCTAGGAACGGCTCTTTCGCCCGAGCAGGGCGAGAGCCTGTTCCGCGGCGCGCAAGCCGCTTTCATAGGCGCCGTGCGCGGTCGAGAAATCGGTCGCGTGCGTTGCTTCGCCGGCAAATAGAAGGCGGTCCTCGAAAGGGCGCGCGAGCCGGCCGCGCGCGGCGACCTGCCCCGGCAGGGCGTGGCTGTAGGCGCCGCCGATGGAAGGGGTGCCCGACCAGTCCGAGGCGATCAGCGGCCGAAGATGGCGCCGCGCATCGGCGCCGAACAGCCGCACGATCTCCCCGATGGCGCGCTCGAACGCGGCATCCGCGCCGGCTGCCGCGACCGCCTCGGCCCCTTCGCCGCCGAAGAAGCCTTCGATCACCGGCCAGCCGAAGGGGCGGATGTAATAGGCGCCGGTCGTCGCGTCGTGCGGGTCGCCGATCACATGGCTCTCGGGCGCGAAAGGCCCGTCGCCGACGATCTCCAGGAACAGCTTCTCGTCGCGCCCGAGCGGCAGGCCGGCGGCGGCCTCGCGCCACGGATCGAGGGCCGGCGGCAGCCGGATGGCCTCGCCCGCGAGGACATTCGTCGAGACGGTGAGGATCGCCAGGCGGGACCGGATCGTGCCGGCCGGGGTCGTGAGCTTCACGCCGGAGCCTTCCAGCGTGATCGCCTCGACCGGGGTGGCGAGACGCAGTTCGGTTCCCGTGGGAAGGCTTCCGGCGATCAGCGTGCCGTACCCTTCCCGCACCCGCCAGTTGGTGCCGGTCGAGGCATCGTCATAGGCGGTGTAGTCGGTGGCGGAAATGCGCTCCAGCCGGTCGCCGCTGACATAGCCGCTCATGGCCTGCAGATAGGCGTTCCAGCGCCCGCCGGGGACGAGCGCGTCGGCGGCGCAGTCGCTGGCGGGGCGAAGGGCGGCAAGCCGGGCGTTCCAGTCGGCGAGGGCGTGGTCGGCCTCTTCCTGCTCCGCGGCGGAAAAGCCGAGATCGCCATATTGGCCGCCCCATGCCGGCGGGCGACGGTCCACCGTGAAGCCGGTTTCCCCGGCGAGGCGGGTCCAAGGGTTGCGGTCGCCGGAATGCAGCCACTCGCAGCCGAGGTCGAGCGGAACACCCGCCGCCTGCCGGGTCCAGGAGCGCCCGCCGAGGCGCGGTAGCGCCTCGATCATCAACAGGGAAAGGCCCGACCCCGCCAGGCGGCGGGCGGCGCCGATGCCGGCCGCGCCGGCTCCGACGATGACGATGTCGGGTGCGCGGGTCATGATATCCATCCTCGAAGGCGGCCGACGGCGGGCTGATCATGGGCCCGCCGCCCGCGCCGTATAGCGCATCCGCGCGAGGCCGCCTTCAAGGAAGGTGCCGTCGCGGTGGGCTCCGGCTATGCCGCGGTGCCCTGCGGGGCCGGCAGGCTCGCCATGTCGATGACGAAGCGGTAGCGGACATCGGCCCGTTCGAGCCGCTCGAAGGCCTGGTTGATCTCGTCGATGCGGATCATCTCGACATCGGGCAGCACCCCCGTCTTCGCGCAGAAATTCAGCATTTCCTGCGTCTCCGCGATGCCGCCGATCGGCGAGCCGGCAATGCGCCGGCGGCCGAGCAGCAGCGGCAAGGTGGATGGCTCGTCGAGCGGGCCGAGCTGGCCGACGATCACCAGTGTGCCGTCCACGTCCAGAAGCGGCAGGTAGGGATTGATGTCGTGCCGCACCGGAACGGTATCGATGATCACGTCGAAGCTGTCGGCCGCCTTCGCCATCGCCTCCGGGTCGCTCGAGACCAGCAGCCGGTCTGCGCCCAGCGCCCGCGCGTCGGCCTCCTTTTCCGGGGTGCGACTCATCACCGTGACGTCGGCGCCCATGGCCGCGGCCAGCTTCACCGCCATGTGGCCGAGACCGCCGAGGCCGATCACCCCGACGCGGCTGCCGGGTCCGACGCCCCATGTGCGCAGCGGCGAATAGGTGGTGATGCCCGCGCAGAGCAGCGGGGCGGCTTTGGAGAGGTCGAGCCCGTCCGGCACGCGCAGCGTGAAGGCCTCGCTGACCACGAGGTGCTTGGAATAGCCGCCAAAGGTCGGCTCGCAGGTGAAGCGATCCCTGCCGTTATAGGTCTGGACATTGCCCTTGCGGCACAGCTGCTCCAGCCCCTTGCGGCACTGGTCGCAGTCCCGGCAGCTGTCGACCATGCAGCCGACCGCGACATGGTCGCCGATCGCGTAGCGCTGGACGGCCTCGCCGACGGCGATCACGCGCCCGACGATCTCGTGCCCGGGCACGATGGGATATTGGCTGAAGCCCCAGTCGTTGCGGGCCTGATGCAGGTCGCTGTGGCAGACCCCGCAATAGAGCACCTCCATGGCGACATCATCGGCGCGCAGGGGGCGTCGCTCGAAATCGAAGCGGGCGAGCGCGTCCCGGGGGGACTGGGCGGCGTAACCGGTGGTCTTCATAGCTGGGACTCCCTGGCAAGGCGTGCGACGGCGCGCGGCGTCCCGAGACGACGGCGGGCGCGGCAGCGGAGCCGATAACCTAGTCGTGAGCCATTCTTGGAAATAGAGGCCATAGACTGCATGGAGCTATATCCGGAGTTCATGAATGCGTCGCGAGGATCTCGCCGATCTCAATGCGTTTCTGGCGGTTGCCGAGGAAAGCAGCTTCACCCGCGCCGCCGCCAGGCTGGGCACCTCCCAATCCTCGCTCAGCCATACCGTCAGGCGGCTGGAAACCCAGCTCGGCGTGCGCCTCCTGATGCGCACCACCCGCAGCGTCGCGCCGACGGCGGCGGGCGAGCGCCTGCTCGGCACCCTGCGCCCGGCGCTCGAGAGCATCAGCGCCGAAATCGCCTCGCTGAGCGAATTGCGCGAGAAGCCGGCCGGGAGCATCCGCATCACCGCCGCCGAGCATGCGGTGGAGACCATTCTCTGGCCGGCGCTCGAGAAATTCCTGCCGAATTATCCCGACATCCATGTCGAGCTGGGCGTGGATTCCAGCTTCACCGATATCGTCGCCGAGCGTTTCGATGCCGGCGTCCGCCTCGGCGAAGCGCTGGCCAAGGACATGGTGGCGGTGCGCATCGGCCCGGAATTGCGGATGGCGGTGGTGGGCTCGCCCGCCTATTTCGAGACCCATCCCCTACCCCTCACGCCCAACGATCTCGCCGATCATCGCTGCATCAACCTGCGCATGCTGAGCTCCGGCGGGCTCTATGCCTGGGAACTGGAGAAGGACGGCCGGGAACTGCGGGTGCGGGTGGAAGGCCAGCTGGCCTTCAACGGGATCCGCATGGTCACACTGGCGGCCCTGGCGGGCTTCGGTCTCGGCTTCGTGATGGAAGACCGGGTGACCGAACATATAGCGGAGGGCCGGCTGATCCGCGTGCTGGAGGACTGGTGCCCGCCATTTCCCGGCTACCACCTCTATTATCCCAGCCGGCGGCAACCTTCCGCGGCGTTTTCGGTGCTTGTCGATGCGCTGAGATACAGGGGGTGAGGCGGGGGCGCGTCGTCATGCCCCGGTGCCTTACGCTGGGTCATTCATGAACGGCCGTCATAGGCGTATGCGCTCCTGAGGGTCTAATGGCCGGCCATGGCCTGAGCTAACCTAACGTCGATCGATTCCAAGGTGACCATCCGGTCCGTCACGAGCCGGCAACGGCGAGGTGCGGCCTCGATGGTCCTGGGCGGGCGACCCTCTCGGGTCGCGGAGCGGTATGTGGGCAGCGAGATGAGCATGATGCGGATCGTCGGCTTCTGGAGCCTGGTTTTCCTGTTTTCCGGGGCGGCCGGGTTGGCTTCCGCCCAGGATGCCGCCGTCGGCGAGCGGCTGTACCGGCAGCGTTGCTCTTCCTGTCATTCCATCGAGGCGGGACAGAACCGCATCGGCCCCTCGCTGGCCGGCATTGTCGGGCGCAAGGCGGGCAGCGTCGAGGGCGCGCGCTATTCGCAGAAGATGCGGGAGCTCGACGTGACCTGGGACGCGGCGCAGCTCGAAACCTTCATTGCCAATCCGCGCGCGATGGTGCCGGGCACCACGATGACGGTGTCCATCGCCAACGCCGCCGACCGCGCGAACATCGCCGCCTATCTGCAAGGGCTGGCGATCGCGAACTAGCCCACCTTCACCTCAAGCCGGGAGCGAGAGATGGCGAAGCTCAACGTCAACGGAAAAGTGGTCGAGGTCGATGTCGAGGACGACACGCCTCTTCTGTGGGTCCTGCGCGAGCATGTCGGGCTGACCGGCACCAAATATGGCTGCGGCGTCGCCCAGTGCGGCGCCTGCACCGTACATCTGGACGGGGTGGCGACGCGCTCCTGCGCGCTGCCGGTCAGTGCGGTGACCGAAGAGAACAGGATCGTCACCATAGAGGGGCTCGGCGCGGAGACGCCCCACCCGGTGCAGCAGGCCTGGGCCGAGCTCGACGTCGCCCAGTGCGGCTACTGCCAGGTCGGCATGATCATGGCGGCCTCCTCGCTGCTGACGCAGAACCCCAATCCCAGCGACGACGATATCCGGGCCGAGATCACCAATATCTGCCGCTGCGGGACCTATCCGCGGGTGCTGGCGGGGGTGAAGCTCGCCGCCGAGATCATGTCCACGAGCCGCGGCTGAGGGAGGCGTCGATGACCACGCACGAACGGACTTCCGCGATGCGCGCCGCCGGCCGCCTCTCCCGTCGCGGCTTCCTCGCCGGCGCGGGTGCCGCCGCCGGCGCCTTCAGCTTCGGCTTCTCCTTTCCGCTCCCGGTGCGGGCGGCGACACAGGCGGCCGCGCCGGAGGTGAATGCCTGGGTGGTGATCCAGCCGGACGAGACGGTGATCATCCGCATCGCCCGCGCCGAGATGGGGCAGGGCTCGCTGACCGGCCTCGCCCAGCTCGTCGCCGAAGAACTCGACTGCGACTGGGACAAGGTGCGGTTCGAACTCGTCAAGCCGAGCGAGAACCGGCGCCGCGAGCGGGTCTGGCGGGACATGTCGACCGGCGGTTCGCGCGCCATACGCGGCTCGCAGGAATATGTCCGCACGGGCGGCGCCACCGCGCGGGCCATGCTGGTGCAGGCCGCGGCGCAAGGCTGGGGCGTGCCGGCGGCGCAATGCACCGTGGCGAAGGGCGTCGTCACCCACCAGGCAAGCGGGCGCTCGACCACCTATGGCGCGGTCGCGGCAGCGGCGAACGGCATCGCGCCCCCGACCGCCGTCACGCTGAAGGACCCGAAGGACTGGACCATCGCCGGCCAGCCGGTGAAGCGGCTCGACACGCTCGACAAGCTCAACGGCTCGCTGGTCTATGGCATGGACATTTCCATGCCGGGCATGCTGGTCGCCATTCCCAAGGCCTGCCCGGTGCATGGCGGCAAGCTGAAGAGCTTCGACGCGGCGGCGGTGGCGAAGATGCGCGGCGTGAAGCATATGCTGCGCGTCGACGACGAGACGGTGGCGGTGGTCGCCGATACCTTCTGGCGCGCCAAGACCGCGCTCGATGCGCTACCCGTCGAATGGGACAACGGGCCGAATGCCAATGTCTCCAGCGAGACCATCACCGAGATGCTGCGGGAGGGCCTGACCGCCGACACCCAGTTCGTCGGCAACCGCGTCGGCGACGCCAAGGCGGTGCTGGCCGGCGCCGGCCGGGTGATCGAGGCGGATTACGGCTTTCCCTACCAGAATCACGCGCCGATGGAGGTCATCAACGCCACGGTGCGCTGGACGCCCGAGCGCTGCGAGATGTGGGCCCCGACGCAGGTGGCCGAGGCGGCGCTCGACGCGCTGGCGAGTGCCGCCGGCCTGCCGGTCGAGGCGTGCGAGGTGCATGTCACGCGCATCGGCGGCAGCTTCGGGCGTCGGCTCACCACCGAATACGTGACCATGGCGACCCGCATCGCGAAGGAGATCCCCGGCACGCCGGTGAAGATGATGTGGACCCGCGAGGAGGACATGGTGCAGGGGCGCTTCCACCCCGTCACCCAATGCCGCCTGCGCGGCGTGCTGGATGCGGATGGCAATGTGGAAGCGTTGCACATGCGCATTTCCGGCCAATCGATCATGGCCTATATGCGCCCCTCGATCATGACCGCCAATGGCGACCCGGTCACCTTCCAGGGATTGCTGCCCGGCGGGGCGGAGATGGCGATCGGCTACACCATCCCGAACCTGCTCATCGACCATGCGATGCGCAACCCGCATATCCGGCCCGGCGCCTGGCGCGGCGTCAATCTTAACCAGAACGCCGTCTATCTCGAATGCTTCATCGACGAGATGGCGCAGGCGGCCAATACCGATCCGCTGGTGTTCCGCCGCAAGCTGATGGCGAACCATCCCAAGCACCTCGCCGTGCTGGAGGCCGCCGCGAAGGGCATCGGCTGGGAGACGACCAAGCCGGCGGACGGCGTGCATCGCGGCCTCGCCCAGGTCATGGGCTTCGGCAGCTATGTGGCGGCGGCGGCGGAGGTGTCGGTGACGGGTGGCCGGCTCAAGATCCACCGCATCGTGGCGGCGACCGATCCCGGCTATGTCGTCAATCCGCAGCAGGTGGAGGCGCAGATCGCCGGCTCCTTCGTCTACGGGCTCTCCGCCATGCTCTATGGCGAGTGCACGGTGAAGGACGGGCGCATCGTCGAGGAGAATTTCGACACCTACAACGTCATGCGGCTGGACGAGATGCCGGAGGTCGAGGTGATCACCGTGCCGTCGGGCGGTTTCTGGGGCGGCGTCGGCGAGCCGACCATCGCGGTCGCGGCGCCGGCGGTGCTCAACGCGGTGTTCGCCGCCACCGGCAAGCGCGTGCGTCAGCTGCCGCTGAAGAACATCGACCTCGGCACCAGCTGAGACGGTCGGCCCTGCATCGGGCGGGCAATGCCTGTGCGGGGCAGGGGCGGCTTTGTCCCGAGGCGGGACGGGAAACGCCCCGTCCGACGCCGCGGCCGGAACGCCGCCCGCCGAGAGGCGAGCGGTGGCCGGCCGCGTTCGCGTCAGCTTGCGGCGGCGCGCGTCACGGCACCTGGCGGACCGCGCCCTTGGCGGCGCTGGTGGCCAGCGCCGCATAGGCCTTGAGCGCGGTGGTGACGTTGCGCTTGCGCGGCGCCGCCGGCTTCCAGCCCTTGGCTTCCTGCTCTTCCCGGCGGGCGGCGAGCTCGGCGTCGTCGACCGCGAGGTGGATGCGGCGGTTGGGGATGTCGATCTCGATGGTGTCGCCCTCGCGCACCAGGCCGATGGTGCCGCCTTCCGCCGCTTCCGGCGAGACGTGGCCGATGGACAGGCCCGAGGAGCCGCCGGAGAAGCGCCCGTCGGTGACGAGGGCGCAGAGCTTGCCGAGGCCCTTCGACTTCAGGTAGCTCGTGGGATAGAGCATCTCCTGCATGCCCGGGCCGCCGCGCGGGCCCTCATAGCGGATCAGCACGATCTGGCCCGGCTTGACCCGGTTGCCGAGAATGCCGGAGACGGCGTCGTCCTGGCTCTCGAACACGGTGGCGGTGCCGGTGAATTTGAGGATGCTCTCATCGACGCCGGCCGTCTTCACGATGCAGCCGTCCTCGGCGAGGTTGCCGTAGAGCACCGCGAGGCCGCCATCCTTGGAGAAGGCGTGCTCGTGATCGCGGATCACCCCGGTTTCGCGGTTGGTGTCGACGTCGTCATAGCGGGCGGACTGGCTGAACGCGACCTGGGTGGGCACGCCGCCCGGCCCGGCGCGGTAGAAGTCGTGCACCGCTTCGCTGGAGCTGCGCTTGACGTCCCAATGGTCGAGCGCCGCCTTCAGGCTGGTCGCATGGACCGAGCCGACGCTGGTGTCGAGCAGCCCCGCGCGGTCGAGTTCGCCGAGAATGCCCATGATGCCGCCAGCATGGTGGACGTCTTCCATGTGCACGTCGCCGACCGCCGGCGCCACCTTGCACAGCACCGGCACCCGCCGCGAGAGGCGGTCGATGTCGGCCATGGTGAAGGGCACCTCGCCCTCATGCGCGGCCGCCAGCAGATGCAGCACGGTGTTGGTGGAACCGCCCATGGCGATGTCCAGCGTCATGGCGTTCTCGAAGGCGGCGAAGCTGGCGATGGCGCGCGGCAGCACGCCGGCATCTTCCTGCTCGTAATAGCGGCGGGCGAGATCGACGATGAGATGGCCGGCCTCGACGAACAGTCGCTTGCGGTCGGCATGGGTGGCCAGCGTCGAGCCGTTGCCCGGCAGCGAGAGGCCGAGCGCCTCGGTGAGGCAGTTCATCGAATTGGCGGTGAACATGCCCGAGCAGGAGCCGCAGGTCGGGCAGGCCGAGCGCTCGATGGCCTTCACATCCTCGTCGGCGATGCGGTCGTCGGCGGCGGCCACCATGGCGTCGACGAGGTCGAGCGCCTTGGTCTTGCCGCCCAGCACCACCTTGCCGGCCTCCATCGGGCCGCCGGAGACGAAGACGGTGGGGATGTTGAGGCGCAGCGACGCCATCAGCATGCCCGGCGTGATCTTGTCGCAGTTGGAAATGCAGACCATGGCATCGGCGCAATGCGCGTTGACCATGTACTCCACGCTGTCGGCGATGAGCTCGCGCGACGGCAGCGAATAGAGCATGCCGTCATGGCCCATGGCGATGCCGTCATCGACCGCGATGGTGTTGAATTCCTTGGCGACGCCGCCGGCCGCCTCGATCTCGCGCGCCACCAGCTGGCCGAGGTCCTTCAGGTGGACATGGCCGGGCACGAACTGGGTGAACGAGTTGACCACCGCGATGATCGGCTTGCCGAAATCGTCGTCCTTCATGCCGGTGGCGCGCCAGAGGCCGCGCGCACCGGCCATGTTCCGCCCATGGGTGGTGGTGCGAGAGCGATAGGCCGGCATGGAATTCCTCCAATTTGTTCGCCGCGCTTATGCGCCCGCCATTGGCGCGGCGCAACCGTTTCCAGCGGCCGCGCGGGGGCAGGGCGGTGCCGCGGCAGGCCCGGCCGAGGCGGCGGGCCGGGCCTGAAATGGCGGGCCTAGTGGCCGCCGCCGCCGCCCTTGTGGACGGGGCGGCGCATCAGCGGCGCGGCGATCACCAGCAGGCAGAACAGGCCGGTCAGCACCAGGAACACATCGGAGAAGGCCATCACCTCCGCCTCGATACGCACCTGCGCGGCCATCTTCTTCAGGGCGGCGATATCCGCATCCGAGCCGAGCGGCGCCAGCGCCTTGGTCATGGAATCGAGCCGTTCGACCGCGGTCACGCTGGCCCATTGCACCTTCTCGTGCAGCCGGGCGAGGTGCAGGTCCCAGCGATCGTTCAGCACGGTGTTGATGAGGGCGAGGCCGACCGCGCCGCCGAGATTGCGCATCAGGTTGAACAGGCCCGAGGCGTTCTTCAGCTGCGCCGGCGGCAGGGTGCCGAGCGAGATGTTGTTGATGGGGATCATCGCCATCATCAGCCCGACGCCGCGCAGGATCTGCGGCACCAGCAGCTCCCAGAAGTCCCAGTCCTTGGTGAGGCCGGTGACCTGCCAGGTGCCGATGGCGAAGGCGGTGAAGCCGAAGCCGATCATCAGCCGCGGATCGACCTTCGCCACCAGCCGCCCGGCCAGCGGTGCGGTGAGGAACATGGCGAGGCCGGAGACGAACATGGTCTCGCCGATCATCAGCGCCGAATAGCCGCGCACCCGGGCGAGATAGAGCGGGTAGAGATAGGTGAGCCCGTAAAGCCCGATGCCCAGCACGAAGCTGAAGGCGGAGCCGACCGAGAAATTGCGGTTGGCGAAGGCCTTGAGATCCACCACCGGCTCCTTCGCCATCAGCACGCGGGCGAAGAAGGCGACGGACGACACCGCGCCGACGATGGCGAAGACGAAGATGGCCTCGTCCTCGAACCAGTCATTGGTCGGGCCTTCCTCCAGTACGAATTCGAGACTGCCGAGGAAGCCGGCCATGAAGAGCAGGCCCCACCAGTCGAAGCGTTCCAGCAGCGAGAAGTCCGGCTCGTCGAAATCGACCAGCACCGCGGTGGCCACCATGACGAAGAGGCCGGGCACGACGTTGACGAGGAACAGCCAGTGCCAGGAGAACAGGTCGGTGAGATAGCCGCCGATGGTCGGGCCGATGGTGGGGGCGAGGGTGGCGACGAGGCCGATCATCGGCGTGACGATGGGCTGCTTCTCGCGCGGGAAGATCGAATAGGCGGCGGCGAAGACGGTGGGGATCATGCCGCCGCCGAGGAAGCCCTGCAGGGCGCGATAGACGATCATCTGCTCGATGCTGGTCGCCGTGGCGCACAGGAAGCTCATCAGCGTGAAGCCGGCCGCCGAGGCGACGAACAGCCAGCGCGTCGAGAGGGCGCGCGACAGGAAGCCCGAGAGCGGGATCATCACCACTTCGGCGATGAGGTAGCTGGTCTGCACCCAGGAGATCTCGTCGGAACTGGCGGCGAGGCCGGCCTGGATCTCCGACAGCGAAGCCGAGACGATCTGGATGTCCAGGATCGCCATGAACATGCCGAAGACCATGCACAGGAAGGCGAACATCCGCCTCCCTTCCGAGGAGGCGGGACGCGCGCCGGCGGCACCGAGGGTCAATGTATCCGACATGACGCCCTCCTGGGCGCTCTACAGGATGTGATCGCGCGTGCGCTCAGCCGCCGGTGCGGGTGTTGACGGTGGCGATCACCGACATGCCGGGCCGCAGCTCCGCCTTGGCCCGCGCCGCCGCGTCGAGCTCGACGCGCACCGGCACGCGCTGGACGATCTTGGTGAAGTTGCCGGTGGCGTTCTCCGGCGGCAGCAGGCTGAACACCGAGCCCGAGGCCGGCGCGACGCTGACCACCTGGCCATGGAACGTCTCGTCGGGATAGGCATCGACGGAGATATCGACCCGCTGGCCGGGATGCAGCCGCTCCAGCTGCGTTTCCTTGAAATTGGCGTCGACATAGACCTCGCTGATCGGCACCAGCGCCGCCAGCCGGGTGCCGGCCTGCACCAGCTGGCCGACCTGCACGGCGCGATTGCCGACGATGCCGTCGAAGGGCGCGCGCACCACGGTGAAGTCGAGGTCGCGCTGCGCCTGGTCGCGCGAGGTGCGGTACTCGTCGAGCAGGCGGGTGGCCTCGGTGCGCTGGGCGTCGAGCACCGCGACATTGGCCTGTGCCGAGGTCACGGCCGCCTTGGCGGCATCGACGGCGGCCTGCGCCTTGTCGCGGTCGGCACGGGCGTTGTCGAGCGTCGCCCGGCTGGAATATTGCGACTTCACCAGCTCCGACTGCCGATCGAATTCGAGCTGGGTGCGCTTGAGCTCCGCCTCGGTGGAGGCCTGCTGCGCCTGCGCCTGGTCGACGCTCGCCTGCGCCGCGTCGATCTGCCGGCCATAGCGGTCGATCGTCGCCTGCTGGGTGGCGATCTTGTTCTCCGCCGCCTGCAAGGCGAGCTTGTAGTCGCCATCGTCGATGCGGGCGATGACGTCGCCCGCCTTGACCGGCTGGTTGGTATCCACCTCGACGCCCAGTATGTGGCCGCTGACCTTGGCCGCGAGGATGGAGGTGTCGGCGCCGACATAGGCGTCGTCGGTCGACACCTGGAACCGGCCGACCTTCCACCAGTCGAGCCCGTAATAGCTGCCGCCGGCGATGACGGCGAGCAGCACGGCGCCGAGCACGAGCCGCTTGCGCGAGCGCTTGGGCCGGGCGGGCGCCGCCTCGACCGCGCCGCCCGGCGCGGGAGCTTCCGCTGCCGGCTTGCGCAGGGTGAGCGGCACCGGGTCGCTGCCGCGCCGCTGTTCCGTCTCCACGGCTTGCACTGCCTTCGCTTCGACTTGAGCCATGATCGCCCTCCGGCAGCGCTGGACGCTGCAACTAAACCGTTCAGTTCAATTTCTCTGTTGCATATCAAACTAAACAGTTTAGTCAATAGGCTTGACAGCGAGGCCCGCCGTGGCCTTTGTCGAAAAGCCGGAGGCAAGCATGAACGAGATCGTCGAGAAGCCCACGGGACGAGCCGCCCCGCGTACCGAACAGGAATCGTCGAAGCGCCGCGAGATCATCGACGGCGCGCGGCGGGTCTTCTTCGAGAAGGGCTATGACGGCGCCAGCATGGACGAGGTCGCCAAGGCGGCGGGCGTCTCCAAAGCGACGATCTACGTCTATTTCGGCAGCAAGGAAGATCTCTTCGAGGCGCTGGTGCTCAATGACCGCGCCCGTTCGGCCGAGCATCTGTTCGTGGTCGATCCGTCGGCCGACGATACCGTGGCGTTCCTGCGCCGCATCGGCATTTCCTTCATGACGATGATGCTGCAGCCCGATCACATCCGGCTGATCCGCATGGTGATCGGGGCTGCCGAGAAGCTGCCGCATATCGGACAGGTGTTTTTCGAGGCCGGCCCCTGCCACGGCGGGCGGCGGCTCGCCGACATATTGCGCCAGCAGGCCGATCTCGGCCGCCTGGTGCTGGACGACGAGATCTCGGCCGCGCACATGTTCCTCAACATGTGCCAGGGCAAGCTGGTGAAGGGCCAGTTGTTCGGCGGCACCACCGCGACGCCGACGCCCGCGGAAATCGAAGAACATGTCGACCGCGCGGTGCGGGTCTTCATGGCGGCATATGGGAAGAAGGCCGACGCCTGAGGCGGACATTTCCGGGTGCCGGCTTGCCGCTGGAGGCCCGATCGGGCTGCGGCGATGGCGGCGTCGCGGCGGGAGAGTGGTGTCGGGCGAGGGGCCGTAACGGGCGAGGCGCCAGCCACCGGCGCCCGGATCTCAGACGAACAGGAAATTGCTGTCGGTGAGGGAGGCGAGCTTGGCGTTCTGCAGCACGATGCCGTCGCTGCCGTCCCAGATCACCACATCCGTCTCGCTCTGGAACGCCGCCGCCAGCGCCACCTCCAGCGAGGCGAAGATCGCGCTGTCGAACACCACCCGGTCGCGGGTGACGTTCCAGTCGACGAAATAGTCGACCCCGCCGCCCTGCTCGATAATGGCGTAGTCATAGCCCAGCCCGCCATAATAGGCGTCGGTGCCCTTGCCGCCGGTCATGTAGTCGTTGCCGCTCTCGCCGAACAGCCGGTCGTTGCCGTCATGGCCGTAGAGACTGTCCGCTCCGCCGCCGCCATAGAGATTGTTGCCGAGTTCGTTGCCGGTGACGATGTTGTTCCTGCCATTGCCGCCGGCATCGGTCGCCGTCCCGAACAGCACGATGTTCTCGAAGTCGTTGTCCAACCCACGGCTGACCGAGGTCCACAGCGTATCGGTGCCCTGGGCGGGGGCCTCGTAGACCACGTCGGAGAGGCTGTCGACGATATAGGTGTCGTTGCCGGTGCCGCCGATCAGCGCGTCGCCGCCGCTGCCGCCGTCGAGATGGTCGTTGCCCCCCATGCCGTAGAGCACGTCGGCATCGGCGCCGCCATAAAGCGCGTTGCTGCCGGCATTGCCCGCCAGCAGGTTGGCGAGGTCGTTGCCCCGCAACTCGATGTTGCCGAAGCCTTCCTCCGCCTTGCCCTGCTCGACATTCGCCGGCAGCACATAGCCGCTGAACCGCACATAGACGGTGTCGGTGCCCTGGTTCGCCGTCTCGACGACCGTGTCGTCGGAATGATCGACCACATAGCTGTCGTCGCCGTCGCGCCCGGCCATGCTGTCGGCGCCGCCATTGCCGTTCAGGACGTTGTGGCCGGCATTGCCGTGGAGCGTATCGTTGCCGCCGCCGCCGAGGGCGTTCTCGATCAGCGAAGCGGGATCGCCGTTGAACAGGTAGGAATTGTAGACGGTCCCGAGCGCCAGATGACCATATCCCAGATCGGAGCGCTGCTGCTGCGAGGTGATGCTCCAGGAGCCCGGATCGAGGTCGATCGCGACGCCGGCAGGGTAGTTCGACATGTCGTAGATGTCGGTGCCGCCGCCGTCCCAGATGGTCAGCAGGATCCTGTTGGCGCCCGGCACGCCCTGGCCGACGCCGTTGACCGACATCTGCCCAGTGGACGGGTTCCATGAATAGGCGGTGTTGCCGTTGTTGTAGTCGTAATTGGCGCCGTAGAGCGTCTGCAGCGCCAATATGTCGATCATCATATAGGTCTGCGGATGACCATATGTTTCGACCGTCAGGTAATTGAGCGGGCCGCCGGGATATGAGCGGTAGCTCATCAGCGAGAATTCGACGGCGTCCCGGTCTTCCGGCAGCAGCGTGAAGCCCGCTCCACCGTCATGGCCATGCTTCAGGCCGAGCGTGTGGCCCAGCTCATGAACCAGCGCGTAATAGGCATAGTTGCCCAGCACCGGCTTGCGGTAATCGAACTCCGTTCCGTTATAGACCGTGCCGAACCAGATATCGCCGCTCTCGCCGCGGTCGGTTTCGGGATTGCTGCTCTGGCGCGGATAATAGCCATAGGCCGTGGGATTGGCGGCCGAGGAGATGGCGAGCCGGATATCGCCCAGCCCGTTCGCCCCCTGGCCGAGGCCGCCCTGCTCGCTGATCGCGAGCTTGGTGAAGGCCGAAACGCTGTTGTAGGTCTGGACCTGCGTCGTGTTGCCGACGACCTGGCCGATAAGGGCCGCGCGCGTGGCGTTCTGCTGCTGCTGCGTCACGGGAGCGAAATTGTTCTGCAGCTCGTGGTAGTTATACTGGTTGTTCATCCCGTAGCCGAAGGGATATTGCGACGTGGCCGTGGGAAAGCTGAATGTCGGCGCGCTCGTCCACCTGACGCCGTAGATGAGGCCGTCTATGTAGGGATTGCCGGTCTTGTCGACCGGCGCCGCCGCGGCGGCCGCGGCGAGGCTGTTGCCGGCAAGGCCATTGTCCGGCGCGGGAGAGGGATCGATGCCGTCATCAAGATGACCGCGTTCATCCAGCGCTTCGGAGTGGCTCACGATAGGATTCCTCTCTTCCGCAACTCGGCCTCATCTCCGCGCGCCGGGGATGCCGCGAAACGGGCGGGCAAGGGGGCGGAGCGTCGGGACGGGGCGTGAGGGCGAGATCGGTACAGGCGCGCAGCTGCCGGCGGAATCAGTCCCGAATGGAGGCGGACATGCTCGGGCACTTGCACCTGACCTTGGCCTGATCCGTGCGGATCATGGAGCACTGTTCTTCTCTTTGACCGGGATCCTTGTACTTGCCTTCCCCAAAGTCAATGTCGGTCACGGGCAGGCAGACGTCTGGCGCAACGTCTCGATGACGTCGAGCGTGCCGGCGATAGGACGAAGCTGAAGGGCTTGAGCTGTCGCGATGCCGGGCGGTGAGTGCCAGAACCGCGAGGAGAGTGGCCGAGCGCATTGCGGGTCGCGCTCGGCCATGCCGAGCATCGCGCTGCCTGGGGCGGGCGCGACACGGGGCGGCGTCTCAATAGGATGTCTTCGCCGCCGCGAATAGTTAAACTTTCGCAACCATGGATGCGGAGGCGGCGCGGCTCGGCTCGGCTCGCTGCTGTCGCTCCACACGCCGCGACCTGTGCGGCCCGCCGCCCCCGAATGGTCGCCGGCAGCGGACGCGCCGTCTCTCCCCGCGGCAGGTTCATGCCGCAGCATGCCGTCCGGGCTGCACCAGATCACCCCACGAGACCGGGACGATGACAATTCGGGCGGGAACATGGTTGGCTCGCCCCGGCCGGGGGCGGAGCGGGATGTTCCAAAATCCGAAGCGCGCCCTATCTGCTTCTGGAGCATTCGGATGGAGGACGTAATGGATCGTCGGGGATTTCTGTTGGGATTGCTCGGTCTTGCCGGGGCGGGAGCAACTATCGGCGCGGTCATGTCGTCCGCCGAGGCATCGGTCCTGGGGCAGTTGAAGGACGCCGTTCCCCTCGATCCCGCATCCGAGGCGGCAGGCGCAACGCCGGATGGGACGCCGGTAGAGGCAACCCAATGGGGCCCGCCCCCTCCGCGTCGCGTGCCGGGCCGCCGCCGCAGACGTGTCCGCGTCTGTCGCCGTGTTCGGGATCGCTGGGGGCGTCGGCGCACGCGCTGCTGGTATGAGTGGCGCTAGCGCCCGTCACGACCACCTCCGGTCCGATGTCCCGGTCGCGGAGGGCATGACCGCGCTGGACCGTGATTGAACGAAGAGGCCTGATGGCCTTCGAGCCCTGAAGGGCGGGAAAGCGCATCGGAGGGGGCGCATCGTTTCGGCGCCCGCCTCGTAACAGGTAACGGCCGTGGACCGACTTTCACGGCCGTGGCGGCGAGTGCCGTCAATAGTCGCCGAGGATCGCCGCCCCGACGCGGCCCACATCGCCGTCCGCTTCGTCGCTGGCGCCGGATACGCCGATCGCCCCGATGATTTCCGTGCCGGCCTTCAGCAAGACGCCGCCGTCGAGCGGGACGCCGTTGGGGATGCAGAGCAAGGCGAGGCGCCCTTCGCCCTCGACGACATCCTGGAAGTCTTTCGTATCGCGGCGGAAAAGCACCGCGGTGCGCGCCTTGAGCGTCGCGATCTCCACACTGCCGACCTGTGCGCCGTCGTCCCGGTGGAGCAGGATGAGGTGCCCGCCATCATCCACGATGGCGATGACGAGCCTGAGGCCGAGCTTCTTCGCCTCGGCCTCGGCTGCGGCTGCGATCGCCTTGGCCGCTTCGAGCGTGAGCATGGTTTTCGTGGCAAGCATGTCTTCCCCCGGGATAGAATGGCGTCTCGGTATGGATCACCGGAGCCTGAAAGTGGCGTTGAGGTCGTCGATGGCGGCTTTCGTCAGTTGCCGGCGTGGAAGGCCACGGAGGATGATCGCGAGCTTCGCGGCTTCTTCCAGTTCCTCGATGGCGTAGGCCGCGGCATCGAGCGTGGCGGACGAGACGATCGGCCCGTGATTTTCGAGAAGCGCCGCGCAATGATCCGCGACGACCGCGACGATCAGCGGCTTGATGTCCGCCGAACCCGGCCGCGTATAGGGCAGGACGGGGACCCGGCCGACGCGCATCACCGCATAAGGTGTGAGCGGGATCAGGGCATTGGCGGGGTCGGTATCCGAGAGGCAGGACAGCGCGGTTGCGTAGGTCGCGTGCAGGTGCACCACCGCGCCGCAAGGGCGGCCTTCATAGAAGGCGAAGTGCAGCGGCAGTTCCTTGGTGGGCGGGTCGCCGGCGACATGATGGCCGGCGGCATCGAGCTTCGAGAGCCTGTCCGGGTCGAGGAAGCCGAGGCAGGAATTGGTCGGTGTGGCAATAAACCCGTCGTCGATGCGGGCGGAGATGTTGCCCGAGGACCCGGCCGTCAGGCCGCGCTCGAAGAACGACTTGCCCCATCGGACGATATTCGCGCGGATCGCCGGTTCGTTCATGGCCGTGCCATCGCTCTCAGGGATTTCTCGAAGACATCCGGCGCGCCGAAATTGCCGCTCTTCAACGCCAGCGCGACCGGACCGTCGCGCCAGCCGACGAGCACGGGTATGCCGGGGTCTATCTCCCGGCCGACCTGCAGGCTGCCCAATTGGAGCGCCTCCACCACCGCGCCCGAGGTCTCGCCGCCGCCCACGACGACGCGGCGTAGGCCGGTATCGACCAGAAGGCGCGCGAGCCGGGCGAAGAAGTCCTCGATCCGGCTGGCGATCGTCTCCCGCCCGAACCGGGCCTGGGCGTCGGAAACCGTTTCGGCGACCGCCGTGGAATAGATGATGGGGGTCTCATCCCCCCGCTCGCGGATCCAGCAGGCGACGGCCTCTATGGTGATTTCCCCGCGCATCAGGGCGGCAGGGTCAATGGCGAAGGAGGGGTGGTGCGCGCCATAAAGCGCCACCTGCTGCTGGGAGGCGGTGGAGCACGACCCGCACAGCACGATGGCCGGCCCATCGACCGCCGGCGTTTCGGGCAAGGCGGCCGAAAGCCGGCCCTTGGCCCGGAAATTCGCCGGCAAGCCCTGCGCGATGCCCGATCCGCCCGTCACCAGGGGATGATCGGCGACGGCCTTGCCGATGGTCAGCAGATCCTCGTCCGCCACGGCGTCGATTACGACCAGCCGCCGGCCGGCTTCGCGCTCTGCGCGAAGGGCCGCCCGGACCGCATCCGATCCCGCCCGGACCGTCTCCAGATGAACGGCGCCCACGGCCCCCTGCGTCTGACGCGCGAGCCAGCGACGAATGTCGGGATCCACCATCGGTGTCAGCGGGTGGTGCCGCATGCCGGTTTCCGAGAGCAGCCGGTCGCCGACGAAGAGATGGCCCATGAAAAGGCGCCGGCCCGTGCCCGGAAAGGCGGGGCAAACGACGGCCATGTCTGCGCCGAGAAGGTCCAGCAACGCCTCCGCGACCGGGCCGATATTGCCCTCGGGCGTCGAATCGAAGGTCGAGCAGTATTTGAAGACGATCTGCTCGCATCCTTGATCGAGCAGCCATCGGACCGCCGCGAGGGATTGGGAAACGGCATCCGCGACAGGGATGGAACGGGTTTTCAGCGCCACGACGCCCGCATCGCACGCGCGCGCGCCGTGGCCGATGCCCGAGAACTGCACCGTCGACATGCCGCCCCGCGCGAGTGTGTTCGCGAGGTCGCTCGCACCGGTGAAATCGTCCGCGATGGCGCCGAGCAGCATGTCAGGCCCTCTCCGAAACCGCGCTTTCCAGCTCGTCCTCGATATGGACGCGGATGATCTCCTCGAAGGAGGTTTCGGCGCGGAAGCCCAGCGCCTCGGCGCGGCGGGCGTCGAAATTCTGCGGCCAGCCGGCGATGATGTTCGCGATCGTCGCGTTGGGTTCCCGGCGGATCAGCCGCGTCGCGGCGTCCCCTGCCACGCGGCGTAGCGCCTCGATCTGGTCGCCGACCGTGGCCGAAAGGCCGGGCATGGTGATGGTGCGGAGCTGGCCGAGCGAGCGGGTGTCGATCTCCGCGGCGTGGAGCAGGAAGCCATTGGCGGCGCGCGGGCTCGCGAACCAGTGCCGCACCGTGTCGCTGACCGGCAATACGGCTTCCTCGCCGATGAGCGGCTCGCGGAGGATCGACGAGAAGAAGCCGGAGGCGGCCTTGTTGGGCTTGCCGGGCCGGATCGAGATCGTCGGCAGGCGGATGCCGATGCCGTCGAAGATGCCCCGGCGCGAATAATCTGCCAGCAGAAGTTCGCCGATGGCTTTCTGGGTGCCGTAGCTGGTCAGCGGCGTCAGACACTGGGTGTCGCTGATCATCGGGGGCAGGGGCTCTCCGAAGACCACGATCGACGAGGTGAAGACGAGGCGTGGCATATAGGGGCGCTGCATGCCCTCGCGGCGCACCGCCTCGAAAAGCGCGCGGGTGCCATCGAGATTGACACTGTAGCCCTTGTCGAAATCCGCTTCCGCCTCGCCGGAAACCACGGCGGCCAGGTGGAAGATGAGGTCGGGCCGCGAGGCGACCAGCGCCGCCGCGGCGCCCGGGTTGGAGAGGTCGATCGCGACGGCGTCGATCTCGCCGGGAAAATCCGGCTTTTCCGGCACCACGATATCGGCAAGCACCATGCGGCGGATCGGCCGACCGCTGACCTTTCCGGCCGTCGCGAGCGCGCGCGCCAGCTTGCGGCCGATCATGCCGGCCGCGCCGATGATCAATATGTCCATGTAAGCCTGCTCCTCAGGGTCTGCCGACGGTCTTGAAGGGCACCGGTTCCGCGGGGGTCTTCGCGGCCGAGGCATGGCTGCCTTCGCCGATGGCGCGCGACGTGTCGTGAATTCTCAGAATGTGCTCGGAGAAGGCCGCTGCGACCGCATCCGGGTTGCGCATCTTCAGCGCCCTGACGATGAAGCGGTGATCCTCGAGGCTCTTCTCGATGGCCCCCGGCTCGGCCATGGCGATGCGCCGATGGTCGAGCATGTAGGTGTAGAGATCCACGACGAAATCCGCGAGCAGCCGGTTCGTGGAGGCGTAGTAGATGGTGAGGTGGAATTCGCGGTCGCAGATGAGAAACCGCACCGGATCGTTCAGCGCCTCTTCCTGTGCGGCGATCGAATCTTCCAGCCGCCGGATGTCGTCGGCGCCTAGGTTGCGGGCCGCATCGGCGGCGACGGCGGTTTCCACCAGAAGCCGCGCGGCATGCACCGCCTCGAGGCTGTAGCCGTTGATGGAGGTGGGATTGGTGACGCCGATCCGTTGGGTGCTGACGGTGACGTCGACGCGGGTGACGCGCGTGCGCGCACCCTGGGATACCTGAACCACGCCTTCGCCCGCCAGAAGCTGAACCGCGCCGCGTACCGTCTCCCGGCTGACGGCGAGCATGGTGGAAAGCTCGCGCTCGCTCGGCAGTTCGTCGCCCAATTGCAGGATGCCCGAGGCGATCATCGAGACGATCTTGTCCCGGATCATCCCCTTGGCGGTCTGCTTGTGGATCGTCTCGTGCAGAGGCGACAGCGGAAGGCTCGGCATGGCGTCACTCCAAACTGGACTGATTTATAGTCCAGTTAAACCATTCGGAAACGGCTGTCACTCACCCGCGGTGCGGAAATTTTGATCGCCGGCATAAAAGCGCCCGGCGGAGCGCGGATGGATAGGGTGGCCCGGACTGGTGAGTTTTCTGCGCGACATTGCCCGGTAGGTCGGTATCTCCTGTGTGTATGTCGTTCGTTTCCTTGCGAATATGTTCGGCTTGCGCTGATTTTCCGGCTGGCCTCGTTCCGGCGGTAAAGGCCGGAAGCGCTCATTCCGAGGTTGGGAGAAGAATCTAACTGGTTTGGTGCCTTGACCAGTTGACAGGTGAGGGGGGCGTCTCTAGCGTCCCGTCATCGGCGAGGCGGAAGATCTCGCCCCGGGCCCGCTCCCAGGAGTGGCGTGCCCGTCGGAGGAGGAAGTTTCATGCTGCGGGTTGGGCGCGTCCTGTCGCGGGCCGCGAGAGGTCTGTCGTGAGTGCGGTCGGGCCGTCGGCCAATATCCGGCCGGCGGGCGGTGAACCGCGAAATATCCTTGTGGCTCACGGCATCACGAAGGGTTTCCCGGGCGTATTGGCACTCGACAATGTCGATTTCGACGTTCGCTCCGGCGAAGTCACGGCGCTGCTCGGCGAGAACGGCGCCGGTAAATCCACCCTGATCAAGCTCATGGCGGGGTTCTACGCTCCCGATCGCGGCGAGATCACCGTCGATGGCGTGCCCTTGCAGGCCGATCCGGCCTCGGCGCATCGCATCGGCGTTGCCACCATCCACCAGGACGCCCATCTGGTGCCGGCGATGTCGGTGGCCGAGAACATCATGCTCGGCCGTTGGCCCGGGCGCTATGGATGGGTCTCGAGGCGGGCGCAGAAGCAGAAGGCGCGTGCCGCCGTCGACCGCGTCGCGCCGCATCTCAACATCTCCACGCCGGCCGGGCGCCTGTCGCCCGCGGATCAGCAACTGGTGGAGATCGCGCGTGCCATTTCCGAGGATTCCAAGATCCTCATCATGGACGAGCCGACGACCTCGCTGTCGCCGCCGGAGATCGAACGGCTTTTCCGCGTTGTCGAGGATCTGAAGTCGAACGGCCTCGGCATCGTCTTCGTCTCGCACTGGCTGGAGGAGGTCTTCGCCATCGCCGACCGCGTCACCGTGCTGCGCGACGGCCGGCTGGTCGGCACGAAGCCGATCGCCGAGCTCGACCACGACAAGGTCATCCGCATGATGGTCGGCCGCGAGGTGCGCGAGGCGCTGCACAAGCCGCGCCCGGTCGGCGAGGTGGTGATGCGCGTCGACAAGCTGTCGCGGCAGGGCGTTCTCGACGACATATCGTTCGAGGTCCGCGCCGGCGAGATCGTCGGCATGTCCGGCCTCGTGGGGGCCGGCCGCAGCGAGCTCGCGGCCTGCATCTTCGGCATCGACCCTTACGATCGCGGCTCCGTCGAGGTCGGCGGAATACCCATCCGGTCGAACGACCCCAAGGCGGCGATCGATGCCGGCATCGGTCTCGTGCCGGAAGACCGGCGCCGGCAGGCGCTCGTCGGGCTGATGAGCGTTCGCAGCAACATGACGCTCAGCATCTTCGATCGCGTCACGCGCTACGGCTTCCTGTCGAGCCGGATCGAAGAGGAGATCGCCGCGCGCGAGATGAAGAGCCTCGCGGTCAAGGCGGCGTCCTCGAAGGTACGCGTCTCGACGCTGTCGGGCGGCAATCAGCAGAAGGTCGTTCTCGGCCGCTGGCTGGCGCGCCGGCCGAGGCTGCTGATCCTCGATGAGCCGACAAAGGGGATCGATGTCGGGGCCAAGTCGGAAATCAGCGAACTGATCGTCCGGCTGGCGGAAAGCGGCATGGCGATCCTGCTCATCAGCTCGGAGCTGCCGGAAATCCTGTCGCTGTCGGATCGCGTCCTCGTCATGCGGTCGGGGCGCATCTCCGCGAAGCTGTCGCGGGCGGAGGCCACCGGCGAGACCATCATGAGCTACGCGACCACAGGCTGAGCGTTGGGGAGACACGGAATGACAATGGAGAATACTCAGGCGAGCAGCCTCGCCCCCGCCGGACAGGCCGGACTGCAGGGATTGCGCGGTCGCCTCTCGTTCATCGACCTCATGCAGAGCGTCGGCCTGCTCGGCGTGATCCTGCTCGGCGGCGCCGTCATGAGCGTGCTCAGCCCGGTGTTCGCGACGACGCGCAACATCGAGAACGTTCTTCAGTCGGCAACCATCATCGCCGTCGTCGCGATCGGACAGACCTTCGTCATCCTCGTGGCCGGCATCGACCTCTCGGTCGCCTCGGTCCTCGTCCTGTCCTCCGTGCTGTCGGTGGGGCTGGTGCAGTTTCAGGGGCTTTCGCCTGAAATCGGCGTGGTGGTGGCGCTGGCCGCCGGCGTCGGCATCGGCCTCATCAACGGGCTCGCCGTCACGAAACTGCGCATTCCCGCGCTGATCGCCACGCTCGCCACCATGACGATCGCCCGCGGCCTCGCCTACATCTATTCCGGCGGTACCAATATCGCGCCGGTGCCGCGATTCTTCGTCGATTTCCAGGCCGCGCGCATTCTCGGCATTCCGGCGGTCATCGTCCTGACGCTGGTGCTCGCGGTGATCGCGCAGATCGTGCTCTCCCGCACCTCCTTCGGACGGTCGATCTACGCGACGGGCGGCAATCCGCTGGCGGCGCGGCTGGCCGGCATCAAGACGGAGCGGGTGATCGTCCTCGCCTTCATGATTTCCGGCCTGATGTCGGCCATCGCCGGCCTGTTGATCACCGCCCGTTTCGAGGCGGGGGCGGCGACGGCGGCGCAGGGCCTGGAACTCGCTGTCATCGCGGCGGTGGTCATCGGCGGCGTCAGCCTTTTCGGCGGCGAGGGGAACATTGGCAGCATGCTGCTCGGCGTGGTGCTGCTCGGCCTGGTGCAGAACGCGGTCAATCTCCTGAACGTGCCGCCCAACTGGGACTCGGTCGTCTCCGGCCTGGTCATCGCGGCGGCGGCCTCCCTCGATGTCTATCGCCGCAACTATCTGGAGGCGGGCATGCGCAGGAAGGTGATCGCCACCAAGTCGGCGCGCACGCCGAAAACCTGACATGTCGCGAGGGTGACCTCCGGCCCAGCCGTACCGATGCGATCAGACGGACAAAACGTCCGGGGGAAACGGGATCATTTCGCCTGGAAACCAAGTGCAGCAGCAACGCCAATAACACCCGGAAAGGGTGGCTCAAGGTCCAATTGGGAGGAAGCACAATGCATAACAAGATCACGATGCCGACGACACGCCGCACCGTTCTGCAACTCACCGCAGGCGCGGCCTTCATGCTGACGGGCGCCCTCGGCCTGCCGGGTGCGGCCTCGGCGGCAGACAGCGTTCTCAAGGGCAAGACCCTCGCCTATATCGCTTTCGGCCTGCAATACGAATACCAGGTGACGCTGGTCGATCACGTCAGGAAGCTGGCCGCCGAGAAGGGGATGAAGATCTCCGTCTATGACGGCAAGGGCGACGCCTCGACGCAGACGACGCAGCTGCTCGACGTGCTGTCCAAGCAGCCGGATATCATCCTGCTCAACCCCGTCGATGCCAAGCTGCTGCAGGGCGGCGTGCGCAAGGCTAACGAGGCCAAGATCCCGCTGTTCATGCTCGAGAACCTGCCGCCGGAAGGCGAGTGGGTGGCCTACAACACCTTCGACGACGTGGCCGGCGGCCGAGCGGCGGCCGATGCCGTGGCGAAGCTGACCGGCGGCAAGGGGCGGGTGCTGGAAGTGCGCGGCGCGATCGGCTCCGGCCAGTCGCAGAAGCGCTACGACGGCTTCCACCAGCAGATGAAGGAAAAATATCCCGACATCACCATCGAGACGCTGAAGGCGGAATGGACGGCGGACAACGCGCAGACGCTGACCGTCGACGCCTTTACCCGCGATCCGAACGTCGCGGCCATCTGGGCGCATAATGACGAGATGATCCGCGGGGTCGTCTCGGCGCTTCGCCAGATCAATCGGTTGGAACTGGTCGGCGAAAAGGGGCACATCCCGGTCATCGGCTTCGACGGCACGCCGCTGGGCCTGCAGCGTATCCGCGAGGGGACGCAGACCGCCGATGTCGGCCAGGATCCGTTCTCCATGGGCAGTTCGATCGTAAAGGAGATGGAGAACCATTTCTCCGGCAAGCCGGTCGAAAAGAACACGCTCATCCAGCCTGTCATGATCTGGAAGGAGAACGTCAACAGCCCGGATAACTGGGGCAACAAGGTCAAGAGCTGATCCATGCAGTCAGCGGCGGAGCGCGACGGATCGCGCCCCGCCGGCATGTATTTCGAACGGATTGGATGAGCCATGGCGAAAGACATCATGAAACCCGACCATGCCCGAAACATGCGGCTGATCGGCCATTCGGACCAGGGGGGATTGCGCGACGGCATTCAGGTCATGGTCCAGGATGGATTTGCGTATGTGGGGCATCTTTTCAGTCAGGGTTTTTCGATCGTCGACGTGCGCGATCCCGCCAATCCGAAAGCCGCCGGCTATGTGAAGGCCCCGGCCAATACCTGGAACGTGCATCTCCAGGTCGCCGATGGCCTGCTCCTGGTCGTTCACGGCAAGGATGTCTTTGCCGATGCCGGCTTCGCCGACGAGGCGTCCTATTACAAGGCCGCGGCCGGCACCGCGCTCGGCACCGCCGCGCCGAAGGCCGCCCGCGACTGGGATGCCGGCCTCGCCATCTATGATATCGCCACCAAGCCCGGCGAGCCCCGGCGCATCGGCTTCATGCCGGTCTCCGGCGGCATTCACCGCATCTGGTGGACGGGCGGCAAGTGGGCCTATGTGTCGGCGCTGCTCGACGGCTATACCGATTTCATCTTCATGACCGTCGACATGTCCGATCCGGCGAACCCGCGCGAGGCGGGGCGCTACGCGCTGCCGGGCATGCATCAGGCGGCCGGCGAGACGCCCGCCTGGCCGGCCAACGCGAAGTGCGGCCTGCACCACGCGATCGTCGACGGGAATATCGCCTGGGGGGCATGGCGCGATGCCGGCCTGGTGGTGATGGATGTCTCCGACCGGACGAGGCCCTCCCTCATCCGCCACACCAACTGGTCGCCGCCCTTCCAGGGCGGTACGCATAATTGCCTGCCGATCGCCGGGCGCGACATTCTCGTCGTCGTCGACGAGGCGGTGCTCGACGACTTCGAGGACGGGCTCAAGAACATCTGGATCTTCGATGTGAAGGATCCGGCAAACCCCGTTCCGATCGCGACCATGCCGCCGCCGTCGGATCAGGACTATACGCATAAGGGCGCCCATTACGGGCCGCACAACATCCACGAGAACCGGCCGGGGAGCTTCCAGAGTTCCTCGCTGATCTTCTCCACTTGGCAGAATGCCGGCGTGCGCGTCTACGACATCTCCAACGCCTATCAGCCGAAGGAAGTGGGGGCGCTCGTGCCGCCGCCGCCTTCCGGGCTGATGGACCGGCGCCCCGGCAAGAAACCGATCATCCAGTCCTGCGACATCTTCGTCGACACGGCCGGGCTCGCCTATGTCACCGACTACAATGCCGGTCTTTACATCATGGAATATCTCGGCTGAGCCGGCTCGGACGCTTTTCGGAAGGAATGAAAATGAATCTGTTCGGCTCCTATGATGTGGTGGTGACCGGCGCCGGCTCTTCCGGCATCGTCGCGGCCATCCGCGCGGCCCGCGAGGGGGCGAAGGTGTTGCTGCTGGAGGGGACCGGCTTTCTCGGCGGCCTCATCACCGGCGGTCGACTGACCAAGCCGACCGGGCTCATCAACTCGAAGATCTTCGAAGAGATGCTCGACCGCTGCGTCGCCTATCGCGGTGCGGACGGGCGCATCCGGGAATCCTACTGGGGCAAGTACACCGGCACCTTCGATGCCGAGGTGATGCAGCGCGTGATCATCGAGATGGTCGAGGAATCGGGCGTCGAGGTCCTGCTGCGCGCCAATGTGGTCCAGTCGGTGATGAAGGACGGTGTGCTCCACGGGCTGATCATCCGCACGAAATCGGGCGAAAGTCTCGTTCTCGCCAAGGCTTTCATCGATGCGTCGGGCGACGGCGATGTCGCGGCGCTGGCCGGCGCGCGATTCATGCTCGGGCGCGAAGGCGACGGGCTGACCCAGCCGATCACCTCCTATTTCAGGGTGCTGAACGTCAACGTCCCCGCGCTCATCGCCGATTGCGAGGCGAACCGGGCGGATATGTGGGAGGTCGTCTATCCGAAGGAGGCGGGCGACCGCAACGAGGACTATGCGATGGCGGTCCTGCTCACCGGCTTCCAGCAGCGCATCAAGGACAAGGTGGCGGAAGGGTTCGACTGGATCATCCCCAAGGACCACATTACCATGAAGACCGGACTCATCCCCGGCGAGATCAGCGTCAACGTGACCCGGTACCAGGGCAACGGGCTCGACGACCGGGACCTGAGCCGGGCGGAAATCGAGATCCGCAAGCAGGCCTATTGCGCCTTCGATTTCCTGCAGCGCTATGTGAAGGGGTTCGAGGATGCGATCTTCCTCGAGGTCGCGCCGAAACTCGGCGTGCGCGAGACCCGTCGCATCACCGGGCAATACGTCCTGACGGAAGCCGACGCGCGCGGCAACCGGCGCTTCGACGATGCGATCGGGCTCTGCAATTCGCCCGTGGACGTGCATGAGCCGGGTGGCAGCCGCGCCATCATGGATCATGTCGGCATCGGCTACGGCATTCCCTACCGTACGCTGGTGCCGCTCGACGTCGACAACCTTCTCGTCGCCGGCCGCTGCATCTCCGTCGATGCGATCGCCTTCGGCTCCACCCGCAATGTCCCTGCCTGCACCATGACCGGCGAGGCGGCGGCGATCGCGGCCGCCATGGCGGCAGGGCGCGGCGTGCCGACCTCGGCGATTTCGGCCGCCGAGGTGCAGGCGCGCCTTCGCGACCTCGGTGTCTGGCTCGGCACGCCGGACGAGGAGGTTCCGGACGTGCTGAAACAGGCGAGCTGAAGGACGGGTCCGACAGGTTTCGCGGAGACGGTGCCGCGACGCGAAATACCGGGGCGAGGCCCGCAAGGGCAAGATGGAGCGCACCGTCTCCCCACGATGCGCTCCATCTCCACAGACACGAATGTCCGCAGCCTGCCTCGCGGCAGGCCGCCGGAAACTACAGATGCCGAGCATGCTGTAAGGTTGCCGGAGCATGACGAAGACGTAACGAAGGAGGAGGGGCCTTCAGGCCGCCTTCCCGACGGAGAATTTGCGTGGCGAGCCCTTTTGAGGTGGCTGTTACCTCGTCAACGCCTCCGCATCAGCCACAGCACATACGGGCCGCCTATCAACGACGCGACGCCGCCGGCCGGGATTTCCAACGGAAACAGGACGGTGCGGCCGATCCAGTCCGCGATCATCATCACCAATCCACCGAAGGCGGCCGAGGCAAGGAGATGCCCGGCGATCCGCCGGAAGCCGAACAGCCGGGCCATATGCGGTCCTGCGAGCCCCACGAAGCTGAGCGGTCCTACCGACAGCGTCGCCGTCGCCGCGGCCGCCAGCACGACAATGGCCAGGCGGATGGGCGTCAACGCGACACCGAGAGCCTTGGCGCCTGGCTCGCCCAGCCCCAGGATTTCCAAGGACCGGACCAGCGGCAGGGAGGCGAGGGAGACGAGCGCCGCCATCGCCACGACGACATAGGCCTCCGCCTGGGTGATCCGATAGGTGGATTCTGCCATCCACGACAACAGAAGCGTCGAGCGTGGATCGCCCGTCGCCAGGACCATCGCGCACAGCGCCATGCTGACGGATCCTATCGCGATCCCCGTCAACAGCAGTCGCTCGGAGGTAAAGCCGGTT
This sequence comes from Ancylobacter oerskovii, assembly GCF_018390555.1. Lineage (GTDB taxonomy): Bacteria > Pseudomonadota > Alphaproteobacteria > Rhizobiales > Xanthobacteraceae > Ancylobacter > Ancylobacter oerskovii. Next base: position 260,785 of record NZ_JAHBGB010000002.1, on the reverse strand, counting down.
CGCAGGGAGATCGTGACAAGGGTGCTCACCGCCGCGAACGCCCCGGCAAACGCCAGGATCGATACCCAGCCGGTATTAAGCCGGGGGAACCACATCATCGCGAGTATCACGGCGATGGCCGCGCCCGGCGAAATGCCGAGCATTTCAGGCGATGCCATCGGGTTTCTGGTCAGACGTTGCATCAACGCCCCGGCGCAGCCGAGCATGGCGCCTGACCCGAACGCGGCGAGCAGGCGCGGTCCCCGCCATGGCCAAAGAAGCACGGCGTCGGACCATGCATCGATCCGCCATCCCTCGGCATCGCGGCCGGCCATCGAGGCCAATGCGAAAGCGCCGATCAGTATGAGGCTCATCGCGATCGGTCACGGGCCGAGCCGGGAGACCTGAGGTATCGAACCGGCGCCGGGGCGTGACGCCGGCAGGCGCCCGATCATCAACAGCAGCAGCGGCGCGCCGATGAGCGAGGTGACTGCGCCGGTCGGAACGCCGTCCAGCAGCGCGAGATGACGTACCGCGAGATCCGTGAGGCCGAGCAGCGCGGCGCCGACAGCCGGCGCGGCAATGAGGCGCTGCCGAACCGTACGCACGCCGATGGCATTGCACAGGGCGTTGGACGCGAGGCCGATGAAGCCGATGACGCCGACACCGGAGGCGACGGCGGCGCTCAATCCCACCGCCACTGCGAGCGCCACCCCGCGAACGGCTCCGCCTATGTGTTCGACGGACGCGCGGAAACTATTGAGCGGTGCTTCGTTACCAGGGAGAATTTGCGAGCGGCGCGTCTCGAAAAGCCCCTCCGAGACCGATCACAGGTTCATCCGCTGGTTTCCTGTACGTTCTCGACGTCGAGGATGTGTCACTCCAGAGCGCGGCGATCAGAGTTCCAACCTCAGAGGTCGGAACGTTGCCGCGAGATGGTCGATGAAGGCCCGGACTGCGGGCGGCAGGCCGCGGCGCGTGGTGAAGACGAGGTGGACGATGCCGATCTGTCCGCCCCAGCCGGGCAAAAGCTGGACGAGGCGGCCGGCCGCGAGGTCGTCGCGGCAGACATGATCGGGCAACAACGCCACCCCCAGGCCGGCGGCGGCCGCCTCGCGCAACGCCGCGAAATCGCGGCAGGTGAGCCGCGGCTCGTGCCGCAGGCTGAAGGTGGCACCGTCCAGCCCCGCGAGATCCCAGACGATCTCTCCGGTCTCGTCGCTGGAGCCTAGCGTCGGCAGGTCCGCGAGCCCGCCGATACCGGCCTCCCCCAGCGCGTTCGCCCATGCCGGGCTGGCGACCAGTATGCGCTGCGAACGGCCGAGCGTGCGCAGGGTGAGCGCGGCGTCGGTGGTGATGTCGACGCGCACCCGCAGCGCGACATCAATGTGCTCGGCGATCAGGTCGACTGGCTGGTCGGCGACGATCACCTGCAGATGCACCTTCGGATGGCGCGACAGGAAGACGGGAAGTCCCGGCGACAGCACCTCCACCATGCCAGTCGGGCAGGCGAAGCGCACCCGGCCGCGCGGCTCGCTCTGTGCCTGCGCCACCAGCGCCTCGGCCTGCTCGGCTTCCTCCAGCATGGCGCGGCAGCGCGCATAAAACGCCTCGCCCACCTCAGTGACCCGGAAGCGCCGCGAAGATCGCTCGATGAGGCGCACGCCGAGCTGCGCCTCGAGACCGGCAATGCGGCGGCTCAGCCGCGACTTCGGCAGGCGCAGCGCCCGGCCGGCGGCGGCAAAGCCGCCATGCTTCACCACCTCGGCGAAGAAGGCATAGTCGTTGAGGTCGGGCATGGCGCGTCGATCATCGTTCCATTTGTGGAACGCAAGGTGCCATATTCGCCGTCTACACGCATCAGCGTTCCCGTTCGATATCTCTCGACATCAGGCGCGGCCCATCATGGCCGCAGAGATGGAGACGGATCATGAGCAGGTTCAGCAACAAGGTCGTGGTGGTCACCGGCGGCACCAGCGGCATCGGGCTCGCGACGGCGAAAGCCTTCGTGGCGGAGGGGGCGTCGGTTTTCATCACCGGCCGCAGGCAAGAGGCGCTCGACGCCGCGGTGAAGGCGATCGGCGGCGACATCACCGGCGTGCGCGGCGACATGTCGAAGCTCGCCGATATCGACCGCCTCTATGACGCCGTGCAGCAGCGCTATGCGCAGATCGACGTGGTGTTCGCCAATGCCGGGGGCGGCAGCTTCGCCCCGCTCGGCGCCATCGATGAGGCGCATTTCGACGAGACCTTCGCCACGAATGTGAAGGGCGTGCTGTTCACCGTGCAGAAGGCGCTGCCGCTGCTGCGCGACGGGGGCTCGGTGGTGCTCACCGGCTCGGTCACCGGGTCCACCGGCAACCCGGCTTTCAGCGTCTACAGCGCCACCAAGGCGGCGGTACGCAATTTCGCCCGCAACTGGATCCTCGACCTGAAGGATCGGCATATCCGGGTGAACGTCGTCAGCCCCGGCGTGATCGAGACGGCGGGTCTCAACGATCTGTTCGGCGGCGGGGCGCAGGCCGAGGGCGTGAAGACCGGCATGGTCGCTTCCATTCCCGCCGGCCGGGTCGGCAAGCCCGAGGACGTCGCCGACGCGGTGCTGTTCCTGGCCTCCGACGCCGCCAGTTTCGTCAACGGCGCCGAGCTCTTCGTGGACGGCGGCATGACGCAGATTTGAGAGCAGGTCGGCTGACAGGTCAGTGCCGGGAGTGGTCCGGCGCTGACCGTGCCGTACGCGGCCTGTCACCCCGGAACGCGTGGTTTTACCGAGCGGCCATCGGCGACCATGGCCGCGACGCCATCGGCGCTGCGATCCTGACTACCTGCGATCGAGCGGAGGATGGCGTCGTTTCTCGCCCCTAGGCGCGGGCTTCCTCGCCTCGAGCCGGCTCGCGTGGATTGGTGCAGAAGATCGCGATCTTGTTGCCAAGCGGATCGCGCAGATAGGCGGCGTAGAACCGGGGTCCGTAGTCGTCCCGGAAGCCCGGCGCTCCCTCATTCGTTCCCCCGGCCTTCAGTCCTGCTGCGTGCAAAGTGCGGACGTCATCGTGGGTCTGCGCGCGGAAGGCGATCATCGTGCCATTGCCAACCGTGGCCGGTTCGCCATCATAGGGCGGCACGACATAGAAGGCGCCGGGACCGTTGTGCCGGTCCGGGATGCCGGGAAGAGAATAGATCAGTTTCCCTTTCCATCGCTTCAGCTCATAGCCAAGTACGGGAAGGAAAGCGGAGTAGAAGTGCTCGGACTGCGTTATATCGTTCGAGCCGACCATGACATAGCTCAGCATGTTAAATCCTCGGCTGGTCGTCTGTTTTTGTTGGGCAATGTTCCGCATCCTCCCGGGCAACGAAGCCGTCCCAGGCTGTACGCATGTAGTCGATGAAAGGGAGGCTCAGTCCCATTTCCCGAAGATGGGCCGCACTCACCGGCAATGTCGGTGAAACATAGGCGGGGTTCGCTCGGGCGCGCAGGGGGAAGTCAGGGCAAAGGATGGCGGCGCGTGCGATCAGCACGAAATCACAGCCTTCCTGCAGAAGCTCGGCACATCGCGCGACATCCCTGATTTTGCCGGCGACACCGAGACGCACCCCGTGACGTGGCAGTCCGGTGAAGGCGCTCAACATGCTGCGGTCCCGGTATGAGCCCTCCGGTGCAGCCTGGCGGGAATCCCACAGCGCCAGATCGAAGTAATCGATCTTCTGTTGGTGCATGACCTCCGCAGCGACATCGACCAGTTCTTCGAAGCGGAGCCCGTAACGCTCCACCGACAGCCGCAGGCCGATCTGGAAGTCCGGCCGGCAAGCCGCGCGAATACCGTCGATCACCTCGAATATCAGCCTTGCCCGGTTCTCCAGGCTGCCGCCATAGCGATCGGTGCGCCGGTTGAGCAGGGGCGAGAGGAATTCCGAAAGGATCCAGCCGAAGGCGCCGTGGACGGCCACGCCGTCGAAGCCGGCCCTTTCCGCACGCCGTGCTGCGTGGACGAAGGAGTCGCGAATGCGCTCGACCTCGTCGAGGTTCAGCGCCGCGTAGCCCGGCGCATTGCCCTCCGATGCCGGTGCCGGCACGCCACCCAGTTCCGGCCGCGCCCGATGGCCGGCGTGATGGATCTGCACGGCCGAGAGAGCGCCGCCCGCGCGGATCGCGTCAGCCATTCGGCTGAGCTCTGGGGCCAGGTCGTCATCATGGATGCCGAGCTGGCCCCTGAAGGCACGGCCACCCGCCTCGACGGTCGTGGCGCAGGTCTGCACCAGCGCGTAGCCGCCTCGAGCCACGCGCTTCATCCATTCAACGTCGTCGTCCGTCGCCCTGCCATCCGGTGCGCTCTGCTGGTTGGTAAGCGGTGCCAGCATGAAGCGGTTCTTCATGGCGGGGCCACGCCGCAGCGGCAGGGGTTCGAAAAGCTCGGCCGTGCGCATGGGCGCTCCGCTGTGCCTTTAGTATGGGGCAGAAGCGCCGTGCGCTCCTGCCCCGCGTCACGCTCAGGATTTGATCCAGGCCGGGGCCGCGCTCGTGCCCCAGCCGAGGAAGAAGCCGAACCAGATGTTGATTTCGCCGACAGGCTCCAGATATCGCGAGTTCGACAGCGGACCGGAGTCGATCGGTTCGAACTCGCCCTTCGCCACCAGATCGGAAACTTTCTTCTTGGCGACTTCGTCGTCGCCGGCGACAAACACTTGCACCTTGCGGCCCTCGCGCGATTCCGCCGGTAGCAGCTGCGCGAAGATCGTGTTGAAGGCCTTCACGACCTTGGCTTCGGGCGCAAGCTTCTGAATTTCCTCAGCCGCGGACGTGGTGTGTCCCACCGTCAACGCCTTGAAGTCCTCGGTAATGGGATTTGAGATGTCGACGATGATCTTGCCGGCAAGGCCTCCCGCTTCCCTGATCGCGTCGCCGATCTGAGGATAGGTGACGGCGAGCACGACGATGTCGGCCAGCTTCGCCGCTGCGGCGATGCCTCCGCCCTCGGCGCCATGGCCGATCTCGGCAGCGAGCTGCGCGGCCTTCGCCGGGTCCCGCGATCCGATAACGATTTTCTCGCCCTTGCCGGCAAGCAGTTTGGCGATGCCCGAACCCATCTTGCCGGTACCGATGACAGCGACAGTCATAGCGACCTCCATGTGTGATGCCGAACCTGTCGGCGTTGGAGGGAATATGGATCTCGCCGGGATCGTGATAAATCCGCATCCAGTAGCAACACTGGAAACTGGTGGTTTTTAATCGATGGATCGCCTGACCAGCATGGAGGTATTCGCCAAGGTGGCGGAGGCGGGTTCGTTTTCCGCGGCCGCCGACGCCATGGGCATCTCGGGACCGATGGTGGGCAAGCACATCCGCCTGCTCGAGGAGCATCTGGGCGTCCGGCTGCTGAACCGGACGACCCGACGCCAGAGCCTGACGGATGCGGGCAAGGATTTCCTCGAACGGACGCGGATCGTTCTGGCGGAACTCGAGGCGGCCGAAGCGATGGCGGCGCAAAACCGCGCGGCACCGCGCGGCGAATTGCGCATCAATGCGCCGTTCACCTTCGGCACCTACAGCCTTGCGCCGGTGCTGCCCGATTTCATGGCGCAGTATCCCGACGTCACGATCCGGCTCAACCTGAGCGATCGTCTGGTGGATCTGGTCGACGAAGGCTACGACTGCGTGTTCCGCATCGGACGCCTGTCCGACAGCACGCTTATTGCGCGTGGCCTGCGCCCCCAAGGTTTCCTTGCCTGCGCCTCGACCGACTATCTTCGGCGCCAGGGCGTTCCCTCGTCACCGGAAGATCTGGTGCGGCATGACTGTCTGGGTTTCGCGGGCTCGGTGCTGGAGACGTCCTGGCGTTTCATCGGAGCGTCGGGTGAGGTCGTCGTCCCGATCAAGCCGAAATTCTCGGTCAATAGCGGACAAGCATTGCGGCAGGCCGCATTGGCCGGCTCGGGCATCATCCTCCAGGCCGCAGAGCTTCTCCAGGAAGACATCGCGACCGGCGGCCTCACGCCGATCCTGTCCGATTGGCTGCCGGCAACCCGCCCAAAGCATCTTCTTTTCGCGCCGGACCGACGGATAACCCCCAAGCTCCGGGCATTTATCGATTTTGCGGTTGAGCAATTCGGATAGCCGATCGGGTGCCTCGGCAGACATCGGCGAGACTGGCGGAGGGGCAAATGGTGGCCCGGCAGGACGGATATCACATGGAAATTATTCAATAGAAATAATGATATAGGTTGCCGTTTGTCGGGCATATGCCAACGAATGTGCCAACACAATTCTGCGGCTCGAGCGGGGAGGGGCTTTCAGGCCGCCTCCCACACCCGGTCACTCGCCGTGGCTCGTGAACAGGTTGCCATGGCATATTCCGCCGGCTCCGGACATCGAGACTTGCCTGGAAGCGGACATCCGCGTCGGGGGACGGCTTCGAATATCTTCCGGCAACTAGGCACGGCAACGCCTTGCGAACGGTGACATGCGCCGGACAGTCGGCCGGAATGGCAGATTCCGCGTGACATAAGAGGTCGCCGACCATTGATTGACAACTTGCATACTAGTGTTGCAATGTCGCCTCAAGCCATAAGGCAGGAGGAAGCGCCATGATTGCCGTCAGTGTCGTCCGCCCTCACGATCTGCGCGTCGTCGAGGCCGACATGCCCCCGGTTGAATCAGGCGAAGTGTTGGTCCGTGTGCTGCGTGCTGGGATTTGCGGCTCGGACATGCATATTTTCCACGGCAGCAATCCTTTCGCCCGCTATCCGCGCGTCATCGGCCATGAATTCGCCGGCGAGATCGTCGAGGTCGGCGCGAGCGTCACCGGCTTCAAAGCCGGCGATCGCGTCGTGGTCGATCCGGTGGTCGCCTGCGGCCATTGCTATCCCTGCCGCATCGGCCGCTCGAATGTCTGCGCCCATCTCGAAGTGATGGGCGTGCACCGCGATGGCGGGTTCCGCAACTTCATCGCCGTGCCGGCGGGTAATGCGGTGAAGCTCAAGGCCGAGACCCCCATCGGCATCGGCGCGCTGGCCGAGCCGTTCTCCATCGCCGCCAACATTCTGGAGCGCACCGGCTGCGGGCCGGACGACACCGTGCTGCTCTATGGCGCCGGCACCGTCGGGGTGACGGTGATGCAGGTCGCCAAGATGAACGGCGCCCGCGTCATCGTCGCCGATCCCGACCGGGCGCGGCTGGAGCGCGCGCTCGGCTTCGGCGCCGACAAGGTGCTGGTCTCCGGCGTCGACGACATTCCCGCCCGCGTCGCCCCGGAGACCGACGGCCTCGGCCCGACTCTGGTGATCGACTGCGCCGGGGTTCCCGCGTTGCTGGAGGAAGCCTGCCGCGTCGCCTCTCCGGCCGGGCGCGTCGGGATCATGGGGTTCTCCCCGGCGCCCTGCAACATCTCGCAGCAGGAGATCGTCAAGAAGGAGCTCACGCTCTACGGCTCGCGGCTCAACCGCCGGCTGATCCCAAAGGTGGTCGAGTGGTTGGAGGGCGGCAAGCTGAAGCCCGAGGCGATGATCACCCAGACCTTCGCGGCGAAGGACGCCGCCGCCGCCTTCGAGCTCTTCGAGAAGGAGCCGGGCAAGACCATCAAGATCCAGCTGGATTTCGCGCAGTAACGCCGCTGCCTGTCGGCTTGCTGGCAAGCCGAACATCAAAAAACTGGGAGGAAAGACGTGTTTGCACATCTGAAGAGCGCTATTCTGGCCGGCGCGATGACCGCCGCGCTGTTCGCCGGCACCGCCGACGCCAAGACGGTGATGAAGCTCGGCCATCTCGCCAATGAGCAGAATTCGTGGCACCTCGCCTCGCTGAAATTCGCCGAGGAGGTGAAGAAGCGCACCAATGGCGAAGTCGAGATCCAGGTCTTCCCGAACGACACGCTGGGCAAGGAAGTCGACCTGATCAAGGGCATGCAGTTCGGCACCGTCGACTTCACCATCTCTGGTGAATCCATGCAGAACTGGACGCCCTATGCCTCGCTGTTGGCGGTGCCCTACGCGATCCGCGACCTCGATCACCTGCAGAAGGTGGTGGACGGCCCGGTCGGCCAGAAGATCGCCGAGGAGATCCAGAAGAGCGTCCGCGTCATCCCGCTGACCTATTTCGCCCGCGGCCCGCGCGAGCTGACCTCCAACCGGCCGATCAAGAGCCCCGCCGACCTGCAGGGGCTGAAGATGCGCGTCTCCAACGTGCCGCTGCACGTGGTGTTCTGGAACGCGGTCGGCGCCAAGGCGACGCCGATGGCGTTCTCGGAAGTGTTCACCGGCCTGCAGAGCCACGTCATCGATGCGCAGGAGAACCCGTTGGCGCTGATCCGCTCGGCGAGCTTCAACGAAGTCCAGAAATACGTGAACCTCACCGATCACGTGCGCAGCTGGATCTATCTCGTGGTCAGCGAGCGCAACTTCAACAAGCTGACCAAGGAGCAGCAGGAGGCCATTCGCGAATCCGCCAAGATCGCGCAGGCCTATGAGCGCGAGCTGTTCACCAAGACCGACGCGGAGGACCGCGCCGCCCTCGAGAAGGCCGGCATGGAGTTCGTCACCGTCGACAAGGAGGCCTTCGCCAAGGCCGGCCAGGACGCGGTGTCGAAGGCGCTCGGCGACCAGCTGCGGCCGCTCTACGAGCAGATCCTCTCGACCAAGTGACGCCCTCCCGCGGCGCGGCCCGGGATGGGGCCGCGCCTTCCTGCCTGTCGCGGAGCACCTGGATGCGTACGCTGTTCGAGCTGGCGCTCTGCGCCATGAAGTGGATTTGTCGGATCGGCACGGTGGTCGCGTTCGTCGTGCTGATCGCCGTCGTCACCATGCAGGTGTTGGGGCGGCTGCCGAATGTCTACGTGCCGGCCTGGACGGAAGAAGTCTCCCGCTTCGCGCTGATCCATCTGGTGTCGTTCTCCTGCGGGCTGGCCCTGCTGGACGGCGAGATGGTCAATGTCGACATCGTCACCTCGATGCTGCCGGAGCCGGCGCGAAACCTCGCCGCCAAGCTGGTTGACGTGGTCATCCTTCTGTTCGGCCTCGCCATCATTCCCAGCGCCTGGGTGTATCTGGAGATGAGCCTCGGCGAGCGGGCGCGTTCCTTCGACGCGCCGATGCTGTGGTCCTATGTCGACGTGATGATCATCCCGGTGTGCCTGGTGTTCTTCGCCCTGGCCCGGCTGCTCGGCTATGGCCGTACCCCCACGCTTGAGGAGCTGGTCTGATGCTCGTCGCGCTCCTGTTCGGCACCTTCGCCGCCTGCCTGTTGCTCGGCGTGCCCGTGGCCATCTCGCTCGGCGTCGCCTCGCTGGCCTATCTGCTGGCGGCCGACATCGACCTCACCGTCATCCCGCAGTTCATGTACACCGGCATGGACAGCTTCGTGCTGCTCTGCATTCCCGGCTTCGTGCTCGCCGGCAATTTGATGAACCGCGGCGGCATCACCGACCAGATCGTGCGGTTCTCCAGCGCGGTGCTCGGCCATATTCGCGGCGGCCTCGGCCTCGCCAATGTCGGCGGCTCGATGATCTTCGCCGGCATCTCCGGCACCGCGGTGTCGGAAACCGCCTCGATCGGCGCGGTGATGATCCCGGCGATGAAGAAGTCCGGCTATTCCGCCGGCTTCGCCGCCGCGCTCACCGCCTCGGCCTCCACCGTCGGCCCGATCATCCCGCCCTCGGTACCGATGATCATCGTCGGCACGCTGACCGGCCTGTCGGTGGGACGGATGTTCCTTGCCGGCGCCATTCCCGGCGTGCTGATGGGCCTCGCCATGATGGTGACCTGCTATCTCGTCGCCCGGGCGCGCAACTACCCGAAGGGCGAATGGGCCGGCTTCGGCGAGATCTTCAACTCCGGCAAGGCGGCCTTCTGGGCCATCCTGATGACGGTCATCATCCTCTACGGCATCGTCGGCGGCATCTTCACCCCGACCGAAGCTTCGATCGTCGCGTCGATCTACGCCTTCCTGGTGGGCCTGTTCATCTACAAGGGCTTCCGCCTGCGGGAACTTCCCAAGATCCTGCTCGATAGCGCCGTCGGCTCCGGCGCGCTGATCCTCTTGGTCGGTCTCGCCAACCTGTTCGGCTGGATCCTGACCTCCGAGCAGATTCCGCAGCAGATCGCCGCCTCGATGCTGGCGATGACGGAGAACAAGTACGTCATCATCCTCCTGGTGAACATTCTGCTGCTGATCGTCGGCACCTTCATGGAGACGATCGCCGCGCTGATCATTCTGTTCCCGCCGCTGTTGGCGGTGGCGACGGCGGTCGGCATCGACCCGATCCACTTCGCGATGATCTGCGTCATCAACCTGATGCTCGGCCTGACCACCCCGCCGGTCGGCGTCTGCCTGTTCGTCGCCGGCAACATCGCCCGGGTGCCGCTCGGCACGGTGGCGCGCGAGGTGGTGCCCTTCCTGCTGTGCAACATCCTGGTGCTGATGCTGGTCTCCTTCGTGCCGGCCATCTCGCTGTGGCTGCCCGGCCTGATGTTCGACTGAACCGGAAACACCGATGACCGACACCACGTCTTCCTTCGAGCGCCTCGACCGGCGCAGCCTTCCGCGCGTCCGCGCCCGGCTGCCCGGCTTCGATCCCGCCCGTGTCGGCACCGGTATCGTGCATATCGGGCTCGGCGCCTTCGTGCGGGCCCATGTCGCCGCGTTCAACGACGAGGCGATGGAGGCGAGCGGCGACCTGTCCTGGGGCCTCACCGGCGTCAGCCTGCGCAGCCCCGACCAGAAGGCGCGGCTGGAGCCGCAGGACGGCCTGTACACCGCCGTCGAGCGCGGGCCGGGAGGCAGCCATGCCCGTATCATCGGCTCGCTCACCGCGGCCATCCACGCACCGAGCGAGGGTGAGCGGCTCGCCGCCCTCTTGGCCGATCCCGCGACGCGGATCGTCAGCCTGACCATCACCGAGAAGGGCTATTGCCACGACCCGGCGACCGGACATTTGCGCGCCGATCACCCGGAGATCCGCGCCGACCTCGCGGCCGGAAGCCGGCCCGCCACCGCCCCCGGCCTGATCGTCGCGGCACTGGCGGCGCGCCGCGCGGCCGGTCTCGCGCCGTTCACTGTGCTGTGCTGCGACAACCTGCCGGGCAACGGCCATGTCACCCGTCGCGTCGTCACTGAGTACGCGGCGCTGAAGGGCGAGGCGCTGGCGGTATGGATCGAGCGCGAGGTGGCCTTTCCCTCCACCATGGTCGACCGCATCGTGCCGGCCGTCACGCCGGAAGGCATCGCCGCGACGGCGGAGCTGATCGGCCTGCGCGACGAGGCGCCGGTGCTGCACGAGCCGTTCCGCCAATGGGTGATCGAGGACAATTTTCCGTCCGGCCGCCCGCGCTGGGATCTCGCCGGTGCGCAGATGACGACCGACGTCGAGCCGTTCGAGCTCATGAAGCTGCGCATGCTCAACGGCACCCATTCGGCGATGGCCTATCTCGGCACCCTCGCCGGCGTGGAGACGGTCAGCGCCGCCATCGCCGACCCGGATATCGGCGCCTTCGTCGAGGCGCTGTGGCGCGAGGAGATCATCCCCACCGTGCCGCCGCCGCCCGGTGCCGACCTTGCCGCCTATGCCGCGCAGCTGCGCGCGCGCTACGAAAATCCCGGGGTGCGCCATCTCACGGCGCAGATCGCCATGGACGGCTCGCAGAAGCTGCCGCAGCGCATCCTCGCGCCGATCCGCGACCGCATGGCGGCGGGGCAGGGCATTGAAAGGCTCGCCCTCGTCGTCGCCGCGTTCCTGCGCCATGCGCGCGGCACGAGCGATGCGGGCGCGCCGCTGCGGGTGTCAGATCCGCTGGCTCCGCTTCTGGCGTCGGCCGCGGCGCCCGCCACCGACGCTGCCGGTTACGTGCGCCGCGCCGTCGCCATCGAGCCGATCTTCGGCACGCTGGGCGCGAACCCGACCTTCACCGCCGCCGTCACCGACGCCTATGTCCGGCTGTCGACGCACGGCACCCGCGCCACGCTTCGGGGCCTCGCCCACGCGACCCCCACCCGATAAACCGGAGACTTTCATGGAACAGACCTGGCGCTGGTTCGGCCCCGACGATGCCGTCGAACTGAGGCACATCGTGCAGGCCGGCGCGACCGGCGTGGTCACGGCGCTGCATCAGATCCCCTATGGCGAGGTGTGGACGCCCGAAGAGATCCGCAGGCGCAAGGCGCTGGTGGAAAACCCCGCCCTGGGCCTGCGGTGGAGCGTCGTCGAAAGCCTGCCGATCCACGAGCGCATCAAGCTCGGCGACGGCGACCTCGCGCCGCTGCTCGACAATTACCGTGCATCGCTGCGCAATCTCGCCGCCGAGGGCATCTCGGTCGTCTGCTACAACTTCATGCCGATCCTCGACTGGACGCGCACCCAACTCCATGCGCCGCTGCCGGGCGGCGGCACGGCGCTGCGCTTCAATATCCACGAATACGTTGCCTTCGACCTTCACATCCTGAAGCGTCCCGGCGCCGAGAAGGGTCACTCGCCGGAGGTGCTGGCGCGGGCAGCCGAGTGGTTCGCGCGCTCCAGCGAGACGGATCGCGACGGGCTGCTCACCAACATCATGGCCGGCCTGCCCGGCGCCTATGACCGCTATGACGTGCCGCAGCTCCGTGCCATGCTGGAGCGCTATGACGAGGTCTCGCGCGAGGACCTGAAGGCCAACTACAAGCACTTCCTCGAGGAGATCATCCCGACCGCCGAGGAATGCGGCCTCCGCCTGTGCGTGCATCCCGACGATCCGCCGCGCAGCCTGTTCGGGCTCGACCGGATCGTGTCGAATGCCGAGGACATCGCCTTCATCCTCGGCTGCGTGCCCTCGCCGTCAAACGGCTTGACGCTGTGCTCCGGCTCGCTCGGCGCCAATCCGGCCAATGACGTGCCGGCCATCGCCGCCCGCTTCGCCGACAAGATCCACTTCGCCCATTTGCGCAACGTCCGCAAGGACGCCGACGGCTCGTTCATGGAGGCCGACCATCTCGGCGGCGACACCGACATGGTGAAGCTGGTGCGCACGCTGATGGCCGAGGAACGCCGTCGCAAGGCGGAAGGCCGCGCCGACTGGGAAATTCCCATGCGCCCGGACCATGGCCACGAGCTGATCGACGATGCCGGCCGAAAGACCCACCCTGGCTACCCGATCATCGGCCGGCTGCGCGGGCTCGCCGAATTGCGCGGCGTGATGGCCGCCATCGATCAGCTGGAAGGCGCGTGACCATGCCGAACCGCTCGATCCACTCCTTCTCGTGGATACCCGGCTGGTCCGCCGAGGCGGCCGACTATGTCGCGCCCCGTGCCGCCGCCGCCGGCTTCGACCATGTAGTGGTGCCGTTGCGCGACCATGCGGTGATCGACGCCCCGGCCATCGCGCGCACATTCGGTGCGCATGGCATCACCGCGGTCGGCTCGGCCAACCAGCTGCCCACCGCCGACATCACCAGCGCCGATCCGGCGATCCGCAAGGCGGGGATCGAGCGGCACCGCGCCGCGCTGCGCCTCGCGCGAGACATGGGTGCCATCCATGTCGGCGGCATCACCTACGGGCTGTTCGGCAAGGCCGACGCCGTCGCCACGCCCGACATGCGCCAGCGCAGCGCCGAGGCGCTGGCCGAGATTTCCGAGGAGGCGAAAGGCTTCGGCCTGCGCTTCGCGATGGAAATGCTGAACCGCTACGAGACCAACATGCTGACCACGGTGGAGGAGGGGCTGGCCTTTCTCGATCTGGTCGGCCGCCCGGCCAATCTCTGGCTGCATCTCGACACCTTTCACATGAACATCGAGGAAGCCGATCCGATGGCGGCGCTGGAAGCCGCTCTACCGCATCTCGCCTATTTCGAGCTCGACCAGAACGATCGCGGGCTGCTCGATCGCGGACAGATCGACTTCGCGCCGTTCCTCGCCCGGCTGAAGGCAGCGGGCTACGATAAGCTGATCGGCGTCGAGGCATTCTCCTCGGCAGTGAGTGGACCGGACGTGGCGCGCGGCGTCGCCGCCTGGCGGCCGCTGTTCCGCGACGGCGACGAGGTGGCGCAGAGCGGGCGCCGCATCCTCGATCGTCACGGGCTCTGAGGCGCGTCGAGATCGTCGATGATCAGATCCGGGTGACGTTCGGCGAGTTCGAACGTCACCTTGAGCACTTCCGACAGGTGGATCTTTACCGCCTCTTCCGCCGCCACCGGATCGCGGGTGCGCACCGCCTCCAGCATGGCGCGGTGCTGGCCGATCAGCGTGTCGATCGGCGTCACATTGGGCAGGCTGAGGAAGCGGATCCGGTCGAACTGCGCCTTCTCCTGTTCCAGCACCGTCCACAGGTCGCCCATGCCGATGCCGTCGGCGAACAGCCGGTGAAAGGCGTCGTCGGCGCGGGTGAAGCGCTCCGGGTCGGCCTCGGCCGCCACCTGCTCGTCGATGACATCCTCCGCCGCGCCCATCAGCGCGCGCGACAGGCCCTGCTCGGCGGCGCTTCGGAAGATGGCGACTTCCAGCGCCAGGCGCAGGAACCGCGCCCGCTGCACGCCTTTCAGCGAGATATAGGTGATGTAGGTGCCGCGCTGGGGCAGCACCGCGATCAGCCCCTGATCGACGAGACCGAGCAGCGCCTCCCGCACAGGGGTGCGGCTGGTGCCGAAGCGGGCGGCCAACTCGTTCTCCGAGACGCGCGTGCCCGGTTTCAGCTTCAGGGCGATGATGTCGCGGCGGATCGCATCGCGAATGCTGGCGGTCGACGGTGGCGCGCCGACGAGTTGTCCATCCTCGCCGCGCCGAATGCCGTCGAACTTGCCCAGGCGAGAGTCGCTGCCCATTGCATCACCCGATAAGAAAACGCGATTCTAATATGTAGAAAACTAGTATGCAAGTTTGCGGCCGGGGATGGCAACGGCTTCGACCTCCTGCACACCGCGAAAACCGGGCCGCCGACGCAAGGTGATTCGTCGGACATTCCCGGCCCGACAGCAAGACCGCCGCACCGGACCGGTCGGATGTGCGTACAGATCGACTGTTTCCGGGATGTCGGACGCAATCTTCATGCGTCTCCTGTTGGAGCCACAACGGGAGGGTCCCATCGTTATCTGGCGGTCACCGGCACCCGTAGCGGAAAGGATTCATGAAGTTCTTCGGCAAGTTGAATCTTGTGCGGCTCTTGCTGGCCTCATCGCAATAACAGGGCCGACACTGACTCAACAACCCACCTGCTTCCGCATCGATGCCGACGACATGGCGAGGATTTATCATCTAGTCGGCGAGCTGATTGCCAATGCAATTTCGGCGGCCGGCAACAAGCGTCTTCTGCTGTATCGGTCGAAATGCGCCCGACGATCGCAGTGCACGTCTCGCGCCAACGCTCCCTTGACGGCAAAGTGGTGGGCCCGGCAGGACTCGAACCTGCAACCAGACCGTTATGAGCGGCCGGCTCTAACCATTGAGCTACAGGCCCGCCGCGGAGCGCGAGCGGCTCCGAGAAAGGCGGCGAACGCTAGCAAATACCCATCGCGGCGCCAACACTCGGTCGACCTGTCCCTCGCCTTCGTCCACCGCCGTATTCCCGCCGCCATTGGGAGATGCTTTCGTCTGCTGCCGCTGCGTCGGCGCGATACCATCCTTGTTTCGGGGAATGTGCATATGAAACTCGCCAAGGCCGCCTTTGCCGCCACCCTCGTCTCCGCCAGTCTGATCGGTGGCATGTCGTCCCTTGCCGCGCAGGACATGTCCAACCCGTCCCGGCGGCCGACGCTGACCATCACCGGCGAAGGCCGCGCGACCGCCGTCCCCGACATGGCGCGCTTCTCCACCGGCGTCGTCAGCGAGGGCAAGACCGCGCGCGAGGCGCTC
This sequence comes from Ancylobacter oerskovii, assembly GCF_018390555.1. Lineage (GTDB taxonomy): Bacteria > Pseudomonadota > Alphaproteobacteria > Rhizobiales > Xanthobacteraceae > Ancylobacter > Ancylobacter oerskovii. Next base: position 245,009 of record NZ_JAHBGB010000002.1, on the reverse strand, counting down.
GATGCCAACAGCAAGGCGGTGGCCGAGATGATCGCGGCGCTCAAGGAAGCCGGGCTCGAGCCGCGCGACATCGCCACTTCCGGCTTTTCGGTGCAGCCGCAATATGCGCCGCCCAAGAAGGATTCCACCGAGCCTCCGCGTGTGACCGGCTACCAGGTGCAGAACACTGTTTCGGTGAGGCTGCGCGATCTCGCGCGTCTCGGCGACCTGCTCGACAAGATGGTGACCTCCGGCGCCAACCAGATCGGCGGCATCGCCTTCGAGATCGCCGATCCGTCCAAGCTGGAGGACAAGGCGCGGGTGGCGGCGGTGGAGGACGCCCGGCATCAGGCCGAGCTGATCGCCCAGGCGAGCGGCGTGCGGCTGGTGCGGGTGCTCACCGTCACCGGCAATGGCGGCGTGCGGCCGATGGCGCGGGCCATGGCGGCGCCGATGATGATGAAGGCCGATTCGGTGCCGGTCGAGGCGGGCGAGGCGGAGATCCAGGCCAGCGTCACCGTCTCCTATGAGATCGAGGCCCGCTGAGGCGTCGTCTCCGGGATCAGCAGTTCCAGCGCCTGCGGCATCACACGATAGTGAAGCGGCAGGCGCTCGCGCGCCAGTTCGCCATCGGTCGACACCCAGGTGCGCCGCCGCCCGCCGCGACGGATGACGATGTCGCGGCCGGTCAGGCTGATGATGCCGGGATTGTCGCGCCAACTGTCCGTCACCATGTCGGCGCCGGCCTTCAGCCTGGCGAGAGCGCCGCGGTCCTCGGCGATGTGCACTTCGAGCAGCCCGTCGTCGAGGTGTCCGCGATGCCAGCCCGGTCCGGTGAAGCGGTTGACGGTGATCAGTGCCGAGAAGGCCGCGAAATGCCGCTGTCGTCCGTCGACCTCGACATCGATATGGATGCGGCCGGTGCGCCGCAGGGCGAGAAAGGCGGCGATCGGCACCGCGAAGAAACGGCCGAGCCCCCAGCGACGCGCGGTTTCCCGCGCTCGCGCCATCTGGCTGAAGAAGCCGAAGCCAGAGATGGTGTGGAACCGGCGCCCGTTCAGCGTTCCCATGTCGATACGATGCGGGCGGGCGGTGTCGAGCGCGTCGAGCGCGGCGCCGAGATCGGTCGGCATACCGATGTCGCGAGCCAGCAGGTTCATGGTGCCGAGCGGCAGAATGCCGAGCGCCTTGCCGGAATTCTCATGGCAGCGTGCCGCCAGGCTGACGCTGCCGTCGCCGCCGCCGACGATCACCGTGTCGTGCGGGCCGCGTCCGCTGGCGCGGATGGCGCGGAGCAGCGGCTCGCCGGCGAGCAGCCGGACCTCGACCTCGCGCCCGTCACGGGAAAGCCGCTCTACGACCTCCCGGCACACCGCTTCGCCGTCGCGATGCTGGAGGGTGCCCGCCTTCGCGTTCAGCAGGACGAGGACATGGCGCATTGGCGAATCCGGGAATGGCGGAGGGGAGGGAGGAGGAGGGTTCAACGACGGGCAGGTCGGCAACGACGGCGGGGGCACGCCGGTTCCGAACGCGGCCCGTGGAGCCGGAGGGAGCGAGGTGGGCGAGGAGGTGGCATTGCAGGCTCGACGCGAAGGAGAAACACCGATTAGGGTGCGACGATGGCAGGGCGGGGAACGGCCGGCAATGGCTCAGATCGGCGGACAATCCATGCTGCGCCTGCGGGCGGGTTTCCTGGTGCTCGCCGCGCTCGCCTATCTCTCCTTCGTGGTGGGGCGCTGGATGGCGACGCTGTTCTCGCTGGGCTTCCTGTGGGCGGCGGCGATCGGGATCGCGGTCGCGCTGCTTCTGGCGCTGGCCGCCAGCCGGCTCGACCGCAACGCCTATCTTGTCATCGCGGCGGTCGTGACGCTGTTCGGCGCCTTCACCGCCTTCGATTTCGCGCGCGGGCCGGTCGATCTGTCGCAGGGCATGGCGGCGTTCCTCGCTCTCATTGCCGCGGTGCTGCTGGCGGCGGCCTTCTGGGATTTCGCCAATCTCCTGCGTGAATTCCGCGCCTGGGCGGAGAGGCGTGGCTGAGGGCACGTCCTAGCCGACCCGGCCCAACAGGGCGCGGATGGCCCGTGCCAGCCGGGGTGCAGCCTTCACCGACGGGCGACGGGCGGCGCCTGCCTCGTCGGTGCTACGGGCCAGCCTGTCATGTTCCTCGATCCGTCGCGCCTGTGCGAAGGCGGCCCGTGCCGCTTCCGGCTGCGCCAGGCCGCCCAGCCCCTCGGCGAGGGCGGTGGCATAAGCCCGCTGGTCCTGCGCGGTGCCGCTCTCGCAGGCGCGCTTCAGCGCCAGCAGGGCGAGGGTGCCGAGCGCCGGATCCGCGCTGGTGCGCAGGCCGTCGCCGGCAAGGCGGCAGAAGGCCGGTACGGCGTTTTCGAGGCTTCGGCGCATCCAGCCGAGACCTTCCTCCCGCCGGCCGGCGGCCAGCAGGAGGCGCCCATGGTCGAACTGGCCGCGATAGTCGCCGCCTTCGGCGCCGCGCCGATACCAGCGACGGGCGGCGGCGGGGCGTGCCGGCCTTTCCCAGCCATTCTCGAGGTAGCGCCCGACCATGGTGGCGGCCTTGGCGTGACCCCTGCGGGCGGCACGCACATACAGCGCCAGCGCCTGTCGGCGATCGGGCGGCACGCCGTTGCCGGCGAGCAGCAGCCCGGCGAGATTGAACTGCCCCCAGGCGTCGTCCTTCTGCGCGGCCTGGCGATAGAAGTCGGCGGCTCGGGCCGGGTCGACCGGGGTGCCCCAGCCATGCTCATGGCATCGCCCCACCATGTTGAGGCCTTCCGCGCTGCCGGCCTGCGCGGCGATGCCGAACCAGCGCAGCGCCGTTGCGGCATCGCGCGCCGTGCCGGTACCGTCCAGCAGCATCTGTCCCCAGGCAAGCTGCGCATTGACGAGGCCGTTGAGCGCACCGGCCTGAACCCAGCGGGCGGCCGATTGCGGGCTTTCGGCGATGCGGTTCCTTATCTCATCGACGCCCAGGCGCTTGAGCGTCGCAAGGGAAATCCAGTCGTCGGCCATGCAGGATCACGATCTTGCGAATGAGGGAGATTGTGTCGTTAGGGTAACAGTGGCGCTTAGGTGGTTTGATTGCGACGGAAATAGGGCATGAAATCGTTTAGTGGCAAGGAGTTTGGAATTTCATTTTCTTTTAAAGAATTAAAAACTGGATAAGTCTGGCATTACAGGGAAGATCAGTTTTTGAATCTCTAAAAAACATAGGATTTGAACTGGGTTGGACTCTTCATTTATCCGACATCATGCGACGTGCTAGCAGGGGTTGGACGAATGACGAAGATGAAGACGCTCAGGCCATCGATGCCGGGGGCTGCGTTGACCACCGGCCTGGCGATGACCATGTCGGCGATACCGTTGCTGGATGCGCAGGCCCAGCAGGCCGCGCCCGCTCCCGGCACCACGGAAGAGCTGCCCACCGTCACCGTCGAGGGGGAGAACGCCCCGGCTAACTCGCTGGAGGCGACGACCGGCATCGCCCGGCTGCCGGGCACGATCCAGGACACCCCGCAGACCATCACCGTCATCTCGCAGGAAACGATGCAGCAACAGGGCGTGACGACGCTCGAGCAGGCGCTGCGCAACGTTCCCGGCGTCACCACCAGCATCGGCGAAGGTGGCGGCGGCATGAACGGCGACCAGTTCCGCATCCGCGGCTTCCAGGCCAAGGGCGACATCTTCGTCAACGGCCTGCGCGATTTCGGCGTCTATACCCGCGACAGCTTCGCCTATGAGAGCGTCGAGGTGTTCAAGGGCTCGTCTTCGGAAAGCTTCGGCCTCGGCACCACCGGCGGCGCCATCAACGCCACGCTGAAGCAGGCGCATCTCGGCGACAAATACGATGTCGAGGGCCAGTTCGGCACCGGCCCGCTTTATCGCGGCGTGTTCGACATCAACAAGCAGCTCAACGAGTCGACGGCGTTTCGTATCGTCGGCATGGTCAACGAGCAGGACATCGCCGACCGCGACCATGTGGAGTCGAACCGTTACGGCTTCCTCGCGGATCTCGGCTTCGGCCTCGGCACCGATCAGACGCTGCACATCAACTACCTGTACCAGCACGGCAACCGCACGCCGGACTATGGCGTGCCGATCGTGACGCCGCGCTTCTCGGACGTTGCCAAGGTCGGCGCGCTGGGCCAGCCGGTGACCGAATGGGGCGTTCCGCGGTCGACCTTCTACGGCAAGGTAACCGATCAGGACGTCACCGATACCAATATGCTGACGGTGAGCTTCAACAAGGAAGTCAACAACTGGTTGACCTTCAACAACGATACCCGGGTCGGCTATTACACCCGCGACTTCGCGACCACCGTGCCGGGCTGTGCGAACACCCCCTCGGGTGTGACCAATCCGACGGAACAGCAGTATGAGACGACCTGCACGGGGCAGTTCTTCAACGGACTGAACCCGGCCATCGCCTTCGGGGGCGGTAATCCCGGCTATTATCAGGAGACGTGGAGCGCGCAGAACGTCTCGACGCTGACCGCCAAGTTCAACACCGGCGGGCTGCGCCATGAGTTGGTCGCCGGCCTCGACGTGAACACCACGAACAGTGACCGCACCCTGATCTCGGTCAATGGCAACAAGGGAACCTCGACGATCTACGATCCGATCTTCGAGAACACGACGGGCTACAATCTCTTCTCCAATCCGTGGGCCAATAACGGGCAACGCTATTCCAGCGCCAACGACGTTGGTCTGTTCATCAGCGACCGCGTCTGGTTCACCGAGCAGGTCTCGCTGCTCGCCGGTGCGCGCTATGACAACTACACCGCGGATTATCGCTACTGGTTCGTGGACACGGCAACGAATACTCGCGAATGGCGGAATGAGGACAGCAAGACGGATTTCTGGAGTCCGAAGCTGAGCCTTATCTGGGAGCCGACGGCGTTCCAGACCTATTACGTATCGTGGGCGAAGTCGTTCACGCCGCAGGGTGCCTTCCCGAGCAACGATGTCACCGTCATCAACCCGGAGCAGGACAACCTGGAGCCGGAAGACAACGAAACCTATGAGGCCGGCTTCAAGGTGTCGTTCCTTGAGGGCAAGCTGGGCGTTACCGGCGCGATCTTCCAGACCGACAAGAGCAACGCCTTCTATACCAACCCCGATACGGGCGACTCCATTCCCACGGGCGAGACGCAGCGCGTGCGCGGCGTGGAGCTCGGCCTGACCGGCAACATCACCCCGGCGTGGACCGTCCAGGCGGGCTATGCCTATTACGACAGCGAAGTGCTGACCTCGACGACCGACACCTATGTCGGCAATGCGGTCGCTTTCGTCTCGCCGAACAACTTCACCCTGTGGACCACCTATAATCTCAGCACGTTGTGGACGCAGATTCCGGGTGAACTGCTGGTCGGCGGCGGTATCACCTATGCCGACGAATATTACACCAACAGCGCCAACACCTCGATCATCCCCGACACGTTCTCGTTCGATGCCCTCCTGTCCTACAAGCAGGGCAATTACCGGGTGGCCCTCAACGGCTACAACCTGACGGACGAGCTGAACTACAGCACCGGCTTCGGCAATCGTGCGGTGCCGGCGTCGGGCCGCACCTTCACCCTCACGGTGGGCGCGACGTTCTGAGCGTCCGCCGTTCCAAAGACCGTCTCACTTCGGGGGAGGGCAGGCCACGCCTGCTTTCCCCTTCTTTCATTCGGATAAGCCCATGCTCGTGACCATTCCCGACGTGCTGACCCGCGACGAGGTCGCCTATTGCCGCCGCGTGCTGGAAGCCTCGCAATGGGTGGATGGCCGCACCACGGCCGGGGCGCAGGCGGCGAAGGCGAAGAACAACCTGCAGATCCCGGAGGATTCGAAGGAGGCCCGCGAGCTCGGCGACATCGTCCTGCGGGCGCTCGGCCGCAACCCGGTGTTCAATTCCGCGGCCATGCCGCTGCGCGTGCTGCCGCCGATGTTCAACCGCTACGATGTCGGCATGGAGTTCGGCGCCCATGTGGACAGCGCCATCCGTGCCATTCCGGGCACCGGCATGCGCATGCGGGCCGACGTGTCGAGCACGCTCTCGCTCACCGACCCGGAGGAGTATGACGGCGGCGAGCTGGTCATCGAGGACACGTTCGGCGGCCATGAGGTGAAGCTGCCGGCCGGCCACATGGTGGTCTATCCGTCGAGCAGCCTGCACGCGGTGCGGCCGATCACCCGCGGCAGCCGCTGGGGCAGCTTCTTCTGGACGCAGTCGATGATCAAGGACGACGGCCGCCGGGCGCTGCTCTACGATCTCGACGTCGCCATCGTGCAGACCCGCGAAGTGGCGCCGATCGATTCCCCCGCGGTGCTGTCGCTGACCAACGTCTATCACAACCTGCTGCGGCAATGGGTGGAAATGTGAGGCTGCCGGTCACGCGCCGGCGCCGGCTGCCGCATTGACGCCGTGGTGGCGGACGCTATCTGTCGCCGGTTCCTCCCGCGAGAGATATCCATGCCCGCGCTCACGTCGTTCATTCCGCCGTCGGTGTTGCCGATCCTGCTGCTGACCGCCTCCAACGTCTTCATGACCTTCGCCTGGTACGGGCATCTCAAGCACAAATCGGCGCCGCTCGTCATCGCGGTGCTGGCGAGCTGGGGCATCGCCTTCTTCGAGTACTGCCTCGCGGTGCCCGCCAATCGCTACGGCTCGGCCGTCTATGCCACCGCCGAGCTCAAGACGATGCAGGAGGTCATCACTCTGGTGGTGTTCGCCGGCTTCTCGGTGTTCTGGCTGAAGGAGCCGCTGGGCTGGAACCATGCCATCGGCTTCGCCTTCATCGCACTCGGCGCGTGGTTCATCTTCCAGAAATGGTAGGCGAGGGCCTCACTCCGCCGGCGCCAGCCGCAGCAGCCGGCCGTCGCCCGGGTCGTCGGTGAGCAGCCAGAGCGCGCCGTCCGGTCCCTGCCGCACGTCGCGGATGCGCGCGCCGAGATCCGCGAGCAGCGGCTCCTCCTCCACCACGCGCTCGCGCGAGGGATCGAGTTTCAGCCGCACCAGCCGCGTGCCCGAGAGGCCGCCGGTGAACAGGTCGCCCTTCCAGCGCGGGATCAGGCTGCCGGTATAGAAGGCGAGCCCAGCCGGCGAGATGGACGGATCCCAATATTTTACCGGCTGCTCCATGCCCGGCTTTTCCGTGCCCTCGCCGATCGTCGCGCCGGAATAGTCGCGCCCATAGGTGATCACCGGCCAGCCGTAATTCTTGCCGGCTTCGGGGTGGTTCAACTCGTCGCCGCCGCGCGCGCCGTGCTCCACCGTCCAAAGCCGCCCGGTCTGCGGATCGATCGCCGCGCCCTGCACGTTGCGGTGGCCGAAGCTCCAGATCTCCGGCCGTGCATTGGCCGTCTTGGCGAAGGGATTGTCGGCCGGGGCCGAGCCATCGGGGTTGATGCGCACGATCTTGCCGATATGGGTCGAGAGCTTCTGCACCTCGGGGCGCAGCGAATAGCGGTCGCCGAGGGTGACGAACAGCGTGCCGTCGCGGCCGAAGGCGAGGCGCGAGCCGTAATGGCTCGATCCGCCCGCCGCTGGCTGCTGGCGGAAGATCACCTCGACATTCTCCAGCCGGGGACCGCCGCCATTCTCGGTGAGCTTGGCGCGGGCGACGCTGGTGCCCGATATGCCCTCGCGCGGTTCGGCATAGGAGAAATACACCAGCCGGCTGGTGTCGAAATCCGGTGCCACCGCGATGTCGAGCAGGCCGCCTTGGCCGCTGGCATAGACCGGCGGCACGCCGGCCACCGGCGCCGAGATGGTTCCCGAGCGGCTGACGATGCGCAGTCGACCGGGCCGCTCGGTCACCAGCATGCGCCCGTCCGGCAGGAAGGCGAGGCCCCAGGGTGTCTCGAATGGTCCGGCAACGGTCTCCAGGCTCATCTTGCCGGCGGAGGTCTGCAGGCTGACGGGCGCGGCGTCCTGTGCCGATGCCGAGGCCGGCGCCGAGACGCCGATGAGCGCGAGGGAGAGGAAGGCGGCGAGACGAAAGCGGCGGATCACGATGCTCTCCGATTGGCCTGCCGGCCGGTCGAGGTGACGCATCGTTAGAGCAGGCGGGGCGGGGCAGGCAATGGCTCGGCGGGCGGTTCGGCCGGCGGCGCGGTCAAACCCGCGTCACCGGCCCCGGCGGAAGCCGGGCTCAGCCCTGCCGGCGCCGATAGCGCGGCTCGGCCGGCTGCAGGGTGTTGCGCAGCATGTAGCTCGACAGGCCGCACAGGGCGACGAAGGCGGCAAGCAGCACGGCGCCGATGGTCAGCCGCCCGCTGGGATCGACATTGTCGAGCACGCCCATTTCCATGGCGGAAGCCGTGTGAAGCCCGAACAGGCACAGCACCGCCACGATGGCGAGGGTGAGGGTCAGCACCACGCCGGCTTCCATCAGCGCGCGGCGAAAGCGGCGGACCGAGGTGTGCTTCACCTCGGCGACGGCGACGACATCGTGGTGCGACATGGCGAAACCCTCATCCGTCCGGCGACGGAGCATTCCGTTGCGATGGAGAGGAGCTTCGATGCCGAACGCGGCTCGCCTTCGACGGTATTCGGGCGATGCCGCGCGATTTCGGGGCGATTTCGCGGCAGGAGGTTAAGGCCCGTTAACCGACGGCTTCCGTGACCCGAGGGCGCCAGTCCATGTCGACATGGCCGGGCTGCGCGGCCACCCGCTCCAGCCATTCCCGTACCGCCGGAAAGGGGGTGAGATCGAAGTCGCCTTCATCCGCCACATGGGTATGGGCGTAGAGGGCGATGTCGGCGATGGTGAGCACCGAATCGACGAAGAAATTGCGACGCTGCAGATGCCGGTCCATGACCCGGAGCGCCCGGTAGCCTTCCTCCATCCAGCGGTCGACGTCATGGGTGCGCAACTCGCGACCGCCGCGCACCAGCTTCAGCCAGAAGCGGGCGGCGGCGATGGCCGGCTCGTGCGAATGCTGCTCGAAGAACATCCAGCGCAGCACCTCGGCCCGGGCGAGCCGGTCGGCTGGCAGCAGCGGCGTTCCCTCGGCGAGGAAGAACAGGATGGCGTTGGATTCGGGCAGGAAGCGCCCGCCCGGCATTTCCAGCAGCGGCACCCGGCCCTCCGGGTTCTTCATCAGGAATTCCGGCGTGCGATTCTCGCCGCGCAGCAGGTCGACATCCACGAGTTCGAAAGGCGTGGCGAGCCGCGCCAGCAGCAGCCGCACCTTGTAGCAGTTGCCGGAACTCTGCATCGCATGAAGCTTGAGCACGGGGGCAATCCAGGGAAGGCCGGCAACGGCGGGGACAATCGCGGCAGCTTACCGCATCGATAGGTGCGTTGTGAGGTGGGGAAAGACTTGCCGCCGTGCAAGGGCTCGACTAGTTGTCGCGCGCAAAACATCCAATACGGAGTCCGGCCATGAGCCTCGTATCCGCCGCCATGAAGCGCATCAAGCCTTCCGCGACCATCGCCATTTCCAACAAGGCGCGGGTGCTGAAAGCGGAAGGCCGCGACATCATCGCGCTGTCGGCCGGCGAGCCGGACTTCGAGACGCCGGACAATGTGAAGGAAGCCGCGATCAAGGCGATCCGCGACGGCCAGACCCGCTATACCGCGGTGGACGGCATCCCGGAGCTGAAGGCGGCGATCGTCGCCAAGTTCAAGCGCGAGAACGGCCTCACCTACAAGCCGAGCCAGATCACCGTCGGCACCGGCGGCAAGCAGGTGCTGTTCAACGCGCTGCTCGCCACGGTCGACGCCGGCGACGAGGTCATCATCCCGGCGCCGTACTGGGTGAGCTACCCGGACATCGTCAACTTCGCCGGCGGCACCCCGGTGGCGGTGGAGACGACGCTCGAGGACAATTTCAAGCTTCGTCCCGAGGCACTGGAAGCGGCGATCACCCCGAAGACCAAGTGGCTGATCTTCAACTCGCCGTCCAACCCCTCCGGCGCGGCCTACAGCTATGACGAGCTGAAGGCGCTCACCGACGTGCTGGTGAAGCATCCGCATGTGTGGATCCTCACCGACGACATGTATGAGCACCTCGTCTATGACGACTTCAAGTTCGTCACCCCGGCGCAGGTCGAGCCGGCGCTGTACGACCGCACCCTGACCATGAACGGCGTATCGAAGGCCTATTGCATGACCGGCTGGCGCATCGGCTATGCCGGCGGGCCGGAAGAGCTGATCAAGGCCATGGGCACGCTGCAGTCGCAGTCCACCTCCAACCCCTCGTCCATCGCCCAGTGGGCGGCGGTCGAGGCGCTGAACGGCCCGCAGGACTTCATCGCCGAGAACAACAAGTCGTTCAAGGAGCGCCGCGACCTCGTGGTCTCGATGCTCAACCAGGCGAACGGCCTCACCTGCCCGAAGCCGGAAGGCGCGTTCTACGTCTATCCGTCCTGCGCCGGTGTCATCGGAAAGACGACACCGTCGGGCAAGGTGATCATCGACGACGAGGTGTTCGCGACCGAACTTCTCGACGCCGAGGGCGTTGCCGTGGTGCATGGTTCCGCCTTCGGCCTTGGTCCGGCGTTCCGCATTTCCTATGCGACCGCCACCAAGGATCTGGAAGAGGCCTGCCTGCGCATCCAGCGCTTCTGTGGCTCGCTGCGCTGAGGTAGTCATATGGGGCGGCCGGTAATCGCCGGCCGTCTTCAAGGGTCCCGTTTCCGGCGCAGGGCGCCCGGTTCAAGGAGATCGATCATGTTCCGCAAATATGTGACGCTCGGTGCCTTCGCGGCGACGCTGGTTGCCGGCTTTGGCGGCATCCTGGCGACGCCGGCTTCCGCCCAGCAGATCAACCGCGTGCAGGTTGGCACGCTGGAGTGCACCGGCTCGAAGTCGGTGAGCTTCATCATCGGCTCGAAGCGCACGCTGGATTGCCGCTTCGTCACGCGCCGCGGTGCGCGTTACGCCTATGAAGGCACCATTCGCCGCTGGGGCCTCGACATCGGCATCACCGGCCGCAACGCGCTGATCTGGGGCGTGTTCGCGCCGACCACCCGCATCGATTCCAGCGATCTCGCCGGCCGCTATGCCGGTGTGTCGGGCAGCGTGGCACTGGGCGTCGGCCTCGGCGGCAATGCGCTGCTGGGCGGCTCCAGGAACACCATCGCCCTGCAGCCCTTCAGCGTCGAAGGCCAGACCGGCGTCAATCTCGCCGTCGGCGTCGGCGACCTGACCCTGCGGCCGAACTGATCGAGCCTTTCTCGTGCATGAGGGACGGCCCGGCGTCGAAAGATGCCGGGCCGTTTTCTGTTTGCACGCCGTGGAAGCGGTTCGACTGACGTGCACGGGGAGTTGACGCGGCGGGCGGGTAACGACCGGTGCTTTTCCGACGTATCCTCTACGTGCCAGTTGATGGGAGACGATCATGCTGATCCGCCGCCACCGCCCATGGGAGTTGCCGGAAAGCGCCGCCACGCCCGAAGCCGTCTATCTGTCGCGTCGCCATCTTCTCGGCGCCGGGGCAGGCCTCCTGGCGGCTGCCGGAGTTGGGCTTCCCGCGACCGCGGCGCCCACGCCGGGCAATCCCGACCTCGATCCGACCAAGGATCTCTACCCGGCGAAGCGGAACGAGGCCTTCACCCTCGACCGGCCGGTCACTCCGGCGGAGATTTCCGGCAACTACAACAATTTCTACGAATTCGGCTCCGACCGCCGCAACTATCAGGTCGCCGACATCGCCGAGCGCATGCCGCGCCGGCCCTGGACGGTGAAGATCGACGGGCTGGTGGAGACGCCGCGCGAGGTCGGCATCGACGACATCATCCGCGCCATGTCGCTGGAGGAGCGGCTCTATCGCCATCGCTGCGTCGAGGCCTGGTCGATGGCGGTGCCGTGGACCGGGTTCCCCGTGCGGGCCTTCGTCGACTACGCCAAGCCGCTGTCGGGGGCGAAGTACATCCGCATGGAGACCTTCGTGAACCCGGCGGTCGCCCCGGCGCAGAACCGCTTCATCTATCCCTGGCCCTATGTCGAGGGCATCACCATGGCCGAGGGGATGAACGATCTCGCCTTCTTCGTCACCGGCGTCTACGGCAAGCCGGCGCCCAACCAGTATGGCGCGCCGCTGCGCCTCGCCCTGCCGTGGAAATACGGCTTCAAGTCGGTGAAGTCGATCGTGCGGATCTCCTTCGTCGCCGAACGGCCGGTCGGGCTGTGGGAGCAGGTACAGGGCCGCGAATACGGCTTCTGGGCCAATGTGAACCCGGAGGTGCCGCATCCGCGCTGGAGCCAGGCCAGCGAGCGCGACATCGGCACCGGCGAGCGGCGCCCGACCCTGCTCTATAACGGCTATGGCGAGCAGGTCGCCGGCCTCTATGCCGGCATGGACAAGACCGAGAAGCTGTTCATGTGACTGATCGACCGGGCAAATCGTCGCCCGGTCGATGACGGCCCTTGCCTCCGGCGGTCGGGACGGCCACCTTGCGGTGGCGCGACGGGAATCTGCGTCGCCTCACCCGACACCCCATCCGTCACGCGCAAGGGAGGCGCCGCGCAATGCCGCATCAAGTGCCGTTGATCGCGACCGTCTGTCTTGCCTTCGTGCTGGCGGCGATCCTCGGTTATCTCGCGACGCGGCTGCGCCTCTCGCCCATCGTCGGCTATCTGTTCGCCGGGCTGATGGTGGGTCCCTACACGCCCGGCTTCGTCGCCGACACCTCGCTTGCCCCGCAACTGGCGGAACTCGGCGTCATCCTGCTGATGTTCGGCGTCGGCCTGCACTTCACGCCGCGCGACCTCCTGCGCGTCTGGAGCGTCGCCGTGCCGGGAGCGGTGGCGCAGATCGCGGTCGCCACCCTTGTCGGCCTCGGGCTTTCCCTGGTCTGGGGCTGGTCGGCCGCCGGGGGCCTCGTCTTCGGCCTGTCGCTGTCGGTCGCCTCGACGGTGGTGCTGCTGCGCGCGCTGGAGGAGCAGCGCGCGCTGGAGACCGAGAAGGGCCGCGTCGCCATCGGCTGGCTGGTGGTCGAAGACCTCGCCATGGTGCTGGTGCTGGTGCTGCTGCCGGTGCTGGCCGGCCTCGCGCGCGGCCAGCAGGCCGACATGTCGAGCCTCGCCGTGTCGATCGGCACCACGCTCGGTGCCGTCGCGCTGTTCGTGGCGCTGATGCTGGTGGTGGGGCGGCGGGTCATTCCGGCCATGCTGGCGCTGGTCGCCCGCACCGGCTCGCGCGAGCTGTTCACGCTGTCCGTGCTCGGCGTCGCGCTCGGCATCGCCTATGGCTCGGCGCTGCTGTTCGGCGTGTCCTTCGCGCTTGGCGCCTTCTTCGCCGGGCTGGTGCTCGGCGAATCCGATCTCAGCCATCGCGCCGCCGAGGGATCCCTGCCGCTGCGCGATGCCTTTGCGGTGCTGTTCTTCGTCTCGGTGGGGATGCTGTTCGACCCGAGCATCCTGCTTCGGCGCCCGCTCGACGTCGCGGCGGTGCTGACGGTCATCCTGCTGGTCAAGTCGGCGGCGGCGGTGGGGCTGGTGCGTCTGCTCGGCCGCTCGCATGCCATGGCGGCGACGGTGGCGGCGAGCCTCGCGCAGATCGGCGAGTTCTCCTTCATTCTCATCGGCCTCGGCATCGAGCAGGGATTGGTGCCGACCGAGGCGCGCGACCTCATCGTGGCCGGCGCGATGATCTCGATCGCTCTCAACCCCTTCGTGTTCAAGCTTGCCCAACGCTGGGCCGCGCGCTTCGTCCGGGAGGAGGGGGCGGCGGAGCCGGTGGACGAGGAGGTCTACGGGCCGCACCAGCCTCATGGCGACGGACCCGTCATCCTCATCGGCCTGGGGCGTGTCGGCTCGGCGATCGCCGCCCAGCTCACCGATGCGAAGGTGCCGCTCGTGGTGGTGGACCAGGACCGCCTGAAGATCGAGCGCTGGCGCCAGAGGGGAGGGCGGGGGATCGTCGCGGTCGGCAGTCCGGCGGAGGTGCTGCAGAATGCCGGCATTGCCGGCGCCCGCCTGCTGATGGTCACGGTGCCGGACGAACTGCAGGGCGGGGCGTTGATCGAGGCGGCCCGCCGCATGCGCCGCGACCTGTTCATCACCGCCCGGGCCCATAGCGAGGACGGGGTGGAGCATCTGCGCGGCCGTGGCGCGGACCTCGTGGTCTATGCCGAGCGCGAGGTCGCCGGCCGCATGGTCGAGAACATACTCGGCGTTTGAAGATCACGACGCGACGATCGAGGTCGTGCCAGCACACTCGGAAAGAAAAAAGCCGGGCTCGAAAGAGCCCGGCGAGTTTCGCCGCAGAGCGGCGACCTTCCAGAGGGGAACAGCTGAAGCACTCGGTGCTACAGCGTCGAAACTAGATATGACTGTTGATGAGGCATTTGGCAATGAATTATGCCCGCATGGCAGGCATGCGTTTTGCGAGGGCCGGCAACGATCTGTCGTACATTAGTAGATCTATGACAATTTTATAACGATTCGGGTCGAGTTTGTGCCGATTTCCGAAAGTCCTTCGGCCCAAGCCCCGTCCTCGCCTCGATGCCTCGGCGCGGACTGCCCAAGAAACGGGCGGTTGTGCTTGGTCAGAAATTCCAGCGCTGCGCCTTGGCCACCAGGAAGTCGCGGAAGACCTGGATGCGCGCCACGGAGCGCATTTCCTGCGGATAGACGAAATAGGCTTCCAGCGTCGGCGTGGGCCGTTCGGGGAACAGCTGCACCAGCGTCGCGGAGTCTTCCAGCAGATAGTCCGGCACGATGCCGATGCCGACGCCGCGCTCCACCGCGCGCTTCAGACCGAGCACGTTGTTGACCGACAGCGAGGGGACGCGCCCTTCCTGCCCGTCTTCCAGTCCCGCCCGCTCCAGCCAGTTGAGCGGCTGGAAATAGGAGGGGATCGGGCCGCCGAGCAGGATGATCCGGTGCTTGTCGATCTCGTCCAGCGTGCGCGGGTGGCCGTTGCGCTTCAGATATTCCGCCGAGGCGAAGGCATGGAAATGCACGGTGAACAGCTTGCGCTGGATCAGGTCCGGCTGCACCGGCTGGCGCAGGCGGATGGCGACGTCGGCCTCGCGCATGGCGAGGTCGAGCTCGTCGTCAGTGAGGATCAGCGTGATGCGGATGTCGGGATAGAGCTCGAGGAACTCGCCGATCCGCGCGGTGAGCCAGTGGGTGCCGAGGCCCATGGTGGTGGTGACGCGCAATTCGCCGTTCGGCTTCTCGCGGCTGTCGGTCAGCTTGGCGCGCGCCGCCTCCAACTTCATGAACACTTCGTGCGCGGTGCGGTAGAGCAGGTCGCCCTGCTCGGTCAGGATCAGGCCGCGGGCATGGCGATGGAACAGCGGGATGTTCAGTTCCTGCTCCAGTGCCGAGACCTGCCGGCTCACCGCCGATTGCGACAGCCCGAGCGCCTCGCCGGCATGGGTGAAGGACCCGGCCTCCGCCGCGACGTGAAAGACCTTGAGCTTGTCCCAGTCCATGTCGCGTGCCCGCGCCTTGCCCGACCCTTCCATGTCATTCAGCCGCCTGTGCGAGGGGATGTCGGGCGGCGAGGAAGCGCTCGGCCTCGAGCGCGGCCATGCAGCCCATGCCGGCCGCGGTCACCGCCTGCCGGAACACGTCATCGGCGACATCGCCAGCGGCGAAGACGCCTTCCACCGAGGTGGCGGTGGAGTCGGGGGCGGTCCACACATAGCCGCTCGGCTTCAGCTTGAGCTGGCCGGCCACCAGTTCGGTCGCCGGGGCATGGCCGATGGCGATGAACACGCCGTCGGCCTTGTGCTCGGAGAAAGCGCCGGTCTCGACGTTCTTCAGCGTCACGCCGGTGACCTTGGTGGGCTCGTTCTCGCCCTTCACCTCGTGAAGCACGGAATTCCACACCACCTCGACCTTCGGATGGGCGAACAGCCGGTCCTGCAGGATGCGCTCGGCGCGGAAATGGTCGCGGCGATGCACCACCGTCACCTTGGAGGCGAAATTGGTGAGGAACAGCGCTTCCTCGACCGCGGTATTGCCGCCGCCGATAACGAACACGTCCTTGCCGCGATAGAAGAAGCCGTCGCAGGTGGCGCAGGCGGAGACGCCGAAGCCGCGATAGGCCTGCTCGGACGGCAGGTCGAGCCAGCGGGCCTGCGCGCCGGTGGACAGGATCACCGTCTCCGCGATCCACACCTGCCCGGAATCGGTTTCCAGCCGGAAGGGACGGGAGGAGAAATCCGCCTTGGTCACGATGTCGCTGACGATGCGCGTGCCCATGTGCTCGGCCTGCGCCTGCATCTGCTCCATCAGCCAGGGACCCTGGATCGGGTCCTTGAAGCCGGGGTAGTTCTCGACATCGGTGGTGATGGTCAGCTGCCCGCCGGGCTGGATGCCCTGGAACAGCACCGGTTCCAGCATGGCGCGCGCGGCGTAGATGGCGGCGGTATAGCCGGCGGGGCCGGAGCCGATGATCGCCACCTTGACGTGGTTGGGGGCCGGCGACATGGAATGCACTCGCAAATCTCGTGAAGCGGCACCGGCCGCTCCTTCAGCACCGCTGCATCTGGCCGGTGGCGTCACCGCTTGCAAGAGGGGAAGCAACCAAAAGCTGCTAGCAAAAGGCGGGCCGGCCGACTGAATTCAGCCATGCGAAAATGTAGGGGCTGGTGCGCGGCTCTGCAAGCGGCTGATGGCTTATCCCAAAGTTGTCCCAAGGCAAGATTGCGCCGCTTCTCGCGAAAGATTATTGCGCTGTTTGGCCGCTCCTCTATGGTGCGCGCCGGGCGCGGCGCCTTTCGCCGCCCCAACCGGGAGAGCCGCGTGGCGCGCCGCATCGACACGATCGACTGGAACATCCTGCGCGAGCTTCAGGGAGACGGCCGCATCACCAATGTCGAGCTTTCCCAGAGGGTCGGCATCTCCGCCCCGCCCTGCCTGCGCCGGGTGCGGGCACTGGAGGAAGAGGGCATCATCAAGGGCTATCGTGCCCTGCTCGACGAGAAGGCGCTGGGCTTCGATCTGATGGCCTTCGCCATGGTGCATCTGGTCAGCCAGGCCGAGGCGGACCTCACCGCCTTTGCCGAGCGGGTGGAACGCTGGCCGCTGGTGCGCTCCTGCTGGATGCTGTCCGGCGAGACCGATTTCATCCTGCTCTGCGTGGCACCGGACCTGCGTTCCTTCCAGAACTTCGTGCTGGAGCTCACCAGCGCCCCCAATGTCAGCAAGGTGAAGACCGCGCTGACCCTCAAGCAGGCCAAGGACGCGGCGATCGTGCCGATGGACGGCCCGGCGACATGATCGTCGCCACCGCCACCGATGCCGCCTATGTCGAGCTCACCGCGGTGCTGCTCGCCTCGCTGGCGGCCCATGCGGGCGGTGAGGTCGAGCGCGTCGTGGTGTTCTGCGACAATGTCGACGCCGAGGACCAGGCGCGGATGCGCGCCAGCTATCCGCCGGGCCGAATCGATTTCGTCGATCTCGCCCATGAGATGGAGCGGCATTTCGGCGCCCGGCCGGTCAATCATCATCTCTCGCGCACCGCCTATGCCCGCATCCTCATGCCGCTCCTGCTGCCGCAGGCGCAGGGACGGCTGCTCTATGTCGATTGCGATACGCTGATCAACGCGCCGCTGGCGCCGCTGGCGAGCCTCGACATGCAGCGCTTCGCGGTGGCGGCCGTGGACGACATCGCCCGGCTCGATCCGGCCCGCCATGCCCAGCGCAACCAGACCATCGGCCTGCCGGGCGAGATGCGCTACTTCAACAGCGGCGTGCTGCTCATCGATCTCGACCAGTGGCGTCGCGAGGGATTGTCCGAGCGGGTGATGGCCTTCGCCGCCGATCATCCCGATCTGCCGATGATGGACCAGGACGCGCTGAACGGCACGCTGCGCGGCAACTGGCTGGTGCTGGACGAGCGCTGGAACCTGCATCGCCGGCTGGTGAAGGGGCGCTATGAAGGTGATCCCGTCGAGTGGGACGATGCCGCCATCATCCATTTCATCGGCCAGATCAAGCCGAACTACGCTGATTGCGCGCATCCGGCCCGCGACCGCTTCCTCTCGCATCGCGCCCGCACGCCCTTCGCGCAGGCGAGGATGAAGACCAAGCTGTCACGCAAGATCGAGAAGCGGCTGCGCAAATGGCGCCGCTTCCGCTCCTGGCTGAGACGCCGTCTTCCCGGTGCGGGGCGGCCGGCGTGATCCACGTCCTCATCCTGCGCGACCGGCAGCCCGGCCACTTCAACCAGGCCGAGGGCATGGCGCTGGCCGTGGCGCGGCTGGGACCCGTCGAGGCGCGGCGGCTGGAGATCCGTCCCGCCCGCTGGGCGCGCGACGACCTCCGCAAGCTGATCATGCGCCGCTGGGGCAGGGATCCCGACTTCTGGCTGAGGCTCATCTACGGCATCGATCTCGCAAGCGTCGAGAAGCCCGATATCATCGTCGCTTCCGGCCGGCCGACCATCGCCGCGGGCATGCTGCTGTCGCGCCATTTCGCGGTGCCCTTCGTCGTTTCCGGCGGCATCGATGGCTATGACGCGAAGGCCATCGCGCTCAACATCGTCTCCTCGCCTCGCCAGGCGGGCGATGCTGGCGCCGCCTATGCGCCGATTCCCTCGACGGTCGATCCCGACGCCTATCCGCCGCCGCGCGCGCTGGCCGACATCGCGTCGCTCGACGGCGCCTCGCTGGCCCTGCTCGTCGGCGGCTCGGCCTATCGCCGCGAATTTCCGCCGGAAGAGTGGGAGGCGCTGCTCGCCTTCGTGCCGGCCGTGGCGCAGCGCTATGGGGTGAAATGGCGCGTCACCACCTCGCGCCGCACGCCGGACGACATCTCCGATCGCTTCGAGGCCCTGGCCGCCTCCGGCGCGATCACCGAGTTCGTCGATTATCGCACGGCCGGTCCGGGGTCGGTGCGGGCGCTGTTTGGGGCGGATGCCGTGGTCGTCACTGAGGATTCGCTCAGCATGCTGGCGGAAGGGCTCGCCGCCCGCCGGCCGGTCATCGCGCTGAAGTCGCGGGTGGTGCACAAGCACTATGCCAACGAGATCATCGCCGGCATGGCCGGGGAGAGCCTCGCCATCCTGCCCATGGCGAGCGTGACGCCCGGGCCGTTCGCCGATACGCTGATCCGCCTCAGGCCTCCGGCCGAGGATGCGCGCGACATCCTCGCCCGCGCGCTCGCCCCATTGCTCGGCCAGTCCGTTCCCGAAACCCGGAGACCGTCGTGACGCTCGCCGTCATCTGCATCAAATGGGGCGAGGCCTATCCGGCCGAGGACGTGAACGTCCTCTATCAGGGCGTGCGCGACCATCTTTCCGAGCCGTTCCGCTTCATCTGCCTCACCGACCGGCCCGACGGGCTGCGCCCGGAGGTCGAGACCGCCGACCTGCCCGGCACAGGTGCGCTGGACCTGCGCTGGCGGGGCTGCTGGCCGAAGCTCGGCATGTTCGCGCCGGGTCTCTTCGAGGGTGTCGACCTCGCGCTCTATCTCGACCTCGACGTGGTGATCCTGGCGCCGCTCGATCCCATCGTCGCCCATGCCCGCGCGACGCCGGGGCTGCACATATTGCGCGAATGGAACCCGAATATCTGGGAATTGCTGCCGGTCTCCATGCGCCCGGATCGCGGCGCCCAGAGCTCGATGGTCGCCTGGCGGCCGGGCGAGCAGGACCATCTCTATCTCGACGCGATGGCCGACCCCGACGCCGCCTATGCGCTCGCCAAGAACGATCAGGTCTATATCGGCGTGCGCGCCCGGGAGCGGCACTATTTCCCGGAAGGTTTCGCGGTGTCCTTCCGCCGCCATTGCGTGCCGCACTGGCCGCTGAACGCGGTGTTCAAAACCGTTCGTAAGCCCCGACGGGTGCCGCTCGTCGTGTTTCACGGCGTGCCCAAGCCGAGCGACGTGGCTCGCGCCGATGCCAAGCAGTGGGGCACCCGGAACCGTCCCGGCTTTGGCCCGGTCGACTGGGTGCTGGCCTATTGGGAGCGGGGCCTCGACGGCTCGCGCCAGGCCATCGCCGCCGACACGGCTCAGCCGCGCCGGGCGACGTCCCACACCGCCTCGTAGACGGCGTTGATCTTCGCCGCCTCGCGTTCCAGCGAGAACGTCGAGACGGCATGCGCCCGCGCCCGCGCGGCCATCGCCGCCCGCGCGTCGTCGTCGAGTGCGAGATGGGCGCGCAGCGCCGCCGTCATCGCCTCGATATCGCCGGGCGGCACGAGCGCGCCGGTGACGCCCTCCTTCACCAGTTCCTCGAAGGCGCCGACGCGGGTGGCGATCACCGGCACGCCGCAGGCCATCGCCTCGATGGGGGTGACGCCGAAGCCCTCCCAGCGCTGCGGCGCGACATAGAGGTCGAGGGCGCGGTACCAGTCCGGCGTCGCCGAGGTCTCCACCTCGCTGGGAAACAGGAGGCGATCCTGGAGGCCGGCCGCCGCCACCTTCGCCTTCAGGTCGTCGAGAAAGCCGGCATCCTTGGCGAGCGCCCGGCCGAGCACCACGCCGCCCCAGCCGGGATGGTCCGGCAACAGGCGGATCAGCGCCTCGACGAAAACATCGGTGCCCTTCTGCGCCCGGATGCGGCCGAAACAGCCGATGAGAGTCAGATCCGGCAAGCCGAGCGCCGCCCGCGCCGACGCGCGGCTCTCCGGTGGCCGGAACATGTCGGCGTCGATCCCGTGATGGATCACGGTGGAAGGGCGCCTGAGATAGGTCGCCGTCTTCGCCGAGGTGGAGATCACCGCGTCCATGCGCGAGATCAGGAAGCGCGTCCAGCCGGTGTGGTGGCGTTGCGAGGCGGAGGTGAAGACGAGGCGCAGCTTCATGCGCAGTAGGTCGCGCAGTATGAGGCCGGTCAGCATCTCGATATTGCGCCGCGCATGCCAGATGCGCGCCGGCCGGCCCGGCGGAGGACGCCAGAAATGCCGGAGATCCGTCCAGGAGATGCGGGGGACGCCGGCGGCCAGCTTAGGCCCCAGCGCGGCGATGCGGAGGCTGCGAGCCTGCACCGGCACCACGCGTTCCAGCGTCGAGGTGACGCCGGAAAGCCGGCGCTTGAGATTGGGCGCGACGGCCTCGACCGTGGTCGGTTCCGGGAACGCGCCCGGATCGAGCCTCGATTCGGAGCCGCCGCGCGCCATGGTCTGTCAGGAGATCAGGCGAAGCGCACGTCGGCGATCTCGTAGGAGCGGGCGCCCTTGGGCGTCACCACCTCCACCGAGGTGCCGAGCTTCTTGCCGATCAGCGCGCGGGCGAGCGGCGAGGAGATGGAGATGCGGCCGGCCTTGGCGTCGGCTTCCATGTCGCCGACGATCTGCCACACGCGCTCTTCCTCGGTGTCCTCGTCGATGAGCTTCACCGTGGCGCCGAACTTCACGATATCGCCATTGAGCTTGGCGACGTCGATGATCTCCGCGCGGGACAGCTTGTCCTCGAGCTCGGCGATGCGCCCTTCGTTCAGAGCCTGCTGCTCCTTGGCCGCGTGATATTCGGCATTCTCGGAGAGATCGCCATGGGCACGGGCTTCGGAGATCGCGTCGATGATGCGCGGGCGCTCCACCTGCTGGCGGCGCTTCAGCTCCTCCTCGAGGGCGGCATGCCCGCCGGCGGTCATCGGAATCTTTTCCATAGGTCTCTTATGACCTCCCAAAAAGCAAACGCAGCCCCCGCGAGTGATCCTGCCGCCTTGTCTCGGCGAAAGGACCTTCGCGTCGGGCTGGTGTCTGTCTGTTGTCGGCGGGCCTGATTCGCGAAACGCGAATTCAGGCCCGGTCGTGCCTGAAGTAATCCTGCAGGGCCCGCACTTCCAGATCTCCGCCAATATAGGCCTTGATCCCGCGCGCCGCTGCGATGGCACCGGACAGGGTGGTGTAATACGGCACTTTGTGCAAGAGGGCGGCGCGCCGCAGCGAGCGGCTGTCCGCCAGCGCCTGCGCGCCCTCGGTGGTGTTGAACACCAGTTGCACGTCGCCGTTCTTGATCGCGTCGACGATGTGCGGCCGGCCTTCCAGCACCTTGTTCACCTTGGCGGCCTCGATGCCGTTCTCCGCGAGGTAGCGCTGGGTGCCGGAGGTCGCCAGCACCTTGAAGCCGAGCGAGGTCAGCAGCCGGGCGGTGTCGAGGATGCGCGGCTTGTCCTGCTCGCGCACCGAGATGAACACCGTGCCGGCCTTCGGCACCTTGGTGCCGCCGCCGAGCTGGCTCTTGGCGAAGGCGATCTCGAAGGAGCGGTCGAGGCCCATCACCTCGCCGGTGGAGCGCATCTCCGGGCCGAGCACCGTGTCGACGCCGGGGAAGCGGGCGAAGGGGAACACCGCCTCCTTCACCGCCACATGATCGAGCGTCGCTGGCTTGAGCCCGAACGACGCCAGCTTCTCGCCGGCCATGACGCGGGCGGCGATCTTGGCGAAGGGCTCGCCCACCACCTTGGCGACGAAGGGCACGGTGCGCGACGCGCGCGGGTTCACTTCGAGGACGTGGATCACCCCGTCCTTGATCGCGTACTGCACGTTCATCAGCCCGCCGACGCCGAGCGCCAGCGCCATCTTGCGGGTCTGGGTCTCCAGCTCGGCGAGGGTGGCGGCCGAGAGCGAGTAGGGCGGCAGCGAGCAGGCGCTGTCGCCCGAATGGATGCCGGCTTCCTCGATATGCTCCATGATGCCGCAGATGAAGGTGTCGGTGCCGTCGGCGAGGCAGTCGACATCCACCTCGATGGCATCCGACAGATAGCGGTCGAACAGCAGCGGGTTCTTGCCGAGCAGCGTGTTGATCTGCCCGGTCTTGTCGTTGGGGTAGCGCGCCTTGATGTCGTTCGGCACCAGCCCCGGCAGCGTCTCCAGGAGGTAGTCGCCGAGCTGCGCCTCCTCATGGATGATCTGCATCGCCCGGCCGCCCAGCACATAGGAGGGGCGGACGACGAGCGGATAGCCGAGGTCGGCGGTGACGAGCCGCGCCTGCTCCACCGAATAGGCGATGCCGTTGGCCGGCTGCTTCAGCTTCAGTTTGTCGAGCAGCGTCTTGAAGCGGTCGCGGTCCTCGGCGAGGTCGATGGCGTCCGGCGAGGTGCCGAGGATCGGGATATCCGCCTCTTCCAGCGCGCGGGCGAGCTTCAGCGGCGTCTGGCCGCCGAACTGCACGATGACGCCGTGCAGCGTGCCGTTGGAGCGCTCGCGCTCCAGCACCTCGATCACATCCTCGGCGGTCAGCGGCTCGAAATACAGCCGGTCCGAGGTGTCATAGTCGGTCGAGACGGTCTCCGGGTTGCAGTTGACCATGATGGTCTCGTACCCGGCCTCGTCCAGCGCGAAGGCGGCGTGGCAGCAGCAATAGTCGAACTCGATGCCCTGGCCGATGCGGTTCGGCCCGCCGCCGAGGATCGCCACCTTCTTCCGGTCGGAGGGGCGGCTCTCATCGGCGAGCACGCCGGCAAAGGGCGTCTCGTAGGTCGAGTACATGTAGGCGGTGGGGGAGGCGAACTCCGCCGCGCAGGTGTCGATGCGCTTATAGGCGGGGCGCACGTCGAGCGCGCGGCGCTGCGCCGCCACATCCGCCTCGTGCTGGCGGGTGAGGCTGGCGAGGCGCTGGTCGGAGAAGCCCATCGCCTTCAGCTTGCGGAAGGCGCCGGCGGTCCTGGGCAGGCCGTGGGCGCGGATCTTCGCCTCGGTGTCGACGATCTCGCGGATCTGCTCGAGGAACCAGGGGTCGATCTTGCAGCCGGCATGGATCGCCTCGTCATCGAGGCCGAGCCGCATCGCCTGCGCCACCTGCAACAGGCGGTTCGGCGTCGGGGTGCCGATGGCGGCGCGGATGGCGTTCTTGTCGTCGCCCTGGCCGAGGCCCTCGATCTCGATCTCGTCGAGGCCGGTGAGACCGGTTTCCAGCGAGCGCAGCGCCTTCTGCAGCGATTCCTGGAAGGTGCGGCCGATGGCCATCGCCTCGCCGACCGACTTCATCGAGGTGGTCAGCACCGGGTCGGCGCCGGGGAACTTTTCGAAGGCGAAGCGGGGGATCTTGGTGACGACGTAGTCGATGGTCGGCTCGAACGAGGCCGGGGTGGCGCCGCCGGTGATGTCGTTGGCGATCTCGTCCAGCGTGTAGCCGACCGCAAGGCGCGCGGCGACCTTGGCGATCGGGAAGCCGGTGGCCTTGGAGGCCAGCGCCGAGGAGCGCGAGACGCGCGGGTTCATCTCGATGACGATCATCCGGCCGGTGGCCGGGTCGATGGCGAACTGGACGTTGGAGCCGCCGGTCTCCACCCCGATCTCGCGCAGCACCGCCAGCGAGGCGTCGCGCATGATCTGGTATTCCTTGTCGGTCAGCGTCAGCGCCGGAGCGACGGTGATCGAATCGCCGGTGTGCACGCCCATCGGGTCGATGTTCTCGATGGAGCAGACGATGATGCAGTTGTCCGCCTTGTCGCGGACGACCTCCATCTCGTATTCCTTCCAGCCGAGCACGCTCTCTTCCACCAGCACTTCGTTGGTGGGGGAGGCGTCGATGCCGCGCTCGATGATCTCGATATATTCCGACTTGTTGTAGGCGATGCCGCCGCCCTGGCCGCCCATGGTGAAGGACGGGCGGATGATGGCGGGCAGGCCGACCTCTTCCAGCGCTTCCAGCGCCTGCGGCAGGTTCTTGATCTGGCGCGAGCGCGGCGTGTCCAGGCCGATCTTGGTCATGGCGTCGCGGAACAGCTCGCGATCCTCGGCCTTGTCGATGGCC
The DNA here is from genome assembly GCF_018390555.1 of Ancylobacter oerskovii. GTDB lineage: Bacteria > Pseudomonadota > Alphaproteobacteria > Rhizobiales > Xanthobacteraceae > Ancylobacter > Ancylobacter oerskovii. Next base: position 220,413 of record NZ_JAHBGB010000002.1, on the reverse strand, counting down.
TCCGCCGTGGCGCCGATCATCTCGACGTCGTACTCGTCGAGCACGCCCATCTTGCGCAGCGACAGCGCGCAGTTCAGCGCCGTCTGGCCGCCCATGGTGGGCAGCAGCGCGAAGCCGCCGGGGATCACATGCCGTTCCTTGGCGATGATCTTGGCGACGATCTCCGGGGTGATCGGCTCGATATAGGTGGAATCGGCGAGATCCGGGTCCGTCATGATGGTCGCCGGATTGGAGTTCACCAGCACCACGCGGTAGCCCTCGGCCTTCAGCGTCTTGCACGCCTGGGTGCCGGAGTAATCGAACTCGCAGGCCTGGCCGATGACGATGGGGCCGGCGCCGATGATGAGGATGGTGGAGATGTCTGTGCGTTTCGGCATCGGATCCCGTGCGGCTCGCGCATTCGACCGGGCACACGAAAAAGGACGCGTTTGCGACGCGTCCTGGTGAACCCGGATCAGTTTGTTGGCGGGGGTTCCCGCAATTGGGGGCTTCCCTTAAACCAGATTCCCGCGAGGGGGAAGGGCGGCTGTGGGAGAAGGCTCTGCGCGGGGCGCGGATCGGCCCCGCGCGTCCACATGGGCGCGGCAAAGCTTCCCCGGGAGCGCGTCCGTTCGGACATGGCGAGGGAGCCGCCGCGGCTTATCCCAAGTCCTCATCTCCCAGTCCTCATCTCCCAGTCCTCATCCCCCAGGTCCTCATCCCGCCTTCGCGGCGTCGAAGGCGGCGCGGGCATTCTCGATGCGCTCGATATTCGCCTCCGCCCACAGCCAGACGCCGCAAAAGGCCTCGGCAAGGCTGAGCCCGAGATCGGTCAGGCGATATTCGACCCGTGGCGGAATCACCGGATGCACGGTGCGCAGCACCAGCCCGTCGCGCTCCATCTGCCGCAAGGTCTGGGTGAGCATCTTCTGGCTGATGCCGCCGGCGAATTCGCCGATGCGGGTGAAGCGCAGCTCGCCATGCTCGGTCAGCACCTCCAGCACGATCATCGTCCATTTGTCGGCGACGCGGCCGATCACCTCGTTCACCAGCGCCTCGACCTTCGCCGCGTGCCCGGCGTCGCGAGGGGCGGGCTCCACCGGCGGGAGGCGTTCGGATCGAGCGGGCATCGACACTCTCCATCAGGTAACTACAGAACGAAAAGGTGCCTACTTTCGATAGGAGAGCATAGGGATTACAACACCCTCACCACGCACACCAGCTTTCGTGAGGGCCGATATGGACATTTCCGGCAACAGCATTCTCATCACCGGCGGCAATTCGGGCATCGGGCGGGCGCTCGCCGAGGCGCTGCAGGCGCAGGGCAACGAGATCATCATCACCGGCCGGCGCGAGGAGGCGCTGAAGGAGACTGCCGCGGCCAATCCCGGCATGCACTGGCGGGTGCTCGATGTCGCCGACGCAGCGGCGGTGGCGACTTTCGCCGATCAGATCGTCCGGGATTTCCCGGCGCTCAACGTCGTCGTCAACAATGCCGGCATCATGCTGCCGGAGCAGCTGAATGCCGAGCCGGTGGACCTGTCCGCCAGCGAGGCGATCATCACCACCAATCTGCTCGGCCCGATCCGGCTGTCGACGGCGCTGCTGCCGCATTTCAAGCGCCGACCCGCCGCCACCGTGGTGACGGTCTCGTCCGGCCTCGCCTTCGTGCCGCTGGTCGTCACCCCGACCTACAACGCCACCAAGGCGGCGATCCATTCCTGGAGCCAGAGCCTGCGCGCGCAGCTCGCCGATACCTCGGTCGGCGTCATCGAGATCGTGCCGCCGCTGGTGGCCACCGAGCTGATGCCGGGGCAGTCGCAGAATCCCAACGCCCTGCCGCTCGATGCCTTCATCGCCGAGGTGGTGGAATTGCTGAAGGCCAATCCACGGGGGCCGGAGATCTGCGTCGAGCGGGTCGGCTTCCTGCGCGGCGCCGAGGCACGCGGCGATTACGCCAAGGTCTTCGCCATTCTCAACGACGGCACCCACTGACGCGAAGACACCGGCCGCCCCGCCAATGCGCCGTTATGGTTGGGCTTGGCCCGGCCATCATCCATGCCTTGGTTCCGTGCGACTGGCTGAAGACGTGAATGCCCGGGCCAGGCCCGGGCATGACGGTCTGCCATTGTGGAAAGGCGGTGCGAACACTCGCGCCGCCTTTCCTGTTCGTCAGGCCGCCTTCTTGGTGTTGGCGATCATCTCGACGAAGCGGTCGAACAGATAGTGGCTGTCCTGCGGGCCGGGGCTCGCCTCGGGATGGTACTGCACCGAGAACACCGGCTTGTCGGTCAGCTGGATGCCGGCATTGGAGCCGTCGAACAGCGAGACATGCGTCTCCTGCGCGGTGGCCGGCAGGCTGTCGCGGTCGACCGCGAAGCCGTGGTTCATCGAGGTGATCTCGACCTTGCCGGTGGTCATGTCCTTCACCGGGTGGTTCGCCCCGTGATGGCCCTGATGCATCTTCATGGTGCGCCCGCCCACCGCGAGGCCGAGCATCTGGTGGCCGAGGCAGATGCCGAAGGTCGGAATACCGCGCTCGATGATGTCGCGAATCACCGGCACCGCATATTCGCCGGTGGCCGCCGGGTCGCCGGGGCCGTTGGACAGGAACACGCCGTCCGGCTTCAGCGACAGGATGTCCTCGGTCGAGGCGGTGGCGGGCACCACCGTCACCTTGCAGCCGGCGCGGGCGAGCAGGCGCAGGATGTTGCGCTTCACGCCATAGTCGATGGCGACGACGTGATGCGCCGGCGCGGTCTGCCGGCCATAGCCCTCCGACCACTGCCAGGGCGTCTCGTCCCAGGTGAAGCGCTGGGCGCTGGTCACCATCGGCACCAGATCCATGCCGACGAGGCCCGGCCACTCGGCCGCTTCCTTCTTCAGGGCGTCGAGATCGAATTTGCCGTCCGGCGCGTGGGCGATCACCGCGTTGGGCATGCCCTTGTCGCGGATCAGCGCGGTGAGCGCGCGGGTGTCGATGCCGGAAATGGCGATGATGCCGCGCGCCTTCAGCCACTGGTCGAAATGGCGGGTGGCGCGGTAGTTCGACGGATCGGTGATGGCGGAATGCAGCACGACGCCGCGCACGCCGGAGGCGCCGGCCATCGAGACGGTCTCGATGTCCTCCTCATTGGTGCCGACATTGCCGATATGCGGGAAGGTGAAGGTGATGATCTGCCCGGCATAGGAGGGGTCGGTCAGCACTTCCTGGTAGCCGGTCATGGCGGTGTTGAAGCACACCTCGCCCACCGCATGGCCGGTGGCACCCAGCCCGAAGCCTTCCAGCACGGTGCCGTCGGCGAGAACGAGAAGCGCGGTGGGAAGCGGTTCGGCCCACACGTCATCGGTGGCCGCATCGGGTGCGTTGCCGCTCATGTGTCTTGTTCCTCGGTTAAGTGTGGCCTAATTAATCGCTTGCCGCGCCTTATGCCAGCCCGCAACGCTGCGTATCGGCTCTTCGTGCAGCGCGGAGCTGCGTGCAAGGCTTGCCGTGGGAATTGCCATGGACGGCTGGCGCGGCGGAAATCGGGCGGCCTGAACGGGTCGTGGGGTATTTTCGAAGTTCTTCGGGCGTGACGGAGCGGCGCGACACCGGTCGCCGCCGCCGCCCGGACATAGGATGTGAAGAGAGGCAGACGTGCTGCGCGAGAAGATCAATACTTCGCTGAAGGAATCGATGAAGGCCGGCGACAAGCTGCGCCTGGGCACGCTGCGGCTGATCAACGCCGCGATCAAGGACCGCGACATCGAGGCGCGCGGTCAGGGCAAGGACCCGCTGTCGGACGACGATCTGCTCGGCCTGCTCACCAAGATGGTCAAGCAGCGCGAGGAATCGGCCAAGGTCTATGAGGAGGCCGGCCGCGTCGATCTCGCCACCCAGGAGCGCGAGGAGATCGCGGTCATCCATTCCTTCCTGCCCGCCCAGATGAGCGAGGCCGAATCGCAGGCCGCCATCGCCGCGGTGATCGCCGAGATCGACGCCCATGGCCTCAAGGACATGGGCCGCACCATGGCGGCGCTGAAGGAGCGCTACACGGGCGTGATGGATTTCGGCAAGGCGAGCGGCGCGGTCAAGGCGCTGCTCACCGCGTGATCGAGGCCGGCCGGCGGGGCGTCCCGCTGGCCGGATTTTCCCTGCGCCCGCCGCATGGCGGCATCGTTCGACAGGATCACCTTCCATGAGCGCCCGTCCCGACCTTGCGCCGCCGTCCCCCGCGGTGCGCGACCTGCTGGCGCCCGGCGGCGTGCTGCGCGCCGGCATCAACCTGTCGAACTTCCTGCTGGTCACCGGCCGCACCGAGGCCGGCGACCCCGTGGGCGTCTCGCCGGACATGGCGCGCGCCTTCGCCGATCATCTCGGCGTGGCGCTCAAGCTGGTGTCCTATGCCTCGCCGGGCCTCGTCGCCGATGCGGCGGCCCGCGACGAATGGGACATCGCCAATATCGGCGCCGAGCCGCAGCGGGCAGAGGTGATCGCCTTCACGCCCGCCTATTGCGAGATCGAGGCGACCTATCTGGTGCCGGCCGGCTCGCCCCTGCAGGCGGTGGCCGAGGTCGACGCGCCCGGCATCGAGATCGCGGTGACGCGCCGCACCGCCTATGGCCTGTGGCTGGAGCGCAATATTGCCCATGCGCGGCTGGTCCCCTCCGACAGCATGGCCGAGGCATTCGCCGACTTCATCGAGAACAAGCGCGACGCGCTTGCCGGCCTGCGTCCCGGCCTGCTCGCCGATCTCGCCCGCGTGCCGGGCGGGCGGCTGCTGCCCGGCCAGTATGCCGCCGTGCAGCAGGCCATCGGCACGCCGAAGGCCAAGGCGGCGGCGCTCGACGAGATCGTCCGTTTCGTCGAGGCCGCCAAGGCGTCCGGCTTCGTCGCCGGGCTGATCGCCCGGCACGGCGTCGAGGGCAAGCTCAGCGTCGCCCCCGCCGCCTGACGCGAGCCCCTACTTGGGAAGCCGGGCGTCGTACTCATCGACATAGCGCGACATGAGCGACCAGATCGCCGGGCGCTCGTGCCCTTCCAACTCCTCGACCAGCAGGGCGAGGTGGGAATGCCAGCCGCCGGCCACGCTGAGCATGGCGTCGCGCGAGGCGAGGCGCTGGTGGGTGACGGTCAGCAGCACCTTCTCGCCGCGCGGCGTCAGTTCGAAGGTCACTTCCGAGGCGCCGGCCGAGCAGCCGTCCCAGCTGAAGCGCAGCAGCCGGTTCGGCTCGCAGGCGAGCACGATGCCGTCATTGTGGTGCTCGCCCTCATATTTGGCGAAGCGCTCCGGCGTCGGCTGGCCGCCGTTCAGCTCGCCATTGCGGAAGACGAGATTGACCTGTCCGCCGGGCGTCAGCTCCATCGGGCCGTCCGCCATCCAGCGGCGGCGCTTTTCCGGCTCGGTGAGATAGGCCCAGACCCGTTCCACCGGGCCGGGCAGCAGGCGCTCGAAGCGCAGCGTGTCGGGGGCGAGGCGGGTGCCGTAGCCGTCGGCGGCGAAGGCTTGGGCGGAGGTTCGGGCGGTGGCGTGCTGGTTCATGTCTGGTCTCCCTGTGTGTCCGATTGGGCGTCCTCCTCGCGCAGCAGGGCGTCGAGGACGTTGAGGCGTTCGGTCCAGAAGCGTTCATAGAAGCTGAGCCACTCGGCGGCGTCGGCGAGCCGGGCGGCGTCGAGGCGGCACAGATGCTGGCGCCCCTTCACCTCGCGGCGGATCAGGCCGGCGGACTCCAGCGTCTTCACATGCTTGGAGGCGCCGGCAAGCGTCATGGCGAACGGCTCGGCGAGTTCGCCGACCGTGCGTTCCCCGTTGGAGAGCGCGTGCAGCATCGCCCGGCGCGTCGGATCGGCGAGGGCGTGGAACACGAGGTCCAGCGGCGTGGATATCGGAAGTTGCTCAACCATGTGGTTGAATATCTGCCAAGGCGATCCGATTGTCAACCGATTGGTTGAGTGTTGCGCGACTCTTTTCCACGGTGGATACTGGGGATAGCGGGCGTGGTTTTTGTGCGTCCCGACAGGCCGCATCGGCGACCCGTCCCTCCTGCCGGGGTGCCTCTAAGGTCACTCGGCCCGGCTCTTGCCTGTTGCCAGGCGTCCGCGAACACCGGTTCAAACCAGTCCATGCGCTTTCCGCCCTCGTTCCTCGACGAGATCCGTCAACGCCTCCCGCTGTCGGAGGTGGTGGGCAAGCGCGTGCAGCTGAAGAAGCAGGGCCGTGAGTGGCGCGGCCTGTCGCCCTTCAACGCCGAGAAGACGCCGTCCTTCTATGTCAACGACCAGAAGGGCTTCTATCACTGCTTCTCCTCCGGCAAGCACGGCGACCAGTTCGATTTCCTGATGGAGACCGAGGGCCTCGCCTTCCCCGAGGCGGTGGAGCGGCTCGCCAGCATGGCCGGCGTGCCGATGCCGGTCTCTTCCCGCGAGGAGGAGGCGAAGGAGGTCCGCCGCAAGACGCTGCACGAGGTAATGGAGCTCGCGGCCAAATATTACGAGGCGGCGCTGCAGGGGCGCGCCGGCGCCAAGGGGCGCGGCTATCTGTCCGATCGCGGGCTGGGCCCGGCGACGCAGGCGCGCTTCCGCCTCGGCTATGCGCTGCCCGAGCGTTTCGCGCTCAAGGAGGCGCTCGGCGCCCGCGGCATTCCGGTCGAGGACATGGTGGAGGCCGGCCTGCTCATCGCCGCCGACGATATCCCGGTGCCGTATGACCGGTTCCGGGATCGCGTCATGTTCCCGATCCACGATCTGCGCGGCCGCGTCGTCGCCTTCGGCGGCCGGGCGCTGGAAAAGGACGTCCCCGCGAAATACCTCAACTCGCCGGAGACGCCGCTCTTCCACAAGGGCGCCTTGCTCTATAACGGTTTCCAGGCCCGCGCCGCCGCCCACAAGGGAGCAAGGGTGATCGCGGTCGAGGGCTATGTCGACGTCATCGCGATGGTGGAGGCCGGCTTTCCCGCCGCCGTCGCCCCGCTCGGCACCGCGCTCACCGAGGAGCAGCTGGCGCTGCTCTGGAAAATGGCGCCGGAGCCGCTGCTGCTGTTCGACGGCGACAAGGCCGGGCGCCGCGCCGCCTATCGGGCGCTCGATATCGCCCTGCCGCATCTGAAGCCCGGCATGAGCCTCAATATCGGCGCGCTGCCCGAGGGGCAGGACCCGGACGACCTCGTGCGGTCCGGTGGCCGCGAGGCGATGGAAGCGGTGCTGGCGCAGGCCCGGCCGCTTGCCGAGGTACTGTGGGCGCGCGAACTGGAAAACGCCACCTACGATACCCCGGAGCGTCGCGCGGCGCTGGAGGCGCGTATCGGCGAGATCGTCCGTGTCATCGGCGACGAGACGGTGCGCAAGCATTACCGCGCCGACCTGATGGAGCGCTTCCGCGCCCTGTTCGCGCCGGCCCACATCTCCACCGGCGGCGCCCGTCGCCCGTTCGGCGAGGGGCGCAAGGCTCCCAGGGGCGGGCAGGGCAGGGGCGGTTCCGGCAAGAACTGGAACGACCGGGCCTTGTCCCCGCTCGATGCCGTTCCCGGCGAGGGGCTGCGCCGCTCGGCCCTGATCCAGGGCGCCGTGAGCGCGGTGCCGCGCAACGAGGCGCTGCTGCTCTTCGCGCTGATGAACCATCCCTGGCTGCTGGACCGTTCGGCGGAGGACGTCGCCGCCCTGCCGATCCTCAACAAGGAGGCCGACCGGCTGCGCCAGACATTGCTCGCCGCGCATCTGGAAGGTTGCGAGGACGCCGAGAGCGTTGCCGCCCGCATCGAGGCGGAGGGGCTGGCCGATCTCGCCCGCCGCCTCGCCGGCCAGGCGGTGCCGCGCCACGATTGGCCGGCCTTTGCCAATGCCGCGCCCAGCGACGTGGAACTGTGGTGGCATCAGCGACTGGTCTTGCACCGCCGCGCCCACGCTCTATCTAAGGACATGAAGGAGGCGGAAAAGCGCCTCGCCGAGGAGCCCGACGAGATCAACTGGGCTCGTTTCCTCGATGTACAAAGACAGCTTGCGGCACTTGACGGGACCGAAGCTTTGGTAGAGGGGTTCGGCGTCGCCTCGGGACGACCGGGGCGGTCGATGTGAGGAAGGTTCAGGGTCACCCGCCCGCGAGCGTGAAGGCGCCGTGGCGCGAGAGGCCCTTGTTTGCGTCGGTGGGTCCCGGCCGGCGCGGGGGAAGGATGGGGCAGGCAAGCGCCTGTTTACGGTTCGGCCGGTAAACAGGCGGGGTTCTGTCCGTATTTCCTCAGCGGCGGGATGTTAGGAGAGGCGGCGGTTCGTCCGCCGCTTTGGACCGGAGGCGTTGGCCGCCGGTGGTCTAAGGAGCACGCGCATGGCGAAGCAGGCAGCGGAAGCGACCGAAGCCCCTGAGAAGGACGGCGACACCCCGGACAGCCCGTTGCTCGACCTTTCGGACGCCGCCGTCCGGAAGATGATCAAGCTTGCCAAGAAGCGCGGCTACGTCACCTATGACGAACTGAACGAGGTTCTTCCCTCCGATCAGAACACCTCCGACCAGATCGAGGACATCTACGCGATGCTCAACGAGATGGGCATCAACGTCGTCGAGGCCGAGGAGGCCGAGGCCGAGGGCGAGGAGGAAGGCGAGGGCGGCGGAGACGACGAGGAAGAGAGCGGCGGCGGCGAGATCGCCGAGTCGGCTCCCCGCGCGGTCATCCGTTCCGAGACCAAGTCCGAGCCGGGCGAGCGCACCGACGACCCGGTCCGCATGTATCTGCGCGAGATGGGCTCGGTGGAGTTGCTCTCGCGCGAGGGCGAAATCGCCATCGCCAAGCGCATCGAGGCCGGCCGCGAGGCGATGATCGCCGGGCTCTGCGAGAGCCCGCTTACCTTCCAGGCGATCATCATCTGGCGCGACGAACTCGTCGAGGGCAAGGTCCTCCTGCGCGATATCATCGACCTCGAGGCGACCTATGCCGGTCCCGAGGCGAAGAACGGCCCGATCGTCGAGGGCGGCCCGATCGCGCCGGATGGCGACGAGGTGCGCGAGCAGACCATCGGCGAGAGCATCGCCGCCGACGACGACGAGGACATGGAGAACTCGCTCTCCCTCGCCGCCATGGAAGCGGAGATCAAGCCGAAGGTGCTGGAGACCTTCGACAACATCGCCGACGCCTACAAGAAGCTGCGCCGCCTGCAGGACCAGAACGTCGAGTCGAAGCTCAAGAACGAGAGCCTCTCGCCCTCGCAGGACCGCAAGTACAAGACGCTGAAGGACCAGCTGATCGGCGAGGTGAAGTCGCTGTCGCTGAACCAGGCGCGCATCGACAATCTCGTGGAGCAGCTCTACGACATCAACAAGCGCCTCGTGTCGCTGGAAGGCCGCCTGATGCGCCTCGCCGAGAGCTTCGGCGTCGCCCGCGAGGACTTCCTGCGCCAGTACCAGGGCTACGAGCTCGATCCCAAGTGGATCAACCGCGTGAAGAACCTCACCTCGCGCGGCTGGAAGGGCTTCGTCGGCCAGGAGCTCGACGGCATCAAGGATCTGCGTTCGGAAATCCATGCGCTGGCCACCGAGACCGGGCTGGAGATCCAGGAATTCCGCAAGATCGTGCAGATGGTGCAGAAGGGCGAGAAGGAAGCCCGCCAGGCCAAGAAGGAGATGGTCGAGGCCAATCTGCGCCTCGTCATCTCCATCGCCAAGAAGTACACCAATCGCGGCCTGCAGTTCCTCGACCTGATCCAGGAAGGCAACATCGGCCTGATGAAGGCGGTCGACAAGTTCGAGTACCGCCGCGGCTACAAGTTCTCGACCTACGCCACCTGGTGGATCCGGCAGGCGATCACCCGCTCGATCGCCGACCAGGCCCGCACCATCCGCATCCCCGTGCACATGATCGAGACGATCAACAAGATCGTGCGCACCTCGCGCCAGATGCTGCACGAGATCGGCCGCGAGCCGACCCCCGAGGAACTGGCCGAGAAGCTCGGCATGCCCCTGGAGAAGGTCCGCAAGGTCCTGAAGATCGCCAAGGAGCCGATCTCGCTGGAGACGCCGATCGGCGACGAGGAAGACAGCCACCTCGGCGACTTCATCGAGGACAAGAACGCCATCCTGCCGATCGACGCGGCGATCCAGAGCAATCTTCGCGAGACCACCACCCGCGTGCTCGCCTCGCTCACCCCGCGCGAGGAGCGCGTGCTGCGCATGCGCTTCGGCATCGGCATGAACACCGACCATACGCTGGAAGAGGTCGGCCAGCAGTTCTCGGTGACGCGCGAGCGTATCCGCCAGATCGAGGCGAAGGCGCTGCGCAAGCTCAAGCATCCCTCGCGGTCCCGCAAGCTGCGCAGCTTCCTCGACAACTGACAGGTTTCGTCGCAGGATCGCACCATCGGGAGACGATCATGGTCGAAGTCGTTGTCAAGAAGCTCGGCGTGCCGGTGGCAGGGGCCTCGACGTCGATCAGGGTCAAGACCGTGGTCGGCGCCGACGGGCAGAAGGTCCGCATTCGCACGCTGAACGCGGAGAGCGCCAATTTCGCGGATGACCTTACCCGGGTCTTCCGCGCGAATGTCCGCAAGGCGCGCAAGGCGAACAAGCTGCTCGCCGATAGCTGATGGCCGTCGTCGCCGCCTCTCCGCGGCTCTGGATCGTGGCGGGCCCGAACGGCTCCGGCAAGTCCACCCTTTACGACGCCACCGATATCGAGGGCTTCGGCAAATCCGTCTGGATCATCAACCCGGATCTGCTCGCGGCGCGGATCCGGGTCAGGGAAGGTCTCGATCTGCTCGATGCCAATCTGGCGGCGGTCGAGCGCATCGAGAACTGGCTGCGCTCCTCGGTCGAGACCTACCAGACCATCGGCGTCGAGACGGTCCTGTCCACGGACAAGTACCAGTCCCTCGTGACGGCCGCGAAGTCGCGCGGATTCGAGCTGCGCCTGCTCTATGTGATGCTGCGTTCCGTCGAACTGAACATCGAGCGGGTGAGGCTGCGCGTCGCCAAGGGTGGCCACGCGGTGGCCGAAGACAAGATTCTCGGCCGCCATCGCCGATCGCTCGGGCAGTTGCCCTGGTTCCTCGAGCAGGCGGATTGGGCCCGCATCTACGACAATTCCGGCGCGGAGCCGAAGCTGGTCGGGCAAAAGACCGGCGGGATCGTCGAACTCGATCCATCGGCGCCGGCAGACCTCCTGTCGACGCTGGGACAGAAGGTTTGAGCCGGCCGCGCGCGGGGGGTCACAGTCGCTTCGCCAGCGCCACCAGCTGATCGAGCGCGGTGCCCCAGCCCTGGTGGAAGCCCATCTCCTCGTGCTGCTGCCTCGCCTCCTCGTCCTTGTGGAAGGCGCGGGCGACATAGAGCGTGCCGGCGGCGGTCGGGGAGATCTCCACCGAGGCGCTCATGAAGGCGCTGCCGGTTGGCCGGTAGCCCGGGCCGAGCGCGTCGGTGAACAGCATCAGCTTCTCCGGGATGACGAACAGCACGCAGCCGGTGCTGTCATGCCTCTCGCCGTTCGGCCCTTCCATCACGGTGCGGAACTTGCCGCCGGGCCTGAGGTCGAGCTCGCATGCCGTGGTCTTCCAGGGGGCGGGGGTGAACCACTGCTTCAGCAGTTCCGGCTCGGTCCAGGCGCGCCAGACCAGGCGCGGCGGGACATCCACCTCGCGCCGCAGTTCCAGGTCGAGCGTCGGATCGAAGACGGCATAGGGCGTGGTCGTCGTCATGGCGTTTCCTCTTGGTTCTTCAAGGCGAGCAGCAGGCCGTCGAGTTGGTCGAGGCGCTGCGTCCACAGCGTCCGCTGGCCGTCGAGCCATTGGCCGGCGGCGGCGAGCGGCTCGGCGCGCAGCGAACAGGTGCGCACCCGGCCCACCTTGCGGGTGGCGATGAGGCCGGAGGCCTCCAGCACCCTGAGATGCTGGAGAAAGCTCGGCATCGCCATGGCGAAGGGGCGGGCGAGCTCGCTCACCGAGGTGGGGCCGCGCACCAGCGCCTGCACCACGGCGCGGCGGGTCGGATCGGCAAGGGCGCGGAAGGTGCCGTCGAGCGCGGTATCGGCCGGGTTCATGACGTGACGTTAGGTCATGTAGAAACTTAGGTCAATGCCTAACTATTTTCATTCGCGCTTTCATCTGAAGGCACGGTGCGCTTGGCGTCGGGCGACGGGCGGCCTAGCTTCGGGCCTTCCCGAGATTTGCAGGCTTCGTCATGTCGTCACCTCGCCCTTCGTGCCGTTCGCCGCATCGCCCGGTGTGGCGGCTGCTATCCGCCCTGCTGCTTGCCGTCGGCCTTCACGTCCCGGCCTTCGCCTTCGAGGCCGGCGGCCCGGTATGGCCCGATACGTCGCTGGCGCGGCTTCAGGCCTATGCGCTGGTGCAGACGCTGAACGCGGAGCTGCTCTCCAACCCGAGCGCCACATTGACCCTCGACCGCTGGTGCGCGTCTCATCGGCTCGCCCCGGCCGACAGCAAGATCGTGGCCGGCCGCGTGCGCGATGCCGACAAGCCGGCCGACGCCGCCATCCGCGAGTGGCTGGGCGCCGGGCCGCAGGAACCGGTCGCCTATCGCCGGGTGCGGCTCGCTTGCGGGGGGCGCGTGCTGTCCGAGGCGGATAATTGGTACCGCCCCGCCTTGCTCACGCCGGAGATGAACCGGCAGCTGGAGACCACCGATGCCGCTTTCGGGCGCGTGGTGCGCCCGCTCGGCTTCAGCCGCTCCACCCTTTCGGCGAAGCTGCTGTGGCAGCCCCTGCCGGATGGCTGGGAGATGGGCGCGCCCATCCCCGCCGGCACCGGAGGCCTCGATGTGCCGCCCTTCCTGCTGGAACATCGCGCGGTGCTGAAGCGGCCGGACGGGCAGGCCTTCAGCGTCGTCGTCGAAACCTATACGCGCGAGATCCTCGCCTTCCCGTCGCCGCCCTAGGGGACGCGCCGGGCTGCGGCGCCCGTTCCTGACGATGTGTCAGGAACGAAGTCGCCGCCTGCGCGGTTTCCCTTGAGCGCCCCTGGATCAGGAGCCGTCCCGAAGGAGCCCGTCATGATCTCACGTCGCACCCTGCTTGCCGCGGCCGGTGCCGCTGCCGCCGCCGGCCTTGCCCGTCCGCATCTCGCCCGCGCCGCCGCGCCGTTCCAGCAGCCGCCGCTGCCCTATGGCGAAGATGCGCTGGCCCCTACCATATCCGCGCGAACCGTCGGACTGCATTACGGCAAGCATCACAAGGCCTATTTCGACAAGCTGAACACCCTCGTCACCGGCAAGCCCTATGCCGATATGGAGCTGGAGGAAGTGATCCGCCGCGCGAAGGCGGACAAGGCGGCCCCGGTATTCAACAATGCCGGCCAGGCGTGGAACCACAATTTCTACTGGCAGCAGTTCAAGGAGGGCCCGGCCGCGCCGCCCGCCGCCTTCGTCGAGGCGGCCACCCGCGATTTCGGCGGCATCGATCCGTTGAAGGCGAAGATCGTCGAGACCGCCGACGGCGTGTTCGGCACCGGCTGGGCGTGGCTGGTGGCGGACAACGGCAAGCTGGAGGTGCTGGGCCTGCAGGACGCCGGCAATCCCATCGCCGAGGGCAAGACGCCGCTGCTCGGCATCGATGTCTGGGAGCACGCCTATTATCTCGATTGGGAGAACCGGCGCACCGCGCATGTGAAGGCGCTGCTGGACGAGCGGGTGAACTGGGGCTTTGTCGGCGAGCGCCTCGCGGGTTAGACCGGGCTCGGCGTCGTCATGGCACGGTCGACGAGCATGGCGAGGCCGATCAGAGCCAGGAAGCCGAGGAAGAACAGGCCGAACAGGATGAAGGAGATCCGTCGCGCCAGCGCCGAGACGCCGGTGAAGCCGATGCCGCCGGCGATCAGCGAGACGACGAGGAAGATGACGGCGTATTTCAGCATCGGCGGATCTCCATCGGGCAGGGCCATGCGGGCGCAACGGTAACCTGCGCGTCGCGCGAGGGTTCCGCCTCACGCGCCGTCGGAGCGCCCGTCCTGCGGCGCCAGCACCGGGTCCTGCGCCGCCAGCGCCGGCGAAAGGGGAGGAGGTTCCTCGCCGGTGATGTCGGCGATCACCGGCTCGGCCGCCATGCCGGCCGCCGGCGCGGCAACCACCTCCGGCGTCTGCACCATGCCGGTCGGCGAGCAGGTAACCGTCTCCGACGTCTTGGTGTTGAGCGGCGCTTCCTTGTGCCAGGTCAGCCGCCACTGCACGAAGATCAGCAGCAGCAGGTAGCAGGCTGCGGTGAAGAAGAAGAGCGCTCCCGGCCCCCAATGCAGCATGCCCACCGAGGCGACGGAGGGGCCGAGCACGGAGCCGACGCCATAGGCGAGCAGCAACCCCGCCGCGGTCTCCACCGCTTCCGCCGGCGGGGTGCGGTCATAGGCGTGGGCGGCGGCCAGCGAATAGGCGGGCAGGGTGAGGGCGCCATAGAGAAAGGCCAGGCCGGAGAGACCCCACAGCCCCAGCGGCAGCGCGCCCAGCACCACGCCGGCGACCATGCCGCCGGCGACGATCCAGGACAGGATGCGCCGCCGGTCCATGCGGTCGGAGAAGAAGCCGACCGGCCACTGGGCGATGGCGCCGGCCACCACGGCGGCGCTCATGAAGGTGGCGGCGCCGTCGGCGGTCAGTCCGCGTCCGATGCCGAAGATCGGCCCGAGCGACCATAGCGAACCGTTGGTGAGGCCGACGACGAAGCAGCCCACCACCCCAACCGGCGCCGCGCGCATCAAGCGCAGCGGGCGGATGCGCGCGGTCTCGATCGGTGCCGGCTGGCCGGAGCCGGTCATCGCCACCGGCAGCGTCGCCAGCGAGAACAGGATGGCGGCGACGGCGAACAGTTCGAAGCCGCGCACCGGCGACAGGGTGATCATCATCTGGCCGGCGGTCAGCGCCACATAGTCGACGATGACATAGGCGCTCATGACGAAGCCGCGGGTCTGGTTGGTGGCGCGGTCGTTCAGCCAGCTCTCGATGACGAGGTAGAGCCCGGCGAAGCAGAAGCCGGTGATGGCGCGCAGCAGGAACCAGACGCTCGGCTCGATCCAGAGCGGATGCGCCAGCATCGCCGCCACCGCCCCGGAGGTGAGCACGGCGAAGGCGCGGATATGGCCGGTTCGCCGCACCAGGCGGGGCACGATCAGGCAGCCGCCGACGAAGCCGAGATAGTAGCTCGATCCGAGCACGCCGAGGCTGACGGCGCTGAAGCCCTCGAAGGCGCCGCGCAGCGGCAGCAGCGTGTTCTGCAGGCCGCTGCCGGTCACCAGGAAGAACACGCCGAGCAGCAGCGCGGCGACGGGGCCGAGGGTCTTGGCCATGGCGGATCCGGTCAGGTCGAGAGGCGAGGGACGCAGCGTAACGTCGAGATCGGCTGCAGGATTCAGATCCCACATTTCGCGCCTTGCTACTATTGGCTTTTTGGCCTTTTTTCCCTATCGGACGATGGATCGCTCCAGCCCGTCCTTCCGGCGAGCGGCGGCCGGCCGGGCACCTTGCCGCGTGAGGCCGGGAGGCTCAGCTCATCAGCCCGATGTCGCGATAATGGCGGAACTGGCTGGGGTGGCCGTAGAACGTGTTGACCCCGGACGGCGCCTCCGCGATCTCCAGCCGGTCGCCGCTTCGCCTGAGCATCGCATAGCCGTGCTGCTTCATGGTTTCGACGGCCAGCGGGATGGCATGGCCGCATTCGGCCATGACCAGCGGCCGGTGCTGGTGCAGCAGCTTGGCGGCGCCGACCATCGTGTGGCCTTCATAGCCCTCGGTGTCGATCTTGATGGCGACGATCTTCCGGCGCTTCAGCGTGGAGGGCGCATCGGCGGCCCATTGGTCGAGCGTCGTCACCGGCGCGGTGAACGGGTGCAGGCGGAACGAGGTGATCTCGAATCCGTTGGCCTCGGCGAAGAACAGCGTGTTCCGCACATAGCTCTCGATATCGACGCGCGTCGATGCCGTCGTGAGCGCGCTGTTGATGCGGTCGCCGTTCAGCACCGACAAATGGAAGGTGATGGTGCCGGCCCGGTCGGAGATCCCGGTGCTGAACGATTCATAGCGTTTCGGGTGTCGCCAGCGATGCAGCAGGCCGCCGGGCGGCGGGTTGATGCGCTCCGCCAGCGCCTCGAGCACCCGCGCATACATCGGGATCGGCTCGAACGACACCACCGCGGCTTTCGAGCCCGCGCGCCAGATCGAGGTGGCCGAATAGCCGAAATTCGCGCCGACATCGAGAATGGTGGTGCGGGGGGCGGTGAGGTGCCGGAAGACCAGATAGTCGTCATCATGCACGTCGGGACGCGCGAGCAGTTCGTCGACCACCGAGGGGCTGACATCGGAGCGCGGCATCGTATCGAGAACGATGTCGGGCGATCGTTCGCCTCGCTCGAAGTAACGATGGAGAATGTCGGCGATGTCTTCGGGACCAAGGACGGCGGGCATGGATGTCTGTCGCTTCCTTGCGCACGGAACGGCAAAATCATGCAACCGAAAGGCGCGGACGGCAATCGTAATTCGTGGATATCCTCCGTCTATTCATTCGCGTTGATCTGCTTAGACTATATGAATTCCAATGTAGTTTTTTCGAAAACTTTGCAATGCAATATATTTCTTCGCGCTTGCGAAGGGCGGGTGCCTTCCGATGGTCGCCCGCGCGGGAATCGCGGTAGTCTCGGGCGAGATGAAGCGAGCGGAGATCGCCATGAGCGTCGAACCGACACCTAACGCTGCCGTCGCGGGGGATGTGGAAGCGGCGGTTTCCATCGCCTCCGATCATCTGTCGGCGCAGGTCG
This sequence comes from Ancylobacter oerskovii, assembly GCF_018390555.1. Lineage (GTDB taxonomy): Bacteria > Pseudomonadota > Alphaproteobacteria > Rhizobiales > Xanthobacteraceae > Ancylobacter > Ancylobacter oerskovii. The sequence goes on along the minus strand of NZ_JAHBGB010000002.1, from coordinate 203,726 downwards.
CTCCGCTCGGTGCCGAGCTGGTCCGCCTGCGCGACGCGCAGGGGCGCGATCTGCTCTGGCATGGCGATGCCGCCTTCTGGAGCGGGCGGGCGCCGCTGCTGTTCCCCATCGTCGGCCGGCTTCCGGGCGACGAACTGGTGCACCGCGGACAGCGCTACAAGATGCTGCAGCATGGTCTCGCCCGCCGCCGGGTCTTCACCCTCCTGGAAAAGACCGAGTCCTCGGCGACCTTCGGCCTCGATGCCGATGCCGAGACCCGGGCGCAGTACCCGTTCGATTTCGCCTTGCGCGTCACCTACGCGCTGGCGGAGGCGACCCTCCTCATCACCGCCACCGTTTCCAATCCCGGCGCCGAGCCGTTGCCGGCGAGCTTCGGCTTCCATCCGGCCTTCCTCTGGCCCTTGCCCTATGGCGGCAGCCGTGCCGAGCACCGGCTGGTGTTCGAGAAGGCGGAGGTGGCGCCGATCCACCGTCCGGTCGGTGGCCTGCTCTCGGCCGCCACCGAGCCGAGCCCGCTCATCCATGGCGATGTGCTCGAGCCGACCGATGCCCTGTTCGAGCGCGACGCGCTGATCTTCACGGCGCCGCGCTCGCATCATGTGCGCTTCGGCGTAGCGGGCCTGCCGGGGCTGGAGGTGGCGTTTCCCACCATGCCGCAGCTCGGCATCTGGTCGAAGCCCGGCGCCCCCTTCCTGTGCATCGAGCCGTGGCACGGCTATGCCAGCCCGGAAGGGGCCTCCGGCGAGTTCACGGACAAGCCGGGCCTCGTGCATGTCCCGCCGGGCGGCACGCAGGGTTTCGCCATGTCGGTGCGCTGGCTGCCCGATGTCGGGCGCATCGAAGCCTGACGGCGGCCGCGGCGTCGCGCCCGGCTAGTTGACGCTCGCCTCGGCGCCGTCGCCGACCACGCGGTCGCGCCCGGCGCGCTTGGCGGCGTAGAGCGCGGCGTCGGCGCGGGCGATCAGGCCGAGCCCGTCTATCGCGTCGCCGGGCTGCGCCGCCACGCCGATGCTGACGGTGACGAGGCCGTTCTCCGGCCGGGGAATGCCGGCCGCGACGAGCCGGTCGCGGGTGCGCGCCGCCACTTCCATCGCGCCGGCGAGGTCGCTGCCGGGCAGCAGCATCACGAATTCCTCGCCGCCATAGCGGGCGAGGGTGTCGCCCTGGCGCAGGGCCACGCCGGCAAGCGCCTCGCCGACCCGTCGCAGCACCATGTCGCCGGCGAGGTGGCCGAGCTGGTCGTTGATGGTCTTGAAGCGGTCGACATCGATGAGCAGCGCCGCCAGCGGCTCGCCGCTGCGGTTGCAGATGCCGGCGGCCTGCAGCAGCGCGTCGTCGAAGCCGCGGCGATTGGCGAGGCCGGTCAGGGCGTCGATGCGCGATTCCGCGGTCAGCTCCTCATTGCGCTGCGCCAGCGCCACGGCGTCGACGGCGATGGCCGCGAGCGCCTCGAGCGGGGCGAAGTCGAAGGGAGCCGTCGGCGGCGCCGGCTCGCGACGCATCACGCAGAGCGAGCCGATCGCAAGGTCGGGCGCGGCGATCAGCGGCACCCCGGCATAGAAGCGCAGCGGGATCTTCGGCACCACGGGATGGCCCTCGAAGCGCGGGTCGCTTTGCAGGTCTGGCGACATCAACGGCGCGCCGGTGGAGATGATGTGCTGGCACACCGACAGCTTGCGGTCGATGGCGGTGCCGACCAGCGGCGCGCTCAGCGATTTCATCCATTGGCGGTGCGCGTCGACGAAGCTGAGGAAGGCGACGTCCGCCTCATAGACGTGCTGGGCGAGCCAGGCCAGCCGGTCGAAGCGCTCGTCGCCCGGCGAGTCCATCATCCGGCAGGCTTCCAGCACGGCCAGTCGTTCGGCTTCATTCACCGGATCGGGAGGAACCTGCCACATATGTCGCCGAGAGGTTGAGAGGCGGGAAGGCGCGCCGCTGGCCGTCTACCGTCGGCTGCGCGGTTTCTTCGCAGGGGGAGGACTGCCCACAGGTTCGACGTCGGCACCATAGTCGTCAACCCCCGACAGGTCGTGCAGGAAGCTTTCGCACCACCGGTGGATGGTGTTGCGCGCCACCTTGTCCATATTGGCCCGCCAGCGGTCGCGGCGCTCGTCGAGCGGCATGGACAGCGCCGTGTCGAGCGCGTCGGCCATGCCCTCCACGTCGTAGGGATTGACGATCACCGAGCCCGAGAGCTCGTCGGCCGCGCCCGCGAAGCGCGAGAGCACCAGCACGCCGGGGTCCTCGGGGTTCTGCGCCGCCACATATTCCTTGGCGACGAGGTTCATGCCGTCGCGCAGCGGCGTCACCACGCCGAGCCGGGCGGTGCGGTAGATGGCGGCCAGCGTCGCGCGCTGGAACGGCCGATTGAGGTAGCGCAGCGGTACCCAGTCGAACTCGGCATATTCGCCGTTGATCGAGCCGGCGAGCTCCTCCAGCTCGCGGCGCAGCGCCCGATACTCGGCCACCTCGCCGCGGCTGAACGGAGCGATCTGCATCATGGTGACGGTGGAACGGCGCTCCGGGTGGCTCTTCAGCAATTCGCCGAAGGCGGCGAACTTGTTCGGCAGGCCCTTGGAATAGTCCAGCCGGTCGACGCCCACCGCCAGGGCCCGCCCGGCGAGGCTGGCCTCCAGCCGCTCCTCGTCCTCGCTGCCGGCCGCCGCCTGCGCGTCGCGCACGAAGGCGTCGGCGTCAATGCCGATCGGGTAGGTGGCGACGCGGAAGCGCCGGTCGCGCAGCCCCACCACGCCGCCCGGCGCGATCCAGCCGCGCGCCTCGCTGGACACATAGGTGAGCAGCGCCCGCACGTCGTGCTCGGTCTGCAGGCCGACCAGATCGTAGCGCGACAGGTCCCGCACCAGCGCCGCATGCGAGGGCAGGGTGAGGAACACCTCGGGCGTCGGCCAGGGGATGTGGTGGAAATAGCCGATCCGCCCCTCGAAGCCGAGCGCGCGCAATTCGCTGGCCAGCGGGATGAAGTGGTAGTCATGCACCCAGACGATGTCGTCGGGCTTCAGGAGCGGCATCAGCGCCCGGGCGAAGGTGGCGTTGACGCGGCGATAGCCTTCCCACTCGGTGCGGCGGAAGTTCAGCAGGCCGAGCCGGTAATGGCACAGCGGCCACAGCGTGCCGTTGGCATAGCCGGCATAGTGGTCGCGCTGGTCCTCGGGATCGAGCGTCTGCAGCGCATAGGTCACCTTGCCGGAGCGGAAGATCTTGGGCTCGGCCGGCGGGTCGACCTGGGTCTCCCCGCTCCAGCCGAACCACACCCCGCCGCGCTTGTTCAGCGCTTCGCGCAGCGCGACGGCCAGTCCACCCGCCTTGGCCCCGCGCTCCTTCGGCGAGGCCACCCGGTTCGATACGATTACGAGCCGCGCCAGAACGCTTCCTCCCATGTTTTCGACAGGCGCATCGCCGTGTCGATAAGCCCCACCATCGAATAGGTCTGCGGAATGTTGCCCCACAGCTCCAGCGTCTGGTTGTCGATGTCCTCGGAGAGCAGCCCGGCCTCGTTGCGGCGGTCGAGCAGGCTCTGGAACATCTCGCGTGCCTCGTCGCGGCGGCCGATCATGTCGAGCGCGCCGGCATACCAGAAGGAGCAGATGGTGAAGGACGTCTCCGGCAGGCCGAAATCGTCCTCGCTGGCATAGCGCATCAGATAGCCGTTGCGCTTGAGCTCGCTGCCGACCCGCTCCACCGTGGCGATGAAGCGCGGGTCGTCCGGCCGCACGAAGCCGAGATCGGCGATCAGCAGCAGGCTGGCGTCGATCTGCCCGTCGACATCGGCGTCGACGAAGCTGTTCATCTTCTCGTTCCAGGCGAAGGAGAGGATGCGGGTGCGGATCGAGGTCGCCTGCTCCTTCCAGTAGGTGGCGCGATCCGGCAGGTCGAGCACCCGCGCGATGCGGGCGAGACGCGCGCAGGCGGCCCAGCTCATCACCGACGAGAAGGTATGCACCCGCCGCTTGCCGCGCAGCTCCCACAGGCCGGCATCCGGCTCGAAGGCGAATTCCGCCGCCCGCGCCCCGACGCCTTCCAGCAATTCGAACAGTGCCCGGTCGCCGCGATTGGGCAGGCGATGGTCGAAGAACATCTGCGCCGCCGCCAGCACCACATGGCCATAGCCGTCGTTCTGCACCTGCTCGGCCGCCTGATTGCCGACGCGCACCGGCCCCATGCCGCGGAAGCCGGGCAGGGCGGGGGCGAAGCGTTCCTCCAGCGGCGTGCCGGGCACGATGGAATAGACCGGCGCCAGCCGCCCGGAAGGCTCGGAGGCGATCACGGTGGTGAGGTAGCGGATATAGTCTTCCATGGTGCGGGTGGCGCCGAGCAGGTTCAGCGCCCGCACGGTGAAATAGCTGTCGCGCAGCCAGCAGTGCCGGTAGTCCCAGTTGCGGATGGAATGCGGCGCCTCGGGGATCGAGGTGGTCAGCGCCGCGACGATGCCGCCGGTCTCCTCATAGGCGCACAGCTTCAGCGAGATGGCGGCGCGGATCACCGCGTCCTGCCATTCGAAGGGGATGGAGAGATAGCGGACCCAGTCGTGCCAGTAGTCGCGCGTCTTCTCTTCGAAGGAGCGCGCGGTGTCGGTGAGCGAATTGGCGAACGGCTCGTCCGGCCCCAGCACGATCGTCGCGGCCCTGCCGAGGACGAAGGGGCGCTCCTCGGCGATGTAGACGATCGGCAGGTCGGTGGTGGCGCGCACGGTGAAGTCTTCGCCGGAAAAGCGCATGTGGTTGGAGCCGCGCACCGGTTGCGGCTTCTGTTCGCCCCAGTTGAAATGCGGCCGCAGGCGGATGGTGACGCGGCAGGTGCCGGCCAGCGGCTCGATGCGCCGCACCAGGGTCGCCGGGCGGTAGATGCGGTCATAGAGCTTGAAGCGCGGGGCGAAGTCGGTGATGCGCAGCTTCGCGCCGTCGGCGCTCTCCAGCACCGTCTCGATGATGGCGGTATTGGCCTGGTAGCGGCGGGTCGCCTTCACCTGCCCGTCCAGCACCACGTCGAAGAAGCCGCCGGCCGGCTCCTCGCCGCCGAGCAGCGCCGAGAAGATCGGGTCGCCGTCGATGCGCGGCCAGCAGCACCAGGCGATGCGCCCGTTCGGATCGACCAGCGCCGCGATGGTGCCGTTGCCGATGGCGGCGAGGTTGAGATTGGAGCTCATCGCGTGGCCTCCGCCGTCCCGAGGGTCTCGGCGGCGACCGAGGCGAGCCAGAAACGCACCTCCTCCGGCCCGTCGAGGCGGAAATCCGCCTGGTCGGTCGGGCGTGGTCCCACCGCCACCGCGAGGCCGCCCGCCGCCTTGACGGCGCCGAAGCCGTCCTCATCGGTCACGTCATCGCCGAGGAACACCGGCAGCCGGCCGGCGAAGGGCGCGGTCTCGAGAAAGCGCTTCACCGCCGTGCCTTTGGTGAGGCCGATCTGGCGGATCTCCACCACGAAGCGGCCGGCCAGCAATTCGACATCCGAGCCGAGCCGGTTGGTGATGACGGCGATCGTCGCCTTCACCTCTTCCTCGAATTGCGGCACCGCGCGGTAATGCACCGCCAGCGACAGCGGCTTGTGCTCCAGATAGACGCCCGGCCAGGCCGTCAGCGCCGTATCGAGCTCCGTCTCCAGTCGCTTGCGCCATGCCGGGATGGCGAGCGGCACCGCCTTGCCATCGGCCTTCAGCCGCAGCTCCGCGCCATGCTGGCCGGCGGCGGCGAGGCGGGCGGGCGCGAAGCGCCGGTCCATCCATTCGATGGTGCGGCCGGAGACCAGCGCGACGGCGCCGGCGAACGTCGTCTGCAACCGCATCAGCAGCGTCGGCAGGCCCTCGGGGATGGTGATCCCTTCGGGATGGTCGGCATGCTCGATCAGCGTGCCGTCAATGTCGAGAAAGAGGGCCCAATCCGATCGGGGCGTGGGGTGCATGCCTTATCCTGATGCCGTCTCGATCAACCGTCGTGTCGGTCTATAGCCGCCCCCGGGCCGATCAAGGAGGTAATGAAATGCAGGGCGCCGCTCCGGGCTTCGGCGCGGCCCTCGTTAACGCATGGCCGTCGACGGCGTTCCGTTACCGATGGAAAAAATCCCGCGCGCTGCCGGCGAGGGCCGACGGCCTTGCCGCTGGCCGGCACGAAGGTTACATAGCGGCCGACCTCACATTTCCCGCTTCGGCACTCCGCAAGGCCGCGCGTCGCGCGGTCGGCACCCCAAGGCTCGGCATCCAAGGTTCGGCTCATGGCTTCCTACCAGTACGTCTACCACATGCACGGCATGACCAAGGCCTATCCGGGCGGCAAGAAGGTGCTGGAGAACATCCATCTCTCCTTCTACCCCACGGCCAAGATCGGCGTGCTCGGCCCCAACGGCTCGGGCAAGTCGACCCTGCTCAAGATCATGGCCGGCATGGACAAGGATTTCACCGGCGAGGCCTGGGTCGCCGAGGGCGCCCGCGTCGGCTACCTGCCGCAGGAGCCGGCGCTCGATCCCACCAAGACCGTGCGCGAGAACGTCATGGAGGGCGTCGGCAAGCAGAAGGCGATCCTCGATCGCTACAACGAGCTCGCCATGAACTATTCGGACGAGACGGCGGACGAGATGACCGCCCTCCAGGACGAGATCGAGGCGCAGGGCCTGTGGGACCTCGACAGCAAGGTCGACCAGGCGATGGATTCGCTCGGCTGCCCGCCTGACGACGCCGACGTCACCAAGCTGTCGGGCGGCGAGCGCCGCCGCGTCGCGCTGTGCCGGCTGCTGCTGGAGCAGCCCGAGCTCTTGCTGCTCGACGAGCCCACCAACCATCTCGACGCCGAGACCACCAACTGGCTGGAAGGCCATCTGCGGAACTATCCGGGCGCGATCCTGATCGTCACCCATGACCGCTACTTCCTCGACAACGTCACCGGCTGGATCCTCGAGCTCGATCGCGGCCGCGGCATTCCCTATGAGGGCAACTACTCCTCCTGGCTGGCGCAGAAGCAGAAGCGCATGGCGCAGGAAGGCCGCGAGGAAGAGGCCCGCCAGCGGGCGCTGGCCGCCGAGCAGGAGTGGATCTCCGCCTCGCCCAAGGCGCGCCAGGCCAAGAACAAGGCGCGTATCCAGCGCTATGACGAGCTGGTCCGCAAGGCGGCCGACAAGGCGCCGACCACCGCGCAGATCATCATCCCGGTGGCCGAGCGCCTCGGCAACAACGTCATCGACTTCGACGGCCTGAAGAAGGGCTTCGGCGACAAGCTGCTGATCGACGACCTGTCCTTCAAGCTGCCGCCGGGCGGCATCGTCGGCATCATCGGCGCCAACGGCGCCGGCAAGACCACGCTGTTCCGCATGATCACCGGCGCCGAGAAGCCGGATGCCGGCTCGATCACCATCGGCGAGAGCGTGAAGCTCGGCTATGTCGACCAGAGCCGCGACGCCCTCGACGACAAGAAGACCGTCTGGGAGGAGATCTCCGGCGGCAACGAGGTGCTGTATCTCGGCAAGCGCGAGATCAATTCGCGCGGCTATTGCTCGGCGTTCAACTTCAAGGGCGGCGACCAGCAGAAGAAGGTCGGCATGCTGTCGGGCGGCGAGCGCAACCGCGTCCACCTCGCCCGGATTCTGCAGCAGGGCGCCAACGTCCTTCTGCTGGACGAGCCGACCAACGACCTCGACGTCGAGACGCTGCGCGCACTGGAAGAGGCGCTGGAGGACTTCGCCGGCTGCGCGGTCATCATCTCGCATGACCGCTTCTTCCTCGACCGCATAGCCACCCACATCCTCGCCTTCGAGGGCGACAGCCATGTGGAGTGGTTCGAGGGCAACTTCGCCGATTACGAGGAGGACAAGAAGCGTCGCCTCGGCACGGATTCGATCATCCCGCACCGGCTGAAGTACAAGAAGTTCACCCGCTGAGAGAGGGGCGGCCCGCCGCTCCGGCACGACCGAAAGCCGGCACGGATCGCCCCGTGCCGGCTTTTTTCATGGCGGGTCTCCTTCCCGGCGCGCGCTATCCGGCATGCACGCGGCCGAGGAAGTCGCGGACCAGCGGCAGCGCCGCGTCGAAATGGGTCTCCAGCAGCCAGTGCCCGGCGCCGTCGATGAGATGCAGTTCCGCCTCCGGCACATCGCGCCGATAGGCCAGCGCCGCTTCCGCCGGCATGTAGCCGTCCTTCGGCCCCCATACGATCAGGGTGGGCGGCTGATATGCGCGCAGATAGGCCTGGTAGCGCGGGAACCAGGCCAGATTCTCCTCCAGCTTCTCCATCAGCCCGAGCGAGAGCGCCCGCCGCGCCGGCGTGTCCATCAGCGGCCAGTGCAGCTTCCAGAGGTCCGGCGGCACGCGCTCGGCGATCTGCGCATCGACCTCGCCGATGAATTCGTGCCGGAAGCCCTCCTCGCTCACGGCCTCCTCCAGCACGCGATGCGCCTGCGGCGACTTCTCCGCCCAGTAGCGCTGGATCGCCGCATATTTCGGCCCCAGCGCGTCCGCGTAGATGTCACCGTTCTGGATGATCAGCGCCGCGATGCGCCCGGGATGGGCGATGGCGTGCCGCAAGCCGATCTGCGAGCCATAGTCGTGCAGCCACAGCGCGTAGCGCGAGAGGCCGAGCCGGTCGGTGAAAGCGGCGAGGAAGCTGGCATAGGCGTCGAAATCATAGCCGAAGCTGTCCGGCGTCGCGCTGTAGCCGAAGCCGGGAAAATCCGGCGCCAGCGTGCGCCAGCGGTCGGCGAGCGCCGGCATCAGTCGTCGGAACTGGTAGGAGGAGCCGGGATAGCCGTGCGGCAGCAGCAGGGCGGGGGCGTCGCGCGGGCCGTCCTCGCGGTAGAAGATCGCGGTGCCGTCGAGATCGATGTCGAGGTGACGCATGAAGCCTCCCGTCGCGGCCGAAGCCTGCGCATGAAGCTCGCGCACGAAGCCTGCGCATGCCGGGCCAACGGCAGGCGGAAGCGATGGTTCCCTTGCGGAGGATCGGGTCACGGCCCGTCGGGGCCGGCGCCATCCCGCGTTCTTGCGGGGCGGCTCTTGGCCTCGTCCCACGCATGCGGCATGTTCCCGCCACCTCATCGATACGGCAGGCCCATGCGCAGCTCCACCGAAGACTGGAACCCCGCCCTCTACCTGAAATTCGCCGACGAGCGCACGCGGCCCTCGCGGGACCTGCTCGCACAGGTGCCGCTCGAGGCGCCGCGCCGGGTCGTCGATGTCGGTTGCGGGCCGGGCAATTCCACCCAGCTTCTGGCGGAGCGCTGGCCGGGCGCCGAGGTGATCGGCCTCGATTCGTCACCGAACATGGTGAAGCAGGCCGGCGAGCGCCTGCCGGCCGCGCGCTTCGAGGTGGCGGATGTCGCGACGTGGCAGCCGGAACCCGGCACCGACCTGATCTTCGGCAATGCCGTGTTCCAGTGGGTGCCGGATCATCCCGCCGTCCTGCACCGTCTTCTGGCGGCGCTGCCCGAGGGGGGCGTGCTCGCCGTGCAGATGCCCGACAATGTCGCCGAACCCTCGCATGTGCTGATGGCCCGGACGGCGGCGGAAGGGCCCTGGGCGAGCAAGATCGCCGGCGCCACCCGCGACGAGCTGCCGGAGGTCGGCGCCTATTATGATCGGCTCAAGTCCGAGGCGCAGCGGGTCGAGATCTGGCACACCCACTACCAGCACGCGCTCGACGGCGCCGCCGCCATCGCCGAATGGTTCAAGTCGACGGCGCTGCGCCCCTATCTCGATCCGCTCGACGCCGCCGAGCGCCAGGCCTTTCTCGCCGCCTACACGGCGCGCCTCGCCGAGGCCTATCCGGCGCGGGTGGACGGCAAGGTACTGCTGCGCTTCCCGCGGCTGTTCATCGTCGCGGTGCGCTAGGGCCGGCGAGGCGAGGGGGCTGAGGCGGGGGGCTCACGCCCCCGCGGCCGCCTTCTCCAGCGCGGCGAGGTCGATCTTCGTCATCTCCATCATCACCGCCATCACCCGCCGCGAGATGGCGGGGTCGGCATGCGCCTTCTCGACCAGTTCCTGGCTGTTGACCTGCCAGGACAGACCGAAGCGGTCCTTCAGCCAGCCGCAGGCCTGGTACTGGCCGCCGGCGCCGAGCTTCTCCCAGTAGAAGTCGATTTCCTCCTGCGTCCGGCAGTCGATCAGGAACGAGGTCGCCTCGCTGAGCTTGAACATCGGCCCGCCATTGATGGCGCCGAACTTCACGCCGTCGAGCTCGAACAGCACCGCCAGCACCTGGCCCTCCCGCTCGGGGTCGATCCCGGAATAATGCGCCACCGTGAGGATGCGCGAATGGGGGAACACCGAGACGTAGAAGTTCGCCGCCTCCTCCGCCGTGCCGTCGAACCACAGATAGGGGGTGATCGCCTGCTTCAGTCCCATCGTCTCTCTCCCGTTGATCGCCGGCGTCGCGCCGGCGCTTCAAGGACGTCCGGCGGCGCGCCGATCCGACAGCCGTGCCTGAACCGGCGGTGATTTTCCACATCGCCCCCGCTGGGCTACATAGGGCGCATGCGCATCCTGACCCGCTTCGCCGCCTGCACCCTGTCCCTGCTTGCCCTCGTGGCGGCATCGGCCCCCGCCCGCGCGGACGCCGCCTTCGACCGCTGGCTGGCGGCGCAATGGCCGGCGGCGCAGGCGATGGGCATCTCCCGCGCCACCTTCGAGCGCGAGACGAGGGGGCTGGAGCCGGACTATTCGCTCCCCGACCTCGCCATTCCCGGCAAGCCGCAGAAGCCGGGGGCGCAGGCCGAATTCGTGCAGACCCCGGCCGCCTATCTCTCCGACAAGGCGATCGCTTCCTATGCATCCCGCGGACGCAAGCTGGCGGCGCAGTACCGGGGCGAACTCGCCGCCATCGAGAAGCAGTTCGGCGTGCCGGGTTCGATCCTGCTCGCCATCTGGGCGCGCGAGACGTCCTATGGCGGCGCCAAACTGAACCATGACGCGCTGCGGGTCGTCGCCACGCAGGCCTATGTCGGCCGTCGCAAGGATGAGTTCCGCGCCGAATTCCTCGCCGCGCTGAAGATCCTCGACGAGGGGCATGTGAAGCGCGCGGAGATGAAGAGCTCCTGGGCCGGCGCCATGGGCCTCACCCAGTTCATGCCGACCGGCTATCTGAAGTACGGCGTCGACCTCGACGGCGACGGCACGGCCAATATCTGGACCTCGGTGCCCGAGGCGCTGGCCGCCACCGCCAGCCTGCTGCGCGAGGAGGGCTGGCAGCCCGGCAAGCGCTGGGCCTACGAGATCACCGTGCCGGCCGGCTTCGATTGCACGCAGGCCGAGCCGGCGGTGACGCTCACCCTCGCCGACTGGCTGAAGCGCGGGGTGAAGGTCGCCGATGGCCGCCGCATCCCGCCCGCGGCGATGAAGGACAAGGCCTCGATCATCATGCCGGCCGGTCCGTTCGGCCCCGCCTTCCTGACGCCGGCCAACTATTTCGCGCTGAAGAACTACAACTTCGCCGATCTCTACGTGCTCTATGTCGGCCATCTCGCCGACCGCATCGAGGAGGACCGCCCCTTCGCGCAGCCCTGGCAGGAGATCGCGCTGGTGAAGACCCGCGACCTCGAATTCATGCAGCAGGTGCTGACGCGGCAGGGCTTCTACGGCGAGAAGATCGACGGCAAGGCCGGCATGAAGACCCGCGCCGCGCTCGGCGCCTATCAGAAGGCCAATGGCCTGCCGCTCGATTGCTGGCCCGATGCCGCCGTGCTGAAGCACATGCGCGGCGGGTGAGGAACCGCGCCGACCCGTCCCGCTAGTCGGCCGGCATCCGGGCCAGCGCCAGCCGGCCGGCCGGGACCGCCGGGCCGTTCGGATCCTCGGGCGGATGCGCCACCACGAGACTCGCGGCGACGACATAGGCGCAGGCGACGACGATGAGCATGCGGGCGTTCATGTGGTTCTCCCCCCGGTCGGCCGCCACGGCGGCAATCCGTGGGAGAAAACCTAGCCGGGGTCGCCGCGCGCCGACATCATCCGCGGGAGAGGGACGCCTGACACATCGATATCGCGCCCTCATCCTTTGGTTGGCGGCGCCATACCCCGCGCGCCGCCGGCGTCACTTCACCGCGTCCAGCAGGGCTGGCAGTTCGGCGAGCAGGGCGTCCCGCGCCCGCCAGCTGGTCGGCGTGTCCTGCCGCGCGGCGTCGCGGTCGAGCCGGGCGAAAGCCACCGAGCGCCCGTCCTTCGTCGCCCAGCCGACGAACCAGCCATAGGGCTTGCCGCGCACCAGCTTGCCCTTGGCATCGCGCGCGAAGCCCATGCCGGTCTTGCCGTGCACCTCCCAGCCATTCGCCGTGGTGCCGACGCGGATGATTTCCGCGGTCATCGCCACCGCCTGCCTCGATACCGGCAGTTCCCCGCGCAGCATGCGGGAGAGGAAGCCGAGCTGTTCCCGGGGCGAGATGTCCAGCGAGGTGGAGAGCCAGGATTCGGTCAGCCCGTCCTTCCGGCCCTTGTTGCCGGAGACGTCCTCGTTGCCGTAGCCGAAGCCCTCGACATAGCGGCGGAAGCGCTCCATGCCGAGCGCGCGGGTGATCTCCTGCGAATACCAGACCACCGATTCCTTCATCCAGTAGGTGGGGTCGACATCCGCCTTCCATTCCTTGCGCCAGGCCGGATAACCCGGCTTGTAGGGCCAGCTCGGCTGGTGCGCGTCCTTGAGGATGCCGGCGTCGTAGCCCATCAGCGCGATGGGGATCTTGAAGGTGGAGGCCGGGCTCACCCGCTGCTCGCAGCCGGGGCCGTCCTGCTTCAGCACCTTGCCGGTCGCCACATCGGCAAGCGCGGTGCATAGCGTCGCCGCCTGGGCCGGGGCCGCCAGCAGCAGGACGGGCAAGGCGAGGGTGGACAGGGCGAGGACGGACAGGGCGAGGGGGAGGGGGCGGCGCATGGTTTCCTCTCGGGCGATGGCGTTGCCCGGCAGGACACGTCGGTCTCGTGGCGGAAATCCGGCCGGCGCCGGATAGTCGCGCCCTTGTCCCCATGAGCGCGAAGAGGCCGCCCGGTTCACCGCGCGGCGGCGAAATCCGTGGCCGCCAGCCAGAACACCTCGCCCTCGCTGTCCTCGGTGTCGAGCCACAGGAAGGGCAGATGCGGGTATTCGGCCTCGAGGATCTCCCGGTCGGTGCCGATCTCGCAGATGAGGCCGCCGTCGCGGGCGAGGTGCTTCGGCGCCTCCTCGAGGATGCGCCGGACGATGTCGAGCCCGTCCGGCCCGCCGGCGAAGGCCAGCATCGGCTCGTGGCGGTGTTCCGGCGGCAGCGCCGCGCAGGTCTTGGCGTCGACATAGGGCGGGTTGGTGATGATCAGGTCGTAGCGCCTGCCCTTCAGCGGCGCGAACAGGTCGCCCTGGTGCAGGCGCACCCGCCCTTCCATCTCGTGCAACGCCACGTTCTCCGCCGCCAGCGACAGCGCCTCGGGCGAGAGGTCGACCGCGTCCACCTCGGCATTCTTGAACAGCATCGCCGCGAGGATGGCGAGGCAGCCCGAGCCGGTGCACAAATCGAGCACCCGTCCGATCGCCTCCGGCTCCGGCACCAGCGCGAAGCCCTCGCCGCCGAACAGGTCGCCGGCCAGCAATTCGCCGATGAAGGAGCGCGGCACGATCGCCCGCTCGTCGCTCTTGAACGGCACGCCGCGAATATAGGTGCGGCCCATGAGATAGGCCGCCGGCCGGCGGGTGCGGCAGCGCTCCTCGATCAGCCCGGCGAGGCGGGCGCGCTCGCCCCCCGTCAGCCGGCAGTCGAGCCAGGGGTCGAGCTCGTCCACCGGCAGGTGCAGCGCCTCGAGGATGATGAAGGCGGCCTCGTCGAGCGCGGTGGTGGTGCCGTGGCCGAAGCCGAGCTCGGCGGCATTGAAGCGGCTGATGGCGTAGCGCAGGAAATCGCGCACCGTGTGGAGGTCTGCTTCCGCGCTCACCGGGATTCTCCTCTGGGGTCGCGGTCTAGCAGCATGGCCGGCGCGCGAAAGCAAGTTGTTGCGAAAGCGTGTGGCGTGGCGCCCCGGAAAATGAGAGGAATGGAGGGGAATCGCGCGGAGAGCATGCCATGGCCGCCAAGCCGTCGACCGGCCCCACCGACAAGTCGTCCGAAGAGATCGTTTTGCACATCGACCGCTCGGTGGCGGTGGTGCTGTTCGAGTTCCTCTCCCGCACCGTCGACGACGGGGACGGCGACGCGCTCGCCGAGTTCGTCGAGGACGAGGCGGAGGTGCCGGCGCTGTGGGCGCTGCTCGCCGGCCTCGAGAGCGTGCTGACCGAGCCGATGGCGATAGACTACGAGAAGAAGGTGCTGGCCGCCCGCGAGGCGGTGATGAAGCGCTTCGGCGGAGCCTTCTCGGATCGCGGCGACGACGAATGACCCACGAGGTCTGGTCGCAGGTCGACACCTGGATCGAGGACACGCTGCTGCCGCCCGATCCGGCGCTGGCGGCGGCGCTCGAAGCCAGCGACGCCGCCGGGCTGCGGGCCATCAATGTCGCGCCGAACCAGGGCAAGCTGCTGATGCTGCTGGCGCTGATGCGCGGCGCCCGGCGCATCCTGGAGATCGGCACCCTCGGCGGCTATTCCACCATCTGGCTGGCGCGCGCTTTGCCGGCGGATGGCCGGCTCGTCACGCTGGAATTCGATCCGCATCACGCCGAGGTGGCGCAGGCCAATATCGCCCGTGCCGGGCTGGCGGACCGGGTCGAGGTCCGCGTCGGTCCCGCCCGGGCGACGCTGGCGGCGATGATCGCGGCGGGCGAGGCGTCGTTCGACCTCGTCTTCATCGACGCCGACAAGCCGAACAACCCGCATTACCTCGAGGCGGCGCTCGCTTTGTCGCATCCCGGCACGGTGATCGTCGCCGACAATGTGGTGCGCGACGGCCGCGCCGCCGACCCCGCGAGCACGGACGAATCGGTGCTGGGCATCCGCCGCTTCATGGAAAGGGTCGCCGCCGAGCCGCGCCTCGTCGCCACCGCCGTCCAGACGGTCGGCTCCAAGGGCTATGACGGCTTCGCCCTCGCGCTGGTGGTGTGAAGCCGCCCGCCGCCCCCGTTACACGTATGGACCGGCGCTCGCCCCGCGCTACCGGAGTCGTCCGCCTTCCCGCGCCGCTCCCCTCTCGCCCCACCCATGGAAGCCTCGCCTTCCCGCGTCACATGGCTGGACAGGCGCTCGGCTCCCTCTCCCCATTGGGGAGAGGGATGGGGTGAGGGGGAACACCGGCCCAGTGAGGCGCGGGGTATCCCGCGTCAACCCATCGAGGGGCTCCGAACCGCCCCTACGGCGTCGCCGTGCTGTCCGGCAGGCCTTCCGGCGCCGGGCCGGTCGTGGCCGGGTTCGAGGTCTTCCCGGTCGGCGCCGCCGCGCCGGGAATGGCGGTGCCGGTCATCGCGGCGCCCGCCTTGGCCGGCTTGGCGAGCGAGGCCGGGCCGCTCACATCGGCCGAGCGCAGCTGGCTGTCCACATTGGCCGCGAGCGATCCGCCAAGGCCCTTGGCGAAGCACTCATAGCCGAAATCGTTCATGTGGAAGCCGTCCTTGAAGGTGAAGGCGTCGAAGGCCAGCCCCTTGGCTTCGTGCCATTCGCGCATCAGCGCGAAGCGGTGGAACACGCCGATCCCTTCCTCGTCGGCGACGCGCTGCTGCAGCCGCAGCATGTCGAGCGCCTCGGCATCGCCGATCACCTTGGGCGAATATTGCGGATCGATGATCACGATGTCGGCGCCGAGCGCCCGGGTGCGGGCGATCGCCTCGCGCAGCAGCGCCTCGGCGGTGTCGAGCCCGTTGGCGCGGAACAGCGCGTTCACCCCGGCCTGCCACAGCACCAGGGTCGGCTTCTCCTCGGCGACGTCCTTGTCGAAGCGCGCCAGCATTTCCGGCGCGTCCTGGCCGTTGATGCCGCGATTGACCACGGTGAGGTCGATGCCCGGGAAGCGCTGGCGCAGCGCCGCCTCCAGCCGGCTCGGATAGCTCGCCGCCCGCGAGCTCGCCCCCGCCCCGGCGGTGGAGGAGGAGCCGATGGCGACGATCTTCACCGGCGTGCCCTCGCGCAGCGCCTTGGCGAAGCGCGGCAGCGGCTGGCTGAGCCGTGTCAGCGCCACATTGCCGGCCGGGCAGCTCGGCGCCAGCAGCGGCGTGGCGCCCGCCGGCAGCGGCAGGAGCGGTATGGCGAGCGAGGCGGCGAGGAGGCCCGGAAGCGCGAGGCGGGTCAGGTGCATCGTGGCGGATGTCGGGGTTCGGGGTTAGCGGGAGCCGAGGGTTCTCTTGTCGACGCCGTCGGCGATCATGCCGACCAGCAGACGGCCGATGCAGCTGTGCACCTCGTCGAACAGCGTCGGCGACGGGCGGTCGGCATCGAGGTCGAATATCCCCTCGTCCTGCCAGTACAGCATGATGTCGTAACGGTCGAAGAACGGCACACCGTTGCCGCGCGCGGTCCAGCGCAGCGCGGTGGTGTAGGGCGCGACGTCGAAGGCGAAGGAGGTGCGCGGGCTGTATTGCGGGCCGACCACGATCACGTCGGTCTTCGCCTCGTGGGCGAGGCGGATGCCGTCGCCCACCGCGTCGCCGAAGGCGCCGGTATCGACGCCGAGGATGGCGTCATAGGTGCCGGTCTGCCAGATCAGCAGCGCGGGCTTGTTGACGCGCAGCAGGTCGGGCAGCACGGTGAGAATCGCCTGCGCGGTGGCGCGCGGCTGGTTCTGCGTCGCCACCACCACGCCGCCGTCGGGATAGCGGGCGCGCAGGATTTCCTCGATATAGCTGGGGAAGCGCCGCGGCACCGCGTCCTTGGCGGCGCCGGTGCTCTTGGCCGGCTTCTTGTCGCTCGTGGCCGAGGAGTTGATCACCAGGATGGTGGTCGGCGTCTTGTCGTCGAGCGACTTGGCGAGGCGGGGCAGCCCGAAGCCGGCGCGGGTGAGCTCGGAGGGCGCGGCGCAAACGGGCTCGGCCCGGGCCGGAGCGGCAGCGCCGCCCGCCAGGAACGCCATGCAGGCCAGTCTCAGTCCCAGCGTCGTGCGTTTCACGTCGGATCCGCGCCGTCTACCCATATTTCCGCGCGGCCATCTCGCGCTCCACGCGAGCATACCACGACAACAGCACGGAAAGAGCCACCATAAGGGAGATGCCCGCCACGCTCATGATGAACTGCATGGCCAGCGAGCTATCGATCTCGTTCAACACGAAATGTGCGGCGAAAGAAAGGAAGACCCCGAAGCAGAACACTTCCAGCGAGTTCTGCCCGCACAGGATCATCGGGCGCAGCAGCGGCCAGCGCAGCCAGCGCGCATCCACCGGCACCAGCTTCACCACCACCACCGCCAGGGCGAGGAAGTGCAGCAGGCGCAGCGGCGAGAGGTCGGTCTTGCTGATCGGGTAGATGAGGGCGCCGATCGCTTCCGGCACCAGCCCTTCCAGCGGGCGCCACCACCAGCTCACCACCACCGCCAGCGAGACGGCGAGATAGGCCACCGCCGCCGCCACGACGAAGCGGTTCTGGATCAGCCCGCCGAGCCGGTCGCTGCCCCCGAGCCCGCACCAGCCGCCGAACACGAACAGGAATTGCCAGCAGAACGGGTTGAAGAACCACATCCGGTCGTCGGGATAGCCGGCCAGGTTGAAGCCGAGATTGAGCGCCAGCGCATAGGCGGCGAAGGAGACGGCGAGCGTCGCGTCCGGCCAGCGCTTCAGCATCCACAGCACCGGCGGGAAGCCGGCGAGCAGCACGATGTAGAGCGGCAGCACGTCCATGTTGGCGGGCCGGAACTTCAGCAGCAGCGCCTGCACCAGCGCCACGTCCGGCTCGGAGAGGAACTGCAGCGCGCCCATCTCCTCGGCATAGAGCGGGTTGGAGAAGGAGCCGACGACGTAGGAGATCTCGGCGAGATAGATCACGAACAGGAAGATGAAGGCGATGTAGAGCTGCCAGGCCCGCCGCAGGATGCGCGCCGACGTCACCAGCGTGCCGGAGCGGTCGATCTCGCGGCCATAGACCATGGCGGCGGTGTAGCCGGAGATGAAGACGAAGATCTCCGTGGCGTCGGAGAAGCCGAAATTCCGGTTGGTGATCCAGTTCACCACATTGTTGGGGATGTGGTTGAGGAAGATGAACCACAGCGCCAGCCCGCGGAACAGGTCGAGCCGCAGGTCGCGCCCGCTCCGCGCCGGCGGGGCCGGGGCGGTGCCCGGCGCGCCGCCGGCGGCCGGCGGCGAAGAGGCCGGCTCCGGCGACACGGCGGTCGACGTAGCCGGCGTCCCGGTCGGCTGTTCCTGCGCGACACGTCGGGCGGTGGCGCTCTGGCTCACGAAACCTCGCTCACGTCTTCTTCAGTCCGAAGCCGAGCATCAATACGGTGAAGCCGTTGAAAATGAGGTCGATGCCGAGGAACAGGCCGAGAATCCACATGGAATTGATCGGCCACTGGATGGTGATCTCGACGCCGAGGAGGATGGCGATCACCGCCGAGAACAGGATCCAGCCCCAGCCGGCGGCGGGGCGCAGGCGAAAGGCGGCGATCAGCCGGAAGATGCCGCCGACGATGAGCGCCACCCCGAGCAGCAGGGTCAGCACGGCGGCGGCGAGGTCGGGATTGGTGAAGGCGATGACGCCGGCCACCAGATAGAGCAGGCCGTCGAGCAGCCAGAAGAAGAAGCCGCCCCAGCCCTTCACCGCGAAGGCGTGGAAGATCTGGGCGATGCCGCCCACCACCATCATCGCGCCGATGTAGTAGACCGAGACCAGCGTGCCGACCACCAGGCCGTAGGAGCTGCCGAGCGCGATGGCGCCGGCGATGATCAGCAGGATGCCGAGGGCGACGAACCACCCCCACTTGGCGCGCAGTTCGTGCAGATGGCCGGCGAGCGAACCGGCGGGCGTGGAGGGGAAGGAATCGGTCGGGGTCGACATCGTGTCTCGTCCTTCATGCTGGCGCCACGCCGGCGGATCGCAAACGCGTCATCCCGTCTCCGGGTTCCGGCGCGTGGCTGGTGGGCAGAGGTATCTTAGGCCGTATCCGCGCAAAGCGGCAGTCTTGGTCGCACGGCCGCCGCGAGAAGGTGGGGATGGGGCCGCCGCCCGCTGCCCGGCAACCGCGACGTGAGGCCGATCCGTCAGGATCCGCCGGCCGCCGGCTGCGCCATCCCGCAGATCCAGTCGAGCGTCGCCCGGTAGCGCTCGCGTATCTCCCGGGAGCGGCAGGCGAGGTGATAGCTGAAGATGCCGGGCACCGAGAGCTCGAACAGCCGCACCAGCGAGCCGTCGGCCAGATAGTCGCGCACCAGCAGCGAGCGCGCCATGGCGATGCCCTGGCCCGCCAGCGCCCCGCGCACGGTCAGGGCGACATCGTCGAGCATGATCGACTGCTGCGGATAGACGATCGGCAGCCCGGCCCGCTCGAGCCACAAATTCCACGTCACCCGCGAATGCAGCAGCAGCGGCGCCTCGTGCATCCGCTCGAGGCTGATGGCGGGATGGCGTTCGAGGAAGCCGGGGCTGCAGACGGGAAACACCTCTTCCTCGGCGATCTTCTCCGAGATCATCCCCGGCACCTCGCCGGTGCCGTAGACCAGCGCCACGTCGACATCATCGGCGCAGGCCTCCGACAGGTCGGGCAGGCTGCGGATGCGCAGCGCCACCCCGTCGAGCCGCCGGGCGAGTTCGGACAACCGGGGCATCAGCCAGTGCTCCATCAGGCCGATCTGCACGGCGAGATTGAGCACGGCCGGACGCGGGATCGCCGCCTCATGGGCGACGGCATAGGCGTGGCTGAGATAGTCGAGCGCGCGGCGGGTCTCCGCCAGCAGCGTGCGGCCGACCTCGGTCAGCGCCATCCGGTTGCCCTGGCGCAGGAACAGCGGCTGGCCGATCGCCTCCTCCAGCCCGCGGATCTGGTGGCTGATGGCGCTGTGGGTGATGCACATCTCCTCCGCCGCCAGGGAGAAGCTGCCCAGCCGGCCGGCGGCCTCGAAGCAGCGCAGCGCCTGCAGCGTGGGCAGCGAGCGATAGGGAGGGGTCATGGCGCACCATCTCGAACGCGTCGGAGACGGCAGCCATGCGGCCGCTGCGCCGCACTGTCAATTCGCCTCACATCCGGGTTGAAAATTGGTCAATTGCGACGTCTCGTGCCGCTGCCCTATGAAGCAGGCAAACAAATGCCGCGCCACGATCGTCGCATCGGGCGTGAGCCGCGCAGAGCGAAACGTTCGGCGCGCCGGATCACATAATAAAAGCAATAAAAATCCTTGGGAGGATTTCGTGACGATCGAGGTTGCAGACAATACAACTGCGTCCGGGCCGAAGACTGCTTGGTATGTCGGCGCGACCAAGGCCCAGTGGCAGGCGTTCTGGTCCTCCTATCTGGGCTGGGCGCTGGACATCATGGACCTGCTGCTCTTCGCGATGCTGCTCAGCCATATCAGCGCCGATCTCGGCATGTCGCGCTCCACCGCCGGCATGATCGCCTCGGCGAGCCTGGTGGCGACGGCATTCGGCGGGCTGATCTTCGGCTTCCTCGCCGACCGTATCGGCCGCACCCGCTCCATGGTGCTGTCGATCCTGTGCTATTCGGTCGGCACGCTGCTGTGCGGCCTGTCGCAGGATGTGACGCAGCTGCTGCTGTTCCGCATCGTCGTCGGCCTCGGCGTCGGCGGCGAATGGTCGGCCGGCGCGGCGCTGATCACCGAGACCTGGCCCGCCCGCCATCGCGGCAAGGTGATGGCCTGGGTGCAGAGCGCCTTTGCCAGCGGCTACGCGCTGGCGGCGATCGTCGCGGCGGTGTTCCTGCCGCTCGTCGGCTGGCGGGGCGTGTTCTTCTTCGGCCTCGCCCCGGCATTGCTGGCCTTCTGGATCCGCCGCCACACGCCCGAGCCGGAGATCTGGAAGCAGCAGACCGAGCGCCTGTCGCTCGGCGCCACCATCCGCATGCTGCTGCGCGACCACGGCCGCAGCACGGCGGTCGGCTTCGCCTTCACCGCGGCGGCGATGTGCGGCTATTGGGGCCTGTTCACCTGGATCCCCACCTGGCTCGCCACCCCCGTCGCCAATGGCGGCCCCGGCCTCGACCTCGTGAAGTCGACGACGTGGATCGTCATCATGCAGGTGGGCGCCGCGCTCGGCTTCATCTCCTTCGGCTATGTCGCGGATTCGCTCGGACGGAAGGCCGCCTTCATCATCTACTTCGTGCTCTCGGCGCTGGCGGTGCCGGTCTACACGCTGATCTCGACGCCGACGATGCTGCTCGTCTTCGGCCCGGTGGTCGCCTTCTTCGGCACCGGCTTCTACAGCGGCTTCGCCCCCACCTTCGCCGAGCTGTTCCCGACCAATGTCCGGGCGACCGCCCAGGGCTTCATCTACAATGCCGGCCGCGCCGTGAGCGCGCTTGCGCCCGCCATTGTCGGCCTTCTCTCGACGAGCTTCGGCCTCGGAGGCGCGCTCGCCTTCACCGCCGGCTTCTTCCTGCTGGCCGGGCTGATCGTGCTCGTCTTCCTGCCCGAAACCAAGGGAGCCGCGCTTAAATGAACATCGAAACCCGCGTCGCGCCACCGTTCCGCATGGAGGAGTGGCTCGCCGCTGCTGCCGGCGCCCGGCAGATCGATCTCAGCCACCCGATGCAGAAGGGCATGCCGATCCATCCGGCGCATCCGCCCTTCCACATCACCCTGAACAACCGGCACGGCGACGTGCTGCGCTGCTGCGGCCATTCCTCCTCCAACGAGCTGATGGTCACAAGCACCCACTCCTCCACCCATATCGACGCGCTGTGCCACGTCTCCGAGCACGGCGCGCTCTATGGCAAGCACATCGCCGCCGAGGAGCAGCAGGGAACCGGCCTGTTCAAGGTGCACGGCGCCGAGACCATCGGCCCGATCTTCCGGCGGGCGGTACTGCTCGACGTGGCCAAGACCCTCGGCGTCGAGGCGCTGGAGCCGGCCTATGAGGTGAGCGTCGCCGATCTCGAAGCCGCCGAGAAGGCGTCGGGCACGCAGCTGCGCCCCGGCGACATCGCGCTGGTGCGCACCGGCTGGGCGCGCTTCTGGGCGGATTCACCGCGCTATCTCGGGCTCGATTCCGCCGGTGCGCCGGGGCCGGGCGTCGCCGCCGGGCACTGGCTCGCCGAGCGGCGGCCCTTCTCGGTCGGCTCCGACACCTCCGCCTTCGAGGTGATGAACCACCACGACATCACCCTCGAGGTGCACATGATCCTGATCGCCCGGAACGGCATCCACATCATCGAGAACCTCGACCTCGAGGAACTGAGCGGCGCGGCGGCCGGCGCCTTCGCCTTCGTCGCCCTGCCGGTGCGGATCAGCGGCGCCACCGGCTCGCCGATCCGGCCGATCGCCCTCGTCTGATCTCCAGGAGACATTCCATGCTCACCGAAGAGGAACGCCGCCGCGCGGCGGAGGACATCCTGCGCGCCGAGCGCGAGGGCCGGCCGATCGTGCAGCCGAGCCGCACCTTCCCGGCGATGGAGATCGAGGACGCCTACCGGGTGCAGGATTTGTGGGCGCAGGCGCGCCTCGCCGCCGGCGCCCGCATGGTCGGCCACAAGATCGGGCTGACCTCGCGCGCCATGCAGATGGCCTCGAAGATGACCGAGCCGGATTATGGCCGCATCCTCGACGACGCGCTGTTCAACGACGGCGCCCAGATTCCGGCCAGCCGCTTCATCAAGCCGCGGCTGGAGGTCGAGCTCGCCTTCATCATGGGCGAGGATCTCGAAGGGCCGGGCTGCCGCATCTACGACGTGATGCGCGCCACCGAATATGTGGTGCCGGCGCTGGAGATCATCGACTACCGCACCGAGGTGCCACGTGCCATCGTCGACACCATCGCCGACAATGCCGCCTTCGCCGCCATCGTCGTCGGCGGCCGGGTGATCCGCCCGATGGACATCGACATTCGCTGGGTCGGCGCCACGCTGACCAAGAACGGCACCATCGAGGAATCCGGCGTCTCCGCCGCCATCATGGGCCATCCGGCGGCGGGCATCGCCTGGCTGGTGAACAAGCTGTCCGCCGTCGGCACGGGGCTGAAGAAGGGCCAGATCGTGCTCGCCGGATCCTTCACCCGGCCCGTCGACATCGCCGCCGGCGACGTCATCACCGCCGATTACGGCCCGGTCGGCGCGATCAGCGTCGCCTTCACCTGAGACACGCCATGACACGCCCCGTCGACCTGCCGCGCAACCACTTCAAGCACGCCCTCCGCGAGGGACGCCAGCAGCTCGGGCTGTGGTGCACCCTGTCGAGCGCCTTCGGCATCGAGGTGGTCGCCGGCGCCGGCTTCGACTGGCTGCTGCTCGACACCGAGCACTCGCCCGCCGACGTGCTGACCGTGCTCGGCCAGCTGCAGGCGCTGTCCGGGCATGCCGTCGCGCCGGTGGTCCGCCCGGCCAGCAACGATCCGGTGCTGATCAAGCGCTATCTCGACATCGGCGTGCAGACGCTGCTCATCCCCTATGTGCAGAACGCCGAGGAGGCGCGCGCCGCCGTCGCCGCCACCCGCTACCCGCCGGAGGGGATACGCGGCGTCTCGGCGCTGACGCGGGCGACGCAGTTCGGCCGCGTTTCCGGCTATGGCCGGCGCGCGGCGCAGGAAATCTGCCTGCTGGTGCAGGTGGAGACCGAGGAGGCGCTCGGGCAGATCGAGGCCATCGCCGCGGTGGAGGGCGTCGACGGCGTGTTCGTCGGTCCCGGCGATCTCGCGGCCAGCATGGGTCACATCGGCGAGCTCGGCCATCCGGCGGTGGTGGAGGCGGTGACCGGCGCCATCGCCCGCATCGCCGCCGCCGGCAAGCCGGCGGGCGTGCTCACCGGCGACGCGGCGCTGGCGCGGCGCTGCATGGAGCTGGGCTCGGTGTTCACCGCCGTCGGCGTGGATGTCGGCCTGCTCGCCCGCGCCACCGAGGCGCTGGCCGCCTCGTTCCGTCCCGCGGCGGGCGGCTGATCGGCCGGCTCCCCCGGGAGCTCATCCCCAGGACTCGGCGAGCGCGGTGGAGGCTTCCTCGCCGAACACCTCCATGAAGCGCTCGACGGCGGGCGGAACATAGCTCGACGGCATGCGCACGATGCCGACCTCGCGATGCATGGTGGTCTCGGCGAGCCTGATCTCCACCAGCGGCTCGCCGACCCGGCTGCGGCCGAGATTGCGGCGGGAGATGAAGGTCAGCAGGTCGGTGGCGGCGACCAGCCGTGGCGACAGCGAGATGTTGTTGGTCTGGATGTCGACGCGCGGCTCCGGCAGGTCGCGTGAGGCGAAGGCGGCGTCGATCCATTGCCGCGTCACCACCGAGCGCGCCGGCAGCACCCAGCCATAGCCGGCGAGATCGGCGATGCCGACCTTTCGCCGCGTCAGCGGATGGCCCTTGGCGACCGCCACCACCACCGCGTCGCTGCCGATCCGCCGGACCGCATAGCTCTCCTCGTCGCCCTGGGTGATCGGGCCGACCACCACGTCGACCTTGCCGTCGGACAGCGCCGCGCGCAGCACGTCGTTCATGCCGATGCTGATGTCGAACTTCACGCCGGGCGCCTCGCGCAGCAGGCGCCGGCACACCTGCGGCAGCAGATATTCGGCCGTCGTCGCCCCGGCGCCGATCCGCACATTGCCGACGGCGCCGCGGGCGATGTCCGTCATCTCGCGCAAGTTCTGCTCGACCGACATCCGCAGGCTGCGGGCGCGCTCCAGCATGATGCGGCCGGCGGCGGTCAGTTGCACGCCGCGGCCGGATTTCACCACCAGCCGCGTGCCGACCTCCGCTTCCAGCCGGCGGATCGACTTGCTCAGCGCCGGCTGGGTGCGGCCCAGCTTTTCCGCCGCGCGGCCGACATGCCCGATGCTGGCGATGACCTCGAAGTAATGCAGGTCGCGCAGTTCCATTCATTCCTCGTGGCTATCTTTTGAGGAATTTTATGAATTGGACGGTCGGTCTCTTCGGATGTCAAGTCGGGTCAGAACGGGAAACGTCGAGGAACGCCATGACCCTGAAGGTTCTGATGACGGCGAGGACGCTGGCGCCGCCCGGGGTCGCCCTGCTGGAGGAGGCCGGCTGCAGCCTGTCCTTCCTGCCCGGCGAAACCGCGGCGGAACTGGCGGAAGCGGTCCGCTCGGTGCCCTATGACGCGATCATCTCCCGCACGCTGGCGCTTCCGGGCGAGCTCATCGAGGCGGCTCCCGCCTTGCGGCTGATCGCCCGCCACGGCGTCGGCTACAACAATGTCGATCTCGCCAGCGCCACCCGCCGGGGCATCCCGGTGCTGGTCGCCGATGCCGGCAACGGGCAGTCGGTGGCGGAGCTGACGGTCGGCCTCGCCCTTGCGGCGGCGCGGCGCATCGCCGTGCTCGACGCCGGCATCCGCGCCGGGCGCTGGGATCGGGCGCAGGCCGGGCAGCAGCTTGCCGGCCGCACCGCCGGCCTCGTCGCCTTCGGGGCGATCAGCCGGCGCGTCGCCGTCATGCTGCGCGCCATCGGCATGCGGATCGTCGTCCACGACCCGCACATCGCCGATCGCGCGCGGCACGATGTCGAATGGGCCGACACGCTGGACGATCTGCTCGCCGCCAGCGATCTCGTCTCGCTGCACTGCCCGCTCACGCCGGAAACCCGCCATCTGATCGGGCCGGCCCAGATCGCCCGCCTGCGCCGGGGCGCCATCCTCGTCAACACCGCGCGCGGCGGCCTCGTCGACGAGGCGGCGCTGGTCGAGGCGCTGGCGTCCGGCCGGCTGGCCGGCGCCGGGCTCGATACTTTCGAGGACGAGCCGCTGCCGGCGGGACACCCCTTCCTCGCCCTGCCCAATGTGGTGCTGACCCCGCACATGGGGGGCAGCACCGACGCCGCGCTCGATGCCGTCGCGGTGAGCGCGGCGCGCAATGTCATCGATGTGCTGATCGACCGGAAGATCGACCGGCGCCTTCTCGTCAATCCCGCCGTCCTCGAACGGCAGCCAGCCCAGTGAAGCGGATTCCCATGAACACGCCCCTCGCCAACACGCCCCTCGCCGCCGCGACACGCGCCACGCCGAACGCTCCCTGGCCCATCGGCTACACCGTCAATCCGCGCGTCTGCACCTTGCCGAAGGAACTCGTCGCCGCCTTCGAGGGCGTGCCGGTGCCGCATGCCAGCGACAGCATGGGCCGCCACATCGGCGCGCGCGGGCTCATCGCCTATCACGGCGCCCAGGCCGGCACGATCTGCGGCCCCGCCGTCACCGTGCGCTCGCGCCCCGGCGACAATCTGATGATCCATCTCGCCATCATGACCGCCCAGCCGGGCGACGTGATCGTCATCGACGGCGGCGGCGATCTCTCCACCGCCGTGCTCGGCGGGCTGATGCGCACCAGCGCGCTGGCCCGCGGCATCCGCGCCTTCGTGCTCGACGGGGCGCTGCGCGACGTGGCGGAATGGAAGGAGGGCGGCGTCGGCGCCTTCGCGCGCGGCAATGTGCATCGCGGGCCGAGCAAGGACGGGCCGGGCGAGCTCAACGTGCCGGTCGCCTGCGCCGGCCTGTCGGTGATGCCCGGCGACCTGATGCTGTGCGATCTCGACGGCGTGGTCGCCGTGCCCGCCGCCGAGGCCGAGGGCCTGCTCGCCAAATGCCGTGCGCACGCCGCCCGCGAGAGCGCCATCATCGAGAAGAACCGCACCGGCGAGCCGGACTGGGAGCGCTTCAACGCCCTGCTGCGGCAGAAGGGATGCCCGGTCTGACCGTGCCGCCGGCCGCGCCAACGGCCAGAACATAATCGCCAGGAGGAAATGCCATGCTCGATCGTCGTTCGTTCCTTGCCGCCACGGCCGGCCTCGCCGCCGCGACGGCCGGACTGGGCCTTCCCGCCGCCGCCAAGCCGTTCGGCTCGGTCAGCCTGTTCATCCCCGGCGCGCCGGGCGGCGGCTGGGACATCACCGGCCGGGTCATCGACGAGGTGCTGAAGAAGAACGGCCTGGTCCGTTCCTCGCGCATCACCAATGTCGGCGGCGCCGGCGGCACCATCGGCCTGCCGCAGTTCATCAACCAGTATGACGGCGATCCCAATGCGCTGTTCATCGCCGGCGCGATCATGGTCGGGGCCATCATCACCAACAAGACGCCGGTCAATCTCGGGCTGCTGAAGCCGGTCGCCCGGCTCACCGGCGAGTATCAGGTGCTGGTGGTGCCGGCCGCCTCGCCGGTGAAGACCCTCGCGGAGTTCATGGCGCTGCTGAAGCAGGACCCCAAGGCCGTGACCTGGGCCGGCGGGGCGCCGGGCGGTACCGATCACATCTTCGCCTGCCTGATCGCCAAGGCGGCCGGCGTGCCGCTCTCCGGCCTCTCCTATGTCGCCTTCACCGGCGGCGGCGGCGAGGCGATGGCCTCGCTGCTGGGCAACCAGGTCTCGGCCGGCATCTCCGGCTATGGCGAGTTCGCCGAGCAGATCAAGGCCGGCAATCTGCGCGCCCTCGCCATCTCTGCCCCGTCGCGGGTGGCCAGCATCGAGATCCCGACGCTGGTGGAGCAGGGCGTCGACGTCACCATCTCCAACTGGCGCGGCGTGTTCGGCGCGCCGAACCTGCGGGAGGCGGAGACCGCGGCGCTGATCGAGCTCGCCACCGCGATGGTGCAGACGCAGGACTGGAAGCAGCAACTCGCCACCCGCGGCTGGTCCGACCAGTTCCTGCCGGGTGCCGCGTTCGCCGCCTATCTCGAGCAGGACGTCGCCGCGACCCGCAGCGTCCTCGCCGATCTCGGGCTCGCCAAATGAGCGCGCTGTCGCTGGGCAGGGCGCAGCTGGTCGCCGTCTCCGCCGCCATCGCGGCGCTGGGCGGCGGCGCCGTGCTGGTGGCGCTGACCATCCCGCCGGATGCCGCCGGCGCGGTGGTCGGGGCGCGTTCCTTCCCCGTCGCCGTCGGGCTGGTGCTGCTGTCCTGCGGGTTGCTGCTGCTGTTGGAAGCCTGGCGCACGCCGTGGGAGTGCGAGGCGACCGATCCCGAGGCGCCGCCGCTCGACCTCGTGCCGCTGGCGATCCTCGCCGCCGGCATGCTCGTCAACGTCCTGCTGATCAAGGCCGCCGGCTTCATCGTCGCCTCGACGCTGATGTTCGCCTTCACCGCGCGGGCCTTCGGCGCCCGCCGCCTGTGGCTGTCGCTGCTGATCGGCTTCGTGCTCGCCTTCGCCACCTATTACGGCTTCGCGCGCATGCTCGACCTGCGCATCGGCGGCGGCCTCATCGAGGATCTGTTCTGATGGGTAGCCTCTCGGGACTTCTGGACGGCTTCGCCAACGCCCTGTCGCCGATGAACCTGCTATGGGCGCTGTTCGGCACCACGCTCGGCACCTTCATCGGCGTGCTGCCGGGCCTCGGCCCGGCGCTGACCATCGCCCTGCTGCTGCCGCTCACCTTCCAGGTCGATCCGGCCGCCGCCTTCATCGTGTTCGGCGGCATCTATTTCGGCTCGCAATTCGGCGGCTCCACCACCTCGATCCTGATCAACACGCCGGGTGAGAGCGCTTCCATCGTCATCGCGCTGGAAGGCAACCAGATGGCGCGGCGCGGCCGCGGCGGCCCGGCGCTCGCCACCGCGGCCATCGGTTCCTTCGTCGCCGGCACCATCGGCGTGCTGTGCCTCAGCCTGCTGGCGCCGGTGGTGGTGCGCGTCGCGCTCGCCTTCGCGCCGGCCGATTATTTCGCGCTGATGGTGCTGTCCTTCGTCACCGTCGCCGCCGTGCTCGGCAATTCGCTGCTGCGCGGGCTGGCGAGCCTCGGCCTCGGCCTGCTGCTCGGCCTGGTCGGCGTCGACCTGCAATCCGGCCAGCCCCGCTTCACCTTCGGCTCGCTCGACCTGCTCGACGGCATCGACGTGATCATCGTCGTGGTCGGCCTGTTCGCGGTCGGGGAGACCCTGCACCTCGCCGCCCGCCACCGCTCCACCCGCGAGGAGATCACCCCGGTGGAAGGCTCGCTGTGGATGACGGCGCAGGATTGGGCGCGCTCGTGGAAGGCGTGGATCCGCGGCGCCTTCATCGGCTTTCCCCTCGGCGCCATGCCGGCCGGCGGCGCCGAGATCCCGACCTTCCTGTCCTATTTCGTCGAGAAGAAGCTGTCGAAGCATCCCGAGGAGTTCGGCCGCGGCGCCATCGAGGGCGTCGCCGGGCCGGAGGCCGCCAACAACGCCGCCGGCGCCGGCGTCTTCGTGCCGCTGCTCACCCTCGGCATCCCCACCTCGGCGACGGCGGCGGTGATGCTCTCCGCCTTCCAGAGCTACGGCATCAATCCCGGGCCGCAGCTGCTCACCAGTCACGCCGACCTCGTCTGGACGCTGATCGCCAGCCTGTACATCGGCAATGTAATGCTGCTGGTGCTGAACCTGCCGCTGGTCGGGCTGTGGGTGCAGATCCTGCGCGTGCCGACCCCCTATCTCTATGGCGGCATCCTTTTGTTCGCCACGGTGGGCACCTATGGCATCAGCCGTTCGGTGTTCGACCTGGTGCTGCTCTACGCGGTCGGCCTCGCCGGCTTCTTCATGCGCCGCTACGCCTTCCCCACCAGTCCGGTGATCATCGGCATGATCCTCGGGCCGCTGGCCGAGCAGCAGTTCCGCCGCGCCATGACCATGTCGCAGGGCGATCTCTCGGTGTTCCTCACCCGGCCGATCTCGCTGACCCTGCTCGTGCTGGCCGTCATCGCGCTCAGCGCGCCGCCCCTGCTGGCCTACCGGCGCCATCGCCGGGCGCTGGCTTCCGCCTGAACTCCTTCATTCGCGAGAACCTTCCGATGTCCGACAAGATCCTCATCGAGGCCGGCGAACTGCGCCGATTTGCCGAAGCCGTGCTGCGGGCCGCCGGCATGCGCGAGGCGCCGGCGGTCCGCGTGGCCGACACGCTGATCTATGCCGATCTGCGCGGCGTCGGCTCGCATGGCGTGGCGCGGCTGTCCTCCTATCTCGACCGGGTGCGGGCCGGCGTGATGGCGCTCGACCCGGAAATGGCTGTGGTCTCCGAGGCCCCCGCCAGCGTCCTGCTCGATGCCGGCAACGGCTTCGGCCAGCTCGCCGGCCTGCGGGCGATGGAGCTGGCCGTCGCCAAGGCCCGGGAGACCGGCGCCGGCGTGGTCGGCGTCGCCAATTCCAATCATTTCGGCGTCGCCGCCTATTTCGCCGAGCAGGCGGTGAAGGCCGGCATGGTCGGCATGGTGCTCACCAATTCCTCGCCGGCGATGACGCCCTACAATGCCCGCATCCCGCTGGTCGGCACCAATCCCATCGCCTTCGGCGTGCCGGCCGGGCGGCACCGGCCGATCATACTGGACATGTCGACCTCCATCGTCGCCCGCGGCAAGATCCGGCTGGCGGCGAGGAGCGGCGCGCAGATCCCCGCCGGCTGGGCCGTCGATGCCGACGGCAACCCGACGCAGGACGCCCGCGCGGCGATGAAGGGCAGCCTGGCGCCGATCGGCGGCCCGAAGGGGGCGGGGTTGTCGCTGATCATCGATCTGCTGACCGGCGTGCTCACCGGCACCGGCCTCACCGGCGAGGTGCGCAACATCAGCGATGTCGCCGGCCCGTCGCGGACCGGGCACCTGTTCGTCGCCATCGACGTCGCGCGCTTCATGCCGCTCGACATCTTCCGCGAGCGGGTCGACAGCGTGATCGCCGGCATCAAGGCGATGCCCTCGGTGGATGGCGGCCCGATCTTTCTGCCCGGCGAGATGGAGGCGCGCGGCGCCGAGGCCCGCGGCGAGGCCGGCATCGCCCTGTCGGCGGACGTCGCCGCCGATCTCGCGGCGCTCGGCGGCCGCTACGGCCTCGCCCTTCCCGGCGGGCGCCCGCAGGAGCGCCGGCAGGCTGCCGGCGGCCTCTGACGCCGGCAGATTTTGCGGGCGCCGTCGCGCGGCGGGGTTAAGATCCGGCGTCCTCACGGGAGCGCCCGCATGAACGAAACCCTGAAGCTGTTCGACGACGGTTCGGTGCCGGCGCGCAAGGTCGCGGCGCGGCTGTCGCAGCTGATGATCGCCGACGGCGCCGATTTCATCACCCGCCCGGTGGAGCGTGCGACGCTCGATTTCGAGGGGCTGGCGGGCGATCGCCATCGCGGTCTGTACCGTCCCGCCGATTCGCGGGTGCCGTGGTATCCGCGCGGCACGCCGATCCGCAATGCGCGGCAGGTGACGCTGGTGGCGCCGGACGAGCTCGCCCTCATCGCCCGCCGGCTGGAGGTGCCGGCGGTGGAGCCGGCCTGGCTCGGCGCCAATCTGGTGCTGGAGGGTGTCGCCGATCTCACCGCCCTGCCGCCGGGCAC
The DNA here is from genome assembly GCF_018390555.1 of Ancylobacter oerskovii. GTDB lineage: Bacteria > Pseudomonadota > Alphaproteobacteria > Rhizobiales > Xanthobacteraceae > Ancylobacter > Ancylobacter oerskovii. The sequence goes on along the minus strand of NZ_JAHBGB010000002.1, from coordinate 172,504 downwards.
AAGGCTGCATTTCCCGGGCGGCGCCTGCCTGGCGGTGGAAGGGGAGAACGCGCCGTGCCGCCATGCCGGCGCGGCGGTGGCGCGGCATCATCCCGGCCGGACCGGCCTCGACCTCGCCTTCGTGACGGCGGCGCGGGGACGGCGCGGCCTCGTCGCCTGGGTGGAACGGCCGGGCGAGCTCGTCGCCGGCAGTCCCGTCGAGCTGCGGGTGCCGGCACAGAAACTGTGGGGGCGGTGAAGGCCTTTCCGGTGCGCCGGCGGACGGGAGGGGCGAGGGAAAGCCGCCACAAACGAAAACCGCCCGGACGATCCCTCGTCCGGGCGGTGTCATCTCGTTGTCCCGGAGCGCTCGGCGCCCCGTTGCCGGCTGGCCTGTTCAGCGCACCGCCACGTTGGGGGCGGAGGCGCTTACCGGCGTCGCCTGCATGGCGGCGCTGCCATCGGCGGTCTTGGCCGCCGGGTTGCCCGGCAGCACCACCACCTTGGTGCCGATCTTCACCCGCTCATACAGGTTCTCGACATCCTCGTTGAGCATGCGGATGCAGCCCGAGGACATGAACTGGCCGATGGTGGACGGCTGGTTGGTGCCGTGGATGCGGTAGATGGTGGCGCCGAGATACATGGTGCGCGCGCCGAGCGGGTTGCCCGGGCCGCCGGCCATGAAGCGCGGCAAATAGGGCTGGCGCTCGATCATCTCCGCCGGCGGGCGCCAGTCGGCCCATTCCTTCTTGGCGGAGATCTTCTCGGTGCCGGCCCAGGTGAAGCCGTCGCGGCCGACGCCGATGCCGTAGCGCTCGGCCTTGCCGCCGGGCAGCACGTAATAGAGATAGGTGTTCGGCGTATCGATGACGATGGTGCCCGGCGGCTGGGTGGTCGTGTAGTCGACCGTCTGCCGCTTCAGGTTGGCCGGCAGCTCCTTCGGCGGGCCCTGCTCCGGCTGGTCTTCCGGCGGCAGCATGGCGACGGAGGCGCCGTTGGCGCCGGTCACCTGCTCCTGCTGGCCGGAATAGGCCGGCTGGCGGGTCGCCGGGGCGGCGGCATGCACCGGCGCCGGCGGCGCGCCATAGGGATTGGCCTGCGAGGAATAGCTCGGCGCCGGATAGCCGGCCGGCTGCTGGCCGGAATAGGCGCCGGTGGGATAGCCCGACTGCGCCGGCGCGGCGGCCTGCGAGGAATAGCCCTGCGAGGGATAGCCGGCGGGCTGCTGGCCGGAATAGGCACCGGTGGGATAGCCGGACTGCGCCGGCGCGGCGGCCTGCGAGGAATAACCCTGCGAGGGATAGCCGGCCGCCGGGGTGCCGCCATTTGCATAGCCGGAGACCGGGGCCGGCGGCTGCACGGCGCCGGTGGACGCCTGGGCGGGCGGCGCCATGATCGGGGCGACGCCACCCTGCGACGCCGAACCCGACGTGCCGTAGGGATCGATGGCCGCCGGTACCTCGGCGGTGCCCGGAGCCGGCTCGGCCGGCTGCGCGGTCGTCTCGACCGGATAATACTGGGCGCCGGCCGTACCGACCGACGTCAGAAGGGCCAGAGCGACCGCGGGAGCGAAACCTAGGCGAACCACCATCATCAAGCCTGCCGGAGTGAATGCCACAACCTTTGCGACGACGACATGACGCAGGAACAAGGCGGGTTCAAGACAAGATCAAGTCATCAATGGTGCTGTACGGCCCAGCCATGCACGAAGCGCATGGGCGATGCATATAAGCAACAGTAACCCTGACCTATGTCGCCGTCGTCGAGTGAGGGATTATGGTTTCGAAATGATTGAAAAGTCGTTGCTGTTCGCACGGCCGTCGCCGGAATCGGCCGCTTGCCGCTCGATATCGAGAGCGCGGTGCCATCCCACCACCGCGTCGGGATGGCAGTCGGTCGAGGCGAAATAGGGCTTGATGTCGAGCAGCGGCGTGCCGTCGAGGCAGTCGAGCCCGACCACCGAGAGGCGGTTGCCGTCCATTCCCAGCAGCCGCACTGCGCTCATGGCGATCGGGTTGGGCCGGGCCGGGCTCCTCAGCGCGAAGGTGCCGCGTCCCCTTCCATAGGTGCGGGGCACCTGGACCAGCAATTCGCGCGGTGCACGGTCCATCCAGTAGAGCAGCCACAGATGCGTGGTGCCCTCCAGCCCCTCCAGCGCCGGCACGAAGGCGGGGTCGAGCTCGACGGTGCAGACGGCGTCCGATTCGCGCCCGTTCCGCGGGCAGTCCTTCCGGCGGGTCCAGGGCGTGCGCAGCCGGCCGATGAAGTTCACGCCGGCATCGGGGGAGGCGGGCAGGGGCCGCGTCACCTCGCCGGGGCGCACGCCGAATTCGGCCGCATCGGCCTGATCGGTCGGATCGGTCGCCTCGGCCGGGGAAATCGTCTTCATCCTACACCTCACTGGCCTGTGCCGACGCCGGACCGACGCCGTTCGAGCGCTACGCCGACCCGGCCGCCGGCTCCCCCACGACGCCGCTTGCATCCCCTGGCGAAAAGACATAAAGATATCTTTATATCTCGTTGGAGGCGTCATGCCGACCTCGTCGCTCAGCTTCGCGTCCCTGCTCGACGGCCTCAAGGCGGCCGGCGAGGACACGCGCCTGCGGCTGCTCGCCCTGCTGGGCGAGGGCGAGCTGACGGTCTCCGAGCTTACCGAAATCCTCGGCCAGTCGCAGCCCCGGATTTCGCGCCATCTCAAGCTTCTCGCCGAGGCGGGGCTGGTGGAGCGTTTCCGCGAGGCGAGCTGGGTGTTCTACCGCCGCGCCACCGATACCCTCGCCGCCGCGCTCACCGACGCGCTGCTCGCCCTGATGGCACCGGACGACGACATCCTGCTGCGCGATCACGAGCGGCTGGAGGCGGTGCGCGCCGCCCGCGCCGCGCAGGCACAGGCTTACTTTCGCGCCCATGCCCATGAATGGGACGCATTGCGCCGCCTGCACGCCCCCGACGACCAGGTCGAGCAGGCCATCGTCGAGGCGCTGGCCGGCGTCGGGATCGACGCCCTGCTCGATCTCGGCACCGGCACCGGCCGCATCCTCGAACTGTTCGCCCCGCGCATCGATCGCGGCGTGGGCATCGATCTGTCGGCCGACATGCTCGCGGTCGCCCGCGCCAATCTGGAACGTGCCGGCGCGAAAAACTGCTCGGTGCGCCAGGGGGATATCTACAATCTTGCGCTTCCCCGCGACGCCTTCGACGTGGTGATCGTGCATCAGGTGCTGCATTTCCTCGAGGACGCGCCGCGGGCGCTGAAGGAGGCCGCGCGGGTGCTGAAGCCCGGCGGGCATCTGCTGGTGGTGGACTTCGCCCCGCACGATCTGGAATTCCTGCGCGAGGCGCACGCCCATCGCCGCCTCGGCTTCGCGCCCGAGGTCGTCGAGCACTGGCTGGCGCAGGCCGGCCTGGTGCCGCAATCGCATCGCCCGTTGGCGCCGCAGGCCGACGGCAAGCTCACCGTTTCTCTCTGGCTGGCCCGCGATCCGCGCGCGACGCAGCCCGCCCAAAAGCACAAGGAGGTCGCCTGATGTCGTCGGATGTCGAGCGCCGCAGCCGCCGCCCCGGCGGGCGGCCGATTTCGGTGTCGTTCGAGTTCTTCCCGCCCAAGACGCCGGAGATGGAGGCCACGCTGTGGAACTCCATCACCCGTCTGGCGCCGCTGGCGCCGAAATTCGTCTCGGTGACCTATGGTGCCGGCGGCTCCACCCGCGAGCGCACCCATGCCACGGTGGAGCGCATCGTGAAGGAGACCCGCCTCGCTCCGGCGGCGCATCTCACCTGCGTCGCCGCCTCGAAGGGCGAGGTGGACGAGGTGGTGCGCGGCTATTGGGATGCCGGCGTGCGCCACATCGTGGCGCTGCGTGGCGATCCGCCGGGCGGCGTCGGTCAGGCCTATGAGCCGCACCCGGAGGGCTACAAGACCTCGGCGGATCTGGTCGCCGGCCTGCGCCGGGCCGCCAATTTCGAGGTGTCGGTCTCGGCCTATCCCGAGAAGCACCCCGAAAGCCCGTCCTTCGACGCCGATCTCGACATCCTCGAGGCCAAGGTCGACGCCGGCGCCACGCGGGCGATCACCCAGTGCTTCTTCGACAACGACCTGTATTTCCGCTACCTCGACAGGGTGCGCGCGCGGGGGATCGATGTCCCCGTGGTGCCGGGCATCCTGCCGGTATCGAACTTCAAGCAGGCGAACAATTTCGCCGAGAAGACCGGCTGCTACATGCCGGCCTGGCTCGCCGGCCGCTTCGAGGGGCTCGACGACGACCCGGAGACCCGCAAGCTGATCGCCGCCGCGGTGGCGGCCGAGCAGGTGTTCGATCTCGTCGACCGCGGGGTGACGGAGTTCCATTTCTACACGCTGAACCGCGCCGACCTCGTCTACGCCATCTGCCACCTGCTGGGCCTGCGCCCGCCGCAGGGCGCGGCAGCCGGGCAGGGCAACGGCCAGGCGGCGGCGTGAGCGAAGAGCCGATCCGCCGGCGCTCCCCCTCACCCCGACGGGGAGAGGGAGCCGGTCGCGCCCGGGCAGGGATGTTGTGTGTGCATGGCAGGCGCGCGGACTTCACCTCTCCCTGAAGGGGGAGGGGCTCGTTCGTTCGGATGGAGAAAGTCAAAGCGGCGCCTTGACCTCTCCCCGAGGGGGAGAGGTCGCCGCGCAGCGGCGGGTGAGGGGGAGCGACGGGAGAAGGTGATGAGCAACCCGATCGCACGAGCCCGTCGCCTTCGCCGTGATCACACGGATGTTGAACAGCTCCTGTGGTCACGACTCCGAAATCGCCAGCTCGACGGCTGGAAGTTCCGCCGACAAGAGCCGGTCGGATGTTTTGTCGTCGACTTCCTCTGTGTGCCGCCGCCAAACTGATTGTCGAACTTGACGGCGGCCAGCACAGCGTCGAGACCGATGCCGAACGAACCCGGATGATCGAGGCCAATGGCTATCTGGTCATCCGTTTCTGGAATAACGACGTGAACGACAATATCGAGGGCGTTCTCGCGCGGATTTTGGAATCTTTGCGCGTGGATGCCCCTCACCCCAGCCCTCTCCCCGACGGGGAGAGGGAGTAGGAGCCGCTCCATGACCCAGCCGACCGACACCCTCGCCGCCCTGCGTGCCGCCGCCCGCGAGCGCATTCTCGTGCTCGACGGCGCCATGGGCACGATGATCCAGCAATTGAAGCTGGACGAGGCCGGCTATCGCGGCGAGCGCTTCAAGGCGTGGCACCGCGACCTCAAGGGCAATAACGACCTCCTGAACCTCACCCGGCCGGACGCGGTGCGCGACATCCACCTCGCCTATTTCATGGCCGGGGCGGATATCGTCGAGACCAACACCTTCTCCGGCACCACCATCGCCATGGCCGATTACGGCATGGAAAGCCTCGTCTACGAGCTGAATTTCGAGGGCGCCAGACTGGCGAAGGAGGCGGCGAAGCTGGCCGAGGCGAAGGACGGCCGCCGCCGCTTCGTCGCCGGCGCCATCGGGCCGACCAACCGCACCGCCTCGATCTCGCCTGATGTCAACGACCCCGGCTTCCGCGCCATCTCCTTCGACGAGCTGGCCACCGCCTATGGCGAGCAGGCCGGCGCGCTGATCGACGGCGGCTCGGACCTCCTGCTCATCGAGACCATCTTCGACACGCTGAACGCCAAGGCGGCGGTGTTCGCCATCGAGCGGCTGTTCGAGGCGCGCTCCATCCGCGTGCCGGTGATGATCTCCGGCACCATCACCGATCTGTCCGGCCGCACGTTGTCCGGCCAGACCCCGGCGGCGTTCTGGAACTCGCTGCGCCACGCCCAGCCCTTCTCGATCGGGCTCAACTGCGCGCTCGGCGCCAAGGAGATGCGCGGCCATATCGACGAGCTCTCGCGCCTCGCCGACACCTTCGTCTGCGCCTATCCCAATGCCGGCTTGCCCAACGAGTTCGGCCTCTATGACGAGAGCCCGGAGGCGATGGCGAAGCTGGTCGGCGAGTTCGCCGCCTCCGGCCTCGTCAACATCGTCGGCGGCTGCTGCGGCACCACGCCGGACCATATCGGCGCCATCGCCCGCGCCGTCGCCCCGCATGCCCCGCGCGAATTCCCGGAGATCGCGCCGCGGCTGCGCCTGTCCGGCCTCGAACCGTTCGAGATGCAGGCATGAGAACCGCCACCCGCGTCCGTCTCCACCGTCCTTCCGTCACCCCGCATCGAGAGCAGGCGTCATGACCGCACCCGTCGCCACCTTCGTGAACATCGGCGAGCGCACCAACGTCACCGGCTCGGCGCGCTTCCGGAAGCTCATCACCAATGGCGACTACCCCGCCGCGCTGGCGGTGGCGCGCGACCAGGTGGAGAACGGCGCCCAGGTGCTCGACGTCAACATGGACGAGGGCCTGCTCGACTCTGAGAAGGCGATGGTGACGTTCCTCAACCTGCTCGCCGCCGAGCCGGACATCGCCCGCGTGCCGATCATGGTGGACTCCTCGAAGTGGAGCGTCATCGAGGCCGGCCTGAAGTGCATCCAGGGCAAGGGGATCGTGAACTCGATCTCGATGAAGGAGGGCGAGGAAGCCTTCCGCCATCACGCCCGACTGGTGCGCGCCTATGGCGCCGCCGTCGTCGTCATGGCCTTCGATGAGCAGGGCCAGGCCGACACCTTCGAGCGCAAGACGCAAATCTGCGCCCGCGCCTACCGTATCCTCGTCGAGGAAGTCGGCTTCCCGCCCGAGGACATCATCTTCGATCCCAACATCTTCGCGGTGGCCACCGGCATCGAGGAGCATGCCGGCTATGGCGTCGCCTTCATCGAGGCCACCCGCTGGATCCGCCAGAACCTGCCGCACGCCCATGTGTCCGGCGGCGTGTCGAACCTCTCCTTCTCGTTCCGCGGCAACGAGCCGGTGCGCGAGGCGATGCACGCGGTGTTCCTCTATCACGCCATCGCGGCGGGCATGGACATGGGCATCGTCAATGCCGGCCAGCTCGCACCCTATAGCGAGATCGAGCCGGAGCTGCGCGAGGCCTGCGAGGACGTCGTTCTCAACCGCCGCGACGACGCCACCGAGCGGCTGCTCGCCATTGCCGAGCGCTTCAAGGGCGGTGGGCGCGAGAAGAAGGAGGCCGACCTCACCTGGCGCACCTGGCCGGTGGAGAAGCGGCTGGAGCACGCGCTGGTCAACGGCATCACCGAATTCGTCGAGGCCGACACCGAGGAGGCCCGCGCCGCCGCCGCCCGGCCGCTGCATGTCATCGAAGGCCCGCTGATGGCCGGCATGAACGTGGTCGGCGACCTGTTCGGTGCCGGCAAGATGTTCCTGCCGCAGGTGGTGAAGTCCGCCCGCGTGATGAAGCAGGCGGTGGCCTATCTCATGCCCTTCATGGAGCAGGAGAAGCAGGAGATGGGCCTTACCGACGCTCCCGCCGCCGGCAAGATCCTGATGGCCACCGTGAAGGGCGACGTGCACGACATCGGCAAGAACATCGTCGGCGTCGTGCTCCAGTGCAACAATTACCAGGTCATCGACCTCGGGGTGATGGTGCCGACCGCCAAGATCCTCGAAGTCGCCCGCGCCGAGAAGGTCGATGTCATCGGCCTGTCCGGCCTCATCACCCCGTCGCTGGACGAGATGGTGCATGTCGCCGCCGAGATGGAGCGCGAGGGCTTCGACCTGCCGCTGCTGATTGGCGGCGCCACCACCTCGCGCGTCCACACGGCGGTGAAGATCGCCCCGCAATATCTGCGCGGCCCGGCGGTCTATGTCACCGATGCCTCGCGCGCAGTGGGCGTGGTGTCGAACCTGCTCAACGACAATACCCGCTCGGACTATGCGGCGAACATCCGCGCCGAATACGCCAAGCTTGCCGACGCGCACGCGAAGAGCGATCGCAACAAGGTGCGGGTGAAGCTGGAGGATGCGCGGGCCAACCGGCTCGCCCTGGACTTTGCCGGCTATGAACCGCCGGTGCCGACCTTCCTCGGCACGCGGGTGTTCGAGAGCTACGATCTCGCCGAGCTGGTGCCCTATATCGACTGGACGCCGTTCTTCCAGTCCTGGGAGCTCACCGGCCACTACCCCGCCATCCTCGACGATCCCAAGGTCGGCGTCGCCGCCCGTGCGCTCTATGACGACGCGCAGAAGATGCTGGCGAGGATCGTCGCGGAGAAGTGGCTCACCGCCCGCGCGGTGATCGGCTTCTGGCCGGCCAACACGGTCGGCGACGACATCGAGCTCTATGCCGGCGATACCCGCAACGCTCCGCTCGCCACCCTGCACACGCTGCGCCAGCAGATGGGCAAGCGCGAGGGCCGGCACAATCTGGCGCTGGCCGATTTCGTCGCCCCCGAGGGCAGCGGCGTGGCGGATTATGTCGGCGGCTTCTGCGTCACCACCGGTTTCGGCGAGCATGAGCGTTCGGAGGCCTTCAAGAAGGCCAATGACGATTATTCCTCGATCCTCCTGAAGGCGCTGGCCGACCGCCTCGCCGAGGCCTTCGCCGAGCGCATGCATGAGCGGGTGCGCCGCGAGTTCTGGGCCTATGCCCCCGACGAGGCGCTCGACAACGAGGCGCTGATCAAGGAGGCCTATCGCGGCATCCGCCCGGCGCCGGGCTACCCCGCCCAGCCCGATCACACCGAGAAGGCGACGCTGTTCAAGCTGCTCGACGCCACGCCCTCCATCGGGGTCGAGCTCACCGAGAGCTTCGCCATGTGGCCGGGCGCCGCGGTGTCGGGGCTCTACCTCGCCCATCCCGAGGCGTCCTATTTCGGTGTCGGCCGCATCGAGCGCGACCAGGTCGAGGACTATGCCGCCCGCAAGGGGATGAGCGTCGAGGAGACCGAGCGCTGGCTGGCGCCGGTGCTCAATTACGATCCGGCCAGCCACAAGTCGGTGGCGGCGGAGTAGGGGCGGGCATGGCCACTCCGGGTGGGCCGGCGCGTCGCGTCTGGCACTGGGCGCTGCTCGCCTTCCTCGCCTGGCTGGCGCTTGCCTATGCGATGGCGCCGCGGCTGTGGACGCATCACGGCGAGCAGCCGGGCCTGAGGCCGCTGCCGAGGGTCGCCTCGACCCTGCAGGGCCGGCCCGGCGACCCGATCGATGTCGGCCTCGTCGGCACGCGCGAGGAGATCCTGCACGCCATGGCCGCTGCCGGCTGGCAGGCCGGCGATCCGGCGACGGCGCGGCTGGTCTATGCCGGCCGCCTGCCGGACCTCGCCTTCGAGACGGGCGAGCAGGCCGAAACCGGCCGCCGCGACCGCGTGCTGTTGTGGAAGGTGCTGGACATCGGCGCCGAACGCCGGCCGGTCTGGCTCGGCGCCGCGACCGCGGATCGCCCCGATCCGCCCGGTAGCGCCACCCGCCGGCTCGATCCCGACATCGATGCCGCGCGCGACCGGCTGATCGCCGACCTCGACGACGCCCGCGCGCTGGCCGCGATCTATCAGGTCACCGGCCTCGGTCCGACGCTGTTCGGTAGCGCCGGCGGCGAGCGCTACCGGAGCGATGGCGAGATCCATGTCGGCCGGCTGGCCGTTCGCGGCACCCGGGCGGAGGGGCCGGCCCTCCTCATCGCCCCGCCGCCTCTCGTCGGCCTCAAGGACCGCCTGTGGCGCGTCATCGGCGATAGGGCCGGCGGTAGCTGAGCCGGCTCACGCCGCGCGGATCGCCTTCTCGACGAAGGCGGCGGCGGTGAGGGCGGCGCGGTCGCGGCCGAAGCGGCCGACGATCTGCACGCCGATCGGCAGGCCGCTGGCGCCGGTCAGCCCGGCGACATTGACGCAGGGCGCGCCGAGCAGCGTCCACAGCCGGTTGAAGATCGAGGAGCCGGTGGAGGCGAGCCCTTCCGGCGCCTCGCCCGGCGCCGAATAGGTGAGCACGGCGTCGAAGCCCTCCACGAGGTCGGCGAAGGCGTTGCGCGCCAGCCGCGTCACGCGCCGCGCCGCGTCATAGGCCTCGGGCGTCACCGTCGTCGCCTGCTCCAGATAGGCGACGAGCTGCGGCGACAGCTGGCCGCGATGGCGGTCCCACTCGTCGGCCAGCGCGAGCGCGGCCTCGTAGCCCTGCACGATGGCATGGGCGTCGTCGGCGCTCTCCACCTCCGGCGGCAGCGTGATCTCGCGCACCGTGGCGCGGCCCTTCTCGGCGGCGCGCGCCGCGGTGGTGAGCGCCGCGTCGGCGTCGGGGCTGGCGGAGCTGGCGCGCGGGGTGCGGATCACCGCGAGGCGCGGCAGCCGCGCGGTCGGGTCGACGGTCAGCGGGCGCCCGGTGATGGCGCTGGCGCCGAAGGCGACGTCCTCCACCCCGGCGGCGAACAGGCCGAGCGTGTCGAGCGACCAGGAGAAGGTCCGGCTGCCCAGCATCGGGATCAGCTTGAAGGATGGCTTGAAGCCGGTGACGCCGCAGAACGAGGCGGGGCGGATGACCGAGCCGGCGGTCTGCGAGCCGATGGCGAGCGGCAGCATGCCGGCCGCCACCGCCGCCGCCGAGCCGGAGGAGGAGCCGCCCGGCGTGTGGCCAGTGCGGTGCGGGTTGCGCGTCGTCGCCGGGGCGGTGAAGGCGAATTCGGTGGTGGTGGTCTTGCCGGGCACGAGACCGCCGGCGCGGGCGATCATCCGCACCACCGCCGCATCGGCGGCCGGTCGGTGATGCGCGTAGATCCGCGATCCGTAGGTGGTGGGAAAATCCACCGTGTCATAGACGTCCTTGACGCCCACCGGCAGGCCGGCGAGCGGCGTCGCCGCGAGCCCGGCGCGCTGCGCGCCGGCCTGCATCGCCTCCAGATTCAGGGCGGTGAAGGCGCGGATCTCCTTTTCCCGCGCGTTGATCGCCGCCGCGCAGCGTGCCGCGACCTCGGCCGGGGTGAGGTCCCCGGAACGGACGGCGGCGGCGAGGGCGCAGGCGGAAAGCATCACGGTCATGAATTCTTGCACGGTCTCTTTGCGGGGGGACGGGTGAGGGGGCGGCGGGTCGCACCGCGCCGCACATTGGCAGCCGCAAGCGTATCGCATGCGACACGCCGAACGCCAACATTATGGATCGGCACATTTAATTTCGTTTGTGCCCTTGCATCGCCGGCGGTATGCGCGGATCGTTCTTCGCAAGGCCGGGGCGCGTGCAGATGAATATCCTTTCCATACAGTCGTGGGTTGCCTACGGGCATGTGGGCAACGCATCGGCCATGTTCCCGATGCAAAGGCTCGGCCATGAGGTCTGGGGCCTGCAGACCGTGCAGTTCTCCAACCACACCGGCTATGGCGCCTGGCGCGGCGAGGTGTTCGGCGCCTCTCACATCCAGGATCTCGTCGACGGCATCGCCGATCTCGGCGCGCTGCCGCGCTGCGACGGCGTGCTGTCCGGCTATATGGGGTCGGCGCAGATCGGCGACGCCATCCTCGATGCCGTCGCCCGGGTGAAGGCGGCCAACAGCGCCGCGCATTATTGCTGCGACCCGGTGATGGGCGATACCGACACCGGCGTCTATGTGCGGCCGGGGATTCCCGAGTTCATGCGCGACCGCGCGGTGCCGGCCGCCGACATCATCACCCCGAATCAGTTCGAGCTCGATTTCCTCGCCGGTCGTTCCACCACGACGCTCGAGGAGGCGCGGCTCGCCTGCGCGGCGGTGCACGCCACCGGCCCGCGCGTCATCCTCGTCACCAGCCTGCATACCGAGGACACGCCCGCCGATTCCATCGACATGCTCGCCTCGGGCCCGGACGGCTGCTACCGCGTGCGCACGCCCAGGCTCGGCATTGCCGTCAACGGCGCCGGCGACGCCATCGCCGCGCTGTTCTTCGTGCACTGGAAGGCAAGCCATTCGACGGCGGAGGCGCTCGGCAAGGCGGCGTCCTCGGCCTATGGTCTGCTCGCCCGCACGGCGGCGGCCGGCTCGCGGGAGATCCTCACCGTCGCCGCCCAGGACGAGTTCGTGACCCCTTCGCGCGTTTTCACCCCGGAGAAGCTGTAAGGCCATGGTCCGCCGTTACGTCGTGCTTGATGTCTTCACCGACCGCGCCCTCTCGGGCAACCCGCTCGCCGTCGTCCTCGACGCCGAGGGTCTCGACGGCAACCAGATGCAGGCGCTGGCCCGCGAGTTCAACCTGTCGGAGACGGTGTTCGTGTTGCCGCCGACCGATGGGGACCATCGCGCGCGGCTGCGCATCTTCACCACCAATCACGAGTTGCCTTTTGCCGGCCACCCGACGGTCGGCACCGCCGTGCTGCTCGCGCTGCGCGACGAGGTCGAGCTCTCGGCGGATTTCGTGCTGGAGGAAGGCGCCGGCCCGGTGCCGTGCCATGTCAGCCTGCGCGGCCCGCGTGCCGGCAGCGCCACCTTCACCGTGCCCCGCCTGCCGGAGATCCTGGAGGAGGAGGCGCCCAGCGTCGAGGCCTGCGCCCAGGCGCTGGGGCTCGACCGCTCGGATATCGGCTTCGACGATTACCGTCCGGTCATCGCCTCGGCGGGGGTTCCCTTCGTGTGCATCCCGCTGGCCTCGCGCTCGGCGCTGGCGCGCATCAGCCCGAGCGCCGGGCGGCTGATCGGCGCCTTCGGCGGCACGGCGGATTCGGTCTATGTGTTCTGCCGTGACGAGGAAGGGGAGGGCGACCTGCGCGCCCGCATGTTCGGTGCCAATATGGGCATCCACGAGGACCCGGCGACCGGGTCCGCCGCCGCCTCGCTGGCGGCGGTGCTGATGGCCGGCGACAAGCCCGCCGATGGCTTCCATGCCTATGACATTCTCCAGGGCGTCGAGATGGGCCGCTCCAGCGTGGTGCGGCTCGGCCTCGACGTCGCCGGCGGCGAGCTGTCGCGAGTCACCATCGGCGGCGGTGCCGTGGTGGTCGCCGAGGGCGTCCTGCATGTGTGAGGGCGCCGTCCGGGCGCGCGTCCCGGCAGGTGCCGCGTGAGCGGCGGGGACGCCATCCCGCGGGTGATGGCGCTGGCGGATCTCGACATGCGCATTGAGCCCGGCGCCTGGGACTATGCCGAGAGCCGCCGCGCCGAGGTCGACGCCTTCTTCGCCGCGCAATCGGCGAGGAATCCCGCTCTGTGGAACGGGCGCGTCCTGGTGCTGGCCCGTCACGCGGTCACGGATGGCGTGCTGGCCGGCCGCTACCGCGAGGCGGATTTCGCCTCGCTGCTCTGGTGGCTGCGCCATGATTGCCCGGGTGAGGGAGAGCCCGGCGAGAGCGTCTGCAACGCCTTCTCCATGGCGGCGCTGCGGGCGGCCGACGGCGCGTTCCTGCTCGGCCGCATGGCGTCGTGGACCGCCAATGCCGGGAAGGTCTATTTCGCCGCCGGCACGCCGGACCTCAGCGATCTGCGTCCCGATGGCACGGTCGACCTGGCGGGCAGCGTGCTGCGCGAACTCGGCGAGGAGACCGGGCTCGATGCCGCCGATGTCGAGATCGCGCCGGGCTGGACAGGCGTATTCGCCGGCCCGCGCATCGCCCTGATGCGGGAGTTGCGCAGCCCGCTCGCGGCGGAGGAGCTCGCCGCGCGCATCCGCGCCTTCGTGGCGGCAGAGGAGCGCTCCGAACTGGAGGACGTGGTCGTCGCCCGCGGCCCGCAGGATGTCAGCGAGCAGATGCCGCCTTTCATTCGCAGCTATCTTCTGGCCTCTTGGGAGGAGGAGCGGCGGAAACGGTGAATTTCGGACCAAACAGTTCGAAATTGGCACGTTGCTCGCATAAGCTGTCCGGCAGAAAAAATGGCCGATGGGCCTGAGGCTCGGGAGAGTGAACACGATGCGCAAATCAACGGAAACCGTGCCGCTTTTTTCGTCAGGCCGTCTCGATCGTCGCCAGCTTCTGGCGCTGGGAGCCGGCGCGCTGGCGCTCGGCGGTTTCGGCGGCGCGGCCTTCGCGGCCAAGGCGAAGCCGATCAAGGTGGCGGCCATCTACACCGTCCCGGTTGAGCAGCAATGGGTGTCGCGCATCCACAAGGCGCTGAAGGCCGCCGAGGCGCGCGGCGACATCACCTACAAATTCTCCGAGAACGTCGCCAATACCGACTATGAGCGGGTGATGCGGCAATATTCGCAGGAGGGCGCCGATCTGGTGGTCGGCGAGATCTTCGCGGTGGAGCGTCCGGCCCGCAAGGTGGCGGCGGATTATCCGAACACCGCCTACCTCATGGGCTCGTCCTTCGGCCCCACCAAGCCGAACCTCTCGGTGTTCGACAATTTCATCCACGAGCCGTCCTTCCTCACCGGCATGGTGGCCGGCAAGATGACCAAGTCCAACATCATCGGGCTGGTCGGCGGCTATGCCATTCCCGAAGTGAACCGGCTGATGCAGGCCTTCATGGAGGGCGCGGTCTCGGTGAACCCGAATGTGAAGTTCATCGTGACCTTCATCAACTCCTGGTACGATCCGCCCAAGGCCAAGGAAGCCGCCTTCGCCCAGATCGACAAGGGCGCGGACATTCTCTACGCCGAGCGCTTCGGCGTGTCCGATGCCGCCAAGGAGCGCGGCGTGAAGGCGATCGGCAACGTCATCGACACCTCCTCGCAATATCCCGGCACGGTGATCGCCTCGGCGCTGTGGCAGATGGAGCCCACCGTCGACCGCGCCATCAAGGCGGTGGTGGACGGCACCTTCACGGCCGAGGATTACGGCCCGTTCTCCTACATGGCGCATGGCGGCGCCAGCCTCGCCCCGCTCGACCCCAAGGTGGTGCCGCCGGAGGTGATCGAGCTTGTGCTGCTGCGCGAGAAGGAGATCAAGGACGGCCTGTTCCGCGTCAACGTCAACGACGCCGAGCCGAAGTCGACCCTGTAAGGCGACGCGGCCTCCCCCCTCTGAGGGAGGGAACCCTCGGAGGGGCCCCCGGCTCGCTCTCCCCGTGGGGGAGAGGGGTGAGCGAGGGGTCTTCGGGCGCTCCGCACCCGTGTCGTCCCTCCGGCCGCTGCCGATGAGGAGAAGGGCAAGAGGGGCGACCAGCCGGGAACCCCGCTTTCCCCACAAGGAGGAGCGAGCGGAGGTGATCGCGATGCCCTCTCTTCCGGTGGGAGAGGGGTGGGGTGAGGGGCCTTCCTGGTTTCCCGACGTCCCTCCTCGCCACCCCGCTTCGCGGGCCACCTCTCCCCAACGGGGAGAGGGAGGGAAGGTCGGGAGCCGGCGCTGTGCCGGCCCGCTGCCCCGGGAGGAGAAGAGCCGATCCCGCTTTCGCGGCCGCTCGTCGTCTGCAAGGTTGAGAGATATCCCGATGATCGCACCGACTGCACCGGATCGGCCTGATCGTACACCCCACCATACCCGTCCGCCGGTGCTGTCGCTGTCCGGCATCACCAAGCGCTTCGGTAATATGGTAGCGAACGATGCCGTCGATCTCGACATCCGCGCCGGCGAGATCGTCGCGCTTCTGGGCGAGAACGGTGCCGGCAAGACCACGCTGATGAGCATCCTGTTCGGGCACTATGTCGCCGACGAGGGCACGGTTCATGTCGCCGATGCCGCGGGGCGGCTGGCGCCCTTGGCCGGGGGCTCCGCCGAGGCGGCGCTCAAGGCCGGAATTGGTATGGTGCACCAGCACTTTACGCTGGCCGAGAACCTCACGGGCTTTGAGAATATCGTGCTGGGCACCGTGCCGCTCTGGCGCCTCGGCTTCGGCAAGGCGGCCGCGCGGTCGAAAGTCGCGCGGCTGATGCGGGACTCCGGGTTGCAGGCGGACCTCGATGTGCCCATCGGCAAGCTCTCGGTGGGGGAGCAGCAGCGCATCGAGATCCTCAAGGCGCTCTATCGGGACGTGCGGGTGCTGATCCTCGACGAGCCCACCGCGGTGCTCACCCCGCAGGAGGCGGACAGCTTGGCCGCAACGGTAAAAACCCTTGCAGGAAAAGGGCTTGCGGTCATCTTCATCAGCCATAAGCTGCATGAGGTCCTGGCCTTGTGCGAGCGGGTGGTGGTGTTGCGTGGCGGCGTCAAGGTCGCCGACCGGCCCACGGCGGGTGCCGATCGCGCGACGCTGGCCGAGTTGATGGTGGGCCGCGAGATCCCCGCCCGCGAGCGTATGCCCGCCTCCCTCGGCGCGCCGGTGCTGCGGCTGGTCGGCGTCGAGGTCGGCGCGCCCGGTGAGCGGGACCGGCTGGAGGCAGGCGATCTGGAACTGAACGGCGGCGAAATTGTTGGAATCGCAGGCGTTTCCGGCAACGGGCAGGGGGCGCTGGCGGCACTGGTGGCCGGGCTGAAGCCGCCGCGTTCCGGGCTCTGTGAAATCGTCGGACAGCAGGCGACGCGTTCCGATCCGCGTGCCCGGCTCGCGGCGGGCGTGGGACGCATCCCGGAGGACCGGCATCGCGACGGCAGCATCGGCGCGCTCAGCGTCGCCGAGAACTACGTGTTGGAAACGATCGGTTCCCCTGAAAACCAGCGGCACGGCCTGTTGCGGCGGGCGGCGATACAGGCCCGCGCCGCGCAGGCGATCCGCGACTACGACATACGCTGCCCCGGCCCCTCCGCGCCGATCCGCGCCCTGTCCGGGGGCAACATGCAGAAGGTGGTGCTGGCCCGGGTGCTGGAGCGTGCGCCGAAACTCATCCTCGCGCACCAGCCGACGCGCGGCCTCGATATCGGCGCCACCACCGACGTGCATCGCCGCCTGCTGGCCGCCCGCGAGCGTGGATCGGGAATTCTGCTGATTTCGGAAGATCTTGACGAGCTTTTCGCCCTGTCCGACCGCATCGCGGTGATTCATGCCGGGCATCTCTCGCCGGCGATCGAGGCGGCAAGGCTCGATGTTCGTACCGTCGGCCTGATGATGGCCGGCCATTCCGTGGGAGAGGCCGCATGATCCGCTTCGTCCCGCGCGAACGCACGCCTCTCTGGCTCACGCTGGCCGTCTCCGTGGGGGCGGGGGTGGTCGCGCTGGTGCTCACCGCGATTCCGCTGGCGCTGTCGGGAGCCCCGGTGCTCCAGGCCTTCCTGCTCATGGCGCAGGGGGCCGCCGGCAGCGGCTTCGCCTTCGCGGAAACCTTGACGCGCGCCACGCCGCTGATCTTCACCGGCCTTGCCGCCGCCGTCGCCTTCCGGGCGAAGCTGTGGAACATCGGTGCCGAGGGGCAACTCTATGCCGGAGCGCTCGCCACCGTCGCGCTCGGGGCCGGTCTGTTGGAGCTTCCGCCCTATCTCCTTGTGCCGATTGTGCTTATCGGCGCGGCCCTCGCCGGCGCGGCGCTGCTGCTGGTGCCGGTGCTGTTCAAGATGCGCTTCGGCGCCGACGAGGTGGTGGTCACCCTGCTGCTCAATTTCGTGGTGCTGCTCTTCGTGCAGATGATGCTGGAGGGGCCGATGAAGGACGAGATGGCGCTCGGCTGGCCGCAATCGGCCCCCGTGCTGGACGAGGCGGCGCTTCCCAAGCTGGTCTCCGGCCTGCGCCTGCATGGGGGGCTGGTGCTGGCGATCGTCTGTGCCATTGCCCTGCATGTGCTGATCACCCGCACCGTTTGGGGCTTCCGCATCCGCGCGGTCGGCGAGAATGCCCGCGCCGCCCGCTATGCCGGCCTGCCGGTGGGCCGGGCGATGGCGCTGGTCGGCCTGCTGTCCGGCGGCCTCGCCGGTCTGGCGGGCGCCAGCGAGGTCGCGGGTTTGAAGGGGTATCTCACGGCCGATCTGTCGCCCGGCTTCGGCTATGCCGGCATCGTGGTGGCCACGCTGGCGAACCTGTCGCCGCTCGGCGTGATCCCGGCCGCAATCTTCATTGCCGGCGTGTTCGTCGGCGCGGATTCGATGAGCCGTGCCATCGGTGTCTCCAACTACCTCGCCGACCTCGTCGTCGCGCTGTCGCTGCTGAGCGTGCTGGTGGGGGGCTTGCTGGCCCGGTTCCGTATCGTGCTCGTGCGGCGGGAGACTGCCTGATGTGGGCCGCACTCGATATTCTCACCCAGGCCAATTTCTGGGCCGCCACCCTCCGCATCGCCACGCCGCTGATCTTCGGCGTGCTGGGGGCGCTGTTGTGCGAGCGTTCCGGGGTGCTGAACCTCGGCATCGAGGGGATCTTCGTCGCCGGCGCCATGTCGGGCTGGCTGGCGGTCTATCTCGGCCTGCCGCTGTGGGGCGGGGTGGTCGTGGCCGCGCTGGTCGGCGCCCTGTTCGGCTTGATCCACGGCCTGCTCACCGTGCCGCTCGGCCTGTCCCAGCATGTCACCGGCATAGGCGTGACCCTGCTGGCGACATCGCTTGCCTATTTCGGCTACCGGGTGGCGTTTCCAAATGTCGCGACGCCACCGCGCATCGAGCCCTTCCCGCCGCTCGACGTGCCGTTGCTGCGCGACGTGTCGTTCCTCGGCCCGGTCCTGGGGCAACAGACCGCGTTCACCGTGCTGGCCTTCGCCTGCGTGATCCTGCTGGCGGTACTGCTGGCGCGCACGCCGCTCGGCCTCGCCTTGCGGGCGGTAGGCGACAATCCCGAGGCGGTGGAGGCGCAGGGCCTCTCCGTCGTCGGGTTGCGTATCGGCGCGGTGATGGCCGGCTCGGCGCTGATGGCGCTCGGGGGCGCCTTTCTCACGCTCTCGGCCTTCAACGCCTTCTACTTCGGCATGATCAACGGGCGCGGCTGGGTGTGCATCGCGCTGACCGTCTTCGCCTCCTGGCGGCCCGGCAAGGCGCTGCTCGGCGCGCTGCTGTTCGGCGCTCTGGACGCCTATCAACTGCGTCTGCAGACCATCACCGGAGGGGCGGTGCCGAGCCAGATCTTCCTGATGCTGCCCTATCTGTTCTCCATTGCGGCGCTGGTGCTGGTGGCCCGCCGCGCCGACTATCCGCGCGCTCTGATGAAGCCTTATTTCAAGGGACAGCGATGAGTATCGATCTTCTGGTTCGAAATGCCCGCCTGGCCGATGGCCGCTCCGGTCTCGACATCGCCTGCGAAGGCGGGCGCATCATCGCCGTCGAGCCGGGCATCGAGGCCGAGGCGGGCCGGGTGATCGATGCCGGCGGGCGGCTGGTGTCGCCGCCCTTCGTCGATGTCCATTTCCACATGGATGCCACGCTTTCCCTCGGCCTGCCGCGCATGAACGAATCCGGTACGCTGCTGGAAGGTATCGCGCTATGGGGCGAACTGAAGCCGCTGCTGACCCATGAGGCGGTGATCGAGCGGGCGCTGCGCTATTGCGATCTCGCCGTCAGCCAGGGCCTGCTGGCCATCCGTTCGCATGTCGATGTCTGCGACGATCGGCTGCTGGCGGTCGAGGCTCTGCTCGACGTGCGCGAAAGGGTGAAGGACTATATCGACCTGCAACTCGTCGCCTTCCCGCAGGACGGCTATTACCGCTCGCCGAACGCCGCCCGTAACCTCGTGCGCGCCCTGGACATGGGGATCGACGTCGTCGGCGGGATCCCGCATTTCGAGCGCACCATGGCGGAGGGTGCCGCCTCGCTCAGGGCGCTGTGCGAGATCGCTGCGGAACGCGGGCTGCGCGTCGACATTCATTGCGATGAAAGCGACGATCCGCTGTCCCGTCATATCGAGGCGCTCGCCTATGAGACGCAGCGGCTCGGTTTGCAGGGCCGGGTCGCCGGCTCGCATCTCACCTCCATGCATTCCATGGACAATTACTATGTCTCCAAGCTCATCCCGCTGATCGCCGAAGCCGGCGTCCACGCCATCGCCAATCCGCTCATCAACATCACGTTGCAGGGGCGGCACGACACCTATCCCAAGCGGCGCGGCATGACGCGGGTGCCGGAGCTGCGGGCGGCGGGCATCAATGTCGCCTTCGGCCATGATTGCGTGATGGATCCCTGGTATTCGCTGGGCTCCGGCGACATGCTGGAGGTCGCGCATATGGCGCTGCATGTGGGGCAGATGACCTCGCGCGAGGCAATGGCGTGGTGTCTCGAGGCGGTGACGGCCAATCCCGCCCGCATCATGGGCCTCGACGGCTACGGCATCGCGCCGGGATGCCATGCCGATCTGGTGGTGCTCCAGGCCGCCGATCCGATCGAGGCGATCCGTCTCAAGGCATCGCGGCTGTTCGTCGTGCGTCGGGGGAGGGTGATTTCCGAGGGCACGCCCCGCGCAAGCGTGCTCGACCTGCCGGGGCGGCCCGGCGTGCTCGACCCGGCTTCCTATGCGCCGGTCTGAGCCCCGCGCGCTTCGCACGGCTCCGACGCTGCCGTTGCTGCCGTGAAAAATTGCTCGTATTTTCCATTCATTGGAATCCCGGCGGGGGCATGCCGTATCGGCGGCGCGTATGGCGAGGACGGACAATCTGTCTGAACGAACCCTTCCGCGGTGTCGGACGGAAGGGCTGGAGATGCTCCGGCGCCCGGTGTGGATTCTTGACACCGGGCGGATGCGAAAGCATTTCGCCAATGCGTCCGCGCTGTGGCTATGGGGCGTCCAGCCGGGGCAGGAAGACGAATTCTACGCGCGCGACTTCACGCCTCATTCCGACGCCATGCGCCAGCGCCTGGGCCGGCTGATCGAGCGGGTATCCGCAGGCGAGGTCGTTGCGGAGCGCTGGACCTTCTATCCCCGGCATCGCCCTTTCACCGTCGATGCTCTGATGAGCGGCGTGAGGCTGGACAACGGCAATGTCGGCCTGCTGATGGAGGTCGAACATTATGAACGTTCGACCGACGAATTACGCGCCGGGGAAGCGCTGCGTCATACGCTGGTGAATGTGCTGCTGTTCGACGAGGAGGGCTGGAGTTCCTACCGGAACCCTGCCGCCGAAGCCTGCTTTCCCGGGGAGCGATGCGGCTTCGCCTCGATGTTCGCGCGGCCGGCGGAAGGGATGCAGATGTGGCAGGCGGTCGTCGCCCGCGACCCCGACCGGCCCGATGCCTTCATGGGACGGACCGTCTCGGGCGATTTCATCCTGAACACCGCGAAGGGCAAGCGCTGGTACGGCATCGATGCCCGCACCACCGCGGATCCGGTGACGGGCCACCTCTCCGTGCTGGTCAATCAGCGCGATGTGACGGATCGCGTGGAGGCGACGAGCCGCGCCGAGTTCTACGCGGGCTATGATGTGGTGACGGGTCTCGCCAATCGTCGCCGCTTCGTCGAGCGCCTCGGTCATGCGATGGCCGAAACGGGCTCGAGCGGCAGTCTCCTGGTCATCGACCTGAACGGATTCAAGGAGATCAACGACAGCTACGGGCACGCCGTCGGCGACAGGGTGCTGCTCGAAATCGGCAAGCGGCTGCTGGCGGCCGCCGGACCTCTGGATGTCGGTGCCCGGCTGGGCGGCGACGAGTTCGCCATGATCCTGCCGGGCGTTGCCGCGTCGGAGGAACTGAAGGAGCGCGCCGACCGCATAAGCCGGGAATTGTCGGCGGTCATCGAGGATCCGCTCACGGCGGCGAGGCTGATCGTCACGGCCAGCCTGGGGGCCGCCCGGTGGCCCTATGACGGCGGCAGTCCCGATGTCCTGCAACGCAACGCCGATCTCGCCCTGTACGCCGCCAAGGCGGAAGGTGGTCATCGCGTTCAGCTCTTCGATCTCGCCATGCGCCAGGCGGCCGATGAGCGCTACAGGTGCATCGAGGACCTGCGCGTCTCGCTGACCTCCGGCGCCTTCGAGGTGCATTACCAGCCGCTGGTCACCATGGCCGATCGACGCCCGTTCGGCTTCGAGGCCTTGCTGCGCTGGCGCCACCCGACCCGCGGCCTGCTGCTGCCGGGCAGCTTTCTCACCGAGGCGGAAAGCATCGGCCTCATGGTTCCGATCGGCGAGTTCGTCGTCCAGCAGGTGTGCCGGCAGATCGGCATCTGGCGGGAGGTCGGGCTCCGTCCCGGCCGCATCGCCATCAACCTGTCGCGAAACGATTTCCAGCTCGGCGCCAATATTGCCGGCCTGACCGAAGCTATCGTCGAGGCCGGGGTCGAGCCCGCGCAGATCGAGTTCGAGGTCTCGGAAACCGTCGCGTTCGGGACAAGGGGGGAGGAGGTCGTCGAGGTCCTGCTGGAATTGCGCCGCCAGGGTTTCTCTATCGCCCTTGACGATTTCGGCACCGGGCACGCATCGTTGATGCACCTGCATCGGCTGCCGGTGGATACCATCAAGCTCGACCGGTCCTTCATCGTCGAGATGGCCGATTCCGTCATCGATCGCGCCTTGGTGCGGGCCGTCGCCGCCTTGGGACGGGATCTCGGCATGCGGGTCCTCGCCGAGGGCATCGAGACCGAGGAGCAGGCGACGGCCGTGCGGGAACTCGGCTGCGAGTGCGGGCAGGGATATCTTTTCGGCCGCCCGATGACGGCCGA
The DNA here is from genome assembly GCF_018390555.1 of Ancylobacter oerskovii. Taxonomy (GTDB): domain Bacteria; phylum Pseudomonadota; class Alphaproteobacteria; order Rhizobiales; family Xanthobacteraceae; genus Ancylobacter; species Ancylobacter oerskovii. The sequence continues at coordinate 150,334 of NZ_JAHBGB010000002.1, read as the reverse complement.
GACGGCGACGGACTGGCTGGCGCGGCACAAGCCGGGCGCCATGCCGAATTTCAGCGCTGAGGCAGCACGATAACCGTCGGCTTGCCCGGCAGGCTTTCGCGCGAGACCACGAGGGTCGGATCCGTGTCGCGCATGACGGCGAATTCCCGCGCGCCGAGCCGGTTCAGGAAGGCGTTCAGCGTGGCTTCGTTGAAATAGTGCATCGGGATGACCAGCGGCGATTCCAGCGCCTTCAGCACCTCGATCATGCCGTCGACGTCCAGCGTATAGCTGCCGTCCACCGGCGCGAGCACGATGTCGATGCGCCCGAGTGCGGCGACGTCGTCTTCGGTGAGAAGGTGGTGCAGATGCCCGAGATGGGCGATGCACAGGTCGGCGGCGCGGAACACGAAGATGGAGTTGCCGTTGCGGACCGTTCCGCCTTCCCAATCGCGGGTGTTGGTGGGGAGATTGCCGATCCAGAGATCCCCAACCTCGAGATCGTGGCGGACCGGTTGCCCGGGCGTGTCGCTCCAGCCCTTCAGCACATGCTCGATGCCGGGATCGGGGCTGAGGGAGTAGTGGGTGCTGTGCGCCCGGTTCATGGTGGCGACGCGGGGAACGACGTCGGGGCGGACATAGTCGTTGTAGTCGGTCGCGACGGTGACGCCACCGGCGGTCTCGATCAGGAAGGTCGAGTGACCGATATAGTTCAGCGTCACTTCCTTCGGCACGCCGGCAACCAGCGGGAACAGCGGGCTCTGTCCGGGAACGTCGGGCCGGAAGGCGGCCGGGATGATCCGCGCCGGTGCCTGTGCCACGAGCTTCGGGCAGCGATCGGCCTGGGCGGCGGCCGGCGTGGCGGCAAAGGCAAGGCCGATGGCGGCGAGGGCGAAGCAGAGATGGCGCAGGCGCGGCGACGGCGGCATGTGCGAAGCTCCCCGGCGGTGAGGCGTTTCGTCATGATTGGCCGTGCTGCGCCGCCGCGCGAGTAACGTTCCGTTCAACCCTGCCGGACGTCAGCGAATGAAGGGATTGGTCCGCTTTTCCGTGCCGATGGTCGAGGCGCTGCCATGGCCGGGCAGGATGGTGACGGAATCTCCCAGCGGCAGCAGCTTCGTCTTGATGCCGGCGATCAGCTGGTCATGGTTTCCATAAGGAAAGTCGGTGCGTCCGACCGAGCGCTGGAACAGCGTGTCGCCGACAAGGGCGAAGGCGTTGTCGCGGCTCACCAGCACGATATGGCCGGGGGTGTGGCCGGGGACATGCAACACCTCGAAGGGGATGCCGCCGATATCGACGCTGTCGCCTTCCTCGAGCCAGCGCTCCGGCGTCACTACCTTGCCGGGAATGCCGGTGCGCTCGCCAGCAACCGGCAGGTCGTCCAGCAGGAACTTGTCGCCGATATGCGGGCCTTCCACCGGCACCTTCAGCTGCTCCGCGAGATCGGCGGCACCGGCGGCATGGTCGATATGGCCGTGGGTCAGCACGATCTTCTCCGGCGTCACCTCGAGTTCTTCCAGCGCCGCCAGGATGCGCGGCAGGTCCCCGCCCGGGTCGACGACGGCGCCGCGCTTGGTCTTCTCGTCCCAGACGATCGAGCAGTTCTGCTGGTAGGGCGTGACCGGGACGACGGCGATCTTGAGTTCGGGCATGACGGCTCCTTGGCATGGAGCGGCGAATGTGGTCGATCATGTGCCCACGGGCAAGGCGTTGCCACGCTTGTGAGCGCGCATCGGCAATGCTATCCCGCGCGCCATGAGCACCGAGCCCGTCGCCAACATCCGCAACTTTTCCATCGTCGCCCATATCGATCATGGGAAATCGACCCTTGCCGACCGTCTGATCCAAACGACGGGCGGGTTGTCCGAGCGCGAGATGACCGATCAGGTGCTCGACAACATGGACATCGAGCGCGAGCGCGGCATCACCATCAAGGCGCAGACGGTGCGGCTGTCCTACAAGGCCAAGAACGGGCAGGACTATGTGCTCAACCTCATCGACACGCCCGGCCATGTCGACTTCGCCTATGAGGTGAACCGTTCGCTCGCCGCGGTGGAAGGATCTCTGCTGGTGGTCGACGCTTCGCAGGGCGTCGAGGCGCAGACGCTGGCGAACGTCTACCAGGCCATCGACAACAATCACGAGATCGTCCCGGTCCTCAACAAGGTCGACCTGCCGGCCGCCGAGCCGGACAAGGTGAAGGCGCAGATCGAGGACGTGATCGGCCTCGACGCCTCCGATTCGGTGCTCATCTCGGCGAAGACCGGCCTCGGCATTCCCGACGTGCTGGAAGCCATCGTCACCCGCCTGCCGCCACCCAAGGGCGACCGCGCGGCGCCCCTTAAGGCGCTGCTGGTCGACAGCTGGTACGACGTCTATCTCGGCGTCGTGGTGCTGGTGCGCATCGTCGACGGCGTGCTGAAGAAGGGCCAGCGCATCAAGATGATGCGTACCGAGGCGGTGTACGACGTCGACCGCGTCGGCGTGTTCACCCCGAAGATGGTGGCGATGGCCGAACTCGGCCCGGGCGAGATCGGCTTCCTTACCGGCTCGATCAAGGAAGTCGCCGATACCCGCGTCGGCGACACCATCACCGAGGAGAAGCGGCCGACCACCGAGGCGTTGCCGGGCTTCAAGCCGGCGCAGCCGGTGGTGTTCTGCGGCCTGTTCCCGGTCGACGCCGCCGATTTCGAGGATCTGCGCGCGGCGATGGGCAAGCTGCGCCTCAACGACGCCAGTTTCTCCTTCGAGATGGAGACCTCGGCGGCGCTCGGCTTCGGCTTCCGCTGCGGCTTCCTCGGCCTGCTGCATCTCGAGATCATCCAGGAGCGGCTGGAGCGCGAGTTCAATCTCGACCTCATCGCCACCGCGCCGTCGGTGATCTACGAGATCGAGATGAACGACGGCACCGTGCTCGACCTGCACAACCCGGCCGACATGCCCGACGTGGTGAAGATCAAGGAGATCCGCGAGCCGTGGATCCGGGCCACCATCCTGACGCCGGACGATTATCTCGGGGCGGTGCTGAAGCTCTGCCAGGACCGGCGCGGCAACCAGATCGAGCTCACCTATGTCGGCGCCCGCGCCATGGTCACCTATGACCTGCCGCTCAACGAGGTGGTGTTCGACTTCTACGACCGGCTGAAGTCGATCTCCAAGGGCTACGCTTCCTTCGACTATCACATCACCGAATATCGCCAGGGCGATCTCGTGAAGATGTCGATCCTCGTCAATGCCGAGCCGGTGGACGCGCTCTCGATGCTGGTGCATCGCTCGCGGGCGGAATATCGCGGCCGGGCGATGTGCGAGAAGCTGAAGGACCTGATTCCCCAGCACCTGTTCCAGATTCCGATCCAAGCGGCGATCGGCGCCAAGATCATCGCCCGCGAGACGATCCGCGCCCTGCGCAAGGACGTCACCGCCAAATGCTATGGCGGCGACATCACCCGCAAGCGCAAGCTTCTGGAAAAGCAGAAGGAAGGGAAGAAGAAGATGCGCCAGTTCGGCCGCGTCGAGATTCCCCAGGAAGCCTTCATCGCCGCGCTCAAGGTGGACGACTGACCCTCTCCGGCTACCCAAAGCCGTCAATTCATGCTGACATGTCCGCCTAACGTCAAAAAATGACGAGGCAGGAAATGTACAAGTTTGAGGTCTACAAGGACAAAGCCGGCGAATTTCGTTTTCGCTTCAAGGCTTCCAACGGCGAGAGCATGTTCACTTCCGAGGGCTACAAGGCCAAGGCCTCGGCGTTGAGCGCCATCGAATCGATCAAGAAGAACACGCCCGGCGCAACGGTGGTCGACCTGTCGAAACCCGCCGAGGCGTGAACGCGGTCGCACCGATCGCGTATCTTCTCGCGAAGCCCTTTCCGACGACGCAGGCCTGATGGCGCCCCGGTGATCGCGGTGGCGATCGCCGGGGAGCGGTCTTGCTCCTCGATGCTCCTCCTGTACGAGGAGCCTGCTTGCCGGCGTCGACCGCAGGCGCAACTGGTCATCCCATGTTTCGCGACGCCGGAGGCCCCTCGAGAGGAGGCCGTCATCCGGCTGCAATGAAAAGCAATTAGTCCCGAGCCGGAGGCGCTTGTGACGCGCCCAATGTTGCACAGCTGTGCAAGGGGCCGGGATGAACGACGATACCTTCCTCCGCATCGCCGGCCTGTCGGTCGGCTATGGCGCGACCCGCGTCCTGGAAGGACTCGACCTGACGATCGGCAAGGGCGAATTCGTGGCGCTGCTGGGAGCTTCCGGTTGCGGCAAGACTACGCTGCTTCGGACCATTGCCGGCTTTGTCGCTCCCTCCGCCGGCGTGGTCGCGGTCGAAGGACGTGACGTGACGCATCAGCCGCCGGACCGGCGCGGCATGGCGCTGGTGTTCCAGTCCTATGCGCTGTGGCCGCATATGACGGTGGCGCGGAACATCGGCTACGGCCTGAAGCTGAAGGGGCTGCCGCGAGCCTCGATCGACCGTCGCGTCGCGGAAATCGAAGCCTTGCTGGGGCTCGAAGGGCTCGGCGCACGCAAGCCGGCGGCGCTCTCCGGCGGCCAGCGCCAGCGCGTGGCGCTGGGCAGGGCGCTGGCGGTCGATCCGCAGATCCTGCTGCTCGACGAGCCGCTCTCCAATCTCGATGCCCGCATCCGGCTGAAGGTGCGCCACGAGATCGGCGCGTTGCAGAAGCGGCTCGGCATCACCGCCATCATCGTCACCCATGATCGCGAGGAGGCCATGGCGATGGCCGATCGCGTCGTCATCATGGATGCCGGACGCATCGCGCAACAGGGCGCGCCGGAGGAGGTCTATAACCGGCCGGCCAGTCCTTTCGTCGCGGCCTTCATGGGCGCGGAGAACGCGCTGACGCTCGATGGGCTCGTCAGTGGCGGCACGGTGCATGTCGCGGCCGGGTCGCATAACGCCACGGTCGCGGTGGCGCGCGCCGGCCGGGCCTTGGCGAGCGGCCGGCTGGAAGCGCGGTTCCGCTCCGAGGCGGCGGAAATCCTTCCCTCTTATGTCATCGCCGACCAGACGACGGCCGCGTTGGAACTGGCCGGCAACGTCGAGGCGGCGAGCTATCTCGGCGGTGCGTGGCGCCATTCGGTTCGGATCGGCAACGAGGTGCTGTTCGCCGACGCGCCGCATCCTTTCGCCGCCGGGGCCACGGTGCGGCTGCGGATTCCGGCCGACAGGCTGTTCCTGTTCAACCTGCCCGCCGCGGCAGCCGCGCCAGCGCGCGCGCCGCTGTCGCCGCCGGCCGATCTTGCCCCGCGGATGGCCGCGGAGCGCGTCCTCGCTGCGTCCTGATCCCAATGGAGACCCCATCCATGCAGAGCCTCCTCAAGCCTGCGCTCGTCGCCTCGGCGCTGGCGCTCGGCCTTTACGCCGCGCCGGCCGGTGCCGCCGAGCTGACCGTCATCACCGCCGGCGACCAGAACATGGTCGACTACGTCAACCAGTACCTCGCGCCGCTGTTCGAGAAGCAGTATCCCGGCAACACGGTGCGCGTGGTCGGCACCGGCCCGGGCGATGCCGGTTCGCAGAAGATCGTCGAGCGCTTCGAGGCGCAGAAGCAGGCGGGCAGCAACACCTGGGACACCGATGTCGCGGTGGTGCACGAGAAGTTCGTCGGCCCGATGATCAAGGGCGCCTATCTCGAGGCCTATCGCGACAGGATCGACACCGGCAAGCTGGTGAGCCGCGCCAATGCCGACATGGCGCTCGGCACCAAGGTCACCGGCTATGTCATGCCGATGTTCAACAGCCAGACCGCCATTGCCTACAACCCGGCGCTGGTGCCGAACCCACCGAAGAGCTACGCCGAGCTGGCGGAATGGGCCCAAGCCCATCCCAAGCAGTTCGGCTATAACGGCATCAAGGGCGGCGCCTCCGGCGTCAGCTTCGTGATGGGCTGGATCTATGCTTTCGGCGGCGGCGACGCGGGCAAGCTGATGAACGGTCCCTTCGAGGAGACCGAGACCAAGAAGTGGGACGCCGCCTTCGCCTCGCTGCGCGACTTCACCAGGAACGCGACCCTGACGCCGGGCAATGCCGGCACGCTCGACCTGCTCTCGCGCGGCGAGATCGCCATGGGGCCGGTGTGGGTCGACATGTTCTATTCCTGGCAGGCCAACGGCCAGCTGCCGCCGGATTTCAAGCTGGTGCTGCCGGCGCCGGGCATGCCCGGCCAGCCGATGCACTATGTCATTCCGGCCAAGAGCGCGAACAAGGAACTCGCCGAGAAGTTTGTCGCGCTCGCCACCAGCCCGAAGGTGCAGGCCGAGGGCATTGTGAAGCGCTTCAACTGGTATCCGGGCATTGACGCCCAGTACGTCCAGCCCGAGCTCGACAAGGCGACCTGGGACAAGCTGTTCATCGACATCACCCCGGAGGACCTCGCAAAGAACGGCAAGCCGTTCCCCATTGCTCCCTATAACAGCGCGATCCTCGAAGCCTTCGAGCGCCAGGCGACCAACTGAGCGCCGGAGCCGCCGTCATCCCCGGGCTCGGCCCGGGGATCCACGCCTTCGACCGGATGCCGATCGTGAAAGGCGTGGATGGCCGGGCCAAGCCCGGCCATGACGACCTCAAGCGCCGTACTCGCGAAGACACGCAATGCCTCTCCCCTTTCTGGGACTGATCCTCGTCCTGCCCGCGCTTGCGGTGATCCTCCTGCTGTTCGTCGTGCCGCTCGCCGCCTCGGTGGCGGGCGCCTTCGAGGTTGGCGGCGGGTTCGGCTTCGGCAATTTCGTCAAGACCTTCGAGCTCTACACCCTCGACATCGTCTTCACGCTGGTCATCGTCGCCCTGTCGACGGCGATCATCGGCGCCCTTGCCATCGCCATCGGCGGCTATCTGACGCTGGGCGAGAATCCGCGCGCGGTCGCCCTGCTGCGCTGGCTGTATCGCTGGCCGATGTTCATTCCCTTCATCGTGGTCGGGCAGGTGCTGCGCACCTTCCTCGCCAAGAACGGGCTGATGAACAATGTGCTCATCGGGGCCGGGCTGATCGATCCCTTGCAGGCGGCGAGCTTCCTCGACTGGCGCGGTATCGTCATCGCCTTCGTGTGGAAGCAGACGCCCTTCGTGGCGCTGCTGGTGGCCGGCGCCATGGCCTCGGTCGACCGAGGCACCCTCGAGGCGGCGCGCAATCTCGGCGCCTCGAGGGTGCGCATCCTCGTGGAGATCCTGGTGCCGCAGGTGGCGGGCACGCTGATGGTGGCGCTGGTGCTCTCCTTCGTCACCATGATGTCGGTGCTCTCGGTGCCGCTGATGATCAACGCCCAGTCGCCGACGATGATCACCGCCGACATCGCCTTCCGCATCAACGCCTATGGCGACTACGGCGTCGCCAACGCGCTGGGCCTCGTCTCGCTGGTGCTGAGCGCCGGCGTCGCCGTGCTCTATCTGCGCCACAGCGTGAGGGAGCGGGCATGAGCATTGAAGCAAGCCCAGCCGTCCATGCCGGCCCCGGCCTCGACCTGTGGTGGATTCCGCGCGGGATTGTGCTCGGGCTGATCGCCTTCGTCATCTTCGGGCCGCTGGCCAACCTGCTGCTGTGGACGGTGGCGGAGCGCTGGTACTTTCCTCACGCGCTGCCGCTCGACTACGGCTTCAGCTATTGGGCGCGCGTCTTTGCGCCGCGCGGCAATGCGATGGAGGCGCTCGCCAACAGCCTCACCGTCGCCGGCTTGACGGTGGTCGTGTCGTTGCTGCTCGCCGTTCCCGCCGGCTATGCGCTGGCGCGGCTGAGGCTGCCGTTCCGCGCGCTGATCCTTGTCGCCTTCCTGATCCCGCAGGCGTTTCCCAACCTGCCGGTCTATGTGAATGTCGCGCGGCTGTTCTATCAGCTGGGGCTCAACGGCACAGTTCCCGGCGTGGTGCTGGTGCATGTCACCCACGGCCTCGTCTATGCGGTGTGGATCGCCACCGCCGCCTTCTCGGCGGTGGATGCGGAGCTGGAGGAGGCGGCGCGCTCCATCGGCGCCGGGGCGCTGCGGGCCTTCATGGATGTCACTCTGCCACTGGCAGCGCCGGGGCTGCTCGCGAGCGCGATCTTCGTGTTCCTCGAATCGCTGGACGAGTTCACCGGCAGCTACTTCGTCGGCGCGCCGGACGTGAACATGCTGCCGCTGCTGCTCTACACCGCCGGGGCCGGCGGCAACTATCAGGTAGCCTCGATCACCGCCCTGTTGCTTCTCGTCCCCTCCATCGGCTTCATGCTGGTGGTGGAGCGCTTCCTCAAATCCGACGTGCTGTCGAAGGTCGGTCGCTGACCATGTCGACTACCGATGAAAGCGGGCGCGGCTTCGTCAGCGCGCAGCAGGTGGCCGAGCGGGCCGGCGTCTCGCGCTCCGCGGTGTCTCGTGCCTTCACCCCGGGCGCCAGCGTATCGCCGCAGACGCGCGAGAAGGTCATGCGCGCCGCCGCCGAGCTCGGCTACCAGGTCAACGACCTCGCGCGGGGGCTGCTCGCCAATCGCAGCCGCCTCGTCGGGCTGGTGGCCACCAGGCCGGAAGTCGGCTTCCGCGCGCATCTGGTTTCGGCACTGACCGCGGCGCTGATCCGGCGCGGCAACCTGCCCTTCCTCATCAACACCGGATCGTCCCCGGCGGAGCTGGAGGCGGCGCAGGCGGCGCTGTTCGGCTATCGCGCCGAGGCGACCATCATCCTGTCCGGCTCGCCGCCGGCCTCCTTCGTCGAGCTGGCGCGGCGCAACGGCCAGCCTCTGATTTCCATCGGCCGTTCCGAACCCGGCTGCGATCATGTGCGGATCGACAACGATACCGCCGCCCGCGAGGCGGCTCGGCTGTTCGTCATGCGCGGGCTGACGCGGCTCGCGCTGGCCGGCTCGGCGTCGGGCACGCCCAGCATCGTCGAGCGCGAGCGGGCTTTCCTGGACGAGGCACGACGCCTGCAGGTGCATGTCGCCTCCGCGCGCGGCGCCGATTCCGACTATGCCGGCGGGCAGGAGGCCGCACGGGCCCTGTTCGCGGGAGCGGAGCGACCGCAGGCGGTGTTCTGCGTCAACGATCCCGTCGCCTTCGGGGTGATGGACATGGCCCGCCGCCGCTGGGGCCTGCGGGTGCCCGAGGACCTCAGGGTGATCGGTTTCGACGACATTCCCGAGGCGAGCTGGGATGCTTACCGCCTCAGCACCTTTCGGCAGGATCCGGTGGAGATCGCCGCCTGCGCGATCGCCCATCTCGACCGTCGGCTGACGGATGCCTCGGCAGTGCCGTCGACGACGCGGCTTTCGGCGGTATTCGTCGAGCGCGCGAGCACGCTTCCCCTGCCAGAAGTCGACCCAGCGAACGGAGTGCCTTCGTGAACCAGCCCGATCCTCTTGCCGCGCGCCTTGTCGTGGCGCGCGGCGTGCTCGACGAAGCCGGCGCGCTGGCGCTGAGCTATTTCGCGCGGGTCGCGAGCCTCGCCGTCGAGACCAAGACCAGCGGGCAGGACGTGGTGAGCGTCGCCGATCGCGAGGTCGAGCAGCTCGTGCGCCGACGGATCGGCGGCGCCTTCCCGCAGGACGGTTTCCTCGGCGAGGAATACGGCTTCACCCCGGCGGGCTCCGGCTACAGCTGGGTGCTCGATCCCATCGACGGTACCAGCTGCTTCCTGCACGGCATCCGCAACTGGTGCCTCTCGCTGGCGCTGATGCGGGAGGGAGTGACGGTCGCCGGCTTCATCCTCGATCCGAATGCGGGCGAATTGTTCGCCGCCGTGGCCGGGCAGGGGGCGACGCTGAACGGCGCGCCGATCCGTGTCGATGCGCGCCACGATCTGCGCGGCGGGCTGGTCAGCGTCGGCGCCAATGGGCGCGTGCCGCCGCGCGCGGTCACGGGTTTCATCGAGCGGCTGCTGGCGGCGGGGGGCATGTTCGTGCGCCACGGTTCCGGTGCGCTCGGGCTCGCCCATGTCGCCTGCGGGAGGCTCGCCGCCTATTACGAGCCGCATATCCATGCCTGGGATTGCCTGGCCGGTCTGTGCCTGATCCGCGAGGCCGGAGGCTGGACCAATGACTTCGAGGCCGGCGACCTGATCGCCGGCGGGCCGGTCATCGGCTGTGCGCCGCATGTGCGGGAGGAAATCCTCGCCCTGATCGCGGCGACCCGGCGGGAGATGACGGCGTGAATGCCATAAAGATCATTCAGGTCAGTGACTTGCATCTGGTGATGCCGGGCGGGGCGCTGCAGGGTTCGGACCCTCTGCTGCGGCTTGAGGACTGCATTGCCGACCTCAATCGCCATCATGGCGATGCCGATCTGGTGGTGTTTTCCGGCGATCTCACGGACGATGGCGAGCCGGGGGCCTATGCGGCGCTGGCTACGCGCCTGGCCGCGCTCGAGGCCCCGTATCGGCTGATGATGGGCAACCACGATCAGCGCGCCGCCTTCGCCGCGACCTTCCCGGATGCCGCGGGGGCGGATGGTTTCGTGCAGGCAGCCGTCGATCTCGGGGGATGGACGGCGGTGCTGCTCGACACCCACGAGCCGGGGCATGTCGAGGGGCGGCTATGTGAAACGCGGCTCGGCTGGCTCGACGGGGCGTTGGTCGGCGCGGGTAACGCATTGATATTCCTTCATCATCCGCCGGCTGCCATCGGCATTCCCTCCCTCGACGGCTCCCGGCTCGCCGAGCCGGAAGGGCTGGCGGCGGTGCTGCGGCGGCATGGCAATGTCCGTCATCTCTTCGCCGGCCATGTGCATCGGCGGGCGAGCGGCGCGTGGCACGGCATCCCCTTCGCCACCGTGCGCAGCACCAACCATCAGTCGGCACTCGCTTTTTCCGGGCCGCACCGGGTGAGTTTCGAGCCGCCGGCCTATGCGGTGATCCTTGCCGGGGAGGAGGGCATCGTGGTGCACGAGCAGGAGTTTCCCTGCCGCCAGCGCGGGCCTTTTCCGGGCCGGTGAGGTGTACGATGCGGCCGGAATGACCGATGCGACCGGCCGGTGAGAGTTCCTCGCGAGGCAACTGGCGCCGGATCGCAGGATTGTGCATCCTGGCTAATGTGTGAAGGCTCATTGGCGAGGGCGGTTCAGCAATGTCGCGCATCGATCCGGCCGATCTCGGCGTCTTCCTCGCCATCGCCCGGCATGGCAGCTTCCGCCGCGCCGCGTCCGAGCTGGGCGTGACCCCCTCGGCACTGAGCCATTCCATGCGGCTGGTCGAGGAGCGGCTCGGGGTAAGGCTGTTCAACCGCACCACCCGCAGCGTCGCCCTGACCGAGGCGGGCGGGCGCCTTCTCGCCCGCATCGGCCCGGCCTTCCGCGACATAGACGACGCCATCGACGAACTGAACAGCTTTCGGGACCGCCCGGCCGGCACGCTGCGCCTCAACATGCCGCGCCTGTGCGCGCGGCTGGTGCTGATGCCGCTGCTGGCGCGGTTCATGGCCGCCTATCCCGACATCCGGGTGGAACTGGTGATCAGCGATGCCCTCGTCGACATCGTGGGAGAAGGGTTCGATGCCGGCATCCGCTTCGGCGAGAGCATCGCCGCCGACATGATCACCGTGCCGATCGGCCCGCGCCATGCCTTCGCGGTGGTCGCCACGCCGGACTATTTCGCTCGCCACGGGGTGCCGCAGGATCCCCGCGAGCTGCGCGGCAAGCCGTGCATCCGCTTCCGCTTCCTCGGCGGCGCGCTCTATGCGTGGGAATTCGAGCGCGGCGGCGAGGAAATCTCGGTCGAGGTGGACGGCCCGCTGACCCTGAGCGAGCAGGACCTGATGCTGGAGGCGGCGCTGGACGGCCTCGGCATGGCCTATCTCTTCGAGGAGCAGGTGCGCGCCCACCTCGCGAGCGGCGCGCTCGTCCGGGTGCTGGAGGACTGGTGCCCGCATTATCCGGGCTTCTACCTCTATTATCCGAGCCGGCGGCAGATGCCGGCGCCGCTGCGCGCCTTCATCGATTTCTCGCGCGGCGGCTAGGGCGACCGGCCGGATGACCGGCCGGCCTGCCGTCGCGATCAGCCGGCCGCCTTCGCGAAATCGGTCGAGAGCGAGAGGTCGCGCCACGTCGCGAGTTCCCCCTCGACGAAGGCGTGCTTGTCCTCGATGCGCGCCACGGCGTCGCTGCCGAGCGGCAGGCGCAGCGGCTTCACCTCGGCATTGGCGAGCGCCATGAACGCCTTGGCGAGCCTGGCCGGATCGCCCGGCTGGGCATGGTTGGCGCCATCGGCGAAGCTGCGCATGGCGCCGACCGTCTCGTGATAATCGGCGATCTCCGCCCGGGTCTTCACCAGCGAGCGCTCGTCGAGGAAATCGGTGCGGAAGAAGCCGGGCTCCACCACCGTCACGTCGATGCCGAGCGGGGCGAGTTCCTGCGACAGCGCCTCCGACAGGCCCTCCACCGCGAATTTGGTGGCGCCGTAGACACCCCAGCCGTGATAGGCGCCATAGCCGCCCAGCGAGGAGATGTTGACGACGTGCCCCGCGCGCTGGCGGCGCATGTGCGGCAGCACGGCGCGGGTGACGTTGAGCAGGCCGAATACATTGGTGCGGAACACCCGCTCCACCTCCGAGGCACTGGATTCCTCCACCGCGCCGAGCAGGCCGAAGCCGGCATTGTTGACCAGCGTGTCGATGCGGCCGAAGCGCTTCACCGCCTCGCCGGCGGCGGCGAAGGCCTGCGCCTCGTCGGTGACGTCGAGGGCGACGGCCAGCAGGCGGGGATGCTCGCCGAGCGTGTCGACGACAGTGCGCGGGTCGCGGGCGGTGGCGACCACATTGTCGCCGGCCGCAAGGGCCTCGCGGGCGATGAGGGCGCCGAAACCACGGGAGGCGCCGGTGATGAACCAGGTACGCATGTCGATCTCCATCCGAATGGCCCGCAGCGCGGTGCCGTGTTGATGGAGAGACGGTAGCGGCCGAACCGTCGTGAATTAATCCGGTATTATTTCCGCAAGGAAGTGAGAAATTTTCATCAATCTGCTGCGGGCTACCCGTGGGTTCACGGACCATGGGGGAGCGAGACGTGCCCCTCGACCGACAGATCGGGCCGACTGGGCGTGACGGCTTCGGGCTGTCCGCTCCCGGCGACGCCGTGGCGGAGCGGACAGCCTGCCGCGTCAATGCACAGCGGCTTTCGAGAACATGTTGATGACAAGGACGCCCGCCACGATCAGCGTCATGCCGAGAACGGCCGGCGCATCGAGCTTCTGCCCCTGAAACGCCCATCCCACGGCGGCGATGAGCACGATGCCCGTCCCCGACCAGATCGCATAAGCGATGCCGGTGGGGATCGTCTTCAGCGTCAGGGACAGGCAATAGAAGGCGGCGATATAGGCGAGCGCGGTGACGACACTGGGGATCAGCCGGGTGAAGCCTTCCGACTGTCTCATGAAGCTGGTGCCGATCACCTCGCAAATAATCGCCACCGAAAGAAGAACGTAGTTCATGTGCGCTCCGTCATGGTCGTCGGAACGCCGCCTTGTCCAGCAAGACGTCATCCCGACTGGATCAGGTTGACGCCGTGGCTGGGAAGAACCCGGATGACGGGCGCAGGAGACACCACCCTGCTACTCTATTCTCGGCCCCGCCATTCTAGCGGAGCCGTAATCCTTCGTCACGTCGGCTTCTAGCGGTTTTGTACTCGTGGCGGTTCGCCATGAGGCCGCGGCTATCCGATTTTTGATCGCCCCACCCCTGCCGGGCGGCACGCCGCAGTGGCTATGTTGCACCCGATTGGGGGCGGAACCGGTGCGGGGTGTCAATCAATTGACGCACGGATCGGGCAAGACGGATATTCATGGAACAATTCATCGGCCAGGTCGGCGCCTTCATCGAGGCGCATCAATCCTACGCCCTGCTCCTCGCGGGCATCATCGCCTTCGGCGAATCCCTCGTCATCGTCGGGCTGTTCATCCCGGCCACCGCACTGATGATGCTGATCGGCGGGCTGATGGGCTCCGGCATCGTCGAGCCGTTGCCGATCCTCGCCGGCTCGATCCTCGGCGCCATCCTCGGCGACGCCGTCTCCTATCTGCTGGGACGCCGCGTCGGCCGCAGCCTCGTCTATAAATGGCCGCTGGCGCAGTACCGCCCGAGCGTGGCGCGGGCGCGGCTGTTCTTCCGGCGCTACGGCTTCGCCTCGGTGTTCTTCGGGCGCTTCCTCGGCCCCATCCGCTCGACCATCCCGCTGGTCGCCGGCATGATGGCGATGAAGCACCGGCCGTTCCAGATCGCCAACGTCACCTCCGCCTTCGCCTGGGCGGCGCTGATGCTGTCGCCCGGCTGGCTCGCCGGGCACACGGCCTCGCGTCTCGGCAGCTTCGGCAGCATGGAATGGGTGGTGGTGATGGCGGCGCTGACCGTGCTGTTCCTCGGCGTGACGACGGTGATCCTGCACCGGCTCACCAAGCCGGCCCCGCGCCGGCGCCGTGCCGCGCAGCCTCAGCGCGGCGAGACCTGACGGAACGTTCTTCTCCGATCGCCGGCTCATACGGAAGCTTATGTCGCGACAACTGGCCTTCCGCCGCTTGCGGCCGTGCGGTTGCCGCATAGCTATAAGGCTCGCTTCCGCCCGCAATCGGCATCGGGAATGACCGGCATGAGCACACGCAAGCAGCTTCACCTCGGCGCCTTCATGCGGCCGGTGAGCCTCCACACCGGCGCCTGGCGCTACCCCGGGGCCTGGCCGGACGCCAACTTCAACCTCGGCCACATCGTCCGGCTGGCGCAGAAGCTGGAGGAGGGCAAGTTCGACGCCTTCTTCATGGCCGACCACCTCGCGGTGCTGAACATGCCGGTGGAGGCGCTGAAGCGCAGCCAGACCGTCACCTCCTTCGAGCCCTTCACCTTGCTCTCGGCGCTGGCCATGGCGACCTCGCGGATCGGGCTGGTGGCCACCGCTTCCACCACCTTCGAGGAGCCGTTCCACATCGCCCGGCGCTTCGCCTCGCTGGACCATATCAGCGGCGGGCGCGCCGGCTGGAACATCGTCACCACCTCCAATCCCGACGCGGCGCTGAATTTCGGCCTCGACGACCATATGGAGCATGACGAGCGCTATGTGCGGGCGCGCGAGTTCTTCGACGTCGTCACCGGCCTGTGGGACAGCTTCGCCGACGACGCCTTCCCGCGCGACCCGGAGAGCGGGCTCTATGTCGATCCGGCGCGGCTGCATGTGCTCGATCACAAGGGGCCGTATTTCTCGGTGCGCGGACCGCTCAACATCGCCCGGCCGGTGCAGGGCTGGCCGGTGATCGTGCAGGCGGGCGCCTCCGAGCCGGGGCGCCAGCTGGCCGCCGAGACGGCGGAGGCGATCTTCGCCGCCGCGCCGAACCTCGCCGCCGGCCGCGCCTTCTATGCCGACGTGAAGGGCCGGCTCGACCGGCTGGGGCGGCCGCGCGACCATCTGAAGATCCTGCCCGGCGCCTTCGTGGTGGTGGGCGACAGCCTCGAGGAGGCCCGCGCCAAGCGGGCGCGGCTCGACGGGCTGGTGCATTACGACAGCGCCATCGCCTCGCTGTCCATCGCGCTCGGCCACGACGCCTCGCGCTTCGACCCCGACGGGCCGCTGCCCGACGTGCCGGAGACCAATGCCAGCCGCAGCGCCCGCGAGCGGGTGATCGAACTCGCCCGCCGCGACAACCTCACCGTGCGCCAGCTGGCGCAGCGGCTCGGCGGCTATGCCGGCCTCGCCTTCGTCGGCACGGCGGAGAGCATCGCCGACGAGATGGAGGAATGGCTGGAGACCGAAGGCTCGGACGGCTTCAACATCACCTTCCCGTTCCTGCCGGCCGGGCTCGACGATTTCGTCGACAGGGTGGTGCCGGAACTGCAGCGGCGCGGCATCTACCGGCGCGACTACGAGGGCACGACGCTGCGCGAGCATCTCGGCCTGCCGCGGCCGGAGAACCGCTTCTTCGCCGCCGCGGCCGCGGCCGCGAGCTGAACCTGCGCGGACCGGGCAGGGAGGCCGCCCCGACGAGCTTCGCCGGGGCGGCTTGCGGCCCGACCTCGCGGCCGAGCCGGATCATGGAGCCGGGGCGCGTCAGGCCGCGGCTTCGGCGGGGGAGGCCGGCACGGCGGCCGGCTCCAGCGCGTTGGCGATCGCCTCGTCCACCCGCTCCAGCCAGACGAAGTCCAGCCGGTCGCGGACGTCCTGCGGGATGTCCTCATAGTCGCGGCGGTTGCGGGCCGGCAGCATCACGCGGGTGAGGCCGGCGCGGGCGGCCGCCACCACCTTCTCCTTGATGCCGCCGACCGGCAGGACGAGGCCGCGCAGCGAGATCTCGCCGGTCATCGCGGTGTCCTTGCGCACCGTGCGGCCGGAGAGCAGCGAGACCAGCGCGGTGAACATGGCGACGCCGGCGCTCGGCCCGTCCTTCGGGGTCGCCCCCGCCGGGACGTGCACATGCACGTCGCTGGTCGTGAACACCGCCGGGTCGATGCCGAACTCGGCGGCGCGGCTCTTGACGAGGCTCATCGCCGCCTGGGCGCTCTCCTTCATCACGTCGCCGAGCTGGCCGGTGAGGATCAGCCCGCCGCGGCCGGGGA
Source organism: Ancylobacter oerskovii (assembly GCF_018390555.1). Classification (GTDB taxonomy): domain Bacteria; phylum Pseudomonadota; class Alphaproteobacteria; order Rhizobiales; family Xanthobacteraceae; genus Ancylobacter; species Ancylobacter oerskovii. The sequence goes on along the minus strand of NZ_JAHBGB010000002.1, from coordinate 133,854 downwards.
TCTTCGTCGCCTCGATGAACAGGATGTCGCCGCCGACCGGCGTCCAGGCGAGGCCGGTGGCCACGCCGGGCACGCTGACGCGCAGCCCCACCTCGTCCTCGAAGATCGGCGGGCCGAGCAGCTCGGGCAGCTCCGCCGCGCCGATATGCACCTTGCCCGTCCGGCCCTCGGCGATGTCGACCGCGACATGGCGGACGGCGCGGCCGACCTCGCGCTCGAGATTGCGCACGCCGGCCTCCCGCGTATAGGCGCGGATCATGCCGGTGAGCGCGGCGTCGTCGATCTCGACCTGCTCGGGCGTCACCCCGTTCGCCTCCAATTGGCGGCGGACGAGATAGCGCTTGGCGATCTGCAGCTTCTCCTGATCGGTGTAGCCGGACAGGGTGATGATCTCCATGCGGTCGCGCAGCGGCCCGGGGATGGTGTCGAGCATGTTGGCGGTGGCGATGAACACCACGCGCGACAGGTCGAACGGCACGCCGAGATAATTGTCGCGGAAGGTGCCGTTCTGCTCGGGGTCGAGCACTTCCAGCATGGCGGCCGAGGGGTCGCCCTGGATGCCCGAGCCCATCTTGTCGATCTCGTCCAGCATCATCACGCAGTCGCGGGTGCCCGCCTTGCGGATGCCCTGGACGATGTTGCCGGGCAGCGCGCCGACATAGGTGCGCCGATGGCCGCGGATCTCCGCCTCGTCATGCACGCCGCCGAGCGAGACGCGGATGAACTTGCGCCCCATGGCGCGGGCGATCGACTGGCCGAGCGAGGTCTTGCCGACGCCCGGAGGGCCGGCGAAGCACAGGATCGGCGCCTTGCCGTTCGGCGCCAGCTTGCGCACGGCGAGATATTCGACGATGCGCCGCTTGATCTTGTCGAGGCCGAAATGGTCCTCGTCGAGGATCTTGCGCGCCTCGGCGATGTCGATGGCCTTCTCTTCCGGCAGCTTCCACGGCAGGGCGATCAGCCAGTCGAGATAGGTGCGCACCATGCCGTATTCCGGGCCGGCATCGGACATGCGGCGCAGCCGGCCCAGCTCCTTGCGGGCCATCTGGTCGACATCCTCCGGCATGCCGGCCTCGGTGATCGCCTTTTCGAGATCGGCGATCTCCTGGCTGTTGCCGTCGTCCTCGCCGAGCTGCTTCTGGATCGCCGCCATCTGCTCGCGCAGCAGCACCTCGCGCTGGCGCTCGTCCAGCGACGCCTTGGTCTGGCGGCCGATCTCCTGCGACAGTCTGAGCACCTCGATGCGCTGGGCCAGCAGCCGCACCACGCGATCGACGCGGGTGGCGACGTCGCTGGTCTCCAGAAGCTCCTGCTTCTCGTCCGCGCTGATGTCGAGATAGGCGGCGACCATGTCGGCGAGCGCGCCGGGCTCGCTCGCCCCGCGCACGGCGGCCACCAGTTCGGCCGGCGTCTGCGGCAGCAGCTCCAGCGCCTCGATGGCCTGGCCCTGCAGGTGCAGGAAGCGCGCTTCCATCTGCGGGCTGCGCTCGCTGGCCTCCTCGACGCGCTGGACATGCGCGGTGATGAACGGCTTCTCGCGCACGAAACTCTCGATGCGGAAACGCTGCTCGCCCTGAAGGACGATGTGATGCGTGCCGTCCGGCGCGGTGACGAAGCGCAGGATGTTGGCGATCACGCCGGTGCGGTGCAGGTCGTGCGGGCCGGGCTCCTCCAGCGCCGGATCGCGCTGCATGACGAGGCCGACCGGCCGGCCCTCGCGCACCGCCTGCTGGGCGGCGGCGACCGAGGCCGGGCGGGTGACGGCGAGCGGCAGCACGACGCCGGGGAACAGCACGAAGCCGCGCACCGGCAGCAGGATCAGCGGCTGGTCGCCGGCTTCGGCACCGGTGGCGCCGCCGGCATCGGCGGCATGGGCGGGGCGGGTATTCAGGAAAGCGGGGTGGGTCATGAAAGGGTCCCCTCAGGCCAGCTTGTGCAGCGCGACGACGAGGCAGCCATTGACCATGCGGGGTCGGGCAACCTCATAGCGGCCGGGCGGCAGCGAGATTTGCCGCTCGAAGCGGCCTTGCGGCAGTTCGAGGCGATGAATGGTGGCGGTGCGCAGTTCCGGCGGCAGCACCCGGTCGCCCGACAGCACCAGCGTGCCGCCGGTGATCGTGACCTGGATGCGCTCGGGATCGACGCCGGGCAGCGCCGCGAAGACGAGCAGCTCGTGCTCGGTCTCGAGAAGATCGACCGGCGGCTCCCAATGCACCGCGCGGCTGCGCTGCGGCGCCGGGGCCGGCTGGAACATCTGCCCGCGCAGACGTTCGGCTCGCGATACCATGGCGAGCGCCTCGGACCACATCCACAGCCGCGGATCTGAATTTCGCATGAAAGGCCTCCAAGCGACTCCCTTTCCGGGAACCGTCCTCGCGCATATGGGAAGGAAATCCCGGTCTGCCAACCATCCCCGGGGCGGGGCCGGATACCGGTGCCGGCTCGTTCAGGAGCGCGTCGCCGCGGGCGACGGGGCGGGGGTCGGCAGCAGCCGGCCATTGACCAGCTGCCAGAGGGAATGGGCGGCGGTGATCGCCACCACCAGCGTCGCCCCCGCCAGCAGCACCGGCGCCAGCAGGGCAACGGCGCCGGTCTCGCCGCGCTCGACCAGCCGCAGCGCGGCGGTGGCGAAGGCGGTGCAGCCGAAGGTGAAGGCCCAGTAGCCGGGGGAGAGTGGCTGCCGCAGGATCCAGGGCAGCAGGCGCAGCAGCAGCAAGCTCTGCAGCAGCCCGTAGCCGAGCAGGGCGCGGGCGAAGATGTCCGGCGGTCCCTGCGTCACGGAGAGATAGGCGAGGGCGCCCACCGTCGGCGGCGCCAGCTGGATGCCGAGCGTCGGCCGCAACGCCGGGGCGAGCGGCGAGGCGGTGTAAAGCCGGCCGAGCAGCACCGACTCGATGGCGAGCCAGGAGAACACGCCGGCGCCGAAGGCGAGCTGCCCCCAATCCGTGAAGCCCAGCGCGCCGCAGGCGATGGCGGTGACATAGGAGCCGGCGACGGTGGGAAGATAGAGCACCGGCGTGGTGTGGGCGGGATCGCGTTCGCCGCGCCACAGGAGCCCGGTGCGCCACAGCGCGAAGCCGAGAGTGAACAGCGCGCCGAGCCCCAGCAGCCCCAGCGCCGCCGGGCGGGAATAGGGGCCGGCGGCGAGGCTGACCAGCAGGGTGGCGACGCCGGCGAGGCCGATGAAGCAGCACTGCACGGGGTGCGCGGCCTCCTCCAGCGCCTTGTCGCGGGCGAAGATCCATTTGAGCGCGAACAGCACCGTGACCGCCGCCCATACCGCCGTGCCGGCGAGCATGAGCGCCTCGCCGATGGCCGCCGGCACGCCCCACAGGGCATGCGCCGCCCGCCAGCTGCCGCCGAGGCCGACCAGCCCCAGCACCATGCCGAAGAACGCCGCCGGCACCAGCGGCAGGCCGGCCGCCGCTGCGCTGCTCCTCACGCCGCTGCCGGCGCCGACCTGCAGGTCCATCGCTTTCATCCCCGCCCGTTTCCCGCAGGGTAGAGCAGGTCGGCGGCGCCCGCTCTATCGCGGACGCACGTTCACGCTCCCTTGAGCCGGTCCGGGTCGATCGGCAGCTGGCGCAGGCGCTGGCCGGTGGCGGCGAACACCGCATTGACCACCGCCGGGGCGACGCCGGCCGTCGACGGCTCGCCGAGCCCGCCCGGCGCCTCGCGGCTCTCCACGATGTGCACCTCGATCTGCGGCATCTCCTCGATGCGCAGCGCCTGGTAGCTGTCGAAGTTGCTCTGCTCGACGCGGCCGTCCTTCAGAGTGATCTCGCCATAGAGCGCGGCGGTGAGGCCATAGACGATGCCGCCCTGCACCTGCGCCTTGATGGTGTCGGGGTTGATCACCACGCCGCAATCCACGACGCAAACGATGCGCGGCACCTTGACCGCGCCGTCCTTGCCGATCTCCACCTCGGCGACCTGCGCCATATAGGTGCCGAAGCCGAACAGCAGCGACACACCGCGCCCGGCGCGGGCCGGCATCGCCGTGCCCCAGCCCGCCTTCTGCGCCGCGAGCTCCAGCACGCCGCGCGCCCGCGCGTCGCCGGCCAGCAGCCCGCTGCGGAAGGCGACCGGATCGGCCTTGGCCTCCACGGCGAGCTCGTCGACGAAGCCCTCGACCATGAAGGCGTTGTGGGTGATGCCGACGCCGCGCCACCAGCCGGTGACGAGACCTTCCGGCAGCACATGCCGGACATAGTCGACATGCAGGTTGGGGAAGGTGTAGGGGCCGGCGGCGCCGTCGACGGCGTCGAAGTCGAGGCCGTTGGTGAAGGCCTGCGGCAGCCAGCGCGCCACGATGGAGGAGCCGACCACGCGGTGGCGGAAGCTCGACACCTTGCCCTGCGCGTCGAGCCCGGCGGCGAACTCGTCATAGTAATAGGGGCGGTAGATGTCGTGCTGGATGTCCTCCTCGCGCGTCCACACCACCTTGACCGGCCCGTCCACCTGCTTGGCGATCTTCACCGCCTGGGTGACGCTGTCGACCTCGAGACGCCGGCCGAAGCCGCCGCCGAGCAGGTGATTGTGCACGCTCACCTTTTCCAGCGGCAGGCCGGTGACCTCGGCGGCGGTGGCCTGCGCCCGGCTCAGCACCTGCGAGCCGACCCACACCTCGCAGGCATCGGGCCGCACATGCACGGTGCAGTTCAGCGGCTCCATGGTGGTGTGGGCGAGGAACGGCATCTGGTAGGTCGCCTTGACGGTGCGGGCGGCGGCCCGCTCGGCGGCGGCGACGTCGCCCACCTTCTTGTCGTCGACCGCCGGCCCCGAGGCCGCCAGCGCCTGCATCTGCTGCACGATCTCGCCGGTGGAGAGCTTGGCGTTGGGGCCCTCGTCCCACTCGATGGTCAGGGCGGCGAGGCCCTTCTTCGCCGCGCCCATATGATCGGCGACCACCGCGACGGCATCGTCGAGCTTGACGATCTGCCGCACGCCCTTGACCGCGCGGGCCTTTGTATCGTCGACGCTCTTCAGCTTGCCGCCGAACACCGGGCAGGCGGCGACGGTGGCGATCTTCAGGCCGGGCAGCTTGACGTCGATGCCATAGGCGGCGGTGCCGTCGACCTTGCCGGGGGCGTCGAGGCGCTTTGCCGGGGTGCCGATCAGGGTGAACTTGTCGGCCGGCTTCAGCGCCACCTCCTTCGGCACCGCGACCGCGGCGGCCTTGGCGGCGAGCGAGCCGTAAGTGGCGGTGCGGCCGGTGGCGGGATGCAGGACGACGCCCCTGGCGGCGTCGCAGCTGGCGGGATCGACGCCCCATGTCTGCGCCGCCGCCGTCACCAGCATGGTGCGCGCGGTGGCCCCGGCCTTGCGCAGCGGCTCGTAGAAGCCACGGATCGAGGTGGAGCCGCCGGTGACCTGGAAGCCGATGGCCGGGTTGCCGTACAGCTTGTCGCTGGGCGGTGCGTGCTCGAGCCGCACCCCGGCGAGATCGACCGCCAGCTCCTCGGCGATCAGCATCGGCAGCGCGGTGTAGGTGCCCTGGCCCATCTCGACCTGCGGCATGACCAGGGTGACGGCGCCGTCGGCATCGATGCGGATGAAGGCATCCGGGGCGAAGGGGCCATCGGCCGCCAGCGCCTCGCCGGCGAGCGTCGGCAGGCTGACGGCCAGCAGCAGCCCACCGCCGGCGGTGAGGCTGGCGGTGAGGAAGGTGCGGCGGGACAGGCCGGGGGCGGCCGTCTCGGGGGTGGCGCGCCGGGGAGAGGGAATGTTCAGCATGGCCGCCTCACTTCGTTTCGCCGGCAAAGGATGTGGCGGCGTGCTTCACCGCCTCGCGGATGCGGGCATAGGTGCCGCAGCGGCAGATATTGCCGGACATGGCGTTGTCGATGTCGTCGTCGGAGGGCGACTTGTTCTCGGCGATCAGCGCCGCGGCCGACATGATCTGGCCGGACTGGCAATAGCCGCACTGAACGACCTCGAGGTCGAGCCAGGCCTGCTGGACATGGCGGCCCGCCGGCGAGGCGCCGACCGCCTCGATGGTGGTGATGGCGGAATCGCCGACGCTGTCGACGGTGGTGACGCAGGAGCGGACCGGCGCGCCGTCGAGGTGCACGGTGCAGGCGCCGCACAGCGCGGCGCCGCAGCCGAACTTGGTGCCGGTCATGCCGAGCACGTCGCGCAGCACCCAGAGGAGCGGCGTGTCGTCGTCGACGTCGACGTCGTGGCTGGTACCGTTGATCTTCAGGGTAAAGGACATGGAAGCCTCGCAACATCCGGTCGGCCCGCTTGGACATCCGGTCGCCGGGGACGGGCGGACGGCGGATCAGGCACCGACCGGTGCCCCGCGGGCGCTTCACGACCCAGCATATAGGAGGGCGGCCGGCTTCCAACTAGAAATTGGCATAACTCTAAACTGTGCCGGGCCGCCGCCGTGCGGATGGGAAAAGGACCGGCCGATATGCCCGCGGCGGGGGAGGCGCGAGCGATGGGCGCTGCCGGCGGGCGATATTCCTGCCATAACCATTGCGTGTATAATTCAATCATGCATCTTTTGGTATGCGGCGGCTCGCCGGCGTGACGGGCCTGCCGACCATCACGCCCGGCGCGGCGTCGCCTCCGGGCGGGCGGCGGCGGTGGCGCAAGGCGGCCGGCAAGGTCTTTCAAGGGGGGATGAGCGCGGACATGGCCGGCGAGAACAGCGTCCTGCTTTTCGAGGACAGGCATCTACTGGCGTATTACCAGCCGGGCACGCTGGATTTCCTGCTGATCACGTTTTCCGACCTGATCTTTCCCGTCGAGAAGCGGACCTTCTTCGCGCAGGGGCCGGCGGCGAAGATGTCGATGCCCTGCCTCGGGCTGGTGGCGAAGAAGCCGAACTGGTTCCCACCCGAGAGCGTGCGCAAGGCGCTGGAGGCGATGCGGCCCCAGCTCGACGCCTATCGGCAGCGCGTCCTCTATGGCGGCTCGATGGGCGGCTATGCGGCGGTCAAGTATTCCGCGCTGTTCGAGGCGAGCCATGTGGTCTCGCTGTGTCCGCAATGGTCCATCGATCCGGCGGAATGCGGCGGCGTCGACCCCGGATGGGGAGGCCATTTCACCCGCGCCATGGCCGGCATGGGCATCGTTCCGGCCGATGTGGCGGGGCGCGTCTACCTGTTCCTCGACACCTATGACCGCCGGGATCGCTTCCATGCCGGGAAGATCCAGGCGGCGTATCCTTCTTCGGTGATCTTCAGCGTGCCGTGGGTGGGGCACAACGTGACCGGCACATTGTCGGGAACCAGCAACCTGTTCCGCATCGTGCGGGCCTGCATGGAGGGCAATCACGCCGATCTGTACAGCATCGTCCGATCGGCCCGCATCGCGCGGCCGAAGCGGCGGAACAAGATCGTCGAGCTGGCCTCCTCCCGCCATCCCGCCTTGGTGTCGCGGCTCGTCGGGTCCGAGGAGGCGGAGATGCGCCTGCCGGCCTAGCCGAACTCGCGGGCCGATCCCGCCTCACGACGACGCTGGGGAAGCCCGGCGGAGAGGGCCGGCCTGCCGTTGCGACAGGGGGCTTTTGCGGCTGGAAACCGCGTAAAATCAGGCTTTCCAGACATGAAAAAGCCGCGCTGCGGGCGCGAATGAATCGGCCTGTCGAAGCGGCGGCGCCCGCCGCTCACAAGGATGCGAAGGAGACCGGCGCGCGGTGTTTCGGCAAAGACATTGCGGGCCGGCCGAGGTAAGTCTACACCATTCTATCTCTGATATTTCCGAGGAAAAAATGCGCGCTTTGCGTGTACCCAATCCCGATGCCTTCGGCCGCGTACGGGAATGGCGCCCTGGAGTGCATATCGGCATCGCGCCCGGTGCCGTCACCTATCTGGTGATCGGCACGCAGGTTGCCGTGACGATCGAGGAGGTGGAGGCGATCGCGGACGCACGGGGAGGCGGGTTGCCGCCCTTCGGGCGCGGCGACTTTCCGGGCCGATGGCTGGACGGGCTGCCCCTCGCCGAGGGGCTGCGCCCGGCCTCGCCCGAGGATGCGGAGATCGTCTCGCTGCTGGTCGCGGAGGATTTCCTGAGCGCGAAGCTGCCCGCCATCCTCCGGGAACTGGCGGCGGGGATCGCCGCCCATGGCCGCGAAACGCCGGCCGGCACGCTCCCGCAGGGCGGAAGCGCGGCCGTCGCCTAGCCGGACGCGGGGGCCGGGGCTGGCCCGGCCCGCCGGCCTGCTCAACCGCGCACGAAGAAGCGCGGCTCGACCGTCTCGCCCTTCAGCAGCGCGATGACGTTGCCGCAGGCGATCAGCGAGATCTCGCGGCGGGCCTCCTCGGTCACGCCGCCGATATGCGGCGACAGCACCACATTGTCGAGCTGCCACAGCGGGTTGTCCGGTGCCGGCGGCTCGGGGGAGAAGGTGTCGAGCCCTGCCCCGGCGATGATGCCGGCCTTCAGCGCCACGACCAGCGCCGGCTCGTCGACGACCTCGCCGCGCGCGGTGTTGATCAGCAGCGCGCTCGGCTTCATCAGCCCGAGCGTGCGGGCGTTGATCAGTCCGCGCGTCTGCTCGGTAAGCGGGCAGTGCAGGCTGATCACGTCCGAGGCCGCCAACAGCGCGTCGAGAGCGCCGGCGCGGGCGCAGTCGGGGCCGAAGGCATCGTCCGGCGCATAGGGATCGTAGGCCTCGACGCGCATGCCGATCGCGCTCGCCATGCGGGCGAGGTTGCGGCCGATCAGGCCCATGCCGACGAGGCCGAGCGTGCGCCCGCGCAGCTCATGGCCCTGATAGGCCTTGCTCGCCCAGCCGCCGCCGCGCACGAAGGCGTCCTGCCGGCGCATGTCCTTGATCAGCGCGAACATCAGCGCCAGCGCGTGCTCGGCCACCGAATGCGCGTTGGCGCCCACCGCCGCCAGCACGGGAATGCCCGCCGCCTTCGCCGCCGCGACGTCGATGTCGTTGGTGCCGGCGCCGTGCTTGTGCACCACCTTGAGCCTGGGCGAGGCGGCGAGGATGTCCGCATCGACGCGCTCGACGAGGCGCACGATGATCGCGTCCGCCTGATGCGCGGCGAGGAGATCGATCGCCTCCGGCTTGGACGGGTAGGGCTTGGTGGCGAGCGAGGTGATCCCCGCCGCCTTCAGCATCTCCTCGCCTTCGGGGGCGACCGGCCCGCCGAGGCTGACGACGGTGAAGCTCATCGCCCGCTCCTCACGCCGTCGCTTCGGCATTGGCGGCCGAGATCGCCGCCACCTGGGCATCGACCTCGGCGCTGATCAGCACCGGCGCGCGGCTGGCGCCGACCTCCGGCATGGCGTGGCGCAGCGCGCGCTTGACCAGGGCCGGCGGGAAGCCGAAGGCATAGAGATCCTTGCGCAGCGCGCTGAAGCGGGTCTGCGCCGCCTCGGCCGCGGCGAGGTCGCCGGCCTCGAAGGCGGTGCTGATCGCGTTGAGCGTGACCGGCGAGACATTGCCGAGCCCGGAAATATTGCCGGCCGCGCCGTTCTTCAGCCCGTGCAGGATGAGCGAGTCCGGGCCGACCAGCACGTCGAAGTCGTCGCGCGCGCGGGCGATCTCCAGGAAGCCGTCGAGGCTCTCCTGCGAGCCGGCGCTGTCCTTGATGCCGATGATGTTCGGATGGTCGGCGAGGATGCGGGCGGTCTCGGGCGCGATGGTGTTCCCGGTGCGGGCGGGGATGTTGTAGAGATAGACCGGCACCGAGAGCGCATCCGCCACCTTGCGGTAGTGGTCGATGAGCTCGTCCTGCGAGCAGGCGATGAAGGACGGGGTGATCGCCGAGACCGCCTTCACGCCCAGCTTCTGGACTTCCCTGCCGAGCGCGATGGTCTGGTGGGTCGAGATCTCGCCGATATGGGCGAGCACCGGCTGGCGCCCCGCCGCGGCCTCGACGCAGATCCGCGCCACCTCGACCTTCTCCGCGAAGGAGAGCGCATAGAACTCGCCATTGGTGCCGGCGCAGAAGATGCCGTTGCCGGCGCCGATCTGGCGTTCCACCTGGCGGCGCAGCGCGCCGGCGTCGAGCGCCTCGTTCTTGTCGAAGGGGGTGACGATGGCGACGAAAGTACCTTTGATGCGGGTCATTTCTGCGGGCCTTGGCGAGTGGAAGGGGTGGGCTCAGTAGGCGGCGCGGTAGATCGCGAGGATGTCCTCGCGGCTCATGTCGCGCGGGTTGTTGTCGAGCAGGCGGCGGATGGCGTGGGCCTCGGCGGCCATTGCCGGCAGGTCGTCCTGCGGCACCTTATAGGCGGAAAGCGTCATCTCGCAGCCGAGCGTGCGGCACCAGCCATGGGTGCTGGCGAGCACTGCCTGCGGGTCGCTCGACGCCGGCAGGCCGAGCGCCTCCAGCACCAGCGCGGTCTTCTCCGGCACGGCCGGGGCGTTGAAGGCCAGCACATGCGGGAAGACCAGCGCATTGGCGGCGCCATGGGCGATGTGGTGGCGGGTGCCGAGCGGATAGGCCACCGCATGGCCGGCGGTGGTGTTCACCGGGCCGAGGCAGAAGCCGCCATAGAGCGAGGCGAGCGCCATGCCGGCGCGGGCCTCGCGGTCGGAACCATCGGCGATGGCGCGGGCGAGGTAGCGCCCGGCGAGCCGCGCGCCTTCCAGCGCGTAGAGGTCGATGGCCGGGTGCGCCTTGCGGCTGGTGAAGGCCTCGACGCAATGGGCGAGCGCATCGACCCCGGTCGCGGCGGTGACGGCCGGCGGCACGGTGAGGGTGAGATCGGGATCGATCACCGCGAGGTCGGCGAGCATGTGCAGGCTCTGCACGGCGAGCTTGTTCTGCGTCGCCGGATCGGTGACCAGCGCGCGGGTGCCGGCCTCGCTTCCCGTACCGGCGGTGGTCGGCACCTGGACGAGGGCGGCGCGCTTGGCCGCCACCTTCTCCGGGCCCACCACATCGTGCAGGCTCTGGCCGGAGCCGGGCAGCACGGCGGCGAGCTTGGCGAGGTCCATGGCGCTGCCGCCGCCGAAGCCGATCACCGCCTGCGCGCGCGCCTGCTCCGCCAGCGCGAGGAGCGCCTCCAGGTTCGGCAGGTCCGGCTCGGGCTTCACCGCGCCGAACACCGTCACCTCGCCGGTGAGGCCGAGCAGATCGACCCGGCCGGCATTGAAGGCGTCGGCGACCACGAGGATGCGCGTCAGCCCCTTCTCGTCCAGCCAGCGCTGCACGGAAGGCAGCGTGCCGGAGCCGAAGGCGATGCGCGCGGGGCGCACCAGGTCGATCGGGGTGGAAAGCCCGAGGGTCATGAGTTGCGTGCTCCTTCAGGCGTCGCGGGTGGCGGCGAGCTTCTCGGCATAGTCGATCGCCTCGATCAGGCTCAGCTCGTTGGCGATGCCCTTGCCGGCGATGTCGAAGGCGGTGCCGTGATCGACCGAGGTGCGGATGATCGGCAGGCCGAGGGTGATGTTGACGCCGGACAACGCGTCCCAGGTGCCGGTTTCCGGGTTCACGTCGAAGCCGAGCAGCTTCACCGGGATGTGGCCCTGGTCGTGATACATGGCGACCACCGCGTCGTACTGGCCGGCGCGCAGCTTGACGAACACGGTGTCGCCCGGCACCGGGCCGACCACGTCGTAGCCGTCGGCGACCGCCCGGGCGATGGTCGGCTCGCTGACATCGATGTCCTCGCGGCCGAACAGCCCGCCCTCGCCGGCATGCGGATTGAGCGCGGCCACCGCGATGCGGCGGCGGTCGAGGCCGAGGCGGCCGAGCGCCTGATCGGTGAGCTCGATCACATAGCGCAGCCGCTCGGGGGTGAGGCGCTTCGGCACGTCCTTGAGCGCGACATGGGTGGTGACGTGGCTGACGCGCATATTGCCGTGCGCCAGCATCATCACCGAGCCGCGCGCGCCGGTGAGCTCGGCCAGCATCTCGGTGTGGCCGGCATAGTGATAGCCGGCCTTGTTCAGCGTTTCCTTGTTCAGGGGGCCGGTGACGATGCCCTGGATGCGGCCTGCCTGGGCGAGGCGCACGGCGCGCTCCACCGCGAGATAGGCGAAGCGCCCGCCATCGACCGACAGCACGCCCGGCCGGATCGGCTCGCCCTCGGGGCCGGCCTGCAGGCAGGCCAGCGCCGGCCATGCGTCGTCCGGCCCGACCTCGGGGAGGGCGATGTCGGTGCCGAGCGCCGCCCGCGCGGCCATGAGCGCCGGATTGCTGCCGATGATCAGCAGGCGGAGGCTGCCGCCGGCGAGCCGGTGCTTCAGCCTGGCGCAGGCCTTGACGATGATCTCCGGGCCGATGCCGGCCGGATCGCCCATGGTGATCGCCAGATGCGGCGTCATGCGTGGTCTCCCTCGAATGGAACGATCAGCCGCCGGAGCAGCTGCGGGTCGCCGAAGGCGCCCGATTTGGACACGACATGCACGCCGTCGAAGCGGCCGCCGCGCAGGATCGAGCACGGAATTCCGGTCTCGATCTGCCCGTAGAGTTCGAGGCGTTCGGCGCCGAGCGCGCCGCACAGGCCGCGCAGCGTCTCGCCGCCGGCGACGACGAGGGTGCCCGGCGGATCGAGCGCCTGCACGAGCCGGTCGAATGCGTGGGCGATGCGCGCCGCCGCCGCCGCGCGGGACGGCGCATCCGGCATGTCGATGAAAGCCAAGGCCGCCCCTTTACGGGCGAGCCTGTCGGCAACGGCCCGCGCGGCGTCGTCGCCGCCGTCGGGCAGGGCGAGGACCGCCGTCCCGCAGGCGGCGATCTGCTCGCGCGTCACCGGGTGATCGGTGCCGAACAGGCCGAGGATCGGGCGTGGCAGGGCGGCGGGCGATAGGCGCTCCTCCGCCTGCGTGCCGGCGAGGGCGAGCGCGAGCCCGCCGCTGCCGCACCACAGGGTGGTGCCGCCGAGCGGCCGGCCGGCCGCGACGAGGCGGGCGAGATCCGCGTCGCTCTCGGCGTCCCACAGGCTGACCCCGTCCGGCACCGCGTCGCCGGGGCGGCACAGGCGCACTTCCAGCCCTTCCTTGCGGAGGTCGCCGGCGAGATCGGTGGCGACCGGCTGCTCCCCGGCGCCGCGGCGGACGAACTGGAGGCCGCCGCGGGTGATGCGGCCGTGATGGGGAAAGGCCGGGGCGACGATGCAGCGGTCGAACGCCATCGCCTCCATCCAGCCGGCGATGTCGGCCGCCGCCTGCCCGCGCAGCAGGCTGTCGAGCTTGGCATAGAAGAGGGAAGCGCCGTCGCGAGGGAGGAGGCCGGCCAGCGCCGCCACCTTGCGGCGGCTGGCGGCCGCCCCGGCCTCGCGGGTGCCGCTGTCGAACGCGACGCCGCCCGACGGCAGGCCGGCGGGCGGAATATCCCAGTATACGGGCACGCGGATGGAGGGGCGGACGAAGGCGATCGCGGCATCGAGCGCGCCGGTCAGGTCGTCGGCGATCAGGCGCACCGGCGGGTGCGCCGATTCCGCGCGTTCCGCTGCCGCAACCTGGCGCGCCTGCCCGCAAGGAGCCCGAGCCCGTTCCAAAGCCGCCATCCTCCCGTTGCGACGAGGCTCGCCGCTTATTTGCGGAATGGCATAGGGGGCGATACTTAAAATGTCAACATGTTGTAATGTTGAAATCTCATGCAAGAGCGCGTACGACATGGAGCCATCTTGGACTTGTAAAATGAGATCGATCGCGCAAATTGTTGCGAACCGCCCCGTCGAAGCGGCTTTGCGGGATCGGCCGCGACGCGCGCGGCCGGGAACCGACTTCTGGACACAGGCAATGGCTGAGCACGACGCCCTGGGCGAGACGACCGGAGAGGCTTCCACCGCGATCACCCCCGAGGGCGCGGAGCCCGGTGCCGACCGGGCGCACCGCACGCCGCTGGTGCAGCGCGCCTACCAGATGCTGCACGCCAGAATTAGCAATGGCGAGTATCAGCCCGACGAGAAGCTGCCCGGCGAGCACGAGCTTGCCGCGGCCTTCCTCGTCTCGCGCCCGATCATCCGCGAGGCGCTCAAGCGCTTGCGCGACGAAGGGTTGATCTATTCCCGCCAAGGCGCCGGCAGCTTCGTGAAGGTGCGGGTGGAAGAGGCGCGTGCCATCGGCTTCTCGCCGGTGGAGACCATCGCCGACATCCAGCGCTGCTACGAGTTTCGGCTGACCATCGAGCCCGACCATGCCTATTACGCCGCGCTACGCTGGAACGGGGCGGCGCTGGAGGCCATCGCCGCTGCGCTCGACCTGATGCGCGACGCCACCCAGGTGCATCGCCACCGCGAGGATGCCGACTACGCCTTCCATTGCGCCATCGCCGCGGCGACGAACAACCATTATTACATCTCCTCGATGCAGGCGCTGAAGGATCACATCGCCGTCGGCATGAAATTCCATGGCGTCTCGCTAATGGGGCCGAATGCCGGACTTGTCGGCGTGTTCAAGGAGCACCAGGGCATTTATGACGCCATTCGCGAGCGCGATGCCGGTGCGGCGCGCGACAGGATGCGCCAGCATCTCGAAGGCTCGCGCGGCCGGATATTCGAGGGGCGTACCCTCGATCTATCCCTTTGAGATGAAATAATTTCCAGCCTGCGTGACACGACTGTGGCCGGCCTGGCCGCCGGCGCTTCCGGCTGCCCGCGCCATCGATGGCCCCCACCGGCTTCGTTTGTCGTGCTGATCATTACATCTTGACAAATAGTGGACAGGTCGGCAGCTTGCCCCCGCACGCCGACATGTTGCCGGCAGGGCCGTCCGCCCGCGCATCCAAGCGCCCGCCGACAAGGGTGCAGACGACAACGGAGGAAACTGTGAAGCTGACATCACTCGCTGCCGCATGCCTGTCGTTCGCCCTCGCCGGCGCGCCGCTCGCCGGGCCGCTGGCGAATGCCGCCCTGGCCGAGACGGCCTATCCCGACAAGGCCGTCACCATCGTCGTGCCGTTCTCCGCCGGCGGCACGGCCGACATCATCGCCCGCATGGCCGCCGAGCACTTCCAGAAGAAGTTCGGCCAGCCCTTCGTCGTCGAGAACATCGGCGGCGGCGGCGGCGTCTCGGGCGTGGAGAAGGTGACGCGGGCGGCGCCGGACGGCTACACGCTGGTGCTGGCCTCGACCTCCAATCTCGCGGTCCATCCCACGCTCTATGGCGCCAAGTTCCCCTACCAGACGCTGCGCGACCTGAAGCCGATCGGCCAGGTGAGCGTGGTGCCGAACGTGCTCGTCATCAACCCCGACAAGATCGCGGCGCGCTCGGTGCCCGAGCTCATCGCCTATCTCAAGGCCAATCCCGACAAGGTGAGCTTCGGTTCCGCCGGCACCGGCACCACGCAGAACCTCGCCGGCGAGCTGCTGATGCAGCGGACCGGCACCCAGATGGTGCACATCCCCTACAAGGGCTCCAGCGCCATGCTGCCGGACCTGCTGGCCGGCAATGTCGAGCTCGCCTTCGACAATGTCCCGCTGCTGCTGCCGCATGTGAAGTCCGGCAAGCTGGTGGCGCTGGCGGTGGCGACCCCGGAGCGGCAGGATTTCGACAAGAACCTGCCCACCGTCGCCGAGACCATTCCCGGCTTCGAGGCGACCGCCTGGCACGGCTTCCTCGCGCCCGCCGGCACGCCGGACGCGGTGACCGACAAGCTCTCGGCCGAACTCCAGACCTTCATGAAGCAGCCGGAGACGGTGAAGAAGATGCAGGAGCTCGGCATGACGCCGGTGTCCTCCACCCCCGAGCAGTTCGCCGACCTCATCAAGACGATGACCGCCCAGTGGAAGGAGGTCATCGAGAAGGGGAACATCAAGCCCCAGTGAGGCCGCTGCGCCGGGGAACGGCCGAGCCCTTCCCCGTCCTTTCCCTTCCGCCCAACGGATCGCTGCGATGAACGGCAAATCTCCGCACGGCAAGTTTCCGCACGGCAAGTCTCCGCTTCAGGCCCTGTGCAGCCAGGATGCCCTTTCCGGCCTGATGTTCATGGCCTTCGCCGGCGGCTTCGCCTTTCTGGCGAGAGACCTGTCGCTCGGCACCGCCGTGCGCATGGGGGCCGCCTATTTTCCGCTGCTGCTGTCGGGCCTGCTCGGCCTCATCGGGCTCGTCATCTTCGTCCGCGCGCTGATCGGCGAGGGCGGGCGGGTCGCGCCCTTCGCGTGGCGCGCGCTGGTGCTGGTGGTGGCGGCGGTGCTCGTCTTCGGCTTCGGCCTCTCCGGCCTCGGCCTGGCGCCCAGCGTCGCCATCGCCGCCTTCCTCGCGACGCTGGCGAGCGGGCAGGTGGGCTGGCGCGGCGCGCTCGCCTTGTCGGCGCTGCTGGTCGTCTTCACCTGGGCCGTCTTCATTCTCGGGCTTGGCCTCGCCATCCCGACGATCGGAACCTGGCTGTCCTGACCTAAGGATCACCGCGTGGATCTCCTCGGCAATCTGGCGCTGGGCTTTGCCACCAGCCTGAGCCTCCACAACCTGCTCTATTGCTTCATGGGCGCGCTGTTCGGCACGCTGATCGGCGTGCTGCCGGGCCTCGGGCCGGTGGCGACCATCGCCATGCTGCTGCCGATCACCTTCGGGCTGGAGCCGGTCTCGGCGCTGATCATGCTCGCCGGCATCTATTACGGCGCGCAATATGGCGGCTCGACCACGGCGATCCTGATCAACCTGCCGGGCGAAAGCACCTCGGTGGTCACCGCCATCGACGGCTACCAGATGGCGCGGCAGGGTCGGGCCGGCACCGCGCTGGCCACCGCCGCGCTCGGTTCCTTCTTCGCCGGCACGGTGGCGACGGTGTTCATCGCGCTGTTCGCCCCGCCGCTCGCCGAGCTGGCGCTGGAATTCGGGCCGCCGGAATATTTCGCGCTGATGGTGCTCGGCCTCATCGCCTCGATCACGCTGGCCTCCGGCTCGCTGCTCAAGGCGCTGGCGATGATCCTGCTGGGCCTGCTGCTGGGGCTCGTGGGCCGCGACATCTACACCACCGAGGCGCGCTTCACCTTCGACCTGCAGAATCTCAGCGACGGCCTGCAGTTCGTCGCCCTCGCCATGGGCATTTACGGCATCGGCGAGATCGTGCGGAACCTGGAGGCGCCGGAGACGCGCTCGGTCGCCGTCACCAAGGTGGGCGGCCTCATGCTGAGCTGGGCGGACATCCGTCGCATCGCCGCGCCGGTGCTGCGCGGCACCGGGCTCGGCGCCGTGCTCGGCATCCTGCCGGGGGGAGGGGCGCTGCTGTCCTCCTTCGCGTCCTACGCGCTCGAGAAGAAGCTCTCGCGGCATCCGCAGGAATTCGGCAAGGGCGCCATCGAAGGGGTCGCGGGGCCGGAAAGCGCCAACAACGCCGGCGCGCAGTCCTCCTTCATCCCGATGCTCACCCTCGGCATCCCGTCCAACCCGGTGATGGCGCTGATGGTCGGCGCGCTCATCATCCACGGCATCACCCCCGGCCCGGCCTTCGTCGCCGAGAAGCCGGAGCTGTTCTGGGGGCTGATCGCCTCCATGTGGGTGGGCAACCTGATGCTGGTGGTGCTCAACCTGCCGCTGATCGGCATCTGGGTGCGGCTGCTCACCGTGCCGTACAACTACCTGTTCCCGG
Source organism: Ancylobacter oerskovii (assembly GCF_018390555.1). Classification (GTDB taxonomy): domain Bacteria; phylum Pseudomonadota; class Alphaproteobacteria; order Rhizobiales; family Xanthobacteraceae; genus Ancylobacter; species Ancylobacter oerskovii. The sequence goes on along the minus strand of NZ_JAHBGB010000002.1, from coordinate 116,398 downwards.
CGATCATCGTGTTCTCGGCGATCGGCGTCTACAGCGTGAACAATTCGACCGCCGACGTGCTGGTGATGGCCGGCATGGGCGTGTTCGGCTACATCCTCTACAAGCTGGACTGCGAGCCGGCGCCGCTATTGCTGGGCTTCATCCTTGGCCCGATGCTGGAGGAGAACCTGCGCCGCTCCATGCTGCTGTTCCGCGGCGATGCCGGGCAGTTCTTCACCCGCCCGCTCACCGCCACCCTGCTCGGCATCGCCCTGGTGAGCCTGGTCGTGGTGCTGCTGCCGACCATCTCGCGCAAGCGCGAGGTGGTGTTCAAGGAATAGGGCGGCGCCTGCCGGCCAATGACGAGAATGCGGGAGGGGATGCGATGCGGCCGGGTTATGTGAAGCTCGTCGAGAATGTGAAGCTGCCGCGCATGGCGCTGGTGCGCCAGCATTTCGCGGCGCAGGACGTCGAGGATCCCGCCCGCGCCGTGCATGACGTGCTCGCCGGCGCCGCCTTTGCGCGCGACACGATCCGCCCGGGCATGTCGGTGGCGCTCACCGTCGGCTCGCGCGGCCTCGCCAGCCTGCCGGAACTGGTGCGCGCCATCGTGACCGAGCTGCGCGCGCTCGGCGCCGAGCCCTTCATCGTGCCCTCCATGGGCAGCCATGGCGGCGCCACCGCCGAGGGGCAGGTGAAGGTGCTGGCGCAGCTCGGCGTGACCGAGGCCAGCGCCGGCTGCCCGATCCGCTCCAGCATGGAGACGGTGGAGGTCGGCGTGCTCGACAACGGCATGTCGGTGCGCATCGACCGGCTCGCCTATGAGGCTGATGGCATCGTGCTGTTCAACCGCATCAAGCCGCACAGTGCCTTTCGCTGGGAGAACGAGAGCGGGCTCGCCAAGATGCTGGCCATCGGTCTCGGCAAGCAATCCGGCGCCGACAATTGCCACGCCTGGGGCTTCAACTATGTCGGGCGCTTCGTGGTGGAGATGGCGCGGGTGAAGCTCGCCACCTGCAAGGTGCTGTTCGGCATCGGCACGGTGGAGAACGCCTATGACCGCCTCTCCAAGGTGGTGGTGCTGCCCACCGAGGGCATGATCGAGAAGGAGCGGGTCTTCCTCGCCGAGGCGATGCGCAACATGCCGCGCCTGCCGCTCGGCCCGCTCGACCAGCCGCTGGCCTCCGGGCCGCTCGACGTGCTGCTGGTCGATTATGTCGGCAAGGAATTCTCCGGCAGCGGCATGGACCCCAACATCACCGGCCGGCCCTCCACCACCGCGATCAAGGGCGGGCCGTCGGTGTCGCGCATCGTGGTGCTGGACGTCACCGACAAGAGCCAGGGCAACGCCAACGGCGTGGCGCGGGCCGACGTCATCACCGAGCGGCTGTTCGACCGCTTCGACCGTGAATCGGTCTACACCAACTCGCTGACCTCCGGCGTCCTGATCGCCGCCTCGCTGCCCATGGCGATGCCGGATGAGAAGACGGCGATCCAGGCGGCGGTGAAGACCTGCGAATCCCATACGCCGGATGCGATCACCCTGATCCGCATTCCCAACACGCTGCACCTCGAATATCTCTACGCCTCCGAGGCGCTGCTGCCGCAACTCGCCGGACGTCCGGGGGTGGAGATCCTGAGCGAGCCGGTGCCGATGCAGTTCGATGCCGGCGGCAAGCTCCTCGATCCGTGGCCGCCGTCCGGCCACTGAGGGAGCAGGTGAGGGGCGGGACCATGCACATCCATCTCGATCCGGTCGGCGGCATCGCCGGCGACATGTTCGTCGCCGCCCTTCTCGCCGCGCGACCGGAGCTCGAGCCGCGGGTGCTCGCCGACGTGGCGGCGGTGCTGCCGCCGGAAGCCGGCAAGCCGCGCCTCGCCGATGTCGTCTCCGGCGGCATCGCCGCGCGGCATTTCTCGCTGGCGGTGCCCGGCGACGCGCCATCTCCGCCGGCTGGCGCCGCTGCCGGCCATTCCCATGAGGAGGGGCATCCTCACGCGATGCCCCATCATGACGGCGCCCGCCATTCCTCCCACGCGACCTTCGCCGCCATGCGCGGGCGCATCCGTGCGGCGACGCTGGCTCCGGGCACGGCGGAGGCCGCCATCGGCATCCTCGCCATCCTCGCCGCGGCGGAAGCGCGCATGCATCGCATGCCCGTGGAGGAGGTGCATTTCCACGAAATCGGCGACTGGGATTCGCTGATGGACGTGGTCGCCGCCGGCTGCCTCATCGCCGCTCTCGCTCCCGCGCGCTGGAGCGTGGCGCCGCTGCCGCTGGGCGGGGGGCTGGTGAAGACCGCCCACGGGCTGCTGCCGGTGCCCGCGCCCGCCACCGTGGAGATCCTCAAGGGATTCGACTGGCGGGACGATGGGATCGGCGGCGAGCGCGTCACCCCGACCGGGGCGGCGATCCTGCGCTTCGTCATCGGCGACGAGCCGGCGTCGCGCCCCGGCATCGCGCGCCCCGACGTCGCGCGTCTCGACTCGGCCGGCTACGGCGCGGGAACGCGCCATCTCCACGGGCTGCCCAATGTGCTGCGGGCCAGCCTCTTCACCGCCGACGCCGCCACGGACGAGACCCGGCTTCTCGACATCGCCTTCGACATAGACGACATGACCGGCGAGGAAATGGCGCAGGCGGCCGACCGGCTGCGGGGGCTCGACGGGGTCCGTGACCTGCGCCTCACCGGCGCCATCGGCAAGAAGGGACGTCCTGTGACCACCTTCTCCCTGCTGGCGGAGCCCGCGGCCTTCGATGCCGTCGGCGACGCCATTTTCCTGGAAACCTCGACGCTCGGCCTGCGCTGGCACGCGGTGGAACGGCGGGTGCTGGCGCGCGATCACGACGTGACCGCCGGGGGGCAGCCGGTGAAGCGCGCGCATCGGCCGGACGGAACGCGCAGCGCCAAGGTCGAGAGCGACGTCCTCGCCGATATCCCCACTCTGGCGGCCCGCCGCCGCCTGGCGAAGGCGACGGACTGATGCCGGAGGTGGCTGACCAGCTGGCGAGGCTGGAGAGCGTCATCGCCGGCCTCGGCCCGCTCGCGGTGGCGGTGAGCGGGGGCGTCGACAGCATGACGCTCGCTTCGGTGGCGCATCGGGTGGCGCCTCGGGCGACGGCGCTCGCGCCGATGATGATCCACGCGGTCTCCCCGGCGGTTCCCGCCGCCGCCCGCGCATTGATCGAGGAACATGGCCGGGCGGAGGGGTGGCATCTGCGCTTCCTCGACGCCGGCGAGCAGAACGACGCCGCCTATCGCGCCAATCCGTTCAACCGCTGCTATTTCTGCAAGTCGAACCTCTATGCCGCCATGCGCGGGGCCACCGACCGCCTGCTCGCCTCCGGCACCAATCTCGACGATCTCTCCGATCACCGGCCCGGCCTGATCGCCGCGCGCGAGCATGACGTCGTGCATCCCTTCGTGACGGCGAGGATCGACAAGGCGGCGATCCGCGCCATCACCCGCCATCTCGGCTTCACCCGCTTCGCCGAGTTGCCGGCCCAGCCCTGCCTCGCCAGCCGGGTGGAAACCGGCATCGCCATCGATCCGCGCGATCTCGCCTTCATCGACCGCACGGAGCGGGCGGTGCGGGCGCGGCTCGGCACCGGCGAGACGGTGCGCGTGCGGGTGCGGCGCGACGGGGTGCATCTGGAGATCGCCCGCGGGCTGGACCCGGCGCAACGGGCCGCGCTCACCGCCCTGCTGGTGGAGCGCTGCGCCGAGGAGAACCGCCTGTTCGCCGGCATCGCGCCCTATCGGACCGGCAGCGCCTTCGTCAGCGAGGCCGCGCAATGACCGCCGAGGGTTCACCGCTCATGGACTGGGAGCGGGAGGCGCGCATGGGCCTGCCTGAGGCGGTCTATGCCGAGGGCAAGACGGCGGCGCAGCTCGTCGCCATATTGGAGCAGGCGCGGTTGCGCGAGCGGCCGCTGCTGCTGACCCGGCTTTCCGCCGAAAGGCTGGCGCAACTGCCTGCGCCGCTGCAGGCGCTCCTCGATCATGACCCGCTCTCCTGCACGGCGATCTTCGGCACGCCGCCAGTCCTGGCGGAAAAGGCGGAGATCGCGGTGGTGGCCGCCGGCCTCGCCGACATGCCGGTGGTCGGGGAGGCGGTGCGCACGCTCGCCTTTTGCGGCGTGCCGGCGCAGGTGATCGCCGATGTCGGCGTGGCCGGCCTGTGGCGCCTGATGGCGCGGCTGGAGGAGATTCGCGCCGCGCGCGTCGTCATCGCCGTCGCCGGCATGGAGGGAGCGCTGTTCAGCGTGCTGGCCGGCCTCGTCGCCGCGCCGATCATCGCGGTGCCGACCTCGGTGGGGCGGGGCGTCGCCACGGGGGGGCATGTGGCGCTGCATTCCGCCCTGGCCAGCTGCGCGCCGGGCCTCGTCGCCGTCAACATCGACAACGGTTTCGGCGCCGCACAGGCGGCGTTGCGGATCGCCCGGCAACAGGGCCGCGTTCCCGAGCCGCGATGACCATAGAACCTCGACAGCTCGGGGCGTTGCCGAGGTTCTTGTCGTTGGTTGCGGGGCCCTCCGCGCCATTTCACGATCAGAAGCCGATCTGAGACGGGACGCGATGGCCTCGGATGGCATGTCGTCAGAAGCCGCTGGCGGCCGGGCCGGACGGAGGATCAGAACATGCCGTTCGCGTTGGCTGCCTGCTCGGGCAGGATCTGCAACACGTCCCAGTGCTCGATGATCCTTCCCTGATCGTCGAGCCGGAAAATGTCGATGCCGGCGTAGTCGTGATTTCCGGGCCAGTGCTGGAAGCAATGCAGAACGACATACGCGCCCTCCGCCACGACCCGCTTGATCTCGACCCGCTTGCCCGGCCATTCCCGCGCCATGCGCTCGAAATAGGCGATGAAGCCCTCCTTGCCGGTGGCGACATGCGGGTTGTGCTGGATGTACTCGTCCCCGACGAAGCGCTCGACGGCCTCGGCGGGCCGACAGGCGTTGAACATCAGCTCGTAGAAGGCGACCACATTTGCCGAACCCCGCGAGCCAGTTGACGCCGATCGCCGTCCAGTTCGGATAAGGCTCCTCCGGGAAGACGTCGCCCTTGACCTTCATGAGCGTGGCGAACTGGTTCTGCGGATCGGTATGGAAGGTCGTCACGTCCACGATGTCGTCGAGCCCGCATCCGCCCGCTTTCAGCGTCGCCTCGAGATTGGCGAAGGCCAGGCGGACCTGGGTCTCGAAGTCCGGCTCGGGCGAGCCGTCGCTGCGACTGCCGACCTGGCCGGATACGAACAGGAGATCGCCCGACCGGATCGCCGCGGAATAGGTCTGCGCCTTGTAGAGATCATGCCGGCCGGCGGGGAAGACGGCGTCACGCTTGGCCATTGAAAACACTCCATGGATGCTTCGCCCGGAAGCGGTGCCCGAGGATCGATGTCGGCTACGCGCGTGCCTCACGCTTGAAGAAGTAGTGCAGCACGAAGTGCGCCGGCGAGACAACCGTGACGAGCTCCCATCCTTCCGCGCCCAGTTCCCTGAGGGCGACGGAATCCAAGGCTGTTTCAACCACCAGATATTCCCATTTCATGGTCCATTCTCCGGTATCGACGCGTCCCCGCAGGGGGCGTCGCCTGGTTTTCACGCCGCAGCAAACCGGTCTCCTGACCTCCGAGCAAAGGCTCGCCTTGCCCGCCGCTCTTCTCTCGATCGCCATCGCATACGAGGCTGGCGCGCCGTCAACCCTTCGGAAAATCCGAACGCCGCTTATCATTTTTCGGCATTGCGGAAGGCCGGTCGGCCGTAGAGCATCCCCACAAACGCAAAAAAGGAGTGTGGAGGATGCCGATGGGGCGCGACGAGATTTTCATTGATGGTCACTGGGTGAAGCCGGCTTCGGGCGCGATGCTCGACGTGATCGATCCGAGCACCGGCGAAACCATCGGCCGCATCGCGCGCGGGGGCGCCGCCGACATCGATCGCGCCGTGACCGCCGCCCGCATCGCCTTCGAGACGGCCTGGGGCTCCATGCCGGCCCTGGAACGCGGGCGCTTGCTCAGCCGGCTCGGCCTGCTGATCCTCGACCGGCTGGACGAGCTCGCCGAGATCGAGGCGGCGGACACCGGCAAGCCGATGAAGCTCGCCCGGAACGACATCCGCGTCACCGCCCGCTACTTCGAGTATTACGGCGGCGCCGCCGACAAGATCCATGGCGACACCATTCCCTTCCTGCCGGGCTACCAGGTGATGGTGCTGCGCGAGCCGCGCGGCGTCACCGGGCACATCATCCCGTGGAACTACCCGGCCTCGATGTTCGGCCGCACGCTCGGCGCCTCGCTGGCCGCCGGCAATGCCGCCATCCTCAAGCCCGCGGAGGAAGCCTCGCTCTCCTGCCTGCGCTTCACCGAGCTTGCCGAGGAGATCGGCTTCCCGGCCGGCGTCATCAACGTCGTGACCGGCCTCGGCGAGGAGGCGGGCGCCGCGCTTTCAAGCCATGCCGGAATCGATTTCCTCTCCTTCACCGGTTCGCCGGAGGTCGGCACGCTGGTGCAGACGGCGGCGGCGAGGAACCATGTTCCCTGCGTTCTGGAGCTTGGAGGCAAGTCGCCGCAGATCGTGTTTGCCGACGCCGATCAGGACAGGGCGTGCGAGGTCATCATCGGCGCCATCGTGCAGAATGCCGGGCAGACCTGCTCGGCCGGCTCGCGCGTGCTCATCGAGCGATCGATCTACGAGCCCTTCATGCGCAAGCTTGCCGACCGCATGGCGTCGATGAAGGTGGGCTATCCCGGCCAGGACCTCGATTGCGGCCCGGTCATCAATGCGGTCCAGCGCGACCGCGTGATGAGTTTCCTCGACCGCGCCGCGCGCGACGGGATCGAGGTGGCCGCGCAGGGGCAGATCCACCCCGAGGCCGGCAAGGCCGGCTATTTCGTGCCGCCGACCCTGTTCGGCCTCGTGCCGCGCACGCATGAACTGGCGCGCGAGGAGGTGTTCGGCCCGGTGCTCGCCGCGCTGCCTTTCGACGACGAGGACGACGTGCTCCGCCTCGCCAACGGAACCGACTACGGCCTCATCGCGGGTGTGTGGACCCGCGACGGCGGTCGCCAGATGCGGATGGCCAAGGGCATCCGCGCCGGCCAGATCTATATCAACGGCTATGGGGCCGGCGGCGGCATCGAATTGCCGTTCGGCGGTTTCCGCAAGAGCGGCCACGGTCGCGAGAAGGGTTTCGAGGCCCTGAAGGAATACACCGTCGCCAAAACGGTGGTGATCGACCACAACACGTGAAAAATCCGGCCGTCTTCTGAACAAAAACAAGAAGAAGACGGCCGTTTCCCCGGGAGGAAACCATGAAGAAGCTGCTTCTCGCCGCGCTCGCGGCGGTATCCGTCATGACTCTGTCCCAGCCGGTGCTGGCTCAGAAGGCCCGCCTCGGCCACGTCTTCGCGCAGGGCAATGCCGCCGACGAGGCGAGCCAGATCTTCGCGCGGCTCGTCAAGGAACGGACCAATGGCGAGATCGACATCACCGTGTTTCCGAACAGCCAGATCGGCGGCGACGAGGCGCTCGGGCGCGACCTCAGCCGGGGGTCGGTCGAGTTCGCTTTCCTGAATATCGGCTCGCTGACCGGTCTCGATCCGCTGCTCGACATCCACTACCTCCCCTACATCGCGGCCAATACCCAGGAGGTCGACAAGATCTTCTACAATCCGAAGGGGATCTTGCAGCGGACGCTGGGGGAGACGCTCGCCAAGCACAACATGGTGGCGCTGGCGTATTTCGAGCTCGACTTCCGCGCCGTGACCAATTCCAAGCATCCGGTGCGTACCGTCGAGGATCTGAAGGACCTCAAGGTCCGCGTGCCCGGCTCGGCCTCCATCCGCAGCTTCTTCGAGGCGGCGGGCTCGCAGGCGGTCACCATGCCGATGCCCAACCTGTTCGTGGCGTTGCAGCAGGGCACCGTGGACGGCCAGGATAACGGCGCCAGCATCACCTATAATTCGCGCCTGTTCGAAGCCCAGAAATACATGACGCTGACCAACCACGTCTATGCGATGGGCGCCATCACCGTCAGCAAGCGCTTCTGGGACCGGTTGAGCGAGGAGCAGCGCAAGATCGTCGCCCGGGCGGCCCAGGAAGCCGCGCAGGAAGGCATCGCGCGCAATCGCGCCGCCAACGCCGCCTTCCTCGAGAAGATCAAGGCCGGCGGCGTGGAGGTCGTCACCCCGACGCCGGAAGCCATGGCCGAGTTCGCCCGTATCGGCCAGGTCGGCTGGCAGAAGCTGGAAGCGGTCTACGGCGCGGAGCGCATCGCCGAGCTCAAGAAGGAAATCGCCGCGGCGCGCGGCGAGTGAGGCGGCGATGGCCTTTGACGAAACGACAGCGATGAGCGGCGGCAAAGCCGGCGCGGCGACCTGTGGCGGCAGCCCCGTGCTCGGCGCGCTCATGCGGGGCGAGCTCGTGCTCGCCCGCGTGGAAAACATGGTGGTGATCACGGCCATGGTCGTGGCCATCGCCGCGGTCGCGATGTCGGTCGCGATCCGCACCTTCAACCTGCCGATCGCCGACACCGGGGAATGGGCGATGGTCGCCATGTCGCCGCTGACCTTCATCGGCGGGGCGCTGTGCAGCCATCTTCACCGTCACCTGACGGCGGATATCGTCGAGATGCTGCCGCCCGGCCTCCTGCGGCGCAGCCTCGATGCGGTCGCGGCGATACTGTGCCTCGTCTTCGGCCTGTTCTTCATCGTGCTGGCCTGGGACCTGTTCGACTATGCCTGGTCCTCGGGCGAGCGTCTCATCGACCGCGATACGCCGGTCGCCATTCCGGCCGGCTTCGTGCTGGCCGGGGCGGTCCTCATGACCTTCCATTCGATGCTCGACATCTGGCGTGCGCTCGAAGGGCGCGAACCCGGAGGATTCGATCCATGGCGCTGACCTTCGGCCTCATGGCCCTCTTCCTGGTCCTCGGCGCGCCGCTCGCCGTCACCTTCGGCCTCGTCATCTTCCTGCAGATGGGGGCCTTCGGGCTCTCCATCTCCGGCCTGAGCAACATCCCCTATGAGGAGATTTCCAGCTATCCGCTGGTAGCCATTCCCCTCTTCATGCTGACCGGCGAACTGATGAACCGCAGCGGCATGGCGGGGGAACTGATCGCGCTGGCCGAGCTGCTGCTGCGCCGCATCCGGGCCGCCTTCGGCTACATCACCGTGGCCGCCTCGGCGATGATGGGCGCCATCACCGGTTCCTCGGTCGCCACGGTGGCCGCCATCGGCGGCATCGTCAGCCCGGCCATGGCCGAGCGCGGCTATCCCAAGGGATACATCGCCTCGCTCACGTCTTCGGCCGGGCTGCTCGGGGTGCTGGTGCCGCCCTCGATCCCGCTGATCCTCTATGGCGCGACGGTCGGCGTGTCGATTTCGCAGCTGTTCCTCGCCACGCTGATGCCGGCGGCGCTGATGAGCCTGCTGTTCCTCATCGTGCACAACGCGTTGTCGCGCCGCCTGCTCAAGGGCGGCGTCGAGAACCGGCCGGAAGGCAGCGACACGCTCACCACCGGAAAATCGAAGCGGACCATCTGGCTGGAGGCCGCCTCGGCGCTGCTGCTGCCGGTCGTCATCCTCGGCGGCATCTATGGGGGGCTGATGACGCCCACCGAGGCGGCGGCGATCGGCTGCCTGTATGCGGTCGGAGTCTCGCTGCTGCGCCGCCTGCTCACCAGCGGGGACTTCGCGCGCTCGTTCCGGTCGGCGGCCATCACCGGCTCGGGCATCCTGATCGTCATCGCCATGACCGGCGTGTTCAACCGCGCCATGGTGCTGAACCAGGTGCCGCAGGACATCGCCATGTGGGTGGCGACCTATATCGAGAGCCCGGTGGCCTTCCTGCTGATGGTCAACGTCGTCCTCCTGCTGGTCGGCACCTTCATGGAGACCAATGCCTCGATCCTGCTGATGGGGCCGCTGCTGGCCCCGGCGGCGGAGAAGTTCGGCATCGATCCCGTGCATTTCGGCATCATCACCGCCACCAATCTGGAAATCGGTCTGCTGACGCCGCCCATGGCGGCCAATCTCTACGTGGCGGCGCGGGCGGCCAATGCCCGGCTCGCCGACATGCTCCCCTATCTCGGATGGTTCTTCGGCGCGGCGCTGCTCGGTCAGGCGATCATCACCTTCGTGCCGTTCGTGACCCTCTGGTTCCGTTACCTCTAGACGTGTGTGATCCAATGCTCATGAAGGGTGAAACCAAGCTTCCCGACGTCTCGCGCGCGGCGGTGGTCCGCCAGTTCGGCCAACCGGTGAAGATCGAATGCGTGCCGGTGCCTTCCGGTCCCGAACCTGGCGCGCTGATCGTGAAGACGACCGCCTGTTCGATCTGCGGCACCGACGTGCATCTGTCGCGCGGCAACCTGTCCCTGGCGGTCGATCTGCCGGTGATCCTCGGCCACGAGATGGTGGGGCGCGTGGTCGCCATCGGCGAGGGGGCGGAGCGCGATAGCGTCGGCCAGCCGCTCGCCATCGGCGACCGCATCCTGTGGACGCACACCGCCTGCGGCCACTGCTTCTACTGCACCATCGCCCGCCAGCCGACGCTGTGCGAGAACCGCCGCGCCTATATGTACGAGAACATCGAAAAGCCGCCCTATCTGCTCGGCGGGTTCTCCGAATATGGCTATGTGCTGCCGGAATCGGGCCGCGTGCGCGTGCCGGACAATCTCGACGACGGCGTCGCCAGCCTGTGCAGCTGCGCCTTCCGGTCGGTGATGAACGCCTTCGACAATCTCGGCGGCATCGAGCCGTCCGAGCATGTGGCGATCCAGGGAGCCGGACCGCTCGGCGTGCTGGCGGCGGCGGTCGCCCGCGTCAACGGCGCGCGCACGGTCAGCGTCATCGGTGCGCCGGAGGCCCGGCTTGCGCTCGCCCGCGACTTCGGGGCCACGCACACCTTCACCATCGAGGGCACGACCCACGAAGAGCGCCTCGCGGCAGTGCGCGAGATCACCGACGGGCGCGGCCCGGACATCGTGATGGAGTTCACCGGTCATCCCGGCGCCTTCGCCGAGGGGCTGGAACTGGTGCGCAAGGGCGGGCGCTATCTCACCGTCGGACAGCTCGGCAGCGGGACGGCGACGTTCTGTCCCTCGCTGATCGTCAAGAAGAACATCCGCGTCATCGGGTCCTTCTCCGGCGACGTGAAGTCCTATTGGAAGGCGCTTCAATTCGCCTCCGCCCATATCGATCGCATCCCCTTCGGCAAGATGATCACCGGTCGCTACAGCCTCGACGAGGTCAACACGGCCCTGGAGCGCATGCATGCGCTGCAGGAGATCAAGCCGCTCATCGTGATGGATTGAGGAGGTTGCCCATGCCCCGCACCATTCCCTTCACGCCCGACGGGCGCGGCCCGCTCGACGGCGTGCGCGTGGTCGATCTGTCCCGCCTCGTCGCGGGGAACATGACGACGCATGTGCTGGCCGACTACGGCGCCGATGTCATCAAGATCGAGCGTCCCGGCAAGGGGGACGACCTCAGGAGCTGGCGCGTCGAGGGCGTCGAGGTGTTCTGGAAGGTCTATGCCCGCAACAAGCGGAGCGTCGCGCTCGACATCCACGATCCCGACGGGCGCGAGATGCTGCTGCGTCTCGTCGATACGGCGCAGGTGCTCGTCGAGAACTTCGTGCCGGGCACGCTGGAGCGCTGGGGGCTCGGCCCGGACGACCTGCTCGCCCGCAACCCCAGGCTGGTGATCCTGCGCGTCTCGGGCTGGGGGCAGACGGGCCCCTGGCGGCTGCGTCCGGGCTTCGGCACGCTGGTCGAGGCGATGTCGGGCTGGGCCTTCATGAACGGGCATGCCGACAAGCCGCCGACGCTGCCGCCGCTCGCCATGGCGGACATGGTGGCCGGCCTGTATGGCACGGCGGCGATCCTCGCGGCGCTGCGGGCGGTCGAGCAGGGCGGCGCGCCCGGGCAGGTGCTCGACCTGTCGCTGTTCGAGCCGATCCATTCCCTGATCGGCGCCGAGGCGGCGCAGATCCGCCTCACGGGCGCGCCGACGCCGCGGGCCGGAAACCAGTCGTCGCATACCGCGCCGCGCAACGTGTACGAATGCGCGGATGGCGCCTATGTGGCGCTGTCGGGCTCGATGCAGTCCATGGCCGAGCGGCTCTTCGACACGATCGGCCGGCCCGAGCTCAAGACCGATCCGCGCTTCGTCGACAACGCCGCGCGTGTCGCCCATCGCGACGAGCTCGATACCATCATCGCCACGTTCATCGCCGGCCGCAGCCAGGCTGAGAATCTCGCCCTGTTCGAAGCCGCCGGCGTGACCGTCGGGCCGGTGTGCTCGGTGCTGGACCTCCTGGAGCATCCCTTCGTCGAGGGCCGCGAGGCGATCGTCGAGATCCCGGACCGCGACCTCGGCTCGGTGCCGATGCACAACATCATTCCACGCTTTTCCGCCACGCCAGCCCCGTTCCGCCGTCCCGCGCCCGACATCGGCGAGCACACCGAGGAGCTCCGCCGCGAACTCGGCATGGCGACCCCCAAGCAGCCGGCAGAGGTTTCCTGAGATGACCCGTTCTCCATCGGCATGGCGCTCCATGCTCTTCGTCCCCGTGCTGAACGAACGCTTTCTGGCCCGTGCCGCCGAGCGGGACGCGGACTGCATCCAGCTCGATCTGGAGGATGCCATCCCGCCCGGCCAGAAGGAGGAGGCCCGCCGTGCCGTCGTGCCGGCCGCCGCGCGCCTTGCGGAACAGGGGCTCGACGTCGTGGTGCGGATCAACCGGCCCTGGCGGCAGGCGACAGCCGACATCGAAGCCTCGATCTGCCCGCATGTCTGCTGTCTCACCCTGCCGAAGGTTCCCGACGCGTCGCACGTAAGGGCCATTGCCGAGATCATCGACGAGTTGGAGCGCGAGCGGGGGATGACGCCGGGTCACACCCGGCTGGTGGTCATGATCGAGACCGCCGAGGGCCTGCTCAACATGGCGGCCATCGCCGCCGCCCATCCGCGCGTGGCCGGCATGATCGTCGGCGCCGAGGACCTCGCCGTCTCGCTCGGCGCTTCGCCGACCTACGACACGCTGTATATTCACAACGCCCAGGCGGTCGTCGCCGCCCGCAACGCCGGGATCCAGCCGATCGGTTTCGTCGGCACGGTCGCCGACTATGCCGACGAGGCGAAGTTCCGCCGCACCATCGAGCAGGCACGGGAAATGGGCTTCACGGGTGGATTCTGCATCCATCCCCGGCAGGTGCCGATTCTCAACGAAGTCTTCGCGCCTTCCCGGGGAGAGATAGAATGGGCGCAGGGCGCGCTGGCCGTTTTCGAGCAGGCCCTGGCCGAGGGCCGTGGCGCCGTCACCTTTCGCGGCGCGATGGTCGACCTGCCGGTGGCCGATCGCGCGCGGTCGATCCTTGCCCGCGCTGCCGGCCTGGCCGATATGAGGGCACAGAGAGCGCGGGTGGCGTAACGGGCGTGGAGCGGGATGGACCTTCGTGATCTGCGAGCCTTCGTAGCGATCGCCGAGACCGGCTCGCTCGCCGCCGCCGCGAAGGTGCTGCACAGCAGCCCGCCGTCGCTGAGCGTGCGGCTGAAGGATCTCGAGGACGAATTCGGCACGACGCTGTTCGAACGCTGGGCGCGGGGGCTCAAACTCACCGAGCAGGGGCGGGAGTTCCTCTCCCATGCCTATGCCATCCTCAAGCAGGCAGAAGACGCCAAGGCGAGCATGCTCAGCCGCGAGAAGCCCCCTGTCGGGGCCGTGCGCTTCGGCGTGCCCGGTTCCCTGGTCGGGCTGCTGACGGCGCAGCTTATCGAGACCTGTCTCGAGCGCTTCCCGCAGGTGCGCCTGCGCGTGGTGGAGAGCATGTCGGGTTACATCGCGAGCTGGCTGCGTGAGGGCACGCTCGACGCCGCGGTGGTGTTCGGCGGCGGCGCCGCGACCGACCGCAGCGCCTCGCTACGTCCCATCGCCGAGGAGGAGCTTTATATCGCCACCTATGATCGCGCGGTCGTCGCCCCCTTCCTGAACGAGAGGGAAGAGATCCGCATGCGCGACGTTCAGCACCTGAAGCTGGTGATGCCGGGGCCCGAACATGGCCTCAGGGTGCTTGTGGAGGCGACGGCGCGGCGTCACGCCGTTCCATTGAACATCGGCATGGAGATCGACGCCTCGCCGCAAATATTCGAACTGGTACGGCGCGGGCATGGGGCGACGATCTGCTCCCTGGCGGCCCGCCATCCCGGATCGATCTCAAGCCTGGCGGGCAAGGCGCCGATCCATACGTTCCGCATCGTCGATCCCAGCTTCCGCCGCACGGTCCATCTGGCGACGCCGCTCAACAGGCCATCCTCGCGGGCCACGATGGCCGTCGCCGAGGTGGCCGTGGAGACATTGCTGTCGCTCGCCGCGACGGACGAGTGGAAGGCCCGCCGCCTGAAATAGCCCTTGGGCACGCACCCGCCCGGGATGACCGAGCCGATTGTTCCGGGATCCGAGTTCCGACTGCTGTCGATGCCTGTCGAAGCACCCGCGTCACGGCCCGGATCAGCCCGCGACGCTCGGTACCGGCGCGTCGCGCAGCAGCTGTTCCCGCACAGGGGCGATCCCGTTCTCGCCGGCAGGCCGCGACATCAGCCGGGCGGACAGAAGGCGCCGCGTATAGGGATCGCGCACCTGCACCAGATCCAGTTCCTCGGATCGGCAGCTCTCGACGATGCGCCCCCGATGCATCACGAGCACCTCGTCGGAAATCCAGCGCACCGCGTCGATATCGTGGCCGACGAACAGCATGGCAAAACCGCGTTCCCCCTGCAGCCGCTTCAGCAGGTCCAGAATCTGCACCTTCACCGTCATGTCGAGCGCCGAGATCACCTCGTCGCAGATCAGCACTTCGGGGTCGCAGAGCAGGGCGCGCGCAATGCAGGCGCGCTGGCGCTGGCCACCGGAAAGCTGGTGCGGGTAGCGATCGGCAACTCCGGCATCGAGCCCAACCTCATTCAACCCGGCAGCGATGCGCGTGGCGCGCATAGACGCCGGCATCCCCGCGAGTTCCAGCGGCTCAGCGAGGGTGCGGCCAATGGCGAGGCGGGGGTTGAGCGCGCCATAGGGGTTCTGAAACACCATCTGGCAGCGGCGCCGCAAGGCTTTCGGCAGAGGCTTCCCGCCCGGTTCGATCACATGGCCGAGCAAGCGGATCTGCCCGCCTGCGAGCGGCCGCAGCCCGGCGAGCGCCGCGGCGAAGGTGCTCTTGCCGGAACCGGATTCGCCGAGCAGCCCGACCGTGCGGCCGGCCTGCAAGGACAGCGAGGCGCCGTGAACCGCGCGGGACGGGCGGCCGAACAGCCGGCGCGCCGCATAGTCGATACAGACGCCCTCAGCGGCCACCACGACGTGACGCGGCACGGTCGACGCCGGCGTGTCGACAAGGCGCCGCCCCGCGCCGACGAGACGCGCCGTATAGGGATGGCGCGGCCGGTCCATGACTTCTGCCGTCGGCCCCGCCTCGACGATGCGGCCGTGCTGCATCACGGCGATGGAGTGGCTGAGCGCGGCGGCGACTGCGAGGTCATGGGTGATGATCAGCAGAGCGAGGCGGCGCTTCGCCTGCAGCCTCGCCAGCAGGGCCACGATGTCGGCCTGTACGCTGGCGTCGAGCGCGCTGGTCGGCTCGTCGGCGATGAGGATGTCCGGCTCGCCGGCGAGCGCCATGGCGATCATCACGCGCTGTTGCTGGCCGCCCGAAAGCTGGTGCGGATAGCGACGTACGAGCGCGGCGGGGTCGGGCAGCTCGACCTCTGCCAGGCCGGCCTCGATGCGCGCGCGGCGTTCGCTTCCCGAAGCGATGCCGCAGCGCTGGAGCGTTTCGCCGATCTGGGCGCCCACCCGCATGAAAGGATTGAGGCAGGCCATGGGATCCTGGAAAACCATGGCGATCCGGCGCCCCCGCAGCGCCCGCCAGCCGCGCTCGTCCTGCGGAGCGAGGGGGCGGCCCTCGACGCCGATGCGCGTGGCCGGATCGACGGCGAGCCCCTCCGGCAGCAGGCCGAGCAATGACAGCGCGGTGAGCGATTTTCCCGAGCCTGATTCACCGATGATGGCGAGCGTGCGCCCAGCCTCCAGATCGAGCGAGACACCGTCGACGAGCCGGCGGCCGGCCGCGCTGACGACCAGATTGTGCAGGCGGAGCAGGGTTTCGGTCATGACGTCATCCTCGGGTCGATCAGTCGATGGAGGAGGTCGGTGACGGCGTTGATCGCCACCAGCGCGACGGCGATGACGAGGATCGTCGCCTGGATGACCGGGTAGTCGCGGCCGTGGATCGCGTTGAGCAGCAGGCTGCCGACACCCGGCAAGCCGAACAGCACCTCCATGGTCAGCGTGCCTGCGACAAGGCTGGTCAGCACGAGGCCGGACAGCGCGAGCATCACCGGCGCAGCGGTCGGCAGCAGATGACGCAGGGCGATGCGCCAGGGCGCCAGGCCCTTGGCGCGCGCGGTGCGTATATGGGCGGAGGTCGCGGCCTCGCGCAGTTCCTCGTGCAGCGGTTTCACGATCACCCCGGCGCTGTCGATGCCGATGATGATGACCGGCAGAACCATGGAGCCGAGCACGGGCAGCCAGCCGAGCCAGACCGAGAAGACCAGGATGCCGACCACGCCGACGCAAAAGGTCGGCAGCGCGATCGACCAGAGATTGAGCAGATCGGCCAGTCCGCGAAGCCCGCGACTGCCCATGGTCACTCCGCCGACCGCGACGGAGAGGGCGAGGGCGAGAGCGAACGAGAAGCTGAGTGCGGTGAAGAGCAGGGTCGTCGGCAGGGCGGTCGCCAGCATGCCCGACACCGGTCGGCCGAAGCGGATCGAATCGCCGAAATCCCCGTTGAGCGCCCGCCAGCTCCAGGCGACGAACTGCTCCTCAATGCTCCGATCCAGTCCGAGCTCATGACGCAACGCGACCTGCTGGGCGGCGGTGAGATCGCCATCGAGACCCTTCACGTCGACGGCGTCGCCGGGAACCAGCCGGGCCAGCAGGAACACGATGACCACGATGCCGGCGGCCTGCGCCAGCATCCGCGCCAGCGCAAAGGCGAACGGCGCGAGGCGGTGAAGAAGGGTCTTCATAACCTTGCCTCGCCGGCGGCGCGTAGCGGATCGAGATGCCGGCGCACCGCTTCGCCGACGATCGACAGCGACAATGTCAGCGCGACGATGGCGATCACCGGCGCCATAATGGCGTGCGGCGACGTCTCGATGTAGCGGCTGGCATCCGCCACCATGCGGCCCCAGGTCGGCTGGTCCGGCGAGGAGCCGAGGCCGAGGAAGCTGAGCACCGATTCCGTTACCACGCAGCGCGGCAGCAGGATCGCCGCCTGGGTAACCAGCCCGCCGACGAGGTTCGGCGCGAGATGCAGGCGCAGCACATGCAGCCTGCTCCCGCCGAACAGCCGTGCCGCCGCGACATATTCCTTCACCGCCTCGCGATGAAAGGTGGCGCGGGCGACATAGGCGAAGAAGGGCGCGAAGGCGATGCCGAGGGCGATCACCACCGGCTGCGCCCCGGCGCCGAGCGCGACGATGAGCAGGAGCGCCAGCAACACGTCGGGCATCGCACGTATGAGGTCGATGAGGGCGAACATCGCCGTCTCCGCGACCCGCCCGAGAGACAGCGCGACGAGGCCGAAGCCGGCGCCGAGGACAAAGGCGACCAGCGCCCCGCCGAAGCCGACCATGAGCGTGGTACGCGCACCCGTCACGAGGCGGGAGAACACGTCGCGCCCCATATGATCGGTGCCCAGCCAGTGCTCCGGGCCGGGAGGCCGGTTCAGCGCCAGCAGGTCCTGGTCGAGCGGGTCGAACGGCGCGATCCACGGCGCGGCGAGCGCCAGCGCAATGATCGCCGTCAGCACCAGCCCGGCGATCGCGGTGCGGGGGGAAGGCCCCCGCCGCACCGTTCCGATCGCCGCCGAGGGGAGGGCGACGCTCACGACCGGCCCGCGAGCCAGGTCTGGGCGACGCCGCCATCGACCCGATTGGGCGACCAGGTGAACCCGGGTTCGTAGCTCTCGACGCCCTTGCGGATGACGATCTGGTCGGCGTCGAGGCCGAGGGCGACGACGTAATATCTGTCCATCACCAGCTTCCAGGCGTCGAGATAGTGCTGGCGACGCGCGGCGAGGTCGGTCTCGGCCACCGCCTTCTGCACCAGCGCGTCGAAGGCGGGATCCTGGATGCCGCCCCACAGAACGGGGTTCGGGCCGTCGCTCATCAGGCGCACATAGCGCAGGAAGATATCGGCGCGCGGACCCGAGCTCATGCAGTTCATGTCCCAGTCGTACTGGCCGAGCCGCTTCTGCGCGCCGATGTCGTCGAGCGCGACATGGTTCACGTTGAAGCCGAGCTTGCGCACCATCTGCACCACCACCTGCGGGTAGCTCTCCTGCCAGGAGACGAACTCGATGGTTTCCTTGGCAGGGTCGACGCCGGCTTCCTTCAGCAAGGCTTTCGCCTTGGCGAGGTCCGCCCTGGCATGCGGGTCGGCCTTGAACAGAGCCTCGTCGAAATAGACATTGCCGGGGCCGACCATCTGGTTGGACACGACGCCGGTGCCGGCCGAGGCGAAGTTGACGAACGCCGCCTTGTCGATGGCGTAGGCGAGCGCCTGGCGCACCCGGACGTCGTTGAACGGCGGGCGCGGCTTGCGGTTGTTGAAGGCGACGAAGTACCAGCCGGCGTCCTTGAGCTGGGAAACACGCAAATTGGGGTCCTTCGCCAGCTGCTTGGCGACATCGGCCGGCACATTGGCGATGTCGATTTCGCCGGCGCGCAGCGCCAGCTGGCGGTCCGCGCCATCGCGCAGGTCGGCCTCGATCGCGGAAAGATAGGGCATGCCTGACCGCCAATAGGCGGCATGCGCCGGTGCGGTCAGCTTCACCTTGGGCTGCCACTCGCCGAAGGTGAAGGGGCCGGTGCCGATCGGGGTGGTGATGGTATCGTCCCAGCCCGGCGACTTGGGCGAGAGGATCCACAGTTCGGACATCAGGTTCACCAGCGGCGCATAGGGCTCGCGCATGGTGACGACGACGGTCTTCGGATCGGGGGACGTCACATTGTCGACCAGCTTCATCGCCGCGGCGAGCCACCCGCCCTTCACCTTGTCCCTGACGCGGGTGATGTTGGCGACGACGTCCTCGGCGCCCATCACGTCGCCATTGTGGAACGTCACGCCGTCGCGCAGCGTGAAGGTGTAGGTCTTGCCGTCCGGCGAGACGCTGAAGCTCTCCGCCAGGAAAGGCTTGACCGAGCCGTCATCGCCGATCGAGGTCAGTGCCTCCGCATAGATTTGCTGCACGGCGATCGAGCCGGTGTGCCGGTGGGGGTCGGCGGTGTCGAGACCGAGCGTCGCATAGCGCAGCACGCCGCCGCGCTGGGGATCGGCAGCTGCGCGCGCGGCGTGGGGGGCAAGGCCGGTGAGGCTTCCGGCAAGGCCCGCGACGGCGGTACCGGCGAGGAAGGTGCGGCGGTTGAGGCCTGGCGTTGTCATCAGCGGATCTCCGAAGCGGAAAGCTGGGGGGAAGGGGATGCGGCGGAGGCGTGACGCGACGCCGCCGCGTTCTGCAGGGCAGTGCCGTCCATGTCGTCCGCCGGCAGACCGAGATGGGCGAGGAGGGTGGGGGCGATGTCGACCACCGCCACCGGGGTGTCGCAGATGCTGGCGGCGAAGCCGGCGCCGTCGATGACGAGGACCGGGGACTGCTCGCGGGCATTCAGCCCGCCATGCTGGCCGAAGCCGAGACGGTCGGCCTTGCCGCCCTGCGGCCGGACCGCGAGGCCGGAGCCGACGATGCCGAATGCGTTGGGCGTGTCGCCGCCCCTCATCGACACCGCGAAAGCGAGGGCGCCCATCGGCGCCTGGCCCACGGCGCCAAGCTCATCCTGACCGAACACCGCACCGGCCCAGGGCCGGCTGCGCAGGAAGTCGTCGATCCGCCCGCGCCGGCCGTCCTGATCGGGATGCAGATAGATGAGCGCGGCCGTCCCGTTGGCGGCGACGACCACGTCGTCGGAATGGAGACCGGCCTTGAGACCGGCGGCGACGAGTTCCTCCTCGATGTCGACGATGCCGGTGACGGTCTCGTGGCCGTGATCGGAGCCGGCGACCAGCAGTACCTCCTCGCCCGCCGCGCGCAGCGCCTCCACTGCGCCGATGACGCGGCCGAGATTGGCGTCGGCGGCCTTGAGCACCGCGAGATTCTGCGGCGAGCCGAGCGGCGCCTCGTGCTGGATATGGTCCGGTTCTCCCATCCAGAGCACGGCGAGGGCCGGGCCGCCGGGCATGAGCGCCTCGGAGATGAAGCGCGTCGTCATGGCCGCATCGCCGGCCGCGTCCAGCGTGACGTCGAGCCCGTTCTCCAGCGGCACCCGGCCGGGACCGAAGGAGCCGGCGCGATGGAACACCCGGCCATGTCCGTCCGGGTCATGGGCATAGGCGGCGCCGGGCGAGACATTGTTGAAGATCATCGCCCCGCCATGGCCGGCCACCCGTTCGGCGAGGGTCGGCATGGCGAGGGAGCGGCCGGTGACGCGGCGCTTGTGCTGCAGGAAATCGGGATGGCCGACGTCGTGGCGCACCAGCCGCCCCTCCTCGACCAGCACCATGGAATTGCCCTGCAACCCGTGTCGCGCCGGCCAGCAGCCGGTCGCCAGCGTCGAGGACACCACCCGGGTGGCGGAGGGAAAGGCCGAGCGATAGGCGGGAAAAGAGGTGCCGCGCTCCCTGAGCGCCGCCAGATGCGGCGTGCGCTCCGCATCGACGAAATCGCGACGCAGGCCATCGAGAATGACGAGGACACAGCGGCGCATCGCTCAGCCCACCCTGTTGAGCGCATAGTCGAAAATGTCGAAGTTGCGCAGCCGGCCGCCCTCGTGCGCGTTCTCCACTGGGTGGGACAGCAGGAACGGCACGCGCTGTTCCGACAGGCCGCCATGCGAGCGCAGCCGCTCGCCGGCAAGCTGGGTGACGTCGTGATCCGCCGACCGGGCGCCGAGCGCCACGCCCGTCGCGCCGACCACCACGAAATCGGCTTCGCGGTCCGCCGGCATCTCGAAGCGGGCGGCGGCCTCGTCCCCCGTCAGCGCCAGCGCCACGCCCGGCTGGGCGAGAAGGAGATCGCGCACCGCGTCCGCCGAGACGCCTTCCTTCAGGAGATGGACACGCACGAAGCCGCCGAGGGCGCCGTGATGGCGCACGAAGGGATCGGTGATCGGGCAGATCACCCGCGTCGCCCCTTCGCCGAAGGCGGCGTCGAGCGTATCGCCGAGATAGGTGACGCGCGGCGTGCCGTTGGGGTTGGCCATATCGGACATGCCGTGATCGGCGGTGATGCCGACGACGGCGCCGAGCGCGACCAGCCGCGCCACACGTGCATCCACCGCCGCCATGAAGGCCAGAGCCTCCGGCGCCGTCGGGGCGTGCTTGTGCTGCACATAGTCGGACAGCGAGAGATAGAGCACCTGCGCCCGCCCGGCCTCGATCAGCCGGATGCCCGCGTCGAGCACGAACAGTGACAGTTCGGCCGAATATTGATCCGGCCTCGCAAGACCGACGAAGCCGGCGGCGTCGGCAATGCCATGCTCGTCCTCGGTCGTGCCTTCCGCGCATTCGGCCGAGAAGGCGATGCCGTCGAGCCCGAAGGCCAGCGCCTTGCGCAGCTTGTCCTTGGCGGTGACGACCGCGACCGCGCTGCCGAGCTCGGCAAGGCCGGCGAGGATGGTCGGCGCGCGCATGAGGGCGGCGTCGAGCATCATCACCGTCTCGCCGGTGGCGCGGTCGAGATAGAAATTGCCGGCGACGCCATGTACCGACGGCGGCGCGCCGCAGACGATCGACACATTGTTCGGATTGGTAAAGGTCGGCATGGCCGCGTCGGCGAGAGCGAAATGGCCGCCACTCCGCATGGCATCGAGCGTCGGGGTCACACCGGCCTGCGAGGCGGACTCGATATAGGCGGGGTCACAGCCGTCGAAGCAGATCACCACCGTCGTGCGCTGCGGTTTGCGATAAGATTTTCCGTTCACGACAATGTAGTCGCGCAGCGCACCGGCGCCGGACGTCGTCATTTCCATTTTAATTTTCCGTTATAAAACCGTCGCAAACGTAATCTATACTAGATAGATTTACGATTTCGCTTCATCGCTCTTTCTATATTATTATTGACTATCATCGTCGCCAGTAAAGCGATATTAGTTCTGTCGTTGTGTGAGGTTTTGGAACAGAACCATGCGACGCAGTCTTCCGCCGCTAAAGGCGATCGTGGCGTTCGAGGCCGTGGCGCGCGTCGGCAGCGTCACTGCGGCCGCCGACGAGCTCGGCGTCACCCACAGCGCGGTCAGCAAGCAACTGGCCGCGCTGGAGGCCTGGCTCGGCGCGCCGCTCTTCGAAAGCAATCGGCGCCACATGACGGCGACGCCGTCGGGCCTGCGGATGGCCGGCGCCGCCGGCGCGGCGCTGGACCTTCTCGCCTCCTCGGTCGAAGCCTTCATGCCGGTCAGGGAGCCGCGCGTGCTGGAGGTCATAGCGCCGGCCACTTTCGCCATGCGCTGGCTGATCCCGCACCTGCCGGCGTTCGAGGTGGAGTTCCCGCATGTCGATGTCCGCGTGCGTCCGCTCCATACCGGCGAGGAGTGGCGCGACATTCCGTTCGACGTGGTGATACGGCGCGGAGAGGCGCTGCAGAGCGACCTGCGCAGCGTCGGCCTGCTGCGCGAGGAAATCGGACTGCTGGTGCGGCCGGAAGTGGCCGCCTCGCTTGGCGGGCGCCCGAATCTCGCCGGCGTGCCGCTGCTGGAGGCCGTCACCCGTCCGGGGGAACTGGCCCGCTGGCTGATAGCGGCGGACCTGTCGGTCGACCACGCCACCGAGGCTCTGCGCTTCGGTCACTTCTACATCGCGCTCGAGGCTTGCCTCGCCGGCCAAGGCGCCATCGCGGCACCGATCGAGGTCGTTTCGGACCTTCTCGCCCGGGGCGAGCTGGTCGAGCCGTTCCGGGCCATACGTATTGCGGGGCCGGAATACCGGCTGGGCTACGCCCCCGCCGGCGCGCACGCCGCTCTCGCCGCCTCCTTCGCCGAATGGGCCATGCGCACGGCGACGATCGATCCGGGACTGCCGGAGGGGTGACGGAAGGTCGAGGCCCGGCAGGGGCGGGGGTGATCGGGGAGGCCAGACGCAAGTGGTGCTGCGTTGCTCGCGGACGAGCCGGGGCTCGGCGATCTGATCAGGGAATTCGCCGAATCGGGCGTGTGGAGGAAGCTGGCGCGGAAGGGATGAGGCTGCTTCCTCGCAATATCCCGTCTTGCCGCCTGTCGTGGCGCCTCGGTGGCGACAGAAGCGCTGAAAACGAAAGAGCTGCCTTGCGGCGGCTCTTCGAAGCTATTGAGTTCTCAAGGCTTTTTGGTTGCGGGGGTGCGCAGTCGCCGATGCCGACATTCACTGGAGGCGGCGCTATAGAGCGCCGGCATGAATTCACGTTGCCCAACCCTCACCACGCTAGCAATTCCCGGATTTGTGACGACCCGGCGCCGCTGGCCAAGGGGCGATGCCGCGGCGGCTCGGCGGTGCGTGACGGTGGCCATTCCGTCTTCAGCCTGCTTCAGGACAAAGGTGATCTGCGCCTCCGAGAACTTCGATGCCTTCATGGAACCCTTCTTCTTCCATCGAGGGATCATTGACGGTCTCTACCTGAAGCCGGGGGAGGGGCAGGGTCTCAGGTCGCAGGCGCTTGAGGTTTGCCTTGTTGTTGGTGATGTTGGGGCGATGAGGCCTTCTCGGGGAGTTGCTCTGTGGTCAAGGATGTCGCTGTTCTCGTGGTGGGCGCGGGCCCCACGGGGCTCCTGCTGGCCGCAGAACTCAAGCGCCGGGGCGTGGACTGCCTCGTCATCGATGCGCATGAGAATCCCCTGACCTGGGATCGCGCCACCGTGGTGCATCCGCGGTCGGTCGAGATATTCGACGCGCTCGGTATCGCCGATCCCTTGCTTAAGATCGGTGCCCGGCAGCGCCTCGCCCGCATCTTTTCCAACGGCGTTCCGCTGGCGGAGATCGACCTCGCTTTGTGCGGGAGCCGCTTTCCCTTCAATGTGGGCGTGTCCGAGGAAGTCACGGAAGCGATCCTCACCAGCTATCTCGAAAGCTTCGGCGGAGCGGTGACGCGCGCCACGCAGCTGGTCGGCCTGGAGGAGCGCGGCGACGGCGTTCTGGCCACCATGGACTGCAAGGGCGAAGAGATTGAGGTTCTGGCCCGCTGGGTCGTGGGCTGCGACGGCCATCGCAGCACCGTGCGCGACCTCGCCGGCATCGAGCAGGACGGCCACCCCATCGAGGAGGCGTGGGCGGTGTTCGATGCCGCAGTCGACGGCTGGCCCTATTCCCATGAGGGCAATTTCGCCTATTTCGACATCCCGCCGATCATCCTCACCGCTTTGCCGGATCAGCGCTGGCGCGCCTATGTGCGGCCCAGCGGCGAGGCGAGCGATCTGGTGGCCGATGCCACCCTCACCCTCAGGCGCTATCTGCCCGAAGCCTCCTTTGCGGAGGTGGCCAATCCCGTCCGTTTCCATTGTCACAGCAAGGTGGCGCGCCAGTATCGCAGAGGGCGCCTGCTGCTCGCCGGCGACGCGGCTCACACCTGCAGCCCGCTTCAGGGCCACGGCATGAACACTGGCATTCAGGATGCCTTCAACCTGGCCTGGAAACTCGCCTTGGTCAGCTCCGGCCAGTGCGCCGATACGCTGCTCGACAGCTATGAGGCCGAGCGGCGCCCGGTCGCCGAGAACATCGTGAGGACCGGCGACGAGGTCGACCGCGCCCAGCTGATCGAAGGCGCGGCCCCGCGGCGCATGCGCGACGCGTCGATCCGCGCCGCCTTCGCCGACCCGGTCACCCGCCATCAGGAAGCGGTGGCCGAGGCGGAACTCGATATCGACTACGGCGCCTCGCCCATCGTCATGGGCGCCCGGAGCGACGCCCTCGCGCCCGGCCAGCTCTGGCCTGATCATATCGAGGTCCGGCCGGCCGGTGGCGCGCCATTCGTGCTCAACGCACTCGCCAACCGCACCGGCCACACCGCCCTCCTCATCGCCGGCGCGGCGGCCTCGCAGGAAGATCTCGGCAGGCTCCAGCTCGCCCTCGCGGCGCAGATGGGGAGCCCGATCCTGGAGGCGAACCTCGTCCTTGCCGCCCACGGGCCGACCGCCGACGGCCATGCCGGCATCGATCCCGAGGTGGCGGAGCGGCTCGGCGTCGACGGGCTGACCCTGTTCGTCGTCCGGCCCGACGGCTATCTCGGCCTGCGTGCCGACGAGGGCCATATGAAGGCGCTGGCCGCCTATGCCGCAGGGCTCGGCGCGGCCTGATCGCGCCGAGCCGGCCGAAGGCGGCGCGCGGCGCGAACCGGGGATGGGGTGACATGAGCGAATTTGAGATACGCGATCCGCGCATGGGCGGCCTTGTGCTCGCCTATGCCCAGCTCGACCATCTGTGGACCGGCGGGCGCTGGCTCGAAGGCCCCGCCTATCTCGCGGCCGGCCGCTATCTCGTGTTTTCCGACATCCCCAACGACCGGATGATGCGTTACGACGAAACCAATGGCATGGTTTCCGTGTTTCGCGGGCCGTCCGACAACAGCAACGGCAACACCGTCGATCAGGAAGGTCGGCTCGTCACCTGCGAACATCGCACGCGGCGCGTCACCCGCACCGAGCCTGACGGCTCCGTCGTCTCCCTCGCCAGCCATTATGAGGGCAGGCGACTGAACTCGCCCAACGACGTCGTCGTGAAGTCGGACGGCAGCCTGTGGTTCAGCGACCCGACCTACGGCATCGACACCGATTATGAGGGAGACGCCGCGCCGTCCGAACTGGGTCGGCAATGCGTCTACCGCCTCGATCCGCGGACAGGTGCCCTCGCCGCCGTGGCGACCGACCGCGTTCAGCCCAATGGGCTCGCCTTCTCGCCGGACGAGACGACGCTTTATGTGAGCGATACCGGCGCAAGCCATGTGGCGGATCACCCCCGCTCGCTCACCGCCTATGACGTCCTGCCGGATGACAGCCTCGCCAATCCCCGCACCTTCGCCGTCCTTGAGGAGGGCTTCTTCGACGGCCTCCGCTGCGACGTCTTCGGCAATGTGTGGACCTCGGCCTTCCGCTCAGCCCGTTGCTACGCGCCCGACGGCACGCATCTCGGCACGCTGCCCATGCCCGAGCGGGTCTCCAATCTGTGCTTCGGCGGCCGCAAGCGGAACCGGCTGTTCATCACCGCGCACACGTCGCTCTACGCCATCTACGTCAACACCCGGGGCGCGATCCGCCCTCCGGCCCGGCGGCCCTGACCCTTCCTCGCCGTTCATCGCCACCGTGTCGCCCGGGGCTCCGCGAGCGAGGTGGCCGGTACCATGGTCCTTTACCGCGTTGCGTTGGTCGCGTAAGTTGAAAGAAGGTTCCGTTCCTACTCAAGGCGGGTCGATCATGGCTGGAAACGAGACGCCGAAGTCGTTGAGCGACGACGATCTTGCCAATATTCACGGCGGGACCGGCCGGGATATGAGCGTACAGGATATGAGCATATCGGAGGTGGTGGCCGGTGTGATGGCGGATCGGTACGCCGCACTGAACGACATGGTCGACGCCGAATACACGCGCGCGTCGCAGCTCAACGATCTCGGGCTCAGCTACAGCGAGGGGATCAACCTGCTGAACAAGGCGGAGGCGGACAGCCAAGGCGCCGACGTTTCACTCGATACGAAGGTCACGTTCAACGACGAGGAAACCACCCTCGGCGAGGTGGCAAAAGAACTCGGATTCGCCACCGATGCTTTGCAGGACGGCCAATTGAACGCGGCGGAGATGCAGGCCGGGCTTGAGCAAGCGGAAGAAACGCGAAACAATATCAGTGACTTGTCTGCGATGGAGCTTTCGACGCTCCAGGATTTTATAAACAAGCAAATGCAGCCGATCGAGAGCCAATCCCACCAAGCCGCCGCCCAGAGCGCAGTTGACAAGAACCGCGTTGAGGGGCCGGATCGGAGCCGCTGACCGACACGCCTTAGTCCGCTCCAGCACCGATGTCCGGTCCCGATCCGATCTTCCGGCCAGAGGCCGCGGCGTCCCTCGCCACGGGGAACGACTATCGGGATGCCTTGCGGGTGATGCGTCCCCGCCTGTGGGGCGCCGGCTTCGCCCTTGTCGCGCTGGTCGCGGGTGCCGTGGCGTGGAGCGCCGTCTTCACCATTCCCATCTCGGTGGACGGCGACGGCATCTTCCTGTCGTCCGGCCGGATCATCGACGTGGTGTCCGACGCCACCGGGCAGATCCGCGAATTGACCGTTGCTCCGGGAGACGTTGTCGGTCCCGGCATGGTGGTTGCGCGCGTGGAGCAGCCCGAGCTGCTGCTCAGGTTGGTGGTGGCGCGCGGCGAGATGGATGACGCCGTCGACTTTCGCAACGCATTGATCCGCTTTCAGGAGCGGGAGGCCGCAGAGCAGGCGGCCATGCGCGCCGCGCGCCTCGCTTCGCTGAAGGACCGGCTGGCCGCCTTGCAGGATCAGAACGTGACGCTGCTCGAACAGCAGGCGGGCGTCGAACGGCTGGCGGAACGCCAGATCGTCACCCGCGAGCGGCTGATCGAGGTGAGCGCGGCGGTTTTGCAGGTCAACAGCCAGATCGCCGACGCCAAGGACGAAATCGCCAAGATGGAGGCGGCCGCGGTCATCAAGGCCGCCGACAACGAGCGCGCCCGCCTGGAGGCAGAGCGCCAGGTGACCGAGGCCAGGCGCGCGGTGACGACGCTGGAGGACCAGCTGGAGCGCCAGGGCGCCATCCGGTCTCCGTTCGGCGGCCACGTGGTGGAGGCGAAGGCGAATGTCGGCCAGATGGTCCAGCCGGGAACGGCGATCCTTGCCGTGGAGCGCGTGCCGCGGCTGTCTCCGAACGGCAAGGGCCAGAGTCATATCATTCCAGTGCCGCTGGTGGTTGCCTATGTGAAGGCGGCCGACGGCAAGAAGATCGCGGAAGGCATGGTTGCGGAGATCTCGCCGCTGACGGCTCCGCAGGAGGAATATGGTTTCATCCGGGGACGCGTGACCCATGTGGCCGAAGCCCCGGCAAGCACCGCCGGCATGACCCGGACCCTTCAGAACGACCGGCTCGTCCAGTCCTTCGTCGCCAGACTCGGCGTGCCGCTGGAAATCACGATCGAGCCTGAGATGGACCCTGAGGATCCCCAGCAATATCTCTGGTCGTCGAGCCGTGGCGCGGCCGCGCCTCCGGTCGCCAGCGGCACGCTCGCCGAGGTTCGCGTCACCGTGCGCTCCGCTCCGCTGCTGACCCTCGTCTTCCCGATCCTCAACCGCCTGCGCGACTGGGGCTCGTAAGCCATGCCGGCACGCCGCCGCACCCCTACCCTGCTGCAGATGGAGGCGACGGAGTGCGGGGCGGCGGCGCTCGGCATCGTGCTGGCGTATTACGGCCGCTGGGTGACGCTCGAGGAACTGCGGGTCGCCTGCAACGTGACGCGGGACGGCAGCTCCGCCCGCTCCATCGTGCGGGCCGCCCGCGGCGAGGGCCTGGAGGTCGACGCCGCCCGCATGGAGCCCGCGGACCTGCGCAACATGGCCATGCCGGTGATCATCCACTGGGGCATGGATCATTTTCTGGTGGTGGAGGGGTTCGGTCGCGGCACCGTCTATCTGAACGACCCGGCCCAGGGTCCCCGGCGCGTCTCCGACGAAGAATTCGACCGTGGCTTTACCGGCATCGTGCTCTCCCTGCGGCCCGGTCCCGGGTTTCAGCGCACGGAACGACCGCCATCGCTGGCGCGGAGCCTCGCGAGGCGACTGGAGGGCAGCCGAAGCGCCCTCGCCTTCGTCGTCATGATCTCGCTGGCGATGGTGGTGCCGGGACTGCTGGTGCCCGCTTTTGCGCAGTTCTTCATCGATCAGATCCTGATCAACAGTTTCGACGACTGGCTGGGCTATCTGCTTCTGGGCATGGTGGGGTGCGCGGCGGCGATGGGGCTGCTGACCTGGCTTCAGCGCGAGGTCCTGCTGCGGCTGGAGACACGGTTGGCGATCGCTGGCGGGCTGGACTTCGCCACCCACATCCTGCGCCTGCCGATCAGCTATTTCGCCCAGCGCCAGCCCGCGCAGGTCGCCGGGCGCACCGCGTTGAACAACCGGCTGGCACAATTGCTGGCCGTCGAGGTGGGGGCCGCCCTCTCCAGCCTGCTGACCGCCCTGGCCTATCTCGCCGCCATGCTGTTCTACGCGCCGGATCTCGGCCTCATCGTACTTCTGCTCGGCCTCGGCAATCTCGGCCTGCTGGCCTGGTCGTCGCGCGCGCTGGATGACGACAACCGCCGCCTGCTCGCGGCCACCACCGGCCATGCCGGCTTCGTCCGGCAAGGCCTGCGCATGATCGACACCTACAAGGCGAGCGGCACCGAACACCGCCTGCGGGAGCGCCTGACGGCGATGAATGCCCGTGCGCTCAACCTGCGCCAATCCATCGGCGTCGCCCAGATGCGCCTCGGCGCGCTGCCCGGCCTCACCGCGGCGATCGCCGGGGCCCTGGTGCTGATGCTCGGTGGCATCAAGGTGATCGCCGGGGAGATGTCGCTGGGCATGCTCGTCGCCTTCCAGGCGCTGATGATGGGTTTCCTCGGACCCGTCGCGACATTGGTCCAGCTCGGCGCCCGCATCCAGGATGGGCACGCCAATCTCCGGCTGCTGGACGATACGCTCGACCATCCGGTCGCGCCGGAGTTCATCGGCGATGACGCTGCAGCCGGTGGGCATGGCGGCCGGCTGCTCGGTGCCGTCGCGGCGAAAGAGGTCGGCTTCCGGCATGGGGCTGGCAGCCCCCTGATCCTCGATGGCGTCTCCTTCGCCCTGGAGCCGGGAGAACGGCTCGGCATCACCGGGGCTTCGGGATCGGGGAAGTCGACGCTGGCCTCCCTCATCGCCGGCCTTCACCAGACCAGCGCCGGCACAATTCTCCTCGACGGCGTGCCGCTGCCCGATGTTCCGCGGTCGCGCCTGCGCCAATCCCTCGCTTATGTGGACCAGCGCGCCGCCATATTCGAGGGCACGGTGCGTGACAATATCGGCCTGTGGGACCACAGCCTGCCGGACGAGCGGATCGTCGCCGCCGCTCGGCTGGCGCTGCTGCACGAGACGGTGATGCGCCGGGGCGGCTACGGCTCGCGCCTGCGGGAAGGCGGCACCGACCTGTCCGGGGGCCAGCGCGCCCGGCTGGAGATCGCCCGCGCCCTGGTACGGGATCCGCGCGTCCTGATCCTCGACGAGGCCACGGCCGCGCTGGACAGCGAGACGGAACGGCAACTCTTCGCCAACCTGCGCCGCAATGGGGCGACCATGATCGTCATCGCCCATCGCTACACCGCCTTGCGCGAGTGCGAGCGCATCCTCGTGCTCGACGCAGGCCGGATCATCCAGCACGGGCCGCCCGGCCAGTTGCTGGCCGAGCCCGGCCATTTCCACGACCTGATGCGTGCGGGCTGACCGGTGACCGTGCGCGAAGAAGCTCCCTCTGCAAGCGCAACGCCGATCAGGGTTGAAGGGCCGTGGCTCGTGCTCGACGAACCGGGCAGCTGCCATTTCGTCCTGGGCGGCGAGGCCATGCTGTTCGCGGTGCGGGACGCCAGCCGCTCCGCCCGCCATCCGGTCGCGCGCATCCCCGACCGCGGCTTGCTCTTCGGCATGCCGGCCGGCCAGTTCGGTGACGAGAAGATCATTGCCGTGCCCGGTCCGGGCGCCCGGTTCTACCAGCTGCCGCCGGCGGGCTGGCGAACACGGGGGCCCACCGCCGCATTCGTCGCAGGTGTCGCCGTCTGGCTTCGGAACCTGGCCGACGGACTGACGGACGTTGTCGAGACCGACATCCGGCCTCTGGTCGTCCGCCCGGCGACGGCGGGGCCGGTAGCGTTCGCCGCCGGCGCCGTCATCGGAGGCGGCGGCGAGATCGTCTGGGTCGAGCTGCCCGCCGATGGCGCGCGGCTGTGCGGGATAGAGCCCGTGCAGGGCCTGCTGCCGTTGCCCGTCGGCCTATGGCTGACACTCGCCAAGCCGGTCGAAATCCGGGTTCTCGGGTGGGACGCCGGATTTGCGCGCGACGACTGGCCCGCCGCCCTCGACGCCTTCCACATCGCCGTCGCGGAGCTGCTGCCGCTGGCGCGGGGCTTCGCCGAGACCGACGAGGCGAACCGCCTCCGCACCCGGCAGGCGGAAGAGGAACATGACGCGTTCCAGGGGGCGCTGAGGATAGCCGACATCCTGGCGAACCCGCTGCCGCCGCGCTCCGAGGCGGACGGCGGCGACGGCCTGATGGACGTGATGCGGATCATCGGGCGGGAAATCGGGGCGTCGGTCCGTCGTCCGGTCAAGGCCCGCCGCGCCCAGATGGACCTGGCGCCGACGCTGGAGGATATTGCGCGCGCGTCCGACATCCGGCTTCAGCCGGTGCAGCTTGCGGAGGGCTGGTGGACGGCCGAAGCGGCTCCCATGCTCGCGAGGCGGACAGACGACACCCCGATTGCGCTTATCTGGCGCGGCCACCGCTGGCAGGAATACGACCCCAGCGGCGCCGGGCGGCCGGTGGCGGCGGCCGAGGCCGCCGGTATCGCCGCCGCCGCTCATGCGGTGTTCCGTCCCCTGCCGGCCCGGTCTGGCTTCGCCACCCTGTTCGGTGTCGGCGTCGCCGCCGGCCTCTGGGATATCGCGCCTTTTCTCGCCGCCCTGGTGGCGGGGAGCGCCATCGGCCAGATTTTGCCGCTTGCGACCGGCTTCATTTACGGCGTGCTGGTGCCTGCGGCGCTGCAGAACGCCGTGCTGCAGGTCGGCCTCGTGATCCTCGGCGTCGGCCTCGCCGGCTTCCTGGTTCAGCTCATAGGCGAAGCCGCGCGCCAGCGTATCGCCGCCCGCGGCGATGGCCGGCTCCACGAAGCCCTGTGGGACAGGATCGTCGGCCTGCCGCTCGCCGCCCTGCGCGGCCATGCCAGTGCAGATCTCGGCGCGAGAGTTTCGGCGGCCCAGGCGACAGTCTCCGGCGCGCGGCAGTTCATTTTCCAGGGCGTCGGGACCGGCGCCACCATGCTCTCCAGCATGGCTTTCCTGTTCTGGCACGATCCCCGGCTTGCCGCCTTCGCTTTGGCGCTGGTGGCGTTCCTGGTCGCCGCCGGCATCCTGGCCGGCTGGTTGCAGGCGCGGGCCATCCGTGATGGCGAGCAACTCCAGGGAACCGCCGACAGCCAGATGGCTGAGTTCGTCAACGGCATCGCCGCCGTGCGCAGTGCCGGCGCGGAGACGCGCGCCACCCGGCGCTGGGTGGACCGCTTCGTTGCGCTTCGCGCCCGACAGGTGGCGGCCCGCCGGATCATGAACATCTATGAAGGTTGGCTGGCCGCATGGCCCGGCATTGCCGGCGCCGCCCTGCTCGCCATCATTCACACCGTCAGCAGGGGAGCGGATGGCACGCCCGGCATTCCCGTCGCGTCGGTCGCGGCCATCCTCGCGTCCTTCTCGCTGATGCTCTTGGCGCTGTCCCAGCTTCTACGGGGTGGTCTCGCCGTCTGGCTGCTGCGCTCCAGCTGGGCTTATGCCCGGCCGCTGGTGGAGATGGCTCCCGAGCCGACGGCCGGACTGTCCGACCCGGGGCGGCTCGAAGGCGAGATCGAGTTTTCATCCATCGGCTTTGCCTATGGCGGCGGGCCGGCCGTCCTCGCCGACGTGTCGTTCCGCGCGGCTCCGGGCGAGATGGTCGCCATCGTCGGCCCGTCCGGCAGCGGCAAGTCAACGCTGGTGCGGTTGCTGCTCGGGCTTGAGACCCCGTCTCACGGGGCGGTGTATGTCGATGGTCACGACGTGCGCGCACTGCATCCGGAGGCGTATCGCCGGCAGATCGGCGTGGTGCTGCAAGACGGCCAGCTGCCGCCCGGGACCATCTTCGAAATTGTCCGTGGCGAGACTAATGCCACCGTAGAAGAGATCTGGCAGGCGCTGGCCGCTGCCGCCATGGCGGCGGACGTCTCGGCGATGCCGCTCGGCCTGCACACCTTGCTGCTGGACGCCTCCCGCACGCTGTCGGGCGGTCAGATTCAGCGGTTGGCGCTGGCTGGCGCTCTGCTCGCCAAACCACCCATCCTGGTCCTCGACGAGGCGACCAGCGCCCTCGACAACGCCACCCAGGCGCAGGTCATGGCATCGGTGCAGGCGATGCCTTCTACTCGGATCCTGATCGCGCATCGGATCAGCACGATCCGCCGTGCCAATCGGATCCTGGTGCTGGAGCATGGGCGCATCGTCGAAAACGGCAGCTTTGCCGAACTGATGGAGCGAAAGGGGCGCCTCTGGCAGCTCGCCAGCCTGTCCGCAACTTGAACTCCGCAGAATACCGTTTCCTCTTCCCCATCCTCAGCTTCGTCCTCACGGCAGGCCGACCCAAGCTTAACTCCCTGTCCGCCTCGAGGAGCCCACTCCAATCGGGGGCAACATTGCGTGCCGTTTGACAGACTGGATCGGCGTACACGGTCGGGGGCAGGCCGGCGCACGAACGACCTTGTCTGGCAGCCACGATGGTGATGGACGCGGCTCCGCCAACGGCAGGGCGCATGCAGCGCCGATGCCGGAGACGGCGTTGACAATATCCAGGTACGGGGGGACGGAGCCGGTTCTCATGAGTATCGATCCTGATGGTGGAGGTGGCGGGCCAGGTCTTCGGCGCCGAGCCTCGGGCGAAGGTCTCGATGATGGTCATGATACCGGCGCAGCATTAGCAGCGTGGCGTGGCCTCTGGCTTCGGCGTACGCGGTACCAGTTCCCTCGGCGGTATCTCCGCCGCGTCCAGGCCTGCGTCGACGACTGGATTGTCTATTACAAGCCGCGGAAGGTGGCGGAAAAGCCGACTGCATCGTGACGCTGCAACTGGATCAAGCGCGCAACATCCCTGCGGATGCGCCGCAACTCTGGCCACGGAAAATACCGCCCCTCGGCGCCATCGGCGCCGACGACGATCAGCACGTCGAGCTTTACGGAGAGGCCGCGCAGAGATGTGGTGTCTGCCGCAAGGAGCTCTCGATCAAGCGCTCTTCTTCGGCGTATGCCCCCGCCTCTTCTTCCGAATGGCGGGCCGCGAGCGACCAAAAAAAGAACTATGTGTTCGCTATAGCCCTATGACGTGTGTTGACCCAATGGCCAACCTCGGTACATCCGCTTTCGGTATTCTCGCAGAGTAGTCAGATCGATTGATGCAAAAAAGGCGACGCCGGAGCGTCGCCCTTATCTGGTGCAGACATGACTGCTTGTTAACAGCCAGACCACGATCTCTGAAGGTGTCAAAGTAACACCCCCGAAGCGCTGGTCAAGCACCGTTTCAGAGACCGCAGGCCAGCGGCAACTAGGCAATCTTGGGGGTGGTTGAAGATCGCTCTTCCCCCAGAAAGACCTAAGAGTGCATCCGAGCGCTCGGACTAGGGCGGGCTTGAATCCGCCACGTGCTTGGGCTGTGGAGACCCAACTCGCGCTCTCAAGCACCTTAATGGTGGCCTAGCAACCAGGGTCTGTCAATTGCCTTAGGCAATCTTAAATTTGGGTGATACTTTGTACTGGCTGATCGTCCGTTCGTGAAGCGTTGGATAGCAGGCCGCTTTGCGAGGGCCGGCCGTATGGACTCGGGAGCAAGCACAGATAGTATTGTGGTCGGCGGCATCTAGGGCGAGCATGATGCGTTGGCGTTTTGGGGCGGACTTGGGCACCTCTTCGCTCGGGTGGGCAGCTATCGAGCTCGCCAGCACTGATAATGGCTGGAAGCCCATCCGCATCATCGCCGCCGGCTCACGTATCTTCTCCGACGGGCGCGAGCCGAAATCTGGCGCCTCTCTTGCCGTCCAGCGTCGCGATGCGCGCGCCATGCGCCGCCGGCGCGACCGCTTCAAGCAGCGTCAGGCAGCGCTGATCAAATACCTCACGCTCGCGGGCCTTTTCCCTGCCGACGAGACGGAGCGTGCCGCCCTCGCTGCGCTTGATCCATATGAACTGCGAGCCCGCGCGCTCGATGAGCAACTGCCACTCACCCATCTCGGCCGCGCGCTGTTCCATCTGAATCAGCGCCGCGGCTTCAAATCGAATCGCAAGACCGACCGCAGCAAGAACGATGATGCCGGCATGGTCCGGATCGGTGTCGCCCGGCTGCACGAGCAGATGGCGAAAGTCGATGCGAGGACACTGGGTGAGTTCCTGCACAAGCGTCGGGCTGGCGCTACAAATCTGAATACGATCCCGCATGTCCGCACCCGCATCGTCGCACCGGACGTGGAGGAAGAAAAAGCGAGCGAGGTCTATGATTTCTACCCTGATCGCCAGACGCTGGAAGAAGAGTTCCAGGCGATCTGGGAGGCGCAGGCGATCCACCATCCCGACGTGCTGACGCTGGAGCGGCAGGCGCAGTTCTACGAGATCATCTTCCACCAGCGCCCACTGAAGGAGCCGAAGATCGGCTTCTGCACCTTGCTGCCGCCCGAGCCGCGCCTGCCCAAATCTCATCCGCTGTTCCAGCGCCGGCGCCTTCTGGAAGAGGTCAACACGCTAAAAATTGTGGAGCCCGGCGCGGAGGCCCGATTTCTGGAAAAGGCCGAACGCGACGCGCTGCTCTCCAAACTCGGTCCGAAGAAGACCGTCTCCTACGAAAGCCTGCGCAAAGGGCTGAAGCTCGATCTTGATGTGCGCTTCAACAAGGAGACTGAAAACCGCCGTGACATGAAGGGCGACGAGGTCGCCGCCGAACTCTCCCACAAAACCCGTTTCGGCAAAGTGTGGCTCGGCATGGCGCCGGATGTGCAGTGGGAAGTGATCGCTCGCCTCGAAAAGCTGGAGAGCGAGGAGGAGGTCGCCGCATTCGAGGCGTGGCTGTGCGAACGCTTCGAGCTGTCGCCGGAAGCCGCGCGTGCCGTCACCGGAGCGCGTCTGCCCGAGGGCTATGGCCGCTTCGGCGAGACCGCCACGCGCCTGCTGATCGCGGAGCTGGAAAAGGATGTCGTCGTCTATAGCGAGGCGGTGGCGCGTGCCGGCCTCGGCCATCACTCCGATTTCCGGGACGGGCAGGTCTGGCAGGACGAGAATGGCAACGTCGCCCTGCCGTACTACGGTGAAATCCTTGAACGTCACATTCTGCCCGGTACCGCCGATCCGGAAGAGAAAGACTGCGCGCTGCGCATCGGCCGTCTGACCAATCCGACCGTGCACATCGGCCTTAACCAGCTCCGCCGGGTGCTGAATACCCTGATCCGCCGCTACGGCCCACCGACGGAGATCGCGCTTGAACTCGCCCGCGAGCTGAAGCTCGACGAAGAGCGGAAACGCGAGGTCAACCAGAAGAACCGCGAAAACCGCGCGGCGGCGGAACGGCGCTCGAAGACCCTTCGTGAAGACCTCAATCAGGCCGACAAGGGCGGCAATCGCGCCGTCCTGAAGCTCTGGGAAGAGCTGAATTACGAGAACGTGCTGGATCGCCGCTGCGTCTACAGCGGCAGGCAGATTTCGCCTTCCATGCTGTTCTCCGGCGCGGTCGAGGTCGACCACATCCTGCCGTTCAGCCAGACGGTGGACGATTCCAACGGCAACCGCATCCTCTGCCTGCGCGAGGTGAACCGCATCAAGCGCCAACGCTCGCCCTATGAGGCAAAGGACGACCTGCGCGCCCATTTCGGCCCCGATGCCGACTGGGACGCCATCGCCGCCCGCGCCGCGCGCCTGCCGCGCGAAAAACGCTGGCGTTTCGAGCCGGATGCGATGCATCGCTTCGACGCACAGGGGGGCTTTCTCGCCCGCCAGCTTACCGACACACAGCATCTGTCGCGCCTCGCGCGGGAATATCTCTCCGCGCTCTACCCGGAGAAAGGCGAAGGCTCCAGCCATGTCTGGGTTTCGCCCGGCCGGCTGACCGAGATGCTGCGGCGGAGCTGGGGTCTCAACCACCATCTGCCCGACCACAATCTCTCGGGCGGCGCCAACCAGCCGAAGAACCGGCGCGACCACCGCCACCATGCCATAGATGCGATCGTCATCGCCGTCACCGATCGCGGCCTGCTGAACCGCATCGCCCGCGAGGCCGGTCGCGAGGGTCTCGTCGCCGCCGACCGCGTGACGTCGGTGATTCCCGATCCATGGGATGGCTTTTCCGAGGAGATCGGCCGCGTAGTGCGCAACATCACTGTCAGCCATCGCCCCGATCATGGCAGCGCCGCCAAGACCGGCCGCTCGAAGACCAGGGACGTCACCGCCGCACAGTTGCACAACGAGACCGCTTACGGCCTCACCGGCCAGAAGGACCCACGCGGTCTCGACATCGTCGTCACCCGCAAGCCGCTCGGCTATTTCGACAAGCCGGCGAAGCTGGAGGAAATCCGCGACGAGGAACTGAAGCAGAAGCTGAAGGACTGGACCGCCGGCAAGGAGGGTGCCGCCTTCGTTCAGGCGATGCGAAGCTTCGGCCACCCCGAGCGCGGCCCCCGCTTCTATCCCGGTCTCCGCCGCATCCGCGTGGTCGAACCGCTCTCGGTGATCCCGATCCGAGACCAGAACGGACGCGCCTACAAGGCCTATAAGGGCGATTCAAATCACCGTTTCGACGTCTGGGAACTGAAGACCGGCAAGTGGAAGGATGAGGTTGTCTCGATGTTCGAGGCCCATCAGCCGGGCTGGACCTCGCCGGTCCGCATCGCCAATCCGACGGCGCGCAAGGTGCTCTCGCTTCAGCAGAACGATGTCGTCGCCGTGGAGCGCGAAGGCGAGCGCGAACTGATGCGTGTCGTCAAATTCTCATCGGGTACGCTGGTGCTGGCTCCGCCGCAGGAGGCCGGCAGCCTCAAAGCGCGGGACGCCGACAAGGAAGATCCGTTCCGCTACGTCTATGGTTCGCCCAGCTCGCTGCAGCGCTGGAAGGCCCGGCAAGTGCGCATCGACGAACTCGGCCGCGTGCTCGACCCCGGCTTCCCGGCCCGCAAGCCGCGCACGAAAGTCTAGGTCATGGAGCGGGTCGTCGATATCGCCAGCGACGGCCGGCACCTTTCCGCCCATCGCGGCTTCCTGGTCGTCAGCGAGGAGAGGCGGGAGGTCGGGCGCGTCCCGCTGGACGACGTCGCCGCGGTGATCGTCCACGCTCATGGCGTGACCTGGAGCACAAATCTTGCGGTGGCCCTGGCCGAGCGCGCAGCGCCGCTGGTTCTGTGCGGCCCGAACCATGCGCCGGTCGGCGTCTTCCTGCCGCTCGATGGTCATCACGGTCAGAATGCCCGGATGCGGGCGCAATGGGACGCGGGACGCCCGCTGACCAAACAGCTCTGGAGCCGAGTGGTGATCGCCAAGCTGCGTTGGCAGTCCGCGGTGCTGCAAGCCCACGGTAAGGAACGCGCCGCGCTCGACATGCTGATCCGCAAGGTTCGTTCCGGTGATCCCGATAATATCGAGTCCCAGGCGGCGCGGCGCTACTGGCCGTTGTTAATGGGGCCGGATTTCCGGCGGGATCGCGATGCCGCCGACATCAACGGCCCGATGAACTATGGCTACACCATCCTGCGTTCGCTGGTAGCGCGTTCCGTGGTTGCCGCCGGTTTGCATCCTTCGATCGGCATTCACCATGCTAATCGCGGCAATGCTTTCGCTCTGGCCGATGATCTCGTCGAGCCGTTTCGACCGCTGGTCGACGCTCTGGCGGTCCGTCTCGCGGCGAAGGGGTTCGATAAGGTGGAGCCGACGACCAAGCGAGCTTTCGCCGGGCTGATTGCGATCGATCTCCCGGGAGGTGACGGCGTCACAACCGTGACGGTCGCGGCGCAGCGGCTGGCGCAGTCGCTCGCTCGCGCTTTCGAAACGGGCGATGCCGCCGCCCTCCAGCTTCCCCTGCCGCCGACGCCGATAGAGATCGCGGGGCTTGACCAGCTGGTTTCCGGATCGGCCGAGACAGAAGAGACGCTTGCCGCGGTCGATCCCTTGGCATGACGATCACCCAGCTCAGCGGCTACAGACTCATGTGGATATTCGTGATGTTCGATCTGCCGGTGACCAGCAAAAAGGAGAACCGCGCGGCGACGAAGTTTCGGCAGTACCTGCTCGACGAAGGTTTCGAGAAGAGCCAGTTTTCGGTCTATGCTCGCTTCTGCAATGGCAAGGAGCAGTTCGAGGCCTATATGCGCCGGATCGAGGCCAATTTGCCCGAACGCGGCGACGTCCATATCCTGACGTTCACGGATCGGCAATATGAGAACATCGTGCGATTCTCCGGCCAGAGGCGCAGACGACAGCGGAAAAATCCAGATCAGCTCGCCTTGTTCTGAGCGGAATGGCCATTTCGAGGATGGCGCGAACGCCCGGATCGCCTTTGTTTCCAAAGGGATCCGGGCTGATCTAGATTAGCGCTTCAGAGATCGCGGTCCAGCGGCAACGACGGGGGCGCCGGATGCTATGCTGGATATAGATTAGCGCTTCAGAGATCGCGGTCCAGCGGCAACGCTGCTGATCGGCGCCCTGGACGACGTATTAGATTAGCGCTTCAGAGATCGCGGTCCAGCGGCAACGCTGCTGATCGGCGCCCTGGACGACGTATTAGATTAGCGCTTCAGAGATCGCGGTCCAGCGGCAACGCTCGCCGCCAGCGCCACCCCCGCGCCCAAAGATTAGCGCTTCAGAGATCGCGGTCCAGCGGCAACGGAGCCAGCGCACTGGCCGTTTTGGTCGACAGATTAGCGCTTCAGAGATCGCGGTCCAGCGGCAACTGTAGACGCCACTGACGCCGGCCTTCATGGAGATTAGCGCTTCAGAGATCGCGGTCCAGCGGCAACCATCAGGCCCACTTCATGGCCGGCGAGCTTAGATTAGCGCTTCAGAGATCGCGGTCCAGCGGCAACAACTGGGATAACTGGGATGGTGGGATAGGAGATTAGCGCTTCAGAGATCGCGGTCCAGCGGCAACTCCGAACGGAAAGCCTCGCCGCCGCGCATCAGATTAGCGCTTCAGAGATCGCGGTCCAGCGGCAACACATCAAGCAAAACATTGCTGAGTGGCTCCAGATTAGCGCTTCAGAGATCGCGGTCCAGCGGCAACCATGGTGGCGACGGCAAACACCTTCGGCAAAGATTAGCGCTTCAGAGATCGCGGTCCAGCGGCAACCTTATCGGGGAAGTAACGATCTCCCTCGTCAGATTAGCGCTTCAGAGATCGCGGTCCAGCGGCAACCGCATCGGCTGCTGCACCAGAAATGGGCGCAGATTAGCGCTTCAGAGATCGCGGTCCAGCGGCAACTACGATGTTCTTCTCGACCTGTCCACCCGCAGATTAGCGCTTCAGAGATCGCGGTCCAGCGGCAACTTCATCGACAACTACGCCGCCTCCCTCAAGAGATTAGCGCTTCAGAGATCGCGGTCCAGCGGCAACGCGCTCATAGTTCTCGACCGTCTGCCGAGAAGATTAGCGCTTCAGAGATCGCGGTCCAGCGGCAACTGGAAGAGCGACTTCACCTGCACGCGACGCAGATTAGCGCTTCAGAGATCGCGGTCCAGCGGCAACAGCGCGCGGCGTAGGTGGCAGGTCGCCAAGAGATTAGCGCTTCAGAGATCGCGGTCCAGCGGCAACGGCTCCCACCACATGGCCTCATCATGGCGGAGATTAGCGCTTCAGAGATCGCGGTCCAGCGGCAACTGCAGCGTGGCTCTGGCCAGACTGGTCAAAAGATTAGCGCTTCAGAGATCGCGGTCCAGCGGCAACATTTATGCGAGCAAGGTCGCGACGTTGACCCATGCGCTGAACAGGCCGGAAGAAAGACCTCGGGCCGCGGAAGCTTTGCGGATGCTGATCGAGCGGATCGTGCTGACGCCTGGCAATGAACGAGGCGAGATGTTCGCGACGCTGTACGGCGAACTGCGGACGATCCTCGAATGGACAGAGCGCCAAGCTATCGGAAAGAGCGGCAAAAAACAAAACCCGCAGCCGAGGCTGCGGGTTTGTCGGTATCAGTGGTTGCGGGGGCAGGATTTGAACCTGCGGCCTTCAGGTTATGAGCCTGACGAGCTACCGGGCTGCTCCACCCCGCGTCAGAGGCCGGTGCGGCAGATGCCGTCGGCGACGGCGGGTATCTAGCAATCCCGATCCGCAATTGAAAGGGGGAGGGGCGAATTTTTGTCGTCCAACTGTCGCCTTTCCAGTGGATTTCTCACATAATGGGTTGAAGGAAATGGAGAAATTCCATGTCCGC
Organism: Ancylobacter oerskovii; assembly: GCF_018390555.1. GTDB lineage: Bacteria > Pseudomonadota > Alphaproteobacteria > Rhizobiales > Xanthobacteraceae > Ancylobacter > Ancylobacter oerskovii. Next base: position 75,137 of record NZ_JAHBGB010000002.1, on the reverse strand, counting down.
CCATTTCGACAAAGATGTGCGTCCCTCGGGCACCCTTTCACGCGTCGTGGCGCGCAACGCACTTGCGGCTGCCTTGCAGGCCGCGGCAGAGGCGGCGGACGCGGCATTCGAGCGGGACGACAGGGCGGAAGCCGTCCACGATGTGCGCAAGGCCTTCAAGCAGTTGCGAGGGCTGTTGCGCCTGGTTCGCGGCGCCCATCGCCGGGAGGCGCGCCATCTGCGCGCGGAGATCGGTGCCGCGGCCCGCACCCTCTCCGGCCCGCGCGACGAGGTGGTGCGGCGCGAGACGCTGGACAGGCTGGCCGCGAAGGGACGGCTGAGCCTGCGAGCCTGCCGCTCCGCCCGCGCGGCCCTGACGGGCGGCCCGGCGCCGGAGGAGAGGCCGGCACCGGTCGCCGAGCTGCGGGGCCTGGTGGCGCGATGCACCCGCGTCGCGACGCGGCTCGCCGAGAGTGCGGGGCGCGACATGCCGGTTGCGGCGCTGGCCGCCGATTATACGCGGGCGCGCCGGCGCGGGCGTTCCGTCGTTTCCGGCGATGACGCGGACATGCACGAGCTGCGCAAGGCGGTGATCGCCCATCGCTACCAGATGGAGCTGCTCACGCCCTGCTGGCCGGCGCTCGGCAAGCCATGGGTGAAGCAGCTGCAGAAGCTGCGCGACAGGCTCGGCCATCATCATGACCTTGCCATGCTCGTCGCCGCGGTGGCCGCCGAGGGGTCGGCCGGGACGGGCTGGCGCGCCGAGGTGGCGGCGGCGGCGCGGGCCCGACAGGCAAGGCTCGCGGCCAGGGCCCTGCGCCTGCATGCCCGCCTGTTCGCGGAGCGGCCCAAGGCCTTCGCTCGCCGCATCCGTGCCTATGCGAAGGCCTCGGGCGCCGATGGTTGAGCCGGATCGAGAAATGGGACGATCGAGAGAACGTTATTGATCTTCTCGAATCGAGAGCGTTTTTCTATCGATAGAGGCCGCCTGTCGGGGAGCCAGAGGAGACGCCGCCATGTTCGTCCGGCAGATGAACTATCTGGTGGCGCTGGCGCGCGAGAAGCATTTCGCCCGCGCCGCCGACGCCTGCAACGTGTCGCAGCCGACGCTTTCCGCCGGCCTTCGCAAGCTCGAGGAGGAACTCGGCCTGCCGCTGGTAGTGCGGGGGCATCGCTTCATCGGCTTCACCGAGCAGGGCGAGCGCGTGCTCGGCTGGGCCAGGCAGATCGTCGCCGACTATGACAGCCTGCGGCAGGAGAAGGCGGATGCGGTCGGCCGGATCTCCGGCACGCTGCGGGTCGGCGCCATTCCTTCCGTGACGGCGGCGGCGCCGGCACTGCTGGCGCCCTTCCGCACCCGGCATCCGGGGGTGAAGGTGCAGATGTTCTCCCTGAGCTCGGCGCTGATCCAGCGCGGCCTCGACGAACTCGAGCTCGATGCGGGGATCACCTATCTGGAGAACGAGCCGCTGAGCCGTGTGCGCCGTCTCGACCTCTATACCGAGCGCTACGTCTTCGTGACGCGGGCGGCGGAAAAGATCGCGCGTCGCCGCTCGATCGGCTGGGCGCAGGCGGCGGCGGAGCCGCTGTGCCTGCTTACCCCCGACATGCAGAACCGGCGCATCATCGACCAGGTGCTGGCCGGCCTCGGCATCGCCTCGCAGCCGGAGATCGAGACCAATTCCTTCATGGGCATCTGGGCCTTCGTCCGGCGCGGGCCATGGGGCAGCATCGTGCCGTCGGCAAGCTTCACCGGCCTCGGCGAAGGGAGCGACCTGGTGGCGGTGCCGCTGGTCGAGCCCGAGCATGTGCAGCCGGTCGGCCTGGTGGTCTCGGATCGCGATCCCTTGCCGCCGGTGGCGGCCGCGCTGCTGCGGGCCGCCCGTGCCGGCACGATGGGGAGTTTTGATTAGAAAATTTCGTGTAACCGGTGGACATTGATTTGTGTGATCTATCAATTGTTCACCCCTTTCGATTTGAAGCGCCGGGGCACGGCGCGCAATCTGACCCTGCCGACGACGAAGCGGGACAGCGAATTCCCGCCCGGCGCCGGCGCGGAGGAAACCCGAAGGCTCCGCCCACCGGACGATGACACCGGAACAGGGCGGGCGGTTCGGATCAGGAAACAGGCACCGATACGTCTCGGCCGGCTGCGCATGCGGCGGGAACGCCTCCGCTCACCCATACGGTCCGCGGGGACCACAAGGAGGAGATACCGACATGGCCAAGGTTCTGTGCGTGCTGTACGACGATCCGATCGACGGCTACCCCAAGACCTATGCGCGCGACGACCTGCCGAAGATCGACCATTATCCGGGCGGCCAGACCCTGCCGACGCCCAAGGCGATCGACTTCGTGCCCGGCACCATGCTCGGCTCGGTCTCCGGCGAGCTCGGCCTGCGCAAATATCTCGAAGCCAACGGCCACACCTTGGTCGTGACCTCCGACAAGGACGGCCCCAACTCGGTGTTCGAGAAGGAACTCGTCGACGCCGACGTGGTGATCTCCCAACCCTTCTGGCCGGCCTATCTGACGCCGGAGCGCATCGCCAAGGCGAAGAACCTGAAGCTGGCGCTCACCGCCGGCATCGGTTCGGACCATGTCGACCTGCAGGCCGCCATCGACCGCAACATCACCGTGGCCGAGGTCACCTACTGCAACTCGATCAGCGTCGCCGAGCATGTGGTGATGATGATCCTCGGCCTGGTGCGCAACTATCTTCCCTCGCATGACTGGGCGCGCAAGGGCGGCTGGAACATCGCCGACTGCGTGGCGCACTCCTACGATCTCGAGGCGATGAGCGTCGGCACGGTCGCCGCCGGCCGCATCGGCCTCGCGGTGCTGCGCCGCCTCGCGCCCTTCGACGTGAAGCTGCACTACACCGACCGCCACCGCCTGCCGGAAGCGGTGGAGAAGGAACTGAACCTTACCTGGCACGCCTCCCGCGAGGAGATGTACCCGCATTGCGACGTGGTGACGCTGAACTGCCCGCTGCACCCCGAAACCGAGCACATGATCAATGACGAGACGCTGAAGCTGTTCAAGCGCGGCGCCTATATCGTCAACACCGCCCGCGGCAAGCTCGCCGACCGCGACGCCGTGGCCCGGGCGCTGGAGAGCGGCCAGCTCGCCGGCTATGCGGGCGACGTGTGGTTCCCGCAGCCGGCGCCGCAGGACCACCCCTGGCGCACCATGAAGTGGAACGGCATGACGCCGCATATCTCCGGCACCTCGCTCTCCGCCCAGACCCGCTATGCGGCGGGCACCCGCGAGATCCTGGAGTGCTTCTTCGAGGGGCGTCCGATCCGCGACGAATATCTCATCGTGCAGGGCGGCAACCTCGCCGGCGTCGGCGCGCATTCCTATTCCAAGGGCAATGCGACCGGCGGCTCGGAAGAGGCCGAGAAGTTCAAGAAGGCGAGCTGACGCCTTCTCGTCCCCGGCATGCGGGCGTCGTCTGCGTGACGGCCGCATGCCGCTCCCGAGGGGCCGCGCCTCGGCGGCCCTTTCCCACGCGACCGTGCGTACTCGGAGAACTTGCGCGCCCGCTCAGTAGAGCGGGCGCGTTTTTCGTTCAGGCCGGCCCGGCTAGGTCGGCGAGGAACCAGTCGACGCCGAGCTGCACCATGGGGGGCTGCGAGGCGTGCGGGCCGTCATGCTCGACATAGGTGAGATCGTAGCCCGCCGCGCGCAGCTTGGCGGCATGCGAGCGGCCGGCGGTGCGGATCGGGGTCTGGGTGTCGTTCTGGCCGTGGGCGATGAACACCTTCGGCTCGCCCTCCTGCGCCAGCACCGTCATGAACCCGGCGGACATGCCGAGGATGTGGGTGACGATCTGCCCGTTCGACAGGCCGGTGGAGAGCGAGTAGCTGCCGCCGTCGGAATGGCCGGCAAAGGCGAAATGCGCCGGGTCAAGCGTGAAGCGCGACGCCACCTCCGCGAGGCCGATGTCCAGCCGCTCGCGGTCCGGCCCGTTGCCGGCGATGACGATGTCCCAGGTGGGGAACAGCGATTGCGGCACCAGGAGCAGGAAGCCGCGCGCCTCGGCATGGTGCCGCATGATCGGCAGGATCTTCTCGGCGCTGCCGCCGCCGCCATGGAACAGCGACATGAGCGGCGTCGGCCGCATGGGGTCGATGCCCTCGGGGACGATCAGCACATAGTCGCGCGTCTCGAACAGGCCGAGATCGTGCCGGCCGGGCGGCAGCGGCGGCCTGGTCGGGGCGGTGTGCTGGAACTGGAGGCGGCCGAGGAGGGAAAGATCGAGCATGGCGCGCACCATAATGCGGCGCCCGGCGGAGGCAAGGCGGCAGGGGGCCGCGCCTCGGCGAACCGGGCGGCAGAGCCGCCATCGCCATGCGGACGTCGCAGGGCTGGCATGGTCCGCCGGGTCTTTGCAGCGTCGCGGGCGGGGAGTATCTCCCACCCTGCCGGCGCGGTGCCTACTCGAATCGTCCGGCGGTTTGCGTTCCGCCGCCGGATCGCGTCCGCGCTCTCGCCATTGGTCCGCAATGCCGTTCCGGGACAAGCTGCTCGCCCTTGCCGTCGTCTGCGTCTGGGCGCTCAACATGATCGTCATCAAGCTCGGGGTGGCGGAAATCCCGCCCATGCTGATGACGGCCCTGCGCTTCGTGATGGTCGCGGCGCTGCTGGTGCCCTTCACCCGCATCTCCCGCCGGCAGCTGCCCGGTGTGCTGCTGGTGTCCTTCACCTTCGGCACGCTGCATTTCGGCCTGCTGTTCACCGCGCTCGAACATGCCGAGGCCGGCACCAGCGCCGTCATCCTGCAATTGGGCGCGCCGATCGCCACGGTGCTCGCCTGCCTGCTGCTGCGCGAGCCGCTGGGCTGGGCGCGTTCCGCCGGTCTCGCCATTTCCGTGGCCGGCATCGTGGTGCTGGCCGCCGGCCCGACGCTGCCGCCGCCGCAGGCGCTGGGGCTGCTGCTGCTCAGCGCCACCGGCTGGGCCGTCACCAACCTGATCGTCAAGCAGGTGGAGGGCGTGCGGCCGATGGCGATGATGGGCTGGTCGTCGCTGTTCTCCATCCCCCAGTTGCTGCTGGCCTCCTGGATCTTCGAGGCCGATCATTGGGGCATGGTCGCCACCGCCGGGTGGCACGGCTGGTTCTCGGTGGCCTATAGCGCGGTAGGCTCCTCGATCATCGGCTACGGCATCTGGTACTGGCTGCTGCAGCGCCACTCGATCAATGCCGTGGTGCCCTATTCGATGCTCAACCCGCTGCTCACCGTGCTGTTTGGCATCGTGCTGATCGGCGACGATCCCTCGCCGGTGAAGATGATCGGCGCGCTGATCATGGTGGTGGGCGTCGCGCTCATCCTGCGCAAGCCGGCGCCGACACTGCCGGACGCCGCCGAATAGGAGATATCCGGCCGGGAGACCCGGCCGGACCCGTCACGCCTCGCGGCTTATTCGAGATTCAGCTCGCCAGCCTCAGCTCACTTGGCCTTCAGGAAGTCGCCGACCTCGAGCAGGATCAGCTCGTTGTCGTCGGCCTTCTTCGGGTCGCGCGAGGAGGAGAAGGGCAGGTTGTTGTCGTTGCCGACCACGATGTGGGTGGCGTCGACGACATCCACGTCCTCGATGGTGAAGAACGGGAAGGCGAGCTTGCCGTCGGTAAGCGGCTTGCGGGACTTCTTGTCCGGGTCGGCGATGGCCATCAGGTCGATATGGCCGATCTTGCGCACCAGACCGCCGGCATTGGCGTCGGTCAGTTCGATCTTGTAGATGCGCTTGAACTTGGCGAGGTCGTGGAAGCAGTCCGGGCCCTTGGCGCCGGCGACGCAGGCCTTGTCGGCGGTGCCTTCGCCATTGTCGCGCTCGATGATCAGGCCGGTGGTGGCGTCGATCATGTTGAAGTCGCCGATGGCGTTACCGTTCTGCTCCAGCGGGTACTGCCACATGCGGCCGGTCCACTTCTGGCCGGCGACGTCGAATTCGAGGATCGGCAGGAATTCCTTGCCCTCGGCGGTCTTCTGCCAGTCCTTCTTGGCGGCGTCCCACAGCGGGCCTTCGAGCAGCGCGTAGAGGAACTTGCCGTCCTTGGACGAGGCCATGCCCTCATAGCCCTTGGAACGGCGGGCGTTGAACTCGGCGGTGGCGTTCGGCGCGCCGGCGGAGGTGACCATGTAGTGATCCGGCGAGCGCACCGGCGTCTCGCCGGCCACCGTCTCGAACACGCCGAGCACCTTGCCGCTCTTGTCGGCGCGGATCAGGTACGGGCCGAATTCCTCGCCGATCCAGAAGTCGTCGCCGATGATCTGGAAGCTCTCGGGATCGAAGTCGGAACCGGTGAGATAGCGCTTCTCGGTGCCCTCGTGGACGATGCGGAACGGCACCTTCTTGTCGGGATCGGTGAGAAAGACGGTTTCCAGCCGCTCGAACTTTCCGGTCTGCCAGTCGATCTTGTAGCGGTTGAGGTACAGCGCCGAATCCGGGCTGTTGGCCTTCGCGCCCATGCCGTTGTCGGTGATGATCCAGAACGAGCCGTCTGCCATCACCTTGATGCCGGAATGGCCCTGCAGCGGCTGGCCCTTGAACGGCGCCGACACGCCGGTGGGACGGCCGCCCGACTTGCCTTCCACGGTGCCGATCGCCTCGACGCGCTTGCCGGTGGTGTACTTGCCGGAGGTCTTCAGATCCGCCGGGGCGTCGGCGGGCATCTCGATGAAGCTTTCGGCCGGCAGCACGGCATGGCCGGCGAGCGTGGCGGGATAGGCCTGGTCGGCAGAGGCTTGCTCGGCGCGGGCCGCCGGCGCCAGCGCGACCAGCGCCAGCGCGGCGCCGGCGAGCAGGCTCGCACGGATCTCGGTGCGGTTCATGGATGGGTCTCCTGAAGACAAGCGGCGAGGCGCCGCGATAGCCTTCCTGTGACCCCCGAGCATGTCGGTGACGTTACGCCGCGGTGACGGTGCGGTGACACTCCCCGCCGGGAGGTCTCACCCCGGTTCCGGCAGGCAGGCGAGGCAGATCTGCTCGATATGGGCGTAGCTGGTGCCGCAGCAGCCGCCGAGCACGGTGAGCTGCTTCATCCGCTCGCGCAGGCTGCGGTAGCGCCGGCCGAAATCGACGGGATCGCCGGGATCGAGCGTCGGCGAGGCGTTGAGCTCGGCATGGCTGAGCGTGGAGGCGTTGCCCTCGAAGCCGCGTATGCGGGCGAGCCAGTCGCCGCCGCCGGCCAGCGCCGACTCGACATGCAGGGGATGCGCGCAGTTCACCATGAAGAAGGCCGGTGCGGCATCTGTCTCGGCGTCGACCTGCTCGATCGCCTCGCGCAGGCTCTGGCCGCTCGGCAGCCGCCCGTCGGTCTCCACCGTGAAGGAGATCACCGAGGGAATGCCGGCGGCCCTGGCGGCGAGGGCGATGCCGGCCGCCTCCTCGGCATAGGTGAGGGTAAAGGCGCCGACCAGATCCGCCGCGCTCGCCGCGAAGCTGCGGACCTGCGGGGTGTGATAGTCGACGGCGTCGGCGATCGACATCATCTGGCCGACCTCGTAGCCGTCGCCGCGCGGCCCGAGGACGCCGTTGAGCACCATGGGCGAGGCGTCGGTCTCGAAGCGGTCGCGGATGTCGGCCACCAACTCGATGGCCCGGCGGTTGAGGGCATCGAGCCGGGTGGCGTCGAAGCCGAGCTGCGCGCCCCAGTCGGCATTGGCGCGCCAGGTCGGCGTCTCCAGCACGAAGCCGACGCCATGATCGCGGGCGAGCGCCGCATAGCGCGCATAATAGCCGTTGAGGGTGGCGCGGCCTTCCTCGCTGTCGAGCAGGGTGAAGGAGGCGAACAGTGGCAGATCGACATTCTGCTCGAAGATCAGCGTGGTCTCCAACCCGCCATCCATGATGAAGACCTTGTCGGTCTGCATCGGCAGGCATGCCCGATATTTGGCGCTCATCTGCGCCTCCCGCCGTTCGGGTGTCACGATGCGCCGATCATAGCCGCAATCCGCGGATGTCAGAAGGGAACCGGGCCGTTCTCGACGCATCCTTCGCCGCGTCGTTCGCTCCCCGCCCGCCGCGACACTCGACGCGGAGGCGCGGTTCGGGCTCTATGCGGCCATGAGTCTCGATCTGCCCATCGCCCCGCCGCCCATCCGCGCCTTTCTCGGCGTCACCCGCTCGGCGACCGGCCGCCTCTGGCGCGATCGGCTGGATGCGCGCGGCGCGCCGGCGGCGCTCGCCATCGCCCAGCGCCACGGCGTGCCGGAACTGCTCGCCCGCGTGCTGGCCGGCCGCGGCGTCGGCCTCGACGAGGTGCCGGCCTATCTCGATCCGACCGTCAAGCATCTGCTGCCCGACCCGGACACGCTGACCGACATGGCGCCGGCGGTGGCGCGGCTCGCCGATGCGGTGACGCGCGGCGAGAAGGTGGCGGTGTTCGGCGACTATGATGTCGACGGCGCCACCGCCACCGCGCTGCTGGTCGACGTGCTCAGCGCCGGCGGGCTCGACCCGGCGTTCCACATCCCCGACCGCATCTTCGAGGGCTACGGGCCGAACATTCCCGCCATCGAGGCACTGCGGGCCGACGGGGCGAGCCTGCTGGTCACGGTCGATTGCGGCACGATGAGCTTCGAGCCCTTCGCCCGTGCCGCCGCGATCGGTCTCGACGTGGTGGTGATCGACCACCACCAGGCCGGGGAAGCGCTGCCGGAGGTGGCGGCGCTGGTGAACCCGAACCGCATCGACGACCTCTCCGGCCTCGGCCATCTCTGCGCGGTGGGCCTCGTCTTCGTCACCGCCGTCGGGCTGCTGCGCGAACTGCGCCGGCGCGGCTGGTGGACGGCCGAGCGGCCGGCGCCGGACCTGCTCGGCCAGCTCGATCTGGTCGCGCTGGGCACGGTGGCCGACGTCGTGCCGCTGACCGGCCTCAACCGCGCCTTCGTCACCAAGGGGCTGATCGCGCTGCGCCGGCGCGAGCGGCCGGGGCTCACCGCGCTGATGGACGCCGCGCGGCTGTCCGGCCCGCCCAAGGCGTGGCATCTCGGCTTCCTGCTCGGCCCGCGCATCAATGCCGGCGGGCGCATCGGCGACGCCGCGCTGGGCACCCGGCTGCTGCTCACCCAGGATCCGATCGAGGCGCGCGCGCTGGCCGCCGAGCTCGACCGGCTGAACAGCGAGCGCCAGGCGGTGGAGAAGGCGATCGTCGCGCAGGCGGAAGCCGAGGCGGATGCCGCGCTGGGGCATGAGGGCGCGAGCCCGGTGATCCTGGCGAGCGGGCAGGGCTGGCATCCCGGCGTGGTCGGGCTGGTGGCGGCGCGGCTGAAGGAAAAGTTCGGACGGCCCGCCTTTGCGGTGGCCTTCACCGGCACGCATGGCGCCGGCTCGGCGCGTTCCATTCCCGGCGTCGATGTCGGGCGCGCGGTGCGCGGGGCGGTGGAGCGCGGCCTGCTGGTGAAGGGCGGCGGCCATGCCATGGCGGCCGGGCTGACGGTGGAGCGCGAGCAATTGGGCGCGCTGCGCGCCTATCTCGAGGAGGAGCTCGCCCCCTCCGTCGAACGGGCCCGGCATGTCGAGGAGACCATCGTCGACGGCGCGCTTTCCGCCGGCGCGGCGACACCCGAACTGATCGAGCTCGTCGAGCGCGCCGGTCCCTATGGAGCGGGCAATCCGCAGCCGGTCTTCGCCTTTCCCGCCCACCGGATCGTCTATGCCGAGGCCGGCAGCGCCGACCAGGTGCGGGTGCGGCTGCGCGCCGCCGACGGCTCGGTGCTATCGGGCGTCGCCTTCCGCGCGGCGGCGACGCCGCTCGGCGAGGCGCTGCTGGCAGGCCGGGGCCAGACCCGGCACGTCGCGGGCATGCTGGAGCTCGACAGCTGGCAGGGGAGGGCGCAGCCGAACCTGCGGATCTGCGATGTCGCCGACCCGGAAAAGATGTGAACCGGCAATGCCGTATCGTGAAAGCCGGAATCGGTTCGCCCGCCTTTCGCCGTTCCGGGCGGGCGCCGGGGCGGAACGTCGAATCCGCATGCGAACCCGCGGCCAAGTTCTTGAGCCGACTCACTGAATGCTTTCGGGAGGGCTGCATGCCCGGTTTGAATCAGGTCCTGAGCCGATGACGACAACAATCGGGAACGACTCGTCTTTTTCCGGCGCGCCCGCCGTGGCGATCATCGGTGCCGGTCCGGCCGGGCTCATGGCGGCCGAGGCCCTGGCGGCGGCCGGCGCGCGGGTGACGGTGCATGACCGGCTGGCGGCGCCGGCGCGCAAGTTCCTGATGGCCGGGCGCGGCGGGCTGAACATCACCCATTCCGAGCCGCGCGAGCGTTTCCTCGCCCGCTACGGCGCGGCGGCGGAGTGGCTGGCGCCGATGATCGACGCCTTTCCGCCGGCGCGGCTGCGCAACTGGGTGGAGGACCTCGGCGAACCGACCTTCATCGGGTCCAGCGGCCGGGTGTTCCCGAAGAGCTTCAAGGCCTCGCCGCTGCTGCGGGCCTGGTTGCGGCGGCTCGACGGGCTGGGCGTGACCTTCGCGCCGCGCCACCACTGGCACGGTTGGGACGATAGCGGGCGCCTGCGCTTCGCGACGCCGGAAGGCGAGATCGTGCAGGCCGCCGATGCCACGCTGCTGGCCATGGGCGGCGCCAGCTGGCCGCGGCTCGGCACCGATGGCGGCTGGACGGCGCCGGTCGCCGCGGCGGGGGTCGAGGTGCGAGCGCTGGGCCCCGCCAATGCCGGTGTGATCGTCGACTGGAGCGAGACGTTCCGCCAGCGCTTCGCCGGCGAGCCGCTGAAGCGCATCGGCCTCGCCGCCGGCGGGCGGGCGCTGCGCGGCGAGGCGGTGATCACCGCGCAGGGACTGGAAGGCGGCGGCATCTATGCCCTCACCGACCGGTTGCGCGAGCCCTTGGCGGCCGGGGAGGCGGTGCTGACCCTCGACCTGCGGCCCGATCTCGCCGCCGAGGCGCTGGCGAAGCGCCTCGCGCAGGGGCGCAAGGGCGAGACGCTGTCCAACCGGCTGCGCAAGGCGGGGCTGCCGGCGGTGGCGGCGGGACTGATGCGTGAGGTCGCCCCCCAGCTGCCGGCCGATCCCGCCGGCCTTGCCGCGCTGGCCAAGGCGGTGCCGCTTCGCGTCGCGGCCATTGCCGGCATCGAGCGGGCGATCTCCTCGGCCGGCGGCCTCGCGCGGGAAGGCCTGACGGCCGACCTGATGCTGCAGGGGAGGCCGGGGGTGTTCGCGGCCGGCGAGATGCTGGACTGGGAAGCGCCGACCGGCGGCTATCTGCTGCAGGGTGCCTTCGCCACCGGCTGGCGGGCGGCGAACGGCATCGCGCATCGGCTCGGCCTGCCGGCGCCGGAGGCGTGGCAGGGCGGATGGGCGGCATCGGACGGGCAGGGTGCGGAAGGAATGGCGCGGGACGGCAGCTGAGGGAGCGCGTGCCACCGTCCCGCGCGGCTCACGAGACCAGCCGGGAAAACGGCCTCGCGAACGGTTCGATCCTGATCCTCGTCCGGGCGGTCACGATGCCGTCGAGGAGTTGCTGATTTGATTACTCGACGATTCCGTTTCATACAACGATTATCTTCAACGATTATTATAGTTCTAAACTAGATGCCTTAATTATTACTTCGAGAGGTTCCAGTAATCGTGCTGCCGCTTGCGGGGCGGTTCCGGTGGGCCTAGCTGTAGGGTTGGTGCGTCGGCCGTCGGGTCGGCCGCATGACGAAGCGGAGGGATGCATGGCGCGGCTGTTTTTCCGGAGCGGGCGCTCCGCCGAGGCGGCGCCGGACGCGGCACGGGAGCTGGCGGCAAAGGCGCGGCAGATGCTGGCCGCCGACGAGGACACCACCATCTCCATCAGCGAGATCGCCTGCGGCGACCCCGCCTGCGGTGGCGCCGAGACCGTGATCCTCATCATGCGTCCCGGGCGGCGGACCGAGGCGGCGAAGATATTGCGGCCGCTTTCCGAGGTGGTGGAGGACGATCTCGCGGAGGCGCTGGCCGCTTTCGTGGACGCACGATGATCTCGTCGAATACGTAGTATTCAAGATTTTTCCAAGAATTTTTATCATTTACGCAAGGTAGCCATTTCGTATAATGGTTCTAAAGTAGATCTGATATCTTGCGATTGCTTGGCAGGCTGGCGTACGACTCGCATCCATGGAGAGGCCGCCGCGTGGCGGCGGGAGGAAAGTCGATGCCAGCCAGTCTCATGAAATTCGCCGCGCCGAAGAAGATCGCCTCGACGCTCATGGCGGCGGCCGCCTTCGGCGCGTTGGTCGCCGCCGGCCCGGTGCAGGCGGAGACGGCGCCGAAGGTGCGCGACGTGGTCGTCACCTATGCCAACATCGCCGAGGCGATGTATGGCGACGCCCTGATCACCGCCAAGGCGCTGCAGGTGGCGGTGGATGCCTTCATCGCCGAACCGACCCAGGCCAATCTCGACCGGGCCCGGAGCGCCTGGAAGGCCGCGCGCGTGCCCTACCAGCAGACCGAGGGCTTCCGCTTCGGCAATGCGCTGGTGGACGACTGGGAGGGCCGGGTGAATGCGTGGCCGCTCGACGAGGGGCTGATCGACTATGTCGACAAGGGCTATGGCACCACCTCGGACGAGAACCCGCTCTACACCGCCAACGTGATCGCCAACACCAAGATCCGCGTCGGCAAGAAGACCATCGAAGCCACCAAGATCAACGCCAAGCTGCTCAACAGCCTGCAGGAGGCCGGCGGCGTCGAATCCAACGTCGCCATCGGCTACCACGCCATCGAGTTCCTGCTGTGGGGCCAGGACCTGAACGGCACCGGGCCCGGCGCCGGCGCCCGGCCCGCCACCGACTACGACACCAAGAACTGCACGAACGGCCATTGCGACCGCCGCGCCGCCTATCTCAAGGCCGCCACCGACCTCCTGGTCAGCGACCTCGAGGAGATGACCAGGGCCTGGGGCGTCAAGGGCAAGGCCCGCGCCGTGGTGCTGAAGCAGAAGGACAAGCAGGCGCTCGGCACCATCCTCACCGGCCTCGGCTCGCTCTCCTATGGCGAGCTTGCCGGCGAGCGCATGAAGCTGGGCCTCATCCTGCACGACCCGGAGGAGGAGCATGACTGCTTCTCCGACAACACCCACAACTCGCATTATTACGACGAGGCGGGCATCGCCTCGATCTATCGCGGCAAGTACACCCGCGTCGACGGCCGCATCGTCGAGGGGGCGTCGGTCGCCTCCTACGCCGCCGCGCTGGCGCCCAAGCCCGCCGAGGAGGCGCAGGCCAAGATCGATGCCGCGCTCGCCGCGCTGAAGGCGATCAAGGACGAGGCCGACAGCGGCAAGCAGGCCTATGACCAGATGATCGCCGAGGGCAACACCGAGGGCAACGCGCTGGTGCAGAAGGGCGTCGATTCGCTCGTCGCCCAGACCCGCGCCATCGAGGGCGTGGTCGCGGCGCTGAAGCTGAAGATCAAGGTGGAAGGCTCCGACAGCCTCGACGACCCGTCCAAGGTCGGCGAGTGAGGCGGAAGCGATGACCGGGGGCGCGACCATTTCGCGTCGCGCCCTGCTGGCCGCGGGAGCGGCCTTCGGCGTCGGCGCGGCGCTGGCGCCGGCCCGCACCGGGCTTGCCCGCGTGCCGGCGGCCTTCGAGCCGACGCAGCGCCTCACCCTTGCCGCCGGCGAGACGGAGCTGCGCCTGCTCGGTGCCGACAAGCCGGCGACCCGCATCTACGCCTATGACGGCGAGCCGTTCCGTCTGGTGCGGGTGCCGCGCGGCACGCGGCTGGAGGCGAGGTTCGAGAACCGCCTTGCCGAGGCCTCGACCGTGCATTTCCACGGCATCCGCATGCCGAACGAATATGACGGCGTGCCGACGCTGACCCAGCCGGTGGTCGAGCCGGGCGGCAGCTTCACCTACCGCATTCCGCTCGACGATCCCGGCACCTTCTTCTTCCATCCGCATTGCGACGAGACCGGCCAGTCCGGGCGCGGCCTGATCGGCGCGCTGGTGGTGGAGGATGCGCGCGATCCGGCCTTCGACGCCGAGTACGTGCTGTGCCTGAAGGACTGGCGGCTCGACGGGCAGGGCGGGCTCCTGCCGATGTCCGAGCCGGACGGCGCCGCCAAGGCCGGCACCTTCGGCGCCACCCGCACGGTGAACGGCCGGCCGCATCTCGACCTCGCCGCGCCGGCCGGCGGCGACGTGCGGCTGCGCATTCTCAACGTCGATTCCACCCGCATCATGGATATCGGCGTCGAGGGCGCCGAGGCCTGGCTGATCGCCATTGACGGCCATGCGCTGCCGCCGGTGCCGATGGACAGGTTGCCCGACGGCATCTGGCGCATGGGGCCGGCGCAGCGCATCGACGTGCAGGTCCGTATGCCGCGTGACGGCCGGCCGGTGACCATTGGCGACTATCGCGCCGCCGAGATCTTCACCTTCGCGACGCTTGCGGCCGAGGGGAGGGCGCGTGGTCCCCGGCGTCGGGGGCCGCTCGCCCTGCCGCCGCCCGATCTTCCCATGCCGGATCTCAAGGCGGCCGAGTTCCACTCCTTCACCCTGCAGCAGGCGACCGACGCGGCGGTGAAGGACACCGGCCTGCCGCCCGACGATCCGCTCGCGAGAGCGCTGATCGACAGCCTGTGCGTCGGCGCGACCACTTACTGGTCGATCGCCCAGCAATCCTGGCCCACCGGCGAGCGGCGCAACCTGCCGCCGCCGCTGGCGCGGATGCAGGCGGGCAGGAGCTACCGCATCGAGATCAAGAACGAGACGCGCTATCCGCACCCGGTGCACCTGCACGGCCATGCCTTCGCGGTGCTCTCCTCCAGCAAGGGGCGGCTGCCGAAGCATTTCGCCGACACGGTGCTGACCCAGCCGGGCGAGGCGGTGGAGATCGCCTTCGTCGCCGCGCCGGGCGACTGGGTGTTCCACTGCCACATCCTCGAACATATGGAGACCGGCATGATGGGCTGGTTCCGTGTGGTTTGAGATGGCTGGGTTCCTTCCGCCGCGACCGGCTCCCTCTCCCCGCGGGGGAGAGGGGTGGGGTGAGGGGGGACGCGGCGTCGAGGGCTTCCCAGCCGGCCTCCCCCCTCACCCGGCGCTTGGCGCCGACCTCTCCCACAGGGGGAGAGGTGTACGCTGGCTCGTCGTGCTCCTCACTCTCCTGCCCGTTCCGGCGCTGGCCGATGAGGCCGGCCTCGACCGCGCCGTGGGCAAGGCGCTGTTCGAGCGGCCCTGGGTGCCGGCGCCGAGTTCCACCCGCGCCAATGACGGGCTCGGCCCGCTATTCGACGCCCGCTCCTGCTCGGCCTGCCATCCCGGCGCCGGGCCCGGCGCCACGCAGATCGATGCGGCGGGCATGCCGGAAGGGCTCGGGCTGGTGCTGTCGCTGTTCCGCGAGGACGGCGCCGGCGACCCGGTCTATGGCCACCGTCTGGAGACGATGACGCTGCCCGGCGTGCCGGCGGAGGGCGGCTTCCGGGTCGCGGTGCCGGAGGGGCGGCGCGTGCCGCAGCCGCAGGCGCTCGGCTATGGTCCGCTCGATGCCGCCACGCATATCTCGCTGCGGGCGGCGCCCGAGCTGCGCGGGCGGGGCCGGCTGGAGCAGGTGCCCGACGCGGCGATCCTGGCGCTGGAGGACCCCGACGATCGCGACGGCGACGGCGTGCGCGGCCGGGCCCGCCGTTTCGACACGCCCGAGGGCGGCTCGCGCATCGGCCGCTTCGGCTGGAAGGCCAGCCATCCGACCCTGGCCGGCCAGACGGCGGAGGCCTTCGCACTCGATCTCGGCCTGTCGACGCCGCTGCGCATGGAGCCGTGGGGCGACTGCACGGAAGCGCAGGCTGCTTGCCGCGCCGCGCCGCACGGGCGCGACAGGGAGGGCGAGCCGGAGATTTCCGCCGCCATCGTCGAGCGCATCGTCGCCTATCTGCGCGGCCTGAAGGTGCCGGCGCCCGAGCCGGATGCCGCCGGCGCCCGACTCTTCGCCGCCGCCGGTTGCGCCGCCTGCCATCGCCCGTCGCTGCCGACGGGTGATGGTGGCACGGTGGCCCTGTTCACCGACGTGCTGCTGCACGACATGGGCGAGGGGCTGGCCGATCCGGCCGGCATGCCCGGCGTCGCCGCTGCGGAATGGCGCACCGCGCCGCTTGCCGGGCTGTCGCGGGCGCTGGATAAGGGCGTCGGGCTGCTGCATGACGGGCGTGCCGCCGATGTCGCCGCCGCGGTGGGCTGGCACGGCGGCGAGGCGGCGGGCGCCCGCGCCCGCTTCGAGGCGCTGAACGCGCGCGACCGCCAGCGACTGATCGACTACGTTTCTCGTCTGTGACCCCTATTGCCTTCCGGGGACTTCATCATGCGCCGTTCACCCTTCGCCCTCGTCCTCGCTTTGGCCTCGCAAATGGGCCATGTGGCGCAGGGCGTTCCTGTCGTCGCCGCGGCGACCTCGCTGCTCACCGGCATCTTCGCCGGCCGCGCCGATGCCGCGTCCATTGCCGGTCCCGAAGTGGTCGAGAACTGGCTGCTGCCGCGCTATGATGCGCTCGTCGCGGCGGCCCGCGCCAATCGCGAGGCCTGGGCCGCCTTCTGCGCCAAGCCGGACCCGGCCGGCGTCACCCTGCTGAAGGAACGCTTCGGCGCGGTGTCGGATGGCTGGGCCTCGGTCGAGTTCATCACCTTCGGCCCGGTGATGCTTTCCTTGCGGCCGGACCGGATGAACCTGTTTCCCGAGCGGCGCAACGCCGTCGGTCGCTCGGTGACTGAGCTGATCGCCGATCCCACCGACGAGCGGCTGAAGCCGGAGCGCTTCGGCCGCCTCAGCGCCGCGGCGCAGGGCCTGCCGGCGCTGGAGCGGCTCCTGTATGACGAGGGCGCCGAGGCGGCGCTGGTCTCGGGGGCGGAGGCGACGCGCCGCTGCGCCATAGGCCTCGCCATCGCCACCAATCTCGAAACCATCGCCACCGAGATCCGCCAGGGCTGGGGCGACAAGGCCGGCGGCCTGCTCGCCCAGCTCGTCGCCGGCAATTCGGACCCGGTGTTCTTTCCCGATCCGTCGGCGCTGATGAGCCAGATCGTCACCGACCTCGCCGGCGCCTATCAGCGCGTCGTCGACCAGCGCCTGTTCGCGGTGCTCGGCAAGACGCCGGACGACGCCAAGCCGCTCACCGCCGACCGTCGCCGCAGCGGCCGCTCCAAGGCGACTATCGTCGCCATGATCACCAGCGCGGATTCGCTTGGGCGGCAATTGGGGGAGGGGATCGACCCCAAGGGCCGCGCCATCCTCGACAAGGCGCTCGATGCCGCCGACGCCGCGGCGCAGAAGCTGCCCGACGACATTGGCGGCGCCAGCCAGACCGCGCCGGGACGCAAGGCGCTCCAGGACGCCGCCGCCTCCTTCAAGGCGGCGCAGGCGAGCATCGCCAACCCGCTCGCCGCCGGGCTCGGGGTCGGGCTCGGCTTCAACGCCCTCGACGGCGATTGAGGAGGTGCCGATGTCCGCCACCCGCCGCTCCCTGCTCGCCGGGCTGAGCAGCCTCGTCGCCTCGCCGCGCTTCCTGTTCGGCGCCGCCCATGCGCGGGATCATCTGCTCGACGCCGAATGGCTGGCGACGGCCGGGATGGAGGGAGGCTTCGCCCCGGTGGTGCTGTCCGCCGGCTTCGACGCCACTCCCGTCGGGCGTGGCACCCAGCGGCTGCATTGGGTGGAGCCGAGCCCGGACGGGCGCACCGCGGTGGCGGTGGCTCGCCGGCCCGGTACCACGGCGGTGCTGTTCGACCGTCGCGCCGGCCGCGTGCTCGCGACATTCGAGCCGGGCGAGGGGCGGGTGTTCTCCGGCCATGGCCGCTTCGTCGAGGGCGGGCGACGCTTCTATGCGGTGGAGATCGAACGGGCGAACGGGCAGGGGGTCGTCTCGCTGCGGGAGGTTTCCGACGGCTTCTCGATCGTTTCGGAATGGACCTCCTCCGGCATCGGCCCACACGACATGCTGCCGGCCCATGGCGGCCTCGTCGTCGCCAATGGCGGCATCGAGCCGCATACGCCGGAGGCGGTCGGCGCCGAGGTGGCGGATGCCGGCGTCGCCATACTCGATCCGGCGAGCGGCGAGACCCGCGCGGTCGGCACGCTGGACGGCGACCTCGCCTCGCTGTCGCTGCGCCATCTCGCGCGCTCGGATGACGGGCTAGTGGTGGTGGCGGCGCAGGATCTGCTCAACGATTCCATCGCCCGGCCGCTGGTCTATGCGGTGGAGGCGGATGGTCGGCTGCGCGGCTTCGACGCGCCGGAGGAGGAATGGCGCGCCTTCCGCACCTATGTCGGCTCGGTGGCGACCGATCGCTCCGGCCGCTATGTCGCCGCCGCCAGCCCGCGCGGCAACCGCGTGGCGGTATGGACACGCGAGGGGCGGTTCCTCGGCGGTGTGCCGCTGGTGGATGGCTGCGGCCTCGCCGCCACCCATGAACCGGGGCGGTTCCTCGCCACTTCAGGCCTCGGCGAGGTGATCCTCATCGCCGCCGACGAGGAGGGGGTGGGCGTGGTCGCCCGCCGCTCCGGTGGTCCGCGCTTCGACAATCACGCGGTGCTGGTCGGGGCGTAGCGGCGCGACGCTCTTTCCTTTTGTCGGCGACGGATCGATAAGACAGGAAGGCGATGTCCGATCGCCTTGTCTTACATGGACGCTCTGTAGATGAATCCGATCTTCGCCGGCCTGCCCACCACCGTGTTCGAGACCATGTCGCAGCTGGCCCGCCAGCATGAGGCGATCAATCTCGGCCAGGGCTTCCCGGACGATCCCGGCCCGCGCGACGTGCGCGAGAAGGCGGCGCAGGCGGTGCTGGACGGCTGGAACCAGTATCCGCCGATGATGGGCGTGCCGGAACTGCGGCAGGCGGCGGCCGATCATTACCGCCACTGGCAGGGGCTCGATCTCGATCCGGGCGAGGTCATGGTGACTTCCGGCGCCACCGAGGCGATCGCCGGCGCCCTGCTGGCGCTGATCGCGCCCGGCGACGAGGTGGTGCTGTTCCAGCCCCTTTACGACGCCTATCTGCCGCTGGTCGAGCGGGCCGGCGGCGTGCCCCGCCTCGCCCGCCTGACCCCGCCGCACTGGCGGCTGACCGAGGAGGTGCTGGCCAGCGCCTTCACGCCGAACACCCGCGTGGTGCTGTTCAACAACCCGCACAACCCGACCGGCCGGGTCTTCGATCGCGAGGAGCTGGAACTGCTGGCCGCGTTCTGCCGCCGCTCCGGTGCGGTGCTGATCGCCGACGAGGTGTGGGAGCATGTGGTGTTCGACGGCCGGCGCCATGTGTCGGTGCTGTCGCTGCCGGGCCTGCGCGAGCGCAGCGTGAAGATCGCCTCGGCCGGCAAGATCTTCGGCATGACCGGCTGGAAGGTCGGCATGGTCTGCGCGGCGCCGGAGCTGATGAAGGGCCTGTCCAAGGCCCACCAGTTCCTCACCTTCACCACGCCGCCGGCCTTGCAGCATGCGGTGGCCTACGGGCTCGGCAAGGAGCCGGCCTGGTTCGAGGAGATGCGCGCCGGGCTGCAGCGCTCGCGCGACCGGCTGGCCGAGGGCCTCGCCGGCATCGGGCTGACGCCGCTGCCCAGCGCCGGCACCTATTTCCTAAATGTCGACCTCGCGGCCCTCGACCCGCGGCTCGACGACGAGGCCTTCTGCCGCGACATGGTGGAGCGTCACCGGGTGGCCGCCATTCCGGTCTCCGCCTTCTATGCGCGTGAGGCGGTGCGCAGCGTGGCGCGCTTCTGCTTCGCCAAGACCGATGCCACGCTCGATGCCGCCATCGAGCGGCTGGCGCGATTGCGCCGGGCCGCCTGAATGTGCTGCCCGAATGGGCGTTGACGGGCGTGCGGCATACAAATCGCACAGGTCGCCGGCATCTGCTCATTTTTTGATCGGATTGCCGGACGAGGCGGCGATCTGCGTCGTTCGACGTATTGCGTTTCCCTAAAGGTGGTTTGGCACGGGCGTTGCAACCCGTCGTTCCCGGCACGCGGACGGGGGTCCTGCGTGTGAACTCCAGAAGGGAACGACTATGTCTAATCTGTTCTCCCATGCGCGCCGCGTGGCGGGCCGCACCATGGCCGGCCTCGCCGCACTGGCCGTCGCCGGCGTCGCCGTGCCCGCCGCAGCCCAGGAAACGATCAAGGTCGGCGTCCTCCACTCTCTGTCCGGCACCATGGCCATTTCGGAGACGACGCTGAAGGACACCGTGCTGTTCATGATCGACCAGCAGAACGCCGCGGGGGGCGTGCTGGGCAAGAAGCTGACGCCGGTCGTGGTCGACCCGGCCTCCAACTGGCCGCTCTTCGCCGAGAAGGCCCGCGAACTGCTCGCCAAGGAAAAGGTCGCGGTGGTGTTCGGCTGCTGGACCTCGGTGTCGCGCAAGTCGGTGCTGCCGGTGTTCAAGGAGCTCAACGGCATCCTGTTCTACCCCGTCCAGTACGAGGGCGAGGAGAGCGAGCGCAACGTGTTCTACACCGGTGCCGCCCCGAACCAGCAGGCGATCCCCGCCGTCGACTACCTGATGGAGAACGAGGGTGTGAAGCGCTGGGTGCTCGCCGGCACCGACTATGTCTATCCGCGCACCACCAACAAGATCCTCGAGGCGTATCTGAAGTCCAAGGGCGTCGCCGCCGAGGACATCATGATCAACTACACGCCGTTCGGTCATTCCGACTGGCAGACCATCGTCGCCGACATCAAGAAGTTCGGCTCGGCGGGCAAGAAGACCGCCGTGGTCTCTACCATCAACGGCGACGCCAACGTGCCGTTCTACAAGGAACTCGGCAACCAGGGCATCAAGGCGACCGACATCCCGGTCGTGGCCTTCTCGGTGGGCGAGGAAGAACTCGCCGGCATCGACACCAAGCCGCTGGTCGGCCATCTCGCCGCCTGGAACTACTTCCAGTCGGTCGACGTGCCGGAGAATGCCGAGTTCATCAAGAAGTGGCGCGCCTTCATCAAGAACGACAAGCGCGTGACCAACGACCCGATGGAGGCCACCGTCATCGGCTTCAACATGTGGGTGAAGGCGGTCGAGAAGGCCGGCACCACCGACCCGGACAAGGTGATCCCCGCGCTGATCGGCGTTTCCGTGCCGAACCTGACCGGCGGCTTCTCCACCATGATGCCGAACCACCACATCACCAAGCCGGTGCTGATCGGCGAAATCAAGGATGACGGCCAGTTCGACGTGGTCGAGAAGACCCCGGGCCTGATCGTCGCGGAGGAATGGTCGCCCTACCTCGAAGGGTCGAAGGACCTGATCGCCGATTGGCGGGCGCCGATGAACTGCGGCAACTTCAACGTCAAGACCGGCAAGTGCGGCGCGCAGTGACGCGGACCGATGAGGCGTACGGTCAGGCCGATCTCGTCCGATGAGGCCGGCCTGACCCGCCTTTTCCGACCGGCCCGGCGGCGGAGGGATCGCCCCTCCGCCGCCGGGCGCCCCGCCGCCGGGACCGGCCCGGCGCATCCGAACTCGCACCGACGGATGACGATGATTTCCCGTGGCCTCCTTCGCCGCCTCGGCGGCGTGCTGTTCCTCGCCCTCGGCCTGCTGACCGCGGCCGCGACGCTGCCGCGTCCGGCCCTCGCCCAGGGGGCGGCACCCGACATCAGCGCCCCGCTGGCGCAGCTCGCCACCGACAAATATGACGACACAGAAGCCGCGCTCGGCGCGCTCAGCGTGAGCGGCAGCCCGGCGGCGGCCGGCATCGTCGCGGCGCTCGCCGACGGGCGGCTGATGTACAGCCCGGCGACCAAGCAGGTGCTGATCAAGACGCCCGAGGGCGGCCTCACTGACGCCGCGACCGGCCAGCCGGTGGCCGAGGCGCCGCCGGGGCTGAAGGCGGTGCGGGTGAACAACCGCATCCGCCGCGCCATCGAGGCGGCCAGCGGCACGCTCGCCCTCGTCGATGCCGACCCGGCCAAGCGCCTCGCGGCGGCAAGCGCGGTGATGCGCTCGCGCGACGAGGCGGCCTTGCCGGCACTCGACGCCGCGCTGGCCAAGGAAAGCGACGCCCGGGTGAAATCGGCGCTGACGCTCGCCCGCGCCTCCATCCTGATCGGCAAGGCCGGGGTGCCGGACGCCGAGCGCATCGCCGCCATCGCCACGGTGGGCGGGGAGGGCAACCAGGACGCGCTCGCGGTGCTGCGCAGCGTGCCGGCCGACGCCTCGCCGGCGGTGAAGCAGGCGGCGCAAGGCGCCATTGCCGGCATCGAGCGCAGCCTTGCCATCTGGGCGGTCGGCCAGAACGTCTGGTACGGCGTGTCGCTCGGCTCGGTGCTGCTGCTCGCGGCCATCGGCCTCGCCATCACCTTCGGGGTGATGGGCGTCATCAACATGGCGCATGGCGAGATGGTGATGCTCGGCGCCTATGTGACCTTCGTGGTGCAGGAGGCGATCCGCACCTACAATCCGGCGCTGTTCGACGCCTCGCTGCTGATCGCCATTCCCGTCGCCTTCCTGTTCACCGGGCTGATCGGCGTCGTCATCGAGCGCACGGTGATCCGCTTCCTCTATGGCCGGGCGCTGGAGACGCTGCTCGCCACCTGGGGCATCTCGCTGATCCTGCAGCAGGCGATCCGCACCATGTTCGGCCCCACCAACCGCGAGGTCGGCGCGCCCAGCTGGATGTCCGGCGCCTTCGAGCTCGGCCAGCTCTCCATCACCTACGGCCGGCTGTGGATCATCGTCTTCGCCATGCTGGTCTTCGTGGCGCTGCTGGCGACGCTGCGGCTGACCCGCATAGGCCTCGAAATGCGGGCGGTGACGCAGAACCGGCGCATGGCCGCCTCCATGGGCATCCGCACCAACTGGGTGGACGCCATGACCTTCGGCCTCGGCTCCGGCATCGCCGGCATCGCCGGGGTGGCGCTGTCGCAGATCGACAACGTGTCGCCCAATCTCGGCCAGAGCTACATCATCGACAGCTTCCTCGTCGTGGTGTTCGGCGGGGTGGGGAATTTGTGGGGCACGCTGGTCGGCGCCATGTCGCTCGGCATCGCCAACAAGATGCTGGAGCCCTATGCCGGCGCCGTGCTCGGCAAGATCGCGCTCCTGGTCATCGTCATCCTGTTCATCCAGAAGCGGCCGCGCGGCCTGTTCGCGCTCAAGGGACGGGCGATCGAAGCATGAGCACTCTGACGCCCCAACCCGTGCTGCTCGGCAGGAGCGGCCTCGTCTTCCTCGGCGTGGTGCTCGGCGCCGCCGTGCTGGTGCCGCTCCTGAACCTCGCCACCTCGCCGGACTCGGCGCTGCATGTGCCGACCTATGTGGTCTCGCTGCTCGGCAAATACCTCACCTATGCGCTGCTCGCCCTCTCGGTGGACCTCATCTGGGGCTATGTCGGCATCCTCTCGCTCGGCCACGGCGCCTTCTTCGCGCTCGGCGGCTATGCGATGGGCATGTACCTGATGCGCCAGATCGGCCCGCGCGGCGTCTATGGCGACCCGGTGCTGCCGGACTTCATGGTGTTCCTGAACTGGAAGGAGCTGCCGTGGTTCTGGCACGGCTTCGACCTGTTCCCCTTCGCGGCGCTGATGGTGCTGCTGGCGCCGGGCATCCTCGCCCTGGTGTTCGGCTGGTTCGCCTTCCGCTCGCGCGTGACCGGCGTGTACCTGTCGATCATCACCCAGGCGATGACCTTCGCGCTGCTGCTGGCCTTCTTCCGCAACGACATGGGCTTCGGCGGCAATAACGGCCTCACCGACTTCAAGGACATTCTCGGCTTCAACATCCAGGCCGACGGCACCCGCCTCGTGCTGTTCGTGCTCTCGGCGCTGGCGCTGGCGCTGGGCTATGTGCTGTGCCGCTTCCTGGTGCGCTCGCATTTCGGCAAGGTGCTGATCGCCATACGCGACGCCGAGACGCGGGTGCGCTTCACCGGCTACCGGGCGGAGAACTACAAGCTGGTGGCCTTCGTGGTCTCGGCCATGCTGGCCGGCATCGCCGGGGCGCTCTACGTGCCGCAGGTCGGCATCATCAATCCCGGCGAGTTCTCCCCCGCCAACTCCATCGAGATCATCGTCTGGGTGGCGGTGGGCGGGCGCGGCACGCTCATCGGCGCGGCGCTGGGCGCGGTGCTGGTGAACTACGCCAAGACCTATTTCACCTCCGGCCTCCTCGCCCCCTACTGGCTGTTCATGCTGGGCGGCCTGTTCGTGGCGGTGACGCTGTTCCTGCCCAAGGGCATCGTCGGCACCTTCTACGAGTGGCGGGACCGCCGCGC
Source organism: Ancylobacter oerskovii (assembly GCF_018390555.1). Classification (GTDB taxonomy): domain Bacteria; phylum Pseudomonadota; class Alphaproteobacteria; order Rhizobiales; family Xanthobacteraceae; genus Ancylobacter; species Ancylobacter oerskovii. The sequence continues at coordinate 50,957 of NZ_JAHBGB010000002.1, read as the reverse complement.
CTCGGCGACGCCCGCCGATGGCGGCCTGCCCGAACCGAAGCCGGCCGAATGAGGGGACTAGCCATGAGCGCAGCCGATACGCTTGAACCCGAAAGCGCCCCGGTCGAGGCCATCGCCCGGAAGGACCTGACCGAGGCGCTGCTCTATCTCGACGGCGTCACCGTGACCTTCGACGGCTTCCGGGCGCTGAACGCGCTGTCCTTCACCGTCGATCCCGGCGAGATGCGGGCCATCATCGGCCCCAACGGCGCCGGCAAGACCACGATGATGGACTGCATCACCGGCAAGACCCGCCCCGACAAGGGCGACGTCTTCTTCAACGGCGGCACCACCGATCTCACCAAGCTGGACGAGACGCAGATCGCCACGCTGGGCATCGGCCGCAAGTTCCAGAAGCCCACCGTGTTCGAGAGCCACACCGTGCTCGACAATCTGCGCCTCGCGCTGAAGGGCCAGCGCGGCGCGCTCGCCAACATCTTCAAGCGCGAGACCGCCGCCGAGCGCGAGAAGATCGACGCCATCTTCGAGACCATCAAGCTCTCCGAGCACCGGCACCGCATGGGCGGCGACCTCTCGCACGGCCAGAAGCAGTGGCTGGAGATCGGCATGCTGCTGGCGCAGGACCCGAAGCTGCTGCTGGTCGACGAGCCGGTGGCCGGCATGACCGACGCCGAGACCGCGCAGACCGCCGAATTGCTGCGCGAGATCAACGCCAACGGCCATTCGGTGGTGGTGGTGGAGCACGACATGACCTTCGTGCGCGACCTCGGCGTCAGGGTGATGTGCCTGCATGAGGGCGCGGTGCTCGCCGAGGGCACGCTCGACCAGGTCAGCGCCAATGAGCGCGTCATCGAAGTCTATCTGGGGCGCTGAGCTCATGCTGGAAGTGAACGACATCAACCTGTTCTACGGCGCGGCGCAGGCCCTGCGCGGCGTGTCGCTGACGGCGGCGCCCGGCAAGGTGACCTGCGTGCTCGGCCGCAACGGGGTCGGCAAGACCAGCCTGATGCGCGCCATCGTCGGCCGGCATCCGGTGGCGAAGGGCGCCATCCGGCTCAATGGCGAGGACATCACCGCCATGGCGCCGGCGGAGCGCGCGCGGCGCGGCGTGGCCTTCGTGCCGCAGGGACGCGAGATCTTCCCGCTGCTCACCGTCGCCGAGAATCTCCAGACCGGCTTCGCGCCGCTGAAGCGCATCGACCGCTCGATCCCCGACGACGTGTTCTCGCTGTTCCCGGTATTGGATTCGATGATGCGCCGGCGCGGCGGCGACCTTTCCGGCGGCCAGCAGCAGCAGCTCGCCATCGGCCGCGCGCTGGTGATGCGCCCGAAGGTGCTGGTGCTCGACGAGCCCACCGAGGGCATCCAGCCCTCGATCATCAAGGACATCGGCAATGCCATCCGCTACTTGCGCAGCAAGGGCGATATGGCCATCGTGCTGGTCGAGCAATATTTCGACTTCGCCAAGGAGCTCGCCGACCATTTCGTCGTGATGGAGCGCGGGGCGGTGGTGATGTCGGGCGACGGCGCCGCCCTCGAGGACCCGGATGTACGCAACCGCATTGCCGTTTGAGCCCGCGGCGGGGGTGATCGTCCCCGGCGCGTTGCGTTCGCGCGGCCGCCTGCTGCTCCATGCCCGCTTCGCCGACGGACGCACCATCCCCGACCGCCTGGAGGAGGAGGGGCCGAGCCGCATCCGCTTCCCGGCGGCGGCGCGGCGCGGCCGCTCGCTGGAAGGCATCATCCTCAACACCGGCGGCGGCGTGGCCGGCGGCGACCATTTCGCCGCGCGGATGGAGGCGGGCGAGGGGGCGCGGCTGGTGCTCACCTCGCAGGCCGCGGAGAAGTGCTACCGCTCGGATGGCGGCGTCTCGCGCCTGTCGGTCGACCTCGCGGTGGAGGCCGGCGCCTCGCTCGACTGGCTGCCGCAGGCGACCATCCTGTTCGACGGCGCCCGGGTGACGCGGAGCATCCGCGCGGAGGTGGCGGAGGGCGCGCGGCTGCTGCTGGTGGAATCGGTGATCCTCGGGCGCACCGCGCGCGGCGAGCGCTTCACCTATGGCCGGCTGACGGATTCCTGGCGCATCCGCCGCGGCGGCCGGCTGATCTATGCCGACGGGCTGAGCCTCGACGGCGCGGTCGGCGGCGTGCTGGCGCGCCGGGCCTGCGCGAATGGCTGGGCCGCCTTCGCCAGCCTGCTGCTGGTCGCCCCCGACGCGATGGGGCGGCTCGACGCCCTGCGCGAGGTCGGCGAGGCCCTTCACGAGATGCGGGCGGATGTCGAGATCGGCGTCAGCGCCTGGGACGGCATGGCCTGCGTGCGGCTGCTGGCGCAGGACGGCGCCGGGCTGGACGCCGCCATCCGCCGGCTGATCGCCCCGCTGGGTGTTTGCGACCCGCCGCGCATCTGGCATTTCTGATGCGTTCCGTTCTCGCACGAAATTTCCCGGAGTAGACCGATGAATCTGAGCCCGCGCGAAAAGGACAAGCTGCTGGTCTCCATGGCGGCGATGGTGGCCCGCCGGCGGCTGGAGCGCGGCGTGAAGCTCAACCATCCCGAGGCGGTGGCGCTGATCACCGACGTGGTGGTGGAGGGCGCGCGCGACGGCCGGACGGTGGCCGAGCTGATGACGCTCGGCGCCACCGTGCTGACCGCCGAGCAGGTGATGCCCGGCGTCGCCGACATGATCCACGACGTGCAGGTGGAGGCGACCTTCCCGGACGGCACCAAGCTCGTCACCGTGCACGAGCCGATCCGCCGGCTGTTCGCCGGCCCGGTGCCGGGCGAGATCCTCACCGAGGAGGGCGAGATCGAGCTGCTCGCCGGGCGCGAGACGGTGACGCTCACCGTCGCCAATACCGGCGACCGGCCGATCCAGGTCGGCAGCCACTATCATTTCTTCGAGACCAACCCGGCGCTCGCCTTCGACCGCGAGCTGGCGCGCGGCAAGCGGCTGGCCATTCCCAGCGGCACCGCGGTGCGCTTCGAGCCGGGCCAGACGCGCGAGGTCACGCTGGTCGAGCTCGCGGGCAAGAAGGAGGTCTACGGCTTCCGCCAGCAGGTGATGGGCCGTCTCTGACCGCGCCGCCCGTCCCGTCCGTCCCACGTTTCGATCGGATCCCAGTCCATGGCTCTCAAGATTTCCCGCGCCTTCTATTCCGAGCTGTTCGGGCCGACCGCCGGCGACCGCATCCGCCTCGCCGACACCGCGCTGATCATCGAGGTGGAGAAGGACTTCACCGTCTATGGCGAGGAGGTGAAGTTCGGCGGCGGCAAGACCATACGCGACGGCATGGGCCAGGCGCAGACCACGCGCGCCCAGGGCTCGGTCGACACCGTCATCACCAATGCGGTGATCCTCGACCATTGGGGGATCGTGAAGGCCGATATCGGCCTGCGCGACGGCCGGATCCACGCCATCGGCAAGGCCGGCAACCCGGACATCCAGCCCGGCGTCGACATCGTCATCGGGCCGGGCACCGAGGTGATCGCCGGCGAGGGCAAGATCGTCACCGCCGGCGGCTTCGACAGCCATATCCACTTCATCTGCCCGCAGCAGATCGAGCACGCGCTGATGAGCGGCGTGACGACGATGCTCGGCGGCGGCACCGGCCCGGCGGCGGGCACCAACGCCACCACCTGCACCCCCGGCGCCTGGCATATCGAGATGATGCTGCGCGCCTTCGACAGCTTCCCGGTGAACCTCGCTCTGTCGAGCAAGGGCAACGCCTCGCTGCCCGGCGCGCTGGTGGAGATGATCGAGGCCGGCGCCTGCGCCATGAAGCTGCACGAGGACTGGGGCACCACCCCGGCCGCCATCGACAACTGCCTCTCGGTGGCCGACGACTATGACGTGCAGGTGATGATCCACACCGACACGCTGAACGAAAGCGGCTTCGTCGAGGACACCGTCGCCGCCTTCAAGGGCCGCACCATCCACGCCTTCCATACCGAGGGCGCCGGCGGCGGCCATGCGCCGGACATCATGACGGTGGTGGGGCTGCCCAACGTGCTGCCGTCCTCCACCAATCCGACCCGGCCCTTCACGGTGAACACGCTCGACGAGCATCTCGACATGCTGATGGTGTGCCACCATCTCGATCCCGAGATCGCCGAGGACCTCGCCTTCGCCGAGAGCCGCATCCGCAAGGAGACCATCGCCGCCGAGGACATCCTGCACGATCTCGGCGCCGTCTCGATGATGAGCTCGGACAGCCAGGCGATGGGCCGGCTGGGCGAGGTGATCACCCGCACCTGGCAGACCGCGCACAAGATGAAGCTGCAGCGCGGCCTGCTGCCGGGCGACTCGGAGCGCAACGACAATGCCCGCGCCAAGCGCTATGTGGCGAAATACACCATCAACCCGGCGATCGCCCACGGCATCTCCCGCCATATCGGCTCGGTGGAGCCGGGCAAGCTCGCCGACCTCGTGATCTGGTCGCCGGCCTTCTTCGGCACCAAGCCGGACATGGTGATCAAGGGCGGCGCCATCGTGGCGGCGCAGATGGGCGATCCCAACGCCTCGATCCCGACGCCGCAGCCGGTGCATTACCGCCAGATGTGGGGTGCCTACGGCAAGGCGCGCACCGCGACCTCGCTCACCTTCGTCTCCAAGGCGGCGGTGGAACTGGGCGTCGGCGCCCGGCTGGGGCTGGAGAAGAAGCTGGTCGGGGTGGAGAATGTACGCGGCGGCATCTCCAAGGCCTCGATGATCCACAACGACGCCACCCCGCATCTGGAGATCGACCCCGAGACCTATGAGGTGCGCGCCGACGGCGAATTGCTGACCTGCGCCCCGGCCACCGAACTGCCGATGGCGCAGCGCTACTTCCTGTTCTAAGGCTGGGGAGGGGCGTTCTGCTGCGGCATCCTTCGAGGCCCGGCTCCGCCGGGCACCTCAGGATGAGGGGCTTCGAGCCGCCTCGTTCCAAGGTGCGGGCGCGGCGGTCTTCCTCGCCCCGAACTGCCGATGGCGCCGCGCTGCTTCCTGTTCTAAGACTGGGGAAGGCGTTCTGCTGCGGCATCCTTCGAGGCCCGGCTCGGCCGGGCACCTCAGGGATGAGGGGGCTTCGAACCGCCTCAGGACGAGGGGCCCTTCGAACCACCTCATCCCGAGGTGCGAGCGCAGCGAGCCTCGAAGGATGCTCCGGCCACGCGCCGCTTCTCAACTGGAGTTTCGCCATGATCCGTGCCCGCACGCTCGTTCCCGCCGGCAGCTGGGATGCCTCGACCGCCGCCGACAAGGTGGTGCTGCCGCATGACGGCCGGCACCGCCGGCGCATCGCCATGCGCGGCGAGGGCGACGTGGTGTTCCTGCTGGACCTGCCGGAAGCCGCGCGGCTGAAGGACGGCGACGGGATTTCGCTGGAGGACGGGCGCATCGTGGCGGTGGTGGCCGCCGAGGAGCCGGTGGCCGAGATCGTCGCCCGCGACCCGCATCATCTGGCGCGGCTCGCCTGGCATCTCGGCAATCGCCATGTGCCGGCGCAACTGCTGGCCGACCGCATCCGCATCGCCCGCGATCCGGTGCTGGAGGAGATGGCGCGCGGGCTCGGAGCCGAGGTCGCGACCGTCGAAGCCAGCTTCGAGCCGGAGGGCGGCGCCTATGAGGCCGCCGAGGCGCACGGGCACGGCCATGATCACGGCCATCATGAGCACGAGCATCACGGGCACGAGCATCATGGGCACGAGCATCACGATCACGACCATGGGCATCATCACCATGAGCATGGAGAGGCCTGCGGCTGCGGGCACGATCATGGCGAGCACCATCACCACCAGCACGACGTGATCCATATCGGCAGCGCGCCGGCGCCCGAGGGGCATGCGCATCACGACCACGAACATCACGACCACGAACATCACGACCACAAGCACGCCCATGGCGAGTCCTGCGGCTGCGGTCACGATCACGACCACGACCACAAGCATCATGGGCATGACCATCATCACGACCACGCCTCCAAGGGACACCGTCACGGCTGACGCCCGGGAGGCCGGTGGCCGCGAGGCGGACGCCGGCTTCGGGACGGCCGCCGCCACCGACCTCATTCCGCTGTTCGTGTGGCTGTCGCCCGCCTATCCGGTCGGCGCCTTTGCCTATTCGCACGGCCTCGAATGGGCGGTGGAGACCGGTGACATCCGCACCGCCGCCGGGCTGGAGGGATGGCTCGACGATCTGCTGCGCTGCGGCGGCCCGTTCACCGATGCCGTTCTGCTCGCCCATGCCTGGCGCGCGGTGCAGGCGGGCGACAACGGCGCCTTCGCCGAGGTGGCGGAGCTCGCGAGCGCGTTCGCCCCCTCGCGCGAGCGGCAGATGGAAACCCTCAACCAGGGCGACGCCTTCCTCGCCGCCACCCGCATCGCCTGGCCGTCGCCGGGCTTCGAGCGGCTGGCCGAGGCCTGGGACGGGCGGCTCGCCTATCCCGTGGCGGTCGGCGCGGCGGCGGCGCTGCACGCCCTGCCGCTGGCGGCGACGCTCGCCGCCTTCCTGACGGCGGTGGCGGCCAATCTGGTTTCCGCCGCGGTGCGACTGGTGCCGCTCGGCCAGACCGATGGCAACCGCGCGCTCGCCGGCTGCGCCGCCACCCTTCGCGCCGTCGCCGCCGAGGCGCCGCATGTCGATCTCGACGCGCTGGGCGGGGCGGCGCTGCGCTCCGACATCGCCTCGATGCGCCACGAGACCCAGTATACCCGCCTGTTCCGCAGCTAGGGCCGGCCGGCCCGGGCGGCGCGAGCCGGCTTCAGATGATGACAGGGAGTGCAGTCATGAGCGAGGGGAGCGGCCCGCTGCGGGTCGGCATCGGCGGACCGGTCGGATCGGGCAAGACGGCGCTGATGGAGGCGCTGTGCCGCCTCTTCCGCGACCGCTACGATCTGTGCGCCATCACCAACGACATCTACACCAAGGAGGATGCCGAGATCCTCACCCGCGCCGGGGCGCTGCCGGCCGAGCGCATCATGGGGGTGGAGACCGGCGGCTGCCCGCACACCGCCATCCGCGAGGACGCCTCGGCCAACCTCGCCGCCATCGCCGAGATGCGCGGCCACTTCCCGCAGCTCGACCTGATCCTCATCGAATCCGGCGGCGACAACCTCGCGGCCACCTTCTCGCCCGAGCTCGCCGACCTGACCATCTACGTCATCGACGTCTCGGCCGGCGAGAAGATCCCGCGCAAGGGCGGGCCGGGCATCACCCGCTCCGACCTGCTGGTGATCAACAAGATCGACCTCGCGCCGCATGTCGGCGCCTCGCTGGAGGTGATGGACCGCGATTCGAAGAAGATGCGCGGCCGGCGGCCCTATGTGTTCGCCAATGTGCGGGCCGGCGAGGGCGTCGCGGAGGTCGCGCGCTTCATCGAGGAGGCGGGCGGCCTGGTGCCGTCGCGCCTCGTGCCGTCGCGCCTCGCCCCGGCCGCGGCCCCCTAGCGGGGCTCAGGCCGGCACCAGCTGCCGCAGGCCCTGCTCGAGATCGGCGATGAGGTCGGCGGGGTCCTCGAGGCCGATATGCAGGCGCACCGCCGGCCCGCCCGGCGCCCATTTGGTGGCGCTGCGGTAGGTCGAGCAGTCGAACGGGATGGCGAGGCTCTCGAAGCCGCCCCAGCTGTAGCCGAGGCCGAACAGGGCGAGCGAATCCAGGAAGGCGTCGACGCTCGGCTTGCTCGCCGGCTTCAGCACGATGCTGAACAGCCCCGAGGCGCCCTTGAAGTCGCGCGCCCAGATGGCGTGGCCGGGATCCTCCGGCAGCGCCGGATGCAGCACCCGCAGCACCTCCGGGCGTCCGGCGAGCCAGCGGGCCACGGTGAGCGCCGATTCCTGATGGCGGGCGAGGCGCACCGACAGCGTGCGCAGGCCGCGGGCGGCGAGGAAGGCATCCTCCGGCGCCACGGTGAGGCCGAGATCGCCATGGGTGGTGCGCAGGCGCCGGTAGCAGCGCTCATTGGCCGAGATGGTGCCGAGATTGAGATCGGAATGGCCGCCGAGATATTTGGTGCCGGCCTGGATCGAGAGATCGACGCCGACATCGTGCGGGCGGAAGTAGAGCGGCGTCGCCCAGGTGTTGTCGATGAGGGTGACGATCTCCCGGCCGGCCGCCGCCGCCACGATGGCCGGCACGTCCTGCATCTCGAAGGACTGCGAGCCCGGCGCTTCCATGAACACCGCACGGGTGTTCGGCCGGAACAGCGCGGCGATGCCGGCGCCGATGAGCGGGTCGTAGAAGGTGGTCTCGATGTTGAAGCGCCTCAGCACTTCGTTGCAGACCCGCCGCGTCGGGGCATAGGCGGTGTCGACCATGAGCAGGTGGTCGCCCGCCTGCAGCACCGCGAGCAGGGCGGTGCTGACCGCCGACAGGCCCGACGGGGTGAGCACCACGCCGGCGCCACCTTCGAGCTCGGCGAGCGCGGTCTCCAGCGCTTCCACCGACGGGTTGCCGCGCCGGCCATAGGAGTAGCGGCCGGTATGATGCTCGAGATCGTGCACGGTCGGCGACAGCACGGTGGAGCCGCGGACGATCGGCACATTCACAAAGCCGTCAAATCTCTGTGGATCGCGGCCGGCCGTGACGAGGAGCGTATCGGGCGCGTAGTCGGGCCGGGGCGAGCCCTTGGGCAGTCTGGACATGGATTGGCGCAGTTCTCATCGAGCGGGGGCGTCATTGGGGGCAAGCGGAGGCCCCTCGTCAAGCGCTTGACCGCATGAGAATACATCGTTCTGATGACCTTACGGCCGCACGACACGCCATGCGAGCAACCGGGCCCCTCAGACGAAGGGAGCACGACCTTGCGGCAGACCCGCGCGTCGCGCGGCATGCGACTTGCTTCGCCTTCCGTCCGCATCATCTGCGGCAGCAGATGTGCGCCCGATCAAAAACCGATGAACAGGGCTGCCATTATGAAACGCCTCCTTTCCACTTTCGCCCTTGCCGGCGCGCTCGGCCTCGCCGCGGCCGGCGCCCAGGCCGCGAAGCTCGACCAGGTGAAGGCCAAGGGCTTCATCCAGTGCGGCGTCAGCCAGGGGCTGCCCGGCTTCTCCAGCCCGGACGACAAGGGCAACTGGACCGGCCTCGACGTCGACTTCTGCCGCGCCGTGGCGGCGGCGGTGTTCAACGATGCGACGAAGGTGAAGTTCACCCCGCTGTCGGCCAAGGACCGCTTCACCGCGCTGCAGTCCGGCGACATCGACATCCTGTCGCGCAACACCACCTGGACGATCTCGCGCGATACCTCGCTCGGCCTCAACTTCACCGGCGTCACCTATTATGACGGCCAGGGCTTCATCATCCGCAAGGACAAGAAGGTGAACTCGGCGCTCGAGCTCTCCGGCGCCTCGGTCTGTACCCAGACCGGCACCACCACCGAGCAGAACGTCGCCGACTTCTTCCGCGCCAACAACATGCAGTACGAGGTGATCGCCTTCGCCACCGCCGACGAGGCGGTCAAGGCCTATGACGCCGGGCGCTGCGACGTGTTCACCACCGACCGTTCCGGCCTCGCCGCCGAACGCCTCAAACTGACGAACCCGGACGACCACATCGTCCTGCCGGAGATCATCTCCAAGGAGCCGCTCGGCCCGGTGGTGAGCCATGGCGACGACCAGTGGTTCGACATCGTGAAGTGGGTGCTGTTCGCGCAGGTGAACGCCGAGGAACTGGGCGTCACCTCCAAGAACATCGACGAGATGCTGAAGTCAGCCAACCCGGAGGTGAAGCGCCTGGTCGGCACCGAAGGCAAGTTCGGCGAGGGCCTGGGCCTCGGCAATGAGTGGGTTGTCCAGATCGTCAAGCTGGTCGGCAATTACGGCGAGATGTACGACCGCAATGTCGGCCCCGACACCCCGCTGAAGCTGGCGCGCGGCACCAACGCGCTGTGGACCAAGGGCGGCCTGCAATACGCCCCGCCGATCCGCTGACCGATCCGGCATCCCCCGGCCTGGCCGGGGGATGCCCCGCAAGCGGGGCGCAGGCGCAAAGACCGGCATGAGACCGGGCCTGCGGCTTCGATAGAATGGGGCCTCCACGAGGCGAGGGGAATTGATGGCGGATTGGGTCGAGCCGGCGCCCGCGCGGGGCCGTACGTCGTTCATGAACGATCCGAAGGTGCGAAGCATCGTCCTTCAGGTCGTGGCGCTGGTGCTGGTGGTCATCCTGGGCTGGATGTTCATCGACAATGCGCGGGAAAATCTCGCGGCGCAAAAGATCGCCACCGGCTTCGGCTTCCTGGAGAACACCGCCGGCTTCGGCATCAGCCAGACGCTGATCGGCTATTCGGAGACGTCGAGCTACGGCCGCGCCTTCCTCGTCGGCATCCTCAACACGCTGCTGGTGGCGGTGATCGGCATCTTCTTCGCGACGGTCATCGGCTTCCTGGTCGGCATCGGCCGGCTGTCCAAGAACTTCGTCATCCGGCTGATCTCCACCTGCTATGTGGAGTTGCTGCGCAACCTGCCGCCGCTGTTCCAGATCCTGTTCTGGTATCTCGCCGTGCTCAGCGCCATGCCGAACCCGCGCCAGAGCATCTCCATCTTCGGCGAGGCCTTCATCTCCAATCGCGGCATCGTCATTCCGCGCCCGCTGTTCGGCGAGGGGACCGGCCTCGTCCTGTTGACCTTCGGCTTCGCGGTACTGGCGACGGTGCTGGTGAACGCCTGGGCGCGCCAGCGGCGGGAAGAGACCGGCCGGGGCTTTCCCATGCTCTGGATCGGGCTCGGGCTGATCGTCGGGCTGCCGCTGGTCGCCATGATCGCCACCGGCTTCCCCATCACCTTCGAGAAGCCGGAGCTCAAGGGCTTCAACTTCGTCGGCGGCATGCGCGTCATCCCCGAATTCGTGGCGCTGACCGTCGGCCTTTCCACCTATACCGCCGCCTTCATCGCCGAGAACGTGCGCGCCGGCATCACCTCGGTGAGCCACGGCCAGACGGAGGCGGCGCATTCGCTCGGCCTGCGCTCCGGCCTCACCATGCGGCTGGTGGTGATCCCGCAGGCGCTGCGGGTGATCATCCCGCCGCTCACCAGCCAGTATCTCAACCTCACCAAGAACTCCTCGCTGGCGGTGGCGATCGGCTATCCCGACCTGGTGGCGGTGTTCGCCGGCACCACGCTGAACCAGACCGGCCAGGCCATCGAGATCATCGCCATCACCATGGGCGTCTATCTCGTCATCTCGATCATCACCTCGGTGATCATGAACGCCTACAACAAGCGCGTCGCGCTCGTGGAACGGTGAGGAACGCGCCATGAGCCTGACCTTCGACGACGGAACCTTCATCCGCACGGAGATGCAGACGCCGCTGCCGCCGCCGCGCCGCAATGTCGGGGCGATCGGCTGGATGCGGGAGAACCTGTTCTCCTCCATCACCAACAGCGTGCTCACGCTGCTCGGCCTCGCCCTCGTGGTGTGGATCGTGCCGCCGCTGATCCGCTTCCTGCTGGTCGACGCGGTATGGACCGGCAGCAACCGCGAGGCCTGCCTCGGCCCGGAGGTCGGCGCCTGCTGGCCCTTCATCAAGGCGAAGTTCGCGCAGCTGATCTACGGATTCTATCCGGCCGGCGAGCGCTGGCGGGTCGACCTCGTCTTCTTCCTCGGCGTCGTCCTGCTGGTGCCGCTGCTGGTGCTGTCCTGGCCCCACAAGCGGCTGAACTCCTTCCTGTTCTTCGTCGCCTACCCGATCCTCGCCTTCATCCTGCTCACCGGCGGCAATATCGACGCCTCCAACTTCCTGTTCGGGCATTTCGGCCTGATCCGGGCGGTGGCGGGCGATGCCGGCGTGGCGGGCGTGCGGCTCGGCTTCTGGCTGGATTTCCTCCTCACCGCGGCGCTCTGCGTGGCGGTGGCCTACGCCATCGGCCGGCTCGCCGCCGGCAGCGGCCGCGGCGCGGCGCGGATGACCGCCTACGCCTTCGCCGGGCTGGGCCTCCTCACCTTGCTCTGGGACATCGATTTCGGCCTGGAGCGGGTGGAGACCCGGCAATGGGGCGGGCTGCTGGTGACGCTGGTGATCGCGGTGACCGGCATCGTCACCTCCATGCCGCTCGGCATCGCGCTGGCGCTGGGGCGGCGCTCGCAAATGCCGATCGTGCGGCTGCTCTGCGTGATCTTCATCGAGTTCTGGCGCGGCGTGCCGCTGATCACCGTGCTGTTCTTCGCCACCTACATGCTGCCTTTGTTCCTGCCGGTGGGCGTGAACCCGGACGGGCTCCTGCGGGCGCTGGTCGGCGTCGCGCTGTTCACCGCCGCCTATATCGCCGAGGTGGTGCGCGGCGGCCTGCAGGCGATCCCCAAGGGCCAGTACGAGGGCGCCATGGCGATGGGCCTGACCTGGAGCCAGATGATGCGGCTGATCATCCTGCCGCAGGCGCTGACCCTGGTGATCCCGAGCATCGTCAACAGCTTCATCAGCCTGTTCAAGGACACGACGCTGGTGCTGATCGTCTCGATCTTCGACTTCCTCGGCCAGTTGCGGGCGGCCTTCACCGACCCCAACTGGGCGACGCCGGTGACGCTGTATACCGGCTTCGCCTTTGCCGGCATCGTCTACTTCATCTTCTGCTTCGGCATGTCGCGCTACTCGCTCTTCGTGGAGCGCCGGCTGAACACCTCCCACAGACATTGAACCGATGGAGACCGTCATGACCGAAGCCCATTCCATCGTTCCGAGCGACGACCTGCCGGCCGTGCACACGCCGCCGAGCCGCGAGACCGCGGTGGAGCTCATCGGCGTCCACAAATGGTACGGCGAGTTCCATGTGCTGAAGGACATCAACCTCAAGGTGCATCGCGGCGAGCGCATCGTCATCTGCGGGCCGTCCGGCTCCGGCAAGTCGACCATGATCCGCTGCATCAACAGGCTGGAGGAGCACCAGCAGGGTACCATCGTCGTCGACGGCGTCGAGCTCACCAGTGACCTCAAGCGGATCGACGAGATCCGCCGCGAAGTCGGCATGTGCTTCCAGCACTTCAACCTGTTCCCGCACCTCACCATCCTGGAGAACCTCACCCTGGCGCCGATCTGGGTGCGCAAGATGCCCAAGAAAGATGCGGAAGAGCTGGCCATGCACTTCCTCAAGAAGGTGAAGATCCCCGAGCAGGCGGGCAAATATCCCGGCCAGCTCTCCGGCGGCCAGCAGCAGCGCGTGGCGATTGCCCGCGCGCTGTGCATGAAGCCGAAGATCATGCTGTTCGACGAGCCGACCTCGGCGCTCGACCCGGAAATGGTGAAGGAAGTGCTGGAGACCATGGTCAGCCTCGCCGAGGAGGGCATGACCATGCTGTGCGTCACCCACGAGATGGGCTTCGCCCGCCAGGTGGCCAACCGGGTGATCTTCATGGATGCCGGGCAGATCATCGAGATGAACGAGCCGAACGCGTTCTTCTCCAACCCGCAGCACGAGCGCACCAAGCTGTTCCTCAGCCAGATCCTGCACTGAGAGCGGGGGCTGTCCTTGTCTATCCCCGGTTGCCGGGTTCGGGGCTGGAAAGGTCGACGCGCGATATATCCGGTCAGAACCCGGCGGTTGCCGGGTCTGTTGGTCGAACCCGAGCCGGAAATAGCCGGCTTGAGCGGAGAACGGCACGCCCCCGAGGGGCCGCCTTTGGTGGGCCCGGGGGCAAGCTTCAGGGGGCGGTGAGGGCGCGTCCCTGCGAAGGCGTGGGGCGAAGGCGTCAGGCGAGATCTTGGATGAGGTCTTGGATGAGCCCTTGGGGCAAGGTCTGGGAACGTCGATCCCCCTCACCCCACCCCTCTCCCCCTCGGGGAGAGGGAGCCGGACGGCTCTTTCGGCAAGGGCAGGTTTGGCAAATGCAAGGTCGGCAAGGGCGGGGGGACACCAGGCATTTGGCAGGCCAGGCATTCGGAACGCGTCGTCGCGGCAAGCTGAAAACCCCCCACCGCCCTAGGTGGGTCGAGGCTACGCCGGTCCGCCCGGGTGGTGTGTTCCCGAGCTAAGGTGGGCGTTGCCGAGGCTATGCCGGTCCGCCCGGGGTGGTGCGTTCCCGAGCCGAGGTGGAGCATTGCCGAGGCTACGCCGGGTCGCCCAGGGTTGTGTGTTCCCGAACTGAGGTGGGCGTTCCCGCGTCGAGCCGCCGAGGTGGGCGTTGCCAAAGCTATGCCGGTCCGATGGCGATCAGCCGGGTCGAGGCGCCCCATTCCGACCACGAGCCGTCATACAGCGCGGCGGGGGGCGTGCCGAGGCTGTCGAGCGCCAGCCAGAGGATGGCGGCGGTGACGCCCGAGCCGCAGCTGGTGATCACCGGCCGCGACGGATCCACGCCGGCGGCCGTCACCGCCTGGCGCACCTCCTCGGGCGACTTCAGCCGGCCATTCGCCAACACCTCGCCGAACGGCAGGTTGAGGGCGCCGGGAATGTGGCCCGGGCGCACGCCCGGCCGCGGCTCGGCTTCCTCGCCGCGGAAGCGCGGGGCGGAGCGGGCGTCGAGAATCTGGGCGCTGCCTTCCTCGCTCGCCTGCGCCACCTGATCGGCGCCGGCGACGCGGCTGCGGTCCAGCCGGGCGGTGAACCGCGCCGGCGGACGGCTCACCTCGCCGGCTTCGAGCGGGCGTCCCTCGTCGCGCCATTGCGGCAGCCCGCCTTCCAGCACGAACACGTTGGGGGCGCCGAACACGAAGAAGGTCCACCAGCCGCGCGCGGCCGAGAACAGGCCGAGGCTGTCATAGACCACGATGGTCATGCCGTCGCCGATGCCGAGCGCCCCCACGGCGGCATCGAATGCCGGCTCGGTGGGCAGCATGTGCGGCAGGCCGCTCGAACGGTCGGCCACCGCGTCGATGTCGAAGAACACCGCGCCGGGAATATGCGCGTCGGCATATTCGGCGCGGGCGGAGCGCCCGGCGGTGGGCAGGTGCCAGGAGGCGTCGACGACGACGACGTCGGGCGCGCCGAGACGCTCCGCCAGCCATTGGGTGGTGACGAAGCGGCCTTTCGAGGGGGTGGCCGGGGCGGTGGTCATGGGGATGATCCCTGTGTGGTCCCTGCGGGAATGCTCTGCGGCGACGCGCGCCGCGTTCAGGCCAAGGCGAGGCGGACGCGGCGGTTCTGCTGGCCCTTCTTCTCGATCTTGCCGATGACGACCGCGCCGATCTCGCCGAGCCGCCGCACATGGGTGCCGCCGCAGGGCTGCAGATCGATGTCGCCGATCCTGACCAGCCGCACCCGGCCGGAGCCGCGCGGCGGCTTCACCGACAGCGTCTTGACGAGGCCGGGATTGGCGTCGAGCTCCTCGTCGGTGATCCAGCTCTCGGTGACGGCGGCATCGGTGGCGATCAGCTCGTTCACCCGCGCGGCGATGGCGTCCTTGTCGAGGCCGGCATCGGGAATGTCGAAATCGAGCCGGCTCTCCTCCTCGCCGATCGAGCCGCCCGTCACCGGATAGGGCAGGGCGACGGAGAGCAGGTGCAGCGCGGTGTGCATGCGCATGCGCCGGTAGCGGGGCGCCCAGTCGAGGCGCGCCGTCACCGCCGCGCCGACCTCCGGCAGGGGAGAGCCGGCAGCGGGAAGGTGCACGATCTGCGTCTTGTCCGGTGACCAGACGGCCCCGGCGACGGCGAGCTCCGTTCCGTCGGCCCCGACCAGCCGGCCGGTGTCGCCCGGCTGCCCGCCGGCGGTGGCGTAGAACACCGTGCGGTCCAGCACGATGCCGCCTTCCGGCGTCAGGCCGACCACGGTGGCCGGCGCGTCGGCGAGATAGGCGTCGTCGCGGAACAGGAGCGCGGTGGCCATCACAGCATCACGTTGGGGACGTCGATCCTGCGCTCCAGCCAGCCGGGGACCGGCAGGCCCTTCTCCCGCAGGAAATCGGGGTTGAACAGCTTCGACTGGTAGCGGGTGCCGAAGTCGCACAGGAGGGTCACGATGGTGTGGCCGGGACCCATCTCCTTCGCGAGGCGGATGGCGCCGGCGACATTGATGCCGGAGGAGCCGCCGAGGCACAGGCCCTCGAACTCCAGGAGATCGAACACGATCTGCACCGCCTCGGCATCGGGGATCTGGTAGGCGACGTCGATGGGCGCGCCTTCCAGATTGGCGGTGATGCGGCCCTGGCCGATGCCCTCGGTGATGGAGGAGCCCTCCGACTTCAGTTCGCCGGTGGTGTAGTAGCTGTAGAGCGCGGCGCCGAACGGATCGGCGAGGGCAACCCGGACATTCGGGTTGCGCTCCTTGAGCGCGATGGCGCAGCCCGCCAGCGTGCCGCCGGTGCCGACCGCGCTGACGAAGCCGTCGACCTTGCCGTCGGTCTGCGCCCAGATCTCCGGGCCGGTGGTCTCGATATGCGCCTGCCGGTTGGCGACATTGTCGAACTGGTTGGCCCAGACGGCGCCGTTCGGCTCGGTCTTGGCCAGCGCCTCGGCGAGGCGGCCGGAGACCTTCACGTAATTGTTCGGGTTGGCATAGGCCACGGCGGGCACCTCGACCAGCGTGGCGCCGGCCAGCCGCAGCATGTCCTTCTTTTCCTGGCTCTGCGTCTCGGGGATGACGATCACCGAGCGGAAGCCGAGCGCATTGCCGACCAGCGCGAGGCCGATGCCGGTGTTGCCGGCCGTGCCTTCGACGATGACGCCGCCGGGCTTCAGCTGGCCCTTGTTCACCGCGTCCTGGATGATGAACAGCGCCGCGCGGTCCTTCACCGACTGGCCGGGATTGAGGAATTCCGCCTTGCCGAGAATGGTGCAGCCGGTCTCCTCCGAGGCGCGCTTCAGTTTGATGAGGGGCGTGTTGCCGACCGCCTCGACGAGACCGTTACGGATATCCATGGCGCTGATTTCATCTGTCGGTTCAAGGGGCTCAGAAAATAGTAGCGGGAAACCGGCTCGGCAACCTTTGTCGCCGTCATTTGCCGCCGCTGCGCCGATAGGCGTCGAGCGCCCGTTCACGCGCCGCGGCGAGCTCGACGATGGGGCGCGGATAGCTGGTGCCGAGGGTGACGCCGGCCCGCGCCAGCACCTCCGGCGTCGCCTGCCAGGGCTTGTGGACGAGGTTGGCCGGCATCCCGGCCAGTTCCGGCACGAAATGGCGGACATAGCGGCCGTCGGGATCGAAGGTTTCGCCCTGCGTCACCGGATTGAAGATGCGGAAATAGGGCGCGGCGTCGGCGCCCGACCCGGCCACCCATTGCCAGCTGGCGGGGTTGTTGGCCGGATCGGCGTCGACCAGCGTGTCCCAGAACCACGCCTCGCCGTGCCGCCAGTCGACGAGGCCGTGCTTGACCAGGAAGGACGCGCAGATCATCCGCACGCGGTTGTGCATCCAGCCGGTCTGCCACAGCTGCCGCATGCCGGCATCGACGATGGGGTAGCCGGTGAGGCCGCGCTGCCAGGCATGCACGAAGCCGGCGTCGTCCCGCCAGGGAAAGGCGTCGAAGCGGGCGTTGAGATTCGCGGTCGCCAGCTCGGGGTGATGGAACAGCAGGTGGTAGGAGAATTCCCGCCAATAGAGTTCGCTGCGGAATTTCTCGACGTCGCGCGCCTGTGCCTCGCCCGCCTCGGCGGCGTGCTCGACGGCGGCGAGCGCCTGCACCGGCGAGAGGTTGCCGGAACGCAGGAAGGGCGAGAGGCGTGAGGTGTGCGCGCCGTCCGGCCGGTCGCGGCGCTCGGCATAGCCGTGAAGGCCGCGATCGAGAAACTCGACCAGCGCGGCGCGTCCGCCCGCTTCGCCCGGCTGCCAGGCGGCCCGCAGGCCGCCGGCCCAATCCGGCTCGCGGGGCTCGAGCCGCCAGTCGTCGAGATCGTCTCCGGGCAATTCCGGCCCGGGCGCCAGCCTCGCGGGGACGGGGAGCGGAGCGCGCACGCCAAGGGAAGCCGCGGCGCGATAGAAAGGCGTGAAGACGCGATACGGGCCGCCGGAACGGGTGCGCAGCGTCCATGGCTCGTGCAGCAGCGTGCCGGAATGGCTGGTCACGTCGACGCCGCCCGCGGTCAGCTCCGCCTTGAGGTGGCGGTCCAGCGCGATGGCGCCGGCCTCGTAGCGCCGGTTCCAGTGCACGCAGGCGACGCCGGCCTCCCGTACCACCTCGCGCACCACCCTGTCGGCCGGCCCCCGGCGCAGCACCAGTCGCCCGCCGATCCGCGCGATATCGGCGGCGAGGGCGGCGAGCGAACGGCCGAGCCACCAGCGGGCCGCCGCGCCGAGGGAGCGACGACCGGGTGTTTCGCGGCCGGGTGTTTCCTCGTCGAGGACATAGAGCAGGATCGGCGGCCGGCCCTCGGCCAGCGCGCCGGCCAGCGCCGGATTGTCGGCGAGACGGAGATCGTCGCGGAACCAGACGAGGGCAGGGGAGGTCGGGGATGCAGGGGAGGTCGGGGACATGGCATCGTCGCGTTGCTTGCGGGCGAACATATACGCGCCAGACGGCTGCAAGATCCCTTCCGCCATCGCGATTCTGGTGACGCTTGCGATTTATTCATTACATACATAATCTAAATGCCGATCCGGCGGCATTCGCCGTCTCCTTTCACGAGGCTCCCATGTCATCCCCCTCCGAACTCGGCGTCGCCGTCGTCACCGGCGCGTCTTCCGGCATCGGCAAGACCTATGCGCAGCAGCTGGCCCGTCGCGGCCACGATCTCGTCCTGGTCGCCCGCGACCGGGCGCGGCTGGAGGCGCTGGCCGCCGAGCTGCGCGCGGCGACCGGGCGTGCGGTGGAAGTGCTGCCGGCCGATCTCGGCCGGGCGGAGGAGGTGGAGGCGCTGGCGGCGCGGATCGAGAGCGATCCGGCGATCACCCTGCTGGTCAACAATGCCGGCATGGGCACCGAGCGCAATGTGGTGGGCGCCGATCCCGCGCCGACCCTGGCGATGGTGGAGCTCAACGTCGTGGCGCTGACGCGGCTGTCGCTGGCGGCGGCGAGCGCCTTCAGCCGGCGCGGGCGCGGCGCGCTGGTCAACATCGCCTCGGTGGTGGCCTTCCTCGCCGACACGCTGACCGGCGCCTATGCCGGCACCAAGGCCTTCGTGCTGGCCTTCACCCAATCGCTGCACAATGAGCTGAAGGGCGGCCCGGTGCGGGTGCAGGCGGTGCTGCCGGGGCTGACGCGCACCGAGTTCTTCGACCGGGCCGGGCTCGACGCCTCGCAGCTTCCGGCGAACATGATGATGTCGGCGGAGGACCTGGTCGCGGCGGCGCTGCGGGGGCTCGACCTCGGCGAGGTGATCACCATTCCCTCGCTGCGCGATCTCGGCAAGTGGGAGGCGCTGGAGGCCGCCCGCCTCGCACTGGGGCCGGAACTGTCGCTCGACAGCCCGGCGGAGCGCTACCGCGCCGCCTGACCCGCAAGCGGGCCGGCGCTCAGTAGTCCCACTGGGCGCCGATGCCGACCTCGGCGGAGCCGCCGGCCGAGGTGGCGCCCTGCAGGCGGATGTTCTTGGTGACGTCGATGTCCACCGTCACCTTGCTGGAATTGGCGCTCGTGCCCTGGCGCACGCCCAGATAGATGTTGTCGTTGAGCCGCCGGCCGACGCCGACCTGCCCGCCGGTGCCGGCGTCGTCGGTGCCGAGTTCGAGGCTGTCGACGCCGAGCGAGCGGCGCACATCGTTCAGCATCCCGCCGCCGCCGGAGAACTGGGCGACGGTCTGGGCGATCTGCAGCGCCTGGCCGGAGGAGAGCTGGCCGACCGAGCGGCCGAACAGCAGGCGGGAGAGGATCTCGTCCTGCGGCAGGGTGGGGTTCGAGGTGAAGTCGATCTCCGGCGCCGAGGCCGGCCCGGTGACGATGATGCGGGCGGTGACGTCGTTGGCGGTGGTCTCGGCCACGAAGTCCAGCTCGGGATCGGTGGTGCCGGTGAACGTTACCCGGCCGCGGGTGAAGGAGAGGCGACGGCCGACGAAATCGAAATTGCCGCGCCGCATCTCGAAGCCGCCCATCGCCACCGGCGCCGTGGAGGTGCCGCGCAGCTGGATGTCGCCGCCGAGCTCGGCCTCGATGCCCATGCCGCGCACGAACACGTTGTTGGGCGCCGAAATGGTGAGGTCGAGCGGGATGCCGGTATCCGCCGGCCGCGGCTCGCGGCGGCCCGGCCGGCCGGCGCCGGGCACCGAACGTGCGCCGGCATTGACGTGGCGGACATTGAGGCTCTGCACGCCCCCCGGCAGCCGATCGGGGATGTTGACGTCGAGAGCACGCACCACCATGCGGCCGGTGACGCGCGGATTGTTGAGGAAAGCGCCTTCCACCGCGATCCGCCCTTCGGTGACGAGGCGCATCAGCTCGCTGTTCACCAGCTGGGCGTTGGCCATGTCGATCTCGATGCGTCCCGGGAAGCCGGCGGCCGGGTCCAGGCCGACATTGCCGCGCCCGGTGAGGCCGCCGCCATTGGCGGTGCGGGCGGAGAGCGAGGTCAGGGTGACGCTGCGCTGGGTGCCGGTGAGCAGCGCCTCGATGCGGTCGAGGCTGATGCCGTTCAGGCTGTCGATATAGCGCCCGCCGCTGATGCGGATGGTGCCGCCGGCATTCGGCGCGCTGGCGGTGCCGGTCACGGTGGCGTTGACCGCCGCATTGCCGGCGACCTGCGCGCCGGTGGTGGCCAGCATCGGGTTGAGAATGCCGAGATCCACCCCGCCGCGAATGGCGAGATCGAGCGCGCCGGCGCCGAGCGGCACGGAGCCGTTGATCGCAAGCGCCTGAAGATACCGGCCTCTGATCTCCGAGCGGAGGGTGGCGCGGCCGCCGGCGAGGTCGCCGCGGGCGGTGATGTCGAACGGGCCGGCGCCGGCGCGGGCGACGTCCGGCGTCGACAGCCGGGTGATGGTCAGCTGGTAGTTGCCGGTCGGCGCGGCCGGGGTGCCGGTGACGCGGGCATTGCCGGCCAGCGTGCCGGACAGGTTCAGCCCCGGCGCCGCGAGCTCGGCAAGCGAGAGCGGGATGGCGCGAAGATCCGCCGTCAGATCGAGGCGCTCACCGGCGCTGCCGGCCAGGGTGGCGGTGCCGCCGCCGGCATTGAGCGCCAGGCGGTCGATGGTCACGGTGCCGCCGGCATAGACGATGTTGGCCGGGGCGGTGCTGGCGATGGTGGTGCCGCCGCGGGTCGCCGAGAGACGATCGAGCCGCAGCCGGGCGCCGTCGCCCTGGCGGCTCAGCCGGCCGGCGGCGCGCAGCGCGGTGTTCTGCACGGTGGCGTCGACGGTGAGATCGGTGCCGTCCGTGCCGCCCTTGCCGCGGATCGTGGCGTTTTCAATGACTTGGCCGGAAATGTTGGCGCCGCGTACCTCCACGGTGCCGTCGAGGGCGGGCACGCCGATGGGGTCGATCACCGTGGCGTCGATGCGGGCCATGGCGACCGACTGGCCGGCGGCGGCGACGCGTTCGGCATTGCCCTTCAGCACCACGCGCTGGCGGCCCTCGCTGATGTCGAGGCCGATGTCGGCGTTGAGGCTGCCGGCGAGCTCGGTGAGCGCCAGCGGCGAGAGATCGGCGAGATTGGGTGCGGCAAGGATCAGGCGGCCGGTGGCGAGGCTGGCGTCGGTGACGGTGACGTCGCCGGTGGCGCGCGCCGATCCGATAGCGATATCAAGCTCCTGCACCTCGAAACGGTCGTTCGGGGCGCTGGCGAAGGAGCCGCTGCCGGTGGCCGGCTGCCCGGCGATGGTGCCGTTCAGGCGGAAGGTCGCGCTCGGATTGCCGGTGATGTCGTTGCCGGTGAAGGCGAGCGTAAGTCCCTGGATCGGCTTGCCCATGGCGGTGCCGGACGGGATCGAGACCTCGGCGGTGGCCTTCAGGTCGTCCAGCGAGCCGGAAAAGGCGCCCTGCGCCTTCACCGCGCCGGTGACGCGCGGGTCGAGCCGGGCCAGATCCGCAAGGTCGAGGCTGGCGCGCAGATCGGCGGCGGTGGTGTCGAGCCGGCCGTCCATCGCGAAGGAAAGCCCGTCGGCATTCATCCGCAAGTTATTGATCGATATGGCACTTTGTCCCGACCGCTCGATCGCGCCGGTGAGGGTGGTGGCGTGGCCGAAGAAGCCGTCGGCGGCGGGAACGCCGGTGACGACGTTCTGCGAGCGCCCGTCAATGGTCACGGTGAGGCGGGAGAGGCCCTCGCTCGCCTGGATGCCGATGTCGAACTGGGCCTGGCCCGCCAGCGGCCGCTCGATCAGCGGGACGAGGGTGGCGAGGTCGAGCCGCTCGACGCTGAGCTTGCCGTCGATGTCGGCCTGGTCGGCGGTACCGGTGAAGCGCGCGGTGAGGCCGGTGAGATGCACGGTCAGGCCGGTGAGGCGCGCCAGCGCGGTGTCGCCGGCCGGCACGAGGCCGGTCGCCTGGAAGCGGGCGGTCGGACCCAGCGCGGCGGCCACCTGCGGCTCGGTGGCGGTGAGGCCCTGCGCCTCGCCCTCGGCGGTGACGGCGAGGTTGCCCTCGGCATCCGGGCGGGTGGTGGCGTCGACGGTGAGGGTGCCGGTGCCGTAGCCGGCGCCCGACAGGCCGGTCGCCACCACATGGGCGTCGACGGCGGGCGCGGCGATCTTGCCCATCACCGTGCCTTCGAGCGTGCCGGACTGCCAGGCCATCCCCGGCGCCAGCGCCGCGAAGCGGGCATGGTCGGGCACGCGGGCCTGGAAGGTGAGCTCGGCGATGCCGCCGTCGAGATCGAGGCCGCCTCTCACCGAGGCGCCGAAGCCGGCGGCCCGCACGCTCGAGCTCTCGATGGCGAGGCGGTTGGCGGGATCGAGCGTGGCGGCGGCGGCGAGCTCGGTGCGTCCCTCGAACAGCGGGCCGAGATCCGCCGGCAGCAGGCGGGAAATGTCGGCGTCGATGGCGGCGGTGAAGCGGTGGCCCTGCGGCACCGCGCGGATGCCGGCGGCGCCGGAAGCCTGCGCGATGGTGCCGGCCTGCAGCGCGAGATGGCCGTCCCATTGGTCGAGCGTGCCGCTGCCCTTCAGCGAGGCGGTGAGCTCGGGCAGCCCGTCCATGCCGGCGGCGCGGGCGATGAGGCCGCCGGTCGGCTCCTCGGCGGAAAGGTCGAGATCGAGCTGCCGGGTTTCCGGCGCAAAGGACGCCGTGCCGGCGACGCGGCCGGGGGAATCGCGCCGGTCCAGCTCGAACTTCAGCGCCACCGCGCGGGTGGTCGCCGACAGGTCGGCCGAGGCGGTGAGGCCGAGCGTGGCGGCATGGCCGAGCACCGGCTCGGCAAGGACGATCTCGCCGATCGCGAGGCGTTCGAGCCGCACCGGCAGCAGCGGAGGGGCGGAGGAGGAGGCCGGCGGCGGGGCGGAGGGCTCGGGCGGCGGCAGCGGACGGCGCAGCACCTCCACCTTCGCCGCCTCCAGCGCGGTGACATCCACCGAGCGGTTGAGCAGCGCCAGCGGGCTCCAGGAGAGGCGGGCGCCGGAAATGGTGGCGAAGACCCCGTCATCGTCGGAAAGGGTGATGCGCTCGACGCCGATATCGGAGGGAACGAAGCCGCTGATGCCCTCGATGCCGACGGCGAGACCGGGGGTGGAGGCGAGCGAGGAGGCGAGGCGGGCGAGCACCGCCTTGCCGGGCGGGGTCTGGATGATGCCGAAGAGGGCGAGGACCAGCAGCACCAGCCCGATCACGGCGTAGATGAGGAAGCTGAGAAACCGCGCCACCATCAGAAGGCCTGCCCCAAGCTGACATAGATGCCGTAGTCGCCGTCGTCCGGCCCCGGATTGAGCGGGAAGGCGACGTCGAGCCGCAGCGGCCCGATCGAGGTGTAGTAACGCAGGCCGATGCCGGCCGAGTATTTCATCTCGTCGAAGTCCGGCGCCTCGCTGGCGAAGGCCGAGCCCATGTCGAAGAACGGCACCACGCCGATGGTGTCGGTGACCTTGATGCGCGCCTCGACGGAGGCCTCGAAATAGGAGCGGCCGCCGATGATGATGCCGTCGGCATTGCGCGGCGAGGCGGACTGGTAGTCATAGCCGCGCAGCGAACCGCCGCCGCCGACATAGAAGCGCCGTTGCGGCGGCACGTCGGTGAGGTCGGCGCCGAAGATGCTGCCGGCGGCGACGCGGCCGGCCAATATGTAGCGCTTGGCTTCGTCGAGCGCGTAATAGGTCGAGAAGCGGGCATTGAGCAGGGTCGGCACGCCGTCGGCGTCACCCAGCCTGGCGAAGGGCTCGGCGATGCCGGTGAAGCGGATGCCCTTCGACGGATCGAGCTTGTTGTCGGTGCTGTCGTAATTCAGCTCGAACGGTATGCCGGCGATGAAATAGTCGTTGACGCCGGTGGTGTCCCACACCCGCGATTGTTCGAGATCGACGCTCACCTGCAGAGACATCTCGTCGCTGAACCGGTGGCGGATGCCGCCGAGGAAGGTGCCGGCCTCGCGCACATAGGCGTTTGTGACCTCGCGCAGCACCGCGGCCTCCATGACGAGATCGTCGCGCGCGGTGATGATGCCCGGCTTCACGAAGGTGGCGGCCACCTTGTAGCCGAAGGGATCGGCATCCGGCACCGCCTCCGATTCCTGGCCGAACCAGGAGACCTGCGCATCGAGGCGCAGCGTCTCGCCGCCGCCGAAAAGGTTGCGCGCGCCCCAATAGCCGTTGATCGCCGAGCCGTCGGTGGAGGAATAGGTGGCGGAGAAGCCGACATAATGCGGCTTGCGCGGCGAGACCTCGATGGTGATCGGCAGCGAGCCGTCGGGCTCGAGGTGATCGGCCTCGATGATCCGCACGCTGGCGATGGCTTCATATTCCAGCAGCCGCCGCCGCAGCCGGTTCAGCACGTCCGGCGAATAGGGCGTGCCATGGGCGATCTCGATGCGGTCCTCGATGAAGCCGGGGGTGAGGAAGTCGGCGCCCTTCACGGTGAAGCGGCCGAAGGTGGCGCGCGGGCCGGGCTCGACATGGAAGGTGACGTCGAGCTGGCGCACGGCGTGGTCGGCGACCACGTCCTTGTCCGTCACCCGGGCGAAGGGGTGGCCGGCGTCGCGCCAGTGATTGGTCAGCGTCGCCTCCGCCCGCACCACGGTGGTGGCGAGCGCCGGCTCGCCGGGCGCGAAGCCGAGGCTGGCGAGGCTCGGCGCGTCGACGAGCGGGCGCCCGGTCTTCGCGTCGAGGATGGCGATGCGGCCGAAATGGAACAGCGGGCCGGGATCGACGGTGACGGTCACCGGCACCGGGCCGCGCTTGCGCGACGCCTCGACGATATCGAAGATATTCGGCGCGTCCGGCGCGTTGCCGGCGACGGTGATGCGGATCTTGCTGCCGTAGTAGCCGATCGAATAGAGCGCCGCATTGATCGCCGGCCCGTCGGAAAGGGCGCGGCGGATCAGGCCGGCGGCGCCGGCCGGCGGCCGGTCCTTCAGCCGCTCCAGATTGGAGGCGTCGGTGACGGCGTTGCGGATGGCGCGCTCGGTCGACTTGACGTCGATGGTGAGCTTGTAGGGCGTGGCGTCGATGGTCGGCGGCTCGCGGGCGGCGACGCGCGACGGGTTGAACAGGTCGAGGATGGGGCCGAGCACGCCGGATTGCGGCGCCTCGTTGGCCGGCTGGGTGTCCGGCTGCGTGGCGGGGGTCTGGGAGGCCGGCGGGGAGGCGGATTGGGCGAGCGCCGGCGCCGCGACGAGCAGTGCTTGCGGCGCAACGGAGGCGACCAGCAACACGGCCAGCCGAAACCTCCTCAGTCCTGCCTTTCCGTATCGGTGCAACGCCACCCTCGATACCCGTCGTAGCTGGCCGCGGACCCGGACAGGACCGCGAGCGACCCGTGCGGGGCCAACACTGTTTGGCGGCAAGCTAGAAGAATAGGGTGAACAAAGACTTGCCGCCCGCCGCCTTCTTTTGATTGCCGGTTGCGGGCGCGCGCGTCAACCGCCGGCGGGCATTTTCGGGCCTTCGGACCGGCCTTGGCGGTATGACGATAGGTTATGCGCCGATCAGCCGGCCGATCTCGGCGGCGAGGGCCTCGACCTCCAGCGCGCCCTTCGAGCCCGGCGCGACCTCCTGCACGGTGAGGCCCGCGCCCATCGAGGCGGCGAAGGCGACGCGGTTGCCGAGCCGGGTCTGTGCGGCGGGATGGCCGAGCGCGCGGAGGGCCTCGCCGATCTCCTGCGTCAGGGCGACGCGGGGCAGCGCCCGGTTGATCACCAGCAAAGAGGGGGTGCCCTCCTTGGCGATCATGTCCAGCGTCGCCTGCGTCGCCCACAGATCGACCGGGGTCGGCTGGACGGGCACGGCGACCAGGCTGGCGGCCTCGATGGCCGGGCGGGACTCGATGTCGGACTTGGGCGGGGTATCGATGACGATGATCTCGTAGTCCCGCGCCAGGCTGCGGGCCTCGCGGCGGGCGCCCCAGCCGGAGGCGGTGCGGAAATCGAGGCCGGTGGCCTCTTCGCCGAGGCTTGCCTCGCGCGCCTCGAACCATTCGCCGAGGCTGCCCTGCGGGTCGCAGTCGAGCAGGGCGACGCGGGCGCCGCCAAGCGCCAGCGCCACCGCCAGATGCGCGGCGAGCGTCGTCTTGCCCGAGCCGCCCTTCTGCTGGGCGATGGTGATGATCCGGCCGGCCATGGCGCGTCCCCCGGTCGCGTCGGAATCGGAGAGGCTAGGGTCGCATCGGGGCCGGCGGGCGGCAAGCGCCATGCGGCCATCGGAGGGGCTTATACGGGGGCACGTCGCGAGGTACGGCCCGCGCCCTCTCGCCGATCGAACCCGGCTGGCGCCGAGTTCGATCTCCGGGATGGGGCAAACCGGCAGGAGCGCCCCTTTCTTCTCCCTCTCCCCGTTGGGGGGAGGGTAGGGTGAGGGGCCTTCTTCGCTCCCCAATCGCCAGAGCCCCTCACCGACCCGCTGCGCGGGCCACCTCTCCCCAATGGGGAGAGGGAGAGCAAGGGGGACGGCGGCTTGACGGGCGCGGGGGCGTCAGACCTGGGCGCCGGAGCCCAGCACCACCACCTTGGTGCCGACCGGCACGCGGCTGTAGAGATCGATGGCGTCCTGGTTGATCATGCGGATGCAGCCGGACGAGACGTTGGTGCCGATGGTGTTCGGCTCCAGCGTGCCGTGGATGCGGTACAGCGTGTCCTTGTTGTCCTGCCACAGATACATCGCGCGGGCGCCGAGCGGGTTCGACAGGCCACCGGGTACCCCGACGCCGCTCTGCAGCTTGGACAGCTGCGGCTTGATGTCCGGGCGGCGGGCGATCATTTCCGCCGGCGGGTACCAGTCCGGCCATTCCTGCTTGGAATTGATGGTGGCGGTGCCCGACCAGCCGAAGCCCTGCTTGCCGACGCCGACGCCGTAGCGGATCGCCGTGCCGCCCGGCTGCACCAGGTAGAGGAAATGCTGCTTGGGGTCGATGACGATGGTGCCGGGCGGCTGCTTGCCGTCATAGGGCACCTGCCGGCGCAGATAGACCGGGTTCATGTTCGAGGTGTCGAAGGCGGCGACCGGGAACTTGTCCTGGATCGCGCCGTAGGTGGGCGTCGGCGCGAAGGCCAGCGGCGCGGCGGCCGGCGCCTGCGGCGCCAGGCTCAGCTCGGGCAGGCTCGTCTGGGTGCTCTTGCACCCGGCGAGCGCCATGGACAGGCCGGCCATGGACAGGCCGGAAAGTAGAACGCGACGATCGATGGACGGCATGGTCCGCTGGTCTCCCGCAAAAACGCCTGGTGCGCCGGCGCCTCGCTCCCCTTGGGTCTTCGAATCGCAGCGGCCCCTGTGGGGAACACGTTGCGGCACGCATCTTAACGAATCGTTTGCCATAAATATTCACGACTTCAGGCGGACGTGACCGCCCGCCGCCGGTGCTCAGGCACTCGTGAACGACTGGCCGCCCGGGCGCGGCAGAGTGTGGATCTCCTCGACGGCGGCGTAGTCGAAATAGCCGCAGCGGGCGAGGGAGTTCAGCTTCTCCACGCGCAGGATTCCGTCCTCGACGAAGGCCTCGTCGATGTGGATGCCGACGATCTCGCCGAACACCAGCCAGTGGCCGGTGGAGGCGCCGGAACGCCCGGCGAGCTCGCGCACCTCCACCGCCACGCATTCGAGCGCGCAGGGGCTCCGGGCGACGCGCGGCGGCTTCACCAGCCGCGAGGGCGCGCGCGCCAGCCCGGCGAGGTCGAACTCGCTTTCCTCGCGCGGCAGCACCGCCGAGGTGAGGTTCACCTGCGCCAGCAGCGCACGGGTGGCGAGGTTGCAGACGAACTCGCCGGTATCGAGGATGTTGCGCACCGTGTCCTTCACCCCGGAGGAGGAGAACATCACCATGTCCGGGCTCTCGCTCACCAGGTTGAAGAAGGAATAGGGGGCGATATTGGCGACCCCGGCCGGCGACAGGCTGGAGATCCAGCCGATCGGGCGCGGGGCGACGATCGCCTTCAGCGGATTGTGCGGCAGAAGGGTACGGTCCCGGTCATCCGGCGCGTAGAACATGGCCGGCCTCTCAGAAGCGGGTGACGATGTCGGCGAGCGCCGGGCGCGGGCGGTCTTCCTGCGGCTTGGCCAGCGTGCCGATATGCACGAAGCCGACGATGCGCTCGTCCGCCGCCAGGCCGAGGCCGGCCCGCACGCGGGCGTCATAGGCGTACCATTCGGTCAGCCAGGTCGCGACATAGCCGAGCGCGTTGGCCGCCAGCACCAAGAGCGTGCAGGCGGCGGCGCCGGACATGAGCTGCTCCCATTCCGGGATCTTCACATGCGGGGCGGCCTTCGACACCACGGCGATCACCAGCGGCGCGCGCGACAGGCGGGTGCGCTCGATGTTCACCCGGTCGGCGTCGGCCTCGGGGACGTCCTTCTGGAACGTCCCGGCGATGAGTTCGCCCGCCCGCTCGCGTCCCTCGCCCTCGAACACGATGAAGCGCCACGGCGCCAGCTTGCCGTGATCCGGCACGCGGGAGGCGATGGTGAGCATCTCGTCGATCTCTGCCGGCTTCGGGCCGGGGGCGACGATATCGAAGATCTTCGGGCTCTTGCGCAGCTTGAGCAGCCGCAGGGCATCGGTCGAGGTATCGGTCTTCATGGCGGTTTCCCCTGTCGCCTTTGCGCCTAGCACGCGGCGGCAGGCCGGGCCAGCGCGACGCAGCGTCAGGGTGTTTCAGTTTGCCGCGAGCGGGCGGAGGGCCCGGCCCGGGGCGCCCGCGGACTTGAATTTGCCCACGTTCGCGGGCACCAAGAGGCCATGTCCGCCTCCGTTCCCCGCTTCGCCCGTCCCCGCCCTGTTCCGCACCGCGCCGGCACGCGCCTGGTCGCGGCCTTCACGGCGCTGTGCCTGGCCTCTCCCGCCGCCGTCGCGGCGATGGCCGGCAGCGGAGCGGGCGGCGACGCGGCCTCGATTTCCTCTTCCGGCTCGCTGGCGCAGGCCATGCCCTTCGTCGGCACCCAGTCGCCGGGCGTGGGGGCGCCGCGGCGCCTCGCTCCCCAGACGCCGGCGGCGACCGCGCCGGCCGCGACCGCGCCGGCGGCCAAGGGCGGCGCGAGCGGGGGAGCGGCGACGGCGGCGGGCGACGCGCACACCATCCTGCCGCAGCCGCCGGCCGGCAAGGCGGCGATCGGCATGAGCGCCCGCTTCGGCGCCAACCTGCCGCAGATCCCGCGCGGCCTCGTCTGGCGGGTGTTCGACGACCGGCCGGAAGCCTCCGGCGCCTATCCGCTGGTGGCCGAGGCCGCCGAGCCGGCGCCGGTGTTCTTCCTCTCGCCGGGCGGCTATGTGGTGCACGTCTCCTACGGCCTCGCCAGCATCGCCCGCCGCATCGTGGTGGGCGAGGATTCGCGCCGCGAGCAGATCACCATCCCCGCCGGCGGCATCAAGCTGCAGAGCGACGTCGGCGACAAGCTGATCCCGGCCTCCAAGGTCAGCTACGACATTTTCGAGGGCAGCTTCCTGCAGGGGCGGGCGGCGAGCCGGCCCTTCTATCGCGGCGCCTCGCCCGGCGACCTCGTGGTGCTGCCGGCCGGTGACTATTACGTCGTCTCCACCTATGGCGAGGGCAATGCGGTGCTGCAGGCCGACATCGCCGTGCAGCCCGGCAAGGTGACCGACGCGACGCTGCACCACCGCGCCGCCGAGATCACGCTGCAGCTGGTGGCGCAGGCCGGCGGCGCGCCGCTTTCCGGCACGCAATGGTCGGTGCTGACGCCCGGCGGCGATTCGATCAAGGATTCCTCGGCGCCGACGCCGGCCTTCGTGCTCGCCGAAGGCGAGTACACCGCGCTGGTGCGCTATGACGGCAAGACCTTCACCAAGACCTTCAACGTCGAATCCGGCTCGGACAGCCGGGTCGACGTGCTGGTGGGCGAGCAGGCGGCCGCACCGGAAGGGGCCGCGGACGGCGGCTCGGGCGACTGAGGTCGCGCCCCGGGTAGGGCCGGCGGGCGCGCCCGGGCCGACGGATCAGCGTCGGCGATCATGGTCAACGAATTCTTAATGCCGTCGTGATTCACTCTTCTTCCGGCAGGCGGAAGGAGGTGGGCATGATCGTGCATCAGTATCTCCTCTGGGCGAAGACGGTCTCGGAGGCGGAGCGCGCCCGCGGCCTCGGCCTGCTGGCCGGCCTCTATGCCCGCGGCGAGCTGCGGGGAGCCGAGCGGCTCGGCTTCGAGGCGGCGCTGCCGGTGCTGGCCCAGGATCCCTTCGCGCCGGCGCGCCTCGCCCTCGTCGAGGCGCTCTGCCGCCAGCCCGGGCTTCCCGAGGATCTCGCCCAGCTGCTCGCCGGGCTCGACGGCGAACCCGGCCTCATCATGCTCGCCCGCTCACCGGTGCTGAACGACTGCGATCTGGTCGAATTCGCCGAGGCCGGCGACGAGCCGCGCCGCGCCGCCATCGCCGCGCGGGCGCACCTCACCGCGCCGGTGGCCGCCGCGCTAGCCGAGATCGCCGGCGAGGAGGCCTGCCTCAGCCTCGTCACCAATCCCGGCGTCGACCTGCCCGGCTTCTCGCTCGGCCGCATCGTCGCCCGGCACGGCCAGGCGGCGGCGCTGCGCGAGGTGCTGCTCGCCCGCCGCGACCTGCCGGCCAATGTGCATCAGGCGCTGATCCGGGCGGTGGCGAACGCGCTGTCGGTGTTCGTGGTGGAGCGCGGCCGGCGCGCCGCCGGGACGGAAGCCGGCGGCGAGACCGCGCCGGCGGCGGCGGCCGAAGGGACCGGCGAGCGGCCGGGCATCGCCATGATCGGGCGATCGGCGCCGGACCTGCGGGCCTTCGCGGCCGGGCTCAAGCAGCGCGGCGAGCTGACGCCGGCGGTGGCGCTGCGGGCGCTGCTGGCTGGCCATATGCGGATGTTCCTCGAAATGGCGGCGGAGCTGACCGGCCTGCCGACCGACCGGGTGGCGGCGCTGGCCGCCGACCGCTCCGGCGACGCCTTCCGCCTGCTCTATGACCGGATCGGCCTGCCGTGCGGCGCCTACATCGCCTTTCGCAGCGCGCTGCAGCTGGTGCAGAAGGAAGCCTATCTCGACGACGAGGACGCCGCGGCCGGGCTGCAGAAGCGCATCGCCGAGGCGGCGCTGCAGCAATATGCCCGCCTCGGCGAGCCTGCCGGGCGCAACCCGGTGGTGGCGCTGCTCGAGCGCTGGCGGCACGAGGCGCCGCTCGACCCCCGCACGGCGACGCTGGCGGCCTGAGCCGGCGTCAGACCTCGAACTGCTCGCGCAGGATGCGCTCCTCGATGGAATGGTCGCGGTCCATCAGCATGGTCAGCGTCGAGCCGGTGTCGAGCCGGGCGCGCACCGCCACCACGTTCAGCACCTGATAATGATCGGCGGTGGCGTTGACCGGGCGCTTGTCGGATTCCAGCACCGCGATGTCGATGCGCGCGCGGTCCGGCACCAGCGCGCCGCGCCAGCGCCGCGGGCGGAAGGCGGAGATCGGGGTCAGCGCCAGCAGCGGCGTGCCGATGGGCAGGATCGGCCCCTGGGCCGAGAGGTTGTAGGCGGTGGAGCCGGCGGGCGTGGCGACGAGCACGCCGTCGCAGATCAGCTCCTCCATCCGCATGGTGCCGTCGATGGAGATGCGCAGCTTCGACGCCTGGTAGGACTGGCGGATCAGCGACACCTCGTTGATCGCCGGGGCGCGGTGGACGCGGCCATTGACGTCGGTGGCCTCCATCAGCAGCGGGTGGATGACGACCCGCTGGGCGGCGGCGATGCGCTCTGGCAGGTTCTCCAGCCGGAAGCCGTTCATCAGGAAACCCACCGAGCCGCGGTTCATGCCGTAGATCGGAATGCCGGTGTCGCGGAAGCGGTGCAGCGTCTGCAGCATGAAGCCGTCGCCGCCGAGGGCGACCACGATGTCCGCCTCCTCCGGCGCGACATGGCCGTATAGCGCGGTGAGCTCGCTGCGCGCGCGCACCGCATCCGCGGCATCGCTCGCGACAAAGGCGATTCGGCCATATGCTGCCATTTCGGGAGCGTCCGCTGCGGAAGAAGGGGCTGGGCGGGCGGCTTCATTCATAACGGACAGCCCGATACGCGGGGAGGAGGGGATGGAGCCACAGCTCGGCACGGTGATGGTCTATACGACATGGCCGGGTCTCGTCGAGGCCGAGGCGGCCGGGCGGGCCATCGTCGCCGACGGGCTGGCCGCCGCGGTGAACATCCTGCCGCGCATCGTCTCCATCTATCGCTGGCATGGCGAGATCGAGCGGGCCGAGGAGGTGGCGATGCTGCTGAAGACCCGCGCCGACCTCGCCGAGGCGGTGGCGCAGGCGGTGCGCGCCCGCCATCCCTACGAGACGCCGGGCGTGCTGGTGCTGCCGGTGACTGGCGGCGACCCGGACTATCTCGACTGGATCGAGATGGAGACCGACGCCTAGCCTGCGGGGAAGGGCTGTACCGGTGCCGGTGGTCTCAGCGGTCGCGGGCGGCGGCGGCGAAGCCGGCGATGGCGCGCTCAATGGGGGCGTCGACGCCGTCCTCCACCGCCCAGCTCCAGGACAGGCCGGTCCAGGCGAGGATCCAGTCGAGAAGCCGGGTATGCGCGATGCCGGTCTCCTCGGCGACGGTGGCGAGGCGGCGCGCGAAGATGTCCGGCCGCCGGGCGAGTTCGATCTCCGGCCGGCCGAGGTCGGGATCGCAGAACAGGATGGCGAGGTCGAAGCCGCGCTCGCCCAGCAGGCCCTTCGGATCGATGGCGCGCCAGTCGCCGGCGCGGCCGGGAATCGCGGGGCGTTCGTCGGAGGGGCCGAAGTCGAGGATGTTCTCGTGGTGCAGGTCGCCATGCAGCGGCGCGATCTCGCGCGGGTCGGCGAGAAGCCGTTCGGCTATGCCGGCGGCGCGCGCGAGCAGCCCGCCCTGGCCGGGGCCGATGGCGAGCAGCGGCGCGAACCAGCCGTCCAGCGGTACCAGGCCGGCGGGGAGCGGGCCGCGCGGGCGGTGCAGGCGGGTGGCGACGGCGCAGATGATGCGGGTCGCCGCCGCGTCGTCGTGCCGGGCGAGGGCGAGCAGGGCGCCGGGGGCTTCGGCGCGCTCCATCAGCAGCGCGCCGGCGCTGTCGCCGGCGGCCGGATCCGTGAAGGCCGGATCCGTGAAAGCTTCCTGCGCGAAGACCTCGTGCGCGAAGATGTGCGCCGCGCCGTCGCCGTTCCACCAGCGCATCAGCGGCATGGCCCGCGCCTCGTGGGGCTCGTCGCTGACCTTGAGCATGGCCGGGCGGGCGGAGCCGGCAAAGGACTGGCGCACCGGCAGCAGCAGGCTGGTGGCGGTGGCGAGCGGCGTACCGTCCGGCGTCAGATTCCAACGGGCGAGGGCGTGGTCGAGCAGGGCCCGGCGCCGCCCGGTGGCCTCCACGCCGGGGCTCAATCGTCGGCCGGCGGATCGCGGAGATAGGCCTCGACCGCGCCCTTGAGCTTCACCGTCATCGGATTGCCGGCGCGGTCCTTGGCCTTGCCGACCGAGACCCGCACCCAGCCTTCGCTGATGCAGTATTCCTCGACATTGTTCTTCTCGACGCCCTTGAAGCGGACGCCGACGCCGCGCGTCAGCAGCTCCTCATTGTAATAGGGGCTCGACGGATCGCTGGAGAGGCGGTCGGGAAGGGTGGTCGGCTCGGTCATGATGTCCTCGGCACGGCAAATGGCGAATGCGCCGACACATAGACAAGCCGGAGCCGGATGCCAACGCCGCCGCGCTCCTTCATATGCGCGGCGCGAGGGCGGCCGGGCGCGGCGGAGGAGACCGGCCCGGCCTGGGAGCGCGCGGGCGCTCCCGCCGTCGCCTCAGAGCACCGGGTTCCACACCGCCGGCACCAGGCGGTAGCCGGTGTCGGTCTTCTCCGCGAAGCCGAGGGCCGGGAACATGAAATGATAGCCGGCCACCTGCATGCGCTCGGCGGCGAGCATGTCCCAGACGCGCTTGCGGGTTTCCACCGCCTTCGCCCCGTCCATGTCGAACATCACCTGCCATTCGGGATTCTGTGCGAACAGGGTGGGGTTGTTGGTGGTGTCGGACTGCACGAACAGTTTGCCATTGCCCGAGGCGACGACGAAGGCGGTGTGGCCGGGCGTGTGGCCGGCCGCTTCCACCGAGGTGATGCCCGGCACGATCTCCTTGTCCCACGCATAGGGCTTGATGCGGCTGTCGAGATCCTTGAACACCTTGGCGACGTTGGCGAAATTGCCCTTCGCGCGTTCCGGCGCCCGGCTCGCCTCGCCCTCGTCGGTCCAGTATTTCCACTCGACCTCGGGGACGAGGATCTCGGCATTGGGGAAGGCGAGGGCGCCGTCGGCGGCACGCAGGCCGTTGATGTGGTCGCCGTGGAAATGCGAGATGACCACGGTGGAGATGTCGGAGGGCTTCACCCCCGCCCAGGCGAGGTTGGCGAACATCTTGCCCACGGTCGCGTTGCCCGCCTGCGGCCCGTTGCCGGTGTCGATCAGCACCAGCTTGCCGCCGGTATTGATGAGCAGCGGGTTGAACTGGTTCATCAGCTGGTCCTTCGGCAGGAAGGCCTTGTCCAGCACGGTATTGACGTCGTCGCGGGAGGCGTTGCGCACGAAGCCGTCCTGCAGCGGGCCGACGCGGGCGCCGTCGCTGACCGCCGTCACCTCGATGTCGCCGATCTTGTAGCGGTAGATGCTGGGCACCTGCTGGCCCGACGGGGTCTGGGCCGCGGCGGGCGTGGCGCCGGTCATGGCGAGACCTCCGATGGCGGTCGCGGCGGGAAGCGTGGCGGAAGCGATGAGGGCGTCACGGCGGGAGAGGGTCGTCATGGCGGTCTCCTTCGGGGTGTTCGTGTGCCGGCGGGGCGGGCGCGCGGTGCGGCGCGCTGCGGGCGGGCCGAAGCTAGGGCTTCGCCTCGCGAGCGTCACGGCAACGGGTATCACGTTCGGGTGAAACGCCTAGAAGTGGTATTTATAGCCGAGCTCGATGGCGTCGTAGGACACGTCGCCATTCTTCCAGTCGCGCTCCAGCTTGACCGACACCGAATGGGCGTCGCTGAGGCGGAAATCGAACTGGGTGGACAACTCGGGCGTCTCATAGGCGTAGGCGGTGTCGAAGGCGTTGCGGTAGCGCGCGGCGATCACCGTCCAGGTGACGACGGAGGAGAGCTTCACGTTCAGCGAGCCGGTGAAGCTGTAATAGGCGAAGTCGGTGGCGTTGCTCGGCATGTGGCTGCCCAGCGCGGCGACGCCGGCCACCGACCAGACCTCGTTCAGCGGATAGGTGTAGCCGACCGTGCCCTCGACGTTCCAGGCATAGGCGCTGGTGTGGGCGGTATCGTAATATTTCGCCGAGCCGCCGAGGCTGACATTGTTGTCGAAGGTATGGGCGTAGCTGAGCTGGGTGTCCGTCGACTTGGTGGCGGACAAGTCGCCGGGCTCCCGCTCGCTCGCCACCGACAGGCCGATGACGTTGCTGCCGGCCGCCGCCGGCCCGGCGGCGAGCGCCGGGACCATGGCAAGGCCGGCGGCGACGAGGACGGCGTCAGCGCGCCTTCTTGCGGCTGGAGAGAAGAACATAGGTCGTTGCCGCCACGAGAGTCAGAGCCACGAAGATCACGCCCACCACATTGATCACCGGTGAGAGGCCGAAGCGCAACCGCGAAGCGATCTCCGTCACCAGCGTCCATTCGCCGCCGATGGCGAAGACGGTGGTGTTGTAGTTCTCGAAGGATTGCAGGAACGCGACGACCGCGGCGGTGAAGGCGGTGGGCGCCAGGAAGGGCAGGGTGATGCGGCGGAACACCAGCGTGTGGCTGGCGCCGAGATCGAGCGCCGCCTCTTCCAGCGTGCGGTCCTGCCGCTGCAGGCGGGCGAGGAACAGCAGCATGGCGTAGGAGGCGATGAAGCTCGACTGCGCCATCACCGCCACGAACAGGCCGCCGGGCACGCCGAATTCGCGCCAGAAGATCAGGCTGGAAATGCCGAGGATGATGCCCGGCGTC
Organism: Ancylobacter oerskovii; assembly: GCF_018390555.1. Lineage (GTDB taxonomy): Bacteria > Pseudomonadota > Alphaproteobacteria > Rhizobiales > Xanthobacteraceae > Ancylobacter > Ancylobacter oerskovii. The sequence continues at coordinate 14,676 of NZ_JAHBGB010000002.1, read as the reverse complement.
AGCACCGGCGAGACGAGGATGGAATAGAGCACCGTGCCGGAGCGCTGGCCGAGCCGGGTGAGGATCAGCGCCCCGGCGAGGCCGGCGGGGATCGACACCGCGATGACGCCCAGCGCCACGACCACCGAGTTGAGCAGGCCCTGGATCAGCCGCCCGTCATGGGCGAGCGCCACGAACCATTGCAGCGTGAAGCCGCGCCACTGGGTGACGGAGGGATAGTCGTAGGAGTTGAACGCGGCGGCCGACATCACCGCCAGCGGCAGGAACAGATAGAGGCAGAACAGGCCGATATAGATGTTGAGGATCAGCCGGGCGCCGGCGCTGTCATTGGCGGTGCTCATGGGCGGGCTCCGGCATAGGCGCTGACAAAGGCGGGCGTGAGGGCGCCCGGGCCGGTGATCCCTGCCGAACGAAAGGACCTCGCCGATCGAGCGGCGTTGCTCCCTCTCCCCGTCGGGGAGAGGGGTGGGGTGAGGGGTCTTCTTGGCTTCCCAACGTGGGGCCCCCTCACCGACCCGCTTCGCGGGCCACCTCTCCCCAACGGGGAGAGGGAAGGAAAGAGCGCACGGGGATCGGGGACCAGCGTGTGGGGGCGAAACAAGACGTCGATCCTGCTCATTTCGCGATGTCCCTGAGACCGACGCCGAACAGGCGCATCATGATGAGGATGAACGCCGTGCACACCACCAGCAGCGACACCGCATAGGCCGAGCCCATGTTCCAGTTGTTGCTCTCGAAGAACTGCCGGTAGACCAGCTGCGAGAACCAGTCGCCGCCCTGGCCGCGGGTCATGATCGCCGGCACCGAATAGGAGCCGGCCGACAGCATGAAGGTCATGATGCAGCCCACCGCGATGCCCGGCTTGGCGTGCGGGATGATCACCCGGCGGTGGATGCGGAAGGAGGAGGCGCCGAGGTCGCGGGCGGCCTCGATCTGGTTGCGGTCCAGCGTCTCCAGCGTGTTCACCATCGGGAACACCATGAAGAGCACATAGGTGTAGATCATCGCCAGGAAGACGGCGGAGGGATTTTCCAGGAAGGGTATCCAGCCGCGATTGTCGAGATCGACCATGCCGAGCCATCCGAGGATGCCGTTGATGACGCCGCGATAGTCGAGGATCATCAGCCAGGCATAGACGCGCAGCAATTCGTTGATGGCGTAGGGCACGATCAGCGCCACGGTGAGCACGATGGCCTTGCGCGGCCCGCTCGCCAGCGCCACCGCATAGGCCATCGGGTAGCACACCACGAGGGCGAGGGCGGTGACCATCAGCGCGTAGATGATGGTGCGGATGAAGATGTAGAAATGCAGCCCGCTCATGCGGGTGAAGTTGGCGAGGCCGTAGGTCTTGGGCGGGTTGGTTTCCTGCGCCTCGAGCGCGGTGGCCTCGGCCTGCTTCTGCGCGATCTGCGCCTCGAGGCCGGCCTTCTTGGCCGCGTCGCTCTCGCCGGAAGCGTCGAGCTGCAGCGTCGCCATGTCGTTGTAGAGGCGGTCGATCTGCAGGGTGATGTCGCCCTTGGAGTCCTTCCACCACAGCGACTGCTCGATCATGGCGCCGAGCGGCACCAGGATGAGGGCGAGGATCCACAGCGTGGCGATGAGGATGAGCAGCGCGCCGAGGCCCCGCCCATAGGCGCGGAACAGGCTAGCCATTGGCGAGCGCTCCCTCGGCATAGACCCGCGCGTCGTCGCGCCCGAAGCCCAGCACCAGATCGTCGGGCAGCTCGCGCACCGCCGGGCCGTTGGCGAGGGTGACGGTGAGCGTCTGGCCGGCGGCGGTGCATTCGAGATTGACCGACGGGCCTTCGAGATGGCGCGCCTTCAGCGTCGCCGGGATGCGGTTGTCGCGGCCGTCGCCCAGCGTCATCCGCTCCGGGCGCACCATCACCAGCACCGGGGCGCCGATGGCGGGCGTGCCGACCTCGCGGCCCTCGACGGGACCGAGGGGGGTATCGACGCTGGCCATGCCGTTGGAGATGCGGCGCAGCGTGCCGCGGATCACGTTCTGCTCGCCGACGAAGGTGGCGACGAAGGGTGTCGCCGGCTCGGCATAGAGCGTGTCGGGCGCGGCGACCTGCTCCAGCTGGCCGCGGCTCATCACCGCCACGCGGTCGGACATGGCGAGCGCCTCGCCCTGGTCGTGGGTGATGTAGATGAAGGTGATGCCGACCCGCTTCTGGATGGCGCGCAATTCGGCACGCATGTGCTGGCGCAGCTTGAGGTCCAGCGCCGAGAGCGGCTCGTCGAGGAGCAGCACGGACGGCTCCACCGCGAGCGCGCGGGCGATGGCGACGCGCTGGCGCTGGCCACCGGACAGGTCCGAAGGCTTCTTGTCGCCATAGCCGCCGAGCGCCACCAGTTCGAGCAGTTCCTGCGCCCGCTTCAGCCGCTCGGCTTTGGCGACGCCGCGGGCCTCGAGCCCGAAGGCGACGTTCTCGGCGACGCTCATCAGCGGGAACAGCGCGAGGTTCTGGAAGATCAGCGCGGTGGGACGCTCGTTCGGCCCCTTGCCGGCCATATCCTCGCCGCCGATCAGCACCCGGCCGATGGTGGGCTCGATGAAGCCGGAGACCGTGCGCAGGATGGTGGTCTTGCCGCAGCCGGACGGGCCGAGGATCGAGAAGAACTCGCCGGCCTCGATGGTGAGGTTCAGCGGCTGCACCGCGACGGCGTCGCCGAAGCGGATGGAAACCTGATCGAGACGTACGTCCTTGCCGCGCATGGGGCGTTCCGCGAAGGAGGGAGGGGAGCGGCGACCGGAGCGGGTCCGGCCGGGCATGTTCCGGTGCGGTGACGTTACGAAACTGCCCGGAAGTCGAAAAGACTGTCCCCGGGACCGGCCCGGGGACGCGGGGCAGGCGGGGGCGAGGCAGGCCCCGCCGCCGGATGCGGGCGCGAACCGTTTCGCCCGCGCCGGGCCGTGCGGCGCCGGGAAAGCCCCGGCGCGCCGGTGATCAGGCGTTGGTCAGCTTCTCGACATATTCGCCGCGGAGCTTGGCGTAGAAGTCGGTCTGCATCGGCCACCAGAACAGGTTGTCGATGGTGCCGGCCGGATAGGCCGCCTGGAAGGCCGCGCGGGCTTCCTCGGAGAGGAAGGCGTCAGCGCCCTTGGCGCAGGAATTGTAGCCGGTGGTGTTGGCGAAGCGGGCGCCGACCTCGGGCTGGTAGAGGAAGTTGGCGAAGGCGTAGGCCTGCTCGAGATTGGCGGCGCCGGCGGGGATGGCCAGCGTGTCGGTCCAGGCGAGGCCGCCTTCCTTCGGCATGCCATAGCTCCACTTCTTGTCGGTCTTCTGGTGGAGCAGGATGCCGGTGGTGTCCCAGGTCTGGCCGATGGTGCAGCCGGCATCGGTGAAGGCGGCGGTCGCCTCGGTGGCGTTGTTCCAGAAGGCGCCGATATTGCCGCGATGCGCGACGATGAACTTCAGCACGCCGTCGAAGACGCGGCGGGCATCGGCTTCCGACTTGTACATGTCGAGGCCGCGGTTCGACGGCAGGGTGCCGTTGGCGTCGAGATAGAGGGCGACGCCGTTGAACACCGACTTCTGGCGGATGGCGGTCTGCTTGGGGTGGTCGGCGAGCCACATGTCGCCATAGGAGATCTCGCCCGACTTCTTGTTGAACTTGGTCGAGTCCCAGGTCACGCCCTCGGTGCCCCAGTCGAACGGCACCAGGAAGCGCTTGCCGCGATGGGCGGCGCCGAGGGTGAGCGAGTTGCGGTAGATCGAGGGGATCACCTGATCGACCTTGAACTTCGCCTCGTCGATCGGCTGCAGCAGGTTGTCCTTGTAGTAGTTCGGGCCGGTGTCGACCGAGGGGAACAGGAGGTCGAAGCCCTTGCCGCCGGCGGCGCGCAGCTTGTTCTCGGCTTCCTCGTTGGAGCCGTAGGTCGACAGGTTCACCTTGATGCCGGTGGCGTTGGTGAAGTCGGCCAGCACGGTGTTCTTGTCGAAATAGTCGCCCCAGGCATAGACGTCGACCGACCCGGACGTGGCGAGCGCGTCATGGGCGCGCAGCACCACCGGAGCGGCAAGGGCGAAGGCGCCGGCCTTCATGAAGTTACGGCGGGAAAAGCGGCTCATCTGTTCCTCCCAATGCCCAGCGGGCGAGTGGCGCTCGCTCTAGTGCGGGGCGATGAACGAACGATGACATGCGCCGTGGACAGCGCAAGGCGAACGTCGCGCGGAAACAAGGGAATCGTCGCATCCGTTCAAAGGTATCGCACAGCTGTGCATGGCCCGTCGCGGCCGGGCCGAGGGTGCGACAATCTGTCATGCGTCGCGAGGCTGGCGGGGCCGGGGCGAGCCATTAGATTGCGCTCACCCGATGATCCGGGCCCCTCTGACGCGAGCCGTGCCGGCGTTCGCGTGATGTCGGATCGATTTCCGACGTCATGCCGGTGTGAAAGGCTTTGTCATTCCTATGATAATTTTACCGTCGCAAGCTGCATCCGATTACGGTTGCCGCGCGTTGATGCGCGCCGCCACGCTGGCTGGGGAGGAGTGACCGATGGACTACCTGATGCAACTCGCCGCCGATCCTGCGGTCTGGGCGGCGCTGGTGACGCTGATCGCCATGGAAGTGGTGCTCGGCATCGACAACCTGCTGTTCATCTCGATCCTGACCAACAAGCTGCCGGAAGACATCCGTCCGCGCGCCCGCAAGATCGGCATCGGTCTCGCGCTGGTCATGCGGCTCGGCCTGCTGAGCACGGTGGCGATCATCGTGAAGCTGACCACGCCGATCTTCACGATCTTCGACCACGCCTTCTCCTGGCGCGACCTGATCCTCATCGCCGGCGGCCTGTTCCTGGTGTGGAAGGCCACCAAGGAAATCCACCACAGCATGGAGCCGCACGAGGAGGATGCGCCCGGCGTCGGCAAGCTGGTGGACATCACCTTCTCCGCCGCCATCGTGCAGATCCTGATCCTCGACCTGGTGTTCTCGATCGACAGCATCATCACCGCGGTGGGCATGACCGACCACATCCCGATCATGGTGATCGCGGTCATCGTGGCGGTGCTGACCATGCTGTTCGCGGCCGGGCCGCTGGCCAACTTCATCAACCGCAACCCGACCATCGTGATGCTGGCGCTGGGCTTCCTGCTGCTCATCGGCACTACGCTGATCGCCGAGGGCTTCGGGGCGCATGTGCCGAAGGGCTACATCTACACCGCCATGGCGTTCTCGGCGGCGATCGAGGGCCTCAACATGCTGCAGCGCAAGCGCCGGCCGGAGTGACATCCGCCGGAACGCAGGCGAGACTCGGACGGCGGGCTTCGGCCCGCCGTTTTCGTTTGTCGGCCGGATGGGGCTTCGGCCCGCCGTTTTCGTTTGTCGCTGTGTGGGGCTTCGGCCACCGTTCTCGTGTGCGCGCCGCGCGGGGCTGGGATGCGACGAGGGCCGTGCGAAACCGGGCGTGCGGCGGCGGGGCGATGCTATGATCCCGGCGGAACCCCGCCGTTTCCTCCCGCCCCCGCCGCCTCCCGAGGAGTTCGCCGATGACCGATGACGACGCGCTGCCGATGCCGGACGACGCGGCGCTGCCTGCCGACAGCAAGCTCACCCGCAGCAAGCGCAGCTGGGCACAGAGCGGCAAGTTCCTCACCGGGCGGATCTCGCGTCCCGAGACCGAGCGCCTGCCGCCGGGCCAGCACCTGGTGAAGGACTGGCCGGTGCTCGACCTCGGCCTGCAGCCGGAGATTCCGCTCGACCGCTGGCGCCTCGACGTGACCGGTGCGGTGGAGCAGCCGGTGTCGTGGAGCTGGGCGGAGTTCCTCGCCCAGAAACAGAGCCGCGAGGTGACGGACATCCACTGCGTCACCACCTGGTCGCGCTACGACAATAATTGGGAAGGGCTGCTCACCCGCGACCTGCTCGACCTCGTCATGCCGAAGGAGGAGGCGGGCTTCGTGCTGCTGCACTCCTATGACGGCTACACCACCAATCTGGCGCTGGAGGATTTCGCCGCGCCGGACGCGATGCTGGTGCACAGCTGGGAGGGCAAGCCGCTGACCCGCGAGCATGGCGGGCCGCTGCGGCTGATGGTGCCGCACCTCTATTTCTGGAAGAGCGCCAAGTGGCTGCAGAAGATCGAGTTCCGCCCCGCCGACCGGCGCGGCTTCTGGGAGATGAACGGCTATCACAACCACGCCGATCCGTGGAAGGAAGAGCGCTATTCCGCCGATGAGTGAGCCGGCGGGGGCGATCTCCGGCGCAGGGCGCGGTGGCCGGCCGTCCCGCCGTCAGCGCGGCCGGCGGGCATGCGGGCGCAGGATCGCCGGCGGAACCGGGCGGGCGAGACGCGGGGAAGGCGCCTCGGCGCCGCTTTCCATGGGCCGGTGCGAAACCGGCGGCGGGGCGGGCTGGCGAGCGGCGGGCTTGTCCACCGGCGGGGCGGCATATCTGTTTGCCGGCGACATATCGGCGAACCGCCCGGTCCTGTCGAATTCGGCGGTGGCCGGCAGGTCGACGGCGATCGTCTCGCGGGGGCTGTCCTCGCAGGCGATGGCGAGCTCGTCGCGGAGCTTCGCCCAGGTCTCGGCGAGGACGGTGGCGTCCCAGTCCGGCATACCGCGCGCCGCTTCGGCCGCCGCCTGCGCCTCGTCGAGTTCCCAATAGGGGGGCGGCGGCGCGGCCGCCGGGGCGGGAGGCGGCGCCGGCAGCGGCATGGCCCGCGGCTGCGGTGCCGGCGCGGCGAGGGTGGGAGACGCGGTACGAGGGCGGACGAGCAGGACGGGGCGCACGGCCGCGCCCTGGCGCGGCGCCGGCGGGGGGCGCCGGACGGGCTCAGCCTTGCCCCACTTGCCGGCCTCCCACTCGTTGAGGGCCCACATCAGCGCGGCGCCGAGGCCGGCGCCGGCACAGACATCCAGCAGGCGCACGCCGGGAACGAGCAGGAGATAGAGCCCGCACAGCACCGCCACGCCGAGATAGCATGCCAATGCCTGCCATTTGGAGTGCATGTCGGCCTTCCCCGGGGATCGTGGCGGAAAATATAACTGATTCGTCGGCAATCTCAGAAGGTTAGGCCCGCCGGTGCGGATGCTACCCCGTGGCCGGCCGCCGTGTGCGGCGTGGAGCCGCCTTCGCGGAGCCGGGATGCTCGGGGAGGGCTGGTGCCGGCTGAGGGGATCGAACCCCCGACCTTCGGTTTACAAAACCGCTGCACTACCGCTGTGCTAAGCCGGCAAGCCAGGAACGGGCCAGGAAACCGCGGCACGACAAGAGGTGAGTCGGCGCCGGTCTCGCCCCGGGGCCGATCATCCCGCCGCCGGGGCCTGGAGATCGCCTCGCGGTTTCTTCGCCGATGGCCGTCCCGCGGTCAAGCGCTTCCGGCCTGCCGGTTCCTGCCGGTACCCCCCTCGGGCACGCGATACGGGCGTTTGCCGCATTGAAAGTGTCGTAGGGTTCTGCGAAATCTTCACATTGGGTAATCCGGTCATGGCGACCGGAAATGGGGCCGGCCGCAGTCTCAATGTGCTGCCGCGCCGTCTTGGGAGGCTGAATTCATGAAGCGACATATTATGGGGCTGGCTCTGTTCGCGCTCGCCGCCTCGGCGGGCGGCGCGTCGGCCCAGACCATGAGCTTCGCCGACGCCGGCGCGCTGATCGCCAAGGCCTGCGGCGCCTCCATCGAGCGCTTCTGCGCCCGCGACGATATCGGCACCGGCAAGGTCGCCTCCTGCCTGCAGCAGCACCAGAAGGACGTGCCGCCGCAGTGCTTCACCGCCCTGCAGCAGGCCGAGGCCGGCACCACGGCGCGCCTCGCCGCCCAGAAGGCCACCTTCGGGCTGTGCCAGGACGATGCCCGCCAGTTCTGCAAGGGCGTGAAGCCGGGCGACGCCAACCTGCTCGATTGCCTGCTGGCCTCCTACAAGGTCGTGAAGGGCGCGTGCCGGCAGGGGCTGACCGACGCCGGCTGGGCGAACTGATTCCGACGGCAAGGTTCAAGGGAAAGACACCATCATGATCGCTTTCACCCGCCGCGCCGCCGGCCTCGCCCTCGCCGCCGGCCTCGCGCTCGGCGCCTCCCTCGGTTTCGCCGACCGCGCGAGCGCCCAGACCCCGATGAGCAGCGCCGAGATCACCAAGCAGCTGTCCGAGGTGACGCAGTTCGATCCGAGCCTCACCGCGCAGGTGCTGCAGAACATGGCGCAGCGCGCCGTGCAGGCGAACCAGCCGCTGCCGCTCGACCAGTCGGAGATTGCCAAGCGTCTCGCGAAGCTGGCGCAGATCGACGTGCAGATCCAGTTCGCGCTGAATTCGGCAGTCATCCGCCCGCAATCCTATGCGGCGCTCGGCTCCATCGCCGATGCGATGCACCATCCGATCCTGTGGAACTATCGCTTCCTGGTGGTCGGCAACACCGACACCACCGGTACCCGCGCCGTCAACCTCGCGCTCAGCCAGAAGCGCGCCGAGGCCATCAAGGAAGCGCTGGTCAATCTCGGCAAGGTCGATCCGGCCCGCCTCGACGCCGTCGGCCTCGGCCAGGAGGCGCTCGAAGTGCCGTCCAAGCCGACCGACCCGATCAACCGCCGCGTCGAGATCTTCACCATCGGCACCATGTCGGCGATGCCGAAGCCGCTGCAGTGAGCTGACGGCTCCGCGGTCCGGCTCTCCGGCCCGCAGCCTTCCCGGAAGGCCGCCCCGCAGCGATGCAGGGCGGCCTTTTTCATGCCGGCGCCAGGGGGGCGAAGGGGACGCCGGCGACGCGGGAGGGAACAGGACGGGGCGTCCGCCCGTTGGCCAAGGCCGGAGAAGACACCCGAAAGAAGACGCCCGGACAGGGACGCCCGGACGAGGCCACCCGGAGGAGGACACATCCATGCAATCGAAGCTGCTTGCCGATGCCGGAGGGCTGCGCACCTTCGCGATCATCCTCGAGACTGGCGACGAGGCGATGGCCTCGCTCGCGGCCTTCGTCGAGCGCGAGCAGGTGACTGCCGCGCAGTTCTCCGCCATCGGCGCCTTCCGCGACGCGGTGATCAGCTATTTCGACTGGGATCGGCGGGAATATGAGGAGATCCCGGTCCGCGAGCAGGTGGAGGTGGCGTCGCTCTCGGGGGATGTGGCGGTGGGCCCCGACGGCCGGCCGGCGATCCACGCGCATGCCGTGCTCGGCCGCCGCGGCGGCGCGGCGCTGGCCGGGCATTTCAACCGCGGCCATGTCCGCCCGACGCTGGAGGTGATGCTCACCGAGACACCGGCGCATCTGCGCAAGCGGGTCGACCCGCAGAGCGGGCTGGCGCTGATCCGCCTCTAGCCCGGCGACCTCTAGGCCGGCGACCGGGCGGGCCGCCGCAAGCCCGGCTATCCGCCCGCCTCGCGAAAGTCTTTCATCTTTCGCGCAACATGTTCTAGCTAGGCGTCGCCCGCCCCGCCGCGGGCGCCCGACACTCACAAGCGAGCATGAGACAATGAGCATCAAGAGAATCGAGCCCGGCACCCGCATGAGCCAGGCCGTGGTCCATGGATCGGTCGCCTATCTCGCCGGGCAGGTGGCGCTTGGTCCCAGCGTCGCCGAGCAGACCAAGGCGGTGCTCGCCGAGATCGACGCGCTGCTCGCCAAGGCCGGCACCGACAAGACCAGGCTGCTGACCGCCACCATCTATCTGGCGGATATCTCCACCTTCGCCGAGATGAATGCGGTGTGGGACGGCTGGGTCGCCCCGGGCGGCGTGCCGGCCCGCGCCACCGTCGAGGCGGCGCTCGCCACCCCCGACTACAAGGTCGAGATCGTGGTGACGGCGGCGGTCTGAACCGCCGCGACAGCCTTGCCGCTGAAATGAAACGGCCCCGCCGATAGGAAGGCGGGGCCGTTTTCATGTCCGACGAAAGAGGCGGCCCCCGTTGCGGGTCGGGGGCCGAGGCGTCGACCGGCGCAAGGCCGACCGCGGAGCGTCCGGCGGTGCGACGCCCGGCGAACCGGGCGCCGCCCGCGCTCAGTGCCAGTTCTCGATGTCGCGGTCCTTGGTTTCCGGCGCGAAGAGCAGGCCGATCACCACGGTCATCAGCGCCACCACGATCGGGTACCAGAGGCCGTAATAGATGTCGCCGGTGGCCGCCACCATGGCGAAGGCGGTGGTCGGCAGGAAGCCGCCGAACCAGCCATTGCCGATGTGGTAGGGCAGCGACATGGCGGTGTAGCGGATGCGGGTGGGGAAAAGCTCCACCAGCCAGGCGGCGATCGGCCCGTACACCATGGTGACGAACAGCACCAGGACGGTGAGCAGCACCACCACCATCGGCGTGTTGATCGCCGCCGGGTCCGCCTTGGCCGGGTAGCCGGCGGTGCGGATGGCAGTGGTCATCTCGGCGTTGAAGGTGTCGGACTGGGTCTTGAACGCCGCCGCGTCGAGGCCGACGCCGTTGAAGGAGGAGATCACCTTGTCGCCGACATGGATGCTGGCGACGGTGCCGGCCGGCGCCGCCTCGTTGGAGTAGTTCACCGAGTTGCGCGCCAGGAACGACTTGGCGATGTCGCAGGACGACACGAATTTGGAGGTGCCCACCGGGTTGAACTGGAAGGAGCACTCGGCGGGATCGGCGACGACGCGCACCGGCGAGGTGGCCTGCGCGGTCTCCAGCGCCGGGTTGGCGTAGTGGGTGATGGCGGCGAAGATCGGGAAATAGGTCAGCGCCGCGATGAGGCAGCCGCCGAGGATGATCGGCTTGCGGCCGATCTTGTCCGACAGCCAGCCGAACACGATGAAGAACGGCGTGCCGATCAGCAGCGAGACGGCGATGAGGATGTTGGCGGTGGCGCCGTCGACCTTCAGCGTCTGGGTGAGGAAGAACAGCGCGTAGAACTGGCCGGTGTACCAGACCACCGCCTGGCCGGCGGTGCCGCCGAGCAGCGCGACGAGGCCGACCTTGGCGTTCTCCCAGCGGCCGAAGGCCTCGGTGAGCGGCGCCTTCGAGGTCTTGCCCTCTTCCTTCATCTTCTTGAAGGCCGGCGATTCGTTCAGCGTCAGACGGATCCACACGGAGACGCCGAGCAGGATGATCGAGACGAGGAAGGGAATGCGCCAGGCCCAGGCGGCGAATTCCGCCTCGCCGAACCAGGTGCGGGTGCCGAGGATGACCAGCAGCGACAGGAACAGGCCGAGCGTCGCGGTGGTCTGGATCCACGAGGTGTAGAAGCCGCGGCGGCCATGCGGGGCGTGTTCGGCGACATAGGTGGCCGCGCCGCCATATTCGCCGCCGAGCGCCAGGCCCTGGAACAGGCGCAGGATGATGAGGATGACCGGCGCCGCCATGCCCCAGGAGGCATAGGAGGGCAGGATGCCGACGACGAAGGTCGACATGCCCATCAGGAGGATGGTGATGAGGAAGGTGTATTTGCGCCCGACGAGATCGCCCAGCCGGCCGAACACCAGCGCGCCGAACGGACGCACCGCGAAGCCGGCGGCGAAGGCCATCAGCGCGAAGATGAAGGCGGCGGTCGGGTTGACGCCGGAAAAGAACTGCGCGGCGATGATCGCGGAAAGCGAGCCGTAAAGATAGAAATCATACCACTCGAATACGGTGCCGAGCGACGAGGCGAAGATGACCTTCTTCTCCTCGCGCGTCATCGGTGCCGTCGAGCCGACGGGACCGGCGGTAGTGACGCTCATGGTCTAATCCTTCCCCAAAGTAAGACGTTGTTTGCACCGGCCGCGCAAATGCCTCGCAGGAGACTGCGCGCGCCAAATGCCCGGCGCGCCACATGCGCGACCGACGAGTACTGTCGAGATTTGGGGGTTCTTGACGACCGCCCATCGCTCGGATCGTTTTCCTCCCGGAACAGCCCGCCATCTGTCGCGGCGGTACGGTGCTCCGGCGATGTTGCAAGTCGAATTACTGGTATTCGACATGCCTTAGGGAAAAGTCTGACGAATTCGTCCGAGCTTGACGATTGGCAATTGGTCGTAACCCGCCGGGTGGGCGCCGGAAGAGGCAGTGGGTGCGGCGGGAGATCGGCCGGCCGGCGCTGCCCGCACCGTCACGCGGCGCGCCCGCCGGCGAGGAAAATCCTGCGCCGGCGGGCAGTTGCGGGCCATGGGGCGGGCTTAGAAGGCAGGCTGGACCGGGGCGCTGTGGCCCGCAACTTCCGGGCGAACGGCCGGGAGGCCGGCCAGGCGATTGTCCGATTCGAAGTCTGCAAAGCCGATCGAACGGGAGTGCAGCGCATAGGTTCGGAAGTTGTGGCCGAAGAACGAATCGATGTGACATTTCGCCGGAGCGGCATCCATCGCCCCGATGATCTTCTCGATGGTGCCCCTATCGCGAAACACGCAGAAATGCGCGCCGTTGCAGATATAGGTCTTCTTGATGGCGGGGAGATAGGCGGGCGCGGCGCGGAAGGCGTTCTTCTCCCAGCGCTGGCGGATCTTGATGCCGTTGCTGACGATGGAGCGTTTTCGGAAGCGGGTATTGAAGAGGAGAATCTCCCAGTCTCCGGGAAGCGAGGCGGGCAGGGAGAGGGTGTCGCGGAAGAAATCCCGATTTATCGCGATGTCGTCCTCGATGACGATCAGCCCGCCATCGGCAAGGCGCTCCAGCCCATGTGCCAGCGCCTTGCGGTGCGACTTCCAGATGCTGAGCGCGTTGAGGGACGGTGCCGATTCTTCGGCGGCCAGCTCCGGTGAGAGAAGCCGGACGGCGGAAATCCGCTCGGCGGGCCAGCGGCAGGGCGACAATACCCGTTCGATGTGATCGCGCCGGTCGATCCTGTGGTCGAGATTTATGAAAAGCAACCGATCAATGTTGAATGTCGTCATGTCCATGTCGAGACATCCTGGCGAGATTGGGATGATGTCGTTCAAGTATTGGTCATTGCACTCAATTTTAGGAATTTAATCCTATTCTTGACTTCAAGGTGGACGCTTCGCGCGCTGAGCTTCAGCGCTGCGTTTTCATCGGCGGAGACGTCTTCGCCGTGGGAGCTTACGCAGAGGAATATACCATCACGCTACGTAATGGTTGTCCATACGGAATATGCAACCTTTGAGGGTGTGCTGCCCATGACGGGACGCCGGGCCGGCAGCCCGGCGCGTCGATGCGCCGCCGGACGACGGGTGGCTCGGGAGAATCGGGTGCGAAGGGTTGGGAGCGCGCAAAGGCCGGAGCGCGGGGCGGCGCGTGGGCGCGTCGTCCCGTCCTCGGCTTTCGCGGTGTCTCAGGGGCGCGCGGTGCCGGTGGTTCCCGAGATGGCGCGCCGCGCCATGTGAAGCGCCAGCACCGCGGCGTTCGACACGTTCAGGCTGACGATGGCGCCGGGCAGATCGATTCGCGCCAGCACGTCGCAGGTCTGGCGGGTAAGCTGGCGCAGGCCCTTGCCTTCCGCCCCCAGCACCAGGGCGAGCGGCGCCCGCAGGGGGGTATCGGCGAGATCGGCGGCGCCCTCGCTGTCGAGGCCGACGACCAGCACGCCGCGATCCTTCAACTCGTCGAGCGCGCGGGCGAGATTGGGCACGAAGCAGAAGGGCACATGCTCCAGCCCGCCGCTCGCGCTTTTCGCCAGCACGCCGGTGGCGGCCGGGCTGTGGCGGGCGGTGGTGACGATGGCGCCGACCTTCAAGGCCGCCGCCGAGCGTACGATGGCGCCGACATTGTGCGGATCGGTGATCTGGTCGAGCACCAGCAGGAGGTCGCATTCCGCCGCCTTGGCCAGGCTGGGCGAGGGCAGGGGATCGGCCTCGGCGAACAGGCCCTGATGCACCGCATCCGCCTCCAGCAGGCGGTCGATCTCGCCGGGCCGCACGATCTGCGGATCGTGCTTGAGCGGGATCTGCTCCTCGGTGAGGCGACGCATCGCATTCTCGGTGGCGAGCAGCCGGCGGATGCGCCGGCGCGGATTGCGCAGCGCCTCGGTGACGCTGTGCCAGCCATAGAGAATGGCGACATCGTCCGGCCAGGCGCCGAACGGCCGGCCGGCCGGGCGCTCGCCGCGGGAGGAGGCGCCCCTGGCGCCGCCACGGGCATGGAAGGGCTGACCCTTGGATGGTGGGCGGTTACGTTCGCTCATGCACCGGTTCATCTCACGCCGTGCAGCGCATTGCAATTTCATCCACATGCAGAACGGTGGGAAGCGGTTGTGGCGGGGTTGACAGGGCGCGGGCACCTCACCATAAAGCGCGCCGCACGAACCGGCGCGGCTCCGTTCCGGTTCGATGGTCGCAAGACCGGGGTCGAAAGACCGGAGACCACGCTCACCGAGCGTTCCGGCCGCGACCGACGTGCAAGGGGGAGTGTCCCGAGCGGCAAAGGGGGCGGACTGTAAATCCGCTGGCTATGCCTTCGTAGGTTCGAGTCCTACCTCCCCCACCACGTCGCCCGTAGCCGAGACGTTCGAGACGCGGCGCGGGTGTAGCTCAATGGTAGAGCAACAGCCTTCCAAGCTGATGACGAGGGTTCGATTCCCTTCACCCGCTCCAGTTTCCTTTTCATGAGCCTGTCATCGATCGCGGCTACGGCCCCGTGTCTCGCGCAAGGCATGCGGCGAGGCGCGGCGGGTCCGGTGCGACCGACTGGCTCTCCATTGAAAGCCGGTCTTGCGAAAGGGCGGGAAACCGCCTATCCCACGGCCCGATTTTGCGACCGGGAATGTCGCTGAAGGAAGCGAGCAATGGCCAAAGAGAAGTTCAACCGTTCGAAGCCTCACTGCAACATTGGTACGATCGGCCATGTTGA
>NZ_JAHBGB010000019.1 GCF_018390555.1 Ancylobacter oerskovii | reverse complement strand
ACTTGCTCGTCGGCGGGAGCGGCTCTATATTCGCCGGCCTTTCGGCCGTCAAGCCCGAATTCGAGACAACCGCTCGAACCCGAACCCCTCAACCTAAGGACTCACACCCTTAGACCGTCGACAGTTTTCCCGCCGGCGACCGCCGGTCCGAAGACCTCGTCTCTGTCGGGAGCAACCGGAGGAGCGTCAGCACCGCGTCAGTGGCGCGCCCCGTCGATGAGCGGGGTTATAGGGGGGGCCGTTTCCCCTGTCAACAGCCTCGTTTTCAGAAAGATGACGCGGCGGCGACAAAACGGCTTCGGCGAGAGCGCTACGGAAGAAATGCTGACCTTTCAACAGGTTAGCATTTCTGACCTATCCACAACCCTGTGGATAGGTCGAAAAGCGGCCGCAAATTCAATGATCGGACAGCACGACCTCGTCCGACCACTCGCCGGCCACTTCCTTCACGATCGCCTGGCCGCAGATGACCCGCCCCTTTACCGGGTCGAAGGTCAGCGTCGGGGCGCCGGCGAGCTGCCAGCCCTTGTTCAGCGCCGCCGACACCCGCTTGCAGAACGAGACGTCGTCGGGGCCGGTCAGGTAGCGGTAGAGCTTCATGGTCTTGGTCGTCGCATCCGTCGTCATCGGTATCGTCCTGTCTCGAATTTCAGCTGCGCGCGGCGATGGCCTCGGCGAGCGCCACGGTCTTGCGGGCGATATCGGCATGCATGCGCTCATACATGCGCCCCTCGATCTGGATCACCCCCTTGCCGGCATGCTCGGGCAGGTCGAAGGCGGCGATCAGCGCGCGGGCCGCCTCCACCTCCCCTGCCGGCGGGGTGAAAGCGGCATTGCAGGGGTCGAGCTGCGTCGGGTGGATCAGCGTCTTGCCGTCGAAGCCCATCTCGGCGGCCTCGCGGCATTCGCGGGCAAGGCCGTCGAGATCGCGGAAATCGTTCCAGACGCCGTCGAGCACCTCTACGCCGCCGGCGCGCGCCGCCAGGACGCAAAGCGACAACCACGCCTGCATGGGCGCCCGCCCGGGCACGATGCGCGCGCCCGTTTCCTTGGCGAGGTCGTTGGTGCCGAGCACCAGCACGCCGAGCCGGCTTACCGGATCCTGCGCCGCCGCGGCGATCTTCGCCACGTCCTGCACCGCCTGCGGCGTCTCGATCATCGCCCACAGCTTCAGCGACGCCGGCGCGCCGAGCGCATCGAGCCGGGCGCCGATCGCGCGCAGCGTCTCCGCGCGGGCGATCTTCGGGATCAGCAGCGCATCCGGGCCGGCACCCGTCGCCGCGGCTTGCGCGAAACAGGCGAGATCGGCCTCGAACCACGGCGTCTCGAAGCCGTTCACCCGCACCACCACCTCGCGCGGGCCATAGCCGCCGGCGGCGAGCGCCTGCGCCACCTGCTGGCGTGCCTCCGCCTTGGCATCCGGCGCCACCGCATCCTCGAGATCGATGATGAGCCCGTCGGCGGGCAGGCTGCGCGCCTTCTCCAGGGCGCGGGCATTGGCGCCCGGCATGTAGAGCACGCTGCGGCGGGGACGAAGGACGGGAATCATGATTCGCTCGGCTAGTTGGCAAGATCGGGAAAGCAGCCTATCCGGGCAGGCGGCGGCACACCAACCGCGCCCGCCGGCGGCTCCGCAGCTTTCTTGCGCAAGAGAGCCCCGCCACGCAACGTCTTATCGGATCGAAGGGCATGAGCGCAGCTATCGGGACGGAAGAACGCTATGACGTCGTCATCGTCGGCGGTGCCATCATGGGGGCGATGGCCGCCTATTTCCTCACCTCCGACCCCGCCTTCACCGGCACGGTGGCGGTGATCGAGCGCGACGCCAGCTTCGCCCGCTCCGCCACCACACTGTCGGCCGCTTCGCTGCGCCAGCAATTCTCCATCCCCGAGAATATCCGCATGTCGCTGTTCGGGCTGGAATTCCTGCGCTCGGCCAGGGAGCGCTTCGGCGCCGAGACCGATCTTTCCTGGCACGAGGGCGGCTATCTCATCCTCGCCAGCGACGCCGGCCTGCCGATCCTCCAAGCCAATCACCGGGTGCAGCAGGCCGAGGGAGCCGATATCGACCTGCTCGATCCGGCCGCGCTCGCCGCGACCTTTCCCTATCTCAATACGGAAGGCCTCGCCGCCGGCGCCTATGGCCGCTCCGGCGAGGGCTGGTTCGACGCGCATGCGCTGCTCGATTGCGTGCGCAAGGCGGCGAAGCGGCAGGGCGCGCAGATGATCGCCGGCGAGGTGGTCGCGATCGAGCGCGCCGGCGACCATATTGCCGGCGTCTCGCTCGCCGACGGGCGGCGCATCGCCTGCGGCAGCCTCGTCAACGCCGCCGGGCCGCGCGCCGGGCGAGTGGCGGGACTCGCCGACATCCCCCTGCCCGTCGAGGGCCGCAAGCGCTGCATCTATGTCCTGCATTGCCGCACCGAGCTGCCGCGCCTGCCGCTGCTGGTCGATCCGACCGGCTTCTGGATCCGGCCGGAAGGCGCCTACCAGATCTGCGGCGCGGCGGATCCGGTGGAGGATCGCGATCCCGGCGAGGATTTCGAGGTCGACTGGCCGCTGTTCGAGGAGACCACCTGGCCCAACCTCGCTTATCGCATCCCGGCGATGGAAGAGGTGAAGCTGGTGCGCGCCTGGGCCGGGCATTACGAGATGAACCTGCTCGACCATAATGCGGTGATCGGCCCGCACCCGGAGATCGGCAATTTCTACTTCATGAACGGCTTCTCCGGCCACGGCCTGCAGCAGGCCCCCGCCGCCGGCCGTGCCATCGCCGAATGGATCGTGCATGGCCGCTCGGTCTCGCTCGACCTCGGCGTGTTCGGTTACGAGCGCATCCTCGCCAACCGCCCGCATGCGGAGCTGAACATCATATGAGCGCCGGGCTTCGGGTGGCCGGCGTCGATGGGTGCCCCCGCCTTGCCGATGGATCCGGCGGCTGGATCGCGGTGATCATCGAACCCGGCAACGCCATGAAGGCCGAGCGCATCGACCGTCTCGCCGAGCTGGTCGACCGGCCGGAAGCACCGCAGATCATCGCCGTCGACATGCCGATCGGCCTGCCCAAACGCGTCGGCCCCAACGGGCGGGCACCGGAGCGGCTGGTGCGCCCCCGGCTCGGCATGCGCCAGTCGAGCGTCTTCTCCATGCCCTCGCGGGCGGCCGTCTACGCCGCCCTCGACCCGCGCCTTCCCGACGAAGCCGAGCGTTACCGGCATGCCTGCTCTGTGGCCCGCGCAACCTCCGAACCGCCCCGCGCGGTGTCGCGGCAGGCCTTCCATATCTTCGGCAAGATCGCCGAGATCGACGGATTGCTGCGCGAGCGGGCCGCCCTCGCCGGCCGCATCCACGAATGCCACCCCGAGGTGAGCTTCTGGGCGATGAACGGCGAGACGGCCCTCGATCTCGCCAAGAAGGTGAAGAACGCCCCGCACAAGCCCGGCCTCGCCTTGCGGCGCCGGCTCCTTGCGGCGCAAGGCTTCGCGGAGGCCCTCACCTCTCCCCTGCAGGCCCGCGCGCTCAAGGTGGGCGAGGACGATCTCATCGATGCCTGCGCCGCCGCATGGACCGCGCGGCGCATCGCCCATGGGCAGGCGATCGGCTTTCCCACCCCGGCGGAACGCGACGGCGAGGGCCTGCCGATCCAGATACAGGCGTGATGCCACCTAACAGTCTACAATTATTGTCAAATATCATATCACACATAAATTTTGTGCATTTATCCAATTTGCACATGCGAATTTGTGTTATATATTTGGAACGACTAAAACACAGGGAATTGCCGGGAATGGCCGCGCCGCAGCAGCAGAAACTGAAAGTCAACGGCCCCGTCGCCGTCACCGCCAACCGTCTCGCCGACGGCGCGGTGGTCTGGCGCACGGCGGCTGGCGGCTGGTCGACCGCGCTCGGCGATGCCGCCGTCGTCACCACGGCGCCGGAGGCCATCGCCCTGCTGGAAGGCGCCCACAAGCGCGACACCGATGCGGTGGGCGCCTATGTCGCCCCGGTCGTACTCGGCGAGGATGGCGCCATCCTCCCCGGCAATCTGCGCGAGCGCATCCGCGTCAACGGCGTCACCTTCGAATTGCCGGCCAGCGAGCCGCCCGCCTCCACCCTTCCCGCGGCCTGAATGCCGTTCCTTCAAGCCGCGACTGCAGAAGACACCGATCATGTACGTCTATGACGAATTCGACCGCGCCTTCCTCGCCGAACGGGTCGCCGATTTCCGCGACCAGGTGGAACGGCGCCTGTCGGGCGCCCTCACCGAGGACGAGTTCAAGCCGCTGCGGCTGATGAACGGCGTCTATCTGCAGCTGCACGCCTATATGCTGCGCATCGCCATTCCCTATGGCACGCTGTCTTCGGACCAGCTGCGCCGCATGGCACATGTCGCCCGCGTCTATGATCGCGGCTACGGCCATTTCACCACCCGCCAGAACATCCAGTTCAACTGGATCAAGCTGGAGGATCTGCCGCAGGCGATGGCCGATCTCGGCGAAGTCGGCGTGCACGGCATCCAGACTTCCGGCAACTGCATCCGCAACGTGACCACCGACCAGTGGGCCGGGGCCACGCCGGAGGAATTCGACGACCCGCGCATCTGGGCGGAGATCCTGCGCCAGTACTCGACCTTCCACCCGGAATTCACCTACCTGCCGCGCAAGTTCAAGATCGCCATCACCGCCGCGCCCAAGGACCGCGCCGCCACCAAGGTGCACGATGTCGGCCTGCGTCTGCATCGCAACGAGGACGGCGAGCTCGGCTTCGAGGTGCTGGTCGGCGGCGGCCTCGGCCGCACACCCTTCGTCGGCAAGTCGATCCGCCCGTTCCTGCCGGTGCGGCATGTGCTGAGCTACATCGAAGCGATCATGCGCGTGTACAACCAGTTTGGCCGCCGCGACAACATCTACAAGGCGCGCATCAAGATCCTGGTGCACGAGATCGGCGCCGAGGCGTTCGCCGAGGCGGTCGAGGCCGAATGGGCGAATATCCGCGACGGCGCGCTGCAGCTCACCGACGAGATCATCGACGACATCCGCGCCCGCTTTCTCTATCCCGACTTCGCGGCGCTGGAGGACGAGCCGGCCGAGCTGACGGCGGCGCTGGAGGATCCGCGCTTCGCCACCTGGTACCGCAACTCGGTGCACAAGCATAAGGTGCCCGGCTATTCCATCGTCACCATCTCGCTGAAGCCGGTGGGCGCGCCGCCCGGCGACGCCACCGCCGACCAGATGGACGCGGTCGCCGACCTCGCCGATGCCTATGCCTTCCACGAGATCCGCGTCGGCCACGAGCAGAATCTCTGCCTGCCCAACGTGGCGACCAGGGATCTGCCGGAACTGTGGCGCCGTCTCGACGCCGCCGGGCTGGCGACGCCGAACGTCAACCACATCAGCGACATCATCGCCTGCCCCGGCCTCGATTACTGCGCCCTGGCCAATGCCCGCGCCATCCCGGTGGCGCAGGAGATCTCCAAGCGCTTCGCCGATCTCGACCGCTCGCGCGGCATCGGCCGGCTGCACGTCAATATCTCCGGCTGCATCAATGCCTGCGGCCATCACCATGTCGGCCATATCGGCATTCTCGGCGTCGAGAAGAACGGCCAGGAATTCTACCAGATCACCCTCGGCGGCCGCGCCGACGAGCATGCCCAGCTGGGTACGCTGCTCGGCCCGGCGGTGTCCTACGACCAGGTGCCCGGCCTGATCGAGGACATCGTCGACGCCTATCTCGAACTGCGCTCCTCGCCGAAGGAGCTGTTCATCGACACCGTGCATCGCCTCGGCGTCGAACCCTTCAAGGAGCGCGTCTATGCCACTCATTGAGAACGGCAAGCTGGTCGAGGACCGCTTCACCCGCGTCGCCGACGAGGACGAGGCGCTCCCCGCCTCCACCCCGGTGCTCGTCTCGCTCGACCGCTTCCTCAAGGAAGAGGAGGCGCTCAAGAGCGCCAATGTCGAGGTCGGCCTCATCTGGCCGAACAACAAGCCGATCGCCGAGATCGCGCCCTATCTGCCGCGCCTCGCGCTGGTGGCGCTGAACTTCCCGACCTTCCGCGACGGGCGCGCCTATAGCCAGGCCCGCCTGCTGCGCGAGCGGCTCGGCTGGAAGGGGCCGCTGCGCGCCGTCGGCAACGTGCTGCGCGACCAGTTCCTGATCATGGCGCGGTCCGGCTTCGACCAGATCGTACCGGCCAAGGAGGCCGACGCCCGGGCCTTCGACGAGGCGATGCACAGCTACACCGTGTTCTACCAGCCGACCGGCGACGGCCGCAAAAGCCTGCTGCGCGCGCGGCTCGGCCGCTCGGCGACGCGCAAGGGCACGACGGGAGAAGCCGCATGACCTCCCCCTTCCATCTCGACACCGCCCTCGCGGGCCTCGCCCCGCTCGACGCGGTGGAGGAGATTTCCCGCACCCTCGAGGGACGCTCGCCGACCGAGATCATCGCCGCCGCGCAGACCCTCGTCGGGCGCGACCGGCTCTGCCTCGTCTCCTCCTTCGGCACCGAATCCGCGGTGCTGCTGGCCTTCGCCGCCGAGGTCGATCCGTCGATCCCGGTGGTGTTCCTCGACACCGGCTGGCTGTTCGAGGAGACGCTGGCTTACCGCGACACCCTCAGCCGCCAGCTCGGCCTCACCGATGTGCGTTCCATCCACCCGGCTGCCGAGCGGCTGGCGGCGCTCGATGCCGGCAACGACCTCTGGTACTCCGACCCCGACGCCTGCTGCCGCATCCGCAAGGTCGAGCCGCTGGCGCGGGCGCTGGCGGGCTTCGATGGCTGGCTGAACGGGCGCAAGCGCTACCAGGCCTCCACCCGCTCCTCCATCCCGGTGGCGGAGCGCGACGGCGAGCGGCTGAAGTTCAACCCGCTCGCCAGCCTGGAGCGGGCCGAGGTGGAAGCCGCCCACAAGCGCTTCGCGCTGCCGCCGCACCCGCTGGAGGCCAAGGGCTTTCCCTCGGTCGGCTGCCTGCCCTGCACCAGCCGCGTGGCGCCGGGAGAAGATGCCCGCGCCGGCCGCTGGCGTGGCAAGGCCAAGACCGAGTGCGGCATCCACACGCTGATTTCCGCCCACTGACACAGCCCCCGCCCGCGCCATGAGCGCGCGGCGGATCGGCAGCATGGCGGCGGCGCGCCCGGAAATCACACGGGCGTTCCGTTATTTCATCTAATTTTCTATATACTCTGTATTTTTATAGTTGACCCCATTCGCGAGCTGTGGAAACGTCAATCCGACAGTTTCACGCGGTGCGCAGGCGCCGCCCCGGAGAGATCGACATGTTCCTCAATTTCAAATCCCTGGCGGTGGCGGGCCTTGCCGCCGCGCTCATCGCTCCGCTGGCGGCACCCGCTCCGGTACGCGCCGCCGACACCACGCTGCTCAACGTCTCCTACGACCCGACGCGCGAGCTCTATCAGCAGTTCAACAAGCTGTTCGCCGAGAAATACAAGGCCGAGAGCGGCAAGACCGTCGAGATCAAGACCTCGCATGGCGGCTCGGGCAAGCAGGCCCGCTCGGTGATCGACGGCCTCGAGGCCGATGTCGTCACCCTGGCGCTGGCCTATGACATCGACGCCATCGCCGACAAGGGCTTCCTCGCCCAGGACTGGCAGAAGCGCCTGCCGCAGAACTCCTCGCCCTATACCTCGACCATCGTCTTCCTGGTGCGCAAGGGCAATCCCAAGGGCATCAAGGACTGGGACGACCTCGTGAAGCCCGGCGTGCAGGTCATCACCCCCAACCCGAAGACCTCCGGCGGCGCCCGCTGGAACTATCTCGCCGGCTGGGCCTATGCGCTGAAGAAGTACGGCTCCGAGGCCAAGGCGAAGGAATATCTCGCCGCCCTGTTCAAGAACGTGCCGGTGCTCGACACCGGGGCCCGCGGCTCCACCGTCACCTTCACCGAGCGCGGCGTCGGCGACGTGCTGCTCGCCTGGGAGAACGAGGCGTTCCTGTCGAAGAAGGAATTCGGCGACGACAAGTTCGACATCGTCGTGCCCTCGCTCTCCATCCTCGCCGAGCCGCCGGTCGCGGTGGTCGACAAGGTGGTGGACCGCAAGGGCACCCGCGCCGTCGCCGAGGCCTATCTGAAGCTGCTCTACACCAAGGAAGGCCAGAAGCTCGCCGCCGAGAACTTCTACCGCCCGCGCGATCCCGAGATCGCCAAGCAGTATGAGAACGTCTTCCCGAAGGTCGACCTGGTGACCATCGACGACCCGGCCTTCGGTGGCTGGCGCAAGGCCCAGAAGACACATTTCGACGATGGCGGCGTCTTCGACCAGATCTACTCCAACTGATTCCCGAGGCCGGCACTTGCCGGGCTAAACTGGGCGCCGGACCTTTCGCCAGGTCCGGCGCCGCTCTTATGATGGGCAGCGCGGAACGCAATCATGGCCGAGACGACGATGAGCGCAGCGGAACTCGCGGGAACAGCCCCGCCCCGCCGGAGCAACGGCGTGATCCCCGGCTTCGGGCTCACCATGGGCCTCACCCTGCTGTGGCTGTCGCTGATCGTGCTGATCCCGCTCGCCGGCCTGTTCTTCAAGACCGCCGAACTGACGCCCGAGCGCATCTGGACCATCCTCACCGCTACCCGCACGCTGAACGCGCTGAAGATCTCCTTCGGCCTGTCGCTGATCGCCGCCGCCATCAACCTCGTGCTCGGCGCCGTGGTGGTGTGGGCGCTGGTGCGCTACGACTTTCCCGGCCGCAGGCTGCTCGACGCGCTGGTCGACATCCCCTTCGCCCTGCCCACCGCGGTCGCCGGCATCGCGCTGACCACGCTCTATGCCGAGAATGGCTGGCTCGGCGGCCTGCTCGCCCCCTTCGGCATCAAGGTCGCCTTCACGCCGCTTGGCATATTGGTGGCGCTGATCTTCATCGGCCTGCCCTTCGTGGTGCGCACGGTGCAGCCGGTGCTGGAGGATTTCGACCATGAGTTGGAGGAAGCCGCCGCCACGCTCGGCGCCAGCCGCTGGACCACCATCCGCAAGGTGGTGCTGCCCACCGTGCTGCCCGCCTTCCTCACCGGCTTCGCGCTCGCTTTCGCGCGCGCGGTCGGCGAATACGGCTCGGTGATCTTCATCGCCGGCAACCTGCCCAACGTGTCGGAGATCGCGCCGCTGCTGATCGTCATCCGCCTGGAGGAATTCCGCTACGCCGACGCCACCACCATCGCCGCCACCATGCTGGTGGCCTCCTTCGCGCTGCTGTTCGTGATCAACGGCCTGCAACGCTGGTCGCAGGCCCGCACCGGGAGGGCGTCATGAGCGACAATTCCGTGCGTTCCGAGCCCGCCGCCGTCAAATGGACGGTGGTCGGCATCGCCGCGCTGTTCATCGGCCTGTTCATCGTGCTGCCGCTGGTCAACGTCTTCGCGCAGGCCCTGGTGAAGGGCTGGGAGGCCTATGCCGCCGCGCTCATCGAGCCCGACGCCCTCGCCGCCATCGAGCTGACGCTCATCGTCACCGCCATCGCGGTCGTCGCCAATACGGTGATGGGCCTCGTCATGGCCTGGGCGATCACCAAGTTCAGCTTTCCCGGCAAGAGCTTCCTGATCACGCTGATCGACCTGCCCTTCTCGGTGTCGCCGGTGGTGGCCGGCCTCGTCTTCGTGCTGCTGTTCGGCGCCCAGGGCTATTTCGGGCCGTGGCTGATCGACAATGGCTACAAGATCATCTTCGCCTGGCCGGGCATCGCGCTCGCCACCATCTTCGTCACCTTCCCCTTCGTGGCGCGCGAGCTGATCCCGCTGATGCAGGAACAGGGCACCACGGAGGAAGAGGCGGCGGTCACGCTCGGCGCTTCCGGCTGGCGGGTGTTCTCCCGCGTCACCCTGCCCAATGTGAAATGGGCGCTGCTCTATGGCGTGCTGCTCTGCAACGCCCGCGCCATGGGCGAGTTCGGCGCGGTGTCGGTGGTCTCCGGCCATGTGCGCGGCGAGACCAACACCATCCCGCTGCAGGTCGAGATCCTCTACAACGAGTACCAGTTCCAGGCCTCCTTCGCGGTGGCCTCGCTGCTGGCGCTTCTCGCCGTGGTGACGCTATTCGCCAAGACGGTGCTGGAGAGCCGCGTCCACGCCCGCAAGGGCGGGCATTGAGCGACGCTCCCTGAACGGCGGGCGAGGCGCGGCTCAGAACAGCCGGGTGGCGACGATGAAGCCGACGATGGTGACCACCGCAAAGATGAAGGTCACCAGCCCCAGCCGCTCCTCGATGAAGCGGCGCGCCGAGGGGCCGATCCAGTAGATGAGGCCGGCGACCAGGAAGAAGCGCGCGCCGCGGGTGATCACCGACAGCACCACGAACCAGAACAGGCTGTAATGGGCGAAGCCCGAGGTGATGGTCACCACCTTGTAGGGGATCGGCGTCACGCCCTTGATCAGGATGATCCAGTGCCCGTATTCGGCATAGGCCTTGGCGAAGGCGTCAACCTTCTCGCCATAGCCATAGAGCTGGATCAGGAACAGGCCGACCGTCTCGTAGAGCAGGGCGCCGATCGCGTAGCCGACGAGCCCGCCCAGCACCGAGGCGACGGTGCAGATGGCGGCGTAGCGCCAGGCACGGTCCGGCCGGGCGATGCACATCGGCACCAGCATGATGTCGGGCGGCACGGGGAAGAACGAGCTTTCCGCCGCCGACACCCCGGCGAGCGCCCAGCCGGCCGAGGGCCGCTCGGCCAGGTCGATGACCCACTGATACAGACGGCGCAACATGGAAGGCTCCGGCGGGGAGAGATCATCCCGACGGGGAGCCGGGACGGCGTGGTGCGCCTCAGCGGGTGTCGCGGCGCGAGCCCGGCGCCATCGGCGCCGCGACCAGCGCCGTGCCGCCCGAAGCGGCATCCGCCTCCCCGCCCGGCTGGGCGGCGAGATCGGCAAAAAGATCGGCGGGCTTCGCATAGCCCGAATGGCTGAGGCTGTCACGATTCCGCAGCGATACGCCGCCGGCGGCCCGGCCGGGTGGCAGCGAGGCGCCGGCCCGCTTGCCCGGCTTGGGCAGCTTCTCCGCCATGCCCATCATCTGCTCGCGCCGCCGCATCTCCGCCCACACGTCGCCGGGCTCGATGCCCAGCTCCGCCCACAGCACCACGAGGTTGTAGAGCAGATCGGCGCTTTCGCGCACCGTGCCGTTGGTGTCGCCGACCACGCCGTCGAGCGCCACCTCCACCGCTTCCTCCGCGACCTTCTTGGCGATGAAGGCCCGCCCGCGCGCGAACAGCTTCGTCGTGCGCGGCGAGGCGACATGCCCGGCACGCGCCGCACACACGGCTTCGTGAAGACGGCGGATCGAATCAGTCATTGGTCGAAGTCTAGCGTCGTTTCGATGAACATTGCGTGGCGATAGGCGATCACGCCCCGGCACGGTCTGCCGTCTCCGGGCCGCGAGGCGGCACTTTCCGCATCCACGCCTTTTGATCCCGGGCGACGGACGCGGTATGGAAGGGGCATCAGTGATTTTCAGTCAGAAACGGATCGCGTCGCGTGATGTTCCCCTCCTCCCGCCGCAGCCGTAGCCGCGCCATCATCCTCGCCGTGGCCGGCGCCCTCGCCGCGGTCCTGCCCATGGCCGGCCTTTCCGCCGCGCGGGCGACGCCGTCGCTGGTGGTGGACATCGACAGCGGCAAGGTGCTGCTGGCGGAGGAGGCGACCAAGCCCTGGTACCCGGCCTCCATCACCAAGCTGATGACCGCCTATGTCACCTTCCGCGCGCTCAAGGCGGGCCGGCTGACCGAAAGCACGCTGATCGGCGTCTCGCCGCTGGCCGCCTCGCAGGCGCCGTCCAAGATGGGCTTCGTGCCGGGCACGCAGCTCACCGTCGACAACGCCCTGAAGATGATGCTGGTCAAGTCGGCGAACGACATGGCCTATGTGATCGCCGAAGGCGTCAGCGGCTCGGTTCCGGCCTTCGTGGAGGAGATGAACCAGGCGGCGCGCGACCTCGGCATGACCGGCTCGCATTTCGCCAATCCGAACGGCCTGCCCGATCCCAACAACATCACCACCGCCCGCGACCTCGCGGTGCTGGTGCGCGCCATCGTGCTCGAATATCCCGAGCATGAGCAGCTGTTCCGCATCCCGGCGATGAAGATCGGCAACAATGTCGTGCGCAGCTACAACAAGCTGATCGACCGCTATCCGGGCGCCGACGGCATGAAGACCGGCTTCATCTGTGCCTCCGGCTTCAACCTGGCCGCCACCGCCCATCGGGGCAACAAGCGCCTGCTGGCCATCGTGCTCGGCACCAGCTCCGGCAAGGAGCGCACCGAGCAGGCGGCGCTGCTGCTGGAGCGGGGCTTCAACCAGTCCTGGCAGATCTTCGGCAGCGTCGCCCCGACGGTGGATTCGCTCCGCAACGAGGCCGGCCCGCCCACCGACATGCGCGCCCAGGTGTGCGGCGCCAAGCGCAAGACCATCGCCTCCGAGGCCGACGACGACAGCGGCCCGGCGCCGGCCGGCTTCGCCGCCGCCGGCATGGGCGCGCTCGGCGCCAACGTGACCGGCGCCAGCCTGCTGCAGAACCTGCCGCCCTCCATGCCGCCGGTCGAGGTGTTCGTCGGGCCGACCCCGAACCCCGCGGCGCTCGCCGCCGCCTACCCGGCGCCGGCGCCGAAGAAGACCGCCACCGGCAGCAAGAAAGTGACCGGCGCCAAGCAGGTGGCCATTCCCGTGGCGCCGCCCAAACCCGGTTCCAAGCCCGGATCCAAGTCGAAGACCAAGCCGGAAAACACGGTGATGACGGATTCGACGGGCGATGCCACCCCGGCCGCCGGCGCGGCGGCCAAGCCCCCGGCAGCCAAGCCCGCGACCTCGAAGCCCGCCGCCTCGAAGCCGACGGCGGCCGCCGCCAAGCCCAAGCCCGCGGCGAAGCCGGCCGCCAAGCCCGCCGCCAAGCCGGCGGCGGCATCCGGCTCGCAGCCCACCATCATCGTCGCGCCGGTCCCCGCCCCCGCCCCGGCGGCGCAGTAGCCTCGACATGACCGAACCGACGCCTCGGCAGCCGGAGCCGATCCCGGTCACGCTGCTCACCGGCTTCCTCGGCGCCGGCAAGACCACGCGGCTCAACGCCCTGCTCGCGGACCCGGACCTCAAGGACACCGCCGTGCTCATCAACGAGTTCGGCGAGATCGGGCTCGATCATCTGCTGGTGCAGCATTTCGACGACGCCACGGTGCTGCTCGCCTCGGGCTGCCTGTGCTGCACGGTGCGCGGCGATCTGGTCGAGGGACTGGAGCACCTGTTGCGCCGGATGGACAACGGCGTCATTCCGCCGTTCCGGCGGGTGATGATCGAGACCACCGGCCTCGCCGACCCGGCGCCGATCCTGCATGTGCTGATGATGCACCCCTACCTCGTCATGCGCTTCCGCCTCGCCGGGGTGGTGACGGTGGTCGATGCGGTGAACGGGCTGGCGACGCTCGACGCCCATCCCGAGGCGGTGAAGCAGGTGGCCATCGCCGACCGGCTGGTCGTCACCAAGACCGACCTTCTCGACACGCCGGAGCGGCAGGCGGGTTTCGCCGCCCTCCAGGCCCGGCTGGATCTTCTCGCTCCCGGCGCCGTCCGCCTCGACGCCGCGAAGGGCGAGGCGACGCCGGCGGCCTTGCTCGATGCCGGTCTCTACGATCCGGCGACCAAGATTCCCGATGTCCGGCGCTGGCTCAACGCCGAGGCGGTCGAGGCGGCGGAAGCCGCGCAACGCGGCCATTCCCACGACGCCAACCGCCATGACGACCGCATCCGCGCCTTCACCGTCGCCACCGAGGCGCTCGTGCCGGCCGCGGCGCTCGACATGTTCCTCGAGCTTGTGCGCGGCATGCATGGCGACAAGCTGCTGCGCCTCAAGGGCATCGTTCGGCTGGCCGAGGATCCGGCGCGGCCGCTGGTGCTGCACGGCGTGCAGCATGTGCTGCACCCGCCGAGCCAGCTGGCCGACTGGCCGGACGAGGATCGCCGCACCCGCCTCGTGATGATCGTGCGCGATGTCGAGCCGGCGGTGATCCGCCGGCTGTTCGATGCCTTCATGGGACTGCCAGCGCCGGACCAGCCGGACGGCAGAGCGCTCACCGACAACCCGCTCGCCCCGGCGACGCTGCGCCGCTAGATGGACAACGGCGAGACGCGGCGCCCGCGCCTCGCCTATTGCCCGGAGACGGTCGCGCCGCCGAAGGTGACGGTGGTCGCGCCGGAGGCGGCGGGCGCCGAGCCGGCCGGTGCCGCCGCGGCCTGGGCGGCGGCTTCCACCTTCGGATCCGGCTTGCCGAGCACCATGGCCCAGTAGACGCGGTAGCGGCTGCGCGGCACCGCCACGGCGGCGATGCCGATCTTGGTCATGCCCGGCGCCAGCATGTTCTTGTTGTGCGAGGGCGAGTCCCGCCAGCCGGAGAAGGCCTCGGCGAGCGTGTGATAGCCGGCGCCGACATTCTCCACCGCCGTCAGCCCGGTCCAGCCGGCCGATTTCAGCCGCTGCACGAAGCCGCGCCCGCCCACCGAGTGGGAGAGCTCGTCCGCCGCCGCCATCGCCTTGGCCTGCTGCTCGGCCACGCGCATCAGCACCGGGTCGAGGGCCACGGCGGGCAGGCCGCGGCCGCGCCGATAGTCGGACACCAGCGAGGCGGCCGCCTCGGGATCGAGCTGCCCGCCCTTGGAGAGGTCGGCATAGAAGGTGGGATCGGTCGCCACCGGCGGCGGCGCGGCGCAGCCGGCCAGCGCGAGCGGCAGCAGCAGCGCGCCGGCCATCAGGCGCGGAAGGACACGGCGCGGGATCGGGAAACCAGGCATGCAAGCCTCTCGGGGGCAGGAGGAGAAAGCGCGAATCAGGATCGAGGCCGGAGCATGTGCCCCAAAGGTTGAAAGACCTTTGCGCGGCCCGCCCGCGGATGAGGGCGGCGCGCGGCTCAGCCGTCCTCGCCCGCCGTGGGGTCGGGGGCGTCCAGCGAGCCGCCGCGATAGATGTTCCAGGGCGTGTAGGGAATGCCGATGCGCGCCTGCTTCATCCGGTCGAGCACCGCGAAATGCAGGTCGCTCTTCACGGTCAGCGCATAGTCGACATTGGCGACCACGCAGCGCAGCTCGAACTGCAGGTAGCTGTCGCCGAACTTGACGAGGAACACCCGCGGCGGCGGCGAGCGCAGCACCTGCGGATGGTCGCAGGCGCAGCCGATCAGGAGGTCGCGCACCGCCTCGGCGTCGGCGTCGTAGGCGACGTTGATCTGCAGGATGATGCGCCCGGTGGTGTTGGCGTGGGTGTAGTTCTTGACGAGGCCGGTGATCAGGTCGGAATTCGGGATCAGCACGGCGGCGCGGTCGAAGGTCTCGATCTCGGTGGCGCGCACCGAGATGCGGCGCACATAGCCTTCCTCGCCCTTGACGTTGATGGTGTCGCCGACGCGGATCGGCCGCTCGGCGAGCAGGATCAGGCCGGAGACGAAGTTCGACACGATCGATTGCAGGCCGAAGCCGATACCCACCGACAGCGCACCGGCGACCAGCGCGATGTTCTGCAGGTTGAGGCCGATCTGCCCCATCGCCATGGCGATCACCGCCAGCGAGATCACATAGCCGATGATGGTGGCGATGGAGTTCTGCAGGCCGGGATCGAAGGCGGTGCGCGGCAGGATCGCCACCGAGACCCAGCGCTGGATGGCGCGGGCGATGAGGATGCCCACCACCAGGAACAGCACGGCATAGAGGATGTCGCCGATCGTCACCGTCGAGGTGCCGATGGTGAAGCCGAAGGTGATGCGGCTGACCACGTCGCGCAGGTCGGCGGTGGAGGTGCCCCAGGTGCCGACCACCACGACGATGGCGAGCACGATCACCACCACCTTGAGCACGCCGGCCACCAGCACGGCGATCAGCTCGAGGCTGGCCGGGCGCACGCCCAGCGTGCGCGCCGCCATCTTCGCCTTGTGGCCCTGGGCGATGCCCTCGATGAAGAAGGCGTTGATCAGCGCCACCACCACATAGACGAACAGCGCGAACACCACCGCCACCAGCGAGCGCGAGGCGAGGAAGCTCGCAAGGCTGACATAGCCGGCCAGCAGCGCGCCGAGCACGACGAAGTTCAGCACCCAGAAGGGGAAGCGCGCCCATTGCAGCGCGGCGGCGGAAGCGACGGCGAGCGCGCTCTCCGGCTGGCCGTCTCCCGCCGGCGCACCGGCCGCGGCCTCCGCCGCCGGCTCGTCGTCGGCGGCCAGCGCCCGCACCGTGGAGATGGCGATGATCGCCAGGCCGAGCGCCAGCAGGGCGTTGGTGGCGACGGTCAGCGCCACCGGCGTCACCAGGGCCCGGTGAAGGCTGGAGAGGAAGGCGGCGGCGCCGAGCAGCCAGACACCGGTGACGACATGCCGGTAGAGCAGGCTCGCGACCGCGTCGCTCACCGGCACCGCCCGCCGCCAGGGCTCGTCGGGCGCCAGCGCGGCGAGCAGCATGCCCCGCCCGGCGCTGACGACCACCACCGCCAAGAGCACGCCCTGCATGACCTCGAGCACCCGGGCCGGCAGCACGTCGAGGCCGTCGAGCAGCGCGATCGAGGCGACGACGCCGAGGATCGGCGGCACCACGGCGACGAGGCCGGTGAGCAGCGAGGCGTTGCAGGCCTGCAGGCGTGGCAGCGGCTCCTCGCCCAGCTCCCGCTTCAGCCGGCGCAGCGGCCGGGCCAGGAGCCGGCGCAGCATCCCCGCCAGCGCCCCGATGCCGAGGACGACCAGCGCCAGCAGCAACTGGCCCCATGGCGGCATGCGGCTGCCGGCATAGGCCTGCCAGTCGCTGAGAAGGTAGCGGACGCCCCGTCCCTCCATGGCGAGGGCGCTGGCCGAGGACAGCCACAATTCGGGATTGAGGATGGAGAAGGAGCGCGCCAGCAGCTGGTCGGTGAACAATGCCCGGCGGCGGCTGGTGATGCGGTCCGACAGCTGGTCGCCACGCGTGCTGAGCAGCCGCACCTGCTTGGCCAGCCCCTCCACCTCGGCGGCCTGCGCGGTGAGTTCGTCGCGCTGGGCGGTGACGGAGGCATTCTCCGGCGGCGCGTCGGCCGCCGGCTTCGGCCCCAGCTCCTGGATGCGGTGGTTGAGGTCACTCACCATCGGCTCGAGCACCGCGGCCGCCGCCGTCAGATCGGCGCGTACCGGATCGAGACGCGAGCGCAGCTCGTCGAGATCCTGCGAGCGCAAGCCGTCGCGCCCGAGGCCCCCTTCCACGCTGTCGACCACCGCGCGCTGGCCTTCCAGGCGATCATGCACGCTCTTGGCGTCGAGCGTCGTCTGGGCGTGGGCGCCGGCGACGAAGGCCAGCGCGAGCAGCAGCGCCACCGCGGCGCGCAGGAAGATGCCGGGCACGGCATCGGGGACGAGGCGGCGAGAAATGACCATGAACCGGACGCAGTCGATGAGGATGGACCTGTCTCTCGCCCGATCGCGGCCAAGTCAAGGCAGCAGGTCAAGGCGGCCCGGTCGGGAGGGCGTGGCCAGCGGGTCGCGCCGCGCTCATCGCCCGAAGACGGCCGGCCGTCGGCGAGGCCTCGCCCCGCCAGACGGTCAGTGGCCGCGATGCGGCCGCGGCAGCATCCGGTCCTGCAATTCGAACGCGGAGGAAAACACCGCCGAGACGTCGCCCATCATCTCCCGCAGCCAGGAAAACGGCGTCGCCCGCGGCGTGCGCATATGGCCGACCATCTCGGTCTCGTCGAGCGAGAAATCCGCTTCGTGACGCAGCGCGATGCTCTTCATCCGGCCGTTATTGGGCAGGAACACCACTTCGAGATCCTCGATGCCGCGATTCTGCGCCAGCAGCACCAGCTGGCGCATCAGCGCCGAGCCGATGCCCTTGCCCTGCCAGTCGCGTTCGACGCTGAAGGCCGCCTCGGCGGCGACCGGCCGGCCCGGCTTCTTCGGCAGGGGATGCAGTTCGGCGACGGCACGCAGCTGGCCATCGGCGAAATAGCCGACCAGCAGCTTGTCGCCCTCGACCGCGCGGCTGGCATGGCGGGCCAGCGCGGCATCGGACACCACGCCGCCGAAGCGCATGAAGCGGCTCAGCGGATCGAGGCGCATCAGATGGTCGAGGAAATCCTGCCGCTCGGCGGGCACGATCTTGCGGATCACGCCCTCGGCGACGGCCTCGCTCCGCGAGGCGGGGGCCTCGGCGGGCTTTCCGGGCGGGAGCGTCTCGATCATCGGCGTTCCGGGCATCGCATCCACCGCCATATTGCGGCGCGACATACATATTCGCACCGCAGCATCGAACAACCGGCAGCCCTGCATGGCTCGCATGCAGCCGGCGCGACGCTGAGGTGATCCCGCACCGCACCCGCGCAGGCGGCAAAGCCGGGAAAGACTGTGTGGAAGCAGGCGGGGACGGTCAAGCGGCAACACGGGTCGCGCCGGGCGGCGGGCACGCAGCCGGCCGGTTTTCTTGCGATGAATCCCGTCCAGGGACGATCGACCGGGCCCGATATTGCAATCGCGCACGTTCCGCCTGAACCTTTCGTCCAAGGCGACCCGGCGCCTCCTTGCTGGACCGTCGCCGCCTCGCTAGGTGTGCGCGGCACAATGTGAGGAGTTCGCCAGATGGACGTCGCGGCAGAAGCGGGCGGATCGGTTCTCGCGGCGCGGTATGTCGCCCGCATGGCGGCCGGCGACATCCTGCCCGATGCCGGGCAGGCCAAGGTGGTCACCGCGCTGTCCCGGCTGGAGCAGCGCATCGCCACCCGCCGCCTCGCCCGCAAGTCCTCGGCGCTCGGCTGGCTGTTCGCCAAGCGGGACGTGCAGGAGCCGCCGCCGCGCGGGCTCTACATCCACGGCTCGGTCGGCCGCGGCAAGACCATGCTGGTCGACCTGTTCTATGATTGCGTGGCCGTGCGCAAGCGCAAGCGCCGCGCGCATTTCCATGAATTCATGGCCGACGTGCACGCCCGCATCTTCCAGGTTCGCAGCGACATGAAGGCCGGCAAGCTCAAGGATGCCGATCCCATCGCCGTCGTCGCCAAGGCGCTGGCCGAGGAAGCCTGGCTGTTGTGCTTCGACGAGTTCCACGTCACCGACATCGCCGACGCGATGATCCTCGGCCGGCTGTTCGAGAAGCTGTTCGACGCCGGGGTCGTCATCGTCGCCACCTCCAACGTCGCCCCGGAAAACCTCTATGAGGGCGGCCTCAACCGCGCGCTGTTCCTGCCCTTCATCAAGCTGATCGAGGCGCATATGGACGTGGTGCGCATCGATTCGCCCACCGATTACCGCATGGAGAAGCTCGGCGGCGCCCGCATCTGGTACGTGCCGGGCGAGCACGGCACCCCCGCCGAGGTCGACCGTGAGGTGGAGAAGATCTGGCACCGCCTCGCCGGCGCCGATGGCGGCGCCCCGGCGAACGTGGTCTCCGGCGGGCGCAATCTTCGCGTGCCGAAGGCGGGCGGCGGCGCGGCGCGCTTCTCCTTCGCCGATCTGTGCGAGGCGCCGCTCGGCGCGTCGGATTACCTTCGCCTCGCCCGCACCTATCACACGCTCGTCATCGACCATGTGCCGGTAATGGATCAGGACAAGCGCAACGAGGCCAAGCGCTTCATCACCCTGATCGACGAGCTCTACGACAAGGGCGTCAAGCTCGTCGCCTCGGCGGCGGCGGAGCCGGAGGAACTCTATCGCGGCACCGAGGGAGCCGAGGCGTTCGAATGGGCGCGCACGGTCTCGCGCCTGCACGAGATGCGCTCGGCCGACTACCTGGCGCGTCCGCATGGACGCGGCGATTCGCAAGCCAGCGGCAACACCACCGGCCTCGTCGAGACCTGACCGGCCACGCACGGAAGACGACGGAGCGGGACGACACCATGAAACATCCGCCCCCCGCCCCGGACGACGCCGAGCACCCTCACCGGCACCGCTGCGCCATCACCGGCGCGCCGCTCTCCCGTCACGACGGCGAGCGGCTGGATGCGCTGCGCCCGGCGCTCGCCGCCCATATCCGCGCCGCCCACCCGGGCATTGCGGACGACGCCCTCCTCTCCCGCGAGGCGATCGCCGCCGAACGCGCCAACATGATCGCCGAGACGCTGCAGGCCGAGCGCGGCGACCTCTCGCAGATCGAGCGCGACGTCATCGAGAGCCTCACCCATCACGAGACGCTGGCCGCCAATGTCGAGGAGGAGCTGGACGAGGGGCGCAGCCTCGGCGAGCGCGCCGCCGACGTGATCGCCAGCTTCGGCGGCAGCTGGACCTTCATCATCGGCTTCTGCTCGCTGCTGGTGGTGTGGATGATCGTCAACACCGCGCTGCTCGCGGCCGGCGCCTTCGATCCCTATCCCTTCATCCTGCTCAATCTCGTGCTGTCCTGCATCGCCGCGCTGCAGGCGCCGATCATCATGATGAGCCAGAAGCGGCAGGAGGCGAAGGATCGCAAGCGCTCGGAGAACGACTACCGGGTCAACCTCAAGGCGGAGCTGGAGATCCGGCACCTGCACGAGAAGATCGACCACATGCTGACCCGGCAATGGGAGCGCCTCGCCGAGATCCAGTCGATCCAGATCGAGCTGATGGAGGAGGTGCTGCAGCGCCGGCGCTGACCCGGCTGGCGCCCCGCCGGGCAAAGCCCCCCGCCCGAAGGTCTGCATGGTGCTGCGGCACCGCTTCCGACGGTCGTCATCGATTCGTCA
The DNA here is from genome assembly GCF_018390555.1 of Ancylobacter oerskovii. Lineage (GTDB taxonomy): Bacteria > Pseudomonadota > Alphaproteobacteria > Rhizobiales > Xanthobacteraceae > Ancylobacter > Ancylobacter oerskovii. Next base: position 344,062 of record NZ_JAHBGB010000019.1, on the reverse strand, counting down.
TCGCATCCGGCGGAGCGGGATGGTGATCGGCCGATCACGCGATAGTCATGTCGAAGACACAGATCAGGTATTCGGCATGCCATATGCCACGATCATCGTCGTAAAGTCGTAGACGCCAATGTTTACACTACCGGCCATCCTCGCTTGAACCCTCCGGCGAGAAGGGTTATCGGAAGCCGGCGCGGCACTTCGCCGCTTTTTCCCACGGATCGTCAGGAAATCTCATGGCTCGAGCAAAGATTGCACTGATCGGGGCCGGTCAGATCGGGGGCACGCTCGCCCTCCTCACGGGTCTCAAGGAGCTTGGGGACATTGTCCTCTTCGACGTCGTCGAAGGTGTTCCGCAGGGCAAGAGCCTCGACATCGCGGAGGCGTCGCCGGTCCTCGGCTTCGACGCCACCTATGCCGGCACCAACAGCTACGAGGCAATCGCGGGCGCCGACGTCATCATCGTCACCGCCGGCGTGCCGCGCAAGCCGGGCATGAGCCGCTCCGACCTTCTCGACATCAACCTGAAGGTGATGCAGCAGGTCGGCGAAGGCATCAAGCAATACGCTCCCGACGCCTTCGTGATCTGCATCACCAACCCGCTCGACGCCATGGTGTGGGCGCTGCAGAAGGCCTCCGGCCTGCCCACCAACAAGGTGGTCGGCATGGCCGGCGTGCTGGATTCGGCGCGCTTCCGCTATTTCCTCGCCGACGAGTTCAAGGTCTCGGTGGAGGACGTCACCGCCTTCGTGCTCGGCGGCCATGGCGACGACATGGTGCCGCTGGTGCGCTATTCCGGCGTCGCCGGCATCCCGCTGCCGGACCTCGTCGAGATGGGCTGGACCACCCAGGCCAAGGTCGACGCCATCGTCGAGCGCACCCGCAAGGGCGGCGGCGAGATCGTCAACCTGCTGAAGACCGGCTCCGCCTTCTACGCCCCAGCCGCCTCGGCGATCGAGATGGCGACCTCCTATCTGCGCGACAAGCGGCGCCTGCTGCCGGCCGCCGCCTATCTGTCGGGCGAGTACGGGCTGAGCGACCTCTATCTCGGCGTGCCCGTCATCATCGGCGCCAACGGCGTGGAGAAGATCGTCGAGATCGCGCTCGACGCCAATGAGCAGGCCATGCTCGACAAGTCGGTCGCCTCGGTGAAGGAACTGGTCGCCGAGTGCCAGAAGATCGCGCCCGGCCTCGCGGCGTGAACGATACGAGGTCCCCGGCGGTACCTGGCCGCCGGGGATCTCGGTACCTATCTTGCTTGTGCCGGGAGGCCGGGCGACGTGCGTGCGCCGGAATGATCGAGCCGGGTCAAGAACGGGCGAGATCATCGTTTTTTGCAGGCCCGCGCCGCAATCTCGCGGCATTCATGACGTCAAGACGAGCCTATATAGACTGAAGACCACAGCTTTCGTCCCCGGAACGGGGCATCGGACCGGTCCTTCTGTCGCCTGGCAGGATGGCCATCGGTGAGAAAGCGCCTCCACCGGACCGCAACGGTCCCTCAGGAGCCGACAATGTCGCGCGCGGACTCGAACGAAGCCTTCCTCAACACCTCCTTCCTCTACGGCGCCAATGCGGCCTGGATCGAGCAGCTCTATGCGAGCTACGAGGCCGATCCCGCCTCGGTCGATCCCGAGTGGCAGGCCTTCTTCGCGGCGCTGAAGGATTCGCCCGCCGACGTGGCGAAGAGCGCCCGCGGCGCCTCGTGGAAGCGGGACAACTGGCCGCTCCATGCCAATGGCGAGCTGGTCTCCGCCCTCGACGGCAACTGGATCGAGGTGGAGAAGGCGGTCGGCAGGAAGGTCGAGGCCAAGGCCGCCGAGAAGGCGCAGAAGGCCGGCGTCGAGCTCTCCGCCGCCGACGTGCAGCAGGCCACCCGCGATTCCGTCAAGGCGCTGATGATGATCCGCGCCTACCGCATGCGCGGCCATCTCCACGCCAAGCTCGACCCGCTGGGTCTGGAGCCCGAGCACCCCGCTCCCGAGCTCGACCCGGCCTCCTACGGCTTCGTCACCGAGGCCGACCTCGACCGGCCGATCTTCATCGATCACGTCCTCGGGCTCGAATTCGCCACCGTCCGCCAGATGGTGGCCGTCCTTCAGCGCACCTACTGCCAGACGCTCGGCGTCGAGTTCATGCACATCTCCTCGCCGGAGGAGAAGGCATGGATCCAGGAGCGCATCGAGGGCGTCGACAAGGAGATCACCTTCACCCCCGAGGGCAAGAAGGCGATCCTCAACAAGCTGGTCGAGGCCGAGGGCTTCGAGAAGTTCCTCGACGTCCGCTACACCGGCACCAAGCGCTTCGGCCTCGACGGCGGCGAGAGCCTGATCCCGGCGCTCGAGCAGATCATCAAGCGCGGCGGCCAGCTCGGCGTCACCGAGATCGTGTTCGGTATGGCCCATCGCGGCCGCCTCAACACGCTGACCCAGGTGATGGGCAAGCCGCACCGGGCGCTGTTCCACGAGTTCAAGGGCGGCTCCTGGGCCCCCGACGAGGTCGAGGGCTCCGGCGACGTGAAGTACCACCTCGGCGCCTCCTCGGACCGCGAGTTCGACGGCAACAAGGTGCATCTGTCGCTCACCGCCAACCCGTCGCATCTCGAGATCGTCGACCCGGTGGTGCTCGGCAAGTGCCGCGCCAAGCAGGACGCGCTGGGCGACACCGAGCGCACCCAGGTGCTGCCGCTGCTGCTGCACGGCGACGCCGCCTTCGCCGGCCAGGGCGTGGTGGCCGAGTGCTTCGGCCTGTCCGGCCTGAAGGGGCACCGCACCGGCGGCTCGATCCACTTCATCATCAACAATCAGATCGGCTTCACCACCTATCCGCGCTTCTCGCGCTCCTCGCCCTATCCGTCGGACGTGGCGAAGACCATCGAGGCGCCGATCTTCCATGTGAACGGCGACGACCCGGAGGCCGTGACCTTCGCCGCCAAGATCGCCATCGAGTTCCGCCAGCGCTTCCGCAAGCCGGTGGTCATCGACATGTTCTGCTACCGCCGCTTCGGCCACAATGAAGGCGACGAGCCCGCCTTCACCCAGCCGCTGATGTACAAGGCGATCAAGCAGCACCCGACCACGCTGGAGCTCTATTCCCGGAAGCTCGAGGCCGAGGGCGTCGTCGACGCCGCCGAGTTCGACCGCATGAAGGCCGAGTGGCGCTCGCGCCTCGATGCCGAATACGACGCCGGCCAGGCCTACAAGCCGAACAAGGCCGACTGGCTCGACGGCCGCTGGGCCGGCCTGAAGGCGGCGGCGGATGCCGACGATCCGCGCCGCGGCAATACCGGCGTCGACATCGACGAGCTCAAGGAAATCGGCACCCGCATCACCACGGTGCCGGAAGGCTTCCAGGTCCACCGCACCATCCAGCGCTTCCTCGATGCCCGCGCCAAGGCGATTTCCGACGGCCAGGGCATCGACTGGTCGACCGCCGAGGCGTTGGCCTTCACCACGCTGCAGCTCGACGGCCACCCGGTGCGCCTGTCCGGCCAGGATTGCGAGCGCGGCACCTTCTCGCAGCGCCATTCGGTGCTGATCGACCAGCAGAACGAGGACCGCTACACCCCGTTCAACCATGTGCGCGAGGGCCAGGCGCATTACGAGGTCATCAACTCGATGCTCTCGGAAGAGGCGGTGCTCGGCTTCGAGTACGGCTATTCGCTGTCCGAGCCCAACGCCCTGGTGCTGTGGGAGGCGCAGTTCGGCGACTTCGCCAATGGCGCGCAGGTGGTGTTCGACCAGTTCCTGTCCTCGGGCGAGCGCAAGTGGCTGCGCATGTCCGGCCTCGTCTGCCTGCTGCCGCACGGCTATGAGGGCCAGGGGCCGGAGCATTCCTCCGCCCGCCTGGAGCGCTATCTGCAGATGTGCGCCGAGGACAACATGCAGGTCGCCAACCTGACGACGCCGGCAAACTATTTCCACGCCCTGCGCCGCCAGCTGAAGCGCGACTTCCGCAAGCCGCTGATCCTGATGACGCCGAAGAGCCTGCTCCGCCACAAGCGCGCGGTCTCCACGCTTGCCCAGTTCGGCGCCGGCACCTCGTTCCATCGCGTGCTGTGGGACGACGCCCAGAACGAGCATGTGGTGAAGGGGCCGGAATCGGTCACGCTGCAGGCCGACGACAAGATCCGTCGCGTCGTGCTGTGCTCGGGCAAGGTCTATTATGACCTGTTCGAGGAGCGCGAGCGCCGCGGCATCGACGACATCTACCTGATGCGCATCGAGCAGCTGTTCCCGTTCCCGCTGAAGACGCTGGTGCAGGAATTGTCGCGCTTCAAGCAGGCGGAGATCGTCTGGTGCCAGGAAGAGCCGAAGAACCAGGGCGCCTGGGCCTTCGTGCAGCCTTATCTGGAATGGGTGCTGGAACAGGCGGGCGGCGTGTCGAAGCGGCCGCGCTATGCCGGCCGGCCGGCCTCGGCGGCCACCGCCACCGGCCTGATGTCGAAGCATCTCGCCCAGCTGAAGGCGTTCCTGCAAGACGCCTTGGATTGATACGCGGTCAACTGACGAACCGAAGGGAGCGCCGGCCATGCGGCCGGCTCAAGGGTAGGTAAGGGAAAACGAGCATGGCCACCGAGATCCGCGTTCCGACGCTGGGCGAATCGGTCACCGAAGCGACCATCGGCAAGTGGTTCAAGAAGGCCGGCGAGGCCGTCGCCGCCGACGAGCCGATCGTCGAGCTTGAGACCGACAAGGTCACCATCGAGGTGCCGGCCCCCGCCGCCGGCGTGCTCTCCGAGATCGTCGCCAAGGACGGTGAGACCGTCGGCGTCGGCGCCCTGCTCGGCTCCATCGGTGCCGGCTCGGGCGCGGCGGCCGCGCCCGCCGCCGCGGCTCCCGCACCGGCCAAGGCCGAGGCCCCGAAGCCGGCTCCCGCCGCTCCCGCCACCGCGGCCCCTGCCGCGGCTGCCGCCGCCGCGTCCGGCTCCAACGGCCCGGCGGTCGCCAAGCTGGCCGCCGAGACCGGCATCAACCCGGCCCTGCTCGCCGGCTCCGGCAAGGACGGCCGGGTGACCAAGGGCGACATGCTCGCCGCCCTCGCGACGCCGGCCGCCGCGCCCGCCCCCGTGGCGGCCCGGGCGCCCTCGACGCCCGACGACGCCGCGCGCGAGGAGCGGGTCAAGATGACCAAGCTGCGCCAGACCATCGCCAAGCGGCTGAAGGACGCGCAGAACTCCGCCGCCATGCTCACCACCTTCAACGATGTCGACATGTCGGCGGTGATGAGCCTGCGCGCGCAGTACAAGGACGTGTTCGAGAAGAAGCACGGCGTGAAGCTCGGCTTCATGGGCTTCTTCACCAAGGCGGTCATCCAGGCGCTGAAGGATGTGCCGGAGGTGAATGCCGAGATCGACGGCCAGGACCTGATCTACAAGAACTATTACAACGTCGGCATCGCCGTCGGCACCGACAAGGGCCTCGTCGTGCCGGTGGTGCGCGACGCCGACCAGCTCTCCATCGCCGGCATCGAGAAGGCCATTGCCGGCTATGGCCGCAAGGCGCGCGACGGCAAGCTCGGCATCGAGGACATGCAGGGCGGCACCTTCACCATCACCAATGGCGGCATCTACGGCTCGCTGATGTCCACCCCGATCCTCAACGCGCCGCAGTCGGGCATTCTCGGCATGCACCGCATCGAGGAGCGCCCGGTGGCGATCAAGGGCCAGGTGGTCATCCGCCCGATGATGTACCTCGCGCTCAGCTACGACCACCGCATCGTCGACGGCAAGGGCGCGGTGACCTTCCTCGTCCGCGTCAAGGAAGCGCTGGAAGATCCGACCCGCCTCGTGCTGGACCTGTGATCGCCTCCGAGGCATCCCCTGAGCGGCCGGTCCGACCGGCCGCTTCTCGCATCTGCTAGAACGCGCGGCCGGCCGATCCGGCCGTTCCCCTCAACGGGTGGAAATCAATGTCCTACGACCTGATCGTCATCGGCACCGGCCCGGGCGGCTATGTCTGCGCCATCCGCGCCTCGCAGCTCGGCCTCAAGGTCGCGGTGGTGGAGAAGCGCGCCACCTTCGGCGGCACCTGCCTCAATGTCGGCTGCATCCCCTCCAAGGCGCTGCTGCACGCCTCCGAGCTGTTCGAGGAAGCCGGCCACTCCTTCGCCAATATGGGCATCGTGGTCGACAAGCCGAAGCTCGACCTGCCGGCGCTGCTCGGCTTCAAGGACAAGGCGGTGGACGGCAACACCAAGGGTGTCGCCTTCCTGATGAAGAAGAACAAGATCGACACCTTCCACGGCACCGCCACCATCGCCGCGCCGGGCAAGGTCGAGGTCGCGCTCGCCGACGGCGGCAAGCAGTCGCTGGAATCGAAGGCCATCGTCATCGCCACCGGCTCGGACGTGGCGAAGCTGCCGGGCATCGAGATCGACGAGCAGCGCATCGTCTCCTCCACCGGCGCCATCGCGCTTCCCAAGGTGCCGGGCAAGCTGATCGTGGTCGGCGCCGGCGTCATCGGGCTGGAGCTCGGCTCGGTGTGGCGCCGCCTCGGCGCCGAGGTCACGGTGGTCGAGTTCCTCGACCGCATCCTGCCGGGCATGGACGGCGAGGTCGCCAAGTCGTTCCAGCGCATCCTGGAAAAGCAGGGCATCGCCTTCAGGCTCGGCGCCAAGGTCACCGGCGTCGACACCTCCGGCGCCACGCTGAAGGCCTCCATCGAGCCCGCCGCCGGCGGCGCCGCCGAGACGCTGGAAGCCGATGTCGTGCTGGTCGCCATCGGCCGTGTCGCCTACACCGAAGGCCTCGGCCTGGAGGCGCTGGGCGTCGAGAAGGACAAGCGCGGCCGCGTGGTCACCGACCATTATTTCCGCACCAACGTCCCCGGCATCTTCGCCATCGGCGATGCCATTGCCGGCCCGATGCTGGCCCACAAGGCCGAGGACGAGGGCGTGGCGCTGGCCGAGCTGCTGGCCGGCCAGGCCGGGCATGTGAATTACGACGTCATTCCCGGCGTGGTCTACACCTCGCCGGAGGTCGCCTCGGTCGGCAAGACCGAGGAGGAGCTGAAGGCCGCCGGCATCGAGTACAAGGTCGGCAAGTTCCCCTTCCTCGCCAATGGCCGCGCCAAGGCCAACGACCAGACCGAGGGCTTCGTGAAGATCCTCGCCGACGCCGCCACCGACAAGGTGCTGGGCGCCCACATCATCGGCGTCGAGGCCGGCGAGATGATCCACGAATGCGCGGTGCTGATGGAGTTCGGCGGCTCGTCCGAGGACCTCGCCCGCACCTGCCACGCCCACCCCACCCGCTCGGAGGCGGTGAAGGAGGCAGCGATGGCGGTGGAGAAGCGCGCCATCCACATGTGAACCGCCGCGATGGGGAGATCATCTCCCCGTTCCGGTCGACGGATGCCAGAACGAGAACGGCCCGGAGATCCCCTCTCCGGGCCGTTCCGTTTGCTCCGTCGGGCGGATCAGGTGCCCTGCGACGTCGTCGCCGGCTGCTTCACCGAGGCATGGCCGGGGCAATCGGCAAAGGCGGCCCCCGAAACCGCCACGGTCAGGGAAAGCGCACACAGGGCCGTCACGATCTTCTTCATGTCAGGTCTCCTCCGGTGTGGACACCCCGGCAGTCTACCCATACGTCAGGTGATGGAAAGCGCGCCGCCGGTGTCCTGTGACCGGAAATCGGGCAATTCCGCCCGGTCTCACGCAGCCGTGTAGGTCAGCGCCTCGATCCTCCAGCCGTCGGGGTCGGTGAGGAAGGCGGCATGATACCCCTCGCCATAAGGCGGGCGCAGGCCGGGCGCGCCGAAATCGGTGCCGCCATGCGTCAGTCCGGCGGCGTGGAACAGCCGCACCGCCTCCCGATCCGGTGCCAGGAAGCAGAAATGGCAGCCCGGCTGCGGCGTCACCGCATCGGCCCGGCGCTGGATCCAGAACGCCGCGGCGCCCGGCGGCCCGTCCGGCGAGGGCTGCTCGCCCGGCCGTCCCCAGCAGGCGGCGGCGCCATTGGGGTCCTGCGACGCCTCGTGGAGACGCGCCCGCCGATAGCCGAGCGGCGTCAGCACCGCGTCGTAGAAGGCCACCGAGCGCGCGAGATCGCTCACCCCGACCGACATGTGGTCGATCATCGGCAGGATCGGCCCGACTTTCGGCTCCATGGCTATCCTCCCTTGCCGTCGCCGAGGCGGGCACGGGGATGCGCCGCCCGCCAGCTCGCCATCAGCGCCGAGGCATCCACGGCGGCGTAGATCTGCGTGGTGGAAAGCGAGGCGTGGCCGAGAAGTTCCTGGATCGAGCGCAGATCGCCGCCGCGCGCCAAGAGGTGCGTCGCGAAGGAATGGCGCAGCGCATGCGGCGTGGCGGTGTCCGGCAGCCCCAGCCCTCCGCGCAACTGCTCCACCACCCGCTGCACGATGCGCGGCGAGAGCGGCCCGCCCTTCTCGCCGCGGAACAGCGGCCCGCCGGGCTCCAGCTGGAAGGGGCAGGCCGCGGCATAGCCGGCAATGGCGTCCAGCACGCCGGGCAGCACCGGCACCATGCGGGTCTTGCCGCCCTTGCCGGTGACGGTGATGTGGTCGCCCTCCCCCGGCGCCGGCATGTCGCGGCGCATGAGCCCCAGCGCCTCGGAAATGCGCAGGCCCGAGCCGTAGAGCAGCGCCAGCACCGCCGCGTCGCGCTGCAATACCCAGCCGTCCCGCGCCTCGCCGGCACGGCTGTCGGGATCGGCGAGCTTCTTCGCATCCGCCACCGAGACCGGCCGCGGCAGCGTGCGGGCGATGCGCGGCGCCCGCACCGCGGTGAGCGCCCCCACCTTGCCCAGCCCCTCGCGCTCCAGATGCCGGCCGAAGGAGCGGGCGGCGGCGAGGAAGCGCATCTGCGTGCGCGGCTCGATCCCCTCCGCCCGCTTGGCGGCGATCACCGCCCGCACGTCGCGGGGGGCGAGCGCCGAGAACGCCGCAAGGTCCGGCCGCTCGCCGAGATGCCGGGCAAGATGGCCGAGAAAGCCGAGCATGTCGCGGGCATAGGCCTCGCGGGTCTTGGGCGACAGCCGCCGCTCATGGCCGAGCCGCGCCAGCCAGTCCTTCAGCGCCGTCGCCACGTCCGGCGCCGCCCCCGCCAGTAGCGCCGTCTCCGCCCGCTCCGCCCGCTGTGCGTCGCTCATCGCCATGAAGCGCGGTTCCTCCTCGCCTGAGGCGGCAAACATGCCATATGTGGCTTAATGAAAGCTCCGATTCCCGCCCTCCTGCCCGCCGAGGCGCCGTTGACCGTCGACGTGCTGCTGCCCGTCGCCCTCGGCGCCGCCTATTCCTATCGCGTGCCGGAGGGCATGGAGCTCGCCCCCGGCGACGTGGTGGTGGTGCCGCTCGGCACCCGCAACATCCTCGGCTGCGTCTGGCCGCGCGATCCCGCCGCGCCGCAAAAGCCGGTCGATCCGGGCAAGCTGAAGCCGGTCATCCGCAAATATGCCGCCCCGCCGCTGTCGGCCCAGATGATCGCCTTCATCGAGTGGATGGCGGAATACACCGTCACCCCGCCCGGCATGGTGCTGCGCCTCGCGCTCCGCCATGACGAGGCGGCCGGCCCGCAGCGCGAGCGCGTCGGCGTGCGGCTCACCGACAAGCGCCCGGAACGCCGCACCAGCGCGCGCGAAAAGGTCATCGAGGCGCTGGCGGACGGCTTCCTGCGCCCCAAGGGCGATGCCGCCCGCGAGGCCGGGGTCTCGCCCTCGGTGGTCGACGGCCTCATCGACGACGGCGTGCTGGAGACCGTCACCCTGCCACCCGAGCCCGCCGCCGAGCCCCCGGACCCGGACCATGCGGTGCCGGAACTGCTGCCGGGCCAGAAGGCGGCGGCGGACGTGCTGCGCGAGGCGGTGGCGGCGCACGAATTCCGCGTGCACCTGCTCGACGGCGTCACCGGCTCCGGCAAGACCGAGACCTATTTCGAGGCGGTGGCGCAGGCGATCCGCGATCGCCGGCAGGTGCTGATCCTGATGCCGGAAATCGCCCTCACCCAGGCCTTCCTCGATCGCTTCGCCAAGCGCTTCGGCGTCGCCCCGGCGCAATGGCATTCGGCGGTCGGCACCAAGCGCCGGGGCCGCGTCTTCGCCGGCGTCGCCTCCGGTGAGGTGAGCGTGGTGGCCGGCGCCCGCTCGGCGCTGTTCCTGCCGTTTGCCGACCTCGGCCTCGTCATCGTCGACGAGGAGCACGACGCCGCCTACAAGCAGGAGGACGGCGTGCGCTACCATGCCCGCGACATGGCGGTGGTGCGGGCCCGCCTTGCCGGGGCGCCGGTGGTGCTCGCCTCGGCGACGCCCTCCATCGAGACCGAGGTGAATGCCCGCCGGGGCCGCTATCTCCGCCTCGCGCTGCCCGAGCGCTTCGCCGGCACCAAGGTGCCGCGCCTCGAGCCCATCGACATGCGCCGGCAGGGGCCGCCCAAGGGCCGCTGGATCGCCCCCTCGCTGGTCGAGGACATCACCCGCACCGTCGAGGAAGGCGGGCAGGCGCTGCTGTTCCTCAATCGCCGCGGCTACGCGCCGCTCACTCTGTGCCGCACCTGCGGCCACCGCATCCGCTGCCCCTCCTGCTCCTCCTGGCTGGTCGAGCACCGCTTCCGCCGCCGGCTCGAATGCCACCAATGCGGCTACGCCACCCCGGTGCCGGAGGCCTGCCCCTCCTGCCACGAGCCCAACAGCCTCATCCCCTGCGGCCCGGGGGTCGAGCGGCTGCATGAGGAGATCCAGGCGCTCATGCCGGCGGCCCGCATCCAGGTGCTGTCCTCCGATCTCGCCGGCGGCGTCGAGCGGCTGCGCGCCGAACTGAAGGCCATCGAGGATGGCGAGGTGGACGTCGTGGTCGGCACCCAGCTGGTGGCCAAGGGCCACAATTTCCCCGGCCTCGCGCTGGTCGGCGTCGTCGACGCCGATGTCGGGTTGGGGCACGGAGACCCCCGCGCGGCGGAGCGCACCTTCCAGCTGCTGCACCAGGTGGCCGGACGCGCCGGACGCCACAAGCTGGAGGGCCGCGCCTTCCTGCAGACCTTCATGCCCGAGCATCCGGTGATGCAGGCGCTGATCGCCGGCGACCGCGCCGCCTTCTACGACCGCGAGATCGGTGTGCGCGAGGAAGCGCATCTGCCGCCCTTCGCCCGCTTCTGCGGCCTCGTGGTCTCGGCGAACGAGGCGCACGAGGCGCAGCGCCACGCCCAGGCGCTGGCCGCCTCCGCGCCCATCGTCGAGGGCGTGCGAATCCTCGGCCCGGCGGAGGCGCCGATCGCGCTGCTGCGCGGGCGCCACCGCCTGCGGCTGCTGGCGCGCGCTCCCCGCGGCTTCGACCTCTCCGCCTATGTGCGCGACTGGATGGCGAAGGCCCCGCGCCCGCGCGGCAATGTGAAGGTGGAGATCGACATCGACCCGCAGAGCTTCCTGTGAGCCCCGCCGGCCGCCACGGCATGCCGCAGCACATACCTACGTCATATTGACGAGCGCGCGCCGGCCGCCTAGCTTGCCGGCCATGACGACTATGGTGACGAGCAAGCGCATCCGCGCGGGACGGCGAATTCGTCGCCCGGCCGATTTCATCGGCCGGGACCTCTGAGCTCGCTTGCCGATTTCATCGGCCGGGAGAGCTGACGCGCCTGCCCTTCCCTCGTCATTCGTGGATTCCTTCCGATGACCGCCCATACCCTCAGTCACGGTCTCCTGCGCCATCGCCTCGTGGTCGAGGCCGATGCCCACCCCAATCTCATGCTCCGCCTGCTCGAGCCCTTCGCCGTGCATGACGTCCAGCCCACCCGCGTGCGCATGGACGGTCCGGCCGACGGTGCCGTCGACATGGCCGATCTCGGCCTGCTGCGGGCCGAGATCGCCTTCACCGCCCCGGTCGAGGTCGCCGAGCGGCTGTGGTCGCGCATCGATGTGATGGTGCCGGTGCGCGCCTCGCATCTGGTCTCCACCGCCGTCTCCCCCGCCGCATCGGAAGCGGCAGCCTGAGGCTTTCATGCTCGCGCAGCTCGGCGCCCAGCTCGCGGGCATCGCCTTCCTCGTGGCCCCGGTCTTCGGGCTGATCGGCCTCGGCTATGTGGCGAGCCGCGGCGGCCTGCTGCGCGAGAAGGCGGCGGAGGGCCTGTCCGAATATGTATTCGGGCTGGCCGTGCCGGTGCTGATCTTCAAGACGCTGGCCGAGGCGGAACTGCCGGCCGAGGGCCAGCCCTGGGGCTACTGGATCGCCTATTTCACCGGCGCCTTCACGGTGTTCGCGCTCGGCATGCTCGCGGCGCGAAAACTGTTCGGCCGCGACCATACCGAGGCGGTGATCCAGGGCTTCACCTCCGGCCAGGCCAATACGGTGTTCGTCGGCGTGCCGCTCATCCTCACCGCCTTCGGGCCGGAGGGAGCGGTGCCGCTGTTCCTGCTCATCGCCATCCATCTGCCGGTGATGATGGTGGTGGCCACGGTGCTCACCGAGGGCGCCGCCTCCGGCCTGTCGCTCGCCGGGCTGAAGAAGCTCGGCCGCCAGCTCGCCTACAACCCGATCCTGCTCGGCATCTATGCCGGCGGCATCGCCAAGGTGATCGGCTACGCGCCGGACGGCCTCCTGAAGCAGACCCTCGACATGCTGGCCGCCTCCGCCTCGCCCTGCGCGCTGGTCTCGCTCGGCCTCGCCCTGCATCGCTACCCGATCCGCGGCGACCTCGCCCCGGCGGCGATGATCACCGCGCTGAAGCTGGTGGTGCATCCGGCGCTGGTGTTCGGGCTGGTGCAGGTGCTGCCGATGCCGAAGGTGTGGGCCGATGTCGCGGTGGTGTTCGCGGCGATGCCCTCGGGCATCAACGCCTATCTGCTGGCCCAGCGCTACCGCGTCGGCGTCACCGCCTCGGCGAGCGCGGTGTCGCTGTCCACCGCGCTCAGCCTGTTCACCGTCTCGGCGTGGTTCCTGATCCTCGGCGTGAACTGAGCCGGGACACCGGCCGATGTCCCCGGAGAGGCCGCTCCCGGTGCGGGCCGGTCAGCCCCGCTCCCGTCGGGAGAGAGCCCCCGAACCGCCATCACGCCGTCGAACGCCCGCAATCCGGGCGGCTCCCTCTCCCCGTTGGGGAGAGGGGTGGGGTGAGGGGCCTCCCCGCTTCCCAGTCGCGAGCGCCCTCACCTCCCGCTTTGCCGGCCATCTCCCCCCAGCCGGGAGAGCAACGACCGGCAGCGGGTCCGCTCAGTTCAGCTTCATGCAGTTGGCATAGAAGGTGGTGGTCGCCGGCCAGTCGGAGAACACGCCGATCACGCCGATGTCGCGGGCCAGCACGTCGAGCAGCGCCAGCGTGTCGCCGTCGCGGTCGATCACCGGCTTCACCGACTGGTAGTAATAGCCGCCGCCATCCTTCAGCGGACCGGAGCGCTCCAGCGACCAGGAGATCAGCCCCAGCCCGGCCTTCTTGGCCTCCTCGGCATAGAGCGAGGGCACGATCTTGCCGTCCTTGGCGGTCACCAGCATCCACAGCGGCGGGGCGAGGATCTTCACCCCCTTGTCGGCCAGCTCCTTCATGGAGGGCTTCCACGTCTCCGCCTTCATGTTGTCGAAGCCGGTGTCGGTCTCGTCGCGGCCGTCGAGATAAACAGCCTGCGCGCCGAAGTCCGGGGCGTTCTTCAGCCAGTAGAGCACGTCCTCGAGCTGGAAGGACTGGGCATAGACATCCTTGGGGTCGATGCCGGCCGCCTTGTATTCGTCGATCAGCTGCTGGGCGTAGGCCTGCTGGGTGTAGTCGCCGTCGAACGGCATCTTCACCTCGGGCGCCTTCAGTTCCGGGGTGAACTTCAGGCCGAGCGACTTCACCAGCTCGATATATTCCTTGTGCGACATCAGCGTCGCGCGGTCGACATAGAGATCGGTGCGCCAGCGCGGCGTGGAGTTCATGTAGTCGGCGACGGTCGTGGCAGCGGGGTTGCCGGCGTCCATCTTCGGCTTCAGCGTCTTGAACTCGGCGAGCGTCAGGTCGCTGGTGCAGCACTTGGCGCTGGCCTTGCGGCCGGTGGCCGGATCGGCCGGCTCGAAGCCCTGCGAGCACTTCGAGGCGAGCTCGGGCCGGGTGAGGATATCGGTGGTGGTGTGCAGGTCGCACTGGGCGTGGCGACACACCAGCTGGCGGTCCTTGGTGAAGGCGACGTCGCATTCGATGACGCCGGCGCCCATCTGGGCGGCGGCGAGATAGCCCTCGCGGGTGTGCTCGGGGAACTGCAGCGGCGCGCCGCGATGCGAGATCGAGAAATTCCTGGTGGTGAAGGGGCCCTTGCACTGCGCCAGCTGATCCTTCAGCGGACCGTCCTTCATCGTGTCAACGAGATGGAACGGACGCGGACCGACATCCGCGAGCCGGCTAACCTCCTGCGCCGCCACCGGCGCGAGGGAGAGCGAGAGCGCCAGCGCGGCAAGCGGCAGGCGGATCGACATGAGGCGCAGCATCAGGGGTTCCCTTCCCTCCGGCAAGCAACGGCGAAGGGATAATCGGCGCTCATGACACCGGCTTGACGCAGCGCGACGCCCGACGCGTCGCCCCCGGACGAGCCCTTGCCCTCGTCGCGAATCCCGCATGGCTCAGCCGAGCGCCAGGCCCCGCACCGCTTCCGCGCTCACCCCTCGCGCCCGCAGGTCCCGCAGGCTTTCCGAGCCGATCGACTTGGAGAGCTTGCGCCCCTCGCCGTCCAGCACCAGCGGGTGATGGTGATAAAGCGGCTCGGGCAGGCCGAGCAGCCGCTGCAGCAGCCTATGCACCGAGGTCGCCGCCTTGAGGTCGGCGCCGCGCACCACATGGGTCACGCCCTGCGCGGCATCGTCGACCACCACCGAGAGATGATAGCTGGTCGGCGTCTCCTTGCGGGCGATGACGACATCGCCCCAGGCCGCCGGATCGGCCGTCACCGGCGCCGCCCCGTCTTCATCCCGCCCCCCCGATGGCGGCGTCGCGGGGCGAGGCGCCAGTTCCCGCCAGCTCAGCCCCTCTCCGGCCACGGCCACCGCCCGCGCCATGTCGAGCCGGAGCGCATAGGGTTCGCCCGCCGCCTGCCGGGTGCGGCGCTCCTCGTCACTCATGGCCGCGCGGTTGAACGGGAACAGCGGCGCCCCGTCGGGATCGACGGGCCAGCCCGGCCGCGCCGCCACGTCCCGGCGGATCTCGGCGCGGCTCTCGAAGCTCGCATAGACGAGCCCCATCGCCTCCAGCCGCTCCAGCGCAGCGCGATAGGCGTCCATGTGCTCGGACTGCCGGCGCACCGGCCGCTCCCAGTCGAGCCCGAGCCAGCGGAGATCCTCGTGGATCGCCGCCTCGTAGTCCGGCCGGCAGCGCGTGGCGTCGATGTCCTCGATGCGCAGGAGAAACCGCCCGCCGGCCGCCCGCGCCATCTCGGCATTGAGCAGCGCCGAACGCGCATGGCCGAGATGCAGCAGCCCGTTCGGGCTCGGCGCGAAGCGGAAGACGGGGCGGGGATCGGGGCGGGACATTGACCATGTCTACGCCAGGAGCCCCGCGCGAGGCGAGAGGGCCGGCAAAGGCCCCTCACCCCATCCCTCTTCCCGACGGGAAGAGGGAACGACACTCGGCAGACGCCACGACCCCTTTCCAAACCTCTCCCCGTTGGGGAGAGGTCGGCGCGCAGCGCCGGGTGAGGGGCGAGGACGCTCCCCGAAACGAAGCCCTTCCCCCGGAAAACGGAGCTGCCGTCCCGTCGACCTCGACAACGAAAGCATCGTCATGACCGGCCTTGGGCCAGGCATCCACGACGTCCCCCGCGCACAAAGGTCCCCGGAAACGCACATGGCCGGGACGAGCCCGGCCATGCTGAACCAAAAAACATGGCCGGGTTCGTCCCGGCCATGTCGACGCGTCGGAAGAAGAAGAGCCGCCGTCAGAACTGGCGGGCCACCATCATCTTCTTGATCTCGGCGATCGCCTTGGCCGGGTTCAGCCCCTTCGGGCAGGCCTTGGCGCAGTTCATGATGGTGTGGCAGCGATAGAGCCGGAACGGGTCCTCAAGGTCGTCGAGCCGCTCGCCGGTCGCCTCGTCGCGTGAGTCGATCAGCCAGCGATAGGCCTGCAGCAGCGCCGCCGGGCCGAGATAGCGGTCGCCATTCCACCAGTAGCTCGGGCAGGAGGTCGAGCAGCAGGCGCACAGGATGCACTCATAGAGCCCGTCGAGCTTCTCGCGGTCCTGCCGACCCTGCGGCCATTCCTTTTCCGGCGCCGGGGTCTTGGTGTGCAGCCACGGCTCCACTGAGGCGTGCTGGGCGTAGAACTGGGTGAGGTCCGGCACCAGGTCCTTCACCACCGGCATGTGCGGCAGCGGGTAGATGTTCACCGACTTCGCCGTCACGTCGTCCATGCTCTTCAGGCAGGCCAGCGTGTTGGTGCCGTCGATGTTCATCGCGCAGGAGCCGCAGATGCCCTCGCGGCAGGAGCGGCGGAAGGTCAGCGTCGGGTCGATCTTGTTCTTGATGTAGATCAGGCCGTCGAGAACCATCGGCCCGCAATCGTCGCGGTCGACATAATAGGTGTCGACATGCGGGTTCTTCCCGTCATCCGGGTTCCAGCGATAGATTCGGTATTCGGTCAGCCGGTTGGAGCCTTCCGGCTTCGGCCACACCTTGCCGTCGACGAGCTGCGAGTTCTTCGGAAGCGTGAGCTGGACCATGTTCGGCCTTCATCCCCTTCCTGCGGCCGATGCCGCAGGCCTGTCGGTAATCCCGCGCGGCCGCGGCCGCGGGCTGGCTCAGTAAACCCGCTTGCGCGGCTCGATGTACTGGATGTCGTTGGACAGCGTGTAGGTGTGCACCGGCCGGTCGTCGAGCGACACCGAGCGCGTATCGAAATCGACGAAGGCCAGCGTGTGCTTCATCCAATGCGCGTCGTCGCGCTCCGGGAAATCCTCGCGGGCATGGGCGCCGCGGCTTTCCGTCCGCGCCGCCGCGCTCTCCATCGTCACCGAGGCGAGGCAGATGAGGTTGTCGTACTCCAGCGTCTCGATGAGATCGGAGTTCCACACCAGCGAGCGGTCGGTGACCTCGATGTCGTCGGTGCCGGCGAACACGTCGGCGATCAGCTTGCGGCCTTCCTGCAGCACCTCGCCGGTGCGGTAGACCGCGCAGTTGTTCTGCATCACCTTCTGCATGGAAAGGCGCAGCTCCGCCGTCGGGGTCGAGCCCGAGGCGTTGCGGAAATGGTCGAGCCGCGACAGCGCGAGCTCGGCGGAATTGGCCGGCAGTTCCCGCTGCTTGTCGCCGGGGGTGAGGATGTCGGCGCAGCGCAGCGCGGCGGCGCGGCCGAACACCACCAGGTCGGTCAGCGAGTTGGAGCCGAGGCGGTTGGCGCCGTGGATCGACACGCAGGCGCATTCGCCCACCGCCATCAGGCCGGGCACCACATGGTCGGGGTTGCCGTCCTTCTTTGTGACGACCTCGCCGTGGAAGTTGGTGGGGATGCCGCCCATGTTGTAGTGCACGGTCGGCAGCACCGGGATCGGCTCCTTGGTCACGTCGACGCCGGCGAAGATCTTGGCGCTCTCGGAGATGCCCGGCAGGCGCTCATGCAGGATCGCCGGGTCGAGATGGTCGAGGTGCAGGAAGATGTGGTCCTTGTTCTTGCCGACGCCCCGGCCTTCGCGGATCTCCATGGTCATGGAGCGCGAGACCACGTCGCGCGAGGCGAGGTCCTTGGCGGAGGGCGCGTAGCGCTCCATGAAGCGCTCGCCCTCGGCATTGGTGAGGTACCCGCCCTCGCCGCGCGCGCCCTCGGTGATCAGGCAGCCCGAACCGTAGATGCCGGTCGGGTGGAACTGCACGAACTCCATGTCCTGCAGCGGCAGGCCCGCGCGGAGAACCATCGCATTCCCATCCCCCGTACAGGTATGGGCGGAGGTCGCCGAGAAATAGGCGCGTCCGTAGCCGCCGGTGGCGAGGATCACCGTCTGCGCCCGGAAGCGGTGGATGGTGCCGTCGTCCATCTTCAGCGCCACGAGGCCGCGGCAGCGCCCATCCTCGTCCATGATCAGGTCGAGGGCGAAATACTCGATGAAGAACTCGGCATTGTGCTTCAGCGCCGCGCCGTAGAGCGTGTGCAGGATGGCGTGGCCGGTGCGGTCGGCGGCGGCGCAGGTGCGCTGCGCCGGGCTCTTGCCGTAGTCGATGGTCATGCCGCCGAACGGGCGCTGGTAGATCTTGCCGGCCTCGGTGCGCGAGAACGGCACGCCCCAGTGCTCGAGCTCGTAGACGGCGGCCGGCGCGTGGCGCACGAGATATTCGATGGCGTCCTGGTCGCCCAGCCAGTCCGACCCCTTCACGGTGTCGTACATGTGGTAGCGCCAGTCGTCGGGGCCCATATTGCCGAGCGAGGCGGCGATGCCGCCCTGCGCCGCCACGGTGTGCGAGCGGGTGGGGAACACCTTGGTCACGCAGGCGGTGCGCAGCCCGGCCTCCGAGCAGCCGACCACGGCGCGCAGCCCGGCGCCGCCGGCGCCGACCACCACCACGTCATAGGTGTGGTCGGTGATGGGGTAGGCACCGTTCAGATAGGCGGAAGCCGAAGCGGCGCCGTTGGCGGAACCGTTCGCGGAATGGGTCTCGGCCATGGAACTCAGCCTCCGAAGCTGATCTTGAGGATCGCGAACACCCCGGCGCAGCCCATGGCGGCGCAGAAGAAGGTGTTGGCGAGGAGGGCGAGCACCTTGGCGCCCTCGGCGTGCACATAGTCCTCGATCACCACCTGCATGCCGATCTTCATGTGCCAGGTGATCGAGACGATGGCGAGGAGGAGGATGATCGCCACCACCGGGTGGCCGATGGTCGCCAGCACCCGCTCGGGGCTCTCGCCGGCGACGCAGATCAGCACGGCGAGGAAGGCGAGCGTCAGCGGCACGTTGGCGAGCGCGGTCACGCGCTGCAGCCAGAAATGCTCGGTGCCGGAATGGGCGGCGCCGAGGCCGGCGACGCGGCGGCGCGGCGTGCGCAGCGAGGAACCCGGAAAATCGGAAGATCCGCTCATCGCCTCACCCCTTTACCGCGAAGATGACGACCCACAGCAGCACCGTCAGCACCACCGAGCCGCCAATGGTCAGTTTGGCGAGCCGCTCGCGCGCCTCCGGCCCGAAGCCGTGGCCCATGTCCCAGATGAAATGGCGCAGCCCGCCCAGCATGTGGTGGAGCATCGCCCAGCTGAAGCCGAACAGCACGATGAGGCCGATCCAGCTGCCATAGACGGCGTTCACGGTGGCGAAGGCGCTGTCGGAGCTTGCCGCGGCCACCAGCCACACCACCAGCAGGAAGGTGCCGAAATAGAGCGCCACGCCGGTGATGCGGTGCACGATGGACATCATCATCGTGAGCATCGGCCGGTAGATCTGGAGATGCGGCGAAAGCGGCCGTCGGGCAGCGCCGTGCATATCGGACATGGGGAGGTCCTTACAGTCTATGCGGTGTGCGTAGCGGAATCGATTGTAGTTCGCAATCATTCCAAAGGCGACGTCTATAGGTTTTTGGGTGCGTCGCAGCAAGCGGAACCTATCGCCCCCGGCCGCTCTTGTCAGGCGCCAATCGCCCTGGTCATGGACGATTAACCATCTTTGCCATTTAATTGACGGAATGGCGGCGTCAATGAGCGCCGATTGGTGGCGTGAGCGAGGACCGGCATGCGGCTTGCGTGTTTTGCCCGACTGTCGGGAATAAGCCGTTTCTGTGTCGTGGTGATGGCGCTGCTGCTGGCTCCGGCCCTGCTGGGCCCGCTTGGCGGCGCGCAGGCGCAGCAGCGCTCCATCACTTTTGACGGCGCCCGGCGCGACTACATCCTGCATGTGCCGAAGAATGCGCCCGCCGGCCCGAAGCCGCTGGTCATCGCCCTGCATGGCGCGCTGCAGCCGGCGTCCATCATGCAGCGCTATCTCGATCTCGACGCGGTCGCCGACCGCGAGGGCTTCGTCGTCGCCTATCCCAAGGGCATCAACCTGATCTGGAACGACGGCCGCGCCTCGGTCGCCGGCTTCCTGCCGATTCTCGACGCCCGCGACGATGCCGGCTTCGTGATGGCGGTGCGCGACCGGCTCATCGAGGAGGGGCTGGCCGATCCCGGCCGCGCCTATCTGATGGGCTTCTCCAATGGCGGCTTCCTCACCGCCTTCGTCGCCTGCCGCCACGCCGATGCCTTCGCCGCCTTCGCCACCATGATGATGACGGTGCCGGTCGGCTATGCGGAAACCTGCCGGCCCTCGCGGCCGGTGCCGATCCTGATGATGAACGGCACCTATGATCCCATCGTGCCGATGTTCGGCCGCCCGACGCCCGGCGCCCGGCTGATGTCGGCGCGCGAGAGCGCCGAGCTGTTCGCCCGGCTCGACGGCTGCGCTTCCTCGCAGGTCAGCCAGATGCCGAGCGCCCGCCTGTTCCGCTTCGATAGCTGCGCCGGCGGCGCGGCGGTCGCCTATTACGAGATCGCCGGCGGGCACCAGCCGCCCGCCCAGTCGGTCGATGCCGGCGACGCCTTCGCCGCCCTGCTGCTCGGGCCGCGCCGCAGCGGCCTCGATGCGCCGAACGAGATCTGGTCGTTCTTCAAGCGCTACGGCACCCCGGCCGGCCCGGCGCCCGCCGCCGAAGACCTGCGGGTCGCCGGCGTGCCGGCCGCCACGGAGCCGATGTCGCTGCGTCCCGGCACGCCGCGCGCCGCGGCGGCGCTTGCCAGCGTGCCGCTGCCGACCGCCTCGCCGCTGCGCCGCAAGTCGGCGAGCGCCGAGTGAGGGCACGAAAGCGCGGGCTCGCCATGGTTTCGCCGCGAGGCGGCGATTTACATCCGTCCGGTCGCTGAGGCGCCGGCGGGATTCGCGGCGGGTTGACGCCGCCCTGCCGGAACGGCATCGTCCCGGCCGCCGCGACAGGTGACGATCAGGCGAGAGAGGACGTCCGGGACAACGGACGCGGTTTGGGCAGCGGCCGAGGGAGCGCCGCGAGACACGGGGATAGGATCTGTTGGAGACGCGGCTCGGAGCACACGGCCTGCGACGCTGGCGCGGCGCGGCGCTCGATCTCGGCGACGAGCCGCCGCTGGGCGTCGACGGCGACACCGAGGAGCCGATCAACCGCCGCCGCATCTCCATTCGCTGGCTGATGGCCACCCTGCTCACCGGCGTCTGCGGGGCCGCGCTGATG
Source organism: Ancylobacter oerskovii (assembly GCF_018390555.1). Lineage (GTDB taxonomy): Bacteria > Pseudomonadota > Alphaproteobacteria > Rhizobiales > Xanthobacteraceae > Ancylobacter > Ancylobacter oerskovii. The sequence goes on along the minus strand of NZ_JAHBGB010000019.1, from coordinate 322,952 downwards.
GGCGGCGCCGTCTATGCCGCGCTCGACAACGAGGTCTACCGCTTCGCCCAGTCGCCGGAGACGGTGCGCTCGGCGCTGCGCGGCGCGCTCGCCGCCGGCGAGCGGCCCTCCAACGTCGCCCGCAAGGGCGACCGCATGTCGATCATCAGCGAGAGCTTCAACGCCCGCCAGACGCTGCGCCTGTCCACCACCACCCGCGACGGCGACCGCGAGGTGATCAAGGTGCGCGCGGTGACGCGGGTGAACACCAATCTCGCCCAGTCGGTCACTTCCGCCTCGGCCGACGTGCCGCGCTTCAACCCGGCCAAGCTGATCGCCGACACCTCCTCCGACGACCAGGACGACGGCGCCCCGCAGGCCGAGCCCACCGGCGAGCTCACCCTCATGGTGCGCGACCTCGCCAGCCTGCCGCCTTCCACCCGGTTCGCGGCCGACCTGTCGATGGAAGACGTGCTGATGAAGGTCCGCGAGACCGCCGAGTTCAGCATGCCGCTCGCCGAGGCCGCGGTGCCGGCGCTGGCGAGCTTCGGCGGCGGCGCCCTCGGCTATGCGCCCGCCAACGCCCCGGCGGACCCGACCGCCGCCGCCAACGCGCCGGACAATATGAGCGCCATCGGCAAGTCCGCCGGCGAGGCCTCCGGCGGCAATGAATGGACCGAGCGCGCCGTCGTCACCAAGAAGGGTGACAGCATCGCCTCCATCCTCAAGGATCTCGGCGTCGCCGAGGTCTCGGCGAAGGCCGCCGCCGCCGCCTTCGCCACCCCGGAACTGCGCGGCCAGCTCACCCCCGGCCTGCGGCTGCGGGTGCTGCTCGATCCCACCGGCGGCACCGCCGTGCCGCTGCGCGTCGGCGTGTTCAGCGACCAGGGCCATGAGGGCACCATCGCCCTGTCCGACATGGGCACCTTCCTGCCGGTGGAAGAGCCGAACGACGTCGAGGTCGCCGACCTGCCCTCCGACGACGGCGACGACGATGCCGGCGGCCGCGGCGGCATCACCCTCTATGAGAGCATCTGGGAGACGGCGCTGCGCCACGACGTGCCGCGCCCGGTGATCGAGAACCTGATCCGCATCTATTCCTTCGACGTCGACTTCCAGCGCCGGGTGCGCTCGGGCGACAGCTTCGAGGTGCTGTTCGACCCGGAGGAAGGCGGCGGCACCGCCGGCGTGCTCTATGCCGGGCTCACCGTCGGCGGCGAGGAGCGGCGCTATTACCGCTACCAGACGGCGGACGACAACGTGCTCGACTTCTATGACGAGACCGGCAAGAGCGCGAAGAAGTTCCTGGTCCGCAAGCCCATCGCCGGCGGCACGCTGCGCTCGGGCTTCGGCATGCGCCGCCACCCGATCCTCGGCTTCTCGCGCATGCATTCCGGCGTCGACTGGGCCGATCGCGTCGGCACGCCGATCTATGCCGCCGGCAACGGCGTCATCAAGAAGGCCGGCTGGAGCTCGGGCTATGGCCGCCACACCGAGATCCAGCACGCCAACGGCTATGTGACCACCTATTCGCACCAGTCCGGCTTCGCCAAGGGCATTCGCGAGGGGGTGCGCGTGCGCCAGGGCCAGCTGATCGGCTATCTCGGCTCCTCCGGCCTCTCCACCGGGCCGCATCTGCATTACGAGGTGCTGGTGAACGGCCGCTTCGTCGATCCGATGCGCGTGCGCCTGCCGCGCGGCCGCGCGCTCGACGGCCGGATCCTCGCCGATTTCACCGCGGAGCGCACCCGCATCGACACGCTGCTGAACCACGGCCCCAGCCCCAAGGTCGCCGGCAATGCCCGCAGCGGCGACGACGACACCAACTGAGACCGTCCCATGGCCGCCCCGCTTCTCGATGGCCCGCGCCTCGCCCCCCGCTCCGGCGGCACCCCGGATTCGGTGGTGCTGCTGCTGCACGGCTACGGCGCCGACGGCCGCGACCTGATCGACCTCGGCGAGCTCTGGGGCGAGAAGCTGCCGCGCACCGCCTTCGTCTCGCCGCATGCGCCGGAGCCGCTGGGCATCGCCCCGGTCGGCCGGCAATGGTTCGCCTATGTCGAGCGCAACGACCGCGAGCGCTGGGCCGGCGTGCAGTCCGCCCATGCGGCGCTCGACGCCTTCCTCGATGCCGAGCTCGCCCGCCACGGCCTGCCGCCCTCCCGCCTGGCGCTGGTCGGCTTCAGCCAGGGCACGATGATGGCGCTGCATACCGGCCTCGCCCGGCCGCAGCCGCTGGCCGGCATCCTCGGCTATTCCGGGCTGCATGTGACGCCGGAGGGGCGCGGCGGCGACATCGCCGGCCCGGTGGTCTCCAGCCGCCCGCCGGTGCTGCTGATCCATGGCGATGCCGACGAGGTGATCCCGCCGCAGGCGCTGCCGCGCTCGCTGGCGAGCCTGGAGGCCGCCGGCGTGCCGGTGCGCGGCCATCTCTCGCGCGGGCTCGGCCACGGCATCGACAGCGAGGGCCTGCTGCTCGGCGGCGCCTTCCTGGCCGAGTGCCTGCCGCCGCTGCGCTGAGGCGGCATTCGTGATGGCGCACCCGCATGGCGGTGCTTCACAAGACTGACACGCTACCTATAGAGTATCGCCGTGCGTCCCACGGCGCCAAGCCGTGAGTCGCTCCGGGAAGGAGCAGGTGCTTGACGGCGACTTTGTCTCCAGGTGCGTGGCCGGCCTTGGTGCTCAATGCGGATTACCGCCCGTTGAGCTATTACCCGCTCTCGGTCTGGTCGTGGCAGGACGCCATCAAGGCGGTGTTCCTCGACCGGGTGAATATCGTCGAATATTACGAGCGGCAGGTATCCAGCGCGCAATTCCAGATGCGGCTGCCGAGCGTGGTGTCGCTGAAGAGCTTCATCCGTCCGGCGCGCCAGCCCGCCTTCACCCGCTTCAACGTGTTCCTGCGCGACCGCTTCAGCTGCCAGTACTGCGAATCGCGCGACGACCTCACCTTCGACCACGTCATTCCGCGCTCGCGCGGCGGCCAGACCACCTGGGAGAACGTGGTCGCCGCCTGCTCGCCCTGCAATCTGCGCAAGGGCAGCCTGATGCCGGCGGAAGCGAAGATGCTGCCACGCCAGCGCCCCTTCCAGCCCACCGTGTTCGACCTGCACCAGAACGGCCGGCATTTCCCGCCCAACTACCTGCATGAAAGCTGGGTCGACTATCTCTACTGGGATACCGAGCTCGACCCGTAGGACCCCAGGGGACACCCCTTCACCCCCTGCCCTGTCCCCATGAGCACCCCCTGCTCCCTCTCCGGGTGCGGCCCCGCTCCTTCTCCCCTGCCCTGCCCGCCCTATGAGCGCCTCCTGCTCCCTCTCCCCGTTGGGGAGAGGGGTGGGGTGAGGGGCCTTCGACGCTCCCCGGCGAAGCCTCCCAGGACGCCCCTCAGCGCCGCCGCAGCCCCCAGGCTGCCACCAGCGCCAGCGTCGCGGCGATCAGCACGTTCCAGCCGGCCAGCGACAACCCGAGAAAGCGCCACGGCGCCTCGTCGCAGCGGACGACCCGTGCCTGCTGCAATTCCTGCAGCAGGTTTCCCGAGGTCGCCGGCGCCCCGCCGGAGCAGGCGGTCGGCCCCTGCCACCAGTGCCATTCGACGCCGGCATGGTAGAGCGCCAGCCCGAAGCCGACGAGCATCAGCAGGCCGAGCAGGACCAGCCCGAGGCGCGCCAGCCCGGCATGCCCCTGCCGCGCCACCAGCGCCACCGCCAATCCGAGCGGCACCGCGGCGTAATAGGGCAGCCGCTGCTCCAGGCAGAGCGGGCACGGCGCCAGCCCGATCACCAGCTGGAAGAACCAGGCGCCGGCCAGCGTCGCCGCCGCGCCGGCGGCGACGATCAGCGGGGCGAGCACCAGCGGGCGGCGAGGGGAAAGCGTCGATTCGAGACCGGTCATGGCGAAGGCTCCGCGGTTGCGATGCGGTTTTAAGCCATTTCGGCGTGCCGGCAATTGCAGGCCCCGCGATCGGCCCGCGCAAATTTTCGAGACATGACGCTGCGTTAGATCCGGCAACGCCGGCCCGTCCCTGCCGCCGGCGCGTCGCGGCGCCCCATGCGGATGGATCAGCCGGCCGTCGCGAAGCGCAGCGCCCGCGTCAGCGCCGGCGCCACCACCGAGGCATGGTCCTCGCCGGCGAGGCACTCGAAATCCACCCGGCCCGCTTCGCCCAGCGCCGCCCGCGCCTGCGCCACGAAGGCCTCCGCCCGGCTCACCATCGCCCGGCGCCCCCGCCGCTCGGCGATCTCCGCCGCGCCCGGCTGCCCCCGCAGCCAGGGCGCCAGCTCCTGCTCCCATTCGCCGACGACGACGGAGAGCCGAGGCGTCCCGTCGAGTCGCGCCAGCCCGTCGGTGAGCCGCGCCTCGTCCCACCAGATCGACGGGCTGATCGCCACATAGGCGGCGAATGCTGCGCTGTCGCGGCCGAACACGTCGAGCACGAAGCCCCCCGCCAGCGAATGGCCCACCAGAACCTGCCGCCCGGCATCGACCGGCGCGCGCGCGGCGATCGCCGGCTGCACCTCGTCACGCAGAAAGGTGAGGAAGCCGTCGCGCCCGCCGGTGGCGCGGGCCTCGGCGGAGCGGGTACCGGCGCCCGCCTCCCGGCTCGGCCCGGCCGTGTAGTCGAAGGTCCGGCGCCCGCGGTCATAGAGCCCCTCGGCCGCATGGCCGATGCCCACCAGCACCATCGGGCCGATGCCGGTGCCGGCCGGGCGCTCGGCGCCGCGCCGCTGCGCCTCCACCAGCGTCGCGAAGCTGGCATTGGCATCGAGCAGATACAGCACCGGAAACCCCGCCGGCGGCGCCGGCTGCCTGGGCAGCGCCAGCAGGACGCGATAGGGCGCTCCGCCCCCGCGCGGCGCGAGGTCGAACCAGCTGCTCCCCTCGATGACGATTCCCGGCTCCATCCGCCGCCTGCGCCTCCGCCGATCCGCTCCGGCATCTAAACCACCCGCGCGACAATGCAAGCGCGGCGCCGATGGCCGCCCCAGACTGAAACGATTCTAGATTAATGAACGGGATCAGAAACTTGACCGGCCGGGGCGGCTCGGGCATGAACCCGGCTTGCCGTCATGAACCGGCCCGCCCGGGCCATGCGGGTCGCGGGAGCGCGCGGAGCGCGGCCGAGTGGGACGGATATGACCGGATTGTCGTCGCAGGCCCCGCCGGGGCAAAGCCTCCGCCCCGGAGCGGCCAGCGCCGGGATGCCCCCCATCGAGGCCTATGCCCGCCGGCAGCGCCGGCGTCTCGCGCTGCTCGCCGGTCTCCTCGCCATCATGCTCGCCGGCATGCTGGTGGACATCGCCACCGGCCCCTCGGGGCTGTCCATCGGCGCCGTCCTGCACACCCTCATGGATCCGGCCGCCGCCGATGCCGGCATCCGGGTCATCGTCTGGGAGGTGCGGCTGCCGGCGGCGCTGATGGCAGTGCTGGTCGGGGCGGCGCTGGCGCTGGCCGGGGCGGAGATGCAGACCATCCTCAACAACCCGATGGCCAGCCCCTTCACCCTCGGCGTCTCCTCCGCCTCCGCCTTCGGCGCCGCGCTCTCCATCGTGCTCGGCCTCGCCATTCCCGGCCTGCCCGCCAACTGGAACCTGCCGCTGTTCGCCTTCCTGCTCGCCTTCGGCTCGGTGCTGCTGCTGCAGGGCCTCGCCCGCCTGCGCGGCACCGGGGTGGAGACGCTGGTGCTGTTCGGCATCGCCATGGTGTTCACCTTCAACGCGCTGGTGGCGCTCATCCAGTTCGTCGCCAGCCAGGAGGCGCTGCAACAACTGGTGTTCTGGTCGATGGGCTCGCTCGCCCGCGCCACCTGGGCCAAGCTGGGCGTGCTCGCCGCCGTGCTGGTGGTGATGGTGCCGCTCGCGCTGCGGGACAGCTGGCAGATGACCGCCCTGCGGCTCGGCGAGGATCGCGCGCGCAGCTTCGGCATCGCGCTCGGCCGGCTGCGTTTCGCCTCGCTGCTGCGAGTCAGCGTGCTCACCGGCACCAGCGTCGCCTTCGTCGGCACCATCGGCTTCATCGGGCTGGTGGCCCCGCACATCGCCCGGCTGCTGGTCGGCGAGGATCACCGCTTCTACCTGCCGGCCAGCGTGCTGACCGGCGCCGGGCTGATGTCGCTCGCCTCGGTGGGCAGCAAGCTCATCGTGCCCGGCACGCTGCTGCCGGTCGGCATCATCACCTCGCTTATCGGAATACCTTTCTTCGTGGCGCTCATCCTCTCCCGCCGGGGGAGCCTGGGATGAACGCGGCCTCGGGACTGGACATCGCCGGCCTGTCGGTGGGCTATGGCACCCGCCGGATCATCGACAAGCTGGACTTGGGCGGCATTTCGGCCTCATCGGTCACCGCACTGGTCGGCCCGAACGCCGCCGGCAAGACCACCCTTTTGCGCGCTCTCGCCGGGCTGATCCCCTCGCGCGGCTCGATCCGGCTCGACGGCCGCGAGCTCGCCGGCCTCGACGCGGTCAGCTATGCGCGCGAGGTGGCCTATATGCCGCAGACCCTGCCGCCCCGCGTCGCCCTCTCGGTCTTCGAGGCGACGCTGAGCGCGCTGCAATCGTCACCCACCGCGCAAGACGTTGATCCGAAACAGAAATCCCTGGACGTCCTGCAGCGTCTCGGCATTGCCGGCCTCGCCATGCGCGGCCTCGACGAGCTGTCCGGCGGCCAGCGCCAGCTTGCCGCCCTCGCCCAGTGCCTGGTACGGGAGCCGCGGGTGCTGCTGCTCGACGAGCCCACCAGCGCGCTCGACATCCACCACCAGCTCACGGTGATGAAGCTCGCCGGCGAGGTGGCGCGCGAGCGCGGCATCATCGTCATCGTGGTGCTGCACGACATCGCCCTCGCCGCCCGCTGGTGCGACAGGATTGTCGTTCTGTCTCAAGGACATATCGTAACCGACGGTGCGCCGGCCCAAGCCATCACCCCGGGGATGCTGGCCGAGGTCTACGGCGTCGAGGCGCGAGTGGAACGCTGCTCGCGCGGCTTCGTGCAGGTGATGGTGGACCGGGCGCTGGCCGACTGAACCCTAGGCCCGCAGCGTGGCGCCGCCATCGACATAGAGGTCGGCCATGGTGATGTGGCCGGCGCGGTCCGACAACAGGAACACCACTGCCTCCGCCACGTCCTCCGGCGTCGCCAGCTTGCCGAGCGGGATGCCGGCCTTGAAGATTTCTCCAGCTCCGGCAATGACTTGCCTGGCACCATCTTCATCCGCCCACATGCCGGTCTGCATCGGGGTCAGCGTCGAGCCGGGCGCCACGATGTTGCAGCGAATGCCGTGCGGCGCCAGTTCCAGGCCGAGGCAGCGGGTGAACATCGCCGCCGCCGCCTTGGAGGCGGCATAGGCGGCCATGGCATGGCGGGGGACCCCGGCAGCATTGGAGGCCACCGTCACCAGCGCGCCCCGTCGGCGCGACTGCATGCGGCGCGCCAGCGCCCGGCCGAAACGGAACACGCCCTTGGCGTTGATGTCGAGCACCCGGTCCCACTCGGCATCGTCGGTCTCCACCACCGTCTGCCAGGACAGCACGCCGGCCACGCTGGCGCCGAGATCGATCGGCCCCTCCTCCGCTTCGATCCGCTCTACCACGGCCTCCACCGCTTCGGTGGAGCGGATGTCGAGGATCTCGGTGCGCAGGGCCCCGCCATGCTCCTCGGCGAGCGGGGCGAGCAGCGCCGCGTCGTGATCGGTCGCGACGACGCGGACGCCCTCCTCCAGCAACAGGCGGACGACCGCCCGGCCTATGCCTCCGCCCGCTCCGGTGACGAGGGCGATACGTCCCTTGAGACCGTTGTCACGCATGGATTTTCCTTCGATTGCTCGTTGGCCGCCAGCGCCTCGCCCAGCACCGGCGCGATAGCGGCGGTCGCCGCCCGACCGGTGAGATGCGCGTGCAGGCTTGCTATGTCGATCACCTCGATGCCGGCGGCATAGGGCGCCCATTTCGCCGGGGTGAGATCGCGCCCTTCATGATCGAGCGCGGCGCGGAAGAAGGTCAGCGTCCCGTCATAGCGGGCGTGATGATGCCCCCGCACCAGCCGGTTGTTGCCCGTCACCACCCGCACCACGCCGTCGAGCGCGGCATTGGACAAGGTACCCAATGGACTGTCGGAAGCACGCAGGAAGGCGATCACCGAGGCGCGGCTGAGCGCCAGCCCGGGCAAGCGGTCGGGATCGTGGCCGGCAATGGCCAGCAGCGCCTTCAGCGCCGCATCGGGCGCCGGCTCGGCTTCGGCGCGCCAGCAATCGCTCGGATAGGCGTCGAGCAGCGCGACGACGCCGACCTCCGCCCCCTCCTGCCGCAGCTCCACCGCGACCGCCTGGGCGAGGATGCCGCCGACCGACCAGCCGACGAGATGATAAGGCCCGTTCGGCCGCACCGTGCGGATGCGCCGGGCATAGTCCGCGGCAAGCGCCGCGAGACTCGGCGGCAGCGGTTCCTCCGGCGACAGCGCTGGAGCCTGCAGGCCATAGACCGCACGGCGCGGCGCCAGCGTCCGCGCGAGGCCGCCATAGCACCAGGCGAGGCCGCCGGCCGGATGGATGGCGAAGAGTGGCGGCAAGGCCGGATCGCCATCGGCCAGCCGAATGACCGGATCGAGGCCGAATTCGGCGGGCGCGGCCTGATCGTCGAGCGCCGCGGCGAGGCTGGCGACGCTGGGCGCGGCAAACAATGCACCAAGGCCGGGATCCCGGCCCACCGCCTCGCGCAGGCGCAGCAGCATGGACACGGCCTGCAGGGAATCTCCGCCGAGGGCGAAAAAGTCATCCTCCGCCGCAGGCTCCGCCTCCAGCCGCAACACCTCGCGGAACAGCCGCGCGACCAGACGCTCGCTCGGCGTCTGCGGCGCCCGTCCCCCGACACCGGAAAACTCCGGTGCCGGCAGCGCCGCCCGGTCGAGCTTGCCGTTCGCCGTCACCGGCAGCGCATCCAGCGTGACGATGGCGGAAGGCACCATGTAGTCCGGCAGCCGCGACGCAAGTTTCTCGCGCAGCGCGCCGGCCTCCGTGACGCCCACGACATAGGCGACGATGCGCTGGGCGCCGGCCGCGTCGCGGCTGGCGATGACGGCGCATTGGCGGACGAGGCCGCTCTGCATCACCGCCGTCTCGATCTCGCCCAGCTCGACGCGCAGCCCGCGGATCTTGATCTGATGGTCGGAGCGGCCGAGGAAGATCACCGCCCCGTCCGTCCGGTAATAGGCGAGATCGCCGGAACGATACATGCGCTCCCCCGGCACGAAGGGGTCCGGCAGGAACCGCTCGGCCGTGAGGTCCGGCCGGCCGAGATAGCCACGCGCCAGCTGCACGCCGGCAAGGAAGAGATGGCCCGGCACTCCCGGCGGCTGCGGGCGCATGGCCTCGTCGAGCACATAGAGCCGGGTGTTCCATACCGGGAAGCCGATCGGCACCGGCCGCGCGCGATCCTGCGGCCCGGCCGGCCAGAAGCTGACATCGACCGCCGCCTCTGTGGGCCCGTAGAGATTGTGCAGCTCGGCCGCCAGCGTGCGGTGGAAACGGTCCCGCAGTTCCGCCGGCAATTCCTCGCCCGAACAGAACACATAGCGCAGCGCGAGCCCCTGCGCCGCCGGCTCGGCAAGGAAAGCCGCCAGCATGGAAGGGACGAAATGCGCAGTCGTTACCTTCTCGGCGCGGAACAGCCGTGCCAGGGCAACGGGATCGCGATGCGCCTCCGGCGGCGCCACCACCAGCACGGCGCCGGCGATCAGCGGCAGGAAGAACTCCCACACCGAAACGTCGAAGGTGGCCGGCGTCTTCTGCACGATGCGCTCGTCCGGCCCGATGCGGTAATGCTCGCGCATCCATTCGAGGCGATTGACGATGGCCCGATGCTCGATCACCACCCCCTTCGGCTCGCCGGTCGAGCCGGAGGTGTAGATCACATAGGCGGCGTCACACGGTTTCGCGGCGGGGGGGACTACCCCTCCGGGCTCGCTGGGCCACGCCTCCGGCGCCAGCACCGGGACGTGCGGAGCGAACCGACCGGCATCGGCCTCCAAGGCCAGCGCGACCACCGGCCTGGCCGAGCCGAGAATGCGGGCGAGACGCTCATCGGGATGCCCGAGATCCAGCGGGAGATAGGCGGCACCTGCCCGCAGCACCGCCACCAGCGCGACGATCAGCTCGAGCGAGCGCGGCAGGGCTACCGCGACGATGCCGCCCGGTCCGGCGCCGGCGGCCGCGAGACGGGAGGCGAGCGCCGCGCTGCGGCAGTCGAGCTCGCCATAGCTCATCTCGGCGCCGTCGAAACGTATCGCCGGCGCCGTCGGGCAGTGGCGCATGGTCGTCTCGATCAGCGCCGTGAGAGTGACGTCCGCCACCGCATGCGCCGTGGCGTTCATCTCCCCGAGATGGCGCTGCGCCTCCTCGGGCGTGGCGGTCGACACCTCGTCGAGCCGTTCGGCAGCCAGAGCCGCCGCGAGGAAGGCGTTGAGCCGGCGGGCATGGGCGAGCGCCTCGTCGGCCGAATACAGATCGGGATTGGCGTCGATCTCCAGCCGCAGGCCGGCGTCCCCATGCGCCCGGAAGGTAAAGGTGATCTCGTCCACCGGGCCGGCGCTCAACACCTGCAGCCGGGCGTCCAGTCCCTCGAAATGCGGGGTCTCGTCGAAGGGGAGCACATTGACGAGCGGTCCATGCAGGCGCCGCTGTCGGCCGATCAGCTTCAGGTCGCGGCGGAGCTGCTCGCTGCGATAGCGACCATGGCGGCGGGCCTTCACCAGGCCACGCGCGACGGTACCGAGGAAATCCGCCAACGTCGCACCGGGCTCCGGCGCCACCCTGACCGGCAGAACGTTCATCAGCATCGCCGGCACCCGCGCCGCCTTGCTGCCGAGGCGGCCCATATGCGGCACGCCGAGCACCACTTCCGCGGTGCCGGTATGGCGCTGGACATAGGCGGCGCAGAGAGCGGTGAGCAGGTCCGGCCAGGGAATGGAGGTCGCCTTCGCCAGAGCGTGCAGGCGAGCGACGGTCGCGGCGTCGACCTCCACCGCCCGCCGATGGAAGCCGAAGGCGCTCACCGGGGCACCGGCCGCTAGGCTCGCGACCTCCGGCTGATCGGCGAACGCCTCGCGCCAATAGGCGGCGTCGGCCGCGCGCTTGTCCGCCACGCGATAGGCGGCGTCCTCGGCCAGCACCACATCGAGCCCCGGCAGCGCCGGTCCCGGAGCCGTGCCACGCCGCCGGGCGTTGTAGAGATCGGCCACCCGCTGGGTGAGCAGGATCATGCCATAGCCGTCTATGGCAAGGTGATGGATCCGCTGCTGCCAGATGAAGCGCTCCGGCCCGAGGCGAAACAGCCGCTCGGCGGCCAGCGGGTCGCGCGTCGGATCGATCGGCGTCGCCATGTCGCGGGCGATATCGGCCTCGGCGGCGGCGAGCGGATCTTCAGCTCCCGAGACATCGATGACGTCGAGCGACGGTCTCTGCGCGGCATCCAGAAACTGGCGCGGGCCATCGGCGGCATCGATCATGCGCAGGGAAAGCGCCTCGGCCTCCTCCACCGCCGTCGACAGGGCGGAGCGGAAGGCGTCGGGATCCAGCGCCCCGACAAGCTCGATATACTGGCCGGTATTGAACAGCGGGTTGGCCGGATCGAGTTGCTGCGCATACCAGAGGCCGCTCTGCGCCTCGGTCAGCGGCCAGCCCCGGCTATCGGACGAGCCCGACATGGCGTTCAGCCGAGCCGCGCCTGCTGCCGGGCGACGATCGCCCACCAGCCGGCAAGCGTCGGATCCTCGGCGAATTCGGAGAATTCGAGGTCGAGCCCACCCTCGCTCCAGCCCAGCACCAGGTTCATCGCCCGCATGGAATCGAGGCCGAGATCGAGCAGACTGTCGCCCTCGCCGATCTCGGAGGGGTCCTCATGCAGCATGGCGGCGATGTCGCGGCGCATCCGCTCCAGCGTCAGCGGCTCGCGCGGCTCGGCAAGGCGGCGGATCTGGGTGGGATCGATCATCGGAGCGCCTCCATCAGTGCGGCGGTGTCTGTGACCACCCCGCAGGTCGAGGCGACATAGGCGAGCGCGGCGTCATGCTTGGCTCGCGAGAAATCGGCAAGCGCATCGGCGACGAAGAACGGCTCGATATCGCGCATGAACGCCTCGGCGGTGGTGAGCTGGCACCCGATATGGGCGTAAATGCCGGTGACGATCAGCTGGTCGCGGCCACGCACCCGCATCAGCGTCTCCAGATTGGAGCGCTGGAAGGCGCTGTACCGGTGCTTCACCAGTACGAAATCGCCGGTCTTCGGCGCCAGTTCGGAGATGATCTTCTGGTGTTCCGGCGCGTCGCTCATGCCCGGTCCCCACAGATCCGCCTGCAGGCCGCGGTCGCGCCGATCCTGGTTGCCCTCCTGCGCCGTATAGAACACCGGCACGCCGGCCGTCCGCGCAGCGGCGGCCAGCACGGCGATATTGGCGATGGCCGGTGCGACCGGCGTCTCGCCGGCGGCGAAAGGAGCGACGAAATAGCCCTGCATGTCGTGGATGAGCAGCGCCGCCCGTTCACGCGCGAGCCTCCACGGCGCCCGTGACGCCGGCAGTTCAGCCGGCGTCGGCAAGGCATAGGAGGCGATCCGGGGCAATCCGGGCTTCTGCGACATCGTCATTCTCCCGTCGGCGGGGCCGCCTGCTCGGCGAGGAACTGCCGGCGCAACGCCGCCCGCAACTCCTTGCGGCTGACCTTGCCCACCGCCGTTGTCTCGAATGCCGGCACGAAAACGATCTGGTCCGGCACCTTGAAGTCGGCGAGGCCCCGCGTGCGCATGAACGCCTTCAAGGCCGCCGCCTTCGGCTTTTCTCCCTGCGGAATGATGAAGGCGCAACTGCGTTCCCCGAGGAACTCGTCCGGCAGGGAGACGACGGCGGCGTCGAACACATTCGGATGCCCCAGCAGGTGGTCCTCGATCTCCTCGGCGGAAATCTTCTCGCCGGCGCGGTTGATGTGGTCGCTGGCACGGCCCTGCACGACGAGATAGCCCTCGGGCGTGCGTTTCACCATGTCGCCGGTGCGATAGAAGCCGTCCGGGGTGAAGGAGCGGGCATTGGCACCGTCATTATTGTGATAGGCGCGGATGGTGTAGGGCCCACGCGCCAGCAGGTTGCCGACCTCGCCTTCCGGCACCGCCCGTCCGGCATCGTCGAGGATCAGCACCTCGTCATCCTCGCTGATCGGGCGCCCCTGAGTGGTGACGATGATCTCCTCCGGGTCGTCGAGGCGCGTGTAGTTCACCAGCCCCTCCGCCATGCCGAACACCTGCTGCAGGGTGCAGCCGAGCGTCGGGCGCACGCGCCGCGCCGCTTCCGGCATGAACTTGGCGCCCCCCACCTGCAGAACCTCGAGACTGGACAGGTCCTGTGCCGCCTTCGGCGCCGCCTGCATCCAGAGCAAAGCCAGCGGCGGCACGAGGCCGGTGATCGTCACCCTTTCGCGCTCGATCAGCGGAAAGGCGACCTCCGGGCTCGGCGAGGGCGACATCACCACCGTGCCGCCGGCATGGAGCACGCCGAACACGCCGGGCGAGCTCATCGGGAAGTTATGCGCCACCGGCAGCGCCGCGAGATAGATGCTGTCGGGCGTCAGGCCGCAAATCTCGGCGCTGGCGCGAAAGCTGTAGATGTAGTCGTCATGCGTGCGCGGGATCAGCTTGGAAAGACCCGTGCTGCCGCCGGAGATCTGCAGGAAGGCAACCGAGGAGGGATCCGGGTCGCCCGGCAACGCCGCAACATCGCCCTCCAGCCCGTCGAAGGACGTGAACGATCCCGCCTCTCCGACCACGATCACGCTGTCGATCGCCGGCACCTGCCGCCGGACCTCTTCGGCGAGGCCGCGGTAGTCGAAGCCCTCGTGCCGGTCCGCGACGATATAGCCGCGTGCCTCGGCGGTACGGGCGAAATGCACGATCTCCACCACCCGGTGGGCCGGCAGCGCATAGACCGGGATGAGCCCGGCGCGGAACAGGCCGAACACCACCGAGAGGAACTCGGGGATGTTGGGAAGCTGCACCACCACGCGATCGCCGGGCTTCAGCCCGCACGCAAGGAATCCGGCGGCCGCCCGCTCGGCCCTGGCGGCGAGTTCGGCATAATTCCAGCGCCGGTCGCCGCCGACCACGGCCGTCCGCTCGGGATAGCGGGCCGCCAGCTGCCGCAGCATGCCGGGAAACGTCTCGCCGCGCCAATAGCCAGCCTGGCGGTAACGCTCGGCGAATTCCGGCGGAAAGGGTTGCACCAGCTCGATCATGCCGCCGTCCCCTCAAAGGCGATGGCCTCGTCGAGGCCGAGCGCCCGCAGCATGGCGGCAAACTTCGCCGCCGTCTCCTCGCCTTCGGCGACCGGATCGGATCCCCGCACGATGCCGGCGCCGGCATGAAGCCGCGCCTCGCGGCCGGCAATCTCCGCGCAGCGCAGCGCGACATGCCAGTCGCCATCTCCCGTCGCCTCGCACCAGCCCACCGCGCCGGCATAGAAGCCGCGGTCATGGACTTCGAGCTCGGAAATGAGTTCGGCCGCCGCATCGCGCGGCGTTCCGCAGACGGCCGGCGTCGGATGCAACAGGGCGGCGAGTTCGAGGCTCGACACCGCCGTGTCGCGCAGCCGCCCGACGATCCGCGTGCCGAGGTGCCACATGCTGGCGGTAGCGACGAGCCGGGTGCCCTCCGGCGTGCCGAGTTCGCGGCAATAGGGGGCTAGTTGGTCGAGAATGGCCGTCACCACCTCCCGATGTTCGCGATTGTCCTTGTCCGAGATGGCGAGCGCGTCCGCGGCTTCGCGATCAAGGAGCGGATCGGCGGAACGGCGCGCCGAGCCGGCCAGCGGATGCGAGGTCACGACCTCGCCTCGCCGCGAGACCAGGAGCTCCGGGGTCGCCCCCACCAGCAGCCGCCCCGTCCCGCCCTGCGGCGGCAACGGAACGCAGAAGGCCGTGGCGGCGGGGTCCTCGGCAAGCCGGCCGAGCAACGCGCGGACATCGATCGGCCGGTCCCCCGAGACCCGCAGGGCACGGGACAGCACGACCTTGCGCAGATCCGGCCTGCGCTCCATATGCGCCAGCGCCTCGGTCACGGCGGCCCGATAGACCTCCAGAGACGGCTCCGGTCTCACGCGCCACTGCGACGCCTCGCCCCCGACACGCACCAGGGACGGCTGGCCGAAGACGCCGGCCCCGGACCGCCCGGGGACGCGCGACCACTCCGACGGACGCATCAGATGCGCGGGTTGCGTGCGATCGTAAGGGAGCGCGCCCACCAGGACCGCATCGGCCGTTCCGGCATCCGCCAGCGCGGCGGCGAGCTGCGGGGCAAGCGGCTCTCCCGCCCGGATCGGAACCTGCCGGCAGCCGCTCGCGACCACCGTCTCGCCGGTCCCGACCAGCGCGAAACACGCGGACGTCGTGACGGGCATGTCGGTCGGATCGACCTGCTGGCCCGTCCTCTCCGAGGTTTTCACCACCGACGCTTTGTTCACGGCCGGCGCATCAGGGCTTGATCAACGCGACGGTGTCGCCGAAGGGATCGATCATCGGCACCGGACGCCCCCCCGGCGCCGCGCCGCCAGGAGCGGCACCGGCCGGAGCCGCCGGGGTCGCCGCAACCGGAGCGCCGGCCGGCGAGGCCGCAGCGGCCGGCGGCTGGGCCGGGCGCGGACGCGGCACCATCTTCGACTTGTTGGTGACATAGGCATTGCCGGTCGTCGGGTCGACCGCGACGGTGTTCGGCATCGAGCCCGTCACCACATTCGCCACCGGCTCCAGCGTCTTGGTGTCGATCAGCGTGACGAAGCCGCCGACGCGATTGGCGACATAGGCCAGGCTGCGCGCCGGATCGAGGGTGATGCCGAGCGCGCCGGGGCCGGTCGGAATCTTCTTGATGACGGAGCCATCCTTGGGATCGAGCACGACGACATCGCCCGACCCCTGATGCACGACGAAGAGCTGGTCGCCGCTGGCGTCATAGGCCAGGTTGATGGCGTTCTCGCCGCCGGAAGCGAAGCTCTTGACGAGCTTGCCGGTCGCGAGATCGACGACATGGACCTGGTTGCTCTTCATCGCGGAGGCGAAGAGGCGCCCCCCCTTCGAATCGATGGCGACGCCGGTCACGCTGCCCGGCAGATTGTCGATGCTGCCGACGAGCTTGTCGGTGGCGCCGTCGATGATCCACACCGAGCTGTCATCGTCCCGGCCCATCGCTGTGACGTAGATGCGGTTGCCGGCCTCGTCGACCACGGCCTCGCGCACATGCGCCTTCTCGTCCTTCTTCACCGTCGCCACCACCTTGCCGGTGGCGAGATCGACGATGGCGACGGCGCCGATGCGGGTCTGGGTGGCGTAGAGCTTCCTGGTGGTGTTGTTGATGCCCAGGCCGAAGGCGGCCTCCGACCCGAAATCGATGGTTTCCTTGGTTTCCAGCGTCGCCGGATCCAGCGCCAGCACCTTGGCCTCGGTCGAGCCGCGCGTGCCCGCCGCGGCGACATAGACGCGGTTCATCGGCGCGCTGAACACCAGCTCATAGACACCGGGGCCGGGTTTCACCGAGCGCACGAATTCCGGCTCGGCCTGCGCCCCGCCGGCAGCGGCGAGCAGCAGCGCGCCCGTCGCGAGCGCCGCAAGCGAGGGAGCGGCGAAGAGTCGATGGATCCGGGCGGCGCGGCGCATGGCAGGTCTCCGTTGCGAATGACGAAAAGCGGTCAGTCGAGGGCAATCCAGTTCGGCCCGGCGACGGGCACGGCGAGGAAGCGCGTGTTGATCTCGGCGAGCGTCGCGTCGGGATCGAGATCGGCGAACAGCTCGGGATGCGCCCATCGCGCCAGCACTTCGAGCGTGAGCACGTCGAGCGGCGAGTTGAGCATCTGATGGGCAAGGCCGTAGACGCGGCGATTGCGGACCGCGCTCATTCCCTCGAAACCGGGCCGGCGAATGAGGCCGGCCAGCGTCTCGCGCGCCCGTTCGGGGCTGTATTCGGGGCCGATCAACAGGCCGGCCGTGCCTTCCATATGGCTACCGCCGGTCGCGACATAGACTTGCGGGTCCTGCGCGATGACATATTCGAGGTTCAGCTTGCCGAAGGCGCCGGAGATCACCGCCGAACCGATATTGGTGGCGCCGACGGCCTCGATCACCTCGCCGATATTGCCGCGCCCGGGCGAGTTGCAGCAATCGGCGGTCATGGCCGCATGCGCCTCGAAGAACAGCCGCGGCTTCTTCTCGGCCGGCAGGTCGGCGACGCGGGCCCGCACGGCATCGAAATGCGTCCGGCGGAAAGCGATGAATTCCTCCGCCTGCGCCTCCCGCCCGATGGCCCGGCCGAGAAGCCTCAGGCTCGCGTCCATATTGTCGAGCGGCTTGACGAAGAAATCGACCACCGCCACCGGGATGCCGGCCGCCTCCAGCCGCGCGACCTCCTCGCCGGAAGGCTGGGCGCCCAGCGAGAACACCGCAAGGTCCGGTCGGGCCGCGATGATCCGCTCCACCGAGATCGCCGCATTCGCGGACGACGTCTGGGGTATGTCGTTGATCGCAGGGAATTTTTTCTGCCAGGCCGCATAGGCGGCACGGCCGATGCGGTTGATGTCGCGCGGCCAGCCGGCGAGAAGCGAGACGGGATCGGGATGGATCAGCGCCAGCGCCAGGAGGAAGCGGCCGTCGCCGATGACGAGGCGGGAGGCCGGTGCGGCCAGCGTCACGTCGCGGCCGGTCACGTCGCGCAGCGCGATCGCTGCCCCCGCCGCGGGCGCGAGGCCGCAGCCGAAGGCGGCCAGCGCCATCAGGCCGAGTACATCGCGACGGCGAGGCAGGAGAGGCGAAGGACCGAGGGCGAGCATGGATCGGCGTCACCGACAAAGCGAGAACTGCGCTGCCTATCCGCCCGGGATATGTTCATGTCAACTAAACAATTCTTAATGCTTACCTTCAAATGATTCCAGAAAAACACCCGCCTCAAGTCTTCCGAAAAAATATTTGAATAATTCCAAACTTCATTTCATGAACAAAACCGGTGGCAAGCCCTGATGCGCGCGACGTCAACCGGCGGCAGCCGGGCTGCATTCGGCCGCCCGCGTCCTCATCTTCCTTCCTGATGCAACTGCCCGTCCTTTGCCAGAAAGCCGGTGAGGGTTTCCTCTTCATGGCGCTGCCGGAAGCCGAGCAGGCGCTCCGCCCCTTCCAGCCGCAACGAGGCGGATCCGGGGTCCGAGGCACGATTCGCGAGCTCGTCCGGGTCGGCCGAGAGATCGAAAACCACCGGCGGCAATCCAGCAAAACCTATATATTTCAAATGTTTGGCACGCACTACCTGCAGGTGGCTCCGTGGGGTCGGCAGGCCGAGCGCCTGCTCCATGCGCCGCCCGACGATGTCGCCGAAATGGAAGCTCCAATGCACCTCGTCGCGCCAGTCGGCAGGGATTTCCTCGCCAGCGCAGAGGGGGAGCAGGCTCCTGCCGTCGCAGTTTCGCGGGGTCGGCACGCCGGCCGCCTCCAGCAGGGTGGGCAGCACATCGACGGATTCCGTGAACGATTCCAGCAGCTTGCCTCGCCCCTTGTCGGCAGAGGGGCGGGGATCGCGGATGATCAGCGGGATATGGGCGGACTGGTCGTAATAGCCGGTCTTGCCGAGCAGCCAATGGTCGCCGAGCTGCTCGCCATGATCGCCGGTGAAGACGATCAAGGTATTGTCCCACAAGCCATTTTCCCTGAGCGCCCGGAAGATGCGGCCGAGATGGTGGTCCACCTCATGGGCGAGGCCGGCATAGATGGCGCGCATGCGGCGGATGAGGCTCCGGTCCATGTCGGCGGCACGTCCGGCGAGGCCGATGAGGTGTCCGGTGAGGCCGATCTGGCCGATCAGTGCAGCGACCAGCGGGCTCTGCGCCGCCTCGACCGCGGGATCGGCCCCGCGCACCGGCTCGGGCATGTCGGCGGGGTCGACGAGACGGTGCCAGGGATCGGCCGCCCCGAAGGGCGGATGCGGGGCGATGTAGGAGAGATGGGCGCAGAAGGGTGCCGCGCCGACGACGCCGAGCCAGTCGAGGAAGCGGTCGGTGAGGAAGGCGGTCTCCGAATGCTCGGCGGAGAATATCGCCGGCTCGCCGAAGCCGCGCTGGGCGAAGATCGCCTCGCGGCCGGCATCCGGGTCATCGACCCGGTAGCCCTGCGCCTTCAGATGCGCCAGCCACGGCGTCGCGCGCTCGGTGAGCACCAGCCCGGCGGCGATGCCCGGGCAGAGATTTTCATAGGTGCCGCAATCGGGATCGCGCGCCGCCCGCCCGCGCGGGTCGAGGGTCGTATCGGTGTAGCCGAACAGCGTCGGCAGGTAGCCGGCGCGGCGCAGCTCGGTGAACAGCGTCGGATGGCGGGCATCGAGCGGCATGCCGTTCGCCACCGAGCGGTGCTTGTGGGCATAGAGCCCGGTATAGAGCGAGGCGCGCGAGGGCCCGCAGGGATAGGCCTGGCAATAATGGCTGGCGAAGCGGGTGCCGGCGGCGGCGAGCGCATCGAGATGCGGCGTCAGGCTGCCGAACGGCCGATGAGGTCCCATGAGGTCGCCGCGCCACTGGTCGGCGGTGATCAGCAGGATGTTGGGGCGGCGGGCCGGGATCGGCGCACCTTCGGGAGAGGCTGAGGTCATGGGAAGGCCGTGACGGGCTCGCGGGGCGGGATGACGGCGCGGGCGCGTCGCCGCCGCCAGCATAAGCGCCTTTCGCGCCCGACGCTGCACGCCATGCCGGCCGGAAATCCGGTGAAACGCTGCCGCCACCTCGCCCGCAGCTTCGCCCGACGGCGCCCGAAGCTGCCGCTTCCGGCGGGAAGATGCCGGGGACAGCCTGTCGCCTGTCGGCGACGGGCGGTCGAAAGCCCCCCTCAGTGCCGACGTCCCCGCCCTGTCGGATCGCCGCCGGTGCCCGAAGCAGCCCGCGCCCTATATCTCCGCCATCGCCCGCGCGGCCCGCGCGACCTTCGCGAAGTTCAAGGCCAGCGGCGGCGGGCGGTGCTTGCGATAGGCGACCACCAGCCCGACCCGCGGTTCCGGCGCCCGCAGCCGTCGGAACACCACGCCGGGCACGTTGAGCTCGGCAAGCGAGGCGGGCACCAGCGAGACACCGAACTCCGCCGCCACCAGCGACAGGATCGAGGCGATCTGCGGCGCCGGCTGGCCGAGCCGGGGCTCGAAGCCGACGGCCCGGCAGGCGGCGAGCGCGGCATCGTGGAGGCTGGTGCCGACCGAGCGCGGGGTGAGGATGAACGGCTCGTCGCTCAAGGTCGCGAGATCCAGCCCCGTACGGCGGGACGCGGCGGGGTGCGCCGCCGGCAGCGCCGCCACCAGCGGCTCGTCGATCAGCCGTTCCTCGCGCAGATCCTCGGGATCGGATTCGGCCGGGCGCAAGATGGCGACGTCGAGCCGCCCCTCGACGAGGCTGGACAGCAGCACCACGGAATTGGCCTCGACGATCCTGAGCTCCACATCGGGATAGGAGCGGCGGAAGGAGCGGATGGCGGCGGGGAACAGCGGGTTGAGCGCCGCGGTACCGGTGAGCCCGACGCTGAGCTGGCCGGTCTCGCCCCGCGCCGCGCGCCGCGCCGCATGGATGGCGGCCGCGGCCTCGTCGGGCAGGCTCTTCACCGCCGTGAGGAAGGCCGTGCCGGCCTCCGTCAACTCGGCGCCGTGCGCCACCCGGTGGAAGAGCTGGGTGCCGATCTCGGCCTCCAGATCCTTGATCTGGGCGCTCAAGGGCGGTTGGCCGATGCCGAGCCGGGCAGCGGCGCGGGTGAAGTTCCGCTCCTCGGCGACGGCGATGAAATAGCGGATGTGGCGCAGCTCCATCGCCATACATGTTACATATGAAGAACGACAGTTCCATATATTAGACAGATGATGGCGGCGGAATTATCTCAACGGGCGAAACAGGGATCCTCCCTACGGATTGCCGATCATGTCCCCGCCTGCCGCCGCCGCCGCCCCGGTCCTGCTCGACCGGGCACCTTCCGCCTCCGACGCCGCCGCCTCCCCGGCGCTGCGGGCCGCCCCCGATCTGGTGGTGCCCGAGATCGGCGCGGCGCCCGCCTTCATCGAGCGCGGCACCGCCGATTATCGCCGCGCCGGCCTGGCGCTGTTTCTTGCCGGCTTCGCCAGCTTCTCGCTGATCTATTGCGTGCAGCCGCTGCTGCCGGATTTTGCGCGCAGCTTCGCGCTGAGCCCGGCGCAGAGCTCGCTCGCCCTGTCGCTCACCACCGGGCTGCTCGCGGTGTCCATCGTGCTGGCCGGCGCCTTCTCGCAGGTGCTCGGCCGGCGCGGGCTGATCTTCGGCTCCATGGCGCTGGCGGCGGTGTTCAACCTTGCCGCCGCCTTCTCGCCCAGCTGGCACACGCTGCTGCTGGCCCGCGCGCTGGAAGGCTTCGTGCTCGGCGGCGTGCCGGCGGTGGCGATGGCCTATCTGGCGGAGGAGATCCATCCCCGGCATCTCGGCAAGGCGATGGGGCTCTATATCGGCGGCACCGCCTTCGGGGCGATGATGGGCCGGGTCGGCATGGGGCTGACCACCGAATTCGCCTCCTGGCGGGTGGCGCTCGGCGTGCTCGGGGCGCTGTGCGTCGCCTCGGCGATCGGCTTCCTGCTGCTGCTGCCCCGCTCGCGCAACTTCGAGCCGCAGCGCGGGCTCGGCCTCGGCTTCCACCTTGCCGCCTGGGGCGGGCACCTGCGCAACCGGGCGCTGCTGCGCGTCTATGCCATCGGCTTCGTGCTGACCAGCATCTTCGTGACGCTGTTCAACTACGCCACCTTCCGGCTCTCCGGCGCCCCTTACGGGCTCTCCCCCTCGGCGGTGAGCATGCTGTTCCTCGCCTTCGGCTTCGGCATCGTCTCCTCCTCGCTGGCGGGCAGCCTCGCCGACCGCTTCGGGCGCCGGCCGCTGCTGGTCGCCGGCTTCCTGATCATGCTGGCCGGCGTGCTGCTGACGCTGTCGGCCTCGCTGGTGGCGATCGCCGGCGGGGTGGCGCTGGTGGCGACCGGCTTCTTCATCGGCCATTCCGTGGCCTCGAGCTCGGTCGGCCCGCTGGCCGGCCTGTCCAAGGGACACGCCGCCTCGCTGTACCTGCTGTTCTACTATATCGGCTCCAGCGTCACCGGCTCGATGGGCGGCTGGTTCTGGGAGCACGGCGGGTGGACGTCGATCGTCGCCCTCACCGGCGGGCTGGCGGGGCTCGGCGCCCTGCTCTCGCTGGCCGGAAGGGCCGGCGAGACCCGCCTCGCCGCCGCGCGCTGACACGGCCTGAACATGGAGGCCGCGGCCTCCCGAACATGACGCCGCGCCCGGCCAGCCGGGCGCGGCGTTTTCGTATAGACCCACCCCCTATATGAGCCGATGACCGAACCCGGACCCGTCGCGTGGCGACGGGAAAGTCCGGACAATGGCGATCCCACCGATGTCATGGCCTTGCGTGGTGCCGATATAGGGTATACCCCTATATTCCATGAGCCATATTGCGAAGAACAAGACCAAGCTGCTCGCCCGCATCCGCCGGCTGAAGGGGCAGATGGAGGCGATCGAGCGGTCGCTGGAGGCGGAGGCGCCCTGCGCCGACGTGCTGAACCAGGTCGCCTCGGTGCGCGGCGCCATCAACGGCCTCACCGCCGAGCTGATCGAAGACCACATCCACGAGCATGTGCTCGGCGTCGAGGACCCGGCCGCCCGCGAGGCGGGCGCCGAGGAGCTGATCGACGTCATCAGGACCTATATGAAATGAGCGACGCCGCCCGCCTCGCCACGCCGCACAGCCATGTGTTCCTCGGCGACAACCACGCCCGCAACGAGCGCCGCACCTGGCTGGTGATCGCGCTCACCGCGACGATGATGGTCGGCGAGATCGTCGCCGGCAGCGTGTTCGGCTCGATGGCGCTGGTCGCCGATGGCTGGCACATGGCGACCCACGCGGCGGCGATGCTGATCACCGCGCTCGCCTATCTCTATGCCCGCCGCAACGCCCATAATCCGCGCTTCAGCTTCGGCACCGGCAAGCTGGGCGACCTCGCCGCCTTCGCCAGCGCCGTGGTGCTGGCGCTGATCGCGCTGCTGATCGGCTGGGAAAGCCTGGTGCGGCTCTACAGCCCGACCGCCATCGATTTCCCGCAGGCCATCGCGGTGGCGGTGCTCGGCCTGGCGGTGAACCTCGCCAGCGCCTGGCTGCTGCGCGAGGACCACGGCCACCATCATGGCCACGGGCATCACCACGGGCACGATCATCATGACCATCACGGCCATGGCGAGGGGCCGGCGCACGACCTCAACCTGCGCGCCGCCTATCTGCATGTGCTGGCGGACGCGCTGACCTCGGTGCTCGCCATCGCGGCGCTGACGCTCGGCAGCCTCTATGGCTGGCTGTGGCTCGACCCGATGATGGGCATCGTCGGCGGGCTGGTGATCGCCCGCTGGTCCTTCGGGCTGGTCCGCAGCGCCGGCGCGGTGCTGATCGACTATGTCGAGCCGGGCGAGGATTTGCCGGAGGAGATCCGCGAGGCGGTGGAGGCCGATGGCGACGAGATCACCGACCTGCATGTCTGGCAGCTCGGCCCCGGCCATCACGGCGCCATCGTGGCGCTGCGCAGCGCCGACCCGCAGCCGCCGGCGCATTACCGCGCCAAGCTGGCCCATATCCACGACCTGTCGCATGTGACGATCGAGGTGGAGCCGAAGCTGGCCGACCTCGCGGCCTGAAGGCCTGCGCCTCACCAGCCGAGCGCCGGCGTCGCCACCGGGGCGTTCCACAGCGCGAACTGATCCGGCGTGAGCAAGGCGAGCGTCAGCGACAGGCCGGCCATGTCCAGCGAGGTGACGAAGGTGCCGGTGAGCGCCCGCGCCGGCATGATGGCGCGCGCCTCGAAGAAGCGGCGGGCGAGGCCATGGGCGAGATAGAGCTCGATCGGCGGCGTGCCGCCGAAGCCGTTGACCACGAGCAGCGGCCGCAGCCCCTCCGCCGCAAGAAGCCCCGGGGGAAATTCGGCGAGGATCGCCTCGCCGAGCTGGCGGATGATGGCATCGGCATCGGCGAAGCGGGTGCGGGCGAGGCCCGGCTCGCCATGTATGCCGACGCCGAACTCCATCTCCTCCGGCCCGAGGACGAAGGTCTCGCGGGCATTGTCGGGCACCGCGACGCCGCGCAGGGCAACGCCCATGGAGCGGATGCGCCCGTTGAGGTCCTCGCCCAGCGCCTTCAACGCGGCGAGGTCCGCCCCCTGCTCGGCGGCGGCGCCGATCAGCTTCTCCACCACCACCGTGCCGGCGACCCCGCGGCGGCCGCGGCTGCGCACCGCGGGACCGGTGGCGGCATCGTCCTCGACGATCACCGTCTCGACGGCATGGCGCGGGGCGGCCATCTCCGCCGCCATCTCGAAATTCATCACGTCGCCGTCGTAATTCTTCACGATCAGCAGGCAGCCGGCGCCGGTATCCACCTCGTCCATCGCCGCCACGATCTGGTCCGGCGTCGGCGAGGTGAAGACATGGCCGGTGCAGGCCGCATCCAGCATGCCCCGCCCCACGAAGCCGGAATGCAGCGGCTCATGGCCGGCGCCGCCGCCGGAAATGACCGCCACCTTGCCGGGCGCGAGCACGCGCCGCCGCACGAATTTCCGCCCCCCGCCAAAGGCCAGCAGCCCCTCATGCGCCAGCACGAGGCCCTCCAGGCTCTCGGCGACGAAACGCTCCGGCGCGTTCATGATCTTCTTCATCGCCCGGCGCTCCGGGAGGCGGGCCGGCGGCGGCCGCTATGGGCAGGACGCGCGCTCACCGCCGCCTACTCGCCGCCGCCGGCCAGGGCCGCCATCTTCTGCACCAGCTCGGCAATGGCGTCGTCGAACTGGCGGTTCTTCTTCTCGTCGCCGAAATCGGGCGCCATCAGCGTCAGCGGACGCAGCCGCTCGCTGCCGCCGGCATCCGGCAGCCGGCCGGGATGCGCCGCCTCATAGGCGGCGAGGAAGCGCTCCTGCTCGGCCGGGCTGAAATGGCAGACGCGGAAGATGGTCGGCAGATGCCGCGCCGGCAGCGGCGTGTCATAGGCCGGGCTCGTCACCTGGGTGACGAAGCTGCGATGCTTGCCCAGCGCCGAGGCGAGCCGCTGGCGGGTGCCGGAGGGCCGGTTGTCGAGAATGCCGGCCAGCAGCGTCTTATAGGCGATCACCGCCTCGTCGATGTCCCGCGCCACCGCTCAGCCCTCCACCGGGACCGGCGGACACGCCAGCGCGCGCAGCGCCGACAGGCGCGAGGGCGCCACCGAGAAATCGCCGAAGCCCAGCGCCACCAGCCGCGCCACCGCCTCGGGATCGCCGGCGAGATCGCCGCAGATCGCCACCGGCTTGCCGAGCGACCGGGCCGCGGCACTGATCTGGGCCAACAGACGGAACAAGGCGGTCTCCGAGCCGGCATTGAGCGGGGCGACGGCGGGATTGTCCCGCGCCGCCGCCGACAGATACTGCATCAGGTCGTTGGTCCCCACCGAAAAGAATGCCGCATCCGCGAACAGGTCGAGGGTGAGCGCGGTCGCCGGCACCTCCACCATGATGCCGAGCGGTGGGCAGCGCACCGGCACGCCGAGGCGGGCGAGCGCCACCGCTTCCTCCTCGAACAGACGCGCCACCGCCGCCACTTCCTGCGGCAGCGTCACCATCGGCAGCAGCACGCCGACCTCGCCCTCGGCGGCGACGCGCAGGATCGCCCGCGCCTGCAGGCGGGCGAGATCGGGATGCGCCAGCAGGAAGCGGATGCCGCGCTCGCCCAGCAGCGAGCCCGGCCCGCCCTCGACGAGGCCGGGCAGCGCCTTGTCGCCGCCGAGATCGAGCAGGCGCAGCCGCACCGGGCGGCCGGGGACGCGCGCGAGGATGCGCCGGTAGCTCTCGACATGCCGCTCCTCGCTCAGCGCCTCCGCCGCCGAGAGGAACAGGAACTCGGTGCGCACGAGACCAATGCCGTCGATGCTGGCCGGGTCGACGGCATCGAGGTCGGCGAGGCTGTTGATGTTGGCCTCGAGGCGGAAGGGGATGGAGGGACCGGCCGGTCGATCAGCGGACGGCCCGGGGGACGGCGCGTCAGGCGGGACCGACCCCTTGCTCCCTCTCCCCGCCGGGGAGAGGGAAAGCAGGGGGCCGCTCCCGGCAGGAGGGGAAGCGTTCGGCGCATCGGCGGCAGGCGGATCGGGTCGGATGGCCCCTTCATCCCCGGCGATCTGCCCGCGGAGCACCAGCCCGGCCTCGCCATCGACGCGCAGCCATTCCCCCTCCTCCACCGCCAGCGTGCCGAGGCCGATCACCATCGGCACCCCCCGCGCCCGCGCCAGCATGGCGACGTGGCTGACCGTGCTGCCGGCGGCGAGGGCGATGCCGCCGCCCTTCGACCAGTCATGCGCGAGGAACACGCTCGGCGGCATGTCCTCGCCGACATAGATGGCGGCTTCCGGGAAATCGGCGCGCGACCGGCCGGCGAGCCCGTCGAGCACGCGCTGCTTGAGATCGGCGAGATCGGCGGCACGGGCGGCGAAGGCGTCCTCGCCGGCAGGGTTTGTGGCGGCGGGCACGGCATCGGCCGCCAGCGTGCGGATATGCGCGTCCATGGCGCCGGCCCAGGCGAGAGCCGCGCCGTCGCCGGCGGCGAGGCGCCGCAGCGCCGGCTCAACCATCTCCGGGTCGAGCAGCATCTCGATCTGGAAATCGAGCACGGCGGCGCTCTGCGGATCGGCGCCGGCGGCCAGCCCGCGCAGTTCCTCGACCGCGCGGGCGAGCGCGGCGGCGAGGGCCGCGCGCGCGTCCTCCCCGGCCGGGGCCGGCAGCGCGGCCGGCGCGGGCGCGCGAAAGGCCGGCCCGAGCGCCCGGCCGGGCGAGGCCGCCTTGCCGGTCAGCTCACGCGGGCCGGCCATCCGGGCGACCATCGGAGCGGCCATCGGGGCGGGCATTCTTGCGCTCCTCGTCGAAATTGCGCCGCACCAGCTCGCCGAGCGCCACGATCGCCTCCTCGGCGCGGAAGCCCTCGGCGCGGATGCGCAGGCGGGTGCCGCGGCGGATGCGGGCGCCCATAATCTTGACGATGCTCTTGCCGTTCAGCCAGTCCGGCGAGCCGTCCACCGCCACCTCGATGGCGCAGGGGAAGCTCTTGGCGAGGCGGGTGAAGGCGACGGAGGGGCGGGCATGCAGGCCGATGCCGTGGGTGACTTCCACCTCGGTCTGCCAGCGAGTGCCGCTGCGCTCGCGCGGGAAGGCGGGGCTGGGCTCGCTCATCGCGGGGACAGCTCCTCGGCGGTCGCCACCACCTTGGCGAGGCTGGAGCCGCCCGAGGCCTCGGCGGCGGCGATCACCGCTCCCTCGACCAACGGCGCGTTGCAGATGGCGACGCGGGCCGCGCGGGCGGGATCCAGCCGCTCCACCGCCATCTCGCTATTGGTCTCGGCGCCGCCGAGATCGACGAACACCGCCACCCCCGCCTCCGACCACGCCGCCTCGATGGCAGCGGCGATACCGGCGACATGGGTGCCGAGCCCGCCCTCGGCATTGCCGCCGGTGAAGGCCAGCGGCACGCAATCGCCCACCATCTGGCGCACCATGTCGGCCGCGCCCTTCGCCACCAGCGGCGAATGCGAGACGATGACGATGCCGACATTGGCGGCAGCGGGCGCGGAGGGCTGGGCGGCACGCGCATTCATAGGGGGCGATGCTCCGCGAGATAGCCGCAGATGGCGGCGGTGAGCAGGGCGCAGCTGGAGGCGCCGGGATCCTCATGGCCGATGGAACGGGCGCCGAGGAAGGAAGCCCGGCCGCGGCGCGCCTGCATGGCCTGCGTGGACTGCGCCGCCGAACGGGCGCAGGCGGCGATATGCCCGGGCGCCGAGCGCCGCACGATCTCCGCCTGCACCGGATAGAGCACATCGAGCAGCGTCTTGTCACCCGGGCCGGAGCGGCCGCGCCGGGCAACGGCGGCGACCGCTCGTTCCAGCGCGGCGGCGAAATCCTCGCCGCAGCCCTGGGCGGCGAGGCCGCGGCCGAGCTCCATCAGCAGCGTGCCGTAGAGCGGGCCGGCGGCGCCGCCGATATTCATCACCAGCACCAGGCCGATCTTCTCCAGCGCCGCCGGCAGCGGCAGCCTGGCGATGGAGTCGCGCTCGGCGAACACCGCCTCGAGGCCCCGCCGCATATTGGCGCCGTGGTCGCCGTCGCCGATGGCGCTGTCCAGCGCGCTCAGATGCGCGCCATGCCGGTCGATCTCCGCCCGGCACAGGGCGATCAGCGCGGCGAGGTCGGCGGCGGCGAGATGCATCGGCTCCTCCCCTGTGCTGGTTCCCACTATCCCCGCGCGAGCGCCGCGAACACGGCGGCGACCGCCACCGCGCCGGGATCCGGCGAGCCTTCGAGATCGCGGGCGGCGACATAGGCGGCGCGGCCGGCGCGGGCATGGGTCATCGCCTTGGTGGCCTCGGCGCCGGCGCCGGCCGCCTCGGCGGCCTTTGCCAGGCCTTCCGCCGCCAGCGCCTTCAGGCCGGGATCGAGCGCATCGACCATGGTGCGGGCCCCGGGGGTGGCGCCGCCATAGAAGGTCATGCGATCGAGGCCGGCGAGCAGGGCGGCGGGGATGTCCCGGCCCTCGGCGACCGCCTTGGCGCTCGCGGTGAAGAAGATCGACAGAAGCACGCCGCTCGACCCGCCCATGGCGGTGGCCAGCGTCTCGCCGATGGCGGAAAGCGTCGCGGCGGTGTCGGCGAGCG
This sequence comes from Ancylobacter oerskovii, assembly GCF_018390555.1. Lineage (GTDB taxonomy): Bacteria > Pseudomonadota > Alphaproteobacteria > Rhizobiales > Xanthobacteraceae > Ancylobacter > Ancylobacter oerskovii. Next base: position 294,218 of record NZ_JAHBGB010000019.1, on the reverse strand, counting down.
GCAGGGAGGCGAGCTTGCCCTCCACCGCGCGGGCGCCGGTGGCAACGGTGGAGCCGGTATCGCCGTCGCCGGCCTTCGCATCGAGGCGGTTCAGCTCCGCCTCCAGCCCGATCAGGGTGGCGCAGACGGTGCGGATCGCCGCCTCGGCGGCGGCATTGCCGCTGGCGGGCGGCGCCTGTTCATGCGCGGCGGCGGGCGCCGGCACCACGGCGACCGGACCGGACGCCACCACCGGCCGCCAGGCGAGCGGCTCGACCGGCGAGGCCAGCGCGGCCTCGCGCGCGGCGTCGAGCTTGAGGAAGGACAGCGAGAAGCCGTTCATGTTCAACGCCGTCATCAGCGCCTGCGGGCCGATCACCAGCTTCACCCCGGCGCCGAGCGGGGCGCGCAGCACGCTGTCGGCGATCAGCGACATTTCCAGCGGCGGCACCGCGCCGAGATTGTTGACCAGCAGGGCATAGGCGGCGCCGGTGTCGAGCTTGGGCGCCAGATGCCCGGCCATGCGCGCGACCAGGGCGTCCACCGGCTCGACCGCGATGCGCTCGACGCCCGGCTCGCCATGTATGCCGAGGCCGAGTTCGCCCTCCGCCTCGCCGAGGCGCTCGGCGAAGGGCTGGCCGGGGATGGAGCAGGAAGAGAAGGACACGCCCAGCGAGGCGATGTCGTGCGCCGCCGCCTTCGCCGCCGCCGCCACGCCCGCGAGGTCGTCCCCCGCCTCGGCATGGTGGCCGGCGATCTTGTGCACGAACAGCGTGCCGGCGATGCCGCGCGGCTGCGGCAGGTCGGGCAGCGCGATGTCGTCGGCGACGATCACCACCTCGACCTTGAAGCCCTCGGCGCGGGCGCGCTCGGCGGCGAGGCCGAAATTCAGCCGGTCGCCGGTGTAGTTCTTCACCACCAGAAGGCAGCCCGGCGCGCCGGTGACCGCGCGGATGGCGGTGAGCACCGCTTCCACGCTCGGCGAGGCGAAGATTTCGCCCGACACCGCGGCGGTGAGCATGCCGCGGCCGACGAAGCCGGCATGCGAGGGCTCATGCCCGGCGCCGCCGCCGGAGACCACCGCGACCTTCGACTTGTCCCAATCGGCGCGCAGCACGACCTTGATGTCGGGATAGGTATCGAGCCGCGCCAGCCGGCCCGGCGGGGTGGTGCGCAGCAGGCCGTCCAGCGCCTCGGTGACGATGCTCTCGCGGCGGTTGAAGAAATGTTTCGTCATGGACTTCCTATCCTTAGCCGACGCCGGATGCGACGCGGCGAGCCGCGCCGCCTCCCCTTCATGTCACGCGAGGCGCTGGCCGTCGCTACCGAAATAGAGCGGCTGCCGCAATCGCACGCTGATCCGGTCGCCCGCCTCCACCGGCAGATCCGGGTCGGCGAGCGTCACCAGCTTGTGGCCGCCGACCTTGATGTGCAGGTGGTTCTGGTCGCCGAGATGCTCGATCCAGTCGACCTCGGCATTGCCGGCGACGCCGCCCTCGGTGCGGGCGATCTCCAGATGCTCGGTACGCGCGCCGACGGTGCGGGTGCCCGCCGGCGTGGCGGCGTCGGGCAGCAGCCCCGGCGGCACCAGATTGATGTGCGGCTGGCCGAGCCGGGCGGCGACGTGCAGATTGGCCGGGTTGGCGTAGATCTCGCGCGGGGTGCCGATCTGCACCAGCTTGCCCTCGGCGAGGATGCCGATGCGGTCGGCCATGGTCATCGCCTCGATCTGGTCGTGGGTGACGTAGAGCAGCGTGGCGCCGAGCTCCTTCTGGATGCGCTTCAGCTCCAGCCTGAGCTCGCCGCGTAGCTTGGCGTCCAGCGAGGAGAGCGGCTCGTCCATGAGATAGATCGAGGGCCGGCGCACCAGCGCCCGGCCGATGGCGACGCGCTGCATCTCGCCGCCCGAAAGCCGGGTCGAGCGGTTTTCCAGCTTGTGGTCGATGCGTACCATCTTCGCCACCTGCCGCACCCGGGCGTCGAGGGTCGCCTTGTCCATGCGCCGCGCGGGGGAACGCAGCGGGAAGGCGAGGTTCTCGTAGACGGTGAGATGCGGATAGAGCGAATATTGCTGGAACACGAAGGCGACGTCGCGCCCGGCGGGCGAGGCGCCGTTCATCGGCCGCCCGCCGATCTCCACCGTGCCGGCATCCGGCTTCTCCAGCCCGGCGATGAGGCGCAGCGTGGTGGTCTTGCCGGCGCCGGTGGGGCCGAGCAGCACCACGAACTCGCCATCGGCGATGTGGAGGTCGAGGCTGTCGACGGCGCGCTTGTCGCCGAAGCTCCTCGTGACGCCCTTCAGCGTGACCTCAGCCATGGCGCGCCTCCCGCGTCGAGGTTTCGAGATCGCCTACCTCGCGGTGGCGGGTGTCGCGCGCCAGCACGCCCTCGTGCAGCACGGAGGGAACGGCGCGGCCGGTGCGGACGTCGAACAGCGACAGCCGGTCGGCGAGGAAGGTGAGCCCGACCCGGTCGCCGATGCGATAGCTGCGCTCGGCCGGCAGCCGGGCGCGGACGAGGCCGCCGGCCGTCTCCACCGTGACGATCTGGTTGGTGCCGAGATATTCCGCGCCATAGATCGCCCCGCGCAACGGCGAGGCATCCGAGAAGCGGATGTGCTCGGGGCGTACGCCCAAAGCGAGCTCGCCCTCGGCGACGTCGGCACGCAGCTCCGGCATCTGCACGTCCGCGCCGTCGATGCGGGCGATGCGGGCGCCCTTCTGAAGGCCGGCGGTGAAGCGCAGGAAGTTCATCGGCGGCGAGCCGATGAAGTCGGCGACATACATCGAGGCCGGGCGGTTATAGATCTCGCGCGGGGTGGCGAACTGCTCGATGACGCCGTGATTCATCACCGCGATCTTGTCGGCCATCGCCATCGCCTCGATCTGGTCGTGGGTGACATAGACGGTGGTGGCGTGGATGCGGTTGTGCAGTTCGCGCAGCTCGCGGACCATCACATCGCGGAACTCGGCGTCGAGCGTGCCGAGCGGCTCGTCCATCAGGAAGCATTTCGGCCGCCGCACGATGGCGCGGCCGAGCGCCACGCGCTGGCGGTCGCCGCCGGCGAGGCCGGAGACCGGGCGATCGAGGATATGGTCGATCTGCAGAAGGCGGGCGGTTTCCTCCACCCGCTTTCTGATCTCCGCCTTCGGCACGCCCTGCGACAGCATCGGGAAGCCGATGTTCCGCCGCACATTCATGTGCGGGTAGAGCGCGAAGAGCTGGAACACGAAGGCGATGTCGCGCTCGCTGGCGCGCTTGTAGGTCACGTCCTCGCCGCCAAGCCGAATGGCGCCGCCGGTGGGAAGCTCCAGCCCGGCGATCATCCGCAGCGTGGTGGTCTTGCCGCAGCCCGACGGGCCCAGCAGCGCCAGGAATTCGCCGTCCTCGACGGTGAAGGAGGAATCCTGCACCGCGACGAACTCGCCGAAGGCCTTGCGCAAATGGTCGACCCTGATCTCGGCCATCGGCCTACTCCGGGAATTTCGACACGATGGTGAACATCAGCGTGCCGGCGAGGAGGGTGATGAAGGAATAGGTGTAAAGCACCAGCGCGAAGGGCTGGAACAGCATGAGGAAGCCCAGCGCGATGAGCGCGACGGCGAGCGCCTCCATCGGGCCGCGGCGCAGGAAGAACGGGCGGCGGGGTTTCTTCGGGGCGAGGGTATGGTCGGTCATTTGCGCACCGCCCCGAAGGTGATGCCGCGCAGGAGCTGTTTGCGCAGCAGGATGGTGAAGACCAGGATCGGCACCAGGAAGATGGTGGTGCCCGCCGCCACCGCCGGCCAGTCCTGCCCGCCCTCGCCGATGATGGTGGGGATGAAGGGCGGCGCCGTCTGGGCGCTGCCGGAGGTGAGCAGCGAGGCGAAGGCGTATTCGTTCCAGGCGAAGATCAGGCAGAAGATGGCGGTGGCGGCGATGCCGGTGGTGGCCTGCGGCAGCACCACCTTGAAGAAGGCCTGCAGCCGCGTGTAGCCGTCGATCATCGCCGCCTCCTCATATTCGCGCGGGATCTCGTCGATGAAGCCCTTGAGCAGCCAGACCGCCAGCGAGACGTTCACCGCCGTGTAGAGCAGCATCATGCCGAGCGCGGTGTCGGACAGGCCGAGCTGCCGGTACATGAGGTAGATCGGGATGGCGACGGCGATGGGCGGCATCATCCGCGTCGACAGGATGAAGAACAAAAGGTCGTCGGCCAGCGGCACCTTGAAGCGCGAGAAGCCATAGGCGGCCAGCGTGCCGAGCGATACCGCGAGGAAGGTCGAACCGAAGGCGATGATCAGCGAATTGGTGAAGCGCGGCAGGAAGTTGGACGGGCCGGCGATCACCATGTTGCGCTCGCGGGTGACCGCGTCGCACACGCCCGAGGGCGGCGGCAGCGCGGCGATATAATCCGGCGTCTGCCGCGTGCGGGTGGTGAAGAGGTTGCAGTAGCCCTCCAGCGACGGCGTGAACAGGATCTTCGGCGGGTAGGAGATCGAATCCGGCGGCGACTTGATGGAGGTGAGGAAGATCCACGCCAGCGGCACCAGCGTGACCAGCGCGTAGAGGATGACGAGGGCGCCGGCGATGCGCCGCGAGGCCGGGCTCGGCTCGACGACCGAGTGGGCGGCGGTGACGGAAGATGTCTTGGCGGAGCTCATCTCTGCTTCACCTTGTTGAGCGCCTTCACATAGATGTTGGCGAGGCCGAACACCGCGACGAACAGCACGATGGCGAAGGCGGAGGAGCGCCCGGTCGCCCACGCCTCGAAGGCGTCGCGCTTGAGCGCGATGGAGGCCACTTCGGTGGTGGAGCCGGGCCCGCCGCCGGTGAGCAGGTTCACCATGTCGAACATCTTGAAGTTCTCGATGCCGCGGAACAGCACCGCCAGCATGATGAAGGGCAGCGCCATCGGCACGGTGATCGACCAGAACTGCCGCCAGGGCGAGGCGCGGTCGACCTCGGCCGCCTCGTAGATGTAGTCGGGAATGGAGCGCAGCCCGGCGAGGCAGATCAGCATCACATAGGGCGTCCACATCCAGGTATCGACGATGATGATCGCCCAGGGCGCCAGATGGACGTTGCCGAGCATCTGGATGTCGGAGGTGGGGATGCCCGACACGAAGGAGACGGCATAGGCGAACAGGCCGATCTGCGGCTCGTAGAGGAAGCGCCAGAAATTGCCCACCACCGCCGGCGACAGCATCATCGGGATGAGGATCAGCGTGGTCCAGAAGGCGTGGCCGCGGAACTTGCGGTCGATGAGCCAGGCCAGCGCAAAGCCGATCACCGTCTGCAGGAGGATGGTCCAGAACACGAAATGCGCCGTGGTCTGCATCGACGCCCAGATGTCGGGGTCGTTGAGGATGCGCGAGTAATTGTCGAGCCCGACATTGCGCACCGCCGCATTGGGCCGGTTGGCGCGGAAATTGGTGAAGGACAGCCAGATCGCCCAGAACAGCGGGAAGATGTTGATCGCCAGCAGGAGCGCGATGGTCGGGGCGATGAACAGCCAGGCGATGGCACGGTCGGACAGGCCGCGCACCCGGGTGGCGAGCGGCTCCGGCGTCGCGCGCACCGCCGCGTCGGCCATCTTGTCGGAGAAGGTGTCGTGTGAAGCGGTCACGGTCTCTCACCTGATGGATGAGCGGATGGGCCGGGTCGGGGCGATCCGAGGCGGGCTACATGGCCCGATCCTTTCGGAAAAACAGACGCAGGAAGCTCCGGCAGCTCCCTCTCCCCGTGGGGGAGAGGGATGGGGTGAGGGGTCTTCCTGGCTTCCCGATCGCTAGAGCCCCTCACCGACCCGCTTCGCGGGCCACCTCTCCCCAACGGGGAGAGGGAAGATCAAGGGGGCGATCCAAGCAGGCCCAGTGGATACCTCAGGGACCACGAACCGGGGGAAGAGGGTTTGGCGGCCCCTCCGCCCTCCCGTCGCCTCAGATCTTGCCGTCGTCCTTGAAGATCTCGGTCCAGTCCTTGACGAGGCTGTCGAGCGCTTCCTTCGCCGTGCCCTTGCCGGCGATGACATAGTCATGCACCCGCTTCTGCATGGCCTGGAGAAGCTCGGCATAGCTCGGCTCAGCCCAGAAATCCTTGACGATGGCCATGGATTCCAGGAAGGCCGGGGCATAGGGCTGGCTCGACTTGAAGCCGGGCGCGTCGACCACCGCCTTCAGGCAGGAATAGCCGCCGAGCTGCCACCATTTCTGCTGCACGTCCGGCTGGGCGAACCACTTGATGTATTGCAGCGCCGCGTCCTTCTTGTCGGAATAGGACACCACCGAGATGCCCTGCCCGCCGAGCTGGGCGAAATGGTATTTCTCCGCCGGGTTGGGGAAGAAGCCGATGCGGTCGCCGCCGACCTTCTCGTCCTTGTAGAGGCCGGGCCAGGTGAAGGCGAAGTTCATCTGCATCGCCACCTGCCCGGATTTGAAGGCGTCGGCGGATTCCACCATGTAGACGTTGGACGCGCCCGGCGGGGTGCAGCAATCATAGAGCGACTTGTAGAATTCGAGCCCCTTCACCGCGTCCGGCGAATTGACGTAGCCCTGCATGTCGTAGGGCTTCTTGGGGTTGTCATACATGAAGCCCCAGTCATAGAGGACGTTGGTCACGCCCATGGTGATGCCTTCCGAGCCGCGCTCGGTATAGATCGAGGCACCGTAGATCTTCTTGCCGTCGATCTCCCGGCCCTGGAAGAACTCGGCGATCTGCTTCAGCTGGTCGTAGGTCTTGGGTGCGGCAAGGTCCCAGCCATACTTGGCCTTGAACTCCTTCTGCAACTCCGGCTTCTGGAACCAGTCCTTGCGGTAGGTCCAGCCCACCACGTCGCCCATCGCCGGCAGCGCCCAGTAGTTCGGCGTGTTCTTCGGCCATTCCGAATAGCCCACGACCGTCGCCGGCACGAAGTCATCCATCTTGATGCCTTCCTTGGCGAAGAAGTCGTTCAGCTTCACATAGTGGCCGTTCTCCGCCGCGCCGCCGACCCACTGGCTGTCGCCGATGATCAGGTCGCAGAGCTTGCCGTGCGAGTTGAGCTCGTTGAGGAAGCGGTCGGCATAGCTCGTCCACGGGACGAACTCGAACTTCATGTCGATCTTGGTCTTGGCGGTGAAATCCTTGGACAGCTCGACCAGCGCATTGGCCGGGTCCCAGGCCGCCCAGCACAGCGTCAGCTGCTCGGCCTTGGCGGCCTGCGGCACGGCGAGCGTGCCGGCGAACGCTCCAAACGCAACCGCCGCCCCCAGAAGGGGCCTCCACGTCTTCAGCATGTTCTCCTCCCAGGGAACGAGGCGGGTCTTCTGCCCCCTCGATTGGCGTTCGCGTGCCGGTGGCTGCCGGCCGCGTTTAGTTTTGTGTTTAGTTATGTCCAATTCGCTCAACAACGCAAGGGCCATTCGATGCTGCGCCGCAACGACCGAATCGGGCATGGTCGGGCGCTCCCAATCCCCGGGAGAGCGAGGCGGAAGATGAGCGTGGAGTCCGTGCGGGCCTTCCTGTCGGAGCGGGCGCCCGACATCGCCATTGTCGAATTGGCGGCGCGCACCGCCACGGTGGCCGAGGCGGTGGCCGGGCACGGCGTCGCGCCGGCGCAGATCGCCAAGACGCTGTCGCTGCGGGTGGGCGCGCGCGCCTTCCTGCTGGTGGCGGGCGGCGAGGCGCGGCTCGACAATGCCAAGGCCAAGGCGGTCTTCGGCGGCAAGGCGAGCCTGCTCGGCGCCGAGGAGGTGGCGGCGCTCACCGGCCATCCGGTCGGCGGCGTCTGCCCGTTCGGGCTCGCGACGCCGCTGCCGGTCTATTGCGACGTGTCGCTCAACGCTTTCGAGGAAGTGGTGCCGGCCGCCGGCTCGCCCTATACGGCGCTGAGGATCGCGCCCGCCCGCATGGCCGAGATCACTGGCGCCTCCTGGGTCGACGTCTGCCGGTGAGAAGCCGGAAGGACAGCTAGCCGCCGGACGGTCCGCTCAGCTCGTAGCGGTCCTTGCCGGTCGCCTTGGCGCGGAACAGCGCAAGATCGGCCTCGGTGATGATCGCATCCGGCGTGTCGCCCCGCGGCCGCATCGAGGCGGCGCCGACGCTGACCGTGACCCGCCCCTCGCCATGCGGGATGCCGAGGTCGCGCACGCTCTGCACCAGCCGCTCGGCCGCGACCCGCGCCTCCTCGGCGCCGCTGTTCAGCAGGACGACGACGAACTCCTCGCCGCCGAAGCGCGCCGCAAGGTCGCCGGGCCGGCTGGCGCCGCCGCGAATGGCATGGGCGACCCGCCGCAGCACCTCGTCGCCCGCCAGATGGCCATAGGTGTCGTTGTAGTCCTTGAAGCGGTCGACATCGATCATCAGCACCGACAGCGACAGCTCGCCGCGCACGGCGCGCCGCCATTCCGCCAGCATGTATTCGTCGAAATAGCGCCGGTTGCCGAGACCGGTCAGCCCGTCGATGCGGGTGAGCCGCTCCAGCTCGAGATTGGCCTGCATCAGCTGGCGCTGGCTCTCGCGCAGCGCCGCATAGGCGGCGTCGCGCTGGAGATGATCGAGATAGGCGCGGGTGTGGTAGCGGATGCGGGCGATCAGCTCGACGCGGTCCGGCAGCTTGACGAGATAGTCGTTGGCGCCGGCCTGGAACGCCGCGCTCTTGATCGCCGCCTCGTCCTTGGCCGACAGCACGATGACCGGCACCGCGTGGGTGCCCGGATTCTCGCGATAGTGGCGCACCAGGGCGAGGCCGTCGATGCCGGGCATGACGAGGTCCTGCAGGATGACCGTCGGCTTCAGTTCCTCGGCCACCCGGATCGCCTCATGGGCGTTGGTGCAGTAATGGAGGTCGATGTCGCCTTCCCCCAGCAGCGCGCGCCGGACCGCCTCGCAGATGAGCACCTGGTCGTCGACCAGCAGCACCAGCGAGCGATAGGTCTCCGCCAGCGGCGGCACGCTGGCCGGGAAGGTGTCGGTGTTGCTCATGATGGCATGCCCGTCATTGAACGCCCGAACGTACCTATCAGGCGGCCGGGGATCTGGTCGAGGGGGAGAATCTCGGCGGCCGCCCCGATCGCCGCGGCGGCCTTGGGCATGCCGTAGACCGCGCTGCTCGCCTTGTCCTGGGCAATCGTCAGGTGATGCGCGTCGCGCAGCATCTTCAGCCCGACGGCCCCGTCGCGTCCCATGCCGGTGAGCAGCACACCGGCCACCTCCCCCCGCCAGAACCGCGCGACGCTCTTGAAGAAGACGTCCACCGAGGGGCGATAGGGATAGGCGAGCGGCTCCGGCGTATAGGCGAGGGTGCCGGAGGCGGTGAGGGCGAGGTGGTCGGCGGAGGCGGCGATCAGCACCGTGCCGACTTCCGGCCGGTCGCCCTCCAGCGCCGGGCGCACCGTCAGCGTCGTGTGCTGGCCGAGCCAGGAGGCCAGGCCCGGGACGAACTTGGCGTCCACATGCTGGACGAGGACCAGCGCGGCCGGGAAATCGCCCGGCAGCCCGCCGAGCAGCGCCGCCACCGCCGCCGGCCCGCCGGCCGAGGCGCCGATGGCCACCAGCGGCGGCATCGCGGACGGGCTCGATGCGCCGGGCGGGCGGGACGGGCGGCCGTCGCCGACCAGCTTGCCGATGGTGGCGATCTTGCTCAAAAGCACATCGGCCTGGATCGACATGTCGTCGGCGATGTTCACCGAGGGAATGTCGACGGCGTCGAGCGCGCCATGGCCCATCGCCTCGTAGACGCCGGGAATGTTGCCGTCGACGCTGGCGATGACCAGAAGGATCGGGCACGGCGTCTCGCCCATGATGCGGCGCGTGGCCTCGACGCCGTCCATCTCCGGCATGACGAGATCCATCAGCACCAGATCGGGCAGGTCGCGCCGGCAGGCTTCCACCGCCTCGCGCCCGTTGGACGCGATCCACGCCACCTCGTGCTCCGGGGCCGAGGCGACCGCCCGCCGCAGCACCTCGGCCGCCAGCGGCAGGTCGTTGACGATGCCGATCCTCATGTCCCCGCCCGCCCGATGCCCGCCATCCGCCTCACTCCACCGCCGCGCCGATCAGATCCCCGACGGCATGGATGAGGGTCTCGTCGTGGAAGCTGCTCTTGGTCAGATAATAATCCGCGCCGGCATCGAGGCCGCGGCGCCGATCCTCCTCGCGGTCCTTGTAGGACACGATCATCACCGGCAGCCGGTTGAGACGCGGGTCGCGCCGGATCAGCGTCACCAGCTCGATGCCGTCCATGCGCGGCATGTCGACATCGGTGACGACGAGGTCGAACGCCTCGGAGCGCACGGCGTTCCAGCCATCCATGCCGTCGACGGCGATCTCCACGGCATAGCCGTGCTGGTCGAGCAGCTTGCGCTCCAGTTCGCGCACGGTGAGCGAATCGTCGACCACCAGCACCCGCTTGCGCCGGCTCTGCACCGCGGCGGCGGCATGGCGCTTCAGGCTGCGGAAGGCGCCGGCCATGGCGAGCTTGTCGGCCGACTGCAGCAGGTCGTCCATGTCGACGATCAGCACCGGCGAGCCGTCCTCCATCAGCGCCGCGGCACTGATGTCCCGGATTTTGCCGAGCCGCGGATCGAGCGGGCGCACCACCAGCTCGCGCCCGCCGAGGAAACGGTCGACGACCAGCCCGTAGGTGCCCTCCCCCTGGCCGATGACCACCACGGACAGCTCGGGCGCATCCGGCTGCGCCGTGCCGCGCTCCAGGATCTCATGGGCGGTGATCAACCCGACCGAGCGGTCGCCGAAGCGGAAATGCGGCCGCCCTTCCAGCGTCTCGACCGCCTCGCGCGGCAGCTTGAGCGTGCGGGCGATGCCGGCCAGCGGCAGGGCGTAAGGCTCGCCATCCACCTCGACCAGCAGGGTGCGGATCACCGAGAGCGTCAAGGGCAGCTCGAGCAGGAAGCGGGTGCCCTCGCCCGGCCGCGTGGCGACGCTGACCCGCCCGCGCACCTCCTTGACCGTGTTCTGCACCGCGTCGAGCCCGACGCCGCGCCCGGAGACGTCGCTCACCGCCGCCTTCATCGAGAAGCCCGGCAGGAACAGGAATTCCAGCAATTCCTCCTCGCTGAGGCGGTCGGCGGCCTCGGCGGCGATCAGCTGGCGCGCCACCACCGCGCGGCGCAGCCCGTCGAGATCGATGCCGCGCCCGTCATCGGCGACGATGATCTGCAGCAGACCGGCGGCATGGCGGGCTTCGAGGCGGACCAGCCCTTCCTCCGGCTTGCCGGCGGCGCGGCGCTCCTCCGGCGTCTCCAGCCCGTGATCGATGGCGTTGCGCAGCAGATGGCCGAGCGGGGCGTCGAGCTGGTCGAGAATGTCGCGGTCGATGCCGCTGGAACCGCCGACGATGGCGAGGCGCGCCTGCTTGCCCAGCGCGCGGCTGAGGTCGCGCACGGTGCGCGAATAGCCACGCACGCCGTCCTCGAAGGGACGCATGCGGCTCTCCAGCGTCTCGGCATAGAGGCGATTGGCGAGATCGGTGCCGCGCCGGTCGATGGAATCGAGTTCGGCGAGCCGCGCGGCGAGAAAGTCGCGGCTCTCGCCCAGCACCGCCCGGGCGGTGGCGAGCGCCTGGGCGGCGGGCCCGTCCTCCGCCTCCGGCGGCAGGCCGGCGCGGGCACCGTCGAGCGCGCGGGCGAGCTCGGCATGGTGACGCCGCAGCCGCTGCAGGCTGTCGGCGAAGGGCCGCAGGCGCCGGGCCTCGATCAGGGATTCGCCGGCGAGGCCCAATAGCCGCGTCATGCTCTGGGCGGTGATGCGGATCATGCGCTCGGCGCCGGCGGCCGGCGCTTCCCCCGCACCCGTAGCCGCCGGCAGCCCCGCCGCCGCTGCGGCAGGCGGCTCGGCCGCAACGGATACATCGGCGGCCGGCTCCACCGCCGCGGCCGGCTCCGCCTCGGGCGGCGCGGCGCGGGAGGCCGCCTCCAAACCTTCCAGGAAAGCGGCGACCTGCGGTCCGGCGGCCCCCGCCGCCGCCTCGTCCGTGGCGACGGCGCCGAGCAGGTCCACGCCCCGGAGCAAGGCGTCGATATGTTCCTGCCGCAACCGCAGCCGCCCGTTCTGCGCCGCGACGAGGCATTCCTCCATGGCGTGGGCCACCTGCACCGCCGGCATCAGCTCGACGATCCGCGCCGCGCCCTTCAGCGAATGCGCCGCCCGCATCGCCGCCTCGAGCTCGCCGGCGGCGACCGGGTTGCGCTCCAGCGCCAGCAGGCTGGCGGTCAGCGCCTGCGACTGCATGTCGAGCTCGGCCCGGAACAGGTCGAGCATGGAGAAGCTGCCATAATCCGGCGTGCTCATGCGATGCCCCGGTCGATGGCGTCGAGAAGGAGCCCGCCGTCGAGGCGTCCGAGCATGCGGCCCTGCCAGGCGACCATCGAGGTCGCGAAGCTCGACGCCGACTTGCCGATCGTCGCCGGCAGCTCGACCAGATCGCGCGCCGCGTGCTGGTGGAGGCCATGCACCTCGTCGACGCGGAAGGCCACCCGGCGGCCGTCGCGGCCGATCACCACCAGCCGCGCGAAGGCGGCGAGGCGGGCCTGCGTCGCGGCGCCCGCCGGCTCGCCGACGCCGATGAGCGCGGCGAGCGAGACCTCGACCAGCAATTCCCCGCGGATGTTGACGATCCCCAGCACCAGTTCGCCGCGCCGGTGCGGCAGGCTGCGGCGGGGACGCGGCTCGGTGATCTCCTGCACCAGGGTGGCGGGAAGCGCCAGCCACTCGTCGGCGAGGCGGAAGACGAGAAGCCGGCGCTCCCCGCTCCCTTCGCGGGCGGCGGCTTCCCCGCCCAACGCATCGGCGGCCTGCGCGAAATAGCGGGCCCACTCCTCCCGGTAGCCCGGCGGCAAGGCACGGTCGAGCAGGCGGCCGACCGCCTCCTGCCGCGGCGCCGCGGCAGGTCCCGGACGATCGGACGATCCGTCTCCGGCTCCGGCGCTCATCGGTGCTCACTCCTCTTTTCGAGCCGCCGCAGCCGCTCGCCGAGCGCCTTCGCCCCGGCGGCGTCGCCGCGCTGGCGCAGCAGCAGCGCCAGATGCGCCATCGCCTCGCGGTGGTCCGGCGCCAGATAGAGCGCCTTGCGATAGGCCTCGACGGCCTCCTCGCCCGCGCCTTCGGCATCGCAGGCGAGGCCGAGCAGATAGAACGCCGCCGCCGAGGGGCCGAAGGCATCGAGATGCCGGCGCACCGCCTGCCGCGCTTCCCCGAGGCGCCCTTCATTCGCCGCCCGCTCGATGGCGCCGAGACTGTCGCCCGCCGCCTCGCGCGGCGGGACCGCGCGTAGCGGTGCCGCCGCCGGGGAGGTCACTGTCGGGCGTGCGGGTGCCGGGCGGGCCGGCATGCGCGTGCGCAGCGGCGGGGCGGGCGCGGGACGGGACGGCGGCAGGTGCAGGGCCGGCACGCCGGCAGGAAGCCGGGCCGGCTCGTTGTGGCGCTCGCCGGCGGCCTGCTTCACGAAGGCGAAGGCCATCGGCAGCCGCAGCGAGGCGAAGCCCCGCGCCAGCGGCAACCCCGCCTCGCCGGCCCCCACCAGCAGCACGCCGTGCGGCGCCAGCATCCGGTGCAGCGTGGCGAGCGCGCGCTGCTGGGTCTCGCGGTCGAAATAGATCAACAGGTTGCGGCAGAACACCACGTCATAGGGCTCGGCGTCGGCCGGCACCGGATCCAGCAGATTGCCGTAACGGAACCGCACCTGGCGGCGGATTTCCGCCTGCGGGCGGTAGCCGCCCTCGACCGGCTTGAAATGCCGGTCGCGAAAATCGAGATCGCGGCCGCGGAACGAATTGCGGCCATAGACGGCGTGCGCGGCGGCGGCGAGGTTGCGGGTGGAGACGTCGACGGCATCGATGACGAAGTCCGGCGCGGCGAGGCCGGCATCGAACAGCGCCATGGCGATGGAATAGGGCTCTTCGCCGGTCGAGCAGGGCAGGCTGACGAGGCGCAGCGGGCGCCCCCGCGCCGCGCCGGCCGGACCGCGCATCGCCAGCGCCTGCCGCGTCATCGCCGCGAAGGCGCCGGGATCGCGGAAGAACCAGGTTTCCGGGACGATGACGGCGTTGATGAGCTCCTGCAGCTCCGGCGGCGCCGCGAGGAGCCGCTGCCAATAGGCCGACGGATCGGCGACGCCGCAGGCCGCCATGCGCTGCTTCAGCGCATAGTTGAGCCCCGAGGCGCCGACGGTGCCGGCATCGAGGCCGATGCGCTCGTGCAGCAATTGCTCGACATCGTCGAGGATCATGCCTCCACCCCCGCCGGGTGGAACAGGATGGCGCGGATCTCGTCGGTCAGCAGCGCCGGCGCCCGCACCCACTGGACGAAGCCGCCGGCATCGGCGGCGACGGGGCCGAGCCAGTCCGGCATGCCGGCCTCGACGCCGGTGGCAACGAAGGCGTCGGGATCGCGCTGGACGGTGTCGATCACCTGCTCGGCGCAGAGCGCGAGGCGATGGGCGCCCTCCCCGGGCGCGGGATAGCGCACCAGAATGATGCGCGTGCTCATCACCGGCGCGGCGGGGCGGCCGGTCGCGAGCTGGCTGAGGTCGATCAGCGGCACGGGCTCGCCGCGATAATTGATCAGCCCGGCCATGCCGGGCGGCGCGCCGGGCAGCGACTTGGCCGCCATGAGCGGCAGCACCTGCTCGACCTGCTCGACGTCGAGGACGTAGCGATCCCTGCCGATGCGGAACATCAGGAACAGCATCGAGCCTTCCTCGCCGTCATGCCCGGAGCTTGAACCGCGAGATCGAGTTGCGCAATCCCGAGGAAACCTGGTTGAGCTCGTCGATCGCCAGCGTCGACTGCTGCAGCGATTCCACCGTCTGCTGCGCCGCCTCGCTGAGCTGGGCCAGCGCCTCGCTGATCTGCTCGGCGCCGGTGGCCTGCGCCTGCATGCCCTCGTTGACGTCCTCGAAGCGCGGCACCAGCCCCTGCACCTGGGCGATGATCTGCGACAGCTGGCCGCCGACCTCCTGCACCTCGGTCATGCCGCGGCGGACCTCCTCGGAAAACTTGTCCATGCCCATCACGCCGGCGGCGACCGCCGACTGGATGTCCTTGACCATCTGCTCGATGTCGTAGGTGGAGGTGGCGGTCTGGTCGGCGAGGCGGCGGATCTCGGTGGCGACCACCGCGAAGCCGCGCCCGTACTGGCCGGCCTTCTCCGCCTCGATGGCGGCGTTCAGCGACAGGAGGTTGGTCTGATCCGCCACCTTGGTGATGGTGGTGACCATCTGGTTGATGTTGCCGGCCTTCTCGGACAGCACCGCCAGCTTGGCGTTGATGGCGCCGGCCGCCTCCATGACGTGGCGCATGGTCGCCTCCATGCGGGCGAGGCCGGCTTGGCCGCCGCCCGCCAGCGTCGCGGTCTGCTCGGCGACGCCGGACACCTCGCCCATGGTGTGGACGAGCTCGCGCGAGGTGGCGGAGATTTCCTTGGCGGTGGCGCCGATCTCGGTGGTGGTGGCGGCGATCTCGCCGGCCGTCGCCTGCTGCTCCCGCGAGGTGGCGGCGATCTCGGTGATCGAGGTGTTGACCTGGATGCCCGAGCGCTGCACCTGCCCGATCAGCGTCGTGAGTTCGTCGGCCATGGCGTTGAAGCCGTCGGACAGGGTGGCAAATTCGTCGCGGTTCTCGAGCTGGAGCCGCTCGGAGAAGTCGCCGGTGCGCATCAGCCCGACCATCGCCAGCAGCCGGCCGAGCGGCCCGACCACGGCGCGATAGAGCAGGTAGCCGCACAGCACCGACAGGCCCAGCGCGACCACGAAGCCGATGGCCAGCCCGAGCTCGGCGCGACGCACGACACTGACGATGGTGGCGGTGGAATCGTTGGCTTCCTGCTGGTTGAACGCCACCGTCTCCTCGAGCGCCTGCTGGACCTGGGAGAGCGCCGGCGCGAGGTCGTGGACGATGGTGGCGCGCAGCTCGCTCTCGGACTGGCCGAGCGCCGCTTCCTGCAGCCGGTCATAGCGGGCGATCGCCTCGCGGAACGCCGCGAAATTGCGGCGGTCCTGCTCGGTGTCGAGCGTCTGCTCGTAGTCCGACATCAGCTTGTTCGCGGTATCGCGATTGGTCTTGATGCGCTCCAGCACCTGGGTGCGGCCGGCCGGGGTGTCTTCCAGCGCCAGCGCGCGCAGCAGGCTCTGCGCCCGCGTCCAGGCGGTCATCAGCCGGAGGCTGGAGGACAGCGCGGGCACGGTGCTGGTTTCCACCTTCACCGCCTCGCGCTCGGCCAGGGTGAACCAGTAGAAGGATGCTCCGGCCACGGCGGAAAGCACCACGAGAATGGCGAGAAAGCTCGCGAGAACCCGTTGGCGGATGGTCAGGTTCTTCATCGTCCGGTTCCCCCTGTCCCGGCGGCCTCGCGCATCGCGGCGGCCGGGCATCGGGGTATCCTAGCGACGATTTGTTTCCACGGGGTTGAAACCGTCGCCCGCTCCCTCGCGACGCAAGGTCACGGCAGCTGCTTCTTTTCCAGCTTGCGGGCCAGCGTGCGCCGGTGCAGGCCGAGCCGCCGCGCCGTCTCGGAGATGTTGAAGTCGGTATCGACCAGCGTCTCGTGGATGGTTTCCCATTCCAGCGTCTTCAGCGAGGTGGGCCGCGCCGCCACCGCGATGGACGTGTCGCCGTCGGCGCGCGCGAAGGCCCCCTCGATATCATCGGTATTGGCCGGCTTGGCGAGATAGTGGCAGGCGCCGAGCTTGATCGCCTCCACCGCGGTGGCGATGCTGGCGAAGCCGGTGAGCACCACGATCTTCATCGCCGGATCGCGGGCATGCAGCATCTTCACGCATTCGAGGCCGGAGCCGCCGGCGAGCTTCAGGTCCACCACGGCATAGCCGGGGGACGCGCCGTCGAGCGCCGCCTCCACGCCGTCGAGGCTGTGGCTGACGCGCACCTCGTAGCCCCGCCGCTCGAAGGAGCGGGTGAGCGCGCGGGCGAAGGAGGCGTCGTCCTCGACGATCAGCAGGCGCTTGTCGGGATGGGGCGCATCGGTATCCGGCATGTCCGGCTGCGGGGAAAGGTCGGTCATCTGTCAGGCCTCCGCCGAGAGGGCTTCGAGCGGCAGGGTCAGCGTGACGCGGGCGCCGTCCGCCTCGTTCACCGCCTCCACATGTCCACCCAGCTTGCGCACGACATTCACCACCAGGAACAGGCCGAGGCCGCCGCCCGGCCTCCCCTTGGTGGAATTGTAGGGCGTTCCGAAGGCGGCCAGCATGTCCTTGGTAAAGCCCGGACCGCGGTCCCGCACCTCCAGCACGATCACATCGGCGTGTCGCCGCACCGACACGCCGACCCATTCCGGCGACGCCTCCACCGCATTGTCGAGCAGGTTGAAGACGATCTGCTCGAGCGCGACGTCGGAGATGATCTCCTCCTCGTCGGCGAGCTCGCGCCGGTAGTCGAAGGCGGACGGCGAGCGCCGCGCCCGCCACTCGCTCATCATGCCGTCGAAATAGGCCGCCGCAGTGGTGCGCAGCGTGCCCTCGCCGCGCGCCGCGCCCGACGACATCAGGATGCCGGAGACGATCGCCTTGCAGCGGTCGAGCTGGCGCTGCATCTCCGCGATGTCCTCGGCGAGGTCCGGCCGGTCGCGCAGCAGCTGCATGCGCCGCCAGTCGCTGAGGATCACCGAGACGGTGGCGAGCGGCGTGCCCAACTCGTGCGCCGCGCCGGAGGCCAGCAGGCCCATCCGCACGATGTGGTCCTCCTCCGCCTGCTGGCGGTGCAGGCTGGCGAGGCGGGCGTCGCTCTCGCGCAGGTTGCGGCCGATGCGGGTGATGAACGCCACCAGCAGCAGCGCCGCCAGCACGAAGCAGATGAAGGTGCCGCCGATATGCAGGGTGAACAGGTCGCCATGCAGCTCCTCCGACAGCGGCAGCGGCCGGAACGTCCGCATCAGCAGGACGAAGCCGCTGGACACCACCCCCGCCAGCACCCAGGCCGACCAGCTCGGCAGCAGCACGGCGCCGAGCGCCACCTGCAGCAGATAGAGCGAGACGAAGGGGTTGGAGGCACCGCCGCTGAGATAGAGCTGGATGGTGAGCGCCGCCGCGTCCAGCAGCAGCTCCAGCAGCAGCTCGGTGTCGGAGATCGCCATCCGCCGCTCGTGATAGACCAGCGTCGCCAGATTGAGCGCCACCAGGCAGGCCAGCACCATCCCCATTTCCTGCAGCGGCAGGTCGATGCCGAGGACGAAGTCGACGATGAGGATGGTGACGACCTGCCCCGCCACCGCCAGCCAGCGCAGCTGCGTCAGCAGGAACAGGTTCTCGCGGTTGGCGGTGTCGCGCTCGGGCGTGCTCACGGTGCCGGCACCCCGCCCGCCCCGGCCGGGCGACGCCGGAGGAACACCGCCGCCGCCACGCACATGCCGGCGAGCGCGAACCAGGTGAGCGCATAGACGAAGTGGTTGTTGGCGAACCGCACCACGGTGAGCCCGCCGACCGGCATCCCGCCGGGCACCGGGGTCGCGTCGGCATCGACGAAATAGGGCGCCACCGGCCCGGCGAGCCCGCGGGCGGCGGCGATGGCCGCGACATCGCGGGAATACCAGCGCTCCCCGGCCGGATCGTTGTGGCGCAGGAAGCCGCCGCCCGGCTCGGTGAGGCGGAGCAGGCCGACCACCGCCACCGGCGCCTCGACCTGGCCGGCGGCGCGGCTCGCCGGATCGCGCCGGTCCGGCGGTACGAAGCCGCGATTGACCAGCACGGTGGTGCCGTCATCCCTCACCAGCGGCGTGAGCACCCAGAAGCCGCCGCCGAGCTCGGTGACGGCCTGCACCAGCGTCTCGCGGTCGTTGAGGAAATGCCCGGCGAGCCGCACCCGCCGGTATTCGTCGGCGGCGGAAGCGGTGGCCGGCGCCTCCGCCGGATCGGCGTGGATGCGCGCCTCCACCCGCTCGATGAGGTCGAGCTTCCAGAAGAGGCGCTGCACCTGCCAGGCGCCGAGGCCGGCGAACAGGGTGGCCATAACGCAGCAGGCGAGAAGGAGGGCGACCCTCTTTCCCGCCTGCGGCCTCGCATGCTCGTCCGCCCGCAGGGGCGGAAGGCTCATAGCATCTGCCTCATGTCGTGGGCGCCGGGCATCATGTTGGTGTTGAGGTGGTACATGACCCAGAGCGAGCCGGCCATGGCGATGCCCACCACGATGAGGGTGAACACCAGCGCCAGCATGTTCCAGCCGCCTTCCGACTTAAAGTTCATGTGCAGGAAGTAGATCATGTGCACCACGATCTGCACCACCGCGAAGGCCATGACGATGGCGGCGGTCCAGGTCGGGTTGCCGATCTTGCCGCTCATCACCAGCCAGAACGGCACGGCGGTGAGGATGACCGACAGGATGAAGCCGGTCATGTAGCTGCGCATGGAGCCGTGGGCGACGCCGAGCTCGTGATGGACGTCGTGCCCGTGGGCGTCGTTGTGGGCGTTCGCGCTCATCGCAGCATCCCCAGAAGATAGACGAAGGTGAACACGCCGATCCACACCACGTCGAGGAAGTGCCAGAACATGGAGAGGCACATCAGCCGACGCTTGTTGGCGAGGATCAGGCCGCGCTTCTGCACCTGCACCAACAGCGTCACCAGCCAGATGATGCCGAAGGTGACGTGCAGGCCGTGGGTGCCCACGAGCGTGAAGAAGGCGGAGAGGAAAGCGCTGCGCTGCGGCCCCGCCCCCTCGGCGATCATGTGGTGGAACTCGTAGAGCTCGATCGACAGGAAGGCGAGGCCGAACAGGCCGGTGATCACCAGCCAGACCTGCGTCGCCTTCACCCGCTCCTTGTCCATCGCCAGCATGGCGAAGCCATAGGTGATGGAGGACAGGAGCAGCATGGTGGTGTTGAGCGCCACCAGATTCAGGTCGAACAGGTCGCGCGGCCCCGGCCCGGCGGCGTAGTTGCCGCCGAGCACGCCGAAGGTGGCGAACAGGATCGCGAAGATGAGGCAGTCGCTCATCAGGTAGATCCAGAAGCCCAGCGCGGTGCTGTGGCCTTCGGGATGCGGGTGCTCGTCGACCTCGTAGAAGACGGGCGCCTCGCTCGTGGCGGTCACGGTCGTGCTCATGCGTTCACCTGCGCGGCGAGGAGGCGGGTGCGCTCCTCCTCGGTACGGACGACGTCCTCGGCGGGAATGTCGAAGTCGCGGTCGTAGTTGAAGGTGTGGTGGATCGCGACCGCCAGCAGCGCCACGAAGCTCACCGCCGCCAGCCACCAGATGTACCAGATCAGCGCGAAACCGAGCACGAAGCTGATCCCCGCGAGAACCGGGCCGGTACCGGAGTTCCTGGGCATGTGGATCGGCTTGAAGCCCGACAGCGGACGGACATAGCCGCGCTGCTTCATGTCCCACCAGGCATCGGAGTCGTGCACGACGGGGGTGAAGGCGAAGTTGTAGTCCGGCGGCGGCGAGGAGGTCGCCCATTCCAGCGTGCGGGCGTTCCACGGATCGCCGGTGGTGTCGCGCAGCTTGTCGCGCTTCAGGATGCTCACGCCGATCTGGATCATGAAGGAGGCGATGCCGCAGGCGATGAGCGCCGCGCCGAAGGCCGCGATGATGAACCAGATGTGCAGCGAGGGATCGTCGAACACGCGCAGGCGGCGGGTGACGCCCATCAGCCCGAGCACGTAGAGCGGCATGAAGGCGAAGAAGAAGCCGACCACCCAGAACCAGAACGACATCTTGCCCCAGAACGGATCCAGCTTAAAGCCGAACGCCTTGGGCCACCAGAAGGCGATGCCGGCGAACACGCCGAACACCACGCCGCCGATGATCACGTTGTGGAAGTGGGCGATCAGGAACAGCGAGTTGTGCAGCACGAAGTCGGCGGGCGGCACCGCGAGCATGACGCCGGTCATGCCGCCGATCACGAAGATCAGCATGAACGCCACCGTGTACATCATCGGCAGCTCGAAGCGGATGCGGCCGCGATACATGGTGAACAGCCAGTTGAACATCTTCGCGCCCGTCGGGATCGAGATGATCATGGTCGTGATCCCGAAGAACGAGTTCACGCTGGCGCCGGAGCCCATGGTGAAGAAGTGGTGCAGCCAGACGAGATACGACAGGATGGTGATGACCACCGTGGCGTAGACCATCGAGGTGTAGCCGAACAGCTTCTTGCCGGAGAAGGTCGAGGTGACCTCGGAGAAGATGCCGAAGGCCGGCAGGATGAGGATGTAGACCTCCGGGTGGCCCCAGATCCAGATCAGGTTCACGTACATCATCGGGTTGCCGCCGAGATCGTTCGTGAAGAAGTTGGTGCCGAGGTAGCGGTCGGCGGTCAGCAGCGCCAGCGTGGCGGTGAGGATCGGGAAGGAGGCGACGATCAGCACGTTGGTGCAGAGCGAGGTCCAGGTGAAGACCGGCATCTTCATCATGTCCATGCCGGGGGCCCGCATCTTCACGATGGTACAGATGAGGTTGATGCCCGACAGCGTGGTTCCCACGCCGGCGATCTGCAATGCCCATATGTAATAGTCGACGCCGACATAGGGGCTGTAGGCGATGCCCGACAGCGGCGGATAGGCGAGCCAGCCGGTCTGCGCGAACTCGCCGACGAACAGCGAGGTCATGACCAGCGCCGCGCCCGACACCGTCATCCAGAACGAGAAATTGTTCAGGAAGGGGAAGGACACGTCGCGGGCGCCGATCTGCAGCGGCACGACATAGTTCATCAGCCCGGTCACGAACGGCATGGCCGCGAAGAAGATCATGATCACGCCGTGGGCGGAGAAGACCTGATCATAGTGATGGGCGGGCAGGTAGCCCTCGGAGCCGCCGAAGGCCCAGGCCTGCTGCAGGCGCATCATGATGGCGTCGGCGAAGCCGCGGATGAACATGATGAGGCCGAGCACCATGTACATGATGCCGATCTTCTTGTGGTCCACCGAGGTGAACCACTCGCGCCACAGATAGCCCCAGAGGCGGAAATAGGTGAGCGCGCCCAGCACCGCGGCGCCGCCGATGGCGACGCCGATGAAGGTGAAGACCAGGATCGGCTCGTGATAGGGGATGGCCTGCAGGTTGAAGCGGCCCAGCAGGAAGGTCGATTGGACGATGGGAGATTCTGTCATGGCGGGCCGTCAGCTGTTGGAAGGCCGGCGCGGACCGATATCGGCCTCGCTCGTCGGCAGAAGGGGCGACGTGAAGGCGGGCAGCAGCGCCGGGGAGAAGCCGGGGATCGGCAGGCCAGCGCCGGAGACCGGCGCGCTGTCGGCGCGATGGGACGCCGCCGCGGAGGTGTCCGCCGCCGAGAGGGTGAGCGCGGTGGCGAGCTCCTCCGGCGTGCAGATGCCGACCACATAGGACGGGGCGCCGCCGAAAACGGTGCCGCGTCGGGCGTGCTTGTCGTGCATCAGCGGCAGCAGGTTGGCGGAGGCGCTCTCGAGGCCGGCGCCGCCCTTGGCGTCGATCGCCATCATCTCCTTCATGCACATCTTGCCGGGCTCGACGCACAGGTTGAGGATGGCGTCGAACAGGGTCGGATCGACATCGTTGAAGAAGGTCGCCGGCACCGCCTCGCTGGGCTTCTCGAGTTCGAGATAGGCCTGGCGGGTCAGCGATTCCGTGCTGCCCTTGGCCTCGCGGACCCAGGAATCGAATTCCGAATCCGACATCGCCCGGAAGGCGAAGAACATCTTGGAGAAGCCGGCGCCGCTGTAATTGGCCGAGAAGCCGCGCGATTCGACGCGCTGGTTGGCCACCGCGTGCAGCTGGGTCTTCATCGCCGGCATGGCGTAGATCATCCCCGCCAGCGTCGGCACGTAGAAGGCGTTCATCACCGAAGAGGCGGTGATCTGGAAGTGGATCGGCCGGTCGACCGGCACCGCCAGCTCGTTGACCGTCGCCACCCCCTGCTCGGGATAGATGAACAGCCACTTCCAGTCGAGCGCGACGACGTTCACCACCAGCGGCTTGTCGGCGGCGGCGACCACGGTGCGCGAGCCGATGCGGTCCAGCGGCCGGTAGGGATCGAGCAGATGCGTGCCCATCCAGGTCATGGCGCCCAAGCAGATGATGATGAGCAGCGGCGCCGCCCAGATCACCAGCTCCAGCTGGGTGGAATGGTGCCAGTCGGGCTCGTAGCGCGCCTCGCTGTTCGACTGCCGGTACTTCCAGGCGAAGAAGGCGGTCAGCGCCATCACCGGGATGATGATGATGAGCATCAGGAGGACCGAGATCACCAGGAGATCGCGCTGCTGCGCTGCGATATCACCGGTGGGGGCCAGCACCTCGAATTTGCAGCCGCCAAGGGCGGCCAGCAGCGGGAGCAGGGCGAGGAGACGGAGGCGGCGCAATGGGAAACCTGCTATGGTTCTTGCCAAAATGGCGTTGCCAAACGGCGAACGGGTAGCTGCGGTGCAGCAAAGGGGCTATTGGACAATTTGTCCAATGCCGACTTGCTGCATCGCACGCAATAACGACACCGTGTGGTCCGGCAAGCCTCGCGGCCCGTCGCCACCAACCTATGATACTATAGTCCTTGTCCAGTTCTGAATCTGAGTGAGAACGATGGCGCTTCCCACGTCGACCCTTGAACGCGACGCGCGGCAAATCCATGCCGACGGCCACCGGGACGGCGAGGTCGACCCGGGCGAAATCGCGGTCGGCGTGGTGATCGGCCGCGCCTCGGAATTCTTCGACTTCTTCGTCTACGCCATCGCCTCGGTGGTGGTGTTCCCCAAGCTGATCTTCCCCTTCGTCGATCCGCTGACCGGCACGCTCTACTCCTTCGCCATCTTCGCGCTCGCCTTCATCGCCCGCCCCTTCGGCACCGCGCTGTTCATGGCGATCGACCGCCGCTACGGGCGCAGCGCCAAGCTGACCGTGGCGCTGTTCCTGCTCGGTACCTCCACCGTCGCCATCGCCTTCCTGCCCGGCTA
The DNA here is from genome assembly GCF_018390555.1 of Ancylobacter oerskovii. Taxonomy (GTDB): domain Bacteria; phylum Pseudomonadota; class Alphaproteobacteria; order Rhizobiales; family Xanthobacteraceae; genus Ancylobacter; species Ancylobacter oerskovii. The sequence goes on along the minus strand of NZ_JAHBGB010000019.1, from coordinate 270,396 downwards.
CGACACGCTCGGCACGCTGGTGATCTGGCTGCTCGCCGCCTTCCGTGTCGGCCAGGGCCTCGCCTGGGGCGGCACCTGGGACGGCCTCGCTCCGCTGCTCGCCATCAACGCGCCGGCGCAGCGCCGCGGCTTCTATGCCGCGCTGCCGCAGCTCGGCGCGCCCATCGGCCTCATCGTGGCGAGCGCGCTGTTCGCCTATTTCCTCGGCAACCTCTCGGCCGAGGACTTCTTCAGCTGGGGCTGGCGCTACCCGTTCTTCGTCGCCTTCGCCATCAACGTGGTGGCGCTGTTCGCCCGCCTGCGCATGGCGGTGACGCCCGACTATGTCGAGCTGTTCAAGCGCGGCGACCTGCAGCCGGCCCGCGTCTCCGACACGCTGCGCGCTGAGGGCAAGGGCATCCTTGTCGGCGCCTTCGCGCCGCTCGCCACCTTCGCGCTGTTCCACATGGTGACGGTGTTCCCGCTGTCCTGGGTGTTCCTGTTCACCACCGAGGGGCCGACCCACTTCCTGATCATCGAGGCCATCGCCGCTCTTTGCGGCCTGGTATCGGTGTTCGTCTCGGGCGTGATCGCCGACCGGATCGGCCGGCGTAACCTGCTCGGCGGCTCGGCGGCGGCGATCGCCGTGTTCTCCGGCTTCGCCCCGCAATTGCTGAGCGGCGGCTTCGTCGGCGAATCGATCTTCATGATCCTCGCCTTCATCCTGCTCGGCATCTCCTTCGGCCAGTCCTCGGGCGTCGTCGCCTCGAACTTCGCGCCGAAATACCGCTACACCGCCTCGGCGCTGACCAACGACTTCGCCTGGCTGTTCGGTGCCGGCTTCGCGCCGCTGGCGGCGCTGCTGCTGGCCTCGAATTTCGGCCTGCTGGCCGCTGGCGCCTACCTGCTTTCCGGCGCGGTGTGCACGCTGCTCGCCCTGCGCTTCAACAAGCGCATCGAGATGGCGACCTCCGGCGACTGAGCCCCGGTGCCGGCGGGAACGCGCCGGTCCACGGGCCCATCCCTCATGAACAAAGGCTCCCGGCGGACCTCGCCGGGAGCCTTTTTCCATTCGGGATGACGATGCCGCTGTGAGTGCCGGATGGCGGGCCGGATCGCTATTCGGCGGCCCGGGAATCCAGCTGGTCGAGGGCCTCGTGCACCATCGCCGCCTTGTGGCGCAGGTGCTCCTTCAGGATGGTGCCGAGGCGCACGCCGTCGCGGGCCTTGAGGGCGGCCATCATCGCCTCGTGGTCCTCGACCGCCTCGCGCCAGCGCTCCATGGACTTCTGGGCGGTGAAGCGGACGGCGTGGATGCGCACCATCAGCGTCTGATAGAGCTGGGTGAGCGAGGTGTTGCCGGCGATCTCGAAGAAGCTTTCGTGGATCCGGCGGTTGAGCCGGAGATAGCCGGCCGGGTCGCCCGCCCGGTAGAAGGCCAGCATCTCGTCATGCAGCGCCTGCACGCCGGCGATCTCGGCATCGGTGACGCGGGCGCAGGCGGCCTCGCCGGCGAGCGCTTCCATCGCGCCCATGATCGGGAAGAGCTCGTCGATCTCGCCGGGATTGATGCGGGCGACGCTGGCGCCGCGATTGGGCAGAAGGATCACCAGCCCGTCATTGGCCAGCACCTTGAGCGCCTCGCGCAAGGGCGTGCGCGACACGCCGAAGCGCTGGCACAGCGCCTGCTCGTTGATCTTGTCGCCGGCCTTGAGATCGCCGCGCACCATCATGTCGCGCAACTGGGAGGCCAGCTCGTGATGCAGGCTGCGGCGCGGAATGATGGCGGTTTCGGACAGCGCCATGCGACGATCTACTCTCGATGTCCCGCAAAGCGGATGAGGCGGTTCGCTTCTAAATTGCCCCGGCCGGCGAATTTCGCAAGTTGCGCGAAAGGATGCCGGCCGGGCCCCTGCGGCCTACGCGGCCGCCTGCAGCGGCTTTACCGCACATTCGGTGAGATAGTCCATGGCGGCCTGGACGCCGCCCTTCTTGTGCGGCACCCCGGCCACCGACAGCCCCATCTCCACCCCCGACAGCGCACCGAGGATGGTGAGATCGTTGGTATCGCCGAGATGGCCGATGCGGAACACCCGCCCGGCGAGCTTGGTGAGGCCGGTGCCCAGCGACATGTCGAAATGGTCGAGCGTCTTCTCGCGGAAGGCGTCGGCGTCGTGGCCCTCCGGCATCAGCACCGCGGTGAGCGAGGAGGAATAGTATTTCGGGTCGCGGCACAGCACCTCGAGGCCCCAGGCGCGCACGGCGCGGCGCGTCGCCTCGGCATGGCGATCGTGGCGGGCGAAGACGTTGCCGAGCCCCTCCTCGTGCAGCATGTCGATGGCTTCGGCGAGGCCGTAGAGCAGGTTGGTGCCGGGCGTGTAGGGGAAGAAGCCCTTGGCGTTGTGCGGCAGCATCTCCTCCCACGACCAGAACAGCTTCGGCGCGGTCGAGGCCTTGGCCGCCTTGAGCGCCTTGTCGGAAACCGCGTTGAAGGAGAGGCCCGGCGGCAGCATCAGCCCCTTCTGCGAGCCGGAGACGGTGACGTCGACGCCCCATTCGTCGTGGCGGAAGTCGATCGAGGCCAGCGAGGAGATGGTGTCCACCATCAGCAGCGCCGGGTGGCCGGCGGCGTCGATGGCCCGGCGCACCTCGTCGATGCGCGAGATGCAGCCGGTCGAGGTCTCGTTATGGACGACGCAGACCGCCTTGAACTCGTGGTTCCTGTCCTCGCGCAGCCGCGCCTCGATGGCGTCGGCATCGGCGCCGATGCGCCAGTCGGAGGCGATGAACTCCGGCTTGAGCCCGAGCTTCAGCGCCATGTTCTTCCACAGCGTGGCGAAGTGGCCGGTCTCGAACATCAGCACCTTGTCGCCCGGCGACAGCACGTTGGCGAGCGCCGCCTCCCACGCCCCGGTGCCCGAGGCGGGGTAGATGATCACCGGATTCTCGGTCTTGAAGACCGTCTTCATGCCCTCCAGCACCCGCTTGCCGAGCTTCTGGAACTCCGGCCCGCGGTGATCGATGGTCGGCATGTCCATGGCCCGCAGGATGCGGTCCGGCACCGGCGTCGGGCCGGGAATCTGCAGGAAATGGCGACCCGCGACACGGGCGGCATTGCTGGACATCGGCGTGTTCTCCCTTGGCCGCGCGGCGGTCCCCGCGCCTTCGGCCGTCCTTCCCAACCGGCGGGAACCGAGCTTCCCGATCCGTGACCTCTTGCGCAAATGAATTATGAATGCAGAATGCAGTCAAGCCCGCCGATGTCGTTCGCGACATGAAGAGCGCGGTAGCTGGGAGCGAGCACCATGACGGCACGGCTGGCGCCGGGACTGGAACGGCGCCTGAAGGCGGAACTATCGGGAGATGTGTGGTTCGACCGCTTCAATCGCGGGCGCTACGCCACGGATGCCTCCTTCTACCAGATCATGCCCGTGGGCGTGGTGGTGCCGCGCACGGTGGAAGAGGCCGAGCGCGCCATCGCGCTGGCCCGCGCCGAGGGCATCCCCGTCACCGCGCGCGGCGGCGGCACCTCGCAATGCGGCCAGACCATCAACCAATCGCTGATCGTCGACGGCTCGAAGCATCTCAACCGCATCGTCGAGCTCGATGTCGAGGGCCGGCGCTGCGTCGTCGAGCCGGGCGTCGTGCTCGACGATCTCAACCGGGCGCTGAAGCCGCACGGCCTGTGGTTCCCGGTGGACGTGTCGACCGCCTCGCGCGCCACCATTGGCGGCATGGCCGGCAACAACAGCTGCGGCGGCCGCTCGCTGCGCTACGGCACCATGCGCGACAATGTGCTGTCCATCGACGCGGTCCTGGCGGACGGCACGCCGGGGCATTTCGGGCCGGTGGACCACAACCTTGCCGGCCTGCCGGTGGATTCGCCGCTGGCACCGCTGGCGCGCGACCTCCTCGACATCGGCCGGCGCGAGGCCGGCGAGGTGGCGGCCCGCTTCCCGCAGGTGCAGCGCCGGGTCGGCGGCTACAATCTCGACGCGCTGGTGCCGGACGAGCGCGGCACCAACCTCGCCCATATCCTCGTCGGCTCGGAGGGCACGCTCGCCTATTCCACCCGGGTCGAGCTCAAGCTCTGGCCGCTGATCGGCAAGAAGGTGATCGGCGCCTGCCATTTCGGCAGCTTCTACGCGGCGATGGACGCGGCGCAGCATCTCGTCAAGCTCAAGCCCATCGCGGTGGAGCTGGTGGATTCCACCCTGCTGGCGCTGGCCAGCGAGATCCCGATGTTCCAGGCAACGTTGAAGCAGTTCGTTCAGGGCCGGCCGGAAGCGATCCTGCTGGTCGAATTCGCCGAGGACGAGGCGGAGAACGAGCGGCGGCTGAAGCTGCTCGCCGACACCATGGGCGATCTCGGCTTCGGCTGGGACCGCGACGGCGCCCGCTGGGGCGGCGTGGTGCCGGTGCGCGAGGCCGGGCTGCAGGCCGCCATCGCCGATGTGCGCACCTCCGGCCTCAACATCATGATGTCGATGAAGCAGGCGGGAAAGCCGGTCTCCTTCGTCGAGGACTGCGCGGTGCCGCTGGAGCATCTCGCCGACTACACGGCGCGGCTGACGCAGGTGTTCGAGAAGCACGGCACCCGCGGCACCTGGTACGCCCACGCCTCCGAGGGCTGCCTGCATGTCCGCCCGGTGCTGAACCTGCGGCAGGAGAAGGACGTGAAGGCGATGCGGGCCATCGCCGAGGACGCCTTCGCCATGGTGCGCGACTACAAAGGCTCGCATTCCGGCGAGCATGGCGACGGCATCGTCCGCTCGGAGTTCCACGAGGCGATGTTCGGCTCGCGGCTGGTGCGGGCCTTCGAGGCGGTGAAGGACCGCTTCGATCCGGCCGGCTTCTACAATCCCGGCAAGATCGTCCGGGCGCCGAAATTCGACGACCGCTCGCTGTTCCGCTACGCGCCCGACTACAAGGTGGAGCCGATCCGCGCCGTGCTCGACTGGACCGGCTATTCCGGCGAGGGCGGCGGCCTGCAGGGCGCCATCGAGATGTGCAACAACAACGGCGCCTGCCGCAAGGCGGCGGGCGGCGTGATGTGCCCGAGCTACCGCGTCACCCGCAACGAGCGGGACGTGACGCGCGGACGCGCCAACACGCTGCGCCTCGCCATTTCCGGCCGGCTCGGCCCCGATGCGCTCGCCTCCGACGAGATGATGGAGACGCTGAAGCTGTGCGTCTCCTGCAAGGGCTGCCGGCGCGAATGCCCGACCGGCGTCGACATGGCCAGGATGAAGATCGAGGCGCTGGCCGCGCGGGCGAAGTCCAGGGGCATCGACCTGCATCAGCGCCTCGTCGCCTATCTGCCGCGCTATGCCGGGCTCGCCGCCCGCGTGCCGTGGCTGATGAACCTGCGCGACCGGCTGCCGGGCGCCGCGAAACTGTCGGAAAAGCTGGCGCAGTTCAGCGCCCGGCGCAGCCTGCCGCGCTGGCGCTCGGACGGCTTCCGCGAGGACGCGCTCGCCGTCGGTCCGGTGGATGGACGCGAGGTGGTGCTGTTCGCCGACACCTTCAACCGCTGGTTCGAAAGCGAGAACCTCGACGCCGCGCTCACCGTGCTCACCGCCGCCGGCTATCGCGTGCATCTGCCGCGGCCGGTGGACGGCCGGTCGCAACCGCTCTGCTGTGGGCGGACCTTCCTCTCCGCCGGCCTCGTCGACGAGGCGCGGGCCGAGGCGGCGCGGGTGATCGACACCTACGCGCCCTTCGTGGAACGCGGCGTCCCTGTCATCGGGTTGGAGCCGAGCTGCCTGCTGGCCTTCCGCGACGAATTGCCGGCGATGCTGCCGGGCGAGCCGGCGCAGCGCCTCGCCGCCCATGCGCTGCTGATCGAGGAATTCATCGCCCGCGAGATCGATGCCGGCCGCTTCCAGCTGCCTCTGGCGTCGGTGGCCGACACCGCGCTGCTGCACGGCCACTGCCACCAGAAGTCCTTCGGCGCCATGGGCGCGGTGGAGAAGGCGCTGCGGCTGGTGCCGGGTCTCGCCGTCGAGGTGGTGGAATCGAGTTGCTGCGGCATGGCCGGCGCCTTCGGCTATCACACTGAAACCATCGACACCTCGCTCGCCATGGCCGAGCTGTCGCTGCTGCCGGCGGTGCGCAAGGCGCCCGCCGACGCGCTCGTCGTCGCTGACGGCACCTCCTGTCGCCACCAGATCCATGACGGCGCCGCACGCGAGGCCGTCCACGTCGTCCGGGTGCTGGCGGCGAGCGTGACGGCAGCCCGGGCCCGGCGGGAACAGCGACTGGAGGCCGCGGAATAGGAAAGTTTCGAACCGGTCAAAACGTGCTTGCGCCTCCTGTCATGCATTTGCATTATGAATGCAAAACTCAAAAAAACTGAGGAAACGCCTGGGCCGCCCCGACGCCATCGGGCCCCCGAACAAGAGAGGAAACGTCGCATGCTCAAGAGCTTCGTTGCCAAACGCGCCGCCCTGCTGACCGCCTGCGTCACCGCCTGCCTCGGCATCGGCGCCCCGGCCATGGCGGCCTGGCAGCCGACCAAGCCGATCGAGATCATCGTGCCGGCCGGCGCCGGCGGCGCCTCCGACCAGATGGCGCGCATGATGCAGGCCGCCATCCAGAACAACAAACTCTCGCCCACCCCGATCGTGGTGACGCTGAAGGGCGGCGCCAATGGCGGCGAGGGGCTGATGGACATGCTGGCCAGCGCCGGCGACCCCTACAAGATGGTCATCTCCAACTCGGCCATCTACACGCTGCCGCTGGCCAACAAGCTGCCCTTCGACTGGCGCAAGCTCACCCCGGTCAGCATCCTCGCCTTCGACAATTTCGTGCTGTGGGTGAATGCCGGCTCGCCCTACAAGACCACGCAGGATTTCGTCGAGGCGGTGAAGAAGGAGCCGGCCGGCGCCTTCAAGCTCGGCGGCACCGGCTCCAAGCGCGAGGACCATATCCTCGCCGCCGCGGTGGAGCGCATCGCCGGGGTGAAGTTCAGCTACATCCCCTACAAGTCCGGCGGCGAGGCGGCGACCCAGCTGGTCGGCGACCACATCAAGGTCAACGTCAACAACCCCTCGGAGAACGTCGCGGTGTGGCGCGCCGGGCAGGTGCGGGCACTGTGCGTGTTCGACACCGAGCCGATGAACTACCCGGCCAAGGTGACCGCCGACCAGTCCTGGAAGGACATCCCCACCTGCAAGTCGCAGGGCATCGACTTCCAGTGGATCATGCTGCGCGGCGTGTTCCTGCCCTCGGGCGTGACGCCCGATCAGGTCGCCTTCTACCAGGACCTGCTGGGCAAGCTCGTGCAGACGACGGAGTTCAAGGACTATCTCGAGAAGCAGGCGCTGAAGCCCTCCGATCTCAAGGGAGCGGAGATGGTAAAGTTCCTGGAGAAGGACGAGGCCCTCTACAAGGACCTGATGACCCAGTCGGGCTTCGTCGCCACCAACTGACGCGATCCTCCGCGTGCCGGCGCGCTCGGCGCCGGCACGTCCGCTCACGACCTCTTCTGGAGACTACCGATGTCGGATGGACCGCACGCGGACCTCGATCCCGCCCTGGTATCGACGCGCAGCGTCGAGCTGGCGGTGATGGCGCTGCTCCTGTGCCTGGCGATCTTCCTCGGCTGGGACAATTGGCGCCTCGGCGCCGGCTGGGCGCCGGACGGGCCGCAGCCCGGCTACTTCCCCTTCTATCTGGCGGTGCTGCTCGGCGGCGCCAGCCTGTGGGGCATCGCGGCGGCGCTGCGCAGCGAGGAACTGCGCGAGGAGATCTTCGTCGGCCGCTCCGCCTTCGGACGGGTGCTGCGGGTGTTCCTGCCCACGATCGGCTTCGTGCTGCTGGTGCAGCTTATCGGGCTCTATGTGGCGAGCTTCGTCTTCATCGCCGCCTTCATGGTGTTCGTCGGCAGGCTGGCGGTCTGGAAATCGCTGCTCACCGGCTTCGTGTTCTCGGCGCTGATGTTCTACGTCTTCGACGTCCAGTTCAACGTGCTCATGCCCAAGGGTCCGCTCGAAGCGGCCTTCGGCTTCTGACGGGAGGACGTGATGGAAGCTCTCGATTCCCTTCTCCACGGCTTCGGCGTCCTGCTGACCTTCCACAACATGCTGCTGATGCTGGTCGGCATCTGCCTCGGCATCCTGGTGGGCGTGCTGCCCGGCCTCGGCGGACCGAACGGCGTCGCCATCCTGCTGCCGCTCACCTTCACCATGGACCCCACCTCGGCCATCGTGCTGCTGTCCTGCATCTATTGGGGGGCGCTGTTCGGCGGGGCGATCACCTCGATCCTGTTCAACATTCCCGGCGAGGCGTGGTCGGTGGCCACCACCTTCGACGGCTACCCGATGGCGCAGAAGGGCCAGGCGGCCGAAGCGCTCACCGCCGCCTTCACCGCCTCCTTCTTCGGCTCCATCGCCGCGGTGATGCTGATCACCTTCCTGGCGCCGTGGATCGCCACCTTCGCGCTGCGCTTCGGGCCGCCGGAATTCTTTGCCGTCTACCTCCTGACCTTCTGTTCCTTTGTCGGCCTCGGCAAGGAAGCCCGCCACAAGATCGTCATCTCGCTGGCGCTCGGCTTCCTGCTGGCGGCGGTCGGCATGGACACGGTGTCGGGCGAACTGCGCATGACCTTCGGCTCGGTCGAAATGCTGCGCGGCTTCGACTTCCTGGTCGCGGTGATCGGCCTGTTCGGCATCTCCGAGATCCTGCTCGCCATGGAGGAGCATCTCGCCTTCAAGGGGCAGGAGGCGAAGATCCGCCTGTCGGTGGTGTGGCGCACCTGGCTGACGCTGCCGCGCTACTGGGTGACCCTGCTGCGCTCCTCCGCCATCGGCTGCTGGCTGGGGGTGACGCCGGGCGGCGCCATCGCCGCCTCCTTCATGGGCTACAACCTCGCCAAGCGCTTCTCGCGTGACGGGGCCAATTTCGGCAAGGGCAAGATCGAGGGCGTGCTGGCACCGGAGACCGCCGCCCATGCCGCCGGCACCTCGGCGCTGTTGCCGATGCTGGCGCTGGGCATTCCCGGCTCCGGCACCGCGGCGGTGCTGCTCGGCGGCCTGATGGTGTGGGGCCTGCAGCCCGGCCCGCTGCTGTTCGTCGAGCAGAAGGACTTCGTCTGGGGCCTGATCGCCTCGATGTATCTCGGCAACATCGCCGGGCTGATCATCGTGCTCGCCACCGTGCCGCTGTTCGCCTCGGTGCTGCGCGTGCCCTTCGCCACCATCGCGCCGATGATCATCGTGTCCTGCGCCATCGGTGCCTTCGCGGTGCAGAACGCTATGTTCGACATCTGGCTGATGCTCGGCTTCGGCGTGGTCGGCTACCTGTTCAAGAAGACCGGCATCCCGCTGGCGCCGATGACGCTGGCGCTCGTGCTCGGCGACAAGGCGGAGGATGCCTTCCGCCAATCGATGATCGGCCTCGATGGCGGGCTCGGCATCTTCTGGTCGAACAAGCTGGTCGGCACCATCACCACCCTGGCGCTGGTCATGCTGTTCTGGCCGCTGATCGGCAAGCTGATCGACCTCGCGCGCGGTTCGGGGCGCCATGAACCGGCCGGGGCGGCCGGGAGCGGAAGCTCGCGCGCCTGATCCGGCGACGGACAGCGCCGCATGGACGGACCACACCCGACGGCCCCCGCCAAGACGGGGGTCAGTCGAGCAGCCCCGTCTGGCGAAGCTCGTGCAAATGCTCGCGCAGCGCCGCGATCAGCGCCAGCACGCTGGCCGCCCGCCGGCGGTGGCGCAGGGACACGATGCCGGCCGGCCGGCTGACCGACATCAGCGGGACCGGCACCATCCGCACCGCGCCGCGGATGAGATCGCCCGCCAGCATCAGGCGGGGAAGCACGGTCACGACATCGCTGGCGAGGATGAGCTCGCGGATGAACGAGATCGAGGTCGAGCGCAAAGTCGGCCGGTCCGGCAGCAGGTTGGAAAAGGCCAGCACCGAATCCACCTCCTGCCCGAGCCGCTGCTCCAGCGACGGCAGCACCAGCCCATAGCGGCGCAGCGCGGCGACATCGGGCTCCCCCTCCTCGAACAGCGGATGGCCGGCCCGCGCCAGCATCGAGATCGGCTCGTGATAGATGGTCTCGCGCTGCACGTCCTTCGAGGTATCGGCCTCGTAGAGGCGGCCGACGATGAGGTCCAGCTTGCCGCTTTCCAGCTGCGGCATGAGTTCCACCGTGCGTCCCTGCACCAGGCGGATGTCGAGATCGGGATTGGACACGCGCAGGCGGCCGAGCGTCGCGGGGAGCACGCTCGACGCCGCGGTTGGCAGGGCGCCGATCACCAGCGTGCCGGCGAGGCCCTGCTCGATGAGGCCGATATCGTCGCCCAGCCGGTCGACCAGCGACAGCATGGCGCGCCCGCGCTCGACGACCGCCCGGCCGAAGGGATTGATCATCACGCCGCGGGGCATCCGGTCGAAGACCGGCTGGCCGAGCACCGCCTCGATCTCCCGCACCGCCTTCGATACCGCCGGCTGGCTCAGCCCCAGCTGGTGCGAAGCGGCGAGGAAGCTGCCCTGCTCGGCGACGGCGATGACGATTTCCACCTGCCGCAGCCTCAGCCGGCTGCTCAGCTTCTGACGCATGATGCGGTGTCCGTCCTGCCCTGCCGCCGGTGATCGCGACGGGCGATGCGTGCCCGCCGCCAAGCTTGTCGATATCCGCCCCGGCTTGTCCAGCCTTGCCGGCGGCCGGCGCTGTTCGCCGGGGCCGGCATCGGCTAAGCCAGTCGCAGCCACGCGCCCGCAACCGGAGGCCGCCATGCGTATCGACGTGCTGGGACTGCAGGCCTTCGTCAGCATCGCCGAGCGCGGCAGCTTCCGCGCCGCCGCCTCGCACCTCAACCTGTCGCAGACCGCGCTCAGCCACCGCATCCGCAAGCTGGAGGAATCGCTCTCGCTGCAGCTGCTGGTCCGCACCACCCGGCAGGTCACGCTGACCCCGGCCGGCCTCGCCTTGCTGCCGCGCGCCCGCAAGGTGTTCGAGGAGCTGGGCACCACGCTGGAGGACCTGCGCAGCACCGCCCGCGAGGCGCAGGAGCGCGTGGTCATGGGCTGCCTGCCCACCGTGGCGATGCGCTGCATGCCGGACGTCATCGCCGCCTTCATCGCCCGCTATGGCGACATACAGGTGATCGTCCACGACAATTCCGCCTCGGAGATCGCCGACAAGGTGCAATCCGGGCGGGCCGAGTTCGGGGTGACCATCGTCTCGGCCAATCGCTGGGACCTTGAGCTCCAGCCGATCGTGAAGGAACCGTTCGTCCTCGTCTGCCATCGCAGCATGCCGCTGGCCGGCGCCGGGTCGCTGGCCTGGGCCGAGCTCGACGGCGTGCCGCTGGTCCGCATCAGCTCGGAAACCGGCAACCGCATCCTCATCGACGATGCGCTCGGCTCGCGCAGCGAGAGCCTGCTCTGGAACTACGAGGTGCAGCGCGTGGTCACCGCCGTGAGCCTCGTGCGGGCGCGCATCGGCTATGCCGTGGTCCCGAAGCTGGCCCTCGACGTGGTGTCGAGGGACGACATCGTCGCCATCCCGCTGCGCGCGCCGACGGTGACCCGCACGCTTGGCATCATCACCCGCAAGGGCCTGCCGCTGAGCCCGGCGGCGCAGGACCTGCTGGACCTGGTGGTGGCCTCGCTGCATGCGAGCATCGCCGCCGACTGATAGATGCAAGACCTGCATCAATCGCTGCAAAACTCTCATTTGATTCAGCAATGCTTTGCCCGCAACCTTGGTGACGACGCAACCGGGGCATGCCTGCACGCACGCTGACGACACCGCCGGCGCTGACGACCGGCGGGGCTGCATGCAGGCGCCCGGCGGAGCGCGGCCTGAAGGCCGCGCCAACAACAAAACGCCACAGAACATTCGGGGAAACGCCTCATGTCCCTCAATCGCCGCAGCTTTCTGGCGAGCACCGGCCTGGCGCTCGCAGGCTCCGCCATGGCCCTCCCGGCCAGGGCGGACGACAATGTCGTCAAGATCGGCCTCATCGCTCCGATGACGGGCCCGTTCACCTCCACCGGCCGCATGCTGGAGGAAGGCGCCCGGCTCTACATCAAGCAGGCCGGCGACACCGTCGCCGGCAAGAAGATCGAGCTCGTCCTGCGCGACGACACCGGCGTCGCCGACGTCACCAAGCGCATCGCGCAGGAAATGGTGGCCAATGACGGGGTGAAGATCCTCACCGGCTTCGGCCTGACGCCGCTGGCGCTGGCGGTGGCGCCGCTCGCCACCCAGGCCAAGGTGCCGGAGATCGTGATGATGGCGGCGACCTCGGTGGTCACGGAACGCTCGCCCTTCATCGTCCGCCCCGCCTTCACCCAGGCGCAGACCACCGTGCCGCTCGCCGACTGGGCCTATGACAACGGCATCCGCAAGGTGGTGAGCATCGTCGCCGACTACGCACCGGGCCTCGATTCCGAAGCCGGCTTCAACACCCGCTTCAAGGCCAAGGGCGGCGAGGTCCTCGAAGCCATCCGCGTCCCGCTCAGCACCCGCGACTTCGCGCCCTTCCTCCAGCGGGCGGTCGACGCCAAGCCGGAGGCGCTGTTCGTGTTCGTGCCGACCGGCCTCGGCGCGGCGCTGATGAAGCAGTTCGTCGAGCGCGGCCTCGACAAGTCCGGCATCAAGGTGCTCGGCGAAGGCAGCGTCACCGAGGACGACATCCTCACCCAGATGGACGATTCCGTCCTCGGCATGATCACCGCGCACCACTATTCCGCGGCCCACAGGAGCGCGGAGAACGCCGCCTTCGTCGCGGCCTTCCGCAAGGCCTATGGCCACCGGCCCAACCACATCGCCGTGCAAGCCTATGACGGCATGCACCTGATCTACGAGGCGCTGAAGAAGACCGGCGGCGCGACCGACGGCGCGGCGCTGGTGGCGGCGATGAAGGGCCTGTCCTGGGAGAGCCCGCGCGGGCCGGTCACCATCGACCCCAATACCCGCGAGCCGATCCAGAACATCTACATCCGCCGCGTCGAGCGCGTGGACGGCGAACTCTACAATGTCGAGTTCGCCACCGTGCCCAACGTCAAGGACCCGTCGAAGGCCGGGCTCTGACCCGAACCGCGGAGGAACGAACCATGCTCAATCGACGCTCCCTCATCGCGGGGCTCGGCCTCGCCGGCGCGTGCGCCCCCACCCTGCTGCGCGCCCAGGCGGGCGGACCGGCACAGGCCTGGCCCTCGCAGGTGGTCAAGATCGTCGTGCCCTTCACGCCCGGCGGCAGCACCGACGTGCTGGCCCGGCTGATCGCCGCCAAGATCGCCCCGGCGCTCGGCGGCCCCGGCTTCATCGTCGACAACAAGCCCGGCGCCGGCGGCACCATCGCCGCTTCGGCGGTGGCCAAGGCCGCGCCCGACGGCCACACGCTGATGATGGGCCATATCGGCACGCTCGCCTTCAATCCCGCCCTCTATCCCAACCTGCCCTACGACCCGATCCGCGACTTCCAGCCGGTGGCGCTGGTGGCGTCGGTGCCGAACATCCTGGTCGTCAATCCGGAACTCCCGGTGAAGGACTTCCAGGAATTCGTCGCCTACGCCAAGGCCAATCCCGGCAAGCTGAACTACAGCTCCGGCGGCCAGGGCAGCGCGGCGCACATCGCCGGCGCCTACCTCGCCTACAAGGCCGGCTTCCAGGCCGTCCACATTCCCTACAAGGGTACGGCGCCATCGGTGGTCGACCTCGTCGCCGGCGTCGTGCAGTTCACGCTGACCGGCGGGCCGGCCGTGCTGCCCTTCGCCGCCAAGGGGCAGCTGAAGGCGCTCGGCATCGCCAGCGCCGCGCGCGCCTCCTTCGCGCCGCAGCTGCCGACCCTCGCCGAGAGCGGGCTGCCGGGCTTCGAAGCGGTGCAGTGGTACGGCATCGTCGCGCCGGCCGGCACGCCGCGCGAGATCGTCGACCGGCTCAACCGAGAGATCAACGCCCAGCTCTCCACCCCCGAATTCGCGGCGGTGCTGGAGAGGGACGGCGCGGTCGCGATGCCCCGCACGCCCGAAGGCTTCGGCGAGCTGATCGCCGCGGAACTCCCGGTCTGGCGCGAGGTCATCACCCAGGCGCAGATCACCGGCGGAGGCTAAGCGATGCAACAGCGGGTCAGGTGCATGCTCGTCAGGGGCGGCACGTCCAAGGGGGCCTATTTCCTGGCGAGCGAGCTGCCGCAGGAGCGCCCGGCCCGCGACGCCCTGCTGCTCGCAGTGATGGGATCGCCGGACAAGCGCCAGATCGACGGGCTGGGCGGGGCACACCCCCTCACCAGCAAGGTGGCGATCGTCTCGCCCTCCGCCGATCCCGCCTGCGACGTCGACTTCCTGTTCGCGCAGGTAGGCGTCGAGACGGCGAGCGTCGACACCACGCCCAATTGCGGCAACATCCTCGCCGGCGTCGGTCCCTTCGCCATCGCCCGCGGGCTGGTGAGGACCGAGGAGCCGGTGACGACGGTGCGCGTGCGCACGCTCAACACCGGCACCATCGCCGACCTGCGGATCGAGATCGAGGGCGGCGAGGCGCGCAGCGAGGGCGAGGCCCGGATCGACGGCGTGCCCGGCACGTCGGCGCCGATCAATATTGGCTTCCGGGACACCGAGGGCTCGGTCTGCGGCGCCCTGCTGCCGACCGGCAACGCCGTGGACGTGGTCGACGGCGTCGAGGTGACGCTGATCGACAACGGCATGCCGGTGATCGTGCTGCGCGCCGCCGATGTCGGGCGCACCGGCTATGAAAGCCGCGAGGCGCTCGACAAGGACACCGAGCTGAAGGCGCGCATCGAGCGCATCCGCCTCGCCGCCGGGCCGCTGATGCATCTCGGCGACGTCGCCGGCAAGGTGGTGCCGAAGATCACGCTGGTGGCGGCGCCACAGGCCGGCGGCGCCATCGCGACGCGCAGCTTCATCCCGCACGAATGCCACGCCTCGATCGGCGTGTTCGCGGCGCTCACCGTCGCCACCGCCGCCGCCCTGCCCGGCTCGCCGGCGGCCTCGGTGGCCCGGCTGCCGCCGGGGCGCGAGAAATCGGTGTCGGTGGAGCATCCCACCGGCGAGTTCACCGTGCACCTGACGGTCGGCGGCACGCCGGATCGCCCGGTGATCGAGCGCGGCGGCCTGCTGCGCACCGCTCGCCTCCTGATGGACGGCTACGCCTATGTACCGGCGCGCGCCGCCTCGGCACCGGCCGGGGCGCTCCGTGCCGCCGAATGATCAAAACCGAGAGGATCCAGTTCGCATGTCGAGCCTGCAGAAGACAGGTCTGGTCGTCACCGCGCATCCCGGCGACTTCGTGTGGCGGACGGGCGGCGCGGTCGCGCTGCACGTCAAGCGCGGCTACCGGGTGAAGATCCTGTGCCTCTCCTATGGCGAACGCGGCGAGAGCCAGTTCGCCTGGAAGAAGGCCGGGGTGAAGATGGAGGACGTCAAGGCGCAGCGCCGCGACGAGGCCGAGCGCGCCGCCGCCATCCTCGGCGCCGAGATCGAGTTCATGGATGCCGGCGACTACCCGCTGCGCACCACCGAGGCGATGCTCGACCGCGCCGTCGACATCTTCCACGACCTGAACCCGAGCTTCGTGCTCACCCATTCGCTGCAGGACCCCTACAACGTCGATCATCCCGAGGCGACCCGCTTCGCCCAGGAGGCGCGCATCATCGCCCAGGCCGCCGGCCACAAGCCGGATCCGAACCGCCCCTATTCGGCGCCGCCGGTGTTCCTGTTCGAGCCGCACCAGCCGGAGCAGTGCAATTACAAGCCGACGCTGATCCTCAACATCGACGAGGTGTGGGAGGTGAAGCGCCGCGCCTTCGAGGTGCTCGCCGCCCAGCAGCACCTCTGGGAATACTACACCCGCGTCGCGCTCAATCGCGGCATGCAGGGCGGGCGCAATTCCGGCCGCTCCATGACCTATGGCGAGGCCTATCAGCGACTGTTCCCCGAAGCCGTGGAGATCCTGGCATGAAGCCCGTCGTCATTCGTACCAGCAAGCGGGCCGACGCCGCCGACATCGCCACCCTCGGCGAGCTCGGCGTCTCCACCACCCATGAGGCGTTCGGCCGGCTCGGGCTGATGAAGCCCTATATGCGGCCGATCTATCCCGGTGCGCAGATCGCCGGCACGGCGGTGACGGTGCTCGCCCAGCCCGGCGACAACTGGATGCTGCATGTCGCCATCGAGCAGGTGAAGCCGGGCGACATCGTGGTGGTCGGCTGCACCGCCGACAATACCGACGGCATGTTCGGCGACCTGCTCGCCACCTCGCTGAAGGCGCGCGGCGGCATCGGCCTCGTCACCGATGCCGGGGTGCGCGACGTCAAGGTGCTGAAGGAGATGGGCTTCCCCGTCTGGGCCAAGGCGATCTCCGCCAAGGGCACGGTGAAGGCGACGCCCGGCAGCGTCAACGTGCCGGTGGTGTGCGGCGGCGTGCTGGTCAATCCCGGCGACGTGGTGGTGGCCGACGATGACGGCGTCGTGGTGGTACCGCGCCTCGAAGCCGCGGCGGTGGCCGCCGCCGCCCGCCAGCGCGAGGCCAATGAGGAGGAGAAGCGCCGGCGCCTCGCCTCCGGCGTGCTCGGCCTCGACATGTATGCGATGCGCGAGCCGCTCGCCAAGGCCGGCCTCGTCTATATCGACGACCCGGAAGGCTGAGCGCGATGCTGACCATCCTCTTCGACGGCGTGGCCTACGGGATGCTGCTCTTCATCCTGGCGTCCGGCCTCGCCGTCACGCTGGGCCTGATGAACTTCGTGAACCTCGCTCACGGGTCCTTCGCCATGGCGGGAGGATACGTCACCGTGGTGCTGATGCAGCGCTACGGCATGGGCTTCCTGGCGACGCTGCCGGTCGCCTTCCTGATGCCGGCGCTGATCGGCGCCGTGCTGGAGCGCACGCTCTACCGGCCGCTCTACGACAAGTCGCATCTCGACCAGGTGCTGTTCTCCATCGGGCTGGTGTTCATGTCGGTGGCGGCGGTCGACTACTTCATGGGCTCGCAGCAGCAGCTGGTGCATGTGCCGTCCTGGCTGCAGGGCCGCTTCGACATCGCCGGCACCGGCATCGGCCGCTACCGCAGCTTCGTCATCGGCGTCTGCATCGTCGTCGCGGTGCTGCTGCAGTTCGTGCTGGCGCGCACCCGCTTCGGCAGCCAGCTGCGCGCGGCGGTGGACGACCAGCGCGTCGCCCGCGGCCTCGGCATCGAGGTCGGCCTGCTGTTCACCCTCACCTTCGCCGTCGGTTCCGGGCTGGCCGGCCTCGGCGGCGCGCTCGGCGCCGAGATGCTCGGGCTCGATCCCACCTTTCCGCTGAAATTCATGATCTACTTCCTCATCGTGGTGACCGTCGGCGGCCGCGCCGGGCTCATCGGCCCCTTCATCGCGGCCCTGCTCATCGGCATCGTCGACGTCGCCGGAAAATATTACGTCCCCGAAGCCGGCGCCTTCCTCATCTACGCCCTGATGATCGTGGTGCTGCTGTTTCGCCCGCAGGGCCTGTTCGCGGTGGCGCGATGACGGCCGGCACTCCCTCCGCTCCCCTGCCCGCCTCCCCCCTGCCGCCCGAGATCGTGCCCGCCGCGCCCCCGCCGGCACCGCTTGCCCGGGATGTCGCGCCGGCCGAGCAGGCGGTACGGCGCGCACGGCGCTGGAAGCCCGCCGAATTCCTGTTCTGGACCGTCGCGCTCGTCGCGCCGCTGGTGCTGCCGCGCTCCATGCTGCTGATGAACGAGATCGCGATCCTCGCGCTGTTCGCGCTGTCGCTCGACCTCATCCTCGGCTATGCCGGCATCGTCTCCCTCGGCCATGCCGCCTTTCTCGGCGTCGGCGCCTATGCCGCCGGCCTGTTCGCGCTGAACGTGAACGCCGACCCGCTGGCCGGCCTGCTGGTGGCGATGCTCACGGCGTCGGCGTTGGGCTTTCTTTCCAGCTTCCTGGTGCTGCGCGGCACCGATCTCACCCGGCTGATGGTGACGCTCGGGGTGGCGCTGCTGGTGTTCGAGGCGGCCAATAGCTGGCGCTCGCTCACCGGCGGCGCCGACGGGCTGCAGGGCATCGCCATGGATCCGGTGCTCGGCCTGTTCGATTTCGACCTCAAGGGACGCACCGCCTATCTCTATTCGCTCGCCGTGCTGTTCCTGTTGTTCCTGGCGGCCCGGCGGATGATGGGCTCGCCCTTCGGCCTGTCGCTGCGCGCCATACGCGACAACCGGCTGCGCGCCTCCGCCTCGGGGGTCGGGGTCAATGGCCGGCTTGTCGTCGTCTACACGCTCGCCGCCGCCTATGCCGGCGCCGCCGGGGCGCTGCTCGCCCAGACCACCCAGTTCGTCTCGCTCGACGTGCTGGAGTTCCACCGCTCGGCCGACCTGATGCTGGTGCTGATCATCGGCGGCACCGGCTGGCTCTATGGCGGGCTGATCGGCGCGGTGCTGTTCGAGCTGTTCCAGGACGCCGTCGCCGCCGCCACGCCGCAATACTGGCAGTTCTGGGTCGGGCTGCTGCTGGTGGTCTTCGTCTCCGGCGGCCGCGAGGCGGTACACAAGGCCGGCGCGGCGCTGCGCCGCAAGATTGCCGGCCTGAAGATTGCCGGCCTGTTCGGAGGCCGCCGCCCATGAGCGCCCCGGTTCTCGAGACCCTCGACCTCGTCAAGCGCTTCGGCGGCCTTCTCGCCACCAACAGCGTCTCCTTTACGCTGGAGCGCGGGGCGCGCCACGCGCTGATCGGCCCGAACGGCGCCGGCAAGACCACCTTCGTCAACCAGTTGACCGGCGTGCTGAAGCCTTCCGGGGGCGCGATCCGTCTCGAAGGGCGGGACGTCACCCATAGCCGGCCGGAAGCGAGGGTAAGGCTCGGCATGAGCCGCACCTTCCAGATCAACCAGCTTTTCCGCACCATGACGCCGCTGGAGATGCTGCTGCTCGTGCTCGGCGAGCGCGAGGGACGCGGGCTGCACCTGTGGAGCCGGCTCGACGCGCGCGCGGATCTGGTGCGGGAGGCGGCGGCGATCGCCGAGCGCTTCCGGCTCGACGACGTGATCGGGGAAACGATCGCCACGCTGTCCTACGGCAAGCAGCGCCAATTGGAGATCGCCGCCGCCTTCGCCGCCCGTCCCAAGGTGCTGCTGCTCGACGAGCCCGCCGCCGGCGTGCCGGAAGCCGAGCGGCAGGACCTGCTCAACATCGTGTCCGAGCTGCCGGCGGAGGTCAGCGTGCTGCTGATCGAGCACGACATGGATCTGGTCTTCCGCTTCGCCACCCGCATCACCGTGCTGGTGAACGGCACGGTGATCGCCGAAGGCGAGCCCGCCGCCATCGCCGCCGATCCGACGGTGCGGGCGGCCTATCTGGGCGGAGAGAGCGGCGATGCGTGACCTGTTGACCGTCGAAGGACTGTTCGCCGGCTACGGCCAGGCCGCGGTGCTGCACGATATCGGCTTCCGCCTCGGCGAGGGGCGCAGCCTCGCCCTGCTCGGGCGCAACGGCGTGGGCAAGACGACGCTCCTCAACAGCCTCATCGGGGTGACGCGCCGCACGGCCGGCGCCATCCGGCTGGGCGACGCCGACGTCACCGCCTTCGCGCCGGAGAGGCGGGCGCGCGCCGGCATCGGCTGGGTGCCGCAGGAGCGCAACATCTTCCGTTCGCTCACCGTGATGGAGAACCTCACCGCCGTCGCGCGTCCCGGCCCATGGACGCCCGAACGGGTGTTCGGCATGTTCCCGCGGCTCGGCGAGCGGCGGGCCAATATGGGCGACCAGCTCTCCGGCGGCGAGCAGCAGATGCTTGCCATCGGCCGCGCCCTGGTGCTCAACCCGAAGCTGCTGCTGCTCGACGAGCCGACCGAAGGCCTCGCCCCCATCATCGTCGAGGAGCTTCTGAAGGCGTTGCGCGACATCTTCCGCGCCGAGGGCCTCGCCGCCATCATCGTCGAGCAGCACGCCCACAAGATCCTCAAGATCACCGACGACGCCATGATACTGGAACGCGGCCGCATCGTGCACCAAGCGACCAGCGCGGCCCTGCGCGACGACGCCGCGACGCTGCAGGGCTTCCTCGGCGTGGCACGCTCCCCCGCGCCGGCGGCGGAGCGCGCCGGCAGCGCCCGGCCGCCAGGCGCGGCGCACTGAGAACGGAAAGAAAGCAGGCAGGAAATGACGCCCGAACCCATCCACGACATCGCCCATCTCGCGCATGTCGAGCTCCTGACCGACAAGCCCGCCGAAAGCCTCGACTTCTTCGTCAACATCCTCGGCCTCACCGAGAGCGGGCGCGAGGGCGACAGCGTCTATCTGCGGGCCTGGGACGACTATGAGTTCCACACGCTGAAACTTACGGCCGCCTCCCGCACCGGGGTCGGCCATATCGCCTACCGGGCGACCAGCGAGCAGGCTCTGCTGCGCCGCGTGGCGGCGATCGAGAAGCTCGGCGCCGGCATAGGCTGGGTGGACGGCGATCTCGGCCACGGGCGCGCCTATCGCTTCCACGACCCCGACAAGCATGTGTTCGAGATCTATTTCGATACCCGCAAATATGCCCCGCCGCCGGACGAGCGCCCGGCCCTGAAGAACCAGGCGCAGCGCAATCACGGCCGCGGATGCGCGGTGCGGCGCATCGATCACCTGAACCTGCTCGCGCGCGATGTCGGGGTGATCCGCGACTTCCTGCCGGCGGCGCTCGGCAGCCGGGTGACCGAGCAGATCGTGCTGGATTCCGGCGAGGTAGCCGGCTGCTGGTTCACCATCAACAACAAGAGCTACGACATCGCCTATACGCGCGACTTCACCGGCAGCGAGGGACGGTTTCACCACGTCACCTATGCGGTCGACCAGCGCGAGCATGTGCTGGAGGCCGCCGACTTCTTCCTCGAGAACGGCGTGTTCATCGAGACCGGGCCGCACAAGCACGCGGTGCAGCAGACCTTCTTCCTCTATGTCTACGAGCCGGCCGGCAACCGGGTGGAGGTCGCCAATGCCGGCGCCCGCCTGATCCTCGATCCCGACTGGCAGACCGTCACCTGGACCGAGACCGAACGGAAGAAGGGGCAGGCCTGGGGCCTCAAGACCATCGAGAGCTTCCATACCCATGGAACCCCGCCGGTCGTTCGCGGCGACCGGTAGGAGGCGGCACCCGGGCCGGCAAGGCCCGCGCCACGGACCGGGCGCCTCCTGGCGGGCGCCGGGAGCCTGCGGCATGGGCGGGCCGGTCGTGCGTCATCCGCCCCCCGCCGCGCGACATGCCATCGGCGGGCGCAAGCACACGGCGCCACACGCCCTAAGGGAATCCATAGTTTTCAATCTGTCCGCGATAAACTATCTTGCTCCCTTCGAACAATATCGACCGCGTCGAACGGGGAGACGACAGATGACGGTAGATTGGTTCGCCGGCAAAGAGTTCACGAGTAACTTCGCGTCGAAGAGAGTGGATATCTGGACACCAATTCTCGGACGATGGGCTGAACTGCCGATCAATGTACTGGAATTGGGATCGTATGAGGGAAGCTCGGCGGTTTTCTTCGCCCGCTTTTTTCCTTCCGCCAAAGTCACCTGCATCGATACCTTCTGGGGACCCTACGAACGCCTGTTCGATCAGAACATCGCGGAGTTCGGCGACCGCGTGGAGAAGATCAAGGGAAGCGGCGTGACGGCGCTCGACCGGCTGAAGGAACAGCGACGGAAATTCCAGCTGATCTATCTCGACGGCGGCAAGAACCGCGACCACACGCTCGGCGCCAGCCTGCTGGCCTGGCCGATGCTGGGGCCCAACGGCGTCTTGATCTGGGACGATTATCACTGGGGAACGGCGGCTCCGCCCGAGCGACGCCCGCATGACGGCATCGATGCCTTCCTCGCCCTGCACAAGGGCGAGTACAGGGTTCGCTACAAGGGGCCCCAGATGATCATTCAGAAAAATCGGGCCAAGAAGGCGCTGCCCGCCAAGGCGCGCGCCAAGATGATCTGAGCATGAGCGGAAAAGCCTCGCCGGCGACCGGCCGGCGGGGCAGCGCCGCAGCGACGGCAGGCGTGCCGCCGATCGGTGTTGATCGCCGCGCTCACTCCGGCGCCTTGTGGATCGGATCGACCCAATAGACCGCTTCCGGCTTCTCCACCGGGTCGACATCGGTGATGTTCACCACCACCGCCTCATTGTCGGAACGCACCAGCACGCATTCCAGCGGCTGGTTCGGATCGGCGTTGATCTCCTGGTGCGGCACGAAGGGCGGCACGAAGATGAAGTCGCCCGGCTCGGCCTCGGCGACATATTCCAGCCGCTCGCCCCAGCGCATGCGGGCACGCCCACGCACCACATAGATCACGCTTTCCAGCTCGCCGTGATGGTGCACGCCGGTCTTGGCATCGGGCTGGATGGTGACGGTGCCGGCCCAGATCTTCTGGGCGCCGACACGGGCATGGTTGATCGCCGCCTGGCGGAACATGCCCGGCGTCTGCGCGGTGTTGGCGTCGAGCCGGTCGCCCTTGATGACGCGCACGCCATTATGTTTCCAGTGGTCCTCCGCGTGATCGTGGTCATGCGGATGGTCGTGGGAATGCTCGCTCATCGCCTCGTCCTGTGCTTCACACCACAAACGGTGGCCGCGCGCGGGTGGCTGGGCAGCCCGGATGAGGGGTGATCCTCGCCCGCTCGCACCGGCCTGCCCGGGCACATCATCGTAACCGGGGAAGCGCGGATCGAGATAGCCCGCCGCACAGGCCCCGCGGGGCTAACGCGCGTGCCCCCTCACGGCGGCGCCCGCATCGCCGAGACGAACGCCGCCCATCGCTCCTCGAACAATGCCGGCAGTTCGGCCGCTGCCGCATCGTCTCCCAAGCGGATCCGGTTGTTCACCCCTTCGAGCAGGTCCACCAGAATCCCCGCCGTGCGTTTCGGGTCGCCCGGCCGCAACCGTCCGGCCGCCATCGCCGCCTCCACGGCCGCGACCAGCGGCTCCAGAGTGGCGAGGGACCATTGCGCGAGCCGGGCGCGCAGCGGGGACGAGCGCACCGCCTCGGCACAGAGCGAGAGATAGAAGCCGGCATAGGCCCGGGACGCACCGATCTCCACATAATGCAGGGCAACCTGCCGGATCACCTCGACGGGTCCCGCCGGGGCCGCTGCCTCGGACGCAGCGCATAGAGCCTGCCGGAACCGGCCGATGTCGCGCTCGACAACCGCTTGCAGCAACGCCTCCTTGTTCGCGTGGCGCCGATAGAGGGTGTGCTTCGAAATGCCCAGCCGGGCGGCGATCTCGTCCAGCGATCCGTTCGTGACACCCCTCTCGCAGAACACGGCGCGGGCGCCATCGAGGATGCGCTCGCCCAGCAGGGCAGCCTCGGCCTTGCTGGGACGGCCAGATGACTTCGCCATGCGCTCTCGCCCCAACCCGCAACGGCACGCACCCGTTGCGTTTCCCGATGCCAATCAATAAAAGCACGATATAGTGCCGTTTTCCAGAGGTAAGGTTGCATGGCCTCGATCCGCATCGCCGGGCTTGTCCTCGCCACATCCGACGGGCGAACGCTTCTCGACGGCCTCGATCTGAATTTCGGCAAGGAACGCACCGGGCTCGTGGGGCGCAACGGCATCGGCAAGTCGAGCCTGCTCCGCGCCATCGCCGGGGAGCTGGCGCCATTGGCCGGAAGCATCCAGCGGGAGGGAAGCCTCGCCCTGCAGAAGCAATCGGTGCGCTTTCCGCCGGGCGAGACGATCGCCGATCTGTTCGGCGTGGCGCACCAACTTGCCGTCCTGCGCCGCGCGGCGGCGGGACGGGCCGACGCCGAGGAGCTGGTCGATGTGGACTGGTCGCTCGAGGAGCGCATCGGCGCGGCCCTTGCCCGGCTCGCGCTTCAGGCCGATGCCGGGACACCGCTCTCACAGCTTTCCGGTGGCCAGGCGACCCGCGCCGGCCTTGCGGCCGCGATTTTCCGCGAGCCCGACTTCCTGCTGCTGGATGAGCCGACGAACAATCTCGATCGCGCCGGCCGACGGGCGGTAATCGACCTCGTCGCCGGCTGGCGCTCGGGCCTCGTCGTGGTCAGCCACGACCGCGAACTGCTCAAGCAGGTCGACGCCATCGTGGAGCTGACCTCGCTGGGCGCTACACGCTATGGCGGCAACTGGACGGCCTATCGCGCGCGCAAGGCGGTCGAACTGGCGGCGGCGAGGCACGAGCTTGCCCATGCCGAGAGGACGGTGGCCGAGATCGGCCGCAAGGCGCAAGCCACCGCCGAACGCCAGGACCGGCGCGCCGCGGCGGGAGCCCGCAAGGGCGCGCGCGGGGACCTTCCGAAAATCCTTGTCGGCGGACGAAAGAGCAGTGCCGAGAACAGCCGTGGCGACGGCATCCGCCTCGCCGAACGTCGTCGGAGCGAGGCGCAGGACGCCGCCGCCGAAGCGCGGGCGAATATCGAGATATTGCAGCCTCTTTCCATCACGCTGCCCTCGACCGGCCTGGCGGCCGGGCGAAGAGTGCTGGGATGCGAGAATGTCACCGCGGGCCATGATCGGGACGATCCGGTCATTCGCGACCTGTCCTTCGAGATGATCGGACCCGAGCGCGTGGCGCTCGTCGGACCGAACGGCTCGGGCAAGACGACGCTGCTACAGCTTGTCGCCGGCACGCTGCGCCCCTTTGCCGGCCGCGTCTCCACCGTGCCCGACCATGCGATGCTGGACCAGCATGTCGGCCTGCTCGACCCGGGCGCCACCATCCTCGACAATTTCATGCGCCTCAATCCGGCATCGAGCCACAATGCCTGCCGGGCCGCGCTTGCCGGCTTCCTGTTCCGCGCCGAGGCGGCGCTGCAGCCGGTTGGCGGGCTCAGCGGCGGCGAGATTCTGCGGGCCGGACTGGCCTGCGTCTTCGGCGGGACCCGGCCACCCTCGCTGCTGATCCTCGACGAGCCGACGAACCATCTCGACCTCGACTCCATCGAGGCGATCGAGGCGGCACTTCGTGCCTATGACGGCGCCCTGCTCGTCGTCAGCCACGATGAGAGGTTTCTCGAGAACATCGGCATGACGCGGCGCCTCGACCTCGCCCATTCACCGGCGTGATGCAGCCGCAGAGGGCCGCGAACCGGCGGAATTAGCCCGGGAGACGCCATGCGTTTTCGGAAGGATGGAATGGCGCGCCCGAAAGGATTCGAACCTCTGACCCCCAGATTCGTAGTCTGGTGCTCTATCCAGCTGAGCTACGGGCGCCCGGCCTGGGTCGTGAAACCCGTCGGCCTTGGTCGCGGAGGCGGTGCCCCTCGCGAGAGGCCCGTCAGCTACCCTGTTTCGATGGACAATGCAACATCCCTGTCACACCCACCGCTACCGAAAGCCGTCGATCTTGTGGACAGCCACCCCGGCCGGCCGTGGCGCGATCCCGCCGCCTAGCGCACTTCGAACGGGAGATTCGCCGTCGCCGCCGCGCCGCGCCCGTCGCGTAGCTCGACGAAAAGTCTATATTTTCCAACAGGTAGAGCCCGCACGCGCGCGCCCTTCGCGGTCGTGACGGCGGCGTCCGCCACCACATTGGCATCCGGCTCGAAATCGCCGGCGACGGTGCGGATGCGCGATTCCTCCCGCACGATCCAGCGAACGTCCAGCGCATCGCCATCGGGATCCACCGCCTCCAGCTCGACCTCCCAGCTCTCGGAAGCCCCGACACTGGCATAGGGCTGGGAGGGATCGCCGACGAGACGCAGCTGGGCGATCCGCGGCGCGCGGTTGCCGCCGGGCGTATGCCCGCCCCAGGCGTCCGCCATCGATTCGGAGGCTTCGGTCCATTCGCCGGAGGGCAGGTGCAGGCTGTGCCAGCTCGGCGTGACCTCCTGCTTCCAGCCCCACAAAAACAGAATAATCCCAACGTCTTGCTTCTCCAGCGCCGCGATGTAGCGCCTCAGCTCGATCGCCTTCTGGGTCGAGGTGAGCTCGAAGGGGGCTCCCCACGGAGCGGTCGCGGCCTGCCACTGGCCGCGGGCGCCGAGCTCGGTGATGACGACCGGCCCGGTCCAGCCCTGGTCGCGGGCACGGGCGACGACGGAATAAAGCGCGTCGCCATACGCGTTTACGCCGAGCACATCGATGCTCGGCGCCGCGTCGCGCAGCTTGCGGACCTTGTCGGTGCCGGTCTCGGCCAGCACGGCGATGCGCGGATGCGACGGGTCGACGGCCTTCACCATCGCCGCCACCTCCTCGATGGCCGGCCAGACGGCGCGGTCGTCGGCGAGCTCGGATTCGACCTCGTTGCCGATGCCCCACATCAGCAGGGCCGGATGTTCCTTATATTTCTCAACCGTTTGGCGGAATTCGGCAAGCTGCTTCTCCGCGAAGGCGCGGTCGGCATAATCGACGCCGCGGCGCGGGTGCTCGAGCCAGAGCCCCACGATCACCTTCAGCCCCGCCTTCTCCGCCGCGTCGAGAACCGCGCCGGGATCACCGCCATAGGTGCGCACGGTGGTGGCGCCCAGCCCCGCCAGCTCGGACAGCCTGTCCTCGCCGGCCGCGCCGCGGACATGGAAGGCCTTGCCGTCGACGAGGAGACCGGTTCCCGACACGCTGACGGTGGCGGCCATGGCGGCTCCGGCCAGTAAAGTGAGGTGTACGATCAGGCCGATCTGGCCGATGAGGCCGGCGATCGGGCGCAGGAAGCGGATGCGCGCCGGGCGGCGCCCGGGATCAGCCATGCGACCGCAGGGCCCGATGGGCGTCGAGGTCGACCGGCCGGTCGGGGATTCGCAGCTGGAAGGTGGCGCCGATGGTACCCGGCACCAGCCGGATTTCGCCGCCATGCGCCTGCATCAGCTCGGCGGCGATGGCGAGGCCGAGGCCGGTGCCGCCGCGCCGCGCCGAGCCCTGGAAGGCCTCGAAGAGATGCGCCCGCGCCGCCTCCGGCACGCCCGGCCCGGTATCGGCCACCTCGATCACCACGCTCGATCCCTCGCGGCGCCCGGTGACGCGGATCTGGTCGCGCTCGGGATCGTTGGGCGCGCGGGCGGCCAGCGCCTCCAGGGCGTTGCGGCAGAGATTGAGCAGCACCCGGAACAGCTGGTCGGGATCGGCATCGACCTTCAGGCCGCGCTCCACCGCCTCCACCCAGCCGATGGCCGGGCCATCCCCGGCATCGAGCCCCAGCGTGCCGTGCACGTCGCCGATCAGCGGCGCCAGCGCCACCATGCGCCGCTCCGGCGGCGGCTCCTGCGCCTTGCCATAGGCGAGCGTGTGCTCGCAATAGGCGATGGCGCGGTCGAGGGCGGCCTCGAGCTTGGGCGCGAAGCGCTGCACCGCCGGGTCGCGGATCATGGCGAGGCGGTCGGAGAGCAGCTGCACCGAGGCGAGCAGGTTGCGCAGGTCGTGATTGATCTTGGAGACCGCGAGGCCCAGCGCCGCCAGCCGGCTCTTCTGCTGCAGCGTCTCGCGGATCTGGCGCTGCATCTCCATGAATTCGCGCTCGGCCTGGCCGATCTCGTCCATGCGGGCGGTGGGATCGAGCGCGGCCGGCACCGCGCCGGGCGCCTCGCGGAAGGCGACCATGCGCTGGGTGAGGCGGCGCATCGGCCGCACGAACATCCAGGCGAGGCCGAGATAGATGAGCCCCCCGGTCAGCGCGGCGATGATCAGCGACACCAGCACCAGATTGCGGGTGAAGCGCAGCATCGCCTTGCGCAGCGGCGTCTCGTCGATGACGATCTCGACGAAGCCGCCGAGCCGCGGCGGGGTGCCGACCACGCGGATGATGCGCCCATCGGGCGCGAACAGCGTGTCCACCGCCTCGCTCACCGCCTGCCACGGCGTGACGTCGCGCAGGTCGACATGCAGGTCCACCTCGGGCGGCATGTCGGTGGAGGCCAGCAGCCGGCGGGTATCGTTGCGCTTCAGGGCCACGGTGATGGCGCCGACGCTGCCCAGCAGCTCGCGGGTGAGCTCGGGCGCCACCATCTCCTGCGGCGCCACATCCAGCACCAGCGCCGCGGTGCGGGCGGCGGCGAGCCGGTCGGACAGCCAATTGACGCGGTAGGCGGCGATCGACGGCACGATGATCAGCAGTTCCGCCAGCACCACGAAGGCGACGGTGAAGGCCAGCAGCTTGCCGGACAGGCCGAGATGGCGCGCCCAGCCCGACGCGGCCCGCCCCTGCGCGGCCGCTCCCGGCGCCGCCGCGGCGAGCGGCGGCGTGCGCTCGGCGAGCGCAGCCTGAGGCGAGGCGGCATCGAGGGGCGTCGTCATCGCAGCCTTGTCCAGTGGCGGCCGATCGCTCGGCCGGAACGCGCCGTTACGGAATCGCGCGTCGCACGGAATCGTGAAACACATATAGGTGCGAATGCGGCCGTGACGAGACCGTCCCGCCGCCGGATCGTGCCGGGGCCGGGCCGGGACGCGCCCTTCGGCACGAGATCGGGGCACGACCCGGCGGGGATCGCGCGCCAGGGTTCCCGCCCATGTTCGCGGCGGCCGCTGCCGATGCCGCCGGCGAAACAAATGCCCGCGCCGCTCTTTCCAAAGGCCGCGTTCCCGCGTTGACTTGTCTGCCCCATCCCCCTATAAGCCGCCTCCGAACCTCGGCTGCCCTGGCGGCCGGGCTGCCTCCCATATTGACGCATGAGTGCCGCCCCTTCGGTGGCGGCCGGCGGTCAAGGGCGGCAATCCGGTCCGGGCGGCCCAACCTGAATGCGGAGAGACACCCGTGAAGCGCACCTATCAACCGAGCAAGCTCGTGCGCGCCCGCCGGCACGGCTTTCGTGCGCGCATGGCGACCCGTAACGGCCGCAAGATCATTGCCGCCCGTCGCGCGCATGGTCGCAAGCGCCTGTCGGCCTGATCCGATCCCTGACATGACCGCGACGCATCACGCCGCGGTCATCCTGTCTCTGGTCGAGAGGGCTGGGGTCGAACGGGCTGGGGCCAGCCTCGCCCTCGCCTGAGGAACGGCGCCCCTATGGACCGGCTCGTCAAGCGCAAGGACTTCCTCGCCGCCGCCGGCGGGCTCCGGGCCAATTCCGGGCCGCTGCTGCTGCAGGCTCGCGACCGCGCCGATGACGGCGCCGTGCGCATCGGCCTCACCGTCACCAAGAAGCACGGCAATGCCGTTGAGCGGAACCGGATCCGGCGCCGCCTGCGTGAAGCCGTGCGCGACGCCCTGCCCCGCGTGGCCCGGCCCGGCTTCGACTATGTGATCGTCGCCCGGCGCGCCGCCCTCACCACGCGCTTCACCGACCTCGTAAACGATATCGAGCGGGGGATAACCCGCCTCCATTCTGGGAACCGGCGCCGGCACCCGCCCGCGCGGCCCCAACCTGCCGCAGCCCACGCTGCCGCGCAGGCGACCGCGCACGCCGACGGAGAGACTGCGCATGACGAGTGAAAACCGCAACATGATCGTCGCCATCGTGTTGTCGATGGTGGTGCTGCTGGCCTGGCAATATTTCTCCGGCATCCCGCAGATGGAGGCCCAGCGCCAGGCGCAGCAGACGACGCAGCAGGGCCAGTCGACCGCGCCGACGGCGCCGGGCGCGTCCTCCGACGCCTCGGCCCCGGCCCCCGCCGCGGCGGCGCCCAAGGCGCTGACCCGCGAGGAAGCCCTCGCCCGCACCCCGCGCGTCGCCATCGACACGCCCAGCGTCACCGGCTCGGTGTCGCTGCGCGGCGGCCGCATCGACGACCTGTCGCTGAAGAACTACCGCGAGACCGTCCAGCCCAGCTCGCCGATCATCACCCTGCTCTCGCCCTCCGGCGGGCCGAACCCGTTCTATGCCGAATTCGGCTGGGTCGCCGCCTCCGGCTCCAATGTGAAGCTGCCGGCCCCGGACGCGCTGTGGACCGCCCCCGACGGCGCCAAGCTCACCACCGAGACGCCGCTCACCCTCACCTACGACAATGGCGAGGGTCAGGTGTTCCGCCGCACCCTCTCCGTCGACGCCAACTACATGTTCCATGTGGTCGACGAGGTGGAGAACAATGGCGCCGCCGCGGTCGCGCTGCACCCCTTCGCCCTGGTCTCGCGCCACGGCACCCCGCACACGCTGGGCTACTACATCCTGCATGAAGGCCTGATCGGCGTGACCTCCGAGGGCGGCCTGCACGAGATCAAGTACAAGGACATCGCCGAGCGGAAGACCGAGAGCTTCACCTCCACCGGCGGCTGGCTCGGCATCACCGACAAGTACTGGGCGGCGACCGTCATCCCGGATTCCGCCGAGAAGGTGCAGGCGCGCTTCTCCGCCGTGCCGTCCGGCAACGATCTCACCTTCCAGACCGACTTCCTCGGCGACGCCGTCACCGTCGAGCCGGGCGCCAAGGCCACCCGCGACGGCCGGCTGTTCGCCGGCGCCAAGGTGGTGCGCCTCGTCGACGGCTACCAGGCGCAGTACAATATCGACCGCTTCGACCGGCTGATCGACTGGGGCTGGTTCTACTTCATCACCAAGCCGCTGTTCGTCGTCATCGACTGGATCTACCACCTGGTCGGCAATTTCGGCATCGCCATCCTGGCGGTCACGGTGCTGATCAAGGGCATCTTCTTCCCGCTCGCCAACAAGAGCTACGCCTCGATGGCGAAGATGAAGGCGGTGCAGCCGGAGATCCAGTCGCTGCGCGAGCGCTATGGCGACGATCGGGTGAAGCTCCAGCAGGAGATGATGGAGATCTACAAGAAGGAGAAGATCAACCCGATCGCCGGGTGTCTTCCGATCCTGATCCAGATCCCCGTCTTCTTCGCCCTCTACAAGGTGCTGTTCGTCACCATCGAAATGCGGCACGCGCCGTTCTTCGGCTGGATCAAGGACCTGTCGGCGCCCGACCCGACCACCCTGTTCAACCTGTTCGGCCTGATCCCCTGGGATCCCTCGCAGGTGCCGGTGATCGGCCACTTCCTGATGCTCGGCATCTGGCCGATCATCATGGGCTGCACCATGTGGGCGCAGATGAAGCTCAACCCGGCGCCGCCGGATCCGACCCAGAAGATGATCTTCGACTGGATGCCGCTGATCTTCACCTTCATGCTGGCGAGCTTCGCCTCCGGCCTCGTCATCTACTGGGCCTGGAACAACACCCTCTCGGTGCTGCAGCAATCGGTGATCATGCGCAAGAACGGCGTGAAGGTGGAGCTCTGGGACAACCTCAAGAGCACCTTCGGCCTCGGCAAGAAGAAGAAGGCGGGAGCCGGATAGCGCTCCCCGCCGGCAAGGCGAACGACAGGACAGCGGGAACGGCCAGGCGGCGGTTCCCGCTGTTTTCATTTGCGCGGGGCCGCCTGTGCCCTGCCGCGCCGCGGGCGGCCGCTACACGCAGATGTGCGCCGCCGCCACCCTCGTCCGGGTATAGAGTGCCGGCATCGGCCAGAAGGTGATCCCATGAGGTGATCCATGCGGCAGGTCGCTCCGAGAGGCTTCGCCGTCGCCGCCCTGCTTCTTCTGGCGGGTCTTCCCCTGCGCGCCGATTCCTACCGGATCGACCCGGCACAGACCGAGATCGCCTTCGAGATCGGCGCCAAGGGCTATCCGCTGACCCACGGCGTGTTCCATCGCTTCAACTCGCAGCTGACCATCGACCTCGACCGGCCGCAGCGCTCCTCGGTGCGGTTCTCCGTCGCCGCCGCCTCGCTCGATACCCGCTCGCCCGCGCTCGACACCTATGTGCGCGGCCCGGCCTTCCTCGATTCCGACCGGCATCCCGACATACGCTTCACCTCCACCTCGGTGGAGAAGCTCGACGACCGCTCGGTCCGCGTCACCGGCAACATGACGCTGCTGGGCACCACCCGGCCCGAGAGCGTCGTCGTCGAGGTCCGGCACAACGGCGCCCATGGCTTCAGCTTCCACGCCACATTCGGCGTGCGGCGCTCGCTCTACGGCATGACCGCCGGCCTGCCGCTGGTGTCCGACGATGTGCGCATCATCGTCGCCGCGCATGCGGACGGCACATGACGCCCGCGCCCGCGCATTGGAGCCGCCCGCTTCGCCTTCTCCACTGGCTGATGGCGGCGCTGCTGCTGGCGCTGCTGGCGGTGGGCTGGACGATGACGCATGTCCAGCGCGACCTCGGCACCACCTTCGCGCTCTATCAATGGCACAAATCCTACGGCCTGCTGGTGCTGCCGCTGCTGGCGCTGCGGCTCGCCGCGCGGCTCGCCCCGACGCCCGCCCCGCTCGAGCATTCCCGCCTCGAACGCCGGGCCGCGCGGGCGGCGCATCTCGGTTTCTATGCGCTGATGCTGGCGGTGCCGCTCTCCGGCTGGCTGATGGCGGCCGCCTCGCCGCTCGCCCTGCCGACCCGGCCTTTCGAGCTGTTCACCCTGCCGGCGCCGGTCGGCCCCGACGAGGCGCTGTTCGAGCGGCTGCAATTCCTCCACGAGGTGCTCGCCTATGCCCTGCTGGCGCTGCTGGTCCTGCATGTGCTGGCGACGCTGAAGCACCAGTTCCTCGACCGCGACGGCATCCTGCGGCGGATCACGCTCTGATCGACGGCGCCGGCACCGGCATGGCTTGCGCAACGGCGCCGGGCGGCGGATAAGCGGGACATGAGCACCGACAACGCCAGCACCGGCAACACCAACGCCGACAATACCAACGCCGACACCTCGCCCGAGGCCGCCGCCCGCGCGGCCGAGCATGCCGCGCTGATCGAGGCCGGCCGCAAGCTGTTCGCCGGCGAGTGGAACTTCCTCACCGCCGCCCCGACCATCGAGACCCTGCCGGCGATGCGCGGCATCGAGATCGCCTTCGCCGGGCGCTCAAACGTCGGCAAGTCGAGCCTGGTCAACGCGCTGACCGGCCGCAAGGCGCTGGCGCGCACCTCGGTGACGCCCGGCCGCACCCAGGAACTGATCTTCTTCGGGCTCGGCCCAGAGCTCACTTTGGTCGACATGCCCGGCTACGGCTTCGCCCAGGCGCCGAAGGAGAAGGTCGACGCCTGGACGGCGACCATCCACGCCTATCTGCGCGGGCGCGCCAATCTCGCCCGCGTCTTCGTGCTGATCGATTCCCGCCACGGGCTGAAGCCGATCGACCTCGGCGTGCTCGACGGGCTGGACAAGGCGGCGGTGTCCTACGCCATCGTGCTGACCAAGGCCGACCAGCTGAAGAAGGCGGAGCTCGCCAAGCGGATCGAGGAGACGCAGGCGGCGCTCACCCGCCGGCCGGCGGCCTTCCCGGTGGTGTTCCCGACATCGAGCCGCGAGGGCACCGGCATGCCGGAGCTGCGCGCCGCGGTGGTGACGCTGATGCGCGAGCGCGGCTTCGGCTGACCGGCCACCCTACCCCGCCATCGGCGGATCGAGGCGGGCGAAGCCGGCCTGCCGGCGATAGGGGAAATAGGGATAGGGCGCCGTCACCGCGCTCGCCGCGTCGAGCCGGGCGATCTGCCCGGCCTCCAGCGCCCAGCCCACCGCGCCGAGATTGTCGAGAAGCTGCGCTTCGTTGCGGGCGCCGAGGATGACCGAGGACACCGTCGGGCGCCGCAAGAGCCAGTTGATCGCCACCTGTGGCACCGTCTTGCCGACCTCCTGCGCCACCTCGTCCAGCACGTCGACGATGCGGTAGAGCCGCTCCTCCTCCACCGGCGGCCCGAAGGCGGCGGTCTCGTGCAGGCGGCTGCCGGCCGGCAGCGGCGCGCCACGGCGCAGCTTGCCGGTGAGCCGTCCCCAGCCGAGCGGGCTCCACACCAGCGCCCCCAGCCCCTGATCGGCGCCGAGCGGCATCAGCTCCCATTCATAATCGCGGCCGACCAGCGAGTAATAGACCTGGTTGGCGACATAGCGCGGCCAGCCGTGCCGCTCGGCGGCCGCCAGCGACTTCATGATCTGCCAGCCGGCGAAATTCGACACCCCGACATAGCGCAGCTTGCCGGCCCGGATCAGCGTATCGAGCGCCGTCAGAACCTCCTCCACCGGCGTCGCCGCATCGAAGGCGTGCAGCTGAAGCAGGTCGATATAGTCGGTGCCGAGCCGGGCGAGCGCCGCGTCCACCGCGCCCAGCAGGCGCGGGCGCGACGTGCCGGCCTCGTTCGGCCCCTCGCCCATCGGCAGGCCGGTCTTGGTGGAGATCAGCACCTTGTCGCGCCGGCCGCGGATCGCCTCGCCGAGCACCCGTTCCGAGGCGCCGTCGGAATAGACGTCGGCGGTGTCGAACAGGTTCACCCCGGCATCGAGGCAGATATCGACCAGACGGCGCGCCTCGGCCGCATCGGCGGTGCCCCAATGGCCGAACAGCGGGCCGGTGCCGCCGAACGTGCCGGCGCCGAAGGAAAGGGCGGGCACTTTCAGCCCCGAGCGGCCGAGCGGGCGGTAGTCCATGGCAGGCTCTCCATGCGGATTCATCGCTGCCGGTGAAGATGGAACCGCCGGCATCTGTGAGATAGAGTGCCGAACCGCACAGCATCTGTGAGATGAAAGACCGAATGGCGCGCCACGAGATCAATCGCTCCGGCGAGATGGAAGTGTTCGTGCGGGTGGTCGAGCACGGCGGCTTCTCCGCCGCCGCCCGGGCGAGCCGGATGACGCCCTCGGCGGTGAGCAAGCTGGTGGCCCGGCTGGAAGCGCGGCTCGGCTCGCGGCTGGTCACCCGCTCGACGCGGCGGCTGGAGCTGACGCCGGAGGGCTGTGCCTTCTATGAGCGCGCCGCCCGCATCCTCGCCGACATGGAGGAGGCCGAACGCAGCGCCGGCGCCGGGGAGCGGCCGGTCGGCCGGGTGCGGATCAGCACCAGCGCCTCCTACGGCGTGCATGTGCTGGCGCCGATCCTGCCGGATTTCCTGTCGGAGCATCCCGGCGTCAGCCTCGATATCGTCCAGACCGACACCGTGGTCGACCTGCTTGCCGAGCGCACCGACGTCGCCATCCGCGCCGGCGAGCTGAAGAGCTCCAGCCTGCTCGCCCGCCGGCTCGGCGACACCGCGAAGCTCATCGTCGCGGCGCCGGCCTATCTGGCCCGCGCCGGCACGCCGCAGCGCGCCGCCGAGCTGGAGGCGCATCTGCGGCTCGGCTTTTCCTATGAACGGGCGGTGGAAGGCTGGCCGCTGCGGGAGGACGGGCGCGAGATCCTGCTGCCGGCCGCCGGCCGCGTGCAGGCGAGCGACGGCGAGGCGCTCCGCCGGCTGGCGCTTGCCGGGGTGGGTCTCGCGCGGCTCGCCGCCTTCACCGTGCGCGAGGACATTGCCGCCGGGCGGCTGGTGCCGGTGCTGGAGGCGCTCAATCCCGGCGACCGCGAAAGCTTCCACGCCGTGCATCCCGGCAGCGGCGGTCCGCTGCCGGCGCGGGTACGGGCGCTGATCGATTTCCTCGCCGAGCGCGGCCGGGTGAGCTAGCCGGCGTGCCTAGACATCGTTGGCGGAGGAGAGGTTCTCCGGCTGGATATAGGACGGCGTCGAGCGCAGCCGGAGGCCCGGCCCGCCGCCGGCGCTCGGCAGGCCGGCATCGATGAACTCGACGCCCGCATGCTCCAGCGCCCGGCGCATGCGCACGCTCTCATTGGGATCCTCGCCGTCGCCCGGCTCGCGGCCCTGCTCGAAGGCCTCGACATAGGCGCCCGTCACCCCGGCATGGCCGGCCAGCTCCCCGACCGACCAGCCGAGCATGGCGCGGGCGGCGCGGCACTGTTCGGCACCGAGCGCGGGAACCCCGGAATCGAGCGGATCGGCCATGGAGCACTCCTGACGCGAAGGACGGACGAGGACCTGTGAGGATGGCCGGCCGGCGCCCTCCGGCGCCGCTCAGGCGGCGTTGGAGGCCGCCGTGCCGTTGAGGATGGCGTAGATGGTGGCGGCGTCGTGCGAGGCGCGCAGCTTCTTGGCCGCCTCGGGATCGCGCAGCAGCCGCGCCACCCGGGCGAGCGCCTTCAGGTGATCCGCCCCCGCCGCCTCCGGCGCCAGCAGCAGGAAGACGAGATCCACCGGCTCGCCGTCCAGCGCCTCGAAGTCGATCGGCTTGTCGAGCCGCGCGAATAGGCCGAACAGCTTGTCCATCCTGGCGAGCTTGCCGTGCGGGATGGCGATGCCGTTGCCGACGCCGGTGGAGCCGAGCCGCTCGCGCGAATTGAGCGTGTCGAAGATCTCGCGCTCGTCGCGGTTCAAGAGGGCCGCGGCCTTGGCCGAAAGTTCCTGCAACGCCTGCTTCTTGCTGCCGACCCGCAGCGCGGGGAACACGGCAGACGGCGAAAGGATATCGTTCAGGGCCATAGCGCGATCCGGGTGGAGGGCATGGGCTGGCGGGAGTCGCGGGACCGGACGGGCCGGCCCGCGCTCCGGGAGTGAAACGGAAAGATCAATGCACGTCTTCCACGGCGGCGAGCGGCGGGTCGATCCAGCCGACATGGCCGTCCGCCCGCCGATAGACCACGTTGACCCGGCCATGGCTGGCATGGCGGAACACCAGCACCGCCGCGCCGGTGAAATCAAGCTCCAGCACCGCGTCGCTCACGGCGAGGCGCGGCATGTTGGCGGTCGCCTCGGCCACCACGGTCGGGCTCCAGCCGTCGAGCGCCTCGCCGTCCTCATGGTCGGGGGTCTCGAACACGGTGAGCGGCACGGTCTCGGGAAGACCGGTCTCCGCCTCGCCGTTGCCGGCGCGGCGCTTCACCCGGCTCTTGTAGCGGCGCAGCCGCGTCTCGATGCGCTCCACCGCCGCGTCGGCGCTGGAATAGGGGTCCTGGGCGCCGCCATGCGCCTGCAGGATGGCGCCGCTGTCGAGATGCAGCGCACAGTCCGAGCGATAGCCGGACCCCTCCCGCGCGACGGTGACGTGGCCGGACCAGCCGCCGTCGAAATACTTGTCCATGACGTCGGACAGCCGGTCGGCAACCCGCTGGCGCAGTGCCTCTCCAACGTCGAGATTTTTGCCAGAAACCCGCAGCGGCATCGTGACTCGTCCCTCTGCTGGGGCATGAGCGGGGAGAACTACGTGCACACGCTCCTCCCGCCGATTGCCCGAACCCCTTACTTGCCCGGCCGGTGCCTTTAAGAGGTAGGAGCCGTGAAGGAAAGTGTCAACGTAAACCGAGCGGTACCGCCGCGTGGCGCACAATTTCGCGGTTTTCCGCCCCTGTGGACAGCGCCGCGGCCGGTGCCGCGTCAACTGCCGGCGGCGGCCGCCTGCTTCTCCCGGCGCCGCTGCACCGAGGAGGGAATGCGCATCGCTTCGCGGTATTTAGCCACCGTGCGACGGGCGATGTCGATGCCGGATTCGCGCAGGCGTTGCACCAGCGTGTCGTCGGAGAGCACGTCGTCCGGGCTCTCGGCATCGATCATCTGCTTGATGCGGAAACGCACCGATTCGGCCGAATGTGCTTCCCCGCCATCCGACGACGAAATGGAGGACGAGAAGAAATACTTCATCTCGAAGATTCCGCGCGGCGTCGCCATGTATTTGTTCGAGGTCACGCGAGAAACCGTGGATTCGTGCATGCCGATGGCGTCCGCCACCATACGCAGGTTCAGCGGGCGCAGATGCTGCACGCCGAGGGTGAGGAAGGCGTCCTGCTGGCGCACGATCTCGATGGCGACCTTCAATATGGTGCGGGCGCGCTGGTCGAGCGAGCGGGTGAGCCAGGTCGCCGTCTGCATGCAGTCGGTGAGGAAGGCCTTCTCGCGGTCGTTGCGGGTGGTCTTCGACACCTTGGAATAATAGGCCTGGTTCACCAGCACGCGCGGCAGCGTGTCGGAATTGAGCTCGACATGCCACGAGCCGTCGGTGGCGGGGCGCACGAACACGTCCGGCACCACCGGCTGGATGACGCCGGAGCCGAAGGCGAGGCCTGGCTTGGGATTGAGCCGGCGCACCTCGGCGACCATCTCGGCGAGGTCCTCCTCGTCCACCCCGCACAGGCGGCGCAGCGCGTTGAACTCGCGCCGCGCCAGCTGGTCGAGATGCGACAGCAGCGCCGCCATCGCCGGATCGAAGCGGTTGCGCTCCTTGAGCTGCAAGGCGAGGCACTCGGACAGCGAGCGGGCACCGATGCCGGCGGGATCGAAGCCGTGGATGGTGGCGAGCACGCTCTCCACCCGGGCGAGCGGGGCGCCGAGCTTCTCGGCGACGCCGGCGAGATCGGCGGTGAGGTAGCCCGCCTCGTCGATGAGGTCGATGAGATGGTGGCCGATCAGCCGGTCCACCGGATCGGTGAGCGCCAGGGAAAGCTGGCCGCCGAGGTGATCGGCGAGCGAGGTCTCGGCCGGGACGAAGGATTCGAGGTTGTAGCCTTCCTCGTCGCGCCCGCCGCCGCCGACGCCGGCCCATTCGGAATAGCCGGGCGTCTCCATCCCCGCCGCCGCGCCCGTGGGCTCGCGGCCGACATCGTCCGGGAACACGTTCTCGAGGCCGGTATCGAGCCGGTCCTCGATGGCGCTGCGCGAGGAATCGAGCCGGTCTTCCAGCCAGTCGGCGGCGCGGGCGTCGTGCTCGGCGCCGTGCGGTTCGGGCGACGCGTCATGCGCCTCGTGGACCGCCACCTCCAGCACGCCCTCGCCGGCCCGCTCGCCCGCCGCGCCCTCGCCTTCCGGCTCCGACTGGCGCTCCAGCAGCGGGTTGCGCTCGAGCTCCGCCTCGACATAGGCGACGAGATCGAGATTGGAGAGCTGCAGCAGCTTGATGGCCTGCATCAGCTGCGGCGTCATCACCAGCGACTGCGTCTGGCGGAATTCGAGGCGCGGGCCTAGCGACATGGGAGCAAACCTCCATGCCGGGTGCGGGAACGGCGTGAGCGCGACAGGTGCGCCATCTTACAGCCGGAACTCCTCGCCGAGATACAGCCGGCGTACCTCGGGGCTGGCCACGATCTCCTCGGGCGAGCCTTCCATCAGCACGGTGCCGGAATGGATGATGTAGGCCCGGTCGATGAGGCCGAGCGTCTCGCGCACATTGTGGTCGGTGATCAGCACGCCGATGCCGCGATGGGTGAGATGGCGCACCAGCGCCTGGATGTCGCCCACCGCGATGGGATCGATGCCGGCGAAGGGCTCGTCGAGCAGCATGAAGGTCGGCCGCGTCGCCAGCGCGCGGGCGATCTCGACGCGCCGCCGCTCGCCGCCCGACAGGGCGATGGAGGGCGACTTGCGCACATGGGTGACGCGGAACTCCTCCAGCAGCGCGTCGAGCTCCATCTCGCGGCGCTTGCGGTCCGGCTCCACCATCTCCAGCACGGCGCGCAGATTGTCCTCCACCGACAGGCCGCGGAAGATCGAGGCCTCCTGCGGCAGGTAGCCGACCCCGAGACGGGCGCGGCGGTACATCGGCAGATGGGTGACGTCGTGGCCGTCGAGCTCGATGCGGCCGGCATCGGCCTTAACGAGGCCGGTGATCATGTAGAAGATGGTGGTCTTGCCGGCGCCGTTGGGGCCGAGCAGCCCGACCGCCTCGCCGCGCCGCACGCCGAGGCTGGCCTCGCGCACCACCTTGCGGCCGCCATACTGCTTGACGAGCCCCGTGGCGCGCAGCAGCCCGACATTCTGCGCCGCCTCGCCGGCGCGGCGCCGGGCGCCGGTGCCGTTCTGCGGATGACCACCATTCCCGGAACCGAAGTCCGCCGCGGACGGCGGAACCATCTGGCGTTCGCGGCTCCCGACCGGAAACAATCTCACGCGCACCCTCCGTGGCGAAAAGCACCACGATAAGGGTGATAGCCAATCCCGGACCCGCTGGCAAATACGCCAAGCAAAAATCGGGCCGAAATCATGTGGGGAGACGCAGGAGACGGCGAGGAGCCGGGGAGACCGGAATCCGGCACCCGACGGGGCGAGGCCGGGGCCCGCGTGCCGCCTTCGGGCCTCCGTGCCGGGAGGAAGCGCCGGACGACCCTCAGGCCGAACCGGGAACCGCCGCGTCAGGGCGACGTCCGCACGGCGCCGCCATCGAGGGGCGGCGCCAAGGCATCGTCACGGCATCGTCACGACGTCGTCACGGCTTGGGCTTGGCCGGCGCGCCGGGCTGCTGCTTGACGCTGCCCGGCACGATCAGGCTCTCGACGCGGCCGCCCTCGATGCGCGAGGTGCCGGTCGTGAGGTCCACCACCAGCCGCTTGCCGCGCACCACGTTCTGGCCGGAGGTGAGCACCACCGGATTGCCGGTGAGGGTGATGGTGTTGCTCTTGGCCTCGAACACGCCCTGGTCGCCGGTCGCCTGCTGTTCCTTGGTGGTGACGATCACCCCGCCATTGATCTCCAGCCGTCGGATGGAGGACGAGTTGATCGGGTTGCCCGCCGCCGCGGCCGTCGCGGCATCCGCCGCCGGCTTGGCATCGCCGGCCGGCTTCGCCTCCCCGGCGGGTTTGGCGTCAGATTTGGCGTCGCCCGCGGGCTTGGTGTCGGTGATGCTCTTGCCGTCGTAGAACACCACCAGCTCGCGCGAGCGCATGTTGGTGTCGCCCTGCTGCACCACGACATTGCCGGAGAAGATGGCCTTCTTCTCCTGGTCGCGCACCTCGAGGGTGTTGGCGTCGATCTTGATCGGCTGGTCGCGATTGGCCGCGAAGCCCTGCAGGGCGTTGGGCACGTTCTGCCCCTGGGCCGCCGCGGGACGCGCGACGAGCGCGACCGCCAAGGCGGGGGCAAGGGCGAGCAGGAGAGCGGCGGAACGGGACAATGCGTACATGATCTATGTCTATCCGGCTGCGCGCAGGCATTCAATGGGAAGCCGGAAGATCCCGGCCCGCGAGGCCCCCGCCGCCGGGACGCCCGCCCCTCCCGGCATCACGGTATAGCCCGGGTCGACGGCGCGGCGGAAGCCGGGTCCAGCGCCACCGCGGTGGTGCCGGTCTTCAGCTCCGCCTTGTTCTCCGGCGGCAGCTTGAACACCAGCGAGACATTGCCGGTGAACAGGGCCCGCGCGTCCTTCTGCGTCACCTCCATGCGGTCGGCGGTCAGCCGCGCATCGGTATAGGTGAGCTCGACCGGGTGCTCGCTGACCAGCCGCCCGTCGCGCATGCTGACCGACGCCTCCTGCAGCTTGCCGGCATAGCCCGCATTGGTGGAGAACTCGACGCCCTCCCCCAGCGTGATGTCCTGCGTCTTGGTGTCGTAGCTGCCGACCTTGGCGGTCAGCTTGGCCCAGCCCTGCTCGGCCAGCTCGATGCGCGCATGGATCACTTCGAGATCGATGCGGTTGGGCTGGGTCAGGTCCTGCGACGCCGCTTCGGCGGTGAGGTTGTAGCCGCGATTGTCCTCGGTGAAGCCGCTGAGCTTGGGCAGCTCCATCTTGATGCGGCTGCCGGACAGCGAGGCGCGGCCGAGCTCCACCGGCAGGTCGACGGGAATGCGGAACGGATCCAGCCAGACGAAGCCGCCAATGGTCGCGAGGCCGAGCACCACCGCCACCGGCGTGCCGCGCTTGAACAGGCGGACCCAGCGGCTATGGCGCGCGGCATCGCGGAAGCGCTGGCTCGCAGCGGCCACGCGGCGTGCCGACGCCGCGCTCCCCGGCCCCGACGCGCTCTGCTCGGCGGATGTGATCTGTCGATTCATGAGTTGAGGCACGTCCCCGGTCGCCGGCCCCTCCAGCGGCACTTAAAATGGCGACTCCACCCCCCGCGCGCAAGCCACGCCGGCCCGCCGCAGGGTAAAACGCCGCAAACCCTTGATAGAGCTCAGCTATGCGCGAAGATGTCCTCTTCCGGCCAGCCGGCGAGGTCGAGCGCGGCGCGGGTCGGCAGGAAGCGGAAGCAGGATTCGGCGAGGGCGGTGCGGCCCTCGCGCGCCAGCATGGCGACCAGCTTCTCGCGGATGGCGTGCAGATAGAGCACGTCGGAGGCGGCATATTGCAGCTGCGCCTCGGTGAGGTCCTCGGCCGCCCAGTCGGAGCTCTGCTGCTGCTTCGACAGGTCGACGCCGATAAGCTCGCGCGCCAGCTCCTTCAGCCCGTGGCGATCGGTATAGGTGCGGGTGAGCTTGGAGGCGATCTTGGTGCACCAGATCGGCTCGACCGGCACGCCGAACGCCTTGCCGAGCACCGCGACGTCGAAACGGGCGAAGTGGAACAGCTTGACGATGCCGGGGTCGGCGAGCAGCGCCTCGAGGTTCGGCGCGCTGCCGGGGCCGGCGCCGGCCGGGATCTGCACCACGTCGGCCGAGCCGTCGCCCGGCGACAGCTGCACCACGCACAGCCGGTCGCGGTGCGGGTTGAGGCCGAGCGTCTCGGTGTCGATCGCCACGAAAGGCGACTTTTCCGGCGAATAGCGCGACAGGTCGACGAGGTCGCCGCGATGCAGGCGGATGGTCATGAGGCTCGGCCCTTTATGCGATGGCGGCTGATTATCACCCGCCACCCGCGTGGACAACCTCGCCGCTCAGCCGGCCAGCGCCTGGAGGACGAAGCCGGCGAACAGCACGAGCCCGGCGTCGCGGTTGGAACGGAACAGCTTCAGGCACAACGCCGGGTCGTCGATGTCGAGCCGCGCGATCTGCCAGGCGAGATGCAGGGCGAACAGCGCCACGCCGGCATAGGCGAACAGGCCGCCGCCCGCCGCGGCCGCCGCCGCCGCGATCAGCAGCGCCGCCCCGGCATAGAAGCCGACCAGCCAGGGCCGCGTCGCGCGCTCGAACAGCCGGGCGGAGGACTTGACCCCGACCACCGCGTCGTCGGCGCGGTCCATATGCGCGTAGATGGTGTCGTAGCCGATCACCCACAGGATCGAGCCGGCATAGAGCAGCAGCGCCGCCGGCGGCAGCGCCTGCATCAGCGCCGCGAACCCCATCAGCGCGCCCCAGGAGAAGCACAGGCCGAGCACCGCCTGCGGTATCCAGATCACCCGCTTCATCAACGGATAGACGGCGACGATGCCGAGCGAGGCCAGCGCGGTGACCTGCGCGAAGCGCGGCAGGCAGAGCAGGACGGCAAGACCGACCAGCGCCTGCGCGACCAGGAAGGCGAAGGCGGCGGCGAGGCTCACCTGCCCCGAGGGCAGCGGCCGCGAGCGGGTGCGCTCGACCTTGCCGTCGATGTCGCGGTCGAGAATGTCGTTCCAGGTGCAGCCGGCGCCGCGCATCGCCACCGCGCCGAGCGCGAACAGCAGGAGATAGCCGAGCGCCGCCGCGAAATCGGCAGCGAGGCCGTCGGCGCGCAGATGCCGGGCCGCCAGCGCCACCGACCACCAGCACGGGATCAGCAGCAGCCAGGAGCCGATCGGCCGGTCGAGGCGCGCCAGCCGCAGATAGGGATGCGCGAAGGACGGCGCGTGCCGCTCCACCCAATTGCCCGCGGCATCGGCGGGAGCGGCGGCGGGAGCGGTCACGGTCATCGGAGGCGCGGCCGGCGGGATCAGCGCAGCGCGCTGCCGCCGAGCGTGTCGAACACGCCGCCGGGCTTGTTGGCGGACACGCCGGGCAGGCCGCTCGACAGGCCGAGGCCGGAGGCCACCGAGCTCTGCGGCGGCGCACCGCCGCCGGCAGCACCGCCGCCGGACTGCATGTCGGCGGCGACCTTGCACACCTTGTCGCGCACCCCGACCACACCGTTGGTATTCTCGCGCAGCTTGGAGAGCACCTCGTCCGGCACGCCGCACTTGGTCTTGTTGGTGCGCAGATAGCTGAGGAACTTCTGCTGCGACGAGGCGAAATTGCGGAACAGCGGGCACAGCTCCGACGGAGGCCGCTTCTTCTTGGTGGCCGCCTGCAGGGCGTTGCCGCGGGATTCGAGATCGCCGCGCAGCTTGTTCACATTGGTCTGGCAATCGGCCATGTCGCCCGAAGGCTGGGCGCCGCCGCCGGGCATCGCGGAAGGGGACGACAGCGAGGGAGCCGCCAGGCCGGCGCTGCCCAGATCCGACGCCATGCCGTCGGGCGACAGCGAGGGAGCCGGCGCGGTGGCCGCCGGCGCAGTGGCGGCCGGGGCGGGCGTCGTGCTCATCGCCGGGGGCGTGCTGTCGCCGCTGCCGCCGGGCGTGCCGATCCATTGGGCGCCCGCCGGGACCGCCGCCAGCGCCACGCCGGCCATGGCCGCGAGACCGACGAAGGCGGCGTGGGTGCCGCGCGTCGCGCGGGAGCTGGCCCGATGGCCGTGCAAAAACTGACGTGTCATTCCGTCTTCCGCTGAAGGGACGTCGCTTACCAAGCGTGATACAGAGGCCTGAAACTTAGGGCAATATCACGGCAGAATGGTTAATTCCGCCTGTTACCGCCCACCCACGCCCCCAGATGCAGGCAGAGTTATGGCGCGCATGCGCGGCGAGAGTGCCGAGGCCGAGGCCTATGATTTCCGCGCCCA
This sequence comes from Ancylobacter oerskovii, assembly GCF_018390555.1. GTDB lineage: Bacteria > Pseudomonadota > Alphaproteobacteria > Rhizobiales > Xanthobacteraceae > Ancylobacter > Ancylobacter oerskovii. The sequence goes on along the minus strand of NZ_JAHBGB010000019.1, from coordinate 226,287 downwards.
GCGGCTGTTCGTGCCCGACGAGCTGGGCGACGGGGCGGAGATCCGCCTCGACCGCGACCGGGCGCATTATGTCGCCGATGTGATCCGCCTCGAGCCGGGCGCGGCGCTGCACCTGTTCAACGGGCGCGACGGCGAGTGGCGCGCCGTGCGCCAGAGCGCGGGAAAGCGCGACGTCGTCCTGCGTTGCGAGCGGCAGCTCAGGCCGCAGGCCCCGCTGGCCGCCCTCGACTACGCCTTCGCGCCGCTGAAGCATGCCCGGCTCGACTATATGGTGCAGAAGGCGGTGGAGATGGGCGCCGGCCGCCTCGTGCCGGTGATCACCCGCCACACCCAGGCCACCCGCGTGAACACCGAGCGCATGCGGGCGAACGCCATCGAGGCCGCCGAGCAATGCGGCATCCTCGCCATTCCCGAGGTCGCCGAGCCGCTGCCTTTCGAGCGCTGGCTGGCCGGCCTCGAACACGAAAAAGTGATCATATTCTGCGACGAGGCCGCCGGGCCCGGCGACCCGGTGGCGAGGATCCGCGCCGCCGGCACCGCGCCGCTGGCGGTGCTGGTGGGGCCCGAGGGCGGCTTTGCCGAGGTGGAGCGGCGGATGCTTATCGCGCGCGATAGAACCATCGTCCTCTCGCTCGGCCCCCGCATCCTGCGGGCCGACACGGCGGCGGTGGCGGCCCTCGCCCTGGTCGGCGCGGCGCGCGAAATCTGACGCTGCGGCAGCCGGTGAATCCCACGGTGAAATCGCGGAAATTCACCGATTTGCGTTGCCCTTCGGCCTGTGTATGTTCTCGCGCCCCAATTGGCTCGTCCGAGCCGCCGGAGTTCCCATGGCGCGAGACCAGATCGACACCCAGCCCATCGAGAGCCGCGACGAACTGGTCGCCTGGCTGGAGGCCGGCTGCAAGCCGCCGCAGCGCTTCCGCATCGGCACCGAGCACGAGAAATTCCCCTTCACGCTGAACGGCCACGCGCCGGTGCCCTATGAAGGCGCGAACGGCATCCGCGCCCTGCTGGAGGGCATGCAGGCGCTGAACAGCTGGGAGCCGATCATGGAGGGCGAGGCGATCATCGGCCTCGCCGACACCGTGGGCGGCGGGGCGATCTCGCTGGAGCCCGGCGGGCAGTTCGAGCTTTCCGGCGCGCCGCTGGCCTCGATCCACGAGACCTGCGCCGAGGTGAACGGCCATCTCGACCAGGTGCGCGAGGTGGCGACCCCGCTCGGCTTCGGCTTCCTCGGCCTCGGCATGAGCCCGAAATGGACGCTGGCGCAGACGCCGGTGATGCCCAAGGGGCGCTACCGCATCATGGCCAACTACATGCCGAAGGTCGGCTCGCACGGCCTCGACATGATGTTCCGCACCTGCACCGTGCAGGTGAATCTCGATTTCGCCTCCGAAGCCGACATGGTGAAGAAGCTGCGGGTCGGCCTCGCCCTGCAGCCGGTCGCCACCGCCCTGTTCGCCAACTCGCCCTTCACCGAGGGCAAGCCCAACGGCTTCCTCTCCTTCCGCTCGGAGATCTGGCGCGACACCGACAATGAGCGCGCGGGCATGCTGCCCTTCGCCTTCGAGGACGGCATGGGCTTCGAGGCCTATGTCGACTATGCGCTCGACGTTCCCATGTATTTCATCAAGCGCGGCGATCACTACATCGACGTCGCCGGCTCGTCCTTCCGCGACCTGATGGCCCGCAAGCATCCCGCGCTGCCCGGCGAGGGGCCGACCGTCTCCGACTGGGCCAACCACCTCTCTACGATCTTCCCCGAGGTGCGGCTGAAGCGCTATCTCGAAATGCGCGGGGCGGATGCCGGCTCCTGGAAGAACCTCTGCGCGCTGCCGGCCCTGTGGACCGGCCTCTATTACGACACCACCAGTCTCGACGCCGCCTGGGACCTCGCCAAGGGCTGGAGCGCGGCCGAGCGGCAGAAGCTGCGCGACGACGTGCCGAGGCTCGGCTTCAAGGCCGAGATCGCCGGCCGGACGATGCTCGACCTGGCGCGCGAAATGGTGTCCATCGCCCGCGCCGGGCTCGCCCGCCGCGACAGGCGCGACAGCCAGGGCCGCGACGAGACGCGCTTCCTCAAGCCGCTGGAAGACAGCCTGGCGGAAGGCATCACCCCGGCCGAGCGCCTGCTGGCGCGCTATGAGGGTCCGTGGGGCGGCTCGGTGGAGCCGGTGTTCGACGAGGACGCCTACTGAGCCCGCCGGCGGCGGGGCGGCGTCAGCCCTGCCACGAGCCGGCGCGATAGGTGCCGATGCTCCACAGATGGCCTTCGGGATCGCACACCGCGAACTCCCGCGAGCCATAGGGGGTATCGTAGATGTTGATCACCACCCGGGCGCCGGCGGTCCGCGCCCGCACCCAGAGCGGTTCGGCGTCCGCCACCGTCACATAGATGCCCTGGGTGACGCCGCCGGCCTCGCCCGGCCGGATCATGCCCAGCGCGTCCTCCTTCAGGCCACCCAGCATGATGGCGGAGGAGCCGAGCCGCAGCTCGGCATGGGCGACGCCGCCCGCCTCGTCGTCGACCACCAGGATCGGCTCGAAGCCGAAGGCCCGCTCCAGCCAGTCGATGGCCGCGCGCGGATCGGCGTAGCGCAGGAACGGCACGATGTCGCCGGAAACGGGACTGGTTGCCATGGCGGCCTCCCCGGAGCTGTGGCCTCTCGCCTGCCGCCACAACCGGCGGGACGCGCCCCGGGTTCCTATTCCGCCGCGATCGCCGCTTCCGAAATATTGTCCAGGCCCTGCACGATGTGATCGGCGAGCGCGTCGGCGAGGGCGGAATGCTCATGCCGGTTGCGCACCAGCCCGATGCGGCACGGCGCCAGCGCCGGAAAGCCCTCGCTGGGACCGAGCACCCGCATGCCCGGCCGCAGGCCGGATTCCGGCAGCACGGAGATGGCGAGCCCGGCGAGCACCGCCGCCGACACCGCCGTCGAGTTGGAGGAGGTGTAGAGGATGCGGAACGGCCGGGCGAGCGCCTGCAATTGCGCGATCGCCTCCTGCCGCCAATTGCAGCTCTGCCGGCCGAGCGCCAGCGGCAGCGGCTCCTCGAGATGCGTGGCGTGGCGGCTCGACCCCACCCAGAGCAGCTGCTCGCGGCGGATGATCTCGGTCTCGCGGGCGATCATTTCGCAATCGGTGATGATCGCCAGGTCAAGATCGCCGGTGTCGATGCGATCGATCAGATCCGTTGATGGATCGCACACCACGGTCAGCTCGACATTGGGGTGGGTGTGCGAGAAGCGCGCCATGATCTCGGGCAGGTAGCGATCGGCGTAATCGTCGGGCACGCCGAGGCGCACGCGGCCGGAAAGCTCGGCATTTGTGAGGCTCGCCACCGCCTCCATGTTCAGCCGGACGATGCGGCGGGCGTAGTCCAGCAAACGCTCGCCCTCGTCGGTGAGGCGCGAGGCGCGCCCGTCGCGGGAGAAGATCGGCTTGCCGACCCGCTCCTCCAGCCGCTTCATCTGCATCGACACTGCCGACTGGGTCTTGTGCACCACCTCGGAGGCCCGGGTGAAGCTGCCGGTTTCGGAGATGGCTATGAACGTTCTTAATTGATCAATGTCGAGCAGGGCGGTCATGGCGGGACCCTCATGGCGCGTATCATCAAAATCGATGATAACTCGGATCAGAAACATTCGCTAGTGTGATCAATGGATCGCGCGCATAACCATTTCGTCGCGAACGGGTGACGGCGAATTCGGGTGGGCGCGGGACGCGCCATCGGCGAAATAGCCCGCACCGCCGCGCGACCGACGCAGATGGAGGAATCGATGTCGTACATGGGCGAAGTCCGCAGAACCGCGTTTTCATCCTTCGGTGCCGCTGCCAGCGGACTGCTGGCCGGTGGCTTCGTGACCCTCGTGCGTATCGCCAAGGCGCTGCACCGCCGTACGGTGCTCAACCGGCTTGGCGACTTCGACGACCGCATGCTCAAGGATATCGGCCTCACGCGCGCCGACCTGCGCGATGCCGCCTCCGGCCCGATCTGGCAGGACCCGACCAGCGTGCTGGTCGTGCGTGCCGTCGAGCGTCGCGCCGGCCGCCGGCAGGCGGTGCGCGACAGCCTCGACGCGATGCGCCCGCAGGCCGAGCCGAACGCCGCCACCCGCGAAACCGCCGGGTGCCACTGATCATGCCGGGCCGCAAACCCGGACCGAGCTTTGGCGGTTCCTATCCCCTTATGCCGCCTAACTGAGCCCGCCGGTCGCCCGGCGGGCTTTTTTCTTGATGGGCTTTTTCCTTCCGGGCGGGCTTTCCTGCCTGCCGGCGCCGGGACGAGGCCGACGAAGCGAGCCTGACGAGACGAGCTTGCAGACGTGAAATCCTCCCATTGCAGGCCCCGCAATGGTGATGGCGACGACAGCGTCCATATGAGCACGGCCGGCGACGAGCCGGCTGGTACTCTCAAGCGTTCGGGGCATCCGCATCATGGCAAAGCATCTCGATCTCGGGCTCGACACCTTCGGCGACGTGATGGCCGATGGCGAGGGCCGTCCGCTCCCTCACGCGCAGGTGCTGCGCAACGTGGTCGAGCAGGGGGTGCTCGCCGACGAGACCGGCACCGACTTCTTCGCGGTCGGCGAGCATCACCGCGCCGACTACGCGGTTTCCGCCCCCGAAGTGGTGCTGGCCGCCATCGCCGCGCGCACCAAGCGCGTGCGGCTCGGCTCGGCGGTGACGGTGCTGTCCTCCGACGACCCGATCCGCGTCTATCAGCGCTTCGCCACGGTGGACGCGATTTCCGGCGGGCGCGCCGAGATCATCCTCGGCCGTGGTTCCTTCACCGAATCCTTCCCGCTGTTCGGCTTCGACCTGAAGGACTACGAGACGCTGTTCTCGGAGAAGCTCGACCTGTTCGCGGCGCTGCTGCGCGAAAACGGCTCGGCGGACGGCGTGAACTGGAAGGGCGAGCTGCGTCCGCCGCTCGCCGGCCAGCACGTCTACCCGCTGCCGGAAAGCGGCACCATGAAGACCTGGATCGGGGTAGGCGGCTCGCCGGAATCGGTGGTGCGGGCGGCAAGCTACGGCCTGCCGCTGATGCTCGCCATCATCGGCGGCAGCGCGGCGCGGTTCAAACCCTATGTCGAGCTCTACCACAAGGCCGTCGCCCAGCTCGGCACCACGCCGCAGCCGATCGGCGTGCATTCGCCCGGCTATATCGCCGCCACCGACGAGCAGGCCAGGGAGGAGTTCTTCCCGGCCTTCAAGGCCAATCGCGACCGCATCGGCGCCGAGCGCGGCTGGGGGCCGATGGGCCGCGACGAGTTCGAGCGCGAGGTGAGCCATGGCTCGCTCTATCTCGGCTCGCCGGAGACGGTGGCGGCGAAGATCGCCCGTACCGCCAAGGCGCTGGACCTCGATCATTTCGACCTGAAATACAGCGCCGGCCCGCTCGGCCACGACAAGTGCCTGCGCTGCATCGAGCTCTACGGGACGAAGGTGATCCCGCTGGTGCGCGAGATGCTGGCGGAGTGAGGCGGGAGGGGCCTGCGCGGGTTCCGCTTCCCCTGCGTCATGGCCGGGCTTGGCCCGGCCCTCCACGACGTCCGGCCGCGCGCTGCCCGGGACGTGGATGCCCGGGACGAGCCCGGGCATGACGGCGTGTGGGACGGGTGCGTCCGGGAAGCTGGGCATGACACGGTGCTGGTGTCGGCGGCTTCAGCTTCCTCTCCCCAGTGGGGAGAGGTGGCCCGCGCAGCGGGTCGGTGAGGGGGAAGGCCGCTGCGGAGCAGGGGAGCGTCGAGCCCCCTCACCCCACCCCTCTCCCCGACGGGGAGAGGGAGCTTTGCGCCCTCACATGGCGCACTGTGCCGCGCCGCCGGCGAACCGTCTCCCATGCGGCGATGACCGTCCTCGCAGCGTCATGGCCGGGTCTGGCCCGTTCCTCCACGACGTCCGGTCGCGCGCCGCCCAGGACGTGGATGCCCGGGACGAGCCCGGGCATGACGGCGTGCGTCCGGGAAGCTGGGCATGACGGCGTGTGGGATGGGGTGCGTCCGGGAAAGCTCCCGACCTCATGAGAAGGAAGCGCCTCGCCCCACGCCCCCTCCGCCCTCACACGTTCAGCAGCAGATATTCGCGCTCCCAGGGGGAGATCACCCGCATGAAGGTGTCGAACTCCTGCTGCTTCACCGCCGTGTAGGTCTTCACGAAGGACGGGCCCAGCACCGTGGCGATCTCGTCGGAATACTGCATCGCCGCCACCGCCTCGAGCAGGCCGCGCGGCAGCTCGAAGTCGAGGCCCTTGGCGTCGGCCTCCAGCGGCTCGGTCGGGCGCAGCCCCTCGACGAGGCCGAGATAGCCGCAGGCCAGCGAGGCGGCGATGACCAGATAGGGATTGGCGTCGGAGGACGGCACCCGGTTCTCCACCCGCCGCGCCGCCGGCGAGGAGGGCGGCACGCGCAGGCCGGCGGTGCGGTTGTCGTAGCCCCACTGCACATTGATCGGCGCCATGGAATCGCGGGTGAGCCGGCGATAGGAATTCACATAGGGCGCCAGGATCGACATCACGGTGGGCAGGTAGCGCTGCTGGCCGGCGATGAAGGAGAAGAATTCCGGCGTCGGGTCGCCGTCGCTGTCGGAGAAGATGTTCTTCCCCGTCTCGCCGTCGACGATCGACTGGTGGATGTGCATCGCCGAGCCGGGCTCGTCGGCGATCGGCTTCGCCATGAAGGTGGCGTAGATCTTGTGCTCCAGCGCCGCCTCGCGAATGGTGCGCTTGAACAGGTACACCTGGTCGGCGAGCTGGATCGGGTCGCCGTGCAGCAGGTTGATCTCCATCTGCGCCGCGCCGTCCTCGTGGATCAGCGTGTCGATCTCCAGGCCCTGCGCCTCGGAATAGTCGTACATGTCCTCGAACAGCTGGTCGAACTCGTTGACCGCCTGGATCGAATAGGACTGGCGGCCGATCTCCGGCCGGCCGGAGCGCCCGACCGGGGGCTTCAGCGGATAGTCGGGATCGGTGTTGGGCTCGACGAGATAGAACTCGATCTCCGGCGCCACCACCGCCTTCCAGCCCTTCTTGGCATAGAGGTCGACGACGTTCTTCAGCACCTGCCGCGGGGCGAGGTCCACCGGGCGGCCGTCGCGGTGATAGGCGTCGTGAATGATCTGCGCGGTGGGGTCCTGCGCCCACGGCACCACGGCCAGCGTCGAGAAATCCGGCTCCATGACGAGGTCGCTGTCGACCACCACCGAATCGACGAGATTGTCGTAAGGCGGGTAATCGCCGGAGATGGTCTGGAAGAACACGCTGAGCGGCAGGTTCATCACCGGCCCGTTGAGGAACTTCGACACCGGCATGATCTTGCCGCGCCCCACCCCGGCAAGGTCGGGCACCGCGCATTCGATCTCGGTGATGCCCCGCGCCGCCATCCACGCCTTCGCTTCCGCCAGATTGGCGACGCCGCGCGGATTGCCGATCGCGTCCTGCTCGGAACGCTTCTTCTTAGCCATGTGAACCTTCCACCGCGCGTCTGCCGCGCCCTTGCGAGGCAATCACGGCCCCAATCCGGCCGTCAAGGGGGCCGCTGCCGCGACGGGATTTGCCCGATTCGATGCATGGCAAAATTGTTTGCAATCTGTCATTGAGCCGCCGCCGGAAGGCGGTTAGCGTTCCCGACGGAGCCGGCGCGCCGGCGGGGCATCACGGGGTAGCAGATGAGCACGGGCGTCACCGAGAAGACGCAGACCACCATTGGCGGCATCCGCCGGAAATTCGCCCCCTGGAACGACCCCGCCGCCGTCCCGCTCATCCGCTACGAGAACGTCTCCAAGCGCTTCGGCGAATTCACCGCCGTCGACAACCTCTCCCTCGACATCTACGAGCGCGAGTTCTTCGCCCTGCTCGGCCCCTCGGGATGCGGCAAGACCACGCTGATGCGGATGCTCGCCGGCTTCGAGGACCCCACCGAGGGCCGCATCACCCTCGGCGGGCAGGACCTCGTCGGCATGCCGCCCTACAAGCGGCAGACCAACATGATGTTCCAGTCCTACGCGCTGTTCCCGCATATGAGCGTGTGGGACAACATCGCCTTCGGCCTCAAGCAGGACCGGATGGAGAAGGGCAGCATCGCCGCCCGCGTCGAGGAGATGCTCAAGCTCGTCAAGCTGGAGAAGTTCGCCAAGCGCAAGCCGCACCAGCTCTCCGGCGGCCAGCGCCAGCGCGTGGCGCTCGCCCGCTCGCTCGCCAAGCGCCCCAAGGTGCTGCTGCTCGACGAGCCGCTCGGCGCGCTCGACAAGAAGCTGCGCGAGGAAACCCAGTTCGAGCTGATGGACATCCAGATGCAGCTCGGCATGACCTTCCTGATCGTCACCCACGACCAGGAGGAGGCGATGACGGTGGCCGACCGCATCGCGGTGATGGACCACGGCAAGCTGATCCAGGTGGCGCCGCCGGCGGTGATCTACGAGCAGCCCAATTCGCGCTATGTCGCGGACTTCGTCGGCGACGTGAACATCCTCGAGGCCAAGGTCGAGGCGATCGCCCCGGGCAATGTCAGCCTCTATACGAGCGTCGGCGGCGGCGCCAAGCTGTCCATCGCCCAGAATGTCGAGGCCAAGCCCGGCGACACCGCCTTCGTCGCCATCCGCCCGGAAAAGGTGCGTGTCGACCTCGACCCGCCGGCCTGGCAGGAGGCCAACTGCCTGCGCGGCGAGGTGTGGGACATCGGCTATCTCGGCGACCTCTCCATCTATCATGTCGAGCTGGAGGGCGGCACGCGCATCAAGGCCGCCAAGCCCAACCTCACCCGCATGGTGGAGCGGCCGATCACCTGGGAAGACAAGGTGTGGGTCTCCTGGACGCCGGATTCCGGCGTCGTGCTGACGCGCTGAGGAGGCGGACATGGCCGCGAAAGCGCGAGGCAACAAGGGGCCGGGCCGCTGGCTGGTCCTCGGCATTCCCTATCTCTGGCTGCTGGTGCTGTTCCTCGTCCCGTTCCTGATCGTCTTCAAGATCAGCCTGTCGCAGGACGCCATCGCCCAGCCGCCCTACGAGCCGGTCTTCGACCTCGCCGCCGGCTGGGAGGCCTTCACGGAGGCGTTCAGCCAGCTCAATTTCGACAATTACGCCTATGTCCTCAGCTGGGACAACGAGTTCATCGAGGCCTACGGCTCCAGCCTCTGGATCGCCGGCATCTCGACGCTGCTGCTGCTCGCGGTCGGCTATCCCATCGCCTATGGCATGGCGCGGGCGCCGAAATCGATCCGCCCGACGCTGCTGATGCTGGTGATCCTGCCGTTCTGGACCTCGTTCCTGATCCGCGTCTATGCCTGGATCGGCATCCTGTCGCCGGAAGGCCTGCTCAACCAGCTCTTGATCGCGCTCGGCATCGTCAGCCCGGACGCGCCGCTGCAGATCCTCGCCACCGACACCGCGGTCTATATCGGCATCGTCTATTCCTACCTGCCCTTCATGATCCTGCCGCTCTACTCGGCGCTGGAGAAGATGGACGACACACTGCTGGAAGCCGCCGCCGACCTCGGCTGCCCGCCCTTCGCGGCGTTCTGGAAGATCACCTGGCCGCTGTCGCTGCCCGGCGTGTTCGCCGGCTGCCTCTTGTGCTTCATCCCGGCGGTGGGCGAGTTCGTCATCCCCGACCTGCTGGGCGGCTCCGACACCATGATGATCGGCAAGGTGCTGTGGACCGAATTCTCGGTGAACCGCTCCTGGACCGTGTCCGCCGCGGTGGCGGTGCTGCTGCTGCTGGTGCTGGTGATCCCGATCGTCTTCTACCAGAACGTCCAGGCCAAAGAGATGGAGGGCCGCTAGATGCGCAAGGGGCTCTCCTGGTTCAACACCACCTCGATCGCGCTCGGCTTCACCTTTCTCTACCTGCCGATCGTGCTCCTGGTGATCTACTCCTTCAACGCCTCGCGGCTGGTGACGGTGTGGGCCGGATTCTCCACCGAGTGGTACTGGAAGCTGCTGCAGAACGACCAGCTGCTGGAAGCCGCCTGGGTGACGCTGCGCGTCGCCTTCCTGTCGGCGAGCGTGGCGACGGTGCTGGGCACGCTGGCGGCGATCGCGCTAACCCGCTACGGCCGGTTCAACGGCCGCATGCTGTTCTCCGGCATGGTCTACGCGCCGCTGGTGATGCCGGAGGTGATCACCGGCCTGTCGCTGCTGCTCTTGTTCGTGGCGGTGAACTTCGACCGCGGCTTCTGGACCATCACGCTGGCGCACATCACCTTCACCATGTGCTTCGTCTCGGTGGTGGTGCAGTCGCGCCTCGTCACCTTCGACCGCTCGCTGGAGGAGGCCGCCCTCGATCTCGGCTGCCCGCCGCTGAAGACCTTCTTCGTGGTGACGCTGCCGATCATCCTGCCGGCGGTGGTCTCCGGCTGGATGCTGGCCTTCACCCTGTCGCTCGACGACCTCGTCATCGCCAGCTTCACCACCGGCCCCGGCGCCACCACCCTGCCGATGCGCATCTATTCGCAGGTACGCCTCGGGGTGACGCCGGAGATCAACGCCATCTGCACCATCCTGATCGCCATCGTCACCGTGGTGGTGGTGATCGCCTCGGTCATCACCAAGCGGCAGGAAGTGGCGCGGGAAAGGGCGGAGCGGCTCGCCGCGGCGGGCTGAATTCCGACACGATTGCGAGGAAGGAATGGTCGCCATTGCGTTACCGTTCCCGTCCTCGGCCTCCTCCCGCGAGCCCACGCCCATGAGCCCGACCGATACCCTCGCCGCGGCCCCTCCCCCGGCCGGAGCCGGGGCCGTGCCCCGCCGCCGGCGCCTCCTGCGGCGCGCCCTGCAGGCTGTCGGGGTGATCGCGCTGCTGATCGGCGTCTATCTCGGCGTCGAGCAGTTGATCGGCAATTTCCACACCGTGGTGCCGGGCGAGCTCTACCGCTCCGCCCAGGTCGACGCCCGCGAGCTCGCCGACCTTCAGAAGGACTACGGCATCAGGACGGTGATCAACCTGCGCGGCGCCTCCGACAAGGCCTGGTACAGGGACGAGGTGGCCGAGAGCGACAAGCTCGGCCTCACCCATATCGATTTCGGCCTCTCCGCCGGGCGCGAGCTGACCCAGCCGCAGGTGGAGCAGCTGATCGCCCTCATGCGCGACGCGCCCAAGCCCATCCTCGTGCATTGCCGCGGCGGCTCCGACCGCTCCGGCATCGCCTCGGCGCTCTATGTCGCCGCCATCTCCAAGGGTGGCGAGGCGGCGGCCGAATGGCAGCTGTCGCTGTTCTACGGCCATTTCCCGTTCCCCTTCGCCCCCGCCTGGGCGATGGACGAGACCTTCGAGCGCATCGAGCCCTGGCTCGGCTTTCCCAATTCGTGACCCGCTGCCCACAGCGGGATCGGCGCAATCGGGGCGCGCCGGCCGGAGCGAGGGTGTAGGCTGGGCGCCTTCGAATCGGGACCTCACGACCTCATGCCGCTGCGCCTGCTTCCCTCGACGCTCGTGGACCGCATCGCCGCCGGCGAGGTGGTGGAACGCCCGGCCGCGGCGCTGAAGGAGATCGTCGAGAACGCGCTGGACGCCGGCGCCGGGCGCCTCGAGATCGTCATCGATGGCGGCGGGCGCCGGCTGATGCGCGTCACCGACGACGGGTGCGGCATGGGCGCGGCGGACCTCGCGCTGTGCGTCGAGCGCCACGCCACCTCCAAGCTCGACGCCGAGGACCTGATGGCGATTTCGACGCTGGGCTTTCGCGGCGAGGCGCTGCCCTCGATCGGCGCGGTGGCGCGGCTTTCCATCGTCAGCCGCCCGGCGGGCGAGGCCAATGCGCACGAGATCCGCGTCGAGGCGGGCGCCAAGAGCGAGGTGCGGCCGGCGGCGCTTGGCCCCGGCACGCGGGTGGAGGTGCGCGACCTGTTCTTCGCCACCCCGGCGCGGCTGAAATTCCTGAAATCCGAACGCGCCGAGACCGCCGCCGCCGTCGACGCGGTGCGCCGGCTGGCGCTGGCCCGTCCCGAGGTCGGCTTCACGCTGGTGACCGACGACCGGGCGCCGGTGAGCTGGCCCGCCCGAACCGCCGATGCGGCGGGACGGCGGGCGCGCATTGCCGACGTGCTCGGCCACGAGGTGGCACGGAACGCCCTCGACATAGACGGGACGCGGGAGGGGGCGCGGCTGACCGGCCTCGCCGGGCTGCCGACCTATTCCAAGGCCAACTCGCTGTCGCAATATCTGTTCGTCAACGGCCGGCCGGTGCGCGACAAGGTGCTGATCGGCGCCATTCGCGCCGCCTATGCCGACCTGCTGCCCTCCGACCGCCACCCGGTGACGGTGCTGTTCCTCGACCTTGACCCCGAGGGTGTCGACGTCAACGTCCACCCGGCCAAGACCGAAGTGCGCTTCCGCGACGCCGGCAATATCCGCGCGCTGATGGTGCGCACCCTCACCGATGCGCTCACCGCCGGGGTGCCGCGCACCGCCACCACCGCCGCCGACCGGCTCGCCGAGCTGGCGCAGGCGCATATGGGGGCGAGCGTGCTGCCGGCGGCGCCGCTGCGCATCCCGCCCGCCGCCGCCGGCTGGCGGCAGTCCTCGCCGCCCACCGACTGGCGGCAATCCTGGGCACGGCCGGAAGGCTGGGAAGCGCCGGCCCCGGACTTTGCCGGACCGCCGGCCGAACCGGATGCCGGCGCCGGGCCGGCGCTCGATCTCGGCCTCGACCTCGCCCCCGCCGCCGATGCGCGCGCCCATGAGGCGCCGGCGCAGGCCGACGCCATGGACCGCCCGCTCGGCGCCGCCCGCGCGCAACTGCACGAGACCTATATCGTCGCGCAGACGCAGCACGGCGTGGTGATCATCGACCAGCACGCCGCGCATGAGCGCATCGTCTATGAGAAGCTGAAGGCCGCCATGGAGCGCGACGGCCTCGCCCGGCAGATGCTGCTGGTGCCCCTCGTGGTCGACCTCGATCCCGCCGAGGCGGCGCGCCTCGCCGAGCGCGCCGAGGCGCTGGAACGCTTCGGGCTGGTGATCGAATCCTTCGGGCCCGGGGCGCTGCTGGTGCGCGAGGTGCCGGCGCTGATCGGCGAGGCGGACGTGCCGGCGCTGGTCCGCGAGCTTGCCGAGCACGCGGCGGAGTGGGACGATGACCTGCCGCTGGAGCGGCGGCTGCTGCATGTCGCCGCCACCATGGCCTGCCACGGTTCGGTGCGCGCCGGCCGGCGGCTGCGGCCCGAGGAGATGAACGCCCTGCTGCGCGAGATGGAACGCACCCCCAATGCCGGCCAGTGCAATCACGGGCGCCCCACCTTCGTGACGCTGTCGCTCCCCGACATCGAGAAGCTTTTCGCGCGGCGCTGAGATCGATCAGAGTGACCCATCTTGACTGACGCCTTTTCCGAGAACGGCCATCCCCACAGCTGGTACGCCGCCACGGCGACGCCGTTTCCCGATTTTCCGCCGCTGAAGGGCACGGTGCGCGCCGATGTCTGCGTGATCGGCGGCGGCTATACCGGGCTGTCCGCCGCGCTGCATCTCGCCGAGGCGGGGCTCGACGTGGTGGTACTGGAAGCCGCGAAGATCGGCTCCGGCGCCTCCGGCCGCAATGGCGGCCAGATCCATACCGGCCAGCGCCGCGACCAGGACTGGCTGGAGGAGCGGGTCGGGCTCGACATGGCCAGGGCGCTGTGGCGGCTCGCCGAGGACGCCAAGGCCGACCTTTACGCGCTGATCGCCCGCCACGGCATCGACTGCACCCCGCGCAAGGGGCTGATCATGGCCGACCACAAGCCCGGCTATGTCGCCCATTCCCATGCCTATGCGCGCAAGCTGGCCGAGCTCTACGACTACCCGCATGTCGCGCCGCTGTCGCGCGAGCAGGTGCGGGAGCTGGTCGGCAGCGACGCCTATCATGGCGGGGTGATCGACCGTGAGGGCGGGCACCTGCATCCGCTCAACCTGGCGCTCGGCATCGCCCGGGCGGCGGTGGCGGCCGGGGCGAAGCTCTACGAACATTCACGCGCGCGCCGCATCGAGGAAAACGGCCGGGTGAAGGTGGCGACCGCCGAGGGTACGGTCGAGGCCGACTGGGTGCTGGAATGCGGCGACGGGCTGCAGGACGGGCTCGACGCCCGCGTCGACCGCCATGTGATGCCGATCGCCAACTACATCGCCGCCACCGAGCCTCTCGGCGAGCGGGCGAAAGGCATCATCGCCAACGACGCGGCGGTGGCCGACAGCCGCTTCGTCATCAACTATTACCGCCTCAGCGCCGACGGGCGGCTGCTGTTCGGCGGCGGCGAGAGCTGGACGCGCCGGCTGCGCGCCGATCCCGGCGGCTTCGTGCGGCCCTATATGCTGAAGATCTTCCCGCAGCTCCAGGACGTACGCATCGATTATGGCTGGGGCGGCATTCTCGGCATCACCATGACCCGCATGCCCTTCGTGCGGCGGCTGGGACCGAAGGTGCTGACCGCCTCCGGCTATTCCGGCCAGGGCGTTATGCTGGCGCCCTATTTCGGCCGGATCCTCGCCGAGGCGGTGGCGGGCCAGCTCGGGCGCTTCGACCTTCTGGAAAAGCTGCCGGTGCCGGCCTTCCCCGGCGGGCCGCTGATGCGCTGGCCGCTGCTGGTCGCCGGGCTGAGCTATTACGCCCTGCGCGACAGGCTGTGAGGATTTCGAGTGCTGGACCTGCAAAGCTGGGCGCATGCCGCGCTGGCCTTCGTCGAGGCGCACAAGCATCTCGCCCCCTACATCGTCTTCGCCCTCGCCTTCGGTGAATCGCTGGCCGTCATCTCGCTGGTGGTGCCGGCGACCTTCATCCTGGTCGGGGTCGGCGCGCTGATCGAGGCGGGCGGCATGGCGCTGCTGCCGGTCTGGGCCGGGGCGGCGGCGGGCGCGGCGCTGGGCGACGCGGTGTCCTACTGGGTCGGCTTCCGCTTCAAGGAACACACCCACAAGCTCTGGCCGTTCAGCCGGCATCCGCAGATGCTGGAGCGCGGTGAGCGCTTCTTCCACCGCTACGGTTCGTGGAGCGTGTTCATCGGCCGCTTCTTCGGGCCGATAAGGGCGGTGATCCCGCTGGTGGCCGGCATGTTCGCCATGCCGGCCCTGGTGTTCCAGATGGCCAACATCACCTCGGCGATGCTGTGGGCCTTGGTGCTGCTGGCGCCCGGCGCGGCGGTGATGAAGTTCTGGAGCGGGTGGTGAGGTCCGCGGGCCTCAATGCGGCTCCGGCAGGCTGACGAAGATCAGCACGCCCAGCATCGTCATGTAGAAGCGGAACGCCGATTCCTGCCCGTTCCAGGTGGCCGACTGCCACATCTGGAAATACTCGCCGCCGACGACCATGAAGCCGAAGAACCACAGCGCGAAGCCGAGGCCGCACCCCGCCGCCACCCATGTCTTGGCTTGGGCGAAGCGCGCCCCGTCGCGCAGGGCCCGCAGCATGCGCAGCGCCGCGATCCCGAGTACCACGCCGACGACGGCCTCGGCGGCGATGATCGCGACATAGGCCGCACGCCACAGCGAGGGATCGGTGATCGCGCGGCCGGTCAGCGGATTGCCGGGAAAGGTGGTGTCCATGCCGAGGACATGCTGGACGAAGGCGTAGTTGGCGCCCCAGTCGGCGACATTGTTGTAGGCGACCATGAGCGCGAAGGCGGCCAGCGCCGCCACCATGAAGCTCTTGGTCAGCCGAACCACGATCATGCGTCCCTCCACCATCGCCGGCGGACGCGATGCCCGCAGGCCATGAGGCACGCCCATAGCATGGCCGGCCCGTCCTGCCAGCCGCGCCGGAAGGCCGCCCCCTCGAACGACCGGCCCAAAACGCAAAGTGCCGCCGCCCGGGGGCGACGGCACCAACGCGCTCAGAGCGCGATAAGGCTCAGTTCTTCGCCTTGTCGACCAGCTTGTTCTTGCCGATCCACGGCATCATGCCGCGCAGCTTCTCGCCGACCTGCTCGATCTGGTGGCTGTCGTTCAGGCGGCGGATGCCCTTGAAGCGGGCGGCGCCGGCGCGGTACTCCTGCATCCACTCCGAAGTGAACTTGCCGGTCTGGATGTCCTTCAGGACGCGCTTCATCTCTTCCTTGGTCTCGGCGGTGATGATGCGCGGGCCGGAGACGTACTCGCCCCACTCGGCGGTGTTGGAGATCGAGTAGTTCATGTTGGCGATGCCGCCCTCATAGATGAGGTCGACGATCAGCTTCACTTCGTGCAGGCACTCGAAATAGGCCATCTCCGGGGCGTAGCCGGCCTCCACCAGCGTCTCGAAGCCGGCGCGGATCAGCTCCACGAGGCCGCCGCAGAGCACCACCTGCTCACCGAACAGGTC
Source organism: Ancylobacter oerskovii (assembly GCF_018390555.1). Lineage (GTDB taxonomy): Bacteria > Pseudomonadota > Alphaproteobacteria > Rhizobiales > Xanthobacteraceae > Ancylobacter > Ancylobacter oerskovii. The sequence continues at coordinate 210,021 of NZ_JAHBGB010000019.1, read as the reverse complement.
GGTCTCGCACTCTTCCTTGAAGGTGGTCTCGATGATGCCCGAGCGGCCGCCGCCGACGCCCGACGCATAGGACAGGCCGAGGTCGAGCGCGTTGCCCGAGGCGTCCTGATGCACCGCGACGAGGCAGGGCACGCCGCCGCCCTTCTCATATTCGCCGCGCACGGTGTGACCGGGGCCCTTGGGGGCGATCATCAGCACGTCGACGGTCTTCTTCGGCTCGATCAGGCCGAAATGCACGTTGAGGCCGTGCGCGAAGGCGATGGCGGCGCCGTCGCGGATGTTGGGGGCGATCTCGTCGCGGTAGATGTCGGCCTGCAGCTCGTCCGGGGTGGCCATCATCATGAGGTCGGCCCACTTGGCCGCCTCGGCGACGGTGAGCACCTTGAGGCCGTCGGCCTCGACCTTCTTGGCGGTCGCCGAGCCCGGCTTCAGGCCGATAGCGATCTCCTTGGCGCCGGAATCCTTCAGGTTCAGCGCGTGGGCGCGGCCCTGCGAGCCGTAGCCGATGATGGCGACCTTCTTGCCCTTGATCAGGTTGAGGTCGGCGTCGCGATCGTAATAAACGCGCATGGGTGTCTCCTGTGTCACGCGTTGGTCTTGTTCCGGCCCGGCGCGGTGGGCGCGGTGCCGTAGAGGGTGAAGAACTGGTCGGTGGCGCGGGCGGCGTCGCGCTCGATCTCCGCCGGCGTCAGGGCGAGATCGTCGCCGAGCAGCAGGCGGATCTGCACGTCGCGGCCGACCAGCCCGAGGAAGCTGCGAAAGGCGGTCTCGGTGTCGTCGAAGCCGATCAGCCCGGCCTCGCGGCCGGCATCGAGCACCGGCTTCAGCCGCTCGCCGATGGCGAAGCGGCCATTGGCGAGCATGATCGCGCCGAGATTCGAGCCCGTCGCCGCCGCCTCGCCGATGGCGAAGCGGTTGAGCGCGATCGAGGTGGGGCTGGAGATCACGCCGAGCCAGTTGGCGGCGAAGCGGATCAGGCTGTCGCGCAGCGCCAGCGCGTCGAGCTTCGTCCGGTCGTAATTGCCGGCCCGCACCTTGGAGGCCTGCCAGCGCACGGTGGCGGAGAGCAGGCCGTCACGGTCGCCGAACCACTTGTACAGGCTTTCCTTGGAGCAGCTGGCGCGGCGGGCCACGGCGGTCATGGTGACGGCACCGCCCCGCTCGACCATCAGCGCCAGCACGGCATCGAGCACGGCCCGCTGCCGGGCCGTCAGTTCGTCGCCGCTGTGGTCTGTCAGGGTCGCCATGGCCGGGAAATTTTGCGTACCGTACGTTACGGTTCTGTTACAGGACGATGGGAAACCGTGCAAGCCGTAACACATAGGATCGGCCGGCCGGCGCCCTCTCATTCCCCACGGAACATCCTCATCCTGAGGTGCGAGCGTAAGCGAGCCTCGAAGGATACTCGTCGCAGCGCACCCGGATGAGCATCCTTCGAGGCCCGCCTTCCGGCGGGCACCTCAGGATGAGGATGTGCGGGCGGGGAAGCCTACTACCTCGGGATGCGGTTCCCCGGGTTGGAAAGGCGGGGAAGCCGGAAACGGCCCCCCGCGCCCCTCACATCCCGTCCGGCCCGCGGCCGATGGCGGCGACGCCGGTGCGCGACACCTCGACCAGGCCGAGCGGCTCCAGCAGCGAGACGAACTGGTCGATCTTCTCCGGCTTGCCGGTGATCTCGAACACGAAGCTCTCCAGCGTGGTGTCGACGGTGCGGGCGCGGAAGCTCTCGGCGATCAAGAGCGCCTCCTGGCGGATCTCGCCCTTGCCGCGCACCTTGATGAGCGCGAGCTCGCGCTCCACCGCTTTGCCGGTGACGGTGAGATCGACCACGCGGTGCACCGGCACCAGCCGATCGAGCTGGCTCTTGATCTGCTCGATGACCATCGGCGCGCCGGTGGTCACCACGGTGATGCGCGAGCGGCGGGAATCGTGGCTCACCTCGGAGACGGTGAGGCTGTCGATGTTGTAGCCGCGGCCGGAGAACAGGCCGACGATGCGGGCCAGGACGCCCGGCTCGTTGTCGACGAGGAGGGAGAGGGTGTGGCGCTCGGGGGCTTCGTGATTGATCGGGGGCATGGGGTACTCGGAGAAACGAGTGAAAACGCGCGGGACGATGAGGGCAGCATGCTCCCCCTCCCCGGCGGGGAGAGGGGTGGGATGAGGGGGATGCAACGCTTCCCAATCGTGTCCCCCCTCACCGACCCGCTATGCGGGCCACCTCTCCCCACCGGGGAGAGGTCAAGTAAGGGGGAGTCGGGACGACAGGGAAGCCTTCTGGCCGTCATCCCCGGGCTTGGTCCGGGGATCCGCGATTTTCTCCGACCAGAGGCCCGGCGGAAACCAAGTCGTGGATGGCCGGGTCAAGCCCGGCCATGACGTGACGCCGACGGTTGCCGCCTCACACCATGATCTTGCCTTCCTCGTCGATGGCCTCGTCCAGCGCCTCGGGATGATCCGGCAGGATCATCTCGTTATGCGGCTTGCCCGAGGGGATCATCGGCAGGCAGTTCTCCTTCTGGTCGACCAGGCAGTCGAACAGCACCGGGCGGTCGATGGAGATCATCTCCTGGATCGCCGCATCGAGATCGCCCGGCCGGTGGCAGCGTATGCCGACGCCGCCATAGGCCTCGGCGAGCTTCACGAAGTCCGGCAGCGATTCCGAATAGCTGTGCGAGTAGCGCCCGCCATGCAGCAGGTCCTGCCACTGGCGCACCATGCCCATATATTCGTTGTTCAAGACGAAGATCTTCACCGGCAGGTTGAACTGCAGCGCGGTGGAGAGCTCCTGCAGGCACATCTGGATCGAGGCCTCGCCGGCGATGTCGATGACGAGGCTTTCGGGGTGCGCCACCTGCGCGCCGATGGCGGCGGGCAGGCCGTAGCCCATGGTGCCGAGGCCGCCGGAGGTCATCCAGCGGTTCGGTTCCTCGAAGTGGAAGTGCTGCGCCGCCCACATCTGGTGCTGACCGACCTCGGTGGTGATGTAGACGTCCTTCTCCTTCACCGCCTCGTACAGCCGCTGGATGGCGAACTGCGGCTTGATGATGTCGGCGGGCTGGTGGAACGACAGCGACTTGCGGGCGCGCCAGCGGTCGATCTGCCCCCACCAGGAGGCGATGGCGCGGCGATCCGGCTCGGCCTTCATCGCCCGCCAGCAGGTCAGCATGTCTTCCAGGACATGCTTCACGTCGCCGATGATCGGGATGTCGACCTTGACGTTCTTGTTGATCGAGGACGGGTCGATGTCGATGTGGATCTTCTTCGAACCCGGCGAGAAGGCGTCGAGACGGCCGGTGATGCGGTCGTCGAAGCGCGCGCCGACGCACAGCATGACGTCGCAGTCATGCATCGCCATGTTGGCCTCGTAAGTGCCGTGCATGCCGAGCATGCCCAGCCACTGCTTGTCCGAGGCCGGATAGGCGCCGAGGCCCATCAGCGTCGAGGTGACCGGGAAGCCCGACAGCCGCGCGAACTCCCGCAGCAGGCGGCTCGCCTCCGGGCCGGAATTGATGACGCCGCCGCCGGTGTAGAACACCGGCCGCTTCGCCTTCGCCAGCAGCTCGACCGCGGCGCGGATCTTGTCGTCGTCGCCCTTCAGCTTCGGCTGGTAGGTCTTGTGCTGGATGTTCTCCGGGCCGACATAGATGCCCTTGGCGAACTGCACGTCCTTCGGGATGTCGACGACCACCGGGCCGGGACGGCCGTTCTGCGCCACGTAGAACGCCTCGTGCAGCACGCGGGCGAGGTCGTTGACGTCGCGGACGAGGTAGTTGTGCTTGGTGCAGGGCCGGGTGATGCCGACCGTGTCGCACTCCTGGAACGCGTCCGAGCCGATCAGATGCGTCGGCACCTGGCCGGTGATGCAGACCACCGGGATGGAATCGAGCAGCGCGTCGGTGAGGCCGGTCACGGCGTTGGTGGCACCGGGCCCGGAGGTGACGAGCACTACGCCGACCTTGCCGGAGGAGCGGGCATAGCCCTCCGCCATGTGCACCGCGCCCTGCTCGTGGCGCACGAGGACGTGGCGGACCTGGTTCTGGTGGAACATCGCGTCGTAGATCGGCAGCACCGCGCCGCCGGGATAGCCGAACATGTGTTCGACGCCCTGATCGATCAGGGCCTGCATCACCATTTCGGCGCCGGTCATCTCGCGCATCATGGTCATTACCTCGTTTCCTGCGTCTGGCTTTCGTCCCGGCAAAGCCCCAAGAAACTCTGCCCCGGAAAATCAAAAGGCCCCGTCAGGGGCCCATTTGCGCGCGTCACCGTTGGGCGAAGCTGCCGTCAGGCAGCCTTCGCGGCGACGCGCCGTCCTACGATAAGGATAATATTGTTGCGCATGCTCGCGCCGCTCCTTCGTAAAGTTGCGCGACCTCTACAGCCGCCCGGCGCCTGCGTCAAGCGACAACGCCATTTTGCCGAGAATGACGGGCGAACAAGCACTTTTCGTGACGATGTCCGGCGGCTATACCGCAGAGCACAATGTGAAGGAGTGGCTCATATGTCGCAGATGCGGCTCGTCATCGTCGGCGCCGGCGGGCGCATGGGCCGCGCGCTGATCAAGGCGGTGAGCGAGGCTCCCGATCTGGTCCTGGCCGGTGCGATCGAGCCGCCGGGCAGCGAGAATCTCGGCCGCGACGCCGGCGAGCTCGCCGGCCTGCCCGGGCTCGGCGTCGAAGTGACCGACGACGCGCTGCCGGTCTTCGCCAGGGCCGAGGGCGTGATCGACTTCACCGTGCCGGCGGCCAGCGTCGCCTTCGCCGCGCTGGCGGCGCAGGCGCGGATCGTGCATGTGATCGGCACCACCGGCTGCTCGCCCGAGGACGACGCGAAGATCGAGGCGGCCGCCCGCCATGCCGCCATCGTCAAGTCCGGCAATATGAGCCTCGGCGTCAATCTCCTCGCGGCGCTGGTCCAGCGGACCGCGCGCACGCTGAACGAGGATTTCGACATCGAGATCGTCGAGATGCACCACAACCGCAAGATCGACGCCCCCTCCGGCACCGCGCTGCTGCTCGGCAACGCCGCCGCCGAGGGGCGCGGCATCGAACTCGGCACCCAGGGCGTGTTCGCCCGCCACGGCCACACCGGCGCCCGCCGGGCCGGCGACATCGGCTTCGCCACCCTGCGCGGCGGCACGGTGGTGGGCGAGCACAACGTGATCTTCGCCGGGCCGGGCGAGCGCATCGAGCTCGGCCACAAGGCGGAGGACCGCATGATCTTCGCCCGCGGCGCGCTGACCGCCGCCCGCTGGGCGCGCGGGCGCAAGCCCGGCCTCTATTCCATGCGCGACGTGCTCGACCTCACCGATTTCTAGATCCCGCCTTCCTTACTGCGCTTCCGTCCCACGCCGCCCTCACCCGGAGAAAACGCCCGATGTCCGAACGCCTTCTCGTGCTCGTCCGCCACGGCCAGAGCGAATGGAACCTGAAGAACCTGTTCACCGGCTGGCGCGACCCGGATCTCACCGCGCTGGGAGTGGAAGAGGCGAAGAAGGCCGGCCAGCGGCTGAAGGCGGAAGGCTACCAGTTCGACCTCGCCTTCACCTCCGTGCTCTCCCGCGCGCAGAAGACCCTCGACCTCGCGCTGAACGAGCTCGGCCAGACCGACCTGCCGATCACCCGCGACCTCGCGCTGAACGAGCGCGACTATGGCGACCTCTCCGGCCTCAACAAGGACGATGCCCGCGCCAAATGGGGCGAGGAGCAGGTGCATGTCTGGCGCCGCTCCTACGACGTGCCCCCGCCCGGCGGCGAAAGCCTGAAGGACACGGTGGCGCGCACCCTGCCCTATTACGTCACCCAGATCCTGCCCAAGGTGCTGCAGGGCAACCGGGTGCTGGTCGCCGCGCACGGCAATTCGCTGCGGGCGCTGATCATGGTGCTGGAGAACCACACGCCGGAGAGCATCATGAAGCGCGAGCTCGCCACCGGCGCGCCGGTGATCTACCGGCTCAACGCCGATTCCACCGTCGCGAGCAAGATCGACCTCGCCGCCTGAGCCGGCGGCGCGCGACACGCCATCGCCCAACGAAAAACCCCGGAGCGGCGAACCGCTCCGGGGTTTGTCATGTCTGGGATCAGTACCCGATCAGATGGAGCTGTTGATCCACTGCACCAGCTTCGCCTTGGGGGCGGCGCCGACCTGGCGGGCGGCGAGCTGGCCGTCCTTGAACAGCAGCAGCGTCGGGATCGACATGATGCCGTATTTGGACGCGACGGCGGGATTCTCGTCGACGTTGAGCTTCACGATCTTCAGCTTGCCGTCCATCTCGCCGGCGACCTCGTCGAGCACCGGGGCGACCATGCGGCAGGGGCCGCACCATTCGGCCCAGAAATCGACCAGCACCGGCTCGGAGGACTTGATCACGTCGGACTCGAACGACTGGTCCGACACCTTTTCGACGCCCATGGCGTACCCTTTCCGCGAATCCCCCGCAGGGGGAAATGAAGTTGGACTGAAGGTAGGTATCGCCCCCCACCCGCGTCAAGGCACCGTCACTCCGACGTGAGCCCCTCGCCGTCCGTCCACAGCCGCGCCTCGGTGAGCGCCAGCACCCGCGGGCCGGCGGTATAGATGAGCAGCGGCTCGATCCGCCGGCCGGGATAGAGCCGCGCCAGCAGCCTCGCATAGGCGACGATCTGGTCGAGATGCGCGCGCGGCACCGCGGCAAGGCCCGCCGGCACCCGGCGGTCGGTCTTGAAATCGGCGACCAGCACACGGTCCGCGCTCACCACCAGCCGGTCGATCCGGCCATTGACCAGCGTGCCGTCGGCGAGAACGCCGGCGATATCCACCTCCGCCCGCCCTTCCGATGCGAACAGCGCCGCCAGCGCCGGCAAGGCGAGCGTCGCCAGCGCCTCGGCGAGCAGCTCTTCGCCGTCCCCCGCCCCGGCCAGCGCCAGCACGCGGTGGCCGGCCGTCGCGCGCTGCGGCTCCGGCAGCGGCGCCAGCGCCGCGAACAGCCGGTGCAGCAAGGCGCCGCGCGCCAGCATCTGCGCCTGTTCCGGCGAGGCGGCGGCCAGCGAGGCAGCGGCCAGCAAGGACTGCGACGGGCGCAGCCGCGCATGCGGCTCGTCCGGCGCCACCGGCGACGCCAGCCGGCGGGCGAGCGCGACCTCGCCGGCACGCTCGTCCGGCACCGGCACGGATGCCGGCGCCGGCATCGACACCACAGGCTCGGACGTCGCGCGCCAGCGCAGCACCGTGCCGGGAAAGCCGATGGCCGGCGCCGGCTCCGCCTGCGGCTCCAGCGCCTCGCGCACCACGTCGTACCAGCAATCGGCCGGCCGGCTCCGCTTGCCGTCGGCGCCGCACAGCACCAGCGCGCTTTCGGCGCGGGTCAGCGCGACATAGAGCAGGCGGCGATATTCATCCATCTGCGCCGCCTCGGCGTGCTGGCGCAGCCACTTCATCGCCGGCGTGTCCTTCGCCTTCTGCCGCGCGACCAGCAGAACCCGCCGGCCATCCGGCCGCCGCCCCGCCAGCAACCCGCCGCGCGGACTTTTCTGTGGCCCGGAGGTGGTGTCGGCGAGCACGACATAGGGCGCCTCCAGCCCCTTGGCGCCGTGAACGGTCATCACGCGGACCTGGTCGCGCCCGGCCTCCATGTCGCGCTTGGCCTGCGCCTCGCCGCCGCGCAGAAAGGCCAGGAAGCCGGCGAGCGAGGGCGCCTCCGCCCCCTCATAGGCCCGGGCGATCGCCAGCATCTCGTCGAGCGCGTCCGCCGCCTCCGGCCCCAGCCGCGCCAGCATCAGCGCGCGGCCGCGCTCGCGCCCGAGCACGCGGGCGTAGAAATCGAAGGGCCGCAGGCTGACGGCTTCCAGGCGCAGGCGCTCGAGCCGCTCCACCGCCGCCCGCCAGCGCGGCCTCTCATCGGCCCGACGGGTGAGTTCGTCGATCAGCCGCGCGGCGCGGTTCGGCAACAGCGCGATGAGGTCCTCGTCGTCGAAGCCGAAGAGCGGGCTCTTCAGCGCGCTCGCCAGCGACAGCTCGTCGTCGGGCGACAGCAGCGCCTCGCCGAGCGCGGCGAGATCCATCACCGCGATATGCTCGGCCACCACCAGCCGGTCGGCACCGGCCACCGCGACGCCCACCTGCTTGAGGGCGCGGATCACCGCCTCGAACAGCGCGCCGCGCCGGCGCACCAGCACCAGGAAATCGCCGGGACGGGCGGCGCGCGGGCCATGCCGATCCTGCACCGGCGCGCCCTCGTCGATCAGCGCCCGGACATGGGCGGCGATCTTGTCGGCCAGCCGGCTGACCGGATCGTCATGGCGCGGGGCGTCGAGCGGGCGCTGCCAGGCATCGGACTCCTCCCACTCCACCGGCGCCTCCGGCTCCCAGATCTCGACGCGGGCCGGCAGCTGCGCGTGGATCGGCACATGCACGGTGCGCTCGGCTACCGCGGTCAGCCCGCGATACGCGGTCTCGCGGGAAAACACCTCGTCGACCGCCGCGAGGATGCCCGGCGCCGAACGGAAGGAATGCTGCAGCTTCACATGATGGAAGACGCCCTCCGGCGCATGGCGGGAGAACTCCTCGCGCATGGCGTCGAAGCGGCTGGGATCGGCGCCCTGGAAGGAGAAGATCGACTGCTTCTCGTCGCCGACCACGAAGAGCGTACGGGGCGCCTCGGCCGCCGGCTCCCGCGCGCCCTCGCCGGCGAAGAACTCCATCACCAGCGGCTGGATCACCTCCCATTGCTCGGGGCTGGTGTCCTGCGCCTCGTCGAGCAGCACATGATCGATGCCGCGGTCGAGCTTGTAATGCACCCAGGCGGAGGCGCCGGAACCGAGCAGCCGCCGCGCCGCGGTGACGAGATCGGCGAAGTCGAGCATGCCGCGCGCGGCCTTCGCCTCCTCGTAGAGCCGGCGGGCGGCGCGCCCGAGCTCCAGCGCCGCCAGGCTCCGCTCCACCGCGCGGGCGGCGGCGAGGCGGGGACCGAGCAGAGCGACGCGGTCGCGCTCGGCGGTGAGCGCCGGGAAGGCCGCGCGCACCTCGCCGGAGCCGAGGAACTTGTCGGCATAGGCGTCGCCATCGGCCTTGAGGAACACATTGGCATAGGCCTCGGCCACCTCGTCCTCCGCCGCCTCGGCGGCCGCGAGGAGGTCGGCGCCGCGCCGGGCGGCATTGCCGCCGGCGGCGAGCAGCGCCTCGGCCATGCCGCGCCACGCCCCGCGCGGGATCAGCGCCTCCTCGACGAGGCGCCGGGCGAGAACCGCACTGGCTTCCACCGGATCGAGGCCGACGAGACCGGCAAGGTCCGCCTCGCCGGCATCGAGCGCATCCGGCGCGTCGAGCAGGGCGGCGAGCAATTCGTCCAGCCCGCCATCGGCGACCTCGCCGATGATCAGCGCCAGCGCCTGCCCGAGCGGGGTGTCCGGCGCGCCCGCCGCCTCGTGGACGATGCGCGCCCGCACCAGAGCGAGCAGTTCCAGCCGCTGGGCATCCTCCAGCGAGCGGAAGCCGGCCGGCACCCCGGCCTCGAAGGGGAAGGCCCGCAGCAGATGGCCGCAAAAGGCGTGGATGGTCTGGATCTTCAGCCCGCCCGGCGTCTCCAGCGCCAGGGCGAACAGCGAGCGGGCGCGGGCCCGCAGCGGCGCCGGGTCGCCGCCGTCGCTGGCGAGGATCGCCCGGTCCAGCGAGGCGTCGTCCATCACCGCCCAGTCGCGCAATATGGCGAGCACCCGATTGGCCATGTTGGCGGCGGCGGCCTTGGTATAGGTCAGGCAGAGGATGCGCCCGGGCGGCACGCCGCGCAGCAGCAGCCGGATCACCCGGCGGGCGAGCACATGCGTCTTGCCGGCGCCGGCATTGGCCGAGACCCACACCGACAGGCCCGGATCGGAGGCGCGCGTCTGCAGCGCCGTGGCGGCGCCGAGCGCGGCGGACAGGGCCGGGGCCTCGCTCATTCCGCCTCCTCCTCTTCGCCGATCGACCATTCGCGCACCCGCGCCAGATGATCATAGGGGCCGGAACGGCCGCGAAACTGCGTACGGCGCAGCGCGATATAGGGCTGGGCGGGGTTCTCGAAGGCGCGGATCAGCACCGTCACCCGCTCCAGCGCGTCCTCGGCAAGGCCGAGCGCCGTCGCGTCCTTGTCGATGGCGGAGATCTCCTTGAGCACGGCGGTACCGAGCTTCACATAGGCGAGTTCCACCGCCGGCTCGCCCGGCACGCCCTCGAAGCCGCCGCGCGTGGCGATGGCGGCTTCGAGCGGCAGCTGCGGCGAGTAATTGGCGCGGGTCTGCTTCGCCGTCGGCACCATGCCGGTCTTGAAGTCGAGAAGGGCGAGGCCGCCGCCCCGGCGCTGCTCGATGCGATCGGCATAGGCGTTGAGCCGGAACGGCCCGCGCGTGCCGGGGATCAACAGGTGCCCACCGGCCTCGGCGATCACCCGGTCGAGCCCGGCGCGACGCCCGCGCTCCCAGGCGAGATAGAGCGGGATCAGCTTCTCGAAGCGCGCCCACCACAGCGCGTGCTCCGCCGGGAAGGCGGCGAGCGGCGCGAAGGCCGCGCGCCCGAAGGCCGCGAGGCGTGCCGCCGCGTCCGCCGGCAGTACCCCGGGATGGGCCTTGGCGAACTCGCCCAGCGCCTCGTGGATGGCGGTGCCGCGCTCGCCGGCCCCCGGCGCGGCGTCGAGCGGATCCAGCGGCCGCAGCCCGAGCACATGCCGCGCATAGATGGCGTAGGGATCGCGCAGGAAGGTCTCGATCTCGGTCACGCTGAGCCGGGTGGGCCGCAGCTCGGCCGGCGGGGTCGGCGCCGGCCGCTTGATGCGCTCCTTCGCCGGCTCGACATCGAGCACGGCGGCCACACGCCGCCAGCGCTCGCCGCGGGCACGGGCGGCCTCCCACGAGGCTCGCCCGCCCACCGCCGCGAGGCGCTGCAGGAAGCGGGAGGGCACGGTCGGCGCGCCGCCCAGCTTGCGCGGATAGGTGAGGACGAGCTCCGGTGCGCCGCAAGCCTGGGCGAAGTCGTGCGCCGCCAGGCCGATCCGCCGTTCCGGGACATCGAGGCCAAGCGCGGCGCGCATCGGCCGGCTCAGCCACGGGTCCGGCCGCGGCATGGCCGGCCAGACATCCTCGACGAGGCTCGCCAGCACCACGCGGTCGACATGGACGAGGCGCGCTTCCAGGGGACCGTAGATGCGCAGCCGCGCCCCGGCGTCGAGCGGCGGCCGCACCGGCGTGCTGGCGAGCAGAAGCGGCAGCGCCGCCGCATAGTCGGCAAGGCTCATCGCCGGTGCGAGCGGCGCGCCGGCCGCCAGTTCGTCGAAGGCCGCGGCGAGCGCCGCCTCGTCCGGCGTCGCCTCGCGCGCGCCCCCCTCCTCAGCGAGCGCCGCCATCACCGCCGCACGATGGGCATCGACGAGATCGGCGAAACCGTGCAGCCCCGGTCCGAGGCCGCTGAGCGGCGCCAGCGCCTCGCCGAGCCGTCGCGCCAGATCGGCCGCCCGCTCCCGCCGGTCGATATCGACCATGCGGCGGGGATCGTCGCGGTGCCAGTCCTCCGGCCGGAAGCCGGCGACCGCCGCGGCCAGTCCTTCGGCGCCGGGCGCCGGGCGCGGGCCGCGCAGCACCATCAGCTCCAGCGCATCTGTCGCCTGCGCGAGCGCCGCCCGGTCGAGCCCGAAGCGCGCCGCCGCGTGACGCAGCAGCGCCGCGAGCGGCAACGGCGCCAGACGCTCGGCCGCCGCGTCGGCGATCAGCCGCGCGAACCGGCCGGCGCCGCTCTCCGACAATGGCTCGCCGGCGGAATCGTCGATGGCGATGCCGAAGCGCAGCAGCTCGGCGGCGACGCGACGGGCGAGGTCGCGATCCGGGGTGATGAGCGCCGCCCGCCGCGCCTCGGCCTCCAGCGTCTCGCGCAGCACCAGCGCGATGGCCAGCGCCTCCTCGCGGGCGTCGTCCGCCTCGATCAGCGTGACATCGGCCAGCGCCGTCGCCCGGTCCGCCTCCGGCAGGCGCTCGGCAAGGCGCGCCCAGCCCTGCGTCGCCTCGGCCGGCAGCAGCGCTTCCGAGAGCAGCAGCTCGCGATGCGGCGCGGCGGGCTCGGCGAGCGGAACCACCTCCGCGCGGCGCAGATGCATGCCGCTGAGCAGCCGCGCCAGGCCATATTGCGGATGGCTGGGCGCCGGATCCGGCTCGCGGGTGAGCGCGTTCCAGTCGACCTCCGACATGTGGCGGTCGAGGCCCGGCAGCACCAGCGCCCCGCGCGGCAGCCGCGACACCGCATCGAGCAGGCGCGCCGTCGCCGGCATCGAGCCGGTGGAGCCGGCGGCCACCACCGGCGGGGCGGCTTCCCCGAGCGCCGCCAGCCGCGCCGCCTCGGCGTCGATCAGCCGGTCGCGGCGCAGCGCGGCGTCGACCTCCTCGCCGCGCAGCGCCGGCCACACCTCGCGGGCGATCTTGAGGAAGTCGAGCGCCATGTCCCAGTAGCGGTCATGCTCGCCGGGCACCAGATCGTCGAGCCGCGACCACGGCACCTGCTGCGCCGCCATCTCGTCGATCAGCCCGGCCAGCGCGTCGGCCAGCGCGAGACCGGCGCCGGGACCGGCCGCCACCGCGCTGCGCCCGTCCTCCTCGCCCAGCGCCGCCCGCCATTTGCCGACGAGGCTGGCCAGCGCCAGTCGCCGGGTCGTCGAGGCGACCGCCTTCGGCGGGCCGGCGCTTTCCTCCGCGAAGATCAGCGCATCCTCGTCGACATCGCCGACCGGGACGATCTTCGGCAGCAGCGTGGTGCCGCCCATGCGCCGGCGCAGTTCCTCGGCGAACAGCCGGCCGGCGCGGCGGGTCGGCAGGTAGACGGTGGCGGAAGCCAGCGCCAGGGGATCGCCGCGCGGCGCGAAGCCGGGCACCAGCGTGCCGTCGAGCAGCGCCTCGGCGAGCACGGGCAGAAACGGAGCCGAAGCGGGAATGGTGAAGACCCGCGCGGGCCGGCGCGCCGTCCTGACCGGCTCCGGCCCGGCCTCTCCCGCCGCCTTCCCGAAATCGAACGATGTCTGCGACGCCGGCATGCTGGGGCCTGTCGAATCGTGTGCCCGCCGATCTTAGAGGATGCCGGCGGGAAAGGCCTCGTCGCCTATTCCGTCGACAGGCTGACGGCACGCTCCGCCTCGCCGATCGCCTCCGGCGTGCCGACATGCATCCAGACGCCATCGAGGCGCAGCCCGAACAGCCGACCGGCCTCGGCGGCGCGGGCGAACAGCTTCACCAGCGAGAACGGCCCCTCCGGCGCGCCGTCGAACAGCGCCGGCGCGAGCACCGCCGCCCCGGCATAGACGAAGGGCGCCACCAGCCGCTCGCCGCGCAAGGTAAGCCGGCCATCGCCATCCATGGAGAAATCGCCGCGTCCCTCATAGCCGACCGAGCCGGTGGCGGCGGCGAGCAGCAGCATCGCATCCATCCGCTCGGGATCGAACTCCGCCATGAGGCTCGGCAGATTGGGGCGGATGCCCTCGATCCAGATGGTGTCGGAATTGATCGAGACGAACGGCCCGTCGCCGAGCAGCGGCAGCGCCTTGCGGATGCCACCGCCGGTGTCGAGCAGGAGGCCGCGCTCGTCGGAGAACACCACATGCGGGCGGGTACGCCCGGCGAGATGCGCTTCCAGGAGATCGGCGAAATAATGCAGGTTGACCACCGCGGTCTCGATGCCGGCATCGGCCAGCCGGTCGAGCACATGGTCGATGAGCGGCTGGCCGGCCACCTCCACCAGCGGCTTGGGCCGGTCGTCGGTCAGCGGGCGCATGCGGGTGCCGAGGCCGGCGGCGAGCACCATGGCGTTGCGGATAGGGCTCATGTCGTCTGCGGCGGCTCGGAGGGTGGATCGACGGGGCGGGCGACGGGCTGGTCCGGGGCCGGAACATGCCGGTCGAACCAGGCCTTCAGCGGCGCGAGATCGGTGAAGGCGAGCCCGCGCTGGAGATAGTTCCATATACGCGGGATATGGCGAAGGTATTGCGGCTTGCCGTCCCGCTTGTCGAGACGCGCGAAGATGCCGAGGATCTTGGTCGCCCGCTGCGCGCCCATCACCGCATAGGAGGCCGCGAAGGCGCGGATGTCGAAATCCGCCTCCACCCGCCGGTCGCGGATGTAGCGGCCGAGCAGGTGCAGCTCCAGTTCCTCCGGCACGTCGACGCGCGCATCCTGCGCCAGCGAGACGAGGTCGTAGGCGGCGGGGCCCATCACCGCGTCCTGGAAGTCGATGAGGCCGACACGGGCCAGCCCCTGCCGGTCCGGCATCCAGATGAGGTTCGGCGAATGATAGTCGCGCAGCACCCAGGTCGGCTTCAGCGCGAGCGAGCCGGCGAGCGCCGCCGTCCACAGGCCGCGGAACTCGGCGCGCATGGCGTCGCTCACCGGCCCGCCGCCCCGATGGGGAATGTACCAGTCGAGCAGCAGCTCGACCTCGATCAACAGCGCCGCCAGGTCGTAAGCCGGCAATGTATGGTCGCAATCCGGCGAGACGGTGAGCGTCGCCGGCAGTTCCATGCCGTGCAGGGCCGCCAGCACGTCGGCGGCCGCCTCGTAGCGCTCGGCCACCGGCGCCGGCGGCACGCCCGCCACCACGCCCTCGTCGCCGAGATCCTCGATGACCAGCAGGCCGCCGGCGAGATCGGCGGCATAGATGGTCGGGGCCGAGAAGCCGCGCGCCGCGAGGCCGCGCGCCATGGCCACGAAGGGCTTCACGTCCTCGGCCAGATGGGCGATCTGGCTGTAGGGCTTGCCGTCGCGCACCGGCGGGCCGTCCGGCCGGCGCGGCGCGTTCATGAGAATGGCGTTGCGGGCCTTGCCGACCAGACGCTCATAGGCGCGGGTGGAGGCATCGCCCTGCAGATGCTTGCGGCGGGCGGGACCGAAGCCGGCGAGATCGATCAGCGAGCGGATCGCCTTCATGCGCCGGAGCGCCTCGGCGACCCGGCCATAGGCCATCAGCCGGACGCGCCGGGTCGTCGCGCTCGCTTCCGGCGTCAGGGCGATATGCACGTCCAGCCGGTTCGGCGCGTTGAGCAGCGCCGGCACCCGCTCCGGCCATTCGACCAGGGCGATGGCGCCATCGGCGAGTTCGTCCCAGCCGATCTCCTCCAGTTCGGCGGGATCGCCGAGCCGGTAGAAATCGGCATGCACCACGCGGTGGCGCGGCAGGTCGTAGGTCTGCACGAGATTGAAGGTCGGGCTGGGCACCTCGAGCTCGAGATCGTCGGCGAGCGCCCGGATCAGCGCCCGCGCCAGCGTCGACTTGCCGGCGCCGAGATCGCCGTCGAGGGTGACGAGATCGCCCGGCACCAGCGCGAAGGCGAGGTCCATGGCGAGGCGGCCGGTGGCGTGCTCGTCCGGCAGCACCACGCTCCAATGAACGGGCATTCCCGCGCCTTGCGCTCCCATGGCCTGTCCCCCGGCGACCTGACCGAACCCGATCTGCCCCTCCTTCATCGCCTACTCCGCCGCCACCTGCGCCGTGCCGCTGTCGAGCGGGAAGCGGCAGGTCACCAGCGTGCCGCCCCCCGGCGCCGGACCGATCTGGATCGATCCGCCGTGCAGGGCGACCAGCGAGCGCACGATCGACAGGCCGAGGCCGACGCCGCGATGGCGCGAGCCGGAGGTATGGCTCTCGAAGCGGTCGAACAGCCGGCCGCCGATTTCCGGCGGGATGCCCGGCCCCTGGTCGCGCACCTGGAAGATCACCTCGCCGCCGCGCCGCTCGGCCGCGAGCCGCACCGTCGAGCCGCTGGGGGCGAAACCCACCGCATTGGACAAGAGATTGTACAGCACCTGCCGCACCCGCTTGGCATCGGCGCGGAAGCTGCCGGCACCCGCCGACACCTCGATGGCGAGGGTGAGGTTGCCCTCCACCACCCGGTCGCGCACCCCCTCGGCCGCCGCATCCATCGCGCCGCGCACGTCGACCTCGGCGAGGTCGAGGCTCATCGCCCCGGCATCGATGGTGGCGAGATCGAGAATGTCGTTGATGATCGCCAGCAGCGCCGCGCTCGATTCGGTGATGTGGTTCACATAGGCGCGCTGGCGGTCGTTGAGCGGGCCGATGCCGGTGTCGTCGAGCAGCTGGGCGAAGCCGATGATCGTGGTCAGCGGCGAGCGCAACTCATAGGAAACGTGGCTGACGAAGGTGCTCTTGAGGTGGTCCGCCGCCACCAGCGCCTCGTTGCGGTCGACCAGCGCCCGCTCGACATTCACGCTGTCGGTGACGTCGCGCAGCGTGATCAGCGTCCCGCCGTCCGGCAGCGGCTGGGTGGAACCGTCGAGGATCGCCTCGTCGACGCGCTCCATGCGGAACACGGCCGGCATCCGGGCCTCGATGCCGGTCACCGCCGCACGCAGGCGTCCCCAGGCTGCCTCGTCCGCCGAGAGCGGCCGGCACGCCTCCACCACCGCGTCGATATGCGGCCGTCCGGCGAGCTGCCCTGCCTCCAGCTTCCACATGCGGCGGAAAGCGCTGTTGGAAAGGCCGAGCCGCCCGTCGGAACCGAACACCGCCACCGCCTCGGCGAGGGCGTCCAGCGTCTCGCTCTGGATGCGGGTCAGCGCGTTGAAGCGGCTCTCAAGCGCCAGCCGCTCGGTCACTTCGTCGAACAGATAGGTGATGCCGCCTTCCGGGTTGGGCGCGGTGACCACCCGCAGCGTCCGCCCGCCCGGCAGGTGCCACCAATGCTCGCGCGGCTCGATGGAGCGGTAGGCCTCGTGCAGCTCGGCGCGCCAGGCCCGGAAATCCGCCTGCTCCGGCAGGCGGCGGGCCGCGCGCAGCCGGTCCAGCACCGCGACGTCGCTCGGCCGGTCGTCGAGAAAGCCCGGATCGAGATCGAACAGGCTCGCATAGGCGGCGTTGTGGAAGATCAGCCGCTGGTCCTCGCCGAAAATGGCGACGGCGGTGGAGAGCTGGTCGAGCGTGCGCCGGTGCGCGCCGAGCGCGTGGGCGAGCTCGGTGCGGATGCGCTCCTCCTCGGTGGCATCGAGCGCGATGCCGGCGCTGCCGTCCCCGACCGCCGCTTCCCGCACATCGACCAGGCGGCGGCTGCCGGCCACCACCACCGGCAGGCGGGCCTGGAACGTCCCGGCCTCGGCGAGGGCGGCCAGCGCCTGGCGCCGGCCCTCGGCATCGAGCAGGGCGAGGTCGCGGCCGAGCGCCTCCTTGAGATCGCGCGCCTCCACCGCATGGACATAGGCGGCATTGGCGAAGGCGAGCCGCCCCTCGGCATCGGCAAGCCAGGCCGGCGCCGGGATGGCGTCGACGAGGTTGCGCAGCGCCCGCGTCTGGCGCTCCAGCAGCGCATGCGCCTCGGCGAGGCGGGCATGGTCGCGCCGCAGCCCGGCAATGTCGCGCAGCCGCAGCACCACGGCGGAACCGACCGGACGACCGTCGGCTTCGACATGGCGCCCGTCCTGCGTCACCAGCGACACGGCGAGCGGCGTGCCGCGGGCACGCAGGAGATCGACCGCGGCCTCGATCTCGCGCGCGGAGGGCGCGGCGAGCCAGCTGCCGAAGGCGAGGATGCGCGACGGCGCCGCGACGCCGGTGAAGGCGGGGGTATTGCCGATGATCTCGGGATCGGCGGCCGGATCGCGCCAGACCACGATGATCTGCGGCTCGGCCATGAGAAGGGCGCGGCCTTCCTCGATCTGCGCCTCCAGCCGGGAGATCTCGGCGAAGGCCGCCTCCTCCCGCGCCCGGGCCAGCCGGCGGAAGCGCACATGCACGATGGCGGTGGTGGTGGCGAAGGCGAGCAGGCCGAGCGCCAGCGACAGGCCGACCAGCGAGCCGGGGTCGAGCGCCGCCAGGCTGCGCGCCGCACCGCCCAGCAGATCCGCCGCCGCGGCCGGCCCGGCATCCGCCAGCACCGCCACCAGCGCGCTGGTGCCGAGCAGCCCGCGTCGCGGCGAGCGAAGGGAACGAACAGGACGGACCATGCGCACCGCCAGGGTCCGCATCCCACCTGCACCGCCGTTGCCGGCCGGCTGCGCCATCCGCGCCCGTCCCCCTTGTCCCGCCACGCTGCCCCGTATCGGTTCGGCACGGGGACGAAGCCCGCCGCCGAACATGCCGAATCAACGCGACTGTAGCGAAGCCGGAGTCGCTCTGGAATCCCCGCGCGGGCGGCGGCTCACAGCCCTTCGAACAGGGCGGTGGAAAGGTAGCGCTCGGCGAAGGATGGAATGATGACCACGATGGTCTTCCCCTCCATGTCCGGCCGGGCGCCGAGCTCGAGCGCCGCCGCGATCGCCGCGCCCGAGGAAATGCCGACCGGGATGCCCTCCAGCCGCGCCACGGCGCGGGCGGTCTCGAAGGCGGTCTGGTTGCCGACGGTGACCACTTCGTCGATCACCGAGCGATCCAGCACCTCCGGGATGAAGCCGGCGCCGATGCCCTGGATCTTGTGCGGGCCGGGCTGGCCGCCGGAGAGCACCGGGGAATCCTCCGGCTCCACCGCCACCATGCGCAGCGAGGGCTTGCGCGGCTTCAGCACCTGGCCGATGCCGGTGATGGTGCCGCCGGTGCCGACGCCGGACACCACCACGTCCACCGCGCCGTCGGTGTCGTTCCAGATCTCCTCGGCGGTGTACTGCCGGTGCGCCTCGGGATTGGCGGGATTGCGGAACTGCTGCGGGATGATGGCGTCGGGCAGCTCCTTCACCAACTCCTCGGCCTTGGCGACCGCGCCGCGCATGCCCTGCGCCGCCGGGGTGAGCACCAGCTCGGCGCCGAGCAGGGCGAGCATCTTGCGCCGCTCCACCGACATCGATTCGGGCATGACCAGCATCAGCTTGTAGCCATGCGCCGCCGCCACGAACGCCAGCGCGATGCCGGTATTGCCGGAGGTCGGCTCGACCAGCACCGTCGTCGGCCGCAGCACGCCGGCCTCCTCCATCGCCGCGATCATCGAGAGGCCGATGCGGTCCTTCACGCTGGCGAGCGGGTTGAAGAATTCGAGCTTGGCGAGGATGCGCGCCTTCACGCCCCGCTGCGCCGGCAGGCGGCGAAGCTCCACCAGCGGCGTGTCGCCGACCGTCTCGGTGATCGAGGAATAGACGCGGCCGCGGCCGGGCTTCGAGCCGGCAGTGACCGGCTGGCGGACGGGCGAAAGGGCGGGCTCGGCCATGTATGCCTCCGATGGGACGTGATCGCGGCGGATGCTTCGCCCGCCAGCATTGAACCGACGCCTAACATATTCACGTAATATTGTCGAGAAACTGAAGTATCACGAAATCAAATCGTGAAATCTATGCCTTCCGGCAGGGCGCGACGGTCTTCCTTCTGCGCCGAGCTGCGACAGAGATCCTCGACGGTCACCGCATCCAGCGCCGCCTCGAAGGTGCGCTCGGCCTCGCCAACGGCCGGCTGGATCACCTCGCGCACGATGGAGGGCAGGCTCTCCAGCGCGTCGCCCGCCTCCGCCTCCACCACCCGCACGATTTCGGCGACGGTGATGCGCCGGCGCTCGCGCGCAAGCTCGTAGCCGCCGCGCGGGCCGCGCACGCCCTTCAATACGCCGGCATGCACGAGGGACTGCAACACCGGCTCCAGATGGCGCGGCGGCAATTCGTGACGCGCAGCCAACGCCTTGGCCGCCACCGGCGTGCCCCGCGCATAGAGGGCGACGTCGACGACGGCGGCGATGGCCAGCAGGCTTTTGTCGGACAAACGCGGCATGTCTCTTGGCTAGCGCGATATTTGCCCGCCGTCGAGCCCCGTCGAGCCAAATCCACCATCTCCCCGCGTTGTTTTTTCTAAATCACGGGATTTTTCGAGAGTCGCGCGGAGGACGGGAGCCACCACCATCTGGCCGATGCGCATGCCGCGTTCGATGCGGAACGGCGCCTCGCCGAGATTCACCAGCAGCACCTTCACCTCGCCGCGATAGTCGGCGTCGATGGTGCCCGGCGCGTTGAGCACGGTGACGCCGTGCTTCAGCGCCAGCCCGGAGCGCGGGCGCACCTGCGCCTCATGGCCGGCCGGCAGCGCGAGGCAGAGCCCGGTGGGCACCGCCGCGCGCGCGAGCGGGGCGAGCACCAGCGGCTCGGCGTCGGGCACGGCGGCGATCAGGTCGAGGCCGGCTGCGCCCTCGGTCGCGTAGGACGGCAGCGGCAGGCCCTCGCCATGCGGCAGGACCTGGACGGGAATGACGAGGCTCATCAGGGGTTCTCCTGCCGGCCCAGCGTCTCCTGCCGGTCCAGCGCTTCGGCGATGCGGTCGACGAGCCGCCGCGCCACCTCCGCCTTGGAGGCGGTCGGCCAATCCTCCACCCCGGCGGCGCTGACGAGATGCACGGCGTTGCGGTCCGCCCCCATCACCCCGCCGGGAATGCCGCTCTGGTCGCCGCCATCCTGCGAGACGTCGTTGGCGAGGATCCAGTCGCATCCCTTGCGCGCGAGCTTGGCCTGCGCATGGGCGATGACGTTCTGCGTCTCGGCCGCGAAGCCGATGACGAGGCGCGGGCGCCCCGCGACGCGCCGGGCGATGCCGGCAAGAATGTCCGGGTTCTCGGTGAGAGCGAGCGGCGGGATGGCGTTGCCGTCCTTCTTCAGCTTCTGCCCGGCCTCGGCGGCAACTCGCCAGTCCGCCACCGCGGCGGCGAACACCGCCGCATCGGCCGGCAGGGCGGCCTCGACCGCCGCCAGCATCTCGCGGGCGGTCTCGACGCGGCGCACCTCGACGCCGGCCGGGTCCGGCAGGTTCACCGGGCCGGAGACCAGCGTCACCCGCGCGCCGGCGCGCGCGGCGGCGGCGGCGATGGCGTGGCCCTGCTTGCCGGAGGAACGGTTGGCGATGTAGCGCACCGGGTCGATCGGTTCATGGGTCGGCCCGGAGGTGACGAGCACATGCTTGCCCGCCAGCGCCCCGCCGGCCGCCAGCAGGGCCTCCGCGGCCTCGGCGATCTCGGTGGGCTCGGCCATGCGCCCGAGGCCTTCCTCGCCGCGCTCGGCCATGGCCCCGGCCATCGGGCCGATGAAGGCGATGCCGTCGGCCTTCAGCGTCGCGACGCTGCGCCGGGTGGCGGGATGCGCCCACATCGCCGGGTTCATCGCCGGGGCAACGAGCACCGGCACCCGGGCGGCCAACAGCACCGCGCCGGCGAGGTCCTCGGCGAAGCCGGTGGCCATCCGCGCCATGCGGTCGGCGGTGGCGGGCGCGAGGATCACGAGATCGGCCTCGCGGGCGAGGCGGATATGACCGATATCCTGCTCGGCGGCGCGATCGAACAATTCGGTGAACACCGGCTCGTGCGACAGCGCCCCGGCGGCGAGCGGGGTGACGAAATGCTGCGCCGCCGCGGTCATCACGACACGCACCCGGGCGCCGCGCTCCTTCAGCCGGCGGATGAGATCGAGGCTCTTATAGGCGGCGATGCCGCCGCCGATGATGAGAAGGACCGTCTTGCCTGCGAGCATGCGGAACTGCCTGCGCCTTTTGCCTGACAAGGCCTATAGCGCAGCGCGGCCGTGCGGCCCAGAGGCGATGGGGCCGAGATCGGGAGATCCATCCGGGCGATCACTCGGCCGGGCCGATATGGCGATCCGCATTCCGGCGGTCATGTTTGGCCAGACACACAGCGCCATAGGCGCCCGCCAGCAGAATGAGCGGAGCTCCAACCAGGACGTACCATTGCAGTAAGGTCATGGCTCGCACCTCCTTACGGCTTGAGCGTTCCGAGGATGATCCTCACCGTGTAATGTAAGGCGGCACCGACTAAAAGCCAAACGATGCCGACCGCCACGGTAAAGCCACCGCTGATCGGGCCGGGCATGCCGAAGGTGAAGGCAACCATCGGCGCCACCACCCCGGCGACGATGCTCGCCGCCGCCACCGTGTTGATCAGCGTGGCGAGGTATTTGGTGCGCTCATTCGGTACAAGGCTCATGACGACGTCCCGTCATAAGAGCAGATGCGCCGCCAGCAGCGCCGCGATCGCCCACAGCGCGAAGGTGAGGCCGCGATTGCCGCGCCCTTCCGCCCGGCCGATCGCCTCCACCGTTTCCGGCGCCAGCGCGATGCCGTCGCGGGTCGAGCGGTCGAGCTGGGCGGCGATGCGCTGGCCCTGCGCGACGAGGTCCGGCAGCGCCTGAAGCCCGCGCCCCACGGCCTGCAGCCCGTGCGTGGCCTCCTCCAGCTTGCCGGCCGGGCCGAGATTGCGCTCGATCCATGTCCGCACCACCGGCTCGGCGGTGCGCCACATGTTCAGGTTCGGGTCGAGGGTGCGGGCGACGCCTTCCACCACCACCATGGTCTTCTGCAAGAGCAGCAGTTCTGGCCGCGTCTTCATGTCGAACAGCGCGGTGACCTCGAACAGCAGCGTCAGCAGCTTCGCCATCGAGATCTCGCTGGCGCTGCGCGAATGGATCGGCTCGCCGATGGCGCGGATCGCCTGGGCGAAATCCTCCACCGAATGGTGCATCGGCACGTAGCCGGCCTCGAAATGCACCTCGGCGGTACGGATCCAGTTGCGGGTGATGAAGCCGTAGAGGATCTCGGCGAGGAAGCGCCGCTCCTTCACCCCCAGCCGGCCCATGATGCCGCAATCCACCGCCACCAGCCGGCCCTCGGCATCGATGAACAGGTTGCCGGGGTGCATGTCGGCGTGGAAGAAGCCGTCGCGCAGCGCGTGGCGCAGGAAGGACTGCATGAGGATGCGGCCCAGCTCCGGCAGGTCGTGGCCAGCGGCCCGCAGCCCCTCCATGTCGTTCAGCTTGATGCCGTCGATCCACTCGGTGGTCAGCACCTCCCGCCCGGTGCGGTCCCAGTCCACCGCCGGCACGCGGAAATCGGTCTCGGCGGCGGTGTTCTGCGCCAGTTCGGAAAGCGCGGCCGCCTCGAGCCGCAAATCCATCTCCATCGCCACCGAGCGCGCCAGCGTGTCGACGATGGCGACCAGCCGCAGCCGCTGCCCCTCCGGCGAGGCCCTCTCGCCGAGCCGGGCCGCCCGATAGAAGGAGGAGAGGTCGGCCCGGAAGCGCGCCTGCACGTCCGGCCGCAGCACCTTCACCGCCACGAGGCGCGCCGGGCCTTCGGCCTCCCGCGTCTCGCCCCGGTGCACCTGCGCGATGGAGGCGGCGGCGATGGGCGGGCCCAGCGAGGCATAAAGCGCCGCCACCGGCCGGTCGAGCGTACGGGCGACAGCTGCCTCCGCCACCGCCTGCGGGAAGGCCGGCATGCGGTCCTGCAGCACTTCGAGGTCGCGCGCCATCTCGACGCCGACCACGTCCGGGCGCGTCGCCAGGAACTGGCCGAGCTTCACATAGGACGGCCCGAGCCGGGACAGCGCGGCGCCGAGCGCGGCGGCGCTGGAACGGCCGTCGCGGCGTTCGATCAGCCGGGCGAGACGGAACAGCGGCTCGGTGCCGGGCGGCAATATGTCGGGGTCGACGCGGGCGAGCACGCCCTCGCGGGCCATCACATAGCCGGCGCGGGCGAGCCGCAGCATGTCTCCGAAGAAGGTGGCCACGATGCGTCCAGATCCTCGCGCTCAGATCCGCGCGCCGCTGTGCAGGCAGACGATGCCGCCCGTCAGCGGGGTCCAGGCGACGCGCTTCAGCCCGGCCTCGCGCATCATCTCGCCGAACAGCTCCGGCGCCGGGAAGCGGCGGATCGATTCGACGAGATACCGGTAGGATTCCGAATCGCCGGTCACCAGCCGCCCCATGGGCGGGATCGCCTTGAAGGAATAGGCGTCGTAGATCGCGTCGAGCCCCGGCACGTCGACGCGGGAGAACTCCAGCACGAAGGCGTGCCCGCCCGGCTTCAGCACCCGGCGCATCTCGGAAAGCGCCTTGTCCATGCGCGGCACGTTGCGGATGCCGAAGGCGATGGAGGTGGCGTCGAAGGACTTGTCCGGGAAGGGCAGTTCCTCGGCATTGGCCTCGACGAACTCCACCTTGTCCGCATGGCCGAGGCTGGCGGCGCGCTCGCGCCCCACCCCGAGCATGCCGCCATTGATGTCGGCCACCACCGCGCGCGTGCCGGCGCCGCCGGCCTCCACGGTGCGGAACGACACGTCGCCGGTGCCGCCGGCGACGTCGAGCAGGCGGAACGGCCGGTCGTTCTTCGGCGGACGGATGCGCGAGACGAGCAGGTCCTTCCACACCCGGTGCAGGCCGAGCGACATGAAGTCGTTCATCACGTCGTAGCGGCGGGCGACCGAGTGGAACACCTCGTCCACCATGCGCTGCTTGTCGCCCAGCGGCACGGTGCGATAGCCGAAATGGGTGTCGGCGCCGGCATCGGGCGAATGCGGGGCCGACACCGGCTCGGCGGCATCCTGCGGAATCCCGTCCTGCGCGCTGCTGCCTGCCGTCATCCTGTCCTCGCGATCCCCGCCCGGTCCGACCCCTGCGCCGACCGAAGCGCGGCCGGACCATAGCCGAGCCGCTCCCGCCCGACCAGACGGCGAGCCATGCAAGGCCCGCATGAGGTGGCAGATGGAGCGCGACGCCGGCCTTGCAAGGGCTCAGATGACCCGCACCAGCGTGCCGATCCGTACCCGGCCATAGAGGTCGATCACATCGTCGTTGCGCATGCGGATGCAGCCGGACGACACCGCCCGGCCGATGCTGTCGGCCTCGTTGGTGCCGTGGATGCGGTAGAGCGTGTTGCCGAGATAGAGCGCGCGGGCGCCGAGCGGGTTGTCCGGCCCGCCTTCCATGCGCTCCGGCAGGCCGGGACGGCGGGCATGCATCTCCGCCGGCGGCGTCCAGCTCGGCCATTCGGCCTTGCGGCTGATGCGCTCGGCGCCGCTCCAGGCGAAGCCCTCGCGGCCGACGCCGATGCCGTAGCGCAACGCCCGGCCGCCGCCCTGCAGCAGATAGAGGAAGCGCGCCCCGGTATCGACGATGACGGTGCCGGGGGGATCGGCCGAGACATAGGGCACGATCTGGCGGTTATATTCCGTGTTGACGCCCCGCCCGCCGCCGCCCGGATACACCGGCGCCGGCGCATTGGCGTCGAAATACCCGCCGGCCGCACCGCCGCCCTCGCGAGGCTGCGCGGAGAACACAGCGTAATTGCTGTCGTCGATGCCGTAGAAGCCGCCGCCCGACCAGCTGCGGGCCTGTGCCGCCGCCGGCGTCGCCACCAGCGTGCCGGCGAGCGCGGCGATCACCGCCGCCAGCACGATACCCGAGGCGACGGCGAGCGCCGCCCGCAGGCCGATGCCACGCCGGCTGCGGTGCACGCCGCCGCGCCATCCCGTTCTCCGCCGACCATGCATGCCAGGGCTCCGGCGCTCGCGCTCCATGCCCCCCAGCTTTCACCGTGCATGGTTAATGCGCGGTTAGCCGTGCGACCGGTCAGGCCGGGCAGCGGACATAGACCATGGTGCCGTAGCGGCCCTGAACCTCCTGGTCGACCCACTTCATCACCAGGATCTGGCCGTCGAAGCGCAGCACCTCGCGGTCGGACTGCGCGCCCGGCGGCTCGTCCGGCAGGCCGATGAAGGTCGGCCCCGGCGCCACCTGCTTCGACACCAGCTCGGACGGCGTCGACTGGTCGGCGAGATACATCATGAAGCCGCCATTCGGGCCGGCGCTGATCACGTAGGGCTGCCGGCAGCCCTGCCGGGCCTGCGCCTCGGTCCGGCTGGCGTCGTCCGGCCGGTGATAGGCGGCCAGGCCCCATTTGCCCACCAGCTGCTGGGCGGTGATCGGCGAGGTGTAGCGCGGCATGGCCGGCTCGACCGACGTCGGCGCCTGGGGCGTGCTGGCGCAGGCGGCCGCGAGCGCGGCCACCGCGGCGACGAGGGACAGACGCACGAAACGACTAGACAGCTTCATCGAGCACTCCGGGACGGGTAGATGCCGGTCGTAAAGACCAGCGACCAGGCAAACCCCGGCCGCACAAGTGAATGGGATACCTTCCCGCATACGGGCTTTACGCGGGAAACGGAAGGACACAATAGTGCGCCCTCGCCGACTCGTCGACGTTAACCGAGCCACACTACGAGAGAATTCGTTGAGCCTGCCCCTGATTCGCCTCGCCGGCGACGCCGATGGCGACGCGATCGCCGCCCTTATCGCCGGCGCTTTCGCCGAATATCCCGGCTGCATCTTCGATCGCGCCGCCGAATTCCCCGAGCTCGATGCCATCGCCAGCCACTTCGCCGTCCGGTCCGGCGCCATCTGGGTGGCGGCCGATGCCGGGACGGTCATCGGCTCGCTCGCGGCCGCCCCGATGCGCGGCCGCGACGCCCCCGCCGGCGCCGTGGAGATCACCAAGGTCTATGTCGCGCGTGCCGCCCGCCGCCGCGGCGTCGCCCGTGCGCTGATGGGCGAGGCGCTCGCCTTCGCCCGCGCCCATGGCGCGCCGGAGATGCGGCTGTGGACCGACACCCGCTTCCTCGACGCCCATCGCTTCTATGAGAGCCTCGGCTTCGAGCGCCTGCCGGGCACGCGGACGTTCGGCGACATGTCCGACACCTCGGAATATCCCTATCGCCTGTCCCTCGCCGGGGGGTGAGCGGCCCGCGCGCCCGTGGCGATGCGTCTCCGGCGATCCGTCTCCGGCGGCACGCCACGGCGCAAAAGCCGTTTCCCTCGGCGCCGACATCCTCTACACCTCCGGCCGCGAGGCACGCGCGGCCCCGCAGCCGGCGACCGATTCGCCGGCGAAGCGAGCGTAGCCTCGCCGGACCGGAACGCGCGCCGGCCGGCGCGCCTCGGCGGGGCGTCCGCCATTCCGCGTGCCATGATCACCCGCCTCATGCTCCGTCCCGCGCTCGGCCCCGCTTTGCTGGCGGTCGCCGGCATCTTCCTCCTGTCGATCATGGACGGGATGATCAAGTTCGTCGGCGAGACCCATTCGACGCCGCAAGTGGCCTTCATGCGCTATCTCGCCGGCGGCAGCATGGCCTTCCTGGTGTTCGCCGCCATGCGCACCCGGCTGCCCAGCCGCGAGACGCTGCGCCCGCATGCCTGGCGCTCCCTGGTGGTGACGGCGACGGCGCTGTCCTTCTTCTACGCCCTCTCGGTGCTTCCGCTCGCCGTGGTGCTGGCGCTGTCCTTCACCTCGCCGATCTTCATCGCGCTGTTCGCCGCGATGATTCTCGGCGAGCGCCCCACCGGCTCGGTGGTGATCGCCATCGGCATCGGCTTTCTCGGCGTGCTGGTCGTGCTGTTCAGCCAGATCGCGCCCGGCGCGGCCGAGGAGGCCAACCTGCTCGGCATCGCCGCCGCCCTGGTCTCCGCCGTCACCTATGCGCTGTCCATGGTGGTGCTGAAGAGCCGGGCGGCGCGCGACCCGCTCTCGACCATCGTGCTGTTGCAGAACCTGTTCCCGGCGCTGCTCATCGCCCCGCTCGGGGTGATGTTCTGGACGGCGCCGGATGCGGGCGAACTCGCGCTGATGCTGCTGATCGGCGCGCTCGGCACCGCCGGCCATCTGTGCCTCGCCGCCGCCTATCAGCGCGCCGATGCCAGCCGGCTCGGCGTGTTCGAATACACCGCCTTCATCTGGGCGATCCTGATCGGCTTCTTCGCTTTCGGCGAGATTCCCGGCGCCGCCACCCTCCTCGGCGCCGGCCTGATCATTGGCGGCGCGCTCATCGCCTCGCGGCGCGCCCGCGTCAACGAGCCGGAGGTCGATGTCGGCCCGTAGCAGGGAGATGGACGGACGGCGCTGCCGAGAAACGCTCCAAAATCGGCCGCCGCCGCCCGATGCTCTGGACGCGGCAGGCGCAGCGGCTAAGTTGGCGACCGACGCCCATCCTGCCCGGAGATCCGCATGCCCGCCGCCCCGCGCTCGTCGCTCCTGTCGCGCCTGACCGCCGCTGCGCTCCTCGTCGCGGGGATCGCCGGGCCGATGGCGGCGCGCGCCGCCGAGCCGATCCGCATCGGCGAACTCAACAGCTACAAGGCACAGCCGGCCTTCCTCGAGCCCTATCGCCGGGCGATGGAGCTCGCCGTCGAGCAGGTCAACGCCGCCGGCGGCATCAACGGGCGCCCGCTCGAGCTGATCATCCGCGACGATGGCGGCAATCCCGGCGACGCGGTGCGGGTCGCCGAGGACCTCGTCACCCGCGAGAAGGCCGACGTGCTCACCGGCACCTTCCTGTCCAATGTCGGCCTCGCGGTGGCCGGCTTCGCCGACAAGCGCAAGGTGTTCTTCCTCGCCTCCGAGCCGCTGACCGACAAGATCACCTGGGCGGACGGCAACCGCTACACCTTCCGCCTGCGCGCCTCCACCTACATGCAGGTGGCGATGCTGATGCCCTATGCGGTGAAGGCCAACAGGAAGCGCTGGGCGCTGGTCTATCCCAATTACGAATACGGCCAGTCGGCCGCCGCCACCTTCAAGACGCTGCTGAAGGCCGCGCAGCCGGACGTGGAGTTCGTCGCCGAGCAGGCCACCCCGCTCGGCAAGCTCGATGCCGGCGCGGTGGCGCAGGCGCTGGCGGACGCCAAGCCCGATGCGGTGTTCAACGTGCTGTTCGCCGCCGACCTCGCCAAATTCGTGCGCGAGGCCAATAGCCGCGGCACGCTGGACGGCACCTTCGTCGTCAGCCTCCTGTCCGGCGAGCCGGAATATCTCGACCCGATGAAGGACGAGGCGCCGCAGGGATGGGTCGCCACCGGCTATCCCTGGTACGCCATCGCCACGCCCGAGCACAAAGCCTTCCTCGACGCCTATCAGGCGAAATATGGCGAGCCGCCGCGGCTCGGCTCGATCGTCGGCTACACCGCCATCATTTCCCTCGCCGAGGGGCTGAAGAAGGCCGGCGGGCCGGACACCGAGAAGCTGGTGGAGGCCTTTAAGGGACTGGCCGTCACCGGCCCGTTCGGCCCGTTCACCTACCGCGCCAGCGACCACCAGGCCACCATGGGCGCCTTCGTCGGCACGCTCGGCCAGAAGGACGGCAAGGGCGTGATGCTCGATCCCGTCTATGTCGACGGCGCGAGCGTGCTGCCCTCCGACGCCGAGGTGGGGAAGCTGCGGCCGAGGCGCGACTGAGGGCGCCGCGCGGAACGGCGACGCGTGGGTCGGCGAGGTGTGGGTCGGCGAGGTGTGGGTCGGCGCTGCACGGTACAGGCACTTCAATCGTGGGCCGGCAGGCAGGCCATCCGCCAATTCTCGCAAGCCGACCTTTCTTTCTCTCTCCCCGCCGAACTCGGCTGTTGCCGAGTTCGGTTCTGGCGAGGCCGAAACCGGATGTATCCGGTTTCGACGGAGAGGTGGCCCGCGAAGCGGGGCGGTGAGGGGGAACGCGGCTGCGGAGCCTTGGAGCGTCCACACCCTCACCCTACCCCTCTCCCCGACGGGGAGAGGGAGAAGAGCCCGGTCCTCGCATGCCCCGCCTCTTGGTGGCCGCGAGCACATCTCGGCCCCATTCCGACCGGTCCGCAAGGAACGCCGTTCAACCCCGCCGGATCGCGGCGATCCACCCGATGCCGGCTCCGCGCACGCCGGGCAACCATCAAGACCTGAACCGGCAAGGAGGCCCGCGTGACGCTCGATTCCCTGGCGTTCCAGATGATCAACGGGCTGGCCTCGGCTTCCGGCCTGTTCTTCGTCGCCGCCGGCCTGTCGATCATCTTCGGCGTCACCCGCATCGTGAACATGGCGCATGGCGCCTTCTACATGCTGGGGCTCTATCTCGCGGTGACGCTGGCCGACCGCCTGCCTGGCCCACTCGGCTATTGGGGCGGGCTGCTCCTCGCTGCGCTCGCCATCGGCCTGCTCGGCGCGGCGGTGGAGATCCTGCTGCTGCGGCGCATCTACCACGTGCCGGAGCTCTACCAGCTGGTCGCCA
Organism: Ancylobacter oerskovii; assembly: GCF_018390555.1. GTDB lineage: Bacteria > Pseudomonadota > Alphaproteobacteria > Rhizobiales > Xanthobacteraceae > Ancylobacter > Ancylobacter oerskovii. Next base: position 180,266 of record NZ_JAHBGB010000019.1, on the reverse strand, counting down.
CCTTCGCGCTCGCCCTCATCCTCAACGACGCCGCCCTGTGGCTCTGGGGGCCGGAGGACCTGCTCGGCCCGCGGGCACCGGGGCTGAAGGGCTCGATCGAGCTCATCGGCCGCCGCCTGCCGGAATATGACGTCTTCCTGGCCATCGCCGGCCCCGCGGTGCTGCTGGGGCTGCACCTCTTGATGAAGCGCACCCGCTTCGGCCGCACGGTGCGCGCGGCGACCCAGGACCGCGAGATGGTGGCGGCGCTCGGCATCAACCCCGCGCTGTTGTTCACCGCCGTCTTCGCCCTCGGTGCCTGTCTCGCCGGCCTCGGCGGGGCGCTGCAGACCGCCCGCGAGCCGGCCAACCTGTCGCTCGACCTTGCCGTGCTTGGCGACGCCTTCGTGGTGGTGGTGATCGGCGGCATGGGCTCGATCCCCGGCGCCTATGTCGCCGCGGTGCTGGTGGCGCTGACCAAGGCCCTGTGCATCGCGCTGGGCACCGTCGACATCACCGGCTGGGCGTTCAACATGAGCAAGCTGACGCTGGTGGCCGAATTCCTGGTGATGGCGCTGGTGCTGGTGCTGCGCCCGCAGGGCCTGTTCGGCCGCCCGCACGGCGCCCCCGCGCGGGGACAGGCCGACGAAGCTCCCCTGCGGCCGCTGGGCGCCAGCGGCCGCACCCTCGCCGGCCTCGCGCTGGCGGCCGCACTCGCCGTGCCGCTGCTCGCCTCGGCCTGGGCCTATGCGCCGGTGCTGGCGCTCGACATGCTCGTCGCGGTGCTGTTCGCCGCCTCCCTGCATCTCGTCATGGGGCCGGGCGGGATGGCCTCCTTCGGCCACGCCGCCTATTTCGGCCTCGGCGCCTACGGCACGGCGCTGGCGGCGACCGGGCTCGGCCTGCCCACGGTGCCGGCCTTCGGCGTCGGCATCCTCGCCGCCGGAGCGGGAGCGCTGGTCTTCGGCTGGTTCTGCGTGCGGCTGGAAGGCGTCTATCTCGCCATGCTCACCCTCGCCTTCGCGCAGATCGTCTGGTCGGTCATCTTCCAGTGGGAAGAGGTCACCGGCGGCTCCAACGGGCTGATCGGCATCTGGCCGGACTGGCCGTTCGACAGCCGCGCCGGGCTCTATCTCGCCGCCCTCGCCGTCACCGTCGCGGGCCTCCTGATGATTCGCCGGCTGATCCACGCCCCCTTCGGCCACGCGCTGCGGGCCGGGCGCGACGCGCGCCGGCGGGCGGAGGCCTCCGGCATCGACGTCGCTGGCATACGCTGGCTCGCCTTCCTCGCCTCCGGCCTGCTCGCCGGCGCGGCGGGCGGGCTCTACGCCTTTGCCAAGGGCTCGATCTCGCCGGAGACGCTGGCGGTCGGGCGCTCCATCGACGCATTGGTGATGGTGCTGCTCGGCGGCCTCTCCAGCCCGGCCGGGCCGGTGCTCGGCGCCGGCGCCTTCACCCTGCTGCAGGACATGGTGATGCGCGAGACCGCCTATTGGCGCGCTTTGCTCGGCGCGCTGATCCTCGCCCTCGTCCTGCTGTTTCCCGGCGGCATCGCCGGCGGCCTGTCGCGCCTCGCCGCCCGATGGAGCCCGGCCCGATGACCGCCGCCGCGCCGGTGCTGCGCGTCGAGGGCCTCGCCAAGTCCTATGGCGGCGTGCGTGCCCTCGACGGGGTGAGCTTCGAGGTGCAGGCGGGCGAATTGCTGGCGCTGATCGGCCCCAACGGCGCCGGCAAGTCGACCTGCTTCAACGTGGTGAACGGCCAGATCCGCCCCGATGCCGGCACGGTACGCCTCGCCGGGCGCGACATCACCGGCCGCGCGCCACGCGCCATCGCCCGGCTCGGCGTCGGCCGCACCTTCCAGATCGCCGCCGTCTTCGTCTCGCTCACCGTGCTGGCCAATGTCGAGACGGCGATCCTCGCATCGCGCGGCCGCAGCTTCGGCCTGTGGCGCCCGCAGGACGGGCAGGCGCGGGACGAGGCGCTGGCGCTTCTCGAACAGACCGGGCTCGCCGCGCGGGCGGAACATGCCGCCGCCGGCCTTGCCTATGGCGACGTCAAGCGGCTGGAGCTCGCCATCGCGCTGGCCGGCTCGCCGCGCCTGCTGCTGATGGACGAGCCGACCGCCGGCATGGGCGCCCATGAGCGCCTCGCCCTGATCGGCCTGGTGCAGCGCCTGGCCGCCGCGCGCGGCCTCGCGGTGCTGTTCACCGAGCATTCCATGGACGTGGTGTTCGGCCATGCCGACCGCGTCCTCGTGCTCGCCCGCGGGCGGGTGATCGCCGATGGCAGCGCCGAGGCGGTGCGCGCCGACCCGCAGGTGCGCGCGGTCTATCTCGGCCGTAGCGGGACGGAGGGACGGACGTGACGGCGCCGCTGCTGGAAATCGACGGACTGGAGGCCTGGTACGGCCCGGCCCAGGCGCTGTTCGGCCTGTCGCTCACCGTGGGGCGCGGCGAAGCGGTGGCGCTGATCGGCCGCAACGGCGCCGGCAAGAGCACCACGCTGAAGGCGGTGATGGGACTGGTGCGCCATCGCGCCCGCCGCCTCTCCCTCGGCGGCGCGGATATTTCCGGCCTGCCGCCCCACCGCGTCGCCCGGCGCGGCGTCGGCTATGTCCCCGAGGACCGCCGCATCTTCATCGATCTGACCGCCGAGGAGAACCTCGCCCTCGCCCGCCGCCCCGGCCGCGACGGCATCGACCGCTGGCCGCCGGAGCGGCTCTTCGCGTTGTTCCCCAATCTCGCCGAGCTGCGCGGACGACGCGGCGACGCCATGTCCGGCGGCGAGCAGCAGATGCTCGCCGTGGCCCGCGCCCTGGTCGGCAATCCCGATCTGCTGCTGCTCGACGAACCCTCCGAGGGCGTGGCGCCGATCATCGTCGAGGAGATGGGCGCCGCCTTGCGGCAATTGAAGGCGGACGGCCTCTCGCTGCTGCTGTCGGAGCAGAACGCCGCGCTGTGTGAGGAACTCTGCGACCGCGCCTATCACATCGACCAGGGCGCCCTGCGCTGGAGCGGGCCGATGGCGGACGCCCGAGGCATCGAGGACGGAACCGCGGAGTGAGGGAAGGCCGCCTTCAACCCTGCGGCGCGAAGCCGGCAAGCAGGCCGGCATAAGGCTTGGCCCGTGGCGGCGCATAGGCGCCGGCCTTGGAGGTGGCGAGCCCGACGCGGACCAGCCCTTCCATCAGCGCCACCGCGCAGGCGACGCCGTCGATCACCGGCACGCCGTGCTCCTGCCCGAGCGCGCGGGCGAGATCGGCCATGCCGGCGCAGCCCAGCACCACCGCCTCCGCATGGTCCTCGCGCACGGCCCGGCCGATCTCCGCCGAGATGCGGGCGCGGGCATCGGAAGCGGGATCCTCCAGCTCCAGCACCGCGACGTCGGAGGCGCGCACCCGCGCGCAGCGCCGCGCCAGCCCGTAGCGGTCGAGATTGGCCTCGATCACCGGCACCGAGCGCGACAGCGTCGTCACCACGCTGAAGCGATGGGCGATCAGGCTCGCCATGTGGAAGCCCGCCTCGCCGATGCCGATCACCGGCGCCCGGGCGAGCGCACGCGCCGCATCGACGCCGGTGTCGTCGAAGCAGGCGACGATATGACCGTCCACCGCCTCGTCCTCGGCCCGCGCCACCGCATCGACCAGCCCGGGCAGGGCGAGCGCGTCGTCGTAATAGCCCTCGATGGAGGCCGGCCCCATCCGCGAGGTCGCCGCGAGGATGGTCGTCGCGTCCGCCGCAACCAGCCGGGCGGCGGCGGCGATCTTGTCGGTCATCGATTGGGTGGTGTTCGGATTGACGAGATGGAGGCGCACGTCGGGACCGCAGCGTGAGGAATGGGCCGCCGACCATCTCATGCCGGCGGGGCCTCCGCCAGCACGCAAGGAGGCCTTGCCCGCCGGTTTCCCGCCCATCGGCCGCCCCGGCGACGGATGGCCGGCCCGACGCGCAGCCGCTTTTCATCACCGGGGCGGTACGGTAGTTTCCGGCGAAAGAATTGCTTGAATTCATTGTCAGGTCCGGCGCGTGCTCAAGATCGCCTTCCTCCTCGTCGGCGCCGATGCCTTCCGTGCGCGCTGGTACGTCTTGCCGGTGTTCGGCGCGGTGCTGCTGGCATTGGCCAGCCTGCTGGCCATCGACGCCTCGGACGGCGTCACCCTGGTGACGAAGGAAGCCATGGGCGCCGTCTTCGTCCTCAACGGCCTTCTCGCCCTCTACGTGTTCCTGGCGCTGCCGCGGGAGGGCTCCCGGCATCTCGGCTTCCTCAAGGCCACCGCGCTGATCCTGCTCGGCAGCCTGATCCTGGATTTCCCGATCAGCACCCGGATCGCCATCGCCTGGCTGTTCGGCCTCGCCTTCGCCGTGGACGGGCTGGGGCGCATCGCCACGGCGGTGGTGGTGCGCTTTCCCGGCTGGCGGCTGCTGGCCGCCTGCGGTGTCGTCGAACTCCTGCTGGCGATGCTGATCGTCACCGAATGGCCGCTGTCGCACGACAAGAACATCCCGTTCTGCATCGCCCTGCTGCTCGGGCTGTGGGGGTGGCTGCTGGTGCGTTTCGGGCTGATGCTGCGGACGCTGGAGGACGAAGCCTCGGCCATGAACCTGCCGATCTTCGCCGGGCGCGGATGGTACCAGAACGCGCCGGTGCTGATCGGCGGCGGCCGCGCCACCGTCGAGCACCCGATGACGGTGCATGTGTGGACGCCGGTGGGTTCGGCCTATCAGCCGGAACGGCGGCTGCTGGTCGACCGCTACATCGCCGCGGTGGACGGGCACGGGGTGATCTCCACCGGCCATGCCGCGCTGGAACTGCCGCCGGACCTCTATATCAGCCACTACCCGGCGCAGGAGATCGACCGGTCGAGCGGCGATTTCATCGCCGCGCTGCGCGCCACGGCGGAGAACGACCTCAAGGGCCGCTTCCAGCCTTCCTACGCCTTCGAAACCAGCGAATGGTGCCCCGCGGACCAGCATGTGGCGTTCCGCAATTTCGATCCGCGCCGGCTGCGGGCATTCTGGGCCGGCTACCGGCAGGACGACACCTACAACCTCACCAACCGCAACTGCTCCGTCGTGGTGGCCGAAGCGCTGGATGCCGCGCTGGAGGGGGCGCTCGCCAGCCAGTATCCCTGGTTGCGGCTGCTGCGTCTGCTCGCCAATCCCGATCTGTGGACCGCCGCGCTGCTGCGCAGCCACGCCTCGTCCATGACCTGGACCCCTGGCCTGGTGCTGGACTACGCCCGCACCCTCGCCCGCCTGACCGAGGCCCAGCAGACGGACTGGAGCTTCCGCTTCAAGCTGTTCCTGCAGCGGCTGCGCCCGGGCCGGTCCGCGGCCGCCCCGCTGCCGGCGACGGCTCCCGAGCCGCCGGCGGGCTGATTCCGCGCTCGCCCGCGGTGGCCGGGCCATCGCGGGGATCATCCCGATTCACCGCCGCGGCTGTCAGCCGCGCGTGCGAAGATAGTCCGCCAGCACCACCGCGTCGTTGTGCACGACGTCACGCGCCGAATAGAGCAATGTGACGCGCCCCTGCTCCAGGAACGCCTCGAGACGCGCGACCGCGGCGGCATTGGCGTCCAGTTCCGCACGGTAGCGGCGCGAAAACTCCTCGAAGCGGCCGGGATCGTGCCCGAACCAGCTCCGCAAGGCCGCCGTGGGGGCGATCTCCTTCAGCCAGAGGGTCAGCGCCAGGGCCTCCTTGCGGATGCCGCGCGGCCACAATCTGTCGACGAGAATGCGGGCCCCGTCGTCGCTCCCGATAGGGTCGTACGCTCTTTTCAGCCTGAGATCGGGGGCAGCCTTGGTCATGACGGGGGCACCGCAAGCGAGAGCCGCCAGATTATCCCGCCGGCCCCGGCCGCTCAAACCCGCTCTCGCCAGCCACCCGGCGAACCCGGTGGGTTGGGCGGGCGGCGGAAGGACCTTCGGTATCCCGATGTGGCGATGTCGGAGTGTCATACTGGGGACGCATTGTCCCGGTAGGTCATCATCGTCGCACACGCGGCTACGCCCTGCCTCAGGCATCGGGCCTCACTCAAATCGACGCACGAGCGTCAGCCGCCGGCTATTTGCCGGAGGCACAGAGGATATATGCAGATTCAGATTACCCGCCGACCCCTTCCCGTCTCCCCGCCCGCTCCCGCGCCCGACGCGCGGCGCTCCAGCCCTGACTGGAAGCCGGAGCCCTGCGGACTGACCCGCGAACAAATCCGCGCCATCGTCATCGAACAGATCGGCTGACCCCGCCGCCAGCGGACGCCGAGCGATCCACAGTCTGGCGCTCGCGCCCCGCCGCTAGGCGCCGTGACGGCGGGATAACGGCCCGCGCTCAGGCAAGCGCGCCCCCGGGCTCCGGATCGAGGCACCACCGAGAACACCTCGAACGTCACCCTAGCGGGCGGGCGCATCCGATGGCGCGCCGGTGGCGACGGGCTCCTCCGGCACGACATGCAGCGCTTGCGGCGCCACGACGGTGAAAGGCGCCTCCACGCTCGGTGCCGGGGCCCGCGCCAGCGCCCGCATCACGGCAACCACGCCCAGCAGCGTGGCCGCCGCCGCCATGAAATAGAACACGCCGCGCAGGTTGAGGGCGCCCATGATCCACGCGCCGGTAAGCGGCCCGACGGTGGACCCGATGCCGCTCATGAGGATGAGCCGCCCGCTGATCGACACCGCCCCCTCCTGCGCCATGTTGTCCATGGCGTGCGAAACGCAGACGGGATAGAGCGTGGACATGAAGCCGCCCAGAAGCGCCGCGACCGGCAGGACGAAGCTCAGCTGGCGCGGCAGGAAAATAAGCACCACGGCCGCCAGGGCGAAGCCGAACGCCAGCCCGCCGAGGAGCATGCGCCGGTCCATGCGGTCGGACAGCCAGCCGACGGGGATCTGAAAGGCGAGCCCGCCCAGCACCGCGCTCAGCATGACCAGCCCTATCGTCTCCTGCGGGATGTTGTTTGCCAGCATCCAGCTCGGCACGACCGCGTAGAACGTGGCGCTGATCATGCCGGCGATCGCCGCCCCGAGAATGGCGACGGGAGCCGCCCGCAGCAATTCGCCGTAAGGCAGCGTGACCTCTTTCGTGACGATGGGCTGCTCGGCCCGCGTCATGCTGACGATGACGAGCGCCACCGCGAACAGCGCCACGATGATGTCGAAAGCCGTGGCACCCTCGAGCGGCAACCGGCCGACGAGCAGCTGGCCCAGCGCGAGGGCGAGGAAGGTCCCCACCATGTAGGTGGAGAAGACCTTGCCGCGCAAAGCCGGGGTGGCCTTGGAATTCAGCCAGCTCTCCGTCGCGACGAACAGGCCGACGCAACCGAACCCGATGGCCGCGCGCAACAGCCCCCAAGCGAGCGCATCCACCATGAGGCTCATGCCCACCGTGGCGCCGATGACGATGCCGCCGAAGGCCGCGTAGCCGCGAATATGGCCGATCCGCTGGATGATGCCGCCGCAGGTGACGGAGCCGAGGGTGAAGCCGACGAAATAGGCGCTCATGACGACGCCTTCGAGGGCGGGATTGAAATCCTCCACGCCCAGGCGAAGCGAGACGAGGGTCGTAAAGAAGCCGTTCGCCAGCTGAACAAGGCTGGTGGCGAAGATGAGCGCGCCGACCTGTGCGTACAATGTCCACTCCCTCGAGCGTTCCTGAGGTATTCCGCTCTACCTCCCGCCCTGCAGGCGAACCGTAACACCCAAGGTCGTTTTGTTCATCTTGCGACATGACAGGCGCGAGGAAATCCCGGGGCCGTATCAAGGCACCGCCTCTGGTCTCGTCCTTCCCGCGACCTGCCGGAGGTCTCCACGTCTCCTTGATCGAGCGGCCCGTTCCCCGCCGCGAGAAGGGCACTCCTCGGCCTTCAAGACCGGCAGGGAGTGCCTCGGCGGAAGCTAGAGCGTCTTCGAGCAAAGCGGGATCCGGGTCACGTGAAGAAAACGCGTCCGAACAGGAACCTGGACCCTTTCCGGTGAACCGGAGTTCACCGGAGGGCTCTAGGCGGCCGCCACCATTGCGAGCTCACGCGCCCGCATCTCGAGCCGCCTGCGGATCGTCGCAGGAAGCTGCCGCGCCGACTTCACGCGCGGCTTGTCCATTTCCGCGATGGCCTGGACGGGGACCCCGTACAGGCCCTCGAACTCGGCGTAATTGTCGAAGCGGCGGCGCGTTGCATTGTCCACGAAGGTCTCGGCAGGCACGCCCTCGGCGAGCACCAGCGCGTGGTCCTCAAGTTCGAGATGGTAGTAGGTGAAGCGTTCCTCGGGCCGTTCGACGCGGGTGACGCTCACGCCGTTCACCAGCGCACTCGCCTGCACCAGCACCCCATCGATCAGCAGCGCATGATCCGGGGACAGGAAAAGGTCGCGAGACGGCCCGCCCTCCTCCAATGCACCGGCGGCGATACGAACAGGGTAGGCACGCAGCGGGTCGGCGAAGACCCGGATCACGGCCTGGCGGCCGATCCAGCGAACGGGCCGGGCCTCGCCGGAGGCGGTGAGCACCAGGTCGCCTATCCTGAAGTCCTCCACGAGCCGCTCGCCTTGGGGCGTCGCTATATGGGTGCCGGCGAGGAAGCACAGGGGAGCGACGAAGGCGCCGCTGGACTGGTCGACATAGGCGCTGGGATCTGCCGCGATCAGTTCGGCAAGGGCCGGGTCCATGTCCTTGATGTTGAAGGTGACGCTCCCGCCGATCTCGTCATTGTCATATATCAGGGTCGCATCGCCCGTCGCGGCATCATAGGTGAAGCTCTCGAAGCTCAGTCCCGCAACGTTGAGCGAGTCGCCATAGCCGAATCCCGTTACCGTGAAGCTGGGCGTTTCGGCGCTCGATGACGTGAAATCATAGGTGAAGCTTCCGGGCTGCTCGCCCACGAAGTCCACATAATGGCCGCTCAGGATTTCGTAATTGAAATCACCGGGATGAACGGAAATGCTGGAAGCATCGCCAACTTCGTAACGCAGGCTGCTGCCGACGGCCAGGCTCAATCCATTCTGCGAGATGTAGACGTTGGCGCCGTTGATCGCCTCAAAGGTGGAATGCGCCAGAACGCTTATACCAAGGCGCGTGAATATAACGTTCGCATCAATACCATCGACGACCAGCGTATGGTCGCCACCGATGTCTATGATGTGGATCGTTGTTGCGGAATTGGGATCATACTCCACCGAACCCGAGCTTACGGTTTGATCCGACTCGCTGAGATCGACGTTAATTGTAGCCATTCTTGTGCCTCCCACGCGACGGAACGGGAAGACACCTTGTCCCACCCCGATTTGGCGCGGGACGCATCATTCATCGGCGTGCCCTAGAGGCAACCAACCAGAAGGAAGTGCCAACAGTTTGCTTCGAATATGTGGTGTTTTTGACACCATCTCTTTCGAGGACACGCGCTTGTTCGACGGCGACGTGCCCTACACCCTCGCTCTCGCTCCGAAATCCCTGCCGGCGTGATACAGGCACTCCGCATCGCCCCTGCGCTGAATGGTCCACTCGCCGAACAACAGTCCCCTCGTAGATATTGCCGGGCTGAACATCCCCGATCCGCTGCGAACGACCTATGCCGCCGGCACCTTCCCCAAGGGACATTGAATGATAGACCCCTTCGCGTTGATCTCTGGCTTCCTCATACTCTGCGCTTCCGGGCTGATAGCCTTCACGATCAGAAGGCTGGTGCCTGCGGCGCTGCTTATCGGTGCATTGACGGTCCTCGCCTCTGCTGCCGCCGTTCGGTTCGGCTATTTCGAAGATTTCGCGCCGCTCCTCGTCATCTACGTGAATGGCGGCCTCATGGGCGGCTTGGGAGGCTTCCTGTTCGCCAGGAAGGCCGCCGAGCAGGGCAACTGACGCCCGGCCTTCCCCCGCAAGGCGCATCGAACGCCCGATACGGGCGTATCCGCGGGGGGTGTCCGGCGAGTGAAATTCCGAATTATCTCGTGGGAATCAGAGAGATAAGAAGGTTGGCTGGGGCGGGAGGATTCGAACCTCCGCATGGGGGAATCAAAATCCCCTGCCTTACCGCTTGGCGACGCCCCAACGCTCCGCATCTTCCGGCGACGCGGATCATGCGGGCGCGGACATAGCCACAGGAGCGCGTCGCTTTCAACCGTCATGCGCGAGATTGGCGACCGGACGTCCCGGCGTCATCAACAGGCTGTGTGAAGAAGTGCGACGCTGCCCTTGCAGGCCGGCGCATCCCCATGCTAGAGGCTCGCCCGCCGCGTCGGAGTGTAGCGCAGCCTGGTAGCGCACCTCGTTCGGGACGAGGGGGTCGCAGGTTCAAATCCTGCCACTCCGACCAAGCGGCATCTTGATTTCCTGTTCCCGACAGGAACGACCCCGACGATCATCCCGACAGAAGCCCGGAGCTTCGCCCCTCATCCGGGGAAGCCGGATGATGCCGCACCTCGACCGTGATTGGCTCCCGGTACCCGCAGACGAGGCTGCCCCCAGCGGCCTGGCGTGCCGCGCGGTGGGGGTCGGCGCCTTGATAGCCGGGACCGGCGCTCCAGCGGCCGCCGCGCCGCAGCCTCGACATCGCCCGGGCCCCACGGGCATGCACATGGCATCGAAACGCACGTCGGCACGGTCCGTGCCAACGCAAAAACCCGTCCGCCCTCCAAAGAGAGAGCGAGCGGGTACAGACAGGGGAGGATCGGCTCGATGCCGGCCATGCCGGGAGAAGCCCCGGCGGGCTCCGCCCCGTCAGGCGCTCGCCTGCGCGACGTCGGCGGCACGCTTCCGCGCCGTTTTGCGCCCGGCCGCCGTCACCTGCTCCCAATGGGGCTGGTAGGCCACGCGGTGCAGATCGGCGACGGCGACGTCCGGCGAGGACACTTCGCGGAAGATGGCGCAGCCATTCAGCGATCCCACCAGCCGGCCGCGGATCGCCGTGCCCTTCTTGCACAGGACGTAATGGTCGCCGGTGAGCTTGCTGGAGCGCAGCGGCAGCGATTTCAGCAGCGTGTCCTCCTTGGCGACGAAGTGCGAAGCGGCGCCCTGGCGGGGAAAGCGCAGCTTCCTGTTCAGCAGCGACGCCCACATCACCCCCGCCTGGACATTGTCCATATGGTGGTCGGCGGCGTTGCGATTGCGGAAGCGCGTGCTCACCATGCCGGTCGCGCGGTCGACCACCTCCGCCTGCGCATCGATGAAGGTCAGGCCGCGCGCCGCCGCCTCGCGCGCAAGTTGCGCGTTGAACAGGTGGGTCACCTCGGTCCGCTGCTTCTGGGTCGCCGAGACCGCCTGCCGCCGGATGGAGATGATGTCGCCACTATGGTCATGGTCGTTGATCGTCGGCAAGGTCGCGGAGGTGATGGCGACGTTCTTGCGGCCGCCGGCGACCAGTTCGTCCACGAACCGCATGTAGCTCTCGATCGACCGCGACACCTCATGCTCGAGGGAGGTTCCGTTCTTCTGCGCCCGCAGCCAGACCAGGATGCCGCAATCCACCTCGCCGAGATGCAGCAGGACGAGGGATGTCTTGTCGTATTCCTTGAGGAAATTGAGGAAAGACCCGCGCGCATCCGTCGCCGACTTCTCGTTCATGAGGCCGGCGGCGGTGGCGCCGGGCACCCGGCAGGCATGGAACTGATAGGGCGAGAGCAGTCCGTTGGTGGCGGCAAAGCTGAAATATTGTAGATGACTGTCACCAAGACCAATGATCTGCTTCATGGGGTGCTTCCAATCGGCTGCATGAAAATGACGAAGGGGAATGGCGTCACTCTAGCAGATCGGGAAGCCCGCCTGCCAGATCGGCGGCGCCATTTCGTCGCCGGGCGGCGCGAGATCATCGGGAACGAAAGTCTATACACGAATAAGTTGCCGGATCCCGATACGGCCCGGCCCGGCATCTCCGGCGTATCCATGCCGGATCGACGGCGCGATCGCCCATGACAACGGAAGATGCCGGCCCCGGCAGGTTGGTGATTGAACCCGGGCGGCCATTGCGCTAGTCCGACAGCATGATTGAAAAGCTCACCGCCCTCCGCACCCGGCTGCTCGCCGCCCAGCGCGAATTGATCAAGGCCGCCGCCGAGGCCGGGACGCTCCCGTCCGACAACGCGCTGCGCAAGATCGCCGACATCGAAGTCACCATCGGGGCCATCGAGGCCATGATGGAAGACCTTCGGAAGGACTGACCGCGCAGGCGCGCGGCTTGCGGCGCCGGAGAGGGCGGCCATCCGCCGCTCCGTGCCTTTTCGGGCGTCCCGCCGGCCCGGCTCAGACGTGGTAGTGGTACATGCTGCTGTCGGTCTTCTCGCCGGTATAGCCCCAGCCGCGCAGCAGCCCGTCCACCGCGTCGATCTCGTCGAGCAGCTCGATGAGGATATGCGGCCGGAAGCGACGGATCGTCGCCGCGCCGCCCTGCAGCAGGTCGTATTCGGCCCGCTCGACGTCGATCTTGATCACCGACAGCTCGGCGAGCCCGACATCGTCCAGGGCCAGGGTGCTGGCGCTGCCGATCACCGCTCCGTCGCCGACGATGCTCCCCGCCGAGCTCAGCCCGTCCTTGCCGCGAATGGCGATGCGCTGCCCGGAGACGCGGGAGAGCGCATGGGGATGCACCCGCACCGTGCCGATGTCGTTGAGCGCGAGATTGGCGAGCAGGCGCGGAACGATGAGCGGGCTGGCCTCGAAGGCGTGCACCCGGTCGGCTCCCGAGCGCGCCGCCAGGATCGAGTAGAAGCCGGAATAGGCGCCGGCATCGACCACCGTGCCGCCCTTGCCGGCCAGTTCGGCCCACAGGCGCCGGGAGATCGGCTCGAACCCCTTGCTCCGCTTCTTCTGCGCGGCGAGAACGTTGTCCTCGCGGACGATCAGCTTCACGCCGTCGAGTTCTTCGAAATCGAGCTCTTCCAACATGCCCTCGCGCTCCGGCCCCTCACGCCGGGCCAAAGGTGCCGTCCGGCCGCAGCCGTTCCAGCACCCCGGTCGCGACGGCGAAATAGAAGCCGTGCAGCGACAGCCGGCCGTCGTCGATGCGCTCCCGGATCCACGGGAAGCTCTCGAGATTGTTCAGCGACAGCCGCACGCAGCCATATTCGACCAGCCGCCGCTGCTCGGCCTCGTCGTCCGTCAGATGCCGCGCCACCTCGCTCGCCGGGGCGGCGATGCGGATCCAGTCGGGCAGGAAGTCCTGCGCCGCTTCCGGGGCGCCGTCGAGCAGCGCCCGCGCGCCGCCGCACAGCGCATGGCCGAGCACGACGATCTGCTTCACCTCCAGCACCTTCACCGCGAACTCGATGGCGGCGCTGGTGCCGTGATGCGCGTGGTCGGGCGTCGAATAGGCCGGCACCAGATTGGCGACGTTGCGCACCACGAACAATTCGCCCGGGCCGACGTCGAAGATCATGGTCGGGTCGACGCGGCTGTCGGAACAGGCGATCACCAGCGTCTGCGGGCTCTGCCCGCGCGAGGCGAGCTTCTCGAACAACGCCTTGCGCTCCGGCCACGAGGTGACGCGAAAGCGCCGATAGCCTTCCAGCAGATCGTCCATAAAAGGTCCTTCCCTCGCGGCCCGCCACCCGGCCGGCCGCCGCACGGCGAAAATGCCGTCACCCGGCCATCCCTGACAAGCGGCGGCGCAATGACTAATGCCTGATCTCTCCTGACGGAAGGCAATATCCGTTCCCGCGGCAGACATGACCGCACTCGACGCCCGCCGCCGGCTGGGCTAGGTGCGAGGTACCGGCCCCGGATGGCGGGCGGGCCACGACCACGGAAACCGACCGACATGGCCGACGACATTCCCTTCGATCGCGACTTCGCCGCCGTGCCCGGCGTGGCGGAGGAGGTGGCGCCCGGCGTGGTGCGGGTGCTGGCTCCCAATCCCGGCCCCTTCACCTTCACCGGTACCTGCACCTATCTGATCGGCACCGGCGAGGTGGCGATCCTCGATCCGGGGCCCGACGACGCCCGCCATGTCGCCGCGGTGCTGGCGGCGGTCGGCGGCCGGCGGGTCAGCCACATCCTGCTCACCCACACCCATCGCGACCATACCGGCGCCCTCGCCGCGCTGAAGGCCGCCACCGGCGCGCCGGTCGTCGCCGAAGGCCCGCACCGCCCGGCCCGGCCGCTGCATGAAGGCGAGGAGAACGTCCTCGACGCCGCCGGCGACCGCGAGGCGGTGCCCGATCTGCGCGTGGCCGACGGCGAGCGTCTCGCCGGCGACGGCTTCTCCCTCACCGCGCTCGCCACGCCCGGCCATACCGCCAACCACATGGCCTTCGTGCTGGACGATGCCGGCCTCGTCTTCGTCGGCGATCACGTCATGGCCTGGTCCACCTCCATCGTCGCGCCGCCGGACGGCTCGATGGGCGACTACATGGCCTCGCTGCGCCGCCTCGGCGAACGTCCCGAGGCGCTCTATCTGCCCGGCCATGGCGGCCCGGTGCGGCAGGGGCCCGCCTTCGTCGCGCGCTATCTGCGCCACCGCGAGGCCCGCGAGACCGCGATCCTGCGGGCGCTGGCGCGCGGGCCGGCGCTCATCCCGGATATCGTGCGGATGATCTATATCGGGCTCGACCCGCGGCTCGCCGGCGCCGCCGGCCTGTCGACGCTGGCGCATCTGGAGGACCTCGTCGCCCGCGGCGAGGTGGAGACCGACGGTCCCCCGACGCTCAAGGGGCGCTACGGCCGCGCCTGAGGCCGCTCAGCGCCGCCTTTTGCCCTGCCGCTCGGCGAGTTCGGCGAACAAATCGTCGACGCGCCGCGCATTGGAGCCGAAATCGCGCGCCGCGTTGCGCGTCACCGAGCGCATGTCGACCCGGGTGCCCTCCGCCGTGCGCCGCACCCGGATCACGATGTCCTCGCGCAGGCCCAGCGGCAGCCCGCGCGTCACCGCCTCGATGCGCCCGTCGCGCTGGCCGCCGCGCGGCGGCACTACGTCGATCACCGTCCATTTGCGCCGCGCCACCAGCGCCATGAGATCGCCGAACACGTCGTCCGGCGTCGATTCGAAGTCGATCGGCCGGATCGCCGGATAGGCGTCGGCCTGCACGCTCGCCGCCGCCTCGTCCGGCCCGTCGAGCGGGTTGGCGGCGCGCGAGCGCGCCATGGCCAGCGTCACGAAGGCAGGCGGATCCTCCATGTCGGTGCTCACCTCGTGCAGCACCGGCAGCCGGGCGCCGAAGGCGGCGAGGCCGGCCGTGGGCGCGATCAGCGCCAGCGCCAGCGCCCCGGCGCCGATCACCCGGCCGAGGCCGCGCAGCCCCTCGTTCCAGATCACCACGAAGGCCGCGAGCGCCACCAGCAGCGCCAGCCCCGCCAGCGCCACGCCGGCGAGCACGGTGTAGAGCGCGCTTTCCAGATCGAAGACCTCGGTGGCATAGCAGGCGATGCCGATGAGCGTGACCGGCAGGGCGAAGACGGCGAGGCGCAGGCTCCACACCGCCAGCCGCGACATGCGCTCCTCGACATAGAGCCGCCGCCGGATCATCGCGCCCTCACGCCGGCTCGAGGAACAGTTCGGCGAGCGCCTCGACATCGTCGACGACGAGATCCGCCTCGCCGGCGAAGGCGTCGATCGGCCCCGGGCCGCTGCGCACCAGCACCGAGACCGCGCCCGCCGCCTTGGCGGTCAGGAGGTCGTGATGGGTATCGCCCACCAGCGCGACCGCCGAGACCGGCACGCCGGCGCGTTCGGCGAAAGCGCGCACCATGCCCGGCAGCGGCTTGGAGCCGAAGCCGGAATCATGGCCGTAGATCGCCGCCAGCAGCTCGGTGAGGCCGAGAATGTCCGCCTGGATGCGGGCATTGCGCTCGCTGTCATTGGTGGCGATGCCGAGCGGCAGGCCGAGCCGCGCGAGCCGGGCCAGCGCCTCGCGCGGGTGGCCGAGCGGCGCCAGATGCGCCTGGCCTTCCTCGATGAACAATTCGTCGATCTCGACGAAGAGCGCCTCGTCGGCGGGACGGTCGAGCACCTGCGCCCAGAGCGGCCCATACTGGCGCGAGGAGCCGGCGATCAGCGGCGAGGTCTGCAGGAAGCGCTCATGGTCGGCGAGGTAGTGGCTCACCTCGTGCAGGCGCGACAGCACCGCCGCGTCGCCGCCGGCGAGCCGGGCCATCACCCCGCCGGCCGCCGGTCCCCAGGTGCGATCGAAATCGATCAGCGTGCCGTCCTTGTCGAACAGAATGGCGCGAACGGCGTTCACTTGGTGTAGACCTCCGGCAGGTCGCGGGGCGAGGGAGCACCGAATAGCATGAATTGGAGGCGCCTCCCAACCGGCCGGCGCCGGTGGGCTGCCCGGTCGGGCATGATCATCGGCCTCGCGCTTGCGCTGATGGCGAATCCGCCGCCCGCCCGGGCCCAGCAGCTGAAATCGGACATAGACCGCGCCGGCACCGCCGCCAGCCGGCAGATCGAGCAATGGCTCGGCGCGCCCGCTCCGGCGCGCAAGACCCGGCCGAAAGCCGCCGCCGCCCGCGCCCGCGCCCGCGCGGCCGATCCCTCCCCCGCCCGGTCGGTGCCGCTTCCACCCCCGCGCCCGGCGGATCTCGATGCCGCCGGTCCGGCGACGCCATCCCCGGAAATGGCCGCCGCCGCCGCCGCCCGGCCGGCGGCCCGGACCTCGACCCCGCCGCCGTTCACGGCCCGCCCGGCCCAGCCGGCAGGCCCGGTGGCGCCTGTCGAGGAGGAGCCGGCCTTCGCCGAGGCGCCCGGCATCCCGCTGCCGCCCCTGCGCCCGGATCGCGCCACCGCGGCGGCCGTCGCCCTCGGGACGACGGCGCGAACCGCCGCCGGCCCGGTTCCGTTGCCGCCGCCGAGGCCGCGGCTGGCGGCGCTCGCCGCTCCGGGCGAGGACGCGCCGCCCCCCTCCACGGCGTCGAACGCCGCTGCCGCCGATGAGGCCGCCGACGAGCCCGCCGCCGAGGCCACCGGCGTGCCGCTGCCGCCGGCGCGGCCATCAACGCAAACCGCCATGCTTCCGCCCGGCGATGCGCCGGTGGATGCCCCGCTGACCCCGCCGCCCGGCCCTCTCGCCGGCTGCCCGGAACTGAGCGTCGGCGAGATCGGCACCTTCACCGCCGCCGCCGTGAAGATGTCGCCGGCCTGCCGCATCGAGCGCCCGGTCAGCCTCACCGGCGTCAAACTGAAGGACGGGCGCCTGGTGCCGCTGGAGCCGGCCGCGACCCTGCGCTGCGACATGGCGGCGGCGGTGGCGCGCTGGGTGCGCGAGGGGGTGGCCCCCGCCGTCGAGACGCTTGGCAGCCCGCTGGCGACGATCCAGGTCGCCGATTCCTATTCCTGCCGGCCGCGCAACCGGGTCAGGGGCGCGAAGATCAGCGAGCACGGCCAGGGCAACGCCATGGACACCCGCGGCTACACGCTGATGGACGGGCGCAGCGTCCTCGTCGGCGGCACCGGCGAGCAGGCGATGCCGCTGGCGTTCCAGGAGCGGCTGAAGGCCAGCGCCTGCGCCGATTTCACCACCATCCTCGGCCCCGGCTCGGACGGCTATCACGAACTGCACCTGCATGTGGACCGCGCCGTGCGGCGCAGCAACATGGTGCTGTGCCGCTGGGCGACCGGCACCCGCCCGCCCGGCGCCAGGGCGGGAACAGCGGCGCCCTCGCCGGCGCCCGCCGCGCGCGGAGCCGGCACCGCCGGGGCGAAAGGCGCCGCCGCTCCCTCCCCCGCGCAAACGGCCGAGCCGGCGAAGGACGGCGCCGGAGAACCGGAGGCCGACGCCCCCGACGCCGCCCCGGAGGCCCCGGAGGCCTCGGAGGCCGGAGCGGCGGGCCGGTCCGCGCCGGGCTCGCGCAAATGACCCTGGGGAACCGCCGGGCTCCGACCAAGGGCGCGCTTCCGGGCCGGGGCCGGCCGCATTAGGGTGGCCCCGATTTTCCGCCCCGGGAGAGCGCTTCCATGCTGACCAATCTTCAGGCTCGCGACGTCGAGACGCTGGTTCACCCCTATACCAATCTCGCCACCCTGCGCGACACCGGCCCGCTGATCCTGGAACGCGGCCAGGGAGTGTGGGTGCATGACGTCGACGGCAAGCCCTATCTCGAAGGCATGGCCGGCCTGTGGTGCACCGCGCTCGGCTACGGCAACGAGGAGCTGGTCGAGGCGGCGGCGACGCAGATGCGCAAGCTGCCCTTCACCCACATCTTCGGCGGCAAGAGCCACGACCCGGCCATCGAGCTCGCCGAGAAGCTGAAGGAGATGGCGCCGGTGCCGATCTCCAAGGTGTTCTTCACCTCCTCGGGCTCGGAAGCCAACGACACCCAGATGAAGCTCGTCTGGTACATGAACAATGCGCTCGGCCGGCCGAACAAGAAGAAGATCATCTCGCGGGTGCGCGCCTATCACGGCGTCACCATCGCCTCGGCCTCGCTCACCGGCCTCGCCGGCAACCACAATGATTTCGACCTGCCGATCGCCGGTGTGCGCCACACCACCAGCCCGCACCATTACCGCCTCGCCTTGCCGGGCGAGAGCGAGGAGGCCTTCGCCACCCGGCTCGCCGCCGATCTCGAGGCGCTGATTCTCGCCGAGGGGCCCGACACGGTCGCCGCCTTCATCGCCGAGCCGGTGATGGGCGCCGGCGGCGTCATCGTGCCGCCGCGGACCTATTACCCGAAGATCAAGGCGGTGCTGGAGAAGTACGACGTCTTCTTCATCGCCGACGAGGTGATCACCGGCTTCGGCCGGCTCGGCACCGCCTTCGGCTCGGAAGCGATGGAGATGAAGCCGGATTCGATCTCGGTCGCCAAGGCGCTGTCCTCGGCCTACCAGCCGATCGGCGCGGTGATGATTCCCGAGGCGATGTACCAGGCGCTGCTGGAGGAAAGCCGCAAGCTCGGCTCCTTCGGCCACGGCTTCACCTATTCCGGCCATCCGGTCGCCGCCGCGGTGGCGCTGAAGACGCTGGAGATCTACGACCGCGAGAACGTCTTCGAGCGGGTGCGGGCCAAGATCCCGCAATTCGACGCCCGCCGCGCCGCGCTGGAGGACCATCCGCTGGTCGGCGAGGCCCGCGGCAAGGGGCTGGTGGCCGGCATCGAGCTGGTCGCCGACAAGAAGACCAAGGCGCAGTTCGACCCCAAGCTCGGCATGGCCGCGAAATGCGTCGCCTTCGCGCAGGAGGAAGGGCTGATCGTGCGCAGCGTGTTCGGCGACGCGGTGACCATCTGCCCGCCGCTGGTCATCTCGCCGGCGGAGATCGACGAATTGTTCGATCGCCTGACCCGCGCCCTCGACCGCACGCTCGACTGGGCGGTGCGCGAGCGGCATCTGGCGGCCTGAGCCGGCGGCTTCGTCCCCCTCGGGAAGACGGCATCATCCCCGGGCCCGCGCCCGGGGATTTCCATTTGCGCCGGCCGGGCCGCAGGGCCACGGCTCTGCATGCGCCCAACAGAACGATCTCGTCCTGAGGCGCGCGACGCGAGCCCGGCACCCCACCCGGCGCCGGACAAACAAAAAGGGCGCCGCCGAAGCCGCGCCCTTCTTCAATTCTGCCGTGGCGGCCGCGCCTCAGAGCACGACGACGTCGGCGCCCTGCGGAACGCGGGTATAGAGGTCGATCACGTCCTCGTTCAGCATGCGGATGCAGCCGGAGGAGATCGCCTGCCCGATATATTCCGGCTGGTTGGTGCCGTGGATACGGAACAGCGTGTCCTTGTTGCCCTGGTAGAGATAGAGCGCGCGCGCACCCATCGGGTTGTGCGGGCCGGGACCGACGAAGTTCGGCACGCCGGCGATTCGCTCCTTGATCTCGGCGGTCGGCGTCCAGGTCGGCCATTCGGCCTTGCGACCCACCTTGGCCTCGCCCTTGAAGGCCAGGCCTTCTTCGCCGACGGTCACGCCGTAGCGTATCGCCTTGCCGTCATTCTCGACCAGATAGAGAAATTTCTTGTCGGTATCGACGACGACAGTGCCGGGCTTCTGGCCGCCGGAATAGTCGACGATATGCCGCTGGTACATGTCCGGCGGAAGCACCTTCTGATAGGGCGCCTTCGCCAGCAATTGCTTGTCGCGGGGCGTCAGGGAAGCTTCCGGCGCCGGCGCCTTCACAGAATTACTGCAAGCACCCAAGCTAAGCGCGATGAGCACCAAGCCCATCCCCCGCAGTTTCATTTTCGAGTTCTCCAGAATCACTTGCCGCAGCGGCACGCATTACGCGCCGCGTTCTGTATTCGGGATAGCCGAACTTGGCTTCGCCTTGAAGAGGCCATGCGGCTGCCGCATGTCGGTCCTGCGCCCCTGTTGCGCAAAAGCATCACCCAGCTTGCAACGGTTCAAATAGTTAACCAAAACCGCGACAATTTGCGTGCAGCCCTACCACCATGCCGCAATCTGCTCAATTATGTCGCAGTCGTCGCCTAATTCGTTGGCAGTCGAACCCATCGTGGGCGATGCATAGGAGGATACCATGTCGGCCGAGGACAACCGGGAAGTCGAACCCGGTCGTGGGCGCTGGGAGCGCTCGCAGCAGAGCGCCCATTGGCGCGAAATCGGAATTTCTGCCGTTGCCGCCGCGGCGCGCTACGCGTCCGCCCCCCTGCCCCCGCTCGCCGCCTCCGGGACCGGCGTGACCGGAAACCAGGCAGCCGGAGCCGACACGACCCGGAGCGAGCCGCCGGCGCCGAAGATCGTTACCCTACGGGACATCGAGTTCTTCGCGGCCTGATCGTTCCGCCCGTCCGCCCGCGGACGCCCGGACCCCGCCGCCCCTCCCTTTCCCTTCGCAGCGATGCCGAACGCGACCCGCCGGGTCACGCGGCGCCTCGTCGTGCCGGCGGTTGGCGCCGCCGGCCGGGGGGCGCTAGTCTGCGACCAGCGGGCGATATGAGGGCCGAGCGCCGGGAGACGCCATGATTCATGCCTATTGCCTGCGCGAGGGTGCGCTCCGGCGCGTCGAGGTGCCGGTCGGTGGCGACATGCCGGCCGATGCGACCTGGATCGATCTCATCGATCCGGCGCCGGCGGAGGACCGATTCGTCGAGGGCATCCTCGGCATCCCCATCCCCACCCATGAGGAGATGGCGGAAATCGAGCCCTCGAGCCGTCTCCGGGTGGAGAACGAGGCGCAATACATGACCGGCTCGCTGGTGCTGGGCAGCGAGGGCGAGCGGCCTTCCCTGTCCGAGGTCACCTTCATCCTGTTCAACGGCCGGCTGCTGACCGTGCGCTACGGCGAGTTCAAGGCGTTCAGCCTGGTCGTCGCCCAGCTGGAACGCGGCTGCCCGGGCGGCCTGCGCGGCGACCAGATCTTCATGTCGCTGCTCGACGCCATCGTCGACCGCAGCGCCGACACCGTCGAGCGGGTGGCGTCGGACATCGACCTGATCTCGCGCCGGATCTTCGAGCGCGACAATGGCCGGGACAGCCAGCGCTACCGGGCGATCCTGCGGCAGATCGGCCGCAAGGGCGACCTCGCCTCCAAGGCGCGCGAGAGCCTGGTCTCCATGGCGCGCATCGTCACCTTCCTCGTCGCCGAGAGCGAGACGCGCAAGCCGGGCAAGGAACAGCGCGCGACGCTGAAGAGCCTGCAGCGCGACATTTCCTCGCTGACCAACCACGTCTCCTATCTCAGCGACAAGATCACCTTCCTACTCGACGCCACGCTCGGCATGGTGTCGATCGAGCAGAACAACATCATCAAGATCTTCGCGGTGCTGTCGGTGGTGTTCATGCCGCCGACGCTGATCGCCTCGATCTACGGCATGAACTTCCAGTACATGCCGGAGCTCGCCGATCACTGGGGCTATCCGATCGCCCTGCTCGCCATGCTCGCCGCCGCCATCGTCCCCTACCTGTTCTTCAAGTGGAAGCGCTGGCTCTAGCGCGCGGCGGTCGCGGGGCCAGAGCCGGCCCCGTCGCGCTCAGACGTGCTGGCCGCCATTGATGTGGATCTCGGCGCCGTTCAGGTAGGACGAGGTGTCGGTGCACAGCACGTAGATGATCTTCGCCACCTCGTCGGGGGTGCCGAGCCGCTGCATCGGAATCTGCTCGACGATCTTCTCGGTGCCCGGCGAGAGGATGGAGGTGTCGATCTCGCCCGGCGCGATGGCGTTGACCCGCACGCCGACGCGGCCGAAATCCGCCGCCATCTCGCGCGTCAGCCCGACCAGCGCCGCCTTGGAGGTGGCATAGGCCGCCCCGGCGAAGGGGTGCACCCGCATGCCGGCGATGGAGGTGACGTTCACCACCGCGCCCTGCGTGCGCTTCAACTCCTCCAGGAGGCCGCGCGCCAGCAGGATCGGCGCGAAGAAGTTCACCTGGAACACCTTGCGCCAGGTCTCCTCCGGCGTGTCGATGGTGCCGAGCCGGGCGCCGCCCTGCCCCTTGGGCGAGATGCCGGCATTGTTGACTAGGGCGTGCAGCTTCCCGTCCGGCAGCCGGCTCTTGATCTCCTCGACGGCGCGGCGCGTATCCGCCTCGTCGCCGAGATCGACCTGGATATGGTCCTCCGGCCCCATCTCCCACGGGCAGTTCTCCGGGAAGGCATGGCGCGAGCAGGTGATGACCCGCCACCCGGCCGCCGAGAACCGCTTCACGGTGGCATGGCCGATCCCGCGCGAGGCGCCGGTCAGCAGGAGGGTGCGGCGGGGCTGGTTGGTACCCGACATGATGAACCTTGTCTGGTGGAGCGCGTGCTGGGTGACAGGTCTAGCTCAAGGATAGAGCCGTGTCTTGACCCAAGACAGGCCCTCGCTCTCCGCCGCGCGGCGGAACACGATGCGGTCGTGCAGGCGGAACGGGCGGTCGTGCCAGAACTCGATCTGCACCGGCTTGATGCGGAAGCCGGTCCAGTGCGGCGGGCGCGGCACGCTGCCGAGTGCGTATTGCGCCGTCACCCTGGCGATCGCCGTCTCCAGCGCGAAGCGTCCCTCCAGCGGCCGCGACTGCTGGCTGGCCCAGGCGCCGATCTGCGACAGCCGCGGGCGGGTGGCGAAATAGGCGTCGGCCTCCTCCCCGCTCACCTGTTCCACCGGGCCGCGCACGCGGATCTGCCGGCGCAGCGACTTCCAGTGGAACACCGCCGCCGCCTTGGGATGGGCGGCGAGCTCGCGGCCCTTGGCGCTGCCGGTATTGGTGAAGAACACGAAGCCGCGGCTGTCATGGGCATTGAGCAGCACCATCCGCACGTCGGGCAGCCCGTCATCGTCGACCGTGGCGAGCGCCATGGCGTGCGGATCGTTCGGCTCGCTGGCCTGCGCCTCCGCGAACCATTGCTCGAACAGGGCGAAAGGCTCGTCGGCCGCGGTGAAATCACCGGCTGTTAACGGTTCTTGCGTATCCATTGGCTTCATCAGTGGCGTCGGGACCGGGGGCGGCCCATGTTGACAGCGATCGGGCGGGCAGGGGCGGCGAAGCGCAAAGGCGGCCGCCGCCTCCCATATAGGGGGCAGCGGGCAGCGCGCCCAGTGCTTTTCCGTCTTCTGGCGCTTCTGCCGGCCGCGGCGCTGGCTGGCTGCGGCGTGCTGGCGCCGGGGCTCGACGGCACCGTCACCGGGTCGATCGCGCCCGCCCCGGCCCCGGTCGCCACCTCCGCCGGCGAACCCGTGCCGAGCGGCGTGACGCCGGACGACTGGATCGCCGCCCGCCAGGCGCTGGCCGAGGCGCTCGCCGCCCGCGATGCCGCGCCGAGCGTGCCGTGGGAAAACACCGCCACCGCCACGCGCGGCACCGTCACCCCGCTGGCCAGCAAGGACGACGGCAAGTGCCGCGCCTTCCTCGTGAGCTTCGTGCGGGCGGAAAACGAGGACTGGCTGCAGGGCGAGGCCTGCCGCACCGCCGCGCGCGGCTGGCGCATCGGCCAGGCGCGGATGCTGGAGCGCAGCTGACGCCAGGCCGCGCCGGCCGGGCCTCCCGGCGCCGGCGCGGCGGCACGAATTATCTGGACGTCGCGTTATATCCGCATCAATCGCGCGACTGACCGTTGCATCGGCGCAACACTGCCTCCATATGGGGAGCTGAGCCCGGAACCGCCGGCCGAGAAGACCTGTCCATGCGCGATCCCTACGACATTCTTGGCGTCGCCCGCAGCGCCGACCAGACCGAGATCAAGCGCGCCTTCCGGCGCCTTGCCAAGAAGCTGCACCCCGACGCCAACGCCTCCGACCCGAAGGCGCAGGAGAAGTTCGCCGAACTCAACGGCGCCTACGAGATCCTTTCCGATACCGAAAAGCGCGGCCAGTTCGACCGCGGCGAGATCGACGCCGAAGGCAAGCCGCGCGGCTTCGAGGGCTTCGGCGCCGGCGCCGGGGGCTTCCGGCGCGGCGGCTTCCGCCAGGCCGGCGACGACGACAGCATCTTCGAGAGCTTCTCCTTCGGCCAGGGCGCCGGCGGCGGCCGTGCCGGCCGGCACGATGCCGGCGGCTTCGACGACGTCATCTCCGACATTCTCGGCGGCATGGGCCGCGGTCGCGCCGGCCGGCGCGGCTCGTCCTCCGGCTTCGAGCCTCCGCGCGGCAGCGACATCGACATCCGCGTGCCGGTGCCGCTGGAGACGGCGGTCGTCGGCGGGCCGGTGAAGGTGACGCTGCCCGACGGGCGCTCGGTGGAGGTCAAGATCCCGCCGCGCACCGTCGAGGGCTTCCGCATGCGCCTCAAGGGCCAGGGCGAGGCCAGCGCCTTCGGCGGCACGCCGGGCGATGCCTATGTGGTGGTCGCCTATGCCCCCAACCGCCAGTTCCGCGTCGACGGGCACGACCTGCGCATCGACGTGCCGGTGCCGCTGGCCGATGCGGTGCTCGGCGGCAAGGTCCGCGTCGCCACCCTCACCGGCTCGGTGGAGCTGAGCGTGCCGGCCTGGACCAGCTCGGGGCGCACCTTCCGCCTGCGCGGCAAGGGGCTGCCGGCCGGCGAGACCGGCGACGGCGACATCCTCGCCACCCTGCGCATCATGCTGCCGGAGAAGCCGGACCCGGAACTCGAGGCGCTGATGCGGCGATGGGCCGGCCGGGAAGGCTCCGGCCAGGAAGACTGACGGCGAGGGCCGGGAGGAAGATTCCGCCCGGCGACGCCGCCGGAACCGCCGGGCGTGTCGCGGCGGGAGTGCCCGCCGGGTCCACCCCTCCTTCCGGCTCGCTTGAGCGCTCCCCGCCGCTGTGCGATAGGAACCTCTCGCCGCACGGCGTTGAATTGGGTTGACGGAGCAGGGCGTGACGGAGCAGGGCACGGTTTCGGCCGGTTTGATGAACGGCAAGCGCGGCCTGGTGATGGGAGTGGCCAATAACCGCTCCATCGCCTGGGGCATCGCCAAGGCCGCCCATATGCAGGGGGCGAAGCTCGCCTTCACCTATCAGGGCGAGCCGCTGAAGAAGCGCGTCGAGCCGCTGGCCGCCGAGCTCGACGCCGCCCTGGTGGGGCATTGCGACGTCACCGATCCCGCGACCATCGACGCGGTGTTCGCCGAGACCGAGCGCCAGCTCGGCGGGCTCGACTTCCTCGTCCACGCCATCGCCTTCTCCGACAAGAACGAGCTCGACGGCCGCTATGTCGACACCTCGGCGGAGAATTTCAGCAAGACCATGCTGATCTCCTGCTACAGCTTCACCGCCGTCGCCCAGCGCGCCGAGAAGCTGATGAAGGACGGCGGCTCGATGCTGACGCTCACCTATTACGGCGCCGAGAAGTGGATGCCGCATTACAACGTGATGGGCGTCGCCAAGGCGGCGCTGGAGGCGAGCGTGCGCTACCTCGCCGCCGACCTCGGCCCGAAGAACATCCGGGTCAACGCCATTTCCGCCGGGCCGATCAAGACCCTGGCCGCCTCCGGCATCGGTGATTTCCGCTACATCCTGAAGTGGAACGAGCTGAACGCGCCGCTGCGCCGCACCGTCACCATCGACGAGGTCGGCGATACCGGCATGTACCTGCTCTCCGATCTCGGCCGCGCCGTTACCGGCGAGATCCATCACGTCGATGCCGGCTACCATGTGGTGGGCATGAAGAATCCCGAGGCTCCCGACCTCACCCTCGAGCGGGATTGACGCCGGGACGGCTTCCAGGACCAGACAGGAGACGGCGATGATCAAGGCTCCCGGCACACAAGGCAGGATGCGCGGCGCCGTCCGCATGGCGGCGATGGCCATGCTGCTGGCGGGGAGCGTCGTCCCGGCGGCGCTGCCGGCCGCCGCCGAGACCGCCATCACCGTCTACCCGCCGCCGGGCTCCGGCCTGCCGCCGGACTGGGCGACCCCGGGCTCCCCGAACCAGGACAGCGGCACCCCGCCCAGCTTCCAGCAATACCCGTTCTGGGACCGCATTTTCGGCGGCGGCGGCGCCATTTTCCCCGGCTACGCCTCGCCCGCCGCCAATGACAGCAGCTACCAGCGCCTGGCGCTGCTCACCGGCGGCGGCGCCGGCCGCGTGGTCTTCGCCGCCGGCATGGCCGACACCTCCTGCCAGCCCGCCGACGCGCCGACCCTCACCGTCCTCAGCGCCCCGCGCGGCGTGAACCTCACCACCGATTACGGCGCCTTCACCGCGACCGGCAACGATGCGGGCTCGACCTATTGCGTGGGCCGCAACATCCGCGGCAGCCGCCTCGTGCTGGCCGGCCGGCCGCCGCGCGGCGGCGGCAGCGTGACGGTCCGCGTCGCCTGGCCGCGCGTCGGCCGCAATGGCGGCACCAGCTACACGCACACCGTGTCCCTGCCGTCGCGATGAGCAAACGCCGGATCTTCCTCGTGCGGCACGGCGAGACCGACTGGAACCTCGCCGGCCGCCTGCAGGGCAGCCACGACATTCCGCTCAACGATCTCGGCTGCGAGCAGGCCGCCGGCCTCGCCCGCGTCATCGAGCGGCTGGCGGGCGACGTGGGGCCGCTCGACTATGTCGCGAGCCCGCTGTCGCGTGCGGCCCAGACCATGGCGATCCTACGCGCCGAGCTCGGCCTGCCGCCGGACCTGTTCCGCCGCGAGCCGCGACTGAAGGAAATCTCCTTCGGTCGCTGGGAAGGCAACACCTGGACCGAGCTGAAGCGCCGCGACCCGGCCTCGGTCGCCGACCACCGCGCCAATCCCTGGCACTACCGTCCGCCCGGCGGCGAGAGCTATTCCGACCTCTCGGTGCGGGTGATGGCGGCGATGGGCGAGATCGCCCGCGACGCCGTGGTCGTCACCCATGGTGGCGTGGTGCGGGCGATCCTGCACGCCCTCACCGGCATGCCGGCGCAGGAAGCGGCGTTCCTGCCGGTGCGCCAGGGCGCGGTCTATCTGATCGAGGACGGCGCCTTCGAGATGGCGCTGGCCTGACGACCATCCCGCACCCGACAGGCGGGGCCTTCACGTCGGGCCGCGAGGCCGAAGCCGGAGATTGAGGAAGAGATGCCGCAGGATGCCCCCCAGCATGCCGCCCTTGTGCTGATCCGCGCCGAGGCCGCCGACCAGCCGCGTCCGATCTGGTGCGTCACCGCGCAGGACTGGCGGCAGGTGGCCGGCGAGCTGCCGTCCGTCGCCGTCGCCTTCGCCGAGGCGTCGGGCTTCCGCGCCGAGCCGGGCAAGCTCCTCGTGGTGCCGGACGCCGCCGGCGCCATTGCCGGCGTGCTGTTCGGCGTCGAGGCCACCCCGCGCGATCCGCTCGCCTTCGGCAAGCTCGCCACCGCGCTGCCGGCCGGCGACTACCGCCTCGCCGGCGGCGCGCCGGATCCGCGCCTCGCCGCGCTCGCCTTCGCCCTCGGCGCCTATCGTTTCGAGCGCTACCGCGTGCGCAACACGCCGCGCCCGCGCCTGGTCGTTCCCGACGGTGTCGACGCGGCGGCGCTCATCCGCACGGTCGAGGCGGTGACGCTCGCCCGCGATCTCGTCAACACCCCGGCCAACGACATGGGCCCGGCCGAGCTCGAGGCGGCCGCCCGGGCGCTGGCCGCCCGCCACGGCGCCGCCATCGAGGTCACCGCCGGCGACGCCCTGCTCGCCGCCAACCTGCCGATGATCCATGCCGTCGGCCGCGCCAGCCCGCGCGCGCCGCGCCTCATCGACCTGAGCTGGGGCGCCCCCGACGCGCCGAAGGTGACGCTGGTCGGCAAGGGCGTGTGCTTCGACACCGGCGGCCTCGACATCAAGCCGTCCTCCGGCATGCTCCTGATGAAGAAGGACATGGGCGGCGCGGCGAGCGCGCTGGGCCTCGCGCACATGATCATGGCCCGCAACCTGCCGGTGCGCCTGCGGGTGCTGATCCCGGCGGTGGAGAACGCCATAGACGGCTCGGCCTTCCGCCCCGGCGACATCCTGCGCTCGCGCAAGGGACTGTCGGTGGAGATCGGTAACACCGACGCCGAAGGCCGCCTCGTGCTCGCCGACGCACTGACCCTCGCCGACGAGGAAGCCCCGGAACTGGTGGTCGATTTCGCCACCCTCACCGGCGCCGCCCGCGTCGCGCTCGGCCCGCAGCTTCCCCCCGCCTATACCGACGACGAGGCGCTGGCCGCCGATCTCGCCCGCCACGCCGCCGCCGAGGCCGATCCGCTCTGGCGCCTGCCGCTGTGGAAGCCCTATGCCGGCATGCTCGACAGCCCGGTCGCCGACATGAACAACGCGCCCGGCAGCGGCTTCGCCGGCTCCATCACCGCCGCGCTGTTCCTGCAGCGCTTCGTGGAGCGGGCCGGCGCCTGGCTGCATCTCGACATCTACGCCTGGAACCCCTCGACCCGCCCCGCCCGGCCGGAAGGCGGCGAGGCGCAGGCGATCCGCGCCCTCGACGCGCTGCTGGCCGAGCGCTACGGCTAGCGCCGGGCCGGCGCGACGGGCGGAGCGCCCCGCAGGGTGGCGCGCCGCTGGCCGCAAACGCGGAAGTGATTGCCCGTTAAGCCTTTTCCGAAAGCCGTCCTTGCCGTTCCCTCGCGAGAATGCGAGAACAATCCGTAGCCGTAACGATTGCGCACGGCGGAGGCGGTGGAATGGCGGTCGAGATGCGCGCGTCGCAGGCGCTGCGCCTGCTGCACGAGCTGGCGCTGGCGCAGGTGCGCGACCAGGTGCGCGAGGCGGCGCCCGACCTGTCGCAGCGCCAGCTCGCCATCCTGCTCAGCGTCTATCTGGAGAGCCCGCCGCACACGGTGCGCGGCCTCGCCGCCCGGCTCGGCGTCTCCAAGCCGGTGATCACCCGCGCGCTGGACACCATGGGCGCGCAGAAGCTGGTCTCGCGCCGGCGCGACGAGGCGGACCGGCGCAACGTCATCGTCCAGCGCACCGTGGAAGGCGCGCTCTATCTGGAAAAGCTCGGCGACCTCGTGGTCGCCACCGCCCGCAGCCTGCCGCGCTGAGGGCCTTATGCACCCGGCCGCCTGCCATGGCGCCCTGCTCCCGCCCTCCCGATCGCCCTCATCCCGAGGTGTCCCGCCGAAGGCCGGGTCTCGAAGCAGGCTCGTCCGGGTGCGCTTCAACGAGCACCGCTCGAAGCTCGCTGACGCGCGCACCTCAGGCTGCGGTCGTCCCGGGTTGCCGCGCGCAGGCCGCCGGCCCGGTGCCGGCCGGATGGACGACGCGGCACCGCCGCACGCCAAAACGGCCGAAGCGGGAAGCCTGTGCCTTCATCGAGTGACGCCGCCCTTGCCTGTCGCGCCCGGCTGGCGCATGCCTCTTGATCGAACTCATAGCCGACAGGCTGCAACGGATCGTGTCGCGCATGACCCTTCTCGACCCCCGCCTCACCCCCGCCCGCCCCGATCTCGCCGCCGCGCATCTGCGCGGGGTGGTGGAGGCCGCCCGCTATGTCGAGGGCACGCCCTGGCGCGTCGTCCGCGAGCGCGCCGGCGTCACCCGCACCCCGGATTCCACCGCGCCGCTCACCACCGAGGCGCTGTTCGGCGAGGCCGTCACCCTCTATGAGGCGACCGAGGAAGGCTGGGGCTGGGTGCAGCTCGATGCCGATGGTTATGTCGGCTGGATGGCGCTGGAGGCGCTGGCGCCGCCCGGCGCGCCGGCCACCCACAAGGTGGCGGCGCTGCGCACCCCGGTCTTTCCCGGCCCCAGCATCAAGCTGCCGCCGACCGCCCTGCTCTCCTTCGGCGCCCGCCTCGCCGTCACCGGCCTGCGCGACCGTTTCCTGATGACCGCCGATGGCGGCTTCGTCTTCGCCGAGCATCTCGTCCCGCTCGATCGCGTCGAGGCGGATCCGGTCGCGGTAGCCGCCCGCTTCCTCGGCGCCGCCTATCTGTGGGGCGGGCGCTCCAGCCTCGGCCTCGATTGCTCGGGGCTGGTGCAGGCGGCGCTCACCGCCTGCGGCATCGCCTGCCCGCGCGACAGCGACATGCAGGAGGCCGCGCTCGGTCACGACATCGGCTTTGCCGGCGACCTCTCGAGCCTGCGCCGCGGCGATCTCGTCTTCTGGCCCGGCCATGTCGGCCTCGTCGAGGATGCCGGGACGCTGCTGCACGCCACCGCGCACTACATGTCGGTGGTGCGCGAGCCGCTCGGCCCGGCGCTGGCCCGCATCGCGGCGGGCGGCACGCCGGTGCGCTCGGTGAAGCGGCTCTGAGAGACGTGCGGCAGCTGCCGCTCGGGATGGCCGCCTGCGTGCTTCGAGGCCGGCCCGCGGCCGGCACCTCGGCATGAGGGGCGTTGCAGGACCGTTTGCAAAAGACCTGCAACCGAACGACCGACCTCATCCTGAGGTGCCCGGGCGCAGCTCGGGCCTCGAAGGACGCATACGGCCGATGCCCGACAAGCCCCTCAGCGCCGCACCGGTCTGCATCGCGGCGGCCGGCACGCCGGTGCGCACGGTGAAGCAGCTCTGAGAGGCGGCCCGGTCCATTAAGCCAGAAAGGCGCTCCCCCCGCCCAGCGACAGGCCCCCTCTCCCCGTCGGGGAGAGGGGTGGGGTGAGGGGCCTTCTTGGCCTCCCCATGTCGTCCCCCCTCACCGACCCGCTACGCGGGCCACCTCTCCGTCGAAACCGGCTATTTCCGGTTTCGACCTTGCCGGAACCGAACTCGGCAACAGCCGAGTTCGGGCGGGGAGAGGGAGAGAAAAGGCCCCCACCATCTTCCGAAACGAGCCTCCGGCGACCCAGCCTGCCGGCGCCCGAACGACACCGGTCCGCCATCCGCACCGCCTCCAGACAAAAACGCCCGGCCCGCACGAGGCGGGCCGGGCATCGTCACGTCCGTCAGCCGCGGGGTCGGGCCCCGCGCGGCCTCACTGCGCGGAGGCGCGCTTGGTCGGGGCGCCGAAGGCCAGCGCCTCGGCGATCACGCGATAGACGTCGCTCTCTTCCATGTAGCCCTTGAAGCCGTCGGCGCCCGGGCCGGTCGCCTGCAGCACGATGTCATCCACCGCATGCACGCCGGTGTCGTTGTCGCGCGGCAGGTTGCCGGTGCGCAGCACCGCGCCGGGCACGTCCTTGTACTGCTCGTTGGCGACGTACTTCTTCTCGGCGTTCTGCACCGCCGGCACGAAGGGGCCGTCGAGCTTCGGGCGGAAGGTCTCGTAATAGTCCGGGAAGTTGTTGGCGAAGATGGCGAGGCGCTTGGAAACGTCGATGCGGTCCGGGAAGCCGTCGCCGTCCTTGTCCTCATAGTTGGGGAAGCCGGCCTCGGCGTAGACGCCGACCTTCTCGCGCATCTCGGTGCCCGGCTTGTTGTCGTCGATGGTGCCGATCAGCGACACACCATGGGCATGGTCGCCGGTGACGACGATCAGCGTGTCTGGGTTGTTCTTGGCGAATTCGCGGGCGAGGCCGACGGCCTGGTCGAACTCGATGGTCTCGACGATGGCGCGGTCCCAGTCCAGCGGGTGGGACATCTTGTCGATCGAGGCGCCCTCGACCATCAGCACGAAGCCTTCGGGATTCTTCGACAGCGCGTCGAGTGCGGTCCGGGTCATGTCGACCAGGCCCGGCTGGTCGGGGAACTTGCCGACCGTGCCCTTCTTCAGCTGGTTGCGGTCCAGCCAGGTGTCCATGTTGCCGGGGTGGAACACGCCGAAGATCTTGCCGGAGTTCGACTTCGAGGCCTGCGCCAGCTCCGCCTTGGTGGTGGCGATCTGGTAGCCGTCGGCCTTGAACAGCTCGACGAAGTTCTTGTCGTCCTTGCGCTTGGAGCCGGGGGTCGACTGCGGGATGAAATAGGCGCCGCCGCCGCCGAGCACCACGTCCGGGCGGACATCGTACAGCATCTGGGCGATCTCGGCCTTGTCGGCGCGCTTGCGGGTATGCGCGACCACCGCCGCCGGGGTGGCGTCCTGCAGCTCGGCGGTGGAGACGATGCCGAGCGCCTTGTTGCCGGTGCGGCGCACCGCCTCGCCCAGTGTCTCGACCTTCGGGTCGTCGAAACTGTCCTTGGTGCGGTCGGCATAGACGCCGATGGCGTTGATCGCGCTCTTGTGGCCGGTCATGTAGGCCGACATGGAGTTGGCGCTGTCCACCGCGATCGAATCGGTCGACGAGGTGCCGATGAACGCCATGTGGTCCAGGGTGTCCATGTTGAGCTTGCCGTTGGCCTTGCCCTCGGTATTGCCCTTGGACATGATGCGCGCCGCGGTGCGGTGCGCCACCGACATGCCGTCGCCGAGGAAGAAGATGACGTTCTTCACCTTGGGCAGCGCCGGGGTGCCGTAGACGTCCCAGGTCACCGTCTTGGTCTTGCCGGCCGCGCTGGCCTCGACCTTGTAGCTGCCGGGAGCGGCGATGGAAGCGCCGCGCAGGACCAGCGCCGAGGCCTCGACGCCCGGCTCCTTCTCCACGAAGGTCGCGTCCTTGCCGAGCACGTGCTTGTAGTCCTCGCCGTTGATGGTGATCTTCACCTCTTCCGGCTTCACCACGCCGTCGAACTCCACCTTGAAGTCGAAAGGCGAGCCTTGCAAAATCGTTGCGCGGTCGATAGGATATATTGTATCAGCAGCGAAGGCCGCGCCGGACAGCACGGTGCTGGACAGAAGGGCGAGGCTGGCGGCAGCCAGCAGGGTCTTGCGCATGGAGCGTCTCCGCTACGGACAGGCGGCGCGGCCGCGGATCGCAGAACCCTCTAGGCAGCTTCGATGTCACGCCGGTGACAATAGCCGGCGCGCCCTTTATTTCGCCGGCGCATGGTCGGCGGCGAACGCCTCTGCCCGCGCGCGGTTGAGCGCGAACCATTGCAGCGCCGCCAGCGTGAACACGTTGCCGATCACGCCCGGCGCCGGCGTGGCGAGCGCCGCCAGCGCCGCCGCTTCCGGCAGCAGGAACGGGCGGGTATGCTCCGTCTCGCCCGGCTCCCCCGCCTCCTCCGGCACCCGCGCGGCATCCACCAGCGCGAGAAACAGCTCGGCATGCTCGTCGGTAACGCCGGGCGTCGGCATGAAGCTCAGCATCGGCAGCAATGCCAGCGGCGCGACGCCGAGTTCCTCGCGGCATTCGCGGCGGGCCGCCGTCTCCGCCGCCTCGCCCTCCTCGATCCGCCCGGCGGCGATCTCGACGAGTTCGCCGCGCCCGGTCGCCAGATGCGCGGCGAGGCGGAACTGGCGGATCAGCGCGAACACCCCCGCCGCCGGGTCCCAGGCCAGCACCGCCACCACCGGCCCGACCCGCAATATGTCGCGTGTCTGCGTCAGCGGCGCGCCGCCGGCGCCCGGCAGCGTCACCGTGTAACGACGATAGGGCCGGAAGCCGTCGCCGCCGATATCGGCAGGGCCCTCCAGCGTCACGGGCACCGCCCGGTCGCCGAGCGCCTCGCATGGCGCGTTCCCCTGCCGCGCGCCCGCACGCGGCTCCCCGCTCACGCCGGGGCTCCGGCGGCGGGACCGTTCGCCCCCGGCGCCTCCTCCAGATGGAAGGCGGCGGCGAACAGCGCCCGCGTATAGGGCGTCTTCGGGTCGGCGAACATCGCCGAGGCCTCGCCCTGCTCCACCACCTCGCCATGACGCATCACGATCAGCTTCGACGCCAGCGCCGCCACCACCTTCAGGTCGTGGCTGATGAACATGTAGGTGAGGCTGCGGCGCTTCTGCAGGTCGCGCAGGAGGTCGACGATCTGCGCCTGCACGATCATGTCGAGCGCGCTGGTCGGCTCGTCCAGCACCACGAAGCTCGGCTCCAGCACGACGGCGCGGGCGATGGCGACGCGCTGCCTCTGCCCGCCGGAGAATTCGTGCGGGTAGCGGTGCCGGCTCGCCGGGTCGAGCCCGACATCGGTCAGCGCCTCCACCACCCGCGCGTCGCGCTGGTCGGCGGAGAGTTCCGGCCGGTGCACCCGCAATCCCTCGCCGATGATGTCGGCGATCGACATGCGCGGGGAGAGCGAGCCGAACGGGTCCTGGAACACGATCTGCATGTCGCTGCGATGCGCCCGCATCGCCTTGAAGCCGAGCGTGTCGACGGGCTGGCCCATGAACACGATCGGCCCGTCGGAGGAGATCAGCCGCAGCAAAGCCAGCCCCAGCGTGGTCTTGCCCGAGCCCGATTCGCCCACCACGCCCAGCGTCTCGCCCTTGCGGATGGCGACGGAGACGCCGTCCACCGCCTTCACATGGCCGACGGTCTTGCGCATGAGCCCGGCCTTGATCGGGAACCACACCTTGAGGTCGGTCGCCTGCATGATCAGCTCGGCATCCGGCCGCGCCGGCGCCGGCTCGCCCGAGGGCTGGGCGGCGATCAGCTGGCGCGTATAGGGATGCTGGGGGGCGTCGAACACCTCGCCCACCGTTCCCTCCTCGACGATCCGGCCCTTGTTCATCACGCAGATGCGGTCGGCGATGCGCCGGACGATGCCGAGATCGTGGGTGATGAACAACAGCGCCATGCCCAGCCGCGCCTGCAGCTGCTTGAGCAGCGCCAGGATCTGCGCCTGCACGGTGACGTCGAGCGCGGTGGTCGGCTCGTCGGCGATCAGCAGCTTCGGCTCGTTGGCGAGCGCCATGGCGATCATCACCCGCTGGCGCTGGCCGCCGGAAAGCTGGTGCGGATAGGAGCCGAGCCGCGTCTCCGGCTCGGGAATGCCGACCTCGGTCAGGAGCTCGATCACCCGCCGCCGCGCCGCGCTGCCCGAAATGCCCCGGTGCAGCGACAGGATCTCGGCGATCTGCTGCTCCACCGTGTGCAGCGGATTGAGCGAGGTCATCGGCTCCTGGAACACCATGGTGATGTCGTTGCCGCGCACCCGGCGGATCTGCCCTTCCTCCATGGCGAGCAGGTCGCGCCCCTCGAACATCACCTTGCCCGAGGGATGCGAGGCGGCGGGATATTGCAGCAGCTTGAGGATGGACAGCGCCGTCACCGACTTGCCGGAACCGCTCTCGCCGACCAGCGCCAGCGTCTCGCCGCGCTTCAGCTGGAACGACACATGGTCGACCGCCAGCGCCGGGGCGCCGCCCTCGCGGGCGAAGGCAACGGAGAGATCCTCGACGGAGAGAAGGGGGGCGTCGGGGGTGGCGGCGTTCATGCGCGGATCGTCACTCATGCGCGAATCTTCACTCATGCGAAGGTCTTCCGCGGGTCGAAGGCGTCGCGCACCGCTTCGCCGATGAAGATCAGCAGGCTCAGCATGAAGGCGACGGTGAAGAAGCCGGTGAGCCCCAGCCAGGGCGCCTGCACGTTGGATTTGCCCTGCGCCAGCAATTCGCCGAGCGAGGGCGAGCCGGGCGGCAGGCCGAAGCCGAGGAAGTCGAGTGCGGTCAGCGTCATCACCGAGGAGGAGACGATGAACGGCATCATGGTCAGCGTCGCCACCATCGCGTTGGGCAGCAGATGCCGCCACATGATGACGGCGTTCGATACGCCGAGCGCCCGCGCCGCCTGCACATATTCGAAGTTGCGCGCCCGCAGGAACTCGGCGCGCACCAGCCCCACCAGCGCCACCCAGGAGAACAGCAAGAGGATGCCGAGCAGGATCCAGAAGCCCGGCGCCAGGATCGAGGAGATGATGAGCAGCAGGTACAGGGCCGGGATCGCCGTCCAGATCTCGATGAAGCGCTGGAACAGAAGGTCGGTCCAGCCGCCGAAATAGCCCTGCACCGCGCCGGCGGCCACGCCGATGATCGAGGAGATGATGGTCAGCACCAGCCCGAACAGCACCGAGAGCCGGAAGCCGTAGATCAGCCGGGCCAGCACGTCGCGCCCCTGGTCGTCGGTGCCGAGCCAGTTCCATTCCAGCGCGCCGCAGCCGCCGGTGCGGCCGAGCTTTTCCACCACCGGCGCGCATTGCGCGTCGGTGAGCATCCAGGTCGGCGGCGAGGGCGCCGGGGTCGGCAGATCGAGATTATGCGTCGCGTAGCTGTAGCGGATCGGCGGCCACACCATCCAGCCGCCCTTCTCGGCGATCAGCTTCTGCAGATAGGGGTCGCGATAATCCGCCTCGGTCTCGAAATCGCCGCCGAAGGCGGTCTCGGGATAGGCCTTGAAGGCGGGGAAATAAGTGCCACCGTCATATTCGACCAGGAACGGCTTGTCGTTGGCGATGAACTCGGCCCCGAGGCTCGCCACGAACAGCACCGCGAAGATCCAGAAGCTCCAGAATCCCCGCCGGTTGCGGCGGAAATTGGCAAGCCGGCGCTGGTTGATCGGCGACAGGCGCGAGCGCTCGCGCGTCGCCGGCGGCGCGGCCTCGGTGGGGGTGGACGGTTGGGTGGACGGCCGCACGGGCTGGGAAGCGGAAGCGTCCATCTCACACGTCCCGCTTCTCGAAGTCGATGCGCGGATCGACCCAGCTATAGGTGAGATCGGAGACGAGGTTCACCACCAGTCCGACCAGCGAGAAGATGTAGAGATTGGCGAACACGACGGGATAGTCGCGGTTGAGCACGCTCTCGAAGCCGAGCAGCCCCAGCCCGTCCAGCGAGAAGATGGTCTCGATCAGCAGCGAGCCGGAGAAGAACGCGCCGATGAAGGCGCCGGGAAAACCGGCGATGATGATCAGCATGGCGTTGCGGAACACATGGCGGTACAGCACCGCCCGTTCCGACAGGCCCTTCATCCGCGCCGTGACGACATATTGCTTGCGGATCTCGTCGAGGAACGAGTTCTTGGTCAGCAGCGCCATGGTGGCGAAGGCGCCGAGCACCATGGAAGTGATCGGCAGCACGAGGTGCCAGAAATAGTCGAGGATCTTGGCGCCGAGCGACAGCTGGTCCCAATTGTCGGAGGTCAGGCCGCGCAAGGGGAAGATCGAGAAGAACGAGCCGCCGGCGAACAGGATGATCAAGAGGATGGCGAACAGGAAGCTCGGTATGGCGTAGCCGATAATGATCACCGCCGAGGTCCACACGTCGAAGCGCGAGCCGTCGCGCACGGCTTTCGCGATGCCGAGCGGGATCGAGATCGCGTAGGTGATCAGCATCATCCACAGGCCGAGCGAGATCGAGACCGGCATCTTCTCCTTGATCAGGTCGATCACCGAGATGTCGCGGAAGTAGCTGCGGCCGAAATCGAAGCGGGCATAGTCCCACAGCATCTTGCCGAAACGCTCATAGGCCGGCTTGTCAAAGCCGAACTGCACTTCCAGCTGCTTGATGAAGGCGGGGTCCAACCCCTGCGCGCCGCGATATTTGGAGGAGATCGGGTCGCTCGATCCCGCGCCGCTGCCGCCACCGCCGCCGAAATCGCCGCCGCCGCCGGAAATGCGCTGGGTGGCGGAGGAGCCCTCGCCGGTCAACTGGGCGATGACCCGCTCGATCGGGCCGCCCGGCGCGAATTGCACCACCACGAAGGAGATCAGCATGATGCCGACCAGGGTCGGCACCATCAGCGCGATGCGGCGGACGATATAGGCGAGCATGCGGGGCAGAAACCTCCGGGAATTGCGCTCAACTTGGCGGCGCGCGGCCTGCCGGTCAACTTAACGTCTTGTCAGGTTGCGGGAGTTGATGTGAGGGTGACCTCATAGGTTCTCCCTCAGAAAGAGCAACCTGCTCCCTCTCCCCGTGGGGGAGAGGGGTGGGGTGAGGGGTGAGCAACGCGTCCCGATCGCGTGCCCACTCACCGGCCCGCTCTGCGCGGGCCACCTCTACCCACCGAGGAGAGGGAAAGAAAGAAGACAGGCATTGCTCATTCCCTGGCACAACGTGCTTGGCGCTCCTTCTGCCGAACGTCTCGCCTCAAGCGACGTCATCCCCGGGCTTGACCGGGGGAGCCGCGACTTCCTCCAAACGCCGCGCGCGGCCGAAGACGTGGATGGCCGGGACAAGCCCGGCCATGACGACGGAACGGACGGCGAGGCAGCGAACGGCAGCGCAACGCACGGCCCCATGGCGGCCCCCTCACCCCGCCTTGCGCAGCTTCGCCGAACCACTCCCCCGTAGAGCCTCCGATAGAGCCCCTCCATCCCCCATAGAGCCCCGTCATCCCCGGGCTCGTCCCGGGGATCCACGCCTTCGGCCGGGCGCCCACGGAGCCAGGGCGTCGAGGACCGGACCAGGCCCGGCCATGACGACGGAACGGACGGCGAGGCAGCGAACGGCAGCGCAACGCACGGCGCCATGGCAGCCCCTCACCCCGCCTTGCGCAGCTTCGCCGAACCTCTCCGCCGTAAAGTCTCCCATAAAGCCCCGCCATCCCCCACAGAGCCCTCCATCCCCCATAAAGCCCCGTCATCCCCGGGCTCGTCCCGGGGATCCACGCCTTCGGCCGGGTGCCCACGGCGCCAGGGCGTCGAGGACCGGACCGAGCCCGGCCATGACGACGGAACGGACGGCGAGGCAGCGAACGGCAGCGCAACGCACGGCCCCATGGCGCCTCCCTCACCCCGCCTTGCGCAGCTTCGCCGACCAGATGCCGGGAATGGCGCGGGCATAGGTCGGGCGCGGCACCGAGGGCCAGGCGAACTCGTCCCAATAGGCGATGCGATGGACCCCGGAATACCATTGCGGCACCCAGAAGCGGTTCCAGCGCAGCCGGCGGTCGAGCACCCGGCAGGCGGTGGTGAGCGCCTCGCGCGTCTGCGCGGCGATGACCATCTCGATCAGCCGGTCGATCGCCGGGTCGGCGAGCCCGGCGAGGTTGGGCGAGCCCGGCGTCGCCGCCGCCTTGGAGCCGAAGAAGCTGCGCAACGATTCCCCCGGCACCGAGGTCAGCGAATAGCGCCGCACCGTGGCGTCGAAGTCGAAATCGTTGAGCCGGCGCTGATATTGCGCCGGGTCGACGAGGCGGAAGGTCGATTCGATGCCGATCAGCTTGAGGTTCTTGATGAAGGGCGCGGTGTGGCGCTCCAGCGAGCCCTCGTCGTCGAGGAACTCGATGGTGATGGCCCGCCCGGCCGTGTCGGTGAGCCTGCCGTCCTTCACGGTGAAGCCGCCGGCGCGCAGCAGCTCCTGCGCCTTGCGCAGCAGCGCCCGGTCCTGCCCGGAGCCGTCCGAGAGCGGCGGCGACCACGGCTCGCCCTTCAGTGCCGCGATCTGCTCCGCCGGCAGGATGTCGGCCAGCCTGTCGATCAGCGCCGTCTCCGCCTCTCCCGCCGGGCCCTGCGCCTTCAGCGGCGAGTTCTCGAAGAAGGACAGCGTGCGCTTGTAGATGCCGAACATCAGGTTCTTGTTGGTCCACTCGAAGTCGAAGGCATAGGAGAGCGCCTCGCGCAGCTTCGGGTCGGCGAATTGCGGCCGCCGCAGGTTGAGGAACCAGCCCTGCGCGCCGCCGGGCGTGTCGTCGGGCAGTTCCTCGCGCTTCACCCGGCCGTCCCGGAGGGCAGGGAAGTCGTAGCCGGTGGCCCAGCTGCGGGCGGTGAACTCCTCGCGGAAGCGGTAGGTGCCGGCCTTGAACGCCTCGAAGCCCACCTCGCGGTCGCGGAAATACTCGAAGCGCACCGTGTCGAAATTGTTCACGCCGACATTCACCGGCAGGCCGGCGCCCCAATAGTCCTCGACCCGGCCATATTCGACATAGCGCCCGGATTCGAACCGCCCCACCTTGTAGGGGCCGGAGCCGAGCGGCGGCTCCAGCGTCGATTCCTCGAAATTCTTCGCCCCGTAATAGGCCCGCGAGAACACCGGCAGCTGCGCCGCCAGCAGCGGCACGTCGCGCGCGCGCCCCTTGGCGAAGCGCACCACCGCGATGTCGGCGCCCTCGGCCTCCGCCCCCTCCATGTCGGCGAGGCCCTGCTGGATCACCGGGTGCCCCTTGGCCTTCAAAAGGTTCAGCGAGAAGGCGACGTCCTCGGCATCGAGCGTCGAGCCGTCATGGAAGCGCGCCTGCGGCCGCAGCCGGAAGCGGTAGACCGTGCCGTCCTCGCTCACCGCCACCGAGCGGGCGAGCAGGCCGTAGACGGCGTCCGGCTCGTCCAGCGCCCGCGCCATCAGCGTGTCGAAGGTCAGCTCGACGCCCTGCGCCGCGTCGCCGCGCAGGATGTAGCCGTTGAAGGAATTGAAGGTCTGCAGCGCCTGATTGTAGAAGGCCACCGGCCCGATCTGCGAGAAGCCGCCGCCGCGCGGCGCGGCGGGATCGACATAGGCGAAATGCGCGAAATCGGCGGGATATTTCAGGTCGCCGAAAGCCGAGAGCCCATGCAGCTCGCCGGCGGGCAAGGTCGACGCGGCGGCAGGCACCGCGCCGGGAGCCGCCGCCGTCCCTGCCCCCTGCGCCCGGCCGGTGCGCGGCAAGGCGAGCGCCGCCCCCGCCCCGGCGCCGAGCGCCAGCAAGGCCCGCCGCGACAGGCTCAAACCATGTTGCCCCCCCTCTCCTCCCCCCTCTCCCCCGCGGGGAGAGGGGGGAGGAGACGCACCCGGTCGTCTCCCCCCGCTCACGGCGCCCCTCCCGTCTGCGCCGCCTTCTGCGCGTCCCACCACCAGATGTCGGGGAAGGCGAAGGAATATTCCGGCAGCTTTTCGGGATGCGCGAAGCGGTTCCACCGCGCGGTGCGGTAGTTCGGGTAGTTCCAGGTCGGGATCACGAAATCATAGGCCAGCAGCACCCGGTCGAGCGCGTGGGTGGCGGCGACGAGGTCGCCGCGGTCCCTGGCATAGATCACCGTCTCGATCAGCGCGTCGATGCCGGGATCCTTGATGCCGGCATAATTGGCCGAGCCTTCCCGGTCGGCCGCCGCCGAGCCCCAGAAGTCGCGCTGCTCGTTGCCCGGCGACAGCGATTGCCCCCAGCCGGTGAGGATCATGTCGAAGTCGCGGGCGCGCAGCCGGTTGATATATTGCGAGGTGTCCACCTGCCGCACGTTCACGGTGATGCCGAGCCGCTCCAGCGCCGGCTTGTAGAACAGCGCGACGCGCTCGAAGGCGGGATTGGCGATCAGGATCTCGATGGTGAAGGGCTCGCCCCTGGCGTTCACCAGCTTGCGGTCCTTCACCGTCCAGCCGGCCTCCTTCAAGAGCCGCGCCGCCTCGCGCAGGTTGCTGCGGCGCTCCTCTTCCCCGCCCTGCGGCGGGTTCTGGTAGGGCGTGGTGAACACGCTGGCCGGGATCTTGTCCTTCACGCCCTGCAGGATCTCCAGCTCGCGGCCCTCGGGCAGGCCGGAGGAGGCGAGCTCGGTGTTCTGGAAATAGCTGGCGGTCCGCTTGTACTGGCCGAAGAACAGCGTGCGGTTCATGCCCTCGAAGTCGAGCGCGTAGTTGAGCGCCCGGCGCACCCGCTGGTCCTGGAACTTCGCCCGCCGCAGATTGGGGATGAAGGCCTGCATCTGGCCGGAGGCGCGGTTGGCGAATTCCTCGAGGATCACCTTGCCCTGCTTCACCGCCGGGAAGTCATAGGCGGTGGCCCAGTCCTTGGCCGAGCTCTCGACGCGGAAATCATACTGGTCGCCCTTGAAGGCCTCCAGCTCCACCGTGTCGTCGCGGAAATATTCGAAGCGCTGCTCGTCGAAATTATTGGTGCCGACATTCACCGGCAGATCGCGGCCCCAATAATCCTTCACCCGCTCGAAGGAGATCGAGCGGCCGGGCACCACCTGCTTCACCTTGTAGGGGCCGGAACCGAGCGGCACCTCCAGCGTGCCCTGGGCGATGTCGCGCGGCTTGCCGTCCGGGCCGTTCGCCGTCCACCAGTGTTTCGGCATCACCCGCAGCTGGCCGACGATCTGCGGCAGTTCGCGGTTGCCCGCCTGGTCGAAGGTGAAGGTCACCTCGTCGTCGCCGGTCTTCGC
Source organism: Ancylobacter oerskovii (assembly GCF_018390555.1). GTDB lineage: Bacteria > Pseudomonadota > Alphaproteobacteria > Rhizobiales > Xanthobacteraceae > Ancylobacter > Ancylobacter oerskovii. Next base: position 138,346 of record NZ_JAHBGB010000019.1, on the reverse strand, counting down.
CGCCGATTTGACGTGGCTGTAATAGAAGGCCTGGCGCGGGTTGTTCCTGATGGTCTGCTCGAAGGACCACACCACGTCGTCGGGGGTTATCTTCTGCCCGTCATGCCATTTGGCTTCCGGGCGCAGCTTGTAGGTGACCGAGGAGAAGTCGTCGGGATAGCGCACCGATTGTGCGATCAGCCCGTATTCGGTGGCCACCTCGTCGGCGGCGGGGCTCATCAGCGTGTCGTAGATCAGCGACAGCCCGGCGGCGGGATTGCCGCGCGGGATGATGTCGTTGAGCGAATCGAAGGTGCCGCTGGCGGAGAGCCGCAGCAGCCCGCCCTTGGGCGCGTCGGGGTTCACATAGTCGAAGCGCTTGAAGTCCGCCGGGTATTTCGGCTCGCCGAGCAGAGAGAGGCCGTGGCGCCATTGCGGCTCGGCGCGGGCGAGATCGGGCAGGCCGATCGTGCCGAGGGCGAGCACGCCTCCCATCAGCGCCAGCGCCAGCCGGCGGGTGGGACGGGCAAAGGCGGTGGAGACCGGGAGAGATCGGCGATCGGCCATGCGACGCACTTCCTTGTTCGAATCTCGGCATGTCGGGCCGGGCGCACCGGCCATTCCGGCACAGCCTACCTCCCGCGTCACCAATGTGAACGGTGACGTTCGGAAAACAATAAGGCCGGAAGCGCGCCGCGCCTCCGGCCTGACGTGATCGTGAAGAAATTCACCGGCAATTCCGAAGCATTCGCTTCGGCAATGCCGGCCGGTCGCCGGCTAAAATCGCCGGTTCAGGGCGCCGCCGGGATCGGCTGCGGGCTGTGCGACAGCGAGTTGAGATAGACCAGCAGGTCGGCGCGCTCGGTTTCCTTGGCGAGGCCCGCGAAGCCCATGGCGGTACCGGGAATGTCGGCCTTGGGGTTCTTCAGGAAGGCGTTGAGCTCTTCGAAGGTCCAGTTGCCGCCATGTGCCTTGAGCGCGGCGGAATAGGCGAAGCCCTCGGCGCTCGCCACCGGCCGGCCGACGACGGCATAGAGGTCCGGCCCGACCTTGGCACCCGCGCCTTCGACAAAGTTGTGGCAGGCGGCGCATTTCTTGGCGACGGCGGCGCCCTTCTCGATGCTGGCCTTGGGCAGCAGCTCGGCGATCGGCACGTCGGGCGCCGCGGCGGCCACGGCGGCACCGCCGCCGCCCTCGGGGACCGCGATCTCGAAGCCCGGCTTTTCCGGCGCGTGCGAGGTGAACAGGATGCCCGAAAACACGTTCAGGCCCAGCGTGAAGGTCAGCACGCCGAGCACGGCGCCGGCGATCTTGTTCAGCTCGAAGCTGTCCATCTTGAGTTCCGCTCCCTCGACCGGCACCGCGATCCATCCGGCTGGACCGCCGATGCCCGCACGTAATGTAACAGCCGCGTCGCACGGCCGCCAACGGCGGGCGGAACTAATCATTTTGACCCTAGGCGTGCAACCCGTATAAGCGCGCCGTCGGTGCTACGTTTCGCCACCGTCCGCCCGCATGCGGGCCGGCGCTGTTCTTGCGCAAGTCTATGACACTTCTGTCATTTCTCGCGCAGCCTGCCGAAGCGGCAGGCGGATGCGGCGCCTGTCCGGCCGCCGCGCCCGGTGCGCGGGCGGCAGGGAGCGGCGGCTGGCGCGGCGTTCCGTCGCGCTTTTTGCGGTGCGCGAGCCGGCGGCGGTGCCGTGTCGAGACGCCTCGGATCGCCGGGCGCGCAGGTGAAGGAATCGAGGACCATGAATACCCCCCGCACCGTGGCCTTTCAGGGCGAGCCGGGCGCCAATTCCCACAATGCCTGCCGCGAGCGGTTTCCCGACGCCGTGGTGCTGCCCTGCCCCACCTTCGAGGACGCCTTCGCCGCCATCCAGTCCGGCGAGGCCGATCTCGGCATGATCCCGATCGAGAACTCGGTCGCCGGCCGCGTCGCCGACATCCATCATCTGATGCCGACCTCGGGCCTCAACATCATCGGCGAGCATTTCCTGCCGCTCTCGCACCAGCTGATGGCGGTGAAGGGCGCGACGCTCGCCACGGTGAAGACCGTCACCAGCCATGTCATGGCGCTCGGCCAGTGCCGCAACATCATCCGCAAGCTGGGGCTTAAGGCGGTGGTCGGCTCGGACACGGCGGGCGCCGCGCGCCTGGTCGCCGAGGCCGGCGACCCGACGGTGGCCGCCATCGCCCCGCGCCTCGCCGCCGAGATCTACGGCCTCGACATCATCGCCGAGAACATCGAGGACGAGGCGCACAACACCACGCGCTTCATCATCCTCTCGCGCGACGCCCACTGGGCGCCGGCCAATAACGGCCCCACCGTCACCACCTTCGTGTTCCGGGTGCGCAACGTGCCGGCGGCGCTCTACAAGGCGCTGGGCGGCTTCGCCACCAACAGCGTCAACATGACCAAGCTGGAATCCTACCAGCTCGACGGCGAGTTCTTCGCCACCCAGTTCTATGCCGACGTCATCGGCCATCCCGACGATGTCGGGCTGAAGCACGCGCTGGAGGAGCTCGCCTTCTTCTCCAAGGAGCTGCGGATCCTCGGCGTCTACCCCGCCGATGCCTACCGCATCGCGCTCAGCGCCGGCGAGTAGCCGGGCCGGCCGTCGCCGGCGCGGGCAAAGCGCTTGCGGGATCGCGGCGCGCAAGAATCCTCGCGTGAAGCCTCCCTCGCGTGAAGCCTCCCTCGCGTGAAGCCTCCCTCGCGTGAAGCCTCCTTCGCGCGAGGCGCCCCTCGCGGGGAGCGCCTCCTCGTGGGCGGCGGCGTCCCGCGAAGGCGGCGCGGGTTGCGCCGGCAGCGTATCCGCGTAGGGTGCGCGGGTCGCGAACGGGGCGGGCCGAACCGTCCACGAAGCGACCCGGAGGTGCCTCATGTCGTTCCGCCCCTCGCCCCCTCCCCCCGCCTTCGCCTGCACGGATGAGACGGCGGTCGCCCCCGAAGGCCACACGGGCTGCCTCTGCCACCGGCCGGAACTCGCCGCGCTGACGGCCCGGCTCCAGGCCGGCATGTCGCGGCGCGGCTTCGTCGCCGGCATGGCGGCCTCGCTCGCCGCGCTCGGCCTCGCGCGGCCGGCGCGGGCGCAGCAGCCCGCCGGACCGCAGCGGATCCTCTTCACCAATATCCGCCTGTTCGACGGCCGGGCCAGCGCGCTGCGCGAGGGCGTGTCGCTGCTGGTCGAGGACAGCCGCGTGAAATCCATCGCGGCCGGCACCCCGGCGGCGCCGGAAGGCGCGCGGGTGATCGACGGCGGCGGCCGGGTGCTGATGCCCGGCCTCATCGACATGCACTGGCACGCCATCTTCGCCGCGCTGCCGATCCCGGTGATGCTGTCGGCCGAGCCCGGCTACATCTTCCTTGCCGCCGCCGCCGAGGCCGAGCGCACGCTGATGCGCGGCTTCACCACCATCCGCGATCTCGGCGGCCCGTCCTTCCCGCTGAAGCAGGCGATCGACGAGGGGCTGACCGCCGGCCCGCGCATCTATCCCTGCGGCGCCATGATCACCGCCAGCGCCGGCCATGGCGACCTGCGCCCGCTCGCCGAACTGCCGCGCGCCGCCGGCACGCCGGACCGCACCGAGCGCACCGGCGGCGTCGCCATCGCCGATGGCGAGGCGGAGGTGATGCTGCGGGCGCGCGAGCAGCTGATGCAGGGCGCCTCACAGCTGAAGATGGTGGGCGGCGGCGGCGTGTCCTCGCCGCGCAGCCCGCTCGACGCCTCCACCTTCACCGAAGGCGAGATGCGCGCGGCGGTACAGGTGGCGAGCGACTGGAACACCTATGTCGCCAGCCACGCCTATGCCTCGCACACCATCCGGCGCTCTCTCGACGCCGGCGTCACCTGCATCGAGCACGGCCATCTGATGGATGAGGAGATCGCCGCGCGGATGGCGGAGAAGGGCATCTGGCTCAGCACCCAGCCCTTCCTCAGCCTCGAGGATACCGGGCCGCTGACCGGCCCCAGCCGCGACCGGGCGCTGGCGATCTTCGCCGCCACCGACAATGTCTACGCGCTGGCGAAGAAGCACGGCATCAAGACCGCCTTCGGCTCGGACATGCTGTTCTCGCCGGAATTGGCGCGGCGGCAGGGGGTGATGCTCACCCATCTCGCCCGCTGGTATTCGGCCGCGGAGGCGCTGAGGATGGCCACCGCCACCAATGCCGAATTGCTGGCGCTGTCCGGACCGCGCAATCCCTATCCCGGCAAGCTCGGCGTGCTGGAGGAAGGCGCCTATGCCGACATGCTGCTGGTCGAGGGCAACCCGCTGGAGAATCTCTCGCTGATCGCCGATGCCGGGACGAATTTCCGCATCATCATGAAGGATGGCCGCATCCACAAGGACACGCTCGGCCACTGACGGCCGGATCCTTCCGGCCATGGCCGGCACCGCCCCGGCGCCGGCCGGGGAGGCCTACTGCGCCGCCTCGCCGGCCTCCACCGCGTCCTCGATGGTCTTCAGCGCCTCGGGATGCGGCATGGAGATGATGTTGTAGCCGGAATCGACGAAGTGCACCTCGCCGGTGACGCCGCTCGACAGGTCGGAGAGCAGGTACAGCGCCGCTCCGCCCACCTCGTCGATGGTCACGGTCCGGCGCAGCGGCGCATGGCGCTTCTGGTAGTTGAACATCAGCCGCGCATCGGCGATGCCGGCCCCGGCGAGGGTGCGGATCGGCCCGGCGGAGATGGCGTTCACCCGCACGCCCTGCGGCCCGTAATCGGCGGCGAGGTAGCGCATGCTCGCCTCCAGCGCCGCCTTGGCGACGCCCATCACGTTGTAGTTGGGCATCACCCGCGTGGAGCCGCCATAGGTCAGCGTCACCAGCGAGCCGCCATCGGGCATCAGCGCCGCCGCCCTTTTGGCGAGCTCGGTGAACGAGAAGCAGGAGATCACCATGGTGCGCGAGAAGTTCTCCCGCGTGGTGTCGGCATAGCGACCCTTCAGCTCGTTCTTGTCGGAGAAGCCGATGGCGTGGACGAGGAAGTCGATGGTCCCCCACTTCGCCTTCAGCTGCTCGAACAGCGCGTCCACCGAGGCGATGTCCTCGACGTCGCAGGCGAGCACGGTGTCGCTGCCCAGTTGCTCGGCAAGCGGCTTCACCCGGCGGCCCAGCGCCTCGCCCTGATAGGTGAAGGCCAGCTCCGCCCCCTGCGCCGCCAGCGCCCGGGCGATGCCCCAGGCGATGGAATGATCATTGGCGACGCCCATGATCAGGCCGCGCTTGCCTTCCATCAGATTGCCGTGCACCGGATTGCCCTGCGTCAGGCTCATCGTCTTCTCCTCGCGGCCGGCGCGACGCCGGCTGGCGCTCTTTCCGACCGGACGATGACGTCCGGGCGACGGGAAAGCACGCTCACGTCAAAAAATTCAGGCGGCGTCGGGATGCTGCAGCACCAGCACGGCATTGGCGCCGCCGAAGCCGAAGCCGTTGGACAGCACCCGGCCGAGCTTGGCATTGTCGATGCGCTCGCGGGCGATCGGCATGTCGGCGAAGGCCGGGTCGATCTCGTCGATATGCGCGCTGGCGGCGATGAAGCCGTTCTGCATCATCAGGATCGAGTAGATCGCCTCGTGCACGCCGGTGGCGCCCTGCGAGTGGCCGGTCAGCGACTTGGTGGCGGAGATCGGCGGGCAATGGGCGCCGAACACCTCGCGGATCGCCTCGATCTCCTTGAGATCGCCGATCGGCGTCGAGGTGGCGTGCGGGTTGATGTAGTCGATGCCGCCCTTCACGCCGGCCAGCGCCAGCTTCATCGCCCGCGCCGCGCCCTCGCCGGAGGGAGCCACCATGTCGGCGCCGTCCGAGGAGGTGCCGTAGCCGATGACCTCGGCATAGATGCGGGCGCCGCGCGCCTTGGCGTGCTCCAGCTCCTCCAGCACCAGCACGCCGGCGCCGCCGGAGATCACGAAGCCGTCGCGGTTCTTGTCATAGGGGCGCGAGGCCACCGCCGGGCGGTCGTTATAGTCGGAGGACATGGCGCCCATGGCGTCGAACAGGCAGGACAGCGTCCAGTCGAGGTCCTCGCAGCCGCCGGCGAACACGATGTCCTGCTTGCCGAACTGGATCAGCTCGGCGGCGTTGCCGATGCAGATATTGGTGGTCGCGCAGGCCGCCGAGATCGAATAGCTCGATCCCTTGATCTTGAACCAGGTCGACAGCGTCGCCGAGGCGGTGGAGCCCATCGCCTTCGGCACCGCGAAGGGGCCGACGCGCTTGGGGCTGGCATTCTTGCGGGTGATGTCGGCGGCTTCGACGATGGTGCGGGTGGAAGAGCCGCCCGAGCCCATGACGAGGCCGGTGCGCTCGTTGGAGACCTCATGCGGCTCCAGCCCGGAATCGCGGATCGCCTGCTCCATGGCCACATGGTTCCAGGCGGTGCCGCCGCCGTGGAAGCGCATGGCACGGCGGTCGACGATCTCGCTGGCGTCGAGAAGCGGCGCGCCGTGCACCTGCGAGCGGAAGCCCAGTTCGGCATAGCTCTCGGAGCGGGTGATGCCGCTCTTGCCCTCGCGCAGCGAGGCGAGCACCTCCTGGGTGGAGTTGCCGATCGACGAGACGATACCCATCCCGGTGACGACGACGCGGCGCATAGGCTTTCCTTCCCTGGCGGGCGGCGGCGGCGTTCGGTCCGGCGCCGCGCGGCACCCCTCTTCATGAGTGAGCCCCCGGCAGATGGCGCCGGGGGCCGTTGTCGACAAGGCCGTGCGGCCGGGCCGCGCTCCCGCGGCGTGCGTCAGGCCTGGAACAGGCCGACCTTCAGGTCGCTGGCGCGGTAGATCACCTCGCCATCCGCCTCCAGCCAGCCATCGGCGATGCCGAGCACCAGCTTGGAGCGCATGACGCGCTTGAAGTCGATGCCGTACACCACCTTCCTGGTGGTCGGCAGCACCTGGTTGGAGAATTTCAGCTCGCCGAGGCCGAGCGCCCGCCCGCGCCCGGGGGAGCCGAGCCAGCCGAGATAGAAGCCGACCAGCTGCCACATGGCGTCGAGGCCGAGGCAGCCCGGCATCACCGGGTCGCCCTTGAAGTGGCAGGCGAAGAACCACAGGTCCGGGTTCACGTCGAGCTCGGCGCGCACATGGCCCTTGCCGTTGGCGCCGCCCTCTTCGGAAATGGAGGTGATGCGGTCGAACATCAGCATCGGGGGCAGCGGCAGCTGGGCGTTGCCGGGTCCGAAAAGCTCGCCGCGCCCGCATGCGAGCAGTTCATCGTAGGAGAAGCTGTTCTGCCGTTCGACCATTGCCGCCGTATCACCACGCTTGTCGTTTCGACCGCGGGCGGAAAGGCTGCCGCCCGGTTTCTGGCGCTTCCTATCACAGCGCCCTGCCGGCTCAAAGCCATCCTCCATGCGGCGGTACCGCTCACTGTGTCGGTAGCATGACGGCCCGCCGCGCCGGCGCCGCCGGTCTTACAGTTTGGAATGATTACTATAATGCGACGGATTGTTGCCCGCAGACCGTGCCTGCGAATATACTGGCTTTGAAAAACCCGTTGCCTGCGGCCATCTATGTCCGGTGGCATCGCCTTGCAACTGCTCGCGGCGCCGGTCGAAAGGCTGGCTGCCGTCTTGGATTGTCTGCTCGGAACGTGAGATGAACGAGACTTTTCGCCCTGCCCCTGTTGCCGTGTCGCGTATGGTGATGGAGGACGACGAGCCGGTGCTTCCGGTGGCCCGACTGCGCGACAGCGCTGGCGCGAGCCGCACCGGCTGCCCGTTCCATGACGTCCGCCACATGCTGCGCGATGTCGGGCTCCGCCCCACCCGCCAGCGCCTGGCGCTCGGCTGGCTGCTCTTCGCCAAGGGCGACCGCCACGTCTCGGCGGAAATCCTGCACGAGGAGGCGATCAAGGCGCGCTTCCCGGTGTCGCTGGCCACCGTGTACAACACGCTGCACCAGTTCACCGAGGTCGGGCTGCTCCGCGAGCTCGCCATTGACGGGTCGAAGACCTATTTCGACACCAACCCGTCCGACCACCACCATTTCTTCATGGAAGGCGAGAACCACCTCCTCGACATCCCCAGCGCGGCGGTCGAGGTGGAGCGGGTTCCCGAGCCGCCGGAAGGCTACGAGATCGCCCGCGTCGACGTGGTGGTCCGCCTGCGCCCCAAGCGCCGGGGCTGAGAGCGCCGGGGCCGAGACGGTCCCGGAGCGGTGCGGCCCGCTCGTCAGATTCCCTGAAATATGAAAAGGCCGGTCCCGCGACCGGCCTTTTTGCTTGCCCGGCCCGCACCCGGCTCCGGGCCGGGCACCTCGGATCGCCGCGACATGGCGACGGGCGCACGCGGCCTCCCCCGGCCATGACGCCCCCCTATGGGAGCGCGGCGCCATCGCGGCAGGCCGGTCCCGGGCGGAAATCGGCCTCACCGGACAGGCTGGCCCGATCGTACACCTCACCGAACCGGGAGCCGGCGCCCGGATCTGGCCCCACTGCACACCGGATCAGTCGATCTTCTCGCCGGGATAGACGCCCCACAGCTTCTCCTGCTGGATGAAGCCTTCGAAGCCGTCGCCATAGAAGCGGCACCAGCTGCCGTCGCAATCATTGACCTGGCCCAGCACCCCCGGCTCCACCTGCGCGGCGACGCGGGACTGCGCGTCGCGGCTGGCATAGAGCGAGGTCGCCCCGTCCTTCAGCCACGGCCCCACCAGCGCGGTGCGCCGGCTCGACAGCATCGAGTGGTACACCCAGCCCTCGGCCCCGTCCGAATCGCGGATGCGCCGCCAGGTCTCGAACTCGGCGGTGATCTCCACCGGCAGCCCGGCGCGGGTGAAGACCCAGGCCACGCTGTGGTCGCGCGTCGGACCCGAGCGAACATTCACCTTGTCCGCCTTGATCGAGACGAAGCGCGGCACCGGCAGCCCGCTTTCGCGCCCGACCGGCCCCTTGGTGGCCGGCGCGGCGGACTGCGCTTGCGCGGGTGAAAAACTCTTGTGGATCAACGGCTCCGCCGCCAGGACCATGCCTGCCGCCAGCAGGGCGAAGAGCAGGGGCCGCTTCCCGAAGCCGCCCCGCCATCCCCCGCGGCGCTCCTTGCCGCCTCGAAGCCTCGCACCGATTCGAAGCGTGGAAAGTCGCATCGTTCCTGTCACCTGTTCATCGCACGTCACGGCCGCCCGGAGGTAACTCCCGGCGGCGGGCGCACGCCTGCACCGCGAATGGGTGCTTTTTGTGTTTCGCCGACCCGTCTGCTAATGAGGCTCCGTCCCGGCCGGTCCGTATTTTCCGCCTTCGACGTTAACGGGACCTTGCTCGCGACGGGGATTGAGATGGCCCGCAAGAAGCCGCTGGTCGTGGTGACCCGCAAGCTGCCCGACAAGATCGAAACCCGCATGCGCGAGCTGTTCGACGCCCGGCTGAACGTCGAGGACGTGCAGATGACGCAGGCCCAGCTCGCCGAGGCGATGGCGAGCGCCGATGTGCTGGTGCCGGCCATCACCGATCGCATCGACGCCCGGGTGATCGAGGCGGCAGGCCCCAACCTCAAGCTGATCGCCAATTTCGGCAACGGCGTCGATCACATCGACGTCACCGCCGCCACCGAGCGCGGCATCACCATCACCAACACCCCCGGCGTCCTCACCGAGGACACCGCCGACATGACTATGGCGCTGATTCTCGCGGTGCCGCGGCGACTTACCGAGGGCGCCTCGCTGATCATCCGCGACGAGGGCGTCTGGCCCGGCTGGTCGCCCACTTGGATGCTCGGCCACCGCATCTGGGGGAAGCGGCTCGGCATCATCGGCATGGGACGCATCGGCCAGGCGGTGGCGCGGCGGGCCAAGGCCTTCGGCCTGCAGATCCACTATCACAACCGCCACCCGCTGCCCGGCCAGATAGAGGACGAGCTCGAGGCCACCTATTGGGACAGCCTCGACCAGATGCTGGCGCGGATGGACATCATCTCGGTGAACTGTCCGCACACGCCGGCCACCTTCCACCTGCTCTCCGCCCGCCGGCTGAAGCTGGTGAAGCGCGACGCCTATATCGTCAACACCGCCCGCGGCGAAGTCATTGACGAACATGCGCTTATTCGCATGATCGAAACCGGCGAGCTCGCCGGCGCCGGCCTCGACGTGTTCGAGCGCGAACCGGCGGTCAGCCCCAAGCTGCTCAAGCTGGCGCGCCAGGGCAAGGTGGTGCTGCTGCCGCATATGGGCTCGGCGACGGTGGAAGCGCGCATCGACACCGGCGAGAAGGTGATCGTCAACATCCGCGCCTTCATGGACGGCCATCGCCCGCCGGACCGCGTGCTGCCCGCCATGCTGTGAGGCGCGCGCCGTCGCCTCAGCGCCGGTGGCCCGACAGGTCGGTGATGGTCGGGGCGGTGCCGGTCAACGGATTGTCGGGATCCCAGCCATAGCTCAGCGTCTCGAAGCGCATCGACAGCGTGTCGATCATCAGCAGCCGTCCCACCAGGCCTTCGCCGAAGCCGACCACGACGCGGATCGCCTCCAACGCCACCAGCGTGCCGGCGACGCCGGCCACCGCGCCGAGAATGCCGGCTTCGGCGCAGCTCGGCACCAGGCCGGCGGGCGGCGGTTCGGGAAACAGGCAGCGATAGGTGGGATTGGGCGCACCGTCGGGTCCGCTCTCATGGGCGCGGATGGTGGTGACGGTGGCATCGAAACGCCCGAGGGCGGCGGTGACCAGCGGCTTCCGCGCCAGCGCGCAGGCATCCGACACCAGATAGCGGGTGGAGAAATTGTCCGAACCGTCGATGACCACGTCGACCGTGCCGACGAGATCGAGCGCGTTCTCCGCGCTCAGCCGCCCGGCCACGCCCTGGAAATCGACATGCGGATTGAGCGCGGCGACGAAGGCTTCGGCGCTCTCCGTCTTCAGCCGGCCGACCATTTCGGTGGTATGGACGACCTGCCGCTGCAGGTTGGAAAGCGAGACGACATCGTCGTCGATCACCACCAGCCGGCCGACCCCGGCGGCGGCGAGATACAGCAGGGCCGGCGCGCCGAGCCCACCGGCTCCCACCACCAGCATGCTGGCCTTCTTGAGCTTCTGCTGGCCCGGCCCGCCGATTTCCCCGAGCACGAGGTGGCGGGCGTAACGCTCGATCTCCTCCGGGGAGAAGAAGGGCTTGCGGGGGGTGGTCGGCGCATCGCTGTTCATGGCGAGCGCTATATAACCATCGCGCGGCCCGCTGCCATATGGCACCGGGCGGATCGACCGCATTTCCTGCGCAGGAGCCGACACCACATGTTGCCGGCGCGCGGTCCTTCGACTAAGAAGACGGCGTCCGGCGCGAACGCGCCGCTGGCACCCGTAGCTCAGCTGGATAGAGCGTTGCCCTCCGAAGGCAAAGGTCGCACGTTCGAATCGTGCCGGGTGCGCCAAATTTTTCAGGCGCTTGGCTGGACCTGAGCCACCGTTGGCGCCCCTTCCCCTACGTTCGGCCGCGCGCGAACGGGCCGGTCTCTACGATGGGAACGGTGCCGGATGTCGCGCACATCATAACCATGGCCTGCAGGGCCCACATTCTGGCCGATCCGGTCCGAAAGCCCCACGACGCATCAGGGTGGCGAGTACGTCAGGTCGAGTTGTCGAACGCTTGCCAAAAGGCAGGCCGATACGATCCGCGTGCCGCAAGAGGAGGTCCATCGCCCCCGGGTGAAGACCCCGCTCTGCCATGCGCCAGGAGCAGACCCACGGCAACAAGCCGCGAACGATGGCGGCCTGTTCCGCTCTCATGCCGCGGCCGCATGCGGCCACGAGGCGTGAATTCGCGCGCTCCAGCAAGGGGCGAAGATCAGCAATAGCCTTCTTGCGGATCATGCCCCGGGAGGCAGCGATGATCTCGCGCCTCGACAAGCGAAGGCATGCCGCTCGCCTCTACCCACATAATTGAACGGAGAATGTTCATTTCTGGAAGTTGAGGATCAATTTCAATCGGCCCACATGTCCTTCATGGCAAATGCAATAATGATAGTGACCTGCAGCGGCGGCACCTATTTCGATCGCGACCATTATGTCGACGTCCACCTGCCATTGGCGTTCGCGTGCTGGCAGCGGCATGGACTGGAAAGCGCCGCTGCCTTCTTTCCCCGCGACGCCGATGTCGTGGATGTCTCCGTGGGGATCTACCGGTTTCGCGATGAGGCCGCGCTGCACGCGGCGCTCGCATCCGCCGAGACAGAGGCCGTGATGGCGGACGTCCCCCGTTTTACGGACGCCACCGTGTCCCGCCGCATCGGCATCCCGCTCTGACGGCGCCGGCTGTCGCACCGGATTGGAGGCGGCAGCCCATCATCGACAGACGCACTTCCCTCCGCATTCGAAGGTCGAGCACGATGGAATTTTCAGATCACAAGGTATTCGTCGTCGGCGGCAGCCGCGGCATAGGCGCCGCGATCGTGCGGCGCTTCTCGGCAGCCGGCGCAACGGTCGTGTTCACCTATGCCGCCTCGGCGGATGCGGCCACCCGGCTCGCCACCGAAACCGGCGCGCAGGCGCTGCGGGCGGATGCCGGCGCTCGCGAAGAACTCATCGCGGCGATCCGCGATGCCGGGCCGATCGACATATTCGTCTATAATGCCGGTCTGCTGGTCTTCGGCGATCCGCTGACGCTCGCCGCCGACGACGTCGAACGGATGATCGACGTCAACATTGGCGGTGCCTATTTCGGCAGTATCGAAGCGTCGCGCTTGATGCCCGATGGGGGACGCATCATCGTCATCGGATCCGACACCGCCGACAATATGCCGTTCACCGGGCTCTCGGCCTATGTGATGACCAAGGCGGCGGTGCAGGGCATGGCGCGCGGCTTGTCGCGCGACATGGGCCCGCGCAACATCACGGTCAACGTGGTGCAGCCCGGCCCGACCGACACCGACATGAACCCGGCCGAGGGGCCTCGGGCGGCTTCCATGCTCGGGCCGATGTCCATCAAACGCTACGGCACGCCTGACGAAGTGGCGAGCCTGACGCTCTATCTCGCCGGCCCGCAGGCCCGCGGGATCACCGGCGCCATGCACACGATCGATGGCGGCTTCGCGGCCTGATCGGGCTCGCCTCTGCCGCCCCCCTCGCGCCGAGAGCGGTCTATCCCTCAAGTCTCGCGCCGGTCCCGCTCCAGATAGACTCGCATCATCGTGCGCGCGGCGACATGGCGCGAGGCGCGCCAGGCGGGCGAGCCCAGATCCCGCTCGAATATCACCGAGAGCGTATGAACATTCGAAAGGTGAAACTGGTTCAATGCCACCATCATGACATATACTTCCAGTGGATCCAGACCTTTACGCAAGGTTCCATCCGCCTCGCCCCGCTCGATCAATGTCGAGATATTCGAGAGCACCGGCGACGCCATCTGCTGCACGCGCTTCGAAGTCTTCAGGTAGCGTGCCTTCTGCACATTCTCGGCACTGAGCAGGCGAACGAGATAGGTGTTCGATTCGAAATGCCGGTTCATGAAGTCGAAGAGCTGGATGAGCCCGTCCAGCGGCCCGAGATCCTCGAGGTCGATCTTCAGTTCCTGCCGGCGCAGATCGCCCAGCGCCTCCTCCAGCACGGCGACATACAGCCCGGCCTTGCCGCCGAAATAGTGCGATATCATGCGCGGGTTGGATTCCGCGCTTCGGACGATCCGGTCCGTGCGTGCGCCCGCGAAGCCGTGCTGCGCAAATTCGATCCGTGCGGCCTTGAGCAGCTTCTCCTTGGTGTCGGCCGCATTGCGGGTGCGACGGATCCGGGCCGGGGTTTCGACCGGCTTTTCGGGGGTCATGCTCATGGAATATCGGTGTCCGTCTCCGCGACGCGTCGCGCCAGGTCCAGGAGGGCCAGATCGCAGCCGGCGCTGCCGAGAAGGGCGAGCCCGAGCCCCTCTCCCCGTGTGGCGCCGAGCTGAACCTGCGGCATGCCGGCATGGCCGGCAAGGGCCGTGAGGCCGAGCGTGCCGGCATAGAAGGCGCCACGCTCGGCAGCGGATGCGTCGCGCCGCACATGGCGGCGGGAGACGACCGGCACGGCGATGGCGGTATCGGGCGGACAGCATGAGGCCACGATCCGCGCAAGGCGCCGTCGATCCGCCGAGGCGGACTGGTAGTCGGCCTCGGCGATCGCGAGCGCGCCCGCGAAACGCTCGGCGATCGGCGGCGCGAAACGCGGCGAGACGCTCGCCAGCCTCGCCCCGAGCGCCTGCTTGATCTCGTACCCCTGAACGAGGGCATAGGCCTGCCGGAACGCCGCCAGCGGGTGGCCGCCGAGGAGATCGACCGGCCCATCGGTAACGAGCCGGGCGGCGGCATCCGTGATGTCTCCCGCGATTTCCGGGTCCATTTCCGCCAGCACGTCGCGGGCAAGGCGGATGCGGGTGATCGGCGGCGGTGCCGCCGGCGGCAGCAGCACCCTTCCGACTCTCTCCAGGACGGCGGCATCGCGCGCGAACCAGCCGATCGTGTCGTAGCTCGGCGCAAAGGGGAGCACACCGGCAAGGCTGATCGCGCCATGGCTCGGACGAAAGCCGAAGATGCCGCAGAAGGCGGCCGGCACGCGCACGGAGCCGCCCGTATCCGTGCCGAGCGCGAAATCGACCGCGCCGGCCGCGACCGCCACGGCCGAACCGCTCGACGATCCGCCGGGCAGCCAGTCCGGGTGACGTGGGTTCACCGGCGTGCCGAAATGAAGGTTCTCACCCTCCAGGCTGAAGGCGAGCTCGTCCGTGATGGTCTTGCCGAGGCAATGCGCGCCGGCCTGGAGGAGTCGCGCCACCGCCGGCGCGTGGCGCTCGGCGGGAACGGCCCGCGCGAGCCAGTCCGGGTTGCCGGCCCCTGTCCTCGTTCCCGCAACGTCGATCAGGTCCTTGACCGCGAAGCGAAGACCGTCGAGCGGACCCTTGCCCGTCGGGTCCAGGCGCCCCTCGCCGCCGGGCAGAAAGCCGTTCACCGGAGCGGGAGCGCCGCCAGCACCGCCTGCGAATCGCAGACGAAGCCGAAGCACTTCTTGACGTTCCAGATCGTCGCTTCCGTGCAGAAGGCGGGCGAGCTGGTAGCGCAGCAATCCTCGATCATCACGCAGCCATAGCCGAGGAAGTTGGCGTCGGTGAGCGAATGCAGCACGCATTGGTCGGTGTTGCACCCCGCGAAGAGCACGGTGCGGATGCCGAGATTGCGCAGGATCGAGTCGAGCGGGGTATCCCAGAAGCCGCTGATGCGATGCTTGTCGACCATGATGTCGCCCGGCAGCGGCGCGAGCTCATCGACGACGGCCGCGGCCCACGAGTTCTTTTCCAGCACCGCCGCACCACTGGCCGGCAGCGGATCGCCCAGCCCAATGCCCTCGCCGCTGTTCTTGTAGAGATGAATCTGGTTCGGCGGCATGTTGGCGAGATCGGGCCGGTTGCCCCAGTTCACCCAGATGATCGGCACCGCATGCGCGCGAAGCTGCGGCAGCAGCGCCTGCAGCGGCTCGATCGCGGCGCGGGCGGCGGTATGGTCGCCGCCGACGAGATCGACCCAGCCATCCTTGGTGCAGAAGTCGTTCTGCATGTCGATGACGAGGATCGCGGTCCGCGCCAGATCGATCGTCACCGTCTGCGGCTTCGTGGCGAGCGTGACGACCCGTGGCGCCACCTCGGGCAGGGTCATGTCGACATTGTCCGCGCGCGCCATCCAGCGCGTATTCAGGCCGACCCCGAGCGGCCGCGAAGGCGGGATTTCCTGGCTGACGGATTTCATGGCGCTCATGTCGGTGTCCTCTTGATGTCCGCGTTGCGAACACCATCGCAAGCCCCGTGCCACACCGCCGGCACCGTGATCGCAGCGCTTCGGACGCCCTCGGCACAGGCCTCGCCCAATTTGCGGGCAGAGAGGCGCGCACGGCCGATTGATAATTAATCACTTACTTATTTTTTCACTCCCGGCTTGAGGAAACGCGCGCGGTTGAGCCCGTTCCGAGGTTGGCACGACGATTGCGTTTCATCTCCTCGGGGACGCAGCAATGGAGCGTCTCGCGCAATTGGATGCCGATCGGGAGACGTCGATGATCACACGCCGCATGACCCTGCAGGGCCTCGCCGCCGCCGCGCTGCTCGCCGCCGGCATGGGAGCCGCGCTGGCCGAGGAACCGTTGACGGTCGGCATCCTCATTCCCGGCTCGAAGTCCGACAAGGGCTGGATGGAATCCGGCTATAACGGCCTCGTCGCCGCGCGGGCGAAGTATGGCGACAAGATCAAGGTGCAGATGATCGAGAACATTTCCTATGCCGACATGGGTCAGGCGCTGACCCAGCTGGCATCGGCGAACAAGCTCGTCATCGGCGTCGGCGGCCAGACCCAGGCCGATGTGCTGAAGGTCGCCCCGCGTTTCCCCGACGTGAAGTTCTCGATCGTCGGCGGCAATGCCGGCGCCGAGCGGCCGAACGTCGCCGGTTATGACGTCAAGCAGGCCGAGATCGCCTTCGTCGCCGGCGCCGCCGCCGCCATGCTGTCGAAGACCGGCGCCGTCTCCTATGTCGGCGGCATGGAGATCCCCTCCATCGTCAATGCCGGCAAGGAATTCGGCAACGGCGCGCGCTACATCAATCCGAACGTCAAGTATTTCGAAAGCTATACCGGCAATTTCGATGACGTCGCCAAGTCGAAGGAAGCCACGCTGGCGGCGATCGCCCAGGGCGCCGACATCCACTACCATATCCTCAATCTCGGCCTGCGCGGCCTCGAGCAGGCGGCCTCCGAGAAGGGCACCCACATCATCGGTTCCTACACCAATTATTGCGGAACCGACCCGCTCTATCTGGCCTATTCCATCACCGGTGTCGGCTACCAGGTGTCCTATGCCATCGACCAGGCCGTCGCCGGTACATGGGCGCCGGGCTACAAGCCGTTCGGCCTCGCCATGGGCCCGGAAGCCTCCACCATCGCCGTCTGCGCGCCGACGCCGGAAATGACCGAGAAGCTCAAGGCGATCATGGAGGACATCAAGTCCGGCAAGATCAAGGTCCTCGAAGGTTGATGGACGGGAGCGGCATCGTGACGGAGACCGTCGTGCCCGTCCCCGGGACCCGCGCCGCCGCGCCGTCGCTCCTGACCATGAACGGCATCGGCAAGAGCTTCGGCTCGTTCGTCGCGCTTGCCGGCATCGACATCGATTTCGCCGGCGGCGAGGTGCACTGCCTTCTCGGCGAGAACGGCGCCGGCAAGTCGACGCTCTGCAACCTTGTCTTCGGCATCCATCGTCCGAGCGAGGGCGCGATGCGACTGAAGGGCGAAGCCTATGCGCCGAGCGGCCCCAGCGACGCCCTCGCCAGGGGCATCGCGATGGTCCACCAGCATTTCAGCCTGGTCAACGAGCTGACCGTCATCGACAATCTGCTGATGGGCGGCTCGCGCGGGCGGCTCGACCGCAAGGCGGAGGCCCGGCGGATCGAGGCGCTGGCCGAGGAATTCGGCCTGGCGCTCGCGCCCTTCGCCACGGTCGGCGACCTGTCCGTCGGCGAGCGGCAGCGCGTCGAGATCGTCAAATGCCTGATGCGCCGGCCGCAGGTGCTGATTCTCGACGAGCCGACGGCGGTGCTGCTGCCCGACGAGATCGGGTCGCTGCTGACTGTCTGCCGGCAGGTGGCCGACAGCGGCTGCGCCGTGGTGATGGTCACGCACAAATTGGCCGAGATCGAGCGCGTCGCCGATCGCGTCACCGTGCTGCATCGCGGGCGCGTCAGCGCCCGGTCGGATCGGCCGGCGGAAGAGATCCCGGCACTGGTCTCCGCCATGATTCAGCGCCCGGCCGCGCGGTCCGGCGAGGCCGTGGTCGGGGCGATCGCCCTGGCAAAACGCAAGCCGGCCGGGCCCCGCCCGCCGGCCGGGGAAGCGATGCAGCTGGATGGCGTCTCCTTCGACGACCGCACCGGCGTGCGCCGGCTGGACGCCGTCACGCTCAGCATCGAGCGCGGCGAGATCGTCGGTGTCGCCGGCGTCGAGGGCAACGGCCAGAGCGAGCTCGGCGCCATCCTCGCCGGTCTCGCCCGGCCGACCGACGGCCGCTGGTTTGCCGGCGGCCGCGACCTCACCCAGGCAAGCCCGCGCGAGATCACCCGCAGCGGCGTCGGCATCGTGCCGGAAGACCGGCACGCGGTCGGCTCCATCGGCAAGCTCTCGCTCGCCGACAATTTGTTCCTGAACCGGATGCGGCAATTCTCGCGTCTCGGGCTGATCGACCGCCGACGCCAGATGGAGAAGGCGCGGGACTACATCCAGCGCTTCGACGTGCGGGCGGCGGGCGCGACGGTGGCGTTCGGCAGCCTTTCCGGCGGCAACCAGCAGAAGGCCGTCCTCGCGCGCGAACTGACGACGCCGAATCTCCGCTTCCTGCTGGCGGCGCAGCCGACGCGCGGCCTCGACATCGGCGCCATCGAGACCGTCTACGGATTGATACGGGACGCGGCCGAGGAGGGCGTCGGCGTCCTGCTGGTCTCCTCCGAGCTCGACGAGCTGATCGCGGTGGCCGATCGCATCGTCGTCTTCTATCGCGGCCGGATCGCCGGCGAATACCCTGCCGACCCGGTCCACCGGGAGGCCATCGGCACCCTGATGTCGGGAAGGTCCGCATGAGCGTCGCATCTCGATCCGCAGCCCCGCCCCGGCTACCGCCCGGGCTGGCGGGCCTCCTTCTGCCGGTCGGCGCGGTGCTGGCCGCCTTCGCCGTCGGCGCCGTGGCGATCATGGCGCTGGGCGTGCCGCTCGGAGAGGCGTTGACGGCCTTCTGGCGTGGCGCCTTCGGCAATGCCTATGCGATCTCCGCCTCGATCAATCGCGCGGTCGCGCTGGCCCTGGTCGGCACGGGCTTCGTGTTCGCCGCGCGCGCCGGGCTCACCAATGTCGGCGGGGAGGGACAGATCGCCGTCGGAGGCGTCGCCGCGACGGCGATCTGTCTTGCTCCCGGCATCGCCGATCTGCCGCTCGGCCTTGCCTTCCTCGTCCCCCTCCTCGGCGCGACCCTGGCCGGCGGCGTTTGGGGGGCGCTCGCCGGCTTCCTCAAGGTGCGGGTGGGCACCAACGAGGTCATCTCGACGCTGCTCCTCTCCTTCATCGCGGTCTGGCTGCTCTATTGGTCGGTCCAGTCGGAGGCGCTGCTGCGCCAGCCGATGACCAGTTCGGCGACCCTGCCGGAATCGCTGCCGATCCCGGTGACGACGCAGGTGCCGCTGCTCACCGGCTCCTACAGTTCCCCGGTGACGCTCGGCCTGCCGCTGCTCGTCGTCATCGCCGCCGTCACCGCCCTCGTGCTGTCGCGGTCCATATTCGGCTTCCAGCTGAAGGCGGTCGGGCTCAATCCGGTTGCCGCGGCCCGCGCCGGCATTGCGGTCGGCGCCAGCATCGTCACCGCCCTGTTCCTCGCCGGCGCGATGGGCGGCCTTGCCGGCGGCCTCATGCTGCAGGGCGAGCAATATTCGCTGAAGGCGGGCTTCTCCTCCGGCTACGGCTTCGACGGGCTGGTGGTCGGCCTCCTGGCGCGGAACTCGATCGCCGGGGTGATCGCCGGCGCGCTGCTCTTCGGTTTCCTGCGCTCGGGCGGCATCTCGATGGAGATGGGCGCCTCGGTTCCCTCCGCGCTCATCGATGTGCTGCAGGGGCTGATCGTGGTGACGATCGCCGGCGCCGCCTACTATGTCGACAGGGGAGATCGCAAGTGACGCTCGAACTTGTCGCGATATTCCTGGCGTCCAGCTTCCGCCTCGCGATTCCGCTCCTGTTCGCGGCCACGGGCGAGCTCGTGTCGGAACGGGCCGGCGTGGTGAATATGAGCATCGAGGGCATGATGCTCGCGGGCGCCTTCGGCGGCGCAATCGGCGCCGCGATGACCGGATCGCCCCTGCTGGGGCTCGCCTGCGCCGTTCTCGCGGTGCTGCCCGTCGCCCTGCTGCAATCCGTGCTCACCAATACCCTTCGCGCCAACCAGATCGTCACCGGCATCGGCATCAACATTCTCGTGCTCGGGCTGACGACGCTCGGCTATCGCGAGTTTTTCGGCGCCCGCTCGCGCACGACGATTCCCGGCTTCGACGCCTGGCCGGTTCCCGTTCTCAGCGATCTGCCGCTCGTCGGCCCGCTGTTCCAGCAGATAGGGATGGCCTGGCTCGCCATCGCCATCATCCTCGCCGTCGGCGCGGTGCTGACGATGACGGGGCTCGGCATCACGCTCCGGGCCGTCGGGGAAAACCCCCAGGCGGTCGCCAAGGCAGGCCGATCCGTGCTCGCCCTCCGTCACGGCGCGGTACTGTTTGCCGGCATCATGTCGGCGCTCGGCGGCGCCTTCCTGTCGATCGGCGACATCCATACCTTCACGGAGGGCATGACCAACGGCGCCGGATACCTCGCGATCACCGCCGTCATCTTCGGCAGCTGGAAGCTCGGCCGCACCGTGATGGCGTGCCTGCTGTTCGGAGCCGCGACCGCGCTGCAGTTCCAGTTGCCGGCGCTCGGCCTCGGCATCCCCAATGCACTGCTGATCATGCTGCCCTACCTGCTCGCCTTCCTCGCGGTGGCGGGCCTGGTCGGACGGCAGACCGCGCCGCGGGCTCTCGCCCAGCCCTACTGGCCGTGAAAGCACCCACGCGGAGCGCACCGGCCCCCATCAGGGGATCCGCCTCCCCGAGCCGTGCGGCTTTCTCGGGACTCTCGTCGCCGAACCGGCTCTTCGCGCGCGTCTTCGACACGTCGCGTTCGGTGTTGACCGGCGCCACATCCATGCCCGCGACGCGGGCGGATTGAGCCGCACGACGGTGCCGGCACGACATGAAACGGGTTCGGACCCGCTCCCTGGTGGCTCACCCCGTCGTTCGGTCTTGATCCGGCGGGGCGGAAGGGCCGAAGGCGAGGCGCAGGGCATAGGCCCGAACGTCCTCCGGCCAGGCGGCGATCCGCTCCTCCATCGCCGGCCGGTCATCCGCGAAAAGGGCGCGCGTCGCCTCCTCATAGCCCGGCAGATCGCCGGCGATCGCGTGGATGAACCGATACGCGGCCTCCTGCGCCGCCCGCCTTTGCTGGCGCGGATGCACCGTCTTGCGGGCATCGTCCACGAGACGCCTCAGTGTCGCGGAGGCGCCGCCCGGCTGGGCCGCCAGCCACTCCCATTGCCGTGGCAGCAAGGTCACTTCGCGGGCGACGACTCCCAGCTTCGGCCGCCCGCGCCCCCGCTGCCCGTCCTCCGTCGCCCCGGCGTCGGGGGCGGCGCCGGCTTTGGGCCGATAGCGCCCCTCGGGGGTTTTCGCAGGGGTGGCCAGCCGCTCGAGGATCTCCGCATCGCTGCCGCGCAGATCGAGATCGATCACGCGGCCCGTCGCGTCGTCGAACACAAGGACCGGATCCGCCGTCCCGGCCGCTCGTGCGATCGCAAGGGCCACCTCCGGCAGCGGGCCGGAGGACATCAGTCGCGGGCCGGTGAAGGCCGTACAAAGTGTGGTCTGGAACATGTCGCGCTCACCAAATGGGATTGCGCGATTAATATCCGGGTGAAATATCTTCGTCAATTACACCCGGATGAAATATATTCCTTCCGACTGAAGGCCTCTGAATCCCGCCATTTCGGGGCATTGAAAGCGCATGGCGAAGTAAATCGGCACGTCGACGGGCCGCGTGGGTCGGCGAGCGGGAGCCTGCCCGCCTTGCGGCAATATTGGCGGATGCCGTCTTCGCCTCGATTTCCACCCCGCGACGTCGGAGGCCGCACGGACAGCCACGGCTATCCGCGCAAGGAGCGTCCGCGCCTCCGGCTCCCGCCTGCCGGCTCAAATCCGGCCGAGCGTGCCGTTCGCGACGAGTTCGTCCACGGCCGCCATGAGCCGGGCCTCGGCGGCGGCGGACAGCGCGCCGACCGGCGGCAGCGAGGTGCCGATCGGCAGGCCGATCAGCGCGAAGGCGCGCCGCACCGCCTCGGGAAACTGCTCGGCGAACAGCGCGTCCATCAGCGGGTGCAGCCGGCCCTGCATCGCCAGCGCCTCCTTCGCCCGTCCCTGTTCCGCCAGTTGCTGCACCTGCCCCCAATAGCCCGGCAGCAGCGAAGCCGAGGTGAGCACCCCGCCCTTGGCGCCGAGCAGCACCTGCTCGACGAACAGCGTGTCCTGGCCGGACAAAAGGCAGAAGCGCTCGCTGACCAGCTGGGCCAGCTGGGCGAAGTGATAGAGATCGGTGCTGGAGGCCTTCATGCCGACGATCAGCCCCTCCCGCTCCAATTGGGCGATGGTGGCCGGGGCCGTCACCATGTTGGTGCGGTAGGGGTTGTCGTAGAACACGACCGGCAGCTTCAGCTCCGGCACCAGCGCCCGGAAATAGCGCAGCGTGCCCTCCTGGTCGGGCCGGGCGTAATAGGGCGGGATCACCATCAGCCCGTCGGCGCCGGCCTCGCGATAGGCGCGCCCGCTCTCCAGCGCGCCGCCGAGGCCGGGGTCGAGCACGCCGGCGATCACCGGCACCCGGCGCGCGGCGGTGGCGACCGTCACCTCGACGATGCGCCGGCGGGTGGCGAGGCCGAAGGAATTCGCCTCGCCGGTGCCGCCGACCGGCACCAGGCCGGAGGCGCCGTTGACGATCTGGTAGTCGACGATGGCGGCCAGTTTGGCCTCATCGATCACCCCATCGTCCCGCACCGGCGTCGGGAAGGCGGGGATCAGCCCGCGAAACATCAGCTCTGCCATTGCCGCCTCCTTCAGCCGAGATTGATCCAGGTCGCCTTCAGCTCGGTATATTTCTCCAGCGCGTGCAACGACTTGTCGCGCCCGAAGCCGGATTGCTTGAAGCCGCCGAACGGCGAGGAAATGTCGCCATGGTCGAAGCAGTTCACCCACACCACGCCGGCCCGCAAGGCCGAGGAGGCCTTGAACGCCTTGTTGATGTCCCGAGTCCAAACCGCCGCCGCAAGCCCGTAGGTGGTGTCGTTGCCGATGCGGATCGCCTCGTCGATATCCTTCGCGGCGATGGTGGCGAGCACCGGGCCGAAGATCTCCTCGCGGGCGATGGTCATGTCGCTGGTGACGTCGTCGAACAGCGTGGTCTCGATGAAGCAGCCATCGGCGACGATGCGCTTGCCGCCGAGCCGGAGCCTGGCGCCTTCCGCCACGCCCTTCTCGATATAACCCATCACCCGCTCGGTCTGGCGGGCATCGACCATGGCGCCCATCTCGGTCGCCGGGTCGAGCGGATCGCCGACCCTGATGGCGCCGCCGACCTCGATCACCTTCTCCACGACCCGGTCCTTCACGCTCTCCTCGATGACGAGGCGCGAGCCGGCGTTACACACCTCGCCCTGATTGTAGAAGATGCCCCAGGCCGCCGAGGTGGCGGCGGCGTCGAGGTCCGGCGCGTCGGCGAGAATGATGTTCGGGCTCTTGCCGCCGCATTCCAGCCCGACCCGCTTCATGTTGGACTGGCCGGAATATTGGAGGAAATACTTGCCGACCTCGGTCGAACCGGTGAAGGCGACGGCGTCGACGTCCATATGCAGGCCGAGCGCCTGGCCGGCGGTCTCGCCGAAGCCCGGCAGCACATTGAACACCCCGTCGGGGATGCCGGCCTCGCTCGCCAGCGCCCCGAGCCGGATGGCGGTGAGCGAGGACTGCTCGGCCGGCTTCAGGATCACCGAATTGCCGGCGGCAAGGATCGGCCCGAGCTTCCAGGCCGCCATCAGCAGCGGGAAGTTCCACGGCACCACCGCGGCGACGACGCCGAGCGCCTCGCGGCGGATCAGCGAGACGGCGGTCGGCGCAGTCGGAGCGATTTCGTCATAAACCTTGTCGATGGCCTCGGCGTACCAGTCGATGCACTGCGCCGACAGCGGCAGGTCGACGGCGAGGCTGTCGCGGATCGGCTTGCCCATGTCGAGCGTCTCGAGCAGCGCCAGTTCCTCGGTGTGATCGGCGATCAGCGCGGCGAAGGCCTTGAGCCGCTTCTTGCGCTCGCGCGGCGCCATGCGCGACCAGGCCCCGCTCTCGAAGGCCGCCCGCGCCACCTTCACCGCGCGATCGACATCCTCCGCGTCGCAGGCGGCGATCTGCGCCAGCACCTTGCCGCTGGCCGGGTTGATGCCGTCGAACAGCTTGCCGGACAGCGCCGGGACATAGCGCCCGCCGATGAACGCCTGGCCGTTGAGGGAAAGCGCGGCGGCACGGGCGTGCCAGTCGATCGGAGCGGACATGATGAGCATTCCTGGAAGGAGGGCCGGCGACGCGTGACGGCCCCGGACGATGCGCCCATGATAGGGAGCGTTTTCATCGGCCTCTACATCTTTTTTGGTTTTCTGAAAAATGAATTGGCTTCTTCGCCAGATGCGGCTATCGCTATACACTGTGAAAACCTGCCTCCTGGGCGGGGCCACCGGTCGGATGAAAACGGATTTTTCCCCTCCATGTCGCCCATGAAGATCGTTGACGACGCCGCACGCCTGCCGGCCGGCATGAGCAATCCCGACGACGAAACCCAGAAGCTCGGCCAGCGGATCCGCGATTTGCGGCTCAAGGCCGGCATGACCCTGTCCGATCTCGCCAAGGGGACGGGCGTGTCGATCGGCACGCTGTCGCAGCTGGAGCGCGGCCTCGTCTCGCCGACCGTCCGCACCGTCTACACTGTCGCCAACGCGCTCGGCGTCATGCCGGCCTGGCTGATCGACCCCTCGCAAAGCCCCGTCCAGACATCGGAAAGCCGTTACGTCGTCAGGGCCGGCCAGCGCTCCCGCCTGCTCGACATCGACGGCATCCGCAAGGACATCGCCTCGCCGGCGGCGAGCGAGCGGCTGCGCGGTTTCTTCATGGTGATCCAGCCCGGCTGCAATTCCGGCGCCCAGCCCTACTCGCACAAGGGCGAGGAGATCGGCTTCCTTTTGTCCGGCTCGCTCGAGCTGCAGATCGACGGTGAGACCTTCAGCCTCAACGAGGGCGACTGCTTCGCCTTCTCCAGCGACAAGCCGCACCATTTCGCGAATCTCGGCACGCGCCCGGCCTCGGTGTTCTGGGTGAACGCCGATATTTAGCGCGTTTAGTTTTCAGAATTCTGAACTTTAACATTGAAGTTCTGAAAACCGACTGTCATAGTCCGGCCATGCCCCGCGGGGCGACGGCGAGCAGCCTTCCGAAGGCCGCCCGGCAACCGAAGGACGCGCCGCCCTTGGCTCAATCATCGGCTCACTCATCCTCCGCATCGGACCTCAGCCCCTGGACGGCCCTCCTGCTGCTGGCGCCGCTGACCGCCGTGATGCTGCTCATCCTCATCTACCCGCTGGGCCTGACGGTCTGGACCAGCCTCTATAATGGCCGGTTCTCCTTCGACGCCTATGTCGAGCTCGCTTCCTCCACGCTGTTCCTGCGGGTGCTGCGCAACACCTTCGAGATCGCCATCGGCGGCACGCTGGTCAGCCTTCTGTTCGGCTATCCGGTGGCGCTGCACCTCGCCGCCCAGCCGCCGCGCAAGCGCACCGCCTATCTCATCATGGTGATGCTGCCGTTCTGGACCAGCATTCTGGTGAAGAGCTTCGCGCTGGTGGCGGTGTTCGGCAATCAGGGGCTGATCAACCAGTTTCTCGGCGTCGTCAGCGGCGGCACGCTCAACGTGCCGATGATGTTCAACCGCGTCGGCGTCATCCTCGGCATGATCAACTTCCTGCTGCCCTTCATGATCCTGTCCATCCTCGGCAGCCTGCTGGCGCTCGACCGCCGGCTGATCCTCGCCGCCGAGACCATGGGCGCGGGCCCGCTGCGCATCTTCTGGAAGATCACTTTGCCGCTCAGCCTCCCCGGCGTGCTGGCCGGCGTACTGATCAACGTCACGCTGTCGATCGGCATGTACATCACCCCCGCCCTGCTCGGCGGGCGGCAGGACATGATGGTCGCCAACCTCGTCGACTTCTACACCCGCCAGACGCTGGACTGGACCGCCGCCTCGGCCACCGCCGTGGCGCTGCTCATCCTGTCCGGGCTGCTGGTCGCCCTGCTCGGCAAGGTGCGCGGCGCGTCCGGCCTCGCGGGAGCCGGCGCATGAACGAGCTGTTCGGTTCCAGCCGCCTCGCCCGCGGCCTCGTCTCCTCCATGGCGTGGCTCTGCTACGCCTTCCTGCTGGTGCCGAGCCTGATCGTCATACCCATCTCCTTCGGCAATCCCGGGCAGATCGAATTCCCGCCGCGGCAGTTCTCGCTGGAGCTCTACCGTCAGTTCTTCACCGACGCCGCCTGGTGGGGTTCGACGGTGCAGAGCCTCATCGTCGCCTGCCTGACCACGCTCGCCACCCTCGTGCTCGCCGTGCCCGCCGCCTATGCGCTGGCCCGCTCGCGGCTGCCGGGACGCGGCGGCCTGCAGGGCCTGTTCATGATGCCGATGCTGGTGCCGGTCATCGTGCTCGGCCTCGGCCTCTACCTGCAATATTCGAACTGGGGCCTGCTCGACACCACCGCCGGACTGGTGCTGGCCCATGTCATGCTGACGACGCCCTACATCATGGTGTCGGTGATGTCGGGCCTCAGCCATTCCGACGTGGCGCTGGAAACGGTCGCCTCGATCATGGGCGCCTCGCGGCTGCGCATCTTCTTTCGCGTGGTGCTGCCGCAGCTCAAGACCTCGATCGCGGTGGGGGCGCTGTTCGCCTTCCTGATGTCGCTGGACGAGGTGGTGGTCGCCTATTTCCTCACCGGCACCGACAGCATGACGCTGCCGGTCAAGATGTACTCCTCCATCCGCTGGGAGCTGACGCCGGTGCTGGCGGCGGTTTCCACGCTGCTCACCGTGCTCTCGCTCCTGATCGCCCTCGGGATCATCGCGATGCAGGGCAAGACCGAGGCCTCCCAATGACCGCCAGCTCCACCCCCGCCATGGTCGAGCTCCAGGGCGTCGCCAAGCGCTATGGCGAGGTCAACGCCCTGCACCGCGTCGACCTCTCCATCGCCAAGGGCGAGTTCGTCACCCTGCTCGGCCCCTCCGGCTCCGGCAAGACGACGCTGCTCAACCTGATCGCCGGCATGATCACGCCAAGTTCCGGGCGCATCGTCATCGACGGCCGCGACGCCACCACCCTGCCGACCAACAGGCGCGGCCTCGGCATGGTGTTCCAGAACTACGCCCTGATGCCGCACATGACGGTGTTCGAGAACATCGCCTTCCCGCTCGAGGTCCGCCGGCTGTCCAAGGCGGAGATCAAGCGCAAGGTCGGCGAGGCGCTGGAACTGATCCAGCTCGGCCATGTGGCGAACCGCAAGCCGCGCGAACTCTCCGGCGGCCAGCAGCAGCGCATCTCGCTGGCGCGCTGCATCGTCTACAACCCGGCGCTGATCCTGATGGACGAGCCGCTCGGCGCGCTCGACAAGAAGCTGCGCGAGCAGATGCAGCTGGAGATCAAGCGACTGCACGCCGAGCTCGGCATCACCATGCTCTACGTCACCCATGATCAGGACGAGGCGCTGACCATGTCCGACCGCATCGTGTTGATGAATGGCGGGCGCATCGAGCAGCAGGGCACACCGGACACGCTGTATTTCCGCCCGGAGACGGTGTTCAGCGCCGAGTTCATCGGCTCGTCCAACCTCATTCCCGGCACGGTGGAGATCGGCGCGGACGGCGCCTATGCGCTGAACACCGCGCTCGGCCGCTTCGCCGCCCCCGCGCCCGAGCGGGCAATGAAGGCCGGCGAACCCGCCGTGCTGCTGGTGCGGCCGGAAAACATGGCGCTGGCCGCCACGCCGACGCCGGCCGGCGTCGACGGCCATATCGAGGATTCCATCCTGCTCGGCGGCGTGGTGCGCCATTTCGTGCGCTGCGCTGATGGCTCCAGCCTGATCATCCAGGAGCTCAACCAGCCCGGTCGCCCCGGCGCGCATCGGGGCGAGGCGGTCCGCGCCGCCTGGCAGCCGCAGCACGGCCGTCTTCTCCCGCCGGCGCCGGCCGGCTGAACGACGATCCAACAAACACGAGAACAAGAGGGGACGTGCCTATGACCAAGACGACGCTCATCACATCCCGCCGCGGCGTCCTGCGCGGCGGTGCCGGCCTCCTCGGCCTCCTCGCGGCGCCGGCAGTGTTCACCGGCCGGGCGGCGGCCGCCGACACCACGCTGACCGTCACCTCCTGGGGTGGCGACTACAACAAGTCAGTGCGCGAGGTGTTCGCCGACCCCTTCACCGCCGAGACCGGCATCAAGGTGACGCTGGTCGACAATGGCGACATGGCCAAGGTGAAGGCGCAGGTGCAGGGCAACAACGTCCAGTGGGACGTGATCGACGCCCCCGCCGCCTTCGCCACCTCCGGCGCCCGCGACAAGCTCTGGGAAGAGCTGGACATGGGCATCATCAAGCCGGGTGAGCTCATCGCCAAGCCGGCGGCCGACTACATGCCGATGTATCTCTATTCCGGCGGCATCCTGTGGGACGACAAGCGCAACCCGGACGGCAAGCACCCGGTCGACTTCGCCGGCTTCTATGATTTCGCGAAATATCCCGGCCGCCGCGTCATGCGCTCGCTCGCCTCCGAGACGCTGGAAGTGGCGCTGGTGGCCGACGGCGTGGCGCCGAAGGACCTCTACCCGCTCGACGTCGACCGCGCCTTCGCCGCGCTCGACCGCATGAAGCCGCACGTCTCGAAATGGGCGGCGACCACGCCCGACCAGGTGAATGCCGTGGTGCAGAACGAGGGCGACTTCTCCTACAGCTACTTCAACCGCGTGAAGTCGGCGCAGAAGGCCGGCGCCCCGCTCGCCTTCTCCTTCGAGCAGACCGTCAACTCGCTCGACTATTTCGCCGTCCCCAAGGGCACGAAGAACAAGGAAGCGGCGATGCGCTTCATCGACTTCTGCCTGCGGCCCGACCGACAGGTGGCCTGGTCGGTGCGCGGCTACTACCTGCCCAACAGCGTCGCGGCGATGGACGAGGTGAAGAAGTCGCCCTCCGGCGATTTCCTGCCCGACCTCACCAACGGCAAGAACGTCATCGTCAACTCCCAGTGGTGGGGCGAGAACTACACGGCGGTGCAGAAGCGCTACGCCGAGTGGATGCTGATCTGATCGTCCACCTCATCGGCCCCCGTCCCGGCCGCCGGGACGGGGTTTGTTTTTCCGCGTGCCTTCCTCCCGCCGCCCATCCGGTACGAATGCCATGTCCGCCCAAACCGCCGCCGACGCATCTTCCAACGCCGCCTTCCTCGCCGAGCTGAAGGCGATCGTCGGTGAGCGCTATGTGCTCACCGACGCCGCCGACACCGCGTTGTTCCTCACCGACCATCGCGGCCGCTACCACGGCAAGGCGCTGGCGGTGGTGCGCCCCTCCTCGACCGCCGAGGTGGCGAAGGTGGTGAAGGCCTGCGCCGTGGCCGGCGTCGCCATCGTGCCGCAGGGCGGCAATACCGGCCTGTGCGGCGGCGCCACGCCGCTGGAACCCCGCCCCGCCGTGGTGCTGCGGCTCGACCGCATGAATCGCATCCGCGCCGTTTCCCCGGCGGAGGAGACCATCACGGTGGAGGCGGGCTGCATCCTCGCCGACATCCAGGGGGCGGCGGCGAAGGAAGGCCTGCTCTTCCCGCTCAGCCTCGGCGCCGAGGGCAGCTGCCAGATCGGCGGCAACATCTCGACCAATGCCGGCGGCATCGCCGTGCTCAGATATGGCAATATGCGCCAGCTGGTGCTCGGCCTCGAAGTGGTGCTGGCCGACGGCACCGTGCTCGACGGGCTGCGCCGCCTGCGCAAGGACAATGCCGGCTACGACCTCAAGCAGCTGTTCATCGGCGCGGAAGGCACGCTCGGCGTGGTCACGGCGGCGGCGCTGAAGCTGTTTCCCGCCATCCGCTCGCGCTCCATCGCCCTGATGCAGCTCGCCAGCG
The DNA here is from genome assembly GCF_018390555.1 of Ancylobacter oerskovii. Taxonomy (GTDB): domain Bacteria; phylum Pseudomonadota; class Alphaproteobacteria; order Rhizobiales; family Xanthobacteraceae; genus Ancylobacter; species Ancylobacter oerskovii. Next base: position 108,569 of record NZ_JAHBGB010000019.1, on the reverse strand, counting down.
TCGAGGACGCGCTCGCCCTGTTCGCCCGTGCCCGCGCGGTGTTCGGCGAGCGCATCTCCAGCTTCGAGATCATCGGCTCGTCCTATATGGACTTCGTGCTGCGCTACGTGCCGGGCACGGTGATGCCCTTCGCGCAGAAATCGCCTTGGTACCTCTTGATCGAGGCCGGGGATTCCCAGCTCGACGCCCCGCTCGCCGCGGCGATGGAGGGCTTCCTCGCCGATGCCTTCGAGGCCGGGCTGATCAGCGACGCCACCATCGCCGCCAGCCTCGCGCAGGAAGAGGCGATCTGGAAGCTGCGCCACGGCGTCACCGGCGAGTTCAAGCTGGCCGGCAAGACCATGTCGCACGACACCTCGGTGCCGGTGGCCGAGCAGCCGGCCTTCGTCCGGCGCGTGGAGGCAGGCGTGCTGGCCGCCTATCCAGACGCCAATGTGATGTCGGTCGGCCATATCGGCGACGGCAACATCCATGTCGTGGTGCTGTTCCCGCATGAGCGTTTCGCAACCTCCGAGGAGTTCGAGGCCGCCTCCGACGCCATCGACGTCATCATCGACGACGTGGCGATGGAGCTCGGCGGCTCGATCACCGCCGAGCACGGCGTGGGCACCACCTATCGCAAGCGCCTCGCCCGCACCAAGAATCCGGCCGAGCTGGCGCTGATGCGCCAGATCAAGGCGGTGCTCGATCCCGAGAACCGGATGAACCCCGGCAAGCTGTTCCTGCCCGACGCGGCCGCCTGATCCGGCCGGTCAAGGAACCCGCCATGCTGTCCACCGCTCTCAATGTCGAGGATGTCCGCAGGCTGGCGCGCCGCCGGCTGCCGCGCGGCATCTTCGATTATATCGACCGCGGCGCCGAGGACGAGGTCGGCCTCGCCCGGCTGCGCCGCGGCTTCGATGAACTCGTCTTCCACCCCCGCATCCTCGTCGACGTCTCCCGGCGCGACCTGTCGGTCCGGCTGTTCGGCCACGAGCAGCCGCTGCCGCTCGTCATCGCCCCGACGGCGGCGGCCGGCCTCGCCTGGCACCAGGGGGAGATCGAGCTCGCCCGCGCCGCCGCAAAGGCCGGCATACCCTTCACCATCGCTACCGAATCCATCACCGAGATGGAGCGCATCGTCACCGAAAGCCGGGCCCGGCTGTGGTTCCAGCTCTATATGTGGCAGGCGCGCGATCTCTCCTACGCGCTGATCGACCGCGCCTGGGCGAGCGGCATCGAGACGCTGGTGCTCACCGTCGACACGGTGGCCAACCCGATCCGCGAATATAACGCCCGCAACGGCTATGCGGTGCCGATCCGCGCCAGCCTCAGAGGCGGGCTCGACATGCTCACCCATCCACGCTGGGTGGTCTCGGTACTGCTGCGCTACCTGATCGACGAGGGCCTGCCGACCTTCCGGCACTATCCCGAGGGCCTGCGCGCCAGCATCACCCGCAGCAAGCCCTGTTCCGAGGTCCGGCTCACCGATGCGCTGGGCTGGGACGATTTCCGCGAATTACGCCGGCGCTGGCGCGGACGGCTGATCCTCAAGGGCGTGCTGACCGCGGGCGACGCGGCGCGCGCGGTGGAGGCCGGCGCCGACGGCATCGTCGTCTCCAGCCATGGGGCACGCAATCTCGATGCCGCCATCCCGCCGGTGCGCGTCCTGCCCGCCATCGCCGAAGCGGTGCGCGGGCGCGCCACCGTGCTCGCCGACAGCGGCGTGCGGCGCGGGACCGACGTGCTCAAGCTGATGGCGCTCGGCGCGGATGCCGTGCTCATAGGCCGCGCGCCGCTCTATGGCATCGCGACGGCCGGCGAGGCCGGGGCCAGCCATGTGCTCGACCTGCTGCGGCGGGAAATGCTGGCGACGCTCGGTTTCCTCGGCTGCCCCCGTCTCGACGCGCTCGATTCCTCCTTCGTGTCTTATGAGAGAAGCTGACCGGCCATCGCCGTCCCGAAAGATCGCCTCATGACCCTCGCTCGGCCGCTGCCCCCCAATGTCTACCAGCTCGACGCCCCGCCCGCGCCGGATACCCCGCCGCTCGACGGTTCGCGCCGCGCCTCGGTGGCGATCATCGGCGGCGGCATCGTCGGATTGACCACCGCCCTGCATCTCGCCGAGGCGGGCACCGACGTCGTGGTGCTGGAAGCCAACGAACCGGGCTGGGGCGCCTCCGGCAATAATGGCGGCCAGCTCAATCCCGGCCTCAAATTCGATCCCGACACCATCGAGCAAACCTGGGGACCCGAGCTCGGCCGGCGCATGGTGAGCTTCGCCTGGGACACGCCGACCCGCGCTTTCGAGCTGATCGAGCGGCTCGGCATCGCCTGCGACGCCCACAGGGGCGGCACGCTGCGCGCCGCTCGTAGCGCCAAGGCGCGTGGGGCGGTGGAGACGACCGCCCGGCAGTGCATGGCTCGCGGCATGCCGGTCGACTGGCTCGCCCGAACACAGACGCAGGCGGTGACCGGCACGCCGGCCTATCACGGCGCGATGCTCGACACGCGCGGCGGCAATCTCAACCCCCTCGCCTATTCGCGCGGCCTCGCCCGCGCCGCGCTCGCCGCCGGCGCCCGCATCCATGGCGGCACCCCGGCCACTGCGCTGCGCCGCACCGCCGCCGGCTGGTCGGTCGAAACCCCGGCCGGCACTGTCGAAGCCGAGAAGATCCTCATTGCCACCAACGGTTTCACCGACGATCTGTGGCAGGGCCTGCGCCGCACCATCGTGCCGGTGTTCAGCGCCATCGCCGCCACCGGGCCCCTGAGCCCGGCGCAGCGTGACGGCATCACGCCGGACCGGCCCTCGGTCTATGAGAGCGGGCGCATCACCGTCTATTACCGCATCGACGCGCAGGGCCGCCTGCTGATGGGCGGCCGTGGCCCGATGCAGCCCATCGCGACGCCCGATCCCATCGCCTATCTCACCGATTACGCGGTCGAACTCTGGCCGCAGTTGAAGGGCGTGCGCTGGACCCATGGCTGGAATAGCCAGCTCGCCATGACCAAGGATCACTGGCCGCACATCCACGAGCCGTCGCCGGACGCGCTGATCTATCTCGGCTGCAACGGCCGCGGCGTGGCGCTTGCCACCGCTCTCGCCGCCCAGCTGGCCGGCCGGCTGCTGCATGGCGGCGGCTTCCGGCTCGACCTGCCGGTGGTGACACCCAAGCCGATCGCCTTCCATGCCTTCTGGCCGCTCGGCGTGCGCGCCGCGGTGCTGCATGGCCGCCTGATGGACCGACTCGGCCTCTAGCGCCAGGACGTCGCGAACGGAAGCGACGCTTTCCGCCCACCATATCGAACCCGGCCGATCCGTATCCCCCTCTCGACGGGATCCGGGTGAGACCGGGCAATGACCGGTGAAAAACGCCCGGAGAAAGCGGCCGTCACCCGCCACCGAGCGGCGCGGCGCCACCGGCCGTGCATGCGAACCCGCTCGTCCCGCCAGCCATCGTCTCGGGATCCGGCATCCCCGCCCCCTGAAGTTCATCGAGCGGATCATCACCCGGGAGGCAAGGCGCCGATGCCTGCGCCCTTCCCCGGAGATCTGCCGACCGGACGCCACCCCACTGCGTTGAAATTCCCCGGGATACGTTTCATCGAGCCGATCCGCCGTTTCATCGAATGATCGTTGCCGCTGAGTCCGCACTGCTGATACCGCTGAATGCAAAAGCAAACTGACAGAATAATTCGCGAAAGAACCACAGCGAACCAAGCATCAGCCCCGCCATATAATTCAGCAAAGCACGGATTCAGGAGATAGATATGGCAGATTACAATTCCAGCTCGGATGGCCAGATCATCAACGGCACCGAAGCGTCCGACAGTTTCAGCAACGCCGTTTACGATCCCGATATCAACAACAACGTATCCTACAACAACGTTGTTTTTAACGGCATGGGCGGCAATGACGTCTTCGTAAACGGCTATGGAAGTGGCGTCGCCTTCAGTGGGGGCGACGGCGATGACACGCTTTATGCCGGCGGCACCGGCGGCACGTATAATGGCGACGCGGGAAATGACACGATCGACGCCGGGATCAGCGTCGACAGTGTCGTGAGTGGTGGCGAAGGCAGCGATACCATCTTCGCCAATGGCAGCACCAACGGCACCTTCAACGGCGGCGACGACAACGACACGTTCAATTTCGGCAACAGCACCGGCGGCACCTTCGATGGCGGCACGGGCGACGACACGTTCAACCTGAGCGCCGGCGAAAGCGCTACCATCATCGGTGGAGACGGCAATGACCGTGTCTACCTGAACGACATAAATCAGTACGGCATTGAAAAGAACGACGGGACGGTCACGCTGACCCGCATTGCCGATGGCGACGTCACCGTGGTCAGCGGGGTCGAGACGTTCATCTTCGCGGGTACCGAATATTCCCTGGAAGATCTTCCGTGCTTCCTGCCGGGCACCCTCGTCCGCACCCCGGACGGCGACCGGCCGATCGAGCAGCTCGTGGCCGGCGATCTCGTCGTGACCTTCGACGGCGAGGTCAAGGCGATCAGCTGGATGGGCCGCAAGACGGTTTCGGCCAGCAGCTTCGATCCGCTGCGGGTCTATCCGATCCGCATCCAGGCCGGCGCCCTCGGCGACAACCTGCCGGCGCGCGACCTCTTCGTCTCGCCCGATCATGCGGTGCTGATCGACGGCATGCTGGTGCAGGCCGGGGCGTTGGTGAATGGCGACAACATCACCCGTCACCTCGGCATGCCCGAGGAATTCACCTATCACCACGTCATGCTCGACGACCACAGCCTGATCGTGACCGAGAACGTCCCGACCGAGACCTTCATCGACCATGTGACGATCACCACCTTCGACAATTGGCAGGAATGCCCGGAGACCGCCGGCGGGCTGGTGGAGCTGGACTATCCGCGCGCCAAGTCGTGGCGGCAGGTGCCCAGGCGCGTCCATGAGCAGATCGCGCGCCGGGCCGCCGGCGCGGCGGAAGCCGATAGCCGGCAAGACGCCGCGCTCGTCGCGGCGTGATCGCCACGGCCCGCCGGAAGAACGCCGGCGGGCCGTCCACCCGACATCGATCGCCCTTGCCACGCGGGTGCGCCCGCCTCTCGCCGCCTCCGATATCGGGAGGCAATGGAACAGCTTGCAACCCGTGTCCGACGGTGCCGCCCCTCGCCGTCGAACGACGATCCCGACAACCGCCCGGCAGACGGGCTCGCCGTCCCGTCATTTCTGAGTGAAGCGGTCGGCGCGCGCGAGATCTGCGGGCCGACACAACCGGTAACCGGTTGACCAGCAGTGCCGGCTACGCTTGATGGATGCACCGCACGTATTCGAGGGGCAGGTGGACCATCAATCGTCGAATAATTCGCCTATAAATCCGATATTGCAAACAAATTCCAAAGAAAATTTTTTCAGCAAGCGCTCATCGGATCTATCGCCGCAGGTGACGACATTCTGGCAAGCCAACCTTGCCGGCTGGATCATCATTGCGCTTTTCGGGATCTTTTCGCGGGTCGCCTTCTTCGGCGATTGGGCCTACGCCCTCTTCATGGCGGGCATATCCGACACGTTCGGCTTTCTGTTGACCTGCGGGGTCCATCTGGCGGTCCGGCGCTGGCTTCACTGGCCCGTCTCCGCCGTCCGCATGGTACCCTTGGCCGTGCTGCTCGCCTTTGCCGGCGGCCTGGTGCAAATGCTGCTCGCCCATCAGGCCCGCCTGCATTTTCCCTCCGGCGCGGACATGCCGGATTCGTTCAATCCGGCGGTACCGCCCCTGATCTATTACACGGCGGTCTTCCTCGTCTGGGCACTCGCCTATTTCTGGCTGGGAACCGACCGTGCGGCGCGCAACGAACGGCTACGCCACAGCGACGCGCGGTCGGCCGCGGCGCGCGCCGAGCTGGAGCAGCTCCGCCTGCAGCTCGATCCGCACTTCCTCTTCAATTCCCTGAACACCGTCACCGGCGAGATCTATGACCGGCCGGCTGTCGCGCTCGAAATGACGCGGCGGATCGCCGGATATCTGCGCTATCTGCTCGATCGCCAGGGACAGCCGGTCTGCTGGCTGGCCGAGGAGATCGAGGCGGTCTCGGCCTATCTGCGCATCCAGGAGCTGCGCTACGAACGCGTCATCCGCTGCACGGTCGCCATGGATGAGGACGCCGGCCAATTCCCGGTGCCGCATCTGATCCTGCAGGGACTGGTTGAAAACGCCGTCAAGCATGGCCTGCGGCCGTCAGCCGCCACCCAATTGCACATCGATTTGCGCGCGCGGATGGAGGAAGGCCGCCTGGTGGTCACGGTCGCCAATCAGGGCAGGCTCGGTTCGCGCGGCCATCGAAGGGGGGTCGGCCTCGCCAATATCCGCCGCCGGCTCGCGCTGCATTTCCCGGATCGGCATGCCCTGGTCCTCTCCCAGGAGGGGGAGCTGGTGGTGGCGCGCCTCATCCTGCAGGCGCCGATATGCTTCGCGTGATGCTCGTCGACGACGAACCGCCGGCGCGGCGCAGCCTGCGGCAATTGCTGGCGGCGCATGACGATATCGAGGTGGTGGCGGAGGCGGCGAGCGTCGGCCAGGCACTCGCCCTCATGGCGGAGGTTGCGCCGCACGTCCTGTTTCTCGATGTCGAGCTGCTCGACGGCCGGGGGTTCGACGTCATCCGGGCCGCCGAGCATCGCCCCGAATTGCGGCCGCTGCACATCGTGTTCGTCACCGGCTATTCGCGATACGCGATAGAGGCCTTCGATGTCGAGGCCATGGACTTCCTGCTGAAGCCGGTGGAGCCCGACCGGCTGACGCTCACGCTCGACCGGCTGCGGCGACGCATCGGTCCCGCTCCCGTACCGGACGAGCCGGCACCGGCGCGCGCCCGTTCAGCGCCCGAGCGATTGCTGGTCACGCTTTCCGGCCAATCGCTCTACCTCCCCCTCGATGCCATCATCTCCGTGCTCGCGGAAGGCGACTATTCGCGCATCACCATCGGCAGCGGCCAGTCCTATCTCATTTGCCGGCTGCTCGGTCAGTTTGCCGCCGAGCTTCCCTCGCCACCCTTCTTGCGCCTGAGCCGCTCGGTCATCGTCAATATCGGCTCCATCGCCCGGGTGGTCTGGCGGGACGGCGGACGCGCGAGGCTGCATTTCAACGATACCGCCCCGTCGCTGGAGCTCGGGCGCGCCGGCACCCGCCGCCTGCGCCAGCTGTCGGCCACGCATGCCGGCCTTGGTGAGGCTCCCACCCTGCATATGGGATGACGTCGACGACGGCACGTCTTCCGGCCGCGAAAGCGCTCGCCGGGAACCCGCCTATGCCGAGACGGAGCGGGACGTCGCCGGTTCGGCGGAAGGCTCGCCCGGCCGCCTGCTGCGTGCCCGCACCTTGAGGGTGCTTAGTTCCTCCAGGTGCTTCTTCATGAACTCCGCGGCCTCGAAGCGCTTGCCGGCAAGCAGGAGGTCGATCAGCTCGAGATGTTCCCGGCAGCGGTGGCGGGCGCTGTCGCGTTCGAGCATCTGCCGGTAGTCGATCAGGCGGCGGAGCCGGTCGATGCGCTTCAGCGCGTCGATGAAGAAGCTGTTGCGGCTGCATTCGATGATCGTCTCGTGCAGGCCGCTGTTGAGCTCGAAGAGCCGCGCATTCGACACCTCGAATATCGCGCCGTCGACCAGCCATTGCTGCTGGTCCCGGCAATGCTCCAGGGCCGGCCGGTTCAGCACGAAACCCGGCTCGAGGATGGCGGCCGGCTCGATCAGCAGGCGGAACCGGTAGCTGTCCTCATAGGCCTGCAGCGAGGTCAGCACCGGCAGGAATTCCCAGCCATGGCCGGGCAGGCGCTCGATCCAGCCTTCGTTCGCCATGCGCCGCAGGATATGCGTCAGCCGCCCGCGCGTGAGCTTGTAGCGCCGCAGCAGCTCGTTCTCGGTGATGCGATCGGGAAGGTTGCCGGATACCCGATCGTCGGCGATGTCGAGATAGATCTGGTCGTCGTCATAGCTCGGGACGTGATCGAGGGCGCGGAACGTCTCGGCATCGAGCCGGGCGATGACATATCCGCCGCCGTCGCCCGGACGCGCGATCCCCGATTGCTCCAGCAGCTTCAGCGCCGCCCGCACCGGCGAGCGCGACACCCGGAACAGGTCCCCGAGCCGCCGTTCGACGAGCCGCTCACCTTCGCCGAGGCGCTCGGCGCGAATGTAGTCGGCGATCTGCGCCGCCAATTGCTGGGTCAGGGGAGTGGTCTGCATCGCCGGAAACATCCTTGTCACACCCCTTTCTGGCACAGCCCGCGGGCGGGACAAACCCCACTTGGTATTTTGGCATTGCAAAATGCCGATATGATCTCTATAAGGCATTTTAACGCGACAAAAAACCAATACAGAACAGCCTGGGAGGAAGACGGCCGTGCAGGTGATCGTTTTGCCGGGAGACGGAATCGGACCGGAAATCACTGCCGCGACCTTGCGGGCGCTGCGCCTCGTCAATGAGCGCCACGGTGCCGGCATCGGCTGGACCGAAATCGACATCGGCCTGAAGGCGCTGCGCGAGCAGGGCACCACCCTGCCGGAGGGGATCCTCGCCGCCGCCCGCGCGGCGGATGGCGTGCTGCTCGGCCCGGTGTCGCACTACGAATATCCGGCGCGGCAGCAGGGCGGCATCAATCCCTCGGGCGAGCTGCGCACGCGCCTCGAACTGTTCGCCAATGTCCGCCCCTGCCGGTCGCTGAGCGACCTCAGCCTCCTGCGCCGGCCGATGGATCTCGTCATCGTGCGGGAGAACACCGAGGGCTTCTATTCCGACCGCAACATGGTCGCCGGCACCGGCGAATTCATGCCGGACGAGGACATGGCGCTGTCGGTGCGCAAGATCACCGCGCGCGCCTCGCGACAGGTCGCGCGGGCGGCCTTCGAGCTGGCCCGCTCCCGCCGCAGGAAGGTCACGGCGGTCCACAAGGCCAATGTGCTGAAGCTCTCCGACGGCCTGTTCCTGCGCGAGGTGCGCAAGGTGGCCGCCGATTATCCCGACGTCACGCTGGAAGAGCTGATCGTCGACGCTACCGCCGCCCATCTCATCCGCACGCCCGACCGTTTCGACGTCATCGTCACCACCAACATGTTCGGCGACATCCTGTCGGACGAGGCATCGGAACTGTGCGGTAGCCTCGGGCTCGGCGGCTCGATCAGCGTCGGCGACGGCATCTGCGTCGCCCAGGCCCAGCACGGCTCGGCCCCCGACATCGCCGGGCGCAACCTCGCCAACCCGACCTCGCTGATGCTGTCGGCCGCCATGCTGCTGGACTGGCGCGGGCAGCGGGACGGCAACCGGACGCTGGTCGCCGCGGCGGCGGCGCTCGAACAGGCCGTCGCCTCGGTGCTGGGCAATCCCGCGACGCGCACCGCCGATCTCGGCGGCGCGCTCTCCACCGACGCCTTCACCGATGCCGTGTGCGAGGCGATCGCGCGCCAGCCGGCCGCCGGCCGGGCGGCGTGACTTCCACCACCCAATCGAACGGTTCCACCATGCTCGTATCCGTCAATCCCGCCGACGGCGCCGAACTGGCGCGCTTCCCGCTCCATAGCGAGCGCGAGGTGGAGGCCGCCCTCGCCGGCGCCGCCGCGGCGCAGGCCGCCTGGCGGCAGGTGCCGATCACCGAGCGTGTCGAGCTCCTGCGCCGCATGGCCTCCGTGCTGCGGGCCGGCAAGGCGGGCTATGCCCGGCTGATCACCGAGGAGATGGGCAAGCCGCTTGCCGAGGCCGAAGGCGAGATCGAGAAATGCGCCTGGAACTGCGACTTCTATGCCAAGGAAGCCCCGGCCTTCCTCGCGGATGAAATCATCGCCTCCTCGGCCTCGCACAGCGCCGTGGTGTTCGATCCGCTCGGCGTGGTGCTCGCCATCATGCCGTGGAACTACCCGTTCTGGCAGTTCTTCCGCTTCGCCGCCCCGGCCCTCGCCGCCGGCAACGGTGCCCTTCTCAAGCACGCCAACAACGTGCCGCGCTGCGCGCTGGCCATCGAGGAAGTAATGCGCGCGGCAGGCTGCCCCGATGGGCTGTTCCGCACGCTGCTCATCGATGCCGGCTCGGTCGCCGGGATCATCGCCGATGACCGCATTGCGGCGGTGACGCTGACCGGCTCGACCGAGGTCGGCGCCATCGTCGCGGCGCAGGCCGGCAAGGCGCTGAAGAAGCAGGTGCTGGAGCTCGGCGGCTCGGACCCGTTCATCGTGCTCGCCGATGCCGATATCGAGGCGGCGGCCATGGCCGCGGTGAAGGCGCGCTACGTCAATGTCGGCCAGAGTTGCGTGAACGCCAAGCGCTTCATCGTCGACAACGCGGTGGCCGAGCGCTTCGTCGAGGCGTTCTGCCGGCATGCCGCCGCATTGAAGATGGGCGACCCGCTGCAACAGGGCGTGTCCATCGGCCCGATGGCGCGCGCCAATCTGCGTGCCACGTTGCACGACCAGGTGCAGCGCAGCCTCGCCGCCGGCGCGGTGCTGAAGATGGGCGGCGCCATCGTCGAGGGACCGGGTTTCTTCTACCCGGCCACCGTGCTCGACCATGTCACCCCGGACATGGCGGCGTTCCGCGAGGAAACCTTCGGCCCGGTTGCCGCCATCGTCCGCGTCGACGGGGAAGAAGAGGCCATAGCCCTCGCCAACGACACCGAGTTCGGCCTCGGCGCGGCGCTGTGGACCGCCGATGTCGAGACGGCAACCCGGCTGGCGCGGCGGATCGATGCCGGCGCGGTGTTCGTCAACGGCATCGTGGCCTCCGATCCGCGCCTGCCCTTCGGCGGCATCAAGCGCTCCGGCTATGGCCGCGAGCTCGGCTCCTACGGCATCCGCGAATTCGTGAACCTCAAGACCCTCTGGGTCGGTCCCGTGAAGGCAGCCTGACCATGACCGCGAACACCCCCGCCGGCGCCGTGCTGCGCCCCTCCGAGATCACGCCGCGCGAGCGCGGCGGCGGCGCCCGCACCATCCCGCTGGTCACCCGCCGCGTCGGCTCCACCAGCCTGATCAACGGCATCACCGCCTTCGAAGGCGGCGCGGAGATCCCGATCCACACCCATAACTGCGAAGAGAGCGTGATGGTGCTGGAAGGGCACGCCATCGCCACCCTCGACGGTGTCGAACACCATCTCGGTCCGCAGGAGACCACCTGGATCGCGGCCAATGTGCCGCACAATTTCCGCAATGCCTCGGCGACCAAGCCGATGAAGATCTTCTGGACCTACGCCTCCGTCGACGCCACCCGCACCATCGTCGCCACCGGCGACACGCGCAGCATCGACGCCGAACACGGCGCCCGCTAGGCGCCGGCCGAAGGAGGCCGGCCACCGGCTCTCCCAACAAGAATACGCCAATCCAGACAAACAGATATTCCCAGGGAGGGAAGAATGACCCTGATCAATCGCCGCCAGTTTTCCGTTCTCGCGGCCGGCGCCGTCGCGACGCTGACCGCTGGCGCCTCGCCGCTGCTGGCCAATGAGGTGAAGGGGCTCGAATTCCTCGCCCCGAGCGCGCCGGGCAGCGGCTATGACCAGCTCGCCCGCACCATGCAGGCGGTCTTGCAGGAGAAGCACCTGGCTTCCGGCGTGCAGGTGCAGAACGTCGCCGGCGGCGGCGGCACCGTCGGCCTGTCGCAGTTCATCACCAGCCGCAAGCGCGCGCCCAGCATCCTGGTATTCGGCTTCGCGCTGATGGGCGGCATCATCACCACCAAATCGGCGGTGACGCTGGATCAGGTGGTGCCGCTGGCCCGGCTGATGGGTGAGGCGAACGTCATCGTCGTGCCGGCGACGTCCGACATCAAGACGCTGGCCGATCTGGTCGCCAAGCTGAAGGCCAACCCGCAGGCGGTGTCCTGGGCCGGCGGCTCCATCGGCGGCATCGACCATGTGATGGTCGGGCTCATCGCCAAGGCCGTCGGCGTCGACCCGACCAAGGTCAATTATGTCGTGCATGCCGGCGGCGGCGAGGTGCTCGCCTCCACGCTCGGCGGCCATGCGACGGTCGGGATCAGCGGCTTCGAGGAATTCCGCAGCCAGATCGAGGCCGGCAAGCTCCGCGCGCTGGCGATCTCCTCCGGCGAGCGCATGCCGGGCGTCGATGTCCCCACCCTGAAGGAAGGCGGCGTCGATCTCGCCATCATGAACTGGCGCGGCCTCGCCGTGCATGCCTCCACTCCCGAGGAGGAGAGGAAGGCGCTCGCCGGGATGATCGCCGCCATGGTCAAGACCGAGGAGTGGAAGGCGGCGCTCAAGAAGCGCGGCTGGCTGGACACCTATCTGCCGCCGGCCGAGTTCGCCGCCTTCCTCAAGCAGGAGCAGGTGCGCGTCGCCACGGCGCTGAAAGATGTCGGCCTGTCCCAGTGACCGGCGGCTGACAGGGAGCGACGGCGATGACGATGGATAAGGGCCTGCGCCTCGGTGAGGTCGCCTTCGGCCTGGCGGTATTGGCGCTCGGCGTCTTCATCGCCTTCGAAACCTGGACCATGCCGGTGGTGGGGGCGACAACGACCGTCGGCCCCCGCCTGTTCCCCGGCCTCGTCGCGGCGGGACTGATCCTGGTCGGTCTGTGGCTGCAAGTCGAGGCGCTCACCACCGGCCCGGTGGAGGCGGATGGGATCGAGATCGACTGGCCGGCCTTCTCGCTGGTGGCGAGCGGCCTGCTGCTGCAGATCGTGCTGCTGGAAACCCTCGGCTGGATCGTCGCCGGCACGCTGCTGTTCGTCATGACCGCGCGGGCCTTCGGCAGCCGTCGCTATGGCACCAACATGCTGATCGGCCTCCTGCTGACCGGCCTCACCCTGCTGGTGTTCGACCTCGGGCTGGACCTCGAACTGCCCGTCGGCTCGCTGTTCGAGCCGCTGCTCGACGCCCTGCAAAAGTAGATCACCATGGAAACGCTCAGCGCCCTCCTCCACGGCTTCTCCGTGGCGCTCACGCCCTACAATCTGATGTGGTCGGCGATCGGCGTGACGCTCGGCACCGCCATCGGCGTGCTGCCCGGTATCGGCCCGGCGCTCACCGTCGCCCTGCTGCTGCCGGTCACCTACAATCTCGACCCGACCAGCGCCTTCATCATGTTCGCCGGCATCTTCTACGGGGCGATGTATGGCGGCTCGACCACCTCGATCCTGCTGAACACCCCCGGCGAGAGCGCCTCCATCGTCACCGCGCTCGACGGCCATGCCATGGCGCGCAAGGGACGCGGGGCGCAGGCGCTGGCCACCGCCGCCATCGGCTCCTTCGTCGCCGGCACCATCGCGACGGTGGCGCTCACCTTCGTCGCGCCCTTGATGGTGCGGGTCGCCCTCGCCTTCGGGCCGGCGGAATATTTCGCGCTGATGGTGCTGGCGCTGACCACGGTCACGGCGGTGCTGGGCGATTCCCTGCCGCGCGGGCTGGCCAGCCTGTTCTTCGGGCTGGCGCTCGGCCTCGTCGGCATCGACCTGCAGACCGGGCAGGCGCGCTTCGCGCTCGGCATTCCCGAACTGCTCGACGGCATCGACGTGGTGGTGGTGGCGGTCGGCCTGTTCGCGGTCGGCGAGACGCTCTACAACGCCGCGCGCCACCGCTTCGAGCCGGAAGAGATGTACGACCTCAAGGGTTCCAAATGGATGAGCCGGGAGGACTGGTCCCGCTCCTGGAAGCCCTGGCTGCGCGGCACGCTGATCGGCTTTCCTATCGGCGCGCTGCCAGCCGGCGGCAGCGAGATCCCCACCTTCCTGTCCTATCTCACCGAGAAGCGGCTCTCCAGGCACCCGGAAGAGTTCGGCCATGGCGCGATCGAGGCGGTCGCCGGGCCGGAGGCGGCCAACAACGCCTCGGCGGCCGGCGTGCTGGCGCCGTTGCTGTCGCTCGGCCTGCCGACCTCGGCCACCGCGGCGATCATGCTGGCCGCCTTCCAGCAATACGGGCTGCAACCCGGCCCGCTGCTGTTCGATAACAATTCGACCCTGGTCTGGGGCCTGATCGCCAGCCTCTATATCGGCAATGTGCTGCTGCTGGTGCTCAACCTGCCGATGGCCGGCGTGTGGGTGAAGCTGCTGGCGATCCCGCGCCCCTGGCTCTATGCCGGCATCCTGATCTTCGCGACCATGGGCGCCTACACGCTCAACAACAACCTGGTCGACCTGGTGATCCTCTGGGTGATCGGGCTGATCGGCTTCGGCATGCGCGTGCTCGACGTGCCGGTCGCGCCCTGCATCGTCGGCCTGATCCTGGGTCCGATGGCCGAGCAGCAGTTCCGCCGGGCGCTGGCGATCAGCCAGGGCGACCTCTCCGTCTTCGTCACCCATCCGATCTCGCTGGCGCTGCTGCTGATCGGGCTTCTGCTCATCCTCGTGCCGATGCTGCTGCGCCGGCGTCGGGCGGCGCAGCTTCCGGCTTGAGGCCCTCATCATGTCCCTGCCCCTTTCCCCTCCCATCAAGGCCGACGATCTCCTCGCCTTCGCGACGGCGGTCTACAGGACCGCCGGTCTCGACCGGCAGGGCGCCGAGCTCTGCGCCGACACGCTGGTGCAGGCGGATCTGTGGGGGCACCAGTCGCATGGCGTCATGCGCCTGCCGTGGTATGTGGCGCGCCTCAAATCCGGGGTGGTGAAGACCGACGCCGTGCCGGAGGCGGTCGTCGATGCCGGCGCCGTCGCGGTGATCGACGGCCGCGACGCCATGGGCCAGATCGTGGCCGCGCATGGCATGCGAGAGGCGATCCGGCGCGCCCGGCTGCATGGGGTCGGCGCGGTGGCGCTGCGCAACTCCAACCATTTCGGCACCGCCATGTACTTCACCCTGACGGCGGCGCGGGCGGGATGCGTCGGCTTCCTCTCGACCAATGCCAGCCCGGCCATGGCGCCGTGGGGAGGGCGTGCCAAGGCGGTGGGCACCAACCCCTGGTCCTGGGCGGCGCCCGCCGGCCGGCAGGCCCCGATGGTGCTCGACATCGCCAATACCGGCGTGGCGCGCGGCAAGATCTACCTCGCCCGGCAGAAGAAGCTGGCGATCCCCGAGGGATGGGCGATCAACGCGGCGGGCGAGCCGACCACCGATCCCGAGGAGGCGCTGGGGGGCGTCACCCTGCCCATGGCCGAGCACAAGGGCTACGCCATCGCGGTGATGATGGACATGCTGTCGGGCGTGCTCACCGGCAGCGCCTTCGGCACCGGCGTCACCGGCCCCTACCAGGCGGAGAAGCGCGGCGGCACCGGGCACTTCATCATCGCCCTCGACATCGCCGCCTTCCAGTCGCCCGACGCCTTCGGCGCGCGGATGGAGCAGTTGATCGGCGAGCTGAAATCGGTTCCGCTCGCCAAGGGCCATGACGAGATCGTCTATCCCGGCGAACTGGAGGCCCGCAACGATGCGTACAATCGCGCCAACGGCCTGATCCTGCCCGGCGACACGCGCCGGGACCTCGCGACGCTCGCCGACGAATTCGGCTGCCGGTCGCTTCTACCCGTTTGAGGATCGAGACCCTTGCCCCCTCCCGTCTACAGCGCCCATCTCGGCTACATGTTCAACGAATACGCCCTCGAGGAGCGCTTCGCCGCCGCCGCGCGGGCCGGGTTCGGCCATGTCGAGCACCCCGGCCCCTATGCGCTCCCGGCCGCGCGCGTGCGGGACATCTGCGCCGAGCACGGCCTCACCTTCGTCCAGATGGCGCTTCCCGCCGGAAACCCTGCGCATGGCGAGAAGGGGCTGGCGGCGCTGCCGGGCCGCCAGGAGGATTTTCGCGCCGGCGTCCCGGTCGGCCTCGACTACGCGCAGGCGGTCGGAAGCCGGTATGTTCACGTCATGTCGGGTGTCGTCGCCGATCCCGCCCAGCGCGACGCCGCCTGGCAGGCCTACATCGCCAATCTGGGCTTCGCCTGCGAGGAGGCGGGCCGACGCGGCATGACGCTGCTGGTCGAGCCCATCGGCGCCGCGACGATCGCCGACTATTTCATCGATCATCCGCACAAGGCGCTGCGGGCGCTGGATGAGATCGGCGCGCCCCATCTCAAGCTGCTGTTCGATGCGTTCCATGCGACGAATGCCGGCGTCGACCCGCACGCCTTCATGGCGGAGCATGCGGACAGGATCGCCCATGTCCATATCGCCGACCACCCGGGCCGCCACGAGCCCGGAACCGGCCGTTTCGACTTCAAGGCCTTCTTCTCGGTCCTGGAGCGGGTCGGCTATCGAGGCTCCGTCGGGCTCGAATACATCCCCCTGGCCGGCACCGAGCCGGGCCTGACCTGGCAACGGGCCTTCGCCTGACATGACCGGATCGGGCGGTTCCCGTGCCGCCGCGGGCCTGTCGCCCTGCCCGGACAATGCGCGGGGCTAACGGGGCAGGACGACGACCGTCGCCGACATTCCCGCAGAAAGCCGCACGCCCGGCGGCAGCGCGCCGAGCTTGATGCGGACGGGAATGCGCTGGGCGAGGCGGATCCAGTCGAAATTGGGATTCACCTGTGCCAGCAGCCCGCTGCCGGCGCCGGTATTGGCGATCGCCCGGCTGAGGCCCTCGACCACCCCGTCGATGATCACGTCCCCGGCCAGAAGCTCCACGCGCGCCGGGGCGCCGTCCCGCACCGCCGGCAGCTTGGTTTCCATGAAATAGGCGTAGACATAGAAGGAAGTGCTGTCGACGAGCGCCAGAACGCCCTGGCCGACCGTGGCATAGTCGCCGACATTCACGTTGAAATTGGTGACGTAGCCGTCCACCGGCGCGCGCACCGTGCTGCGCTCGAAATTGATCTGCGCCGTCGCGAGCGCCGCCTGGGCCGCCTGCAGCTCGGCCGCCGCCTCGGCAGCGGAAACGCTGGTGCGCTCGGCCGCCTGGGCGGAGATCGCGTCGCTGTCCTCGCGCACCAGGCTTGTGTTGCGGTTGGCGGTATCCTGAGCGAGGCGCAAGGCTTCGGTCTTCATCGCCACATTGGCCTGCGCCTGCTGCACCGCGACCTTGAACCGCTCCTGATCGATGACGAACAGGACGTCGCCGCGCCGGACCTGCTGGTTGTCGACCACGTTCACCGTGCTGATGAGGCCGGAGACGTCGGGAGCGATCTCCACCACATTGGCGAGGACGCGGGCATCGCGCGTCCACGGCGCCAGGGTATAGAACTGCCAGAGCCGCCAGCCCACGAAGACCGCGACGCCCACCGCGATCAGTGTGACGCCGACGCGCAGCGCCGTTCGGCCTAGAGCCATCCTGCTTCTCCGTGCAATACCGGCAGGCCGAAGATAACGGCGCCGAACAGGATGATGTAGAGCGCCGCGTCGAAGAGCGGCCGGTGCCAGACGTAGCGATAGGCTCCCATCCGCGCCAGCAGCCATCTCGCGGCCAGGAAGGGCGGCAGCGTCAGCAGCGCCCACATCAGCATGGGCGACAGATAGAAGCCGAACAGCTCCGGCGTGTAGAACGGGAGGGTGTTGACGAGGTCCATGTCAACTCTCGTAGGCATGGGCGAAGAAGGCCCGGTCGATGTCGAAGCGATCGGCGATGAACCGCAGCGACGCGCCTGCCCTGAGGTTCAGGGCGGCCCCCGGCGCGCCCGGCTCCAGCGGTAGCGCGGCGAGCGCCGCGCCGGCCGCCCGCACGCAGGTCTCGGCCCGCGACACCCCGGCCGGACCGCCGCCGGCGCTCGACAGTCCCTCCAGCTCGGCGGGAAACGCCGTGAGGAAGTCGTCGAGAATCCCCGCGAGCTCGGCGGACAGGCCGGGCGCCCGCCGGAGCCGGTTGAGTCGGCCGAGCTCGAGGCTGACGGAGGCGGCACCGAGCGTACCGCGCAGGAACTCCTCCTCGCCCCGCCGGTCGAGCGAAAGCCGGGGCAGCAGCTGGGCGAGCATCGCGATGATCTCTCCGAGAATCACCCGCTCGTGCCGCTGTCCGCGCGCCGCCTCCGGCAGAAGCCGCCCGATCGTCACGGTCCAGATGCGCCCGCGCGTGGTGAGCGACGTCACCGGGAACAGATTGAGCAGCACAAGCGAGATCGCCATGCCGGACAGCAGGCCGAAGGCGGAATTGACGAGGGCCAGTTCGTCGGGCTGGAATATGTTGCTCGTGCCGATCTCGGCGGTGAAGAAACTGCCGAAGGCGATGCCGGGCCAGGCATATTGCGGCGTTCCCGCCATCAGCCCGGCCGGCAGCAGCGCCACGATGAGGAACAGCGCCAGCGCCTCGTAGCCCTCGATCCACGGCAGGACCAGGACCATCGCCGCATAGGCGGCCGCGATCCCGATCCCGGACCACAGCAGGAAGGCGAAGCCGAGCTTGCCGGGGCGGTCCTGATTGACCGCGAAGAACAGGATGATCGCGAGGCCGGAGACGGCATCGAAGCCGTCGGTCCACTCCGTCGCCGCCCAGAGCGTGCACATCACCACCAGCGCCAGGGCGGAGCGTATCGCCAGCAGCAGCGCCTCGGCGTTCGAGGCCGCCGGCATCACCGGAATGCTCGCTTCCGCCTGCGCGGCGCGGCGGCGGCCGCGCATGATGGCCGCCTCGCTCACCATCACCATGGAGAGCCCGTGCAGCAGGTCGCGTGCGCGGTGCAGGATGAGCAGCCCTTCCGCCAGCGGCTGGAACGGCACGCTCCCCGCCATCGCCTCCAGCTCGACGGCGGCCTCGTTGAGCGCCACCCGGGCGGCGAGCAGTTCCGACCGGGTCCGGTGCGGCGTCGCGAAGGCGCGGGGATCGGCGGCGAGGCGATCGAACAGCGCGGCGGTGGCGGCCATGGCCGGCCGCAGCCGCTCGACGATCGGCCCCGATCCCTCGACCTGAAAATCCTCGATGCGCACATAGAGCCCGCGCGCGATGGCCAGCACCCGCAGGAATTCGCGCACCATGCGTTTCAGCATCGCGTCGTCGGCACGCAGCTCCGGGGCCTCGAACGCCGCGAAGGATCGCAAGGCGTCGAACTTCACCACGGCCTCGACCATCGTGCGGCGCAGCGCGGCGAAGGTCGCGAGCGGGGTGGCGGGGCGCAGCGCGGTCGCACCGTAATGGCTGAGCCGGCCGAACAGGTCGGCAAGCTGCTCGCGCAGCATGACGCCGGCATAGCGCGGGAACACGATCACGCTCACCGCGGTGATGCAGGCGATGCCGATCAGCAGTTCCGCGGTGCGGTCGAAGGCGAGGCGCCAGGCATGCGCCGGGTCGGCGGCGCCCTGCAGCCCGACGAGAAGGGCCGTGTAGCCGGCCAGCAGGAAGCCATAGGCGGTATAGTTGCGCATCTGGGCGCCGATGAAGAAGCACAGCGCCAGCCAGAGCGCGATGGCCCCGACCAGCGGCACCGGCGCCTGCGAATAGAGCGCCAGGACGATGAGGCCGACCGCCGCGCCGAGCACGGTTCCGACGATGCGGTAGGCCCCTTTCGCCAGCGCCGCGCCGGCGGTCGGCTGCGCCAGCAGGTAGACGGTCAGCACCGCCCATTGCGGGTCCTGCAGTTCCAGCCAATAGGCGATGGCCAGCGCGACGACCGCCGCCACCGCCGTGCGCAGCGCAAACACCACATTGCGCCAGCCGAGGTCGACGCCGAATGCGGGACGCCATCGGGGGGCCGTGTTCTCGGCGATGCTCATCTCTCTCCAGCCGCGCTCGGGTCGCGATGCAAGCGAATGATCGCCAGCCTTAGCGCGTGGAGCCGGACAGGTGAAGCGGGAGACGCCGCCAGAGGCGCGGGCAAATGGAACGCCCCTCTCCTCCCGAGGCGACGATGCCCTGATCGGATGCCGACTAGGCTTCGTTCCCGGACCGGTATCTACCGGCTTCCGCCGACCGAGCGGCCCGCGCCGGCAGGCGCCGGGAGCGACGCATGCGCCGCCGCGAGGCCCCGAAGGCGTGCGAGGACGGCGTCCGTCGCCGGCATCGCGCGCCCTTTCGCGACATCCACATGCAGCAGCATCTGCTCGGCGGTGGCGATCTCGCGTCGGTCCGCACCGGCGAACATCCGGTGGAACAGATGCAGGCGCTTCTCGTCGACCGACAGGATCTGGCAGGTGGTGCGCAGCTCCTCGCCGAGCCGCGCCTCGTCGAGGTGCCGCAGATGCGTCTCCACCGTGTAGTAGCTGTGCCCGCCCTCGACATAGGCGAGGTCGACGCCGATCAGCCGCAGCAGCGCGTCGGTGGTGTCGCCGAACACCTGCAGATAGCGGTGCTCGGTCATGTGGCCGTTATAGTCGATCCAAGCCGGCGAGACGCGGGTCTCGACCAGCGCCAGCGGGGCCGTCGGGTCGGCAGGCGCCGGGGCCGGGGCGCCGGCGAGCAGGCGCCGCTCGAAATCCGCCAGCAGCGCTCCCGCGCCCCAGCCTTCACCGCCGCGCCCCGCCTTCAGCGCCTGCACGATGCCGACGAGGTTCTCGTCGCGGATCCGCTCCAATTCGCGGATCGACAGGCCCGCCGCCTGGGCATCGGACTGCGCGCCGATCTTCTCGACCAGCGCCTCGTCGAGGTTGACCACGTCGGTCAATTTCGTCCACGGCCATTGCAGGCAGGGCCCGAACTGCGCCAGGAAGTGCCGCATGCCGGCCTCGCCACCGGCGATGCGATAGGTCTGGAACAGCCCCATCTGCGCCCAGCGCAGGCCGAAGGAGTAGCGGATCACGTCGTCGAGCGTCTCGACGTCGCAGATGTCGTCCTTGATCAGCCACAGTGCCTCGCGCCACAGCGCTTCCAGGAGACGGTCACCGACGAAGGCCTCGATCTCGCGGGCGATGACCACGCCCTTCATGCCGATGGCGTCCAGCACCGCCTTCGCCCGCTCGATGGTCGCGGGCGCCGTCGCCGCGCCGCCGACGATCTCGACCAGCGGCAACAGGTAGACCGGGTTGTAGGGATGGGCGACGAACAGCCGCCCGGGATGGCTCAATCCCTGCTGCAGATCGGAGGGCTTGAGGCCGGAGGTCGAGGAGCCGATCAGCGCCGTCGCCGGGGCGGCAGCGTCGATCTCCGCCAGCACGCGGTGCTTGAGGTCGAGCCGTTCCGGCACGCTCTCCTGCACCCATTCGGCGCCCTTCACCGCTTCCGCGAGGCTGGCGCAGAACACCAGCTGCCCGCGCGCCGGCAGCGGCGCCTGGGTGAGCAGCCCATAGGCCCGCTCGGCATTGGCGATGACTTCGCCGACGATGCGCTCGGCCTCAGGATGCGGGTCGAACACACTCACATCGATGCCGGCGAGCAGGAAGCGGGCGATCCAGCCGCCGCCGATGACGCCGCCGCCGATGCAGGCCGCGCGGGAGATGGGTGCGAGCATCGTCATTCTCCTCAGCGCTTCACCAGCTTCAGCTTCTCGCGCACCTCGGCCGGGCCGATGACGCGCGCGCCCATGCCGGTGACGACGGTGGCGGCCTTCTCGACCAGCTGGGCATTGGTGGCGAGCTGGCCCTTGCCGATATAGAGATTGTCCTCGAGGCCGACGCGGACATTGCCGCCGGCCAGCACCGCCGCGGCGGGATAGGCGAGCGCGTTGCGGCCGATCGAGAAGGCCGAGTACACCCAGCCCGCCGGCACGTTGTTCACCATCGCCAGATAAGTATTGAGGTCGTCCGGCGCCCCCCACGGAATCCCCATGCACAGCTGCACCAGCACCGGATTCTCGATCAGGCCTTCCTCGACCAGCTGCCTGGCGAACCACAAATGCCCGGTATCGAACGCCTCGATCTCCGGCCGCACGCCCAGCGCCGTCATCTGCCGCGCCATCTCGCGCAGCATGGCAGGCGTGTTGGTCATGACGTAGTCGCCGAGATTGAAGTTCATCGTGCCGCAGTCGAGAGTGCAGATCTCCGGCAGGCACTCGGCGACATGGGCGACGCGCTCGGTGGCCCCGGCCATGTCGGTCGCCGCCGCGTTGAGCGGGAACGGCGCTTCCACGCTGCCGAACACCAGGTCGCCGCCCATGCCGGCGGTGAGGTTCAGCACCACGTCGACCTCGGCCGAACGGATGCGGTCGGTCACCTCGCGGAACAGGTCACGGCGGCGGGAGGCGGCGCCGGTCTCGGGGTCGCGCACATGGCAATGCACCACCGCCGCGCCGGCCTTGGCGGCCTCGATGGCGCTCTCGGCGATCTGCTTCGGCGTGACGGGAACGTGGGGCGAGCGTCCCACCGTGTCGCCGGCGCCGGTGACGGCGCAGGTGATGAAGACATCGCGGTTCATCGACAAGGGCATCTCGGAACTCCCGGAAAACTCCGCGAAGCTTGACGGGGAAGCGAAACCGTGACGCAACTCTTTGCGCAACGGATTTGCCACTTCGCGAAGCGATGATCTTTGCTCATTCCGACGAGACGCTGAACGTCACGCTGCTGCTGTTTCCCGGGCTGTCGCTGCTTTCGCTGGCGGCGACGCTCGATCCCCTGCGCGGTGCCAATCGCGTGCTCGGCCGCACCGCCTATCGCTGGCGGCTGGTCTCTATGGATGGCGAAATGCCCGTCGCCAGCTGCGGCCTGCCGATCCCGGTGGATGGCGCCTTCGCGCCGGCCGACCCCCAGGACGCCCTGATCGTGCTCGCCGCCTTCGACGCGGCCAGCCAGGCGACGCCCCGCATCCTCAGGGCGCTGCGCATGGGGGCGACGCGCTCGCGGATCGTCGGCGGCATCGAATCCGGGTCGTGGCTGATGGGATTTGCCGGGCTGCTCGACGGGCGCCGGGCGACCACCCATTGGGAGGATCTGGAGGACTTCGCGGCCCGCTTCCCCAATGTCGACGTGCAGCCGGACCGCTTCGTCGTCGACGAGCCGGTGTTCACCACCGGCGGGGCGACGCCGGCGCTCGACTGCATGCTGTCGCTGATCCGCGCCCGCAACGGCTATTCGGCGGCGCTCGATGTCGCCAGCCTCTATATCTATGAGGAGATGCGGACCGGCTCGGACGTGCAGCCCATCGTCTCGCTCGGGCGCATCCGCCAGCACGAGCCGCGCGTCGCCAAGGCGATCCGCATCATGGAGACGCATATCGACCGGCCGGTGACCATCGCCGCCATCGCCCGGCGGCTGGACATCTCCACCCGCGGGCTGGAAACGCTGTTCCTCAAGACGATCGACGTGTCGCCGGGCGCCTATTACGTCGCGTTGCGGCTCAGCGCCGCGCGCCGCCTGGTGCTCGATACCAGCCTTCCCATCGCCGACATCGCCGAGCGGACGGGCTTTTCCGCCATCGCCTCGCTTTCGCGCGCCTATCGCCGGCAATTCGGCGTGCCGCCCTCGGCGGCGCGGCGCGCCCGGCTCTAGAGCGTTTTCGAGCGAAGCGGGATCCGGTTCGCGTGAAGAAAACACGTCCGAACAAAAACCTAGAGCCTTTCCGGTGAACTGGAGTTCACCGGAAAGGCTCCAGATGGGCCGGACACGCAAGTCCCGGCTGTCGTCCGGCGACGCAACAAAGTGCCGAAACGCCCCGGGCTTGACCCGGGAATCCGCGTCTTCCTCACCGCCCGTACCCGGCCGGAGAGGTGGATGGCCGGGGCAAGCCCGGCCATGACGATGGTTGTCGGCCGGCCTCAGAGGCCGAGCCCGCTCTTCACCGCGGTGAGGCCGGGCTTGCCGTCCAGCGTGGAGACGCCGGCGAGCCATTTGTCGAGCGCGGCGGGATTCTCCTTCAGCCACGCCCGCACGGCGGCGTCCGGCTGCATGTTTTTGTCGAGGATGTCGCTCATCAGCCGATCCTCCATCGCGACGTTGAAGACGAGATTGGAGAGGAAGCGCCCCACATTGGGGCACTCCTTCGCATAGCCCGGCCGCGTCAGCGTGACGACGGTGGCCCCGCCGTCGTTCGGCCCGAACACGTCATTGCCCTTGGTGAGATAGGCGATGGGCAGGTTGACGTTCATCGGGTGCGGCTGCCAGCCGAAGAACACCACCGGCTTGTTCTGGCGGATATCCTGCGCGACCTGGGCCAGCATGCCCTGCTCGCTCGATTCCACCAGGTCGAAGCCCTTCAGGCCGAAGCTGTTCTCCGCGATCATCTTGGAGATGGTGTTGTTGGCGCCGCTGCCGGATTCGATGCCGTAGATCTTGCCGCCGAGCTGGTCCTTGAACCTGGCGATGTCGGCATAGGTCTTGAGGCCGGCATCATAGGCGGCCTTGGAGGTGGCGAAGCCGATGCGCGCGTCCTTGAGGTTGTCGGCGACGATCTCGACCTTGCCGGCCTTCACCAGCGGCGCCTGGGTCGGCTCCTGCAGCGGCATCCAGTTGCCGAGGAAGATGTCGCGGTCGCCATTCTCCAGCGCCTTGAAGGTGATGGCGACGGAGAGGACCGACACTTCCGGCTTGTAGCCGAGCCCGGCCAGCACCTGCCGGGCGATTTCGGTGGTGGCGGTGATGTCGGTCCAGCCGACATCGGAGAAGCGTGGCTTGGCGCACGCGGCGGGGTCGTTGGCGAAGGCCGGCGACCCAATGAGCGTGGCGGACAAGGTGAGGCAGGCAACGAGACGGCGTGAAATCATTGCTGTTCCCCGTGTTGGCGATCACGCCGCTGGCGGCATCGCAAGGGAAAGCCTACGCCCGGCTCCTTTCGCTGCTTGACTGTTCTCGAACCCCAGATGACCGAATGCGCAGCGCCGCACCGCCGTCAGCCGGGCGACGCCCGGCTTCAGAAATGCCAGGCGAGGCTTATCGTCGGCCCGTGCATCGTCGTGTTGTAGCGGAACGAGCCGCCATCGCCATTGGAGCTCTCATAGTCCTCGTAGAGGTAGCGATAGCCGACGGCGGAGGAGATCGACGACGTCCACACATAGCCGAGGCCGACATAGCCGGTGCTGGACAGCTTCGAGCCGACGCCGAAGCCGCCAATATCGGCGGTGGCGTTCACGAACCAGCGCTCGTCGATCTTCCATTGCGCCGCGAAGCCGATCGTCGGGTCGATCCACCATTCGGTCTGGCTGCCCGACAGCGTGGCCGGCAGCCGCTCCGACGTCAGCGCTACGTCGGAGGATACCCGCACATAGCGCAGGCCGCCGGTGACCGCGAGGTCGACATGGGAGAGCCCGAGCGGCAGCCAGTAGCCGATCGCGCCGGTGGCGATGGTCTGGGAAAGCTCGGCGTCGAGAGCGCTCTGCCCGTAAAGCCCGACCTGGTCGCTGTGCGACAGCTTCGCCAGCACGAGATCGGCCAGGAACAGCCATTGCCCGTTGCTGGCGAAGAACGAGCCCATCAGGGCGCCGTCGAGATTGTCGAGCACGTTGGGGATGGAGGCGTGCACCGGCACCGTCGGCAGCCTGCCGACGCCGACATCGCCGTCGATCGCCGTGAGCCAGCCATAGAGCGTGGCCTGGAAGCGCCAGTCCGACGGCTGGGCCGGCGCCACGGCACCGGATGGCGGCGCGGAAGGCGGAAGATCGGCGGCATGGGCCGTGCCCGCGGCAAGCGAGGCCATGAACAGCAACGGCCAGAGCCGTAACGGCGCGAGCCGCAACGGCGCGTGCCGCCATGGCGCATGGCCGAGCCGGCGTTGCGCCGCCTGCCGGTGCATCTGGTTGCCCATCACGTTCTCCTGTCCTCTGTGCCGTGATACGGCCGCGCCGGCACGCGCGGCCGTTTCCGAACAAGACCGGGAGGCGGTTGCCCGCCGCCTCAGCCGACCTTCTTCACCTCCGGGATGACCCAGGAGCCGTTCAGGATCGAGGGATCGTTCTCGTCGGGCCAATAGAGGCGCAGCATCAGGTTGAACCGATCCTTCGGGGCGGGCAACCAGTTTGCCTGCTTGTCCGCGCCGGGGCTCTGGTTCTGGATGTAGATGACCAGCGAGCCGTCCGCCTCGAGCTTGGGGTTGGTGCGCAGGCTCATCGAGTAGCGGTCGATCGGGTTGGCGACGAAGAACATCTCCGCGTCGTACATGGTCAGCGACCAGAAGCCCTTGACCGGCGGCAGCTGGCCGGGCGCGAAACGCAGCTCGTATGTGTTCGCGCCGCTATAGTACTGGCCGTCCTTGTCCTTCAGCGAGGTGGGATAGACGGCGTCCTGCGGCCGGTTGGCGCCGAGGCCGATGGCGGTGATGAGGGCGCGCTGCAGGTAGTCGGTGCCGTAGACGCCGGTCTTGGTGGTGTAGCCCCAGCCATTGATGCTCTGGATGTCGCCGCCGCTGTCCTTGAAGTGCAGCATGATGCGGTCATAGGAGAGCTGCGGCAGCCGCCGGTCCCAGCGATGGTCGACCTTGGCGGGATCGAAGCCCTTGCCGGGCACCAGGCCGATCCGCGCGAACCGTTCCAGCGCCGGCTGGTCCTTGGCGGCGGGCGGGTTGCGCGTCATCAGCTCGGCGAGCAGCTTGAAATAGTCGGCGGCGCTCAGCGCGTTCACCTGGTCCCGCACCGAGGTCTTCATGTCGATCGCGGCGTCGACCTTGCCGGCGGGCGGGGTGTAGTCCTTGCCGAGGGCGCTCAGCGGGAACAGCTTGAACTGGTCCTGCAGCGCGTGCACGGCGGCATAGTCCTCCGGCGTGCCGGTGCAGTAGATGCGCCCGAGCATCCAGACGATGCTGGTGGAGGATTTGAGCTGCACCATGCCGTCCGGCACCTTGCCGGACCAGCCGGGGCCGGTGACGAGATAGGTCTGCGCGCCGGTGCCGGTGGTGCGGGCGCCGGGCACCTGGAACACGTTGGTCCAGCCGTCGAGGAAGGGCAGCAGGAAATAGCGGCCCTTCATGTCCGGCACGCTCACCACCCAGGGCTCCTCGCCGACATCGAGGAAGGCAGTCGTGTACAGCGTGTCCGCATTGGGAGCGGTCACGTCCCGGAAGGACGCGTCGGGATAGCTGCGCAGCTTGATCAGCGTGCCCATCGGGGCGCGGGTACCCTCGGGCTTCGCCACATTGGTCATCACCCGCCGCGTCATCTCCATGGTGACGAGCGGATAGCCGAAGACATAGGCGTCCGAGGCGATGTCGAAATCTTCGGCCCCCTCGACGAGATCGAGAATGGGCCCGTCCCAGGCCATGGCCTTGTGCAGCGTGGCGACCGTGACAAGCGACGCGCCGCCAAGCATCAACATACGGCGTGAAACATTCATGACAGGATACCTCAACGATAGGCGTGGTCGGATGGAGTATTGGCGAAAAGGAGGGCCGCGCCCCGGCAAGCGGAACGGATCGACAGCGGAGGCTCGGGTCGAAGAAGGGGCCGCACGCGGAGCCAGATACGCAGATGTTCGGCATGCGTCATTTGATCAGTCCAAGAAAACGGCGTTGCCGGTTGCCCGAGGCATAGCTTATGAGTGCCCGATCCGCTTGCTATTTGGGGACAGGGCCCGCCGATTTTGAACAACGTTCCGTCCCAGCGCGTCGGCCCGGTGGCCGAGCTCCCGGCCCTGCTTGCCGAGCTCGGCGTCAGCCTCGACGAGGCCTTCGCCGGTACCGGGATCGAGCCCGGGCAGCTCCTGCCGGAGGCGCGCTTCGCCTATCCCGCCCTCACCGGCCTGATCGAGCGCTGCGCGAGCCTGGCCCAGTGCCCGCATCTGGGGCTGCTGTTGGGCGCGCGCAGCGACCACCGGGCGCTGGGGGCCATCGGCGACATGATGGCGAGCGCGCCGACGCTGGGCGATGCCTTCCGGGACTATGTCGGCCTGCAGATCGGCTATTCGCGCGGTGCGGTGGTGTATCTCCGGCATACCGACGAGCACTACTTCATCGGCTATGGCCTCTATGACGCCGGTGCCGGCCTGGGCCGCCAGATCCACGATCTGGTGGTGGCCATCGGCTGCAACATGGTGCGGGCGCTCACCGGGGGGCGCGTGCAGCCGCTGCGCGTGGTGGAGAGCGTCGGCCGGCCCGACAATGCCGCCGTCTACCGGAACATATTGAAGACCGGCATCCTCTTCGATCAGGAGCAGACGGGCATCGTCATCGCCCGGCACGACATGGCCATGCCGTTGCCGGGCGCCAATCCGGCCCGGCGGATGCAGCTTCGCGCCGCCATACAGGACATGGTCCGCGGCGATATGGAGGATGTGGCGGCGAGGGTCCGCCACGCCCTGCGCCCGCGGC
Organism: Ancylobacter oerskovii; assembly: GCF_018390555.1. Lineage (GTDB taxonomy): Bacteria > Pseudomonadota > Alphaproteobacteria > Rhizobiales > Xanthobacteraceae > Ancylobacter > Ancylobacter oerskovii. Next base: position 80,663 of record NZ_JAHBGB010000019.1, on the reverse strand, counting down.
TGATGCTCGGCGAAGCCGGCCGCGCCACCGTCGCGCGCGAGCTGGGCCTGGAGCCGCGGACGCTCGCCCGGCATCTGGCGCGCGCCGGCACCACCTTCGAGGACATCAAGGACGAGGTGCGCTTCACCGTCGCGCGCGAGCTGCTGGCGCTCACCCGCCTGCCCATCGGCCGCATTGCGGAGGCGCTGTCCTATTCCGCCAACAGCTCCTTCGACCACGCCTTCCAGCGCTGGACCGGCGTGACGCCCTCGCAATGGCGCAGTGAGCATTGGTCGTTGATGCGGAACGAGGCGGAAACCTCCGCTTCGTAGATCGCGCCGTCATTGGGCGCACGCGCAGCACGTCGCCGGCGCCATGACGCCGGGCAACGCATGATCGGGGCCGCGATCCCCCGTGCGCCGCGCGCGGCACCGCGTTGAAAGGCGCCGATCCGCATTAGGATTCATGATCGGAAGGATCAGATCTTATCATTGGAAAATATTGCCTCGAGCCAACACGCTACCCCTGCCGGCCGACGACGCGCCGGCATTCCGCCGACACTCGGGAACACGAGGCGGCCGGAGGAAACGCCAAAGCCATCCGCCGCCGGACAGTGAGGACGGAGGCGGTCTTCAGTTCATCCTCTCCGCCCTGAAGCGGGGACGGTCGACTTGAAGCCCGCACCGGTGCAGCTCGGGCGTATGGCCCGGCGCGCGCCGGCGTTTTCGCCACTGCCGGCTCGCGACACGGAGCCTCGGAGGTGGTGCCATGAAACTCGCCCGTATGCTGTTGTGCGGCCTCGTCGGCGCGGTCGTCGCCGCCGGCGCCGCTTTCGCCGACACCTACCCGTCCAAGCCGGTGAAGATCCTCGTGCCCTATGCGCCGGGCGGGGCCACCGACATCGTGGCGCGCCTGCTCTCCGACCGCCTGCGCGAGACGCTCGGCCAGGCCTTCGTGGTCGAGAACAAGCAGGGCGCCTTCGGCATCCTCGCCATCGAGGAGATGGTGCGCGCCAAGCCCGACGGCTACACGCTGATGGTCGGTAATGTCTCGACCAACGCCATCACGCCGATCATCTACGCCAACAAGTTCAAGATCGACTACCAGAAGGACGTGGTGGCCGTCGCGCGGCTCGCCGTCATCCCCGCCGTGGTGGTGGCGACGACGGCGAACGGCTTCAAGGTCGATACGCTGGCCGAGCTGGTCGCCTATGCCAAGCAGAACCCCGGCAAGCTGCGCTACACCAGCGCCGGCGTCGGCAGCTACCCGCATTTCGACATGGCGGTGTTCGCCAAGAAGGCGGGGTTCGACGCCGTGCATGTGCCCACCAAGGCCGGCGCCGCCGGCATGATCAACGACCTGATCACCGGCGACGTGCAGGCCGCCTTCATCAATGTGGCCAGCTCCATGGGCATGGTGAAGTCCGGCGACCTCAAGCCGCTGGCGGTGATCACCGAGACCCGGATGAAGGAATATCCCGACGTCCCCACCCTGAAGGAGCTCGGCTATGCCGGCATCGGCACCTTCAACTGGCAGGGGCTGTTCGCGCCCGCCGGCACGCCGAAGCCGGTGCTCGACACGCTGCACAAGGCGGTCGTGGAGGCGCTCGCCTCGCCCGAGATCGTCGCCGCCTTCCAGAAGCAGGTCATCGCCGCCGAGCCGAGCACCTCGCCGGACGACGCCCAGGCCTGGCTGAACAGCGAGATCGAGAAATGGCGCAAGACGGTGGCCGAGGCCAACGTCGCGCTGGAGTGAGCCCCGCCTCCGCCGCCGCCCTCCCCGCTCGCAGCCCGGAATCCCGCTCATGAACGCCCCCACGACCCTCGCCCCGCCATCGGCCGCCGCGTCCCGGATCGTCATCGAGAAGGATGTCGACATCCCCATGCGCGACGGCGTGAACCTCAAGGCCGACCTCTTCCGGCCGGAGGGCGAGGGCCCGTTTCCCGTCATCATGAATCTCGGCCCCTACCAGAAGGACAAGGTCTGGGTGCCGCCGGACGATCTGGCCGAGAAGGCCAATCCGCTGATGAACTGGGAGACGGTCAATCCCGAATGGTGGGTGCCGCGCGGCTACGCGCTGGTGCGGGTGGACGCCCGCGGCACCGGCAAGTCGCCCGGCCAGGGCGAGCCCTGGTCCTATCAGGAGGCGGTCGACTATTACGACGCCATCGAATGGGCGGCGGCCCAGCCCTGGTCGAGCGGCAAGGTCGGGCTGAGCGGCATCTCCTATTTCGCGATCAACCAGTGGTTCGTCGCCAATCTGCAGCCGCCCTCGCTCACGGCGATGATCCCGTGGGAGGGCTTCGCCGACCTCTATCGCGACGCGCTGTTCCATGGCGGGCTCCTGAACCTGTTCATGACCAACTGGTTCGTCACCCACATGATGCATCACCTGCTGGGACGGGCCTACCGGCACAACCCCGATACCTTCCAGACCAACACGCTGTGGAAGTGGGTGCGCAACAGCCTCGACAGCGGCGCCTTCCGCGGCGAGCAGGCGCAGTGGGACAGGATCACCGTGCCCTTCCTCACCGTCGGCAACTGGTCCGGCATGGGGCTGCACATGCGCGGCAACACCGAGGCCTTCATGCGCGCGGCCTCGCCGCACAAGAAGCTGCGCATGCATGCCGGCAACCATGTGCACCCCTTCTACACCGAGGACGGCCGCAACGATCAGCTCCGCTTCTTCGACCACTGGCTGAAGGGCGAGCCCAACGGGGTGATGGACGAGCCGCCGGTGAAGCTGTGGATCCGCCAGGGCAACGGCGAGGGCTTCTGGCGCCACGAGAACGAGTGGCCGCTGGCGCGCACCCGGTGGACCAAATTTCATTTCGACCTGTCGCCGCCGGCGGCGGACCAGCCGAAGAATTCGGGCCGCCTCACCCGCGAGGCCCCGTCCGGGGAGGCCTCGCGCACCTATTTTGCCAGCGGCGCCGGCAAGGCGGGGCAGGCCTCGGCCTCGTCCACCTTCCTCGCCGCCGGGGCGATGATGGCGGGCATGGGCATCGCGCTGGAGACGCCGCCGCTGGAGGAGGACGTCGAGGTCACCGGGCCGGTGATGGCGCGCTTCTGGGTGTCGAGCTCCACCGAGGACATGGACCTGTTCCTGACGCTGCGCAACATCGACGCCGAGGGCAACGATGTCTTCGAGGTCGGCCAGCAGGGCCAGCAGGTGCCGGTGGCCAAGGGCTGGCTGCGCGTGTCGCATCGCGAGCTCGATCCCGAACTGAGCCGGCCCTACCGTCCCTATCACGCCCATAAGCGGCGGCTGTGGCTGTCGCCCGGCGAGAAGGTCGAGGTGCAGGTGGAGGTGTGGCCGACCAGCATGGTGTTCCGCAAGGGGCACCGCATCCGGCTGGACATCCAGCCGCGCGACGGCCTCGGCAGCATCCACTACACGCATTACCACGCGGATTATAATACCGGCCACAACACCATCCATTCGGGCGGCGCGCACGACTCCTACCTGCTGCTGCCGATCATCCCGGCCGCCGCCCATGGCTGAACGCTCCGCTCCCGATCCGGCGCCGGCCGGGCGAGCCGCCGGGCCGACCGGGCGTCCCGACCTGTGGGCGGGCGTCATGTTCGCCGCCATCGGGGCGTTCGGGCTCTATCTGGCGCGCGGCTACGACATGGGGACCGCGGCGCGGATGGGCGCCGGCTATGTGCCGCGGCTGGTGTGCTGGGCGATGGTCGGGCTCGGCACCGTCATCGCCCTGCGCGGCTTTTACGCGGAACGGGAGCACGAGGAAGCCATCGCCTGGCGCCCGCTGGCCTTCGTCCCGCTCGCCATCGTCGCCTTCGGCCTCATGGTGGAACGCACCGGGCTGGTGGTCGCGGCGGCGGGGCTGGTCTTACTCGGCGCGCTGGCCGGGCGCGACGCGCGGCCGCTGGAAACGCTGCTGCTCGGCGCCGCGCTCATCGCCGGCTCGGTGCTGGTCTTCGTCTGGGGGCTGGGGCTGTCCCTCCCGATCTGGCCGGAGTTCTAGATGCACGATCTCATCGCTCATCTCGCGCTCGGATTCGATGCCGCCCTGACGCCGGCCAATCTCGGCTTCGCCCTCATCGGCTGCCTGGTGGGCACGCTCATCGGCGTGCTGCCGGGGATCGGGCCGGTGGCGACGGTGGCGATGCTGCTGCCGCTGACCTTCTACCTCACCCCGATATCCGGGCTGATCATGCTGTCGGGCATCTTCTACGGCGCCCAGTATGGCGGCTCGACCACGGCGATCCTGGTCAACCTGCCGGGAGAGACGTCGGCCGTCGTGACCTGTCTCGACGGCTACCAGATGGCGCGGCAGGGACGCGCCGGCCCGGCGCTGGCGGCGGCGGCGCTCGGCTCCTTCTTCGCCGGCACGGTGGCAACGGTGCTGATCGCGCTCGCCGCGCCGCCGCTGGCCCTGGTGGGGCGCTCCTTCGGCGCCCCGGAATATTTCTCGCTGATGACCTTCGGCCTGCTCGCCACCGTGGTGCTGGCGAGCGGCTCGGTGCCGAAGGCGATCGCGATGATCTTCCTCGGCGTGCTGCTCGGCATGGTCGGCACCGATGTCAATTCCGGCAATGCCCGGTTCGACCTCGGCATCGCCAATCTCGCGGATGGCATCAATTTCGTCCCGCTCTCCATCGGCCTGTTCGGGCTCAGCGAGATCATCGTCACGCTGGCCCACGGGTCGCAGGACCGCTCGGTGCTCGGCGGCCGGATCTCGCATCTGTGGCCGAGCCGAGAGGATTTCCGGCGCGGATTTCCCGCGGTGTTGCGCGGCACCGGCATCGGCTCCTTCCTCGGCGTGCTGCCGGGCGGCGGCGCCACGCTGAGCTCGTTCGCCGCCTACATGTTCGAGAAGAAGCTGTCGCGCCAGCCGGAGCGCTTCGGACACGGCGCCATAGAGGGCGTGGCGGCACCGGAGGCGGCCAACAATGCCGGCGCGCAGACCTCCTTCATCCCCATGCTGACGCTCGGCATTCCCGGCAACGCCACCATGGCGCTGATCATCGGGGCGCTCACCATCCACGGCATCCAGCCGGGCCCGATGGTGATGACCGAGAATCCCCAGCTGTTCTGGGGCATCGTCGCCAGCATGTGGATCGGCAACCTCATGCTGGTGGTCATCAACCTGCCGCTGATCGGCCTGTGGGTGAGCCTGCTGCGCATCCCCTATCGGCTGCTCTACCTCGCCATCCTGCTGTTCTGCGCCATCGGCGTGTACACGGTGAACAATTCCAGCTTCGACGTGCTGCTCGCCGCCGGCTTCGGCGTGCTCGGCTATGTCTTCGTGCGGCTGCGCTGCGAGCCGGCGCCGCTGCTGCTCGGCTTCGTCCTCGGACCACTGATGGAGGAGAACCTCCGGCGCTCCATGCTGATCTCCGGCGGCGATCCCCTCATCTTCCTGCAGCGGCCGATCTGCCTCGCCTTGCTTCTCGCCTCGGCGGCCCTGCTGGCGCTGATCGTGCTGCCCTCGATCCGGCGCACGCGGGAGGTGGCCTTTCACGAACCGGAGGGCGCATGAGCGAAGCGGCTCCCCTGATGGTCCGTTTCACCGTCAACGGCCGCAGCGTCGAGGTCGACGCCGCCGGCGACGTGCCGCTGCTGGCGGTGCTGCGCGGCGATCTCGGCCTCACCGGCTCGCGCTTCGGCTGCGGGCTGGAACAGTGCGGCGCCTGCATGGTGCTGGTGGATGGCGCCCCCGCCTATGCCTGCTCGCGGCCGGCCTGGAGCGTGGCGGACCGGTCGGTCGCCACCATCGAGGATGTCGGGCGCGATCCCGTCCTCGCCGCGCTGAAACAGGCCTTCCTCGACGAGCAGGCCGGCCAGTGCGGCTATTGCCTGTCCGGCATCGTCATGAGCGCGCGGGCGCTGCTGGCGCGCGAGCCCTCGCCGGACCGCGCCGCGGTGGTGGCGGCGCTCGACCGGCACCTGTGCCGGTGCGGGGTGCATAACCGCATCGTCCGGGCGGTGCAGCGCGCGGCGGCGCACCTCGCGGCCGAGGGAGCCGCGGCATGATCGCCAACCAGCTGCCGCGCAGCCTTGCCGACAATCCGCGCCTCGACGCCTGGATCGGCTTCGACGCCCCGGGGCAGGTGCGGATCGCCACCGGCAAGGTCGAGCTCGGGCAGGGCGTGCTCACCACCATCGCCCAGATCGCGGCGGAGGAGCTCGACGTGGCGCTGAGGCGCCTGCGCCTGGTCTCCGGCGACACCGGGGAAGGGCCGAACGAGGGCTATACCGCCGGCAGCTACTCGGTGGAGAATTCCGGCGGCGCGCTGCGCATCGTCTGCGCCGAGGTGCGGGCGCTGTTCCTCGAACGCGCGGCGACGCTGCTCGACTGCGCGGCGCAGGAACTCGATGTCGAGGACGGGGCGTTCCGCCGCGACGGCCGGCCGACCGGTTTCGACTATTGGCGTCTGGCCGGCGACATCGACCTGTCCCGGGAGGCGACGGGCGGCGCGGCGCCCAAGCCGGTCGCCGCCTACCGGCTGGTCGGGCATTCGCAGCCGCGCACGGACCTGCCGGACAAGATCGGCGGCGGCGCCTTCATCCACGACATGCGGATGCCGGACCTGCTGCACGCGCGCGTGCTGCGGCAGGCCTGGCGCGGCGCCGAGCTCGGCGCGCTCGACGAGCGGGCGCTGCACCGCGCGGCGCGGCGGCCCATCGAGATCCTGCGGGAAGGCAGCTTCCTCGCCCTTCTCGGCGCGGACGAGGCGAGCGTCGAGGCGGCCGCGGCGGTCGCCCGCGAGAAGGCGGCGTGGAGCGGCGGCGAGAGGCCGCCCGACGAGGCGGCGGAGGCCGGCTGGCTGATGGCGCAGCCCGCCGCGGAGCGGGTGATCGCCGAAGGCGAGCCGGCGGAGGCCGGCGAGAGGATCGAGGCGACCTATTCGCGCGGCTTCATCGCCCACGCCTCCATCGGTCCCAGCTGCGCGCTGGCCCATTGGGACGGGACGCGCCTCGACGTCTGGACCCATTCGCAGGGGGTCTATCCGCTGCGCCAGTCGCTGGCGCGGGCGCTGGGGCTGGATCCCGTCGCGGTGGCGGTCCGCCATCGTCAGGCGGCGGGGTGCTACGGCCATAACGGCGCCGACGACGCCGCCTTCGACGCCGCCCTGCTGGCGATGCGGCGGCCCGGCCGCACCGTGCGGGTGCAATGGACGCGGGCGGACGAGCTCACCGCCGCTCCCTTCGGCGCGCCGATGGCGGTCAGGCTCGGCGCGGCGCTGGGACCGCAGGGCCGGCCGGCCGGCTGGAGCCTCGACATCTGGTCGGCGCCGCACGGCCAGCGGCCGGGCATGCATGGCGCGGTCAACCTGATCGGCGCCGAGGCCCTGTCGGGTGCGCCGTCGCGCGTCCCGCCGGGCGACGTGCCCGACGCCAACGGCTTCGGTTCGGCGCGCAACGCCTTCGCGCCCTATGATCTGCGCGCGCAGCGCATCGTCACCCATTTCCTCGCCGGCCATCCGGTGCGCACCTCCTCGCTGCGCGGGCTCGGCGCCTTCGCCAATGTCTTCGCCATCGAAAGCTTCATCGACGAGCTGGCGGAGGCGGCGGGGCAGGACCCCGTGGCCTATCGGCTGTCGCTGCTGCCCGACCCGCGGGCGCGGGCGACCATCGAGGCCGTCGCCGCCATGGCCGGCTGGTCGCCGGACGCCCCGGCGGGCGAGGGAACGGCGAAGGGCATCGGCTTCTCCCGCTACAAGAACAAGGCCGCCTACATGGCCGCCATCGCCGAGGTCGAGCTCGACGAGGAGGTCCGCGTCGCCCGCCTATGGTGCGCGGTGGATGCCGGCCTCGTGGTCAACCCGGACGGGGCGGCGAACCAGGTGGAAGGCGGCATCGTCCAGGCCACGAGCTGGACGCTGAAGGAGAGCGTCCGCTTCCGGGAGGGACGCGCCGGCTGCACCCAGTGGGACACCTACCCGATCCTGCGCTTTTCCGAGGTGCCGGCGGTGGAGATCCGCTTCATGGACATGGCGAGCGAACCGCCGCTCGGCCTCGGCGAGGTGGCGCAGGGACCGACGGCGGCGGCCATCGGCAATGCGGTGGCGCGGGCGCTCGGCGCCCGCATCCGCGACCTGCCGCTGAGCCGCGAACGCATCATCGCGGCGCTGATGTGAGAGGCGCCGGCACGGCACGCAACGGGAAGGAGACACCGACATGAGCACGACGGAACAGGCCCGCACCCCGGGCGCCCTGAGAGCCGGGCCGCAGGAATACGCCTTCGAGCTCGCGAGCGTGAACCGCCTGCTCGGCGGGCCGGATTATTCGAGCGCCGTCGGCTCCTGCGTCGAGGGCGACCGCATGATGGTGGCGCTGATGCGCATGAAGGCCGGCACCGGCGCCGAGCCGCATTCGCATCCCAACGAGCAGTGGATCTTCATCCTCGAGGGCACCTTCCACGCCACGGTGGGCGGCAAGCCGATCACCGCCACGCCGGGGACGCTGATCTACATCCCCTCGGACACGCTGCACCAGGGCAAGGCCGGCACGGACGCCGACGTGGTGTTCTTCACGGTGAAGGACACCTCGCACGGCCTGCACGGCATCAAGGCTGTCTGACCAACGGAGCTCGACACCGCCATGGACAACCGCACCGCGAACGGCCGTGCCGCCCCGGATCCTGCCGCGCGCGCCTCCGAGATCCGCGACGGCATGCGCATCGACTGGGACGTGCCGATCGCCATGGATGACGGGCTGGTGCTGCGGGCCGACGTGTACCGGCCGGTGGCGGAGGGCCGCCACCCGGTGCTGATCACCTATGGCCCCTATGCCAAGGGCCTCGCCTTCCAGGAGGGCTATCCCAGCGCCTGGGAGCGCATGTCCGCCAGGCATCCCGACGTCACCGCCCATTCCAGCAACCTCTACCAGAGCTGGGAGGTGGTGGATCCCGAGAAATGGGTGCGCGAGGGCTATGCCTGCGTGCGGGTGGATTCGCGCGGCTGCGGCGGCTCGCCCGGCTATATCGATCCGTTCTCGCCGCGCGAGACCCGCGACTATCACGACTGCATCGAATGGGCGGGCACCCAGCCCTGGTCGAACGGCAAGGTCGGCCTCAACGGCATTTCCTATTTCGGCAGCAATCAGTGGCATGTCGCCAGCCTGCAGCCGCCGCACCTCGCGGCCATGTGCATCTGGGAGGGGGCGGCCGACTGGTACCGCGACATGACCCACCATGGCGGCATCCTCTCGACCTTCTGGGCCAACTGGTACGACATGCAGGTCAAGACGGTGCAGCACGGCATCGGCGAGCGCGGCCGCCGCTCGCGCGTGCATGGCGGGCTGGTCTGCGGGCCTTTGGAGCTCGGCGAGGAGGAGCTCGCGCGCAATCGCTGCGATTTCGGCGACGAGATCCGCGCCCATCCGCTCGACGACGCCTATCACCAGGCGCGCTCGCCGGATTGGGACCGGGTGGTGACGCCGTTCCTCTCCTGCGCCAATTGGGGCGGCGCCGGGCTGCATGCCCGCGGCAATTTCGAGGGTTTCGTGCGCGCCGCCGCACCCCGGAAATGGCTGGAGGTGCACGGCATCGAGCACTGGACCGAGTTCTACACCGATTATGGCCGCACGCTGCAGCTGCGCTTCTTCGACCATTTCCTCAAGGGCGAGGACAATGGCTGGGACCGCGAGCCGCCGGTGCTGCTGCAGGTGCGCCATCCCGGCGAGCGCTTCGTGCCGCGCAAGGAGGGCGAGTGGCCGATCGCCCGCACGCAATGGAGCGCCTTCCATCTCGATCCCGACGGCCTGCGCCTGAGCCCCCATCCGCCGACGGCGAGCGGCACCGTGCGCTTCGAGGCCATGGGCGAGGGCGTGACGTTCCTGTCCGGGCCGCTGGCGGAGGAGACCGAGCTGACCGGCCCGTCGGCCCTGCGCCTGGCGGTGTCCTCCAGCACCGGCGATTGCGACATCTTCGCCGTGCTGCGGGTGTTCGCCGCCGATATGAAGGAGGTCGTGTTCCAGGGCGCCATCGATCCGCACACGCCGGTGGCGCAGGGGTGGCTGCGCGCCTCGCATCGCAAGGTCGATCCCGTGCTGTCGCGGCCCTATCGCCCCTATCATGTGCATGACGAGATCGAGCCGCTGACGCCGGACGAGCCGGTGATGCTGGACATCGAGATCTGGCCGACATCGATCGTGATACCGGCCGGCGCGCGCATCGGCCTGACGCTGCGCGGGCGGGACTATGTCTATGGCGGCGGCAGTGGCGGCCGGCTTTCCGCCTTCAAGAACGAGCTGACGGGCTGCGGGCCGTTCCTTCACGACGACCCGCTCGACCGCCCGCCGGAAATCTTCGCGGGGACGACGACGCTGCATTTCGGCGCTTCCGCGCCCGGCCAGCTGCTGCTGCCGCGTGTGCCGCCGGCGCGGTGACGCCGGTTGCATGCGGCGCCGGACGGCTTTCCGGCCGCGGGAGCGAACCCGGCATGCTCCGGCTCGGGCGGCGGCCGACATATAACTTTCAGCTATAGATTTTTTGCCGTTTGGCCGGACGACGACGCTTCGATTCTTGTGTCTATTTCCACCTAATAACGGTGGAAACGACCATGAACGCCATGATGGACGCAACGACGGACGCGACGCGCCAACGTGTCGCCGACAGCGCCCTCGACCAGATTTTCCGCGAGGCGCGGACCTATTATGGCTGGCTGCCGAAGCCGGTCGGGGAAGCGGAGCTGCGCGCCCTCCACCGGCTCGCCAGCCTGCCGCCGACCAGCAGCAACATCTGCCCGCAGCGCATCGTCTTCGTGGCCTCGCCCGAGGCCAAGGAGCGGCTCCGGCCCTGCCTGAAGCCGGGCAATGTCGACAAGACCATGGCGGCGCCGGTGACGGCGGTGCTCGGCATCGACACCGCCTTCTACGAGCATCTGGAGACGCTGGCGCCGCACGCGGCGGGCCGGCGCGAGGCCTATATCGCCGATCCCGACCTCGCCTGGCGGGCCGCCTTCCGCAACGCGACGCTGCAGGGTGCCTATCTCATCCTGGCGGCGCGGGCGCTCGGCCTCGATTGCGGCCCAATGTCCGGCTTCCTGCACGAGGCGGTGGACGAGGCCTTCTTCCCCGGCGGGCGGGTCAGGTCGAACTTCCTCGTCAATATCGGCTACGGCGACCCGGCCAGCCTGCGCCCGCGCGCCGCCCGTTTCGACTTCGACGATGTCTGCCGGATTCTCTGAGGCGGCCCTGGCCGCAAGGTTCGACGCGCCGAGCCCGCGCAGGCCCGAGTCGGCCGCCGGCTCCGGCACGCAATGGAGGTGAGCATGTCCCAGTCCGATCCCGCTACCGGCCGCGCCGCGGTCCCGCGGCTCTGCTTCATCGGCTTCGGCGAGGCCGGGCAGGCCTTTGCGGGGGGCCTTATCGAGGCCGGCATCCGCGAGGTGTCGGCGTTCGACATCGCCGGCGACGAGGCGCGGGTGCGCGAGCCGGCCGAGCGGCTGGGCGTGCGCCTCGCCGCGGACCCAGCCGCCGCGATGGAAGGGGCGGACTACGTGTTCGCGGCCGTCACCGCGGCCTCCAGCCTCGACGCCGCGCGAAGCGTCGCGCCGTGGCTGGCGCCCGGCCAGCTCTTCGTCGACGTGAACTCGGTGTCGCCCGGCCGCAAGCGCGCGGCCGCCGCCGCCATCGGCCGGCCCGGCGGCTATCTCGACCTCGCCATCATGGCGCCGGTGCATCCGCGTCGGCACCAGACCCCCTGCCTCGCGGCGGGTCCAGCGGCGGCGGATTTCGTCCGCACCTTCCGCGGCTTCGGCATGGAGCTGTCCGTGGAAGGCGAGACCATCGGCGCGGCGACGCAGGTGAAGATGGTGCGCAGCGTGATGGTGAAGGGCCTGGAGGCGCTCTGCTACGAGTGCTTCGCCGCCGCGCGGGCGGCGGGCATCGAGGAAGATATCCTCGCCTCGCTCCAGCGCAGCTATCCCGGCATCGCCTGGCGCGACATCGCTGCCTACAACGTCAGCCGGATGCTCGACCACGGCGTGCGCCGCGCCGCCGAAATGCGCGAGGTCGTGCTGACGCTGCGCGAACTCGGCGTCGAGCCGGCGGTGACAGAAGGCACCGTGGCGCAGCAGGAGCGGCTCGGCCGCCTTGCCCTGACCACCTATCCGCCCGGCCTGGAAGAGATGCTCGATCTGGTCCGCCGGGAATTGCAGGAGACGAACGTGCCGGCCTGAGCGGCCGCGCGAGACCGGGGTTTCCGGCGCGCCGGCACGGCGCGGCAACAAGAGAAACCTGGACATCAATCGGGAAACGCCGCCCCCGAGGCGGGAGGAAACGCCCCCATGCATATCGATGCCATCAAGGCTGCGGATGTTCTGCCGAAGAACCGCGCCCTTTATTATGACGGCGCCTGGCGGGCCCCCGCCCGATCCGCGCGCGTCGAATTGACCAACCCGGCCAACGGCGCCTCGCTCGGCTTCGTGGCGCAGGCGGATGCGGCGGATGTCGACGCCGCGGTGAAGGCCGCCCGGGCCGCCTATCGCGAATGGCGCCGGGTGCGGCCGGCCGAGCGGGCCAGGATCCTCCGGCAGATCGCCCGCATCGTGCGCGAGAACGCCGACGAACTGGCGCTGATCGACGCCATCGACGGCGGCAATCCGGTGCACGAGATGGCCGGCGACGTCGCCAACGCCGCCGCCCAGCTCGAATTCTTCGCCGGCCTCGTCACCGAGATGAAGGGGCATTCGGTGCCGCTCGGGCCGGACTCGGTGAATTTCTCGGTGCGCGAGCCGCGCGGCGTCATCGGCCGCATCATCCCCTTCAACCATCCCTTCATGTTCTGCGCCGCCAAGTCGGCCGCCCCGCTCGCCGCCGGCAACGTGGTGGTGGTGAAGCCGCCGGATCAGGCGCCGCTGAGCTCGCTGCGCTTCGCCGAGCTGATCGACGGCCTGCTGCCGCCGGGCGTGTTCAGCGTGCTGCCGGGCGGGCGCGAGACCGGCGCGGCGCTCGCCTCGCACCCGGACGTGGCGATGATCTCGCTGATCGGCAGCGTCCAGGCCGGGCGCGCGGTGATGAGGGCCGGCGCCGACACCATCAAGCCGGTGCTGCTGGAGCTCGGCGGCAAGAACGCGCTGATCGCGCGCGCCGATGCCGACCCCGACGAGGTGGCCGCGGCGGTGGTCGCCGGCATGAATTTCACCTGGTGCGGCCAGTCCTGCGGCTCGACCAGCCGGGTGTTCCTGCACGACGCCATTCACGACGCGGTGGTCGAACGCATCGTACACCGCATCGGACACTTCAGGCCGGGCGATCCCGCCGATCCCGCGACCACCATGGGCGCCATCATCAGCCGCGCCCAGTTCAACAAGGTCATGGGTTTCATCGCCGACACCAAGGCGGAGGGCGCCACGCTGCTATGCGGCGGCGGCGTGCCGGACGACCCGGCGCTGGCCGGCGGCAATTTCGTCGAGCCCACCATCTTCACCGAGGTCACGCCGCAGATGCGCCTCGCCCGCGAGGAGGTGTTCGGCCCGGTGCTGGCGGTGTTCCGCTGGTCCGACGAGGCACAGATGCTGGAGACCGTGAACAGCGTCGAGTACGGGCTCACCTGCTCGATCTGGACCGACGACGTGCGCGACGCGCACCGCCTCGCCGGCGAGGTGGAGGCCGGCTTCGTATGGATCAACGAGGTTTCCCGCCATTTCCTCGGCACGCCGTTCGGCGGCTACAAGCAGTCCGGCCTCGGCCGCGAGGAGTGCCTGGAGGAGCTGATCGCCTACACCCAGGAGAAGCACATCCACGTCAATCTGAAGCGCCCGGCCCGCTGAGCCGGCGGCCTACCGACGAAACCTCCGCAGAGAGGTTCGCAAGCAAGACCTACATGGAGAGGAAAATGAACGCCCTTCGTCGTCCGGTCGCGGCCGCTCTGTCGGCGGTCGCCATCATGCTCGGCTGCACCGGTGTCGCCAACGCCCAGGCAGCCTCCTACCCGCAGGACCGCGTCACCCTGACCGTCGCCTTCGCGGCGGGCGGCTTCGTGGATTCCTTCGCGCGGATCATCGCGCAGGAGCTGAGCACCAAATGGGGCAAGCCGGTCACCGTCGAGAACAAGGCGGGCGCCGGCGGCAACACCGCCGCCGCGATCGTCGCCAACGCCAAGCCCGACGGTCTGAACCTGCTGGTCACCTCCACCGCCATCGCCATCAACGAGACGCTCTACAAGCAGCGTGACTACTCGCTCGGCCAGCTGGTGCCGATCTCCATCTCGGTCTCCTCGCCGGAGACCATCGCCACCCATCCCTCGAACCCGGGCGACCTGAAGGACTACCTCGCCTGGGCCAAGGATCGCGAGATCACTTTCGCCACCGCCGGTGTCGGCAGCGGCTCGCACATCGCCGCCGAATATTTCCTGCGCAAGCTCGCCAGGACGCCGGCGACGCATGTGCCGTTCCGCGGCGGCGCGCTGTCGGTGCAGGCGGCGCTCGGCAACCAGGTCGACATGGTCGCCTCCTCCTTCGGCGTCATCCCGCAGGTGACGGAAGGCAAGCTCAAGGGCCTCGCCGTCGCCAGCGAGACCCGCGTCTCCGCCATGCCGGACGTGCCGACCTATACCGAGAAGGGCTTCCCCTTCGTGGCGGAATCCTGGGTCGCCGTGCTGGCGCCGGCCAAGACGCCCGCCGACATCGTCGAGAAGATCAACACCGACATCGGCGAGATCCTGGCGCGCAAGGACGTGCAGGAGAAGCTCGTCGGCATGGGCTACCAGCTCCACAAGCGCAATGTCGCGGAGGTCTCGGTCTATCTGCAGGACGAGGTCAACAAGTGGGGCGAGATGGTGCGGACCATCGGCGTCAGCGTCGAGTGAGCGCGGCCCGGACGGCCGCCTCCGTCCGCACGTTGACAGGCCGATCAAGGAGGATCGCATGTCCTTGCTGAACAAGGGCGGAGACGGGATCCACCCCGTCATCCGCTCGCCGCAGAACTTCGTCGCCGGCGCGTTTCTCATCGTGGCCGCCGCCTTCGTGGTGTGGATGCTCAGCGGGCTGTCGCAAGGCACGCTGCGCACCATGGGGCCGGCCATGGTGCCGCGCTGGACCGCGGTCGGCATCGGGCTCGGCGGCGCCGTGCTGGTGGTGCTGAGCTTCCTGAAGGAAGGCGAGGCGCTGGAGCGCTGGCACTTGCGCGGCCCGATCTTCGTGCTGGCCTCGCTCGTCATCTTCGCCGCGACGATCCGTTCGGTGGGCTTTCTGGTGGCGGCGCCGCTGTCGATGCTCACCGCCGGCTTCGGCTCGCGGGAGGTGCGTCCGCTCGAACTCGTCATCTTCACCGTGGCGATGACGGTGTTCTGCGCCGTGGTCTTCCGTGTCCTGCTGAACCAGCCGCTGCCGATGCTGGTCCTGCCGGCCCTCTCGATCCAGTTCTGAGCCTCCGATGGATTTCCTCCAGAATCTCGTTCACGGGGTGGGTGTCGCGCTGTCGCCGGTGAATGTGCTGCTGTGCTTCGCCGGCTGCATGCTCGGCACGCTGATCGGCGTGCTGCCCGGCATCGGCCCGATCGCCACCATCGCCATCCTGCTGCCGCTGACCTTCGGGCTCGACCCGACGGCGGCGCTGATCATGCTCGCCGGCATCTATTATGGCGCGCAATATGGCGGCTCCACCGCCTCGATCCTGCTCAACATCCCCGGCGAATCGAGCGCCGTCGTCACCGCGCTCGACGGTCACGAGATGGCGCGGCAGGGACGCGCGGGCGCGGCGCTCGGCATTTCGGCGATCGGCTCCTTCGTCGCCGGCACCATCGCCACCGTGGTCATCGCCGCGCTGGCCTCGCCGCTCGCCAGCCTGGCGCTGGTATTCGGCCCGGCGGAATATTTCGCGCTGATGCTCACCGGCCTCGCCTTCGCCGTGCTGCTCGCCCGCGGCTCGGTGTTCAAGGCGATCATCATGATCCTGATCGGCATCCTTCTGTCGACGATCGGACCGGACCTCACCACCGGCCAGCTGCGTCTGACCTTCGGCGCCGTATGGCTCGCCGACGGCATCGAGATCGCGCTGCTCGGCATGGGCCTGTTCGGCATCGCCGAAGTGTTCCGCAGCCTCGAGCATGGAGAGGCGCGGCAGGTGAGGCAGACACGGATCGGCAGCCTGCTGCCCAGCCGGGAGGAACTGCGGGCCTCGGCCAGGCCGATCCTGCGCGGCACCCTGCTCGGCAGCATCCTCGGCATCCTGCCCGGCAATGGCGCGGTGCTGGCGCCCTATGCCTCCTATACGCTGGAGAAGAAGCTGGCCCGCCAGCCCGGCCGTTTCGGGCGCGGGGCGATCGAAGGGGTGGCGGGACCGGAGAGCGCCAACAATGCCGGCGCGCAAACCTCCTTCATCCCGCTGCTCACCCTCGGCATTCCGCCCAATGCGGTGATGGCGCTGATGGTCGGCGCGATGACCATCCACGGCATCGTGCCGGGCCCGCAGATCATGACCAAGATGCCGGACCTGTTCTGGGGTCTTATCGCCTCGATGTGGATGGGCAATCTGATGCTGCTCATCATCAACCTGCCGCTGGTCGGGCTGTGGGTGAAGCTGCTCAACGTGCCCTACCGGCTTATGTTCGTCGGCATCGTCATCTTCTGCTGCATCGGCGTGTACTCCATCAATTCCGAGCCGGCCGACATCCTGATCATGGCCGCCCTCGCGGTGTTCGGCTACGCGCTCTCCAAGTTCAACTTCGAGCCGGCGCCGCTCACTCTGGGCTTCGTGCTCGGCCGGATGATGGAGGAGAACCTGCGGCAGGCGCTGATGATCTCGCGCGGCAGCTTCCTCACCTTCGTCGAGCGGCCGATCGCCGCCTTCTTCATCGTGCTCGCCATCGTCATGCTCGCCGTCGGCATTTTGCCGTCCATCCGGCGCGGGCGCGACGAGGTCTTCGTCGACTGACAGACCGGAACGGATCCATGAACACCGCCATGAAAACCACCGAGACGCTGACGGCGCAGAAGGAGCTCTGGGGCAGCGACGTGGTCGCTGAGACCGTGCGCGCGCTCGGCTACCGCTACATCGCGCTGGTGCCCGGCGCGAGCTTCCGCGGCCTGCATGACAGCCTGGTCAACCATCTCGGCAACCACGACCCCGAGATGATCGTCTGCCTGCACGAGGGCCACGCGGTCGCCATCGCCGACGGCTTCTCGCGCGTCGCCAACGAGCCGATGGCGGTGGCGCTGCATTCCAATGTCGGGCTGATGCACGCCACCATGTCGATCTTCAACGCCTGGTGCGACCGCCGGCCGATGCTGATCCTCGGCGCCACCGGCCCGGTCGACGCGCATAAACGCCGGCCGTGGATCGACTGGATCCACACCGCGCGCGACCAGGGCGCGCTGGTGCGCCACTACACCAAATGGGACGACCAGCCGGCCTCGGCCGAGGCGGCGGTGGAATCGGTGCTGCGCGCCGACCAGATCGCCCGCACCGCGCCCACCGGCCCGGTCTATGTCTGCCTCGACGCCGAGATGCAGGAGAGCCGGCTAGACCGCGAGGTGAAGGTGCCGGACGTACGCCGCTACGCCCCGCCACGCCCGCCGGCGGCGGCCGGCGAGGACATGGAGCGGATCGTCACGCTGCTGCGTACCGCAAGGGCGCCGGTGCTGCTGTTCGGGCGCGGCTCGCGCGCGGCGGATGACTGGAACCGGCGCGTCGCGCTCGCCGAGCGCCTCGGCGCCCTGGTGCTGACCACGCTGCACAATGCCTCGGTATTTCCCACCGAGCATGGCCTGCATGCCCTCGCGCCGGTGGGCGAGCGCCCGACCGACGCCGAGGCGGAGGTGCTGGCCGCCGCCGACCTGATCGTCAGCTTCGACTGGCACGATCTCGCCGGCTTCCTCGCCGCCCGCTCCGGCGCCTCGCAGACACAGGAACCGGTCGCCGCCACCATCGTCCACTGCTCGCTCGACAGCTATGTCCATAATGGCTGGAGCATGGACCATCAGGCGCTGCCGGCCGTGGATCTGCGCGTGCTCGCCGACCCCGACCGCTTCGTCGCGCAGCTGCTGGAACGGCTCGACGTCGAGAAGGACTGGCCCCCGGCATCGCCGCTGGTGGCGGCCGAGCGTCACTGGACGCTCGCCGCGCCGGAGGGGCCGGACGAGGCGGCGCCGTTCAATTCCGAGCAGCTCGCCTACACGCTCGCCGCCTTCGGTCGCGAGCGGCCGGTGACTTTCGCCCGGCTGGCCTTCGGCTGGCCGCGGCAGGCGTCGCGCTTCCGCACGCCGCTCGACTTCCTCGGCAAGGATGGCGGCGGCGCGGTCGGCACCGGGCCGGGTCACACCATCGGCGCCGCCATCGCCCTGCGCGACAGCGGCCGGATGACGGTCGGCGTCATCGGCGACGGCGACTATCTGATGGGCGTCAACGCGCTGTGGACCGCCTCGCGCGGCGAAGTGCCGATGATGCTGGTGGTCTCCAACAACCGCTCCTACTTCAACGACGAGGTGCATCAGGAGCGGATGGCGCGCGAGCGCGGCCGGCCGGTGGAGAACAAGTGGATCGGCCAGCGGCTCGACGACCCGCCGCCGGACATCATCGCGCTGGCGCGGGCGCAGGGTTTTTCCGGCGGCGCCCCGGTCTCCAGCGTCGCCGAGCTCCGCGCCGAGCTGGAAAAGGGCGCGGCGGTAGTGGCAGCCGGTGGCCGCTATGTCATCGATGCGCTGATCGTGCCGGGATATTCGAGCAAATGAGCGAGTTCCAGATGGCGCCGGCCGAGGCGCTCACCGTCGGCTGCGGCGCCTATGACCGCACCTGGCCGCTGATCGCCGGCGTGGTCCGCCCGGCCGGCTTCCGGCTGGACTGGGCGATCCTGCCGCCGGAGGAGGTATTCCTGCGCGGCATGCTGGGCGGCGAGTTCGACATCACCGAAATGTCGCTCAGCACCTATGCGCTGCTGCGCGCGCGCGGCACCTGCCGCTATGTCGGCCTGCCGATCTTCGTCTCGCGCAAGTTCCGGCACAGCGCGATCTATATCCGCTCCGACGCCGGCATCGCCCGGCCGGAGGATCTCGCCGGCCGGCGCATCGGCGTGCCGGAATACCAGCTGACCGCCAATGTCTGGGTGCGCGGCCTGCTCTCCGACGACTACGGGGTGAGCGCCGACAAGGTGCATTGGGTGATCGGCGGCATCGACGCGCCGGGGCGCGAGGAAAAGGTGCCGATCGAATTGCCCGCCCGCTTCGCCGTTACCCGGCTCGGCGCTGGCGAGACCTTGTGGCAGCAGATGCTGGAGGGGCGCATCGATGCCATCATCGCCCCGCGCGCGCCGCAGGCCTTCGCGCAGGGGCATCCGGCGATCCGGCGCCTGTTCGCCGACATACCCGCGGCGGAGAAGGACTATTACCGCCGCACCGGGCTGTTCCCGCTGATGCACGTGATCGGCATCCGCGCCGATATAGTGGAACGCCATCCCGGCCTGCCCGCCGCGCTCGCCGAGGCGTTCGGGGCGGCCAAGGCCTTCGCCGCCGGCGAGCTGCATCAATATGCCTACGACACCGCCATGCTCCCCTGGCAGGAGGCATCGCTGCGCGAGACCGAGGCGGCGATGGCAGCGGATTACTGGCCCTACGGGCTGGAAGCGAACCGGCGGGCGATCGAGACCTTCGCCCGCTACCAGTTCGAACAGGGCATCGTGGAGCGAATCCAGGCAGTGCCCGATATCTTCCCGCTGGGCTGACGATAGGGTCCGGGCAACGGCCTGGCGGATGATCCGTTTCCGCCGGGCGCTGTCGCATCGAGGCTTCAGCACGTGCCAGGTTCTTGTTTCAAGGCGTTTTCTTCACGCGAACCGGATTCCACTTCGCTCGAAAACGCTCTAGGTCAACGCCCGCTCCAGCTCGTCGAGCCATAGATCGGCCGCCACCGCGAACAGGCCGACAAGAACAGCCCCCTGGATGACATAGGCGGGATTGGAGCCGGACAATCCCTCTATGATCGGCGACCCCAGCGTGAGAGCGCCGACCGTCGACCCTATCGTGGCGGTTCCGATGTTGAGGACCACCGAGGTGCGCACGCCCGACAGGATGACCGGCGCGGCAAGCGGCAGTTCGACCTTGAGAAGCCGGCCCCCGGGCGAGAGGCCGATTCCGTCCGCCGCCTGCATCGGCGCCCTCGGCACGGCGTTCAGGCCGGCAATGGTGGCGCTCACCACCGGCAACAAGCCGTAGACGATCAACGCCATGACCGTCGGCGCGCCGCCATAGCCCATTGCCGGGACAGCCAGCGCCAGCACCGCGGTCGGCGGGAATGTCTGCCCCACGGCGGTCAGCGTATCGATCGGCCCGGCGAAGTCGCGACCGACCGGACGGGTCACGAAGATGCCGACACCGATACCCACCCCGACGACCACCAGCGTGGCGATGCCGACCAGTGCCGCGTGCGAGAGCGCGAGATCGAGGAAGCTCGCCCGGCTATAGAGCGGGCGCGGCAGGTCCGGGAACAGCGCTCCGAACAGTCCTGCACTGTAGGGGAGCGCGCCCAGGACGAGGAGGAATGCCCCGCTGACCCACACGGCCGGACGGCCCGCCAGACGCAGGAGCCGGCTCATCGCAACGCCCCGTCCGGTGCCACGATATCGGTCAATGAAAGCGCGCCGCTCCGGCCGGTTGCCCGGTCGAGCACCGGGATCCGATCGATGTTGCCCGTCACCATCCGCTCCAGGGCCACGTCGAGCGTCGCCCCGGCATCGATCGGGACGCCTTCCGCGCCCATCCCATAACGGGTGCGCTCGCCGACCGGCGTGACCTGCAACAGCCGCAGGCCACGACGGGGACCGCCGACGAAAGCTTCGACAAAGGCATTGGCAGGTCGGGCAAGCAGCTCATGGGGCGAGCCCTGCTGGATCAGCCGCCCGCCGTCCAGCACGGCGATCAGCGAGGCAAGACGGATCGCCTCGTCGATGTCGTGGGTGACGATGACGACGGTCTTGCGGGTCCGCGCCTGAATATCGAGAAGCGCGCCCTGCAGGCCGTCCCGGGTCACAGGGTCGAGGGCGCCGAACGGCTCGTCCATCAGCAGCAGGTCCGGGTCGGCGGCAAGAGCGCGGGCGACGCCGACCCGCTGCTGCTGCCCGCCGGAAAGCTCATGCGGGCGCCGGCTGCGATAGCGGGCGGGATCGAGGCCGACGAGATCCAGCAATTCGTCGACGCGCTGCGCCACCCGATGCGCCGGCCAGCCCAGGAGTTCGGGCACGGTGCCGATATTGCGGGCGATGCTCCAATGCGGGAACAGCCCGATCGACTGGATGACGTAGCCGATGCGCCGGCGAAGCGCGACGGGCGCCAGGCTGGCGGCGTCGGTGCCGTCGATCAGGACGTGCCCGCCATCCGGCTCGCTGAGGCGGTTGATGAGCCGCAGCGTCGTCGACTTGCCGCAGCCGGATGCCCCGACCAGCGCGCAGATGGACCCATTGGGCACGGTCAGGGAAAGGTTGTCGACGGCGAGAGTGGTGCCGAAACGTTTGGTGAGGCGGTCGAGCACGATCATGAGGAGGCTCCGGGCGTCAGCGCCGCGCCCAGGCTCCGAAGCGCGAGGTCGGCGGCGAGAGCGAGGGCGATGGCCGACAGCGCGCCGAGCAGGATGAGGTCTGTGGCCGTCTGGCCGAGCCCCTGGAAGATGAAGGCGCCCAGCCCGCCGGCGCCGATGAGCGCCGCCACCACGGCGAGGCCGACAAGTTGCACCACGACCAGGCGAAGGGAAGCGATGAGGATCGGCAATGCGAGCGGGATGGACACCCGCCACAGGATCTGCCGCTCGTCGAGCCCCATGCCGCGGGCGGCCTCGATGACGGCCGGCGGCGTGGCAGCGAGCCCCGCGAAGGTTCCGCGCGCGGTCGGCAGCAGGCCGTAGAGGGTAAGGGCGATGATGGCCGGAGCCGCGCCGATGCCGCCGACGCCGAGCGAGCGCAGGCCGGGCAGCCAGGCTGACAAGGTACTGAGCGGGCCGATGAGCAGTCCGAAGATCGCGATGGAGGGTATCGTCTGGATGAGATTCAGCACCGCGAAGAGCGGCTTGCGCCAGGCCTGGCGCCGCAGGGCCACGACGCCGAGCAGGGCGCCGATCGGCAAGGCACCGGCAAGCGCACCGCCGACCAGCGCGAGATGCCGCAGCACTTCCGCGCCGTAAGCTTCGCGGCGATTGGCGAATTCCCGGGCGAGCGAGAGATCCGACAACGCGCCGGAGACGGCAAGCGCGGCGAGCGCACCACCCATCGCGGCGGCGACGACGACCTGCGCGAGCGGATGCGGCGCCATCCGCCCCATCGCATCGGCGAACGCAAAGGCGGAACCGGCGGCGATGATCCAGAAGGCCGCGCCCAGCGAGGTGCGCGCGATCGGCCCGCTAGCCTCGGCGACCAGGCTGGCCGCATGTCCCGCCGTTGCCACGCTTGCCAGCAGGAGGAGCGCGGCAACGACGCTGACGAGGCGGTCACGCCATGCCCCCGAGCGCAGCAGCGCCGCAAGTCCCAGCATCAGGATCAGCATTGCGAGGCCGACGGCAAACGCCGGCTCCACCGCCGACCACAGCGCAAGCGGCTTGCCGCTGACGATGCGATTGGGCCCGACGGATACGAAACCCAGGCTCGCCAGGGCGGCCGCCATGCCGGCGACGATCAGCATCAGCAGCGGGTTGGCCCCGGCGCCTCCGGTCCTCCTCTGGATGGCAGCGGTCTCCGGTGTCTCGGCAACCGCTGAACCGTCCGTCAGGCTCACTTCAACAGGCCTTTTTCGGTGAGCCATGCCTTGGCGACCGAACGCGCATCCTGTCCTTCGAGCTGCACCTTGGCATTGAGCGACTGCAGCGTTTCGAGATCGAGCGCCGCGAAAGCCGGCGCCAGAATGGTGGCGATCTCCGGGTTCGCCTCCAATACCGCGGCCCGGACAACGGGCGCCGGCTCATAGACCGGCTGCACGCCCTTGGTATCGGCGAGCACCTTCAGATCGAGCGCCGCGATACCGCCATCCGTGCCGTAGACCATGGCGGCATTGACGCCGGACGTGCCTTCGGCCGCCGCCTTTATCGTGGCCGCGGTGTCGCCGCCGGAGAGAACGAGCAACTGATCCTGGCCCAGCTTGAAGCCATAGGCCGTCTGGAAGGCCGGCAGCGCCGCCGGGCTTTCCACGAATTCAGCCGACCCGGCCAGTTTCACCTCGGCACCGCTCGCGACCCATTTGCCGAAATCCTCCAGCGTCGCGAGATGATTGGCCTTGGCGACGTCGCCGCGGACGGCGATCGCCCATGTGTTGTTGGCGGGGGCCGGCTGCAGCCAGACGATCTTGTTGGCCGCATCGAGTTCCTTCGCCTTTGCATAGGCGGTATCGGCCTTCTTCCATGCCGGGTCGGCGTCGACATTGAAGAAGAAGCCGGCATTGCCGGTATATTCCGGGTAGATGTCGATTTCACCCTGCAGGAGCGCGGTGCGCACGATCTTGGTAGGACCGAGCGAGATCCGCTCCTTCACGTCGATGCCCTCTTGCTTCAGCAGCAGTGCAATGACATTGCCAAGGACAGCCCCCTCGGTGTCGATCTTGGACCCGACGGTCACGCTGCCGGCGGCGGCAGCCGGCCCGGCCGCGACGAAGCCGAGGCTGGCTGCAAGCGCGGCAACGGCGAGAATGCGCCTGAACGTCATTTCAATGCTCCATTAGACCCGTGGCCGAAAAGGCCCACGCCTCCGACAGACATATCACTACTAATTTTATAGACAATTCCCTTCGTGGCTTCCCCTTGGCGCCACCACGCCTCAGGGCGGCCTCGACGAAGCGCTTCAGCCGGGCGGCCGCACCGGGAAACCCAGGCCCCACGTCGCGGCACGATCAGCATTCAACGACGTTGACCGCCAGGCCTCCGAGACTGGTTTCCTTGTACTTCTCGTTCATGTCCATGCCGGTTTGCCGCATCGTCTCGATCGCAACATCCAGCGGCACGAAATGCGTGCCGTCGCCCTTGATCGCCAGCGAGGCGGCGGTAACCGCCTTCACCGCCCCGAGCGCGTTGCGTTCGATGCAGGGCACCTGCACGAGACCGCCGATCGGGTCGCAGGTCATGCCGAGATGATGCTCCAGCGCGATCTCGGCGGCGTTCTCCACCTGCGCGGGAGACCCGCCCAGGAGAGCTGCCAGTCCCGCCGCGGCCATGGCGGCCGCCGATCCCACCTCGCCCTGGCACCCGACTTCGGCACCCGAGATCGACGCGTTGGACTTGATGATCCCCCCGATGGCCGCGGCCGTCATGAGAAAATCCCGGATGCTTCTCTGGTCGGCTTCGGCATTGAAGTGCAGCCAGTACCGCATCACGGCGGGCACCACGCCGGCCGCACCATTCGTCGGCGCCGTGACGACACGGCCCCCGGCGGCGTTCTCCTCGTTCACCGCCATGGCGTAGATCGACAGCCAGTCGTTGGCGAGCAGCGGATTGGATCGGTTCTGCCGCCAGTCGTCGACCAGCTTGTCATGCAGGGCCCGGGCGCGGCGCTTGACCTTCAGCCGGCCCGGTATGACGCCGTCCTGCGCAAGCCCGCGCTCGATGCAACGGCTCATGGCCTGCCAGATGGCGTCCAATCCCGCGTCCAGCTCGGCGCGCGGCATCCACGTCTCTTCATTTGCCCGTTTCATCGCGGCGATCGACAGGCCGCTTTCGGACGCCATGGACAACATTTCGGCGGCGGTACGGAAGGGATACGGCACCGCCCGCTGATCCGTGGCGGAGGCCTTGTTCGATCGGGCCGCCTGCAACTCCTCCTCCGAGAGGACGAACCCGCCGCCGATCGAATAATAGACATGCTCGACCAGCACGCGGCCCTCGGCGTCGTGGCCCTGGAAGGTCATGCCGTTCGCGTGGCCCGGCAGCGGCGTCGTCTTGTCCAGAACGAGGTCCGTCGCCGGGTCGAACACATAGGCCGGATGACCGGACGGCCTCACAAGGTGCGACGCTGACACGGCCTGGACGATGGCCTCGACCTCGTCGGGATCCACGGTCAACGGCGTCTTTCCCGCAAGGCCGAGGATCACGGCACGGTCCGACCCGTGTCCAACGCCGGTATAGGCCAGCGATCCGTGCAGGCGGGCGGTGATGCGGGCGACATGATCGTCCGGCCGCCGCCGCCACTCCTCCCTCTTCACATCCTCCAGGAAACGCGCCGCCGCGGTCATCGGCCCCATCGTATGAGAACTGGACGGCCCGATGCCGATCTTAAAGAGCTCGAAGACGGACAGGAACATGATGCTTCTCACCACCGTCCGCGTCGACGGCGCGGGAAAGAGTACTGCACCCGCCGGACCGAGGGAATCCTGAGGATCGCACCGCCACGGGGCGATTTCCGGCGAGGCCGGCACGGATGAACCCTCCCGCCACTATGCCCCAACGGTTGACACGGCAGAGATCCGGGTAATATGGATACCAATTAGTTTCCTAAAATGGGATTGTGCTGGGATGTCGATCTACGCAAGGCGGTCCGCGCTGCTGCCGATATCGGGCCTCATATTGCTCCTCGTCGCGGGCTGCGATGGGCGCGACGCGGCCACCTCCCAGGCACCCGGCACGTCGGAGCGCCCGCAGGTCGGTGTGGTGACGCTGCACCCCCAATCCGTTGCCGTCACGGCCGAGATGCCGGGCCGCACCACCGCCTCGCTGATTGCCGAGGTGCGCCCGCAAGTGGGCGGGATCATCAAGGAGCGGCTGTTCCAGGAGGGCAGCGAGGTGAAGACCGGCGATCCGCTCTACCAGATCGATCCGGCCAGCTATCAGGCCAGCTATGACAGCGCGGTGGCCAGCCTGCAGAAGGCCGAGGCCGCCGTGCCCAGCGCCCAGGCCAAGCTCGAACGCTACCAGGGCCTCATCAAGCAGAACGCGGTGAGCAAGCAGGACTATGACGACGCCTCGGCCTCGCTGGCGCAGGCCAAGGCGGAGGTTGCCGCGGCGAAGGCCAGCGTCGACACCGCCAAGATCAATCTCGACTATACCCGCATCACCGCGCCGATCGGCGGCCGCATCGACAAATCCTCGCTCACCCCCGGCGCATTGGTCACCGCGAGCCAGGACACGGCCCTGACGACCATCCGCACGCTCGATCCCATCAATGTCGATGTCACCCAGTCCAGTACCAACCTGCTGAATCTGCGCGCGGCGATCAGCGACGGCCGCATCAAGATCGCCGGCAAGGACGTCAAGGTTCGCCTGAAGCTCGACAACGGCACGCCCTATCCGCATGAGGGCACGCTGGAATTCGCCTCGGCCTATGTCGACGAAACCACCGGCACCTTCGGCGTGCGCGCCCAGTTCCCCAATCCCGACCGCCTGCTGCTGCCTGGCATGTATGTGCGCGCCATCGTCGAGGAGGGCGTGGCGCCGAACAGCTTCCTGGTGCCGCAGCGCGCCGTGACCCGCAACACCAAGGGCGAGCCGGTGGCGCTGATGGTCAATGGCGACGGCAAGGTCGAGCAGCGCCTGCTCGCCATCGGCCGCAGCGTCGGCAACAACTGGCTGGTCGAAAGCGGCATCGCCGATGGCGACCGGGTCGTGGTCGAGGGCAGCCAGTTTGTCACCGCGGGACAGATGGCCTCGCCGGTGGAAGTCACCATCGACGAGACCACCGGCGAGGTCCGCGACCGCGGCAAGGAAAGCGCACGGCCCGCCGACCGCCACTACGCCGCCGCCGGCACGCCGGCCGGCACCGCGCAGGAGTAAGGCGTCGTGGCACGCTTCTTCATCGACAGGCCCGTCTTCGCCTGGGTCATCGCCATCCTGATCATGCTGGGCGGCCTGCTGGCCCTCAACTCGCTGTCGATCGCGCAATATCCGCAGATCGCCCCCACCACGGTGCGCATCACCGCCTCCTATCCGGGAGCCGACGCGCAGACGGTGGAGAACTCGGTGACCAAGGTCATCGAGCAGGGCATGACCGGCCTCGACAATCTCGACTACATGTCGGCCACCTCGACCTCGACGGGCCAGGCCTCGATCTCCATCACCTTCACCAGCGCCGCCGACCCCGACGTGGCGCAGATGCAGGTGCAGAACAAGCTGCAACTGGTCAATTCGCAGCTGCCGACCATCGTGCAGACCAGCGGCATCGAGGTCGACAAGGCTTCCGACAGCTTCCTGATGGTGATCGGCTTCGTGTCGACCAACGGCTCGATGTCCTCGATCGACATCGCCGACTATGTGGATTCCACCCTCAACGACACGCTGCGGCGCGTCGACGGCGTCGGCACCACCCAGGTGTTCGGCTCGTCCTATTCGATGCGCATCTGGCTCGACCCGGACAAGCTGGCCAAGTACCAGCTGATGCCGAGCGACATCAGTTCGGCCATCGAGGCGCAGAATACCCAGGTCTCGGCCGGCCAGTTGGGCGGCCTGCCGCAGCGCAAGGGCCAGCAGCTCAACGCCACCGTCACCGCGCGCGGCCGGCTGCAGACGCCGGAGCAGTTCCGCAACATCATCATCAAGAGCACCAGCGACGGTTCGCTGGTGCGGCTGAACGACGTCGCCACCGTCGAGCTCGGCGCGGAAAGCTACACCACCACGGCGAGCTATAACGGCAAGCCCGCCGCCGGCCTCGGCATCAACCTCGCCACCGGCGCCAATGCCATCAGCACCGCGGAAGGCGTGAAAGCGGCGATCCAGCGGCTGTCCGGCACCTTCCCGGAAGGGCTGGAGGTGGTCTATCCCTACGACACCACCCCCTTCGTGGTACTTTCCATCGAGGAAGTGGTGAAGACGCTGGGCGAAGCCATCGTCCTCGTCTTCGTGGTGATGTTCGTCTTCCTGCAGAACATCCGCGCCACCATCATCCCCACCATCGCGGTGCCGGTGGTGCTGCTCGGCACCTTCGGGGTGCTGGCGCTGTTCGGCTATTCCATCAACACCCTGACCATGTTCGCCATGGTGCTGGCCATCGGCCTCTTGGTCGATGACGCCATCGTGGTGGTGGAGAATGTCGAGCGGGTGATGGAGGAGGAAGGCCTCTCCCCGCGAGAGGCCACCCGCAAATCGATGGACGAGATCACCGGCGCGCTCATCGGCATCGCCACCGTGCTTTCCGCCGTTTTCGTGCCGATGGCATTCTTCGGCGGCTCGGTGGGCATCATCTACCGGCAGTTCTCGGTCACCATCGTCTCGGCCATGGTGCTGTCGGTGCTGGTCGCCCTGATCCTCACCCCCGCACTTTGCGCCACCATATTGAAGCCGCGCAAAGCCCATGGCGAAGCCGGCCACGCGAAGCAGCGCGGCCTGTTCGGGGCCTTCAACCGCGCCTTCGACCGCGGCAGCCATGCCTACCGCAACGGGACGTCGGGCGTGCTGGCCCGCTCCGGCCGCTTCCTGATGATCTTCGCGCTGATCACCGTCGCGATGGGCTGGATGTTCGCCCGGCTGCCCTCCTCCTTCCTGCCGCAGGAGGACCAGGGCATCCTGATCACCAGCGTGCAATTGCCGGTGGGCGCCACCGCCAACCGGACCCAGACGGTGCTCAACGATGTCACCCGCCACTATCTCGACAACGAGAAGGACGCGGTGGAAGGCGTGTTCACCGTGCAGGGCTTCGGCTTCGGCGGCCAGGGGCAGAATGTCGGCATCGCCTTCCTGCGCATGCGCCCCTTCGACGAGCGCAAATCGGCCGAGCTCTCCGCCAGCGCGGTGGCCGGCCGCGCCATGGCCGTCTTCTCCAAATTCCCCGATGCCCGCGTCTTCGCCCTCGCCCCGCCGGCCATCCAGGGCATGGGCAATTCCAACGGCTTCGACTTCTACCTGCAGGACGTCAACGGCGCCGGCCACGACAAGCTGATCGCCGCCCGCAACCAGCTGCTTGCCAAGGCCGCCGGCGACAAGCGCCTCGCCAATACCCGCCCCAACGGGCAGGAGGACGAGCCGCAGCTGGTCATCGATATCGACCAGGAAAAGGCCAGCGCGCTGGGGGTGACGCTGTCGGACATCAACGACACGCTCACCACGGCCTGGGGCAGCGACTACGTCAACGACTTCATCGATCGCGGCCGGGTGAAGAAAGTCTATGTCCAGTCCTCGGCCGATTTCCGCATGCAGCCGGAGGACCTCGCCCGCTGGCATGTGCGGAACTCCGACGGCACGATGGTGCCGTTCTCCTCCTTCACCTCCACGCGCTGGACCTTCGGCTCGCCGCGTCTCGAGCGCTTCAACGGCGCCTCGGCGGTGGAGATCCAGGGCGAGGCGGCGCAGGGCGTCAGCTCCGGCGACGCGATGACGGCGATCAACGAACTCGTCGCCCAGCTGCCGGCCGGATACGGGCATGAATGGGTCGGCCTGTCGAAGCAGGAGGAGCTCTCCGGCAACCAGGCGGCCTCGCTCTATGCCATCTCGGTGCTGGTGATCTTCCTGTGCCTCGCCGCGCTCTATGAGAGCTGGTCGATCCCGTTCGCGGTGATGCTCTCGGTGCCGATCGGCATCTTCGGCGCCCTGCTCGGGGCGCATCTGTTCGGGCAGACCAACGACGTCTACTTCAAGGTCGGCCTGCTCACCACCATCGGCCTCGCGGCGAAGAACGCCATTCTGATCGTGGAGTTCGCCATCGAGCGCGAAGGGCACGGCATGGGCCTCGTCGAGGCGACGCTGGATGCCGCGCGCCAAAGGCTGCGGCCGATCCTGATGACCTCCTTCGCCTTCATCCTCGGCGTGACCCCGCTCGCCATCGCCAGCGGCGCCGGCTCGGGCGCGCAGAATGCCATCGGCATCGGCGTGATGGGCGGCATGATCGCGGCAACCGTGCTCGGCATCTTCTTCGTGCCGCTGCTGTTCGTCGCGGTGCGCCGCGTCTTCAAGCGCGCAAGGACCACGGAGGCGTCTCCCGCCAACGACGCTTCGGGAGAACAGGCGCTCTAGCCGATCCCATCACGAACCGTGCGGGAGGGGCGCCGAGGCGTCCCTCCCGCACGCACCGCGCCCCTCTCCACACCGAAAAGTAAAATTTCCCGATCAGGGCGGATTCGGCATTTACGCGCGCCGAATTATGGATGATAAATATCCTTATGGATATCAAATATCCCTAATGAGGCATCCGATGAGCCAGCGCATCAACTACGTCCAGCAGTCTGCCGAATTTTACAAGAAATTTTCGGACTTCAGTCTTGCCCTCAAGAGCAGCGTGATCGAGAAATCGATCCACGATCTGGTGCAGATCCGCGTTTCCCAGATCAATGGTTGCGCCTTCTGCTTGGACATGCACGTCAAGGAGGCGAAAATCCGCGGAGAGAGCGAACTCCGGCTCTATCACGTGGCGATCTGGCGGGAATCCAACCTGTTCACATCCCGCGAGCGCGCCGCCTTTGCCTGGGCGGAAGTGCTGACGAAACTGCCGGAAGGCGGGGTATCCGACGACACCTACCAATATGTGCGGGGCGAATTCTCGGAAAAGGAGATCTCCGATCTCACCTTCGAGATCATGGCCATCAATGCGTGGAACCGCGTAGCCATCGCCTTTCGCAGCGTGCCGGGCTCTGCCGACAAGGCCTTCGGCCTCGACAAGGCCGGGCTGAGCTGAACGCCGGCCTGACCCGCCTCGTCCCGCCGACGAGACGGCAGACGACGCTGCGCCACACCGTTAGCCGGCTCGTTTCAAGACCCAGTCCGCCGTCTTTTTCCAGACGTCCGGGGGGATCTCTTCCCCGAGCATGGCGATGAGATCCGCGATGCGCACAGCGCGAAGCCTGACACGCCAGGCTTCGTCCGCCTCCCACATTATCCGCGCGATGGCGCAGGGGTGGCTCTCGCAAAAGCCTTGCGGACGGCATGGGTTGTTGGCGCGAATATTGTTGCAGACGAACGACTTTCCCTTGCCCTCCACGGCCTCGACGATGTCGAGGAAGGTGAGTTCCGAAGCCGGCACCCGCAGCCGGTAGCCTCCGCTCGGCCCCAGGGATGTGTCGACGAGACCCGCCTGCGAAAGGCTTTGCAACGCCTTGGAGAGATACTCCTTCGGCAAGCCGTGGAATTCCGCCAGTGCCTTCGTCGACAGGTAACGACCCGCCGGAAGTCCGGCAAGGATGGCGCAGCAATGAAGCGCCCATTCCACCTGGCTTTTGAGGATCATGCCGCTGCCCGACCAAACGCCGCCCTAATTGTGGATTGAAAATATCCTTAAATTGGCAGAGCTGCAAATGCCGCTCTTCCCTCCGGTCCGCTTCAGTAATCCCCGACGCCGGCTCCCGACATGGCGGAGCACTTTTCCCATCCGGGAACGAATGAACCGGTAATCGGGTCCTCGTCTGCTGTACACAATTCTCGCGGCAATCAAACAGGCGCCCTGCATCCCAACATTTCACTGTTCCTTACGCTAGGTTATTGCACTAGCATCGCTGTCCCGGAGACGTCGCCGCTGCGACGGAGCGAAAAGCGCCAGTTCGCTCTTGTCATGCTCGCGTCATCCCAAATTCAATCTCCGGGAGAGAAATATGTCGGCCATCAAGTTCACGAAGAAATCCGGCGTCCTCGCCGACCTATTCTGTAGCGACGAGTTCGTAGCATCGGGTTTTGACGAAGAGCCGATCGTGGAAAAGCGTTGCCGCCTGACCAACGAAACAGGCGAGCACCCTCTTTGGTCCGGATATTCAACGGTAAAGAATTACAAGAACGCCCATTCGAAAGTCCGGCGCAGCAACAATGTGAGGACCAGCTCCGAATATGGGCGTCTTTACGTGTGGCTGGTCGACAGACTGCGCGCCAAGACGGTCGTTGAGTTCGGAACGGCCTTCGGCGCGTCGGGCATGTACTGGCTGTCCGGCTTGAAGCACACCGGAGGAAAGCTCTTCACATATGAGCCGAACGACATATGGGCGGAGCTCGCCGCCAAGAATTTGTCGGCCATATCCTCGAACTTCGCCCTTATCCGCGGCACATTCGAACATCACGCCGACCGAACCCTGTCGGCGGGGTCGGTGGATATCGGCTTCATAGATGCCATCCACACCAAGGATTTCGTTCTGAGCCAGCTGGAAATCCTGCGGAGATATATGCGGCCGGGAGGTATCGTCATTCTCGACGACGTCAATTTCTCGGACGATATGCGCAATTGCTGGGAGAAGGTGTCCAACGAGAATTATGTCAAGGGAAGCCTCTCCGTCTCCACCAGGATCGGAATGATCGAGGTATGAAGACGGGGAGCGACGAAGGATGAGGCGCTGACGGCGCATCCGCGCGCTTGCCTCTTTCCACGCTCTCGACGACGTCCTCGCGCTCCACAGGCAGGAGAGATCGCCGATCCGCCAACCTGGCGGATACGGCGCGAATGGCTGCGCCCTGCGATCGAGGAGCCGCGAGCACACCGGCCTGCTGCGCCCGGGCGAGGCACCTCCACGCCGGCGAGGCACATATCGTTGCCAGCCGGGAACCTCGGTGAAACCGCTGCCGTTCTCTTGCCGTCGTCGCTTTCCGCGACCACGTTCTGAGCATGCCGGCCCACCGACACGCCTCCACTGGAGCCTTCCATGGCACTCACCGTCATCCAGCACGTCCTCACCCGATTGCATGAGATCGGCATTTCCGATGTCTTCGGCGTGCCTGGCGATTTCGCCTTTCCGGTCAACGACGCCATCTGCCAGCAGCCCGGCATGCGCTGGGTCGGCTGCGCCAATGAGCTGAATGCCGCCTATGCCGCCGATGGCTATGCCCGCATCAAGGGCGTGGCGGCGCTCAGCACCACCTATGGCGTGGGCGAACTCAGCGCGCTCGCCGGTGTGGCAGGGGCCTATGCCGAACGGCTGCCGATCTTCCATCTGGTGGGCACGCCCCGCATGGCGGTTCAGCGCGCACGCGCCATCGTGCATCACACATTGGGCACCGGCGAATATGATCTGTTCCGCCGGATGAGCGAGCCGGTGGTGTGCGCCCACGCGGTCATGACGCCCCAGAACGTCGCCTATGAGACCGAGCGTCTGATCGCCGAGGCTCTCTACCATCTACGCCCGGTCTACATGGCTTTCCCGGCCGATCTCGCCAACCAGCCGGTGGTGAGCAGCGCCGCACCGGTACCGGCCCCCAGGAGCGATCCCGACCAGCTCGCCGCGGCCACCAGGGCCGTGGTCGCCGCGCTCGACAGGGCGCAGACCGCCTGTTTGCTGCCGGGCCTGATCGTCGCCCGCCTCGGCCTGGGCCATCGGCTGCAGGAACTGGTCGATGCCTCCGGCTTGCCCTTCGCCACCATGTTCCACGACAAGACCGTTCTGGACGAGCGGCAACCGGCCTATGCCGGCATGTATGACGGCGCATTGATGAACGAGGAGGTTCAGGCCTTCGTCGAGGGCCGCGACCGGATCGTCACCGTCGGCACGCTGATGACCGACTTCAATACCGGCTCCTTCACCGCGAATCTCGATCCGGCGCGCACCATCGCCATCGACCACCACAGCGTCAGCGTCGATGGCCACACCTATCCCAGCGTCGAGCTCGGCGACATGCTGGCGGCGCTCACCCGGGCCCTGAAGCAGCGCGACTGGCCAGGCATTGCCGCCGGCTCGCTCGGGCCGATAAGTGGCGCCGGCGACGAGCCGATCAGTGCCGAGGCGCTTTACCCGCGCTGGGCGGAATTCATCCAGCCGGGCGATATCGTGGTTGCCGAAACCGGCACCGCCTCCATGGGTCTCGGCTTCGCCCGCATGCCGTCAGGGGCGAATTTCTACAACCAGACCCTCTGGGGAGCGATCGGCTGGGCGACCCCGGCAGCGGTGGGAACGGCGCTGGCTGATCCCACACGGCGCACCGTGCTGATCACCGGCGAAGGCTCGCACCAACTCACCGTGCAGGAACTCGGGCTGTTCGAGCAGCTGGGACTGAAGCCCGTCGTCTTCGTGCTCAACAATGACGGCTACCTGATCGAGCGGCTGCTCTGCAAGGATCCCGAGATCCTCTACAACGACATCGCGCCCTGGCGGTACACCGAGCTTCCGCACGCCTTCGGCTGCGATGGCTGGACAGTGATGCGCGCCACGACCTGCGCCGAGCTCGATGCTGCGCTGACGGCGGCCGCGGCCGCAGACAAGGGAGCCTATATCGAAGTCGTGACGGGACGCTACGACGCCTCCCCGCTCTCGCTGAAGCTGAGCGAGAAGATGAAGCAGGCCGCCGCGGAAGGCTGACCGCGGCATCCCGCGCGCAAGCGACGGAGGATCTCCGTCGCCCTGCGCCCCGGCGGCGGCCCCCGCATGGCCGGGGGCGGGCCACTTGCGTCGATCCGCAGACCTCAATCACGAAGATGGCGATAGGCGGCCTGCAGAGCCTCGAACCCCTTGAAGCGGCGCTCGTGCCAGAGCCGGGTGGCGGCATCGGGGGGATAGACGACCTCGATTTCCGACATCGACCACATGGCTTCGCGGAAGTCGGCATAGCGTCCGGCCGCCACGGCGCCGAGCATGGCCGCTCCGAGCAGAACCGGCTCGGGCGCGCCGATGGCGGCGATGTTCACATTGGCCGCATCGGCGAGCACCTGCCGCACC
This sequence comes from Ancylobacter oerskovii, assembly GCF_018390555.1. Classification (GTDB taxonomy): domain Bacteria; phylum Pseudomonadota; class Alphaproteobacteria; order Rhizobiales; family Xanthobacteraceae; genus Ancylobacter; species Ancylobacter oerskovii. Next base: position 46,274 of record NZ_JAHBGB010000019.1, on the reverse strand, counting down.
AGGGCGCTCTGGCCGGCCCCACCGGACACCACAACGGTCTCGGTTCGGGCGCCCTTCGCCGCCTGGGCGTCGAGAATCTGCTTCAGGCCGTAGCCGATGCCCGCAAGCCCGGCCATGTAGAGTCCGACCAGGCTATCGAGGTCCTCGTCCATGTCCAGCCCGGCGATGACGCCCCGCGCGAGATGATCGGCGAAGGGCGCGCGATTGCCGAGAAACTCGGGCACGACATGCAGCGTGCCGACCAGCGCGGCGATGGCCGACGCCCCTCCGGCCGCCTCGGCGCGGCGAGCCAGCCATGCGCTGAGATTCTGGCCGTCGGCCTTGGCGAGTTCGGTCGCCTGCGCCGCCGCCGGATGCAGCCGGACCAGACGATCGATCGCGGCGCCGGCGGCCGATTGGCCGCCCTCGTTCAACCAGAAACCCGGCACCATCGCCGAGAAATAAGGGCCCCATACGCCGGGCACGAAGGCAGGATCGGTCGTGGTGAGCAGCGTGCAGGCCGATGTGCCGAACACATAGGCCATGCGGCTCAAGGCCCCGTTCGCCCCCGCCTCGCCGCCGCCCTGCCGCGCGCCGACCGTACCGAGGCCCCCCGCATGCGCATCGATGAGGCCCGCGGCGACCGCGATCCCATCTGCAAGCCCGAGTTCCTCCGCCGCCTGCGCGGTGAGGCCGCCGCCGAGCGGCGTCCCTGCGGCGACGATCTCGGTCCCGATCCGCACGAAGCCCTCGTCGGCCAACGTACCGAGGCCGATCTTGCGGAAGTAATCCGGGTCCCAGCGCTGCTCATGGGCGAGATAGGTCCATTTGCAGGTGACCGTGCACACCGAGCGGGCAAGGCTGCCGGTCGCTTTCCAGGTCAGGAAATCGGCAAGATCGAAGAACTGCCAGGCATCGGCAAAGGTGTTGGGCAGCTTCTCGCTCAACCAGAGCAGCTTGGGCGTCTCCATCTCGGGAGAGATGGTGCCGCCGACATAGTCGAGCACCGGGCTGCCCAGCGCATTGATGCGATCCGCCTGCCCGGTCGCACGGTGGTCCATCCACACGATGACGTTGCGCGCCGGATCGCCATGGGGACCGACCGGCAGCGACCGGCCCTCCGCCCCCAGCACGACCAGCGAACAGGTGGCATCGAAGCCGATGCCCTTCACGTCGCCCGCCGCGATACCGGCACGGGCGACCGCCTCCTTCACGCTGGCGCAGACGCAGGCCCAGATGTCGTCGCTCGACTGCTCGACGACATCGCCATGTTCCTTCCAGATGCGAATGTCCCGCTTGGCGACGGCCAGCTGCTTGCCGCTGCTGTCGAAGATGCCGGCGCGAACGCTGCCGGTGCCGACGTCAATTCCAGCGAAACATCCGCTCATGCTCAAAGATCCGTTGCGTTCGGCAGAATGACGAGATCACGAACCGTGACGTTACGCGGACGGGTCAGCATGAACATGACGCAGTCCGCCACCTCCTTTGCCTCCATGAGGGCACCCGAGGCAAGCGCCTCGTCGAGCTTGGCCTGCGGCCAGTCCTTGATGAGGGCGGTGACCACCGGGCCGGGCAGCACCGCGCCGACGCGCACGCCATGCGGGGCCATCTGCCGGCGCACGGTGTGGACGAAGGCCTGCACGGCGAATTTCGACGCCGTGTAGACCGGCTCCCACACCACCGGCACCACGCCGGCGACCGAAGAGGTGAAGATGACGTCGCCGGTCTTGCGCTCGACCATGTGCGGCAGCACCGCCTGCACGGTGCGAAAGGCGGCGTTGACGTTGAGGTTCAGCACCCGGTCCCACACGTCCGGGTCGCCCTCCACCACGTTGCCGCCGATATAGGCGCCGGCATTGGCGTGGAAGATGTCGAGCGGACCGCAGCTGTCCAGGATCTGCGGCAGCATGGTGGCCACGCTGGCCGGATCCAGGAGATCGACCACCACCGGCACGGCCTTGGGGCCGAGTTCGGTGCAGACACCCTCCAGCGCATCGGCGGCGCGGTCGACGAGGGCGACGGTGGCGCCCTCCTCCAGCATCGCGCGGGCGCATTCGAGGCCGATGCCCGACGCCGCGCCGGTGATCGCGGCAACCTTGCCCTGAAGCCTGCTTCCCATGAGAAACTCCGAATGGGTGAGGTGAAACAACCTCTCCCCAATGGGGAGAGGTCGGCGCATAGCGCTGGGTGAGGGGCGCGGTTGCGGAGCCTTGGACGTCGCTCCCCCCTCACCCTAACCCTCTCCCCAATGGGGAGAGGGAACCAAGGTCGCGAGAGGGAGGCTCCCGCGCTCAGCCGCGCAGCTTGATCTGCAGCTTCACGTCGTCCGGCAGGCCCTTGGCCGCGCGGTCGAAGGCCTCGATGCTGCGGGCGAAGTCGAAGGTCTCGGAGATCAGCGGCTTGAGGTCGACCTTGCCGGAGGCGATGAGGTTGACCGCGCGGTCGAAATTATTGGCGTAGCGGAACACCGTCTCGATGCGCGCTTCCTTGATGATCGCCGCCGCGACGTCGAACTTCGTCGTCTCAACGGGCATGCCGATCAGCACCAGCGTGCCGCCGGGCCGCACGATGTCGAAGATGCCGTCATAGGCGCGCGGCGAGCCCGAGGCCTCGAACACCACGTCGGCGCCCCAGCCCTCGGTCTCCTCGGCGATCACGTCGGCGAGCTTGCGCTCGGTGATGTTGACCGGATGGATGCCGGCATATTGCCCGGCAATCGCCAGCTTCGGCGCCGAGAGGTCGGAGATGTAGACCCGGGCGCAGCCGCCGGCGAGCGCCGCCAGCGCGGTCATGATGCCGATCGGGCCGCAGCCGATCACCACCGCCACGTCGCCGGGGGTGATGCGCGCCCGCGTCGCCGCCTGCAGGCCGACGGCGAAGGGCTCGACCATCGCGCCCTCGGCGAAGGAGACGTTGTCGGGCAGCTTGTAGGTGAAGGCGGCGGGATGCACGACCTCGGGGGTCAGCACGCCGTGGATCGGCGGCGTCGCCCAGAAGCGCACGTCGGGATCGACATTGTAGATGCCGAGCTTGGTGGCGCGGGAGTTCATGTTCGGCACGCCCGGCTCCATGCAGACCCGGTCGCCGACCTTTAGGTTCTTCACGTTGGCGCCGATCGCGATGATGGTGCCTGCCGCTTCGTGGCCGAGCACCATCGGCTCGCGCACCACGAAGGAGCCGATCGCGCCGTGGGTGTAGTAATGCACATCGCTGCCGCAGACGCCGACCGTGTCGATGGCGATCTTCACGTCGTCGGGGCCGACCTCCTGCGGGAGATCGATGTCGCGAAGGGAAAGCTCGCCCTTCTTTTCGAGAACCAGTGCCTGCACCATGGGCTTTTCCTGCTGGGGTTGCCGTCGTCGGCAGGCTCTAGAGAGCGAGGCCGGCGGCGTTGAAGAGATAGATGTGGCGCGGATCGATGCCGAGATTGAGCGTATCGCCCGGCTTGAGTTCCGGCCGGCCGGCGGTGAGCGCGATCACCGGCTCGCCCTCCGAACGGGCATAGAGCTGGGTCGAGCCGCCCAGGCTCTCGGCGAAGTCGAGAGTGAGCGACAGCACCGGATTGGCCGCGCCGACCGTGAGGTGCTCCGGCCGCATGCCGACGGTCACGGTATCGCCGACCTTGGCGCGGGCGGCAGCCGGCGTGTCGACGCCCAGCGTACCGCCGGCGAAGGCCGGATGGTCGAGCCGCAGGCCGGTGCCGGATGCGGAGGACACCTTGGCATTGATGAAGTTCATCTTCGGCGAGCCGATGAAGCCGGCGACGAAGGTGTTGGCCGGCTTGTCGTAGAGCTCGGTCGGCGAGCCGATCTGCTCGACGAGGCCGGCGCGCAGCACCACGATGCGGTCCGCCAGCGTCATCGCCTCCACCTGGTCGTGGGTGACGTAGACCATGGTGGCGCCGAGGCTGCGGTGCAGCTTGGCGATCTCGACGCGCATCTGCGAGCGCAGCTCGGCGTCGAGGTTGGACAGCGGCTCGTCGAACAGAAACAGCTTGGGATGGCGGACGATGGAGCGCCCGATGGCGACGCGCTGGCGCTGGCCGCCGGACAGGGCGCGCGGCTTGCGGTCGAGCAGGTGCTCCAGCTGCAGGATGCGGGCGGCCTCCGCCACCTGCGCCTTGATCTCCGCTTCCGGGCGCTTGGCCATGCGCAGCCCGAACGCCATGTTCTCGAACACGTTCATGTGCGGGTACAGCGCGTAGGACTGGAACACCATGGAGACCTCACGCTTGGCGGGCTCCTCATAGGTGACGTCCTTGCCGTCGATGTAGAGCTGGCCCTCGCTGACATCCTCCAGGCCGGCGATCATCCGCAGCAGCGTGGACTTGCCGCAGCCCGAGGGACCGACGAACACCACGAACTCGCCCTTCGCGGCGGCGAAGCTGACGCCCTTGATGACCGAGGCGTCACCATAGTTCTTCTTGATGTTGTCCAGTCGCAGGAAAGTCATCAGCTCAACTCCAGATAGGGCCGGTCCGGGCATGCGGACGCCGTCCATCAGCTTTCCAGCAGCGCGCCCGCGCACCGCTCGTCGGTCACCAGTCGTTTCACATAGCCCGCCCGGAGGATCGCCCGGACAATCGGCACCTTGTAGAGCCCGCCCGAGGCGAGGATGGAATGGCGCACCGGGCTCAGCTCGTGCGGCGCCAGCGACAGCACCCGCTCGTTGAGCGGATGATGCACCGGGCGCCCCTGCCCATCGAGAAATACGCCGAGCAGGTCGCCGACGGCGCCAGCGGCGGCAAGGCTCGGCAGATTCTCCGAGACGGTCTGCGTCTGCACCAGCAGCGAGCGGTTCGTCATGTCGCCGCAGGACAGCAGCGCCACGTCGACAGTACGCGCCCGGCGCATGGTTTCGCGGATTCCGTGATGCGAGAGCAGCATGGTGCGACTCTCCGGGGTCGGGAAATAGAGCGGCGCGGCGAGATAGTAGCATTCCGCCGAGATCGAACGCGCATAGCCGGTCGCCACCTCGAAGGTGGAAGCGCCGGAACCGCGGGTGAGCCCGCCCATCACCGAGGTCACCCAGCTCTGCGGCATCGGCCGTACCGTCACGCGCTTGAGGCCGGCAGCCAGCGTCTTGCCCCAGCCGACGCCGAGGCCCATGCCGTTCTCCAGCAGGCCGTCGAGCTCGGCGCCGGCGGCCTCGCCGATGACGCGCTGTTGCTCGGCCTCGTCCGGCAGGCTCGGTACCACCGTCGCCGCCTCCAGCCCGTAGCGCGCCTTCAAACGCTGCTCGGCCTCGACGCATTCGGCCATCGGCAGGCGGATGTCGATGAAGACGGAGCCGTCCGAGCGCACCTGGCCGAGGATCTTGTTGATGCGCAGGCGGGTGAGGCCGAGCTGGTCGGCGATGTCCTGCTGCGTCAGGCCGCCGATGAAATACAGCCAGGCGACGCGGGCGCGGATCTGCGCCGCCTCGATCTCCTGTCCCGCCATCTGCCTGCCGCGCTCGCGCCCACCGCCGTTCATGGCTTCCCCATCAGGCTAAGGCCTGCTTGAGGCGCGCCGAAGTCGCCTCGAGCGCCGTCAGGATCGAGCCGCTGTCGTGCTCGAAGGGATAGAAGACCTCGAGGAACACCGGGGCCGCGGCGAGGCCGGTGCGGCGCAGCAGCGTTGCGGCCGCCACGGGATCCACCTTGCCGGGCACGGTGAAGTCCCAGTGCCGGTCGAGGAGGAAGTCGGTCTGCTGGATGTGAACGGCGGTGATGACGTCGGCGAGGTCGCGGAACCACGGCTCCATCGCGCCATGGTCCGGCCCGTAGAGCGGCTCGAAGGTGCCGTGCCCCCAGTCGGGGCACAGTCGCCATGGCACGGCGCTGCCGGCGACATCGTCCATCATCCGGCGCGCCTGCGCCACCGTCCACGGCCATTCGCGCCGCATCGGCGTCGGCTCGACATAGAGCTCCGCCAGGCCCTCGGCCTTCGCGTGCTCGGCGAGCCGGTGCATGCGGGCGACGAGATCGGCATAGTCCGCCGCGTCGAGCGCCTCCGCCTCGGTCCCGTCGAGCCGCGCCGGGATGGCGCCGAGCGGGCCGCCGACGCGGGCAATGCCGGCCAGCGCCGCGAAGCGGTAGGCGCGGACGAGCCATTGCTCCGCATAATCGCGTACGTCATGGTCGGGATGCAGCAACTGGTTGAAGGTGTAGTGGGCGAGGCCGATGAAGGCGCTGTGCACGGTGATGCCGCTCGCCTGCGCCTGCCGCCGCAGTTCGGCGGCGTGACGGTCGAGGATGGCATCCGGCCACATCGGGTCGGCGAGGTCGTAGGAAAATTGCACCAGGTCGAGGCCGAGGCGCTCGCGCACCAGCGGCGCCCACAGCTCGGGCGTCACCCAGCGCTTCACGCAGAAGGACAGGTTGATGCCGAAGGGGATGGACTGCACGTCACCCGTCACGACGTCATCCGTCACTTGGTCGCTCCCATGGTCAGGCCGCGCACCATGTGGCGGGAGACGATGAGCGCGAAGATCGTCACCGGCAGCACGATGACGGTGCCGGTGGCCATGATCTTGCCCCAGGGCAGTTCGTAGCCGGACATGAAGGAGGTCGCGACGACGGGCGCGGTCTGCACGTTGCGGCGGGTCAGCACCAGCGCGTAGAGCAGCTCGTTCCACGAGAAGATGAAGGAGAAGATCGCGGAGACCGCGATGCCCGGCGCGCCGAGCGGCAGGTAGATCTTGCGGAAGATGGTGAACTGGTCGGCGCCGTCGAGGCGCGCCGCCTGTTCGAGGTCCGGCGGGATCGACTTGAACTGGTCGGTGACGATCCACACCACGATCGGGATGTTGAAGGTGAGGTAGATCAGGATCAGCACGATGTGGGTGTCGAGCAGGTTCGCATACATGGCGAGCAGGTAGACCGGCAGCGCCAGCACGATCGGGCTCGTCATGCGGTTGGAGATGAACCAGAACCACAGGTCGGACTTGCCGCGGAAATCGTAGCGGGCCAGCGCGAACGCCGCCGGCGTGCCGAGGATCACCGACAGGAGCGTGCTCAGCGTCGCCACGATCAGCGAGTTGACGATGGCGCCGGAGACCTTGGTATCGGCGAAGATGTCGACATAGTTCTGCAGCGTCGGGGTAAACAGCCACACCGGCGGCGAGGCGAGGATGTCGGACTGCGTCTTGAAGCTCGCCATCACCATCCACACGAACGGGAACAGCGTGAAGACGACGATGGCAGCGAGCCCGATGGCGTGAAGAATCTTGCCGCGCATCACTGGACCTCCCGGTAGAGCAGGCGGATGTACAGCCGGCTGATGACGATGGTGATGATCAGCAAAAGGATCGCCTGCGCCGAGGCGGTGCCGAGATCGAAGATGCGGAAGCCGACGCGCTGGATGTAGATCGAGATCAGGTCGGTGGCCGAGCCCGGCCCGCCGCGCGTCATCACGAACACCATGTCGAACAGCTTCAGCACGTCGGCCGAGCGCAGGATCATCACCGCCGTCAGGCCCGGCAGCAGATAGGGCAGCTGCACATGGCGCAGCAAGGCGAGCTTGGAGGAGGTCTCCAGCCGCGCCGCCTCCTCGATCTCGCCGGGCACCATGGAAAGGCCGGCGAGGAAGATCAGCGCGCAGAAGGGCGTCCACTGCCAGACGTCCATGATGACGATGGCGGCGAAGGCGCCGCCCGGCGTCGACAGCCAGTCGATCGGACCGAAGCCGGCGAAGCCGAGGAACTGGTTGGCGACGCCGAAATCGCGGTTGAAGATCAGCCGGCCGATCAGGCCGACCACCGCATAGGTGGTGGCCAGCGGCACCACCAACGTCACCCGGGCGAGCGACTTCAACAGGCCCATGCCCGGCTTGTGCAGCAGGAGCGCGATGATCAGGCCGAGCACCACCTGGATCGGCAGCACGGTGACGTAGAACTTGGCGGTGAGCAGCAGCGACGACCAGAAGGTGCTGTCGGTCAAAACCGCGACGTAGTTCTCGAAACCGACGAAGGGAAAGCCCTCGCGCGGCCGGGTGATGTTGTAGCGCCGGAACGAAGTGACCAGCGCGAAGATCGTCGGGTAGATGCCGATCAGGAACAGCGTGAGCACGGCGGGCGCCAGGAACCACAATGGCGTCCAGCGGCCGTAACCGCGATTGGGCTTGGTGGGCGCTGCCCGCATGGTTTCACTCATGGCATCGTCCTGATGGCAGGGATCGGGAGCAAGGCGCCGCGCGGCGGCAGACGCCGGATCACTCCAGATTCGTATGGTTGGCGCGCATCTGCGCCGGCGACACGCCCAGCCGCTCGCGCAGGCTGAGGACGAGAATCTCGAACAGGATGTAGAGCGCGCCCTCATAGAGCGAGCCCATCGGCAGCACCGAATTAGCGGCGGCACCCCGGTCGCTCGCCATGGTCTGGGCGGGCACGGCGAGCACGAGATCGGCCCGCTTCGCGGCGGCGCCGGCCGGCTCGGCGGTGACCACCAGTACCCGGGCTCCGGCGTCCTGCGCCACGCCGATCAGCGCGGAGACGGTGGAGAAGTCGCCCGGACCGGCGGAGACAACGAGCAGGTCGCCCGCGCCGACCGGCGGCGTCGTCATATCGCCCACCACCGCGGCCTTGAGGCCGAGATGGAACAGCCGCATCGCCAGACCCCTGATCTGCAGCCCTTCGCGGCCGACGCCATAGAGCGCGACGCGTCCGGCGGCAGCGATCGCAGCGACAGCGCCATCGAACTCCTCGCTACGCACCGCGTCGAGGCAGCCGCGCAATTCGTCCAGCGCCCGGCCATGGAGAGTGGTCATGTCGTCGGATCCCGGCACGGTTTCAGAAAGAAGGGGGCGGACGCCGCTTCGCGGGAGAGGGCGCCCGCCCGTCGAGGTCGGCGATGCCTTGGGGGGAGAACCGCAGGCACCGCCGGCTTCAGATCACTGGAGAAGCTTCTTCTTCCCGTCGTAATAGCCTTCCTTGCCGAGGATCTGCTCCATGCGGGTGCCGATCTCCTTGGCGCCGCCCTCGACGGTGACTTCACCCAGCATCATCTTGGAGCCCCACTCGGCGACGATCTCGGAGATCGCCGGCCAGGCCGGGAAGCGCGGACGATACTCGGGCACGCCGGCCTGCCAGGAGGCGACCAGCGGCTCGACGAACTTGTACTTCGCCTTCACCTCGGGGTCGTTATAGACCGCCATGCGGCCCGACACGCCGCCGGCATCGACATAGGCCTTGGCGATGGCTTCCGAGGTCGCCCACTGGATGAACAGCCACGTGGCCTTCTGCTGCTCGGGCGAGGCCTGCGAGGCGACGGCGAGCGAGAAGCCGCCCAGCGCCGGCAGGCGGCCGGCGGGACCGGCGGGCTCGGGAGCCACCGCGAGGCAGTCGCCGAGCTTGGAGGTCGCCGGGTCGGCGAGGGTCGAGTAGAAGGCCGACCATTCGGTGATCATCGCCACCTGGCCCTGCGCCAGCGCGTTCACCGCCTCGGCGTGATCGAAGGACACGTCACCCGGCGGCATGTACTTCATCAGGTCCTGGCGGAAGGCGAGACCGGTCTGGCTTTCCTTGCTGTTGAGGTTGGACTTGAAGTCCTTGTTCAGCAGCGAGCCGCCGAACGGCCACAGGAAGCGCATGAAGCTGTCGGCCGACTGCGTCTCGCCGCGGCGCGACTGCAGAGCATAGGCGTACTGGTTCTTGGAGGCATCGGTCAGCTTCGGGCCATAGACGTCCTTCAGCTCGGCCCAGCTCGCCGGCGGCTTGTCGAAGCCGGCCTCCTTCAGCTTGCAGGAATTGTAGAACAGCAGGCCGGAATAATTGTCGAAGGGCAGGCCGTAGGTCACGCCGCCCCAGGAGCCGAACGCGTCCAGCAGCAGCGGGAAGAAGCCCTTGAGGTTGAGGTCGGGATCGGTGATCGCCTTGTCCTTGGCGAGATCGTCGACCGGCACCAGCCAGCCATTCTCGGCGAACTCGCCGATCCAGACGAGATCGACCAGCGCCATGGTGAGGTCGCCGCGCGAGGTGAAGTTCAGCACTTCCTTCTCACGGGCGTTCTCGTAGGGGACGATCTCGTAATTTACCTTGATGCCGGTCTTTTTCTCGAATTCGGGCAGTAGCTTGATGATGGCCCGGTAGCCGGGGCGGTCGAGGAAGATGCCGTTGACCTCGGTGCCCTTCAGCGGCTTCGCCGCCTCTTCGAGCCAGTCGGCCATGGCGGCGACCGGCATCGCGGCGATCGCGGCCGCGAGGGCGGCGACGCTGGCGCAGATTCTCAATGCACGCTTCATTTTTTCCTCCTGAGATGGCGCAGCGCCGGTGCTGGGCGAGGCCGACATGCGGACGGCTCGGGCCGTCTCTCCTTATTGGCGAACGAGACGGCCTCGCCGAGGCGACCGCTCCTGTCCGCATACCCGCGCAACGCGCCATCCCGCTGCCGGAGCTTCGGAAAGCCAGACCGGCAAGGCGGTGCGCGCCGTCTTTCGACGATGAAATCGATACATTTGTAAACTCAAATATGCAATAGCATCATGACGGCATATGATCCGAACGCACCTTTGGAAGCGGAGAGGCAGGCGATGGCAGCGACAACAGACGGCGAGGCCGATCCGCTCCACAGGCGGCTGGCCGCCGCGGAAAGACTGGCCCGCATGGCCGGGACCAAGGCGCGCTCCTTCTTTCTCAATCGCGACACGCTGCATCCGACCTCGAAGTCCGATTCCCAAGATCTCGTCAGCGAGGCGGATCGCAGCATCGAGATCTGGTTGCGGCGGATGATCCGCGAGCAGTTCCCCGATGACGGCATCGTCGGTGAGGAGGAGGCCGCCACCGAAGGCCTTTCCGGATTCGATTGGGTGATCGATCCGATCGACGGCACCATGCCCTTCCTAGTCGGCCAGCCGAACTGGACCGTCTCCATCGGCATTGCGCGCCGGGGCGAGCCGGCGGCCGGGGTCGTCCATGCGCCGATGCTGCGCGAGCTCTATGCGGCGGCGACGGGGGCCGGCGCCCGCCTCAACGGCCGGCCGCTGACCATGAATCCCGATTGGACCGTCGCCTCGACGACCATCGGCTTCGGCGCCACCCAGAAGGCCTCGCCGCAGGAGGCGGGGGCGTTCGTCGAAGCGCTCTATCGCGAGGGCGGGGTGCTGTTCCGGGTCGGCTCGGGAGCGCTGATGCTGGCCTATGTCGCGGCCAACCGGCTCGCCGGCTATTACGACCCCACCCTCCACTGCTGGGATTGCTGGGCGGGCATCGTCCTCGTGCGGGAAGCCGGCGGCGTAGTGACCTTCGAGGGGGATCTTGGCCAACCCGGCCCGATCTGGGCCGGCAATCACCGCGTGCATGGCCAGCTCCGCCGCCTGAGCGGCGCAGCCTCCTGATCGTTCCCTTTGTCAGAGGCGCGGCGGCGGGTCATGGCCGCCGCCACTGCCGTTCCGTCCGAACGCCGCTCAGCCGGCGGCGAACGCGCTCATGGATTTGACCAGGAACACGCCCACCGTGGCGCCGGCGTCCTGCAGGCCCACCGTCTGCTCCTGGAAGACGGCCGCCTTGCCGTGCTGCGCCTTCATGGTCTTGGTGCGCTCCAGCGCCGCCTCGGCCTCATCCGCCGCAGCCGCCATCGCCGGGGCAAGCGCGGCGCCGGACGCCGCCTGTGTCTCCAGCACCCCGGCGACCGGGTCGAGCACGTCGAGGATGGTCTTGTCGCCGAGCTTCGCCTTGCCGCGCTCGGCGATGCCGGTGGCATAGGCGCGCCAGAAGGCGGCCGCCTCGGCGGTGCCGATAGCGTCCTTGCCCTCCAGCGCCTTGGCGCCGCGCAGGAAGCCGGTGGCGGTAAGCGTGCCCATGGTGGAAGGCGCGGTCTTGGCCATGATGGCGCCGGCCGAGCGCAGCAGCTTGGTCAGTCCCGCCGCCGCGCCCTCGGCCGCCACCGTGTCATAGGCGGCGGCGAAGGACTTCGACATGGTGATGCCAAGATCGCTGTCGCCGACCTTGCCGTCGAGCGCGATCAGGAACTCGCGCTCGGTGGCGAACATGTCGCGCCAGCTCTGGAACAGGCCGATGAGATCGTCGGCGCGGATCGCGTCCATCGCTCTCTCCTCACGCCTTGTAGTGGGCGAAGAACGGCGTGTTCACCGGCGCGGCGATCAGCGGGTCGAGCTCGGCGTCGAGCTTCAAGACCGAGATCGAGGCGCCGGCCATTTCCATGGCGGTGGCGAACTCGCCGATCCAGACGTACTTCACCTTGGAGCCCCTCGCCTCGAACAGCTGCGAGACGCGGCGAAACAGGATGTAGAGTTCTTCCTTCGGCGTGCCGCCGAGGCCGTTGACCAGCACGGCGAATTCGTCGCCCGCGCCGGCCGGCAGCTCGGCGAACACCCGTTCCGTCATCTCGTCGACGACGGCATCGGCCGGGGCGAGCTTCTTGCGGCTGATGCCGGGCTCGCCATGGATGCCCATGCCGATCTCCATCTCGTCCTCGCCGACCGAGAAGGTCGCGTGGCCGATTTCCGGCACCACGCAGCTCGACAGCGCGACGCCGATGGTGCGTACGTTCAGCCGCGCCTTGTCGGCGAGACGGGTCACCTCGTCGAGCGACAGGCCGTTCGCCGCCGCCGCGCCGGCCGCCTTGTAGACGAAGAAGATACCGGCGACGCCGCGACGCTTGTGCTCCTCGCCGACCACGGAAGAGGCGATGTCGTCATTGCCGACCACCTGCTTCACCGTGATGCCGTCAATGTCGGCGAGCTCGGCGGCCATGTCGAAATTGATGATGTCGCCGGTGTAGTTGCCGTAGATGTAGAGAACGCCTGCGCCCTGGTCGATGTACTTGGTCACCTCGTGCATCTGGTCGGCGCTCGGCGACTGGAACACGCCGCCCACCGCGCAGCCGTCCAGCATGTTGTCGCCGACATAGCCGAGGAACAGCGGCAGATGGCCCGAGCCGCCGCCGGTGGCGATGCCGACCTTGCCGTCCTTGGGCTTGGCAACGACGAGGCAGCGCTTGTCGTCGTTCACATAGGTCACCTGGGGATGAGCCCGGTAGATGCCCTCGAGCATCTCGTCGACGAAATTCGCCGGATCGTTGAGAAACTTCTTCATCTCGGTCCTCTTGAGCTCGAAGCTATGGCGTGTCTCTGACACGTGGCTTTGGCGTGTCTCTTTGGAAATCAGTTCTTCTTCTGGCAGAACACGAAGAAGGCGGCGGCGAGCAGGATGAAGGCCCCCACCACCACGCGCTGCCAAGTGGAGGGGATGCCGACCATCACCAGCACGCTATTCACCACCACCACCAGCAGCACGCCGAGCAGCGTGCCGATCACGGTGCCGGTGCCGCCGGTGATGCGGGCGCCGCCGAGCACCACGGCGGCGATGACGTTGATCTCGGTGCCGACCAGGTCGAACGGGTTCGACTGTCGGTTGGCGGCGGTGTGGATGATGCCGGCAAGGCCGGCGAGCGCGCCGGCATAGGCGAACATGAAGACGTGGATGGTGCGCAGGCTGTAGCCGAGCCGCTCCGCCACATTGGCGTTGCCGCCCACCGCGAAGATGGCCCGGCCCATCAGCGTGCGGTTGAGCATCCACCAGGTGATCAGCGCCGCCGCCGGCAGCACCAGGAAATAGAACGGCAGGGTGATGGTGCGCCCGCCGGAATCGAACTGCACCAGCGGCAGCCGACCGAAGGCGCCCATGGTGGGCGGCAGCGACATGATCCACACCGTGCCGATGAAGGCGAGCAGGATGCCGCGGAACAGATACTGGGTGCCGATGGTGACGATCAGCGACGGCACCTTGAGGTAATGCACCAGCAGGCCGTTGACGACGCCGAGCAGCGCCCCGCCGGCCGTCGCCGCCACCAGCACCAGCGAGATCGGCGCGTCCGGCCAGTGGTTCTTCACCAGCAGCGTCATCGAATACATGGTGAAGGCGGCGATGGCGGTGAACGACACGTCGATGCCGCCCGCCGCCAGGATGATGAACACGCCGAGCGCGAACAGCCCCATCACCACGCTGGCGCGGCCGATATCGACCAGCGAGGAGGGCTGGAGGAAGGCCGGGTTGATGATCGACACCGCCACGCAGATCGCCACCAGCAGCACCAGGGTGATGATCTCCGGGCGCCGGCGTACCAGCTCCAGCAGCCGATTGGGCCGGGGGACCGGCACGGCGGCGCTCTCGGTGAGATGCGTGGCGCTCATCGGGCGGTCTCCGTGTTCACGGCGGGCTGAGTGACGGGCTTGGAGACCAGCATGGCCTTGTACAGCTGGTCCTCGTCCGTCTCGCGGGCGTCGTATTCGGCGACGACGCGGCCATTGTTCATCACCAGGATGCGGTCGCAGTTCTGCAAAAGCTCCGGCAGGTCGTCGCTGACGATGACGAGGCCCATGCCGGCCTCGGCGAGCTGCTGGATGACGCGGTAGATCGTGTCCTTGGAGCCGACGTCGACGCCCACCGTGGGGCCGTGCAGCACCAGGAGCTTGGGCAGGATCGACAGCCAGCGGCCGATCAGCACCCGCTGCTGGTTGCCGCCCGAGAGCGCGCCGACCGGCAGGTCGAGATTGCGGGTATTCAGCCGCATGTCCTGCGACAGCTTGTCGGCGAGCGCCCGGCCCTTCGCCTTGTCGACGACGCCGAAGCCATTGGCGAGGTCGCGCACCACCAGCGCAATCTCGTTCTCGAAGATCGACTTGTCGAGGAACAGCCCCTCGGCGAGCCGGTCCTCCGGCACATAGCCGATGCCGAGCTTGATCGCCTCGGAGGGGTGGCGGATCTTCTCCGCCTTGCCGTCGATGCGGAGGCTGCCGCCTGTCGCCGGCATCACCCCGGCGATCGCCATGGCGAGTTCGTTGCGGCCGGAATCGGCGAGCCCGGTAATGCCGAGGATCTCGCCCTTGCGGACGGAGAAGCTGACGTCGCGCACATTGGGCAGCAGGGAGAGGCCGCTGGCGGCGAACAATTCGCCGGCCATCGGCGCGCCGGTGCGATAGCGCTCGGCGTCGATCCGGCGGCCGGTCATCAGCTCGGCGAGGCGCTGCTTGGTGTAGTTGGCGAGCGGGCCCTGCTCGACGCACTGCCCGTCGCGGAACACGATGGCGTGGCCGCCGATGCGGTAGCACTCGTCCAGCTTGTGGGTGACGAACAGCACCGCCACGCCTTCCGAGCGCAGCCGCTCCACCACGGCGATGAGGTTGTCGACCTCGCGGCGGGTGAGCGAGGTGGTCGGCTCGTCCATGATCACCATCTTCGCCCGGGTGGCGATGGCGCGGGCGATGGCGACCAGCTGGCGCTGCGCCAGCGGCAGGTCGGAAACGACGGTGCCGAGGAAGGCCCGGTCGGTCGGCAGACCGACGGTGGCAAGCGCCGACGCCGCGGTCTCGCGCAGCCGGGCGCGGTCGAACAGCCGCGCGAGCCGCCCGCCGCTGGCGACCAGTTGCTCGTTGAGCGCGACATTCTCCGCCACCGTGAGGTTCGGCAGCAGCGAGAGGTCCTGGTAGACCGTCTCGATGCCGGCGCTCAGCGACTGGATGGCGGTCAGTGAGTAGTAAACCTTGCCTTCGAGGACGATCTCGCCCTCGTCCGGGGCATGGGCACCGGACATGATCTTGATGACGGTGCTCTTGCCGCAGCCATTCTCGCCGAGCAGATGATAGGCCTCGCCCGGCTCGATGGTGAAGCCGACGCCGCGCAGCGCGTGCACGCCGCCGAAGCGCTTGTGGATGCCGCGCAGCTCAAGGAACGCGTCCGCCTTGGCGGCGGCGTCCGGGCGGGGCATTGCTGAAACCTGGGACACGGGCGATCCCCCTTCACCGATGGGCGGGCGTGGCGCGCGACGGCGCGTTCGGGAGGTCCCGGAGGCGGACGAGCCGCCTCCGGGCATCCAGGGTCGGACAACCGATCAGAAGAGGTATTCCTTGTAGTTCTTCTTGTCGGCGATCACCATGCCGTTGCCGATGATCAGCAGGCCTTCGCCCGGGCCCTTGGTGACCTTCACCTTCTCATAGCCGGGCACGCCGAGATTGGCGCCGTCCTCGACCTTCTGCTTGGCGATCAGCTTCTTGGCGACGGCGTTCATCGCCATGCCGGCCTTCTGCGGATCCCAGAAGCCGATGGCGGTGATGGCGCCGGCTTCGAGCAGATCGGCGGAGGGGTTGGGCAGGCCGGTGCCGACCAGGCACACCTTGCCGGTCAGGCCAGCCTCGTCGATGGCGCGGCCGACGCCGAGCACGTCATTGCCGGCCGAGGTCTGGAAACCCTTGATGTCCGGGTGCTTGCGCAGGATTTCCTTGGCCTTCTCATAGGTGCCGTTGGCGTCGTCGAACGATTCGTTGTTCGGGTCGACCAGCGTCATCTCGGGATGGGCGGCCTTGGCGTTGGCCTCGCCCGCACCGACCCACTGCATGTGGGTACGGCTGCCCAGCGAGCCGACGAAGGTGGTCCACTTGCCCTTGCCGCCCATGCACTGGGCGAGGCGCTCGTTGAGGGCCTTGCCGTAATCGGCGTTGTCGAAGGCCTCGACGTCGGCATGGGTGTTCTTCTGGTTGTCGGCCTCGTGGGTCACCACGATGATCCCGCGGTCCATGGCGCGCTTCAGCGTGCCTTCCAGCACCGACGGATCCATCGGCACCACGGCGAGGCCGTTCACGCCCTTGGCGACGAGATCGGTGACGATCTGCAGCTGCTGGGCGGCGTCCGCGGTGGCGGGACCGTACTGGGTGGCGACGACGTCGGGATTGTCCTTCTGGAACTGCTTGACGCCGGTTTCCATGCGGTCGAACCACGGAATGCCGCTGATCTTCACCACGGTGGCGATGACCGGCTTGTCCTGCGCCATCAGCGCGCCGGCCGTTCCCGCGACGAGGGCCATCGCCATCGCCGAGCCGAGCAGGATCTTCTTCGAAATAGCGCCCACAGTTTCCTCCACTGTTGTTGCCACCCTCATGGCCGGTTCGATTGGCCGGATCGATGCGTGAGGGGTCCGCATCACACGAGCTTTTTGCTCTTGTTCGGGTTCAGGAAGCCGACGACGTTGTAGCGGCCGACCGCCAGGAAGGTCAGAAGCAGCGCGCCCCAGGCGAAGTCGCGCACGAAATTGGACAGCCCGCCGAAGTTCAGCATGCTGGACATCAGCTGCAGCGCGATCGCCGCCAGCACCACGCAGATCACCCGGCCATAGCCGCCCTCGGGGCGCACGCCGGCCATCACCGCGATCAGGATGGCGATCAGCAGGTAGGACGTGCCGTAGTCCCACTTCACGTTGACGTTGCGCGCGGCGATGATCACCCCGGCGAGGCCGGAGAGCAGGCCGCTGGTCGCGTAGGTGGCGATCAGCACCTTGGTGCGCGGGAAGCCGGCATAGACGGCCGCCTTCGGGTTGGTGCCCATCAGCATTAGCCACAGGCCGAAGGGAGTGAACTTCAGCAGCGCGGCGATGAAGGCCGCCACCGCGATGAAGATCACGAAGCTGATGGGCACGCCGAGGAACAGGCCGTTGCCGATCTCCGACAGCAGGTCCGGGCTGCCGACCGTCACCGCCCGTCCGTCCGACGCCACCACGGCGAGGCCGGTGAACAGCATCTGCGTGCCGAGGGTGCAGAGGATAGGCGTAATGTTGAGCCGGCTGATCAGAACGCCGTTGAAAGTACCGCCCAGCACCCCGACCACCAGCGCGCCGGCGATGAAGGCCAGCGAATAGGCGGCCGGCTGATCCGCGCTCGACAGGAAGGAGCCGACCACCACCGCCGAGACCACGCCCGACAGATTGGCAAGCGCGATGCCGGACAGGTCGATGCCGCCATTGCCGGCGCACATGGCCAGCATGACGCCGATGGCGAGGAAGCCGATTTCCGGCAGCTGGCCGGCCATGGACTGCAGATTGAACGGCGAGAGGAACGTGCCGCCGGATATGGCGGCGCCGAAAGCGAGCAGCGCCACATTGATGACGACGAGCATGACCAGCTGTCCGCCGGTGGTCCGCATGGCCTCCTCCCCGGAGTGGTTCGAGCTTTTTACTAAATTATGACCAGCTTCACTAAATCCCTAGCAAAGGCTTTTGCGGGGTGCAAGCCGCCTTCCAATACGACACGCCGGAGTTTCGCCTCCGGTACCCGTGGCGCCCCTCGCCGAGGCCCGCTGAAAATCACGCCATGCCCAAGCACGGCCACCGTCCTTCGACCAGGGGAAGAATTATGTATGCCAAACCCTTATAGGACAGCACTTCTCACCCAGTTGAGCACCGCCGCGGCCGGATCACCGCCACAGAGGGCGTCGTCGGGAGCGGCGGATTTAATGCCCACGCCTGCACAAATCATGAGCGAAACGACAAGGTCGGCATCGGAACCTTGCATTGCTCTTGCACGGCTGTTGCCAGCCCATTTCTTTTGGCTTAACCCTCAAAAGGGAGCCTCAATGTTTACTAAACAAATTGCGCCATCAGGCGCATCATGGGCTCCTTGAGGATACGCATCGGGCCATGAAAGAGAAAAAGTCCTTCACCATCCGGGACATTGCCGAAGCGGCGGGCGTATCACCGGCCACGGTCTCGCTCGTGCTGAACGGCAAGGGAGAGATTTCCGGCCTCACCCGGGCCCGCGTGCTCGAAGCCGCGGCGCGCCTCAACTATGTCCCGCGCCTCGCCAAGCCGCGGGTGGAGGCCGCCGGCACCCTCCGCTTCCTCAAGATCGCCAAGCACGGCCACACGGTGAACCGCGACCACAGCGTCTTCGTTTCCGACTACATCGACGGCATGTCCGCCGAGGCGACGCGGCGCGGCTACACGCTGGAAGTGGTCAGCCACGACGAACAGAGCATCATTTCCGTCGCCGACACGCTGGCGGTGGCACCGATCAGCGGCGTCATCGCGCTGGGGACCGAAATATCGGAAACCGACATACGCGTGCTGCAGGGCGTCGGCCGCCCCATCGTGTTCATCGACACCTTCTACGATGTGGTGGAAGCCAATTTCGTCAACATGAACAATGAGGACGCGGTCTACCAGGTCCTGGCGCGTCTGCGCCAGCAGGGCTTCGAGCGCATCGGCTTCGTGGCGAGCCATGTCGACACCACCAATTTCCGGCTGCGGCAGGAAGCCTTCCACCGCAATATGGCCCGGCTCGCCCTCCCGACCGATCCCGCCCATATCCTCTCGGTCGAATCGACCTATGATGGCGCCTATGCCGATACGGTGGCGGCCCTGACCCGCGGCATCGACCTCGCCGACTGCTATTTCTGCACCAATGACGTGATCGCCTATGGCTTCATCAAGGCGCTGCGCGAGTTCAACGTCCGCATCCCCGACGACGTGGGGGTGATCGGCTTCGACAACCTGCCGCTCAGCGCCACCATGGAGCCGCCGCTCACCACCATCGATGTCTCGAAGCGCAAGATTGGCAATCTCGCCGTCACCCTGCTCGACGATCTCATCGGCGCCGCGGAGCCGCAGCCGCCGGTGAAGATCCTCGTCGGCGCCCGCCTGGTGAGCCGCGCCAGCGACCGCGGCCCCGCCGCGCCCCACCCTGCCCCGCGCGTGGTCCGCCGGCGCGGCATCGCCGAAACCGCCTGACGGCACCGATCACTCCGGGAGAACCGCCATGAAGTACCGCACGCTCGGCCGCTCCGGCCTCAAGGTCTCGGCGCTCAGCATGGGCACCTTCTCCTTCGGCGGGGTCGGCGCTTTCGCCAAGGTCGCCAATCACGGCGTCGCCGAAGCGCGCCGGCTCGTCGATGTCTGCCTCGACGGCGGCATCAACGTGCTCGACACCGCCAACATGTATTCGCTCGGCCGCTCGGAGGAGATCGTCGGCGAGGTGCTGGAGGGCCGGCGCGACCGCGTGCTGATCTCCTCCAAGGCGCGCATGCGCATCGGCGACGGCCCCAATGACGAAGGCACGTCGCGCTACCACCTCATCCGCGAATGCGAGCGGAGCCTGAAGCGGCTGCGCACCGACCGCATCGACATCTACTTCCTGCACGAATGGGACGGCACGACGCCGCTCGAGGAAACGCTCTCGGCGCTCGATGCGGTGATGCGGGCGGGGAAGATCCGCTATATCGGCTGCTCCAACTATTCCGGCTGGCATGTGATGAAGGCGCTGGGCATCGCCGAGGCGAAAAACCTGCCGCGCTTCGTCACCCAGCAGATCCATTACACGCTGGAAGCCCGCGAGGCCGAGTACGAGCTGCTGCCCATCGCCGTCGACCAGGGAGTCGGGGTGATGGTGTGGAGCCCGCTCGCCGCCGGCCTGCTCTCCGGCGCGTTCGGACGGGACAAGTTTCCCGCCGATTCCCGCCAGGCCGCCGGCTGGAGCGAGCCGCCGATCCGCGACAGCGAGCGGCTGTGGAACATCGTCGACACGCTGAACGACATCGCCGCCGCGCGCGGCGTCACCGCCGCGCAGGTGTCGATCGCCTGGACGCTGTCGCGGCCGGGCATCGCCTCGCTGGTGGTGGGCGGCACGCAGGAGAGCCATTTCCGCGACAACATCGCCGCGGTCGACCTCGACCTGACCGCCGAGGAACTGGAACGGCTCAACCTCGTCAGCCGGCCACCCTATCTCTATCCCTACTGGCACCAGCACAATTTCGCCCGCGACCGCTTCGGCGCCGGCGACTGGGCGCTGCATGCGGGGTATGAGGACCTCGGCCAGGTCTGACATATCCCCTCAGGCGCAGCGCGGCCTCTGCGCCCGGTTGAGCAGCCAGAGGAGATAGGGAACGCCGATCAGGGCGGCGAAAAGCCCGGTCGGCACCTGGTAGGGAAAGACCACCAGCCGCGCCAGCCAATCGGCGAGGACCAGCAGCGTCGCGCCGATGAGCAGCGCCGCCGCCAATTGCTCGCGCAGGCGGGCGAAGCCGGCGAGATGGGCGAGATGCGGCGCCATCAGCCCGACCAGGCTCAGCGGGCCGACCACGAACGACGCCATGCCGGTCAGCAGCGCCGCCAGCACCGCCAGGGTCAGCCGCGCTTGCCGGACGGGAAGGCCGACGCCGTGGCTCGCGCCCGGCCCGAGCGGCAGGATCGACAGCCAGCGCGCCAGCAGGAACACCGGCGCGATCAGCACCAGCGCCGCGCCGAGCGCGGTCAGCGCTTCCCCCGGGCCGACCCGGTTGGTCGAGCCCGACATCCACACGAGCAGCATGTAGGCGGCCATGCCGCCGCTGGAGAGGACGACCGACAGGATCGCCATGCAGGAGGCGCCGCAGGCGAGCCCCGCCAGCAGGAAGCTCTCGGGGCCGAAGGACAACCGGGCGGCGACGATCAGCATGATCGCGAGCACGGCCAGCGCCCCGGCGCCCATGCCGGCGAACAGCAGCGGCCCGGACGCGCCCCCCGCCAGCAGCATGACGGAAAGGCCGACGCCGCTGCCGGCGCTGACGCCCAGCACTTCCGGGCTCGCCATCGGGTTGCCGGTGATGCGCTGGAGAATCAGCCCCGCTGCCGCCAGCATCGCGCCGGCGCCGCCCGCCGCCGCGAGCCGCGGCCAGCGCAGGGGGAGAAGCTCCATGAACAGCGGGCCGGTGGCGAGGTGCCATCCCTGCGCCGAGCGGCCGAGGCAGAGCGCCGCGAGGGCCGCCAGCACTGCGCCGGCCGCCAGCAGGCCGAGCCTCGGCAACGGCCGCGACAGCCGCCGCGAGACGGGCGCGGATGCAGGATGGCGGCGGGGTTCCGCCCGTCGCCGCGCCAGCAGCAGGAGCAGCAACGGCCCGCCCAGCAGCGCCGTCACGGCGCCGGTCGGCGCCAGGTCGCGCCCCTGCGATCCGCCGAGCTGGACCAGGCTGTCGGTCAGCGACAGCACCAGCGCCCCGGCGAGGGGAGCGGCGAGCATGACCTGTCGGATCGTGCGCGCACCGGCGAAACGCGCCAGCGCCGGGGCGGCAAGGCCGATGAAGGCGATGACGCCGACCTCGGCCGTCACCGTGGCCGCCAGCCAGACGGCAAGGGCCAGCGCCGCCAGCCGAACACCCGACAGCCGCACTCCCAGGCTGCGCGCGCCGGCATCGTCAAGCCCGAGCACCGCCAGCGGCCGCAGGAGGAGGAGGCTCGCCGCGAGCCCCATGGCGAGCCGGATGCCGAGCGTGCCGGCGCTGCCCCAGTCCTGCTGGTCGAGCACGCCGGCTCCCCAGATGAAGAGCGAGAGCACATAATCGCCCTTCGCCAGGATGAGCGTCGCGCTCAGCGCGCCCACCAGCAGCGACACCATCATGCCCGACAGGACGACCGCCACCGGATCGAGGCCGCCCCGCCAGCCGGCGCCGAGCACCAGCGCGGCGGTGGCGGCGCCGCCCGCCAGCGCCACCGCCTCGCGCCCGAAGCCGAGCAGGCCCGGCGCATAGGCAAGGGCGATGGTCAGCGCAAACTGGGCGCCGGAGGCGATGCCGAGCGTCGAGGGATCGGCGATGGGATTGCGCAGCACATGCTGCAGCAACGCCCCTGACAGGCCGAGCGCCGCCCCGGCCAGCAGCGCCACCGCCGCGCGCGGAAGCGCCACCTGCCACAGCATCGTCTCCTCGAGACCCGGCACGACCGGGCGCGCCGCCAGCGCGGCAATGAGAGCGAGAGCGACGACGAGCAGGGCGCCGAGCCACCGGCGCCTCGGATCAGCCACGGGCGTCACCACGGCTTGCGACCAGCGCATCGGCCAGCAGCCGGGCGAAGCGCTGCGTGGAAGGCAGCGCGCCGAAGGGGTTGACCGGATCGAGCCACATCACCCGCCCGGCCCCGACGGCCGGCAATGCCCGCCAGAGCGCACTTCGCCGCAGCACGTCGGCGGCATCCGGCGGGACCGGCCCGATGATGGCGATCCACGCCTCGCCGTGCCGCGCGAGAGTTTCCAGCCCGAGAGGGGCGGCCGCCGAGTAGCTGGTGGGAAGCGTCCAGGCATTCTCGATGCCGATATGCCGCAATGCCTCGCCGATCATGCTGTCGAATCCGAAGGCACGGAAATGGCGGGCATCGCCGAGATTGATGGGTAGCACCGGGCGATCCATCGGCCCCAGACGCTGGCGCGCCCGCGCGAAATCCGCCTCGACCCCTCCGATCAGTGTCTCCGCCGCGGCGGCGATGCCGAGACGCGCGGCGATCCGGCGGGTCATGGCGAGAGCGGCCTCATAGGGCGCGACGCCGGGGCGGTAAAGCGTGAAGCCTTCAACCGGGGCGATCGTCGTCAGCCGCGCCTCCAGGGCGACGTAGAAATTCGAATTGAAGATGACGTCGGGCCGCGCGAGCAGCAGCGTCTCCAGATTGGGCAGGCCGCGCAGGCCGAGATCGGCGACGCCTTCCGGCACCGGCGGCTCCACCGCGATCTCGCGGAACTGCACCAGCTCGGTGGCGGCCACCGGCGGATGGCCGAGCGCCAGCAGCGTCTCCAATATCGCCCAATCCAGCGTCGCCGCCCGCATGGCGGCCTTCGCCCCCACCGGCGCGCCGAAGGGGAAGGCCGCCGCCGCCGCGAGCAAGACGCGGCGGCCAATGCCGCCGTCAGCCTTCATCGGGCAAGACCCGCCCGAACGCCGACATGGCGAGCGCGTAGCGGCGCGACGGCGGGATCAGCGGGCATCGGGTCGGCTCTCACCATTTGTAGTGGGCGGACAGGGTGATGGTCCGGCTGTCGCCATAGCCGCAGCTGGAGATGCCCTGGCAGCCGGAGACATAGACCTCGTCGAAGATGTTGTTGACGTTGAGGGCGACGCCCCAGCTGTCGCGCTCATAGCGGATCGCCGCATCGAACAGCGTCACCGAGGGCACCTGCAACGTGTTCTCGTCGTCGATCCACGACGCCCCGATATAGCGCACGCCGCCACCGATGCCGACACCGGCCAGCGGCCCCTGGTCGAAGGTGTAGTCGGCCCAGGCGGAAGCCATTACGTCCGGCACCAGCATGGGCTCGTTGCCGATGATGGCGGGATTGGTGTCGTTGGTGATCTCCATGTCCAGCACGGTGAAGGTGCCGATCAGGCGGAAATTCTTCGTTACATTCGCCTTGGCCTCCAGCTCGAAGCCGGTGGAACGGACTTCGCCGAGCTGGGTGTCGAAGAAGATGTTGTCGACATCCGGCACGGTGACGTTCTGGCGGGTGATCTGGAACACCGAGGCGGTGATCAGCGCGTCGACGAAAGTCGGCTGGTACTTGATGCCGGCCTCGTACTGGTGGCCCTCCTCCGGCTTGAAGCCGGTATTGTTCACGTCGACGCCCACCACCGGGTTGAAGAAGCTGGACACCGCCACATAGGGCGTCATGCCGTTGGCGAACTCGTAGCCGAGGCCGGCCCGGCCGGTGAACGCGCCGTCATTCGTCTCGTAATTGGGCGAGAAGGCCAGCGTCGGCGGGCTCTCCGACTTGGTGTTCACATAGTCGTAGCGGCCGTTGAGCGTGACGATCCAGCCATCGCCGAAGCGCAGTTGGTCCTGCACATAGCCGCCGAACTGCTGCTGGGTCAGCACCTGGTCCATATAGACCGTGGTCGGCCCCTGCGGCACGCCATAGACCGGGTCGGTGGCGCTGATCGGCGTCGCCCCGCCCGAGGCCTGGACGTTGTCGAGGTGATAGAGCGTGTAGTCGGCGCCGACGATGAAGTCGTGCTCCACCGCGCCGGTAGCGAATTCGCGGCGGAAATGGTTGTCGGTTGCGAAGCTGTTGACCTCGCTATTGCCCTCGAAGCCGATGCGGTTGAGCAGGTTGTTCGAGGTCAGCGGCAGGGGATTGCCGCCATAGCCGGTGGTCGGGTCGTAATAGCCATAGGGATAGGGGCCGATCTCGCGCTTGTTGAGATGGCCGTAGCGGGCGCTGGAGTGGAAGATCCAGTCATTCTCGAATTCGTGCTTCAGCTCGTAGCCGATCAGGAGCTGGGTATAGCGGCTGTTGTCGAGGTCCGGCTCGCCGAAATAGGCGTCGCGCGAGATCTTACCGAACGGGGCGTTGGCCACCGTGCCGTAATAGGGCAGGAAGCCGCCGCCGACATTGACCTGGTCGAGCGCTGCGAGCTGGGCATAGACGGTCACTTCGGTCTGCTGCGACGGCCGATAGGTGACCTGGGGCATGATCACGCCGCGCAGGTCGTTGGAATAGTCGGTATAGGTGTCGCCGCCGGCAATGCGGCCGGTGATGCGATACATCCAGACCGGATTGGTGGCGGCCGGCGCCTTGGTCACCAGGCTCGGATCGTTGGGATCGCGCGTGCGCGGATCCGCGGCGCCATAGACCTCGTTGATGTCGAAGGCGAAATAGGCATTGCCGAAATTGTTGATGCCTACCTCGGCATAGCCGAAGCGCTCCTCGCGCGGGCGCTTGCTGACCAGATTGACCAGTCCGCCCGGGCTCGAACCGCCATAGAGCACGGAGGCCGGCCCCTTCAGCACCTCGATGCGCTCCAGCATGAACGGATCGATCTGGAAGCCGCCGAAGCCGTAGCTGTAGAGTGACAGGCTGTCGAGGAAGATGCCGGTCTGGGTGGCGTTGAAGCCGCGAATATAGAACCAGTCGGTATCGGGGTCGGGCCCACCATAGGGAGAGGCGTGCACGCCGGCGGTGTAGCGCAGCGCCTCGTCGACCTTCAGCGCCTTGCGGTCGTCGATCTCGTCGCGCCCGATCACTGAGACGGATTGGGGAATCTCGGTGATCGGCACATCCGTCTTCATGCCGGCGGTGGTCTGGGTCGCGACATAGCCGTTGACCGGGCCGGTGCCGGTCTGCCGGTCGGACTGGACCGACACGGTATCGAGCTCGATCGCCGAGCCCGCCGAAGATTGCGCCGGCGATTGCGCTTCCTGGGCGAGGGCCGCCTGCCAGCAGGGCAGGCTCGCCGCCATGGTGGTGGTCAGAAGCAGCAGCTTGAACGAGGACCGATACATTGCAATCATTCCAGACTATTTGCCCAACCCGCAGTCAGATCGGAAATATTCAAAGGAATATCTGTCACTTAACTCCGATCTCGACTTGAAACATCTGGTAGCAACCCTTTTCTTTGGATGATTGTTCGTTTTTGTCAAACCTTGTACGTTCTTGGCTCATCAATCCGAATGGCTGCGACGGCGACGTTCCATTTGCCCGCACTTCGTCCCGCGGTGCATCCGGGAGATTTAAACCACCGAGGAGAAGCATGGCCGTACCGTTCGCCCCCAACATGACCACGCGACACGAGGGCATTTCCGTCCTCGGGGAAGGCCATCGCCGGTTCTGGGACGGCGTGCTGGTGGAACTGTGGGAAGCGGAAGGCCGGGAAGGGGCGCGGGCCGAATATGTCTCGGAACACCCTCGCCTCTTCGTGCTGCTGGACCAGTCCGGCGGCGAATTCGAGATGCTGCTGTCGCCCGGGATGCGCACGCGGCCGAAACGCCACGCGCCGCGCCAGATCAGCTTCATTCCCGCCGGGGTGCCGCTCTGGTCGCGCGTGTCCCGCACCACCTATGTGCGGCATCTCGACCTGCATTTCGACATGGAGGCGCTGCGTCGCCGCCTGGCCGACGAGTTCGATCCCGAGCCGTTCGAAACCCCGCGGCTGATGTTCACCGACGAGCGGCTGATGACCTTCGCCGGGCTGATCGCCGCCGAATGCCGGGAACCGCAGCCGCTGCACCAGCTCTATGGTGACAGCCTGACCACGGCGTTCTTCATCGACTTCCTGCGGTCGACGCGGCGGCTCGGCCAGAAGCGCACGGCACTGGCACCCTGGCAGCTACGCCGCGTGACCGACTATATCGCGGCCAATTGCCTGCGGGGCATCAGGCTGGAGGAGCTGGCGGAGCTGGTCGGGCTGTCGCCCAGCTATTTCAGCCACGCCTTCAAGGCCGCCACCGGCATTCCGCCGCACCAGTGGCAGACCGATGCGCGACTGAAGCGGGCCCAGGGCCTGCTGCTCGGCAGCGACATGTCGCTCACCGAAGTGGCGACCGCGACCGGCTTCTACGACCAGGCGCATTTCACGCGGATGTTCCGGCAGCATCTCGGCGCCACGCCCGCCGCCTGGCGCCGCGACCGGCGCGGCTGAGGCGACCGGGCTAGGCGTGCCCGGCTCCGCGGGGGATGACCATCGGCCGCCCGGTGAGCGGATCGGCCAGCACCAGGCAGCCTATGCCGAAGACGCGCGCGATCAGGGCCTCGGTGACGATTTCGGCCGGCGCCCCCGCCGCCGCGATCGCCCCTTCCCGCATGGCGACGAGGTGGGTGGCGTAGCGGCAGGCGAGATTGAGATCGTGCAGCACCGCGATCAGCGTCTTGCCTCGCCGGTTGAGCTCGACGCAGAGATCCAGCACCTCGATCTGGTGGGCGATGTCGAGATAGGTCGTCGGCTCGTCCAGCAGCAGGATGTCGGTTTCCTGCGCCAGCGCCATCGCGATTGACACCCGCTGGCGCTGCCCCCCGGATAGTTCCTGCACCGGCCGCCCCGCCAGTTCGTCCGTGCGGGTAGCCGCCAGCGCCGCCGCGACGGCCGCCTCGTCGCGGGCCGACCATTGGCGGAACAGGCTCTGATGCGGGTGGCGGCCGCGTGCCACCAACTCCGCCGCGGTGATGCCGTCGGGCATCTCGGCCTGCTGCGGCAGCAGCCCGAGCCGGCGGGCGCGGGCACGCCGGTCGAAGCTGCCGAGGGGTGCGCCATCGATCCGCACCTCGCCGGCCATCGGCGGAAGCAGCCCGGCGAGGCAGCGCAGCAGGGTGGACTTGCCCGACGCGTTGGGGCCGATGATGACGGAGAAGCCGCCGCGCGGAAACTGGGCGTCGAGCCCGGCCAGCACCGGCCGTCCGCCATGGCCGGCGGTCAAGCCGCGCGTCTCCATCGCCGGATTCCCCTCCCGCATCAGGCTACCCTTCCGCCGGAGCGCCGGCTCCACAGCAGGGCGACGAAATAGAGCCCGCCGATCCCCGCCGTCAGCGCGCCGGCGGGAAGCTGGAGCGGGGCGAAGGCCAGACGCCCCGCCACGTCGCTGCCCAGCAGGAAGAAGGCCCCGAACAACGCCGAGGCGAGCAGCGGCAGCGAGGCGCCGCCGGCGAGCCGCCGTGCGGCCTGCGGCGCGATGAGCGCGACGAAGCCGATCGGCCCGGCGACAAGGGTGGCAACGGCGGTGAGCCCCAACCCGACCAGCGCCAGCCGGAGCCGCGCCGCCGCCAGCCCGATGCCGAGCGAGGCGGCCCTGTCGTCGCCGAGTTCGAGGGCGCGCATCGTCCTCCCGCAGGACAGCCCGAGCGGCAGCAGCGCCGCGAGCAGGACGGCCGCAAGCGCCAGCCGGTCGGCGGTAATGCCGGCGAGCGAGCCCAGCCGCCAGCTCGCCGCCGCCAGCGCGGTGTCGAGCCGCGCCGACATCACGATCCAGTCGTTGAGCGCCGTGAAGAAGGCGCCGACCGCGATGCCGGTGAGGATCAGCCGCGCGCGGGAGCCGCCGGCCGAGCCGGACAATCCGAAGACCAGCGCGCCCGCCAGGAGACCGCCGGCAAAGCCGGAGCCGGCGACCGCGACCGGGCCGCCTCCCGCCAGCATCGCCATCAGGGCGCCGCTGAAGGAGCCGGCGTCGAAGCCGACCACATCGGGACTGCCCAACGGATTGCGCAGCAGCGTCTGGAACAGCGCCCCCGCCATGCCCAATGCCGCCCCGACCAGCAACGCGCCGGCAATGCGTGGCGCCCGCCATTCGACGACCACCAAATGAAGGTCGGCGCCGGCGTTTCCCCGCAGCGCCCGCGCCGCCTCGGCGAGGGTGATCGGCATGGTACCGATCGTCAGCGCCGCCAGGGCAAGGAGAAGGCAGCCACCGCCGAGGCCGGCGCAGCACAGAGCCGCCCTCGGCGCCACCCGCAGCGACAGGCGGCCCGCCGGCAGGCGGAGCGTCAGCATCCGCGCGGGCATGGCCGTCGGACGACCTGTCATCGCGCCACTCCACGACGGCCGCCGACGAGCAGGACGAGGATCGGCGCGCCCAGCAGGGCGGTGACGACACCCACCGGGATTTCCGCCGGTGCGGCGGCGATCCGCCCGAGCGCATCGGCGGCGGCGATCAGCGCCGCGCCGATGAGCCCGGCATTCAGCAGCACCGCCCGCTCGTCGGCCCCGGCGAGGCGGCGTGCCGCGTGGGGCGCTGCGAGGCCGACAAAGGCGACGGGCCCGGCGGCGGCGGTCGCGGTGCCGGCCAGGAGGACGGTGACGAACAAGGCGAGGCCGCGCGTCACGCCGATCGACAGGCCGAGCGAAGCTGCCCGCTCCTCGCCGAGGGCGGCGATGTTGAGCCGGGGCGCGAGCAGGGCGGTCGCCACCAGGCCGACGCCGAGGGCCGGAACGAGAGAGGGCAGGATGAGCCCGGCATCGCCGGCCAGCGAGCCGACGCGCCAGTTGCGCACGAGATCGAAGCGCTCGGGATCGGCGAGCGCGATGGCCTGCGTCAGCCCCATGCACATGGCGCCGACGGCGACTCCGGCAAGGGTCAGCCGAAGTGGGGCGCTGCTGCCCTGTACGAGCCCGGCGAGGCTTTGCACGCCGAGCGCGGCCAGCGCGGCGCCGGCCGCGGCGAGCGTGAGCAGGGCGCCCATGCCGGATAGGCCGAGCAGCCCGGCGCCGACGACGATGGCAAGCCCGGCGCCGGCATTGATGCCCAGCAGCCCGGGATCGCCGAGCGGATTGCGCGTCGCGGCCTGGATGATGCCGCCGGCGATGCCCAGCGCCGCGCCGACGAGGCAACCGAGCACGACCCGCGGTAAGCGCAGCTCGAGGAGGATGAGCCGGGCCTCCGCGTCCCCGCGTCCGAGCGCCACCTCGAGCAAGGTCGGCAGCGACAGGCTTTTCACGCCGGCAAGAAGCCCCGCAGCCATCGCGAGCGCCAGCAACCCGGTACAGAGCAGAGCAACGGCGACGCTGCGCCTCATGCCTCGGCCCGCGCATAGAGGGCAGCCCAGGCATCCGCCAGATATTGCGCCGTGTAGAAGGAGCCGAAGGTGCAATTGCCGGCGACGATATGCACATGGCCGGCACGTACGGCCGGAAGGCGCTGCCACAGCGCCTCGCCGGCAAGCGCCCCAACGCTGCCGTCGCCGAAATCGAGAACCAGCAGGGCATCGACATCGCCGAACACATCGCCGAAGGCTTCGAGGGCGACGTCGCCAGAGGGGCCGAGCCGCCCGGCATCGACCTCCCGGCCGCCGAGCTCGGCCAGCACCTGCGCCGGCATCACCCGGCCATAGGCAGTACCGTCGCTGCACACCATGGCGCGCCGCTTCAGCGGATCGAAATAGAGCGCGGCGACCCGCATCGACGCGATCGCGGCACCATGGCGGCGGCGGATCGAGGCGACCAGTTCCTCATGCGCGGCAAGGCGCGGCTCCGCCAGAGCCGTGAGCGCCAGCCAACCGGCGAGCCGGGCGAGGTTCACCTGCCAGCCGAGGCGATGGTTGCTCGGCAGCACCGGGGCGATGGCGGCAAGCCGGGCCAGCGGCCACCAGTCGGAATAGGGCGCGGTATCCGGGCAGAGGATGAGATCCGGCTTCAGCATCAGGATCTGCTCGAGATCCGGCGGCGCGGCGAGCATCGGCACACCGGCCGGTACCGGCACCCAGGGCCGCGCCCGGCTGTGGCTGTAGCCGACCACCGGCAGTTCCAGCGCCAGCGCGGATTCGAGGCTGATCCGGGAATCGACGGCCAGAACCCGGCGCGGAGCGACGGGAATGTCGAGCCGGCCGAGCGGCGTCTCCACCGTGCGGCGCGCGGGGGTCGCCGACGCCCCGCAAGCGGAAAAGGCGAGCCCGCCTCCCACCAAGCCGCGCCTCGTGATGCCCCGCCTCATCCGATGCGCCGGCCTCAGAACTTGAACACGGTAGAGATCGCCAGCGTGCGCGGCTCGCCGGAATAGAGCAGGTTGAAGCCGGGATAGGTGGTCCAGTAAGCCTCGTTGAAGGCGTTGATCAGGTTGGCCTGGACGATGATCGGCTCGTGGCCCTCGCGCTCGATCGTGTAGCGGGCGCCGAAGTCGAAAGTGGTCCAGCTGGCGAGCTTCTGGGTATTGCCGGCATCGACATAGGACGAGCCGGTGAAGTTCATGCGCCCGAAGAGGGTGAGATTCTCCACGAAGCTCGGGTCCCATTCGACGCCGAGCGTGGCGGTGACCGGCGGCGCGCCGGGCGCGTCATTGCCGTTGTAAAGGCCCTTGTCGGTCTGCGTCATCTCGGCGTCGAGCAGCACGAAGCCGCCAAGGATGCGCAGCCACGGCGCGATCTCGCCGGCGACGTCGAACTCGATGCCGCGATACACCGTCTCGCCATCGGCGGTGAAGGTGTTGGTCGCGGTATTGGCGATGCCGGAGGCCTGGGTGGTGTGGAAGAAGCTCAGCGTGGTGAGCAGCGTGCCCCAATCGACCTTGATGCCGGCTTCGTACTGCTTGGTGGTGAAGGGTGGCAGCACGTCGCCGCCATTGGCATAGGCGACCGGCACCACCTGGCCGGCGGTGAGCCCCTCGATATAGCTCGCATAGAGCGACACCCGCTCCCACGGCTTCACCAGCACCGCCACCATGGGGGTGAGCGCGTCGCTGCTGTAGCTGCTGGCCAGGATGCCGGTCGTGGTATTGAAATTGTCGACCTCGACATATTGCTGGCGCAGGCCGAGCGTCACCTGCAACCGCTCGTCGAGCATGGAGAGCGTGTCGGCCAGCGCGTAGCTGGAGAACGAGGTCTCGCTCTGCGGACCCATCACCATGGTGGGGATGACCGGCTCCGGCGAGAAGGTCGGGTTGTAGATGTTCGACGAAGTCTTGATCGGGAATCCTGCCGGCTGGGGTGCGCTCCAGCGGGTGGCGGTATAGGCGCTCGCCGACAGTGCCAGCTGATGCGCCACCGGCCCGGTGTCGAACGAGGCCCGCACGCCGGTCTCGCCCGACTGGCGCTCGATATCGATCAGATAGCGATAGGCGTTGGCGGTGAAGTCGCCATTGTACTGGAGGTTGGTGCCGGATTCGACCGCCTGGTCCCAGTCCGTGGTGTCGATGCCCGCCTTGGCATAGACCATGATGTTGTCGGTGACGTCGTATTCCGCCGAGATCATCCCGTAATTGTCGCGGAAGTCGCTGTAGTTCCACGGCGACACCCAGCCGTCCTCCGGCGAGGGCGGGCGCGGCACCTGTGCCTTGGCCGCCAGGGTGACGGTGTTGTTCATGCGGTCGGTGTTGAGGATCTGGGTGCCGAGGTCGAGCGCCAGCCGCAGCTTCTCGCCCTTGTAGTCGATGCCCAGCGTGGCGTTCATCAGCTCCTGCGACTGGTCGCTGACCGGCGTGTCGCCGTCGCGATAGAGCAGGTTGCCGCGCACGCCCCATTCCTTGTTCTCGCCGAAACGGCGGCCGATATCGAGATGGGCGCCGAACTGGGTGTCGGTGATGTAGGTGGTGGTCAGTTCGGTGAGCGGGTCGTCGCCGGCGCGCTTCGGAACCAGGTTGATGACGCCGCCGACGCCGCTCGGCGAAAGGCCGGTGAGGAAGGCCCCCGGCCCCTTCAGCACCTCCACCCGCTCGATGCCGGCCAGCGTCGACTGGCTGTTGGGCGCCACGCCGAACAGGCCGCCGAACGCCACCGCGCCATTGCCGACCTGGATGCCGCGGATGAGGTAGTAATTGGCGTTGCCGGTGTTGGTGGGCTCGACATTGCGGATCGCCGGATCGTTCTTCACCACATCGGCGATCGACTGGGCGTTCTGGTCGTCGATCAGCTTCGAGGTGTAGTTGGCCACGGTGAACGGCGTGTCCATCACGTCGCGCACGCCGAGCACGCCGAGCGTGCCGCCGGTGGCGACCTGCCCGCCGGCATAGGGGGCGGGCAGCGTCCCGGAGCCTTCCACCTGGATGGTATCGAGCGAGATGGCCCCGTCGGGTGCGCTGCCGACGGACGACGAGGCCGGGTCGAAGATTTCCACCGTCGTCGGGTTGCTGAAGCGATAGGCCAGGCCGGTATTGCCCAGCAGCGTCGCCACCGCCTGGCTGGCGGTGAGCGAGCCGCGCACCGGATTGCCGAGGCGGGAAGCGGCCGGGGTCTCGCGGAACACGACGTCGATGCCGGTGACGCGCACGATGTCGTTCATCGCCGCACGGATCGGCTTGGCCGGGATGTCGAAGGCGTAGGCGGCCTGGACCGTGGCCTGCGCATCGGCCGGCGAGACGCCCATGGCCCCTGCCGCCGCCACCATCAGAAAGGTGGTCGCCAGCAGCCATGCCCGCCGGACCGTTCCGCATTCAACCCTCATTCCCCGTCCCCCTTGACGACCTGCCCCGCGCGAACCGGCAGCCGCATCGGGATGCGGCGGCGGGCTCTCACTGACATGTCGCGCGAGGAGGGGCGGGACCCTCAGCGGAACGCGATATTTTTTCGAGACGAACGGCCAGTCACGGCCCGATGAGCGTCAGCCGGCCGATCTCGTGCAGCGGAAAGCCCACCGAGGACCGCACCGCCGCGAGCGCCGCCTCGGTGTCGCGCAGGGAGATGTTGCCGCTGACCCGCGTCTCCGCGAGCGCGGAGCCGATCACCACGATGCGGCCGTCGCGGTAGCGGCCGATGCGCTCCAGCACGTCGGCGAGGCGGGCATTGGTGAAGATGAAGCGCCCCTGCCGCCACGCCCCCGCCTCCTCGAGATCGACCGTGTGCGGCGCGCCCAGCCCCTGGCCGCCATAATCGACGCTCTCTCCCGGGCGCAGCGTGACGGCGCCGTCGCGATCGGTCAGGCCGACCTCGACGCTGCCGCTGTCCAGCGTCACCGTGACGTCACCCCCTTCTCGCCGTGCCACGTCGAACTCGGTGCCGAGCACCCGTGCCTCGCCATTGCTGGCGGCGACGACGAAGGGGATGCTGGAAGGTTTCACCCGGAAGAAGACCGTGCCGCGCAGCACCTCGACGCGGCGCTGCCCCGCGCCGAGATCCACCTCGATGGCGGTGTCGGCGTCGAGCAGCAGCACCGAGCCGTCGGCAAGGCCGACGCTGCGCGGCTCGCCGCGCGGCGCCACATAGTCGGCCCGCAGGTCCTGCAGCAGATGGGGACGTTCGAGCCAGACCCAGCTGCCGGCGACAAGCATGGCCAGCCCGAGCGCCACGCCCGAGGCGAGGCGGCGCGCCCGGCGGCGCTTCTCCTCGATCCTGGCGCGCAACCCGGCCAGCCCGGCGTCCTGGCGCACCGCCGGCATGTCGGCCAGCGCGTGGAGATCGCCCCACATCGCCCGCAGCTTTTCATAGGCCTCCCGATGCGCGGAAGCTGCCGCGAGCCAGCGGCCGAAATCGCGCCGGTCCTCCTCGGAGGGCCGTCCGTTCATCCGTGTGAACCAGGCCACCGCCTGCAGGCCGACCGGATCTTCCTCGTCGCTGATCATCGTCGGTATCGCTCCGAGGCACGTCCGGGCCGGGTGCCGCGCCCGTCCTCCACGTCAGTCGATGCTGGCGCGGCACGCGAGAAGCGCCCGCGCGATCTCCCGCTCGACCGTGCTGTAGGAGACGCCGAGCACGGCGGCGATCTCGTCATAAGTGCAGTCATGGACGCGATTCAAGAGAAATGCCTGCCGCGTGCGCTCGGGCAGGGCGCCGATCGCCTCGTTCAGCCGGGCGAGATCGCGCCGCGCGGCGACGAGGCGGTCCGGGCCCGCGACAGGCGCGGCATATTGCTCCTCGACCAGCCGGCCGAGCAGGGCGACGCGCCGACACTCGGCACGGTAGCGGCCGATGGCGGCATAGCGCGTGGCACCGGTGAGGTAGTTCCGCGAAACGGCCCGGGTGCCGCGCTCCCACAGCGCGATGAAGACATCCTGCACCACGTCGGCGGCATGGGCGGGGCCCACCTTGCCGGCAGCCACCCGCTGGAGCCTCAGATGCTCGGAGACATAGAGCTCCTCGAGGTCGTCGAGACCGGTCGACATGAGCGCAAAAACTCGCGGATCTGGAAAATCGTCAGGTCGATGCTTAACAACAAAAATGAATACCTTCAACAAACACAGTTTAGAAATATTACAATTAATGCTTCGGAGTATAGACTTGTCTATTCCTTGTTTCGACTATAGCTGTCCGGCAATGAGGCGGGGATGATGATGGCGACCCGAGCGGACGGACCCATGAGCCAGCGCAAATTCCATGAACTGAGCGTCGTCGAGCGGCGCTATCTCTCCCCCGGCATGGTGCGCCTCACTTTCACCGGCGAGGAGCTGGCAGCGTTTCCCTCCACCGGCATCGGCGATGAATATGTCCGCCTGTTCTTCCCCGACCCCGCCTCCGGCGAACTGGTGCTGCCCGAGATCGACGACGAGGGGCACTGGACCTTTCCCGCCGAGCGCGAGCGGGTGAGGTTCTCCACCTATACGATACGTCGGTTCGATGCCCCCGCCCGCGAGCTCGACATCGACTTCGTGGTTCACGCAGGCGGGATGGCGAGCGATTGGGCGTGTGCCGCGGAGCCGGGGGCGGCCATCGTCATCAACAGTCCCCGCGGTCTCTACGAGCCCCCGGAGGAGCTGAGCTGGCAGGTGCTGATGGCGGATGCCACCGGCCTGCCGGCGTTGGCGCGCCTCATCGAGCAGACGCCGGATCACGTCGCCTCGCAGATCTTCATCGAGGTGGCCGACCGTTCCCACGAGCAGAGCCTGCCCGCCCATCCGCGCGCGACCGTCAGCTGGATCCACGGAACCGGCAACGGCCTGTGCGCCAGCACCCTCGACAAACAGTTCGCGCAGGTCGCGATGATGGATGGCAACGGCTATCTCTGGGCCGCCGGCGAACAGGCGGCGATGCGCGCCGTCCGCCGCAAGGCCCGCAAGATACCGGCCTTCGCCGGAACCCGCTGCAAGGCGATCGCCTACTGGATCGCCTGAGACCGCGCCGCCGCGCCGCCCGGGCGGCGCCCTCCCCGCTCAGTCGATGATGTGGTAGCCGCCGTCGATATAGAGCACCTGCCCGGTGATCAGCCGCGCTGCGTCATGGGCGAGGAAGGCGGTGGCGGCGCCGACATCGTCGATCGACACCAGCTCGCGCGCCGGCGCCTTGTTCTTCGCCTTCTCCAGCAGCGCATCGAATTCGGGGATGCCCGACGCCGCGCGGGTGGCCAGCGGGCCGGGCGAGATCGCATGCACGCGGATGCCCTTGGGGCCGAGCTCGGCGGCCATGTAGCGCACCGCGCTCTCCAGCGCCGCCTTGGCCACGCCCATGATGTTGTAGTTCTCCACCACCTGCTCGGAACCGTAATAGGTCATGGTGAAGAGCGTGCCGCCCTCCTTCATCAGCGGCTCGGCGAGGTGCGCCATGCGGATGAAGGACCAGCAGGACACCTCCATCGTGGTCAGGAACCCCTCGCGCGGCGCATCCGTCACCCGGCCGGCGAGGGTATCGCGCGGCGAGAAGGCGATGGAGTGCACGAGAAAGTCCAGCTTGCCCCATGTGGCGGCGATCCGGTCGAACACCGCCTCGAGCTGGCCGGGCTGCGCCACGTCCAGCGGCAGGAAAATCGGTGCCTCCAGCTCCGCCGCCAGCGGCTCGACATGGGGCCGGGCCTTGTCGTTGAGATAGGTCACGGCAAGGTCGGCGCCGAAGGCGCGGAAGGCCCGCGCGCAGCCCCAGGCGATGGAATGTTCGTTGGCGATGCCGACCACCAGCCCCTTCTTGCCGTCGAGAAGCTTGATCGGCAGGCTTGGGATGGGCATCGCGACGGCTCCTTCGATGACGACCGGAAACGAGGTTGCGCAGGCTATTGCGCGACCGCGGGCGCGGCGCGACGGCGACGGCCGGCATAGAGCGCGGCGACGGCGCAGGAAGCGAGCCGGGTCCGCACCGAATCCGCCCGCGAGGTGAGGATGATCGGCACCCGCGCGCCGAGCACCACCCCCGCCGCATCGGCATGCGACAGGAAGGTGAGGTTCTTCGCCAGCATGTTGCCAGCCTCGAGATCGGGTACCACCAGGATCTGGGCGTGGCCCGCCACCGGCGAGACGATGCCCTTGACCGCCGCCGCCTCGGGATCGACCGCGTTGTCGAAGGCGAGCGGCCCCTCCAGCATCCCGCCGGTGATCTGCCCGCGCTCGGCCATCTTGCACAGCGCCGCCGCCTCGATGGTGGACGGGATCTTGGTGGTCACCGTCTCCACCGCCGAGAGAATGGCGACCTTGGGCGTGCCCAGGCCCACCCCGCGCCAGAGGTCGATGGCGTTCTGGATGATGTCGCGCTTGGCATCGAGGTCGGGGAAGATATTGATCGCCGCATCGGTGATGAACAGCGTCTCGGCATGGCCGGGCACGTCCATGACGAAGACATGGCTGATGCGCCGCTCGGTGCGCAGGCCGGTGGCGGAAGCGGTGACTTCCTTCATCAGCTCGTCGGTGTGCAGGCTGCCCTTCATCAGCAGCTCGGCGCGCCCCTCGCGCACCAGCTCGACCGCCTTCGCCGCCGCCGCATGGCTATGCGGCACGTCGACGATCTCGACGGTGGCGAGATTAAGCCCATGGCGCTCCGCCACGGCGCGGATCTTCGCCTCCGGCCCGACCAGGATGGGGACGATCAGCTCCGCCTCGGCGGCCTCGAGCGCGCCGCGCAGCGAGGTCTCGTCGCAGGGATGCGCGACGGCGGTCGCGGCGGCGGTCTCCGCACGCGCCGCGGCGATCAGCCGGTCATATTTCGAAGGGCTCGCAGCCCCCGGCCCGGAGGCTTCCTTATCGACCATGCTGCCTCATTCTCCCCTCCGGGTCGCGACGGCCAGCCGGCGCGGCGTCCCGGCCTGCGTGGATGCCGCGAGGCCGAAAAGCTGCCGAACCTCCTCGAAGCGCTCGGCCGCCGCCCCTTCGAGCGCACCGCTGGCGGACAATACCTGCTCGACGAGAGCGAGCGTTTCCGCCTTCGCCTCGTCTGGCTCGTTCCGCATCAGATCGGGTATCGCCCGCAGCGCCGCGGAGCGGTCGATCAGCAGCATGGCGAACTGTTCGCGCACCAGCGCCTTGAACTCGTCGAGCGTCGGCTTGCGCGCATGTTCCCCCTCGCGACGCAGCCGCTTGATGGCCCGGAAGCCGCGCTCATCGGCGCCGCCACGGGCGCTGCCGACATAGATGAGGGCACGCACCGCCGCTTCCAGCCGCCCGCCCTTATCGAAGGCGGCACGCCGCTCCTCGATCTTCCGCGCCATCAGCTCGGCATGAAGCGGGCTCCGGGCGGCGGTGCGCGGGCGGCGGGGGGAGGTGGGATCGACGCCGACCGCCGCCTGCAGCATCGGCGAACCGTAGACGGTGCGGAAGACCAGCTCGGCCTGGCGTTCCATCGCCGCGCGCCAGCCATCGAGGCTTTCGACGATATGCCGGGAGACCTGCTCCTGCGCCTTCAGGAACGGGTTGTCCGGCTCCACCGGGCGGCGCTCCTCCCGCACCTTTTCGGCGGCGGTGTCGAGAAAGGCGAGGAAGGGATTTTGCGCGCCGAACATCTCGTAGGACAGCCGCAACGGATGCAGCTTGCGCAGGGTCGCCGCCATCGCCGGATTGGCGGTTGCCTGCACGAAGGGCTGCACCAGCGCCCGGTAGAGCGACAGGTTGATCTCGGACACCCGCGCCGCGGCGGCGAAACTCCGCTCGTCGGCGATGTCGTTGCCGCCCAGCGCGCGGATGTCGTCGAGGTCGCGTGCCTCGCAGCGCATGATCCAGTCGCCGGTGATCAGCTCGGGATCGCTGTCCGCCCCTGCCTTCGGCGTGAAGATCGCCTCGTAGAGGCCGGGCGGCAGCACGTCGATGAAGTCGATGTTGGAGGCGAACTCTTCATGCTCCTTCCGGGCGACGCTGCCGGAGACGAAGATGCCGAGATGGCCGATCGTGTCGTGCACCGCGTAGACGATGGTCTGGCCATAAGAACGGATCTCGTCGACGCTGTCGTAAAGGTCGAGGATCCAGTCCAGCGCCTGCTGCGGCGGGGTGATGTTGTCGCCGCGCGAGCAGAACACCACGATCGGCGAGCGGATGTTGCGCAGGTCGATCTGCGTGCCGTCGGAGGTGCGGATGTCGCCGCAGGCCAGCTTGTTGCCAATGAACAGCTCGTCGACGATGAACTGGATCTCCTCGGCATTCAGCGTGACGTGGCCACCCCACCATTTCTCGAAGCCGAGATAGCGCTCCGTCTCGGTGTCGACCTTGGAATAGAGGTTGTACTGCTTGGTCCAGAGCGTGTTGGCCGGGTTCTGGTTCTCGAAGTTCTGCACCAGCCAGGCGCCGTCGAAGACGCCGGCGCCGAGGTCGCTCGTCAGCGCGGTCAGCCAGCTGCCGCCGAGCAGGCCGCCGGAATAGCGCATCGGATTGACGCCCTTCACGCCGGCCCAATAGGAGAGCGGCGCGCCGGCGAGGATGAGCGGCCCGAACAATTCCGGCCGCAGCGCCGCCACCATCGCCACCGCCCAGCCGGCTTGGCAATTGCCGATGACGCAGGGACCGCCCTGCGCCAGCGGATGGCGCTCGGCGACCAGTTCCAGGAAGCGCGCCTCGGCCCGGCCGACATCCTCGATGGTCTGGCCGGGGACGGGAGCGGGAAGGAACCCGACGAAATAGCAGGGATGGCCGGCCTCCATCGCCACGCCGATCTCGCTATCGGCCTTGAACCCGCCAATGCCCGGGCCATGCCCGGCACGCGGATCAATGATGACGAAGGGACGCCGGGTCTCCTCCATCGCCATGCCTTCGGGCGGCACGATCCGCGCGAGCAGATAGTTGACCGGCCGCGGCAGGCTGCGGCCGTCGCAGACGAGCTCGGCCCGGTAGCTCAGCACATTGGGGGCCGGCTCGGCCATATGCGCTTCATATTGCTGCCCGCGACGACGCAGCGTGTCGAGGAACAGCGTCCAGCGCTGCGCGGCATCGACGAGATAGGAACCGGCGCCCAGAAAATCATGCGGAGCAACGACCATGACGCTCCCCTCTTGAAAAACGGCCTACGGTAATCGTGCTTCCAAGTATTTCCCGTGACAGTGCGGGTCGGCCCGATCGGTGTCAAACGGCAACGGCTCCCGGACCGAGGCCAGATGCCGCAGCGGCAGGCGGAGGATAAAACGGATATCTTGCAGCAACGGCACGCATGGCGCAGAGTTTGGTGGCCTGGGCCAGGGCCGCGTCTTCCCGAGGCGGCTCAAGGTGTCGATTGCAGCGGTGTCCCATGTGTTCCGTCTGGATATCTGCCCGGAAGCGACGCGCCTATCCCGCACGGCATCGCCTGACGCGCAGACCGGCAAACGGCCTCGCCGCGGCAGGCTCCTCCTTCCGGCCCCCTACCGGCATTCTTCCCAACACATCGCACCTCGTCGACCGTCCTCAGGGAGAAAGGTCATGACCGACCCGACCGAGAAGCACGCCGCGCTCGCCGATGAAACCTTCATGTCCGCCGCCGATCTTCGGAACTACATGGAGAAGATCGAGATGGCGCACGCCAACGAGGCGCTGGAGGCGGTGGACCGGGCTACGCAGGCCCGCCAGCAGCTCGCCAAGACCCTGGCGGAGCCCATGGAACTCACCCCCCAGAAGCTGGAGGAAATCGCCGGCACCCTGCAGGTGAAGCTACGCACGGCGGCGGAGCGGGGCGAGACCGAGATCATGGTCATGCGCTTCCCCAATTTGCTGTGCACCGATCATGGCCGGGCGATCAACAACTCGCTGGCGGGCTGGCCGGACACGCTGACCGGGCGGCCGCGCCAGGCCTACGAGCTCTGGCGCGACCGGCTGAAGCCGGCCGGCTACGGCCTGAAGGCAATGATCGTCGAGTGGCCGAACGGCATGCCGGGCGATGTCGGCTTCTTCCTCACATGGAACAGGAAATAGCCGTCGGCCTCCCGGCGGACGACGGGCAGGGCGGGAAGGTGGTCGGCTTCCGCCGGCGGGCCCGCCATGCGGGGTGACGGTGCGCCGCAAAGGGCGCGAGAAGGAGCGAGGGCATGACCGATCCCCACACATCCGCCCCCGGGCACCTGCCCTTCTTCATCACCGCCCCCGGCGACACCGATGTGCTGATGATCATCGCTGCCGTCGTGCTGGTCGGATCCGTCTTGCTGGCCGGCGTGCTTTTCCTGCGCATCCACTCCCTGCCGGAGCGCCTGGCGCACAAGGGACAGAAGCTTCAGTTCGAGCTCGTCGCCGTGCTCTGCCTGCTGGCCCTGTTCACCCACATCCATCTGTTCTGGGTGGCGGCGCTGCTGCTGGCCTTCATCGATCTCCCGGATTTTCTCTCGCCGCTCAACCGCATCGCCCGAGCTTCGGAGAAGCTGGCCGGCGTCCCGCCGCCTCCCGAGCCGCCGCCGCCCGGCGACGAGGCCGTTCCCTCTCCGGGACCGACAGGGGCGTGACATGCTGGAACTGCTGCTGTGCTCGCTGCTGACGGTGCTGCCGGACTATCTCTACCGCCGCTATGGCCAGGGTAAGCGGATCGGGCGCGAGATCACGCTCTACTCGGTGTGGTTCGAGCTTCGCTGGGGCATCACCACCTGCCTCATGCTCACGGTCGGGCTCATCACCGTCATCTTCTATCACCATCCCTCGACATCCAACGTCACCGCCTATTTCCGCACCGTTCCCGTCCTGCCGGAGACCATCGGCCGGGTGGCCGAGATCTATGTCGACGTCAGCGACCACGTGACCCGCGGCCAGCCGATCCTGCGCCTCGACG
Source organism: Ancylobacter oerskovii (assembly GCF_018390555.1). GTDB lineage: Bacteria > Pseudomonadota > Alphaproteobacteria > Rhizobiales > Xanthobacteraceae > Ancylobacter > Ancylobacter oerskovii. The sequence continues at coordinate 4,776 of NZ_JAHBGB010000019.1, read as the reverse complement.
ATTCCACGCAACGGGCCGCGGTCGAGACCGCCCGGCGCCGCATCGTCGAGACCGATGCCGCCATGACGGTGGCACGCTCGGACATCGTCGCGAGCGAAGGGCAGATCGTGCAGGCGCGCGAAGCGCTTCAGCAGGCGCAGGACGAGCTGCGGACCAAGCAGGAACTCAACACGCGCAATGCCGACGTCGTGACCCGGCGCGAGATCGAGCGGCTTCAGAACGTCGTCGATGGACGCCAGGGCGCCCTGGATGCCGCGATCGCGGCCGCCGAGGGCAATCGCACCCGTCTCTCCGAGCTGCTTCCCGCCCAGAAGGCCAGTGCCGAGGCCAGCCTCGCCGAGGCCGAGACCGCACTGGCGAAGACCGTGGTGCATGCCGGCGTGAGCGGCCGCGTGGAGCAGTTCGCGCTCCGGGTCGGCGACCTCGTCAATCCGCTGATGCGCCCGGCCGGCCTGCTCATCCCCGACGGCGCCGGCCGCGAACGGCTCATCGCTGGCTTCGGCCAGATCGAGGCCCAGGTCATGCAGCCGGGCATGGTGGCCGAGGCGACCTGCATTTCCCGGCCCTTCGCCATCATTCCGATGAAGGTGACCGGCGTGCAGGATGTCATAGCCGCCGGCCAGTTTCGGGCGACGGAGCAATTGCTGGACGCCCAGCAGGTCCAGCAGCCCGGCACGCTCACCGTCACGCTGGAGCCGCTTTTCGACGGCGGGCTGGATGGCGTGCCGCCGGGATCCAGCTGCATCGCCAATGCCTATTCCAGCAATCACGAGCGGCTGGCCGCGGGGGGAGTGGGCCCGCTGCAATGGGTGTACCTGCATGTCGTGGACACCGTGGCGCTGGTACATGCCCTGCTGCTGCGACTGCAGGCGCTGATCCTGCCGATCCAGTCACTGGTCTTCAGCGGCGGGCACTAGCCCGCCGGCTCTCGCCGGGATAACGCCTTGTCTCGGCAGCGTTTTTCATCGGCAGGCCTTCTAGTCCGAGTCGGTACGGTCGGCCCGCGCCAGCACGGCATTGAGCAGCGTCTGGGCGCCGGCGGCGCAATCGGCCGGCGTTGCGCTTTCGGCCGGATTGTGGCTGAGCCCCTCCTTGCAGGGCACGAAGATCATCGCGGTCGGCGCCACGCGGGCGACATAGACGGAATCGTGCCCGGCGCCGGACACGATCTCCCGCGCCGGATAGCCGGCGGCCGCCGCCCCTTCGCGGATCGCCGCGATGCAGCCGGCATCGAACGCCACCGGCGGACTGTCCCACAGCCGCGCGAGGCGAACCGGCGTCGCCGCGAGGTCGGGGCCGGCAAGCGCCGCCTCGATCGCTGCCTCCATCGCCGCGAGCACCGCGCTCTCGGGGTGGCGCAGGTCGAGCGTCATCCTAACCTCGCCAGGCACCACGTTGCGCGAGGCATCGCTCACCCCGATCTCGCCGACGGTCGCCACGCCCCCATGTTCCCGTGCGATGCGGTGTACGATGAGAACGATATGCGCCGCACCGACCAGTGCGTCGCGGCGCAGGGCCATCGGCGTGGTGCCGGCATGAGCGGCGCGGCCCTCCACCACGAGGTCGTACCAGCGCATGCCCTGCACGCCGGTGACGATGCCGATGACGGCACCCTCGTGCTCCAGCACCGGCCCCTGCTCGATATGCAGCTCGAACATCTCGCCGAACCGCACCGAGCCGACCTCCGCCTCACCGGCATAGCCGATTGCCTGCAGGGCCTCGCCGAAGGTGATGCCCCGGGCGTCGGGGCGCGCGAGCACGTCCTCGACGGCGAACACGCCGGCATAGGCCCCGGAGCAGAGCATCGCCGGGGAGAATCGCGATCCCTCCTCATTGGTCCAGTTCACCAGCATCAGCGGCCGGCGGGTGCGGTAACCGGCGGCATCGAGCGTGCGCAGCACTTCCAGCCCGGCCAGCACGCCCAATATGCCATCGAACTTGCCGCCGGTCGGCTGCGTGTCGAGATGGCTGCCCATGGCGACGGGCAGCGCCCCAGCCTCGGTCCCAGGCCGGCAGGCGAACATGTTGCCGAGCGCGTCGACGGTAACGGTGCAGCCGAGCGCCTCGCATTCCCCGCGGAGCCAGTCGCGCACCTGCCGGTCTTCCGGCGTGAGGGTGAGGCGGCGGATGCCGCCATCCGGCGTGCCGCCGTAACGGGCGGTTTCCATCAGGCTCGACCACAGGCGGTCGGCATCGACCTTCAGGTTCGACACGGCAAGGCTCCCTGGCGAAGACGAAATATGGCGGGGGATTCGCATGCCGCGAACATAGCGCGCCGGTCGGGCGTGCGGCGACAATGCTTGCGACGGGCCGGCCGGAAACCTCGCCCTCGGGCGCGCCTCTCCACACCCGGGAGCGGCGAAGGAGATCCCGCCTCTTCATACCGCCGGCATATTGAATGCGCGCGCGCCGGCGCTTATGCACGGGGCATAACGACACGGAACAGGCAGCAACAGGCGAGGGACCCCGACATGCGCGACTTCCAGAAGCCGGGGCGCTCCAGCGTCGTCTCCCGCGAGGCGATGGCGGCCACCTCGCATCCCTCCGCCACGCTCGCCGCCATACGAATCCTCGAGGGCGGCGGCAACGCCCTCGACGCGGCGATCGCCGCCTGCGCCGTCCAATGCGTGGTCGAGCCCGGTTCCACCGGCATCGGCGGCGACTGCTTCGCGCTGCTGGCCGGCGAGGACGGCAAGGTGCACGCCTTCAACGGCTCCGGTCGTGCGCCCGCCGCGCTCACCGCCGCCCATCTGCGCGGGCAGGGCCTCGCCCAGATTCCCCGCCAGTCGCCGCATGCCGTCACCGTGCCCGGCGCGGTGGACGCCTGGACCCGGCTGCACGCCGATCATGGAAAGCTGCCCTTCGCCGAATTGCTCGCCCCGGCGATCCATCTGGCGCGCCATGGCTATGCCGTCGCCGAGCGGGTGCATTACGACTGGAATCGCGAGGCGGGCCTGCTGGCCGGCGATGCCAATGCGGCCCGCGTCTTCCTGCCGGGCGGCCGGCCGCCCGCCATGGGCGAGGTGCATCGCCAGCCGGAGCTGGCCGCCACGCTGGAACGCATCGCCCGCGAAGGTCGCGACGGCTTCTATCGCGGCGAGGTGGCGCAGGACATCGTCGACTATCTCGCCGGCCTCGGCGGCCTGCACACGCTCGACGATTTCGCCGAGGCCGCGGGCGAGTATGTCGAGCCGATCCGCGCCCGCTTCCGTGCGCACGAAATCTATGAATGCCCGCCCAACGGCCAGGGCGTCATCGCGCTGATGATCCTCAACATCCTCGCGCGCTTCCCGGCCTCGGGCGATCCCCTGGCCGCCGACCGGCTGCATGTCGAGATCGAGGCGACCCGCCTCGCCTATGCCGCCCGCGACCGCTTCCTCGCCGACCCCGCGCAGGCCGGCGTGCCGGTGGGTTATCTCCTGTCCGACGAACTCGCCGACGAACTCGCCGGCCGCATCCGGCTCGACCGGGCTCTCGCCGACATGCCGGCCTTCGCCGCCGGCGAGCACCGCGACACCGTCTATATCTGCGTGGTCGACAAGGACCGGAACTGCGCCAGCTTCATCAACTCCATCTTCCACCCCTATGGCGCCGGCCTGCTGGCGCCGCGCTCGGGCGTGCTGCTGCACAATCGCGGCCAGAGCTTCGTGCTGGAAGAGGGCCATCCCAACGAGTTGGCGCCGCGCAAGCGGCCGCTGCACACCATCATTCCCGGCATGGTGCTGAAGGAGGGCCGGCCGGTGATGCCCTTCGGCGTCATGGGCGGCCATTACCAGGCGATGGGCCACGCGCATCTGCTGTCAAAGGTGCTGGATTTCGGCCTCGGCCTGCAGGAGGCCATCGACCTGCCGCGGCTGTTCCCGCTGCCCGGGACGGGAACCGTCGAGGCGGAGGACACCTTCCCGCCGGAGACCATTGCCGAGCTGCGCCGTCGCGGCTTCGACATCGTGCCGTCGGGGCGGCCGATCGGCGGCGCGCAAGCGATCTGCCTCGACCGCGCCAACGGCACGCTCACCGGAGGTTCCGACCCGCGCAAGGATGGCTGCGCCCTCGGCATCTGAAACTGTCTCTTCGCATCGGGAACTGTGTGACCAGCGGTGCCGCCGGTGGCCGGAGCGGTTCTTCTCGCAGCGGACGGCCGGGAAAGAAAGCCGGCTCAGCGACAGGGTAATGCTGCGTGAAGGGCGGTTGGTGGCCGGTTCTCGTTTGTTTTCCGCGAGCGCGGAGCCGGCGGGAGGACATCTTCCTCGGTGAAATCTCCTTGGCGAGGTGGCCGAAGGAGTTCGCGTTCATGGAACCGCACCGGACCGGGTCCAACTGCTGAGTTGGGGACGGGGCCGTGTCGAGGTTCTCGGGTGCCGGCGGGCGCGCGTGTTGAGCGTGTTGAGCGGTTGATGACGCCCCCGCCTGCCCCGTTCGGCCGGCTGCACGACCGCGGCACGGCGGCGCGACGGCGGAGGCCTGCGTCACGCGCCTTCGCATTGGCGGCCGAGGCGGATCGCCTGCGCGCCGCCGAGGAGCCCTGCACATGCAGCAGCGGCGTTTCGAGCACACACCGCGCCGAGATTAAGACCTGGAATGGCGTCAATGGCGATCCGAAAGCCACCGAAAGCAGGCCGCCGGACAATGCCGGCCGCCGTCGCGCGAGGTTTTTCCGCGCGGGCGGCTGTTGCGGTTCTTCGCGACGGGGCTTGGGATCGGTTTTAGAGGGATTGAACAGCAAGAACCCCGCCGGTCATTTCTGATCGGTGGGGTTCTTTTTGGGTTGTGAAGCAG
>NZ_JAHBGB010000018.1 GCF_018390555.1 Ancylobacter oerskovii | reverse complement strand
CGAGAGCGCCTTGTGGCGTTCGCTTCCGAGCTGCCATCGTGCGTCGTCGCGATGGAGGCGTGTTGCGGCGCCCACTTCCTGGGGCGCGTCTTTGCGGATCAAGGACACCAGGTGCGATTGATGTTCCCTGGGTACGTGCAGCCCTACGTCAAGGCGCAGAAGACCGACGATCGAGACGCGGAGGCGATCGCGGAGGCGGCCACGCGGCCGACCATGAGGTTCGTGTCTCTCAAGACCGAGGCCCAGCTCGACCTCCAAGCCTTGCATCGGGCGCGTGAACGCCTGGTGCTCGCTCGAACGGCACTGATCAACCAGCTTCGAGCTGTCCTGCTCGAACGCGGGATCGTCCTTCCGAAGGGGCGAAGCGTCCTCATGCGACGCCTCGACGAGGTTGGTATCGACCGCTTGGCAAGCAACTCCCGCACCCGCGCATTGGTCAAGGACCTGAGCGACGAGTGCGCCCTGCTCGATCAGAAGATCAAGGCTTATCCATCTTGGCCAGGGCCAGCTCCTGAGACCGGATACGTTGATGCAGACCGATCATGCTAACCAGACGACACCCTTCCAGACGGGGCGGGCCATACGTTCTAGGATGTCGCGCTCCGCCTTCAGCTTGGCCACTTCCCTGCGCAGCCGGTCAATCTCAAGCTGCTCGGGCTTCATCTGACCCTGCCCGGGAAAGGCATGCTGAGGATCCGCCTTCGCCTCGCGCACCCATTTACCCAGCACGTTCTCGTGGACATCCAGGTCACGGGCAGCCTGCGCAACGGCAACGCCCCGATCCTTCACCAATCTCACAGCCTCAAGCGTGAACTCGCGGCTGAATCTCCGTCGTTGCATTCCCGCTCTCCAGTCCCGTTGAACACCTTATCTCCATGTCCACGAAACCGGCAGCAGGCCAGCAGGCCAATCCGAGCTGACGTCAGAGCTCTGCGCCATTGCGCTGCCTAGCCGGCCACTGCGCGTCGAGCCAGGGCAGGAACAGCTCGAGTGAACTCTCGCGGGTGCGGAAGACATCCGAGCGCTGCTCGCGCAATACGCGTCGGACCAGACCACGGCTGTATCCGGTGCGGCGAACGATCTCCTTAATCGTCACCCCTGATTTGGTGTGATCGAGAATAGCCGCATTGGTTTCCTCGCGGTGCAGATGCCCTTCATATTGGATGCGTTCGGCAGCGGCATGGATCTGGCGCTGGCCGCCCTGAACATCGCCATCGAGGACCGCAAGCCACCGCCCGGGTGCCTCCATCACTCAGACCGCGGGTCGCCTCGACGAACTCAGCTATCTACCATTCGCACAAACCGACGGCCAACCGCTCCTTCATCTGACCAGTCGGCTTTACGAGCAGAGTTCTGTCGTCGTCACCACAAAGATCGTCTTCGGCGACGCCAAGACGACGACTACGCTCCTCGATCAGCTCATCTATCATTGCGACATCGTCGAGACCGGCAACGACAGCTGCGTTTCAAGAACAGGCTCTGAACTCGACCGGGGGCAGGAACGGCTGCGGAACCCAAAGCAGCTCTGCCGCACCACCTATCGCGGCGGCCTGCATAGTAGGTGCTCAGCAAGGATGTGAATTTTGGGCGGTGGACCCCGGGCGCCGGCGAGTCCGACTACCCTTCTTGTCATCGGAGACCCTCGGCTTTCAGCCCTAGTGACCACTACGTGAACACCTTTCCGCTAGCAAAGCTAGGGGGCCGTGGCAGCCCAGCATGGCGCAACTCCCGAGGAGGCCGCCAATTCGATTTGGGTGAGTCATCCTTTGGTACGTAAACCGTCGCTCATTTCTCCAGCCAGGCTTTGAAAGGCTCATGAAAAGCAAATTGGTGTCTGAACTTCGCGCCATAATTGTGCTATATTCGGGGGGAATGGTGTAAGAGAAATGTAATATCTAAATATTCGATTTGCGGAAAGGCAGTTTTGGCAACCCAATCAAGGTGATGAGGGATATTCGAAATATGCTCAAGATAAGACATTGTGTTGGTAAGGTAATATTATTTATATGCGCAGTATTTATTGTGCACGCATCTGCTAATGCGCAAGAGGATCAAGCGTGTCCGAATGTGGGGCCTCCTATAAAAAATATAAACGCACTATCCTACTATGACCGTATGGATCCTACACGATCCCAAATAGTCGAAGAGCGTAGGGATAAAAATATCCGATTAACTGAGGGGGTTACAAGATTCCAAAAAGTCATTGTTGGACTTGCAAACGACAATACGCGCTTCAAGAAAGAGTGCGCCATTCAGATAATGAAGGCGTGGGCGCTAGCTGACGCACTTGAAGGATCAAAAAATAGGGGGCAGGCGGATAAAGTAAGGATTTGGGTTCTTGGCTCAATTTCAATATCATATCTTAAGCTTTATGATATAGTTGAGTCGGATGATAAAGAAATAATAGATAATTGGATTCGAGATCTTGCATCGATTACCATAAAATACACTGAATCAAGAAAAAAAATGACAAATATCGGATATTGGGGGGTATTTGGTGTTGGGGCGGCGGCGATTGCAATAAATGATATGAGGATGTGGTATTGGGCGGAAGAAATGTATAATAATGCACTAAATGATATTGAATCTGACGGGACACTCGCGGCAGAACGCGGGCGAGGCGAGCGAGCATTTTTGTATCATGTATTTGCTGCTCAACCATTGGTTGGATTTGAATTCATCCGTTCATTTGTACGTTGTGATCAAAAAATACCCAACAAATTACTCTCTCTTACCTCCATGTTGGAAAAAGAGTTTAACGGCAGCGGATACATTGCTCAATTAAGTGGATATCGACAGCTCGATGTGTCAAGGCCGCCATGGCTTGTTTTGCTTGAAAGGCCTCAATCGGATCAACTGATCGCGGAAAAGGCAAAAGATTCTGGCCCTGTGCGTCTCGGAGGGAGTTTGTTGAAATTGACTGATAGCCTGACAAGAAAATATGATACATGCAATGTCTCTGGAACCGTACATTAGTAGTATGCTGTAGTTAATAAAAATGAAATCGCGATAGAATGGAATAAGAAATGTCAGAAGGAAAAATTGAATTTATTTTTCCAGATATTCCAACAGGGCCGGCGGCTTCAATCGCCGTTGAAGAATTGTCGACTAAGCAATTAATGCGTGCCTGGAGAGGGTGGGAACGCGCTTATCAGCCGTATGATAAAGGGGATTATATTTTGCAGGCAATATACGCGGAATTATGGGATAGGGGGGAGTGGTTATTCCTAATGGAGAATAACAATTATTGATCAGCTCATGCAATAAAAATAGATGTTTGTCACGAAGTGATAGGGAGAGTCCTATACGTTGAGGCTTTATACACGATCCCCGATGGCTGTACTGTGATTCGAGTCCCCAGTTCGGCGCCGGGAGCCTTATCGAGCCCCACGTTGGTCGAGGGCTCGGAGGTCGTGCTGATTTGAGCAGGGCAGGGGGACCTCGGCGCGCTGGATGTTTCAGTTATCGATCAGTCGATGCAGCGGATTAAGAATGCAGGTTTTGGTTGGCGTGCCAACCTGAAGCTTAAGTTCGATGACGGTGTAGGACGTTTTCTATGTGACTCTCCCTCCAGTTTGAGCGGGTAGTGCCGACCGGTCCTTTATGCCAGCTGGAAATAGGAATGCAGAATTCCGCCTCGAAGAAGGTGTGGCTCACTATGGTGGAGAGGCGCGGGGGGCGATTGGTCTGTGTTGTACACTTGACGGTAAAGTGCGGAAGGTGGGCGATGTGGTCCTCGAACGTCTCGGTGTTCATCGCTTGGCCCAGATCTCAGCGACGCCGGCACATCTGCTCGTAGTCGCGCGTAGGCAATCTCGTCAGCCTATGGCTGGTTCGACCAGGCGAAAATTACGACCTTGACCAAGTTCAACAGAGCATGAACGCTGGCGGTTGGCGTCGCCTGCAGGATGCCAGTGAAGCGCGTTAGATGCTCTTGCAGATGATCGCTGGAGCGGCCGCGGGATGCTTCGGAACAACACCGCCAGCGGATCGGTGCCATCGAAGAGTTGATCGTCGCAGACATACATCCGGGTCTGGTCGGTGTCGATCTTCTCCTTTGTCATACATGGCGCTCGAGCAGCGCGTGCAACGGGTCCAAAGCCGCCGCCCAGGCGCGGAATGGTCGGTCAGCGTCGACAGTATCAGGTTAATGCCCTCGCGGGCGTAGCGCTCGCTCTGGCGGTTCAACGGCTGGTCGGTCATTCGAGTTCTGAATCGAATGTTTTGCCTTCAGTAAGCGTCGTCCCGGGGGCACCTTCATAGGTGAGGCGTGAGAGCGCAGTCTGACGATCCTGATTGGAGGATCGTTGTGTCTGGGCTTGACCATAGACTTGGGCCGGAGGGTGAGGTCCGGCGCTTCGAGGTTATCAACGGCGCGATGGGGCGCGCGTTGGACGGCGGACGAGCGGGCTCGGATCCTGGAAGAGACGCTCGCTCCCGGCGCCGTGGTGTTCTGCGGTTGCCCGCCGCCACGGACTGACGCCGCAGCAGTTGTTCACGTGGCGGCGTGAGGCGCGAAAGGCGAGCGAGACGGTCCCGGCTTTCGTGCCGGCGGTGGTCGCTCCGGAACCGGTTCTCACAGCTGAGCTGTCCGCCCCACTGTCACGGCCGAAGCGGCGTGGCCGGCAACGCCGGGCGGCGGCCATCGAAGTCGACGTCGCCGGGGTCAGGGTGACGATCGAGAACGGGGCTTCGCCGGTCATCATCGCGGCGGTCATCGGCGCGCTGAAGGCCGGGTCGTGTTCGGTCCGAGCGGCTCGGTTCGTGTTATGGTGGCGACGCGGCCGGTGGACTTCCGCAAAGGGGAGGGGCTCGCCGCCTTGGTGCGTGAGACCATGGGCGCCGATCCGTTCTCCGGCACGGTGTACGTGTTCCGGGCCAAGCGCGCCGACCGGGTGAAGCTGGTGTTCTGGGACGGCACCGGCGTCGTGCTGGTGGCGAAGCGGATTGAGGACGGGGAGTTCCGCTGGCCGAAGATCGCGGACGGCACCCTGCAGCTGACATCGGCCCAGCTCCAGCCCTGCTTGAGGGCCTCGACTGGCGGCGGGTGCACGAGGTGCAACGCACGACGACACCGGTCGTCGCCAGTTGAAGAGACTTTCATGCGCCGGGCGAATATGATTCATTGCGGCTCATGGCTTCGCTCTCCACTGAGCTTTCCCACGATCCCGAGACGCTCCAGGCGATGCTGCTCGCGCGGGACGCGGAGATCGAGCGCCTGCGCCAGATCATCAAGGAGCTGCAGCGCCACCGCTTCGGCTGGCGGGCGGAGAGCCTGCCCGAGGACCAGTTGCTGCTGGCGCTGGAAAAGGCGGAGCAGGTCGAAGCCGCCGGCTTCGGGCGGGTCGCGAAGCGCCGTGCGAACCGAGGGCTCTGCCCGCCCACCTGCCGCGGATCGAGACCGTGGTCGATATCGAGAGCGACATCTGCCCCTGCTGTTCCGGCAAGCTGCACCGCATCGGCGAGGACGTGGCGGAGCGGCTCGACATGGTGCCCGCCCAGTTCCGCGTCCTGGTGGTGCGCCGGCCGAAGTATGCCTGCCTCTCCTGCGCGGAGGCGGTGGTGCAGGCCCCCGCTCCGGCGCGGTTGATCGAGGGCGGACTGCCGACCGAGGCGACCGTCGCCCATGTGCTCGTCTCCAAATACGCCGACCATCTGCCTTTGTATCGCCAGGCCCAGGTCTACGGGCGCCAGGGCATCGTGCTTGACCGCTCGACGCTGGCGGACTGGGTGGGGCGGGCAGTGACCTGAGACCCTGATCTTCCTCCAGATTTAGGTAGAGTCCGTCGATCATGGAGACGGACGA
>NZ_JAHBGB010000017.1 GCF_018390555.1 Ancylobacter oerskovii | reverse complement strand
GCTGATGTTCAGGATCACAATGTGCCCCGCCCGCATTAAAATGACCTCATCGCCCATTCCGTTGAATTGCTTACCAGCCTGGCAGGCGGGCATTCAGGCGCTTGCCCATCGCGCTTTGATGCCAACCTTAGCCTCTCTTTTCATTCTCGGGAATTGAGCGCCCGAAATATGACCGTCAGCTCGGCGAACGCGAGCTACCTCCCCATATGCTCCTTGAGTGTCGCGCGCATTCGACCTATAATATGACCTGTAGTTAGATACCGTTGTGTCGTCCGCTTTCGTCGCTTCGACGTTATGAAAAAGTCACATTCACAAATAGTCAGAGGTACATTGTCGTGGTTTCAGAAGACGTAGTTCAAAATTCGGAGAAAGAGTCTGTTCTCATTAAAGTTCCGTCTCGACCCAATTTGCCGAACGAAGTGGTCGAGTTTCTAGGCGGCCAGTTTAAAGATATCAACTGCTATTTGGAATATGGAGCCGGCGGCGGTGCCAGGATGGCCGCTCGGGCTGGTGTGTCACATATCTATTCCGTTGAAGCCGATGAGGACATTGTTCGCTCCGTCCGTAAGGCATTGAAGCAAGATCTTAAACGTAATTCAGCTACAGTTGTTAATGCAAATATTGGCGAGACGGCGAAGTGGGGGTTTCCTGTAGGGACTGACAGTTGCCGTCTGTGGCCAAACTACCCTATTTCCGTTTGGGATAGAATGGAGCAGGCTGATGTTTCGCCTGGTTTGGTTCTTATCGACGGACGGTTCCGAGTAGCATGTTTTCTTATAACGATGCTTAGGGGTTTGCCGGGCACCTCGATAATATTTGACGACTTCGTAAGCAGAGAAGCTCGTTATAAGTTAGTCGAAAAGTATGCTGCTCCTGAGCGCGTTATCGGACGTGCGGCGGTGTTTGTTGTCCCGGAAGAACGCTCGTTGGTAGAGCTGAGTATGGACTTCGCGCGAGCGTGCGTGGACCCTAGGTAAGCGAGGCGTCATTAAGTGATGATGAATGGCTGCGATGCTTTTGAGTCGTCGCCATTTCGCCGGATGAGTGAAGTTGGTTTGCCATGCGCTTGTAGGTGCACGACTTGGCAATCTCGCTCTAGGGCATTGCTGCGAGCACATAAGCATTGGGATGTGCTCGCAGCTGGGGTGCACACTGATTGTGAACAAACTTTTTGAGCAGGCTAGCGAGGCCGGCATATTTCGAATTGAACTGCGATGTCGGCAGCGCCATTGCCGCACTGATGCCGCCAGCTTACTTTAAGCCTTACGTCAAGCGTAACAAGACAGATGCTGCCGATGCCGAAGCAATCGCCGAAGCGGTCACCCGACCGACCATGCGCTTCGTGTCGGTAAAGTCTGCCGAGCAGCAAGCGGCGCTGATGCTGCATCGAACGCGCGAACTCCCCGTACGCCAGCGCACCATGCTGGCAACGAGTTTACGCGCGCATCTGGCCGAGTTCGGCCTCATCGCGCCGCAAGGCATCCATCGTGTTGAGAAGCTCGCGGCCGAGGTCCATAACCCTGCGGTGCCACCCCTCGCGCGCGAGGCGCTAATGGTCCTGGTGGGCGAGCTCGCTAGCCTTTAGGCGCGGATCGATGCGCTGGAAGCTCAAATCCTCGGGCAGCATCGCACTGACGAGGTCAGCCGGCGTCTCGCATCTATTCCGGGCGTTGGCCCGATTACCGCGATGGCACTTGTAAGTACCGTGCCGGATCCATCGATGTTTCGCTCGGGGCGCGAGTTCGCTGCCTGGCTTGGGCTCCCCCCAAGAGCCACTCAAGCGGCGGCAAAGACCGGCTGGGACGAATATCCAAGCGTGGCGACCGCTACATCCGGCACTTGCTCTATGTTGGCGCAGGCAATGTTATCCGCTTTGCCAAGGCGCGAGCGGCAAGCGGCGAGCATGGATCCGAGCTCTACAGGATCGACGGCCACCAAAGGTCGTGATCATTGCGCTCACCAACAAGATGGCGCGCATCACGCCATCGACTGGCCCCGGCGCATAGCCAAGCGCCGTGAGTCGCGTTTGCAGCTCCCGTGTGTCCATTTTTTCATCCTCCCTGATTGCTAAATCGTCATTGAGCCGCGACCAGGCTCGGCTAGGCTGAGCGAGGCCTGCGGGTCTCCCCCCACTTGGCGCAGGCCCGGCCGGGCGTCGCCTGCGGTGCGGCAGCCCGGCCGCTTTTCCTGTCGTGGATCTTTCGCAAACGTGCGGTGACCATCGCTTCGGCCCGGCGTTTGGCTGGGCAAGGCCGGGCGCGCGAACGATTGCAACGAGGCGCCCGGCCGCCCAACCGTGGCAGCCGCAGATCCCCAGGCTGACTGGCTTAGATTTCGCTATGTCGTAACCCGCCCGGTTGAGAGGTGTTGATCCAGCAGCCCGGCTATCGGGCTAGGTCGGTGGCGGACCCTACGGTCTCAGGAGTCATCTACCGATCGCCACCGGCGCATTCCTATTCAGGCCCTCCCGACGCGCCGATGGAGCCGGGAGCGTGTCCCTCCGCTCCAGGCCACCTGTCCCGGGAAAATCATGCATGCGCATAACCGAGCGCCGCCATCTGCGCTCGCAGCTCACGTATGTTCATGTTCACATCCCAGAAAAAAGGCCACCCGGAGATGGCTAGTAGCATGACAGATTTAAGGTTTCGTTCAGGAAACAACTGAATTTGGCGCGAACGCGAGCAGAACAACGGAGCCTGACGCACCACCCGCTAGCACCAGGCGGTCGGAACTACCTATTAAATCACGCTGGTCACCAATGAACAAATTTCCGGTCTTCATGAAGCTAATCACTCCACCCCCGGCCTTTGATATTATAACCTTTTGCCCTTGCTTCAGCCCCGTTACGCTCTCCACCGTTGCCGTGCCCGAGGGGAGCTGAATTGTCAGTGTTTCACCAACAGCCTTATCAGGAACGGCAAGAACCGTACCGACGATAGAGACGATCATCGGCGCGTTGCCAAAATTATTCCCGGACGCATTTACAACAAGCGGGCCAAAATCGACCTTCTGGGTCGGAACGGTTCCAACTTCAGCGTTATCCCTGAGTTCCAGACTTCCATCTGCCGCCCATATCGATCCCTCATTCCTCAAGAATCTGACGTGACACACGTCAATATTCTCAAAAACACTTCTTATAATGTGAACATTACGTACATCCTGATCCTTGCACCCTTCATGAAGAATGCCGACCGTCCCATTACGCAAATGAACGCCTTCGATCAAAATTGACGAAGCGCTCGCCTTTTGGGTCAGCCAGTCTTTACCTTCAAACCAAAAATCACCATGAGGTGCATCCGGATCCGCATCAAACTCAGCTTGATTCGCCGACGCTTCAGCCGGTGAGGTACCAATATTACGAAATGCGATCACCGGTCTAATCGGATCTTCGGGACGATCTAGCCCGGAAATCAGACCACCTTTTATGGTGACGTTGCTTTGAGTTCGACCGGTAAATTCGACTGGAATCTGACCCATGATGGTGCACCCCTCGACGTAGAGTCGATCAATGCCTTGACGCACCTGCAAGCCAAAACTGAGAGGGTCCTCGGGATCTGTGACTTTGACCTCATTGCGGAATGTACACCCGATCAGTTCGACCGTGCCCTGACCTGGATTCATAAATGGATAGGTGTCAGGATCTGAATTTTCAGGAATGCCTATGCCTATTCCGCGATTGCAACTGACAGCGGTCCATCGCACGTTTTTGCCGCGCAGTTGTCCGCCACAGTCGAAACCCACGTGTCCCGTCAACTGCGTATTGATTGAAAAATGCCCTCCGGGCATCGTTCGACAGCTGACGGAATATCCACCGGTCATCTGCACATTCTGCGTGATAACCGCCTCCCCCTCCCGGCGGTCACTTGCCAAAAGACCAGGTGGCGTCTCGTGCAGGTCAATTGCCCGACGGCAATACTCTCCTATGGGCGAATTAATCGCCGCCCTTCCACACCCATTCAATTCCCTTCCATAAAACCATTGGCTCGACAGCGGATTGTTCTGATATCGGGCGCCAACCGTTTTGGGCGTATCCATAGAAATCGCACCACATAACGTGTATTTAGCTGAAAAACTCAGAAAATTTTCTGTCGTTAGATGCTTTTCTTCGGCCAACGCAAAATGCCTAACATGAAGAAAGCCCGTTCCGACATCATCCCCGCCGCCGCCACCGGATGATATACCTGGTCCAATGGCATTTAGACCCTCGAGCACGAACCGGCCGGCCATGACAATACGTCGAACATTCACCCCCCCACCCTCAATCGGAAAGAAGTGGGTAAGTCCGTTACCTAATGCGACGGTATCATCCGTCACAATCCAGTTTCTCGTTTGGATAAGTTCGCCTTTGCAGATGGGCGCATAGCCACTGACATTCTGGGCTCGTTCACCTTCATCTGCTGTCTTGTCATATGTCCTAATTCCCGAGAAATAGTCGTGAGTTGACGTTACGGCAATCCAATCCCCCATTCGAAAGCCGGTCGCGTCGGCGACAGTAAGGCTGGTATCGCCGGCCTTAGCCGCAGCCGCTAGGGTGGTTTTGAGAGCCTGGCCTTCCGCGAAGCCGTCGTACCCCGGCCCCCTCACCTCAAGCCAAGCTGACGTCAATGTCGTGCTGGCAGTGCTCAGATCGATCACGCCGCTGCCCTTGCCCTCGATCGTGACGTTCCTGCTCTCGGGAACGAACAGAACGTGACGAGCCTCCGAACACTGATAGCGTCGGCTCATCTCAATGCGCACGTCGTTGCCGGCAAGCAGCAGACTATTCGTCCGCTTGATAAGGCTACGTATCGCGACATCGTCGTTCGATCCGAAGCCACCGCCGAACATTTCCGGTCGGAACACCCCGTTCAAGGGAACCGGAAGATAGGCTTGGCCGCCGAACAGTTGAAGCCCTTCATCAATGAGTTCCACAATTGATATCGTGTCAATTGACCCATTGAAGGTCGGCGCGCCACTTGCGCTCCCGGGCATCGCCTCTCCCGCGATCGTTAAGCCGCGCTGCCCGTACGACGCCGTGAACACGACATCACAGCTTTCGGTGGTGCCGAAGTCTACGAGCGCACTCTCAGCACCGATAGTACTACTGACGTACGCAGCCCACCTTCCCTCTGACCGCCCAGCTACGACAAAGGTCAAGCGGTATTTTTTGCCTGCGACAAGAGGAACGTCTTGTTTGGCGATTTTTTTACTCGATCCCGCTTGGGACTTGAGGCGATTATTTTCTACGTAGAATCCATCGAGCGTCCATCCATTACTGCTGTCATTCGAAAAATTTCCATTGATAACAATGTTTGAAGGCGGCGGCGGCACGGTGCCGTCGAAGCGGATGTAGACGGCGTCACCACCATCTCCAGCACGGACAAACCCATCGATCCTCACGACCTCCGGCGCAGGACCGGGCCAGACCATACCAATCGCGTCTGCTAGAGTTGGAAAGTACGACGTCGCCATGTAACTGCCTCCCGAAAAGGTCTCACCGCCAATCCATAAACGGTACCTCAATAAGTTTTATGTCATAAGCGAGACTTTGCCGAAGGATTTTCGCCAACGGCCCGATCACGAAGGCGCAATTCCGCCTAACAGCCACTGGCGCACACGCTGTAAGCATCATTGCTGCGGCGAATGCAGCCCGGCGGTGGCAGTATCGGTTGAGGCGGTGGAATAGCGTCCGTAAACCGTCGTCACGCGACACCAGATCGGCCGGGGGCGATGGCCAAGCAGAGCCCCCGGCCCCTTGAATGAAGTGCCGCCCAGCGGACGGCGGACGCGCGCTGGAAGGCGACCACGGCCGCCTGCGTCTGCGCGCGCCGCGGATGCCCGTCGGCCGGCCCCGCCGAATAGCGAGGCGCGCACTCGGTCGAAGAAGACTGCGCGTTGCATAGAGTGCTCCAGACATGAAAAAGCCACCTGTGACGGCGGCAGGAAGGAAGATATGGATGGGCCAGCCCCCCATGCCGGCCCCGGCAGGTGGCAGGTCAGGCCGGGCGGCAGCCGCCAGCGGCACCAAGATTACAGAGATTTAATTGCACATTTACGGGCAATGAAATAAGCTAATCACTGCGGAAAGTACCGTAACGGCAGTACTCTTGTAGAAATGAGATGCCGTAACGAAATCTTGGATTGAGTTGACAGGCTTACATGATGCGCACCACCAACGTCTATTCTCTCGAACTCACCGTCGATAGCACCTGGTTCGACAAGGCCGCTGCCCTCGTCCGCCGGCACGACGGACAGGCTAAGCCCTCCTTCAATCACGAGAGCGAGGCGATCAGTCTACTTCGCGAGGCCTTAGCTGGCGCCGAATATGACAATGAGGAGGAGAGCGATGCTTCTCTTATCGCCAGAGACGATAGGTCAGCAGCGTAGCCGCTCAGAATGCATGGCCGCGATGCTCCAGAAATGAAAATGCCGCCCCACGGGCGGCGGCATCGAGGCTCTTGGGCTCGCCACTCCCCGGATCTGGCGGAAGTGGGTACTGACAAGAGCTATGTAGGATGTCGGTCAGGCAAGTGAGGGATATCCAACCCCACCTTGGCCCGGAAGTCTGGGAGCAGCGCGGCCTCATCGGCGTCCTCAAGCCAGCTGTCGGACCACACCGCCGCCGCAAGATCGAGCCGGGTGCCGGTGGTGACGGCCTCTGTGGTGGAACCGAACGCCATGGGCGTTGCGATAGGGTCGTAGAACCGGCCACCCGGGAAAGTGATCTACGTCGCATAGTTCGCCTGCATGGCCTTCGCCGCCGCGTTGCGGTCGCGCAATTTGAGCGTGAAGATCTCCCAGACGTTGGTTGTGTAAGGGATCGTATCGATGTTGGAGCGCGAGAACGACCCACCGGAAAGCTGTGTCTGGATGGAGAACGTCAGCACGCCCGGCGTCGGCAGCTGCCTGAAGTGCACGCCGAATAATTGCAGAACACGCGTGACGGGCTGGCGATGGATTCCCCGGCATCCGGCAGACGAGCTGCGATCATGACGGTGAATGCGCCGCCGGTCGGGCGGTTGGTGTTGAGATAGCTGGCGCCACGCAGGAAGCGGGCGAAGGTCGTGTCGTAGACCGGCACGCCGACCACGGTCGCGTCCTCGACGCCGGTCACCATGTTCCGCTGCACCGTCGCCTTCGTGTTGCGCGTCCAGTTGGCATAGATCAGCTCCTCGTGCTGACCCCCGAAATACATATCCTCGGGATTATCACGCGGCGCCCCGGCCTCCGGGGTGAAGATGTCGGG
>NZ_JAHBGB010000016.1 GCF_018390555.1 Ancylobacter oerskovii | reverse complement strand
CTGACAAACTGAACGCCGTTGTCGATCAGCGCCGTGTGGATCTTGTAGGGGCAGCGATGAGCAGAGCCTTGAGGAAACCGGCCACCACCCGCTTCGTCGCCTTCCGGTAGATCCTGGCAAAGACCAGCTTGGAGGTGCGATCCGCGGCCACGAATAGATAGGCCTTGCCACCCTCGTAGCGCAGCTCGGCGATGTCGAGGTGAAAGTAGCCGATCACGTAGGCCTTGAACCGCTTGGGCTTCTCGCGATCGGCCTTCGGCAGGCGCGAGATTCCGTGCCGTTGAAGGCAGCGGTGCAGCGACGAGCGCGTCAGATGCGGGATGACGTCTTTCAAGGCGACGAAGAGTCGTCCAGCGGTAGGCGAGCAGGCGAGCCTGCACGGGCAGAGCGACGATCGCAGCCTCCTCGATGGATGAAAGGATTGAATTGCGCCGCTCCTTCGGGCCCATCGGCGCGTCTTCGACCATCCGGCGGGATCGCCACTTCCTTACGGTCTTCTCGTTGATTCCGAAGCGTCGCGCGAGCTCCGCGGCCGAAGCTTGCGATCGTTGTAGCTTCGCTCGAACGGCATGCGTGGTCTTGGCGCTCCCGTGAAGAACCTGCCCCATAGCGTGTCCCTCTCCAACGGAGATAATGATACGCCATCACACTGTGGGACTAAACACCTGGCTCATGCCCGTTGTTGTAGCCCCCACAAGCCCAGACAAGTCTCACGGTGCTGCATGGGCCGCGATGAACTCG
>NZ_JAHBGB010000015.1 GCF_018390555.1 Ancylobacter oerskovii | reverse complement strand
AGGGGGTCAAAGTTGGACGCCGATCCCCCGCCTCACGGGGTCAAACTTGCACGCCGAAACACATTCTCGAACTGCTGACCCTCGAATGCGCCGAGCGCCCGAGCCGACAGGACACGATCCACATGTCCATGTTGCGGCTCCGCAGCGCGACCCAGCGGAGGGCGGCGTGATGGACCGGAGACAGATGATTTTGGGAGTGGCGGCGGCAGCGGTGCCGTTGCCGGCCGTCGCGACCCTGCCGGCGGCCGATCCTCTTGCCGCTGCGTTGGCCGACTACAAGGTGCAGTCGCATCGGTTCAACACCGAACTGCCCGATGACTACAGTGATGAGCAGGCGAACGCCTTCGCCGATGAAACCTACGGCCGCGTCTACTACATGGACCCGTTGCCGGCAGCGACGACGCTGACGGGCGTGGCGGCCGCCTTGAGGACGATGCTGAGCGAGGCGGAGAGGGGCGCCGAACTCGACGACTTCATTGAGCGCAACATCCGCGCGGCTCTCGCGTATTTCGAGCGGGAGGGCATGTGATCGCTCTAGGTTTCTAACTAAACAATCGAATCTCTCCAGGACAGGAGGTAGGCGCGACGCACTGAGTCCATTATGGGCCTCAGCGTCGCGATAGCGGGCCGCTGCGCCTAGTGGTTTGACGGGTTAGGTGCGCGGACCACGCTTGGCGTTCGCGTCTTGTTCCGAATCGTCAACGGCGCCATGATCTTGCACGGGGATAGGCCGGCCAGCCGACAAGCCGAGTTGCGCCGCTCGGTTTCCCCACGCTTCCCTCGGTGCTGAGCGCGCTTTTGATCTGGTAGAGGAAGCCGCCAAGAAAGGACAACGTGGGCTATGGCGAAGTCCCCCGGATTAAATACGCAATTTGACACGCAAACATATCAGTTTGAAACGGACGCGGAGCGTCGGAGGTATGCCCGAGTATTCTTGAACGGCTACATCAAACCCGACGCAAAAGGACTGTATCGCCGACACTATGCCTCCAGTGGCTCAGACGCTGAGGTGCTGGGTCGACGCGCTCTGGTTGAACTGCTGGAGCGGGGTAACCTCCACCGAGACATTAGTGGAGCATTGATCGAGCTGCTCGTACCTAACGACGACCAGCGTGCAAATGACAGAAAGCTGGAATTCAAGCACAGGCGTAGGGGAGCGCCCCAAGACGCAATGGCGGTAAGCGCTATCGCTGACGCTGTCCGCGTTGAAATTTACAACGGCTCCAATGTTGAAGCCGCAATCGATAAGACAATGTCCAAATTCAACATCTCGCGAGATTACGCTTACCGGTGCTGGAGTAAGTGCAAGCCGGTTTTTGAGGCAATGGAGGCGGATTGGCAGCGCCAGAATTCCAGTAAACCTAAATAGCGATTTCCGATCAGTTACAGCGCCAAATTCACCTGCCACCTTCCTCAGCAACCGCCGGAACACGTCGGGACACACTCTGACGCAACGGTCATGCTGAGGACTGAGAATGAGCTTTCGACCGAAACCCGAAACTGAACCACTCGCCTATGACGTCAGCGGCGCGGCTCGCGTCATGGGGGTAGGCCGAAACAAGATCTACGACGAGATCCAGGCCGGCCGCCTGGAGGCTCACAAGTTAGGGCGCCGCACGGTGATTACCCGTGCAGCCATCGAGGTGTGGTTCGGCAAGTTGCCGCGCTTTACGACCAGCGCTGCCTGAGAACGCGAACACCCGGTGCCGCCACAGCGCCGGGTGTTGAGAAGTCGCGTCTGAAACCTTCCCGCTCAAAGGAATGATTTCAATGTCTTTTTTAGCCCACGCCCGGAATCCGGGCAAGGAAATTCAGCCGGGAGCCGGCCTTCCGCTGTTCGACTGGCGATCGTCTGGTTCCTCGAGCGTCAATCCTCTGCACATCAGGGCGCGGCGCATCTCGGCGAGTTGCGGCGTGCCGTTCGCTGTCGTGCTCGCGCATATCGAACTGGCCGGCCTCGGCAGGGAGGTCCGGTGATGTCGGATGACGCCAACCTGAAATCCCTCGTAACCGATATCGCGCATCAGGCCGCCCAACAGGCGTTCGACTGGCTGTGGACCTACGGATCCGCAGACCCCGACAATTTCCGGCGAGACGTACGTGTCGCGACCATCAACCGCCATCTGATGTCGACCGTAGAGCCGGTGAGGCAGGTAGCATTCGAGCAGGGTGTCACTGGATCGAATGAGATCCACGCAATCTGGATCGAGGCCGCGCAGACGTTTTCCACTCGCATGAAAGAGCTGGAGGGCATTCCAGCCAGCTACGAGCCGGAATGGAGCGATGACGATAAGGCGCTGAAGGAAAGGCTGCACACTGAGGCTATCCGTGCAGCGCGCCTCGCATTCGATTCCGATTGCGCCCGACCGACCGACGCCTCGGATGCGGAGAGACTGGACCGGCTGAGTGCTGTCTGGGCTCATATGGCCACATTCGTCGCCGCCGCGGTCAACCCGAGCCGACCGGCCGAAGAGGCCATGGTCGACTACTGGACCACTGAAGCCATCAACATCCTCATTCAGGAATTTTGCCGCCTCCGAGATGCCTGGGCGAGCGATGAAGGAGGTAGGGCATGAGGTCGTTCGCTCCGATTACGGAGCCCTACCTGCCGAGCGATGCGCACTTCGTCGGGCGCCCGTCCTGCGCATTGGTCTATCCGTATTCGGGGGCGTGGGTCTGCTTCC
The DNA here is from genome assembly GCF_018390555.1 of Ancylobacter oerskovii. Taxonomy (GTDB): domain Bacteria; phylum Pseudomonadota; class Alphaproteobacteria; order Rhizobiales; family Xanthobacteraceae; genus Ancylobacter; species Ancylobacter oerskovii. Next base: position 114,271 of record NZ_JAHBGB010000015.1, on the reverse strand, counting down.
TGGCGGACGAGAACGGCGGAATGTTCCTCGCCGAGGATGCCACCAAGACCGTCGCTCTCACTGCGGCGATGGAGGCCGCGATCCGCTGGAATGCCGAGGTGCACCTCGTCAACAGGGAGGACCGCCTTTGACGGATCATCCCTTTGGCTTCTCGACGGATCGCCGTCCGTCTCTCGACTTCGACAAGGTGAATGCCGCCGCGCTGGCGGCATTGCCCGCCCTATTGTCTCGCTGGCTCCCCGGCGGGCATCGCGAGGGCCGGGAGTGGGTGGCATTGAACCCGCGCCGCTCCGACCGTTCGGCTGGCAGCTTCCGCATCAACATGACGTCCGGCAAGTGGTCCGATTTCGCGACTGGCGATGCCGGCGGCGATCCTGTCAGTCTTGCGGCGTACCTGTCAGGTTCCAGCCAGCTGGAGGCAGCCCGCCACCTCGCCGACATGCTGGAGGTGCGCTGATGGACGCGGGTCTCATGTTCGCGCCCCTCTCCGCTGATGAGGTGGCAGCAGCGCGGCAGTCCACGCCGACGGCCGGCGCGAAGAGGCCAATCATTCCGGTGCCGGCTGACGCGCCGCCCATGGCCTTCAGGCATCCGAAGCTCGGCGCGCCGTCGCGCTCCTGGCCCTACTACAACGCGACCGGTGAGCTCGTTGGTTATGTCTGTCGCTGGGACTTTGCCGGTGCGGATGGCGAGCCGGCCAAGGAGATTCTGCCGGTCACCTATTGCGAGCTCGAGGATGGCAAGCGCGGCTGGCGGTCGAAGGGCATGCCGGCGCCGCGTCCGTTCTTCGCCCTTCCGGACATCATTGCCAATCCCACGGCATGGGTGTTGATCACCGAAGGCGAGAAGACCTGCGACGCGGCGCGCGACCTGTTCCCCGACATGGTTGCTACCACACCGGCCCACGGGGCCAAGAGCCCGCACCTGACGGACTTCTCGCCGCTCGCCGGTCGGACGGTGGTGATCGCCACCGACTATGACCAGCCGGGGCGCGCGACCGACAAGGGCAAGCCGCTGCATCCCGGCTGGGACTTCGGCGACAAGGTATGCGAGCTCGCCCGCGCGGCCGGCGCCGCTTGTGTCCTGCACCTTGCTCCCGAACGTCTCGGCGCCTGGTTCTGGCGGGACGGCGAGAAGATACTGCGGGATTTCCCGCTCAAGGACGGTTGGGATCTGGCCGACGCTGCTGATGAAGGCTGGACGGAAGAGGCCATTGCCGAGATTCGAAAGGATCCGGCGTTCCTGTCGCCCTATCTCGATGCCGCCGAGCGTGTTGACGCCGCCGACGAAGACGATGATCCGACACCTGGCATGTTCCGGTCATGGCCGCATGGCGTCGAAAAGCGCGTCGACCATAAGGACAAGGAGACCGGCGCTATCACCACCGAATGGAAGTGGTTTTGCTCGCAGCTCGACATCGCGGCCGAGACCCGCAGCTCGGACGGTGAGGAATGGGGGCGCCTGCTGACGGTGACGGATCGCGATGGACGCCGGAAGCAGTGGGCTATGCCCATGGCGATGCTGGCTGGCGACGGTACCGCCTATCGCGAACGCCTCTTGTCCCTCGGCCTGATCATGGCACCGGGCAAGTTCGCCCGTGATGCCCTGCACGAATACATCTCGACCGCCCGGCCGGATGAGAAAGCCCGCTGTGTCGGCCGCGTCGGCTGGCACGGCAAGTCGTTCATTCTAAGCAACCAGACGGTGGACCCCGACCATGGGTGAACGGATCATTCTGCAGACCAGCGGCAGCGTCGATCACGCCTTGCGTGAGGCCGGGACGCTGGAGGGCTGGCAGCGAGATATCGCACGCTATGCCGTGGGCAATTCAAGGCTGGCACTGGCGCTCTCGACGGCCTTTGCCGCGCCGCTGCTCTATCCGACCGGATCCGAAAGCGGCGGCTTTCATTTCAGAGGGGCCTCTTCGACCGGCAAGAGCACCGCACTCGTCGTGGCTGGGTCCGCCTGGGGCGGCGGCGGCATTCGCGGCTATGTCCGCACCTGGCGCGCCACCTCCAATGGGCTGGAGGGTGTCGCCGGTATGCATTGCGACTGCCTTCTGTGCCTTGATGAGATGGGACAGGTAGATGGGCGCGAGGCTGGGCAGATCGCCTACATGCTTGCGAACGGTGTCGGGAAGTCGAGGGCGTCGCGATCCGGCGAGGCTCGCCCGGCGGCAGAGTGGCGGCTGTTGTTCCTCTCGAGCGGTGAGCTCTCCCTTGCCGACAAGATTGCCGAGGATGGCAGAGGCCGGCGGGCCGCGGCAGGGCAACAGGTCCGCATCGTCGATATTCCGGCCGACGCCGGCGCTGGCATGGGCATGTTCGAAAACCTGCACGGCTTCGCCAACGCCGATGCGTTCGCCCGGCATCTCAAGGTGGCAGCCAGCGAACACTATGGTCACCCGACCCGTGCCTTCCTGCGGGTGCTGGTGGATGAGTTTGACGCCATCGCTCCGGCCGTGAAGGACCATGTCGACGAATTCCTTCGCGACAACGCGCCGGCTGGCGCGGACGGACAGATCAGCCGTGTTGCTGCGCGCTTCGGGCTCGTGGCCGCCGCTGGCGAGATGGCAACGGCAGCCGGCATCCTGCCATGGCCGGAGGGAGAGGCGACGCGGGCCGCGGCGTGGTGCCTTGGCGATTGGCTGGCCCACCGCGGGGGGATCGAGCCCGCCGAGGATGTCGAAGCGATATCAGCAGTGCGGCGGTTCATCGAGCTTCATGGAGCATCGCGCTTCGAGGCCATGGGTGAGCTCGTCCCCACCGATAGCCAGGGCGCCCCCATCGAGCAGCGCATTCCGAACCGGGCCGGGTTTCGGCGCCGGGTTGACGGAGGCGGCACCGAATATCTGATGCTGCCTGAGGTATGGCGTACCGAGGTATGTGCCGGCCTCGATGCTGCCTCCGTCGCGAAGGCGCTGATCCGTCGTGACTATCTGGCGGCCGGCGGGGATGGAAAGCCGCAGGTCAAGACGCGCTTGCCCGGCTTCACCTCGCCGGTCCGCTGCTACGTGATCACCCCGCGCATCCTCGGTGATGAGGAGGATGAGGGAGAGGTCCGAGCCGCCCAGCGAGCCCAGTTCTAGGGGGAGGAAGGGTCATGACAGCCCGATTTGCTGCCTTTTCCCGGCATCGCACCGAAATTGTTCCCCTTGTTCCCCAAGCCCCGGTGAGTTGGGGAACAGAGTGCGGAACACCGCAAAGCGTTGTTACGGAACGATTTGTCGAGCCTGTTCCCCTTGTTCCCCACGTTCCCCCCGAAAACGATGTAGCTGGAAACGAAAATGGCCAATTGGACGAGCTATCGGCTGACATCGCGAAGCTCTGGAGCCGGGTTGTTCAGCGAGAAATGGAGCGTGGCGCTGATCGAGCGTCAGCCGTCAGAAGGGCGCTCCCGCTGGTTCGGGCGCGGCTGTTGAATAGCCCGCGCATGATGCTTCCCGATCATGCTCCAGGTTGCTGCGCTATGTGCGGATATCCGGATAGGCCCACCTCTCACCTATTAGCGGTCATGTCGCCGGAGCCTGGCAAGCACATCTGGCTGCATGCTGGCGAGTGTCACACGGACTATCGGAAGGAACTTGCGGCGAAGGTGGATGCGGCGATGGTCAAAGCCGGGTTGCCTGACCCTAGAGAGGAACCGCCATGGTGAGGTGGCGATGACGCCCGGCGCTACGGCGTTTTCGCGTGATGTGGATCCTGAGAGCGATGACGCTGACGAGCCCGTCCTGATCGCATCGTTCGGCCAGGTGCCCGAGGGCGTGCTCGAGGCCTGAACGAAAAGCCCGGCCTGAGCCGGGCTAGTTGTGACGATCAGCCTAGGCGACGAAGCCAAGGCGCTCATATAAATCAGGCGCGGCGGATAAGTTCCGGTCGAGAAAGAAAGAGCCCGGCCGAAGCCGGGCTAGTGCTGACCATCGCGCCTGAGGGGAAACATCAGGCGTCGGCAAAACTCACTAGCGACGCCGCGGTTCCCACCCCGGAAATGAAAAAGCCCGGCGCTTGGCCGGGCATCAGGGCTTCTTATTCCGCTGGTAAAGGAAGGCCCCTACCACCGAAATGATGGTCCCGCCTACAATTGTGGCAGCAACCGCCGGATAGCCCTCTCTAAACGCGATTGTCGCGACATAGAGGGCACTCAGGGCAAACGCTCCAGCGAAAATCTGGCCCAGCAAGTCTCGGGCGATGGTCGCTCTGAGCGCCCATGTTTCATAGCTGCGGCGGTGAGCAGACTCCGTCTCCCACTGAGCCATAATCCGTTCGGGCCAGTCCGTTCCGAAGTCCCGATATTCACGCATTGTCTTAGGAGATGGGAGTGGCCCCTCCCAATGCTCTTCATGCGTATGCACTACAACGTGCCCACCATTCGGAGCGGGTTGCTTCGTCGGGTCAGGCGCGGTGGCTACCTTGGCAGGGCTATTACGGCTTCGTCTTCCGGCGCGCATGCTCACGCTCGATTACCCGGGTCATATCACGTCCAATTTGAACGCCATCAGCCCGAAGCGCATCAGTAGCAGACGCGTGAGGATAGCGGGGCACGCTTGTTTGCGGCCAAACCGAGACAATCGCACCCAACCCCGCAACAAAGCTCGCCGCGAATTGACGCGCGCGCTTCGTGTACCGTCTTGAGGAAATTGCCATTGTTCCGCTCATGCTGTTTCATACCGAGAAATGAACGAAAAGTCACGGATGTTCCAAGCCATCGTCGCCGTTCGTTTCTGTACGCTGCTGATATCGCGCTCATGTGGCGCCGATATGTCGCCCTTCGCGCGCAAATCCAGCGCGCCCTCACATTCGATCATCAACCGGCGACCGTGCATCAAGCTGCACCGGCCGCCACGCGCCCCGGCCTCACCTCCGCCCCCACTTCGTAGGGCGGGTGAAGTCGGTGATGAGGGCTACCAAGGCGTCGATCAACGGTAACACTTCGGCTTCCTTCCGCCCGGGCGGCTATAAGCACTGCGCCCACCACAGCTCCGGCCGTTGCGCATCACATCGTATGGGCAGTCGCAGGTGCCGACATAGGGTTCGCGGATCGGGGTGACGCCGCCGCTATCGTCGTCATCTTCATCCGGCTCTGCGGCAACCCGTGCCACCGTCCGACTGGGTTCCCGTACGGGAGTGGTGACGGACGGAGGTTGAGCGGACAGGTAGCGGGACGAAACCCAGCCTTCTTGTCCATCGAGCCGAACCCGACGCCAATTGCCTCGGCTCTCTCCCGCCTCGATAGATGTGCCAGCGGAAAGGCTACCGATCACCCGCCCCGAGGTGTTGGGGCCCCCGCGGACGTTCACCTTCGCGGTCACATAGAGCGTTTCTCGGAGCGGCTCTGGCAGCTCTGTCGTCCCCGCCGTTGCTGCTGGTGCAGGCCCGATATCTGGTGGCGGGGAAGAAGCCGCGGCATGCGAGCGAGGTGGAGGGCTGGTTAGAGCAGGCGCAGCCGCTGGGCTCACAACGGGTGCCGGCGCCGATGTGGCAACCCGATAATCTGGCGCGTCCTTGCTGCTGCACCAGGCGAGCGGCAGCGCAAGCAGCAACAGGAGGAAAAGGCCAGGAGGCAGCTTTCTCCCCTTAGGCTGTGATGATTTCCGCCGTGTCATGTATCAACCCCCGGATGCATCCGAGCAGATGTGCTGGCGGCGGTCCAGATAGGGGAAATGCGAAACCTCGAGCTGCTAGCTTGAAGCCATGCTCCGAGTCCTCTTCTTGTCCATTCTCCTCTCCGCTTCCACCCTCGCCGCCGCCGCGCCCATCACGGGTCAGGCTTCCGTCATCGATGGCGATACGTTGGAAATCCACGGACAGCGCATCCGACTGAATGGGATCGATGCTCCCGAGAGCCGGCAGCTATGCCGTCGTGCTGCGGGTGAACCTTACCGCTGCGGGCAGTTGGCGGCCTTGGCCTTGGCTGACTTTGTCGGCCTGGCCACGGTTGCCTGTGAGCCGACTGGCCGTGACCGCTACAAACGCGTCATCGCCACCTGCGAGGCGCGCGGGGTGGACGTCGGTCAGTGGATGGTTGAGCAGGGCCGCGCAATGGCCTTCCGGCGCTATAGCGATAAGTACGTGGCGGAGGAGGTTCGAGCGTCTCGGGCCCGGCGAGGTATCTGGCAAGGTCCGTTTCTTCCTCCGTGGGCATGGAGGGCGCAAGCGGGGGAGAATTCTCCTCCCCATCGTCGCTGAGCGCTCGCCGAGCTACCCATCGGCGAAAGGTCACCATCCCGACGGTACATGCGAGCAAGGCGGCGAGCACAGAAAGCCAGTAAGCCGACATGCGGGATCCGAACTGTTACGGTATCCAGATGGGCGTGAATCCACACGCCCATTTTCGACCTAGTCAGCCTCATAACCCCAATACGTGCAACGGTTTTTCGGCGTGAATCCGTGAGCTGTCGCTTTGATTGATTTTTGATTGTTTTCAAGTTTCCGCCGGTCGCACCATAGCCCCCACATCGGCGGCTTGCGTCGACGTGACGAACTTTTCCCACGCGTCCATCAGTTCCCGGCGCTTTTCGAGTGCATCGCCTCGCCGATAAGCCCGCTCCACCTCATCTCCCACAACATGGGCTAGAGCTGCCTCTGCTACCTCTCGCGGAAATGCGGTGCATTCGCCTGCCCAATCCCGGAAGGACGATCGGAAGCCGTGTACCGTCAGATCCTCAAGCTTCATGCGCCTCTTCATCAGGGCGAGCATCGCTATGTTGGAATGCGGCTTACGCTTCTGTGGGCCGGGGAACAGGAAGTCGCCTTCCGTACGCAGCACTTCGACCTTTTTCACTATCTCCAGCGCCCTCGCGCTCAGGGGAACGCGATGTGCCTTCCCGGCCTTCATGCGTTCTGCCGGAATCGTCCAAAGCTTGGCCTTGCGGTCTATCTCGCCCCACGTGGCGCCGGTCACTTCGCCGGTTCGAGCAGCCGTCAGAATGGTAAACTCCAGCATGAGCGCGGCGACGGCTTCCCTCTTGCGGAGCTCCACGATGAAGGCGGGGACATCAGAATAGGGCATGGCTGCATGGTGGCCGCGTTGAAGCTTTTTCCGGCGCGGCAGCAGGCTATCCAGATGGCCCCGCCAACGGGCCGGGTTTTCGCCGGTTCGCAGCCCCTTCGCCTTGGCGGCGTCCAGGACCCTTTCAATCCGACCGCGCAGGCGAGAGGCGGTTTCCTGCTTTGTCTGCCAAAGGGGCGTCAGCACCTGCAGAACCTTCTCGGTCGTAACGGCATCGAGCGTCAAAGGACGGAGAGAGGCGGCATAGGTTTCGAGGGTGTGCTTCCACTGCCAGCGGTGCTTTTCGTTCCGGAAGCCGGACTGGATGTCGGTGACAAGCTGATCGGCGAAGGCTCCGAATGTCACGACATCGTCTGCGGACACTTGCGCCCGGCGTAGCTCAATGGGGTTCTGTCCCGCGGCGACTACCTGTCGTGCACCGGCTGCGAGCTCTCGCGCAGCGCTCAATGATACGGATGACAGGCTACCAAGCCCCATTTCCTTGAGTTTGCCGTCCCTGCGGAACAGAAAGACCCAACGCTTTGAGCCATTGGCGTCGACGACAAGGTAAAGACCGCCGCCATCAGCATGCCTCCCTCGCTTCGACGCAGCAGCAATGCCGCGAGCGGTCAAACGATTCACTTCGCGCGCCATCGCTCACCCCAACTTCACCCTAACATTCACCCTAACGCTCGACCGTGCTTCGGACAAATGTTGGAGGACGTCGGCGGGGTCAAATGCCCGCAAAAGCTTGGAGATGCTGACGCCTAGAGGACGTCAGGAGACATGGCAGAACATTAGTTTGGTGGACCTCGGCTCCACCATCGGAACGGCGCGACATCTGATCCCGTCCGCGAAAATCCCGCCTCCGGCCACGCCATCCCGAACCTGCATCGACGGTTTGCATCGGCAGCTGCCGACGGCGCTATCCGGCGCGTTGCGTTATCCGCCGATGCCCCGCGGCAGCTTCCAAGCCGTGGCCTGCCGTTCTTCCATGCGCGGTTCCGATGACCCGCGCGGGCTCGACGGTGGCCGCGCGAGCCGCGCGGGAGGCTGCCGGCACGGACGGGAACATTTTCCTGCGAACAGCTTCGGTCGCGGAAGAGCGGGGGGGCACCGCGCGAGGCGATGAGCGCCGCCAACCGACGACGGGCCGGGCGTCATCCTTCCCTTGCGGCTTGCAGCACATCGCTGGCTTCCACCACCACTTCTCTCTCCGAAGCATCGAATTTACGCCGCGCGGCGACCTCGATGGCCGAACGGTGCTTCTCGAACCGGTTGAGGCGCTCGGCGCGGTCCGCGGCCTTGCCGCCCTCCAGCCGGTCCAGGGCCTCCCAGCTGACAAGGCAGGGCACGACATCGGTGTCGCCGCGGAAGAAGAACCGGATTTTCCGAACGTCTTCCAGATCTTCGGCGGGTTTTGCGGAATGCTCGAGGATCATGGTCACCTCCTGTTTCCGGAAGGCAACCCGAGAGCGCGCCGGAAGTTCAGATCTGCACCCGCTGCCGCCGCAGATTCTTCCCCTCCGGGGGCCCCGCCATCGCCGAGCCGGCCTTGCTAGGCGGCATGGAGCAGGCTGAGCGGCGCGTCGAAAGAGACATCCACCCCGCGTGCGGAGACCGCGGTTATCCTGCCGCGGTGAGAACTGCCATCCTGCAGCGTGACCAGGGCGGCAAACAGGCCCGCTCCCATCATCGACGGCATTTCGGTGGCGAGGAAGCCCGTCGCGGACATGCCGCCGACCGGCTCGGTCGCTTCCCGGCGCATGATCTTGATGTCGTAGCTGGCCGTGGTGGCGGCGAGCCCGGCGATGCGTAACCAGCCTTCGCCGCTGAAAGCTCTGATGACTTCCATGGGAAGGCCTCGCAACTCAGGTGACGCATGAACTCAGGTGAAAGGCAACGCACCGGCCGGACGAGAGTTCCCGCCGCCGCCGGCCATTGAGAGCGCGACGTACCCCGCGCGATGTGCTATTCTCCATCTGTTCCGTGGGAACCCGTGCCTGGGATGATCGATCCCAACGGTCGAAATGGTGTCACGCAAGGCGTGCCCTCAAATCTTCCGCCACATTTCTCATACGCCGTCGCTTTCGACGGCAGCGTGGCTGTTATGGACAAGTTGGAGGAACGTGCGCGCGCGATCTGCGCGCAAGATCTGTTGGCCGCCGGGTGCTGGCCGACCGAGCTCGAAGAGAAGGTCGATCGGCTGTGGCCGGTAGTGGCTTTCGAAATCACGGGTGGCGCCGTCGATTCCGTCTTCGCCCATATCGCCGATCTGGACAGCCGGCAGCGGGAATACGATGCCATGGTCCGGCGCGCGCCCGGAGCCGCCGCCGGCAGCAGTTTCCAGCTCATGGGCGCGGATCAGTCCAAGCCGGACCGATAGCCCGCCGCGGCCGGCGGCCGGCAACGCGGTGCGACCCTGCTCTTCCGGGGATGCCGGCCCCGGCCGCCGCGATGAAAAATCCGCAGGGTGTTCCGGCGCGCGGCGCGAGCGCCGGGCGTGCCTCCTCAAAGATACTTGATGATGTCCTTGAACTCGTCGATCGAGTGCCGCTGGTTCCCCTCCAGCGGGGACACCACCTCGTCGAGGCAGTGATCCAGATGATCCTGGATCAGGGTCTTCTTGGCCTGGTTGATCGCCTTCTCCACCGCATGCAGCTGCTGGGCGATGTCGTGGCAGGACCGCCCGGCCTCCAGCATGTCGATCACCGTCCGCAAATGGCCGTGCGAGCGCTTCAGGCGCTTGACGATCTGGGGATGGGTCGCGTGGATATGCGGATGCTCGCTCATGTGACGTGTCTTCCCGTGGCGTCTATCCCCCATGAGAGGATACACGGTCTGCTGCCGAAGCAGGACCGAATAGCAGATGCCGGACGGGTCGGCAGCAGGCGGTGACGCGCCGCCCGCCACGGCCTAGCCCATGCAGGCGTCTTCCGTCGCGCTGTATCCCGGTGGGCGGGGATCGTTCTTCTGCGGCCTGCCGCGGCCGAGCGCGCCATCGGAGCGGGCGCGCAGATAGACGAAGATCGCGTCGATGTAGCACATGACGTTCGGATTATCGCCGAAGGACGGCATGACCAGCTCCTGGCTGGTGTCGACGTTCTTCTTGCCGTTGGTCACGATGTCGATGAAGCGGCCATAGTCGATGGTCTTCAGCGCGTCGACCAGCGAGGGGGCGAAGCTGGAGCCGAGCCCGTCCGGGCCGTGGCATTGCAGGCAATTGGCCGTGTAGCGGATGTAGCCGATCGACGTGTACCAATCGACGGTGCCGTCCGGCGCGATGCGGAAGGTGGGATTGCCGGCCTTGTCGAGGTACTTGCCGTCATCCGAGCTCGCCGGGGCGGGGTCGCCCGAGCCGTCGGCGCGCAGGCCGGCCGTCGAGGCGAGCAGGCCGGCGACGGCCACGACGACGAACCAGGCGCACGCTCTCATCTGTCCGCTCCTGCGGGTCGCTTTTCTCCATCGGTAACATGGCGCCGCCGCCGGCTCCATCCCCGTCCGGAGGCGGCGGGGGCCGCTAATTGCTGCCGTAGCGTGCCGCAATGTCGCGGGAGAGCCGGGCGCCGGCCTCGAGATAGCGCTGCGCGGCGAGCTCCGCCGACGGGGTGCAGCTGTGATAGACCTGCCGGTAGCTCTCATAGCCGCGGTTGAAGGCGGCGATCATCAGGCCGCGCCGCGCGTCGGACGGCTGCTCGGCATCGATGAGGGCCTGCATCTCCTCGCGCCAGCGTGCCGCGTCCGGCGCGCCGCAGAGCGGGCGGATATAGTGGAGCGTGCCGAGCATTTCCGCCAGCCGCAGCATGTCCGCCTCATAGGGGGGCGTGGAGCCGCTCGAATTCGGCGGCGCGCCCTGGGCGCCCGCCGGTGGCGGCAGGGCCAGCGCGAGGCTGATCGCGACCATGCCGAGCGCGAGGCGCGGACGGAACGGTCGCGGGAGGAAGGAGTGGGCCGGGCGGCGTGTCATCGTCCCTGTGGTGGGCCGGCGCGGCGGCGGCGTCAAGGGCCGGCGACGAGGGCCTGGGTGGCGAGGAACTGGGCAGCGGTCACGATTCCGGCAAGGCCGTCGGTAGTGTCCGCCGGCAGATGCTGCGGATCGAACCAGCCGATCTCCGCCGCTTCCGGGCCGGTGGAGGCGTCGCCCTCGAGCCAGAGGCCGGCATGGCTGATCACCACGAAATGCGAGGTGACGGCGCCGTCCCCGTCGCGGCGGATGATGTCGAGCGCGCCGGCCACGCCGACGATGCGGCAGGCGACGCCGACCTCCTCCATCACCTCGCGGACGGCTCCCTCGGCCAGGGTCTCGCCCGGTTCCAGCCGTCCGCCCGGCAGCGACCACAGGCCGCGCATCGGCGCCGCGCCGCGACGGGCGAGCAGCACGCGCCCCTCGCGGAAGACCGCGGTGGAGATCGCCAGCACCGGGCGTATCGGCTGTGTCGTCATCGAATCGGTTCCCTCCGCTTGCCGCGCCATCCTATGATCCGCGGCGGCGACGGGCGAGCCTGCCGGCCGGTGGCGGCATGCCGCGCGGGACGGACCGCCCCGCTGGGGCCGCAATCGGATCGGATGGTTGTCAGGTCCGCTGCGGCACCCGGCAGCGGAGGAGGGTGGGATCATGAGCCGGAAGCCAAGCGCGGACAGCCGCGCTCCCATGTCGTTGGCGCCCATGTCGTTGGCTGCCGTGTCGCTGCTTGTCGCCGGCGGCCTGCTGGCCGGTCCGGCCCTTGCCGGCAGCCCGGCGCCGACCGCGGCCACGCCGCCGGCGACGGCGGATCGGCCGGATCCCGTCTGTGCCAGCTACGGCAAGGGGTTCACCCGCCTCGCCGGGACCTCGACCTGCGTCAAGATCAGCGGCAATGTGCAGGTGGACGGCTATCGCCAGTCCTCGACGACCGGCGACCCGCTGGCCCCGGCGCTGCAGAGCCGGTGAGGCGGCACGGGCCGGTGCGTCGCCCGACCCGTCCTAGCGTCCGAAGGCGGCGAAGTATCGCGTCGCGATGTCCTTGTAGACGCGGGTGAGGGCCCGAACCTCGTCGACCGGCGTCGATTCGTCCACCGCATGCATCGAGGTGCCGACGAGGCCGAACTCGATCACCGGGCAATAATCCTTGATGAAGCGCGCGTCCGAGGTGCCGCCGGTGGTGGAGAGTTCCGGCGTGCGGCCGGTGGTCTCGTTGATGGCGGCCACCACGAGATCGACGAAGTCACCGGGCGCGGTGAGGAAGCTGTCGGAAGAGCGCTCCTCGAAGGCCACCGAGAAGCGCACCTCGTTGCCGGCGGCGATCCTGAGCCGGCGTTCGATCTCCGCCTTCAGCGTGCCGGGCATCCACAGGTCGTTGAAGCGGATGTTGAAGCGGGCCTTCGCCTCGGCGGGAATGACGTTGAAGGCGGGATTGCCGACATCCACCGAGACCAGCTCGAGATTGGACGCCTGGAAATGGTCGTTGCCGCGGTCGAGCGGCTCGGCCTGCAGGGCGGTGATGAGCTTCGCCATGCCGGGAATCGGGTTCTCGGCGAGATGCGGATAGCCGACATGCCCCTGCTTGCCGTGCACGGTGAGCGTGCCGGACAGCGAGCCGCGCCGGCCGATCTTCACCATGTCGCCCAGCACCGCGCGAGAGGAGGGCTCGCCCAGCACGCAATGGTCGAGCCGCTCGTCGCGATCGGCGAGCCAGCGCAGCAGCTTCTCGGTGCCGTTGATCGCCGGGCCTTCCTCGTCGCCGGTGATGAGCAGCGAGATCGAGCCCGGCAGACCGTCGCCGTGCTCGGCCGCGAGATCGAGCGCCGCGGCGGCGAAGGCGGCGACGCCGCCCTTCATGTCCACCGCGCCGCGACCATAGATGAGGCCGCCATGGATCGCCGCCTCGAAAGGCGGGAAGCGCCAATGCGCGGGATCGCCGGGCGGCACCACGTCGGTATGGCCGGCGAAGCAGAGATTGGGTCCCCGCGTGCCGAAGCGCGCATAGAGATTCTCGATGTCCGGCGTGTCGGGAGCGCTGAGCGTCACCCGGTGCACGGTGAAGCCGGCGTCGCCGAGCAGGCCTTCGAGATAGCCGAGGGCGCCGCCCTCATCGGGCGTCACCGAGGGGCAGCGGATGAGCGCGCGGGCGATCTCGACAGGATCGGCCAGGGAGGCGGGAGCAGCGGTGTCGGCCATGCCAGATCTCCTCTGAGCCGGGTCCTTCCACTTCCCTCTCCCCGTCGGGGAGAGGGAGATGCCGATCAGTCCCTGAGCAGGTCGTTGATCGAGGTCTTAGAGCGGGTCTGCTCGTCCACCCGCTTGACGATCACCGCGCAATAGAGCGACGGGCCGGGCTGGCCGTTGGGCAGCGGCTTGCCGGGCAGCGAGCCGGGCACCACCACCGAATAGGCCGGCACTTCGCCGACGAACACCTCGCCGGTGGCGCGGTCGACGATCTTGGTGGTCGCCGAGATGAACACGCCCATGGACAGCACCGAGCCCTTGCGCACGATCACGCCCTCGACCACCTCGGAGCGAGCGCCGATGAAGCAGTCGTCCTCGATGATCACCGGGCCGGCCTGCAGTGGCTCCAGCACGCCGCCGATGCCGACGCCGCCGGACAGGTGCACATGCTTGCCGATCTGCGCGCAGGAGCCGACGGTGGCCCAGGTGTCGACCATCGAGCCCTCGCCGACCGAGGCGCCGAGGTTCACGAAGGACGGCATCAGCACGACGTTCGGCGCGATATAGGCCGAGCGGCGCACGATGCAGCCCGGCACGGCACGGAAGCCGGCGGCGCGATATTCCGCCTCGCCCCAGCCATCGAACTTGGAAGGCACCTTGTCCCACCAGCTCGCCCCGCCGGGCGCGCCGGGGATCGGCGCCATGTCGTTGAGGCGGAAGGACAGCAGCACCGCCTTCTTCAGCCACTGGTTGACGCTCCAATTGCCGTCGGCGCCCTGCTCGGCGACGCGCGCCTTGCCGGCGTCGAGCAGGCCGAGCGCCGCGTTCACGGCGTCGCGAACCGGACCCTTGGTGTCGAAGCCGATCTCCGCGCGCTTCTCGAAGGCGTCCTCGATGATGGTCTTCAGTTCGCTCGACATGTTCCGTTACTCCGCTAGTGGCGGGGACTTGTTGCGGCGCCGAGCGCCGGGTGTCAACGGGTGGGCGTCACGAGGCGCCGCCGGCGATCGTCCCGCGCAAGGCGCGCAGGAAGGCCGGCAGGTCGTCGGTGACGTGCTGGATGTGCCGGCCGTCGCGCCCGTCATGCTCCCAGGCCTCGCGGTCGGCCGGGCTCACGGCGAGGCCGGGCGGCACCACCAGCACGGTGCGCATGCCGAGCGCGTGCGGCACTTCGAGATTGCGGGCGAGATCCTCGAACATCGCGGCGCGGGTCGGCTCGACGCCGTAGAGGCCGAGGAAATGGCGATAGGCCGGCTCCTGCGGCTTGGGATGGAACTCGGCCGCGACGATGTCATGCACGTCGGCGAAATGGCCGGAGAGGTCGAGCTTGTCCAGGATCGCGGCGGCATGGGCGCGCGAGCCGTTGGTGTAGACGAGCTTGCGGCCGGGCAGGGCGGCGAGCGCCGCGCCGAGCTCCGGCGCCGGGGCGAGCTCGGACAGGTCGATCCTGTGCGCCTCGGCGAGGAACGGGTCCGGGTCCATGCCGTGCTCGATCATCAGCCCGCGTAGCGAGGTGCCGTATTTGCGGTAATAGCCCTTCTGCAGCGCGAAGGCGTCGTCGAGCGACAGGCCGAGATAATCGGCGATGTAGCGGCGCATGTTGAGGTCGATCTGCCGCCACAGGTCGAGCCCGGGCGGATAGAGCGTGTTGTCGAGATCGAACACCCAGGTGTCGATATGCGAGAAACCATGGGTCGGCTGGGCATCGGGGGAACGAATGGTCATGGTGTCCTTCTTCGGCGCGGGCTGTCCGGCGCCCGGCCGGTGTCGTCGGTGGGGCGGCTAGTGCCCGAGCGCCGTGCGCAGGCGCGCAAAGGTCGATCGGCTTGTCCAGGGATAGTCGCGACCGAGGCAGACACGCGAGCCGTCCGGCAGTTCGATCCAGCATCGGTCGATGGCCATGCCCTCCTCGTCCTTCCCGCGCTTCTGCAGCGGCTTCAGCGACCGGCACGGGAAGCGGCGGCGGCGCCAGCGGAAGAGGCCGATCTCCAGGATCTCGGCCTCGTCGCCGTCAATCGTCAGCGCGACATAGACCTGACGGCTGCTCTCCACGACGACGATCGCCATGATCGCCAGCGGGATGGCCGTGTCCAGCCATCGCGGGGAACCATGCAAGAGCAGGGGGCCGCCCACATAGGTCACGATGCCGAGCATGGACAGGCTGACGGCCCATCCCAGCAGAACCTCGCCGTTGCGCAGGACGATGCGGGATGGCGCCAAGGGCGTTCTCCGAGCGTTCTCCGAGCGTTCTCCGGGGCCTTGCTCCGGCCGTCATCGCGCTCCGCTCCTCCCTCACCGTCGAATCAGCGTGCCGGCGCCATGGTCGGTGAGCAGCTCCAACAGTACAGCATGCGGCACCTTGCCGTCGAGGATGACCACGCCCTCGACGCCCTGCTCCAGCGCATAGATGCAGGTCTCGACCTTGGGGATCATGCCGCCGGAAATGGTGCCGTCGGCGATCAGCGCCCGGGCCTGGGCGATCGACAGTTCCTTGATCAGGTTCTTGTCGCGGTCGAGCACGCCCGGCACGTCGGTGAGCAGCAGCAGGCGCTTGGCGCCGAGCGCCCCGGCGATGGCGCCGGCGAAGGTGTCGGCGTTGACGTTGAAGGTGCCGCCCTCCTCGCCGGTGGCGACCGGGGCCAGCACCGGGATCAGCTCGCGGCCGAGGATCTGGTCGAGCACGGTGGTGTCGACGCTCGCCGGTTCGCCGACGAAGCCGAGGTCGATCACCTGCTCGATGTTGGAATCCGGGTCGAGGACGCTGCGGGTGACCTTGGAGGCGATCACCATGTTGCCGTCCTTGCCGGACAGCCCCAGCGCCTTGCCGCCGGCCTCGTTGATGAAGCCGACCAGCGACTTGTTGATCGAGCCGGCCAGCACCATCTCGACGATCTCGACGGTGGCCTTGTCGGTGATGCGCAGCCCGGCGGCGAATTCCGACTTGATGCCGAGCTTGGCCAGCATGGCGCCGATCTGCGGCCCGCCGCCATGCACCACCACCGGGTTCACGCCGGACTGCTCGAGCAGCACGATGTCCTGGGCGAAATCGCGCGCGACCTGCTCGTCGCCCATGGCGTGGCCGCCATATTTCACCACGATGATGGCGTCGTCATAGCGCTGCATGTGCGGCAGCGCCTGCACCAGCACGCGGGCCTTGGCGTGGTCGTCGAGCTGATCGGGATCGGTGGCGGGATTCTTGTCGGACATCGGGGCGGCATCTCTCGGCGGGATATGGGCAGCCGGCCCTTCTAGCCGATTTTCATGACGCTTCTCAATCGGCCCCGCCATCACCTCCCCGGCGGTGGCCGCCGGGGAGGGTGCGCAGGCGAGGCGCCTATTGCCCGTCCTTGCGGGTGAACCGGTCGAAGATGTCGTTCAGCGGCTGCAATGTGGGATCCTGAGCCTCGCCGCCCGGCGCGGGGCGCGCGCCGGCGGTCCCGGCTCCCCCGCCGAGCAAGCCGCCCAGTATGCTGCCGAGAAGGTCGCCGGTCGGGTCGCCGCCCTGCCGCGGCTGCGGGATGCCGCCGCTGTCCGGTCCGGCCGTTTCCGACCGACCTCCACCCAGCATGCCGCCCAGGAGATCGTCCAGCGGGTTACCGCTCGTGCCCGGGCTGCGCGAATCGGCCGGCGTGACGCTGCCCGGTTGGGAACCGCCGAGGCCGCTTCTCGCCAGGCCTTCCAGCAGGTCCTGCAGCGGGTTGCCGGTGGATGTCCCCGCGCCGGAGCGATCCGCCGCGCCGCCGCCGCCCAGCATGCCGCCGAGGAGGTCGCCCAGTCCTCCGCCGAGTCCTCCGCCGAGCCCGCCGCCAATCCCGCCCCCCGTCGAGGCGCCGGTGGAGGCGCCCTCCGGAGGGCGGTTGCCCAGCAATCCGCCCAAGAGGTCGCCGAGGCCGCCGCTGCCGCCACCCTTCATCAGCCCGCCCAGAACCATGGCGGCGATCGCCGGCAGCATCTGCTGCAGCAGCGAGGAGCTCAGCCCGGTCTCGGAGGAGGCATGGGCCGCGACCGCGCGGCTCACGTCCGGCGAGCCGAACATGGCGGCGAGGGCGTCCGTGCCCTGCGCCTTCAGCACCGGGTCCGGGGTCGCCTCCGGGTTATCGAACGCCTCGGAATAGGGATTGCGGGCCATGGTGCCGAGGAGGCCGGCGAGACCTTCCGGCGTGCGGGTGCTGCGGTCGAGGCCGACGGAGAAGGCCGGCAGCAGCGCGGCCACCGCCTGCTGCGCCTCGCCCGGCGAGATGCCGTAGCTGCGCGCCAGATTGTCGATCAGCTGGCCCTGCTGCGCCTGGGCGAGCACTTCCTGCAACGGGTTCATCGCATGCTCCTGTGACACCGTCCGAAATGGACATTTCACGCGGCCGTCCATGGCCAGCATACGACAAGACGCCGGGCGGGCCTATGCGCGGCGCGCCGGGCCGCTGGCGGCACGGCCCGAGGGGCCGGCACGGCGACGGGAGCCGGGCATGGCGCGAGGGCATGGCGCCAGGGGTATGGCGCCTCGCCTCCGCGTGCCGCTATCGCCGGCCGCCGCGTCCGTGCGATAAGCCGGCCATGCAGAGCTCATCCGCTTCCACGGCCCGCTTCGTCACCGGCTCGACCATGGTCCATGTCGCGGTGATGACCGCGGCCGGCTCGGTGGGGCTGGTGGCGGTGTTCGTCGTCGACCTGCTCAACCTGTTCTACATCTCGCTGCTCGGCGAGGAGGAACTCGCCGCCGCCATCGGCTATGCCGGCACGGTGATGTTCTTCGTCACCTCGGTGTCGATCGGGGTGATGATCGCAGTCTCGGCGCTGGTGTCGCGCGCGGTCGGCGCCGGCCGCCGCGAGGAGGTCGGGCGGATCTCCACCTCCGGCTTCGTCTACATGACGCTCGCCAGCCTCGTCACCGCCGGGGTGATGATGCCGCTGCTCGCCCCGTTGCTCGCCTTGCTGGGCGCCACCGGGCGCACGCTGGAGATCGCCCGCGACTTCCTGATGATCGTGCTGCCCTCGACGCCGCTGCTCGGCATCGGCATGGCGGCATCCGGCACGCTGCGCGGCCTCGGCGATGCGCGGCGTTCCATGCTGGTGACGCTGATCGGCGGGCTGGTGACGGCGGCGCTCGACCCGTTGCTGATCCTGGTTCTCGACTGGCGGGTGGAGGGAGCGGCGGCGGTCTCGGTGGTCTCCCGCGTCGCGATGGCGGCCTACGGCCTGCATGCGGTCGCGCGCGTCCATGGCTGCGCCAGCCCGTTGCGCTGGCAGGACTTCCGGCGCGACGCCGGGCCGCTGTCCGGCATCGCGGTGCCGGCCATCCTCACCAATCTCGCCACGCCGGTCGGCAATGCCTATGTCACCTTTGCGCTCGCCGCTCATGGCGACGCGGCGGTGGCCGCCTTCGCGGTGGTGGGGCGGCTGATCCCGGTCGCCTTCGGGCCGCTCTTCGCGCTGACCGGCGCCATCGGGCCGGTGATCGGCCAGAATGTCGGCGCCGGGCGCTACGACCGGGTGCGGCGCGCCATTCTCGACAGCCTGATCCTGATCCTCGCCTATGTGATCGGGGTATGGGGGCTGATGGCGCTGGGCCGCCATGCCGTCGCCGGCGCCTTCGGCCTCTCGGCGGAGGGCGAGCATCTCGTCGTCTTCTACTGCCTGTGGCTCGCCGGCAGCTTCGTCTTCCTCGGCATGCTGTTCGTCGCCAACGCGGCGTTCAACAATCTCGGCGCACCGCTGCGCTCCACCGTGTTCAACTGGAGCCGGGCGACGCTCGGCGTCATCCCCTTCGTGCTGGTGGGCGGGCGCTACTGGGGTGCCGAGGGCGTGCTTGCGGGCCAGGCGCTGGGATC
Organism: Ancylobacter oerskovii; assembly: GCF_018390555.1. Lineage (GTDB taxonomy): Bacteria > Pseudomonadota > Alphaproteobacteria > Rhizobiales > Xanthobacteraceae > Ancylobacter > Ancylobacter oerskovii. Next base: position 95,314 of record NZ_JAHBGB010000015.1, on the reverse strand, counting down.
GGTCGCCTTCGGCGTGGCGGCCTTGATCAGCGCGCTGGCGCTGGTGCGCGGGCTTGCCGCCGGGGCGAGCCGGCCGGAGCCGGCGGAGGCGCCGCTGGCCGGACCGGAACTGCCGCCCTTCGCCCGCGGAGAGGGCGCCACGGCGCTCGAGCCCTGAGGGCCTCGCCGCCGCCTTCCATCGGCGGTGACTCAGATCAGCCGCAGCAGCCCGAGAGCGCCGCCGCCGAACAGCATCCACAGCGGGCTGACGCGGGTGAACAGCAGCACGGCGACGGTGACGGCGGTGTAGAGCGCAGTCGGAACCGTGCGCGCGGCCCCCTCGGCGAGCAGGAAGCCGGAGGCGGCGATCAGCCCGATGGTGAGCGGCACCAGCCCGCCCTGGATCGCCCGGCGCCATTTCGCCTCGCGGAAACGGTACCAGACGCCGCCGACCACATAGGCGAGCACGCAGGTCGGCCCGCACATGGCGAGCGTCGACACCAGCGCGCCGGCGAAACCGGCGACATGCCAGCCGATCAGCGTCACCACCAGCACGTTCGGCCCCGGCACCGCCTGGGCGATGGCGTAGGTCTGGGCGAACTGCTCGTTGGTCATCCAGCCGGCGACCTCGACCACCTGGCGGTGCATCTCCGGCAGCACCGCATTGGCGCCGCCGACCGCCAGCAGCGAGATCAGCAGGAAATGCGTGGCGAGCTGGCCGAGGATGCTGTCGTCTCTCATCGGATCGCCCACCAGGCGAGGGCGATCGAGACGGGGGCCAGGCTGAGCATCACCCAGGGCAGCGGCAGGCCGAGCACGACGATGCCGATGAAGGAGACGGCGACGATGCCGAGGTCGCGCCATTCCCGGCGTCGCCATATCGGCTCGCCCATGCGCCCGGCCATGGAGATGACGAGGCCGGCGGCCCCGGCGGCGAGGCCGGCAAGCAGATCCGAGACCGCCGGCACGTCGCTGTAGCGCGCGAACAGCGTGCCGGCGAGGATGACGATGACCGCCGGCGCCAGGGTGAGGCCGCTGAAGGCGGCAATGGCGCCCGGCACCCCGCGGAAGCGCGCGCCGATGACGACGGACAGGTTGACGATGTTCGGCCCCGGCAGGAACTGGGCGAGGCCGACGAGCTCGGTGAACTCGTCCGAATCCACCCATTGATACCGCTCGACCACCGCGCGCCGGGCGATCGGCAGCACCCCGCCAAAGGCCACCACCGCCACCGACAGGAAGCCGACGAAAAGCTCACGCAGGCTCGGTGTCGGCCGTTCGGTCCCGGAGCCGGCGGGCGATGCCTCGCCGGATGCGGTTTTCGCAGGTGCGGATTCGGACGGCACGGTCGAGGCGGCCATGAGGGGGACCATCGGAAGGACGCCCGCTTATAGACGAGTCGATCCGGTCGGGTAACGACCTTTCGCTCGGGGCTTTTCATTCTCCGATGAGAACGTATAGGGTACAGTCATGCATGGAACCCTCGACGCTCTCGCCTTGCCGCCGGACGGCCGCCAATCGGAGGCGGCGCTCGCCATCCGGCGCGGCGCGTTGCGCTATGTGGCGGCGTGCGGGCTGGTCGGCGTGCCGGAATTCGTGCTGGCCAGCGGCCGCCGCGCCGATGTCGCGGCGCTCTGCGCCAAGGGCGAGGTCTGGGTGATCGAGGTGAAATCCTCGGTCGCCGATTTCCGCGCCGATCACAAGTGGTTCGAATATCGGGACTTTTGCGACCGGCTGTTCTTCGCCGTCGCGCCGGGCTTTCCGCTGGAGATCCTGCCGGAGGACACCGGCATCCTGGTCGCCGACGGTTTCGGGGCGGCGCTGATGCGCGAGGCGCCGCGCCACCCGCTGGCGGCACCGCAGCGCAAGGCGCTCACCCTGCGGCTCGCGCGCTGCGCCGCCGGCCGCCTGATGGGCCTGATGGACCCCGAGGCGCTGCGCGGCATCGAGCTGTAAGGCGGGGAAAAGCCCGCCGCGCCCTTGCGGTCGGGGCGGTGTCCCTGCAAGCGTTCAGGCATGGATGCGACCGCGACTCCCTCCCCGAAGGCCTCCGGCGACGCCGAGCGCGTCACGCCGATGATGGCGCAGTATGTCGAGATAAAGACCGCCAACCCGGACAGCCTGCTGTTCTACCGGATGGGCGATTTCTACGAATTGTTCTTCGAGGACGCGGAAATCGCCTCGCGCACGCTCGGCATCGTGCTGACCAAGCGCGGCAAGCACCAGGGCGCGGATATCCCGATGTGCGGCGTGCCGGTGGAGCGCGCCGAGGAATATCTCCACAAGCTCATCGCCGCCGGCCATCGCGTCGCGGTGTGCGAGCAGACCGAGGACCCCGCCGAGGCGAAGAAGCGCGGCCCGAAAAGCGTGGTGCGGCGGGATGTTACCCGTCTCGTCACCCCCGGCACCCTCACCGAGGATGCCTTGCTCGACGCCAGGCGCGAGAACGTGCTGGCAAGCCTCGCCCGCCAGCGCGGCGGGGAGGGGGCGGGGGAGGACGGCTATGTCTATGCGCTCGCCTTCGCGGACATCTCGACCGGCTCCTTCCGGGTCATCGAGACGCATGCCGGGCGGCTGGCCGCCGACCTCGCGCGGGTGGAGCCGGCCGAGCTGCTGGTGCCCGATCAGGTGTATGATGAGGCCGATTTCCGCGAGATCTGGCGCACGCTGCCGGCGGTGACGCCGCTGCCGAAGGAAAGCTTCGACGGCGCCTCCGCCGAACGTCGCCTCGCCGGCTTCTTCGGGGTGGCCACCCTCGATGCCTTCGGCGCCTTCTCGCGCGTCGAGCTCACCGCCGCCAGCGCGGTGGTCGCCTATGTCGAGCGCACCCAGCTCGGCCAGCGCCCGCCGCTCGCCGCGCCCGCCCGCGAGGCGGCGTCCGACATCATGGTGATCGACCCGGCGACGCGGGCCAATCTCGAGATCCTGCGCACCACCACCGGCGACCGCGCCGGCAGCCTCAACGCCGCCGTCGACCGCACCGTGACCTCGGCCGGTGCCCGCCTGCTGGCCCGCCGCCTCGCCGAGCCGCTGACCGACCCTGCCCGCATCGCCGCCCGGCTCGACGCGGTGGAGGCGCTGGTGGAGGATGCGGCGCTGCGCGCCTCGCTGCAGCAGCGGCTCGCGGGGGCGCCGGACCTCGCCCGCGCGCTCGCCCGCATCGCGCTCGGCCGCTCCGGCCCGCGCGACCTCGCCGCCATCGGCCGCGGTCTCGCCGAGGGCGCGGCGATCGCCGGCCTGCTGCTGGCGGGCGAGGTGGGGCAGGAGCTGAAGGCGAACGCCCTGCTGTTCGGCGCCGTCGACCCCGCCTTGCCGGCGCTGCTCGCGGAGGCGCTGGCCGACGAATTGCCGCCCTATCGCCGCGACGGCGGCTTCACCCGCGCCGGCTTCGACGCCGATCTCGACGCCACGCGGGCCATGCGCGACGAGAGCCGGCGCGTGGTGGCAGCGCTGGAGCGGCGCTATGCCGAGGAAACCGGCGTCAAATCCCTGAAGATCCGGCACAATGCGGTGCTCGGCTATTATGTCGAGGTGTCCCAGCAGAATGCCGACCGGCTGCGCGAGCCGCCTTTCGATGCCGTCTTCGTGCATCGCCAGACCATGGCCGGGGCCATGCGCTTCACCTCCACCGAGCTCGGCGAGCTGGAGGCCAGGATCGCCAGCGCCGGCGAGCGGGCCCTCGCCCTCGAACAGGCGATCTTCGACCGGCTGGCCGCCGCGGTGATGGCGGAGGCGGAGGCGATCCGTGCCGCCGCCGGGGTGCTCGCGGTGATCGACGTCACCGCCGGCCTCGCGCGGCTCGCCGTGGAGGAAGCCTATGTCCGGCCCGAGGTCGATGGCGGGCTCGATTTCCGGCTGGAGGGCGCACGCCATCCGGTGGTGGAGCAGGCGCTGCGGCGCGACGGCGGCCCGTTCGTCGCCAATGACTGCGAGCTCTCGCCGCCGGACGCTGCCGACGGGCGGGCGAATTCCGGCCGTATCTGGCTGGTCACCGGCCCCAACATGGCGGGTAAGTCGACCTTCCTGCGCCAGAACGCGCTGATCGCCATCCTCGCCCAAGCCGGCAGCTTCGTGCCCGCGCGGGCGGCGCATATCGGCGTGGTGGATCGCCTGTTCTCCCGCGTCGGCGCGGCGGACGACCTGGCGCGCGGGCGCTCGACCTTCATGGTGGAGATGGTGGAGACCGCCGCCATCCTCAACCAGGCGAGCGAGCGCTCGCTGGTGATCCTCGACGAGATCGGCCGCGGCACCGCCACCTTCGACGGCCTGTCCATCGCCTGGGCGAGCCTCGAGCACCTGCACGAGGTGAACCGCTGCCGCGGCCTGTTCGCCACCCATTTCCACGAGCTCACCGCGCTGTCGCAGCGCCTCGTCCGCCTCGTCAACGCGACGGTGAAGGTGAAGGAGTGGGAGGGCGAGGTGATCTTCCTGCACGAGGTGGTGCCGGGGGCGGCGGACCGTTCCTACGGCATCCAGGTGGCGCGGCTTGCCGGCCTGCCGGCCAGCGTGGTGGCGCGGGCCAAGGCGGTGCTGACGGAGCTGGAGACCGCCGACCGCGCCGCGCCGGCGCAGCGCATCCTCGACGACCTGCCGCTGTTCGCGGCGATCAACCGGGTGCCGGCGGCACCTTTGGAAACCGCGAAGGCGGACCCGGCGGCCGAGGCGGTGAAGACGGCGCTGTCGGGGATCGACCCGGACGAGATGACCCCGCGCGAGGCGCTGGAGGCGCTGTACCGGCTGAAGGCGGCGGCGAGAAGCGGCTAGCCGGGCAACCCACTCGTGACCCGGCTTTCCAGCAGGACGGAACGATATGCGACCCTTGCGTGATGCTGCTCCCTCGACCTTCGCGGGCGTCCGCTTCGTCCTGACCGACATGGACGAGACCCTCACCTATCGGGGGCGGCTGGCGGCCCGCACCTATGGAGCGCTGGAGCGGTTGCAGCAGGCCGGCGTGACGGTGATGCCGGTCACCGCCGCTCCCGCCGGATGGTGCGACCAGATGGCCCGCATGTGGCCGGTCGACGGGGTCATCGGCGAGAATGGCGGGCTGTTCTTTCGCCGGGACGGCGAGGGGCACGGTATCCGGCGCCTGTTCTGGCACGGGGAGGGCGACCGGCCGGCGGTCGCGGAGGAACTGGCGCGGATCGCGCGCGCCGTGCAGGCCGCGGTTCCGTCCGCCCGCCTCGCCGAGGACCAGCCGTTTCGCCTGACAAGCATCGCCTTCGCGCAGCCGGAGGATCCGGGGGAGCGGAGCGCCATCGCTAGCGCCCTGCGAGCGGAGGGCGCGGAGGTGACGCTCAACAATCTCTGGGTGCTCGGCTGGCTCGGCGGCTACGACAAGCTGGCCATGGCCCGGCGCGTGCTGGCCGACGGCTACGGGCTGGATGTCGCGGCCGAGCCGGAGGCGGTGCTCTATGTCGGGGATTCGACGAATGACGCGCCGATGTTCGGCTTCTTCCCGCACAGCGTCGGCGTGAGCACCGTCACCCGCTATCTGCAGGAGATCGCGACCCCGCCCGCCTGGATCGCGGCGGGGCCGGGCGGGGAAGGCTTCGTCGAGGCCGCCGACGCCGTGCTCGCCGCGCGGGCCGGCTGAGCGCATCGGCATCCTGTCCCCCGATGGGCGGCCGGGGCGCGCGGGCTCGTCCCGCCCTCGCGTCCTGCCGCGCTGTCGCGCTGTCGCATATCTGGCGGGGAGGCCGGCGGAGCCCCTGCCGCCGCTACAGCAGATCCGCCGCCCGCACCACGGTGCAATATTCCCCGTCCAGATTCGCCAGCGACATGGCATGCACCTCGTCGGCGCTCCTGAGCCGGCCGGCATGGTCGCGGCGCGCGAAGGTGAAGCAGCCATCCTCGACCAGCCGCACGTCGAAGCCGAGATCGCCGGCCATGCGCACCGTCGTCTCGACGGAATTATTGGTGATCACCCCCGCGACCACCAGCGTCGCGATGCCGGCCGCGCGCAGGCGCGCCTCGAGATCGGTGCCGAGAAAGGCGTTGTGCACCCGCTTGACGATCACCGTCTCGCCGGGCCGGGGCATCGCCTCCGGCTTGAAGCCGCTGCCCGGGCCGTCGGCATGATAGGTCGAGCGCCAATCCGCGGAGTCGTGGCGGATGTGGAAGACCGGCCGGCCGGCGGCGCGCCATGCCGCGAGCAGCCGGGCGACGACCGCTTCCGCATCGGGATTGTTGCGCGGACCCTGCTCCGCCCATCCCGGATGGTCGATGGCCTTCTGGAGGTCGATGATCACCAGCGCTGCCGCGGACTGCAGCATGCGGATCGGCCTTTCGATGGGAAGCGGAGCGCGGACGGCGCCATCATCGCACCCTGTCGCCGGCCGGTCGAGCCGCGAGGGGTAGGCGCAACCGCCCTATTTGGCGCGGCGGGTCTTGGTCCGGGAGGCGCTCTTGGCCTGGGCGGCGCTATTGGCGCCGGGAACGGTCTTGGCCGGCTGGGAGGCGGCTTCCTGCGCCAGCCGGGCTTCCCGGAGCCGCGCGGTCTTGGCGTCGCGCCGGGCGGTTTCCTGCTCGATCATCGACATGGCGATGCGCGAGACCGCCTCGGCCTTGCTCTCGGTCTTGGTGAGATTGGGCTTGAACAAAGTCTCCCGGGTCGGATTGGCCATTGCCGCTCTCCTCAAAATGAAAAAGGCCGGGATTGCCCCGGCCTCCCCATAGTGCTCGACGTTCCTGCCAGTACATCCGTGGTCAGGAGCCGTCCGGCACCAATCACGCCGCCTGCAGCTGGCCAGCGCTCTGCTTGCCGGTGCGGCGATCGGACTCGATCTCGTAGGAGACCTTCTGCCCGTCGTGCAGGCTGGTCATGCCAGCGCGCTCCACGGCGGAAATGTGGACGAACACGTCCGGGCCGCCATTGTCCGGCTGGATGAAACCATAGCCCTTCTGGCCGTTGAACCACTTCACGGTACCTGTCGCCATGACAGAATCCTTTCATTCGACATAGAAAACCGGGCGCCCATCCCAGGGTGAACGCCACATTGACATCGATTTGAGAGGAAGTTCGCCGCAGCGCACAAGGCGCGAAAACAAAGTTCAACGTGCAAGATCGATGTGGATAACTTATAGGACGGGGTTATCGCCCGCAACCCTGCGGCAATTTTATTTTGCGGTCGCGGGCTGAGGCGCCTCCGCGCGCGGGCGCGCCGGCAGCGGCTTCTTCTTCGGGGCGGCGATCAGCCCTTCGCGGATCGCCTGTTTCCGGGCCGCCTTGCGGGCACGGCGCACCGCCTCGGCCTCTTCCCGGTTGCGCCGCTCGGACGGCTTTTCATAGGACCGCCGGGCCTTCATCTCGCGGAAGATGCCTTCGCGCTGCATCTTCTTCTTGAGGACCCTCAAGGCCTGGTCGACATTGTTGTCGCGAACGAGAACTTGCAAATCTTATCCAATCTGAGCGGCCGGTCGCGGCCGCGGTTCTGGCACTCCGAATTGAGCGATGCCTGGGAATATGGGGTTTTGCGCGCAAAAGGAAACCCCTCGGCGCGCAGCCGTGCCCTGCGCGGGCTCACCGGCGGGCCAAAGACGGCCCCCGGAACCGGCCCCGGCAGGGCCGGAGGCCGCCGCCTGAACGCAGATGGCCGGGCTGTCCGCCCGGCCATCGCCTGTCGTCATGGTGTGGCGGCCGCGCTCACGCCTGCGAGGCGGCCTGCGCCTTCAGCGCCGCCTGGGCGGCGGCGAGGCGGGCGATCGGCACGCGGAAGGGCGAGCAGGACACGTAGTCGAGTCCCACTTCCTCGCAGAACGCCACCGAGGCCGGATCGCCGCCGTGCTCGCCGCAAATGCCGAGTTTCAGCTTGGGGCGCACCGCCCGGCCGCGCTCGGTGGCGATCTTGACCAGTTCGCCGACGCCGTCAGTGTCGATCGACACGAAGGGGTCCACCTCGAAGATGCCCTTGGAGATGTAGGTGCCGAGGAAGGTGCCGGCGTCGTCGCGCGAGATGCCGTAGGTGGTCTGGGTGAGGTCGTTGGTGCCGTAGGAGAAGAACTCCGCCGTCTCGGCGATCTCGCCCGCCTTCAGCGCCGCGCGCGGCAGCTCAATCATGGTGCCGACCTGGTAGTCGAGCCTGGTGCCGGTTTCTTCCTCGACCTTCTTCGCCACGCCGTCGATGTCGGCCTTGACGAGGTCGAACTCGCGCTTGCCGGTGATCAGGGGGACCATGATCTCCGGCACCACCGGCTTGCCGGTGGACTTCTGGGCGGCGACGGCCGCCTCGAAGATGGCGCGGGCCTGCATCTCGGCGATTTCCGGGAAGGCGATCGCCAGACGGCAGCCGCGGAAGCCGAGCATCGGGTTGAACTCGTCGAATTCCTTCTTGCGGGCGGCGAGCTTGGCGGCGGAGACGCCGAGCCCTTCCGCGACTTCCGCGATCTCCGCATCGGTGTGCGGCAGGAACTCGTGCAGCGGCGGGTCGAGCAGGCGGATCGTCACCGGCAGGCCGTCCATGATCTCGAACAGCTCCTGGAAGTCCGAGCGCTGGGCGGCGAGCAGCTTGGCGAGCGCGGCGCGGCGGCCCTTCTCGTCGTCGGCGAGGATCATCTCGCGCACCGCGCGGATGCGGCCGGCGTCGAAGAACATGTGCTCGGTGCGCGACAGGCCGATGCCTTCGGCGCCGAAATTCTTCGCGGTGCGGGCGTCGAGCGGGGTTTCCGCATTGGCGCGCACCTTGAGGCGGCGCACGCCGTCGGCCCAGCCCATCAGCGTGCCGAACTCGCCGGAGAGCTCCGGCTGCAGCATCGGCACCGCGCCGGCGATCACCTGGCCGGTGCCGCCGTCGATGGTGAGGATGTCGCCCTTCTTCAGGGTGACGCCGCCGGAGGAGATGGTGCCGGCGGCATAGTCGACGCGGATGGTGCCGGCGCCGCAGACGCAGGGCTTGCCCATGCCGCGCGCCACCACGGCGGCGTGCGAGGTCATGCCGCCGCGGGTGGTGAGGATGCCCTGCGAGGCGTGCATGCCGTGAATGTCTTCCGGCGAGGTTTCGATGCGCACCAGGATGACCTTGCGGCCCTGGCTCTTCAAGAGCTCGGCCTCGTCGGCGGAGAACACGATCTCGCCCGAGGCGGCGCCCGGCGAGGCCGGCAGGCCGGAGCCGATCACCGCCTTGTCCGCCTTGGGGTCGAGCATCGGGTGCAGCAGCTGGTCGAGCGCGGCGGGATCGACGCGGGCGATGGCTTCCTCGCGGGTGATGACGCCGGCATCGGCCATCTCCACCGCGATGCGCAGCGCGGCTTTCGCGGTGCGCTTGCCGGAACGGGTCTGCAGCATCCACAGCTTGCCGTTCTCGACGGTGAATTCGAGGTCCTGCATATCGCGGTAGTGCCCTTCGAGCACACCGGCGATGCGGTTGAACTCGGTGAACACCTCCGGCAGCGCCGTCTCCATCGACGGCTTGTCGGAGCCGGCCTCCTTGCGGGCGGTCTCGGTGATGTTCTGCGGGGTGCGGATGCCCGCCACCACGTCCTCGCCCTGGGCGTTGATCAGGAACTCGCCATAGAGCGCGTTCTCGCCGGTGGACGGGTTGCGGGTGAAGGCGACGCCGGTGGCCGAGCTGTCGCCCATATTGCCGAACACCATGGCCTGCACGTTGACCGCGGTGCCCCAGCTCTCGGGGATGGAATGCAGGCGGCGATAGACGATGGCGCGCTGGTTCATCCAGGAGCCGAACACCGCGCCGATGGCGCCCCAGAGCTGGTCCTGCGGGTCCTGCGGGAAGGGCTTGCCGAGCTCGTGCTCGACCAGCGCCTTGTAGCGCTTGACGATTTCCTTCCAGTCGTCGGCGGAGAGGTCGGTGTCGAGCGTGTAGCCGTTGTCGGCCTTGTAGCCGTCCAGCACTTCCTCGAAATGATGGTGCGGGAAGTCCAGCACCACGTTCGAGTACATCTGGATGAAGCGGCGGTAGCTGTCATAGGCGAAACGGGGATTGCCGGAGGCGCTCGCCACCGCCTCGACCGTCACGTCGTTGAGGCCGAGATTGAGCACGGTGTCCATCATGCCCGGCATGGAGGCGCGGGCGCCCGAACGGACCGAGACGAGAAGCGGATTGGCGGGATCGCCGAAGGTCTTGCCGACCAGCTTGCCGACATAGGCGAGGGCGTCCTCGACATTGCCCTTCAGCTCGGCCGGATAGGCGTTGCCATGGGCGTAGTACCAGGTGCAGACCTCGGTGGAGATGGTGAAGCCGGGAGGAACCGGCAGCCCCAGATTGGACATCTCGGCAAGGTTGGCGCCCTTGCCGCCCAGGAGGTTGCGCATGTCCGCCGCACCTTCTGCCGCGCCGTCGCCGAAGGTGTAGACCCATTTCGTCATTTCGGAAGTCCCGCTGGTTGAACGTGCCTTGGACCGCACGATCATAGCCTCTGTGGAAATGCTGGCGAGTTCGAAAAGGGAGCCCCATCAAGGGGTTCATCTTGTTGGGAAGGCCATCCCGGATGGCTTTTCCATCCCTTGGTCTAGCCTTTTGAGGTGTTTCGTTCAATCCATCATTCGCAATGCGGCGAATTATATCGCACTGCAACGTGATGCATAGGGCGATTGCGTCCGGGGCGCCGTTGCGGCAGCCTCCGGCCTGCCGGGAGAAAAACCGAGCGTGTTCAGGGAAGTTGGGGCATGACAAAATTCGTCGATTCGCTCACGCCGCATGTGCTGAGCCTCCTGCGGGTGATGACGGCGCTGCTGCTGATGCAGCACGGCACCACCAAGATTCTCGGAATTCCCCAGACGCCGATGACCGGGGTGAGCCTGGCGACCATGCCCGGCCTCGCCGGCCTGTTCGAGCTGATCGGCGGCGCATTGCTGCTGATCGGCCTGTTCTCGCGGCCGGTGGCCTTCGTGCTCTCCGGCATGACCGCCGTGGCCTATTTCCTCGTGCATGCGCCGAAGGATTTCTACCCGATCCTCAATGGCGGCGAACTGGCGGCGCTGTACTGCTTCACGCTGTTCTACCTCGCCTTCGCCGGCCCCGGCCCGTGGAGCGTCGACCGGCTGATCCGCAAGACGATCTGACGCCTTCGCATCGATGGCGGGAGATGGCCGGGCATGTCCCGGCCATTTTCGTTGCGGCTACAGGTTGATGGTGCCGTTGCCGATCAGCCCCATGACGCCGATGAAGATCAGGTAGATCGCCACGATGAAGTTGAGCAGCCGCGGCATCACCAGGATGAGGATGCCGGCGATCAGCGCGACGATGGGCTGGATGGCGACGATGCTGACGGACATGAAGGGGCCTCCGGTGGGTGCCTTCATGAACGGCCGGAGGTAGGGGAAGGTTCCCGAGGCGGCGGAAGGCTACGCGGGGAGGCGCGCGCGAGGCGGCTATTCCGCCGGGCCGGCGTGGTGGGTGTCCGCACGGGTCGCCAGGAAGAGGACGTAGCACGCCGCAACCAGAAGTAGCGGAGCGACGTACCATGCGAGGATCGCGGTCGTCATGGCTTCAGTCCCTTCAGAAGCAGTCTCGCCATGTAATGTATGGCCGAACCGCCCAGAATCCAAATGGTGGTGATGCCGAGGGCGGACCATCCGCCGGTCGGGCCGGGCAAGCCGTAGGAGAGCGAGACGGTCGGACCGATACCGCCGGTGATGAACATGGCGGCGGCCACATTGTTGAGCAAGGTGGCCGTCAGCTTGGTGCGCTCATTGTGGACGAGGCTCATGGTCTGGTCCCCGTCCCCCGGTCCGTGCCGTCCTCAGCCTTCGATGCGCTCGAAATCGGCGACCTGGCGGGTGATGGCGCGGATGTCGGCGAGCAAGGCGAGGCGGTTGGCGCGCAGGGCCTTGTCCTCGGCATTCACCGTCACCTTCTCGAAGAAGGCGTCGACCGGGGCGCGCAGCGAGGCCATCACGCCCATGGCGCCCTCGAAATCCTCCGCGCCGAGCGCGGTGGCGATCAACGGACCGGCCTTGGCGATGGCATCGGCGAGCGCGCGCTCTTCCGGCTCGTGCAGCAGCGTGATGTCGACGCCGCCGCCATAGGAGACGCCGTCCTTCTTTTCCTCGATGCGCAGGATGTTCGCCGCGCGCTTGGTGCCGGCCAGGAGGTTCTTGCCGTCTTCCGTGCGCAGGAAACGGCCGAGCGCCTCGACGCGCTTGACGACGAGGAGGAGGTCGTCCTGGAGAGTCTTCTGCGTCCCTGTCGCGCCTTCGGCGCTCCCCGCGTCTTGGCCGAGCGCGAACACCGCGTCGACGAGGTCATGGCGGGCGCCCTGCTCGCGCAGGTGAACCTTCAGACGGTCGGCGAAGAAGGCGAGGAGGTCGGGCTCAACGAACTCGGACAGCTTCAGCGTCAGCCCGTTGTCCAGCACGATCCGCACCACGCCGAGGGCGGCGCGGCGCAGCGCGAAGGGGTCCTTCGAACCCGTGGGCTTCTCGTCGATGGCCCAGAAGCCGGTAAGGGTGTCGAGCTTGTCGGCCAGCGCCACGGCGATCGACACCGGGGCGGTGGGCACGCGGTCGGTGGGGCCCTGCGGCTTGTAGTGTTCTTCCGCCGCCAGCGCGATCTGCGGGTCGAGCCCTTCCAACTCCGCATAGTAGCGGCCCATCAGGCCCTGCACCTCGGGGAACTCGCCGACGACTTCGGTGCGCAGGTCGGATTTCGCATAGAGCGCGGCCTCGCGGGCCAGCTTAGGGTCGGCGCCGACCCGCGGAGCGAGCGTCTCCGCCAGCGCGGCGATGCGCTGGATGCGCTCATATTGCGAGCCGAGCTTCTCGTGGAAGGTGACGTTCTGGAACTTCGCCAGCCGGTCGGCCAGCGGCACCGTGGCATTGGTCCTGCGGTCGGTGTCCCAGAAGAACTTGGCGTCCGACAGCCGGGCGCGGATGACCCGGCCATTGCCGGCGACGATGGCGTCGCCGCCGTCGGTGGCCGCGAGGTTCGACACCAGGATGAAGCGGTTGGCGAGGCGGCCGGTCCTGGGGTCCTTCAGCACGAAGCACTTCTGGTTGGCGCGGATGGTGGCGCGGATCACCTCGTCGGGCACGTCGAGGAAGCTCTCGTCGAACGAGCCGATCAGCACCACCGGCCATTCGACCAGGCCGGCGATCTCGTCGAGCAGGCCGGCATCCTCCACCAGCTCCAGCCCGTGGGCGAGGGCGAGGTCGCGGGCGTCGGCGAGGATGATGTCCTTGCGCCGCTCGCGGTCAACAACCACGAAGGCGGCCTCCAGCTTGGTCATCCAGTCGTCGAGCCGGCGCACGCGGATGGCGCCGGAGGACAGGAAGCGGTGGCCGCGCGTGACATCGCCCGAGGCGATGCCGTCGATCTCGAAGGGCACCACCTCCGGCTCCTCGGTCTCCGGGCCGAAGGTGCAGACGATGGATTGCAAGGGCCGCACCCAGCGCAGCGAGCCGGAGCCCCAGCGCATCGATTTCGGCCAGGGGAAGGCGCGGATGATGGCCGGGACGATCTCGGCGATCACCTCCGGCGTCGGACGGCCGTGGCGGTGCAGGTGCGCGACGTAGAACTCGCCCTTCTTCGGGTCGCTCTCGATCTTCGCCTGATCGATGGAGGCGAGGCCCGAGGCCTTGAGGAAGCCGTCTATGGCGGCCTGCGGCGCGCCGACGCGCGGGCCCTTGCGCTCCTCATGGGTGTCCGGCTGGCTGGCCGGCAGGCCGTGCACCGCCAGCGCCAGGCGGCGCGGGGTGACGAAGGCCTTGGCGCCCTCATAGAGCAGGCCGCGCTCGACCAGCGCCTCGGTGACCAGCTTGCGCAGGCTGTCGGCGGCGCCGGCCTGCATGCGGGCCGGGATTTCCTCGCAGAAGAGTTCGAGCAGGAGGTCAGGCATGGGCCACGTCGGAAGGTTCGAGGAGGCGGGGCGCTGAACAGGCGCCGCCGCGCAAAGGAAGGTTCGGGCGTCGTCGGTGCCGCCTGCGGATCAGGCGGCGGGGGTGCCGCCGGCTTCCGTCGCCAGCCAGGCGGCGCCGCAGGCCTTGGCCAGCTCACGCACCCGCAGGATGTAGCTCTGGCGCTCGGTCACCGAGATGACGCCGCGCGCGTCCAGCAGGTTGAAGACGTGGCTCGCCTTGATGCACTGGTCATAGGCGGGCTGCGCCATCAGGTGGCGGGTGCGGTCGTCGCTCCAGCCGGCCTCGAGATAATGCGCCGCCGCGCTCTCGGCCATGCGGAACTGCTCCAGCAGCATGGCGGTGTCGGCGTGCTCGAAATTGTGCCGGGAATATTCCTTCTCGGCCTGCAGGAACACGTCGCCATAGGTGACCTTCTCGGCCCCCTCGCGGCCGTTGAAGTTGAGGTCGTAGACGTTCTCGACCCCCTGGACGTACATGGCGAGGCGTTCCAGCCCATAGGTGAGCTCGCCGGAGACCGGGGCGCACTCGATGCCGGCCACCTGCTGGAAATAGGTGAACTGCGACACTTCCATGCCGTCGCACCAGCACTCCCAGCCGAGGCCCCAGGCGCCGAGGGTGGGGCTCTCCCAGTCGTCCTCGACGAAGCGCACATCGTGCAGCTTGAGGTCGATGCCGATGGCGTCGAGCGAGGCGAGGTAGAGGTCCTGCAGGTCGGCCGGCGAGGGCTTCAGGATCACCTGGTACTGGTAATAATGCTGCAGCCGGTTGGGGTTCTCGCCATAGCGCCCGTCCTTGGGACGGCGGGAGGGCTGCACATAGGCGGCCTTCCACGGCTTCGGGCCGATGGCGCGCAGCGTGGTGGCGGGATGGAAGGTGCCGGCGCCGACCTCCATGTCGTAGGGCTGCAGCACGACGCAGCCCTTGTCCGCCCAGAAGGCGTGCAGGGCGAGGATGAGCCCCTGGAACGACCGGTCGGGTCGCATATGGGGCGGCAGGGCGGGATCGATCATGACATGTGCCGGCGGTTGGCGGAAAATCGCGCGCAACCTAGTGGCTGAGGGAGCGGCGATCAAGGCGGGGAAACGGACGGGGGCATGCGCAAGCGCAGGGAGGGCGACGGCACCGCTCATTCGCGAACGAAGACGCCTGCTCCTGCGGGAAGGCGTGGATGGCCGGGACAAGCCCGGCCATGACGGTGCTTGGGGTGGAAGGGGACATGTCGGACGGGTAGAACGTCATGCCCGGGCTTGTCCCGGGCATCCACGCCTTCAGCCGTGGTCACGTCCTGTCAGCCCAAGATCTCGTCATACAGGTCGCGCCATTGCGGGTTGCCCGCGTGGATCAGCCGGACCTTCCACGCGCGCGGCCAGTGCTTCATGGTCTTCTCGCGCTGGATCGCCGAGGCGATGTCGTCGAACCGTTCGAAATGGACGAGCGTCTTCAGGCCGTAGCGTTTGGTGAACCCATCAGCCAATCCTTCGCGATGCTCCCAGATCCGGCGCACGAGGTCCGACGTCACGCCGACATAGAGCGTGCCGTCGGGCCGGTTAGCGAGGATGTAGACGAAGCCGCCCTTCATGCGTTCGAGCGTGGCAGGCGTGGATGGCCGGGACAAGCCCGGCCATGACGGTGCTCGGGCTGAGAAGGCGGCGCTCCAAAAGACAGAACGTCATGCCCGGACCTGTTCCGGGCATCCACGTCTTTGACCGGGAGCGCCCTCGCCGGCGACGGAGCCGCCGTTTCCGCCCGCCTCCAATTCCGGCTATGACAACGCCATGTCCGCTTCTCCTCCCGAATCGCCGGTCGGCAACGCGCCGGACTGGACGGTCTCCGAGCTCTCCGGCGCCCTGAAGCGCACGGTGGAGGAGGCCTTCGGCCATGTGCGGGTGCGCGGCGAGATCTCCGGCTATCGCGGCCAACACTCCTCCGGCCATGCCTATTTCAGCCTGAAGGACACCAATGCCCGGCTCGACGCCGTGGTGTGGAAGACCAGCTTCTCCCGCCTCAGGCTGAAGCCTGAGGAAGGGCTGGAAGTGGTCGCCATCGGGCGCATCACCACCTTTCCCGGCAAATCCTCCTACCAGATTGTCATCGAGCAGCTGGAATATGCCGGCGCCGGCGCCATCATGGCGATGCTGGAGGAGCGCAAGCGCCGCCTCGCCGCCGAGGGCCTGTTCGCGCCCGAGCGCAAGCGCCGGCCGCCCTTCCTGCCGCGCGTCATCGGCGTCGTCACCTCGCCCACCGGGGCGGTGATCCGCGACATACTGCACCGCCTCTCCGACCGCTTCCCGCGCCGGGTGCTGGTGTGGCCGGTAAGGGTGCAGGGAGATACGTGCGGGCCGGAAGTGGCCGCCGCCATCCGCGGCTTCAACGCGCTGGAACCCGGCGGGGCGATCCCGCGGCCGGACGTGCTGATCGTGGCGCGCGGCGGCGGCTCGCTGGAGGACCTGCTCGGCTTTTCCGACGAGGCGGTGGTGCGGGCGGCGGCCGAGAGCGCCATCCCGCTCATTTCCGCCGTCGGCCACGAGACCGACGTGACGCTGATCGATTTCGCGGCGGATGTGCGCGCCCCGACCCCGACCGCCGCCGCCGAAATGGCGGTGCCGGTGCGCGGCGAGCTGATGGCGGCGATCCAGGCCGGCGGGGCGCGGCTCACCGCGGCCATGGCCCGTGCCAGCGAACGGCGGCGCGCCGATCTGCGCGGGCTGGCGCGGCTGCTGCCCAGCGGGGAGACGCTGCTCGCCGTGCCGCGCCAGCGGCTCGACCTCGCCTCGGGGCGGCTGCCGCGGGCGCTCAAGGCCAATGCGGCGGCCCACCGCCTGCAGCTCACCCGCGCCGAGGGGCGGCTGTCGCCGCACCGGCTGGCCCAGCTGGTGGCCGGGCGCCGCGAGCGCTTCACCCTGGTGGCGGGCCGGCTCGACGCGGCGCTGCGTGCCAATGCCAATGCGCATCGCGAGCGCATCCACCGCGCCCGCGAGCGCTTCGAGGGCTTCCATGCGCGGCTCGACCCGGCGTGGCGGCGCGGGCTGGCGGAGCGGGGGCGGCGGCTCGACGCCATCGGCAAGCTGATGGGCGCATTGTCCTATCGCGGGGTGCTCGCGCGCGGGTTCGCCCTGGTCCGCGACGCCGACGGCCAGCCGCTGCGCAGCGCGGCGGCGATCGCCGGCGGCCAGAGGCTCGACATCGAGTTCGCCGACGGGCATGTGCGCGCGGCAGCCGGCGAGAGCGCGCCGGGCGCCCTGCCGCCCACGACGGCGGGCGGGGCGGCGCCGAAGGGGCCGGCACGCGGGCGGGAGCCGAAGGCGCGGGCCAAGGCGGATGCCTTGCCGAAGTCGCCGGCGCAGCCCACCCTGTTCGACGATTAGCGCCTTCCGCCACGCCGGGCGCCGCGGGGTGGACGCGGCGGCGGTCCTGCGCCAAAAAGCGGGAGTCCGCCTGTTCCGCTCGGTGCTTGCCGGTGCGTGGCGGTGTTGGCTATTGTCGCCCGAAAGGGCGGCCAGACAGGATTTATGACGACGATGAACCGCTTCGAACGGTTTTCCGCATCCGGCGAGGCCGAGCTGCGCTATCTCGACGGCGACTTCCGGGTGGTACGCCCCGGCACCTTCGTGCGCTGCGCCGTGACCGGCGAGCCGATCCCGCTCGACGAGCTGCGCTACTGGAGTGTCGACCTGCAGGAGGCCTATTCCAGCCCGCAGGCGGTGCTGACCCGCCTGCATCCCGGCCGGCTGCGCCCCGGCAAGGACGCCTGAGCGCCGCAACGGACCGCCCGGCGCGAGACCGGGATCAGCGGCCGGGGAACAGGCGGGCGACCAGCCTGTCCAGCACCGCGACGCTTTCCGCCTCCAGCACCAGCTGCACCGGCAGGACGATGCTGGCGCGCAGCAGGTCGCGTCCCTCCGGCGTGGCGGTGAGGCGCACCGCATCCTTTTCCGTCGTCACCGGCAGCAGGTCGTCGGCCGCCGCCCGCTCGACCAGCGCGGCGATGTCGCCGGCGTTGAAGGGATGATGGTCGGCGAAGGCCATGGTCGCCACCGAGGCGACGCCGAGGCCGCGCAGCGTGGCGAAGAATTTTTCCGGCCGGCCGATGCCGGCGAAGGCGAGCACCCGCCGCCCGATCAGCCGCGACATGATGGCGGCGTTGGGCGCCAGCCGCCCGGTGAGCACGGCGAGGCCCGCCGCGTGCGCCATGCGCACCACCTCCGCCGCGGCCTCGCCCTCGCCGATGACCAGCACCGCCTGGGCACGGGCGAGCTGAGGGGCGAGCGGCGCCCGCAGCGGGCCGGCCGGCAGGCACAGCCCGTTGCCGATGCCGACGCCGGCATCGATCACCAGCAGGGAAAGCGCCTTCTCCACCGACGGGTTCTGGAAGCCGTCATCCATCAGCACCACGTCGGCGCCGTCGGCCACCGCCATGCCGAGGCCGGCGGGCCGCTCGCGGGCGACATAGGTCGGCGCGACGCTGGCCAGCAGCAGCGGCTCGTCGCCGACATCGATGGCGCGGTGCCGCACCGGATCGACCTGGATAGGCCCCTCGACGCGCCCGCCATAGCCGCGGGTGAGGATCGAGGGCCGGTGGCCGCGGCGGGCGAGGCGGCGGGCGAGATAGAGCGCGGTCGGGGTCTTGCCGGCGCCGCCGACGGTGGGATTGCCGATGCAGATCACCGGCACGCCGAGGCTGACCCCCGGCTCGCGCATGCGGCGGGCGGCGACGGCGCCGACCAGGGCGCCAAGGGGCGAGAGGAGATGCGCCGCCAGGCTCCGTTCGGGTCGCCACCAGAAGGAGGGAGCGCGCATCGCCTCAGTTCTCGCGCATCGTGGGGAGAGGTGGGTGGCCGATCATGACGGATGCCGCTCCAGCCGGATCTGCACCAGATAGGGATCGATGGCGGCAAGCGTGCGCTCCAGCGCGCCGCCCAGCGTGGCGATGGTGGCCTGCGCCGCGTCCACCATGCGCCGGCGGGCCGGCAGGTCGGTGATGAGCGCCAGCGCATGCGCCGCCAGCGAACCGGCATCGGCGATGGAGGCGGCGCCGCCCGCCGCGTCGAGCCGCTCATAGAGCGCGGCGAAATTGGCGACATGCGGGCCGTGCAGGATGGCGGCGTCGAGCTTGATCGGCTCGATCGGGTTCTGTCCGCCATGGCGGATCAGCGAGCCGCCCAGCAGCGCCACCGGCGCCAGCCGGTAGAACAGGCCGAGCTCGCCGATGGTGTCGGCGACATAGATCTGGGTGCCGCGATCCGGCAGGTAGCCGTCGGAGCGCAGCACCGCCGGGCAGCCGGCCTCGTCGGCGACGCCGATCACCTCGCGGCCGCGCTCGGGATGGCGCGGGGCGATGATGGTGAGCAGCTCCGGCAGGTCGCGGGCGAGGGTGCGATGCGCCTCCACCGCCACCGCTTCCTCGCCCGGATGGGTGGAGGCGGCGACGAGGATGGTCCGGCCGACGGTGGCGGCGCGCAGGGCCTCGAAGGCGGCGAGGTCGACCGGCGGCGGCGGGGCGTCGAATTTGAGGTTGCCGATGGTGTGGACCCGGGCGGCGCCGAGGGCGGCGAGCCGCTCGGCATCCAGCGGGTCCTGCGGCAGGCACAGATCGACATGGGCGAGCAGGGCGGCCGCCGTCCGCGGCAGGCGGCTCCATTGCGCGAAGGAGCGCTCGGACATGCGGGCATTGACCAGCACCAGCGGCACCCGGCGCCGGCCCACCTCGATCAGCAGGTTCGGCCACAGCTCGGATTCGACCAGCAAGGCGAGGTCCGGCCGCCAGTGCTTCAGGAAGCGCCGCATGAACAGCGGCGAATCCAGCGGCACGAACTGGTGCACGATGTCCGGCGGCAGGCGGGCGGCGGCGAGCTTCGCCGAGGTGACGGTGCCGGAGGTGAGCAGCACCCGGAAGCCGAGGCCGCGCAGCCGGTCCATCAGCGGCATGATGGCGATGATCTCGCCGACGCTGGCGCCGTGCAGCCAGACCAGCGGCCCCTTCGGCCGCGGCTGCGAGGCGCGGCCGAAGCGCTCGGCCAGGCGGGCGGGATCCTCCTTGCCGCGCCGGAGCCGGCCGGCGAGCAGCAGCCGCGCGAAGGGCGAGGCCAGCCAGGTCAGGAGGCGGTAGAGATGGATCGGCAGCGTCGCCCGGCGCCTAGGCATTGAGGCGGCCGGGATGGGCGCCGCCGGCGGAGCGATCGGCACCGTTCCCGGCACCGCCGGTCTGCGTGCCGGCGCTGTGGCCGGCGACGGGGGGACGGCCGACCAGCGCCTCGGCACGGGCGGTGATCTCCTCCAGCTGGCGCTGCAATTCGCGGCGGGCGGCTTCCAGCGCCTCGGCATCGGCGTCGGCCGGCACCCGCACCCCGTCGCCCGCCACCACGGCGGCGCGGCCGAAGGGCAGGTGGATGGCCGCCTTGTCCCAGCTCTT
The DNA here is from genome assembly GCF_018390555.1 of Ancylobacter oerskovii. GTDB lineage: Bacteria > Pseudomonadota > Alphaproteobacteria > Rhizobiales > Xanthobacteraceae > Ancylobacter > Ancylobacter oerskovii. The sequence continues at coordinate 75,110 of NZ_JAHBGB010000015.1, read as the reverse complement.
CGCCAGGATGCGGTTGGAGGTGGCGATCGCCACCGGATAGATCGGCCGGCCGGAATGCTTGGCGATGGTGACGACGCCGAGGCCGGCGACGCGCGAGATCTTCGGCACGTCGGCGGTCATGGCGACGTTGCAGCCTTCCCGGAGGTTGCGGATCATCTCCATGGTGGCGTTGAGGCCGCCCTTCTCATGGAAGTTGCGCCCCTGCGCGCCGGAGCCGCGCACCGTGCCGATGCCCAGCGCCTCGGCGGCGATGGCGTTCACGTCGGCATCGCGCGAGCGCGAGATCATCACCTTGGCGCGGTGATGCGGCTTCACCAGGAAGGGGGTGAGGAAATGCTGCCCGTGCCAGAAGGTGAGGATCATCGGCAATTGCTGGTCGGCGAGCTCATGCAGGTTCGCCGGCTCCATCACCACCCGGGAGGAGCGCCAGACAAAGCGCAGATAGGAAGCCATCGCACGGCCGAGAAGGGTGCGGATGGCCTGCGAGCGTCGCAGCTTACGCCACATGAGACCGATAGTGTCCGTCAGTTCTTGGCAGCGGCCTTGCCGGCGGTGGCGTCCGGGTCGAGCAGGCGGTGCAGGTGGACGATGAAATAGCGCATCTGGGCGTTGTCGACGGTCTGCTGCGCCTTGGCCTTCCACGCCGCATGGGCGGTGGCGTAGTTGGGGAAGATGCCGACGACGTCGAGCCCGTCGAGATCCTTGAAGGTCACGCCATCGATGCTGTCGAGCTCGCCGCCGAAGACGAGGTGGAGAAGCTGGGGACTCGTCGCGCTGTCAGCCATTGCCATCCAATTCCTATGTCATTCCTCGTCCCGGCGCGCCGCTTCCGTCACCGACGGGTGCAGCCCGGTGCCGGCGGACACCAGAGCGCCGTGCCGAGGCACGGGAGCGTTGTAGATCAGCTGGAGGCCGTCGAGGTCGGTCAGCCGGCCTCCTGCTTCGTGCACCAAAAGGTCGGCGGCGGCAAGGTCCCAGTCGTTGCCGTTCGGCCCGGCGATGGCGACGTCGAGCTCGCCGGTCGCCACCCGGGCGATGCGCAGCGCGAGCGAGCGGATCCGCGGCACCCGGGCGAGCGTGCCGAGCCGGTCGACCCGCGCCAGCCACTGGGCCGGGCCGTCGGCGCGGGCGCCGGCGACGGCCTGCGCCCGCGAGGCGCGGATCGGCGCGCCGTTGCGGGTGGCGCCTCGCCCGGCCGCCGCCAGGAACAGCTCCTGCGTCACCGGGGCGAACAGGGCGCCGGCGACCGGCCTTCCGTCTTCCACCAGCGCCGCCGCCACCGCCCAGTCCGGTCCGCCGGCCATGAAGGCGCGGGTGCCGTCGATGGGGTCGACGATCCATACCCGCCGGCGCTCGAGGCGGGCGGGCATGTCGGCGGTCTCCTCCGACAGCCAGCCATAATCCGGGGCGAGGGCGCCGAGCTTCTCCCTCAGGAGCGTGTCGACGGCGATGTCGGCATCGGTGACCGGGGAATCATTGTGCTTCGACCAGGAGGTGATGCCGCGGGCGAACATGTCGCGCGCCACCCCGCCCGCTTCCACCACGACGGCGGCGAGCTGCTCGGCGACCGTGCCGGCATCGGCGGGCGCGGGCGTGTTTCGCGGGGACAGATCCATCCCAGCGACTTAGGCGCAGCACGCGCCCGACGCAAGCGGGACGGTGCCCGGCCGAGGCGCGACGCATGCGCGCCGGCAAGGCGCCGTCGTGCGCCCCGGCAAGGTTTCGTCAAGCATGGAAGCGGAACCGGGGGCGCGAAGAAACGGTCAACCATGTCCCTTAAGCCGGATAGGGCAGGGGCGGGACTAAGGTGGCCTCACGACCGGGACAGCAAAGTCGAAAAACCGGCGGGGAGAACCATGAGGCGTCACTGCGCAATGGAGGCCTGGCCTCCGGTTTCAACCTACGAGTACGTTTCGCTGGCGCGGCCGATCGGCACCGCCGGCTGGCCGGTGGTGTTCGAGGCGCCGGACCCTGGCGCCGACGGCGGCTGCCGGCGCGTCGAGCTCCACCCCGAGCATCTGGTGCTGCATCGCCGGCTCGGCGGCCTGCCGCTGCGGGCGGCGATCGACTATTCGCGCTTTCGCGGCCTCGCCATCGCCCTGCTCGATCCGCAGGGCGAGGACGACAGCGTCGCGGTGGTGCTGGTGCACGAGGATGCCGAGCTGTCGGTGACGCTCTACAGCGCGCCGCATGTCGACGACGTGGTCGCCGAATGGCGGTTCTGGAGCGGCCTGCTCGGCCTGCCGATGCTGATCACCGACGCGGCCGGCACGCTCGCCGCCGCCTATCCGACCCTCGGGCGTCTGGTGATCGGTGGCATGCAGCCGCGCCGGCGCCGGCGCAGCGTGCTGCGGCACCGCCGGCCGGCGATGTTCCGCCGCCGCGCCGCCGGCTGCACGCCCGCGGCCTTGCCGGTGCATCGCGGCGAGCGCGAGCTGATCGCCCGCGACTGAGCGGACCGGAAGCCGGCCGCCGCCGCGGCTTGCCTCTCGAAACCTCGCCGGGGACTTTGCTAGAGTGCCGCCGGCAGGCCGATTCCGTTCGCGGGCCCGCCGAGGGAAGGATGTCATGAGCCTGAAAGCCGCCGCCCCGTTCGCTGTCGCCCTGCTGCTGGCATCGGCTCCGGCCGCGCTGGCGGGTCCCTGCACGGCCGACATCGTCGCCACGCAGGAGGCGCTCGACCGGCTGCTCGCCGACCTCGCCGCCACCGGCCCCACCGCGCCGGAGAGCGAGGATGCGACGCTGAGCCACGACCCCTCGCCCGGCGGCATCGCGCAGGCCGAGGGGGAACTCGGCGAGGGCCTCGCGCCCGAAAAGGCGCAGGCGGAACTCGACAAGGCCCGCGCCGCCGACGAGCGCGAGGATGCCGAGGGCTGCCGCCAGGCGCTCGCCAAGGCCCGCGACGCCATCGGGGTGGAATAGGCGCCTCGACGGGCCGCGTGCCTATGGCGGGAGACCGCTTCCGCCTCCCGTCCGATGCGTGACGGCTAGTCGCCGCCGAATTCGGCCAATGCCGGCCCGAGGTGCCGGCTGAAGATGAAGGCCAGCACCGCCAGCGCGGTCAGCAACAGCCCGGCGATGATCAGCGCCGGCGTCATTCCCAGGGTGACGGGCATCAGCGCCCCGGTCAGCGCCCCGCCGACGAAGGCCAACCAGGACAGGGCATAGCTCGCCGCTTCCGCCATCGAGCCCCGGCCGGTGAGGCGGCGCGCCATCGCCCGGCCGAGGCCGAACAGCGCGCCGGTGACGAAGCTCTTGCCGACATCGGCGCCGGCGATGATCTGGTGCACGGCGTTCTGCATGCCCATGGCGACGGCGACCGGCAGCAGGGCGGCAAAGCCGGCATCGTGCCGGGTCAGCCCGGCGGCGAGCGCGAACAGGCCCACTTCGCCGGCGAGGATCAGCACCAGTTTCCAGCGCCCGGCGGCCTCGGCGATCAGCGTGCCGACCAGCGCGCCGGCGACGAAGCTGCCGATGACGGCGGCGGCATGCAGCGCGGCGGCGTGTTCGCCGGCGGCGAGGCTGATGCCGAGGCGGGTGGAATTGCCGCTCATGAAGGAGAGGAACAGGCCGCCGAGATGGGCATAGCCCACCCCGTTCACGAAACCGGCGATGAGGGTGGCGAAAGTGGCGAAGATGAGCGGGCGCAACGCGATACCAGTCGTCGGATCGGAGGTCATGAAGGCCCGGCGGGCGGGAGGGAGGCCCGCGGGAAGCTGCCGCGCCCGGAGGCCGCGCGCGGCAGGGTCGGAAGCTCGGCAGCATCCGGGGGCTGCCGAGCTCCGCGGATCTCAGGGGCAGACATGCGCCCAGCCGCCACCCCAGGTGCGGCGCCAGTAGCAGGCCGGCCGCACCGGCGGCCCCCAGGCGCGCGCATAGGGCGGCACATACCAGTAGGCGGGATAGTTCGGCCGCCAGACGCAGCGCCAAGGACCGCAGACCCAGCGCACCGGCTCGACGCCGGGCAGCGTCGTGGCGGTCGTGGAGGCGGCGGCGAGGGACGGCATGGCGACGCCGGCTTCGGCCGGGGTGCCGAGGCCGAAGGTGACGGCGAGGGCGGCGGCGCCGAGGAGCGGGGCCGCGAGGCGACGTAGAGGCTGGGCAAGGCCGAAGGCGGGCAGACCGGGCATGGAAAGTCTCCCTGAAGGTTCGACAACCCCGGCATGATAGCACCGTGCCGGCGCCGCTGTAGCCCCAACCCACGCCGGCGCGGCATTTGCGGTGCCGGACATCGCCTTGCGGGGCGTCGGGGGCCCTCTCAGCCCAGCGCGACGAGCCCGACGAGGCCGCCGGCGAGCACCAGCAGGGCCGGGTTGACCCGCTTGACGAAATAGACCCCGAGGAACACCGCGATGGCGATGGCGACGGTCATCGTCCCCTCTATGGCGGTGCGGGCGATGGAGATGGCGCCGGCCGCCATCAGCCCCACCACCAGCGGCGCCATGCCCCGCTGCAGCGCGGCGCGCCAGGGCGAGCCCTCGAAATGGTCCCACAGCCGCGAGGCGCCGAGCGAGATCGCCCCCGCCGGCAGGAAGAAGCCGAGATAGGCGAGGAGGGCGCCGAGGAAGCCGGTGACGTGATAGCCGATCACCATCACCATCAGCATGTTCGGCCCCGGCACCACCTGGCCGAGGCCGTAAATGTCGCGGAACTGGTCCTCGGTGAGCCAGTGATGGCTGTCGATCACCAGCGCCTTGGTTTCCGGCAGCACCGCGGCGCCGCCGCCGACCGCCAGGATCGACAGCAGCGAGAACACGCCGAGCACCGAGAGATTCTCGTTCATGTCGGCTCGCCTTCCACCGCCTCGCCCTTGCGCGGGCGATAGATGAGCACCGCCGCCGGACCGACGGTGAGGATCACCCAGACCAGCGAGACGTGCAGGAAGCTCACCAGCCCCACGGTGACGAGGATGATGGCGACGTCGATCAGCGAGCCGAGCTGCTTGCGGCCGATCTGCAGCGTCACCGCCGCCAGCATGCCGACCGCCGCCGCGCCGACCCCGACCAGCGCGGCGTTGACGTAGGGGTTGTCGGCGTTCGCCGCATAGGCGACGCCGAGCACCATGATCAGCGTGGCGCCGGGCAGGGTGATGCCGAGAAAGGCGATGATGGCGCCGAGGATGCCGCGCAGCCGGTCGCCGACGATGATCGCCATGTTGGTGGCGTTGAGGCCCGGCAGCGCCTGGGCGATCTCCAGCGCCGACAGGAAGCGCTCCTCGTCGAGCCAGCCCTTCTGCAGCACCAGCGCGTTGCGCAGATAGGCGACCACCCCGCCGCCGAAGCTGGTCGCCCCGATGACGAGGAAGGTGAGGAAGATCTCGCCGAGCCCCACCGGGCCGCCGGGCGGGGGGGCAGGCGTCGCGGCCGCCGGATCGCTCATTCGCGGCCGGCCACGGCGAGCTTGCCGAAATTATAGACCAGCGCGGTCTTAGTGGCGCCGAGATAGACCCATTCCGGCATCTGCTGCTGCACGTCGAGGAAGAAGGCTTCCGAGCGCGTCTTGGCCTTGGCGTGCAGTTCGTCATAGCGGTCGAACTTGGCCTGGAAGGCGAATTCGCCGACGATGGAGCTCTCGGTCGGCCGGTCGCGCCATACCGCGATCGTCGCCTTGGCGACGAGGCCGTGGCCGAAATCGAACGCGCCGACATTCACCTGCACTTCTTCCACCGGCAGGTTGTTGACCAGCGACACCGGCGTGCCGGCCTGGGCGGGGCACAGTTCCGACAGCACCGGAAACACCGAGGCGATGCGCTCCAGCCCGGCATCGAGCACGAGGCCCGCCGAGCGCAGCACGCAATTATGCGAATAGAGGCTGCGCATGCCGCCGAGCTTTTCCTTCAGCGGCAGCAACTCCTCCTTGAACTTGATGTCGGCGGCGCCCTGAAGATGCGGGGTGACGTCGATCTGCGCCGCCTCGTGGAAGTCGGGATGGCGGAACTTGAAGGTGAGCTCGTGCTCGTTCTCGGGCCAGCCATCGGTGTAGAAGGTGCGCTTGCGCAGGATGAAGGCGTTCCGGTACAGGTCGTAGTCGGGCGTGTCGTAGAACAGCACCTCGCGCACCTGGCGCTTGAAGCCGTCCTTGTTCGTGATGACGCCGACCTTGTGCTCGGAGGCGATCTGCGTAGCCTTGCGCCAGAACACCTCGAACTGGCGCGGATCGAAGAACCGCTCGGGACGCAGCAGGATCTTGTATTCGCGGTAGTGGATATCGTCCATGAGCGACCTCGGGGAGCCACGGCTGGCGGCAGCATGATTCTTCAGCATTTACGCCTGCCCGGCGCGGCTCACAAGAGCGCGATGGCGACCCTGCCGGCCGATGCAATCCGCGGCCGGAGCATCTTGAAGCGGCAGGGTAAATTGTGGTCCAAGGGTCGTAACCTTGTGATCGCGGTCCCATATGACATGAGCCGACGCGGCGAGCGGCGCCGCAGGAAGAGAGATCGACATGCCCTCCAAGCTCGAACAGCTGCGCGCCATGACCGTCGTCGTCGCCGATACCGGTGACATCGAGGCGGTACGACGCCTCAAGCCGCAGGATTGCACCACCAACCCGACGCTGCTGCTCAAGGCGGCCGAAACCCCGGCCTATGCCTCGCTGGTCGACGAGGCGATCGCCTGGGGCGCCAAGCAGGGCGGCGATCATGACGCGGTGGTGAAGGCGACCTGCGACCGTCTCGCGATCAATTTCGGCGCCGAGCTCGCCGGCATCGTGCCGGGCCGCGTGTCCACCGAGGTCGATGCCGACCTCTCCTTCGATACCGAGGCGACGCTCGCCAAAGCGCGGGCCTTCATCAAGGCCTATGAGGCGCGCGGCATCGGCCGCGAGCGCATCCTCATCAAGATCGCCTCCACCTGGGAGGGCATCCGCGCGGCGGAAGTGCTGCAGAAGGAAGGCATCGACTGCAATTTGACGCTGCTCTTCGCGCTGCCGCAGGCGGTGGCCTGCGCCGAGGCCGGCGTGTTCCTGATCTCGCCCTTCGTCGGGCGCATCCTCGACTGGCACGTCAAGGCCGGCGAGGGTCCGTTCACCGCCGAGACCGATCCCGGCGTGGTCTCGGTGCGCAACATCTACGCCTATTACAAGGCCCAGGGCATCAAGACCGTGGTGATGGGCGCCTCCTTCCGCAACACCGGCGAGATCGAGGCGCTGGCGGGCTGCGACCGCCTGACCATCGGCCCGGCGCTGCTCGACCAGCTGGAGGCGGACCAGGGCACGCTCGTGCGCCGGCTCGATCCGGCCCAGGCGACCGAGGCGTCGGCGCGGATCACGCTCGACGAGAAGGCGTTCCGCTTCGCCATGAACGAGGACCCCATGGCGACCGAGAAGCTCTCCGAGGGCATCCGTCAGTTCGTCAAGGACCTGAACAGCCTGCGCGCCAAGGTCGGGGCGCGGCTGAAGAGCGCCGTGGCGGCCTGAGCGGCGCAGCGGCTTCGTTCTCTTCCCACCCTCTTCCCACCAGGGCGGGTGACGGCGGCAGCGCCGTCGCCCGCCGTCGTTCTTTTCCGAGGTAATCTCCATCATGCTCGATCCGTCGCAGATCGGGTTCGCGCTGGCCGCTTGCCTGGCGGCGATGGCGGTCGGGCTGTCCAAGGGCGGGCTGCCGATGATCGGCCTGCTCGCGGTGCCGATCATGTCGCTGGTGATGTCGCCGCTCACCGCCGCCGGCCTGCTGCTGCCGGTCTATGTCGTCAGCGACATGTTCGGCGTCTGGAACTACCGGCGGGAATATTCCGGCCGCAACCTCGCCATCCTGATGCCGGCCGGCGCGCTGGGGGTGGGCATCGGCTGGGCGACCGCCTCGGTGATCAGCGAGGAAGCGGTGATGCTGATGGTCGGGCTGATCGGGCTCGCCTTCTGCCTGAACCGCTGGTTCGGCCGCCTGCCGACGCAGCCGCGGCCCGCCGACGTGCCGCGCGGGCTGTTCTGGGGCACGCTGACCGGCTTCACCAGCTTCGTCACCCATGCCGGCGCGCCGCCCTACCAGACCTACATGCTGCCGCAGCGCCTGCCGAAGATGGTGTTCGCGGGCACCTCGACGCTGCTCTTCGCGGCGATCAACGCCATGAAGCTGGTGCCCTACTGGGCGCTGGGGCAGCTGAGCCTCTCCAACCTCACCCTGACGCTGGCGATCACCCCGGTGGCGGTGGCGGGCACCTTCGCCGGGGTGAAGCTGACGCGCATCATCCCGGAGAAGCTGTTCTTCCGCCTGGTGATCGGGGCGCTGTTCCTGCTGTCGCTGAAGCTGGTGATGGACGGGGTGGTGCACTATGCCCGCGCGGCGGCGGCCGCCGGCGGCTTCTAGCGCGGCGCCAGCAGCCGCTGCACGAGGTTCACCCAGTAGGAGGCCCCGACCGGCAGCAGCGCATCGTTGAAGTCGTAATGGGCGTTGTGCAGGTTCGGCCCCGGCCCGCTGGCCAGGCAGATATAGGCGCCCGGCACCGCCTCCAGCATGTAGGCGAAGTCCTCCGCCGCCATGATCGGCGGGAAATCGGTGATGACGCTCGCCTCGCCGCTGGTGGCGCGGGCGGCGGCGAAGGCCTCGTCGAGCTCGGCGGGGTGATTGACCATCGCCGGGTAGCGGCGCTGGTAGTCGACGGTGATCGCGGTGCCCGTCGCCGCGCCGATGCCGGCGCAGATTTCCCTGAACCGCGCCTCGACGAGATCGCGCACCTCGGCGGTGAAGGTGCGGCAGGTGCCGCGCAGCACCACCTCCTCGGGGATGACGTTCCAGGTATCGCCGCCATGGATCTGGGTGACGGTGAGCACCGCCGCCTCGGCCGGATCGACGTTGCGCGAGACGATGGACTGCAGCGCGGCGACCAGCTGGCTGGCCGCCAGCACCGGATCGACGCCGCGATGCGGCATGGCGGCATGGGCGCTGCGCCCGCCGATTCGCACCTCGAAGATGTCGAAGGCGGCGAACATCGGCCCCGGCCGGCCGAGAAAGGTGCCGAACGGCGCGTTCGGCCAGTTGTGCAGCCCGTATACCCCCTGCACCGGGAAGCGCTCGAACAGCCCTTCCTCAACCATCACCTTGCCGCCGCCCTCGTTCTCTTCCGCCGGCTGGAAGATGAAGTGCACCGTGCCGGCGAAATCGGGATGGGCGGCGAGATGCTGGGCGGCGCCCAGCAGCATGGTCATGTGCCCGTCATGGCCGCAGGCGTGCATCTTGCCGGGACGGGTGGAGCGCCAGGGCAGATTGGTGGCCTCGGCGATGTCGAGGGCGTCGATATCCGCGCGCAGGCCGATGGCGGGACCCGCGCCGCGGCGGCCCTCCAGCGTCGCGACCAGGCCGGTGCCGGCGAGGCCGCGATGCACCGGCAGGCCGAAGCCCTCCAATCTGGCGGCGAGGTAGTCGCTGGTGCGATGCTCCTCGAAGGCCGTCTCGGGGAAGCTGTGCAGCTCGCGCCGCCAGGCGGTCAGCTCGTCGAGGCGGGCGGCCAGGGCCGGAAGGATGCCGTCGGTCATGCGTGTGATTCCCTGTTGGTCGTCGGCGGCTGCCGGCCGATCGCCCCGCAGCCACGGCTTATCGCACGGAGGCGGGGCAAGGACGAGGGTGGAGCCGGCCCGTGCCCGGCGCCGCGCGGTATTGCGCTGCGGCATGGAGAGGCCGGAAAACCCGTTCCTGCGTTTCGCGTTTGCATTGCACGCGGATATCAATAAATTGCTTACCAAGTTTCGCTATGGATACGCGCTCAGTAAGCCTGCCTCGTCAGAAGGCGGGAGCGTGATCGACCGATGCGGCGACCTCCTTCGCAACGCATCGGCGGTGTGAATGTGGGTTTGGGGAGTTATGAGCAGAAGAGCTCGCACCCGTGGCTTTGGTACGCGCGCGCCGGTGGCGCCCAAGCCTGTCCGTCCCCGCTGGCATCTCGTCACCGCGCTGATCATCGGCGCGGGAGGTGCGGCTGCGACCGCCGCGGTTTCCTTCGGTGCCGCCTGGGTGCCGTCATCGACTTCCTCCGAATTGCGCGTGACCGAGGCGAGCGCCATTGCCGGCCTGTCGGGAATCGGCCGGATGCCGGTCGACCTGCCGCCGCCCATGCCGGAGGACACGCCTTTCGAGATGGCGCCGCCGCCGATGAAGATGGAGGCGAGCGTCCGGGAAATCCGCAATTTCCAGTCGTCGGGCCTCGTGGCGCTGGCGCCGAACTGGATCTTCGGTCCCGACGTGCAGATGCCGCCGCGCGCCGCGCCCGGCCCGACCGTGGCGAGCGCACCGGCCATCTCCGACCTCGCCGGTACCGCGGCGCCGAAGGGCGCGGTGGTGGCGATGACGCATGCGGTGCCGCTGCCGCCCTCCGATCCGCGTGGCGCCGCCCGCAGCCAGACCGCCGCGAGGCCGGCGGCCGAGGCCCCGGACGCGCTCGCGGCCGGCGATCTCGCCGCGCAGACGCCGCTGCCCGACAAGAACCCGCTGGCCCGCAAGGTGCGCCTTGCCGCCTTGTCGACCGGCGAGGGCGAGCTGGATCTGGGGCCGACCGTGGCGCCCCAGGCGGCGCCGGAAGAGGCGTCGGGCATCCCGATGTCCAGTGCCGAGGTGCGCCTGCCCAAGCCCGGCGACCGCTTCGCCGTCTACGACATCGTCGGCCAGGTGGTCTACATGCCGGACGGCACCAAGTTCGAGGCGCATTCCGGCTATGGCGACAAGTTCGACGATCCGCGCCACGTCGCGGTGAAGATGCGCGGCCCGACGCCGCCGAACACCTATCGGCTGACCATGCGCGAATCGCTGTTCCACGGCGTCGAGGCGCTGCGGATGACGCCGATCGGCAAGGAGCCGATGTATGGCCGCAACGGCATCCTGACCCACAGCTATCTGCTGGGCGCGCGCGGGGATTCCAACGGCTGCATTTCCTTCAAGGACTACAATTCCTTCCTCGCCCATTGGAAGAAGGGCAAGGTCGACCACATGGTGGTGGTCGCCCGCCTGCCGGACGACATCCGGCCCAAGAAGGGCGTCGGCTCCATGTTCGCCTGGCTGAAGCCGAAGGGCTCGCCTTCGGAATAAGCGGCCGGCGTGAAGGCAACGAGATGAGGGGTATCGCCGTGGCGGTGCCCTTTTTCGTTGGTGCGCCGCCGCGGCTCAGGCGGTGCCCATCTCCTCGAGCGCCATCGGCGATTCCGGCAGGATCTGCCCGCCATCGATGGAAAGGCCCTGGCCGGTGATGTAGCCGGCTTCCTCGGAGGCGAAGAACAGCGCCGCATTGGCGATGTCGAACACGCTGCCGAGCTTCTTCATCGGCACGCAGGCGGCGGTGGAGGCGATATAGGCTTCGCCCATGCCGTCCATGCCCTCGGTGTGGATGTTGCCGGGCATCACCGCGTTGACGGTGATGTTCCACGGCGCCAGCTCGATCGCCGCCGTGCGCATGAAGCCGAGCTGGCCGGCCTTGGAGGCGCCATAGTGCGACCAGCCGGGAAAGCCGGTGATCGGTCCGGTGATCGATGAGGTCAGCACGATGCGGCCCTGCTTCTGCGCCTTCATCTGCGGCAGCACCGCCGAGACCGACAGGAAGGTGCCCTTGAGGTTGGTGCCGATCACATGGTCGAAATCCGCCTCGGTCATCTCGCCGAGCCTGGCGGCGGGGAAGATGCCGGCATTGGCGCAGAGCACGTCGATGGAGCCGTAGCGGGCCACCGCCGTCGCCGCCATGGCGTCGCAGTCCTCGACGCGGGTGACGTCGGCGGCGAAGCCCGACGCGTGGGGCCCGATTTCGGCGGCGACCTTCTCGGCCTCGGCGAGCGTGCGGCTGACCACCAGCACATTGAGGCCGGCCTGTCCGAAGCGCAGCGCGATGCCGCGCCCGATTCCCTTGCTGGCGCCGGTGACGATGACCGTCTTGCCTGCGAGCGGCGTGAACATGTGTCGAGGATTCCCTTGGAAAATTCGTTGTTTGTCAGCTGGTTGCAGGAAGGCTGCCGCTCTCGGTGCCGATGCTGCCGAAACTCTAGGCTGCCTTTCTTTTCAGCAGGGTGCGCTGCAAAATTGGTGTTGTAAAGCCCAAAACGGAATGTTTAGCATCGCACAAACTCCAACATCAGAACCACATCGCCGGGTTCCGATGGAGCGTTGCATGCGCGGCCGGACGAGGTGCGCGCCACCATAAGAGGGGACTTCGAGATGGCAGGGAATTCGGCAGGCATTTCCAGGAGATCGCTGCTGCAGGGCATGGCGGCCGGTGCCGGCGCACTGGCGGCGGGACCGTTCCTCGGCGCCGGCTCGGCATGGGCGGCACGCGAGAAGGAGCTGAACATCCTGTGCTGGGAGGGCTACAACTCCGCGCAGGTGCTCGACCCGTTCCGCTCCAAGACCGGCGCTACGGTGAAGGCGGAAAGCCTCACCAACGACCCGACCATGATCAACCGCCTGCGCGCCGGCGAGATCAGCACCTGGGACCTGATCAACGTCAACAATCCCTGGGCGCGCAAGGTGATGCTGCCCGAGAAGCTGATCAAGCCGTTGCCCAAGGCGGAGTTCGAGCCCTTCTTCGCCAAGATGCTGCCCGAATTCAAATGGCCCTACAAATGGGCGATGAGCGAGGACGGCAACGACCTGCTCGGCATGGTGCAGCGCTTCGGGCCCTACAGCTTCGTGGTCAACACCGACAAGATCAGCCGCAAGACCGCCGAGGAGACCGGCTGGGACCTGTTCAACGATCCCGCCCTGGCCGGCAAATACGGCATCCTGGAATCCGACGACTGGAACGTGTTCAACCTCTTCGTCGTCGCCGGCATCGACCCCTTCAAGGTCCACACGCCGGAGGAGATGGCGAAGTTCGGGGAGACCGCCAAGCGGGTCTTCAAGGGCGCCAAGCTGATCGGCGACATCGCCTCGATGAACCAGGCGCTGATTTCCGGCGAGATCGACCTGCATCTCACCGGCGGCACCTATTCGGTCTCCCCGGCGCGCGCCGACGGCCATCCGAACCTGCGCGCCATCACCCCGCTGAAGGGCCCGCTGGCCGGCGGCAAGGGCGGCATCTCCTGGATCGAGGTGACGTCGACGGTGAACAACCCGAACCTGTCGCCGCTGGCGCTGGAGTTCCTGAAATATGTGCAGGCGCCGGACGTGGCGCACACCGTCGCCTTCGCCGAGGGCACCTTCAACCCGGTGGCGCAGATGGGCAATCCCGACTGCTTCAAGCTGTTCACCAAGGAGGAGCTCGACGCCATCCAGTGGGACAGCCTCGAGGAGGAGATGGCCCGCTCGGTCGAGTACGACATCGTGCCGGACTACGACAAGGCACTCGACATCATGAACGCCGCCAAGCGGTTGAGGGGGTGAGGCGCGACGGGGCGGGCCTGCGTCCTTCGAGGCCCGGCCGATGGCCGGGCACCTCAGGATGAGGGGCCGCGGGCATGGGGAAAGCTCTCCTTCCGCTGGAGAGTGTTCCTCATGCTGAGGAGCGGGGCATGGCCCCGCGTCTCGAAGCACGCAGGTCGCATCCGCCGACGCGCCCCTGCCGGTCCCGCTCCACCGACTTCCACAATCTCCTGCCCGCGGCGGCACGCCCGCCGCCTGCCCTGACACCGAAAGACCGACATGTTCCAGACCATCCCCGCGGACGCCCCGCCCGCCCATGCCGCAACGGCCTTGCCGATCCTGCAATTGGTCGGCGTGCGCAAGATGTTCGGCGGCTTCGCGGCGGTGGAGGGGATCGACCTCGACGTGCGCGAGGGCGAGTTCCTCACCATCGTCGGCCCCTCCGGCTCCGGCAAGACGACGCTGCTGCGCATGCTCGCCGGCATGGACCAGCCGAGCGAGGGCAACATCACCCTGCGCGGCGAGCTGATCAACGACATGCCGCCGAACAGGCGCCCCACCTGCCTCGTCTTCCAGTCGCTCGCTTTGTTCCCGCACAAGAGCGTCGGCGAGAACATCGCCTTCGCGCTGAAGGTGAAGGGCGTCGATGCCGCGACCCGCAAGAAGCGGGCGCTGGAGCTGATGCGCGTCGTCCGCCTGCCGGACAATTATCACGACAAGAACGTGATGAAGTGCTCGGGCGGCGAGCGCCAGCGCGTCGCGCTCGCCCGCGCCTTCGCCTATGATCCCGACGTGCTGTTCTTCGACGAACCGCTCTCCGCTCTCGACTACAAGCTGAAGAAGGCGCTGGAGAAGGAGCTGAAGGACCTGCACCGCGAGACCGGCAAGACCTTCATCTACATCACCCACTCGCTGGAGGAGGCGATGGTGATGAGCGACCGCATCGGCGTGATGCGCGCCGGCAAGCTGGTGCAGGTGGGCACGCCGGAGGAGATCTACGGCGCGCCGGTGGACCGCTTCGTGTCGGAATTCGTCGGCGAGGTGAACACGCTGAAGATGACGCGCGCCGGTGCGGAATGGCACGGGGTCGACGTGCCCGGCACCTTCACGCTCGCCCCGCCCAAGGACGGCGCGGCGCTGGACGAGGCCTTCGTGGTGATCCGGCCGGAATATATGCGCTTCCTCGCGCCCGGCGACCGGGCCGACAACCGGCTGTCCGGTGCGGTGTACAATGAGTATTCCCTCGGCTCGCGCATCCAGTATCAGGTGCGGGTGGGCGAGAAGGTGATGCTGGTGGAGCTGTCGCGCGCCCACGCGCTCGCGCCCGGCGCCTCGCGCGAGGTGACGATCGGCTGGGACGCCGCCGACGCCTTCACGCTGGGCAGCTGAGGAGGGGACGATGGCCGACATCGCACTCGCACGCGCACCCGAGACCGCCCGCGAGATCCGCCACGCCCGCCGGCTGTCGGTGGGCGCGAAATGCGCCATGCCGGTGGCGGTGCTGCTCGGCATCGGCTTCCTGGCGCCGATGGTGGCGATCCTCGCCTATTCCTTCGCGACGCCGCGCAGCTTCGACGTGTTCCGCTCCTTCACGCTGGAGAATTTCGCCGGCCTGTTCGACCCCGCCAACACGGTGTGGCTGTCCTTCGCCTGGTCGGTGGGCTTCGCGCTGTTCACCGTGGCGATCCTGGCGGTGGTGGCCTATCCCATCGCCTACGGGCTGAACGCGGTGTTCGGCCGCTGGGCCGGCTTGATCAGCGTGCTGTTCGTGTTCCCGCTCTTCGTGTCGGAGAATGTGCGCCTCTATGGCTGGGTGCTGTTCTTCATCAAGAACGGCGTGCTCGACGGCACGCTGAGATGGCTCGGCTTTTCCGGCGGACCGGAGGTGCTGTACACGCCGGGCGTCACCCTGTTCGGCATGGCCTACACCTATCTGCCCTTCATGCTGTTTCCGATGACGCTCGGCCTCGCTCTGGTGCCGCGCGACCTCGTGGATGCCGCACGCGACCTCGGCGCCGGGCGGCTGCTGATCTGGCGCGAGATCGAATTGCCGCTCGCCATGCCCGGCATATTGATCGGCATGCTGCTCACCTTCGTGCTGGCGGTGGGCGCCACGGCGGAAGCGAAGATCCTCGGCGGCCAGTCGATCATCGTGATCTCGCACGATATCGAGATCGCCTTCACCTATTCGCAGAACTGGCCGCTCGGCTCGGCGCTGGCGGTGGTGGTGAGCGTGTTCATCGCCGCGCTGACGCTTGTCGCGCTGTCGAAGCTCGATCTCGACCGCATGCTGGGGAGGCGCTGAACCATGGCCACCACACCGGCCGTCGCCCGCAGACGCACCAACACCCTGATCTGGATCTGGACGGCGTTCGTCCTCATCGCGGTCTATCTGCCGATCGTCTGCGGCGCGCTGGCGAGCTTCAACAAGAGCCGCTATTTCGGCTTTCCGATCAAGGTCTACGCCACCGAGTGGTGGCAGAAGACCCTCGATTCCATCGAGATCGGCATGCTGGTGCGCAACTCCATCGCCATTGCCCTCCTGGTGACGGCGATCTCGGTGGTGATCGCCACCTTCGGCGCGCTGGCCTTCGCCCGCTACGACTGGAAGGGGCGGCGGCTCTACCAGAAGCTGATCCTGCTGCCGGTCTTCTTCCCGCAGCCGGTGCTGGGGCTTGCCCTGCTGCTGGGCTTCAACGCGGTGGGCATCCAGACCTCCTGGCTCACCGCGGTGTTCGCGCATCTGGTGTGGATCGTGCCGGTGGTGACGCTGGTGATCGCCATCCAGGTCTACGGCTTCGATCCCTCGCTGGAGGAGGCGGCCTACGATCTCGGCTGCACGCGGGTGCAGGTGTTCCGCGAGGTGACGCTGCCGCTGTTGTGGCCGGGCATCTGGTCGGGCATGCTGTTCGCGTTCCTCCTGTCGTGGAGCAACTTCCCGCTGTCGCTCTATACGGCAGGGGCGGATTCGACGATCCCGAAATGGCTCTATGCCAAGATGGTAGCCGGCTATACGCCGATGGTGCCGGCGCTGGGCACCATGGCGACGCTGGGCGCGGCGAGCCTGCTGCTCGGCGGCGGGCTGATCATGCTCCTCCTGCGCAGGCGTCAACCGGCATGAGCGCGCCCCCGAACAGCGACGGTCCCGATACGCTGGGCGACCGGCGGCGGCCGCGGCTCGACAAGGCGGCGCGGCAGGAGCGCATCCTCGCCGAGATGCGGGCGGCGGCGACGCTGCGGGTGGGCGACCTCGCCGCCGACCTCAACGTCTCCACCGAGACCATCCGCCGCGACCTGTTCGAATTGCAGGAGCGCGGGCTGATCAACCGCACCTATGGCGGCGCGGTGCGGCCCTTCGGCTCCGAGCCGGCGGTGAGCGAGCGGCACCGCATGATGGTGGCCGAGCGCGAGGCGATCGCGGCAAAGGCGGTGAAGTTCATCAAGCCGCACGAGGTGATCGCCATCGGCGCCGGCGCCACCACCACCCATGTCGCCCGCCGCATGGCCGCCGAGTGCCGCGACCTCACCGTGATCACCCATTCCTTTTCGGTGGCCACGGTGGTGGCGGCCAACCCGACGATCGAGGTGATCGTCTGCCCCGGCCGCTACAATGGCCGCGAGGGCATGATGGTGGGGGTGGAGACCATCGAGTTCCTGCAGAGCTACAACGTCAACCGGGCGATCCTCGGCGTTTCCGGCATCACCCCGGAGGGCCTCGCCGATGCCGAGGCGCCGGCGGCGTGGGTCTACAAGGCGATGATGAACCGGGCGGCCGAGACCATCATCGTCACCGATCATCAGAAATTCGATGTGCCGTCGCTCGCCATCTGGGCGCGGGTGCCGGACATCCAGCGCCTCGTCACCGACAAGGCGCCGGACGGCGCGCTCGCCCGCGCGCTCGCCCGTGCCGGGGTCGAGGTCTCGGTGGCCGGAAAGTAGGGATCATGTGGCAGCAGAAGCCCGCCGATGAGCGGATCGAGATCGCGGTCGACGGCCACAGGGTCGTCGCCTACAGCTACGGCGCCGGCGAGGAGGTGGTCTTCCTCCTGAATGGCGGGCCGGGCCTGCCCTGCGACTATCTGCGCGACGCGCATTCCTTCCTCGCCGATCACGGCTATCGCGTCGTCGCCTTCGACCAGCTCGGCTGCGGCGCCTCCGACAAGCCGGACGATCCGTCCCTGTGGCGCATCGAGCGCTATGTCGGGGAAGTCGAGACGGTGCGCGCCGCGCTCGGGCTCGGCCGGGTGCATCTTCTCGGCCATAGCTGGGGCGGCTGGCTCGCCATCGAGTATGCGCTGACATATCCGCAGGTCTTGAAGACGCTGATCCTGGAAGATACCGCCGCCGACCTGCCGCATCTGATGGCCGAGATGCACCGCCTGCGCGCCGCTTTGGGGCCGGAGACGGTGGAGATGCTGCTCGCCCACGAGGCGGACGGCTCCTACGACCATCCCGAATACCAGGCGGCGATCACGCTGTTGAACTACCGGCATGTGTGCCGCCTGCAAGAGTGGCCGGCGCCGCTGATGGCCTCGCTGAACGACTGGAACATGGCGCCGTACATGGCGATGCAGGGGCCGAACGAATTTCTCTATATCGGCAACCTCAAGGACTGGAACCGCACGGCGGACCTCCATCGCATCGCCTGTCCGGCGCTCATCACCGTCGGCCGGCACGACGAGATCACCCCCGCCTGCGCGCTGCGCATGAAGCAGAACCTCACCCAGGCCGAGACGGCGGTGTTTCCCAATTCCAGCCACATGCCGTTCTACGAGGAGCCGGCCGCCTATGATCAGCGCCTGCTCGCCTTCCTCGGCAAGCACCGGGGAGGCGTGGCATGAGGTCGACGACCGTCCCCGTCGCCTTTGCGTTCCGTGCATCCTGATGAAGCATGACCATGACCGACACCATGTATAGCGACGACTTCCTGGGCCGGCTGGAAGCCAGCCTGCGCGCCGCGCTGCCGCGCTGGGACCTGTCGCCGGAGAGCGACGTGAAGCTGCTCACCATCTCCGAGAACGCCACCTTCCGCGCCCGCGACGCCGCCAGCGGCCGCGAGCTGGTGCTGCGGGTGCATCGGCCCGGCTACCATTCGCGCGCCGAGATCGCTTCCGAACTCGCCTGGCTGGGCGCGCTCGGCGGCGAGGGCGTGGTGGCGACGCTGACCCCGGTGCCGCTCGCCGACGGCACGCTGATCGCCGATCTCGACGATGGCGGCGTGACCCGGCACGCGGTGGCGTTCGAGCTGGTCGCCGGCAAGGAGCCGGCCGAGGGCGAGGACCTGCCGCGCTGGTTCCGCGAACTCGGGGCCATCAATGCCCGGCTGCACGCCCATGCCAAGGGCTGGAAGCGGCCGGACGGCTTCGTGCGCAAGCGCTGGGACTATGACGCCATGCTGGGCGAGGTACTGCTCTGGGGCGACTGGCGCGCCGGCCTCGGCCTCGATGGAGACGGGCGGGCGGTGCTGGAAGACGTCGCGGCGGTGCTGAAGCGGAAGCTCGCCGCCTATGGCACCGGCGAGGACCGTTTCGGCCTCGTCCATGCCGACATGCGGGTCGCCAATCTGCTGGTCGACGGCGACACGCTGTCGGTGATCGATTTCGACGATTGCGGCTTCTCCTGGTACCTCTACGACTTCGCCGCCGCCATCAGCTTCACCGAGCACGAGCCCTATGTCCCGGCGTTGCAGGCGGCGTGGATCGAGGGCTACCGCACCGTGGCGCCGCTCACCGACGAGGAGTGCGCCATCCTGCCGGTGTTCATCATGCTGCGGCGCATGCTGCTGACCGCCTGGGTCGCCTCGCACGCGGAGACTCCGACCGCGCAGGCGATGGGCGAGGCCTATACGCAGGGCACGGTGGCGCTCGGCCGCGCCTTCCTCGAAACCCATGGGAGGGCGGCCTCGTGACGAGCCCGATGAAGAAGAGCCCGGAACTGCAGATCCTGTCGCTCAACGCCTTTTCCGGCGAAGGCGCGGCGCTGCCGCCGGACATCGCGGCGCTGGTCGAACGGCGCCAGCGCGCCTTCGGCGCCGGCTCGGTGCTGTTCTACGACGTGCCGCTGAAGGTGGTCGGCGCGGAGGGGCCGTATCTGCACGCTTCCGACGGGCGGGCCTATCTCGATTTCTACAACAACGTGCCGACCGTCGGGCATTGCCACCCCAAGGTGGTGGAGGCGGTGCAGAAGCAGGTCGCCGCGTTCAACATCCACTCGCGCTACCTGTTCGACGTCTCGCACGACTATGCCGAGAAGCTGCTCGCCACCTTTCCGGCGGTGCTGTCGAACCTCGTGCTCACCTGCACCGGCAGCGAGAGCAACGACCTCGCCTTGCGCATCGCCAGGCGGGCGACCGGCGGCGCCGGCTTCGTGGTGACGCAGACCGCCTATCACGGCAACACCTCGGCGGTGACGGAGGTCTCGCCCTCCTCCTATCGCAACGGCGCGCCGCCGCCGCATGTGCGCATGGTGCCGCCGCCGGATCCGGCGGTGTTCGGCAACGATGTCGGGCAGGGCTTCGCCGAGGCGGTGGCCGGCGCCATCGCCGCCATGGAGGCCGACGGCATCCGCTTCGCCGGGCTGCTGGTCGACACCATCTTCTCCTCCGACGGCGTGTTCGCCGATCCGCCGGGCTTCCTCAAGGAGGCGGTGGAGGTGGCGCGCCGCGCCGGCGGGCTGTTCATCGCCGACGAGGTGCAGCCCGGCTTCGGGCGCACCGGGGCGGGCATGTGGGGCTTCTCACGCCACGGCGTCGAGCCGGACATCGTCACCATGGGCAAGCCGATGGGCAATGGCTACCCGGTGGCGGGGCTGGTGACGCGGCCGCAGCTGCTCGCCGATTTCTGCGCCGATTTCGGCTATTTCAACACCTTCGCCGCCAGCCCGGCCGCCGCCGCCGCCGCACTTGCGGTGCTGGAGGCGATCGAGGAGGACGGGCTGATCGCCAATGCCGACCGCGTCGGCCGCCACCTTAAGGCGCGGCTGACGCATCTGATGGCCCGGGCGCCGATGACCGCGGTGCGCGGGGCCGGCCTCTATCTCGGCGTCGCCTTCGGCGACGAGGCCGGGCCGCGCGCGGACATCGCCAAGGCGCTGATCAACGGCCTGAAGGAAAAGGGCATCCTGATCGGCGCCGCCGGCCAGTTCGGCAATGTCTTGAAGATCCGCCCGCCGCTCTGCATCGGCATCGAGCATGCCGACCGGCTGGCGGATGCGCTGGAGGAATTGCTGGCCGCCTGACTATCCCCGGGCGGCGATCCAATCGACCACCGCGATGCGGGTGGCCTCCTCGACGCAGGCGCCGATCGCCTCGCCGATGGCGGTGTGCATGCCGGCATAAGGCTGCGGCTCGCCCGTGAGTGGCGAGGCGAGCGGCGCGGCCATCACGATGCAGTCGGTGCCGGTACCGGTCACGGCGTGGCGGCCGCCGGGGCGGCGATAGCCCGCCTCCATGATCGCCACCGTGCGCGCCTGCGCCACCAGCGAGGCGGCTTCCAGCAGCGCCGCGTCGGTCAGCGGCACCGACGACCGGCAGAAGATGTTCACCGTTCCGGCCGCGACCGGCGCGGTACCGTGACGGGTGCCGACGCGCTCGCCATTGTTCAGCCCGGCCGTCACCACGCCGTCGGCCCGCACGCCGTCGACCCCGGCGCCGCGATGGACATGCGAGGCGACGTCGCGGGCGGTGAGCAGGCCGACGGCATCGCCGAGTCCGGCGCCGGCGAGCGCCCCGGCGAACCAGCTCGCCGGGTCGAGGCCGGGCGCCAGCTCATGCGGGCCGACCTGCCGCCAGGCGACGGTGGTGGCCTCCACCAGCCCCGGCCGGTTGAGCGACCAGCTCACCATCCGGTGACGGCCGGGCAGGCGGAGCACCAGCCAGGGGGATTCGCAGGATATGTGGAGCCGCGCGGTCATTCTCCGCGCTGTAGCAGCGCCCGCCGTCGCTGGCGAGGGCGGTTGCGGGATGCCGCCGCGCGGAACCGGGCGCCGCCCCCGTCGTTGACGCAGGTCACCGATCGATGGAGAGGCCGCCGCACATGCTCGACCGCGTCCAGCGCTTTTCCGCCCAGATGCGACCTGAACCCTTCGCCTCGCGGCTGCGCGAGGGGTGCAATGTCTGGCGCGTCGAGACGGCGGATCGCGCGGCGGTGCTGGTGGATGGCGCCGCCTATTTCGAGGCGCTGCGCTCGGCATTGCTGCAGGCTCGCGACACCGTGCACATCGCCGGCTGGGATCTCGACAGCCGCATGAAGCTGGTGGGCGACAGCGGCCGCGCCGAGGACGGCCTGCCGGAGAGGCTGGCCGACTTCCTCTCGGCGCTGGTGAAGCGCCGGCCGGAGCTGCGCATCCGCCTGCTGCTGTGGGACTATTCCATGGTCTTCGCCTTCGAGCGGGAGCTGATGCCGCTCTATTCCTTCCTGTGGAACACCCCGCCGCAGATCGAGATCTGCCTCGACGACGCGTTGCCCTTCGGCGCCTCGCATCACCAGAAGATCGTGGTGATCGACGACCGGGTCGCCTTCTCCGGGGGGCTCGACCTCACCGGCCGCCGCTGGGACACGCCCGAGCACCTGCCGGAGCACGAATTGCGGGTGGATGCGGCCGGCGCGCCCTATGGCGCCTTTCACGACGTGCAGATGCTGGTCGAGGGGCCGGCGGCCGCGGCGCTCGGCGAGATGCTGCGCGAGCGCTGGCGTCGCGCCGCCTGCGAGCGGCTGGCGCCGCCGCGCTGCGATCCCGGCTGCTATTCCGCGCCCTCGCCCTGGCCGGACGGGGTGGAGCCGGAATTCGAGGGCGTCGCCGTCGGCATCGCCCGTACCCTGCCGGCGCATGAGGCGGAGACGAGCGTGCGCGAGGTCGAGGCGCTGTTCTTCGACATGATCGATGCCGCCGAACGCTTCGTCTACATCGAGAACCAGTTCTTCACCTGCCGGCGGACCACGGAGCGGCTGATCGCCCGCATGCGCCGGCGGCCGCGGCTGGAGGCGGTGGTGGCGATGCCGATGGCCTACCGCTCCTGGTTCGAGCACCGCGCCATGGGCGTCGGGCGGGACCGGGTGATGGGCATGGTGGCGGAGGCCGGCCTCGGCGACCGCCTGCGTTTCGTCTATCCCGAGGTCGGGCCGCATGAGGCCGCCGGCCGGGTGATGGTGCATTCCAAGGTGATGATCATCGACGACCGGCTGATGCGCATCGGCTCCGCCAATCTGTGCAACCGCTCCATGGGCTTCGACAGCGAATGCGACCTGGTGGTGGAGGCGCGGGACGACGCGGAGCGCGAAGCGGTGGCGGCCGTGCGCAACCGTCTGCTGGGCGAGCATCTCGGCCGCACGCCCGAGGAAGTGGGCGAGGCGCTGGCCGCCGGCGGGCTGGCGGCCCTGCTGGAAGCCCCGGCGCCCGATCGCCGGCTGGCGCCGGTGCCCTACGAGCCGGCGGCGACCGAGCTGCCGCTGCCGATGATCGATGCGCTCGCCGATCCGGTCGAGCCGCTCTACGAGGATTCCGGCGTCGCCCTGCCGGCCCCGCGCCGCTGGCGCCGGGCGCTCGCCCTCCTGGCGGCCCTGGCGGTGATCGGCGGCCTGGCGCTCGCCTGGAGCCACTCGCCCTTCGCCGAGCCGGAGCGCCTCATGCAGGCCTTCACACGGCTTTCCGAGGCGCCCTGGGCGCCGGCGGCGGTGGTCCTCGCCTTCGTCGCCGGCGGCTTCATCGCCTTTCCGGTCACGCTGCTGATCGTGGCCACGGTGGCGGTGTTCGACGGGTGGACGGGCGCCGTACTGGCCGGCACCGGGGCGCTGACGAGCGCGCTCGCCACCTATGCGGTGGGACGCACGCTGGGCGCGCGGCTGGTGCGCCGCTTCATCGGCCCGCGCATCAACCGCATCCGCCGCCGCCTCGCCAATCGCGGCGTGCTGGCGGTGACGACGGTGCGGCTGGTGCCGGCGGCGCCCTTCAGCTTCGTCAACCTGGTCGCGGGGGCGGTGGGCATTCCCCTCGCGGATTACCTGGTCGGCACCATTCTCGGCCTGATGCCGGGGCTGATCGTGATGACGGCGCTCGGCCGGCAGATCGTCGACCTTCTCGCCGATCCGACGCTGGGCGCCATCGCGCTGCTGGTCGGCTTCCTGGCGCTGTGGATCGTGCTCTCGCTCAGCTTCCAGCTGCTGGTGAACCGCGCGCGTTCCACCGCCTGAGCCGGCCGGGGGCCTCTTCATGAGCGACCTCATCCGGGTGATGAGCTGGAATATCCATGGCGGCATCGGCCCGGACCGGCGCTTCGATCTGGAGCGGATCGCCGGGCTGATCGCCCGCCACAAGCCGGATATCGTCGCGCTGCAGGAAATCGACACCCGCGGGCGCGACGTCGATTGCCTCGCCCCGCTGCGCGGCCTGCGCGCCGGCTATTTCACCGAAGCCCGCACCATCGTCGCGCCCGACGGGCACTACGGGCATGCGCTGTTCAGCCGCTGGGAGACCAGCGCCGTCGAGCTGCACGACCTGTCGGTGCGCCGGCGCGAGCCGCGCTTCGCCATCTCCGCCCGGATCGCCACCCGATCCGGGCCGTTGAACGTGGTTTCCGTGCATCTGGGCCTCGCCATCGGCGAGCGGATGGACCAGGTGCGATCGCTGGCCCGGCTCGGCGGACGCCGCCCCGCCGAGCCGACGCTCATGCTCGGCGACTTCAACGACTGGGCCTCCTTCGGCGAGACCCGCCGCCGGCTGGCGGCGGTGTTCGGCTGGCACAGCCGGCTGCGCACCTTTCCGGCCCGGCGGCCCCTGCTGCGGCTCGACCGCCTCTACTGCAATGACGGCCTCGTCGCGGTGAACTGCTTCACCGACGCCGAGGCGGCGCGTGCCTCCGACCATCTGCCGGTGATCGCCGATATCCGGTTGGCCGGCCGCGGGAACCGTGACGCGCCACCGCACATTGTTTCGCCGTGAGGCGGGCGGGAGCGATCCGGGCCCGCCCGGCAGGATGGGAGCCCATGTTCGCGAAATCGCCGACCGACGATCAGGGAACGCGCCGGCGTTCCGCCTTCACCCGCTTCGCCCAGGGCGTTTCCCGCTGGACCGGGCACCCCGCCACCTTCATCGCCGCGGTGGCGATCATCCTGCTATGGGCGGCGACCGGACCCTTCGTCGGCTTCAACGACACCTGGCAGCTGGTCATCAACACCTCGACCACCATCGTCACCTTCCTGATGGTGTTCGTGATCCAGAACAGCCAGAACCGCGACACCGCGGCGCTGCACATCAAGCTCGACGAGCTGATCTCCCGTCTCGACGGCCCGCGCGAGAAGCTGATGGACCTCGAGGAGCTGGACGAGAAGGAGCTGGAGCGCATCCGGGCGGAGTTCGAGCAGCGGGCGCGCCTCAGCCGCGACGCCAAGGACGAGGGCGGCGCGGCGGCGGGCGCGCCACGGCCGGGACGGCGGAAGAGCGCGGCAGGCTCGACGAAGCCGGCACGGACACGCCAAGGCGAGGCATCGGGAAAGGGTACCTGATGCCTCGTCGTTCGCGGATGCAGGAGCTAGGGAAAGATCTTCAGGCGGTATAGCGCCAGCGCGTGTCGGAACGTTCCGGCGCCGCCGAACGGGTGGCGAGCGGCGAGAAGCGCCAGCCGATCAGCTCGCAGGTGACGAGGCGACCCTGCTGGTCGCGGACCTCCACCGGCTTGAGCTTGCCTTCGCGCTTCATTTCGAGGGCACGGTCCACGGCATCGGGAATGGTGGAAAAGCGCAGGCGCTTCATCGGCTGGAGCGGATCGTCGGAGGAAAGACCGGTGAAATAGAGCGTGTAGGTAGCCGGAGGGGAGGGATTGTTCTGGGGCGCGGTCGACATCTCAACGATCCTCCAATCAAGTCCATCCGTCCCGCGACAGATGGGTGCATGTCATGCGTCATGTCCGTCGAACCGACCGCACGCGCCCGCCGTGCGATCCGTGGGATGCAGGGGGCAATCAGCGTGTTCAAGAAGTGATTCGGCTCGCGGGGACTGTCGCGAAGCTCATTTATGGTTGCGAAAAGAGACCAGATTGCCGGTCACGTCAATCAGCAAATTAACAGAACCGCACGGAACCTTTGCCGACCAGCAGCGTTCCGTGCCTCATGATACCTTCGGGATGATATTGTTTTGATTTATTGGGAATGAAGCCTGTCGTAATTCTGAAATGATTACATTTCGACTTGCTGCATCTGCGAAGGCAGCATCGGCCGCAGGGCGGCGGCGGTGCATCCGCCCCGCCCCTGCCGGCGGTCAGGCCGCCGGAAGGCCGGCCGGGATTTTCGGCACCACGAGAATGTCGCAGGGAACCTCGGCCAGGATGGAGGTGTCGGTGCTGCCGGCCAGCAGCCGGTGCAGCAGGCTCTTCTCGCCGCTGCCGATCACCACCAGGTCGACGTCGCGCGCTTCCACATGCGCCGTCAGCACGGAGGTGACGCTGCCCGGCTCCAGGACCAGCTCCAGCCGGTCGCGCGGCAGCGGCGTGGTGGCGAGGAAGGCTTCGGCTTCCTTCGCCGCCACGGCGCGGTACTCGGCCTCGTAGGCCGTGCGGTCGGTGGCCATGCCGGCGAAGGGCGGATCATAGGCATGCAGCAGCGTCAGCGGCGAGGTGGGGAACCAGCTGGCGGCGGTGAGGAGCGGGATGGCCGAGCCGTCGCTGAAGTCGGTGGCGACGACGATCCGCCGATAGGCATCGTGCATGCGATCGCGGACGATCAGCAGCGGCAGGCGCGCTTCATGCACCAGCGCCGCGACGCTGCGGCCGAGCTGGCGCCGGCCGAGCACCTCGTCGCGCGCCACGCCGGTGATCACCAGCCCGGCTTCGCGCGAACGCGCGATCTCGCTGACCACTTCCTCGCATTTGCCCTCGGCGACGAACACCTCGATGTCGTCGACGGCCTCGCCGAGGTTGCGCCGCAGCCGCCGGCCGACGGAAGCCGGCGGGGCGGAGCCACCGGGTGCGGTGCTGCGCCGGCCGTCGGCCTCGCCGGGCTCGATGGCATGCACGGCGAACAGCCGTGCCCGCCATTGCCGGGCGAGCTGCCGGGCGCGGTCGAGCGCCCGGTCGCAGCGCGGACCGAGGTCGGTCGCCAGCGCCAGCCGGCCCGGTATCGCCAGGGGTTCCGCCGCCTCCACCTTGGCCGGCTCTTCCAACAAGGTCGTCATGCCTCAACTCTTTCCGTCGGCGGGCCATTCCGTTCGGCGGAAGCATTCTCGATCCCCGCCTCGCGCCGTGCCGGTTACGCGGCGTCGTCGGCGCCCACAGTACCGTCCGGGCGCCGGGCGGCAAGCCGCCGGATGCGGTGGTAGACCCCCCGCGGGTTTTTTCGTATGGGGGAGCCGATTTCGTCAGGACGCCAGGGTGACCGGCCGGCGCCTTCGCCCGCCGGCCGGGTCCGGCCTTGAAGATACCGGAGGCGTGACGCGGCGACCGGCCGCGGCGCCGGAGTGAGTGATGATCAGGGCCTTCTTCTCCTATTACCGCCCGCACCTTGCGCTCTTCGCCCTCGATTTCGGCTGCGCGGTGCTCTCCGGCGTGCTGGAACTCGGCTTCCCCATGGCGATGAAGCTGTTCGTCGACCGGCTGCTGCCGGGCGGCGATCTCGGGCTCGTGGTGCTGGCGGCGCTCGGCCTGCTGGCGGTCTACGCGGTGAACAGCGGCCTGATGGCGGTGGTGACCTATTGGGGCCATGTGCTCGGCATCAACATCGAGACCGAGATGCGCGCCCGCGCCTTCGACCACCTGCAGAAGCTGTCCTTCCGCTTCTTCGACAACGTCAAGACCGGCCACCTGCTGGCCCGCGTGACCAAGGACCTCGAGGAGATCGGCGAGATCGCCCATCACGGGCCGGAGGACATGTTCATCGCGGTGATGACCTTCATCGGCGCTTTCCTGCTGATGCTCTGGGTGCATCCCCCGCTCGCCTTCCTCACCGCGCTGATCGTGCCGGTCACCGTGCTGCTGGTGGCGCGCTTCGGCGGGCGGATGACCAAGAACTGGCAGGCGCAGTTCGGCCGCGTCGGCGCCTTCAACGTGCGGCTGGAGGAGAATATCGGCGGTATCCGCGTGGTGCAGGCCTTCGCCAACGAGGCGCATGAGCGCAACCTTTTCGCCCTCGACAATGCGAACTACCGTGCCACCAAGCTCGATGCCTACCGGCTGATGGCGGTTGGCCAGGCCCTGAACTACATGGCGATGCGCCTGGTGCAACTGGCGGTGATGCTCGCCGGCGCCTGGTATGTGGTGCAGGGCGAGCTGTCGGTGGGCGGCTTCGTCGGGTTCCTGCTGCTGGTCGGCGTGTTTTACCGCCCGCTCGACAAGATCGCCGCGGTGATGGAGACCTATCCCAAGGGGATCGCCGGCTTTCGTCGCTACCAGGAATTGCTGGCGACCGCCCCCGACATCGCCGACCGGCCCGGCGCGGTGGCGGTCAAGGCGCTCACCGGCGACATCGGCTTCCATGATGTGAGCTTCGGCTACACGCCCGGCCGTCCGGTGCTGTCGGGCATCGACCTCGCCATAAGGGCGGGCCAGACGGTGGCTTTCGTCGGTCCTTCCGGCGCCGGCAAGACCACGCTGCTGTCGCTGGTGCCGCGCTTCTACGAGCCGACCGGCGGGCGCATCACCATTGACGGCCTCGAAATCGCCGACATGACGCTGGCTTCGCTGCGGCGGAACATCGGCATCGTGCAGCAGGACATCTTCCTGTTCGGCGGCACCATCCGCGAGAACATCGCCTATGGCCGCCTCGACGCCTCGGAGGCGGAGATCGTCGAGGCGGCGCGCCGCGCCCGGCTCGACGGGCTGCTCGCCGCCCTGCCGGAGGGCCTCGATACCGTGGTCGGCGAGCGGGGTGTCAAACTGTCCGGCGGCCAGAAGCAGCGGCTCGCCATCGCCCGCATCTTCCTCAAGAACCCGCCCATCCTGATCCTCGACGAAGCCACCTCGGCGCTCGATACCGAGACCGAGCGGGAGATCCAGCTGTCGCTGGACGAGCTCTCGCAGGGCCGCACCACGCTGGTCATCGCGCATCGCCTCGCCACCATCCGCCATGCCGATCGCATCGTGGTGGTCACGCCTGCCGGCATCGCCGAGGACGGGCCGCACGACGAGCTCGTCGCCCGCGACGGCATCTACCGGCGGCTGCACATGGCGCAGACGCAGGGGATGGGCATGGACGAGGTGGCGCCCTGAGGGCGTCGGCGCGGCCGCAAGGCTCGAAGGCACGAAAAAAGCGGGCCGGCGCGAGCCGGCCCAGTGAGGGAACGTTGGTCCGAGATGGCCAACGCCGGGGGAACGGGGCGCGGTCAGATCTCGTCGCTGCCGCCGCCGAAGAAGTCGTCGAAGAAGCCGCCGCCATCGGAGGCGCCGAGATCGTCGGCCGGACCCGGATCATCGGCCGGGGCATTGTCCGCCGCCGAATTGTCGGTCGCCGGGGTATCGGCCGCCGGGGTCGCGGCGGGAGCGGCATGCGCCTCGTTGCCGCCGAACATGCCGGCGATCGCATTGCCGAGCAGCACGCCGCCGGCGACGCCCATGGCGGTCTGGGCCGCGCCGGCCAGGAAGCCGCCGCCGCCGAATCCGCCGCGCCCCATGGCGCCGGGCGCCATGCCTTGCGGGCCGGCGCCTTGCGGACCGGCGCCCTGCTGGTTGCCCCAGGGCGAGCCGCCGGCCGCCATCGGCTGCTGCGGCGTGCCATAGGGCTGGGAGCCGTATTCCTGCGCATTCCCCGGGCTGCGCGGCACCGAGGGGACCGAGCCGCGCGAGGCGGGAGGCTGCGAGGAGCCGAACAACCCGCCGAAGAGGCCGCCGCTCGCGGCGGGCCGGGCGGCCTGCGCCTGCTCCAGCTCGGCGTTGCGCTGTTCCAGCTCGGCGATGCGGGCCTGCGCCTGCTGCATCGCGTAGTCCTGCATCACGATGGTCTGCGCCATGTAGTAGGGCGCGCCGGGCTGGCGGGCGATCTCCTGCCCGATGAAGCTTTCCGCGCCGGCATCGCGCGGCGTCGCGTTGCGCTCCACCTCGGCGAGGCGGGCGAACAATCCCTGGATGGTCTGACGATCCTGCTCGTTCATCTCTCTGTCTCCTCGTCCGATCGGCGCGCAACTCCTCCCGCCGGGGCCGGATGGCCCCGGGCACAGGCCGGTTGCGGCGCTCCTCGGAAGCTAGATCACGTTCTTGTCGATCCGATGTTCGGCCGGAACGGACCCGCCGGCGGCGATCACTCCCGCTCGCCGGTGAGGTTGAGCAGCAGCTGGAAGATGTTGACGAAGTTCAGGTAGAGCGAGAAGGCGCCGAACACCGCCAGCTTCTGCTGCGATTCCTGGTCGAAATAATCGGCGTACTGCTCCTTGATCGACTGGGTGTCCCAGGCGGTCAGGCCGACGAAGACCAGGATGCCGACCACCGAGACGATGAACTGCAGCATGGTCGAGCCGAGGAAGATGTTGACCAGGCTGGCGATCACCACGCCGATCAGGCCCATGATCAGGAACGAGCCGAACTGCGAGAGGTCGCGCCTGGTCGTGTAGCCGTAGAGGCTGGTGGCGCCGAACATGGTGGCGGCGATGAAGAAGGTGCGGGCGATCGAGGTGCCGGTGAACACCAGGAAGATCGAGGCCATCGACAGCCCCATCACGCCGCAGAATGCCCAGAACATGGTCTGCGCGCCCGAGGCCGACATCGACTGCATGCGGAACGAGAAGAACAGCACGAAGGCGAGCGGGGCCAGCATCACCACCCATTTCAGCGGGGTGGAGAAGATCGGCACATAGAGCGCCGGCGTGGTGCCGACGATGAAGGCGACGGCGCCGGTCAGCACGAGGCCGAGCGCCATGTAGTTGTAGACGCGCAGCATGTGGCGGCGCAGGCCCTCGTCATAGACGGCCTGATCGACGCTGCGGGCGCTGGCGCCCCACTGGAAGCCGGAATTCGGCGGGTTCATCTGCTTTCTCCTTGAAGAAGCGGCGTTCTGGAAATTCAGTAGAGCGACCGGGCCAGCCGCGAGGCGGCCTGGTCGAGTTGCCTGGCATCGGTCTCGGCCACCAGCGCATAGGCGACCTCGCCGACCTGCCAGTAGGCGGCGTTGAACGGGTCCTTCATCGCCACGGTGGCCGGCACCACGTCGAAGCTGCCCGGCCGCACCGCGAACAACGACGCCTTGCCGAGGCCTTCCGCCTCGACCGCGAGCTCGACGCTCGGCCCGAAGCTGGAGGGGAACACCTGCACGTCGGTGACCGACCAGCCCCTGGGCAGTTCCGGCATCACGATGGCGGTGGCGGCGCGGATATCGGCGGGATCGTAGGCGGCCGAGCCGGATTGCGAGGGCATGGCGGCGCGCAGATGCGCGGTGCGGTGCGCCATCACCGCGGCATCGACATAGGCGGGGGCCAGGCCGGACGCGACCACCTCGCCCACCCCCAGCGGGCCGATCTGGGCATGGGCGAGCCAGCCGGCGCCGATGAACAGCATCACGCCCGCCGCCATCCGCGCCCGTCGCCACACCCGGACCCGGCCGAGCGCCCGCTCCAGCCGCCGCGCCGCCTCCACCGTCGCCACCCGCGCCGGCGCGTTCATCACCGAACGGGGTGCGTCGGCGAGGGCGAGGCGCAGTTCGTCGCGGATGCGCAGGTCGGCCATCACCCGCGACGCCGCCTCCGGCCGCTGGCTGAGATAGGCCTCGACATCGATCCGCCGGGCGACGTCGAGCTGGTCGTCGACATAGGCGGAGAGGTCGTCGTCGGACACGGGATCAACGGGACGGTTCATCCGGGCCTCCTACGATTTTCAGGCGCGGCCGGCTGGCCGCGGTGCCATCCTCGACGGCGCGCAGGGCAGCGCGCGCGCGGGACAGGCGCGACATCAGCGTGCCCTGCGGAATGCCCAGCGCCGCGGCGGCTTCCGCATAGCCGAGGCCCTCCATGGCCACGAGGTGCAAGGCGGCCCGCTGCTCCTCGGGCAACGTCATGAAGGCGTCGCGGATCTGGGCGAGCCGCATGTGGTGTTCCTGGACGGGCTCGCCGGTCGCCGTCTCGATCTCGGCCAGCTGCCGCTCGCGCTCGGCCGCGGCCTGGCGCGCCCGGCGGCGGTCGACGAAGACATTGTGGAGAATGGAGAACAGCCAGCCGCGCAACCCCTGCCGGGTATCGCCGCGCTCCGGGTCGAAGCCGGCGCGCTTCTCATAGGCGCGGACGAGCGCGTCCTGGACGAGGTCCTCGGCATCGGCGTCGTCGCGGGTCAGCGATCGCGCATAGCGCCGGAGCGCCGCGAGCTGGCCGAGGACGTCGAAGGTCGAACCGTTCCGCATCATGCCTAATATACGGAGCAGGGGCGGCGGCTATTCCACCTCCAACGCACGAAATTTTCGGTCTCGCTCGCCGCGCCGCGCCCGGCCGTTTCCACCAGCGACGCGGACGGACCGCCGGCGGGCACCCCGGACGCCCCCGCCCGGCGCCGGGACCGGCGGTGCGGCACGGGGAGATTGGGAGGCCCAGTCTCATTCCACCCGCACAGGGGTGAGGTCATTGTCGTGTAATCTTAACAGGATAGCTGGATCCCGGCCTGGGTCTCCGGCCTGCCGCCGCCGATGAGCGAAGGTATCGTGCGGTGTTTGACGGGCGTGGGATTGTTACGGTATTCCAGATGCGTCGTGAATGCGGAATTTTTGGTTGAGCCATCGTATTCCGAACCGAAACATTTGTTCGGGATTTGCAGAGATTTGGTTGCCATAAACAGCCCACAGGAACTGGATTTATGAAGATTGCAGTAGTCGGATCGGGTTATGTTGGTTTGGTCTCCGGCGCGTGTTTCGCCGATTTCGGGCATCAGGTCGTCTGTATCGACAAGGATCCCAAGCGCATCGAGGCGCTGAAGCAGAACATCATTCCGATCTACGAGCCCGGGCTCGACGATCTCGTCGCCAGCAATGTCAAGCAGAACCGCCTGTCCTTCACCACCTCGCTGCCCGAGGGCATCGAGGGGGCCGAGGCCATCTTCATCGCCGTCGGCACGCCGTCCCGTCGTGGCGATGGCCACGCCGACCTGCAATATGTCTACGCCGTCGCGCGCGAGATCGCGCAGGCGGTGAAGGGCTTCGCGGTGGTGGTCGACAAGTCGACCGTGCCGGTCGGCACCGCCGACGAGGTGGCGCGCATCATCCGCGAGACCAACCCGGACGCCGATGTCGCGGTGGCGTCCAACCCGGAATTCCTGCGCGAAGGCGCGGCGATCTCCGACTTCAAGAAGCCGGACCGCATCGTGGTCGGCATCAATGACGAGCGCGCCCGCGCGGTGATGGCCGAGGTCTACCGCCCGCTCTATCTCAACGCCTCGCCGCTGCTGTTCACCGACACCCGCACCGCCGAGCTGATCAAATACGCCGCCAACGCCTTCCTGGCGATGAAGATCACCTTCATCAACGAAGTCGCCGACCTCTGCGAGAAGGTCGGTGCCGACGTGCAGCAGGTGTCGCGCGGCATCGGCATGGACGGGCGCATCGGCTCGAAGTTCCTGCATGCCGGCCCCGGCTATGGCGGCTCCTGCTTCCCCAAGGACACGCTCGCCCTCGTCAAGATCGCCCAGGACAATGACAGCCCGATCCGGCTGATCGAGACCACGGTGGCGGTCAACGACCAGCGCAAGCGCTCCATGGCCCGCAAGGTCGAGAAGGCGGTCGGCGGCAATCTGCGCGGCAAGACGGTGGCGGTGCTCGGCCTCACCTTCAAGCCCAACACCGACGACATGCGCGAGGCGCCCGCCATCTCCATCGTGCAGGCGCTGCTCGATGCCGGCGCGGTGGTGAAGGCCTACGACCCGGTGGGAACCGAGCAGGCCAAGCTGGTCATGCCGTCCGGCATCACCTATTGCGCCGATCCCTACGAGGCGGCGGACGGTGCGGCCAGCATCGTCATCGTGACCGAGTGGGATCAGTTCCGTGCGCTTGATTTCGGCCGGCTCAAGGGTATTGTCGCCGAGCCGGTCCTGGTGGACCTGCGCAACATCTACAACCCGGAAGAAATCACCCGGCACGGTTTCCAGTACAGCTCCATCGGCCGGCCGGGTGCGGAAGCCATCTGATACATGCGCATACTGATGACGGGGTCCGCCGGGTTCGTGGGGTTCCACCTCGCCCGGCGGCTGATCGACGAAGGTCATACCGTCATCGGTTTCGATGCCATGACCGACTATTATGACAGGCGTCTCAAGGACGCCCGTCATGCCCTTCTGGAAAAATCCAACCGGTTCACGCCGGTCATCGCCCGGCTCGAGGACATGGAAGCCCTCGAACGGGCGGCCGATCTCGCGGCGCCCGACATCATCGTGCACCTCGCCGCCCAGGCGGGGGTGCGCTATTCGATCGAGGCGCCGCGCGCCTATGTCGAATCCAATCTCGTCGGTTCGTTCAACGTGCTGGAGGTCGCCCGGCGGGTGCGGCCGGTGCATTTCCTGCTCGCCTCGACCAGCTCGGTCTATGGCGACAATTTCGACGTGCCGTTTCCCGAGATCGCCTCGACCGACGCGCCCCTGAGCCTCTATGCCGCGACCAAGAAGGGCATGGAGGTGATGTCGCATTCCTATGCGCATCTGTGGAACCTGCCCACCACCTGCTTCCGCTTCTTCACCGGCTACGGCCCCTGGGGGCGCCCGGACATGGCGCTGTTCAAGTTCGTCCGTGCGATCGAGCGCGACGAGCCGATCGAGGTCTATGGTCGGGGCGTGATGCGCCGCGACTTCACCTATATCGACGATCTGGTGGAAGCGGTGATGCGGCTGATCGATCGTCCGCCGGTGGTGGGCGAGCCGGTGCAGGTGCCCGATGCCGTCGACACGCTCTCGGCGGTGGCGCCCTGGCGGGTGGTGAACATTGCCGGCGGCACCCCGGTGGAGCTGCTGGCCTTCGTCGAGGCGATCGAGCGCGCGGTCGGCAAGCCGGCGCGCAAGCTGTTCCTGCCCATGCAGCCCGGCGACGTGACCGAGACCTTCGCCGATCATCGCCTGCTGCAGGCGATCACCGGCTACCGGCCGTCGACGCCGCTCGACGAGGGCATCGCCGCCTTCGTGCACTGGTTCCGCACCTATTACACCAAGGCGACCGTCTAGACCGATTTCGAGCGAAGCGGGATCCGGTTCGCGTGAAGAAAACGCGTCCGAACCAGAACCTGGACCCTTTCCGGTGAACCGGGGTTTACCGGAAAGGGTCCAGCGGCGCTTCAGCCCCTGGCGGCCTCCTGCAGCACCCGGCGCAGATACCCCCCATAGGAACTCTTGCCGAGCCTTGCGGCGAGCTGCTCCAGCTGGTTCACGTCGATGAGGCCGCGGCGGAAGGCGATTTCTTCGGGCGAGGCGATCTTGAAGCCCTGCCGCTTCTCCAGCGTGCGCACGAATTCGCCGGCTTCGAGCAGGCTGTCCGGGGTGCCGGTATCGAGCCAGGCATAGCCGCGTCCCATCTTCGACACGCGCAGGTCGCCACGCTCGAGATAGGCACGGTTCACGTCGGTGATCTCCAGCTCCCCGCGCGCCGAGGGCTTGAGGCCGGCCGCGATTTCGACCACCGAGGCGTCATAATAATAGAGGCCGGTGACCGCCCAGCTCGACTTCGGCGTCTCGGGCTTCTCCTCGATGGAGAGCGCGTTGAAGTTCTTGTCGAACTCGACCACGCCGTAGCGCTCGGGATCCACCACGTGATAGGCGAACACCGTGGCGCCGTGGCTGAACGCGGTGGCGGCGGTCAGCAGGCGCGGCAAAGCGTGGCCGTAGAAGATGTTGTCGCCGAGGATCAGCCATGAGGGCTGGCCGTCGATGAACTCGGCGCCGATCACATAGGCCTGGGCGAGGCCGTCCGGCGAGGGCTGCACGGCATAGCTGATCTGGATGCCCCATTGCGAGCCGTCGCCGAGGAGACGCTGGAACAAGGGCGTGTCGGTGGGCGTCGAGATGACGAGGATGTCGCGGCAGCCCGCCAGCAGCAGCGTCGACAGCGGGTAGTAGATCATCGGCTTGTCGTAGACCGGCATCAGCTGCTTGCTGACGACCAGGGTCATCGGGTGCAGCCGCGTGCCGGAGCCGCCGGCCAGGATGATGCCCTTCATGCTTTCCTCTTCTTCCAGCATCCTCGCGATGCGACGTCAGCCGCCGGTGCGCGACGATACTTCCCCCGTTCCACCCGCCGTTTAGCCCTTTGCCGCGCCTCCCGCCAGTTCCGGCACGATCTGCGCCACCCGTTCGCGCCAGTCGAGCGCGCGATAGCCGAACGCCTGCGCGAAGGCGCCGGAATCGAGCTGCGAGTTGGCCGGCCGTCGCGCCGGTGTCGGGTAGTCGGTGGTGCCGATGGCCGTCACGGGCGGACGCCGGCCGGTAAAGGGGGCCGCGGCGGCCACGATGGCGTCGGCGAAGCCGTGCCAGCTGGTCGCCCCGCTGCCGGCGAAATGATAGGTGCCCCATCGCGCCTCGCCGGCAGCGGCACGGGCCGCGACGGCGAGGATGGCTTCGGCGAGGTCCGGCGTCGCCGTCGGATTGCCGACCTGGTCGGCAACCACCCGCAGCTCGTCGCGCTCGGCCGCAAGCCGCAGCATGGTCTTGAGGAAGTTGTTGCCGTGCCGGCCATAGACCCAGGCGGTGCGCAGGATGAGGTGGCGGTCGGTCGTCCGGCGCACCGCCTCCTCGCCTTCCAGCTTGGTGCGGCCATAGACCCCGAGCGGCGCCACCGGATCGCTTTCGAGATAGGGGCCGGCCTTGGTGCCGTCGAACACGTAGTCGGTCGATATGTGGAGAAGCGGAACGCCCGCTTGCGCCGCTGCGGCGGCGAGAACGGCCGGTCCGTCGACATTGTCGCGCCGGGCCGCCTCCGGTTCGGATTCCGCCTTGTCGACCTTGGTATAGGCAGCGGCATTGACCAGCAGCGACGGCCGGTTCTCCGCGAGCAACCGCCGGACCGCCGTGCTGTCGGCGATGTCGAGGGCGGCACGATCGAAGCCATGTAGGGCGATGCCGCGCCTGGCCGCGAGGTCGAGCAATTCGCGCCCGACCTGGCCGCCGGCGCCGAAAACGAGAATCGGATCGGTCATGGGGCGCATCTTGCCGCGGGTGGTGCCGTCACGCGAATCCGGCCGCCGGGCCGGTGGCGGGACCGCGGCGCCGGGGTTGGCGAGGCGGCGACATCGTTCGACAGGCGGTCGCGCGACATGCGGGCGGGTCAGAGCGGCTGGAGCGGCTGGCCGTCATAGGCGAAGGGGCTGTCGAAATCGCGCAGCAGCGGCAGGGCGCGGTCCTTGTCCGACAGGATGGCCGCGGCACCGGCGGGCAGCGGCCAATCGATGCCGATCTCGGGATCGTTCCAGGCGATGCCGCCGTCGCAGTGGGGCGCATAGATGTCCGAGACCTTGTAGGCGACCTCGACATCCGGCTCCAGGGTAAGGAAGCCGTGGGCGAAGCCCTCGGGAATGAACAGCTGTTCGCCGCCCTCGGCGGTCAGCTTGGTGGCGATGAAGCGGCCATAGGTGGGCGATCCGCGACGCACGTCGACGGCATAGTCCATGACCGATCCCCGCAGGCAGCGCACGAGCTTGGCCTGCGCATGCGGCGGACGCTGGAAATGCAGGCCGCGAATGGTGCCGGCAAGGCTCGAATAGGACTGGTTGTCCTGCACGAAGCGCACGGTTATGCCGGCCGCCTCGGCCGCCGTTTCGGAATAGGTTTCGCAAAACCAGCCGCGTGCATCTCCAAACCGGCGCGGCTTCAGCAGCGTGACGACATTGGTAGATTGAGGCCGCGGGCGTCTGGCCGCCGTTTCCGCTGACATGCTTTCGTCGTTCCGTATAGAAGGCTTCCAATCGCTACCCATAGCATTTCAAGAGCTATGAGGGGAGCCGAAGATTGCCCGACTTTGCGGCCTTTTTGCACGCAAGATCGAGCGAAATCGGAGAAGATTCGGCCATTCGAACGCTGCGGGGCATAGGCGCGGGGAGACGCGGCGCCTGCCGTCCCTTTCGTTTCGGTGCCGCTCCATCTCCGAGGCCGGGCGCCGGCCCGAGGGAGGCATCGGAGCGGGATGTCCCGGAGGGCCGGCCTCGCAAAGGCGCGAGGAAATCTGTGATGACGAAATCGTGAAATCGATCCCGGCCGATCGTCTTCCCCCGGCATCGCCGTTTCCTCGTTGCGGCGACGAGTCGCGAATCGAGAATCACCTCGCGGGTTGCGGGCCTTGTCCGCCAACGGCGCGCGCCACGGGCTTCCAAGCCGCCCGGGCCGCCCGGGCCGTCGTCGCGCCATGGCGGCGTTCGGCGGATCGCGCGGCTCCGAGGATGGTTGACAGACGGCGCGATCGATTATGTAATTCAACGGTTGGTTACTTAAGGCGACGCAGAGCGCCATTTGGACAACGTTCAGGGAGATACGCCATGCCGTCGTCGTCGCGACGTGAGGGCTTTGCGCGCGCGCTCGTTCCTTCGCGGATCGTCAATTCGCCATGGGTGCGGCCACTGGCCCTCCTGGTGATGATCATCATCGGCTGGGACCTGGCGGTGCGGATATTCAGCATCCCCGCCTATCTGATCCCCACGCCCTGGGACGTGATCCAGGCGTTCCGCACCGAGGGCGACAAGCTGCTCATGGAGGCGGTGCCGACCACCATCGCCACGGTGGCGGGCTTCCTGCTCTCGGCGGCGATCGGCATCCCGCTGGCCATGCTGATCGCCGGCTCCAAGACGGTGGAGTCCTATCTCTATCCGCTTCTCGTCTTCTCGCAGTCGATCCCCAAGGTCGCCATCGCGCCGCTCTTCGTGGTGTGGTTCGGCTTCGGCATGATGCCCAAGGTGATCTCCGCCTTCCTGCTCGGCGTGTTCCCGGTGATCGTCGCCGGGGTGCAGGGCTTCAAGTCGGTCGAGGGCGACATGCACGACCTCGCCCGCGCCATGAAGGCGACGCGGCTGCAGACCTTCGCGATGATCGGCCTGCCGCATGCCATGCCGGCAATCTTCGCCGGGCTGAAGGTATCGGTGACGCTGGCCGTAGTCGGCGCGGTGGTCGGCGAGTTCGTCGGCGCCAATTCCGGCATCGGCTACGTGCTGCAGCGCTCCATCGGCAATTTCGAGCTGCCGACCATGTTCGCGGCGCTCATCATCCTCGCCCTGATCGGCGTGATCCTGTTCTGGATCATCGACCTCGCCGAACGCCTGATGGTGCCGTGGCATGCGAGCCAGCGGCACGAGATTCTCGTGACGACCTGACGCCGGAGTTTTGGACACGAATCTGCGCCGATGGAGATGAAGCCCTCGCAGAAGGGCGCTCCGTCCACGACACATCCAAGGGAGGACGTGCACATGGTGTTTCGTAACAGCCTCAAGGCCGCACTCATCGCCGCCGCGGCTCTCATACCCCTTGCCTCGGCCCAGGCGGCCGACAAGGTGACGTTGATGCTGAACTGGTACGTCTATGGCGAGCATGCGCCGTTCTTCTACGGCAAGGCCAAGGGCTACTATGCCGATCAGGGCATCGATCTCGACATCCAGGAAGGCCGCGGCTCGGCGGTGACCATCCAGGCCGCCGCCGCCGGCACGGTCGACTTCGCCTATGCCGACGTGCCCACCATGATCCGCGCCGCCGTGAAGGGCGCGCCGGTGACGACGGTGGGCGTGGCGCTGCAGACCAGCCCGATGTCGGTGATGGGCTTCACCGACAAGAACATCAAGAAGCCCGAGGACATCAAGGGCAAGACGGTGGCCACCACGCCGGGCGATTCCATGTCGCAGATCTGGCCGCTGTTCCTCAAGCGCGCCGGTCTGAAGGAGAGCGATTTCCGCACCGTCTCCGGCGATGCCACCACCAAGCTCAACGCGGTGATCAACGGCCAGGCGGACTTGTTGCTGGGCTATTCCATGGACCAGTCCATGAAGATCAAGGACGCCACCGGCAAGGACGTCCACCCGATCATGTTCGCCGATTACGGCATCCACCTGATCTCGTCCGGCATCATCGTCAACAAGGAGTTCCTGGCGAAGAACCCGGATCTCGTCCGTCGCTTCATGGCGGCGACGACCAAGAGCTTCGAGGAAGCCGAGAAGAACCCCGAGGGCGCGGTCGACGCCGTGCTGGCGGCGCTGCCCAAGGCCGGCCAGCGGCCGACGCTGCTGGAGGGCTTCCAGCTCACCATCCCGCTCTACCGCACCGCCGAGACCAAGAACCGCCGGCCCTTCCAGGTCACCGACGCCAACATGAAGGAGTCGGTCGAGCTGCTGGTCGAATATGGCGGCGTCGCGGCCTCGGCCAAGGATGATCCCAAGGCCTTCTACACCCGCGACTATCTCCCCGCCGATCCGAGCAACTGAGGAGGATGGGCATGTCGCCATCGCCCCTGCGCATCGTCGCCCGAGAGGAAGCCCGAGAGGAGGCCCCTGCCGTGCGATCGCGTCTCATCGAAATCCGTGGCCTGACCAAGACCTACCGGACCCGCGAC
Organism: Ancylobacter oerskovii; assembly: GCF_018390555.1. Classification (GTDB taxonomy): domain Bacteria; phylum Pseudomonadota; class Alphaproteobacteria; order Rhizobiales; family Xanthobacteraceae; genus Ancylobacter; species Ancylobacter oerskovii. Next base: position 35,402 of record NZ_JAHBGB010000015.1, on the reverse strand, counting down.
GGCGACGTGCCCTCCCTGCGGCCGATCGATCTCGACATCCACGACGGCGAGTTCGTCGCCGTCGTGGGCCCCTCCGGCTGCGGCAAGTCCACGCTGCTGAAGCTGGTGGCCGGGCTGATCCCGCCCTCGCAGGGCGAGATCGTCATCGACGGCAAGAAGGTGGTCGAGCCGCCGGACGATGTCGGCATCGTGTTCCAGAGCCCGGTGCTGCTCGCCTGGCGCTCGGTGCTTCGCAATATCATGCTCCCGGTCGAGGTGCGCCGGCTCGACCGCGCCAGCCATCTCGAACGGGCGAAGAAGCTCATCGCCACGGCGGGGCTGACGGGGTTCGAGAACAAGTACCCCTGGCAGCTCTCCGGCGGCATGCAGCAGCGCGCCTCGATCTGCCGGGCTCTCGTCCATGACCCGAAGATCGTGCTGATGGACGAGCCCTTCGGCGCGCTCGACGCCATGACCCGCGAGCGCATGAACCTCGAACTCCAGCGCATCCATTTCGAGACCGGCAAGACCATCCTGCTGATCACCCACTCCATCCCCGAGGCGGTGTTCCTCGCCGACCGGGTGGTGGTGATGAGCGAGCGGCCGGGCTCGGTGGCGGCGATCTACGACGTCGACCTGCCGCGCCCGCGCCGGCTGGAGATGATGGGCGACACCGCCTTCGCCGCGCTGGCGCGCCAGGTGCGCAGCCATTTCTACGCCCAGGGTCAATTGGACTGAAACGGACAGCTGGACTGAGCCGATGGCGCCCCGCTTCACCATTACACGCATCGAGGCCTTTGAGCGGATGATGCCCTTCGCCCACCCGTTCCGCTTCGGCGCGGTGGCGGTGGAGGCGGCGCCGCAGGCTTATCTGCGCGTGGCGATCGACCTGCCGGGTATCGGGCGGGTCGAGGGCGTGTCGGCCGAAATGATGATGCCGAAATGGTTCGACAAGGATCCGGCGAAATCGCCGTCGCGGACCATAGACGACCTGCGCGCCAGTCTCGCGGCGGCGTCCGGCGTGTTCGGCGCCAATGGCGAGGCGGACACCGCCTTCGGCCATCATGCGGCGGCGCTGGCGCGCCAGACCCGCTGGGCGCAAGGGGCGGGGATCGCCCGGCTGGCCGGCAATTTCGGCGTGGCGCTGATCGACAAGGCGGTGCTCGACGCGCTGCTGAAGGGCCTCGGCATCGGCCTCGCCGAGGGATTGCGGCGCAACGTGGCCGGCATCGACGCCCGGCTGACGCCGGACCTCGACATGGTGGAGATCGAGGATTTCCTCGCGGGTCTTTCCCCGGCGGGGGAAGTGGCGCTGCGCCACACGGTTGGGCTCGCCGATGCCATCGAAGGGCCGGGCAGCCTCGCCGAGGAGATTGCGCAGGCGCCGCTGCGCTACTTCAAGATCAAGATCGGCGGCGATGTCGCCGGCGATCTCGCGCGGCTGCGGGCGATCGCGGCATTGCTGGAGGCGCGGGTGCCGGACTATGCCGCCAGCCTCGACGCCAACGAGCAATATGACCCGCCGCGCCTCGCCTTGCTGGCGGCGACGCTGGAGGACGACCCGGCGCTGGCGCGGTTCTTCGACCGGCTGATCCATATCGAGCAGCCCTATGACCGCCGCACCACCTTCGAGACGCCGCTCGATGCCGCCGCGCTGCGCGTGCCGGTGATCATCGACGAGGCCGACGACAGCACCGACGCCTTTCCCCGCGCGGTGGCGCGCGGCTATCGCGGCGTATCGTCGAAATCCTGCAAGGGTCTCTACAAGGCGGTGCTGAACGCCGCCCGCGTGGCGCGGCTGAACCGTCGCCATGGCGGGGGCTATGTGCTCACCGGCGAGGACTTGACCTGCCAGCCGGGCCTTGGCGTGCAGCAGGACACCGCGCTGGTCGCCGCGCTGGGCCTGACCCATGTCGAGCGCAACGGTCACCATTACGTCGCCGGCTTCGGACCGGCGCCGGAGCCTGAGGCGCAGGGCTTCGCCCGCGCCTTCCCCGAACTCTACGAGGCGGGACCGGACGGCCTGCGCCTCTCCACCCGCACCGCAACCCTGCCCGCTGCCCGGCTGCTCGCCGGGCCGGGCTTCGCCAGTGGCGCCGCGCCCGATTGGGATGCGCTGGCGCCACTCACCACGCCCTTCGCCTCACAGGAGATCTTCGCATGAGCGCGCAACGCCTCGGCATCATCATGAACGGCATCACCGGCCGCATGGGCATGAACCAGCACCTCATCCGCTCGGTGGTGGCGATCCGCGCGCAGGGCGGCGTGACGCTCTCCGACGGCTCCAGGGTGCAGCTCGACCCGATCCTCGTCGGCCGCAACGCCGAGAAGATCGAGGCGCTGGCGAAAGAGTACGGCATCGAGCGCTTCACCACCGATCTCGACGCCGCGCTGGCCGACCCGACGAACGAGATCTTCTTCGACGCCGCCACCACCCAGATGCGCCCTGCGCTCCTGGAGAAGGCGATCCGCGCCGGCAAGCATGTCTATTGCGAGAAGCCGATCGCCACCAACCTTCCCGAGGCGGTGCGCATCTGCAAGCTCGCCGAGGAGGCCGGCGTGAAGAACGGCGCGGTGCAGGACAAGCTGTTCCTGCCCGGCCTGCAGAAGCTGCGCATGCTGCGCGATTCGGGCTTCTTCGGCCGCATCCTCTCGGTGCGCGGCGAGTTCGGCTATTGGGTGTTCGAGGGCGATTGGGGCCAGCCGGCGCAGCGCCCGTCGTGGAACTACCGTACGCAGGACGGCGGCGGCATGATCCTCGACATGGTCTGCCACTGGCGCTACGTGCTCGACAATTGCTTCGGCGAGGTGAAGTCGGTGTCCTGCCTCGGCACCACCCACATCCCGAGCCGCGTCGACGAGACCGGCAAGGCCTATGAGGCCACTGCCGACGACGCCGCCTATGCCACCTTCGAGCTGGAAGGCGGCGCCATCGCCCATATCAACATGTCCTGGGCGACCCGCGTCTATCGCGACGACCTCGTCACCTTCCAGGTCGACGGCACGCATGGCTCGGCGGTGGCCGGCCTGTCCGACTGCGTGATCCAGCCGCGCACCGCCACGCCGCGCCCGGTGTGGAACCCCGACCAGAAGCAGACCATGGACTTCTATTCGGACTGGCAGACGGTGCCGGACAACCTCGTCTACGACAACGGCTTCAAGGTGCAGTGGGAGATGTTCGTCCGCCACGTCGTGGAGGGCGCGCCCTACAAATACACGCTGCGCGAGGGCGCCAAGGGCGTGCAGCTCGTCGAATGCGCGCTGCAGAGCTGGAAGGAGCGCCGCTGGATCGACGTGCCGAGCCTGGAAGAGTCCGAGCACGCCGTGCTCCGGGCTGCCGAGTGAGCGGGGCGCGTCATGAACTCCATTGACCGCACGCTCACCGCCCTGTCGCTGCGTCTGCCGGCGGCCGGCGGTGGGCTGGAGACGTTCCGCCTCTCGGCGCCGCGCGATTTCCCGGATCGTCCGGCCGGCCCGATGAACCGCATCGCCTTCTCGGCCGGCCATGTGGTGGCCGACCCGCTCGCCGATGTCGATCCGTGGCTGACGGCGGCGGTGGACTGGGACCGCACCATCGCCTTCCGCGAGCATCTGTGGGACCTCGGCCTCGGCGTCGCCGAAGCCATGGACACCGCCCAGCGCGGCATGGGGCTGGATTGGCCGACCTCGCTGGAGCTGATCCGCCGCTCTGTGGAGGCGTCGAAGGCGCGCTCCGAGCCCGGCCTCGTCTCCTCCGGTGCCGGCACCGACCATCTGGCGCCGGAAAACGCCAAAAGCCTCGACGACGTCATCCGCGCCTATGAGGAGCAGGTCGCCGCCGTCGAGGGCGTCGGCGGGCGCATCATCCTCATGGCCTCGCGGGCGCTGGCGAAGGTGGCGACCTCGCCGGACGACTATGTGCGGGTCTATGACCGGATCCTGTCGCAGGTGGCCGAGCCGGTGATCATCCACTGGCTGGGCGACATGTTCGACCCGGCGCTGGCCGGCTATTGGGGCGACGCCGACCCGGACCGCGCCATGGACACGGCGGTCGCGGTGATCAACGCCCATGCCGCCAAGGTCGACGGCGTGAAGATCTCCCTGCTCGACAAGGACAAGGAGATCGCCATGCGCCGGCGCCTCGCGCCCGGCGTGCGCATGTATACCGGCGACGACTTCAACTATGCCGAGCTGATCGCCGGCGACGATCACGGCCATTCCGACGCGCTGCTCGGCATCTTCGACGCCATCGCCCCGGCCGCCTCGGCGGCGCTGGTGGCTCTGGCGGCCGGCGACCGGACGACGTTCGACGACATTCTCGAGCCGACCGTGCCGCTGTCGCGGCACATCTTCAAGGCGCCGACCCGCTTCTACAAGACCGGGGTGGTGTTCATGGCCTATCTCAACGGCCATCAGGACCATTTCACCATGGTGGGCGGGCAGGAGAGCACGCGCTCGACGCTGCATCTCGCCGAGCTGTTCCGCCTCGCCGACCGCGCCGGTCTGCTGGCCGACCCGGACCTAGCGGCAGCGCGGATGAAGGCGGTGCTCGCGGTGCGCGGCGTGGAGGCGTGAGGGCGGAGAACCATCAGGCCCGGCGTCTCACTACGCTGACACCCAGCGCGCCCGGCTCCCTCTCCCCGACGGGGAGAGGGGTGGGGTGAGGGGGGACGCTCCAAGACTCTGGATCGGCGGCCGCGCCTGCCTCCCCCAGATCGCAGCCGGGAACATCCGGCCACCCGGAACCTGGCCAGTCCCGGGTTCGGTACCGTCAGGGTCGGAGCTGGATCTCTCCGGCTTCGACGAAAGTGCAGCCCGTGAAGTGGATGAGCAAGGGGGAGCGCGCGTCGCGATCCGGCGAGCGGCGAGGCCCCTCACCCCACCCCTCTCCCCCGCGGGGAGAGGGAGCCGGTCGCCCCGGAGCCTCCGGTCCGACCTCGAATGCAAGCCGTGCCACCCCAAAACCCTGCTGTTCCGTTAGCCCAGCCGACCCACAATCCGTGCCAACAGACCGCCGAGGAAACCCGTCATGGGCCAGCACACCTCTCCCGCCGCCACCGGCTCCGTCCTGCGCGACTTTTCCGCGGATCACCGGCAGCTTTCCATCAACACCGCGACCGTGCGCCGGCAGGGCGATCTCCTCGCCATCGTCGATGCCTGCGCCCGGGCGGAGATCCCGGCCATCTCGCCCTGGCGGGACCAGGTGGCGAGCGTCGGGCTGGACCGTGCGGTGAAGGCGGTGCGCGAGACCGGGCTGAAGCTCTCCGGCTATTGCCGGGGCGGCATGTTCCCCGCCGATCCGGCCCGCCTTGCCGAGGTGCAGGACGACAACCGCCGGGCGGTGGACGAGGCGGCGGCGCTCGGCGCGCCCTGCCTGGTGCTCGTGGTGGGCGGCCTGCCGCAGTTCTCGCGGCCCGGCTCGGCGCCGTCCCGGGACATCGGTGGCGCCCGCGCCATGGTGGAAGACGGCATCGGCACGTTGCTCGACTATGCCGCCAAGGCCGGCATGAAGCTCGCCATCGAGCCGCTGCACCCGATGTATGCCGCCGACCGCGCCTGCGTGAACACCACCGGGCAGGCGCTCGACATTTGCGACCGGCTCGATCTGTCCCGCACCGGCCGGCTCGGGGTCGCCGTCGACCTGTTCCACGTCTGGTGGGACCCGGAACTCTCCGCCCAGATCGCCCGCTGCGGCGCCGACCGGCTGCTCGCCTATCACGTGTGCGACTGGCTGGTGCCGATGGCCGACATACTGAACGACCGCGGCATGATGGGCGACGGCGTCATCGACCTGAAGGGCATCCGCGCGCAGGTGGAGGCGGTCGGCTATGCCGGCTTCAGCGAGGTGGAGATCTTCTCCGAGCGCTGGTGGAGCCTGCCGATGGACGAGGTGCTGTCCACCTGTATCGCCCGTCATCGCTCCGTCGTATAGGAAGGCCGGAAGCCTTCCGGCCGGGAAAACGGGAGGCAGGGACATGAGCGAGATGGCAGCGGGGAGCAAGCTTCGTCCTCTCGAGGACGGGACGGCGGAGGCGCCGCGCGAGGTGCGCGCCCGCGACCCGGAGCGCACCCGCGCCAGCATCCTCGCCGCCGCCACGGTGGAATTCTCCGCCCGTGGCTTCGCCGGCGCCGGCATCGACGCCATCGCCTCGCGCTCGGGCGCCAACCGGCGGATGATCTACCATTATTTCGGCTCCAAGCGCGGCCTGTGGCTGGCGGTGCTGGAGGCTGCCTATGAGCGTGCCCGCATGTCCGAGGTGGCGCTGCATCTCGACGAGCTGGCGCCGGTGGAGGCGATGCGGGCGCTGGTGACCTTCACCTTCGATTCCTTCATCGGCGACCGCACCTTCATCAACCTGCTCAACAGCGAGAATCTGCACCAGGCGCGGCACCTGAAGGAGTCGGCGCGGGTGAAGGGCCTGCATTCGCCGCTGATCGGCATGCTGACGGCGATTCTCGACCGCGGCGTGGCCGCCGGCGTGTTCCGGGCCGGCGTGGATCCGGCGCAGCTGTGGATCTCGATCGCCGGCCTGTCCTATTTCTATTTTTCCAACCAGTTCACCCTGTCGGTGATCCTCGACCGCAACCTGCAGAGCAAGGCCGAGCTCGACGAGCGCCGCGCCCATGTCGCGGATCTCATCGTGCATTCTCTCCTCGCGTGAGCGGCGCGGCGGCGAAACGGCGGGCGCCGACGACGCACAGGATCACCGCGAGGGTCGAGGCCAGCATCTGCGGCGTCACCGTCTCGCCGAGCAGGCCGGCGGCCAGCGCGAGGCCGAAGAAGGGTTGCAGCAGCTGCAACTGGCCGACGGCGGCGATGCCGCCCTGGGCGAGCCCGCGATACCAGAACACGAAGCCGATCAGCATGCTGAACAGCGAGACATAGGCGAGCCCGGCCCAGGCCGAGGGCGCGATGCCGGCGAAGGAGGGCGGCATGAGCAGCAGCGTCGCGACCGCCATCACCGGCAGGCACAGCACCAGCGCCCAGGAGATGACCTGCCAGCCGCCCAGGCGGCGCGAGAGCCGGGCCCCTTCGGCATAGCCGAGGCCGCAGACGATGATGGCGGCGAACATCAGCGCGTCGCCTATCGGTGCGGCGGTGACGCCCTGCCCGAGCGCGAAGCCGATCACCAGCGCGCTGCCGAGCCCGGAGAACAGCCAGAAGGCCGGCCGGGGGCGTTCGCCGCCGCGCAGCACGCCGAAGATCGCCGTCGCCATCGGCAGCAGGCCGATGAACACGATCGAATGGGCCGAGGTGATGTGGCGCAAGGCCAGCGCCGTCAGCAGCGGAAAGCCGATGACGACGCCCAGCGCCACCGTGGCGAGCGGCGCGAGATCGTCTCGCCGCGGTCGCGGCTGCCGGAAGACGATCAGCGCCGCCAGCCCCAGCAGCCCGGCAAGGGCGGCGCGGGCGGCGGTGAGGAACAGCGGATCGAAACCGGCCACGGCCAGCCGTGTCGCGGGCAGCGAGCCGCTGAAGATCAGCACGCCGATGAGCCCGTTGATCCATCCGCTCGCCGCCCGGTTCGTGTCCCGCATCATCTTCCGCTCCTCGAGAATGGCGTCTTATCGCCCGGCGGTACTGGTGCGGCCAGAGACGGTGGCATACAGTTTGGCCAAACTGTTATGGGTGCAGTTTCCATACGGATGGGCCATGGAGAACGCAATCGAGGCGTCGGGAACCCGCATCGACGCAGTGATGGAACTGGTCCGCGGCCGGATCGCCGGGCGCAGCCTGACGCCGGGCGACCGGTTGCCCTCCATTCGCGCGCTGGCGGGAAGCCTGGGCCTGTCCACCTCCACCATCGTGGAAGCCTATGAGCGGCTGGTGGCGGAGGGGGTGATCGTCTCGCGGCCCGGATCCGGCTTCTATGTCGCCGGCGCGCTGGCGCCGCTGTCCATGGCCGAGATCGGCCCGCGGCTCGACCGGGCGGTGGATCCGTTCTGGGTCTCCCGCCAGTCGCTGGCGGCGGACGATACCGTGCTGAAGCCGGGCTGCGGCTGGCTGCCGGCCGACTGGATGCCGCAGGCGGGGCTGCGGCGCACCCTGAGGCAGCTGGCGCGGGCCGGAAATGCCGACCTGACGGATTACGGGACGCCGCTCGGCCTGCCGCCCTTGCGCCAGTTGCTCGCCCGCCGCATGGCCGAGCAGGGGATCGATGTGTCGCCGGAGCGTATCCTGCTCACCGAATCGGGAACGCAGGCCATCGATCTGCTTTGCCGGCTGCTGATCGAGCCGGGCGACACCGTGCTGGTCGACGATCCCTGCTATTTCAACTTCCACGCCCTGCTGCGGGCGCACCGGGCCAGGATCGTCGGGGTGCCCTATACGCCGAGCGGGCCGGATGTGGAACGCTTCGCCGCAGCGCTCGCCGAACACCGGCCGCGGCTCTACATCACCAATTCCGCGCTGCATAACCCCACCGGCGCGGTGCTGTCGCCGGTGGTCGCCCATCGCGTGCTGAAGCTGGCCGACCAGGCGGCGCTGACCATCATCGAAGACGACATCTTTGCCGATTTCGAACATGTCCCGGCGCCGCGCCTCGCCGCCTTTGACGGGCTGGAGCGCGTCGTGCACATCGGCAGCTTCTCCAAGACGCTGTCGGCGTCCATGCGCTGCGGCTTCATCGCGGCGCGGGCGGAGTGGATCGAGGCGCTGATCGATCTCAAGATCGCCACCAATTTCGGCGGTGGCCGCATGGGGGCCGAGCTCGTCTATGGCCTGCTGCGCGACGGCGGCTACCGCAAGCACATGGAGGCGCTTCGCGACCGGCTCGGCCATGCCCGGCGCGAGGTCGGGGGACGGCTGAGGAGGCTGGGCATCGTCCCCTGGGTCGAGCCGCAGGCCGGCATGTTCTTGTGGTGCCGGCTGCCCGACGAGATCGACGCCGCCGACATCGCGCGCGACGCCCTGAAGCAGAACGTCGTGCTGGCGCCCGGCAACGTGTTCAGCCTGTCGCAATCGGCGCGCGGCTATATGCGCTTCAACGTCGCCCAATCGCTGGACGGGCGGCTGCTGGAGGTACTGTCGGCCGCCCTGCGCCGCTAGCTCGCCGGTGGCGAGAAAGGCTGGCGCCATGGACGGCGCGGCGGTATTGTCCATGCAGACATTTCCAGGAATGCATGGATCATTGCGGGAGGCCCCGACATGGCGACAAGCCGTCTCACCCTGCCATGGGTGCGGGAATTCATCGACGGCGCCGGCCCGCGCTATCTCCAGATCGTGGCGATGATCGAGGAAGCGGTGCGCGCCGGCGGGTTGCGGCCCGGGGAACGGCTGCCGCCGCAACGGGAACTGGCCGGGCGGCTCGGCGTCGACCTGACCACGGTGACGCGGGCCTATACCGAGGCGCGCCATCGCGGTCTCATCGATGCGATGACCGGGCGCGGCTCCTTCATCGCCGCGCGGCCGGAGGCGTCCGCCTTCCTGCTCGACCTGTCGATGAACATTCCGCCGCCGCCCAAGGGCGTGCGCCTTGCCGAGAAACTGGAGAGCGGGCTCGCCGAGGTGCTGCGCCGCTCCGATGTCGACCTGCTGATGAGCTATCACATCGGCGCCGGCTCGCTTGCCGACCGGTCGGCCGGCGGCTTGTGGCTGGCGCCGCTTCTCGGCTCCGTCGATCCGCAACGGGTGATCATCTCGCCCGGCGCCCAGCCGGCGCTGGCGGCGTTGCTCGGGCTGCTCGCGCGGCCGGGCGAGGCGGTGGTGACGGACCGGCTGGTCTATCCCGGCCTGCGCACCGCCGCCCGCCAGCGGGAGCTGACGCTCCTTGCGGCGGCCGGTGACGCGGAAGGCATGTTGCCGGAGGCGCTGGACGCGACGCTGGCCGCAAGCGGGGCGCGCCTCGTCTATCTCACGCCGACCATCCAGAATCCGACGACGGCGACCCTCTCGGCCGCCCGACGGGAGGCCCTGGCGGAGATCGTGCGGCGGCGGGATGCGCAGATCATCGAGGACGATCCCTATGCCCGGCTCGCCGGCGATGCGCCGCCGCCGCTCGCCGCGCTGGCGCCGGAGCGGACCTATCATGTCGCGACGCTGTCGAAGACGTTGACGCCCGGCCTGCGCACCGCCTTCGTGGTCGCCCCGTCGGCACGCCATGGCGAGGCGCTGGTGGCCATGCTGCGAGGCATGGTGCTGATGCCGTCGCCGCTGCTGACGGCCCTGGCCGTTCACTGGATCCGTCTCGGCGTTGCGGAGGAACTGCTCGAGGGCGTGCGGCGCGAAGCCGCCGAACGGCAGAGGGCGGCGGCGGAAATCCTGCCGATTTCAGGGCGGGCACATCCCAACGGCCTGCATGTCTGGCTGCCGTTGCCATCGCATTGGGACCGTCACCGCCTCATCGAGGCGGCGCGGCAGGAAGGGCTGGGCGTCACGCCGTCGGACGCCTTCTGCATCGAGGGGCGGGCGCCGGATGCGGTGCGCCTGTCACTTGGCGGCATCCCGGATCGCGCCAGGCTCGTCACCGCGTTGCGCAAGCTCGCCGACATCCTCGAGGGCGGCCATGTCGCCGACCCCCTGGTGGTCTGAGGCGCGGCGTCACGCGGGACGCTCGGCCTCCTGCGGCCGCACCAGCCGCCCTTCCTCCGCCTTGTAGAAATACTGCGCGGCGACCAGCCAGCCCTTCAGCGGGCGCAGGGGCGGCACGCAGGTGAGCAGGATCAGCGGCAGGCTGGTGGCGAGATGCACCCACCAGGCGGGCGAATAGGCGATCTCCAGCCACAGGCCGAAGATCACCGCCGGCACGCAAAGGAACATCATGACGAAGAAGGCCGGTCCATCCGCCGGGTCGGCATAGGAATAATCCAGCCCGCAGACCTCGCAGTGCGGCTTCAGCTTCAGGAAGCCCTCGAACAGGTGTCCCTGGCCGCAACGCGGGCAGCGCCCGTGCACTCCGGTCTTGAACGGCGACAAGGGCGGCCACTGCACATCGGACATGACACTCTCCATCCGGCGATGAACACCAGATAGGATTGTTGCCGTACAATGTCAATATTGTATGTGTCTACCGATCCTCGATCCCGCCAAAACTGGCCGCGAAGGTTTCGGCGATGGCGAGGATCGCCGCATGTATCGGGCCGGAGGTGATGGCGGGAATGACCGAGGCATCGACGATGGAGAGGCCGTCAAAGCCGCGCAGCTTGAGCGCGGCATCCACCACGCTGTCCGCGTCCGCCCCCATGCGGCAGGTGCCGACCGGATGGTGGTGGGTGATGGCCGCGCGGGCGATGAAGGCGTCCAGCGCTGCCGCGCCGTGCCGGTCGGGACCGGGAAAGATCTCCTCGGCCCGCCAATCGTCCAGCGCCGGGCTGTGGCCGATCTCCCGCGCGAGTTCGAGCGCCCGCCGGGCGAGCCGGCGGTCATGGTCGGTCGACAGATAGGCGGGATCGATGCGCGGCGGCGCCTCGAGATCCGGCCCGGTGACGGTGAGGCGGCCGCGGCTGGTGGGATGGGTGACGCCGGACAGGATCGTATAGGCGGATCCGTAGGGCGGTGCCGTGAAGCCTTCCGAGACCGTCGGCGCCGCCACGCAGCCCAGCACGACATCCGGCGGGCCGTCCGGCCGCGTCGGATCCTCGGCATTGAGATACATCAGCGATTCGGAATGCTGGAGCCGCGAGGGCGGCACCTCGCGCCGGGCCCGGTAGACATTGCCGGCGGTGAGCAGGTGATCGTGCAGGTTGCCGCCGATCTCGGCGCGATCGGCGAGGCAGGCGATGCCGGCGGCCTTGAGCGCCTCGGCTGGCCCGATGCCGGAGCGCATCAGCAGCAAGGGCGAGGCGACGGCGCCGGCGCAGAGGCACAGGCGTTCGGCGAACAGCCGTTGCGGCTGGCCGTCGATTTCCGCCAGCACCCCGGTCACCCGATCGCCGTCGAGGATCAATCGGTGCACCTTCACGCCGGTGATCAGATGGAGGTTGGGGCGGGCGAGAGCCGGCGTGAGATAGGCGTCGGCGGCACTCACCCGCTTGCCGTCGCGAATGGTCAGCGAATTCGGCGCGACGCCGTTGAGCGGGCCGCCATTGTGCTCGCCGATCGCCGGTATCCCCCGCGCGAGGCCGGCGGCCATATAGGCCTGCACCACCGGGCTCAGTTCCTCGCCGGGCAGATAGACGGGAAGAGGTCCCTCGCCGCCATGGACGGGGCTGGAGCCGCCCGAGAAACTCTCGCTGCGACGGAAGCCGGGCAGCAATCCTTCATGGGACCAGCGCTCGTCGCCGGTGGCTGTGGCCCAGGCGGCGAAATCGCCGGCATGGCCACGCACATGGGCCATGGCGTGCAGGCAGCTCGACCCGCCGACGATGCGCCCGCGCGGCCAGGGGTGCACCCGCCCCGCCGTCCCCGGCTGCGGGACGGTGCGATAGGCCCAGTCATAGGGACGATCCTGCAGGCTCGGCCATTTCTGCGGAATGGCGATGTCGGGATCGCTCGGCAGTTCGCCGGCCTCGAGCAGCCCGACCTCAAGGTCGGGGTTCTCGGACAGGCGGGCGGCGAGGACGCTGCCGGCCGAGCCGGCGCCGATGATCAGCACGTCGAAGGATTTCATCGCATTCGTCTCTGCAAGGCGGCGGGCAAAGGGGGAGCGGTACCGCCGCGGATCGGCTCCGCGGCGGTGCTGTCGTGGTGGCTGCGAGGCGCGGACAGGGGCTAGGGCAGCCCGCCGGGCGCCAGGCGCCCCATGATCTTCTGCTGCAGCGTGGCGAGATGCTGCCACATGGTCCGCTCGGCGGCTTCCGGGTCGCGGGCGGCGATCGCCTCGGCGATCTGCCGATGCTCGGCGTCGCGCATCTTCACCCGCTCGGGCAGCAGGGTGGCGTCGCTGTCGGTGAAGCGCAGCCGGCCGTCGCTGGCGACCCGGTGCAGCAGCACGTAGAGCTCAGAGGCGAGGGCGTTGCGCGCCCCGGCGGCAATGGCCTTGTGGAACACCATGTCGGCACCGATAGGGTCGGCGTCGGGATCGGTCGTCGCCGCGCGAAGGATGCGGTCGATCTCCACCGGGCTCGCCCGCAGCGCCGCGAGCCGCGCGAGCGCCGGTTCCAGCATCAGGCGGAGTTCCATCACCTCCAGCGGATTGGTGGAGTTGATCAGGTTTCGGCTGCTGTCGAGGCCGGAAGAGGTCGAGGCGCGGCGGCCGGCCCGGGCCGGCTCGAGCTCCCCACGGGCGCGCAGCACGCCGAGCGCCCGGCGCAGCGTGTGGCGCTTGACGTTCAGCTCCTCGGCCACGACCCGCTCCGGCGGCATGCTGCCGGTGCGGGCGACGATGCCGCGGAGCACCTCCACCAGATCCTCGATGCCGGCGGCTTCGCGGCCGGCGGTGGCCGAGCGGCTCCGGGCCTCGGATGGCCTGCGCGTCTTGCGCCGGGTCTTGTCCGCCATCGCGTCCATCGAGGTCATATCCGTTCTCGTGTTGGAACCCGCGGCGCGGCGCTTCGATCGCGCGGCGGTTGCAGGCCCTGCCGCCGAATGTACGAGCGGGGCCGCCCAGTTACAATATTGGTTGCCATCTGGTCGAGACCCAATCGGTACCGACGCGAGGCAGACGTCGCCGGCAGGCCCCCGGGCGGGTCAGCGGGATACCCGTTGGAAAGCCGGGAATCGTTGAGAGCGCAGCGATTTTCCTCTCCGCTCGACATCTGCGCAAAGGCAGTTGCCCCGATGGCCGGATGGTGCCAATCTCGAACCATTAGAGAAAATTCGGTCATTTTTTGGTTGGGAGGCGCCTTTCCCGACCGGCCGGATTCCCAGCGGTCCCGCCACCGACACAGAGCGACATCATGCGCTACGCCCCATCCGATCTGCCGGTCTTCACCCTCACCACCGGCCCCGTCGATGCCTATCCCGCGGTCCTCCGCGGCCTCGCCAGCACGGTGCTCTACGATTACGATCCGGCTTTTCAAGCGACCTATCAACGGGTTACCGAAAAGCTCGCGACCGTGGTCCAGGCGGAGACCATGCCGGTCATCCTGCATGGCGAGCCGGTGCTCGGGCTGGAGGCGGCCGCCGCCTCGCTGATCGGTCGCGGCGACGTGGTGCTGAACCTCGTTTCCGGGGTCTATGCCAAGGGTTTCGAGGGGTGGGCGGCGCGTTCGGGGGCGGAGATCGTCGAGCTGGCGGTACCGTATGATCGGGTGATCGATCCGGCCGATGTCGCCCGCGTGCTGGCGGAACGGCCGGACGTCACCCTCGTCGCGGCCTGCCACCACGATACTCCCTCCGGTACCGTCAACCCGGTCGCCGAGATCGGCGCGGTGGTGCGCCGCCACGGCGCGCTGTTCCTGGTCGATGCCGTCTCGTCCTTCGGCGGCATGCCGGTCGATGCGCGATCGGCGGCCATCGACTTCCTGGTCACCGGCCCGAACAAATGCCTCGGCTGCCCGCCGGGCCTGTCCATCCTCGGCATATCCGACCGCGCCTGGGCGAAGATGAAGGCGAACCCGCAGGCTCCCCGCGCCTCCATCCTGTCGATCCTCGACTGGGAGGACGCCTGGCGCGCCGACAAGCCGTTCCCCTTCACCCCCTCGGTCGCGGAGATCAACGGGCTGGAAGCCGCCATCGACCTCTATCTCACTGAGGGGCCGGAAAAAGTGTGGGCGCGCCACGCGCTCACCGCCCGCGCCTGCCGGGCGGGGCTGAAGGCCATGGGGCTGGCGATCTGGCCGGCGGAGGAGGGGTTCGCCTCGCCCACCTGCACCGCGGTGCGGACCCCGGACGGCATCGACGAGGCGCAGCTCCGGGCGGAGATCCGCGCCCGCTACGGCGTCGTGCTGTCCTCCGGCCGCGGCGAGACGCTCGGCAGGCTGACCCGCATCGGCCATATGGGCCCCACCGCCCAGCCGCTCCACGCCGTGGTGGCGCTGACCGCGCTGGGCGGGGCGCTGGCCGGCCTCGGCCATCGCGTCGATGTCGGCGCCGGGATCGCGGCGGCGCTGGAGGCGATCGACGCCGGGTGAGGCGAGGGGCGCGGTCATCGCGCGCCCCGCACATAATGGGTGCCGAGCGCCGGCGGCAGGCTGGCGCGGCGGCCGAACAGCACCAGCACCATCAGCACCGCCGCGAAGGGCAGCATCTGGATCACGTCGGTCGGGATGCTCACGCCCGCGACCTGCAGCGCGGTGGTGGCCGACAGGCAGGCGCCGAACAGCAGCGCGCCGGCGAGCACCCAGAGCGGCCGGCCGCGCGCCTGCATGGCCAGCACGATGCCGATGAAGCCGGCGCCGTTGGTCATGAACGGCACGAAGATGCCGGCGCCGACCTGCGACATGAAGGCGCCGCCGATCCCGGCGAGAAAGCCGGTGCTGAACACCGCGAAGGTCCGCACCCGCACCACGTCGACGCCGGCCGCGTCGAGCGCCGCTGGCTTGTCGCCGGCCGCCTGCAGTGCGAGGCCGAGCTGGGTGGAGCGGAACACATAGGCGGTGGCCGCCACCGCCAGCACCGCGAGATAGACGATGGGCGGCCGGTCGAACAGCGCCGGCCCGATCACCGGGATCGCCGACAGGCCGGGAATGGCCAGCGTCTCCACCGCCGGCAGGCGCGGATAGCTCTGCGCGAACTGGAAATGATGCAGCAGCGCCGTGAGGCCCTCGGCCCCCAGCGTCAGCGCGATGCCGATGACGATCTGGCTGAGCCCCATGCGGATGCAGAACAGCGCCATCGGCGCCGCCACGAGCATACCGCCCAGCCCGCCGCCGAGGAAGCCCAGCCATACCGAGCCGGTGGCGTAGGCGACGAGGAAGCCCAGATAGGCGCCGAACAGCATCATCCCCTCGATGCCGATATTGAGCACGCCGGCCTTCTCGGAGATCTGCTCGCCCAGCCCGGCCAGCATCAGGGGCAGGCCGGCGGTCAGGGCGCCGAGCACCAGCGAGGTGAGGAAGGCTTCGGTGAACAGCCCGGACATGAGCGCCCCCTTACTTGCCGGCCGCGCGGCGGCGCTGGTCGAGATATTCGGTGATACCGAGCATGATCAGAAGGATCGCCACCACCACCAGGGTGAAGAAGTTGGGCACGCCGGTGCGCCGGGCCGCGCTCTCGCCGCCGATCGACAGCACCGAGAACAGGAACACGAAGGCGATGGAGGCGAAGCCGTTGAACCGGGCGAGGAACACCAGCGGCACCACGGTGAGGCTGTAGGCCGGATTCCAGTCGGCCCGCACATTGCCCTGCACGCCCATGATCTCCACCGCCCCGGCGAGGCCGGCCAGCCCCGCCGAGATGGCGAAGGTGGCCATGGTCAGCAGCGGCACGTTGAGGCCGGCATGGATGGCGGCGCGCGGATTGGCGCCGACGATCCTGAGCTTCAGCCCGAAGGCGGTGCGGGTCATGAGGAGATGCACCGCCACGATGGCGACGAGGCCGATGAGGAGCCCACTCGACACGGTGGTGTCGAACAGCCGCGGCAAGCGATCGGCGACGGCGAGGGTGCGGGTCTGCGGCACGGTGGTGGCCGGGTCGCGGAAGGCGAGCTTCACCAGCACATTGGCGAAGGAGACGCCGAGGAAGGTCATCATCAGCGTGGTGATGATCTCGTTGACGCCCTGATAGGCCTTCAGCAGCGCCGGCAGCACCGACCACGCGGCGCCCACCAGCGCCCCGACGGCGAGGCCGGCCAGCAGCACCAGCCACACCGGCAGCGCCGGCGCCAGCAGCGGGCCGAGCGCGGCGACGATGACCGCCGCGAGCAGGAACTGGCCGTCGCCGCCGAGATTCCAGATGCCGGCCCGGAAGGCGACGATGAGCCCCGCCGCGATCAGCAGCAACGGGCCCGTGCGGGTCAGCGTCGCCTGCAGGCCGTAGGGATTGAGCAGCCCGCGATCGAGCACATAGCCGTAATAGCTGACCGGGTTGACGCCCAGCGCCAGCAGCACGAGGCCGGACAGCACGATGGCGCCCAGTACCGGCAGGAGCGCCATGGCGACGAGGCGGGCCCGCTCGCGCCGGGCGCCGTTGCGCCGGGCGGGGAGGACGTCGCCGCCGATCCGTGTGGTGTCGCTCATGCCGTCACGCCGCTCATCAGTTCGCCGACCCGGCTGCGGGCCTCGGCATTGTTGTCGACCACCCCGACGATGCGCCCGCGCGACATGACCGCCACGCGGTCGGAAAGCTCGAGCACCTCTTCGAGGTCGGTGGAGATCAGGATCACCGCCAGGCCGCGATCGGCCGCCTCGCGGATGCGCTGGCGGGTGGCGCGGATGTTCTGCACGTCGAGGCCGTAGGTCGGCTTGGCGAAGATCACCGCCCGCGCCTGCCCGGAGAGCTCGCGCGCCAGCAGCGCCTTCTGGATGTTGCCGCCGGACAGTTTGCCGATGGCGGTCTCGATGCCCGGCGTGCGCACGTCATATTCGCCGACCAGCCGCCGCGCATGGGTGGCGATCGCCTCGGGCTGCTCGATGCCGTGCCGCCAGAACGGCGCCTCGCCGACCTGCTTGAGCAGCAGGTTGAGCGAGATGGGAAAGGAGCCGACCGTGCCTTCGCCGAGCCGGTCGTCGGTGACGTAGCGCAGGCCGCGCTCGCGCCGCCCGCCGACATCGAGCCGCTCGATGGCCTCGCCGCCGAGGCGGATGCGGCCGGCGGCGAGGCGGCGCTGGCCGGCCAGCGCCTCGGCGAACTGCTTCTGGCCGTTGCCGTCGATGCCGGCGAGGCCGACGATCTCGCCCGGCGCGACGGAAAGGTCGATGCCGGCGACCGGTACCGAGGCATCGTCGACCGCGAGCCCTTCGATGTCCAGCAGCGGCGCGCCCGCCGGCCGGGCGCGGGGCGGTCCGCCGGCGGCCTCGGTGCCGGCATGGGTGCCGAACATCAGGCGGACGATCTCCGCCGTGGCGGCGGCGGGGCCGAGCGCGACGAGTCGCTCCGGCGCGATCTCGCCGACCTTGCGGCCGAGGCGCAGCACGGTGATGCGGTGGCCGAAGGCGAGCGCCTCGTTGAGCTTGTGGGTGATGAACACCACGGCGATGCCGAGCCTGGTCAGCCGGCCCATCAGCGCGCCGAGGTCCTCCGCGCCCTTCGGCGTCAGCATGGCGGTGGCCTCGTCGAGGATCAGCACGCGCGAGCCGCGCATCAGCGCCCGCACGATCTCCACCTGCTGCTGCTCGCCGAGGGAGAGCGACCCGACCCGCGCCTCGGGATCGATGGCGACGCCGATCTCGGCGCAGACGGCGGCCATGCGGCGGGCGACGCCGGCGCGGTCCGGCCGCGACCACCAGGGGCCGCCCAGCGCCATGTTGTCGACGACGCTGAGCGAGGGCACCAGCATGGAGTGCTGGAACACCGTGCCGATGCCGAGTTCCAGCGCGCGGGCGGGCGAGGCGATGCGCACCTCGCGTCCCTCGACGAGCACGCCGCCCTCGTCGGGCAATTGCAGGCCGGAGAGCATGCCGACCAGCGTCGACTTGCCGGCGCCGTTCTCGCCGAGCAGCACATGCACCTCGCCGGGCCACAGCTCGAAGGAGACGCGGTCATTCGCCACCACGCCGGGAAAGCGCTTGGTCACCTGATCGAGCGCGACGATCGGGTGGGGAGGCATGGGCGCGGCGTTGGGTGTCTGGGTCATCGGTGGTTCCGTTTCCCTCTCGCTGCCGCCTTGCTCCCGATGAGGAGCGGGAGCAAGGCGGCGGAGCAAGGGCCGGCCGCATCGGCCGCCGGCGAAGGAGTGATCGAAAGGCCGTCGCCGGGGATGGCGGGTCCTTCCGGGCCCGACCTCGGAGGCCGCATCTCCCGATCACCCTCGTCCCGAGGTGCCCGGCGTCCGCCGGGCCTCGAAGGATGTTCGTCCGGGCGCGCGAGGCGAGCTCCCTTCGAGGCTCGCCATCGCGCGCCCCTCGGGACGAGGTGGCTCGTGGACGCGGCCGGCTTTTCGGGGCCGGCCGCCTCCCTCGTCACTGCAGCTGGGTGACCAGCTTGTGCACGGTGTCGGCGTCGTAATGCGCGCTCACCTTGATCTTGCCGTCGACGATATCCTTCTTCAGCGCCTCGATCTGCGCCCAGACGTCGTCGGGGATGTGCTTGCTCTTGAGCAGCTTCACCGAACCGTCCTTGAGGTTGATGTCGTAGTTGCGCGAGCCGTAGGTGCCGGCCTTGAGATCGGCGATCATCGCCGCATAGACCGGCTCGAGGTTCCACACCACCGAGGAGAGCAGGTTGCCCTTGTCGATGGCGGTCTTGTCGCCGATCACGTCGATGAAATAGACCTTGCCGCCATTGGTGGCCTTGTTGGTCTCCACCGCCTGCAGCATGCCGAAGGACGAGCCGTTGCCCTGGCCGAAGATGATGTCGGCGCCCGCCGCGATCAGCGCCTCGGTGACGCGCTTGCCGCCCGCGGCGTCGGAATAGGCCGCCGGGCCGATCACCGCGTAGCGCACGGCGATGCCGGGCTTCTCGGCCTTGGCGCCTTCCGCGAAGGCGGAGGACTGCGAGTTCCACGACGGCGGCTCGCCGGACACCACGATGCCCACCGTGCCGGTCTTGCTCATCTTGGCGGCGAGGCGGCCGGCGAGATAGGCGCCTTCATGGCCGCTGGCGGTGTAGTCGGCGACCGCGCCGGCCTTCTTGGCGTCGGGACGGTCGACGATGGCGACCGGCACCTTCATCTCCTCGCCGATCTCCGGGGCGGAGGTGTTGTAGCCGCTGGCATGGGCGATCAGCAGCCCGGCGCCGTCCTGCGCCATCTCGCGCAGGGTGGGGCGCACGTCGCCATAGCCAAGATTGTCGGCCACCAGCACCTCGACGCCCGCCGCCTTGCCGGCGGCCTTGGCGGCGTCGATGCCCTGCTGGTTCCAGCCATAGTCGGTGCCGGGCTCGGGGGTCAGTATCGCGATCGACTTCACATCGGCCGCCTGCGCGAACGACGCCGCGCCCAGCAGTGCCAGTGCCATGCTGTGCAGGATGATTTTTCTCATGGAAGGCCCTCTTTGTCACCCATATGGAAATTTATATTCCATGATCGGATTATTTATACTATCAAAACGCTAGATAGTTGGAGGCTTATTGTAGATGGCGAAGGTTTTTGTCGTCTTTTGTTTTGTCTTGTCTGTCTGCGCCGGCCCCGCCAAGGCGGAAGAGGCGATGGTGGTCGAGCGCGGCACGGAGGGGCTGGTCGGCGTTCCCTTTCGGGTGGTGAACGAGAGCCGCCGTCCGATCGCCTGCTCGGCGGCCATCGCGCATTGGTATTCCGCCCGCATCGGCTCCGTCGCGCCGTGGCGGCGCCTGGAGGCGAAGCTCTGGTCGAAGCCCGCCACCGGCGAGGTCTTCCTGCTCAACGAGACACAGGATCGCATGCCGGTCCAGCGCCTGTGGTGCGGCTATGCCGGCGCCGACGTCTCGACCCGCAGCGAGATCGGCCTCCTCCGTCGCGCCGAGACGGCCGAGCCGCCCATCGAGCTCGTCTGTTCGTCGGGCGGCGAGAGCCAGGCGCTGGACTGTCGCCGGCGCCAGGGCGAATGATCGGTCGGGTCCTGGTCCGGGGCAGGGCATTTCGGGGCAGGGCATGCCGACTTCTCCCGCGATGAAGCTCGCCGCGCTGGGGTGTCCGTCGTTCTCAACCAAAAAGCCAGAACCGTAACTTTTGGTCAAGCGAATCGGTGCCGGTTATGGTCGGGAGGCAAGGGACGTTTTCTGGCTGTCAGTAAAATTTGCTCAATTTTTAATCCGCCTCATACTCCTGTTTCATGAGCAGAAACGAGAATATTCGCCATATTGCAGCGCAATATGCGTAATAATATTTCAAAATACGAGCATTTGATCTAATTTTGTGCAGATAAATGATGCCCGGAAGGGGCTTGACCATTTCTGCGGTTCAATGGTTGGATTGCTCTCGCCCGAGCCCGGTACGGGGCCATGCAGCGGTTCGCCCGCGGCATGCCGCCTCGCCAAGAGTGCGACGAGATCGACCAAGAAATGCGTCCGGGAAGCGGGTCCTTCAGAGGAGAGCGGACGATGAACGCGCAGACGGCGAAGCGGGGACTCCAGGACGAGCTTCCGGCCGGCCACAAGCTCAAGACCGGTGAGGAGTTCAAGGCGTCGCTGGACGACGGCCGCGCCCTGTGGGTCGGCGGCAAGCGCATCGCCAAGGTGTTCGACGATCCGGCGCTGTCGGCCGGCGTCGACCTCATCGCCTCGATGTTCGACGACCAGTTCAAGCCGGAATTCGCTGAAGCCACCACCTATGTCGACGAGAGCGGCGCGGTGGCGAGCCGTTCCTGGCAGGTGCCGCGCACCAAGGAAGACCTCGCCGATCGTCGCAAGATGATCGAGTACACCAGCCTCAAGACCGCCGGCACCTTCGGCCGTCCGCCGGACCTCGCCCCCGCCATCGCGGTGGGCCTGCTCGCCTATCTGCCGACCTTCAAGGCCAAGAAGTCGCTGATCGAGGGCTGTTCGCCCGATTTCGCGGAGAATATCGAGGCGTACGTCGCCTATGGCCGCGACAACAACCTCACCGCCTCCGAAAGCCTGACCGGCCCGCAGAACGACCGCTCCTCGCCCAAGGGCGCCGAGGCCTCGCTGCTCAAGGTGAAGAGCGTCGAGAAGGGCGGCATCCGCGTCTCCGGCGCCAAGACGGTGGGCTCGATCTCCGCGCAGGCCAACGAGATCTTCTTCACCAATCTCGGCGGCATCCGCGAGACCCCGGCCGAGGCCTGCATCTGGGCGTCGGTGCCGATCAACGCCGACGGCATCAAGCTGATCTCCCGCGAGATGGTCTCGCATCCCGGCGCCGACCCGTTCGACCATCCGGTGGCTCGGCTCGGCGAGGAAGCCGACCAGCTGATCATCTTCGACAACGTGTTCGTGCCGACCGACCGCATCTTCAACCTCGGCGACCCCACGGCCATGTCCTATTACGGGCCGGTCTGCGTGTTCGCCCACTGGCACGTGCTCACCCGCCTCACCGTGAAGGCGGAGCTGTTCGTGGGCGCCGGCCAGCTGGTGCTGGACGTGCTCGGCACCTCGAACATCCCGGCGGTGCAGGGCATGCTGGGCGAGATCATCCAGTACGCCCAGACGCTGCGCGCCTTCGTTACCGCCGCCGAGGCGCTGGCCAAGCCCACCGAGGGCGAGGTGATGGCCCCCGATGTCGGCATGCTCACCGCCGGCCGGCTCTACTCCATCGAGGAATATCCGCGCATCATCCACATCCTGCAGGAACTGTGCGGCCAGGGCCTCGTCATGCGCTTCGGCAAGGCGGCCTTCGACAACCCGGAGATCGGCCACCACCTGCAGGACCTGCTGCCCGGCAAGGGCGTCAGCGCCGAGGTGAAGGAACTGCTGATGAACTTCATCTGGGACATGACGTCCTCGTCGCTGGCGGGTCGTGTCGCCCTGTTCGAGAACGTCAACGCCTCGCCGGCGCCGCGCCTGCGCGAGCGTCTCTACAACGAGGTGAAGCGCGACGCCTTCATCGCGCAGGTGAAGACCCTCGCCGGCATGCCCTGAGCGCCCGGCCTTCGCGTCGGGCCGCCGGTGGTGGCCCGGCTTTCTTTCCCGGCCGGCCGCCGCTCGCGGCCGGTTCCGTTCCCGCCCGTTCCGCGCCGCCATCCGGCGGCTCCCTCGGAGGCGCGCTCATGTCATCCGATCCCGTCGACGCCTTCTACGCCGCCTATAACCTCCATGACGCCGCCGCGGCGGCCGCTCTCTATCGGGAGGATGGCTGGCACGAGGAGGCGCACAACGGCGCCCGCCGGCAGGGGCGCGAGGCGCTGGCCGCCGGGCTCGACCGCTTCTTCGGCTTTCTGGCCGAGGCGCATTGGCAGCCGCGCGAGCGGATCGACGCCGGCCCCAACGTCGCCGTGGTCTATACGCTGACCGGCACGCTCGCCGTCGACCTGAAGGGCAAGCCGACCCGCGGCCTGCCGATCACGCTCGGCGGCGTGCATGTGTTCGAGCTGGCCGACGGTGCCGTCGCCGGCACCCGCGACTATTGGGATCCCGCCGCCTTCCAGCGCCAGATCGAGGCCGTGGCATGAGCGCCGACGCCGACACGCCCTGCCATGCCGGCTTCGCCGATTACGAGGCGCATGACGCCACCGGCCTCGCGGCGCTGGTACGCGCCGGCGAGGTGACGCCGGATGAACTGCTCGACGCGGCGATCTCGCGCATCGAGGCGCATGAACCGCGCCTGCACGCACTGGTGCACCGCTTCGAGGAGAAGGGACGGCAGGCGATCGCCGCCGGCCTGCCGGACGGGCCGTTCACCGGCGTGCCCTTCCTGCTCAAGAACACCGGCTTCGAGATGGAGGGCACCATCCTCTCCACCGGCTCGAACCTGTTCCGCGACGTGGTCTCGCCGCGCGATTCCACACTGGTGGCGCGCTACAAGGCGGCCGGGCTGGTCATCATCGCCAAGACCAACACCCCGGAATTCGCGCTGAGCTTCACCACCGAGCCGGACGCCTTCGGCCCGACGCGCAACCCGTGGGACGAGGCGCGCAGCCCCGGCGGCTCCTCGGGCGGCTCCACCGCCGCCATCGCCGCCGGCTACGTGCCGCTGGCCAACACCTCCGACGGCGCCGGCTCCACCCGCCTGCCGGCCTCGCATTGCGGCCTGTTCGGCTTCAAGCCGAGCCGCATGGTCAATCCGCTCGGACCGGTTGTGGTGGAAGCCATCGCCGGCATGTCGACCCCGCACGCCGCCAGCCGCAGCGTGCGCGACAATGCCGCCCTGCTCGACGCCAGCGGCGGGCCGGATGTCGGCGACCCCTATCTCTCGCCGGTCGGCGCGCAGAGCTACCTCTCGCAGCTGGAGCGCGACCCGCCGCCGCTGCGCATCGGCTTCACCCCGGATTCGCCGCTGGGCACGCCGGTCGATCCCGAATGCCGGAGGGTGGCGGAGGAGACGGCGCGGCTCTGCGAGGAACTCGGCCACACGGTGGAGATCTGCGAGGCCGGCTACGACGCTGAGGCGCTGAAGGCGGCCTGGCGCATCATCGTCGGCGTCAACATCACGCCGGCGGTGGAGATGCGCGGGCGGGCGCTCGGGCTCGCCGACCCGCTCTCCGCCATCGAGCCGGTCAACGCCGAATGGGTGCGCGAGGCGCGGGCGCTGCCCGCCACCGCCTATCTCGGCGCGGTGAACCAGCTGCACCAGACCGCCCGCGCGCTCGGGCGCTTCTTCCAGCGCTACGACGTGCTGCTCTCGCCCACCGCCGCCGAGCTGCCGCCGCCGCTGGGCGCGCTGGCCGGGGCGGGCAAGAGCCTCGACGCCTTCTACGACGCCTTCTGGACGCATGCGCCGTTCACCTGCGCCTTCAACGCCTCGGGCTGCCCGGCCATGAGCGTGCCGCTCGGCATGTCGGCGGGAGGGCTGCCGGTCGGCGCCCATTTCGGGGCGGGGTTCGGCCGGGACGGGATGCTGTTCCAGCTGGCCGGACAGCTCGAACGCGCCCGTCCCTGGTTCGGCCGGCGCCCACCTTTGCTCAGCCGAGGTCACTGATGGACGCGACACCCTCTTCCCTGGCCGACCTGTCGGCACGCGAGACCGCCGCGCGGGTCGCCGGCAACACGCTGACCGCCGAGGCGGTGGTGGCCGCCTTTGCCGAGCGGATCGCCGCCAGGGAGCCGCAGGTGCAGGCCTTCGCCCATTTCGACCGCGACCGCGCCTTGGCCGAGGCGCTGGCGAATGCGGGCGGGCCGCTGGCCGGCGTCACCTTCGGCGTCAAGGACGTGATCGACACGGTGGACATGCCGACCGGCTACGGCTCGCCAGTCTATGACGGCTATCGCCCGGCCTGGGACGCGCCGATCGTGGCGCTGACCCGCCAGCTGGGCGGGGTGGTGCTCGGCAAGACCGTCTCGACCGAATTCGCCATGTCGAGCCCCGGCAAGACCCGCAACCCGCACAACCCCGCGCACACGCCGGGCGGCTCGTCGAGCGGCTCCTGCGCCGCGGTGGCCGCCGGCATGGCGCAGGTCGCCTTCGGCACCCAGACGGCGGGCTCGGTGGTGCGCCCGGCGAGCTTTTGCGGGGTGGTCGGCTACAAGCCGAGCTTCGGCACGCTCAACCGCGCCGGGGTGAAGCCGCTCTCGGAAAGCCTCGACCATGTCGGCGTCATCACCCGCGACGTGCGCGACGCCGCCTTCGTCACCGCGGCGCTGGCCGAGCGGCCGGCGCTGGCGGAAGGGGCGATCGCCGGGCCGCTCCGGGTCGGCCTGTTCCGCACCTCGCGCTGGGACAGCGCCGAGCCGGCCACCCGCGCGGCGCTGGAACGCACCGCCGCCGCCATCGAGGCGGCCGGCGGCACGGTGCGCGAGCTGCCGGTGCCGGACAGCTTCGAGCGGCTCTATGCGTGGTTCGACGCGGTGATGGGCTGGGAGACGCCGCACATGCTCGCCTATGAGCGCCGGGTGCTGGGCGCGCGCATCTCGCCGATCACCCTCGGCTTCATCGAGACGCTGGCGAAGGCCACGCGCGAGCAATATGACGCCGCGCTCGCGGCACTGAAGCACCGGGACGTGCTCGTCGAGGAACTGCTCGGCGGCTGCGACGTGCTGCTCACCCCGGCGGCGCCGGGCGAGGCGCCGGCCGGGCTGGGGGCCACCGGCGACCCGGTGTTCAACAAGCCCTGGACGCTGCTGCATGCCCCGGCGCTGTCGGTGCCGGCGGGCTTCGGGCCCAATGGGCTGCCGGTCGGGGTGCAGGTCGTCGGGCGCATCGGCGAGGACGCCCATACCCTTGCCGCTGCTGCCTTCATCGAGGACGCGCTGAAAGCGACGGCCTGAACATTCCACAGCATTCCCCGAAGGGAAGACGATCATGGCCATCAGCGATCTCGCGCTCATCGACGCCTGGAAGGACGTGCTGACGCTTTCCAGGCTCACTCCCGGCGAGCAGGTCTCGCTGCTCGTCAGCGACGACAGCAACCCGCAGCTGGTTTCCACCGCCCGCACGGCGGTCGGCCAGCTGGGCGGGGTGCTGACGATCCTGCATCTGCCGCCGCTCAATGGCGACGTGGCGCTGTCGCGCGACAAGTCCGGCTATGTCGGCCACACCGCGCTGAAGGGCAATCGCCCCGCGCTGGAGGCGATGAAGCATTCCGACCTCGTCATCGACACCATGATGCTGCTGTTCTCCCCCGAGCAGGAGGAGATCCTGAAGACCGGCGCCCGCATGCTGCTCGCCTGCGAGCCGCCGGAGGTGATGCTGCGCATGAAGCCGACGCTGGACGATGCGCGCCGCGCCACCAATGCCGCCGCCCGCCTCGCCAAGGCGAAGACGCTGACCGTCACCTCGAAGGCCGGCACCGATTTCCGCTGCGCGATCGGGCAATATCCGGTGCTGAAGCAGCAGGGCTTCGTCGACAAGAAGGGCGGCTGGGACCACTGGCCGAGCTGCTTCGTCGCCACCTGGCCGGACGAGGGGAGCTGCGAGGGCGTCATCGTCATCGACACCGGCGACATATTGCTGCCGTTCAAGCGCTATGCCCGCGAGCCGATCCGCGTCGTCATCGAGGGCGGCTGGATCCGCGCCATCGAGGGCGGCTTCGAGGCGGAATACATGCGCAGCTACATGGACAGCTTCAACGACCCGGACGCCTATGCCATGGCGCATGTCGGCTGGGGCCTTCACAAGAAGGCCCACTGGACCACGCTCGGCCTCTATGACCGCGAGGCGGGGCTCTCCATGGATGCGCGCTCCTTCTACGGCAACTTCCTGTGGTCGAGCGGCCCCAACACCGAGGCCGGCGGCACCCGCGACACGCCCTGCCACATGGACATCCCGCTGCGCGGCCATTCGCTGTCACTGGACGGCGAGCCGATGACCATCGACGGCCGGGTGATCCCGGAGGACCAGAGCTGAGGGAGGTGCGGCAGGCCTTCAACCGCCCGTCATGCCCGGGCTTGGCCCGGGCCTCCGCGCCTTCCTTCCGGCCGGTGCGCGAGAGACGTGGATGGCCGGGACGAGCCCGGCCATGACGGCCTCCGGTTTCAACGGCCTCCGCCCGTCGCCTATCCCTTCGCGGCGGCGGCCTTGGCGTCCTCCTCCGCGAACACCTCGCGGGCGACGCGGAAGCTGTCGAGCGCGGCCGGCACGCCGCAATAGATCGCGACCTGCAGCAGCAGCTCGCGGATTTCCTCGCGCGACAGCCCGTTATTGAGGGCGCCGCGCACATGGAGCTTGAGTTCATGCGGGCGATTGAGGGCCGCGATCATGCCGATGTTGAGGATGGAGCGCTCGCGGCGCGCCAGGCCCTCGCGGCCCCAGACCTCGCCCCAGCAATATTTGGTCACCAGCTCCTGCAGCGGACGGGTGAACTCGTCCATCTCCGCCAGCGACTTGTCGACATAGGCGGCGCCGACCACGGCACGGCGGATCTCGAGGCCCTTCTCAAACAGGTCGTCGGTCATTGATGTGTCTCCGGGAGGTTGGACAGGTCGGAAGCGGGGGAGCCGAGCGCGACGCGCGCGGCCGCCGCGACATGCCGCTCGGCGCACAGGGCGGCCTCGTCGCCGTCGCGGCGTCGCAAGGCGTCGACGAGGTCGTCGATCTCGGCGAGGGAGGCACGCTTGCGGGCCGGATCGGCCAGCGAGCGGGCGCGCAGCAGGCTGATGCGGGCATTCAGCCGGTCGAGCAGGTCGCGCGCCACCGGATTGGCGGCGCCGGCGCAGAGCGTGCGGTAGAAATCGAGCTTGGCGTCGAGGAGAGCGCCGAGCGGGCCGGCCTCATAGGCGTGGCGGAGAGCGACGTGGACGAGGCCGAGCGCCGTCCGTGCCGCCTCGTCGGCACGCTGGCAGAACTGCCGGGCGATCAGCGCTTCCAGCGCCGCGCGCACCGCATAGATGTTCTCCGCTTCCGCCCGGCTGAGCACGGCGACCGACAGGCCGCGCGCCCCGGCCACCAGCAGGCCGTCGGCCTCGAGCTCGCGCAGCGCCTCGCGCAGCACGGTGCGGCTGACCGCGAGCTCGGCGCAGAGATCCTTCTCGATCAGCCGCTGGCCGGCGGCGAGCCGGCCGGTCTCGACCAGCCGCCGCAGCGTCGCGGTGAGCTTGCGGCGCAGCGGCGCGCTTTCCTGGCCGATCGGGCCGATGCCGAGGGAAGAACCGGCCGGAGGGAGACCCATTCAATCGGCCAGCAGGAACGGATCGACGGCGGCATGGAAGCCGTCCGGCCGGTCGAGATTGGACAGGTGGCGGGCGCCCTCGATCTCCACATAGCCGGCGCCGGGAATCAGCGCGGCGATCTCCTGCGACAGCTTGGGCGGCGTGCGGTTGTCGCGGGTGCCGACCACCACGCGGGTGGGCACCTTCACCGCCTTGTAGAGATCGACCACGTCGGCGGTGAACACCGACGTCGCGGCCTCGACATAGGCATCGGCCGCCATGCCGGCGATGGAGGCGACGAGTTCCGCGACATGGGCGGGATCGCCGTCCTCCACCAGCGTGTCGCCGGCATAGAAGCGGGCATAGGCCTCCATCGAGCCCTCGCGGATGGTCTTCTCGATGGTCGCCGCGCGCGTGGCGCCGGCCTCGCCCTGGGTGGCGAAGCTGCCGGCGACGACGAGGCGCGAGACGAGATGCGGCGCGAGATCGACGAGATGCGCGGCGATCGGGCCGCCCATGGAGATCGCCACCACCCGCGCCGGCGTGCCGCCGAAGGCATCCAGCAGCGCGGCGAGGTCGGCGGCGACGTTGCGGACGGTGAAACCGCCCTCGCGGCTGGAGCGGCCATGGCCGCGCGCATCGACGGCGATGACGTCGAAGCGGGCCGACCAGCGGCGGATCTGCTCGCGCCACAGCCAGGCGGCGGTGCCGAGGCTGTGGATGAGCAGGAGCTTCTCGCCGGAGCCGGCACGGTCATAGCCGAGACGCTCGCCGTTCAGGTCGATCACGGGCATGGGCGGTTCCTCCGGCGGTTGATCACGTCGCGCAGGGATCGCTGGCCGCGCGTTTCGACGAGGCTAGCGTATTATCGTCGTACAATATTACAAGCCGGAATCTCGACCGTCCTGGACAGGTGGCGGGCGGGCATCGCGGCGACCGGTTCCAAGGAGAGTGGCATGAAGATCGAATCCCATGGCGACGGCATCTATGGCGTCGCGTTCACCCGCACCGCCGACGGCAATCATCTTTCCTCGGCCCAGCTCGCCGAATTCGCCACCACGCTGGACGAGGTGCTGGCCATGCCCGGCCTGCGGGCGGTGGTGCTGTCGGGCGAGGGCGAGCATTTCTGCGCCGGCCGCGTCGGCAAGCGGGGCCTGACCTCCGCCGCCGATGTGCGCGACGATCTCGGCCTGATCCTGGAGGTGAACAACCGGCTGCGCCGCTCGCCGGTGCCATTCGTCGCGGCGGTGGAGGGCAAGGCGCTCGGCTTCGGCTGCGGCTTCACCACCCAGTGCGACATCGCGATTGCCGCCGAGGATGCGGTGTTCGCGCTGCCGGAAATGTCGCACGGGCTGCCGCCGCTGATCGTGCTGTCCTATTTCGCCAGGTTCGTGCCCTTCAAGAAGGCGTTCGAGCTGGCGCTCACCAGCCGGCATTTCGGCGCCGCCGAGGCCAAGGAGATCGGCATCGTCACCGAGGTGGTGCCGCGCGGCGCGGCGCTCCGGCGCGCCATCGAGTTCGCCCGCACCATCGCCGCGCTCGACGCCGAATCCGTCACCCTGCTGCGGGAATTCTCGCGGCGCGTAGCCGGCCTGTCCGACGAGACCGAGGCGAAGAACGCCGTCACCACCATGGCGATCTCGCTGGCGGCGCGCGCCCATTGAGCCGCGGGCCGGGCGCCGGCCGGGAGGTCATGACCATGGACAGCGTGCTTTTCATCGGGGCCGGCCGCATGGGCGGCCTCATGGCGGAACATCTCGCCGATGGCGGCGTGCCGCTCGCCGTCGTCGATCTTGCCGAGGAGGCGCTGGCGCCCTTCCGCGCCCGCGGCCTCCCGGCGGCGACACGGGCGGCCGACCTGCCGGGCGCGGTGGTCATCACCATGCTGCCGACCGACCGGCACGTCCGCGACGCGCTGCTGGGACCGGGCGGCGCCTGCACGGCCCGGACGCGGGAGGTCGTGATCGACATGTCGACGGCGGCGCCGTCGAGCACCATCGCCCTGGCCGGGGATCTGGCCGGGCGGGGGACGGCGGTGCTCGATGCACCGGTGAGTGGCGGCATGGCCCGTGCGCGGGCGGGCACGCTGACCGCCATGGTCGGCGGTGCGCCGGACGCCTTCGCGCGGGTGCGGCCGCTGCTCGACCGGATGTGCGGCGAGGTCATCCATGTCGGGCCGGTCGGTTCCGGCCACGTCATCAAGGCGCTGAACAATTATCTGTCGGCGGCGACGCTGTGGAGCGCCACCGAGGCGCTGATCGTCGGCGAGCGGTTCGGCCTCGACCCGGCGACGATGCTGAAGGTGTGGAGCGCGGGATCCGGCACCAGCCACGCCACGCAGGTGAAGCTGCCGAACCATGTGCTCACCGGCACTTATGATTTCGGCCAGACGCTGGAGCTGTTCTGCAAGGACATCTCCATCGCCGCCGACCTCGCCCGGCGGGCGGAAGCGGAAACGCCGACGCTCGACGCGTTGCTGGCCTTCTGGTCCGCCGCCCGCGACCGGCTCGGCGGCCAGGAGGACATCACCGCCATCGCCCGGCTGATCGGCGACAGCCGCCCCGAGGCGGGCTCCATGCTGGGGGGCGGGCCGGCCGAGCCGGCGTGAGGCTGAAGCCGGCCCGGCGGCCGGGCTCAGCCCTGGGCGATGGCCGCCTGGGCCGGGGGAGGCTCGATCTGCGAATCGCGGTCCCGCATGGCGTTCACCGTGCGGTCGACGGCGGTGGACACCTCGCGGAACAGTTCGAGGTCCGCCGACAGCAGCTCGCGCGCCATTTCCTTGTCGCGCAGTCCCTCAGCGAGCTTGGTGACGCCCGGCGAGGGCGGTGGAAGCTCCCAGGTGCCGAGGTCGTGCTCGAGCTGGGCGCCGACCAGCTGCAGGAAATGCTCCAGATTGGAGCGCAGCTGCACCGCCTTCATGCCGGACAGCACGTCGAGCGCGCTGGGCACCGCGATGACCGACAGCGGCTCGTCGGCGTTGCGGCAGGTCAGCAGGCGGGTGAAGGGGTTGGACAGCAACTGCCGGTCCTCCGCCGACAGATGCAGCAGCCACGCCCCGAAATCGTCGGCGTCCTTGAGCTCCTTGCCCTTCACCGCGTCGACGAGGCTCATCAGGCCGATATTGCCGAGCTGCTTGACGGTGTCGTCGCTGTTGCGGGAGATCCATTCCAGCGTCAGCAGCTGCTCCGCCAGCTCCTCCATCGGGTCGCGGACATAGGTGCAGGCATCGAAGCCGTTCTTCTGCAGGAACACCTCGTATTCGGCGAGGTAGATGCGGCCGGAGAGGTAGATGGAGTTGCTGAAGCCGATGTCGATGATGCTGCGCATCGTGTCGGGCGGCAGCGATTCGATGCGCGGATAGCTCATCTGGAACAGCGAATCGAACAGCCGGTTCACCCGCACATTCGGCAGGATCTGCGGCTCCAGGCGGAACAGCTTGCGCTGGATCGTCGGCGTGCCGTAGCGCCGCCGATAGACGAGCGTCTGGGTGTGGGCGTCGAAGACATCGATCTGGTGGCGCCGCGCCAGGCCGGAGACGGCCGCCTCGTCGACGACGAAGCCGCACAGCCCGGTATCGTGCAGGCCCTGCTCGCGCAGCAGCGGGCGGACGATGCGGGCCTTGACCTCCGCCAGCTTCTCGCTGCCTTCGAACACCGTGACGCTGGGCGTGTGCGACGGGTTGTCCGGCATGATCCAGCCCACGATACGCGTGCCGGTGTCTTCGTCGATGCTGAACAGCATGCTGCCCGCTCCCGGTAAGAGCTCTCAAACGTCAATAGCGACTGTCGCGGCTCAATGTGCCGAACGTGACCACCGCCAAGGCGGTGACGAAGGCGAGGAAGGTCACGAGCACCCATTGCTGGGTGCGCCAGGCCTGGATGGCCCGGGTCGGCAGCGACGGCGCGATGAAGGTGTAGATGAAATAGGAATGCTCGCGCAGCAGCATCTCGGCGTTTTCCACGGCCAGCGACGCGATCTGCACGCGCATCAGCGCAAAGCGGCGATTGATGTCGAGTTCCTCATAGGCGGCCAGGGCATTCACGGCGGCCTTCACGTCGGCCTCGGAGCCGGCGAGGTGGTTGTGGATCTGGTCCACTTCCGAGACCATCGATTTCGCGCGCTGGCGCAAGGTGTTGGCCGCGGGCGAGTTGGCTTTCTCGGCCGTCTGCAGCACCTGCAGCTCGCGCTCCATCATGATGCGCTGGGCCTCGAAGCGGAAATAGGAGCTTTGCGCCATCTTCGCCGCCTGCTTGGGGTCGACGGTGGACAGGAGCTGGCGCATGTCGCTGATCTGATCGAGCTTCTTGTCGTATTCCTCGTTGGCGCGGCCGAGCTCGATGCGGGCGCGGTCGAGGGCGTCCTGGCGCCCGCGCGTCTCGATGTCGTTCATCAGCGCCTCGCTGCGCTTGATCATCATCTCGACGGTGGCCTTGGCATCCTCCGGCGTGAAGGCCCAGACCTGGAAGACCACCGTGTTGGCGCGCCGGTCGACCGCGGCCATGACGTGGCGGATCCAGAAGCGCCAGGCCTCCTCCAGCGTGGCGTCCGGGGCGAGGCGCGACAGCGGGTCCACCGCGCGGCTCGCGAAGCGCGCTTGCAGCCAGCCCTGCTGCATCAGCTCGCGGACGAAGGCGCGGCTCATGAGGAAATTGGTGATGACGAACGGATTCTGCTCGAAATCGGCGTCGCCGCCCGAGCCGCCCTTCGCGAGGGCGGCGGCCTGCTGCGACGCCTTGAGCTCGGCGCGTTCCGGCGAGCCGGCGGTGGAATCGGTGGTCAGGTCGGAAGCGCCGCCGTCCTTCACCTGGCGGATGGCGAAGCGGGTTTCCGACATGTAGAGATTGGACGAGATGCCGAATATGTAGACGGCATAGGCGAGCGAGACGAAGACCGCTCCCAGGATCGCCGCGGCCGGCAGCCGGTTCTTCAGCAGGAAGTCCAGAATCCGCGCCGGAAGGCTCCGCTGTGCCGGCTCCTCGGCCGCCACATTCGTTCCCTTGGGAACGGGGACCGGCGCGAACTGGCCCTTCTTGAGCTTAACGGCTTGCGTCATGGCCGGCCTTCAGCACGACGATATCCTGGAAATCGTGAATGCCGCCCGAGGCCACGCCGACGACCTCGAACCAGCGGCTCCAGACGCTGCGAATATAGCGCTCGGAGATGAAGGTGATGCCATAGGGGTGCTCGTCCGTGGTCAGATGGCCGGCCTGGACCACGAAGCTGTAGCCCGAGCCGCAGGCGAAGACGCGGCGGGCGCGCTCGATGTCCCATGTCGGAATGCTGAGCAAATCGACGATCTTCGTCTCCTCCAAAGCACGCGCCAGCGCCCGCTGGCCGTGCACGGAGAGGAAAAGGTAGCCGCCGGGCCGCACCAGCCGTGCCAGATCGGCGAGGTGGATCAGATGATCCGCCTCGCAGAGATGGCTGAACACAGAAATACTGACGACTGTGTCAAAGCTTTGATCGGCAAGCGGCAGCGGCTCCGCCGGGCGGGTGTGGTGGGCCTCGACATGCGGCAGGCTGGACTTGATCCAGCCGATGTGCCGGCTGTCGATGTCCACGCCGACATAGCGATGGTTGTAGCCGTGGAACAGGCGTGCAAGGCGCCCGACGCCGACGCCGAAATCGAGCACGTCGCCGAATTTCGCCGGCGGACGCGGGCTGACCCGGGCAAGGGCGCGCATCAGGTCGATGCCGTGGCGGGCGAAGTCTTCCTTGCTCTTCAGCCCGCTGGTGTTGTGCATCAGCTCGGTGGGCGGGAAGGGCGCCAGCTGCGCCCGGTCGGCGGGCGTCTTGACCGCGAGATTCGCCTGCAGCCACTTCTCCAGATCGCCATTGATCCCGGAGTTGGCGGCGTGCGGGGCCGGAGAATCGGCCGCTACCGGCAGCGTGCCGAGCGTCTGGGCCCGAACCGCAGCTTTCAAACCCTGAAAGCTGAATCCCTTCATGCGACTTCCTCATAGATGCGCAGCAGGTCGTCGACCATGTGGCGCGTGGTCCTTTCGTAGCCGATCCGTTGGCTCATGGCACGCGCCAACGCCGGATCCTTGGCAAAATGCTCCATCGCCTCGGCGAGCGAGCGCGCGCTCCCTCTCGCAAAATATACGCCGGATTCAAAGGGAGGGACGAATTCGGTCATGCCGGCGACGTCGGCGATGATCACCGGCGTATGGGTCGCCAGCGCCTGGAGCAGGATCAGCGGGCTGTTCTCGTACCAGAGCGAGGGAATGACCAGCACGTCGATCTCGGCGAGGTGCCGGGCCATGTCCTCGACGGGGAAGGTGCCCCGGAACTCCACGGGCAGCCAGGCGGCCTTGCGGCGCAATTCGAGCGCATAGGCGGGATCGGTCTGCTCGTTGCCCCATATGCTCAGTCGCGCCTTGTCGTGGGGAATGGCGCCCAGCGCCTCGACGAGCAGGTGCACGCCCTTGTGCCGCGCCAGCTGGCCGATGAAGCCGAAATGCAGCGTATCGTCCGCCCGTTCCGGCTTCGGCGCCCGGTCGATGTCAATGCCGAAGCGGCTGATGTCGAGGCGCCCGTCATAGCCGTTGCGGCGATAGGCGTCGTGCAGGAACTGCGTCGGGGCCACGGCGGCGGCATAGGAGCCATAGGCCTGCGAGAGGATGGCGGGGCGCTCGACGATCGCCTCGACGTCCTCCCGCCAGGCCGCCTTCAGGGCCGGCGCGGCAAGGCGCGCTAGGCGCGCCGAGAGGGGGCGCAGCGCGGGATGGCCGGCATAGCGGGTGAAGCCCGCGGGCGCCTGCACGGCGACTTCCTTCAGGAAGCAGTTGAGGCAGTTCGTCCGGTGCTTGTCGGGGCCGAGGCAGAGCGAATCGTCGTGGGCCTGCAGCTTGTTGTTGAAGCAGATGCCATAGAAGTCGGTGAAGGTGCCGACCGCGGGTATCTCGAGGCTGTCTAGGACTTCCAGCAGCGCCGTGGTATGGTTGACGAGATGGCAGACATGGACCACGTCCGGTTTTTCACGCCGTAGGATGCGTTCCAGCACCCCGCGAAGTTCCGGCATGTAGTAGGTGTCGCGGACCACACGGTTCGGAATGCGGTTGCGGTCGAAGCGGAGAACGCCGATACCTTCCCACTCATATTCCTCTATGAAGGCGGTCTGCGCCGTTTCTCCGGCGAATGTTGCGGTGACGATCTTGACGGTATGCCCCAACTCCCGGAGGTTTCTGGCCACCACGCGTGTATAGCTTTCCGTGCCATAGAAATGGCCCGGGAAGTAGCAATGGACGAAAAGGACGATTTTCATTGTGCAGTCCCGGGTCGCCTTGGCGGCGGATTGCATGTATCTTGCGCTGCACACATTCTTCTGTACGAATTTGGGGTCCGCAACGGAATGGGCGATGAGGTCATTTTAATGCGGGCGGGGCACATTGTGATCCTGAACATCAGC
>NZ_JAHBGB010000014.1 GCF_018390555.1 Ancylobacter oerskovii | reverse complement strand
CCGGTACTGGAAGCTCGACCGATCCACTCCGATCAGCCTGCAGGCCCGGCGCTCCGAGTAGCCGTGATCATCGATCACGCGCTTCACCGTCGCGAACCGCGCCGCAGGCGAGCTCAGTTTTTTCCGAGCAGATCCTTCAGCACCGCATTGTCGAGCATCTGTTCGGCCAGCAGCTTCTTCAGCCGCCGGTTCTCCTCCTCGAGCGTGCGGAGCCGCGCCGTCTCGGAGGCTGTCATGCCGCCGTACCGAGCCTTCCACTTGTAGAGCGTGGCGTCCGAGATCCCGTGCTTGCGGCACACATCGGCGGTCTTCATCCCCGCCTCGTGCTCCTTCAGCACCGAGATGATCTGCTCCTCGCTGAAACGGCTCCGCCGCATGGTCCTTCTCCTGATCGAAGGACCCAACTTATCCGCGGCAGGAATTCAGGGGAGCACGTCAAATCGAGCATGACACCCTAGCGGGCATAGATCCGGGCCTGACGATACAGGAGCAGATGATCAGCGTATTTGGAGACCCGCACCTGGGCTACGGTCGCCTTGGTCGGGATGCCGCCCTCGATCAGCCGCGCCGGTGCGGGCGCCTGCACCACGACGTCCTCGCAGGATCGGCCGGCGTATTTTGGAACAGCAGGGACAGAGGTCGCTCTCGATATCGACCACCGTCTCGATCCGCGGCAGATGCGCCGGCAGCGTGCCGCGGTTCGCGCGGCGCTTCGCGATCCGGGCGGCCTTCTCGGCCGTCTTCTCCTCGGACGCGGCGATGCCCACGGCTTCGACCTGCTCGGCCTTTTCCAGGGCCAGCAGAGCTGATCCTCGGGCAAGGTTTCCGCCCGACGGCCAAAGCGATGGCGCTGCAACTCCTTGATGATCTGGCGCAGGCGCTCGATCGCCGATTCCCGCGCGATCAGCATCGCCTGAAGCGTCTCGGGATCATGGGGAAGCGCGGAAGAGAGCGAGACCATGACGCCGATTCAATCATATTCGTCAGATGGTTGCGCGCCCTTTCACCCCGCCGCGATCGGTGTCGATATCCGTTGCGGCTCATGCACCCGCCGCCAGTCCAGCCCCTCGAACAGTGCCTGCAACTGCGCAGCTGTCAGCCGCAGGGTGCCGTCCTCGATCTTTGGCCAGCGGAACTCGCTATCCTCCAGTCGCTTCGAGACCAGCACGACGCCGGTGCCATCCCAGAACACCAGCTTCACGTGGTCCGGACGCTTGGCCCGGAACACATAGAGCGTGCCCGAGAAGGGATCGGCGCCCATCGTCTCGCGCACCAGCGCGGCCACGGACTTCGCGCCCTTGCGGAAGTCGATGGGCTTCGTTGCAGCCATGACGTTGACGCGCCGACCCGGCCGGTCACCGTCCAGCCTTCAGCAGGCGCCGGCACGAATGCCGGCATCGCTTCCGCGGGTTTGCGGATCTCGCGCTGCTAGGTGAACAACTGCTGCCGCGATAACGCGGGGCGGCGAGGCAACTGTCCTCACCCTCGCAGGTTTGCAACTCCCTGTCACGATCCGCGCCTTGTGCACGGCCGTTCACACCCGCCGGTGCACCATGCCAGTGAGGAACTCCTTGCGACGTTCTTGCCGGCCTTCATCGTCTCGTCGCCGAGAGCGGTCACTGCTCCTACTCGAACGCGTTCTTTCCTATTTAAATGCCACCATATATCAACGCCAATTAAAGGGCCTCTTTGCGATGCAGGGGGCGGGAGAGCGACGACACGTGCGCTGTCTCCCGATCCAATTCGAGCGCTTTCCGTTGCAGTCAATGATCCCGTCACCGCTGTTGCGAACTGCGTGGGGCTGTCTGGCTAAGCGATGTGCGCCGTTCGCTCCGGCTCGCTCGCGGGGGGATTACTTTTTGACATTCGTCCGAGGAGGCGTGTCGCTCGAGACTATTCGGATTTTGGCTTTGAAAATTTTCAGTGAAATCAGAGCCGATCAACGGGTCGTTTGCGGTTGATCCCAAGTGGCGTCCCCTCGACCAGGCCGTTGAAATAAAATTGGCGGACGCGGATGATTCGCGCTATTTGCCAAATGTTTTTTAATGGATTGACGGGGTGGGCATGTGACGACAATGAGGGTTCCGCCTCGGATTCTTATTCGGGCGAGCGACGCGGTTTCCAGAGCGCAGATGGGGGGATCCCTCGAACTGGTGGGAATTGTGCTCGTAGTGCTCGGCGAGTTGGGTGCCGATATCGATACCGAGATGTTGGACGCCATCACAATTCGACTTGAAGCGCTCTCGCGTTTGTTCGTGGAGGACGTGGCCAGTGGATGGCTCTTCGCTACGGCTGGCTACGAGTGCATGCTAGTCAGTCACGCAGTGTTGGACGTGGCCTCGCGAGCAGAAGTCCGAATGTGCGGAACTGAAGCAAGATTTGATCCTACGGAATTCCATGCCCTTGTGCTCAGTGCGACTGATATAGATGGAAGCGCTTGATGGGTGTATTTAATTTGGTATATATTGAACGAAGAATGTTTGTTACAATGTATTTTACTGATTACGTCGCCGCCGATAGTAAAATAGAGAGGCGTTTATCATAATAATGGATGCATAATGAGTGGCATAATGGATACCAATGAAAATGAAAATAGCCCTGGTGACGCCATTAGTCATCTGGATGATGATGGCTTTTATGATGTAATTATCAATGCGTTTGATGATTTTATTAATATGAAGGCGTCGCTTCGTGCTATTATCGAGCGGGCAAGTGGAGGGTCATTGCTTGGACAGAAAGTACGAGATATGCGCAACTTAGCGCAGGAAGCTGTAAATAAGGGTGAAAATAGAAATTTAACGAACATCAAGGAACTGGCTATTTGTAAAAGATATTTAACGGCATACGGGCGCGCGAATCCCGGGCGGATGGCCCCAGAGATCAAAAAAACATCTGATGAGCGATATTTAATAAAAACACAAAATTCAAGTGGAAGAATATATATAAAATTCGTTAGTATAGAATCCGTTGAGAATATGACGTCGACATTGGTGTCCGGATTGTCGGAAACGACGTCTGAGAAAGTGGCCGCCGACGGAGTGGAATCATATCTTGATCATCGGATCACGTGTAAGTCATTTAGCGATGACGAGTATGACGGCGAGGCGCCATAGTCACGGTAACGGGCGCCCATCGAGCCACCAGGGGATACGTTGCGTGACGCCTATCACGTCAACCGGATCATCATCGTCCATTGGTCCGCCATATCTGATGCCATCTCCTTAGCGCGACGCGGTTCTCTCTCGCTTATCTCGACCTAGGTGTTTAGTCCCAGCCTGTCATGGCTTGGCTGACGGACGAACAGCTTCGGCTTTTCGGAGC
>NZ_JAHBGB010000013.1 GCF_018390555.1 Ancylobacter oerskovii | reverse complement strand
AACCACGCCACCATGGAGCCGATGAACGCCACCGCGCTCTACACGGACGAGAAGTGCGAGGTGTGGGTACCGACGCAGAACGGCGAGTCGAGCCTCGCCGTGGTGGCGGAAGCCTCCGGACTGCCGGTCGGCCAATGCGAGGTCTACAAGCTTCATCTCGGCGGCGGCTTCGGTCGGCGCGGCAACTTCCAGGACTATGTCCGGCAGGCTGTCAGCATCGCCAGGCAGATGCCCGGCACGCCGGTGAAGCTCCTGTGGTCGCGCGAGGAGGACATGCTCCACGGCGCCTATCACCCGACCACGCAGGCCAAGCTGAGCGCCACGCTCGACGCGCAGGGCAACGTCACGGCGATGCATATGCGCATCTCCGGCCAGTCCATCCTCGCTTCGGTGCGGCCGGAAGGCATGCAGGGCGGCATGGACCCGGTGGTGTTCCAGGGGCTCACGGCGAATTTGCCGGAGGGGCATCTCGGCTACACCGTGCCGAACCTTCTGATCGACCATGCCATGCGCAACCCACCGATCCCGCCCGGCTTCTGGCGCGGGGTGAACCTCAACCAGAACGCCATCTATGTCGAATGCTTCATCGACGAGCTGGCGCATGCAGCGGGGATGGAATCACTCGCCTTCCGCCGCAGGCTGATGGCGAACCATCCCAAGCACCTCGCGGTGCTGGAGGCCGCCGCCAAGGGCATCGGCTGGGACACGCCGCCGGCTGAGGGACGCGGGCGCGGGCTCGCCCAGATCATGGGCTTCGGTTCCTATGTCGCCGCCGCCGCCGAAGTCTCGGTGACCAATGGCGAGCTGACCGTCCACCGCATCGTCGCCGCCACCGATCCCGGCCACGCCGTCAACCCGGCGCAGATCGAGCGGCAGGTCGAGGGCTCCTTCGTCTACGGCCTCTCCGCCTGCCTCTATGGCGAGTGCACGGTGAA
>NZ_JAHBGB010000012.1 GCF_018390555.1 Ancylobacter oerskovii | reverse complement strand
GGTGGCGATGATCGGCCTCGCCTCGCCCGGCACCGCGCTGGCGCAGGATGCCCTGCCGCGCCCGAGGGATTGGCAACAGCCGGTCGCGAGGCAACCTGATCAGGCCGCGTCGTCCCTATCGTGCATACCGAGTTTGACGCGTCGCTTGCTGACAAGGCCCCGGGGCCGCCGACAGGCTAGGCAAGACAGTGCGGATTTCGCCCGCGTCGATCAAGTTCATCTGAGGTAGCTCAGACGGTAGAGCGCCGCGTTGAAGGCGCGGGCGTCGGCGGTTCGATCCCGCCCCTCGGGACCAGTTCCTAACGAAGCCTCGGAGGTTGGGAGGCGCAAGCCGTTACAGACCAACCACGCAGCGCGCCGGGCGTAGCGCTCCGGCCGTCAGGAAGGGATTGCCGGACCGAACGTCGCTGCGCGATAATGGCCTCGTTCTACGTGCATATCTTGCCAACTTAGGAAGCCGCCGCCTTCATTGCGTGGCGGCTTCTTTTTGGGCTCATCCTGCCGGGGCCCGCTTCTTCCGCCACGTCGTGGGGGGAGGAGCGGCGGCATGAACCTGCCCGAGGGTTTCGAGCCACGCGGCAAGGCCGGCTGGAATATCGGCCTCACCTGACGCCCACCGCCTCACAAGACGGTCGTCGCATTCGAGGGCGTCGGCCAATCCCCGCTGCGACCAGCGCAGCAGGGACAGGCATTCGCGAAAGCGTTCGGGAGTCATGCCGCTTCGAGAGTGATGTTGACGCTCTGGTTGAGTGCCTGAAACGCCGCATCAATCTGGTCAAGCCGAGATGCATGATCAAAGCGGAACAGGCGATCAACTTGCTCGCGGTGCACCCCCATGCGCCGAGCCAGTTCCGCTCGTGTAACGCTGTCCTTCTGGCAGGCGAAGAAGAGTAGGAGCTTCATCGTCGCTTGCAGGGGTAAGCGAGCGAAATCACCGGCCGCTAGCGCCGCGCGGTTGGCTTCGCTGTCTTCGGGCACAGGGACGTCCTCCCAGCCGGCGACGCGAGCCGCAACGGCCTCTTCTACCGCCTCTGCCCCATAGCGGAGCGCGTCCTCTCGCGTCTCGCCGAAAGTGGTGACCTCTGGGAGCGTCGGGCAGGTGACTAGGAACGTGTCGTTATCGTCCGGGGTAAGGACGAGCGGGAAGTAGAACATCTGGCCCTCCTTGGCCGGTGGGGGTGGACCCCGGCCTACTTGAGGCCGAGGTCCTTTTTGATTTTGTTGACGAGTCCGGTGCCTAGTTCCTTGTTGGCTCCGTGCATCGGCAACTGGGAGGTCTTATCGTTCAGTTTGACGGTGAGATGGCCGCTGCCTCCACGATGCGCCTCGAAGGTGCATCCTTGTTTCGCCAACCACCGCTGAAGCTCTCTTGCGTTCATGTACATAAGGGACTCCACACTTCTGTGGAAGACAACAGAAGTGTGGAGTCCCTTCGTAATTTGTTTCGGGACTGACAGAGCGCCCTGCGCGTCTATCTAGTAGGAAGGCGATGCCCGCCCGCCCCCCTCTCCACCGCCCCAGCGCCCAGACAAAGGCTGAACGAGACAAGCGCCGCGACGCCCGGCGCTCTGCCGATCAGCCGTGCCGACACACGACATGAGCTTGAGCTGGCTCGGGCCGGCTTCCCCGTGCCCAAGCCAAATAGTTTTGAGTTTGGCGAGTGGCCGACAGGACTAAAAATGAAAACAGAAACCGGCTGGGAGCCTCATTTCCACGGACCGATTCCGCAATTCCCGCCGGGATGCCAGAGTTTGAGATGAAGATAGGCCATGGGGTCTATCTTATCGAGAAGCGAGGTTGTGCTAATGTAGCCCGGCTGTCCCGGCTGTGGATATTGAATTGCATTGAGGTTCTTGTTTCTTCCGCAGATTCGGCTCGTGTATCCGAGGGGTATTCTCGGATAAGCGATGGTTCCGAAATGTCCGGCATGAAAAAATTCTTGCTCAAATATCAGCTTTGAATAATTGCCTCCTTCGTCGTCATACCAGTTATTATAAATTTGGAATCCGATAAATGTCGAGGTTACGTAATAATACCCATAGATGTAATCTTCAGGGTGATCAGGAACCATCCATTCTTCGAAATTAACACAAATGCTGCCTAGGACGATTGTCGTGACGCCGAGATGATCGACTATCGGCCACTCTTTCTCAATCGTGCAATAGGTCACCTCGCCAACCGGCCGTGCTCCCGGCTTGTTGGGCGGCTTCGGAATGTCTGGATTTCGTACTTTTGGAGATGCGGATGACTGTGCGAGGAAGTTTACAGGTTGCATTCTATTGACCCCCCAGTTTCAAGAACTGCAGAAGCAACAATAACCTTACCCAATGCGACGGCAAGGGCCACTACTCGCGGATGTAAATATATGGCGAGGTACAGAGGCGGGCATCGGGGAGGTGGGAATGCGAGGGCTAATGCTCGCTCTCGCGGTTACACCAGCCGATGGGACAAGGCCCGCCTGACCTTCCTCGCCGAGCATCCTGTGCCGCGTGTGCGAGGCCAGAGGAGAGGTGACGGCGGCCGTGGTGGTCGACCACATCGAGCCCCACCGTGGTGATCAGCGCTTGTTCTGGGACACGGACAATTAGCAGCCCCTCTGCGAGCCGCACCACAACAGCACGAAGCAGCGTGAAGAGCGTCGAAGCTTCGGCATTGGATCGGACCTGA
The DNA here is from genome assembly GCF_018390555.1 of Ancylobacter oerskovii. Lineage (GTDB taxonomy): Bacteria > Pseudomonadota > Alphaproteobacteria > Rhizobiales > Xanthobacteraceae > Ancylobacter > Ancylobacter oerskovii. The sequence continues at coordinate 57,396 of NZ_JAHBGB010000012.1, read as the reverse complement.
GCGGCCGCCCCGTTGACCTCACGCACCCATGGAACCGAGCGTGACGCAACGGCCCAAGGGAGGGGAGGGACAAAACCTCCAGGCCCTGGGGGAACGGATCGGCCGGGGGCGGAACATTCGCACCGAGACCAATTTCAGAACAAAAAGTTGGGGCCACCCCAAAGGGGTGTTTTGCATGAACGTGATCGAAGGAACCGGCCAGATCGTGCCGGAACCCCACTGGCGTATGCTCCTCTCGGACGACATCGAAATCGAGGCCGCCACGGAGTTGAACCGCGCCGGATTTGCCGGAGGCCATTTCGTTTGAGTCACGCCGCCCTGGCTGGCTCATCCAGCATCGCGTAGTAGCGGTTCTCAGCCTCGGACGGTTGGATGTTGGATTAGCGGATTGGGGAGGAACTCCTTTGGCGAAAATTTTTTCGCTTCGTCGCCAGGATCCGCGGTTCGTCGGCAGGGCGCGGGTCCGCACTTGTCAGAATTCCTGGTTCGTCGCTTGATGGAAGAAGCGGAGCACAACGGGGCCATTCGGAGCCATGCGGCACCCCATGTGGCAATCGGTTCATCGGGGGGGGGCGTATGTTCTACTTGCTGGCCTTGCTTATAGGGGTTGTGGCCGGGCTAAGGGCCATGACCGCGCCTGCTGCCGTCGCCTGGGCAGCTCATCTCGGATGGATTGATCTTTCCGCCTCGCCGCTCGCCTTCATGGGCTATGCGTGGACGCCCTGGATCTTCACGGCGCTGGCCCTGGTCGAGTTCGTCACCGACCAGTTGCCGACGACGCCAAGTCGGACGGTGCCGCCGCAATTCGCGGCGCGCCTGATCAGCGGAGCGCTTTGCGGTGCCTGCCTCGGCGTCGCCGGGGGGAGCCTGTCGATCGGCGCCGTAGCCAGCGTGATCGGCGCCGTGATCGGTACGCTGGGTGGACGTCTGGCGCGTGCGGGCCTTGCCGAGAAGTTCGGCCAAGATCGCCCTGCCGCATTGATCGAAGACGCCGTGGCCGTCATCGGCGCTGTCATTATCGTCATGGTGGCGAGATGAGTGACCCGGCACGTCGCTTTGATGCCATCATCATCGGCGCCGGCCAGGCGGGACCCTCGCTGGCCGGGCGGCTGACGGCGGCAGGCAGGAGCGTCGCGACGATCGAGCGGCGCCATTTCGGCGGCACCTGCGTCAATACCGGCTGCAAGCCGACCAAGACGCTGGTCGCGAGTGCCTACGCTGCCCGCATGGCGCAGAGGGCGGCGGAATACGGCGTGGTGCTGGATGGCACGCCCGGCATCGACATGAAGAGGGTCCAGGCGCGCGCCGAAAAGATCATCCAGGACGGGCGCTCGGGTATCGAGAACTGGCTGGATGGCATGAACGGCTGCACGGTGTTTCGCGGCCATGCCCGCTTTACCGGCCCGCATGACATCGAGGTCGACGGCACGGCGCTCACCGCACCGCAGATATTCATCAATGTCGGTGGCCGGGCGTCGGTGCCGGACCTGCCCGGCATTGGGGATGTGCCCTATCTCACCAATAGCGACATGGTCGAGCTCGACACCGTGCCCGGACATCTGGTGGTCATCGGTGGCTCCTATATCGGCCTCGAATTCGCGCAGATGTTCCGTCGCTTCGGCGCCCGCGTGACGGTCGTCGAGAAGAGTGAGCGCCTGATCGCGCGCGAAGACGAGGATGTCTCGACCGCCATACGCGAGATATTGGAGGCGGAGGGCATCGAGGTGCGAACCAATGCCGAATGCCTGAGCCTCGCGCGGCACGACGACGGCGTGGCGGTGCGGGTCGGATGTGCCGAAGGTGCGCCGGAAGTCGTCGGCACGCATCTGCTGCTCGCCATAGGTCGTCGGCCGAACACTGACGATCTAGGGCTGGAAGCCGCCGGCATCAGGACTGATGAGCGGGGCTATATCGCAGTCGACGATTTCCTCGAGACGAGCGTCCCTGGCGTCTACGCGCTGGGCGACTGCAACGGGAGAGGGGCCTTCACTCATACGGCCTATAACGATTTCGAGATTGTCGCGGCCAACCTGCTGGATGGCCAGGGCTGGAAGGTGAGCGAGCGGCTTCCCGGCTATGCGCTCTATACCGATCCGCCCTTGGGGCGGGTTGGCATGACGGAGGCGCAGGCTCGCCAGAGCCATCGCGCCCTTCTCATCGGCAAGCGGCCGATGAGCCGGGTGGGCCGCGCGGTGGAAAAAGCGGAGACGCTGGGTTTCATGAAGGTGGTGGTGGATGCCGAGACGCAGCGCATCCTCGGGGCGGCAATACTTGGCACCGGCGGTGACGAGGCCATCCACGGACTGCTCGACATCATGAATGCGAACGTCCCCTACACGGTCTTCCAGCGTGCGGTACCGATCCACCCGACGGTGTCGGAACTGATCCCTACGCTGCTGGGGGAGATGAAGCCGGCAACGTGACAATGCCGGCGCCGGTCCTTCAGCCAGCGGCCGTGCCGGCCATCGCTCTCCAGCGTGCGCTACGCCGCAGGGCGGCCAAGTGGCCGCCCTGCGTGACGCGCTACCACGCGTCCCTTCTGGTACCTGCCCGCGCCGAGGTCACAGCGGACCGAGGAAATCCGACTTCCCGACCGGCACGCCCGCATGGCGCAGGATGTCGTAGCCGGTGGTGAGGTGGAAGAAGAAGTTGGGTAGCGCAAAGGTGAGGAGATAGCTGCGCCCGTCGAGCGTCACTTCGCCCTGGCGGCGCTTCAGCACGATCCGGCGCTCCTCGCTGCCGTCGAATGCTGACGCATCAATGCTCTTCAGATAGGTCACCGTCTTGGCGATGCGCGCATGCAGCTCGGCGAAGTTGGCCTCGTTGTCGTCGAAGCTCGGGCCATCTGTGGCGGTAAGGCGCGCGGCACAGAATTTTGCCGTGTCGCTGGCCCGCTGCACCTGGCCGGCCAGAGACAGCATGTCCGGCGCCAGCCGCGCTTCCACCAATGTCCGGGGATCGAGGCCCTTCTCCTGGGCAAAGGCCTCTCCTTTGGCGAGCATCGCCGAGAAGTTGTCGAAGCCCCGTAGAAAGACGGGGATCGAGGCGTCAAAGATGGAAAGGGACATGCATATCTCCAGCGGCACGGGCGTTTCGGATGACCGTTGTGGCCGGCCTGGATATGGGCGCGCGATCTGGTACCGCCAGCCTTCGGCAGACGCGTGCGGTTCCGGCGTTCCCTGTCACGAGCATGGAAGTTCCGTCGATCACCGAAGTGTCGCCGTCTCGCCTCTAGCTGATGCAATGGCCCATAGCCCGCTTCAATATCAACGCTTGTCGCAGCCCATCGCAGATGGAGGCAAAGCCGGCGGCCATAACCATGCCTCAAAACGCGTGGAAGCCGGCCTCTCGCGCCGCATTCTTTGCTTCGTCCGATCCACCTCTTAGCGAAGTGGGAGAACCTGCGCCGTCAAATAGGGGGCGGCTTCACTCATCAAATTCCTTCACACTACCTAGACGTCGTCACGCCATTCACGCAGCAGCATTTCGAGGAAGCGCTGGGCGGCTGGCGAGAGGCGGCCGCTGCGGCGCTGGACGACGCCGATCGGACGGGAAACCTCGGGCTCGATCAGCGGGCGGGTCATGATGAAGGGGTGGTTGGATCGTGGCGTAGCGAGACGCGGCAGCACGGAGACGCCGAGACCTTCCTCGACGAGGCCGAGCGAGGTCGACAGATGAGTGACCTCGTAGAACCATTGCAGCCTCAGATTTGATCGGGCGAGGGCGGCGTCGAGCAAGGTCCGGTTGCCGCTGGTGCGCCCCACGGTGATGAGCCGGTGCGGCTCAAGCTGCGACCAGCGTAGCGGTCCCTCCACTGCCAGCGGATGATCGCGCCGGCAGGCGAGCACGAAGGGGTCGTCCATCAGCGGCGTGAACTGGAGCTGCGGATCGGAGGAAGCCATGAGGTTGATGCCGAATTCCACCTCACCGCGCGCTACGCTCTGGAGGCCGTCATTGGCGCTGAGGTCGAGGATGCGGAAGCGGATCTGCGGATAGATCTCGTTAAACCGCTTGATGACGCCGGGCAGGAAGTAGAATGCCGCCGTCGGCAGGCAGGCAATGGTGACGACGGTGTTCTGCCGCTGGCCGAGTTCCCGCACCGAGAACAGCGAGCTCTCGAACTCCTCCAGCATCCGCTTCACCAGCGGGATAAGCTCCCGTCCCAGCGCAGTGGGCGCGACGCGGCGGGTGGTCCGCTCCAGAAGGGCGGCGCCCACAGCTTGCTCCAGCTTCTGGATGCGCCGGGTGAGTGCCGGTTGCGAAAGATTCAACGCCTCAGCCGCCTTGTGGAAGCCCTCAAGCTCCACGACGGCGAGGAAGGCGCGCAGATCCAGTATATCGCAATTGATATTCAAAGCGCATCAATCCTCACGATCTTTGCATTTAATGTACAGTTCGCCTGTCGATACAAGCATGAATGACAAACATTCATGCGAGGATCGCATCAGATGCACAAGAGTTCCAACATGCGCATCCCCGCTGTGCTGATGCGAGGCGGAACCTCCCGCGGCCCCTTCATCCTCGAAAGCGATCTGCCCACCGATCCCAAGCTGCGCGAGTCCGTCCTGCTCGCCATCATGGGGTCGCCCGACACACTGCAGGTCAACGGCATTGGCGGGGGCAACCCGCTGACCAGTAAGGTGGCGATCATCTCGCCGTCGCAGCGGCCGGGAGTAGACGTCGAATACCTGTTCGCTCAGGTAGCGGTAGATCGGCCCATCGTCGACATGACGCCGAATTGCGGCAACATGCTCTCCGCTGTCGGTCCCTTTGCGATCGAGAGCGGGCTGCTGCCCGCAGGCTCGGGTCAGACCACGGTGCGGATCTTCAACCGGAACACCAGCAAGACGATCGAGGCCGTCGTTCAGACGCCTGACGGAAACGTAACCTATGGCGGCGACACCGAGATCGACGGCGTGCCGGGGCGCGCGGCGCCGATCAAGCTCACTTTCCTCGATGCGAACGGCTCGAAGACCGGCAGTCTCTTTCCCACCGGATGCACGGTCGAAACGATCGATGACATGCCGGTGACCCTGATCGACTATGCCATGCCGATGATGATTATCCAGGCCGCAGAGCTCGGGCTGATCGGCACTGAAACGCCAGAAGAGCTCGACGCGAACCGGCCGCTCTTCCGCAAACTGGAGGCGCTCCGCCGCGAGGCCGGCCGTCGCATGGGGCTCGGCGATGTCTCCAATGCGGTCGTGCCGAAGATCGGGCTAATGGCCGTGCCGGTCCGCGCCGATGGTACGATCACCTCACGCTACCTCGTGCCTCACCGTACCCACCGTGCCCATGCGGTCACCGGCGCACTCTGCGTTGCCGTGGCTGCCGCCACGCCCGGCACAATTGCTCATGCCGTGGCGCGCCTGCCGGCTGCCGGGAGGCCGCTCATCATCGAGCACCCCAGCGGCAAGATCGATGTCGATCTCGAACTGGACGCAGCCGGCGAAGTGCGCCGCGCCAGCCTTATCCGTACCGCCCGCCGCATTTTCGAGGGGACGGTGATCGTGTCCATGGAGGAACAAACGGGTGACGGCGAGCCTCAAGCTCACCGCGCCTGAACGCAGATCTGCCAAAATACCAACGACACAAGAACCGGAGGAAAGTCATGTTGAACCGTCGCCATCTCTCCCTGCTCCTCGCGACCGGCTGCCTGGTCGCCGCCCTTCCAGCCGCCCATGCGCAGGACGCCTATCCGGTGCGTCCGGTGAAGCTGGTCGTGCCCTACGCCGCCGGCGGCGGCACCGACGCCATTGCTCGGCTTGTTGCCAATGGCGTGGGTGAAAAACTCGGCCAGGCCATGGTGGTGGAAAACAACGGCACATCTGGCGGCAATGTCGCCTCCCAGCGTGTGGCGAGCGCCGACCCGGACGGCTACACGGTGCTGATGGCCAATCAGGGGCCCATGGTGGTCAACCCGCATCTGTTCAAGAGCTTGAAGCTCGACCCGCTCACCGCCTTTGATCCGGTGACGCTGATTGCGCGCACGCCGCTCGTGGTGGTCGTCTCCAAGAACTCGAAATTCAAGAGCTTCGAAGACATCATCGCCTTCGGCAAGGCAAGCCCCGGCGCGCTCACCTATGGGTCGGCCGGCAATGGCTCGGCGAGCCATCTGGCGACAGCGCTGCTGCTTTCGCAGGCTGGCATCAGTGCGGTGCACGTACCTTACAAGGGTGCGGGCCCGGCGCTCAACGACATGCTGGGCGGACGCGGCGACTTCATGGTGACGACGCTTCCCTCAGTGCTGGGCCTGGTCGACAGCGGCGAGATGGTTCCGCTCGCCGTCACCACCAAGGAACGGGTCGCCAAGCTGCCCGACGTGCCCGCCGTCGCCGAGCGCGGCTACCCCGACTACGAGTCCGCGGCCTGGTACGGTTTCACCGTGCCCAAGGGTACGCCGCAGCCGGTGATCGACAAGCTGCGTAGCGCGACGCTCGAAGCGCTCGCCACACCGATCATCAAGGAACGTCTGAGCGCCGAGGGCACCACCATCGTCGGCGACACCCCGCAGGAATTCGCCGCGATGATGAAGTCGGAGAGCACCCGTTGGGCGACGTTCCTCGGGCAGGCCGGCATTTCCATCGACTGACCGTTCCGCGCCCCGGCGTGCACCGGGGCGCGATCACCCCGTGCGGCGGCTCGACGTCGCCGCGCCAAGGACGAGCCCGGCCCGCATGGCGGAAAAGACCGGGCCGGCGTAGCGCCACCACGCGCCAGGGGCAGCAACCCGGCGAACGCTCAGGGAGGGCATGATGACCAATGTCGCACGCGGGACCGTGGGCTCGCGCAAACAAGTGGGGGCCGTTTCCCCCAAGGAACTGGGCGCGGCGGCAATTCTCATCGCGCTCGCCGTATTGGGCTTCGCGCTCTCCTCCGAGCTGCCGCGCGGGACGCTGCGCTCGGTCGGCGCCGGCATGCTGCCGCAGGCGCTCTCCATCCTGCTCGGACTGTGCGCCATCCCGATTCTCCTCGGCGCGCGACGCGGTGATGGCGGATCCGAGGAGTTCACCTTCTCGTTGCGCGGGCCGTTCCTTGTGCTCTCCGCCACCGCGCTGTTCGCCCTGACGATCAAGAGTTCGCATTTCGACGGCTGGAGCACGCCGGAACTCGGCCTCGTGGTGGCCGGTCCGCTCGCTATCATCGTCGGCGGCTATGCGTCTCCGGACGTTCAACTGCGGCCGCTGGTGACCCTGGCGCTGTTCCTCACACCCTTCAGTCTCGTGCTGTTCGGCGACCTCTTGAACCTGCCGATCCCGATCATGCCGCGCTATGTGCAGGAGGTGCTGCTGGCGGGCTGGAGCTATCGCGGCGCGCTGAGGCTCGCCGCCGCCCTGATGGTCGGCGTCGGAGTGCTCGTGCTGTTCACCGGGCGCCGCGCATCCGCCAAGACCTCGTCCACCAAGACCCCGAACGCGACCGCGGGAGGCTGAGCCATGTTCGATCTCATCGGCAATCTCGGCCTCGGCCTCGCCGTCGCCTTCTCGCTCAAGAACCTCGTGCTGTGCCTCACGGGCTGTCTGGTGGGAACGCTGGTCGGCATCCTGCCCGGTGTCGGGCCGATCGCCACGATCTCGATGCTGCTCCCCATCACCTTCGGGCTCGATCCGGTGGGGGCGCTCATCATGCTCGCCGGCATCTATTACGGCGCGCAGTATGGCGGCTCGACCACCGCGATCCTCGTCAACATTCCCGGTGAGGCTACGGCGGTGGTGACGACGCTCGACGGCCACCAGATGGCGCGGCGTGGGCGGGCCGGCGTCGCGCTCGGCATCGCCGCCATCGGCTCCTTCATCGCCGGCACCTTCGCCACCCTGCTGATCGCCGCGCTTGCCAAGCCTCTGACCAGCCTTGCCCTGGTCTTCGGTCCGGCGGAGTATTTCTCGCTGATGGTGATGGGCCTCGTCTTCGCCGTCGTGCTGGCGCATGGCTCGATCCTGAAGGCCATCGCCATGATCCTGTTCGGCATCCTGCTGTCGACGGTCGGCATCGACCTTGAGACCGGCGAGGCCCGCATGACCCTCGGCATGGACTTCCTGGCGGACGGCATCGATTTCGCCGTGCTCGCCATGGGCGTGTTCGGTGTCGCGGAGATCCTGCGCAATCTCGACAATGTCGAGACGCGGGACGTGGTGAAGCAGGCCATCGGCCGGCTGCTGCCGGGCCGCGAGGAGATGCGCCAGTCGGCGGCGCCGATCGCGCGCGGCACGATCATCGGCGCCATCCTCGGCATCTTGCCGGGCAACGGTGCCGTCCTCGGCCCGTTCGCCGCCTACTCGCTGGAGAAGAAGCTCGCCAAGGATCCCAGCCGTTTCGGCAAGGGGGCGATCGAGGGCGTCGCGGGGCCCGAGAGCGCCAACAATGCCGGCGCGCAAACCTCGTTCATCCCGCTGCTCACCCTCGGCATCCCGCCCAATGCGGTGATGGCCCTGATGGTCGGCGCCATGACCATCCATGGCATCGTGCCGGGTCCGCTGGTCATGACCAATTCGCCCGACCTGTTCTGGGGCATGATCGCCTCCATGTGGATCGGCAACCTCATGCTGCTCATCATCAACCTGCCAATGATCGGCCTATGGGTGAAGCTCTTGAAGGTGCCCTATCACCTCATGTTCCCGGCCATCCTGATGTTCTGCTCCATCGGCATCTTCTCGATCAATTCAGAGCCGGTGCAGGTGTTGCTGATCGGGCTGTTCGGCTTTGCCGGCTACCTCCTGGCCAAATTCGGCTTCGAGCCGGCGCCGATGCTGCTCGGCTTCGTGCTGGGCCGGTTGATGGAGGAGAATTTCCGTCGTGCCCTTCTGGTCTCCCGCGGCGACATGGCGACCTTCATAGAGAGCCCGATTTCCGCCGGTCTTCTCGCCATCGCGGTCATCATGCTGGTGGTGGTGCTGCTGCCGAGCTTCCGCCGCGGGCGCGAGGACGTCTTCGCGGAATAGACTGTCACCACCGAGAGCCCAGCATGGCATCGCAAGATGCCGGCTGCGGGCATCTCCCCATGGATGGTTACCATGATCGCCACTGCCGAACCGCCATCGCACTCGCCGGTCATCCGCACCATCGCCATGCCCGCCGACACCAATCCGGCGGGCGACATTTTCGGCGGATGGCTGATGGCGCATATGGACCTCGCCGCCGGCAACGTCGCCACGCGCCGAGCCAAGGGACGCGTCGCCACCGTGGCCGTGGAAGCCATGAGCTTCCTCAGTCCGGTGTTGGTCGGCGACGAGGTGAGCTTCTATGGCGAGGTGCTGTCGCTGGGACGGACCTCGCTGCGCATCCGCATCGAGGCTTGGCGTCGCCCCCGTGAGGGCGAGACCTTGAACAAGGTGACGGAAGCCACCTTCACCTTCGTCGCGATCGGCATGGATCGCCGGCCGCGGCCAATTGAGGGGGCGTAACCTCGTCATCGTAAAGGCCATCCCCATCTAGCTCGCATGGCATGGTCGATCGGTCACGACAGCCGTCGCGGCTGCGCATTCGTCAAACCTTCCCACAATGTCAGCATCACCCCGACCGAACTGCTGCGGGTTCCGTTTCGCGTCCTGCTCAATCCTCGTCCTGCCACCTGCGCAGATCCGTCTGGTCATGATAGGCCATGCGGTCCGGGGTGGTGATAAACTCTATCGTCGTGCCCCAGGGCATGCGGCAGTAGCAGACCTTATTTCCAGGGCCTTTCTCGGTGGCATAGGGAATGGCGCGCGGCGCGGTAAGAACAGTACCTCCGGCCTTCTCGAAGCGCTCGACTGAGGCGTCGATGTCGTCGGTGTAAAGACCGAAGTGTGTAATGCCGAAGTCGCTCGCTCGAGCCGGTTGGGCTTGTTCGGGGCCGTGCATTTCGAAGAGCTCAATGTCCGGCCCGGTTCCGATCTTGACCATTGCCTGCGCACGCACGACCGTACCGGGGAAAGCGCCAGTGGCCCGCTCGAATTCGGGGCCCTGCCGCGGCGGATCCAGCGGTCCAAAGGACTGGTAGATCACCTGGCCGCCGAAGGCTTCTACCAGGAATGATTTTGCTGCTTCGATGTCGGGCACGACGATGCCGATATGATTGACCCCGCCAATGACAGATGCGGTCATGACAGTCTCCTTTGCTATTTATTCGATTTGCGAGGGCGCGGGCACCGGGCTCAGTTGATCTTGAGGAAATCGATCAGAGCGGCCGCGACTTCATCCGGCCGCTCGTCCGCGACATAGTGGCTGCACCGAGCGATCGGACCGCCCGTCACATTGGTGGCGAACTCTTTGAGCATCGGGACCATCTGCGCGCCGAAGCGCTGATCCCCACCCAGGCCAAGCACCGGTATCGCGAGCGGTTGCTTCTTGTACTCGAGCGCAGCCGCATGATCGGCGGCAAGGGTGCGATACCATTCCATGCCGCCGCGCGTGCGGCCAGGAAGCGCCATCGCTTTCGCGTAGACCTCGATGTTCGCCGGATTGAAGGTGCTGTGATCGTAGAACCGCTCTGCCATGAAGGTCGAAACATAGTCATATTCACGGCCATGAATCAGAAGCTCGGGCAGATCACGGTTCATATGGAAGCTGAAGTGCCAGAGCCTGGCAGTTGTCGCCTCCCATCCGGTCCAGCCGGGAAGCGGCACATCAAGGATGGCCAGGTGGGTAACAGCCTCCCGATAGATGGCAGCCTGTGGCAAGGCGACCATTCCGCCGATGTCATGGCCGCACACGGCGTAGCGCTCATGCCCAAAGGAAGCCATGACCTCGTGCGCGTCGCGCGCCATCGTTGCCTTGTCGTAACCATCCTGTGGGCAGTCGGAAAAGCCCGCGCCGCGTAGATCGATGGCCACGACGCTGAAGTGCTCGGCAAGGACCGGCATTACAGCGTGCCACTCCCACCACATCTCCGGCCAACCGTGAAGCAGAAGGATCGGCGGACCGGAACCCCCGGTGACGGCATTTATCTTGATGCCATTCGCAGGCACCAGTTGCTGGGTAAACCCCTTCAAAGATGCGATCATGATCGCTTTCCAAGCAAATGTTGACGTTCAGACAGAGCTCGCGACCAGCGCTCAAGGCCGGTCGAAATCAGTGGCGATTGTGATGTCGCGTCAGGCGTCGATATCCCTGCGGAAGGCCGCCAGCTTTCGTTCAGCGATCGGCTACGGGATCGCCTTGTCGGGATCACCTGCCCGATTGTCGTCGTTCGCTTCGCGATAGCGCTTGCGCGAGCTCGCGGTGTATTCCGGCATCTCGTTGGCCGCCATTGTGATCGAATGGCCAAGAATCGGTGCGAAATGGCCGGGACGATCAGTGTTGATGCCGAAAGGCTTCAGCTCACCGGCGAGCACTTCGGAAATCCCTTCCGTTCCGGCCAAGCATCGCAGCACGGGCAGGGCAGCCCTGGTCACCAGCATCGTGATCATCGTCGAAGTCCTCATTGCGAGCATCGAGGCGGGCCGCCGCTTCAGCGACCGCCCAGGAAAATCCCTCTGTTCGGTTCGGACAAGCTTCCTCAGGTTCCAACAACCAGGATCACATTTTCCTTCACCCAAGCGGCGGCCGCATGGTCCGGCCTATCCGCAGAAGGATGCACGTCCAAACGATAGCGGGAATCTAGGTGGTTAGATTTGTTCTGTAAGTGACATAACTGTACTCTCGTCGTTCAGTTTTGTGCGGGTTGCGGTGGAATGGGGTGACGTCAGAATCTTTCTCGCCGTTCCGCGATCCGGCGGCCGGCGCCTCCGCACTTGACCGCTTCTGGTCACATGCTCTTCCAGCGCACTGCGGACGCTCTTGTTCTGACCGAAGGCCATGGGATTTTCGCGCTGGCCGAGCGGATGGAAGAAGGCGTGCGGGCCATGGGACGCCGGCACTGGCGACGGGTTCGTGGGCATCGATGTGCACAGCACGTCCTCGCGCTGCACAGCCATCACGATTGCCGAGTGGAAATACGTTCATGCCGGCGCAGATGACCACAGCTGACGCCATGGCGGTGCGGCACCCGCAAAACCACATTCACCCGCCGGTAAACAGCCGGCCGAGGTCAACGCTCTTGCGGGTGTCGCGGTCCAGATCGAGCCGGTCCTCGACATTGCCGAGATGGTCCTCCATCAGTGCGATGGCCCGAACGCCATCGCCATCGAGGAGGGCGTCGAGGATCATCTGGTGCTCGTGGTGCGAGCCTGTCGGGCGTGCAGGACGGCTACACGGCCAAGATGCTGCACCCGGCACGCCGTCCGGTCGCCAGGCCAGTTGGCCGATCCTCTGGTCATGACGGCGCCGTTCCCGGACGGGTACGATCATCAAGCCTCGCGACGGGCGCAGAGCACTGAAGCTTTCTGCGCCCCGCAACCCGACCGTCGACGCGCGTGACCGGGCCGTATTTCAGAATATGGACAGCTCGGCGGTCTGAAGGTCGCGGCCAATTGGTGGGCGAGGCGCCCCTCGATTGAGCGGTCACGGCTCACCTATGGCGAAACACCCAACAATCCCAAATAGAGCCCGGCCGATTCGACGCCGGTGGTAATCGGCAGTACGCTGACGGACCGCTAACAACGCTGTCAGCCTGCTAGGTGGCTGGGAGGAGATGGACCTCGATCCGTGCGTTTTCGCTCAACCCCTCGGGAGCAGGCGCATGGTCGACGATTTTAATCCGGGACAAGTTCTTCACGATTTGGATGGGTTCGCCACCGCTCGGAAATGGCGGCTGATGGATATCTGTCCGTAGACCGCCACTCGCGATTGTCAGATCCGGCACCACCCCGTCCGAAATGACCGCAGCGGATAATGCTGCGAATCCTGACCCGAGGGGCGTGCATCTTTGAAAACCTCTTGACGGAAGGAATGGAAAATAAGCTAGCAGGTATGCCAGAAATTCCTGCTGCATCCACTATTCCTGATTGTCGTGCCACGCTTTCTGCAAGCAAAATCTTATAGATAAAAGGCCGAAACGATGCGGGCGACCAATTGCGTATCCGTTCAATGTTCTCCCTCGAGGCATCGGATTTCCGGGCTGCATATCCGCCTATTGGTAGCTGGAATAGCTGCGATCGCCAGCATCGCACTCAGCTCGGAAGCAAGCGCGCAGTCGGCGCCGGTCGTCACCGTTGCCAAACCGGTGATGCGTGAAGTCGTGGAGAACGACGAATTTATCGGCCGCTTCGAGGCAGTGGATGAGGTGGCGATCCGCGCGCGCGTCGGTGGCTATCTTGATGAGATCCGCTTCAGGGACGGCGCCATCGTGAAGAAGGGCGACGTCCTGTTCGTCATCGACCAACGACCGTTCAACACGGCGCTCGAGCAGGCGAATTCGGCGCTGGAAGTCGCCAAATCGACGCTGACGCTCGCGGAGGCGCAGTACAAGCGCGCCGAGTCCCTCGCCCAGAGCGGTTCCGGATCGATATCGACGCTGGACGACAGGCGGCGCGATCTGGTCTCCGCGCAGGCCAGCGTCCGCGGCGCGCAGGCGGCGGCAGATAGGGCGGCGCTCGATCTGGAGTACACGAAGATCGTCGCGCCGATCTCCGGCCGGGTCGACCGGAAGCTCCTGTCCATCGGGAGTCTTGTGGAAGCGGATAGTACAATTCTCACTACCGTCGTCTCCCTCGACCCCATCGACTTCTACTTCGACGTCGACGAGCGTCGCCTGCTGAATTTTGCTCGTACCGCACGGGAGCGGAAGGCCGACTTGCAGCAGGGCGACGACTCCGTGAAAGTGCGCGTGCAGATCGCCGACTCCAGGGAAGGCGCGTTTGTCGGCGAGCTCAATTTCGCGGAGAACCGCTTCGACAACGCGACCGGCACAATGCGGGTGCGCGCCCGCTTCCCGAACGGATCAATGGTGCTGCAGCCCGGCCTGTTCGGCCGCGCGCAGGTTGAGGCGTCGAACCGCTATACCGCCATCCTCATTCCCGACGAAGCCATCAGTTCCGACCAGAATCAGCGTGTCGTGCATGTCGTGGCCGCAGACGGTACGGTGTCGACACAGCCGATCCGTCCCGGCCCGCGGCTCTATGGCTACCGCGTGGTCCGCGACGGACTGAAGGGCGACGAAACCATCATCATCAACGGCCTGCTGCGGGCGCGTCCCGGCGTCAAAGTATCGACGCAGCTGGTCGAACTCCCGCGGAGCTATGAAGAACAGTCGGGCGGCAATCCGATGGTAGGGGTGGCGCCGTGAGATTTTCTCATTTCTTCATCGACCGGCCCATCTTCGCGGCGGTTCTCTCGATCCTGCTGCTGCTCAGCGGAAGTATCGCCTATTTCCAGCTGCCGGTTTCGCAATATCCGGAGATCGCGCCTCCCACGATCGTCATCCGGACCTCCTATCCGGGTGCCGACCCCGAGACGATCGCCAAGACCGTCGCCACGCCGATCGAGCAGGAAGTGAACGGCGTCGAGGACATGCTGTACATGTCGTCATATTCGAGCGCGGACGGCTCGATGAGCCTGACGGTGACATTTAAGCTCGGCACCAACCTCGATAAGGCGCAGGTCCTCGTCCAGAACCGTGTAGCCATCGCCGAACCCCGCCTTCCCGAGGAGGTCCGGCGCCTCGGCGTCACCACCGTCAAGAGTTCGCCGGACATCCTGATGGTGGTTCACCTCTACTCGCCGAACGCGCGCTACGACCAGCTCTACATTTCCAATTATGCTCGCAACCGCATTCGCGACGACCTTGTTCGTCTCGATGGTGTCGGCGACGTCACGCTATTCGGCGAACGCGAATATTCCGTGCGGGTCTGGCTCGACCCGGAAAAACTGGCTGCGCTCGGCATGACCGCCGCCGATGTGGTCCAGTCGCTGCGCGACCAGAATGTGCAGGTGTCCGGCGGCTCGATCGGCGCTCCGCCCGTCGATGCGGGGCAGGCATTCCAGTATACCGTGACGGCGCAGGGGCGCTTCGCGGATGCGCGCCAGTTCCGCTATGTTGTGGTCAAGTCAACGACGGACGGACGTATCGTCCAGCTGCAGGATGTGGCCCGCGTCGAGCTTGGCGCGAAGGACTACGTCACCAACAGCTATCTCGACGGCAATTCGGCGGTTGCGATCGCGGTGTTCTCGCGGCCGGGCACCAACGCGCTGGCGACGGCGGATGAGATTCGCGCGCTGATGAAGAAGGCCTCGGCATCGTTCCCCGAAGGTCTCGCCTACCAGATCGTCTACAATCCGACCGAATTCATCTCTGCCTCGATCGACGAGGTGTACCGCACCATCGGCGAGGCGGCCCTGCTGGTCGCCATCGTCGTGCTGGTGTTCCTGCAATCCTGGCGCACGGCTCTGATACCGATCATAGCTATCCCGGTATCGCTCGTCGGCACCTTCGCGTTTCTTCTGGCGTTCGGCTTCTCGCTGAACCTGCTGACGTTGTTCGGTCTCGTGCTGGCGATTGGCATCGTCGTCGACGATGCCATCGTCGTCGTCGAGAATGTGGAGCGAAATCTGTCGCTCGGCATGTCGCCCAAGGAGGCGTCCCGCGTGACGATGAATGAGGTCGGCACGGCGGTGGTCGCGATTTCCCTCGTTCTCATCGCGGTCTTCGTGCCGAGCGCCTTCGTGCCGGGGATTACCGGCCAGTTCTACCGGCAGTTCGCGGTCACCATTTCCATCGCGACGGCCATTTCGGCGTTCAATTCGCTGACGCTTTCGCCGGCGCTTGCCGCGCTCGTACTCAAGCCGCATTCCCACGGCACGCCGTCGCGCACTATTGTCGGGCGTGTTTTCTCGGCAATGGCCAATGGCTTCAACGCCGGCTTTGATCGCGTCAGCCGCGGCTATGCCTGGATCGTCCGGCACATGGTCCGAAATCTCGCCTCGCGGCTGGCGGCGCTCGCTGTATTCGCGGGCCTGCTCGGGGCGACTTATTACATGGTTACGCTGGTTCCGCGCGGGTTCATCCCGAACAGCGACCAGGGCTATGCCATCGTCGTCATCCAGCTGCCGGACGGCGCCGCTCTCGGGCGGACCGACGAGGTGGTCAAGCGCGCGACGGCGATCATCGACGAGGTGCCTGGCGTGGCGCATGCGGTCGCCTTCTCCGGCTTCAACGGCGCAACCTTCACCAATGCGACCAATGCCGGGGTGATCTTCACCCCGTTCGAGAGCTTCGAGCATCGCCTGGAGCACCATCAGAGCGCTCACCAGATCATCGGCGAGATGTACACGCGCCTTCAGGCGATCCAGGAGGCGTTCATCATTGCCATCCCGCCGCCCTCCGTGCGCGGCATCGGCAATGGCGGCGGGTTCAAGATGCAGCTGGTCGACCACGACAGCGCCGATCTGCGCCGGGTACTCGGCCTTGCCCGGCAGATCTCGGCCAAGGCGAACCAGACGCCAGGCCTGACGGGTGTCTTCACGACCTTTTCTGCCAACACGCCGCAGTTCTTCATCGATATAGACCGCGAGAAGGCCCGGAAGCTGAACGTGTCGGTGCCTGACATTCTCGACACGCTGTCGATCAATCTAGGCACGTCCTATGTGAATGATTTCAACGCCTTCGGGCGCGTGTACCAAGTTCGGGCCTCGGCGGATGAGCGATATCGCCGCGAGCGCGACGACATACTGAATCTCAAGGTCCGCTCGGCCACGGGCGCGCTCGTGCCCATGGGAACGCTGGTCGTCATTCGCGACACCAACGGGCCGACGCTGGTCCAGCACTACAATATGTACGTGTCGGTGCCGGTGCAGGGCACGCCGGCGGCGGGGACGTCAACAGGCGACGCCATTGCAAGCATGGAGCACCTCGCGGCGGAAGCCCTGCCGCCCGGAACCGACTTCCAGTGGACCGAGCTCGCCTATCAAGAGACCACTACGGGCAATACGGCGAACTACATCTTCGCCCTATCGGTCGTGTTCGTCTTCCTGGCGCTGGCGGCGCAGTATGAAAGCTGGACCTTGCCGATCGCTATCATCCTCATCGTACCGCTGGCAATCCTGGCGGCGCTGCTGGGCGTGCACTGGCGCGGCCAGGACAACAACATCCTGACCCAGATCGGCCTGATCGTGCTGGTCGGCCTGGCGGCAAAGAACGCCATCCTCATCGTGGAGTTCGCCCGGCAGGCGCAGGAGGCCGGCAAGAGCGCCGTCGAATCCGCGGTCGAGGCCTGCCGGCTGCGGCTGCGCCCGATCCTGATGACCGCCTTCGCCTTCATTTTCGGCGTCCTGCCGCTGATGATCGCGACCGGCCCGGGCGCCGAGATGCGTCAGGCGCTGGGAACGGCGGTGTTCTTCGGCATGCTGGGCGTGACGTTCTTCGGCCTATTCCTCACCCCGGTCTTCTTCGTAACGCTGCGGTCGAGATGGACACCGCCAAATCCGGAGCGTCCCGCGATCGCGGCGGAGCCTGTCGCTGGCCACTAGACGGAAAGATCAAAATCTGGCCTGCCCCTATTGAGCGGTCCGGTTGGACTCTAATGCATAGTCGGCCTTTCGGCCTGGCTTGATTGGTAGGGCTTCAGGGACAGGATGGCCGCTGGAGCCGGCGGTTTGTAGCCGAGCGAGGAGTGAGGTCTCTCGGTGTTGTAGTGCTGGCGCCAGCCTTCGATGACGATGCGTGCCTCGGCCAGGCTGTAGAAGATCTCACCGTTGAGGAGCTCGTTGCGGAGCTTGGAATTGAAGCTCTCTCAAGAGCCATTCTCCCAGGGCGAGCCCGGTTCGATGAAGGCCGTCCTGGCGCCGACCGCGGCGATCCAGTCCCGGACGGCCTTGGCGATGAACTCCGGGCCATTGTCGGAACGTACGTGTCCCGGCACGCCCCGCAGTACGAACAGGTCCGACAGGACGTCGAAGACCGAAGTCGAGTTGAGCTTGCGGTCGATGCGGATCGCCAGGCATTCCCGCGTAAACTCATCGATGACGTCAGCGCAAACGCAGCGCGTTTGTCGCGAGCATGCGGAACTTTCGGCCATTGTGAGTGCGATCCTCGACGAAGTCGTAGGACCAGACGTGGTTGGGATGTTCCGGTCGCAGCCGCACGCAGGAGCCGTCGTTGAGCCAAAGACGGCCCTTCTTCGGCTGCCTGTGCGGCACTTTGAGCCCCTCCCGCCGCCAGATTCGCTCCACCCGCTTGACGTTCACCGCCCACCCGGCGGCGTGCAGCAAGGCCGTGATCCGGCGATAGCCATAGCGTCCGTACTGGGTGGCGAGTTCCACGATGTCGGCGGTCAGGGTCGCCTCGTCGGCACGGCCCACCGGCACCTTGCGTTGGGTCAATCGATGTTGCCCCAGAACCCGGCACGCCAGCGGTTCCGACACGCCAAGCTTGCTCACGACGTGTTCGACACAGCGCCGCCGCCGGGCGGGGCTCAGAAATTTCCCGCCGCAGCTTCCTTCAGGATCAGCTTCTCCAGCGTCAGATCCGAGACAGCCTTGCGCATCCGCTCGTTCTACCTCTCGAGTTCCTTCAGCCGCTTAACCTGGTCGCTCTTCAGCCTGCCAAACTCCTTGCGCCATCGGTAATACGTGAACGCCGTCACCCCGATCGCCCGGATCACTTCGGTAACGGGGCGCCCCTGCGATACCAGAACGTCGACCTGCCGAAGCTTCCCGATGATCTCCTGCGGCTTGTGCTTCTTCTGCGCCATGGCGCCATCCTCCAAGGGCTCGAAAGCCTACTTCAAGGAGGACCACTTTTCAGGCGGCAGGCCAGACAACGTCACCGCAAGCCCAGCCTCCAGCGGCGGCCAGAAGAAAAAGGCACCCCCGCTCATAGGTCAGGCACTTCGGCCGACAGCGTCCGATACCCGCGGGTGAACGAGAAGGATGTTTCGAAGCATCGAATATATAAACCATCCATACGCTCGTATGATCGCAAAAATTCACGGATTCCCTAGGGTCTACATAAGATCTTGCTTGGCTTCATCTGAACAACTGGGCCTGACCATGCAGATGTCGACGCGCCGCGCAGCGAAAAGTAGACGTTTTTCCATCTTCCTTGGTGTGCTGCTCGCCGTCGGCTATCCGGCGATGGGCGCTATGGCTGACGCTGCCGGTTCGGCGACCTTCTACAGTATACCGAAGGGAGAGATCGCCGGCCCTCCCGGCACGCTGTTACGGATGCAGGCCGTGACTGCCCCCCTGGGGCGTCGGCGGCTTACCGCATCATCTATCGCTCACGAAATTCCGCCGGCAAAAGCATCGCCGTGTCCGGCCTTGTCGCAATACCAAGCGCTGGGAATGATGCTGCCTTGCGGCCGATCGCTTCTTGGGGGCATGGCACCACCGGCATCGCGTCGGACTGCGCGCCATCTTTCCGTCCGGCGCAAGGCTTCGCAGACATAGCCGGCCTGGACGGGCTGTTGACCAACGATATCCTCGTGGTCGCCACTGATTATCAGGGGCTGGGAGAAGACGGGCGGACCGGCTATCTCGCGGGTGCCAGCGAGGGACAGGCACTAATCGACGCGGCGCGTGCCGTTCGGCGAATTCCGGGTGCCCACGCCTCGAACCGTTTCGCAACTTGGGGGTTCTCTCAAGGGGGGCATGCGTCCTTATTCGCGGGCGCAATTGCTCGCCGCTACGCGCCCGACATGCATCTTGTCGGCGTCGCCGCCGTCTCGGCGCCGACGGAGCTGCTTCCCCTCATGAAGGCCGATATCGGCACGCTCGGCGGAAACGTCATCGCGTCCTACGCCGCTTGGTCATGGAGCAAGACCTACCACGCACCTCTCGGCGCCATCGTGAAGAGCGATGCACGGGCAACGGTAAGGCGGATCGCACATACCTGCAGTCTCAATCTCGCCGACGACATTTCCTTAGGGCTCGACGCGCTGGCATTCCAGGACGAGGGGTTTCTCAAGCCCAATGTCGCCAAACAGCGAGATTGGCAATCGCTCATCGCCCGCAACTCCGTGCCGGTGTTGCACGTGCCCGTATTTTTGACGCAGGGGCAGCTTGATATGTTTGTCAGGCCCACAATCACACGCGACTACGTCCGTCAGCTATGTCGGGCCGATACGCACGTGGTCTATCACGAGATTCCGCTTGCGTCCCACGGAGGCGCCGCTGCGGCCAGTGCGGTCCAAGCCGTTGCATGGTTGGCCGGCCGATTTTCAGACCGTTCTCCACCGACGACCTGCACAACCTCCCTCGAATGATGTTCGAGTCGAACGCTTCGTACTCCACGGGTATCTCCTCTCCGGTGTGCCGGGGTTGGCGAGCCGACTCCGCAGGGGCTCACCCCCCGCCGAGGCGTCGCAAACCTTCCATAGCAAGAAGGGGGGGGAGCCATGAAGCCGCCCTTCCTCCCGCTTGAATTGGCCAGCAGAGCCGCTGGATGCCCGGCCGCAACCGCCTTTTCAGTTTTTCGCGACGCTAACCGGCCAGCGGTCGCCCTCGTCAGACCTGCGTCATGCCGCCGTCCACGAAAAGCTCGGCACCGTTCACCAAACTCGCGGCGCCGGAGGCTAGCAACAGCACCGCATCGACGACGTCCTCGGGCTTGCCAACCCGGCCGCCTGGAAGGGAGGCGACCATGCCGGTCTTCACACCCTCGCCTGCGCCCCGCCGCCGAACAGATCGTTGAGGCCTGCCGTCTCGATCACGCCGGGGCTGGCGACGGACAACAGAATCAGGACTTCACGACCGCAGTAACGCCGACTTTTTCGACGACATCGACGCTGCGTGCCCGTTGCTGAGGTCGCCGAGACATTGTCCATCTTGAAAGCCGCCGGCTTCCTTGCCATCTGTCGCGCCGGACATTTCATTGATGCGACCGGATGCCATGACGACAGAGACCAGCGAAAACCGCCCTTTCGAGGCCGATGTTTCCCGCCTGCTGCACATGATGGTGCATTCGGTCTATTCCGATCGTGACGTGTTCCTGCGGGAACTGGTCTCCAATGCGGCGGACGCATGCGAGAAGCTGCGCTACGAGGCGATCACCAGTCCGGAACTGCTCGGCGGCGACGCGAAGCTCGACATCACCATCGCCGCCGATCCCGAGGCGGCCACGCTCACCATCGCCGACAATGGCATCGGCATGAGCCGGGACGAGATGATCGAGGCGCTCGGCACCATCGCCCGCTCCGGCACCCGCAATTTCGTCGACCGCATCGCGCAGGCCGAGGGTAGGGAAGGCGCGCAACTGATCGGCCAGTTCGGCGTCGGCTTCTATTCGGCCTTCATGGTGGCCTCAAAGGTCGAGGTCATCAGCCGCCGCGCCGGCAGCGACGAGGCCTGGCAGTGGGCCTCCGACGGCAAGGGCGAGTTTTCGGTCTCGCCGGTCGCGCTTGAGCAGGCACCGGCGCGTGGCACGTGCGTGGTGCTGCACCTTACCGAGGAGGCGAAATCCTATGCCGAGCGCTGGACGCTGGAGCGCATCGTCAAGGAACAGTCCGGCCATGTGCCGGTGCCGATCAGCTTCATCGAGAAGCCCGGCGAGGAGGCCACCTCGCTCTCGGATGGTGCGGCGCTGTGGACGCGTTCGAAGTCCGAGATCACCGTGCAGGAATACACCGACTTCTACCGTAGCGTGGCCGGCCAGTATGACGAGCCGGCGCTCACCGTGCATTTCCGCGCCGAGGGCCGGCACGAGTATACCGCGCTTGCCTTCGTGCCGGGCGCGCGGCCGTTCGACCTGTTTGACGCCGACCGCAAGGGGCGCATCAAGCTCTATGTGAAGCGCGTCTTCATCACCGACGACGCCGAGCTTCTGCCGCGTTATCTGCGCTTCGTGCGCGGCGTGGTGGATAGTGCCGACCTGCCGCTCAACGTCTCGCGCGAGATGATCCAGGACAGCCCGCTGCTCAGCGCCATCAAGAAGGGCGTCACCAATCGGCTGATCTCGGAACTGTCGAAGCTCGCCGAAACCGACGCCGAGGCGTTCGGCAAGGTGTGGGAGAATTTCGGCGCGGTGATGAAGGAAGGCCTCTATGAGGACTTCGAGCGCCGCGAGCAGTTGCTGAGCCTCGCGCGCTTCAAGACCACCGCGTCCGGCGAGGCGACGCGCAGCCTCAAGGACTATGCGACGGCGCTGAAAGAGAACCAGACCGCGATCTATTATATCGCCGGCGACGATGCCACTCGCATCGCCAACTCGCCGCATCTCGAAGGTTTCCGCGCCCGCGGCATTGAGGTGCTGCTGCTGTCGGATCCGGTCGATGCGTTCTGGGTGGCGAGCGGGATCGACTATGAGGGTAAGCCGTTCAAGTCCATCACACAGGGTACGGCCGATCTTGGCCTGATCCCGCTGCTCGATACCGATGCCGCGCCCTCCAGTGAGGCGGGCGAGGACATCGTCGCGCTGATCGCCGCGATGAAGGACGTGCTCGGCGATGAGGTGGCCGATGTGCGCGCTTCCGACCGCCTCACCGACAGCGCGGTGTGCCTTGTGGCGAGCGAAAGCGGGCCGGACCGGCAATATGAGCGCTTTCTCGCCGCTTCCGGTCGCCTCGGCAGTGCGGCAAAGCCGATCCTTGAGATCAACCCGAAGCACGCAATGATTGTCGGCCTTGCCGGCCATTCTGATGACGCTTCACGCGCGGATGTCGCGCATCTCCTGCTCGATACCGCCCGCGTGCTCGATGGCGACCGGCCGGGCGACGCGAAGGCATTTTCGGAGCGCATGACCCGGCTGGTGACGCGCAGCTTCGGTGCGTGAAGCAAGGGTTGACCGGCGGCCGCGCATGCCGCCGCCGATGCTCTCTCAGGCCTACCGTGCTTTCATCGCGGTAACCGACATGCAGGAATCTCGAACAGCACCTGCGTGGCGGCGTGGGCGGTGGCGTGTGCGCCTTTAGCAACCGGAGCGGACGCGCCATTGCCGCGTAACGAACGATCGAGCGTCCGCATCCCCACTTCCTGCGTCAGCAACGCGGGTAGTGCGTGAAGCGGTGAAGCCGGTTGCATCGTGATGCTGCAACAGCATCACCGGCCGGGTACTCGGCAAGGGACTGGCCGGCAACGGCCCGAGCGAGACGACCTATCTCGTGGTCGATGGCATCGATGCCCGCGTCCACCATGTCGAGTTCCCGGATGCCACCCGGCTCGATGGCCTCCAGCGTGGTATGATCGTCGAGGTGACGCCGCCAATCACCCAGCCGCGCATGGTCGATCTCAACATCCTCGGGAACACCGATGGCACGGGCATCTATAACCCGAGCACACACCTTGCCCGTATCCGTGACCGCTTCACCGAACAGGGCAAGGGCCCCGAGGCCTATATCCGCTCGCATGTCCGGCGACTGGAGGCACTCCGGCGCGCCGGCCACGTCCAGCGGGTACATGCCGAGCACTGGACCGGACCATCCCGAAGGTTCTGCCTGAGCGAGGCTTTGCCTACGACCGCTCGCTCGCCGGAGTAGGCCCAAGCATCAAGATCGCCTCGCAGCTCTCGCTCGACCGCCAGATCCGTGCCGAAGGGGCCACCTGGCTCGACCGCGAGATCGTCGCACCGACACCGCGTTCGCCCGACGGCTTCGGCCAGGACGAGGTCGCCCGCGCCAAGCTACGTACCGGGACAGGTGAATATCACCGCGATCATCTGCGTGCGCTCGCTCAACGCGTCGAGGTGGTGAGCAAGTCAGAGATACGGCTAATGGGAAAAATCGGACCTGCTGCGCACGCTCGCTGCCGCATCAAGCATAGGAGCGGCGGCGAACGGCGCTCGCAATTTTGTACCGAAGTGGCGCCCCTCATCAATCATAAAACGCGCGGCTTCCAGGCGAAGCGCCTCGACCTTTCGCTGAGACCGGCCGGTCTCAGCCAGAAGGTACGGCTAAACTGACGCGGGCTGAGACTTACGATTGCCGAGTCAATAGCGGTCAGGTAGAATGGTAGAAATCTATCTATTAATCTAGAAACGGAGGTCCTATGAGCCTCAACATCAAGGATCCTGAAGCACACCGCCTGGCGCAAGCCATTGCCCGCATCACTGGCGAAAGCATGACGCATATCGTCACAGAGGCCCTACGCGAGCGATATGCCCGAATCGAGCGGAGGAAAGGCAAGGCCAGTGTGCGTGAACTGCTGGCGATTGCTGATCGCGCCGCAGCGCATGTGAAGCGGCCTTACGTCGATCATGCCGATCTTCTCTTTGACGAGAACGGCCTGCCGAAATGATTATCGACACCTCGGCCATGGTGGCGATCCTCTATCGAGAAGATGAGGCCGAAGCGTTTGCTCAGCTCATTCACGACGCGGACGTCTGTCGCACCAGCGTAGCGAACTAAGTCGAACTCTCAATGGTGATCGAAAACCAGCTCGGACCGGGCGGCATGCGGCAGGTCGAGGCTTTCTTCCGCCGTGCCGGGATCATCATCGAACCAGTCACGATCGAACACGGCGAACTTGCCAGTCAGGCTTTCCTCGACTTCGGAAAGGGACGGCACAGGGCTGGGCTGAACTTCGGTGACTGCTTCGCCTATGCATTGGCAAAGGCCACAGGCGAGCCCCTCCTGTTCAAGGGGAGCGACTTTAGCCAAACGGACATCGCGGCGGCATGACCACCCCTAAGCACAAACCTACTGAACCGCTGCTCCCTCAACATTGCCATCGCACATGCAAGGCTCGAACCCCTACTCCGGTGCTCCACGGCTGTATCGATCGCTAGTGGCTCGACGCTGTGAGTCTCGGGCGCGTCGCCAATTGTCGGTGTCGCTCCAAAAGCCGTATGAGAATTGTGTTGGCGTGGGTGAAGTTGGGGAGCTGGTCCTGAAGGTGGTCGGCCCATTTTCCGTCGTGAGAAGAGGTTCTTGCGAAACCGCCAAGCGATCCTCACTGCAGTGAAGAGCTGATCACATGAATCGTTGGTGCTGCCGTCGAGAACCGACGCCACTATGGCCGGCTGGTCGGCGGAGGTAGATGCACAGCGCCAGAATCGAGCCACCCGAGCAATCACCGGAACGCGGTCTCTAAGGACCACCCGCACTCTCGCCCCACAGCCAACAGCTATGATGGTGGGGACACGTCCCTGGTGACATGACCCTCGCGTGTGAAAGCCGACCTGTGGCTCGAAAAGGGCGCATCAGGGGCTAAACGCTCAGCCGGTTTCGACGACGGCAGGACCACGCAAACGCCATCCTGCTCGACAAGCGTTCCGCAGCTGCTTGCGAAGGCCGGCCGCGGCAGCACCCTACCTTGGCCAAGCTCCATATGCACGTCGACCAGGCAGTCGACGAACCGGCGCGCCAGCTTGAAGCCGGCCACGCTGGGGCCTACCATCGCTGTGACCGGGTTGACGATGCGGACCAGATCCGGCCGCAGAGCGCGGAGCGAACCGACGGCAATGAGCGGCTCGGCGGTGTGGTCGAGCACATATCCAATGTTCCGGCCCGACAGGATGAGGGCCAGCTGTGACTGGATGCCGAGCCCGATGTCGCCGCTGGTGACGCCGTGGCGCGTGCGCTCGGGGTGATAATATTCGAGATGCCCCCGGTTGCAGTAGGCCGCCGATTCGATGTCGTCGAGCGTCAGCTCGTCATCCGGTACCGCGAAGAGTGCATGTTTGTCGCTGCAGCACATGTAACCCTGCTCATCGAACAGGTGCTCATAGGTCAGTTGAGGAAACTGGTCGTTCACCAGCCCGATGCCGACATGCACCATGCCGTCGGCGACGCGGCCGGTCAGCTGGAAGCCAAGCATGACTTCCATGCGAAAGCGTACATTAGGATAATATTCCGAGAAGCGCCGGATCGCGTCGTGGATGCGCGCAGAGGGGTTCTCGACGATGCCGTCCTGGATGCCGACGACCAGTTCGTAGCCGGTTCCCTGGTTGAGGTTGGACGCCTTCTGCTTGAAGGTCTCGATGGAGGCGAACAGCTCCTTGGCGGCCTGATAGACCGCTTCCCCCTCTCGGAACAGCTTGAATCCCTTGGGGCCGCGCCGGCACAGTCGCGTGCCGAGTCGAATCTCCAGCGATTTGAGATTCTCGCTCAGGGTCGACTGCGAGAGATTGAGCGCCGCCTGCGCTGCGGTGAAGCTCTGCTGCTCGACGATGGTGCAAAAGCAGCGGAGCAACTTCAAGTCTACGTCGTAGATCTGGCTAATGTTCGACATCGCCGCACCTCTCCTGACCACCTCCCTGCGCCCCCCCCGGACGAACGTGGTCATTGCAAATTGCGCGCCGCCCAAAGCTACGCTCCCTGTTTCCGCGGCGAGCGGCTCAAATCGATGATGAGCAGATTTTGATCACTTCTGTCGATTGATCGAGAGTGCATCAGATGCAGTCGCGATGCCCAATATGGCGCCGCTCCCTGGCGGGAACATCACATGGTGTTTTGGCGATGGTCCCGCGTCGACACCCCGCTCTAGGCTGACTCAGTCGGTGGGCAATCAGGCGTATCGGGGCAATTATGAGCGCACGGCCATTCCATCTCGGATGGTTCACCAATTTCGCGGTCGACGAATGGACGAAGACGTTCACCGGCGATGGTGATCCGTGGGACGGCAAGTTCTACATCGAGATGGCCCAGGCCATGGAGCGGGCATGCTTCGACTACATCATGCTCGAGGACACACTGATGATCTCGGAAGCCTATGGCGGCACCAACGAGATCTACCTGAAGCACAACATCATGGGGCCCAAGGCCGACCCCTCGCCGATGGCCGCCCTGATCGGCGCCAGCACCACCCATCTCGGGGTGGTCGCCACCTTCTCGACCATGGCCTATCCGCCCTTCATGCTGGCCCGGCTGTGCTCGACGCTCGACAATATCTGCAAGGGCCGGTTCGGCTGGAACATCGTCACCACCGGAGAGGATCTGGCGGCCGAAAATTTCGGCATGGACAAGCTGCCGCCCCGGCAGGCGCGCTACGACATGGCCGACGAATATGTCGAACTGTGCAAGCAGCTGTGGGAGAGCTGGGAGCCGGACGCGGTAGTACGCGACCGCGCGACCGGCACCTATGCCGACTTCACCAAGGTGAAGCCGATCCATTTCAAGGGCAGCTACTACCAGAGCCGCGGCCCGCTCAATTGCGTGCCCTCGCCGCAGGGCCGGCCGGCCTTCGTGCAGGCCGGGGGCTCGCCGCGCGGCCGCCAGTTCGCCGCCATGACCGCCGACAGCATCATAGCCCCCTCGATGGGCGTTGCCGGCCTGAAGGCCTATCGTGACGACGTGCGTGCCCGGGCGGCGGCCGGCGGGCGCGACCCGGACGAGATCAAGGTGCTGTTCGTCGTCGCCCCCATCCTTGGAGAAACCGAGGAGGAGGCCCGGGCCAAGGCGGCGCGGATCGTGGAAGCGTCCGACTACTGCGAGAAGGCGCTTGCGATGATCGCCGCGATCACCGACATCGACTTCTCCACCTTCGCTCTCGACGCGCCGCTGCCGCACCTCACCACCAATGGCGAGCAGGGCTCGCTCGACGCCTTCCAGCAATGGGGAAGCGGCAAGACCCTGCGCCAGCTCTGCGCCGACCAGCTCGGGCGCGGCCTCGACGGTCTCATCGGCACGCCGGATCAGGTGGCGGCGCGGATGGGCGAGGTGATGGCGGAGGTCGGCGGCGACGGCTTCCTGATCACCCGGCCGTTCACCACCAATATCAGCCGGCAATACATCAACGACATCTGCGAAGGTCTGGTGCCGGCGCTGCAGCGCCGCGGCCTGGCACGCACGAGCTACGCCGAGGGAGCCACCCTGCGCGACATGCTGCGCGAGTTCTGATCCCCGTCCCCTCTTCCCGTGCCGATCGGAGGTCTCATGAATCCGCCCGCTTCCCCTGCAGCCACCGCCGCCCCGACCACCGCGCCGGAAGCCGTGAACCGGGACAGCTACCGCGCCGGCATGTCCCGGCTGCCCGCTGCGGTGAACATCGTCACCAGCCTCGGCGAAGAGGGACGCTACGGCTTCACCGCCTCGGCGGTCTGCTCGGTGACCGACAGCCCGCCGACGCTGCTGGTGTGCGTGAACCGTTCCAACCAGTCGCATCCGGCGATCGCGTCGAGCCGCGTGCTGTGCGTCAACACCCTGGCCGGCCCGCATCATGAAGAACTCTCCATGAGCTTCGCTGGCGGGGTGAAGACCATGGATGAGCGCTTCGCCGGCGCCGGCTGGACCACGCTGGTCACCGGCGCACCGGTGCTGTCGGAGGCCGCCGTTGCCTTCGACTGCCGGGTGACGCAGGTGGCCAGCATCGGCACCCACGACGTGATGTTCTGCGAGGTGCTGGGCCTGCGCGAGGGTGACGCCAGCGAGGGGCTGGTCTATTTCGGCCGCCGCTTCCACCATCTGACCTGAATGCGACAGCCCATTGGGCT
Source organism: Ancylobacter oerskovii (assembly GCF_018390555.1). Lineage (GTDB taxonomy): Bacteria > Pseudomonadota > Alphaproteobacteria > Rhizobiales > Xanthobacteraceae > Ancylobacter > Ancylobacter oerskovii. Next base: position 29,243 of record NZ_JAHBGB010000012.1, on the reverse strand, counting down.
AGCGCAGGATCTGGGCGAGGAAGTTCCGCAGCCGCAGGCTCACGGGGGCTTGGAAGAAAGCTTCGGCTTCGGCGCATTCCACGATCTCGCCATGGTCCATGAACACGCAGCGATCCGCCACCCGACGGGCGAACCCCATCTCGTGGGTGACGCAGACCATGGTGACGCCGCTGATGGCCAGTCCCTCCATGACACCCAGCACTTCACCGACCATTTCCGGGTCGAGCGCCGAGGTCGGCTCGTCGAACAGGAGGATACGCGGCTCCATGCAGAGCGCCCGCGCGATCGCCACCCGCTGCTGCTGGCCGCCGGACAGGCGCGCGGGATATTTGCGCGCATGGTCGGCGAGGTGGACCCTCTCCAGATAATGCATGGCCAGCTTCTCGGCCCGTGCCTTCGGTATCCCACGGTTGAGGCGCGGCGCCAGCATGCAATTCTCCAGCGCCGTGAGATGCGGGAACAGGTTGAAGTGCTGGAACACCATGCCGACTTCCTGGCGGATGTCCTGCACCGTGCCCTCGTCGGCGCTCAGCCTGATGCCGTTCACCATGATGGAGCCGCCATCGTGATGCTCCAGCGCGTTGATGCAGCGGATCAGCGTCGACTTGCCCGAGCCGGAAGGGCCGCAGATGACGATCTTCTCGCCGCGCCGGATGTCGAGATCGATGCCGTTGAGCGCGCGATGACTGCCATAGTGCTTCACCAGCCCGGCGATCGCGATGGCGGGAGCGCCCGTCCCGGCGGTATCAGCTTGTACGATCAAGGCATCACCTGTTTCAGATCGGAAGCGGGGCGCAGCGCGTTGACTCTTCCGGGTGCCTCCGCATCGGCCGCGGCGTCCTCGGTGTTGTGGCGGTTCAGCCACCGCCTCCACAGGTTGAAGCAAAGGCGAACCACGTTCACGAACGCCCAGTAGAACGCCGCCGCGCACAGGATCGGCGTGAAGGGATCATAGGTCTGCTCGAAGATGGTGTTGGCTACCGCCGTCAGGTCGGTGATCGTCACCACCGAGACGATGGCGGTGCCCTTGATGAAGCTCACCACCTCGTTCTGGTAGGCCTTCAGCCCGTAGCGGATCGCCAGCGGCATCTTCACCCAGATGAAGACGTTGCGCCGGCTGATGCCGAGCGCCTCGCTCGCCTCGACGATGCCGTGCGGCACCGCCAGCAGGCTGCCGCGCAGCACCTCGACCATATAGGCCGCATGGTTCAGGCTGAGCGCGACGATGGCGCAGCCGAAGGGCGAACCGAACAGAATCCAGAACGGGCCTTCGCGCAGCGCCTGGATCTGGCCGAGTCCGTAATAGACCAGATAAAGCAGGATCAGCAGCGGCGCGCCGCGAAAGAAGGTGACGAACGCCTCGGCCAGAAAGGCCAGCCATCGGCGATCGGACATACGGGCGAAGCAGATCGGAAAAGCCAGCGCGAGACCGAACAGCAACGGCAGCGCGGTGAGGATCGCCGTCACCTTCAGCCCGTCTAACAGCGCCGGCAGGCTCTCCCAGGCCAGATCGAGATCGATGGGCAGCCCGTTCATGCCGCGGCCCCGGGGGGGGAGCCGCCGGCCGCCTCGCGGCGTTGGCCACGGTCGAGGCGGATTTCCAGCCATGTGGCCAGCTTGAACGACACCGCGCTGAACGCGATGAACACGAAGGCGGTGGCGATGAAGAAGATGAAGGGCTCCTTGGTCGCTCCCGCCGAGATCTTGGCGGCGGCCACCAGATCCTGCAGGCCGGCGAGCGAGACCAGCGGCGTCTCCTTCAGCATGAAGCTCCAGACATTGACGAGCCCGGGCAGCGCCAGCCGCATCACCTGCGGCAGGATCACCTTGCCCCACATGACCACCGGCGGGATCGCCAGCGCGCGGGCGCCTTCGAACTGACCTCTGGGCAGGTTATCGATGGCACCGCGCATCAGTTCGGCGATATAGGCGGCATAGACGATGGTGAAGGCGGTAACGCCGGCACCGAAGGGAGAGACGTCGATCCGCGCGCCGAATTCGCCGAACATCGCCGCCAGCATGGCGCTGCCGCCATAGAATGTCAGGAAGATGACCAGCAGCGAGGGCACGCCCATGAAGACCGAGGCATAGACCCGCCACACCGCCTGCACGAGGCGGCTGCGCGACAACGTCACGATGCCGATCAGCACGCCTAAGGCGAAGGCCAGCGCGAAGCTCACGAGGAACAGCTCCAGCGTGATCAGGGCTCCCTCGCCGAGCTGGCGCATATAGCCCGCAAGGTCGGCGAGGGAGAGGTGGGTCATCGGCCGGCCTCCGCGCGGATCGGGCTCAGTTCGCACTCTCGCAAGCGCCTTCCGAGGCGAGCGTCTGGACCGGCACGTATTTCTTGCGGATCTTGGTGTAGGTGCAGTCCTTGATCATCTCGGTCAGCGCGGCGTTGACGCGCTTGACCAGTTCCCCGCTCTTCTTGGGGAAGATCCAGCTATAGCCGCGCTCGGCCTCGGGGATGGCGGGATCGCCGAGCCAGTGGTCGCCGCCGGCCAGCTTGTAGTCCTTGCCTTCGGGCTTGGCGATCAGCTCCAGCGTCCAGTTGATCTTGGAATCGAAGATGAGGTCGAGGCGGCCGGCCAGCAGGTCGAGCTTCATCTGGTCCGGGTTGTCGTAATAGACCTCGGTGAAGGTGTCCTTGCCGAAATGCGTGTGGATATAGGGCACCATGGACGCGCCGCGCTGTAGCGCGATGCGCAGCCCCTTGCCGGTCACCCCCTCCTTGGTGAGGGTGTAGTCGCTGTCCTTGCGGACGATGAAGGTGGCCGGGTTGTAGACGATCGGCATGGCGAACAGCGCCTTGCCGACCCGCTCCGGCGTCGGCGAGATCTGGGTCACGATGCCGTCGAACTTGCCCTGAAGCATCGAGGGGATCAGCGCCTTGAAGTCCATGACGACGATCTCGCAATCGGCGCCGATGCGCTTGCACATCTCGCGGGCGAGCTCCGGTTCCATGCCGGTGAGGTTGCCGGAGGAGTCCACCATGGAGAAGGGCGGGTAGACCCCTTCATTGCCGAGCCGGAGCTTTTCGGCCGAGGCCGCCGACAGTCCCCCGGCGAGCAGGAGGACGCCGAGCGCGCCGGTGCCGGCGCGGAGGGGACGACGCAGGAAGTGCGGGGGGAGCGAAGTCATCGGCATCGTCCTGTCTTGAGGGGGAGGATCGCGGGAATGACGGGGGGTCAGAATTCGAGCAGGTTGTCGCGCAGCTGTTCGTGGGCGTAGGCGCGGCGGGTGAGCCCGCGCCGCTGCAGCGCCGGCACCAGCCCATCCATGATGGTCGATACCGAGCGCCGGCTGACGTCGCCGAGCACCAGCAGGAAGCCGTCGCCGCCGACCTCCGCCATGATCTCCTCCATCTGGCTGGCGGCGCTGTCCGGCGTGCCGACGACATCGACGCAGTAGCCGCAGCTCACATGGTCGATCATCGCCTCGCGCAGCGGCTTGTCGCCGGCGCGGGTGAGGAACTGCGAGAGGCTCGACTGGTGGCCGTTGGTGGTCAGACTCAGCTGGCTCACCGGCGTGTCGAGGTCGAGGCTGGAGAGGTCGAGATTGGTGCTCCAGCCGAAGCGCGCCAAGCGGGCGTCGAGATTGGCGGCGGCGGAGACGCGGCGCTGCTCGGCGTACCAGCGGGCCTGATCCTCGGTCTCGGCGACGATCGGCGACAGCAGGAACAAGATTTTGCAGCTGTCGGGGGCGCGCCCCATCGCCGCCATCTGGGCGCGGATGTCGTCGCGGTACTGCTTCATGCTAGCGACGCCGTTGGGGGCGGCGACGATGGTGTCGGCATGGGTGGCGGCGATGGTGCGCCCGCTCTTCGAGCCGCCCGCCTGGGCGATCACCGGCTGACCCTGCGGGCAGGGACCGGAATTGAGCGGCCCGCGCGAGGCGTAATACTGCCCGGCATAGTCGATGGTGTGGACCTTGGCGGGGTCGATGAGGATGCCGTTCTCGCGGTCGTCGAGGATGGCGCCGGGCTCCCACGAGCCCCACAGCCCCTTGACGATGTCGATGTATTCCTGCGCCATCACGTAGCGCTGGTCGTGCTCGGGCAGCTTCTCCAGGCCGAAATTCTGCGCTGAGAGGTCCGACGAGCCGGTCACCATGTTCCAGCCGGCCCTCCCGCCGGAGATCTGGTCCAGCGAGCCGACGATGCGTGCCGTCAGATAGGGATGGTAGGCGAAGGTCGACAGCGTCGGCACGATGCCGAGGCGCTTGGTGGCGGCGGCCATCAGCGTTGCCACCACCGAGGGCTCCTGCCGCGGCGCACAGATGCCGCCCTTCAGGAAAATGTCGCGCAAATTCTGCCAGTTCTGGCCGATATAGATCGAATCCTCGATGAGGATGTAGTCGAAGCAGGCCCGCTCCATCGACCTCGCGAGGTCGAGGAACATGTCGGCGCTCATCCATTCCTGGGCGATGTTGCCGGTCCACGGTTCGCCCCACGCCTGAATGCTGGAGCCCTGGAGGAACCAGGCGAGATGAAACGGGTTTGCGGGCATTAACGCACCTAACTCCTTATGACCGCGACGGAGAGTCGCCAGCACGGGGAAGAAGGTAAGGCGGCCTGTAGGACAGGAAATATCGCCAACACACGAAGCTTGGCGGGCATGCTTTCGATATGGGCGAGCCTATATAATAAGCAATTTTACGTACATAGGTTCGTCCGATCGGGGGGCAGGCTCTCCGCGAGCCGACGGTGGCCCCGCTCTGGGCATGGAAAGTCGCCGATCTCGCAAAGCTATCTGATGGCGGCCTTGGTCATGTCAGCATTGTCGCGGCGAGCTGGTAGATCGCGAATGGGTCGAGGTGGCTGATGCCGGCGCTTGGCTGTCACCGCCCGATGATCTCCTCGATGCCTGGCGCGAGACCTATGAGCTCCCTCATGACGAGTGCGCGAAACTCTGCGCGATCCCCCTGGCCAATCTCTTGGGGGCGGCCGCACGCCATGTCCTGCATGCCGAGCCGACGCTGCAAGGGCCATCTTTGCGTCACCCTCGTTGAGGCCCATGGGCCATGGCTTCAAACAGAGCAAGGAGCTCCGGCGCTTCCAGCTTGTCCGCGAGGTGCCTGCCGATGGCGGCGCGCGCATCGCATCGTCGTCGATTTCCTCATGCTGCGGCGTGCGGAAATCATGAACAACAATCCGCCGATCCTGAGTGATGTGCCGTCCGGCGGAGCGGATGGAGTGGCCTTGGCCCTGCGGTCCCGTCAACTCGTCGCCATCTCCGGCGACATGCCGGAAGGTGGCTTCAATCGCGTTGACGTCGATGTGTGCTCGATATCCGCCTTGCTGATGAAGGGACATGCCCTCAACGGCCGACAATCAGAAGGACATCTATTAGTGCATCCGCAATTATCCGGAGGGGATCAAGGCCTTGGCGAAAATCTGCAAATCGCTGCTCGAGCACCAAAGTGGTGTCCGGACTGCAAGTTCATTGCTGAGAAGTTCAATATTCCGGGAAGTTGCAGCCCGACCAGCGTTCGCAAATGCGTGACCGAAACAGCAATCCTCGACGCAGGCTCGCCCTAACAGGGGGCCATCAGGCAGGCGGGGGGAGGGGCTGGTTGCGAGCTCTCGGCCTGCATCAGTAACGCAACCGCGATCCTCAGGCGTAGCGTAATTCCATGGTGCACTGATCTAGATTAGATATATTATATCAAAATTATATGACGATCATTATTATATATCAATATCGTTGACAGATCGCGCGCAATGTTTTAGATATAGTATACTGATTATTTGTCTGTTTCGATCTGGATTATATATCATGTCCTATAAGGGCGATGGCCTGATCGCACAGGCGCGTGAGGTCCGCGAGGCCTCGGGCCTCAGCCAGCGTGTCCTGAGCGCACGGACAGGGCTCACGCAGAGTCACATCTCGCAAATAGAGAGCGGCAAAATGGAGCCAGGGCTATCGAGCTTTATCGACCTGACCCGTGCGCTCGATCTCGAGCTCGTGCTCGTGCCGAGGAAACTCGTGCCCGCGGTGCTCGGGGTGATCAAGGCGCAGGCGACGCCCGACATGCGCGTCCACGCCGGTCAGCCCAATGACAAACGCTTCGCCCGCGCTGAACGACTGGTGAAGAAAATGAAGCAGCTCCACGGGAGCTCGGTCGACCTCGATCGCATCGAGGAGATGCTGCGCTTTCTGCGCCGGGTGAATCTCAGTGCTCAGGAGATGCAGCTTGCGCGCGAACTGATCGCCCGGCTCGAGCGGTATCAAGCGAGCGAACAAGCAGCACCCGTTATCCGCGACATCGCGCAGAACCTGCAGCGACTGCGCAACTCTATCGCTCATGGCAGGCCGTCTGAACCAAGGCCTGCCTATTCGCTCGACGACGGAGACCACGATGCCTGATGTTTCGGTGCTCGATGTGCGGCTCTATGACAAGCCGATCGGGACGCTGACCCATCTCCCAGGGTGACCGGACGATCTTTGCCTTCAACGAGGACTATGTCGAGAACTCGGATCGACCAACTCTGAGTCTGTCTTTCAAGGACAATCTGGGCGGACTCATCACCCATATTCAACCGACCCGGCGGGTCGTGCCGCCGTTCTTCTCGAACCTGCTGCCCGAGGGCGGCCTACAGTGCTATCTCGCTGAGCGAGCTGGCGTAAACCGGCAGCGGGAATTCTTCCTCCTCTGGGTGCTGGGCCTTGATCTGCCGGGAGCACTGTCGATCCATCCGGCGGTCGGCGAAGCTCTGCCCCCGGGAGCCCATGAGGTTCTGCCGGAAACGGCCAAGCCCAAGCCGTAGTGAGGCAGGTGGGGGATGCGGCTATATTGCCGGGGCGACCAACTCACTACCCGCTTGACGGACCAGCCCCGATAGCTCGGAGACAACGAGGCCTACCGGGAGCTTCCAAAATCATCGTTCAACGACATCATCGATCGGACGCGACGGCGTTTGACGCCTGCTGTCGGCCCGTCCTCATCTCCGGTGTCGATGATCGGTGCCGCCTGGCGTCGGACGTTGAACGACGACCGCAGCTATCACGCTATCAATCTCAACGAGTTCTCCTTCACCGTCCCGATCTACGCTTACCAGGTCGAAGGCGAGGGCGGTCTTTCGTTGATCTGGTCCCGCCCCAATCGAGACTGATACCAAACCGGCCCCTGCTCACAGGGCGGGGCCGGTTGTTCTTTGTTCGGTGGCGCCCGGAATTCTGTCAGCTACATCTTGGTGCAAGCATCTACCTGCAGCGGTAGGGACGGCGAATGGCGGGACGTCATCGCCCTCCCTGGCCATTTCGGGCGATATCCCTTCTTCCGCTTCCGGCACAGCAGGTCGAGGAACAACGCGACGGCTTCGTCTTCGCGATCGAAGGAGTGTTGTATGATCTGGCCGCGCGCGCCGATTCGTCCCCAGAGCCAGATCAGGCAGGTCTGTCCAAACAGCGTCGGTTCGATCGACATGGCGTAGAAGCGGGCCATGTTCTTTGATGCATCCGTGCGTTCGACATAGAGTTGATAGAGCTGAGTGAGCATGGGGATGAGAATCGCGCTCCGGCGAATCTGCGTCCAACGACTTTCTTGAATCGATTCAGGATGACCGATTCATTTCGGTGAACGATCAGGTCATGGACCCGATCGCGTGCTCGAAGAGGCGTTGCTCCCGGGCGTCGGGGGCCCCACAAGGGGGCGATGTTCCTTCGGTTCTACGTCTCGAAGGCCATGATCCTCGCCGTCCTGGACGGAAATCTCCTCCGCCACGGCGCCCAGTCCTGATCTTCTAGACGGACTCTTGGTGCGGGCTGGCGTCCCGTGGCGGCAGGCCGAGACGCAGCTTGAGGATTTCAAACTGCGCGAGGCGGAAGGCTCGCCTCGAACTCGCGTCTTGCCGATTCCCGATCACGTCGTGTGCGATGTCTCCTCGGCCAGCTCCCTATCCGGTGTGGCTACAACGACGTATGCGGCAAACCGGTTGAACTGGGTCGGCTCACTGCCGCTTCTGGTTTCGAAGGGCATTTTGAAACTCTTCGGCCTTCCGTATTTGGACGCGAAGTTTGTTGCAGAGGTCAGTGGGAAGCTCGAATTGGTGAACGAGGCCCATGCGGTCTTGCATCTGGACAACGACGGTATCAGCGTCTTGGACAGGTAGCGCCGCGGTGGCCGTTGTTGGAATCGCCATTACGCCATCCTGGCTGGTACCGGGCGCTGAACCCGACACCATTTGCGTTGCCATGGCGATGATCTCAGTAAGCAGCGGCGGGGTGAACTCCAGCGAAAGTTGAGTCCCGCTGGCAAGCTGAAGCGTCAAAATCAGCTTCCCGTTTCCGGTGTTGATCTGGCCATCAACCATGGCCTCAACCGGATGGATCGTCATTTCGTCAGACATTCGTAGCCCTCGTCGCACAAACGTAGCAAAGCCGTAACGGGAGTCGAGTGAGAACGCTCATACACGCCACGCAGATTCCGGGCTGGATTCATCGACTACCCTAACGGCAGGAAATGTGCGTTTCTGCTCCGTGTTGACACCGTTGCCGTCAGCGGAACGCATTCAACATCTCGCCTTGTATGGTAGGTTCTTTGGAGATGACAAAGGAAGGGCGCCATGGTTGGCTTTTCTAGCTCGTATTATTCCGAGGAACTTCAACTCAATCCGGATGGAACATATACGATCGGATACGTTGTCAAAGATAATGTATATATAGCGACAGCGTCTTCATCGGAACGTAAATTTTACATAGGAAAATGGATATATAACACAGAATACGGGGAAGTTGGATATAAATATATAGGTCATGATGATAATGGAATATTCGCCGAATATGTAAAAACAGGCGATATAACATATTTTTCTGATAAACGCCTCAATAGTGGAGACGTTCTCTCAATAGCCCGTGAGGAAATTGGGCCGACATCCGGCAGTAACGCTGGAACCTATAGCCCGTATATACAAGGAATGCTGTCTGGCGTTTCTTGGATAGGGTCTCCTACTTTTAGTTTTGAAAGAGGTTACGAAAGTACTAATATTAGTAAGTTGATTTTGGAGCGATATACAGTTATTGGAGATGATGATCCATATATTAGAGTAGAAAAGACATACTTGGGTGTAAATGACATAGTGAACGGCGACCTGTCTCGTTCAGATCCGATTGGATATGTACCTTATTTTTATTTTCCTATTTATGCCAACGATGGTGACATTACAATCAGTTATGCCGATACGGTTGCAGGTGCTTTCCAGGCAAATAAGCCGGGCTGGCTCACCGGTGGTGATATTACCTTCAGCACAGCCTTCGAAGGAACTAATCGCGATCTTACCAATCCCCAGCCCGGAAATTTCGCTTATTTCACGACCATGCAGGCCATTGGACAGGCGCTGGGCCTGAAATCAGCAAGCCTGGCGGGGGACCTCTCCAGCGCGGTCGTGCCAACAGATCGGGACGCGATCGAATACACCGTGATGAGCCAGCGCAGCCATGTGGGGGGTGCGATCGATCCCGACTACACCGTCGAAGGGTTCAATTTTCCCCAAACGTACATGGCGCTCGATGTGCTGGCGCTGCAAACGCTTTATGGCGCGGATTATTCCTACAATAACACCGATACAACCTACCGCTGGAACGCACGCACCGGCCAGCTGAGCGTGAACTCAGAGAAATATGATGTTCCCGGCGCAAACAAAGTTTTCATGACCATCTGGGACGGCGGAGGGATCGACACCTACGATCTCTCCAACTATCTGAGGCCGATGGCCATCGACCTGTCGCCTGGTGGGTTTAGCTTGATTTCGGAAGATCAGCGGGCTTATCTCGGTGATGGGGTCTACGCCCAAGGAAATGTCTATAACGCCTACCAGTATTCCTTAAATTTGGCCTCGCTCATCGAAAATGCTATAGGCGGGGCATCAAATGACACGCTGCGTGGCAACGTTGCAAACAACGTGCTCAACGGCGGTGGCGGCGCCGACACCATGATTGGGTTGACCGGTGACGATAGCTATGTCGTCGATAACCTGGATGACTTCATCATTGAGGCGAGAGGCGAGGGTATCGACACCGCCTATTTGCGTGTCAGCGGCTATGTGCTGCCGGCTAATGTCGAGAACGGCAAGATCGAGGATGGTTTTGGCGAGGGTGCTGTCGAAGGCAATGGGCTTGCCAACCTTCTCACCGGTAACGACGCCCGTAACGCGCTGTATGGCGGCAACGGGGATGATCGCCTTCGCGGCATGGGTGGTAACGATCATCTCGACGGCGGTCCTGGCTTCGACAAAATGATTGGTGGCCTTGGCGACGACACCTATATTGTCGATGACCAGTTCGACGTGGTTTATGAGGCGGCGAACGAAGGGACGGATACACTATGGACCGCCGTCAGCCGTGGCCTCGACAGCAACTTTGAGAACATCGTGCTGTTTGACACCGCTCGTAATGCGGGTGGCAATGGCAAGGACAACATCGTTTCCGGCAACGAGCTTGACAACAATCTCTATGGCGCCGGTGGCTCGGACAGCCTCTATGGCCATGACGGCAGCGATCGGCTGTTTGGCGAGGCTGGCAACGACTACATGACCGGCGGCAAGGGCACTGATGCCTATTATGGCGGCGCCGGCTACGACTACGCCATCGTCGAGACGGGGGGCGCGGTCGATTACTTCGTCGACTGGAACGCGAAGCAGGACCGTGTCGTGTTCGACAACGACATCTTCTCCTCGATCCGCGCGGTGCTGACGGCGGCATTCCAGAACGGCACCGACGTGGTGATCTGGAACGGCCAGGACGGCATCGTGCTACAGAATGCCAAGGTCACTGATCTGACGGCGAGCAATTTCCTGATCACTTAACTGGGCACTCACGGTAAGAGATCGACCGGTCGTGTCTCGGGTGGCGCGCAGAGCGTGCGCACCACCTTGGCCGATGTTGAAGGTGCGGTCTGGTTTCCTGCTGGAGTGCTGGCCGGAGGATTTTGCCGAGACGCCACTGGCCTCGATGACCTGAGCGGTGATCCAGCGGCCCTCGTCCGACGCGAGGAAGGCCACGACGGCGGCGATGTCGGAGGTCTCGCCGAAGCGGCCGAGCGCCGTGTCGGCCTCGATGGCCGTCACCATATCCGCATTCTCGCGGACGGCGGCGTTCATGTCGGTCCGCACCCAGCCCGGCGCGACGGTATTCACCGTGATGCCGCGCGGCCCAAGTTCGATGGCGAGCGCATGGGTCAGGTTGTTGATGGCCGCCTTGGCCATGGAATAGATCGGAACCGCCGCCATCGCCCGCGTGCCGGCGGCGGAGGAGACGTTGATGATGCGCCCGCCGTCGCGCAGCCGTCCCAGCGCCGACTGCACCATGAAGAACGGCGCGCGGGCATGGACCGCGAACATCTTGTCCCAGCCGTCCGGTGTCGCATCTCCGAGACTGCCCCAGCCGGCATTGCCGGCATTGTTCACCAGGATGTCGAGCGCCGCGTTGCCTTTCCGGTCGACGAGCTCGCGGTCGAGCCGGTCGAACAAGGCCGGGATGGCGCCGGCGTCGGCTAGGTCTGCCCGGAGCGCGAAGGCTTTTCCGCCGGATGCCTCGATAGCGGCGACGGTCTCGTCGGCACCGGCTTTACCCGCATTGTAGGTCAGCGCGACCGTCGCGCCGCCTTTCGCGAGGCGCTCCGCGATCCCGCGGCCGATGCCTCGCGATCCGCCGGTGACGAGCGCGGTCTTTCCCTTGAGCGACTGTGACATGTGTTTTCCTCGGCTGTGTCCGGTAGCGGGGGAGGCGATGCGCCTCAGGCGATGCGTTCGCGCGCGATGGGGCCGGGGCTGGCCTCGACGACCGCGAGAGCCAGGCGGATGAGGTCGGCGTCGCCGCCATATTCGTGATCGGCGACGTGGTGCAGGAACACGCCGAGTTGCTCGATCTGGCGGGCGGCCCGCAGCGAGCCGGCGGCCAGCGGCCTGAATCCGGCATCCGTGATCAAGCCGCGCGTGACCCGCCCGGCCTCCGCGTCGTCGCTCGCATAGGGCACGCCCGGTACCACTGGCGACGTCGACCAGGCCGCGGCTTCAAGCACCGGCGCCGCCAGCGTGCTGAACGCCTTGACGATCCTAGCTTCCGGCAGGCGTCTCTGCAGATCCTCCGCCGTCGAGCCGTCGCGCATGAAATCGAGATCGTGGAAGTGCTTGAATTCGGCGGTGACGCCGAGCGGGTTCATGGTCTCAATGACGACCTTGCCATCGAGCGCGTCGCCTACCTCGGCGACGACCGCTTCGACCCGCGGCCAGTAGACGGAGAACAGCACCGCCTCGCCGAACTCGGCCGCCTCGCGGATCGTGCCGAGCCGCGCTCGGTCGCCCAGCTCCGCCAGCAGGGGGGCGAGCTTGCGGTCCTCGCCGTCCTTGGCGAGGACGAGGTCGTGGCCGGCGGCGGCCCAGGCCCTCGCGAGGCGGCCGCCGACATTGCCCGTGTTCAGGATACCGATCTTCACTGGGATCTCCGCATTCACGCGTGAACGATGTGAGCGGAAATTAGGAAGAGGGCGGGGATGGATAAACTGGCCCGACTGCACCACATTGTCGCTCATGCAGGCGACAATCGATCCTGAACAGTTACAAGCTTTCGTCGCCGTGGTCCGCGCCGGATCCTTTACCCGCGCGGCCGATGCCCTCGCGACACGCAAGTCGCATCTCAGTCGTCTGGTGATCCGGCTGGAGGCGCGGCTGGATGGGCAGCTGCTGCGCCGGACGACGCGTTCGGTGACGGTCACCGAATTCGGGCGGGAGGTGTTCGAGCGCGCCGTTTCCATCCTCGATGCCCTGGACGACACCGATCGACTGGCCGAGAGCGTCAAGGGCGAGCCGCGGGGCGTGCTCCGCCTTACCTGCGGCGAGGAGTTCGGCCTGTGCGTCGTGAGCCGATGGATCGCCGGCTATCTCGCGGCCTATCCGAAAGTGCGCGTGGAAGCCGACTACACCAATCGCATCGTCGATATCGTGAAGGAGGGATTCGATCTCGCGATCCGTGTCGGGACGTTGGGCGACGCAGACCTGACCGCGAGCCGGCTTGGGGAAGCCGAATACGGGATGTTCGCGAGCCCCGGCTATCTGGCAGATCGAGGTGCACCGAGACGGCCCCGCGACCTTGACGGGCACGACACCGTCGTCTTCGGGGCGGCCGGACACGCCGTCGAACTGGAAGTCCGCCGCGGCTCGGATTGCGAGATCCTCCGCCTCGCGCCGCGCCTCCTCGTCAACAACAACCTGGCGGCCCGCGACGCCGTCGCGGCCGGCCTCGGCATCGCGCTGCTGCCGCGCTTTCAGGTGGCGCAACTCGTGACCGAAGGACGTCTGGAGGAGGTCCTTCCAGGCTGGTCGAAGCCGCCGGTACCCGTCCACGCCGTATTTTCTTCGAGCCGGTATCCGACGCCGAAGATTCGAGCCTTCGTGGACTATGCGAAGAAGAATTTCGTAACAGCGCTGGCGGGCGCTAGCGGGCAGAAGGTTGCGGCATAGAGACGATCTGCCGACCGCGAACCTCCGGCCGCTTGGGAAGGGGGTGCCCCAATCCTTTTGTTAACGATAAATTAATCAAGCATCCGCTTCGGCAGGGGGAGGAGATGCTGGCTCGGATTGACCGCTACACGGTTCCGCTGTCCCGCCATGCCTATGTGAGGTTTGTACCACATGGGCGCGATGGTGCTGGGCGGGTTATGACCAGTCGCTTGGTCGAGCTTCGGCACCTGATCAATGATTATTGGCATGTTTCTGGGTCGTCCGCGCTGGTGGCGTTGGGGATTTGGGTCGACGGGATTGGGCGCATCGACGGCGTGGCCGCTGAGACGTTCGTCCGCACGATCGCCCGGCGTGTCGAAGAGGCTGTGACGTAGCTGACAGGAGGCCGTGCATTTCCGGGCTACGCGCGCAAAATCAGCGCTGAAGCACATGCCAGCTCAACAGTGACGACCAGAGACGCCAAGTCGCAATTGCCGGGTCCGGCTCCCGAACCGAACGCCGCGCCCGAGTGCGCGCGCTCCGCGCCAGTGTGAGAAATCGCAATATCTTGGACGGCCGGACGCGGGCTGCTTGCGATTGCTCACTCACGTCCGGCCTGACCTCAACCGCAATGGGTAGCGTCCAAGGCTGCTCACCCGATAGCACACTCGACGCGGCAGAAAAAGCGGCCGGGCGCTCACTCTCGCAACCGGCGCCTGGTCTGACCTGGAAAACGCCAGAGGCGAGCGGCGGTCTATCGGTTGGGCAACCGAGCGCAGTCGTGTGGGGCTGCTGCGCCCGGTTGCAACCCTGTGCGGGCGTTGCGGGCCCCGCCAGACAATCGACGGTCGGTCTCTTCACGGCCGTCCGCAAGAGCCTCCTTTTCGCGACGAGCATCAAAATGGGCATACGGGGAGCGGCAGGCGCGGCTCACGGCATTCAGCTTTGCGCGTAGGCCGATCAACGGCAAAGCGAGAGGACGAGGGCGGCGGTGAAGGCCTTCCAGTGCAAATGGGGCTTGTGGTCGAGACCATCATCTGGCCGAACACGACAAAGACGCTGGAGCACCCTTCGACGGCAGTGAGGCCGGGAAAGCTCAAGCCGGATAAATCGGCAATGGCACAGGCTGCTAAGCATCGCGGCGTCAGGAAGCTGATCGGACACAACGGTACGTCGCCACGCTCTACCCGTCATTTGCCATCCACAAAGGGTGCGTGCGGGGTTCTCGCTTCTTGGAGATCTCAAGAGGCAAGACCTCAACCGCTCCGTTCCAACCCCGCAACCTCGCAGCTCAGACCTGACATCCCCGCCCGCAGCCAGACGGCATCTCCGCATTCCGCCAGTCATTGCACGCCATGCTACGTTCTGATGGAATCCTGTTGAGCCGGGCCGATATCTGGCTCTTTTAATCATCCCCACCCCGGGCGACGGGCCCGGCTGGTGTGGGGATGGAATGACTGCAATTCAACGGGATGCGGCGCGGTTCGCACGTGGCACGCGGATGCTCCGGACCGCACTCGGCGCGGCGATTTCCCGATTGCTGGAAGAGCCCTCTATCGTCGAGGTGATGCTCAACCCGGACGGACAGGTCTGGATTGACCGTCTGTCGGAAGGATTGTCCGATTCTGGCGAACGTCTGATTGCAGCCGATGGTGAGCGCATTATCCGCCTGGTGGCCCATCATGTCGGGCGGAGGTGCATTGGAGTGCGCCGTGTGTCTCGGCCGAACTGCCCGAAACAGGAGAGCGCTTTGAAGGCCTGCTCCCGCCCGTCGTCACGGCCCCGGCATTTGCCATCCGCAAGCCCGCCGTCGCGGTGTTCTCTCTCGATGATTATGTCGTGGCCGGGGTCATGTCTGTAGCTCAGGCGGGGGCGCTGCGTGAGGGCGTGACATCCCGCGCGAACATCCTCGTTGCCGGCGGCACGTCGACTGGCAAGACCACGCTCACTAAATGCCCTGCTCGCGGAAGTCGCCCGAACCAATGAACGGGTGATCATCCTCGAGGACACCCCAGCCGACCCTGCCAGCGATCCGCGCGGCCATCATCGCCAGGCTCGAACGGCCACCCCCAACGCGATGCCCGCATTGCCGCCGCCGGCTCAGTTTCTGACAATCTGCCAAAGTAGTGCTAGTCGCCGTGCTGGCCGGTCGCCGCGCGCCAACGCGACAATAGCTTCCGCGACAAGCCAGGCCGTTACATTGATGGCCACGCGGATGATGCCAATCGCCGTCGCAAGACGATAACCGCGCTTACCGCCAAAATGGCGCGGGTGGCGCAGGCCGTCGTCAAGACGGGGACAGGCTACCACCGGCCGTCCCTGGAGCGGTCGGATGCCAGGTGGAAGGATCCCTCTCTGCAAAGTGCCCGTGAGGGCGCCAGATGCGACCCTGTAGGTAATGTTCGGGCCTTCCACCTGCGTGCGTATGTCGTCTTGAGTACGGTGAGGACCGCGGCCACGTCAATGCCGCTGGATCCTGTGTTTGCTGTGGCTGGGAGCGATCCCGTTGACGGTGGAAATCATCTGGATCAGCTTACTGCCGACGTCGGCGCGTTGCCGACGCGATGAAATCTGCTACCCAAAGCCCAAAGCTGCTTCCCCACATAGATCGTTGTCGGTGAACACCGTTCGGGTTTCGTAGGGAATCGGCACCAATGCTTCCAGGAAGGCCCGTGCCTCACGCGTGGTCGCCTTCGGCATGAGCTGGGCGAAAGCGTATTTCGAGATCCGGTTGACGGCGACGAAGAGATAGAGCTTACCTTCCGCTCCTGTTAGACACGATGCATCGCCGCAAGGCTAATGAGCGGGATTCCCGCTTAGGCCTCCCTCTGTCGATTGGCGGGCTCATAGAAGCGGCCTATCCGGCCTTCTTCGCACAGGTTGTGTTGTCGTGGCAGTGTAAGGTCAGGCCATTTGACGTCACGGCCATCCTTCGGACACGCGAGGTTGTCACATTTCGCGCTGCGTAGTCGCTTGCGATAAGCGATCCCCACTCTTATGTATCACAAGCACATTGTCGAATCAGGGAAGGTACCTATGCCCGACGATCGTTATTCAGACGCAGACTACATCATCGCTACGACTGATGTCGTCTCCGCTTTTGTCAGTAATAACAGCGTGCCCGCTACGCAATTGCCTGATCTACTCGAGTCCGTCTACAGTGCGATGCAAGCACTTGCTTCATCGACGCCAGACCCAGAGCCCGAGCCTCTGGTGCCGGCTGTACCCGTACGGAAATCGGTGACGCCGGAATTCCTCGTGTGCTTGGAAGACGGTATGAAGTTCAGGTCCCTCAAGCGCCACCTGCGCACCCGTTACGGCATGAGCCCAGAACAGTACCGCAAGAAATGGGGTCTGCCGTCCGACTATCCAATGGTAGCTCCCGACTACGCGGCGCAGAGGTCAGCCCTTGCCCTGCAAGCAGGTCTCGGGCAACGTCGTCGCAACGCTGGGACGGTTGAAGCGCCCTCTCTCGAGGCCGTAGCGGACCCCGCCCCGGTCGCAACTATGGACGAGCCCACCGCTGAGGCCGCAGTAGATGCTTCACTGGCTGTAGAGGCCGCAACCGAGACCAACGCAGATGTCGTGCCGACTGTCGAGGTTGAGCCCGCACCGACGCCCGTAAAAAAGCCACTGGGGAAAAACAAAGGCGAATGACGACGGTGAGTGACACCGTGTTAAAGGCTCGCTCATTGCCTCCTAAATCTCGAGCACGTCCTCTTGGGTTGATCTTTGCGCGATGAACTCTCTCGAAAAACTGTATCCCAGCGCATTGTAGGGATGAAGCTGGTTGTAGTGATCGAAATAGGCCGGGCAACTGCTGCAGGACGATTTCGGCTGATGGCATCGAGGTCATGCAGGCATAGTCGTGTTCTATCCTGCACACGAAGACCTCGGCCGTTCCGTTGGAGTGCGGGCTCTCGACGGGCGTCGTGAGCGGCTCGAGTTCGATACACCGGCGCACCACTACACGATATAGCCGGCATCGTTGTCAGTCAGCCATTCGATGACGGCAGGCAGGTGGTTGACCGGCCCAAAGCAGATTTCGACGGTGACCGTCATGAGGTCGCGGCTGTCCTTACCCTTGATGCCCTCGGTCGTGGGGCGACGCTGATAGTCTCCCGATCGCAACCGTCGAGTACGAAGGCTACGCGGAACTTCTCGCCATCGTTACAGCCGAGTTTGAGGCCGCCGAAACACCAGCGCAGATTCGAGTGATCGACGGCAATATGGCCGTCATGACGAAGTGTCTCAGTGCCACCGGTATGGCACTGGAGCAGTCTGTGATTGGGAGACGGCCACCCCTCGGACGTACCCCTCCGGCGAGGGCCACGACTGTTACCGGTCTGTTCAGCTAATCTGGCCACGGCTTTTGGCGAACGCAGCTTTGCCGATGGCGCGGCGTCGGGCGAGCTTTGCAATACGAGTGTGGATGGCGTCCTCGTCGATGAGAGCCGGATCGAATGGCGCACCGTACCATCGCATGAGCTCGTCATGCTCCTCATGGCTGGGATCAGCGATGGCTTCGAGGAATAGTTCGAAGCCCGGGATGCCGCCGACATCCTCGGGTGGGGCGCGGCGTGCGCCATCGAGGTAGCGGGGATAATCCCTGGCAGGATCGGCTGCGGTGGTCGTCTCGATCGTGATCGTGTGCCGCCAGTCGTCGCCGAAGTCATAGGTGTAGCTGAACTCGGTGACGCCGCGGTCGATGAGAGCGCCAAGCCTCAAAGTCTTGGCGGAATAGGTCCTGTCGCGCAGGCTATCCCACTCCGGATCGGGGATGGCAAAGCGCTGCTCGCCGGCGCGGAACTCGAACAGGTGATAGTCTTGGAACGGCATGACGGCTTGGATGACATCGTGCAAGGCCTTGAGCGAGGAGGTTAGCGGCACCTCGACACGGCGCCAGATGGTGGGTTGACAATCATCCAGTTCGATCTTCAGGCAAGCGATCCGATCGACATGGCTCATGCCGCGAGACTCCCCGACTTTCGCGCCGCATGCCAGTTCCAAGGCAAGAGGTCGTATAGCCGGTTCTGCGGGGTGTCGGCGATGCGGGCGAGCACGTCCGCGAGCCAGGCCTGCAGATCGATGTCATTGAGACGGGCGGTGCCGATCAATCTGTATATGACGGCTGCGCGCTCAGCACCGCGATCGGACCCGGCGAACAGCCATGCCTTGCGGCCGAGAGCGATGCCGCGCAGCGTGCGTTCTGCCGCGTTGTTCGTGAGGCAAACACGGCCATCGTCGAGGAAGCGGGTGAAACTGTCCCCGCGACGCAGCATGTAGTCCATGGCCTGGGCCACAGGTGCATGGCGGAATAGCCTGGCGCGATGCTCGCGCATCCAGGCCTCAAGCTCGGCGATGAGAGGAGCGCTGCGCTCCTGGCGAACGGCCCGGCGCTGATCGGCACCCACGCCATTGATCTCGCGCTCGATGTCGAACAGCGCGTCGATGCGAGTGACGGCCTCGAAGGCGATGGGCGAAATCGGCGCGGCGTCGCGCTCGCGCCGGCGGTTCGCGGCGATGTCGGCGAGTTCGAAGAACTTGCGCCGTGCATGGGCCCAGCACAGCGCCTCGACGATCGGTCCCGGCTGGCGGCCGGGCGCGAGCAGCCGATTGTATCCGGCAAAGGCGTCAGCCTGCGGGATGCCGGCGAAGTGCGTCAGATGCCGCTGCGGATGATCGCCCGAGCGGTCGCGGGATGTCTGGAGCAGCACCGCCGGTGGATAGGCGCCGCCGAAGGGCCGATCATCGCGTACATACACCCAGGTCCGTCCGGTGTCGGTCTTGCCCTTCGCCGGGATCGGCACCGGCGTGTCGTCGCCATGCAGGTGATCTACCGCCATGACATGGCGCTCGAGCAGCACGTGCAACGGGCGCAAAGCGGCAGCGTAGGCACCCACGTGATCGGCCAGCGTCGACAGCGGCAGGTCGATGCCCTCGCGGACATAGCACTCGCTCTGCCGGTTCAGCGGCTGGTGCTGACCTAACTTCTCGAACAGCACCATCGCCAGCAAGTTCGGTCCGGCATGGCCACGCGGGATGACGTGGAACGGCGCCGGCGGCGGGCTCCCCGCCTCGCAGGCCCGGCAGGAGAAGCGCTCGCGCACCGTCTGGATCATCTTCACCTCCAGCGTCTCGGAGATATCTTCCCCGAGCTTCACCAGCCGGGGCGAGCCGCAGCACGGGCAGCTCTCGGGTGCGGCGACGATGACGCGCTCACGCGGCAGATGATCCGGAAACGGCTTGCGTGCGGGCCGCTTGCGCTCGAACGACCCAACGGTGGCCTTTTGCGTTGCGGCTTCCGCGGCCAGTTCGTCCTCGGTGGCGTCGGCCTCCAGTTCCTCCTGCATCTCCAGCTGGTCGAGCAGCCGTGCCTTGCGCTCCGAGCCCGTGCCGTAGAACTCGCGCCGGAGCTTCTCGATCTCCAGCTTCAGACGCGCGATGAGGGCATCCGTGCAGCTGCTTGCGGCACGCTCCCGGGCGATAGTCGCCTCAGCTTCAAGCCACGCGGCACGCTCCGCCAGGATCATGGCGTGGGCCGCGGCAAGGTCGCTCGGCAAAGGGTCCGTCGGGCTCGACATAGAGGAAGAGGATCATATCTGCCGCTCCCGTGCCACGCCCAAATCACCCTGACGCGCCAGATCGCCACGTCCTCTGCGGATGCCGCCAGTCAATGCCTTCTAGCAGGTAGCCGAGCTGCGCCGGCGTGATCGTCACCACGCCGTCGGCCGGCGAAGGCCACAGGAAGCGGCCGCGCTCCAGCCGCTTCGAGAACAGGCAGGCGCCCTGGCCGTCATGCCAGATCATCTTCACCAGATCGCCGCGTCGACCGCGGACACGAACAGGTGCCCGCCATTGGGATCGCGCCGTAGAACTTCCTGGACCTGCAATGCCAGACCCACGAAGCCCTTCCTCATATCGGTGTGGCCGGTCGCCAGCCACACCCGCACTCCGCTCGGAACCGGGATCATCGTGCGCCAAGCAGATCAAGCACCTGCCGAAGAGTCGCAACATCGACCTCCCCGTCGACACGTACCCGCTGGCCGGTCGGCAGCTCGATCTCGATCAACCCCCGCCGCCCGCATCCACGAGTACGACCACGCCTCCCGACAACTGCCTGTGCTCTATCGTCGGGCCGGATATCGGCGGCGCCTTCCGTCACAACTGGCAGAAACCCGATCTCTGCCGCCGGCGACACGGCACACAGCTCCTTGCGCTACCGAAACAGCTGGCTCACATGAATCCCGGCGCCGCGGGCAATCTCCGACGCCGACACGCCTGACTCAAGAGAGGCCGCCACCAGCCGCTCCTTCTCCACGCGCGGCCACCGACGGCGGCGTTCGACCGATGTGATCACCTCAATCCGCGACATCATAGAGCTACTCCCAGGATTATCCCTAGAACTTCAGCTCATCACCCCGAACAAACAAGGCGGCCCTCACCGGAGGCGTACCCTCGGACTCCGTTGCACGACGAAGCAGCGCCCAGACCCGCTGCTAGCCATCGCTCGGCATCGCTGGAATGAGCGCACGGATAGCCACGACCTAATGTCGCTGTCAGGCTGCGCGGACCGGCTGGGCCGGCGCCTGTGGATGGGAACCTTGGCGCGGACGGCCTTCTCGAGAATCGGCCTTCGGCCAAGACAGCGAGTGCAGCAGTGCCCGTGGTGGCGTTGAGAGCCTCACTCAGGATCTCCACCTGGAGCGTCTTCCTTGCCGAGAGCCGATGCAGATCGCGGATCTCGTTCTGCGGCATCCGATACCCAGATGCCGAAACCACCTCTTCCTTCGCATGCGTCGCAGTCAGCGCGACTTGATTTGCGAGGCGCCGCCAGGAAAACACCTAATTAGGGGCGATGCTATGCTGCCACGAGACGAGGTTGACGCTCATCCTAGGCTCTTAAGTCTCCGCAGCAATCGCCGCCTTCTCGGCCGGCGCCTAGCGCTGTCGTTGCTCAGGTCCTGTCAGGGCCGCACTAGCCATAGAAACGACATTGCTTCTATCTCTTAGCGAAGTGGGAGGACGTGTCCGGTCAACCGGGGAGGACGTTCACTGGCACGATCAAGGGCGAGGGCAAAACAATGAGATTGTCGCGTAACGTCTCTACATCCTGACCATCCGAAGCGATGGATTGTGATTGTGAGTGGCGAAGTAGAAGCGCTCTTGAGCGGGACGGAGTAGCATCAGCTGGAGGACCCAAGAGGCTTGGCGGGTCGCTAGCGCGCACTGTTTGTACAGTTTGATCGATATCCAGGACACCCATGGCTAACGGCAAGGCGCTTGACGAATCCCCGCGGGGGCCGGCAAATTGCCGCCACTGTCGCAACGTATTCCCGGATATCAGCATGACTCCCAAGAGTACCCCACTTTGGCGCAAAGCCGATGTATTGATTGGCTCGGGACATGTTACCGATGCAAAAATGTTGCTTATCTCAGAGCTGTCAAAATCTCTTAATTATACAAATAATTCTGACAGGGTTCGATCTCTAAGATCCTTGTCTAAAATATATATTATGGAATCAAATTTAAATGAAGCGGAAAAACTACTAGGAGAAGCATTAGATTTATCGAGATCAAATATAAAAATTTGCATTGATCTATATAAGATATCTATCAAAAAAGGCAACATCGAAAACGCGAAGCATTATTTATATCAGGCTGTTAATAACAAAAAAGAATCAGCAAATAAATCTGATAAAATATTAGCGTATCAATTATTATCAGAGTTAATGAAGTTTGATGATATAGAAGAGGCAGAGAGATTATTGATTGAATCTCGAAACATTTATGCATTTAATTTGAAAACAGAACATGCCATAGTACAGATACTATTAAAAAAAGGAAATATAAAAGAAGCCGAGTCGATATTGCACGATATTATAAGATATACGAACGATACAGTCGCAGTAATTAAGCTTGCTGAACTATACAAAGTAATTCATGGTGTACATGAGTATTATAATATATTAAATAATGCATGGATTTCTGGAAATAAGGATTTTCGTATAAGGCTGCGATTGGCCGCTTTATTGTATGCAAACGGAGATAAGTCCAATACTGAAGTGTTTGTTACAGATGAGATGCTGTCACTTGACGGCAATTTTATTGCAGCTCTCCGGCTTGCCGAATTAAAAATTGATCAGAAAGAATATGAACAAGTTGTATTTATATTGAACAAGATAAGAAATCTGTTTAGTAGAGACGTTAGTGGCGCTCTTCGATTAGAGAAGTTATTCAACTTAATTGGAGATATTGAATCAGCTATTTCAGTAATACGAAAAGCGTTGGACCTGTATCCCGATAACGTGATGCTACTTATCTCTCTTGGCCGGCGATTGACTGCAGCGCGTCGTCCAGAAGCAGTAGATATTTTACAGAAAGCCGTGGATCTATCGCCGAGTTCAAGTGGTGCATGGATCGACCTCTCCCGTGCCGCAGCAAGTTTCATATCAACAGAACGTGCAGTGCAGTATTTACGCAGGAGTATACAAATTAACGGCGATAGCCCTCGATTAATTGCTGAGCTTGGTGTTGTTCTATTCAAATCAGGTCGAGTTAAGGAGGCGGATGAGATTTCGGTTTCTGCCATTGAAAGGATGCCAGATAATTCAGAAATTGTTGATTTACGTCTTCGTATCCTGATATTCCTTGGGAAATTTGATGAGTTCGAAGAGTTGTTGATAAAAATCAATGCCAGCGATGAGAAAAGTTACAAGCGTCGCCGCCGATTTTCCGCAAATTTGCTGAAGGCAAAATGGAAAATTGCGCAAGCAATAAATTTATATGAGAATAGAAAATTATTCGAATTTAATTCTCAGGATTATAAGCATTTGGCGGATTTGTATACGATGAATCTTGACGTTCGACGGGCACGTGAGTGCTTATATAGCTCCAAGGCTCTTAATAAATTTAAGGGGGTTAAAAATATTTCGCAAAGTCTCATTGGAGAAATAATTAATGACTATTGGACCAACAATGAAGCTCTAATGGATGGAAAATCCAATTCTGAGGCCGATGATATAAGTGAATGGATGAAAATTGTCTCTGAGCATCCAGGTCATACTGGATGCGCGGCGGCTTTCATGATAGCGCTTCGTCGAACGGGTAAATTTAATCGAACTGTTTCTTCATATGAAAATAATAAAATTCCCAAAATAATATTTCAATTTTGGGATGTTGATGAAATACCAGATGATGTAAGATATTTAATGAATACGTGGAAAGATAAAAATTCTGAATGGGAGTATAAATTATTTTCTCTTTCTGAAGCTAGTGCATTCATTCAGCAAAAATGTGATCGGCGTGTTTTTCAAGCATTTCGTAGGATGGAAAGCATTGCCGGAAAATCGGACGTATTTCGCCTGGCGGTTTTGCTGGAGATAGGGGGGGTATATGCGGATGCTGATGATGCCTGCCTAGCTCCAATCGACGCTTTGATCGCCGGCCATGAGCTCGTCCTCCGTCAGGAGCACTATGGTACAATTGGGAATAATTTTATAGCAACTATTCCAAATAATGAAATAATACAAAAATTACTTAATAATATTGTTGAGTCATCTCAAAGAGGAGATCGAGAATCGATTTGGTTAAGAAGTGGGCCTGGTCAGATTACCCGAACGGTTTCGAATTATCTGTCAAAAACAAAAGAAAATATAGATAAGCTTGGAAATGAAATATTTATTGCTGATCAACATGAATTGCACGAATTTTGTGCATGTGGATGTCGAGCGGCGTATAAACATACTTCAATGAATTGGCAAAACACAGAATTCATGAAGAGATGAATTGATATAAATGATAATATATCGGTATCATGAATTATAGTATTTCTCGTATTAAATATTAATATGCAATATAATGATATGATATATGAATTTATACATATGATGGTCGAGCCTCCGCGGTACTCTCTTCCATTCCAACAGTACAGCGTGCGCGAGAGCGCTCCTCCCATCGGAAACAAGGGACTCGCGCGAGCGATGGGGTCCGGCGACGAGAAAAGTATCTGGAAAGACCTTCTATCGTAATCTAGCACGAATGACGGGGTAGCCATGTTGCGATGTTCGCCGCGACATTCGTAGTGGTGTTCATCGAATTTTCCAAATGAAAGGCCCCGCTTGTGATTAGGCCTTTAGTGATCCGAAAGGGTGAGTGGGTGATTTGGCAACGTCAAATTTGCTCCGCGCTGTAGCTGCCAGCTCAATGCTCCCCCAGAAGTGCCGTTTGAATCTTCCCCAGTTTGAGGCGTTGCGCCGGTCTTCCGGGGCGCGCCCCCGGAAGACCGGCGGCGGGCTGTCATCGATCCTTCTCCCGATGGGCGGGAGGAAGCTTCGGTGATCAACCTCGGGGAGTTGATGATGATCTTGGATTTGCACCGGCGAGGCATGTCGGTGTCGGCGATCGTCCGGCTAACCGGCATGGATCTCAAGACCGTGCGCAAGTACATTGAGCGCAGCGGGGGGCCGGCCTATGGTCCTCGCCTTCCGCGCCGCAGCGTGAACGAGCCCTTCTCCATCTATCTGAGAGCGCGTCGCTGCCTATCCCGGCTTGACCGGGCAGCGCCTGTTCCGGGAGCTGAAGGGCCGTGGCTACGAGGGCGGCTATACCGCCGTCACGGATTTCCTGCGGGAGGCGCCGGCGCCCGGGTATGAAGTTTGGTTTGAGACTGCGCCTGGCGAGCAGGCTCAGGTCAACTTCGCCCAGTTTCACGTCGTCTTTGCCGATGAGCCGACAACGCCGTGGATCGTCTGGCTGTTCTCCATGATGCTCGGCTATAGCCGCCTGATCTGGGTGCGCTTCGTCCTGCACCAGGATCTGCCGACAGTGCCGCGTTGCCACACCGCCGCTTTCGACGCGATCGTCGGCCTGCCACGCGAGGTTCTCTATGATCGGATGAAGACCACGGTCACCGGCGATGAACGCGCGGAGAGCGTCGTCTATAATCGCAACCTTATCGATCTTGCCCGCCATTTCGGCCTCCATCCAAGAGCCTGTCGGCCCTATCGCGCCAAGACCAAAGGCAAGGTGGGGCGGCCTTTTCGGTACATCCGGGAGGATTTCCTTCTGGCTCGATCGTTCCGCCATCTCGACGACCTCAATGGGCAACTGCGTCATTGGCTCGATACCGTTGTCAACCCGCGCCGGCACGCCACGACCCAGTACATCGTGAACGAGGCCTTCGTCGAGGAGCGGCCGTATCTGCGGGCCCTACCGACGGCGCCATTCCGCGCCGTGCTGCGCCTGGAGCGCCGCATCTCCCGGAAAGGCATGGTCAGCGTCGGCGGCAATGCCTACAGAGTACCCGACGCCACCAGGCGACGTATAAATTTGCGCATCTGAGCGTGTCGTGATTCAAGCTCCCGAACCGGGCGCCCGAGAGATGCGCCGCCATGAGCTGACTGACGAAGAATGGGCGATCATCGCGCCACTGTTGCCGAACAAGGTGCGCGGCGTGGCGCGGGTGGACGACTGCCGGGTGATCACCGGCATCCTCTGGCGCTTTCGGACCGGGGCGCCGTGGCGGGATGTGCCGGAGCGCTATGGCCCGCGCACAACCCTCTACAACCGCTTTGCGCGCTGGCGCGCCGCCGGGGTCTGGGACCGGCTGTTGGAAGTGGTCCCGGCCGCCTATGACGGCGACATTATCATGATCGACCCATCCTGCGTTCGCGTGCACCAGCACGGTGCCGCGATCAAAAAGGGGGCGACGACGATCGTTGCATGGGACGCTCCCGGGGCGGCCTGACCACCAAGATTCATGCCTTGGTTGATGCTGACGGCAGGCCCACCATCTCGCCCTGACCGCCGGACAGGCGGGCGACGTACCTGTAGGGCAGGAACTGCTGGCCGGTCTCGCCCCGGGAGGCATCCTTCTCGCCGACAAGGCCTACGACACCGACGCCATCCGCGCCGAGACGGCGGAACGTGGCGCCTTCGCCAATGTGCCGCCACGTGTCATCCGCAGGCGGACCTTCGCCTTCAGCCCATGGCTCTACCGCCAGAGGAACCAGATCGAGCGCTTCTTCAACCGCATCAAGCAGATGCGAGGGCTCGCCACGCGCTACGATCGCCCCTCAAGCTCGCCGCAACACGCATCTGGATCAAGGCGTTATGGGTCCGCTGCCTAGCGAAATACGCGCTCACCAATTTCATGCTCGCTCAATTTGTATCATGGTGCCAGACAAGGTGACCGATGATGGTGGAACTCATCGATGATTGACCGTGAGTTGAGCGGTCAATTCGTAGAGAATAGCATAAATAATTACTCCAACGTTCATGGACGGGGAATGATTGTTCAGTCTAATAGGTGGTATTATGCGATTTTTAAAGAAAATAGTATACAAATGTCTATTTTGCTGCATTATAAGTTTATACATGTTTAATCTTCGGTCATTTTAATAAATTCCGGCATTTCTTTATTTATTTGTTTGAGCATTTCAAAATAATTTCCGTCGTTCGGAACGGCTTTTCCGGTCCAGAAAATATCTTTTGTTGTAACCCGGCAAGGGTTCCCCGCTGCGGCGCAGTTGTTTGGGATGCGGCCGGCCAATACACTATACGAGCCGATGACTGACCCATTTCCAACCCTAGCTCCAGCTAGAATTCGTGCTCCCTGTCCGAGCCAAACACGTTGGCCTATATCTACTCCTTGCTTAAAGCGCCTGGAGCCATCTACAACGCTATATAGTCCGTGAGCTTTAGACGAGTATATAAGTACGTCTCGTGCTACCATGCAATTGGCTCTCATAGCAACGCTACTGCCATGAGAGCAAAATATGGTAAGCCCACGGATTGTGTTTGGAGAGTTTATAGTAATATTTGACTCTTTTACGCATGCGACGTCTAATTTAAAAACATTACGTAGGTCATCAAATGTCATTGAATTGTTATTGCCATTTAAATAAATAGTTGTCCTTTTGAGTGAGTCGATATCAATCTTTCCACTAACAATAATTTTATTTCCGACCTCTGATACGTAATTTAAGCCATTCGAGTTTCCGTATTTTTTATATATATTATATAAGTTTGCTGCATATAGGGGTATGTCTGGAAATTCGTGTAGTATTGATCTCCGGAAGATAGGCCGCTCCTTTCCCATATTCTTATTATCGATAAATTCTGCTGTTTTTATATTGCCTGTCATGCAGTGCGATATCCTATTCAAGATTATATTAACGCAAGTCAGATCGTCTCGCACGGGCCAGTCGGTATCGCGCGGGACCTATCCAATTGGGTTAAATGTAAAATTTTCGCTTCAATACCACAAACAAAAAGCTGAGCTTCCCGATCCTTATCGGGGGATTAAAGGGATAAGCTGTTCCGTAGCGGGTGAAATTCCTAGACGAACATAATGCCATATGCCGCGGGGCCGCGAATGACGCACGATCATCGGAACAGCCAGCAGGTGCCATGTCGGGCTCGCAAAGCCCCACATGGAATGA
Organism: Ancylobacter oerskovii; assembly: GCF_018390555.1. GTDB lineage: Bacteria > Pseudomonadota > Alphaproteobacteria > Rhizobiales > Xanthobacteraceae > Ancylobacter > Ancylobacter oerskovii. Next base: position 1,364 of record NZ_JAHBGB010000012.1, on the reverse strand, counting down.
CGAAATAAGGCACTGATCAGCCATCCGTAATGAAGAAAATTCGGCTTTCCGCCGCTTGTCGTCTGGCTCGCTGGCTTCGAGTGATCGGACGTGTGGCGCTCGCGATTGCTCACTTACATCCGACCCGATCTCGGGCTCCATGGGGCGCTATCGAACTCGTAGGAAAGTGCCTCTTGGATCACCGTTCGGTTTGCCTATCACCAGCATGTCCTCGATCCTAGGGACGACCGAATCAGGACTTCACACACTCAGCAACACAGATTTTTCGACATTATTGGAGGGAAGCGGGGGGCAGATTGCACGTTAACGCAATTCGGCGCTCGCACCCAGTTTCTAATTTGCGGATGTCTGTACCCGGTGGAGTTCAGGAAAGTGAGGAGCGGCTACGTCACCGCTCGCCGCTCATCGCGTGTTGGGATGGTCATATTCTTGTGGTGCGTCTCACCTAGCGTCACGCTTCAATATGATTTGCTCGTCGTGGCTTGATGGCGGAGGTTTCTTTGTGAGCTCGTCCCTATTGGCGAACGTGGATACAAGCCTGCCGAGGCGATAGAGGACGAGCGGACCTCTGTCGAAATCGTGCTCAGATGGGCAAATTTGGGAAACGCCGTATGACAGCTACCTGTTGATTTCCACTGAGATCTGACCCTGCAGGAGCGGATTTTTCCATCGAGAAGTGACCCATGTTTTCACCACGTCTCACGCGGCATACGCGGGGGACAGCGGAGTGATCGACATGGAGTTATTGAGCGTCATCCGACGCTGGCATCATCGGGATCGTAGCTCGATCCGGGAGATATCCCGCCGCACCGGCCTCTCACGGAACACCGTGCGTAAGTACCTGCGAGCGGACAGCGTCGAACCCCGGTTTCACGTTCCGGACCGGCCGAGCAAGCTCGATCCCTATGCCGACAAGCTCGCGGCGATGCTGCGGGTCGAGGCCGGCAAGTCCCGCAAGCACAAGCGCACCGTCAAGCAGCTGCACGCCGATCTCGTGACGTTGGGCTATGAGGGGTCGTATAATAGGGTGGCGGCCTTCTTTGCCCGCGACTGGAAGGCTGTCCGGTTGCGCGAGCAGCAGACCAGCGGCCGCGGCACCTTCGTGCCGCTGGCCTTTGTGCCCGGAGAGGCGTTCCATTCGACTGGTCTGAGGACTGGGCGATCATCGCCGGCGAGCGCACCAAGCTGCAGGTCGCCCACGTCAAGCTGTCCTGCAGCTGCGCCTTCACTCTGCGAGCCCACCCGCTGCAGACCCACGAGATGCTGTTCGACGCCCATAACCACGCCTTCCGGGTACCGGGTGACCTGAGACCCTGATCTTCCTCCAGATTTAGGTAGAGTCCGTCGATCATGGAGACGGACGA
>NZ_JAHBGB010000011.1 GCF_018390555.1 Ancylobacter oerskovii | reverse complement strand
CGAGTTCATCGCGGCCCATGCAGCACCGTGAGACTTGTCTGGGCTTGTGGGGGCTACAACAACGACCTCTATGCCATCCCAAACCATCCTGACGTACCAGGTTGCCACGCCCTCTGCGGACGCCTTAGTCGATGCCTTCCAGCAGGTAGTCGAGCTGCGCCTGCGTGATCGTCATCATGCGGTCAGCCGACGAGGGCCATAGGAAGCGGCCGCGCTCCAGCCATTTTGAGAACAGGCTCGCATGCTGACGGTCGTCCCAAAAATCATCCCGCTTGCGCCGGAACACGAACAGGCGCCCCTTCGGATCGTGCCGCAAAATCTCCTGGATCTCGAGCACCAGACCCGTGAGGGCCTTATAATCGATGTGACCCGTCGCCAGCCGCTCCAGCGCCCCGCGGAACCACCCCTTCCAACTGCCTGTGCTCTGTCTTCAGGCTGGGTATCGGCGACACCTTTCGTCACAATCGGTAGAAGCCCGATCTCTGCCGCCGGCGACACGGCACGTGTGTCCTTACACCAGTGAACCATTCGGCGCATGTAAACTCCGCCCTCGCCGCAAGCGTACGGATAGCTTACGAGTACGAGTGGCGTATCGGCGGCGATGAAACCCACGCGGACGTGAACGATCTCAGCTCTAGGTTGATTCATAGGGATCTGTGAACGCTTCAGGCAAGTTGCGAGCGTATTTGCCTCGCCCGCAACTCAAGAATCTATTTAAATTAATTTACGACTGATTCGTGCATCAAACCCTCAATGTAGACAGCCTGTCTGGATCTGTCTACATCCGGCGGGATCATGCCAAATTGCTTTTGGTAATATTGCGTCATAAGCGCTTTCTTTGTGCTGTCTATTACCTCAAATGTCACTGTACGTGGCCCACGTCGCGCGCGACGTCGCCAGACTTTATTCGCAAACGGGAATGATCGAAGTAAAAACGCAAATTTTCCGACTGAAACACCGCGAAAATTAGTGTCTATGACAATGGGATCATATCCACTTTCTTCAATAAGAAGGGTACCTGCAGATTTTGTAGTGACATAACTCATTTCAACAAGTTCGGCTGGAAGGTCTACGGTGACGCGTTCCCCAAGGGCGAGGCGGCGGGTTTGGAGTGTGAGTAAAGAATTCTTAAATTCAGTTGATTGTCCGATCTGAAGCGTCGTCCCAGATAGCACCTGTACTCCCTCCAAGCTCCACGGAACAATTGGAGAAGGAAGAGTTCTTGAGGGGCGGTTATTGATCATGTAATAAGATAATTGAGTTGCTAAATGATCTCCAATCACCGTTGTTACCTCTGGGAGTTTATAATGAACTCCATCTAGATAAAAATCACTAAACGCGTTGAAATCTCCACCGCTAAGAGTTTTCAAAAATAGATCAATATCTATTTCATCGATTCCATAATGTGTAGATATATTGCTTATTCCGGCCTTTATCCGATCCTGCCTCCTGTAAAAAATCGGATCCCGACGTCCAAGAATCACTGAAAGAATGTGGGCGTCGGGGCGGTGTGATATAATAAGGCGGATAAGTCCCTCATACGCACCCCGCCATAGATCAAAATCTCGACCACGGCTTAACTTATAATCATTTATAGTATACTCTATGATAAAAATATCATAATCTGATAAATCGCATCGAGATGCGCAGAGGTGAAGTCCGTGCACGCATGATGCTGCACCGATAGCGATATTGGTGTAGGTTATCGTTCGTTCGGAAAGATATTCTGCCTTTTCAAACATGCTTCGTAAATATCCAGACTTCATTACAGTGTTTGATCCACCGATAACGAGTGCTTTCATAAACAAAATCCCAATTTAATTAAAAATGCCCGATCGGAAGAAGTTACTGATAGAAACATAATCATGACATCTCCCTGACCTCCGCGAGTTGATCTGCGATATTTATCAATTCGCTTCTCGTCAAGCTCGCTATCTCGCGAGGGTAGGTTATTTGCGCCCGCTCCGAGCGTCGATCATGTCTGCGCCAACGCTATGGTGATCCACTGCAGAATCGCCGATGGTGTCGATGTTCCTTTCTCAGCGAGCGGTAACTATCATAGCCGTGCGTTTTCGTGACCCGTTCAGCATTATCAACCATCATTGGACAGGGCACCGATCACAGCCTATGTGATGTGAGCCGTATAGCCAATGTCTGGCAATCCCTATTGGCCTGCTGCCGGTTCTGTGGACACGAGGTTAGGCTAATTTAGCTCGTTCCTCGAACTCGATCGGGCTTAGATAGCCCAGTGTCGAGTGCCTGCGCCGGCAATTGCAGAAGCGCTCGATGTACTGGGTGGCCAGCGCGATGATGTCGGCGGTCAGGGCCGCCTCGTCGGCTCGCCCCATTGGCATCTTGCGCTGCCGATGTTGCCCCAGAACCCGGCATGCCAGCCGCTCCGACACGCCGAGTTTGCTCACGACGTGTTCGACACAGCGCCGCTGCCGGGCGGGGCTCAGAAGTTTCCCGAGGCGGCTTCCTTCAGGATTGGCCTCTCCAGCGTCAGGTCCGAGACCGCCTTGCGCAGCCGCTCGTTCTCCTTCTCGAGATCCCTCAACCGCTTCACCTGATCGCTCTTCAGCCCGCCGAATTCCTTGCGCCAGCGATAATAGGTGAACGTCGTCACCCCGATTGTCCGGATCGCTTCGGCTACCGGCCGTCCCTGCGATACCCAAACGTCGACCTAACGGAGCTTCGCGACAATCTCTTCAGGTTTATGCTTCTTCTGCGCCATGGCGCCATCCTCCAAAGGCCCGAAAGCCTACTTCACGGAGGGCCACTTTCCAGGGGGCAGGCCACTTGGCCACTTCCCTGCGCAGCCGGTCAATCTCAAGCTGCTCGGGCTTCATCTGACCCTGCCCGGGAAAGGCATGCTGAGGATCCGCCTTCGCCTCGCGCACCCATTTACCCAGCACGTTCTCGTGGACATCCAGGTCGCGGGCAGCCTGCGCAACGGCAACGCCTCGATCCTTCACCAATCTCACAGCCTCAAGCGTGAACTCGCGGCTGAACCTCCGTCGTTGCATTCCCGCTCTCCAGTCCCGTTGAACACCTTATCTCGGTGTCCACGAAACCGGCAGCAGGCCAAATGCATCGGCCAGATGCGTGCACTCGCCACCTGCTACGATCGCGGCCTTGACGACTTCCTCGCAGCCCTCAAGCTCGTTGCTGCATGTATTTGGATCAATACGTTATGAGGCCGCGATCGAGCAGGGCCTTCCGTGTCCGGGCAATGATTGCACGGCTTGAAGGTGTTTAAGTCGCATCGTGCCGTTGAACGGGGCGCCGAAGCGTTGCCCACTCTCAATGTCGCCGCGGAGTTCGGATCACGGCAGCACGCGCGTAGGAAAGGATCAATGTGATCGAAGCGAGCCGCGTCAGACGCTTGGGTTTTTCAGTTGGTCCGACTGCCCGCAGCTCTAGGACCGCCTGGCGACAGCATATATGTCACTGAGATCAGAATCTAATATCGGCCTTGTGGCGTCGAGCTTCAGGAAAAGCAAGCTAATCGCCTCTCAATTCTGCCTTTCTCGATATTCACCTCATGGCTGAGCCCATCGCGGCTTGACCCAAAGTCAGGTTAGGTTAGTTTCCGTATGGTGAACGGGATCGATGAAACCTTATGTCAGTTACTTTTGTCGGACTGACCCGCTTCAGCGTGGTTACGCAAGATTCTCTGCGTTGGTTCGCCTCGACGCGAGAGTTGAGCGTGGAAGATGCCAAGCGTGTTATCTTCAATCGTGATCGGTTGAGACGACGACTGGAACTATTCCGTCGTTATGCGTTGCCGACGTACATCGAGTTGACGAAGAGGCCATGTTCTTATGGAGTCGTTGTCATCAATAGTGACCTTCCATCATTTTATAAGTCGCGCCTTTATGAATTAACGAAACCATATCAAAACATTAAGGTGATTAGCGTCCGTAGGGGGCAAAGTTTCAAATCGGCTGTGCGGACGGTGTCAATCGAGCTTGCCGATGGAGGCCGCTTATTTTCCTATCGCTTGGATGATGATGACGCTCTGCCACCTAGTTTCGTGGCTACTGTAAGTACCCACTCAAGCCAACTCCCCGATGGAACGGCAATCTCGCCGATCAATGGCTGGACCGTCTCTCCGGCACCCGATGATGTGATCCAGCTTCAGAAATGCAGGCTACCATATCTTGCTCTGGGACTAGGGGTGCTCTCATCATCTGCCGAATATCTATCAGCATTCCAGCTCGGAAACCATATGACGATTCACAAACGCTTCCCAGTACATTGTATTTCGTCCGAGCGGCCGCTATGGCTGCGCACAAAACACGAAACCAACGATAGCGTGAAGCGTAGGCCTGGATCGCCACTGCAAAGCATGACAACGCCAGAAGCATGCTTGAAATTAAGAAGAGATTTTCCGTTTATAAATTGCGCCTCATTGCGCGTTCTTCGTTATAGTATGTTAGCATAACCTTGGAGAATAGGGCATACGTCGCTGGTTAAATTTAAATTTATTTGTGTCGAAATGTGCCAGATAGAAATGTCGGCAATTTTTTATTGTCATTGTAGAGATATTGACAAAAATACGACAATGCTTTTATCATAAAATAGAAAATGAATGGTCCTATTATTAAATTTGTGCGGGGTAATTTATGGTTGAAATCGGTAATCCCAAGCGACCGGACGATCCTGACAATATTCCAGTGCGGGTCATTAACTGGCTGCCGCAAATTGGAATTGTCGGCAATTCGATCGCGCTAACGCTAACGACGGATAGGGGTGGGTTCACCTCTGAGGGAAAGCATCAGGTCTATATGGTCGTCGCTGCACGGCTGCGAATGGACCGTGAAATGGCTCGCATTCTGCGCGATGCGCTCACCACGCATATCGACCTCCTAACTCCACCGCCCAACAAGGGAAACTGACAATCCTCTCTGCCGGGCGACAAACCGCTTGAGCAGTAGCGGGGCGGAGCCACGTTGAACTCGGCACAGGAGGGGATGTCGACATCTTGTCCGGATAGCGAGCCTCAAGTTGGTCACTATGGGGCGATCGGGGGGCCTCGGCAAATGGCTCCCCGATCTAAGGTCCTTTAAACTTTCTTTTGTTTTGGTCGTAAGGTATTTAATTCTTTTCTGGCTTTGAAGTCGCGAAGCTTTGCTTCTGATAGGCGTGCTCTCAACTCGGCAAAATTCACCTCATTTCCAAGTTTTTTAATCGCTTGTTCTTCCTCCGTTAGCGGGGTTTTCTCATTAATTTTTTGCCTGAGTGCCATAAATATTTATCCTCGATTATGATGTTGGCGATACAATTTGTCATTATCTAGCATGGCCAGACGGTTGTCGTCCTTCCGGTAAAGTCCGGGAATGGATGAAGCCATCCATAGGCGAGTTATACTAACCGAGGCGCACCTGGATTTGATGATTATTTTCCAATCAATGGAGAGGGAACAATGAGCAGGGAGGGGCGGAGTTGCTCCTGTGATCGCCATGTCAGGTCTCCTCTGCCCGCAGTACCTACAGTCGAAAATTGACGTCGGTTCCTTTTCTCAGTGCGTACACAGAATGATATGTCGTATCGCTGCTCGGCTGAGTTGGGAGTCGTCCGAGCAACAGGGCGGAACGGAGTAATCGGCAGCGACACGGCTATCACGTAGTTTCATATATTCGTAGTGGTTGCGCGAATTGTGCCGATCATGTCTTCATCAGGCTGCAGGAGCCGGCCGGGTTTAGGCGTGACAACAGCAACCATGATCCGCTGGCTGATGCCCGGCCGGGCCATGCCACGCACTTCGCAAGCGGTGCACATTCTGAACCGCTCTTCGGCTTGGATAGTGGTGTTGGCGTCGATTTCGACGCGGCCTCCGTCGTGCGCGGGCGGCAGCAAAAGGCCCGGGCGCCGGACCCAATCGGCTGGCGTCTAACGACCGAGCGCGACGTCCGGGCGCACACAGATCTGTGCCTGACGATAAAGCGCCAGATGATTGGCGTATCTCGAGACCAGCACTTGGGTGACCGTCGCCTAGGTGGGGATTCCGCCCTCGCTCGGCCTGGTCGGGCCAGCGCCTGCATCATGACGTCCTGGTAGGGGGGCGGCGTATTTCGATTGCAACCGTCGTTCTCAGGCCACGTCGCTGAAGATGGGCTGTGTCGGATAGGCCTAGGGCAGGAGGTCATCGATGCGGCTGTTGGGATGGCCGTTGACGGTCATGGTGATGACGTCTGCCAGATAGGCGTGCGAATCGACGCCCTTGAGCCTGCAGGTCTCGATAAGGGAGGCGATGCCGGCCCAGTGCCCGGCACCGCCGTCAGAACCGGCGAAGAGGGCATTCTTCCTCGTCATCGCCAGCGGGCGGATCGAGCGCTCGACGATGTTATTGTTGATCTCGACGCGGCCGTCGCCCAGAAAGGGGCTGGCCCATCCCAGCGCGAGAGCGCATAGCGGATCGCCTCGGCGAGTTTGGTCTTCTGGCTGATCAGGGCAAGCTTCTCGCGCAGCCACGGCTCCATGGCCTCGAGGATCGGCCTGCTCTTTTCCTGCCGTGCGGCTCGGCGTTCATCTGGGGCACGGCCACGGATTTCAGCCTCGACGCGATAGAGATCGGCGATGCGCTGAAAGGCCTCGCTGGCGACCGGCGCGGGGCCGGTCTGGGCGAGCTCATAGAAGCGTCGCCACACATGGGCCGAGCAGAACGTCAGGCTCACCGTGTTGCGCTCGGCGAGCACCTTGTAGCCCCGTAGTCATCGACCTGCAGGATGCCGGTGAAGCCGGCGAGATGGGCAATGGGCCGCTCGGCCTTGCGATCGAGCACATAGGCATAGACGACACCGGGTGGATCGCGCCCCCCCAGGGCCGGTCATCGCGAGAATAGGCGAAGACTTGCCCTGTCTTGGTCCGGCCCCGGCTCTGATCGAGCACCGGCGCCGTCGTCCCGTCGGCGAACAGCCTGGGCGAGCTCTTCAGCACCGCCAGCATCCGCTCGTGCACTGCGCGCAGCAGGAAGGCCGCGCGCCCAACCCAGTCGGCCAGCGTCGAGCAATCTGACGTGCTCCCCATTTTCCTGCCGGTCATAAGTTAGGCCCGGCTGGGTTTTGGTCCTCATGGG
>NZ_JAHBGB010000010.1 GCF_018390555.1 Ancylobacter oerskovii | reverse complement strand
CGCCTTCGTGTTGCCGTTGAGGGTCACGTCGGTCTGCCAGTTGGCGTAGCCCAGCAGAAAGTCCCTGGTTCACGGCCCGGCCGAGAGTGACGTAGATCGACTGGTTGGGGCTGGCGGTGAAGCCGCTCGATTCGACCGTCACAGAGGTGACGGGAATATCCGCCGCGTAGGCATCCGTGCCGTCGCGACAGAAGATCCCCTTTGACGTCTCAATGCCGGTGGCGGTCACCGGGCCGGTGCCGTCGTCCAGCACCAGCTGGCGCGCGGAATCCATGGAGAAGTTGATGCGGCACTGAGTGGCCGAGAGCCACGCGAGACTGTCCGCCACCACCGGGATGAATTTGGCGCCGAGCAGACCACGGTTCACCGCATCGGCGTCGGCCAGGCCGAGGGTCATGTAGCCCTCGTTGACAGGGTGAGCCATCCTACGCGGCCAGCGTTCCCTCCTCCCGGAGACGCACTTTGGTGATGCTGTGCATCCGGTGGCCGATCGAGAATGAAAGGCCGGCCGTCAGTCAGCATCTGGCCGAAGGTGGAAATATTGAGGGAGGTGGCGCGCAGGGCCGCCGCCTCCGTGAGGCTTGCCGACGGGGGAACGGCGGCGCCGGTGTGTTCCGGCCCGTAGGCGTCGAACACTTTGACGAGGATTTCCTCGCCGGTCCGCAAGCGCGTCAGCATCGCCCGGTACGCAAGAGCCTGGGCGCGGTTCCAGAAGCCGACATCATCCTGCACCCGCTGCTCGCGGCCGTCCGCAACCCGACCACCGGAAGAGACAAGCCCCTTCAGAGCGTCGCCCACTCGGGACCTCTCCGATAGTTTCGAGAAGCTCTGGCCCAAAGGAGGAGCAAGACTGGCTCGCCATTCGCGGACACTCCACAGCTTGCTGCCAGCCATCGACGTCAACGCATTAGCGCGAACTCGTTCGCACCACATCTGCCGCACAAGTCCCCATATGCGGCAGACCGCCTCTTGCGGGATGCAACGGTGATCTATCCACTAAAGAAAGGTGAAATGCTGCCGAACAATACCAATATCGATCTTATCAAGCGCCCCAGAAGTATTCTGCGCTTGCGTATCTGATAATGAATGCATCGTCCTTATATAGGCGATACTTCTAGAATCCAGGATTGTCGGAGCCATCAAATCAATCTTGGTATGCTTTCCAAGAGAGTAGACATGCGGAAGAGTCAAATCTTCCGGAGATTTCTTCTTCCCAATAAGCGTAAGGCCCATGGCTACCTTTGGATAGTGCATCTCACGGAATTCGACGAATTCGCGACGATCAACATCGAAGTTAGCCATAACACCGCGCCCAAGGGAGATAACCCTACCCACGTTCTGCTCTGTAGCGTAATCACTTATACGCGCAACAAAGTCACGCGCTAACGCGTCATCATCATCGAGCCTTACATGTGCATAAATCGCCGAGCCGTCTGTCTTTTCCTGAATAAATTCAGAAATATGAGACGAATGAGGGATTCCCTTCGCATTCTCAGGAACTTCTTTTACACGCGCCCAAGGAATATCCTTCAGTAGATCTACAATTTCGGCCTTCCTTTTCTTCGGCAACGCTTCGGAAGTAACCACATACAACCTAAAAAAGTCAGGGTCGAGCTCGGGATCCTGGCTCAGAAGAGACGGAAGCGTCAATTTAGAAAACAAATGATAATGAAGGGACAACCTCTCGTCATCAAAGAGAGCCGAGCGATAAGACTCATCACTTTGGCCGCGCGAAATAATCCACTGCGTATTATCTTTCAAGAGGACACTATAACGAATAGATACAACGACTAGAGGACGAGATGCTTTATTCTTCCTATTCTTTTCGTCAGGCTTTTTTATCATAGTGACCACCAAGCTTCGAATGTCTCGACCATAGCGATGAGGTGACAAGTTGTCCACCTAGAACGGCGCCTGCCCGCCTATCAGGAAAACGGTCGCGATACGATGGTCATGCCGACAATATGGTCCCCACAGTGAAAGGAAAAACACCTCCACACCTCCCCAGGAATCCAAGGACACAATCCGAGGCGGCCCTGGCGATTGCTTGCCACATCTAAACCGACAGTCGAGGCATTCTGCAAAGCGGCAACCCGAGCCATCAACATGGCCGCAACCTATGGTGACGGCTCTTCAGTTGGAGGGATCGCGAGGACAGCGAACCACGCCCATCGTGGACCGACGGGGCAAGCAATGGCATCCACGGCCGCATTCGGACCGATGCGTCATGACCGGATAGATCCGCACGTTAGGTGTTTAGTCCCAGCCTGTCATGGCTTGGCTGACGGACGAACAGCTTCGGCTTTTCGGAGC
>NZ_JAHBGB010000001.1 GCF_018390555.1 Ancylobacter oerskovii | reverse complement strand
GCGTTTTCATCCGGGCGCACGGGAAAAATCGTGGATGGCCGGGCCAAGCCCGGCCATGACGGAAGGGCGCTCGGCAGGGAGAGCGGGGGGCGCCTCGTTGGGTGCGGCTTCTGTCGGAGGGACTCAGGAACGGGCCTGACCCGGGCATCCGTGCTTTCACCTTCTCCTCTCCCCGTTGGGGAGAGGTGGCCCGCGAAGCGGGTCGGAGAGGGCGCACGCGATCGGAAAGCGTTGCCAACCCTCGCCCCGGCCCTCTCCCTGCGGGGGAAGGAGCAGGTTGTCGGTGCCCGGATGACCTTGCCCGGCTCCGCCGGCATGATGCGCGGCGTCCCGCGTTCCGCTAGCCTCCACCGACAAGAGGCAGATGACGGGGAGGGGACACCGTGCCGCCTGACGTGCCGCCCGTACCGCAGCAGGTGCTCATCGTCGGCGCCGGCCCGGTGGGGCTTGTTCTCGCCGCCGTGCTGGCGCGCCAGGGCCTCCGGGCGCGGCTGGTCGAGCGGCTCGCGGCGCCGTCGCCCTATTGCCGCGCCATCGGCATCACCCCCCGCACGCTGGAGGTGATGGACGATCTGGGCCTTGCCGGCGAGCTGGTCGCCGCCGGGCTCTGGCTCGACGGGCTGCGCACCCTCGTGCACGGCTACCCGGCGCGCGAGACCGAGAACGATTTCTCCGACCTGCCCTATGCCCAGCTCGGCGTGCCGCAATACGCCACCGAGCGCATTCTCGCCGAGCATCTCGCGCGCCACGGCATCGGCATCGAGCGCGGCGTGGAGCTCGTCGGGCTGGTGCAGGACGGCGAGGGGGTGGAGGCGACCTTCGCCGACGGTTCCGCCGCGCGTTTCTCCCATGTCGTCGGCTGCGACGGCGCCCATAGCGCGGTGCGCCGGGCGCTGGGCATCCCCTTCGAGGGGGAGGCGTGGCCGATGGCGTTCATGCTGGGCGATGTGCGCATCGACTGGGACCTGCCCCGCGGGCGGGCGCTGTTCGCCATCCGGCCGGCACCCGATGCGCCGCCGGACTTCTTCGTCGCCATTCCGCTGCCCGAGCGCGGACGCTACCGCGTCTCCATGGTGGCGCCGGAGCGGCTGTGGCCATCGGGCGAGGGCGGCGCCCGCGGCGTCGAGCACGGAATCCTCGCCGATCGCCCCGGTGCCGCGCTGGCCGACCTGCAGGAGGTGGCCGACCGGCTATTGCCGGACCCGCCGGCGCTGTCCGATCTGCGCTGGTCGTCGATCTTCCGCATCTCCATGCGTCTGGCCGCCCGCTATGGCGAGGGGCGGGTGTTCATCGCCGGCGATGCCTGCCACATCCATCCGCCGACCGGCGGGCAGGGGATGAATACCGGCATCCAGGACGCCTACAATCTCGGCTGGAAGCTGGCGGCGGTGCTGCGCGGCGGGGCCGGGCCGGAGCTGCTCGCCAGCTACGAGGCGGAGCGGCGGCCGGTGGCGGAGGAGGTGATCGCCCGCACCGTCGAGCAGTCGATGAGCTTCGGCAAGCCGAAGAAGCCGGAGGACCGGCTGGCCGATACCCAGCTGCTGGTGAATTATCGCGGCGGGCCGCTCAGCGCCGGGACCGCCTTCGGCCCGGTGGCGCCGGGCGACCGGCTGCCGGAGGTGCAGGGCCTGCGCCGCCACGGGATCGGCTTTCCGCTGCGCCTCGCCGATGCGGTGCGCGGACCGGACTGGGTACTGCTCGCCGCGGTGCGGCCGGACGGCCTGCCGGCGCTGGAAGGACTGGCGGCGCGGCTGAAGAGCGCGCTGCGCCTGCCGCCAAGGGTGATCGTCGTGGTTCCGGGCGATGCGCCGCTGGAGGATGCGCCGGGTGTGAGCCTGCATCACGACGCCGCCGGCATGTTCGCCGCCGCCCTCGGGGCATCGGGGGCGTGGCTGGTCCGGCCAGACAAATATCTCGGCTGGACCGGAGCGGCGGACGACGCCGGCGGGATGCTGGATTATCTCACGCAAATGGCGGGGCTGGCGGCCAGGTGAACGACGACCGCCTCGCCTCTCCCCGAGGGGGAGCGACCGCGCAGCGGCGGGTGAGGGGGAAGGCGCTCGGGAAGCCCGGAAAACCCCTCGCCCCATCCCTCTCCCGTCGGGGAGAGGGAGCATCCGTCGTGGCAGGCGATCATCCCGGCCAGGGCGGCGCGTGGAAAACGTCACCAGCCTTCCAGCACGATCTTGCCGATGGCGCGGCCGCTCTCCAGCGCCGCATGGGCGCGCTTGAGATTCCCGGCGGTGATCGGCCCGTAATTGGCGCCGAGCGTGGTCTTCACCGTGCCGGCATCGACGAGGCGCGCCACCTCGTCGAGCAGCTTGTGCTGGGCGATCATGTCCGGCGTGCCGAACAGCGGGCGCGCGAACATGAATTCCCAGTGCAGCGAGGCGCTCTTCTGCTTCAGCTGCCGCACGTCGATGGCGTCGGGATCGTCGATCAGCGCCACCTGGCCCTGCGGCTTCAGCGCCTTGACGATCTCCTCCCAGTGACGGTCGGTGGCGGTGAGGCTGAACACATGGTCGGCGCCGTCATAGCCGGCCTTGGCCAGTTCCTCCGACAGCGGCCTGGAATGGTCGATCACCGCCGTCGCGCCGAGGCTTTGCAGCCATTCCCGGCTTTCCGGCCGCGAGGCGGTGCCGATGACGGTGAGCCCGGTCAGCTGGCGGGCGAACTGCACGGCGAGCGAGCCGACGCCGCCGGCGGCACCGATGATCAACAGCGTGCCGGTGCTCGCGCGGGTCAGCCGCAGCCGGTCGAACAGGGCTTCCCAGGCGGTGATGGCGGTCAGCGGCAGCGCCGCCGCCTCCGCGAAGCCGAGCGAGGCCGGCATGTGGCCGACGATGCGCTCGTCGACGAGATGGAACGGCGCATTGGTGCCGGGGCGGTCGATGGCGCCGGCGTAGAACACCTTGTCGCCGGGCTTGAACAGCGTGACCTCGGCGCCGACCGCCTCCACCACCCCGGCGGCGTCCCAACCGAGGATCACCGGCGCCTCCGCCGTGCCGGCGCGGCGCATCCGCACCTTGGTGTCGACCGGGTTCACCGCCACCGCCTTCACCGCGACCTTGAGGTCGCGCGGGCCGGGCGCCGGTTCCGGCGCGTCGAAGGCGAAAAGCGCGCGCTCCTCGGAAATGGGCAGCGAATCGATGTAGCCGATGGCCTTCATGGCTTGTCTCCTGCGCTTTCGCGCCGTGTTGCGGTTCGGCAGGCAATGTCGGCAGGCCGCCGGCGTCGCGCAAGAACGCACGCAATTGTCGGCTGGTATCGAAAATGTAAGCCCCTTCCGCCGCCCCGAGGCGCTGCCTACATTCCCCGGCGTCGGACGGAGTGGGACCATGGCGAAGCGTCACAGCAACTATACGCGCGGCACCGGCTGCCCGGTGGAGGCGGCGCTGGAGATCATCGGCGCCAAATGGAAGGGCGGGGTGATCTATCACCTGCTGGACGGCGAGCTGCGTTTCATGGAGCTGCAGCGGCGCATGCCTACCGTCACCCAGCGCATCCTCTCCAAGGCGCTGCGCGAGCTGGAGGCCGACGGGGTGATCCTGCGCACGGTCTATCCCACCGTGCCGCCGCAGGTCGGCTATCGCCTGACGCCGGACGGGGAGGCGCTGCGCGAACCGGTGCTCGGCCTGCGCGCCTGGGGCGCGCGCCGCACGGCGGCGGCCTGCGCCATGGCGGCGGAGTAGGGCGCGGTTTCCCGCCTCGGGAGCGGCTTCGCCCGCCGCGCCATGGCGGTGCCGCGATCCGGTGCTATGGCCTTGCCGGAAGGGCTTTGTTAGAACGATTCCGCTACGTCCCGGCCGTCGCCCGATCAACGGATGAAACGGCGACGGTCCAGGCGATGTCTCGCGGGTGGCGGTGTTCCGGGTGGGTTCATGACGACGGTTGAGCAACCCGACGGGGCTGCGGCGCCTCCGGTGCGTCGGGACTATGCGCGGCTCCGGCCGCGCGGCAAGGCCAAGAGCTGGCTGAACCGGATCGCACGCCGGGCGAGCGGCTGGGTCCGGCCGCTGCTCTTCGAGGCCGATGCGCCGCGCGGCCTGTGGCGGGCGCTGCTGTTCGACGCCTATCGCCGGCCGCGCCCGCTGTTCGGCAAGGCGGTGCTCGACCGTCACGGCCATCCGCGCCGTGCCTATGCCTCCTGGATGGCGCGCGCCGACGAGGACCTGCCGGCGCTGGTGGCCGGCATGGCCTTTCCCGACCTGCCGTCGAACGGCCGCACCGTTTTGGTGCTGCTGCCGCCGCCGCGCGACGCGCCGGCGCGGGCGGCGCTGCTGCGGGATCTGGCGGCGCGCGGCGATCTCATCGTGCTGCTGCCCGAGGCGGGGGGCGAGACGGTGCTGCCGCCGGGCGCCGTGCCGCTGCGGCTGTCCCTGTCCCGGCCGCCGCACGATGTGTTCCTCGCGGCGCTGGCGCAGCGCCTCGCGCTCTATGCGCCGCTCTATGCCGTGGTCGGCGGCGCCGAGGGGCCCGAACTGGCTCGCGCCCTCGCGCGGCGCGACGTGCCGGTGGTGGCGCTCGCCGGCACGGCGGACGGTTCGCCGCTTCCCGGCGAGCCGGAATGGTTCGACGACGGCGCGGGCGCGGTGCTGTTCGGCACGCCGGCCGAGCGGGCGGCGGCGCTCGCCGCTGCCCGGCCCGGCCGGGAGCGCTGGCAGGCGCCGGCCGCCGGCGAGACGATCGCCGAGGCGATCGACCGGCTCGGCCGGGCGGCCGCCGGCCGCGTCGACGCCGAGGTCGCGCTGGTGCTCTCCGCCGACCGCAGCCGGCTCGAAATCGGCGAGGCGGAACTGAGCGCGCGCGTCCGGGCGTGGCGGCGCGACAGGCTGATGCAGCTGTCGCCCGGTGCCGGCAAGCCGCGCCGCCCCTATGCCGGCTTCCATCCGCTCCTCTATGCCGAGGCCCACCCGCAGGCATGCCTCGACGAGCGGCGCTACCCGCTGGCGCACTGGATCGAGCAGGGCCAGCCGGAAGGCCCGTGGGTTCATCCGGTGATCGGGCCGCCAGCGGCGGCGCCGGAGCCGCCGGCCCTGAAGGCGATGCTGCACGGGCATTTCCACTATGCCGATCTGGCGCCGGAATTCTTCGAGCGGCTATCCGCCAATCTCGCCCGTCCCGACCTGTTCCTGACCACCGGCAGCGCGGAGAAGGCGCGGCTGCTGGAACGGGCCGCCGCCACCTATGGCGGGCGCGTGGAGATCGTGCAGGTGCCCAATCTCGGGCGCGATGTCGGGCCGTTCTTCACCGCGCTGCGGGCGCCGCTCCTCGCCGGCGGCTATGACGTCGCGGTGCACGTCCACGGCAAGAAGAGCCAGGCGAGCCGCACCCGGATCGGCGATGTCTGGCGGGATTTCCTGTGGGAGAACACCCTCGGCGGCCGGCATGCGATGCTGGATGCGACGCTGGCCGCCTTCGCCGCCGACCCGCGGCTCGGCCTCGTCTACCCCGACGACCCGCATCTGGTGGGCTGGGCGCGCAACCGGCGGGCGGCCGAGCTGCTGGGGCGGGACATGGGCCTCACCGAGGAAATGACCGGCTTCGTCGACTTCCCGATCGGCAACATGTTCGCGGCGCGGCCGGCGGCGCTGGCGCCGGTGCTGGCGCTCGACCTGCAATGGACGGACTACCCCGTCGAGCCGATCGCCGATGACGGCACGGTGATCCACGGGCTGGAGCGGCTGCTGCCGGCGATCGCCCGCAAGGCCGGGTTCCGCACCGCCGCGTTGCGGGTGCCCGGTACCGACTGGGACTGACGCCCTCCGCCTCCATGCGGCATTTCCCAAATGCGGCGGGGCTGCTAAATCAGCTTCATCATGTCCAGCGCTCCCGTCGACCAGCTTCTCATCGCCTTCGCCCAGCTCAACCCGATCGTCGGCGACGTCGCCGGCAATCTGGAGAAGGCGCGCGCCGCCCGCGCGCTGGCCGCCGGGCAGGGGGCGGATCTCGTCCTGTTCACCGAGCTGTTCATTGCCGGCTATCCGCCGGAGGACCTGGTGCTGAAGCCCGCCTTCCAGGCCGCCTGCCGCAAGGCGGTGGAGGCGCTGGCCGCCGAGACCGCCGATGGCGGGCCGGCGGTGCTGATCGGCACGCCCTGGCTCGAGGGCGGCAAGCTCTACAATGCGGTGGCCTTGCTGGAGGAGGGGCGCGTCGCGACCCTGCGCTACAAGGTGGACCTGCCCAATTACGGCGTGTTCGACGAGAAGCGCGTCTTCGCGACCGGGCCGATGCCGGGGCCGATCCCGTTCCGGGGCGTGCGGCTCGGCGTGCCGGTCTGCGAGGACATCTGGTCGACCGACGTCATCGAGTGCCTGTCGGAAACCGGCTCGGAGATCCTGCTGGTGCCGAACGGCTCGCCCTATCGCCGCACGGTCTATGACGAGCGCACCAACATCGCGGTGGCCCGCGTGGTGGAGAGCGGCCTGCCGCTCGCCTATGTCAACCAGATCGGCGGCCAGGACGAACTGGTGTTCGACGGCGGCTCCTTCGTGCTCAACGCCGACCGCTCGCTCGCCGTGCAGTTCCCGAATTTCCAGGAGCGGGTGCGGATCACCCGCTGGGAGCGCTGGGCCGATGGCTGGCGCTGCGAGGAGGGCGCGCGCGCGCCGCTCGTCACCGGCGACGAGGCCGATTACGCCGCCTGCGTCCTGGGGCTGAGGGACTATGTCGAGAAGAACCGCTTCCCCGGCGTGGTGCTCGGCCTGTCCGGCGGCGTCGATTCGGCGCTGGTGGCGGCGATGGCGGTGGATGCGCTCGGGGCCGAGCGGGTGCATTGCGTGATGCTGCCCTATCGCTACACCTCGAACGAATCCCTGTCCGACGCCGCTTCCGTGGCGGAGGCGCTGGGCTGCCGCTACGACATCGTGCCGATCGCCGACGGCGTGGAAGGACTGGAGGCGTGCCTCGCGCCGCTCTTCGCCGGCACCGAGCGCGGCGTGACGGAGGAGAACCTGCAGTCGCGGGCGCGCGGCACCATCCTGATGTCGATCTCCAACAAGTTCGGCGCCATGGTGGTGACCACCGGCAACAAGTCGGAGATGTCCACCGGCTACGCCACGCTCTATGGCGACATGAACGGCGGCTACAACCCGCTGAAGGACCTCTACAAGACCGAGGTGTTCCGCCTGTGCCGCCTACGCAACCGCTGGAAGCCGGCGGAGGCGCTCGGCCCGGACGGCCGGGTGATGCCGGACAACGTCATCGACAAGCCGCCGACCGCCGAATTGCGCGAGAACCAGAAGGACCAGGACAGCCTGCCGCCCTACGAGGTGCTGGACGCCATTCTCGAATGCCTGGTGGAGAAGGAACTGCCGGTCGCCGAAATCGCCGCGCTGGGCTTCGACCCGGCGCTGGTGGCGCGGGTGGAGCGGATGCTGAACATCGCCGAATACAAGCGCCGGCAGGCGGCGCCGGGGGTGAAGATCACCACCCGCAATTTCGGCCGCGACCGGCGCTATCCCATCACCAACAGGTTCCGCGAGACGGCATAGGGCCGTCCGGGCCGAAGACGTGGATGGCCGGGCCGAGCCCGGCCATGACGGTTCTGGCGGACACCGCGCGGTAACATTCGGGGCCGTCGTTCCGTCGTCCCGAATGGCTGAGGGCCGATCCGGGAATGCCGGGAGGGGAGTCCCCCCGGGAGATGGAGCGTCCGGCCCATTCCGCCCGCCGTCATCTCTCCCGTACGCCATCGTCCCCGGACCTGTTCCGGGGATCCCTGCCTTCGACCGGGCGCGCCGGCCGGACCGGAGACGTGGATGACCGGGACACGCCCGGTCATGACGGCTTCCATGTCCGCACTCGCACGATGCCCCCCGGCCGTCGTGCAGGCCCGGGCCGCCATTCCCCGTTGCCCCCGCCGGCCATCCCGGCGATAAGGCGGGCATCATGAGCACCCTCGTCCGTCCCGTCCTGCGCTTCGCCCCGTCGCCGACCGGCCTGCTGCATGTCGGCAATGCCCGCTCCGCGCTCTACAACGCGCTTTTCGCCCGGCGCGAGGGCGGCACCTTCATCCTGCGCTACGACGACACCGACACCGCCCGCTCGACGCGCGACTTCGCCGAGGCGATCGCGCAGGACATGGCGTGGTTCGGCATCGTCCCGGATCGGGTGGAGCGGCAATCCGAGCGGCTGGCGCTCTACGATGCCGCCGCCGAGCGGCTGAAGGCGGACGGGCGGCTCTATCCCGCCTACGAGACCGAGGAAGAGCTGGAGACCCGCCGCCTGTCGCGGCGGCGGCGCGGCCTGCCGCCGATCTATGATCGCGCGGCGCTGAAGCTCACGGCGGAGGAGCGTGCGCGGCTGGAGGCGGAAGGGCGCCGGCCGCACTGGCGGTTCCGCCTGCAGGGGCGTCCGGTGGGGTGGGACGACCTGGTGCGCGGCCCGCAAAGCATCGATTCCACCGGCCTGTCCGATCCGGTGCTCATTCGCGCCGACGGCTCGTATCTGTATACCTTCACCTCGGTGGTCGACGACATCGACATGGGCGTCACCCATGTCATCCGCGGCGAGGACCATGTCACCAACACCGCGGTGCAGATCGAGATCATCGAGGCGCTGGGCGGCGGCGTTCCCACCTTCGGCCACCACAATCTGCTGACGCTGCCGAGCGGCGAGGGGCTGTCGAAACGGCTCGGCCACCTCTCGCTGCGCGCGCTGCGCGAGGCGGGGCAGGAAGCGCTGGCGGTGGCGGCGCTGGCCCTCTTCACCGGCACCTCGCTGGCGGTGGAGCCGGCGGCCGATCTCGACGCGCTCGCGGCGCGGATCGACCTTTCCGCCATTTCCCGCGCGCCGGCGCGCTTCGATCCCGCCGATCTCGCCGCGCTGACCGCCGGCACGCTGCATCTGCTGCCCTATCCGGCGGTGGCGGCGCGGCTCGCCGCGCTGGGCGTCGGCGGCGGCGAAGCCTTCTGGCTGGCGGTGCGCGGCAATCTGGCGACGCTGAAGGATGCCGTGCTCTGGCGGCAGGTGGTCGAGGGGCCGGTCGTGCCGGTCATCGCCGCCGAGGACGCGACATTCCTCGGGCAGGCGGCGGAACTGCTGCCGCCGCTGCCATGGGGCGAGGAGGTCTATGCGCAGTGGCTGGCGGCGCTGAAGCCGGCGTCGGGTCGCAAGGGCCGGGCGCTGTTCCATCCCCTGCGGGCGGCGCTGACCGGGCAGGAGAGCGGCCCGGAGCTCAAGGCGCTGCTGCCGCTGATCGGCCGGGAGCGCGCGCAAGCGCGCCTGCAGGGCGAGGCCGCCTGACGGGGGCGTTCCGCCCCCCAGCGGGGAGGGGCCACATTTCCGGGACATGCGCTCGGGAAATGCGGGGAATGGCCGGGCCGTACCGGATTTTACGACATTCGCGGAGCGGCCGGGGCCGTCAGGCGCGTCGGGCGCCGGTGTCGGCCGGCCTCTACTGCGCCGGCACCGTGGCCGGCTGCTGCGGCTGCTGGGTCCTGGGACGCGGCGTCGCCGGGGCGGCGAGCTGGCCGGCCGGGCGCGGCTGCGACATCTCGCGCGAGGCGTCCTCGGTCACCACGATGTCGCCCTTGCGCAGGGTCGGGTCGGTCTCGCTCGACAGCGCCTGCGCCCAGCTCTGGCCGTTGGGGCGGCAGGAGCAGGCGGCCGAATACTGCTTCTTGTAGAGCAGGGCGTTGGGCAGCGACATGTAGGTCTGGCCGCTGACGCTCACCGCGTTCTCGATGTCCTCACCGGGGTTGCGGTAGACGAACAGCCGCGCCTCGGTGCCCGGGCACTGGCGCTGGCACAGCGCCTCGTCGGAGGCGAATTTGCCGGCGTTGGCGGCATAGGAGATCGGGAAGAAGAAGCCGTCGCAGGTCCGCACGCACACGGTGCGGTAGGTGGAGGCCTTCGGCAGCTCCATCTCCAGCGGCTGGGCATCCATCGAGGGCGCCTCGTCCTCCTCCGCCTGGCGCGGCACGCCGAACAGCTGCTCGAAGAAATTGCGCGGCCGGCGCTCCGCCGCCGGGGCGTTGCCGCGCGCCTGCCCGAGCGCCGCCTGATATTGCGGGCCGCAATTGTTCTGCGCGAGGGCGTAGATCAACTGCCGGCGCTGCTCGTCATTGCCGCTGCGCTGGCCGCGGGCCTCGATCATGGTGCGGTCCAGCGCCGAGCGGGCCTGGGAAAGCCGGCGGTTCAGCCCGTCGCATTGCGGCGGCAGCTGCGGCTGGAAGATGAGGAAGCCGCGCTTGTCGCAGCCGAGCTGGCGCACCTGGGCGGAGAGATTGGCGACATCCTGCTGCTGCTGGGCGATGACGCCGCCGAGATCGCGCTGGCCGCCGCCGCCGCGGTCGAGCTGGGCGAGCTGCCCCTCCAGCCGGATGCAGGCGCCGGGATCGGCCTGAGCCGCGGCGATGTCGGCACCGAGCGCGAGCAGGCCCAGGGCCGCGAGCGACGAGCGCAGCAGCGAGGCGCGCAACAGGGAGGCGCGGGAGGGGCGGGCACTGGCGATCGTCATAGGTCGGTTGGTCCTGCGCGTTCGGGCGACGCGCAGCCGGCGCGCCGTTCCATGAATCCGCGCACGAAGCACGGCGAGATTGGCCAAAGTTTGAACCTGCATTCGGCCGGCAAGGCAAGTCCCGTCGGGAAGCCCCATTATCAGGCCGCTTCGGGCAGGGCCGGCTCGAGCCCTGCCGCCGGCGGACGGCGCGTTGCGCACGCCGCACCGCACCCCATATCACGCGGGCCCCGGCTTTGGAGACACAAGTCCATGATCATGCGCCGCCTTTCCGCCTTCCTCCTTGCTGCCGTGCTCGGCCTGGCGACCGGCCTGGGGCCGGCATCGATGCCCGGCTTCGGCACTGCGGCGCGGGCCGACGGGCCGGACCTGATCTTCAGGAAGTCGACGGTGTGGAAATTCCTCACCCCGGATGACAAGCTCGCCACCTATGCCATTGACGATCCGATGGTGGAGGGCGTCGCCTGCTACTACACGGTGCCGGAGAAGGGCGGCGTCTCCGGCATGCTCGGCGTGGCGGAGGAAGTGTCGGACATCTCCATCGCCTGCCGGCAGGTGGGGCCGATCGCCTTCAAGGGCAAGTTCGAGCAGGGCGACGTGGTCTATCGCGAGAGCCGCTCGCTGATCTTCAAGAAGATGCAGATCGTGCGCGGCTGCGACGCCAAGCGCAACGTGCTGGTCTATCTGGTCTATTCCGACAAGCTGATCGACGGCAGCCCGAAGAACTCCACCACCAGCGTGCCGGTCATGCCCTGGGGCGCGCAGACCGAGGCGCCGCGCTGCGCCGATTTCGTGCGATAGTGGCGCGTGGGCCACGGGGGCGCGAAAAATGCCAGCGGGCCGGTCCGGCCGGCCCGCGCATGGTCTGAAAGTTCGGGACGTGGCGGCGCCGCAGGCTCAGCGGCAGGTGATGGCCACGGTATCGCGGCAGGAGCCGCCGGTGCAGGTGGTCTGCGCCGTCTTGGCGGCCACCGAGAGGCGCAGCGCGTCGCTGGTCACCTTGCCGAAGCTCACCGCATGCTGGAAGTCGTGCACCCGGCACCAGGCATCGGCGATAGCCTGGCCGCAGGCGCCGCCGGTGGCGACGCAATTGTCGACGCCGTAGCCGTCGGACATGTCGACGACGAAGATCTTGTCCGCCGTTTCGGCAAGGGTGAAGGCGGGAATGGCGGCGGAAAAGGCGGCGGCGAGGAGGGCGGAACGAAGCATCGGGGCGGCGCGCATGGCTGGGTACTTCTGCGGGAGGCTCGTCGGCGGCGAGCAGGTAACGCAGCAGACGACAAAAAGTTTAAGCCCGCGCTAAAGTTCGGTAGCGAACCATGCGCCGGCGTCGGGGGCGGTGGATAGCTTCGCGGCGTTCGCCTCGTCAACCGGCTTCGGCGGATTGGCGGTATGGCCTTGACGTGGCGGTGCAAACGGAACAAGAGGCGCGGCCTCCGCGCAACAGTTGAGCGGGAGCCCTGAGGGAAGGCGAACATATGTCGGCAGTTTCGGGAGCGGACATTTCGGGCACGGTGCTGCCCGAGCTCAAGCTCCACAACACGCTCACGCGCCAGCGCGAGACTTTCGCGCCGCTCGATCCCAAGCTCGTGCGCATGTATGTGTGCGGCCCGACCGTCTATGACCTCGCCCATATCGGCAATGCGCGCCCGGTGATCGTGTTCGATCTCGTCTACCGGCTGCTGCGCCATCTCTACGGGCCGGCGCATGTGAAATATGTGCGCAACATCACCGACGTCGACGACAAGATCAACGCGCGCGCCGCGCAGGACTTCCCCGGCCTCGACCTCAACGAGGCGATCGCCAGGGTGACCTTCGCCACCGAGGCGCAGTTCCACGACGACCTCGAGGCGCTGGGCGTGCTGCATCCCGACGTGGAGCCGCGCGCCACCGAGCACATCGCCGAGATGCGCGACCTCATCGAGCGCCTCGTCGCCTCCGGCCATGCCTATGTCGCCGAGGACCATGTGCTGTTCTCGGTGCCGGCCATGCCGGATTATGGCCAGCTCTCGCACCGGCCGCTGGACGACATGCTGGCCGGCGCCCGCGTCGACGTCGCGCCCTACAAGCGCGACGCCATGGACTTCGTGCTGTGGAAGCCGTCCAAGCCCGGCGAACCGGGCTGGCCCTCGCCGGCCGGCATCGGCCCGCTCGGCCGGCCCGGCTGGCACATCGAATGCTCCGCCATGAGCTGGAAGCATCTCGGCGAGACCTTCGACATCCATGGCGGCGGCATCGACCTCGTCTTCCCGCATCACGAGAACGAGGTGGCGCAGTCGCGCTGCGCCTTCCACACCGGCATCATGGCCAAGGTCTGGATGCATAACGGCTTCCTGCAGGTGGAAGGCGAGAAGATGTCGAAATCGCTCGGCAACTTCGTCACCATCCGCGACCTGCTGGCCGACTGGCCGGGCGACGTGCTGCGTCTCAACATGCTGAAGACCCATTACCGCCAGCCGATCGACTGGACGGTGAAGGGGCTGGAGGAGAGCGCCAAGACGCTGGAGCAGTGGTTCGACGCCGCCGCGCCCGAGGCCTATCCGCGCCCGGCCCCCGGCGTGCTGGAAGCGCTGTGCGACGACCTCAATACGCCCAAGGCCATCGCCGAGATGCATGCTCTGAAGGACCACGCCGGCAAGAAGGCGCTGGCCGGCACGCTGGCCTTCCTCGGCTTCGAGGCGTCGCGCCTTGCGGCGTGGAGTACCGCGCATGCGCCGGTGCTGGCGATCTCCGAGCCAGAGATCGAGGCGCGCATCGCCGAGCGCATCGCCGCCCGGCGCAACCGCGACTTCGCCGCCTCCGACCGCATCCGCGACGAATTGCTCGCGCAGGGCGTGGCGCTGAAGGACAACAAGGACGGCACCACCAGCTGGGAGGCCAAGCGATGAGCGCACGTCCCGCGGGGACACCCGCCGCCGGCCTGCGCCCCTTCCTGCCCAGCGATACGCCGACCCTCGCCTCCATCCTTTCGGCCGCGATCTTCGAGCTGACGAGCGAGGACTACGATCCCGACCAGCAGGACGGCTGGGCCGCCGCCGCTGCCAGCGACGAGGAGGCGCTCGCCAAGCGGCTGGCCAGCTCGCTGACGCTGGTGGCCGAGCGCGACGGCGAGGTGGTGGGCTTCATCGCGCTCGCCGACAACAAGCTCATCGACCTGCTCTACGTGCATCCGAAGGTGGCGGGGAAGGGCGTGGCGGCGCTGCTCTGCGACGCCATCGAGCGCCTCGCCGCGGCGCGCGGCGCCACCAGCCTGATCGCGGATGCGAGCGATACCGCGCTCGGCTTCTTCCAGAAGCGCGGCTATGTCGCGCGCCAGCGCAACTCGGTGCTGCGCGGCGCGGTCTGGCTCGGCGACACCACGGTGGAGAAGCAGCTCGGCGAGCCGGCCGAGGGCTGAGCCGGGGCGGGACCGAAACGTCGGCTCTCCCTGGCAGGCGTTTCTTGACGTGCTTTTTGTTCCTGATATGTTCTGTTCGGCGCAAGGAGGGCATGATGAGCAAAGATCAGGATCGCACGGTTTATCGCAATGCGCAGGGAGAATGGGTCAACAAGCGCAACGATGCAGAGCGAGCATCGACTTTGCACCGAACTCAGGCCGAGGCTGAAGCCGCAGCACGTGGAATGTTGTCGCGGCAGGCCGGAGGTGAACTGACCCTCAAGGGGGTAAATGGTCAAATCCGCAGCAAGGACACCATTGCCCCCGGCAATGATCCGTTGCCGCCCCGGGATAGCGAGAACTGAGTGAGCGGCGGGCGCACTGAGCAGTGCGCCGCTTCTCTTCTCACATGCGGTCCAGCACCTGCTCGGCCGCGGCGTCGTGCAGCTCGGCCTCCGGCACGTTGGACAGCGCGGTGGCGAGCTTCGGCATCACCGCGCGCACATTGTGCGCGACCAGCATCCGTATCGGCCGGGCGACGTTCACGAAGCCGGTCGACTGCATGTGTTCGAACAGCCGCAGCAGCGGATCCCAGAAGCCGGCGATGTTGAGCACCATCACCGGCTTGCGGTGACGGTTCAGCTGCACCCAGGTGAGCTGCTCGACCAGCTCCTCCAGCGTGCCGACCCCGCCCGGCAGCGCGAGGAAGGCGTCGGCGCGCTCGAACATCAGCCGCTTGCGCTCATGCATGTCGCGGGTGACGATCAGCTCGTGGGCGTATTCGAAAGCCTGTTCCTTGCCGATCAGGAAATCCGGGATGATGCCGGTGACATGGCCGCCGGCCTCGGCGCAGGCGCGGGCGGTGGCGCCCATCAGCCCGACGCCGCCGCCGCCATAGATGAGGCGGATGTTCTCCTGCGCCAGCAGGCGCCCGAGCTCCATGGCGGATTCGAGATAGATGGAGTCGTCGCCGGTGGCCGCTCCGCAATAGACGCATAAGCTCTTGATCTTGGTCATGCCTGCCATGATGCAGTGCGGGACGGGGCCGTCAAGCGGCAGCGCTACCCGGCTTCGTGATCGGCGGCCCCGGGGCCGGGTGTGGAATCGGCGCGCCGGTGCCATGATGGCGCGACGCAACGCACCCGGACGACATCATGACTTCTCGACCTCTCGTCACGTTCCCCGACCCCCGCCTCAAGCAGGTCGCGGCGCCCGTGACGCTGTTCGACGACGAGCTGCGCATCCTGGCGCTGGACCTCGTCGACACCCTGCGGGCAGCGCCGGGCATCGGCATCACCGCCGGCCATGTCGGCGTGCCGCTACGGGTGGTGGTGCTGGAACTGCCGGACGACCCGGAGCCGAGCCTCTACGTCAACCCGGAGGTGGTCTGGGCCTCCGACGAGCTGCAGCGCCATGCCGAGGGAAGCGTGTCGATGCCTGGCGTCACCGAGGAGATCGAGCGCCCGGCGAAGATTCGCCTGCGCTACCAGGACCTCGAGGGAACCTTTCACGAGGAGGAGACCGGCGGCCTGCGCGCCGTCTGCCACCAGCACGAGATCGACCAACTCGATGGACTCTTCTGGCTGCAGCGGCTGTCGCGGCTGAAGCGCGAGCGGGTGATCAAGCGCTATGAGAGGCTGCGCAAGGCCGGATAGCCCGGCGCGCGGATCCGGCCGTCTTCCCAATGCCGCAATCATCGTCTATCGACGATGAACGATGACTGCGGTTTCTCCGCCTGACGACGATCTCCTTGCCCTTCGCCTGCGTGCGCTCGGCCATCCGGCGCGCCTCGCGATCCTGCGCGCGCTCGCCGAGCGCGACCGCTGCGTCTGCGGCGAGATCGTCAAGGGCCTGCCGCTCGCGCAGTCGACCGTCTCCCAGCATCTCAAGATACTGAAGGAAGCCGGGCTGATCGCCGGTACGGTCGACGGGCCGCGCTCCTGCTATTGCCTCGACCGCGACGGGCTGGCGGTCTTCGCCGCCGACGTCTCGGCGCTGCTGGCGCAGATGATGGACCGGGGCGCCGCACCCGTCGCGGCGGCGGCCGAGCTGCCGCAAAGCTGCAACCCTCCCATGCCGCCCGCGGACCCTTCATCCGCCGCCCGGCGCTTGGATTCCACTCCCGCCCAACCTATTTCCACAGCGGCCGTCGGCGAAATGCCGGCCGGTTCCTGATCACCCGGAAGCTCCCCATGTCCGCACCCGAGGCCGGCACCGCCCTGTCGCGCCGCAGCAACAAGCCCGACGATCCCCCGCGCGGCAGCCTTCTCGTCGCGCTGAAGGGGCTGACGCCCTATCTGTGGCCGGCCGAGCGGCTCGATCTGCGCGCGCGCGTGCTTTGGGGCCTGCTGCTGCTGGTGGCCGCCAAGATCACCACCATGGCGACGCCCTTCCTCTTCAAATGGGCGACCGATGCGGTGGCGGAAGGCGAGGGCGCCCATATCGGCACCGACGCCATCAGCCTGATCATTGCCGCGCCGGTGGTGCTCACCCTCGGCTACGGCTTCTCCCGCATCGCCATGGCGGCGCTGACCCAGTGGCGCGACGGCCTGTTCGCCAAGGTGGCGATGCACGCCGTGCGGCGGCTGGCGCTGGAGACCTTCCAGCACATGCACGCGCTGTCGCTACGCTTCCATCTGGAGCGCAAGACCGGCGGGCTGACCCGCGTGCTGGAGCGCTCGCGCGAGGGCATCGAGACCATCGTGCGCATGCTGGTGCTGCATCTCGCGCCCACCATCCTCGAATTCGTGATGGTGGTGGTGGTCCTCGTCTGGCAGTTCGACTGGCGCTATGCCGCCGTCACCGTGGCGATGATCGGCGCCTATACCTTCTTCACCTTCCTGATGACCGAATGGCGCATGGGCATCCGCCGCTCGATGAACGAGAGCGACACCGACGCCAATGCCAAGGCGGTGGACAGCCTGCTCAACTACGAGACGGTGAAGTATTTCGGCGCCGAGAAGTGGGAAGCCGAGCGCTACGACCGTTCCATGGAGCGCTATGAGCGCGCCTCGATCCACACCCATACCTCGCTGGCGTGGCTCAATGCCGGCCAGGCGGCGATCTTCACCGCCGGCCTGACGGCGGTGATGGTGCTGTGCGTGTTCGACATCCGCGCCGGCTACCAGTCGGTCGGCTCCTTCGTCATGGTCAACGCCATGATGATCCAGCTCTACCAGCCGCTGAACTTCCTCGGCATGATCTATCGCGAGATCAAGCAGTCGCTGATCGACATCGAGGCGATGTTCGCCATTCTCGCCCGCAATCCCGAGATCGAGGACAGGAAGGGCGCCAAGCCGCTGGAATTGAAGGGCGCGGCCATCCGCTTCGAGGATGTGCGCTTCTCCTACGATCCCGAGCGCGAGATCCTGAAGGGCGTGTCCTTCGAGGTGCCGGCGGGGCAGACGGTGGCCATCGTCGGCCCGTCCGGCGCCGGCAAGTCGACCATCTCGCGGCTGCTGTACCGCTTCTACGACGTGGCGTCCGGCCGCATCACCG
This sequence comes from Ancylobacter oerskovii, assembly GCF_018390555.1. Taxonomy (GTDB): domain Bacteria; phylum Pseudomonadota; class Alphaproteobacteria; order Rhizobiales; family Xanthobacteraceae; genus Ancylobacter; species Ancylobacter oerskovii. The sequence goes on along the minus strand of NZ_JAHBGB010000001.1, from coordinate 50,851 downwards.
TCGACGGGCAGGACATTCGCGACATCACGCAGGAGAGCCTGCGCGCCGCCATCGGCATGGTGCCGCAGGACACGGTGCTGTTCAACGACACGCTCGCCTACAACATCCGCTACGGCCGGCCCGGTGCCGGCGACGCCGAGGTGGAGCGTGCGGCCGAGCTGGCGCAGATCGACGGCTTCGTGAAGCGCACGCCGAAGGGCTACGCCACCGAGGTCGGCGAGCGCGGGCTGAAGCTTTCCGGCGGCGAGAAGCAGCGCGTCGCCATCGCCCGCACCATCCTCAAGGACCCGGCGATCCTGCTGCTCGACGAGGCGACCTCGGCGCTCGACAGCCACACCGAGCGCGAGATCCAGGATGCGCTGGAGCGCGTCTCGCGCGGGCGCACCACGCTCGTCGTGGCGCACCGGCTCTCCACCGTGGTCGGGGCGGACGAGATCATCGTGCTGGAGCACGGCCGCATCGCCGAGCGCGGCACCCATGCCGAGCTGATGGCGCGGCGCGGGCTCTATCACTCCATGTGGCAGCGCCAGCGCGAGGTCGACGAGGCCAAGGCGACGCTGTCGCGCGGCGAGGACGACCTGAAGGCGCCCGAGGATGCCGACGCCGCGGCCTGAGCGACGCCCGCGCATTTGACGCGCTCCCCGCGCGGCACTACCTGTGCCTCAGCTTTGTGCGGGAGACGTCATGTCGGTCATCGATTCCATCCGCGGCGGCCTCGCCCCGATCCATCGCGAGGGCTACCCCTTCATCCTGATCGGGGTCGCCGTCTCCCTGCTGCTGCTGTGGCTGCTGCCGCCGCTCGGCTGGATCGCGGTGCTGATCACCGTATGGATCTGCTATTTCTTCCGCGATCCCGAGCGGGTGACGCCGCTGCGCGAGGGGCTGGTCGTCTCGCCGGCCGATGGGCGGGTGTGCCTCGTCGGGCCGGCGGTGCCGCCGCCGGAACTCGGCCTCGGCGTGGAACCCATGTCGCGCATCTGCATTTTCATGAACGTCTTCGACGTGCATGTGAACCGGTCGCCGGTCGCCGGCCGTATCGAGCGCATCGCCTACAAGCCGGGCAAGTTCCTTTCCGCCGATCTCGACAAGGCCAGCGAGGACAATGAGCGCAACGGCCTCGTGCTTGACACCGCGCTGGGGCGCATCGGGGTGGTGCAGATCGCCGGGCTGGTGGCGCGGCGCATCGTCGGCTTCAAGCAGGAAGGCGACATGCTGGCGCCGGGCCAGCGTTTCGGCCTCATCCGCTTCGGCTCGCGGGTGGACGTCTACCTGCCCGCCGGCATCGCGCCGCTGGTGGCCGAGGGCCAGCGGGCGGTGGCGGGCGAGACCGTGCTGGCGGATGCGGGCGCCCTCGGCGGCCTGACCTTCCGGGTAGACTGAACGCCGGGTGGACTGAACGCAGGATATGGCGCTGCGGCGCCGGCGAGACGATGTGAGCGAGACGGACCGATGTCGAACATCTTCGTGCCCTTCGAGCCCGATCCCGAGGTGCCGGAGCCGCGCCGCCGCCGTTTCCAGGCGGTGCCCGCCCGGCTGCTCATCCCGAATCTGGTGACGCTGCTGGCGCTCTGCGCCGGCCTCACCGGCATCCGCATGGCGATCGAGGGGCGGATGGAGCTGGCGCTGGGCGCCATCGTCATCGCCGCCGTGCTCGACGGCATGGACGGGCGACTCGCCCGCATGCTGAAGGGCACCTCGCGCTTCGGCGCCGAGCTGGACAGCCTCTCGGACTTCGTCTGCTTCGGCGTGGCGCCCGGCCTGGTGCTCTATATGTGGGGCCTGGAGACGCTGGGTTCGATCGGCTGGATCGCCTCGCTCGCCTTCGCCATCTGCGCGGCGCTGCGCCTCGCCCGCTTCAACGTGATGCTCGAGGATCCCAACCGCCCGGCCTTCGCCGCCGATTTCTTCACCGGCGTGCCGGCGCCGCTCGGGGCGATCTGCGTGCTGCTGCCGGTTTATGTCGAGCTGATCGGCCTGCCCCGCCTCGTCGCCTCGCCGGCGGTGGCGGCGTTCTACACCCTTGCGATCGCCCTGCTGATGGTCTCGAAGCTGCCGGCCTATTCCGGCAAGAAGCTGGGCAGCCGCATCCCGCGCGACGCGGTATTGCCGCTCTTCGTCTGCGTGGTGCTGTTCGTGGCGGTGCTGGTCACCTGGCCATGGACGGTGCTGTCGGTGCTGTCGGTCGGCTATCTGGCGGCGCTGCCCTTCTCGGCGCTGCGCTATGCCCGGCTGGCGCGCGAGCATGAGGCGCACCTGAAGGCCGGGGGCTTCCCCCCGGCGCCGCCCGAGGAGGCCGCCGAGGAACGGCCGGGCCACCTGAACTGATCGGAAGGCGCCGTCCGCGAGAGGGGGGCGCGAGAGGCTGGCGACCGAAAGCCTAGCGCGCGCGGTCGGCCATCGCCGCGACGCGGGCGGCGAGCGGCGCCGCCGGAAAGGCCTGGCGTAGGATCCGCAGCGCCTCGGCATCGCTGCGCGGGCGGGCCATGTCGAGATGATCGCGCATCAGCACGGTGACGGAGGGCGCTTCCGCAGGGCGCCGCGGGAAGGTCGTCGCCGCACGCTCCGCGACCGCTACATCGCGCTCGCGGCTTGCCGGCTCCGTCGGCCCGGTCCCCTCATTCCCCAGCATGACCACCGCCTCCGATCGGAATTGCGAATCAATCAGCTTTGCTCATGCACAGCTTGAGCCAACTCTGCTGACAACGCACGAACCAAATGCTGGTTCCCAACTTCGTGACCATAGGGCGTGTCCATGCGAACACATCCATATGGCCCGAAAACTGGCGGGATCGGAAGCAAGTTTATTTCGAATACTGTCGTATTTGTTTCACAAATGCCCGGCCGACAGCTCCGGGCCTGCGGTCTCAGCTCCGGTTGAGCGAGATCTTGCCGCCGTCGCTGGTGGCGACGCCGTCATAATGGCCGTTGCCGGCGGGCTGCAGCCGCGCCGTGACCTTGCCGAGATGGTTCTGCAGCACGATCTCGTTGCCCCAGACGTCCCAGCCCTTGGTCATGAAGATGTCGTTGGGGCACCCGACATCGGCATTGGCCGCGAAGCCGGACATGCCCCGCTCGGTGGTGAGGGTGAGCTTGCAGCTGCGGGCGCCGTTGTCCCAGCTATAGCTCCAGTTGCCGGCGAGCTGGGTGCGGGTGGCGCCGGGCTCGGCATAGGCGACGCCGCCGGGGGCGGTGGCGCCGGGCTGGGTAAGCGGCACCGAAGTGGCGGCATTGGTGGTTTCGCGCGGCGTCACGGCGTCGCCCGCGGTCGCCGCGCTGGCGCCGGTGGGAGCGGGGGAGGGCACCGGCGCGCTCTCCACGGAGCCGGTCGGGGCGGGGGTGATGGCGCTGGGCGCAGGGTCGGCCGCCGCCGTCTTGCGTTCGCCGAAACCGTCCAGCGCGGTGCTGCATCCGGCGAGCAGCAGGGCGGTGGCAGAGGCGGCGGCAACGGCGGTGATCTTCATCGACTCGAGACTCCTCGCACGCCACGCCGGCCATGCCTCGGAACACATTACCCTTTTTCGGTGACGTGTCCGCTCACCCAATCGTTTTCTTTTCCCCGAGGATCGTGGCACCAGCGTGGCCCCCTTGCGGCAACCACCGGCCGCAGACGCGTATCCGGCGACATGAACAACGGAATCTTAACGGCCTTTGCGGTTCTGCCGGCCAGTGGACGCGCTGCCGGCATCGCGGTATGTGCGGTGCAGCAACAGGAGGCGTTCATGTCCGGCTACCAGATGCTCGATCCCTCGACCCTCGTCGTCCTGATCACCGGCGCCACGTCCGGCATCGGCGCGGCCACGGCGCGCCGCTTCGCGCTCGCCGGCGCCAGGGTGATCGCGACCGGTCGCCGGGCCGACCGCCTCATCGCGCTACGCGACGAGCTCGGCCCCAATCTGCTGCCGCTGGAAGTCGACGTGCGCGACAACGAGGCGTTCACGGCCGCCATTGCCGGCCTGCCGCCGGCCTTCGCCGGCATCAACGTCGTCTTCGCCAATGCCGGCCTCGCCCTCGGCCTGGAGCCCGCCCACAAGGCGAGCCTGAAGGACTGGGAGGACATGGTCGACACCAACATCAAGGGGCTGCTCTACACCGTGCGGGCCGTGCTGCCGGGCATGGTGGAGCGCGGCGCCGGCCATGTGGTGTTCACCGGCTCGGTGGCCGGCGACTATGCCTATCCGGGCGGCAATGCCTATGGCGGCACCAAGGCCTTCGTGAAGCAGTTCGCGCTCAATCTGCAGGCCGACCTGCTCGGCACGCCGGTGCGCGTTACCAATATCGAGCCGGGCATGGTGGAGACCGAGTTCTCGCTGGTCCGCTTCCACGGCGATGCCGGCAAGTCGGACTCGGTCTATGAGGGCATCGAGGCGCTGAGCGGCGAGGACATCGCCGAGCAGATCTTCTTCTGCTGCACCGTGCCGCGGCATGTGAACATCAACAGCCTGCAGGTGTTTCCGGTGGCGCAGAGCTTCGCCGGCTTCAAGGTCGCACGCTGACGCGCCGCCGGGGGCCGCTCAGGCGGCCGCCACCACACTCGGCGTCGCGAAGGAGCTGCGCAGCGTGTCGGCCAGCCGGCGGGCCGCGGTCGAGGCGTTGGGCGACAGCAGCAGCCCGATCTCCAGGTCCGGCAGCGGCGGCAGCCCATCGGCGGCGCCGAGCCGGCGCCATTCCGGCGGCGCGGCGCATTCGGCCATGGCGGTGAGGCACAGCCCGGTCTCCACCGCCGAATAGATGCCGCCCTGCGAGGACGAGGTGCAGGCGACGCGCCAGCGCAGGCCGGCCGTGTCGAGCGCGGCGGCGATGTGCGGGCGGGCGCGGCAGCCGGTGGGAAACAGGGCGAGCGGCAGCGGGTCCTGGCGTTCGGGGCGATGGCCGCGCGCGGCGAGCCACAGCAGCTTCTCGCGCTTCAGGAGTTCGCCGGTCGGCCGGTTGAGGTCGCGGGTGAACAGCGCGACGTCGATCTGCCCGCGCTCGACTTCCGGCTCCAGCGTCTTGGACAGGTCGCAGCGGATCGAGATCTCCACCCGCGGATAGGCGGCGGCGAAGCGCGAGATCACCGGGGTGAAATAGGCGTCGACATAATCGTCGGGCATGCCGAGCCGCACATTGCCCTCCGGCGTGCCGCCCTTGAGGTCGGCCAGCGCCTCGCTCTCGAAGGCGAGCATGCGGCGGGCATGCGCCACCAGCCGCTCGCCGGTCTCGGTCAGCGAAATGCCGCGGCGCGAGCGCTCCAGCAGCCGCACGCCGAGATTTTCCTCCAGCTGCGCGATGCGCGCCGACACCGCCGATTGCGTGCGCCCCACGCGCTCCGCCGCCGCGGTGAAGCCGCCATTGTCGACGACGGCGATGAGCATTCCCAGCGATTCGGTGTCGAGATGACGCATGGTGAGGTCCGGTGGTGAGATCCGGCGTTTGTCGCTGCGTAATAGTATCAAATTTGCTCATCCATTCACAAATTAAATTCGTTTTCACGATCTTTGTGCATCGTGCTACGGCATGTCCGACCGTGGGATGCCCATATGCCGAGCAGCTTGCTCGCTGTTGCGGCACCAACCGGTCCGCTCTCCACTCGCAAACCTTTCGAGCCCGGCTCATGTCCCCGCCGCCCCCCGTCTCCGCCGCCCTGTCGCCGACAGGCGTGGACGATACGTCGCTGCTGTCTCCCGTTCTGGTCGAGGCCGACGATGCGCGGCTGCGCCGGCAGGCCTTCGGCGCGGTGGTGCTGGCGGCGGTGATCATCGGCTTCTCGCCGATCCTGGTGCGGCTGTCGGATGTCGGGCCGGCGGCGATCGGCTTCTGGCGGATGTTCTTCTCGCTGGGGCCGACCGCGCTGTGGGCGCTGGCGGAGCGGCGCGAGGCGCGGCTCAATGCCCGCATCCGCGCCCAGACCGCGCCGCGCCTCAACTGGCGGCAGGTGCTGCTGGTGGCGGCGGCCGGCGTCGCCTTCGGCGCCGACCTCATCCTGTTCCATGCCGGGCTGGCTCTCACCAGCACCGCCAATGGCGTGCTGATCGGCAATCTCTACGTCATCTTCGTCTTCGGGCTGGGCTGGCTGTGCCTCGGCGAGCGGCCGACGCGCGGCCTCGTGGTCGCCCTCGGCTTCGCCATGGTCGGCGCCGCGCTCATCGTCGCCTCGAGCCTGGGCGGCGGCGGCCGGCCGGGCAGCGTGGTGGGCGACCTGCTCTGCGTCGCCGCGGCGCTCGCCTATGCCTTCTACATGCTGTTCGTGCGCATCCTGCGCCGCGCCAGCCCCGGCCGACCGGCGCTCGGCGGCGGCATGACGGCGCTCCTCTCCAGCGCGGTCGGCATGGTGCTGTGCCTCGCCTGGGCGCTGGCCACCGGCGAGCGCATCATGCCGGCGAGCATGGGCGGCCTGCTGGCGGTCGCCGCGCTGGGCGCCATCGTGCATGCCGGCGGGCAGGGGCTCACCACCTTCGCGCTCGGCCGGCTGCCCGCCGGGCTGATCTCGATGGTGATGCTGCTGCAGATCCTGGTCGGCACGGCGCTGGCGGCGCTGCTGTTCCGCGAGTTCCCGCCGGCGCTGGTGCTGATCGGCGGCGGCCTGCTCATCGCCGGCGTGGTGGCCGCGCGCCCGCGCGGCACGCGCTGAAGGCGGAGGGCGGCGGAGCCCTTCGCGGGGTGGCCCTTGCGCCGCCGGGCGGCTGGTATTAGGTCGAAGGCGGTTTCCAGCCGGATCTCCAGCCCGGCTCCAAGGAGTGCGCGCGATGCAGCCCAACCCGTTCGGTGGCGTGATTGAGCACCTGTCGGTCGACGAGGTGAAGGCGGGGCTCGATAACGGCACCATCCTCCTCGTCGATGTCCGCGAGCCGAACGAACTCGCCGCCGAGCGCATTCCCGGCGCCGTGGAGTTCCCGCTCTCGACCTTCGATGCCGCCGCCTTGCCCGATCCCGGCGACAAGCTTCTCGTCTTTTCCTGCCGCTCCGGCCAGCGCTCGCAGAAGGCCGCCGCCGCCGCGCAGGCGGCCGGCTACGATTTGCACCGCCACATGGCGGGCGGCATCCTCGCCTGGAAGGAAGCCGGCCTGCCGACCGAGCAGGGCTGAGCGGGTCGACCCTCGCGATAACCGATAGATCGCCTCATCCTGAGGCGTGGGCGAAGCGAGCCTCGAAGGATGCCCGCCAGATGCACCCGGACAAGCATCCTTCGAGGCCGGGCTACGCCCGGCACCTCAGGATGAGGGTGTGCCTTTTGGCAAGGCGGTGAGCGCTGGCGGCGCGGCGGCGCTTAGCCGGCCAGCCGCCCCAGCACCTCACCCATGGCGCGGCCCATGCAGTCGACCTGCTCCGCCGTGGTGGACGGGCTGGCCAACATCATGTCGTGGAAGGGCGAGATCAGCGTGCCCCGCACCAGCATGGCGAGGTGGATCGTCGCTTCCAGCGCGCCGAAATGCGCCGCCTTCGCCTCGGCGCCGTTGCGCAGCGGGCGGGCCGAGCGCACCACTTCGACGCGGGCGCCGCAGCGGGCGACGTGCCAGGGCAGGGCCGCCATGGCGATCACCGCGTCCAGCGTCGCCTGCATGGCGTCGGCGGTGGCGTTCATGTGGGCATAGGCCGCCTCCGTCGCGACCTCCTCCAGCGTCGCGCGCAGGGCGGCGAGCTGCAGCGGGCTGCCCGACAGCGTGGTGCCGATGCCGGAGTGGCCGGGCGGCACGCTGGCCCGCGCCGCGTTCAGCCGCGCCACCACCTCCTCGCTCATCCCCCACACCGCGGCGGGCACACCGCCGGCGATGGCCTTGCCGACCACGAACAGGTCCGGCTCCAGCCCGAAGGCGCGGGCATAGCCGCCCGGCCCGGTGGAAAGCGTGTGGGTCTCGTCGATCAGCAGCAGCGTGCCGTGGCGGCGGGTGAGGGCGCGCAGGCCCTCATGGAAGCCGGGCTGCGGCAGCACCATGGCGCAGTTGGTCATCACCGGCTCGGTGATGACGCAGGCGACCGTGCCGTCCTTGAGCGCCGCCTCCACCGCGTCGAGATCGTTGAACGGCGCCACCCGCGTCAACTGGGTGAGGTCGCGCGGCTCGCCCACCAGCCCGGCCTTGTTGGCCGGCTGGCCGCTGCGGTCGATCTCCACGAAGGTCTCGTCCACGGCGCCGTGATAGGCGCCGTCGAACACCAGGATGCGCGGGCGCCCGGTCGCCGCGCGGGCGGCGCGGATGGCGAAGCGGTTGGCGTCGCTCGCCGTGGTGGCGATCTGCCATTTGCCGAGGCCGAAACGGGCGGCGAGAAGATCGCCGACCGCCGCCGCGTCCGGGCTCGGCAGCATGGTGGCGAGGCCGCGCGCCGCCTGCTCGGTCAGCGCCCGGCGCACCGGGGCCGGCCCGTGGCCGAACAGCGCCGCGGTGTCGCCGAGGCAGAAATCGTCATAGGCATTGCCGTCGATGTCGACGAGGCGCGCGCCGGTCGCCTCGGCCACCACCAGCGGCACCGGCGTCGACCAGTCGCTCATCCAGTGCATCGGCACGCCTTCGAACAGGTGTGCCGCCGCGCCGGCCGCCGCGCGGGTCTTCGGGCGGGTGCCGAGATAGAGCGCCTCGGCCTCCGCGCGCAGGGCGGTGACGCGCGCGGGATCGACGCCGCCCTGCTCGGAAGGAACGAAAGGCGCATTCATCGGCAATCCTCCCTTACGTCACCTTCATTGAAGCACGAGCGGGCCGGTCAGCCCACCCAGCCCCAGCGCTTCAGCTCGGCATGGGTGTCGTCGAGCGTCTTCTTCGCCCGCGTCACCAGCTCGTCGGCCTCGCCATGCGAGAGGGTGAGGGGCGGGGCGATGATCAGCCGGTCGCGCACGGCACGCATGACGAGGCCGTTCTTGAACGAGAAGTCGCGCGCCAGCGTGCCGACCTTGCCGACATCCTGGAAGGCGGTGCGCCCAGGCTTGTCCGGGGTGAGCTCCAGCGCGCCGACCATGCCGAGCATCGGCGCCTCGCCGACCAGCGGATGCTCGGCGAGCTTGGACCAGCGGGCCTTGAGATAGGGGCCGATGTCGTCGGCGACCCGCTCCACCAGCTTCTCGCGCTGCATGATGTCGAGGTTGACGAGCGCGGCGGCGCAGGCGGCCGGATGGCCGGAATAGGTGTAGCCATGGTTGAAGTCGCCGCCCTCCAGCAGCACCTCGACCACCCGGTCGGCCACCATCACCCCGCCGAGCGGCATGTAGCCGGAGGTGATGCCCTTGGCCATGACGAGCAGGTCCGGCTTGGTACCGAAGGTCTCGCAGCCGAACCACGAGCCGGTGCGCCCGAAGCCGCAGATCACCTCGTCGGAGACGAACAGGATATCGCGCTCGCGGCAGATCCGGGCGATCTCCGGCCAGTAGGTGGCGGGCGGCACGATGACGCCGCCGGCGCCCTGGATCGGCTCGGCGATGAAGGCGGCGATGCGGTCCTCGCCCAGCGCGTCGATGGTGGCTTCCAGCGCCTGGGCGGCGCGCAGGCCGAACTCGTCCGGCGTCTCGCCCTGGCGCGCCTCGCCCCAGAAATAGGGCTGGGCGATGTGGACGACGCCGGGGATCGCCACGTTCTGCGCGTGCATCGGCGCCATGCCGCCGAGATTGGCCGCACCCACCGTCGAGCCGTGATAGGCGTTGCGGCGGGAGATGATGACCTTCTTCTCCGGCTTCTCCTTGATGTCCCAATAGCGGCGGACGAGGCGGATCACCGTGTCGTTGGATTCCGAGCCGGAGCCGGTGAAGAACACCCGGTTGAACTGCGGCGGGGTGAGCTCGGCCAGCTTGGCGGCAAGCTCGATGGCCGGCGTGTGGGTGGTCTTGAAGAAGGTGTTGTAATAGGGCAGCTCGCGCAGCTGCCGGGCCACCGCGTCGGCGATCTCCTCGCGGCCATAGCCGACATTCACGCACCACAGGCCGGACATGCCGTCGAGATAGCGGTTGCCGTCGGAATCGGTCAGCCACACGCCATCCGCCTTCACGATGACGCGCGAGCCCTCGGCGTTGAGCGCCTTGGTGTCGCTGAACGGGTGCAGGTGATGCGCGGCGTCGAGCGCGCGCAGCTCGGCGGTGGTCTTCGGCAGGGTCATGATGGGTCGCTCCAAGGGTTGCTGCACAATGTGATCACATTTTGCGTGCGTCAAGCCCGCCGCCGTGGCACAAAGGCGTCATCACGGCGCGTGGAGCCGGCACGACCCTTGCGAGAGCCTCTGGCCCGGCGGGTGGTCTTGACCGAACCGCTCGCCGCATGACCACAATCAGACAGGGCATTAACCGGAAGCCATCATGCCGTCCACCGAAGCCGCGCCGGTCGCGGTAGCCGATCTTGCAACCAACCCGACGATTGCCGCGCCGTCCAATACGGACGAGTTCGGCGCCTTCATCGCCCGCGAGGGCGTGCCCGACATCGTCGAAGTGCTCCTGCCCGACACCCACGGGGTGCTGCGGGGCAAATGGATCCCCGGCACCGCCGGGGGCAAGATCTGGACGGACGGCGTCGCCATCCCGCTGTCGATCTTCGGGCTGGACGTCTGGGGTCGCGAGGTGATGGAGACCGGCCTGCATGTGGAGACCGGCGACCGCGACGGCATGTGCCGGCCGGTGCCCGGTACGCTCACCCCGGTGCCGTGGTCGCCGCGCCCGGCCGCCCAGGTCCTGCTTACCATGCACGAGCCCATTCGTCTGCCGGACGGCCGCGGCGGCGAGCGGCCGTGGGAGCTCGATCCGCGCCACAAGCTGGCCCGACAGGTCGAGCGGCTCGCCGCGCTGGGGCTGTCGCCCTGCGTCGCCTTCGAGCTCGAATTCTACCTGATGAAGCAGCAGCCCGGCCCGGACGGGGCGCCGGAGCCGGTGTTCCCGGCCAAGGGGCTGGCGCGGCAGAACATGTACGCCATGTCCGACCTCGACGCCTATGCCGGCCTGCTGCACGAGGTGCGGGAAGCCGCGCGCATCCAGGGCCTGCCGGCCGATACGGTGATCTCCGAGGCGGCGCCCGGCCAGTACGAGGTGAACCTCTATCACCGCACCGACGCCATGGCGGCGGCGGACGACGCCATCCTGCTGCGCCGCCTCATCGACGGCGTCGCCCGCAAGCACGGCCTGCGCGCCAGCTTCATGGCCAAGCCGCTGCTCGATTTCGCCGGCTCGGGCATGCATGTGCATGTCAGCCTGATGGACCGTTCCGGCTCCAACGCCTTCGGCAAGGGCGAGGAGGGCGAGGCGCTGCTGCGCCATGCCGCCGCCGGCATGCTCTCCACCATGGCGGAGACCGCGCTGTTCTACGTGCCCGGCTTCAACGGCTATCGCCGCCTGGTGCCCGGCAGCTACGCGCCGACCGGCATTTCCTGGGGCTATGACAACCGCTCGGTGGCGGTGCGGGTGCCGAACGGCCCGCCCAAGGCGCGGCGGCTGGAGCACCGCATCGCCGGCGCCGACGCGCATCCGCATCTGGTGCTCGCCGGCATCCTCGGCGGCATGCTGGAAGGCATCGAGCGCAAGCTCGAGCCGCCGGCGCCGCTGGTCGGCGACGCCTACAGCACCGAGGCGCCGCTGCTCAGCCCGGACATGGGCGAGGCGATCCGCCGCTTCGCCGCGTCGGATTTCGTGGGCCGGGCCTTCGGCGCCGAATACAGGCGGGTGTTCGCGGTCATGAAGGAGGCGGAGCTCGCCGCCTTCCAGGGGCGCATCAACCCGCTGGAATACGAGACCTATCTGTGAGCCTCGCCCGCGCGGCCGGTCCTCTTCCCGGCGCGCGGGGTGGCGCGACGACGCGGTCATGCGATCGAAAAGAACATGCGCCAGTCTCGGGAATGGTGGCGGCCGGGAAATGTCCCGGTCCCCATCGCCCACGCTCTGGGCACGATGACGGCTTGAGCAGGCCGGGGCGAGCTACTAGCCTTGGCCCGATCGCCGACGAGCCGCCCGCGACTCACCGGTTCTCAGTGCCTCGTTCAACGCCTACCTTCCCGAAGGAGAACACCAAAATGGCCCGCCTACTCGCGACACTCGCGGCAGGTTTCCTGGCCGCCCTGGCGATCGGTCCCGCCAGCGCGCAGGAAAAGGTCGTCAACGTCTACAACTGGTCCGACTATATCGACGAGTCCGTGCTGGAGGAGTTCACCAAGGAAACGGGCATCAAGGTCCGCTACGACGTGTTCGATTCCAACGAGGTGCTGGAGACCAAGCTCCTCGGCGGCAAGACCGGCTACGACGTCGTGGTGCCCACCGGCTCCTTCCTGCAGCGCCAGATCCAGGCCGGTGTGTTCCTGCCGCTGGACAAGGCCAAGCTGCCGAACATCAAGGACCAGTGGCCGATGATCGCCGAGCGCCTGGCGGTCTACGATCCCGGCAACCAGTACGCCGTCAACTACATGTGGGGCACCACCGGCATCGGCATCAATGTCGACAAGGTGAAGCAGCGGCTCGGCGACATCCCGCTCAACACCTGGGACATCGTCTTCAAGCCGGAGCTGCTCGGCAAGCTGAAGGATTGCGGCGTCTACATGCTGGACGGCCCGGAGGAGATCATCCCCACCGCGCTGCGCTATCTCGGCAAGGACCCGAATTCCAAGGACCCGGCAGACATCGAGGCGGCCGGCAAGCTGCTGGCGCCGATCCGCAAGTTCATCAAGAAGTTCGATTCGTCGGGTTACATCAACGCGCTGGCCGGCGGCGACATCTGCCTCGCCACCGGCTGGTCGGGCGACGTCTTCCAGGCCAAGACCCGCGCCGAGGAAGCCGCGAAGAAGACCGGCAAGAAGCCGGTGAACATCGAGTACATCATCCCCAAGGAAGGTGCGCTGATGTGGTTCGACAACTTCGCCATCCCGAAGGATGCCCCGCACCCGGAAGAGGCGCTGGCCTTCATCAACTTCATGATGAAGCCGGAAGTGGCGGCCAAGAACGCCGACTACATCTCCTATGCCAGCGGCAGCGAGGGGGCTCAGAAGTTCATGAGCAAGGAGATCCTCGAAAACCCGGCGATCTACCCGGACAAGGAGACGCAGGAGAAGCTGTTCACCGTCACCACCTATCCGCAGAAGGTGCAGCGCGTCGTCACCAAGACCTGGAACGACTTCAAGCGCGGCCGCTGAGCCGGGCACTCGTCCCACGATACGGAAAGGCCGGGCGCATGCCCGGCCTTTTTGTTTGCGGCCGGTTCAGAAATAGCTCGCCGCCATTTCCGGCGAGACCTCCAGCGTGTGCGCCATGAATTCCAGCCCGCGCTCCAGCTGGGCGCGGCTCACCGGCCCGCCGAGGCCGACGCGCACCGCTTCCGGCGGCGGCCCGGCGACGGTGAAGGCGTCGCTCGCCACCACGCCGATGCCGGTGCTGCGCACATGGGCGGCGAAGGCCGGGCAGCTCCAGCCCTTGGCGAGCGGCAGCCAGATGTTGAAGCTCAGGGGATCGGACAGATAGGTGCCCGGCTCGAAGAAGCGGGCGGCGATCTTCTGCCGCGCCGCGGTTTCCGAGCGGATGAAGCGCAGGATGGTGTCGGCGGTGCCGTCGTCGATCCAGCGCGTCGCCACCGCCGCCATCAGCGGCGAGGCCATCACCGCCACCGCCCGCATGGCGGCGTTGAACGACCAGCCCGAGCGGGTGTCCGGCACCACCACATAGGCGAGCCGCAGCCCGGCGCCGATGCATTTGGCCAGACCGGCGATGTGCCAGCAGATGTCGGGCGCGATCGCCGCCAGTGGCGGCGGGCCATAGGAGGCGATGAAGCCATAGGCGTCGTCCTCGACGATCGGCAGCCCGTGGCGGCGGGCGATGGCGCAGATCGCCGTGCGCCGCCGCTCGGGGGTGGTGAGGGTCAGCGGATTCTGCAGCGTCGGGTTGAGGTAGAGCGCCTTGGGCTTGTGGCGGCGGATCGCCTCCTCCAGCGCCTCGGGCACGATGCCGTCGCCGTCCATCTCGACGCCGGCGAGGGTGAGTTCCAGCTGGGCGGTGATCGCCCGGATGCCGGGATAGGTGATGGCTTCCGCCAGCACGGTGTCGCCGGCCTTGGCGAGCAGCGAGAAGATGCCCACCAGCGCCGGATGCGCGCCGGGGGTGATGAAGATGCGTTCCTGCGCCGGCACCAGCGCCCGCCGGCCGAGCCAGGCGGAAGCGGCGTCCTTGTCGAGCGGCGAGCCGCCGAAGCCCTGGTAGCGCAGCAGCGGCAGGAGATCGCGCGCCACCGCGGCATACCCCTCCTGCATGCGGGCGATCAATTCGGGATCGTCCGGTTCCGGCGGCATGTTCATGGTGAAGTCGGCGGCCCGCAGCCGCTGCGGGGCAGGGGCCTTGTGCCCGGTGGCCGATTTGCGCACGAAGCTGCCGCGCCCGACGGTGGAATCGATCAGCCCGCGCTTGCCGGCCTCGACATAGCCGCGCGCCACGGTGGTGAAGTCCACCCCGAGGAGGGCGGCGAGCCGGCGCTGCGGCGGCAGCTGGTCGCCCGGCACCAGCAGGCCGGCGGCGATGTCGGCGGCGATCGCCTCGGCGATGGCGAGATAGCGCGGCCCCTCGCGACCCTCGATCCGCGGCACCCAGTCCTTCATCGGTGTTCTCCTTCCGGCGGCAGGCTCGTCGTTCTCAGGCACTTACATTCCAGGGGTATCCGCGCGAGCGCTCCTGCCCGCTCGCTTTGGAACCACCTCACCCGGTCGTCGCTTTCTTTCCCTTTCCCTGCCGAACCCGGTTGTCGCCGGGTTCGGCAGGGAGGGTCGAAACCGGAAACATCCGGCTGCGACGGAGAGGTGGCCCGCGAAGCGGGTCGGTGAGGGGCGACGCCATGAGAAGCGAAGAAGCCCTCACCCCACCCCTCTCCCCGACGGGGAGAGGGAGCAGGTCCCGACAGCGGCAGGCCGATCCCCGCCGCTTATCGCCCGCTCATCGCTTATCCGCCGCTCATCGCCCGAGCGCCCTCATCCTGAGGTGCCCGGCCATCGGCTGGGCCTCGAAGGATGCTCGCCCGGGTACGGATGCGCTTCGCCGAACCTCCTTCGAGGCTCGCTTACGCTCGCACTCAGGATGAGGGGCTCGGTGGGGCAGAACACGAGATAAGGCCGGTCGGCTGGTAAAACTCAGCCGGCTCCCTATCGGCTTCCACCGCCGCTGTCACCCGCTTTCCGCGGCTCCGCTGTCGATTGACCTCACATTGTTGCATCCGGCGCTGCGGCACATTTCGGCAAACTGGCGCACAGCGCGCCAATGGCTTTCATCGATATTGACAGTATCTAGCACAAAATTGACTGCAAATATCCTATCATAATACCGCAATTGATCGTATTTTTGATTGTGGCATTGTTGGCATGCTCGTTGCTCTCCTGTTGCACGCCCCTCCGGGCAAACCCGCAACAAGGAGTGACCCATGCCCGCCGTGACCCATCCGCCCCACAAGTCCGGTGACTTCTTCGTCGATTATGAGGAGAAGCTGTTCGAGGACGTCAAAGCCGAGCCGGGCGAGAAGGCGCTCGTCACCTTCCACACCGTCGCCTTCGAGGGCTCGATCGGCCTCGTCAACCTGCTGCAGGCCACCCGCCTCCAGCGCAAGGGCTACGAGACCTCGGTGCTGCTCTATGGCCCCGGCGTGCTGCTCGGCGTGCAGCGCGGCTTTCCCAAGATCGGCGACGAGGCCTTTCCCGGCCACCAGAACTTCAACAACCAGATCAAGAAGTTCCTCGCCGAGGGCGGCAAGGTCTATGCCTGCCGCTTCGCCCTGCAGGCGCTGTACGGCCATGGCGAGCCCTCGCTCATCGAGGGCATCACCCCGATCAGCCCGCTCGATGTGCTTGACGTGGTGCTGATCCACAAGCGCGCCAACGCCGTCATCCTCGATACCTGGACGCTCTGACCGGGCCGATCACCGGGCGCGGGCGGGCCTGCCCGCCGCCCCCTTCTCGCGAGGAGCGACGATGACAGACAGTTCCATCATCCGCGCGGCGGCGGTGCAGATCGCGCCTGATCTCGCCTCCCGCGCGGGCACCATGGAGAGGGTGCTGAACGCCATCGCCGAGGCGGCGGCGAAGGGGGCGAAGCTCGCGGTGTTCCCCGAGACTTTCGTGCCCTGGTACCCGTATTTTTCCTTCGTGCTGCCGCCTGTGCTGTCGGGCCGCGAGCATCTGCGGCTCTACGAGCAGGCGGTGGTGGTGCCCTCCGCCGAGACCGAGGCGGTGGCCGCCGCCGCCCGGCGCCACGCCATGGTGATCGTGCTCGGCGTCAACGAGCGCGACCACGGCTCGCTCTACAACACCCAGCTCATCTTCGACGCCGACGGCTCCTTGAGGCTCAAGCGCCGCAAGCTCACCCCCACCTTCCACGAGCGGATGATCTGGGGCCAGGGCGACGGCGCCGGCCTCAAGGTGGTGGACACCGCCGTGGGCAAGGTCGGGGCGCTGGCCTGCTGGGAGCATTACAACCCGCTCGCCCGCTACGCGCTGATGGCGCAGCACGAGCAGATCCATGTCGCGCAGTTCCCCGGCTCGCTGGTGGGGCCGATCTTCGCCGAGCAGATCGAGGTGACGATCCGCCACCACGCGCTGGAATCGGGCTGCTTCGTGGTCAATTCCACCGGCTGGCTCACCGAGGAGCAGATCGCCTCGGTGACACCGGATACGGGCTTGCAGAACGCCCTGCGCGGCGGCTGCATGACCGCCATCGTCGGGCCGGAGGGCCGGCATGTGGTGCCGCCGCTGACCTCCGGCGAGGGCATCCTGATCGCCGATCTCGATCTCGGCCTGATCACCAAGCGCAAGCGGATGATGGACAGCGTCGGCCATTACGCCCGGCCGGAGCTCCTGCACCTGGTGCTCGACCCGCGCCCCGCCCAGCCGCTGCATCTCGACGGTGCCTTCCCCTCTCAGCCCGAAACCGGGAGCCCCTCCGATGGAAGACCAGACCTCCTTGCCGACGAATCCGACGCAGGATCTGCCGACCGAGCTTCTGATCAGCGAACTGCAATCCTTCGGCGCGCGGCTGTCTGATCCGAAGGCCGGGCTGGAGAGCCGTCGCGGCGGCGCCGGGCCCTCCGACCACAAGGCGCTGACGCTGGACGGCATGACGGTGATGGTGCCCGTCCACACCGCGCCGGCCTTCGACAGCCCCTATGTGGTGGAGAAGCCCGACGAGGCCGGGCGCAGCCGCATCATCCGCGACGGCCGCAGAGTCGGCGAGGTGAGCTTCCCGGCGCGGCCGCGCTTCTACGACCTCACCACGGCGGACGGCATCCCCTACAGCAAGATCGCCGTACTGCACGGGCGCGACGTGCTGGCGACCACGGTGCTGCAGACCTGCATCCGCTACCAGAGCCGCACCAAGACCTGCCAGTTCTGCTCCATCGGCCAGTCGCTGGCGGCCGGGCGCACCATCGCCCACAAGACGCCGGCGCAGCTCGCCGAGGTGGCGAAGGCGGCCGTCGAGCTCGATGGCGTCAAGCACATGGTGATGACCACCGGCACGCCGAAGGGCGACGACCGCGGCTGCGCCATCCTCGCCGAGAGCGTGCGGGCGGTGAAGGCGGCGGTCGATTTGCCGGTGCAGGTGCAGAGCGAGCCGCCGGAGGATTTCGGCTGGTTCCAGCGGCTGAAGGACGCCGGCGCCGATGCGCTGGGCATGCATCTGGAGGCCGTCACCGAGGGGGTGCGCCAGCGCATCATGCCGGGCAAGGCGCAGGTGTCGGTCGAGAGATACATGGAGGCCTTCGCCGCGGCGGTGCCGGTGTTCGGCCGCGGGCAGGTGTCGACCTACATCCTTGCCGGGCTCGGCGACACCGCCGAGGCGATCCTTGCCATCAGCGAGAAGCTGGTCGCGCTGGGCGTCTATCCCTTCGTGGTGCCGTTCGTGCCGATCTCCGGCACGCCGCTGGAAAGCTACCCGACGCCGTCCTCCGCCTTCATGAACTCCATCCTGGCGCCGCTGTCGCGGATGCTGGTGACAAGCGGGCTGAAGGCCACCGACATCAAGGCCGGCTGCGGGCGCTGCGGCGCCTGCTCGGCGCTCGCCACCTATGAGCGGAGGCTGGCACCATGATCATCGATGGAGGCGTCCCGCACCCGCAGCCTTTCGTCGCCAGCGCCTATCAGGTGAAGTTCTCGGCCTCGCGCTGGGAGCGCGAGGGCGCCTATGCCCTGCGCCGCGCGGTGTTCTGCGGCGAGCAGGGCCTGTTCGCGGGCGATGACCGCGACGGCATCGACGACTACGCCATCCCGATCGTCGCGCTGGCCATGATGGGGGTGGCGGCCGACCGGGTGGTCGGCACGGTGCGCATCCATGAGGAAGCGCCCGGCACCTGGTGGGGCTCGCGCCTCGCGGTCGATGCCGATTATCGCAGCGTCGGCGCGCTGGGGGCGACGCTGATCAGGCTCGCCGTCTCCTCCGCCCACGCCATGGGCTGCACGACCTTCCTCGCCCATGTGCAGGAGCAGAACGCGCTGCTGTTCCGCCGGCTGCACTGGCGCATCGTCGAGGAGGTCGAGCTGCACGGCCGCCGGCATTTCCGCATGCAGGCCGACCTCGCGTATTACCCGCCCTGCTTCAAGCCGGAATTCGGCTTCGTGGCGCTGCCCAGAAAGGCGGCCTGAGATGGACGCCATCGCCTTCGCCACCCTCGTCGAGGAATTGCGCGCCAATGCCGGTCTGAGAGCCAAGGCGGAGATCGGCGAGGTTGCCGCGCGCCTCGGATTATCCGGCGCGCAGGTGCCGGTGGGCGACGACTGCGCGGCGATCCCGGACGGCGACGGGCACCTCCTGTTCGCCATCGAGGGCTTCATCAACGGCTTCGTCGCCGCCGATCCGTGGTTCGCCGGCTGGTGCGGGGTGATGGTGAACCTCTCCGACATCGCCGCCATGGGCGGCCGCCCGCTCGCGGTGGTCGACGCGGTGTGGGCCAAGGATGGCGACAGCGCCGCCGCCGTGCTCGACGGCATGCGGGCGGCCTCGCAGGCCTATGGCGTGCCGATCGTCGGCGGGCATTCCAACCTGCACACCGCGCAGGAGCAGCTCGCGGTGGCGGTGCTCGGCCGAGCCGGTCCGCGCCTGCTCACCAGCTTCGACGCCCGCCCCGGCGAGGTGCTGATCGCCGCCATCGATGCGCGGGGCAGCTATCGCGAACCCTTCGACAACTGGCAGGCGGCCTTGGCCGCCCCGCCGGAGCGCCTGCGCGCGGATCTCGCGCTGCTGCCGGAAATCGCCGAGCGCGGCCTCTCCCGCGCCGCCAAGGACATCAGCCAGGCCGGCCTCGTCGGCACGGCGGTGATGCTGGCGGAATGCTCCGGCGTCGCCATCGACGTCGACCTCGACGCCATCCCGCTGCCGGCGGGCGTCGAGCTCCCGCGCTGGCTGCGCAGCTTCCCGAGCTTCGGCTTCCTCATCACGGCGACGCCGGCGGACGTGCCGGCGATCCTCTCGCTGTTCGCCGACCGCGACATCGCCGCCGCGACCATCGGCACCGTCTCCGCCGGCCATGCCGTGAGCGTGTCGAGCGGCCCGCACCGCGCGGTCGTCCGCGATTATGCCGCCGAGCGGCTGATGGGGCTCGGCACGCCGGACCTCGCACAGGCGGAGATGGCGTGATGGCGCGTTCCCTGCGCATCGCCATGCTCACCCATTCCACCAATCCGCGCGGCGGCGTCGTGCATGCGATGTCGCTGTGCGAGGCGCTGGCGGCGCTCGGCCATCGCCCGGTGCTGTTCGCCCCCGACGCCGGGGGCGCCGGCTTCTTCCGCGCGCCGGCCTGCGAGGCGGTGGCCTTCAAGGCCGGCCCGGCCCCGGCCGGCATGACGGCGATGGTCGAGCAGCGCATCGCCGACTATGTCGCCCATTTCGAGAGCGAGGGCACCGAGGGCTTCGATCTCTTCCACGCCCATGACGGTATTTCCGGCAATGCGCTGGCGACCCTGAAGCAGCGGGGCGCGATCCCCGGCTTCCTGCGCACCGTGCACCACATCGACACCTTCACCGATCCGCGCCTCGCCGCCTTGCAGGAGCGCGCCATCCGGGCCGCCGACGGCTGGTTCGCGGTCAGCCATCTCTGGCAGACGCATCTCGCGGAGACTTACGGCCTCGCCGCCGCGCTTTCCGGCAATGGCGTCGACCTCGCCCGCTTCCGGCCGCAGCCGGATGGCGGGGAGGGGGCGTTGCGCGTCCGGCTCGGCCTCGGCGACGGGCCGGTACTGCTGGCGGTGGGCGGCATCGAGGCGCGCAAGAACACGCTGCGCATTCTCGAGGCCTTCCTGCAATTGCGCGCCTTGCATCCGAAGGCCGAGCTGGTGATCGCCGGCGGCGCCTCGCTGCTGGACCATGGCGCCTATCAGGAGGAATTCGCCGCTCGGCTGGCACAGGCGGGCGGCCACGGCATCCATGTCACCGGCCCGCTGGCCGATGCCGACATGCCGCGCCTCTACCGGCTCGCCGACGCGCTCGTCTTCGCCTCGGTGAAGGAGGGCTTCGGCCTCTGCGTGCTGGAGGCGATGGCATCCGGCCTCCCGGTGGTCGTCTCCCGCATCGCCCCCTTCACCGGCTATCTCGCCGATGACGAGGCGATCTGGTGCGATCCGCAGCGCCCCGCCGCCATCGCCGATGCCATGGCGCTCGCTTTGCGCCCCGGAGCGCGCGGCGCCTTCGTCCCGCGCGGCTTCGACGTCGCCGCCCGTCATGACTGGGCGCGCGTCGCCCAGGCGCACCTGCCCCTTTACATCCGCTTCGCGGAGATCGCCCGGAGATCGCTCCATGCCTGAGATGAGGTTCCGCATAACCTGGCCGGACGGCACGACGGAGGAGTGCTACTCGCCCTCCCTCGTCATCCGCGACCATTTCGAGGAGGGCGAGGTCTATCCGCTGGCCGAGTTCATGGCCCGCGCCCGCACGTCGCTCACCCTCGCCTCGGAGCGGGTGGCCGCCCGTTACGGCCATCCCTGCTCGCTGGCGCTCGGCCAGCTGGCGCGGCTGGAGAGCCGCGCCGCCCTCTTCGCCGATCACCCGCAGGCGCAGGTCGCCTGCCTCCGCTTCCTGCTTCCCCAAGGATTTGCCCAAGGATCCGCCCGATGACCACGCGCAACCCGCATGACGGCGCCCATTATGGCTGCATCGTCGTCGGCGGCGGCCAGGCCGGCCTGTCCGCCTCCTTCCATCTCACCCGTGCCGGCATCGACCATCTCGTCGTCGAGAAGAAGACCGCCATGCACAAATGGTGCGACGAGCGCTGGGACGCGTTCTGCCTGGTCACGCCGAACTGGCAGTGCCAGCTTCCCGGCCATCCCTATGACGGCGACGACCCCAACGGCTTCATGGTGAAGCACGAGATCCTCGGCTATCTCGACCGCTTCCGCGCCAAGGTGAAGCCGCCGATCCTCGAGCACACCGCCGTCACCGCGGTGGAGCGCCACGGCAGCGGCTTCCGGGTGGAGACCTCAGCCGGCACCTTCACCGCCGATGCGGTGATCCTCGCCACCAGCCTCTATGGCACGCCCTCCATTCCCCGCGCCGCCGAGCGGCTGCCGGACGACATCGTGCAGATGCACACCGTCGACTACCGCAGCGCCGCCGCCCTGCCGCCGGGCGCGGTGATGGTGGTGGGCTCCGGCCAGTCCGGCGCGCAGATCGCCGAGGACCTGCACCTCGCCGGGCGCAAGGTGCACCTCGCCACCGGCAACGCGCCGCGCTGCGCCCGCTTCTATCGCGGCCGCGACGTGGTGGACTGGCTGTGGGACATCGGCCAATACGCCATCACCGTCGCCGATGACGGTATGGGCAAGAAGCGGCACGACACCAACCACTATCTCACCGGCCGCGACGGCGGCCGCGACATCGATCTGCGCCGCTTCGCGCTGGACGGCATGGCGCTCTATGGCCGGGTGCAGGGCGTCTCCGGTGGGCGCATGCGGTTCGCCGCCGACCTCAAGACCAATCTCGACGCCGCAGACAAGGTCTATAACGGCATCAACGCGCTGATCGACCGTCACATCGCCGAGAAGGCCATCGAGGCGCCGCCGGCCTCGGTCTATGTCCCGCTGTGGGAGCCGGCGGAGGAGCCGGCCGAACTCGACCTCGCGGGCGCCGGCATCACCAGCGTCATCTGGGCCACCGGCTTCCGGCCGGACTGGTCCTTCGTCGGCCTGCCGATCTTCGACGGCATCGGCTATCCCGTGCAGCGGCGCGGCGTCACCCATGTGCCCGGCCTCTATGTGCTCGGCCTGCCCTGGCTGTGGACCTGGGGCTCGGGCCGTTTCCTCGGCGTCGCCGCCGATGCCGAGCATGTGGTTGAGCATCTCGTCGGCGCGGTGTCGGCGCCGCGCCAGCTGCTCGCGCAGGCGGGGTAGCGCCATGAGCTTCCTCGCCCCCGCGCATCGCCTCGTCATGGAGCCGGGATTGCAGACCGTGCTGCGGCTCGGCATGCCGCATCTGGTGCCCGGCGGGCTCTCGGAGAGCTGGCTGCTCAAGCAGCTCGGCGATCTCCACTGGCAGATGCTGGCCGATCGCCTCGGCTGCCCGCCCTCGGCGGTGGAGGATCGGGAGGGCAACCGCGTCTATGCCGCCTTCCGTCATCTCCGGCTGGAGGCGGCCCGGCTCGATCTGGCGCGCGAGGACGCCGTCCTCGTCATCCGCTCGCGGCTGTGGCGCCTGTCGCGCACCCAGCTGATCAGCCGGCACGAATTGGAGGCCGGTGGCGAGGCGCTGGGGCTGGTGACGCTGGTGTCCGCCTTCATCCGTCGCGAGGACGGCTCGAACCGGCGCGTCTGCCGGGTCGAGGTGCCCGGCCTCGCCGAGCTGCCGCTGTGGGAGCGCGCGCAGCCGGAGCCGCCGGCGCTCGACGAGGGGGAGGGGCCATCGGCCGATTTCTCCTTCACGCCCTGTCCGCCGGAGGATTTCAACGGCGCCGGCTTCCTGTATTTCCCTGCCTATGTCGCCATCGCCGAGCGCGCGCTGCACGCGGCGGGCTGGCTGCCGGCGTCCGGCCTGCCGGTGGGCGAGCGTATCGTCCGCTTCCACGCCAATCTCGATGCCGGCGACAGCATCGATGTCCGCACCCGCCTGCTGCCCGGGGGAGTGGACGAGCTGCGTATCGCCGCTGAGCTGCATCGGGCCTCGGACGGCGCGCGGATGGCGGAGATCGTCACCCGCCGTCATGGCGCGTTCGCTCCGGCGCCGCTACAAGCGATCTAGGCGCAGGGCCGGCATCCGGCCGCGGGTGGGGGAGGCGACGATGTTCTCGCATGTGCGTATCGGCGTGAGCGATTACGAACGTGCCCTGGCCTTCTACGCGCCGCTGATGGAGATGCTCGGGCTGGCGCTCAAATTCGCCGAGCCGGAAAGCCGCTGGGCCGGCTGGAAGCCCGCCGATGCCGACCGGCCGCTCTTCCTCATTGGCGCCCCGTTCGACGGCACCCACGATCCCGGCAATGGCCAGATGACGGCCTTCCTCGCCCCGGACCGGGCGACGGTCGCCCGCTGGCACGCCTTCGCGCTGGAGCTCGGCGGCCGCGACGAGGGCGCGCCGGGCCTGCGCCCGCACTATCATCCGAACTATTACGGCGCCTATGTCCGCGACCCCGACGGCAACAAGCTCTGCGTCTGCTGCCACGCGGCGGAGTAGGCCGGCGCGCTACGGCTCGCGCCAGCGGCGGTAGAACCAGGTCCACTGCTCGGGATGCTCGCGCACCCAGCCCTCGACCACCGAGGTGATCGCCTGCATCGAGGCGTCGACGTCGATCTTGCCGTTGGCGTCGCGCGGCAGGTCGAGCGGCGGCGTGCAGGTGATGCGGAAGCGCCCGCCGGGCAGCCGGATCACCCGCACCCCGTGCACCGGGCACTCATAGAGCCGGGCGAGGCGGGCGATGGTCGGGTTCGCTGTGCAGGGATGGCCGAAGAAGTTCACCACCGGCCCGCCGCGCCGGTCCTGGTCGACGAGGATACCGAGATGCTTGCCCTGGTCGAGCACGGCGGCGAGCTCGAATACCGCCACATGCGAGGCGGCGACGAGGTTGCCCATCACCTTGGCGCGCTGGTCGAGCAGCAATTCGGCGAGGAAATCATTGTCCGGCGGGCGGAACAGCACCGCGCTGTCGAGGCCCTGGGCGGCGGCGGCGATGGCCGGCAGTTCCCAATTGGCGAGATGCGCGGTGAAGATCAGCGCCGGCTTGCCGTCATAGCGCATGGCGATGAACTGCGTCGCGCCCGACACCTCGATCCGGCTCTTGGCCGGTTCCCACATATTGTACTGCCAGATGTGGTCGAGATGGACGAACTCGCCGCCGACGCGGCCCATATTGTCCCACATGCCCCGCGCGATCGCCTCGCGCTCGGCCTCGGTCTTCTCAGGGTAGGCGCGGCGCAGATTGCGCAGCGCCCGCTGGTGCACGGAGGTGCGGGGGCCGATCAGCTTGGCCCAGAAGGCGCCGGCCTCGGCGGCCCGCTCGGCGCTCACCAGCCGCAGCAGGCGCACCACTCCCCACACCGTGCCGGAGATCACGGCGTTGCGCAGCTTCTTGTGCCAAGGCAGCCTGGAATTGGGCAGGGCGGTGCTCACCCGTGGGTCCGTCCGTCGGATCAGAAGGTGATGACGACCTTGCCGAACACCCGGCGGGTCTCCAGCCGCTCCAGTCCCTTGGCGAAGTCTTCCAGGGCGAACTGGCTGTCGATCACCGGCTTCACGCCGCGCGCCATGCGGGTCAGCCCGTCGGCGATGGCGCGGATCGGTGCGCCGAACGAGCCGATGATGCGGTACTGCCGCTGGAACAGCTGCATGAGGTTCATGTTCACCGACACGCCGGAGGTCGAGCCGCAGGTGACGAGGCGCGCGCCGGGGCGCATGGAGAGCAGCGAGCCGTTCCAGGTCTCGGCGCCCACATGCTCGAACACCACGTCGACGCCCTTCTTCTTGGTGATCTTGCGGACCTCGTGCTCGAAGCGGTCGGTCTTGTAGTTGATGACGTGGTCGGCGCCGAGCGCCAGCGCCTTGGCGCATTTCTCGTCGTCGCCGGCGGTGGTGATCACCGTGCAGCCGATCTCCTTGGCCATGCGGATCGCCACCGTGCCGATGCCCGAGCCGGCGGCGTGGACGAGAATGGTCTCGCCCGGCTCCAGCTTGGCGTTGTCGAACAGCATGTGCTCGACGGTGGAGAAGGTGACGGGGGCGGTGGCGGCGTCGACCCAGTCGATCCCGTCCGGGATCGGCACGCAGAGCCGCTCCTTGATGTTGAGCTGGTCGCGGGCGAAGCCGTCGACATGGAAGCCCATCACGCCGGCGACCTCTTCGCACAGGTTGTCGCGGCCGGACTTGCACATGCGGCACTGGCCGCAGGTGAGGGCGCCGTACATCGCGACCTTGGAGCCGGGCTTGAAGCGGGTCACGCCCTCGCCGATGGCGGTCACTTCGCCCACCGCCTCGGCGCCGACGATGAGGGGCATCTTGCGCTTGGCGAAGGCCATGCCGCGCCAGCCCCACACGTCGATATGGTTGAGCGCCAGCGCCTTGATCGAAACCTGCACCTCGCCGGGGGCCGGGGCTTCGGGGGCGGGCAGGTCGACGAGATCGAGCTGGCGGTCGGAGACGAGTTGAAGCGCGCGCATGGCGAGGCTCACTTCCTTCAGGAGCGGAACGGAAAGATCAGCGCTGGATGGCTAGAGCAGCTGTGAGGCCGCCGTCAACCGGCAGTGTCGCGCCGGTGACATAGCCCGCGCCGGGCGAAAGCAGGAAGGCCACCACCGAGGCGACGTCCTCCGGCCTGGCGAAACGCCCGGCCGGGATCTGCTTCTCGACATTGGCGCGATAGGCGGCATAGGGCGCCAGCATCTCGGTATCGACGAAGCCGGGGGCGACGACGTTCACCGTCACCCCGCGCCGGGCGCCCTCGATGGCCAGCGTGCGGCAATAGCCGGCCAGCGCCGCCTTGGAGCCGGCATAGATGGCGTTGCCGGCATTGGCAACGTCGGCGGCGATGGAGCCGATGGCGACGATGCGGCCGGCCCGCGCCCGCGACATCGGGCGGATCAGCGCGCCGGCCAGCTTCACGAACGACCAGTAATTGACCTGCATCAGCCGCTCGGCCTTGTCCTGGTCGACCATGGCGGCGAGCGTGTCGTAGCTCATGCCGGCATTGTGGACGAGGCCGAAGAACGGCTCCTCGGCCACCTGCGCCGCGAACGCATCGACCGCACCCTTGTCGGCGAGGTCGAGCGGGCGCGCCTCCAGCACCGCCTCGGGCCGCGCGGCCTTGATCTCGGCGATCAGCGCCTCGGCCTCGGCGACGGCGGTGCGGACGGTGAACACCACCTCGAAGCCGCCGAACGCCAGCGCCCGCACGATGGCGGCGCCGACGCCGCGCCCGCCGCCGGTGACGAGAACGCGGGACATCGTCATGCGTGCGCCCTTTCCTTACCTCTCCCCGAGGGGGAGAGGTCGGCGCGCAGCGCCGGGTGAGGGGGAAGGACGCCTGCGAAACCCTGGAGCGTGCGATGCCCCTCACCCCGACCCTCTCCCCCACGGGGAGAGGGAGCAGGGGTCGACGAGATCATCGCGGGCGTGAAGACGAAGACCCTCACGCCGGCTCGCCCGTCATGATCACGCACACATTCTGCCCGCCGAAGCCGAACGAATTCGACATCACCCGGTTCACCTGCGCGTCGCGGGCGACGTTCGGCACCACGTCGAGCGGGATCGCCGGATCCGGCGTCTCGTAATTGATGGTCGGCGGGATGCGGCCGTTCTGGATGGTCAGCACCGACACCACCGCCTCGATGGCGCCGGCGGCGGTCAGCGTGTGGCCGATCATCGACTTGTTGGACGACAGCGGGATCGAGCCGATCCGCTCGCCGAACACCGCGCTCATGCCGGTGAACTCCATGCGGTCGTTCTCCGGCGTCGAGGTGCCGTGGGCGTTGATGTAGTCGATCTCGTCCGGGCTCACCCCGGCATCGGCCAGCGCCGCGCGCATGCAGCCGATCACCGGCTTGGCGTCCGGCGAGGAGCGGGTGCGGTGGAAGCTGTCGGCCATCTCGCCGACGCCCTCGATCACGCCGAGGATCTTCGCCCCGCGCGCCACTGCGTGCTCCAGGCTTTCCAGCACCAGCGCGCCGGCGCCCTCGGCGATGATGAAGCCGTCGCGGTTCTTGGAGAACGGCCGCGAGGCCGCCGCCGGGTTCTCGTTATTGGTCGACAGCGCCGAGAGCAGCGAGAAGCGGATGAGGGCTTCCGCCGTCACCGAGCCGTCGGTGGCGATGGACAGCGCCGCGTCGCAGTCGCCGCGGCGGATCGCCTCGACGCCGAGCTGGATCGAGGTATTGCCGGAGGCGCAGGCGGTGGACAGCGAGATCGGCTGGCCGCGGGTGCCGAAGCGGTCGGCGAGGTGATCGGCGATCGAGCCGTAGAGGAAGCGCTCGTGCCAGGCGCCGTGGTCGTGCGTCTCGGCGGCGCGCAGCAGGTCGTCATAGGTGACGGCGGCGTTGGCGGCGGCTTCCTGCGCCAGGATGCGGCGCTGCGGCCACTCGATCTCGATCGGCGGCACGGCGCAGAACAGCGGGCCGGGGAAATTGCCCTTGGAGCCGATGCCCGACTGCGCGATCGCCTCGTCCGCCGCCAGCTGCGCCAGCTGCTCGGAGAGGTCCGGCGCGGTGCGGCCCGAGTCGGACAGGAAGTCGACGGTGCCGGCGATGGTGGTGCGCAGCGAATCGAGCGGGAAACGGGTGATGCGGTGGATGCCGGACTTGCCCGCAGTGAGCTTCGCCCAGTTGTCCTCTTTGCCCTGGCCGAGCGACGTCACCAGGCCCATGCCGGTGACGACGACGATCGGCCGACCGGCCTTGTCGGTATAGGACGCCATGATGTGCTCCTCGGGAGCTCGCGCTCCCCGTGCGGGTTAGACCTTGTCGATCAAGCGGATAGGCCTGATCGTCAAGAAGGCGCTTTAAGATCGGTCGGCCAGGTCCGTTCCCTTGCAGGGCTTCCTCTTCCCTGCGGAACCGGACCTAGTCGATACGCTCCACCAGCGCCACGCCTTCTCCGCGCCAATGCCCCACTCCGGTGACGATGGCACGCTTCAGCGGGCCGTCGAAAGGCTTTTCCAGCGTCTCGCCGGCGAGCGGCGGAAACAGCCGGCCTTCGGAGACGCTCAGCGCCGCGATGGCCAGCGCCACCGGCATCTGCGCCTCCAGGCCATGGCCGACGCGGTCGGTGACCGAGCGCACCGGCAGGCCGGAGCGCTCCAGCACCACGGCCTCGGCCTTGGTCGGCTGCGGCGCGCCCGAGGCGGCGGAAAGGATGGCGGTGCCGTCGGTGGTGTCGCCGAGGGCGCCGGCGATCATCGTCGCCAGCGTCGCCTCGATGGCGCCGTCCTCGCCGCGCCGCGCCCGTTCGGACCAGATGCCGGACAGCTTGGCTATCGGCTTCGCACCGCGCGCGCGGGCATGTTCCGGCGATTCCAGCACCAGGAAGGCGCCGGCCGAGCCGGTCGGCACGCCGTTCGCGTCCCTCAGCACCGGCGACCAGGGCGCGGCCTTGGCGAGATGCTTCAGCGCGTAGAGCAGCAGCATGTCGCGCCGCTCGGCATTGTAGGCGCCGCCGACGAGGGCGATCTCGCTGGTGCCGGCGGCGATGCGCGAGAAGCCGATGCGCACCGCGTCGGTGCCCGAGCTCTCCTCGCCCATGAAGGTGCGCGACGAGCCGGTGACGCCGTGCACGATGGAGATGTTGCCGGCGAGCAGGTTGGACAGCTGGGCGAGGAACAGCGTCGGGCGCAGGTTGGACTGCAACTGTTCGTTCAGGAACACGTCCGGCTTCGGCTGCTTCTCGATCTCGGTCAGGATGGCGCCGTCGACCGTCTGGTCGCGCTCGCCGCCACCGGCCGCCACCACCATGTCGGTGGCGCCGAGGATTTCCTTGTCGCCCTTGATCCCGGCCGAATCGAGCGCCAGCCCGGCGGCATAGGTGCCGATGCGCTGCCAGGGCTCCATCTGCCGCTGGTCGCCCTTCTTGGGGATCTGGCTGTCGAAATTGATCTTGGCCAGCGGGTGGACGACATAGGGCGAGAAGCCCGTCTCGTCGACGACCGGCTGGCCCTGGTTCAGCGCCGCCCAATGGGCTTCCAGCCCTTCACCGAGCGACGAGACGAGCCCGATGCCGGTGATCCAGACGTCACGGCGCTTAGACATGCGTGAGGTTTCCTACGCTCGCCGGGGCCGGCCCGCCCGCGGGGGCGGATGCGTCCATCGGCATGCCGATGCGCTCGGCGGTTTGGAGGAGGTAGCCGCGCAGCTCCGGCGCCGGGAACGGCATGGTCTTGAGCGTCACCTCGGCATTGCACACCAGCTTGCCCTCGACCCGCCCCTCGGCCTTCAGCCGCGCGAAGCCGGAGCCGTCATGCACCAGCTGGGAGAACACCTCGATGACCTGGCCCGGGGTGACGAAGGTGCGCAGCTTGCCCTTGTCGACCGTGGCGAGGAACGCCATGCGGTCGTAATTGTGCAGCCGCAGCAGCAGCATGCCGCTGGTCTGGGCCATGATCTCGAACAGAAGCACGCCCGGCAGCAGCGGATGGCCCGGAAAGTGCCCCTCGAAGATCGGGCTCTGGTCCGGCACGGTGTTGGCCGTCCTCAGGGTGCGGGCCTCGAGATCGAGAGCCAGCACCTTGTCGACCATCTGGAAATATTCGAGCCGCATGTCTGCCTGCGCCTGCCCGTACGCCCTGCCAGCCCGCTCAGGCGGACTTGGCGGCGATCAGCTCATCGATGCGGGCGCAGAGGTTCTCGAGCACGAAATACTGCTCGGTGGTCGCCTTGCCCTCGTTCACTTCCTGGGTCCACTGCTCGAGCGGCAGCTTGATGCCGAACGCCTTGTCGATCGCGAAGGCGATGTCGAGGAAGTCCAGGCTGTCGATGCCGAGATCGTCGATGGCATGGCTCTCGGGCGTGATGTTCTCGCGCGGGATGTCGCACGTCTCGGCGATGATGTTGGCGACGGTCTCGAACGTGGAAGACATGGAATGCCTCTGTCTCTGTGGCCGCGTCCGGCCACGATGTGAATCGGAATATGCCCGCCGGAGCGCTCGTCCCGGCAGGCCTCCCGCGTGGGTGACGGCCCGTATACCTAAGCGCGCCCGGCTATTCAATGGCGCCGGCGCAGCAATCTCCCGTGCCCACAGCGCCGTGTCGCATCCGCGTCATATGTGGCGCCCGCGTTTCGCCGCCAGTGGCGGGCCGCTCGCGAGCGCGCCGTGGCGGGCGCGGCGGGGCGCCGACGACATGGCGGGGCGGCCGATTCCGGCCTATCCTTCCGTCACTTCATGCGACCGTCGCCAAGACGGCGGAAGGTTCCGACACGTTGCCCGCCGCGGTTCCGTTCCGGCGGCGGCAGGCCGGAAACACCCGGGGAGAGACGAGATGCCCGCTGCCGTTCGTGCCGCCATCCTTCGCCCGGTCCTGTCGGTGCGAAGCCTGATGCATGGCTTGGCCGCCCCGCTCGTCCTCGCGCTTCTCGCCGGCGCGCCGGCCTTCGCCCAGACCGCGCCGCCGAAGCCCGCGCCGGCCGCCCGGCCGGCGGCGGCGCAACCGGCCGCGCCCGCCAAGCCGCCCGCCAAGCCGCCCGCCAAGCCGCCCGCCAAGCCGCCCGTCCAGCCCGCCGCCACCGCGCAGCCGGCGGCCGATCCGGCGCTGCCGCGAACCTATTCGCGTCCCGATCTCGTCGAATCCGCCCGTCGCCTGCAGTCGCTGGTCGATCGCGACCGCACGCCGCTGGAGAAGCCCGCCGCGCAGCTGCGCCGCGATGCCGATGCCGCGCTTCAGGCCGGCGATGCGCGCACCGCCGCCGATCTCTACGCCCGGCTGGCCCGCGTGACGCCGGACGATGCCGGCCTGTGGATGCGCCTGTCGCGCGCGCTCGCCCGCATCAAGCCGAACCAGGACGAGAGCGCCGATACCTTCCTCGACCGCGCCACCGCGAGCGCCTTCATCGCCTATCGCCGGGCGACCACCCGCAACGCGCAGGCCGACGCGCTCTACGCCGTCGGCCATCTCTATGCCGAGCGCTCGCTCTGGCGCGCCGCGCTGGACACGCTGTCGCTCGCGCTGGACGTGCGCGACGTGCCCGCCGAGCGCGCCTATTACGACAAGCTGCGCGCCGAGCAGGGCTTCCGCATGCTCGACTACACCGTCGATTCGGACGCGGCCAGCCCGCGTGCCTGCGTGCAGTTCTCCGAGGATCTGGCGAAGGGGCCGGTCGATTTCGCCACCTTCGTCACCCTGGCCGGTCCCGGCGGGGCGGTCGACAAGCCGGCGGTGTCGGTGGACGGCCAGCAGCTCTGCGTCGAGGGCCTGCGCCATGGCGGGGCCTATGACGTCACCCTGCGCGCCGGCCTGCCCTCGGTGGTGGTGGCGGAGAAGCTGCAGGCCAATGCCGACCTCACCATCTATGTGCGGGACCGCAAGCCCGGCGTGCGCTTCACCGGCCGCGCCTATGTGCTGCCGCGCACCGGGCCGCGCTCCATCCCCGTCGTCACGGTGAACACCTCCCGCGTGGCGGTGGAAGTGCTGCGCATCGGCGACCGCTCGCTGATTCCCATCGCGCTGGACGGCGATTTCCGCCGCGACCTCGGCTCCTACGATCTCTCGCAGCTCAAGGACGGGCAGGCGGAGCGGGTCTTCGCCGGCGAACTCGAGACCGCCTCGCCGCTCAACGAGGACACCACCACCGCCTTTCCGGTCGACGAGGCGGTCGGGGCGCTGAAGCCCGGCGTCTATGTGCTCGCCGCCCGCCCGGCCGGCGATGCCGCCGGCCCGGACGACGACTACGCCACCCGCTCGGCGCAGTGGTTCATCGTCTCCGATCTCGGCATGACCGCGCTGTCCGGCACCGACGGCCTGCATGTGCTGGTGCGCGCGCTCGGCTCGGCGAAGCCGGTGGCCAATGCCGAGATCCGCCTGCTGGCCAAGTCCAACGAGCTGCTCGCCACCGCCCGCACCAATGCGAACGGCGCCGCCATGTTCGACGCCGCCATCACCCGCGGCACCGAGGGTTTCGCCCCGGCCGTCGTGGTGGCGCGGGGGGAGGGCGACGATTATGCCTTCCTGTCGCTGGAGGATCAGGCCTTCGACCTGACGGATCGCGGGGTGGGCGGGCGCGCCGCTCCCGGCCGCATGGATGCCTTCGTCACCACCGAGCGCGGCGTCTACCGCCCCGGCGAGAGCGTGCATCTCACCGCGCTGCTGCGCGATCCGCAGGTGGCGGCGGTGGGCGGCGTGCCGCTCACCTTCGTGCTCAAGCGCCCAGACGGCGTCGAGGATCGCCGCGTGCTCGTGGACGATCAGGGCGCCGGCGGGCGCGGCACCGCCTTCGAGCTGATGGGCGGCGCCATGACCGGCACCTGGCGCGTCGAGGCCTATGTCGACCCGCGCGGCACGCCGGTCGGCTCGACGACCTTCCTTGTGGAGGATTACGTCCCCGAGCGGCTCGCTCTCGAGCTTTCCACCAGCGCGAAGCAGATCGCCCCCGGTGCGCCCGCCACCATCGATGCCGCGGGGCGCTGGCTGTTCGGCCCGCCGGCCGCCGGGCTCGACGTTTCCGGCGAGATCGAACTCAAGGTCGCCGCGGCGCGCCCCGGCTGGCCGGGCTGGCGCTTCGGCCGGCCGGATGACGGCTTCACCGCGGTGCGCGAGCCGTTGCCGGACACCCGCGTCACCGACAATGCCGGCAAGGCGCATCTTTCCGCCGCGCTGCCCGCCGCCCAGGCGACCGGCCAGCCGCTGGAGGCGGAGATCTTCGTGTCGCTGGAGGAGGGGGGCGGCCGCGCCATCCGCCGGTCGCTGACCCTGCCGGTGATGCCGTCCGCGGCTGGTCTCGGCGTCAAGCCGCTCTGGACCGGCTCCGGCCCAGCCGAGGGCACCAGCGCCGTCGTGGAGATGGCGATGGTCGACAGCTCCGGCCAGCAGCAGCCGGCAGCCGGCGTCGCCTGGACGCTCTACCGTGTCGAGAACCGCTATCAATGGTATCGCGTCGGCAATAGCTGGGATTTCGAGCCGGTGCAGGCCACCCGCAAGGTGGCCGACGGCACGCTGGACCTCGCCGCCGACAAGCCGGCGCGGCTGGAGGTGCCGGTCGAATGGGGCCGCTACCGGCTGGAAGTGACCTCGGGCGCCGGTGCCAGCCGCCTCTCCACCGCCGTGTCCTTCGAGGCCGGCTGGGGCGGAGGCGCCACCGCCGATGCGCCGGATCGGCTCGATCTCACCCTCGACAAGCCGCACTATGCCGCCGGCGAAAAGCTCAACCTTCACCTGAGCAGCCGTTATGCCGGCTCGGCGACGGTGCTGATCGTCGGCGATGGCGTGCTGGCGTCGAAGACGCTCGACGTGCCCGCCGGCGATTCGAGCGTCGGCTTCGACGTCGCGGCGGCGTGGGGGCCGGGCGCCTATGCGCTCGCCTTCCTGCATCGGCCGCTCGATGTCGCCGCCGGCCGCAATCCCGGCCGTGCCATCGGCCTCGCCTGGTTCGGGGTGGATCGCGCCGCGCGGGTGCTGGAAGTGGCGCTCGACGCTCCCGAGCGCATCCGCCCGGAGACCACCCTCTCGGTTCCCGTCTCCGTGAAGGGCGCCGGCGCCGGCGAGGCCTATGTGACGCTCGCCCTGGTCGATGTCGGCATCCTCAACCTCACCGGCTTCAAGGCGCCGGACCCGGACGGCTTCTATCTCGGCCAGCGCCAGCTGGGGACGCAGGTACGCGATTTCTACGGCCAGCTGATCGACGGCATGCAGGGCGCGCGCGGTCGCCTGCGCTCCGGCGGCGATGCCATGGACGAGGGCCTGCAGGCCGATCCGCCGACCCAGCCGCCGCTCGCCCTGTTCGCCGGCCCGGTGAAGCTGGACGGGCAGGGCAGGGCGACCATCGATTTCGCGGTGCCGGCTTTCGACGGCACCGGCAAGCTGATGGCAGTGGCATGGTCCGGCGAGGCGGTCGGCCATGGCGAGAAGGACGTGGTGATCCGCGATCCGGTGGTGGCGACGACGACGCTGCCGCGCTTCCTCGGCGCCGGCGACCGCTCGACGCTCAACCTCGCGCTCGACAATGTCGATGGCCCGGCCGGCGATTATTCCCTGTCGCTGGTGGCCGACGGCCCGGTGAAGCTCGGCAATGCCCCGGCGACGCTGGCACTGGCGCCGGGCGCCCGCCACAGCCTCAGGGTGCCGTTGCAGGGCGCCGGCATCGGTCCGGCCAAGGTCTCCGTCCGCCTCGGCGGGCCGGACGGGTTGAGCATCGTGCGCGACTATGCGCTGGAGGTGCGTCCGGCCTATCCCTCCATCAGCCGCCGCACCGTCACCTCGCTGCCGCCGGGCGGCGCGATGACGCTGAGCGGCGACCTGATCGCCGACCTCGTGCCTGGCACCGGCCGCGTCACCGTCTCGGCCGGCGGCGATCCCGCCTTCGACGTGCCGGCGCTGATGGTGGCGCTCGACCGCTATCCCTTTGCCTGCTCCGAGCAGCTCACCAGCCGCGCTTTGCCGCTGCTCTATTCCGCCGAGCTGGCCAAGGGTCTCGATTTGAAGAACGACCCGGGCAAGACCGTGCGCGACGCCATTGCCCGGCTGGTGGCGCGGCAGGGCTCGGATGGTTCGTTCGGGTTGTGGCAGGCCGGCGGCAACGACCTTTTCCTCGACGCCTATGTCAGCGATTTCCTCACCCGCGCCCGCGAGCGTGGCTTCGTGGTGCCGGAAGTGCCGTTCCGCCTCGCCCTCGACCGGCTGCGCAACGCGCTCGCCTATGCCGGCGACGGGGCGACCGACGACGGCGCCGCCTATGCCCTCTATGTGCTCGCCCGCAACGGCCGCGCCCCGCTCGGCGATCTCCGCTACGTCGCCGATGCCAAGATGGACGACGTCTCCTCACCCTTCGCGCGGGGCAACATCGCCGCTGCCCTCGGCCTGCTCGGGGACAAGGGGCGCGCCGAGAAGGCCTTCACCGCCGCGCTGGAGCTGCTGCCGGCGCAGCCGGAGGCCGACCTGCTGGGGCGCGCCGACTTCGGCTCGCAACTGCGCGACGCCGCCGGGGTCGCGACGCTCGCCGCGGAAGGCGGCTTCCCCGCCACCGCGCGCACCGCCCGCGCCCGGGCGGTGGCCGTCGGGAAGGAAGCGGGGCCGACCTCGACCCAGGAGGATGCCTGGCTGCTGCTCGCTGCCCGTGCCGCCCGCGAGGCCAGGGGAGTGAGCCTCGATATCGACGGTTCGGCCCATTCTGGCCTGTTCGAACGGATTTTCGCACCGGCTGGACTCACTGCACACCGCACCGTACTGACCAATCGCGGTTCGGCGCCGGTCGATGTCGCGGTGTCGATCGACGGTCCGCCCGCGAGCCCGGAGCCGGCCGCCGCCAGCGGCTTCGCCCTCGAACGCTCCTATTTCGATCTCGCCGGCAACTCCATCGATCCCTCAAAAGTCGAGCAAAACCAGCGCCTTGTCGTCGTTCTTGAAGCCCGCGAGGACGAATATGCCCCCTCGCAGGTGATGATCGTCGATTGGCTGCCGGCCGGTTTCGAGATCGACAATCCCGCCCTGGCGGTGGGCGCGGATGCCGGCACGCTGTCCTGGCTGGGGGAGACCACCGAAACCGCGCATGCCGAGTTCCGCGACACCCATTTCCTGGCGGCATTCGATCGAACGCAAGCCTCTGAAGAACCAGAGGTTTTGCGCGTGGCCTATATCGTGCGCGCCGTCGCGCCGGGCACTTATGCGCATCCCCCGGCGACCGTGGAGGACATGTATCGCCCAGGCCGCTTCGCCCGTACCGGAGCCGGCACCACCGTGGTGACGGAGCGCGGCCGGTGAGCGAGAAGCCGCGCCCGCTCTGGCAGCGTCTCGCTGCGGGCGCGTTGCTGGCGGGTACGATTTTCGCAGCGGGATCATATGCTTGGCTCGCCGGCGTGCGCGCCGCCGCATCGCCGCCGCCGATGATCGCCACCTCCGTCGAGGTGCTCGACCGCAATGGACGGCTGCTGCGGCCCTTCACCTTGCCGGATGGCCGCTGGCGGCTGGCCGCCGATGCCTCGCAGGTCGATCCACGTTATGTATCCATGCTAATCGCGTATGAAGACAAGCGTTTCTATGAGCATGCCGGCATCGATCCGAGGGCGATCCTGCGAGCGGCCTGGCAGTTCGTCACCCATGGCCGCATCGTTTCCGGCGGCTCGACCCTGACCATGCAGGTCGCTCGCCTGCTGGAGCCGCGCCCCGAGCGCACCTTATGGGCGAAGCTGGCGGAAATGCGCCGTGCCATCGAGCTGGAAGCCCGACTCTCAAAGCAGGAAATCCTTCAGCTTTACATAACGTTGGCGCCATTCGGCGGCAATCTCGAAGGCGTGCGGGCGGCGAGTCTCGCCTATTTCGGCAAGGAGCCGCGCCGGCTCTCTCTGGCCGAAGCCGCGCTGCTGGTCGCCCTACCGCAGGCCCCGGAGGCGCGGCGGCCGGACCGGCAGGCTTCCGCCGCCGCGTCGGGACGCCGGCGGGTGATACAACGTCTTGAGGGAAAAGGTCTATTCGAGGCCGCGGAGGCGGAGTTCGCCTTTGCTGCCGAGGCGCCTGCGGGGCGTCGGGCATTGCCGAATCTCGCCTTCCACGCGGCGGAGGAGGCCCGACAGGAATGCCCTTCCGCGACGCTCCACCGCCTGACCATCGACATGGCGGCACAGGAGCGGCTCGAAGCCCTCGCCATCGAGCGCGCGGCGACGCTGGAGCCGGGCGTCTCGCTGGCGATGGTGGTGGTCGACAACGCATCCGGGGAGATTCTGGCACGGGTCAGCGGCGCCGATCCGCAGGACCGCGGCCGGGCGGGCGCGGTCGACCTGACGCACGCGTTCCGCTCGCCGGGTTCGACCCTCAAGCCCTTGATATATGGGATGGCTTTCGAAGATGGGCTGGTCCACCCGGAGACGCTGATCGAGGACCGGCCGACCCGCTTCGGGGCTTACCGGCCCCGCAACTTCGACCTCGACTATCAGGGCACGGTTTCGGTGAAGCGGGCATTGCAGATGTCGCTCAACGTACCAGCGGTCGTCCTGATGCAGGCGGTAGGGCCGCAGCGTCTTGCCGCTCGCCTCGGCGCCGCGGGCGTCGACATGCGGCTGCCACCGGGGGATGTGCCGGGATTGGCGGTCGGGCTGGGTGGCGCAGGGGTCACGCTGGAAGGGCTTGCGACCCTCTATGCAGGGCTCGCGAATGGCGGCGCGTTGCACCGGGCCCGTCATCGCCTCGAAGAGGGAATTGCGGGACAAGCTGTTGAAAGCAGGACGATTTTGTCGCCGGTCGCGAGCTGGTATCTCGCCGGGATACTGGCCGGCTCGCCCCCGCCCCGCAACGCACGCGGCGGCCTGATCGCCTTCAAGACCGGAACATCTTTCGGCTACCGGGATGCCTGGTCGGTCGGTTTCGACGGGCGTCGCACGATTGCCGTATGGATCGGCCGGCCCGACGGCCAACCCGTGCCGGGGATGATCGGGCGGGAAAGGGCCGCGCCTTTATTGTTCGATGCCTTCGCCCGGCTGGTGTCCCGGCCGGCACCCTTGCCGCCGCCGCCGCACGACGCACTGGTCGCTCGGAACGGCGACCTGCCGGTGGCACTGCGACGCTTTCAGGGATGGGACGGGTATGCCGGAGCGTCGAACGGTCCACGCATCGTCTTTCCGCCTTCGGGCGCGACGCTGGACGTCGAGCCCTCAACGCCGGTTCCCTTGAAAATACAAGGCGGGGAGGGCGTGAGGGTGCTCGTCGACGAAGAGCCGGCAGGAGTGACCGACGCGGCCGGTCTCCTGATGTGGCAGCCAGCGGGCGAGGGGTTCGTCCGACTGACGGTCATGGACGCTGCCGGTTCATCCGACAGCGTGTCCATTCGTCTGCGCAGGAGCCGCTAGCGGCTCAGCGGCCGGCGACCGCAGCCTTGGCGATGTCCTGACGGGTCAGGCCACGGCGGGCAAGAGCGGCGTCGGACAGGCGCGAGAGAGCCTCGTAGCGCTGCGCGATGCGACGGCCTTCGCTGACGGCGTCGAAAAAGGCGCTGACGGTCTCGACGAAACGCGAGAAGAAGTCGGGAGAAGTGGGACGGGAAAGCGACACGGTGCTCATATGAGCCTCCAACGGTTAGGCATTCTGTATGCCAGGAATATAGACCGTTTGGTGCGGCGCAGAAGACGATATGCTGCATGACAGCACTGAGCTGGTTGCATGCCGTTGCGTGACCAGGACGGGGCTTATCTGCGGTTGAGACGCGGAAAATCTCCGCCGTAGGCCTAAAATAGGTATCTAAAAACCATCCAGGTCCATCGCTATGCACTTTTCGCGTCCCCAGCATGACATCCGGTCATGCGTCTGGTGCAGCCGCCTTTGGCCGTGAACTTTGTTTCCTTCATCCCGGCAAAGCGGGTTTCGCATTCTTCTGGGACAAGTGATGACTTTCTGCGCGAGGGGGTAGACCGGGGCGATGGGAAGCGCTATATGCCCCTCCGTTCGCCGGACGGCTTGCACAGCCGGCTGCCGACTTTGAAGGACGCTTCTGAAAAAGACGTTTGTTCTCAGAGGTTTGGTGGGGGATAGTTTAACGGTAGAACTGCGGACTCTGACTCCGTTAGTCCAGGTTCGAATCCTGGTCCCCCAG
The DNA here is from genome assembly GCF_018390555.1 of Ancylobacter oerskovii. Lineage (GTDB taxonomy): Bacteria > Pseudomonadota > Alphaproteobacteria > Rhizobiales > Xanthobacteraceae > Ancylobacter > Ancylobacter oerskovii. Next base: position 12,296 of record NZ_JAHBGB010000001.1, on the reverse strand, counting down.
CCAAAATTTCGATTGAAATCTCAATAATTTACCTGATGACGCAGCGCGCCACAGGCGCCTGGTATGTGACGTGGAAGCGCCTTGCAAGCGGCGCGATGCGTTCGAAACCAAGCCGCGGCTGCTCGACGCCGCCGAACGCCGACAATACCGCTCCCCGAAGCTCCGCGTGTCGAGCTTGAGCGGCCGAGATCCAGGCCGATGTCCGGCAGGGCATGCGGGAAGACGCGGTGGTGTTCTCGTGCAACGCCAACGCTGCGCATGGCCTTCGCAGGACGAACGCGGACAAGCGCCGCGCTGCGACGCGAATGCTCGACCTTTTTGGGGGGCGTGGTCCGACAGCTGCATCGCCCGCCATTGTGGCGCGTCGCATACCTTCGTTGGACGTAGGAGTAGCTCTGGTGAGTGTATGCTTGGCTTCCGGTTCAAGACCTAGGCGATGTGGTGGATCGAGCCGCGCATGGAACGCACCATCGCAGATGAGGGCGGCATCGTCCGGCCGGAGGTTCAAGCCGTGTTGCAGCCGCGGCCGGAAAATAGCGATTCTCATCGACGCCGGTGACCAGCCGGCCGGGGCCGTGAATCGCCTCCGATAGAGCGCCCAGCTCCCTGACCAAGGCGGCAGCCAATGTCGAGACCCGCGAGATCCAGCCCGCGGCGACCAGTTCGAATGCTAGGGGGGCGTAGGGGCCTCTCAGCGCCGTAGCGATCGGAATTCACACCCCATTCGCGAGCATAAATCTCCTGCGCCACCGCGACCGCCTTGCCCTTGGCGGCTTTGTAGAGGGGATGGTTGCACTTGGGCGACCATCCCAATTCTGCTTTTGGCGCGAACTGAAGAAAGGCCGTGATAACCCGGCACCGGCAGAGCGCCGGCCTGGCTCACGGTCCATAACGGATGCTACTCGGCGGCGACGCGTTTCGCTGCGGTGCTCGTCTCGTGCAAGTGCTTCTTGAAGAAGGGTACCAGCTTCTCCAGCGCCAGCCCGACCGGTTCGGACTTGTCGTAGAGATCGTAATGCGACCAATCCTCCAGGGAGACCAGCTGGCGATCCTTCGAGGCAGTGGCGCGGCCATAGATCTCCATGCCGTCGCGATAGGCGCCGAAGGCGCCGACCTTCTGGCCGATCACAACCATGACAGGCTGCGTCAGCAGCGTCTCGGCGAAGGCGAAGGCGTCCCACGCCAGCGTCTTCTGTGCATGGCTGAACAGCATACGGGTAGCGCCGCCGGGCTGCTGGCCGCGCGGCGTCTTGTAGTAGTCCGTCGCTTCGAAGACGTCCCGTTCGGTCAGGCCGTTCTGCTTCGCCACCTGCGGGGTGGCGGGCAGCAATTCATCGACCTGAAGCTCGCCGCCGCGCGCTTCCTTCGTGCGCTGTGCCGCCATCGCCTCGAGCGCCCCGAGCGGGTCGTAGTTGCTGAAGCCCTCGCGGAACAGCCGGCCGATGTTCACGCCGGTGATACTGACGACGGCCTTGATGCGCTTTTCGGTCAGCGTCGCATTGATCGCGTAGCCGCCGCCACCGCAAACGCCGAGCACGCCGATGCGCGCTTCGTCGACATAGGGCAGTGTCACTGCGTAATCGATGACGCGGCTGATGTCTTCGACCCGCTGGGTCGGGTCTTCGATCCAGCGCGGCTCGCCACCGGATGCACCCTGGAAGCTCGCATCATAGGCCATGACGACGAAGCCCTGCTCGGCGAGCGCTTTACCGTAGACATTGCCCGCGGTCTGTTCCTTGCAGCTGCCGAAGGGGTGGACGGCGACAATCGCCGGATAGCTCTGCTTGTCGTCGAAGTCCGGCGGGAACTGGATGGTGGCCGCGATCGGCCAGGCCATGTCGCGATTCTTGATCTCGACCGTTTTCATGATGGTCTCCTTTCGAGAAAGAACGGGGCGCGGCGAGACGCCCGGCATCTCATCGGGGTGACTATTCTGCAGCCTGCTTGGTCGTGGCGGAGTCTTTCAGCCTGCTCTCGAAGAACGGTGCCAGTACCGAGACGGCCTCGGCGACGAAGGGCTTGCCGTCATAGAGGTCCATGTGGTTGGCCCCCTCGACGACGTACATCGCCTTGTCCTTGCTGGCGGCGCGAGCAAGCAGATCGTCGCTCATCCACTTGCTGCCGGCAACGGAGCCGGCCACTGCCAGGATGGGCTGGGTGAGGAAGGCCTCGGCCTTGTGATAGGCGTCATAGGTGATGATCTGATTCAGGCTGCGGGCGGTGGCGAAGCCCGGCGCGGTCGGGCATTCGGCCCGCGGCGTATGGTAGTATTCCCAGGCTTGGCGCAGTTCCTCATTGGGCGCGTCGCTCTCCTTCTCCGGCGCCAGCGGCATGCGTGCCTTCGCGGCGCCGGCGGCGTCGGCGGTGCGGGCATTGGAGCCCGCCTCGATATAGGGCAGGGCGTCGGCATCCTTGACGGTGTTCTCCCAGCCATTGCGGAACATCGAGCCGATATTGACGGCACTGACCGTGCCGAGCGCCTTGATGCGATGGTCCTGCAGCGCGGCATTGGCGGAGTAGCCGGCGCCGGCGCAGATGCCCATGGCCCCGATGCGCCCGTTGTCGACGTAAGGCAGCGTCGTCAGATAGTCGACGACAGCGCTGACGTCCTCGGTGCGGATATGCGGGTTCTCGAGCTGGCGCGGCTCGCCGCCACTCTCGCCCTGATAGGAGGCGTCATAGGCGATGGTGACGAAACCGGCCTTGGCGAGCTCGGCGGCATAGGTACCGGCCGTCTGTTCTTTCACGCCTCCGCCGGGATGCGAGACGATGATTGCCGGATAGCTGCGCTTCTCGTCGAAGCCCTCGGGAACATTGATGACGGCCGACATGGTGATGGTCGGATTGTTGCTGTTCTGGAAGCTGATCTGGCGAGCCATCGTCGTCTCCTCCGTTTCGGAGTGGTGGGGCGCCATCGGCGCGACACCGAAAAGATAGGCTGGCTCCAGCCATCAGACTATAAGGTCAATCCGATTGAACTTATCACTGAGGTGATGAATGCGTCGTGAGGACATGGCCGATCTGGCGGCGTTCGCCATCGTCGTGGAAGAGCGCAACTTCACCCGCGCCGCCACGAAGCTCGGCTTGTCGCAGTCGGCGCTGAGCCAGATCGTCAAGCGGCTGGAAGAGCGGCTCGGCGTGGCACTGATTGCCCGCACCACGCGGAGCGTCGCACCGACGCCGGCAGGCGAGCGGCTCTGGCAGACCTTGGCGCCGATGCTGCGCGACCTCGACCAGAGCCTTGCCGCGCTCGGCGAGTTCCGCGACAAGCCATCGGGAACGATCCGCATCACAAGTGTGGAGCACGCCGCCAAAACAATACTGCTTCCGGCCGTTGCGACGCTCATCGCCGATTATCCCGATATCGACGTGGAGATCGTCACGACCTACGAGCTTTCCGACGTCGTCGCCGAGGGCTTCGATGCCGGCGTGCGCCTCGGCGAGCATGTCTCGAAGGACATGGTTGCGGTCCGCATGGGGCCGGACATTCCGATGGCGATCATTGCGGCTCCCGGCTATCTGAGCCAACGTCCGGTTCCGTCGACGCCGCACGATCTCGCAGGCCATCGCGGCATCAATCTGCGACTGCCGACACCGGGCACGGTCAATGCCTGGCGTTTGGGCCATGGCGGTCGCGAGATCCGCGTTCGTGTCGATGGGCCGCTGATCCTAAATACGATCGAGCTCATCCTCGATGCTGCCCTCGCAGGCCTCGGGCTCGCCTATCTGCCGCTCGCTCAGGTTGATGAGCATCTGCGCCAGGGCCGACTGGTCGAGGTGCTGGGCGAGTGGACGCCGCCGCTACCGGGATATCACCTGTACTACGCCAGTCGCCGCCAGACCTCGCCGGCGTTCCGGCTGCTTCTGAATGCGGTGCGGTACAGAGTGTGATGCCTACGTCCCCTTTCCGCCGGCATATGAATGTCGGACGTTGGCGCGGCCGTCACCTTCTCAAGCCGAGTTGGCGCCGCCGTCCCTGAAAGCGTCCCGGCACAGATCCACGAAACCGCGCACCTTCGGGTCCATGTAGCGCGTCGAGGCGAAGACGGAGTGGACGGGCATCGGGGCGCTTGCCCAATCGGGCAGGACGTGGACAAGGGTACCCTCAGCCACATGCGGCCCGGCCATGTATCGGGGAAGTTGGGTTATTCCCAAACCAGATACGGCCAGGTTCTTGAGGGCGATCATGTTGTCGAGCGCGCAGCGCGGTGTCTGCGAGACCTTCTCCGAAGCCTGGCCGTTGACCAGAGTCCAGCTTGATCGCCCGCTCGACGTCTTCATGATGAGATCGTGGCGCTTGAGATCCTCGACCGTGCGGAGCGCCGCTGCGCGCTTCAGGTAGTCGGGGGACGCGTAAAGACCATAGGTGATCTCGCCGAGCTTGCGGGCCGAGAGATCCGAATCCGGCAACGTGCCGATGCGGATGGCGACGTCGATCCCTTCGTGGATGATGTCGACCGCACGGATCGTATAGACCGCCTCGATGGTAACCTTCGGCCAAGTGTGCAGATAGGCGGCGATCCAGCCGTCGACGCGCGTCGTCCCAAACTCCGGCGTTGCCGTGATCCTGAGGCGGCCGCTTGGCTTCTGATTCTGCTGCGCCACCGCGGCTTCGGCGGCCTCCGCGGCCGCAAGGATCGAGGAGGCGCGTTCGAAATAGTCCCGTCCAACCTCCGTCACGCTGAGCCGGCGGGTCGATCTGTTCAGCAGCCGCGCGCCGAGCTTTTCCTCGATCCGCTGCACGATGCGGCTGACTCGCGCCTTGTCGGTCTCCAGCCGTTCGGCGGCGGCGGTGAAGGATTCCTCCGTCACTACCGTGACGAAGACCTGCATTTCGGAGAAACCGACCGTTGTCGTCATGGACAACATTCTGTCCTTCGCGGGGCGAAACATCAATCTGAGAAGAGTCGCCGGGCGCCCGCGATGGAGGCGCCCGGCATAATGTTCCTAGGTCTTGACAGTATCGGCGCTGGCAAGCTCGAGGAACAGGGCGACGTGGATCGGCGGCATGCCCTCCAGGGTTCCACCGATCGGGGACGGACGTTGCGTCCCGTCGATCAGTTGCCGTGCCGTCTCCGGGGAGATTGGCTTGCCGGCCTGCTGATAGAGTTTCTTGGCCTCGGCATCCGTCAGGCCGTCCGGAATGGCGGGCACATAGGGCCAGAAATAGATCGGCGTGTTGGGCTCGATGCGCCAGCTCTCCGCGAGCGATCCGGCATCCACCACGTCGTAGCCGACGTCCTCGATGAAGCCACTCACCACCGCCTTCGCTGCCGCATCGTCACCGGCGACCGGCAGGGTCGTGCGCTCGGCATCGCCCCTCGGCCGGGCGTTGTGCTCCATATGGATCCAGCCGAGATTGTGGACGCCCTTGACCACCTTCGCGCCCCGGAGATGCCTCTGGACCAGCTCGCTCGACGTGAGCTCGCCCTTGTCCAGATCAGCCCTGCGGAAATTCCCGATGCCGGGATAGTAGTTGGTCTGATCGAGGACCACCTTGCCGACGAAGCTGTCGGCCGGCAGGGCCTCGAACACGGCGAGCTGGATGGAGAGCGTGACGATATCGCCAGCAGTGATCGCCTCGTCGACGGATCCGGCGCGCGCGAGCGGGCCGAGTTCCGCCACCAGCCCGGCGAGGGTTTCCGGGCCACGCGAATTGCTGATGACGACGTTGTATCCGGCCCGCACGGCCAGACGCGCGACGGCCTTTCCGACGAGGCCGGAGCCGATTATTCCGATTGTGCCTGTCAACTTCGATATCCTTCTCATAGGGATGCCGCGGGGACCCGCCGACAGGTTCGGCGGGTGCTCGTCTCGGCGACCGAGATGATCTCGAGCCGCGGCAAATGGTGCGCACCAGAGCTATGGCTTTACCTTCGAAGCCAACAGTGGTGAGCACGGCAACAAACCGTTGCCCCGTGAACCAACAATGATCGCTGCTTTCGGGCGCGTGATAAACAGGAGTTCCGCCTGGCAGGGGCGGCTCCTTCAGCAGGCTCCTTCCGCTCAGCGCGCCATGGCTTCCATCGCGATGTCCCCGGAGGATGGAGCGGACCACGGGCATCTGTCTGGATAGGGTCAGAGCTTGTAGCCGCCACTGGCCTCGATGACCTGAGCGGTGATCCAGCGGCCCTCGTCCGACGCGAGGAAGGCCACGACGGCGGCGATGTCGGAGGTCTCGCCGAAGCGGCCGAGCGCCGTGTCGGCCTCGATGGCCGTCACCATATCCGCATTCTCGCGGACGGCGGCGTTCATGTCGGTCCGCACCCAGCCCGGCGCGACGGCATTCACCGTGATCCCGCGCGGCCCAAGTTCGATGGCGAGCGCATGGATCAGGTTGTTGATGGCCGCCTTGGCCATGGAATAGATCGGAACCGCCGCCATGGGCCGCGTGCCTGCGGCGGAGGAGACGTTGACGATGCGCCCACCATCGCGCAGCCGTCCCAGCGCCGACTGCACCATGAAGAACGGCGCACGGGCATGGACCGCGAACATCGTGTCCCAGCCGTCCGGCGTCGCATCGGCGAGGCCGCCCCAGCCGGCATTGCCGGCATTGTTCACCAGGATGTCGAGGGCCGCGTTGCCTTTCCGGTCGACGAGTTCGCGGTCGAGCCGGTCGAACAAGGCGGGGATGGAGCCTGCATCGGCAAGGTCTGCCCGGAGCGCGAAAGCCTTGCCGCCGGATGCCTCGATAGCGGCGACGGTCTCGTCGGCGCCGACCTTGCTTGCATTGTAGGTCAGCGCGACGGTCCCGCCGTCCATCGCGAGGCGCTCCGCGATCCCCCGGCCGATGCCTCGCGATCCGCCGGTGACGAGGGCGGTCTTTCCTTTGAGCGACTGTGACATGTGTTTTCCTCGGCTGTGTTCGGTAGCGGGGGAGGCGATGCGCCTCAGGCGATGCGTTCGCGCGCGATGGGGCCGGGGCTGGCCTCGACGACTGTGAGGGCTAGGCGGATGAGGTCGGCGTCGCCGCCATATTCGTGATCGGCGACGTGGTGCAGGAACACGCCGAGCTGTTCGATCTGGCGGGCAGCGCGCAGCGGGCCGGTGGCCAGCGGACTGAAGCCGGCATCGGTGATCAGGCCGCGCGTGATTCGCCCGGCCTCCGCGTCGTCGCTCGCATAGGGCACGCCCGGTACCACCGGCGATGCCGACCAGGCCGCGGCTTCAAGCACCGGCGCCGCCAGCGTGCTGAACGCCTTGACGATCCGGGCTTTCGGCAGGCGCCTCTGCAGATCCTCCGCCGTCGAGCCGTCGCGCATGAAATCGAGATCGTGGAAGTGCTTGAATTCGGCGGTGACGCCGAGCGGGTTCATGGTCTCAATGACGACCTTGCCATCGAGCGCGTCGCCTACCTCGGCGACGACCGCTTCGACCCGTGGCCAGTAGACGGAGAACAGCACCGCCTCGCCGAACTCGGCCGCCTTGCGGATCGTGCCGAGCCGCGCCCGGTCGCCGAGCTCCATCAGTAGGGGAGCCAGCTTGCGATCCTCGCCGTCCTTGGCGAGGACGAGATCGTGGCCAGCGGCGGCCCAGGCCCTCGCGAGGCGACTGCCGACATTGCCAGTGTTCAAAATACCGATCTTCAATGGGGTTCCCGCATTCACTCGTGAACGATGTGAACGGAAGCTAGAAAGAAGGTGGGGGTAGATAAACCGGCCCAACTGCACCACATTGTCGCTCATGCAGGCGACAATCGATCCTGAACAGTTACAAGCTTTCGTCGCCGTGGTCCGCGCCGGATCCTTCACCCGCGCGGCCGATGCCCTCGCGACACGCAAGTCGCATCTCAGTCGTCTGGTGATCCGGCTGGAGGCGCGGCTGGATGGGCAGCTGCTGCGTAGGACGACGCGTTCGGTGACGGTCACCGAGCTCGGACGGGAGGTGTTCGAGCGCGCCGTCTCGATCCTTGACGCTTTGGAGGACACCGACCGACTGGCCGAGAGCGTCAAGGGCGAGCCGCGGGGCGTGCTCCGCCTTACCTGCGGCGAGGAGTTCGGCCTGTGCGTCGTGAGCCGATGGATCGCCGGCTATCTCGCCGCCTATCCAAAAGTGCGCGTGGAAGCCGACTACACCAATGGCATCGTCGATATCGTGAAGGAGGGATTCGATCTCGCGATCCGTGTCGGGACGTTGGGCGACGCAGACCTGACCGCGAGCCGGCTTGGGGAAGCCGAATACGGGATGTTCGCGAGCCCCGGCTATCTGGCAGATCGAGGTGCACCGAGACAGCCCCGCGACCTTGACGGGCACGACACCGTCGTCTTCGGGGCGGCCGGACACGTCGTCGAACTGGAAGTCCGCCGCGGCTCGGATTCCGAAATCCTTCGCCTCGCCCCGCGCCTCCTCGTCAACAACAACCTGGCGGCCCGCGACGCCGTCGCGGCCGGCCTCGGCATCGCTCTGCTGCCGCGCTTTCAGGTGGCGCAACTCGTGATCGAAGGGCGTCTGGAAGAGGTCCTTCCAGGCTGGTCGAAGCCGCCGGTGCCCGTCCACGCCGTATTTTCTTCGAGCCGGTATCCGACGCCGAAGATTCGAGCCTTCGTGGACTATGCGAAGAAGAACTTCGTAACGGCGCTAGCGGGCGCGAACGGGCAGCAGGTCGCCGATGCGGACGTCCGATCACGGCCAAAGAGCTGGGGTCTGTAGTTGGCGCGAAGCGACGCGGGCGCCTCGGATGGCAGACCAAGACACGTCGCTGGCGCCTTGACGCCGAGTATGGCTGGGGACCCGTGACAGTCAGCTTGCCCGAATGAAGCGGAGGGTGCCGGCTCGACGGGGTGGCTTACCGGTGTCGTTCGTGTGCGCGACGCCGTCGATGACGGGCACCTCGGCGAAATCGAACGGGCTTACTCCGTCCAGGCAAGCGACATTTACGGCATAAAGGTTCTGATTGGATCGTCGTTGATGGTGCGTATAGATCCCGCAGCGAGAACAGAAGAAGTGTTGCGCTGATCCGGTATGGAAACGGTAGGTCGTCAGCATTGCCTCGCCCTGCAGAATGTCGACCCCGCCCATTTCGGCCATCACGACGACGGCACCGCGCATGCGGCAGTAGGAACAGGTGCAGCGCCGGATCGAGTTGAAGCCGTCGCTAAGCGACACCTTGAAGCGCACCGCACCGCAATGGCACTGGCCAGACCGGACTTTTGTGTTGTTCTCCATGTTGTCGTTCGTTCTGTTCTCATCGTGGGCCGACCTCGGGAAACCGGGTTTGAAAAGTGCGTCGCCCCATGCCCCGACCGGCAACCGCAGGCGTAACGGAATGATTGCCGCTCATCGCCTTGCGAGCTTCGGCCCGAGGGCGAGGGCGAGCGGCAGGTTCGCCAGCGCGGCGGTGGCGGTCCCCAGCGTCGCGACGACCGGCCCCGCCTGATCGCCCACCGCGCCGAACAGCAGCGGCGACAGCGCGCCCGAGCCGATGACGCCCGTATAGAAGATGGCGAAGGCGCGCTCGGTCCGGTCGGCGGGCGACAGTTCCGGCACGGTGCCGTAGAGCACCGAGGAGGTGCCGTTCAGCGTGAGCCCGAGCAGCGGCAGGATGATCAGCAGCGGCAGGAGCGGCAGGGCGGCGGCGAGCGCGATCATCAGGGCCGTCAGCCCCTCGGTGCACAGGGTGACGCTGACGACGCCCCAGCGCTGGGCGAGCCAGCCGCAGGCGAGCTTGCCGGCCGCGCCGCCTAGGAAGACGAGGGCAAGGGCCGTGCCGATGAGCGGCTGCGAGGCTCCCTTCAGCTGCAGCAGAAACGGCAGGAAGGTCAGGAAGCCCATGCGCACGCCGGTGTCGATCACCCCGATCGCCAATAGCAGCGGGAAGCCGCGTCCGGCGCGACGCGGCGCCCCACGCGCGGAGGGAGGCGGCGGCGGTGCCGGCGCGATCCTAGGCATGGACAGTGTGAGCAGGACGGCGACCGCGATCCCTACCAGCGCGAGCAGCCACAGGGCCGGCCGCCACGGCGCGAACGACAGGCCGAAGGACAGCGCCGCCGGAATGACGGCCTTGCCGAGGTCGCCGCTGAAATTATAGGTGCCGAGCGGCCCGCGCGCCGCCGCCCCATAGGCGCGCGACACCGCGCTGGAGGCGATCGGATGCTGGACGCTGGATCCGGCGCCGGAGACGAGCAGCGCGGCGCAGAGCCCCATCGCGCCGCCGCTGAAGCCAGCGAGGGCATAACCCGCCGCGGCAAGCACCGTCCCGAGGATCAGCACCGTCCGGCCGCCGACATGATCGGCGAGCCAGCTCGCCGGCACCTGCAACACGGCCATGGCGCCGGCATAGAGGCCGCGCAGTAGCGCAAGAGCGACATAGTCGAGCCCGAACTCGGCCCGCCAGACCGGAAGGAGCACGTAGATGGCGTCGGTGTAGCCGTCGTGCAGGGCGTGGGCGAGGCCGGCAAGGACCAGGGTACGCCGGCGGGTCTGCTGCGCCTGCGGCAGCCGCGACGGCTCGGCGGAAGGGGCTATCGTGGATGAATTTATCACATCAGCACTGTGCGCCTGCTAGAATGCGACGCGCAAACGACTAATTCGGCAGCCAGATGTCAGATAAACTCACATGAGGGGCCCGTCGAAAGACCGGCCTCTGCCGCCTCTCAACGCCGTCCGGGCGTTCGAAGCTGCCGCGCGCCGGTCGAGCTTCAAGGACGCGGCGGCGGAGCTCGGCGTCACCCATGGCGCGGTCAGCCGGCAGATCCGGCTTCTGGAGGAGTGGCTCGGCCCACCGGCGCTGTTCCGCCGCCTGAGCCACGGGGTTGCCCTGACGGCGGAGGGCCGGGCGCTGCTCGGTGAAATCCAGCCCGCGCTCGAGCGCATCTCCCGGGGAGCGGCATCGCACGGCCGGAATGCCAGCGGCACCGTGGCGCTCAGGGTCAATGCGCTCGCCACCTTCAGCCTGCGCTGGCTGGTGCCGAAGCTCGGCCTGCTACGGGAAGCGCATCCCGAGATCGAGATCGAGCTGACGACCGGCAACGAGCCGGTGGACGGGCTGGCCGGCGACTACGACCTGATCATTCGTGGCGGGCCTGATGCCTTCCACGGCTTCGAGGCCCGATTGCTGCTCCCGGAACGACGGCTCCCCGCGTGCAGCCCCGCACTGCTGCGACACCAGCCTCTGGATGAGGTGGGGGATCTCGCGCATCACACGCTTTTCCATGTCGCCAGCATGCCCAGACTCTGGCGCGACTGGCTGGCGAAGGCCGGGCATGGCTCGCTCGAACCGGTGGCGACGCTGACGCTGGACCATTTTTACCTGTCGATCCAGGCGGCCGTGGACGGGCTTGGCGTGGCGATGGCTCCGTCCACCCTGATCGAAGACGATCTGCGTACGGGACGGTTGATGACGCCCTTTCCGGACATCTCGCTGCCGTCGCGTAGCTATTTCGCCTATACGCCCCTCGACTCGCCGTTGCGCGCCGCCAGCGACAGACTATGCACCTGGATCGAGGACTTCGACAGCACGCTCCCGACGCGGATCGGTCAGCAGTAGAGCGCCTGCGCGCCGGCTTCGGTGGCGAGCTGGTTGGCCGCATCCGCCGAGGAGGCATAGGTGAACACGACTATTGCGCCGACTGCTGAGAAGCGCGTCCAGTCCATGCCGCTGCTAGCACTCTAGCGCCAGCCCATCTTCTCTCTGACACTGATGACCGGCCCTCAAGCTGTATTCGCCGACTGCAGCATTCATAGTTGGAGTGGTGTCTTCGTGATATAATATGTCACGGTGGCGATGAAGGCCCGCAGTCGCTGGAGGCGCCTCATGTCGCGGTGATAGCCCATCCAGATATCGCGTGAAGGCGGCTCCGTCGGCAGGTCCTGCCGGCGCAGGCCCGCCATCCGATCGCCCACGACGTGCGGCAGGACGGCGATGCCGATGCCCTGGCTGCACATGCGTCCCTGCACATTCCGGTTGTTCGACCGCAGGACCGTTCGGGCATTCGGGAAGCTCTCGGTGAGCCAGGCGATATCCGGGAACTGGCCCGTCGACGTGTCGTGGGTGATGAGCCGGAAGCCGGCTCCGTCGCCATAGGCCGGCTCGGGCGAGCCTGCCGCGACATAGGCCCCGTAGGCCAGGCGGACCAGCCGTCGCTGCACGATGTCGGGACTGTCGAACGGGACGATACGGAAGGCGATGTCGGCCTCCCGCTGCGCGAGGCTGAACAGGCGGGTGCCGGTCAGGATTTCGATGTCGACCCCGGGATAGGCCTTCGCGTAATCGTCGATGATCGGTGGCAGGACGTAGGCCCCGAACCAGTCGGCGGACGAGATGCGCAAGGTGCCCTGAAGGTCCTGTTCCTGCCCGG